>NZ_JRYB01000001.1:0-1957500 GCF_001866515.1 Massilia timonae
GGGCACGCGGAAGGTGATGCCCAGTTTGGTTGCCACCGCTTCCGCCTCGCGCATCATCTCCGCCGCCAGCTCGCGTGTGAGCGGGTACTGGCAGATGTCGACCAGGGTCGAATGCGCCAGCGCGCTGATCGGGTTGAAGCAGACGTTGCCCCATAGCTTGAGCCAGATCTCGGCGCGGATATTGTCGAGCACCGGCGACTTGAAGCCGGCGTTCTGGAAGCAGGCCGAGACTTCATTGACCCGCTCGCTCGCCGTGCCGTCCAGTTCTCCCAGCGGGAAAGCGCGCGCCTTCGATGTGCCGGATGACGCCGGCGCCACCAGTTCGGCGGCCGGATAAACCACGCAGCCGAGCACCCGCTCGGGTGAATCCGGCGCGCCAGTTCGCCGCCGGCATCGACGCTGCGCACGGTGCGCCCGTCGAACTCGCCGCCATGGCGGTGGAAATACCAGAACGGTATGCCGTTCTGCATCGTCACCACCACGGTGCGCGGCCCGAACAGCTTGCCGATCTGGGCCGACACCCATCGACCTGGTGCGCCTTGAGGGCCAGGATCACCAGGTCCTGCTCGCCGGCCGCGTCATAGTCGTCCGTCGCGCGCACTTGCGAGGCAATCTTCTCCTCCCCGTCCATCTCGATGAGCTTGATGCCGTTCGCGCGGATCGCCGCCAGATTGGCGCCCCGCACGATGAACGTCACCTCCTCGCCGCCAGCGCCAGCCTGGCGCCGACCAGGCCGCCGATTGCTCCCGCTCCGATAACTGCGATCTTCATGACCCACCCTTGTCGTTTACTCGAACCGATTGATGGCTTTCCGATGCCGTCGATCTCTACCTCGATCGTGCTGCCGGCCGCATCGAGCCGACGCCGACCGACGTCCCGCACAGCAGGAGGTCGCCCGGCTCCAATGTCATGTCCTGGGAATCCGGCTGACCAGCTCGGCACCGGAACACCATGTCGTTGATCGGGTAATCCTGGCGCACCTCGCCGTTCAGGGTGGTGCGCACGACCAGCATTGCCGGGTTGAGCCCGGTGGCGATCACCGGGCCGAACGGGCAGAAGGTGTCGAAGCCCTTGGCGCGCACCCACTGGGGAAGGTCGGGTCGCGCCCGATGATCTCGCCCACGGTGACGTCGTTGGCGCAGGTATAGCCGAACACGTAGTCGGGCGCTTCCTCGACCGGGACGGCGCTGCAGCGGCGGCCGATCACGATCGCCAGCTCGCCCTCGAACGCCACCTTGCCTCGCACAGCGGCTTGCGGATCGTGCCGCCTGGCGCCAGGTAGGAGGTCGATGGCTTCATCAGGTAAGCGGCTCGCCCGGGGGCGCCAGGCCCAGCTTCTGGCCAAGCGCGTGGAATTGTTCCACATCGCCAGCACCTTGCCGGCACGCACGGCGTGAGCACCTCGACCTCGTCCAGGTTCACCGCCAGGTCGGTGCGGCGCGGGCTGTCGAACATATCGCCCTTGAAGATCCGGATCTTGTCGCCCTCGATCGTGCCGAAACGTACGGTGTCGAGGTGTTGGAAGCGTATCCAGTGTCGGATCATATGATGTCTCTCGTACGTCGGGTCGGTGGATGGGCTGATTGTGGAAGAACGATTTCCGTATATCCTTGACCACGGTTAAGATTCGAAAATCTCTGCCCAGCCGTTGGTGTCTACACGCCGATCTGCCGCTGCTGGAGCGCGGACCAGTCGATGAAGGCGCCCGGATTGCAACCAGCGGCGCTCAGCTGCGCGTGGCAGCGTTCCTTGGCGGCCAGGATCGCCTCGACCAGGAAGTCGGCGTCGTGCGCGCTCAACAGGTGGGATTGATGCCGCGCCAGGTAGTTGCGCAGGCCGGTGCGGTCATCGGCGCCGGCGACCGCGCTCGCATACAGTCCGATGTCCCAGACCCAGCTCAGTCCCAGTTCATGAAAGGCCGCGTTATAGGCGTTGCACTCGGCGTCGGCATTGCAGATCGTCGTCATGGCACTCTCCAGGTGGTGGTGGTTGCGGTCGAGCTGTCTGAACATCATCGTAGTCCAACAAAATGATGAGCAATAGTGAAAGTTTTTAGGGATAATCATTAACGACTGCTTATACATGGACGGAAGCGCCGATGAAGAACGCGACACTGCGTCAACTGAAGGTCTTCGAGACGGTCGCGCGCCGGCTCAGTTTTTCACGCGCCGCCGAGGAGCTGCACCTCACCCAGCCGCCGTGTCGACCCAGGTCCGCACGCTCGAGGGCCACGTCGGCATGCCCTTGTTCGAACAGCTGGGAAAGAAGATCTACCTGACCCAGGCGGGCGAGGAGCTGCTGCACTTTTGCCGCGCCATCATCCAGCAGTTCGATGAGGCAGAAGATGCGATGGCGCAACTCAAGGGAATCGCCGGCGGCAAGCTGAACGTGGCGGTGATCAGTGCCGGCGACTATTTCTTTCCGCAGCTGATGGTCGCCTTCGCGCGCCAGCATCCTGGCGTGCAGCTGAACCTGACGGTGCACAATCGCGAGGAGTTGCTGGACAAGCTGGCGGCCAATCGCACCGACCTGGCCGTGATGGTGCGGCCACCCGCCGAACTCGACACGCAGAACGATGCGTTCGCCCCCCATCCCTATGTGATCGTGGCGGCGCCCGACCATCCGCTGGCCGCGGCCAGGCATGGGCGCATCCCGATGAGCGACCTGATCCGCCACCCGTTCGTGATCCGCGAACCGGGCTCCGACACCTGGTTCTCGATGCAGGACGCCTTCGGCCCGCACCTGGCCGAGCTGAGCGTCGCCATGGAGATCAAGAGCACCGAGACGATCAAGCAGGCGGTGATCGCCGGCATCGGACTGGGCTTCCTGTCGTTTCACACGATCGGCCGCGAACTCGCCGCGCGCAGCCTGGTGGTGCTGGAGGTCGAGGGGTTTCCACTGATGCTCAACTGGTATGTCGTCCACCGTCGCGAGAAGCGCCTGCCGCCGGTGGCGCGGGCGTTTCGCCAGTTCCTGCTGGACGAAGGAGAGGCACGCATCGATGCGCTGATCCCCTCATCCTGACCGGCAGCCTGTGGCGACGCAGCCACATCCGACGACCACGCGGGCCGCGGTAGAGATCACGCATAAATGCCGGTTTTTATAGAGCAACATTCACGAGCAGCATAACTGGTATCAGCACTCGAAATTGGAAGCGCGCGTAAGTAGTCCCTATATTTACTGCATTGCACAAACCAACTTTCAGGAGCCAGTCATGATCAACGCACCAGCCGAAACCACTTTCGCAGCCCCGTCGCACTCGCTGCTGTCGCTCATCGTCGCTTTCCTCACGCTCAACCTGCGCGAAAAGCTCGAGCCAGGCTACACCGGCCAGGATTCGGACCCGGCCTACTACGGTTGCGGCCTGTAATTTTCCGGGGCCAGCCCCGCGCAACACCCTTCAGCGCTGCAGCAGCGCACGCACGTGCGCCGCGCTGCCGCCCTGCAGCCCCTCGACGCTGTAGCCTCCTTCCAGGATCGACACGATCCGGCCCTCGCACACCTCTGCTGCGATCGCCATCACTTCACGCGTAATCCACGCAAAATCCTCGTCTTCCAGGGCCATACTGGCCAGGGGATCGCTACGGTGCGCGTCGAACCCGGCCGACATCACGATCAATTGTGGCGCGAAGCGCCGCAAGGCGGGCAGCAGCCCGCTCGCCACCGTGGACCGGAACAGCGCCGAGCCGCAGCCCGGCGGCAGCGGCAGGTTGACGATATTGCCGCTGGTGCCCGTCTCGCCTGCCGCGCCGGTCCCCGGATACAGCGGCGACTGGTGGCTCGAGCCGAAGAACAGTTGCGGCCGGTGGAAGAATGCCGCTTGCGTACCGTTGCCGTGGTGGACGTCGAAATCGACCACGGCGACGCGCTGCAGGCCATGCGTCTCGAGCGCGTGGACGGCGGCGATGGCGGCCTGGTTGAAGATGCAGAAGCCCATCGCCCGCTCCGGCTCGGCGTGATGGCCGCACGGCCGGGTCGCGCAAAAGACGTTGGCGGCCTCGCCCGCCACCACCGCATCGACCCCGGCGCAGGCGGCGCCGACGCAGCGCATCACCGCCTCCCAGGTGCCGGGCGACATCAATGTGTCGCCGCCGTCCAGCGCCACCAGGCCGCTGCCCGGCGCCGCGGCGGCGATCGCGTCCACATACGCTTCGCCGTGCACCAGCAAGACCTGGTCGCGGGTGCCGAGCGGCGCCTCGCGCCAGGCCAGTTGCGAGAATTCCGGCTGGCGCAGCGCCTTCATGACCGCATGCAGGCGCTGCGGCGCTTCAGGATGGCCCGGCCCGGGTTCGTGCGCCAGGCAGGCCGGATGGTGAAACACCCAGGTATCCATATGCTGTCTCCGATGGCGCCACGCCGCTGCCTCAGGCCGCGGCGATGGCGTGGTTCGACATCCGCTCGATCGCCTGGCACAGTGCCGAATGATCGAGCTGGGCCATGCCGTGGGCGGCGCAGGAATTCATCAGCTCCTGGGCGCTGGCGGTATTCGGCAGCGCGAGGCCGAGACTCTTGGCCCCCTGCAGCGCCAGGTTGAGGTCCTTCTGGTGCAGCTCGATGCGAAAACCCGGCGCGAAGGTGCGCTTGACCATGCGCTCGCCGTGCACTTCCAGGATGCGCGAGGCGGCGAAGCCGCCCATCAGCGCCTGCCTCACCCGGGCCGGGTCGGCGCCCGCCTTCGAGGCGAACAGCAGCGCCTCCGCCACCGCCTGGATGTTCAGCGCGACGATGATCTGGTTCGCCACCTTGGTGGTCTGGCCGTCGCCGTTGCCGCCCACCAGCGTGATGTTCTTGCCCATCAGCTCGAACAGCGGCCGGGCGCGGTCGAACGCCTCTTGCGCGCCGCCCACCATGATGGTGAGCGTCGCGGCGCGCGCCCCCACCTCGCCGCCCGACACCGGCGCGTCGAGGTAGTCGCACTGGCGCTTGTTGATCTTCTTGGCGAACTCCTTGGTGGCCATCGGCGAGATCGAACTCATGTCGATCACGATCTTGCCCGGCGTGAGGCCCGCGGCCACGCCGTCGGCGCCGAACAGCACTTCTTCGACGTGCGGGGTGTCGGGCACCATCACGATGATGATGTCGGCGCGCTTGGCCACCTCGGTGGCGTTGGTGCAGACGGTGGCGCCGCCCTCGATCAGGGCCAGCGGCGGATTTTTCAGGTCGTGCAGGTACAGCTTGCAGCCGCCCTCCTGCAGCTTGGCGGCCATGGGGCCGCCCATGATGCCCAGGCCGATGAATCCTACTTTCGTCATGATGGTCTCCAGTGTGATGGTGTGCGATACCCTATGCCTGCAGGCCGTGCTCGCCGATCCAGTGCAGGCCCTGCGCGGTGCCGGCCCGGGGCTTGTACTCGCAGCCGACCCAGCCGTCATAGCCGATCTCGTCGAGCATGCCGAGCAGGTAGCGGTAATTGATCTCGCCCGTGCCCGGCTCGAAGCGGCCCGGATTGTCGGCCAGCTGGATGTGGCGGATCAGGCCGAGGTTGGCCTTGATCGTCGCCGCCAGCTCGCCCTCCATGCGCTGCATGTGATAGATGTCGTACTGCAGGAACAGATTGTCGGAGCCGGTCGCGCCGATGAGCTCAAGCGCCTGGCGCGTGCCGTGCAGGAAGAATCCCGGGATGTCGAAGGTGTTGATCGGTTCGACCAGCAGGCGGATCCCCTCGCGTTTCAGCTGGCCGGCGGCGAATTCGAGGTTCGACACCAGCGTGAGATAGGCTTCTTCGAGCGCGACGCCGGGCGGCACGATGCCCGCCAGGCAGTTGAGCTGCCTGACGCCCAGCGCCTTGGCATAGTCGATCGCTGCGCCCACGCCGTCCTGGAATTCCGTCACGCGTCCCGGATGGCAGGCGATGCCGCGCTCGCCCGCGGCCCAGTCCCCGGCCGGCAGGTTGTGCAGCACCAGTTCGAGGCGGTGTGCGTCGAGCCGGGCGGCGATGTCTTCGACCCGGTAGGCGTACGGGAACAGGAATTCGACGCCGCGAAAGCCCGCCCTGGCGGCGTGCTCGAAGCGGTCGAGGAAGTCGACTTCGTTGAACAGCATGGTCAGGTTGGCGGCAAGTCTGGTCATTGCGGTCTCCTCATCTCGGTCTCCCGTGCTGGCTTATTTGACGTCCAGGACTTCATTGAACTCGTTGAGCGCATCGATCTCGGTGCCCATCGCGATATTGGTGACGCGCTCGAGGATGATCTCGACCACCACCGGCACACTGTACTGCTGCATCAGCGCGCGCGCACGTTCGAAGGCGGGGATGATGTCGTCCGGCCGGAACACCCTGAGCGCCTTGCAGCCCAGGCCCTCGACCACGGCGACGTGATCGACGCCATACCCTTCCAGTTCGGGCGCGTTGACGTTCTCGAACGCCAGCTGGACGCAGTAATCCATCTCGAAGCCGCGCTGGGCCTGGCGGATCAGGCCGAGGTAGGCGTTGTTCACCAGTACGTGGATGTAGGGCAGCTTGAACTGTGCGGCCACCGCCAGTTCCTCGATCAGGAACTGGAAATCGTAGTCGCCCGAGATGGCGACGATGTCGGCGTCGGGGTCGGCCACGCGCACGCCGAGCGCCGCCGGGATGGTCCAGCCCAGCGGGCCGGCCTGGCCGCAGTTGATCCAGTGGCGCGGGTGGTGCACGTGCAGGAACTGGGCGGCGGCGATCTGCGACAGGCCGATGCTGGCCACGTAGCGCACCTCGCGTCCGAAGTAGGCGTTCATCTCGTGGTAGACGCGCAAGGGGTTGACCGGCACGGTGTCGAAGTCGCTCTTGCGCAGCATGGTGCGCTTGCGCTCCTGGCATTCCTCGAGCCATGCGCTGCGGTCTTGCAGGCGGCCGCTCGCGCGCCACTCGCGCGCCACCTCCACCAGCAGTTCGAGCGCGGCCCTGGCGTCGGACACGATGCCGAGATCCGGCCCGAACACGCGCCCGATCTGGGTCGGTTCGATATCGATGTGCACGAACGTGCGGTCCTTGGTGAACACCTCGATGCCGCCGGTATGGCGGTTGGCCCAGCGGTTGCCGATGCCCATCACGAAGTCGGAGGCCAGCAAGGTCGCATTGCCGTAGCGGTGGCTGGTCTGCAGGCCGGCCATGCCCGCCATCTGCGGATGGTCGTCGGGAATCGCGCCCCATCCCATCAGGGTCGGGATGACCGGCACGCCGGTGATCTCCGCGAACTCCACCAGCAGCGCCGACGCGTCGGCATTGATGATGCCGCCGCCGGCGGTGATCAGGGGGCGGCGCGCCGCGTTCAGCATGTCGAGCGCCTTCTCGACCTGGGCGCGGGTGGCCTGCGGCTTGTGCAGCGCCAGCGGCGCATAGGTGTCGCCGTCGAACTCGATCTGCGCCATCTGCACGTCGATCGGCAGGTCGATCAGCACCGGGCCGGGCCGGCCCGAGCGCATCAGGTGGAAGGCTTGCTGGAAGACGCGCGGCACCAGCGCCGGCTCGCGCACCGTGACCGCCCACTTGGTCACCGGCCTGGCGATCGACTCGATGTCGACCGCCTGGAAGTCTTCCTTGTACAGGCGGGCGCGCGGCGCCTGGCCGGTAATGCAAAGAATAGGTATCGAATCGGCTTGCGCCGAATACAGGCCCGTGATCATGTCGGTGCCGGCCGGCCCGGAGGTGCCGATGCACACGCCCAGGTTGCCGGCCTTCGCCCGGGTATAGCCCTCGGCCATGTGCGAGGCGCCTTCGACGTGGCGCGCCAGGTAGTGGCGGATGCTGTCGCGCTTGCGCAGCGCGGCGTAGAAGGGATTGATCGCGGCGCCGGGCACGCCGAAGGCGACCTCGATGCCTTCTTTTTCCATCACCAGGACCGCTGCCTCCGCGGCTGTCATCTTTGCCATTGCGCTCTCCAGGTTCATCACCGCACGATTGCGATGAGCGTATGCTAGAGCGTCGCGGCGCTGCTGATAAGAACACAAAAAGTAGGTGTATTCGATCCCTGGAGTATGGAATACTGCAGGCATGGACAAGGTCAAACAGATGTGGGCCTTCGTCGACGCGGTCGACAAGGGCAGCCTGGCGCGCGCCGCGCTGGGGCAGAACATCACGCCGGTCATGCTGGGGCGGCGCATCGACGCGCTCGAACGCCGCCTGGGCGTCAAGCTGCTGCACCGCACCACCCGCCACCTGACGCTGACCGAATCGGGGTCGGTGTTCCTCGAGCATTGCCGCAGGCTGCTGGCGGACATCGACCTGGCCGAGACCATCGTGTCCGAAGGCCGCGACCAGGCCAGCGGGCACCTGATCGTCTCGGCGCCGGCGGCGTTCGGGCGGCTGCACGTGGCCCCGCACGCCCCGGCCTACCTGGCCGCCAATCCGAACGTGCAGATCTCGTTCAACCTCACCGACCACGTGGTCGACCTGGTGCGCGAAGGCTATGAGCTGGGGATCAGGATCGGCGGCGTGCTCGATCCGAGTTTCGTCGCGGTGCGGCTGGCAACCAACCGGCGCGTGGTGTGCGGCACCCCGGACTATTTCGCGCGCTGCGGCGTCCCGCGCACGCTGGAGGAGCTGGCGCAGCACAACTGCCTGGCCTTCAACCTGCAGGGCGGGCAGCAGCGCGGCTGGTACTTCCAGAAGGAGGGCAAGCCGGTGACCATCAAGGTCAACGGCAACCTCGATTGCAACGACGGCGAATTGCTGCACCGCTGGGCCAGCGAAGGACTGGGGCTGGCCTGGCGTTCGACCTGGGAAATCCAGGCGCAGCTGGCGGCCGGCGAACTGGTCACGGTGCTCGACGAGTTCGCCCTGCCCGACTACGACATCATGGCGGTCTACATGCAGCAGCGCCACCTGCCGGCGCGGGTGCGGTCATTCATCGACACCCTCAAGGCGGTCTACGCCCAGCCCGGGTACTGGACACGGCCAGCAGGGGTACGTCCGGTAGCGGCGCCTCCGGTAACGACGCGGCCCTAGATCACCCGCTCTTCGCGCAGCATCGCGATCTGCTCGGGAGAGTAGCCGAGCTCGGACAGCAATTCGTCGGTATGCTCACCCAGCAGCGGCGAGCGGCGCACCTCGGTCGGGCTGTCGGACAGCTTGATCGGGTTGCCCACCGTGAGATAGGAACCACGCTCGGGATGATCGACCTCGACGATCGTGCCGGTGGCGCGCAGTGACGGATCTTCGGCGATTTCCTTCATCGAGAGGATCGGCCCGCATGGGATATCGTATTTGTTGAGGATATCCATCGCTTCGAACTTGGTCAGCGTGGTGCTCCACTCTTCGACGGCGGCGAAGATCGCCATCAGGCGCGGCAGGCGCGCCTTCGGCGTCGCGTAATCGGGATCAAGGATCCACTCCTCGCGCCCGATCAGCTTGCAGACCGAAGGCCAGACCTGGGCCTGCGCAATGAAGTAGATGTACGCGTTCGGATCGCTCTCCCAGCCCTTGCACTTGAGGATCCAGCCGGGTTGGCCGCCGCCCGAGGCATTGCCCGCGCGTGGGACGGACTCGCCGAAGCGGCCCTCCGCGAACTGCGGATACTCTTCCATGACGCCGTTGCGCTCGAGACGCTGCTGGTCGCGCAACTTGACCCGGCACAGGTTCAGCACGGCGTCCTGCATCGCGGTGAGCACCCGTTGGCCGCGTCCCGTGGTGTTGCGCTGGTAGAGCGCGGTCACGATGCCCAGCGCCAGGTGCAGGCCGCTGCCGCTGTCGCCGATCTGGGCGCCGCTGACCATCGGCGGGCCATCGTCGAAACCGGTGGTGGCCGCGGCGCCGCCGGTGCACTGGGCGACGTTTTCGTAGACCTTGCAGTGCTCGTAGGGGCCGGGGCCGAAACCCTTGACCGAGGCCACGATCATGCGCGGATTGAGTTCCTGGATACGTTCCCAGCTGAAGCCCATCCGATCCAGCGCGCCCGGCGCGAAGTTTTCGACCAGCACGTCGCATTGCCTGATCAGCGTTTCGAGCACCTTCTTGCCGTCGGGCCGCTTGGTATCCAGCGTCATGGAGCGCTTGTTATGGTTGAGCATGGTGAAGTACAGGCTGTCCACGCCCGCGATGTCGCGCAACTGGCCGCGGGTCGCATCGCCCTCGCCGGCGCGCTCGACCTTGATGACGTCGGCCCCGAACCAGGCCAGCAGCTGGGTGCAGGTCGGTCCGGACTGGACATGGGTGAAATCGAGGATGCGAACGCCTTCCAATGCCTTGCCCATACCAGTTTCCTCCGAAGATTTAACTCAGCCATTGCATTCTGCTCCCGCCAACGCCTTAATGCACGCTGCGGTGCACACTTCGCCGCTTGCCTCAGCGCGTGAGAGCAAAACGCCAACCGATGGTAGCGAAACGCACCGGCCGAGCTCAATGACCGCCGTCAAGATTCATGAAATAGCGATTTGACATTGAAATACCGTTTCATCGGCAAGAAAAAGGGCTTCCGAAGAAGCCCCTTTCCCTGTCACGCTACGCTTGCGGCAAGGCCATCATGCAGGCAAAGGCCCTTTCCCGACCGCGTTCTCCTCGGCATAGCGACTCCTGGAGTAGCTGACGTGGTTGCGCAGCACCGGTCGCAGCACCGTGATCGCCAGCAGCGCCGCGGTCAAGTCCATGATGGCGACCGTGTACAGGACGGTCGACCAGGTGCCGGTCGCCTCCATCATCAGGTTGCCGACCGGGACGAACAGCGCGCCGATGCCCTTCGCGGTATACAGCACCCCGTAGATCTTGCCGATGTGCTTGGTGCCGAAGGCATCGCCGGCCAGGGCCGAGAACAGCGAGTACACTTCGCCCCAGGCCAGGAACACGACGCCGGACAGGATCAGGAAAGCGTACGGGTTGCTGCCGAAGTAGCCGAGCGCGATGATGCCGCAGCCTTCGAGCGTGAACGCGATGACCATGGTCTTCTCGCGGCCGATGTGGTCCGAGATCCAGCCGAACAGCGGCCGCGAGATGCCGTTCATGATCCGGTCGAGCATCAGCGCCAGCGGCAAGGCGGCCATCACGAAGAAGTGCAGGTCGACCTGGAATTCCTTCACGCCCAGGTCTTGCGCGATCACGCCCAGCTGCGCCACCGCCATCATGCCGCCGGTGACCACCAGCACGAACATCACCAGCATCAGCCAGAACAACTTGGTGTTCAGCGCTTCCTTGAGCGTGTAGTCGTGCGTCGATTGCACCAGCTTGCCCGACTTCCTGACCTCGGTCGCTTTTGGCGAGCGCAGGAACCAGGCGGCGACGAAGGCCAGCGTGCCTTGCAGGATCCCGAAGAACAGGAAGGTCTGCTGGAAGCCCGACGACTCGATCATGGCCGCGATCGGCAGGATCGTGGCGGCCGAACCGGCGCCGTAGCCACCCGCCGTGAGGCCGACGGCCAGGCCGCGGCGATCCGGGAACCACTTGATCGCGTTATTGATGCAGGTGGCATAGATCGAGCCCACGCCGATGCCGCCGACGGCCGCGCCAGCGTAGAAGCCGGCCAGGCTGGTGGCTTGCGAGTTGATGATCCAGGCCAGGCCGATGAAGATGGCCCCGAAGGCGACCATCATGCGCGGACCGAATTTATCGATGAAGTAGCCTTCGAGCGGCGCGAGCCAGGTCTGGACGATGACGAACAGCGTGAAGGCGACCTGGATGCTGGCCCGCGACCAGCCGAACTCACCCTGGATCTCGGGAACGAACAGGGTCCATGCATACTGGATGTTCGCGGTGGCGATCATGCAGACGACGCCGACGGCGAGCTGGAACCAGCGCGTATTGCCGGAGGCCGGTTGCTGTGGCTGAAGCGCGGCTGCCGATGAATTATGCATTTGGCGCTCCTCGATCGGTGTGGTGTTGTTCTTCCCAACGTGCAGACGGATATGCGGGCGCCCGGGGCGCCTGCCTGGTTATGGTTTCCAGCATTTTCATGTCTCCATTTTTATGGTGTGATGTGCATGCTCCACGTCGAGTCATGGACTCGCGCGCCAACCCCTACGCCTTTTCTAGTTAAAATTGTTAAAGCACCCTGCCAGCAAAAAGGACGTCGGCATGCTCCTGGCGGCCAACCTGCCCACCAGGCGAGACAGCCGCTTGCTACAGTGCTCTCCAGATTTGATGTGCGCTATTGCCGCTCTCCTCATCTAGCAAGATTGCTACCCTGGACGACCGCAAAGGTATTGCGTTCCCCTGCTTTCACCATCGGCGCCCGAAACGGACGGCGCCGCATCGTGATCTGGAAAACGGTGAAAGTGAGATGATGTTGCTGGAGCCGATTTTGAGAATCATTGACCGCGGTTATGTTTTGAGTTTTTAGCGGGCCGCCGCCAGGCGGGCTTGATTTGGCGGTCGCGTGGCGGCCTGGCCTCATCGAAGGTGCGACTGCGTCATGCTCATCAATACACTGTAGTCGCTCAATGCCTTCAACGCGAGCCTGTCGTGTGAAAATCATCGTGGCGCACTGCCCGCCGTCCTGTTTTGTGGGGGGGGGCGGACGTTGGTCTAGTCGGCGGGCGGCTTTTCGACAACGAGCGCGAAGGATGACCCGCCGCCCTTGAACATCCCCATCTCCTGGCCCTTGCGCACCCGCGCGCCGCGCCGCATGCCCGGATCGAACGCGATGCTGGCGACTTCGCTCATGCCCAGCGCGATGCAGCACACGTGACCATGGTCCTCGGTTCTGATCACGATCACCCCGCGCGCGCGGTCCTGGCCGATGAAGCAGCCGGGAATGGTGAACGGATCGAACAGCACTTCGCCATCGGCCGGCGCCCACCAGCGGTGGAAGTCATATGGACCCAGGTCGGTCTGGAAGACCTGGCCACCTTCGAACAGGTCCAGCAGCCGGTAATCGTCGATCAGCGCCTGCTGCCGCGGCACGCTGGATGCGAGGAGATCGGCCGGCGAGCGATGCCTGTCCCCGGACCGGCGTGCGTCCCCGCGCGCCGGCCCGGGATGCTCGAAGGTGCGGGCCAGGAATGCATTCCAGCTTTTCCAGTAAGGCGGCTTGCCGGCATCCTTTTTCCATAGGGCGAACCGGTAGCGCTCCTTCACGTCTGGCGCCAGCCACTGTTCGCCTTCGACGCGAAAACCCGCATTCGAGGCCGGGCTGTCGAGGAAGGCATGCCAGTCGGTCAGGATGTTCGACATCAGGAGGCTGACGGTGGGCTGCCTGAACAAGGCGGCGCCGCGCGCGGTGCTGCCGAACTCCGCCAGGAAGGCGGAAAACGGCAGGCCGATCAACTCACCGTCGACGAAGCCCGGCGCATGGGTGAGGACCGTGTTCAGGCCGTGCAGCAAGGCGCCCACGTCCCCAATGCGCGCGCCCGCCACGCTCCTGGCCTGCGGCGCATGCCGGTCGATGGTGGCCAGGTTGGCGGCGCAGGCAGCGTCGGCCAGGCGCCGCACGGCTTCGGTGCGCTCGATATAGGTGGCCAGCGCCTGGACCGACGGCGCCAGCGCCGTTCTTTCGGCGCCCAGCACGCGCCCGACATAGGTCCGCATGGGGGCGCTGCCGTATCGGGGCAGCCAGCCGCCGTGCGGATCGACGGCGCCGGGATGGATGTCGAATTGCGCGTCATGCAGGGCGGTCGTCACGGCGTATCCTTTGGCATGGTGATCAACATGGAACGATCACCTTTTTAACTGCCGTCCGATCACGCCTGTTTGATATAGATCAGTCCGCTCTCCTGCCATCCCGGAGGCATCTCGACAAGGTGCAAGCCCGCCCAATTGTCGTCAAACTGTAATGAACTGTCTTCTATTTCTGGAGGATGTGTTAATTCGACACTTGGTCTTATACAATGGCAGACCAAGGAGAAAATGTATGTACCGAGTGATGTTGGTGGAAGACGATGCGCGCCTGGCCGAGCTCGTCACCGAATACCTGTCCGGCTATGAATTCGCGGTCGAACTGGTCACGCGCGGCGATGCGGCGCTCGGCCGCTTCAAGGAACTGGCGCCCGACGTCGTGATCCTCGACCTGATGCTGCCGGGCCTGGACGGCATGGTCGTCTGCCGCCAGATTCGCGACCAGTCCGACGTGCCCATCCTCATCCTCACCGCGCGCGAGGACTCCTATGACGAAGTCTCCGGCCTCGAGCAAGGCGCCGACGACTTCGTCAACAAGCCGGTCCAGCCGCGCGTCTTGCTGGCGCGCCTGCGCGCGCTGATGCGCCGCACCCAGGCCAAGTCGGGCGTCGATGCGCGCGTGCTGCAGTTCGGCGCCCTGCGCATCGCCACCTCCGACCGCAGCGTGGTCTGGCGCGGCCAGCCCTGCGTGCTGTCGAATACCGAATACAAGCTGCTGCTGGTGCTGGCCGAGGCGGCCGGACGCGTGCTGTCGCGCGACGCCCTGCTCAAGAAGATGCGCGGCATCGAGTTCGACGGCCTCGATCGCAGCATCGACAACTGCATCTCGAAGCTGCGCCGCAAGTTCGACGATGCCGAATCGGAAAAGATCAAGACGGTATGGGGCGAAGGTTACCTGTTCTCGCCGTCGGCCTGGAATTGACGACCTGCCCATGAAACCTGCGCCGTGCAGGTTTTTTTTCGTCGCGCGCCTGTTACTCGAACAGCGGCACGATCGCCAGCGGAGCGTTGTAAGTGACGACCTGGCCCGCAGGCTGCGCGCCGAAACGGTAGGTGACGACCGGGAAGTCGGCATCAAGGTCGCCCGCGAAGGCGGCCCCGCGCGCCGCCGGCAACGCCTGTTCGGCGCCGCCCGTACGCACCCGCACGCCCGCCGCCGCGCCCTCTTTCGGGAACACCAGGCGCACGCCGACGCATTGGCGGCCGCGCGCCGAGTTGTCGGCATAGCGAGCGAAGCCGAGCGCCTGCTCGCAGGCCGCGCGCAGGTCGGCCACGTCGTACGAACCGTCGGCGCGCAGCGCCAGCGAGACCCGCGGCTTCACCGTGAAGCCGCCCAGCGGCCGGTTTGGCGTCAACACCGCGTTTTCGTCATAGGCCGCCTTGAGCAGCGGCAGCACGGCGCGGCCGAGCGGATCCAGCGCCAGGCTGGTCTGGACGGTCTTGCCCTGCATGAGCAGTTGCGCGCCCGGCCCCAGCACGCCCTTGTCGCGCGGCAACACTTGCAAGTGATTGTTCAGCAGATTCTTGGGGCCACCATATTTGTCAAACAGCACCATCGCGCGGTAGGCGTCGCGATAGTTCACCCATTCCCCGGCGCGCGATTGCGCCACGGCCGTTCCGGCCGTCAGCAGCAAGGTCACGCAGGCGGTGAGGTGTGCGCGTCGCATCATCAAAACCGGTAGGCGAAGGCGGCCGAAACCGTCACGTTGGTGGGCCGCTCGACGAGCGGGCTATTGCGGACGCTGCCGACCAGGCGCGCGGCCTGGACATTGGTGACCAGCATCCAGGACGGGCTCAACGCCCAGTTCCAGCGCACGCCGGCGCGGACATCCTTGAGGCCGCCGCCCGGGCGATACGGAGGATTGCCGCTTTGCCAGGACTCCTGGCCAGTGACGCCGAAATAGGCGCGGCTGTAGTCGGCATTCACGATGGTGGCGCCGGCGTTGAACGACAGCGTATGCCGCGGCGCGACCTGCACCGCCAGGCGCTGGATGCCCAGCTCCATGCGCGCGCCGTCGCGGTCATTGCCCGCGCCGAGCAGCACGCTGCTGGTCAGCCGCCATTCCGGCGCCAGGTAGTAGTTGAAGAAGAACCCGCCTTCGAGGCGGGTGCTGACGTCCTTCATGCCGTCCAGGCGGTTGCCGGTGCGTGCGAACTGCATGGGCGAGCTGGTCACGCCGACGCCGTCGACGACATGCCCCGTGCCGGACTCGTCACGGTTGGGGTGGACCGACAGCAGCGGACCGTATTCGACCGTCGGGCGGTTGGACAGATGCATCCCTGCGCTCATGCCGGAAATAAAAAGGCCGTTGCTCCATTGAACCTGGAGCACCGGCAAGGCTGAAACCTTCTGGCTGTCCGCCCCTTCGTAACGCGGCCGCGAGACGGCGCCCAGCCCTGCGTACATGTCGCGGCTGCCGTCGGGCATCGGGTTGGTGGCCGGCGTCTGCGCACTCGCTGCGGTGCTCGCAGCCGCCAGGGCCAGGGCGAAAAATGGTTTCATCGTGAAAATACTCGGAGAGTTCGTTGGTCGATATTTTACGTCGAGCAAGCTTCGCTCTCCCATCCCATTATGACAAGCGTCGCATTCCCGTTCGGGCTGCGTTCGCGGTCAGCGCATGGAATCGCGCTATGCGCCGCGCTGGCGCTTCGGAACCGACCGGCGCGGCGCCGGGGTCGAGGATGTTGTTCGCGCGCACCATACTCATAAGCGCTTCCTTATGGTCGAGGCGCGGCCCGTGCGGGTCGCTTCCTTTGAATAAAAAAACCCACCGATACTTTCGCATCAGGTGGGCAAACGGAAAACCTGATGATGGGAAAGATGGTAATCGCTCGGCCTCCTGTCATGCACCCTCCAGATGTCGGCCAATTGTCATCAATTTGTAAGCCGCGCTGCCTCCCGCTCTCATGGCTCACCGAAGTAATCGTTGCGCCTGTACAATTCGTGCCCGAGGAGACACCATGCAGCCGGCACCACCGCCAGACCGACAGTTACCCAGGACGCGCCCGTGAACCGGATCTTCTTCCGCTTCTTCGTGCTCGTCATGCTGTCGATCACGGCTGCCACCTTCGTCATCTATTTCGCCTTCGCGCGCCTGTTCGGCGACCCTCTGGACGACATCGCGCGGCGCCAGGCCGCGGCCCAGATCTTCCTGCTCGAACAATACGTCGACCAGGCGCCCGGCGACGAATGGCTGACCCGCCTGAACAATGTGCGCGAAGTATCCGAGGTGCGCTACGACCTGATGCCCCTGGCCCAGGCGCTGGATGCCCTCGGCGCCGGCCAGCGCGCCGAGCTCGAGCGAGGAAACATCGTGATCGACGTGGCCGGCAAATCCTTCTACCGGCGGGTCGACCTGGACGGCGAACGCTATATCGGCAGCCAGGACGAAGTCTTGCACGCCCGGAACTTGCCGATCGATACAGGACAGGCGCTCAAGATGGAGCTGCTGCGCTACGTGATCGTCGCCATCGCCCTGCTGGCGCCGATCGCGCTGTGGTCGCGCTCGCACTGGCAGGGCCTGCAGTCGCTGTCGCGCATGGCGGATGAGTTCGGCGCCGGCAAGCTGTCGGTGCGCGCGCAGTTGAAACCGTCGGACGCCGTCTATCCGCTGGCGGAACGGATCAACCACATGGCCGGCCGCATCGAAGACCTGATGGAAGCGCAGCGCAGCCTGCTGCACTCGGTATCGCACGAACTACGCACGCCGATCGCGCGCCTGGAATTCGCGCTCGAGCTGCTCGACGCCAAGGCCAGGGATCCCGAGCTGAGCCGCCGCATCGCCGCCATGGAGGGCGACCTGTCCGAGCTGAACAACCTGGTCAAGGAATTGCTCGATATGAGTAAGCTCGACAGTACGCGCACGCTGCAGGGCGCGCCGGTCGAGCTGGAAGCGCTGCTGCGCGATTGCTGCGCCACCCTGCCGCCTTCGCCGCAACAGGTGGCCTGCGAACTGGCGTCCGGGCTCGGCACGGTCGAGGCTGACGCGCGCCTGCTGGCGCGCGCGGTCGGCAATCTGCTGCGCAATGCCCAGAAGTATGCGCAGGAGCGCATCGTGCTGTCGGCGCGGCGCACGCCGGATGGCGTCGAGATCGCCGTCGACGACGACGGCCCCGGCATCCCCCTTGACGAGCGCGACCGGATCTTCGACCCGTTCTACCGCCTCGACCGCAGCCGCGACCGCGCCACCGGCGGCTTCGGACTCGGCCTGTCGATCGCGCACAAGGCGGTGGCCCTGCATGGCGGGACGCTGCGCGTGGAAAGCTCACCGTTGGGCGGCGCCCGCTTCGTGCTCAGGCTGCCGGCATGAACGAGCGCCTGCTGATCGCCACACTGTGCGGGCTGGGACTGCTGTCCACCGTCGGCGCCTCCCTCCCCTATCCGATGCTGGCGCCGCTGTTCGCGGACGGCGGGGTCAACGGCCTGAACAGTTTTCTCGGCCTGCCGCCCAAGCTGCTGCTGGGGATCGCGCTGATGATCAATCCGGTCGGCCTGCTGATCGGCAGCGCGGTCCTGGGGCCGCTGTCGGACGGCTTCGGCCGGCGCCGCGCGCTGCTCCTGACCACCGTCGGGGCGGCAGTCGGCCACCTGCTCACGGCCGTGGCGATGGTGATGGAATCGTATCTGCTGTTCCTGGCCGCGCGTTTCTTCACCGGTCTGCTGGAGGGCAATGGCGCGGTGATGCGGGCACTGGTCATCGAGCGCATCAAGGGGCCGCTGCGCAACCACGCGCTGTCGTGGCTCAACGGTTCGTTCAACCTGGGCTGGCTGGTCGGCCCGCTGCTGGCCGGCTTCACCATGGCGTTCGGCCCGGAGCTGCCGTTCTACATCGCCGCCGGCGCCCTGCTGCTGGGGACGCTGGGCGTGCTGGTGTCGATCCCGTCCACACCGGCGCCGCCGCATGCGCATCGCTGGTGGGCGGTGGCGCGCGACCGCCATGCGCTTACCCTGCTGCGCCATGCGCCGCTGCGCACCCTGTTCACGGTGCACCTGGCGTATTGCTGCGGCGTCGCCGCGCTGTATGAATTCTTTCCGCTGTGGCTGGTGGACGTGGGCGGCTACGATGCGCGCCAGATCGCCGTCGTCAACATGGGCATGTGCGCGCTGATGACCACGGCCGCGCTGTTCGCCGGCCATGCCAGCCGGATCGAAGGCCGCCTGCGCGCCGGCTGGTATGCCGCCATGGCCGCCGCCGCGGTGCTGTGCGTGGGCTTCGGCAACCTGTGGGTCGGCATCGCCGGCATCGTGCTGTTCGGCGCGCCGCACGCCTTCTACAACACCGCCCTGCAGACGTGGTCGGCCGACGAGTTCGCGCTGCACGGCCAGGGGTCGGTGATGGCTCTGCTGTCCACGATCTTTTGCCTGGCGAATATCCTGATGGCGCTGATCGGCGCCGTGCTCACGCTGATCGATACCCGGCTGGTGCTGATCGTTGGCGGCCTGTTGACTGCCTGGGCCTCGGTGGCCCTGCGGCGCTGGAGCGCCCGCAGTCCCCGTCCGCACCTGGAAAGCACCTGACGCGCATCCAGACAGAAACACGGCGTCCGCAGGGGACGCCGTGTTGTCTTACCGTCTAGTATTACTTCCTGGTATCGATGCGGCCATCGTGATCGGGATGGGAACGCACATGGGTCACGCCGTACCAGAGATGCTCCCACCAGTGATCGCGCGAACGCACGGTCAGCAGGCACTTCTGGTCGAACCCCTCCTTGAACACTTGATCGGGACAGAGATTCGACGCCATCGCATGGCGCTGGTTTTCGGCATGGACGAGCGCGATGCCGAACCAGACGGTGGTCAGGACGAAGATCAGCGCAAGCGTCCACGCGACGTGATTCACGTTACTGGTCTCGAACAAGTTTTCCTCTTTGGGCCGGGACCCTTCGTAAATCTTGAGGATCTCGCCTTCGACTTTATCGGTCATTTTTCCTTGGCTGCCTTCGCCACCAGTGCGTCGAGGACCTGGCCGGTCGCCGTCATCAGCTGGCCCATGTCCTGGATCTTGTTGGACTGCGCCACCGTTGCCGGCGACACGACGTATTTGCCGTCGATGACGACGGTCGGGGTGCTGCTGGCCTTGTACGCTTCGGCGATCTGCGGCAGGCGCTTGAGCTTGGTCTGCACGCCGAACGAGTTCCACGCTTCCATGAATTTCGCCTTGTCCAGGCCGTTCGCGGTGGCCCAGGCGATGATGTCGTCGTCCTTCATCAGGCGCTTGCGCTCGACGTGCACGGCGCGGAACACGCGGTGATGGTATTGCTCCAGCTTGCCCATGGCGTCGAGCGTCAGGAACAGGCGGGCTTCCGGATCGCTGGCGCCCTGGAACGGCAGCGGGATGCGGCGCATCACGATGTTGTCACCCTGCTTCTTGACCCAGTTCACCAGGGTCGGCTCGAACGCATTGCAGGCGCCGCAGTGGTAGGCGAAGAACTCGACCACTTCGACCTTCTTGCCCACGGTCTGGGTCGGCTGCGGGGTCGCGAGCACGGTGTATTCGGCGCCGACGCGCGGATCGGTTGGCGAAGCATTGGCGAAACCGGCGACCAGGGCAGCGGCAACGAGGGCGAAACGCAGGGTGCGCATAAAATCCTTCCAAAAGAATGAACGAACGACCGCGAGATTACCACTTTTTGTCTGTCCCCTGTCCCGGGAGCGCAATTTTTTGCATTTGCTTACGGCTGAAACAGGGGCGTGGTGACTTTCAATCTACGCCGGCAACGCGAATAGTCAAGTCGTCAAGGCCGGCGCCCGCGCGCGTCCTCGAGCAGCGCGCAGATGCGGGCGGCGCCGTCGGCCGTGCGCGGCCCCGCCCGGCTGGTCAGGTCGCCATCGATCTCGAACAGGTTGCCGCGTCTTACCGCCGTCATGCCCTTGTACGGTTGCCAGATCTTCCAGCCGGGGTCCTTGGGATCATCGCGCTTGCCGACCAGGATCACTTCGGGATCGGCTTCGATCACCGCCTCGATGCCGACCTCGGGCGCGATCGTCTTCAGGGCCCCGAACAGGTTGCGGCCGCCGCACAGGCGCAGGATGTCGCTGGCGACATGGTCGTCGTTGAGGGTGTACAGCGGGCGGTCCCAGACCTGGTAGAACACGCCGACCTGCGGCCGCCCGGCGTAGCGCGTCCTGAGCGCTGCGATGCGCGCGCTGTAGTCGTGCGCCGCCCGCCGGGCCACGGGCTCGGTGCCGAGCAGCCGGCCCAGGCGCAGCAGGCTGTCGCCGACCTGCTCCAGCCGGCTCGGCTCGCTGTAATAGACGGGGATGCCCAGCCGCGCCAGCTGCTCGACCTGGCGCGTCGGGTTGCCGCTCTGCCAGACCACCAGCAGGTCGGGCTTCAGCGCCAGCACGCGCTCGACATCGATCTTGTTGAAGCTGCCGACCTGGGGCAGCTTTTTCGCCGCCTCGGGATAGTCGCTGTAGTCCACTGCGCCGACCATGCGCGCCCCGCCGCCGGCCGCGAACAGCAGCTCGGTGACGTGCGGCGCCATCGAGATCACCCGCTGCGCCGGCCGCGCCAGCGTGACCGTGCGCCCGGCGTCGTCGACGACGGCGATCGCCGCGAACGCATTGACCGAGGTTGCGGCCAGCACGGCCGCCAGCGCGGACTTCATGGCCTCAGAAGTCGAAGCGCAGCGACAACTTGAGCTGGCGACCGTCGCTTGGATAGATGCCGGCGCGGCAGTTGTAGGCCTGGCTGTAGTACTGGCGGTCGGCCAGGTTCAGGCCCGACAGCGCCACTTCCCACGGGCCGAAACGGCGCGCATAGCGGGCGTCGATCGTGGTGAACGACGGCATGCGGGTGCTGCAGCTGTTGGTGAAGTCGTCGCCATAGCGCTGGCTGTCGACCCACTGGGCGCCGATGTCGGCGGTCTGACCAATGCCCGGCGTCCACGCCAGGCGCGCGGTGACCACGTGTTTCGGCACCAGCACCATCTCGCGGCCGGCGTTCGGGCCGTCGCGGAACTCGGCCTGCACGTACTGCCAGGAGCCAAGCAGGCGCCAGGCGTCGGCGAAGATGGCTTGCCCTTCCAGCTCCACGCCCTGGCGGCGGGTCGGATCGAGGTTGGTGTTGGCGCCATAGCCGATGGTCGGGTCGTAGAAGATCTCGTTCGTCAGGCGGTGGCGGAACACGCGCGCGGTCACCTTGCGCGCATCGAGGCCGGCGCTGACGCCCAGTTCCAGGTCGCGCGAGGTTTGCGGCTCCAGCACGTCCAGGGTCGAACGGTAGCTGTTTTCATCGATATTGGCGATGCGGTAGCTGCGGCCGGCCTTGGCGAACACGGTCACGAGCGGCATCACGTCGATGCTGCCTTCCACGGTCCAGGCGTTGAGCGACTGCTTGCGGTGCTCGTTCACGACCGGCGGGAAGGCCAGCGGGTCGCTGTAGTCCTTCTCGAAGCGCTCGTGGCGGCCACCCACCGCCAGGCGGGCGTTGTGCGGGGCGTTCCAACGCAGTTCGTCGCGCAGGTAGAAGGCTTTCGAGTCCTGGCGCGCGTCGCCGGCCGAGAAATTGGAGGTAACCTCGCGCTCCCAGCGGATCAGGTCGATGCCGGTGACGAATTCGTTGCGCTTGTCGCCGAGGTCAAGGGTGTGACGCAGGCGCGGCGAGAACTGGGTCTGTTCGGCCTCGTAGACCGATGTCGACGGCGCGCCGAAGTCGTAGGTGGACGAGACCTCGCGCTCGCGGTGCGACAGATCGGCCGCCAGCTCGAAGGCGCCGACACGGTGCTCGACGAAGGCGGTCACGCGGTCGGTGTCGAGCGAGCCATAGTCCTTCGGCGTGTTGCTCTGGGTTGGAATGGTCAGGAACTGCTCTTCCGTCAGCGAACCCGGCAGGCGCGAATCGGAACGCGAACTCTCGAAGCGCAGGCCGGCGCGGCCGTTCGGCGCGTAGGCATACCCCACGCCGCCACTGAAGCTGGTCTGCTCGTAGTTGTTGTTGTCGCGGTAGTTATCCGTGCTGCGGTCGCTTACTGCGGCGTCGAACGACCATGGGCCGGCGCCGTGCGTGACCGAGGCGCGCAGGTCGCGGTGGTCGAAGCGGCCGGCTTCGGCGAACAGGGAACCATGCGTTCCCGCGCCCGCGCCGCGGCGGGTAACGATATTGATCACGCCGCCGGTGGCGCCGTCGCCATACAGCACGCTGCTGCCGCCGCGCGTGATCTCGATGCGCTCGACCGTGTCCACGGGAATGGTCGACAGCACCGTGTGCGCCAGCTCGTTCTCGTTCAGGCGCACGCCGTCGACCAGCACCACCGTGTTCTGGGCGCTGTTGGTGCCGAAGCCGCGCAGGTCGAGGCCGAAGTCGGGCGAGCCGTCCAGGCTCTGGCGGCCGAACACGCCGCCGATCTTCCGGATCGCCTGGTTGACGTCGGTGGCGCCGGCGCTGCGGATCTGCTCCGCGGTGATGACGGTGGCGCCGATCGGCGTGGCCTGGGCCGGGAAGCGCGGGCCGGTGATGAGGACTGAAGGGACGGCGTCCTGGGCCGCGGCATAAGGGCCGAACATGGCGAAGGCGCAAGCCAGCGCGAGTGGCGCGCGGCGCGGTGCAACTGCAAAAATCATGATGAATGTGTTCTCGATAAAAGGCACCGGCCTGCTTCCCCGCAGGCCGGAGTCAAAGGAAACGCCTGGCGCTTCCACCTGCTTTGGCCGGTATCCGGGCTGGCAAGCATGACGGCCTCACCTTCCTGCGCAGAACAGACCGTACAGCGGCGCAGTGGTTGTCGAGACCGTCCGCCACGCTGCAGATGCAGACGCGGCGCTTGTTGACCGTTGCGGGGGCAGCACACTTCCATGGCGGCGCGTGGCGCGGCCATGTCGTGTTTCCCGTTTAACTTCGCGCACCTGGACGTGCGCGAGAGCACCAAAACGGGGCGATTATACCTTGACGAGGTGCGACCTGCCCGGCCGCCGGCAAGCTCTCGCCGCTTGGGCTAACATGACCGTTTCAATGCACGACAGGAGCGGTCATGGCGCGCTTACCCACCTTGCCCACCTATTTCGTCTCGCACGGCGGCGGCCCCTGGCCGTGGATGCGCGAGCAATACGGGTCGGCCTACAACCAGCTTGCCGACTCGCTGGCCGCGCTGCGGGCCGAAGCTGGCGAGACGGTGCGCGCGGTGCTGGTCGTGACCGCCCACTGGGAAACGCCGCAGTTCATGGTGTCGTCCGGCACGGCGCCGGGCATGATCTATGACTACGGCGGCTTCCCGCCGCACACCTACCAGGTCAAGTACCCGGCCCCGGGCGAGCCGGCGCTGGCGCGGCGCGTGGCCGACCTGCTCGCCGCCGCGGGCCACCCGGCCGCGCTGGACGCCGAACGCGGCTTCGACCATGGCACGTTCTCGATGCTGTACCCGGTCTATCCGGAAGCGCGCATGCCGGTGGTGCAGCTGTCGATCCGGCGCGACCTGGATCCGGCCACCCACCTGGCGGCGGGCCGTGCGCTGGCGCCGCTGCGCGACGAGGGCATCCTGATCATCGGCAGCGGGCTGTCGTACCACAACCTGCGCCAGTTCGGGCCGAACGGGCGGGAGGCGTCACGCGCTTTCGACGGCTGGCTGCAGCACGCGCTGCTCGAACTCGATCCGGCGCAGCGCGAACAGGCCTTGCTGCGCTGGGATGCGGCGCCGATGGCGCGGGCGGCGCATCCGCGCGAGGAGCACCTGATTCCACTGATGGTGGCATTGGGGGCGGCCGAACAGGAGGCGGCCGCCTGCGTCTATCATGAAGACGCGTTCATGGGGAATTTGACGGTGTCGAGTTTCAGGTTCGGGGCACCGCCAGCGGCGTGATTACGTCCCGCGCTTGCCGCGCGCCGCTTCCTCGGCTTTCGCGGCGGCCTTCTCGGCCGCGATACGTGCTTTTTCGGCCATCTCGGCCTCGTGCTGGGCCAGGCTGGCCGCGCGCGATTCCGGCGTCTCGAGGCTGATGCGGCCGAGCGCGCCCTGGCGGTAATCCTGCAGCAGCGTGTGCGCCGCCTTTTCGTAGTCGAAATCGCCGCCGCGCACGCGAAAACCCCGGCGCTGGGCCACGCCCTCGATCACGGCAACGCCGTCCATCCCTTCGGTCTTGAAACCGTAGCGCGCGCTCAAGAGCTGCGGATAGCGCTGCAGCAGCAGCTCGCCCAGGTATTCGGCCACTTCTTCCTCGACCAGCGCATTGGTGCCGATCGCATGGCTGGCGGCCAGCATCAGGCCGTCGCTGGCCATGGCGATCTTCGGCCACAGCATGCCTGGGGTGTCGACCAGCACCACGTTCTTGTTCAGGTACAGGCGCTGCTGGGTCTTGGTCACGGCCGGCTCGTCGCCCACCTTGGCCACGCGCTTTTTCAATAGGGCGTTCATCAGCGTCGATTTTCCGACGTTCGGAATGCCCATGATCATGATGCGCAGCGGCTTGGTCGGCACGCCGCGGTGCGGGGCCAGCGACAGGGCCAGGTCCGGGATGCGGGCCACGTCGGCCGGCTTCTTGGTCGTCATCGGATAGGCGGTCACGCCTTCCTGGGCATCGTAATAGGCTTTCCAGGCGGCGGTCGCGTTCGGGTCGGCCAGGTCGATCTTGTTCAAGACCTTCAGGCAAGGGCGCTGGCGGAACTTGCGCAGCTCTTCCACCAGCGGGTTGCAGCTCGCCTCGGGCAGGCGCGCATCGAGGACCTCGATCACCAGATCGATGTTTTCCATCTGCTCGGCCGCTTCCCGCTTGGCCGCGTTCATGTGGCCAGGGAACCATTGAATCGACATACTATTGCTCTCTTAATCTTTCGTCCAAGGCGCTATTTTACGCTGAGCGTCGACACAAACGTAGCGGCGCAGCCACAAGGCCTCTTTCCATCGCGCGCTCCGTTGAGCTATTGCAACACTGATGACATATTCCGCGCGCACACTGCTCTCTTGCCTGCACAAGATGGAGATGGGAATGCGCGTACGGGAAAAACTGAAACGGTCGCTGGCGCGCTGGTATGGCGTGCTGATGCTGTGCTGCGCCATCGTGGTGTCGGCGATGGTCGAGCAATTGCCCCTGCTGCCCTACTGAACCACCCTGTCCATCCGGCAGTCGGCTGGCGGCAGCGGCGCCTGCGGATCGAAATGCGCCAGCCGCGTACGGGCCGCGGCGCGGTCTTTCGCGTACTCGGCCAGGTAGCGGCTGCGTTCCTCGCTCTGCCACTCGGCATCCGGCACGCCGGCCAGCGAACGGGTGCGGCTGGCAAACACCTTGCCCTCCAGGCGCGGCAACAGCAGGCGGTCGGGATCGACATTTTCGCGCAGCAGATAGCCCTCGACGTCGCGCAGCAGCAGCGGCAGGCGCGGCGCGCCATCGTGCAGCAGCTTGCCGTACACCCTGAGCCGCACCTGCTGCGCGCCCTGCCCCAGCACCTCGTTGAAGGTGGCCAGCGCGAACGGCCGGCCGTCCGCATCGTCGACGCGGCCCGTGACCACGTAGCGCCCTGGCAGGCGCACCTCCAGCGGCAGCGCGAACTGCAGCGCGCCACCGTCGACCGCCTCGCGCGGCGCCCCGCTCCAGGTGGCCGGCGACTGCGGCGAATACATGACGTCGAACAGCACGAAGCCTGCGCGGCCGCCGGCCTGGTAGCGCACCTCGAGCCGGATGGTGCCGTGAAAACCCGCCAGCGCCGTTTGCGCCGGCGCGAGTGTCCCCTGCCAGGCGCCGCCTTGTTCAGCGAACGGCACGGCGACCTGCGGCGCCGGGCGGCTCGGCCCATAGGTCATGCCCTGGGCCAGTGCGCGCGTGACGACCAGCGGCAGCGGCTGGCCGCCCCCATCCACCGCGCGCAGCGAGAAGCGGGCCTCTTCGCCGGCCGCCAGGTAGACCCGCGACTGCGCGGTCTGCAGCTGGACCTCGGGGTGGCTGTCGCCGCCCTCCGCCCGCATCGGATTGGTCTCGAGCAGCGGCTGGTTCGGGTACAGCTGGTCGGAATGGTGGCCGGCCGGCCGCGAATCGTGCGGATAGCGCGAATGCGCCAGGTAGCTGCAATAGGTGTGATCGGTCAGGCGCACCTGTTCGACCAGCTGGCGCCGGCGCACGGCGCGGTCTTCAAGCCGGGGCGCGACGGGCCGCGCCTCGGCAATGGGAGGCGCGGACTGCGGCGCCTGCGCCGCGTCGGGCACCGCCTCGCCCTTGTCCGCCAGGACGATCAGCCCCAGGCCGATGCAGGCCCCCACGCCCGCCGCGGCCGGCCAGCGCCAACGCCGACGCCAAGCCATCCTGTGCCCCTAGTTGGCGGTATCGACCATCGCCTGGCGCACGACCCCGATGATGCCCTCCCAGTTGCCGTCGGCGTAGTGATCGAAGTCTTCGCCGTCGTCGCGGAAGGCGACCGAGTGCCAGCTCCACTTGACGCTGCCGCCCTGGTTCGGTTCGGTGCCATAGCGCAGGTCGTCGCAGAACCAGTCGCCCGGATTGCACAGCGAACGGCCGGCGTTGCCGGCCGCGCCGCCGCTGCTGTGATAGGCCACCACCTCGTCGTCCTGGCCCGGCAGCAGGAAAGAGTACAAGGTGCCGCGCGCGCCGGCGTAGCGGTAGAACCAGATATTGCGGGTGTCGTTGTGGTTGTACATGGCGCGCGCGGTGCCGGTGCGCAGGTCTTGCACCAGCGGCTCGGAGGTGGTCCAGGCGCCGGCATTGGCCAGTTCGGAGCCGCCCGCCGCGCCCGAGGCCGTCCTGACCCACTTGATGTTCCAGCCGCCCTGCACGCCGCCCGCGTCGCCGCAAACGCCGGCCGCATTGGCCGTGGCGTTCTTGACCGCGCGCGTGGTGCCGCCGAAGTTGGCCAGCGTGTACCCCAACAGCAGCTCGCCCGCGCTATAGGCCGCGATATAGCACCAGTTCTGGCCGGTGCAGAAGCAGTCGAGCGCGTCGCGCACGCGCACGCTCTGCGACGAGATGCTGCTGTAGCCGTCCCAGTTGACGGCCTTCTTGTTGACCCCGGCGGGCGTGGTATCCGGCCCCCAGTAGCGGAAATCGGCGTAGTTGCCGGGACTGCCGCCGCTGTTGCGACCGTTGATCCAGAGCGTGTAGTTGGCGGCCTCTGCGATGCCGGCGGCTGATAGCAAGCAGAGCGCACACAGGGTGTGTTTCTTTTTCATCTTCGTCTCCTCTACGCGGGCTGGCCTTACGGCCGGGTTATGCGTTAGTGCGCGCGAGAGTGCCTTGGGTTCCCGCCAAGGCGCCCGGCGAGGGCGGGAACGACGGGTCGAAGATGTGCGTATCTACTCGAGGTCGGCCATCACCTTCAGGTGCGCCACCACGCTGCGGCCCAGCGCCGACAGGTCGTAGCCGCCCTCCAGGCAGCTCACCACGCGCCCGCCGGCATGTTCCTTCGCCACCGCCATGATCTGGCGCGTGATCCAGGCATAGTCGGCTTCCACCAGGCCCATGCCGCCCATGTCGTCGTCGCGGTGGCCGTCGAAGCCGGCCGAGATGAAGATCATCTGCGGCTTGAAGGCGTGCAGGGCCGGCAGCCAGTGTTCGCGCACCAGGGCGCGCACCGCCTCGCCGTCGCTGCGCTCGGGCACCGGCAGGTTGACGCGGTTGGCCGTGACCGGCTCGACCTCGCTGTAGGGATAGAACGGATGCTGGAAGAAGCTGGCCATCAGCACGCGCGGATCGTCGCGGAAGGCGTCGGCGGTGCCGTTGCCGTGGTGTACGTCGAAATCGACGATGGCGACCCGCTCCAGGCCGTGGGCCTCGAGCGCATGGCGCGCCGCGATCGCGACGTTGTTGAAGAAGCAGAACCCCATCGGTTCGGTCGGCGTGGCATGGTGGCCGGGCGGGCGCACCGAGCAGAAGGCGTTGGAGACGCTGCCCTTGATGACGTCGTCGGTGGCGGCCACCGCGGCGCCGGCCGCGCGCAGCGCCGCCTGGTAGCTGTAATGACAGAGCGAGGTGTCGCCGTCGAGCGGGTAATAGTCGCCGGGCGTGGCCGGCACGTGGTCGCGCACCAGCGCCAGCGCCCCTTGCGTATGGTTGCGCAAGACCTGCTCGACCTCGGCCAGCGGCGCGCTGCGCTGCTCGATCAGCCCGTCCAGCCGGGCCAGGATCAGCTGGTCGTCGATCGCCTGCAGGCGGGCCGGGGATTCGGGGTGCCAGCTGCCCATTTCGTGCCGCAGGCAGTCCGGGTGGCTGTAAATCGCTGTGCTCATGGTGCTCTCGTCTCCGACTATGCTCATCCATTCACACCCTGCGCCGCCGTTCTCGCATAGAATCTTCTGGAACGGCTGGCAGTGGCCAGGGCATGAAGCTTGCCAATGGCGCTAATCTACCACGGCAGGCCGCGGCCCCGCTCGTCCGCTGCCATGGCAAGCGCACGCCGAACGACGCATCGATCAATTCACGGAAAATCCATGTTCAACAAATTGCACGCCGTCGCACGCCAGGTCAACGAAGTCGTGGTCGGCAAGGACCAGCAGGTGCGCCTGGCCCTGACCTGCCTGCTGGCCGGCGGCCACCTGCTGCTGGACGACCTGCCGGGCGTGGGCAAGACCACGCTGGCGCATGCGCTGGCGATCTCGCTCGGCCTGCGCTTCAACCGGGTCCAGTTCACCAGCGACCTGCTGCCGGCGGACGTGGCCGGCATCTCGGTCTACGAGCGCGACAAGAACGAGTTCGTGTTCCATCCCGGACCCATCTTCACCCAGGTGCTGCTGGCCGACGAGATCAATCGCGCCACGCCCAAGACCCAGTCGGGCCTGCTCGAGGCGATGGAAGAACGCCAGGTGTCGGCCGACGGCGTCACGCGGCCGCTGCCCGAGCCGTTCTTCGTGATCGCGACCCAGAACCCGGCCAACCAGGTCGGCGTGTTCCCGCTGCCCGAATCGCAGCTCGACCGCTTCCTGATGTGCCTGAGCCTGGGTTATCCGGACGCCGCCGCCGAGCGCGCGCTCCTGATGGGCGAAGACCGGCGCAGCATGCTCAAGACCCTCCAGCCGGCCATGCTGCCCGAGGAACTGGCCCAGGCCCAGCGCCAGCTGCGCGAGATCCACGCGTCAGGCAACCTGGTCACCTATGTGCAGGCGCTGGCCCAGGCGTCGCGCCAGAACGGCCTGTTCGCCGAAGGCCTATCGCCGCGCGCCGCGATCGCCCTGCTGCAGGCCGGCCGCGCCTGGGCCGCGCTGGAAGGGCGCGACCACGTGATCCCGGAAGACATCCAGGCCGTGCTGGTGCCGGTCTGCGCGCACCGCCTGCGGCCCCTGCGCGCCGCCCACGGCACCGCGCTGGCCAGCCGCGACCTGGTGCTGCAGCTGCAGAAGGCGGTCCCGGTCTGATGGGGCAGACGGCGCAGAAGGTCTGGGGGCTGCGCGGGCGGCTGCGCCGCGCGACCGGCGCCTGGCTGCCGCGCGCCGGCACGCTCGACGCCGGAGAGGTGGTGCTCAGGCAGCGCCGCGTGTTCATCCTGCCGAGCCGGGCCGGCCTGGGCTTTGCCCTGCTGCTGGCGGTGCTGTTGATCGGCTCGGTCAATTATGCGCTCGGCCTGGGCTTCGGCCTGACCTTTCTTGCGCTGTCATGCGCGCTGGTCGACATGGTCGCCACCTACCGCAACCTGGCGCACCTGGCCCTGCAGCAGGGCCGGGTCGCGCCCGTGTTCGCCGGCCAGGAAGTCCAGTTCGAACTGCAGGTGTTCAACCGCACGCGGCTGGCGCGCTACGCCATCCGGGCCGATTTCGCCGACGTCGCCAATGTCGACGATATGCGCCACGTGGCCGACATCGCGCCCGGCAACCACGCGATCCTGACCTTGTCGGCGCCGACCCTGCAGCGCGGCTGGCTGGCGCCGGCCCGGGTCAAGCTGTCGACGCGCTTTCCGCTCGGCCTGTTCACCGCCTGGAGCTACTGGCGCCCGGCCGCGCGCGCCCTGGTCTATCCGCGCCCCGAGGAAGGCGCGCCGAGCCTGCCGCTGGGCGGGGGCAGCGGGGCCAGCCTGCGCGCCGCCGGCCACGAGGACTTCGCCGGCGTGCGCAACTACCAGGCCGGCGATTCGCCGCGCCAGCTGGCCTGGCGCCAGATCGCCCGGCTCGACCCCAGCATCGGCGGCGCCCTGGTGTCGAAGCATTTCGAGGGCGGCGGAGGCGACCAGCTGGTGCTCGACTTCGATGCCCTGCCCGCCACGCTCGACCTCGAGCTGCGCCTGTCGCGCCTGACGCGCTGGGTGCTGGAGGCGGAAAGCCGCGCCCTGCCCTATGCCTTCCGCCTCGGCGCGCTGCGCTTGCCCGCCGCCCTGGGCGCGGCCCACCAGGCGGCCTGCCTGCGCGCGCTGGCGCTGCATGGGCTGGAGAACGACATGGGGGAAGCGGCATGAAACTCCTGGCGACGCCGCTCACCCGCGACAAGGCCGACACCCTGCTGCTGCTGGGCAGCGCGGTGCTGGTGCTGGCGCCGCATACCCTGCACCTGCCGCTGTGGGTCTCGCTGCTGTGCGGCGCCACCCTGGCCTGGCGCGCCGCGATCACCCTGCGCGGCAAGCGCATGCCGCCGGCCCTGGTGCTGCTGCCGGTGGCGGTGGCCGCGATGGCCGGCGTGCAGTTCAGCTACGAGACCCTGCTCGGCAAGGATGCCGGGGTGGCGATGCTGGTGCTGCTGGTCGCCTTCAAGATGCTCGAGATGCATGCGCGGCGCGACCTGTTCGTCGTGATCTTCCTGTGCTTCTTCCTGGTGCTGACCAACTTCTTCTATTCCCAGGGGATCGGCACCGCCCTGTTGACGATCGCCTCGGTGCTGCTACTGCTCGCGACTCAACTTTCGTTCCAGTTCGCAGGCAGGGTGCCGCCGCTGCGCACCCGCCTGGCGATGGCCGGGCGCATGCTGGCCTTCGCCCTGCCGATCGCGATCGTGCTGTTCGTGGTCTTCCCGCGCATCCACGGCCCGCTATGGACCATGCCGGGCGATTCAGGCGGCGGTTCGCGCTCGGGCCTTTCCGACACGATGGCGCCGGGCCAGATGTCGAACCTGGCCTTGTCCGAGGAGCCGGCCTTCCGCGTGCGCTTCCTGACGCCGCCCCCGGTGCAGACCCAGCTCTACTGGCGCGGCCCGGTGCTCGACTTCTTCGACGGCCTGACCTGGTCGCGCGGCGCCAGCCAGGCCTCCGGCCGCGACCTGCACCTGGCGGTGCATGGCGATCCGGTCGACTACGAGGTCACGCTGGAACCCTCGCAGTCGCGCTGGGTGTTTACGCTGGAGATGCCGGGCGAGCTGCCGCAGGTGGCGGGCCACGAACTGCGCCTCTCGCCGCAGTTCGAGCTGACCGCGAACGAGGCGCTCTCCAGCCGGGTGCGCTATCGCGCCAGCTCGCACCTGCAGTTCGCCTTCCAGGGCGGGCCGGCCCTGGACGACGCGCGCCGCTGGCTGCTGCTGCCGTATGGCTTCAACCCGCGCGCGCTGGCCGCCGGGCGCGCGCTGCGCCGGCTGCCCGATCCGGCGCAGCGGGTCGAGGCCGTGCTGGCGCAGTTCCGCGAGCAGCCCTTCGAATACACGCTGGCGCCGCCGCTGCTGGGCCGGCACACGGTCGACGAATTCCTGTACGGCACCCGCTCGGGCTTTTGCGAACACTATTCCGGCGCCTTCGTGTTCCTGCTGCGCGCGGCCGGCGTGCCGGCACGCGTGGTCACCGGCTACCAGGGCGGCGAGATCAATCCGCTCGACGGCTTCATGACCGTGCGCCAGTCCGATGCCCACGCCTGGGCCGAAGTCTGGATCGCGGGCAGCGGCTGGCAGCGGGTCGACCCGACCGCGGCGGTGGCGCCCGAGCGCGTGCGACGCGGCCTGGACGCCTCGGTGCCGCGCCCGGCGCCGTTCGGCATCGAGGCGCTGCGCGGCATGAATCCGTTCCAGGGCGGCGCCAACGCCTGGCTGGCCCAGCTGCGCAATGCCGTCGGCGCCGTCAACAACGGCTGGAACCAGTGGGTGCTCAACTATACGCCGGAGCGCCAGCGCGACGTCGTGCGCGACTTGCAGCGCACACTGTCCGGCTGGCCTTTTATCGCTCTGTTAACGTCTGTTGCCCTGGGCCTCGCCCTGCTGGTCTTTTTGCGCCGCCGCCGGGAAATCCACCCGGTCGATGCTCTATACTCGACCCTGTGCAAGCGTCTCGGCCAACTGGGCCTGGCGCGCGCGCAGGACGAAGGACCGAGCGCCTACGCGGCGCGGGTCGCCGGCGCCAGCGAGCTGGCGCCTCAAACGCGCGCGGCGGCGCAGGAATTCCTGCGTCGTTACAGCGCCTGGCGCTACGCGCCCCCGACAACCGATCCCCGGCTTACCGCCACCTTGAAAAGCTTATTGTCGCAAGTCAGATGAAATCGATCGCAATCCTGTTTTCCGCGCTCGCGCTTGCCGCCGGCGCGCATGGCGATGCCCTCGCCGCTCCCCAGACCACCTCGACCCAAGCCGCGATGACGCTGGCGGCCGACCAGGACCCGGAACACGTGAACTTCGTCGAATGGCTGCCGGTGCGCGAGTTCATCGAAGAGATGGTCACGCAGCACGGCTTCGAGCGCGAGGCGCTGCATACCCTGTTCGGCCAGGTCCGTTTCATCGACCGCGCCGTGCAGCTGGTCAAGCCGGCGCCGCCGGGCAAGCCGAAGAACTGGCAAGCCTATAGCGCGCGCTTCATCGAACCGATCCGCATCCGCGCCGGCGTGCGCTTCTGGAACGAGAACGCGGACGCGCTGGCGCGCGCCGAGGCGGCCTATGGCGTGCCGGCCGAGATCATCGTCGGCATCATCGGCATCGAGACCATCTATGGCCGCGATACCGGCAAATTCCGCGTGCTGGACAGCCTGACCACGCTCGCCTTCGCCTATCCGGAAGCGCCGAACCAGGCCGCGCGCAAGGCCTTCTTCCGCGAGGAGCTGGCCAATACCCTGGTGCTGGCGCGCGAGCGCGGCTACGATCCGTTCTCGCTGCTGGGCTCGTTCGCTGGCGCGGTCGGGATGCCGCAGTTCATGCCGAGCAATATTCTCAAGTACGGCGTCGACTTCGACAGCGACGGCCGGGTCGACCTGCGCGGTTCGGCCACCGATGCGATCGGCAGCGTGGCCAATTTCCTAGTCCAGCATGGCTGGAATGCCGAGCACCGCGGCCCGACCGTGTTCGCGGCCGACGTCTCGCCGGCACGCGCCTGGGAAGGCTTGCTCGGGCGCGGCCTGGAAGCCACCCTGCGCCCGGAAGAGCTGCGCGAAGCGGGCGTGAGCACGGGGACGGCGCTGCCGGGCGACCGCCTGTACGGCCTGATCGACCTGCAAAACGGCGCCGAGGCAACGGAATACTGGGTGGCGAACGATAACTTCTATGCCATCACCAAATACAATCGCAGTTACTTCTATGCCATGTCGGTCGTCGACCTGGGGCGTGCCGTGCGGGCGGCACGGCCTGGCTGAGTCTTTCCAGGCGGGAAATTTTGTAATCCTTTGTAACAGGTTTCCCGCTTTCCTCTTCCGTTGTTCGTAGGCATTCTCCTACATACCCCCCAGGGGTATCCGCCGACAACATTGTTGTGTCCGTGACAAAAATAGCACTGATGGCAACATACCCCCCTGTTTCTTTCCATTTCGTCAGCAAATATCGTACCGTGCGGCATCAAATGCTGGATGCCCGTACACTGGTCATTAAATAAAAAACAATATATTTCTCCAGTGACTTTGTGAGAGAATTGCATTGCGGCTATTGTTGCAATGAGACAACAAAATCCGAGGTGAGAAAAATGATTCCGACTTGCTCATGAGTATCGGAATAAAAATAGTTGTACAATTGAATAGAAAATTACGAAATTAAACTTCCGGAATCGAACGCCGCCAGCGACTCCGTTTCAACCCCAGATAGGAATTTGAATCATGACTAACCAAGTCGGCATTGATATGAACAGCGATTCGGAAGGCGATGAACTGCTTCAGTACAACCCGAACCGCCTGCTCGACACCCTGATCGAGAACCTGCGCCTGAAAAACGACGCAGCCCTGTCGCGCGCCCTCGAAGTGGCGCCGCCGGTGATCTCGAAGATCCGCCACCACCGCCTGCCGGTCGGCGCTTCGCTGCTGATCCGCATGCACGAAGTCAGCGACCTGTCGATCCGCGACCTGCGCTACCTGATGGGCGATCGCCGTGCGAAGTTCCGCATCAGCGACAAGCAGTTCAAGCCGAAGGAAGGCGCGGTCCCGGCAGCCAAGGACTGAGTCGTCGCGGGCGCGGCAGTTGGCGCCCGGGCTTCTCTCCTGACGGGATGGGCGGCGCCTTGCGCGCCGCCGGATGAGTAGTGCGTACGCCCGCGCGGGCGTACGAGCCGCCGCATTGGCGGACGACCGGATATCGTCGGCGACATGCCAACTGAACGGTCTATGCAGTCCCAGCGACTGATACAACAAGGCCGCCTGTCACCCAGGCGGCCTTTTTCATTGCGCGGCGCCGTTCAGGCCGGGAAGACGCCGGTCGACAGATAGCGGTCGCCGCGGTCGCAGACCACGAACACGATGGTCGCGTTTTCCACGGTCTGGGCGATGCGCAGCGCGACTTCGCAGGCGCCGGCGGCGGAGATGCCGCAGAAGATGCCCTCTTCGGCGGCCAAGCGGCGCGCCATCTGTTCGGCGGACGCCTGGCTCACGCTCTCGACCTGGTCGACGCGCGCCGCCTCGTAGATCTTCGGCAGGTAGGCTTCGGGCCATTTGCGGATGCCCGGGATCGACGAGCCTTCCTCGGGCTGGGCGCCGATGATGCGGATGGCCTCGTTCTGTTCCTTCAGGTAGCGCGACACGCCCATGATGGTGCCGGTGGTGCCCATGGCGCTGACGAAGTGCGTGATGCGGCCTTCGGTGTCGCGCCAGATTTCGGGACCGGTGCTCTCGTAGTGCGCGCGTGGATTGTCGAAGTTGGCGAACTGGTCGAGGATGATGCCCTGGCCATCCTTTTGCATCTGCTCGGCCATGTCGCGCGCGTATTCCATGCCGCCCGACTTCGGCGTCAGGATGATTTGCGCGCCATACGCGGCCATGCTCTGGCGGCGCTCGACCGACAGGTTGTCGGGCATCAGGAGGATCATCTTGTAGCCGAGGATCGCGGCCGCCATCGCCAGCGCGATGCCGGTATTGCCGCTGGTCGCTTCGATCAGCGTGTCGCCCGGCTTGATCTGGCCGCGCAGCTCGGCGCCGCGCAGCATCGACATGGCGGCGCGGTCCTTCACCGAGCCGGCCGGGTTATTGCCTTCCAGCTTGCCCAGGATGATGTTGTTGCGGGCCGCGATGTCGGCGCCGGGCAGGCGCTGCAGCTGCACGAGCGGCGTGTTGCCGATCGTGGCTTCGATGGTCTTGTAAGCCATTGCTTTCTCTATTCCTTGCGATACCAAAGCGCCATTTTAATCCGAGAAGCAATACGGCGTTTGCGCATGGTTCCAACATACCCTGCCGGACATCTTCCGACAGGGCGAGGAAGCGTGGCGTACGCCGGTTCAGCGCAGCGGCAGCGGGTAGGTCGCCGGGCTGACGTTGCCGTCCTTGTCGACCGCCTGCACGCCAAAGAACACATTGTCCTTCGACAGGTCCACGGTTGCTTCCGTGACGTTGCCGACCCACTTCGAGCCTTCCCAGTTGGCGCTGGTCGTGTCGCGCCACACGAGGCGGTAGCCGGCCAGGTCAGGCTCAAGATTGGCCTTCCACACCAGGGTCGAATCGTTGGTGAGCCCGGCGGTGCGCAGTTTGACTTCCTGCGGCGCGGATGGCGCCAGCGCCAGCGACGCCATGGCGGCGCCATTCACCCTGGTCACGTTGGCCACATAGCGGAAGTCGACGTGGTCGAGCGTGTCGCCATACACCTTGCCGTTCTCGGTGCGCAGGTCCTGGTGCTGGTGGTCGAAGTTCTCGGCCGGCTCGGTGAAGCGCAGCGCGGCATAGCCCTGCTCCAGGAACGGCATGTGGTCGCCACCGCGCAGGTAGCGGTCGTGGCGCTGGATGACGGACACCTTGAAGCCCTTCACGTAGCGCTCGCCCTGCTCCTTGGTGTGGCGCGCGAGCTGGCGCGAGATCGAATCGTTCTCGCCGCCGGTCGCCACCAGCTGGCGCACGGCCTCGCTCATTTCCTTGGTCGCCGGGATGCTCTGGGCAAACAGGCGCACCGATTTGTCGTCGACCTTGCCGTCGTCGCCGCGCGAACTGCCGATGATGTCGTTGGTGAACATGCCGGCCACGTTCCAGCCCTTCTCGCGCGCCTGGGTCGCCCAGTGGCGCGCGCCGATCAGGCCCTGTTCCTCGGCCGCGACGGCCATGAACACGAGCGTGGCGTCGAACTTGTACTTGGCCATCACGCACGCCAGTTCCATGATGGCGGCGGTGCCCGAGGCGTCGTCGTTGGCGCCCGGCGCATCCGAGGTGAAGTCCATCACGTCCGAGGCGCGCGAGTCGTAGTGGCCGCTCACGACGTACATGCGGTCCTTCGAGGCGGCCTGCGTGCCCGGCAGGGTCGCGACCACGTTGACGATCTCGGTCGGCTTCGAGATGCGCGCCGAGACCGGCGCCACATGGCTGTCGAACGCAACCTGCAACGGGGTGCCGGCGCCGCAACGCTCCAGCTCGGCCTTGATCCAGCGGCGCGCGGCGCCGATGCCGCGCGTATTCGATTCGGTTTCCGACATCGTGTGGCGGGTGCCGAAGCTGACCAGCTTGCGGATATGGCTTTCGATACGCTGCTGCGAAATTTCGCCCAGGATCTTATTGATTTGGGCTTGCTGGGCGGTGATGTTCGGCTGGGCCGGGGTGGCGGCAGAAGCCGTCGCGGACGCGGCCAGCAGGGCCGCCAGCAAGGCGGTGGAAACACGGGCGTGAGGCATGATGACCTTTCTGGTATTGATGTGCAAGCTGTAACAGATGAGCTTGCACATCTTGCCACGCAGCCGCGGGAATGTCAGTCAATACATGTCATCTGGCGATCACAGGGCTGCCTTGGCGTCGGCCGTCTGGCTTGGCTTGGCGTCCTTCGCGACCGGCTTGGCCGCGGCGCCTTCCTTGCCCTTGCCGTTGACCACCAGGCCGGCCTCGGACAGCTTGGCCGCCTTCTTGTCACCCAGGCCCTTGACCCGTCCCTGCAGGTCGGCCCAGTCCTTGAACTCGCCCTTGGCGCGCTCGTCCAGGATGGCCTTGGACATGCTCGGCCCCACGCCCTTCACGCCATCGAGCGCCGCGGCATCGGCCTTGTTGACGTCGACCTGGGCGAAAGCAAACCCAGCCGAGGCGACCAGCGCGGCGACCGCCAGCATCAGATTCTTGATCATTGCATGTTCTCCGTAAGTGAATGCTCCCGACGGCGGGGCGCCGCCGGTGTTCACTTAGACGGATGACCCCGGCTATTGTTGGGGCCCGGGGACTGAGCGCGATCAAGCGTCAGGCGGGAAACAACTCCTCGCGCGTCACGGTAGCGGTGCCCAGCTTGCCCACCACGATGCCGCCGGCGCGGTTGGCGGTGACCAGGGCCTCGGCCAGCGGCGCGCCGGTGCCGAGCATGGTGGCAAGCGTGGCGATCACGGTGTCGCCGGCGCCCGAGACGTCGAACACTTCGCGCGCATCGGCATGCACGTGCAGCACCTCGTCCCTGGTGAACAGGCTCATGCCTTCTTCGGAGCGGGTCAGCAGCAGTGCGTCCAGGCTCAGTTCCTCGCGCAGCTTCTGCGCCTTCTCGAGCAATTGCTCTTCGGTCTTCCAGCCCCCCACCACGCGCTGCAGCTCGGAGCGGTTCGGGGTCAGGATGCTCGCCCCCCGGTACGGCGTGAAGTCGTCTCCCTTCGGGTCGACCAGCACGATCTTGCCGGCGGCGCGCGCCAGCGCGATCATCTCGGCCACGTTGACCAGGGCGCCCTTGTTGTAGTCGGACAGGACGATCACGTCGTAGTCCGGCAGCAGCGCCTTGAATTGGGTGAGCTTGTCGCGCAGGACGTTCTCGGTCGGCGCATCCTCGAAGTCGATGCGCACCATCTGCTGCTGGCGGCCGATCACGCGCAGCTTGATGATGGTCGAGATCGCCTCGTCGCGCTTCAGGTAGCTGTGGATGCCGCCATCATGCAGCAATTGTTCCATCTGGTCGCCCGCCTCGTCGGCGCCGGCCACGCCCAGCAGGCCCGTGTGGGCGCCGAGCGCGGCGGCATTGCGCGCCACGTTGGCGGCGCCGCCCAGGCGTTCTTCGCGCTTCTCGATGCGCACCACCGGCACCGGGGCCTCGGGCGAGATGCGCGAGACGTCGCCGAACCAGTAGCGGTCGAGCATGACGTCGCCCACCACCAGCAGGCGCACGGAAGACAGTTGCGGGGCCGCCTGCTGGCGGAAGTCGTCGGCCGCCAGCAGGCGGCTCGGGGTCGGGTTGTTCATGGTGCTCAGTTCATGACGTTCAGTTCTTCGGTGCGGCGCGGCGGGTAGGAATCCCAGCGGTTGCACCCCGGGCAATGCCAGTAGAACTGGCGCGCCTTGAAGCCGCAGTGGCTGCACTGGTAGCGCGCCAGCTTCTGCGTATAGCGCTGCACCAGGTTCTTGACCATCGACAGCTCTTCCCAGATATTCGCCGGCGCATCCATCAGGCGCGCTTCCAGCAGTTTATCCAGGCCCAGCAGGGTTGGATTGCGGCGCAGCTCTTCGACCACCAGTTCCTTGGCCGCCTGCACGCCATCGAGCTCGATGACGGCCTTGAACACGACTTCGATCAGGTCGATCGACGAGGCCTCGGCCAAATACGATTTGAGCAGGTTGACGCCTTCCTGCGGGCGGCCCACCTTGCGGTAGCCATCCATCAGGCGGGCAGCCACCAGCGCCACGTGCGGCACGCTCTGCTGCTCGACGCGGCGCCAGGTCTTGAGCGCCTCTTCGACGTCGCCCTGGGCCAGCAGCGCGTCGCCGCGCAGGATGGTGGCGCGCACGCTGTGGCGGTCGGCTTCCAGCGCCTTGTCGAGCAATTGCATGGCGTCGCTCGGCGCCGTGTGCACCAGCGCGTCCTGGGCCAGTTCGCAATAGAACTGGGCGATTTCCTTCTGGCGCGATCCGGCGCCCGAATCCTGCAGGCCTTCGGCGGCGGCGATGGCGCGCTTCCATTCCTTCTCGCGCTGGTAGATCTCGAGCAGCGAGCGGCGCGCCTTGACCGCATACGAGGTGTCGACCAGCTGGTTGAAGGTTTCCTCGGCGCGGTCCAGCAGGCCGGCCTTCAGGTAATCGATGCCGAGTTCGTACTGTGCGTGCGCCTTGTCCTCCGCCGGCAGGTCGGGCCGCGCCAGCAGGTTCTGGTGCACCCGGATCGCGCGCTCGGTTTCGCCACGGCGGCGGAACAGGTTGCCGAGGGCAAAGTGCATGTCGGCCGATTCGGGGTCGAGCTTGACGATCTCGATGAAGGAATCGATGGCTTTGTCGGGCTGGTCGTTCAGCAGGTGGTTGAGGCCCTTGAAGTAACCGCGCGGCAAGGTACGCGATTCGGAGACGAGTTCGTTGATGTCGACCCGGGCGGCAAGCCAGCCCAGGCCAAAAAAGAATGGGATGCCAAGCAGCATCCAGAGTTCAAATTCCATGGATTCTAGTTTTCTTATTGTTCAGGGCCGCGGTGCGGGCGGCGGGGTCACGCTGTCCGGCGTCGGCGCTGCGTTGCCGGTGCCGGCGGCGCTTTGCAGGGACTGGATGGTGATCTTGTTCAGCCATTTCTCGCGGCGCTGGCGGAACACGGTCGGAGCCAGCGCCAGGATGCCGAAGGCGGCGCCGGCCACGAAGAAGGCCAGCAGCATCAGCACCAGCGGGCCGCGCAATTCATATTGCAGGAAGAAATGCAGGTCGACTTCCTGAGTGTTCTTCAGGGCGAAGCCGAAGAAGAGGATGAACAGGACGATTCCGACGATGGTCGAGACGAATTTCATCAGCAGGTTCCGCTGGAGAATGGTGTGAGGGCGAAGTGTCGCATATTCGCCATGATATTTCAAAATGACACCGGGCGTGGGCTGGAAGCCAATCGCAGACCGGCGAAAAAAAACGGCATCCTCGCGGATGCCGTTTTTCGGGACTGCAGGGCGACTCAATCGTTGATGATCGGTTGCCCGACCATCGCATCCACCCGCTCGCGCAACTGCTTGCCCGGCTTGAAGTGCGGCACCCGTTTTTCGGGCACCATCACCTTGTCGCCGGACTTCGGATTGCGTCCGATGCGCGGGGGACGGCTGTTCAGCGAAAAGCTGCCGAAACCACGGATCTCGATGCGCTGCCCGGTCGCCAGGGCGTTGGTCATCGCATCGAGGATGGTCTTGACAGCGAATTCCGCATCCTTCGCCACCAGCTGGGAATAACGCTCAGCCAGACGGTTGATCAGCTCGGATTTGGTCATCGCAGCTCCTCAGGAAATTCCTGATTAGTTCTTGTTGTCGAACTTGGCCTTCAGCAGTGCGCCCAGGCTGGTGGTGCCCGAAGCTGCGCTGTTGTCGTTCGCCAGTTTGCTCATCGCTTCCTGGGTGTCGGCGCTGTCTTTCGCCTTGATCGACAGCTGGATGCTGCGAGCCTTGCGATCGATGTTGATGACCAGGGCTTCGACCTTGTCGCCCACTTTCAGGTGGGTGCCGGCGTCTTCCACGCGGTCACGCGAGATTTCCGAAGCGCGCAGGTAGCCTTCGACTTCATCGCTCAGCGAGATCACGGCGCCTTTTGGCTCAACCGATTTCACGGTGCCGGTGACCAGCGAACCCTTGTCGTTCAGCGACGAGTAGGTGTTGAACGGGTCGCCTTCCAGCTGCTTCACGCCCAGCGAAACACGCTCGCGCTCGACGTCGATTGCCAGGACGACGGCTTCCAGCTCATCACCCTTCTTGAAGCGACGCACGGCTTCTTCGCCGGCTTCGGTCCACGACAGGTCCGACAGGTGGACCAGGCCATCGATGTTGCCTGGCAGGCCGATGAAGACGCCGAAGTCGGTGATCGACTTGATCGAACCCTTGACCTTGTCGCCCTTCTTGTGGGTCATGCCGAAGTCGTCCCATGGGTTCGCCTTGCACTGCTTCATGCCCAGCGAGATACGGCGACGCTCTTCGTCGATTTCCAGGACCATGACTTCCACTTCGTCGCCCAGCTGGACAACCTTGTTTGGAGCCACGTTCTTGTTGGTCCAGTCCATTTCCGACACGTGGACCAGGCCTTCGATGCCTTGTTCCACTTCGACGAACGCGCCGTAGTCGGTCAGGTTGGTGACTTTACCGAACAGGCGGGTGCCTTGTGGGTAACGACGCGACAGACCGGTCCATGGATCGTCGCCCAGTTGCTTGACGCCCAGCGAAACGCGGTTCTTCTCTTGATCGTACTTGAGGACCTTAGCGGTGATCTCTTGGCCAACCGACAGAACTTCCGACGGGTGACGCACGCGACGCCATGCCAGGTCGGTGATGTGCAGCAGGCCGTCGATGCCGCCCAGGTCGACGAACGCACCGTAGTCGGTGATGTTCTTGACGACGCCGGTAACCACGGTGCCTTCTTTCAGGGTTTCCATCAGCTTCGCGCGCTCTTCGCCCATCGATGCTTCGATGACGGCGCGACGCGACAGCACGACGTTGTTACGCTTGCGGTCCAGCTTGATGACCTTGAATTCGAGGGTCTTGCCTTCGAATGGGGTGGTGTCCTTGACTGGACGGGTGTCAACCAGCGAACCCGGCAGGAAGGCGCGGATGCCGTTGGTCAGGACGGTCAGGCCGCCTTTGACTTTACCGTTGACGGTACCGGTGACGATTTCGCCCGATTCCATCGCTTTTTCCAGTGCCAGCCACGATGCCAGGCGCTTGGCCTTGTCGCGCGACAGGATGGTGTCGCCGAAGCCGTTTTCCAGCGACTCGATAGCCACGGAAACGAAATCGCCGATCTGAACTTCCAGTTCGCCCTGGTCGTTCTTGAATTCTTCAACTGGGATGAACGCTTCCGACTTCAGGCCGGCGTTGACGATCACGAAGTTGTGATCCAGGCGCACGACTTCAGCCGAAATGACTTCGCCCGAACGCATGTCTTGACGCGACAGCGATTCCTCGAAGAGGGCTGCGAAGCTTTCCATACCGGTATCTTGGGTTGCAGTAGACATAAAAGGAGTGTTATTTCATGTTAGCCAGCAGGCCGGCAATATGCGGACTGAACTGGGTTAGGGTTAAAACACGCCTGCAACGGTAAAAAATCTGTTGCAAGCACCAAAGGACGGCGGCCGTGAAGCCGTCGTCCCCGCGCAGGCGAGGACCCAAGTTTGCTTGCCTACCACGGCGATGACTCGAGCCAACGGTATGCATCGAACTTGGATTCCCGCCTGCGCGGGAATGACGTTCAGGTGCTGACGACTACCGGCCGCTATTGCAGCCGATCGTCGAAAACACCATCAACGCCATTCAAAGTCTTTAAAAAACTCTTCTTGATTACTTTTGCGCGTACCAGGCCAACACCTGGTCCACTGCCTGATCAACGCCCATTTCGGACGTGTCCAGCAGATGCGCATCGCTTGCCGGGGCCAGGGGAGCGACCGCGCGATTGGTGTCGCGCTCGTCTCTTGCCTGCAAATCTGCCAGGAGGTCGTTCATATTAGCAGAAAACCCTTTGTCAATCAATTGCTTATACCGGCGTTGCGCACGGGCCTCAACACTTGCGGTCAAGAACACCTTCAGCTTGGCGGTCGGGAAGATCACGGTCCCCATATCGCGCCCGTCGGCCACCAGGCCCGGCGTCTGGCGAAAGCCCAGTTGCAGCCCGAACAGCGCCTGGCGCACGGTCGGCAGCGCCGCGATCTTCGACGCCATATTGCCCACCTCTTCGGCCCGGATCGCGTGCGTCACTTCTTCTTGCGCCAGGTAGATATGCTCTCCCTGGAAGCGCGCCGGCAGGTGCTCGGCCAGCTTGGCGATCGCGTGCTCGTCGCGCAGCTCGACCTCGCGCCGCAGCGCCTGCAGCGCCGTCAGGCGGTACAGGGCGCCCGAATCGAGCAAATGAAAACTGAGGCGCTCGGCGACCCGGCTGGCGACCGTCCCCTTGCCGGATGCGGTGGGGCCGTCGATGGTGATGACTGGAACGTTCGAATTCGGCATGCGGATCCTGGCAATCAATGAAGGTAATACATTAAAACAACTCGTCACGGACGATGCCCGCGAACGCCTCGAAATAATCGGGGAAGGTCTTGGCGACGCACTTCGGATCGTTGATGCGCATCGCGTTGCCGCGGCGCGCCTTGCCATCCAGCGAAGCGAGCGAGAAGCACATCGCCATGCGGTGGTCGTCGTAGGTGTCGATTGTGGCCGGCTTCAGCTCTTCCGGCGGGGTGATGCGGATGTAGTCCGGCCCCTCCTCCACCTCGGCGCCGACCTTGCGCAGCTCGGTGGCCATGGCGGCCAGGCGGTCGGTTTCCTTCACGCGCCAGCTGGCGATATTGCGCAGGGTGCTCGGGCCGTCGGCATACAGCGCCGCCACCGCGATCGTCATCGCCGCGTCCGGAATGTGATTGAAGTCGGCGTCGATGGCTTTCAGCACGCCGTTCGAGCGCGCTTCGATCCAGTTGTCGCCACGGGTGACGATGGCGCCCATTCTCTCGAGCGCGTCGGCGAAGCGCACATCGCCCTGGATGCTCTGTTCGCCCACACCCTCCACCCGCACCGGGCCGCCGGCGATCGCGCCGGCCGCCAGGAAATAGGATGCCGACGACGCGTCGCCCTCGACGTGGATCGTGCCGGGACTCTGGTAGCGCTGGCCGGGATGCACGGTGAACGAGGCCCAGCCGTTCTGCTCGACCTCGACGCCGAAGCGGCGCATCAGGTTCAGGGTGATCTCGATATACGGCTTCGAGATCAGCTCACCGACGACGTCGATCGCCACCGGATGGGTCTTGGCCATCAGTGGCGCCGCCATCAGGAGCGCGGTCAGGAACTGGCTCGACACATTGCCGCGCACGGCGATGCGCTGCGGGTTGACGCGGCCGCGGCGGATGCGCAGCGGCGGAAAGCCCTGCTCTCCCGTGTACTCGATCTGGGCGCCGACTTCGTTCAGCGCGTCGACCAGGTCGCCGATCGGACGCTCGTGCATGCGCGACACGCCATGCAAGGTATAGTCGCCGCCGATCACGGCCAGCGCCGCCGTCAGCGGACGGATCGCGGTGCCGGCATTGCCCATGAACAGGTCGGCTTCATGGTTCGGCAGCTCGCCGCCATTGCCGTGCACGACCACGGTGCGCTCGTCGACTTCATCCCACTGGATGCCGAGCGAGCGCAGCGCGCCCAGCATCACCATGGTGTCGTCCGAGGCCAGCAGGTCGTGGATCGTGGTCGTGCCCTCGGACAGCGCCGCCAGCAGCAGCGTGCGGTTCGAGATGGACTTGGAACCCGGCAGCCGCACCGTTCCCTGCGCATGAAGTACGGGCTCGAGGTCGATATGCTGCGGGTAGTGTTTTTGCTGCGTCATGTGTTTTCCTGATTGGGCGAACGCCGCTCCAGCGCGCCGGCTTCGATGGCCTCTTGCCATTCGCGGCGGGCGCGCTGGGCGGTCGCGTAGATTCCTTGCAAGCCGACGCCATCCGCGGCCGCGAGCATGGCCCGCATCGACGTCAATTGTGCCAGATATGCATCCAGCTCGGTAAGCAGCGCGGCGCGGTTGGCCAGGCTGATGTCGCGCCACATCTCGGGCGACGAACCGGCGATGCGCGTGAAGTCGCGGAAACCGCTGGCGGCGTACTGGAACAGCAGGTCCGCATGCGGCTTGGCGGCGATGTCGTCCACCAGCGCATAGGCCAGCAGGTGCGGCAGATGGCTGACGGCGGCGAACACGCGGTCATGGTCTTCCGGGCTGAGCGTATGGATCACGGCGCCGCAGGCGCGCCAGGCGCCAGCGACTTTTTCGACGTCTTGCTCAGCGTTCTCCGGCAGCGGCGTCAGCACGCATTTCTTGCCTTGATAGAGTGCGGCGAGCGCGGCGTCAGGACCGTTCGATTCGCTGCCCGCGATCGGGTGACCCGGCACGAACTGGCGCACGCGATCCTGCAACACCGCGCGCGCGGCCGCGACCACGTCGCACTTCGTGCTGCCGGCGTCGGTCACGACCGTCTGCGGTTCGAGGTGCGGCAACAGCGCTTCGAGAATCGGGCCGGTCTGGGCCACTGGCGCCGCCAGCAGGACCAGGTCGGCGCCGCGCAGCGCATCGGCATGGTCGTCGCATACGCGGTCGACGATGCCCAGTTCCAGCGCACGCGCCAGCGCTTCCGAGTGACGGCCGATGCCGACCACCTCGCCCACCTGTCCGGCGCGCTTGAGCGCCAGCGCGAACGAGCCGCCGATCAGGCCGACGCCGACGATAACGACTTTGGCGAGCATTCAGCTGAGGGATTTCTTGAGGGCTTCGATGAAGGCGGCATTCTCTTCCGGCAGGCCGATCGAGATGCGCAGCCACTGCGGCAGGCCGTAGGCGCCGACCGGACGCACGATCACGCCCTGCTTCAGGAGCGCCAGGTTCACGCGCGCGCCGGCGCCTTCGTCGTCGCCAACCTTCACCAGCACGAAGTTGCCGAACGACGGCACATATTCGAGCTTCAGCTCTTCGAAGGCGGCGACCATCTGCCGGTAGCCTTCGGCGTTGTTCTTCGCACCCTTTTCCAGGAATGGCTTGTCGTTCAGCGCGGCGATCGCGGCGGCCTGCGCCAGCGAGTTGACGTTGAACGGCTGGCGGATGCGGTTCATCAGGTCCGTCACTTCCGGCTGGGCGATGGCGAAGCCCACGCGCAGGCCGGCCAGGCCGTAGGCCTTGGAGAAGGTGCGCGAGACGATCAGGTTCGGGTACTTGCGCACCCAGGCGCTCGACTCGAACTGGTGTTCCGGCGCCAGGTATTCGTTATACGCTTCGTCCAGCACCACGATCACGTTGGCCGGGACCTTCTGCAGGAAGGCTTCGACCTGTTCGGCCGGGATGAAGGTGCCGGTCGGGTTGTTCGGGTTGGCGACGTAGACCAGGCGCGTGTCCGCATCGATGGCCGCGGCCATCGCATCCAGGTCGTGGCCGTAGTTCACGCTCGGAACCACGATGGCGCGTCCGCCCACGCCCTGCGTGGCCAGCGCGTACACGGCGAATGAGTACTGGGAATACACGACCGCTTCACCCTTCTGCACGAAGGCATGGGCGGCGATCTCCAGGATGTCGTTGCTGCCGTTGCCGAGGGTGATCCACTCGAGCGGCACGTCGTAGCGCTGCGACAGCGCGGTCTTGAGTTCGAAGCCGTTGGCGTCCGGGTAGCGGCCCAGGTCGGCGGCGGCTTCGAGCATCGCGGCGCGGCTCGATTCCGGCAGGCCGAAGGGGTTCTCGTTGGAAGCCAGCTTGACGATGGTCGCTTCGTCGAGGCCGAACTCGCGGGCGACTTCGGCGATGGGTTTGCCGGCCTGGTAAGGGGCGATGGCACGGACATAATCGGGACCGAACTGCGCTGAACCGAATTTCGACATGATGTTTCTCTCTATTGTTAAAGGCTTTGCGGGTACGAGCCCAGCACCTTGAAGAAGGCGGCGTTGTCCTTGAGTTCCTCGAGCGCGCGCGCGACCGCGGCGTCGTGCACATGGCCCTCGATGTCGACGTAGAAGTAATACTCCCAGGTGCCGATGCGCGCCGGGCGCGATTCGAAACGGGTCATCGACACGCCATGCTTTTCGAGCGGCGCCAGCAGGTTGTAGACGGCGCCGGCCTTGTTCGGCACGGCCAGCACGATGCCGGTGCGGTCCTTGCCCGACGGCCCGGTCTGCAGCTGGCCGATCACCACGAAGCGGGTGCGGTTGTGCGGGTCGTCCTGGATGTGGGCCTGCACGACGCCCAGCTGGTACTGCTCGCCCGCCATCTCGCTGGCGATCGCGGCCACCGTCGGATCCTGGCTCGCCAGCACCGCCGCCTCGGCGTTCGAGGCTACGGCGCGGCGCTCGATGTGCGGATGGTGCAGGTTGAGCCAGACCTGGCACTGGGCCAGCGCCTGCGAATGCGCGCAGACGACCTTGACACCGTCCATCGAACCGGTCTTCGTCATCAGGCTGTGGTGCACGGCGATCGACACCTCGCCGCTGATGATGGTGGTGGTCCCCAGGAGCAGGTCGAGCGAACGGTTGATCGCGCCTTCGGACGAATTCTCGACCGGGACCACGCCGAAATCGGCGGTGCCGGCCTCGGTGGCGCGGAACACCTCGTCGATCGACACGCACGGCAGCGTCTCGATGGCGGTGCCGAACTGCTGGAACACGGCCTGCTCGCTGAAGGTGCCGCTCGGGCCGAGGTAGGCGACCGTCACGCGCTTCTCGAGCGCGCGGCAGGACGACATGATCTCGCGGAAGATGGTCTGCACGTCCTTGTCCTTGAGCGGACCCGGGTTGCGGTCGGCGACGCCGCGCAACACCTGCGCTTCGCGCTCGGGACGGAACACCGGGGCGTTGGTTTCGGCCTTGACGTGGCCGACCTCTTGCGCGACCTTGCCGCGCTCGCTGAGCAGCGAGAGGATTTGCGCGTCGATCGCATCGATGCGTTCGCGCAGGGGTTTGAGTTTGTCTGTCATCGTTATGCTGTATGGTCGATTGGTTCGCCTGACCGGTGCTGCACGCCTGAAAGCCCCGGCATGCCGGGGCGGGTCTCAACGACCGGCGAACTCGTTCAAGTAATCGACGAGGGCCTGTACGCCCTCGATCGGCATCGCGTTGTAGATCGATGCCCGCATGCCGCCGACGGACTTGTGGCCCTTCAGTTGCAGCAGGCCGCGCGCTTGTGCGCCGGCCAGGAATGATTGATTCAGCGCTTCGTCGCGCAGGTAGAACGGCACGTTCATGCGCGAACGGAATTCCGGCGCCACGCGATTGGCGTAGAAATCGTCGCGGTCGAGCGCCTCGTACAACAGGCGCGCCTTCTCGATATTGCGCGCCTCCATCGCCGCCACGCCGCCATTGGCCTTGAGCCAGGCGAACACCAGCCCCGCGATATAGATCGAGTAGGTCGGCGGCGTGTTGTACAGCGAATCGTGTTCGGCGCAGGTCTTCCAGTTGAAGGCCGACGGACACTGCGGCGACGCATAGTCGAGCAGGTCGTCGCGCACGATCACCAGGGTCAGGCCGGCCGGCCCGATGTTCTTCTGAGCGCCGGCGAAGATCACGCCATACTTGGAGATATCGACCTTGCGCGACAGGATGTGCGACGACATGTCGGCCACGATCGGCACATCGCGACCGATCTCGGGCGCATCGGGGTATTCGACGCCGTCGATGGTCTCGTTGGTGCAGATGTGCAGGTAGGCGGCATCCGGCGACAGTTTCCAGGAATCGCGCGCCGGCACGCGAGCGAAAGCATCAAGCTCGCTGGACGCCGCGACGTTCACGCGCGCATAGCGCGCCGCTTCCTTGATCGACTTGCCCGACCACGAACCGGTGTGGACGAAGTCGATCACCGGGTCCTGGCGGCGGCCGGCCAGGTTGAGGGGAACGATGGCGTTCTGCCCCAGTCCCCCGCCCTGCTGGAACAGGATTGTATAGTTGGCCGGCACGTCCAGCAGCTCGCGCAGGTCATCGAGCGCCTGGCGGTGGATGCTGGAAAATTCTGGACCGCGATGGCTCATCTCCATCACCGACATGCCGCTGCCATGCCAGTCGAGCATCTCGCTCGCTGCCTGCTGCAGCACTTCTTTCGGAAGGACGGCGGGGCCGGCCGAGAAATTGAAGACGTGGGTCATGCGGTCCTTTCTACGATTTATTTGGCCTGGGCGTTCTGCATCACTTCCAGCATCAGGCCGTTCAGGCGCGGCGCGACGATCTTCTGGCCGATCGCCATGCTCTCGGCGGCCAGGCGCGGCGACAGGGCCAGCATCTTCTGGCCCAGCGGGGTGCGATAGAAGGCGCTCAGCTGTTTCAGCTCGGCCACCGAGTAGTGGCGGGCGTACAGCGGCCCGATCTCGGCCATCATCTCGTCGATCAGCGCCGGATCGCGGAACATGCGGTTGACCGCATCGGCGGCGCCCGGCAAGACCTGTTCGACCTTCTCCAGCGCGGCCTTCTTCTTCTCGTCGCTGGCGCTTGGATCGGCATTGATCACCGCCGTGACCTGGGCGCGCATCATCTGCGGCAGCGCCTTTTCCATCTCGGTGAACGAGGCGGTCATCATCTTGCGCACGTCCATCGCGTCCATCAATTCCTTGACGGCGGCGCGCTCCTGCTCGCTCGGGGCAGCGCCTTGCGCAAAGGCGAACGAAGGAGCGCCGGCAAAGGCGGCGGCGCAGGTCACGGCGAGAAGGATTTTTTTCATTGGCTTTCCAGGCGGGCGCGGGCGCCCATTGCATTGAACGAAGGGGGCAAGCGCACGCATACCGATGCGCAACGCTTGCCCCGGGACGCCATTACTCCGGCGCCGGTTCGAGCTCGACTTCTTCGAGGTCGGTCTCGACGATGCGCTGCAGGCCGGACAGCTTGGTGCCATCCTCGACCGCGATCAGGGTCACGCCCTGGGTCGCGCGGCCCATCTCGCGGATCTCGGACACGCGAGTGCGGATCAGCACCCCGCCGGTCGTGATCAGCATGATCTCGTCGCTTGGCTCGACCAGGGTCGCGGCCACCACTTTGCCGTTACGTTCGCTGGTCTGGATCGCGATCATGCCCTTGGTGCCGCGGCCGTGGCGGGTGTACTCCGTGATCGGGGTACGCTTGCCGAAGCCGTTCTCGGTGGCGGTGAGGACGGTCTGCTCTTCGCTCTCGGCCACCAGCAGCGCGATGACCTGCTGACCTTCCTCGAGGTTCATGCCGCGCACGCCGCGCGCGGTGCGGCCCATCGGACGCACATCGTTCTCGTCGAAGCGCACGGCCTTGCCGCCGTCGGAGAACAGCATCACGTCGTGCTTGCCGTCGGTGAGCGCGGCGCCGACCAGCACGTCGCCTTCATCGAGGTCGACCGCGATGATGCCGGCCTTGCGTGGATTGCTGAAGTCGCGCAGCGGCGTCTTCTTGACGGTGCCCAGCGAGGTCGACATGAAGACGTAGTGATCCTCCGGGAAGGTGCGGTTCTCGCCCTGCAGCGGCAGCACGACGGTGATCTTTTCGTTGTCCTGCAGCGGGAACATATTGACGATCGGCTTGCCGCGCGAATTGCGCGAGCCTTGCGGCACTTCCCACACCTTGAGCCAGTACATGCGGCCACGGTTGCTGAAGCACAGCATGTAGTCGTGGGTATTGGCGATGAACAGCTGGTCGATCCAGTCTTCGTCCTTGGTCGCCGTCGCCTGCTTGCCACGGCCGCCGCGCTTCTGGGCGCGGTATTCGGAGATCGGCTGCGCCTTCATGTAGCCGGCGTGCGACAGGGTCACCACCATGTCCTGCGGGGTGATCAGGTCTTCGGTCTCGAGGTCGCTGGCGTTGTGCTCGATGGTCGAACGGCGGGTGTCCTTGCCATTGTCGGCGTACTCGGCCTTGATGGCGGTCATCTCGTCGACGATGATCGTGGTGACGCGCTCCGGCTTGGCCAGGATGTCGAGCAGGTCGGCGATGTGGGCCATCACTTCCTTGTACTCGTTGACGATCTTGTCCTGCTCCAGGCCGGTCAGGCGCTGGAGGCGCATCTGCAGGATCTCTTGCGCCTGCTCGTCCGACAGCTTGTACAGGCCGTTCTGCTGCATGCCGTAGTGCTTCGGCAGGTGCTCGGGACGGAAGGCCGCGATGCCGCCCGACTCGCCCAGTTCGGTACGATTGAGCATCTCGCGCACCAGGGACGAATCCCAGGCGCGGTCCATCAGTTCGACCTTGGCGACCGGCGGGGTCGGCGCGGCCTTGATGATGGCGATGAAGTCGTCGATGTTCGCCAGCGCGACGGCCAGGCCTTCGAGCATGTGGCCGCGGTCGCGCGCCTTGCGCAGCTCGAACACGGTGCGGCGGGTGACCACTTCGCGGCGGTGCGACAGGAAGCACTCGAGCATCTGCTTGAGGTTCAGCAGCTTCGGCTGGCCATTGACCAGCGCCACCATATTCATGCCGAAGGTGTCTTGCAGCTGGGTCTGCTTGTACAGATTGTTCAGCACGACTTCAGGCACTTCACCGCGCTTGAGTTCGATCACCACGCGCATGCCCGATTTGTCGGACTCGTCGCGGATGTCGGAAATGCCTTCGAGCTTCTTGTCGCGCACGTTCTCGGCGATGCGCTCGAGCAGCGATTTTTTATTTACCTGATACGGCAGCTCGTCGATGATGATCGCGGTGCGGCTGCCGTCGCGGCCCACTTCCTCGAAGTGGGTCTTGGCGCGCATCACCACGCGGCCACGGCCGGTGCGATAACCGTCGCGCACGCCCGAGACGCCGTAGATGATGCCGGCGGTCGGGAAGTCCGGCGCCGGGATCAGCTCGATCAGCTCGTCGATGGTGCAGTCCGGATTGCGCAGCACATGCATCGCGCCGTTGATGACTTCGGACAGATTGTGCGGCGGAATATTGGTCGCCATGCCGACCGCGATGCCGGACGAACCGTTGATCAGCAGGTTCGGAATGCGGGTCGGCAAGACCGTCGGTTCCTTTTCCTTGCCGTCGTAGTTCGGCTGGAAGTCGACGGTGTCCTTGTCGATGTCGGCCAGGATCTCGCCCGAGATGCGGTCGAGGCGGCATTCGGTGTAACGCATCGCCGCGGCGCTGTCGCCGTCGATCGAGCCGAAGTTGCCCTGGCCGTCGACCAGGGTGTAGCGCAGCGAGAAGTCCTGGGCCATGCGGACCAGGGTGTCGTAGATCGACGAGTCGCCGTGCGGGTGGAATTTACCCATCGTGTCGCCGACGACGCGCGCGCACTTGAGGTAGGGACGGTTCCACACGTTGTTCATCTCGTGCATCGCGTAGAGCACACGGCGGTGCACCGGCTTCAGGCCGTCGCGTACGTCCGGCAGCGCACGGCCCACGATCACGCTCATGGCGTAATCGAGGTAGCTCTTGCGCATCTCTTCTTCGAGGGAAATCGGGACTGTTTCTTTTGCGAATTGATCCATTGGGCGGGTCGACTGCTTTCAGGCGATGGTTATAAGTTGCAACGGACGATTCTACCATGCGACAGATAGCAGTTGCTCAATTCCGACCGGCCCACTATGGATGCCGGAAATGAAGGATCGACCGATGGAATGACCACGAAATTTCCAGCATTGTCGTCCCCGGCCGGGTACGCTTGTGGAAATGTTGCGGCAAAACAACGTCAAGCAATTAATGCTTGATGTTTGATTTGGGTGCAGTCGTGCGATTTTGGTGCATGTGGCAAAATGGACAGGAAGTCAATTGCTTGTTTCATAATACGAAACAGACGGAGCGGCCGCCGTGTTAATCTTATGACCACATGGAGCCTGTCTGAATCGCTACGGAATTAACCGAAAGGAAAAGAATATGAAGAAACTGATCACTGTTCTGCTCGCAGCGTCGGCCGCGATTGCGGGCGTCGCCTCCGCCCAAAGCGCCCCACCCTACGCACCGCTGACCACCGACATCCAGGCTCGCACCCCATACAGCGCCTATGTGCAGGACTCCCGCGGCGTGATCGCGCGCAATCCTTTCGGCCTGTGCTGGCGCACCGGCTACTGGACCCCGGCCGACGCGGTCCCGGGCTGCGATGCGCCACTGTGCGTCGAGCCAGAGAAACTCGAAAACGGCAAGTGCGTCGCTCCGCCGCCACCGGCAGCGCCGGCACCGGCTCCAGCGCCTGCGCCAGTCGTGGCCGCGCCAGTGCCGACCTCGGAAAAAGTCAGCTACTCGGCCGACGCCTTCTTCGACTTCGACAAGGCGATCCTGAAGCCGGCCGGCAAGGCCTCGCTGGATGAGCTGAGCGCCAAGCTGGGCGACATGAACCTGGAAGTCATCATCGCCGTCGGCCACACCGACTCGATCGGCACCGATGCCTACAACCAGAAGCTGTCGATCCGCCGCGCCGAAGCCGTCAAGGCCTACCTGAAAGGCAAAGGCATCGAAGAAACCCGCATCTACACCGAAGGCAAGGGCGAAAGCCAGCCGAAAGCGGACAACAAGACCGCCGAAGGCCGCGCCCAGAACCGTCGCGTGGAAATCGAAGTCGTCGGTACCCGTACCGTCAACAAGTAATCCAGGCCGAGCGCCATCGAAACCCCGCTGCGGCGGGGTTTTTTCATTGGTAAGCCGTTCCCCCGCATCAAATCCGCTATTATTCGAGCCATGACGACGACAAACGCAGACCCATTAGAAATCCAGAAGTTCAGCGAACTGGCCCACCGCTGGTGGGACCCGACCTCGGAATTCCGACCGCTGCACGAAATCAACCCCTTGCGCCTCGAGTGGATCAATGCACGCGCGCCACTTAGCGGCAAGAACGTGATCGACATCGGTTGCGGCGGCGGCGTGCTGTCCGAATCGATGGCGCGCAAGGGCGCGAAGGTGACGGGCATCGACCTGTCCAAGAAGGCGCTCAAGGTGGCCGACCTGCACAGCCTGGAATCGGGCGTCGAGGTGCGCTACAAGCACATCGCGGCCGAAGAGATGGCCGAGCAGGAAGCCGGCCAGTTCGACGTCGTCACCTGCATGGAAATGCTGGAGCACGTGCCTGACCCGGCCTCGATCGTGCGCGCCGCCGCCAAGCTGGTGAGACCGGGCGGCCACGTGTTCTTCTCGACCCTGAACCGCAACCCCAAGTCTTACCTGTTCGCCGTGATCGGCGCCGAGTACGTGCTGCGCATGCTGCCGCGCGGCACCCACGACTACGGCAAGTTCATCACGCCGGCCGAGCTGGCGCAGTTCGTACGCCAGGCCGGCCTGCAGGTCGACGGCCTGAAGGGCCTGACCTACAACCCGCTGACCAAGATCTACTCGCTGAACAACGACACCGATGTGAACTACATGGTGGCGTGCAGCAAACCGCTCTGAACGACATGACCTTTCCCACCGTGATGCCGGCACCGCGTGCCATCCTGTTCGACCTCGACGGCACGCTGGCCGACACGGCGCCCGACCTCGCCGCGGCCGTCAACTGGCTGCGCACCGAACGTGGCCTGGACCCGACCCCATACGAGGTGCTGCGTCCGACCGCCTCGGCCGGCGCGCGCGGCATGATCGGCGCCGCCTTCGGCCTGGCGCCGAGCGACGACGGCTACGAGGAATTGCGCCTGGCCTGGTTCGAGCGCTACCAGTCGGCGATGTCGCTGCACACGACGCTGTTCGACGGCATTCCCGAGCTGCTGGACGGTATTTCGGACGCCGGCATGGCCTGGGGCATCGTTACCAACAAACCGTCGCGCTTTACCGATCCGCTGGTGCCGCAGATCGCACTGGCGCACGCCGGCTGCATCGTCTCGGGCGACACCACGGGCTTCGCCAAACCCCACCCCGCCCCGCTGCTGGAAGGCGCGCGCCGCCTCGGCCTTGCACCAGAACAGTGCTGGTACGTGGGCGACGACCTGCGCGACATCGAGGCCGGACGCGCGGCCGGCATGGTCACCGTCGCCTGCGCCTGGGGCTATTGCGGCGCGATCGAACCATCGACCTGGGGCGCGGACTACCTGCTCGACACGCCGGCCGAGCTGCTGGCGCTGCTGGGGCAAGTCTCCGAAGCGGCGCGACAGGCCGAGCACGCGGCCTGATCTCTGACATTCGTCCGTTACGGCGCCCTTCGCGGCGCCGTTTTTCATTTCTGCCCTGCGCTTACATCTATTTACGATTGATACAGGGGCATGTCTATCTCTCGGTCCGGCTCGCCAGTAATCTACGTCCATACGAACACGCCATACCTTATGGAGCAGATCATGGAAAATACGACCACCAACCGCATTCACCCACTGATGGCCGCTGCCGCCGCGTCGGTCATCATCGTGAGCCTGACCGGCGCCGCCGCGATCACCGGTCTGCTGCCTACCTCGAACAGCGCGCCCGAGCCAAGCCTGCCGCTGGCAGCCGCCTCGCCGTACGCCATGCCGCAAGCGGGCATGCAGGCGCTGGTGAACGGCTATGCCGCCCAGCCTGGCCAGATGGCGCCGGTGGCGGCGGCCGGCCAGCAGATGGTCCCGGCAATGGTGCCCGCGATGGTCCCGGCCCAGCAGGTGGCGTATGCCCAGCCGGCAGTCCAACCGCAACCGCAGCCGACCGTGATCGTCAAGGAAAAGCCGGTGGTGAAAGTGGTCGAGAAGACCCGGGTGGTGCACGCCGCGCCGCAGCCGGCGCGCTATGAAGAACCGCGCTACTCGCAGCCGGCCCCGGCTCCGGCCCAGCAGCCGAACTATGTCGGCATCGGCACCGGCGCCGTGATCGGTGGCCTGATCGGCAACCAGATCGGCGGCGGCAACGGCAAGAAGCTGGCGACTGTCGCCGGCGTGATCGGCGGCGGCATCATCGGCAACGAAATCGCCAACCGCAACGGCCGCTAAGCAAGCGCTAACTTACTCTCTCTCTCCCTTGGCCGCGAACCTTCAGTCTGCGGCCTTTTTTTTGAACACGCCGACGATGATGTCGCTCGGGAACATGCGCAAGACGGGAATCGCGCACATGATCGCGACGTATTGCAGGTAGAGCGATACGGTCGGCACATTGCCGGCGCAACGCAGGCGCTCCAATAAGCCCTTGGCGCGCAGCGCCGGCAGCTCGGCCGCCTCGGCCAGTTCGAAGCCCTGCCCCGCGACCAGTTGCTGCAGGTTGCGCGGATTGAAGTAGTGAACGTGCGGCGACGGCAGGTCTTTCTGCCACAGGCGCTCAAACGGCCCGCGCCAGCCCAGGCGCGCGATCAGCTTCGACAGCCGGTAGAAGAAGCCGCGGCTATTGGGCAGGTTGAGAATCAGGATGCCGCCGTCGTGCAGGCGCGCGTGGCAGGCGGCCAGCGCGCTGCGGATGTCGGGAATGTGTTCGATCACGTCGTTGAAGACGATGACGTCGAAGCGTTCGCCGTCCTTGAGCACATCCGGAAAGTAGCCGGAGCGTACCGGCAAGCCGCGCGCGGCGGCGCGGGCGCCGACCACCGCATCCGGCTCCACGCCCAGCACGTCGAACTGTTCGCGCGCCGTCTCGAGAAACCAACCGTGGGCGCTGCCGACGTCGAGCAGGCGGGGCCGGCTGACGCTCACGTGCTGCCGGGCCCAGGCGACGATGGTGCGGAAGTTCTCGAGGCGCAGCGCCTTGAGGCCAGCCTCACGCTCGACTTCGTCAACGGCGGGACCGGTATGCGCATTGATGACGACGCTCAGGGCGGCGCTTTCATAGTTGCAAGCCGGGCAGGTCGCATGCCATCCGGCCAGGCCAGCCACCTTGGTGTTGCCACAAACGATACACGTCATGTCGAACCTCGTCAGCATCTCGAATCCCTTTAGCATATTGCAATCAAGCTATGCATTGTAGGTTTTTTATGGTGACAGACTTTAAGCAGGCGCTAAGGAACGGCGCTGTACATCCTCGGCGCTTGGAGTACAATAGAGGTTCTTGACGTTGGGGGCGACCTGGTTTCGACGTGGGTTGCAAAGCAGCGCAGGGCATACCGAGGACTGGTTACCTCGTAAATACATCCAGAAATCAATAACTGCAAACGATAACTCGTACGCACAAGCAGCTTAATTGCTGCTAGCTCTACAACACCTCGCCTCTGGGGTGAGTCGCAAGACTGGTAGAGTCATTTACAGAGGCTAGGAATCAACCGGGTTACTTGGTTGCTTCCGAAATTTAAGGTAACTCGCTTGTACAAAGGGTGCACATCCCCGTTGTGCAGGTCAAATCAAATGATAGTGCTAAGTATGTAGAACTGTCTGTAGAGTGCTTGCGGACGCGGGTTCGATTCCCGCCGCCTCCACCAACCTCTTTCCAAAAGCCGCTGATTCGTCAGCGGCTTTTCCTTTTCTGGCGACAGTTTCGGTCGCGGGTTCGAGCCGAATATCACATCACTCTTCGTCAACTTTCATACTATAGTCGCTGCGGAATATTGTACCTTTTGAAATTCTGATCGAACGTGCCCGCGCCGTCGTTTTCGTTAAGCCACAGTGAACTGCTCAGTTCACAGAGCAGAAATAATACTACCGACGCAATTTAGTTGATCGCACGCCTATCGGGCGAACACGCCTAATGAATGGTTGAAACGGTTAAATTGCGATGCCACAAAAATAAAATCTACCCAGTACCCAACCCGAGTAGACGGCCAAGAAAAATAGTGCTGGACCAGCCAGCGCACCAAATGGAAGCTCTTTTTTCATTTGCCTCTCCATCTAACGTTAATTCCCGTGTCCTTGTGGCCCACGTGGCGCGCCACCCACATCGGCTGCTCGCCGGACGACATGAAGTACGTCAAATCGCAGAAGATCAGTCTTGCCACGTTCCACCGCATCAGGTCTTATCACCGACGCAGATGCTCCCAAGAATTGAAGACAGATCGTCCCTGTAGAGCTAGCTAGTATCTTAGAAAATTCCCTAAGATACTTTGCGCTAGGGATACAGGACGGGCGTTGACGATGGACAAAGCTAAAGCCCGCTTGCCACTGCCATTCGTCAGCGGCTTTTTCATTTCGAGCGCCGTCACTGGCGGGTCAGTCCGCACCAGGAATGTCGCGCCTGCGCGCCCTTCCTTCCCACGCAGTTACACGCGACGCAGGGGACTTCACGCGCCGTTTCGCCGACGGATCCGGCGCCGCAAACATCCTCACCCTGCAAACGATCCGTTCGTCGCAACTCAAGGTCGCGTCATGCAGCACGACGCCGTCGGCCGTATCGTCCAGCGTCACTTCCGCCACCAGCAACTCGCCGACGCAGGCGGGCGCCAGGAACTGGGCGCTGCAGCGTTCCGGCGGGCGCGGCTGCGATGCACCATCGTGCTCCGTGCGCGACAACAGCGCGAGCAGGTAGGCCGACTGCTGCGCGAACTCGATCAGCACGGACTCGCGCAAGGACTGCGCACCGCCCGGCACATGCGCGGCCACGAAAGCGTCGCCGGCTTCGATCCGGCGGCAGGTGCGGATATAGTCGGGCGGCCGGCATTCGACGACCCGCTCGACCAGGATCCATTCCGGCGCGATCGGCAACAGACGCTCGATCTCGGCCCGCCTCAATGGGGGAAGCGACGGCGCGTCGATGTCTCGCACGATAGGTTCCTTTCAGCCAGTTCATACTGACTGGAAGACCGGCAAAATACGGACGAGTTCAACATCAACGCGGTCCGTCTGACATGAATTAAGCCGGGCATCACGGCGCCCCAGGCCAGTGCGTTTCTTGTCTTCAAGCCATTCTTGCGTTACCATGCCCCCGCCCTTGGGGAGTAGCCTACTTCCGCAACGGAAGTTCCCGTATCAACATACTTGACGTCTCAACGTCATGGTGCGGAAGCCTTCTGGTTGGCAAGACCATTGGCATGTTCGCACGACGATCGGGCCGTGCGACATGCCTTGTGTCGTGCCCGATCGGAAAGCTGTCATGACTCTCGCTGCAATCATCATCCTCGCCCTCGCCATGTCCACCGACGCCTTCGCCGTCGCGATCGCCATGGGTTCCCGACGCGCCCACGTCCTGTTCAAGGATGCGCTCAAGGTCGGCCTGCTGTTCGGAATCATCGAGGGTGTGACGCCGCTGGTCGGCTGGGCCATGGGCAGCATTGCCGCGTCCTACGTCGAAAGCTGGGACCACTGGATCGCCTTCGTCCTGCTCGGCGGCCTGGGTATTCGCATGATCGTCGAAGGCTGCGGCGAACCTGACACGGAAGCGGACGATCCCGCCCGCCCCTTCTGGCTGCTGGCCCTGACCGGCTTCGCCACCAGCATCGATGCGATGGTGGTCGGCGTCAGCCTGGCCTTCGCCGACACCGGCATCCTGTGGCCGGCGCTGGCGATCGGCCTGGCGACCCTGACGATGGTGACGCTGGGATTGTTGATCGGCCGCCGTATCGGGGCCGTGGTGGGCAAGCGCGCCGAGATCTTCGGCGGCCTGGTATTGATCGCGGTGGGCAGCGTCACGCTGTACGAACACCTGCAGTGACGCCGCCGCGGCAGGATCAGGACGTCGGCCCCGGGTCGCTGCCCGCCTGCTGCAGCACCATCAGCTGCTTCTGGATCGCTGCGTTGAAGGCCGGGATGTCGTCCGGCTTGCGGCTGGTGATCAGCTTGCCGTCGACGACGACTTCTTCATCAGTCCATTCGGCGCCGGCGTTGCGCAGGTCGTGCTGCAGGGTCGGCCAGCTGGTCAGGTGCTTCGACTCGGCCACGCCGGCGTCGATCAGCGGCCACGGGCCGTGGCAGATCGCGGCGATCGGCTTGTCCTCGTCGCCGAAGGCCTTGATGAAGGCGATCGACTCAGCGCTCAGGCGCAGGTTGTCCGGGTTGGCGACGCCGCCCGGCAACAGCAGCAGGTCGTAGTCGCCCGGCCTGGCGTCCTGTACGCTCAGTTCGACCTTGAATTTCTGGTCCGGCGTCAGGTGGTTGAAACCCTGGATCTCCTCGCCGGCCTTCTTCGGCGAGACCAGGATCACCTTCACGCCCTGCTCCTCGAGGAAGCGGCGCGGCTCCGTGTATTCGACCTGCTCGACGCCATCGGTCATCAGCACCGCGACGCTCCTGCCCTGCAGGGATTGGGTGGCGGCCGGCTCGACGTGATCCGCCGGCTGCATGTTTTCTGCTTGTTGCATATGGCCTCCTTGTTCAATGCGGTTCATTCGCATCGATTGTAGGTCTACCATCGCGCCCGCGGCGCGCGCATGCCTGCCGGCATTCAATTGCTCAGTCGGCCGGGTTCGTCAGCCCGATTCAATCAAGCAGATAACACACGTCGTCGCGGTCGCGCCGCCCGGTCCGGGTACACAGGAAGCCGTCCAGCCCCAGGCGCACCGAGCCATCCAGGCAGGCGCCGTCGACGTCCTCGCGCCGCAGCACCACCTGCAGCTCGCGGAACGGCACCTCGATCGCGAAGCGGTCCAGCAAGGCGGCCAGCGCCCGCGCGCCTTCGGCGCCGGGCAGGAAGCGCTCGAAGGCGTGCGCATCCAGCGGCCCAAGGCGGATGCGGATGCCCAGCTCGGGCCGCAACAGGCGCGCCCCCGCGGTGGCGCCCTCCCCCAGCACGCAGTTGCCGCATGCGAGCCGCGTGCGCTGCGCCGGCTCGAGCACGTCCCAGCGCCCGGTGAATTGCTCGACCCGCACCGGCACGCGGAAATAGGCGCGCAATACGCCCGCGATCGACTCCGCGCTGACCACCCGGCTGCGCAGCGGCGCCGCGAACCAGGCCAGGCTGGCCGCTTCCACGCCGGACATGCCGCCCCCGCGCGCCGGCACGCCGGCCAGCGCCAGCAGCAGCGGCAGGAAGCGGTCGACCTCGGGCTCCGTCGGATGGCGCACCCGGTACTTGCACCAGGCGCGGTAGAACAGCGCCACCTGGCGGCTCGACAGCAAGTCGAGGAAAGCGCGCGGCCCCTCGTCGCGCACTGCGAGCTCCCAGGCGGCGAAGCGTTCGGTGTAATGCAGCGGCAAAGTCCCCATCACGCCCAGCAACCCCATCAGCGTGGGCGTGACGCTCACCGCCGGCACGCCCTCGGTGGTCGGCACGATGGTCTCGATCTCGCTGGCCGGGAAGGCCAGTCCCAGGCTGTTGCGAAAGCGGATCAGGCCGCCGAGCGCATGCTCGGGCGCGATGCCCTGGTGCGCCAGCCAGCACACCAGCAGCCGCACCGCCTGGAAGAATTCGTAGCGTTGCGGCTGGCGCAGCAGGTCGACGATGGCGCTCGTCCGCCTGACAGCGTTCACACCAGCGCCAGGCTGCCGTTGCGGGGCTCGCATCGCAGCAACTCCTTGTCGCTCTGCCCCGACACCAGCACCAGCCGGGTAAAGCTGTTCAGGTGCACATACAGGCCCAGGAAGCGGCTCACGACCTGCGCGAACACGAACAGGCTGCTGCCGGCGAAGGCGTCCTCGTCCACCGTCATGCGCACCTCGATGCCGTGCACCAGGCTCGCGCCGTAGCGGTTGCGCAGCCAGGCGGTGGCCGGGGTCGACGCCATCGCGCTGACGCCGGCGATCTGGCGCTGCGAGGCGCCAGAGCGCGGCAGGTCGTACAAGGCCAGCGTCTCGCGGAAGGCGTCCAGGTCGGCCAGCGAGCGGTGGTTCAGCGCCAGCTGGGTCACCAGGCGCCAGTGGGTGCCATCGCGGTTGCCGAAGCGCAGCGGCGCGGAGGGCTTGCGCAGCAGGCGGATCGGCAGGCCGCTCGTCGCGGTCTCGCTGGCCAGGTCGCCGCCCGGCGCGCCAACCCCGACGCCGCAGGCCGCCGCGCCGTTGCTGCAGGTCAGGTCGATCGAGGCCACGCTGGCGTCCTCGCCCAGCAGCGAAAAGTCGTCGTCGGTGAAGGCGATCTTCATGCGGTGGCGGCTGTCGCCGCGATCGTCGCGGCGCGCGAACCAATAGCGCTGGCCATGCTCGTCCCCTTCGCCATGGCGCAAGCCGTAATAGGGACGGTACGCGACGCTGGCGGTCTTGCCGTCCTCGGTCCTGAGCACGTGCACCGCGTCGATGCTGTAGACCTCGACGCCCTCCTCGTGCCGGCTCGGCGCCACGTCGTACATCGCCGAACGGTGCGTGATGCGCACCGGCGCCGCCGCCTGGCGGAACAGGTTCACCACCGGCACGCAGCCGGTGAGCAGGTTGGCGGCCGACAGCGCGCGCAGGATGCGCGCCGGGCTGGATTCGGCGTGCATGCCGGAGAGCAGGAAATGCAGGGTGAAGCGGCGCGCGCCGGCCGGCAGCAGCGGCGCCAGCCGGGCCAGGTCGACGTCCAGGAAGTGAAATTTGTCGGGGAAGGCGAAGTATTCGGTCAGCAACCGGTAGGCGGGATGGGCATGGTCCTGTTGCGGCACCAGCGCCTCCTCTAGCTCCAGGCCGCCCAGGTGCAGCGCCGCGCCGTCGAGGCGGCGCCAGCCTTCCACGCCTTCGGCCTCGACCCAGGTCTCGACCACGTTCATGCCCAGGGCGTCGATCAGCGCCGCCGACAGCAGGCCGTCGCCGTCGACGTACAGGCGCACATGCGGCAGGCCGCGGCCATGCAGCATGCGCGCCGGCAGCGCGCTGTCGAAGGCGATGCCGATGCGCGCGCCCGCGCGCGGCGGCAGCCGGATGCGCGGCGGGACGTGGGCCACCGGCTCGAACCAGGCGCGCGCCACCTTCACCGGCGCCAGCGCCAGCTCGGCCGTGGTACGAAACACGCAGGGCGCGCCGCGCGCCCTCAGCGAACTCATCTCGGTGCCGCGCGGCACCGCCTGCACGTGCTCGATCTTGCCGGCCCGGGCCTGCGGATCGCCACCGTCCACGTGCGCGATCGAACAGCTCGGTAAGCCATGCAGGAAGTGCGGATACAGGCTTCCCAGCAGGGCTTCGGTCAGTTCCGGATAGTCGTCGTCGAGCTTTTTCGCGGTGCGCGCATTAAGCAGCGCGCAGGCCTGGATCAGGCGCCGGATATGCGGGTCTTCGCTGCCCTCCGGCCCCAGTCCCAGCTCGGCCGCCAGCCGCGGATACTGGTGGGCGAGCTCGCGCCCGACGGTGTTCAGGTAGACCAGTTCGCGCTCGAAATACGGCAACAGTTCTTCCATGAAGACCTCCTGGGGCTGTCGCTCTACGGTGGTGCAGATCGCGGCAAGTTGTCTTGCGACGGCGCAACATTAACGCCGGGATAAAACTCGTTGCGATAAGCGGATCGCGGCTGGCAATACCGGCCTTGACAATAAGTCAGTAAAATCACGGGTCCATCGACCTATCACCGCATCATGACCGCCACCACCGCCGCCACCGAAACGCCCGTCCGCACCGAGATCGCCACCCTGTGGCGCCTGTCGTGGCCGGTGCTGGTCGGCCAGCTGGCGACGGTCGGCATGGGTGTGGTCGACGTCGCCCTCACCGGCCACGTCAGCGCCGACGAGCTGGCGGCGGTGTCGCTGGGCACGGCGGTGTGGTCGATCGTGCTGGTAACCGTCATGGGCACCATGATGGCGATCAATACCGTGGTCGCGCACGAGATCGGCGCCGCGCGCCACGACCGGGTGCCGCATTCGGTGCGCCAGGCCATGTGGAAGGGCTTGCTGGTCGGCCTGGTCGGCTGCCTGTTCGCCAACCTGTGCACGCTGCTGTTCGACCACATCGGCATGGACGCCCACGTGGCCGACCGCGCCTCGCTGTTCCTGCACGTGATCAGCGTCGGCATGCCGGCCTTCGGCGTGTATCGCGCGCTGTACGGCTATACCACCAGCATCAACCAGACCAAGCCGATCATGTGGATCGCCATCCTCGGTCTCGTCTTCAACACCATCGTCGCCTGGGTGCTGGTATATGGCAAGTTCGGCTTCCCGCAACTGGGCGCGATCGGCTGCGCAATCTCCACCGCCAGCGCGCTGTGGCTGATGCTGGGCGCCATGCTGTGGTGGATCACGCGCGCGCCGGCCTACCGCCTGACCTACCCCTTCGACCGCTACGAAGGGCCGGATACCCGCGAGATCGGCGCCCAGTTGCGCCTCGGCCTGCCGATCGGCATCACCTATTTTGCCGAAGTCAGCGCCTTCGGCCTGATCAGCCTGCTGGTTGCGCGCTATGGCGTGGTGCAGGTGTCCTCGCACCAGATCGCGCTCAATTTCGCTTCGCTGGTGTTCATGGTGCCGCTCAGCTTCGCGATCGGCATGCTCACCCGCGTCGGCCAGGCGATGGGCGAAGGCGACCCGGTGCGCGCGCGCTTCGTCGGCTGGGTCGGCGTCGGCGTCTCGGTCAGCTTCGGCGTGGTGGCGGCGCTCGGCATCGCCCTGTTCCGCTGGGAGATCGCGGCCATGTATACCTCCGATCCGGCGGTGCAGCAGGTGACCGCCAACCTGCTGCTGTTCGCGGCCCTGTTCCAGCTGTCGGACTCGACCCAGGTCGCCACCGCCTCGGCCATCCGCGGCTACCAGGTGACGCGCCCGCCGATGGTGATCCAGCTGCTGTCGTTCTGGGGCCTGTCGCTGCCGCTCGGCTGCATCCTGGGCCTGGCGCCGGCCTGGTTCCCATGGTCGCCGGATGCGCCGATGGAAGCCACCGGCTTCTGGATCGGGCTGGTGGTGGCGCTGACGGTGGCGGCGGTATTGCTGACCTGGCAGTTCGAAAAGCTGGCGCGCCAGCGCATCCGCGAGGGTGGGCATCGCGCCACAGCGCATTAATCAGAGGACAAGTAATTACAGCGCCGCCCCGCCGACTCTGGTATCGTCTCGCGATTGCTGTAAATTAATATTCTTCAAGAGACATCATGCGCCCTCTCCTCCTTCTCCTGGCCGCCCTCGCGGCCACGCCCGCCATGGCCGAAAAACTGACGCTGGACCGCATCTACGGTGAATCCTCGCTGGCCGGCGCCAGCGTGCGCAACCTGCGCGTGTCGCCCGACGGCGAACGCGTGACCTTCCTGCGCCCGCGCGCCGATGACCAGTACCGTCTCGACCTGTGGGAATACAACACCAGGAGCAAGGCCACGCAGCGCCTGGTCGACTCCAAGCAACTGGTGCCGAACGAGGAATTGTCGCTCGAAGAAAAAGCGCGCCGCGAACGCGCGCGTACCGCCGGCCTGTCGGGCATCCTCAACTATTACTGGTCGCCCGACGGCAAGCGGCTGCTGGTGCCGATCGGCGGCGACCTGTATCTCGTCGATGCCGCCAAACCGGAAGCCGCGCGCAAGGTCGCCTCGGGCAACGTCATCGATCCGAAGATCTCGCCGCGCGGCCGCTACGTGTCCTTCGTGCGCGACCAGAACCTGGTGGTGATCGATCTGGCCACCGGCGCCGAGCGTCAGCTGACCACCGATGGCAAGGGCACCGTGCACAATGGCGAAGCGGAATTCATCGCCCAGGAAGAGATGGACCAGCACACCGGCTACTACTGGGCGCCGGACGATTCGCACATCGCCTACCGTCGCTACGACGAGGCGCCGGTGCCGGTGGTGCGCCGCTTCGAGATCTTCGCCGACCGCACCGAGGTGATCGACCAGCACTACCCGGCCGCGGGCGATCCGAACGTGGCGATCGAGCTGATGGTCGTCAATCCGGCCACGGGTGAACAGCGCAAGATCGACCTCGGCCAGGACAAGGACATCTACCTGGTGCGCGCCGACTTCAGCGCCGACGCCAAGACCCTGGTCTACCAGCGCCAGACGCGCGACCAGAAACGCCTCGACCTGGTGGCGGTCGACGTCGCCACCCTGGCCCAGCGTCCGCTGTTCTCGGAAACCTCCCCTACCTGGGTCGAAGTCCATAACGACCTGCGCTTCCTCAAGAACCGCCAGGCCTTCGTCTGGGCGTCCGAGCGCAGCGGCCGCAAGCATCTGTATTTGTACGACCTGAACGGCAAGCTGCTGCACCCGATCTCGCGCGGCGACTGGGGCGTGGACAATATCCTGGCCGTCGATGAAGGCGCCGGCAAGATCTATGTCTCGTCGAACCGCGACGCCGTGATCGACAAGCAGACCTATGCGCTGTCGCTGGATGGCCGCGGCGCCGACAAGCCGACCCGCATCACCCAGGGCGACGGCTGGCACGAGGCTTCGTTCGCCGGCAACGGCAAGCTGTTCGTCGATACCTATTCGAACCCGAACACCCCGCCGCAGGTGTCGATCCGTCGCGCCGACGGCAGCATGGTCGAGTGGATCGAGAAGAACGAACTCAACGCCAACCATCCGTACACGCGCCACCTCGATGCGCACCTGCCGACCGAATACGGCACCCTGAAGGCGGCCGATGGCCAGACCCTGCACTACTCGATCATCAAGCCGGCCGGTTTCGATGCCAATAAGCGCTATCCGGTGTTCCTGTTCACCTATGGCGGCCCGCACTCGCAACGCGTGACCCGTGCCTGGGGCAATTATTTTGACCAGTACATGGCGCAGCAGGGCTTCGTGGTCTTCCGCCTCGACAACCGCGGCTCGGGCCGCCGCGAGCGCCAGTTCACCGACGTGCTGCACAACAACCTGGGCAAGCACGAAGTCGAAGACCAGGTGGCCGGCATCGACTGGCTGGCCAAGCAGAGCTTCGTCGATCCGAAACGGGTGGGCGTGTTCGGCTGGAGCTACGGCGGCTTCATGACCCTGCGCCTGCTGTCCGCAGCGTCGGACAAGATCGCGATGGGCGTGTCGGTGGCGCCGGTGACCGACTGGGCGCTGTACGACACCCACTATACCGAGCGCTACGTCGGCGGCACGCCGAAGGGCGACCCGGAGGCGTACAAGCGCAGCGGCGTGTTCGCCCACCTGGACGGCATGAAGTCGCACCTGCTGCTGATCCACGGCATGGCCGACGACAATGTGCTGTTCTCGAACACCACCCTGCTGATCGACGAACTCGTGAAGCGCAATGTGCAGTTCGACCTGATGACCTATCCGGGCGCCAAGCACGGCATGTCGGGCCGCACCAACCAGCGCCACGTGTATGGGCTGATCGAGTCCTACTTCAAGAAGCAGCTGGGCGGCACGCAGCCGAACTGAGTTCGACTTCTTGGAACAAAAACGGCCGCGTCGATCGACGCGGCCGTTTTTCATTGCGCCTTTACAGCGCGGTGTGGATTATGGACGTGGCGCTGGGCGGTTCGTCTGGTCCACGGCATCCTTCACGACTTCTTTCGCGTCGCCGTAGGCTTCCTGGGTCTTGCCCTCGGCCTGGTTCGCCAGGCCCTTGGCCTGCTGTTCGGTGCTGCCCACCACTTTGCCGGCGCCTTCCTGAATCTTGCCGCCGATGTCTTTCAGTTTGCCTTCGACTTGGTCTTTGTTCATGGTGTTCTCCTTGAGTAGTGCATGCCTGAATGGCCATGCGATGGATACAGAATAGTCCTTTCGCGCCTGCTCATCTGTTAGCGCACGCACACAGTCAATCAACCCCAGCCGCGCGACATTTTTATAGCTTAAATGCTAATCTTTTCTTGCAACGCGGCGCGCCGCTCAAGAAGAGAATCCTCCATGAATAACAACAATACCGAAGCCGTCCCCGCCACCCAGGAAGCCCCACAGGCCCAACGCCGCCTGGCGCGCCGCGTGACCCTCGTCAATGGCATCGCCGTGCTGTTCATCCTCGGCCTGGCCGCCGTCGTGCTGGCGGCCGATGCGCTGTTGCTGGTGTTCGCCTGCATCCTGTTCGCCATCCTGCTCTACAAATTGAGCGAGATCATGCATCGGCGCTTCCACATGCGGCGCAAGCTCGCGCTCGGCGTGGTGGTGCTGCTGCTCAGCGCCATCATCGGCCTGGGCGGCTGGGCCATGGCGCCGCAGATTTCCGAACAGTCGACCCAGCTGGCGAAGGAAATCCCGGCCGCGATCGAGCGCCTGCAGGGCGAAGTCGAGCAGCATCCGCTGATCAAGCGCGTCGTCGACGAACTGCCGCCGCCGGAAGACATCGTCAAGCAGATGAGTTCGATGGTGCCGAATGCCGGCCTGTTCTTCACAGGCATCCTGGGCGCCCTCGGCAATGTCGTCATCATCATTTTCGTCGGCATCTATTTTGCCGCCACACCGGGCGTGTATACGGGCGGCTTCATCCGCCTGATCCCGCAACACAAGCGCGGCCGCGCACGCGAAGTCATCGACGAGATGGGCGATTCGCTGGCCAGCTGGCTGGTCGGCAAGGCGGTCTCGATGCTGATCGTCGGCACCACGACCGCGATCGGCCTCTCCCTGCTGGGCGTGCCGCTGGCACTGATCCTGGGCGTCATCGCCGGCCTGCTCGACTTCATTCCCTACCTCGGCCCGATCATGGCCGGCGTCCCGGCGGTGCTGCTGGCGCTGTCGATCAGTCCGGAAATGGCCATGTATGCGCTGCTGTTGTTCGCGGCGATCAATATGCTCGAGGGTTATGTGCTGCAGCCGATGATCGAAGCCAAGGCGATCGAACTGCCGCCCGCGCTGGTGATCGTGATGCAACTGATCTTCGGCACCCTGTTCGGCTTTGCCGGCGTGGCGCTGGCGACGCCGCTGGCCGCCGTGCTGTCGGTGCTGGTCAAGATGCTCTATATAGAAGACGTGCTGGGGGACAGACCGGCGAAGGGGGTTGGGTCGAGTTGACTTGCCTCGTTTCTGGAGTGCCGTGCCGCGGCATTTCAGAGATTGTCGGCGCAAAAATAAAGCCGCGCGATTGCGCGGCTTCGTCATGGGGCGGAAGGCAGATCAGCGGTTGCCTTTGGCGATTTCCTTCATGTCGCCAACTTTCTTCTGGACCTTGCCCTCGGCCTGATTCGACAGGCCTTCGCTCTGCTGCTGGCGGCTGCCGACGGCTTCGCCGACTTTCTGCTGCACCTTTCCGCCAACTTCCTTCGCCTTGCCTTTGACTTGATCCTTGTTCATTGCAATCTCCTTGCCTGTTACGTGGATGAGCCTTGATGGTAAGGATAACTGCCAAGCGGTTCTGTTCGACGCTTAACAAACAGGCTTACGCCACACACTGGCCAACCAGGGCTGCTGCTCGCGCGGCAAGCCGGGCGGACGGTAGTAATGGTGCAGGGCCGTGAAACCGGCCGCGCGCAGGTAGCGTTCCCAGGTGGCGTAGTCGTAATAACTGCCGTAGCGCGGGCCGTTCCAGCCTTCCTGGTTGTCGCCGCGCGGATTCGAACTGAACAGCACGCCGCCCGGCTTGAGCGCGGCGTGCAGATGCGCGAGCACCTGGGGCAAGGCAGCGCTGGGCACATGGAACAGCACGGCGTTGGCGAAAATGCCATCAAAGGTCGCTTGAGGCAAATCAAGGTGTAGGAAGTCTTGATGCCAGACCTCGCAGCCGCTGTAGTCGCGCGCCATGGCGACGAAACGCTCACTGCCGTCGACGCCGATGGCGCGGTGGCCGAGCGTGCTGAAGGCTTTCAAGTCACGCCCCGGGCCGCAGCCCAGGTCGAGGATGGTGTACGGGCTCGGCGACTCGATCGCTTCCAGCAGGGCGGCGATGTTCTGGCTGACGTCGTGGTCGATCGTGCCGGCGAAGAAGGCATCGGCATTGCGCTCGTAATGCGCCAGCGTGCGGCGGGCGATGTCGTCGTGATTGTTATCGTGATCCATGACGACAGTATGCCAGCCGGCGGCGAACGGCTTCGCCGGACATGCTCGCCACGTCAGAAAAAAAATTCAAAAAAATTTCGAAGTCACCCTAAAGTTCCCACAATCCCTGCCGTAATAGAGTCAGACAACCGGCAATCCGGCCGGAGTTTCATTGTTTTGGTGGCAACATGAACGCAAACGAAGTCCTCGCGGTGTACGAAAACCTGGCTGGCCTGACCCGTCAGATGTCGGAAGCCGCCAAGGCCGGCGACTGGAACGAGTTTGCCAACCTGAACGTGGAAGCCAAGGTCGAAGCGCGCAGCGCCGCCGCCGGCATGCCGGCCCTGGAAGGCGCCCAGCGCCTGCGCAAGATCGACCTGCTCAAGCAGCTGATGGCCAACGACCGCGCGATTCGCGACGTGACCGAGCCATTCGATGGCCAGCTGGACCGCGCGCTGCAAGCGCACTGATTCCTGGCGAATCCTGAACCAAGGCACCTGCGGGTGCCTTTTTTGTTGCCGGAACAAGGCGGGGAAAGGTTGAAGCACAAATGACAAGGCGCCCATCGGGCGCCTTGGCTGCCGCCGAGCCAGTGGCTCGGCAGCGAATCGGGTGGAGGGCGATCCCCAGCTATCTGCTGGCGTCGCCTCTTGCCGGTTGCTCCCGGCGTCCACCGCCGCTGCAGGCAAGTGGACTGCTTCCGGTCACAGGCGTTTCATCAACGGTCGTCTGTTGTCGCGCCACGCTATCGGTGGTGGCTGCGCAGACCCTGTGCCGTCTGTGACCTCGTCGATCACAAGTCCAGTATAACGCAAAATCAAAGTTGTGTAGACATTTCCTGTTCAGTCTCGTCCAGCTTCGGCTCGACCGGCTCCTGGCCCGCTTTCTTGCGCGCGAAGCGCTGGCGCAGACGGGTCATCAAGGGCACGCTGGGCATGGGCTGGATCTGCCCTGCCCGCTTGCGACGGCGCACTATCAGGATCGCCGCCCCGGCCAGCGCCAGCACGGCGCCAACGCCGCCGGCGATCCAGCCCCAGGGCGTCGACGCCTCCGGTTCGGGCGCCGGGCGCCGCCGCGCCGGATGCGGCTTGTTCGGATCAAGCGGCCGCGCCCTGCTGACGTCCGCCGGACTGGCGCCAAGCGCCACCTGCAATACCCTCACCTTGTCTTCCAGCTGGCCGATCTGTTCGCGCAATTGCGCATTCTTGTAGTCCAGCGCGGCGCACACGGTCGAGCGGTCGACGTCGGGCGCGGGCGCACAGGCGGCCGGCGTCGCCGGGGCAGCCAGTGGCAGGGGCAGCGCCTGGGGAGCCGGCTTCGGCTCCGCTGCCGGCACTGGCCGGGCTTCCTGTTTCGGTTCCGGTTTGGGCGCGGGCTCGGGCTTCTGCTTCGGCGCCGCCTCGATTTTCGCGACGACCGGCTTGGGCGTTGGCGCCGGGCGCGGCCGTGGCGGCGGCCTGGCCACGACTGGGGCGGCCGGCGCTGGCGTATCGGCCACGACCGGCGCCGGCATCCTGACCGGCGCCGGCGGCGGTGGATTCGGATTCGCCGCCATCGACAAGGTAACCAGGCGCACGTCGCGCTGAACGCCATCGGCCAATTCCAGGTACAGATGCAGGCGGTTTGACTCAACCGGGGCCAGCGACGTCACGTGCAGGAACTGGCGGCCATCGCGCTGCGTCACAGTCATGTTGAGTGTCGACAGCACGTGCGGCATGCCGATATTGGCGCCGCGGTAGACGTTCGGATGGGCCAGGCGCACCTGCACCGGCGTCGCCGGGGCGTTGAGCATGGTCAGTTCGATGTCGGCCACGAGCTGCTGGCCGATATACGACGCGACCCGCGCTTCGCCCGGTTCGGCTGCGCCGGCAGCGCCAGAGAGTAGCGCGCAAGTGATGATCAAGGGGAGGCGGCTAGCCATAAGGAATACCGAGAGTGAAGCCCAAGCGTAATTAACGGACATTGCGATAAACTCTTTAATCCCAGCCCCCTCGTACAACAGGAATGTCTATGGAAAACAGGATTGAGAAGGACAGCTTTGGCCCGATCGACGTGCCCGCCGATCGTCTTTGGGGTGCGCAGACCCAGCGCTCGCTCCACCATTTCCACATCTCCACCGAGCGCATGGCGCCCGAGCTGGTCGCGGCGCTGGCCCAGGTCAAGCGCGCGGCGGCGGCGGTCAACCGCTCGCTCGGCAAGCTTTCCAGCGACAAGGCCGACGCCATCATCCGGGCTGCCGACGAAGTGCTCGAGGGCCGCCATCCGGCCGAATTCCCGCTCGCCGTGTGGCAGACGGGCTCGGGCACGCAGAGCAATATGAACATGAACGAAGTGCTGGCCAACCGCGGCTCCGAGCTGCTGGGCGGCGCGCGCGGCGAAGGCCGCCTGCTGCACCCGAACGACCACGTCAACATGGGCCAATCGTCGAACGACATCTTCCCGACCGCCATGCACGTGGCCGCCGCCTGGGCCCTGGCCAAGGAGGTATTGCCCGCGCTGGCCCAGCTGCGCGGCACCCTGCTGCGCAAGTCGCGCGACTTCGAGCCGATCGTCAAGATCGGCCGCACCCACCTGCAGGATGCGACGCCGCTGACCCTGGGCCAGGAATTCTCCGGCTACGTGGCCCAGCTCGACTATGCCGAGCAGCAGCTCAAGTCCGCCCTGCCCGGCCTGCTGCTGCTGGCCGCCGGCGGAACCGCCGTGGGCACCGGCCTGAATGCCCACCCCGAGTTCGCCCCGCGCATCGCAGCCGAGCTCGGCTCGCGCACCGGCCTGTCGTTCAAGACCGCGCCGAACAAGTTCATGGCCCTGGCCGCCCACGACGCCATGGTCGCCGCCCACGGCGCCTTCAAGACCCTGGCCACCGCCCTCATGAAGATCGCCAACGACGTGCGCTGGATGGCGTCCGGCCCCCGCTCGGGCCTGGGCGAGATCACCATCCCCGAGAACGAGCCGGGCAGCTCGATCATGCCGGGCAAGGTCAATCCGACCCAATGCGAGGCGCTCACCATGCTGTGCTGCCAGGTGTTCGGCAACGACGTCGCCATCACGGTCGGCGGCTCCCAGGGCAATTTCGAGCTCAATGTGTTCAAGCCCATGATCGTCCACAACTTCCTGCAAAGCGCGCGCCTGCTGGCCGACGGCATGCGCTCCTTCGACACGCATTGCGCCCAGGGCATCGAGCCGAACCGCGCCCGCATCGGCGAGCTGATGGAAAAATCGCTGATGCTGGTGACTGCGCTGGCGCCGCACATCGGGTATGATCGCGCCGCGCAGATCGCCAAGAAGGCATCGACGGACGGCCTGACCTTGCGCCAGGCCGCCCTGCAGAGCGGCTTCGTCGACGAACAGCAGTTCGACCAGTGGATCGTGCCGATCGACATGACGCATCCGGATCCGGTGTAAGCCGGACGGCGAGACGGCGTGTACCGGGTGCCGGCACGGCGCCACCGGACGCTGCTACATGCGCTTCAAATAGGCGGCCTCATCAATCGTACGCCGCCTTCACCAACCCGAGGATAGAATGCAAAAAATAGTTTTCGATTTGACATCAGAATTCGTCGAGGTCAATCAGCTGCTGAAGCTGGTCGGCCTGGTCGACAGCGGCGGCGCCGGCAAGAACATGGTCGCCAGCGGCGTGGTGTCGGTCGATGGACGACAGGAACTCCGCAAAACGGCGAAAATCCGCAGTGGCCAGACCGTCTCGGTCGGCGACCTGCGCATCACCGTGCAGTAAGCTGTTGGCGCCCGCGAGCCGGGCTGATAGTGCAAGAAATGGGGCGCCGGAACGGCGGCCTTATGTTTGCGCACTAACAAACAGAGCGGGGCTTCCTTGTTTATATTTTAAGACGTCACTCATACGGCTTAGAGGTGAAGGCGATGGAAACCCCGGAACACAGCGCACAAACGCAGGAGCAATTGATTGGCGACCTGCGCCTCGTGATCGAAAACGCGGAAGAACTGCTCAAGAATACCGATCACTATTCCAGCGCCCTGTACCAGAACGCGCGCGCCAAGCTGTCGCTCGCCCTGGAAGCGGCCAATGAAGAACTGTCCCGTTTCGAGGATGCGCAGCTGGAGCGCATGATGGCCGCCACCCGCGCCGCCAATGACCGTTACAACGACAGGTCGGGCGAAGAACGCATCCTGCGCGCCTTCCACTGATCGACGACAGCAAAAACCCGGCATCGAGGCCGGGTTTCAAAAGGCAAGACACAATCCCATGTGATCTTCGACCCGGCTTTCGCGCTCGAGTTCGCGCCGGATGCAGCGACGATCCCGGGTCGTTCAAGCCCGGGTTCAAGCTTTCGTATTGATCGTATTGCCCAGGTGGGGCGGCAGGTTTTGCGGCTGTGGCAGCGCGTCGAGCAACTGGGCGGCCGACGCCGCCTGGATGTCTATGGATTTCTTGAGCATGGACACGCCCACTTCCTGACGGATACCGGTTTCGGCCATGCTGGTTGCAAGCTTGGCAATGTTCGTGACGTCCATACACTTCTCCAGAAAAAGACTTGTCAGTCTTTAACGGCCTCATCGACCAGAACTTGAGGCTGCATCTTTAACCATCCGCAAACCCAGTCCACCACCCGCCCCAGGTCGTTCAAGTCGAGCCAGGCGAGTCCGGCGCGCGCGTCCGCCGGCCGCGCCGCGTCCGAGAGCACGGCCAGGATCGTGACATCGTCCTGGAACAGCGGCGGCTTGCCCAGGCTCGGGCGATGTACCTCGAGCTTGGGCAACGATTCCCATTTATACCCTTCGACCAGGGTCAGGTCGGCCGGCGACAGCCGCGCCAGCAACGCTTCCAGTCCCGGCTCTGGCTCCGCGCGCAGCTCGCGCATGATGGCAATGCGGTAAGGCGAGGCGATCATCACCTCGGCCGCCCCGGCCAGGCGCAGGCGCGCGCTGTCCTTGCGCGGCGGCTCGAGTTCGATGTCATGGTGGCTGTGCTTGACGATATTGACCCGCAAGCCATCCTGCGCCAGGCGCGCGACCAGCCCTTCCAGCAAGGTGGTCTTGCCGCTGCCCGACCAGCCCACCACGCCCAGGACCGGACCCGGCCCCTGCGCCGACCGCGGCGCTTCAGTACGCGACACGGTAGCGGGTTCCCCGGTAGTTCATCACGGCCGCCTTCGGCATCAGGCGCTCGAGCACCAGGCCGGGCGCCACTTCCTCGCCTTCGCGGCGCAGCGTCTTATCGACCAGCAGCAAGCTCTCGCCCGGCGTCGGCGAATAGATATAGCCGCCGAAGCTCACTTGCGGGATCTCGCGCCTGACCGACTCGGGCAATTGCTGCAGGGTGCGCAGGTTTTCCTCGCCGGCCGGCTGGGCCGCCGCCACGGGCGCCGGCGCCAAAGCGGCCGGCGTTTCGGAAAGCGGCGCCTCGGCCACCCGCACCGGCGGCGGCGGCTCGGCTGCCCTGGCCTGCGCCGGCTTCGCGGCCACCGGCGCGGCTTCGCGCGGCGCCGGCGCCGGCGCCGGCGCGGCAGGCGGCGCGGCAGCCGCCGCGGGCGCGGGAGCAGGCGCAGGTGCGGGGGCCGGCGCAGACACCGGCGCCGCCGCCAGCCGCACCGGCTGTTCGCCCGTGTGACGCACCCACAGCAAGGCGGCCGCCGCCACCAGCACGCCCAGGCCGAGGCCGACGATGAGATGGCGCCGGCTCCCGTCCCGGGCGCGATCCGGGGCCGCGTACATCGGCGGCGGCGCATGGATGGTCGGGGCGTTGCCCAGCTGGCGTTCGGCCTGGGCCTTCTTGAGTGCTTCGAGGATGTACGACATATCAGTTTCCCGTCACCGGACCGGCCATCAGGCGCGGCTCGGCCACGCCGGACAGCTGGTTGAGGCGCATATAGGTGCGCGGCCCGGCCACGCCGTCCGCCTTCAGGTCCTGGGCCGCCTGGAAGGCGCGCAGCCATTCCTGGGTACGCGCCGCCAGAGGCTGGTCGAGCGCCGGCGCGGTCGTCTTGTTCAGGCCGGCCAGGCGCTGGGCGATCCAGTCGACGTCGGGACCACGGTCGCCCTGCCCCACGACGTCGCGAAACGCGCCCGGCATGCGCCAGAAGGTCGTGAACTCGCCGCCGAAGCGCGCGACGAAGGCGGGAATGGTAACCCGCTGGCGGCGTCCGCCCACCGCGAGCAGCACGCTGTCCTGGTCCATCCCGACCAGCACCGCATACCCGGTGCGCGGGCCGTCGTGCAGGGTGACCACGGCCGGACGGTCCAGCAGGCGCAGTTCGTACAGGCCGCCACGGCCCTGGTGGCAGCGCAGGTTGGCGCGCTGGGCCGCCTCGCAGGTTGCCTTCGGGCTGGATCCGGCAATGCCGGCGAACGACGGCCCCCACAGGGCCGCCAGCGCGCGCAGCGCATCGTTCTCGCTCTTGCCGGCCGCAAAATCGGCGCCCGCCACCGGCGCGGCCTGGATCGACGCCGGCGACGGCCTGGCCGCCACCTGTGTCACGACGGCCGGCGCCGCCTGTGCGCTGGCCGGCTGCGCCTGCTGCTGATGCGGCAGCATCTGCCAGGCCGCGGCGCTGATCGCCACCCCAGCCAGCGCCCCGCCCGCCAGCAGCGGCCAGCGCCGCGGCTTGCGTGACGCCGGCTCACCGGCAAACACTTCCTCGGCCGACTTGAGCAAAATGGCGCGCGTGACGTGCGGGCTGTTCTCGACATAGGCGCCCAGCAGCGCGCGGTCGCACAGCAGGTTGATCCGGCGCGGCACGCCATGCGTCAGGCGGTGCACCACAGGCGTCAGCCCTGGTGGGAACGGCATCCCGGCCGCCCCGGACACCGCCAGCCGGTGCGCGATATAGGCCCCGGTTTCCTGCTCGGACAGCGGCCCCAGGTGGTAGCGCGCGATCACGCGCTGCGCCAGCTGCTCCAGCTCCGGGCGCGCCAGCATGGTGCGCAGCTCGGGCTGGCCGATCAGGATGATCTGCAGCAGCTTGCGCTCGCTGGTCTCGAGATTGGTCAACAGGCGCAACTGCTCGAGCACCTCGCTCGACAGGTTCTGGGCCTCGTCGATCACGAGCACATTGTTCAAGCCCTGGGCATGCGATTCGAGCAAATAGCGGTTGATCGCATCGACATAGGATTTGACGCCGCTCACCCCGGACGGCAGCGCGATGTGCAGCTCGTCGCAAATCGTCTGCAACAGCTCTTCGGCGTTCAGGCGCGGATTGAAGATATAGGCCAGGCGGCAGTTATCGGGAACCTGCTCGATGAAGCAGCGGCACACGGTGGTCTTGCCGGCGCCGATCTCGCCGGTCAGCAGGACGAAGCCGCCGCCGCTGCCGATGCCGTACAGCAGGTGGGCCAGCGCCTCGCGGTGCCGCTCGCTCATGAACAGGTAGCGCGGGTCGGGCGCGATCGAGAACGGGGCGTGCTTCAGCTGGAAATAATGGTTGTACATGCGTTGGACCGTACGATATTGCGTGCGTGGCTAGCGACCCGGAGGCTGCGGCTTGAACTTCGCGCAGTATATTTTGCTTTTGTCCCTGGCGTAGGCGATCGTGCTGCCCGGGTTGGACTTGCGCAAAGGGTAGCGCGAGGCGTCCACCGGCTTGAAGGCGACGCCGGCGCCGGCGCGCACCGACTTCTCGAATTCCTCGGGCGTGCTGTCGACGACGGCGGCCACGAACACCAGGTTGCTGGTATCGTCGCTGACCATCACCTCGCTCACCTGGGCGCCCCACAGCGAAGCCTCGGTCTTGAACCAGTACGCCCCGCCCTCGCGCTTGTAGGCCGGGCCGAAGGCCTGGGTCAGGTAGGCGTGGAAGTAGGCATTGTCGAGCTGGCTGCGGCACAGCAACGCGCTGCCGATCACCGGACCGAAGGTCGACGGCGCCGCCATGGCGCCGCAGCAAGCGAGCCCTGCCAGCAGCGGCAAGGCGCGCAGCATGGAGCGAGTCTTGCCCTGCAGCCCTGGGTGGCGAATCATGGACATCCTTTTTTCGACGATCTCGACATTATGACATTGCACGCCGTGGCGGGTGCCGCGGATTGTCGCAAACGGCGCACGGTTCGTCGCCTGCAGGCGCAGCCGAGCCCCCGAATCCACCGTTCCGTCGGTTTCCTCATGCCCCGCGCGCGCCGCCGGCGTATCGTTCAGGCTCCCATCGACTCCTGGCCAGGAACAATATGCACATCGTACAGAAGACCACCCTGCTGGCCGCCGCCCTCGGCGCCGCCTTCCTATCGATCGACAACAGCCAGGCCGATACACCAGCCAGCGCGGTCTCCGAACAGCGCAGCGTCGCCACCTTCAGCGCCATCGAGCTGAGCGGCCCGTACGAGGTCGCCATCGACACCACGGGCCTGGCCGGCCTGAGCCTGCGCGGCGAACGCCGGCAGCTGGACGAGGTCGAGACCTTCGTGCGCGGCGACACCCTGGTGGTGCGCCCCAAGGAGGGCAAGCTGTTCAGCTTCGGCTTCGGCCAGCGGCGCGAGACCGTCGTCATCCACATCGGCGCGCCGGCGCTGAAAAGCCTGTCCATGTCGGGCAGCGGCGACACCACGCTGAGCCAGGTGAGCGGCGAGCGTTTCGCGCTCGACGTCAATGGCCCGGGCGACCTGGAAGTGTCCGGCGCGGTGCGCGACCTGGCGCTCACCGTGAACGGCAGCGGCGACGCCCAGCTGCAGCGGCTGCGGGCCAGCAATGTGGCGCTGACGATGTCCGGTCCCGGCGACGTGCGGCTGGCCAATATCGACGGCTCCCTGCAGGCCAACATCAGCGGCTCGGGCGACCTCGAGGCGGACGGCCTGCGCCTGGCGCGCCTGGAAGCGCGCCTGTCCGGTCCCGGCGACATGGTGCTGCGCGGCGCCAGCGGCGAGGTGCGCGCCGAAGTGACCGGCTCGGGCTCGTTCGACGCCTGCGACCTGGCCGCCGGCCGCGCCAGCACATCGCAGAGCGGTCCCGGCGACGTCTGCCTGGGCGGCGCCATCGCCCAGCTCGACGCCGAGATCGGCGGCTCGGGCAACCTGACCGCGCTCGGCCTGCGGGCGCAGGCGGCCACCCTGCGCCTGCACGGTCCGGGCGACGCGCGGCTGGCCGGCACGGTGGGCGAGTTCAAGGCGCAGCTGTCGGGCTCGGGCAATATCGACGCCGGCGGCCTCGCGGTCGGGAAAGCCACGCTCAAGGCGCGCGGCCCGGGCGGCATCGAACTGGCCCGGGTCTCGGACACGCTGGAGGCCGAACTGCGCGGCTCGGGCGGCCTGACGTCGGAGATCCAGGGCAAGCGCCTGCTCCTGACCTCGGGCGGTCCGGGCGACGCCCGCATCAGCGGCCAGGTCGAGATGGTCCATGCGCGCCTGAGCGGCTCCGGCGGCCTGGACGGAAACCGCCTCAGGGCCGGCCGCGCCGACATCGCGGTCAGCGGCCCCGGCACGGCGCGGGTGCAGGTGGCCGAACGCGCGGGCGGCGCGTCGGCGGGCGCCAGCGGCCAGCTGCTGGTCGTCGACCGGCGCGGCAGCAGCCACGCGCCAAACTAGACCGTCAACAACGGCGCCCCCCCGAGGCGCGCCGTCCTGACCTGGCGCCGGGGCCTGCGATACGGTCCCGGCGCTACTTTCTTCCGCCGTCCCTTCCACTTCCGCGACCGCGCCCGCTGCTGCGGTTCCGCCGTCCACGCCGCCTCAGATAATACCAATAACGATACCAATCTCGCCTACCATCGCCAAAGCGTTCGACAGCATGAGGGCAGGCCATACTTGGCTTTTGGCTTGCATCAGCGCATACCAGTTAAATACCTGTTGACATCCAGATAGGGCCTGCCTATAGTGCCCTGACCCTATTTCTCCCACCTACCACATGATCGACTATCTCATCGGCGTCGACGGCGGCGGCACCAATACCCGCGTGCGCCTGGCGGGGCGCGACGGCGCCGAACTGGCCACCGGCCGCAGCGGCGCTTCCGGTCTTGTCCACGGCATCGACAATGCCTGGCGCGCGGTCGACGATGCCGCCGCCAGGGCCTTTGCCGCGATCGGCATCGACGCGATTCCGCGCCAGTCGTGCGCCATCGGCCTGGGCCTGGCGGGCGTGCACAACAAGGAATGGGCGGCCGCTTTTCGCGCCGCCAATCCGGGCTACGCCGCGCTGACGCTCGACACCGACGCTTTCTCGACCCTGATGGGCGCCCATGGCGGCCGCCCCGGCGCCATCGTCGCGATCGGCACCGGCAGCGTGGGCGAAGCGCTGCGGGCGGACGGCGCGCGGGTCGAGGTCGGCGGCTGGGGCTTTCCTTCCGGCGACGAAGCCGGCGGCGCCTGGATGGGCTTGCGCGCGATCGCCCATGTCCAGCAGGTGCTCGACGGCCGCGCCGAGGGCGGCGCGCTGGCGCGCGACGTCATCGAAGCCTGCGGCGGCCGGCGCGACGCGATCCAGGTCTGGCTCGGCAAGGCCACCCAGACCGATTACGCGAGCCTGGCGCGCTTCGTGGTGACCCATGGCGCGCTCGACCCGGTCGCCGGCGCCATCCTGGAGCAGGCGGGCCGCGAAGTGGCCAGGATGGCGCATGCGCTCGATCCTTCGGGCGACCTGCCGCTGTCGCTGTGCGGCGGCCTGGGCGACACCCTGCGCCTGTACCTGCCGGCCGAGATGCTGGCGCGCTGCAGTCCGCCCCATGGCGATTCGGCCCTGGGCGCGCTGCGCATGATCGAACTGCACCTGAAGGACTCCCAGGCATGAGCGCTACCATCAAAGGCAATATCCTCACTCCAGACGGCTGGATCCACGGCACCCTGCGCTACGGCGCGCACGTCGACGCCATCGACGGCAGCCCGGCCGATCCGGGCGCCAACGGCGACGACTACATCCTGCCGGGCTTCATCGACGTGCACGTGCACGGCGGCGCCGGACGCGACATGATGGAAGGCGGCGACGCCCCGCACGTGATCGCGGCGCTGCACGCGAAGCACGGCACCACCAGCCTGCTGGCCACCACCATGACCGCGCCGATCGAGGACATCGACCGCGCCCTTTCCGCCATCGGCCGCGCCTGCGCCGCGCGCGGCAAGGGAGAAGCGCGCATCCTGGGCGTGCACCTGGAAGGCCCGTACATCAATTCGGGCAAGCTGGGCGCCCAGCCGCCGTTCGCGCGCGAAGCCAGCCTCGATGAAGTGAAGCGCTTCGACGCCCAGGCGCCGATGAAGCTGATCACGGTGGCGCCCGAGATCGACGGCCACATGGACCTCGTCCGGCAACTGGCCGACGCCGGCATCCGGGTCCAGGTCGGCCACACCAACGGCGACTACGATGTGGGCGTGGCCGCCCTCGCACACGGCGCGGCGGGCTTCACCCACCTGTTCAACGCCATGCCCGGCCTGCACCACCGCGATCCCGGCATGGTCGGCGCGGCGCTGGCGCATGCCGAGTATGCCGAGATCATCCCCGACCTGCTGCACGTGCATCCGGGCGCGATCAGGACCGCGCTGCGCTGCATCCCCAAGCTGTTCTGCGTGACCGATTCGACCGCCGCCGCCGGCATGCCCGACGGCGAATACATGCTGGGCCGCCAGGTGGTCCATAAATGCATGGGCGGCGTGCGCCTGGCCGACGGCACCCTGGCCGGCAGCACGCTCACCATGGACCAGGCGCTGCGCAACCTGGTCAAGATCGGGCTGTCGATCGAAGACGCCAGCCGCCGCGTCTCCCTCAACGCCGCCGACTACCTCGGCGAAACCCTGCGCGGCCGCCTGGCGCCGGGCTGCCATGCCGACTTCGTGGTCCTCGACCGCGACCTGAACATCAAAGCCGTCCATATCGAAGGAGAAGTCCTGTGACCACCGCCGCCGCTTCCGCAGTCGCCCAACCCCCGTCGCTCATGCTACAGGAGGCCTTGTCGGCCGCCGACTGCATCGCCCACCAGCTGACCCAGGACGTGGAGCGCTACGCGGAGCTGGGGGCGAAGCTGCGCGCCACGCAGCTGCACAGCGCGGTGACGGTGGCGCGCGGCAGTTCGGACCACGCGTCCAGCTACCTGGCCTACCTGATCATGGCGCGCATGGGCCGCCTGGTGACCTCGCTGCCGATGTCGCTCATCACCCTGTACAAATCGCCGATCGTCGCGCGCGACACGCTGGCGGTGGCGATCTCGCAATCGGGCCAGAGCCCGGACGTGGTCGAGCCGATCCGCTACTTCCGCGACGGCGGCGCCACCACCGTGGCCCTGGTCAACGACCCCGCGTCGCCGCTCGCCGACGCCGCCGAATGGACCATGCCGCTGCATGCCGGCCCGGAAAAGAGCGTGGCCGCGACCAAGAGCTTCATCGCCAGCCTGGTGGCCGGCGCGCGCCTGGTCGCCGACTGGCAGGACAGCAAGGAGCTCAAGGACGGCATCGACGCCCTGCCGGACGCGCTGCGCGCCGCCACCGAAGTGGACTGGTCGGCCGCGATCGAGGTGCTGGCGCCGGCCCGCAACATCATGGTGGTGGGCCGCGGCATCAGCTTCCCGCTGGCGCTCGAATCCTCGCTCAAGTTCAAGGAAACCTCGGCGCTGCAGGCCGAGGCGTTCTCGGGCGCCGAGATCAAGCACGGCCCGATGGCGCTGATCGAGGAAGGCTACCCGCTGCTGGTCTACGCCACCCGCGGCCCGACCCAGGCCGGCCTGGTGGCCCTGGCCGACGAGATGCGCGGGCGCGGCGCGCGCGTGCTGCTGGCCGCGCCCGCCGACGTCGCCAGCCGCGACCTGACCTTGCCCACCGCCGCCATCCCCGACCTCGACCCGATCGCGGCCGTGCAGGCCTTTTATACGATGGCGGCGAAGCTGGCCGCCGCGCGCGGCATGAATCCGGACCAGCCGCGCCACCTGAGCAAGGTCACCAAGACCAACTGACGCCCTTCCCTATGACCGATTATCTCGACCTCGCCGGCCAATTGATGATGGTGCGCCTGTTCGGCACCGAGCTCGATGCCGACACCGACGCCTTCCTGCGCAGCCACAAGATCGGCGGCGTGTGCCTGTTCCGCCAGAACATGGTGGACGCCGTTCAACTGACCCGCTTCACCGGCGCCCTGGTCGACGCCATGGGTGCGCGCGCCCTGGTCGCCCTCGACCAGGAAGGCGGCGCCGTGGTGCGCTCGACCTGGGTGCCGGCGCCGCCGAGCGCGATGGCGCTGGGCGCCGCCAACGATCCGCAGCTGGCGCGCGAGGTCGGCGCGGCGGTGGCGCGCGCGGTGCGCGCGCTCGGCTTCAACTGGAACTTCGCGCCGGTACTGGACCTGAACAACAACCCGCACAACCCCGTCATCGCCGAGCGCTCGTTCGGCGCCGATCCAGAGCAGGCCACGCGCATCGCCCTGGCCTGGATGGAAGGCAGCGAGAGCGAAGGCGTGGCCTGCTGCGTCAAGCACTTCCCCGGCCACGGCGACACCCACGTCGATTCGCACCGCGACCTGCCGCGCGTGGACAAACCGCGCGCGGAACTGGAACGCTTCGAGTTCGCGCCGTTTCGCCTGGCCGCTCCACATGCTCCCGCCATGATGACGGCCCACATCGTCTACCCCGCCCTGGACCCGGTCAATCCGGCCACGATGTCGCGCGCCATCCTCACCGGCGTGCTGCGCGAGGAATTCGGCTACGGCGGCGTGATCATCACCGACGGCATGGACATGCATGCGATCGCCCACCGCTACGGCGCCGGCGAGGCTGCCGTCAACGCGCTGGTGGCGGGCGCCGACATGGTGATGGCGATCGGCGCGCGCGAGACGCAGGTGGAGACCGTACATGCGATCGCCCAGGCGATCCGCGACGGCCTGCTGCCGCTGCCTGAGGTCGAGGCGAAACTGGCGCGCCTGGCGAAGCTGGCGGCCACGCACCCGGCTGGCCCGGCAAGTTACGCCCGCGAGCAGGACGACCGCGCGCTGATGGCGCGCGCCTGGCGCGCCGGCCTGACCGCACTCGGCCACCCGCAACGTCCCGCGCGCGGCAGCCGCGTGCGCCTGGTCGCGCGCGCCGACGTGGTCAGCGACGGCATCTCGGAAGCCGGCGTGCCGGCGGCCCGCATCGCCGAGGCGCTGGGGACCCTGTACGACGTCGAACTCGTCACCTTCGCCGACAGCGAAAGCTTCGACTGGTCGCGTCTCCCCCAGGACGGGCGCTTCACGATCCTGGCCTCGACCTCGCGCCGCCGCTATGGCCCGGCCGCGCGCGCCGGCTGGCGCCCCGACCTGCACCTGGCCCTGTGGAACCCCTACCAGGCGCTGGACTTTCCATCTCCTGCCCTGATGAGCTATGGCTTCGCCCCGCCCGCCCTTGACGCGGCCGTGGCCTGGCTGGCCGGCGAGATCGATGCGCGGGGCGTCTGCCCGGTGCCGGGCTTCGAGCGCGGCTGAGATCCGGAAGGTACCGACGAGGTAACGCGATGTAACGACGCTGTGCGCGTGCGCCAGCTCTGCGGCACAATTGCCCGGCCAGAAAATGGCTGATTTATGGGACAATGCACGTTTTGTCCGAGATTGGCATTTTTGCTATAGTTGTAAAAATGCGTGCAGAAAACGCGTAGCGAAAGCGCGTTTCGTCGAATTTTTGTCTAGATAGAAGGATACACAATGTCCCAACTCCGTCTTGCCCGCCTCTGCCTGATGCTGGCCGCCGTCGGCCTCTCCGCTCCGGCCCTGACCACCGCCGTCCACGCGCAAGAGAAGCCGGCCGCCGCCGCGCCGGCGGACACCGTCCGCCCAGAGCTGTTCAAGCTGCTCGACCCGGCCGCGATCAAGCCGCTGATGGATGCAAAGAATTACGCCGAAGTGCAGAACCGCGTGCAGCAGGCCGAAGCCTTCCCGAACCGCACCCCGTACGAAGACTACGTCGTCAACCGCATGAAGCTGTCGCTGGGCTCGGCGACCAACAACAACGCGATCGCCATGCCGGCGCTCGAAGCCGTGATCAATTCCGGCCGCCTGCAAGGCCAGGAACAGGCCGACTTCATCCTGGCCCTGGGCAATATGCACTACAACGCCAAGGACTACACGAAGGCGATCGAGTGGTTCAAGCGCTACCAGAAAGAAAGCGCGACCCCTGAAAAAGTCACGCCTTCCCTGATCCGCGCCCATTACCTGGGCGGCGACTTCGCCAGCGCCAAGGCAGCCCTGCTGCCGGCGATCGAAGCGACCGAGAAAGCCGGCCAGAAGCCGAGCGAGGAAGACCTGCGCCTGCTGGCCTCGTCGGCCAACAAGGTCAAGGACGACGCGGGCTACCTGACGGCGCTGGAAAAACTGGTCGCCCACTACCCGAACGACGACTTCTGGACCGACGTCCTGAACCGCGGCGTGGCGCGCAAGTCCGGCTTCGATGCGCAGACCAATATGATCAACGTGTACCGCCTGGAAGCGGCCACCGTCAAGAAGATGGCGCCGGAAGAATACGTCGACCTGGCCGAACTGGCGCTGCGCGACGGCTTCCCGAGCGAAGCCAAGAAAGCCATGGACGCCGGCTACGCCGCCGGCGTGCTGGGCCAGGGCTCGAACGCCAAGGCCCACGCGGCCCTGCGCGACAAGGCGACCAAGGGCGCGGCCGACGACGCCAAGAGCATCGCCGCCGGCGAAGCCTCGGCCGCCAAGGCCAAGACCGGCGCCGGCCTGGTCAACCTGGGCTGGGCTTACGCCACCATGGACCAGGGCGACAAGGGTGTCGGCTTCATCCAGCAAGGCATCGCCAAGGGCGGCCTGAAGAACCCTGAAGAAGCCAAGCTGCGCCTGGGCATGGCGCAGGCGCTGGCAGGCAAGAAAGCCGAAGCCATCCAGACCTTCCAGACCGTCAAGGGCGGCGGCGGCGCGGGCGACCTGGCCAAATACTGGATCGTTCACCTGAACCAGAAATAATCCTTCGTCCCACGACGGACCCGCGAAAGCGGGCCGGGCTCGCTGCCCGGCCCGCTTTTTTCGTATGCGCGGGTCATCCTGACCCGCTGCCGGCTGGCGGTTTTACCGGCCCAAGGTGCGCGCCCGTACATTAAGGCCGCCCGAGCCCGTCCGATAATTGCCTTATTTGCATCGGAGGCAGCATGACGACGACGGTACGCAAGGGCCAGGCGCCCGCCAAGCTGGGACGCGACGAATTCCACCTGCGCTTTCGCAAGGCGTTCCAGGACCCCGGCTACGAAGCGCTCGACCGCGAACTGGCGGCGATCGAGGACGTGGCCTGGGATGCGTACCAGGAAGGCCGCAAGGCCCCGCACACGGTCAAGGCCGGCCCCGGCTTCCATGATCCCGGCTACGACCTGTCGGTCGAGTGGAAAGAGGCGCGCGACCGCCTGCTCGGCGCCGAGCGGCACCAGAAGAATCCCGACTCGCGCAACCGCGTCCTGCTCATCAACGCCTCGGCCCGCAACGACGGCACCTGTCCCGGCGAAATCTCGAAGAGCTGGCGCATGACGCAGATGGCCAAGGACGTGTTGATGGAACAGGGCTTCGAGGCCGACGTGCTCGACCTCTCCCTGCTCAATTCCGACTACGACCGCCACATCCACCCGTGCAAGGGCTGCGTGTCGACCGCGATGCCGCTGTGCCACTGGCCGTGCAGCTGCTACCCGAACCACGCCGAGCGCCAGGTAAACGACTGGATGAACGAGATCTACGAGCGCTGGGTGCTGGCCCATGGCGTCATCATCATCACCCCGGTCTACTGGTACCAGACTCCGGCGGTGCTGAAACTGATGATCGACCGCCTGGTGTGCGCCGACGGCGGCAATCCCGACCCGTCGTCCACCCACGGCAAGAAGGCCGAGGAAGCCAAGCAGATCGAGCGCGACGGCTGGGATTATCCGAAACACCTGGCCGGCCGCGCCTTCGGCCTGGTGGTGCACGGCGACGTGGCCGGCATCGAGGGCACGCGGCGTTCGCTGTCGGACTGGCTCGAGTGGATGGGCCTGATCAACTCGGGCAGCTTCGGCCAGCTCGACCGCTACATCGGCTATTACGAATCGTATGCCGACAGCCACGAGACTTTCGACAAGGACACCGCGGTGCAGGAAGAGACGCGCAACGTGGCGCGCGCGGTAGCCACCGCCGTGCGCGAAGTGCGGGCGGGCCGGGTCGCCGTGGTCAGCCAGCCATTGAAGGATCCGCGCCCGAAATGATGGCGCAGGGCCGGGCGCCCCGGCCGTGGCCGTGACTATTGGCGAGTTTTACACAGTTGATTCTCAGTAGAATTATGGAAACACACTACTGGGGATCATCAGATGGAAGCAGTTGGCGGACTCATCATCGCAGCGATCATCGGCGTACTGATCGGCAAGGATGCAAAGGCGCGCGGCATGAGCGGTATCGGCTGGGGCCTGTTTTCCTTCCTGATCTGCATCGTCGCGGTGCCGATCTACCTCATCGTCCGCAAGCCGCGTATCGCATGATCGGGACGGTCAGCGGGCGCCTGGGCCTGCTGCTGGCGAGCGCCGCCCTGGTCTGGCTGCCGGCCAATCCGCTGGTGCGCGCCGAAGCACTGCTCGGCCTGTCGCCCGGCCCCCTCGAACGCCATCTCGGCATCAAGAATGCATTCAGCGGCATGACCGAGGGAATGCACCAGCTCGTGCATGGCGAACTGGGCAAGGCGCTCGACGCCAATTTCCTGACGCCGCTGGTCGCCTGCGCCCTGATTGCCTGGGCCGTGACCGGGGTGCGCCTGGCAACGCGGCGCCACGAAATCCTTGCCGCGGCCTGGTTCGTCGGGCTGTCCATCCTGGTGAACATCGTGCACCCCTTGCCTTGATCGCCGGGCGGCCTGCGGTATGATGGGCGGTCCCATCTCCATGCCCGCCGAATGAATCCCCTCGTCCAACTGATGCACGACGCCGCCAAGGCCAGCCTCGCCGCCGGCGCCGGCAAGCTGCCGCTCTACCAGCAACTGCAGCGCGCGCTGCGCCAGGCGATCGACAACGGCGTGTATGGACCTTCGAGCGCCCTGCCCGCCGAGCGCCAGCTGGCGCTGGAGCTGGGGATCTCGCGCATCACGGTGCGCAAGGCGATCGACAGCCTGGTCGACGACGGCTTGCTGGTGCGGCGCGCCGGCTCCGGCAATTTTCTCAACATGCGCATCGAAAAGAATTTTGCCAAGCTGAGTTCGTTCTCGGAAGACATGCGGGCGCGCGGACGGGTGCCGCGGAGCAGCTGGCTCAAGCGTTCGGAAGGCCTGGTCACGCCCGAGGAAGCGCTGCGCCTGCGGCTCTCGCCGGGCACGCCGGTGTACCGCTTCAACCGCCTGCGTTATGCCGACGATGCGCCGATGTGCCTGGAATACGCGACCATCGCCGCCTTCGCCCTGCCCTCGCTCGACGCGGTGGGCGACTCGATGTACGAAGCGCTCGAGGCCACCGGCAACCGCCCGGTGCGCGCGCTGCAGCGCCTGTCCGCCCTGCTGCTGGGGGTTGAACAGGCGCGCCTGCTCGATGCGCGCGAGGGCGACGCCGGCCTGTGCGTGGAGCGCCTGGGGTTCCTGCGCGACGGGCGCGCGGTGGAGTTCTGCCGCTCGTATTTTCGCGGAGATACGTATGACTTTGTTGCCGAGCTGACCGCAGCCTAATGAACTAGTGGTAATCTGGTCGTTTTCACCACGCGAGGACGATCATGTTCAAGAGAATGGCGGCGGAAGCACTGGGGCTGAGCGATATCGGTGTCATCGTGGGACCAGAAGACTACAGCAAGGTCGACGCCGACGACTACCTGTTCACCGAGGACGGTGAGCAGATCTTCTTCCTTATCAAGAGCAAGAAGGACGAGTATTGCTTCACGAACCTGGCGCTGATCCATGTCGACGGCGACTCGGCCGTGTCGTCGAAGCGCGCGATCAAGCGCTACGAGTATGCGTCGAACCTCATCACCGACGTCAGCATCGAAACCGCCGGCACGCTGGACATGGACATCGAGCTCAAGTTCAACCTGGACACCACGAAGTTTTCGATCGACGTCAAGAAGACATATATCGAACAGCTGAAGGACATCTATAAAGCCTTGATCACCATCGGCAAGCAGCAACGGCGCGACGCCGTGTGCCGCGACAATGCGCTGCGCACGCTGGACGCCACGGCTTCGGTGCACAAGCTGAACATCGCGCCGGGTGCCGGCGGCCTGGTCAGCCAGTATGGCGAGTTGCTGGAGGCGCTGAACACGGCCATGCTCGAGACGCACACCAAGCGCGACTTCAGCGACGTGTTCGCCAAATACATCCACAACTGAGCGCCGCCCAATGAAAAACCGCCATGCCGACGGTGGTCGGCATGGCGGTTCCGGCCGGCGGCGTTCGGTATCAGGCCTTGTTGCGCGCGCGGCGACGCACGGCGCCCATCAGGCTCAGGCCGGCAAGAATCGTCGCCAGGCTGGCCGGCTCCGGGACTTCGGCAAACGGCGTATAGTCATAGGTGACCTGTACAGCGCCGGATGCGAAGGTGTCGAAGCCGGTGGTCACGTTGCCGGGACCTTTCGCAAACGAGGTTCCCAGCGCGCTCAGGCCGAGTTCGATGAAACCTTTCCCCGAGAACAGGGCGAGATCGCTGGCGCTGCTACTCAGGAACGATTCGGCGCTGCTTGCCTCGACCGTACCAGTGTGGACGCCGGAGGTGCCAGCGAAATCGAGGAGCCGGTCATAGCGGCCGAGGCTGTAGAGCTGGTCGAACACGGGATTGGCCACGACCAGCGTGCTGCCGTCCGGGCGGGTCAGCTCGATGGTCGAGCCCAGTGTCAGGGTGACTTTCGCCGCGCTGCTGCCCCGGTTCTCGGCGAAACCGGCGCCGCTGACCAGGCCGCTCAGGTCGAACTTGATCGAATTGAGCGTGCCGAGCTGCGTGTTGAACTTGCTGAAACGCAGTGACTCGGACCAATCGGTTTCGGTGATCCCGATACTGTTGTTGAAGCTGATCACGGCGGCTTGGGCGCCTGCGACGGGAAGCAGGACGGCGGCAAGTGCCAGTGCGGCGAAGGTCTTTTTCAAATTAGTCTCACTAGTTGGGTGGGCACTGCGTACATACAGCATCGACCATCTATTAAGCATAATTCGTGCCTTGATGAAATCCTTGATTTCAATCAATGACTTACCGTTTTTAACCGATCTAAACAAACCGCCTGTGTAAAATTTCCCGACATCATCATGTGGCCTGCGCCCGTGCGTCGGCTCAGACCGCGGTGAATCCGCCATCGACGACCATCTCATGTCCGTTGACATACGACGCCATGTCCGAGCACAGCCACAGGGCGGCCTGCGCCACCTCGCCCGCCTCGGCGAAACGCCCCATCGGATGCGCCGCCTTGAGCTTCTTCTCGATCGCCGGATCGCGCTCGAAGGCGCGCGCCAGCATCGGCGTCTTGACCGCGGCCGGGCACAGCACATTGACGCGGATACCCTCGCGCGCATATTCGGCGGCGGCGCTCCTGGTCAGGCCGACCACCGCGTGCTTGCTGGCGCCATAGATCGCATGGTTCGGGCTGCCGACCAGGCCGGCGATGCCGGCCATGTTGACGATCGCGCCGTGTCCCTGCTTGAGCATCTGGCGCAACTGGTATTTCATGCACAGCCAGACGCCCTTGACGTTGACGTTCATGATGCGGTCGAACTGCTCGTCGTCGGCCTCGGCCAGCGGCTGGCGCTCTTCCTCGACCGCGGCATTGTTGATCGCAAAGTCGAGACGGCCGTAGTAATTGATGGTCTTGTCGACCAGGGCTTCGACGTCGCCGGCGCGGGTGACGTTGCTTTGCACGAACAGCGCCTTGCCGCCGTTTTCGACGATCATCGCCGCGGTGGCGTGTCCACCGTCGATCGAAACGTCGGCCACCACGACACAGGCGCCGGCGCGGCCGAACGCCAGGGCGATGGCGCGACCGATGCCACTGGCGGCCCCGGTGACCAAAACGACCTTGCCCGTGAACGAGAAACCGCTCGCCGGCTGCTGCTTGCTGATGGCCTTCATGATGCTCCCTGGATGAAACTTTTGCTTCTGAAAAGAAACATTTTAACGCATGGCTTCGTGCATTGTCACAATCCAGAGAGTTTTTGTCAGGAAACTGTTGTAGTTACGGCATAGTAACTGACGGTGTCGCCACGCCGCCCGCCTTGGCCTGGTCGCCCGCCATGAATACCGATAGCTTACCCGGATCAATCGCCTTGCGGAATGCCGCATTCAGCTGAGGCAAAGTCACCGCCTGCATCTTGCGTTCGAGCTCGGCCGATGCCTCGAAGGTCTTGCCGCGATACAGGAACGAGGTCCAGCCGGATGCCAGCGCCCCATCGTTCGAGCGCGATTGCAGGCGCTGCTGCATCAGGCCCGACTTGGCCCCTAGCAGCTCCTCGGCAGTGAAGCCATCCTTGAGCGCGCGCGCCAGTTCCGCGCGCACGGCGGCGTCGAGCCTGGCCAGGTTCTGCGGCGCCGCGATCGCGTTGATCGTGAAGCTGCCGGCGCGGTCCAGGGTGCCCGGCGACACGTCCGAGCCGCCGCCATACGACAGGCCATCGCGCTGGCGGATGCGGTCCATCAGGCGCGACTTGAGGCCGCCGTCGCCGAAGATGTAGTTGGCCAAGGTCAAGGCCGGATAGTCCGCATCGTCGATGTTCAGGTCCAGGTTCAGGCGTGCGATATAAAAGCCGTTTTCCTTGTCCGGGGTGTTCAGGGTGCGCGCCACCGGGGCCACCTCGGCATGCGCGACCAGCACCGGCGCGTGCGGTTGCGGTGCGCGCCAGGCGCCGAACAGGGTATTGACCAGCGGCGTGATCTCCTTCGGATCGAAGTCGCCCACGATGGCCATCTCGGCCGGATTGGCGCCATAGAACTGCGCGTGGAAGGCCTTGACGTCCTCGAGTCGCGCCGCCCTGGCGTCGTCGAGCTGTTCTTCCAGGCTCGGCGAGTAACGGATGTCGCCGCGCGGATAGCGGTTGAAATGCTGGCTGAGCGCGCGCACGGCGGCGCTTTGGGGCTCGTTGCGGCCCGCTTCGATGCCGACCACGAGTTGCTGGCGCAATTGCTCGAATTCGGATTCAGGGAAAGCCGGCTCCTTGAGCACGTGGGCCATGAGCTTGAGCGCTTCAGGCAGGTGTTCGCGTGTGGTCTGGAAATGGGTTGGACCGCCGGCGATCTTGAGCTTGTCGAAGGCGTCGGCCAGTTCGGCGCGCGTGTAGCGGGTGGTGCCGCGCGTCAGCATCAGGTTCGTCAGGGCCTGGGTCGTGCCCTTGCCGAACAGGCTTTTCTCGTCGCCGAAGTGCTGGCGCAGGTCGACCGTCACGGTCTCGCCGCGGTTCTTTTTCGGCAGCAGGGCCAGCTTGACGCCGCCGGCGGTCGTCAAGGTGGTGCGCTTCATGATGTTTTGCTGGCTCGGATCGAAATTCTCCGCCACCAGGGTCGAGACGGCCGGCTTGAAGTCCTTCATGGCATCAAGCACCGTGGGCGCCGGCGGCAGTTCGGCGCGCTTCGACGCTTCTTCGGGGATGAAGGTGCCGACCGTGCGGTTGCTGCGCAGGTAATAGCGCCCGGCGCTGGCGGCGACCTGTTCGGCCGTCATCTTCTGCACGCGCTCGCGGCCCACGAAATACATGCGCCAGTCGCCCAGGGCGATCGGTTCGGACAGGGCCACGCCCACCGCCTGTGGATTGTTCAGGCTGCGTTCGATCGTGTTCAGCCAGGAGCGGCGCACCCGTTCCAGCTCCTCGGCGGTGGGCGGCTTGCTGGCGAGTTCCTCGACCGCCTGGACCAGCGCCTCGCGCACCGGTTGGATCGGCTCGCCCAGCTTGACCACGGCGCCGAAGAATTGCAGGCCCGGCGCGTAGCCGGTCTGGCCGAAGCTGAACACCTGGCTGGCCTTGCCGGTCTCGACCAGCAGCTTGTGCAGGCGCCCGTTCGGCGCGTCGCCCATTATCTCGGAGGCGAAGCCGAGCGCCTCGGCTTCGGGATGCAGGTCGGACGGAATCTTGTAGCCGACGGCCACGAACTGCATATCGCCCTGGCGCCGCACGGCGAAGCTGCGCTCGCCGTCCTGGGTCGGCTCGACCGTCCAGAAGGCCGGCAGGCTGCGCTTCGGTTTCGGGATCGCGCCGAACAGGCGGTTGATCTTCGCTAAAGTTGCGCGCTGGTCGAACTGGCCGGCCACCAGCAGCACCGCATTGTCGGGCTGGTAATAGGTGCGATAGAAATTCTGCAGGTTCTCGATGCGCACGTTCTCGATATCGCTGCGGTTGCCGATGGTCGAGCGGCCATAGCTGTGCCAGTCATAGGCGACGCTCTGCATGCGCTTGAACAGCACGTTGCCGGGCTCGTTCTCGCCGGCTTCGTACTCGTTGCGCACCACGGTCATCTCGGACGCGAGATCCTTGCTTGAAACGAAGGAATTGACCATGCGGTCGGCCTCCATCTGCAAGGCCCAGTCCAGGTTTTCCTGGGAGGCCTGGAACACCTCGTAGTAATTGGTGCGGTCGAGCGAGGTGGTGCCGTTGAACTGCATGCCGCGCTCGGAGAATTGTTTGGTGATGTCGCGGTTGTTCTTCGCGCCCTTGAACAGCAGGTGCTCGAGCAGGTGGGCCATGCCGGTCTCGCCATAGTTCTCGTGGCGCGAACCGACCAGGTAAGTGACGTTCACGGTCACGGTGGGGCGCGAGGCGTCCGGGAACAACAGCACTTTCAAGCCGTTCGCCAGGCGGTATTCGGTGATGCCTTCGACCGAGGGGCCGAGGGTCACGCCCTTGGGGAGCGCTGCGCCGGCGGCGGACTTGCCGGCGGCCGGGGTTGCAGGGGCGGCGGCGCTTGCCGGCGCGATCATGACCAGGGCCAGGCAGCCCGCTGCTACATGCGCGGCCATCCCGCGCAACTGAAATCTCGAATCCATGGTGTCCCGTTGACTCGGCGGGACGCCAGCCGTCCCGCCTGCCGCACGATGGTAGCAGACGGGCGTGTTTCCTGTGGCCTATACAGCCACCCAGTTGACAAGACTTGCCGATAGGCAGCTATTGACGCACGCGGCGCTCGTGCGATTGCTGCCACGAGCCGATGCGCGACAGCTCGCTCATTTCTTCGGCCAGGAATTCGAGCAGGTCGTCGGCGCTGACGATGCCGCTCAGGTTGCCCTGGGCGTCCACCACGGGCACCCGGCGGATGCCGCGCAGGCGCATGTGCTCGATGGTTTCGTAGACGTCGTCGGACTCGTCGGCGGTGAGCAGGTCGTCGCTCATGATGTCGCCGGCCAGCAGGCTGGCCGGATCGAGGCCGGGGGCGATCACGGCCAGCACGATGTCGCGGTCGGTCAGGATGCCGAGCGGGACGTTGCCGCCGCCGTCGGTATCGGTCACGACCAGGTCGCCGACGTGGTGGCGCCGCATCAGCATGGCGGCGCCCTGCACGGTCTCGTCGCGCGTGCAGCAAATGGTGTCAGTGGTACAGATTTCGCCGATGCGCATGGTGCTCTCCCCCGTTTTCGCTTGAGGCTAGGCCGAAACAAAACTGGCGCTTTGATTTCGATCAAAGCGCCAGTGGTGGCAGGCTTGCAGCGACGGTCAGGCGCCTGGTTTCTTTTCGCCCGGCAAGGGCACGAAACAGGCATCGACGACCTGCATATCGTTGTCTTTGGCGAAATTGACCACGAAGTGGTAGGCCATCGGTTCGATCTTTTGCAGGGTGCGGTTGACCACGACGGCCTTGGTGCCGTTGACCACGGTCGGGTAAACGTAGGGGGAAAACTTCAGGTGGGCATTGGGGCCGCCGGCGCCGGGGCAATAGCAGGACATGACGCCGCACAGGCGCTCGGCCCAGTCGCTCGGGCGGAACGTCTTGCCTTTGTTCGTGATGCCCAGGATGAAAAACTCGCCAGACAGTTCATCATCCTTGGGGGGCGCTTGGTCGGTCATAGTCCTACGGGCTCAGACAGAAAATACTGCATGGATGAGAGCAAATTCGGCTCGGTGCAATACGGCTTTGCTCGGCTCAGGCAGTATTATATCTTATAGAAGACTTGAGGACGAGGCCCGGCGCGCCACACTCAGCGCAGCCAGGCCACGCTCGACGTCAGCAGCAGCAGGATCATCCACAAGATCAGGGCGCGCCACACCAGTCCAACCGTGCTCTGCAGCGCGCGCACGTTCGGCTCCTCGCCCGGCAGCACGTCGACGTCGCTTTCACTCAAGTCCACCGTGGCGGCGTCCGCTGGCAGCAATTGTGGCGCATTTTCGTTCGGCGTGCCGAGGCGCACACCCATCGCGCCGCCGCCGGCCGACAGGATGATGCCGCGCGCCTCGTCGGCCCAGCGGTTGGCGAAATTGCGCCAGGCATAGACGGCATCCTCGAAATTACCGACCACGGCAAAGGCCACCGCCGTCAGGCGCACCGGCGCCCAGTCGATCCAGTAGAAGGCCTTGGCGGCGAACTGGCCGAAGGCTTCGTTGCGCATGTGGTCGGGCTCGTTCCAGGCGCGCGACAGGTATTCGGACACGCGGTACATCACGGCGCCCGCCGGCCCCAGCGGCATCAGGAACCAGAAGAACACCCCGAACACGTTGCGATGGGTCGTGATCAAGGCCTTTTCGACCGCGATACGGGTGATCTCGGTGCTGTCCATCCCGACGGTGTCCAGCCGCGTCCATTCGGCCAGCAGGGCGCGCGCCCGCGGCTCATCGCCTGAGTTAAGCGCGAACTGGATCGACGTGAAGTAATGGCTGTAGTGACGGAAGCCGAGGGTCAGGTAGACGATCAGGACATTCCAGGCAAAGGCCAGGAATACCAGGTTGTAGTGCATGAAGAACCAGTAGACGAGCCAGGTCGGCAGCATCAGCGCGGTCATCATCAGGATCCAGCCCATGCGCCCATTCTTTTGCTCGCCGGCATTGAACCAGGTCTCGATGCGCACGGCGAGCGACTTGACGCCGCCATACACCTGGTTATCGGCGCGCAGCGGTTTCAATTGCTCGATGAGCAGTGCGCACAGGATGGAAAAGAATGTCATTCAGGAACCCTTTTTTGTTATGGCAATACGACTGCCCCGTTACGATAGCGGAGAAGCCTGCCGGAATCAAATCGAGACCTGTAAGAAAAATTAAGTAGGAGACTTGGCGCGCAGGAAATGGAACAGGTTGCGCAGCATGGCGGCGGTCGCGCCCCAGATGAAATATTGCTCGTACGGCATCGTATAAAAGGCGCGCCGGCCGGCTCCCTGCGGCAATTCGATGACGCGGCGCTGGTGATTCAGGCCATCCATCAGGAAGGCGAGCGGCACCTCGAAGGCTTCGGCCACTTCGCCCGGATCGGGTTGCAAGTCGAACGGCGGCTGGACCAGGGCCACGATCGGCGTCACGCGGTAGGCGCTCACCGTGGCGTAGTCCGGCAACACGCCGATGATCTCGATATGGCGGCGCTGGAGGCCGATTTCTTCCTCGGTCTCGCGCAACGCGGTCTCGATCGGCGAGGAATCGCCTTCTTCGGCGCGACCGCCGGGAAAGCTGATCTGGCCGGCATGGCTGGACAGGTGGTCGGTGCGGCGCGTGAGCAGCACCGTCACGCCCCCGGGCCGCTCGACCAGCGGCACCAGCACGGCGGCGCGGCGCAGTTTTTCGGCCAGCAAGCCCCTGCCCTCGTCCGACGCCTCCGGATCCCAGGCCAGCGTCTGCGCAAAGCGTGCGCGCAAGCCGCCTGGGGTCAGGCGCGCCGGCGGAACAGGCGCTTCGCCGGCCAGGCTGGTGACCGGAAGCTGGGTGGGATCGAAGACGAATTTTGCCACAATGGAATCCTTGGACATCAGAAAAGAAAAAGGCATCCTTGCGGATGCCTTTTTCAGGAAACAGTCGCTATTACTCAGCAGCGGCTGGGGTTGCTGCAACTTTACGCTGCGGCAGTTTTTCCTTGATACGAGCCGATTTGCCCGAACGCTCACGCAGGTAGTACAGCTTGGCGCGACGGACGTCACCACGACGCTTCACTTCGATCGAAGCGATCAGCGGCGAGTACAGCTGGAAGGTACGCTCGACGCCTTCGCCCGACGAGATCTTGCGAACGATGAAGTTCGAGTTCAGGCCGCGGTTACGACGCGAGATGACCACGCCTTCGTATGCCTGGGCGCGCTTGCGGTTGCCTTCGACGACGTTGACGCTGACGACGACGGTGTCGCCTGGTGCGAAATCAGGGATCTTGCGGCCGAGGCGCGCAATTTCTTCTTGCTCGAGTTGTTGGATCAGATCCATTTTTATTACTCCAAAAACCATCTTGCTGGCACGCACTTCGCCCAGTAGAGGATGGGGTTGAACCACGGGCAACATGCCCGTGATTGCATGCGCCGTACTGCTGCGCATATTCTTTAGCCGGCAGGTTTATTCAAATCTGCCAGAAACCGTTCGTCTTGCTTCGTCAGCTGGCCGGCGGCGCGCGCCTTGTCCAGCAGATCGGGGCGCTTCGTCGCGGTCGCTTCCAGCATGCGCTGGCGGCGCCACTTGACGATCTCGGCATGGTTGCCGCCCATCAGGACCGGCGGCACCGGCACCTCTTCGTACACTTCAGGCCGCGTGTAATGCGGCGAGTCGAGCAGGCCGTTGACGAAGCTGTCTTCGACCGCCGAGGCATCGTCGCCGAGCACGCCGGGAATCAGGCGCACCACCGCGTCCATCAAGGCCATGGCCGGCAATTCTCCGCCCGACAGCACGAAGTCGCCGAGAGAAATTTCCTCATCCACACAGCGGTCCAGCAAGCGCTGGTCCACCGCCTCGTAGCGGCCGCACAGGATCACCAGGCCCGGCTCGTCCTTCAGTGCCATCGCGCGTTCATGGGTCAATGGCTTGCCTTGCGGCGACATGAACACCACGCGCGGACTCGGCAGGCCGAGCTCGGTTTGTCTTTGCTTTGCTGCATTGATGGTCGCTTCGAGCGGCTTGGCCATCATCACCATGCCGGGGCCGCCGCCGTAAGGGCGATCGTCCACGGTGCGGTGGCGGTCCTGCGTGAAATCGCGCGGATTCCAGAGGGTCAGGCCCCAGCGTTGCTGCTCGAAGGCGCGCCGGGTCACCCCCGACTGCGTCAATGCGGCGAACATTTCGGGGAACAAGCTGACGACGTCAAACTGCATCGCGCTGTGCTCCTCTATTGGATGGGCTCAAAAATCGAGGCCCCAATCCAGGGTAATCAGTTTTTGCTCGAGACTGACGGTCTTGACGAACTGGTCCACGAACGGCACGAGGCGCTCTTGCGCCTTGCCTTCGGCAGCTGGATCAGCGACCGGAGTGATGCGCAAGATCGATTGCGCGCCGTTGTGCATCATGTCGGTCACCTTGCCCAGGGCTTCGCCCTGCAGGTTGACCACATCCAGCCCGATCAGGTCGGACCAGTAATACTCGTCTTCCTCGAGCGCTGGGAACTCGCTGCGCGCGACTTGAACCGACGCACCTTTCAGTGCCTCGGCCTCATTGCGGTCGCGCATGCCGACCAGGGCCGCGACGACGTCGCCACCATGCAGCTTTGCACTCCGTACGGTGACGGCATGCAGGGTCGGCTTGTCGAGCCACCAGGTCTTCACGTTCAGCAGCGCATCGGCGTCTTGCGAATACGGGGTGACACGGATGCCGCCCACGATGCCATACGCCCCGGAGATGTGCCCGACCTGGGTCAGGTCATCGGGGACGGCCACCGGGCTTGCTGCTGAATCGCTCACTACGTGTTGCTTGATAAATTAAGCAGCTGGCTTGTTCTGGGCGACCAGACGAGCGACGGTCGGCGACAGTTGTGCGCCAACGCCTTGCCAGTGAGCCAGACGGTCAGCAGCGATACGCAGGCCAACTTCGGCGCCCGAAGCCATCGGGTTGTAGAAGCCGATGCGCTCGATGAAACGGCCATCGCGACGGTTACGCGAATCGGTTGCAACGATGTTGAAGAACGGACGCTTTTTAGCGCCACCACGAGCCAAACGAATAACGACCATAATATTTCCGAAAAAGTTGTTCTGGACGGAGAAAGTCGACGATTATAGCGCGCGACACCGAACAGCAGCAAGCGTTAATGACAACAGGGCGCGCAGTCCCAGCAGAATCAACCATTATCGCTGATTTTTCACCACACCGCCACCGGCCATCCCGCCATTTCGCCAGCCTGTCGCCTGAAACGTGCCATTCCTGCAAATATGGACGATACTCTTGCTGTCCTGAATCCTGAACAACACGACATGGCTGCTACTCACAAGAACAAGACCGTCGCCACCCTGCTCGCCCTGCTGCTGGGCGGGTTCGGCGCGCATCGCTTTTACCTGAAGGGCGGCGCCGACCGGCTCGGGCTGCTACACCTGTGCGCGCTGCCCATCACCGGCATCCTGTACGGCGCGGTCAAGCCGCATCCCTTCTATGTGATCCTGCCACTGCTGGTGTCGTTCATCGCCGGCTTCATCGAGGCGCTGGCGATCGGCCTCACGCCCGACGAGAAATGGGATGCCAAACACAATGCCGGCAGCGGCCGCCAGTCGCGGTCGAACTGGACCTTGCCGCTGTTGCTGGTGATCACGATGCTGACCGGCGCCATCGTCCTGATCGGGACGATGGCGCGGCTGTTCGACCTGTTGTTTACCGGCGGCGCCTACGGTTAGAACTGCTCGACGTCGAGCGCCAGCACGCCGGCGGCGCCTTCCATGATCGCGTGACGCAGGCTGTGCGCCTGCGACAGGATGTGGTCGGCAAAGAAGCGCGCCGTGGCGATCTTGGCGCGGTAGAAGGCGGCGTCGCCCTCGCCCGCATCCAGCTTGCGCTGCGCCACCAGCGCCGCGCGCGCCATCTGCCAGCCGCCCAGCACGATGCCGGCCAGTTTCAGGTACGTCACGCTGCCGGCGTACACCCCGCGCGGATCGCTCTTTGCGTTTTCCACCACGAAGTCGACCACGGACTCGAACGCGCTGGCGCCATCGCGCAACTGGCGGGCGATCGCGGTGAGGTCGATGCTCTGCGTTTCTGCCAGCTGCTGGACGACCTCGTCCATCTGCGCCCGCAGCGACCTGGCCACCGCCCCGCCATCGCGCACCGTCTTGCGGCCGACCAGGTCGTTGGCCTGGATCGCCGTCGTGCCTTCGTAGATGGTGAGGATCTTGGCGTCGCGGTAATGCTGGGCCGCGCCGGTTTCTTCGATGAACCCCATGCCGCCGTGCACCTGCACGCCGTCGCGCGCGACGTTCTCGCTCATCTCGGTCGACCAGCCCTTGATGACCGGGACCAGGTATTCATACACGGCCAGGTTCGCCTGGCGCGTCGCCTCATCGGGATGGTGATGCGCCAGGTCCGAGATGCCGGCGCCGACGTAGGCCAGCGCGCGCGCCGCCTCGGTCTGGGCGCGCATCGACATCAGCATGCGGCGCACGTCAGGATGGTGGATGATCGCCACCGGGCCGCTCGAGCCGGCCACGTCGCGCGACTGGATGCGGTCCTTCGCGAACGCCACCGCCTGCTGGTAGGCGTGTTCGGCCAGGCCGACGCCCTGCATGCCGACGCCGAAGCGGGCCGCGTTCATCATGATGAACATGTATTCGAGGCCGCGGTTTTCTTCGCCCACCAGGGTGCCGATCGCGCCGCCACTGTCGCCGAACTGCAGCACGGCGGTCGGGCTGGCCTTGATGCCCAGCTTGTGCTCGATCGAGACGCAATGCACGTCGTTGCGCGCGCCCAGCGAACCATCGTCGTTGATCAGGAATTTCGGCACGATGAACAGCGAGATGCCTTTCACGCCCGGCGGCGCATCGGGCGTGCGCGCCAGCACCAGGTGGACGATGTTCTCGGCCATGTCGTGATCGCCATAGGTGATGAAGATCTTGGTGCCGAAAATTTTGTAGGTGCCGTCGCCCTGCGGCTCGGCGCGGGTGCGCACGGCGGCCAGGTCGGAGCCGGCCTGCGGCTCGGTCAGGTTCATGGTGCCGGTCCACTGGCCCGAGACCAGCGGCTCGAGGAAGCGCGCTTTCTGCGCATCGGAGCCGGCGGTGAGCAGCGCCTCGATCGCGCCGTCCGAGAGCAGCGCGACCAGCGCGAACGCCAGGTTGGCACCATGCAGCATCTCCATGCACGGCGTGGCCACCAGCTTGGGCAAGCCCTGGCCGCCGAATTCCTGCGGATGCTGCACGCCCTGCCAGCCGGCGTCGGCGTAGGCGCGGAAGGCTTCCTTGAAGCCCTTGGTCGTGGTGACCGCGCCATCCTTCCAGAAACTCGGCTCCTGGTCGCCGGCATGGTTCAGCGGGGCGATCACTTCGCCGCAGAATTTCGCGTTTTCTTCCAGCACCGCTTCCACGGTGTCCGGGGTCGCGTCCTCGCAGCCGGGCAGCGCATTGACCTCGGCGAGGTTGGCCAGTTCATTGAGGACGAACTGCATGTCTTTCAGCGGGGCGTTATAGCTCACCTGTTGTCTCCTGATTGTCTCTCATGCATGAAAAACGCCGTTCCTGCTTGGGCGGGAACGGCGTGTGCGGGGTGCTTGTGGCGCGCCTGACTGGATGGCGCGCCGCGCGATCAGCCCAGTTCCTTGACCAGCTCCGGCACGACCTCGAACAGGTCGCCCACCAGGCCGTAGTCGGCGACCGAGAAGATCGGCGCTTCCGGATCCTTGTTGATGGCGACGATGGTCTTCGAGTCCTTCATGCCGGCCAGGTGCTGGATCGCGCCCGAGATGCCCACGGCGATGTACAGGGTCGGGGCGACGATCTTGCCGGTCTGACCCACCTGCCAGTCGTTCGGCACGAAGCCGGCGTCCACCGCGGCGCGCGAGGCGCCCATGGCGGCGCCCAGCTTGTCGGCCAGCGGCTCCAGGATCTTGAAGTTGTCGGCCGAGCCGATGCCGCGGCCACCCGAGACGATCACCTTGGCGGCGGTCAGCTCCGGACGGTCCGACTTGGCCAGTTCGCGACCGACGAAAGTGGAGGTACCCGAGTCGGCGATTGCGGTCACGTTCTCGATGGCGGCCGAACCGCCGGCGCCCGCGGCGTCGAAGGCGGTGCCGCGCACGGTGATGACCTTGACCTTGTCGCTCGACTGCACGGTGGCGATGGCGTTGCCGGCATAGATCGGACGCTCGAAGGTGTCGGGCGAATCGACCTTGGTGATCTCGGAGATCTGCGCCACGTCCAGCTTGGCGGCCACGCGCGGCAGGATGTTCTTGCCGTAGGCGGTGGCGGGGGCCAGGATGTGCGAGTATTCGCCGGCGACAGCCAGGATCTGCCCGGCCACGTTCTCGGCCAGGCCGTCGGCGAAGTGCGGCGCGTCGGCGACCAGCACTTTCGACACGCCGGCGATTTGCGCGGCGGCTTCGGCGGCGGCGCCGCAGTTCGAACCGGCGACCAGGACGTGCACGTCGCCACCGCACTGGGCGGCAGCCGTCACGGTGTGGTGGGTAGCGCCCTTCAGGGAGCCGTTGTCGTGTTCAGCAATGACTAATGCGACCATGTTGATTCCTATGTATTAAGTAACGACAGACGACTCAGATGACCTTGGCTTCAGTGCGCAGCTTCTGCACCAGCGTCGCCACGTCCGGCACCTTGACGCCGGCCGAACGCTTGGCCGGCTCGACGACCTTCAGGGTCTTCAGGCGCGGCGCGACGTCGACGCCCAGGTCTTCCGGCTTGACGGTCTCGAGCGGCTTCTTCTTCGCCTTCATGATGTTCGGCAGCGTCACGTAGCGCGGCTCGTTCAGGCGCAGGTCGGTGGTGATGATGGCAGGCAGGGTCAGGGCAACGGTCTCCAGGCCGCCGTCGACTTCGCGGGTCACGGTCACCTTGCCGTCTTCCAGCACGACTTTCGAGGCGAAGGTCGCTTGCGGCCAGCCCAGCAGCGCAGCCAGCATCTGGCCGGTCTGGTTCGAATCGTCGTCGATCGCCTGCTTGCCCAGGATGATCAGTTGCGGCTGCTCCTTGTCGGCCAGCGCCTTGACGATCTTGGCCACGGCCAGCGGCTCGGTGTCGCCGGCGGTTTCCACCAGGATGCCGCGGTCGGCGCCGATCGCCATGCCGGTACGCAGGGTTTCCTGGCACTGGGCCACGCCCACCGAGACCGCCACCACCTCGGTGACCTTGCCGCCTTCTTTCAGGCGGGTCGCCTCTTCCAGCGCGATCTCGTCGAACGGGTTCATCGACATCTTGACGTTGGCGACATCGACGCCGCTATTGTCGGACTTGACGCGAACCTTGACGTTGTAGTCGACCACGCGTTTGACGGGTACCAGGACTTTCATAGGGTGCCTTTAAAAATGGAATGGATCGAAATAAGTGGCATAGATTATATGAGAAATCGACGCTTCGGGCGAAATTAAAGCACGATCGTGCGATTTTTAGTTAGAGGAAAACACCTAATCGGCCTATCTCGGTTTTTACAGGGGGATCGGACGGGGCTGGACGCCCCGCCTCAGGATACGCACGCGGCTGCAGCATGGACTGCAGCCGAATCGCTTATTTGCGGCGCATCAGGAAGGTGAACTCGCCATTCTCATGGGTATGAGCTAGCAAGGCATTGCCGGTTTGCTTGGCGAAGGCCTGGAAGTCGCGCACGGAGCCGGTGTCGGTGGCAACGATGCGCAGCACCTGGCCGGTTTCCATCTCGGCGAGCGCCTTCTTGGCTTTGAGGATGGGCAGCGGGCAGTTCAGTCCGCGTGCATCCAGGTCTCTCTGGAATTCCATGGTGTCGGTGTCGGTTTCAAAAGTGATATCGCTCATCGCATTACCTGCTTTGATTAAGTGGTCCAACTTCAGTCGCATACTACTCCAATTCGGGCAGTATGACGCACCGCACCAAAATAGTCACACATTGTTGCAGGATTGCAACCGCAATGTGAAATGCTTGACCAAATAACATTGACTGTGTACTCGGTGCTCACAAATCGGCACCGCAGCGGTGCAGCACGCCTCCTAGATGCGGTCCGAATCAGGGCGCGCAATAGTCGAAACGACCATCAAAACAAAGTGTTACCACTTCAGTCCAGGATTCGTGCGGCGCATGCAAAACGCCACCCGAAGGTGGCGTCGATGGTCAGGCCAAGAGACGGAACGATCAGGCGCGTTCGCCGACCCAGCCGGCCACGCCGGCCAGCGCCGCAGGCAGGCCCGACGGATCGGTGCCGCCTGCTTGCGCCATATCAGGACGGCCGCCGCCCTTGCCGCCCACCTGCTGGGCGACGAAGTTCACCAGCTCGCCGGCTTTCACTTTACCAGTGGCATCCTTGGTCACGCCCGCGATCAGGCTGACCTTGCCGTCCGCCACGCTGGCCAGCACGATGGCGGCCGTCTGCAGTTTGTCCTTCAGCTTGTCCATGGCTTCGCGCAGGGTGGCCACGTCGGCGCCTTCCATCGTTGCCGCCAGCACCTTGATACCGTTGACGTCGACCGCCTTGCTCACCAGCTCGTCGCCCTGGCCGGCCGCCAGCTTCGACTTCAGCGCGGCGACTTCCTTCTCCAGGGTCTTGACCTGATCCTGGACCTGGGCGATGCGGGCCGTCAGCTCGTCCGGGCTGGTCTTGAGCGCGCCGGCCGCTTCGACCAGCTTGCGGTTGATCGACTGCACCAGGGCCAGGGCGCCCTCGCCCGTCACCGCTTCGACGCGGCGGATGCCGGCGGCAACACCGCCTTCCGACACGATCTTGAACAGGCCGATGTCGCCGGTGCGGGTCACGTGGACGCCGCCGCACAGCTCTTTCGAGGTGCCGATGTCCAGCACGCGCACGGTGTCGCCGTACTTCTCGCCGAACAGCGCCATCGCGCCATGCTTGACGGCGTCGTCGAACGACATGTGCTGCGCCTGGGTCGGGTGGTTTTCCAGGATCTCGCGGTTGACGATGGCTTCGACCTTGGCGATCTCGTCGGCGGTCAGGGCTTGCGGGTGGCTGAAGTCGAAGCGGGTCTTGTCCGGATCGACCAGCGAACCCTTCTGCTGCACGTGGCTGCCCAGCACTTCGCGCAAGGCCTTGTGCATCAGGTGGGTGGCCGAGTGGTTGCGGATGGTGCGGCCGCGCTTGACGGTATCGACCTGCGCATCGACGGTGTCGCCGACCTTCAGCGTACCCTCGCGCAGCACGCCGTGGTGGCCGAACACGTCGGCCTGGATCTTGAGCGTGTCTTCCACGTCGAACTGCACGCCGGCAGTGCCGTCGAGGTTGCCAATAAGGCCCTGGTCGCCGACCTGGCCGCCCGATTCGGCATAGAACGGGGTGGTGTCGAGCACGACGATGCCGGCCTGGCCGGCCTTCAGCTCGTCGACCTTCACGCCGTCGGCGTACAGCGCCAGCACGTGGGTGTTGTGGGCCAGCGATTCGTAGCCGACGAACTTGGTCTTTTCGCCCGCATACTCGACGTTGGCGGCCATCTTGAACTTGCCGGCGGCGCGCGCGGTCTTCTTCTGCTGCTCCATGGCGGCGGCGAAGCCGGCCTCGTCGAGCGTGACGTTGCGCTCGCGGCAGATGTCGGCGGTCAGGTCGAGCGGGAAGCCGTAGGTGTCGTACAGCGTGAAGGCGGTGGCGCCGTCGAGGTTCTTCGGATCCTTGGCCAGCTGGGCTTCCAGGATCTTCATGCCGTTTTCCAGCGTCTCGCCGAAACGCTCTTCCTCGGCCTTCAGCACTTGCGCCACGCGGTCTTTCGCGTCGCGCAGTTCCGGATAGGCTTCGCCCATCTCGAGGTCGAGGTCGGCCACCAGCTTGTAGAAGAACGGTTTCGTCTGGCCCAGCTTGTGGCCGTGGCGCAGCGCGCGGCGGATGATGCGGCGCAGGACGTAGCCGTGGCCCTCGCTGCTCGGGATGATGCCGTCGACGATCATGAACGAGGCCGAGCGGATGTGGTCGGCGATGACCTTGAGCGAGTTGTTGCCCAGGTCGTCGATGCCCGTTTCGCGTGCCGCCGCCTTGATCAGGTTCTGGAACAGGTCGATCTCGTAGTTGCTGTGCACGTGCTGCAGCACGGCGGCCAGGCGCTCCATGCCCATGCCGGTATCGATCGACGGCTTCGGCAGCGGGGTCATGTTGCCCGCTTCGTCGCGGTTGAACTGCATGAACACCAGGTTCCAGATCTCGATGAAGCGGTCGCCGTCTTCTTCGGCCGAGCCCGGAGGGCCGCCCCAGATATCCGCGCCGTGGTCATAGAAGATCTCGGTGCACGGGCCGCATGGGCCGGTGTCGGCCATCTGCCAGAAGTTGTCCGAGGCGTAGCGCGCGCCCTTGTTGTCGCCGATGCGGATGATGCGCTCTTTCGGCACGCCGATCTCGTTGGCCCAGATATCGTAGGCTTCGTCGTCCTCGAAATAGACGGTGACGGTCAGCTTCTCGGCCGGCAGGCCATAGACCTTCGTCAGCAGCTCCCAGGCATACTGGATCGCATCGCGCTTGAAATAGTCGCCGAAGCTGAAGTTGCCCAGCATTTCGAAGAAGGTGTGGTGACGCGCGGTGTAGCCGACGTTTTCCAGGTCGTTGTGCTTGCCGCCGGCGCGCACGCAGCGCTGGACCGAGGTCGCGCGCGAATACGGGCGCGAATCCAGGCCCAGGAACACATCCTTGAACTGCACCATCCCGCTATTGGTCAACAGCATGGTCGGGTCATTGCCAGGCACCAGCGGGCTGGAACGCACGATGGAATGGCCTTTGGATTCAAAGAACTTCAGGAACTTTTCGCGAATGTCTGAGGATTTCATGTCTGTTGGAGGGCGGAATGAGGCAGCGTGCCATATAAAGGAACGATTATAGCCTAGCCGCCGCCGTCAATATCAGTCCCACTAATATTGACAACTTGCCAGCAACAATGGATTCAGCGCAGCAGGTTCGAGATCGCGCGCGTTCTGGGCTCGACCGGGGCCAGCATCGTCGTTGCGGCTTGCCGCAGGATGCGGGCGCGCGCCTCGCCATTCGCCTCGTTGGCGCACTGGCGCACGCCGGCCATCGCGACTTGGCCGAGCCAGCGGCTGACGGCGGCCTGGGTGTCTTCGCCATGCGAAGTGAACGGGATAATGGTGGTCGAGGGTGCCATGCTAGCTGCTTCAAAGAGATCGTCTGTACTTAACGTCTCCCTGGCCTCCATTCTTGAGGCCGCCTCACAAATATATTGCTGAGCCGAAAGTATCTCAGGCGAAGTCCGGCCCGATCAGGTCGATGCGGTCGGTGCAGAAGGCGTCCACGCCCCAGTCCAGCAAGGTGCGCGCACGGCCGGGATCGTTGACGGTATAGCAGAACAGGCCCAAGCCCGCGTCCTTCACCGCCCGCGCCATTTCCGGCCCCAGGTGCTGGTGATTGGTGTGGATGGCCACCGCGTCCAGCGCCCGCGCGCGTCGCTCCCAATCCGGCCCCAGCGCGCTGATCAGGCAGGCGCGTGGGAGTGGCGGCGCGGCCAGGCGCGCGCTGGCCAGCGCCACGTCGCTGAACGAGGACAGCAGCGGAACCCGGGCCATGTCTCCGGCCGCGAGTTCGGCGGCGAACAGCTCGGCGGCAAGCGCGGCCACGACCGCGCCGGTTTCCTCCTCGAACCCGGGTGCCGGCTTGATCTCGATATTCATCCATACGCCCTCCTCCCTGCAGCGGCGCGCGAACTCGGTGAACAGCGGCACCGGTTCACCGACGAACGCCGGGCCGAACCAGGCGCCGGCATCCATCGCCGCGAGATCGCCGGCATCGTGCTCGAACACGCTGCCGCTGCCCTTCACCGTGCGGCCCAGGCCGGGATCGTGCATCAACACCGGCACGCCGTCGCGCGCCAGCATGACGTCGAACTCGATCGCGCGAAAGCCGGCCTGCATCCCGCAGCGCAGTCCGGCATAGGTATTCTCGGGCGCCAGGGTGCCGCCGCCGCGGTGGGCCAGGATACGGGGGTAAGGCCACATGCGCTCCTCCTTTCGACGATCAGGCCGGCACGCCGAAGCGCCAGGCCAGCCAGGCGAAGGCGCCCAGGTTCAGCGCCACCGTCAGCTGGAACTTGCGCTGGAACGATGGCTTGCTGCTCTTGTGGCGCAACCATTGTTGGGCCAGCAAGGCGCCGGGCCAGCCGCCGACCAGGCCCAGGATCAGCAAGGTGCTTTCCGGCGTGCGCCAGGACTGCGCACGCGCCGCCGACTTGTCGATGGCGTAGGCGACGAAGCAGGTCAGGCTGGTCGTCAGGTAGGCCGCGCCGACCAGCTGGGACATGTCCCAGGCCAGGCTGGCGAACAGGTAGACGGCGAGGAAGAGGACGAGCGGCAGGTAGGGCATGGCGACAGCTTACCGCTCCCGGCTTGCAAATGTCCACTGGGCAAATACGGGTCGATCGTCGATGAATACCCTTCCTGGGTTCGTCATCGAACAGAGCCGGCGATACCAAACGCCTACGCTGAGCAATCACAGGTATCACATCACGTAGGAGATGACATGGCTTTCGATTTAGGAAACTTATTGCAGCAATACATCGGCGGCGCCGTCGCCAATAATGGCAAGGCTGCCGACGACTTCGACCAGGTGGCGCAGAACGCGCCCCGCGCCAGCATCGCCCAGGGCATCGCCAGCGCCTTGCGTTCGGACCAGACGCCGCCCTTCCCCCAGATGGTCAGCCAGCTGTTCGGCCAGAGCAATCCCGACCAGCGCGCCGGCATGCTCAACAGCCTGATCGGCGGCGCCGGCGGCGGCCTGCTGTCCTCGGTGGCCGGCGGTGCGCTGGGCAAGATCTTCGGTGGCAACACCTCCCAGGTGACGCCGGAACAGGCGGCCCAGGTCTCGCCTGAGCAAGTGCAAGAACTGGCTGAAAAGGCGCAACAACAGAACCCTGGCATTGTCGATCGCATGAGCGACTTCTATGCCGAGCATCCGACCTTGATCAAGGCTGCCGGCGGCGCCGCGCTGGCGGTCGCGCTCGGCTATATGGCAAACAATATCCGTAAACAATCACCAGAAAAGGAGGGTCCCGTGGGTATCCTGAGCAATATTTTCCACAAAATTTTCCCAGGTAAGAAAGAGGCGGCGCCTGCCGCGACGACCGCCGCTCCGACGGCCGCGCCGGCAGCCCGAGCGCCGCGCCGCAGCCGCAAGCCGCGCCCGCGCCAAGCGCACCGGCGGCCGCGCCCGCCGCTTCCGCCGCCCCCGCCGCCGCCCCCATGCAGCAGGTCGACGTCGAGCAGGTCTTGAACGACATGCAGAAGTCGTCCGGCCAGCAGCTGAACTGGCGCACCTCGATCGTCGACCTGCTCAAGCTGCTCGGCCTGGACAGCAGCCTGCAGTCGCGCAAGGAACTGGCCGCTGAGCTGAACTACACCGGCGACACGGGCGACTCGGCCAAGATGAACATCTGGCTGCACCGCCAGGTGATGAACAAGCTGGCCGCCAATGGCGGCAAGGTGCCGGCCGACCTGCGCGACTGACCCTGTCGCACGGCGCTGGCCGCCTAATCGGCCAACGTGGTATTGGCCGCCGTCCCGCAGGCGAAGCAAAAGCGCGCGAACGCATTCTTGCGCGTCGTGCAAGCGCCGCATCGGTTGAACAGGCCGATGCCGCAGTGCGGGCAGAAGTCGGTCTTGCCATCCTTGAGGTCGACGGCGCGCTCGCAACCGGGGCACACGCTTCTCGCCAGGCGCGCCTGGACGAGGTCGTAACGCATCCCCTGGCGCCGCTCGGCGTCGGGCAATGCCTCGGCCAGCTTCTGGCGCGCCAGGTAGCCCTGCAGCCATGCGACGGCGTAGCGCCCCGCGACCACGGTGAGGATGATGCCGACGATGTAGCGCACATAGCCGCCATAGCTCGGCAGGTAGGGCACCAGCTCAAAGAAGAACGTGAACAGGGCAAAGATGATGAAGCCCCAGGCGAACGGCCAGTCCGGCGTCTTGCGCTTGTGCCTGAACAGCCAGCCGGCCGCTAGCAGCAGCGGCAAGGTCAATGCCAGGCGATACAGAAAGACGCGCAGCTCGCGCGCCTCGACTTCGTCGGCGAAGGCCTGCTGCGCCGGTTCCTGCAGGGCGTTCCAGCGCAGGTTGGCGCGCTCGTAGGCCTGGGTGGCGTCCAGCATCGTCTGCTGTTCGCCTTCCACCGCCGCCAGGGCGGCGCGTTCAGCGCGCTCCAGGGCCTCCAGGCCCTGGGTACGCTTGATCAGTTCGGGGTCTTGCTCGGGCCGCGCGGTGGCCTGCCGGGTGGCGAGCCAGTTGTCGAAGGTCGAGCGCGCCGAGCGCGTGTTCGACTGCGCCACGGCATGCTTCTGGCTGGCCTGCTCGAGGCGCGTGCGTGCGCCTTCGATGCGCGCGCGCTCGCTGTCCATCTCGGCGCGCAGCTTGCCGACCAGCGCCGGGTTCATGAACTGCTCGACCGTCAGCGGCTCTTCGACGTCGCGCAGCTGCTGCACGACCAGGCCGCCCAGGCCGATCAGGAAGCCGGCGAAGACGAAGGCGACGAGCCACAAGGCCCGCTGCATCCATTGTTCGGTCAGGCGCAAGCCTTTGCTCATGAAGCGCTCCTCGGCGATCGACAAGCCCGCAGCTTGCCATCGTCGCCGGCTCCGTGCTACTGATAGTTATCAGAGGCACGGGTTGCGCTACCGCAGGTATCGCGCAGCGATACCCCTGCCCTCATCAGAAGTAGGACAGGCCCAGCGCCTTCTTGACCTCGTCGGTGGTCGCGGCCGCCACTTCGCGCGCCTTGAGGGTGCCTTCCTGCAGCATCTTCATCACCTGGGCCGGATCCTTGGCGAACTCTTCGCGGCGAGCGCGGATCGGCGCCAGCAGGTCTTGCAGGATGCCTTCGAGGCGCTTCTTGACGATGCTGTCGCCCAGGCCGCCGCGCTGGTAGTGCGCCTTCATCTCGGCCAGGCCTTCCTTGTCGGTGTCGAAAGCGTCCAGGTAGGTGAAGGCGACGTTGCCCTCGATATGGCCCGGATCCGACACCTTCAGGTGCAGCGGGTCGGTGTACACGTTCTTGACCGCGGCGCGGATCTCGTCGGCGCTGGCGCCCAGGTTGATGGTGTTGCCGAGCGACTTGCTCATCTTGGCCTTGCCGTCGATGCCCGGCAGGCGGCCGACTTCCGGCACGAAGGCCTTGGCCTCGACCAGGATGTCGCGGCCGACGATGCGGTTGAAGCGGCGCACGATCTCGTTGCACTGCTCGATCATCGGGATCTGGTCTTCGCCCACCGGCACAACGCCGGCCTTGAAGGCGGTGATGTCGGCGGCCTGGCTGGCCGGGTAGGTCAGGAAGCCGGCCGGGATGTCGCGCTCGAAGCCGCGCAGGACGATTTCCGCCTTCACGGTCGGGTTGCGCTCGAGGCGCGCGACGGTCACCAGGTTCAGGTAATAGAAGGTCAGCTCGGTCAGCTCCGGGATCTGCGACTGGATGAAGATCGTGGTCTTGGCCGGGTCGATCCCTACGGCAAGGTAATCGAGCGCCACTTCCAGCACGTTCCGGTGTACCTTACTCAGGTCATCCATATTGTCGGTCAGGGCCTGCGAATCGGCCAGCATGACGAATTGGCGGTACTGGTGCTGGTAGGTCACGCGATCGCGCAGGCTGCCCACGAAGTGGCCGAGGTGCAGCGGACCGGTCGGACGGTCGCCGGTCAGGATGATCTGGCTTCCAGGAGCGGAAGCAGAAGCAGGAGCGGTAGTTTGTTGCAGGGTCATCGAGATTCCTTGGTAGATGCCTCGATCGTCCTGCGTCAAAGAAAAAACGCCACCCAAATCGAGGCGGCGTTAGCTGAAATGCACATCATTTCCGGGGCCGCGCGCTAGGAGCGGCGCCACCAGGCAAGAATGAGATGTGCTTTCGGAAAGATCATGGACCGCATGGTTGCAGGTTGGCGCTCCGCTGTCAACCGCTACCCGCACCGTGACTCGGCAGGCAGGGCTCTCCCCACGCAGTTTGAACGTCGGTAGCGCCGCATTGTCGACACTTTGTTGTCATAAAATTAAGGATTCAAGACCACCATGAACAAGAGCACGAACAGCCCAGCACACCCCCTCGAACTCTGGGGCGGCCTCGAATGCACGGTCAACCGCGTGCAGGACACCTACTTCAGCCAGCTGGACCGCAACGGCCATAGCGGGCGCGCCTGCGACATCGAGCGCTTCGCCGCGCTCGGCATCCGCGCCATCCGCTACCCCATCCTGTGGGAACGCACCGCCCCCGATGGCGTCGACGGCGCCGACTGGCGCTGGCCGGACGAGCGCCTGGCCGCCCTGCGAGAGGCTGGCGTCACCCCGATCGCCGGACTGATCCACCATGGCAGCGGCCCGCGCCACACGAGCCTGGTCGATCCCGGTTTCGCGCAAGAACTCGCCGACTACGCCGGCGCCGTCGCCGCGCGCTACCCCTGGCTCGAGTTCTACACCCCGGTCAACGAGATCTGCACTACGGCGCGCTTCGCCGGCCTGTACGGCGTCTGGTATCCGCACGGCCGCGACGACCGCACCTTCATCGACGCCCTGCTCAACCAGTGCCGCGCCACCGTGCTGTCGATGCGCGCCATCCGCGCCGTCAACCCGAACGCGAAACTGGTGCAGACCGACGACCTCGGCAAGACCTACAGCACGCCGGAGCTCAGCCACGTGGCCGAGTTCTACAACGAGCGCCGCTGGCTGGGCTGGGACCTGCTGTGCGGCATGGTCGGGCCCGAGCACAAGCTGTGGAACTACCTGCTCAAGAGCGGCGCCAGGCCAGAGGACATCCTGTGGTTCCGCGCCAATCCCTGCCCGCCCGACCTCATCGGCGTCAATTACTACGTCACCAGCGAGCGCTGGCTGGACCACCGCCCCGAGCGCTATCCGGCCCACCACCGCGGCGTGGCCGACGGCATTCCCTGCGCCGACATCGAAGCCTCGCGCGTGCTGGCCACGCCGACGCCCGGCATCGCCCCGCTGCTGTCCGAGATCTGGGAGCGCTATCGCATCCCGCTGGCCATCACCGAAGCCCACATCGACGCCAACCGCGAAGACCAGATGCGCTGGCTGCTCGAGATCTGGGAAGCGGCCCAGCAGTCGCGCGACAACGGCGTCGACGTGCGCGCCGTCACGGTGTGGGCCCTGCTCGGCTCCTTCGACTGGAACAGCCTGGTGACGGTCGACCGCGGCTACTACGAACCGGGGCCGCTCGACGTGCGCTCGCCGCTGCCGCGGCCGACCGCGCTGGCGAACATGATGCGCGAGCTATCCAGCGGCGCGCCGCTGTCGCACCCGGTGCTGCGCGCCCAGGGCTGGTGGCGCCGGCCGGGCCGCTTCCTGTGCCAGCAGCCGGTGGCCACGCCGGCCGCCCTCACCTCGATCGCGGCCGATGGCCACCGCCTGGTGGGCAGCGACGCCGCGCCGATCCTGATCCTGGGCGCGACCGGCACCCTGGGCCGCGCCTTTGCCCGCATCTGCGACAAGCGCAACCTGGCCTATCGCCTGCTGTCGCGCCAGGACATGGACATCGCCGATGCCGACTCGGTCGAGCGCGCGCTGGCGCGGCACAAGCCGTGGGCGGTGGTCAATACCTGCGGCTATGTGCGGGTCGACGACGCCGAGAACGACATGGAACGCTGCCAGCGCGAGAACACGCATGGCGCCGCCATCCTGGCCGCGGCCTGCGCGCGCCACGACATTCACCTGACCACCTTCTCGAGCGATCTGGTGTTCGACGGCCGCAACGAGCGTCCCTACGTCGAATCGGATACGCCGAATCCCCTCAACGTCTACGGCCGCAGCAAGCTCGACGCCGAGCGCGCGGTGCTGGCCAATCACCCGGGCGCGCTGGTGGTGCGCACCAGCGCCTTCTTCGGGCCGTGGGACCAGCACAATTTCGTGACCCAGGCGCTCGATGCCCTGGAGCGCGGTGACGCCTTCGTGGCGGCCAGCGACATGACCATCTCGCCGACCTATGTGCCCGACCTGGTGCACGCCTGCCTGGATCTCGCAGTCGACCGCGAAGCCGGCGTCTGGCACCTCGCCAACAAGGGAGAATTGACCTGGGCCGGGCTGGCGCGCCGCGCGGCCGAGCTGGCCGGCGTCGATGCATCGACGCTGGAAGCGAAGCCGGCGGCGGAGTTCGGCTTCACGGCGGCGCGGCCGGCCTATTCGTCGCTGCACAGCGAACGCGGCGCGCTGCTGCCGGCGCTGGACGATGCGCTGCGGCGTTATGTCGAGTTGCGCACTGCCGAGAAAGCCGAACGCTGCGCATTGGAGCAGGAAGCCCTGGGCCGCCAGGAGGTGGTCGACGGCGACAGCCAGGCCGGAGCCGATCCGGTCGCGGCAGTACAGTCCGGAACCTGATGCCGGGACAAGATGTGGCGCTGCGGGCGCCACATCTTGGTTCATCAGTTTCTCAATCCAGTTTCGTCGGGTTGAGGCTCCGTAAATTGCTTTTCCTCCAGCTTGCTAAATTGGCTGCTCCTCTCGTCGGAGCTGGCCATGGCTGATCGACACGCAAAGTCACCGCCAATTCGAACGCTCTCCGCGGTGTTCGTCATCGCCCTTGCGGCCTGCCTCCCTGCACACGCGGCCCAGCCAGGACAGGAAGTCATCGGCCAATGGAAATTTACATCTGTGCTTGATGGTGTAAAGATCACCTCGATTGATGAGCATCAGGCCAAGCAACTACTCGGGCAGGTAATGACAATCCGAAACGAGGGAACCAGGTTTGGGACAGAAAGCTGCGGCGCCCCAAGTTTTGAAAGTAAACGTGTCGAACCAAATATATACTTACGCCAGGAAGCGCAAATCAGTGCTGCCAAACTGCGCCTACCCAATCCGGTTACCGTCGTCGATATCGGTTGCACGCAAGTGTTCATCAAAGGAGCGGATGAGGCAGTAATCTTCTGGGATGGCTTCTTTTTCTCCGCGAAGAAGATTAAATCATTGAAGGACGCTCATCGCTAAGTACACGACCGAAAACAAAGGCGAGTATTCGCGCATGCCGATGCAAGGACGAGCAACTCGAGCCAGGTTTGCCACGCACGACAGGCGCACTATTCCCGTCTACCGGAATTGACACTTGGCACATCAATGTTGGCACCGTGATTGCTGCCGAAAGTGCCAATCAGTACCGACGTCTGCCAATCGAAATAAGGATTGAAGGTCAGGCGCGCGTGGACCTTGCCCGGCTCGCGGTAGCCCCAGTCGGAATACCACACGGCCTCGCCCTGGAGGCAAGCCCGGGTCACGCGCTCGGCCTGGCCGTTGTGGCAGATCCGCAGGCGCCCGCCCTCCCCATACAGCGCGTTCGACGGCGAGAACAGCAAGCCCATATGCGAGAACTGGCTGATGCGGTAAGCCGGCAAGCTGTCCCCGCGCACCAGCACGCGCCGGGTATCGGCCAGCTCCCGGGGCGCCGCTCCGTACCAGATCAGACGGCTGTCCGGATGGGTGAAGCGGCGCTGGAAGACGTCCAGCAGATAAGCGGTGTCCAGCACGGAATCGTGCTGCGCGACGGCCATGAAGACCGGCTTGTCGTAGGTGCGCGAAAGCAGGCGGCGCGCGTTCGTGCTGGTGTGATAGAACTGCGCGAAGCCATTGGTGGGAACGTTCAGGTAGCGCACCGGCGTCTGGTCCCGTACGGGGTCGCCGGGGCCGACGATCCAGGGCCGGATGCGCGCCGCCACCGGCGCGACCCAGTCGAACGGCATGCTCTTGAAGCCCGGAGAGAACAGGACCAGGCCGGCGATCGAAGGATGGGCATAGGCATAGTCGAGCACCAGGTTGGCGCCGGTCGAGAATCCGCCGAGGTAGACCGGGCCGTCGACGTCGTCTTCCAGCACCCGCGCCTGCTCTTGAACCAGCTCGCGCCACTGCTGCGCGCTCACCGCCAATAGGTCGGCCGGACGCGTGCCGTGGCCGGGCAGCAGCACTGTGCGCACCAGATAGCCCTCGGCCGCCATCGCCGCTCCCAGGTCGTGGAAGGACCAGGGCGAGTCCCCGAGTCCGTGCACCAGCAGGATGCCTTTTTCCGCCTTCGCGCCCGCGCCCGACCGAGCCGGCCGCCATTCGCGCGGGCCGTTCCACACGAGTTCGCTTTCCGTATCCGCGTGCTGGAAGCTGCGTGCCTGCCGCATCCGCGCCAGCGTCTGGCTGTGGTAATCCTCGAAGCTGCGTGGCGGCGCCTGCGCTTCGGCCTGCGGTTCGGTTGGCATTGGCGCCGTACAGGCGCCCAGCAGCAGGACGCAGGCGGCCACGCATGCCAGCGCCAGAAAGGACCGAAAAGGCAATGCCGGGCGATGATGGAGCGGATCGGTCATGGCAGGTCCCCGGCTATCACAAGCAGATCGGTGTGGAGTTGAGGAACATGCTCATGCTGGGAGAAATACTCGCCATCCGGATGCCCGAGATATTCTCCTCCAACAGCTTATGCAACAGCATCACGGCAAGGACAAGCGACAGGAACAGATAGGCGCGTAGCGTCGGCATGGCGGCTCCCGGTGGTTGATCGAGCTGTCATGCTAGAGCGGCCTCGTTTACCGCAACCTTACTGACAGGAACGGCAACCGTCCCGGCTATAATCGGCGCTTCACGATCGCACACAAGAAGAACGAGACATGACGCAAGCAAGCTCCCCTTCCCCTGCGCTGCCGAAAGCCCTCGGCCACATCCGCGTGCTCGACCTGTCGCGCGTGCTGGCCGGCCCCTGGTGCTCGCAGAACCTGGCCGACCTCGGCGCCGACGTGATCAAGATCGAGCGCCCCGGCGCCGGCGACGACACCCGCGCCTGGGGTCCGCCATATGCCAGGGATGCGCAGGGCAACGATACGCAGGAAGCGGCCTATTACCTGTCGGCCAACCGCGGCAAGCGCTCGCTCACGGTCGACATCGCGAGCAGCGAAGGCCAGGCCCTGCTGCGCGAGCTGGTGCTGCATTGCGACGTGGTGCTCGAGAACTTCAAGGTCGGCCACCTGAAGCGCTATGGCCTCGACTATGACTCACTCAAGGCAATCAAGCCCGACCTGGTGTACTGCTCGATCACCGGCTTCGGCCAGGACGGTCCCTACGCCCACCGCGCGGGTTACGACTTCCTGATCCAGGGCATGGGCGGCCTGATGTCGGTCACCGGCGAGCGCGACGACCTGCCCGGCGGCGGTCCGCAAAAGGCCGGCGTCGCGCTGACCGACCTCATGACCGGCATGTACGCGACGGTGGCCGTGCTGGCCGCCCTCACCCACCGCGACCGCACGGGCGAGGGCCAGCACATCGACATGGCGCTGTTAGACACGCAGGTGGCGATGCTGGCCAATGTCGGCAGCAATTACCTCAACAGCGGCAAGCCGCCCAAGCGCTGGGGCAATGCCCACGCCAACATCGTGCCCTACCAGACCTTTGCCTGCGCGGATGGCCACATCATCGTCGCCACCGGCAACGACGGCCAGTACCAGAAGTTCGTCGAGGCCGGCGGCCGGCCCGAGCTGGCCGGCGATCCGCGCTTCGCCACCAATCCGCTGCGCGTACAGAACCGCGATGTGCTGGTGCCGCTGCTGGCCGAGATGGTCAGGACGAAACCGCGCGACGCATGGATCGCCCTGCTGGAAGAAAAAGGCGTGCCCTGCGGGCCGATCAACGACGTCGGCGAAGTGTTCGCCAACGAGCAGGTGCAGGCGCGTGCGATGGCGATCGACCTGCCGCATCCGAGCGCGGGTCAGGTCAAGCTGGTGCGCAATCCGATCCGGATGTCGGCCACTCCTGCGACCAGCGGGATGGCCCCGCCCCTGCTGGGCCAGCACACGACGGAAGTATTGCGCGAGATGCTGGGCAGGAGCGAGGAAGAGATCGCGGCCTTGCGCGAGCGGGGTGTGGTTTAAAGGCTCAGTGCAGCTGGTGCTTCAGGTTCGACAGCTCGTCGTGCACGCGCACGACGACGGATTGCACTTGCGGTGAAGGCCTGGTCGAGGTGCAGACGCGCTTGGCCTCGTCGCCCATGGCTTCCAGGTCGTCGATGCACTGGATCATGCTCGACTGGTCGTTCGACTGCATGACGCTTTGCGCGCGCCCGGCTTCCTCGGCGATCTTGTGGATGCAGTCGCGGATTTCGCTGGGGACGCTCTGGTCGCTCTGGCAGACTTGCTCGGCCTGGTTCACGACCTGCTGGACGTTCATGAAACGTTGCTGGATTTCGGCGGTTTGCAGCATGATGTTCTCCTGAAAAAGATGTGGGAAAAACCACTGGAGCCTTCCAGCTTAGGATGGATTCGTGGTTTATCAAGCATCGATTTCGCCCGTTCCGCGGGACAATCGCGGTGCACTCCAGATGGCAGTGTTACGCCGCCGGCTCCGACAGCGCCGCGCGCAAGACGTCGACCAGCTCGCGCACGCGCGGCACGTCCTGTTTCGCCTTCGGCCACACCACGTGCATTGTCAGGCCGGGCGTCGCATAGTCCGGCAGCACCTCGACCAGGCTGCCGTCCGCCAGGTGGCGCTCGATCAGCCAGGTCGACAGCTGGGCGATGCCGAGCCCCGCCACGGTCAGCTCGGCCTGGGCTTCGGCGTCGCCGGCGACGATCCGCGCATCGAAAGCGCGCTGCTCGACCAGGGCGTTGCCGCGCCGGATCAGCAAGGGACTGACGCGGCTGTCGGCCTTGCCGTACATGATCACCGCGTGTTCCACCAGGTCTTCGACCGAGGCCGGTGCGCCGTGCGCCGCGAGGTAGGAAGGCGCCGCGCAGAACACCTTGCGGTCCTGGCCCAGCAGGCAGTGGCCGAGCGCGGGCGACCAGGCTTCCGGACTGCCGATGCGCACCGTCACGTCAATGCCTTCGTCCTCGAGGTCGACATAGCGGTCGGTGAAGGACAGCACCGGCTTGATACGCGGATAACGCTGCAGGAAAGCCGTCAGCACCGGCAATACGATCAGGCGTCCATAGGTGGCCGGCAGGTCGACCCGCAGCCGCCCGGCCAGCAGGTCGCCCTCGGCGTGCAATGCATGCTCGGCTTCCTCGAGTTCGCCGAGCACCCGGGTGCAGGCGGCCAGGAAACGGGCGCCGGCGTCGGTCAGCGCCAGCCGGCGCGTGCTGCGCTCGAACAGGCGCGCGTTCAGGCGCGCCTCGAGGCGGGCGATGGCCTTGCCGACGGCCGATCCGGTCAGGTGCAGGCGCTGGGCCGCGCGGACGAAGCTGCCGGCCTGGGCCACGGCCACGAAGACATCGACCCCCTTCAGGCGTTCACTGGTTTGCATAGGCTATTGCGGAAAAATATTCCGCCAAGTATAGAAAAAATGCCCGAGATAGGAAATGGTATTTCAAATAGGATGGCGACCCTGCTTAATCCTTATAAGAAATCCATGTCCCGTTCAAGCTCTGCGCTCGCACAGGCGGCCCCGGCGTCATCGTCGTCCGGCGCGCTGCCCATCCTGATCCTGGCGGTCGCCGCCTTCATCATCGTCACCACCGAATTCCTGATCGTCGGCCTGCTGCCGGCCTTGTCGCGCGACCTCGGCATCTCGATCTCGCTCGCCGGGCAGCTGGTGACCCTGTTCGCCTTCACCGTGATGTTGTTCGGTCCGCCGCTGACGGCCTGGCTGTCGCACCTGGACCGCAAGGCGCTGTTCATCGGCGTGCTGGTCGTGTTCGCGCTGTCCAATGCCCTGGCCGCGCTGGCGCCGAACGTCTGGGTGCTGGCGCTGGCGCGCTTCATTCCTGCGCTGGCGCTGCCGGTGTTCTGGGGCACCGCGAGCGAGACCGCGGCCGAACTGGCCGGTCCCGACAAGGCCGGGCAAGGCGTGGCGCGGGTCTACCTCGGCATCTCGGCCGCCCTGCTGTTCGGCATCCCGCTCGGCACCATCGCCGCCAACAGCATCGGCTGGCGCAATGCATTCTGGATCCTCGCCGCCCTGTCGCTGGCGATGGCGCTCGCGCTGCTGTTCCTGATGCCGGCCGTGGCGCGCGCCAAGCGTGTGGACTTCCGTTCCCAGGCGCGCCTGTTCCGTGAGCCCTACTTCCTGGCCAACGTCGGCCTGTCGATCCTGGTGTTCACCGCCATGTTCACCGCCTACACCTACCTGGCCGACATCCTCGAGCGGGTGGCCGGCGTGGCGCCGCTGGACGTCGGCTGGTGGCTGATGGGCTTCGGCGCGATCGGCCTGATCGGCAACTGGGTCGGCGGCAAGGTGGTCGACCGCGCGCCACTGAAAGCCACGGCGCTGTTCTCGGGCCTCTTGGCGATGGCGATGGCGCTGGCGGCGCCCAGCGCCGGCTCGACGATCCTGTTCTGCGCGGTGCTGGCGCTGTGGGGCATCGCGTACACGGCGCTGTTCCCTATCTGCCAGGTGCGGGTGATGAAATCGGTCACCCACTCGCAGGCGCTGGCCGGCACCACCAATGTATCGGCCGCGAATGCCGGCATCGGCATCGGCGCCATGCTGGGCGGCGCGGCAATCCCGCTGGTCGGCCTGGACAAGATCGGCTACTTCGCGGCGAGCTTCGCAGTGCTGGCCGTGCTGCTGGCGCCCCTGGTGGCGCAACTGCGCCGGAACAACTAATACCTTTTCCATCACGCAGCACACCTTGTGAAAATATTTTTTCACAAGGTGCATCCATTCCTGCATCTGGCGAGTAGTACAAGCGCCAACATTGCAGCCGACATACGGCCGCGATGCGCCCCCAATGAATTCAAACAAGCAATTCTTACTGAGGACACATCATGACCCAACCACAATTCGCCAAACTGATCCTGGCTTCTTCGATCGCCCTTGCCCTCGCCGCCTGCGGCAGCAGCAGCGACGACCACCATCCGGAGACGCCACCGACCACCCCACCGCCGCCGGCTGCGACGGTCGGCGACGTGGTCGCCCTGACCGCCAGCAACCGCCTGGTCTCGTTCGACCGCGCCACGCCGACCACGATCCGCACCAATGTCCTGGTGACGGGCCTGCAGAGCGGCGAGAACCTGGTCGGCATCGACGTGCGCCCGGCCGACGGCATGCTGTACGGCGTCGGCTCGACCGGCCGCCTGTACACGCTGGACGCCGCCACCGGCGCCGCCACCAATAAATCGCGCTTGAGCGCCGATGCCGCCGACACCACGGAACCGTTCACCGCGCTGGCCGGCACGAGTTTTGGCGTCGACTTCAACCCGATGGCCGACCGCCTGCGCATCGTCGGCAATACCGGCCAGAGCCTGCGCATCAATGTCGACAGCGGCGCCACCACCACCGACGGCAGCATCAATGGCGGCGCCGCCAACACCGCGATCTCGGCCTCGGCGTATACCAATTCGTTCGCCGGTACCGGTTCGACCACGCTGTACGGCATCGATGGCGCCAACTCGACCTTGTACGCCCAGAACCCGCCGAACGACGGCACCCTCGCCAAGCCGGTGCCGCTGGGCGTGACCATCGGCGCGGCGAACGGTTTCGACATCGATGCGCGCACGAATATGGGATACATGGTCGCCACCGTCGGCGGTGCGCGCAACCTGTATGGCGTGAACCTGGCCGCCACCAGCGCTCCCACCACGCTCATCGGCGCGCTCGGCGTGACAGAAGACATCCGCGGCATCGCGCTGCGCGCCGTTGCCGCGCCGGTGATCCTGGGCCTGGCGGACGACAACCGCCTGCTGGGCTTCAAGGTCGGCTCGCCCAACACCATCGACACCAACGTCGCCATCACCGGTCTGGCCGGCGGAGAAACCCTGGTCGGCATCGACGTGCGGCCGAAGGACGGCATGCTGTACGGCCTGACGAGCAATGCGCGCCTGGTCACCATCGACCCGGCCACCGGCGCCGCCACCGTCAAGGCGACGCTCGCCGCCGACGGCGCCGACACGACCGCGCCCTACACCGCCATGCAGGGAACCGCGTTCGCGGTCGACTTCAACCCGGTCGCCGACCGCCTGCGCGTGATCAGCGACAGCGGCCAGAGCCTGCGCATCAACGTCGACACCGGCGCCACCACCACCGACGGCAATATCAACCGCGCCGGCGTGGCCCCACGCGTGGTGGCCGCCGCCTACACCAACAGCATCCCGACCCCGGCCTCGACCCAGCTGTTCGACGTCGACGGCGCCAGTTCGGTGCTGGCGCTGCAGAATCCGCCGAACGACGGCACGCTGGTCGACGTCGGTCCGCTGGGCGTGACGGTGGCGGGCGCAGGCGCCATGGACATCGGTGGCGGCGAGAACGGCCTGGTGCTGGCGGCGCTGCGCACCACGGCCGGCGGCCCGAGCTCGCTGTACCGGGTGAACCTGGGCACCGGTGCGGCAACCCCGGTCAATGGCGCGGCGACGCCGGCGACTTCGGTGATCGGCACCGGTAGTGGCAACGGCGGGCCAGGCGTGCGCGATATCGCGATCTGGCTGCGTTGATAGATCCGGGCGGCGGCATGCGGGCCGCCGCCTAGATCCTGACCGCGCGCCCGATGTAGAGAATGGGTCCGGTCGGACGGCCGATCGGTGAACCGGCGGCCGGTTCCAATGTAATCTCGAACAGCTGGTTCGGCACCACCTTCGGCAGGTTGGCGAGCTTGACCTCGACCGCCTCGCCCGGCTTGACCAGGCCCAGCGAGACCGGGCCTTCCCAGTCGTCGGCCTTGGTCCACAGCTGCAGCGCGCGATCGGCCGGGACCTCGGTCGTGACCAGCGGTTGCAGGCGCAGCGTGTCGTCGGCCACCAGCTCCAGCACCCAGCCCGGCCCCGCGTTCTGCGGCGCGGCCAGCACCACCATATAGCGCGGCTGCTCGACCTCGAACTGGCGCAGGCCGACCACCGCCGCCATGATCGCGGCGGCCGCGAAGCCGCCGGCTGCCAGGGCGCGCCACAGGCCCAGGCGTTCCCACCAGCCCGGACGCACCGCCGCAGGCGCGGCCACCGGGGCCAATGCCGCCACGCTGCGCTCGATGCGCGGCCACAAGGCGCTGGACGGCGCCACCGGCTCGACCAGCGTGCTCAGGGGCAGCAGCCGTTCTTCCCAATAGGCGACGGCGGCGCGCAGCGTGGCGTCGTGCGGCAGCATGGCATCCACCTCGCGGCGCCGTTCGCGCGACAGCGTCCCCAGCACGTATTCGCCGGCCAACTCGTAGGGATCATGGACCGGATTCATACCATGCACTCCCGCAGCGCGCTCAGGCCGCGCTTGATCCAGGCCTTCACCGTTCCCAGCGGCGACTTGAGGCGATCGGCGATCTCGCTGTGCGACAGCCCATCGACATAGGCGTGCAGGATGCTGTTGCGCTTGGCGACGTCGAGCCGGTTCAGGCAGTCGTGCAGGCGTCCCATGTCCTGGCGCAGTTCGAAGGCGTCCTGCATGCCGGGATCGAAGGCATCGCTGCCCAGGGCGTCGAAGGCCTCCTCGTCGACATTGATTTCGCGAGCGCCGTCGCGCACCGCGTCGAGCGCCGCGTGACGCACCACGGTGTACATCCAGCCGCGGCCCGAACCGCGCGAGGGGTCGAAACCGGCGGCGCGGGTCCAGATGCTCACGAAGGCATCGTGCAGCACGTCCTCGGCCGCCTGGCGCTCGCGCACGATGCGCAGGGCCACGGACAGCAGGCGCGGGCTTTCCTGGTCATACAGGCGACGCAGCGCGTGGCGGTCGCCGCGCGCGCAAGCCGCGAGCGCGGCCTCGTAGTCGAATGTCTCGGTGGCGCCGCTCATCCTTCTCCTTCGGTCGGTGGAAGCATGGCCGCCGCCTGCGCTTCGTCGCCGGCGCGCTGCCGGTCCAGCGCCTGCCCGACGCTGACAGCCAGCTCGGCCAGCTGGAAGGGTTTGCGCAGCACGACGCCGCCGCCGATCACCTGCTCGATCGCCTTCATGTCGGCATAGCCGGTGGCGATGATCATCGGCAGGCCGGGAAACATCGCGCGCGTGCGCTGCATCAGTTCGGCGCCGGTCATGCCCGGCATCAGGTAGTCGGTGATGAGCAGGTCGGGCCGCTCTTCATGCAGCGCGCGCAGGCCGGCCTCGCCGTCGGGCGCCTGGCGCACCGTGTGGCCGAGGGCCTCGAGCGAGGAGACCATCGATTCGCGCACGAAGTCGTCGTCCTCCACGATCAGGATGCGCGCCGCCTGGCGGACGGCCGGCATGCGCGCCGGCAAGGCCGGCTCGGCGTCCTGCATCCCCGTCGCCGTGCGCAGCCAGATCTCGACCGTGGTGCCCACGCCCGGCTCGCTCAGGATGCGCGCGGCGCCGCCCGACTGCTGCGCCATGCCGTACACCTGGCTCAGGCCCAGGCCGGTGCCTCCCACGCCCTTGGTCGTGAAGAAGGGCTCGAACACCTTGGCCACCAGCTCCGGCGCCATGCCTTCGCCGCTGTCGGTGACGGCGATGCGCACGTAGTCGCCCGGCGGCAGGAAATCGGGCGGTGGTTCGTCGCAGGCGGCGACGAACACCAGTTCGCCGCCGTCCTGCATCGCGTCGCGCCCATTGATGGCCAGGTTCAGGAGCGCCATTTCCATCTGGTTGGCGTCGGCCAGCACCGGCGGGCAGTCCATGTCGGCCTCGAAGCGCAGCCGGATGCGCGAACCGAGCGAGGTGGCGACCAGTTCGCGCACCCCGTCGAAAAGAAGGCCGATATCGGTCTCGCGCAAATCCAGGCTCTGGTTGCGGGCGAAGGCCAGCAACTGGCGGGTCAGCTTGCCGCCGCGCTGGCAGGCCTTGCGCGCGATCTCGGCGCGGCCCTTGGCCACCTCGTCCTTCGACATCAGGAGGATCAGGTCCATGCTGCCCTGGACCACGTTGAGCAGGTTGTTGAAGTCGTGGGCGATGCCGCCGGTCAGGCGCCCCACCGCTTCCATCTTCTGGTACTGCGCCATGGCCTGCTGCACCCGTTCGCGCTCGATAATCTCGCTCATCAGGCGGTCGTTGGCCTGGGCCAGGGCGCGGGTGCGCTCGTCGATGCGCGACTCGAGCGTTTCGTTCAGCGCCACCAGCTGCTGGCGGCTGTGATGCAGGCTGGCGGCGGTGCGCTCGCGGTCGGCCAGCACGTCGCGCGCCTGGTACTGGCGGCGCCGCGCGCGCAGCGCCGACACGCTGGCGCTGCGCAGGGTCTGGACGTTGAGCGGACGCTCGAGCAGGATCACGTTGCCCAGGTCGCCCAGGCGATCGCGCGCCGTGGCTTGCTGCAGGCCGGTGGCTTTGCCCAGCAGCACAATAAAGGGAAAATCGGACCATGGCTCCTGGCGCTCCAGCCAGCCGCGCAGGGCCGAGGCGTCGACCCCGTGCAGGGCCTCCTCGGCCACGATGGCCGCGCCCGCACCCTGCCCGATGGCCGCGCCCAGGCCCGTGAAGTCGGCGACCAGCTCGCAGTCGAGGCCGTCGCGCCGCAACACCGACGCCATGACTTCGGCGTCGCGCCCGCGCGGCGCGAAGACCAGGATGCGTTCTTCGTGCGGATTATTCCGAAGCATGCGGCGCCTGCGCCATCATGGGCGTCACTCCGCGGTAGGTCGGGATGCCGCTCAACACGCCCTCGAAACCCTGGAGCGGCGCGCCGATGCGCACCCCGCCCTCGCCCAGCTGCAGCTCGTGGATGGTCGATGCGTGCTGGGTCGTGCGGCTCTTGATCACGCTGATCGCGCGCCGCACCTTGCCCGACGCCTCGAAGAAGCGCAGCAGCACCGTGCTGTCGCTCAGGTAGCTCAGGTCGACGTCGGTGCGGCCTTCCGCCATCAGGCCATGCTGGCCGAGGATCATCACCGTGGTCACGCCCTGCTGGTTCAGGTAGGACAGCAGTTCGTGCATCTGCAGGATCAGGAAGTGCTCGCCCGGCATCGCCTGCAGATAGGCGTTCAGGCTGTCGATGACGATGAAGCGGCTGCGGCGCTGGTCGACCGCGTCGCGCAGCTTCTGGGCGAATTCGCCGGGCGACAGCTCGGCCGGATCGAAGTGGTCGATGGTCAGCTGGCCATTGTCGAGATAGGGACGCAGGTCGAGACCGAGCTGGATGCTGCGGGCGAAGAAGGTGCCGAGCCCCTCGTCGAACAGGTAGTACGAGGCCTGCTCGCCGCGCTGCAGCGCCGACAGCAGGCAGCGCGTCGACAGCGTCGTCTTGCCGATGCCGGACGGGCCCACCAGCAGGGTGTTCGTGCCGCGCACCAGCCCGCCGCCGAGCAGCGCGTCGAGGCCGTCGGAACCGCTCGAGCCGACCTGCGGCGCGAAGTCGCGCACGTGTTCGGCGGCCACCAGGCGCGGATACATGACGATGCCGCCGGTGTCGAGCGTGTAGTCGTGGAAGCCGCCCCGGAAACGGATGCCGCGCATCTTGAGGATGTTGACCCGGCGCCGCTCCTTGCCGTATTCCCTGGTGATCTGCTCCAGGCTGATGACGCCGTGGGCCAGGCTGTGCAGGTGCTGGTCGGATTCCGCGGTCTTGTCGTCGAGCAGCAGCACGGTGCAGTCGCGCGCCGAGAAGAACTGCTTGAGCGCCAGGATCTGGCGCCGGTAGCGCAGCGGGTTCTGGGCCAGCAGGCGCACCTCGGACAGGCTGTCGAACACGATGCGCATCGGCCGCAGCGCGTCGACCCGGTCCATTACCTTGCGCGTCGTTTCACCCAGCTCGACTTCGGAAGGATGGAACACCGATTGCTGCGAGTGGGGGTCGAGGTCGTCGTCGCCGGCCAGCTCGACGATCGCCAGGGCGCCCAGGTCCCATCCATGGCTGTGACCCACCGCGACCAGCTCGTCGGTGGTCTCGGACAGCGTGATGTACATACCGCTCTCCCCCCGGGCGACGCCGTCGAGCAGGAATTGCAGGCCGAGGGTGGTCTTGCCGGCGCCGGGAGAACCCTCGACCAGGTACAGGCGTTTTGGCGTCAGGCCGCCACCCAGGATGTCGTCGAGACCGGGAATGCCGGTCGAAGTGCGGTCGTTCATGCAATGCAGCCCTGGCTGTAGGCCGGTTCACGCGCGTCCGCGCCTGCGCACGAGGGACGGAACGGGGGATGGCCCGGGATCGGGAGGCGTCGCGCGCGGTACAAGCGCAGCGTAACGAATATTGCTGGGATTATATCCTCATCAAGGCCGACCCGGGACAGCAAGGCGCCAACCGTGCTACACTATCGGTTCTGCGGCATCGACCGCCCCTCGCGCGCGTTGCGCGTCATGCAGTGCTGGGGCTGGCGACACGAGATTGCCTCTGGAAATTCCTGATTCCGTCCCCATATCGTGTTCCTGCGGACGAATACTGCGCCAGCAGCGCAGCCCTGAAGCGCGACGCGGAACGCGGGCCGTCGCACCCAACGAAGTAACCGTCATACCTGACATCGAATCGAGGCCTGCAGCATGTGCGGGCTTTTTCATTCCCCGGCACGGCGCCTGCGCCGCGCCGCCACGGTCACCTACACTGCCCGCTTGCGCGGGCCGCTTCACCGCCCGCCCGTGCGCCTTCGCGCCAGGCTGGCCTGATATCGTATTTGCAACTAACAGGAGCCCATCTTGGCAAAAGAAGAACTCATCGAAATGAATGGCGTCGTCGCTGAAGTGCTGCCCGATTCGCGTTATCGCGTCGATTGCGAAAACGGCCACAAGCTGATCGCCTACACCTCCGGCAAAATGCGCAAGAACCACATCCGCATCATCGCCGGCGACCAGGTCAGCCTGGAGCTGTCGCCTTACGACCTGAGCAAGGGCCGGATCACCTTCCGCCACCTCGGCAAGACCGGCAGCGGTCCGCGTCCGCCGGTGAACCGCGCGGCGCGTCGCTGATCGGGGCGCCGCTCATCGGCAAGCAACGCCACGCCCAGCGTGGCGTTTTTCATTGGCGCACACTTTTCGGACCAGGCTGGCAGATCGTCTTCGTCACGGGGTATCATCCCCGGACGCGCGGATGCATACCGAACCATCCGCACTCGACAGTAAATGATGCAAAGGTGTTGTGAGATGCAAATGCGGCAACGACGCAGCGATGAAACCACCGCGAACGCCGTGGCGCGCGGCCTGAACATCCTGGCCGTGCGCGATGCCACCCAGGCGCGGCGCTATATGGAATACAAGAATGTCCCTGCAACCGTGATCGAGCGCGTCCTGCAAAGTCCGCACGCGTGCCGCCGGCTGACGCCCGAACAGGCGGTGTCCGAGGCGATCCTGCCGCTGCCGCGCAACGGCCGCTTTCCGAACTGAGCCGCTCAGCTCAGCAGCGGCACCGGCGCCAGCCTGCGCAGGCGCAGCGCGATCAGCAGGCCGACGCCGAGGATCGCGCCCAGCAGCGCCACCACTCCGGGCCAGGCCCAGTGCTCGTAGACATAGCCGGTAAACCACCCCACCACGCTCGAGCCGAGATAATAGAAGAACAGGTAGATGCCCGAGGCCAGCGCCTGCGGCGGCTGCGCACGCCGTCCGACCCAGCTGCTGGCCACCGAATGGGCGGCGAAGAAGCCGAAGGTGGCCACGCCCACGCCCAGCACCACGGCGACCACCGAATCGACCAGGGTCACCAGCAAGCCCGCGATCATCACCCCCATCAGCAGCCAGAGCACGTTGCGCCGGCCCAGGCGGTCGCCCAGCTTGCCGGCCCACATCGAGCTGAAAATGCCCAGCAGGTAGAGCAGCGACAACAGCCCGACCGCGCTCTGGCGCAGCCCGAACGGCGGCGCCAGGAGGCGGTAGCCGATGTAGTTGTACAGGCTGACGAACGCCCCCATCAGCAGGAACGGCAGCGCGAACAGCCACGGCAGGCCCGGGTCGCGCAAATGGATGCGCAGGCCGTCGACGAAGCCGGGGCCGCGCGCCGGCAGCGCGCCGCCATGGCGCGACGGCGGCAGGCTGCGCGAGAATTCCCAGGCCGCGTACAGCCCGGCCGCGCCGAGCAGCCCGACCGCCACGCGCCACGACGCGACGTCGCTGATGAAGGCCGAGATCACCCGCCCGCTCATGCCGCCGAAGGCGCTGCCGCTGATGTACATGCCCATCGACAGGCCGAGCGAGGTCGGCTCGATCTCGTCGCTCAGGTAGGCCATGGCCACGGCCGGCAAGCCGCCCAGCATCAGGCCCATCAGGCCGCGCACGGCGACCAGTTGCGTGTAATTGGCGGCGAAGGCGCAGGCCAGGGTCAGCACCGCCCCGCTGATCATCGAGGCCACCATCACTGTCTTGCGGCCGAAGCGCTCGGCCACGCTGGACGAACCCAGCAGCGCCAGCGCCAGGGTGGCGGTGGACACCGACAGCACCAGGCTGCTCTGGGCCGGCGACAGCCGGAAGTCATGGCCCAGGAGCGGCATCAAAGGCTGGACGCAGTACAGCAGGGCGAAGATGGAAAAGCCCCCGAACGCCATCGCGCGGTTGATGCGCCGGAACTCCGGGCTGCCGGAGGCGATGCGCGCGCCGGGGGCGGTCATGCTCAAGGGTATTCCGGATCCAGTTCGGAACCGGCGTAGTTCTCCAGCTCGGCCATCAGCTGGCCCATGGTCGCATTCGTCCCGATCTGCTCCAGCACCGTGCAGTGCTTGCGGTAGATGTCGATACGCTCGGCCACGACGGCCTGGTGGGCCGGCGGGATGCGCGCCATGAACTCGGCCCAGCCCTGCTCGAAATCGGGCCGGTGCTTGCGCACCGCCTTCACGAAGCGCTCGAACTCCGCCTGGCCGGTGCGCGCCGTGATGCGCGCGCCGCCTTCCGCCGCGAAGATGATCGCCATGGCGATCACGCCCTCGGCGTTCAGGTCCGGATCCTTGACCGGGCCTTCGTAATGGTTCTTGCGCAGCCATTCGGCGGCCTTGACGATCGCCTGGACCTGCTGGCGCTGCTGGACCTGGCCCAGGAAGCGCTCGTAGCCCGACCACGATTCGCCCGGGTCGGCGGTGCAGATGTCGACGAACAGCTCCTTCAGGCGCCGCTGGGCGTAGACCGGATCGTTGTCGTACTCGCTCACCAGGCTGTCCTCGGGCAGCGCGGCCAGCTCGCGGATCATGCGGAAACCCGCCTGGAAGGCGTGCTCGGCGCCCTCGCCCACCAGGATGTCGAGCGCGTCGAGGTCGCCCTCGTCCTCGCTCTGGATCAGGTGTTCGAGACCCAGCGAAACACAGCCAATGCTCAAGAGCAGCGCGCGCTGGATCCCTTCGGCGGTGCGGTCGTTGGTGAACTTCTCGGCCACCATGGCGGTGATCCCGGACAGCTCGTCGGCCAGGATCGCCGCTTCGTCGGGCGTGGCTTCGCCCGGCAGCAGCTTGATGGCGCGGATCAGGCGCGGCGGTTGTTCGATGACGATGGCTGGCAACATATCAGCGGCGGCTCCCGTCACGAGAAGATGTCCGTGCCCATGCTGCGGCGCGGGCTGCGGCGCGGCATGCTGCGCACCGACGGTACTTGCTTGCGCAGGCGCAGCAGGAGGTCGCGGGTCGAACGCTGCATGAACTCGGACTCTTCGTCCGGATCGTCGGGGAGCTCGATCTCGGCCATCTCGGCGCTGTGGCGGAATTCCGGGAACAGCTCGAGCAGCGAACGCTCCCAGCCGTCCTCGGTGGCCTTGGCCAGGTCGACCGCCAGCGGCACGACGTCGCTGTCGGCGCTGGTCTGGCCGCTGACGTAGCGGCCTTTCGACAGGATCTCGCCCGCCACTTCCAGGATTTCCTTCGGCGCCAGCGACCACAGGATCGCGAACACGGTCGCGCCATGGTCGGTGGCGGACGCCGCCTCGAGCAGCTCGTTGCGGCGTTCCTCGTCGTCCTGGGCGTAGACCACGCCGTGCACGTGGTTGAACAGGTTCTCGGCGATGCGCTCGGGATCGTCCTCGATCAGGTTGTCGGGCCAGGTGGCGGCGATGAAGGCCAGGCTGTCGGCCCAGGCCTTGGGCGGCACCAGCATGGTCGCCAGCGAGGTCTTGGCGCCGTCGAAGCCCGACAGGTGCAGGGCCGTCACTTGCGGCGGCAGCTCGGTCAGCACCTGGGCCACGGCGTAGTCGCCGTGCTCGTCGGCGGCCTTGGAGAACACCTCTTCGGCGTGCTCCAGCGAGCCGGCCAGCACCAGTTCGCCGACCTGGCTGACCAGGGCCGGCAGGTTCGATTTGGTGTCATCGCTCATCGCGCTCTCCTTCGTCGAACAGCTGGGTGAAGTCGTCGGTGGCGGCGCTGTCTTCGTCGTCGTCGTCGTCGCCATCGTCGTCGCGGCCGAGTTGCTCGAGCGACTGGTCTTCGTCGTCCCAGCGGTTCTGGTTCTTGAACAGGAAGGCGGTGATGATGGCCTGGCGCGCCAGTTCCGGATAGTTGGCGGTCATGCCCTCGTACATGGCCTTGCCGTCGTCGCCGCTGCACTCGGCCATCGCGAACACGCGCGCCGGATCGCCGTCGGCGTAGTCGGCCGCTTCGCGCATCAAGCCCTTCGGATCCAGGAAGCGGATCTTGTCGACCAGGGCGAACGCCATCATGTTGACGTCGTCGATGCCGCCGCCGTCGGCGTATTCGGCCACCAGCGCGCCGACCATCATGTCGTAGTTCTTGCGGTTGGGCGGGTCGCCCAGGGTGCCCTCGATCTGGCCTTCCAGTTCACGCGACTGGAAAGAGAATTCGGGATGTACGTTCTTCATGTTCTATCCTGTTGATGGGACGCGGCGGCTGTGGCCGCATCCGTTGCTTGCCCTGTGGTGGCGTCGGATGACGTCCAGGGCCGGTTCAGTTCGCCGGCAGGTTCACGCCGTTGAGCGCGAACAGCGAACGCCACAGCTCGAAAGCCTCGGCCTCGGCGTCCAGCACGATGCGGTGGTTCACGCTCTGGTTGTATTCCTCGCGCCTGGCGCGGTCCGAGAGGATCTCGTAGGCCTTGGTGACGGCCTTGAAACGCGCTTCCGCGCCTGGCGCCTGGTTGCGGTCCGGGTGGTAGCGCATCGCCAGCGAGCGGTAGACTTTCTTGATCTCGTCGTCGCTGGCATTCGGCGCGACGCCGAGGATCGCATATAAATTTTCCAACAGAAATTCTCCGGCAACTATCTTAAAAATGCGGTGGATTGAGACCAAACAGAGATTATCCTATAGAAAACGCCGGACGTGGCGCGAACGCCGATGTCCGCCTTGCGACGCGGGCAACCTCAGGCGCGTCCGGGTACGGTAAAATGCCCCCCAACTTACCCTTCCAGAACTTTTTCATGAGCAACGACAAGAATACCCCGGCGCCGGGCAATGCACCGTCGTCGAACTTCGTCCGTGCGATCGTCGAATCCGACCTGGCCGCCGGCACCCACCAACGGGACGGCCTGCCGCCGGTCATCACGCGCTTCCCGCCGGAGCCGAACGGCTACCTGCACATCGGCCATGCGAAATCGATCTGCCTGAACTTCGGCCTGGCGCGCGACTACGCCGGCCTGTGCCACCTGCGCTTCGACGACACCAATCCGGAGAAGGAAGACCAGGAATACGTCGACACCATCATGGACAGCGTCAAGTGGCTCGGTTTCTCTTGGGAGCGCGAGGGCCAGGAACACCTGTACTACGCCAGCGACTACTTCGAACAGCTGTACAAGATGGCCGAGTACCTGATCGAGAAGGGTCACGCCTACGTCGACAGCCAGAGCGCCGAAGACATGGCGAAAAACCGCGGCAACTTCGGCACGCCGGGCACCAACTCGCCGTTCCGCGACCGTCCGGCCGCGGAATCGCTGCAGCTGTTCCGCGACATGCGGGCCGGCAAGTACAAGGATGGCGAACACATCCTGCGCGCCAAGATGAGCGAGGATGCGATGGCGTCCCCGGTCATGACCAACCGCGACCCGGCCCTGTACCGCATCCGCCATGCGCACCACCACCGCACCGGCGACGCCTGGTGCATCTACCCGATGTACGACTACACGCACCCGATCTCGGATGCGATCGAGAACATCACGCACTCGCTGTGCACCCTGGAATTCCAGGACCACCGCCCGTTCTACGACTGGCTGGTCGAGACCCTGGCCGAAGGCGGCTTCTTCAAGAAGCCGGTGCCGCGCCAGTACGAATTCGCACGGCTGAACTTAACGTACGTTGTCACCTCCAAACGTAAACTCCGCGCGCTGGTCGATGACGGCACCGTGACCGGCTGGGACGACCCGCGCATGCCGACCATCGTCGGCCTGCGCCGCCGCGGCTACACGCCGGAATCGATCCAGCTGTTCTGCGAGCGCATCGGCGTGTCGAAGGCCGACGGCTGGATCGACATGAGCACCCTGGAAGGCGCGCTGCGCGACGACCTGGATCCGAAGGCGCCGCGCGCCATCGCCGTGCTGCGTCCTTTAAAACTGATCGTGGACAACTTCCCGGAAGGCGAGTCGGTGGAATGCTCGTCGCCGGTCCACCCGCACCACCCTGAACTGGGCAAGCGCACCTTCCCATTCACGCGCGAGCTGTGGATCGAGCAGGAAGACTTCATGGAAACCCCGACCAAGGGCTACTTCCGCTTCACCCCGCCAATCGGCGACCAGCCGGGCAGCCGCGTGCGCCTGAAATACGGCTACGTGGTCGAGTGCACCGGCTACGACAAGGATGCCGACGGTAAGGTGACCGCGGTGCACGTGAAGTACTTCGAGGATTCGAAGTCGGGCACGCCGGGCGCCGACACCTACAAGGTCAAGGGCAATATCACCTGGGTCAGCGCGGCCAGCGCGCTCGAAGCCGAGGTGCGCCTGTACGACCGCCTGTTCCTCGACCCGCAGCCGGACGCCGGCGGCAAGGACTTCAAGTCGGTGCTCAATCCGAACGCCCTGGAAACCGTGACCGCCTACCTCGAGCCGGGCATGAAGGACGCCGTGGCCGACCAGCGCTTCCAGTTCGAGCGCCATGGTTATTTCGTGGCGGACCGCGTCGATTCGCAGCCGGGCAAGCCGGTGTTCAACCGCGTGACCACCTTGAAGGATAGCTGGGGCAAGTAAGCTCCCAGTCTGCTGCCGTTCTGAAGAATCCCGCCCCGGCATTGCCGTGGCGGGATTTTTTTCTTGCCGGGCCGGCTCCAGCAAGGTGGCTTCGAGCTGCATCATTCGTGCGCGCCGCCGTCGCCTGATCCTGCTCACGCCACACCGCGGATCGCGCCGCGATCATGGAAGTCCTGACATGCACCCACCCAAGCGGAGGCGATATGCACGCAAGTTTCCACACCGTCCTGTCTTGTCTACTATGCCTGCTCGCGCCCGGGTTGATCGGCGCCGCGTCCGCCCAGGGCGCGCCCGGCCAGGTCGACGGCAAGAAGCCGCACCATCCCGCGCCCGCCAAGACCACCTACCGCGTCATCAACCTCGCCGCGGGCGAAGTCATCTCGGCCTCGATCAATGCCAGCGGCCAGGTCGCCTATTCGCTCACGACCGATATCTTCAACGAGCCCATCAACGCCTATTTCTACAATGGCAGCAGCTCGCAGAACATCGGCAGCCTGACCGGCCCGGGAAATTTCGCCCGCGTCACCGGGCTCACCAATTCAGGCCAGGTGGCCGGGGTCTCCCTCAATGCCGCCGACGACATCCGCACCTTCACCTGGAACGCCGCGGACGGCATGACCGATATCGGCACCCTGCCCGGGGCCGACGAAGCCCTCGAGCCGGTCATCAACAACAAGGGCGTGATCACGGCCATCGCCCACAATACCGCCACCAGCTTCAACCGCGCCTTCCGCTGGAGCGCACTGGGCGGCATCACCGACCTCGGCGTGCTGGCGCCGGGGCCGGTTGAATCGTCCTATCCCCGCGCCATCAACGATGCCGGCATCATCGTCGGCGACTCGTGGGCCTTCGGCAACGACTACCATGCCTTCCTCTGGACCTTCGGCACCGGTATGATCGACATCCACACCAACGCCAGCAACGACTCGACGCCGGTCGGCATCAGCGCCTTCGGCCAGGTGGCCGGCAACTACCATGTCGACGGCGAGCTCTGGCGCGGCTACGTCTGGACCTTCGGCACCGGCATGGTGGACATCGCCCCGCCCGCCGTGCGCACCGAGACCTTCGGCATGACTTCCGGCGGGCGCATCACCGGCCAGATCGGCGACCCGTTCATCGGTTCGCGCGCCATGACCTGGACCCAGGGCGGCGGCCTGGTCGACCTGGGCACGCTCGGCGGCACCATCTCGTCCGCGCGCGGCGCCAACAACAAGGGGCAAGTGGTCGGCGGCGCCCAGACCGGCGCCGGGCCGGTCCATGCCTATGTCTGGACCGCCAAAGAGGGCATGGTCGACCTGAACACGCGCCTGAAACACGCGCCGCCGGGCCTCGTGCTGGAAGCCGCCCTGGGCATCGCGGAGAACGGCTACATCGTCGCCGTGAGCAACACCGGCCTGGTGTTGCTCAAGCCGGTGAGCAAGTCGCCCTGCGGCTGCCCGCACAGCGTCGGCCCGGTCGTGGCAAGCGAGATGGTGGCGGTGGGCGCGCCGCTGACGGCATCGGTCGGCGTCGCCGGCGAACGTCAGGCCGCGCGCTACGGCATCACCTGGTACTGGGGCGACGGCAATGCCACGCGCACGGCGAGCACGCCGGCCGCGAGCGGCGCCGCCAGCGCCGGCGCGACCCACAGCTATACCCGTCCCGGCATCTATACGGTGACGGCGAAGGTCGTCGACGGCAACGGCGCCAGCGTGGACGTCAGCCGGCAGGTCGTCGCCTACCAGCCGGGCAAGGGGATGGCGGCCGGCGCCGGCGCCTTCATCTCGCCGCTCGCGGCCAGCAAGGCGCCTCTGCGCCATACGGGCAAGGCCCGCTTTCTGTTCATCGCGCCGGCGGTCGGCGCCCAGCCGGCAAGCGCGGCGGCGTTCTCGCAAGCGGCGCCGGGCTCACTGCACTTCGATGCCGGCGACCTGGACTTCGTGAGCAAGGACCTCAGGCGCGTCGCGGCGCAGGGCGCCCAGAGCCGCTTCGAAGGCAGCGGCACACTCAATGGCAAAGGCGGCTACCGGTTCGCGCTGGCTGCCACCGCATCGAACGCCGCCAGCGGCGAACCGGGCCGTATCAAGCTCAGGATCTGGCATCTCGACCGTGTGACGGGCAAGGAAGTGGTTGCCTACGATAACAGCAGGGCTGACGACGGACGCGTGCGCCCGGCCGTGGCCGGCGCGACCGCTCGCGCCGCTGCATCCACAACCGGCGCCAGCGATGGCGCCGGCAGCGCCCTGGCCGAGGGCAGCATCGCCCTGTATTAAGAGCCTCCCGGGCGGCGCGCGGCAAAGACGCTCCTCGCCGCCCTGTAACAAAGCGGTCATGCAAGAATGTAATCATGCCGGCCATCTTTCTGACCGGAGCCTGCATGACCCGCTTATCCTTGCCCCGCTTGCGCCTGACCGGCGCCGCTCCCTGCGCCGCCGCCCTTTCCCTGGCCCTGCTGGCCGGCTGCAGCCCCAGCGATCCATCCGATCCCGTCCCGACCACGCCGCCTCCGGTACAGACGCCGGACCCGACGCCAACGCCCGCGGCGCCGACGCCGGTCGCCTTCATGAGCGACGTGCACTTCCAGAACGTCTATGGCGACTTCAAGAACAGCCAGTTCGCCGGCATCCCGACCAGGGACGGCAAGCACGCGACCATCCGCACCATGTACGCGCAGCTGACCTCGACCCGCCTGTTCAACGAGAACTACTTCGCCTTCTTCGCCGCGCTGGACGACGCCTACGCCAGGGGCATCCGCGTCGTGGCGCTGCCGGGCGACTACACCGACGACGCCCAGCCGATGAACGTCGACGGCATCGCCGCCATCATGCGCGAATACCAGGCCAAGGGCATGCGCTTCTTCCTGGCGCCGGGCAACCACGATCCGGTCGAGCCCTACGACGACAACGAAGCCGGCAAGAACGACTTCCTGACCAAGGAAGGCAAGGAACAGAAGATCTTCGCCACCGGCAATCCGGCCTGCATCGCCAAGGACCCGACCGTGATCTGCACCGACCAGATCATGGAGCAAGGCACCGAACGCCTGATGACCAGGATGGCCGAATTCGGCTTCATGCCGAACAAGGCCGACCTGCTGTGGGAAACGCCGTTCAGCAAGTACAGCGGCGGCAAGTACAGCTATGACGAAGCGCTGGCCCAGGCCGCGGTGAAGAACCGCCAGTTCGAGATCTGCCTCGAGGGTTCGGGCGGCGCCTACAAGGCGGCCGGCGAAGCCAAGCTTGGCAAGCCGTTCACCAAGTGCACCGAAATGATCGACAGCACCTATCTGGTGGAACCGGTCAAGGGCTTGTGGCTGCTCTCGATCGACGCCAACGTCTTCGTCCCGAACGCGAAGTTCGATCCGGCCAAGCCGCACGACTTCAAGGGCTACGACGGCGCCGGCAACGCCGGCTGGAACAAGGTGATCACCCACAAGATGTTCCTGATGGACTACATCAAGTCGGTGGCGGCGCGCGCCAAGGCCGAAGGCAAGCAGTTGATGGCCTTCTCGCACTACCCGACCATGGACTTCTACGCCAACCAGACCGCGGCCATGAAGGCGGTGTTCAAGTCGGGCGCCTTCCAGACCGCGCGCGTGCCGGACCAGACGGTGGCCAACGCGGTGGCCGCGACCGGCCTGCGCCTGCACGTCGGCGGCCACATGCACTTCAACGGCACCAACGACCACCAGGATGCCGGCGGCAACTACCTGGTCAACGTCCAGTCGCCATCGCTGGCGGTGTACGGCGCCGCCTACAAGATCGTCACCTATCAAGACCAGGACACGATCGACGTCCAGACCATGCCCCTGAACACGGTGCCGCGCTTTGCCGAGCTGTTCCCGCACTACGTGGTCGAGAACGACTACCTGAAGGGCAGCTCGGTCCCTGGCGACGCCAGCAAGCGCTGGGACCGCAGCATCCTCGAGACCCGTTCCTACGGCGAGTACACCCATCAGTACTTCGGCGAACTGTCGCGCCTGCGCTTCATGGACGAATACTGGCCATGCGAGATGAAGGAAGCGGCGATGGCCCTGGACGGCAAGCAGATGCTGATCCTGTCGCAGCTGCAGACGAAGGTGACGCTGGCCCAGCTGAAGGATGTGCCCGGCGTCGTGCCCCTCACCGCCTCCTGCGCAGCGGCCGGCACCGCCGCCGGCGCCGCAGTCGCCGCCTCGACCCTGGCCACCGACTGGCTTGAGGCCACCGCGCGCGCCGACAAGCTGGCCAGCGCCGCCGGCCTGCGCCTGGACGACTTCGCCACCATCTCGGCCTACGATTTCTACGGCGACTTCCACCGCACCGTGTACGCGGGCGAACTGGCCCTGCGCGACATGGGCCAGCAGCGCGTGAACCAGTACAAGGTCTTGATGGCCGCCTTCCCGGCCACGCCGGCGGCGATCGTCAAGGTCGGCGACAAGCCGTCCGACCAGAACCCGGTGCACGTGCCGTTCCAGAACCAGTTCAAGCAGGTGTTCGCCATCCTCAAGGGCCTGGGCTCGGCCAAACCGAGCGACCATTTCACGGTCGACCTGAAGGGCAAGAAGGTCAGCAACGCCAGCAATAATGGGCTGAGCTTCAACTAACTACCGCTCTCATTCATCCGAAGGCGCTGCGCCCCATGGCCGCAGCGCTTTTTTTTCGGGAACAGCGATGCGCACGCCGTCCGACCTGTTTCGCGGCCCCCGCCGCCAGACGTCGTGTTTTTGTAAAACCTAGTAAACCTGATAGCTCCTGTCTGGTCAGACATTGCTTAGCGTATGGACCATAGGTATTGATGTTAAGCACGGCCACGTGCCGTCCCGCCCTTTCGAGATACCGCATGCCTTCAGATCGTCCTCCCGGAATGTTCTCGCCGACAACCCTGTTGACGGGTTTGCTGCTGTCGCTGGCATTCGGCGCCGGCGCGTATTTCGCCACGGCGGAGGCGATCGAGAGCGATGCCCACGCGCGGTTTCGCAGCATGGCGCGCGCCGCCCAGAACAATATCGATACCCGTATCAAAAGCTACGGCGACGTGCTGCGCGGGGTCGCGGGGCTGTTTCGCGTCAACCCTGACACCAGCGCGTCCGAGTTTCGCCAGTACGTCGAGCAGCTCGACATCAAGCGCAGCTTTCCAGGCATTGTCGTCATCAATTATGCGCGCATGGTGCGCGCCGACGGCCTGCCGGCACTGAACGAGGAATTGCGCGCGCGGCTGGCGCGCCATGGTGTGCGCCATCACACGCCGCTATTGCCTTCATCCGAACGCGACAGCTACACGGTGCTGGTGTACATGGAGCCGCTGTCGCCCGACCTGTACGACAGGCTGGGCCTGGACCTGGAGGCGCGCGGCATCACCCGGCGCGTGATGGCGCATGCGCGCGACAGTGGCCTGCTGAGCGCTTCCGGCACGCGCATCACCCTGCGGCCCGGGCCCAACCAGACCGCGCTGGCGCTGCGCCTGCCGGTCTACCGCGGCGACATGCCCGCTTCCAGTGCGGAACAGCGGCGCCTGGCCTATGTCGGCTCGGCCGGGCTGGGGTTCGGCGTCACGCCGCTGGTCAGCGGCGTGCTGGACGAGTTCCCGGTCGAAGGCGTGCGCCTGATGCTGACCGAGCTGACCGAGCCTGGCGAACCGGCGCCGCAGACGGTCCTCTACGACAGCCTGGCCACCGTCGACTACCCCAACCCGGCGCTGCCGCCGGACGACAGCAGCATGTTCGCAACCAGTCTGCCGATCGAATTCAACGAGCGCGTCTGGCGCGCCGACTTCAGCGTCGCCAAGTCGGCGCTGTACACCCGTTTCGACGTGTATTACCCGTGGCTGGCAGCCTTCGCCGCCAGCATGAGCGCGGCCCTCCTTTACGCCCTGTTCCAGACCCTGGCCTCGTCGCGTCGCAACGCCCTGCGCATGGCCGAGGAAATGACGCGCGAGCTGCGCGCCAGCCAGGCCAAGCTGCAGGCCAGCCACGAAAAACTGCGGATGCTGGCGGCGCACGCCGAGCAGATCAAGGAAGGCGAACGCAAGCGCATCGCGCGCGAGATCCACGACGACCTGGCGCAGAACCTGCTGGCCCTGAAGATCGAGGCCGAACTCCTGGCCAATCGCACCCGCGGCGGCCACCGGCGCCTGCACGCGCGCGCCGACGCCACCGTCCGCCAGATCGACGTCACCATCCGCAGCGTGCGCCAGATCATCAACGACCTGCGTCCCAACGTGCTGGACCTGGGCCTGTCGGCGGCGGTCGACTGGCAGGTGGCCGATTTCGCGCGCCGCACCGGCATCGAGTGCGAACTGGTCGACGACGACGGCGAGCACCGCATCGACGACCATTGCGCGACCGCCTTCTTCCGCATCCTTCAGGAATCGCTCAACAACGTGGCGCGCCATGCACGCGCCACCAAGGTCAGGATCGCCTTGCAGCAGCAGGCCGACATGCTGACCATGACGATCCGCGACAACGGCGTCGGCATGCAGCCGGGCAGCCGCAACCGCCACGGCTCGTTCGGCCTGGTCGGCATCGAAGAGCGGGTCGGCATCCTGGGCGGCTCGTTCTCGATCAGCAGCGGACTCGATTCGGGCACCACGATCGTGGTCACGATTCCCGTGGTCGGCCTGTGCGGGGACGTGGGCATGGACTTCTATCCCGGCAAGGCGTCCCCGATCGCCGTAGCCGCCTAATGCCCGGCAATGTTCGCACGGCTGTTGCCAAAAACTCGCAATGCTACCGGCACTTGAGCAACCTCAACAGTTACTCTGACAGACCGCAGGACAATTCCTATAGCTGTCGCCGGTCAACACGCCGGGATTCTTCCTATATCGAGTAGGCGGAGTCCATCACTGACCGTTCAGCAGCGCAAGCGCGGCGAATAAGCGCACGACCGAAACAGGGATGAAGCAACACCAACGTCTACAACACAACACGAGGTGAAACGATGTCGACCAATACCGAATTCTCCGTCTTTGAAGCACTCGACCTGGCCCCCATCAAGATGAAACTGATGCACGTGGAATCAGGTGAAGGCTGGTCCGAGCAGCGTGCCGATGCCGCCGCAGCCGAGTACCGCCGCTTCCTGTTCCTGATGAAAAAATACCCGGAGGCCGGTGCTTCGCCGACCGTTGAAGTCGACACCTTCTGGCACTACCACATCCTGGACACGATGAAGTACGCCCGCGACTGTGAGGCTACCTTCGGATTCTTCCTACACCACTATCCCTATGTCGGCATGGGCGCCGGCGCCAACGATGGCGAACGCCAGCGCGCCGGCGACCGCATGCGTGCGTTGTACGAGGCCGAGTTCGGCGTGGTCGTCAAGGGCGACGCCGCATTCTGCGCCTACCCGAGCAAGCAGGCCGCCGAGGCCGCGTTCTGCGCCTACCCGAGCAAGCAAGCCGCCGAAGCCGCCTTCTGCGCCGCCCCGAGCAAGCAGGCCAGCGCCACCGCCTTCTGCGCCGCCCCGGGCAAGCAAGCCAGCGACATCGCCTTCTGCTCCGCCCCGGGCAAGCAGGCCAGCGACACCGCGTTCTGCGCCGCCCCGGGCAAGCAGGCCAGCGACACCGCGTTCTGCGCCGCCCCGGGCAAGCAGGCCAGCGACACCGCGTTCTGCGCCGCGCCCGGCAAATCCCTGCAAGCCGCCTGACCTGCCCGTCTGCCCCTCGCAGCCGGGAGGCAGCCATGGCGCCATCCCGGCTGTCGCCTATTCGGCGAGCGTCATCTCTGCTTCGCTGCCCTTCCTGATCATCAGCGCCCGCAATTCGCTGATGCTGAAATCGCTCTCCTCGTGCATGCGGATCAGCAGCGTGGCGCCGATCGGCAGGGTAGCGTGGCGGATCTTGCTGATCACGGGCGGCGCCACTTCGAGCAGCTTCGACAGGGCTGCGTCATTCTTCAGGCGCAGTCGGGCAATGATGGCGTCGAGGACCCGGTTGGGGTCGTACTCGGCGCCGGGCGGGAGGCGGCGGATCGGCATGGCTCTTTCAGTAGTATTATTAATTTGCTATTTAACACGCTATACCGCGAAAAATTAGCAGAAAGAGGCAAACCATCAGTATTTATACGGCTATTTTCGCGGGACGCGAAATTATACAGATAGTCGATAAATAATGTTTACTATTCCATCATCTGGTCGCGACGCCGCGCGCAGGCGCGCCAGCGTCGTGGCGACGTCGGGATGGCGCAGGCGCACGCGCAGTTCGCGCCTCAGGCGGGTGTCGTCCAGCTGCCGCGATTCCGACATGAAGGACAGCAGCATCGGCGACACCGCGCCTTCCAGATCGGCGCGCGCCAGGCGCGGCGGGCGGTGCATGCCGAAGGCGTCGGCCACGGCATCGAAATAATCGGCCATCTTCATGCGCGTGCGGTCGACCGCGTGCACCACGCGCCCGGCCCGTCCGCGCTGCAAGGACGCCAGCACGATGCGCGCCAGGTCGTCGGCGTGCACGTGGCTGGTGTAGACGTCGTCCTCGGCACGCAGCGCCGGCGTGCCCTGCTCCAGGCGGCGCAGCGGCAGGCGGTCGTCGGCATAGATGCCGGGCACGCGCAGGATGGACAGCGACGCGCCGCTGGCCAGGGCCCAGGCGCGCAGGATGCGCTCGGCGTCCACGCGCCGCCGCGCGCGCGCGTTGCGCGGCGCCACCGGGCGGTGTTCATGGACCAGCGCGCCGCCGCAATCGCCGTACACGCCGCTCGTGCTCACATACACCATGCGCTCGACCTTTCCCAGCGCCGCCGCCAGGTGGCGCGTGCGCCGGTCGTGCTCGCCATCCGGCTGCGGCGGCGCGAGGTGCAGCACCCACGGCGCGAGTTGCCGCAGGCGCGTCAGGGTCGCGGGTCGGTCCAGGTCCGCCACCAGCGGCACCGCGCCCAGCGCGCGCAACTCGGCGCGGCGCTCGGGCTGGCTGGTCAGGGCGAACACCCGGAATTTCCCGGCCAGCAGCGGCAGCAGGCGCATGCCGACGTCGCCGCAACCGACGATGAGCAGGCGGGGACGGGCGAAGGAGGAGCGGTCTGGCATGGGTTCGGGCAATGGAGGCGGACCGCGGCACTGTAGCACAGCGCCGGCGCCGGGCCGGGGCCGCCCGCGCCCGGCAAAACCGGGGCCGGTGTAGAATAGCGCCCAGTTGCGACAAAATCGCCATAGGATCAACCACTTGCGCTTAGCTTGCGCGCCAACCACCGAATCGCATGACCTTCCAGATCACCGTCCAGCCCAGCGGCAGCCAGTTCACCTGCGAAGCCGATGAAACCGTCCTTTCCGCGGCCATCCGCGCCGGCATCGGCCTGCCATATGGCTGCAAGAACGGCGCCTGCGGCTCGTGCAAGGGCAAGGTGCTCGATGGCGCGGTGGAGCACAAGCCGCACCAGCAGCGCGCGCTGTCCGACATCGAAAAGACCGGCGGCATGTCGCTGTTCTGCTGCGCCGTGCCGAGCGCCGACCTGGTGATCGAGGCGCGCGAAGTCGGCGGCAGCTCGGACTACCCGCTGCGCAAGATGCCGACCCGGATCGCCGCCATCCGCCGCGCCGCGCCCGACGTCGCGATCGTCAACCTGCAACTGCCGGCCAACGAGCTGCTGGCCTACCGCGCCGGCCAGTACATCGAATTCCTGCTCAAGGACGGCAAGCGCCGCGCCTACTCGATCGCCAACGCGCCGTCGTTCGAAGGCCCGCTCGAACTGCACATCCGGCACCTGCCGGGCGGCCTGTTCACCGACCACGTGTTCGGCGCCATGAAGGAACGCGACATCCTGCGCTTCGAGGGGCCGCTGGGCACCTTCTTCCTGCGCGAAGAATCCGACAAGCCGATCGTGCTGCTGGCCTCGGGCACCGGCTTCGCCCCGGTCAAGGCCCTGGTCGAGCACCTGATGCACCTGAAGTCGACCCGCCCCGTGCGCCTGTACTGGGGCGGCCGCCGTCCGCAAGACCTGTACATGGACGAGCTGTGCCGCGCCTGGGAAACCACGCTGCCCGACTTCACCTACGTGCCGGTGATCTCGGACGCGCTGCCCGAGGATGCCTGGACCGGCCGCACCGGCTTCGTGCACGCGGCCGTCATGCAGGACATCATCGACCTGTCGGGGCACCAGGTCTACGCCTGCGGCGCCCCGGTGATGGTCGATTCGGCGCGCCGCGACTACACGGCCTTGTGCGGCCTGCCCGAAGACGAGTTCTTCGCCGATTCGTTCACCACCGAAGCGGATCTCGCTAACGGCTGATGCCATTGCTGGGCCGGTTGTACGCGTGGACGGGAAACCCGTCCACCCTACCCGGCGCCGACGCGGCGCCGCATCTTCGGGCACAATGATGGGTTCTCCCGTCGCCCCGAACAATCCATGTCCCTGCTGTCTCCCTCCGGCCGCCTCGGCGTCCTGCGCAACCGCAATCTCGCCTTCTATCTCTCGGCGCGCTTCCTCGCCACCTTCGCCGTCCAGATGCAGAGCGTGGCGATCGGCTGGCAGGTGTACCAGATCACCGGCAGCCTGTTCGACCTCGGCCTGATCGGCCTGGCGCAGTTCGCGCCATTCCTGCTGTTCATCCTGTGGGCCGGCCACGTGGCCGACCGCTACAACCGGCGCCTGATCGTCATGGCCTGCATGGCGGTGCAGCTGTTGTGCAGCGCGCTGCTGATCGCCTTCACCGCCAGCGGCAGCACGGTCGTGTGGCCGGTGTTCGCGATCCTGGTGGTGTTCGGCAGCGCGCGCGCCTTCATGATGCCGGCCTCGCAGGCGGTGCTCAAGAACCTGGTGCCCGACCGCGAATTCAGCCAGGCGGTGGCGCTCGGCTCCTCGACCATGCACGTGGCGATGATCCTGGGACCGATCGTCGGCGGCCTGCTGTACGTGTTCGGCGCGCAGGTCGTGCACATGACGTCGGCCAGCCTGCTGGCGCTGGCGGTGCTCCTAATGACGAACACGCGCAGCATCCAGCAGATCATCAACAAGGCGCCGGTCAGCTGGCACACCCTGCTCGAGGGCCTGCGCTTCGTGCGCTCGCGCCCGATCGTGCTGGGCGCCATCTCGCTCGACCTGTTCGCGGTGCTGTTCGGCGGCGCCACCGCCCTGCTGCCGGCCTATGCCCACGACATCCTCGGCGCCGGGCCCACCGGCCTCGGTTTCCTGCGCACCGCGCCCGGCGTCGGCGCCGCCCTGTGCTCGATCACGCTCGCGATGTTCCCGATCACGCGCCGGGTCGGGGCCTGGATGTTCGGCGGCGTCGCGCTGTACGGCGTCTGCGTGATCCTGCTCGGCCTGACCGACAGCTTCCCGGTCGCCCTGGCCGCCCTGTTCCTGCTCGGCGTGGGCGACATGGTCAGCGTCTACATCCGCCACCTGCTGGTGCAGTACGAGACCCCGGACGAGATCCGCGGCCGGGTCAGCGCCGTGAACTCGGTGTTTATCGGCGCCTCGAACGAGCTGGGAGAATTCGAATCCGGCGTCACCGCCGGCTGGCTGGGCCTCACGCGCGCCATCCTGCTCGGCGGCGTTGCCACGCTGGTGGTCACCGGGCTGTGGGCGGTGCTGTTCCCGGTGCTGTCCAGGATGGACCGCTTCCCGCACCACGAAAAAGAGCGCGCGAGCTGACGCCCGCGCCGTCGCCCCTGCCCTGACTTCAGGCCACCGCCAGCGCGCGCCGGTTCGATGCCGATGCCGATGCCGATGCCGCCGGACGGGCCGCGCCGGCGGTGCGCTGGCCAGTCTCCAGCTTGAACACGCTGACCGTCTCGGCCAGGCGCGCCGATTGCTCCTTCAGCGACTGGGCGGCGGCGGCCGCTTCCTCGACCAGGGCCGCGTTCTGCTGGGTCACCGCATCCATCTCGCTGACCGCCTGGTTGATCTGCTCGATGCCGTTTTCCTGCTCGTGGCTGGCGACCGTGATCTCGCCCATGATGTCGGTGACGCGCTTGACGCTCACCACGATCTCGTCCATGGTGGCGCCGGCCTGGGTCACCAGGCGGCTGCCTTCGTCGACCTTGGTCACCGAGTCGTCGATCAGCGTCTTGATTTCCTTGGCCGCGCTGGCCGAACGCTGGGCCAGGTTGCGCACCTCGCTTGCCACCACGGCGAAGCCGCGGCCCTGCTCGCCGGCGCGCGCCGCTTCGACCGCCGCGTTCAGCGCCAGGATGTTGGTCTGGAAGGCGATGCCGTCGATCACCGAGATGATGTCGACGATCTTGCTGGCCGACGCATGGATGGCGCCCATGGTGTCGACCACGCTGGATACCACGACGCCGCCGCGGGTGGCGACGTCGGAGGCCGAGCGCGCCAGGCCATTGGCCTGGCGTGCGTGTTCGGCGTTCTGCTTGACGGTCGAGGTCAGTTCTTCCATCGACGAGGCGGTTTCTTCCAGCGAGCTGGCCTGCTGCTCGGTGCGGCTCGACAGGTCGAGGTTGCCCACCGCGATCTCGTCCGAAGCGGTGGCGATGGTGTCGGTGCCTTCGCGCACCTGGCTGACGATGTCGCGCAGGTTCGTGTTCATCTCTTTCAGCGCGCGCAGGAGCTGGCCCGTCTCATCGGTCGAGGTGACCTCGATCTCGCTGCTCAGGTCGCCCGCGGCGACGGTGCGCGCCACTTCCACCGCCTGATTCAGCGGCTTGACGATCGAACGGGTGATCAGCCAGGCGACCGCGACCGCGGCCAGCAGGGCTGCGCCACCCACGCCGAACATCAGCGCGCGCGCTTGCGCATAGGCGGTACGCCCGCGCTCCTGGTCCTCGTTGTTGCGCTGGCTCTGCAGGGTAATGATCTCGTCGATCGACGCGGTCCAGCCGCGCATCGCCGGCACGAACTCGGTGCGCAGGAATTCACGGCCGGCCTCGAGCTCGTTCTGCTTCGCCAGCGCCTCGCCCTTCGCGACCAGCGGCAGTACCTTGGCCGCCGCCGCCGCGGTATTGGCGAGCTGGGCTTTGCCTTCCTCGGAAGTGATCGACGCCGTGAGCTTGCTTGCCGCGCTCTCGTAGGCTTCGCGCGCCTTGACGATCGCGGTGGACTGTTCCTGCATCAGCGCCTCGTCGGAAATGATCGTGATGTCGCGCACCGCGATCGAGATCCGGCGCAGGTTGTCGCGCATCGCGGCGGCGGCATCGATCCTCGCATTGTTCACCTCGACGACCCTGACCAACAGGTCGTTCATGGCGCTCAGCTTCTGCACGCCCGTTCCGAGTACGACGGCCAGCAGCACCAACACCAGGCCGAAAGCGAGGGCCAGGCGCTGGCCGATTTTCAATTGCATTAATTGCATTTTATTCCTTCCAATCCCTGTCATTGCGTCTGCCGATTCAGCGAGGCATCTGCGTATTTTTATCGTTTCATGCACGCACCGGTCTTTCGACTGTTGTGACTTTTGAACTTTTACGTGAAACAATTCGATAGAATTTTGCGTCATTGCTGGATTTTAGTAGGACCGATCCTACAAAACGAGCAAATAATTGCGTTGTGGAAATTCAGCAACATTGATACCTTGGCGTCATTGTCAGGACGGCAATTCAGGTGGACGCGGCGAAAATCGCGGGAGGTGTAAGATGAAGCCGTAATGACTACAGGAGCCATCCATGCAGATCAATGTAAATACCGATAACACCATCAACAAGCATCAGGGCCTGGACGAGCACGTCCAGGAAGTCGTGCGCTCCTCCATCGGTCGTTTCGGCGACCAGGTCAACCGTGTTGACGTTCACCTGAGCAATGAGAACAAGGAGAAGAAAGCGGACGGCGGCAATTCCTGCATGCTGGAAGCACGCCTGGCGGGCATCGCGCCGATCGTCATCCACGAGCACGCCACCGACCTGCACCAGGCCATCAACAACGCCGGCGGCAAGCTGGCGCGCGCCCTCGACAGCGCGATCGGCCGCCTGCAGGACAAGCAGCGCGCCGCCTCGATCACGCACACCGAAGATCCAACCGCCGACAAGCACTTGACGGACATGTGATCGTGAACCAATGAAGCGCAGGCCCGTCCGGGCCTGCCTTCAGCCTACGCAGCGCTCCCCTCCAGCATCGCCCTCACTTCGCGCAGATAGCGCAAGCCCGCCAGCGCGCGGCTGCCGTACCACGACATCATCTCGCCATCGACCAGCAGCACCGGAATCCCGATCTGTTTTTCCAGCGCGTCCGCGTGCGCCTCCGTGAAGCGGTAGGGTTCGGTCGACAGCAGCACGGCGTCGAGCCCGTCCACCAGGGCTTCGGACCAGTCGAAACGGGGATAGCGCGCCGCTCCCAGCGCGGGCACGCGCCAGCCCAGTTCGGCCAGCATGGCGGCGATATACGTGTCTTTCGACACGCTCATCCATGGGTCTTGCCAGATGCAGTACAGGACCGTGCGCGCCGGGCCGGCCGGCAAGGCGCGCAGCCGCGCCAGTTCTTCCTCGAAGGCCCCGCACCAAGCCCCGGCTTGTTCCCCGGCGCCGAAGATGCCGCCCATCAGCCGCGCCAGCGCCAGGTTGTCGTGCGGGACCAGGGGATGGGTGACCACCACGTGCGGCACGAACTGCGCCAGCGCGTCGACGGTCGGCTTTTCGTTCTCGTCGATGTTGACCACGACGTGGGTCGGCGCCAGCTTGCGGATCTTCTCGAGGTTGACGTCCTTGGTGCCGCCGACCTTGGGGATGTCCGCCACCGCCGCCTTCGGGTGAATGCAGAAACCGGTGCGGCCGACCAGCCGCGGCGCCAGGCCGAGGTCGCACAGCAGCTCGGTGATCGACGGCACCAGCGACACGATGCGGGCGTCCGCGGCCACGGCATGCCGCCGGCCCAGCGCGTCGACGAGGAGATTGTCAGAAGTCGTCATGCGATGTTTCACCATTGTTGTTTAAGCCGCGCCGAATACGCATTCCAGGTCCGATAGGCTATCATTTCACCGCTGTAAGGACTCAACCTTACGCGATTCGCTCGAGGCCCCACTTGGAACACATCGGCACCTTCGGTGCTTCCCGTACGACGCTGCGCGACCTGCACCTGTTTCGCGACGAGACCGACCCGGCCATCGCCGCGATGGTGGCTGGCTGCGCCGTCGTGCGCATGGCGCGCGGTCGCCGCATCGACGATGGCGGCCAGGCGCGCCTGTACATCGTCCTGTCGGGCGTGCTCGAGATCGCACCCGACGCCCATGCCGGCGACGAAGGCAACACCAGCCGCATCCTCCCGGGCGAGAGCGTCGGCGAACAGGCGGTGCTGGACGACGCGGCGAACCTGGCGGCGATGACGGCGCTCGAGGACACCGAACTCCTGGTGATCGAGTCCGACATGGTGTGGACCCTGATCGAACGCTCCAGCGTGCTGGCGCGTAACCTGCTGCGCCTGCTGTCCTTCCGCATCCGCGCCACCAACGCCCTGCTGCGCCGGCGCCAGAAGCTGGGCGAATTCTACCGCCAGCTCTCGCTCAACGACCCGCTCACGGGCCTGTACAACCGCGCCTGGCTGGGCGAGATGCTGCCCAAGCTGGCCGCGCGCGCGGCCACCGACGGCAGGGCGCTGTCGCTGGTGATGATCGACCTCGACCACTTCAAGCGCTTCAACGACACCCACGGCCACATCGCCGGCGACGCCGCGCTGGCCGCAGCGGCGAACGTGATCCGCGCCGCGCTGCGCCCGTCCGACTTCGCGGTGCGCTATGGCGGCGAGGAGATGCTGGCCGTGCTGCCCGACACCACGCCGGAACTGGCCACCGGGGTGGCCGAACGCCTGTGCCGGCGCCTGCGCCTGGCCGTCGTGTTCCCCGACATGCGCCTGCCGCTGCCGCACCTGACCGCCTCCTTCGGCGTGGCCAGCCTGGCGCCCGGCGACGACGAGCGCGGCCTGATGGCGGCGGCCGACGCCGCCCTGTACCGCGCCAAGCAGGCGGGACGCGACCGCGTCTGCGCTTGAAGTCGCTTGCCGCCGGCCGTGACTGATCGGCGCGGATGTGCCACCATGCTGGTTGACGCTGTGAAGCAGCACACACAACAACAACACATGAGCACGCATACCTTCCTCTGGCACGACTATGAAACCTTCGGCGCGGTGCCGCGCCGCGACCGCCCGGCCCAGTTCGCCGCGATCCGCACCGACGCCGACCTCAACGAGATCGGTGAGCCGGTCATGCTGTACTGTCAGCCGGCCAACGACTTCCTGCCCGACCCGCAATCGTGCCTGATCACCGGCATCACCCCGCAGCACTGCCTCGAGCAAGGCGTGCCCGAACATGAATTCGCGCGCCGCATCGAAGCCGCCTTCAGCGAGCCGGGCACGATCGGCGTCGGCTACAACACGATCCGCTTCGACGACGAGGTGACCCGCTTCCTGTTCTGGCGCAACCTGATCGATCCCTACGCGCGCGAGTGGCAGCACAACTGCGGCCGCTGGGACCTGCTCGACGTGGTGCGCATGGTATACGCGCTGCGCCCCGAGGGCATCGAATGGCCGACCCGCGACGACGGCAAGCCGAGCTTCAAGCTGGAACACCTGAGCGCCGCCAACGGCCTGGCCCACGAGGCGGCGCACGATGCGCTGTCCGACGTGCGCGCCACCATCGCGCTGGCGCGCCTGATCCGCGACAGGCAACCGCGCCTGTTCGACTTCTGCCTCGAGCTGCGCCGCAAGGACCGGGTCGCGACCGAGATCGGCCTGCACCTCGACCCGGGCCAGCGCCAGCCTTTCCTGCACGTGTCCGGCATGTTCCCGGTCGAATACGGCTGCCTGGGCCTGGTCTATCCGCTGGCCCAGCATCCGACCAACAAGAACGAGGTGCTGGTCTGGGATTGCCGCCACGACCCGTCCGAACTGTTCGCGCTCGACGCCGACACCATCCGCACGCGCATGTTTACGCGCGCCGGCGACTTGCCCGAAGGCGTGACCCGGCTGCCGATCAAGAGCGTGCACCTGAATAAATCGCCGATGCTGGTCGGGAACCTCAAGACCCTGCGGGCCGACCTGGCCACGCGCTGGGACATTGACCTCGAGCGCGGTCGCGCGCACGCCGCGCTGGCGGCCGGCGGGCCGGACATGCGGGCGATCTGGGCCCAGGTGCTGGCCAAGCCCGGCGCGGGCGAGACGGTGGACGTCGACGAAGACCTGTACGGCGGCTTCGTCAGCCGCGACGACCGCCGCCAGCTCGAGTCCCTGCGCATGCAGAAGCCCGAGGCGCTGGCGCGGCGCGTCAGCTTCGAGGACGAGCGCCTCAACGAACTATTGTTCCGCTACCGCGCGCGCAATTTCCCGCACACGCTTTCGGAAGACGAGATGCAGCTGTGGGAAGCGCACCGGGCGGCGCGGCTGTTCGAGGGTGCGCATGGGGCGCGTACGGTCGACCAGCTGTTTACCGAGATCGATGCCTTGTCGGAGACGGCGGACGAGCGCGCGGAGGAAATCCTCGGCGCCTTGTACGATTACGCCGAGTCGATCGCTCCCGACCGATATTGAACGTGTCGTGGACGGCGGAGGCGTCCACGACCCGGGATCAAGCGTGGCGATATGCGTTGATCGCATCGCGCGTCTCGCGCGCCACGCGCCGCGCCGCTTGGGCGAAATCCTCGCCCTCCTGCGGCGTCGCATACAGGATCGCGCGCGACGAATTGATCATCATGCCCGCGCCCGCCGCCGTGCGGCCGGCCTTGACGGTCGCCTCGACGTCGCCGCCCTGGGCGCCCACGCCCGGGATCAAGAGCGGCATGTCGCCCACCAGCTTGCGCACCTGCGCGATCTCGTCCGGGAAGGTCGCGCCCACCACCAGCGCGCACTGGCCGTTGCGGTTCCATTTGTCGGCGACCAGCTGGGCCACGTGCTGGTACAACGGACGCCCCGCCACGTCCAGGAACTGCAGGTCGGAGCCGCCCGCGTTCGAGGTGCGGCACAGCACGATCACGCCGCGGTCCGGCCATTCCATATAGGGCTCGACCGAGTCGAAGCCCATGTAGGGGCTGACCGTCACCGCGTCGGCGCCATAGCGCTCGAACGCTTCGCGCGCGTACTGGTGGGCGGTGGCGCCGATGTCGCCGCGCTTGGCGTCCAGCACCAGCGGGATGTGCGGGTAGGTGGCGCGCAGGTAGGCGCAGATTTGTTCCAGCTGGTCTTCGGCGCCGAGGGCGGCGAAATAGGCGATCTGCGGCTTGAAGGCGCAGGCCAGGTCGGCGGTCGCGTCGATGATGGCCTTGCAGAACTGGACGATGGCGTCCGGCTGGCCCTGCAAGTGGGCAGGCAGGCGCGCCAGGTCCGGGTCGAGGCCGACGCACAGCAGCGAATCGTTGCGGGCCCATGCGGCGGAAAGTTTGTTGATAAAATTCACCTCTAGCCCCTTGTATCTTTGTAAATGCAAACCCATTATTGTAACCGCCGGCGGTCCATCGCCGCTATTCAAGCGCCCCCCGGACGCCAAACTGTGGCTGTTTCAGGTATATTTTGATCATTCGACAACTTGTACACGCAAACAACATCATGACCAATTCCCTGATTTTCCGTTGGGCCCGTCTCCTCGGCGGCGCCGTCCTGGCCGGCGCCCTGCTGTCCGGCTGCGGCTACAACGAATTCCAGACCAAGGACGAAGCCACCAAGGCGGCATGGAGCGAGGTGGTGAACCAGTACCAGCGCCGCGCCGACCTGATCCCGAACCTGGTCAACACCGTCAAGGGCTACGCCTCGCATGAGAGCGCCACGCTGGAAGCGGTGACCCGCGCCCGCGCCCAGGCCACCAGCTTCCAGATCACGCCCGAGGTGCTGAACAACCCCGAGGCCTTCCAGAAGTTCCAGCAGGTGCAGGGCGAGCTGTCCGGCGCCCTGTCGCGTCTGATGATGGTCTCGGAAAAATACCCCGACCTGAAGGCCGACACGAGCTTCCGCGACCTGCAGTCGCAACTGGAAGGCACGGAAAACCGCATTACGGTGGCGCGCCAGCGCTATATCGCCTCGGTCCAGGATTACAACGTGACCGTGCGTCAGTTCCCCAAGAACTTGACGGCGATGGTGTTCGGCTATGACACCAAGCCCTCGTTCACCGTCGAGAACGAGAAGGCGATCTCGACCGCACCGACGGTCGACTTCGGCAAGTAAGCCGGCATGACCGCACTGTCGCGTTTTTTCTGCATCGTGCTGCTCGCGCTGGCTACCAGCGCATCGGCATTCGCTCAGCTGCAGCCTGTGCCAAAGCTGACCACGCGCGTCACCGACCAGGCCGGCATGCTCGACGCCGCCCAGCGCCAGCGCCTGGAAGCGGTGCTGGCCGACTACGAAGCCAAGACCGGCAGCCAGATCGCCGTGCTGCTGGTGAAGTCGACCGAGCCCGAGGCGATCGAGCAGTACAGCATCCGCGTCACCGACGCCTGGCGGCTGGGTCGCAAGGGCGTCGACGACGGCGTGCTGCTGCTGGTGGCGCGCGATAACCCCAGTGCGCTGCGCCGCCTGCGCATCGAGGCCGGACGCGGCGTGCAGGGCGTGCTGACCGACGCCCAATCCAAGCGCATCCTGCAGGACGTGATCGCGCCGCACTTCCGTCAAGAACACTATTACGAGGGCCTGGTCGCCGGTGTCGGCGCCATCGCCACCCTGCTCAACCAGGAAGCCTTCCCGGCGCCACCGCCGCAGCAACAGCAGCGCCAGGCGGCGAGCGACGGCGGCTTCCCGCTGTGGGCGATCTTCCTGATCATCATCGGCGCCTCCATGCTGCGCTCGGTATTCCGGCCGCGCCGCGGACGCACGGTCGGCACGCGGCGCGGCCAGTCGCACTGGGGCAGCGCCACCACCGGCTTCGTCCTCGGCAACATCATCGGCAATATGAGCCGCGGCGGTGGCGGCGGTTTCGGCAGCAGCGGCGGTGGCTTCGGCGGCGGCGGCTTTTCGGGCGGCGGCGGCGGCTTCGACGGCGGCGGCGCCTCGGGAGACTGGTAATGGGATCGATGACACACAAGATGCGCCGCGCCTGGCGCCACTGGAAGAGCAGCGCCAGCGAGGCGAAGCAGGCCTTCCCCGACGCGACCCTGGACGCGATCGCCGAAGCGATCGACCTTGGTGAACGCACCCACCGTGGCGAAGTGCGCCTGATCGTCGAGAAATCGCTGCCGTTCGAGGCGGCCTGGGAAGGCGTCACCAACCGCCAGCGCGCGATTGCCCTGTTCGCCGACTATGGCGTGTGGGACACCGAAGACAATTGCGGGGTGCTGATCTACGTGAACCTGGCCGAGCACAAGATCGACATCGTGGCCGACCGCGGCATCGACCGCAAGATCGATGCCGCCACCTGGCAGGCCGTATGCCGCACCATGACCGAGGGCTTCAGGCAAGGCAGCTTCCATGATGCGACCCTGGCCGCGGTCAACCAGGTCAACGCGCTGCTGCGCGAGCACTTCCCGTCCAGCGGCGAGCGGCCCAACGAGCTGCCGGACCGGCCGGTCATGCTGTAGTCGTCCCGTCCTGCTCGTCCAGCCACTCGCGCGCCAGCGCGCCGACCTCGGCGATTTCCACCCTCATGCGGCGCGTCTTGTGGCGCGCCCATACCCAGCCGCCTGCCAGCACCAGGGTCACCGCCACCGAAGACCATGCCGCATTCCAGGCGTCGCGCGCCGTGATCAGGGAGACCACCGGCGCCGGCGACAGAGCGATGGTGGTCCAGCGCGTCAGCCGCGCCAGACGCAAGCCGAGCAGCGCGCGGCGACGCCGCAGATCCAGCCAGTCGCGCAGGCTGGCGCCGCCTGGCTCCTGCAAGGCCTGCAGGCGGGTCCAGGTATAGGTGACCATGACGAAGCACATCACCAGCACATAGAACATCGTCCACGGCAACATGATGCCCTCGGTATCCAGCAAGGGCCAGCGGGCGACCAGCATGCCGGCAGCCACCGCAGCCAAAGCCCACTCGCCCGCGATCGTCCACATGATCAAACGACGCTCGCGCCGCGCGCGCGCAATCATCGCCGCCACGTCGGGCAACGGCACGGCGGTCGGCGCATCCGCGCCCCAGGCATCCTGCAGCTTCGCCCATTCATCCGCATCGTTCATCGTTCCTCCAGCCTTTCCTTGAGCGCGGCCTTGGCGCGATTGAGCCGCACGCCGACATTATTCACCGAGATGCCGAGCAACTGCGCGATCTCTTCATAGCGCATCCCTTCGAGCGCCAGCAGCACCAGCTGGCGCTGCCCGACCGGCAACTGGCGCAGCGCGACGAGCAGGCGTTGCTGCTGCTGGTTCAGGCCAGCCAGGGTTTCCGGCCCTGGTTGCTGGTCAACCCATTCCTCGTCAAGCTCCTCGTGCTGCGGCTGCGCCGCCGCGCGCATCACATGGCTGGCGCAGCGCCGGTGCGCGACGCCGATCACATAGGTCTTGAGGCTCGATTCGCCGCGAAAGGCCGGCAAGGCCTGCCACACGGCGAGCATGACGTCCTGCACCAGGTCGTCGCGCGCATGGCGGTTACGCTCGAAGCTGGCGGCGAAGCGCATCAGCATGCCGCCATGCTCGGCCATCAAGCGCTTGAATTCACTGTCCTGCGAAGCGGTCATCACAGCCCGAACACGAAGCGTTCGCTGGCCAGGCGCCGGCTGCCGAAGGCGACCAGCAAGGCGGCGGCGCCCAGGCAGCCGGCCGCCGACAACGCCAGCAGCTGGGGCGCCACGGCCTGGCCGGCGAGCAGCGCACTCAGTTGGGCGTGCTGGCTGAACATCGGCAGCAGATGGGCGGTGGACGGCGACGTGGGGCCGAGCTTTTCCATCATGAGCAGCATCGGCGCCAGTTGCAGCAGGTTGAGATAGATCTGCCCTTCCTTGTGAGTGCGGGCATGCAGCGCCACCACGCATTGCAGGGCGCCCACCAGCAGCGCCAGAGGCAGCAGGATGATCAGCATCTGCACGAGCAGCGCCGCGTCGGGCGCGAAGGCGACGCCCACTTCATGCAGCGGCAGGCGTTCGAGCGCCTGCACCGACAGCAGCAGCGCCGCGGCGCTGCTGGCGTAGCCGAACAGCGAGGCGGTCAGCCATTTGCCGATGAAGAGCGTAGCGGGCGCCACCGGCTGCGCCAGCAAGGCCTCGAGCGAGCGCCGTTCGCGTTCACCGCCGGTCGCGTCCAGGGCCACGTGCGAGCCGCCGACGACCAGGCCGAGCAGCCAGAACAGCGGCAAGGCGCCCAGCACCAGCGCCGCGCGTCCGCCCTGGCTGCCCATGTCGCGCAGTTGCAGGTGCAGGGCGCCGGCATGGCCGGGCGCCACGCCGGCAGCCAGCAAACGCTGGCCGGACAGCTGCGCGCCGTAGCCCGCCACCAGCGCCTGCACGCGCTGGACCTGGCGCCGGGCGTCGTCATCGGACATGTCGGCCCACAGGGCCAGCGTGGCCTCGCGTCCCTGGGCCAGTTCGCGCGGCGCCCGCGCCGGCACTTCCAGCACCACCGAGCCCGGCGCAGCCGCCAGCAGGCTCTCCGGCTTCGCGTCGCTCTCCCGCAGCGTGACGCCTGCGGCCTCCAGGTGCCGCACAAGCCCTGGCGCATGGGCCGCCCCCACCAGGTGCAGCGGCCGCACGCCGGCGTCAAGCTCGGACGCGATCATCGCCTTGAGCACGGCCGCCAGTACGAAGGGGCCGAGCAGCGCGAACAGCAATCCCGCCATCATCGATCGGCGGTCACGCACGGCATCCATCACCTCTTTCGTCACCACGGTCCACAGTGCCTGTCCCTTCATGCCGCCATCCCCTCATCGCTGCCGATCACTTCGACGAATGCCTGTTCCAGGCCGCTGCTGCCGGTCTGCGCCAGCAGCGCCGGCGTCGTCCCGGCAAAGCGCACCCGGCCCGCGGCCAGCACCACCACCTGGTCGCACAACTGGGCCGCCTCCTGCATCACGTGGGTCGACAGCAGCACCGCTGCTCCACGCGTCCTTGCCCGCATCAAGGCCTCGCGCACGGCGCGCGTGCTCATCACGTCCAGGCCGCGCGTGGGCTCGTCCAGCACCAGCACGGCAGGATCATGCAGCAAGGCGCGCGCCAGCGCCACCTTGATGCGCTGGCCGGCCGAAAATCCGTTGCAGGCGCGCCCCGCTTCGGCCTCCAGTCCCACCTCCTGCACGACGCGCTCGATGGCGCGTTCGAGCATGGCGCCGCGCATGCCGTGCAGGCGGCCGAAATAGCGCAGGTGGTCGCGCGGCGTGAGCCGCTCATACAGCCCGAATTCGTCGGTGACGATGCCGAGCCGGCGCCGCGCGGCGAGCGGTGCGCGCGTCACGTCGATGCCGTCGATGGCGACCCTGCCGCTGTCCGGCGCCAGCAGGCCATACAGGATGCGCAGGCAGGTCGACTTGCCCGCGCCGTTCGGCCCCAGTAGCGCGGTGATGGCGCCGGGACGGGCCGTGAAGCTGACCTCGTCCAGGGCCTGCAAGGTCTTGAAACGTTTACCGATCCGGTTCACGACGATCATGGCGCGCTCCTCACAGGGTGGGCTGGCCGTCGGCCAGCACGAACGGGGGACGGCGAATCGCCGCCAGGCAGGCGCCGTCCACGGCGGCGGGAATGGCATGCTCGAGGAAGGCGGCGATCAGGCGCGGCGCGCAGCCGGCGCCGCTGAAGGTATGGCCGGCGCCGGCCGCCACCAGCACCCGGCTGTGGCGCAAGGTGCGCGCCGCCAGGTGGGCGTTTTCCGGCGGCGTGACCGGATCGAGGCCGCCCGCCAGCAGCAACGTCGGGACGTCCGACACGACGGCGCGCGTCAGTTCGGCGTCGAGCCGCGCCGCCGGCCATGCCGCGCACCAGTCGCGCCAGCCCCTTGCATAGTCTTCGCCGAAGCGGCTTGCGCCGGCGTCATCGCGCATGGCGGCGGCATGGGTGAACGGCGCTTCTTCAGCGCACAGCACCGACAGGGTCTGGCCGAAGGTCATGCCTTCCAGGCTCCAGCCGGCCAGGGCGTCGTACAGGGCAAGCAGGGGCTGCGGCCGGCCATTGGCGGCGGCGTGGATGGCGAACGGCAGCACGCTGGCATGCTGGGCGCTGTACATGGCGCCACGCAGCAGTTGCGGCACCGCCCCGGCCTGGTGCGGACCGAGGGCCGGCAGCGCCAGCACGGCGTCGAGCTCGCGCGCCAGGTTCGGGAAGGCCCTGGCGCAGCCCCGGTCGGCGGCGCAGTCGGCCAGCAGGCGCTCGAGCGCCGTCTGGGCGTGACGCGACGACAGCAGGATGCGGGCATTGGGCGGCGCCACCGAATCGAGCACCATGCCGCGCACGCTGCCGGGATAGCGCCGCGCATACATCAGCGCGGTGCGGGTGCCATACGAACCGCCCCACAGGCTGAACTGGCGGTAGCCGAGCGCGCGCCGCAGCTCCTCGAAGTCGGCCAGCGCGGCTTCGGTATGGAAGTGGCGCGGGTCGGCGTCGAGTCCCGCCAGGCAGGCGCGCAGGCTGGCCTGGGCCGCTGCCGTGTCGCCTTGCGCGATCGCCGCCTCGGGCATCGGGCAGCGCAGCGGGTTCGATCGGCCGGTGCCGCGCTGGTCGACCAGGAGGATGTCGCGCCGCTTGCGCACTTCACGGAAGGCGGTGGCCAGCAGCGGCCCGTAGTCCATGGCGGCCTGGCCGGGACCGCCGGCCAGCACCAGCAGCGGGTCGGGCGCCGCCGGTTTCGCGGTGGCCTTGATGCGGGCAAAGTGAATCGTGATGCGGCGGCCGGCCGGATTGGCCCGGTCTTCCGGCACGTCGAGCGTGCCGCACTCGACCCGCTCGGGGAAATGCGGCAGGTGGCAGGGCGCGAGGGCGGCGGCCATGCCGGAATACAGCAGCATCGACAGGAACAGGGTCCAGGCGAGGGCGAGATGCTTGCGGGTCATGCTTGTTCCCGTTGTGGTGGAGATACCTGCTTAGTCGCGCGCCGCATGGAAAACTTACACGCGCATCGACGATCATGCATGACGGGTAGCCGCGACGAGTGGTTAGAATGGCGGCCTTTGCCTCTCTACGAAAGCCCGCCATGAAACTCAACCAGAAGATTGCCATCGTCACCGGCGCCAGCCAGGGCATCGGCCTGGCCTGCGCCCAGCGCCTGGTGCGCGAAGGCGCGCGCGTGATGCTCGTCGACCTCAAGCCTGAAGTCGAGCAGGCCGCCGCCAGCCTGGGCGACGCCACCCGCTTCTTCCGCGCCGACGTCGGCGTCAAGAAGGAGGTCGACGCGATGATCCAGGCCACCCTCGACGCGTTCGGGCGCATCGACATCCTGGTCAACAACGCGGGCGTGACCCATGCGGCCGATTTCCTCGACCTGGAAGAAGACGATTTCGACCGCGTGCTGCGCGTGAACCTGAAATCGATGTTCCTGTGCAGCCAGGCGGCGGCGCGCGACATGGTGAAACGCGGCGAAGGCGGCTGCATCATCAATATGTCGAGCGTCAACGCCGAGCTGACCATCCCGAACCAGGTGCCCTATGTGGTGTCGAAAGGCGGCGTCAACCAATTGACCCGGGTGGCGTCGATCGCCCTGGCCCAATATGGCATCCGCGTCAATGCGATCGGCCCGGGCACCATCCTGACCGAACTGGCCAGGCAGGCCGTGCTGGGCAGCCCGGAGGCCCGTCACACCATCCTGTCGCGCACGCCGCTGGGCCGCTGCGGCGAGCCGGAAGAAGTCGCCTCGATCGCCGCCTTCCTGGCCAGCGACGACGCGTCGTACATGACCGGCCAGACGCTGTACGCCGACGGCGGCCGCATGGCGCTGAACTACACGGTGCCGGTACGCGACTGACAATGACCGAAACGGGGCAGATATTACTTTAACGCATGTCTGGTATCCAAACTCGCAATTGGACACCCGAATGGCCGACCCCGATAATTACACCTGTCTCCACTATTCTCCTCCAAGAAAATAGTTTTGAGCCCGCGCAAGAGCGGGCTTTTTTTTTGCCTGAAACGGCCAGGAAGGCCGCCGCTACGTAGTTCTACGTATAAGGCACATGCATGACGCGACGGCGCCCGTCGGTCATTTGATACCGCCAGAACTTTGCGCTTAGTCACAATCGCGTCACAAACTCTCCCTATACTAAGAATCACCTGTCATACACGCAACCGATATGCCTGATGACAGCAGGTGTGCAGCGCCCGGGGTGCTACACACCAACCGATTTCGCATCTCTTGGCCCGATCTTGGGTTGTGCCCGCCACCGGCGGGCATTTTTTTAGGTGCCCGCAGGCTGGAACTTGACCTGTTGCAGACTGGTCTCACTCTCTGCCCCAGCGCAACCCGCAGTAAAAAAATTGTCACAGCGCTTGAAGCCGTCGCTGATTTGACTATCATAAAGTTCGCGCTTCCGATTCGGCCACGGGTCGGAAGACCACGTACAACGAAACGTCCAAGGGAACCCGTCCTATGAACCTACGTGTACCAGCCAACGCCCCCGACACTTGCCGCCGCCATCATGAAGACGGCGACCTCGTCCTGAGCGAACTCAATCCGGGCGCCGTCGTCGACACGCTCGACAGCGACAGCACGCCGCTCAACCTGCTCACTTTCGGCAGCGTCCGCGAAGTCTGCCCCAAGTGCCAGCAAGCCCACTTAAAGCTGGTCTTGCGACAGGGCAGCGTGCGCATGGCCCACCTGTTCTGTGCCGATTGCGAAAGCTGTTTCGACGCCCATTACGCAGATGGCGCGCCGGCCCTGACGATCTGATCTGGCATTAACGTGCGGGCAATTGGCTGCAAGCGTGGTATGGTTGCCGCTCTACGCGTCCACCTTACGCGCCCACCTTACGCATCCACCTACCCCGTTCGCCTCGATGCCCGCTCTGTCGTCCCTGCTGCACCCCCCACCCACAGTCCGCCGCGCCCTGCATGGCTTCGCCCTGCTCGGGCTGCTGGCCATCCTGGTGGCGGGCTCGATCCCCGGCGCCCGCGCCGAGGTCGGCGCCTATGCGTCCGGCGTGGTGCTGCATGGCATGACCTACGCCTTCCTGGCCGCCCTGTGGTTCCTGGGCGCCACCGGCACGCCGCTCCAGCGCGCCCTGAAGGCGATGCTGGCCATCGCGCTGATGGGCGCCGTCGACGAATGGGTGCAAAGTTTCTTCCCGTATCGCTCGGGCGACGTGCGCGACTGGCTGGTCGACGTCACGGCCGCCACCCTCGCCTCCACCGTGCTGGCGGTGCTGGCCAGCCGCGCTCCGCGGCCGGCGCCGGCGACGCGTCGGCGCTGACCATCATCCTCCGTTCGGGTTCCGCAAAGAACCCTCCAGCTTGATCCAACCGGCCTCCAAAGGAAGTCAGCTGGAACGCTGCCGCACTTCCCGCCTCTTATCCTCGTGGCGCGCGGCATCGTCACATCCCCACTAAACATCCAAACGAGGAGTTGATCATGAAGCAAACACACCAGAGCGTGGCCATGGCGGGCCTGCTGGCGGTCGCGCTCGCCATTTCGGGGTGCGCCGCCATGCGTGGCGAAGCATCCAGCGGATCGTCGTCGAGTGGCGCCAGCGGCGCCAGCGGCAGCACCGGAACCAGCGACTACGGCGCGGGATCCAGCGGCTCCTCGGGCACCTCGGGCACCTCGGGCACCCCGGGCACCTCGGGCAGCAGCGGCACGACCACCGAGAGCATCCAGGACGGCGCCGGCGTCTCGGGCAGCTCCGACACGTCGGGCAGCTCGGGCAGCTCGGGCGCCTCCGGCGCCAGCGGCTCCGGCACCTCCAGCATGCAGGACGACGGCAGCGGCGGCGCCTCGACCGCGGGCGCGGCCGCGGCCAGCGCGGCGCCCAACAGCACCGTGCTGGCGATCGAGGTCCTGCCGGCATCGAGCGGCATTACCGAGGGCGATTCGTCGATGGGCAGCAGCGGCGCGGCCGGAGCGACCAGCAGCGCCGGCAGCAGCCAGTCCTATCGCGTCACGGTGCGCATGGACGACGGCAGCACGCAGGTGGTCACCCACGGCGCCACACCCGACTTCCGCAGCGGCGACCGTATCAACGTGACGGGTGGCGCCATCCAGCGCTAGCCGGGCCGCGCCGCCGGGTGGACCGGCCGTCCACCCGTGACAGAAGCAAACGAGGGATTGCCGGGCTCAGGGCGTGCCCGGGTCCTTGCCCTCCTCCACCTCGCGGTGAAACATCGGGATGTTGCGCGTCGCATTGCTGATGACATCCAGCGGCAGCTTGGGCGTCCGGTCGGCGTTCAGCAAGCCATTGGCCTCCTGGAAGGTGTCGGCGAACTGGGTATAGCAGAAGCCGCTGAACATGAAGGTCTCATTCACCACCTGCAGCAGGCGCCGGTACTGCTTGAGATAGCTTTCCGCCGTATGGGCGCGGCTATAGCCCCAGGTGGTCTCGTCCGGATTCGGGGTCTGCTTCGGATCGTAGGCGATGCCGCCGAATTCCGTCAGCACGATCGGCTGGCCGCGGTGCGGGAAGCCATCCAGGGTCAGGATGCGCCCGCCGGGACGCCGCTGGTCGAACAGGGTGCGCACCGGATCGGTGACGGCGTAGCGCGCCAGGATTTTCTCCGGGTCGCTGTCGTAGTCGTGGATGCCGAGGATGTCGGTGGCCGACGCCTCCCAGCCGTCGTTGCCGATCACCGGACGGGTCGAATCGAGCGTGCGCGTCAGGTGGTATAGCGCTTCGACCGCGTTGCGATGGGCCTGGGTCAGGGTCAGGTTGGGCACGCCCCACGACTCGTTGAAGGCCACCCACACGATGATGCAGGGATGGCTGTAGTCGCGCTCGATCGCCTCGGTCCATTCCTTGACCATGCGCGTGATCGCGCGCGGGCTGAAGCGGTAGGCCGAGGGCATCTCTTCCCATACCAGCAGGCCCAGCTTGTCGGCCCAGTACAAAAAGCGCGGGTCTTCGATCTTCTGGTGCTTGCGCACGCCGTTGAAGCCCATCAGCTTGACCAGTTCGACGTCGCGTTTCAGGTGCTGGTCCGACGGCGCCGTCATGAACGATTCTGGCCAGTAACCCTGATCCAGTACCAGGCGCAGCTGGTAAGGGCGGCCGTTGAGCATGAAGCGGTCGCGGTTGATCGACACCGAACGCAGCGCCGTGTACGAGCGGATGCGGTCCAGCACCACGTCGCCGCAGCGCAGGGTCACTTCGGCGTCGAGCAGGGTCGGCCGCTCCGGGCTCCACAGGATCTCGTTGCGCGAATCGTCGATGCCGGGGTCGGACAGCGCGATCTTGCGGTTGGCTTCGCCGGCCAGCAGCTTGTAGTAATCGTCCGCCAGCAGCTGGTCGCCGTGCCAGATCTTGACCTCGACAAACAGCTCCTGCTGGATGTCACCGGTCGCGAACACTTCGCAACCGATCTCGTAGGTCTCGAACACCGGCGTCCAGCGCAGCTTCTGGATATAGGTCGGCGCCACCTGCTCGACCCAGACGGTCTGCCAGATGCCGGTCGTGCGCGGATACCAGATCGAGTGCGCGTCGAGCAGCCAGTCCTGCTTGCCGCGCGGCTTGGCCAGGTCGGCCGGATCGTCCTCGACCCACACCGTCACCGTCTGCTTGCCGTCGGCCTGCATGGCGCAGGTGATGTCGGCCGAGAACGGCGTATGGCCGCCCTCGTGCTCGGCCACCAATTGGCCGTTGACCCACACCTTCGCGCTGTAGTCGACCGCGCCGAAGTGCAGTATCGTGCGCCCGTCGTTGGGCATGAGTTCGAAGTCGCGCTGATACCAGACCACGCGGTGGAAACCGGTGTCCTGGATGCCGCTCATCTCGGTCTCGGGAGCGAACGGCACGGTGATCTCGTGCGTCCACTCCTTGACGTCGGACGGCATGAAGTACTTGCCCTCGTCATCGAAGCAGAACCGCCACTTGCCGTTCAGGTTCTGCCACTGGTCGCGCACCAGCTGTGGACGGGGATATTCAAACTGGTTCATCGTGGTCCTTTCTGTCAGTCGGCACCGGCACCAGGATCCGGCCTTGGCGTCCATCTTGGTTATAGGCCGCCAGCGCGCTGGCGGCGGCTTGCTGCGCCTGGCCCTTGCGGCACAGCGCCACGCAGGCGCCGCCGAAGCCGGCGCCGGTCAGGCGCGCGCCCAGCACGCCGGGGGCGGCGCGCAGGGCCTCGCACAGCGCGTCGAGTTCCGGGATCGAGACCTCGTAGTCGTCGCGCAGGCTGAAATGCGATGCATTCATCAATTCGCCGAAGCGCTCGGCGCTCACGCCTTGCGCCGCTTCGAGCACGCGCAGGTTTTCCTGCACCACGTGGCGCGCCCGCTCGCGCAGCGGCGGCGGCAGGCTCTCCACCGAGGCCGGGTCGGCGACGTCGCGCAGCGCCTGCACGCCGAGCTTTTTCGCGCCCTCCTCGCATTCGGCGCGGCGCTCGTTGTACTTGCTGGCGGCGAGCTTGCGCGCCACGCCCGAGTCGACCACGATCAGCTCGGTGTCTGGCGGCAGCGGCACCAGGCGATGCTCCAGCGTGCGGGCGTCGATGAACAGCATATTGCTCTCGTCGGCCAGGCTGGACGCCATCTGGTCCATGATCCCGCAATTCACGCGCGCATACTCGATCTCGGCGCGCTGGGCGATGCGGGCCAGCTTGACGTCGTCCAGCGCATCGGGCCCGATATCCAGCAGCGCGCGCAGGGCGCGCAGCATCGCCACCTCGAGCGCGGCCGAGGACGACAGGCCCGAGCCGACCGGCAGGTCGGTCTCGACGTACACGCGCAGCGGCGGCACCTCGATTCCTTCCGCCTGCACCAGCCGGATGCAGCCCTCGATATAGCTGCCGAAGCCCTGCGGCGCGCTGCCGTCGCGGGCGAAGGTCACGGTCGCATCGAGGTTCGGCGAATAGAAGTGGAAATGGTCGTCGCCGCTGCGGCTGAGCGCCACCATGGTGCGCTGGGGCGTCGCCACCGGCAGCATGAAGCCGTCGTTGTAGTCGGTGTGCTCGCCCAGCAGGTTGACCCGGCCCGGGGCCGAGGCGTTCACTTCGGGCGCTCCGCCAAAGAAGGTGTCGGGGTTCAAGGTCATGCCTGCGCCTCCAGCCAGAGCGGCCGCTTGCGGCCATGGACGTCCAGCGCCGGCCAGCCCGGATCGCACGTCAGGTTCTCGAGCCCCTGCGGGCCGAGCAGGAAGGTGTCTTCGATCTTCATGCCGCCGAAGCTGGGGTTGAAGGCGAAGGCCATGCCTTCCTCGAGCTGGGTCGCGGTGCTGGCGGTGGCCACGATCTCGCGCGCCAGGTAGCCGGTGATGCCGCCCTGGTGGTGCTCGCGGATCGCGCCTTCGACGTCGGCATGGTGGTAGGCCTGGGCCAGCGCATGATAGACGCTCGACAGCGATTTACCCGGCGCCACGGCGGCCAGGCCGGTGGCCTCGACATCCATCAGCGCGCGCTGCGCCTCGGGCGCCGAGCCGGCGCCGCCGAAGCTCACGAAGCGGGTCAGGTTCGCATACAGGCCGTGGCGGCGCGCGCAGAACACCAGCATGGCGCGCTCGCCGAGCGGCTCGTGCGACGGCGTCGCGTGGCGGTACAGGGGCAGGCGCCGCGCGCCGGCCGCCAGCACCAGGGCCGGATGGATGCCGCGCCGCCACAGCGCCTCGGCGCCGGCGCCGGCCAGCTGCTGCTCGGTCCAGTCGGGCCTGGCCCGGTGCAGCACTTCCGTCATCGCCTCGGCGGCCTCGCGGCCCAGCAGGCGGTAGCGCGCCTGTTCGGCGTCGCCCAGCACCAGCTTGCGTTGGCGCAGCGCCAGCGGCAAGGGAAGTTCCTCGCCCACGGGACGGTCGGACAGGACGGCGCGGCCCTGGGCCGCATTGGCGACGAAGCGCTCGCGCAGCTCCGGCTCGGCCCACGGTTCGATGTGGAAGGTGAAGCCGCCCGGGACTTCCTCGGCGCGCAGACGCTCGCCCTCGATCTCGTCGGTCAGCACGCAGGCGTCGTCCTGCGTGACGAGCACTTCGGCGACGCCGACGCCGGTGGTCAGCAGCACCGCGCTCGAGCCGCCGGCCGTGACCCAGGCGAACCAGTCGGTGCCGCGCAGGCGCACCGCGCCGGCCCCTTCCTGGACCAGTGTCGCGCGCAGCAGCGCCAGTTTGTCGGCCACCTCCGTGGCCCGCATATCCAGCCCCGTCATGCGGCGTCCTCCAGGCTGACTTCGACCTGCTGCAATTCATAGGCCGTGGTTTCGGGCAGCACGTCCATCGCGAACATGCCGGCCGCCAGCTCGGTGCCGGCCAGGTATTTCAGGCGGTCGCGCGTGCGGTAAGGCGGATAGAACTGGGCGTGCAGCTGGGTTTCCGGGTGCTCGGCGCCGTCGGTCGGAGCCTGGTACCAGGCCATCAGGTAGGGGAAAGGCCGGTTCCACAGGGTCTCGTACTTGAGCAGCACGGTCTTGAGCGCGCGCGCCAGTCCTTCGCGCTGCGGCGGCGTGAGCGCGGCGAAATCCTTGCACGGCGCGGTCGGCATCACCCACACTTCGTAGGGATAGCGCGCGCAGGCCGGCACGAAGGCGATCGCGTACTCGTCCTGGTACAGCACGCGCCGGCCGTCGGCGGCCTCGTCGCGCGCCATGTCGCACAGCAAGCTGGCGCCGTGCTGCAGATAGTATTCGCGCTCCTGCGCCAGCATGCGCGCCGGCACCGCCGGCACGAAGGGATAGGCATAGATCTGGCCGTGCGGATGGTGCAGGGTCACGCCGACCTCGGCGCCGCGGTTCTCGAACGGCAGCACGTAATGGATGTGCTGGTGACTGCCGATGCGGGTGGTGCGATCGCCCCAGACCTGCAGCAGGAGCTCGATGCGCGACAGCGGCAGGTGGGCCAGCGCCGCATGCGGATCCTGCGTGAACACCACCACCTCGCAATGGCCGTTGGCCGGCGCGGTCGGCACCGTCGCCAATGGCGGATCGTGCGACTCCAGCGCCAGCGAAGGAAAGCGGTTGTCGAACACGGCGATCTCGTAGTCGCCGGCCGGCATCTCGGTGGGATGCTCCTGGTCCACGGTCGGCGCCAGCGGGTTGTATTGCGGCGGCGGCTGGTAGGTGCGGTTCTGGCGGAAGGCGGCGTAGGTCACCCATTCGCCGCGCAGCGAATGCCAGCGCAGGTGTGGATTCGCATGCTGCGGATCCGGGAACGGACTGGGCGCGACGATGCCGTCAGGGATCGGCCCATTGCTGTACAGGGTGAGGTGACGTCCGTCCGGTTTCTTGAGTTCTTTACTATGCATGGCAACAGTTCAGGTTCGATCAAGCGTTCGGTCAAGCATTGGTCGGTCCGGGCGCAAGCGCGCACGCCGGATACCAATGCATCGGCGCGCTCGCGGCACGAGAAACCGATCCTAACATGCTGTTTTCGCCACACTTTCAGAGGCGTACAAACTCATTTTCCGGGCGACAATACCGCTCTGTCACAGGGGCGAGACAGCGCTCAGTCTAAGACGTGGATTCATAAGGGACAGTGCATGAGCTAGCCCTCGCACTTCAAAATATTGTAGGCACATACCTACATCGCAAATAGAAGTAATTACACCAAACGCCAAGAAAAACGCTGACACGCACAGCAAGGCAATGTCAGCGCATATTGCTACCAGGCAGCTTATTCCTGACGCAGAGGAAGCGTGAAATAGAAGGTCGATCCGACGCCGACTGCGCTGTCGACCCAGAGGCGACCACCTTCCTGCTCGACGATCCCCTTGACGATCGACAGGCCCAGGCCTGCGCCCTTTTCCGAACCGACACGCCCCTGGGTGAAGCGATCGAAAATGCGCGGCAACAACTCCGGCGCGATGCCGATGCCCGTGTCCGCGACCGAGACGACGACCTCGCCGTCGCTGTGGCGCGCGGCCACGGTGATGCGGCCTCCCGCCGGCGTGAACTTGAGCGAATTGCTGATCAGGTTACCCAGCACCTGCTCGACGCGCGCCCGCTTGCAGGCAATCATGAGCTTGCCGGGCTCGACCGCCGCGGAGACGCCGACCTCGGCTTTTCTCGCCAGCGGCAGCGCCAGGTCGATCGCTTCGCGGATCAGCGCATTCACGTTTTCCAGCTGCAGGCCGGGCGCCAGGGCGGCGTGCTCCTTCTTGGCGAAATCCAGGACCGACGTCACCAGCCGCTCGATCGAGTCGGTCGCACGCAGGCCACGCGCGACCAGTTGCGCCAGCATGGCCGGCGTGAGCGCCTGGTCCATCTGCATCACCTGCAAGGTCATCTTCAGCACGCTCAGCGGGTTGCGGATGTCGTGCGACACCATGTGGACCAAGCTTTCCTTCTCGAGGCTGGCGCGCTCGGCCAGCTCCCTGGCGGCCTGCTCCTGCCGGAAGGCGCGCCGCAGGCCATAGGCAAGCACGCTGACCCGGAAGTCCGACACCGCCTCGACCTCGGCGCGTTTCCATGGCGTGGCCACGCCATCGACCACCTGCTTCCATGAATCGAAGGAAAAACGCGGATGCAGCCGGGCGACGCCGTCCTCGACCTGCACCCGTTTATCGGGCGCGCCGGCCCACACCACGGTCGTGATGACTTCGGGACGAAACCACAATACGTAGTTCTGGTCGGCCTTCAGGATCGACATTGCCAGCAGGCCGCTGGCGATGTCCTTGTATTGCCGGGCTTGCGGAAAGAAATTGCCCAACTGATTGGTCGCGTAAATCTGCTCATCGGCATGCTCGGCCGACAGCCACTCGACCAGCAGTTCGAGTTGCCCGACATCCGGCGTCTGCCCGATCGTGGTCCAGCTGCCGTTGTAATAGATCGCGGCGCTGCCGGCGCCGGCCAGGTCCAGCACGTCCTGGCTGCGCTTGACCAGCCCCGGGACGAGGTCGTCCTCTTCTTCGGTACGCGCGATCAGCTTCGCATGTATCCGTTTCAACTCGCCCCGGTAGCGCTGGTCTTCCATCGACTCCTTCAGCACCAGCTGCGACGACACGATCTGCGCGATCATCTTGGCGCCCAGGCGGCGGTCGGAGCCCAGCTTGTTGGGGGTCGGATGATGGCAGGCGATCAGGCCCCACAGCTTGCCGCCATCGATCAGCGGCAGCGTGAGCGTGGCGCCGACGCCCATATTGCGCAGGTACTCGACATGCAACGGGGACACGCTGCGCAGCGCCGACAGGCCAAGATCGAGGGCACCGCCCGTGGCCGGATTCCGGTCGGGGTAAATCGGCACTGGCGCATAGCCGACGTCCGGAATCATGCGCAGCCAGTTTTCGAGGAAAATCCGCCTTGCCTGCGCCGGAATGTCCGAGGCCGGGAAATGATGGTGCAGGTACGAGTGCGCCTGTTCCGATTTGGCTTCGGCGACGACGTCGCCATGCCAATCCTCGGTGAAGCGGTAGATCATCACGCGGTCGAAGCCGGTGATCATCCTTACCTGCTCGGCGGTGCGCTGGCACAGGTCAAGCAGGCTGCTCGCGGCGAATACCACGTGAACGGCGCTGCGGATCGAACGTTGCAGCGAGGTGGACAGCGCCTCCTGCGGCGCCAGGGCCTCGCACTCGAGGATCAGCACGCCGTGCCGCAGGTGGGCCGTCAGCTCCCATTCCCGCTCGCATTGCGTGGCCAGATCGAGAATGGGAATGACCAGGGGCGCCGCCTCGACCAGATCGTCGGCGCTGATATACGCCCGCAACGAGGCCAGCGCGGTGGCCGACAGATGCTCGGCCAGCGAACGGTTGACCAGCGAAACGGCATTGACGCCAAAGACCTCGGCGCAGTTGACGCTGGCGTTGGTGATCTTCAGTGAAGGAATGTCGATACTGACCAGGATGCCGAACGGCTGGATCGCGCCCGGGATGTGGATCGGTTCGTTCTCGCACTCGACCAGGGTGGCTTGCGAAATCGTCTGGCTCATGTGTATCAGATACTCGGGATGTTGCGGGATGTTGAGAAAACCCGCTTCCACTCGATACTAAAGCCAAACGATTAAATACGCGGAGTCGAAAGTCGGGCACGACTTCACATTCTATCGCCGGCATTCAAGCAAATTTTCACTTGCCAATAATTTAGACGATCGGCAATTTTTTCAAGGCGCAAGAGCAAGTCTTAACCATTGACTTCGATGCGCTTACCTGGCCAGGTCGACCAGGACGGCCGTGTACATCTGCAGGTTCAGCAACAGCTGCTTGGTGGTGATGAATTCGTGTTCCGAGTGACCGGTGTACTTCTGGCCCGGCATCGATGGACCGAAGCTGACCGCGTTCGGGAACAGGCGCGAATTGGTGCCGCCGCCGATCGCCACCGGTTTGGCGTCCTTCATGCCGGTGAAATAGGAGAACGTCGACAGCAGGGTCGGCACCTGCGGCGCATTCTCGAGAATCCAGGGGTCGCGTACGCCGACCCTGACGTTCGCCAGCGGCAGGCGGCGCGCCTGCCACTCGGCCAGGGCGGCGTCGATCTCGGACGTCAGCTGCTCGGTCGTCTTGCCGCGCGGCCGGCGCACATTGATCGCGACCTCGATGCCTTCGTCCAGCTGGCGGATCACGGTCGGCTTGAAGGTCATCGGGCCCATGAAGCTGTCGCGGTAGGCGATCTTGCCGAACTTCTCGCCGTAATAACCGGTGCCGACCAGGTCGTTCAGGTAGTTCACCACGCCGCCGGCCACCGTGTTCGGCCAGTCGCGCACCGCCAGCGCGTCGGCCAGCATGCTGACCGCGTTCACGCCTTCCTGCGGCTTGGACGAGTGGGCCGACACGCCTTTCGCGACCACCTTCAGGTTCGCGCCCTGGCGCTCGAAGGTGTAGCGCATGTCGTCCTGCGCCGCGGCGCGCGCGCGGATCTGCCGCTCGATCTCCGGCGTGGCATTGGCCACCAGCGCCTCGGCGTCTTCGGGAATCTGGGTATTGAAGGAGCCGCCCCTGAATTCGGCGATATGGGCGTCGCCGGCCGCCGGGAGCGCGGCGCCCGCCTTCGGGATCGTCACGGCCACGGTGCCGCCGCCCTTCTCCGCCGTCACCACCGGATACTCGGCGTCGAGCGTGATGCTCATTTGCGGCGGCACGTGGGTCTTGAGGAATTCGGTCAAGGGTTCCCAGTCCGACTCCTCGCCCATGTACACATACAGTTCGATGCGCTTGTTCAAGGGGATCTGGCGGTCGCGGATCGTCTTCATCGCATACAGCGCGGTGGCGATCGGTCCCTTGTCGTCCTCGGCGCCGCGCGCGATCAGCTTGCCCGGCTCGCTGGTGCGGTCCAGCACGAAGGGCGACTTCTTCCATTTGCCCGGGTCGACCGGCTGCACGTCGCCATGGGTCACGATGCCGACCCGCTCGCTGCCCTTGCCGAGACCGACGATGACGGTCCAGCCATGGTCCTCGTAATCGAGGCCGAGACGCTCGGCCTCCTCTTTCAACGCGGCCTTGAACGCGATATGGACCGGATTCAGGTCGGACGGGTAGCGCGCATCGACCACCGTATTGAAGCTGACCAGCCTGGCCAGGGTATCGACCACGTCGTTGCGGTAGGTCTGGACCGCATACTTGGCGGCGCTGACGGCGGCGTCGCTCGGCGCCGTCGCCGGCGCGGAAGATGCGGCAGGCGCTGCTGTTGCAGTGGCGGCGCCGGTGGCGGCGGTCCACGCCAGCACCAGGCTGGCAATCAAGGCTTTCTTGTACATACAACTCCAGGAAACGGCGCAGGAATACGGCGCGGGATTGCAAATGCGCAAGGAGTCTAGCACAGGCATGTGTGCACCCGATCCGCGTTTTCCGCGTATCGTTAGGCGCTTCGCACCAAGAGAAAACGCCCATGACCGACAAGACCATCCGCCGCCTGCACCCCGCCCTGCGCGACGACATCGGCGACCTGCTGACGCAGCGCCCCGTGCCCTCGCACCACCTCGAGCAGATCGACCCGTTCCTGTTCCTGAACCATCACGGCCCGCAGGTCTACGGACCGCACAACCGCGGCCTGCCGTTCGGACCGCATCCGCACCGCGGCTTCGAGACCGTCACCTTCATCGTCGACGGCATGCTGGCGCATCGCGACAGCGCCGGCCACGAGAGCGTGATCCACGCCGGCGGCATCCAGTGGATGACGGCCGGCAGCGGCATCGTGCACGCCGAGGTCTCGCCGCGCGATTTTCTGGAACGCGGCGGCCCGCTCGAGATCCTGCAGCTGTGGGTGAACCTGCCGTCGCGCCTGAAGATGAGCGCGCCCGCCTATACCGGCCTGCAGCGCGACCAGATCCCCGCCCTGCCGCTCGATGGCGGCAAGGTGACGCTGCACCTGATCGCCGGCGAGTGGGAGACGAGCACGGGACCGGTGCAGTCATTGACCGGCGTGTTCATGAGCACGGTCGCGATGCAGGCCGGAGGACGCTTGAAGGTCGCCGGCCTGCAGGGACGCAACGTGCTGCTGTACGTGGTGCGTGGACGTATCGGCGTGGGCGACCCCGGCGATCTCGTCGACGCTTACCAACTCGTGGAACTGGACGACGACGGCGACGCCCTGCACATCCGGGCCGAGGCCGATTCGCTGCTGCTGTTCGGCCATGCCGAACCGATCCGCGAACCGGTGGTGGCGCACGGTCCCTTCGTCATGACCACCCGCGAAGAGATCGTGCAGGCAATCGCCGACTACCAGGCCGGGCGCTTCGGTTCGACGCAGGCTTGAGACCACCCGAGGTTCGCGCCGGGTTCAGCGCTGGGTCGACGCCACGGCGCGCCTGTCGCCCTCGCGCACGAAGACGGTTTCCGGAATCCGGTCGCCCTGGAAGCGCAGGCTCAGCTCCCTGTCCACGGCGACAAAGCGCTTGCTGCCGACGTGGACCAGTTCGACCGGCCCGTCGCCCAGGTCGGCATACAGGGCCCGCTGACTGCCATTGAGCTTGCCGCTCACCTGCAGCACGCGGCCGTCCTCGAGCGCATATTCACCCTGCACACGGTCATACATGAACGGCGCCATCCTTACCTGCTTGACGTTGGGGGCGCGGACTTTGACCACTTCGTTGTCGGTCGTTTGCGGCGCCGCGCCGCTGGAGAACGAAACGGCGGCGACGGCGGCGAACAGGGCGATGTGCTTGATGCGCATGATGCTTTTCCTTTCAGGTCGAATGCGAGAGAAGAACCTGTGCGGCAAGCGTTCGGTCGCTCGTGAAGAGGCCGCATGGTCCACGTGTTTCGTCGTCGCCAGGGCTGCTGTTTTTGTCTGGCGATGAAGCCAGTCTAGCCAGACTTCGCGAACGCTCAAGCGGCAGTGGGATGAAGCGCCGAAACGCGCGATGAAACGCTGAAAACGTGAGGTGAATGGGAGGTGCATATGGGCCCCGTTCGAGCACGTCTGCACCCCGTCTGCATGCCTGTTTCCTCCTGCGGCGCAGGCGCTGTCAAGCGTGTGTCTGCATTGCGTGCAGATGCCGTACATTAGCGCCATCGACAACGAAACAGACCCAACCCATGCAAGCGATTCCCCTCGTCGCGACCACGCGCGGCTATCCCGACTCCGGCAATGTGATCGAAAACGTCCACTGGGGTTCGGTCGCCGTGGTCGACACCCGCGGCCGGCTGTTGTGGTCGGCGGGCGACCCGGACTATCCGACCTTCACCCGCTCCGCCCTGAAACCCTTCCAGGCCCTGCCCTTCATCCTGTCCGACGGTCCGGCGCGCTTCGGCCTCACGCAGGACGAAGTGGCGCTGCTGTGCGCCAGCCATTCGGGCGAGGACATCCACCTCGAGGGCGTGCGCGCCATCCTGGACAAGATCGGCCTCGAACCCGGCCATCTCGAATGCGGTTGCGCGCAGCCGCTGCACTACGAGTTCACCGGAACGAAGCCGCCGCAGGATGCGCAGTGGACGCCGCTGCACCACAACTGTTCCGGCAAGCACAGCGGCTTCCTGGCCTGGTGCAGGCTGCACGACGTGCCGACCGCCAACTACGTCGAGCGCGGCCACCCGCTGCAGCAGGCGATCCGCGCCACGCTGGCCGACACGGCCGGCGTGCCGGCGAACGCCATGCCGACCGGGATCGACGGTTGCTCGGCGCCGAACTATGCGCTGCCGCTGTCGCGCCTGGCGCACCTGTATGCGCGCCTGGCGCATGGTCCCAACGACCCGCAGCTGGGCGGCGCGATGGGCGTCCTGTGTGACGCCATGACGGCTCGGCCCGACATGGTCTCGGGCTTGGCGCGCACCGACCTGCACTGGATGACGGCCGGCGGCGGCGACTGGGTGGCCAAGATCGGCGCCGACGCGGTGCAGGCGATCGGCGTGCGCTCGGCCGGGATCGGCATCGCGATCAAGATTGCGGACGGCAACAGCCGCGCGCTGCATCCGGCCGTGTACGCCGTGCTCGACCAGCTCGGCCTGCTCGACGCCGAGCGCAAGGCCGCGCTCGAGCGCTACCGCCAGCCCGCCATCAAGAATGCGCGCGGCGCGGTGGCGGGCGACATCCGTCCCATCTTCACGCTGGAGGGGCGGCCGGTGAACGGGTGACTTCACCGAAATAACACGCGATGCGTCCATACAACAGCCAGCACATCGGGAGATTTCATTTTAGGTTTAAACAGGTGATACTTTCCTGGCGGAATTTTCCGTTTCTACGGGTTACTGACATCGTGTTAAAAAATCTACGCATCGGCTCGCGCCTGACGCTCGCGTTCGCCACGATCCTCGTTCTCTCCCTGGCCGGCACCGCTTTCGCGCTGTATACCACGCGCAGCAGTGCCGAAGCCACCCACCAGATGATGCAGAAGCCCCTGACCAAGGAACGCCTGGTCTCGGACTGGTATGTCATGACGTATTCGGCGATTGCCCGCACCTCGCTGATCGCGCGCAGCACCGACAGCACCTTGTCGACCGTGTTCGCCAAGCCGATCAAGGACAGCGTCGCCGACACCACCGCGATCCTCAAGAAGGTCGAAGTCCTGCTCGACTCACCCGAAGAAAAACAGACGCTGCAAGAGATCCTGGGCCTGCGCAAACAATACCAGGCGGCCAAGGAAGTGGTGATGAACGCCCGCACCGCAGGCGACGCCGCCGGCGCGGAGCAAGCCTATGAGACGGTCTTTTCCCCGGCCGCTGCGGCCTATGGCGCGCGGGTGCTGAGCCTGCTGCAGATCCAGCGCAAGTCGATCGACCAGATCGCGCTCGACATCGAGGTCGCGAACGAGCGCAGCACGCGCCTGGTGATCCTGCTGACCGTGCTGGCCACGGCGCTCGGCTCGGTCGCCGCCGTCATGATCACGCGCAGCATCACCCGGCCGCTCGACACCGCGGTGGACGTGGCCAGGACGGTGGCGGCGGGCAACCTCGGCAATACCTTCGCCACCTACCCGAAGGACGAAGTGGGCGACCTGATGCGGGCCCTGGAAACCATGAACGGCGCCCTGGCCCGGGTCGTGGCCGAAGTCCAGCAAGGCACCACCGCCATCTCCACCGCGTCGAGCGAGATCGCGGCCGGCAACCTCGACCTGTCGAGCCGCACCGAGCAGCAGGCCAGCTCGCTCGAGGAGACGGCGGCCTCGATGGAAGAACTGACGGCGACCGTGCGCCAGAACGCCGACAATGCGGTGCAGGCCAATGGCCTGGCGCAGGCGGCGTCCGAGGTGGCGGCGCGCGGCGGCGCCATCGTCGGCCAGGTGGTCGACACCATGGGCTCGATCGACGCCTCGGCACGCAAGATCGTCGACATCATCGGCGTGATCGACGGCATCGCCTTCCAGACCAATATCCTGGCGCTCAACGCCGCCGTGGAAGCGGCGCGCGCCGGCGAACAGGGCCGCGGCTTCGCCGTGGTGGCGAGCGAAGTGCGCAACCTGGCGCAGCGCTCGGCCAGCGCGGCCAGGGAAATCAAGGGCCTGATCGGCGACTCGATGACCCAGGTGAATGCCGGCACCGCCCTGGTGCAGCAGGCCGGCACCACCATGCACGACGTGGTGAGCAGCGTGGCGCGCGTGACCGACATGATGTCCGAGATCACCTCGGCCACCCAGGAACAGCGCACCGGCATCCACCAGGTGAACGAGGCGATCACGCAGATGGACCAGGTGACGCAGCAGAACGCGGCGCTGGTGGAACAGGCCGCCGCGGCCGCGGCCAGCATGCAGGAACAGGCGGCGCGCCTGGCCGAGGTGGCGGCCGGCTTCAGGTTGGGCGATGCGGATGCCCGGCCGCGCCTGGCGCTGCGCAAGAGTCCGGCGCTGGCGATGTAAGCGATGCCGGCGGCGGCAGGCCGAAACTCAGGCCGCCAGCCGGCGCAGCATGGCGGCGATCGCGTCCAGCACCGCGGCGTCTTCCCAATAGCTCTCGTGCGACAGCGGGTTCCAGCTGCGCGCCAGCAGGCTGCCAATGCCGCCGCTGGCATTGATCGCGCGGTCCTCGACCAGCGCCCGGTAACCGCCCGACAGCGGCTGCAGCGGCCAGCCCAGCACGTCGTCCGGATCGTAGAAATTGATCCACTTGAACAGCGAAGTGGGCGGCGCGATCGGGATGATGTCCATCTCCTTGTGCGCGGCGACGAAGATCGGGATATTGCAGCCGGTGGTGACCAGGCCGGCGCAGGTGCCGCCGCCCAGGAACACGCGCTCGCTCGCGGTCAATGGCCGGCCCAGCGCGCTGGAGGCCCAGGCGTCGATATTGCGCCAGACGCCGGCGCCCACCGGCCGCCCGGCGGCCGCCTTCTGGGCGTCGTACAGATAGCTCGACAGCACCTGGCCGCCCAGCGACTGGGCCACGAACACCACCGGCATGTCGGGACGCACCGCATGGGCCGACAACAAGGCGCCCGCGATTTCTCCTTGGGCCAGCTCATAGACCGAGCCGGGGATTTCCTTGCGGTTTTCCAGTCCGGCGGCGTCGCCCAGCCCGTACAGCACGAATTTGCGCAAGGCGTCGTAGCGCACCTTGCCGGCGGCGGCGGTGCGCTCCCAGACCTGGCGCTGGTTCTCGTGCAAGATGCCCTGATAATAGACCGAGCGCATCGTCACCTGGCCCGCCAGCCCGCCCAGGCGGCTGCGCAGCTGCGCCATCAGGCCGTCCGCATACGCGGGCAGCGTCTCTCCCATGCCGTGCACGGCGATCAATGCAACTTGCGACATGAAAACCTCCGCTCGATCTGGCGCAAAGTGCGTCGTTATCGCTAGCGTATCAGTTCATGCGCACTGACGCATCTCAATGCATTGAGCAGGACATGGGTATATAGGCCGGGCCCGTGTTGGCTCAGCGGGCGGCACTCCTGGCGGTCAGGAAATCGTCGATCAGCTCGACGGTGGCGTCCGGATTTTCTTCCATCATCCAGTGACCGGCGCCGGGCACGACGGCTTGCCGCACATCGAGCGCGGCATTGCGCATCACCGTGGCCATCATCGGGCCGAACGATTTTTCGCCGCCCACCGCGAGCACCGGCATCGTGAGCTTGACCTTCGATGCGGCGCGGTTGTCGGCCACGTCGTGCGTGGCGATCGTGTTGAATTGCGCGAACGAGGCCCGCATGGCGCCGGGTTGCGCATACAGCCTGGTGTAGTAGGCCCGGGTGGCCTCGTCGACCTTCGCCGGGTCGGCGGCGAACTGGTTCCACAGGCGGTCCAGGAAGATGCGTTCGCGCCCGGCCACCAGGCGTTCGGCCTCCTTGCCGCCGAAATTGAAGTGCCACAGGCGCGGGTCGAGCACCAGTTCGTCCCACGGCGCCACCCCGGGCACGGGGGCATCCATCACGACCAGCCGCGTCACCTTGTCCGGATAGCGCACCGCGTAGGCATAGGCCACCATGGTGCCGATATCGTGGCCGACCACGTCGGCCCGGTCCTGGCCGAAGCGCTCGAGCACGGCGCGGATGTCGGCCGCCTGTGATTTCTTGTCATAGCCCGCGGGCGCCTTCGACGACAGGCCCAGGCCGCGCAGGTCGGGCACGATGACGGTGTGGCGCCTGACCAGGCGCGCGGCCAGCGGACCCCACATGTCGCCGGTGTCGCCGAAGCCGTGGATCAGCACGACCGCCGGCCCCTTGCCGCCGCTGCGTACATGGATGGTGGCGCCGTCGGCGGTCTGGACACTAGCCGTCTTGAAGCCCGCGGGCATCGACGGCTCGGCGGCCTGGGCCGCCAGCGCCGCCAGCGCCAGAAGGCAGCCGGCAACGGTGACTGAGCGGTACATTTTCATGATCGGCTCCTCGTATGCGACACCGCCAGCGTAGCGCATTTATCCCGGCTTCACGCCTCCCGAAAGACTGGCACAATGCCCAGCTCGTCGCATTCGCACAACCTGTCTCATGGAAATTCTTTTCGACCACTACGCCGACGCCATTGCCCGACTGGACCTGGATGCCGTCGCCGCGCCAGCCGGCATTCCAGAACACTTCCTGTTGGCACATGAAGGGCGTTACCGCAGCTATTACATCCCGTTCGAGTCGGTGAACCGCGCGGCGCGCGTGGTGGTGGTCGGCATCTCGCCCGGTTTCGTGCAGTGGAAGAATGCGATGCGCGAGGCGCAGCACCAGATGGCCACGGGCGCGTCACGCGACGCGGTGCTGGTGGCGGCGCGCCAGGCCGGCGCCTTCAGCGGCGCGATCCGGCCCAACTTCGTGGCCCTGCTCGATGCGATCGGGGTGCAGCGCTGGCTCGGCATCGCCAGCTGCGCCACGCTGTTCGGCCCGGATGCCGGGTTGGTCCATATCGGCGCCATCCTGCGCCATCCTGTGTTCGTCGACGGCAAGAACTACAGCGGCACGCCCGCCATGCCGCGCCACGCTTTTCTGCGCGAGGAAACACTGCGCTACTTCGCGCATGAAGCGGCGATGCTGCCCGATGCCGTGTACATCCCGATGGGGGCCAGCGTCGGCGCAGGTCTGGACTGGCTGGCGGCGCAAGGCGTGCTGACGGCGAGCCGCATCCTGCACGGCCTGCCCCACCCTTCCGGCGCGAACGCCGAGCGGGTCGCCTACTTCCTGGGCCGCAAGGAGCGTGCCGCGCTATCGGCCAAGACCAATGGCGCGCAGCTCGACGCGGCGCGCCAGGCCTTGCAGGCGCAGATGGCGGGGTTGATGGAAGGTCAGCGGATCTCGAGTTCGAAGGTGTCGACGCCGTCGACGCCGCCGCGCACGCGGTCGCCGGGCTTGAGCGCCGCCACGCCCGACGGCGTGCCCGAGTAAATCAGGTCGCCCGGCGCCAGCGTCACGAAGCGCGACAGGTAGGCGATCACGTCGGCGATCGGCCAGATCAGCTCATTGAGGTTGCCTTCCTGGCGCAGGGCGCCGTTCACCTCCAGCCAGATACGGCCTTCGGCCGGATGGCCCACCGCGCTCACCGGATGCAGGGCGCTGCAGGGCGCCGAGGCGTCGAAGCCCTTGGCCATGTCCCAGGGACGGCCGGTGTCCTTGGCTGCCGCCTGCAGGTCGCGCCGGGTCAGGTCCAGGCCCACGCCATAGCCCCATACCAGGTCGAGCGCATTGGCCGGGTCGATGTCGGCGCCGCCCGCGCCCAGCGCCACCACCAGTTCGATCTCGTGGTGCAGGTCACCGGTCGACGGCGGATACGGCACCGCGCCGCCGGCGGGCACCACGGCATCGGCCGGCTTGGAGAAGAAGAACGGCGGTTCGCGGTTCGGATCGCTCCCCATCTCGCGCGCGTGCGAGGCATAGTTGCGGCCGACGCAGAACACGCGGCGCACCGGGAAACGGCTGCTCGAACCGCTGACGGCCACCGAAGGCGTGGCGGGAGCGGTGAAGACGAATTCGGACATGCTCATCCTTTCATTGAGGGAAGCATGATCATACTACCGCCATCGCTGGCCGTGGCCCCAGGAAACACTCAGGCCGGCGCCATCGTCTCTTCGGATTCGGACGCCGAAGCCGGCTTGGGCGTCACCGGAGTCGATGCCGCCTCCGCCACCGCCGCGAGCGCCGCGCTCGATTCCAGGATGCGCACCAGCGCCGTCATGTCGACCGGCTTGACCAGGTGGTGGGCGAAGCCCGCCTGCAGCGCCCGCTCGCGGTCCTTGGCCTGGCCGTAGCCGGTCACCGCGACCGGCACCGTGGCCGCCGTCTCGGGCAGGGACCGCAGCGCCGAGGCCAGCTGGTAGCCGTCGACGTCGGGCAACCCGATATCGATCAGCATCACGTCGGGCCGCTCGGCGCGCGCGCGGCGCAGGGCCGATTCGGCGTCGTACTCGACCGAGGTGGCGTGGCCCTGCACCTGCAGCAGGTTGGCCAGGCTGTCGGCGGCGTCGCTGTTGTCGTCCACGATCAGCACCCGCAGCTTGCGCTGCAGGACCGCGCGCGCGGCCTCGGGGTCGCCCGGCTGCATGTCGCCGCCGTCGCAGGCGCCCGTCACGCAGGGCAAGGTGAGCGTGAAGGTGCTGCCCAAGCCGACGCCGTCGCTGTGCGCGGCCACCTCGCCCTCGTGCAGGTCGATCAGGCGCTTGACCAGGGTCAGGCCCAGCCCGAGCCCGCCCTGCGAGCGCGCCAGCGTGCGCGCGCCCTGCGTGAACAGGTCGAACACGCTCGGCACCAGGTCGGGCGGCATGCCGGAGCCGTTGTCGCGCACGCGCAAGACCATGCGGCCATCGACCGCCTCGAGGGCGAGCACGAGCTGGCCGCCTTTTTGCGTGTACTTGGCGGCGTTGTTGACGATATTGGCCACGCTCTGCACCAGGCGTGTCTGGTCGCCGCGCACCCAGACCGGGGTCTCCGGCAGCTCCACCCGCACCTGGTGCGCTTTTTCCAGCACCAGCGGACGGGTCTGGTCGAGCGCCCCGGTCACCACCTCGCGGAAGTCGACCGTCGCCAGCTTGAGCTTGACCAGGCCGCGCGTCACGCGCGAGACGTCCAGCAGGTCGTCGATCAGGCGGCTCATGTGCTTGACCTGGCGGCTGATGATGGAACTGGTCTGGCAGATGCGCGGCTCGCTGGAGAACTGCATGCTCAGCAGGCTGGCCGAGCTGCTGATCGGCGCCAGGGGATTGCGCAGCTCGTGCGCCAGCATGGCCAGGAATTCGTCCTTGGCGTGGCTGAGGCGCTCGGCCTGCACCCGCGCCGCGCGCTCGCTCTGCAGCAGCGCATCGCGCTCGAGCGCCGACTTCTGGGCGACTTCGTACAGCTGGGCGTTGTCCATCGCCACCGCGGCCTGGGCCGCGACGCCGGACACGATGCGTTCGGTGCGCTCGCTGAACACGCCGGCGTCGGGGTGGCCGAAGAACAGGCCGCCCAGCACCCGGCCCGAATGCGAGACCACCGGCACCGCCAGGAAGCTGCGCACCTTGAGGTGGCCCGGCTGCATGCCGTAGGCCACCAGGGCGGCATAGCGCGGGTCCTGGCCGATATCGCTGCTGCGCAGCGAACCCTGCCCCTGCATCACCAGGCGGAAGATCTCGGCCGACGGCGGCGGCCCGATCTGCTCGAAATGCTCGCGCGCGGCGCCCGACAGCGCGTACAGGCGCATGCGTTCGCGCTCGCCGTCGGCATTGTGGAAGAAAGCGCCGTAGCGCGCGCCGCTCAGCTCCGTGCCGGCGTCGGTGATCGCCTGCGACAGCGTTGCCAGGTCGAGCGTCGAGGCCAGCACCTGGCCGGTGCGATTCACCGCCTCGAGCACCCGCGACTCGTCGCGCAGGGTTTCCTCGAGGCGCGAGCGGCGCACCACTTCGCGCGTGTGGCGCGCCACGTCCTCGGCCATCGCCGTTTCTTGCTCGGTCCAGTGGCGCGCGGACGGCTCGTGCAGGTAGAACACGGCCGACAGGCGCGCTTCCTCGATGATCGGCACGATCACCACCGCGCGCGCGCCGATGCCGGCATACGCCGCAGCGCACGGCGCCGAGCGGGGGTCGGCCGCGACGTCGTCGATGCGCACGGTGCGGCCCTGGCGCAGCATGGCGGCGATCTCGGGCCCGAAATCGTCCAGCACATGCGACATGCCGCCCAGGCTGGCCATGCGGCCGTCGGTCCAGTCGCGGTCGACGTTCACGGTGCGGCCGGCGGGATCGATCTCGCCATAGCCGACGCGCGCCGCGCCCAGGGTCTGCCCGGTCATGGCGCTGGTGGCCTTGATGATGTGGATGGCGTCGTCCAGGCCTTCGAGGGTCTCGCCCAGCTTCTGGTGAAAAGCGTGGCGGTGCTCGGACAATACGTCGGACGTGGTCTCGGTGAGCACGCAATAGACGCCGGCCACCTGCCCCGCATGGCGCACCGGCGACAGCGAGACGGAAAAGAAACGCCGCTCGCGCTTGCCGTTGCGCTCGAACTCCATCAGGGCGTGCTGGAGCTGGGTCGCTTCGCCGGCCAGCACGAGGTCGAAATACGGACGCATGCGCTCCCACAGCTCGGGCCGGACGCTGGCGTACGGCGCGCCATGCGCGCCAGGGTGCTTGTCGCCCAGCAGGTCGGAATAGGCGTCGTTGTAGAACAGGCGCAGGTCGTGGCCCATGGCCAGGAACATCGGAAAGCGCGATGCCAGGATCAGGTCGAAGATGGCGCGCAGGCCTTCGGGCCAGGAGTTTGGCTCCAACTGCGCAGGCTCGGACTGCGCTGGATCGGACTGCGCCGGCTCTCCCAGCGCCAAGCCGCCGACGGCCGCCGGCGGGAAACTGCTCAGATTGCTCATCAGGATTGCCCAGTATGGTTCTCGCGAAGCTGGCTGGGCTTAATACATTGGAACGTTTCCCCTCACGTTCTTATTGCCCCGCCGCCAACATTTTCTTATTGTCGGCGATTATAACGAGCAAACAGAATGGGCTGCGCCCGTTACACATCCGTGACTTTTGGTGGTTGCATCTACGACACAATTCAATAGATCTCGGCGGCGGCGGCCCGCACGGCCGTCAAGAGCAGGTCGGCGCCCGGCGACAGCAGGTGGTCTTGCTGGCGGATGATGCCGAAAGCATCCATCTTGCATGGCAGCTCGATGGGCAGGATGCGCATCACGTTCAGCGAGGCGTAGTACTGCGCCACCTCCTGCGGCATCACGTGCAGGGCGTCGGTCTGCTGCAGCAGCGCCGTCACCACCAGGATCGCGGTGGTGTCGACCACGTTGCCGGGCGGCGGCAACCCAACGCGCCGGAACATCATGTCGAAGCGGTGGCGCAGGATGCTGCCGGGCGACGGCAGGATCCACGGCCGGGCGGCGATGTCCTCGAGCGTCAGGCCGCGCCGCTCCAGCAGCGGATGGCCGGGGCGGACGACGGCGCAGGCCGGCTCCTCGCTCAGCTCCTCGTAGATCAGGCCCGTCGACTCCTCCTTGTCCAGGATGCGGCCGATCATGAAGTCGAGGGCGCCGTGCTTGAGCTTGTCGAGCAATACGTTACTGGATTCGAGCTGCACGCCAATGCGCAGCAATGGCGCCTGCTCCTTGATGCGCGCGATCGCGCGCGGCAGCAGCGCCATCGCCGGCGCCATGATCACGCCCACCTCGACCTGCCCCGCCAGCCCGGCCTTGAGCGCGACGATGTCGTCGTGCGCCAGCGCCAGGCTGGTGAGCGCCATGCGCGCGTGGCGGATCATGGTCTCGCCGTAGATGGTCGGCTCCATCCCGCGCGGCAGGCGCTCGAACAGGCGCACGTCGAGCATCTCTTCCAGGTCCTTGACCTGCTTGGACGCCGCCGGCTGCGTCATGTGCAGTTCCTCGGCCGCGCGGTGGATATTGCGGTAATCGTCCAGCGCGATCAGCAGCAGCAGCTGGCGCGTCTTGAGGCGCGCCTTCAGGAACCAGTTCGGGTTTGTCGTATCCATCAGGAAATCATATCAGCGTGCTCACTTGCAGCCCGGCGCAGGATTCGCGGCCGGGCCTTCTGCCGTCTGCGGCACGGGCAGAATGGCGCCGTCCGGGCCGTAGCGCAGCTCTTCGACCGCGACCGAGCGCCGGTATTCGCCGCCCGTGGGTAGCTTGCCGTTATGGTAGAAGATGTACGACTTGTTGTTGAACTCGACGATGGCCTGGTGGATCGTGTTGACGTTGGTGTTCTTTTCCATGATCACCCCGCCCATGGTCCAGGGCCCGGTGGCCGTGGGGCCGGTCATGGCCACCGTCTCTTCCGGGAAGTGGCGCGAGTAGGTCAGGTAATAGGTGCCCTTGCGCTTGTGCAGGTAGGCCGCCTCGACGAAGTGTTCGAGGCCGACGGTGTGGATCGGGCCATCCAGTTCGATCATATTGGCTTTCAGCTTCGCGTACTTCATGACGGTGTTGCCCCAGTACAGATAGGCCTGGCCGTCGTCGTCGATGAACACGGCCGGGTCGATGTCGTCCCACAGGATCTTCGTCTGTTTCGTCATGTCGTTCGAGACCAGGGCCTTGCCGAGGGCGTCGACGAAAGGACCGGTCGGGCTGTCGGAGACGGCGACGCCGATCGCCTTGCCGGGGATGGTGGCGTGATCGACGGTCGAATAGAAATAGTACTTGCCGTCGCGCTTGACGATGTCCGAGGCCCAGGCATCGCGCCCGGCCCACTTGAAGGTCGAGTAGCGCAGCGGCGAGCCGTGATCAAGCCAGCGCTTCATGTCGCAGCTCGAATACACACGCCACTCGTTCATCACGTAGTCCTTGCCGCCGACCGGTGCTTCGTCCTTGCCGACGTAGACGTAGACGCGGCCGTTATCGACCAGCGCCGCGGGATCGGCGGTGAAGATGTCCTTCACGATCGGGTTGCTGGCGTGCGCGCAACTGGCGGCGCACAGCGCCGCGGCAAGGATGGTGTTCATCAACATGGTGTCTCCTTGATTCTTATTTTGATTTGAACGCCATCACGCGCTGCACCACGCAGAACACGAACAGCAGGCCGCCGATCACGATCCTGGTCCACCACGAGCTGAGCGTGCCGTCGAAGGCGATCAGGGTCTGGATCGTGCCCAGCACCAGCACGCCCGACAGCGCGCCCAGGATGTAGCCGTAGCCGCCGGTGAGCAGCGTGCCGCCGATGACGACGGCGGCGATCGCATCGAGTTCCGTGCCCTGCGCATGCAGGCCGTAGCCGGACAGCATGTAGAAGGCGAACAGCAGGCCCGCCAGCGAGGCGCAGAAGCCGCTGAAGGCATACACCAGGATCTTGGTGCGGCCGACCGACAGGCCCATCATCGCGGCCGACTGCTCGTTGCCGCCGACCGCATACACGGCGCGCCCGAAGCCGCTGTAGTGGGCCAGCCAGACGGCGAAGCCCAGCATGGCGAGCGCGATCAGGGCGCCGGGAGAAAGAAAGCCGCCGAAGAACGGGATTTGCGTCTGCGACATCGCCACGAACAGCGGATCCTCGATCGTGATCGACTCGATGCTGATCAGGTAGCACAGGCCGCGCGCCAGGAACATGCCGGCCAGGGTGACGATGAAGGGCTGCAGGCGGAAATAGTGAATGACGGCCCCCATGCCGCCGCCGAACAGGAAGCCCAGCGCCAGCACGGTGGCGACCACCGCCAGCGGCGGCCAATGCGCCACCTGCAGCAGCCAGGCCGCGATCATGGTCGACAGCGCCAGCACGGCCCCGACCGACAGGTCGATCCCGCCCGAGAGGATGACGAAGCCCATGCCGATCGCGATCAACAGCAGGAAGGCGTTGTCGATCAGGAGGTTGAGCATCACCTGCAGCGACAGAAATCCTTCGTACAAGGCGCCGCCGATCAGCAGCATCGCGGCCAGCAGGACCACCGTGACCAGCGAGGTGAAGGACGGCGCTTTCGTCAGCTGCCGCATATTGCCGAGGACCGCGTTCATGCCGCCCTCCGCTTCCACAGGCGCTTGAACTGGTCCGACTGCGACATACAGACCAGGAACACGACGACCGACTTGACGACCATATTGACCTCGGGCGGCACGCCCAGCGAATAGATGGTGTAGGTGAGCGTCTGGATGATCAGCGCACCGATGATGGAGCCGGCCAGGCTGAACTTGCCGCCGGCAAGCGAGGTGCCGCCCAGGGTCACGGCCAGGATGGCGTCGAGTTCGAGCATCAGGCCGGCGTTGTTGGCGTCCGCGCTCTTGACGTTGGAGCTGATCATTAGCCCCGCCATGCCGGCGCAGGCGGCGGCGAACACGTAGACGAACACGATCAGGGCCGCGGTGCGGATGCCGGCCAGGCGTGCGGCCACCGGATTGATGCCGACCGCCTGGATGAACAGCCCGAGCGCGGTATGGCGCAGCAGCAGCGCGGTGATGCCGGCTACCGCAGCCACCACGAACAGCGCGAACGGCAGGCCGAAGAGGTAGCCGCTGCCGAGGAAGAAGAACGGCTGATAGTAGACGGTGACGATCTGGCCGTCGGTCAGCAACTGCGCCAGGCCGCGGCCCGCCACCATCAGGATCAGGGTCGCGACGATGGGCTGCAGCCCCAGGCCGGCGACGAGCAGACCATTCCACAGGCCGCACAGCAGCGCGACGCCGAGGGCGGCGGCCATCGCCAGCAGCATCGGCGTCTCGGCCACATAGACCGGCACGCCGTCCTGGATCACCATCGTCCCGCCAATCAGCATCGATGCCACGGTGCCGGACAAGGCCACCACGGCGCCGACCGAGATGTCGATGCCGCGCGTGGCGATCACCAAGGTCATGCCGATCGCCGCCAGCATCAACGGTGCGGCGCGGTTGACGATGTCGACCAGGGAACCGTACAGGTGACCGTCCTTGATCTCCAGGCGGAAGAAACCGGGGATGAGAAGAAAATCGATCAGCAGCAGCGCGGCCAGCGCGGCCAGGGGGCGGAACAGGTGGTGCGCCAGCGCCCGGGCGAGCAGCGAGGCGCGCACCGGCGGTACTGGCTTTGCAGCTGGCGTGGCCGCCGCCACGGACGCTTGTTCCTTGACGATCATCGGCAGCCCTCCCCTGCAATCACGTGCAGCACCGAGCTCTCGTCCAGCTCGCCACGGCGGTACTCGCCGCAGGCCTTGCGGTCGCGCATGACGACGATGCGGTCGGAGACGCGCAGCACCTCGGGCAGCTCGGACGAGATGAACAGGATGGCCATGCCCTTGCGGCACAGCGTGGTGACGTAATCCATGATTTCCTGCTTTGCCCGCACATCGATGCCGCGGGTTGGTTCGTCGAGGATCATCAGCCTGGGCTCAGTGGCCAGCCAGCGCGCCAGCAACACTTTTTGCTGGTTGCCGCCCGAGAGCGTGCCGATCGGCGTCTCGATACTCGCCGTCTTGATCCCCAGTTGTTTGACGTAATAGTCGGCCAGCGCCTGCTGGCGACGCAGCGGGATCGCGCGCAGCAATCCCTGGCGCGCCTGCAGGGCCAGGATCAGGTTTTCGCGCACCGACAGGTCGAGGATCGCGCCCTCGTGCTTGCGGTCTTCGGAGCAGAAGCCGATGCCCTCGCGGATCGCGTCGCGCGGGGTGGCGAAGGTGGTCGAACGGCCGCCGATCTCGATCGCGCCATCGTCCGCCTTGTCGGCGCCGAACAGCAGGCGCGCGGTCTCGGTGCGGCCGGAACCCAGCAGGCCGGCAAGGCCCAGCAGTTCGCCCTGCTTGATGGTCAGGTCGAGCGGGGCCAGCACGCCGCGGCGTGCGAGTTCTTTTGTGCGCAGCAGGGTCGGGCCGGCCTGGTGGCCCTCTTCGATGCAGGTCTGCGGCTGCTCCCTGGTGTCGGCGGCCACGCCGATCATCTTGTTCACCAGCGCCAGGCGCGACAGCTCGCTGCACAGGTACTCGCCTTCGCGCTCGCCATTGCGCATTACCGTGATGCGGTCCGAGATCGCATAGGTCTGGTCGAGGAAGTGGGTGACGAACAGGATCGCCATGCCCTGCGCGCGCAGGTTTTTCAGCACCGAGAACAGCAACTGCACCTCGGCCTCGTCGAGGCTGGACGTGGGTTCGTCGAGGATCAGCACCTTGGCCGAGATGTTCAGGGCACGGGCAATGGCCACCATCTGCTGGATCGCCAGCGGATAGCTGGCCAGCGGCTGCTTGACGTCGACGTTCACCTGCAAACGCGCCAGCAGCTCGGCGGCGTCGCGGCGCATGCGGCGCCAGTCGATCATGCCGAAGCGGCGCGGATAGCGGCCGATGAAGATGTTCTCTGCGACCGACAGGTTCGGGCACAGGTTCACTTCCTGGTACACCGTGCTGATGCCGAGTTCCTGGGCGTGCTGGGTCGAGCGCGGCTCGATGCGCTCGCCACCGAGCACGATACTGCCGCGCTCCGGCTGGTAGACGCCCGTCAGCACCTTGATCAGGGTGGACTTGCCGGCCCCGTTCTGGCCCATCAGGGTATGGACTTCGCCCGGATACAGGCGCAGGCCCGCATCCGACAGCGCTTTCACGCCCGGGAACTGTTTGTGGATGCCGGTGACGTCGAGCACCGGCAGCGCCGCGGTCGAGGCGAGCATGGCCGCCTCAATACTTACGGTTCGGGAATTCCTTGGCTGCGACTTCGGCCGGGAAGACGCCTTCTTGCACCACGATGCGCTTCGGCACCGGCTTGCCGGCCTTGACCGCCTTGGCCGCTTCCATCAGCTGCGGACCGAGCAGCGGGTTGCATTCGACGGTGACGTTCAGCTTGCCCTGCAACATGGCCTCGAACGCGCCGCGCACGCCGTCGATCGACACGACCAGGATGTCCTTGCCCGGCTTGAAGCCCGCTTCCTCGATCGCCTGGATGGCGCCGATCGCCATGTCGTCGTTGTGCGCGTACAGCACGGTGATGTTCTTGCCCTCGGACTTGAGGAAGGCTTCCATCACCTCCTTGCCCTTGGCGCGGGTGAAGTCGCCGGTCTGGGAGCGGATGATCTTCAGCCGTGGCTCGGTCTTCATGATTTCCGCGAAGCCGGCCTTGCGGTCGATGGCCGGCGCCGAACCCACGGTGCCCTGCAGCTCGACGATGTTATAGGCGCGGTTCGGGTTCTTCTTCGCGTGCTCGACCAGCCAGCGCGCGGCGCGGCGGCCCTCTTCCACGAAGTCGGAACCGAGAAAGGTGACGTACAGCGACTCGTCGCTGACCTTGACGCCGCGGTCGGTCAGGATGACGGGGATATTGGCGCGCTTGGCTTCGCGCAGCACGGTGTCCCAGCCGGATTCCACGACCGGGGAGAAGGCGATGACGTCGACGCGCTGGGCGATGAAGGAGCGGATCGCTTTCACCTGGTTTTCCTGGCGTTGCTGGGCGTCGGCGAACTTGAGGTTGATGCCGGCCTTTTTGGCGGCGTCCTTGATGGAGGCGGTGTTGGCGGTGCGCCATTCGCTTTCGGCGCCGACTTGCGAGAAGCCGATGGTGAGGGGCTTGGCGGCGAAGGCGGTGGCTGGCGCGATTGCGGTAGCCACGGCCACGCCCAGGAGGTTCCTGCGGGTGAGTCTCATCACTTTGTCTCCGGTATTGTTGTTCTGCAATCCTAGGCCAAAGCGAGATACTGATCCAATCAATTTTTTGAGAGTTGCGATATGTTTTTGAATATCGTTCGTGACCTGCCCCCTTCACCGGCAGGCAGGTCCTCCGATCGCCGCTCAGGAATATGCCGAGCTCATATTCAACACCCCATTCGCCCCGCGCGGGAAGAACCCGCCCATGGTAACGGACTCCCTGGTCAGATAAACGATATTGAGCACATCGCCCGGCGTGCGGCTGAAGGCGATGCCGTCCTTGTCCAGCGGTACGATGTTCGACACGGTCGCATCCGACGCGTGGACGATGCCCTGGTCCACATCGCTCGTCCCATCGAGGCTGTCGCGCGCATCCGAGATCGCACCGGCCGCGGTGCGCAGCGACGGCGTGCTCAATCCTTTCGAGTACAGCACCGTGCGCACCAGCCCCGCGTGATAAGCCTCAGCCGCCAGGATGCCGGCCGCCGCCTCCAGGAAGGTCTTGTTCTGGATGAGCGGCGAAGCGCCCTTGTAGGCGGTCACGCCGACGTCTTCGAAGATGAAGGCGCCGAGCAGGAAGTTTTCGTCGCTGGCATACGGGTCGAAAGCGACGCCCGGGCCGACCAGGCCGGCGGCGCGCGCCGCGCTCGAGAACGCGCCGTTCGGATCGGTGCCGCCGATGTCCAGCGTCGGCTGGGCTACCGCCGCAGCGCCGAGCGCGCCGCGCAGAAAGGCGACGTGAGCGATCTCGTCTTGCGCGATTTCCTTCGCATACTGGGCCACCAGTGGATCCTTGAACTGCACCTGGCGGCCGCCGGTCACAGCGCCTTGCGTGCCGGCGCCGGTCAGCAGATTGGCCGGAAGGCCGACGCCCAGCGCCGCATAAGAATAGAACTGTGCTTCCAGGTATTCGAGATTGAGCGCGAAATTGAGGATGTCGACGTCGGTCGGCGCCGCAGCCTGGGCGATGGCGTCCTTGACCGAGCCGCCGCAGGCGCTCAGGAAGGTACCGCCCACCATGCCGACGCTGATGCCGCCGACGTTCTTGAAGAAGGAACGCCGTTTTTCGAGCTTCTGCTTGCGTGATTCGAGTAGCGCCAAGGTCACATTCGTATCTGTCATGGTAGTTCTCCTGTTGGAATAGCATCAAGAAACCGGGCCAGCGCATGCTCGAAAGTTTCAACCGGGAAAGTTACCTGAAACCGGCGACACAGCGCATGCAGCTTGTACTCGCGCCGGCCGCGTTCGGTTTCAACTATTTGACGACGCGCGCGGCCGCTCGCGTGCGCGTGCTCGGCGATATCGCGTGATATTGTCGAAACAAGCAGATTTCTTTCCCACGCGCTAACGTCAAGGTGCCCGGTGCCAGACTTCCACCCGATCGATCCCGAACAGCTGAGGGCCTGGCTGCAAGCGGCAGCGCGGCACGACGCGCCCGCGTTTCGCCTGCTCTACGACGCCACATCGCCAAAACTGTTTGGCTTCGCGCTGCGTATACTGGGTAAACGCGAACTGGCGGAGGAAGCCCTGCAGGATGGTTTCGTCGCGATCTGGCACGGCGCCGCCAGTTACCAGGCCCAGCTGGCCGCACCCATGACGTGGATGACGACCATCGTGCGCAACAAGGCGCTCGATCTGCTGCGCAGGCATGCGCACGACGCCGTTATCGACGGTCCGGTGTTCGACGAGCGCATCATGGCCGCGCTGCACGATCCGCGCGCGACGCCGATCGATGCGCTGCTCATCAGCCGCGACGCCAAGACGCTGGCCTACTGCATGTCGACGCTCGAGGGAGAGCACCGGCAAGTCGTGGGGCTGGCATTCTTCCATGACCTGTCGCACAGCGAGGTAGCGCAACACATGGCCATCCCCATCGGCACCGTCAAGACCTGGATCCGGCGCAGCCTGGAACGTCTCAAGGCCTGCCTGGCGAAAGGCGACCGGCCATGAAGCTGCGCGACCATCCCGCCCTGTGCGACAAACTGGCCGCCGAGTATGTCCTGGGCACGCTCAAGGGCGGCGCGCGGCGCCGCTTCGAGGCGCATCTGCGCGACGACGCGGCCTTGCGCCGCCTTGTGCACGAATGGGAAGAGCGTCTGGCGCCGATGGCCGAGTTCTCGTCCCCGCAGCCCGCACCCGAGCGGGTCTGGCTGGCGATCGAACGGCGGCTCGGATTGCGGCGCCGCCACGCAGCATGGCAGTTCTGGCGCAGCGAATCGCTGGTCTTCTGGCGCACGCTGGGTCTGGCCTCGACGGCCTGCGCGCTGCTTCTGGTGGGTGTGCTCGGTGCGTCGCTGCTGGACCGCTCACGGGTCGACTACCTCGCCACGCTGCAGGACGACAAGGCCCGCACCGCGCTGCTGCTGACCGGCGACAGTCGGCGCCAGGTATTGACCGTGCGTCTGGTCGAGCCGGCCCCAGTTGCCGCCGACCGCAGCCTGCAGCTCTGGGCCGTGCCGAAGCAGGGCAATCCGCGTTCGCTCGGCGTGCTGTCCGACAGCGGCGTGATCGAACTCGAATTGAACCGGGCGGCGATCGGCGACGACGTGGCACTGCTTGCCGTGTCGCTGGAACCGCGCGGAGGCTCGCCGAACCCGGACGGGCCGACCGGGCCGATCCTGTACAAGGGCAACTGGGTGCGGATGCTGTAACTGCTGCCTAGCGCAGCAAGCGTAATCCAAACAGCCGGCCGGTCACCGATCCCGGCCTGGCGACGAAGCGCACGCTCAGCTTGCCCTGGGCGGCCTGGCGCATCGCCGCGGGAACCGGATAATCCACGGTGTAGATCTGCTCTTGCGCATCCGCCGCCAGGGTGACGCTCGCCAACAGCTGGCCATCGAGCAGCACATCGAACCGCCGCCCCGCATCCTCGCTGGAAAACGCCAGCCGCAACACGCTGGCCTCTCCCTTCGGATCGTTCAGCTCATAGCTGAACCACCCGGTCGCATGCCGCCAGTGCCGACCATCGTCGATCCCGGCCTCACTGCCCTCCCCCTTGAAGAAGTGATCCGACTCCGGCTGCTGCTCTCCCGGCGCCACCTGGTCGATGGTCCTGGCATTGAGCGCGATCCGGTCCGCCTCGCGCGCCCCGTTCGCGGCCTGCTGCGCCTTCAGGCCATCCGGCGTCGCATGCTGCCAGTACATCGTGTAGCGCGATTCGTGCAGGCGGAAGAAGGGAATGAATTCGGTGCGCGGCCCAGCCGCGCCATGCACCAGGCCCGGGGCCATGAAGGTCAGCGGCTTGCCGGCCACCGGCTTGAAGCGGGCGATGAAATCGGTCGAATCGCTGACGAACATCGGCGCTGACGCCAAAGGGCAGCTCGGTCCCGAGGCGATATGGCCCATGCGTGAGTCGTCGGCCAGGTAATTCAGCTTGTCGTCGCCGACCATACGCGTGCGCGCCGCCAGCACGACCGGTCCATGCAGCACGGCGTAGTAATTCGACTTGCCCGGCATCTGTTCGAGATGCGTCGTCATCGGCAGCCGCACGTCGACCCGGTCGCCCCTGCGCCAGGCGCGCTCGATCGACGCATAGCCGCCCGACCGGGCGTCGATCTTCACCTCTGCGCCGTTGACCCGCACTTCCATCCGGCCAGGTGCTACCCATGCCGGGTAGCGGATCCTCATCGTGAACCGGCCCTCGCCGTCGACCGTCAGGCGCGTGGTCTCGGCATCCGGGAACGTCGTGGCCTGGACGATCCTGACGTCCTTCTTCTTCCAGTCCAGGGTCGAGGCGACGAACAGGTTGACGAATAGCGTATCCCTGTCGTGCGCGTAGATGAACTCACCGTATTTGGCGTGGCTCTCGATGCCCGAGCCGACGCAGCACCACATGCCCTTGTCCACCTGCGAATACACGCGGTAGTGGTTCGGCCGCATCGGCGTGAAGTAGACGAAGCCGCCTTCCGGCCGCTGCGAGGACAGGATGTGGTTGTACAGCGCCCGCTCGTAGTAGTCGCCGTATGCGCCCTTCTGCTCCGACTGGAACAGCATCCCGGTCAGCTTCAGCATGTTATAGGTGTTGCAGGTCTCCGGGCCTTCGACCTCGTGCATCATGGGATCGAAATCGTCGGTGCCGTGGAAGTGTTCCTTGACGCTGTTGCCGCCGATCGCCACCGTGCGCTTGTCGACCACGGTCTGCCAGAAGAAGCGCGCAGCTTCTCCCATGTCCTGCCGTCCCGTCATGTCGGCGATGCGCTTGAAGCCGATCACCTTCGGGATCTGGGTGTTCGCGTGCAGGCCGGTCAACTGGTCTTGCCTTCGCGCCAGCGGCTGCAACACAGCCTGGTGCGAGAAGGCCAGCGCCAGGTCGAGGTATTTGCGCTCGCCCGTCATCTCGGCCACGTCGACGAACACCTCGTTCATGCCGCCATGCTCGCTGCGCAGCATGGTCTGCATCTGCTCCGGGGACAGCTTCGAGGTCAAGGCCAGCGCCCAGTCGGACAGCAGCACCAGCATGGTCTTCGCATCCTCGTTGCCGGCGTAACGGTAGGCGTCGCGCAGGCCTGCATACACTTTATGCAGGTTATACCAGGGCACCCACTTGCCGTTGACCGAGAAGTTGTCGGCTTCCAGCTTGCCGGCCGCGATGTCGCGCCAGGCCTGGCGTCCGCCGGGAATGCCGCCGAGATAGCCGTCGCCGTTGGCCTGCTGCGCGCGTTTGAGCTCGGCCACGAAATAGTTCAGGCGGCGCAGGGCTTCCTGGTCGCCGGTCGAGGCATGCATGAGCGCCAGCGCCGACAGGTAGTGGCCGCCCATATGGCCATCCAGTCCGGTCGACTCCCAGTTGCCGTAGCTGGGCTGGCGCGGCTGCAAGCCGGCCTCGCGCAGGAACGGCGCCAGCAGGCGGTCGGGCTCCATCGCCATCAGGTAGTTCAGGTTGGTGGTCTGGGCGTCGAGGAAGGGACCAGGGCCCAGGCGCACGGCGGACAGCGGAAACAGCTCGGCCGCCTGCGCCCAGGCGCCGGCGACCATCAGGCTCAAGGCGGCGAGTTGGATTTTCATTGTTGCAGCACGCTCTGGTAGCGGTTCAGGTCCTTCTGGTCGAGCACGGGCCAGCCTTCCCCGTCCCAGGTCATCTCCAGCACCTTCAGCTTTTGCCGGTACTTATCAAAGGTCTCGTAGGCGTGCAGCACCATGTAGTCCTTGCCGTCGAAGGTATAGGCGCTGTTGTGGCCTAGCGCCTGCCAATCGCCGTCGCCCTGGATCACGAGCGAGCCGCCGCCCCTGGCCATGTCGACGCCGTTGCGGTCGAGGTAGGGACCGGTGACGCTCTTTGACCGCCCCACCACCACCTTGTAGGTGCTCTCCTTGCCCTTGCAGCACAGGTCCCACGACGCGAACAGGTAGTACCAGCCGTTTTTCGGGAAGATGAACGGGGCCTCGATCTGCGCCGGCGCGGCTTCTTCGTCCGGCGTGAAGGCCGGACGCTCGCGGCGCGCGATCGTATGCCACACTTGCGGTTCGGCCAGGCGGGTGCGGCTGGCGTCGAGCTTCACCAGTTTGAGGCCGCCCCAGAACGAGCCGAACGACATCCACGGCGTGCCCTTGTCGTCGTCGATCACGTGCGAGTCGATCGCATTCCACAGGTCGCGGCCCGGCACCGACTGCACCACCAGACCCTGGTCTTCCCATTTGTAGCCAGGCGCACGCGGGTCCAGCGTGCTGTTGACGGTCACGCCGATGGCCGAGGTATTCTTGCCGAAGCCGGACACCGAGTAGTACAGATAGTACTTGCCGTCATGGTGATAAATGTCGGGCGCCCAGACATGGCCGTTGAAGCTCGGCGCCGCCTTGGTCGCCCACGCCGGGCCTTCCGGGAATACGCGTCCTTCCGGCTTCCAGGTCTTCATGTCGCCCGAGCTGTAAAAGGTGATGCCCGGGCCGGTGCTGAACAGGTAGTAACGATCGCCCTGTTTTGCCATGACCGGATCGTGCACGCCAACCTGGGCGGCGTATGCCGCACCGGTCAGCGCGGCCAGTGAAGAAAATACCGCCATCGCTACAGCCGCGATTGCGCGCGCGGCCTTCACGTCACGCCTCGACGGCGAAGACCATCACGGCCTTGGCCGGCACCTTGATCGTCAGCTTGCCGTCGGCCGCCTTCGCGCTGAACGGCGCCGGCTTGACCGCCTGCGGCTGCTCGAAGGTGTTGTGGGCGTCCATCTTCTCGGCCGTCAGCACCTGGCCCGAGACGCTGCCCACGTTCAGGCCGGCCACGTTCAGCGCCACGTCGCTGGCGCGTGTCGGATGCGTGTTGACCAGGGCGACATAGACCTTGCCATCCTTGCCGCGCGCCGCGGTCGCGCTGATGCCCGGCACCGCCTTGCCATTGCTCGAATAGGCCACGTCGTTGTCGACGGCCACCGGCAGCTTGGTCGCGTCCTGGAACGGGATGTACATCTTGTAGGCGTGGTAGGTCGGCGTGAGCAGCATCTTGTCCTTGTCGGTGATGATCATCGCCTGCAGCACGTTGACCATCTGCGCGATATTCGTCATGCGCACCCGCTCGGCGTACTCATGGAAGATGTTGAAGTTGAGCGCCGCCACCACCGCATCGCGGATCGTGTTGCGCTGGAACAGGAAGCCCGGATTGGTGCCCGGCTCCACGTCGTACCAGGTGCCCCACTCGTCGACATAGAAGCCGATCTTCTTCTGCGGATCGTTCTTGTCGAGGACGGCGATGTTCTGTTTGATCTGCTGGTCGATGCGCAGGGTCTGCTGGATGGTCGAGAACCATTCGGATTCCGGGAAACCCGTCGCGGCGCCCTTCTTCTCCCAGACGCCGGTCGGCAAGGTGTAGTAGTGGTAGCTGATGCCGTCGGTGCCGCGCGCGGCTTCCCGGCTCAACACGTCGGTCCATTTGGTGTCGTTGTCGTTGCCGCCGCTGGCCACGATCTTCGGCCGCGCGCCCGGCGGCGTCTTCAGGAAGGTGGCGTAGTGGTTGTACAGGTGGGCGTAGTATTCCGGCTTCATGTTGCCGCCGCAGCCCCAGGCCTCGTTGCCGATGCCGAAATAGGCGACCTTGTAAGGCTCCTTGCGGCCGTTCTTGCGCCGCAGCTCGGCCAGCGACGACTTGGTATCCGAGGTCATGTACTCGAGCCACTCGGCCATCTCTTGCGGGGTGCCGGAACCGAGATTGCCGTTGACGTAGGCCTCGGTGCCCAGCAGCTCGACCAGGTCGAAGAACTCATGGGTGCCGACCGCGTTGTCCTCGGCCACGCCGCCCCAGTGGGTGTTGACCTTGACTGGACGCTTGTTGCGCGCGCCGATGCCGTCGCGCCAGTGGTACTCGTCGGCGAAGCAGCCGCCCGGCCAGCGCACCAGCGGCACCTTCAGTTCCTTCAGCGCCCCCACCACGTCGTTGCGCCAGCCACGGGTGTTCGGAATCCTGGAATCCGGCCCCACCCACAGCCCCTCATAGATGCCGGTGCCGAGGTGCTCGGCGAACTGGCCGTACACGTTCTTGTTGATGACCGGGCCCGGCTTGGTGGTGTCGACCGACACGCTCACCTGGGCAAATGTCAGAACCGGCAAGGCGGCAAGGCTGCATGCGAGGATGAGGGGCTTGAGTGCTTTCACTGATGTCTCCTGGTTTTAGTCAGTCTTATTTGAATACCGCGACGAAGCCGCCGCGCGGTTTGATGCGGATGCTGGTCTTGCCGGCCCTGATCGTGGCCTGGCTGAATGACCGCTCGCCGTCGCCGTCGGCGACCAGCGTTCCGCTGCGTCCCTCGATGAACGAGAGGTCGAGGTCGACGCTGCGCGCTTCATTGTCGGCATTGAATCCGGCCACATACCAGCTGTCGCCGCTCTTTCTCGCGATGACAGCGTGGCGGCCCGGGTAGCCATCGATGAAGCGCACGTCGTCCCAGCTGCGCGGCAGGTCGCGCAGCAGCTGTTTCACGTAGTCGGGAACGCCGTCCATGCCTTCGGGCCGCTCAGCGAAGTGCTGGATCCCGGACAGGAACAGCACCGCCTCGGCCAGCTCGAAGCCGTTGCGCGTGACGCGCTTGATCTTCGGGATGTCGCCGAACACCAGCGGCGTGTAGTCCATCGGGTCGAACAGGTTGCGGCTGAACGGCAGCATGGCGGCGTGCGGCGGCATCGCATCCTGGTCCTTCTGGTCGAAGGTGGTGAACTCGAAGCCCTTCACCGCCTCCACCGTCATCAGGTTCGGGTAGGTGCGCGACCAGCCGCGCGGCAAGGTGGCGCCGTGGAAGTTCACCAAGAGGCCGGCATCGGCCGCGTCCTGGAGCAGGTCGACGTTATAGGCGATCATCGACTTGCCGTCGCCGGCGAAGAAATCGATCTTGACGCCCTTGACGCCCATATCGCGCAGGCGTGCGAACTCGCGCACGCGCGACGCGCGGGTGAGCAGCGCGCCCTTCGGGCTGTACGGCGTCTTGTTCCAGGCGCCGGACGAGTTGTACCAGGCCAGGATGCCGATCTTCCTGGCGCCTGCGTAGTCCACCAGCTCGCGCATGCGTTCGAGCCCGATCTTGCGGTCCCAGTCGGCATCGACCAGCGTGTAATCCCATCCCATGTCGGCGGCGTAGTCGACGAAGCGCTTCTGGATATCGAGATAGGTGCCGTCGTCCTTGAGCAGTGCCCAGCTCCAGGATGCGTGGCCGGGCTGGACCTTCGCCTTGTCGAAGGCGATCGCAGGCGCCGCGAGATCGGTGCCGAGCGTCGATTCCACCAGCGTGCGCAGGCTGCCCAGTGCGATGATGCGCCACGGCGTGACCAGATCGCCCTTTGACTCGGCCAGCAGCGCGCCGTCCGTGAACACCTCGGGCGCGGCCGGGACGTCGAGACGGTAGACGCCGCCGCGCGAGTCGGTGTGCAGGCGCGAGGCATGGAAGCTGCCGTCCAGGTTCGCCTCCGTGAGCGCGACCCAGGTCTCGCCGGTACGGAACAGCGCCGGGAACACCCAGCCGGCGCCCAGGGTCGACGGCGTGCCGACCGGGATCTCGCGCTGGTAGTGCTCTTCGTAGGAGGGATTCGTGTTCGACCAGCCGGTCTGGGCGACCGACATCGGCTGCAGCCAGGCTTTCGTGGATTGATCGAAGGCGAAGGCCGAAGTTTCGCGGACGAATTTCAGGTTCTTGCCGGCGATCCGGTAACGGAAGGCGACGCCGTCGTTCGAGACGCGGAAGGTCACGTCCATCGTCTGGCCTTGCGCGTTGCGCACGGTATGGGTCTGCTCGTTGGCGCGGTAAGTGATGTGGCGCTTCTTGGCGGTGGCCAGTTCGTAGCGGTCTTCGATCGGCTTGACCGGCGAGCTGGCGGCCAGCCTCAAGCCCGTGGTCAGGTCGGCGCCCTGCACCGCCAGGCCGAGGCCTGAGCGCAGGATGACGGGCTTGCCGTCGCGGGCGACGGAGTAGGTCAGCGCGCCGTCCGCCGAGACGCCGACGTCGACCGCGATGTGGCGGTCTGGGCTGCTGAGAGGCGCGGCGTGCGCATGCGCGCAGAGTGTTCCAACGACGAGCAATGCGGTGAAGCGGAATGCGGTCATGGCGGACTCCAATGATCCATCGTCGCGATGCGCGCGGCAACGATGGTGAGGGGTGGACGACTGGGGCGTGAAGGGAATCGTGCGGCCGTGCGGATCGATCAGGTCCAGCCGGCATCCACGACGAAATCCTGCGCCGTGCACATCCTGCTGTCGTCGGCGCCGAGGAACAGCACCATGCGCGCGACGTCGTCGGGCATCAGCTTGCCCGGCAGGCACTGCGCCTTCTTGATCTCCACTTCCGCCGCGGCGTCTACCCATAGCTCGACCTGGCGCTGGGTCATGACCCAGCCCGGCGTGACCGTGTTGACCCGCACGCCGAACGGCCCCAGGTCGCGCGCCAGGCTGCGCGTGAGCCCGATCACGGCCGCCTTGGTGGTGGCGTACACCGGATACCCGGCGCCCTTGGCATGCCACGACATCGAGCTGAAATTGATGATGGAGCCGCCGCCCTTCTTCTTCATCCCCGGCAGGACCGCCTGGCAGGTGAAGAACATGGGGCGCTGGTTGATGGCGATGCGCTCGTTCCAGTAGTCGAGCGAGACGTCCTGGATGTCGTGGCGCTGGTCGTTCGCCGCATTGTTGACCAGCACGTCGAAGTCGCCCAGCTGCGCGGCCAGTTCCGCCATCGTGCGCTGCAGCGCCGGGATGTCGGTGATGTCGCAGTAACGGTAGACCGGGGCATGCGGCCCCGCATCCGCCAGCCGCGCGCACAGCGCCTCGCTGGCCTGCTGCGCGATGTCGACGAAGGCGACGGTCGCGCCCTGCTTCACGAAAGCCTGCACGATCGCTTCGCCGATGCCGCTGCCGCCTCCCGTCACGAATACCCGCTTGTCCCGCAGGCTGGGGTAGTTCCCCATCTGTTCCATGCTTGTCTCCATCTCTTATTATCTTGCCGAGGCCTCTGCGGGCCTGTTTACAGCTCAACCTTCGGCATCATAAGCGCTTGACCTTCACATACGGGGCATCGTGTACGGCAAGGCGGTTGCGCAGGGCCGGACCGAAGGCCGGCGCCTCAATCTCGAAGGTTTCCCCTGCCTTGACCTGGACGCCATCGGCGAAACTAAGCGTCGCGGTGCCGAAGAAGTGGACGTGCACGTCGCCGGCACGCTTGAACAGACCATACTTGAAGTGGTGGTACTCGAGGTTTTCCAGCGTGTGCGACATATTGTCTTCGCCGCTGACGAAGGTCTTCTCCCAGCGCACCTGGCCGTCGATGCCGATGACGCGCGACGTTCCGGCCACGTGGGCCGGCAGCTCGCCGACCAGCAGCGCGGGACCGACGCCGCAGTTGCGCAACTTGGAATGCGCCAGGTAGAGATAGTTCTGGCGTTCGGTGACGTGGTCCGAGAACTCGTTGCCGATCGCATAGCCCAAGCGCCAGGGCTGGCCGTCGTCGCCGATCAGGTACAGGCCGGCGATTTCCGGCTCCTCGCCGCCGTCGAGCGAGAACGCCGGCATGTCGAGGGCCTGGCCGCTGCCACGCAGGATCGAGCCGTCGCCCTTGTAGAACCATTCCGGCTGCACGCCGGGCGTGCCGGGCGCCGGCTTGCCGCCTTCCACGCCCAGGCGGAACATCTTCATGCTGTCGCTCAGGGCCTCGATGTCGCCGCCGATCTTCTTGTGCATGCTGTCGCGCGTGTCGGCGCTGCCCAGGTGGGTCAGGCCGGTGCCGGTGACGTAGCAGTGGGCGGGGTCGGGATGGTCGACCGGCGGTAGGATACGGCCGGCCCTGGCCAGGTCGTCGTAGTCGACGTAACTGCCGCCGGCCGCCGCGTCGGCGAGTGCGGCCAGGCCCTGGCCCTGCGCGATCGCGGCGCGCGCCAGTTCCAGGGTGGTGGCATAGCCGTCGATGATGCGGATGGTGGCGTCGTTCAGGATGCCGACGCGGCGTTCATTCGATTCGGTCAGAAATTGGACGAGCAGCATGGTTCGGGTCTCCTATGTTGTATGGTTCCCATCGGCTCAGTGGGAATGCTTCGGCACCGCCGACCCGCGACACCCGACGAGAAAGTCAAAGTCGCATCCCTCATCGGCCTGCATCACGTGGTCCAGGTACAGCCGCTGGTAACCGCTATGCTGCACGGGCGCGGCTTTCTCGGCCCGATCCGCCAGCCGCGCGCGGATCTGTTCATCGCTCAGTTCCACATTGAGCAGGCCGGCATGGCAATCGAGCTGGATCATGTCGCCGTCCTGCACGATGCCCAGCGGGCCGCCGGCCATCGCTTCCGGCGCCACGTGCAGCACCACGGTGCCGTAGGCGGTGCCGCTCATGCGCGCGTCCGAGATGCGCACCATATCGGTGATGCCCTTGGCCAGCAGCTTGGGCGGCAGGCCCATATTGCCCACTTCGGCCATGCCCGGATAGCCCTTCGGCCCGCAGTTCTTCATCAGCAGCACGCAGTTCTCGTCCACGTCCAGGTCGGGATCGAGGATGCGCTCCTTGTAGTGGTCGAAATCCTCGAACACCACCGCGCGGCCGCGGTGCCGCATCAGGTGGGGCGACGCCGCCGACGGCTTCAGCACCGCGCCGCGCGGCGCCAGGTTGCCGCGCAAGATGCAGATGCCGCCGTCGGCGATCAGCGGATTGTCCAGCTGGCGCACCACCTCGTCGTTGTAGATCGGCGCGTCGACGCAGTTCTCCCACAGCGACTTGCCGTTGACGGTCAATGCGTCCCGGTGCGGAATCAGGCCGCCCTCGCCCAGGCGCCGGATCACCGCCGGCAGGCCGCCGGCGTAATAGAACTCTTCCATCAGGTAGCGGCCCGACGGCAGCAGGTCGACCACGGTCGGGGTGCCCTTGCCGATGCGGGTCCAGTCCTCGAGTTCGAGCGGCACGCCGACGCGGCCGGCGATCGCCTTCAGGTGGATCACGGCGTTGGTCGAGCCGCCAATCGCCGCGTTCACGCGGATCGCGTTCTCGAAATTCTCGCGCTTGAGGATCTTCGAGATGCGCAGGTCTTCGTGCACCATCTCGACGATGCGGATGCCCGACATATGGGCCAGCACGTAGCGCCGCGCATCCACGGCGGGGATCGCCGCGTTGTGCGGCAGCGAGGTGCCCAGCGCCTCGGCCATGCAGGCCATCGTGGACGCCGTGCCCATGGTGTTGCAGGTGCCGGCCGAACGCGAGTGCCCCGCTTCGGCCGACAGGAATTCGTGCATCGTGATGGCGCCGGCCTTGGCCTGCTCGTGCAGCTGCCAGACGGCGGTGCCGGAACCGATGTCCTTGCCGTTCAGTTTACCGTTGAGCATCGGGCCGCCGGTGACGACGATGGTCGGCAGGTCGACGCTGGCCGCGCCCATCAGCAGGGCCGGCGTGGTCTTGTCGCAGCCGACCAGCAGCACCACGGCGTCCATCGGATTGCCGCGGATCGACTCCTCGACGTCCATCGACGCCAGGTTACGGGTCAGCATGGCGGTTGGCCGCAGGTTCGATTCGCCGTTCGAGAACACGGGGAATTCGACCGGGAAGCCGCCGGCTTCCAGGATGCCGCGCTTGACGTGTTCGGCCAGCTTGCGGAAATGGGCGTTGCAGGGAGTGAGTTCGGACCAGGTATTGCAGATGCCGATGATGGGTTTGCCCTGGAATTCGTGGTCGGGAATGCCCTGATTCTTCATCCAGCTGCGGTACATGAAACCGTTCTTGTCTTGCGTCCCGAACCACGCCGCCGAGCGTAGCGGCGTCTTTTTCTTTTCCCCGGACATGCAAATCTCCTGTTTATTCTTGGCCGAGCGAGGCGTCGAGCCTGGCCCATGTCTCCTGATGAGAGCAATGGTAAAGACCAGCCAGATAACTTTCCAATCACATTTTTGGCGACGTCGATACCGTTTTCAGTATCGATCAGCACGTGGATTAGCAGGAGATGGGGCGGCGCTGGCCGCCCGGATCGAAAGTCAGCGGTGCAGGAAGCGTGCTTCAGGCAGGCCGCGCACGTCCAGGGGCAGCTGGAACACCGCGCCCGACAGCGGCGCCGCATCCCGGTCGCGCGCCGTCATGCCCACATGGGCGCTGGTGACGAACAAGGTCGATAGACCTGGCCCGCCGAACGCCGGGCAGCTCGGCTGCGGCGCGGCGAGCGGGATCACCCGATCCAGCTTGCCGCTTGGTGCGAAGCGCAGCACCTGCCCCGCGCCCCAGCGCGTGCTCCACAGGAAGCCCTCGGCATCGACCGTGGAGCCGTCCGGCTCGCCCGGCGCGGCATCGGCCGCGACGAAGGTGTGCACCCGCCCGACCTCCGCGCTGCAGGGGTTGTAGTCGGCGTACAGGATGGCCTTCTCTTGCGAGTCGGCGAAATACATGCGCCGGCCGTCGGGGCTGAAGCAGATGCTGTTGGCGATCGCCGCCTTCGGCAGCGGCAGCGATTCCAGCGACAGGTCGAGGTTCAGGCGATAGAAGCCGCCCACCGCGCGTTTCGGGTTCTCGTCCTGGTTGAACATGCCGAACACGAAGCGTCCCTGGCGGTCGCAACGCCCATCGTTCAGGCGCGTCGATGGATTGTCCGCTTCGACGTCGACGATGCGCGTGACCTTGCCGGTCGAGAAAGTGAAGAAGGCCAGGCGGGAGGCAAGCCCCAGCAGCAGGCGATCGTCGCTGCCGGTGAGCGCGAAGCTGCACAGGCGCTCGGGCATGCGCCAGGAGACGGTGCGCCCGCTGGACGGCGAATGCGACCACAGGGTGGCGGCCGGGATGTCGGTCCACAGCAGCCGGCCCGTGCGCTCGCACCACAGCACGCATTCGCCGAGCTCGTGCCCGGCGTCGAGCAGCACTTCCATCATGCGCCCGGCTCCACCAGGAAACGGAAGCGCGACTCGGTCTGGTACACCTGGCCCGGACGCAGGATCACGTTCGGGAATGGCGGCTGGTTCGGCGAATCCGGGAAGTGCTGCGGCTCCAGGCAGAAGCCGCTGCGGTGCTGGTAGGTCCTGCCCTTGCCCGCCAGTGAACCGTCGAGGAAGTTCCCGCTGTAGAACTGCACGCCCGGCTCCTCGGTCCACAATTCCAGCACGCGCCCCGAACCCGGATCGACCACGCGCGCGGCGCGGCTCAATGCCTTGCCCTGCGGCTTGTTGAGCACGAAGTTGTGGTCGTATCCGCCGCCATGGCGCAGCTGCTTGTCCGGCTGGCCGATGCGTTCGCCGATCGGGCGCGGCATGCGGAAGTCGAACGGCGTACCCGTTACCGGCGTCAGTTCTCCGGTCGGGATCGATTCGGCGTCGATGGCCACGAAAGCGTCGGCCTCGATGCTCAATACGTGGCCGAGGATGTCGCCATCGCCGGCCAGGTTGAAGTAGCTGTGCTGGGTCAGGTTGACCGGCGTCGCCTTGTCGGTGACGGCGTGGAAGGACACCACCAGCTCGTTCGTATCCAGCAGCGTGTAGGTGACCGTCGCATCGAGGTTGCCGGGATAGCCCATCTCGCCATCGACGCTGCGGTACTGCAGGCGCAGGCTGGCGCCGTCGATCGTGGCCTCCCACTTGACGCGGTCGAAGCCATCCGGCCCGCCATGCAGGTGGTTGCTGCCGTTATTGACCGGCAGCTGGACTTCCTGGCCGTCGAGCGTGAAGCGTCCGTGCCGGATGCGGTTGCCGTAGCGGCCGATCAGTGCGCCGAAATATGGGCTGTCTGTTCGATACGGTTCGAGCGTGTCGAAACCCAGCACCACGTCGGCGAAGTTGCCGTCACGGTCAGGCGCGTGCAGCTCGGTGATGATGCCGCCATAGTCGATGATCTTCGCCACCATGCCCCCGGCATTGGTCAGCGTGAACTGGGTGATGGCCCTGCCGTCGGGCAGCTGGCCGAATGGCGCTTGCGTGATACCGGTTTGCACGTTGTATCGATCTCCAGATGTCATCAGTAAGTGGAAGGACGCCCGAACAGCGGCATGCCCTGTTCGTCCCAGCGCAGCGGTTTCACGAAGGTGTGACGGTCCGGATTCCAGAGCGGATCGCCGACGATCTCGGTATGGGTGCGCGCGTGGTAGACCAGCATGACGGTGTCGTCGTCTTCGGCATAGGTGAAGCTGTTGTGGCCCGGGCCATAGACGCCGTGATCGTAGCACGTACATAAAACGGGCTGCGCCGACTTGGTCCACGCTGCCGGGTCGAGCAGGTCGGCATCCTCGTCGGCCCACAGCAGGCCCATCGCGTAATTGTGGTCGGTTGCGCTGGCCGAGTAGCTGATGAAGATCCTGCCGTTGCGGCGTAGCACCGACGGCCCCTCGTTGACGCGGAATCCGATGGTCTCCCAGTCGTGTTCCGGCTTGCTGAGCAGGACCGGCTTACCGTCGATCTGCCACGGCGTCTTCATCGGCGCAATGTAGAGGTTCGAATTGCCCTCGATCCCGTAGTCCTTCTGCGCCCACAGGTAGTACAGCCGGCCCTTGTGGGTGAAGGTGGTGGCGTCCAGGCAGAAGCTGTCGATGCCGGTGTCGACTTGGCCCATGAACTCCCATTCGCCTTCCAGCGGATTGGCATTCGTGTTGCGGATCGCGTACATGCGGTGCTGGAACAGCTGGTGCTTGATCTCGCGGCTGGGGGCGGCGGCGAAGTAGACGTACCAGGCGCCCTGGTTGAAGTGCAGCTCGGGCGCCCACACCAGTTCGGAATACGGGCCGGTGTCGGGCTTGATCCAGGCGTCGACCGTCGGCACGCTCGCCAGGCCGTCGATCGTGGTGGCGCGGCGCAGTTCGATGCGGTCGTACAGCGGGACCGAGGCCGTAAAGTAATAGTACCCGTCGCTGTGCTTGTAGATATAGGGATCGGCGCGTTGCTCGATCAGGGGTCTCAGGATCGTTTCTTGCATCTCGTGTCTCGTTTCGTGGTTCAGGTGGTCGCGTAGCCCTGCGCGCGCATGTCTTCCTTGACGCTGCTGTAATAGTCGTCGCTGATCCGGTACTTGAACATCAGGAGTCCCATCAGGAAGTGAAAGAACCCCGGGATCACCGACAGCATCAGCGCGATGCCCTGCAGCGCCAGCGCCGATTGCGCCTGGTTCGGCTGGTACTGGAAGACGTCGAGCAGCACGCCGACCATGCCGCCGGCGATGGCCATGCCGGCCTTCTGGCACACCGAGATGCCGCCGAAGGCGAAGCCCGAGACGCGCTTGCCGGTCTTGACCTGGCCATAGTCGATCGTTTCGGCGATCGCCGACCAGAACACCGGCGCATGCAGGTCGACCACCAGCGACAGCAGGAAGTACAGCGCGAAGGCCAGCGCCATGTCGCCCGGCTGCACCATGAAGTAGAGCATCAGGCTGAGCACCGCGACCATGATCTGCGAATTGCGGAACAGCTTGACCTTGCAATAGAACTTGGTGGTCCAGGTGGACACCACCATGGCCAGGATCGCCGCCGCCACACCGGTCGAGAGAAACGCCGACACGGTGGCGGTGTCGCCGTGCAAATAGTATTTGGCGTAGTAGATCGCCACCGAGCCGCGGATCACGTAGCCGATGGTGCCGGTCACGCACACGGCGCACAGGATCAGCCACTGGTCGTTCTTGAGCAGCACCCGCACCTGTTCCATCAGCGGCTGCTTCTCGACCCTGTGCACCACGCGCTCGGTGGTGGTGAAGAAGCAGAATGCAAAGAGCAGGACGCCCACCGCCGCCATCAGCGCCATCGCGGCCTGGTAGCCGGCCGCCGGATTCGCGCCGCCCCAGGCATCGGCCAGGATCGGCACCACGATGGTCACCATGAAGGCGCCGACCTTGGCGAAGAACAGGCGGTAGCCGTTGGCCGACAGGCGCTGCTGCGGGTCGGACGTCAGGCCGCTGATCAGCGAGATATAGGGAATGCCCACGCCGGCCGTCATCAGGGTCATCAGGATGTAGCTGGCGTAGGCCCAGACCAGCTTGGCGTCATAGCCCCAGTCGGGCGTACTGAACACCAGGAACACCGACAGGCCATAGGGCAGCGCGAGCAGCAGCAGCCAGGGGCGGTAGCGCCCCCAGCGCGTCAGCACCGCATCGTTGACCTGCCCCATCGCCAGGTCGGCCAGCGCCCCCACCACCTTGACCGCGACGAACAGCGCCGCCAGGTCGGCCGTGCGCAGGCCGTAGATGTCGGTGTAGAAGAAGGTGATGATCAACATCATCGACGAGATCACCACATTGAGCGCCATGTCGCCGGCGCCGAAGCCGACTTTTTCGAGGGTCGAGAGCTTTTGCGTGTGCACGACTCATGCTCCTTCAGTTACGCCACCTGAGCGCCAGCCCCACCACCCGGTCATAGCGGCGCACGTCGCGCGGCAGCTGCGGCACGCTGTGGTAGTCGTGGTAGGCCTGGTCCAGCAGGTTGCTGCCGTCCAGGGTCAGGGTCAGGCTGTCGGTCAGCTTGTACGACACCGAAGCGTCCAGGGTCTTGAGCGGGTCGACGACGATGTTGTACGGCAGCGCGCGGTAGTTGTACTCGGCGGTGAACTTGTCGCGCCAGCTGTAGGCCAGGCGCGCCGACCACTTGCCGTACTCGTACAGGGCGACCACGTTGGCCGACAGCTTCGACATGCCGGCGAAGGTGTTGATGGTGCCGTCCGCCTCGGCCAGGCCGCCATCCATCCAGGTCACGTTGGCCTGCATGCCCAGCCCGCCCAGCCAGCCCGGGAGCTGCGTGTAGAACTGCTGGTAGGCCAGTTCGGCGCCCTTCAGCTTGCCCTCGACCGCGTTATACGGGCGGCTGACGTTATAGGTGTCGCCATCGTGCACCTCGGGCCGCGCGCTGCGGCGCAGGTAGTTGTCGTAGTCGTGCTGGAACAGCGTGCCGGTGATCGAGCCGGCCGGCGCGAAATACCATTCCAGGGCCAGGTCGACGTTGCGCGCCTCTTGCGGCTTGAGGTCCGGGTTGCCTGCGGTGCCGGTCGCCAGGGTGGTCGTGGTCGACGGGAACAGCGCCAGGCCCGGGTTATAGTCGGCGAACGGCGCGCGCTCGATCGCCTTGCTGGCCGACAGGCGGCCGATCAGGTCCTGGCGAAAGTGAACCCGCAGCGACAGGCTCGGGAGCACGTCGCTGGTGGTGGACGAGACCGTGGTCGGCGACACCACGCCCTCGCGCGCCGAGAAGCCACTGATGCGCTGCTTCGTCTTCACGTAGCGCAGGCCGGCGGTGCCGTCGATCGGCAGCGACCAGGCGTCGAAGCCGAAATTGGCCTTCAGGTAGATGGCGCTGGTCTGTTCGCGGTCGGCATAGAACGATTGCGGATTGTCCGGCCGCGGATCGCGGTCGCCACGGATCGCCTGGCGGATGTCGCCGGTGTGGTCCAGCAGGTAATCCATGCAGGGCGCGTAGAACTGGTTCATGCCATAGTTGCCGCCGGTCTCGGGGCTGGTGCAGTTCAGGCCCGGGAAGTCGGTGACGCGGATGGCGTTCGGCGACCACAGATTGGGAGCCGGCGAGTGGCCATTGAGCTCGTGGACGAAAGTGGCGTCGCGTTCCGCGTAGCGCACCCCGGCGCTGAGTTCCCTGAAGAAGCCGTCATTCTCAGGCGTCCAGGCCACGTCGCCGCGCCAGTCGTTGGCCGCGCCGCGCGAGCGGTTGTGGTTGTCGAACAGGGCGAACATGGTCCAGTTGGCAGGGTCCGTCATATCGGTGCCCGGGTACTCGAGGTAGCCGCCGCCGTCGCGCACCTCGGCGTGGATGGCCTTGGAGCGGTCCATCACGGTGTCCAGGATCGGGTTCTTCATGCCGTGCTTGCTGATCGTGCGAACCAACTCGGTGCTCACGCGTACCCCGGGCATCGCCTTCCAGATCGCGCCGACCGCCGCCTGGTGGGTCTCGGCGACCTCGCGCCGCGCCTGGGTCGAGCTCAGGGTGAAGGTATTCACGTCCGGGTGGCTGATCGAGCCCAGGTAGTTCGAGCCGGGCATGGTGGTGACCGTCGCTCCCGGGTTGTTGATCGGCAGGTCGCCAACAAAAAAGATGCTCTGCGAATCGTGCTCGATCCTGGTCGAGAAGCTCTCGGCATAGACCTCGAGGTCTCTCGTCGGCCGCCACTGGACCGACAGGTTGCCGGCCAGGCGTTCGCGGTCGCCGCCGGTCATCACCCGCCCCATCGACGGCGCGCCGATCACGCCGCTGTCGAGGGTGCGCGGCTCGCCGACGAAGGCGGTTTCGTCGTGGTAGCGTCCGCGCTGGTAGGACAGGCCGCCCAGCACCCCGATCTCGCCGATGCCGCTCTTCCAGCGGTTCGACAGCAGGCCGGAGACGTTCGGGTCGACCTTGTCGGCCTTGTCGCGGTGTTCGCCGCGCACGTTGAAGGCGGCCTGGGACCCCTTGAAGTCGAACGGACGGTTAGTGCGCACGTCGATCACGCCCGAGGTGCCGCCTTCGACCATGTCGGCGCCCTGCGACTTATAGACGTCGACCCGCTGCAGCATCGCCACGGGCACGTCGGCCAGGAACAGGCTGCGGCCGGCGGCGGTGAACATCTCGCGGCCGTTGTACAGGGTGACGATGCCGCCCAGGCCACGAATGACGACGTTGCCCGCTTCGCCGTTCTGGCGGATCACCTGCACGCCCGGCACCCGGCCCAGGATCTCGGCCACGTTCTTGTCGGGGAACTTGCCGATGTCGTCGGCGACGATGGAGTCGAGCAGCTGCTCGGCGTCGCGCTTGATGGCCTGGGCGCTCTGGGCGGCCTGGCGGGTGCCGGTGACGGTCACCACGGCGTCGGGCGGGACGGCTTCTTGGGCGCCCGCGGTGGCGCACGTCAGGCCGAGGCCGGCGCCGGCCAGGGCGGCGACGGTGGCGCGCAGGGCGAAGCGGCGGGAAGAAGGACGAGAAGCAGGACGAGAAGCAGGCCGAGAGGCAGGGGAAAGTACGGGCGTGACGAAGCCCGGTGCATACCGTTTCATATGTCTCCTTTGTCGTTATATGCCGGTATCCGGCTGTATTTATGTACTACTCGACAATGATGGTAGGCGGCCCATCGAGAACGTTCCAATCAATTTTTCTGGCGCTCCGATACCGATTTAAGTATCGAGGCTTCTGTCAAGCTCCTCGTGAAAGATGACGCTGGAACTGCAAACCGCGATGCACTACCGCGGTGCAAAAAAACGCATAAGCATAGTGCGATGACAACGATATGAACTGCCATTTTATCTTCGGCAATAGCGTAAGCCGCTATCCATGCACGCTTCGGCGGCGGCTGCCGTTTACCGCTCCGCATCGAGCCCGCACCGTTATTGCGCACTGCAACAGATGTCAAGGGCGAAAATGTGGCGTTATTGCAACGCAATAAGTTGATTATTGGCAATTATTTGAAAGTGCGCGGCGCGCCTGCGCTAGGCTCACAGAAAGCCCGCCAATACAGGGTTCTCCTATGAAAAGCGGTGTCAAACAAGGGCAATTTTCGCTTGTCAATGAGGGGTTTCGACCCTGTTCCGATTGGACCGTGCCCGATGACAAATGTCCACTTGGCATGTCATGATGGATAGGCTATTTCACAAACAAACACTGGAGAGACATCCATGAAGCACAAAATTCTTGCCATCGCCATCGTGTCGGCACTGCCGCTGGTCGCCCAAGCACAAACCAGCGTCACCATGTACGGCTTGATCGACGCTTCGATCGGCGTCGAGAACAACGATGCGCCAGGCGAAAGCAGCCGCACCGTCGTGTCGTCGGGCACCCAGTCGGCAAGCCGTCTCGGCTTCCGTGGCACCGAAGACCTGGGCAATGGCCTGAAAGCCCTGTTCAACATCGAAGCCGCGATCGCCGCCGACACCGGCGCGACCAACTCGCGCATGTTCGACCGCCGCGCCGTGGTCGGCCTGCAAGGCGCCTTCGGCACCGTGACCGTCGGCCGTGAATACGGTCCGATCGCCGCCGTCGCCAGCGCTTCGGACACCCTGGGCCAGGGCTTCTACGGCTCGAACCTGGCATCGTTCGGCACCAACCGCCTGACCCGCCGCCTGGACAACTCGGTCAACTACCAGAGCAATGCCCTGAACGGCTTCACCCTGCGCGCAGCCTACGGCGCGGGCGAGCGTAACGAGACCGACCTGCAGGATACCGGCGACATCACCGGTGTGGCGCTGGAATACGCGAACGCGGGCTTCTACGTCGGCGCCGGCTACCAGAATCGTGAAGACCTGCCGAGCGGCGACAGCAAGGAATACGGCGTCGGCCTGGGCTACAAGTTCGGCAACTTCGAACTGCGCGGCGGCTACCTGGCGGCCGATCCTGAATTCGCCAACGGCATCGACAACAAGTACGAGCAGATGAACGCCGGCGTGTCGTACGGCTTCGGCGCCAGCCGCGTCTACCTGAACTACCAGCAGCAAGAGCAGGAACTGGGCGATGCGGAAGGCAAGGCAGTCACCCTGGCCTACACCTACACCCTGTCGAAGCGCACCAACGTGTACGCTTCGTACGCCAAACTGCGCAACAACGGCACCGGCGTGTTCACGCTGGCTGGCTCGGGCAACGCGATCGCCCTGCCTGCAACCGCCTTCGGCGCGGACCCACAGGTCTACAACATCGGCGTGCGTCACTCGTTCTAAGCGACTCTGCCTCAAGCCGGGTGCCCGTCACCCGGTGCGGGTTGCAAAGAAATACGCCAACAAAAACGGCAAGCCTTGCGGCTTGCCGTTTTTGTTTGGCCTGTCGATTTCTTTGTCGTTCGATTTCTTCAGAACGCCGGCGCCGCCGCAGGACCGGCAACCGCAGGGCGCCTGGACGCCGGCGCCCGGACGACGGGCCGTGGCGCTTCCACGGCCGGGCCGGCAGCGATCCGGAACACCGCCACCGCCTGCGCCAGCCGCGCCGCCTGCTCCTGCATCGCATTCGATGCGGCGGCGGTTTCCTCGACCAGGGCCGCGTTCTGCTGCGTGCCTTCGTCCATCTGCGCCACCGCCCCGTTGATCTGCTCGATGCCGGCGGTCTGCTCCAGGCTGGCCGCGCTGATCTCGGCCATGATGTCGGTCACGCGGCGCACGCTGTCGACGATCTCCTCCATCGTGGCGCCGGCCTGAGCCACCAGCCGGCTGCCGTTGGCCACCTTGTCGCTCGAGTCGCCGATGAGCTCCTTGATTTCCTTGGCCGCCGCCGCCGAGCGCTGGGCCAGGTTGCGCACCTCGGTCGCCACCACGGCGAAGCCGCGGCCCTGCTCGCCGGCACGCGCCGCTTCGACCGCCGCGTTCAGCGCCAGGATATTGGTCTGGAAGGCGATGCCGTCGATGACGCCGATGATGTCGCCGATCTTGCTGGAAGACGCCTGGATCTCGTCCATCGTGCCGACCACCTGGTGGATGACTTCGCCGCCGCGCGCGGCCACGCCGGACGCCGATTCGGCCAGCTTGTTGGCCTGGCGCGCATTGTCGGCGTTCTGGCGCACGGTCGAGGTCAGCTCTTCCATCGACGACGCGGTTTCTTCCAGCGCGCCCGCCTGCTGTTCGGTGCGGCTCGACAGATCCAGGCTGCCGGCGGCGACCTGCTCGGCCGCGACCGCGATGGTGTCGGTGCCGGCGCGCACGGCGCCGACGGTGCGCGCCAGGCTGTCGTTCATGGTCTTCAGGGCCTGCAGCAGCTGGCCCGTTTCGTCGCGGGTGGTGACCTCGATGCGGCTGGTCAGGTCGCCCGCGGCGACGGTATTGGCCACTTCCAGCGCCTGGCCGAGCGGGCGCGTGATCGAGCGCGTGATCCAGACGGCGATGCCCGCGCCCAGCGCCAGCGCGAACAGGCCCAGGCCCCAGGTCTGGCGGATGGTGCTGCCGTAGGTCGCGGCCGCGTCCTGCGCCGCCGCCGCGCTGAACTGCTTTTGCAGCGCCAGCTCGGCGCCGGTGGCTTCCTTCAGGATGCCCAGGCGCGGACGCAGCTCGTTGACCAGGTATGCCCTGGCCTGCGCGTCCTCGCTGGCCTGGATCAGCTTGACCAGCTGGTCGGCGCCGGCCAGGTAGCTGGCGCTGGCCGTTTCCATGCGGCGCAGGATGCCGATCGATTCGGCGTGCGCCATCAGGGTCGGCTCGATCTCGACCAGGGTCGCGGTCATCACCTTGCGCGCGTCCTCGATCGCCTGGACCTGCCGCTGGCGGTCGGCCGGATCGTCGTTGAGCATCATGTTGCGCACGGCGATGGCGATGATGCTGATCTGGGCCTCGACCCGGTTGCTCATCTCGATGGCCGGGATGCGGTGCTCGACGATCTCCCTGGTGCCGTTGTTCAGGCGCAGGATGGAGGCGTTGCTCAGGGCGCTGATCAGCACCAGCATCAGGCTGACGGCGCCGAAACCCAGCGCCAGGCGCTTGCCAATACTCAGGTTTGCTAACTTCATGGTCGTACTCCTCATTTCCAGTCTAATAATAGATATTGCCAATCGGAAATTAGAGTAAGTTCCAGTTCGTACTATGACGATGTGTGCACGCTAACAAAACGGGAATATTGGACTGAAAGCCAGGTTTTTTGGACGATATGCAAAGTTTCTGACAATGTTTGATGTCAAGAATTACAAAAAAAACGGCAAGCCTGGGCTTGCCGTTTTTTGTTGGACGTCCTGGAATCAGAACTCTTCCCACTCTCCCGCAGTAACGGGCGTCCTGGCCTTGGCAGTTGCCGGCTGCACGGCCGTCCGTGCCGGCGCCACCCGTGGCGCCGGCTTCGTCTGCGTCGTCACCAGGACACGCTGCGGGGTTGCCGCCACGCCAGGCGCCATGTCCGCCGCCGCCCGCGCCTGCTCGCCATCGATCCGGAACACCGCCACCGCCTGCGCCAGCCTGGCCGCCTGCTCCTGCATCGAGGCCGACGCCGCAGCGGCTTCTTCCACCAGGGCGGCGTTCTGCTGCGTGCCTTCGTCCATCTGCGCCACCGCGCCGTTGATCTGTTCGATGCCGGCCGTCTGTTCCTGGCTGGCCGCGCTGATCTCGGCCATGATGTCGGTGACGCGGCGCACGCTCTCGACGATCTCCTGCATCGTCGCGCCCGCCTCGGCCACCAGGCGGCTGCCGTCGGCGACCTTGCCGCTCGAGTCGCCGATGAGCCCCTTGATTTCCTTGGCCGCCGCCGCCGAGCGCTGGGCCAGGTTGCGCACCTCGGTCGCCACCACGGCGAAGCCCCTGCCCTGCTCGCCGGCGCGCGCCGCCTCCACCGCCGCGTTCAGCGCCAGGATATTGGTCTGGAAGGCGATGCCGTCGATGACGCCGATGATGTCGTTGATCTTGCTGGACGATGCATTGATCGCGTCCATCGTATTGACGACCTGGTGAATGACTTCACCGCCGCGCGCGGCGACGTTCGACGCCGACTCGGCCAGCTTGTTGGCCTGGCGCGCATTGTCGGCGTTCTGCTTGACGGTCGAGGTCAGCTCTTCCATCGACGATGCCGTCTCTTCCAGCGCCGACGCCTGCTGTTCGGTGCGGCTGGACAGGTCGCGGCTGCCCGCCGCCACCTGGCCGGCGGCGACCGCGATGGTGTCGGTGCCCACGCGCACGGTGCCCACGGTGCGCGCCAGGCTTTCGTTCATGCTCTTGAGGGCCTGCAGCAATTGGCCGGTCTCGTCACGGCTGGTGACGTCGATACGGCTGGTCAGGTCGCCCGCGGCCACGGTATTGGCCACGTCCAGCGCGCGCACCAGGGGACGCGTGATCGAGCGCGTGATCCACCACGCGACCACGGCGGCCAGCGCCAGCGCCAGCGCGCCCACGATCGACATCAGCCAGGTCGTGCTGCGATAGGTCGCCTCGGCCTCATTCCCGGCGCGCACGCTGAGCTCCTTCTGCAGCTTGGTCTGCTCGGCGGTGGCGCCCTTGAGTTGCGCCAGGCGCGGACGCAGTTCGCGCACCAGATAGTTGCGCGCACCCTCGTCGTCGCCGGCGGCGATCAGCTTGAGCAGCCCATCCTGGCCCGCCAGGTAGCCGGTGTTCGCAGCCGCCATCCGCTCCAGGATCTCGCGTCCTTGCGGCGTGGTGATGGTCGTGCGCAGCGCGGCCAGCATCTCGTCCATGATCTTGCGCGAGGCCATGATCTGGTCGACCTGCTTCTGGCGGTCGGCCGCATCGGCGTTGAGCATCATGTTGCGCAGCGCGAGCGCGATATTGTTGTTTTCGGACTCGAGACGCGCGGTCGCGTCGATCGCGGGAATGCGGTTGGTGACGAGCATGCGGGTGCCGTCGTTGACGCGGGCGAGCATGACGTTGCTCAGGCCGAGCATCACGACCAGCATCAGGCCGACGGCGCCGAATCCAAGGCCCAGGCGCTTGCCGATATGAAGGTTCTCCAGTTTCATGTAGGTGTTCAGTCCTTACAAAGTTGAATAAATATTTTCCAGTTCAAAAAAGAGTGGGTGGCGCGTGGATCGCCACCGCCAGGCGAAAACAAGGCAGGCCGCGGCCTGCCTCCTCGTGGGCCGGTGACGACGTCAGAATTCTTCCCACGCTCCCGCGTCCGCCGTCGCTTTTCCTCGCGTGGAGACCGGCCTCGGGGCTGGCTTCCGCACGGTCAGCGCTGGACGGACCGGAGCCGGCGATGCGTCCACCGCGGCGGTCGACGCCGCCAGCATCTGCTCGCCATCGATCCGGAACACCGACACCGCCTGCGCCAGCCGGGTCGACTGCTCGCGCAGTGCCGCCGCAGCGGCCGCCGCTTCCTCGACCAGGGCCGCATTCTGCTGCGTGCCCTCGTCCATCTGCGCCACCGCCGCGTTGATCTGCTCGATGCCCTCGGTCTGCTCCAGGCTGGCGGAACTGATCTCGCCCATGATGTCGGTCACGCGGCGCACGCTGTCGACGATCTCCGCCATCGTGGCGCCGGCTTCGGCCACCAGGCGGCTGCCGTCGGCCACCTTGCCGCTCGAGTCGCCGATGAGCCCCTTGATCTCCTTGGCCGCCGCCGCCGAACGCTGGGCCAGGTTGCGCACCTCGCTCGCCACCACGGCGAAACCTCGGCCCTGCTCGCCCGCGCGCGCCGCTTCGACCGCCGCGTTCAGCGCCAGGATATTGGTCTGGAAGGCGATGCCGTCGATGACGCCGATGATGTCGTTGATCTTGGCCGAGGAAGCATTGATGGCGTCCATGGTGCCCACCACCTGCGCGATCACGGCGCCGCCACGGGCCGCCACGTTCGATGCGGCGTCGGCCAGCATATTGGCCTGGCGCGCATTGTCGGCGTTCTGGCGCACGGTCGAGGTCAGCTCTTCCATCGAGGACGCCGCTTCTTCCAGCGCCGAGGCCTGCTGCTCGGTGCGGCTCGACAGGTCCTGGCTGCCCACCGCCACCTGGCCGGCGGCCACCGCGATGGTGTCGGTGCCCACGCGCACGGTGCCGACGGTGCGCGCCAGGCTCTCGTTCATGGTCTTGAGGGCCTGCAGCAGCTGGCCGGTCTCGTCGCGCGTGGTGACCTCGATGCGGCTGGTCAGGTCGCCCGCGGCCACGGTATTGGCCACTTCCAGCGCGCGGCCGAGCGGACGCGTGATCGAGCGGGTGATCCACCAGGCCACCAGGGTGGCCAGGACCAGCGCCGCGGCGCCGAGGCCCCACATCATCGCGCTGGTGTTGCGGTAGGTGGCTTCGGCATCGCGCGCCGCGGCGTCGGCGATCTCGTTCTGCAGGGCGGTCTGCTCCCTGGTCGCCCCCTTCAGCCGCACCAGCAGCGGACGCAGCTCTTCGCTCAGCAGCGTGCGCGCCGCCTCCGCGTCGCCGGCGGCGACGTGGCGGATGATGGCGTCCTGCCCCGTTTTGTATTGCGCGGTCTCGTTGCGCATCTGCTCGAGCAGCGCCAGCGCCTGCGGGTTGTGCAGCGCGTCCTTCAGCTTGGCCAGGATGTCGTCCATCGCCGCGCGCGACGCCATGATGTCGCGCACCTGGCGCTCGTGGTCGGCCGCATCGTCGCTCAGCAGCATATTGCGCAGCGCGATCGCGATGTCGTTGATCTCGGCCTGCATCTGGTTGGTCAGCGCGATGCGCGGCATGCGACCATGGACGATCTCGTCGGTGCCGGCATTGATCCGGCCCAGCATCGCATTGCTCATCACGATCATCACCACCAGCATGGCGCAGATCACGCCATAGCCCAGCGCCAGGCGCTTGCCGATGTTCAGGTTTGCCAGTTTCATGTTCGTGCCTTCCTCAAGCCGCGCGCGGCAGCGCCGCCACCAGTCCGAGCTCGTCGGACTGCATCAGTTTGTCGATATCGAGCAGGATCAGCATCCGCTCGTCCACGGTGCCCAGGCCGAGCAGGCAGTTGCCGTCCAGCGTGGCCTGCATCTCGGGGGCGGGCCGCACCTGCTCCGGGGTCAGGGTCACCACGTCCGAAACGCTGTCGACCACCATGCCGATCACGTGATGCTCGATGTTCAGGATGATCACCACGGTAAAAGCGTCATACATCGCCTCGCCGATGCCGAACTTCAGGCGCATGTCGACGATCGGAACAATGGCGCCGCGCAGATTGATGATGCCCTTCAGGTAATCCGGCGCGCTGGCGACGCGGGTCGGCGTGTCGTATCCGCGAATCTCCTGCACCTTGAGGATGCTGATCGCGTACTCTTCCTTTCCAAGGCGGAAAGACAGCACTTCATTGTCGCTATTTGTTTCCATATCGTGTCCCATGGCTCAACTCACCGGTTTTACTGAATTTCCCAAAGGAAACACGCTACCTTTTTCGTGTTTGACTGTCGATGGACAAGTGTTAAGAACTGTAAATTTTCATTCGATTTCGCTTCAGTTATGACGTCGCTGCAACGGTTTTGACCCGCCGATGCGCCATGCACGAGTTGTGTATGGCATAAATTGTGCTTAGGAAATTGCTATCCGTCGCGCCAGCCCCGGCGCCCCATCCACCCGACAGGAGCCCCTCATGATCATCCGCCGACTCGACCCGCGCGCCATCGCCGAACGCAAGCCGCAACTGGCCACGCTGCTGCTCGATGCCGTCGCCGATGGCCATTCGCTCGGCTTTCTCAACGGTCTCGACCAGGACGGGCTCGACGCCTATTGGCAGGGCGTGGCGGACGAGGTCGGGGCCGGGCGGCGCGTGCTGCTGGCGGCCGAGCGCGACGGCAACCTGGTCGGCAGCGCCCAGCTCGACCTGTGCCTGAAACCCAACGGCAACAACCGCGCCGAGGTGCAGAAGGTGCTGGTGCATTGCACCGAGCGCCGCAAGGGCATCGGCACCGCCCTGATGCAGGCGCTCGAGATCGAGGCGCTGGCGCTGCGCCGCGGCCTGCTGTTCCTCGACACGGCGGCCGGATCCGACGCCGAGCAGCTGTACCGCAAGACCGGCTACCAGCGGGTCGGCGAACTGCCCGAGTACGCCTGCACCCCGAATGGCCGCTGGCACGCGACGGCGATCTACTACAAGACGCTGTTCACCCGCAGCCGCGCCTGAGCCGCGGCAGCCGCGCGCCGCGATGTCGCGCCATCGTGGCGACTGCCGCACGCGACCGCGCCGACAGTGTGTTCCGGGACGATTGCGCGTAGAATCGCCGGTTCAAACGTTCTGGAAAGCAATGTGACTGGCGCCTCCTCCACCATGACCCGCAGGCCGCTGCGGGCCTACCTGCTCTGGCTCGTCCTGGCGACCCTGCTGCCGGGCGTGGTCGGCGCCTCGCTATTGTTCATCGATCAATACCGCAAGAGCCGCGCCCAGTACGAACGCAACACCATGCAGACCGTGCGCGCGCTGGTGCATACGGTCGACAGCAAGCTGCTGCAGGCGCAGGCGATCGCCCAGACCCTGTCGACCTTCGACGCGCTGCAAAGCGCCGACCTCTCGCGCGCGCACCGCCAGGCGCGCGAAGCCCTGCGGCTGGCCGACTCCGGCATGAGCGCCGTCCTGCGGGACCGCAGCGGACAGCAGATCTTCAACACCAGCCGTCCGTATGGCGCCCCGCTCCCGGTCGAACACACGCAGCAGCTCGAAAACGTGTTCGCCAGCGGCAGACCCTCGATCTCGAACGTCTTCACCAGCGCGGTGCTCCAGCGCCCCACCGTCAGCGTCAACGTCCCGGTCCTGGTCGACGGCCGCATCGCCTACGTGCTGAGCATCGGCGTGCGGCCCGACTACTTCGACGACATGCTGTCGCCCAAGGCGGTGTCGGACGGCGCGCGCGCCTCGGTGATCGACGCCGCCGGCACCATCTTCGCGCGCAACCTCAGCCCCGAACTGTTCGTCGGCAAGCGCGTCACCGATCCCCTGTACCGCGCCATCCTGCGCGCGCGCGAAGGCGTCGTGCCCTCGGTGTCGCAGGAAGGCACCACCCTGCTGACCTTCTACTCGCGCTCGCGCGTCACCGGCTGGCACGTGGCGATCGGCGTGCCGCGCGAGAACCTGAATCAGGCCATGTTCGAGCCGCTGGCGGCGCTCCTGACCGGCATTACCCTGCTGTTCGCGATCGGCCTGTGGCTGGCGTGGCAGATCGGCGGCCGGCTGGCCAGCTCGGTCCAGGGCCTGACGGCGCCGGCGGTGGCGCTGGGCAAGGGCGAGGATTCCCCGCGCTTCACGCAGACCTACGTCAAGGAGACGGCCGAGGTAGCCGAGGCGATCGGCGCGGCATCCCGGCTGCTGGGCGAACGCGCCCAGGCGCTGGCGGTCAAGGAAGCCGAGCTGCGCGACGCGCACCGGATGGCGCGCTTCGGCACCTGGCACCTGACGCTGGCGACCGGCGCGGTCGAGACCTCGGACTCGGTTCCCTTTATCTACGGGCGCGAGTTGCCGCCCTTCGCGCAGCAGCGCGGCGCCGTGCTGCCCGAGGAATCGTGGGAACGCGTCGAAGCCCTGCTGCGCGAGCTCGAACGCGACGGCGGCAACGGCCGCCTGCAGATTCAGGTGCTGCACGGCGAGGGCCACCGCATCTGGATCGACCTGCATTGCGAAGCGGTGCACGATGCCGAGGGCCGGGTGACGGCCGTGCGCGGCACCATCCAGGACGTCACCGACCGCGTCAACGCCGAGGAAGGCTTGCGCGAGGCCGACCGCCGCAAGAACGAATTCCTGGCCATGCTGGCGCACGAACTGAGGAATCCCCTGGCCCCGATCGCCTCGGGCGCCCAGCTGCTGGGCCAGGACGGCCTGGATCCGGGGCGCACGCGCCAGATCAGCGGCATCATCGCGCGCCAGGCGCGTCACATGGCCGGCCTGGTCGACGACCTGCTGGACGTCTCGCGCGTGACGCGCGGCCTGGTGGCGCTGTCGAAGGCCCGCATCGACGTCAACGAGGTGGTGCTCGAGGCGCTGGAACAGGTAGGCGAACCGCTGCACCAGAAGCGGCACCACCTGGAGACCGCGCTGCTGCCGGCGCCGGCCTGGGTGATGGGCGACCGCAAGCGCCTGGTGCAGGTGATCGGCAACCTGCTGCACAACGCGGTCAAGTTCACCGCCTCCGGCGGCCACGTCAAGGTGGCGCTCGAACTCGAGGAAAAAACGCTGCGCATCGTCGTCGCCGACAACGGCATCGGCATGCTGCCGCACGAGCTGGAGCGCGCCTTCGAGATGTTCGTGCAGGGCGAGCGCACCCCGGACCGCACCCAGGGCGGCCTGGGCATCGGGCTGGCGCTGGTGCGCAGCCTGGTCCAGCTGCACGGCGGCAGCGTGGCGGTGGAGAGCCCCGGCCAGGGCCAGGGCAGCACCTTCACCGTGACCCTGCCGCGCTGCGCCGAGCGCAGCGCGGGCGCGCCCGGCGCCGGAGCCGGCGTGGCGCAGGCAGCTTCCGCGCATGCCCTGAAGGTATTGGTGGTGGACGACAACGTCGACGCGGCCCAGGTGCTGGCGATGTACGTCGGCGCCGCCGGCCACGAAGTCGCGGTCGAGCACGACCCGTTCGCGGCGCTGGCGCGCGCCGGGACGTTCGCGCCCGACGCCTGCCTGCTCGACATCGGCCTGCCCGGCATGGACGGGCACGAACTGGCGCGCCGCCTGCGCGCGCTGCCGGCCACCTCCGGAACGCTGCTGGTGGCGGTCACCGGCTATGGCCAGGCCCAGGACCGCGAGGCCAGCCGCAGCGCCGGTTTCGACCATCACCTGGTGAAACCGGTCGACATGGGCGAGCTGGAACGCATCCTGGCGGCCGCCAACGCCGCCAATGGCGGCGCGGCGGCCTAGGAACGACCGATCAGCGTTTCACGCTGCCGAAGGCTTCGCCCTTCTTCCAGGTCGGCATGGTCGGCGCATTGGCGACGGCGTAGCCGAGGTTGAGCGTGAACTGGGCCTGCTGCACCATGCCCGACAGATCCCATTCCGGACGATATTCATCGCTGACCTGGTGGTAGTGGTCCTTGAAGCCCTTGATGTTGGCGCTCGATGCGTGCTGGTGGTGCTCGAACTCGAAGTGGCCGTCGCCCGAGAACACGGCCGAGCCGACGTTGAAGGCCGGGACGCCTGCCTTGGCGAAGGCGAAGTGGTCGGCGCGGAAGTACGCGCCCGACAGGTCGGGAACGGCCGGCGCGATCTTCAGGCCCATCGATTTGGCCACCTGCTGCGAGGTCTCGTACAGCGAGCTGCGCTCGGCGCCGGCCACGCCGATGTCCCTGGTGCGGCCCACGAAGTTCAGGCTGTCCAGGTTCAGGTCGGCGGCGGTCTGCGCCAGCGGCCACACCGGCTTGGCGACGTAGGCGGCGGCGCCCAGCAGGCCCTGCTCCTCGGCCGCCGGCCACAGGAAGATCTGGGTGCGCTTGGCCGGCTTCTTGACGGCTTCGGCCGCCATCGCCAGCAGCGCGGCGGTGCCCGAGGCGTTGTCGATCGCGCCGTTGTAGATGCGGTCGGCCTTCGGATCGTCACCCGGTTTCGCTTCCGCCATGCCCATGTGATCCCAGTGCGAAGAATAGACCACGGCCTGCTCCTTCAGCTTCGGGTCGCTGCCGGGCACGATGCCGACCACGTTGAACTGTTCGACCGGGCGGATGGTCGAGCGCAGCGCGACCTTGGCGGCCACCTTCAGGTCGACCGGACGGAAATCGCGCCGCTCGGCCTGGGCGCGCAACTGGTCGAGGTCATGGCCGCCGGCGGCGAACAGTTCGCGCGCGGTGTCTTCGTGCAGCCAGCCTTCCATCGGATTGCCGTTGCCCTTGAGGCCGAAGCGCTCGTTGCCGAAGCCGTTGGCCGGCACGCTCCACGGGTACGAGGCGGAGCGCGTGGTGTGGATCAGGAGCACGCCGGCGGCGCCGCGGCGCGCGGCTTCCTCGAATTTATAGACCCAGCGGCCGTACCAGGTGTAGGCCTTGCCGGCGAAGCGGTTCGGTTCCTCGGCAGTGGGCTGCGGATCGTCGACCATCATGACCAGGATCTTGCCCTTGGCGTCCAGGCCCTTGTAGTCGTCCCAGTTCTCCTCGGGCGCGGCGGCGCCGTAGCCGACGAAGACCAGCGGCGCATCGAAGGCCACGTTCTGCTTGCCGCTCTTGGTGCCCATCACGATGTCCTTGCCGAGTTCCGGCTTGATGGTCTTGCCGCCGGCCGTGAAGGTGGCGCTGCCCTCGACCAGCTTGCTGCCCTCGATCTCGACCTTCTGGCGATAGCCGCCGCCGGGGATCGGCTGCAAGCCGATCAGGGCGGCCTGGGTCTCGAGGTAGCGCACCGTCAGGTCGCCGCCGCGCTGGCCGGTGCCGCGGCCTTCGAGCAGGTCATCGGCCAGGAACGACAGATGCGCGCGCAGCGCGGTTTCCGAGATGGCGGACGGCTGCTGGGCGTGCGCTGCCTGTGACAGGGTGAGGACGACGGCGCTGGCGGCCAGGGCAAGGGGATGAAGTCGCATCGATGTTCCGTGACAGTGTGGTGAAAAAGACCATCTTAAACCAACAGGGCCTTATACTGTCGGTCACTCTGCAATGACGCCAGGAGGAACCACATGCCCGTATCCCGACGCACGGCCGTCGCCGCCCTGGCCCTCACGCCGCTGGCGGGCGCGCACGCCGGTCCCGCCACCACCACCATCGATATGGAGAAGCCCAGGATGTACGGTTTGATTGGAAAAATGCGCGCCCAGCCAGGCCAGCGCGACGCACTCATCGCCATCCTGCTGGATGGCACCGCCGGCATGCCGGGCTGCCTGGCCTACGTGATCGCGAAGGATGCGCAAGATGCCGACGCCATCTGGATCACCGAGACCTGGAACGACCAGGCCAGCCACAAGGCTTCGCTGTCGCTGCCGTCGGTGCAGGCCGCCATCGCGAAGGGCCGGCCGCTGATCGCCGGCTTCGGCGAGCGCTTCGAAACCGAACCGGTCGGCGGCCACGGCCTGGCGCGCTAGGCAGTCTTCAACCGCTCACTGTCCCAGCCAGAGCCGGTAACCCACGCCGGTTTCGGTCAGCAGGTGGCGCGGCTGGGCCGGATCGGCTTCGAGCTTGTGGCGCAGATGGCCCATGTAGATGCGCAGGTAATGGCCGCTCTCGACGTGCCCCGGCCCCCACACCGCGCGCAGCAGCTGGGGATTGGTCATCACCCGGCCGGCGTTGGCGGCCAGCACCGACAGCAGGCGGTACTCGGTCGGCGTCAGGTGCACGTGCTCGCCGTTGCGGGTGACCGCGCGCGCCTGCGGGTCGACCGTCACGTCGCCGAAATGAACCGTGCCGTCGCCGGCGGCGCCGCCCTGGCGCTGGCGGCGCAAGGTGGCGCGCACGCGCGCCAGCAGTTCGCCGGTGCCAAAGGGCTTGGTCAGATAGTCGTCGGCGCCGGCGTCGAGCGCGCGGATCTTTTCGCCCTCGGCCACGCGCGCCGACAGCACGATGATAGGCACCGTCGACCATTTGCGCACGTCCTGGATGAACTCGATGCCGTCGCCGTCGGGCAGGCCGAGATCCAGCACCACCAGGTCGGGCCGGCGCGTGCCGGCGTCGATCAGGCCCCGCCCCATGCTCGCCGACTCGTGCACCTGCCAGCCTTCCTGCTCCAGGGCGGCGCGCACGAAGCGGCGGATGTGGGGTTCGTCCTCGACCAGCAAGGCGCAGGGGGAATCAGTCATCGTCTCTTTCCATCGAAGGCGCGTCAAGCGCGGGCGGCGTGCCGGCCGGCAGCGAGAACACGAAGCCGGCGCCGCCCAGGGGCGACGCGCAGGCCCGGATCGCGCCGCCATGCGCCTCCACGATCGCGCGGCAGATCGCCAGGCCTAATCCCACGCCGGGCAAGGCCGACTCGCGTTCGCCGCGCGTGAACTTCTCGAAGATCGCTTCTTCGCTGCCCGGACGCAGGCCGGGACCGTCGTCGACCACCGTGACGTCGATCCAGGCGCCGCGCCGGCCGGCCGCGATCTCGATGCGCGAGCCGCCAGGCGTGTATTTTGCGGCATTCTCGACCAGGTTGCACAGCACCCGCTCGATCAGCACCGCATCGAATCTCACCAACGGCAGATCGGGGGGCAGCCGCACCGCGACCGTGTGATTGCGCAAGGCGGCGCCGCAGGCGCGCAGCGCGCTGCCGACCACTTCTTCGAGCGCCTGCCATTCCAGGTTGAAGCGCACTTCCCCGCTCTCGATGCGCGCCATGTCGAGCAGGTTGGCGACCAGGGCGCCCATGCGCACCGCTTCGTCGTGCAGCGACTGCGCCAGCGCGCGCGGCGTCTCCGGCAGCGCCTCGCCCCGCAGCAGCGATTCGGACAGCCCGACCAGGGCCGTGAGCGGCGTGCGCAGGTCGTGCGACAGGGCCGCCAGCAGCGAATTGCGCAGGCGCTCGGACGCCATGTCCACCAGCGCCGCCTGGGCCACCTCGACATAGTGCACGCGCTCGAGCGCGATCGCGGCCAGCGCCGCCAGCGCGTCGAGCTGGCGCCGCTGCTCGGGCGCCAGCACCCAGCGCCCGCCTTCCGGCGCGATCGCCAGCACGCCGCGGGTGCGCATCGGCGCCACCAGCGGCAGGTAGAACAGGGGACTGGCCGGCAAGGTGTCGGTGCCCAGGCCCGCCGGCTGCGCATGGTCGAAGGCCCACTGCGCCACGCCCGGATCGACGTCGGGCGGCAGCGGCGGGCCCAAGCCGCCATCGTCCGCCGGCGGCATGCCGAGCCGCCCTTCGGCGTCCGGCACCAGCAGGGTGGCGCGGGCGCCGAAGGCGTTCTGGATCACGGCGCGGCTCGATTCGAACACCTGCGAGGCCGCCAGCACGCCGGACAGTTCGCGCGCGAACTCGTACAGCGCGCGCACCCGCCGCTCGCGCTCGCCGGCGGCGCGCGCCTGGAAGCGCAGGCCGGCCGTCAGGTGTCCGGTGATCAGCCCCACGGCCAGCATCACGCCGAAGGTGACCACGTACTGGAAGTCGGACACCGCGAAGGTGAAGCGCGGCGGCACGTAGATGAAATCGAAGCAGGCCACGCCGACGCAGGTGGCGGTGACCGACGGCGCCCGGCCGAAGCGCACCGCCACCAGCAGCACCACCAGCAGGAACATCATGGCGATGTTGACCAGGTCGAAGCGGCCGCTCAGCGGCGCGGCCAGCGCCGCCGCCAGCAGGCTGGCCCCGGCCGCCCAGGCGTGCGAGGACAGCGGCTGGCGCCGCGGCGGCGCCGGGCGCGCGGCGGTCGCCGCCGGCGGCGCCACCGCCGGCTGGCCGATCTCGATCAGGTCGACGCCCGGGGCCTGGCGCGCCAGGCGGCGCGCGGTGCGGCGGCGCCAGGGCCGGCGCGAGCCGCTGCGCCCGAGGGCGATGCGCGACAGGTTGTGGTCGCGCGCATACTCGACGGTCTGGACGGCGACGTCGTCGCCCGACAGCATGGCGGTGGTGGCGCCCAGGTCCCCGGCCAGCGCCAGCGTGTCCATGATGCGCTGGCGCGCGGCGTCCGGCAGCCGCGCCAGGCGCGGCGTCTCGACGTACACCGCGTGCCAGCCGGTGCCGAGCTGGGACGCCATGCGCGCGCCGCTCCTGACCACGTGTTCGGCCAGCCCGCCCGGCCCGACGCACACCAGCAGCCCGGCGCCGGTCTTCCAGATCGCGTCGATCGACTGCTGCTCGCGCCAGGCGCGCACATCGCCCTCGACCCGGTCGGCGGTGCGGCGCAGCGCCAGCTCGCGCAGCGCGATCAGGTTGCCCTTCCTGAAAAAATTGCCGGCCGCGCGCTCGGCCTGCTGCGGCTGGTAGACCTTGCCCTCCTTCAGGCGCGCCAGCAGCGCGTCGGCCGGCAGGTCGACCATGATCACCTCGTCGGCCGCGTCGAACACCCGGTCCGGCACCGTCTCGGCCACGCGGATGCCGGCGATGCCGCCGACCACGTCGTTCAGGCTCTCCAGGTGCTGCACGTTGACGGTGGTGAGCACGTCGATGCCGGCGTCGAGCAGTTCCTCGACGTCCTGCCAGCGCTTGGGATGACGCGAGCCGGGCGCGTTGGAGTGCGCCAGCTCGTCGACCAGGATGATGCCGGGCGCACGTTCGAGCGCGGCGTCGAGGTCGAACTCGTCGAGCTGCCGGCCGCGATGGTCGACGCGCCTGCGCGGCAGCATGTCGAGGCCGTCGAGCAGGCGCGCCGTCTCCACCCGGCCGTGGGTCTCGATCACGCCGACCAGCGGCGCCTTGCCTTCCGCCCGCAGCTTGCGCGCTTCCTGCAGCATGGCGTAGGTCTTGCCGACGCCGGCCGAGGCGCCGAAATAGATGCAGAGGCGCCCGCGCGCGGCGCGCCGCTCGTCCTCGCGCATCTGGGCGAGCAAGGCGTCGGGGTCGGGTCGCTGTTGGTCGTGCGGCATGGTTCAGCGAGTATGCACGCTTTCGGCGTCCAAGGCCATGTTCAGGGCCAGCACGTTGACGCGCGCCGCGCCGAACAGGCCCAGGAAAGGCCGCTCGGTGTGCGCCTCGACCAGGGCGTCGACCTGCTGCACCGGCAGTTGGCGCGCACGCGCCACCCGCGCCGTTTGATAGCGCGCGGCGGCCACGCTGATCTCGGGATCGAGGCCGCTGGCCGAGCTGGTGACCAGGTCGACCGGCACCGGGGCCGTATTGCCCGGATCGAGCGCGCGCAGCGCCGCGATCCGGCCCTTGACGGCTTCTTGCAGGGCCGGGTTGAGCGGCCCCTGGTTCGAGCCGCTTGATCCGCCGCCGTTATTGGCCATCGGCGCGGTGGCCGAGGGACGGCCCCAGAAATAGCCGGGCGCACTGAACGACTGGCCGATCAGGCGCGAGCCGACCACCTGGCCGTCCTGCTCGACCAGGCTGCCATTGGCCTGGACCGGAAACGCGGCCTGGGCCACGCCGGTGACCAGGAGCGGATACAGCACGCCGCAGGCCAGGGTGAGCGCCGCGAACAGCGCCAGCGCGGGGCGAAGAATCGATTGCATGACAACTCCTTACGTCAGGTTGAAGGCGGCGAGCGCCAGGTCGATCAGCTTGATGCCGGCGAACGGCAGCAGCAGGCCGCCCAGGCCATACACCAGCATGTTCCGGCGCAGCAGCGCGGCCGCGCCGATCGCGCGGTAGCGCACGCCGCGCAGCGCCAGCGGAATCAGGAACACGATGATCAGGGCATTGAAGATCACGGCCGACATGATCGCGGACGCCGGACTAGCCAGCCCCATGACGTTGAGCGCGTCCAGGCTCGGATAGGTGGCCACGAACATGGCCGGCACGATCGCGAAGTACTTGGCGATGTCGTTCGAGATCGAGAACGTGGTGAGCGCGCCGCGCGTCATCAGCATCTGCTTGCCGATCTCGACGATCTCGAGCAGTTTGGTCGGGTTCGAATCCAGGTCGACCATATTGCCGGCCTCCTTCGCCGCCTGGGTGCCCGAGTTCATCGCCACCGCCACGTCGGCCTGGGCCAGCGCCGGGGCGTCGTTGGTGCCGTCGCCGGTCATCGCCACCAGTTTTCCTTCCGCCTGGTAGCGGCGGATCAGGGCCAGTTTCTCTTCGGGCGTGGCCTCGGCGATGAAATCGTCGACGCCCGCCTCGGCCGCGATCGCCGCCGCCGTCAGCTTGTTGTCGCCGGTGACCATCACGGTCTTGACGCCCATGCGGCGCAGCTCGGCGAAGCGCTCGCGGATGCCGCCCTTGACCACGTCCTTGAGTTCGACCACGCCCATCACGCGCGCGCCGTCGGCCACCACCAGCGGCGTGCTGCCGCGGCGCGAGGCTTCGTCGACGCTGCGCTCGACGTCACCGGGCCAGGCGGCGCCGATGGACTCCATGTGCCGACGAATGGCCGAGGCGGCGCCTTTGCGGATATGGCGCTCCCCCAGGTCGACGCCGCTCATGCGGGTCTGCGCGGTGAACGGCACGAACACCGCGCCCATCGCTTCCATCGCGCGCTCGCGGATATTGAAGCGGTTCTTGGCCAGCACGACGATGCTGCGCCCTTCCGGCGTTTCGTCCGCCAGCGACGCCAGTTGCGCCACGTCGGCCAGTTCCTCCTCCGTCACGCCCGGCGCCGGCAGGAAGGCGGCGGCCTGGCGGTTGCCGAAGGTGATGGTGCCGGTCTTGTCGAGCAGGAGCACGTCGACGTCGCCCGCCGCTTCCACCGCACGGCCCGAGGTCGCGATCACGTTGGCCTGTAACATGCGGCTCATGCCGGCCACGCCGATGGCCGACAGCAGGCCGCCGATGGTGGTCGGGATCAGGCACACCAGCAGCGCCACCAGCGCGGTGATGGTCACCGCCTGGCCGCTGCCCTGGGCCTGCACGGCGAAGATCGAGAACGGCAGCAGGGTCACGGTCACCACCAAAAACACGATCGTCAGGGCTACCAGCAGGATCGTCAGGGCGATCTCGTTCGGCGTCTTCTTGCGCGCCGCGCCTTCGACCATGCCGATCATGCGGTCGAGGAAGGTCTCGCCCGGATTGGCCGACACGCGCACCACCAGCCAGTCGGACAGCACGCGGGTGCCGCCGGTGACGGCGCAGAAGTCGCCGCCCGATTCGCGGATCACGGGCGCCGATTCGCCGGTGATGGCGCTCTCGTCGACCGAGGCGACGCCGTCGACCACTTCGCCGTCCACGGGAATCACGTCGCCCGCCTCGACCAGGAAGAACATCCCCTTGCGCAGCTCGCTGGAGGCGCAGGCCTGCCACGGCGCGCCATGCTCGGGATTGGCCAGTTTTTTGGCGGTCACGGTCTGGCGCAGGCTGCGCAGCGAGGCGGCTTGGGCCTTGCTGCGGCCTTCGGCCAGCGCCTCGGCGAAGTTCGCGAACAGCACCGTGAACCACAGCCAGACGGCGGTGGCCAGGATGAAGCCCGCCTGTGCCTGCTCCTGTGCCTCGCCCTGCCCTGCCAGCGCCTGGAACCAGAGCAGGGTCGTGATGATGCTGCCGATGTAGACCACGAACATCACCGGGCTGCGCAGCTGGGTGCGTGGATGGAGCTTGCGCAGCGCATCGACCATCGCCGGCCAGACGAGTGTGGAATCGAACAGGCTCAGGGAGCCGCGTGGCGCCTGGACGGGATTGTGGGATATCTGTTCCATCTCATTCTCCAAACAGCTGAAGGTGTTCGACCACCGGTCCCAGCGCCAGCGCAGGGACATAGTTGAGGACACCGACCAGCACCACGACAGCGGCCAGCATGCCGACGAACATGGGGCCATGGGTAGGCAGGGTGCCCGGGGTGGCGGGCAGGCGCTGGCGGCCGGCCAGCGAGCCGGCGATCGCCAGCACCGGCACGATCACCGCGAAGCGGCCGAACCACATCGCCACGCCCAGCAGGGTGTTATAGAAAGGCGTGTTGGCGGACAGGCCGGCGAAGGCGCTGCCATTGTTGTTGGCGGCGGACGTGAGCGCGTACAGGATCTCGGAGAAGCCGTGCGCGCCCGGATTGGCCACGCCGGCGGTGCCCGATGCCGAGGTCACCGCCAGCGCGGTGCCCAGCAAGACCAGGCAGGGCGTGACCAGGATGACCAGCGCGGCCATCTTCATCTCGTAGGCCTGGATCTTCTTGCCCAGGTATTCCGGCGTGCGGCCGATCATCAGGCCGGCGATGAACACCGCCAGGATCGCGAACACCAGCATGCCATACAGGCCCGAGCCGACGCCGCCGAAGACCACTTCGCCGAACTGCATCAGCACCATCGGGACCATGCCGCCCAGCGGCATGAAGGAATCGTGCATGGCGTTGACCGCGCCGCACGATGCGGCCGTGGTCACCACCGCGAACAGGCTCGACGCGGCGATGCCGAAGCGCGTTTCCTTGCCTTCCATATTGCCGCCCGCCTGCAGGCTGCTCGCGACCTGGTCGACGCCCAGCGGGGTCAGGAGCGGATTGGCCTGCTGCTCGGCGGCGAAGGCGGCGACGGCGGCGATGAAGAACAGCAGCGTCATCGTCCCCAGCACCGCCCAGCCCTGGCGGATATCGCCCACCATGTGGCCGAAGGTGAAGCACAGCGCGGCCGGGATCAGGAAGATGGCGACCATCTGCGCGAAGTTGGTAAGCGCATTCGGGTTCTCGAACGGGTGCGCGGAATTGGCGTTGAAGTAACCGCCGCCATTCGTGCCCAGCATCTTGATCGCTTCCTGCGAAGCGACGGGGCCCATCGGGATGACCTGGGTGTCCGCACGCGTTTCTGTCGCATCGACCATGTAGGTCACCGGCTCGAGCAGGCGCGCCTCGGTGTGCGCCGACAGGCTCTGCACCACGCCCTGCCCGGCCAGGAACACCGCGAGCATCAGCGACAGCGGCAGCAGCACGTACAGGGTCGAGCGGGTCAGGTCGACCCAGAAGTTGCCGATCGCACCGCTCGATCGCGCGGCGAAGCCGCGGATCAGCGCGAACACGACGGCGATGCCGGTGGCGGCCGAGAAGAAGTTCTGGCCGGCCAGGCCCACCATCTGGGTCAGGATGCTCATGGTCTGCTCGCCGCTATAGCCCTGCCAGTTGGTGTTGGCGACGAAGCTGATGGCGGTATTGAAGCTCGAGTCCGGGCTGACGTTGGCCATGCCCTCGGGGTTGAGCGGCAGCCAGGCCTGGAGGCGCTGCAGCGCGTAGACGAACAGCGCGCCGACGGTGTTGAAAGCGACCAGCGCCAGCGCGTAGGCTTTCCAGTCCTGGGCGCCCGAGGCGGCCGGACCGGCAAGGCGGTACAGCGCGCCTTCGATGCCGGCGGCCCAGCCCAGGCCGGGCACCTTGCCGTCCGCGGCGACGCGGGCGATGAAGCGGCCCAGCGGCCAGGCGAGCAGGAGCAGCACCAGCAGGAAGGCCGCGAGGAGGACGATGAATTCGGTGGTCATCACAATTCCTCCGGCTTGAACAGGGCCACCAGCAGGTAGACCAGCAGCGCGGCAGCGGCCAGGCCGCCGATCACGTAGGACAGATTCATGGCTTGCCTCCCGCTTGTGCGCAACCGGCCACCAGCAGGCAGGTCAGGCGGACGAAGATCAGGAGCGCGCCGAGGTAGATGAGGTCCATGGGCGTTCTCTATCAGAAGGTGCGGCTGACGGTCAGTTGCAAGGCGTCGCGGCCGGTGAATTTTCCGTTGACCGGCGAGGTGTACGCCGACTTGCTGGCATTGGTGCCGAGGTAGGCGAGGCTCACCGTGGCAAGGGAGAACGAGCGGCTCACGCCGATCTTCCAGTCGGTGTAGTCGGATGCCGGGTTGTTCTTCACTTCCTGGCGGCCGGCGTGCAGTTGCAGGGTCAAGCCATGGCCGACGTCGAGGTTGGCGCCGATGTCGAGGTAGCCGCTGTTCTCGCTGTCGACGAAGCCGAACAGGTTGGTGGTGGCATGCGAGTATTTGACGTAGGCCGGGCCATAGCCCAGCTGCGCATAGACCTCGGTGGTGTGGGCATTGACCCAGCCCGGGAGCCGGCCCAGGCCGTTGTCGGGATAAACATAGCGCAGCACGCCGACGTCGTACGACAGGCCCTGCGACAATGCGCCGCGCTTGCCGCCATAGACGTCGATCTCGACTTCACCGTCGCCGCCGGCGTCTTCGACCCACTTGATGGTCGAGGCCCAGACGCCGGCATACCAGCCGTCGGTGTGGACGTAATCGACGCCGCCCTGCAGCGCGGGACGCAGGCGCGTCTGCGAGATGGCGCGGTAGCGGTAGTCGGAGGTGACGGCGACGTTCCAGGCGATGGAAGAAGATGCCGCCGGCGCGGTCTCCAGGGGTTCGGTGACCTGGGCGTGGGCGACGCCGGCGAACGCCAGGGTGGCGGCCAGCGCGTGAATCGATGCTTTCATGTGTTCCTGCTCGTGGTTGTGGTTGAAGCCATGCGGCGTCGCGAGGACGGCGCATGGAACACGAGCAGGTTAGCGATTCAGGCGTAAAAACCGGGTATAAAGGCCGGCGGACGGTGTAAACGCGGTGTAAAAATCAGCGCGCCGGCTGGGCGCGCAGCCAGTCCATGTACTTCGCCACGCCGGTCGCCACGTCGGTGAACGGTTCGTCGTAGCCGGCCGCGCGCAGCGCCGAGATGTCGGCCTGGGTGAAGCTCTGGTACTTGCCCTTCAGCTTGTCGGGGAACGGCAGGTACTCCAGCAGGCCGCCGTCGATGATCTGCTGCAGCGACAGCGCCGGCTTGCCCTCATTGGCCAGCGCGTTGACGGTGGCCACGGCCAGAACATTGAACGGCTGGGCGCGGCCGGTGCCGAGGTTGAAGATGCCGCGCTTGTCCGGGTGATCGAGGAAGAACAGGTTGACCTTGACCACGTCTTCCACGTAGATGAAGTCGCGCATCTGGGCGCCGGCCTCATAGCCTTCGTTGGCGCCGAACAGCCTGACCTTGCCGTCCTTGAGGAATTGCTGGTACTGGTGGAACGGCACCGAGGCCATCGTGCCCTTGTGCCCTTCGAGCGGACCGTAGACGTTGAAGTAGCGCAGGCCGACCACCTGGCTGCCGGCGTCCTGGCCCTTGGCCTGCCAGTAGCGGCGCAGGTACTGGTCGAACAGGAATTTCGAGTAGCCGTAGACGTTGAGCGGACGCTCGAGCGGGCGCTCCTCGCGGAACACCGTGCCGGCGCCGTAGACGGCGGCCGACGAGGCGTAGATGAAGGGAATGCCCTGGCGCTGGCAGAATTCGAACAGGGCGACCGTGTAGTCGTAGTTGTTCTTCATCATGTAGCGGCCGTCGGTCTCCATCGTGTTGGAGCAGGCCCCCTGGTGCAGCACGGCGGTGAACTTGTTGTCGAATTCGCCCGCCTTCAGGCGCACCAGGAAGTCTTCCTTGTCGGCATAGTCGGCGATCTCGGCGTCGACGATGTTGTGGAACTTCTCGGGACGCGACATATTGTCGACGGCGAAGACGCTGAACGGCTCGCGCTGAGACAGCGCGTGCACGAGGTTCGCGCCGATGAAGCCTGCTGCGCCGGTAACCAGAATCATGATAATAGTCCTCTTCAAATTAGCCCGCGCCCTCAGGCGCCGGCAAGCATGGGTTGCAAGGGCTGCCACACGTCGGCCGGAAGAATCTGCTTCATGCAGTTCTGGTGCCCCAGCGGGCATTCGCGCTGCTGGCAGGGCGAGCATTCGATGTGCAGCCACAAAATCTGCGCCAGCTGCGACAGCGGCGGCGTGTGGCGCGGGTCGGTGGGTCCATAGATCGCCACCACCGGCCGCCCCAGGGCGGCGCCGATGTGCATCAGGCCCGAATCGTTGGTCACCACGGCGGCGGCGCGCGAGATCAGCGCGATCGCTTCGCTGAGCGAGGTGGAGCCGGCCAGGTTGTGCGCCTGCGGCACGATGGCCGTGATCTCGTCGCACACCGCGCGGTCCTTGGGAGAGCCGAGCAGCAGGATCTGCGCATCCGGGCGATTGGCCAGGATGGTCCGGGCCAGCTCGGCGAAGTAGGTCGACGGCCAGCGCTTGGCCGGGCCGAATTCGGCGCCCGGCGCGAAGGCGACATACACGCCGGCCGGCAGCTGCAGGCGCGCGATCGCGGCCTCGGCTTCGCCCGCGGCGACCGTCATGACCGGCTCCGGCAAGCGTTCCGGGCGCGGCAGGTTTCGCACCGGCGCGTCGGCCAGCGCCTGGTAGAACTGGGCCATCGGGCGCGGCGCCGCCTTGTCGTCGTGGTGCATCACGTTGACCAGGCCGTAGCGCATCTCGCCCTTGTAGCCGACCCGCTTCGGGATTCCGGCCAGCCAGGGGATCAATGCGAATTTCAGGGTATTCGGCAGCACATAGGAGTCGGCATAGCCGCGCGCCCTGAGCATCTTCGCGAAGGCCTTGCGCTCCTTCCACTGCAGCGCGCCGTGCTTGAACGGCGACTCGATCACGGTGTCGACTTGCGCCATTGCGCGCCAGACCGGCGCCACCCAGGTCGGGGCCAGCACGTCGATCGGCCGCCCCGGCGCGAGCTCCTTGAGCCGGCGCAGCAAGGGCTGGGCCATCACGGCGTCGCCGATCCAGTTCGGGGAAATCACAAGGGTGCGCAACATGGTGTTCTTCGGGTGGTCTGCCAACCCACGATTATAGCAATCGCGGCCGATTCAGCATTCCTCCAGGCGCCAGCCGGTGTCCAGCGCGGCCAGGCGGTGGGTCAGCTTGACGCGCTCCAGGAACACGCGGTCGTGCGACACCACGACCAGCGCGCCCTGGTATCCGTTCAGCATCGTCTCCAGCGCCGCCAGCGACGCCAGGTCCAGGTGGTTGCTTGGTTCGTCCAGCAACAGCAGCGCCGGCGGCGTGTCGGCATACAGCACGCAGGCCAGGGCCGCCTTCAGGCGCTCGCCGCCGCTCAGCAGGCCGGCCGGCCGGGCGATCGCGCGCGCGTCAAGGCCCAGCTGGACCAGCCAGGTGCGCAGCATGTCCTGCCCGGCGCTGCGGTTCACGTCCAGCAGCTGGTCCAGGGTCGGGCGCCGCGGATCGAGGCTGGCCAGCTGCTGGTCCAGGTAGGCGACGTGCGCCGGCAGGCTGCATTCGCCCGCGACCGGATCGAGCCGTCCCGCCAGCACCTTGAGCAGGGTCGACTTGCCGCTGCCGTTCGGGCCGACCAGGCCCACCCGCTGGCGACCCGTCAGGCGCAGGCTGATGCGGTCCAGCGGTGCGGCCACCCAGGGCAGCACGACCTCTTCCAGCCGCGCCACGCGGCGCTGGCCCACGCCGTCAGCCGACACCGCGTGGATGCGCACGGCGGCGTCGGCGGCGACCCGATGAAAGGCGTCGCGCACGCGCCCGGCCTGATCCGCGCGCGCGGCCGCGTGCTGCTGGCGCAGGCGGCCGGCGCTGCCCTCGCTGCGCTCCTTGCCGCGGCCGAGCAGGATGGCGGCCTGGTTGGCTTCTTTCGCATCGCGGTGGCCACGCGCCTGGCGCCGGTCCTGGCGTTCGCGCTGGGCGAGGCGCGCGGCGTCGTCGCGTCGCAATTCCTGGCGCGCATGATCGAGCGCGCACTGCGCCGCTTCCTGCTCGTGGCAGCGCGCTTCTTCGTAGAACGCGTAGTTGCCGCCATAGCTGCGCAGGCCCTCGCTGGACAGCTCGACGATGCAGTCCATCGCGGCCAGCAGTTCGCGGTCGTGGCTGATCACCAGCAGGCCTTTGGACCAGGCCTGCAACTGGCGCTGCAGCGCCGCGCGGCCCGCTGCATCGAGGTGGTTGCTCGGCTCGTCGAGGATCAGGAAGTCGGGATCGAACAGGGTGGCGCCGATCAGCGCCACCCGCATTGCCTCGCCGCCGCTGAGCGCGGCCAGCGGCGTGTCGAGGTCGACGTGCGGCAGGCCATGCGCCTGGCAGGCCTGGCGCAGGCGGGCGGCGATGGCCCAGTGCTCGCCCACCGCATCGAAATCGTGCGGGTCGGCGCTGCCGGCCTCGATGCGCGCCAGGGCCGTCGTGATCGCGCCGATGCCGGCCAGTTCAGCCACCGACGCCGCCCGGCCGCCGCCCGCCTGCTGCGACAGATAGGCAATGCGGCCCGCACGCAGGCAGCGGCCGGCGCTGGGCGCCAGTTCGCCGGCCAGCAGGCGCGCGAGCATCGACTTGCCCACGCCGTTGCGTCCCACCAGGCCGGTGCGGCGCAGGTCGAACTGGTGATGCAGGTTTGAAAACAGGACGCTGCCGTCGGGCAGATGCAGGGACGCGCCGTCGAGCGCTAGAATGGGATGCGTCATATGTACGACTCCAGGGATGCCTGAACGCTTCCGCAGCCATGCTGGGAAGACCGGAAAAATGGCATCGATGAGGTATTACACGTGCGCGCTCCTTGGAAATGACGGTCTATGGTAGCAGGATCGGTCCTGCTGGACAAATTGCCCACCCGTGCGCGCCGCCGCGCCAGCAGGACTATAATTTTCACATGCACAGGCTCCGAACAACCCGAACGCTGTATGGCTGGACCGTCCTCCTGGCGTTCCTGTTCGGCCTGTTCGTGCCTGCAGTTTCCCATGCCGTGGCCCACGCCACCCAGCAGCCGGCAGCGGCCTGGATCACCGAGATCTGCAGCGCCAGCGGCACCCGCCATGTGACGGTGATCGACGATGCGGCGCAGACCGACACGCCGGCGGTGCCGGACATGTCGCACTGCGAGCTGTGCTGCTCGCACCACCACGCGCCACTGGCGCCGCCGGCGCCGATCCCGTCGGTGCTCGCGCTCGACAACGAGCGCGATCCCTACCCGCCCCTGTTCTACCGCTCGCCGCGTCCGCAGCACGCCTGGACGCCCTCGCAATCGCGCGGGCCGCCGTCTTCGCTTTCCTGATCCGCCCCTCACCACGATTCGGGTGACGCAGCCGATGCGTCACCCACCATGCGTGACGCCGCGAGACGCTGCGTCGCGCGCACAGGATTTGCAATGAAGACTCGCTATCGCCTCCGGCCGCGCAGGCTGGCGCTCGCCCTCGGCTGCGCCCTGGCCACCTTGAATGTCCAGGCCCAGACCACGACCATTCCCACCGTCGAGGTCACGGCCGAAGCGCCGCACGCCAACGGATTACTGAACCTCGACGCCCCGAGCGAAACCGCCAGCCGCCTGGGCCTGAGCCCGCGCGAGACGCCGGCCAGCGTCACCGTGGTCGACCACGCCCTGATCGAGGTGCGCGGCGCCCAGGACACGCAGGAAATCCTGCGCGCCATCCCCGGCGTCACCGCCCACGATGCTCCCGGCAATATCGGGGTCAGCTACCGCGGCTTCGGCAGCGGCTCGGTCAGCCAGCTGTTCAACGGCATCAACGTGCAGTATTCGATCGCCGCGCGACCGGTCGACAGCTGGATCGTCGACCGCGTCGAAGCCATTGGAGGGCCATCGAGCTTCCTGTTCGGTTCCGGCGCCGTCGGCGGCACGATCAACACCATCACCAAGCTGGCCGAGACGCGCGAGTTCGCCGAAGGCCGGCTGCGCCTGGGCGCCGACGCGCTGAAGGAAGCCTCGGTCGGCCTGAACCGCCGCGTCGGCGACGGTCACTACGCGCGCATCGACGTCAATCACCGCGACAGCGGCAGCTGGGTCGACGGCGTCGATCGCCGCGCGACCCAGCTGGCGGCGTCGCTGCGTTCCGACTTCGGACGCGGCTTCACGCATACGCTGGCCTATGAATTCCAGCAGGAAGACGTCGACCGGCCTTACTGGGGCACGCCGCTGCTGAATCCCGTCGCCGGCAAGCTGCGCATCGACGAGGCCACCCGCTTCAAGAACTACAACAGCGCCGATGGCGTCTACGACCAGCGCGTGCAGTGGCTGCGCTCGATCGGCGCCTGGAAGGTCAGCGACGCCCTGCAGCTGACCAACACCTTCTACGTCTACGACGCGCTGCGCGACTACCGCAACGTCGAGAATTACCGCTTCGATCCATCGAACACGCAAGTCATCCGCTCGGCCGCCCTGCTCCAGCGCCACGACCAGACCCTGGTGGGCGACCGCATCGACGGCGTCTACCGCGGCCGCATCGGCGAACGCCGCAGCGACTGGGCGTTCGGGCTGGACTTCGGCATCAACCGCCAGACCCGCTATCCGAACAGCCAATCGGCCACGGTGAGCAGCGTCGACCCGTACGACTTCGTCACCGAGCGCTTCTTCGACGTGCCGAACATGACGCCGCTCTACCGCCCCGACCGCGACAATGAGGTCAGGACCACGGCGCTGTATGTCGAGAACCGCACCGAGCTGGTCCCGAACCTCAATCTGGTCACCGCCCTGCGCCACGAGCGCATCGAACTCGACCTGGTCAACCGGCGCGAGATCACGCCGGCGGCGCCGGCCAGCTTCTCGCGCAACTACCAGCCGACCACCGGACGCCTGGGCCTGGTGTGGGACGTCACGCCCGGCATGAACGTCTACGCCCAGTACGCGACGGCCGCCGATCCGCCCTCGGGCGTGCTGTCCACCGCCTCGTTCGCCGACGTGCGGAACAACAGTGAACTGACCACCGGTCGCCAGGCGGAGGCCGGCGCCAAGCTGGATTTCTGGCAAGGCAAAGGCACGGCGACCGTGGCCGCCTATCACATCACGCGCAAGAATATCGCGACCCAGGATCCGGTCGACAGCAGCCTGACGATCCTGGTCGGCGAACAGTCCTCGCAGGGCGTCGAACTGGCGCTGGGACTGCAGCCGACCAGGCGCCTGTCCGTGCAGGGCAACTTCACCTATGCCGATGCCGAGTACGAAACTTACCGCCAGGGCGGCGTCTCGCTGGCCGGGAAGACGCCGACCAATACGCCGAAGACGGTGGCCAACCTGTGGCTGTCGTATGCCGTCACCCCGGCGCTGCAGGCCCACCTCGGCGCGCGCCGGGTCGGCAAGGTGTATGCCGATGCGGCCAACACCCTGTACTGGCCGTCGTATACCTTCGTCGACCTGGGCCTGAGCTGGCGCATCGACCGCAGGCTGTCGCTGGAAGCGCGCGTGCGCAACCTCACCGACCGGCTGTATGCGGCCAACGTCACCGGCACGATGGCCTATCTCGGCGCCCCGCGCACGGCCGACGTGGCGCTGCGCATGGCCTTCTGACGCGAGGGCACGATGGGCGCACGATTGAAACGCTGGCTGTTCCTGGTCCACCGCTGGCTCGGCATCGGCATCTGCCTGCTGTTCGCGATGTGGTTCGTCTCGGGCATGGTCATGATGTACGTCGGCTATCCCAAGCTGACCGAAGAAGAGCGCCTGCAGCGCCTGCCGCCGCTGCAAGCGGACGCGCGCCTGCTGGCCCCGGCGCGGGCGCTGGCGGCGGCCGGCGTGACCGGGCCGCTGGACGAGCTGCGCCTGGCCGCGTCCAGCGGCGGGCGTCCGGTCTACGTCGCGACGCCGGCCGGCCACAAGAGTCCGCCCAAGGGCAGCGGCGCGGTGGTGATCGACGCCGTGAGCGGACAGCGCCTGCGGGCGGTGGACGAGGCGCATGCCATGGCCAGCGCCACGGCCTTCGCCGGGCCGGGTATCGCACGCGACTACCTGGGCACGATCGACGAAGACGCGTTCACCCACTCGCGCGCGCTCGACCCCCACCGGCCGCTGCACAAGGTGCAGCTGGGCGACGCCGAACGCACCCTGCTCTACATCTCGAGCCGCAGCGGCGAAGTGGTGCGCGACGCGACCCGCAGCGAGCAGTTGTGGAACTATGCGGGCGCCTGGATCCACTGGCTGTATCCCTTGCGCGGCAATGCCTTCCAGCCTTACTGGACCGGCATCGTCAACTGGTTGTCCATCCTGGGCATCGCGATGGCGCTCAGCGGGACCGTGGTCGGCATCCTGCGCTGGCGCTTCCGCAAGCCCTACCGCAGCGGCGCGCGCACGCCCTATCCGCACGCCATGATGCGCTGGCACCACGTCACCGGCCTGCTGTTCGCGCTGGTGACGATCACCTGGATCTTCAGCGGCCTGATGTCGATGAACCCGTGGCGCATCTTCGACACCGGCGCGCCGCCGCTGCGCATGGAAGCGCTGCAGGGTTCGGCGCTGGCGCTGACCGACGCCGACGCCGCGCCGCAGGCGCTGCTGGCGGCAGGCGCGGGCGCCGTGCGCGAGCTGCGCTGGACCCGCGTGCTGGGCGAGAACCGGGTGCTGGCCCAGGCCGCCGGCGGCGCCCCCCGGGTGATCGGCAGCCATGACGGGCAGCCGGTCGTCCTCGATGCGGCCGCACTGCGCGCCGCCGCGGCCGGCCTGCTGCCGGCGCCGGTGGCGCGGGTCGAGCAATTGCGCGACTACGACCTCTATTACTATGCGCGCGATGCGCACACGATGATGGGCGGGGCCATGAAGCCGCTGCCGATCCTGCGCATCGTGTTCGACGATCCGCATGCCACCTGGGTCCATCTCGACCCGCACACCGGCGCCGTGCTCGGCCGCCTGGACCGCGGCAAGCGCACCAGCCGCTGGCTGTTCGCGATGCTGCATTCCTGGGATTGGCTGCCGTTGCTCGAGCGGCGTCCGCTGTGGGACCTGGTGCTGATCGCGCTGAGCCTGGGCGGGACCCTGCTCAGCGTGACGGGGGTGGTGATCGGCTGGCGGCGGCTGGGGCGGAAACTGCGCGAGGCGCGCCACGAAACGATCGTGGGCGCGCCTCGCGGGGAGCTGGCCGGCTAGGTCTGGATAAGGCTTACTGGCCGGCGGCGCCGGCCGCGTGGCGGCGCATGCGCGGCTGTCGGGGACCGTCGGCGCCGGCCGGCAGGCGGTCGACATGGTTGATCTTCGCCAGGCGCAGGAAGGCCAGCACGCGCAGCACCAGGTAGCCCGAGTCGAATTCCCACCACTTCATCGACAGCTTGGCCGAAGCCGGGTTGGCGTGGTGGTTGTTGTGCAGCTCGGCGCCGCCGAAGATGATCCCGATCGGGAAGAAGTTGCGCGAATCTTCCTTGGTCTCGAAATTGCGATAGCCCACCACGTGGAAGATGCCGTTGATGAAGCCCGACGCCCAGAACGGCAGGATCGACAGCTGGAACAGCCAGATCAGGAAGCCGTTCACGGGGCCGAACACCAGCAGTTCGACCGCCAGGAAGAACAGCGCGCCGCGGAAGCGGTGCCTGGTATACAGATGCTCGTCCATCCAGTCTTCCTTGATGCCGACGCCATAGGCTTTCACCAGGTCGGCGTCGCGCGCCGCCTTGCGGTACAGGAGGGTGCCCTTGCCCAGGATGGTCCACAGGCCGTGGATGCGCGGGCTGTGCGGATCTTCCTCGGTATCGCACTTGGCGTGATGCTTGCGGTGCACCGCGACCCAGGTCTTGGCGGTGACGCCGTAAGTCGTCAGCCAGATCCACATGCGAAACGCCTGGCACAGGATCGGATGGAAGGTCACGGCGCGGTGGCTGCGTGAACGGTGCAGATACAGCTCGCTGGCGAAGACGGTCATGATGTACGACCCCGCCATGGCCAGCGCGACGCCCATGGGACTGAGCTGGATGAATCCTTCGAACACGGCATTTCTCCCTGTTGTTGTGTTGATCAGGACGATGGGTGTCCTGATATTGCAGAGAGAATAACGTGCGCCGGACCGCTTCGAATCGATGATAAGAGCGGTGTTTACCCTTCAATTACTGCCACGATGACAAACGCGATCCATGGTCATATTCTCCATGAATGTGCCCGTCAGACGGCATCATTGACGATCGGTTATGCTGGAACCTGATCGAACGATGCCAGAACGGCACCCATGTCATGGCCTTCACCCGCTGCCCGAATCCGCGAGAACTCACCGTCGCCCTGCTCTACCAGGCCATGCCGCCGCCGGTCATCGACGGCATCCGCAAGGATCCCAAGCCCGGCGGCTATGCCGACAGCGGGGCCGATATCGCCCATGCGCTGCGCATGGCGGGCGTGAAAGTGGCGACGCCGCAGGCCAGCCCGGATCCGGCGCGCGACCTGGACTGGGTGTTTCCCGACACCCCGGAAGGCATCGCCGCCGCGCGCGCGGCCGGCGCCACCCTGCTGTGGGCAAACACGGTGCTGTTCGCCGGCCATCCGCTCGAAGCGGTCATGGAGCGCTGCTGGATCGTCGGCCAGTTGCCGGCGGCGATGCAGGAAGCGGACGACAAGTTCGCCACCAATGCCAGGCTGCGCGCGGCCGGGCTGCCGGTGGCGGCATCGATCCTGGCGGCGCCGCAGGCGCGGCCGGGCGTGCACGCGCTGGCGTCGCTCACGCCTGCGGCGCTGGCGGCGCTTGGATTGGATTTTCCGCTGGTGGTCAAGCCGGTGCGCGGACGCGGCAGCCAGGGCGTCACCCGGGTCGACGACCATGCGGCGTGCATGGCGACGGCGGCCGGGCTGGTCGCGTCCGGGCGCTTCGGCGACGAGCTGATCGTGGAGCAGTTCCTGGCAGGCGCCGAGATGACGGTGACGGTCATGCCGGGAGACGCGCCGTGGGCCCTGCCCCCGGTGCTACGCTTCAATCACGAGAACGGCGTCGCGCCCTACAACGGCGTCGTTGCCGTCAGCACCAACAGCCGCGCGCTGTCGCGCGAAGAACAGGCCGCTTGCGAAGTGAGCGCCATGCTGGAAGCCTGCGTGACGGCCGCCAGGCTGGTCGAGGCGCGCTCGCCGATCCGCATCGATTGCCGCGCCGGCGCCGACGGCGTGCTGCGATTGTTCGACCTGAACATGAAGCCGAACATGACCGGCGCCGGTCGCCCCGGACGCGACGACCAGGACAGCCTGAGCGCCATCGCGGCGCGCGCCGTCGGCTGGGATTACGGCGATCTGCTGCTGCGCATGCTCGACGGGGCCTGGCGCGCCTAGCGCATCTTCAAACGATCAGGCCGCGCTGGCGCGCCTGCCTCACCCACTGCGGGTATTCGTTCATCAGGAGGTCGTACAGCGCGCCGTCGGAATGCTCGTCGGGCGAGGCCACCGAGAAGAAGTCGGCGTTGTCGATCAGGCGGCCATCGAGTTCGTCCAGCTTTTCCAGGAACGGAAAGTCCGAGTCGGCGAAGTTGGCCAGTGCCTTGGCTTTCGACTTGCGGCCCTTGCCGATGCCCATGAACTGCCAGAAGATCGGTTCGCGGCTGGCCCAGCGCAGCTGGCGCTCGGTCAGCGGCTTGTCCGAGGTCGAGCCATCGGTCACGAACATCACGTACACCGGCACCTCGGCCTTGACCGGGGCCTTGCGCTCGCCGCCCCCGCCGTCCGGAAAGTAATGCCGGCGCACCGCCTCGATCGCGGCGCCGTAGCGGGTGTCGCCCTCGAGCGGATGCTCGTCGATGATGCGCTTGATGTAGTTCGACCAGTTCGAGAGGCCCATCGGCGCGCCCTGGTGCACGTTGCGGCCGAACAGGAAGACGTCGATCTCGCCGTCGTCGTCGAAGCGGCAGCCGAGCGCCAGGATGCGCTCGGCGAACTGCTGCACCAGGCCCTTGCGGTACAAGGTGCTCATCGAACCCGAGATGTCCAGCACCAGGCAGACCTTGGCCCGGTGCTGCGCCAGGCCGGCCTTTTCGAGCGACACCGCCGCCGACTTGACCAGGTTGACCAACTGCGGCGCGGCTTGCGCGACGCGCTTTTCCAGATCGACCGCCGCGGCGCGCGGTGAGGCCGGGGCCGGCGCGGGCGCCGGTGGCGCAGGCGGCGGCGTTTCATCGGCCACCGCGCCACCGAAATGCCGCACCAGGGCGTCCAGGCCGCCGTTGAAGCCCTGGCCGACCGCCATGAAGCGCCAGCCGCCGTCCTTGCGATACAGTTCGCCCAGCATGACCGCCTTCTCGCCGACGAAATCGCGGCCACTGAAGTCGAAGCGCGCGAATTCACCCTGCGGACCGGCGAGGCGCAGGCTACCTGCCTGCAACTGCGCCATGAGCGCGCCGCCGTCGGTGCTGGCTACGATGCTGAGCCGTTCGACCCAGGCCGGCAGGCTGGCGAGCCTGAAGCTGAAGCCTCGGCTATCGGCGCCGACGCTGGCTTGCGCCACGCCGCCGCAGGGCGTCGCCGGCTGGTTGAAGAAGGTCATGTAGCGCTCGTCGGCCAGCTTGCCGCCGGCGTCGAGCGCGAAGCAGGCAAAGTCCAGCGCCAGGCCCTGGGCCGAGAGGTCGGCCTGCAGCACACCGTCGGGAGCCGATTGCGCCAGAGGCAGGCGCTCGCCGCGTTCCAGCTGTTTCATAGCTCCCTCCAGTCAGGTTGAACGCGTGGACGGAACATCCGTCCACCCTACGATATTACCGTTCGCTCAGCCTTTGTCCAGCGGCTGGTCGTACCCGTCGTCGACACGGCTGACGATCACGGTCGCGATGCGGCGCTCCAGCACCTGCGCCACCTCGAACCGGAAACCTTCGATCTCGACCGCGTCGCCCACTTTCGGCAGGGTGCCGAAGCGTTCCAGCATCAGGCCCGCCAGCGAGGTGTAGTCGTCGGTGTCGCCCACCAGGGCGTCCACCTCGAGCACCTGCTCCAGGTAGTGCAGGTCGGCGGTGCCGTCGACGCGCCAGCGGCCCGGTCCGAGCTCCTGCACCACCGGCTGCTCGTCCTCGTCGGGGAATTCGCCGGCGATCGCTTCCAGGATGTCGATCGGCGTCACCAGGCCCTGCAGGGTGCCGTATTCGTCGGCGATGATCACCAACTGGCCATGCGAGCGCTTGAGGCGGTCCATCACCTTCAGCACGCCGCTGGCGTCGGGCATGATGATCGGCGCGCGGATATGGGCCTGGTCGATCGCGCCCGACTGGGTCAGGTCGGCGATCAGGTCCTTGGCGCGCGCCACGCCGATCACTTCGTCGAGCTGGCCGCGGCACACCGGGAAGAAGCCGTGCGGCGTGGCCAGCAACTGGGCGCGGATGGTGTCGGCGTCATCTTCGATATTGATCCACGAGATCTCCGAGCGGTTGGTCATGATCGAGCGCACCGAGCGCTGCGACAGGCTCAGCACGCCGCTGACCATGTTGCGCTCCTCGGCCTCGAACGCCGGTACCTCGGCGGCCTGCGCCTCGGCTTCCGGCTCGTCATGGTGGTCGGCGCCGCGCTTGCTGCCCAGCAGGCGCAGCACGGCGTCGGCGGTGCGGTCGCGCAGCGGGATGTGCGCCTCTTGCTTGATGAAGTTGCGGCGCGCCAGCTGGTTGAAGAACTCGATCACCACCGAGAAACCGATCGCGGCGTACAGGTAGCCCTTCGGGATGTGGAAGCCCAGGCCTTCGGCGATCAGGGAGAGGCCGATCATCAACAGGAAGGACAGGCACAGCACGACGACGGTCGGATGGGCGTTGACGAAGCGCGTCAGCGGCTTCGATGCGAACAGCATGACGCCCATCGAGATGATCACGGCGGCCATCATGACGCCGAGCTGTTCGACCATGCCGACCGCGGTGATCACGGCGTCGAGCGAGAACACGGCGTCGAGCACGATGATCTGCGCCACCACGGCGGCGAAGCTCGCGTATTCGCGCTTGCCGCTCTGGACATGCGATTTGCCTTCGACGCGCTCGTGCAGTTCGATGGTCGCCTTGGCGAGCAGGAAGATGCCGCCGATCAGCAGGATCAGGTCGCGCCCCGAGAACGACAGGGTGCCGACGGAGAACAAGGGTGCGGTGAGCGTGACCAGCCACGAGATCATCGTGAGGAGGCCAAGGCGCATGATCATGGCGAGGGACAGGCCGAGGAGTCGTGCCTTGTCGCGCTGGTGCGGGGGAAGTTTGTCCGCCAGGATGGCGATGAAGATCAGGTTGTCGATGCCCAGGACGATCTCGAGCACGACGAGGGTGAGCAAGCCGACCCATATATTCGGGTCAAGTAGCCATTCCATTGGAGAGTTTTGTAGTTAAGGAAGGGGCATTGTACGCGATCGTGTCGGCATCGGGGGAGAACTGCCGGCGCCAGGGCGCCCACCATCGCGCTCGACAGGTGCGGCGGGTGGAAGGCGAACAGTCTGGCGCAGCGCCGCGAACCGTCGCCTTGCCGACCGATTCGGTGTAGAGTCCGGCCTGGCCGCATGCACCCGGCGATAACAATAACGGAGAACCACCATGCAGCACCACGGCCGCGCCGACGGCGCCGTCAACGTCCAGGACTTCCTGAACGAACACCGCTTCTCGCCCTATCAATGGCTGATCTTCGGCCTGTGCTTCGTGATCGTGCTGCTCGATGGCTTCGACACCGCGGCGATCGGCTTCATCGCCCCTTCGCTGGTGCAGGACTGGGGCGTGACGCGCCCCGCCCTGGCGCCGGTGCTCAGCGCCGCGCTGTTCGGCCTGGCCGCCGGCGCCATGGCGGCCGGCCCGCTGTCGGACCGGGTCGGGCGCAAGCTGGTGCTGGCGCTGTCGGTGCTGCTGTTCGGCGCCGCCTGCGCCTGGTCGGCGTTCGCGAGCGGCGTCACCGAGCTGGCCATCCTGCGCTTCATCACCGGCCTGGGACTGGGCGCGGCGATGCCGAATGCGGTGACCCTGATGAGCGAATTCTGCCCCGACCGCAAGCGTGCCCTGCTCACCAATGCGATGTTCTGCGGCTTCCCGCTCGGCGCCGCGCTGGGCGGCTTTCTCGCGGCCTGGATGATTCCGCTGTGGGGCTGGCGCAGCGTGCTGCTGCTGGGCGGCCTGGCGCCGCTGCTGGCGGGCCTGTTGATCATCCTGCTGCTGCCGGAATCGGTGCGCTTCCTGGTCGCGCGCGGCGCCGGCCACGAACGCATCCGCGCCATCCTGCGCCACGTCTCGCCAAGCGCCGACGCTGCGCACGCCTTCGTGACGCGCGAAGCCGCCCCGGCGGACCAAGCCGGCGGCGGCATGCAGGTGATCCTGTCGCGGCCCTACGTGGTCGGCACCCTGATGCTGTGGCTGACCTATTTCATGGGGCTGGTGATCTTCTACGCGCTGATCAACTGGATGCCGCTGCTGCTGCGCGACGCCGGCCTGTCGGCCAAGGACGCGACCCTGGTCTCGGCCCTGTTCCCGCTGGGCGGCGTGGGCGCGGTGCTGGCCGGCTGGCTGATGGACCGCTACAACGCCAACGCCGTGATCGCGGCCTGCTTCGCGCTGACCGCCGCCACCATCTTCGCCATCGGCCAGAGCGCCCACGATCTTGCGCTGCTGATGGCGGTGGTGCTGGGGGCCGGGCTGGCGATGAACACCGCGCAGGCGTCGCTGCCGGCGCTGGCGGCAGCCTTCTATCCGACCCGCGGCCGCGCGACCGGCGTGGCCTGGATGATGGGCATCGGGCGGCTGGGCGGGATCGCGGGCTCGTTCCTGGTGGCGGAACTGGCGCGGCTGCGCTTCGGGATCGAGGGGATCTTCGGTGTCGTGGCGCTGGCGGGGATCGTGGCCACGCTGGCGCTGCTGGTCAAGCTGGCCGCGGAACGCGCCGGCAAGCAGCCGGCGTAGCGTTCAATCGGCGACCGGCGCCCCCTTGCGCGCCGGCAGCATCGGCTCGAGCAGCTGGCCGCCCAGCGTGGGCGGGCACGGCGTGTCGGCTCCGACCTCGGCCGGCCAACTCTTCGGCAGGTAGTGGCTGCCGAACACGCGGTCCAGGAACGGCAAGGTCGACGCGTAGTTACGGTTGATGTGGTCGTGGCGGCTGTGGTGCCAGTGGTGGAAGGCCGGCGTCGTCACCAGCCATTCCAGCGGCCCGAAACGCCAGCGCAGGTTGGCGTGGATGAAGAAACCCCACACGATGCCGAGCGCGATCAAGAGCGCCGGCGTGCCGCTGCCGGCCATGCCCGGGCTGGCCAGGCCGATGACGTACAAGGGCACCAGGCCGAACAGCCGGGTGATCACCATGTCGACCGGATGGCTGCGGGTATTGGCCAGGAAGTGCATGCGCTCGGTGCTGTGATGCAGCGCGTGGAAGCGCCATAGCCAGGGAATTTCGTGGCTGAGGCGGTGTCCCCAATAAAAGCCCGTTTCGGCGATCACGAAGGCCAGGCCAATGCGCAGCGCCTGCGGCAGGTCGGCCACGGCCGTCTTGAGCGCGGCCGGCACTAGGTAATGGGCAGCGGAGGCCAGCAGCGCCATCGGCACCGAGAGCACCACGACGGGCACCAGGCTGCTGATGAAGTAATAGGCCAGATTGTGGCGCAGCTCGGAATTCGGCTGCTCGTGGCGCACGCCGAACCAGCGCTCGAGCGGAACGAACAGCGCCGTCAGCAGCACGAGCCAGATGCACAGCCGCAGCGCGGTCATGGCGAATTCGGCGAAGGTGACGTTCATGGTGGAAGCGGTGTCGCGATGCGGAAGTTGCCGCCGGACCGGCGGCGCCCGGCTGCAGAGGACTGCAGCCGGTGGATCGGCGTATCAGGCCTGGCCGCCGCTACGGCTGCGGCGGCGGGCCGTGAAGCCAATCAGGCCGAGGCCGCCCAGCAGCATGCCCAGGGTTGCCGGTTCCGGCACTTCGGCATTCAGGGCGACGTTATCCAGCAGCATGAACGGCGGCGCGCCGGCGCCGCTGCCGTGCACCAGGAAGCTCAGCCATTCGCTGGCGCTGGTGGCGGTGAAGGTCATGGTGGCGGTCTTCCAGCCGCTGAAGCCGCTGTCGACGATGCTCAGCAGTTCGGACTGTTGCTTGACGCCGCCGAAATCGACTTCCCAGTAATTGTTGTTGTTCGGGCCCCTCTCGATGACCTGCTGGGCCAGCGCGAAATCGAAGGTCAGCGTATAGGTGTCGCCGACCGTGAGGCCGTTGACCTGCTGCTTGAGCGGGCCCGGGAAATACATCCAGTCCGAGGCGAAGAAATTGCCACCGGTTGGAGAAGCGCTGTAGCCATTGCTCAGGCCAGTCGTACGGTATTTGTCTTTCAACCAGATCGCGGACTTGTCGGTGTTGGCGATGTCGCCATTCAGGACGAAGTTGTAGCGGCCATCCTTGCCATAGCCGCTTTCCCAGTACGCCAAGGTAGTACGGTCGGTGCGCGTCGTGGACGTGCCGCCGGCGAGCTGCTTGTTGCCGCCGTTGGTGGTCTCTTCGAAGTTGCCGTTCTTGATGAGGTTCGCATGAGCGGCATTGGTGCTCAGTACCGAGGCGGCCAGCAGGGTCAGCAGGAATGGTTTGATGCGCATGGCGCGGACTCCAGAAAATGGTGGATGGCAGTGAGAAAGCGCCGGCGTTTTCTGGGCCGGTCTGAACGTGAGCGGGACAATATCTTCCACGCCATTTCGACGCGTGAATAATTGATAACTATCACGAATTATTGCACTGAGATTATTCTATCAGAATCATGATTGAGGAAATTCAATATTCTATAGATAACAATATTTTCTTATGGGGAATGTTTTTACAATTTCCATTGATGTGTCAGGCATGCGCTCCGCGGAGATTTCGCAGGAACACCCGGTAATCAAGGCTGTGACCGGAAAATCGATTCGTGAAGGACGGGGGCTAAAGGTGACATATGCAGCGCAAGAACGGAGATGGTGACCGGGCCCGCAGACGAATTGCACAGCTCGGCGGACTAATAGTAGGGCTACCAAAAAACAACAGTCGGTCGATGTCCCGCATCGATCGGCAATAATGACCAGCGATGAAGGATAGGGGCCAGCATGCCGACACGGGAAGACATCGTTCTACTAGCGTCCTATAACGCGTCCATGAATGCCAAGGTGTATTCCGCTGCGGCGACCTTGCCTGCGGACGCGCTGAATGCCCACCGAGGCGCCTTTTTTGGCTCGATCCTCGGCACGCTGAATCACATCGTCGCCGGAGACACCATCTGGCTGCAACGTTACCAGGGGCATCCGACAACGTTCTTCGCGCTGGCGCCGATGCGGGATATCGCAACGCCCACCGGACTGACGCATATCTACAGCGACGATCTCGAGGTGCTGCGCGAACATCGCGCGCGGCTCGATGCGATCATCGAGGCGCTGGCGGCGGAGTGTTCCGACGATGACCTGGCGCAGCCGGTCACGTATAAAAGTGCACGTGGTGCGTTCCGGAAAAAATTCGGGAGCCTGCTGCTGCATTTCTTCAACCATCAAACGCATCACCGCGGTCAGGTCAGCACGCTGTTGACGCAGTCGCGCGTGGATATCGGGATCACCGACCTGGTCGTATCGATTCCCGACGAGCCCTGACTACGGTCTGCCGCCCTGCTCCATCGTGTGGGCATAAAACGCCTGGCCGTTCTTTCCTTGCCCCTTGATGTGGTACATCGCGACGTCCGCATGGCGCATCAGTTCGTCGATCGTTTCACCATCATGCGGAAAGACCGCGATGCCGATCGATGCGGAGATCGTCACCGCCTTTCCGCCCAGGTCGAACGGCATATTCAGGCATTCCAGGAATTTGTCGGCGACCACGCGCGCGTCGTCACGGGTATGCAGGTCGGGAAGAACGACGGTGAATTCGTCACCACCCTGGCGCGCGAGCGTGTCGCCCTTGCGCAGGCAGCCTTTGAGACGCGCCGTCACTTGCAGCAGCAGTTCATCCCCCTTGTCGTGACCGAGCGTGTCGTTGACGACCTTGAACCGATCGAGATCGATGAACATGGTTGCCAACTCGGTCCGGTTGCGCCGGGACTGCAGGATCGCCTGGCCAAGCCGGTCCTTGAATAGCAGGCGGTTGGGCAGGTTGGTCAGGACGTCATGGTAGGCCTGGTGAAGGATGATGGCTTCCGCCTGCTTGCGCGCCGTGATATCGCGGGCGATCCCGTAGGTGCCGATGTATTTCGCCCCGCCCGGTTCCGCATGGTCCAGGTGCATGCCGACCGCATTGAGCGATACGGTGATCGATGCGTCGACGTTTTGCGCCGGGCTGGCATTGGACCGGCACGTCATGCGCAGCTCGACGTCACGCGACGCCCGGTCGCCGGAGCGCCGCTCGTTGAAGGCATAACGCGCCCTGGCGAAATCTTCCTCGTGCACCAGCACCGAATAATGCTGGCCAATCAGTTCGCGGCGATCGTAGCCCAGCATTTGACAGGCCCGGTCGTTCACGAAGGTAAACCGTCCATCCGGTTCGACCATGTAGATGAGATCCGGCGACGTATCGACAATGTAGCGGTAAGTGCGCTCGGACATTTCCAGTCGATGCGCCATGTCGCGGTTGGTTTGCCGAAGCCGGCGCAGGGTCAGGACGTGATCGATGGATTTGAACAAGTCCTGCTGGCTGAATGGCTTGCGCAGGAAATCGTGGGCGCCGCGCCGCATTGCCCCGATCGCGGCGTCGATCTGGACATTCCCACTGATGACGATGACCTCGGTTTCGATGCAGTGATGGTTGATGAAGTCCATGACATGGTGGCCATCCATGTCTTCCAGGCTGAGATCGAGCAGGACCAGGTCATACCGCGTGCTGGACAGGGATGCCAGCGCTTCGGCGCCGGAGCTTGCCGTGTCGACGTCGAAATGTCGCTGGCGGAGCAGCTCGTGCAGCGAGGAGAGCATGCGCGGCTCGTCGTCCACGAGCAGCAGCTTGATCGACTGGTTGGCGGCGGCGATCGGCAAATTTGGCGCAGAAAATGAATTATCACCGATCGTGAGTCGCGATTTTCTCGGGAATAGATTCATGTGTCTATGGGCGCGAACGGCTCACGCAGTGGAGCATCGTCAGGATGAAGTATGTTTAGGCGGATGGGCTTGTGCTTGCCACCTTACCATGGACGGGTCTGTTCAAATACAAATTGACAACTCTCAAAGTCAGTCGTTAACAATTATCTTTGAGCAATACCACTGACGTGTCGCCGAACAGCTTCCGTAGACAGCAAATCGATGTCATTTAGTGCAGGTCAACGTATGGGGCGACGTGACCATGACAATTGCGTCCTTCATCGGCAAGGAGGAGCACATGGCGACCGACGTTTATCTGCATCAAGGGCGAGTCTCAGGACTCCGCGCATCAGGGTCGGATTGAACTCACTTTGGGCAAAACCATCCCGAAGGCCAAGCTGGAGTTCATGCGTGCTGACGGGGATGGTCAGTGCGTCAAGTACTACGAGGTCGAGCTGGAGAATGGGATGATCGCCAACGTCGAGCAGATGATCCACGATGGCAGCATCCTGCATGACGAGATTGGCCTGCGCTTCTCCAAGGTCAATTGGAAGTACACCCAGCAGAAGATCGGCGGCGGCGCGAGCGGGAACACCTCCGGCGGATGGGACCTCGCTTGCAACAAGTGCGTGTGATGGGTACGGCCGTGAACGAGGACAACGATCCGCTCCGACCGCGCCCGCCGCAGGACTCGCGCGGCTTCTACGTGCTGCCTCAGGCGCCGATGGACTCGGGCCACTATGTCTACGGGAAGCTGTACGGCCAGCTCGCCAAATGGGCTTACCAGTATGCGCATCCGATCATGATGACGGCGATACCTCGCGTTGCGCTGAAGTGGCACGCCACCGACAGCCGCCGAATAGGCATTGGAGACATTAGCATGGCGGGCGGCCCAAAGTCGCCGGACCACAATACGCACAGGAGCGGGTTGGAGGTGGATGTTCGACCGTTGCGCAAGGACGGTCTCGAGCTCAGGGACAGCGACGCACACAGACGCACACGATGTGTGTGTGGCCACCAGCAGCATCATGATCGGTCATGACGGCGAAGTCGGACCATACAACTCAGGCCCAGTCGGACTGGCCATGATCGTTCAAGTGCGGGAGTGACCAACATCGTGATTCGCGATCAGCCACCTGCTCCTGGTCGTCCTGAAGGTTGCGCCATCGATAACGGGCGATTTTTCGATATTCTTCGAAGGAGATGAAATGCAAGATTTGACGTTGAGGGAGTCTGGAACAGTTACCCGTGGCCCGCGCATGAGCAACGACAACGCGCCGCAGCGCAGCACGTAGGGGTGAACGATGCCATCTAATCCCCAGAAGACCATGGTCCCGATGCCGCTGATGGCGGTCAGTATAGGGCTCGCCCTGGTCGTGATCCATGCGCTGATTGCACACGACGGCGACCGTATCACCGCGGCCGTCATCGCCGTGTGCTGCGTGCCGTTCGTGCTCTACTGGCTGCCCAGCAACCGCAGCGCCGACGGCCCGCATTTCGTGCTGGACAAGCATCCGGCCCCGTCGTTGACCTGCTGGGCACGGCGCGCCGTGATTTTCTGCATGGTGCTGGCGTTCCTGTTCGCGCAACCGGGGCAAGCGGAGGCGGTGCGCAGCACGGCCGGGTTGGTTGCAGGCGCGCTGCTGCTGGTGCTGTTGGCCACGCCGCGCTGGGGCAACCGCTTCGCCCCAATGGCGTGGGCCGCCGTCGCCGTCCAGTTCGTCATGCCCCCCCTGCATCCTTGGCTGTTCCTCGGCACCCTGCTTGTCGTGGCGGTGCTGGCGATATGGCGTCACCGGCGGCGACAGCTTTCCAATCAGCCGGGAAGACCGCAGGCGGGCGCATCTTCGGATGCGATTTTTTCAATTTTTCCCCGAACAACCGCCCACAGGAAATTGAACTGCACTTCAGTCGCTGCCGCGTTCCGGTCTCGTTCTAGGCCGATCACGCCGCAGATGGACTGCGCTGCCCAGTGATGATGGCCAGGCGCCCCGGTCTATGTACAAAGTGCGTCGCAACGTAGCTGGCCACAAGTAACGCGGCAAGTAACGCCAGCAGCGTTACTCTCGTGACACTCGTAGCGTCACTTCTAAAGGCTCGTCTACGTGATGCCTGCGTCACCTGTGGCGTGCTGGAATGATCCAGATTACCGCGCATCCGCGATCTTCATCAAGTGACTGGCCAACACGATCATCTCGATCGTCAAGCTGACCTTCGAGGACTTTGAAGCCGACCGAGGCCGATGTGCACCACGCAACGTTCTGATCAACCCTAGCGAAGACACACGGTGGATGGATAATCGTCCTACGTGTCGAGCTTGACGCACGTGTTCTGGAAAGCTGCTTATTGGATGTACGGGCATCTGCACGATTCATCCGAGTACGAGGAGGGGCCGTGCCGTGGACGCACTTTTGGTAGCGCGTCCACGTCGATATAATTGATAACGTACCGCTGACTTAGTTCGAGCCGCCGATCCCGGTTGCTGGCACCTCTGGACCCGTCGCAATGACGGCCCCGCCCGCATTCACCGTCACCTGCGCCAGCGCCGCCTTTTCTTCGTCGGCCATGCTCTTGCGAGCCTCGGTATGATCCTTCGCCAGTTTCGCTTTCATCCCGCTTAGCTCTTTGAGCGTGGACTCGTACTTTTTGGCGATCTCCGTTGCGCCCACCGAGCGCGCTTGGTTCAGCGAGGCGACAATGCCTGCCTCGTGCACCTCGATCTCGTCCGTCGCTTTTTTGATCGCGCTGTCCAGTTCGGTCGCCCGGCATGCAAATGCCCCCGAGATCATCTCGCTGCTAGCACTCTTGATCTCGTTGTTCATTGCCATTCCCAAAGCGTTTGCGTCCTTCTCGGCTTGGACGCCGAGCTTTTGCGCTTCGCGCTGGGTGTCGCGAAGTTCGCCCTGGACATCCTTGAGTACGATCTCAGGGACATTAAACTTCAGTGACTGCGTGGCCATCTTGACCTGCGGGACGCTCATCGACCAGTCGGTACGGGCCATCTTGACTTGTGGAACATTGAACCTGACGTCGCGGCGCTCGCTATAGGTCTTCGGCACGTGGGTGCAAACTTCCTTGCCAGGCTTGACCGTCGTACTAGGATTGCACTTGAACTTCGCGAAGCCCACTTGGCACATCTTCCATTCGACCACAACAACCGGCGGACCTGCGACACATTGCAACTCCATGCGCACGACCGGCACATTCATGGAGTAATCTTGCACTTTCGACTCCACCTGGGGCAGATCCATCGCCATCTTTTTGGTGACCATCGTCACCTGAGGCACGTCGAACGAGAATTCCCGAAGTTTTGAGCGGAATTCGATCGTTCCGTTGACGAGCACCTCCGTCGAACTTGGGTCGGGCGTATCCTGTTTGATCTGGTTGGCGCGCTGTTCCACGGCCTGCTGCTGCGCGGCGAACTTCTGGCCATATTCGGCTTGAACCGACTGCATACGAGCCTCGGCCGCCGCCGTTGCTGGGCAAGCCACAGGAGCCTCCTCCGCGGAGGCGCCAGCGGCTACGACGATTGCGGCTAGGACTGCGATTCTTGCGATCTTCATTCTTATCCCCTTCGTGTTTGCCTAATGGATGCGACCTGCACTCAGCCGGCCGCTAACCAGAAGTCTCCACCATCGCTTGTATATTTACAACAAAAATATTAGCTCTTTTACATTACCTGCGATGCATAGGGTTGACCGCTATGGCGCTAGGTTCTACCAGACACTCGGCAATGCCGCGATGCGGCCCAGATCGGGCCGGTACTGGGTGTCCCCGCTGTCGGGCAGCACCCATGCATTTACTTTGGGGGGGACGCTTTCGAGCCGGACAGTAGCTCGTCCCTGACGGCGACGGTGTGGAAGCTCGCGCATCACCATCACCGGTATCTCCGGCGAAAGGGTTTTCAGTTAGGCAGCGGCCTTCTCGTTGATTCCGAAGTTGGCATCAATGTGTTCGCCTGTCAGATGGTCAGCGGCTTTCAGCGGACAGCGTGTACGGTGAACAGAATGCCGACTTCAACCGCTCAGTGCGACCTGCAATGGCGCAACACCCTCGTATTCGCGCCAATTCGTTGCTGGTATTCTTCACGCCACTGATTCCAGCAGTTTTTCTAATGCTGGTTGAGTGATGCCGTCAGCATTTGCGAATGATGAGTGTGATACTGCAGGCACGAGGGTGAGTGCCTTGGTGAGGCGACTAGCGCGCGTTACGAAGTCTGGCTAACCCTGGCGAAGAGCGGAAGGTCTGCAGCCAGTCGACCAAGTCGTTGTAGTCTTTCAGCCCCATCTTTGGCCCCAATACTCGTTGGTACTCGACCGCGCCGGCCGTGAAGAACGAGGAGGTGATGACTATGCCTTGATGAGCTTTATTCGTTTCCGCCAGGCTGTGCAATCCACGCACGATCTCGACACCAACCTTTCGATCACGACTGTAGCGCTTGCACTCGTCACACACGTTCGGGGTCAGGTCTGACATTCAGACACGAACTCGACAGCGTTAGCGAGCCTATGCATACATCTTCGGATGATAGACATGGCCCTAGCCAGTCCTATCGCTCGCGTCGCTACAACTAGTTAACGCTGGGGCCGTGTCTGAATGTCAGACCTGCCCCCGACTACGCAAACCAACGCTGTTTAGCGGCGCTCTCAAAGGCAACTTGGGCGCGATCCAGTTGACGGTAGACCGCGCGCTCTTCAACGCAAAGTGCGTCCAGTGCGGAAAAGCACTCTTCCGTAGAAAGAATCCCATCCTCCCACTGGCGACCCAGGTCGATCTTGCGCGCAGAAATATGTATTAGAAGCGGGTGAGTGTGGTCTGTAAAAGCCATCAGGTCAGCTTCTTGCAGCCAGAAAGGCGGAAAACCCCCTTTGGCACTCTTGCAGAAGTACAGGAAGGACGGCCGGGTCGATCTTGATTTCGGTCTTAGTAGGACTCAACGTTGCTTTATTTGCTCCAAACTTGAGCCCTGTATCGGTCAGACGTTGAAATGTCTTGATTTCTCCTGAACCCGTAGATGACGGGTACTCGACCTCTTCAACATGGCCCGCCCAAGTCAGCATTTGCAAGACTGACTGAGCATGCAGCGGGATGTTGTTGTCCTTGAGTGCTGCTGTGATCGAAACCATTTTCACCGTTATCCCCCTATCTACGAAAAGATGCTCGATGCAATATGCTACTATAAGTTGCACAATAGAAAAACGGGGTAGACGAAGCCACCGGCAGAGGGCTTGGTACTCCTTTAGTCTTCCAAGTACTTGAAGACTCCCGGCAGCACTTCAATCTTCCTCGTGACTTTAGAGGGCGCAGATGCGGCTGGTAGGGGGCGTTCCGTTCGTTCGGCTTGGGGCTTTCGTCCCCCAACGGTGTCAATCCTAGTCCGTCGCTCAAGGGTTGCCTCAGCGCGGTATACGGCCTTGTCGATCAGTTCGATCTTGCGATGACCTGTCGGCCACTTGCCAGTGTCCTCAAACTCAGCTTTGAAAAGCAGGCGAATCTCCATTGTCGTATTGCTTCATCACCTCTGCACGTAGGTTGCGGCCCTTGGTAAGTGTTTGCAGCATGCTGTTGGTACTCGATGCCAATTCCTGCAGGCGAGGGTTGAGACGGTCGTTGTTCGGCTGGCGGACGGTGGAATCTTCCATCAGCGTGCGGCCTTCCATCAACTTGGGCAGCTTGGCGATCAGTGCCTGCCTGTGCTAGGGGCGTCATGTGTGCATCCAGGCGGACACGCTCCGTGAGCTGCTCCACGACTCGCCCGAGCCGACAGTCGACCCGTTCAGGATCTCCTGCTCGGTGAGGGCCACGCGGGTGGCACTGGTAGTGCTCGTCGACCACCAGCATATCCCGCATCCTCAGGGCGTACTCAAACGCATCGGGTTGCTGCGGTACTGTTTGAGATCGATCGGCTTCCCGTCCGCGAGATCCTGGGTAATCTTCGAAATTGATGAGTTACCTCATGTACGCTGGGGCATACCCTAATGGACAAGTGGCGTGATAATCGGGCGGCTCCGATATACAAGCACCTGATCATGACGTAGTCTTCCAGATTTCAGCAAACGAACTCATCATGGAACTGACTCTTACTGATGGAATAGCAGGACTTGCTCTGCTTGTGGCGATACTGTCTGCTGTCTCCTCTGGGAAATCCGCAGACAGCGCGGAAAGCTCCGCAGCTAGTGCCAGGAAGGCAAATGAGCTGGCACAACATAACGAGCGTCTAGCGATCTACAAGAGTCTTCAAAAATTCAGCTTTGAACTTCATGCTCGCGGGACTGAACTTCCAGATACTGCGCTTTGGGAGTTCTACGATGCCGCAAACATTAGCGAGTTCTACTATCCCCAAGTGGTAGCGAAGCAGCTTGTCGATATCGCGGATGCTGCCAACAAATACCTCGCAATGCGCGACCTTTGGAGGGGCTACCGGGAAGGGGGCGCATCCCAAACTGAAAGTGCGCGAAACGCATTGAAGTCTCTCCACGAGCGTGGCCCCGCACTACGTAAGCAGTGCAAAGAAGCGGACGAGGCGCTCCGAGCATACCTGCGGCTGGAGGCAAAGCCTGAGGAGTAACGGAGCGAGTGAGGTAGGCGGTTAGAGCTCGTGATGAAGGCCGGAGGGGGTACCGGGGGGGAATGGCCGGTTGTGCACCTTGTGTTGCCCTCTCAGATTTTTTTCGCGAAATATTTCGCCCTCGGAAGGTTGTTGATTCTGGGGCGACCTTGCACGAAACTCAGACGAAGGGAGCGGAGGAGCCTAGTTGCGCTCAACAGTTCCAGCTACGGAACAGTTGCAAACCTGCTCGACAGTCTTTCTTTCCAACAACACGCCTGCCTGCTAATCGTATTGCCTTTTCGATCTGACTAGGCGGATGCAATGACTGAGAGAAGCGCGCAGGAAAATGAGGGGGTAATGGATGGGCAGATCGGAAGGCCACTTGATGCCGAGGCCCTTGCGGTAATCGACGGGTACTTGCACGCGCTTCACCAGTATCAGTCCATACGGCGAACCATATCGGCGCAGGAAGTGATCTTCCTCCTTCACTTTGCCAAGGAAGAAGGCCAAACACTTGCCGAGTTGAGTCGAGCGTCGGACATACCAACCACCACACTCACTCGCTACCACCATTTGCTGTCGAGAAAATACGGGCGCAAGTCACATGGGCTTATTCACGGCTTTAGGTCTGTGCAGGACAGCCGCAGACTACAGGTGGTACTAACTCCAGACGGCCGTCAGTTCTTTCAGAGGTTGGAACGGCTGTGATGGGGTGGAGAAACAGGGTTTATCAGATGATAAGCCTATGCATAACACTGAGCAGAGCGCGTATCATTTCATTTCCTATCAACTACTCTGCCCTGCATGATCACAATCAATACTGATAAGGGACTGGTGAAAGTAGCCAGTTGGGATGACGTAACTGGCCGCGCAGGTTTCAGAGACAATCTAGACCCCAAAAAACACGAACTGGGGTCGATCATTGGGCGCTACCTCTTTGGCGATAAGGTTCGATGCGGACTTTCTGATTGTCATACTCCGCACACGCGAGGATACCTGGTGACCACCAAAGATGGCCTAGAGACCAACATCGGAAAGGACTGCGGTCGCAACTACTTTGGAGTCGAATTTGATGAGCAGGCGCGAAAGTTTGAGCGCGACATAGCGGAGAAGGACTATCGCGAAACGCTATGGACGCTGCGGTTTGCATTGGAGGAGATAGAGAATCGGATCGAATCGTTACGTGGTGGTGACTTCGGAGCGCGCTGGGTCCACAAGCACGTGACGTCGTTACGTAACCCAGGGCGCATACCTGTTGCAATCACTCGGACGCTGGACCAGATGGTCCGACAAAAGAGTGGGCGACTGACCTTGCCACGTGAGGCTACTGAAGCTGAGATCGAGCGCATAGCAGAGGCACAACGCAAGAAGGATTTACCTAGGCCCCACTACATCGACGAACCGGCAGGAGAGATTCGGGGGATCGAAGCGATGTACGCCGATCACGACTTACGTGAGCTGCTTACTGTGCAGCTTGAGGAGGAAATCAAAGTCTTCAAAGAAGTCGACATTGACGCACTACCGTTCAAGGATCTTGGCCGCTGGAACAAGTGGGAGCAGACAATCGAAAGGACGCTGGATACAGCCAAGGTGTCCGTTGCTTTTGGCCGCCAGCTCCTAACTCAACGCAACCTAGCACCCCTCGTCCGCAAAATAGCTCCACCTAATCCTCAGGAAGAAGAACGCTTCGCACAGTTTCTTGCCCAGCTTCCCAAGGGTTAGCTCGAAACAGAAAAAGCCCCTTTCGGGGCTTTATCAGTGTCAATCAACGGGTGGTTTTGGGGTGTAGTTAGACACACTCTAAAACCTCATAACCTGTTGATTCTAAACCTTTTTATGTCTGTGGCGGAGAGAGGGGGATTCGAACCCCCGATAGGCTATGAACCTATACACGCTTTCCAGGCGTGCGACTTAAACCACTCATCCATCTCTCCTGATGGGTCGACGTGGGAACACCACGAAGCCGCCTATTATAGCAAGTATTCCCAGCAGTACAAGGCCGACAACGGTGCTGGACACGTAGATCGCGAAGCCAAGCAGAGTCGACCGCGTGGACGGCGAAGCCGTCCATGCCACGTTCACGCGCCACGAGCACAAAAAAATGCCCGCCCCTCTCCCGAGTAAGCGGGCAAGCCTTGCGTCAGCCTTGTGGGCCGGCGCAGGCAGGTTGCTCAGTGATTGTAGCTCACGCCGATTCCTTCAACTGCTCCAGAATGGCCGGATTCTCGAGCGTCGACACGTCTTGCGTGATGTTCTCACCCTTGGCCAGCACGCGCAGCAGGCGGCGCATGATCTTGCCGGAGCGGGTCTTCGGCAGGTTGTCGCCAAAACGAATCTCCTTCGGCTTGGCGATCGGCCCGATCTCCTTGCCCACCCAGGCGCGCAGCTCGTTGGCCAGCTTTTTCGCTTCCTCGCCGGTCGGACGCGCCTGCTTGAGCACGACGAAGGCGCAGATCGACTCGCCCGTGGTCTCGTCCGGCTTGCCCACCACCGCCGCCTCGGCCACGATCGGGTTGGCCACCAGCGCCGATTCGATTTCCATCGTGCCCATGCGGTGGCCCGACACGTTCAGCACGTCGTCGATGCGACCGGTAATGGTGAAGTTGGCGGTGTCCTTGTTGCGGATCGCGCCGTCGCCGGCCAGGTAGTATTTACCGCCCAGTTCTTCTGGGAAGTAGCTGGTGCGGAAGCGGTCCGGGTTGTTCCAGATCGTGCGGATCATCGACGGCCATGGACGCTTGACGACCAGGATGCCGCCCTGCCCGTTCGGCACGTCGGCGCCGGCCTCGTCCACGATGGCGGCCATGATGCCCGGCAGCGGCAAGGTGCAGGAACCCGGCACCATCGGGGTCGCGCCCGGCAGCGGGGTGATCATGTGGCCGCCGGTCTCGGTCTGCCAGAAGGTGTCCACGATCGGGCAGCGCTCCTGGCCCACATTGCGGTAGTACCACATCCAGGCTTCAGGATTGATCGGCTCGCCGACCGAGCCGAGCAGGCGCAGGCTGGACAGGTCGAAGTTCTTCGGATGGACCTTCTCGTCCAGGTCCGAGGCCTTGATCAGCGAACGGATCGCGGTCGGCGCCGTGTAGAAGATGCTGACCTTGTGCTTCTCGACGGTCTGCCAGAAGCGGCCGGCGTTCGGGAAGGTCGGCACGCCCTCGAACACCACTTGCGTGCCGCCGACGGCCAGCGGGCCGTAGGCGATATAGGTGTGGCCGGTGATCCAGCCGATGTCGGCGGTGCACCAGTAGACGTCTTCGGGCTTGAGGTCGAAGGTCCACTTCATCGTCAGCGCGGCCCACAGCAGGTAGCCGCCGGTGGAGTGCTGCACGCCTTTCGGGGTGCCGGTCGAGCCGGACGTATAGAGGATGAACAGCGGGTGTTCCGCATCGACCCATTCAGGTGCGCAGTCGGCCGACTGGCCCTGCACCAGCTCGTGCAGCCAGATGTCGCGGCCTTCCTTGAAATTGATGTTGCCGCCGGTGCGCTTGTAGACGATCACGTCCTTGACGGTGTCGCAACCGCCCAGGCCCAGCGCTTCGTCGACGATGGCCTTGAGCGGCAGCGCCTTGCCGCCGCGCTGCTGTTCGTCGGCCGTGATGACGGCCACGGCGCCGGCGTCGATGATGCGCTCCTGCAGCGACTTGGCGGAGAAGCCGCCGAACACCACCGAGTGGGTCGCGCCGATGCGGGCGCAGGCCTGCATCGCGGTCACGCCTTCGATCGACATCGACATGTAGATGACGACGCGGTCGCCCTTCTTGATGCCGCGCGACTTGAGCGCGTTGGCGAATTTGCAGACGCGCTCGTGCAGTTCGCGGTAGGTGACCTTGGTCACCGCGCCGTCGTCGGCCTCGAAGATGATGGCGGTCTTGTCGGCGTTGCCATTCTCGAGGTTGCGATCGAGGCAGTTGTACGAGGCGTTCAGCTGGCCGTCGGCGAACCATTTATAGAATGGCGCATTCGATTCGTCGAGGGTGGAGGTGAACGGCTTGTGCCAGTCGAGGTGCTCGCGCGCCAGGCGGGCCCAGAAACCTTCGTAGTCGCTGGCGGCTTCGGCGCACAGTTTTTCGTAGGCGGCCATGCCATTGATGGTGGCCTTGTCGGCAAACTCTTTCGGCGGTTGGAACACGCGGTGTTCCTGCAGGCCCTGGGTTTGCTCTTGGGTTGTCTCGTTATCGGCCATACTAGTCTCCATATTAATGTAGTAGGTTATGCCAGATACCATAGGGGGGCTCGCTTACTGAGCCCTTACATGGAAACTCCCTGAGGCGGGTCGGTATTGACTGCGCTTGCCCGCTCTTGTCCCCACTTATTCTAACGCCAGCCGTTGCAATGCGTGCAAGTGACGTGAGCGCGCCGCTGCGCGCCCCACCTCATCGACAAGCTCCGGTGTAGAATGCTGAGCTGAATTTTCGCCTCCCTGGAGTTTTCTTCCGTGTCCGCCCTAGAACCAAGCAAGCAAGTCCGCAAGCTGTCCCCACTGAGTAACCTGATCTTCGCCAGCCGCTGGCTGCAGCTGCCGCTGTACCTCGGCCTCATCCTGGCGCAATGCGTCTACGTGTTCCACTTCTGGGTCGAACTCGTCGACCTGATCGGCGCCGCCATGGGCAACGTCGATTCGCTCAACCACATCATCGACGCCGTCGGCCTGTCCGGCAATCGTCCGCAACGCCTGACCGAAACCGTCATCATGCTGGTCGTGCTTGGCCTGATCGACGTGGTCATGATCTCGAACCTCCTGATCATGGTGATCGTCGGCGGCTACGAGACCTTCGTCTCGCGCATGCACCTGGAAGGCCACCCGGACCAGCCGGAATGGCTGTCGCACGTGAACGCCTCGGTCCTGAAGACCAAGCTGGCGATGGCGATCATCGGCATCTCGTCGATCCACCTGCTCAAGACCTTCATCAACGCCGCCAACTACGACGAGAAGACCCTGATGTGGCAGACCCTGATCCACGTCGCCTTCCTGGTGTCGGCGCTGGCGATCTCGTGGACCGACCGCATCACCACCATGACGCATCACGACAAGCACTGAAGCACCAGCAGTAACACAACGATAACGATACTCCGACACTCCATCACGAGAGATTTCCCACCATGGCAACCGTCATTACCCAGGAAGACCTGATCGAATCCGTCGCGGCCGCGCTGCAGTACATCAGCTACTACCATCCGGCCGACTATATCCAGCACCTGGCACGCGCCTACGAGACCGAGCAAAGCCCGGCCGCGAAGGACGCGATCGCCCAGATCCTGACCAATTCGCGCATGTGCGCCGAAGGCAAGCGTCCGATCTGCCAGGACACCGGCATCGTCAACGTGTTCCTGAAGGTGGGCATGGGCGTGCGCTTCGAAGGCTTCACCGGCTCGGTGACCGACGCCGTCAACGAAGGCGTGCGCCGCGCGTACAACTTCGCCGACAACAAGCTGCGCGCCTCGATCGTGGCCGACCCGCACTTCGAGCGCAAGAACACCAAGGACAACACCCCGGCCGTGGTCCACATGGAACTGGTCGAGGGCGACACCGTGGACGTCAAGCTGGCGGCCAAGGGCGGCGGCTCCGAAAACAAGACCAAGTTCGTCATGCTCAACCCGTCCGACTCGCTGGTCGACTGGGTGATCAAGACCGTGCCGCTGATGGGCGCCGGCTGGTGCCCGCCGGGCATGCTCGGCATCGGCATCGGCGGCACCGCCGAGAAGGCGATGCTGATGGCGAAAGAGTCGCTGATGGAAGACATCGACATGTACGAGCTGCGCCAGCGCGGCCCGCAAAACAAGCTCGAAGAGCTGCGCATCGAGCTGTGCGACAAGATCAACGCGCTGGGCATCGGCGCCCAGGGCCTGGGCGGCCTGACCACCGTGCTGGACGTGAAGATCAATATGTACCCGACCCACGCGGCCTCGAAGCCGGTGGCGATGATCCCGAACTGCGCCGCCACCCGCCACGCCCACTTCGTGCTGGACGGCTCGGGCCCGGCCTATATCGAACCGCCGGCGCTGTCGACCTGGCCTGAAGTGCACTGGACCCCGGACACCGAGAAATCGAAGCGCGTCGACCTGAACACCCTGACCAAGGAAGAAGTCGCATCGTGGAAGCCGGGCCAGACCCTGCTCCTGAACGGCAAGATGCTCACCGGCCGCGACGCCGCGCACAAGCGCATCCAGGACATGCTGGCCAAGGGCGAAAGCCTGCCGGTGGACTTCACCAACCGCGTGATCTACTACGTCGGCCCGGTCGATCCGGTCGGCAGCGAAGTGGTCGGCCCGGCTGGCCCGACGACCGCCACCCGCATGGACAAGTTCACCGACATGATGCTGGAGAAGACCGGCCTGATCTCGATGATCGGCAAGGCCGAGCGCGGCCCGGCGGCGATCGAATCGATCCAGAAGCACAAGTCGGCCTACCTGATGGCGGTCGGCGGTTCGGCCTACCTGGTCTCGAAAGCGATCAAGTCCGCGAAAGTCGTCGGTTTCGAAGACCTGGGCATGGAAGCGATCTACGAGTTCGACGTGACCGACATGCCGGTCACCGTCGCCGTCGATTCGACCGGCACCTCGGTCCACAATACCGGCCCGAAAGAATGGTCGGCCAAGATCGAATCGCTGAAAGGCGTGCCGGTCACCGTCGCTTGATTCGAACAGAATCATGACTCTCCCCGACGCTCCGGTTGGCATCTTCGACTCGGGCGTCGGCGGCCTGTCGGTGCTGCGCCACATCCAGGCGCAGCTGCCGCACGAACACCTGCTCTACCTGGCCGACACCGGCTTCGCCCCCTACGGCGACAAACCCGAACACATCGTCGTCGAACGCGTGCTGGCGATCGGCGATTTTCTATTGGCGCAAGGCGCGAAGGCGCTGGTCGTGGCCTGCAACACCGCCACCGTGGCCGCCGTGCGCGAACTGCGCGAACGCCACCCCGGCATGCCCATCGTCGGCGTCGAACCTGGCCTGAAGCCGGCGGCAAGCCTCACCCGCAGCGGCAAGGTGGGCGTGCTGGCCACCGAGCGCACCCTGCGCGGCGCCAAGTTCCTGCAGCTGCGCGACCAGATCCACCGCGATTCAGGCGCCGAGTTCCTGCTGCAGCCCTGCGTCGGCCTGGCCGACCAGATCGAGTTCGGCGAACTGGATTCGACCGCCACCAGCGCGATGCTGAAGCGCTTCATCATGCCGCTGCTCACTGAAGGAGCAGACACGCTGGTGCTGGGCTGCACCCACTACCCGCTGGTGCGCGCCTCGATCGAGCGCCTGCTGAAGGATGCCGGCCGGCCGGACGTGGCCCTGGTCGATACCGGCGACGCCGTGGCGCGCCAGCTCGCGCGCCTGCTGGCCGGCGCCGGCCAGCTACGCGCACAAGGCACCATTCCCGCCAGCCTGACCGGCTACACCAGCGCCAGCGCGACCGCCCTGACGGCGGCATTTCGCAGCCTGCTGGGCATCGATCCGCCGGTGCACGAGGTGGCGCTGCCCCTGCCGGCGGGCTGGCCGCCGGCCCCGGCATCCGGAGTGCACATTTAAATTTGCCAGTTTGAGATGAAGCCCTTATAATCTCGTTCTGTCTCGGCAATGCAGAGATAGAAAAGAAAGTCAGTGGTGGCTGTAGCTCAGTTGGTAGAGTCCAGGATTGTGATTCCTGTTGTCGTGGGTTCGAGTCCCATCAGCCACCCCACCGAATTCATGAAAAAGGTCACCTGCTCCGGCACGTGGCCTTTTTTGTTTTGCGAAGAACCAGCATGCAGATTGTCGAACAAACCCTCTCCCGCGCGGACGTCGAAGCGGCATTGCCGCACGCCCCGCTCGTCTTCCAGGAGTGCGACCTCGACGGCGCCGACCTGTCGCGCCTCGACCTGCGCAACTGCACTTTCATCAGCTGCAGCATCGCCGAGGCCTCGTTCTACGCCGCCAAGCTGGGCCAGACCACCTGGCAACGCTGCCGCGGCCGGCAAGCCGACTTCGAAGCGGCCGACCTGACCGACGCCCGCTTCCAGGGCTGCGACTTGAACAACAGCAGTTGGCGCCGCGCCCACCTGGCATCCCTTGCCTTCAAGGGCTGCAAGCTGACCGGCGCCAACTTCGAGGAAGCGGCCCACCTCGGCCTGGCGTTCGAGGATTGCCTGCTGGTCGGCGCCGACCTGCGTCGCATGTCGTTCCGCAAGGCGAAACTCATCGGGCTCGATTTCGGCGACGCCGATCTGGCCGCCTGTGACTTTCGCGACGCCGTGTTCGAAGGCGGCAGCCTGCGCGGCGCCAACCTGAAGCAGGCGCGCTTCGACAACGCCGACCTGCGCGAAGCCGACCTGAGCGGCATCACCCTGGCCGACATCAAGCTGTTCCAGGGCGCCTGGATCACGCCGCGCCAGGCCGCCGAACTGGTCAGCGAGCTGGGCTTGCGTGTGGCCTGAGCGTGCTTTACATTTGGCGTCAATACCGCGACACAGATGTAAAAAACGCCAACTTGACAGCTGGATAATGCTTGATGTGGGACAATCGGTGAGTTTTCCATAAGAAATTCGAGTCGCCGTTCTTGAATGACGGATTGCAGGCATCGCGCACGGCGGCTCCCCGATTTATGCCAGAAAAGCGTACCGCCCCCGAAATCTCCCGCCTGACCGCCGAAAAACGCCCTGCAGTGCGCAACGCCGTGCTGTTCGTGGCCGCGCTGTGCCTGTTGCTGCTGACCATACAGGTCTCGGACGGATGGCGCGCGCGCAAGGAGCGCCTGGCGGAGGTGGCCGTCGCCACCACGAATATGTCGCACGCGCTGGCGGCCCAGGCCGAGAGCGCGGTGCGGGTGGTCGACACCGTGCTGGCCGGCGTGGTCGAGCGGATCGAAAACGATGGCATGACGGGCGCAGGGCGCCCACGCCTGCAACTGCACCTGAAGAATATGGTGGCCCAGGTGGAGGAGTTGCATGGCTTGTTCGTGTTCGGCCCCGATGGCCATTGGCTGATGACCTCGCAGGACCGCATCCCGTTGTATACGGTCGACGACCGCGAGTATTTCCAGTACCACCTGAACAATCCCGACCGCTTCATCCACGTGGGCAAGCCGGTACGCAGCCGCTCCAACGACGAGTGGGTGCTGCCCGTGTCGCGCCGCCTCAATAATCCGGACGGCACCTTCGGCGGCGTCGCGCTCGGCACGATCCGCATCGCCTACTTCTCCACTCTCTACAAGACCTTCGACGTGGGCAGCAATGGCGTGATCATGTTGACCCTGGACGACGGCACCATGGTGTATCGCCTCCCACACAACGACATGCTGATCGGCACCGATACCAGCAGTGGCCCGGTGCACCGGCTGTTCGAGAGCTCCGGCCCGGCCGGCACCGCGATGCTGCGATCGAAGATCGACGGCATCGAAAGGCTGTACAGCTACCGCCACCTGGAAACGTATCCGCTGATCGTCGCCACCGCGCAGAGCAAGCACGACATCCTGGAAAAATGGCTGAAGTCGATGCTCGGCCAGGCCGTCATCACCCTGGTCGCCATTGGATTCCTGCTTTATTTCGGCCGCCGCCTGGTGCGCCAGATTGTCATCCGCGACCACCTCGAGCACGAACTGGTGCAGGCGCGCGAACTGCTGCAGGAGCATAACCGCGCGCTGACGGTCCTGGCCGATCACGACGGCCTGACCGGCATCGCCAACCGGCGCCGCTTCGAGGAAGCCCTGGACGTGGAGTTCGCGCGCGCGGCCCGAAGCGGCGCACCGCTGTCGCTGTTGATGCTCGACGTCGATTACTTCAAGCGCTACAACGACACCTATGGCCACGTGGCGGGCGATGCCTGCCTGCGCCAGGTGGCGCAAGCACTGGAAGGTTGCCTGGTGCGGCCGGCCGACCTTGTCGCGCGCTACGGCGGGGAAGAATTCGTGGCGCTACTGCCGGATACCGATCCGACCGGCGCCAGGATGGTGGCCGAACGGATCCGCCAGGCAGTGATGGCGCTCGGGATTGCGCATGTCGGCAATGGCCCTGGTGTGGTGACCATCAGCGCGGGCGTGTACACCAGCGGCGCCGGTGGCGGCATGGCGACCGACAGCGCCACCGCGCTGTTGGAGCGGGCCGACGCCCTGCTCTATCGGGCCAAGCAGTCAGGCCGCAACCAGGTGTGCGGCGGCGATCTCGCCGCACCCTGAGCGCCTGTCATCAATAGCGGTTAGGATTGTTCGGGCGGGCGTCGTGGCGGTTGGGGACGCCGTCGCGATCGCGGTCACGGTCACGGTCACGGTGGACCGCTACCTGGCGCGACTGGTGCCAGCCGCCGCGCTCGAGATGCCAGCCATTACGGTCCTGGCGCCATTGCGCGCGCTGGTAGGCATAGCCCGGACGTACTTTCTCCCAGTGGCCGGCGACCCATTCGTGACGGCGGCCGTTCCAGTCCCAGTAACCCGACACCCATTCGAAGCCGCGGCGCGCGGCCGGCACGGTTTCGCGGCGGGGCGCCGGCGGCGCTTTCTTGATGACGATGACTTCGGCCCGCGGATGAGCGGCCTGGGCCTGCACTGGCGCGAATGCTGCGCTGCCGATCAGGATGGCGGCGGCGGTGGCAAGAATGGTTTTCATGGTGCTCTCCGTTTCGGTTGGTGTGAGACTACTATAGCGAGACGGGACGCCAAAAAGATGAACTGAAGGAAGTCTTTACAGTCGATACATGCCGCTACAAATTTGTAACAGCGAAACGAAAATGGCGGGAGAGCGAGAAAGCGGTGGTGCGCAAAAACAGGCGCCGCAAAAACACAGCCGGCTATGGAAGCCGGCTGTGTAAAGGGGAAGGATTTAGTCGAGCTTGAAGGCGTAGTCGACCTTGGTCCAGGTCTGGGCCGGTGCGCCATCCTTGGTGCCCGGCTTGAACTTGCACGAGGTCAGGCCCTTGACCAGTGCGCGGTCCAGGTTCTTGAAGCCGCTCGACTTGTCGATCTTCGATTCCGCCACGGTACCGTCCGCATTGACCAGGAACGATGCCGAGGTCGTGCCCTGCTCTTCGTTCATCAGCGACGACTTCGGATATTCGATGGCGCACTTCTTCGGATCGAACGATGCCGGGGTTTCGGCGGCGAAGCTGGCGCTGGCGGCGCCGGTCAGGGTCAGTGCAACGAACAGCTTGGCGGACAGGTTTTTCATGATTTCCCCAAATAAGGTTTTTAAGAGTTAAATGTCGTGATGCGTGCTGCGCGCCGCCCGACTGGCCGGCGCAGGATTGCTCGATACTGCGTGCTTAGAATTCTTCCCACTCGTCGTTGCCGACGGTGGCAGCTGCCTTTTTCGGCTTCGGCGCGACTTCCGCCTCGTCCGGATTCACCGCGGCGCTGGCGGCGACCGGCTTTTTCGGCGCCGGCGGTACGGGACGCTTGGCGGCCGGACGGACCACCACCGCGGTGGTGGTCGCGACTGGCGCCTGCGCCTCGAATTGGAACTGTTCACCCTCTTCCAGCTTGAAGATGCTGACCACGCGGGCCAGTTCGCCGGCCTGGTCTTGCAGGCTCTGGGCGGCCGCGGCGGCTTCTTCCACCAGCGCGGCATTTTGCTGGGTCATGCCATCCATCTCGATGATCGAGGTGTTGACCTGGGCGATGCCGGCGCTCTGTTCGGCGCTGGCGTTGGCGATCTCGCTCATGATGTCGGTCACGCGCTTGACGCTCGACACCACTTCATCCATCGTCACGCCGGCCTGGCCGACCAGCTTGCTGCCGCGCTCGACCTTGGCGACCGAGTCGTCGATCAGGGTCTTGATCTCTTTTGCCGCCGCAGCCGAACGCTGGGCCAGGTTACGCACTTCGGAAGCGACGACCGCGAAGCCACGGCCCTGTTCGCCGGCGCGGGCCGCTTCGACCGCGGCGTTCAGCGCCAGGATGTTGGTCTGGAAGGCGATGCCGTCGATCACGCCGATGATGTCGGCGATCTTGCTGGCCGAGCCATTGATCTCACCCATGGTGCCGACCACTTGCGACACCACGTCGCCGCCCTTGCGGGCCACGTCCGACGCGGCGGCAGCCAAGGCATTGGCTTCACGGGCGTTGTCGGCGTTCTGCTTGACGGTCGAGGTCAGCTGTTCCATGGCCGATGCGGTCTTTTCCAGCGAGCTGGCCTGCAGTTCGGTACGCGAGGACAGGTCGATGTTGCCGGCGGCGATTTCACGCGAGGCGGTGCCGATGGTTTCGGTGCCGCGGCGCACCTGAGCCACGATGTCCACCAGGCTGTTGCGCATTTCTTTCATTTCGACCAGCAGGCTGCCGCGGTCCGATTCCTTGGTGTCGATGGCGATCGACAGGTCGCCGTGGGCGATGCTGCCGGCGATCTTGGCGGTGTAGCCAGGCTCGCCACCGAGCTGCTTGAGCAGGCTGCGGGTGATCACGACGGCGGCCGCCACGCCCAGCACCACGGCCAGGGCCAGCAGGACCAGCATGAAGTTACGGGCATTGTCGAACGCCGCTTCGGCATCGGCCTTGGTCTGGGCGTTCTGTTTTTCTTCCTGGGCGGCCAGCGCGTTCAGGGCGTCGGTCCACTTGCGCTGCACCGGACGCACTTCGCGCACCATGACGCGGGTGGCGTCCATGGCGTTAGCGGCCAGATAGAGTTCGGTGGCGCGGGCGATCGCCGGCATGGCGGCGGTTTCATGTTCCTTGATCTGGGCCAGCAGCGCCTTTTCGTGGTCGTTGCCGTTCGATGCGAACAGGGCAGTCAGCTTGCGCTGGGTTTCGTTGTACTGCGCGGTCTGTTCCTTGAACTTGGCGATCTCCGGTTCCATGTCGGCCGGGTCGGCCATCAGGGTCAGGACGCGCAGCGACTGCAGGCGGTCATTGACGTTGTTGCGCATCTCGATCACGAGGCCGGTCGACACATTGCTCACGCTGACCACATGGTCAAGGCGATCCTGGATCTGCGCCATGCGCAAGATACCCACTACAGCAACAGCCACCAGCAGCACCAGGATCAGTGCGAAACCGAGGGCCAGACGGGTACCGACCTTCATGTTGTTCAAATTCATTCGTGTTTTCCCTGTAACTTATTGATCGAAACTCGCTCGGAGAGACAAGCGCCGTGCGAAGCGCGTCTGAAATCATTGTTTCTTCACGATTTCAGGTGTTTCCGACAGGATAAATCAAGATTTCATGTCGCTAGTCAGAAAATCTCTTGCTCGACCGAATTGTTTCGGCACAACAACAGGATTGATACAGTGCAACATTGGAACAGGTCTGCATTATGGAACGGCTATTTCCACACAGCAAGCAATTTTGAAACTTGCGTGGTCGTTTCGACAACCAAATGTATCGATTTGTCGACAGGAAATAAAAAAAGGCGTGCCTCAGCATGCCTTTTTGTTACTTTTGGATAGATTATTTCAGGCCGCAGCCGGCATCCTGGCGGCAGCTTCAAGGAGCAGGCGCGGATCGCCCAGCGCCAGCTTCTTCGAGTCGGACAGGGTCTGGCGGAAAGCACGGGCGCCCGGCAAGCCCTGCATCAGGCCCAGCATGTGGCGCGTGATGCTGTTGAGCTTCAGGCCCAGCGGGCCGTACAGGCGCAACTGCTCCTCGATATACGGAATCATCGCTTCCAGCACCTCGACCCGCGAACGAGGGCGACCGGCACCGGCGTCGCCATAGAAGCGGCGGTCCCAGTCGGCCATGGTCCAGGGATTGTGATATGCCTCGCGGCCCAGCATCACGCCATCGACGTGTTCCAGGTGCAGCGCGATTTCGTCGTCGCTCTTGATGCCGCCGTTGATCAGGATCTCGAGGTCCGGGAATTCGCGCTTGAGCTGATAGGCGACCGCGTAGCGCAGCGGCGGGATCTCGCGGTTTTCCTTCGGCGACAGCCCTTTCAGGACGGCATTGCGGGCATGCACGATGAAGGTCTTGCAGCCGGCGTCGGCGATGGTGCCGACGAAATCGCGCACGAAGCCGTATTCCTCGTCGTAGTCGATGCCGATGCGGTGTTTTACCGTCACATCGATCGAGACCGCGTCGCGCATCGCCTTCACGCAATCGGCCACCAGCTGCGGCTCGTTCATCAGGCAGGCGCCGAACGCGCCCTTCTGCACTCGCTCGGACGGGCAACCGCAGTTGAGGTTGATCTCGTCATAGCCCCATTGCTCGCCCAGCTTCGAGCTCTTGGCCAGATCAAGCGGATCGCTGCCGCCCAGCTGCAGGGCGACCGGGTGCTCGACGTCGTCATAGCGCAGGTGGCGCTCGACGTCGCCATAGACCAGCGCGCCGGTGGTGACCATCTCGGTGTACAGCCAGGTGTGGCGGGTGATCTGGCGGTGGAAGACGCGGCAGTGGCGGTCGGTCCAGTCCATCATGGGGGCGACCGATAAACGGCGCGATGGCTGGACGGAGGTTGGGGCGATGCCTGGAATGGTCGAGGTGATGCTCATGCTGAGAGGGGTGGTCGCCAGTAAAAAGACGACAGATACTGTCGGGAACCCGCAATGATAAGCCAAAGCCGCCCGGACCGCACACTTGGTGTGGAACAGTTTTGTAAACACGCCTCTCTTTACTAGCGGACGGTCGGCTCGCGTATAGCCGGTGGCATACCGCGAACGCTCCAGGATCGTAGGCAAGGTGTCGTAATGGGCCGGGCCACTAATAGCGCGATTCAAGCGAACGCGAACAAACCCAAGCCGTCTGCCTATATTGGCGAAGTGATGCACAACTGCTTCGTCCAGCCGTCGATTTTCAGTCACACCTGTGTTGTCGCCGTGTCCTGCGATAGCATCAACTTCTGCGGCCATGCTCTGCTACACATCGGCGGCACCGGCTGGTACTTCTACGTGGCCGGATTCAACGAAGTTCCGCGCTTCATGAACGAGGCCGGATACAAGCGCTACCTCAAGGAAGGGGGTAAGTATGAAATCCGCCGCTGGGCCGTACCCATCCGTAATGCTCTCGGGGCGCATCGAAAGCTCGAAGAACTGCTGTCCAAACGGTGGCAATGGCTACTCTTACCCAGCAACTGCGTGTCGTTCGTGGAAGAGATTGTGTTTGCTGGAGGCTCGAATGCCCACTTGCATTACAACTGCCCACGCTGGAAGCCTTCAAATGAAAATCACACTCATCTCCCTTGCCGCCGCATTCGTGACGGCTGTGCTTGTGTATATCGCCATGCTCATGTTTGCGACGGGCGTTTACGTCGAGACAGTCGGGACATCATCGTTTTTCATCCATAGGTGCGGGGATCGCTACAGCACTGGTTCTGAAACTGCGTTCAAGCAAGCATAGGGTATGACGGAACGTGCACACAGCAAGCTCGACAACTGCATACCAAGTGCACACGGCTTCAGATAAAGCCTATTTCTAGAAGATTAAGTCTACAAGCCGCTGCAGGGGCCGAGCGAGCTGGGAATCCAGGGCCTGCTCGCGGATCGGGGCCGCGTCGATGACTTGAACAAGATGGAAGTGCCCACGACGCCGCCGACTGCTACTTCGATGGCCTGCTGAAGTTCCTGTGCGGCGCGCCCGCACGCGCGCCACTCAAGCCGCGCTCATTGCGCAGCTACTGAATGGCGCACCCGCGGGCGATCGCATCAACGGTTGCGCGTCACCCGCCACACGGTATTGGCCAGGTCGTCCGCGACGATCAGAGCGCCGCGCGGATCGACGGTGACGCCCACCGGCCGGCCGCGCGTCTTGCCTTCCTCGGTACGGAAGCCGGTGACGAAGTCGATCGGTTCGCCGGCCGGACGGCCGTTGGCGAACGGTATGAAGATCACCTTGTAGCCCACCGGCGGATTGCGGTTCCAGCTGCCATGCTCGCCGACGAAGGCGCCGTTGGCGAATTTCTCGCCCATCACCGGCGACGAGAAATGCAGGCCGAGCGCGGCCACGTGCGAGCCGAGGCTGTAGTCCGGCTTGATGGTGGCCTTGACCTTTTCCGGGTCGCCCGGCTTGACGCGCGGATCGGCGTTCTGGCCCCAGTAGGCGTAGGGCCAGCCATAGAAGCCGCCTTCGCGCACCGAGGTCAGGTAATCCGGCACCAGGTCCGGTCCCAGTTCGTCGCGCTCGTTGACGACCGACCACAGCTGCCCGGTTTCCGGGTTGATTGCCAGCGCCGTCGGATTGCGCAGGCCCGTCGCATAGGGTTTATAGGTGCCGGCAGTGGCGTCGATCTGCCACACCATGGCGCGGTCGACTTCGGCTTCCATGCCGCGCTCGGTGATATTGCTGTTCGAGCCGATGCCGACATAGAGATAACGCCCGTCGGGGCTGACGGTCATCGCCTTCGTCCAGTGGTGGTTGATCGCGGATGGCAGCTTGGTGATCGTGGTCGGCGCACCACCGGCCTCCGTCTGGCCTTCCTGGTAGTCGAAGCTCACCAGTTCGTCCTGGTTGGCCACGTAGATCTTGTTGTTGGCAAACGCCAGGCCATACGGGGCGTTCAGCTTGTCGGCGAACACGGTCTTCAGTTCGTACTGGCCGTCGCCGTCGGCATCGCGCAGCAGGGTCAGGCGGTTGCCGCTCTTGACCTGGGTATTGCCCTTGGCCTTGATATAGCCGGCGATCACGTCCTTCGGCTTGAGCTTGGCCGCATTGCCGCCGCGGCCTTCGGCTACCAGGATGTCGCCATTCGGCAAGACCAGCGTCTGGCGCGGGATTTGCAGATCGGTCGCGATGGCCGTGACGCTGAAGCCTTCCGGCACGGTCGGCTTCTGGTCGCCCCAGGGCGACGGTTCGGCGATCTTCATGCTCGGCAAGATGCCGCGTTGCGGCTCCGGCAGCGTCGGATCGGCGCCGCGCGACAGCGTCTTGGCGCCCTCGCCTTCGGTGCAGGCGGCCAGCAGCAGGCTCACGCCCAGCATCACCAGTGTGCTCGATCGCTTCATGGCGCACCTCCCACGCGTGGATTGAGGCCGACCCAGGCCGCCAGGCAGGCCAGGACGAAGACGATGGCGGACAGCACCAGGCCGGCCGGCATGACGGCCCAGGCATCCTTGGCGTGCTGGAAGGCGTTGAACAGCCCCAGCGCCCAGGTGGCCAGGAGCAGCAGGAAATAAGTCAGCACATGGCCCTTCTTGTGCGGCGCCCGGATCAGGTTGACCAGCGCAAACACCAGGGCCAGTCCGCTGAACAGCTCGGCGCCCGCGATCAGCCAGGACGCAAAATTGCTCCACTGGATCTGGTAGGTGTTGTAGTAGGCGAGATCGCTCAGCAATGCGCCCAGGAAGAGCGAGACGCTGCCCGCAAGCAGGATGGTATGAAGCGTGCCCGGCGCGCTGCGGTATGCCGGGTTCGCTGTAACGACAGTCGACATCGGATTGTCCTTGATAGTGATTGTGTTATTCAAATCATATCGAGTCGATCGATGTCCTGGCGCATGGTTGAGCCAGCGTTCAATTTCCATGAAAACTTGCGCGACGGTGAGGATGAAGCCGATGCCGGGTATCAGCCCGCTCTTGGTGCGCAGCCAGCACCAGTCCAGGATGCGGGCCGATCGACGCTTTTCTTTTCGCTCAGTCGAACACCGGCGTCTCCACACCCAGCAATTTGTGGATCTTCGGCGACGTCGTCGTATACAACATGTGCGTCTTTTTGTCGGGGAAGACATAGGCCGCCGCGCCGAAGGCCGCCAGCGCCGCCTCGTGAAAGCCCGACAGGATCAGTTTCTTCTTGCCGGGATAGGTATTGATGTCGCCGACGGCATAGATGCCCGGCTCGCTGGTCTCGAACGTCGCGGTATCGCGCACCCGCAACTGGCGCATCTCCATGTCCAGCCCCCAGTCCACGATCGGTCCCAGCATCGGCAGCAGTCCGAAGAACACCATCAGGACGTCGGCCGGCACGCGCCGGGTGACGCCGTCGCCGCCGGCCACCTTCACTTCGGACAGCCGGCCGCCCTGCACGTCGAAGCCCGTGACCTGGCCGGAGATGAACTGCATCTCCTGCGCCTCGCACAGCTGCTTCATCTTCGCGATCGAGGCCGGGGCGGCGCGGAAACCGTCGCGTCGGTGCACCAGCACCACCGATGCGGCCTTGCCCGCGAATTCCAGCGCCCAGTCCAGCGCCGTATCCCCGCCCCCGCAGATCACCAGTTGCCGGCCGTGGAAGCGCTCGGGGTGCTTGACCCGGTAGAACAGCTGGCTGCCCTCGAAACGGTCGATGCCGGCCACTTTCAGCTTGCGCGGCTGGAAGGCGCCGACGCCGGCCGCGATGATGACCGTCCTGGCGATGAAGCGCGTGCCGAGCGAGGTCTCGAGGTCGAAGCGGCGGTCGGCGCGCCGCTGCAGCAGCGTGACTTCCTGCCCCAGGTGGAAGGTCGGCGCGAACGGCGCGATCTGCCGCAGCAGGTTGTCGGTCAGTTCGCGCCCGGTGAGCACAGGCGCCGCCGGGATGTCGTAGATCGGCTTGTCCGGGTACAGCTCCATGCACTGCCCGCCCACCGCGCCCAGCGAATCGATCACGTGGGCGCGGATATCCAGCAAGCCCAGTTCGAAAACCTGGAACAGGCCGACGGGGCCGGCGCCGACGATCACGGCGTCGGCTTCGATGGCGCCGCCCGACGCCTGGAATGGGGGCCTGGAAAGATGGGTCGTTTCAACTGGCTTGTTTATGTTTGCTCCTTCTGCCGGCTTGGCTGCATGGTGTCGTCGATGCGCGTAAAACGCGATGGCGCCGCCGGCGCCGGGCGCTTGCCGGGCAGGCGGACTTCGACTTTATAAATCCTCAAGCTCACTTGAGGTCAAGGAAAAGCCGCCGTCCCGCCCCGCTTGCCACTGTTGCGCCTGGCCGGCAATCTCGTCCTTTATGCCAATAAACAGACGACAAGGAGGAATCGAGCAATTACAATCGTCGTTATTTCCCACGGGCAAGCAAACAGCTGCTGTAGCGCTGACGACATCCCATGATCACACCGACACCAACCACCTCCGCGCCGCCGCGGGCCCGGTTCCCCGGGAGCGCGGCATGAACCAGATGACGCCCCCTGGCGCCAATCCCGAGATCGAGCAGCACCGGCGCGCCGTGCGCAAGAAGCCGCGCGATGCGAATGCCCACGCCCTGCTGGGTCTGTCCCTGCTGCGCCAGCGCCAGCTCGACGAGGGCGTGCGCGCGCTGCAGCGCGCGTTCGAGCTCAAGGTCAGGCAGCCGGAACTGCATGCGGTGCTGGCCGCCGCCCTGTTCGAACTGGAGCGCTACGAAGAAGCGGCCGCCAGCTACCGCCAGGCGCTGCGCTTCCAGGACGCCGCCGACCTGCAGCGGGGCCTGGCCGACTCCCTGTCCAGGCTCGGCCGCCATCAGCAGGCCGAGGACAGCGCCCGGCGCGCGGTCGCGCTGAAGCCGGACGACGTCGGTTCGCACCTGCTCCTGGCGGGCGCCTTGTACAAGCAACAACGCCTGGAAGATGCCGCCGACGTCCTGCAGCGCGTCCTTGAACTCGAGCCGCAGCGCACGGACGCCCGTTACGACCTCGGCTACGTCCTGTACTCGCTGCACCGGCACCAGGAGGCGCTGGCCTGCATGGAGCGGGTCGTCGCCGAGCAGCCGGCCCACCTGAATGCGCTGCGCCATATCGGCCTGTGCCGGCGCGCGCTGGGCAAGGTCGACGACGCGGTCGTCATCCTCGAAGAAGCCGTGGCGCGCGAACCGGACAACGGGCAGTTGGTCGCGGAACTGGCCGGCACGCTCCACATGCTCGGCCGCCTGCCGGAAGCGGTGGCCATGTCCCGGCGCGCGCAGGAGCTCGATCCGGCCAATATCATGGCGCTGCGCACCGGAATCCATACCCGTTTCGCCCTCGGCGAATGGCAGGAAGCGCTGCGCCTGGCGCGCGAACTCCTGGCGCACGCCCCGAGTCCGGAACACCACAGCATGCTGCTGTTCATCCTGAGCCATTGCTGCCAGGATGGAGATGAGCTCACGCGCGAGCATTTCGCCTATGGCGAGCGGTGGGAAACGCCGCTGCGCGCGCTGCGCCAGCCGCACGCCAACGTGCGCGACCCGCAGCGCAAGCTGCGCATCGGGCTGGTGTCGGGCGACCTGTACCGGCACGCGGTGGCGCGCTTCATCGCGCCGGTCCTGCGCACCCTCAAGAACAGCACGCAGGTCGAATTCTACGTCTACCACAACCAGGTCAAGGAAGACGAGATGACGCACACGATGCGCGCCGACGTGGCGGCATGGCGGTCGATCATGCATCTCGACGACGCGGCCGCCGAGCGCCTGATCCGCGCGGATGCGATCGACATCCTGATCGACCTGTCCGGCCACTCGGCCTTGAACCGCCTGCCCCTGTTTGCGCGCAAGCCGGCGCCGGTCCAGGCGACCTGGATCGGCTACGCGGGCACGACCGGCCTGGAAGCGGTGGACTACATCCTGGGCGACCGTTTCTGGCTGCCCGGCACGCGCTACGACCGGCAGTTCACCGAAAACATCGTGCGGCTGCCGATGTTCGTGCTGTTCTTGCCGGAGCCGACCGCGCCGCCGGTCAATCCCCTGCCCGCCCTGGAGAACGGCTATATCACCTTCGGCAGCTTCCACCGCGCCAGCAAGCTGGGACAGGACGTGATCAGGCAATGGTCGCTGCTGCTGCACGCCATCCCGACCGCGAAAATGCTGCTGGGCGGCATGCAGGAAGGGATCGACGACGTGCTGGTCGACTGGTTCGCCCAGGAAGGCATTCCGCGCGAGCGGCTGCTGTTGCGCGAGCGCGCCGGCATGTACCATTACCTGAAGCAGCATTACGAGGTCGACATCTGCCTCAGTCCCTTCCCCTACAGCGGCGGGACCACGATCGGCCATGCCCTGTGGATGGGCGTGCCGACCCTGGCCACGGTCGGAGCAACCAATCCCAGCCACGCGGCGGCGGCATTCATGATGCATCTCGGCCTGGGCGCCTTCGTCACCGAGAACGAAGAGACCTACGTCAAGCTCGGCGCCCTCCTGTCCGAGAACGTGTCGGCGCTGGCAACCATGCGCCAGACCATGCGCCAGCGCTTCCTGGAGTCGCCCCTCGGCTATCCGGCCATCCTCGGCGCGTCGTTCGAGATCGCGATGCGGCGCATGTGGACCCGCTGGTGCGATGGGCAGGAGGCGGCGCCGTTCCCGGTCAGCCTGGCCGATGTGGAGGCCTATGGACGGCAGCCGGCCGCGCCGGACTGATTCTGCCGGAGGGGGCGGCTGCCCCCTTTCTCCCATCTGCAAAAAATTTCTCAAAAGAATTTAATGCCGTAGCGAAACTGGTCGCCTTGTACAGTGGAGAGCGAGTGACGCGCTCGAATTTCCAGATAATGCTGTACCAACAGGAGCTACCATGCTGAGCCTTCACACCAACAACGCCGCTCTGTCCGCGCAGAATTCGATCGCGAAAACCCAGAGCTCGCTGTCGACTTCGATGACCCGCCTGTCGACCGGCTACCGTATCAATTCGGCCATGGACGACGCCGCCGGCCTGCAGATCGCTTCGCGCCTGAAAGCCCAGACCTCGGGCATGACCGTGGCGATGCGCAACACCCAGAACTCGACCTCGATGCTGCAGACCGCCGAAGGCGCGCTGGACGAAGTGTCGAACATGCTGATCCGCATGAAGGACCTGGCAACCCAGGCCGCCGACCAGTCGTCGACCGACGACGACAAGACCGCCATGCAGGCCGAATACGACGCCCTGGGCCTGGAACTGGCCAACGTCCTGGACAACACCAAGTTCGGTGGCGAAGCCCTGCTGGTCGGCGGCACGCTCGCCAACGCGATGACCTTCCAGATCGGCGCCTCGTCGGACGAGACCATGGAAATCAACCTGTCGACCGACCTGGCGTCGGTCGTCACCGACGTGACCTCGGCCACCGCCAACTATGCCGGCACCGCCGGCGGCACCGAGCTGACCGACAATGCGAACGCCACCATCGGCACCCTGGAAGACGCGCTGGCGTCGGTCAACAAGGTGCGTTCGGGCCTGGGCGCCGCCGCCAACCGCCTGGAACACGTGTACAACAACCTGTCCAACATCAGCACCAACACCAAGGCCGCGACCGGCACCATCATGGACGTCGACTTCGCCAGCGAAAGCGCGAACATGACCTCCAACCAGATGCTGCTGCAAGCCTCGACCGCCATGCTGAAGCAGTCGAACAGCATGTCCTCGATGGTCATGTCGCTGCTGCAGTAATCACCGCAAGACCGGGCTTGCGGCCGGGTTCCGAGCGGACCCGGCCCGGCAACACGCGAAAGGCCAGCCCCTGCGGTTGGCCTTTTTTACATTCCTGAACGGGGTCCATCATGGCCAGCGTCTCTTCCCTTCCCGCCCTGCCTCCACTCGTCACGCCGCCTTCCACGCCGGCGCTGCCGGTCGGCGCCGTCGCCGCGGCCGCCCCGGTCGCCCTGCTCGCGGGGGGCGCCGACGGGCCGCCGCTGCCGTTCTCGCAAGCGCTGTCCACGGGCGCCGGCACGCCGGCCCAGGCGCCGGAATCCGGCGCCGAGGGGACGGCCATGCGTCCCGACCAGGCGATCATGGCGCGCCAGCTGGCCTACCAGCAGATGGACGCCGCCGGCCTGGCGCGCGCCTGGCGCACCCAGGTGCGCAACCACGGCAGCCAGCTGGCCAGCCGCGCCCTGGCCAGCAGCGCCGGCCAGCTGTCGCCGGCCCTGCTGGCGGCGGCGCAACAGGGCCAGGTGGTGGGCCAGGCGATGCGCCAGCCCGAGCTGCTGGCGGCCCATCCGGACGCCTGGCGCTTCACGGTGCATGGCGCCGGCCAAGCGCCCCAGCACCTGGAAGTCCTGTCGCGCGACCCCGACCAGCCGCCGGGACGCCGCCGGCGCCTGCGCGCCGCCCTGCGGCTGGAGCTGCAACTGGCCGACGGCAGCGCCGTCGTGGTCGAGGTCGAGCCGCTGCCCGGCGGCGTCGCGCTGACGCTGTGCGGGGCCGACGCACGCACGCTGACGCGCCTGCGCTGGCTGCAGCCGGAGCTGGAGAGCGCGCTCGGCCGCGCCGGATTGAAGGTGTTGCGCTGGCAGTTTCGCGACCGCCTGCCGACCGAGCACAGCCACGCCCTGCGCACCAATGCCGAAGCGGTGGCCCAGGCCCTGAGCCCGGCGGTGTTCCGCGCGGTGGCCGAGCTGGCGCTGCTGCTCCCGGCGGTCGAGCAACCCGCACGGGAAGCCTGAGTCCGCCGCTATCCAGGTATGAAATATTTTCGAGAAAATTTCTCAAAAGAATTTAATGCCGTAGCGAAACTGGTCGCCTTGTACAGTGGAGAGCGAGTGACGCACTCGAATTTCCAGATAATGTAGTACCAACAGGAGTTACCATGCTGAGCCTTCACACCAACAACGCCGCACTGTCCGCACAGAATTCGATCGCGCGCACCCAGAGCTCGCTGTCGACCTCGATGACCCGCCTGTCGACCGGCTACCGCATCAATTCGGCCATGGACGACGCCGCCGGCCTGCAGATCGCTTCGCGCCTGAAAGCCCAGACCTCGGGCATGACCGTGGCGATGCGCAACACCCAGAACTCGACCTCGATGCTGCAGACCGCCGAAGGCGCGCTGGACGAAGTGTCGAACATGCTGGTCCGCATGAAGGACCTGGCAACCCAGGCCGCCGACCAATCGTCGACCGACGACGACAAGGATGCCATGCAGGCTGAATACGACGCACTGGGCCTGGAACTGGCCAACGTCCTGAAGAACACCAAGTTCGGCGGCGAAACCCTGCTGGTCGACGGCACCGTCGACGCCGCCATGACCTTCCAGATCGGCGCCTCGTCGGACGAGACCATGGAAATCGACCTGTCGGACGACATGAGCGCGCTGGCCGATGCCGCCTCGGCCGTCTCGACCAACTACACCTCCGCTTCCACCGGCACCGAACTGACCGGCACCAACGCAAACGGCACCATCGACGACCTGGAAACCGCGCTGGACGCGGTCAGCAAGGTCCGTTCGGGCCTGGGCGCCGCCGCCAACCGCCTGGAACACGTGTACAACAACCTGTCCAACATCAGCACCAACACCAAGGCCGCGACCGGCACCATCATGGACGTCGACTTCGCCAGCGAAAGCGCGAACATGACTTCCAACCAGATGCTGCTGCAAGCCTCGACCGCCATGCTGAAGCAATCGAACAGCATGTCGTCGATGGTCATGTCGCTGCTGCAGTAATCGTCATCGGCCAGGCCCGGGCTTCCCGGGTCCGCCAATGCAAAAAGGCCAACCTCGCGGTTGGCCTTTTTCGTTGGCGCAGCCGGATCGTCTCATCCGTGCGCGACGATGTCGATGATCCGGTCGACGTCGGCATCGGCCAGGGCCGGATAGATCGGCAGGCACAGCACCCTGGCGGCGGCGGCCGTCGCCACCGGCAGGTTGTCGCGGCGCGCCGACGCCAGCCCCCGGTACATCGGGAAGTCCGTGATCAGCGGATAGAAGTAGCGGCGCGGGTGGATGTCATGGCGCTTCAGGCGGTGATACAGCTCGTCGCGGCTGGCGCCGTACTCCGGCTCGACCAGGATCGGGAAATACGAGTGGTTCGCGACCTTCTCGCCCGCGCGGTCCACGCAGCGGATCCCGGCCACCGGCGCCAGCGCCGCGCGGTAACGCGCATCGATCTGGCGCCGCCGTTCGATCGCCGCGTCCACGCTCTTGAGCTGGAGCATGCCGAACGCCGCATTGATCTCGCTCATCTTGCCGTTGATGCCGGGCGCGACGACCGTGACCTCGTCGACGAAGCCGAAGTTCTTCAGGTGATCGATGCGCTGCTTGGTGCGACGGTCCGGGCAGACGATGGCGCCGCCCTCGAAGGTGTTGAAGACCTTGGTGGCATGGAAGCTGAGCACCGACAGGTCGCCATGGCGCAGGATGCTGCCGCCGGCGTCCTCGACCCCGAAGGCATGGGCGGCGTCGTAGATCACCTTCAGGTTGTAATTGTCCGCGATCTTTTCGATCGCCGCGACGTCGCAGGGATGGCCGTAGCAATGCACCGGCAGGATGGCGGTGGTGTGCGGCGTGATCGCCGCCTCGATCCGCGCCGGGTCGAGGTTCAGGCTGCCCGGCTCGACGTCGGCGAACACCGGGGTGATGCCGTTCCAGAGCAGCGAATGGGCGGTGGCCACGAACGAGTATGGCGTCGTGATGACTTCGCCGGTGATGCGCGCGGCCTGCAGGGCGGTCACCAGCGCCAGCGTGCCGTTCGAGAACAGGGCCAGGTGCTCCACGCCCAGGTAGTCGCACAAGGCCTGCTCGAGCTGCTGGTGGAACGGTCCGCCATTGGTCAGGATCCGCTTGTCCCAGATCTCCTGCAGGTAGGGATAGAACTCTTCCAGCGGCGGCAGATGCGGCTGGGTCACGTAGATCGGTTTCGCGTCACTCATGCTTTGCTCCTCCAGGGGACACGGCGCCGCGCCCCCGCCTGCGTCAGCCCACCGTCCCGACGATCGACACGTCGCGGTTCTCGGGAATCTCGTTATACGACAGCACGTGCAGCCCCGGCGCGAACAGGCGCGCATAGCGCGCCAGCAACGGGCGCACCTGCGGCAGCACCAGCAGCAGCGGCGGCGTGTGCTGCTGCTTCATCTGCTCGCGCGCCACCGGCATATTGATCTGCAGCTGGGACAGCAGCTGCGGATCGATCGGGTAATTATCCAGCACTACCTTGCCGCCGCCGTTCTGGCGCGCCTGGTTCAGGGAACCGAGCAGCATGTTTTCCAGTTCGGCCGACAGGTTAAATGCCGGCATCTCCTTCTTCTTGCCGAACAAGGTCGAGACGATCTGGCGCCGCAGCGCGCAGCGCACCTCGGCCGCCAGCAGGATCGGATCCTTGGTCGTCTCCGAGCTGTCGAGCAGGGTGGTGGCGATCACCACGATGTCCTTCAGCGACACGCCCTCGGCCAGCAGCACGCGGAACACGCGCAGCAGCTGGGTGTGGGTGAGCGCCTTTTCCAGCGCCGCGGCCAGCTTGGGCGACAAGGCGGTGAGGCGTTCCAGGATCGCCGGCACGTCTTCGTGGCGGAACAGCTCGTGCAGGTATTCGCGCACCACCTTCGAGACGTGGGTCGCGATCGCGCTCGGCACCTCGACCACCTGGTAGCCCAGGCCCAGCGCGTGCGCCTTCTGGCCCGGTTCGATCCAGGTGATGGCCATGCCGTAGGCCGGTTCGATACCGGGGATGCCGTCCAGTTCACCGTACACGTTCGGCGACGGGATCGCCAGCAGGTGCTCGGGCATCACCTCGGCTTCGGCCACCACGGTGCCGGACAGGCTGATCGAGTACTGGGTCGGGCGCAGCGCCAGGTCGTCGCGCACCGCGATCGCCGGCAGCAGCATGCCCATCTGTTCCGACAGGCTCTGGCGCACGCCCTTGATGCGCTTGACCAGCGGCTCGCCCTGGGCGCGGTCGAGCATGCCGACCAGCTTGTAGCCCACCGCCACCGTGACCGGCTGCACCACCGGCAAGGCCTGCCAGTCGAGGTCGGGCGCGCGCTCGTCGCGCAGCGCGGCCTCGATCTTCGCCACGCCGGCGACGTCGGGCGCTTTCACTCTCTTCGACATGTTCCAGCCGACATAAGCCAGCACGGCGGCCGCCGCCGTGAAGAACCACCACGGCATGCCCGGCACCATGGCCATGATGAACATCACGCCGGCCGCCGAGAACAGCACCGTCGGCTGGGCCAGCAGCTGGTCGCTCACCTGCTTCTCGAGGTCGCCCGATTCGCCGATACGGGTCACCAGGATCGCCGCCGCCGCCGACAGCAGCAGCGCCGGGATCTGGCCCACCAGGCCGTCACCGATGGTGAGCAGCGCATAGACGCGGAACGCCTCGCCCATCGGCAGATCGTGCATCAGGGCGCCGATCGCGACGCCGCCCACCAGGTTGATGATCAGGATCAGGATCGAGGCGATGGCGTCGCCGCGCACGAACTTCGAGGCGCCGTCCATGGCGCCGTAGAAGTCGGCCTCGGACGCCACGTCCTTGCGCCGGATGGTGGCCTGTTCCTGGTTGATCAGGCCCGCGTTCAGGTCGGCGTCGATCGCCATCTGCTTGCCCGGCAGCGCGTCCAGGGTAAAGCGCGCCGACACTTCCGAGATGCGCTCGGCGCCCTTGGTGACGACGATGAAGTTGATGATCATGAGGATCACGAACACCACCAGGCCGACCACGAAGTTGCCCCCGATGACGACGTTGCCGAAGGCTTCGATCACCTGGCCGGCGGCATGCGTGCCTTCGTGACCGTGCAGCAGCACCACGCGCGTCGAAGCGACATTCAGCGCCAGGCGCATCAGTGTCGTGCCCAGGATCACGGTCGGGAACACGGCGAAGTCGAGCGGGCGCTTGGCCGTCACCGACACCAGGATCACGATCAGCGCCAGCACGATGTTAAAGGTGAACAGCACGTCCAGCAGGATCGGCGGCAGCGGCAGGATGATCATGCCCAGCAGCGCGATCAGGAAGACCGGGGCCGCGTACTTCTGGCGCCGCAGCTCCTGGATGACGCTGTTGATCGTGTTCATGAAGTTCATTCTTTCTTCTCGCTCAGGTGGGATGGCACGTCCATCTCGTTGGGGAACCGCGGGGGCGCCTGGCGCCGGCCGGCACGGAACGCATTCAGTTGTAAAACGTAGTTCAGCACCTGCGACACCGCCTGGTACAGCTGGGCCGGGATCTGCTGCTGCACCTGGCTGGTGTTGTAGATGGCGCGCGCCAGCGGCGGCAGGGTCAGGGTCTCGACGTTGTTCTCTTTCGCCACCTGGCGGATGTACAGCGCCATCTCGTCCACGCCCTTGGCCACCACGAACGGCGCCTCGGCGCGCGCGGTGTCGTACTTGAGCGCCACCGCATAGTGTTCCGGATTGACGATCACGACGTCGGCGGTCGGCACCGTGCTGCGCACGCTGCGCCGGGCCAGCTGCTGCTGCAGCTGGCGGATGCGCTGCTTGACCTCGGGCCGGCCCTCGTTGCTCTTGTGTTCTTCCTTGATCTCCTGCTTGCTCATGCGCTGGTTGCGCATGAACAGCCAGTGCTGCACCGGCACGTCGATCAGGGCGAACACCACGAACACCGCCACCATCGCCATCAGGGCGTCGAAGGCCAGGCCGCTGCCGGCGGCGATGGCGTCCGTCAGCGGCATGCGCTGCAGCTCGACGTAGGCCTTCATGCCGGCGCGCGACACCATCCACAGCACCACGCCCAGCATGACAGCCTTGCCGAACGAGGTGAGAAAACCCACCCAGTGCTTTTGCGAGAACAGGTTGCCCAGGTTGGTGATGGGGCTGAAGCGGCTGAATTTGGGCTGCAGGTTCTTGCCGCTGGCGATGAAGCCGCCCGGCACCACGCCGGCCACGACGATCGCCAGCGGCACCGCCAGCAGCGGCAGCACCATCTGCACCAGCAGCATCACGCCGGCGCCGAACACGGTCGACAGCGCGTTCTCGATGTCGCCGGCCGCGCCCATGGGCACGAACACCAGGCGGAACAGGTGGCGCATGTCTTCCAGGTAGCCGGGCGCCATCAAGGAGAACAGCTTCAGGCTGATCAGGATGCCGACCGCGGTCGCCAGGTCGCGCGAGCGCACCACCTGGCCCTCCTGGCGCGCTTTCTTGAGTTTTTGCGCCGAGGGCTTTTCGGTCTTGTCGCCGCCGCTGTTGTTATCCGCCACGGGCCATCCTCATCTGTTCGGTCAGCATCTCGAGCACCTGGTTGGTCATCGACACGTAGTGCTCGGGAATGAAGCGCACCAGTTGGATCAACATCAACAGGCCGAAGATCGTGACCAGCGCGAAGCCCAGCGAAAACAGGTTCAGGCTGGGCGCGACCCGGTTCAGGAAACCAAAGCCCATCTGCACCACGATGGTCGAGAACACGATCGGCAATGCCAGCAGCACGGCGGCGGCGAACACCCAGCCGACATTCAGCGCCACCGCCTCCAGCAGCATCGGCGGCACGCCCGAGCCGACCGGCCACGCATGGAAGCTCTGGCCCAGCACCGCGACCAGCACCAGGTGGCCGTCGATGGCGAAGAACACCAGCATCGCCACCAGCGACATCAGGCCCGAGATCACGTCCGACACCTGGCCGTTGACCGGGTCGTTCATCTGCGCCATCGAAAAGCCGATCTGGCTCGAGGCCAGGAAGCCCAGCATGGTGACGGCCGCCATCGCGAACTGCAGGGCCAGGCCCAGCACGCCGCCGATCACGGCCTGCTCGAACATGGCGACCACGCCGGACAGCGAGAACGGATCCGGAGCCGCCATGCCGGCGCGCGTGGTCAGCGGCAGCATCAGGAACGACAGCACGATCGCCAGCAGCGCGCGCACCGGCACCGGGATGGCGCCGTCGCCCATCACCGGCGCGGTGACCATCATGGCCATGATGCGGCAGAACGGCCACCACAGGGCGCCGATCAGCGGCATCAGGAAGCCGAACAGCTCGATGCCCATTCAACCCACCAGGGTCGCCGCGCGCTGGAACACCGAGACGCAGTAATCCATCAGCCGGGTCGTCATCCAGTGGCCGGCCAGGATCACCGCCAGCAGGGTCACCAGCAGGCGCGGCAGGAAGCTCAGGGTCTGTTCGTTGATCTGGGTCGCGGCCTGGAACAGCGCCACCACCAGGCCCATGACCAGGCCCGGGATGACCAGCACCATCACCAGCAGCATCACGATCTGCAGGGCCTCGACCACCAGGTCGACGGCGATATCGGGACTCATGTTCGTCGCTCTCTCGTACAGGAATGGCCGGCTAGTAGCCGTGGATGCTGCCCACCAGGGTGCTCACCGTCAGCGTCCAGCCGTCGACCAGCACGAACAGCAGCAGCTTGAACGGCAGCGAGATCACCAGCGGCGACAGCATCATCATGCCCATCGCCATCAGCACCGACGCCACCACCAGGTCGATGATCAGAAAGGGAATGAACAGCATGGCGCCGATCTGGAACGCGGTCTTCAGTTCGGACAGCACGAAGGCGGCCAGCTTGACCGGGAAGCTGTGCTGCTGCGGTTGCGCATAGTCGGGTTCGCCGGCCAGGCGCGCGACCTGCGCGAGCGAGGCCTTGCTGGTCTGGGCCAGCATGAAGCGCGACACTGGCACTTCGGCGATCCGCAGCGCCTGCTCCAGGCCGATCTTGTCCTGGTCGTAGGGCAGGAACGCCTCTTTCCATACCTGCTCGCCGATCGGACGCATCACCAGGATGGTCAGGATCAGGGCGATGCCGGTGATGATCCGGGTGGGCAGGCCCTGCTGCAGGCCGAGGGCCTGGCGCAGCAGCGACAGCACGATCACGAAGCGGGTGAAGCAGGTCATCATCATGATCATCACGGGCAGCAGCCCGAGCAGGGTCATGATGACCAGGATCTGCGACTTGACGCTCATGCCGGAGCTGGTCGCATCGGCGCCCGGGATGACGCCGGCCAGCAGGTCCTGGTTCTGGGCCAGCGCCGGGGACGACAGCAGCAGGCCGCCGAGCAGCGCGCCGAGCAGCAGCGCGCCCGGCGGCGCGCTGCGGGTGACACGCATCATGGCGCGAGCATGTCCAGGTTCAGGCCGTCCAGGTCGATCACCTTCAGGCCATACTGCTCGCCCGCGACCACCACCTCGGCACGCCCGATCGGGGTGCCGTTGACCTTGATCACCAGCGGCTCGCCGGCCAGCGAATCGAGCGGCAGCACCGACGATGGCTGGATATCCATCAGTTCCTGCAGCGAGACGCGGGCCGACCCGACCTCGAGGGTCAGGGTCACCGGGATGCGCCGCATCATCTGCGGCAGGTGGCGTCCGGCCTGGCGGCCGGCCGTGGCGGTCGCACCGTCGACGGCGTCCAGATCATCGATGATCACGTCGCCAGCCAGTTGCTCGTTGAGATTCATGTCCATTATTCGGCGTCTTCAAATGAGGTTAAACACAGCTTGCCCTTGTGCTCGGCCACTGCGGCCGTGAACAGGCGGGAATCGTCGAGCAACACGTCCGCGCGGCCCACCGAGACCGGGATCACGTCGCCGACCTTCAGGCCGAACAGCGTGGCGAGGGTCACTTCCTTGCTCACCAGGCGGCCTTCGAGCTTCACCCTGAGGTGCGATGCCAGCGGCTCGCGCGCCATGCGCGCCGCGCCGCGCATGCCGTTGCGGTCGGCCATCAGGCCCTGCAGCACGTGGGCCATCAGGCCGTGGTCGAGGCTGATCCACAAGCGGCCTTCCGGCGCCGCCAGGCTGGGGTCGTCGGTGTCGCGCCGGCCGTACTGGGCGCGCAGCACGGCGCGGACCACCCAGCCGGACTTGCCCGGCGCGCCGGCCGGCACGATCGAGGCGCCGCCCTTGGCCAGCTGCGGCGCCAGCGCCGGCGCGGAAGTCCCGGCCGCGGCCAGTCCTTGCCCCACCTGCTCGTCGAGCAGCCGCGTCACCTGTTGGGCCAGGGTCGCGGCCAGGCGCTCCTCGGTGGCGGTCACGCGCTCGAGGCCGGGATCGCGCTGCGGTGCAATATTCGGTCCCTGCAGCGGCCCCTGCGTGCGGCGCGCATAGCGGCCTTCGAGCAGGTCCAGCAGCAGGCTGCGTTCGAAAGCGACGGCGGCCAGTCCGTAGGGACCGTTCACGCCCAGCCAGCGCAGCGCGCGGTCGTCGGGGGCGCGCTCGAAGGCGAGGCTTTCGAGACGGAAAGCGCCCCAGTAGCGGCGCCCACCGGGAGAAGCCATCGCGGTGCCGAGCGCCTCGGCCAGGCGCGCCGCGAAGGCCGGCAGCAGATGCACCGGCCGCCCCAGCAGGCAGGGGTCGAGCACCTGGAAATCGCGCGCACGATCTGGTTGATTTATCGACATGTTTGTTGACTAAAGATTACGTTTCGATAACAGCTTTTCATTCTCCACGGCAACAATTATACAGGGAAGTTTTATACAGAAGCTTTGACATTCTTCTTTGATTTCCAACTTGCCGTACGGTAATATCGTGCTGTCGCATCGCAACAACTCACCCCACTTTCCCGGTTTCCCAGAGGAGAGACGAAGGGAAAGGACAGAAGACAAACGAAAAAAACAAACGTTCGTTCGTTGACCGATGCTTAAGAATTTCACGACTGACCGGGCCAGCAAAAGCCGAAAATCCGCAACTTTTTGTCGCTCGCAAACAACAACGTTTTTACATGGGAACCACGATGGCAACTGAACTTGCCGGCCTGATCCGGGCCGACCTGGCGCAACTGACCAACGACGCGAATCGCCTGGCGATCGCCCCCGCCACTTCCTTCGCCAACCCCGGCGCGGAATCCAGCAATGTCTTTTCCTTCACCCAGGTGATGAAGCAGGCCATCGCCAATGTGGATGCCCAGGACCAGGCCGCCGGCGCGCGCGTGGCCGCAGTCGAGTCCGGCAAGAGCGACGACCTGGTCGGCGCGATGCTGGCCAGCCAGCAAGCCAGCCTGTCGTTCTCGATGCTGATGCAAGTACGCAACAAGGTCATGACGGCCGTCGACGAGCTGATCAAGCTCCCGGTCTAACCATACAGCGAAACTTCCCGTGATCTCCTCCCTCAAGTCCGCCGTCGGCGGCAAGCTGGCCCTGCCCTCGCTGCCGCCCCTGCTGCGCAACAACCTGCCGCTGATGCTCGGCCTGGCCGTGGCGCTCACCGCCGCCATCATGATGTACATGTGGCAGGACCAGTCCAGCTACAAGCCGGTGTTCGGCGCGCGCGAAAAAGTCGCCGCCGCCGACATGATGACCGTGCTCGAAGCCGAACAGATTCCCTATCGTGTACACCCCGAGAGCGGCCAGGTGATGGTGCCGGCCGCCGCGCTGGGCAAGGTGCGCATGCTGCTGGCCGCCAAGGGCGTGACCGCCCAGCTGCCGGCCGGCCTGGAACTGATGGACCGCAACGATCCGCTGGGCGTGTCGCAGTTCGTGCAGGACGTGCGCTTCAGGCGCGGCCTGGAAGGCGAGCTGGCGCAGAGCATCCTGACCATGGACGCGATCGCGTCGGCGCGGGTTCACCTGGCGATCGCCAAGACCAGCTCCTTCGTTACCGCGACTACCGACGGCAACTCGGCCTCGGTGGTGGTCTCGGTGAAACCCGGCCGCGCCCTGTCGAACGAGCAGGTGGCGGCGATCGTCAACCTGGTCTCGGGCAGCGTGCCCGGCCTCAAGCCGCAGCGCGTGTCGCTGGTCGACCAGGCCGGCAACTTCCTGTCGTCGCGGGTCGACCTGGAGGATGGCTTCGAAGGCGCGACGCAGGGCGACGCGGCCTCGAAGCGCTACACCGACGAGGTGCGCGCCAACGTCAACGACCTGCTGGCGCCGATCCTGGGCGTCAACAACTACAAGCTCAGCGTGACCGCCGCGGTCGACAACGACCGCATCGAAGAGACCCAGGAAAAATACGGCGAAGCCCCGAAGGTCACCAGCGAGGCGATGCGCGAGGAGATGGAAAAGAACCGCATGGCGCTGGGCGTGCCCGGCACCCTGTCGAACCGCCCGCCGGCGCCGGCCAATCCGGATGCGCTCGATACCGAGGCGCCGGGCGGAAACGGCGAGGACGGCAGCGCGCGCAAGAACGCCACCACCCGCCAGTACGCCTATGACCGTGCGATCACCCAGATCAAGCGCGAACGCGGCCGCCTCAAGAAGCTGTCGGTGGCGGTGGTGCTGAACAATGCCAGCGCCGCCAACGGCCAGGCCTGGACGCCGGCCGAGCTGGCCAACATCAAGACCATCCTGGCCGGCGGCCTGGGCATCGACGCCGCGCGCGGCGACGTGCTGGCCGTCTCGAGCCTGAACTTCCCGGCCGCGCCCGTGGCCCAGGAATGGTGGCAGGAGCGCGACAACGTGGTCGACATGACCAGCTACGCCCTGTGGGCGCTGGGCGCGATCCTCGCTTACTTCCTGCTGGCCCGCCCGCTGCTGCGCGCCGTCACCACGCGCCTGGCGCCGCAACAGCCGCCGCTGGCGCCGGCCACCCCTGCCCTGCCGGGCGCACCGGGCGCCGCAGCCGCCGCGCCCGGCGCGGCCGCGGCCGGGTCATTGCCTGCCGGCGTGGCCGCCCTCGGCGCGCCGGACGCCGCCACCGCGACCAGCCCCGGCGCCGTGGTCCCGCTGCTCGAGAACTACGACCTGCCACCGAGCGGTTCGGCGGTGGACGTCATGGTCGACCACCTGAAGATCCTGGCCGGCAAGGAGCCCGAGCGCGTTGCCGAAGTCGTCAAACAATGGGTACAGAAAAAACATGGCCGACCAGAATAATTTTGAGGACGACGCCGTCGTCCTGACGCCGGTCGAACAGGCCGCGATCGTGTTGCTGTCGATCGGCGAGGAGCAGGCGGCCGCCGTGCTGCGCTGCCTCGAGCGCGACGAATTGATGGAACTGACCCAGGTCATGTCGCGCATGAGCGGCATCAAGGTCGACGCCGTCAAGTCGGCGCTCCAATCGTTCTTCGACGACTACCGCCAGCAAAGTGGCCTGCATGGTGCCTCGCGCAGCTACCTCAAGCGCTCGCTCGACCTGGCGCTGGGCAGCGACATCGCGAATAGCGTGCTCAACACGATCTATGGCGATGCGATCCGCCCGATGATGGCGCGCCTGCAGTACGCCTCGCCGCGCTGGCTGGCCGAATTCGTCTCGAGCGAGCACGTGCAGATGCAGGCCGTGTTCCTGGCCTTCCTGCCGCCGGCGCTGGCTTCCCAGATCCTGGAGGCGCTGCCGGTCGAGGGCCGCGAGCTGGTCTTGCTGAACATGGCGCGCCTGGACGAGATCGACCGCGACGTGCTGCACGAGCTCGAAGAGCTGGTCGGCCGCTGCCTGGCCGCGCTGGATACGCAAAGCGCCAGCGTGGAAGGCGTGCGCCAGGTCGCCGACATCCTCAACCGCCTGCAGGACAACCGCGCCGGCATGGTCGAACTGCTGCGCGCCCACGATCCCGAGGTGGTGTCGCAGATCGAGATGTCGATGTACGACTTCTTCATCCTGTCGCGCCAGACCGAACAGGTCATCACCCGCCTGCTCGACGACGTGCCGCTGGAACAGTGGGCGATCGCGCTCAAGGGCGCCGAGGCGCCGCTGCGCGAAGCCATCCTGGCCGCGATGCCGCGCCGCCAGGCCCAGAGCTTCGAAGACCTGATGCGCCGTTCGGGCCCGATCCCGATGTCGCGCATCGAACAGACCCGCCGCGAGATCATGGCCACCGTCAAGGAACTGGCCGACGCCGGCGAGATCGACATCCAGCTGTTTGCCGAGGCGACCGCGGAATGAAGCAGTTCAGGTCCTATCACTTCCCGCCGCTGCACCAGTTCAGCGCGGCGCGCCCGGCCGGCCCGAACGGCGCGGGCTCGCAGGAGGAATGGCAGAGCGCCCTGGCCGACGGCTACCGCCAGGGCCAGCGCGAAGGCTATGAGGCCGGTCTCGACCAGGGCCGCGCCGAAGGCTATCCGCGCGGCGAGGCCGAGGGCCGCGAGCGCGGGATGGAAGAAGGCCGCGCCGCCGCGCTGGCGCGCTTCGACGAACTGGCGCGCCCGGTCGAGGCCATGCTCGAGGGCCTGTCCCAGCTCAAGGCCGACCTGCGCGCGGCGCAGCGCAACGAAGTCGTCGAACTGGTCGGCAAGATCGCGCGCCAGGTGATCCGCGCCGAACTGGCGCTGCAGCCGGTGCAGCTGCTGGCCCTGGTGGAAGAAGCGCTGGCCGTGATGCCGCCGTCGCGCGACGAGGTCGAGGTCTTCCTCAATCCCGAGGAACTGCGCCGGGTGCAGGAACTCGATCCCAAGCGCGCGCGCACCTGGACCCTGCTGCCCGACCCTGCGCTGGAGCCGGGCGAGTGCCGCGTGCGTGCCGGCGACAATGAAGTCGACGCCGGCTGCCAGGGTCGCCTGGCGGCGGTGATGGAGCAGGTCCACGACCAGCTCATGACGGAGGAGCCGACGGCATGATGGCCCTGGCCGACAGCCTGCGTGCGGTCGACATCGGCGCGGTGCCGGTGGCGACGCCGACCGGACGCCTGGTGGGCGCCCAGGGACTCCTGCTGGAGTCCGTCGGCTGCCGCCTGCACACCGGCCAGCGCTGCCGCATCGAGACCGTCGACGGCGAGTGGCTCGACGCCCAGGTGGTGGGCTTTCGCGACAAGGTCTCGTACCTGATGCCGTTCAAGAAGGCGGCGGGCCTGGCCACCGGCGCGCGCGTGCTGCCCACGCCCGACAAGAGCGACCTCATGATCGGGCCGTCGTGGCTGGGCCGCATGGTCAACGGCCTGGGCGAGCCGATCGACGGCCTTGGCCGCCTCGGCGGCGACCAGCCGCTGTCGACCACCCCGCCGCGCGTCAATCCCCTCAGGAAGGCGCCGGTCGAGGAACCGCTCGACGTTGGCGTGCGTGCCATCAATGCCATGCTCACCATCGGCAAGGGCCAGCGCGTCGGCCTGATGGCCGGCTCCGGGGTCGGCAAGTCGGTGCTGCTGGGCCTGATCACGCGCCAGACCGTGGCCGACGTGATCGTGGTCGGCCTGATCGGCGAACGTAACCGCGAGGTGCGCGAGTTCGTCGAGCGCTCGCTCGGCCCGGAAGGCCTGAAACGCGCCGTATTGGTGGTGGCCCCGGCCGACGAAAGCCCCCTGATGCGCGTGATGGCGACCGAGATGTGCCATTCGATCGCCGCCCACTTCCGCGACCGCGGGCTGAACGTGCTGCTGCTGTGCGATTCGCTGACCCGCTACGCGATGGCGCTGCGCGAAGTCGCGCTGTCGCTGGGCGAGCCGCCGGCCACGCGCGGCTACCCGCCGTCGGTGTTCTCGAACCTGCCGCAACTGGTCGAATCGGCCGGCAATGGCGAACATCCGCAAGGCAGCATGAGCGCCATCTACACGGTGCTGGCCGAGGGCGACGACCAGCAGGATCCGGTGGTCGACTCGGCGCGCGCGATCCTCGACGGCCACATCGTGCTGACCCGCGAGCTGGCCGAGCGCGGCCACTATCCGGCGATCGACGTCGCCCAGTCGATCTCGCGCTGCATGGCCCAGGTGGTGCCGCAGGAGCACGCGCTGGCCGCGCGCAAATTGAAAGCCGCGATGGCGCGCCATGCGCGCGTGCGCGACCTGATCCCGCTCGGCGCCTACGTCCCGGGCGCCGATCCGGAAACCGACCGCGCAGTGCAGCTGCAGCCGCAGATCGAAGCCTTCCTGTGCCAGGGCACGCGCGAGGCGGCGCCGATGGCCGGCTGCGTCGCGGCCTTGAGCGCGATGATGGCGTGAGGACCGGACCGTGAAACGAGAAAACACCATCCGCAGCCTCGACACCCTGGTGCAGCTGCGCTCGACCCAGGTCGACCGCCTGCAGGCCGACCTGGCCAGCCAGGAAGCGACCCGGGTGCGCTACCAGGTCAACCTGGAGCGCCTGGCCCAGCTGGCCGAAGGCAGCGGCGCGTCCGGCGCCACGCTGGCGCTCAATCCGGCGCTGGCCCTGAACTGCGGCGCCTACAAGCAGGGCGTGCTGGCGCTGGCCGACAGCCACCGCACTGACCTGGCGCTGCACGAAGCGAACATGGCGGTGGCGCAGGGACGCCTGAAGGACGCCTGGGTGCGGCGCGAGCTGCTGGGCAAGGTGCTGGTGCGCGAGCAGGATGCGCTGGCAGTCGAACAGGAGCGCGCCACCAGAAAGCGCGAAGACGATATCGCCACCCAATCGTGGATGGCCGGAAAACCGGGCGGCCTGGCCGCGGCATGAACGACGCACACGAATAGACCAAGGAGCACGCATGGCAACTGCAATCACCGCACCAACCTACGATCCGATCCCGACCGCGAACGACCTGGCCGACAAGTACATCGCTTCGCGCCAGGCGATCCTGAACGCCCAGACGACGGCCGCCAACGCCACCGAAAAAGGCTTGTCCGACCTGAGCTCGGCGCTGTCGGCATTCCAGACCAGCCTGTCTTCGCTCACCGGCCTGAACAAGACCATGTACGCGCAGTCGGCGGTGTTCGGCGACGCCGCCATCGGCAGCGCCACCGCCACCAGCACCGCGGCGGCCGGCACCTATTCCTTCTTCGTCAAGCAGCTGGCCGCGGCCAGCCAGGTGTCGTACGCGGGCCTGGGCAACGCGACCGGCGTCAGCGGCAAGCTGGACATCCAGATGGGCGGCGTCGACGGCACGTCGTTCGAGGTGGACCTGGGCGCCACCGCGCGCGACCTGACCCCGCGCGAACTGGCGGCCGCGATCAATGCCGCCGAAGGCAACGCCGGCAAGGTCGTGGCCTCGGTGGTCAACACCGGCAACGGCACCTCGGAACTGGTGCTCACCGCCAAGGACACCGGCGCGGCCTCGAAGATCACGATCGACGCCAGCGGCCTGCAAGGCGACCTCGACGGTAACCCGCTCGCCGCCAAGCTCGGCGCCGGCAACCTGCGCACGCTGGTCGACGGGGTCGACGCCGAAATCCACGTCGGCGGCGAAGGCGGCACCGCGATCACCCAGGCCAGCAATACCTTCACCGCGATCGACGGCGTCAAGATGACCTTCACCAAGGCCCAGGCATCGGGCGCCGCGCCGGTCTCGCTGACCGTGGGCCCCGACAACACGTCGACCCTCGCCAACGTGCAGGCCTTCGTCGACGCCTTCAACAAGCTCAAGACCACGCTGACCAAGCTCACCGCCGGCAACGATCCGTCCACCTCGGCCGACGACGGCGCCTTCGCCCGCGACGGCGGCGTGCGCGCGCTGGCGGACCGCCTGGCCGCCCTGCTGCGTCCGGGCACCGGCGAATCGCTCGCCACCTACGGCATCATCGCCACCCGCAGCGGCACGCTCGAGGTGAATTCGGACCGCCTGCTGGCCCAGCTGGCGCGCAACCCGACCGGCCTCGATACGGTGATTGGCGCCGCCTCCGCCTCGAATCCGACCGGCGTCGCCGGCGAACTCGACAAATACCTGAAATCCTGGAGCAACGGCATCGACGGCCAGATCAAGCAGCGCCGCGACCAGAACGGCACCTTGCAGACGCGGCTGGCGGATCGCCAGGCCACGCTCGACCTGCAGCACAAAGCCGCCTACGACCGCTACCTGCGCCAGTTCACGCAACTGCAGTCGATGCAGGGCGTGATGAACCATAACGTGTCGCTGTTCGACGCCCTGTTCGGCAACGACCAAGACTAAGAGAGCCCCACCATCATGTCCTATCAGGAAGCCTACGGCGGCTACCACGCCGTCAACCTGGATGCGCAGACGTCGCGCGCCTCGCCGGTCGAGCTGGTCCTCCTGCTCACCGACGGCCTGCTCGACGAGCTGGCGCGCGCCCGCGCCCACATCGTCGCGCGCCGCTACGAGGCCAAGGCCAGGAGCATCGACAAATGCGTCGAGATCATCAATGGCCTGTCGAGTTCGCTCGACTTCGACAGCGGCGGCGAGACCGTGGCCAACCTGGCGCGCATCTACGACTTCTGCGCCCACCGCCTGAACGGCGCCGGCATCAAGCTCGACCCCACCATGGTCGACGAGGTGATCCAGGTGCTGACCACCATCCGCCAGGGCTGGAAAGGCGTGCAGGAACGCAATGGATAGGAGCGCCGCCATCGAGCGCCTGGCAACGCAGCTGCGCGACGCGAGCGCAGGCGCCGACTGGGACCTGCTGGAACGCGCGGTGCGCGCGCTCGGGCCGCAGTTGCAGGCGCTGGCCGGACGCGGAGACTGGAGCGCGCGCGAACGCGCCGCCCTGGCCCGGCTGCGCGCGGCCCACGATGGCGCCGCCCACGCCAGCGCCGATGCGGCGTCGCACCTGCAAGCCCAGCTGGGCGAGATGCGCGACAACAAGGAAGGCTGGATGGCCTATGCCCTCGCGGGCGAACTCGAATCAGGTAGCACCCCATGATGAACTTTTCCATGAACAGCGCGATGAATGCCATGAATGCCGTCGGCGCCAGCGCCGGCAAGGTCGCCGCGAACGGCGCCACGCTCGACGCGGCCGCGGCGCCTGATGGCGCCCAGCCGGGCATGCCGGCGGACGCGGCGGCGCCGCAGCCGGCAGCCCAGGTGCTGCCATTCCAGCAGTGGATCGCCCTGGGCGACGTGGCGCCCGGGACCGACGCGGCGCTGCCGGTCGACGGCGCCGTGCCCGAGGCCGCAACGCAAGCCCCGGGCGCCGACCAGCCGGACGACACGAGCGCACAGGATACGGTGGCGATCGATGCCGCACTGGCCGCACTGTCCGTGATCACGCCGCAAGCGGCGCCGGCCGCGCTGCCGGCCATGATGATGGCGATGCCGGGCGCCAAGCCCGGCGCCGCCAACGATGGCGCCAACGTGGGCGCCAACGCCGCCGCCGTGACTTCCGCCGCACCCGCCACCGATGCCCTGCTGGCGCTCGACGCCGAGCCTCAGGCCGCGGCCCGCGGCGCAGCGGACGCCGCGGCCCTGCCGCTGCCAGCCGCGGCGCCGGCCGCGCCGCGCACCGACGCCGCCGTGGCCCAGGCGCTGCCTGCCGCCGCGCCCCGGCCACGGCGGGCGCCGCCCCGGCGCACGCCGCCCCGGCGCTGGACGCCGCCCCGGCCGACGGCGCCGAGCCCACGCCTACGAGCGCCACCGGCGTCGCCGGCGCCGCCAGCCAGCCGGCCGCGACGCGCGGCGCCGACAGCGTCACGCTCGCCGGTCCGCCGACCGCCTGGCGCCAGACCCTGCAGGAAGCGCTGGGCGACCGCCTCCAGCTGCAGCTCGGCCGCGGCATGGAGCAGGCCACGATCCGCCTCGAGCCGCCGATGCTGGGCCGGATCGAGATCTCGGTACGCCACAGCGGCGGCAACCTGGAAGTGTCTATCGCCGCCTCCAACAGCGAAGTGCTGCGCCAGCTGAACACGGTCAGCGACAGCCTGCGCAACGACCTGGCCGGCCGCCAGTACAGCAACGTCTCGGTCAACGTGAGCGAGACCCCGCGCGCCCAATCCACCGCCCAGGCCGGCAACCAGCCGTCCGGCCAGCCCGGCGCCGATGCCGGGGGCCGCGGCCGCCAGCAGAGCGAGGAAGAACAGCGCCAGCGCACGCCCGGCCTGGCCCTGAACGACGCCGGCGACGCCGGTTCCCTGTTTTCGATGAATAACCGCGACTAAAGACCATGAAAGCAAAACTGATCATCGCCTTTGCCGGGGTCGCCGTGGCGGCCGCCGCCGCCGCTGGCGGCGCCATGTGGTACATGAACCCGGCGCCCGCCGCGGGCGCCGTGGCCAAGCCGGCCCCCGAAAAGAAGCCGACCAAGTACGTCACGCTGGACAAGGTGATCGTCATGCTGCGCCGCGCGCCGAACGAGCAGGCCGCGCACTACCTGTCGGTCGACCTGGTGCTGGCCACCACGCCGGCCGAGGAGAAGGAAGCCAAGGAACAGCTGCCGCTGCTGCGCTCGATCGCCGTCTCGGCGCTGTCGGCGCGCACCATGGCCGAAGCGTCGAGCATGACGGTCGACCAGTACGCGGCCGAGCTGAACAAGGTATTCAACGCCAACTATGAAAAGGAAAACCACATCAAGCCGTTTTCCGAAGTCATGGTCGGCAAGCTGATCATCGAGTGACACCATCGCGGGTGACCACGTGGCCTATATGACCGATTACCTCGACGTTGCCGCCGGCGCCTGCGCCGACTATGGCGAGGCGCAAGCCGCCGGCATGAGCGCCCAGGACGAGGGGCGCCACCTGCTGGCCTACGCGCCGCTGGTCAAGCGCATCGCGCGCCAGCTCGGCAGCCAGGTGTCGGGCGCGTTCGGGCGCGAGGACATGGAACAGATCGGCCTGATGGGACTGCTCGAAGCGCTGCGCCGCTACGGCCAGCCCGATGCCGGCTTTTCGAGCTATGCGGCGCTGCGCGTGCGCGGCGCCATCCTCGACGAGCTGCGGCGCCAGGACTGGCGTCCGCGCGCCGTGCGCCAGGACAGCCACCGCCAGCGCGACGCCTTGCGCGCGCTGACCCGCAGCCTGGGCCGCGAGCCGAGCGAGAAAGAGGCGGCGCAGGCCCTGGGCCTGTCCGCTGATGAGTATCAACAGTATCTGCTCGACGACAGCGCCGAGGAAATGCTGAGCTTTGACGAAGTCTTGCAGGAAGCGGTCGCCGACGCCCACCATACGCCCGGCCCGGAAGAACAGTTCATGGTGCGGCGCAGCCTGGAACAGGTGCTGACCACCCTCAACGAAAAGGAGCAGCGCGTGATCCAGATGATCTACGAGTTCGAACTGAGCTACAAGGAAATCGCCGCCGTGCTCGACCTGTCCGACGCCCGCGTCTGCCAGCTCAACAAGAGTGCGCTGGCCAAGATGAAGGCCGCGCTCGGGCGCGACTGAACCGAATCACAGAATAAGCCAGAAAGGCCCTAAGTCATGCAGCAACTACTCGGCATCGCCATCGTGCTCGGCGCCATCTTCGGTGGATTCACCATGATGGGCGGCACCTTCGCCTCGATCTTCCACCCGGTCGAGATCCTGATCATCGGCGGCGCCGCCTTCGGGGCGCTCGTGCTCGGCAATCCGCGCCACGTGCTGTCCGAGATGGGCCACCAGCTCAAGAAGGTCGCGGCGCGCAAGAAGCACGACTCGGAATTCCAGCGCCAGCTGCTGCTCCTGATGTACGAACTGCTGCAGACCGCCGCCGGCGGCCTGAAGGCGCTGGACGCCCACGTCGAGGCGCCCGCCGAAAGCCCGCTGTTCCAGCGCTATCCGGCGATCCTGGCCGAGCCGAAGCTGCTGGCCTTCATCGTCGACAACTTCCGCCTGATGGCCATGGGCAAGATCAACGCCCACGAGCTGGAAGGCGTGCTGGAGCAGGAACTGGAAGCCATCCACGAAGAGCTGACCCAGCCGTCGAAATCGCTGCAGAAGATCGCCGAGGCGATGCCGGGCTTCGGCATCCTGGCCGCGGTGCTGGGCATCGTGATGGCGATGTACTCGGTCTCGGGCGGCGCCGATTCGGGCGAGATCGCCGAGAAGGTCGGCGCGGCCATGGTCGGCACCTTCATCGGCATCTTCTTCTGCTACGGCGTGCTCGAACCGCTGGCCAACCTGATGAAGCAGACCGTCAATTCGGACGCCTCGACCATGGAGACCGTCAAGGTGGTGCTGTGCACCCACGTGGCCGGCAAGCCGGCGCTGCTGGCGATCGACGCCGGACGCCGCCTGATCCAGCTGAACACCAAGCCCAGCTTCGCCCAGCTCGAACAGTGGATCAACGCCATGGGCGGCGAAGACGAATCGCAGAACAAGCGGCGCCGCGGCAGCGACCGCATGGCGGGGTAACACGTGTCGAAAACGAACGACAAGCACGAATCGACCATCGTCAAGCGCGGCGGCGGCAAGCACCAGCACGACGAACACGGCGGCGCCTGGAAAGTGGCGTTCGCCGACTTCTGCCTGGCCCTGATGGCGCTGTTCCTGGTGCTGTGGCTGATCGCCGCACGCGAGCAGCAGAACCTGAAGGCGATCGTGCGCGACGCCACCAGCGCCGGCATGCTCGAGGGGCAAGGCCAGAAGCCGGCCATCGCCACCGAGCCGAGCGGCAGCCTGATCGAACGCTTCGAAGTCCCGCGCACCGGCAATGCCGGCACCAGCCAGCCGGGCAGCCCGAGCGCCCCGAAGGTCGGCTATGAGACGCCAGCCGACCTGGCCGCATTGTCCAGGGCCCTGACCGAGCTGTCGGTGAACGCCGGCCTGGCCTCGAACCTGGCCACCGTCGTCACGCCCTACGGCTTGCGCGTGATGCTGCACGACACCGACAAGCAGGGCATGTTCATGCGCGGCAGCGCGCTGCCCACCGGCCGCTTCGCGCGCCTGCTGCAGAAGATGGGGCCGCTGTTCGCCCAGATGCGCAACCAGATGCTGATCATCGGCCATACCGATTCGAGCCGCTACGCCGGCATCGACAAGGGCGGCTACTCGAACTGGGCCCTGTCGACCGACCGCGCGCTGGCCGCGCGCGCCCAGCTGCTCACCGGCGGCATGCAGACCTCCACCATCCTGCAGGTGGTCGGCATGGCCGACCGCGGTCCGCTGCATCCGGAAGACCCGCTGGACGGCATGAACCGCCGCATCGAACTCCTGATCCTGACCAGCGCCCAGTCGCGCGCGGTGGCGAACATGTTCGGCGCCCCCGGCAGCAATGGAACGGCGCTGGGCAACGGCGCCACCGTCACGCTGCCCGACGCGACGGCGCTCGAAGAATTGCGCGGCCAATTGCCGAAAACGCCATGACGATCCAACCGAAATCCCGAGGTAACCGCATGAAAATCACCGGCTCATCCAACGCCGCCGTCGCCAGCGTCACTGTCGGCGCCCAGACCGTGGCCGCGCCGGTCCAGGCCGAGATGCCGGCGGGCGCCGGCGCCGCCCTGCAATCCGAGGTGCTGAAACCGGCGTCCGAAGCCCTGCGCGCCATGCCCGACTTCGACGCCGCCCGCGTGGCCGAGCTGCGCGATGCGCTGGCGCGCGGCGAGCTGCCGTTCGACCCGGGCCGCCTGGCAGGCCTGATCCAGAAATTCCACGGAGGACGCTGATGGCCACCCTCACCCGTACCCAAGCCAATGCGCTGCTGCTCGACGGCGTCCAGCGCGACCTGCACGAAGCCGCCGCCATCCACGCCCTGCTGGAACGGCAGTTCGAGGCCGCCGTGCGCCACCGCAGCGTTGAACTGACCGCGCTGGCCGCGGACCTGGCGCCGCTGCTCGAGGCCATGGAAGGCCGGCGCCAGCAGCGCCTGCAACTGGTGCGCGCCCTGCTCGGCGCGCAAGCCACGATGGAACAGTACATCGCCAGCCTGACACCGGCCGCGCGCGCCACTTTTGACGCCGCCTGGGCCGAGCTGGAAACCATCGTGCGCGCCTGCAAGGAAGCGACCATCCGCAACGGCCAACTGCTGGCCGAGCAATACTCCGTGATGCAGCGCGTGCTGCACGGCGAGGACGCCATCTATGCGCCACGCTGATTTCTCCATCGCGCCGACCGCCGCCACGGCGGCCACGTCGGCCACCGCCGCGACCCGTCCGACCGCGGCCATCGGCGACGGCGGCGGCGCCGGCTTCGGCCGCCTGTTCAGCGAGCTGCAGGGCGAAGTGAACGCCTACATCCAGCACGGCGACGTCGACGGCGGCGCCGCCAGCAGCCTGAGCGCCGAAGGCGCCCTGCTGCGGCTGCGCGCGCAAGGCTTGATCATGGGCGAGGACGAGCGCGTCGACCCTGCCACCGCCAGCGGCGGCGCTGCGGCCAGCACGCCGGAGCAGCAAGCTTTCCTGGACAGCATCGCCCCTTGGGCGCGCCAGGCCGCGCAACGACTCGGCGTGGCGCCGGAACTGGTGCAGGCCCACGCCGCGCTCGAATCGGGCTGGGGCCAGCGTCCGCTGCGCACCGCCGACGGCGCGAGCAGCCACAACCTGTTCGGGATCAAGGCCGGCGCCGGCTGGGAAGGCGCCGCCGGCGAGTCCACCACCACCGAATACGTGAACGGCGCCGCGCTCAAGACGCGCGAGCGCTTCCGCGCCTATCCGGACGCGGCCAGCGCCTTCCAGGACTATGCGCGCGTGCTCACCGATAATCCGCGCTACCGCGCCGCCCTGAACACCGGCAACGACGCCCAGGCCTTCGCCCAGGGACTGGCGCGCGGCGGCTATGCGACCGATCCGGGCTACGCCGCCAAGCTGGCCCGCATCGCGGCCGGCCTGCAAGGGAACCAGGAATGACGGTCTATTCGCCCAACGGCATGTCGATCGGCTGCACCGCGCCGGCGCCGAGCACGCGCATGCGCACCACCTGGCCGCTGGCGCTGTTCTTGACCCGCACCACGGCGCCGCGCGCGCCGGCGTCGAGCGCCTCGCCCGCCATGCTGACCTCGATGCCGTCCTCGCGCGCCGTCATGACCACGGCGTCGCCGCGTTTCACGACGATCGGCGCCACCAGCTGGCTGGCGCGCAGGACCTCGCCCGCGCGCAGGCTGCGCCGGCTCGACTGGCCGACCGCTTCCTCGGGCAGGCCGATCGGATCGCGCAGGTTGGTGACGTCGCGCCGCTCGAGCGTGACGTCGGATTCGCCCAGCGTCTGGTTGGCGCCCACCGGCGCCGCCGTCACCGCCACCAGCGCCGACATGCGCGCGCGCACCACGAAGTCGTGGCGCCAGCCCTGTCCGTCCGGGCAGCGCGCCACGAAACGCATGCGCGCCGGCTGGCGCGTGTCGAGCGCTTCGACGCTTACCGGCCCCTTGCAGGCGGGCGCCGGACGGCTGCTGACCACGCTCAGGTCGAACTCCGGATCGCCCAGAGCGCTGGCCGCGGCGACCTTCTCGAGTTGCTCGCGCGCGGCTTGTTCTATTTGTACGGAAAGAGTTTGCGCCGACCACGCTGTGGTGCACAACAGACAGGTTACAATACTTATTGTTGCCGTACGGAAAGCAATCATTGGACAATACGGGTCAGGCGGAAAGGCCCATTCTAACCAAGTTCACTGCAGTTCACTGGAGAATCGCCATGTCGATTAATTTCAAGGAAGCCCTCGGCGTCAGCGCCGACGCGCTCCAGCTGCGCGCCGAACGCACCCGCGTGCTGGCCGCCAACATCGCCAACGAAAGCACGCCCGGCTACACGGCGCGCGACATCGACTTCGCCAGCGTAATGCAGGACCGGATGGATGCCGACGACGGCCTGCCGACGCTCTCCGAGGACGGCGCGCTGTTTCGCGTGCCCTACCACCCGAGCGCCGACGGCAATACCGTCGAGATCGGCGTCGAGCAGGCGGCGTTCTCGCAGAACGCTTCCGATTTCCAGACCAGCCTGACCTTCATCAATATGAAGCTGCGCGGCCTGAACAAAGCCATCACCGGCCAATAAGGAGCGCTGAATGGGTTTCAAAGACATTTCCCTGATCGCCGGCTCGGCCATGGCGGCCCAGACCGTGCGCATGAACACGATCGCCAGCAACCTGGCCAACGCAAATGCCGTGGCCACCACCGAGGCCGAGGCCTACCGCGCCCGCAAGCCCGTGTTTTCCGCCGTGCTCGACGGCGAGGGCGTGGCCAAGGTGCAGGTGCTGGACGTGGTGCAGTCGAGCGAACCGCTGCGCCGCGTGCATGAGCCGGACAATCCGCTGGCCGACGCCGACGGCATGGTCTTTTACGCCAACGTCAATGAAGTGGCCGAGATGGCCGACATGATGGCCGCCTCGCGCGCCTTCGAAACGAACGTCGAGGTCATGGGCCGCATCAAGTCGATGCAGCAGTCCCTGATCCGCATGGGAGAAAGCTGATCATGGTCACCACCACCAATAACTTCGGTTTCAGCAGCAATTACAGCAATACCAGCACTGCCCCGGCCGGCGTGCCGATGAGCGAGAACAAGGACATGTTCACCAAGCTGCTGGTGGCGCAGATCCGCAACCAGGACCCGCTGGCCCCGTCCGATCCGGCCACCTTCGTCAACCAGCTGTCGCAGCTGTCGCAGACCGAGGCGCTGGAAAACATGACCCAGACCACGGCCGCCAGCGCCACCATGCTGCAGAGCCTGCAGGTGCTGGCGATGGGCGGCCAGGTCGGCAGCCAGGTCTCGGTCGAGACCAGCCGCGTGGAACTGGGCGACACCGCGATCACCGGCAGCGTGCGCCTGGAAGGGGCCAGCACCCTCACCCATGTGATCCTGACCGACGTCGCCGGCAAGCAGACCAGGATCGAACTGCCGCCGCACGGCGCCGGCGGCCAGGCATTCACGCTCGACCCGGCGCAGCTCGGCCTGCCGGCCGGCAAGTACAGCATCGCCGCCGAGTCGTCGGACGGCACCAAGCCGGCGATCGAGATCGACGGCCGCCTGAACAGCGTGCGCCTCGATTCGACCGGCGGCATCCTGATGCAGGTGGCCGGCGTCGGCGAAGTCGAGCCGGGCTGGATCACGGGTTTCAACGGTAAAAACACGTCCGCCGACCTGGCGCTGACCAACTAAACAAAGGATTCCCCATGAGCTTCAATATCGCCCTGTCGGGCATCCAGGCCATCAACGAGCAGCTGAATACCCTGTCGAACAATATCGCCAACGCCGGCACCTACGGCTTCAAGAGCAGCCGCGCCAACTTCTCGTCGGTGTACGCGGGCGACATGGCCAACGGCGTGCAGGTCGGCTCGCTGACCCAGGACATCGGCAAGAACGGCAGCCTGCAGACCACCGGCCGCGGCCTCGACGCCGCCATCCTCGGCCGCGGCTTCTTCACCAGCCGCGACGACCAGGGCGTGGTCTCGTACTCGCGCGTCGGCATCTTCAACACCAATGCCGACGGCTACCTGGTCGACGCCACCGGCAAGCGCGTGCAGGGCTATGGCCCGACCGTCAACGGCGTGATGGGCACCATGGGCGACATCGAAGTCCCGACCGGCCAGATCCCGGCCGTGGCCAGCACCCGCGTGGCCTATTCCGGCAATATGTCGAACGAGTGGGTCGAGCCGACCGCGGCCTTCGACATGAACAACCCGAATACCTACAATATGGTCAAGCAGTCGGTGGTCTACGATTCGCTGGGCACCCAGCACACCGTCTCGCAATACTTCGTCAAGACCGACGACGACGTCGTGACCGTGCACTACAGCCTGAACGGCGCCGCGCCGACCGGCGCCGGCTTCGCCATGAACTTCGACACCAATGGCCGGATCGAAGCGGCCTCGGTCAACGGTCCGGACCTGGAACTCACCCCGCCGGGCGCCGAACCCCTGGAGTTCAACTTCGACTACAGCGGCACCACCAAGCTGGCCGGCGCCGCGACCCAGAACATCAACCGTCCGAACGGCTATGCCTCGGGCACCTTCGTCGGCGTGGAACTGGCCGAGGACGGCTCGATCGTCGCCAAGTACAGCAACGAACAGCAGCAGGTCGTGGGCACCGTGGCGCTGGCCACCTTCCCGGACGAGGGCAGCCTGGTCCCGACCAGCGACACGACCTGGGTCGCCAACGCCAACTCGGGCGCGCCGCTGTACACCACCCCGGGCGTCGGCCTGGCCGGCAAGCTGTCCAAGGGTTCGCTGGAAGGCTCGAACGTGGACATCACCTCGGAACTGGTCGGCCTGATGACCTCGCAGCGCAACTACCAGGCCAACTCGAAGGTGATCACCGCCGAGAACCAGATGATGCAGTCGCTGATGCAGGCGCTGTAAGCCCAGGCCATGGACAAGTTCATCTTCACCGCCGTCAGCGCCGCCCAGCGCACCCTGCAGGCGCAGCAGGTGCGCGCCAACAACCTGGCCAATGCCGACACCCCGGGCTTTCGCGCCAATATCGAACTGGCCTCGAGCCAGGCGCTGGCCGGCTACGGCTATGACGACGTGCACCTGGCGCGCGGCATGGCCGATGCCGTCTCGACCCGCAACGGCACGGTGCGCGACACCGGCCGCGCGCTGGACGTCGCCGTCAACGGCAACGGCTACCTGGCGGTGGAATTCGACAACGGCGAAGCCTATACCCGCGCCGGCGCGATCGACATCGACGCCAACGGCGCGCTGTCGGTGGGTGGCCGCCCGCTGCTGGGCGAGGGCGGGCCGATCGTGCTGCCGCCGCACACCGCGGTCGATATCGCCAACGACGGCACCATCTCGGTGATGCCCGAAGGCGGCACCCTTACCCAGATCATCGACCGCCTGCGGCTGGTCAGCGCCGACGGCGCCCAGCTGGCCAAGAACGAGGCCGGCCTGATCGTCACGCGCGACGGCGAGCAGCTCGCAGCGGACCCGAACGTCACCGTGCGCGGCCGCGCCCTCGAAGGCAGCAACGTCTCGGCGGTCGAGGAGATGGTGGCCGTGATGAGCCTGAACCGCAGCTTCGAACTGCAGATGAAGATGTTCAAGGCCAGCGACAGCATGAACGAGTCGGGCAACCGGCTCATCGGCGCCTGAATCGCGAAGTAAGGCCACACTTAATTAGGGAGCAACCATGAATCCAGCAATGTGGATCAGCAAGACCGGCGTGCAGGCACAGGATGCCAAGCTGCAGGCCATCGCCAACAACCTGGCCAACGTCAACACCGTCGGCTTCAAGCGCGACCGCGTCGTGTTCGAAGACCTGTTCTACCAGGTCGACGCCCAGCCGGGCGCCCAGAACGCCGACAACACCGTCAACGGCGGCGTCCAGCTCGGCAACGGCGTGCGCGTGGTCGGCACCCAGAAGGCTTTCACCAACGGCAGCCTGCAGACCACCAGCCAGCCGCTCGACGTCGCCATCTCGGGAAACGGCTTCCTGCAGGTGCTGCGCCCGAACGGCGAACCGGCCTACACCCGCGCCGGCCAGCTGAAGGTCGATCCGAACGGCACCCTGACCAATGCCCAGGGCCTGGCCATCGTCCCGCAGATCACGATCCCGCAGAATGCCAGCGGCGTGACCATCGGCGAGAACGGCGTGGTCTCGGTGACCTTCCCGAACCAGCCGGCGCCGCAGGAAATCGGCCAGATCAACCTGACCGCCTTCATCAACCCGACCGGCCTGCTGGCCCTGGGCGACAACCTGTTCCAGGAAACCGCCGCCAGCGGCGCGCCGAACGAAGGCCGTCCGGGCGACGCCGCCTTCGGCACCCTGAAGCAGGGCGCGCTGGAAGGCTCGAACGTGCAGGTGGTCGAAGAGATGGTCGACATGATCGCCGCCCAGCGCACCTACGAGATGAACACCAAGGTGCTGTCGGCGGCCGACAATATGCTGCAATACCTGTCGCAGGCGGCGCGCTGATGAAAGCCCTGGCTGCCGTTCTCGGCATCGTCATGCTGGCCGGCTGCGCCACGCCGGCGCAGGTCGCCATGCGCGACGACGATGACGACCACATGCCGCTGCAGCGCATGGCGCGCGGCGGCGTCTCGGGCGGCGTGTTCACCGCCGACACCGTCTCGCTGACCTCGGACAGCCGCGCCTACCGCGTGGGCGACGCCGTCACCGTGATCCTGCAAGAGACGACCCAGGCCAGCAAGCGCGCCGGCACCAGCATCTCGAAGGGGTCTTCGATCGGCATTTCTCCCCTCGCCGCGCTGGGCAAGGTCTACGACAAGGCGGCGGTCGACATCACCGCCGACCGCGATTTCCAGGGCGACGCCACCAGCACCCAGCAGAATGCGCTGTCCGGCTCGCTGACCGTGATCGTGCAGGAAGTGCTGCCCAACGGCCTGTTGCGCGTGGCCGGCGAAAAGAACCTGATGCTGAACCAGGGCGAGGAATTCGTGCGCCTGAAGGGCTTCGTGCGCGCCGCCGACGTCGACGCCGACAACCGCGTGTCCTCGCTGCGCGTGGCCAATGCCCGCATCGCCTATTCGGCGCGCGGCGCGCTGGCCGAGGCCAACCAGCCGGGCTGGCTGACGCGCTTCTTCAACAGCCCATGGCTGCCGTTCTGAGGACGACATGAACCTGCGCCGCTTTGTTCCTTTCCTGCTCGCCGCCGTCCTGGCCGGCGCCGTCCTGCCGGTCCAGGCCGCGCAAGCCCTGCGCAACCTGGTCAGCGTCGAAGGCGTGCGCGAAAACCCGCTGGTCGGCTACGGCCTGGTGGTCGGCCTGAACGGCTCGGGCGACTCGACCCAGGTCAAGTTCGCCAGCCAGTCGGTCATCAATATGCTCAAGCAGTTCGGCGTGCGCCTGCCGGAAGGCGAGGACGCCAAGAACAAGAACGTGGCCGCCGTCATGGTCTCGGCCACCTTCCCGCCCGGCTACCGCCGCGGCCAGAGCATCGACGTCACCGTCTCCTCGCTGGGCGACGCCAAGAGCCTGCGCGGCGGCACCCTGCTGCTCACGCAACTGCGCGCGGCCGACAACGAGATCTATGCCCTGGCCCAGGGCAATGTGGTGGTCGGCGGCCTGAACGCCACCGGCCGCAGCGGTTCCTCGGTCACCGTCAACACCCCCACCGCCGGCCGGGTGCCGAACGGCGCCATGATCGAGCGCGAGATCGCGACCGACTTCGCGACCCGCCCGCAAGTGATGCTGCGCCTGCGCCAGCCGCACTTCGAGACCGCCACCAACGTGGTCAACGCGATCAACAAGCGCTACGGTCCGATCGCCACCACCCTGGACGGCACCAGCGTCGAAGTCATCGCCCCCGAGAATCCGACCGAGCGCGTCGCTTTCGTGGCCGCCCTGAACGCCCTGAGCGTCGAAGCCGGCATCGAAGTGCCGAAAGTCGTGTTCAACTCGCGCACCGGCACCGTCGTCATCGCCGACGGCCTGCGCGTGAAGGCGGCCGCCGTGACCCACGGCTCGCTCAAGGTGATCATCTCGGAAAGCTCGCGCGTCAGCCAGCCGGGCCCGTTCGCGCGCGGCCAGACCGCGGTGACGCCGGAATCGAAGCTGTCGGTCGACCAGGGCTCGGGCCAGATGTTCCGCTGGCCGCCGGGCGCGCGCCTGCAGACCATCATCGACACCGTGAACAGCCTGGGCGCCTCGCCCGACGACATCATGGCGATCCTGCAGGCCCTCGACCAGGCCGGCGCGATCGAAGGCGAACTGGTGGTGATCTGATGCGCATCGACGATCTTCGCAACGGCAGCCTGACCCCGAACACCGACGCGCCGGTCGCGCCCGCCGCCGACCAGCCCGACCCGGCCTACGTGGCGAAAGCCACCCAGGCCGCGGTCGAATTCGAGCGCTTTTTCGTGAGCCACATGCTGCGCACGATGCGTTCCTCGACCCGCGCGATGGCGGCCGAGGACAGCGTGTTCAACAACCGCGTCAACCAGGACATGCAGGACATGGCCGACGACCTGCTGGCCGGGAATATGGCCGGCCAGCGCGCTTTCGGCATCGCCGACGCCATCCTGCGCCAGCTGGTGCCGGGCGCCACCACCGGCAAGCGCTGAGCGGTCGACCCGATTTACATGTAATACTTAATAAACGGCAATAATCGGTCGCCCTGTTAGGTTAACGCAGGTTAAGCCTGTATCGAGGACGAATTCGCACCATGACGATCATCAATAATGCCCTGTCGGGCGCCCTCGCCGCCCAGCTCGCACTGTCGGCCAGCAGCCACAACATCGCCAACCTGCAGACCAAGGGCTATACCCGCCAGTCGGCGCTGTTGATGGCGGTCGGTCCGGATGCCAGCGGCCGCTCGGCCGGCAATGGCGTGCAGGTGACCTCGCTGCTGCGCTTCTCGGACAACTACAAGACCCAGGCCATGTGGCGCGCCAATTCCGAGCAGGGCATGTACTCGCAGTCGCAGCCCTACCTGACCCAGCTCGAGAGCGTGATGGGCGACGCCTCGGCCAGCCTGTCGGCCGGCATCGACGACTTCTTCAAGGCGATCAACGCGGTGGCCGGCGACCCCGGTTCGACCCCGCTGCGCCAGCAGGTGCTGACCGCGGCCGGCCTGATGGGCGAGCGCTTCAATGGCCTGAACAACGTCTTCAACACCCAGCTGACCTCGGTGCGCCAGCAGCGCAGCGCCCTGGTCGACTCGGCCAACGTCGACATCGCCACCATCGCCCGCCTGAACAAGCAGATCATCGAGACCCAGGCCAGCGGCGTGTCGGCCTCGAGCCTGATCGATGCGCGCGACCAGGCCATCGACGACCTGTCGAGCAAGATGGCGCTCGAAGTGTCGGACAATCCGGACGGCAGCCGCGACGTCTCGCTCAAGAGCGGCCAGGCGCTGGTGATCGGCAGCATGCACGGCACCCTCAAGGCGGCCCCGAGCGCCGATTCGCCGCAGGCGTTCTCGATCACCTTCGCCAACTCGACTTTCGCGCTCGACGCCAGCAAGATGGGCGGCCAGCTCGGCGGCCTGACCCAGTTCGAGATCAATACCCTGCTGCCGCTGCAGGAAGACGTCGACTCGCTGGCCGAGCAGATCGCCACCCTCGTCAACGAGCAGTTGGCGGACGGTTTCACCGCTCCCGGCGTGGCCGGCACCCCGCTGTTCGTCTACACCCCCGGCAATGGCGCCAACATGCTCAAGACGGTCGAGGGCTTCAAGGCCCAGGACCTGGCGTTTTCGAGCGACGGCACGCCGGGCGACACCGGCAACCTGCAGATACTGGCCGCGCTCAAGGGCCGGTCGATCGAGCTGCCGAACATCGGCAACGTGCTGCTCAGCGACGCCGACACCCAGATGCTGGGCAAGCTGGCCGTGGACAGCAAGATCAACAAGGCGGCGCTGAAAACCGCCGAGACCGTGCGCGTCCAGTCGATCAACGACTGGCAGTCGACCAGCGGCGTCAACGAAGACGAGGAAGCGGTCAAGCTGGTGGAGTTCCAGCGCATGTACCAGGCGAACATGCAGGTGATCTCGATCGCCAATTCGCTGTTCGACGCCACCCTCGCCATGATGCAATAAGGAGAGCAGCATGCGTATCGCCACTGCCCAATACCAATCGACGATGAACCAGTCGCTCCAGAACAACCAGGAGCGGCTCAGCTACATCATGCGCCAGCTAGACACCCAGAAGCGCATCCTGCTGCCGTCGGACGACCCGGTCGACAGCGTGCGCCTGTCGCGCCTGGCGCGCGAGGAATCCACGGTCGGCCAGTACCGCAGCAATATCTCCTCGCTCCAGCTGCGCCTGACCAAGTCGGAAGGCTACCTGAGCAATATGGTCACCGAGATGATCCCGGGCCGCGACCAGCTGGTCTGGGCCCTCGACGGCGCCAACACGCCGGACGACCTGAAGGCGATGATCGCGCCGCTGCAATCGCTGCGCGACAGCCTGTTCTACACCGCCAACACGATCGACGAGGAAGGCAACTACCTGTTCGCCGGCACCGCGACCAAGACCGCGCCGCTGGCGCTCGACGCGGACGCGGACGCCGGCGCGCGCTACAGCTTCGCCGCCAATACCAATGCCCAGCTGGTCGTGGTCGGCAATGGCCTGACCCAGCCCGCCAACGAGAACCTGGCCGGCCTCGAGAAGCTGCTGAACCAGATCGACGCCACCATCGAGGTGATGTCGCAACCGGGCGCCACGCCCAACGACCCGGCCGTGCGCGCCGTGCTCGAGGCCAACCTGAACGGTTTCGACGATGCGCAGGTGCTGATTTCGAGCAAGGTCGCCGACCTGGGCGGACGCCAGAACATCATCAAGACCCTGGACGACAACCACGCCAACATCAGCCTGTCGAACAAGATGGCGATCACCGACATCGGCGCGCTCGACGTCGGCGTCGCCGCCACTGAACTCAACGGTTACTCGACCGCCCTGCAGGCGACCTACAAGGCCTATGCCAAGATCGGCAACCTGAGCCTGTTCAATGCGATCTGATGGCCATGGAAGCACTGCTCAGACCATCCAGCACGACGACCGCCAGCGGCGCCAACCCTAACGGCGGCGCCGTCAGCGGCAACACCGGCGCCCAGAGCACGTCGGCCACCGGACGCGCGCATGCCGTGCCCCCGGCAAGCTCCGCCGACCGCGCCGTCAGCCGCAGCGCGCCGACGGCGAGCCCATTGCGGCGCGGCGTCGGCATGCAGCAGAACCAGGGCGAAGTGGCGCGCGCCCAGCAGGCGCTCGACTACCTCGAACGCATGGCCAGCCAGCTCGAAGCGCTCAAGGCCGACCTCAGCGCGCGCCTGTCGGGCCGCGGCGCCGCCTCGCGCGAACTCGAAGCGCGCGTGCGCCAGCTCACCGCCGCCCTCGAGGCGCGCCGCCAGCAGGCCGGCGACGGCCTCGACGCCCAGCTCGACTTCGACGCGGTGCAGGGCGCCCAGCAGCGCTTCCGCATCCGGGGCCTCGACATCGCCTCGCTCAAGGCCGGCGGCACGCAGACCCTGGGCTTTTCGGTCGGCAGCGCCGGCGGTCCGCAACTGGCCACCACGATCGAACCGGGCATGACGCCGGAAGAGATCGCCCGGCGCCTGGACCGCACCCTGGCCCCGGTCAAGGTGCGCGCCGGTCTCGACCAGGACCGCGAACTGGTGTTCCGCACCAGCGAATCGACCTTCGCCGGCGTCAAGGATGCGATCGCGGTGACCGGCCGCGGCCGGGTCGACACGGTCGCCGTGCCATCCTCGCTCGAGCCGAAAGAATGGGAACTGGGCAACCCCGACGCCCTGCGCCAGAGCCTGCGCGAAGTGGTGCAGGCGCTGGCCCGGGTGCGCCGCTCGCAGGACGCCGCCTCGCTGGCGCTGAGCACCGCCATGGCGCGCAGCGCCCAGCCCGAGATCCCGAGCGCCGAACTGGCCATGATCGCGGGCGACTTCGCTTCCACCGCCGCCAGCCACGACTACGAGTCGCTGCTGGCCATCACCTCGGCCCTGGTCGGCGTCAGCCGCGAACGGGTGCACGCCCTGCTCGGCCTGCGCTGAGCTGCACCAGGATGGCCGGGACTTGACCGTTCCGGCCACCGATACAATCGATGACTGGTCACGGTCGCATTTTCATGCGATAAAGCAATGGCAGCAACCTTCGGTTGCACGACATTCCCGACCAGGATTATCGAGCCATGCTGACCACTTCCACCACCGGACTCGCGTCCCAGCCCGCCGCCAGCCAATACGGCGACATCCGCACCAACCTCACGCAATCGCTGCTGGCCCAGAATCCCGGGCTGAAGATCATCGATGCCCAGGTCAAGCGCGACGACGCGCGCCTGTCGTCCATCGGCAAGATGGCGCTGGCGCTGGACGGCTTCCGCGCGTTCGCGGCCGGCCTCACCGGCGGCAAGCTCGACATGCTGGCGAGCGCCAGCGGCAGTGCCCTGTCCGCCAAGCTGAGCGCCGCTTCCGCCAACCCTGGCAAGTATGCGATTGACGTCCAGCAACTGGCCCAGGGCCAGAAGCTGGAGACCAGGGCGGTGGCGGACAAGGACGCGGCATTGGGAACCGGCGGCGCCAGCGTGATCACGGTCGAGACCGGAACCGGCGCCACTGCCAAGAAGACCACGGTGCGCATCGATCCGGGCAACAGCAGCCTCGAAGGCATTGCCAAGGCCATGCGCGAAGCCGGCCTGGATGCCGGGGTCGCCAAGGACAAGGACGGGGACGGCTATTCGCTGAGCCTGACCGGCGCAACGGGCGCAGCCAACGGCATGCGCGTCAGCGTCGCCGGCGATCCGGTATTGGGGGGACTGCTCGCTTACCGGCCGGGCATGGAAGGCGGCATGCAGCAGGTGGCCGCGGCCCGGGATGCGCGCCTGGTGGTCGACGGCAAGACCGTCACGTCCGCCACCAACGCGGTCACCGAGGCCATCCCCGGCCTGGACCTGACCCTGAAAGAGACCGGCAAGAGCGAGGTCGAGGTGCGCAGCGATCCGGCCGCGATCGCGGGCAACGTCAAGGATTTCGTCAAGGCCTTCAATGACCTGAACACCCAGCTGGGCAAGCTGGAAACGGGTGACGACCGCTCCGACACCACGCTGCTGCGCATGCGGGCCCAGATCGGCAACATCGTCAACGGCAGCAGTGTCCGCGACCTGGCCGGCTTCGGCATCACCCAGAAGGATGGCGCGCTGGTGCTGGACGAGGACAAGCTCAAGGCGGCCATCGCCGCCGATCCGGCGCGCGCCAACAAGGTGTTCAGCGACAAGGGCGGCCTGGCCGACCGCCTGGTCGACCAGGTCAACAAGCAGATCGGCGCCAGCGGCAGCCTGGGGGTGGAGGCGGCCAGCGTGATGCGCGAGCGCGACCGCCTGCTCGATCAGCGCGACAAGGTGATCGACACCGTGACCCGCCAGGCCACGCTCATGGCCCAGCAATACCAGCTGGCCGGCAGTGGCAATGGGCTGCTGTTCGGCGGCGGCGCGGGGCGGCCGATGTCGCTGTTCGATTACATGGCATAAGACAGTAATAGACAAAACCAGACAAAAAAAATCCCGCTGCATGCAGCGGGATTTTTTTCGTCCAGGGACGGCGAACCGCCCCGGCGTGATTGCTTACGCGCCTTCGCGGCTGGCCTTCTTGCGCTCGTGCTCTTTCAGGAAGCGCTTGCGCAGGCGGATCGATTTCGGGGTGATCTCGACCAGTTCGTCGTCCTCGATGAACTCGACGGCGTATTCCAGCGACATCTGGATCGGCGGCACCAGGCGCACCGCTTCGTCGGTGCCCGACGAACGCACGTTGGTCAGCTGCTTGCCCTTGATCGGGTTGACGACCAGGTCGTTGTCGCGCGAGTGGATGCCGATGATCATGCCTTCGTACACCGGGGTGTTGTGCTCGACGAACATGCGGCCGCGGTCTTGCAGTTTCCAGATCGCGTAGGCGACGGCGGCGCCGTCATCCTGCGAGATCAGCACGCCGTTGCGACGGCCGGCCAGGTCGCCCTTGCTGTTGTCGACCGCTGCGTATTCGTGGAACACGTGGCTCATCAGGCCGGTGCCGCGGGTCAGGGTCATGAATTCGCCCTGGAAGCCGATCAGGCCACGCGCCGGGATCAGGTATTCCAGACGCACGCGACCTTTGCCATCCGATTCCATGTTCTGCAGGTCGCCACGGCGGCGGCCCAGTTCTTCCATCACGCCGCCCTGGTTGGCTTCCTCGACGTCGACGGTCAGGTTTTCGTATGGCTCCTGGCGCACGCCGTCGACCATCTTGTAGACGACGCGTGGACGCGACACTGCCAGCTCGAAGCCTTCGCGACGCATGTTTTCCAGCAGGATGGTCAGGTGCAGCTCGCCGCGGCCCGACACTTCGAAGGTGGTGTCGTCGTCGGTCGGCGCCACGCGCAGCGCGACGTTGGCCTTCAGTTCGCGCTCGAGGCGCTCGCGCAGCTGGCGGCTGGTGACGAACTTGCCTTCGCGGCCGGCCAGCGGCGAGTTGTTGACCATGAAGTTCATGGTCAGGGTCGGCTCGTCGACGGTCAGCATCGGCAGCGCTTCTGGCGTATCCACGGCGCACACGGTCGAGCCGATGCCGATTTCTTCGATACCGTTGATCAGGCAGATGTCGCCGGCAACAGCCGAGTCGACCAGCACGCGCTCCAGGCCCTTGAAGTTCAGCACCTGGTTGATGCGGCCCTTGATCGGGGTCGAATCAGGACCGTTCAGGATGAGCACATCCTGGCCGGTCTTGACGGTGCCGCGATTGACGCGGCCGATGCCGATCTTGCCGACGTAGGACGAGTAGTCCAGCGAGGTGATCTGCATCTGCAGCGGGCCGTCCGGATTGTCGTCACGCACCGGCACGTATTTCAGGATGGCGTCGAACAGCGGCTTCATGTCGCCGCCGCGCACGCTTTCGTCCATGCCGGCGTAGCCGTTCAGGCCCGAGGCGTAGACGATCGGGAAGTCCAGCTGCTCGTCGGTCGCGCCCAGCTTGTCGAACAGTTCGAAGGTCTGGTTGATCGCCCAGTCGGCGCGCGCGCCTGGACGGTCGATCTTGTTGACGACGACGATCGGCTTCAGGCCCAGCGCCAGCGCCTTGCGGGTCACGAAGCGGGTCTGCGGCATCGGGCCTTCCTGCGCATCGACCAGCAGCAGCACCGAGTCGACCATCGACAGCACGCGTTCCACTTCGCCGCCGAAGTCGGCGTGGCCCGGGGTGTCGACGATGTTGATGTGCGTGCCTTCGTATTCGACGGCGCAGTTCTTCGACAGAATGGTAATGCCGCGCTCTTTCTCGAGATCATTCGAGTCCATGACGCGGGTGTCCACGGCCTGGTTTTCACGGAAGGTGCCGGACTGGCGCAGCAGCTGGTCGACGAGCGTGGTCTTGCCGTGGTCAACGTGGGCAATGATTGCGATATTACGAATCGCGCGTTTGGTGTTTGACATGATTTTTGAGAAGTAGCGTGGTGTACGAAATGTACTGGAACTGCGTGTACTGGAACTGCAAGTCCGATACTGCTGATTTCGGAAACCGACTAGTATAGCATGGTAAGCCGCCCAGTCTGAATCTCGCGGCCGAAAGGCACGAATTTTCAACGGAATTTCAACAGCTTGTCACGGTGGCAGCGTGGTGGAAGATTAGCCGCCATCCGTGACAGCCGCGTGACATGCCCGATGGAAAAGCGTTCAGGCTGCCGGCGCGGTCGAGATCAGGCGCTCCGGCGCCAGGATGGCGTACTCGCCCAGCTGGCCGGTGCCGAGCAGGCGGCCGTCGTGGTAGATGCGCACCCTGCCCTGTTCCGGCACGGCGACATCTTCCTTGCCCAGCGCCAGGCGCTGACCTTGCAGGAAACGTCTTGCCAGCTCGGCATCCAGCTCGATCGACGGGAAGGTCGACAACAGCGCATCGACCGGCCGCAGCAGCGAGCGCGGGTCCGGGTGCGCCAGCAGCTCATCCAGCGTGATCATGCCCGTGACGTCCAGCGCGCCGACCTCGATCCGGCGCAGCGCATTCAGGTGCGCCCCACAGCCGAGCGCGGCGCCAATGTCCTCGCCCAGCACGCGCACATACGTGCCCTTGCTGCAGGTGACACGGATCTTCAGGAACGGCGCCTGGTAGTCGATCAGCGACAGCGCGTGGATCGTCACCGGCCGCGCCTCACGCTCGAGCGTGATGCCCTCGCGCGCGTATTCATACAGCGCCTTGCCGTCGCGCTTGAGCGCCGAATACATCGGCGGCACCTGCTGGATCGGACCGCGGAAGCGCGCCAGCGCCGCCTCGATCTGCTCCACGGTGACGTCCACCGGCAGGGTCTCGATGGCCTCGCCCTCGGTGTCGCCGGTATTCGTCATGATGCCCAGGTGGACCGTGGCTTCATAGGTCTTGTCGGCCTCGAGCAGGTCTTGCGAGAACTTGGTCGCTTCGCCGAAGCACAGCGGCAGCAAGCCGGTGGCGAACGGGTCGAGCGTGCCGGTGTGGCCGGCCTTCTTCGCGTTCAGCACGCGCTTGGCGCGGATCAAGGCGTCGTTCGAGGACAGGCCGACCGGCTTGTCGAGCAGCAGCACGCCGTCGACCAGGTCGCGCGGCTTTCGTGCGGGACGTCCGTTCACTCTTTCTCCGCCGGGTCGGCTGCCTGCATGTCGGGATTCGACTCCGGATCGTCCTTGGCGCGGGTGGCGTTGGCCTGGTCGATCAGGGCCGACATCGCCATGCCGCGCACGGTCGAGGTGTCGTGCACGAAGTGCAGCGACGGCAAGGTGTGGATGTGCAGGCGCTTGCCCAGCATATTGCGCAGGTAGCCGGACGCCTTGGACAGGCCTTCGAGCGTCTGGCGCACTTCTTCCGCGCTGTCCTTCAGCAGGGTGAAATAGATCTTGGCGTGGGCGTAGTCGGGGGTCAGCTGGACTTCGCTGATGGTGACCATGCCGACGCGCGGGTCCTTCAGTTCGAAGGCGATGAGTTCCGACAGGTCCTTCTGGATCTGGTCGGCCACGCGCAGGCCGCGCTGTGGAATGCTTTTGCTGTGTTTAGCCATGATGTGCTGCTTGTTCTTTTGTGAGCTTCAATTACGCGCTCAGGCTGGAGGCCTGAAGGAAAAAAGGGCCAGGCCCTCCGCGGCATTGCCGCGAAGCGTCCTGGCCCCCATGGTACGCCAACGGCGTGGCTTACAGCGTACGCGCCACTTCGGTGACTTCGAACACTTCCAGGACGTCGCCGACCTGGATTTCGTTGTTGCCCTTCAGCGACAGACCGCACTCGAGACCGGCGCGCACTTCCTTCGCGTCGTCCTTGAAGCGTTTCAGCGAATCGATCTCGCCGGTCCAGATCACGATGTTGTTGCGCAGCAGGCGGACCGACGAGGTACGCTTGACCACGCCATCGGTGACCAGGCAGCCCGCGATCGCGCCGACCTTCGACACCAGGATGACCTGGCGAATCTCGACCTGGCCGGTGACGGTCTCGCGCTTCTCCGGCGCCAGCATGCCCGACAGTGCGGTCTTGATCTCGTCGATCGCATCGTAAATGATGCTGTAGTAACGGATGTCGACGCCGTTCGCCTCGGCCAGCTTGCGCGCCTGGGCGTCCGCACGGGCGTTGAAGCCGATGATGACTGCCTTCGAGGCGGTCGCCAGGTTGACGTCCGACTCGGTGATGCCGCCGACCGCCGCATGGACGATCTGCACGCGCACTTCCGAGGTCGACAGCTTCTGCAGCGAGCCCACCAGCGCTTCCTGCGAACCCTGCACGTCGGTCTTGACGATCAGCGGCAGGTTCTTCACCTCGCCTTCGGCCATCTGCTCGAACATGTTTTCCAGCTTCGCGGCTTGCTGCTTGGCCAGCTTCACGTCACGGAACTTGCCTTGACGGAACAAGGCGATTTCACGCGCCTTGCGCTCGTCGGCCATGACCATGACTTCTTCGCCGGCGCTCGGCACTTCGGTCAGGCCCTGGATCTCCACCGGAATCGACGGGCCGGCCGAGGCGATCGTCTTGCCGTTCTCGTCCAGCATGGCGCGGACGCGGCCGAACGAGGAACCCGCCAGCACGACGTCGCCGCGCTTCAGGGTGCCCGACTGCACCAGGATCGTCGCGACCGGGCCGCGGCCCTTGTCCAGACGGGCTTCGACCACCAGGCCACGGGCCAGCGACTCGGTCGGCGCCTTCAGCTCCAGCACTTCGGCCTGCAGCAGCACGTTCTCGAGCAGGTCGTCGATGCCGGTGCCGACTTTCGCCGACACTGGCACGAATGGCGACTCGCCACCGTACTCTTCAGGCACCACGCCTTCGGCGACCAGTTCCTGGGTCACGCGATCCGGGTTGGCGCCCTGCTTGTCGATCTTGTTGATCGCGACGACCAGCGGCACGCCGGCGGCTTTCGCGTGAGCGATCGCCTCTTTCGTCTGCGGCATCACGCCGTCGTCCGCCGCCACCACCAGGATGACGATGTCGGTCGCTTTCGCGCCGCGGGCACGCATCGCGGTGAACGCTTCGTGGCCCGGGGTGTCCAGGAAGGTGATCATGCCGCGCGGGGTGTCCACGTGGTATGCACCGATGTGCTGGGTAATGCCGCCGGCTTCGCCCGACGCGACCTTGGCGCGGCGGATGTAGTCCAGCAGCGAGGTCTTGCCGTGGTCGACGTGACCCATGACGGTGACCACCGGTGCGCGCGAAGTCGATTCGAACTCGGAGTGCTCGCCCTGGTCGGCCAGCAGTGCCTCGGGATCGTCCTCGGCGGCGGCGAAGGCCTTGTGGCCCATCTCTTCCACCAGGATCATCGCGGTTTCCTGATCCAGCACCTGGTTGATGGTGCACATCTGGCCCAGCTTCATCAGCTGCTTGATGACCTCGGATGCCTTGACCGACATCTTGTGCGCCAGTTCGGCCACGGTGATGGTTTCTGGAACGTGGACGTCCTTCACGATCGCCTCGGTCGGCGCTTGGAAGTTCGATTCACGGTCGTCGCCATGACCGCGACGGCCGCCACGGCCACCGCTGCGCCAGCCGTCACGGCCGCCGGCACCGGCGCCGGCGCCGCCGCGCGTCTTCACGCTCGGGCCGCCACGCTTCTTGGCGTCGTCCGACCAGGTCGACGACACATTGGCCGACTTGATCGACTTCTTGTCGCCCGGCTTCTTGGCGTCGTCCTTCTTGACTTCGCCCGGCTTTTTATCGGCAGGCTTGTGCAGCGTGCCGGCGGCAGCCGCAGGAGCGGCTGGCTTCGGCGCCGGTTCCGGCGCCTTGATCACGCGGCGTGGCTGGCTCATCATGAGCTTGATCTGCGCCACTTCGTCGGCCACGGCCTTGCGTGCGCGCTCGGTGGCGGCAGCGCGTTCGGCGGCTTCCTTGGCGGCGGTTTCCTTGGCAGCCTGGGCTTCCTCGGCGGCTTTCTTGGCCGCTTCGTCGGCGCCGGCGGCTTGCTTGCCCGCCGCGGCTTCCTTGGCGGCCTTGTCGGCGGCAGCCTTGTCGGCGGCGTCGCGCTTGGCCTGTTCTTCGGCTTCGCGCTTGGCCTGCTCTTCAGCCGCCTTGGCTTGCGCCTTTTCTTCGGCTTCCAGCTTGGCCAGGCGTTCCTGCTTCTCGCGCAGGTCGGCCTCTTGACGGGCGATCAGCTCGGCCTGGCGGCGCGATTCTTCCTCGCGGCGCGCCTGTTCGGCGGCGTCGATCACCGGCTCCTCGGGGGCCTTGGTCGTGACCAGGTCGTCGCGCTGCACGAAGGTGCGCTTCTTGCGGACTTCGACCTGGATGGTGCGCGATTTACCCGACGAATCAGCTTGCTTGATTTCGCTGGTTTCCTTGCGCGTCACCGTGATCTTCTTCTTCTCGCCGGTATCGGCGGCGCCGTGGGTACGGCGCAGATGGTTCAGCAGCTTGTCCTTATCATCTTTCGACAAGGGATCTGACGTCGAGCTTTTCTCGACGCCGGCCGAACGCAGCTGGGTCAGCAGCAGGTCTGCAGGCATCTTCAGCTCGGTGGCAAATTGGGCTACGTTGTTACTCGCCATTCAGTCCTCTTTTCTACGTGTCGCGACAGATGATAAAGAAATGCTCAAGCCTTGGCCGTTTCAGCCAGGCTCCAGGCTTTCGCCTGCAGTGCTTTCGCCCGGTCGTCGTACTTGCTGTCGACCAGTTTCATCTCGTCGTCGGTCACATCATTAAATTCACTCTTGATCAGGTCGCGGGCGCGGTCCGACGACAACGCCAGGATGGCGCCGAATTCGTCATAGGCCAGTGCCGCGAATGCTTCGACCGTCTTGATGCCAGCCAGGCCAAGCTTGCCGGCAACGGTGCGGTCCATGCCTTCCAGATTGACCAGAGCTTCTTCCATGCCTTCGAGACCTTCCTCGGAAGCGATCGCCTCAGTCACCAGCGCGTCACGGGCGCGGGTGCGCAGTTCGTTGACGGTGTCTTCGTCGAACGATTCAATTTCCAGCATCTCGGAAATTGGCACGTATGCGATTTCTTCCAGGCTCGAGAAGCCTTCTTCAACCAGGATATCGGCCACTTCCTGGTCGACGTCCAGTTTTTCCATGAACAGCGCGCGGATCGCGGCCGTTTCTTGCGCCACCTTGTTCGCCGATTCCTCGGCGGTCATGATGTTGATCTTCCAGCCGGTCAGCTCGGACGCCAGGCGCACGTTCTGGCCCGAACGGCCGATCGCGATGGCCAGGTTTTCTTCGTCCACGACCACGTCCATGGCGTGCTTTTCTTCATCGACCATGATCGACGAAACATTCGCCGGGGCCAGGGCGCCGATCACGAACTGGGCCGGATCGTCCGACCACAGCACGATGTCCACGCGCTCGCCGCCCAGCTCGCCGGTCACGGCCTGCACGCGCGAACCGCGCATGCCGACGCAGGTGCCGATCGGATCGATGCGCTTGTCGGCCGTGAACACGGCGATCTTGGCGCGCACGCCGGCGTCACGGGCCGCCGATTTGATCTGCAGCAGGCCCTGTTCGATCTCTGGCACTTCCAGTTCGAACAGCTTCATGATGAACTCTGGCGCGGTGCGCGACAGGATCACCTGCGGGCCACGCATATTGCGGTCCACACGCAGGATGAAAGCGCGCACGCGGTCGCCGATGCGCAGGTTTTCTTTCGGGATCATCTGGTCGCGCGGCAGGCGCGCCTCGATCTTGCCCGACTCGACGATCGCATCGCCGCGTTCCATGCGCTTGATGGTGCCGGTCACCAGCGAATCGCCGCGCTCCAGGAAGTCTTGCAGGATCTGCTCGCGCTCGGCATCGCGCACGCGCTGCAGCACGACTTGCTTGGTGTCCTGGGCAAAACGACGGCCGAACTCGACCGACTCGATCGGCTCTTCGATGTATTCGTCGACTTCGATATCAGGAATTTGTTCCTTGGCTTCGAAGTGCAGGATTTCCTGGTCAGGCAGCTGCAGGCCCGCTTCATCAGGCACCACGTGCCAGCGGCGGAAAGTCTCGAACTCGCCGGTGTCGCGATCGATTGACACGCGAATGTCGACTTCGCCTTCATAGCGCTTCTTCGTGGCCTGTGCCAGCGCGAACTCGAGCGCACCGAAAACGACTTCCTTGTCGACGTTCTTTTCGCGCGCAAGCGCATCCACCAGCAATAAAATTTCGCGACTCATGCTTTGCGACTCCTAAAATCCACCTGTGGCACCAAACGTGCCTTGTCCAATTCGGCCAGCGTAAATTCCATCAACGCCGGGCCATCTTTACTGTCAAATTCCAAACCGACCTTGTCGTTCTCGACGCCGCGCAGGATACCGGTATAGGTTTTCCGGTTCGCGCTGCCCGGCACCGCGACGCGCAGCTTGACCGTGCACTCATGGCCGGCGAAGCGGGCGAAATCGGCGAGGGTTCGTACCGGGCGATCGAGGCCCGGCGACGAAATTTCCAATCGTTCGTAATCGACGTTTTCCACGGTCAGCACGTGCGACAGCTGGTGGCTCACCTTGGCGCAGTCCTCGACCGTGATCGGGCCCTTTTCGTCCGCGTCGGCAGCCGGGAAATCGATGTATACACGCAGGATCCCGCGCTCGCCCCGCTCCACATCGACGAGGTCATAGCCGAGTCCACTGACTGTCGTGGCGATTAAGTCAAACTGCTGCACGGCACTTCTCCAGGGCTTTAAAACGATTTACCAAAAAAAAAATGGGCATCTGCCCATCTTTTTGTACTTACAACCCAACCAGATGAAAGCACTTGCACCAATTTCACGCGCATCACGACTCGCGGATACAACGTTCGGGAAGGACTTCGATTAGGCTGCAAATTATACTGCTTTTCCGCTTCTCTCGCAATCGCCTTACCATAAATGAGATTTTAAACAACAGTTGGCAGTGTGCTATGGGCTGCCAAACATTTTACGCCGATCTGGCGACGCATGCGCGGCCTGCGCACGCTTGCGCAGGCCGGTCATGAACGGTGCTCAGCCGCGGCGTCCACGGCGCGGCAAGCCGTGTTCCGAGCCACGCGGCCCCTGGCCGCCGCGACGGCCGCCGCCGGTGCCGGCGAAGCCGAAGGTGGTCTGCAGCGGATCCGGCTGGCGCGGACGGCCGCTGCCGGCGCCACCCTTGCCGCCACCCGCGTTGGCGCCACGGCCCTTGCCGCCGCCCTGGCCGCCGAAACCGCCCTGGCGACCGCCGACTGGCTTGCCACTCGGCACTGGGCCGTTCAGGATGCCCTGCCCACGGGTGGCGCCGACCCGCGCCACCGGCGGGCCGAAGGGATCGACGTTGCGATTGGCGTCGGCACGGTCGATGCGATTGCCGTCGCTGCGATCGTTGTTGCGCTCGGCGCCACGGTTGCCGTCGGCGCGCATGCCTTCCGGACGCGGGCCCTTGCCCTTGTGGCCGCCCTTGACATGCTTCTCGGGAGCAGCGCCCTTCTTCTCGACGCCGAAGGCCGCCATCAGGGCGCGCACGTCGTTTTCTTCCAGTTCTTCCCAGCGACCGCGCTTGAGGCCGGTCGGCAGGGTCATGGCGCCGTAGCGGGTGCGGATCAGGCGCGAGACGGTCAGGCCGACCGCCTCGAACATGCGGCGCACCTCGCGGTTGCGGCCTTCGCCGATCACCACGCGGTACCAGCGGTTGATGCCTTCGCCGCCGCCGTTCTGGATCTTCGAGAACGCGGCCTTGCCGTCGTCGAGCTCGACGCCGGACAGCAGCTTCTGGCGCATGCCTTCCTCGAGCTCGCCCAGGGTGCGCACCGCGTATTCGCGGTCGATGTTGTAGCGCGGGTGCATCAAGCGGTTGGCCAGGTCGCCCGAGGTCGTAAACAGCAGCAGGCCCTCGGTATTGAAGTCGAGGCGGCCCACGGCCAGCCATTTGCCGGCCTTCATGGTCGGCAGGCGGTCGAACACCGATGGACGGCCTTCCGGATCGTCATGGCTGACGATCTCTCCGGCCGGCTTGTGGTAGACCAGCACGCGCGGCGGCTTGCTGCTCACGCGGCGCTGGATCAGCTTGCCGTTGATGCGGACCGCGTCGGTCGGCAGGATGCGCTGGCCGATATGGGCCGGCTCGCCGTTGACCGAGACGCGGCCGGCGACGATCAGCTCTTCCATGTCGCGGCGCGAACCCAGGCCGGCCTCGGCCAGCACCTTGTGCAGCTTCGGCGCATCGTCGTCGGCGGTCAGGTCGCGCCGCGCCGGCTTGGACGAAGCGTTGCCGCGCGCGCCGTCGTTGGCGTCGAAGTCGCTCGACGTGACGAAGGAGAACACATTGTCGGCCTCGTTGCCCGGCTGCTGCTTGCCGCCCTTGCCCTGCGGCTGCTGCTTGCCGCCACGGCCGATCTGCTTGGCCGGACGTCCGCCTTCGGTGGGACGAGCGCTCTGCTGGCCCGGACGGCCGCTTTGCTGGCCGCGCTTGCCCTGCTTGTGCTGGCCGCGGCCGCGTGCTTCTTGCTTACCCTCTTGCTTACCGTCCTGCCCGCCTTCCGGCGCGGCATCGAAGCCAGCCTCGGGCGCCGCAGCGGCCTGCTCGGCGACAACCGGCGCGGCGGCCTGCTGCAGCGCTTCGCGTTCGGCGCGCTTTTCGCGCATCTGGCGCGGGCCGCGCGGCTTGCGCGCTTCCTGGGCCGGGGCGACCTCAGCAGCGGCCGGCGCTTCAGCCACTGCCGGCGCGGCGGCGGACTCTTCTTTCGCGGCCTTGGTGGCGCGCGGCTTGCGGGCCTTCGGCGCCGGCGCTTCGGCGGCTGGCGCAGGTTCGGCGGCGACCGGCTCGGCGGCGACGGCCGCCTTGCGGGTGCGCTTCGGCTTGGCCGGCGCGTCGGCCGCTACGGCCTCGCCCGGCGCAGTGTCGGCCACGGCAGCCGCCTTGCGCGTACGCTTCGGCTTGGCTGCAGCTGGCTCGCCTGCATCCACAGGCTTGGTCTCGTTTTGTTCAGTTGGGTTCATCGTTCGTGTCTTTATTGTGCTGACCCGCCTCGGCAATCCCGTCATCAAGCGTGTCGCGGATCGGAACTTCAACGGGTGAAGTAGCTAAATCGTCGGCGGCCGCGCTGGCGTCCGCCCTGTCAAAATTGTCGTTCAATGCCGCCTCGAGGGCTTCCAGGCTGCGGCTGTCGGGGCCTTCGGCCAGCGGCTGCAGCGGCGGCAGCTGCGAGAGCGACGCCAGGCCCAGGTCGTCCAGGAACTGGCGCGTGGTGCCCAGCAGCGCCGGCCGCCCCACCACTTCGCGGTGGCCGACGACGTCGATCCAGCCGCGGTCTTCCAGCATCTTGATGGTCTGCGAATTGACCGCGACGCCGCGGATCTCTTCGATGTCGCCGCGCGTGACCGGCTGGCGGTAGGCGATGATCGCCAGCGTTTCCAGGGTCGCCCGCGAATACTTGGGCGGCTTTTCGGGCGACAGGCGGTCGAGATAGGGCTTCATCTCGGGACGGCTCTGGAACCGCCAGCCCGACGCCAGGCTGACGATCTCGATGCCGCGTCCATCCCAATCCTGGCGCAGTTCTTCCAGCAAGATTTTGATCGTATCGGCGCCGACGCCGGCGCCAACCTGCCGTCCTTGCGCGTCGACCTCGGCGAAGAGTTTCTTCATGCCATGGATCGACATCGGCTCGCGGGCGCATAGCAAGGCGGTTTCGAGGACTCTCTTGGCCTCGTCAGTATTCATATCGCGATGTCGTCAATCAAACAATTCGGCCAATCGGGGTCGGGACAGGATCAATGCGCGTGGCGCGCATGCCTGCACGCCATGCGCCTGTCGCCCTGCGATCTGCTGCCTGAAACCGGAATCCGTGGGCCCGGCGCGCTGAGCGCCGGAGCTGTTACATGGCGGGCAAGGAACCCGCCAGGGGCAACCCGCCTGCGCGACGGGCCGCTGGTGTTGATCTCATTGCGAAACGTGGAACTCGGCGGAACTCTATCTCTTAGGCACGCCCGCGATCGGGGCGCTGCCGGGGAGCGGCCTGTGCGGCACGCGAGTGGACGACGTCGTTTCTTCCAACTGGCGGCCATTGTAACCGATAAAACCCCGCAGCGGACAAGGGGGCGGCGCTGCGATGTGCGCCTATTTGCGTCAGTCGGACAGTTTTTCCGACAAAATCGCCGATACGCCAAGGAATGCGGGGTACTCGGCCGTGATCACATAGGTCGGCACGTCGGCCAGGTAGCCGGCGAAGCGTCCCTTCTGCTCGAAGCGGCGGCGGAACGAGGAACGGTCGAAGCGCTCCCCGAGGCGCGGCACGATGCCGCCGCCGATATACACGCCGCCCTGGGCGCCGAGGGTGACGGCCAGGTTGCCGGCCACGGTGCCGAGCATGCCGCAGAACGCTTCCAGCACCTCGTCGCACAGCGCGCATTCGCCGCTGAGTGCGCGGCGCGAGATGTCGGCCGCGCCGAGGCGCTCGCCGGGGCGGCCGGCGCGGTCGGCCAGCGCACGGTAGATGAGCTCGACGCCGGCGCCGGACAGGAAGCGCTCGAACGAGACATGCTCGAACTCGCGCCAGGCATATTGCAGGATCGCGATTTCCTGCTCGTTGACGGGAGCGAAGCTGACGTGGCCGCCTTCGCTGCGCAGCGCGGTCCAGCTGTCGCCGCACGGCACCAGGCCGGAAACGCCGAGGCCGGTGCCGGCGCCCAGCAAGCCCAGCGCCGCGTCCGGCTGTGGCGCGCCACCGCCCACCTGGCGCTTTTGCTCGCCCAGGTGCGGCAGCGAACGCGCCAGGGCCGAGAAATCATTGACCACCAGCAGGATCTCGAAACCACATTCCTGCCGCAAGGCTTCAGTGGAAAATTCCCAGTGGTGATTGGTCATGCGCACATAGTCGCCGTTCACCGGGTTGGCGATGGCGATCGCGGCGTGGCGGATCGGCGCGGCGCTGATCGCCTTGACCGCCGCGCTGCCCAGGTAGGCGCGCATGGCATCGCCCAGGGTGGCATGGTCGGCGCAAGGCAGCACCTCGACCGCCTCGAGCCGGCCCGGCCCCAGCTCCAGCACGAAGCGGCAATTGGTGCCGCCGATATCGGCAAGCAGGCGGGCGCCGCCGCGATGGGGGCGGTCGGTCGATGGGCTGAACGGGGAGGCAGTCATGGTGGTACGCATGTAAAAGACGCCCAAGCTTACTAAATTTTTTGCCCTGACGACAAGTGTTTTCTGTAGTTTAGGTACATACTCCGCAACAAGGCGGATTATAAAGACCCGCCGCCCACTCGCGCCGACGTAGTAGAACTACTTTTTTGATGAGACTGAGCGCATCGCGCCGCCTGCCGGGCGGCGCGCCGGTCAGCAGGTTGCCGGATCGAGCTCGGGATCGTTGCCGCGCTGGGCGTTCCAGGCGTCGAGCCCGCCCTTGAGCGGACGGGCACGGTGGAAGCCGTTGGCCATGAACTGGCGCGCCACTTCGGCGGCGGTGACGTCGTCCGGGCAGCTGCAATAGACGACGATGTGGCGGTCGCGGTCGAGCGAAGCCATCAGGTGTTCGGGCTGGCAGGCCTTGAAGATCACGGCGCCGGGAATCGCGGCTTCCATCTGCTGCGCGCTCAGGCTGCGCGCATCGATGATCACCGGATCGTGGCCGGCCTCGATCAGGGCCAGCACCTCGTCGATCCCGATGCGCTCGATCGCGCTGCGCGAACGGTGGCGGCGCCGCTCGGCATACTTGAAGGCGATGAACAGGGCCAGCAGGCCGGCCACGATCGTCAGCGCCGTGCTGCCCATGGTCGAGAGCGTATCGAGGACGCCGTCGACGCTGTTGTGGAACCAGACGCCGAGCAGGATGCCGGTGCCGCTCCAGAGCGCCGCGCCGGTGACCGCATACAGCAGGAACAGGCGCGGGTTGACGCCCATGGCGCCCGACAGCGGCGCCGCGATGGTGTTAAAGCCAGGAACGAACTTGGACACCAGCAGCGACTTGACGCCGAACTTGCGGAAGCGGTCTTCGGTCTGGTTGACGCAGGAATCGGGGGACAGCGAAATCTTGCACAGCAGCCGCAGGATGCGCTTGCCGTAGAAGCGGCCGGCGCGGAACCAGAAGGCGTCGCAGATCAGGCAGGCCAGGATGGCGGCCACCCATACCAGGTGCCAGCTCACGTCGGCGGTGACCGAGAGCGCGCCGGCCACGATCAGGACCGGGTAGGCGGGTATGGGCAGGCCGAACTGTTCGACGAGGACGATGCCGAACACGATCAGCACGCCATAGACTTGGAGGAGTTCGGCTAGCTGGGGCATTTCTGTATATTAGCGCAATTGGGCTGGAGGCACAGGAACGCCCCCTATTCCTTTTGGCGTAAGCGCAACGCCGGTGACGGATGAGCCGTTTTTATTAAGAGCCTATCCCGGCAGGTGGGAGGAAGTTCATGCCGATGCATGGCGGGCGTGAGCAAGGCGCGAGGAGGCCGCATGGCGGGCCATGCAACGACGAGCAACGCAGCGCACGCTTGCCAAGCGCGGCAGGAACGACTCTCACTTGCCGGGATAGGTTCTTAAACGCCACGCGGAATCGCCGCCAGCAGCGAGCGCGTGTACGGATGCTGCGGGTCGCGGTACAGCGCGTCAGCATCCGCCATCTCGACCACGCTGCCATGGTGCATCACCATCACCTGGTCCGAGATGTACTTGACCACCGACAGGTCGTGCGAGATGAAGATATAGCTCATGCCGTATTCGTCCTGCAGGTCTTGCAGCAGGTTCAGCACCTGGGCTTGCACCGAGACATCGAGCGCCGACACCGATTCGTCGCACACCAGGATCTCGGGCCGCATGGTCAGGCAGCGCGCGATCGCGATGCGCTGGCGCTGGCCGCCCGAGAACTCGTGCGGATAGCGGCCATAGGCGGCGTCCGGCAAGCCCACCCGCCCCAGCAAGCCGCGCGCCAGTTGCGCACGCTCCATCTCATTGGCGCCGATGCCGTGGATGCGCATCGGTTCCAGCAAGATCTGACCAACCGTGAAACGCGGATTGAGCGAGGCATAGGGATTCTGGAAGATGATCTGGATCCGCCGTTTATACGCCTGGAATTCGCGGTCTGACATGGCCAGCAGGTCGCGCCCCTCGAACAGCGCCGAGCCGCCGCTCGCGCGGTGCAGGCGCAGCAGGGTCAACCCAACCGTGGTTTTTCCCGACCCCGACTCGCCCACCACGCCCAGGGTCTTGCCGCGGCCCAGGGTGAACGAGACGTCCTTGACCGCCTTGAACTCGCGCTTGCCGAACAGGCCTTCGCGCAGCCAGAAACTTTTCGCCAGGTTGTTGACCACCAGCACCGGCTGGTCGTCCGGCGCCGTGCCGCGCACGCGCTGCGCCGGCGCCCGGTCGGACGCCCAATCGGGCGCTTGATCGGGCAGGATGCGGCCGCTCAGATAGTCGTCGATCACCGGCAGGCGCAGCGGCCGCGCATCGAGCGGCGGCCGGCAATGCAGCAGGGCCCGGGTATACGCGTCGACCGGGGCGCCGAACACCTGGCCGGCCGCGCCCTCCTCGCGCACCTCGCCGTGGCGCATCACGATCACGCGGTCGGCGATCTCGCCCACCAGCCCCAGGTCGTGGGTGATGAACAGCACCGCCATGCGGCGCTCGCGCTGCAGGCGCGCGATCAGCTCCATGATCTGCTTCTGGATCGTCACGTCCAGCGCGGTGGTCGGCTCGTCGGCGATCAGGAGGCGCGGCTCGCAGGCGATCGCCATCGCGATCATCACCCGCTGCTGCTGGCCGCCCGACATCTGGCTCGGGTAGGCGTCGATCTTGCGCCCGGGTTCGGGAATGCCGACCTCGTGCAGCAGCGCCAGGGTGCGCGCCCGCGCCGCGCGCCTGCTCATTCCCAGGTGCAGGCGCAGGACCTCGCCGATCTGGTAGCCGACCGTGAATACCGGGTTGAGCGAGGACATCGGCTCCTGGAAGATCATCGCGATGTCCTTGCCGCACAGCGCGCGCCGCTCGCGCGCAGGCAGGCCGAGCAGCTCGCGGCCGGCGAAGCGGATGCTGGAAGCGGGATCGATGACGGTGGTCTGCTCCGGCAGCAGGCCCATCACGGCCAGCGAGCTGACCGACTTGCCGCTGCCGGACTCGCCCACCAGCGCCACCGTGCTGTTGTCGGGGACGTCGAACGAGATGCCCTTCAAGGCTTCGAAGGTGTGCCGCTTGTCGGTGCGAAAGGCGATGCGCAGGTCGCGCACTTGCAACAATGGTTCCTGGGTCATATCGGCCGTCATTTGATCTTGGGATCGAGCGCATCGCGCAGCGCATCCGCGAACAGCGAGAAGCTCGTCACCAGCAGCGCCATCGCGCCCGCCGCCGCCGCCAACTGCCACCACTTGCCGAGGATCAGTTCATTCTGCGCCTCGTTGAGCATGCTGCCCCAGGACACGGTGCCGACCGGCACGCCGAAGCCCAGGAACGACAGGATCACCTCGGCCTTGATGAAGCCCACCACCAGGATCGACATCTGCACCAGCGCCACGTGCGAGACATTGGGCAGGATGTGGCCGAACATGCGGGACCAGCTCGACGCGCCGATGGCATCCGCCGCCATCACGTATTCGCGCGCGCCGTGCTTGATGTATTCGGCGCGCATCAGGCGGTAGGGGCCGGTCCAGCCGGTCAGGCCGAGGATCAGCACGATGGTGGCCACGCCTTTTTGCTGGAGCACGGCGGCCACGGTCAGGATCATGAGGATCGCCGGAATCGCCGTGAAGATGCTGTAGAACCAGTTGAACAGGTCGTCGACCCAGCCGCCATAAAAGCCCGAGACGGCGCCGAACAGGGTGCCGAGCGCCACCGCCAGCAGGGCAGCCACCAGGCCCACCACGATCGAGGTCTCGCCGCCCTTGATGGTCTTCTTGACGATGTCGTGCCCCCACTTGTCGGCGCCGAACGGCAGGGTCGTGCGCTTTTCGACCGGCGGATGGGTCTGCGCCACCTGCGCCTCGAGCTCGGCCAGATCGATCGCCAGCGGGTCGAAGGCGTTCGGCGGCGTGGCGCGCGGCAACTGGGCGCGGGCCAGGGCGCGCGCCGTGGCGTCGGCGCCGACGAAGCTGGGCGGCGCGTAGTTGACCGCCACCTCTTGCTCCCAGTCGCTGGCCAGCATGCCCGTGGCGGACAACAGCACCAGCAGCAGGAAAGCGGCGACGACGGCCAGCGCCACCATCCCGACGCGGTCGGCGCGCAGGCGCCGCCAGGCGAGCGCCCACAGTCCGGGAGAGCGCATGTGCACGGTGGTCGTCATCGTCATTTGAGCTGCACGCGCGGATCGACCGCCTGGTACAGCAGGTCGGCCAGCAGGTTGAACACCATGGTCGCGGCGGCCACATAGACCGTGATCGCCTTGATCACCGGGAAATCGCTGCGCTCGACCGCCAGGATCACTTCGCGGCCGATGCCGGGAATGCCGAAGAAGCGCTCGAGCAGGAAGGCGCCGATCAGCAGCGCCGGCAGGTTGGCCATGACGTGGGTGATGATCGGGATCGCGGCATTGCGCAGCACGTGGACCCAGACGATGCGGCCCTCCTTCAGGCCCTTGGCGCGCGCGGTGCGCACATAGTCCTGCCCTGCTTCGTCGAGCACGAAGCTGCGGTACAGGCGCAGGGTCGGCGCGATCGAAACCGCCAGGCCGATGATGATCGGCAGCAGCGCATACCTGAGCAAATTCTCTCCCAGACTATTGCCCCAGCCCTGGACCGGAAACAGGCCCATCTGGTAGGCGAACATGTACTGGAACACGATGATGTAGACCAGGATCGAGATCGACATCCCGACCGTGCAGGCGACCATCACGGCGCGGTCGGTCAGCGAGCCGCGCACGAAGGCGATCGCCAGCGCCAGCGCGATGCCCAGCACGGTCTCGAGCACGGTCAGCGGAATCAGGACCGTGAGCGACGGCCCCAGGCGGCTCGCGATGATGTGCGACACCGGCTCGCCCGTGCTCCAGGCGTTGCCGAAGTCGAAGGTCAGGATCTGCTTGACGAAGATCCATAGCTGCACAGCATAGGGCTGGTCGGTGCCGAGCTGGCGCCGGATGTTCTCGATCGCGCCGGCGTCGGCCATCTTGCCGGCCAGCAGGTAGGCCGGGTCGCCGCCGACCCAGTTGAACAAGAAAAACACCAGCAGCACCACGCCGCCCATCGTCGGCAGCATCTGCCACAGCCGGCGCAGGACATAAGCAAACATCGCACTCCCGAATTTGCGGATTGGGCGAACGGGCCGCCCTCAGGTTTGCCACCAAGCCAAATTCACGGTGGCAAAAAACGACACGATAGCGCATATCCGCACGCACCGACAGCCGCGCAATCTTATGCCCCGATAGTCACAGGTTATTACAATGTAATGACACTGGTATCAGGAATTCATATAAGAAGCTTGCCGACGACCCGATATATGCACATCGCCGGATTCGCAATATCATGTCCCAAAAATATAGTTTGAACGAATCAAATTCTATATCTAACTATATTTTTCGCATGATATATCGCATTTCGAGTTTTGTGACTTTTGCATGACTAGCATCAAAATTGCAGATTGTAAAGACAAGTCATCAGATAGTTGTATTTTGCTGCATACAGACGTTACCAATTGACACTATCTATTCGTCAATGTTTTTATTGTTAAGTAGTAAAAACATGCCGGGCCCATTCGCCACGGCGATTCACTTGACTTTACTGGCGACGCGACCCGCCGCCAGGTCTTAGGGGAAGACTGACTATGATGGTTGAAACTGTGTTATCTCGATCGATACGCCTGATGTGCGCCGGCGGCCTTGTCGTCGCCGTGACCGGCGCCCACGCGCAGGAAGCGCCGCCTGCCGTCGAATCGGCCCAGCGCGTGGAAGTGACCGGTTCGCGCATCGCGACCGCCAACCTGGAAAGCGTCAGCCCGGTTACCGTGGTCGGCGCCAAGGACATCGCGCTGGAGGGCGTGAAATCGGTCGAGAGCCTGCTGAACAACCTGCCCCAGGTGTTCGCCGACCAGGGCGGCTCGATCTCGAACGGCTCGTCCGGCACGGCCACCGTCAACCTGCGTAACTTCGGCGCCGACCGCACCCTGGTGCTGGTCAACGGCCGCCGCCTGCCGGCCGGCAGCCCGCGCAATACCGCGGCCGACCTGAACCAGATTCCCGCCGCGCTGATCAAGCGCGTCGAGGTGCTGACCGGCGGCGCCGGCGCCATCTACGGTTCGGACGCCGTGGCCGGTGTCGTCAACTTCATCATGAACGACACCTTCCAGGGTGTGCAGATCGACGCCAACTACCAGTTCTACAACCACGACCAGAACGGCGGCCTGGCGGCCCAGGCGGCCCAGCGCCGCAACTACCCGCTGCCGGACGACGTCGGCGCCGACGCCAAGATCAAGGACATCAGCCTGCTGCTGGGCGGCAACTTCGCCGACGGCAAGGGCAATGCCACGCTGTACTTCGGCTACAAGAAGGAAGATCCGGTGCTGCAGTCGCAGCGCGACTTCTCGTCCTGCTCGCTGGACGGCTTCAGCTCGGGCAACCAGTTCAACTGCGGCGGCTCCGGCACCAGCTACCCGGGCCGCTTCATCACCGCCAACGGCGACCGCACCGTGGCTGACGCCAACGGCAACGTGCGCCCCTACGTGGCCGCCACCGACCAGTACAACTTCGGCCCGCTGAACTACTACCGCCGTCCGACCGAACGCTACACCTTCAGCGCCTTCAGCCACTACGACATCAACGAGAAGGCGCGCCTGTACACCGAAGCCAGCTTCCACGACGACAGCACGGTGGCGCAGATCGCCCCATCCGGCCTGTTCGGCCTGGATGCCTCGGGCGCCAACGCGATCCGCTGGGAAAACCCGCTGCTCACCGATGCATGGCGCAGCGCGCTCGGCATGACCGGCCCGGGCGACACCGCCGATGTCCTGATCTTCCGCCGCAACGTCGAAGGCGGCGGCCGCCAGGACGACCAGCGCCACACGTCGTACCGCGGCGTGATCGGCATCAAGGGCGACATCGGCAACTGGCGCTATGACGCCTTCGCCCAGGTCGGCAAGGTGCTGTACTCGGAAACCTACTACAACGACTTCTCGGTCGCCCGCAGCGCACGCGCGCTGGACGTCATCGCCGACGCCAACGGCAACCCGGTGTGCCGCAGCTTCGCCAACGGCACCGACTCGAACTGCGTCCCATACAACATCTGGCGCCTTGGCGGCGTGAGCCAGGACGCGCTGAGCTACCTGCAGACGCCGGGCTTCCAGCGCGGCAGCACCTCGCAGACCGTGCAGGGCATCAACCTGTCGTCCGACCTGGGCGAATACGGCCTGACCATCCCGGGCAGCAATGAAGGCATCGGCGTCGCCTTCGGCTGGGAGCACCGCACCGAAAAACTGGACCTGAACGCCGACGCGGCCTTCTCGACCGGCGACCTGGCCGGCCAGGGCGGCCCGACCCAGAGCGTGGCCGGCCAGTTCAGCGTGCGCGACTACTTCGCCGAGACCCGCATCCCGATCCTGCAGAACGTGCCGCTCGCCGACCAGCTGACCGTGACCGCCAGCTACCGCAAGTCTGACTATTCGACCGGCCACAAGACCAATTCCTACGGTGCCGGCATCGAGTGGGCGCCGGTGGAAGAAGCGAAGTTCCGCTTCAGCTACCAGCGCGCGGCGCGCGCGGCCAACGTCGTCGAGCTGTTCAGCCCGTTCGGCCTGAGCCTGTTCGGCATGTCGAACGACCCTTGCGCCGGCGCCAACCCGAGCGCCACCCTGGCGCAGTGCCAGCTGACCGGCGTCACCGCGGCCCAGTACGGCAACATCCAGGACAGCCCTGCCCTGCAGTACAACCAGATCAGCGGCGGCAACCCGAACCTGGAGCCGGAAACCTCCGACTCGTACACCCTGGGCCTGGTGCTGACCCCGTCCCGCAACAGCTCGATCACCATCGACGCCTTCGACATGAAGGTCGAGGGCACGATCGGCGGCTTGCCGGCCTCGACCACGCTGACCCAGTGCCTGAACACCGGCGATCCGACCTTCTGCTCGCTGATCACGCGTGACCGCCTGGGCACCCTGTGGGCGCTGCCGGCCGCACAGGTCGTCGCGACCAACCAGAACCTGGGCCAGATGTCGACCAAGGGCGTCGACCTGGGCGCCAACTACCGCATGAAGATGGGCGCATGGGGCGGCCTCGACCTGTCGCTGATGGGCACCTACCTGAAGGAATTCATCCAGGAAGACTTCCCGGGTTCGGGCGAGTACGACTGCGCCGGCTTCCACGGCACCTCGTGCGGCACCCCGATGCCGAAATGGCGCCACAAGCTGCGCGCGGTGTGGGCAACCCCATGGCGCGGCCTGGAACTGGGCGCGACCTGGCGCTACGTCCGTGGCACCAAGCTCGACCAGTCCAGCAGCAATCCGATCCTGGCGGGCGACTTCGAGCCAGCCGACGAACGCATGGGCGCACGCAGCTACCTGGACCTGGTGGGCAACTACCGCATCAACGACAACTTCACCTTCCGCGCCGGCATGAACAATGCGCTGGACAAGGATCCACCGGTGTCGGGCGTCGTCGCGGCCGTGTTCGGCAACGGCAATACCTATCCGCAGGTGTATGACACCCTGGGCCGTCACATCTTCCTGAACGTGACCGCCAAGTTCTAAGCCGCCGACAGGCGAAAAAAACGGCGCACTCCGGTGCGCCGTTTTTCATTGGCGCTGTACCCGTTAGATATGGATGAGCATTGAACTGCTGAGCTGACTCGCGGTCCAATCCCGGTCGCCATCGATCGGGGAACACGCCATGCAAGCGCCGAAGTTTGAGAAGCTGTTTGCCCAGCTGGCGCTGCTGAACCAGCCGCAACGCCAACAGGTACTGGCGGCACTGCATCCTGCAGCCGGGCTCGACAGGGTGGTCGCCCTCATCGGCGACATCCGCTCGCGCGCGCGGCGCTGTCCTCGTTGCGCCTGCGAGCGTTGCCACCGGCATGGCCAGGCCAACGACCTGCAACGCTTTCGCTGTCGTGCATGCGGCCGCACCTTCAACGACCTGACCGGCACGCCGCTGGCGCGGCTCAGGCACAAGGGCAAGTGGCTCGATTATCTGGATACGATGCTCGATTCGCGCACGGTCCGCGCTGCGGCCAAGCGTGTCGGCGTGCATCCCAACACGGCCTTCCGCTGGCGTCACCGCTTCCTCGACCGGGTCAAGGACGACCGGCCGGAGCGCCTGGCCGGCATCGTCGAGGCCGATGAAATGTTCCTGCTCGAATCGCAGAAAGGTTCGCGCAAGCTCGACCGCCAGCCGCGCAAGCGCGGCGGCAGGGCCGCCCTGCGCGGCATTTCGCATCATCTCGACTGCATCCTGGTGGCGCGCGACCGCAGCGGCCAGACCATCGACGCCGTCACCGGACGCGGCGCCCTGAAGGCGGCCCAGCTGGTGAAACACCTGCTGCCGACACTCGATCGGCAAGCGCTGCTGGTCACCGACGCCAACGCCGCCTACTCCGCCTTCGCCCTTGCCCATGGCATCGCGCACCAGGCGGTCAATCTCAGCGCCGGCGAACGGGTCCGCAACGGCATCGAGGGCGCCATCCATGTGCAGAACGTGAACGCCTACCACCAGCGCTTCAAGGGATGGCTGGCGCGCTTCCATGGGGTGGCGTCGCGCCGCTTGCCCAACTACCTGGGCTGGCGGTGGGCGCTCGATGGCGGGCGAGTCACTTCTGTCGAGCAATTGCTACGTATTGCATTCGGGGTCATCAACAGATAACGATGACAGCGCCTTTTCATTGGTGGCCGGAGCGGATCAGTCCTGGCGCAACCTGCGCTGGCGCACCGCTTGCGCCAATCCTTCCAGCACTCCCACGCTGGTATCCCAGTCGATGCAGCCATCGGTCACCGACTGGCCATAGGTCAGCTCCTTGCCCGGCACCAGGTCCTGGCGTCCGGCCACCAGGTGCGACTCGATCATCACGCCGACGATGCGGTCGTCGCCGCCCGCGATCTGGGCCGCGATGTCGGCGCACACCGGCACCTGGTTCTCCGGCTTCTTGGAACTGTTCGCATGCGAGGCGTCGATCATCAGGCGGCTGGCCAGGCCGAGCGCGGCGATCTGGCGGCACGCCTCCTCGACGCTGGCGGCATCGTAGTTCGGCGTCTTGCCGCCGCGCAGGATGATGTGGCAATCCTCGTTGCCCGAGGTCGACACGATGGCCGAGTGGCCGCCCTTGGTCACCGACAGGAAATGGTGTGGCTGCGACGCGGCCTTGATCGCCTCGGTCGCGATCTTGATATTGCCGTCGGTGCCGTTCTTGAAGCCGACCGGGCACGACAGCCCTGACGCCAGCTCGCGGTGCACCTGCGACTCGGTGGTGCGGGCGCCGATCGCGCCCCAGCTGACCAGGTCGGCGATGTACTGCGGGCTGATCACGTCGAGGAACTCGGTGCCGGCCGGCAGGCCCATCTCGTTGATGTCGCGCAGCAGCTCGCGCGCCATGCGCAGGCCGTCGTTGATGCGGAAGCTGTTGTCCATGTACGGGTCGTTGATCAGGCCCTTCCAGCCGACCGTGGTGCGCGGCTTCTCGAAATAGACGCGCATCACGACTTCCAGCTCGCCGGCGAAGCGGTGGCGCTGCTCGACCAGCCTGCGCGCATACTCGAGCGCCGCCTTCGGGTCGTGGATCGAGCACGGTCCGATCACCACCATCAGGCGGTCGTCCTGGCCGTGCAGGATGCGGTGCAGGTCGACGCGCGCGCTGCTTGCTGTCTGCTCGGCCTGCGGGGTCACCGGGAACTCGCGGATCAGGTGCGAGGGCGGCGTCAGTTCCTTCATTTCACGGATGCGTAAATCGTCGGTGCGGGGCATGCTGGGACTCCCTTTCGTGCTGTTCTTTGCTGTATTGGTTCAGGACTGGAAATAAAAAAACCGCCATCGCTGGCGGTTTGTCTGGATGTTGCCGGGACGTTTTACTGCGCGTACCCGCCGCTACTCCACCGCCAGGGGCTGGAATGGCTAAAGTAAAAAAAGCGGGTAAAGAAAGCGTGGCGCATGGTGTCGTCCGGGTTTGGTCGAATTGACTATAACAACAAGGCATGAAAGTTGGCAAGCCTTTTGTCGCCCGTTCCACGCTTGTACAGACAACAATCGGTTGCAGCAAACTGACATGCCCATCTGAACTCGGGCACCTACGCCCCTTATCTTGCGCGCATCTTGCGTTAGCTCAGTCCCGCCATGGCTGCCGATGCAACAGTCGATTCAAGCCCGGCGGGCGCGCGTGTTGATTGTAGACACAAATAGGTGCTAAGAGGTGCCAGGGAAATTGATCTGCAATAAGGATCAAGCCCTCCACCCGCGCCATCCGGATCCTTCCATCCACTGGAGTGTCGGACCATGACTGAAACCCTGCTTTCCCGTTCCGTGCGCCGCCTGTTCGCGGGAGGCGGCGCCGCCGGCCTGGCGCTCGCCGGCCCCGTGCTGCTGGCCCTTCCCCACCCTGCCGTCGCGCAAGAAGCCGCTCCCGTGGCCCGCGTCGAGATCACCGGCTCGAACATCCGCCGCGCCCAGGCCGAGACCGCGTCGAGCGTGCTCACTGTCAACCGCAACGACATCGAGCGCTCGGGCAAGACCACGGTGGCCGAGCTGCTGCAGACCCTGGCGGTCGACAACCAGGGCTCGGTGCCGATGAGCTTTGGCAGCGGCTTCGCGGCCGGCGCCTCGGGCATCTCGCTGCGCGGCCTGGGCACGGCCTCGACCCTGGTGCTGCTCAACGGCCGCCGCATGGCGCCCTACGGCCTGGCCGACGACGGCCAGAAGGTGTTCGCCGACCTCAACGTGATCCCGACCGACGCGGTCGAGCGCATCGAGATCCTCAAGGACGGCGCCTCGGCCATCTACGGTTCGGACGCGATCGCCGGCGTGGTCAACATCATCCTGCGCCGCAACTTCCAGGGCACCAGCGCGCGCGCGCTGTACGGCAGCGGCGAGGCCGGCGACGGCCAGCAGCACAACCTGGCCCTGGCCTGGGGCTTCGGCGACCTCGAGACCGACCGCTACAACGTGCTGGTCAACGTCGAGTACAAGCACACGCAAGAAATCTGGTACCGCGACCGCGGCAACCGCGACTACATCGGCAAGATCGACCTGCGGCCCTATGGCTATTCGGCCCAGGAAGGCTTCGGCGGCACCGGCGCCATCACCGGCAACAACCAGTCCGGCAACGCCATCAACGGCAATGTGCGCAACCCCGACACGCTGGAGTACTACAACCGCGGCAACCTGGCCGGGCCCGGCTTCACGCGCACCTTCCCGGGCGCCGCCTGCAGCAATTTCACCAATCACCCGCAGGGCGATCCGCTCGGCGGCTGCCTGGTCGATTCGGCCTTCCTGTACAACCAGATCCAGCCCGACAGCGAATACCTGTCGCTGTACAGCCGCGGCACGCTCAAGCTGCAGGGCGATACCGAGGCCTATGCCGAGCTCAATCTGTACAACAGCCTGGCCCAGTCCAGCTCCACGCCGAATCCGATCGCGGCCAGCGTCGGCTATCCCGGCGGTCCGGTCAGCAACGCCGGCGTCCAGCTCGGCGCCGAGCACCCCGACAACCCGTACTTCGGCCGTGCGGCGCGGCTGCGCTACCTGCCGTTCGACGTCGGCCCGCGCGAGTCCGACATTTCCTCGACCTTCATCCGCGCGCTGTTCGGCGCGCGCGGCACCCACGGCGCCTGGGACTGGGATACCTCGCTGCTGTATTCGACCAGCCGGGTCGACAACGACCGCCGCGGCTACCTGCAGCGCGACGCCACCTTCGCCCTGCTCGACCCGTCGGCCGCGAACGTGGCGGCGGCCCAGGCCAATCCAGGCTACCGCGCGCTGCCGGCGGGCACCTTCTGGCGCATCGCCGAGAACGCGGGCCTGAATTCACCGGACCTGTACGCCGCCTTGTCGCCGACCATCTCGAACGACGCCGAGACCGAGATCGCCCAGGTCGACTTCAAGGCCACGCGCGAGATCGGCAAGCTGGCCGGCGGCGCGGTGGGCGTGGCGCTGGGCGCCGAGTTCCGCCACGAGTCGGCGCGGCTGGAGCCGACCGCCGGCACCGAGCGCGGCAACATCATCGGCCTCGGCTACTCGGCCTATGACGGCCAGCGCAACGTGACCGGCATTTATGGCGAGGTGCTGGCGCCGGTGCTGCCCGGACTCGAACTGACCGGCGCCATGCGCTACGACCACTTCACCGACGTGGGCGACGCCTGGACCCCGAAGGTCGGCGTCAAGTGGAACCCGCGCCGCGAGCTGGCGCTGCGCGCCACCTGGGCCAAGGGCTTCCGCGCGCCGAGTCCGGCCGAAAACGGCGTCGGCGGCCTGGCCGCCTTCGCCAACGCCACCGATCCGGCCCGCTGCGCGCTGGGCGTGCAGACCGCCTGCAGCCCGGCCTCGGTGTCGGTCATCACCTCGCCCAACCAGGACCTGAGCCCGGAACGCTCGAAGAGCTGGAATATCGGCGCGATCTGGGATCCGCTGCCACGCACCAGTTTCTCGCTCGACTTCTGGAACATCAAGCGCAAGAACGAGATCAACCAGCAGCAGATCGACGCCGCGATCGCCGCCGGGGACGTGGCGCGCGATCCGAGCACGGCGGTGCCGACGATCCCGGGCGACCCGGGCGCGATCACGGCGGTGCTGGCCGAATACGTGAACTCGGCCGAAACCGAGGTGCGCGGCATCGACCTCGATGCGCGCCAGGGCTTCGGGCTCCCGAACAACTGGGGCACCCTGACCTTCGACGTCAAGTACACCTACCTCGACAAATGGGAGCGCACCGAACAGGACGGCACCACGCGCGACTACGCCGGCACCCACGGCAATTGCGACGTCAGCAACTGCATGGGCACGCCGGACCACAAGGCCAACCTGCGCGCGACCTGGGAGCGCGCCAACTGGCGCGTGTCGGCCAACCTCAACTACCGGGGGCCGATCGACAACACCTTCTTCAAGGACGATCCGGAAGGCTGCGCCAGCCACTTCGCCAACGGCATTGACGCGCCGAGCGATTGCGAACTGGCCTCGTTCACCACGGTCGATCTGGTATTCCGCTGGAAGCCGCAAGCGCGCTGGGAAATCTACGGCTCGATCCAGAACCTGTTCGACAAGCAGGCGCCGCTCGATCCGCTGACCTATGGCGCGGTGTCGTACAACCCGCTCGACTACTACGGCGCGATCGGCCGCTTCTTCACGCTGGGAGCGAGATACGCCTTCTGAGCTGGCGCTGGCCGGATGCGCGGCACGGAGTCATTCGTGCCACGCATCCGGCGCACGCCACCAGCCGTTCAACCGCCGAAGTGATAGTTCAACTCGACCCACCCGGTCCGTCCCGCCGGGCTGTAGCTGCCCACCGCATAATTGGGCCAGCCGCCGGTGGTGTCGTGCTTGATGCGGTCGAACACATTGTTGACGATCGCCGACAGGGTCAGGCGGTCATTCACGCGGTACACGAGGCTCGCGTTGACCAGCGTGGTCGGCGTCAGGTAGTCGGTCTGGGCCGAGTTCGGGATCTTGCCGTAGCGGGTGGCGAACAGGGTCGACGACCAGGCGCCCGCGTTCCAGTTCAGGCTAGCCGCCAGCTTGTCCGGCCAGTCCGAACTGGTGAGCGAATTGAGTTCGTCGCGCACCGTGTCGCCGGCAAACTGTTTCGAGCGGCGGGTCAGCGTTTTCGAATAATTGCCGCGCAAGGTGAACGTGCCCCAGGCCGTGGTGCGCAGCGCGTAGCGGGCGCTGACGTCGATGCCGCTGCTCGACTCCTCGGCCGCATTGATCGGGTTCACACGGATCTCGCGGATCTCGCCCGGACGCACCGGCGAACTGGCCGCGTAGCGCGTGATGCGCGAGATCGTGTCCGCGCACAGCGAAGAGCCGATATCCAGCGAGCCCAGGCGGCAGGCCGCTTCGTCGCGCAGCAGCTGGTCGGCCGACAGATTGGTCACCAGGTCGTCGATCTCGATGTTCCAGTAATCGACCGAGGCATCGAAACTCGTGCTCGGCGACCAGACGATGCCAGCGCCATACGACTTGCCCTGTTCCGGCTTGAGGTCGGCGCTGCCATACTGGATGTAGTCGGCGCCCGGCGAGTAGTTGGCGAATTCGCAGTTCGCCAGCGGCTGGCCGGTGGCGCCGCAGCGGTAATGGTCGGTGGTCGACGAGTAATAGCCGGTGCCGCGCGCCTTGTAGATGTAATTCATGTCCGGCGCCCGGAAGCTGGTCGCGTAGTTGGCGCGCACCAGCACCGCGCGCGTCGGCCGCAGTTCCAGGCCGCCGGCGTAGGTGAACTTGCCGCTGTCGCGTTCGGCGAATTCATAACGGTCGTAGCGGCCGGCCAGGGTCGCGGTCAGGATCTTGTGCAAGGGAACACTCGCTTCGGCGCCGAGCGCGTAGCGGTTGCGGGTGCCGGCGGTGACGGCGGTGTTCGGCGCCAGGTTGAAATAGCCCGCATTGATGCGCTCGTCGGGCGCATTGGTAAAGCCCTGGCGGCCGGCCTCGGCCACCACCGCCAGTTGCAGCGGGCCGGCCGGCAGTTGCGCTACTTCTCCATTGGCGCTGGCCGACACCGTGTGGGTCCACGACTCGTCGTCGCTTTCGGCGTAGCCGGTGATCGTGCCGAATTCGTCCGGGTTCACGCGGGTCGCCAGCCGCGTCGGGTCCGGCGCGTAGATGGCGACGCCGCTCGCGTCGGTTCCCAGGCGCGGCCCGAGGAAGAAGCTGTCGATGTTCGACAGCGCGCGCGGGGTCTTGCCCTTGCTCTCATACCACGAGGCGCTGTAGCCGGCTTCCCACTTCCAGCTGGTGCCGGGCACGATGCCGCGCGCGCCGAGCGAAGCGGCGACCGCGCCGTCTTCCCAGAAGCGGTCGTAGCGCGACAGGCCGCCCATCTCTTCCGGGGAAATGTAACGGGTCCAGGCTTCGTAATGCCCTGTGTTCCGGTTCAGGAAATAACCATTGTTGAGCGAGTTCGACGTCCACGACGGACCGCGCGTATTGTTGACGGTGTGGTTTTGGCCCAGCAGGATGTCGGCGAACAGCGTCGTGTTCTGGTCGAGCTCATAGGTGGCGCTGCCGAATGCATTTTTGCTCTGGTTCCGGGTCTGCACCGACCAGTAGGTGGGGCTGACCTTGTTGCTGGCGCAGTAGTTGCCGGTGCGTGATGCGTAGTCGACGACGCTGCCGCCGAACAGGTCGCCCAATTGCGCGCAGGTCGCGCCCGGATCGATGTAGCGGCCCACGGTGGCGTCACGGCGCGACAGCACATTGGTCGGCGTGCCCGAGCGCTCGGCCATGAAATCGCGCTGGTAGGCGCCGATCGGATTGCGCTCGGAGAATTCCAGCGCGAACACGGTGCTCAGGCGGTCGAACTGCTTGCCGCCGGTGAGCTGCACGCGCCGCTCGGCGCCGCCGCCGCGGCTGGTGCCGCCCAGCTTGACGTTGAGGTCGACGCCCTCGGCCTTCCTTTTGAGGATGATGTTGACCACGCCGGCGATCGCGTCCGAGCCGTAGATGGCGGAGGCGCCGCCCGACAGGATCTCGATGCGCTCGACGATGGCCGACGGGATATTGGCCAGGTTGGTAAAGTTGACCGTGCCTTCATAGGCGATCGGGAAGTCGGCCAGGCGCCGGCCATTGAGCAGGATCAGCGTGTGGTTCGGCCCCAGGCCGCGCAGGCTGATGGTGTTCGCCGACGGCGTGAAGGTATTGCCGAAGTCGGCGCCCTGCACGAAGCCGCTGTTCTGCACCTGGTTGTTCAGGGCATCGAACACGTTCTTGTAACCTTGGCGCGTGATCTCGTCGCCGGTGATGACGGTGACCGCCGACGGACCGTCCAGCTGCGCGCGGGCGATGCGCGAACCGGTGACGAGGACTGACGCGGGCGCGGCGTTGGTGGTGGTAGCGGCCGGCGCATCGGCGGAGGTCGCCGCCGCCTGGGCGTGGGCCAGCAGCGGCGCGCCGATGGCGGCGGCCAGGAGGTAGGTATGTTTCATGATTGGCTTGTTTTTATTGGGAAACGAACTCTAACAAGCCGACAAGTCAGTACAAACGAATTATTCTGAACAACTTTATAACAATAATGTTTGGCGCTGCCCGCGTTAACGACGACGCCCGGCGCGAGGCCGGGCGTCGTGGTCGAAGAACGGAAAACGGATCAGGCCGTCCCGCCCACCGTCACCCCATCGATGCGCAGGGTCGGCTGGCCGACGCCCACCGGCACGCTCTGGCCTTCCTTGCCGCACACGCCGACGCCCGAATCCAGGCGCATGTCGTTGCCGATCATCGAGATGCGGTTCATCACGTCCGGGCCGTTGCCGATCAGGGTCGCGCCTTTCACCGGATAGGTGATCTTGCCGTCCTCGATCATATACGCCTCGCTGGCCGAGAACACGAACTTGCCGTTGGTGATGTCGACCTGGCCGCCGCCGAAGTTCACCGCGTACAGGCCGTTCTTGACCGAGGCCAGGATCTCTTGCGGGTCCTTGTCGCCGGCGCGCATATAGGTGTTGGTCATGCGCGGCATCGGCAGGTGGGCGAACGATTCGCGGCGCGCATTGCCGGTGACCGGCATCTTCATCAGGCGCGCATTCATCGTGTCCTGGATATAGCCCTTCAGGATGCCGTCCTCGATCAGCGTGGTGCACTGGGTCGGGTTGCCTTCGTCGTCGATGTTCAGCGAACCGCGGCGGTCTTGCAGGGTGCCGTCGTCGACCACGGTCACGCCCTTGGCCGCCACCCGCTGGCCGATCATGCCGGCATACGAGGACGAGCCCTTGCGGTTGAAGTCGCCCTCCAGGCCGTGGCCGACCGCCTCGTGCAAGAGCACGCCGGGCCAGCCCGGTCCCAGCACGATGGTCATCGGACCGGCCGGGGCCGGACGCGCCTCCAGGTTGACGCAGGCCGACTTGACGGCCTCGGTCGCATAGCGGTCGAGCACCTCGTCGTCGAAGTAGCCGTAGTCGAAACGGCCGCCGCCGCCGGAGGAGCCGACTTCACGCCGGCCGTTCTGCTCGGCGATCACGGTCACCGACACGCGCACCAGTGGACGGATGTCGGCCGCCAGCACACCGTCGCTGCGCACCACCAGCACCACGTCGTATTCGCCGGCCAGGCCCGCCATCACCTGCACCACGCGCGGATCCTTGGCGCGCGCCATCTTTTCCACGCGCTCGAGCAGCTTCACTTTCGCGGTCGCATCGAGCGAGGCCAGCGGATCGTTGGGCAAATACAGCGAACGGCCGCCGGTCGGCAGCGCGCTGCCGGCCACCTTGATGCGGCCGGCGCCGGCGCGCGCGATGGTGCGCGTGGCGGTGGCGGCGTCCAGCAGCGCGCGCTCGGAAATCTCGTCGGAATACGAAAACGCCGTCTTGTCGCCCGAGATGGCGCGCACGCCGACGCCCTGGTCGATCGAGAAGCTGCCGGTCTTGACGATGCCCTCTTCCAGGCTCCAGCCTTCGCTCTTGGTGAACTGGAAGTACAGGTCGGCGTAATCGACCTTGTGCGTGAACATCGTCCCCAGCGCGCGCAGCAGCTTGCCCTCGTCGAGGCCGAATGGCGTCAACAGCACGTCGCGCGCGACGGCGATGGAGGAAAGATTCGGTTCAAATGGAGTCATGTTGGCATCAAGCATTCGGTTGGAAAGGGCATTGTGCCATATCCATGCCGTTCGCACCGGAAGGTAGACCAGGCAATGTGCTGTCGGTCATCGGGCATGCGTTCCGTGGCGCCAGGCTCCGCCTGACCCACTCAATCCCAGTAGCGGTTGGCGCGCACCAGTTCCAGGTAGTCGTCCCGCGTGACGCCGACAACGATTTTGTCGTGGTGTCGGCCGTCGCGAAAATACCAGTTGCGGCGCACCCCTTCCTGCTTCCACCCGCACTTGTCAAGATAAAAGCGGATCGAACGTTGATTGTAGGCAATCATGTCGCCGTCCAGGCGCTGCAAGCCCAGTTCCATGAAGGCGTAGCGCATGATCGCCATCACCGTGTCGAGGGCATAGCCGCGGCCGCGCAGGTTTTTTTCCCCGATCATCATGCCGTGGAAAGCGTTGCCGTTTTTCCAGTCGATGTCCACCAGGTTGGCGGTGCCGATCATGCCGTCGTCGGGCGTGTCGATGCAAAAGACATGGCTGGTCGGATTGCCGTCCTTGCGCGAACGGACCCAGTCTTCGGTCGAGCGGCTCGAGAACGGGAAATGCCAGCCGCCAAGCATATTCCATACTTCCGGATCGTTGCTCCAGCGATGCAGGCGCGGCACGTCATCGAGTTCCGGAGCCCTGAGGGTGACGGTCTTCCCTTGGATATTCATGGTGTGTGTCCAGTATGGTGTGTGTGTGTGCCGACAAGTAGGCCGCGCAGGCATCCGCCACCCTCGCCATATCGTCTTCGTCATAGCGCTGGTCGCAAGGCAACGGCACGAGCTCGCGGACCAGGGCGGCCGCAGCGCTGGCGCCCGGCGCTCGCTGCAGGACGTCGGGCCAGTAGGTTGCGACGTAGATTCGCTGTGCGATAAGCGCCTCGCGCAGGCCTTGCGCGCCCGTCAGCAAGGGATAGCACAGGGGCCCATCGATGCTTCCGGGATCGAGGTCGCAGCCGTTGAAGCGCGCCAGCCGCCGGTGCAGATAGTCGAAGTTGCGCTTGCGCCGTTCCCGAGCCGCCTCGAGGTCGACGCTGGCCAGGATGCGCTCGGATAGCGCCGACATGTGGCGCGGCGCCAGCGCCGCCAGCGCCTGTTCGCTGCGCTGGTAGGCGGCGTACCCGATCTCCGGCGCGCCCGCCAGCCGCATCAGGAGGTGGCCGGCATGCTCCAGCACCTGCGTATCGTCCTGTTGCGGGGCAGGCACCGGCAAGTCCGTGACCAGGAAGCCGCCATCGGCAACACCAAAGAACTTGCGCGGCGAATAGATGGAAGCCAGGCAGGCCGGCGCCGGCACGTAGAACGCCTGGCAATGGTCGAGCACGACGCGCGCGGGATCCACCCGCGCCAGCAAGGCATCGATTTCACGGGTACGGACACCGAAATAGTTGACGGCATAGAGCCAGTCATCCGCTTGCAGATCGACCTGCCCCGACACCTCGAAACGGGCATCGACCTCGTATGGCATGAGGGTCACGCCAGCCGCGTGCAGAGGCGCCAGCATGGAATCGCACAGGTAGTCGGGCATCCACACCCGGCCCGGCCGACCGGCTTGCAACAACGCGAAAAACGCTGCGCGCGCCGACTGGAAACGCAATGCGCCGGGAAACGCTGACGGCCGCTGCGGCGGCAGCTCGAGTTCGAAATAGCCACCGATCGCTGGCGCGCTCATGCGACCTCCCCCGCCGCGATCAGCTCACGCGTGGCGCGGGCGTCGTTGAACATCAGCACATCCAGGATCGACAGTCCGGGCTGGAACGGCTGCGCCAGCTGGGGATAGGGTTCCAGGCGCGGTGCGATGAATTCCAGGGCGATGCCATGCCAGGCGAAGGTCGACTTGTCGTACAGGTCGGTGCCACCGGGCGCGTTGAGGTAGCGGCTGGCGCGCTCGCGCAGGCAAATGTCGATGATGCGCGTCTCCCCCGCCAGGTGCCCATTGTCGTACGTGCGGGATGAATCGACGAGCCCCGTGTCCAGCCCGACGTGTTCGCACACCATGCGTACACTGGCGCGCGACAAGGCGCCGATCGACGCATGATTTCCATGAATGACACTGGCGAGCATCTCGTACGCCAGCGCGAAGTATGGCGCCCTGGCGTAGGCGTGGCGGACACTCTCCAGCAGCTTCTTTTTCCAGTGCTCGCCCGGCTCCGGCCTCACCGCATCAATCTTCATGAAGGAACTCGCGCCGGCCAGCGGCACCGTCATGTAGCGTACCGCCCCCGCCAGGAACAGGCGGTTGCGGTTGACCCATCCATTCTTGATGTAATTGACGTCGTCATAGAACACGAATCGATCGACCGACGCAAGCAGCTGGAAGTACCCGATGTACGGAAACAGATAAGGCTGCATGATGGCAAGCTTCACCGTTGCGCCTCCGGCGCGACGACCGCGCAAGCCACGCTCGCCGACGACGAGTCGCGCAGCGCGCGTGCCTGTCGAGAGACCTGGACCGAGTGGTGTTTGCTCATGATTGCAGTGCCATTCATTATGCGCGGCATGGGCCGCCCTGCTGCCGGCTGAGGGAAAACCGCATGATGACAAAAATCTTTCCCCAAAACAAGCTTCGTGACACGCATGCACGGCGCCCCGAAACCCTCGAGGAACGCCTACATTTTGCGATGCCGCAATGCCGGCAGGCTTTCGCGCACCCCGGCCAGGTAGGCCGCATCCAGTTCGCCCGCGACCACGCCCTCGCCTTCCGGCAGCACCGCCTTGACCTCGCCCCAGGGATCGACCAGCATGCTGTGTCCGTAGGTGCGGCGGCCGTTGACGTGCATCCCGCCCTGGGCCGCGGCCAGCACATAGCACTGGTTCTCGATGGCGCGGGCGCGCAGCAGCACTTCCCAGTGCGCGCGGCCGGTGGTGTGGGTGAAGGCCGCCGGCACGATGATGAGGGCGCATTCGCCCATCGCGCGGTACAGCTCGGGGAAACGCAGGTCGTAGCACACCGACAGGCCGACCCGGCCGAACGACGCGTCGAACACGCCCACCGTCTCGCCCGGCACGATGGTGCGCGCCTCGTCATACGATTCGGCGCCCTTGTTGAAGCCGAACAGGTGGATCTTGTCGTAGCGGCTCATCATTTGCCCCTGCGGGTCGTACACCAGGGTGGTGTTGAGCACCTTGCCCGCCTCGGGCGAGACCATCGGCAAGGTGCCGCCGACCAGCCAGATCCCGTGCTCGCGCGCCAGCGCGGCCATGCAATCCTGGATCGGGCCGCTGCCGGGCTGCTCTGCATGCGCCACCTTGTCGGCGTCGCTCATGCCCATGATCGGCCAGTATTCCGGCAGGGCCACCAGGGTGGCGCCCCGGCCGGCGGCCTCGGCCACCAGGCGGCGCACGGTGGCCAGGTTCTCGCCGACCTCGGGGGTGGAAACCATCTGGATCGCGGCTACGGTCGTCATATCACTCCTTCTTGGCTGGCTCAGTGGCTGGTGCAGTGGCGGCGGCCGCCGCCGGGTTGTCGATTTTCGTGATGACCGGCGCCTTCCACGGCCCCGTCACCTGCATTTCATAGGTCAGCGCCTTCATCACCGGCGCGCGCAGGAACAGCTGGGCCAGGAAGCCCCCCAGGCCGATCACCGGATTCACCGCCAGGCCATACACCAGCGGCCCGGTGCCCAGGTTGAATTCGGGGATCACCACCACGCGCAGGTTCGTCGATTCGTTGGCGATGTCGGCGCTGCCGTTCATCAGGACGGTGGCCGCCACCCCATGCATTCTAAGGTTGTCGGTGCGCAGCACCCCGCGCTGGATCATGGCGTTGGCGCTGATGCCGTCGAACGCCAGGCCTTCCGAGAACACGTCGTGGAAGTCGAGCTTGAGCAGGCGCGGCAGCGCTTGCAGGCTGAGCACGCCCAGCAGCTTGGCGGCGCCCGGATCCTGCTTCAGGAACTGGCCCGATTCGACGTTCATCTCGATCTGGCCCGACAGGCTCGGGATATCCATCGCATACGGCAGGCCGGCCCAGGAGATGTCGCCGCTCAGGGTGCCGTTGCCGCGCCCGATCGTGCCGGGGAAGCCCAGGCGGTCCAGCAGCTTGCCGGCGTCGTCCATGTGGAGCGCGAAATTCAGGCTGGTATTGCTCTTGCCATCCTTGGTCAGCCAGCGGCCGTTGGCCTTCAGCTGGCCGTCCGGATTGGCGAGCAGCACGCGGTCGATGCGCCATTCGCGGCCCGCCAGCGCGCGCACATTGCTGGCGCGCAGTTCCAGCCGGCCGAGGCGCTTGTCGAACAGTTCGAACTGCTCGGCCACGATGTCGAGCGAAGGGATGGTGGCGCTGGCGCCCCGGCTCGACTCCAGCAAGTCCTTGACCTCGGCCTCGGCCGATTCGGGAATCGTGAGCGAAGCCAGGCGCGCCGTAACCTTGCCCAGGCCGCTGGGGGTCTCGCTCCAGGTGAGATAGCCGCTGGCCTGGCGCGAATGCAGGTTCGCCTGCCAGGTGTCGCGGGTGTGGGTGGCGCCGAGCACCACGTCGGCCACGCGCCGTTCGCCGATGGTCAGTTCGCTGATGCGTCCGGCCAGCACGGTCGGCAGGATGTACTGCGTGAAGTCGGCGCCGCTGGCGGAGCTGGCCGCCGGTCCGGCCATCGCGCCCGGCGCCGGCAAGGCGGCGCCGGTATCCGCATCCGCGCCGGCGATGGCGCGCCCGGCCGCCAGCCAGTGATCGATATTGAGCACCTTCGAATCGACGTGGACCATCATGCCTTCGTCGGGCAGCGGCGCCGGCACGTTCACGCCGATGCCGCCCTGGGTCACCCGCCACGGGCCCTTGCCCTGCTTCTCGCGCAGGTAGCGCGCCGCCAGGTTGGGGCCGACGCCGACGCGGATCTCGTCGCGGCCCAGGCCGGCCATGGTCGGCGCGCCTTCCAGCACGAAGCTGAGCGGCAGGCTGGCGTCCGCCGCCTTGTTCAGCGGGTGCGGCAATTCGACGCCCAGGCCCGACAGGCTGGAGTCGATGGCGATCGTGCGCCGGCCTTCGCGCACCACGATCGAGCCGGTGTAGTGGGTGCTGCCCGACAGGCGTTCGGCCAGGCGTTGCATTGCCGGCGCCGGCGCCGTGCGGCGCATGCCCTCGGCCGACAGCACGCCGTCGAGCAGCACCCGGGTGCTGCCGTCGCGCTGGGTGCCGCCGGCCACCGTGACCGGCTCGCCCAGGAAGTCCGCGCGAATCGCCTCCAGGCCGAAGCCGTGATCGTGGAAATCGATCCGGCCCTGGGCGCTTTGCAAGGTCGGCAGTTCGGGGAACAGGCTGACGTCGTTATTCTGCAATTGCAGGCTGCCCTGCACCTTGGTGTCATGCATGTGCGACAGCGGCATGCGCAATTTCAGGCCCAGCTTCGCGTTGCCGCTGCCGCGCGTGTCCTCGGTGAAGTGGCCGATCCAGTCCAGCACCGGCGTCACCGACACATAGCGCAGGAATTCCTGCAGCGGCCCGGCGCCCTGGCCGTCGATCTCGAGCATCATGTTCTCGTGGGCGCCGAGGTCGGGGATCACCGCCTTGACGTTCGACAGCGCCACGCCCAGGGTGCGCAGGGTCTTGCCGTGGATTTCCATGCGCGCCCGGTCGAACTCGATGCTGCCGTCGATCGCCTCGGCCAGCGGCCACAGCGGCGTGCCGTCCGGATGCCGGTGGCCGGGCGCGTATTCGAGGCGCGCCCCTGCCAGCCGTCCGCTCACGCTGAATTCGCCGCGCGCGCGTTCGGCCGCGTTATTGGCATGGAACGGGAAGTGGGCCAGGTCGCCGCGCAGGCGCAGGCTGGCGTCGTTCAGGCGTCCGCCCTGCAAGGCCCCGACCAGCCAGTCGTGCAGGCCGTGCGGGGTGGCGAGCGGCAGGTAGCGGCCGATCTGGTCGATCGGGAAGCCGTCCAGGCTGCCGCTGAAGTCGGCGCTGCCGGGCCCGTGGCCGGGCTCGAGCGGCAACACGTGGCGGCCCGACACCTCGCCCGTGAAATCGCCCTGGCGGAACGTCAGGTCGTCGACCTCCACCTGCAATTGCTGCCCCGGCTCGAGCTTCCAGTTCGCGTTCAGCGCCAGCTGGTCGAACGGCATGCGCGGCTCGGCGAACCAGGCCGGCATGAACAGCGCCAGGCCCTTCGAGTCCAGCGCCACGCTGCCGCCGCGCTCGTTCGCATCGATGCGGCCGCTCAGGCGCTCGAAACCGGGCGTGGCGGGCCGCGCCGGCAGCGCCGGAACGCCGCCCTGGGCGTTTCTCGCCGGACGGGCGGCGACGGCATTCAGGGCCAGGTCGGCGACCTCGCCGCGGATGCGCCAGCCGCTCACGTTCGGGTAGCGCCCATCCCATTCGGCGCTGACGTCCTGCAGCATGCCGCGCGGCGCATAGTCGGCCAGCAGCTGGCGCTGCACCGGCGTGACCGGCAGGTACTGGGCCAGCGCCGCCAGCGCGCCGATGTCGAGCCGGCGCGCGCGCAGGGCGCCGCGCTCCGGCTGACCATCCTTCGCGGGACGCCAGGTTTGTTCGAGCGTGGCCGGCGGCAGCGCGCGGCCATCGCGCGCCACCACGGCAAAGTGTTCGAGGCGGATCGTGTGGCCGTGGGCGCCGAAGGTCGGCTTGCCGTCGGCCCCGTTCGGCAGCAATTCCTCGCGCGCCGACAGGCGGCCGCTGACGCGCGCCAGTTGCAGGGGCGCGATGTCCTTGCCGAGGCGCGCATTGACCCCGGCCAGGGCCAGGTCGGCGGTGAAGCCGGCCAGGCGCGCCTGGTCGAAGCCGAGCCAGGCGCGCAGCGAACCGCGGCCGCGCTCGAGCTGGATCGGATAGTCGACGAAGCGTTTCCAGGCGCCGAGGTCGACGTCGCGCAGGTCGGCGTACAGCTCGCCCTTCCAGCGCAGCACGTCCGACGGCCGTTCGCCGAAGCGGTGGCGGAACTGGGCGCGCACGTCGATCGGGCTGCCCAGCGCGCGCGGCGGCGTGGCCTGCAGCGCGAAGTGGTGGGCGCCCCAGCGATTGAGCAGCGCCAGGGTCACGCCTTCCAGCGCCAGCGGCGGCGTGCCGCGCAATTCGTCGGTCCAGTCGACCCGGCCGTCGCGGATCACGATCTCGCGCTGGCGCAGCAGCCAGTCGCCGCCGCCGCCGCCGGCCTTGTTGGGGTCGAGCCGCACGCCGGCGACCTCGATCACGCCGTCCAGCCCGCGCCGCACCGCCAGGCGCGGCCCCTTGATCTCAAGCGAGGCGAAGCGCGGCTCGAAGGCGGCCACGCTCCACCAGCCCAGGGTCGCCTCGACCTGCGGCAGCGCCAGCACCTGGCGCCCGTCGCGGTCGTGCAGGCGCACCTCGCTAAGCGACAGGGCCGGCCGCAAGCCGTGCCAGGACGCGGCCAGGCGCGCGATCGTGACCCGGCTGCCGAGGGCATTGCCGGCCATGCGCTCGATGTCGCTTTTATACAGGTCGATGTTGGGGAGGATGGCGTAGCGCAGCACCAGGAACAGCACGGCAAGCGCGAAATACACCAGCAGCACGAGCTTGATGGTAAAGCCGAGCACGTGGTGCGAGGCCAGGTTGGCCATGCGGTAGGCCGAACGCAGCCGCCGCCAGCGCACGGCGAGCGGCGATGCCGCAGTGGGCGCCTGCGGATCCGGGTTGTGCATCAAGGTGCTAATAACAAAGGCTCGCCGTAAATTTAACTCTTTAATAAAACAGGTCGCTTGCAACAGTTGCGGCGTCTACCTTACCATCGGTGCTGACCCAGGCAGCGTATCGTGTCCGATGAGCAGGCCATTCTACCGCATCGCCTCTGAGCCCGACCTTAAAAACCCTCCCTGCCGGGCGGCACCGACCCGCGCATCTAACAGGATCGACGATGACCACAGCTTCCCCCGCCTGCGCTTCGCGCTTCGTCCAGCGCTGGCTCGATGCCGCTCCCGAGCGCGCCGCCCAACTGGCCGCATTGTCATCATTATCGCTGGGCGGCGCCGATTTCCGCGCGCTGTTGGAACGCGAACTGGCCCAGGGCCTGCCGCTGGAACGGGCCATGCGCCGCGTGCGCAACCTGCTGGTCTCGACCATCGTGGCGCGCGACCTGGGCGCTCAAGCCGACCTCGATGAGGTGGTCACGGCCATGACGGCCTTCGCCGACTTCGCGATCCAGACCCACGTCGCCGCCCTCACCGACGAGCTGGTGACCAGCCACGGCATGCCAATGGGCGAGGAATCCGGCCGCCCCCAGCACCTGATGGTGCTGGCCATGGGCAAGCAGGGCGGCGGCGAACTCAATGTCTCGTCGGACATCGACCTGATCTTCGTCTATCCGGAAGACGGCGAGACCGCGGCCGGCCCCGGCCAGCGGCAGTTGTCGAACCACGAGTTCTTCGTGCGCCTCGGGCGGCGCCTGAACGCGGCGCTGTCCGAGGTGATCGAGGACGGCTTCACGTTCCGGGTCGACATGGCGCTGCGCCCCAACGGCAAGTCCGGCCCGCTGGCGGCCAGCCTGGGCATGGTCGAGGAATACCTGATCGTCCAGGGCCGCGAATGGGAGCGCTATGCCTGGGTCAAGGCGCGCGCCGTCACCGGCGCGCCCGACGACATCGCGGCGCTCGACGCGATCGTGCGGCCCTTCGTGTTCCGGCGCTACCTCGACTTCGGCGTGATCGATGCGATCCGCAATATGCACGCCCAGATCCGCGCCGAGGTGAAGCGCCAGGAGCGCCTGCATCCCGAGCGCAGCCACAACGTCAAGCTGGGGCGCGGCGGCATCCGCGAGATCGAGTTCCTGGCCCAGGTGTTCCAGCTGATCCGCGGCGGACGCGATCCGGCCTTGCGCGAGCGCTCCACCCGCAAGACCCTGCTGCTGCTGGCCGAGCGCGAGCTGCTGCCGCAAGAGACAGTCGAGCGCCTGCTGCAGGCCTATACGTTCCTGCGCAACCTCGAGCACCGGGTGCAATACCTGGAAGATGCCCAGACCCATACCCTGCCGGCCAATGCCGACGACCGGCTGGCGGTGGCGCGCATGATGGGCTTCGAGGACGAAGCCGCCCTGCTGGACGAGCTCGACGCGCAGCGCGCCTATGTGGCCCAGCAGTTCGACGCCATCTTCGCCGACAAGGAAAAGCCCGACGACAAGCCGGACGCCCCGCCCCTGGCCGACGAACTGGACAACGTGGATGCGCTCGCCGCCCGCCTGGCCGCGCTCTGCTTCGACGACGCCCGCACCGCCGCCAGCCGCCTGACCGCCACGCTGCAGGGTCCGCGCTTGTCCAGCATGCCCGACGCCAGCCGAGAGCGGCTGCTGGCGCTGGTGGAAGCCGCCCTGCCGCTGGTGGCCAGCGTGGTGGATGAGGCCGGGATCGGCAGCCACGCCGCCACCCTGGGCCGCCTGCTCGACCTGTTCGAGGCGATCGCGCGCCGCTCGGCCTACCTGTCGCTGCTGACCGAATACCCGCACACGCTCGAGCGCGTGATCCGGATGATCAATGCCAGCGGCTGGGCCGCCACCTTCCTCACCCAGCACCCGATCCTGCTCGACGAACTGCTGGACGACCGCAATGCCGGGGCCGGCGACCTCGGACAGCTGGCCGCGCTGCTGGACGAACACCTGAGCGAGGCGGCCGGCGATACCGAGCGCCAGCTCGACATCCTGCGCGAAGCCCACCATGCGCAGCTGTTCCGCCTGCTTGCCCTGGACCTGGCCGGCGAGCTGTCGGTCGAACGGCTGGCCGACCACCTGTCGGCGCTGGCGGACATGATCGTCGGCGCCGTGGTCAGGCATGCCTGGCGCACGGTCAATGGCCGCCACCGCGAGGAACCACGCTTCGCCGTCATCGCCTACGGCAAGCTGGGCGGCAAGGAGCTCGGCTATGTGTCGGACCTCGACGTGATCTTCCTGTACGACGACGAGGACCAGGATGCCCCGCCCCTGTATGCGCGCCTGGCCCAGCGCTTCATCACCTGGATGACGGCCCATACCGCGGCCGGCATCCTGTTCGACGTCGACATCGCCCTGCGGCCGGACGGCGCCAGCGGCATGCTGGTTTCGTCCGTCGCCGCCTTCGAGCGCTACCAGAACGATGCCGCCTGGCTATGGGAACACCAGGCATTGACGCGCGCCCGCTTCTGCGCGGGCGAGCCGGCCATCGGCGCGCGCTTCGAGGCGATCCGCGAGCAGGTATTGCGCAAGGACCGCTCCGGCCAGGAAGCGCAACTGAAAGAGGAGGTGGTGCGCATGCGCCAGCGCATGCGCGACGCCAACGTCAACCGCAGCGAGCTGTTCGACCTCAAGCACGACGCGGGCGGCATGATCGACATCGAGTTCATCGTGCAATACCTGGTGCTGCGCCATGCCGCGGCTTACCCGCAGCTGACCGCGAACGCCGGCAATATCGCCCTGCTGCGCGTCTGCGGCGAGCTGGGCCTGATCGACGCCGGCCTGGCGGGGCAGGTCGCCGACGCCTACCGCATCATGCGCAAGCTGCAGCACAGCGTGCGGCTGCAGGGCCAGGACAAGACCCGGGTCGAACCCGGCCTGGTCGGCCACCATCCGGACAGCGTGCAGCGCCTGTGGCAAGCCTGTTTCGGCGCCTGAATTTCCACTTTCTTCCTCTCCCTCCCATTGATTCACATGCGCACCACCCCGGTGCGCATGCGCGGCCTGCGCACCAAAACTACTCGTGCATACACCTCGCACGCACCATCTGTAAGCCATTGAAATTCCTGACTTTTCAGTCATTTAATTTCTTTTTGATAACTGTTGTTTTTGCCACATAAACAGGGGTTCAGTGCGTTGACACTCATCAATATGGAATGGTTTTATACAGATGTGTATGCACTACGGAACAGCCGTTACCCACGGGCCCCGCATGCGCACGGGTTGCACTTATTAATCATAAAAAGTCGTTCCACTTCCGGTGGGACGCAAGGATGGAGAGCACATGCAACAACGTACCAAGATCGCATTGGCAGTCGCCCTCGCACTGCCCACACTGACCGCTATCGCGCAGGAAACGCAGCGCGTCGAAGTGACCGGTTCGCGTATCCGCCAGGTGGACCTGGAAACGGCGCAACCGGTGCAAGTCGTCAACGCCGAGCAGATTCAGAAGAGCGGCCTGGTGACCGTCGGCGATATCGTCAACCAGCTGTCGTCGGTCGGCACGCCAGCCTTCAGCCGGGGTTCGGTCCTGACGTCGAACCGTGAAATGGGCGGCCAGTACATCAATATGCGTAACCTCGGTGCGCAGCGACTGCTCGTGCTGGTCAACGGCAAACGCTGGACCACCTCGACCGGCGGCTACACCGACATGTCGACCGTGCCGGCCGCGCTGATCGAGCGCATCGAAGTGCTGAAGGATGGCGCGTCGTCGATCTACGGCTCGGACGCGATCGCGGGCGTGGTCAACATCATCCTGAAGAGGAACATGCAGGGCGGCACCGCCAGCGCCTACGTCGGCCAGAACGAAAAGAACGATGGCACGAACAAGGACTTCTCCGTCACCTACGGCGCCGGCGACGAAAAAGCCAGCCTGCTGTTCGGCCTGACCCATACCGAGCAGGGCGAAGTCTGGTCCAGCACCCGTCCGATCACTTCCTTCACCTACGGTCCGGATCACTACCTGTCCGGCCTCGGCGCCTCGCCATGGGGCCGCATCACCGCCGTCAACCCGGCCAATGGCGGCTCGCTGACCACCGCCTCCGCGGGCGGCTTCAACCGCATCCTGAACCACACCGGCGGCTACCTCGGCGACGGCGTCGGCGCCGATTCGCGCAACCCGGCCAACTACCACAACTACACCGGCGCCGAAGCCGACGTGTACAACTCGACCGACCAGATGCACCTGGCCGCGCCGAACAAGCTGACCTCGATCTTCACCAAGGGTGAAATCGCGCTGCCCTACAACACCCGCCTGGTGACGACCGCCATGTTCGCCCAGCGCAAATCGAGCCGCCAGATCGCCGGCTATCCGCTGACGTCGACCACCCAGGCCGCCTATCCGGTCTACATCGACAAGGACAGCTACTATAATCCGTACGGCAACCAGGTCGCCGGCGCCGGCCTCGGCCAGGACCTGTGGTTCTCCCGCCGCACCATCGAAGTGCCGCGCGTGACCGACAACACCAGCGATACCCTCCACATCGACGCCGCGCTCGAAGGCGACTTCGAGATGCGCGGCCTGCCGTGGAACTGGTCGGTGGCCTACAACTACAACAAGGTCCAGGGCACGACCCAAGGCACGGGCGACCTGAACCTGCTGAACCTGAAACAGGCGCTGGGCCCGTCGTTCCTGAACGCCTCGGGCGTGGTCCAGTGCGGCACGCCGGACTCACCGATCGCGCTGACCTCGTGCACCCCATGGGACATCCTGGGCGGCCCGTCGGCCTCGACCCCGCAAGCCCTGAACTACGTGATGGCGCAGGCCCAGGGCACCTATGGCTCGACCATCAGCAACGCCAACGCGGACCTGAGCGGCGAGCTGTTCACGCTGCCGGCCGGCGCGGTCGGCATCGCGGGCGGCCTCGAGTACCGCGAAGTGCGCGGCTACGACGCGCCCGGCCTGTTCGAGCAGTCGGGCTACTCGTCCGGCCTTGCCGCCAAGACGACCCGCGGCCGCTATACCGTGCGCGAAGCCTACCTCGAGACCAACATTCCGCTGCTCAAGGGCGTGATCGGCGCCGACCTGCTGAGCCTGAACCTGGCAACGCGTTATTCGGACTACTCGAACTTCGGCTCGACCACCAACAGCAAGGCGAGCGTGATGTGGAAGCCGATCAAGGACGTGCTGGTCCGCGGCACCTGGGCCGAAGGCTTCCGCGCCCCGACCCTGAGCGACACCTTCGGCGGCGGTTCGCAATCGTTCGACAGCTATCTCGACGCCTGCGACAGCCGCTACGGCGATGCCGCCACCAACCCGGCCACGGCAGCGCGCTGCCTCGCCGCCGGTGTCCCGGCCAACTTCCGCCAGGTGAACCAGGCCGGCACGCCGGTCACGGCCGCCGCGCAGACGCCGACCGCCTTCAACTCGGGCGCGGGCAATGCGTTCCTGACCCCGGAGACCGCCATCACCCGCACCGCGGGCATCGTGTTCAGCCCGGCGTCGGTGCCTGGCTTCTCGCTGGCGCTGGACTGGTTCAACATCCAGGTCGACAACCGCATCACCGCCATCGGCGCGGGCTACGTGATCAATCAGTGCTACGTGTCGGGCGTGCCGCAGTTCTGCAGCCAGCTCAAGCGTGATCCGGTCACCGGCCAGATCGTCGAACTGTCGCGCGGCAATGCCAACCTGGGCGAGATGGAAACCGAGGGTGTCGACGTCAGCCTGTCGTACCGCCTGCCACGCACCCGCTACGGCCAGTTCGCGTTCCGTTCGGAGACCACCTATGTGGACTCGTACCGCACCCGCAGCACCAGCACCGCCGACTGGGCCGAGTACGCCGGCGAATCCGACATCTATCGCGTGAAGTCGAACCTGGCGCTGGATTGGAGCCTGGGCGACTGGAGCGCCACGTTCGCGACCCGCTTCTACAGCAGCCAGAAGACCCGTTGCTGGACCGTCAACCCGGCCGTCGAATGCTCGAATCCGACCGACGCCGTGACCTGGGGCACCGGCTACAACCGCCTGAAGGAAATGTGGTTCTCGGACCTGTCGGTCGGCTACGCCCTGCCGTGGAACGCCAAGCTGCTGATCGGTGCAAACAACATCTTCGACAAGAAGCCGATCATCAACTACAGCGCGAACAGCAACTACGGCGGCACTTCGTCGTCGAACTCGGTGAATCCGGAAGTGCCGCTCGACCGCTTCGTCTACATCCGTTACAACCAAAACTTCTAAGCAATTTAATTGCTGAAAAAGCCCGTCCGGCGCAAGCCGGGCGGGCTTTTTTTCTTCTTGCCAAATTTAGATCAGTTGTTGACCGCATAGTCAATTACTTGTCAAAGTGGCAATCAATAAATACACATTTCTGCAACACATCCGTCATACAGACCCGTATGCATTGACAGTCATACACCGCGAGTGGTTTTATTGCTGGCTTGAAAAGTCGTTAAACCAAGTAGTTGGCGTTTTTCAGCGAGTCGCTTCGCGACATTTTCGGTGGCAGTGCCCTTCCCATGGTGCCGCCGCGTTTTCACCCCTAGGAGTTTGCAACATGATGGAAACACTCTTGTCCCGGTCGGTCCGCGCGATCTGCCTCGGCGGTATGACCCTCGGCATGACCGCAGCGGTCGCACAGGAAGCATCGGCGCCGCTACAGCGCGTCGAAGTGACCGGTTCGCGTATCCGCCAAGTCGACCTGGAAACAGCACAACCGATCCAGGTCATGAACCAGGAACAGATCCAGAAAACCGGTCTGGTCACCGTTGGCGACGTCCTGAACAACCTGTCGTCGGCCGGCGCGCCTGACTTCAGCCGTTCGGGTTCGCTGATCTCGAACACCGAGGCCGGCGGCCAGTACGTCAGCCTGCGCAACCTGGGTGCAAACCGCCTGCTGGTGCTGGTGGACGGTAAGCGCTGGACCCAGACCGTTGCCGGTTACACCGACCTGTCGACCATTCCATCTTCCATGATCGAACGCATGGAAATCCTGAAGGATGGCGCCTCGTCGATCTACGGCTCGGACGCAATCGCCGGCGTGGTCAACATCATCCTGAAGAAGAACATGCAGGGTGGCCAACTGTCGCTGTACACTGGCCAGAACGAAAAGAACGACGGCAAGAACAAGGACTTCTCGCTGAGCTACGGCGCAGGCGACGAGAAGGCTTCGCTGATGTTCGGTCTGTCGCACACCGAACAGGGCCGCGTAGCCACCGGCACTCGTAACATCACCCGCTTCCAGTACGGTCCGGATCACCCGTATTCCGGCCTGGGCGCAGGCCCATGGGGCCGCATCACCCCGGTCAACCCGGCCAACGGCGGTTCGCTGACCAACGCTGCCCAGGGCGGCTTCAACCGGGTCCTGAACCACACCGGCGACTGGACCGGCAACGGCGTCGGCGCCGACTCGCGCAACCCGAACAACTACCACGCCTATTCGCAAGCGATCCAGGAAGACAAGTACAACTCGTCGGCCGACATGGACCTGCTGTCGCCGAACAAGCTGGACACCCTGTTCGTCAAGGGTGAAATCGCGCTGCCGAAAGACATGCGCCTGAAGACCACCGCGATGTACTCGCAACGCAAGTCGCTGCGCCAGATCGCCGGCTACCCGCTGCAATCGACCTCGCAGGCCACCTATCCGGTCTACATCGACAAGGACAGCTACTACAACCCATACGGCAGCTCCGTCGTCGGCGCCGGCCTGGGCCAGGACCTGTTCTTCCAGCGCCGCACCATCGAGCTGCCACGCCTCACCGAGAACGAAAACCGCACCCTGCACATCGACGCATCGCTTGAAGGCGAATTCGCCGTCAAGGACCTGGCCTGGAACTGGAGCGTCGGCTACAACCACAACAAGGTGTCTGGTACCGCAACCGATTCGGGCAACATCAATCTGCTGAACCTGAAGCAGGCCCTGGGCCCATCGTTCATGAACGCGGCTGGCGTCGTCCAGTGCGGCACGCCTGACGATCCGATCGGCCTGGCATCGTGCACCCCATGGGACATCCTGGGCGGCCCTTCGGCCTCGACCCCGGAAGCGCTGGCCTACGTCAACACCGTCGGCACCAAGACCTACGGTTCGACCATCAACAGCGCCACGGCCGACATCGGCGGCGAGCTGTTCCAGCTGCCGGCCGGCGCAGTCGGCCTGGCGGTCGGCCTCGAACACCGCGAAGTCAAGGGCTACGACGTCCCTGACCAGTTCTCGCAGTCGGGCTACTCGACCAACCTGTCGGGCCAGGCGACCTATGGCCGCTACACTGTCCGCGAAGCATACGCCGAACTGAACGTGCCGGTCCTGAAAGACCAGCCGTTCGCTGAACTGCTGAGCCTCAACTTCGCAACCCGCCACTCGGACTACAGCAACTTCGGCGTGACCAACAACAGCAAGGCCAGCTTCATGTACAAGCCGGTCAAGGATGTGCTGGTCCGCGGTACCTGGGCTGAAGGCTTCCGCGCACCGACCCTGGACGACGTCTCGGGCGGCGGTTCGCAGTCGTTCGACACCTTCCTGGATCCGTGCGACACCCGCTTCGGCGAAGCATCGCGCAACGCGGCCGTGGCCGGCCGCTGCGCCACCGGTTTCGGCGGCGTCATCGGCACGCCAAACGGCTACCGCCAGCTGCTGCAGGCGGGTGGTCCGATCGAAAACTCCGGCGGCACCCAGTCGCTGGTCGCCTTCAACAGCGGCGCCGGCAACCAGTTCCTGCAGCCTGAAACCGCGGTCACCAAGACCTTCGGCTTCGTGTACAACCCATCGTTCGTGAACGGCCTGAGCATCGGTCTCGACTGGTACAACATCTCCATCGAGAACCGCATCACCGCGATCAGCGCAGGCTACGTCGTGAACCAGTGCTATATCGAAGGCGTCACGAACTTCTGCGACTCGCTGCGTCGTGATCCGGTCACCGGCAACCTGACCCAACTGGCACGCGGCAATGCCAACCTGGGCGAAATGGAAACCGAAGGCCTGGACCTGTCGATCAGCTACCGTCTGCCACGCACCTCGTTTGGTCAGTTCAACATCCGTAACGAAACTTCGTACACCGACAAGTTCCGTACCCGCAGCGGCGCCGACCAGGAATGGAACGACTACGCCGGCGACTACTTCTACAACCGCGTGAAGTCGAACACCAACCTCGACTGGTCGCTGGGCAACTGGAGCGCCACCTGGGGCTTCCGTTACTACAGCCCGGTCAAGGACCAGTGCTGGGACGTCGATACTGGCGTCGAGTGCAGCAACCCGACCGGCGAAACGTCGTCGTGGGGTACCGGCTACAACAAGCTGGGCTCGGTCACCATCCACGACGTGAGCGTTGGCTACAAGACCAACTGGGATGCCCGCATCCTGTTCGGTATCAACAACGTCTTCGACAAGTCGCCACGCATGGTGTACGGCACCCAGGCATCGGCCTCGTCGGTTGACGCCGACATGTCGCTGGACCGCTTCTTCTACGTCCGCTACAACCAGTCGTTCTAATGGTTCGGGGCCGCAAGGCCCTGTCCTGAAGACATGACCGAATGCCCGTCCGGCTCCGCCGGGCGGGCATTTTTAATTGCGCTTTCTATCGTGGCGCCGCCTGCGCGGTATCATGGCGGTTTGCCCGCGCCGCGTGCAGCCCTACTCTTACCGTATGACCATCAAACTCAAGAACGACAAAGACATCGCCAAGATGCGCATTGCCGGCCGCCTCGCCGCCGAAGTCCTGGAAATGATCAAGGAATACGTCGTGCCCGGCGTCTCCACCGAAGAACTCGACCGCCGCTGCCACGACTATATCCGCAAGGTGCAGAAGGCCACGCCGGCCAACGTCGGCTACCATGGCTTCCCCAAGACCCTGTGCACCTCGATCAACGGCGTGGTCTGCCACGGCATCCCGAGCGACAAGGACGTGCTGCAGGACGGCGACATCGTCAACATCGACGTCACCGTGATCAAGGACGGCTGGCACGGCGACACCAGCCGCATGTATTTCGCCGGCACGCCAAGCCCCGAAGCGAAGAAGCTGGTCGACACGACCTATGAAGCGATGATGGCCGGGATCCGCGCCGTGCGTCCGGGCGCGCGCCTGGGCGACGTCGGCCACGCGATCCAGAAGCTGGCCGAAGGCGCCGGCTACTCGGTGGTGCGCGACTACTGCGGCCACGGCATCGGCCGCGTCTACCACGAAGAGCCGCAAGTGCTGCACTACGGCCGCCCGAACACCGGCCTGCTGCTCAAGGAAGGCATGACCTTCACGGTCGAGCCGATGATCAATATTGGCGAGGAAGACGTGATCCAGCTCGATGACGGCTGGACCGTGATGACGCGGGACGGTTCGCTGTCGGCGCAGTGGGAACACATGATCGTGGTGACGAAGAACGGCTTCGAGATCCTGACGCCGTGGCCGGACGCGAAATAATCACCTGAAAACGCCGGGTTGGCACATGCCGCGCCGCTCACGGTGCGGCATGCTGCGATTCAACCTAGATGCCGCAACGGGCGTAGCAATCGGTACGGTCCATATTACACTGGCTTTCATCGTAGCCATTGGCTACGCATGCCTGATACCCCCTAAGGCATTGCCATGCGCACTGACCCATGTCTTGCTGGAAGGCCGATACCGAGGCTGCGCTACCGAGCCCGATTGCGAACAACAGCACTGCAAGCTTCTTGCTCATACATTTCTCCTAGATGATAAAGGCGGCGACATAGCTCAGGAGCCGCGCCGCAGGTCGCGCCGATCCCGACACGGGAAATCGGCAAAATGGGCCAGCGGTCAGGGCCGCGCGATGCGGCCTGCCGCGGCAAGAGCGGCTTCCAGGTGGTCCTGGTTGAATCCGGTGAGCATCCGTTCGCCGACCAGTATCACCGGGACACCCTTCCCGCCAAGCTGCGCGAGCTCGCGATAACTTTGATCCGAATCGGAAATATTACGATCGATGAATGCGATATTGCGTTCCCGTAGATAAGCGCGCGCCTGAATGCAATAAGTGCATGAGCTCGTTCCATAGAGAACGACATTGCTTTGCTTGTCGGGATAGTAGGCGCTGTAGTCGCCCGTGGCATAGGCGGGCTTCAGCAGGTTGACGACGTAGGGAACGCCGGATCCTATACCGAGACCAGCAGCAAGGATGAGCACATATGACAGGATGGTCTTGACGCGTTTTGCAGGCATGGATCGTTCCGGTTTAAAGGGACGAATCCACGATACATATCTGTATATTACGCTGTCAATGAATTAGGATTGTTGCATGGATTTATCGCTGATTTAATGCTTTCGGGGTAGTGTACAGACGCAAAAAAGCCCCGGATGCGCGCGCGCACCCGGGGCGATTGGATGCCCGAAGGCTTACTTCGCGTTCATCAGCGCGACAGTGGTGTCGAGCATGCGGTTCGAGAAGCCCCACTCGTTGTCGTACCACGAGGTCACCTTCACCAGGCGGCCCGAGACCTTGGTCAGCGTGGCGTCGAAGTTCGACGATGCCGGGTTGTGGTTGAAGTCGACCGAGACCAGCGGATCGGTGTTGTAGGTCAGGATGTCCTTCAGCGGGCCTTCGGCTGCGGCCTTCTTCATGATCTCGTTGATCTCTTCGACCGTGGTGTCGCGCTTGGCGATGAACGACAGGTCGACGATCGACACGTTGATGGTCGGCACGCGAATCGCGAAGCCGTCCAGCTTGCCGTTCAGTTCCGGCAGCACCAGGCCGACCGCGGCGGCGGCGCCGGTCTTGGTCGGGATCATCGACTGGGTGGCCGAACGGGCGCGGCGCAGGTCTTCGTGCATCACGTCGGTCAGCACCTGGTCGTTGGTGTAGGCGTGCACGGTGGTCATCAGGCCGGTTTCCAGGCCGATGGCGTCATGCAGCGGCTTGACCAGCGGGGCCAGGCAGTTGGTGGTGCACGAGGCGTTCGAAATTACCGTGTCGCTGGCTTTCAGCACGTCCTGGTTCACGCCGAACACGACGGTCGCGTCGACGTCCTTGCCGCCCGGGGCCGAGATGATGACCTTCTTGGCGCCGCCCTTCAGGTGGGCCGAGGCTTTCTCTTTGGTGGTGAAGAAGCCGGTGCACTCCAGCACCACGTCCACGCCCAGCTCGCCCCATGGGATCTCGGCTGGATTGCGCTGCGCGAACACGCGAATCTTGTCGCCGTTGACGATCATATTGTCGCCCTCGACCGTGACGGTGCCCGGGAACTTGCCGTGGGCGGTGTCGTAACGGGTCAGGTGGGCGTTCGACTCGGCATTGCCGAGGTCGTTGATCGCCACGATCTGGATATCTTGCTTCTTGCCGCCTTCATAGAAGGCGCGCAGGACGTTGCGGCCGATGCGGCCATAACCATTGATTGCAACTTTGATCGTCATGCTGTGCTCCTGATTAGAAAAAAACTTTTTTCGTAACGAACATAGTAGAACGGGCTGCTCCTGGGAGCAGCCCGCGTCCGGCAAATGCTTATGCTGCGATAACTTCTTTCGCTTTCGCGACGACGTTCTCGACGGTGAAGCCGAAGTGCTTGAACAGCACCGGCGCCGGCGCCGATTCGCCGAAGGTGTCGATGCCGACCACGGCGCCTTCCAGGCCCACGTACTTGTACCAGAAGGCGGTCACGCCGGCTTCGATGGCCACGCGCGGCACGCCCTTGGTGAGGACCGACGCCTTGTAGGCGGCGTCCTGGCGGTCGAACACGTCGGTCGACGGCATCGACACCACGCGTGCGGCGATGCCCTCACCCGCCAGCGCGTCGAAGGCTTTCACTGCCAGCTCGACTTCGGAACCGGTCGCGATCAGGATCACTTTAGCGTCGGCGCTGTCGCGCAGCACGTAGCCGCCCTTGGCGATGTCGGCCACCTGCGCCGCCTCGCGCGCCATGAACGGCAGGTTCTGGCGCGAGAAGATCAGGGTCGATGGACCGTCCTTGCGCTGCACCGCCGCGCCCCATGCCACCGCCGACTCGACGGTGTCGCACGGACGCCAGTTGTCCAGGCCCGGGATCAGGCGCAGCGACGAGACGTGCTCGATCGACTGGTGGGTCGGGCCGTCTTCGCCCAGGCCGATCGAATCGTGGGTGAACACCGAGATCGAACGGATCTTCATCAGGGAAGCCATGCGCAGGGCATTGCGGCTGTAATCCGAGAAGGTCAGGAAGGTCGCGCCGAACGGGATGAAGCCGCCGTGCAGGGCCACGCCGTTCTGGATCGCCGACATGCCGAATTCGCGCACGCCGTAGTTGATGTGGTTGCCGGCGATGCCCGAACGCACAGGCACCGATTCCTTCCAGTTGGTCAGGTTCGAGCCGGTCAGGTCGGCCGAGCCGCCCAGGAATTCAGGCAGCACCGGGGCCAGCGCCTGGATCGCGTTCTGCGAGGCCTTGCGGGTGGCGATGGTCTCGGCCTTGTCGACGCAGGCGGCGATCGCCGCGTCCAGGGTCTTGCTGAAATCGGCAGGCAGGTCGCCCTTCATGCGGCGCTCGAATTCGGCGGCCAGCTCGGGGTGGGCGCCGCGGTAGGCGTCGAACATCGTGTTCCACTCACCTTCGGCTTGCGCGCCGCGCGCCTTCGCGTCCCAGGCTTCGTACAGGTCGGCCGGGATGTCGAACGGGATCGGATCCCAGATCAGGTGCTTGCGCACGGCAGCGATCTCGGCGTCGCCCAGCGGCGCGCCGTGGACCTTGTCGCCGCCCTCCAGGTTCGGGGCGCCCTTGCCGATGATGGTCTTGCAGCAGATCAGGGTCGGACGATCCGATTGTTTCGCCTTTTCGATGGCCGCATCGATGTCGGCGACGCTGTGGCCGTCGACCTTCGGGATCACGTTCCAGCCGTAGGCCTCGAAACGCTTCTGGGTGTCGTCGGTGAACCAGCCTTCCACACGGCCGTCGATCGAAATGCCGTTGTCGTCGTACAGCCAGATCAGCTTGTTCAGGCGCAGGGTGCCGGCCAGCGACGCCACTTCGTGCGAGATGCCTTCCATCAGGCAGCCGTCGCCCAGGAAGGCGTAGGTGTAGTGATCCACCACGTCGTAGCCTGGACGGTTGAATTCGTTACCCAGCAGCCACTCGGCCAGCGCCATGCCGACCGAGTTGGCGATGCCCTGGCCCAGCGGACCGGTGGTGGTCTCCACGCCCGGGGTGATGCCGACTTCCGGGTGGCCCGGGGTCTTCGAGTGCATCTGGCGGAAGTCGCGCAGATCGTCCATCGTCAGGTCGTAGCCGGCCAGGTGCAGCAGCGCATAGTGCAGCATCGAGCCGTGGCCGTTCGAGAGCAGGAAGCGGTCGCGGTTCGTCCAGCCCGGATTGGCCGGATTGTGGCGGTAGTGCTTGTCCCACAGCGCGACGGCAATCTCGGCCATGCCCATCGGCATGCCCGGGTGGCCCGAGTTGGCTTTCTGGACGGCGTCCATCGCCAGCGCGCGGATCGCGTTGGCCATCAGGGTGGTGGTTTGCGTAGATTTCATGGAGATCGTGGATCAGGGATTGGAAAGCGATGGCCCGCGAGGCCGTAGCCCGTTATTCTACCAGACCGGGGTGCTGCCGATTTAAAATGCAGGTTTATTCCTTTAACGCAAGCCCTCGCTGCGCCCCCACAGAATGCCCCGTTTTTATTGCCCCCAGCCGCTCGCCGCCGGCCTGACCGTCGACCTGCCGGAAGCCGTCGCCCACCACCTGCACGTGGTGCGCCTGCAGCCGGGCGCCGGCCTGACCCTGTTCAATGGCGAAGGCGGCCAGTACCGCGCCACCCTGAGCGAGAGCGGCAAGCGCCGCGCCACGGCGACGGTCGACGCCTTCGAGGATGTCGGAGCCGAGGCGCCCTACTCCGTCACCCTGGCCCAGGGCTTGCCTGAAGGCTCGAAGATGGACTGGATCGTGGAAAAGGCGGTGGAACTGGGCGTGACGGCGATCCAGCCGCTGGCGGCCCAGCGCAGCGTGGTGCGCCTGGCCGGCGAGCGGCTCGATAAGCGGCAAGCGCACTGGCAGGGCGTGATCGTCGCCGCCTCCGAGCAGTGCGGCCGCAACCGGCTGGCGCGGCTGCATCCGCTGCTCGAGGTGCAGCCATGGCTGGCGGCGCCGGCCGACGGCGTGCGCATCCTGCTCAGCCCGCGCGCGACCGAATCGCTGGCCGGCTGGGCGCGCGCCAATACGCCGCAAGCGGTCACCTTCCTGATCGGCCCCGAAGGCGGCCTCACGCCACAGGAAGAAGCCGCGGCCGTCGCCGCCGGCGCCCTGTCGCTGTCGATGGGTCCGCGCGTGCTGCGCACCGAAACCGCGGGGCTGGCGGCGCTGGCGGTGCTGGCCGGCGCCTGGGGCGGCATGTAAGCGCTTCGCACTATATAAGACAAGAAAAGCCCGCCGGCATCGCTGCCGGCGGGCTTTTTATTGGACATCAAGCAGGCTTAGAACGTGTAGTTCGCGCCCAGGCTGAAGAAGCGGCCCACCGCGCCAGGCTGGTGCAGCGAGGCGTTGTACGAGGTCTGGTTGCCCGCGTTGCCGTAGGTGGCGACGTCATATGGGGCTTCCTTGTCGAACAAGTTCAGGATCGCGCCACGGATGGTCAGGTTCTCGGTAACCTTGTAAGCCACGTTCAGGTTGGTCGAGGTGAACGACGACACGTCGCAATACCACGCCGGCTGGACCAGGCCCTGGAAGTAAGGACGGCCGCCGACGTTGGTGCCGGTCGACGCGCAATCGGTCTCGCCCAGCGCCGGGTCGAAGGTGGAGAAGCCGCTCGTGTAGTTCACGGTGGCGGTCACGTCCAGCGGGCCGCGGGCATAGCCGAGGGTGAACTGGGCGCGGTCCTTCGGATTGCCGGTGGCGCCGCCGACCGACGATGGACCCTGGGTGCCGGCCAGCTGGTAGCTCTGGCCAGCCACTTCGGTCTCGTAGCCGAACACGTGCGCCGCGCTCAGGTTGGCCGTGATGGTGCCCATGTCACCCAGGCGCCAGCGGTAGCGCACATCCGCTTCGATGCCGTGGGTCTCGGTGCTGCCGGCATTAATATACGGCGACAGGCCGTACAGGATCGGACCGGCGACAGGCATGCCCGGAACCGTGTTGTTACCCGAGCCGGTGGCGATGTCGATCGTCGCCGCCGGGCCGCGCACCCAGGTCGGGACGAAGCTCGGATCGTTGCCGGCCTGGGTCACGATCAGGTTCTTGATCTGGATCTTGTAGTAATCCAGGGTCATGTTCAGGCCACGCATCGGCTCGAGGATGATGCCGAAGGTATACGACTTCGATTTCTCCGGTTGCAGGTCGGGATTCGTGGTCTGGACGTATGGCGGGCTGAACGAGCAGGCCGACGGCACGTTGCCGGCGGTGGTCTGGCTGCCGTTGGCGCACAGGATCGGATCGCTGATCGCGTTGAAGGTGAAGAAGGAACCGGCGTTGCCCACCTCGGCCGGGGCCGGCGCGCGGAAGCCGCGTGCGAAGGTGCCGCGCAGGCCGATCTGCTGGCTCGGCGTCCACTTGAAGTTGGCCGACGGCGTGAACGAACGGCCGTAGGTATCGTAGTGGTCGTAGCGGCCGGCGACGCCGATTTCGACGTTCTTGATCGGGGTCGCCTGCAGCTCGGCGAACGCCGCCTTGTTGGTCTCTTCGCCGATCGCGAAGGCCGCGGTGTTGGCCACCGCGCCATTGAGCGTCAGGCTGGACGGCGGCGCATCCTGCTCGCGCTTGTGCCAGTGCAGGCCGGCCGCGAAGTTCAGCGGACCGGCGCCAAAGTTCGACAGCAGTTCGCGCGATCCGATCAGGTCGGCGTAGTTCAGGGTCGACTCGATCTTGTTGCTGAAGTGCGGCGACACCTGGTTCATGACGGCCGGCGAGTTACCGCCCAGCACATTGAAGGTGCCGTTGCGCAATGCGGCGTAGAGCGCGCTGCGGTTGACGTAGCCACTATAGTCGAGGTCGTTCTTGACCTTGGTCGCGCCGACCGAGGCGGTCACGTCCCAGCCGTAGGCGCTGCCGATCAGGTCGGCCGAGAAGCGGGTTGCGGTCGACTCGTTCTTGGTGGTCAGGGCAGCGCCGACATCCGGAATGTAGCCATACAGGCGTGCGTTCTGGCCAAACGGGTTGGTGACGTTGGCGCCGACCTGGGCGCCCGGCGCGAAGGTCGTGTCCGGCACTGCGCCGACGCGCGGGGTCAGCACGCCGTTGACCAGGGTGGTGGTGCCGTTGAAGGCCGTCGGATTGAAGGCCAGCGGCGACGTGCCTGCGCCGTTGCGGTTGTTGGTGCTTTCGCGGCGGAACATCGAGCCCTTGAACTGCACCTCCCAGTCCTCGCTCAGCTTCTTGGTCATGCCGACGAGGACGTTGACGTTCTCGGTCGGCGGCTGGATGAACGATTCGGTATCGCGCACCGAGCAACCGCCGGCGCGGTACTTGGCGAAGTTGCAGTTCGGATCCAGGAACAGGTAGTTGGCCGGGTTGTTGACGTTGGTGACGCCGGCCGGATTGTTCGGATTGGCCGGGTTGTACAGGAAGGGGCTGCTGGACGCGGTCAGGAAATTGTTGATATTGGTCGGCACGCCCAGGGTCAGGTCGTTGCCGCCACGTGCGCGCCAGTCGCGGTTGGCGTAGCCGAACTGCTCGCGGTCGACCACGTAGATCGGATCCTGCTTGCGGTATTCGGCGGTGATGAAGGCGTTGTAGCCGTCGGCGCCGAGGTCGCCGATGCCGGTGCTGACCGAGGCGCGCTTGGTCTTGCCGCCGCCGTGCTGGGTGTCGCCGATCTCGGCCGACAGGCGGGTGCCGTTCAGGTTCTTCTTGAGCTTGATATTGATTACACCCGCGATCGCGTCGGAACCGTACAGCGACGAGGCGCCGCTTTTCAGGACCTCGATGCTCTCGATGGCGTCGAACGGAATCGCCGACACGTCGACGAAGGAGCGCTGGGCGTCGTCCGACAATGGATACGGGGCCATGCGGTGGCCGTCGATCAGCACCAGGGTGGCGCCGACGGTCAGGCCGCGCAGCGAGATGCCGGAGGCGCCATTGGCGAAGGCGCCGGCGAAACCGGTGCCCAGGGTGCCGGCGCCGTTGGCGGCCAGGTCGGTCAGCAGCTCGGCGACCGAGGTCTTGCCGCTTTTCTGGATGTCGGCCGCGGTCAGCACCTGCACCGGGGTCGGGGTTTCGGTGTTGGTGCGGCTGATCAGCGAGCCGGTCACCACCACACGCTGCGGGCCTGCCTCGGCGCTGCCCTGCTGGGACTGAGCCATGGCCGGCGCTGCGCCGACCAGGGCGCCACTGGCGACCGCGCAGGCAATCGCAAAGGGCATCGACTTGAGTTTCAACATCATGTGTACTTCTCCTTGTGCTTTTCTTGTGAGTGGGTGCCTACCGCAACATTGGTACCGACAATATGCGGTCTCCTCTTTGCCGGCAGCGGCATGGCTCCTGGACGACACCATGCCTCCAGCGCGTGCCGCCAGCAGGAGGATGAATTTTCGTGCGTCTGAATACGATGTCTGCATATTCCCGCATTCACGGCGATGCATTATATGCAGCCCAAATATTAAGGACGAACAGCCTCAATTAGCGTTTGTTGCTAAATCAAACGTTATTTAAGTGAACATATAAAAACATATGGCACAGAAAAGTGTCAATCAGACACAGGGGGCGCAGAGTGTTAAATACAACAGATTTCCAAAGTGAAATTTTGGATAAGCAAATCCGGCTTGCGATACGACGCCAATGCATGCATACGGGGTAGGTATGGCATCCCAAGCTCAAATATGTGCTAAATCATTGTATTGACGATGGTTTCATACGCAGTGCATATGTGGAGCGCCGCATTCCGGCGAGATTTTTTTCTATTCGCGCGCCAAACAATATTTACACAGTATGCATTTGAACTAAGTTGTAGAGAATTTGTAGAATGCTGAGGTATGGTTGCGTAAACCCTACAGAACGTCCTCTCCAATCACTATTACTCAACGAAAAGGAAAATCCAGGCACTTTCCCTGGACATCGCGGCACCAGACACAAGCGGCTAGCTAGGACCCGCGCCGCCCTGCCAGGGCGCCAACGCCATCCCGCCCGATGCCTGCCGCCGAGGTAAAATAGCGGTTTGCCCGCTCACATTTTGTTGCCTCACCAGCAACCACCCTCTCATGCTGCGTATTAACGAACTCAAACTCCCCCTGAACCACCCCGAACCGGCCCTGCGCGAGGCCATCCTGGCCCGCCTCGGCATCCAGGACGCCGACCTGGTCGACTTCACCGTCTACAAGCGCAGCTACGATGCGCGCAAGAAGGCCGCCGTCGTGCTGATCTATTCGATCGACGCCGAAGTGCGCGGCGAAGCGGCGGTGCTGGCGCGCCTCAAGCAGGACCAGCACGTGATGCCCTCGCCCGACGTCGACTACAAGTTCGTGCAGGTCAACAAGCCGGCCCCTGGCACCCCGCGTCCGGTGGTGGTCGGCACCGGTCCCTGCGGGCTGTTCGTGGCGCTAGTCCTGGCGCAGATGGGCCTGAATCCGATCATCCTCGAGCGCGGCAAGATCGTGCGCGAGCGCACCGTCGACACCTTTGGCTTCTGGCGCAAGCGCAAGCTCAATACCGAGTCGAACGTGCAGTTCGGCGAAGGCGGCGCCGGCACCTTCTCGGACGGCAAGCTGTACAGCCAGATCAAGGACACCAACCATCATGGCCGCAAGGTGCTCACCGAATTCGTGCGCTTCGGCGCACCTGAAGAGATCATGTACGTCAGCAAGCCGCACATCGGCACCTTCCGCCTGGTCAAGATGGTCGAACAGATGCGGGCCGAGATCATCCGCCTCGGCGGCGAGATCCGTTTCGAGACGCGCGTGGACGACGTGCTGATCGAAGAGACCGGCGGCGTGCGCCAGGTGGTCGGCGTGCGCCTGGCCAATGGCGAAGAGATCGCGACCCGCCACCTGACGATGGCGATCGGCCACAGCGCGCGCGACACCTTCCAGATGCTGTACGACCGCGGCGTGTACATCGAAGCCAAGCCGTTCTCGATCGGCTTCCGGGTCGAGCACCCGCAGTCGCTGATCGACGTCTGCCGCTTCGGCCCCAACGCCGGCAACAAGCTGCTCGGCGCGGCCGACTACAAGATCGTGCACCACGCCTCCAACGGCCGTTCGGTCTACAGCTTCTGCATGTGCCCGGGCGGCACCGTGGTCGCCGCCTCGAGCGAGGAAGGCCGCGTCGTCACCAACGGCATGAGCCAGTATTCGCGCGCCGAGCGCAACGCCAACAGCGCGATCGTGGTCGGCATCACGCCCGACGACTATCCGGGCCACCCGCTGGCCGGGATCGATTTCCAGCGCGAGCTCGAATCGCGCGCCTTCGTGCTCGGCGGCGGCACCTATGACGCGCCGGGCCAGCTGATGGGCGACTTCGTGAAAGGCAGGCCATCGACCGAATTCGGCTCGGTGACGCCGTCGTTCCGTCCGGCCGTGCACCTGACCGACCTGGCGACCTCGCTGCCGGACTACGCGATCACGGCGCTGCGCGAAGCCTTCGTCGCCTTCGACAAGCAGATCAAGGGCTACTACAAGGAAGACGCGGTGCTCACCGGCGTCGAGACCCGCACCTCGTCGCCGATCCGCATCAAGCGCAACAACGACGACCTGCAAAGCCTGAACACGCGCGGCCTGTTCCCTGCCGGCGAAGGCGCCGGCTACGCCGGCGGCATCATGTCGGCCGCGGTGGACGGCATCCGCGTGGCCGAGGCGGTGGCCAAGGCGATGGCCGCCAAGTGAATGATCAGGTGAACGCCCGCGCCGCCACCGCCGCCCAGGGCGTGGCCGCGCCCGCGCTGGCCATCCTGGGTTCGCTGGTGTCGGTCAATGCCGGCGCCGCCTGGGCCAAGGGCCTGTTCCCGGCGGTCGGCAGCGCCGGCGTGGTGGCGTTGCGGGTCGGCTTGTCGGCCCTGATCCTGCTCGCCATCGTGCGCCCGTGGCGCTTCCCGCTGCGCCGCGCCGACCTGCCCAATCTCGTCATCTACGGCGTGATGCTGGGGGCGATGAACCTGTTCATCTACCGCTCGTTCGAACGCATCCCGCTCGGGATCGCGGTCGCGATCGAAGTCACCGGGCCGCTGGCGGTGGTGATCCTGTCCTCGCGCCATGCGCGCGACTTCCTGTGGGTGATCCTCGCCGGCGCCGGATTGTGGCTGCTGCTGCCGACGGCCGCCAACAGCGCCGCGCTGGACCCGGTCGGCATCGCCTATGCGCTGGCGGCCGCGTTCTGCTGGGCGATGTACATCGTGTTCGGCAAGCGGGTGTCGACCCTGGACGGCGGCCAGGCCGTGTCGTGGGGGCTGCTGGCGGCCTGCGTGTTCGTGGTGCCGTTCGGCGTGAGCTACGCCGGCGGCGACCTGCTGGCGCCGGCGGTACTGGGCGGCGGGCTGGCGGTGGCCATCCTGTCGTCGGCCCTGCCCTACACGCTCGAGATGAAGGCGCTCAAGCGCCTGCCGCGGCGGGTGTTCGGGATCCTGGTCAGCGCCGGGCCGGCAGTGGCGGCGCTGGCGGGTTTCCTGCTGCTGGGCGAACGGCTCACCACCGTGCAATGGCTGGCGATCGCGATGGTGACGCTGGCTTGCGCCGGCGCGGCGGCGACCGCCGACCGGCGCTGATCACAGCCAGCCGGCCTTCTTGAACCGGCGGTACAGGTAAGCGCACACGCCCACCATAGTGAGAAGCGCCAGTGGATAGCCCCACTTCCACTTCAGCTCGGGCATGAACTCGAAGTTCATGCCCCACACCCCGGCGAAGGCGGTGAATACGGCGAAGATCGCGGCGTACGAGGCCAGCTTCTTGCTCACTTCGTTCTCTTCGATCGCCACCATCGACAGGGTCACCTGGATCGCGGTGTTGATCGTGTCGCGCACCGCGTCCAGGCGGCCGGCGATGCGGTACAGGTGGTCGTGCACGTCGCGGAAGTAATCCTGGGTCTCGAGCACCACGCCCGGCACCCGGCCGCCGTACAGGCGGCCGACGGCGTCCATCAGCGGCACCACGGCATGGCGCAGGGTTTGCGCCTTGCGCTTGAGCTCATACAGGCGCTCGACGTTGGCGCGCTGCTTGCCCTGCATGCCGAAGATGTGGTCCTCGATCGACTCGAGCTCGGATTCGAGCATGTCGACCACCGGGAAGTAGCGGTCGACCACGGCGTCGACCAGCGCGTACAGCACGAAGCCGGCGCCCTTTTTCAATTGATGCGGCTCGCGCTCGGCGCGGGCGCGCACGCCCAGGAAGCCCTGGCTGGCGTCGCGCCGCACCGACAGCACGTAGTTCTCGCCGGCGAACACGGCCAGCTGGCCGACGTTCAGTTCGTCCCCGGCCAGCTCCACGATCTGGACCACGACGAACAGCGAGTCGCCGTATTCCTCGAGCTTGGGCCGCTGGTGGCCGCGCAGGGCGTCTTCGACCGCCAGTTCGTGCAGGCCAAATTCTTCCTGCATCAGGGTGATGTCGGCGGGGGCCGGGTCGCGCAGGGCGACCCAGACGAAGGTGTCGTCCTGTTTCAGGTATTCGCTGATATCCTCGACCGGGATATCGCACAGTTTCTTGCCTTCCTGGTAGGCGACGCAGTTGATCAGCATGGGGTGAAAAGGTAGAGCGGGCGATGCAGGAGCTTACACCACCCGCCACACTTTTCACTATCAGCCTTTACTGCGAGGCTTTACTACGGCGCTATTCTTCGCGCGCGCCGTCGATCCCCAGTTCCACGATCTTGCGCGTGATGGTGTTGCGCCCGATCCCGAGCCGCATCGCGGCGTCGTTCTTGCGGCCGTGCGTATGCTTGAGGGCGGTCCTGATCAGGGCCGACTCGAACTGGCGTCCCAGGATGTCCATCACGTCCATCTGCCCCGCGCTGAGCATGCCGGCGGCCTGCAGCTCGAGCAGGTCGATCCAGCCGTCGGGCGAGGCCGGCGCCTGCGCCGCGACCTGCATGACGATGCCGCCGGCGCCGGCCACGGGCAGCGCGCCCGCCCCCACCACGCCGTCGGCCAGCGGCACCGGGTTGACGCCGGCGCCCGCCTGGCCCTGGGTCAGGTCGCGCGGCAAGTCCTTGATCTCGACCGTCTGGCCGGGCGCCATCACGGTGATCCAGTTGCACAGGTTTTCCAGCTGGCGCACATTGCCCGGCAACTCGAGGCCGGTCAGGAAGCGCATCGCCTGCTCGCTCATGCGCTTCGGTTCGACGCCCAATTGGTGTGCGCTCTGCACCAGGAAGTGGCGCGTGAGGATTGGAATGTCGTCGCTGCGCTCGCGCAGGGACGGCAGGCGCAGGCGGATCACGTTCAGGCGGTGGTACAAGTCTTCGCGGAACAACCCGTCGCGCACGCGCTGCTCGAGGTTCTGGTGGGTGGCGGCGATCACGCGCACATTGGCCTTCACCGGCTGGTGGCCGCCGACGCGGTAGAAGTGGCCGTCGGACAGCACGCGCAACAGCCGCGTCTGCAGGTCGAACGGCATGTCGCCGATCTCGTCCAGGAACAGGGTGCCGTCCTCGGCCTGCTCGAAGCGGCCGCGCCGCATGGCCTGGGCGCCGGTGAAGGCGCCGCGCTCGTGGCCGAACAATTCCGATTCCAGCAAGTCCTTCGGGATCGCCGCGGTGTTCAGGGCGATGAAGGGCTGTTGCGCGCGCGGGCTGTGCTTGTGCAGCGCACGCGCCACGAGTTCCTTGCCGGTGCCCGATTCGCCCGTGATCAGGACCGTCACGTTCGATTGCGACAGGCGGCCGATGGCGCGGAACACCTCTTGCATCGCCGGCGCATGGCCCAGGATCTCGGGCGTCTCGGCCGGCAGCGCCTCGACGCTGGCTTCGCGCAGGCTCTCCTCGAGCGCGCGCCGGATCAGCGCCACCGCCTTGTCGATGTCGAACGGCTTGGCCAGGTAATCGAAGGCGCCGCCCTGGAACGAGGACACCGCCGAATCGAGGTCCGAAAAGGCGGTGATGATGATGACCGGCAGGCCGGGATGGCGGGCCTTGACGGCCTGCAGCAGGTCGATGCCGGATTCGCCCGGCATGCGGATGTCCGATACCAGCACCTGCGGGGTATCGGTTTCAAAGGCGGTCAGGGCCTCGCGCGCGTTGGCGAAGCTGCGGGTCTCCAGGCTTTCGCGCGCCAGGGCTTTTTCGAGCACCCAGCGAATCGATGCGTCGTCGTCGACAATCCAGATTGGTTTCATGTATTCGTGCTTCCCGCAACATGGATTCAATAAAGGACTGGTCGGCGCGCATCGAAGCCCGCGCTTATGGCAGGGGCAGCAGGATACGGAAATCCGTCAGTCCAGGCCGGCTTTCGCACTCGATCACCCCCAGGTGCTGCTGCACGAAGGTTTGCGCCAGCGTCAGCCCGAGGCCGCTCCCGCCGTCGCGCCCGGATACGAGCGGATAGAAAATGCGGTCGCGGATATCGGGCGCGATGCCCGGTCCATTGTCGATGATATGCAAGTCTAATGCCAGCCCGTAACGGACCTTGGCCAGGGTGACCTGGCGCGCCACGCGGGTGCGCAAAACGATCTCGGCATCGCCCTGCGCGATACGGCTCGCCAGGGCCTGGGCGGCGTTGTGGGCGATGTTCAGCACCACCTGGATCAGCTGCTCGAAATCGCCGCGAAATTCCGGAATCGAGGCGTCGTAGTCGCGCTTGATGCTCAGGCCCTGCGGGAATTCGGCCAGGATCAGGCTGCGCACGCGCTCGCACACTTCGTGGATATTCACGTCGCCCACGATGTGGGGTTTGCGGTGCGGCGCCAGCAGGCGGTCGACCAGGGTCTGCAGGCGGTCGGCTTCCTTGATGATCACCTGCGTGTATTCCTGCAGTTCGAGCAGGTGGTGCGGCGGCAGCTCGAGCTCCAGCAGCTGGGCCGCGCCGCGGATGCCGCCCAGCGGGTTCTTGATCTCGTGCGCCAGGTTGCGGATGAGTTCCTTGTTGGCCTGGCTCTGGTCGAGGATGCGCTCCTCGCGATCGAGCTTCAGCTGCTGCACGTTCTCGCGCAGCTCGATCAGGAGGGTGCCGTCGCCCAGCGCGCTGACGATGCTGTTCACGTGCAGCGGCTCGCGGTTGTTGCGCTGCAGGGTCAGGTCCTGGCGCAGGTCGGCGTACTGGTGGGCCAGCGCCTGGCCGATCAGGGCCGCCAGCTCGGCGCCGTTCTGGAACAGCTCGGGCAGGCGATGGCGCTGCAGCGACTTGAGCGACAGCTCCATCAGGTTCTCGGCGGCGGCGTTCGCATACAGCACTTCGCCCTCGGCGCCGGTCAGCAGCACGGCCGAGGCCAGCAGGTCGAGGCCGGCGTAGCGCGCCGGATCGCCCGCGTCAAAGGCGGGCGTGTCGTTCAAAGGTGGCAGGGTCATCTGATATTGCCGATCTCGCGCCGCAGCGCCTCGATATTGCGTTCGGTCCGGTTGATCTCGTCGCGCATCGACGCCACCCGCTCCTGGTACTTGGCGTAATTACGCTCGTTACCCTGGCGCTCGGGCTCGCCGTTATTGAATTCCTTCTTGAGGTCCGCCAGCTTGCGTTCCTCGATGCGCAGCTCGTCGCCCAGGATCTCGCGCCGCTCGTCGTCGCGCGCGCGCTGCACCACGTTGTCCACGCGCGGGAAGCCCGACGGGGTGCTGGTGGCGGCCGGGCTCGGCGCACTTGCCGAACCCGATCCGCCCGAGGCGCTCGATGAGCGCGGGGCCGGAATCGGCTTCGACGCGGCCGGCGGCGAACTGTAGCCGGTGTCGATCAGCTGGCACTTGCCGACCTTGGTGTCGGTGTACAGCGGGCGGCCGTTGGCATCGAGACAGCGGTAGATCTGGGCTTGGGCCGAGGCGCAGAACAGCAGGGCGAACATGGCCACGGCGCCATGAAAAACGATGTTTGTCATTCCTATCACTCGGTAGCTTGCATCGGCGGGAAGATGCATTGTAGTCGCGCCCGACTATACCCGAAGCAACAAAAAACGCGGGGAAAGCCATCGCTTTCCCCGCGTTTCATGGCATCGCCGTGGAGCATGGCGATGCGCAGGCACAACAGTATTGCTAACTGATTACGACGAGTAGTACATGTCGAATTCGGCCGGGTGCGGGGTCATGCGCAGACGCTGCACTTCGTTCATCTTCAGCTCGATGTAGGCATCGATCATGCTGTCGCTGAACACGCCGCCGCGGGTCAGGAACTCGCGGTCCTTGTCCAGGGCTTCCAGCGCTTCTTCCAGCGAGGCGCACACGGTCGGGATCAGCTTGTCTTCTTCCGGCGGCAGGTGGTACAGGTCCTTGGTCGCGGCTTCGCCCGGGTGGATCTTGTTCTGGATGCCGTCCAGGCCCGCCATCAGCAGCGCGGCGAAGCACAGGTAGACGTTGGCCAGCGGATCCGGGAAGCGGGTCTCGATGCGGCGGCCTTTCGGGTTCGCCACGTGCGGGATGCGGATCGAGGCCGAACGGTTGCGGGCCGAGTAGGCCAGCTTGACCGGGGCTTCGTAGCCAGGCACCAGGCGCTTGTACGAGTTGGTGCCCGGGTTGGTGATCGCGTTCAGCGCGCGTGCGTGCTTGATGATGCCGCCGATGTAGAACAGCGCGGTTTCCGACAGGCCGGCATAGCCGTCGCCTGCGAACAGGTTCTTGCCGTCTTTCCAGATCGACTGGTGCACGTGCATGCCCGAGCCGTTGTCGCCGTTGATCGGCTTCGGCATGAAGGTCGCGGTCTTGCCGTAGCTGTGGGCGACGTTCCAGATGACGTATTTCAGGTTCTGGGTCCAGTCGGCGCGCTCGACCAGGGTCGAGAACTTGGTGCCCAGCTCGTTCTGGCCGGCGCCGGCCACTTCGTGGTGGTGCACTTCGACCGGGATGCCCATCGATTCGAGGATCAGCGACATTTCCGAACGCATGTCCTGGAACGAATCGACCGGTGGGACCGGGAAGTAGCCGCCCTTGACGGTCGGACGGTGGCCGCTGTTGCCGCCTTCGAACTCCTTGTCGGTCGACCACGAGGCTTCTTCCGAGTCGATCTTGACGAAGCAGCCCGACATGTCGATCTTCCAGCGGACCGAGTCGAAGATGAAGAATTCAGGTTCCGGGCCGAAGTAGGCGGTGTCGCCGATGCCCGACGATTTCAGGTACGCCTCGGCGCGCTTGGCGATCGAGCGCGGATCGCGGTCGTAGCCCTTGCCGTCCGACGGTTCGATGACGTCGCACTGCATGAACAGCGTGGTCTCTTCCATGAACGGGTCGAGGTTGGCGGTGTTCGGGTCCGGCAGCAGGAGCATGTCCGAGGCTTCAATACCCTTCCAGCCGGCGATCGACGAACCATCGAAGGCGTGGCCGGATTCGAATTTGTCCAGGTCGAAGTGCGACACCGGGACCGTGACGTGTTGTTCCTTGCCGCGGGTATCGGCGAAGCGTAAATCAACGAATTTGACTTCGTTGTCCTTGACCAGTTGCATTACATCTGCGGCGGACTTTGCCATTCGGAATCTCCTAATTGAAAAAAGGAAGTCGAGTCATGAGAACCGACAACTTGCATCATGTTGAAGCACGAAGCATGCCAACTTGGTGACACCCCACGCGCCTTCTCGTTTGCATGAGGGCATGCACAAATCGTTCTTGGGGGACGGGCCAGTTTACCCATAAAATCGCGTCGATCGGCAAGCTTGTCGAAAGATTTACAGTACAGGCCGAATGCACCAATGGAGTGCGATCGTAGCCAGACGCACCATTTCAGAGCAGGATACACTGATCCATGGTGGTGCAGCGCGAGCGAATGCCCAAAAACGGAACGAACATTATGACTAAAGAAAACATTCTCGAAGCAGCGCGCCAGCGCGGCGCAGGGCAGCCCTATGCCGGTGCGGTGACGCCCCAGGAGGCGTTCGAGCTGCTCAAGAGCAGCCCGAAGGTCAAGCTGGTGGATGTGCGCACCAATGCCGAACGCGACTGGGTGGGCCGGGTCGCCATCCCCGACGCCCAGCACGCGGCAGTGCAATGGGCCACCTACCCGGGCGGCGTGCCGAACCCGGATTTCGGCGCCCAGCTCGAAAAAGTCGCGAGCAAGGACGACACCCTGCTGTTCCTGTGCCGCTCGGGCGTGCGCTCGCGCCACAGCGCCCGCGTGGCGACCGAACTCGGTTACGCCAACTCCTTCGACATCCTCGAAGGCTTCGAAGGCGACAAGGATGGCGAAGGCCATCGCAAGACCGTCGGCGGCTGGTGCAAGGCGGGATTGCCGTGGGTGGGCGCATGAGCGACGCCATGGAACGCCTGGTCAGGGCGCGCGAGCTGGCCGACCAGGGGCAGTATGACGCGGCGCTGCAAGAGCTGGCCTGGTTCCACGAGCACGCCCTGGAACAGGATCCCTCGTTGCATGGCGTGCGGCGCTCCTACGCGCTGGCCGACTGGGCGGTGCTGGCCGAGGCCCATCCGCCCGCGGCCGCAGCGCTCGAAGCGGTGCGCGAGCGCGCTACCACTGCCCTGCTGAACGGCCAGGGCGCCCGCGACCAGCTGCTCGACGTCCTGTCGATCGACCATGCGCGCGACCAGCCGGTGCGCACGCGCGACTTGTTCCTGCAACTGGAAAAGGTGGCGCCGGCGCTGGCCGCTTCCGGCATCCGGGTCGTGCTGCCGCAGGTGATCGCCGCCGGCGACGCCGAGCTGGCCGAACGCCTGATGCCGAACCCCGAAGAGAACATCCGCCAGCATGCCGACTACCTGATGGACGCCTTCCGCGAGCGCCGCAAGCGCTTCACCGCCGCGCCCAGCATCCCGGCCGAGATCCACAACTATGTGCAGGACGTGAACGCCATCCTGGACGTGCTGGCGGCGCGCGGCCGGCACGCCGACGTGCGGCGCCTGCGACAGCTGGCGGCCGACGCGATTCCCGCGACCACCCTGCGCCGCGAAGTGCGCGCATCGCTCGTTCCCGGCGCGCCGGCGTGGTACGAGCGCGGCGTGCCGCGCCGTCGCAACGAACGGTTCAGTTAGGCATCACCATCAGCTGGAGGCCAGAGGCGCTGCCCGGCGTGCGATACACACGCTGGCTCGCTTTCCTGAAGTCCTCCGGCTTGGCGTCGGGAATCCGCATGAAGGTCTGCGGATTCAGGTCGATCAGCGGGAACCACGAACTCTGCACCTGCACCATGATGCGGTGACCGCGGCGGAAAGTGTGGTTCACCTGCCCCAGCTCGTAGCCGATCGCCGTCACCTCACCGGGCACGAAGGGCTGCGGCTTCTCATAGCTGTTGCGGAACTTGCCGCGCAGCGGATTGCCGCGCACCAGCTGCTGGTAGCCGCCCAGTTTCACGGCCGGCGGTGCGACGTCGTTGCCCGCGCCCGGCGCCGGCGGCGTCGGATAGTCGCTCGGGTAGACGTCGATCAGCTTGACCACCCAGTCGGCGTCGGTGCCGGTGGTCGAGACGAACAGCTTCGGGACGACGGAGCCGGCCACCGTGACGTCTTGTTCCAGCACCTCGCTCTGGTACACCAGCACGTCGGGACGGGTCGCGGCGAAGCGCTGGTCGGACACCATGTACTCGCGCGGCACGCCCTGCGCCGGATAGCCGATGTAGGGCACCGGGCGCTTCGGATCGGCCACGTATTCATCGTAGCCGGCGCCGCCGGCGACCGGCTGCTGCCAGGTCAGGCTGCCGTTGGCGTTGAAATACAGGGTGCGCGCCCGGGCCGGCTTCGGCGGCCAGGCGTCGTAATTGCGCCAGACATTGGTGCCGGTCTCGAACATGGTGAACGGCGCCAGCTCCGTGGCCGGCTTGACGCCTTTCAGGTGCTGCTCGAAGAACGGGAACTGGATATGGCGCCGGAAGTAGTCGCTCGTATTGGCGTCGAAGCGCACGTGGCCGAGGCGCGCACCAATGCCGCGCATCCAGCCGCCATGCACCCATGGGCCCACCACCAGCTTGTTCACCGCGGCCGGACTGTGGCGCTTGAGCGCGTCGTGGATCGTGAACGGCCCCTGGAAATCCTCCGCATCGAACCAGCCGCCCACGGTCAGCATCGCCGCCTTCACGTTCTTCATGTGCGGGCCGATGGCGCGCGACTGCCAGAATTCGTCATAGGTGTCGTGCTCGATGTTCGGCATGAACAGCGCGCGCTGGCGCTCGCTCATCGTGCCCGCGATCGCCCCCAGGGTCAGGTGCTTGAGGAAGAAATCGTAACCGTCGGCCTCGTCGTAGTCGAAGCCGCCGCCCGATGCCGGCTTGGGCGATGGATTCGGCGCCGCGACGAACGACGAATAGAAGTCGAAGTTGGCGGCCAGCTTGAAGGCGCCGCCATGATAGGAATCGTCGCCCATGTACAGGTCGGCGATCGGCGCCTGCGGCGAGGCGGCCTTGATGGCCGGATGCGAATCGATCACGCTGGCGGCGGCGTAGAAGCCGGGATAGCTGATGCCCCAGATGCCGACCTTGCCGTTGTTGTTCGGGACGTTCTTCAACAGCCAGGCGACGGTGTCGTGCATGTCCTCGGCTTCGACGCCCTCGCCTTTCGCGCGCTGCGCCTTGCCGTGCGGCGTCATCTCCTGCCACACGCCCTCGGACATGTGGCGGCCGCGCACGTCCTGGACCACGAAGATGTAGCCGGCCTCCTCGAATTCGCGCGAGGGGCCGAGCGTTTCCGGCATCCAGTCCACGCCGTAGCGCAATTCTCCTTCGGCGCGCACGCCGGCGCTGTAGGGCGTGCGCTGCATCAGGAAGGGATAGGAGCGGGAAGCGTCCTTCGGCACGTACACGGCCGTGAACAGGCGCACGCCGTCGCGCATCGGGATCCGGACCTCGTACTTGGTATAGGCTTCGCGCGCCGGCCGCTCCCTCGCGGACGGCGCGGCATCCATGCCGGCCGCAAGGACGGGCGAGGCGGCCGGCCAGGCCAGCAGGCAACCCAGGAAAAGGGCGGAGAACGAACGGCGGATCATGGCTTCCTTCGGGACGGTACACGGGGCCGCCAGTGTAATCCGTTTGCCCCGGGCGTGGCTATGCCGACAGGTTCCTGGCAGGCTGCCGCAACTCGCACGCGACCACGCGGTCGCGGCCTTGCGCCTTGGCCTGGTACAGCAGGGCGTCGGCCGCTTCGACCCATGCCAGGGCGGGCCCGTCGTCGACGGCGGAATGGGCGGCCACCACGCCGATGCTGAGCGAGACGCGTCCGTGCGGACTATCGGCATGCGCGATCCCGAGCGCCGCCACCGCGGCGCGGATGTTCTCGGCGACGGCGCGCGCGCCGTCGAGATCCGTGTCCGGCAGGATCACCGCGAACTCCTCGCCGCCATAGCGCGCCGCCAGGTCGGTCGGCCGGCGCGTGCCGGCGCGGATCGCGCCGGCCACCAGCCGCAGGCAATCGTCGCCCGCCACGTGGCCGTAGCGGTCGTTGTACTTCTTGAAGTGGTCGACGTCGGCCAGGATCAGCGCGCACGGCTGGCCATTGCGGCGCGCCCGCTCGTGCTCCGCCGCCAGCGTCTGCTCGAAGCCGCGCCGGTTCGCCAGGCCGGTCAGCCCGTCGCTGTCGGCCAGCGCCTTGAGCGACGCGTTCTGCTCCTTGAGCGTCAGGCGCGCCCCGCGCAATTGGTCTTCCAGCGCGTCGCGCACCCGCAACTGGCCGATCATGCGGTGGGTGCCCCAGGCCAGCAGCGCCACCGCGAACAGCACCACGCAGCTCATCTTGACGACCACTACCCACCATCCGTACAGCACTTCCTCCTTCGACTTGGCGATGGCGACCAGCAGCGGGAAGCGTTCCACATGGCGGTAGCTGTACAGGCGCTCGATCCGGTCGATCTTCGAGGTCAGCATCGCGGTGCCGACCGGGCCCGTCTTGCGGTAGAGCTGGAAGATCGGGCCGCCGCCGATGTCGGTGCCGACCATGGATTCGCTGAACGGCCGCCGGTACAGCAGCGTGCCGTCGTCGATCGCCAGGATCAGGGTGCCGGTGCGGCCGACGTCGAAACTGTCGTAGAAGTCGCCGAAAAAGCTCAGCCTGAGCGACGCCATCGCCACGCCGCCGAAGCTGCCGTCAGGCCGGTCGATGCGGCGCGTCAGCGGAATGCTCAGGACGCCCGTCGAGCGGCTGCGGATCGGCTTGCCGATCCGGGTGCCGCGACCCGCGTGCTCGCGGTGGTAGCGGAAGTACTCGCGGTCCGCCACGCTGCCGGGAAGCCTGGCGGGCAGCGAGGTGGCCACCCGTTCGCCATTGGCGTCATAGATGAACAATTCCTGGATCTGCGGCGTGACGGAGGCGATATGGGCCAGCCGCGCATGCAGCCCGGCATCCTCGGCAGCCACCGTCGTGCCGGCCTCGGCGCGCGCCGTCATCTCGTCCAGGATCGCGTCGCCCAGGTCGATCGTGCGCTCCGCATGCGAGGCCAGCGCGCGCGCCATATTGGCGGTGCTGGTGCCCGTGTTGTCGATCTCGGCCTGGCGCGACGCCAGCAGGCTCCACGCATGCAGGCCCACCAGCAGCAGGCAGACGCTGACGATCAGGACGACCGAGCGCACCACCAGCGGCTTTCGCAGGCGGTCCAGGCGGTCGATCGTGGGTTGGGCGGAATCGGGCAAGGGATCGCAATCGGAAAAGGAAAAATCAGGCGCTGCCGCGCACCGGATGGCCCGGCGTCGCATCGTGGCTCGCGTCGCTTGCCGCGTCCTCCTGCTGCCAGCCGCGCACGCGCTCGCGCACCAGGTGGATATGGCTGCGCAGGCGGTACAGCTCGTCGGCATAGGCCAGCGGCACCGAGATGTGGTTGACGCGGTCTTCGAGGCTGTCCAGGCGCCGTTGCAGGTCGTTGCGCACCTTGTCGTCCGGCGCCGCGCCGCTGTCCTCGAACGCCTGCTCGATCGCGCGCAGTTCGCCGTACCAGCGGTAGACGCGCGAGCGCACGCGCCACACGTAGATCGGCGGCACGATCTTCGACAGCGGGATCAACAAGGCGGTCAGCGCCACCACCACCACCCACAGGCGTTCGGCCAGGTTGGCCAGCCAGAAGCTCAGGTAGCGCTGCATGAAGGGCGGACCGTCGCGGTAGTAGCGCGCGGCTTCCGCCGCCACCGGGATCTCGGTGTACTTCGGCGACGGGAACTGGCCCTGCTGCTGGAACCAGCCGGCCCCGCCGTGGATCTCGGTGGCGGCCTTGACCAGCAGGCCCACCAGGGCCGGATGGATTTCCTCGCGCGCCACCAGGGTTGCGGTCGGCGCGATCAGGTGGTAATCCTGGGCCGGGATGTTGCGGCCCAGGTCGACGATCCCGCGCGGCAGCACCACGTGGGTCAGGAACGGCAGGCGCCGCGTATACGCCTCGGCCTGGGCGAAGTCGAACAGCTTGATGCCGGGCGTCTGCAGCAGCATCTGGATCAGCGGCGCTTCCGGCGCCGAGGAAAACACCAGGCCGTCGATGCGGCCGGCCAGCAGCTCCACCGTGGCCGGCGTATCGGCCAGGTCGCCGATGCGCAGGTCTCGCGGCGCGATGCCGTTGGCGTCGAGCACCTGGCGCAGCAGGCGCGGCACGCCGGTGCCCTCCGGCCCCAGGTTGATGCGCTTGCCGCGCAGGTCGGTCAGCTTCGTGATATTGGCTTCCGCGCGCAGGAACAGCCACACCGGCTCGGTGAACAGGCTGCCCAGCGACACCAGGTCGCGGCGCTCGGCGCTGCCCTCGGCATCGGCGTTCATCGTGTCGCCGTCGGTCGAGCCGCTCTGCACGAAGGCGACGTCGGCCTCGCCCGCCAGCAGGCGCTGCAGGTTGTCGCGCGAGCCGAGCGTCGGCGCCAGCGTCACCTTGATCTCGTCGCGCGCGAGCACCGCGGCATACTGCTTGCCGAAGGTTTCGTAGGCGGAGTTTTCCTGGCCGGTGGCCAGGCGCAGGCTGCGCGGCGGCGCCGGATCGACCCACCAGTAGGCCAGCAGCAGCGCCGCGCCGACCAGCAGGATGGTCGGGCCGGACGCCACGACCAGATCGCGCAGCGAGACGATGCTGAAATTCTGCAGGCGCGCGCGCAGGCCTTTCACCTGCGCGCCGCCGGTTGCGCCCTGGCCTGGCTTCAACGCACGCACTGGCGCTGGGCCGCCGCCGCCGCAGGGGTCGCGCCAGGAGCCGCGGGCGCGGCCGAAGGCTCGATCATCGGCATCAGGCTCGGCGCCAGCGTCACCAGCAACTGCACCGGCAGCGCGCTGGTGAAGTCGTAGTGTTCCGACTGCGGGCCGTGCACATAGGCCGTCATGCTGCCGTAGAAGCGTTCGCCGATATTGAAGACGAAGGTCGCCGAACGGTTCACGTAGCGCGATTCGATCAGGCGGCCGCCGCGCGCATACACGTCGAAGCGCTGGTCGCCGGTGCCGGTCTTGCCGCCCAGCGCGATGATGCTGCCGTCGGCCTGCACGAAGGCGGTCTTGACGCGCTTGGCGGTGCCGTCCGAGACCACGCCCTGGATGGCGTCGGCCACGGTGCGCGCGACTTCCGGCGCCAGCACCTGTTCCTTGCCGCCGCCCTTGTTGCGCTTGACCAGGGTCTCGTACGGCGTGTCCTTGGCGAAGTGCAGCGAATCGATGCGCTCGGTGGGTTTGCGCACGCCGCCGTTGACGATGATGCCCATCAGCTCGGCCAGCGAGGCCGGACGGTCGGCCGAGGCGCCCAGCGTGGTCGCGTACGACGGCACCAGCGAATCGAAGGGATAGCCCATCTTCTTCCACTGGGCGTGGATCTTGAGGAAGGCCTCGACCTCGAGCAGGCCGGCGATGCGCTTGTCCTGGGCGTTCTTGCGGCTGGTCTTGAACAGCCACTGGTAGACTTCCTGGCGCTCCTTGACGCTGGCCGCCGTGACCTCGGACCAGGTGGCCTTGGGATGGGTGCGCAGATAGCTCACCAGCCACAGTTCGAGCGGGTGCACCGAGGCCACGTAGCCGCGGTCGGCCAGCGACATATTGCGCGGATCGTACATCTCGTACATCTTCGGGATGCGTTCCGGATCGACTTCGTTGGCGGACGGAAGGTTCGCATTGATGAAGGCGCCGAACTGGTCCAGCGTGGCGTTCGGCGCCACCGTGCGGTGGGCCGCGGCCAGCTTCGAGGCCAGCGGACGCACGCCGGAGAACAGCAGCGCTTCGATCTCCGCCGGGGTCTTGCCCTTGTATTTATTCCAGAACTTGGCCAGGAAGTCCTTGCCTTCGTTGTCGGCGAAGCGCGCCAGGTAGGCGGCGCGGCGCGGATCGTTGGCGTCGGCCAGCAGCTGGGCCGACGAGCCCGGCAGCTGGAACATGTAGAAGCGCACCACGTCGCGCATCATGCGCACGAACACCAGGTTCGTCGACTGGCGCAGTGCCTGGTGCACGTCCATGATCTTGCTGTCGTCGAGCTTGCTGAAGTTGCCGAAGGTGTGCAGGCCGCCGCCGGTCATGAAGCGCTCGCCCGGGCTGGCCGAATAGCGGCGCGCCATGGCGGCGTCGAGCATGGGCTTCAGGCCGCGGTCGGCGCCTTCCGGCAGGGTCTGGAAGTATTCCAGCGCCCATTGCGACAGGCGGTCCTTCGGATCGATCTCGACGCCGTGCAGGCCGATCTTGTCGAGCGGCTCGAAGCGCTTGTGCAGCTGGTCGACGATGTCGAGATAGGTCACCAGCGTGCGCAGCTTGGCGGTCGAACCGAGGTCGAGCTTGGCGCCCTCGTTGATGTCGAGCGGCTGGTCGTAGTTGTCGGTCTGGACCCGCAGGTAGTTGACGTGCTCGCCCCGCTCCATCAGGGTGAAGCTGTACACCACCTGGGCCGGGTCGCCGTTGCCGAGCAGGCCCTTGCCGGTCAGGCCGGCCGCTTTGGCGTGCTCGGCGTCGGACAGCTGGCGCAGGGCCGCCGTCACCGCCTGCTGGGCATTGCCGTCCAGGGTCGAGACCACCGACAGGTCGAGGCGGTCGACGTTGTACAGGCGCGTGTCGCCGATCAGGTAGCCGAGGTGGTTGCGCACCGCGTTGGCCGCCTTGCGCGACACGAAGGCGTCGGCCGGCGGCGGCGCCACGCCGCTGTGCAGCGCCGGCTGCAGCTTGACGCTCAGGGCGGCGTCGCGCAGCTGCGGCGAGATCACGCCGGCCTGGGCCAGCACGCGCAGGTGGCTGTCGGTCAGCACTTCGAGGTCGGGCTCGCCGGCGCCCAGGTAATAGGCCGGACGGCGCTGGGCGATCATCAGGGACAGCGCTTCTTTATACGCCAGCACGGCGTCCGGGCTCGTCATCGGGCCCTTGAGCATCGCGTTGACCTTGTCGAAGTCGCGGCCATACCAGACCCACAGGCCGTCGCCGATGCCGTTCACTTCGCCGTAGCCGGACTTGGCCGACAGCGGCACCGTGTTCAGGTAGTCGAGCACGATCTGGCGGCGCGAACCGGTGGTGTCTTCGCCGTCCTGGTAGGCGCGCAGGGTGGCCGAGGCCATCTGGATGATCTTGTCGGTGGTCGAGCTGGTGCGGCCTTCGGGCGAATGGCGGTATTTTTCGATCTGGGTCGCCAGCGTGCTGCCGCCGGCCACGCGGCCGCCGCCACCCAGGCCGACGCTGGACAGGGTCTTGTCGAACACGGCCTTCGAGAAGCGGTCCCATTCGACCGCCGGGTTGCGGCGCGGATGGCTGGCGTCGAGCAGTTCGCGGTTTTCGATGAACAGCAGGCTTTGCACCAGCAGCGGCGGCGCGGCGCTGAACTCGTGGTAGAAGCGCTCGGGGAAGCGCGAGGTATAGATCGGCTGCGAGCGGCAATCGAGGATCTCGAGGCCGACCTTGGTTTTCTCGTGGTAGGTCGCGTACAGGCCCAGGTCGGCCATCTTGACCATCTGCGGCGAGATGCGCGCCTGGCTTGCGATCGCATAGTCGCGCGTCTGGAGCCGCTCGAGGTAGCGCGGCAGGCCGGCGTAGCCCAGCCGGGTGTCGTACGGACTGGCGGCCGGGAAGCGGATCGCATCGCTGGGACCGTTTTCCATGCGGAACGTGAGTTCGCTGGCCATGTCGGCGAAGATCTTTGCCTGCAGGCGCGAGCTGCGCGTCTCCAGCACCGCCCAGGCCGCCAGCACGGCGACCAGGAGCAGCAGGCCGAGCAGCAGCCACAGTTTCCAGCGGCGCTTGCGCGGAGCCGGCTCGTCGTCGCCGGGTTCGCCCGACGGGCCGGCGGGAATGCCGCCATTGCCCGCCAGGTGCGGGAAGGCTTCGTACAGGGGAACGTCGTTGCCGCCGGCCGCGAGCGCAGGAGCGCTCTCCACGGCGGCGCCCGCGGCGCCGGCGCTCGCTGGCGCTGCGGAGGTCGCGACCGCGTCGCCGAAGCTCGGCTCGAAGCTCGGCTCACTGCGCTCGTTGGCGGCACGTTTGCCGGACACATTGCTTGGCCGTCCGAGACGGCGAATACTTTCCATGATGGCTTAACCGGTCTGAATCAAAACGCTAGCAATCCCCGCCAACCTGCTCGCCATCCGTGGTGCTGCTGGTCCGTTCGAGTGGTCGTGGTCTTTGTTAGTTCGCACGCTGATGGTGCAATCCCACTCCAGATCGCACCGTCCGTAGGCAATATTCCACCACATCAATACGTCCCACGCGAGACGCCGTTTAACAAATTTGCTGCGCTTGGAATATTTTCGCAAAAAAACAACGAGGTCTTGGCTGAGTGCTATTACCGCGTGCAATTCAGGCAAGCACCCCGGGCCGTTTTAGCTACCAATATTTAACGCGCTGGAAATGCCTTTGGTGCACAGCCAGGTTTGATCCATATCGAAAGACGGATCACGCCGGCTGCGTCGCCTCTTCCGCGCGCAGCTCTTCCAACCCTTGCAGGCAGTAATACTGGAACCACAGCCCGGCGAACAGGAAAATCATGACGTACAGCCACAGCGACACCAGGGCCAGGATCGGGAACAGCACGATCGACAGCACGGCGCCTCCCATCCAGACGATGCCCGGCAGCGCGCCGGCCAGCCCGGTGACGAAGCCGATGGCGAGCAGGGCCGGGCGACGGCGCCGCATCAGGGCCAGGCGTTCGGCCTGGCTGGCGTGGGCGGCCAGCGCGTCGTAGCTCATCACGCGCGAGGTCACCCAGGCCCACAGGCTGGCCTGCACCAGCCAGGCCAGCGGCGGCACCGCGTACAACGGCAGGGTGAACAGCCACAGCAGGGCGAACACGGCGGTGCTGCCCAGGTTGATCGCCACGCTGCCGAAGAAGGAGCCGCCCTCTTTTTTAGCGAGCTGGGGAAACTGGCGCTTGCCGACATGGGTTTCGATGGCCGGCATCGCCACCACGCCCACGAACAGCAGGGCCGAGCCGATCATGAGCGGCAGCAGCAGCACGATCGCCATCAGCGGCACCACCATCACCTTGAGCATGCCCAGGCCGACCATTTCGAGCATGCTGCCGCTGGTCTCGAAGCCGCCGTAGTCGGCGAACATGCCGTGCAGCCAGTCGAGCAGCGGCTGCAGGCCCAGCCACATCACCACACCCCACAGGACGAGCGCCAGCAACAGGGGCGCCAGCGACAGCAGCAGCATGCGGCCGCTGAACTGGGCGCGCAAGGCGCGCCGGCAAGCGGTCAATACGGCGTTCACGGGGCTTTCCTTTGCAGCATGGTTTCTCCTGATGGCAGGTCGGGACGGGGATCAATGCCGCCATTCTACGGGATGGCACTTTCGAGACCCATGGACTACAATCGCCGTTCAATCTGAACAACAAGGAAGACCATGTCCACCATCACCACCGATTCCGGCCTCCAATACGAAGACCTCGTCACCGGCGAAGGCGCCGAGGCCAAGGCCGGCCAGCACGTCACCGTGCACTACACCGGCTGGCTGCGCAACGACGACGGCAGCCTGGGCGCCAAGTTCGATTCGAGCAAGGACCGCAACGACCCGTTCGAGTTCGCGCTCGGCGCCGGCCACGTGATCCGCGGCTGGGACGAAGGCGTGCAGGGCATGAAGGTCGGCGGTTCGCGCCGCCTGACCATCCCGGCCAGCCTGGGCTACGGCGCGCGCGGCGCCGGCGGCGTGATCCCGCCGAACGCGACCCTGATCTTCGACGTCGACCTGCTGGCCGTCTAAGCGCGTTTTACCGTGCGCCGTCCTGCGGCGGCGCATGGCGCTGCCGTCTTGACGGCAGCTTTTGAACTTCCCTTCTAAAATGCGGCCCGAATTCCCGTGCCCGCCCTCCTCCTGCGCTAAGATGCCTGCCGAATTGTCCAAGCGACAATACCGCACTCAACCATCACAGGAGTTTCCATGAGCTTGCAGGAACAGTTCAACCAGGCCCAGGCCGATTCGAAGAACCTGTCGGAGCGTCCCGACAACATGACCTTGCTGAAGATTTACGCGCTGTTCAAGCAGGGCTCGAGCGGCGACGTGACCGGCGAGCGTCCGGGCATGACCGATTTCGTGGCGCGCGCCAAGTACGACGCCTGGGCCGGCCTCAAGGGCACCTCGCAAGAGGAAGCCCAGCAGCAGTACGTCGACCTGATCGAAGAGCTCAAGGGCTGATCGTTCGCCACCGGAGGCCGTGAAGTGGACGGCGAGCCGTCCACCTCACGGGCCAAACCATTGCCTACGCCGCTGCGGCGAAGGTCTTGCGCATCTTTTCCGCCACCTTGGCCTCGATGGCCGGCGCGAACGCGCCCATGAAGAAGCCCAGGCGGATGCGCATCGCGGCGCGCTGGTCTTCGAGGGTCAACATGCCCTCCACGCCGCTGCGCTCGAAGCGCAGCACATCGCCGTCCCACCTGCATTCCAGCCCGTATTCGGCCGCGATACGCTGCGCCACCTGCTCGGCTGCCGAACGCGCCGCGTCCGGGCTCAGGCTGTGCTGCTGGACGATGCTGATTTCCGCCATCTGACTGATCCTTCCTGAATCGATTGCAAACAATCCGCCATGATGCCAGTTGCGGCCGGGCTATGCCAGAGCTCGCTACAACAGACAGCGCTCGCACACCCTCAATTGATGAGTATCAAAGCGTGCCCAGCAGGGAGCGCGAGGATGAAGGCGCAAGCCCGTCATTACGCGAGGAGTCGATATGGAAACCCCCGTCGTCCAGCCCAACCGCCTGTTGCCCGGCGACCCCGATGCGCCGCAGGCCGCGCAGCCTCCGGTGCGCTTCGTCCCCACCCCGAGCGCGCCCTACCGCCAGCAGCACCGCGCCGCGCGCCTGCTCGAAGAACCCGACGTTCCCGATCCGGGCGCGCCACCGGCCGCCGAGCCGCCGCCGCACGCCATCGGCGCCCGCGTCCTCATGTGGAAGCAAGATCCTTCGGTCAGCGAAATCGGCACCCGCAAGGCCTTCCTGCCCGGCGTGGTGCTGGCCGGTCCGCGCGACGCCCGCATCGCCCCCGGCGAGCCGGGCATCGCCGCGGTCGAACCGAACGCCTTCGGCGACTTCGTCACCCAGCCCGACACGCCGCAGTTCGACGCCGTCCATACCTTCGTCGTGGTGCGCCAGACATTGACCATGTACCAGCGCGCCCTGGCCGCCGCCGGCAGCGCCATGCCGCTGCCCTGGCAATGGAACAGCAGCACCGATACGCGGCCGCTGCTGGTCTTCCCGCACGGCCTGCCGAACGTCATGAACGCCTTCTACAGCCGCAGCCAGGCCGCCCTCAAGTTCGGCGACTTCGTTCCCAACGGCGCGACCGACCGGGTATTCACCTGCCGCTCGTTCGACATCGTGTCGCACGAGACCGCCCATGCGGTGCTCGACGGCATCAAGCCGCTCTGGCTGCAGGCCGACGCCCCGCCCCAGACCGGCGGCCTGCACGAAGCCTTCGGCGACCTCACCGCGATCTTCCTGGCCCTGTCCCAGCTCGACCAGTGCGAAGCCGTGATCGCCCAGACCAAGGCCGACCTGCACGACAAATCCTTCCTGACCGACATCGCCGAGCAGTTCGGGCTGGCGCTCGGCAACAGCACCGGCCTGCGCAACGCCGACAACGACCTCAAGCTGAGCGAGGCCGGCACCCAGGTGCACGCCATCTCGCAGGTGTTCACCGGCGCCGTCTACGATGTGCTGGCCGACCTGTTCGCGCACGAGCGCGATCCCGAGCGCGAAGACTGCGCCGCCGTCCTGCACCGGGTGGCCGGCTACCTGAGCGGCGTGCTGATGCGGGCCCTGATCGCCGCGCCCGACGCAGCCGCCACCTATGCCGACGTGGTCAACGCCATGCTCCAGGCCGTAACCGGCGACGGCAAGCCGGCCGCCTACGCCGACGCCATCCGCCTCCAGTTCAGCCGGCGCGAAGTCGTCGAGGCCGGCCATGGCGGCGCTGCGGATGGCACGGCCTCGTTCGTCCCCGGCCTGCCGCTGGCGGCGCGGGTGTGCGACGCCCCGGGCGCGCGGCAAGACCGGCGCGCTTGCTGCGGCACCATGCAACTGGCCGAATACGATTGCGCCGAGCGCGTGCTGGCCGGCGAGGCACGCCTGCTGGCGCGCTGGTGTGCCGAACACGGCCGCCACGGGCCGGCGCTGCCCGGCCTGCCCGCCGCCGCGGCGCCGGCCGCCGGAGCGCCGGCCGCCGGAACGCCGGCCGGATCGTCGGCCGAACCGTCGATGCTGGCATGAAGATCAGCGCCCGCGCCTGCGGCGGCTTCGCCGGATTGGCCGAATCGTACGAGCTGGACACCGCCCGCCTGGCCGACGGGCCGGCCCTCGAGACGCTGCTGCGGCGTCTCGACTTCTTCGGCGTCGCTCCCGCCTGCCCGGTCGGCGCCGACCTGCCGCGCTGGGAAATCACGGTCGAGGACGGCCCGCTGTGCCACACCGTGTTCCTGCGCGAGGACGGCAGCGGCGGCCAGTGGCAACACCTGCTCGACTACCTGCGACAAGCCGGCTGAGCGGGGCCTTGACGGCGCCCATCCGCAGCGAGCTTCATCGCGGTCAATATCCACTGCACGGTGGCTTGACAAGCCAAAATCCGCACGCCCGTGCGGATTTCTCGTTCATTTGCTTATGTAGATTGTGTATATAGGCGAATTTGTGAGAAAAGCCGAATTGCCCTAAAATACAGTGCTTTGCTCTGTCCGGCCAGCCTATTCTCTTTCTTGCGCTCGGCGACGCGACATCCCACCAATTGATAGGACTGTTATGACCCACGTTGTCACCGAATCGTGCATCCGTTGTCGTTACACCGACTGCGTCGATGTATGCCCGGTAGATTGTTTCCGGGAAGGCCCGAATTTCCTCGCCATCGATCCTGACGAGTGCATCGACTGCGCCGTCTGTGTCGCCGAGTGCCCGGTGAACGCGATCTATGCCGAAGAAGACGTGCCTGGCGACCAGCAGCAGTTCATCAAGCTGAACGCCGATCTCGCGCGCTTCTGGCCTTCGATCACCAAGACGAAGCCGGCCCTGCCAGACGCGGAAGAGTGGAAAGACGTCAAGGACAAACTCGACCAACTGGCCCGCTAATACCGCCGCCGCGCCGCCCGTTCGGCGCCGGCCCGGGGTCGTTCTGCATGGCAGTGCTGGCTGCCATCGCCTCACCAATCAAAAATCACAGGAAGTAAGCGCATGACTATCAGTGCCACCCACGAAGCGGGCAGCATCGCTCCCAACAGTTCCTTCGCCGGCGCCATCGAAGCGGATGCCGTGATCATCGGCGCGGGCCCGGTCGGCCTGTTCCAGGTGTTCGAACTCGGCCTGCTCGAAATCAAGGCCCACGTCATCGATTCGCTGCCGGCCGTCGGCGGCCAGTGCGTGGAACTGTATCCGGACAAGCCGATCTATGACATCCCTGCCGTCCCGGTGTGCACCGGCCAGGAACTGACCGACAACCTGCTCAAGCAGATCGAGCCGTTCGAGCCGACCTTCCACCTGGGCCAGGAAGTCACGACCGTCCAGCGCCGTGAAGACCAGCGCTTCAACGTCGAGACCTCGACCGGCACCCGGTTCATCACCAAGACCATCTTCATCGCGGCCGGCGTCGGTTCGTTCCAGGCGCGCACGATCAAGGTCGACGGCATCGACAAGTACGAAGGCGAGCAGCTGTTCTACCGCGTCAAGGATCCGGCACGTTTCGAAGGCAAGAACCTGGTCATCTGCGGCGGCGGCGACTCCGCGCTGGACTGGGCCCTGAACTTCGTCGGCAAGGCCGAGTCGGTCGTGCTGGTGCACCGCCGCGATGACTTCCGCGCCGCCCCGGCCTCGGTCGCCAAGATGAAGGCCCTGTGCGACGAATACGAAATGCAGCTGATCACCGGCCAGGTGACCGGTTTCGACGAAAAAGACGGCCAGCTGACCGAAGTGAAGGTCACCGGCGCCGACGGCGTCACCCGCCGCGTGCCGCTGGACATGCTGCTGGTGTTCTTCGGCCTGTCGCCGAAGCTGGGTCCGATCGCCGACTGGGGCCTGGACATCGAGCGCAAGCAGCTCAAGGTGATGGACACCGAGAAATTCGAGACCAACGTCCCGGGCATCTTCGCCGTGGGCGACATCAACACCTATCCGGGCAAGAAGAAGCTGATCCTGTCGGGCTTCCACGAAGCCGCGCTGGCCGCCTTCGGCGCCGCGCCGTACATCTTCCCGGACAAGAAGATCCACATGCAGTACACGACGACCTCGCCGAAGCTGCACAAGATCCTGGGCGTCGAAACCCCGGTGTTCGACTAAGACGAGCATTGCCGCCACGGTTACCGCGTTCACCCAGCGTTCAGTAACTTGGCGGCGACAGAGTCCCCTGAAGCGCCCCGCCTTGCGGGGCGTTTTGCTTTATGTGGGCCGACCAACGGAGCGGGTCCGGGTAAATATGCTACAAGTGCACCATGCATAAGGGATGGCGCAGACCCTTGTTTCCACCGGCCAACGCAAATCCCCTATAATCGGATGAAGCTTATGCGCGGGCGATATTAGCGCAGTGTCAATACGAAGGAATACTTTATGCTTTATCAACTGCACGAGATGCAACGCTCCTTCCTGACCCCGCTGATGCAGTGGGCCGATGCGTCCTCGAAACTGTTCTCCAATCCCGTGTCGCCGTTTGCGCACACCCCATTTTCCCAGCGTATCGCCGCCGGCTACGAGCTGATGTACCGTCTCGGCAAGGAATACGAAAAACCGGCCTTTGGTCTCAAGACCACCACCATCAACGGTGAAGAGGTCGGCATTGTCGAGCGCATCGTCGTCGACAAGCCGTTCTGCAAGCTGCTGCACTTCAAGAAAGACATGGGCGACACCGCCTTCGCCGCGCTCGATCAGCCGTCGGTGCTGGTCGTGGCGCCATTGTCCGGCCACCACGCGACACTGCTGCGCGACACCGTGAAAGCCCTGCTGGTCGAGCACGACGTCTACATCACCGACTGGACCGACGCCCGCATGGTGCCGCTGTCCGACGGTCCGTTCCACCTGGACGACTACGTGTTCTACGTCCAGGACTTCATCCGCCACCTGGGCCCGGACGTGCACGTGATCTCGGTGTGCCAGCCGACGGTGCCGGTGCTGGCCGCGATCGCCCTGATGGCCAGCAACAAGGATCCCAAGCTGCCCCGGACGATGACCATGATGGGCGGCCCGATCGACCCGCGCAAGTCGCCGACCGCGGTCAACGACCTGGCCATCGAAAAGCCGTATTCGTGGTTCGAGAACACCGTGATCTATTCGGTGCCGGGCAATTATCCGGGCTTCGGCCGCAAGGTCTATCCGGGCTTCCTGCAGCACGCCGGCTTCATCGCCATGAACCCGGGCCGCCACGCCCAGAGTCACCGCGAGTTTTACCAGCACCTGGTGCGCGGCGACGACGACTCGGCCGAGGCGCACCGCAAGTTCTACGACGAGTACAACGCCGTGCTCGACATGCCGGCCGAGTACTACCTCGATACCATCAAGACCGTGTTCCAGGACTACAGCCTGCCGAAGGGCACCTGGAAAGTCGGCGGCCAGCTGGTGCGTCCGCAAGACATCGAGTCGGTCGCCCTGCTGACCGTCGAAGGCGAGCTGGACGATATCTCGGGCCTGGGCCAGACCAGCGCCGCGCTGACCCTGTGCAGCGGCATCCCGAAGGAAAAGAAGCACGACTTCGTGGTCGAGAAAGCCGGCCACTACGGCATCTTCTCGGGCCGCCGCTGGCGCGAGATCGTGTGTCCGAAGATTACCGAGTTCATCCGCGCAAACCGTTGAACCGGTGACGCAAAACGCAAAAGCCGTGGCATGCCACGGCTTTTTTCTTGCTCGCTCGGCTTCGGCGCCCCGGCTTCACCGCCCCATGACCACCTGCGCCACGCGCCCGGTCGCGATCGCGACCAAGGCATAACTTTCGCCGGCATCGACCCACTGGTGCCCGCGCGGCGGCTTGGTCAGCCGCAATGCGCGCCAGTCTTCGACCACGTGCTGGTGCGCCTGGTAGCGCGCCGGCAGGCGCTCGCCGCGCCGCACTTCCCCGGTCGCCTCCACGCTGCGGTAGCGCGTCGGACTCAAATGCGCGACCTGCGCGCGGCCAGCCTGCGCGTCTTCATCCGCCTTGGCGTCTCGCTGCAGCAAGCCATCGCCTGCCGAAAAGATGGCGGCGAACAGCAGCGGCCCAATCAACTCGTTCATGTCCCATCCCCGGTGATCCAGCGTGAGCCGACAGTACAGCAGGATTGTGACAAGTCGTCTGTTAGCTCTCCCACGTAGCGAATGGATGAGCGCAGCCGGGTTCGCCAAAAGGCCATCCGGTCGCATCCAGCTCCGTTTTGGCGGATAATGTCGGCTTGACCAGATTGAATCGCCCGCAGATCCTCCCCCCGTGACCAGCCCCCTCGCCGACCAGCTCGAAGACCTGCTGCCGCAGACCCAGTGCACCAAATGCGGCTATCCCGCCTGCCGCCCGTATGCCGAGGCCATGGCGCGCGGCGAAGCCGAGATCAACCAGTGTCCGCCGGGCGGCATGGAAGGCGTGCGCCGCCTGGCCGCCGCGACCGGACGCGCGGTCATTCCGATCAATCCGGCCAACGGGGTCGAGCGAGCGCGCCCGGTCGCCTTCATCGACGAATCGCTGTGTATCGGCTGTACGCTGTGCATCCAGGCCTGCCCGGTCGATGCGATCCTGGGCGCGGCCAAGCAGATGCACACCATCCTGCCAAGCCTGTGCACCGGCTGCGACCTGTGCGTCGCGCCCTGCCCGGTCGACTGCATCGCGATGATTCCTGTCACCGGCGAACGCACCGGCTGGGACGCCTGGAGCCAGCAGGACGCCGGCGCCGCGCGCGAGCGCCACGATTTCCGCACCGCGCGCCTGCGCCGCGAGCGCGAGGAAAACGATGCCCGCCTGGCCGCCAAGGCCGTCGAAAAAATGCGCGCGGTGACCGCCGAAGTGACGAACACCCCGGAAGAACTGGCCGAGAAGGAGCGCAAGCGCGCCATCATCGCCGCCGCCATGGAACGCGCCCGCCTGAAGGCGGCCGGCAACCAGGACAAGAACTGAACCAGATGAATCCCGCCAAACGCCTGGAAATCTTTACCCGCTTTCGCGCCGCCAATCCCAAGCCGACCACCGAACTCGAGTTCACGACCCCGTTCGAACTGCTGATCGCGGTGCTGCTGTCGGCGCAGTCGACCGACGTCGGCGTCAACAAGGCCATGCGCCGCCTGTTCCCGGTGGCGAACACGCCGCAGGCGATCCTCGACCTCGGCATCGACGAGCTCAAGACCTATATCTCGACCATCGGCCTGTACAACACCAAGGCCAAGAACGTGATGGCGACCTGCCAGATCCTGGTCGAGCAATACGGCGGCGAAGTGCCGCCCGTGCGCGAAGCGCTGGAATCGCTGCCGGGGGTCGGCCGCAAGACGGCCAACGTGGTGCTCAATACGGCCTTCGGCGAGCCGACCATGGCGGTCGACACCCACATCTTCCGCGTGTCGAACCGGACCAAGATCGCGCCCGGCAAGAACGTCGACATCGTCGAACAGAAGCTGTTGAAATTCGTGCCTAAGGACTTTTTGCACGACGCCCACCACTGGCTGATCCTGCACGGCCGCTACACCTGCGTCGCGCGCAAGCCCAAGTGCTGGAACTGCCTGATCGCCGACCTGTGCGAGTTCAGGGACAAGACGCCGGCGCCGGCTGGCGTGCTCGATCCGGCGGTGGCCGCGGCCAACGCGGCGACTTAGCGTCGCAACTTAGCGGCATAACTTAGCGTCGCAACTTAAACCCGGGTTTCGCCGCTGGCGAACGACGCGCGCACGATGCGCCCGTCGACCACCTCGTACACGCACAGCATCTCGACCGTGCCCTTTCCTTCGGGGAAGTTGCGGGTGACGATCTCGAGGTCGGTGACGAAGTTGCCGAGCACCGTGCGCGACAGCAGGCGCGCGTGCAGGTCGGGTTCGACGAAGCGCGCTTCGTAGCGCGGACGGATCTGGTCGTGGCCTTCGGCCAGCAGCGCGCCGTGCAGGGCGAATTGCTGCGCGTTGGGCGCATAGGTGGCCATCAGGGCGTCGAGGTCCTTGGCGTTGTAGGCGTCCAGTTGGGCCTGGACCACGGCGAGAGGGGAAGTTGGCGTCATTGGCATTCGATCGGTAAGGAAGCGCGCCGCCGCTTGTCCGGACGATCCGGGCAACACGGGCGCGTGCGCATCTTACGCTGTCGGGCGTGCGCCGTTAAGCCTCGGCCAGCGCAAGCGCCTTGCGCCCCGGCGCGGCCCGCAGCGCCTGCGGATCTTCTTCGACCTTGAACACGCTCACCACCTCGGTCAGGGCCACGGTCTGGTCGCGCAGCGACTGCGCCGCGGCGGCGGCTTCCTCGACCAGGGCCGCGTTCTGCTGGGTCGCGCTGTCCATTTCCGTCACCGCGTCGTTGACCTGGGCGATGCCCTGGCTCTGTTCGCTGCTGGCGGCGCTGATCTCGCCGATGATGTCCATCACCTGGCGCACGCTGGCGACGATCTCGCCCATCGTCGCCCCGGCCTCGCCGACCAGGCGGTTGCCATCCTCGACGCAGGTGGCCGATGCGGCGATCAGTTCCTTGATCTCCTTCGCCGCGACGGCCGAACGCTGGGCCAGCGTCCGCACCTCGCCGGCGACGACCGCGAAGCCACGACCCTGCTCGCCCGCGCGCGCCGCTTCGACCGCGGCGTTGAGCGCCAGGATATTGGTCTGGAAGGCGATGCCATCGATGACGCCGATGATGTCGGTGATCCGGCGCGACGAGGCGCTGATCGAGGCCATGGTGCCTACCACCTGCTCGACCACCTTGCCGCCCTTGGCCGCCACGTCGCAGGCCGATACCGCCAGCTGGCTGGCCTGGCGCGCATTGTCGGCGTTCTGGCGCACGGTCGAGGTCAGCTCTTCCATGGACGAGGCGGTTTCCTCGAGCGCGCCGGCCTGGCGCTCGGTGCGCGCGGAGAGGTCGAGGTTGCCCTGCGCGATCTCGTGCGAGGCCACGGCGATGGTCTGCGCGCCGCCGCGCACCTGCAGCACGATGCGCTGCAGGCTGTCCGACATCTCCTTCAGGGCCAGCAGCAGCTGGCCGGTCTCGTCGTCGCTGCGCACGGTGATCGCGGTGCGCAGGTCGCCGGCGGCCACGCTGCGCGCCGCTTCCACCGCCGCGTCGAGCGGCCGGGTGATCGAGCGCGACACCAGTACGCCGGCCGCCACTGCCGCCAGCGCACCGAGCAGCATCAGGCTGTAGCTGAGCGTGGTCGCGCGCGCACCGACGGCGTCGGCCTGCCGCACGCTGGCGGCGCTGAGCGCGGACATCTTCTTTTCCGCCTGCACCAGCAGTTCGGCCGGCGCCCGGTCCTTGCCCTTGACCGCCACGTCGCCGGCGGCGGGGTCGAAGCCGGCAGCGACGAAGTCCTGGTAACCGCGCCGGTAATCAAGGCCCATCTGCGCATGCGCGGCGCCGAACCGCGCCACCAGCGTGCGCACTTCTCCTTCGGGCAGGCTGGCCAGCAGGGCCGCGACCTGGGCGGCCACCTCGGCTTCGTTCTGCTGGAACGCGGCCCAGTACTTGTCGCGCTCGCCATCATCCTTGCCGCGCAGGAGCGTGTTCTTCCATTCCTGGAGCTGCTTGCGGAAGTGGGCCAGCATCGCCTCGACCTGCGTCGATTGCCCTTCCATGGCGACGGCCTGGCGGTAAGTGTCGACGGAGCGGTTCATCTGGCTCATGCCGAAGAAACCGGCACAGGCGACGAGCAGCGTGACGGCTGCAAAACCCAGGGGAAGTTTGCGGCTTAGCTTCATGTGGTGATCCTGAAAAACTGGAATGCGGCCCGGCTGGGCGGATATGCACAGTGTATAGGCTGGCGGGCGGTTTATCACCGCCAACGGAGCTTTCCAGACGGAAAGCGATACGGAACAGCGCTTATGTCCTGTCAGCGCGACACATCGCTGGCAGGAGCAAGCGCTTACTGATTACAAAAGCACCATATTGTCGCGATGCACCAGCTCAGGCCCCTCGACGAAGCCCAGGATGCGCTCGATCTCGGTCGAGGAATGGCGCATGATGCGGCGCACCTCGCTGCTGGCGTAGTTGGTCAGCCCGCGTGCCAGCGGCTTGCCGGCCTCGTCGACGCAGGTGATCACCTGGCCGCGGCCGAACTCGCCGTTCACGGCCACCACGCCGATCGGCAGCAGCGACTTGCCCTCTTTCGTCAGCTTGGCCACGGCGCCGGCGTCGATCACGACTTCGCCCGTGGTGTGCAGGTGGTCGACCATCCACTGGCGGCGCGCCGTCAGGCGGCCGGTGGCGGCCAGCAATTGGGTGCCGATCGCTTCGCCGCCGGCCAGGCGCGTGAGCACGTCCGGCTCGCGGCCCCAGGCGATCACGGTATGGGCGCCGGACCGCGCCGCGCGCTTGGCGGCCAGCACCTTGGTCAGCATGCCGCCGCGGCCGATGCTGCTGCCGGCGCCGCCGGCCATCGCCTCCAGGGCCACGTCGCCGGCCTGGGCCTGCTCGATCAGCTGGGCGTCAGGATTCTTGCGCGGGTCGGCCGAGTACAGTCCCGGCTGGTCGGTCAGGATGACCAGGGCGTCGGCCTCGATCAGGTTGGCGACCAGCGCGCCGAGCGTGTCGTTGTCGCCGAACTTGATCTCGTCGGTGACGACGGTGTCGTTCTCGTTGATGATCGGAACCACGTTCAGGCGCAGCAAGGTGGTCAGCGTCGAGCGTGCATTGAGGTAGCGTTCGCGGTCGGCCAGGTCGGCGTGGGTCAGCAGCACTTGCGCGGTTTTCACGCCGTGGGCGCTGAAGCTGGATTCGTAGATCTGGGCCAGGCCCATCTGGCCGCAGGCGGCGCAGGCCTGCAATTCATGGATGTCGGTCGGGCGTTTACCAAAACCGAGGCGCAGCATGCCCTCGGCGATGGCGCCCGAGCTGACCAGGACGACGTCCTTGCCGAGCGCGCGCAGTGCGGCGATTTGAAAGGCCCAGCGGGCGATGGCGGTATGGTCGAGGCCCCGCCCCTCGTCGGTGACGAGGGAGGAGCCGACCTTGACGATGATGCGGGAGGCTTGTTGGAGTGCGGAATAGGTAGCGGAAGTCATGGCGACAGGATCTTTCCCCGCGGTCGCAACGCGAGCAGGGAAAGTCCTGCCAGCAGTTCAACCGCGCAGACGACTAATAATACCCCCGAGGGCAAGCCGATCGCGAAAGCCGCAACGAGGCGGCCGGCCGGCTGGGCCAGGAGGAACAGGGCAGTAAGGTCGCCGAGGATGGGCTGGTCGCCCTGCCTGGCCGCCAACAGCGCCAACCCCGCGGTAGCGAGGCGGATGCCGACGTAGATGGCGTAGAACTGGCTGTAGCCGTTCACGCCGACGAGAAACAGGCCCATCGCGGCCGCGATGCGGTCGGGATCGAGCATGGCCGCGAGCGCGGCCAGCGAGCTGGCGGTGGCGACCAGCTGCAGCAGCTGGCCGCGCAGCCAGGCGCGCGACCAGATGGTGGTCTGTGAAGCGCTCGCGCTCAAGTCAGTCTTCGATGATCTTGAAGCGTGGATCGTCAGGATCGATCGACGAGATGCCGCGCGCTTCCTCGGTCATCGAGGTTTCTTCGGCGCGCTGTTCGGAATGACGCTTTTCTTCGAGGTGCAGGTAGATCGCATTGATCAGGTCCTGGCAGCCTTCGCGGTTGAGGGCCGAGATCTCGAACACGGGGCCTTTCCAGGCCAGGCGCTTGATGACGTCCTTGACGCGCTTCTTGCGCTCGGCGTCGTCGAGCACGTCGAGCTTGTTCAGCACCAGCCAGCGCGGCTTGTTGAGCAGCTCTTCGTCGTACTTTTCGAGTTCCTTGATCAGGGCCTTGGCTTCCTTGACCGGATCGACCTTCTCGTCGAACGACGACAGGTCGACGATGTGCAGCAGCAGGCCGGTGCGCGCCAGGTGGCGCAGGAACTGGTGACCCAGGCCGGCGCCTTCGGACGCGCCTTCGATCAAGCCCGGAATGTCGGCGATCACGAAGCTCTTTTCGTGCGACACGCGCACCACGCCCAGGTTCGGATGCAGGGTGGTGAACGGATAGTCGGCGATCTTCGGCTTGGCGTTCGACACGGCCGTGATGAAGGTGGACTTGCCGGCATTCGGCATGCCCAACAGGCCCACGTCGGCCAGCACCTTCAGCTCGAGGCGCAGGGTGCGGCGCTCGCCATCCTTGCCTTCGGTCTTCTGGCGCGGTGCGCGGTTGGTCGAGGTTTTAAAGTGGATATTGCCCCAGCCACCCTCGCCGCCCTTGGCCAGCAATTCGGTCTGGCCGTGCTCGGTCAGGTCGGCGATGATCTCGCCATTGTTGTCGTCGATGATCAGCGTGCCGACCGGCATGCGGATGGTGATGTCCTCGGCGCCCTTGCCATAGCAATCGGAGCCGCGGCCCGGTTCGCCGTTCTTGCCGGTATGGACTTTCGAGTAACGGAAGTCGACCAGGGTATTCACATTGCGGTCGGCAACCACGTAGATCGAGCTGCCCTTGCCGCCGTCGCCGCCGTCCGGACCGCCGAATGGGCGGAACTTCTCGCGACGGAACGAGGCGCACCCGTTGCCGCCGTCGCCAGCGATGACTTCAATTCTTGCTTCGTCAATAAACTTCATGATTGTGACCGCTAAAAAACTAAAAAGGCCCTACCGTGGGCAGAGCCTTTCGATGGAAGGCTTGCGCCTTGCAAAGAAGCGCCGCTGATGCGGCGCAAGTGCGTTATTACGCTGCGACTGCTTCGTTAGCAACGACGGTCACGAACTGCTTCGAGCCCACGCCTTGCTTGACGAACTTGACGGTACCGTCGACCAGCGCGAACAGGGTGTGATCCTTGCCGGTGCCGACGTTGGCGCCAGCGCGCACTGGGGTGCCGCGTTGACGGATGATGATGCCGCCGGCGTTGATTGCCTGGCCGCCGTAGACTTTCACGCCAAGGCGTTTGCTTTCTGAGTCACGGCCGTTGCGGGTAGTACCGCCGCCTTTTTTGTGTGCCATTGTATTACTCCTTGATGACTAATGCTGGGAACCGGACGGCGATTAGCCGTTGATCGAAACGATCTGGATTTCGGTGAAGTTCTGGCGATGGCCCTGACGCTTCTGGTAGTGCTTACGACGGCGCATCTTGAAGATACGGACCTTGTCGTGACGACCATGCGAAACCACTTTCACCAGCACCGTTGCACCTTCGACCAGCGGAGCACCAAACTTGATGCTGTCGCCCGCGCCAACGGCGAGGACCTGATCGATCGTGAGTTCGGAACCAATGTCAGCCGGTATCTGTTCTACTTTAAGTTTTTCACCAGCGACAACTTTGTATTGCTTGCCACCGGTTTTTATGACCGCGTACATGATTTGAAACCTCATCAAATGTTAAAAGAATCCGCCAGCAACAGAGCCCCGCGCAAGCGCGCTGGACTGTTCGTAAGCCGGGGAACAGGGGATTATACATAAATCGCCGCGATGCGTCAAAAGCGACTGACGATCTCTTCCGTACGTGGCATGCCGCCAACGCCGCACCGACGCCCAGTATCCTCTCAAGAGCGAGCTCTACCCTGCCGGCGGGACGGATATCCCTTGCATACCGTATAATCGCGGCACTCTTATAGTTAACCCACGTTTCGCAGGTCAGCCTTGTCAGCCGCCACTCAACACGCCCAACAGAACTCCATCGTCCAGTCGATCGCCCCAGACATGGAGGCCGTCAACACGGTGATCCGCCAGCGGCTGCATTCCGACGTCACCCTGGTGAACCAGATTGCCGAGTACATCATCAGCGCAGGCGGCAAGCGCATCCGTCCAGTGCTGGTGCTGCTGCTGGCCAATGCCTACGGCTACCGCGGCACGGCCCACCACGAGCTGGCCGCCGTGGTCGAGTTCATCCACACCGCGACCCTGCTGCACGACGACGTGGTCGACGAATCCTCGATGCGCCGCGGCCGCCAGACCGCCAACGCCCTGTTCGGCAATGCCGCTTCGGTGCTGGTGGGCGACTTCCTGTACTCGCGCTCGTTCCAGATGATGGTCGGCCTGGACAATATGCGCGTGATGCAGATCCTGTCCGATGCCACCAACGTGATCGCCGAAGGCGAAGTGCTGCAGCTGCTGAACATGCACGACCCGGACGTGACCGAGGCCGCCTACCTGCTGGTGATCCGCTCCAAGACCGCCAAGCTGTTCGAAGCGGCGGCCGAGCTCGGCGCACTGGTGGCCGGCGCCAACGACGAGCAGATCGCCGCGGCCGGCGAATACGGCCGCTCGCTGGGCACGGCCTTCCAGCTGATCGACGACGTGCTCGACTACGCGGGCGACGCCGCCGAGATCGGCAAGAACCTGGGCGACGACCTGCGCGAAGGCAAGCCGACGCTGCCGCTGATCTGGCTGATGGAGCACGGCACGCCGGAACAGCGTGAGCTGGTGCGCAACTGCATCGAGCAGGGCGACGAGCAGCAATTCGATGCGGTGCTGGCGGCAGTGACGTCCAGCGGCGCGCTGGATTACACCCGCAAGCAGGCCGAGGAAGCGGCCCGCCGCGCGTCGAATGCGATCGCCGATTTGCCCGACAGCGTCTTCAAAAACAGCCTCCTCCAGCTCAGCAGCTTCGCTGTTGACAGGAACCACTAAGTGATTTTATAGTAATGCCTTCCCGGGGTGACCTGTAAAGACACCCCGAACCGTCGGGGTGTAGCTTAGCCCGGTAGAGCGCTACGTTCGGGACGTAGAGGCCGGAGGTTCGAATCCTCTCACCCCGACCACAGAATTCCAAAAGCCAGACCAGGCATCAGCCGGTCTGGCTTTTTTCATTGTTACATGCCTGGCGTAGTCTCCACCGGCGCTCTTTGCTGGGCATCGAACGCCATCGCCAGGCTATCTGGTTGCCTAGGCCAGTTCGGTGACGAACTGCGACATCGGGCGACGCACTTTCTTCAGGTCGACCAGCCAGTCTCCTTCATCCGCACGGTAGCCAATAGGCAAGAGAATCACCGAACGCAATCCCCGTTCGCGCAGCTTCAGGATCTCATCGACCTTGGCAGGATCGAACCCTTCCATCGGCGTGGCATCCACCTTTTCCTCGGCCGCGGCAATCAGCGCACTGCCGAGGCCGATGTAAGCCTGGCGCGCGGCGTGTTCGAAATTGGTCTGGGCATCGCGTTGCGGATACGTCGACAGCAACTGCTGGCGGTAGGCTTCCCAACCTTCGTTTCTGAAGCCGCGCTCGGCGTTCACCAGATCGAACATCGCGTTGATGCGCTCAGCCGTATAGTTATCCCACGCGGCAAACACGAGCAGATGCGAAGCTTCCGTCACCTGCGCCTGGTTCCAGGCATGCGCCCTGATCTGTTCACGCAGAGCCTCGTTCGTCACCACGAACATCTCGTACTGTTGCAGCCCACTGGAACTGGCCGTCAGGCGCACCGCTTCGAGAATGCGGTCGATCTTCTCCTTGGCGACCTTTTTAGTGGGATCCATTTTCTTGGTGGCGTAACGCCACTGCAAGGTTTGCAAGACATTGGACATGCAGAATTCCTTCTATGTGAGTGAATAATGCGCCATGATGCCCGACCCGGAAGTTTCTTGCCGAGCGCCGTCCAATCTATCCGCAACACGTCTTGATTTCACTTACCTCTTCCACTCAAAACGTACTACGCAACCGAACCCCGAGCTGACGCGGCGTCCCCACCAGCACGCGCATGGCGCCATCGGCGGAAGTGTAATAAGCGCGATCGAAGGCATTACGCAGCAGCAGATCCAGCTTGAGCGCGGTGCCGTTCCATTTGAATACGGTGCCAACTCCCAGGTCGGCCACGGTGTACGACGGTAAGGTGATGGAGTTGGCCGAGTCGCCTTCGCGCTCGCCCGCATAGCGCACGGCGGCATTCGCATGCCAGGCAAGACTGCCCGTGCGCCAGCCCGGCGCATAGTGGGCGGCGACCGATGCCGCATGGCGCGGCGCATTCGGCAGCCGGTTCCCCTGCAGTCCACTCGCATCTTCCAGCACTTCGGTCGCGGTATACGCATAGGTCCCGATGACGCTGAGCCGGTCGCCCACCTGCCCCACCAGGTCCAGTTCGGCCCCGCGCGAGCGCGCCTTGCCGATGGCCTGTGCGGTGTCGTCGTCCAGGTTCACGACAATATTCTTCTTCTCGATGTCAAACAGCGCCACCGTGCCCGAAACGCGCTCGTCGACCCTAAACTTGCTGCCCAGTTCCAGCGAGCGGCCCTCGGTCGGGTCGAACGCGCCCTGGGTCGGGCTGCTGGCCAGGTTCGGCACAAAAGACGTGGCGTAGTTGGCATACAGCGACAGCCGCGGATCGAGCTTGTAGAGCGCGCCGAGGCGCGGCAGCACTTCTGACCCGGAGATATTCTGCGTCTCCACGAACTCCAGGCCGGCGCCCTCTTCCTGGCGATAGCGCTGGAGCCGTACCGAAGCCGCAACGATCCAGCGCTCGCCGAGCGCCATGCTGTCCTGGGCGAACACCGAGGTGGTGGCCAGCAGCGCGCGTGCATTGCGGGTCTCGTCGTCGATCTCGTTCGGCACCGGTATCTGGCCGTAGACCGGGTTGACGGTATCGAACCCATCGTGGGTCACGCGCGCCAGCTCGCCCATGGTGCGGCCCAGCGTGCGCTCGTGGTCCACGCCCACCAGCACTTCGTGACCGACCGCGCCGGTGCGGAACTTGCCCACGAGGTCGGCGACCAGGTAGTGGCTGCTGTCATCGACGCCCATGCGTCCGTCGACCCGGCGCCGCAGCAAGCCGGTCGCCTCGTCGTAGCGGTTGGCGCGTACGCGCCAGTCGCTGTAGCGATGCTGGTTGAAGGCGTAGTTCACGCGCGCCGTCCACTGGCCGTCGAGCGCATGCTGCAGCCGCGTGTTGACGAAGTCGGAATTACCCTCCACGCGGGAAAACGGCTCGCTGAGCCGGCGTTCGCGTGGGATGTCGATCGGCCGGCCGTTGGCGCCAAAGATGGCGCCGTCGTCGAAGGGCGCCTCGTAGTCCATGTGTTCGTAGCTGACGATGACTTCGGTGCCGCCGCTGCGCCAGGCAAGCGACGGCGCCACCAGGTCGCGCCGCGTGACGCCGAAATTGCGCCAGTCGTCGCGGTCTTCGGTCGACGCGATGAACCGGTACGACCAGCCGCTGTCGCCGATCGGGCCGGCGTGGTCGAACTGGGCGCCGTAACCGCCGGCCTCCTCCGTATCGAACTGCAGATCGGTGCGCGCACGCGCCAACGGCGCCTTGCTCACCACGTTGATGACGCCACCCGGCTCCTGGATGCCGTACAGCGTCGAGGCAGGTCCCTTGAGCACCTCGACACGCTCGGTGGTGGCGCTGAAATTGCGCGCCTGGACCGAGCGCACGCCGTCGCGCAGGAAGCTGCCCGCGGATTGACCGGTGAATCCGCGGCGTACGAAGGCATCCTGCGTCCCTGCGCGGGTAGGCGCCTGGGCAATACCACTGACGAGCGACAAGGCATCGTCGAGCGTGCGCACCTGCAGGTCTTCCAGCAGGGTCGGACCAAGCACCTGGACCGACTGCGCCACGTCCATCAGCGACTGGTCGGTGCGGGTTGCCGTGGAAGCCTGGCTCGATTCATTGATGACATTCGAGAAGCCCTTGATTTCGACCACCGCCGGTCTGGCGGTTTGCGCAATGGCGGTCATGGCGGGGGCGGCAAGAGCAAAGAAAGCAAGGAGGTGTTTTGGTGACATGAATACGCATGCGACGTCCCGCAAGTCTGCCAGGAACGGCAGCCGCACAAGAACGAAGTGAATGATAATGATTCTCATTCAATATCGTACACGATAACTGTTCGCTAAGTAAATGTATTTTGTATTTAGTATTTTTCAGTAGCGCTTGCCATGGCATTCCGCCCCGATGTGGCTCTGTGGCCAAGTACGGCAGGCTCAAGCCTGAGAACTCTGGACGATCGTCCTTTGGTCTGATTGAACGATGAATATCTCTCCCTTAGGATGAAACTCTCAAACTCAGGTTTCTCGGGAGGCGCCTCATGAACCTCGCTAAACTTTCTCATCATCCGTCACGCGTGGTGGCGGGATGCTTTCTTCTTGCCCTGTCCGCCTGTTCCAATCAAGCGTTGAAGCACGAGCTCGCCACCAGTCGGGAGGCGGTCGATCAAGCGCAGATGGCGGGTGCGGAAGAAAACGCTCCTGCAAATTACGGTGTCGCAGTCGATAAGCTGGCGCGGGCCAACGCCGCTGCCACCGGCCATCATCGGCACGATGCAATGCGCCTGGCCCAGCAAGCCCAGGTCGACGCCAATCTGGCGCGCGCCAAGAGCGAATCGACCCAGGCCAGGATTGCGGCTGCCGAATTGGCCAAGAGTAATCAGATGTTGCGCGAGACAATCAACCGCGCATCCCCGAACCAGTAGAGGTGAGAAATGAACCACATCCTTCGATCAAGCATGGGCGCGGTCATTGCCGGCATCATCGCAGCGGGATGCTCGACGACCCCGCCTGCGTCCAATGTGGCTGCCGCCAATACCGCCATCGGCAACGCCCAGCAGGCGATCGACCAGGCGTCCGCCGATCCCCACGTCGCCAAATACGCTGCAAGCGAACTGGAACGCGCAAGCGCGTCGCTGCAGAAGGCGAAAACGGCGTGGAATGACAAGCACGACCTGACGACCACGACGCATTTCGCCTATATCGCACAGCAACGCGCCGCGACGGCGCAGGAATTCGCAGGCGAGCGGGCGGCGGGCGAGGCCGTGACGGTTGCGGCGGCGGAGCGGGACCAGGTGTATTCGTCGCTTGCAGCAAGAAGCGGCAAACCGAAAGCAATCACGGAACTGGCGCAAAAAGACCTGGTAGGCTTCGCCCCCGGCAGAGCGAAGATCCCGGCCAGCGCCAAGCGTGCGCTTGACGCGTTGGCAGCCACATTGAAAAGCAATCCCGAGCGCGAGGTCGTGATCGAAGGGTATACGGACAATATCGGCGGTCCCCGTTACAACCAGGCCCTGGCCATGAGACGGGCAGATGCGGTGCGTGTCGCCCTGCTCCAGCGTGGCATCGACTCCGGCCGCATCGCCATCCGGTCTCACGGCGAACAGAATCCGGCGGCCAGCAACAAGAGCAGGATCGGGCGTCTGGAAAACCGGCGTGCGGAAGTCGTCACGGGCGACTCCAACACGCAAATGCTGGGTTCGTCACAAATCTCTTCCACGACGTCGAGCGACGAAAACGGGCAATCCAGGCAACCCGAGCGATGATGCCTGGGGCACGGATCTGCATGCGCGTGGTCCCGGATATTCTCGCCCCAGCGACAGGATTGGACAAGCCAGATACGGTCAGCCGGTCTGGCTTTTTTGCTGCTTGCAGGTCTTCCGGCGTCGGACCGTGATGTTCAGGCCAGGGCATATCGGCCTGGGTCATGAGCAGTGTTTGTTCCAATACCGCCATCCGTTTTATGATATGCGTCGCAAGCCGGCCATTGCCGTCACCGGCTGGCATCCAACCTTCAACCAAAAGGAATCCCATGTCCGAAACCCTCACCGTCACCACCGCCGACCGCAGCTTCGACTGCTACGTCGCGCGTCCCGATGTCGTCGGCACCTACCCTGTGATCATTGTGATCCAGGAAATCTTCGGCGTGAACGCCGGCATCCGCAGCATCGCCGACAACTACGCCGCCAAGGGCTATATCGCCGTCGCTCCCGACCTGTTCTGGCGCACCGACCCAGGCATCCAGCTCTCGGAGGCGAGCGAAGCCGACGTCGCCAAGGCCTTCTCGATGTACCAGGCCTATGACTTCGACCACGGCGTGCAGGACATCGCCGCCGCCATCAGCGCCGCGCGCACGATGGAAGGCAGCACCGGCAAGGTCGGCGTCACCGGCTATTGCCTGGGCGGCCTGATGACTTACCTGGCCGCGGCCCGCACGGATGGCGACGCCTTCGCGGCCTATTATGGCGGCGGCACCGACCAGTACCTGCACGAGGCCAAGCATATCGGCGCTCCCCTGCTCTACCACCTGGCCGGCGCCGACGAATACATCGGGCCGGAAGCGCAGGCGCAGATCAAGGCCGCGCTGGAAGGCAAGGCCGATGCCGAAGTGCATGTGTACCCGGGCCGCGACCACGCCTTCGCCCGTCCGGGCGGCAGCCACTACGACCATGACGATGCGACGCTGGCCAACAGCCGCACCGACGAGTTCTTCGCCCGCACCCTGCGCTAAGAGCCCTGCATCAAGCCCTATCGACTGCCGGCGCCATGCCGGCAGGCGCCGTTCCCACTTCGCTTCCCTTCACTGATCCGCTTTTTTCCGCACGCCGCCATGCGTGCGGCGTTCCTCCAAGGCTCATGCTCTAATTCCAACGCCGCTGGACTCCAGACCGTCCGGCACGCCTTGCCTTGGAGAAGCCATGCTCGAATCCGTCGGTACGCCCACGCTCTATCTCTCATTCTCCGCCTTCGTGGTGGTCATGCTGGCCATCGACTTCTTCGGGCTCAAGACCGCCGGCGACCACAAGGTCAGCACCAGGGAAGCGGCCCTGTGGTCGCTCGTGTGGATCACGGTCGCCCTCGCCTTCGGCGGCTGGTTCTACTGGTACCTGGACGGCATCGCCGGGCCCGTCGTCGCGCGCGACAAGGCCTTGGAATACCTCACCGGCTACCTGATCGAAAAATCCCTGGCGGTCGACAATGTGTTCGTCTGGATCACCCTGTTCAGCTTTTTCGGCGTGCCGGCCCAATATCAAAAACGCGTGTTGATGTATGGCGTGCTCGGCGCCATCGTGCTGCGCGCCATCCTGATCTACCTGGGCGCCCTGCTGCTGGCCCAGTTCCACTGGATCCTCTACGTATTCGGCCTGTTCTTGCTGTACACCGGCATCCAGATGCTGATGTCGGCCGACAGCGAACCCGACCTGGCCGACAACAAGCTGCTGAAATGGCTGCGCGGCCATATGCGCATCACCAATGAATACCATGGCGAACGTTTCTTCGTCATCCAGAACGGCCTGCGCTACGCCACCCCGATGTTCATCGTGCTGATCATGGTCGAGATCACCGACGTCATCTTCGCGGTCGACTCGATCCCGGCGATCTTCGCCGTCACCAGCGACCCGTTCATCGTGTTCACGTCGAACGTGTTCGCCATCCTGGGGCTGCGCGCGATGTATTTCCTGCTGGCCGACATGGCCGACCGCTTCCACCTGCTTAAGTACGGCCTGGCCGGGATCCTGATCTTTATCGGAATCAAGATGCTGCTGCTCGATATCTACAAGATTCCGACCGGTATCGCGCTCGGGGTCGTCGGCGCCATCCTGGTCGTCTCGGTCGTCGCGAGCCTGCTGACGACCAAGCCGACCAAGCCGCAGAAGACCCCGCCACCGGCCGCCTGAGAGTCGACGCCGCGCAAGCCCGCGCGGCGCTTCTATCCCGCTGGAACGCCAACTCTCCCGAAGCCTGATCTTCGCCAGAGCCGCCGCGTTCGCTCCGACTACTGTATCTCGACCACCCCGCCGCGCCCATCAGGGTGCGGCGGCATGGCGTCTTGACACGAAAGGAGAATCTCATGGCGAGGTTCGGCGTAGAAGCAATCCGGTACTTCAACCATGCGCGCGCCGCCGGCGTGAGCACGGCGGGAGACCTCACGTACACCTTTAACAGAAGCAATGGGTTCGACAGCAAGTTGCGCTCGGCCGGCCACACGCGCGCTTTCTACTGGGCCAATACCGACGTCTGGGAGACCGACATCCGCGACGTCGACCAGGGCGGGAGCGACCGCAACTGGGTCGACGACGTCGACCTGTTCTGGATCGAGACGCACGGCAATTCCGAGGCCGACGGCCGCGCGCGCATGCTGTACGACATCGCGCACAGCGAATGGCGCACCTGGTCCGACGGGTGGCAACTGGGCGAGGACTGGAACAGCGAATGGGTGATGGCCTATTCCTGCCACACGGTCAACCTGGCCGCCGTCACCGGCCTGTGGAACATCTTCGCGCGCCTGCACATCTATTGCGGCGCCTGGGGCGACATGTACGACGGCATCACCACCGACGAATGCGGCGAGGACGTGGCCGACAACCTGGTCGACGGCGACACCGTCTCGGGCGCCTGGCACGACGGCGTGTCCGACTGGTGGGTCGACAACCATCCGGTCACCGTCTGCGTAGGCGACGCCGCCACCTGGAATGGCGGCGCCATCCGCTGGGATCTGTCCGCCCTGAACCGCGACCACCTGTGGGGCCACGGCGGCGTGAGTCCCGACCTGGCGCCGGCGCAGCAGGCATGTCTCTTGTGGAAGTGGACGGAGGGCTGAACCATGAACCAGCAAACCCTGATCGATACCCTGATGAAGACCGGCGCGCATGCCGTGCCCGGCCGCGCCGACGTGATCGCGCTCACCCCGCTCACCCGCGACGACGCGCGCGCCAACATGAACCGCTTCCTGACCGCGCTGCACGAAGCCGACATCTGCCGCCACGACCGCGCCAACCTGGCCGACCGCGGCGAGCGCAGCGTGGTGCACCTGGCCGACGGCGCGCGCGCCGTGGTCTACCATGCCTCGGGCGCGCTGCAGTACGTGTCCGGCCTGGCGCCGTTCCAGGCGCCGTGGCAGCGGCTGGAAGCAACGCCGGTGCTGGTGCGCCAGCTGGAACAAGCCGCGCAGCGCATCGACCTCGCCGCCTGGGTCGGTGAGCGCGGCAGCCTTGCCTTCGAACGCCTGTGGCAGACCAAGGCGCGCGGCAGCGACCGCGACCAGAAGCTGTCGGACACGCTGCTGGTGCGCGCCACCGGCGCCTGGCGCCATGCGGTGGGAGAAATCCCGGTGTTGGGCGCCGCCTCGGTGGCGCTGCGCCTGGCCGGCGACGGCACGGTCGACGCGCTCGCGCTGAACATCCGCCACAGCGATGCCGAAGTGCTCGACAGCGCGCCCGTCATCGAGGCCGAACTGGCGGCGCGCCAGCTGGCCGAACGCCTGGCCAGCGTGCTGGGCAAGTCGAAGGACCGGCTGCCGGGCGACGTCGTGCAGTCGGCCGTGATGCGCTTCGGCTATCTCGACCTGGGCAAGCGCAAGGCCCAGCGCGTGCTGGCCCCGGCCTACGTGGCGCAGGTCGTGCTGCAGCACCGGCTCGAGCGCCAGGCCTATGTGCTGGCGGTGTCGGGCACCGAGCGGCCGTACATCGAGCTGCCGCTATTCGGCAACGAGGCGCCGGTGGTGCGCTCGCGTGGCTTGCATCCGGAGTGCCGTGACGGGGCATCGTGATCCGGTCACACCACGGCTGAGCGCACCTCCTGCAACAGCGACCTGATCTCGGGCAGGCACGACCCGCAGTTGCCGCCGGCCCGCAGGCAGGCGGTCACCTCGGCCGGCGTCGTCAAGCCCTGCTTCGCGATCGCCGCGCAGATCGTGTTGCGGCCGACGCCGAAGCAGGAGCAGACGGTCGGTCCCGGGTCCGGCCCCAACGTCGGCGCGCGGCCGGCCAGCAAGGTCGCGCGTTCGCGTGCGCTCAGTTCGGCTTGCGCGAACAATCCGCCGAGCCAGGCGCGCGCCGGCAAGTCGGGCCGGCGCGACGCGAACAGGCAGGCTTCCAGGCGACCATCGACCACGAGCGCCGCCCGCAGCATGCCTTCCGACTTGTCCTCGTACTCGATCCAGTCGGCGTCCTCGTCCGCCCCGAGCAGCGCGCGCGCCATCGCCGGCGATACCGGCTCGCGGCCGCCCAGCTCATAGCGCAGGAAGCCGCTGCCGCGCACGCGCGTCCAGTGCGCTACCCGCTCGAGGTTCAGTTCCGTGCGGCTCAGGATGAAGCCATGCCAGGCTACGCCGAACGGCTCCACCCGTACCGGCGTGTGCTTGAACTCGGGCTCGCCCGACACCGGATCGACTTCGGGATTGACCAGCGCGCCGACGCGCGCATCGGAGGCGGTTTGCCCATTCCAGTGGATAGGCACGAACACCGCGCCGCGCGCGATGCCGCCGCCATGCGCCACGCGCGCCACCATCGCGCCCCACTGCGAACTCACGCGGGCCAGTTCTCCCTCGCGCACGCCGGCCAGCAGCGCGTCGTGCGGATGCAAATCCACGAAGGGTTCTGCCGCATGGCCGGCCAGGCGCGGCGACTTGCCGGTGCGCGTCATCGTGTGCCATTGGTCGCGCAGGCGTCCGGTGTTGAGCGCCAGCGGATAGTCTCCGCCCGGCGCGTGCGCGGGCAGCCGCGGCGCGGTCGCGACGAAGCGCGCCTTGCCGTCCGGGTGAGAGAAACGACCATCGCCGAACAGCCTCCCGGTTCCTTCAGTCGGCGCGCGCAGCGGCCATTGCACCGGTTCCAGCGCATCGTAGGCCGCCCGGTCCATGCCGACCAGCGGATCGAGCCTGAAGGCGCGGCGGTAGCCATCTTCACCATTCTTCCAGGTGGACAGGCGCGCATGCTCATCAAAAATCGCGTGCGCGCCGTCGTAATCGAAGCCGGCAAATCCCATGCGCCGGGCCACGTCGCACAGCGCCTGCCAGTCGGCGCGCGCTTCTCCCGGCGCCGGCAGGAAGGCGCGCTGGCGCGAGATGCAGCGCTCGGAATTGGTCACCGTGCCATCCTTCTCGCCCCAGGCCAGCGCCGGCAGCAGCACGTGCGCATACGGCGCGACGTCGGTGTTCGCCACCACGTCCGACACCACCACCAGTTCGCAGGCGGCCAGCGCGCGCCGCACCTGGTCGGCGTCCGGCATGCTGACCACCGGATTGGTGGCCATGATCCACACCGCCTTGACCTTGCCCGCCTCCACCGCGCGGAACAGGTCCACCGCCTTCAGGCCCGGCTTGTCGGCGATGCGCGGCGCGCCCCAGAAGCCGCGCACCGCCTCGCGGTGGCCGGCGTTGTCCAGGTCGAGGTGGGCCGCCAGCATGTTCGCCAGGCCGCCCACTTCGCGTCCGCCCATCGCGTTCGGCTGGCCGGTCAGCGAGAACGGGCCCATGCCGGGACGGCCGATGCGGCCCGTCGCCAGGTGGCAGTTGATGATGCCGTTGACCTTGTCGGTGCCGCTCGAGGACTGGTTCACGCCCATCGAGAACGCCGTCACCACTTTCTCGGTGCGCGCGAACAGTTCATAGAAGGCGCGCAGCTGGGCCGGATCGACGCCGCAGGCGCGCGCCACCTCCTCCACGTCGCCGCCAAGCCTGGCCTCGTCCAGCGCCGCCTCCATGCCGCTGGTATGCGCCGCGACGAAAGCGTGGTCGACGGCGCCTACGCGCGCCAGATGGGCCAGCAGGCCGTTGAACAGCCGCACGTCGCTGCCCGGCTTGAGCGGCAGGTGCAGGTCGGCCAGTTCGCAGGTGGCCGTGCGGCGTGGGTCGAGCACGACGATCTGCAGCTCGGGCCGCGCCTCCTTCGCCTTGACGATGCGCTGGAACAGCGTCGGATGACACCAGGCGGCGTTCGAACCGACCAGCACGATCGCGTCGGCCAGTTCGAAGTCCTCATAGCAGCCCGGCACCACGTCTTCGCCGAAGGCGCGCTTGTGGCCGGCCACGGCGGACGACATGCACAGGCGCGAATTGGTGTCGATATTGGCGCTGCCGACGTAGCCCTTCATGAATTTGTTGGCGACGTAGTAATCCTCGGTGAGGATCTGGCCCGAGACATACAGCGCCACCGCATCCGGCCCGTGCTCGGCGATGATGCGCCTGAAGCCGTCGGCGACGGTGTCCAGCGCCTCCTCCCAGCCGGCGCGCGCCATGGCGCCATCGCGGCGGACGGCTGGCGTCAGCAGGCGGCCATCGAGACCGAGCGTCTCGCCCAGGGCCGAGCCCTTGACGCACAGGCGGCCGCGGCTGGCCGCGTGGCCGGCGTCGCCCTCGATCAGCGCGCCGCCATCGCCCAGCGGCGTGGCTTTCACGCCGCAGCCGACGCCGCAATAAGGACAGGTGGTGCGGATTTCTTGCAGCGGGATCGGCATGTGCGACATGAGTGACTCTCTTCTATGCGGCCTGCGCTTCACACATGGCAGGCCCGAACAACAATCGATCGCGCAGCGCCGACACGTCGGCCCCACGCTGGATCAGGTCGAAATACCAGGGGCCATCGAGCACGTCGCCATACAGCACGGCGCCCGTGATGCGATTCCCCTCGAGCACCAGGCGTTTATAGATGCCGGCGCGGCGATCGCGCAGCACCAGGTCTTGCGTGCCCGGCCCGCCGACGATGTCGCCGGCCGAATACAGGTCGATGCCGGTGACTTTCAGCTTGGTAGCCGTGGCCTGCTGCACGTAGCGGCGATGGCCCAGGCCGGCCAGGTGGGCGGCGCACACGCGCGCCTGGTCCCAGATCGGCGCCACCAGGCCGAAGGTCGCCTTGCGGTGCTGGACGCATTCGCCCACCGCATACACGCGCGGATCGTAGCTCTGCAAGGTGTCGTCGACCACGATGGCGCGCTCGACGTGCAGGCCCGCGGCGCGCGCCAGCGCCACATTCGGACGCACGCCGGCCGCCATCACCACCAGGTCGGCCGGCGCCTCGCTGCCGTCCTTGAAGCGCACGCCCTCCACCTTGCCATTGCCGAGGATGGCCTCGGTCTCGGCGCCCAGCAGGATGCGCAGGCCGCGCCGCTCCAGCGCGCCTTTGAGCAGCAGCGAAGCATCGACGTCGAGCTGCTGGTTCAGCAGGCTCTGGGTGAGATGGACCACGGTCACGTCCATGCCCTGCCGCAGCAGGCCGTTGGCCGCTTCCAGTCCGAGCAGGCCGCCGCCGATCACGACCGCATGCCGGCCCTTGCGCGCCGCCTGCAGCATGGTGTCGACGTCGTCCAGGTCGCGAAAACCCACCACGCCGGGCAGCTCGGCGCCCGGCACCGGGACGATGAACGGTTGCGAACCGGTCGCCAGCAGAAGGCGGTCGTACTGCACCTCCTTGCCCGAACGCGCGCGCACGACGCGCCGCTTGCGGTCGATCGCCACCACCGGGTCGCCCGCATGCAGGGTGATGCCGTGCTCGTCGTACCAGCTGCGCGGATGCAGCACGATCTCGTCCGCCGTCTTTTCGCCGGCCAGGACCGGCGACAGCATGATGCGGTTGTAGTTCACGCGCGGCTCGGCGCCGAACACGGTGATGTCGTACAGATCGGGCGCCAGCGCCAGCAGCTCCTCGACAGTGCGCATGCCGGCCATGCCGTTGCCGACCACGACCAGGGAGGGCTTCATACTGCGACCCACACCTGCCCGCCGTCGATCCGCGCCGGATAGCTGGCGACCGAATGCGCCGGCGCTTCCAGGCACTCGCCGCTCTGCAGGTCGAAATGCTGCTTGTAGATCGGGGACGCAACGACGATGCGCTCGCCGATGCTGCCCACCAGTCCGCGCGACAGCACGGCGGCCTGCGAATTCGGATCGTAGTTATCGATGGCGAACACCCTCGGCTCGTCGGCGCCGACGCGGAACACGGCCACCTGGCGGCCGTTCAGCAAGGCGCACACGCCGGTATCGGGCACGATGTCGGAAAGTAGGCAGACGGCGGTCCAGTGTTCGAGTTGAAGATCACGGTGCATGATGCTCTCCTTTATGCTGCGCTGGCGATGGGAATGACGCGACGGCGTTCGTCGAAAGTGGCGGGACGCACCTGGCCGCGTTCGGGCACGAACACGACGTTCTCGTCGACCTGCGCGCTGTTGACGAAGTGCCGGAAGCGGCGGCGCACGGTTGGATCGGTGACGGCCTCCTTCCATTCGCAGGCATAGGTGTCGACCACGTGCTGCATCTGCGCTTCCAGCTCCTGCGCGATGCCGAGGCTGTCGTCGACCACCACCGCCTTCAGGTAATCGAGGCCGCCTTCCAGGTTCTCGCGCCAGGTGCTGGTGCGCTGCAGGCGCTCGGCCGTGCGCACGTAGAACATCAGGAAACGGTCGGTCAGGCGCACCACCTCTTCTTCGGAGAGGTTCGAGGCGATCAGCTCGGCGTGGCGCGGCTTCATGCCGCCATTGCCGCACACGTACAGGTTCCAGCCCTTGTCGGTGGCGATCAGGCCGACGTCCTTGCCCTGGGCCTCGGCGCATTCGCGGGTGCAGCCCGAGACGCCGAACTTGATCTTGTGCGGCGCGCGCAAGCCTTTATAGCGATTCTCCAGCGCGATGGCGAAGCCGACGCTGTCGCCGACGCCATAGCGGCACCAGGTGGAGCCGACGCAGGATTTCACCGTGCGCAGCGACTTGCCGTAGGCGTGGCCCGATTCGAAGCCGGCCGCGATCAGCTCTTCCCAGATCGCCGGCAGCTGGTCCACGCGGGCGCCGAACAGGTCGACCCGCTGGCCGCCGGTGATCTTGGTGTACAGGCCATACTTCTTGGCCACCATCCCCACCGCGATCAGGCCGTCGGCCGTGACTTCGCCCCCCGGCATGCGCGGCACCACCGAGTAGGTGCCGTCCTTCTGGATGTTGCCGAGGAAGTAGTCGTTCGAATCCTGCAGGCTGGCGTGCTTCGGTTTCAACACGAAATCGTTCCACACCGAGGCCAGGATGTTGGCGGCGGTCGGCTTGCAGACGTCGCAACCGAGTCCCTTGCCGTGGCGCGCCAGCAGCTCGCCGAAGTCCTTGATACCTTCGACACGCACCAGGTGGTACAGCTCCTGGCGCGAGTACGGAAAGTGTTCGCACAGGTGGTTGTTGACCGCCACGCCCAGTTTCTTCAGCTCGGCGTTGAGGACCTGGGTTACCAATGGCACGCAGCCGCCGCAGGCGGTGCCGGCCGAGGTGCAGCTCTTGAGGGCGCCGATGGTGGTGGCGCCACCGGCCACCGCCTCGCACAGGGCGCCTTTGCTGACGTCGTTGCACGAGCAGACCTGGGCCGTGGCTGGCAGCTTGTCGACGCCGATCGCCGGACGCGCCGCGCCGGTGTCGGGCAGGATCAGGTATTCCGGCGCTTCCGGCAGCTCGATCCTGTTCAGCATCGTCTGCAGCAGCGCGCCATAGGCCGACGCCTCGCCCACCAGCACGCCGCCCAGCAGGTATTTGCCGCAGCTGGAGACGACGATCTTGCGGTAAGTCTGGCGACGTTCATCGAGGAACTGATAGCTGCGGCTGCCCGGCGTGGCGCCGTGGGCGTCGCCGATGCTGGCCACGTCCACGCCCATCAGTTTCAATTTGGTGCTCATGTCGGCGCCAGCGAAACCGCATTCCGTGCCTGCCAGGTGCCGCGCCGCGGTGCGCGCCATATCGTAGCCCGGCGCGACCAGGCCGAACAGCTGGCCGTTCCACAAGGCGCATTCGCCGATGGCATACACGTGCGGGTCCGATGTCTGGCAACGGTCGTCGATGACGATGCCGCCGCGTGGGCCGATCTCGAGGCCGCAAGCGCGCGCCAGCTCGTCGCGCGGACGGATGCCGGCCGAGAACACGATCATGTCGGTGTCCAGGTGCGTACCGTCCGCGAACTGCATGCGATGGGTCGCCTCCTCGCCGTCGACGATGGCTAGCGTGTTCTTCCCGGTATGGACGCCGACGCCCAGCTCCTCGATACGGGTGCGCAGCACGCGCGCGCCGGGATCGTCGACCTGCACCGCCATCAGGCGCGGCGCGAATTCGACCACGTGGGCGTTCAGGCCCAGGTCGCGCAGCGCCTTGGCGCATTCGAGGCCCAGCAGGCCGCCGCCGACCACGACGCCCGACTTCGAACGCGCCCCGCATTCCTGCATCGCCTCCAGGTCTTCGATGGTGCGGTAGACAAAGCAATCCTTGCGGTCGGCGCCCGGCACCGGCGGCACGAAGGGATACGAGCCGGTCGCCAGCACGAGGCGATCGTAGGCGACGGAGGAACCGTCGGCCAGGGTCACGCTCTGCGCCACGCGGTCGATCCCGACCACTTTCGCGTTCAGGCGCAGCACCATGTCTTCCCGTTCGAAGAAGCCGGGTGCGACCAGCGACAGGTCGTCCGCACTTTTACCAGCGAAGAATTCCGACAGGTGCACGCGGTCGTAGGCCGGCCGCGGCTCTTCGCCCAGCACCGTCACGCGCAGCTCTTTCCGCCCGCTGGCGGCCAGGGTTTCGAGGAATTTGTGGCCCACCATGCCGTGGCCGATGACGACGATATGCATTTGCTGCTCCCTAATTAAGCTGCTGCGGCTGCCGGCGCCGTGTTGGCGCTGGTCGTGGTGAATCGGGCTGCGATGGCGCAGACGCTGGCGACCAGCACCAGGCCGCTGAGGATCGTGAGCGTCTGCTTGATGTCGCCCGTGCCCTTCATCAGGAAGCCGGCCGCCACCGCGCCGACGTTGCCGCCGGCGCCGACGATGCCGGCCACGCCGCCCAGCGCCTTCGGCGCGATGAACGGCACCAGCGCATAGGTCGCGCCGCACGCCATGTGGGTGAACAGGCCGAACACCAGCATCGCGACCACGGCGAACACCACGCCCTCGGCCTGGGCGAACCACAGCAGGCCAAGGCCTTCGCCGATCATCAGCACGAACAGCACGGTCACGCGGCGGTTCAGGTCACCCGACAGAGCCGCCTTGTCCGACAGCCAGCCGCCCAGCGCGCGGGCGAACAGCGCCAGCAGGCCGAAGCTGCCGGCGGCCATGCCGGCCTGGGCCAGCGACAGGTCGAAGTGCTCGACGTAGTACACGGCGGCGATGTTGTGGATGAAGATCTCGATGCCGAAGCAGGCGCCATAAGTGACGAACAGCAGCCAGGCGCGGTAGTTGCGGCAGCCGGCGACGAAGCTCGCCCAGCCGCCCTTGCCGCCGCCCTCCGGCATGCGGCCGGTCTTGCGCAAGTCGTCGTAATTGCCGGCCGGGCAATCCTGCGTATAGCGCCAGTAGAAGAAGGCCATCACGATCATCATCACGCCGGGCACCACCAGCGCCAGGCGCCAGCTCAGCGACTGGCTCACGCCCAGCATCACGATCGCGGTGAGCATCAGCGGCATGACCGCCTGCGCCGCGCCGCCGCCGGCATTGCCCCAGCCGGCCGCCGCCGCGTTGGCGGTGCCGACCACCTTCGGTCCGAACATGACGGAAGTGTGGTACTGGGTGATGACGAAGCTGGCGCCGACCGCGCCGATGCCCAGGCGCGCCAGCAGGAAGGCTTCGTAGCTCTGCGCCAGCGCCACGCCCAGCACGGGAATCGCGCCCAGCAGCAGCAAGCCGGTGTACGTCTTGCGCGGGCCGTAGCGGTCGCACAGCGGGCCGACCAGCAGACGCACGAAGATGGTGATCGCGACCGCCGCGATATTGATGTTGGCGATCTGCTCCATCGAGAGTCCGAATTCGCCCTTGATGACCGGCATCAGCGGCGCGCAGGCGAACCAGGCGAAGAAGCAGATGAAGAAGGCGACCCAGGTCAGGTGGAAGGCGCGCATGGGCGCGCCCTGGAAGGAAAAGAGCTTGATGCTGTCCGCTTTGCTGGCCATTGTTCTTCCTTTGAAAAACGAAAAGGCGTCCGCGCTTGCTGCCATGGGCAGTAGCTGCGGACGCCGTTGTCCTGTTGCCGTCCCCGCGTTGGGCCGGCGCTAAGTGAAAATCGTGAAGAGAATCGCCATTGATCCTGTCAGAGGTATGAGCAAGAGGCGTGCCACCGCGGCTTCAGGGGGCGTACCTCAACGGACCGCATCCGGATGCTGCATTGCGGTGCATCGCTCACCATGATGATGCGCCCGCATGCACCGCGTTCAAGATCGCGCTGGTGTGCCGGCCCAGGCCTGCGGGTCGCTGCCGTCCCATACCCGTCCGCCGAGCAAGGTCGAGCTGCGCATCGGGGAGGCGGGCAGCATCGTGCCGGTGCGTTCGGCCGCTTCGCGATACAGGTCGATGCGGTTGACCTGGGCCGCCAGCGCCAGATAGGGAGGCGCTTCGCGCAGCAGGCCCCAGCGCCGGTGCTGGGTCATGAACCACATGCCGTCCGACAGCCAGGGGAAGTTGGCCTCGCCGTCGGCATGGAAGCGCAGGCCGTTGTGACCGCGCCAGCCGCCGCCTCCGCGGTGCTCGTCGATGTGGCTGCCGGCCAGGCAGAACTGCAGCGTCTCGCGGCTGGCGTTGACATAGGCGGGACTGGCCAGCACCTCGGCCGCGGCTTCGCGGTTGGTGCGCGAGGCGTCGAGCCAGCGCGCCGCTTCCAACAGCGCGGCGATCATGGCGCGGCAGGTGTTCGGGTGGCTGGCCGCGAAGGCGGCGCGCGTGCCGAGCGCCTTGCCCGGATGGTTCGGCCATATCTGTTCGCTGGACGCGGCCTGCACCCCGGCGCCGTCGCGCTGCGCGCGCTGGCCCCACGGCTCGCCCGCGCAGAAACCATCCATATGCCCTGCCGCCAGGCTGGCCGCCATCTGCCCGGGCGGCACCGTCACCGCCTGGCAGTCGGTGAGCGGATCGATGCCATGCGCGGCCAGCCAGTAATACAGGAACATCGCGTGGTTCCCGGTCGGGAAGGTGTGGGCCAGGGTCAGCTTGCGCCCTTTCTCGTCCACCTCGCGCCGCAGCAGGCCGGGATCGCGGGCGGCGTTGGCGAGCGCGCGCGACAGCGTGATGTTCTGGCCGTTCTGGTGCAGGTTCATCAACACCGCCATATCGCACTGCTGGGTGCCGATGCCGTTCTGGATGCCATAGACCATCCCGTACAGCGCATGGGCCGCGTCGAGCTGCTGGCCGATCAGGCGGTCGCGCATGGCGGTCCACGACAGCTCGCGGGTGAGCTCGAAGCGCACGCCATACTGCTCGTCGAAGCCGAGCACCGACGCCATCACCAGCGGCGCGCAATCGGCCAGCGGCATGAAACCGATGCGGACGGTCTCGATCTCGGGCCGGTCGGTGCCGGCGATCCAGGCGCCTTTGCCTGCCAATGTCATACGTCTCCTTGTCCTTGTATATAGTAAAGCGTGGCCTAGCCCAGCAGGTCTTCCACGTCGATCAGGCGCTGCGCGACTTCGGCCAGCTTCAGGTTCTTGTTCATCGCCAGGGTGCGCAGGCGCTGGTAGGCCTGCTCCTCGGTCAGGCTGTAGCGGTTCATGAGCAGGCCCTTGGCGCGATCGACGGTCTTGCGCTCCGCCAGCTTCTGGCGCGTGTCGCTCAGCTCATCGAGCAGCTTCTGCTCGCGCCGGAAGCGCGCCAGCGCCACGTCCAGCACCGGCTTGACGCGTTCGGCCTGCAGGCCGGCCACGATATAGGCCGAGACGCCGGCGTCCATCGCCGCGTCCATGCTGGCCGGCGCATCGTCTTCGGTGAACAGGACGATCGGCCGCCGCGCGTCGCGGGTGGCGATCACGATGTGCTCGAGCACGTCGCGCGCGTCGGACTCGCTGTCGGCGATGATCAGGTCGGGCTGCAACTGGGCGATGCGCTCGGGCAGGAAGACGTCGGCCGGGAGCGAGGCGATCAGGTCGTAGCCCGATTCGAGCAGGCCGATGCGCAGCGCCGTGCTGCGCCGGGCCTGCGCGGCCTGGGCGGCATCCGGGTCGATGCCGGGTGCTGTTGCGGAAAGCACGACGACGATCCGCAGGTGTGGTGAAGCACTGTCTCGCGATTTCATGTGCTTACGATATGCAAGATTCGCACCAGGCGCGAGCATCGACGATTAGCCATGCCCTTCTTATGCAAAACCCCTTGGCCGAGATATTCGCATGACGAATATCTTGCATGAGAGCAACTTTACAACCATTCACCAGACGCATCGCTGGAATCACAAATCTAAAGTTTGTTTATGACGGAGACGCCCCTATACTGCAACGCAACATCGAAGTATTTATCTCAGGGGAACAATCATGACTGCAGCCATCCAACGCACCAGCTTCTTCGCGGCAGCCATCTCGGCCATCCGCAGCTTCTCGCAAGAACTCTACGTCGCCCACGGCGGCTACGCTCCGGCAGTGCGGGGTTGATCATGCACCCGCTCGAATATATCACCATCGCCCTGGCCGTCGTGGCCGTGGCAGCCCGCGTTTCCATGTTCCTGCCGCGTCCGCCAAAGGGTCCGTTCAAGGCCCTGTAAACCACGTGCGATTGCGGCGCACCATCGTCGCAATACCCGCTCCGCCTCTCGCGCCGGCCGTACTGACGTACCGCCGGCGCTTGTCTTTACAGCAAAAAAAACCTGTCATATTTCGCGGTCGCGGTGAGTGCCTGCGCTAGAATGCATGCGCATTTCTGGCAAGCATCTTTGGCAACCAAGCCATTTCTCACTCATCAGACTCCACATGCGAACACCTGCACTTACCCTGTTTGCGGCCTCTTTCGCCGCACTGATCGCGCTGCCGGCGGCGGCATCCACCCCCATCACCCTCGACCAGGCCATGAGCCATCCAGACTGGATCGGCACCCCGGTGGAAGACGCCTGGTTCAGCTGGGACGGCAAGCAGGTGTACTACAAGCAGAAGCGCACCGGCTCGCCCGTGCGCGACGTGTTCCAGGTCACGGCCGGCAAGTCCCGGCTGGTAGCCGATGCCGAACTGCCGAAGATCGACAGCGCCGACGTGGTCTACAACCGCAACAACAGCCGCATGCTGGTCCTGCGCAACAACGACCTGTTCGAGCGAGACCTCAAGTCGGGCCAGCTGGTCCAGGTCACGCGCGGCGCCAGCCGCATCACCGCCGCCCAGTACACGGCGGACGAACGCGCGGTCCAGTACCGCATCGGCAACGACTGGTATGTGTGGGACCGCGGTAGCCGTGTCACCGGCCCGGCCGCCCTGCCGCGCGCCGCCAAGGACCCGAACGCGCCCGAGGAAGATCCCTACCGTTCGACCGAGCTGCGCCTGATCGAGCACCTCAAGCGCCAGAAGGATGACCGCGACGCCCTGCGCGAGCGCACCGACGAACTGCGCCGCGCCGACGCCTCGATGGCGCCGGGCCCGGTCTACCTGGGCGACAAGGTCACCATCGAAGGCAGCTCGCTGTCGCCCGACGGCCGCTGGCTGCTGGTGGTCACCGCCGCCAAGAGCGCCGACAAGGGCCGCGCCGGCAAGATGCCGCGCTACGTGAACGAGTCGGGCTACGAAGAGACCGAAGACGTGCGCACCCGCGTCGGCCGCAATATGCCGGTGCCGCATGCACTGAAGCTGGTCGACCTGCGCACCAACAAGGTGCAGGACATCGCCTTCGATGCGCTCCCCGGCGTCAACGTCGACCCGCTGGCCGAGCTGCGCGCCGCCGCCAAGAAGGATCCGCTCAAGGGCAACCGCCCGGTGGTCGTTTCGGGCGGCCGCAACGCGATCGACTGGAGCGCCAACGGCGCCAACGTCGCCGTCATGCTGCGCGCGGTCGACAACAAGGACCGCTGGATCGCCAGCGTCGACCTGGGCGCCGCGAAACTGAAGCCTCTGCACCGCCTGACCGACGGCGCCTGGGTCAACTACGACAACGCCGAATTCGGCTGGCTGCCGGACAACCGCACGCTGTGGTACCTGTCCGAGGAAAGCGGCTACTCGCACCTGTACACCAAGGACAGCGCCACCGCCGCTGCCCCGCGCGCCCTGACCACGGGTAAGTGGGAAGCCAGCGACGTGCGCTGGACTTACGACGGCAGCACCGCCTACATGCTGTGCAACCGCGAGACCCCGGGCGACTACGAAGTCTGCGCCGTCAACGCCAACAGCGGCAATGTACGTGAAGTGACCAGGCTCGATGGCGTCGAGAAGTTCGCCCTGTCGCCGGACGAGAAGAAGCTGCTGGTGCACTGGTCGTCCAGCTACACCCCGATCCAGATCGCGACCGTGCCGGTTTCGGGCGGCGAGCCCAGCAAGCTGACCGACACCCGCACGCCGGAGTTCAAGGCGCGCGAGTGGATCCAGCCGCAGTACGTGGCCGTGCCTTCCAGCGCCGGCGGCGATCCGGTGTGGGCCAAGCTGTATCGTCCGGCCCAGCTCGAGCCGGGCAAGAAGTATCCGGTCGTGATGTTCGTGCACGGCGCCGGCTACCTGCAGAACGTGAGCAAGCGCTATCCGAACTACTTCCGCGAGCAGATGTTCCACAACCTGCTGGTGCAGAACGGCTACGTGGTGCTCGACATGGACTTCCGCGCCTCGAAAGGCTACGGCAGCAAGTGGCGCACCGCGATCTACCGCCAGATGGGCCATCCGGAACTGGAAGACTACATCGACGGCGTCAAGTACATGGTGAATCAGCACCAGGGCGACGCCGCCAACGTCGGCATCTATGGCGGCAGCTACGGCGGCTTCATGACCTTCATGGCCCTGATGCGCGCGCCGGACACCTTCAAGGCCGGCGCCGCGCTGCGCCCGGTGACCGACTGGACCACCTACAACCACGAGTACACCGCCAACATCCTGAACACCCCGGACATCGATCCCGAGGCGTACAAGAAGTCGTCGCCGATCGAGTACGCGCAGAACCTGAAGGGCCACCTCTTGATCTCGCACGGCATGATCGACGATAACGTGTTCTACCAGGACTCGGTGCGCATGGCGCAGCGCCTGATCGAGATGAAGAAGGACAAGTGGGAACTGGCGAGCTATCCGCTGGAGCGTCACGGCTACGTGCAGCCGGAGGCGTGGTATGACCAGTATCGCCGGATTTATGAGCTGTTCGAGCGCTCGCTCAAGCAGAAATAATCTAGTCGGATCAAAAGGCGCCTGTGGGCGCCTTTTTCATTAAATCCTTCCAATAATGTTTATAAAAAATCAAAACCCTTTTAGAGCTCTTTGGAGATGCATCGCAGTATCATTCGTGATGTTATTAACTGGCTGCGCGATCACTCCTTCCATACCTGCAAATAGCTATGCGAACAAGCTCTATCCTTATGAAAGATCAGAGTATTTTTGGATTGATCAATCTGTGACGCGCGCCAGCTTTGAAGAAATAAATGTTCTTTCCAAGACCGACGACACAACTTCTAGGCTAGAGCAACCATTTATCGGCGTGGCGCTGTCTGGCGGCGGTAGTCGCGCAGCATTTTTTTCGCTTGCTGTCCTAAAAGAACTAGAGCAAGAGGGTATCTTAAAACACGTTACTGCCATTTCAACAGTTTCTGGCGGCTCAATCACAGGCGCTCACTTTGCACTGAATTACACAAAATTTGGAAGCAATTATTGGAGCTTTGCGCACAAAGAAATGTTAAAGAGCTTTCGCGACCGCTGGATCGGCCGTTACTTTTTGCCTTGGAACGTAGGTTGGTCGTTGATATCGGACTATGATCGCACAGACGTATTAGCTAAAGTTTATGACAACAACCTATTCCACGGCGCCACTTTTGGAGATTTTGGAACTTCCGGCCCGAACCGACCGGCCATCTTGATCAACGCCGCAAAAGTAAACAACCCACCATTTAATAGTTCACTCCTATCGAGTCGTTTAAATCAAGGAAGTAGTTCGCGATTTAGCGGTTTCACGTTCACAATGGAGAGCTTTTCCGCGCTCGGCTCTGACTTGAGTAAGTATCCCGTAGCCAATGCAGTAGCTGCGTCGTCCGCATTCCCATTAGTATTCAATCCGCTAACCCTAGCGCAATTTCCTCCTAATACATTAGAAACTTTTGTCTCTAGAAAAAAAATGAAGCCCGTTCCCATGGGCTACCTGCACCTAATAGATGGCGGCGTCGCAGATAATCTTGGCGTTGATGCTTTGATAACATCAGCCCAGCACCATTTTCAGAAGCGTTATCTGCTTAACGGCGACATGACTAACTCTTGCTTACTAATATTAGTGGATTCCGATGTTGACAGAAGAAGTTTTCAGGAGGGCCTACGTCGAGATCTACGAAAGTCCATGAGAGATTATCTAGTTGACGATAGCGCAGTGTATGCATTTGATACTCTCTTTGCACGTCGTCGGGAGGAAACGCTCAAGAGCTTGGGAATAAATCTATCTCAACGAGACGGCTTTGAGTATCGCCGTGCAGTTTCAGAGCATGAAGTTGATCTGGGAGAAAATGGATGGTCAGGCACACCAGGTGCGTTACTTACGAATGTCGATCAAAACAAAAGCGTGAAATCAGTTAAGTGCGCAATATGGCACATTTCGCTTAACGAAATATACGGCCTAAATAAAAAAGGATCACTGGCAGAAAATCAAACACTAGATTATCAGAACAAGCTCTGGGCAGTCGCCAATAGTATAAAAACCGATCTAAAGCTAACAGGTGTGGGAAAATGCTCTCCAGAATTTATTGCTGATAGAATATCTGACTCCGCCCGCCTTCTAGTTAGGGAAGACTTACTCAGTAGAAAAACCGTTTGTGAATGGTTTGGAAACAATAAGGCTGGCACACCAAATATTTGCAATCCACCAAACCCCGTTTCAAAAAGGTCACAATTCGACATATATCCCATGAATGCTTCAAACAACTCCCCAGCAACGTTGGTAACATGTGAGCAACCACTGGAGGCTATGCAATAAATCTATTCTCTCTCAACGTTAATAATTTTAGGTGCGCAGCCTGAGCTGAATGTAAACTTTGAAAAACGGAGCCGAATGCGGTGCAAGGCAGAGATTGCGCCGCAGTACACGCATTGCAAGGTAGCGCCAAGGCGGTAATGCGCTGGTTCTGGCAGTCAAAAAACACATTTATTTACGGGTGACCACTTAATATTTTGAATGGCCTTCGAGGAAGTCGAATAACGTGCATGCTACGACTATTGTTGCCTTCCGCAAATCCTCCAAAAGCAGACGTTCGTCAGCCTTCTTAGCGTTCGACTCTTCAACCGTGCGCGGCCCGGCGCCATACAGCACCGCCGGGATGCCGTATTCACCATACAGCCGCGCATCCGCATACAGCGGCGTGCCATGCGCGGGAATCTCCTCGCCCATGATGGCGCGCCCGTGGCGCTGCAAACTCTCCACCAGCGCCGCCACGCCCGGCAAGGGCCGCAGCGCCTGCGACAGCAGCAGGCGCCGGATCTCGAGGCGGATGCCGCTCGAGTCGCGCACCGCCTCCTCGATCAGGGCGCGCACCTGCGCCTCCACCAGCGCCGGGTCTTCTTCCGGGATCATGCGCCGGTCCATCCTTAACACCACCTTTCCCGGCACCACATTGGTATTGGTCCCGCCATCGATGCGGCCGACGATCATGGTCGGCGAGCCGATGCCTGCTACAGCGCTGCGGATCTTCTTCAGCGCCGGCAGTTCGCCATAGATCGCGTTCAGCACTTTCGTGGCGGCCTGCAGCGCGTCGACGGCCGTCTCCGGCATCGCGCCGTGGCCGGCCCTGCCGTGCACGGTCACTTCCAGCTGCAGGCAGGCGTTGTGGGCGGTGACGATGCCATGGCCGAAGCCGGCCGCGATCACGTAGTCGGGCCGGCTCAAGCCCTGGTCCAGCAGCCAGCCCGGCCCCAGCAGGCCGCCGACTTCCTCGTCGTAGGTGAAGTGCAGTTCGACCGCGCCCGACAAGGCCACGCCCAGCGCCTCCAGCGCGCGGGTCGCGAACACATAGGTGGCGAAATCGCTTTTCGAGACCGCCGCCGCGCGCCCGTACAGATAGCCATCCTCGATCACGGCGCCATACGGCGGCCGGGTCCAGCCTTCGCCCGGCGGCACCACGTCGCCGTGGGCGTTCAGCGCCAGCGTGGGGCCGTCCCCTCCATAGCGGCGGCGCACGATCAGGTTGGTGATGCTCTCCAGGCCATGGTCGCGCACCTGCTGCGCCGGCACCGCATGGCGCTCGACCGGCCAGCCGGCGCTTTCCAGCATTCCCGCGATTGCCTCGGCATGCGGCGCGTTATTGCCCGGCGGCGTATCGGTCGGGATCCGCACCACCTCCTGCAGGAAGGCGACCTGTTCGTCGAAGTGGGCGTCGATCCAGCCGGTGAGACGGTCGTGCAAGGGATTGTTCATGGCGCCTTTCCTGTGTTTGTGCCGGTGACCGCGCCGGCCTCGAACCAGGCCCCCACCTGGGCGCGTTCGGCATCGGTCATGTGGGTGAGATTCGCCAGCGGCATGGCTTTCAGTTGGACCGTCTGCTGGTAGATGCGGGCCGCATGCTGGCTCACCAGCTCCGGCGTGTCGAGCATCACGCCGCCCGGCGCCGCGGCGAAACCGGGTTGCGTCGGCTGCTGCGCGTGGCAGGACACGCAGCGCTGGTCCATGATCGTGCGCACCGCCGCAAAGCGCGCGGCAGCGTCGAGCTTGGTGACCGCCGCCGGATCGGCGCTCGCGCGCGGCCTTGGGGCCAGCACGACCGCCAGCGCCAGCAGCAGCGCCACGCCGGCGGCCGGATACCGCCATTCGATGCGGCCCTTGTGGCGCAGGTTGAAGAAGTGGCGGATCAAGACCCCGGCCAGCATGATCACGCCCAGCACGGCCCAGGCATGCGGATGGTTGTAGGTCATCGCATAGTGGTTGCTGATCATGATGAACAGCACCGGCAGCGTGAAATAATTGTTGTGGACGCTGCGCTGCTTGGCCTTGATGCCGTGGCTCGGGTCGGGCTTCTCGCCCGCCAGCATGGCGTTCACCATCTTGCGCTGTCCCGGAATGATCAGCATCGCCACGTTCGCCACCATGATGGTGCCGATCATCGCGCCCACGTGCAGGTAGGCGGCGCGTCCGCTGAGCAGGTGGGTGAGCACCCAGCTGCTGCCGACCAGCAGCAGCCAGATGGTGGCGCCGAACGCCAGCTGGTGCTGCACCAGCTTGGACCTGCACAGCAGGTCGTACACGATCCAGCCGACCACCAGGCTGCCGATGCCGATGCCGACCGCCTGCCAGCCCGTGAGGTCGGCCACGCTGCGGTCGACCATCATCGCCTTCGCGTTCAGGTAGTAGACGACGGTCAGCAGGGCAAAGCCCGAGAGCCAGGTGGAATAGGCCTCCCACTTGAACCAGTGCAGCTCCGGCGGCAGCTCGGCGGGCGCCACCAGGTATTTCTGCGGGTTGTAGAAGCCGCCGCCGTGCACCGCCCACAGCTCGCCGGACACACCCTTGCGCTCCAGGTCGGAACCTGGGGCCGGCGGTTTGATGGTGTTGTCGAGCCAGACGAAATAGAACGAGGCCCCGATCCAGGCGATGCCGGTGATGATGTGCAGCCAGCGCAGCAGCAGGTTGAACCACTCCAAAGCATATGGCGCCAGGTATCCGGTGTCGAACATGGGCTTCCTCGTGAACGCTGAGATGGATCGAAGATACGCCGATTCCAATTTCTGCGACATGAAATTTAGCGTATATTCAACATATCTACCTTGATATACGTTCCGCCCTTGCGATGTCCAGCCTGCCCCGCAACCTCGACCTGCACCTGATCCGCATCCTCTACCTGCTGCTGGTGGAGAAGAACGTCTCGCGGGTGGCGCTCAAGCTGAACCAGCCGCAGCCCTCGATCTCGGCTTCGCTGCGTAAACTCCGCGAGCTGACCGGCGACCCGCTGCTGGTGCGCGGCGCGCGCGGCATGGTGCCGACCCAGCACGGCGAGAGCCTGCTGAAACCGGCCAAGCGCATCCTCGACGAAGCCGAGAGCCTGTTCGTGCGCAAGGCGCCGTTCGTGCCCGAGCAGGCGACACGCACCTTCCACATCGCCGCCCCCGACTATCTCGACGCGCGCTTCCTGCCGAACGTGGTGGCGCTGCTGCGGCGCGGCTCGCCCGGCAGCAAAGTGGTCATCCACGCCCTCGGCCCCGGCCTGGACTACCTGCGCATGCTGTCCGACGGCGACATGGACCTGGTCATCGCCAACTGGGACGAACCGCCCGCCCACCTGCACATGTCCAAGCTGTTTGAAGATCCGATCATCTGCACCATGCGCGCCGACAGCCCCTACGCCAGGCGCACGGCGCCCGACGCGATGACGCTCGAGGATTACCTCGACCTGCCCCACGTGGCCCCGACCCAGATGCTGCCGGGCTACCACGGCGTGATCGACGCATACCTCGAGCGCCATGGCCTGCAGCGCCGGGTGGCGGTCGAGTCGCCCTATTTCGGCGTGATTCCGTATATGCTGACCCAGAGCGACCTGGTGCTGACCACCGGCCGCCAGTTCATCCGCGCCTTCGAAAAGGCGCTGCCGCTGAAAAGCTTCACGGTGCCGCTCAAGTTTCCGCCGATGCGCTTCTACCAGCTGTGGCACCAGCGCGTGCACCAGTCCACCGAACATAAATGGCTGCGCGACCAGGTAAGCAGCGCGGCGCGGGCCCTCAATCAAGAATAGCCAGGAGCAGACATGCCGACGATCCAGGAGCTGAACCAACTCGACGCCGACGCTTTCACCAAGGCGCTGCATGGCATCTACGAGCATTCACCCTGGATCGCGCAGCGCGCCGCGTCGGCCCGCCCCTTTGCCACCCTGGCGGCGCTCAAGCTGGCCTTGCAGGCGGCGGTCGACGGCGCGAGCGATGCGCAGCAGCTGTCCCTGCTGCGCGCCCACCCGGAGCTGGCCGGCAAGGCCGCCATCGCCGGCGAGCTGACGGCCGAGTCCACTGGCGAACAGGCCAGTTCAGGGCTGGACCGCTGCACACCCGACGAATACGCCCGGCTGCACGCGCTCAACGCCCAGTACAACGAGCGTTTCGGCTTTCCCTTCATCCTGGCCGTGAAAGGTCCGACCGGACGCGGCCTGGCGCGGCAAAGCATCATCGACACCTTCGTGCGCCGCCTCGACAACGCCCCTGGCGACGAGCTGCGCGAAGCGCTGCGCCAGGTGCACCGCATCGCCGAGATCCGGCTCAATGCCCTGCTCGGCATCGAACCCGCGATCGGCGTCACCGTGATGGACTGGTGCGAGACCCTCGGCGCCATCAGCGACAGCGACGCCGACCTGACCTGCGCCTACATGACGCCGGCCCACCAGCGCACCGCCGCCGCCATCGCCGGCTGGATGCGCGACGCCGGCATGGCGGTCCACGTCGACGCCGTCGGCAACGTGGTCGGCCGCTACGCCGCCGCGCGGCCGGGCGCGCCGACCTTGACCACCGGCTCGCACTATGACACCGTGCGCAACGGCGGCAAGTACGACGGCCGGCTCGGCATCCTGCTGCCCATCGCCCTGGTCGGCCGGCTGCATGAACGCGGCGAGCGCTTGCCCTATGACCTCGAAGTGATCGCCTTCGCCGAAGAAGAAGGCGTGCGCTATCGCAGCACCTTCCTCGGCAGCAGCGCGGTGGCCGGCGGCTTCGATCCGGCCCTGCTCGATGCGCGCGACACCGACGGCGTTCCGATGCGCGAGGCGCTGGCCGCCGCCGGCCACGACGTGGCCGCCATTCCCGCCATCGCGCGCGATCCCGCGGGGGTGCTCGGCTTCGTCGAGGTGCATATCGAGCAGGGTCCGGTGCTGCTCGAGCGCGGCCTGCCATTGGGCGTGGTGAGCGCGATCGCGGGCAGCTCGCGCTACCTGGTCGAACTGAAGGGCGTGGCCAGCCACGCCGGCACCACGCCGATGGGCATGCGGCGCGATGCGGCGGCGGCCGCTGCCGAGATCGTGCTGCTGGTGGAACGCCGCTGCAACGGCCCGGCCTCCCTGGTGGGCACGGTCGGCCAGCTGGAAGTGCCGGCCGGCTCGGTCAACGTGGTGCCCGGCGCCTGCCGCCTGTCGCTCGACATCCGCGCCGCCGACGACGCAACCCGGCTGGCGGCGGTGGATGAGATATTGGCTGGCATCAGCGCCATCTGCGCGCGGCGCGGCATCCAGGAAAAACTGTACAAGCTGCTCGAGATCGATGCGGCGCCGTGCGCGCCGCGGCTGATGGCGCAGCTGGGGGCCGCGGTCGAACGCGCCGGCCTGCCGTCCTTTGCATTACCCTCCGGCGCCGGTCACGACGCGATGCGCATGGCCCGGCTGACCGAGGTCGCGATGCTGTTCGTCCGCTGCGGCAACGGCGGCATCAGCCACAATCCGCTCGAGACCATGAGCGCCGACGATGCCGAAGTCGCCGGCGCGGTGATGCTCGACTTCCTGCGCAACTTCACTCCGGCGGCAGCGCCGGCAGGATCAGCGTCGTGAGCAGCTTCTCCGTCAGCGGATGCGGCCCCGGCACGCGGAAGTTGGTGGTGGTGATGACCACCACCGCATCCCACTCCGGCAGCACGTAGACCTTGTTGCCGCCCAGGCCAGACATCGCATAGGTGCCCACCTTCCTGTCGCCCACAGTGAACGGCTGCAGCCACCACAGGTAGCCGTAGTCGACGCCCTCGCGCACCTGGGCATGCGGCTTGATCGAGCGCTCGACCCAGGCTTGCGGCAGCACCTGCTTGCCGGCCCACTTGCCGCCGTCCAGGTAGAGCTGGCCCAGCTTCCACAGGTCGCGGCTGCGCAGGCTCAGGCTACCGCCGGTCATCGCCGCCCCCGACGGCTGCAGCTGCCACTTGACCGGCTCGATGCCCAGCGGCTTGAATAACACCTCGTCGGCGAAGTCCTGCACGCTGCGTCCGGTCGCGCGCTCCAACAGCGGCGCGATCAGGGCGGTGCCCGCGGTGCAGTAGCTGAAGGCGCGGCCATACGGCTGCTTGTCGGGCGGCGGCGTCCATTCGGGAAAGCCGCGCACCGGCAGGTCGAGGTAGAAGCGGCTCCAGTCCTCGATCAGGTACATGCGCTCCTCGTGCCCGCGCGAGAACTCGTTGAAATCGTCGCACTCGACGATGGAACTCATGGTGAGCAGGTCTTCGACCGTGATGCGCTCCTTGCGCGGATCGGGGTGCGCGACCGGCATCTTGTCCTTGAAGAAGGGCATGACCGGCGCATCGATCGTGAGCAGCTTGCGCTCGACGGCCGCCCCGACCAGCATGCCGCCCACGGTCTTGGTCACCGAACGCGTGTTGCGCAGCCCTTGCGCCCCTTCGCCGTCGAAGTACTGTTCGTAGAGCACCTTGCCGTGGCGCGCCACCAGCACGCTCGTGATCTGCTTGAAGTTGCCGGCCTTGATCTCGCCCGTCACGGCATCGAAGCTCGCCGCGCCGGCGCCGCCCGCCGCCAGGGCGCAGGCCCCGGCAATCGCACATCGAAGATACTTGCGCATGCATTCCTCCTCGTCATGGAAACCGGCAATCTAGTGCGCGCCCCGCCCCTTCATCATGAGACCGTAGACCACGGCCGCGATCGCGACGCCGACGAACCACGCATACGTATAGATCGTCTTGAAGGCCTCGCCGACGTCGGGGAAGCTGGCCGGGAAGGCGGCGTTCAGGAAGCCCGGGATGTTGGGCAGCACGCCCAGCGCGAAGGCGGCCAGCGCCGCCTTGTTCCAGCCATTGCCATAGCCGTAGATGCCTTCGTGGCGGTACAGCTGGTCGACCTCCAGCACGGTCTTGCGCACCAGGTAGTAGTCGACCACCAGCACGCCGGCGATCGGTCCCAGCAAGGCCGAGTAGCCGACCAGCCAGGTCATGATGTAGTTCTGGGTCGACTCCAGGATCTTCCACGGCATCATGAGCAGCGCCAGCCCGGCGGTGATGTAGCCGCCGGTCCGATAGCTGATGCGGCGCGGCGCCAGCGCCGAGAAATCGTAGGCCGGGCCGACCAGGTTGGCCGCCAGGTTCACGCTGACCGTATCGACCAGCAGCACGATCAGGGCCACCAGCACCGCGATGCCGGTCATGCGGCTGGCCAGGTCGACCGGGTCCCACAGCGCCTTGCCGTACAGGACCACGGTGGCCGAGGTGACAATCACCGCCAGCGCCGCCAGCAGGCCCATGGGCAGCGGCAGGCCGACGGTCTGTCCGACCACCTGGTCGCGCTGCGACTTGGCGAAGCGGGTGAAGTCGGGGATGTTCAGCGCGAGGGTCGCCCAGAAGCCGATCATGGCGGTCAGCGACGGCCAGAAGGTGGACCAGAACTGCCCTTCTTTCGGCCCGCCGGGCACGAACTGCGAACGCTGCTCGAGCAGCGGGCCGAAACCGTCGGCCCCGACCTGCCGGTGCACCCACCACAAGAGCACGAAGCAGATCGCGATCTTCAAGGGCGCGGTCCAGGTCTCGAGCTGGCGGATCGATTCCATGCCGTGCACCACGAAGTACAGCTGGATCGCCCAGAACGCGAGGAAACAGGCCAGCTGCGCCAGGTTGATGCCGAGCCAGGCGAGCGGCTCGCCGCCGATCGGAGCGCCGTTCATCACGCCCAGCAAGGTATAGATCATGCTGCCGCCGAACCAGGTCTGGATGCCGTACCAGCCGCAAGCGACGATGGCGCGCATCAGCGCCGGCAGCCTGGCGCCCCGGGTGCCGAACGAGGTGCGGGCCAGCACTGCGTAGGGAATGCCGTACTTGGCGCCGGCATGGCCGATCAGCAGCATCGGCACCAGCACGATGGCGTTGGCCAGGAATACGGTGAGCACCGCCTGCCAGCCCGACATGCCCGCCTCCACCAGGCTGGCCGACAGCGTGTAGGCGGGGATGCACATCACCATGCCCACCCACAGGGCGGCGAAGTGGTACCAGCGCCAGGTGCGCTGCGCTGCGGTGGTTGGAGCGAGGTCGTCGTTCCAGAGGTCGTTGCTTGTCGAGGTCGAATGAGTCACGGTGCACGTCGGTTGAAATCGATGCGCGCGAGTGTAACGCAAACGTCAATACGACGCGAAAACCTCAGGCCTGCAGGTCGGCATGGATCGCCTGCGCCGCCTGCAGGCCATGGCGGCGCGCCTGCATCGATTCCAGGAGCGGGGCCACGCAGTCGCCGCCGGCATAGATGCCCGGCAGCGCGGTGCGGAAGCACCCGTCGACCTGGATGCGGTCGCCCTCGCGCGACTGCTGGCGCACGGACGGGTCGAGCTCGGCCCCGGCCGCGCGGCCCACCGCCTTGAACACGGCGTGGGCGGCGATCTCGGTGAAGCCGCCGGTGTCGACCACCCGGTCGCCCAGCAGGCGGGTCTGCTCGAAGCGCACTGACTCGACCGCGCCGCGTTCGTCGCGCAGCACCTCGAGCGGCGCAACCCAGCCGCGCACCCGCACGAAGCAGGCGCGCGCGACCTCTTCTTCGCGGCCGTCGGGCGCCAGGGCGTGGCGCAGCGCCAGGGTGACGTCCTGGGCGCCCAATTGCTTGAGGCGCGCCGCCATGCCGACCGCGCCGCGGCTGGCGCCGATCACGATCGCGCGTTGCGGCACCGGCAGCGCCAGCAGGTCGTCCAGCGCATACACGGCGGCCAGCCGGCGGCCGGCGTCGACCAGGCCCGCCGGATCGCTGCCGGACAGCGCCAGCACGCGGCTGGACGCCAGGCCGACGCCGATGAAGATCGCGTCGTGCCACAGGTGCAGGTCGGCCAGCTCGAGATCGACGCCCAGCTTGCGGCCATATTCGCAGCGGATGCGGCCCTGCGCCACCAGACGCGCGAACAGCGCCTGGTCGGATGCGCTTGCCGCCATGGTCTCGCGCTCGCGCGAGCGCGCCTCGTACAGCACGACGCCGTTGCCGAGCAGCGCCAGCCGGATGGCGCAGGCCATGCCGGCCATGCCGGCGCCGACCACGGCGACCTGCTTCCCGGTCGGCGGCGCCGGCTCGCCGGCCAGGAGGGAATGCTCGTCGGATGCGAGGTCCGGGGCGTCGGTGGTGGCGGTCATCAGTCTCTCTTTCCTTTCATGCGGGGCGTGGCGCGCCCTCTTTCTTGGTGTCAGCCTGGTATCAGGCCAGTCGCGTCAAGACCCCGGCCAGCTTGCCGAACAGTTCGTCGACGTGTTGTTTTTCCAGCACCAGCGGGGGCGACAGCGCGATGATGTCGCCCGTGATGCGGATGAGCAGGCCGTCGGCGAAGGCCTGCTTGAGCGCCGCATAGCCGCGCGCGCCGGGCTGGCCCGCGATCGGCGCCAGCTCGATGCCGGCGATGATGCCGATCGAGCGCAGGTCGATCACGTGCGGCAGGCCGCGCAGCGATTGCAGCGCTTCCTCGAAATACGGCTGCATGCGCGCCGCGTTCTCCAGCACCGCCTGTTCGCGGAACACGTCCAGCGTGGCCAGCGCGGCGGCGCAGGCCAGCGGGTGGCCGGAATAGGTGTACCCGTGGAACAGCTCGATCCCGGCCGGCCCCTCCATGAAGGCGTCGTGGATGAAGGATTTGCTGAACACCGCGCCCATCGGCACCGCGCCGTTGGTGATGCCCTTGGCCGTGGCCATCAGGTCGGGCTCGACGCCGAACCAGTCGCCGGCGAACGGCGTCGTCAGGCGTCCGAAGCCGGTGATGACTTCGTCGAAGATCAGGAGGATGCCGTGGCGGTCGCACAGCTCGCGCAGGCGCTTGAGGTAGCCCTTGGGAGGAATCAGGACGCCGGTCGAGCCGGATACCGGCTCCACGATCACCGCCGCGATGGTCGACGGGTCGTGCAGCGCCACCAGCCGTTCGAGGTCGCCGGCCAGTTCGACGCCGTGTTCGGGTTCGCCGCGTGCGTAGGCGTTGCGCTCCAGGTCATGCGTGTGGCGCAGGTGGTCGACGCCCGGCAGCAGGGGCCCGAAATGCTTGCGGTTGGCGCCGATGCCGCCCACCGAGATGCCGCCGAAGCCCACGCCATGGTAGCCGCGCTCGCGGCCGATCAGGCGCGTGCGTCCGCCCTCCCCGCGCGCGCGGTGGTAGGCCAGCGCGATCTTGAGCGCGGTGTCGACCGCTTCCGATCCCGACCCGGTATAGAACACGTGGCCGAAGCGATGGCCGCTGAACTCCATCAGGCGTTCGGCCAGTTCGAAGGCGGCAGGATGGCCCATCTGGAAAGTGGGCGCGTAGTCGAGCTGGCCGGCCATGGCGGCGATGGCTTCGGCGATCTTCGGCTGGCCGTGGCCGCAGGGCACGCACCACAGGCCGGCGGCGCCGTCGAGCAGCTCGCGGCCATCGACGTCACGGTAATACATCCCCTTGGCGGAGACCAGCAGGCGCGGATCGCGCTTGAAGTCGCGGTTATTGGTGAATGGCATCCAGAAAGATGACATCGCGGCAGGCCTGGATTCGTACATATTGCGCTCCTCGTTCGATGGCGCCCTGAAGCATTTAAGTTTGAACAAGAATGGCGAGTCTGGCAACAGGCACGCGGCATCAGGCATGCGCCATCGCAAAACCATGCACGACGCATCGTGTTAGCGAGAAGAAATAATCGTGGTGCGTAGTCATGTCTACAGGCGTCACGGCAGTGGTATGCTAGCGCTTATCACACTGGCAATGCGAACCATGTCGACTTATATCACCCCTGTCCTGACCACCGAACGCCTGGTGCTGCGCCCGCTGGCCGCGAGCGACGCCCCGGCCCTGTACACCGTCTTCTCCGACCCGGCCGTGGTGCGCTACTGGAGCGCCGAGCAGTGGACCGACATCTCCTTCGCCGAAGCCGCGATCGCCCGCGCACTCGAGGCCTACCGCGACGAGACCGAGCTGCGCTTCGCGATCGAACTGGCGTCGAACCGCGAGCTGATCGGCACCGTGGGCCTGCACCACTTCTTCAACCAGAACAATCGCTGCGAACTCGGCTACGCGCTGGGCAGCGCGCACTGGGGCAAGGGCTATGCCTTCGAAGCGCTGCAGGCGGCGCTGGACCATGGCTTCCGCGAGGTCGGCCTGAACCGGGTCGAGGCCGACATCGACCCGCGCAACGAAGCCTCCGGCCGCGTGCTGGAAAAACTGGGCTTTCGCAAGGAGGGCTTCATGCCGCAGCGCTGGCTGGTGCACGGCGAGTATGCCGACACCGTCTTCTACGGCCTGCTGCGCGACTACTGGAACGACAGGACGGCGCACTGATGGCAAGGCGCACTCCCACGATGAAGGCCCTGGCGGCATGTTCGAGCCTGGCGCTGTCCCTGCTGGCCATGGCGCCGCAATCGGCCGCGGCCCAGGCCACCGTGCCGACCTGGCGCGAGATCACGATCTATGCGAGCGACGCCGGCTATCCGGCGGCGCTCGCGCGGCGCGGCGTGCAGGGCAATGTGACGGTCGAACTGGCCCTCGACGACAAGGGCCGCAAAGGGGTGGTGGCGGTGCGCGATTCCTCGCGCTCGGCCGAACTCGACGCGCTGGCGCTGGCCATGGCCAGGCGGCTGGACATCCCCGCCAGCGGCGCGCACCGCACCGGCCTGGTGACCTTCAAGTTCAAGAAAGACCACAGCGCCACCATCGCCACCAAGAGCTGCGCCGACTTCAATGTCGACGCCGCCTGGCAGGCCGCCACCTTCCCGGAACGCAGCCTGCGCGAATTGCCGGTGACTTATGAAAGCGTCGGCACGCTGATCTACAGCCTGCACCGCGAAGGCGCGGCGCGCCAGTCCTTCCCGGCCCTGGAACCGATCCTGAACGCCACGGTGGCCGCCTGCGCGCGCACGCCCGAGGCCGGCATGCTCGACGTGATGCGGCAAGAGGCGCTCAAGCTGATCGAGCAATAAAGCGCGTCATGCAGCGTATTGACGGGGTCGAAAGCGCCCCCGTTCATCCGCCCTCACGACCGTCCGTCGCCGTAATCGCACCGTTTATCGGATCGCTCTTGGCGTAACATGGGTGCATCCCTACAGTAGGGTCATCTTTGTTAGAAAGGACTTGCACGCATGAAAACCATTCATACGCCCACCAGTCGCTTCCAATCGATCCTGCGCAATATGGAAGTGGCCGGCCGCACTACCTGGCGCCTGGCGAAGTCCAGCGCCCGTTCGCTGCGCCGCATGCCGTGGCCGGTGCTGCTGGTGATCGCGATCGTGCTGGCGGCCCTGATCACCATCGTGCCGATCGTGCTGGCGCTGTTTGTCGGCCTGCTGCTGCTGAAATTCCTCGCCATCGCCATCTTCGGCCGCGAACCGCGCCGCATCAAGCACTACACCGGAGAATAACACCGATGGCCGCCACCCAGATCAACCGCGCACTCGACTTCGTCCGCGACGCTTTCCGCGAAGCGGGCGTGCTGTGGTGGCGCTTCTTCGACTGGCTGGCGCTGATCGAGTGGCGCCAGCTGTACCTGGTCTGGTTCCTGGTGTTCGTGACCGGCATGTTCGTCAAGCTGACGGAGCCGGCGATCTGGTTCATCCTGATCTCGTTCGGGGTCAAGGTGCTGGCCGGCGGCAAGCGCCGCGCCGAGCTGCTGGCGCGCGACGCTTCGACCAAGGCCGACGTCGCCAATCTCGAGCGGCGCCTGACCGAGGCGCAGATGGCCACGCTCCAGGCCCAGGTCGAGCCGCACTTCCTGTTCAACACCCTGGCCCTGATCGGCCAGCTGATCGAGACCGACCCGAAGGAAGCGGCGCGCGTGCACGGCTACCTGATCGAATACCTGCGCGCCTCGCTGCCGCAGATGCGCGCCGCCAAGGGCGCCGGCGGAACCCTGGGCAAGCAGGTCGAATTGTCGCGCGCCTACCTGTCGATCATGCAGGCGCGCATGAAGGAAAGGCTGGCGGTGCGCTTCGAGGTGCCCGACTTCCTCGGCAGCTCGCCATTCCCGCCGATGATGCTGCAGACGCTGATCGAGAACGCGATCAAGCACGGCCTGGAGCCGAAGGTCGCCGGCGGCACGATCACGGTGCGCGCGCGGGTCGAAGGCGCCACCCTGTGCGTCGACGTGTGCGACGACGGCGTCGGCTTCAACCTGCATGCCGGCAGCGGCGTCGGGCTGGCCAATATCCGCGAGCGGCTGGCGCTGTTGTATGGCAAGGATGCCGAACTCGTGATCGAAGCCCTGCCCGGCGGCGGCGCCTGCGTGTCGATCCGCCTGCCCTATCGCATGACGGAAGACGGCTGATGGCGCCCACGCACCCGACGGCCCTGATCGCCGACGACGAAGCGCCCATGCGCGACCAGCTGCGCGCGCGCCTGCACGAGGCGTGGCCGGCGCTGCGCATCGTGGCGGAGGCGGCCAACGGCGCCGAAGCGGTGGCGCTGGCGCGCGAACACAAGCCGGACATCGCCTTCCTCGACATCCGCATGCCGGGCATGGGCGGCATCGACGCGGCGCGCCAGATGTACGAGCGCTGCCACATCGTGTTCGCCACCGCCTACGACCAGTATGCGGTCGAGGCCTTCGAGCACGGCGCCATCGACTACCTGCTCAAGCCCGTCACCCTGGCGCGCCTGGAAACCACGGTGGCGCGCCTGCGCCGCCGGCTCGACCACACGCCGCAGGACATCGGCGCGCAACTGGCCCGCCTGGCGCAGCTGGGCGACCAGCTGCTGATGCAGAACGGCGCCGCCGCGGCCGCCGCCAGACCTGCTTATCTGCGCTGGATCCAGGCCCAGGCCGGCAACAGCCTGCGCATGGTGAGCACGCGCGAAGTGCTGTTCTTCCAGTCGGACGACAAGTACACGCGGGTGCAGACCGCCACCGGCGAGCACCTGATCCGCAAGACGCTCAAGGAACTGGAAGAAGAGCTGGACCCGGACGAGTTCTGGCGCATCCACCGCTCGACCCTGGTGCGCGTGGATGCGATCGCGGAAGTGCGGCGCGACCTGCGCGGACGCCAGATGCTGCGCCTGCGCGGCTACCCGGAAGAACTGGAAGTGAGCCGCAACCACGGCGCGCTGTTCCAGCAGATGTAAAGCGACGTCAAAGCCGCGCCGGCGTATTCAGGTAGTTGTCCTTGACCCGCACGTAGTGCTCGGCCGAGTAGCGCAGCCAGGCCTTTTCGTCGTCCGTCAACGGACGCACCTTCTCTGCCGGCCGGCCCATGTATAAAAATCCGCTTTCGAGCCGCTTGCCCGGCGTGACCAGGCTGCCGGCGCCCAGCATCACCAGGCTCTCGATCACGGCGTCGTCCATCACGATGCTGCCCATGCCGACCAGGCAGTCGTTGCCGATGCGGCAGCCGTGCAGGATGACCGAGTGGCCGACCGTGACGTAGTCGCCAATGACCAGGGGCGAGCCCTGCGGCTTGTGGGGAGTGCGGTGGGCGACATGGCCCATCGTCAGGTCCTGGATATTGGTGCAGCTGCCGATGACGATGTCGTTGACGTCGCCGCGCAGCACGGCGTTGCACCAGACCGAGGAATCGGCGCCGATGCGCACGTTGCCGATGACCTGGGCCGATTCGTGAAGATAAACGCCGTCGGCGAGTTGCGGGAGGGCGTCGAGGTAGGGGGCGATCGGCATGACGGTCTATTAGGTGACAGGAATTCGTCATTTTAACTTGGGCATGTTTACTGCTATGCTGGGCCGGTCCCGCCCACGGTCCACGCCATGCCGCTCCAAGCCACCGCTACCGCCGCCTTGCCCATCTGGTCCATCTTCTGGACCTTCCTGAAGCTCGGCCTGACCTCGTTCGGCGGCCCGATCGCCCATCTGGGCTACTACCGCAACGAGTTCGTCCTGCGCCGCCGGTGGCTCGACGATGCGCGCTACGGCGACCTGGTGGCGCTGTGCCAGTTCCTGCCCGGGCCGGCGTCGAGCCAGGTCGGCTTCGCGCTCGGCGTCCTGCGCGGCGGCGGCCTGGCCGGCGGCCTGGCGGCCTGGATCGGATTCACGCTGCCTTCGGCGCTGCTGATGTTCGCGTTCGCGCTGGGCGCCGCGAGCCTTGTCGGCTTAGGGGCGGCGGGCCTCGTGCATGGCCTGAAGCTGGTGGCGGTGGCCGTGGTGGCCCAGGCGGTATGGGGCATGGCGCGCACGCTCACGCCGGACCGCCGGCGCATCGCGATCGCGCTCGGCGCCATCGCGATCGTGGTCCTCGTCGATGGGCCGACCGGGCAATTGGCCGCCATCGCCGCGGGCGCCGGCGCCGGGTACTGGCTGTGCCGGGGACCGGTCGCGCAGTCCGGCCCGGAACTGTCCATGCCGGTCAGCCGCCGCGCCGGCATCGCGGCGCTCGCGCTGTTCGGCGTCCTGCTGCTCGCGCTTCCGCTATTGTGCGGCCTGACCGGGCATCGGCCGCTGGCGCTGTTCGATGCCTTCTACCGCTCCGGCGCGCTGGTCTTTGGCGGCGGCCACGTGGTGCTGCCATTATTGCAGGCCGAGACGGTGGCCACCGGCTGGATCCCGAACGAGACCTTCCTGGCCGGGTATGGACTGGCGCAGGCGCTGCCCGGCCCGCTGTTCGCCTTCGCCGCCTTCCTCGGCGCGCAGGCCGGCATGACGGCGGGCGCGCCCACGGGCGCCGCGCTCGCCCTGCTCGCGCTCTTCCTTCCCGGCCTGCTGCTCGTCTATGGCACCTTGCCGTTCTGGGACGGCTTGCGCCGTCACGCGGCCGCGCGCCACGCCATGATGGGCGCGAACGCGGCCGTGGTCGGCATCCTCGCCGCCGCCTTGTACCACCCGGTATGGACCGCCGCCGTGTTCGACATCCGCGACGCCGGCATCGCGCTGGGCGGCTTCATGCTGCTGACGCTGTGGAAGGCGCCGTCGTGGATCGTCGTGATCCTGCTGGTGGCGCTGGGGGCTGTTGGCGCGTCATAGCTTCTTGTATATCTGCGGATTCAAACCTGCCGGCCCCGGCCCCTCGCTGCCGCGATTCAGGTCGATCAGCGTCCGGCCACGCAAGGGCAGCCCGGCGCCATGCAGTTCGACTTCGAGCGTGATGCCCGATTCGAACACGATCCGGTTGGTCTGGAACACCTTGGTCACGGTAACCGTTGCCCCCTTGGGCACCGGGGCTTCGAACACGACTTCGGACCCGCCGATGCCTGGGCGCGGAATCAGGGTGAGATAGTCGGCCGGCGCGCCCGAGTGCCGGCCGATGCCGTAGGCGTCGACCTCGCCGATGATCTCGTACCGGGAGCCCACGACCTTCCTGAATTCCTCGTGGTGGCTGACATCGGCATAGGTGACCTCGCACGAACAGCCGGCAAGCATGGACGCGCAGGCACACAGGACAATGCAGGGAAGCGGACGCATGGGGTGGTCTCCTCGACGGCAAGGAAGCGGCTGGCGTGCCGCAACCGGAAAGGCCATCCTGCCGCTTTCGCCGCGACGCTTCCACGAAAGCCGGCAAGGTGCCGTCATCTGCGCCTGCAAGGATCGTGCGACGATCCCGGGTATCGTCAGCCGAACAGCCCTTCGTCGGAACCGTCGCCGTCGAAGAAGCCGCCCAGGCTATCTTCACTGCTGTTGTCGGCCACGCTGTCGTCGACGCCGCCGCCCGGTTCGTCGATCGCGCCGATGCCGGCCTGGTCCGCCAGCGCCCCGCCCCCGGCCGCCTCGGCCGCGCCACCGTCGGCCGCGTTGTCCGCCAACAAGTGGTTCGAGGCGCCCTGCCCGTCATTGCCCAGCAGGTTGCCGATGCCGTGGAACAGGAAGCTGCCGGCAGCCACGCCGGCCGCCGTGGCCGCCACCGTGCCCAGCATGCTGCCGCCGGCGCCGCCCAGGAAGCCGCCGCTTCTCGCCGGCTGGGCCTGCGCAACAGAGCCGGTCGGTCCGTTCTGCTGGTATGTCCCTTGCCCAATGCCCGGGACCGGATTCGATGGCGCGCTTCGCGCGGAGTTGCCCCATTGGTTCGCGTCGAGGAATCCCCCTCCACCCTTGGCGCCCTGGTTTTCGAGCTCGGCGATACGGGCCTTGGCATTGCCCAGCGCCTGCTCCACCAGCAGCGCGCGCTGCACCAGCAGGTAGGCGGCGTCCGGCTGCTGGGCCACGGCGCGCTGGATCAGCGCATCGGCGTCGGGGTCCTTGGTGACGCCCCTGGCCTGGACGAGTTGGCCGAGGAAGTCCTGCAAGGTTTTTTCGTCTGACGGATTCATGATGGGCTCCTGTTTGAAGAATGGCTATCCCTTATGTTGTGGATCAGTTATTCAAATTTCAAGCGCCAACCCGGGCTGCGTTACCATCGAAGGCCTGCCACCTCACAGGAGATTGCCATGAGCTCGACCGTCGTCCCCTGCCTGCGCTACCGCGACGCGCCCGCCATCATGGAATGGCTCTGCAAAAACTTTGGTTTCGAAAAACGCCTGGTGATACCAGGCAAGAACGCAGAGATCAGCCATGCCGAGCTCACCCTGGGCGACGGCATGATCATGCTCGGCAGCCATGCGGACGATTCTTACGGTCAATTGCTGACGACGCCAGAGAAATCCGGCGGCCTGCAGACGCAGACCATCTGGATCCATGTCGACAACGCGGATGACGTGTATTCGCGCGTGGTCGAGAGTGGCGCGTCGATCATCATGAAGATCGACGACGTGCCCCAGGGGGGCCGCGCCTTTGCCTGTCGCGATCCGGAAGGCCACGTGTGGCAGGTCGGCACATACGACCCCTGGCAAGCCTGATGCTCGCCCGGGAACCGCTAGTTTGCTATGCTAACGGCCGGTCGCCGCTCCGCCGCGAGCGGCATTCATCATTTCAAGGAAGCACAACATGGTCTCGCTGCAAGAGCAGTTATTGAAAGCCGGCCTGGTCGACAAGAAGAAGGTCAAGCAGGTCAACCAGGACAAGAGCAAGCAACACAAGGAAGTGTTGCGCACCGGCGTGGAAAAGGTCAACGAATCGCGCGAAGCCGCGCTCGAGATGCAGCGCAAGAACGCGGAACGGGCGCGCGAACTGAACGCCCAGCGCGACGCCGCGGCGACCCAGAAAGCCATCCTGGCGCAGATCGCCCAGCTGGTGCAGCAGAACAAGCAGTCGAAGGGCAAGGGCGACGTGCCCTACAACTTTACCTTCGGCACCAAGATCGAGCGCATCCACGTGACGTCGCAGATCGTCGAGCACCTGGTGGCGGGACGCCTGGTGATCGTTCACATGAATGGCAGCTTCGAGCTGGTGCCGCGCGTGATCGGCGAAAAGATCGCCCAGCGCGATGCCTCGATCGTGGTGCAGATCAAGAAGAAGGCGCAGGAGGTCGAAGAAGACGATCCTTACGCCGATTACAAGATTCCGGACGACCTGATGTGGTAATCAAAAACGGCCCCGATGAAGTTCAATCGGGGCCGTCACGACGAGCGATTACTGTTTCGTCTTGTTTTCCACGTCCTGCACGTCCGAACCGCTCTTCTTCGAAGACCGCTCGCCTTCCTTCTTCGGCTGCCCCATGCCGGATGCGGTGGTTTCCTGCTTGCTGCTGCCCTGGAAATCGGGGTCGACGATGTTTGCGCTTTCCGGCCCTTCCGCGGCCGGATTCTCCCGCTTGTCGCGGTCGGTATTGGCCGGAATCTGCCGATCGACGGTTCCCGTCCGTTCAGCCTGGGTTGTATTCGAACTGGTCTTGTCCGCCTGGGCCGCGGCGCTCGCCGCGATGATCACACCACTCAACAGCACGATGACTTTCTTCATGACTACCTCCAATTCCAGGTTAAAGCGTATAAGGATGTCATCATGGTGGTGACCGAATCGCGGATCACAAGGCCTGTTTAATTGCCGAGGTCACGCCCGCCAAAGGCATTCGGCAACTGCGCCGCCGCGGTGGTCTCGAATACGTCGCCGCCCAGGTTGGTCAGCACCACCGGCAGTTCGTTGCCGCCCAGTTCCAGGATCACCTGGCGGCAGGCGCCGCATGGCGCGATCGGGCCCTCGGTCTGGCCGATCACGGCCAGGGCCGCGAAATCGCCCGGCTGGTAGCCGCTGGCGATGGCGCTGAACAAGGCGGTGCGCTCGGCGCAGTTGCACAGGCCGTAGGCGGCGTTTTCCACGTTACAGCCGCGGAAGATACGGCCATCCTTGCACTCCAGCGCGGCGCCTACCTTGAACTTCGAGTACGGGGCATAGGCCAGCTCGCGCGCGGCGCGCGCTTCATCGATCAGTTTCGCGTATTTCATGTTTGGTCCTCAGCTCAGGGACGAACGGTGCGGTGGATCATCGGCTCGACGGCCGGCTTGTCAAGCGCGATGCGGTAGGCGGCCTGCACCTGGCGGATGGCCTGCTCGGCTGCTTCCTGGGTGCGCGCATGCACCATTGCCAGCGGCTGGCCGACGACGATCGCATCGCCCAGTTCCACGAGCCCGGTCAGGCCGACGGCGAAGTCGATCGCATCCTGCGGACGCACGCGACCACCGCCGAGCGCCACCACGGCCAGGCCCAGCTCGCGGGTGTCGACCGCGCTCGCGTAGCCGGCCTGCAGCGCAGGCGCGGGCACGATGACCGGCGCCGTTTCCAGGTACGTATCGGGCTTGTCCATCAGGTCGGCCGGGCCGCCCAGGGCGCTGACCATGCGCGCGAAACGCTCGGCGGCTTCTCCCGAATCGAGGGCCGCCTGCAGCCTGGCGCGCGCTTCCTGCTCGCTCGACGCCAGGCCGGAGATGACGAGCATCTCGGCGCACAGCGCCATCGTCACCTCGTGCAGGCGCGCCGGGCGCGACTTGCCGCTCAGGTAGTCGATCGCGACGCGCACTTCGACGGCGTTGCCGGCGGCATGGCACAGCGATTCGTTCATGCCGGTCAGGATGGCCGAGGTGCGGGTGCCGGCGCCGTTGCCGACGTTGACGATCGATTCGGCCAGTTCCAGCGACTTGGCCGGGGTCGGCATGAAGGCGCCGCTGCCGACCTTCACGTCCATCACCAGCGCATCCAGGCCCGCCGACAGCTTCTTGGACAGGATCGAGCCGGTGATCATGGCCACCGATTCCACGGTCGCCGTGGTGTCGCGGATGCTGTAGAAACGCTTGTCGGCCGGCGCCAGCTGGGCGGTCTGGCCGATGATGGCCACGCCTACGTCCTGCACCACCTGGCGGAACTTTTCCGGTTCCGGCACGGTGCTGTAGCCCGGGATCGAATCGAATTTGTCGAGCGTGCCGCCGGTGTGGCCCAGGCCGCGCCCCGAGATCATCGGCACGAAGCCGCCGCAGGCCGCGATCATCGGTCCCAACATCAGCGATACCACGTCGCCGACGCCGCCGGTCGAGTGCTTGTCGACCACCGGGCCGGGCAAATCCAGCGATTTCCATTCCATGACCTGGCCCGAGTCGCGCATCGCCAGCGTGAAGGCGACGCGTTCGTCCATCGTCATGTCGTTGAAATAGACCGCCATGGCGAATGCCGCGATCTGGCCTTCGGTGACGCTGCCGTCAGGGATGCCGCGCACGAAGAACTGGATCTCTTCGGCGGAGAGGACGCCGCCGTCGCGCTTCTTGCGGACGATTTCTTGGGGGAGGAACATAGTGATACCTTTACGTTAAACGCAACGTGGGCGGTCGAACCGCCCACGTTTCCAGTCTTGCCCGTCGACGTCAGACGCCGTACGGAATCCAGACATTCTTGACCTGGCTCGCATGCTGCAGCACCGTGCGGCCGCAGGCCTGCTTCGGATCGAACCAGTCGCGGCCCTTGGCGCCGCCGGTCCAGGTGCGCTTGAGCGATTCGGCCGACAAACGCTCGACTTCAGCACAGCCTTCCGCCGAACCATCATGACGCCACACCGCATCGATATCGCCATGCGTCGCCAGTGTGCGCGCCAGCTCGTCGGCGGAGCCAGTGACGATGTTCAGCGCGCCGCCCGGCAGGTCCGAGGTATCCAGCACCTGGTACAGGTCGATGCTCGATAACGGATGCTGCTCCGACGGCACCGCCACCACGCGGTTGCCCAGCGCCAGCGCCGGCGCCACCAGCGAGATGAAGCCCAGCAGCGGGTTCTCGTTCGGGCACACGATGCCGATCACGCCGACTGGCTCGTTGAGCGCGACGGTGATGCCGTGCATCGGCGGCTGGTGCGCCGCGCCGTCGTACTTGTCGGCCCACGCCGCCCAGTAGAACAGGCGCTCGATCGAGGCGGCCACTTCGCGCGCCGCATCCTTCGAACCGGTCTGCTGCGCAATCCGCTGCGCGAATTCGTCGGCGCGGATCGCCAGGTTCTCGGCGATGTAGTACAGCACCTGCGCGCGGTTGTGCGCGGTCGCCCTGGTCCAGCCGGCAGCCTTGTGCGCCGCTTCCACGGCGTTGCGGATGTCCTTGCGGCTGCCTTCGCCGATGTCCGCCAGGAAGTCGCCATTGGCGCCATGGATGGCGCGGCTGTAGGCGCCGTCAGGGCGGGCCTGCTTGCCGCCGATGTACAGCTTGGCGGTGCGGTCGACCGCGAACGGGCTGTCTTCCTGCGCCGGCCTGGCCTTGGCTTTGTCGGCCACGATTGGCGCCGCTGGACGCGCATCTTCCGCCAGCGGCGTCAGGTACTCGACCATGCCTTCCTTGCCGCCTTCGCGGCCATAGCCCGATTCCTTGTAGCCGCCAAAGCCGCAAGCCGCATCGAACTGGTTGGCGGTGTTGATCCACACCACGCCGGCCTTGATCTGCGGGACCACGTCCAGCGCCAGGCTGATCGATTCGCTCCACACGCAGGCCGCCAGACCATACACGGTGTTGTTCGCCAGTTGAACCGCCTCGGCCGGGGTGCGGAAGCTCATCGCCACCAGCACCGGTCCGAAGATCTCGGCCTGGGCCACGGCGGCCGAGGTCGAGACGCCCGTGATCAGGGTCGGCAGATACCACGAGCCGGTCGCCGCCAGCTCGACGTTCGGCTGCCACACTTCGCAACCCTCGGCGCGCGCCGATTCGACGAGGCCGTGGATGCGCTGCTGCTGCACCGGATCGACCAGCGCGCCGATATCGTTCGATTTGTCCAGCGGCGAGCCGACCCGCAGGTTCTGCATGCGCGCCTTCACCTTGGCGATGAAGCGGTCATAGACCGATTCCTGCACCAGCAGGCGCGAACCAGCGCAGCAGACCTGGCCCTGGTTGAACCAGATCGAATCGACCAGGCCTTCGACCGCCGCATCCAGGTCGGCGTCGTCGAACACGATGAACGGCGACTTGCCGCCCAGTTCCAGCGACAGCTTCTTGCCGCTGCCGGCGGTGGCCTTGCGGATCAGGCGGCCCACTTCGGTCGAGCCGGTGAAGGCGATCTTGTCGATGCCGGGGTGATTCACGATGGCTTCGCCCACGCGGCCGTCGCCGGTCACGATATTGACCACGCCTGCAGGCACGCCGGCGCGCTGGCAGATCTCGGCGAACAGCAGCGCGCTCAAGGGCGTGTACTCGGCCGGCTTGAACACGACCGTGTTACCGGCGGCCAACGCCGGCGCGATCTTCCATGCCAGCATCAGGAGCGGGAAATTCCACGGCACGATCTGGCCCACCACGCCCACGGCGCGGTAATCCGCGAATTCTTCGGACTGCAGCTGCGCCCAGCCGGCGTGATGATAGAAGTGGCGCGCGGCCAGCGGCAGGTCGGCATCGCGGGTTTCGCGGATGGTCTTGCCGTTGTCGAGCGTCTCGAGCACCGCGAACAGGCGCGCGTGCTTTTGCAGCAGGCGCGACAAGGCGTACATGATCTTGGCGCGGCCATGGCCGCCGAGGGCGACCCAGCCCGGCTGCGCGCGGCGCGCGGCGGCGACGGCGCGTTCGACATCGTCCTGCGTCGCCTGCGTCACCTGCGCCAGCTCGCTGCCGTCAGCCGGATTGTTGGTGGCGAAGGTCGCGCCGGCCTCGCTCCAGGCGTTGTCGATGAACAGGCCGAAGCGGCGGCCACGCTGGTCCAGCCACGCGAGCGCTTCCTTGGTACTCTCTGGTGCAGGACCGTAATCCATGGTGTTCAGAATCTCTTTGATTGTTGGCATGACGAAGTCCGGAATTAAGGTTGCGCGTGGCGATGGGCGGCCGAGTAGTTCCCGGTCACGTAGTGCTCCAGCTGGCGCTCGATGTCGGTCAGCAGGCTGGAAGCGCCGATCCGGAACAGGTGCGGCTGCAGCCAGTCGTTGCCCAGTTCTTCCTTCATCACGGTCAGGTATTGCAGCGCCGACTTCGCGGTCGACACGCCGCCGGCCGGCTTGTAGCCGATCTGGAAGCCGGTCTGTTCGTAGTAATCGCGGATCGCGCGCACCATCACCAGCGACACCGGGATGGTCGCGTTGACGCCTTCCTTGCCGGTCGAGGTCTTGATGAAGTCGGCGCCGGCCATCATGCACACCCAGGAGGCCTTGGCCACGTTTTCCAGGGTCACCAAGTCGCCGGTGGCCAGGATCGCCTTGACGTGCGCTTCGCCACACGCCTGGCGATACGCCACCATCTCGTCGTACAGCGCCTGCCAGTTACCGGTCAACACGTGCTGGCGGGTGATGACGATGTCGATCTCGGTGGCGCCCGCGGCCACCGACAATTCGATTTCGCGCACCTTGGTTTCCATGCTCGACAGGCCGGCCGGGAACGCGGTCGACACGGCGGCGATCGGCAGGCGGCCCTGGATCACTTTCACCGCGGGCTGGATCATCTCGTGGTACACGCACACGGCGCCGGTCGACAGCGTTTCGAGGCCGAGGGCCTGCATCAGGTCGGCGCGCAGCGGACGCATCGCCTTCATGCACAGGCGCTCGACGCGGCCCGGCGTGTCGTCGCCGCTCAGGGTGGTCAGGTCCATGCACTCGATGGCGCGCACCAGCCAGGCGGCCTGGTATTCCTTCTTGACCGTGCGGCGATTCGCCAGGCTGGCGGCGCGGCGGTCGGCCGCGTTGCGGTTGACCTTGAGGCTGTTCACCAGGCCCAGGTCCAGCGCAATGCCGGTATTACGTTTGAAATCCAGGGGCTGGCTCATAACAGTGCGGTTCCGTTCGAAAGTGGTTTGACGCCGAGGTGCTGCGCCAGCGTGGCGCCGATGCTCGAGAAGGTGTCGGCGGTCGGCAGTTCCTGCGCCTTGACATTCGGGCCGAAGAAGATCATCGGGATGTGCTCGCGGGTGTGGTCCGAGCCAGGCGCTGTCGGGTCGCAGCCGTGGTCGGCGGTGATCACGACCAGGTCGCCATCCTTCAGCTTGGCCATGAATTCCGGCAGGCGCGCGTCCAGCTCGTGCAGCGCGTTCGAATAGCCGGCGACGTCGCGGCGGTGACCGAAGTGCATGTCGAAGTCGACGAAGTTGACGAAAGTGAGCGACTTGTCGCCCGCTTCATCGGCCACTTCCAGCAGGCGGTCGAACAGCGCCATATTGTCCGGGCCCTTGACCAGGCGCGTGACGCCCTGGCCGGCGAAGATGTCGCTGATCTTGCCGAGCGCGATCATATCACCGCCAGCGTCCTTGACGTGGTCGAGCAGGGTCGGCGCGATCGGCGGCACGGCGTAGTCGTGGCGGTTCGACGTGCGCTTGTAGTCGCCGTTGGCGCCCACGAATGGACGCGCGATCACGCGGCCGATATTGTAGGGCTTGACCAGCTCGTAGGCGGCTTCGCAGACTTCGTACAGGCGCTCGAGGCCGAAGTGTTCTTCGTGGGCCGCGATCTGCAGCACCGAGTCGGCCGAGGTGTACAGGATCGGTTTGCCGCTGGCGACGTGCTCGTCGCCCAGCTCGTTGATGACGGTGGTGCCCGAGGCGTGGCAGTTGCCCAGCCAGCCCGGCACGCCGGTCAACGCTTGCAGCTTGTCGGTCAGCTCGGCCGGGAACGACGGCACGGTCTTGGGGAAGTAACCCCAGTCGAACAGCACCGGCACGCCGGCGATTTCCCAGTGGCCGCTCTGCGTGTCCTTGCCGGTCGACTGTTCGCGGGCGACGCCCCAGGCGCCGGTAAAGCCTTCACGCAGGTCGAAGCCGGGCGCCCATTCGCCGCTCGCCTTGTGCGCGGCAGCCGCGAGGCCCAGTTTCTCCAGGTTCGGCAGCGACATCGGCTTGCCCTCTTTCGCCGCCCACTTGGCGATGTGGCCGAAGGTGTTGGCGCCCGCGTCGCCGTATTTGTCGGCGTCCGGCAATGCGCCGAGGCCGAAGGAATCAAGCAGGAGGATGAATGCGCGTGACATGGTCTTCGCTTTCAAAAAAGGATGAATTACGCTCAAACGCGCGGGGTCGAACCCAGGCGCTCGATGTACGCATGGATCAGCTTGACCATGTCCTGCGCCGCGACGGCGGCGTACTTCAGGGTCTGCTCGTGCGACAGCGCGAACGGCGACAGGCCTTCGGCCAGGTTGGTGATGGCCGAGACGGCGGCGACCTTCAGGCCGCAGTGGCGCGCGGCGATCACTTCCGGGATCAGCGACATGCCCACCACGTCGGCGCCCAGCGTCTTGAAGGCGCGGATTTCGGCGACGGTCTCGAAGTGCGGGCCGGCGGCGGCCAGGTACACGCCTTCGTGCAGGGTGATGCCCTTCTCGGCGGCGACAAGCTTGACCTGCTCGCGGATCTCCGCGTCATAGGCGTTGGACATGCTGAAGAAGCGCGGGCCGAAGCGCTCGTCGTTCGGGCCGGCCATCGGGCTGCCCGGCAGGAAGTTGATATGGTCGGTGATCGCGACCAGGCTGCCGGCGTCGGCTTCGACGCGCAGCGAACCGGCGGCATTGGTGACGAACAGCAGTTCGCAGCCGATTTCCTTGAGCGTGCGGATGGCCGAGGTCATCACGCCCGGACCGTAGCCTTCATAGAAGTGGCCGCGGCCCTTCATGCAGGCGACCGGGACGCCGGCCAGGGTACCCAGCACCAGTTCGCCTGCGTGGCCATGCACGGTGGAGATCGGGAAGCCCGGCAGGTCGGCATAGCTGATCGACACCGCGTCGACCAGCTGTTCGGCCAGCACGCCCAGTCCGGAACCGAGGATCAGCGCCACACGCGGGGCGAAACCCGGCTTGCGGGCGCGGATGATGTCGGCGGCTTCGAATGGGGTATTGCTGGACATGATATTCCTTGTTGAAAACTGGGTGATGTGGGATCGCGGATGAGAGAGGCAGCTGCCCAGCGCACACGAGTGCGGCGCATTTGGACAACTAGATATTATAACTATGCATGATTGGCGATATGTATGGCAAATACACTTTTTCTTCCCGATTTATATCTTTTATAGATAAATTATGCGAAGCGAGAGAGAGGTGCTTACACTGGGGGAAAGATTCGTTGACATGCCCCAAACAATTGTCTAGCATAATAAAACAATTGTCCTTGGCGCCAGACGGCGTATATGAACGCGATGCCGAAAAAAGAACAGTTATACGAGCTGATCCGTTCTAACCCCTTCATCTCGCAACAAGACCTGGCCGGCCATCTCGGCCTGTCGCGCTCCGCGGTCGCCAATTACATCGCCACCCTGGTGCGCGAGCGCCGCATCCTCGGTCGCGCCTACGTGCTGCCCGACCATCGTCCGATCCTGTGCGTCGGCGCGGCCAACCTCGACCGCAAGCTGCGCACCATCGGCAAGCTGGCCCTGAATACCTCGAACCCGGCGCGCCAGACCGAATCCTTCGGCGGCGTCGCGCGCAACATCGCCGAGAACCTGGCGCGCCTGGGCGCCCCCACGGCGCTGGTCACGGCGGTCGGCGGCGACTCGTCCGGCCGCGCCCTGCTCTCCTACGCCGACGAAGCCGGCATCGATACCCGCGGCGCGCTGCGCGTGGACGGCGCCGCCAGCGGCACCTATACCGCGGTGCTCGACGAGGACGGCGACATGCGCGTGGCGCTGGCCGACATGGAGATCAACGAGTCGCTCACGCCCGATTTCCTCGCCACCCGCGAACAGCAGCGCGCCGGCGCCGCCCTGATCGTCGCCGACCTGAACCTGCCGCGCGAGGCGGTCGCCACGCTGCTGGAGGGCAGCCGGCGCGACGGCGTGCCGATGGCGATCGTGGCCGTCTCGGAACCGAAGATCGACCGCCTGCCGCGCGACCTGACCGGCCTGCGCCTGTTGATCCTGAACGTGGGCGAGCTGGCGGCGCGCGCCGGCCGCCCGCTGGCGACCGCTGCCGACATCGCCGCGGCCTGCGCCGAACTGCGGCGCGACGGCGTCCGGGACGTGATCGTCACGCGCGGCGCGCAAGGCGCCATGTTCACGACCGCGACCGGCATGGCGGCGCTCGAAGGCCAGCCTGTCGACGCGCCAGCCGTGGTCGACGTCACGGGCGCCGGCGACGCCTTCGCCGCCGCCGTCTGCTGGAGCCTGTACAACGGCCAGCCCGAGCTGGACCTGGAAACGGCTTGCCGCCGCGGCCAGCTACTGGCCGCCATGACCATCGCCTGCGCGCAGACCGTCTGCCCGCAACTGGCGCCGGGGCTGTTCGACGCCCCGGTCCAGGACCTCGTTACCGATTGAATAAAGACCCGACCATGCAATCCTTCCTCCTGTTTTCGCCCGAAGTGGCGGCCGCCCGCGCCGCCGGCAAGCCGATCGTCGCCCTCGAATCGACCATCATCTCGCACGGCATGCCCTATCCGCAGAACGTGCACACCGCGCGCGAAGTCGAGCAGGTCATCCGCGACGCCGGCGCCGTGCCGGCCACCATCGCCATCATTGGCGGCAAGATCTGCGTCGGCCTGTCGGAAGACCAGCTCGAGACGCTGGGCTCCTCGCCCGACGCCATCAAGGTCAGCCGCCGCGACCTGCCCTACGTGCTGGCGCAGGGCCGCCTGGGCGCGACCACCGTCGCCGCCACCATGATCTGCGCCGAACTGGCCGGCATCGAGGTCTTCGTCACCGGCGGCATCGGCGGCGTGCACCGCGGCGCCGAAACCAGCTTCGACATCTCGGCCGACCTGCAGGAACTCGCCCAGACCAGCGTGGCCGTGGTGTGCGCCGGCGTGAAGTCGATCCTCGACATCGGCCTGACGCTCGAATACCTCGAGACCCACGGCGTGCCGGTGCTGGCCGTCGGCCAGCCGGGCTTCCCCGCCTTCTTCACGCGCGACAGCGGCTTCAAGGCCGACTTCCAGCTCGACTCGCCCGAGGAACAGGCCGCCTTCATCCGCACCAAGTGGCAGCTCGGCCTGAAGGGCGGCGTGGTGGTCAGCAACCCGGTGCCTGCGGAGTCGGCGATGGCGCCCGACGAGATCGATGCCATCATCCACCAGTCCCTGGGCGAAGCGCAGCAGCAGGCGGTGACCGGCAAGCAGGTCACGCCCTTCCTGCTGGCCCGCATCAAGGAGCTGACGGGCGGGCGCAGCCTGGCCACCAATATCGCGCTGGTCAAGCACAACGCCCTGGTCGGCGCGCGCCTGGCCGTGGCGCTGCACCACAAGGCTGCCTGAAGATACGGCGCGCCATGTCGATCGACCTGAAACAGCTCAAGTACTTCCTGGCGGTGGCCGAAGAAAAAAGCTTCAGCCGCGCCGCCGAGCGCCTGCACATCTCGCAGCCGCCGCTGTCGCAGCAGATCATGAAGCTCGAGAGCGAGCTGGGGGTGAAGCTGTTCACCCGCACCACGCGCAGCTTCGAGCTGACCGTGGCCGGCCGCGCGCTGATGGTCGAGGCGGCCGAGCTGCTCGGCAAGATGCGCATGACGATCGACACGATCCGCCAGATCGACCGCGGCGAGGTCGGGCGGCTGCGGGTCGGCATCGTCGGCTCGGCGATGTGGGGCCCGATCCCCGGCCTGCTGGAGCAGTTCCAGAGCCAGTTTCCGCGCGTGAGCTGGACCATCCACGAGCTGGGCCCGAACGACCAGTGGGAAGCGCTGCGCAGCAAGCAGATCGACGTCGGCTTCTGGCGCGAGCCGCGCATCGAGCAGGACGTGCTCAAGCAGGCCAACCTGCGCCAGGAACTCTGTTTCAGGGAGCAGTTCTGCGTGGCGGTCAATGCCCGCCATCCGCTGGCCGCGCGCGACGCCATCGCCCTGCCCGAGATCGCGGGCGAACCCATGCTGACCCTGCACCTGGACCAGTCGGCCGAGCCGCGCTACCTGCTCCAGTGCTGCGTGAACGCCGGCTTCCAGCCGACCATCTTCCAGGAGGCGGCCGAGCCGCAGACCCTACTGGCCATGGTCGGCGCCGGCCTCGGCGTGGCGCTGATGCCCGAAACCACCAGCCGCATCGGCTGGCCGGGCGTGCGCTTCCTGCCGATCCACGCCCACGCGCCGTCGGCCAACCTGTACATCAGCTACCCGGCCCAGGACGATGCGCCGGTGGTGCGCGCCTTCCTCAAGATCCTGTTCCCCGAAGAACAGCCGGCCTGACGACTTCCGGTAATCTTTTTCTGCCCGGCCCGCCATGTGCGGGCCGAACCGTTTTTGTACCGCCTTCCCATAAGTCCTAGCGTAAATTGCGCATTTTTTGCGCAAGAAACCCCCGCACGATTGAGTTCAATTAACTATTTCTCAACTTTGTCTCCGGTATGATGGTTATCAAGTTCATCAATTTCTACAGGATTCCGTATGACTACAGCGACGCGGCGGTACGATGGGATCGGCGTGGAAACGGGCGACGACGCCGCCTTTGACATCGCATCGCTGCGCCGGGCGGTGGACGAACGCATCGACCAGCTGCTGTCCGGCAGCCCCCACGACCAGCTCACCAGGGCCATGCGCTCGTCCGCGCTCAGCGCCGGCAAACGCATGCGTCCCCTGCTCCTGATGCTGGTGGCGCGCGACCTCGGCTGCAATTCACCGGCCCTGATCGACGTCGCCTGCGCGGTCGAGCTCGTGCACGCGGCCTCGCTGATCCTCGACGACCTGCCCTGCATGGACGACGCCAGCTTGCGCCGCGGCAAGCCCGCGATCCACATCCAGTATGGCGAAGACGTCGCCATCCTCGCGTCGGTGGCCCTGCTCAGCCGCGCCTTCGGCGTGCTGTCGCAGGCCCAGGACATCGCCCCCGCCACCCGCGCGCGCCTGGTCGCGACGCTGGCGCAGACGGTCGGCGACCAGGGCCTGGTGCGCGGCCAGTTCGAAGACCTGCACGGCGGCGCGCGTTCGCCCGAGGCGATCGCCACCACCAACGAACTCAAGACCGGCCTGCTGCTCGGCGTCGCGGTCGACATGGCCTGCATCGTCTGCCATGCCGACGAGCAGGTCGCGCAGCAGCTGCGCGCCTTCGCGCTGGCGGCCGGCCAGGCCTTCCAGATCAAGGACGACTTCCTCGACGGCGCCGGCAACGACAGCGCCGTCACCGGCAAGGACACCGGCAAGGACGTCGGCAAGGCCACCCTGATCAACACGCTGGGCCGCGACGAAGCGCAGCGGCGCCTGGCGGCCTGCCTGGTCGAAGCCGACCGCTGCCTGAGCGCCGCCGTCGGCGCCCACGGCCGCACGCGCCGCTTCGTGTCCGGCCTGTTCGCGAAAGAAGGCAAGGGAAAGCGCTTCGCCCCCGAGCTGGCCAAGGCGCGCGAGCTGCGTCCGGGCGCCCAACTGGCCGAACTGCGCCTCTCCTGAAGCCGGCGGTCCGCATGGCGCATTTCGCGGTGGTGGCCCCGGCGCTCTACAGCCACTTCAATACGCTGACGGTGCTCGCGCGCGAACTGCTCGCGCGCGGGCACCGCGTCACCTTCGTGCACCGGCCGGATGCCGCCGCCTACGTGAAGGACGAACGCATCGGCTTTTATGCCGTCGGCCTCGACACCCACCCGGCCGGCTCGCTGCCGGCGATGCTGGCGCGGGTGGCCAATCCCGGCTCGCCGCTGGGCCTGCGCCGCGTGATCCACGACATGGCGGCCAGCACCACGATGCTGTGCCGCGAACTGCCGGCCGCGCTGCGCCGGCTGCAGGTCGACTTCCTGATCGCCGACCAGATGGAAGCGGCCGGCGGCCTGGTGGCCGAGGGCATCGGCATGCCCTTCGTCTCGGTCGCCTGCGCCTTGCCGGTCAACCGCGAGCCGGGCATTCCACTGCCCGTCATGCCCTTCATGTATGAAGACAGCGAGCGCGCCTTCAAGATCGTCGAAGGCAGCACCATGGTCTACGACTGGATGATGCGGCCGCACGAGCGCGCCATCTCCGCCGCAGCCCGGCAGCTCGGATTGAGTCCACGCGGAAAACTGCACGACTGCCTGTCGCCGCTCGCCCAGGTCGGCCAGGTCGTGCCGGGCTTCGATTTTCCACGGCGCGCGCTGCCGCCGCATTTTCATCACGTCGGCCCGCTGCACAGCGGGGCCGCGGCGCCGGCCCGGACGCCGGCCGAACTGGCTGCCGAACTTGCCACGTTGCTGCCGCCCGTGTCAAACACGCGCCCCTTCGTCTACGCCTCGCTCGGCACCCTGGTCAGCCAGCGCTTCGGGCTGTTCAAGCGCATCGCGCAAGCCTGCGCGCGCCAGGACGCGCAACTGCTGGTCGCCCACTGCGGCGGCCTGGATCCATCCCAGGTGCGCGCGCTCGAGCGCATCGGCGACACCCGCGTGCACGCTTTCGTGCCCCAGCTGGCCGTGCTGGCGCGCGCCGACGCCGTCATCTCGCATGCCGGCGCCAACACCGTGATGGAAGCCGTCGCCAGCCGCACCCCGATCCTGGCGCTGCCGATCGCCTTCGACCATCCGGGCGCCGCCGCCCGCGTGGAATATGCCGGCGTCGGCCTGCGCGCCTCGCCGCGCTTCGCGACGGTGGCCGAACTGTCGCGCAAGCTGCGCCGCCTGCTCGACGAGCGGGGCTTCCGGCAACGCATGGAACCGCTGGCCGACCAGATCCGCCAGGCCGGCGGCGCGCCGCGCGCGGCCGACGTCATCGAGGCCGCGCTCGGCCTGCAACCCGCGACCCGAGGCCTGGCCCGCCATGGATGAACGCGGCAAGCCCGACTACGACCTGATCCTGGCCGGCGGCGGCCTGGCCAACAGCTTGATCGCGTGGCGCCTGCGCAGCGCGCGCCCCGAACTGCGCATCCTGGTGCTCGAACAGGGCAAGCGCCTGGGCGGCAACCATACCTGGTCGTTCCACGACAGCGATCTCGATGCCGCGCAGCGGCGCTGGATCGCGCCGCTGGTCACCCACCGCTGGCCGCGCTACGACGTGGTGTTTCCCGGCCTTGCCCGCACGCTCGAAGGCGGTTACGCCAGCATCGCCTCGCACGACCTGGCCCACGTCGTCGAGCCGGCCCTTGGCGCGGCGCTGCGCACCGGCGTCTGGATCGACGAGGTGACGCCGACCATGGTGCGGCTGGCCGATGGCGAAACCCTGCGCGCGCGCGCCGTCATCGACGGCCGCGGCATGCGCGACAGCAGCCACCTCGCGCTCGGCTACCAGACCTTCCTCGGCCAGGAACTGCGGCTCGACGCCGCCCACGGCTTGACGGCGCCGGTCATCATGGATGCCAGCGTGGCCCAGCAGGGCGGCTACCGCTTCGTCTACCTGCTGCCCTTCGGGCCCGACCGCGTGCTGGTAGAAGACACGCACTACGTCGACAGCGCGGCCTGGGACCCGGAGCGGCTGCGCGCCAACATCGCCGCCTATGTGGGGGCGCGCGGCTGGCGCGTGCGCGACGTGCTGCGCGAGGAACAAGGCTCGCTGCCGATCGTGCTGGCCGGTGACTTCGACCGCTTCTGGGACGAGCTGCAAGGCCAACCCAGCGTCGGCCTGCGCGCCGGCCTGTTCCACCCGACCACCGGCTATTCGCTGCCGCACGCGGTGCGCCTGGCCGAGCGCGTTGCCGCGCTGCCGGACCTGTCGGCCCCGACGCTGTTCGCCGCCATCCGCGCGCAGGCGCGCCAAGCCTGGGACGAACAGCGTTTCTTCCGCATGCTCAACCGCATGCTGTTCCTGGCCGGCAGCCCCGATCACCGCTGGCGCGTGATGCAGCGTTTCTATGGCCTGCCCGCGCCCTTGATCGCGCGCTTCTACGCCGGCCGCCCGACCCTGGGCGACAAGGCGCGCCTGTTGACCGGCAAGCCGCCGGTGCCCGTCATGGAAGCCTTTGACGCCGTACGCAAGACCCATCCCTATCAGATCAGGACCGCAGAATGAACCAGATGAATTTCAAGCCGAGACTCGAACCAAAGCGCGCCGTCGTGATCGGCGCCGGATTCGGCGGCCTGGCGCTGGCCATCCGCCTGCAGGCCGCGGGCATGCAAACGACCCTGCTCGAGAAACGCGACAAGCCGGGCGGCCGCGCCTACGTCTACGAAGACCAGGGCTTCGTGTTCGACGCGGGCCCTACCGTGATCACCGATCCTTCGGCGATCGAGGAACTGTTCACCCTGTGCGGCAAGCGGATGGCCGACTACGTCGAAATGCTGCCGGTCACGCCCTTCTACCGCCTGTGCTGGGAAGACGGCAGCCACTTCGACTACGCCAACGACCAGGAGGCGCTGGACCGCCAGATCCATGCGCGCAACCCGCAAGACGTCGCCGGCTACCGGCGCTTTTTGGCGTACTCGAAGGCGGTGTTCGATGAGGGTTACCTGAAGCTGGGCGCGGTGCCGTTTCTCTCTTTCCGCGACATGATCCAGGCCGGCCCGCAACTGGCGCGGCTGGAGGCGTGGAAGAGCGTGTACGGCATGGTGTCGCGCTTCGTGAAGGACGAGCAGCTGCGCCAGGCGTTTTCCTTCCATTCGCTGCTGGTGGGCGGCAACCCGTTCGCCACCTCGTCGATCTACACCCTCATCCATGCATTGGAACGGCGCTGGGGCGTGTGGTTCCCGCGCGGCGGCACCGGCGCGCTCGTGAAAGGCCTGGTGCGGCTGTTCGAGGACATGGGCGGCAAGCTGGAACTGAACGCATCGGTGGCGCGCATCGAGACCGCCGGCAATCTCGCCAGCGGCGTGCGGCTGGAAGACGGCCGCTGGTTCATGGCCGACGCGGTGGCGTCAAACGCCGACGTGGTGCACACCTATGCCGACCTGCTGAAGAACCATGGCCGCGGCAGCAGCCACGGCGAGGCGCTCAAGAAGAAACGCTTCAGCAATTCGCTGTTCGTGCTGTACTTCGGCCTGGACAAACACCATGAGCAGCTGCAGCACCACACGGTGTGCTTCGGCCCGCGCTACCGTGAGCTGATCAAGGACATCTTCCACGGCCAGCAGCTGGCCGACGACTTCTCGCTCTACCTGCACGCGCCCTGCGTCACCGATCCCTCGCTCGCGCCGCCCGGCTGCGGCAGCCACTACGTGCTGGCGCCGGTGCCGCACCTGGGCAACGCGCCGATCGACTGGGAGACCGAAGGCCCGCGCTACCGCGACCGCATCTTCGACTACCTCGAGCGGCGCTACATGCCGGGCCTGCGCAGCCAGCTGGTGACGAGCCGCATCTTCACGCCGCACGACTTCCGCGACCAGCTCAACGCCCACCTGGGTTCGGCCTTCTCGCTGGAGCCGATCCTCACGCAAAGCGCCTGGTTCCGCCCGCACAACCGCGACGCCGAGCTGCCCAACCTGTACCTGGTCGGCGCCGGCACCCATCCCGGCGCCGGCGTGCCGGGCGTGATCGGCTCGGCCAAGGCGACCGCCGGCCTGATGCTGGAAGGCGTGCATGCCGGGGTGCACTCATGAGCGCCTACGCCGGCACCAAGCTGATGGAACACGCGACCCAGACCATCGCGGTCGGGTCGAAGAGCTTCGCGGCGGCCGCCAGGCTGTTCCCGCCCGCCACCCGGCGCAGCGTGCTGATGCTGTACGCCTGGTGCCGCCATTGCGACGACGTGGTCGACGGCCAGGAACTGGGCTTCGCCGCCGCCGCGCCGAGCGCCTATGGCGCCAATTTCGAGCTCGACCGCCTGTACGACGACACCCGGCGCGCCTATTCGGGCGAACCGATGCGCACCCCGGCCTTCGCCGCCTTCCAGGAAGTGGCGCTGGGCCACGCGATCGCGCCGCGCTATGCCTTCGACCACCTGGCCGGCTTCGCGATGGACGTCAACGAGGCGCGCTACCGCACCATCGACGACACCATGCGCTACTGCTACCACGTGGCCGGCGTGGTGGGCCTGATGATGGCCTCGATCATGGGCGCCCGCGACGAGCTGGTGCTGGACCGCGCCTGCGACCTGGGGCTGGCCTTCCAGCTGACGAACATCGCGCGCGACATCATCGACGATGCGAAGATCGGGCGCTGCTACGTGCCGTCCGAATGGCTGCTGGAGGCCGGCATACAGCCCGACCACGTGGCCCTGCCGCGCCATCGCGCGGCGCTGGCGACCGTCGCCGCGCGCCTGGTCGACCATGCCGAGCCGTATTACGCGTCCGCCACGCTCGGCATCGCCGCACTGCCCCTGCGTTCGGCCTGGGCGATCGCCACCGCGCGCAATGTCTATCGGCAGATCGGGATCGAAGTCAAGCGGCGCGGTGCGCACGCCTGGGACCAACGGGTGGGCACCTCGAAGGCGGCCAAGCTGCGCCTGCTGGCCCTGGGCGGCGCCCAGGCGCTGGCCTCGCGCCTCAGCCCTGCTCGGGCAGCGAGGGCGCCGCGGCGGCGCGATCTGTGGCTGCGTCCTGGGCGCGCGGGCGGCGCACCTGGCCCTGCCGCGCCTGCAGCTGACGTTTAAGCCGGGCGACCGGCGGCGCGTACAGGAAGCCGAAGGACACGGCGCCCTCTTTACCTTCCACCGCATGGTGCATGCGGTGGGCCTGGTACAGGCGCTTGAGGTAGCCGCTCCGGGGGACGTAGCGGAATGGCCAGCGCTGGTGCACCAGGCCGTCGTGGGCGATGAAGTACAAGGCGCCGTAGGCGGTCATGCCGGCGCCGATCCATTCGAGGGGGTGGACACCGCGCGTGCCGAACCAGATCAGGGCGATGGCGACCCCGGCGAACACCACGGCGTACAGGTCGTTCTTTTCGAACCAGCCGGTGCGCGGCTCGTGGTGCGAGCGGTGCCAGCCCCACCCGAAGCCGTGCATCACGTACTTGTGCGCGACGATGGAAAACACTTCCATGAACGCGATGGTGGCCAGGACGATGAGCGCGTTGGAAAGCATAATGAGGGCTGCGAGAGCGGGTTGACGGGATATCAACAGCCTATCATGGCGGCCCGCGCGCACGGTTGCGCGGCGCTGCCGCAGACCGCTCAAACGCGGTCAAACACGATTCACACTTAACCTTATGGAGTTTTCATGCAGTCGATCTTTCGCACCCTGGGTCTTTCCCTTCTGCTGGCGTCAGGCGTGGGCGCCGCCGGTCTTGCTTCGGCCGCGGCGATCGAGGTCAGGGTTCAGGGCGTCACCACTGCCAAGGGCACGGTGCGGGTCGCGATCTGCGACAAGGCGACCTTCCTGAAGGATTGCCCGTATGCGGCGTCGGCCGCGGCGCGCGTGGGCGAGACCGTGGTCACCGTCGACGACCTGCCGCCCGGCACCTGGGCCGTGCTGTCGTTCCAGGACGAGAACGACAACGGAAAGCTCGATCGCAACGCGCTGGGCATCCCGAAGGAGCGGTACGCCTTCAGCCGCGATGCGCGCGGGCGCTTCGGGCCGCCGAGCTTCGAGGATGCGGCCTTCGTGCTGCGTGACGAGGAGGCGGTCAGCTATATCAAACTGCGTTGATAACTCATTACGACATGTCATCTCGCCGTTTCTGCCTCTTCGCCACGATTGTTTGCCTGTTCGCCGTGCTGACGCTGCCGTCCGCCCGCGCACAAGATCCGCAGCCCAAGCCGTCAACTGGGCGATTGGAGCGCATCGAACTTCCCTCGCGCCATGTCGAACCGCGACCGGTGGACGTGTGGCTGCCGGGCGATTACGCCGAGCGTGTCCGTCAGGGCCAGCGTTTCCAGGTGCTGTACATGCATGATGGCCAGATGCTGTTCGACCCGACGATCACCATGAACCAGCAGGCCTGGCACGTCGATGTCACGCTCGACCGCTTGACGCGCAGCGGCCGGGTTCCCCCGACCATCGTCGTCGCCATCTGGAACCGGGGCGAGTTCCGCGACGCGGAATACTTTCCACGGAAAGTGCTGGAACGTCTCGCCCCGGGTAAGCACAAGTCCACGCTCGAGACCTATATGAAACAGGGGTCGCGGTCAGACGATTATCTGCGCTACCTCGTCGACGAGCTCAAGCCACTGATCGACAGCCGCTATGCCACCCGGCCCGAACGGGACGCGACCTTCATCATGGGTTCGAGCCGGGGCGCCGTCCTGTCGGTCTATGCCATGAGCGAGTATCCGCAGGTGTTCGGTGGCGCTGCCGGGCTGTCGGTTCACTGGATCGGCACGTTCGAGCGCAACGCCGCCATCCCGATGGCCACTTTTTCCTACCTGAGCGCGCACCTGCCGGATCCGGCCGGACATCGCCTGTATCTGGACCGCGGCACCGAGACCCTCGATGCGCTGTACGGGCCCAGCGTCGAATTCGGCGGTGACGTCATCCGCGAACGCGGCTACACGGATGCGAATTACATGCAGCGGGTATTCCCGGGCACCGATCATAGCGAGAAGGCCTGGGCGGCCAGGCTGGACATCCCGCTGCTGTTCCTGCTCGCCAAGCCATCGTCTTGATGTGCCGATGGGCAGGCAGCTGCATCAGCCGGTCTGCTCGCGACGAATTCGCCGGCAGATCACCTCCAGTTCGGCGCTTCCCGTGCCGGGAGGATGGCCGGCGCAGGTCTTGCTGTGCACATGCTTTCGCCGGCCGCTGTGTGCGCTGCTTCGCCCACAATAACAGCCTTCCCTTTGCCTTCTTGATGGCCCGACTATTTGAAACGACATCATCCCTCGCCTGCGCACATGGTGAACCTATTCTATTCACCGAGTGCTCGACAATAGTGCCAGCGGGGAGACTGTGCGCTTGTCAGATTTCTCGTACTCATGGCGTGCGGCCGTCCCCTGACGGCCGGCACGGCGCTCAGTGCGTGGCCCCTCCCGTTTCACGCACGTCGGCCTCGACGCTCACGGTCACCTCCACCGCCAGCTTGATGCCGGCGATGATGTCGTCCAGCGCCATCGACGGCGGCGCATCCGGCCGCGCCGCGGCCTGCTCCGGCAGGAAAGGCACGTGGATGAAACCGGCCTTCATTGGCTGCGGCTGGCGCGCCGCATGGTGCATCAATCCATAGAACACATGGTTGCACACGAAGGTGCCGGCGGTCTGCGACACGCCGGCCACCAACCCCTTCTCGCGCAGCGCGCGCACGATGGCCTTGATCGGCAAGGTCGAGAAATAGGCGGCGGGACCGTCGGCCGCGATCGCCGCATCCACCGGCTGCTGGCCGCCGTTGTCGAGGATCGCCGCATCGTCGACGTTGATCGCCACGCGCTCGACCGAGATGTCGGGCCGTCCGCCGGCCTGGCCGACGGCGATCGCGACATCCGGATGCAGCTCGTCGACCATCGCCACCAGGTCTTCGATCGCCTGCCCGAACACGCAGGGCAACTGGCGCACCTCGACCCGGAAGCGATGTTCCCCCACCTCGCCTTCCCAGCCTTCGAGCGCGCGCACCGCTTCCCAGGCCGGGTTGATGCTGGCGCCATTGAACGGCTCGAAGCCGGTAAGCAGTACGGTCTTGATCATCGTGGCCTCACAGGTTCATCAAAAAATACAGCAGGAAGATATTCGCTATCAGGATCGGCAGCGCGCTCGGTATCTGGGCGCGGATCACCGCGTTCTTGTCGGGCAGGTCGAGCAGCGCCGCCGGCACGATATTGAAGTTGGCCGCCATCGGCGTCATCAGGGTGCCGCAATAGGCGCTGAACATGCCGATCGCCGCCATCACGGCCGGATTGGCGCCATACACGCCGATCAGCACCGGAATGCCGACGCCGCCCGCCATCACCGGGAAGGCGGCGAAGCCGTTGCCCATCACGATGGTGAACAGCGCCATGCCGATACAGTACACCGCCACCGCGACGAATGCCGAATCCATGCCGATATAGGTGGTCGTCAGGTGCGCCACCGTCTTGCCGACGCCGGCTTCCGAGAACAGCAGCCCCAGCACCGCCAGGATGTGCGGCAGCACCACCGCCCAGCTCATGGCGTCGACCAGGCGCCGCGCCTCGCGCACGCCCTGCAGCGGCGTCGCGCGCGTCAGCCAGCAGGCGGCAGCCAGGGCCACGACCGCGCCGCAGCCCATGCTGACCAGGGTCAGGTGGGCCGGGTCGAGCATGGGCAGGCCGCCAATGTGAACGTCCTTGAGCACGGTGGCGCCGATCACGGTCACCAGCGGCAGCAGCAACGCCGGAATGAAGATGCGGTTGCCCAGGCGCGCGGCGCTGGCGCGGCGCGCCTCCGGCTCCAGCGCCTTCGGCGCGCCGGCCTTGACGCCGCCGAAGCCTGCCAGCAGCGCCATGGCGATCATCAGCGCGCCGACCGCCGCCGCCGGCATGCGCTCGCCGGCCAGGTACAGCAAGGCATACAAGCCCCAGAACAACGCGGTGGTATGGCGGCGCGGATTGCTGCGGTCCACCAGGTTCATGATGGCGACACTGGCGAGCAGGAGGCCGACCAGGATGTAGAAATGGTCGATGGTGAGGGTCATGCCGCCTCCTTCGCCGCCGACACGTCACGCCCGACCTCGCGCCTGATCTCGGCATCGAGCCGGCGCAGGTTCCAGGCATGGATCACGAAGGCGGTGATCGCGGTCGGGATGCCCCACAGCGCGATGTGCAGCGGATCGACCTCGATGCCCTCGGCCTGCAGGATCGTGTGCATCAGGACGATGGCGCCGAAGGCGACGAAGATGTCTTCGCCGAAGAACAGGCCGATATTGTCGGTGGCGGCCGACATGGCGCGGATGCGATGGCGCACGCGTGCGGGCAGGCTGCCGTGCTGGGTTTCCGCCGCCGCCTCGGCCATCGGCGCGACCAGCGGCCGCACCATCGTCGGATGGCCGCCCAGGCTGGTCAGCCCCATCGCGGCGGTGCTCTCGCGCGCGAACAGGTAGACGATCAACAGGCGGCCGGCGGTGGCCGAGCGCACCTTCGCGATCACCGATTGCGCCTGTTCGCGCAGGCCGAAGCGCTCCAGCAGACCGATCGCGGCCAGCGGCAGCAACAGGATCAACGGCAGGTTGCGCGTCTTGACGAAGGCGGCGCCGAGCGACTCGAGCAGGGCCATGACGGGCATGGCGGCCGCGACGCCCGTCACGCCGCAGGCGGCGACGGCGACCAGCACCGGATTGGCGCGCAGCAAGAAGCCGGCGACGACGACGACCACGCCGAGCAGTGGCCACAGATTGACAGCAGATTGCATGGATTCCCCGGCAATGTTCGACAAGCCGAGGATGTTACCCGATCTTGTGTGTTAGTTCGGCAAGAACTCAGGCGGCGATTCAGGCAGGCCGTACGGGATTGCCCGCCAGGTCACCGACCACCGTATTCCACTGGCGCACGTGGAAGGCGCGCACCAGGCCATGGGTGACGTAGGGGTCGCGCGCCGCGAACAGCTGGACCGGTTCGGCCGTCTCGCAATCGAAGACCAGCACCGCGTGATCGGCCGGTTCGGCCAGCGCGCCGGCCAGCACCAGTTCGCCGCGTTCCTGCGCTTCCCAGGCCAGCTTCAGGTGTTCGTCGCGGAATTCGCCGCGGCGTTCGAGGTAGTCGGGGGCGAGGTCATAGGTGAGCAGGTAATGCACGGCGTCTCCAGGATGGCTTGGATGAATGTGAACGTACATCGTAACCGCAATCGCCCGATGGCGGCACCAGCACGACGGCAGCGCTCGATGTTGGTTTAAAACAACTTCTTGACCCGTTTCGCATGGCCCGCCCGACAGTGAGAGGCATCACACAAAACAAAACTCAGCGGCTGGCGTAGACTGTCAGTCATGGATATGTCGAAGAAAATGGCGGCGGGGATCACGGGCTTTGCCAGCATGCTGTGGCTGGGGCTGACGGCGGCCGTCGCCGCCAACCAGCGCCGCCTGGTCTTCAATCCGACGCTCGAGCGCGAGGTGAAAAGCCCGCGCAGCAGCGGCCACCGCACCCGTCCCGTGGTCTTGCGCGCCAACGACGGCACCCGCCTCTCGGGTTGGCTGATGACCCCGACCATTCCCGGTCCGCGCCCGGCGGTGCTGTATTTCGGCGGCCGTTCCGAAGAAGTGTCCTGGGTCGTGCGCGATGCGGGCAAGCTGTTCCCCAACATGACCGTGCTGGCGATGAACTACCGCGGCTATGGCGAATCGCAGGGCGTGCCGGCCGAGATCCACATGATCGAAGACGGCTGCCTGCTGTACGACTGGCTCGCCACGCGCGGCCAGGTCGATCCGCACCGCATCGCCGTGGTCGGCCGCAGCCTGGGTTCGGGCGTCGCGGTGCAGGTCGCCAAGGAGCGGCCCGCCCATTCCGTGGTCCTGATCACGCCCTACGATTCGATCCTGGCGATCGCCAAGCGGCGCTTCCGCGTGATGCCGATCGAGTACATGCTGCAGCACCGCTTCGAGTCGATCAAGTACGCGCCCTCGCTCAAGGCGCCGACCTATGTGCTGCGCGCGGCCAGCGACGACGTGGTGCCGCACACGCATACCGACCTGCTGGTGGCCAAGCTGGGCCAGCTGGTGGCGGACGACATCGTGCCCGACTCCGACCACATGAACATCCCCTACCTGGCATCGACCCAGGACATGATCGCGGGCTTTCTCACGCGCCAGTTCAGCCAGCCGGTGACGCCGGCCGCCGCGGCGGCCGTTGCCGACGCGGTCGCCACCGCCGAACCACCCGCCGAGGCGGTCCCGACGCCCGCCGATTTCGTCCTCGCGACAAAATAATTGCTGAAAGTTGTCAGCAGTTATATTTCCAACGAATAAATTGGCAAGTAAAATCGTATTTGTCATCAACTTGCAGGTTGATGCATATTTGACAGCTTGCGCTGAAATGGCGTGAGTTTGCTCATGATTTGCTCACTTCAGCCAGATCGACCCTCCCAGCCTGTTGTGGCCGTGCTACACGTATGCCATTCTGCTGAGAAAATAGTCGCCAGATACAAACCGTAACTTCCTGCGGATCGCCGGACTGACACAATCGCACAGCGCGAAGTGCCGTCCCCGCCATGTCGCTCGAGGTCGCAATTGCGCAGCCCTTACCATCGGCCACCATGCCGCGGGTACAATATCGCTATTCCAGGAGCCCATTGATGAAATTTAAGCAACTCAGCATGACCATCGCGGCGCTGTGCGTCGCAGGCAGTGCATTGGCCGCGCCGGCAGCAGGTCCGATCGCGCAGCCGAAGCTCGGCATGGTCTACGATGCGGGCGGCAAATTCGACAAATCGTTCAACCAGTCGGCCTTCGAAGGCCTGCAGCGCTTCTCGAAGGAGACCGGCGTCAAGGTGTTCGAAGTCCAGGCCAATAGCGATACCCAGGCCGAGCAGGTCATGCGCGGCCTGGCGCGCAAGAAGGTCGACATGATCGCCGCCATCGGTTTCTCGCAAACCCAGGCCGTGCAGAAGGTCGCCCGTGAATTCCCGAACGTGCGCTTCGTGCTGATCGACAGCGTCGCGCAAGGCCCGAACATCGAATCGGTGATGTTCAAGGAACAGGAAGGCTCCTACCTGGTCGGCGTGGCCGCCGCCATGGCCTCCAAGTCCAAGAAGCTCGGCTTCGTGGGCGGCATGGACATCCCGCTGATCCGCGCCTTCGCCTGCGGCTACGGCCAGGGCGCCAAGGCCCAGGCGCCGAAGATCGAGATCGTCCAGAACATGGTCGGCACCACCGCCGCCGCCTGGAACGACCCGGCCAAGGGCGGCGAGCTGGCGCGCGCGCAGTTCGCGCGCGGCGTCGACGTCGTGTTCGCGGTGGCCGGCGGCAGCGGCATGGGCACGCTGCAGGCCGCCAAGGAACGCGGCAAGCTGGCGATCGGCGTCGACTCGAACCAGAACTACATGCATCCGGGCACCATGCTGACCTCGATGGTCAAGCGCGTCGACGTGGCCGTGTACGACTCCTTCATGGCCGTCAAGAACGGCAGCTGGAAGGCTGGCGTGCACTACAAGGGCCTGAAGGAAGGCGGCGTGGACTGGGTGCTGGACAAGGACAACCGCAAGGTAGTCACGCCCGAGATCGAAAAGCGCGTCAACGCCGTGCGCACCGACATCATCAACGGCAAGATCAAGGTCATCGATTACCGCGCAGGCAGCAGCTGCCCGGTCTGATCTTTTCATTCCCATTCAAAGCGCGCCGCGCCGGCTTCAACCGGCCCGGCGCGCTTTTGAATGATAAGCACACTCATATTTACGACAGATCGCAATGCAGCCAGCCGTAGAATTTCGCAACATCAGCAAGGCCTTCGGGCCTGTGCAGGCGAACGCCGACGTCAGCTTCTCGATCGCCAAGGGCTCGATCCATGGCGTGATCGGCGAAAATGGCGCCGGCAAATCCACCCTGATGAGCATCCTGTACGGCTACTACCATGCCGACAGCGGGCAGCTCGTCATCAACGGCGCCGAGCAGAAGATCCGCTCCAGCCAGGAGGCGATCGACCTGGGCATCGGCATGGTCCACCAGCACTTCATGCTGGTCGAGAACATGACCGTGCTCGATAACGTGATGCTCGGCGCCGAGGGCGGCTTCAAGCTGGCGAAGAAGCGCACCGAGACCGAGGCCAAGCTGCGCGAGATCTGCGCCCGCTACCACCTCGACGTCGATCCGCTGGCGGTCATCTCGACCCTGTCGGTCGGCGCCCAGCAGCGCGTCGAGATCCTCAAGCAGATCTACCGCAGCGCCGAGATCCTGATCCTGGATGAGCCGACCGCGGTGCTCACCACGCAAGAGATCGCCTCGCTGTTCGACATCCTGCGACTGTTCAAGGAACAGGGCAAGACCATCATCCTGATCACCCACAAGCTGGGCGAGATCATGGAGATCACCGACCAGGTGACGGTGATGCGCGCGGGCCGCGTGGCCGGCACCGTCGCCACCCGCGACACCTCGAAGGAGCAGCTCGCGAACATGATGGTGGGCCGCCCGATCGAGGGCAACCTGCCGCGCAAACCGCACGCGCCCGGCGCGCCGGTGCTGCAGGTCGAGAATCTGCAACTGAAGGACGCCAACGGCGTCCAGCTGCTGGCCGACATTGCCCTGGACGTGCGCGCCGGCGAGATCGTCGCCATCGCGGGCGTCTCGGGCAATGGCCAGAGCGAGCTGATGGAAATCCTGGCGGGCATGCGCCTGCCGACTTCCGGCAAGGTGACGATGGAAGGCGCGCCGCTGCCCTTCGCCGGCCGCGCCAACGCCGACGGCCTGCCCGCCCTATTTCGTGACCTCGGCATCGGCCACGTGCCGGAAGACCGCCTGCGCGACGGCGTGATCAAGGATTTCTCGGTCATGCAGAACACCGTGTTCGGCTACCAGGACCGCGTCACGAAGCGCGGCCTGTTCGACTTCGACGCCATCGCCAAACGCTGCGCCGGTTTGCTCGAGCAATTCGACGTGCGCCCGAAAGACCCCAATGTGCGCATCGGCCTGCTCTCGGGCGGCAACCAGCAGAAGGTCGTGATCGCGCGCGAAGTGTCGGCCGCGCCGAAGCTGATGCTGGTCGGCCAGCCGACCCGCGGCGTCGACATCGGCACCATCGAGAGCATCCACACCCAGCTGCTGCGCCTGCGCGACGAAGGCGTGGCCATTCTCTTGGTGTCGACCGAGCTGGAAGAAGTGCGCGCACTCAGCGACCGCATCGTCGTGATGTCGGGCGGCCGCGTCACCGGCGAACTCCATATTGACGAATTCGACACCACCCGCATCGGCCTCCTGATGGGCGGGATGCACAAATCATGAAAACGACTGAACTCCCACGCTGGGCCTCGGGCTTCGTCCTGCCGGTCCTGAACCTGCTGTCCGCGCTGCTGGTCGCCGCGCTGGTCATCCACCTGCTGGGCGAGAGCCCGGTCGAATCGCTGCAGATCCTCGTCAACAGCGCCGTCATCAATCCGGAAGGCCTGAGCTATACGCTGTTCTACGCCTCCACGTTTGTCTTCACCGGCCTGGCCGTGTCGATCGCGATGAAGGCGGGCCTGTTCAACATCGGCGCCGAAGGCCAGATGTACCTGGGCGGCCTGGGCCTGACCCTGGCGATGCTGGCGTTCGACGCCTCGCTCTCCGCCTGGCTCCTGATCCCGCTGGCGATCGTCGCCAGCGCTCTGTTCGGCGCGGCCTGGGCCTTCCTGCCCGGCTACCTGCAGGCCAAGCGCGGCAGCCACGTGGTGGTCACGACCATCATGTTCAACTTCATCGCCGCCGGCCTGATGAATTTCATCATCGTCAAGTACATGATCCCCGAGGGCGACCAGAACCCGGCCAGCCGCGTGTTCTCGGACGCCGCGGCGATCCCGCAGCTGTCGACCTGGCTGCCGTTCTTCGGCGAGAACACGCCGCTCAACCTGGCCTTCATCCTGGCCCTGGTCGCGCTGGTGGTCTATTGGGTGGCGGTGTCGCGTTCGAGCTGGGGCTACAAGCTGCAGGCGACCGGCCTGAACGCCCACGCCGCCCACTACGCCGGTGTGCGCATCAGCCGCACCATCATCGTCGCGATGCTGATCTCGGGCGCCCTGGCCGGCCTGGCGGCGGTGAACTCGATCCTCGGCTCGACCCACTACCTGAGCCTGAACTTCCCGGCCGGCGCCGGCTTCATCGGCATCGCGATCGCGCTGATGGGCCGCCAGCATCCGGTCGGCATCCTGCTGTCGTCGGTGCTGTTCGGCGCGCTGATCCAGGGCGGCTTCGACCTGTCGCTGGAAAAGCCGAACATCCCGCAAGAGACCTTCATTTTCATCCAGGGCCTGATCATCCTGTTCTGCGGCGCCATGGAAAACATGTATGGACCGGCGCTGCTGAAACTGATCAACGCCACTCGTCGTAGCAAGGGATAAGCCATGGAAGACTTCCAGTTCGCCAGCATCGTCGTCTCCACCATCCGCAACGCGCCGGTGCTGATCTTCGCGGCCATGGCCGGCCTGTTCGCCGAACGCAGCGGCGTGGTCGACATCGGCCTCGAGGGCAAGATCCTGGCCTCGGCCTTCGTCTCGGCCGGCGTCGCCTACACCTACCAGGACCCGTGGATCGGCATCGCCGCCGGCATCCTCGCATCAGTCGCACTGGCCCTGGTGCAGGCCTTCGTCTCGATCACCCAGAAGGGCAACCAGCTGGTGGCGGGCATCGCCATCAATATCGCGATGAGCGGCCTGACTTTTGTCGTGGCCCAGTACTTCTTCCAGCAGGGCGGCCGTACGCCGGACCTGGGCGAGGCGCGCCTGTCGACCGTGGTGCTGCCGGGTTCCGACCTGGTGGCCGACATCCCCGGCCTGGGCTGGGTCTGGACGCGCCTGATCGGCGGCCACTCGCCGCTGGTGTACTTCGCCTTCGCCCTGCTGCCGATCGTGCACTGGGTGCTGTTCCACAGCCGCTTCGGCCTGCGCCTGCGCGCCTGCGGAGAGAATCCGCACGCGGCCGACGCCGCCGGCATCTCGGTCCAGCGCACCCGCTACACGGCGATGATCATCGCCGGCGTGCTGTGCTCGTTCTCGGGCGCCTACCTGTCGATCGTCCAGAGCGGCTTCTTCCTGCGCGACATGTCGGCCGGCGCCGGCTACCTGGCGCTGACCGCCCTGGTGTTCGGCAACTGGCGTCCGCTGCACACGGTGCTCGGCTGCATGATGTTCGGCTTCTTCGCCGCGGTGCAGATCCAGATCGAAGGCGTCGACCTGCCGGTCGTGGGCCGCATCCCGGGCTCGTTGATTCAGATGATCCCGTACATCGTCACCGTGGTCGTGCTGGCTGGCCTGATGGCCAAGTCGGTGGCGCCGAAAGCGCTGGGCAAGCCCTTCGTCAAGTCGCGCTGAGCAATACCTTCGCCTGCCCGCGTTCGCGGGCAGGCATTTTCCCTTCCGTTCCCCATCCTTCGACGCAAAACCAGCTATCACTTGTTGTGATGACAAGTGAACGTGACTGCATTGCCACACATATCAAGAAATTTGGCATACAAAATGCAATCTTGTTCGGCAATTGCTGTCCAGTCTGAGAAAATACCGACTTTCCGTATGGCAACGAACAGACCATGGTCGTTGACATGCAAATTTTCTCTATAGGAAACTTATGGCAATCGAGAACATCAAGCTGCGCAGCCTCCTGTTCGGCGGCTTCGCTACCCTGCTTGCGGCAATGCTGATCCTGGTCGGCATCGGCCTGATCCAGACCAAGAAGGCGGAAGACTTGACCGACAGGCTGACCACCGAAAGCATGGAGCGTCTGGCCATGCTGCAGGAATGGCAGGCCATCATCGAAACCAATGCGGCGCGCACGATCGCCGCCATCAAGATGGCTGACGCCGCCGACGAGAAATACTTCCTCGACGATATCGCCTCCTCGTCCAAGCGTTCGGACGTGTTGCACAAGGGCCTGATCGAAAGCCTGAAGGACGACGCCGCGGCGATGGCCCTGTTCGACAAGGTCGACGAGCAGCGCGAAGGCTACCGCGCCGCGCGCAAGAGCGTGCTGGAGAAAAAAGCGGCCGGCGACGACGAAGCGGTGCGCGAATTCCTGGCCAAGGACATGCTGCCGCGTGTGAAGTCGTACATCGAGAGCCTGCGCGCGATCGTCGAGTACCAGAAGAAGGTGGTCGAAGCCGATGCGCAGTCGATCGATGACGGCTTCAAGACCAGCCTGAACCTGCAGCTGACCCTGGCCGCGATCGCCCTGGTGGCCGGCGCCGCCTTCGCCTGGTGGATCGGCCGCCGCATCACCGCGCCGTTGGAAGAAGCCGTGGCCGTGGCCCAGACCGTCGCAACCGGTGACTTGAGCAGCCGCATCGTCGCCCAGGGCAGCAACGAAACCGGCGTGCTGATGGGCGCCCTGAAGGACATGAACGACAACCTGGTGGGCATCGTCGGCCAGGTGCGCAGCGGCACCGAGACCATCGTCGAAGCGGCCGACCAGATTTCGGCCGGCAACCTCGAACTGTCGTCGCGCACCGAGCAGCAGGCCGGCGCGCTGGAAGAGACCGCGTCGTCGATGGAAGAACTGACCTCGACCGTGAAGCAGAACGCCGACAATGCGCGCGAAGCCAATGCGCTGGCGCAGACCGCCTCGCAAGTGGCGGGCCGCGGCGGCGAGACCGTCGGCCGCGTGGTGCAGACCATGGACGCGATCAACGATTCGTCGAAGAAGATCGTCGACATCATCTCGGTCATCGACGGCATCGCCTTCCAGACCAATATCCTGGCGCTGAATGCGGCCGTGGAAGCGGCGCGCGCCGGCGAACAGGGCCGCGGCTTCGCGGTCGTGGCGAGCGAGGTGCGCAACCTGGCCCAGCGTTCGGCGGCGGCGGCCAAGGAAATCAAGACCCTGATCGGCGACTCGAGCGCCAAGGTCGAGGAAGGCAGCCGCCTGGTGTCGGATGCCGGCGCGACCATGCAGGAAATCGTGGACAGCATCGGCCGCGTCACCGCGATCATGTCGGGCATCGCCATGGCCAGCCAGGAGCAGTCGGCCGGCATCGAGCAGGTGAACCAGGCGATCGCCCAGATGGACCAGGTGACGCAGCAGAACGCGGCGCTGGTGGAAGAAGCGGCGGCCGCCTCGACCTCGATGCGCGAACAGGCGCAATTGCTGGCGCAGCTGGTGTCGACCTTCCGCTTCGAGCCCGAAGCGGCTGCCGGCCGTCCTGCGCTCAAGAACGCCGGCCGTCCGGCCCTGGCGATGCGCCAGGCGGCCTGACGCCGACGATTCGTGTCTTCGTTTGACGCCGGGCTGGTCCCGGCGTTTTTTTATGGCGTGACCGGATCGACCGGCTCATAGCCGGCCGCGCGGCGGCTCGAGCGCGCCAGGGTCCAGGCGAAGCCGATGCCGGCCGAGGTGCCGGTGTTCTTGAGGTGCAGCGGGCTGTCGCGGTTGGCGCTGCCCGCATACGATTCGAAGCGCACGAAGCCGAACAGGCGCACATCCGGATTCAATTGGCGCGTGGCGAACAGGCCGACACGGGTGAGCATCAGGCCGGCGTCGGCGCCATACGCGGCGCGCGACGCGTTCGCATACTGCGGCTGCACCTCGTAGAAATAGCGGTTGATGCGCTTGTCGCCGAACACGACCGAGACATTCCCTTCGACGCTCCACAGTCCGCGTTCGCCACGCGTCTCATACGCCAGCTTGGGCTCGAAGGTCCAGCCCTGGCGCCGCAGCCCTCCCCTTGCCTCGATCACGGCGCGCAGCGGCAGCTCCGCGCGCAGGCGGCTGCGCTCGTCGAAATCGGCCACCCGGATCTTCAGGCGCGGCCCGAACTCGAACAGGGCGCCCAGGTCGGGCATGCCGGCGCGGATCTCGACGTCGTCGGAATCGGATGGCAAGGCGCCGGCCAGGCCGACGTCGAACTCGAGCCGGTCGGAACGGAACAGGCGCGCACCGATGCCCGACTGGTCGGCGCGCAGCACTTCGCCGCGGTACAGCAGGTAGGGCACGGGCAGGACGCGGTTGTTGCGATCGTCGGCGCCGGGATAGGCCGGCGCCGTGAGGCCGAAGGCGCCCACGCCGAATTCCCAGAGCGGCAAGCCGGCCGAGGCGGGCGCCAATTCGGGCGACTGCGCGCTGGCGTGGAGGGAGGGAATCAGGCATGCGGCCGCGATAGCGGCTTTGATGGTGGGATGCATGGGGCCTCGGAATCTGATCGGGATTGACCGGATTCTAGCTGACACCGGGGCAAAGACGCGCGATTATGCCGTGACGCGGTTGGCAGCCAGGTCCCAGCCACCGACCGTGCTGCCGCCACCGCCGCCACCGATTTTCTGCTGTGTATAGCGCCATTTGATCTTGGAATACTTCAAGCTGACGTGCTCATCCAAAATCGTGCCCGGCTCGATGCTGGGCTCGACGGCGCCGATCAACACATTCTCGAGTTCGATTTCGAAGTAGCGGATCGGATTGCCGCTGCCATCGGCGCGCATGAATTCCAGCTTTGCCTTGGGGATGGTTTTCCCCATCGCGCAATATTGCATGAGGATGGGACTCGACAGATCGGCCAGCTTGCTGAACGCGATCTCGCGCAGTTCGGCGCGTTCGGCCGTGTGCCCGCCGCTGGTCGACGCGGTTGCGCTACGGGGCTGGCGGATCCCCCAGTTCACGGAAACGCACTCGATCCAGTCCTTGTGCTTGTCGTCCTGCGACTCGCCCTTGATGCCGTCGATTTGCAGATACACGTCGATTGCCATGTCAGTCTCCTCGTTTGAGCGCTCATTATTCAGCGGTCCCGGCGTCGATCGGTTGAGTGCACTCAACCGTGCTCGAACTGCCAGCCTGTAGATTGAAGCTCTCCGGATTGGCAGGAGCGATCATGTGGAACGGAAACTCTGGACAAGACACGGCCGGCGCCAACGACCATCTCGGCATGAGCGCTGGCGCGCGTGCCCGCATGCGCAAACGAGAAGTGGACGTCTATCGCTACTATGATGACGGCGGCCGGCCGGGGGTAGGCCATTGCACCTGGGGTCCGGGCATTCTTGCCCATAGGGGGCCGTGTACCAAGGAAGAACTGGGACGCCCCGTCGGCCAGGCCGAGATGGATGCCGAATTCGCGCGTCGGCTCGCGCGGTCCGAACGCGAAGTGCGCAGCGGCGTACGCAAGCAGCCGCTCAGCCAGGCGCAGTTCGATGCCCTGGTCAGCCTGGCCTATAACGCCGGCGCACGCGGCAGCAGGGGCACCTGGAAGCTCGTCGAAAAAGGCGATATGGAAGGGGCCGCCATCAACATCAAGAAAATGACCAAGACCACGATCAATGGCAGGCTGGTTGTCGCACGCGGCCTGGTCTCACGCCGGGCCGAAGAAGCAGCGCCATTCCTGGCGCCATCCCGCTAGAACAAGGATCTTGCATGAGTCGCTCACGCATCCTCGCCGCAACACTCGTACTCGCTGCAACCGCGCTCGTCCCGGCAATCGCCGCCCGGCCCATCCAGCCAAACGATGACATCCTGGGACAATGGCGCATCACTAAAATGCTGGATGCATCGAACGTCACGGCGCTGGACGACAGGCAGGCCGCGCGCCTGGTCGGCAAACTCTTCGTGGTCGAACCGGGCAAGGTGTCGATGGATGGCGAAGTGTGCGACGAGCCCGAGTTCACGCGCCACTATGAAGACGCGGTGCGCTACCTGCGCGAAGAGGCGCATGCCTCATCGTGGAAACTGGGCCTGCCCTTGACGGTGACGGTCATCGACCTGTCCTGCACCGAAGCGCTGATCAAGAATCACGATCATATCGTCGTGCTCTGGAAGGGCGTGTTCTTCGACGCGGTGAAGCAAGCGCCTGGCCTGCCTGGCCAGGCGAAGCACTAGGCTTTTTCATCGCCCATGCGCGCAGGCAGCTGTTATGGCCAGATCGCCTGCAGCATCGCCGCCAGGTTGTAGCCGCCCTTGATCAGCTGGGTCTTGGCGATCTCCGAGCTCGGCACCGGGTAGTTCTGCGGCACTTCGAGCGCGAAGGTGTAATAGGTCTCGCCCTTCTTGCTGGTCTGCGGGGTCAGCTTGCCAGGTGTCACGTCCTTGTAGGCCAGCTTGGCCGACACCAGGCCGTCCTCGACCCACTGCACCGGCCAGGTCGAGACATCGCCCTGCGCCCGCTTGATCTGTGGCCGGCTGGCGACCGCGACGTCGGCGAACTGCTCCGGCGTGCGGGTCTTGATGCGGCGGAAGGCGTAATCGACCGTGGTGCTGTCCCAGTAGGAGTGGAACGGCTTGGTCAGCGCCGCCGGCACGCCTTCCTTGACGACGATTGGCTCGCCGGCCGGGATCACGCCGGCCGACAGGGCCGACAGGCGCTCGTTATCCAGCAGCAGGTTGTTGCCGCCGCGCGAGTCGAAGACCAGGGTCTCGTCGATCTCGGCGCGGTCTTTCGGCACCACGAACTGGCCGTCCTTGGAAACGAAAGCCGAACCCACGTGCAGCGGCTGGTGGATGTCGCCGGCGAAGTGGGTCAGCAGGATCAGGGCCTGGCGCTTGGTGAACTTGTGCGGGTTCAGGGCAGGGTCGGTCTTGCCTTGCAGGACGGCGATGCACTGCTCCAGCGTCTGCACGATGTCGACGTCGCTCGTGCCCACGCCGTGTTCATGGTAGTGGTCCAGCTGGAACGGCACATTGGTGTAGTGGTATTCGCTGTGGCGCGGATTGGCGGCCACGTACTCGACCATCTCGGGCGTCTGCGGGCCGCAGTAGTTGCCCTTGACGCAGTCGGCCCAGCTGGCCATCGAGGCCAGCGATTCGCCCGGCTGCAAGAGCTGCGCGATTTCCTTTTGCGCGTTGCTGCCCTTGAGCAGGCGGTCGGCGATGGCGCCGATGGCGCGGTGGCCGTCGCGGCCCCAGGCGGCGGCGTCGGGCGCGGCCACCGATGCGAAGACGCCGGTCAGCGCCAGCACGCATGCGAGTTTTTTCATGGTGATTCCTTGTTGATTCAGTTGACCTTGCGGATGCGCGGAGCCGCTGGCGCCATCGCGCCCTGCCCTTCGATCTTCTTCAGCCAGGCGATGAAGCCGTCCAGGTCGCGCATGCCGGTGTCGACGCGCGCCGTGCCCTTGCCGAACTCTGGATAACCGTCGCTGCCTTCGGCCAGGAAGTTGTTGGTGGCGATGCGGTAGGTGGCGTTGTCCTGCATCTCCTTGCCGTTCAGCCTGAGGCTGCCCGGGACCAGGCGGCTGCCCGCCGGACGCTTCGGGTCCCAGGCATAGCTGAAGCCCTCGGAAATCTGCAGCACCGACGAATTGGAATCGACGCCGTCGGCCCATTGGCGTTCCAGCAGGGCGCGGATCTGGGCGCCGGTCAGGTCCATCACGACCGTCGTGTTGCCGAATGGGAGCACCACCTGGACCTGGCCGAAGGCCACCGTACCGTCAGCGCCGGCCTCGAGGTCGCGGCGGATGCCGCCATTGTTCATGAAGGCCAGTTGCGCGCCCAGGTGACGGACCGAATCGAGGGCCGCATCGGCGATCATATTACCCAGCACCGATTCGCCGGCATCGTTGGTCCTGCGCAGCACGGGCGCCCCGACCACCTTGGCGATCGGGCGATTCAGGGCTTCCTTGCTGCGCTCTTTCACCTGCGCCACGAAGGCCGTCATCTTCGGGTCCGCCGGGTACTCGCCCGGCTTCATCACCACGTTCTTCACGACCAGGTTGCTCACCGCGCCGCTCTTCGGCTCGACCTGCATCGACACGCGGGTGAGCAGGTGGCCGGCGGTGTCGGCCTGGGTCACGGTGCGGCCATCCACATTGCACAGATAGCCCTGGTGCGAGTGGCCGGTCAGCACCAGCCTGACCGACGGGTCGATCTTTTTCACCACGTCGACGATGTCGCCCTTGAGCTGCGAGCAGCCGGCCTGCAGCGGCGACTCCACCGTGCGACCGCCCTGGTGCACCAGGGCCACGATGACTTGCGCGCCGGCGGCGCGCATGGCCGGCAGCGCGGCATTGATCGCCTCGGCCTCGTCGCCGAAGCGCAGGCCGGCGATGCCGGAAGCGACCACCATGTTCGGCGTGTCCTTCAGCACCACGCCGACCAGGCCGACCTTGATGCCCTTGACGTCTTCGATCCTGAAGCCCGGGATGACCGGCTTGCCGGTGGCCGAGTCGATCACGTTGGCGCCGAGGTAGGTGAACCTGGCGCCGCCGAAATTCGGGGTGAGCTTGCAGGCGCGGGTCGGATGCGGCGAATCGCAGCCGCCGTTCTGCTGGCGCAGCAGTTCCTTGCGGCCGCCGTCGAACTCATGGTTGCCGACCGCGCTGGCGCGCAGGTTCAGCATGTTCATCACTTCGATGGTCGGCTCGTCGGCCCACAGCGAAGACAGCGCCGGGCTGGCGCCGACGATGTCGCCGGTGGACACCAGCAGCAGGTCCTTGTCTTCCTTGCGCCAGGCCTGCAGGGCCGCGGCCACCGCTTCGGCGCCGCCGGCGCGCATGACTTCTTCCCTGCCGTCCGCATGCTTGAGGACGTAGCGGCTCGGCTCGAGGTTGCCGTGGAAGTCGTTCAGCGACACGAGGTTGAGGGTGACCGGCCCCTGGGGCGCGCTGACGCAGCCGGCCAGCAGCAGCGCCATGGTGAGGGTGGAAAGACTGGCGCATGCGCGGCGCGAAACGATCATGGGAACACCTTTAGTGGATGCGGACCGGCGCGAACGGCGGGTCCGGAAAAACGGGGTTCGAGCGAACTCGACAGCCAACATTATCCCACGCGGCTTGTGCGCAGGAAATCCTTACGGCGGCTGGGTTTCTCAATTTTTGAAAGAAAAACGGCCGGTGTTTCCACCGGCCGTTTCTTGACTAGCTCATGCTACGAATTCGACCTGCTTAGAATTCGTACTTGAGGGTTGCCTGGATCGCCCACTGCGACTCGCCCTTCGACTGCTTCAGGTCTTGACGCTCGACGTCGTTGCGCACGACGTAGATGTAACGACCCTGGCTGTCCAGACCGGCGTAGTCGACGAAGCTACGCGCCATGCCGCCCGACGACTGGAAGCTGATCTCTTCGGTACGGCCCCACTTCTTGTTCAGCAGGTTGCCGAAGTTCATGAAGTCCAGGGTGAAGGTCGCCTTGTTGCGCTTGAACAGGCCAGGGATTTCCTGGCTGATACGCACGTCGAAGGTGTTGACCCACTCAGCGGTGCTGTTGTTACGCTTCACGACGCCACCAGCCGAACCGTGCAGGCCCTTGTTGGCGTTGACGACGTCCCAGAAACGCTGCTCGTTCGAATGGTTGGTCGCGGTGTCGCCGTAGAACACGACTTCGCCGGAACCGAACGCGGTCGGGATGTACATCAGGTCGTTGCCCGACTCGCCGTCACCATTCAGGTCATTGTTGATGGTCCAGCTGTATGGACGACCTTCACGACCTTCGTAGAAGATGCCCAGGCGGGTGTTGTAGTTCGAGAAGAACTTCTTCTGGAAGTTGACCAGCGCATTGACGCGGTTCTTGATCGCGTAGCTCGACGCTGCAGCGACTTCTTCGTTCGGGTTGAACACCGAACGACCACGCCAGTTCGAGTTGGCCACCGACGAGGTCAGCGGCGAGACTTCGGTCGCATCGGTGTAGGTGTAAGCCACCGACCAGCCGAAGCCCTTGGTCATCGGACGCGACAGCGACGCGGTCAGGACTTTTGCATCGCCCTTGTCGGTATCGCGCGCCACCAGCACGTTGCCGAAGCTGCGGTTGTTCAGCGAGCGAGTCTGTGCGCCGGCGCTGGTGATCACGTTGGCGGTGTTGTTCGACACGCCCCAGCTATTCTGGTTCAAGCCGGCCGCGTTCCAGTACAGCTCACGACCGTCGGTGCCGGTGCGGGTCGACGCGCCCAGGTTCAGGTGCTCGTAGTAGATGCCGTTCTTGTTCTTGGTGTACAGCGCTTCAGCGCCGAACACGATGCCGTACCATGGCAGTTCGGTATCGAACGCCAGGTTGGCTTTCCAGATCGACGGCTGGCGGAAGTCCGGATCCAGGAAGTTCACGTCAGCAGCCGGAATCGCGCCGGAAATCGCCGGCTGGGCGTCCGGATCCAGGCTGGCCAGGCCGCCCGTGGTCGGGCAGCGGGTCGCGCCGGTGCCCGAGCAGCTGATGGTGGCGGTTGCCACGCCGGTGCCCGAGAACGGGTTCGACATCCAGACGGTCGCTGCCGCGCCCTGGAACAGGCCGACGCCGCCGCGCAGCTGGGTCGGACGCTCCGCCTTGTCGAAGCGGTAGTTGAAGCCCACGCGTGGCTGGACCAGGTCGGTGCCGTCGATGGTCTGGCGGTTGTCCAGACCGAAGCCGCCGCTCTGGCGGACGCCGGTGGCCGGGTTGCCGGCAACCATCGGTGCGGCGGCAGCGGCGTTGTACAGCGGGACGCCGCCGACATCGTTACGGTCGTAACGCACGCCGTAGGTCAGGGTCAGCTGGTCGTTGACAGCCCAGGTGTCCTGCAGGAACAGGCCGGTGTTCTTGGTTTCGAACGTGGCGATCGCGTCGTTCAGCGATGCGCCCGGCAGCGCGCGCTGCTGGCTGAAGCTCAGCGGACGGCCGCGCTGGAAGTTCTCGAGCACGGCTTGCTGGATGCGCTCGGCCGAGGCGCCGGAGCAGGTCAGCGCGCCGAACGAGTAGAAGTTGGTATCGGCCGAATCCAGGCAGGCGAAGGTGTACGAGCCGTTAATGCCCTGCAGGAAGGCGTTATAGACTTCGTTCTTGGTCTGGTCGACGCCGAACTTCAGCTCATGGTCGCCCACGATCCAGTTGGCGCCCGCATACATGTCCTTGGTCTTGTTGCGCAGAACGTTGTTATGGCGGCTGAACTCGGTGCCGAAGTTCAGGAAACGGTTGGCGGTCGACAGGCCGGCCGGTGCGCCGGCTGGCAGCGCGCCCGAGAATTGCAGGCCGATCGATGGGGTGCGGGTCGCGTTGACCGGGACCGAATCATAGTCGCGGGTCGAGAACTTGAACTCGGTCGAGAAGGTCGGGGTCCAGTCCGAGAAGATCTGGCCGACGACGGTCTCGATCTCCTTGCCCTGGTTGTAGAAGCTCGACGACAGGCCGACGCCGGTGGCCGAGAAGCCCGGGTAGAACGGCTCGCCCTGGGTGGTCTTGGCGTAGCGCAGGTTGGCGCGGTGCTCGTCGGTGATGTTCCAGTCGAACTTCACCATGCGCTCTTTCGAGGTCAGCATCGAGCCGCTAGGAACGGTCGGGCTGCCGATGTCGACGCCGTAGACGCTCTGGGCGATGCGCTGGGCTTCGGAGATGGCTGCCGGGGTGATGGCGACGGTGGTGCCGGCGCCGCTGCCGATCGGTCCGAAGTCCGGGCTCGAACGCGAGCTTTCATAGTTTTCAGCCAGGGCGAAGATGAACAGCTTGTCTTGGATCAGGGGACCGGAAGCCCAGATACCCTTGGTGGTTTCCTTCGACTTCGGCGGCTCGCTGTAGACGTCGGTGATCGGGTTGTAACGGTCGCCCGACATGGTGTCGTTGCGGAACACGTAGTACACGCCACCCTTGTAGGTGTTGGTGCCCGACTTGGTCACGGCGTTGATGTTGGCGCCGGTGTAGCCCTTCTGCGTCACGTCGTAGTTGGCGACGTTGACCTGCACCGACTGGATCGCTTCGATCGAGATCGGCTGGCGTGCGGTAGGGCTGCCGTTCGCTTCCAGGCCGAAGGTGTCGTTGATCGCGACGCCGTCGATGGTCATCGAGTTGTAGCGCGAGTTCTGGCCGGCCACGGACAGTTCGCCGCGGTCCTTGTCGGTCTGCGACACGCGCGGGTCGGCACGGGCGTAATCTTGCAGGTTACGCTGGATCGATGCCTGGGTCTGCAGTTCGGTGTTGCTGATCGAGGTGCCCGAGCCCATGTTGTTGCTCGAGAAGATCTCCGAACGAACAGCCGAGCCGGCCACGGTCACGGTCTGGATGCCGACGGTCGCGTCGACGGTCGCGGTCTGCGCCAGCTCGACGTAGACGTCGTTGCGGGTCTGGGTGACGCCATCCTTGGTGATGGTAATGGTGTAAGGACCACCCACGCGCAGGCCGCGCGCGGTGTAGCGGCCTTCCGCGTCAGTGACGACATTGCTGACAGAACCCGACTCGACGTGCAGGATCTGCACTTGGGCGCCGGCGGCTGGTGCGCCCGCAGCGTTCGAGATACGGCCACCGATGGCGGACGTGGTGTTCTGTGCAAACGACGGCGACGCCGCCAGTGCAACCGACAAAGCCAGCGCCAATTTGGTGAGCCGGATCTGTTGTTGAGTGATCATTGATTACCCCAAAAAGAACTTCAATTTATTGTTGGACGCCCGGGCGGACGCCCTCCCCTACGATTTACTGCTTGAATTTTTTGCTTGGTGCGGCAGCGCTTCAGCCGGCAAGCGGCTGCGATTGTATCGTTACAATGTTTCAACAAAGTGACACGACGGAGTGATGAGATACAGCGGAATTCCGCCAATATGCATGAGCTTTGAACAAGCCGACAAATTCGTTTTGGCTTGGTTATTCAGAGCTTTTACGTATAAATCACCGCGTATGTGTTGTCTTTACGCGACATAATCGGAGTGCTGCCAGCCGGAATATGACAAGGCGGGATTATATGTGCGGCGTTCTCCAGCGGAATTTTTTTGATAAAAATTCAGTGGAAGTGCGTAGGGAACGAAGATTTTTGTAGCGAGAAGGCGACATAAGTTAATTTTATATTAACTTATTACCAAAGAGTCACCGGGGGATTATGACAAGGTAGTGGCCCGGCGGGCGCCGGGCCGTGGATGTCACACTTTATTTGGCACGGACGGCCGCGGCGTCCAGGGCAGCGATCTTTGCCTCGAATTCCGTGTAACGCTGATCCAGTTGTCGGGTCAGCCGTTGCTTTTCTGCCACGGGCAAGAAGGCATAGCGGATGCTGTTGTACGAGGCCTTCTTCACTTCCGCGTAGCTCGGCTTGAACTGGCTGGCGAACTGTACGTACTCATGCGACAGCGTGTGGCGGGTCACGCCGGCATCGTCGGTCGAGATCACGTAGGGCACGCCATATTTACGATACAGGTTGAGCGGATGGTTCGTGGTCGACACGCCGCTGATGAAGGCGTTCGAGGTCAGGTTGATCTCGACCGGGATGTCCTTCTCGCGCATGGTCTTCATGATGCCGGGGGCATTCGCCTCGTGCGCCAGGTCCAGGCCGTGGCCGATGCGGTCGGCGCCCGCCACCGCCAGCGCCTGGTCGATGTGGAACTTCAGGCCTTCCGGCGGCACGTCGCCCAGCGCCAGTTCGCCCGCATGCATCGCCACCTTCACGTCCGGGTAGACCGACTTCAGGAAGCGGAACATCTTCATGTGCAAGGTATAGTCGCGCATCGAGACGTGGGTGCTTTCCTGGCCCACGATGTTCAGGCCGACGACGCGCCCGCCCTTGGCTGCCGCCTTGAAGCTCGACACCATGGCCGAGAAGACCTGCGACGGGTTCAACAGGCGCAGCGTGTAGTTCTGGTAGCGCATGGTGAAGCGCTCGTCGTCGATGCCTTCGGAGGCGGCATGGATCTGCTGGACGAAGTCGTCGATCGACTTGTTGAAGGCGGCGTCCTTGTCCAGCGCAGCCAGTTTCGCGCGCAGCGCATCGTCGAGCGCCTTGTCGTCGTTCACCGTGGTCCAGGCCTGGCTGTCGAAATCCGGATTGGCAATGAAGGGCGACAGCAGGAACATCGTTTCGATGTAGCCGACGTTTTCCGCGATCGCGCGCTCCTTGATCTCCAGCAGGCCTTCGCGCAGGTTGTCGTTGGCCACCGGGCCGAAGTAGCCGAAGGTCTGGAAGAAGCGCTGGTCGGGCGCCGGCTGCAGGTTGGTGTGGTTGTAGAAATCCCTGTTCGACCAGCGCTTGGCCACTTCGCGCCAGGTGTCTTCGTCGGCGCGCACCTCGGCGCCCGAGCGGCAAGCACGCTGGGCTGCCGGCTTCGCGCGTTCGGCGGCGACGACCGCCTTGTCGGTCTCGATCCGATACGTCTGCGTGTTGATGCAAAAGCCCTGCTTGTCGACGAATTCGGTATAGGTCTCGGCATACACCGATCCCGAATAATGGTGGTGCAGGTCGCCGCCCTTCGGCATCTGGGTGAAGAACATCGTCAGCTCGGACAGCTTCGGCTGCTCGCCCGCGATCAAGCCCGCGTAGTGGCGGGCGGTGGCCGCTTCATTGGCCTTGGCGGCAGGCTCCTTGGCCCAGGCCGGAGCGCCGGCCACGGCCAGCGCCAGCAGCGCGCTGCCGGAGAGTAGCTTGTGCATAGTGTGCTTTCTGGATGAGATGGAATCGCGCCACTCTAACTGCTTAGTTCACCCTTGGCAATATTGCCAGACTCATTTGCCAAATGCGCGCTGATGCACCTTGCGTCCGCCCGAATACGTCGCGGCGATCGTGCGGTCGTCTCCCAGCAGCGCCAGCGCGAACAGCAGTTCTTCCAGCGAATCGGCGTAGCTGGTGCGACGCGCCAGCAGCGGCGTCGCCTCGCGGTCGAGCACCACGAAGTCGGCTTCCAGGCCGGGCTGGAAGCTGCCGATCGTGTCGTCCAGGCGCATGCTGCGCGCCGCGCCCAGGGTGGCGAGATAAAACATGCGCAGCGCCGGCAGATAGCTGCCCTTGAGGCGCGCCACCTTGTAGGCTTCGTTCATGGTCTGCAGCATCGAGAACGAGGTGCCGGCGCCGACGTCGGTGCCCAGCGAGAGCAGTGCACGCGCGCTGTCGGCGCGTTCGAAGTCGAACAGGCCGCTGCCCAGGAACAGGTTCGAGGTCGGGCACACGGCGGCGGCCGATCCGGTGGCCGCCATGCGCGCGAAGTCTTCGTCGTCGAGCCAGATGCAGTGGCCGAACAATGCGCGCGGACGCATCAGGCCAAAGCGCTCGTACACGTCGAGGTAGCTGCGCGCCTGCGGGAACAGCTCGCTCACCCAGGTGCACTCGTCCTTGTTTTCCGAGACGTGGGTCTGGATGAAGGTGTCCGGGTGGCGCGCCGCCAGCTCGCCGGTCAGGCGCAGCTGGACGTCGGTCGACGTCGGGGCGAAGCGTGGCGTGATCGCGTACAGCGACCGTCCGCGCTTGTGCCATTTGTGGATCAGGTCTTCGCTCTGCCCCAGGTCGCCCTCGAGGTCGCGCAGGAAGTCCGGGCAGTTGCGGTCCATCAGCACCTTGCCGGCCACCATGCGCAGGTTGCGCGCCTCGCTCGCCTCAAAAAAGGCGTCGACCGATTGCGGATGCACGGTGCAATACACCACGGCGGTGGTGGTGCCGCAGCGCAGCAGTTCGTCGAGGAAGAACTCGGCGGTCGCGCGCGCATGCGCCGGGTCCTCGAAACGGCGCTCGCTCGGGAAGGTGTAGGTCTCCAGCCATGGCAAGAGGCCCGGCGACGGCGAGGCGATCATGTCGGTCTGCGGGTAATGCAGGTGGGTGTCGATGAAGCCGGGGGCGATCACCTTGCCGCGGTAGTCGACCGGCTCCAGGCCGGGCGGCAAAGTGGAAACCAGCGCGGCATGGTCGCCGGCGGCCTTGACGCGGCCATCCTCGACGATCAGCAGGCCGTCTTCATGCCACAGCGCGGCCCCGTCGTCGAAGGCCGGATCGGCGCGAAAGTGCAGCAAGCTGGCACGGTAGGCTTGCACATTGGATGATGCGGTGGACATTACGAGAGTTCCGGTTGTTCTTCAGGGTAGTGGGCGGCTTCCCACACGGACAGCAGCTGGGCGGCGACGGAGGCGGCGATCACGGCCGGGGCCTTGCCGTCGATGCCAGGCAGGCCGATCGGGCAGGTCATATCGGCCAGGCGCGCGGCATCGATGCCGCGTTCGCGCAGGCGCGCCTCGAACTGGCTGCGTTTGGTACTCGATCCTATCAGGCCGAACCAATCCTTGCAGGAATCACTGCGCGCGCGTGACAGGATTGCATGGCACAGGCGCAGGTCGAGCGCGTGGCTGTGAGTCATGACCAGGAAGCTGGTCCCGGGGGCGGCGCGTTCGGCCAGTGCTTCCGGGGTGTCGGTCGCTTCCACCGTCACGTTGGCGGGGACGTCAAGCGGGAACAGGTCGTCGCGTTCGTCGACCCAGGTGACGCGGCACGGCAAGGGCGCCAGCGCGCGCACGATGGCGGCGCCGACATGGCCGGCGCCGAACAGCATCAGGTGCTCGCGCGGGGCGAGGACGGCGTCCAGCAGCCAGCGGCGGCCGCCCTCTCCCTCCACCACGCGCGTGTCGCCTTGCGCCGCAAGGATTGGCGTCGTGACCGCACCGGCGAGGTGACGGCCCGCTTCGTCGAGCAGCGTCCATTCGCTGGCACCGTCGAGGGCGACCAGGCGCCAGGTGTCCTGGTGGCGGCGCGCGAGCAGGATATCCATCTGTTCGGCTTCCATGCGCTCGAACGCAAGCCAGGCCACGCCGCCGCAGCACTGGCCCAGGCTCGGGCCAAGGGGAAAGCGCTCGAAGCGGCGCGCTTCGCCAAGCTGCAGCATCGCACGCGCGATGTCCAGCGCCCGGTGCTCGAGATGGCCGCCGCCGATGGTGCCGTCGAAATCCCCGGCGCGCACCAGCATCTTCGCTCCCGGTTCGCGCGGCACCGAGCCTTTCACGGCCGCCACCGTGACCAGCACGGCGGCCGCGCCCGCGTGCGGGGCAAGCCAGTCGTTCGTCATGCGCGCGCCGCCTCGACGAAAGCGACCGCCTTCAGGATCTCTTCGGACGTCGCCGGCGCGTTCAAAGGCGGGTTGACACGGTGCCCGCCCACGCTCGAGACGGCGTCGCGGATCGCGAAGAAGACCGAGAACGGCAGCAGCAGCGGCGGCTCGCCGACCGCCTTCGAGCGGTGGATGCTGTCCTCGACGTTGGCGTTGTCGAACAGGCGCACGCGGAAGTCTTCGGGACAATCCGAGACGGCCGGAATCTTGTAGGTGGACGGCGCATGCGTCATCAGCTTGCCGGCCGGATTCCACCACAATTCTTCCGTCGTCAGCCAACCCATGCCCTGGATGAAGGCGCCTTCGACCTGGCCGATGTCGATCGCCGGATTGAGCGAGCGGCCGGCGTCGTACAGCGCATCCACGCGCAGCAGCTTCCATTCGCCGGTGAGCGTGTCGACCACGACTTCGGACACCGCCGCGCCATAGGCGAAATACGAGAACGGCCGGCCGCTCATCGTCTTCGGATCCCAGTGCAGGCCGGGCGTCGCATAGAAACCGTCGGACCACAGCTGCACCCGCGCCAGATACGCTTTGGCCACCAGTTCCTCGAACGGCAGCGCCATGCCGGCGACGAACACGGTCCCGGCCGCGAAGCGCACCTCGCTGGCCGCGCCGCCGTACTGGCCGGCGGCGAAATCGGCAAGGCGCGCGCGGATGGTGCGCGCCGCATCTTGGGCCGCCTTGCCGTTCAGGTCAGCGCCGGTCGACGCCGCCGTGGCCGAGGTATTGGCGACCTTGGAGGTATTGGTGGCGGTGGCGCGCACCCTTTCCAGTTCCACGCCCAGCTCGTGCGCCACCACCTGCATCACCTTGGTGTTGATGCCCTGCCCCATCTCGGTGCCGCCATGGTTGACCAGGACCGAGCCATCCACGTAGACGTGCACCAGCGCGCCGGCCTGGTTCAGGTGGGTGACGTTGAAGGCGATGCCGAACTTGAGCGGCGTGAGCGCCAGGCCCTTCTTGAGCACCGGGCTGGCGCGGTTGTACTCGACGATGGCGGCGCGCCGGGCGCGATAATCGCTGTCGGCCTCGAGCTCGGCCACCAGTTCGGGGAGCACGTTGTCGACGATCTCCTGGCCGAAGGGCGTGACGTTGCGCTCGGTCTTGCCATAGAAGTTCAGGCGCCGGACGTCGAGCGCATCGCGCCCCAGCTTGCGCGCGATCTCGTCGATCACGTATTCGATGGCGATCGCGCCCTGCGGTCCGCCGAAGCCGCGAAACGCCGTGTTCGACTGGGTGTTGGTCTTGCCGCAGGCGGCGCGGATCTCGACGTCGGAAAGATAATACGCATTGTCGAAGTGGCAGACCGCGCGCGTGGCGACGGGGCCCGACAGGTCGGCCGAGTAGCCGGCGCGGGTGACCATGTCGACCTTCGCCGCCAGGATGCGGCCGTCGTCGTCGTAGCCGACCTCGTACTCGTAGTGGAAGCAGTGGCGCTTGCCGGTGACCAGCATGTCGTCGTCGCGGTCGGCGCGCAGCTTGACCGGGCGTCCGGTGCGCACGGCCGCGATCGACGCCGTCGCGGCCCACAGCGCCGACTGCGACTCCTTGCCGCCGAAGCCGCCGCCCATGCGGCGGCACTCGACCGTCACGTGATGCGAGTGCAGGCCCAGCGCATGCGCGACGACGTGCTGCATCTCGCTCGGGTGCTGGGTCGAGCAGTACACGTGCATGCCGCGGTCTTCGCCGGGGATCGCATAGGCGATCTGCCCTTCGAGGTAGAACTGTTCCTGGCCGCCCACGTGCAGCTCGCCCTTGACGACGTGCGGCGCGCGAAAAAAGGCCTGCGCCGCGTCGCCGCGGGCCAGGCGCATCGGCGGCAGCACGTAGGATGCGGCGGCGCGCGCCGCCTGCGGCGTGAGGATGGCCGGCAGGTCGTCGTAGTCGACCACGGCCAGGCGCGCCGCGCGGCGCGCGTTGTCGTGGCTGTCGGCGACGACGATGAAGATCGGCTGGCCCACGTACTGGACCAGGCCATCGGCCAGGATCGGATCGTCGTGGACGATCGGGCCGCAATCGTTCAGGCCGGGGATGTCGCGCGCCGTCAGCACCGCGACCACGCCGCGGCTGGCGGATACCTTCGCCAGGTCGATCGCCTTGACGCGCGCATGCGCGCGCGCCGACAGACCCAGGGCCGCGTGCAGGGTGCCGGCCAGCTCGAGGATGTCGTCGGTATAGGTGGCCTGGCCGCGCACGTGCAGCTCGGCGGATTCGTGCTTGCGTGCGCGGCCGACTTCGGCCCAGGCGTCCATGCGGTTCAAGCCTGCATCGTTCATGATCAATCCCCTCACAGGCTCGCAAAGGCGTTGACGGCGCTGGCCGGCAGCGGATTTTCCGGGCGCGTCTCCAGCCAGAAGCGGTGCAGCAGGTTTTGCGCGGTGCGCATGCGGTAGCTGCTGGAAGCGCGCGCGTCGCTCAGCGGCGCATAGTCGCGGGCGAGCGCCGCCATCGCCGCGCGCAGCGTGGCTTCGTTCCAGGCCTGGCCTCGCAGGACGGCTTCGGCGTCAAGCGCGCGCTTCGGCGTGGCCGCCATGCCGCCAAAGGCAATGCGCGCGTCGACGATGGTGTCGCCGTCGAGCGTCACGGCGAAGGCGGCGCACACCGCCGAGATGTCCTGGTCGAAGCGCTTGGCCAGTTTATAGGTACGGAACCGCAGCCCGGGCAACGGCAGCGGCACGCGCACGGCTTGCACGAACTCGCCCGCGCGCAGGTCTTTCTGCTGGTAGCCGAGGTAGAAATCTTCCAGCGCCAGCACGCGCGTGCCCTCGCTGCTGCGCAAGACCACCTGGCTGCCCAGCGCGATCAGCCACGGCATCGAATCGCCGATCGGCGAACCGTTGGCGACATTGCCGCCCAGGGTGCCCGCATTGCGGATCGGGAGCGAAGCAAAGCGCTGCCAGAGTTCGGACAACTCGGCCGGATAGCGCTCGCACAGCGCCGCGTAGGCATCCTGCAGCGAGACGCCGGCGCCGATCTCCAGCATGCCGGCATCCATACGCACGCTCTTGAGCGCCTCGACCTGGCCCAGGTAGATGACGTCGCCCAGATCGCGCAGCTGCTTGGTGACCCACAGGCCGACGTCGGTCGAACCGGCCAGCAGCACGGCGGCCGGGTGCGCGGCGCGCAAGGCCGCCAGTTCGTCCAGCGTGCGCGGCGCGTGGAAGCGTTGGCCGCCGGCCGTGTAGCTGAAGCCGGTGCTGCGCTGCAGGCCGCGCAGGCGCTCGGCCAGTGCCGCCTTGTCGAAGGCGACCGGCGGCAGTTCGGTCATGCGGCGCGCGGCGTCGATGATGGGACGGTAGCCGGTGCAGCGGCACAGGTTGCCGGACAGTGCATCGTCGATCTCGCGGCGCGCCGGCGCGCGGCCCTCCTGCTTGAGGTACATGCCCCACAGCGACATGGCAAAGCCCGGCGTGCAGAAGCCGCACTGCGAACCATGGCACTCGACCAGCGCCTGCTGCACCGGGTGCAGCGCGCCGTCGGCCTGGGCCAGGTCTTCGACCGTGAACAGCGCCTTGCCGTCGAGCGTCGGGGTGAACTGGATGCAGGCGTTAATGGACTTGAGTGCAAGCCGGCCGTCTTCCAGCGACCCGACCACCACCGTGCAGGCGCCGCAGTCGCCTTCGGCGCAGCCTTCCTTGGTGCCGGTGCAGCGCAGGTCCTCCCGCAAGTGTTGCAGGATGGTTTGCGTCGGCGGCGTCTCGCGCAGTTCGCGCACCTCGCCACGGAAGAGGAATCGGATCGGTTCTGACATGCCTGTCTCGAAGTACAACTTTATTGTTCGCCAAGGGCGGAAGGCTACCATCCGGCGGCCATCCTCATATCATCAAATTCTGATATCGGTTATCATCAATTGCAAATACCTTGGACACGCGTCCTTGCGCCTCATTCCACGTAAGGATGCACGGTTTTCCAGTGATTGGCGATATCGATGCGGCGCGTCACCCAGACCCGGTCATGCCGCATCACGTAATCGAGGAAGCGCGCCAGCGCCGCCGTGCGCCCCGGCCGCCCCGCCAGGCGGCAGTGCAGGCCGACCGAGAGCATCTTCGGCCGGTCCAGGCCGGCGGGGTCGCCTTCCGCGTAGAGCACGTCGAAAGCATCCTTCAGGTAGTCGAAGAACTGGGTTCCTGAGTTGAAGCCCTGGGCGGTGGCGAAGCGCATGTCGTTGGTGTCGAGCGTGTACGGCACCACCAGGTGCGGCGCCGCGCGCACGACGCCATCGGCGTCAAGCGCGTCGACCCGCTGCCAGAACGGCAGATCGTCGCCATAGTGGTCGGCATCGTAGGCGAAGCCGCCATGCTCGACCACCAGCCGGCGCGTATTGGGCGAATCGCGTCCCGTGTACCAGCCCTGCGGCGCGGCACCTAGCAGGCGGCGCATGATCTCGACGGCCTCTTTCATGTGCGCGCGCTCGATCGCCTCGTCGACGTTCTGGTACGAGATCCAGCGCAGGCCGTGACAGGCGATCTCGTGCCCCAGTTCGCGAAACGCGGCGACCGCCTCGGGGTGGCGCTCGAGCGCCTGCGCCACGCCGAACACGGTCAGGGGCAGCCGGCGCTCCTCGAACAGCCGCAGCAGGCGCCACAGGCCGGCGCGTGAACCGTATTCATAGAGCGACTCCATGCTCATGTGGCGCGCCGGGAAGGCGCTGGCGCCGATGATCTCGGACAGGAAGGTCTCGGAGGCCGGGTCGCCGTGCAGCACGCAATTCTCGGCGCCCTCCTCGAAGTTCAGCACGAACTGCAGGGCGATGCGCGCGCCGCCGGGCCAGCGCGCATGCGGCGGATTGCGGCCGTAGCCGGCCAGGTCGCGCGGATAGGAAGCTGCCATGGCGTCCCTCGACAAGGAAGAATACGCTTGATCATATATTGCAACGACCACAACAGTATATGACAGGACGCATATGCGGGCTGTTGGCGCCGATATACGTCCCTCAGGCGCGCATGATGAATGGGTCGACGCTTGTATCTGTCCAGATCGGCGTTATGATGAGCTCCCCCCACATTCCCCGACAAGGACCACGATGGGAAAACTGACCACCCATGTGCTCGACACCGCCCACGGCTGCCCCGGCGCCGGCATCCGGGTCGAGCTGTACGCGACCGGCGCCGACGGCCGCACGCTGCTTGCCAGCGCCGTGACGAACGACGACGGCCGCTGCGGCGCGCCCCTGCTGGAGGCGGCCGCGCTGCAGGCCGGCCAGTACGAACTGGTGTTCCACGCCGGCGACTACTACGCGGCGCGCGGCGTCGACCTTCCGTCTCCCCGCTTCCTGGACCGCATCACGCTCGCCTTCGGCATCGCCGATCCCGCCCAGGCCTACCACGTGCCGCTGGTGATGACGCCGTGGTCGTATTCGACCTACCGCGGCAGCTAGCAGACTTGTGGGCGTCATTCTGCGTTGATCGGAAGTAAGATACTCATCAATACCACGATCAAGGATTGACGCCATGCAGCAGCCCGCGCCCGCCGCTTCTTCCGCGCCTTCGCCCGGCGACGACCTCGTCCCGGCCTGGCTCGGCCCCACGCGCATCGGCATCGGCCTGGCCCAGGGCCTGCTGCTCTACCTGCTGTACACGGCGGCGCAAGACAAATCCTGGCCGGCCACCATTCCGCTGCTGTTCGGGCCGCTCGTCATGCTCGGCCTGCTGCTGCCGGTGATCCTGATCAGCGGCCTGGGCCACCTGACGCGCCGCCAGCTGGCATCATGGGCGGTGTCGGCGGCCATCGTCATCGCGCTGCTGGCCGCCTACGATATGTGGCGCCGGCTCGGCGGGCCCGATGGGGAGGGCGGCAAGCCGTCCGGCATGCTCACCTTCTGCCTGGCGGTCGGCTTCTTCATCGCCCATGCGCTGGTGCTGGCTGCCTGCCGCGAGGGGCGCCGCATCGCGGCCTATGCCAGCTACTTCGAGGTCGCCTGGAAGCTCAATCTGCAGATCCTGTTCTGCCTCGTGTTCGTGGGCGCGACCTGGATGGTGCTGCAGCTGGGCGCCGCGCTGTTCGACCTGGTCAAACTGAATTTCCTGAGCTGGGCCATCGGCAAGGCCTGGTTCTTCATTCCCGTCACCGCCTTCGCGTTCTCGGTGGCGATGCACCTGACCGACGTCAAGCCCGCCATCGTGCGCGGCATCCGCAACCTGCTGCACGTGCTGCTGTCGTGGATCTTGCCGGTGCTCACCCTGCTGGTGGGGGGCTTCCTGGCCAGCCTGCCGTTCACCGGTCTCGATCCGCTGTGGGCCACCCGCAGCGCCGGCGGCATGCTGCTCAGCGCGGCGGCTGCCTTCGTGGTGCTGATCAATGCCGCCTACCAGGACGGCGCCACCCCGCCGGCGCGCGTGCTGGCCGCATCGGCGCGCATCGCCTGCCTGCTGCTGGTGCCGCTGACCCTGCTCGCCGCCTATGCCCTCGCGCTGCGGGTCGCGGACCACGGCTGGTCGGCCGACCGCGTCATCGCCGCCGCCAGCCTGCTGGTCGCGGCCTGTTATGCCGGCGGCTATGCGGCGGCAGCGCTGCGCCGCGGCTGGCTGCGTACCCTGGCCGGCGTGAATATCGCCGCCGCCTTCGTGGTGCTGGCCGTGCTGGTCCTGCTGCTGTCGCCCGTCCTCGATCCGGGCCGCATCGCGGTCGACAGCCAGCTGGCGCGCCTGGCGACGGGCCAGATCACGCTGCGCCAGCTGGATGTCGCCTACCTCCATCACCACGGGGCGCGCCATGGCCGCGCGGCGCTGGCGCGGCTGGAGCAAGACGCCGCCGGCCCCGACGCCGACTGGCTGCGCGCCGAACTGGCGCGCCTGCGCCAGCCGCGTCCACTCGGCGCCGACGCGCCGGCGCAGATCGCGCGCAACCTCACGGTCTGGCCGGCCGGCGCCTCCCTGCCCGCCGGCTTCGCGCACTACGATTGGAAGAAAGTCGACGGGCAGTACAATCTGCCGCTATGCCTGCAACGCCAGCAGACGCCGTGCGACGCCTATGTGATCGATCTTGGCGGCGACGCCAGGCTGGAGGTCGTCGTGATCGGCGCCCGCGACCATGGCAATGCCGTGCTGCGCCAGGACGACCAGGGCGCTTGGGAAATCGCCGGCAGCCTGCCCGCATCGCTGACCGGTTGCGCGCCCATGCTCGACGCCCTGCGCGCGGGCCAGGTGCGCGCGGCGCCGCCACCGTTGGCCGATCTCGAGATCGGCGGCCGCCACGTCGCGATCGAGCCGGCCGCGACATTACCCAATTGCGCAGCGACGTTCGGGCAAGGCCAGAGGGCCGGCGTTGTCCAGGAAGACGCGCCGCGCTGACGAATATTGCTATGCTCGGGGGCCGGATACCACCGCTGGAGGGGAGGCGCGCATATGGCATTGCACATCGTTCATTTCATCGGCCCGATCAACCACAACTCCGCCTGCACGGTGCGCAACTGCTGCCTGGAGGCGCTGCAAAAAGGCGCGACCGAGATCGCGCTGCACATGTCGACCGAGGGCGGCAATATGACGGCCGGCTTCGCGCTCTACTTCTTCCTGAAATCCCTGCCGATCCCGCTCACCACCCACAATATCGGCAGCGTCGAATCGGTCGGCGTGGTGATCTTCTTGGCCGGCCAGAAGCGTTATGCCTGCCCTGGCACGCGCTTCCTGATCCACCCGCTGCACTGGGGTTTCGGCAACCTGGTGGCGGCCGACCATGCGCGCGTGTCGGAGTGGCGCGAGTGCCTGGATTTCGATGCCGAACGCTACGCCAGCATCTTCCGCGAGGCTACCCGCGAAGCCGGCCATGAAACCGACATCCGGCCGCACCTGACCGGCCAGGCCCGCATCTATACCGCCGAGGAGGCGGTTGGCGCCGGCATCGTCTACGAAGCGGTGCAGGCCAGATTGCCGACAGCAGGACCGACTTGTCATTGGTGGAACTAAAACTGACAACGAAATGTGTCAATCCAGCCACATAACATGGCCAAGCATCTCCAAATATCTCCAATTGTCATAAATTTGTTGCTGTAAAAATTACCGGCTGGATAGAATAATTTCCAGCGCCCATGCCTGCTGCCCTTGCGTGCGCATCGTCCCTAGCAGCTCACGTCACACATCCGGTACCACCCCGCAATGAACAAAAAGATTCTCGCCAGCCTGCTGGCGCTCCCCTTGGTCGTCCCTGCAATGGCCCAGGCGCAAGATAACGCCGTCAAGATCAGCGGCTTCGGCACCGCCGCCCTCACCTGGTCGGACGACGACCGCGCCCAGTTCGGTCGCCCGAACCAGGCCAGCGGCGCCGCCGACAACTTCCGCACCGGCGTGGATTCCAACCTCGGCCTGCAAGCCGATTACACCGTCAACAACTGGCTGTCGCTGACCGCCCAGGGCCTGGTGCGCCAGGATGCCGAAGAACACTACGGCGCCGAACTGAGCTGGGCGTTCGCCAAGTTCCGCGTCTCGGACGAGCTGAGCGTGCGCGTCGGCCGCGTCGGCCTGCCGGTCTTCATGATTTCGGACTACCGCAACGTCGGCTACGCCAACACCATGCTGCGTCCGCCGTCGGAAGTGTATTCGCAGGTGCCGTTCAACAGCGTCGACGGCGCCGACATCACCTGGCGCCATGACTACGGCAACACCAGCATCACCTCGCAGCTGGCGGTTGGCACGATCAAGTCGCCGGTGAGCAATTTCCACGTGCGCGGCAAGGACATCCTGGCGCTGAACGTGGTCGCCGAGAATGGCCCGTTCACGCTGCGCGTCGGCCACGCCCGCACCAAGATCACGGTGGACGACCTGGCCTCGCTCAACACCCTGGTCGGCTCGCTGCGCGCCGCCGGCGCCGGCTATCGCCTGCCACAGCTGACCGACCTGGCCGGCCAGATCGAAGCCAAGGATGCCAAGGGCACCTTCAATTCCATCGGCCTGACCGCCGACTGGAACAACTTCGTGCTGCAGACCGAGTTCGCCAAGCGCAAGACCGAGACCTACATCAACGACACCACCTCCTGGTACGTGATGGGCGGCTACCGCATCGGCAAGTTCTTGCCGTACTACACGCGGTCTGAGCTGAAAATCGACGGCTCCATCAACAGCACCGTGCCTGCGGCCTGCCCGGCGGGCTATCCCGCGGCCTGCACCCCGACCCTGATGCAGCTGGACGGCGCCGTGCGCCGCATCCCGGTGTCGGGCGTGGGCCAGGGCGAGCAGACCACCGACACCATCGGCGTGCGCTGGGATTTCGCCAGCTCGGTGGCGCTCAAGGTCCAGATCGACCGCATCAAGCCAAGCGGCAACGGCCTGTTCATCAACGCCCAGCCCGGCTTCTCCGGTCCGGTGACCGTGGGCGCCGTGGCCCTCGATTTCGTGTTCTGAAGGAGCGAACATGAAGAAATTGATTCTGGCCGCGTGCGCGGCATCGAGCTTCGCCGCCCTGCCGGCAATGGCCCAGGTGGTCGTGGTCGTCAATCCCAAGGCGGCCGAGAGCAGCATGACCAAGGAACAGGTTGCCCAGTTCTTCCTCGGTAAATCGACGTCCATGACGCCGATCGACCAGCCGGACGGTGCGCCGATCCGCGCCGACTTCTACAAGAAGGTCGCGGACAAGGACGCGGCCCAGGCCAAGGCGCTGTGGTCCAAGCTGGTGTTCACCGGCAAGGCCACGATGCCGAAGGAAGTCGCCGACAGTGCGGCCGTGAAGGCGGCCGTGGCGGCCAACCCGAAAGCGATCGGCTATATCGAGAAGAGCGCGGTCGACGCGACGGTCAAGGCCGTCTACACCGCGCAGTAAGCCGGCTTTTCCCAGGCGGCCGGCACTGTACCGGCCGCCTCGTCTATCTGGAGACATCATGAGCATCAAGCGCAGGATCTGGGCACTGCCCGTCATTTCCGCCATCATCTTCGGCCTCGGGGCCGGCGCCAGCGTGACGATCGCGAACGGCGCACTGGCGTCGATCACCACCACCGAAACCGTCGACTACCCGCTGATGGACGCCGTCAAGGCGGTGACGCTCGACATCGCCGCCGTCACCGAGGGCCTGACCGACGCCGTGACCGAGGGCGACAAGGCGCGCATCGAGCAGGTCGGCGCGCAGGCGGACAAGGTGCGCGCCGATCTCGACAAGCTTGGACAGATCCCGGGCCATGCGGCGACCGGCGCGCGCCTCAAGAACGAATTCGACGCCTATTACGCCCCCGCGCTGTCGTCGGCGCGCATCATGCTCGAGATGGAACAGGGCGACCCGCAGGCGACGGTCGGCAAGATGCAGGCGGCGCTGGCCTCCCTGAACGCCGACCTGGCCAAGACCGTCGACAGCGCCCAGCGCCAGTTCGCGGCCGGCATCGCCGCCAGCCAGGACAGCGTGCGCAATACGCTGGTGGCGATGGTCGCCAGCGCCCTGGCCGTGCTCGCCGCGCTGGCGATCACCTCGTGGTTCGTGGTGCGCACCATCTGGCGCCAGCTGGGCGGCGAGCCGGCCTATGCGCGCACGATCGCGCAGGCGGTGGCCGCCGGCGACCTGTCGATGGATATCCGGATCGAGGCGGGCGACAACGACAGCCTGCTGGTGGCGCTGAAGGACATGCGCGAACGCCTGGCGACGCTGGTGGCCGGCATCAAGGGCTCGGCCGACACCATCGCCAACGCCAGCACTGAGATCGCGAGCGGCAACGCCGACCTGGCGCGCCGCACCGAATCGCAGGCGGCGAGCCTGGACCGCACCACGCGCGCGATGGAAGAGCTGACCGGCGCCGTGCGCCAGAACGCCGCCAACGCCAGCCAGGCCAACGCCCTGGTGGCCTCGGCCACCGACATCGCCACCCGCGGCGGCGCCGTGGTGGGCGGCGTGGTGACCACGATGGGCGACATCGACGCCTCGTCCAGAAAGATCGTCGAGATCATCGCCACCATCGACGGCATCGCCTTCCAGACCAATATCCTGGCGCTGAATGCGGCGGTGGAAGCGGCGCGCGCCGGCGAACAGGGCCGCGGCTTCGCGGTCGTGGCCAGCGAGGTGCGCACCCTGGCCCACCGCTCGGCGGCGGCGGCCAAGGAAATCAAGCAACTGATCGGCGATTCGGTGTCCAAGGTGAACGCCGGCAGCGCGCTGGTCGACGAAGCGGGAGCGACGATGAAACAGCTCGTGGACGCGGTGCGCAAGGTGCAGACCATCATGATCGAGATCCGCGACGCCGGCGCGCGCCAGCACGCGGGCATCGAAGACATCGGCCGCGCGATCGGCAGCATCGACGAGATGACGCAGCAGAACGCGGCCCTGGTCGAAGAGGCATCGGCGGCGGCGGAGTCGATGACCGACCAGACCGGGCAGCTGACCGAGGCGCTGGCGGTGTTCAGGCTGCAGGTTTCCGAACCGACCACGACCGTGAAAGCTTTGCCAAGACTGTTTCATCAAGCTTAACGCGCCACACGCGAAGCAGCGCAATACCAGCCCATCCATTCCGGGCGATCCTGCCCGGAATGCCAATTCGTCCACGTGGTACGGACGCATCTCATGCACACCAAATCCTTTACAAATTTAGTGCCTGTAGGCATGATCCTTTGATCCGCCGGCTTGCCCGGCGCCCTTGTCGCTTCCCTTGAGGTTCCCACACACGGCGCATATGGCAGCAGTCCTCCCCAACACGACCACCGGCACCGCGCTGTCGGGCCTGGCGCGCGCGCTGGTGCAGGCCAATCGCCTGAGCGCCGCGCAGGCGGACATGCTGCACAAGAAGGCCATCCAGGAAAAGACCGCCTTCATCGACGCCGTGCTCGCCAGCGGCGCGATCGAGCCGCGCGCGCTGGCCGCCTTCTGCGCCGAGACCTTCGGCTATCCGCTGTTCGACCTGTCGGCCTTCGCGCCGGAGTTCCTGCCCACCAGCGCCATCGACGCCAGGCTGATGCAGGCCCAGCGCGTGATCGCGCTGGCCAAGCGCGGCAACAAGCTGTCGGTCGCGCTGTCCGACCCGACCAATAACCAGGCCCTGGACCAGATCAAGTTCCAGAGCGAGGCGACGGTCGAGCCGGTGATCGTGCCGCACGACGCGCTGCTCAATCTGCTGGCTGCGATCGCCAAGGGCGCCGAACAGGATTTGAGCGAGCTGGCCGGCGACGACGCCGAGATCGAATTCGCCGAGGAAGACCAGCAGGCGGCCACGAACCCGGAGGCCGCCAGCGACGTCGAGGACGCGCCGATCGTGCGCTTCCTGAACAAGATCCTGATGGACGCGGTACAGATGGGCGCGTCGGACATCCATTTCGAGCCCTACGAAAAGTATTACCGGATCCGCCTGCGGGTCGACGGGGTGCTGCGCGACCACGCCTCGCCGCCGCTGTCGATCCGCGAAAAACTGGTGTCGCGCATCAAGGTGCTGGCGCGGCTGGACATCGCCGAAAAACGCGTGCCGCAGGACGGCCGCATGCGGCTGATCATGTCGGCCACCCGCACCATCGATTTCCGTGTCAGCACCCTGCCCACGCTGTTCGGCGAAAAGACCGTGATGCGTATCCTGGACGCGACCCAGGCGCAGATGGGCATCGACGCGCTCGGCTACGATCCGGACCAGAAGGCGCTGCTGCTGGAAGCGATCACCCGCCCCTACGGCATGGTGCTGGTGACGGGCCCGACCGGCTCCGGCAAGACCGTGTCGCTGTACAGCTGCCTGAATCTGCTGAACAAGCCAGGCATTAACATTTCGACCGCCGAAGACCCGGCCGAGATCAACCTGCCGGGCGTGAACCAGGTCAACGTCAACGAAAAGGCCGGCCTGACCTTCCCGGTGGCGCTGAAGTCCTTCCTGCGCCAGGATCCCGACATCATCATGGTCGGCGAGATCCGCGACCTGGAAACCGCCGACATCGCAGTCAAGGCCGCCCAGACCGGCCACATGGTGTTCTCGACGCTGCACACCAACGATGCGCCGTCGACCCTGACGCGCCTGATGAACATGGGCGTGGCGCCGTTCAACATCGCCTCGTCGGTGATCCTGATCACGGCCCAGCGCCTGGCGCGGCGCCTGTGCGGCTGCAAGCAGCCGCTCGAGATCAGCCGCGAAGCCCTGCTGGCCGCCGGCTACCGCGACAGCGACCTGGACGGCGACTGGCGGCCCTACGGCCCGGTCGGCTGCGACCGCTGCCTGGGCTCGGGCTACAAGGGCCGGGTCGGCATCTACCAGATCATGCCGATCTCCCCCAGTATCGAGGCGCTGATCCTGGCCAACGGCAATTCCATGGAAATCGCGGCCCAGGCCGAGAAGGAAGGCGTCAACTCGTTGCGCCGCTCGGGTTTGCTGAAAGTGAAACAGGGGCTGACCAGCCTTGAAGAAGTGCTTGGCTGCACCAACGAATAAGACCCGGACAGGAATACGAACAATGGCAACATCCCCCCAACCCAAGAGCCGTGGCGCGCAGGTCAAGGAAAACGTGTACGCCTGGGAGGGCAAGGACAAGACCGGCCGCGTGGTGCGCGGCGAAGTGCGCGCCGGCGGCGAGGCGATCGTCAACGTGACCCTGCGCCGCCAGGGCATCATGGTCACCAAGGTCAAGAAGAAGGTCTACCGCAGCGGCCGCAAGATCACGGACAAGGACCTGACCATGTTCACGCGCCAGCTCGCGACCATGATGAAGGCCGGCGTGCCGCTGCTGCAATCGTTCGACATCGTCGGCAAGGGCCACAGCAACCCGTCGATGGCCAAGCTGATCCAGGACCTGCGCAACGACGTCGAGACCGGCACCAGCCTGAACCGCGCCTTCCGCAAGTTCCCGCTGTACTTCGATCCGCTGTTCTGCAACCTGGTCGGCGCCGGCGAACAGGCCGGCATCCTGGAAGACCTGCTCACGCGCCTGGCGATCTACAAGGAAAAGACCCTGGCGCTCAAGGGCAAGATCAAGTCGGCCCTGACCTATCCGATCGCGATCCTGGCGGTGGCCCTGGTCGTCACCGCCGTGATCATGATCTGGGTGGTGCCGGCCTTCAAGCAGGTGTTCTCGAGCTTCGGCGCCGACTTGCCGACCCCGACCGTGGTGGTGATGGCGATCTCGGACTTCGTCGTGGAATGGTGGTACGTGATCTTCGGCTCGCTGTTCGCCGGGCTGTACCTGTTCTTCCAGGCCTGGCGCCGCTCGCTCAGGATGCAGCAGGTAATGGACCGCCTGCTGCTGCGCCTGCCGATCTTCGGCAGCGTGATCCGCAAGGCCACCATCGCGCGCTGGACCCGTACGCTCTCGACCATGTTCGCGGCCGGCGTGCCGCTGGTCGAAGCGCTCGACTCGGTCGGCGGGGCGTCGGGCAATGCGGTCTACCTGGAAGCCACGCGCAAGATCCAGAACGAGGTCAGCACCGGCACCAGCCTGACCGCCTCGATGCAGAATGCGGACGTGTTCCCGAACCTCGTGATCCAGATGGTGCAGATCGGCGAAGAGTCGGGTTCGCTCGATGCGATGCTGGGCAAGGTGGCGGATTTCTTCGAGGATGAGGTCGACGAGGCGGTGGCGGCGTTGTCGTCGCTGATGGAGCCGCTGATCATGGTGATTCTTGGGGTGTTGATCGGCGGGTTGGTGATTGCGATGTATTTGCCGATCTTCAAGCTGGGGTCGGTGGTCTGAAGCGGGTAGACCAGCGATTGTAAGTTTTTACGAATGGACGATATTGCCGCGACATGAGGGAACCACGTACTTTTGCTGGATGTATCCGACATCGCCGACTCTTCGTTGGCAGACGCTTCGTCATCCAGTAAAACTGATTCCATGCTCCATTTGGCGAGCGGCGCTCCCAAAGGAAGCGCTTTGCGCTTTGTTTGCCGCTAAGCATAGCGACTTCGCGTCGGCGGGGAACGTCAAACTTAAAAAACTGCGAAGTTTTATAAGAAAAGTTCTGCAAGATCCTCGCGAAGTAGTTGTAGAGCAGTGGGACACGACTGCAGGACGTCGTGAGAATCTACAGATGGGCCGCGGGCGCCATGCCGCGGCCCGGGTTTTGCCGTCTAGTACTGGGCGCGCCAGTCGATACCGAGGCCCGCGAGCTCCGGCTGGAGTGCGGCCAGGACGTGGGCCCAGTTTTCTTCGCGCGCCTGGCCACCGAAGTGCAATCCAACCACCAGCGCGTTTTCTCCCTCGAAATCGACGACGCATGAGCCGGAACTGCCGCGTAGGGTGCTGGCATCGTGGCCCATGATCCAGTTGCGCGTGTCGCCGGCCAGTTGGCCGGTGCCGGCATCGACCAGCCCCGGCATCCAACGCTTGACGCCGAATACATTATCGAACAGCAGCTTGAGCGGCACCTCGTACTCGCTTCCCGGTTGCGGAGGCGCTAATCCGGCGCCGTCGCCGGGCAGGATGATCTCTGGCTTGGCGGGAAAGCCGACGACATAGATGGGATGCCGCACGGCCTGGCCCGCGTCCATCGCATCGGCGTCGGTTCCGAGGCGCAGCGGCGCGGGAAATCGCGACAGGTCGCCCCGCACCCGGATCACGGCCAGGTCGAGATGCGCAAAATTGCTCCTGCCCTCGATCGGGTCGGGGCCGGCCAGCACCACCGAATCCAGGTCGAAGGCCAGCGTGGCGGTCCGTTCGTACTCGCCCCCGAAATCGATCTGCACAGCGTAGCGCCAGGCCCAGGCCTGATCCTGATGCGTCGCGATCACTTGAAGGACATGTCGATTGGTCAGGATCAGGCCGGGGGCTATGGCAAAGCCGGTACCGATCTGTCTGTTGCCGAAGGCGGGCAGGCAAATGCTGCCGACCGATCCGGCGATGCGTTCGATGCCCGCCAGGCGTGCCTCGGCCCGGTCGCGCCAGGGCCTTTCCAGCACGTTATCTGGGTCGAGCGCGTCGAGATCGATGGTGCCGTCTTGCACGAACAGGACCGGGCGACTGCCGTCCACGGCCCCGACCGCCTCCAGGCCGAGCCGCTCGTCCGTGGTCAGCGAGGCGCCCGCACCCTCGCCTGCCAGCTTGTGCAAACCGGTTTTTCCCAGCCTGACCAAGCCCCTGACTGCCTCGCTATCCACCTCGGGGATCGTCTCGGCCCGCCGCAGCAATGTCGCTTCGGCGGTGTCCACCCGCTCCTGGATCAGCATGCCAGGCGGCTGGTCGATGCCGCCGCGCTCCGCCAGGCCCGGTGCCAGTGGCAAGACGAGACGGGACAGGAAGTGGATATTCAGCTCTTCATTCGATACGGATGGATGATCCATGTTCCGCTCCTGGAGGTAAAGCGGCGCTGTCGCTGACTGTCAAGTCGTACCGGAGCGCGCTTGCCGCGTGCGATCCAGGCGCGCCACGGCAACGGCGGCGAGCATGGCCGCGGCCTCGGGCGGCAACCCGGCCTGCGCGCCCAGGCGCATGGCGGCGTCCGGCGCCTGCGTGGACTGGGGGTTGCGCTCGTCTTCCAGCATGATGCGCACTGTCTCGTCCGCGAGCTTGGCGCCGACCGTCTGCTGCTCGGGGAACACCGCTTCGACACTGGTGCCGTACACCAGCAGGTCGTCGTCGTCGGTGGTGGGGTCACCCGCCGCGGCCAGCGTTTTGCGGCGGCCGATCTCGCGCAGCAGGATCGGTTCCGAGTAGGTGGCGAGCTGCGCCTTCGCCTGTTCGAACAGCGAGGGCGGGGGCACAGCCGCTTCCACGTCGCCGTACGCGCCGGCCGCTTCCCCGGTCGACGCGAGGCCAGGCTTGCCTTCGATCGCAGGAATGAAACACGCCGCCACCGCACCGTAGCCGGCACTGGTCGGATGCAGCTCGTCGTGCCATCGCCTGTTGCCGACGATGCCACGGCAATCGACCACCTGCACATCCTGGTGCCGCGCCGCGATCTCGGACAGGACCGTGTGGAAGCGGTCGACGATGCAGCGCAGGATGGCGCATTGCAACGCCGCGTCGCGGATGCCGATCTTGGCCAGGGGGCGGCCCAGCCAGCGGCTATTGGCCGGGAGCACATAATCGTAGGTATGACAGATCACCCGCACGCCCGGCCGCACGGCCAGCACGCGCCCGACCAGCGTGTCGTAGTCGCGCGCCACGCTCTTCAGGTTGGCCTCGAATTCGGGGCCAAGATAAGCTTGCGCCTTGCGGCCCTCGGCATAAGGCGGCAGCAGGCTGCTCAACCGCGCGCCGCTGAGGACATCGTTTCCGCCGCCGCTCAACAGCACGACGTCCGGCCGCTCCTGCGCCACGGCGGCCACCAGTTCGTTTTGCCGCATGATGTCCGCCATCAGGTCGCCTGCTGCATCCAGGCTGAGAATCGCATACCGGTCGAACAGGTGATCGATGACGTCGTCGAGCAGCAGCGGGTACTGGAACCAGCTGTCCCCTTCCGACACGATGCGCAATCCCTTCCAGCCGTCGATCTTGCGCAGATAGCGCCGGTGCCGGCGCCAGCGCGAGATGCCGTTCAGCGATGCCAGCGCGACCGCCGCCTCCAGCGGACTCACGTCGGCGACCCGGGCCGGATTGGCCTTGACCACCGGGTTCAGTGGCGTCGAGTCTTCGACGCTGTCGATCAGGAACGGCCTGATCTGCGCATCGGGCACGTCGATGTCGAGCAGCATGCTCTCCAGCTCCCTGGCGCTGATGGATGATTCGGTCATGATGGCCTCGCTGTGATGGATGGGGCCTCATGCCCCAAGGACGACATGGCCGGTCTCGACCATGGCCTTGAGCATGACCGCGGCCCCGCACTGCTTCGAGACGGCGGACGGATCGAAGCGACCGTCGCGGACGAACTTTCCGGCTGCGTAGTGGTTCGAAAAACTCCACAGATAGGGGCTGTGCAGATTGCGTCCGCGGTAGCCGAAACCGTTGTAGGCCTCGAAGCGGTACAGGGTGGCCGCCAGGCCCCAGTCGTCGGTGCCGCCGAATCCGTGGAAGCGCATGGCGTCGACCGCCGACGACATCCAGTCGTTCGGCGGATTCCAGCGCGGCGGCCGCCCTTTGGGGACCTGGACGGTGCGGGCCGTCAACGGATCGCCATTGTGCAGATGTGTGGTGAAACTGAAGCTGGCCTCCAGCGCATGGACGATGCCCACGAACCACCATGGCACGCCACTGCCGGCGGAAACTTTGTCATATTGCGCGCGGTAGGCCGACAGGCGGCCGCAGTGCCAGGCGACTTCTCCCCGTCGCGCGGGATTGACCTGGCAGCTTGCGAACAGGCGGGTGTATTCCGGCCCCAGCTGCGCCAGGCCGGGCCGGGCCGATTCCGAACCATCGGGCGGCTGGCGCAGGCTGGTTTCTTCCGCAAGGCGCGCCAGCAGCACATCGATCATATCCCTCGCCTCGATGAGGGCCTGGAGCAAGGGTTTGCCGTTGGCGCCGGCCAGCGCCGCCAGGGCCAGATCGATATCGGCCAGCGCGGCCTCTTCTTGCGATTCTGCACCGATCGCCAGCGCTTCGGTGGCACCCGGCCCCGCCGGCGGCAGCGGCCAGGACGAGGCATCGTCGTAGAAGTTGCTGGCGGCCTTGACCGAGACGTGACAGTGTTTGTCATGCGGATTGCGGCCGGTATAGGCGCGCCAGGCCCAGGCCGGGGCGCCGCCGATCGGCAGTGAATTGGCGATCCGCCGGTTCCAGATGATGTACTTGATGCGCGGATCACGCGCAGCGTGCAGCCGCGCGGCGATCTGGCCGGCGTCGCAGCCGTGGGCGGGGTCGTGCGTGATGTCGAAGGCAGTGACGACGCCGACCGTGCCATCGACGATGTGCGGATTGTGATCCGATCCCGTGTCCTGATGGCGTGCGTCGCCGATCGTTCCATCGCTTTTTTTGCTGCGCCCGGGATAGGCAGCGTCGATCTGCACCCGCAGTGTGCTCAGCGACTCCGCCACACGCCATGGCCGCACGCCCTCTAGCGTGAAGGATTCAGGCCCTGCCTGGAAGTCGGCCGCCGCGCCGGGATCGACGTGGGCATCCGCCCCGGGGTCCGGCGGCAGCGTAGGTGCAGGCGGTCGCAACCGGGAGGAACGCCTCGGCCCTTCGGCCTGGGTGGTGTGCGATGCCATGGTCGCGCCTCCTTATCTGCTCCAGATTCGTAGGCGTTCGATCGCGATCACTCACGATATGTTCCGACTGTGCTCTGAAAGGGGCGGTAGGGACGCGCATGTCAGCGCCATCCGAGCGCCGGCGCCACATGCTCGAGCAACGACGACGGCAGGCGAACGTTGTAGTCCACGCCGAGCTGATTCGGCGCGGTCAGCAGCAGCATATCCGCTTCGGCAATGCCCTCATCCCGGCGCAGCTCCCCGATCAAGCGGACCGGTTTGGCCGCATGGGAACGGCCGTAGACGGCGCGCAGAGTGTCGATGACGCCAATCCGGTCGGGGCTGTCGCCACGACCGGAATACGCGCGGTCCAAGTCGTTGACGAGGGCGAAGATCGAGCGCGAGACGCCGACCAGGGGAGTTCGGGCAGTCGATGCCCTTACTTTACCCAACAACGCATCGCTGCTCGCTCGCTAGGAATGCGCCAGCCGCGCTCAGGCGAATCCGGGCGCTTGATCCAATCAGCGATGCCCTTCCGGCGCAGCCCTGAACCGCCGCGACCTGTTCGCACTATCTCAGCGCTGTTCTGATTCCCCGCGCCGCCCATTCCAGGGTCGCCCTCAGCAGCGCATTGCCCATCGCCCATGGCCGCTGCCGGTCCAGCCCGCGCCGCCCCATCCGCTGCGGCAGGAAAAACCGCCCGAACGCCGACAACCCACTCCCACGCATGACCCAGAAACACCCGCCAGCATACGTCGTATCGAACCCATCCTCCGCCCGCAGCAGATACAGCGCCGTCCCCGAACACATCGCCACGTCGGCCTGCGCATCGCGCGCCAGCAGGCGCAGGCCGCGAAGATAAGACAACTCGAGCGTCTGGCGCAGATCGGGCAACGCGAGCACCAGCGGGCGCAACAGGCGCAAGCGCTCCAGCAGCCGCGGCAAGCCATGCAGTCGCTCCACCGCCCGCTCGCGATACCTCAGAAAAGCTTCTTTCAACTCCGCCACCGTCGCCTGGGCCGGACGCGGCAGCGGCTCGGGCCGGTCGCGCCAGCAGCGCATCCAGTGCGCCAGCGCCTGCTCGTGCTGGGCCGCCAGGCTGGCCGGACTGTCGAATTCGAGGTCGAAGCGCGCGCCCGGCTGCAAAAAGCGGATGAGGCCGCGCTGCGCTTCCAGCCGCGGCGCCTCCAGCACGCCCACCGGGGTGCGGCGGCCATGGTTGAGCCAGGCATTGTCGACCCGGCTGTAGCGGGCGAAGGACGCGACCGGCACGATCAACCGCGGCTTGAAGGTCTCGGCCTGCAGGGCCAGGCGCTCGATGCCCCGCTCGGCCGCCGCTTCGCGCTGGGCGAAGTCGTCGGGATTGCCGCACCAGGCCATGTCGGCGAAGCCCGTCAGCAATACATCCACGCGGATATTGGCCTTGCGCATCCGCGCGGCGGCGGCGCTGCAGGCGGCGCGGGTGGCGAGCGCGCGCTCGCCCAGGTGCAGCAGCGTACGCCGTCCGCACCGGACCAGGCACCAGGAGTCGCCCTCGCCGTTCGCGAACGCCGTCAGGCGCAGGTCGCGCGCCAGGGTGCGCGGCTGCCCATCGGGACACTCGGCCATGGCGAAACGGTTGCGCCGCAACTCGCCCTGCAGACGCCAGTCGCGGCCCTGGCGATACAGGAAGGTGGCGATGCCGCGGAACTCGGCGCGAAAGCGGCGCAGGAAAGGCGTCGACAGGCGGTCGGGCTGGGCGCGCGAACACCAGATAAACACCGGCAAGCCGCTCGCGTTCAGCTCGGCGATCAGCCTGGCGGTATGGGTGGAACGGTCGAGCAGGCTCCATGCATCGTTCAGCACCGTGCCGTCCAGCCAGGGGTCAGCCAGCAGCAGCGCATGGTCGGTGCGCAGCAGGAAACCGGCGTGGTTCAGGAAGGTGAAGGTCGGGCTCGGCATGGCGGCATGGCGGGGGTAGGCTCGGCTTCAGCCTATCGCCACGTCGCGCGCCATCCATGAGGCACCGCAATCGTGTTGCGATGCCTTTCCACGCCTTATACCGGGATTGCCTCGAGCAAGAGCGCCCGTTCAAATCCAATCGTGAGCTTGTTGCTGGCCGCGCTCACTTCGCCCAGCTCGCGGTCTTCGACGTAATCGCGCACGCGGTAGCGACCGTTTCCGAGCCCGCGCAATTCGACCTGGCCCGACCACGCCTTCGCATAGAAGGCATAGTACAGCCGGCCATCCTTTTCGACCGCATGGGTTTCCGGCTTGTCGAAGCCGATGTCGTACAGTTCCCCGCGGTACTGGCCCTTGGGCAGCATCTTGTCCTTGTAGATGCCGATCCACTTGCGCCACTTCGCTTCCTTGACCGCCGTCAGCAAGTAGCTGTCCTTCGGCTTCGGGTCTTCGGGCCAGGTGAACTTGGTCGAGACCACCGCGCCGATGCCCACGGTCGATGCGAAATCGTCGCCGCCATCGCTGAGCTCGACGTGGTCGCCGGCGTAGGCCGCGCTCGGCCCCATCAGGGCTTTCAGGGTCTTGCCCTTGTGCCGCACCTGCCACGAGGACAGCGGGTCGGACGACGGCGCCTGGTTGGTATAGGGCAGCGTATGGAAGGCATACGAGGTGCCGCAGGGGCAAAACTCGACCACCGCCTGGGGGTTGATTTCGCGCGCGGTGTCGTACACCATCTTCCAGAAGTCCTGCAGTTTTTCGAAGGATTCTTCGGGACGCGCATGCTTGTGCGCCGGGTTGTGGCATGGCGCCACGCCGTTCAGGTGCTGGCCGTCGAGCTTCAAGCCCTCGTAGCCCCACTCGCCGATGATCTTGCGCACCAGCGCGCGGGTCTGCTCGATCACCGGCTCATAGGCCGGGCACAGGGTCAGGGCGTTCCACCAGGTGACGAATTGCGGCGCGCCGTTCTCGTCCAGCAGCAGCTGGTCGGTGTGCTGGTGCAGCAGGTCGGTGCCCGGATCGGCCGCCAGCGGCGCCAGCCACAGGCGCGCCTTCAGGCCGGCGCCATGGATGTCGTCCACCAGCTTCTTCATGTCCTCGTCGCCGCGCGCGAACTTCTTGCGGTCGATCTTCCAATCGCCTTCATTGGTTTGCCAGCCATCGTCCAGCACCGCCCATTCCAGGCCCAGTTCCTTGGCCTTGGCCAGGGTGCCGGTCATCAGCGGGATCGTGAAATCGCGCTCATAGCCCCAGGCGCACCAGATCGGCTCGTACGATTCCTCGCCCGCCTGCGGCGCCGCCAGGCCGCGCTCGGCCATCAGCAGGCGGTAGCGGTCCAGGGCGGCGAAGTAGTCGCCGGTGTGCACCGTAACAAACGTGTCCAGGGTCGCCAGCTCCTGGCCCGGCTGCAGCACGACGGCTTGATCGAACTCGATCGCCAGCGCGGCGCCGGCCTTCACCTGCCGCACCGGCAGCGCCACCAGGCGCGGCACGGTGTCGAGATGGCCCACGGCGATGCCGTGCTCGGGCTGCCAGACGTCGGCCACCGGCGTGCCGCCGCCATAATCGGACGAATTCATGCCCATGAAGTTGCGCTGCTCGAAGCCGTCCTTGAGCGGCTGCACCCAGTCGCGCCGGTCGGCGTGCGACGAACCGGAGAAGGTCCAGAAGCCGCGGCCAGGTGCGCGCCTGGCCGGCAGCAGCGTGTAGCCGCTGTTCGACCAGGCCTCGACCGGCAGCGCGGTCTGGCCATTGTTGCGATAGCTCACGCGCAGCAGGGCCAGGCCCGGATGGCGTTCGTAGAAGGTGACCGTCACGGTCTTTTCGACACCGTCCTTCGACACGCCTTTCAGGCGATGGCGCACGCCCGCGCCGTGCGGGCCGTCGACGCGGTCGACCGCCTGCTCGCCGAGGGCGAAGCCGTCGATCCAGCGCCCGCCCGTCACGCGCAGCCGTTCGCTGGCGTGAAAGCCCGTGACCGCGACCGTCGCGCCGCCCTGGCGCGCCAGCAGGCGGGTGCGCATCTGGCCGTCGAATTCGAGTCCCAGGGCGGCGTCGCCGATGCGCGCCACGTTTTTAGCCTCGGGCGCGGCCACGGCCACGCCGGCGCCCATGCCGCTTGCCACGGCCGATCCGGCCAGCCACTGCAACAGGGTGCGGCGCCGTTCGCTATGCACTTCGGTCATCTTGTCTCCTTGCTTGGTAGGACTACACAGCCGGCGCCGGCCGGCCGCGCCGCCCTACACCAGCACCACTTGCGCGCCGCGCGAGCGCAGCGCTTCGACCATCTCCGCCGGCACGCCGGCATCGGTGATGATCTGGTCGATCTGTTCGATCGTCGCGATCATGGACAGGCTGCGCCGTCCGATCTTCGACGAGTCGCCCACCGCCACCACGCGGCGCGCGATGCCCAGCATGCGCGCATTCAGGCGCGCTTCGAGCAGGTGCGGCGTCATCACGCCGATCTCCGGATCCAGGCCGTCGAAGCCCAGGAACAGGATGTCGGCATGCAGGCCTTCCAGCCCCTGCTCGGCCTGCGGGCCGCCCAGCGAATACGAGCTGGGACGCAGCACGCCGCCGAGCATGATCAGGGTCACGTGCGGCGCGCCGGCCAGCAGCACGGCGATGTTGAGCGCATTGGTGATCACGTTCACCGACTGCAGCTTCAGGCCGCGGATCTGCTTGGCGATTTCGGCGGTCGTCGTGCCCGAGTCGAGCACGATGGTCTGCCCTTCCCCGATCAGCTTGACCGCTTCTTCCGCGATGCGGACCTTTTCCGCGCGGTGCAGCGACTGCTTGACGCCGATCGGCAAATCCTCGTCGGCGCGCTGGGCCAGGGCCCCGCCGCGGGTGCGCACCACCGCGCCGATCTCGGCCAGCACGTTCAGGTCGGCGCGCACCGTCACCAGCGAAATGCCGAACATCTCGGACAGCTCGGCCACCGTCACCCGCCCACGCTCGGCCACCATCTCGCGGATCTTGCGGCGCCGCTCCGCCACCAGCAGATCCTGGTCGGGCACCGATTCCGCAGGCTTGCCACCGTTACCGTTCGAAACTTTCGTTTCTAAATTTTTTTCTCGCTTCATTCCTTGTCCATCCGCGCCGGTTCGCCGTCGCGGCTCCGTGTATAGGCGTGTATCCGTGTCATTAACGGTTTGATGATACAGGATGAAAATGCAAGAAACGAAAGTTCAGACTATTTTTTGCTCCCCTTCTCGCTTACGTATGAAGCCAGCATGATCACGCCTTCCAGGCGCCCTGGAACACGCGCTCGGCGTTCAGGCGGAACAGCTTGTCGGCCACCGCCTTCGGCAGCGCCAGGCCGCGCACCACGCCGTCCAGGTCCGGCGTGGTGAGTTCGTCGTCGGTATTGAAGTAGCGCCAGTCGCGCCGCCACACGCCGTCCAGGTCGGCCACGAAGTCGGCCTGGCTCTGCGCCGTCGACTGGGCCAGGTCGGAGCCATACATCAGGCGATCCTGGTAATCGATGAAGAACCGGCGCACCCGCTCGCGGTCGCGCTGCGACTGGTGCTGGATCTGGCCGATGCGCGCCGCGATGTCCACATTGGCCGTCGGATTGCGGTCCAGGAAGCGCGCCAGCTCGTCCACGTTCCACTCCAGCGAGGCCATGTGCACGCCGACGAAGCGCAGGCGCGGATGGCTGGCCAGCAGGCGGTCGCGCGCGCCCATCTGGTCTGCGTAGCTCGGCATCTTCGGCTGCCGGTACATGTGGTACTGCGGATGGTTCTTGAAGTATTCGCGGTCGTTCTTGGTCGTCATCTTCTCGAGCGGCAGCCAGCAGTTGTGCGGCTCGCCCTGGTGCCCGACCAGCAGCACGTCGCGCGCTTCGAACGCGTCGAACAGCGGCTTGATGCGGGCGTCGTCGACCATCACCAGCTTGCCCTGGGCATCGCGCTCCGACATGCCGATGTTCTTCCATACCTTGACGCCCACCGCGCCATCCTGCAGCGCCGCATCCAGCCGGTGCAGGGTCGCCGGGATCCAGGCCGGCTGCAGCAGGTTGTCGGCGCTGAAGCTGGCGATCCAGCCAACGGTGGCCGGATGCTCGTGATGCAGCTTGCTGGCCACGCGCTGCTGCTGCTCCAGCGCCGGGAACACCGGATAGTCGACGTTGATCGTCAGCGCGCGGAAATTGGCCTTGCGCGCCAGCTCCAGGAACGGGCCCTGCTCCAGGCCGTGCAGGTGCAGGTGGGCGTCGATCTTGGGCACGCTGTCGTAGTCGTCCATGGTGTAGCTGTCGCTGGCCAGCGCGCCGATTGGCGATGCCAGCGCGGCAAGGAGGATGGTGCAAAGAAGGCGGCTGCGCATGTCGTTCTCCTGTCTATCGTTTATCGGGCCTGGGCGGCGAGGCGATCCAGCGCGGCCTCGCTCAATGGCTGCCCGGCGCTGCGGGCGGCGTACAAGGCGGCGCCGAGCACCGGCGCCAGCCGCGGCGCCTGCAGGCGGTAGGGCCTGGCGCAGGCGGCCAGTGCCTGCTCGAATGGCGCGCACAGCAGGCCGCCGTCGCCGAACAGCCCGCCCGTATAGGACACCGGCAGCGGCATGCCCGGATCGACCTCGAGCCGGTCGCGCACCGCGTCGACCATCGCCGCCAGTTCGCGCGCCGCATCGACGAAGATGGCGCGCGCCTGTTCGTCGCCCTGGGTCGCCGCCTCGGACACCAGGCGCGCCAGCTGGGCCACGCGGCTGCGCTCGCCGCCAAGTTCGCCGTACACCACGGCGCACAGGTCGAGATCGTCCTCCAGCGCCAGCCGCTCGCGCATCAGGCCGTACAGGGCTCCCTTCGGCGCGCGACCGTCGCTCATGCGCGAGAACAGGGTCAGGCCGGCGCGCGCGATCCAGTGGGCCGACCCTTCGTCGCTGAACAGTTCTCCCCAGCCGCCGGCGCGCGCCTGGCGGCCGGCGACTTCGCCATAGGCCATCGAGCCGGTGCCGGCGATCACGCTGATGCCGTCCATGCAGGCCAGCGAACCGGCCCAGCTGCACACCATGTCGTTGCCGCACAGGGTGCGCTCGGGGCCGAGGATGGCGCCGGCCGCCGCATCGAGTTCGCGCTGGGCCGCGCGGTCCTCGCCATAGGCCGGCAGGCCAAAGAAAGCGTAGTCGACCGCGCCGCCATCGACGCCGGCCGTGGCCAGCAGCGCCTGCACGCCGCGCCGCAGGGTCGCGGCCACGGCGGGCATGCCGGCGTCGACGTGGTAGGTGCTGCCTTCTTCATGGCGCGCCAGCACGCCGCCGTGCGCGTCGACCAGCGCGAACGCGGTCTTGGTGCCGCCGCCGTCAACCCCGAGGAACATGGACGGCCTCGCTGTCGACATGGGAAATGAATGGATAGATGGTCACCCCACGCACCACCCGGTTGACGGTGCCGGACATGCTCGGCGTATCCGGGCGCACGCCCAGCGACAGCGAGCGCAGGAAGGCAAAGGCCTGGCAAAACACGATAAAGGGCAGCGCCAGCTCGAGGTCTTGCACACTCTCGGCGCCGGTGAACGTGAACGCATCGTCGCCGGGCGCGGCATCCGCCTGGGCGTCAAGCGCCAGCACGCGGCCGGCGCGGCGGTCGCCGCGCAGCTCGCGCAGCAGGTCGAGATCGTAGCGGCGCGCCTGCGGATCGTTCGACAGCAGCACCACCACCAGAGTCCGGTCGTCGACGATGGTCTTGGGACCGTGGCGGAAGCCCAGCGGCGAATCGTGGATCGCCACCACCTGGCCGTCGGTCAGCTCCAGCAGCTTCAGCGCGGCTTCGCGCGCCAGGGCGCGCAGCTCGTTGCTGCCGAGGTAGACCACGCGCCTGAAGTCCTGCGCCACCAGCTGCGCCAGCAGCGCCAGCGCGCGCTCGCCGACCTGCGTCGCCGCCGGCGCGGTACGAGCTCCAGCGTCAGGCGCCAGCAGCCGGAAGGCTAGCGCCGCGGCCAGCAGCATCGAGGTGAAGCTGGTCGTCATCGCGAAGCCGCGGTCGTGGGTGGCGTCGGGCAGCAGGATCGCCAGCGCATTGGCGCGGTCCTGGGTCATGCGGTACAGCTGCCCCTCTTCGTTGCAGGTAATGACCAGGTGGTAGACGTCGTCCACCAGCTGGTCGGCCAGCTGCACCGCCGCCACGCTTTCCGGGCTGCTGCCGGAACGGGCGAACGACACCACCAGGGTCGGCGCGCCGCGCTGGAAATAGCGGTCCGGACCGGACACCAGGTCGGTGGTCGGCACCGCTTCGGCGCGCCGCCCCTGGCGCAGCAGGCCGGGGGCCAGGCATTCGCCGATGAAGGCCGAAGTGCCGGCGCCGGCCATCACGATGCGCAGCGCCGGACGCGCCAGCAGGGGCGCCAGGAAGGCGTCGATCTGCGCGCGCTGCGCGGTCACCAGCGCATCGATCTGCGGCCACACGGCCGGCTGCTGCGCGATCTCGCGCGCCGTCACGCCGCCGCCCAGCGCATCGAGACGGGCCACATCCTGTCCAAATAATTCGTTGCCGCCTTGCGCGGCATCCTGTACTGCTTGCATGTTCACTGCTCCCTAGGTTCGGCGCCCGGCTGGCAGGCGCGCATGTACTGGCGCAGCACGCGGGCTACCCCTTCTTTCAACAGCGCGAGCGGCGTGTTGCGCACCCGGCCCTCGCGCACGGCTTCGTAATGGAATGGCAGGTACTGGCTCAGCAAGGTGAGCGGCGCCGGCTGGCGTTCCAGGTTCGCGATCAGGGCCGCCTGCGCGGCCTGGATGCGCGGATGCGGCCAGTAGTAGCGGATCCGGTCGCTCAGGCTGAACTGCTGGTCGAACAGCAGCGTGCCGGCATCGTGGTAATACTTGCGCCAGTAATCCGGCTCGGCGCGCATCACGTCCAGCACGGTCTCCTTGAAGCCGCTGTCCCCTTGCGCGCCCATCTCGGCCTCGATGTCGGCCAGCGCCCACAGCGTCTCGCGCAGCGCGAAGGTGAGGCCAGGGCCGACCTTCAATATGGCAAAGTGGTCGCGCACCAGCGCTTCCAGCAGGCCGGGCGTCTGGTAGTCGGTCGAGTGGGCCTCGAACACCATGGTCGGCTCGCCCTCGATGAAGCGGCTGAGCGCCTGCGCCTTCTGCGGACGGTAGTCGATCACCTTGTGGTGGTCGAACTCCACGCCCGGCTGCACCACCAGGCCGATCACGCGCGGCCACGCGGCTTCCAGCCCGGCCGCATTGAATGCGGCCCGATGCGCCGCGATCGTCAGCGCCGCCGCGTCCGGGGTGGTCACGGCCAGCTCGTCCAGCTCTTCGTGGGCGCCGCCCGGCACCGGCACTTCGGTGCCGACGATGTAGACCGGCGCTTCGCCGCCCGCGCGTTGCCAGGCCCGCTCGGCCACCACCGCCAGGCGCGCCGCCCGTTCGGCCACCACCTCGTCTGGCAGCGGCACCGGGTCGCCGGCGCACGACATCGAACAATCGAGGTGGATCTTGCGAAAGCCCGCCATCACGTACTGGTCGATCAGCACCTCGGACTTGGCCATCGCGCCGGCGGCCGGCTCGCCCTGCCAGCAGTTCGGCCCCAGATGGTCGCCCCCGAGCAGGATGCGCTCGCGTGGAAAACCCACCTTGTCGGCGATGCCGAACACGAAGTCGCGGAAAGCGGCCGGCGTCATGCCGGTATAGCCGCCATCCTGGTTGACCTGGTTCGAGGTGGCCTCGACCAGCACCGGGCCGTCCGCCGCCAGTCCCGTTTCGAAGGCGGCCTCGATCACGAGCGGATGCGCCGAACACACCGAATGGATGCCGACGGGCTGGCCCGCATGATGACGTTGGACGAGGTCGAGAAGCACTTGCATTGTCGTTGACTCCAGAAAGAGGGACTTCAGGCGGCGCTCGGCTCGTCGGGCTGCAGCGCCAGGAACAGCGCCGCCGCCAGCGAGAGGCCGATGCCGGCCAGCTTGAAACCGTTCGGCAGGGTCGCCGCCATCGCCACCGAGATGATCGTGGTCAGGAGCGGCGCGCCGGCGTTGACCAGGGGCGACACCACCAGCGCCTTGCCATGCCGGAACGCGTACACCAGGGTCAGCGCGCCCACCGCGTTGAGCACCTGGGTGATCGCCGCCAGCCACGGGCCATCGGGGCCATAGTTGATCGGCTGCGAAAAGTCGGTCATCGCCAGCGCGACCGGAATGAAAGCGAGTGCGCTGACGGTCATGTAGAAGAAGATGCTTTCGGCATCCATGATGGCGTTGGCGCGCTTGATGAAGTAGGCCTGCAGGCCCCAGGCCACCAGCACGCCCAGCGCCAGCACGAACCACCAGCCATAGGCAACGCCGCCCTGCTCCGGCGCGTAGTCGAACAGCGGCAGCGCGCACAGCGCCAGCACGATGCCGGCCACGCCCATGGCGCCGGTGCGTTCGCGCAGGAAGGCGTACGACAAGGCGATCGTGATCACCGGCGACAGCGAGATCAGGGGGAAGATCAGGTAAGTCGGGCCTTCCTTGACCGCGTGGAACAGGATCATCTGGCCGCCCGCGCCGAGCAGCCCGATGGCCAGGCCATAGCCGATCGCCGGGCCGTCGCGCCGCACGCGCCAGTCGATGCGCGCCAGCGCGAACAGCGCCGGCGGAATCATGGTCAGCGCCCATACCGCATACACCAGGGTCTCGGGAAAGCCGTTCTGCACCGGGCGCCCGGCGAAGGCGCCCCACACGCCCCACAGCAGCGTGGTCGCCAGCGCGTAGCCCAGCCAGTGGTTTTTTGTCGTCGGCATGGTATGCATCAGAACCTCACGCTCATGCCGGCGGCGTAGGTGCGGCCCCAGGCTTCGAAGCCGTAGATCGCGTCGCTGCGGCCCAGGTTCGAGCGCATCACCTCGTCGCCAAGGTTCTTGCCTTCGACGAACAGGCTGACGTTCTCGTTCACGTCGTACGAGGCCGAGGCGGTGATCCAGGTGATGGCGTCGACCTTGTTCGGCAGGCCGGCGATGGCGTTGGTGGCTTGCGTGTACTTGCCGGTGTAATCGAAGGTCAGCGCGGCATTGAGCTTGCCCTTCTCGTACAGGAAACCGAGCGACGACGCGGTCGGCGCCACACCTTCCAGCTGGCCGACGTAGACCCCGCCGGAATAGGCGCGGGTCCAGGTCTTGGCGAACTTGGCGGCGATGCCGAAGCCGCTGTCCCACAGGTGCTGCACGCCCAGCTCCATGCCGCGCACACGCGCCTTGTCGCCGTTGACCGGGTGGATCACCGTGTACAGGTAGCCCGGCACGCCGATGTCGACCCGCTCGTCGGTCTGGTAAGTGACGAAGTTCTTGATCTGCTTGGCGAACAGCGCGGCGTTGAGCGCCGACTTCGGCGCGTAATACCATTCCAGCGACAGGTCTTGCTGGGTCGCTTCGGTGGGCTTCAGGCCCGAATCGCCGACGATGCTCAGGATGTAGCTGCGGTCGAGCGTGTTGTCGGTGCGGGTCGGGGCCAGCTTGTCCAGCGACGGCCGCGCCATCACCTTGGCAACGGCGGCGCGCAGCACCAGCTCGGGCTGCCACCAGTAGCTGAAGTTCGCCGACGGCAGCACCTTGGTGTAGGAACCCTCGTCCTCGACCGGGGTGGCCGGGCTGTAGGTCACGATCGGGCTGCTGGTCGGAATATCCGGGGTTTTATCGTCGATGGCGACGATCTCGTCGATCGCGCTCCGCGAGCGGGTCCTGGTGTGCACCACGCGCACGCCGAGGTTGCCGTTCCAGCGTTCGCCCGACAGCTCGAGCTGGCCGAACAGGGTGGCGGTGCGCTCGCGCACGTCATAGGAATCGGTCGGCACGAACACCGGCTGCGACTTGCTGGTGTCGTACACGTCGCCGGTCGGCTGGCCGTCTTCGCCGATCACCGGCTGGCCGTTGAGCGACTCGAGCGCCTTGAAGTAAGCCGGCACGTCGAAGGCTACGAAGCCGGTCGGGAAGTTGCCGCCCGCCCCGCGCATGTAGTTCGGCAGGGTCATCGGCCGCAGCACGTTGGCGCCCAGGTTGGCGAAGGTGGTCGAGTACATGCCGCAGTACTGGCAGGCGCCGCCGCTCTTTTCGTTGCCGATCGAGGTGCGGGTCTTTTCGCGCGAGGTGCCCGACACGCCGAACTCGAAGGCGTCGACGTTCCACTTGCCGTCCAGGCTCAGGCGCCCTTCGAGCGAGCCGCCGTCGACGGTGTCCTTGATGTCGACCCCGGTCAGGCCGGCGAAGTGCACGCCGAAATCCTTGTCGCCCAGGCGCCCGGCATTGAGTTCGGTGGCCAGGTCGCGGCCGTCCTCGAGCTGCACGCGGATGTCGGGGAAGGCGTTGTCGTTGGCCCGGTAGTAGCCGGTGTTGGCGCCGGCGATGCCGGCCACCACGAAGTTGTCCTTGCCGCCCGAATCGCGCCTGGAGGTCGAGCGGTAGACGTCGCCCACCAGGCGCAGGTCGCGGTTGACCTTCCACTCGCCCTTCCAGCCGAACTGCATGGTGTCGACCACGCGGTCGGTGGTCACGTTCGACATCTCGGGGATCAGGTCCTTGATCGTCATGCCGGTGATCAGGCCATCCCTGGCGACCACGTCGGACCAGCGGTCGGCCGCGTGTTCGACGTAATAGGATTGCTGGTAGCCGACCTGCGGCGAATCGAGGCGGGTGGCGAGCGCGTCGAAGGTCATGCGAAAGTCCGGCGTGACCTTCCATTCGAAGGCGCCGGTGAGCGCGGCGCGCTTTTTCTTCTCGAAGATCGAGCCGAAGGAGATGCAGCAGGAACCGAGCAGGTTCTGTTCATCCGGGCTTAGCGAGGCGTTGCCGTCGACGTCGAAGCTGCCCGGCGCATCGGCATTGAAGGTCTGGTAGCCCAGCGAATCGGTGCGCACCTCGCGGTCGGACAGCACGGCGCCGAGGATGAACCCCATCGTGTTGTCATTGAAGGTGTTGCTGACGACGCCCGACAGCTTGACGCCGTTCTTGCGCGACAGGTCGTTGCGGTCGCCCTCGATGCGCGCCGAGGCGTGGTAGCCGGGATTGTCGAAGGGCCGGGCCGAGCGCAGGTTGACCGAGCCGCCGATGCTGCCTTCCATCTGCGCGGCGCTGGCCGATTTCATCACGTCGGCGCCGCTGATCATCTCGGACGGCAGCACGTCGAAGGCGAAGTCGCGGCCGTCGCCGTCGGTGGCCAGGATGCGGCGGTTCAGGGTCACGATGTTGTAGCCCGAGCCGAGGCCGCGCACATTGATGTACTGGCCCTCGCCGCCGCGGGTGCGCGAGACCGAGATGCCGGCGATGTGGGTCAGCGAGTCGGCCACGTTATCGTCGGGGAAGCGTCCCAGCTCGGTGGCCGAGATCGAGTCCTGGATCACGTCGGCGTTGCGTTTCAGGTCGAGCGCGCGCGCCAGCGCGGCGCGGGCGCCGGTGACGACCACGACCGAGGCTTGCGAGGGCTCGGCGGTGACGGCCGGAGTGCTGGTGTTGCTGTCGCCGGTCTCTGCGGCGTTGCCGGACTGGACCTGGGCCAGCGCCAGGCCGCAGAGCGCGGCGTTCACGGCGGTGGCAATCAAGGTTCGGCGGAGTCCCTTTTCGAATCTACTGCGCATTGGCATGTCTCCTTCAGGTTTCTTCGTTCTGACCAAATAGTAATGGAAGGAATTCGAAATATCAAATAACTTTCGAAGTCTTTCGATATGATTCGGAAATGCGTGGTTTTTGCCGCAAGATAGCGCCAGGTCAAGTCCTTCGCCAAATGCGGGGAAAACCCCTACAATGAGCTTGATGTAAGGAATTATTCTGCGGCAGGCCGTCGGTAGGTGGATGGCGCCGCCTATCGTCTCGGACCGGATCGACATGCCCCTGGAATCGTTGTTGTTTGCGCCCCCTGCCCTGCTGGGCCCCACCCTCGTGGCCGCCCTGCTGGGCCTCCTGGTCGGCAGCTTCCTGAACGTGGTCATCTACCGCATCCCGAAGATGATGCAGCGCGAGTCCGACAATTACGTGGCGCAGGAAAGCGGCAAGGAGCCGCCGCATACCGACCGCTTCAACCTGATGGTGCCGCGCTCGCGCTGCCCCTGCTGCGGCCACCAGATCACGGCCATCGAGAACATCCCGGTCATCAGCTGGCTCGCCCTCGGCGGCAAGTGCCGCAAATGCAAGACGCCGATCCCGGCGCGCTATCCGGCGATCGAACTGCTCACCGCCGTCGTCTCCGGCCTGATGGTGTGGACCTTCGGCAGCGGCGCGGCGGGCATGAGTAGCCTGCTGTTCGCCTGGCTGCTCATCGCCATGACCTTCATCGATTTCGACACCCAGCTGCTGCCGGACGACCTGACCTATCCGCTGCTGTGGGCGGGCCTGCTCATGAACATCAACGCCACCTTCGTGCCGCTGCAGGACGCCGTGATCGGCGCCGCTGCCGGTTACCTGGTGCTGTGGACCGTATACTGGATATTCAAGCTTGTGACCGGCAAGGAGGGCATGGGGTATGGCGACTTCAAGCTGCTGGCGGCGCTCGGCGCCTGGCTCGGATGGACCGCCCTGCCGACCATCATCCTGCTGTCGTCGGTGGTGGGTGCGTTAGTGGGCATCAGCCTGATCGTGTTCGCCCGGCGCGGACGCGACAAGCCGATCCCCTTCGGCCCCTACCTGGCGGCGGCCGGCCTGATCGCCATGCTGTATGGCGGGGAGCTGGGCCGTTTCAGCGCCGGCCTGCTGGGCGGCGCATGAACACGGCGCGCGGCGCGGCGTTTTCGGTCGGTCTCACCGGCGGCATCGGCTGCGGCAAGAGCACCGTGGCCGAGCTGTTCGCCGGCCTGGGCGCGACGATCGTCGACACCGACGCCATCGCCCACTCTCTCACAGCCGCGCACGGCGCGGCAATGCCGGCCATCCTGGCCGAATTCGGCCCCGACTTCGCCACGCCTGACGGCGCCCTGGACCGCGCGCGCATGCGCAGCCTGGTGTTTACGGATGCCGGCGCGCGCGGCCGGCTGGAAGCGATCCTGCATCCGCGCATCCGCGACGCCACCGCCGCTGCGGCGGCCATCGCCACCGGTCCGTACGTGATCTTCGCGGTGCCGCTCCTGATCGAGTCGGGAACATGGCGCAATCGGGTGTCGCGCGTGCTGGCCGTGGACTGCTCGGAAGACACCCAGGTGGCCCGTGTCATGCAACGCAGTGGCCTGTCGGCCGACCAGGTGCGCGCCATCATGGCGACCCAGGTCACGCGGGCCCAGCGCCTGGCGGCGGCCGACGACGTGATCGACAACGACGACGGCCTGGAGGCCCTGTTACCCCAGGTAATACGCTTGCACGAGCGGTATCTGGCATTGAGTATGTAACAAGGTTGATGCAGTGTTTGTAATTTCGCTTCGTATGGTTCAGAATCACCAAGTTGCTTGCCAGCCTACATTCAGAGGAATGTCATTTTGATCGTCTACGAATACCCTTTCAACGAGAGGATTCGCACGTTGTTGCGGCTGGAGGACCTGTACGAGAAGTTCAAGTTCTTCGTGCAGCAGGAACACCCGATGCAGCACCATGTCGCCCTCGCGACGATCTTCGACATGCTGGAAGTGGCCGGCCGCGCCGACCTGAAATCGGACCTGCTGCAGGAACTCGAACGGCAGAAGCAATCGCTGCTGGCCTACCGCAGCAATCCCGCCGTTGCCGCCGACACGCTTGACGCCGTCCTGGCCGAACTGGACAAGGCCAGCAGCGCGCTGGTCACCAGCCAGGGCAAGACCGGCCAGAACGTGCGCGACAACGAATGGCTGATGAGCATCCGCGGCCGCACCATCATCCCGGGCGGCGCCTGCGAATTCGACCTGCCCTCCTACTACGCCTGGCAGAAGCGCCCGGCCGAGCAGCGCCACGCCGACATCATGGGCTGGTTTGGCCCGCTCGCCCCGCTGCTCGAGGCGCTGGCCCTGGTGCTGCGCCTGCTGCGCAATTCGGGCGCGCCGGTCAAGATGATCGCCGTGGCGGGCAGCTATCAACAGATGTTACAGGGTAAAATCTACCAGATGCTGCGCTTGACCCTGGACGAGTCGCTTGGCGCGATCCCCGAGATCTCGGCCAACAAGTACATGCTGTGGGTACGCTTCACCACCCAGGACGGCGATTGCAAGCCCAAGCCGCTGGAAGAAGACGTGCCGTTCGACCTGACCCTCTGCAATTTCTGATTTTTGATTGGTAGTACCGATGACCGTAGTCGCCTGCCCCACCTGCGGCAAACAAGTCGAATGGATCGAAGCGAACAAGTTTCGTCCGTTCTGTTCCGAGCGTTGCAAGAAGATCGACCTGGGCGCCTGGGCCGAAGAGAAATTCGTGATTCCGGGCGGCGCGCCGAGCGACCCGCTCGATGAACCGCCGACCGAACGTTAAACGGCGATCCCCGCCGGCGCCACCACCGGCCTGTTGCGCCGCCCATAGCGGTCCATGAACAGCCCTTCCAGCCCGATCTCGGGCTGGCGTCCCGACAGGATATCCGCCAGCACCCGGCCCGAGCCGCACGACATGGTCCAGCCCAGCGTGCCATGCCCGGTGTTCAGGAACAGGTTGCGATACGGCGTCGGTCCGATCACCGGCGTGCCGTCCGGCGTCATCGGCCGCAGGCCGCACCAGAACGAGGCCTGGCGCACGTCGCCGCCGTCCGGGAACAGGTTCGTCACCGAATGCTCGAGCGTGTCGCGCCGCGCCTGGTGCAGGCGCAGGTCGTAGCCGCACAGCTCCGCCGTGCCGCCGACGCGGATGCGGTCGCCCAGGCGCGTGATCGCCACTTTATAGGTCTCGTCCATCACCGTCGATTCGGGTGCGCCGGATGCGTCCGTGATCGGCACCGTGATCGAGTAGCCCTTCACCGGATAGACCGGGATATGGATGCCGATCTGCCTGAGCATCAGCGGAGAGTAGCTGCCCAGCGCCAGCACGAAGGCCTCGGACTTCAGTTCGCCCTTGTTCGTGACGACGCCGGTCACGCGGTCGCCCTCGACGTTCAGGCGCTCGATTTTCACCTCGTGCCGGAACTTGACGCCCAGGCCCTTGGTCAGTTCCGCCAGCGCCTGGGTGAACTTGAAGCAGTCGCCGGTCTCGTCGTTCGGCAGCAGCAGGCCGCCCACGTAGTTGCCGGGCACGCGCGCCAGCGCCGGTTCGTACCGCGTGCAGCCTTCCCGGTCGAGCAGCTTGTAAGGCACGCCGGAACGCTCCAGCACCTCGGTATCGGTGTGCGCGCCATCGAGCTGCTTCTGGGTGCGAAACAGCTGCAGGGTGCCCTTGCTGCGTTCGTCGTAGGCGATGCCGGTGTCGCGCCGCAGCTGGACCAGCACGTCGCGGCTGTACTCGGCCAGGCGCACCATGCGGCCCTTGTTGACCTGGTAGCTGCGGGTATTGCAGTTGGCCAGCATCTGCAGGATCCAGCGCCACTGCTGCGGATCCATCCGCGGCCGGATCACCAGGGGGCTGTGGCGCATCGCCAGCCATCGGAGGGCCTTGAGCGGCACGCCGGGGCCGGCCCAGGGCGTGGCGTAGCCGGGCGAGATCTCGCCGGCATTGCCGAAACTGGTCTCCATCCCGGCGCCGCTCTGGCGTTCGATCACGGTGACGTCATGCCCGGCCCTGGCCAGGAAATACGCCGATGCGGTTCCGATGACGCCACTGCCGAGGATGATGACCTTCACACGTTCTCCTTGAGATTGATGGTCCGCGCTCAGCGTTCCGGATACCGGACCCGGTCGAGCCACGCGAGCAGCGGGATGGTGGCCGGCAGCAGCGGGCTCACGCCGAAGGCGCCCTGCCAGGCGAAGGCCTGGCCTTCCAGGCTTTGCGGCTCCCCTAACCACTCGCGGCAGATGTAGAAATACAGGCGCACGTGGGCGTGTTCGTACACATGCTCGACGCAGCACCAGGCGTCCCCGCCCACCACCTGCACCCCGAGTTCTTCCATGAACTCGCGCTGCAGGGCGGCGAAAATGTCTTCGCCCGCCTCGACCTTCCCGCCCGGGAATTCCCAGTAGCCGGCATACGGTTTGCCGTCGGGACGCTGGCCGAGCAGGACGTCGCCGTCGGGCCGCATCAGGATGCCGACGGCGACGTCGACCGGCGCTTGATTGCTGTTTTCAGTCATTCGATGATGCATCCGGCAGCTTGCCGGCATAGTCCTTCGCGAATTGCCAGGCCACGCGGCCCGAGCGCGAGCCGCGCTGCAAGGCCCATTGCAGGGCCTCCGGGCGCGCGGCCTCGATCTGCTGGGGCGTGCAGCCGAAGTCGGCCAGCCAGTGGCCGACGATGTCCAGGTAGTCGTCCTGGCGGAACGGGTAGAACGACAGCCACAATCCGAACCGTTCGGACAGCGAGATCTTCTCTTCGACCGTCTCGCCCGGATGCAGGTCGCCGTCCTCGCCGTGGCGGTAGCTGGCGTTGTCCGACATCTTCTCGGGCATCAGGTGGCGCCGGTTCGAGGTGGCGTAGATCAGCACATTGTCCGACTGCGCCGTGATGCTGCCGTCGAGCGCCACCTTCAGCGCCTTGTAGCCGGCCTCGCCCTCTTCGAACGACAGGTCGTCGCAAAACACCACAAAGCGCTCCGGCCGGCCGGCGACCAGGTCGATGATGTCGGGCAGGTCGGCCAGGTCGGCCTTATCGACCTCGATCAGGCGCAGGCCCTGGTCGGCGAAGGCGTTCAGGCAGGCCTTGATCAGGGAAGACTTGCCGGTGCCGCGCGCGCCGGTGAGCAGCACGTTGTTGGCCGGGCGGCGCGCCACGAACTGGCGCGTGTTCTGCTCGATCTGGCGCTTCTGGGCCGCGACGTGCTGCAGGTCCTCGAGCTTGATGGTCGATGCGTGCAGCACCGGCTGCAGGTAGTTGCCACCGCCGGCCGGGCGCCGGCGCCAGCGGAAGGCGAAGCTGCGCTTCCAATCCGGCTCGCGCGCGCTGGCCGGCGGCAGCACCGCCTCCAGGCGTTCGAGCAGGCCTTCGGCGCGGCGCAGAAACTGGTCGAGCGGCGTCATTACGAACGGTAGTCGGCGTTGATCGAGACATAGTCGTGCGACAGGTCGCACGTCCAGACGGTGGCCGTGGCGTCGCCGCGCGCCAGTTTGACGCGCACCGTGATCTCGGATTGCTTCATCACGCGCTGGCCGTCTTCTTCCTTGTAATCCGGATTGCGGCCGCCGCTCTTGGCCACCCAGACGTCGTCCAGGTAGAGGTCGAGTTTGGTCACGTCGAGGTCGTCGACGCCGGCATAGCCGACCGCGGCCAGGATGCGGCCCAGGTTCGGGTCGGACGCGAAGAAGGCGGTCTTGACCAGCGGCGAGTGCGCGATCGCGTAGGCGATCTTGCGGCACTCGGCCACATCAACGCCTTCGTCGACCGTGATGGTCATGAACTTGGTCGCGCCTTCGCCGTCGCGGATGATCTGCTGCGCCAGGTTGCGCGAGATGTCGGTCACGGCGTCCTTCAGCGCCTCGTAGTCGGCGCCGCTGGCCGCGTCGATCGACAGGCCACCGGTGCCGGTCGCGATCACGATGAAGGAATCGTTGGTCGAGGTGTCGCCATCGATGGTGATGGCGTTGAACGAGTGGTCGGCCGCGTGTTTCACCAGTTCGTCCAGCACCGGCTGGGCGACTTTGGCGTCGATCGCCAGGTAGCCGAGCATGGTCGCCATGTTCGGCTTGATCATGCCGGCGCCCTTGCTGATGCCGGTCATCGTAACTAGATGGCCGCCGATGGTGACGGTGCGCGAGGCAGCCTTCGGCTGGGTGTCGGTGGTCATGATCGCCTCGGCGGCGTTGAACCAGTTGTCCGCCTTCAGGCTACCCGCGGCGGCGGGCAGGCCGGCCAGCAGCTTGGGCATCGGCAGCTGTTCCAGGATCACGCCGGTCGAGAACGGCAGCACTTGGCCGGCCTCGAGGCCCAGTAACTTGGCCACTTCGGCGCAGGTGGCGTTGGCGTTGGCCAGGCCCTGCTCGCCGGTGCCGGCATTGGCGTTGCCGGTATTGACCACCAGCGCGCGGATCGGCGCGCCGCCGTTCTTGACCGCCGCCAGGTTGACCTTGCTGACCTGCACCGGCGCGGCGCAGAAGCGGTTCAGGGTGAACACGCCGGAGACGGTCGCGCCTTCGGCCAGCTTCATGATCAGGACATCCTTGCGGTTCGGCTTCTTGATGCCGGCTTCGGCAAAGCCGATCTCGACGCCGTTGACGGGCTTCAGGTCGGCGGCGACTGGCAGGGGGGAATTGACGGCCATGGTGATCTCGTTGGAAAAATTGTCGAATTCGTTATTGTAACGCCAGCGCCCTGGCGATGCTGCGAGGTTTCTGCTGCACATCAACGCGCGCGGATGCCTTTAGGAAAAACATGGGCGTGCACTGACAGGAAAGACCGCGATGCCGACCGCATTGAATCCCACCACCCTGCGCCACTACCAGGCTTTCGACGCCGCCGCGCGCGAATTCGACGTGCCGCGCGCGCTGCTCGAGGCGGTCGCCTGGGCCGAAACGCGCTGGCGCCCGGTGTCGCCGCAGTCCGAATCGCACCATGGCATGCCGCTGTCCCACGGCATCATGGGCTTGCGCGACGACCCGCATTTCGGCCGCTCGCTGCGCCTGGCCGCCGCCCTGCTCGGCATGCCGTCACGCCGGCTGGCGCTGGACACGCCCAGCAATATTCGTGGCGCTGCCGCCCTGCTCGCGCTGTATGGCGCAGGACTGACGCGCCAGTCGCCGCTGGAAGCCTGGGAAGACGCGCTGGCGCGCCTGTGCGGCATCGCGCAACGCGACGTCGCGCAAATCCACACCTACGACATCTATATGGCGATCCGCGAAGGACGCCAGGGACCGGATTTCGCGGTCACGCGCCTGCCGGTCGACCTCACGCGCATCTATGGCCAGGCCCGGCTGGACGTGCTGTCGGCACCGGCGCTGACCTTGGCCGACTACCCTGCAGCGACCTGGCTGCCGGCGGCCAGCTGCAATTATTCGGGCCGCACGCTGGCGGTCAGCCACGTGACCATCCACACGACCCAGGGCTCGTATGCGGGCGCCATCTCGTGGTTCCGCAACTGCAGCGCCGGCGTGAGCGCCCACTACCTGGTGCGCTCGTCGGATGGGCAGATCACGCAAATGGTGAGGGAAAACGACAAGGCCTGGCACGCGGGCAGCGCCAACGGCCACACGGTCGGCATCGAGCACGAAGGCTTCGTCGAGCAGCCGGACGCCTGGTATTCGGAACCGATGCTGATGGCCTCGAGCGCCCTGGCGCGCGCCACCCTCGCGGCGCGCGGCATCGCGCCGCGGGTGTATGACGGCAGCCGTGGCTGGAATGCGGTGCTGCCGGAGGCCGACTACAACGTGAAAGGCCACGTCAATCACGCCGGGCAGACGCATACCGATCCGGGCGCGGGCTGGGATTGGGAACGCTACCGGCGGATGGTGATGGACGAATGAAAACGGCCGGGTCGCCCCGGCCGTTTCGCATGCTGGCTAGTGGCTAATTACGCCAGCTTGCCGTGGCACTGCTTGAACTTCTTGCCGCTGCCGCAAGGGCATGGATCGTTGCGGCCGACCTTCACGCCCATATAGCTGTTGTGGTCTTCGGCCGACACGGCTTCGCCGTCGCCGCTGCGGTTCGGGTTCGGATTGAGCAGCTCTTCCGGCGCGGCCGACGGGTTAAAGTCGGCGTGCTGGTAGTTGACGTTTTCCAGCTGCGCGGCCTGGGCCGCCATCGCCGCCTCGGCCGCCTCGACTTCTTCGCGCGACTGGATGCGCACGGTCATCACGGTGCGGATCACTTCGTTCTTGATCAGGTCCAGCATATTGCTGAACAGCTGGAACGCTTCGCGCTTGTATTCCTGCTTCGGATTCTTTTGCGCATAGCCGCGCAGGTGGATGCCCTGGCGCAGGTGGTCCAGCGCCGCCAGGTGCTCGCGCCAGTGGGTGTCCACGCTCTGCAGCATGACGTTGCGCTCGAAGCCGCCGAACGATTCCTTGCCCACCACGCCGACCTTGGCGCCGTAGGACGCGTCGGCCGCCGCCAAGACGCGCTCGAGGATGTCGTCGTCGTTCAGGTTCGGTTCATCCTGCAGCATCTGCTGCAGCGGGACAATCAGGCTCCACTCGGACGACAGCGCGCTTTCCAGGCCCTTGACGTCCCACTGTTCCTCGACCGATTCGGCCGGCACGTAGTCGCGCACCAGGTCGGTGAACACGCCCACGCGCAGCGAGTTGATCATCTCGCTGATGTCGGTCGACTCCAGCAGTTCGTTACGCTGGGTGTAGATCACCTTGCGCTGGTCGTTGGCGACGTCGTCGTACTCGAGCAGCTGCTTGCGGATGTCGAAGTTGCGGGCCTCGACCTTGCGCTGGGCCGACTCGATCGAGCGCGACACGATGCCCGCCTCGATCGGTTCGCCTTCCGGCATCTTGAGGCGGTCCATGATGGCGCGCACGCGGTCGCCGGCGAAGATGCGCAGCAGCGCGTCGTCCAGGCACAGGTAGAAGCGCGAGGAACCCGGGTCGCCCTGGCGGCCCGAACGGCCGCGCAGCTGGTTGTCGACGCGGCGCGATTCGTGGCGCTCGGTGCCGATGATGTGCAGGCCGCCGGCGTTCACCACGTGGTCGTGCAGCGACTGCCATTCGTCGCGCAGCTGCTGCGCCTGGGTGGCTTTCTGCTCCGGCGACAGGTTGCTGTCGGCTTCGATGATCTGGATCTGCTTGCCGACGTTGCCGCCCAGGACGATGTCGGTGCCGCGGCCGGCCATGTTGGTGGCGATGGTGATCATCTTCGGACGGCCGGCCTGGGCCACGATCTCCGCTTCGCGCGCGTGCTGCTTCGCGTTCAGGACATTGTGCGGCAGCTTGGCCTTGGTCAGGATGCCGGACAGCAGCTCCGAGTTCTCGATCGAGGTGGTGCCGACCAGCACCGGCTGGCCGCGCTCGTAGCAGTCGCGGATGTCGTTCAACATCGCGTTGTATTTTTCTTCCGAGGTCTTGTAGACCTGGTCCTGGCGGTCCTTGCGCTGCGAAGGACGGTTCGGCGGCACGACGACGGTTTCCAGGCCGTAGATTTCCTGGAATTCGAACGCTTCGGTGTCGGCGGTGCCGGTCATGCCCGCCAGCTTGGCATACATGCGGAAGTAGTTCTGGAAGGTGATCGAGGCCAGGGTCTGGTTCTCGTTCTGGATACGCACGCCTTCCTTGGCCTCGACCGCCTGGTGCAGGCCATCCGACCAGCGGCGGCCCGTCATCAGGCGGCCGGTGAATTCGTCGACGATCACGACTTCGTTGTTCTGCACCACGTAGTGCTGGTCCTTGTGGTACAGGACGTGGGCGCGCAGCGCCGCATACAGGTGGTGGATCAGCGAGATATTGGCGGCGTCGTACAGCGACGCGCCTTCGGGCAGCAGGCCCATTTGCGTCAGGATCGCTTCGGCGCGCTCGTGGCCCTGCTCGGTGAGCAGCACGGTGTGCGCTTTCTCGTCCTTCAGGTAGTCGCCCGGGACTTCGATCTTGCCCTTGCCGTCCGGGGTTTCTTCGCCGATCTGCTGGGTCAGCTGCGGCGGCACTTCGTTCAGGCGGTGGTACAGGTCGGTATGGTTCTCGGCCTGGCCGGAGATGATCAGCGGCGTGCGCGCCTCGTCGATCAGGATCGAGTCGACCTCGTCGACCACGGAGAAATTCAGGCTGCGCTGCACGCGTTCGCGCGCGTCGTAGACCATATTGTCGCGCAGGTAGTCGAAGCCGAATTCGTTGTTGGTGCCGTAGGTGATGTCGGAACCGTAGGCCTTCTGCTTGCTGTCGTGGTCGAGCTGCGACAGGTTGACGCCGGTGCTCAAGCCCAGCCAGCCGTACAGCTGGCCCATCTGGTCCGCGTCGCGCTGGGCCAGGTAATCGTTGACGGTAATGACGTGCACGCCCTTGCCCGACAGACCGTTCAGGTAGACCGGCAGGGTCGCCATCAGGGTCTTGCCCTCACCGGTGCCCATTTCGGCGATCTTGCCCTGGTGCAGGACCATGCCGCCGATCAGCTGTACGTCGAAGTGGCGCATCTTGAGCACGCGCTTGGCCGCTTCGCGGCAGACGGCGAAGGCCTCGGGCAGGATATCGTCCAGGGTCTGGCCCTTGGCCAGGCGATCCTTGAATTCTGGCGTCTTGGCTTGCAGTTCGGCGTCCGAAAGCTGCTCCATTTGTGGCTCGAGCGCGTTGATCTGACGCACGGTCTTTTGGTACTGCTTGAGCAGACGCGAGTTACGGCTGCCGAAAATCTGGGTCAGGAATGACATGCTGTGTTCTAGAAAAATACGCCGCAAAAAGAAGCCAAGATGATATCAAAGCGATAAGCACCGTCGACGGAGTTAGGCAAATAACCACTGATTTTATCATGCGATCCGGCCACACTTGGGGATCATGGGCAGGATAACAAGTCCTGCAGAGCCAGAAACGTTATCAAACTGGCCTCGATGAGCCCCCCGCGGCGGCAGATCCGCCACCCGGTCCGCCCAAAGCGCGGGCGCTGTGGTATGTTCCAAGCATGCAGCAATCTCCTCCCAAGCGTCCCTTCCATATTTTCGGGACCAGCACCCGGCAGACCTCGCACGCCGCCACCGACTTCTTGCGCGCCAACGACCGCATGGCCAGCCTGCTGCCGGCCGTCGGCCGCATGGCGCGCCTGCAGGCCGACTGCGCGGCGGCGCTGCCGGCGATCTTTCATAACTGCGACGTGCTGTCGTTCCAGGAAGGCGTGCTGACCCTGGCCGTGCCCAGCTCGGCGCTGGCGGCCCGCCTCAAGCAGCTGCTGCCGAAGCTGCAAGCCACCCTGCTGCAGAAGGGCTGGCAGGTGGAATCGACCCGGATCAAGCTGCAGGTGACGCGCGCCCTGCCCGACCGGCCCGAGATGCGCACGCTCGAGCTGCCTCCGCGCGCGGTGCAGGCCTTCGAGGAACTGGCGGAATCGCTGCCGGAGACGCAGCAGAACCGCGACCTGGTGGCGGCGCTCAGGGCGCTGGCGGCGAAGCGCAAATAATCCGGCACGCCAGAAAAAATGGCTGCAGCCCCTTCCGGGACCCGCAGCCATCGTGTATTCCGTGCAGGGCGGCAGGCTCAGCTCTGCGCCCACTCCCGCGTCATCTGCCGCACATAGGACGGCGGCGCCGTGCCCAGGTCGTCGAAGGTGACGATCTCGTAGGAATCCGGCTGGGCCAGCAGCGCGCGCAGCAGGTCGTTGTTGAGCGCATGGCCCGATTTGTGCGCGGTATAGCTGGCCAGCAGCGGGTGGCCCACCAGGTACAGGTCGCCGATCGCGTCCAGGATCTTGTGGCGCACGAATTCGTCCTCGTAGCGCAGGCCGTCGGTGTTCAGGATGCGGTATTCGTCCATCACGATGGCGTTCTCGAACGAGCCGCCGCGCGCCAGGCCCATGCCGCGCAGGCTCTCGACGTCTTGCATGAAGCCGAAGGTGCGCGCGCGCGCCACGTCGCGCACATAGGTGATGTCGCCGAAATCGACGGTGGCGCGCTGCATCGTGCCATCCACCGCCGGATGGTTGAATTCGATGAAGAAATCGAGCTTGTAGCCGTCGTGCGGCGACAGGCGCGCCCATTTCTCGTTGGCGCCGCTCCCCTGGCGCACTTCGACGTCCTTGAGCACGCGGATGAACTTGCGCAGCGACGTTTGCTCTTCGACGCCGGCCTGCTGCAGCAGGAACACGAAGGACGATGCCGAACCGTCCATGATCGGGATTTCCTCGGCCGTGACGTCGATATACAGGTTGTCGATGCCGAGGCCGGCGCAGGCCGACATCACGTGTTCGACGGTCGAGACGCGCACGCCGTCCTTCATCACGACCGAGGCCATGCGCGTGTCGCCCACCACGTCGGCGCTGCTCGGGATGGCCACGATCGGATCGACGTCGACGCGGCGGAAGATGATGCCGGTGTCGGGCGCGGCCGGACGCAGGGTGAGCTCGACCTTGCGGCCCGAGTGCAGGCCCACACCCGTGGTGCGGACCAGTTCCTTGATTGTTCGTTGTTTCAGCATGCGCCAATTATAGCCCAGCGTTTACAGCGGCGCTGCCGCCCCCCTCGATTGGCGGGGCCATGGTGGCGCGGTCGCGACAGCAGCCATGCGCACTTAGGGGTGTTCCGCCTCGGCATGGTCTTTTTCGTGGCGGATCAGATACAGGCCGCTGCCGATGATGATGGCCGCGCCCACCATGGTCCAGCCGTCGGGCAGCGCGCGCCACAGCAGCCAGTCCAGGCCCACGCCCCAGGCCAGGGCCGAATACTCGAACGGCGCCACGCTCGAGGCCTCGCCGCGCGAAAACGCCTCGGTGATCGCCAATTGGCCGATGAAACCCGACACCGCCAGGCCGCACAACAAGGGAATCTCGCTGGCGGGCAGCGGCACCCAGCCCGGCGCCGCCAGCAGGCCGGCGCCCGCCGCGATCATGACGATCAGCCAGAACACCGTGTGCTCGCTGCGGTCGGTGCGCGCCAGCACCCGCACCGTGATCGCCGACACCGCGTAGCAGGCGGCGGACGCCAGCACCGACAGGCCGCCGATGGTCAGAAAGCCCGCGCCGCTCGGGCGCAGCACCACCAGCACGCCGCACAAACCCACGCCGATGGCGAGCCAGCGCGCCAGGTTGACGCGCTCTTTCAACAGCAGCACCGACAGCGCCGTGATCAGGGCCGGCGCGATGAAGAAGATCGAATAGGCTTCGGCCAGCGACAGCTTCTTGAGGCCGAAGGCGAAGAAGGCCAGCATCAGGATGCCGAGCAGCCCGCGCAGCACGTGCATCGACCAGCGCACCTGGAACACGCCCCTGAAGGCGCCGCGCCAGGCCACGTAGGCCGCGACCAGCGGCAGTGAGCACATCGCGCGCAGCGCCGCCACCTGCATCGCCGGATAACGCGCCGCCAGCAGCTTCATCGCCGTGTCCATCAGGGCGAACATGAAGACGGCGAGCAGCATCGCGTAGATGCTGTACAGGTTGCGGCCGCGCGTGGTTGCCAACCCGGTCATAGACGCTTTTCCATGAACAGGCTCAAGGGGTCGGGCCGGTAGTCGCCGAACGGCGCGCAGCGGCTGAAGCCGAACCCTTCGTACAGCGCGATCGCCGCCGGCTGATGGATGCCGGTTTCGAGCTTCAATTCGCCCAGGCCCGACATGCGGGCGAACATCGCCAGGTGTTCCAGGAGCTTCTTTCCCGTGCCCAGGCCGCGGCGCGCCTCATCCACATACATGCGTTTGACTTCACCATAGGCGCCGCGGTTGGCCAGGGCCGCGCAGCCGACCGCCGCGCCGTCGATGTCGCGCGCCACCAGGAACAGCACGTCGCCGGCCAGCAGCGCGTCGATGTCCAGCAGGTGGTTGCTCTCGGCCGGGTACAGCGCCGCGCAATAGGCGTCCAGCTTGCCCAGCATGGCCCGGACTTCTGGCTGGTCGGGGGTTTCGGTATTGATGATCATAAGTAGGAAACGGCGCCGCAGCGCCGTTCGTCAAGTGCGGATACGGCCGGGATCAGCCGAGTTTCTGCAGCATCGATTCGGCGCTCGACACGTCGACGCCCTTGGCGTCGATGTCCAGGCTCTTGACCACGCCATCCTCGACCAGCATCGCGTAACGCTTCGAGCGCGTGCCCATGCCGTGGGCCGAGAAGTCGTTGTCCAGGCCCAGGGCCTTGGTGAAGGTGGCGTTGCCGTCAGCCATCATGCGCACGATGCCGGTGGCCTTCTGGTCGCGGCCCCAGGCGCCCATCACGAAAGCGTCGTTGACCGAGATGCACCAGATTTCGTCGACGCCCTTGGCGCGGATCGCATCGGCGTGCTTGACGTAGCCCGGCACGTGCTGCACCGAGCAGCCTGGCGTGAAGGCGCCCGGCAGGCCAAAGATCACGATCTTCTTGCCTTTCACGAGGTCGGCCACCTGGAAGGTGTTCGGACCGAGCGTGCAGCCCGCGGTCTCGTTCTCGATGAATTCCGCGAGGGTGCCTTCCGGCAGGCGGTCGCCGATCTGGATGGTCATGCTGTTCTCCTGTTGATGTTTTGTGAATCTTGCCATTATCGCCGATCCGGATCGGGCGTGCTGGTCTTGCGGCCGTTTCGCGGCGACGCAAACGAAAAGGCCAGCTTGCGCTGGCCTCTTCATCGCGAACTGCCGACCGGACTTGGTCAGTCGGCCTGCTTGCGCAGGAACGCCGGGATGTCGTAGGTCTCGACGCCGTTGCGCTGCATCGCCTGCACCTGCTCCGATGCCTGCTCGCGGCGCCACACGGCCGGCTGCTTCATGCCGCCCAGGGCGTCGGCGCTGGCCTTGCCCGCGGTCAGGCCGCCGGCGACGGCCGCTGCGCCCTGCATCACCGGCGCGTCGTAGGTGCCGGTGCGCAGCTGCTGCTGCGGTTGCACCAGCTGGATCGACTTCTTGTTCTTGCCCAGGCCCGTCGCGACCACGGTCACGCGGATTTCGTCGCCCATCGCGTCGTCGTAGGCGATGCCCTGGGCGATCGAGGCGTCCGGCGCCGCGAAGGCGCGCACGGCGGCCATGACTTCCTTGATCTCCTTGCCTTTGAGGCCGCGGCTGGCGGTCACGTTGACCAGCACGCCCTTGGCGCCCGACAGGTCGATGCCGTCCAGCAGCGGCGACGCCACGGCCTGCTCGGCGGCGATGCGCGCGCGGTCGACGCCGGCGGCGGTCGCGGTGCCCATCATGGCCTTGCCCTGCTCGCCCATGATGGTCTTGACGTCGTTGAAGTCGACGTTGATGTGGCCCGGCACGTTGATGATCTCGGCAATGCCGGCCACCGCGTTGTTGAGCACATCGTCGGCGTGCTTCATCCAGTCGAGCATCGATTCGTCTTCGTAGATGTCTTCGAGTTTTTCGTTGAGGATGACGATCAGGGAGTCGACATGCTTGGTCAGTTCTTCGAGGCCTTCCTCGGCCACGTCCATGCACTTCTGGCCTTCGTAGGAGAACGGCTTGGAGACCACGGCCACGGTCAGGGCGCCCATGGTCTTGGCCACTTCGGCCACGATCGGCGCGGCGCCGGTGCCGGTGCCGCCGCCCATGCCGGCGGCGATGAAGACCATGTGGGCGCCGCGCAGGGCATCCTCGATGCGCGAGCGCGACTGCTCGGCCAACTGGCGGCCGACCTCGGGACGCATCCCCGCGCCCAGGCCCGAATCGCCAATCTGGATGATGTTGTTGGCGCTGGAAACCGCCAGGGCCTGTGCGTCCGTGTTTGCGGCGATGAACTCGACACCGGACACACCTTTATTGATCATGTGCTGAACCGCGTTGCCGCCGGCGCCACCGACGCCAACGACCTTGATCACGGTTCCCAGTGCTGCGTTATCGACCATATCGAACTCCATGATGAACTCCCTAATTTTCAAAATGCGGTTCCAGGGAAGAGGCCTTGGCGTTGCTGGTTCGCTGCCTCAAACCGGTAACTGCGATTGTATTTAAAAACCTTGTACCCGTGACGAATTTTTACAACTGAATTTGTTACTAGAGTTTAGAAATTCCCGGCTATCCATTCCTTCATGCGCTGCCAGACCGCCTTCACCGACCCGTCCTGGCGCGTGACGATGTGTCCGCGCAGGTACTGCTTCTTCGCTTCGAGCAACAGGCCGAGCACTGTCGCGTAGCGCGGGCTGCGCACCACGTCGGCCAGCTGGCCCCGATAGTCGGGCGTGCCGAGGCGCGCGGGCTTGAGGAAGATGTCTTCCGCCATCTCGATCATGCCCGGCATGATCGAGCTGCCGCCCGTCAGCACGATGCCCGAGGACAGCACGCCTTCGTAGCCGGATTCGCGCACGGCCTGATGGACCATGGCGAACAGTTCTTCCACCCGGGGCTCGATCACGGCTGCGAGGGCCTGGCGCGACAATGCGCGTGGGCCGCGGTCGCCGAGACCTGGCACTTCGAGTGTCTCGCCCGGATCGGCCAATACCTGCTTGGCCACGCCGTAGCGGATCTTGATGTCCTCCGCCTCGCCGGTCGGCGTGCGCAGGGCCATTGCGATATCACTGGTGATCTGGTCGCCGGCGATCGGAATGACCGCCGTGTGGCGAATCGCGCCGTCCGAAAACACCGCGATGTCGGTGGTGCCGCCGCCGATGTCGATCAGGACCACGCCCAGTTCTTTTTCGTCGACCGTCAGCACCGCGTCGGCGGACGCCATCGGCTGCAGGATCAGATCCGAGACCTCGAGCCCGCAACGGCGCACGCACTTTACAATATTTTGCACCGCGGACACCGCACCGGTGACGATGTGCACCCGCACTTCCAGTCGAATGCCGCTCATGCCGATCGGCTCGCGCACGTCTTCCTGGTTGTCGACGATGAATTCCTGCGGCACCGTGTGCAGCAGTTGCTGGTCGGTCGGGATGTTGACCGCCTTGGCGGTCTCGATCACGCGCGCCACGTCGGTGGCCGTCACTTCCTTGTCCTTGATCGCCACCATCCCGCTCGAATTGAACGAGCGGATATGGCTGCCGGCGATGCCAGCGTAGACGTTGCGGATCTTGCAGTCCGCCATCAGCTCGGCTTCCTCGAGCGCGCGCTGGATCGATTCGACCGTGGCCTCGATGTTGACGACCACGCCCTTCTTCAATCCCTTCGACTCGTGCTGACCCAGCCCGATCACCTCGTGGCGTCCGTCGGACATCACCTCGGCGACCACGGCCACCACCTTGGAGGTGCCGATGTCGAGGCCGACGATCAGGTTTTTCGCGTCTTTTGTCATTGCTGTTCGCCTGCTTCAGATTTGCTTGGTTGTTTTATTGGGTGTTGCATGTTTGGGTGACTCTTTGGGCTTCTTTGCCGCCTTGACCGGCTTCGTCGCATCCACCGGCACCGTGAGCGCCGCCGACGACAGGGCCAGACCGTTCGGATAGCGCATGTCGATCGTGTCGATACGGCCTTCCTGCAGCCGGGCGACCAGCTGCGGATAGACGCCGACCAGGCGCTGCACGCGCTTCTTGAGCGTGTTGCGATCCTGCTCGCGTCCCAGTGCGACGCTCATGCCGTTGTCCAGCTTCACGGTCCAGGCATACCGGTTGGACAGCGACAGCTCCTGCGGCACCAGCTGCACGGGAGCGAACGCCGTGCGCAGTTCGTTGAAGCGGGCCAGCACTTCCTTCTCGCTGCCGACCGGACCGTCGAAGGCCGGCAGCGCCTGCTCATCCTCGGTCTCGGCCACGTTGGCGGTGAACACGTCGCCCTTCACCGACAACAGGCGGCCGTCCTCGCCCCAGGTGCCGAGCGCTTCGTGCTCCTCCACCTCGACCACCAGCGCATTGGGCCACTCGCGGCGCACGGTGGCGCGGCGCACCCAGGGCACGGTCTCGAAGGTGGCGCGCACCTGTTCCAGGTCGGCGGTGAAGAAGTTGCCGCGAATCTTGCCGAGCACGCCGTTGCGCACGGTGAGTTCGTTTACGTGCTTCAACTCGATTCCGTACATGCTCTCCACCGTCACCGAACCGAGCGCGAACATCGGGCGCTGCGACAGCCACCACACGCCCGAGATCAAGGCGGCGAGCACCGTCACCGCCGTCAGAAAACTGGCGGTCGCGTTGAGGGCCCGGACGTCATGCCACATCTGCTTTTATCCTTTTGCCTTCTGGCCCATCTTGAGCCGCGCCGAACGCAGGATCTCGACGCACAGATCTTCGTAGCCGATGCCGACCGCGCGCGCCGCCATCGGCACCAGCGAGTGGGTCGTCATGCCGGGCGAGGTGTTCACCTCCAGCAGGAAGGGACGCATATCGCTTTCGCGCACCAGCACGTCGACCCGGCCCCAGCCCTCGCAGCCCAGGGCGCGGTAGGCGTTCACCGCGTGGCGCTGGATCTCGTGGGTCAGCTCCTCCGGGAGCGGCGCCGGGCAGTGATATTGCGTGTCGTCGGTGAAGTACTTGTTCTGGTAGTCGTACTTGCCTTCCGGCGCCACGATCTCGACGATCGGCAGCGCGCGCGCCGAGGCGCCATGGCCCAGCACGGCCACGGTGAACTCGCGGCCGGTGACGAATTCCTCGGCCAGCACCGACTCGTCCATGCTGGTCACCAGCGCCACCGCCTCCTTCAGCTGGTCGGCTTGCGTGACCTTGGTGATGCCGATGCTCGAGCCTTCGAGCGGCGGCTTGACGATCAGCGGCAGGCCCAGGTCGGCCACCACCGCATCCAGGTCGGTATCCGCATCGATCCTCACGTAGCGCGGGGTCGGCACGCTCTCCTGCAGCCAGATCTTCTTGGTGGTGATCTTGTCCATGCCAACGCTGGACGCCATCACGCCGCTGCCGGTGTAAGGGATACCCAGCAGTTCGAGGGCGCCCTGCAGGCTGCCGTCTTCGCCGTAGCGGCCGTGCAGCGCGATGAACACGCGATCGAATCGTTGCGCGGCCAGCTCGGCCAGGCTTTGCGTGCCGGGGTCGAAGGCGTGGGCGTCGATGCCTCGGCCCTGCAGCGCCGCCAGCACGCCGGCGCCGGAAATGAGCGAGATCTCGCGTTCGGCGGAGCGTCCGCCGAACAGCACGCCGACCTTGCCGAAAGCCGCTGCGTCAAGAGTTGGGGTGGTGGTCACGGTTCAGGCCTTTGCGTTGGTGAGTTGGTTGGGAACGCCGCTGATCGAGCCGGCGCCCATGGTCAGCACGACGTCGCCGTCGCGCGCCACATTCAGGATGGCGGCCGGCATGTCGGCGATCGTCTCCACGAAGATCGGCTCAAGCTTGCCCGAGGTGCGCAGCGCGCGCGCCAGCGCGCGGCCGTCGGCGGCCACGATCGGCGCTTCGCCGGCCGGGTAGACCTCGGCCAGCAGCAGAACATCGGGCGTGGCCAGCACCTTGACGAAATCCTCGAACAGGTCGCGCGTGCGGCTGTAACGGTGCGGCTGGAAGGCCAGCACCAGGCGCCGGCCCGGATAGGCGGCGCGCGCCGCGGCCAGGGTCACCTCGGTCTCGACCGGGTGATGGCCGAAGTCGTCGACCAGGGTGAAGCTGCCGCCGGACGGCAGCGCCACTTCGCCATAGCGCGTGAAGCGGCGGCCGACGCCACGAAATTCCAGCAGGCCCTGGGCGGTGGCGGCGTCCTCGATGCCGATCTCGCGCGCGATCGCGATCGCCGAGCAGGCGTTGAGCACATTGTGCATGCCGGGCTGGTTCAGCACGAACTTGGTGTCGGGATAGCCTTCCTGGCGCACCGTGAAATGCATCTGCGTGCCTTCGGCATAGGCGTCCAGCGCGCGCACCTCGGCTTCCTCGCAGAAACCATAGGTGGTGACCGGCTTGGTCACCTGCGGCAGGATCGAGCGCACGTGCGGGTCGTCGATGCACAGCATCACGCGGCCGTAGAACGGCATGCGGTGCGTAAAGTTCACGAACGCGGCCTTCAGTTTCTCGAAGTCGTGCTCGTAGGTGTCCATGTGGTCGGCGTCGATGTTCGTGATCACTTCGATCATCGGCGACAGGTTCAGGAACGAGGCATCCGACTCGTCGGCCTCGGCCACGATGTATTCGCCGCTGCCCAGGGCCGCGTTGGCGCCGGCCGCCGTCAGGCGTCCGCCGATGACGAAGGTCGGATCCAGTCCGCCGGCAGCCAGCACCGACGCCACCAGGCTGGTGGTGGTGGTCTTGCCATGGGTGCCGGCGATCGCGATGCCGCGCTTCAGGCGCATCAGTTCGCCCAGCATGATCGCGCGCGGCACGATGGGCGTCTTGTTGGCGCGCGCGGCGACCACTTCGGGATTCGCCTCGTTGACGGCGGTCGAGGTCACGACGACGTCGGCGCCGCTCACGTTCTCGGCCTGATGGCCGAGGTGGACGGTCACGCCCAGGCCGGCCAGGCGCTGGGTGGCGGCATTGCTGCCCAGGTCCGAGCCCGACACCTGGTAGCCGAGATTGTGCAGCACCTCGGCGATGCCGCTCATGCCGCTGCCGCCGATGCCCACGAAGTGGATATTCTTGATCTTGTGTTTCATTAACGCTGTCCTGCCAATTGTTCGAGTTCGCGCGCGATCGCCTCGTTGGCGTCGCGCTTGCCCACGCCATGCGCCGCCTGCGCCATCGCCAGGCAACGCTCGCGCGTCGTGTCTTGCAGCAGGCTCGCCAGCCGCTGCGGATTCAGTTCACCCTGCGCCAGATGCACGGCCGCGCCTTGCTTGTCCATCCACACCGCGTTATCGCGCTGGTGGCTGGTGGTGCTGGCGACGAACGGCACCAGCACGCTGGCCACGCCGGCCGCCGTCAGCTCGGACACCGTGATCGCGCCGGCGCGGCAGATCACCAGGTCGGCGTTCGCGTAGGCGGCGGCCATGTCATCAATGAAGTCGACCACGTTTGCGTTGACACCGGACTGCAAATAAGACGCGCGCAGCGCATCGATATTCTTCTTGCCCGACTGGTGGGTCACGATCGGGCGCAGGGCCGGGTCGATCAGGGCCAGGGCCGCCGGCACGCTGTCGTTCAGGACTTTCGCCCCCAGGCTGCCGCCCACCACCAGCACGCGCAGCGGACCGCTGCGGCCGGCGAAGCGTGCGGAAGGCAGAGGCAGGTCGAGGATCTGCTGGCGCACCGGGTTCCCGGTGACCACCGCCTTGTCGGCCGCCTTGCCGAAGTCCGCCGGGAAGCCGAACAGCACACGCTGCGCCACCGGCGCCAGCGTCTTGTTCGACAACAGCAGCGCGGCGTCGGCGTTCACCAGCGCCAGCGGAATGCCGCGCGAACGGGCGGTCAATCCGCCCGGGACCGTGACGTAGCCGCCCATGCCCAGCACCACGTCGGGACGACGGCTGCCCAGATAGCGGCGGCAAGTGAGGAAGCTCGCCGCCATCTTGAAGGCGCCCTTGACGGTGTGGCCCAGGCCCTTGCCGCGCAGTCCGGCGAAGTCGATGGTGTCCATCGGGATGCCGGCCTTCGGCACCAACTCGGTTTCCATGCCGTGGGCGGTGCCGAGCCAGCTCACTTCCCAGCCGCGCGCGCGCATGGTCTGCGCGATCGCGATGCCGGGGAAGATATGGCCGCCCGTTCCTGCAGCCATGATCATCAAACGCTTGGTGTTTCTGACCTTCATGTCCTGCCTCCGCGCATGCGCACCCGGTTCTCGTAGTCGATCCGCAGCAGGATCGCCAGGCCGATGCAGTTGAACATGACGCCCGAACCACCAAAGCTCATCAGGGGCAGGGTCAAACCCTTGGTCGGCAACAGGCCCAGGTTCACGCCCATATTGATGAAGGTCTGCACACCGATCCAGATGCCGATGCCCTTCGCGGCCAGGCCGGCGAAGGTCTGGTCGAGGGCGATCGCCTGGCGGCCGATGTCGAAGGCGCGCTTGACCAGCCAGTAGAACATCGCCACCACCACCAGCACGCCGACCAGGCCCAGCTCTTCGCCGATCACGGCCATGATGAAGTCGGTGTGCGCTTCCGGCAGGTAGTGCAGCTTCTCGACCGAGGCGCCCAGGCCCACGCCGAAGAATTCGCCGCGCCCGAAGGCGATCAGCGAGTGCGTCAACTGATAGGCCTTGTCCAGCGCATTGCCCTCTTCCCACGGGTCGAGGTAGGCGAACATGCGCGCGCGCCGGAACGGCGACAGCGCGATGATCGCGCTGAAGATCACCACCAGCAGCGCGCCGATGCCGCCGAACCAGACGATATTGATCCCGCCCAGGAACAGGATGCCCATGGCGATGCAGACGATCACGCCGAAGGCGCCGAGGTCGGGCTCGAGCAGCAGCAAGGCGCCGACCAGGCCGATCGCGACCATCATCGGCAAGAAGCCTTTCGTCAGCTTGTGCATGTACTCCTGCTTGCGCACCGTGAAGTCGGCCGCGTACAGCACCACCGCGATCTTCATGATCTCGGACGGCTGCAGGTTGAAGACCTTCAGCGACAGCCAGCGCCGCGCGCCGTTGACCGACACGCCCAGGCCCGGGATCAGCACCAGCACCAGCAGCACCAGGGTGCCGATGAACATCATCGGCGCGTATTTCTGCCATACCGCGATCGGCACCCGGAACACCACCGCGGCCGCAACCATCGAGACGATGATGTAGATCGCCTGGCGGTACAGGAAGTATTCGTTGCGGTCTTCCAGGTAGCGGAACTTGGGCGAATCGGGCAAGGCGATCGAGGCCGAGTACACCATCACCATCCCGAGCAGCATCAGCAGCAGCGTGACCCAGACCAGCGGCTGGTCGTAGTCCATCATCTTCGACGGCTTGCTGCGGCCATCGACGGTGGCGTCGGAGGCGGTTCCGGAGAACTTGAAGGGAATCTGGAAGGCCATCAGATCTCCTGTCCCTTGTCCAGCGCGATCTCGCGCACCGTGTCGACGAACACCTGGGCGCGGTGCGCGTAATTGGTGAACATGTCGAGGCTGGCGCAGGCCGGCGACAGCAGCACGGCGTCACCGGGGCGCGCGAGGCCCGCGGCGCGGCGCACCGCCTGCGGCAGGTCGTCCAGGTCGAAGGCCGGCACGCCGGTCGGCTCGACCGCGGCGCGTACCGCGGGAGCATCGCGGCCGATCAGCAGCACGGCGCGCACGTGATCCGCGACCGGTTGCGCCAGCGGCGCGAAGTCCTGGCCCTTGCCGTCGCCGCCGGCGATCAGGAGGATCTGCTGGTCGGCGCCGGTGAAGGCCTTGCCCAGGCCGGTCAAGGCGGCCACGGTGGCGCCGACATTGGTGCCCTTGCTGTCGTCGTAGTAATCGACGCCGTCGATGGTGGCGACCAGCTCCACGCGATGCGGCTCGCCCGCGTATTCGCGCAAGCCATGCAGCAGCGGCGCCAGCGGCAGGCCGCAGGCGCGGCACAGGGCCAGCGCGGCCAGCGCGTTCGAGGCATTGTGCAGGCCGCGGATTTTCAAGGCATCGGCCGGCATCAGGCGGTTGACGATGGCCTCGACCGGCTCCGGTGCCTCGTTTTTCTTGCGTTTCTTTTCGACTTCCTCGCCCGCGACCGCATTGGCCAGCCACAGCACGCCGCGCTCTTCGAGCAGGCCGAAGCTGTCGGCCTCGACCGGTCCGTCGGTGCCGAAGGTATAAGCCGGGGTGTCGACCGCCGCCATGCGCATCACGCGCGCATCGTCGCGATTGAGCACGCGGATGGTGTCGGCGCCGAAGATGCGCGCCTTGTCGGCCGCATAGGCGTCCATGCTGCCGTGCCAGTCCAGGTGGTCCTGGCTCAGGTTCAGCACCGTCGCGGCGTCGGCCTGCAGGCTGAAGGTGGTGTGCAGCTGGAAGCTGGACAGTTCCAGCACCCAGGCCTGCGGCAGGTCGTTCGCATCGATCGTTTCGCGCAGCACGTCCAGCGCGGCCGGGCTGATGTTGCCGGCCACGCGCGCGCTGAGGCCCGCGCGGCGGCACAGCAGGCCGGTCAGGCTGGTCACCGTGGTCTTGCCGTTGGTGCCGGTGATCGCGATGACCTTCGGCGTGTAGCCGCTCGTCTCGCGCAAGTGCGCCAGCGCCTGCGCGAACAGCTCGATCTCGCCCCATACCGGAATGCGGAGCTCGGCGGCGGCGGGCACGATCTCGGCCAGCTCGCGCTGCGGCGCCAGGCCCGGGCTGACGGCGACGAAGTCGACGCCGTCGAGCAGCGCGACACTGAAATCGCCCGCGACGAATTCAGCATCCGCGACGGCTGCGCGCAGCGCCGCCAGGCGCTGGGGTGCATCGCGCGTATCGGCCACGCGCACGCGTGCGCCGGCCCGCGCCAGCCAGAGCGCCATCGCCAGCCCGGATTCGCCCAGGCCCAGTACCAATGCGTGTTTGCCGTCGTAGTTCATTTCAGCGCAGTTTCAACGTCGACAGGCCGACCAGGATCAGCACCATGGTCACGATCCAGAAGCGGACCACGACCTTGGTCTCCTTCCAGCCCTTTTGTTCGAAATGGTGGTGCAGCGGCGCCATCAGGAACACGCGGCGTCCGGTGCCGTAGCGCTTCTTCGTATATTTGAACCAGCTGACCTGGATGATCACCGACAGGGTCTCGGCCACGAAGATGCCGCCCATGATGAACAGCACGATTTCCTGGCGCACGATGACGGCGATGGTGCCCAGCGCGCCGCCCAGCGCCAGCGCGCCGACGTCGCCCATGAACATCTGGGCCGGGTGCGCGTTAAACCACAGGAAGGCCAGGCCCGCGCCGGCCATCGCGCCGCAGAAGATCAGGAGTTCGCCGGCGCCCGGGATGTACGGGATCAGGAGGTATTTCGAATAGGTCACGCTGCCGGTGAGGTAGGCGAACAGGCCCAGCGCGCCGCCCACCATCACGGTCGGCATGATGGCCAGGCCATCGAGGCCGTCGGTGAAGTTCACCGCGTTCGAGGCGCCCACGATCACGCAATAGGTCAGCGCGATGAAGCCCCACACGCCCAGCGGATAGCTGATGGTCTTGAAGAAGGGGACGATCAGGTCGGCCTTCGGCGGCAGGTCCATCGAGAAGCCGGACTGCACCCAGGCGTAGAACAGCTGCGCCACTTCCCACGGGTTGGCGGCCGAGACCGAGAACGCGAGGTACAGGGCCGAGGCGATGCCGATCAGCGACATCCAGAAGTATTTCTCGCCCGAGCGCATGCCTTCCGGGTCCTTGTAGACGACCTTGCGGTAGTCGTCGACCCAGCCGACGGCGCCGAAGCCGAAGGTCACCACCAGCACCGGCCAGATCAGGCGGTTCGACAGGTCGCACCACAGCAGGGTCGAGACGCCGATCGCGATCAGCACCAGCACGCCGCCCATGGTCGGGGTGCCGTGCTTGGTCAGGTGGCTTTGCGGGCCATAGGTGCGCACCGCCTGGCCGACCTTCAGTTCGGTCAGCTTGCGGATGACGATCGGCCCGGCGACCAGGCCGATCGTGATGGCGGTGATGGTGGCGAACACCGCGCGGAAGGTGATGTAGTTGAACACGCGCAGCGGACCGATATAGTCCTGGAAGTATTGTGCGAGCCAGAGAAGCATATTAGTGGGCGCCCTTGCCAATGGTGGTTGATCCGGTCAGGTGCTGGACCACGCGCTCCATTTTCATGAAGCGCGAGCCCTTCACCAGCACAGTCGCTTTGGTATTGCCGCCCAGTTTTTCATCCAGTGCTGCCAATAATTCGTCGAACTGCTCGTAATGTCGTGCTCCCGACGCGGCCAGGTGGCGCGCCAGCTCGCCCGTCGCGAGCACGGTCTCGATGCCACGCGAAGCTGCGTAGGCGCCGATTTCTTCGTGAAACTCTTTTCCTTGCGCGCCGACTTCGCCCATGTCGCCCACGACCAGGATGCGCGGCGCCGGACAGGCGGCCAGCACGTCGATCGCGGCCCGCATCGAATCGGGGTTCGCGTTATAGGTGTCGTCGATGACGGTCGCGCCGTTGCCGGCCTGCTTGCGCTGCAGGCGGCCGCCGACCGGGGCAAAAGCTTCCAGGCCGCGCACGATGGCCGCCTGGTCGACGCCGGCGCCGAGCGCGCAGGCGACTGCGGCCAGCGCATTGCGCACATTGTGTTCGCCGGCCGCGGCCAGCTTGATGCCGAATTGCGCACCGGGCGCCAGGACGTGCAGCTCGCTGCCGAAATCGCCGGCGACGTGGGTCGCGCGCACGTCGCAGGCCTCCGACAGGCCGAAGGTCAGCGCCTTGCAGCCGGCCAGGCCGCGCCACAGGTCGGTGTAGGTATCGTCGCCCGGGAACACGGCCACGCCGTCCGCTGCCAACGCCTGCAGCACCGAACCGTTCTCGCGCGCCACCGCTTCCACGGTGTGCATGAATTCCTGGTGCTCGCGCTGGGCGTTGTTCACCAGGCCCACGGTCGGCGTCGCGATCGCGCTCAGGCGGCCGATCTCGCCCGGATGGTTCATGCCCAGCTCCACCACCGCGGCGCGGTGCGAAGCGTCGAGACGGAACAGGGTCAGCGGCACGCCGATCTCGTTGTTCAGGTTGCCCTGGGTCGCCAGGCGCGCGTCCTCGCCGACGGCCGCCGCCAGGATGGAGGCGATCATTTCCTTGACCGTCGTCTTGCCGTTGCTGCCGGTGACGCCGATGACCGGGATGTCGAACTGCGCGCGCCAGGCGTGGGCGATGCGCCCCAGCGCCACCAGCGTGTCCGGCACCACGATCGCGGGCAGGGTCCAGCCTTGCGGCAGGCGCGACACGACGACCGCCGCCACGCCCTGCCCCGCGACCTGGTCCAGGAAGTCATGGGCGTCGAAGGTCTCGCCGACCAGCGCGACGAACAGCGCGCCCGCTCCCACCTTGCGGCTGTCGGTCGATACGCCCTCGAAGGACGCATCCGGCCCGACCAGGCGCGCGCCCGGGATGGCGTCGACCAGCTGTTGCAACGATCCGCGCATCAATGCGTCCTCAACATGGTAAGCCGCGCCGTCAATGCCAGCGAAGCGTGGTCCGCATCCGAGAACGGCATCTTGCGACCCTTGATTTCCTGATAGGGCTCATGGCCCTTCCCTGCCAGCAGGATCACGTCCTGCTTGGCGGCCTGCTTTACCGCCAGCAGGATGGCGGCCGCGCGGTCTTCGACCGTCTGCACGCGCGCGGCCTGCGAGGTGTCCATGCCGGCCACGATCTGGGCGATGATGCTCGCCGGCTCTTCGCTGCGCGGATTATCGCTGGTGACCAGCACCTGGTCGGCGCCCTGCGCGATGCGGCCCATCTGCGGGCGCTTGCCCGGATCGCGGTCGCCGCCGCAGCCGAACACGCACCACAGCTGGCCGCCGCGATCGAGCGCCACCTGGCGCAGCGCGTCGAGGGTTTTTTCCAGCGCGTCCGGCGTGTGCGCGTAGTCGATCACGACCATCGGCGCGTCCGACCCGCCCATCTGCTGCATGCGGCCCGGCGCCGGGACCAGGGTCTCGATCGCATCGACCGCGGACTTGAGCGCCACGCCTTTCGCCAGCAGCGCGCCCAGCACCGCCAGCGTATTGCTGACGTTGTAGTTGCCCACCAACTGGGTGCGCACGGTCGCATTGCCTTGCGCGGTCTCCACCTGGAACTCGGTGCCGGCGTTCTTGCTGCGCATGCCGCCGGCGCGCAGCACGGCCACGCCTTCGGGAGCTTGCGCGGCGGCGAGCGTGTAGCCGGTGACGGCCAGCGCAGGGAACTTCGCGCGCAGGTGCGCCACCAGGCGCTGCCCGGCCTGGTCGTCGAGGTTGACCACCGCGTGTTTCAGGCCATCCCATTCGAACAGCTTGACCTTGGCCGCCTCGTAGCTTTCCATGTCGCCGTGGAAGTCGAGATGGTCGCGCGTCAGGTTGGTGAAGATCGCGACGTCGACGTGCATACCGGCGGTGCGCTCCTGCACCAGGCCGATCGACGAGGCTTCGATGGCCAGCGCGCTGGCGCCCGCTTGTTTCAGGTCGGCCAGCGTCGAGGCCAGCAGCACCGCGTCCGGCGTGGTGTAGCCGGTGACGTCGAACTGCGGTTCAGTCGCGGCCTTGCCCTTGATCAGGCCCACGCCCAGCGTGCCGATCACGGCGGCGGCTTCGCCCAGGCGCGCCAGGGTTTGCGCGGTCCACAGCGCGCACGAGGTCTTGCCGTTGGTGCCGGTGACGGTCACGGTGAACATGGCGCGGTCCGGATAGTCCAGCACCGCGTGCGCGATCGGGCCGGCGTTCTTTTTCAGGTCGTTCACGGCAAGATGGGGCAATGCAGTATCGACATTCCAGGCGAAACCGGCGGCCTCGAAGACCACGGCGGCGGCGCCGGCTTCGATAGCGGCTTCGATGTAGCGACGACCGTCGGCGGCCTCGCCCGGATAGGCGAAGAACACGTCGCCGGGCTTGACGCGGCGCGAGTCGGAAACGAGACGGCCGCCTTGGGCGGCGGCGCGAATCCATTCGATGGTGTCGTGCAGGCTCGGGGCCATCACATGCTCTCCTCTAGAGGAACTTCCGGAATGATGATGTCCGTGATCGATGAATCGGGCGGCACGTTGGCGGCCCGCAGCGCATTGGAAAACAGGTCCGCGGCGGTCGGCGCGGCGACGAAGCCGCCGGTGCGGAATGGACCGCTCGGATCGTCGACCATCACCGCGATGATGAAGCGCGGCTTCGACATCGGCCCGATGCCGGCGAAGTAGCCGATATTGTTGGTGCGCGAGTAGCGGCCGTTGACGATCTTCTCGGCGGTGCCGGTCTTGCCGCCGATGCGGTAGCCGGCGACCTGGGCGCGCGAGGCGGTGCCGCCCGGGCCGACCACCGATTCGAGCATGGTGCGCACCTGGGCCGCGGTCTTGGCCGAGATCACCTGCTGGCCCACCGGCTGCTCGTCCACCTTCACGAACGACAGCGGGATGATGTCGCCGTTGCGGGCGAAGATCATGTAGGAGCGCGCCATCTGCAGCAGCGACACCGACAGGCCGTGGCCGAAGGCCATGTTGGCGTACTCCACCGGCTTCCAGGTCTTGTAGGGCCGCACGCGGCCGGCGGCGGCGCCGGGGAAGCCGAAGCGCGGCGCCTGGCCGTAGCCGACCTTGGTGTACAGCTCCCACATCTCCTGCTGCGGGATCATCTGGGCGATCTTGACCACGCCGAGGTTCGACGATTTCTGGATGATGCCGCTGACGGTCTGCACGCCATAGTTGTGGAAGTCGCGGATGCGGCGACCGGTGACCATCATATAGCCCGGATTGTTGTCGAACACGGTGTCGGGCGTGATACGGCCGGTTTCCAGGCCGAGCGCCACGGTGAGCGGCTTGATCGTCGAACCCGGCTCGAAGGTGTCGGTGATGACGCGGTTGCGCAGCTGCTCGCCGGTCAGCTTGGAGCGGTCGTTCGGGTTATAGGTCGGGTAGTTGGCCAGGGCCAGCACTTCGCCCGTTTGCACGTCGAGCACCACGGCGGCGCCGGCCTTGGCCTGGAACTTCTCGACCGCGTTCTTGATGCTGGTGAAGGCGATGTACTGCAGCTTGCTGTCGACCGACAGGGTCAGGTCGCGGCCCTGGTGCGGCTCGCGGAACATGCCCAGGTCTTCGGCGATGTGGCCGAGGCGGTCCTTGATCACGCGGCGGCTGCCCGGCACGCCCATCAGGGTCTTCTGGTGCTGCAGCTCCATCCCTTCCTGGCCCTTGTCCTCGACGTTGGTGAAGCCCACCAGGTGGGTCATCACTTCGCCCTGCGGATAGAAGCGCTTGTATTCCTTGCGCGTGTCGATGCCGTCGATCTTGAGCGCCAGGATCTGGTCGACGATCGGCATCTCGACCTGGCGCTTGAGATAGACGAAGGTGCGGTCGGAGTCGAGCTTCTTGCGCAGCTCGGATTCCGGCATCTCGAGCAGGTTCGCCAGCGCGCGCAGCTTTTCCGGCGGCGCCTGCAGCACGTCTTCGGGAATGCCCCAGATCGCGCGCACCGGCAGCGAGGTGGCCAGCACGGCGCCGTTGCGGTCGAGGATGCGGCCGCGCGTGGCCGGCAGCTCGAGCGTGCGCTCGTAGCGGCTCTTGCCCTGCTTTTGCAGGAACTGGTTCGACACGCCCTGCAGCCAGACCGCGCGCACGGCCAAGGCGGCGAAGGCCGCGAACAGGACGAACAGCACCAGGCGCGAACGCCAGTCGGGCAGGCGCACCGCCAGCACCGGGCTCTTCGAGAAGGCCACGCCCTTCGATGCGGCCACCCGCGCATTGCTGTTCTTCGCGGCGCCACGCATCATGGGGCGCCCTCGGTCAGGTACTGGGTCCGGGCCGGGCTCAATGGCGCCATCTCGAGCTGCGAACGGGCGATCTGCTCGATGCGCTCGTTCTTCGCCAGGCGCGACTGGTCGAGCTGGAGCTGGTCCCAGTCGATGTCGAGCTGGCGCGCGTGCTGCTGCAGGCGCTCGAGCTCGATGAGCAGGTGGCGCGCCTGGTAGCGGGCGTTGACGACCGATAGCGCGCAGCCCACCAGCAAGGCGGTGAGCAAGACGTTCAGCTTGACGCTCATGCAGCCGTCCCCAGGCGTTCGGCCACGCGCAGCACCGCCGAGCGGGCGCGCGGGTTCTCCTGCACCTCGGTGTCGCTCGGCTTGATCTTGTCGATCAGCCGCATCTCGGGCTGCGGCAGGTCGACGGCGCGGATCGGCAGGCGGCGGTCGGGTTGTTCGACCTTGGCCTTGGAGGCGAGGAACTGCTTGACCATGCGGTCTTCCAGCGAGTGGAAGGAAATCACGGACATGCGCGCGCCCGGCGCCAGCATGCCGTAGGCGGCCGTCAGTCCTGCCTCGAGGTCCTCAAGCTCCTTATTGATGAAAATCCGGATAGCCTGAAAGGTCCTGGTTGCCGGGTCCTTGCCTTTTTCGCGGCCCTTGACCGCGCTTGCCACGATTGCGGCAAGCTGTCGTGTGCCTGAAATCGGTTCGACTGCGCGGCGAGCAACAATCGCCTTTGCAATCTGAAAAGCATACCGCTCTTCTCCATAATCGCGTATCACCTTTTCCAATTGAAGTTGCTCCGCGCTCGCTATCCACTCGGCCGCCGACATGCCGCGCGTGGTGTCCATGCGCATGTCGAGCGGGCCATCGTTGCGGAAGCTGAAGCCGCGGCTGGCGTCGTCCACCTGGGGCGACGAGATGCCCAGGTCGAGCAGGATGCCGTCGACCCGGGGGATGCCGCGCGCGGCCAGCGCGTCGTGCATCGTTGCAAAGCTGTCGTGGACGATCGCGAAGCGCGGATCGTCGATGTGTGATGCTGTGGCAATCGCTTGCGGATCCTTGTCGAACGCGATCAGGCGCCCTTGCGGGCCCAGGCGCGACAACAACAGGCGGCTGTGACCGCCCCGTCCGAAAGTGCCATCTATATAGATGCCGTCAGCGCGTGCGCCCGCGAGGTTGAGCGCATCGACCGCTTCGTCAAGCAGCACCGTTCGATGCTGGTACATAGGCACCGTCAAGGAATCCGTCATCGGCGCCTCAGAAAGAGAAATTGGAAAGAACATCGGGCATGCCACCGGCGACGGCCTCGGCCTCGTCCTCGGCCAGCTTGGCGGCATTCCAGATTTCGAAGTGGGTGCCCATGCCGAGCATCATCACTTCCTTCTCGAGCCCGACCGCGGCACGCAGTTCGGGCGAGATCAGCACGCGGCCGGCGCTGTCGAGCTCGACATCGACCGCGTTGCCGAGGAAAATGCGCTGCCACGCGCGGGCCGACATGGGCCAGGCAGCGATCTGTTTACGGTGCTCTTCCCATACCGGGCGCGGGAAAAAGAGGAGGCAACCATGGGGGTGTTTGGTCAAGGTCATGCGGCCCTCGCACTGAAGCGTAAGGGCGTCACGGTGCTTGGCCGGAATCGACATTCGGCCTTTTGCATCGAGATTGATCGCGGACGCGCCCTGGAACACGTATTTACCTAGCTTTGGAGAGTTATTTGCCGATGTTTGTCGGGCGCCGGGAGCCGAAGGAATTACCCCACAACCCTCCCACAAATCGACACTTTTTCACACCGTTTCCCACTTTAGTGGAAGCAATGTTGACGGTCAAGCGAATTCACGATTGACGAAATCGACTTTTTCCAATGAAACCAAGGACTTAGGCGCAGGTGCAGCGCACACAACGCAACAAAATGTCCCGTAAAATTAGGGACTTAGCCGTAGGAGTGAAGGAAAGGCCTGAGTTGTAAAGACGATGTTTACGTTTGAGCAACGTCAAATAGAAGAAAAATATTGACGTGAAGAAACAACTGTTGAGGTCGACCGACTGCTGTATGGGCATCCAGTCATTGGCGAGGATCGCGCTTTTCAGTGCATTCCCACGCGCGGCCCCGGCCGGCGCGGTCCGGTACAGGGCCTGCAACAGCGCTGCGCCGTCGCCGACACTGACCAGCAGCGACTTGCCACCTTAGCAGAAGCGCCGCGCGGATGACCCACGCCTGCGCGCGCCCGGCATGCAGATCCTTACAACTGTGGCGCACTACGCACTATCCACAGTTAACTATTTTGACTTTGGGAAACTAAAAACGTAATATCGGAAAATATGAACACCCCAACCGACCTGCAGCCGGCAGCGACCTACAATGCCGCGGACTATTGCTCGACCAAGGAGGCCGCGGCCACCCTGGGCGTCTCGCACCGCACGGTGCAGCTGTGGGTGGAAAACGGCACGCTGCAGGCCTGGCGCACTGCCGGCGGCCATCGCCGCATCACGGTGGAATCGGTGAACCGCCTGGTCGACGGCCGCCGCATCGCCATCGGCGCCCCGCCGGCGCCGGCCAGCGCGCCGGCGCCGGGCAAGCCGCGCGTGCTGGTGGTCGACGACGATCCCCTGATGCTGCGCCTGTACGAACTCGAGATGGCGGGCTGGGGCCTGGACCTCGAAGTGGTCAAGGCGAACAACGGCTTCGAAGCCCTGATCCGCATCGGCGAGCAGCGCCCCGACCTCCTGGTGAGCGACCTGAACATGCCGGGCATGGACGGCTTCCGCATGATCCGCACCCTGCGCGAAGACAGCGGCACGGCCGGCATGAACATGATCGTCGTCAGCGGCCTGGACCGTGCGACGATCAAGGCCATGGGCCTGCCCGCCGACATCCCGGTGTTTCCCAAGCCGGTGCCGTTCGGCGAACTGCGCGGCGCCGTCGAGAACGGCCTGGTGCGCGCGTAAGCTGCTATGCTGACCCACCGGCGCGGCGCGCGTCCGGCCTGTCAGGGAGCTGTCATGTCCGCATTCCCGTCACTGCAAGCAACCACCCCGCCGCCCTTCGCGGCGCGAACAAGACCATGAGCAGGACGATTCTTGTCGTCGACGACCAGGACGAGCTGCGCCTGCTGATCTCGCTCACCCTGCAATCCCTCGGACGCATCGTCGAAGCCGCCAATGCCGAGCAGGCCCTGGCCCGGCTCGCCGACGAAGGTCCCGACCTGGTCGTGCTCGACATCTGGCTCGGCCCCGGCGCCAGTGGCCTCGACGTGTGCGCCGAGCTGCGGCGCGATCCGCGCCATGCGGCAACCAAGGTCATCCTGTTGTCGGCCTGCGGCCAGCAAAGCGATATCGCGGCCGGCATGGCGGCCGGCGCCGACCTGTATGTTGTCAAGCCGTTCAGTCCACTGGAATTGCTCGACGCGGTGCGCAGCCTGCTCGGCTGAAACGCGTCACGATGTTGATTTAAAGAAACAGAAGTTTCTTTTAGAGACACCTCTCTAATTCTCCCGTCGATTCTGCAAATCCGAACAATTCTATAGCATTGAGACAACGCAATGAGACTCAGGGGCACCCCTGGGTCCGCCCTTCGCTGTCGGGTGCCCCGGCAATCCCGCAAAACCAAAAAACCGCCTGCGGCGACGAACTGACCGATTCCGACAGCACCGCGCGCAAGCCGCCAACAAAGCCGCTATGATGAATTCATCGCTATTTATCCGGTAATGTTCGGCTTTGTTCATCATGTTGCGCGCATCCCGTCTTCTCGCGGCCAGCCTAGCCGCCGTCACCCTGGCCCTGCCGGCCGTGGCGGACGCGCGCATCGCATCGGCCAGCTTCCAAGCGCGCTTCGAGATCGTCGCCACCTGCTCGGTGCGCGTCGCCGGCGCGGTCGACGTCGCCTGCGCCAGCCCGGGCACGCCCTACCTGCTCGACGCCCACGGCGCCCCTTCGCAACGCAGCGCCGACCCCGACGCCCGCCGCGTGACGGTGTACTTCTAAGACGTTTTTCTTATTTGCATATCAGCTTTTGTTCGTAGGCCCCTGGACGGGCGCCGTCGATAATGGCTGAGTGAATCATTCCGCCCCTACTTCCGACACCCACGCAGCTACCGACAATGCCGACCGCCTGGTGCACTGGCTGATCGACAGCGTGCAGCTCGAAGCGACGGTCTTCCACCTCGGCCAGTATTGCGGCCGCTGGCAGGCGTCCACCGCCGGTCGCGGCCTGGGCAGCTTTCACCTGGTGCTGCATGGCGAGTGTTACCTGCATGTCGTGGGCCGCGCGCCGGTGCGCCTGGGCGCGCGCGACGGCGTGTTCCTGCTGCGCGACACGCCGCACTTCCTGAGTCCCGATCCCGACCCGGCCAGCGCCCGTTCCGGCATGCCGATGCAGCAGCTCGGCCAGGCGGCGCCGGACGCCACCGCCCTCGCCTGCGGCTTCCTCCACTTTCGCAGTGCGCTCAGCACGCTGATCGCCGATTCCTTCCCGGACAGCCTGGTGCTGCGCGCCGACGACCCGTCGCTGCAGGCCCTGAACGCACTGTTCGAACTGATCCTGCTGGAGCCGCCGCGCGACCCCGACGCGCCGTCGCCGCTGGTGGCGCGCCTGGCCGAGCTGATGTTCTTCTATGTCATCCGCCACGTAGCTCGCCAGCAAGACATCGCCACCGGCCTGCTGGCCGTGGCCAGCCGGCCCGAGTTCTCGCCCCTGCTCGACCGCATGATGCAGGAGCCCGGCCAGGACTGGTCGACCGAGAACATGGCGCGCGCGGCCCATATGTCGCGTTCGAGCTTCTATAAACACTTCAGCGAGGCCAGCGGCCAGGCGCCGGCGCAGTTCCTGTTGCTGCTGCGCATGAAGATCGCGGCCCAGCGCCTGCACGGCGGCGAGACGGTCGAGCGCACCGCCGGCCACGTCGGCTACAGCTCGTACGCCGCCTTTTCGCGCGCCTTCCACAAGGTGATGGGCGAGCATCCGGGCACCTTCCGGCGCGGCCGGCACATCCACGTCAAGACACCGGACGCCGGGCCGATTCGGACGATCGAGCAGAAAACAAGGACGGCCGTGTCCAAACGTGTTTTTCAATCGCCGCTAAAATAACGGACCCAACGCTTTGATAGAGAGATCCGCCATGTCCCGCCTGACCCTGCATACCCAAGAAACCGCGCCTGAAGGCAGCCGTCCCTTCGTGGACAAGGCCGTCGCCAACAACGGCTTCCTGCCGAACCTGATCGGCGTGCTGGCCAATTCGCCGCAGGCGCTGCAGACCTATATGACGGTGTCCGGCATCAATGCCGAGACCAGCCTCACCCTGCCGGAACGCGAAGTCGTGCAGATCACCGCCGCCCGCATCCACGGCTGCGACTTCTGCATCGCCGGCCACACCGCCATCGCCCTCAAGAAAGCCCAGCTGCCGGTCGAGACCGTCCGCGCCATGCAGCAAGGCCAGGATACCGGCGACGCCAAGCTCGACGCCGTGCGCCGCTTCTCGGAAGCCGTCATCGCCACCCGCGGCGGCGTGAGCGACGACGCCCTGGCCGCCTTCAAGGCCGCCGGCTACAACGACCAGCAGGCGCTGGAAGTCGTGCTGGGCATCAGCCTGGCCACCCTGTGCAACTTCGCCAACACCCTGGCCGGCAGCGCGATCAACCCGCAGCTGCAGCCTTTCGCCAGCGGAGCCATCTGATGTCGGTCGGCGAACAAACGACACGCTCTGCCGTGACTCTGCCCGCGGAGCTGACTGACTGGCTGCAGGCCAACGCCGACCAGCTCGACAGCACGCCCGAGCTGGCGAGCGAAGTCGTGCCGCGCCTGGCCGGCGCCGGCCTGTTCGCCGTGGGCGTACCGCAGGAACTGGGCGGCAGCGGCGGCGCCACGATCGATGCGATCGACGCCATCGCCGCGGTGGCCGAATATTCGGTCACCGCCGCCTTCGTGTTCTGGGGCCAGCGCACCTTCATCGAATACCTGCTGCAAAGCCCGAACGAGGCCATGCGCGCACGCTGGATCGGCCCGCTGATGCGCGGCGAATTCGCCGGCGCGACCGGCCTGTCGAACGCGATGAAATTCCTGTCCGGGATCGAGTCGCTGCAGATCACGGCCACCCCCAACGAACAAGGCTGGCAGCTCGACGGTTCGCTGGCCTGGATCACCAACCTGCGCAAGGAAGGCTTCATCGCCGCCGCCGCCGTCAACTCCGCCGGCGAGCTGCCGCCCGCGGTGGTCGCCTTCGTCAGCGACGGCGCCGGCGTCACGCGCAGCCCCGACCTCGAACTGATGGCCCTGCGCGGCAGCAATACCGCCGCCGTCAAGATCGAGGGCGTGCAGATCGGCGAAGGCGAAGTGCTGCATCCGAATGCGCGCGCCTGGCTGCCGGGCGTGCGTCCGTCCTTCCTGGGCCTGCAGTGCGGCCTGTCGATCGGCCTGGCGCGCGCCAGCCTGCGCGCGGCGCACAGCCTGTCGACCGCCATGCGCGGCCCCCTGCTCGAGCGTATCGTGGCCCAGCAGGTGGCATTGGAAGACCTGGTCACGCAGCTGAAGGATGGCGTGGCCGACGGCCGCTTCAAGACCGCCGCGGCGCCGATGTTCAGGCTGCGCATCGCGCTGGCCGAAAGCGTCCAGCAAGCCGTGATGCTCGAGCTGCAAGCCAGCGGCGGCCGCGCCTACCTGGTCGACCGCGACCGCAGCTTCGCGCGCCGCTGGCGCGAATCGGCCTTCATCCCGATCGTCACCCCGAGCCTGACCCAGCTGCAGGTCGAACTCGCGAAGCACGCCGCGGCATGACGGCGCCCGTGCTCGAACCAGGCGCGACCGCGCTGTCGGCCTCCGGCCTGCGCATCGGCTACGGCGGCAAGACCGTGGTCGACGACATTTCGCTCACCATCGACAGGCGCGAGATCGTGTGCCTGCTGGGCGGCAGCGGCTGCGGCAAATCGACCCTGCTGCGCGGCCTGGCCGGCCTCAGCCCGGCCCAGGCCGGACAGGTCAGCTTTTTGGGCGAACCGCTGCTGGCCCCGCATCCGCGCGCGGCGCTGGTGTTCCAGCAACCCAGCCTGCTGCCCTGGCTGAGCGTCGAAGGCAATGTGGGCTTCGGCCTGGACTTCGCGCGCCAGCCGGCGATCTCCCGCGACGCGCGCAAGCAGCGGGTGGTCGACGCCATCGAGGCGGTCGGCCTGGCGGCGCGCGCGCATGCCTATCCGGCCCAGCTGTCCGGCGGCCAGGCCCAGCGCGTGGCGCTGGCGCGCGCCCTCGCGCGCCAGCCCGAGCTATTGTTCGCCGACGAGCCGTTCTCGGCCCTGGACGCGATCACGCGCGCCGAGATGCAGGCCCTGCTGGTCGACCTGGTGCACCGCTGGCATACCGCCGCCCTGCTGGTGACCCACGATATCGACGAGGCGATCCTGGTCGCCGACCGCATCCTGCTGATGGCCGGCCAGCCCGGACGCATCGTGCGCGAGTGGAAGGTCGACCTGCCGCGGCCGCGCCACGAACACGCCGACGGCGTGGTCGGGCTGCGGCTGGACATCATCAAGGCGCTGCGCGAAGGCGCCTGAACGCCGCGGCGCGAACCACGAACACGAACAACAAGGAAAACCCATGAGCAACCCGATCCACATCTGCGCTTCTTCCGACTGCGATTGCGGCATGACCCGGCGCGACTTCCTGCGCATGTCGGCCCTGACCGGCGCCGCGGCGGCGTCGCCGCTGCTGTTCGCGGGCGACGCGATGGCGCAGAACTTCAAGGGCGACGACCAGCCGGTGAAAATCGGCTACCTGCCGATCACCGACGCCGCCCCGCTGCTGGTGGCGCACGGCCGCAAGCTGTTCGAACAACAAGGCCTGAAGGTCGAGACGCCGCGCCTGTTCCGCAGCTGGGCCCAGATCGTCGAGGCCTTCGTGGCCGGCCAGGTCAATGTGATCCACCTGCTGTCGCCGGCGACCCTGTGGGTGCGCTACGGTTCGAAATTCCCGGCCAAGGTGGTGGCCTGGAACCACATCAACGGCTCCGCCCTGACGGTGCAGAACGAGATCAACTCGGTGGCCGACCTCGGCGGCAAGACGATCGCGATCCCGTTCTGGTACTCGATCCACAACATCCTGCTGCAGAAGATCCTGACCGCGAACAAGCTGAGCGTGGTCACCCGCGCGCGCGGCGCCGCGCTCAAGCCAAATGAAGTCAACCTTATCGTGCTGGCGCCGTCCGAGATGGTCTCGGCGCTGGCGACCAAGTCGATCGCCGGCTACATCGTGGCCGAGCCGTTCAATGCGGTGGCCGAAAATGCGAAGATCGGCAAGGTGCTGCGCTTCTCGGGCGACGTCTGGAAGAACCACGCCTGCTGCGTGACCTTCCTGGCCGAGCGCGACCTGAACGACAAGCCGGAATGGTCGCAGCGCGTGACCAACGCCATCGTCAACGCCCAGCTGTGGTCGCGTTCGAACCAGGTCGAGACGGCCAAGCTGCTGGCCGCCACCGGTCCCAACAAGTACACCCCGCACAACCTGCAGGCGCTGACCAAGGTGCTGGCCACCACCGATTATTCGGACTACGAAAAGCGCCGCATCGTCGCCCACCCGGCCTGGCAGCAGCGCCGCATCGACTTCCAGCCGTTCCCGTTCGCTTCGTACACCGAGGAACTGGTGCGCGCGATTGGCCAGACCAAGGTCGAGGGCGACACCAGCTTCCTGGCCAAGCTCGATCCGAAGTTCGTGGCGAAAGACCTGGTCGACGACCGCTTCGTGCGCAAGTCGATCGCCGCCGTGGGCGGGCCTGCCAAGTTCGGCCTGCCGGCCAACCTGCTGCGCACTGAGACGATCGCGGTTTGATGATGCTGGGACGTTTCTTGTGGCCGGTCGCCGGCTTCGCGATCGCGCTGCTGCTGTGGGCCTGGGGCGCCAAGGGCCTCGAAGAGAGCACACCGATCGCGGCCATGTTCGCCCCGATGGAGACCTTCGAGGCCTTGCGCGCGATGGTGCTGGGCCCCGACATCTGGGTGCACGTGGCCACCAGCCTGAAGCGCGTGGCCGTGGGCCTGGGCTTCGCCATCCTGTTCGGCGTGCCGCTCGGGATCCTGGTCGGCATGTCGAAGGCCTTCAGCCAGGCCAGCACGCCGCTGTTCCAGCTGCTGCGCATGGTCTCGCCGCTGTCGTGGATGCCGCTGGCGGTGATGGTGCTGGGCGTCGGCGACGCGCCAGTCTACTTCCTGCTGGCCTTCGCCGCCGTGTGGCCGCTGATGCTGAGCACCGCCGCCGGCGTGGCCCAGCTCGACCCCAACTGGATGCTGCTGGCGCGCTCGCTGTCGGCCACCAAATGGGAAGTGATCTGGCGCCTGGTGCTGCCGGGGATCACGGCGCAGATCCTGACCGGCGTGCGCCTGGCGATCGGCATCATCTGGATCGTGCTGGTGCCGGCCGAGATGCTGGGCGTGTCCGCCGGCCTGGGTTACTTCATCCTCGATACGCGCGACCGCCTGGCGTATTCGGAACTGACGGCCGCCATCATCCTGATCGGCCTGCTGGGTTACGCGCTCGACTACGCGGCGCGCTTCGTGCACGCGCGCTGGCTGCACTCGGTGCCGTCCGATCCGCTGCGCTGATCGCCTGTCCATCCCCGCCCGGTGCGGGGATTTTTTTTAGAACGTCAGCTGCACCGTGATCGTATCGCGGTAGTTGCCCGGCGTCGGCGCGCGCTGGCGCGGCACCAGGCCGTGCATCATGACGCTCTGCGTCGCGCCGGTCCCGGTGCCGGTGTACACCACGGTGCCGCCGGTGCCGTCGCCCCAGATCGCGCCGTCCGGCGTGGACGAGATCCGGTAGCCCAGGGTTTCACCGGTCAGGCTGTTCTTCATGGTGCGCGCCGCCGGGTTGCCGGACTGGCCGCCGTTCATCGAGATCTGGTAGCTGCTGTTGGCGGTGCAGGTCACGCTCAGGGGCGCGCTGGCGCGCCGCTCGCTCAAGGGGCTGCCCGCGCCGAACACCAGGTTGCTGGCGCTGATCAGGCAGTTGTTGGTCACGGTGGCGCGCGCCTGGAAGGCGAAGGATTCGGTGGCGCCGGCGGTGCACGACTTGCCGGCCCCGAACGAATACTGCAGCGTGCCGTGGCCGGCGAAACTGGCCGTGTACAGGGTGTCGGTATTGCCCGAGGTGCCGACCCCGGCCAGGCTGGACGCCGGGATGCGGCCATAGATCGTCACGCTCTGGGTCACCCCGCCCAGCGACAGCAGGCCGACCATGGTACCGGTGATCGGCTTGGCGCCGATGGTGCTGGTGTTGCTGCCCCACAGCGATGCCGCCGAATAGGAAGGATCGGCATACAGGTTGAAGCCGAGGCGCCGCGAACCGCTGGTCATGTAGCGCGGATCGCCCGTGCCGCCGCCGCTGCCCGGCCCCAGGTTGACGCAGACGTTGGCGGCCGGCAGCAGCAGCGCCGACTGGCCCAGCAGCAAGGTCCAGTAGCAGGTCACGTTCAGGGTGCCGCGCGCCGTGTAGTCGGTGTTGGCGATCGGGCTGACCACGCCGAAGTCGATGTCGGTCATGGTGACGGTACAGTTATCGGCGCGCGCGCCGGGAATGGCCAGCAGCCACAGCAGCGCTGCTGCGCACAGTGCGCGCAGCAGCCGGACATTCATGGTCGTCATCTTCATCATGGTCGTTTTCCTTGCACGGGCTGGCACACCAGCGGTCCGATGGTCGGCAACTCGCCCTCCAGCGGCTTGTAGTCGAAACGCACTTCGCAGGCATCCGCCCCGGTCCCGACCGTCACCCGGTTCGAGGCGCGCAATCCTTCCACGAACAGCACGCCATCGTAACCGACGACCGCGCCGGCCGCGCCGCGGGCCCCGGCGCCTTCGAGCCGTGCGGGAGTGCCGACTTCCGGCGGCCGGCCGTCGGGCTTGAGCACCATCAGCGTCGCCGCCGCATAGCGTTCGATCTCGAAGCGCGCCACCACGCCGGCGTACTCGCGCGGCACCACGTCCTGGCTGCTGCCGGCGATGCGGGTGTCGGGCGGCAGCGACGATGGATCGATCGCGATCCGGTTGGCGGCATATGGCTGCAGGTCGGGCACCAGCAGCCGGCCCTTGCTGTCGGTGCGGCCGATCACGCGGTTATCTTGCAACACCGGCAGGTCCGGCGCGCCGGCCGAGACCAGCGCGAAGCCGTTGCCGACCTGGCGCGCGGCGACCAGCGCGCCATCCATCGCCACCAGCGCGCCGCTGACGTCCAGGCTGGTATTGCTGCCGCCATTCACGTGTTGCGTGGAGATGGCGGCGCGGCCGTGCGAGCCGAGGTACTGGACCTGCGCCTGGTGATAGCGCTGGGCGCCGGCCATGCCGGACTGCAGCGCCCAGCCCAGGCCGCCCTCGAAGTCCGGCGCGCGTCCCAGCGACACCGTGGCCGCCGTGTCGCCGCGCTGGCGGCCGGCGTTGGTGTTGAACGAGATGCGCGAATCGAAGGCCATGCTGAAGGTGAACGTGATGCCGCGGTCGGCGCGCTGCTTCAGGTCCTGGAAGGCGCTGACGCTCAGGTTGCCGCGCCGCCCCACGCTGCGCGACCAGGCCAGCGACACGTTGCGCGTGACGCCCGGCGTCTCTTCGACCGGGCCGATCGGGGTGCCGCCGCCGGCGCCGGGTCCCAGCGGGTCCGGCGCCAGGCCCAGGCCGTTCTCGGACGGCAGGCGCAGCTGGATCAGGCTCACGCTCAGGCCATTGCCGCGGTACGAGGTGCTGAGCGTGGCGCGGTCGGTGGCGCGCGGCACCGGCACGCCCTCGAGCACGCCCAGGTCGCCATAGTCGCGGCTGGCGCGCACCGACTGCACGTCGAAGGCGAAGCGCGGCGACACGTATTGATAGCCGAGGCTGGCCTGGCCGCCGCGATGGCGGCCGCCGCTCGCGGCCAGCGCGGCGCTGAACACGCCCGCGTCCGGGATGCGTTTCAACACCCCGGCGCCGGCCAGCACCAGGCCGCTGCCGGCCTCGGCATGCCCCTCGAGCGTCATGCTGTCGCTCCAGCCGTGGCGCCAGGACGCCAGCGCCGCCGCGCTGCCGTAGCGGAAGGAATGCAGCCCGTAGTCGCGTCGCAGCGCGCCGACCGAGACCGCGAAATCGCTCAGGCCGCGCGCCAGCAGGCGGGTGTCGACGTACAGCGGCAAGGTGGTGGCGACTTCGCGCCCGAGGGCGTCGCGGGTGACCACGGTGGCCTGGCCGGCGCCGTTCAGGCCCGTCACCTGGTCGACCACGAAGGGGCCGGTGGGCACGGCGGCGCTGAACTGGCGCACCCCGTTCACGTACAGGTCGACGCTGCTGGGCACCACGGCCGAGCCGGCGACCGAGGCCACCGGATAGGTCACGAGGTCGGGCCGCAATTCGAAATTACGGCGCCATTCGATGCCGCCCAGGCGCATGGCGCGGGTCCAGCTGAGCGCCGGCGCGACGGTGTCGCCCACCTGCCAGGTCGAGAGATTGTCCTGCGACGAGCGCACCCAGCTGGTGTCGTAACGGGTATACCCCTGCCCCGGGCCGCGCAGGATGGCGGCGCCGGTGCTGTTCAGCGTTCCATGGCGGTCGAAATAACGCAGGTCGAGGGTGCCGGCCAGCGCGCGCGAGCTGCTCTGGCCGAACAGGTTGTAGTTGAGCAGCATGCCGCGGCTGGCCTGGGCGGGTCCGGCCTGGCGCACCGTGCGCGCGCTCAGCACGCGCTGCTCGCGCAGGGCATCGGTCAGGGTCAGGGCCAAGGCCTGCTTCGCGGGGTCGTAGGCCCAGCGCATGCCGCTTACCTCGTCCAGCGAAAAATCGCTGCGCCCGGCCACGCCGAAGCGGGCCGGGTCCAGGCCCAGTTCGCGCAGGGACTCGACCGTCATGCGCAAGGTGGAGCCGAGCTGGATGACGGGCACGATCTGGCCGGTGGGCTGGCCGTCGATGCTGGTGTCGAGGAAGAGTTCGACCGCTTGCCCGGCCGCCGCGGATGCGGACGCAGGCGCTGACTGGGCCACCTCGGCCACTTGCGCCACCGCGGCGGCGATCGGCGTCAGGCTCAGGGCCAGCAGGCACGACGAATGCAGCGCCCGCCATGGCCGGCGGCTGATCAACATTGCTGCACGAGGACTCAGTCCCTGGCGACGGCGGCGCTGGCGGACTGGGGCCGGGTATTCACCGTGGCCTGGATCCCCAGGGACGCCGGCATGCGGGCCGCGACGTCGGGCGGCAAAGCCCATTCGCGGGCGCGGCCCGGCAATGCATAGCCCAGCAAGCCCTTGGAGAGTTCCACGTCGCGCTCGCCGATGCGCACGCTGGTGGCGCCGATCTGGGCGTGCAGGGTGCCGGCGTTGAAGGCGCGCAGGTGCCAGGCGCCACCGCGCTGGAAGGTGCTCCATTCGAGCTTGGGCGCGGCCTGGCCGTCGGCCGGCAGCACGAAGGCCGGCACCGAATACTGGAGGCGGATCGCGACGTTGCCCTGCTGGCTGTCGCCACGCGGGAGTTCGTCGATGAGGATGCGGTAGGTCTGTTCGGCGGCGCCGGCGGCGGCCGCGCCCTGCGCACCCGGGCGGCGCACCAGGCGAATGGTCTGGGTGCTGTTGGGGGCGACTTCGATCACCGGCGGGCTGGCCACCAGCTGGGTGGTCGGGGTCAGGTCGTCGACGCCGTTACGCTGGTCCCATGCGTACACCCTCACCTGGCCGTACAGGGGCGTATCGCCATTGTTCTGGAGCTGGATGCCGGCCGCGTTCTGGCCCGGCTGGAAGCTGATCGAGACCGGCGAAATCTGCAGGTTGGCGCCATGCGCCAGCTGGCCGGCCGCCAGGACCATGGACAAGGCTGTAAAGCGGGCCGCAGCGATTGCGGCGCAGCGAAGACTCCGCATGCACACTCCAGTTTAGAAATACACGGATGCCGTGATCGACGATTTGTAGTTGTCCGGCGTCGGCGCATTCTGCACCGGGATCTCGCCGTACACGGTCAAGGTCTGCTTGTCGCCGTTTCCAGTTCCGGCGAGCGTGTCGGTGCCCTGGGTGTTACCCCACAGGCCCGCGCCCGGCGCACGGTACAGGTTGAACTTCACGGTGTCGGTATTGGTGCCGCTGCTGCCCGACAGGTAACGCGTCGTGCCGCTCGAACCGGCGCCGGTGCCGGCATCCAGGCCCACATTGTAAGGCGTAGTGTTGGTGCATGTCACAGTCAAGTTCGATTGACCGTTCTTGGCCGTGGTGATCAGGCCGGTCTGGCCGAAATCGAGGCTGGTCGCGGTGACGGTGCAGTCGGCAACGACGCTCATCGTCACGTCGAATTTCGCGGTGGCCGGGCTGGCGGCGGACACGCTGGTGAAAGGCATGACGGCAGCCAGGACAGCAGCCAATACGCGGTTACGGTTCGAGGTCGACATCATTTTCTTTTCTCCAGGTGTTGAGGGCGCGATCACCATGACGCACACGAAATTGCTCAACTCGGAAAATATGATACCTCGTTTCCGTACGGAATCAAATGCTTTTCATCACTTTTGCTGACTATTTCAATTTTGCTGGTTTTATGCAACAGCGTGGTGAAATTGCTACACCGACCTCACTCTTCCGGCGTGGCCCAGGAACGCGCATGCGCGACCGCCCGCGCCCAGCGCGCCAGCAGTTCGGCGCGGCGGCCGGCGTCCATGCCTGGCGTGTAGCGGCGCTCGACCTGCCATTGCGCCTCGATCGCCTCCAGCGATTCCCAGTAGCCGCAGGCCAGGCCGGCCAGGTAGGCCGCGCCCAGGGCCGTGGTTTCGGTGACGCGCGGACGCACCACCTCGACGCCGAGCAGGTCGGCCTGGAATTGCATCAGCAAGTCGTTGCGGGCGGCGCCGCCGTCGGCGCGCAGCTCGGTGACGGCGCAGGCGGCGTCCTTCTGCATGGCCGCCAGCAGCCCGGCGCTCTGGTAGGCGATGGCCTCGACCGCGGCGCGCGCGATGTGGGCGGCGCCCGTGCCGCGCGTCATGCCGAGAATGGTGCCGCGCGCATACGGATCCCAGTGCGGCGCGCCGAGGCCGGTGAAGGCCGGCACCAGCATCACGCCGCCGCTGTCGGGCACGCTGGTGGCGAGGGCCTCCACCTCGTGCGACTGGCGGATGATGCCCAGGCCGTCGCGCAGCCATTGCACGGTGGCGCCGCCCATGAAGACGCTGCCCTCGAGCAGGTAGTCGGTGCGGCCCGCGACCGTCCAGCCGACCGTCGCCAACAGGCGCTTGTGCGAGACCGGCGCGGAATCACCTGCATGCATCAGCATGAAACAGCCGGTGCCGTAGGTATTCTTGACCAGGCCCTTGCGGTGGCAGGCCTGGCCGAAGGTGGCGGCCTGCTGGTCGCCGGCGATGCCGGCGATCGGGATCGCGTGGCCGAACCACTCCTCGGCGGCCAGCCCGACGACGCCGGCGCTGGGAACGACCTCGGGCAGCAGCGCGCGCGGAATGTCGAACAGCGCCAGCAAGTCGTCGTCCCAGGCCAGCGCATGGATGTTGAACAGCATCGTGCGCGCGGCATTGCTGGTATCGGTGACGTGGCGGCCACACAGGCGCCAGACCAGCCAGCTGTCGACGGTGCCGAAGGCCAGCTCGCCCTTCTCGGCCCGGCTGCGCGCGCCAGGAACATGGTTCAGCAGCCATTGCAATTTGGTGGCGGAAAAATAGGCGTCGAGCTCGAGGCCCGAGCGTTGCTGGATGAAGGCGGCCTTGCCCGCCTCGCGCAGGCGGTCGCAGGCGCCGGCGGTACGCCGGTCCTGCCACACGATGGCGTTGGCCACCGGCTCGCCGCTAACGCGGTCCCACAGGAGCGTGGTCTCGCGCTGGTTGGCGATGCCGATCGCGGCGAGCTGCGCGGCCTGGATGCCGGCTTGCGCCAATGCTTCGCGCGCGCAGGCGAGCTGGCTGTGCCAGATGTCGAGCGGGTCGTGCTCGACCCAGCCGGGCTGGGGAAAATATTGGGGGTACTCTCGCTGGCAGCTAGCCACCGGCAGGCCGGCGCGGTCGAACAGGATGGCGCGCGAGCTGGTCGTGCCCTGGTCGAGGGCAAGGATGTATTGGGTCAAAGGCGTCTCCGGACTCTGGCCGGCGCGGAACGCCAGGGCAAAGCGGTCCGGGACGACCGTCAACAAGGCGCGTGGATCACGCGCCTCGGGGAATTATAAGTAAAGCAGGCCGATAGGCCGGATTCTGTGTAACGCCACCTTGCGGCGGCGCATGGACAGCCATTCCTCTAGGCGCTGGATTACTCCAGCGCTCAAGCTTCCTACCCGCACGCTCCGCGAGCAACATCAACGCGTGCCTATTTGGAATTGCTCCAGGTGGAGGTTACCGCGTTTCACCGTAACTGAATACGCTCGTCTCTGTGGCCCTATTCCTCGCCTTATACCGCTGGCTTGCGCCAGACGACTTTCAGCGGACGGCCGTTAACCGTCACCCCGCTCTGTGGAGTCCGGACCTTCCTCCCGTCCACGACCTTGCGGCGTGGACCAGCGACTGTCTGGCCTGCTTCACGGGCGGTATTGTACTCGCTCGCCGCTGTCGGTAGGGGCCTGCAGCACAGATTAAGTCCTCTCCCCTGAAGCGGGAGAGGTTCTTCCGCTCAATTCAAGGCTATCTTGTCAACGTTTAAAGCAAACAACTCTTCGATCAGCTTTGTGATGTTGGCTCGCACTGCACCCTCGTTTGCGATTCGCAAACGCTCTGTGCCAGCAAATGCAGCACTGAACGAAGCGGTATACGGGACGCTGATACGGCGGGTCAGGATTTCCTTGCCAGTCGTTCGCTCGATCACGGAGTACATTACGCCAACAGTGACAGTCATATCAAACCCTGCCATTGGCTGATCTACGCGCTCCAAATGCGCTATTAGCAGGTACTTCCCTGCCTGCTTACCGTTTGCTAGCAGGCCTGCATCACGCAGTGATCCCTCCAAAGCTTGCTCGAATTCACTATTGCCAACATTCGATACCCACATTGGGTTCGTTTCTTTTCCGCCGGTTACATCCTTTACAGCAACATTTGAACGAAGTGGCGTCTGTCCGATTCGCTGTTGCGGCGTTGCGTGGGCGGTCATCTGATCAATACGTGCCGGGGCGGCGCAACCAGTGAGCAGGAGTGTCAAGACGAGCGGTGCGGCAATGACGACGTTTTTCAAGTTGTCTGTTCTCATCAGAGTCCCGTTTGAGTAGAAGTAACAACCGGGGAGTTGCCAGGCGCTGCAACGGCACCTGAGCATTTTTTCAGGATCGCAGCCTGATGGCTGGCATCGTATTCGCCGCGCAGTCTTGCATAGTCAGCTTCTTGCTGCTTCGTCCCGCCCAATGCGAACAACGTAGGCCAGAACAGAACAATACCCACTCCTGCAATGGCTTTATCATTCGATGCTGCCTCGTCCAAGCGTCCACCCAGTTGAACGACACGAGACTGGATTCTTTGTATCTCACTGCTCAGCTGTTCACAGTCATAGGCTTGGTATTGCATTGGCGAAACGTATGCGACCGGGACATCCTTAGAGGCAGTTGCGCATCCGGTCAACGTCATACACGCTGCCAAAGTTATTGCTATGGTCTTTTTCATACGAAGATTCCCTAGTAAATATTATATTTTTTGGCAACATAAATTGCCTCAGTAAATATAAATACTGGAAAACATCAGTGTCAATCTGAAAACATAAATTTCCTAATTGCTATTCTGTATGCATATCCACGTCGCATTCCAGCAACTAATAGCGCTAAAAGAAATCTGAAATTTAGTGTCGCCATTTCAAAAGCCGACACGGGCGTGCTCACATAGAATGCCGAAGATGCCAAAACCTCAAGGATGACCTCTCCATGACCCACCCTTCCCGCACCGGCGGCCAGCTCCTGGTCGATGCGCTCCACGTCCACGGCGTCGACACCGCCTTCGGCGTCCCCGGCGAAAGCTACCTGGACGTGCTCGATGCGCTGCACGACTCGAACATCCGCTTCGTGATCAACCGCCAGGAAGGGGGCGCGGCATTCATGGCCGAGGCCTACGGCAAGATGACGGGCAAACCCGGCATCTGCTTCGTCACCCGCGGTCCCGGCGCCACCAACGCCTCGATCGGCGTGCACACCGCCTATCAAGACTCCACCCCGATGATCCTGTTCATCGGCCAGGTCGGCAACGACTTCGTCGACCGCGAAGCCTTCCAGGAAATCGACTATCGCCGCATGTATGGCCAGATGGCGAAATGGGTGGCCCAGATCGATCGCGCCGACCGCATCCCCGAATATCTGGCGCGCGCCTTCCAGGTGGCCACCAGCGGCCGTCCCGGCCCGGTGGTGCTGGCGCTGCCGGAAGACATGCTGGTGTCGACGGCAGAAGTAGCCAATACCCGTCCCTACCAGCCGTCGCACGGCGCCCCAACGGGCGAGCAGATCGCCCGCCTGCGCGCCATGCTGCAAGACGCCCGGCGTCCGATCGTGCTGCTGGGCGGCGGCACCTGGAACGCGCAGGCCTGCGCCGACCTGGCCCGCTTCGCCGAAGCAAACCGCTTGCCGGTAGGCTGCACCTTCCGCTTCCAGGACCTGCTCGACAACGCGCACCCGAACTACGCCGGCGACGTCGGCATCGGCATCAACCCCAAGCTGGCCGCGCGCGTCAAAGAGGCCGACCTGGTGATCGCCATCGGCCCGCGCCTGGGCGAGATGACGACCGGCGGCTACACGCTGCTCGATGCGCCGGTGCCGCGCCAGCGCCTGGTCCACATCCACCCGGACCCGGAAGAACTGGGCAGCGTCTACCAGGGCGAACTCATGATCGCCAGCGGCATGCCGCAAGCCTGCGCCATGCTGGCCGCGATGGAGCCGGTCGACGCCACCGCCTGGCAGGACAGCGTGGCCGAGGCCAAGGCCGAACTGGCCGCCTGGCAGGCGCAGCCGGCGCTGCTCAAGGAAGGCGCGCCGCTCGACCTGTGGCAGGTGGTGCAGGACTTGATGGATCAACTGCCGCGCGACGCCATCATCACCAACGGCGCCGGCAACTACGCCTCGTGGGCGCACCGCTTCTATCGCTACAGCGGCATGCGCACCCAGCTGGCGCCGACCAATGGCGCGATGGGTTATGCCGTGCCGGCCGGCGTGGCCGCCAAGATCGTGTGGCCGGAGCGCGCCGTGGTGACCTTCGCCGGCGACGGCGAATTCATGATGACGGGCCAGGAACTGGCGACCGCCGTCCAGTACGGCGCCGGCGTGGTGATCCTGGTGTTCAACAATAATATGTTCGGCACCATCCGCATGCACCAGGAGCGCACCTACCCGGGCCGCGTGTCGGGCACCGGCCTGCACAATCCGGACTTCGCCGCGCTGGCGCGCGCCTACGGCGGCCATGGCGAAGTCGTCGACAAGACCGGGGATTTCGCGCCGGCGCTGCGGCGCGCGCTGGAGCATGCGGAACAGCACCGGCTGCCGGCCGTGATCGAGCTGCGCTACGACGGTAACCTGATCACCCCGAACGCCACCCTGGAGACGATCCGCCGGCAGGCGGAAAGCGCCAGGGCTGGCCGCTAGGCCGGCACGGCCGACGGCGCGGCGTCCAGGCGCCGGCGCCAGAACGCGTGGCCGGGCCAGCGGGTTTCCATCCGATACCACGCGTCCAGGTGGCGGCGGTAGGCGAGGTCGATGCGGGCGGTCTCGCCGCCGTAGTCCTCCAGCGCGCCGGCCTCTCCTTCCAGATACCGGTGCGCCGCCTCGGCGCCGGCGAGCCCGGTGTACAGGGCATTGAACAGGCCCTGGGACGACAAGGGGTCGAAGGCGAGCGCGGCGTCGCCGACCGCAAGCCAGCCATCGCCCCAGGGACGATCCAGCGCGGCGCCGTGGGCGGCGCAAAAGCCGTGTCCGTCCTCGGGATCGAAGCGCGCACCGGCCAGGCTGGCGCGCAGCGCCGGCGTGCGCGCCAGCCTGGCCAGCAGGGCCGGGCCGGTATGCGCGCAACGCGCCGCCGGGAGGTCGGCATCGGTGTAGAAGGCCAGCAGGCGTCTCTGTTCAGGCAACGACGCCGTGTACCACCAGCCGTCCTCCTCGGCGTGCAGCTCGCTGGCGCCGGTCGCGGCGCCGTCGCGGCCGAACAGCCAGCCGCAGACCAGTTTGCCCCGCGCCTGGCGCCGCGCGCCGACGTGGCGCGCCAGCACCCCATCCCTGCCGCTCGCGTCGACCACCAGGCCGGCCCTGACCTGCAAGGGTTGGCCATGGCGCCGCACCTCGAGCTGCCAGCGCGCTCCCCCGTCGTCGATGCGGCGCAGCCCGGCCAGGCGCGTCCCGGCCAGCAGGGCGGCGCCGCGCGTGCGCGCCACGTCGGCCAGCCAGGCATCGAAGCGCGCGCGGTCCAGGTGCCAGCCCGGCCCATCGAGATTGCGCAAGGCATCCTGCTCCACCAGGACGGACGAGCCCCAGCAGGAGCGCGTCACGTGACAGGCGGCGTGCCCCTGCGCCAGGAAGTCGCGCTCGAGACGCATGTCGCGCAGCAGCCGGCCGGCGGCGGCCGGCAGCGCCTCGCCCACGCGGCGCGGCGCCGGGCCGCCCTTGTCGAGCACCAGCACCCGCCTGAAGGGCGCCAGGTTGAGCGCCAGCGCGCACCCGGCCGGCCCGGCGCCCAGCACGACGACGTCGGCATCGATGACGTCGTCGAGCGCGTCCCAGGCCGGCATCAGCCCGGCAGCCCGTGCGGGAAGCGCCGCACCTTCTCGATGGTGCCCGGCTCGGGCTCGCGCCGCTGCGCGCTGCCGCGGGCGCCGATGCGCAGCCCCGGCTGCGCCGCATCGTGCGACCGGTGGGCGTCGGGCGCCGCCATGTCCTTGATCTTCGGATGCTGGTCCTCGACCTCGATCAGCGCCGGGAAGTGCGCGCGGTCGGACGGCCCCGGATGCGACTCGACCACGCCGAGCTTGTCGAAGTGACGGATCATGTTGTTGATCTTGTCCGTGTAGCTCGTGTTCGCGTCGCCCAGCGGGTCGCTCCAGCCCGCGCGGTCGGCGAAGGCGGCGAGCCGCTCGCCCAGCGGCTTGCGCTCGTCCATGACGATCCTGTAGTTCTCCTTGGTGAGCACCTCGTTGGGCACGCGCGCCGGCCAGAAGGTCGGAATATACGGGTCGTACTCCGGCACGTAGCCCGACTTGCAGCTGGCCGTGTCCGTATGCCAGGGCACCGCCATCCAGCGCGTGATGCCGCCCGGCTGCTGGCCGGCGAAGGGGCCGTCGGTGATCTGCATCGCTTCCGGGGTCAGGACCTGCGCCGGCTGCGGCGCGATCCAGCCGTCCAGGGCGTGGGCGAAGCGGAACGGTTCCATGTACATGCTCGGCTGGCGCGTGACCCAGGTCATTTCGCAGCCGGGGTGGAAGGCGTCGGCCAGCGCGAATTCGAGCGCCGCCCGCGTCAGCGTATCGCCCTGCTCGGCCAGCGGCACCTCGTCCAGGCTGGCCGGCCAGTGGCGCTCGGGGTCGTAGTCCTCGATGAAGTCGCCCGCCGCCCACTGCGCCAGCATCTGCATCTGCGTGCCCGACAGCGAGGCGTTCTGGCGCGGCGTGGCGGCCGGCGGCACGTTCATCGCGTCGCCGTACAGCCAGGGCCAGGGCTTGGGCGAGGCGCCGTCGACGGCGTCGTCGCGGAACTGGTTCGCGACCAGGTGCCGCAGTTCGGCGCTGGCGCCGCCGCCATCGGACAGGCGCGCGAGCGCTTCGGCGCTGGTGAGGTCGTTCGCGCCCTTCCAGCCGAATCCCGACGCGAAGCCGGCATTGACCCACTGCAGCCCGGCCATCCGCTCGAAGATCGGCAGGATGTCGAAGGTGAAACTGGGCCGCCTGGGCCGCGGCAGCATGCCGGCGTTGATGGCCACGTCGCGCATCAGGTCCCACATGGTGCGCACCGACTGCCGCTGCGGGCCGTAGTTCGGCGGCGCCACGACCACCCACGCCGGCACGACGTTCAGGCGCATGCCCTGGTATTCCACGTCGGCGCTCACCGGACCGTCGGCGACGTCGTCATGCCAGGCCTCGTTGTTGGCGAAGGTGACCGCGCGGCTGCCGTCGTACGAGGCGGCGGCGCCGTGCCCGCCCAGCACGATCAGGCGTCCCTGGTCGTCGGTGAAGATCTCGCCCAGGTAGACCGGCTTGTCCATGAAGCGGCCGTCGTCGAAGCGGCGCGGGGCGGCGTCGCGTCCCGTCACCGTGCGCGCCGCCGGCGTGATCGCCAGCCTGTCGCGCTCGGCGACGCCGGGATTGCGCAGCGTCGTCGGCGGCGCCCAGGCGGCTTCGGGAATGTCCAGCGCCAGCTGGAAGCCGTACCAGGCCGACTTGGTATTGGCCAGCTGGACCTTCCACTCGATCTTCGCGTCGTCCGGCGTCAGTTCGCGCACGATATGGCCCTTGGCGTTGACGCCGTAGACGCGAAAGCGCACCGCCTGGCGCTTGAGCTTGTGATGCGCGTCGCGATAGAAGCCGGGCGGCTGGGCCGGCGGATTGCGCACTTCCGGGCCCAGGAACCACCCGTCCTCGCTCGACCCCACGCGCGCGATGCCGATCGCCGGATGGATCACCGCCTGGACGATGCAGGTGTCGGCGTCGGGCGCCGGCCGGCCCGCCGAGAAAGGACAGCTCGCGCGCGGCTGGCGCGGCTCTTCCTGCGGCTGGCCGTTGGCCTCGCGCCGCGCGTGCGCGCTGGCCGCGTAGGCGATCTTGCGCGCTTCGGCGATCGAGCCGACCGGCGTCTGCTCCGGCGGCACGCGCCAGATGTTGAAGGACAGCGCGTCGCCATATTCGGCCTGGCCGCGGGTGCAGATGTCCTGCTGCGGCAGGATCAGGGTCGCCACCTGCACGAACGGGCTGGTCTTTTCGCTCCATTCGACCGTCGCCTGGTCGAGCGGCATGTTGTCGGGGTCGGTGCGGCGCTGGACCATGAAGCGGAACCGGTATTCGCGCCGCGCCAGGCGGCGCGCCATGTCGGTGCCCAGGTAATCGTTGCCGCTCCCGGCGATCCGGTCGGACTCGGTTTCCGGCTCCAGCCGGTACTTGACGAACTGCTCGCCCGCCCTGAACGGCAGGATCGCCCAGTAGGTGGCCGTCAGCACGCTCGACTCGACCTTCGCCATGCGGTCGAACAGACGGGACATGCGCTCATGCTTGGCCAGGTAGCCGTCGTCGTCCTTGGCGATCACGCTCGCATAGGTGAAATCGAGCATCTCCGCGCAATCGTCGGCGAAGAACACCGGGAAGTTCTGCATGATGAAGTCGGCGGTATCGCCCTCCTCGCCCAGCCCGTTCGGGCCGGCGACGCCGAACAGCTTGATGCCGACGCCGACCGTCGAACGCAGGTCGGGATCGGTGGGCTTGATGTCGCTCGAAAAACGCATCCATGCGTCCAGCCGCGCATGGCGGAACACGCCGACCTTCAGGTCGGCCGGAATCGACGGCAAGACTTCCAGCCGGCCGCTGGCCACGCCATGCTGCTTGCGGAACACCGCGCGCCGCGCGGGTCCGGGGTCGTTCTCGATGTGCCGCTTCTGGGAAACGTCGACGAACAGTTCGGTCAGGCGTTGCGCGGATTGGTCCGGCTGCGTGAAACAGGGAGGCGCTGCGTCGTTCGGTTTGGTCATGGCGGAATCCAATAGGGGTTGCAGGGCATCGCATCGGTGGCGATGGTGGTCCGGCTGGTGAGACGACCGCGGTGCTGCATTGGAACGGGTGCTGGACTGCGAAGCGGACGAGGTGTTCGTGCCCTGTCGAGAGGGCAATTTATTGCGAAAAAATACTACTTCAGTATTTTTCGAAAATCTACTCGTAGTTTTCATCTTTACCGGTTCTTGTATGCGCCCGCGCAACGATCGAGCGGCATCCGATGCGCCGCAGCGACACCGGGCATGCCGCCCGCATGAACGATTGGATTCCGGCAAGGCTTCAGCGAGGCGATACTTGGCGTGCAAGCGCGGTGTCGCTCGCGTGCAATGCAAGACCGTATTGCTGCTCTGGTAAAATATTCGCTAGTTTTTTCATCGCCGGCCACGCCGGCGTCCGCACGCAGTCCCGCCACCAGACACTATGTTTAGCTTCTTCAAAAGAAAAAAAGCGCCTGACACACCGGCGCCGGAACCGGTCGTGCCGGCCGCGCCGCCTGCGCCCGCCCCCGCTCCCGCCCCCGCTTCGGCCCCGGCGCCCATCGCCGCGCCCCCGATCGCCGCCGAAGCCAGCGTCCTGCACGAAGGCGCCAACCTGTTCCCCGAAACCGCCGAACGCCCGACCACCGAGGCCGAGAAGAAGACCTCGTGGATGGCGCGCCTGAAGGCCGGCCTGTCCAAGACCTCGAGCAACCTGTCGCTGCTGTTCGTCGGCGCCCGCATCGACGAAGACCTGTACGAGGAACTCGAGGCGGCGCTGCTGATGTCGGACGCCGGCATGGACGCCACCGAGCACCTGCTGGGCGAATTGCGGCGCAAGGTCAAGGAAGACAAGCTGCTGGACGCCGCCGCCGTCAAGGCCGCGCTCAAGGCGCTGATGATCGAGCTGCTGCAACCGTTGCAGAAGCCGCTGGAGCTGGGCCGCCACGAACCGCTGGTGATGATGATCTCGGGCGTCAACGGCGCCGGCAAGACCACCACCATCGGCAAGCTGGCCAAGCATATGCAGAGCTTCGACCAGTCGGTGCTGCTGGCCGCCGGCGACACCTTCCGCGCCGCCGCACGCGAGCAATTGATGGTCTGGGGCCAGCGCAACAACGTCACCGTGATCTCGCAGCAGTCGGGCGATCCGGCCGCCGTCGCCTTCGACGCGGTGCAGTCGGGCAAGGCGCGCGGCACCGACGTCGTCATGATCGACACCGCCGGCCGCCTGCCGACCCAGCTGCACCTGATGGAAGAACTGAAAAAGATCAAGCGCGTGATCGGCAAGGGCATGGACGGCGCGCCGCACGAGACCCTGCTCGTCATCGACGGCAATACCGGCCAGAACGCGCTGGCCCAGGTGAAGGCCTTCGACGACGCCCTGCAGCTCACGGGCCTGGTCGTGACCAAGCTGGACGGCACCGCCAAGGGCGGCGTGCTGGCGGCGATCGCCCGCACCCGTCCGATCCCCGTGTACTTCATCGGCGTCGGCGAGAAGCTGGAAGACCTGCAGCCGTTCAACGCCGAAGAATTCGTCGAAGCGCTGCTCGGCTGACGGAACGGGACCCATGATCGCATTCCAGTCGGTATCCAAACAGTACACCCACGGCGATGCGCGCGGCGCCTATGCGCTGCACGACGTCTCGCTCGACATCGCCAAGGGCGAGCTGGTCTACCTGGCCGGCCCTTCCGGCGCCGGCAAGTCGACCCTCATGAAGATGGTGGCGGCGGTCGAGCGCCCCAGCAGCGGCAAGGTGATCGTCAACGGCCAGGACATCGGCCGCATCAAGCCGGCCGGGATTCCCTTCCTGCGCCGGAATATCGGCATCGTCTTCCAGCAGCAGCGCCTGCTCAACGACCGCAACATCCTGGCCAACACCATGCTGCCCCTCCTCGTCACGGGCGCCCGCACCGCGGACGCCGCGCAGCGCGCCCGCGCCGCGCTCGACCGGGTCGGCCTGCTCGACCGCGCCAAGGCGATGCCGCTCGAACTGTCGGGCGGCGAACAGCAGCGGGTGGCGGTCGCGCGCGCGATCGTCAACCGGCCGCAGATCATCCTGGCCGACGAGCCGACCGCCAATCTCGACCGCGTGGCGGCCGACAAGGTGCTCGACGCGCTGCGCGCCTTCCACGCCGCCGGCGTCACCTGCGTCATTTCGACCCACGACGAGCAGGTGCTGGCAGGCAGCACGCGAGTGATCCGCCTCGAGCAGGGCCAGCTGGTCGGAGGTGCGGCATGAGCCCGTGGCTGCGCCAGCACCGCTTCGCCCTCGGGGCCGCGCTGTCGACGGTGCGCAAGTCGCCCGGCAGCTTCCTGTTCAACGTGCTGGTGGTCGCGCTCGCGCTGACCCTGCCGTTCGCGGGCATCACCCTGCTCGACAATGTGCGTCCGCTGTCCGAGCAATTGTCGGTCGATCCCGAGATCAGCCTGTTCATGCGCGACGACGCCAGCCGCGCCGATGCCGAAGCGCTGGCGCCGCGGATCCGCCAGATCGTCGCGCCGCAGGGTGGACAAGGGGCGGAAATCGCTTTCGTGCCGCGCGAGCAGGCGCTCGCTTCGCTCAAGGAGCGTAGCGGCCTGGGCGACGTGCTGGAAACCCTGGGCGATAACCCCTTGCCCGACAGCTACGTAATGAAGCTGGAAGGCTTCGCCAGCGCCGGCGCCGCCGCCCAGGTGGACCTGATTACCGAGCGCCTGGGCGAACTGCCGGGCGTGGCGACGGTGCAGGTCGACTCAAGCTGGGTCAAGCGCCTGGCCGCGATGCTGGCGATCCTGCGCCTGGCGCTGCTGCTGCTGGCGGCCACCCTGGGCATCGTCGTGATCGCGGTCGTGTTCAATACGATCCGCCTGCAGGTGCTGACCCAGAAAGAAGAAATCTCGGTCTCGACACTGCTGGGCGCGACCAACGATTTCATCCACCGTCCGTTCTTCTACACCGGCGCCCTGCTCGGCCTGTGCGCCGGCGCGGTGGCGCTGGGCGCGGTGACCCTGGCCCTGCGCCCGCTGAACGGCGCGATCGGTGAGTTCGCCCGGCTGTACGGCTCGAATTTCCAGCTGATGCCGCTGGGTGGACTCGAAATCGCCGGCCTGCTGGCGATCAGCGCCGCGCTGGGCCTGGTCGGCGCCCTGCTGTCGGTGCGGCGTCACCTGGCGCGGCAGCGTTGAACGCGGTCCTACAAAGTTGCAGTGAAAAAAACTGTCGAGATGGTATTGAAAACGCGATCAGCGTCACCATCTGGTGTAGCAGGGCTAGGCGGCCCTCCTGTGTGGCTGCCTGCCCCTTTACCGGACAAGACCGCGTCGCATGACACCGCAATGAATCCTACGGCCTAGCTGCCATCCCCTACGCTTCCACGCGCATAAGTCCTACAGGCTGCGCCGTGGGTACGTGCGCCATTCAACAGAATACGTGCCGCTACGGCCGTAATCTGTGTCTAACGTTATTCCAGTCATTCCTGGCTTACTTTTGAGCCGAATCAACTGGACAAGCAATACCTGCTCTACAGTGGAACCGTCGGCAATTCGATTCCCGAGAGCAATACTTTGAACAATCTTAAGCGCCGGGACCACTTCTAGCACTCACCTCGGGGGAGTGCTAATATATGGTCCAAGGCAATCGAAATTCAAGTCACGCATTCAGGTAACAAGCCGTAACAGCAGTGCCGCAAGGCAATAAGTTATGGCACATTGAGGATGCAGCAAGATTACTACGAGGGAAATGAATATGTCCGCACAATCCGCATTGGTTCCGACCGGCAGTCGTGCTCTGGGACTGGGTTTCACCGGCAATCTGGGCAATATCGACGCCTATATCTCGGCCGTCAACCGCCTGCCGATGCTCACGCACGAAGAAGAGGTATCGCTGGCAAAGCGGCTGCGCGACGACCACGATCTCGACGCCGCGCAAAAGCTGGTGCTGTCGCACCTGCGCCTGGTGGTATCGATCGCGCGCGGCTACCTGGGCTATGGCCTGCCGCACGCCGACCTGATCCAGGAAGGCAATATCGGCCTGATGAAGGCGGTCAAGCGCTTCGACCCGAACCAGGGCGTGCGCCTGGTGTCGTACGCCATGCACTGGATCAAGGCCGAGATGCATGAATACATCCTCAAGAACTGGCGCCTGGTGAAGGTCGCCACGACCAAGGCCCAGCGCAAGCTGTTCTTCAACCTGCGCAGCAACAAGACCGGCCTGGACGCGATGTCGCCGGGCCAGGTCGACGACCTCGCCAAGCTGCTGGGTGTCAAGCGCGAAGAAGTGATCGAGATGGAAACCCGTCTGTCGGGCCGCGACATCGCGCTGGAGTCGCCGACCGACGACGAAGACGACAAGTTCTCGCCGATCGCCTACCTGTCGTCGGACCAGCAGGAACCGACCAAGGTGCTCGAGGCCGAGCAGGTCACCCGCCTGCAGTCCGAAGGCCTGGAAACGGCGCTGGGCAAGCTCGATCCGCGTTCGCGCCGCATCATCGAGGCGCGCTGGCTGGCCAACGACGACGGCTCGGGCGCCACGCTGCATACGCTGGCCGAAGAGTTCAGCGTGTCGGCCGAGCGCATCCGCCAGATCGAATCGGCCGCGCTCAAGAAGATGAAAGGCGCGCTGGCGGCTTACGTGTAAGCCGGCCCTGCCCCATCACGAACCCCGCTGCGGCGGGGTTTTTCTTTGGCGCTGTCAGTCCCGCACTCACAGCGCCCGGTAGCGGAAATCGCCGAGCGTCACCGCGCCGGCGCCGGCGCAATAGACGCCGACCTTCAGGCTCAGGAAGCCGCCGAACACATTGTGGTGGATGCCCGATACTTCCATCCGTGTCCCGTGCAGGGTCCAGGTCTTGCCGCCGTCGTGCGAGTAGCGCCAGGTGACGACGTGCTCGTCGTTCGTCATCCGCACCCGCACCGTGGAGGTCTTGCGCTTGCCCCGCGCCCAGCCCTGCTCTTCGGCGTACTGGAAGGTCTTGACCTCGTCACGCGTAAAACCGATGCCGACGAAGGCTTTCTGGCTGTAGAACAGCAGCAGGCCGGCTTCGGCCTCTCCCTCCAGGGTGAGCGTCACCTCCACCTCGTAGGCGCGGTCGCCGACGCCGCAGGTCAGCGGCCGGCTGTCGGCCGGCGACGCGCCGCGGCCGGCGATCCGCAGCCCCGTATCCGTGTAACGCGCGCGGCGCATCTCGTCCGGCGCCGGATCGTGGAAGGCCCATTGCACGCCGAGGCGGTCGCGCCTGAAATCGTCGGACAGCGCCTGGCCGGCCGGGCCGGTCTCTCCTCCCCTCGGCATCGGCAATGGCCGCGACAGGTCGCCGCCCATGGCGTGGAACCAGCCATCGTCCGTCCACTCGATCGGCTCCAGCAGCGTCTGCCGCCCCAGGGTGCGGTAGCCGTTCTCGTAGCCGTGATAGATCATCCACCAGTCGCCGGCCGGTCCCTCGACCAGGGTCGCATGGCCGCGCGACCACCACGGTTCGGCCGTGCCCAGCGAACGCACCAGCGGGTTGTGCGGGCAGTGTTCCCATGGTCCATGCACCGAGGTCGAGCGCGCCGCGATCACCATATGGCCGGTGACCGGGCCGGCGGTGCCGCCGACCGCCGTCACCAGATAGAACCATTTGCCGCGCCGCAGCAGCTTCGGCCCTTCGGGCGCGAAGTTCTCGACGATCCAGTCGGCCGGATAGCGCCAGGGTTCATAGGCCTTCTCGAGCCGGCCATCGGTGGCCAGGCCATCGTCGGCGAGCCGGATCTTGCGGATGCCGTTGACGAACAGGTAGCGCTTGCCGTCCTCGCCCACCACGTGGCCGGGATCGATGCAGTCGGCAATCCTGAGGTCGACCGGTTCGCTCCACGGCCCCTCGATGCGGTCGGCCCAGATCGCGTAGATCGACCACGGCTTGCCGTCCGGCGCGGCCGGGATATAGATGAAGTAGCGGCCATCGTGCTTGCACAGGTCGACGGCCCAGATCGTCCCCAGGGGTTTGCTCAGCGCCGGCGCGACCGGGCGCCAGTTGACCAGGTCGGTCGAATGCCAGATCACCAGGCCGGGATAGGAATAGAACGAAGAATACGTGAGGTAGTAGTCCTTGCCGTCCTTGAGCACGGTGGGGTCGGGATGGTCGCCCGCGATGATCGGGTTCAGGTAGGTGCCGTCGCCCTGGTCGGCCCGGCGCTGGCCTTCGATGCCACGGCGCCAAGCCTGCCCGCCTGCCTGGCAATCAGTCGATGCCGCCGCCGCGGGCAGCGCCGGCAGGCTGGCGCCAGCCAGCAGGATCTTGAAGGCGTCGCGACGCGAGGGTTTCGTCATGTCCTGGTCTTTCTCGTGGTGGACGGGACAGGATAGGAAATCCCGCGCGCCGAAGCCAGCGCCAGCAGCCTTTTCTCCCGGGGGGATGCGGAAAGTTGTACGAATCTTGCAGCAAGTGGCAGGCCGCCCGCCCCTTTTCGGGGCCGCGCCAACGCGTTTCTCTCCCATTGGCTAGAATGATTTCTTTGACCAGGTTCAAGGAGACCCCATGGCTGACCAAGCATCCTACGTCCCACCGAAAGTCTGGACCCCGCCCGCCTCGTCGGGCGGAACCTTCGCCAGCATCAACCGCCCGGTCGCAGGCCCGACCCACGACAAGGAACTCCCGGTCGGCCAGCATCCGCTGCAGCTGTATTCGCTGGCCACGCCAAACGGCGTGAAGGTGACGATCCTGCTGGAAGAATTGCTGGCGGCCGGCCACAGCGGCGCCGAGTACGATGCCTGGCTCATCCGCATCAACGAAGGCATGCAGTTCTCGAGCGGCTTCGTCGAGGCCAACCCCAACTCGAAGATCCCGGCCCTGGTCGACCGCAGTGGCGCCGAGCCGGTGCGCGTGTTCGAATCCGGCTCGATCCTGGTCTACCTGGCCGAGAAATTCGGCGCCTTCCTGCCGAAGGACGGCGTGGCGCGCGCCGAGACCATGAACTGGCTGTTCTGGCAGATGGGCTCGGCTCCTTTTGTCGGCGGCGGCTTCGGTCACTTCTATGCCTATGCCCCGGAAAAGCTGCAGTACCCGATCGATCGCTACGCGATGGAAACCAAGCGACAGCTCGACGTGCTCGACCGCCACCTGGCCGACAAGCGCTTCGTCGCGGGCGAGGAATACACGATCGCCGACATGGCGATCTGGCCCTGGTATGGCGGGCTGGTGCTGGGCCAGCTGTACGAGGCGGCGGAATTCCTGTCCGTGCACGAATACAGGCACGTCAAACGCTGGGCCGACGAGATCGCCGCGCGGCCGGCCGTCATCCGTGGGCGCAAGGTCAACCGCTCGTTCGGCCCCGAAGCCGACCAGGTGCACGAGCGGCACGCCGCGGCCGACCTCGACTGAGCATTACCTGAACTGCACCCGCGCGACCACCGGATGGTGGTCGGACGGATAGCGGCCGTGGAGCGAATCGCCCAGGGCCGCGTACTTGAGCACCTCGAAGTGGCGGTCGACGTAAATGTAGTCGATGCGGTCGCGGCTGGGCGCATCGAGCCGGAAGCCGTTATAGGTGCCGACCGGCCCGTAGGGCGGCGTGCGGCTGACCTGGTAGGCGTCGCGCATCGTCGTCGCCATCGCCCGCATCTGCGGGGTGTCGGGCGTCGAATTGAAGTCGCCCGTGCAGATGGCCGGCTCGCCACGGCTGATCTCGGCGATCTTGCGCAGCAACAGCTCGCTCGATGCGCGGCGGGCGACGACGCCCTCGTGGTCGAAGTGCGCCGAGAACACGTACAACACCCGGCCGCTGGCGCGTTCGCGCAGCCTGGCCCACGAGACGATGCGATGGCAGCAGGTCGCATCCCAGCCCAGCGAGGGCCGGTCGGGCGTTTCGCTGAGCCAGAAATCGCCCTTGTCCAGCAGCGCGAAGCGGCTCTTGCGGAAGAAGATGGCCGAATGCTCGCCGGCCTGTTTGCCATCGTCGCGGCCGACGCCGACGTGGTCGAATTCTTCCATCGCCGCCAGGTCGGCGACCTGGCCGGCGAGTCCCTCCTGGGTGCCGACGATGTCAAATTCGTGATGGCGGATCAGCGCCTTGACCATCTCCCTGCGCGCCGGCCAGGCGTTGGGGCCATCCTGGGGATTGTCATAGCGCAGGTTGAAGCTGGCGACGTTCATGGGTTCGCCCCGCTCGAATGCGACGGCGGGCGCGCAGGCCACGCCGATCAACATGGCGAATGCAGCGAACAGGGAGAAAACAATCTTCATGGCGTCGAGTTAAGCATAGTCGGCAGGACATGGCGACCAACAAGACCTCATGACGGCGCAGTTTATGTTCTTTTACTAAACAGCGCGGGCGGTTTGCGCGTCCAGCAGATAACGCCGCTCCATCATCGCCGCCATCTCGTCAGCCGGCACCGGACGCGCGATATAGAAACCCTGCACCTCGTTGCAATCGAGGTGGCGCAGGATCGCCAGCTGTTCCTCGGTCTCGACGCCCTCGGCCACCACCGACATGCCCAGCGCGTGCGCCATCGACACGATGGCCTGGAAGAACACCTTGCCCTCCTTCGAATTGGCCAGCTCGGTGGTGAAGGCGCGGTCGACCTTCAGCACATCCATCTTGAGGCGCTGCAGCTGCGACAGCGACGAGTAGCCGGTGCCGAAATCGTCCACATGCAGTTTCACCCCGAGCGCGCGCAGGGCCGCCAGCTCGGCCAGGATGTCGTCCTGGTCGCCCATCATCGCCGACTCGGTGATCTCGACCTCGATCAGGCTGGCCGGCACCCGGTGCTTGACCAGCGCCGCGCTCAGCTGGCGCTGCACGCCGCCGCGCAGGAACTGCTTGGGCGAGACGTTGATCGAGACCGGCACCAGCGCCACGCCGGCCTCGCGCCAGGCGGCCAGCTGGGCGCAGGCCTTGTCGATCACGGTCTCGCCGATGCGCACGATCAGCCCGGTGGCTTCGGCCAGCGGGATGAATTCGCCCGGCGCCACCATGCCCAGGGACGGATGGCGCCAGCGCACCAGCGCTTCCATGCTCAGCAATTCTCCGCTGCGCGCGTCCACGCGCGGCTGGTAGTGCAGCACGAACTGGTCGGCCTCGAGCGCTTCGAGCATGTTCTGCTTCAGGCGCGCGCGCGAGTTGAGGGTCGACGACAGCGAGGGATCGAAGAAGCGGTATTGCCCCTTGCCCTCGTTCTTGCCGACGTACATGGCGATGTCGCTGTGCCTGACCAGGGTCTCGGCATCCAGCCCGTCGCGCGGATACAGGCTGATGCCGATCGAGGAGCCCACGGCGTGCAGCTCGTCGCCGATCAGGAACGGCACGGCGAAAGCCTCGACGATGCGCGAGGCCACCGAGGCGGCCTGGCGCTCGCCGTCGCAGGGCGACAGCAGCACCACGAATTCGTCGCCGCCGAAGCGCGCCACCCCGTCGCCCGGACGCAGCAAGGACAGCAGGCGGCCGGCGGCGGCCTTCAGCAGCTGGTCGCCGGTGGCGTGGCCGTGGGTGTCGTTGACATGCTTGAACTCGTCCAGGTCGATGAACAGCAGCGCGGCGCTGGCGCCGTTGCCGGCGCCGGCTTCCTGCGCCTGGGCCAGCATGGCCGGCATGCGCTCCAAAAAGGCGTGGCGGGTGGCCAGGCCGGTCAGCGAATCTTCGTTGGCCAGGCGCTCGAGCTGGGCCTCGTGCGCCTTGCGCTCGCTGATGTCCTGCAGGGTCACCGCCAGGCCGTTGCCGACCCGTACCAGGCGCCGGCGGCCCCAGCTGATATTGAGCCGGTTATCGCTCGGCATCCTGCGGTCGTCTTCATGAAAGCCGCTGTCCATCGCCTTGCGGTAGGTGCCGAGGAGGTCCTCGCCGAACAGGCCGCTGTCGATCTCGGTCAGGCTCGACCCGACCAGTTCGTCGCGCGTCACGCCGTAGAAGAAGGCGCCGCGCTCGTTGCAGTCGACGATGCGGAAATCCGTGATCTGGCCGTCGCGCGCGCGCACCGCCGAGGCCATGTAGAAGCCGTCGTTGCCGCTCTCGGTGGCCGCGCGGTAAGCGCGCCGCACCTCGTCCTGCTCCTTGGCCCGCGCCACGGCGCGCCGCGCCAGCACCGCCCCGACCGCGCCCAGCAGCAACAGGCACAGGGTGGCGACGATGGCGCGGTCGCGGCTCTCGATCCAGTAGCCGTTGTTGGCCGCCAGCGCTTCGTGCTGCGGCAAGCCGACCAGGGCCACCAGCGGATAGGCGGTCGACTGGCGCCAGCCCAGCACGCGCGACTGGCCGTCGGCGAAGCCGCCCTCGCCCTCGACCAGGCGCACGCCCTGCTCGCCCGACCAGGCGCCGCCGCGGCGCGGCAGCGCGACCGCATCCGTGAACGACGCGCCGTTGCTGCGCTGCTCGACCCGCAACCGTCCTTCGCTACCGGCCAGCGCCACGATGCCGCCGGCGCCGATGGTGGCCGGGCTGACGAAGGACGTGAAGTAGCGGGCGTCGATCGCCATCAGCACCACACCGTCGAATTCCTCTTCCCGGGTTTCGAGGCGGCGCGTGAACAGCACCACGTCGTCGGCGCTGCCGAACTGCGTCGGCGCGGCGCCGACCCGCAAGGCGGTCGAGTTGTTGTCGCGGTGGTGGTTGAACCAGGCGCTGGGCGCCAGGTCGGCGCCGATCAGGCCGGCGCGCGTGCTGGAGCGCACGACGCCGCCGCGGTCGAGCACCGCCACCACGTGAAAGGCGCTGTCGGTGAACATGCCGTCGCGCCGCATCTCGTCGAGCAGGCCAGCCTGGCGCGAATTCTCCCAGCTGAACTTCAGCTGCATCGTGATCTGGTCCATCTGCGCCACCGAGCGCGTGATGTACTGCTCGTAGGCTTCGGCGTAGGCCGCCACGTCCTTGCGCGCCTGGCTGGCCACGCGCTCCTGCTCGGCCTCGACCCGCAACAGGGTCGCCGCCCACAACGCGCCGCATGCCAGCACGGCCAGCAGCGGCCACAGCAGGACCAGGAAGCGGTTGCCGCGTGCGGGGTCCAGATAGGGCGCCAGGTAGGGGGCGAGGCCGGGATGTCTGCTCATTGCGGGTGAAAAAAGAACAAGTTGCCGCAAGTCTAGATAGCAAACATGTCAGCGTCGTGACATGGAAACGCTTGGCGCTTCAGGTCGGCGACAGCATGTAGCCGGCGCCGCGCACGGTCTTGATCAGCGACTTGGCCCGCCCCAGCGCCTTGCGCAGGCGCAGCACGTGCACGTCCACGGTGCGCTGGTCGAGCGAGGCGTGGGCTTCCCACAGCTGCTCCAGCAGCTGGGTGCGCGTAAACACCTGGCCCGGATGGCACAGCAGGAAGCGCAGCAGCCGGTATTCAGCGTGCCTGACCTCGACCTTGTGGTTGCCGACCCGTACGCTGCAGCTGAGCGGATCGAGCACCAGGCGGCCCGAGCGCAACAGGCGCGATTCGGGCGACAGTTCGCGCGCCTGCTCGAGCGGGGCCTGGGGAATGAATTCGGGATGGGGGACGGGCGCCGGGAGGCTGGCGGGACGCTCGCCTTCCGCGCATTGCGCCGCCAGCAGGATCACCGGCTGCTCGCGCAGGCGGCGGTCGCCGCGCAGGCGCGCCAGCAGGCGCATGCCGCCTTCATTGCGCAGCATCGATTCCTGCAGCAACAGTTCCGGGCGCTCGCGCCCGATGAAGTCCCAGGCTTGCGCCAGGCTCGGCACGTCATGCCAGACCCACTCGTCCTCGTGCAGCGAGAACTTGAGCAGCTCGGCAATGGCCGGCTTGTCGTCGATCACCAGGACGATCGTGTTCGCCGTTGTCATGGGATGCCCAAAAAGAGGTTCTGCGTTGATGCGGCCCACGGTGCCGCGAGCGCACCAACGAAAATCCGGCAGCCAGGCTGCCGGATCGGTCGCCGTGAAGGCGTCTTACATGATGGCCTTGCCCGAAGCGTCCTTCAGGTTGGCTTTCCAGGCGTCCTGCACTTGCTTGACGACGCTGGCCGGCATCGGCACGTAGTCCAGCTCGGCAGCTGCCGGGGCGCCGTTCTTGAACGACCAGTCGAAGAACTTCACGACTTCCTGGCCTTTCTTGGCGTCGGCCTGGCTCTTGTGCATCAGGATGTACGACACGCCGGTGATCGGCCAGCTCTGCTTGCCGGCGCCGTCGGTCAGCACCACGCCGAAGCCAGGGGCCTTGGTCCACTCGGCATTGGCGGCAGCGGCCTTGAACACGTCGTCCGACGGTTGCAGGTCGACACCTTCCTTGTTGCGCAACTGGGTGTGCGACAGCTTGTTCTTCTTGGCATAAGCCCACTCGACGTAGCCGATTGCGCCCTTGATACGCTGTACGTTGGCGGCGACGCCTTCGTTGCCCTTGCCGCCCACGCCCACGGCCCACTTCACGGTGGTGCCCGAACCGATGCTCTCTTTCCATGCCGGGCTGGTCTTGGCCAGGAAGTCGGTGAACAGGAACGAGGTGCCCGAGCTGTCGGCGCGGTGCACGACGGTGATGTCCGCGGCAGGCAGTTTCACGCCCGGGTTCACGGCGGCGATTTCCGGCGCGTTCCACTTGGTGATCTTGCCCATGTAGATGTCGGCCAGCAGCGGACCGGTCATCTTCAGCTGGCCCGGGGTCACGCCGTCGACGTTGACCACGGCGACCACGCCGCCCATGATGGCCGGGAACTGCATCAGGCCTTCCTTGTCCAGCTCTTCCGCCTTCAGCGGCATGTCCGATGCGCCGAAGTCCACGGTCTTCGCCTTGATCTGCTTGATGCCGGCGCCCGAGCCGACCGACTGGTAGTTCAGGCCGGTGCCGGTGGCGGCCTTGTAGCTTTCAGCCCACTTGGCGTAGATCGGGTACGGGAAGGTCGCGCCCGCGCCGGTAATGTCGGCGGCGAACGAGGTCGTCATCACGAGCGTGGCGGCAGCGCCGGCGAGGATCTTCTTGAACATTGTTATTCCTATCTCTGGTTGAGGGATATGTTTTGGACTACAGGAAAAAGAATAGCTGCCGAATATGACCTGTTTATGACTTGACCATGCCCTGTCTTTTCGCTGTCACGCGACCAGTCGGTTGCGGTTTTGCTATCATGGGTTTCCCGTCAAACCCTGGATGACACCGATGCGCACCTTGCCCTGCGTCCTCTCCATCGCCGCCGCCGGCCTGCTGTCGGCCTGCGCCACGCCCGACCGCCTGCCCGACGCCCAGTACACGCTGAGCGAGCGCCAGACCCTGCACCTGCCGCCATTGCCGATCGACCAGCGCCTCTCCCTCACCTACGAGGGCGCCGACGACAGCCGCTGCCCGGACAATGCGCGCTGCATGTGGGCCGGCCAGCTGGCCTACCGCTTCACCCTGCGCATCAACAACATGGCGCAGGGCTTCTGGCTGGTGCAGGGCAAACCCGGCTATACCTCGCCCGGCCTGCGCGGCGCGCGCATCGAACTCGATCCCTCGTTCGTGCCGCAGCCGCGCGGCATGGCGGAAGCGAAACCGGCGTCGTATCCGGTGGTCTTCAATATGTACGGCAGCTGATGGCGCCGCGCCGCCTGCCGCGGGCCGCACTGGCGTGCGTCCTGGCCGTCGCCGTCTCCTTCCAGGGCGTCGCGGCCGCGCCGGTCGCGACCGGCACCGGGGGCGCCGTCGCCACGATCAGCGCGCAGGCCTCGCAGGCGGCGCTCGCCATCCTGAATCAAGGCGGCAACGCGGTCGACGCCGCGGTGGCCGCGGCCGCCACGCTGGGCGTCACCGACCCGTTCAGCTGCGGCATCGGCGGCGGCGGGTTCATGGTGATCTACCTGGCCAGGGACAAACGCGTGATCACCATCGACCACCGCGAGACGGCCCCCGGTGCGGTGGGACCGCGACTGTTCCAGCAGGATGGCAAGCCGCTCGACTTCGAGACGGCGGTCGCCAGCGGAGCGGCGGTCGGCGTGCCGGGCACCGTGCGCGGCTGGCACGAGGCGCTCGAACGCTACGGCAGCATGCGCTTTTCCCAGGTGCTGGCGCCGGCGATCGCGGTGGCCGACGGCGGCTTTCGCATCAACGCCAATTTCAGCAAGCTGGTCGAGCAGAACGACAAGAAATTCCGCCAGTTCGCGCCGACGAGCGAGCTGTACCTGCACAAGGGCAAGGCGCTGCCCGCCGGCACGCTGCTGCGCAATCCCGGCATGGCGCGCGCCTACCGCGAGATCGCGCAAGGCGGCGTGAAGGCATTCTATGAAGGGCCGATCGCGCGCGCGATCGTCGACAGCGTCAACCGGCCGCCGGTCGCGAAAGGGTATGCCGTACGGCCCGGCGCCATGACCATGGCGGATCTCGCCAACTACGAGGCGCGCATCCGCCCCGCCCTGCGCAGCACTTATCGCGGCTACGAGCTGTATGGCATGCCCCTGCCGAGCAGCGGCGGCCCGACGGTGGCGCATGCGCTCAACATCCTCGAGGGCTATGACCTCGAGTCTCTGCCGCGCGCCCGCGCCGAGCACCTCTATATCGAAGCCAGCCGCCTGGCCTTCGCCGACCGCAACGCCTATCTGGCCGATCCCGAATACGTCGATGCGCCGCTCGCCGGCCTGCTCTCGAAGCAGTATGCGGCCGAGCGCCGTGCGCTGATCGATCCGCGCAAGGCCGCGCCGGGCGCGGTGGCGGCGGGCGACCCCTACCGCTATCAGAACGACCCGAGCATCCCCCTGCGCACCCAGCCCGCCGCCGCCGTCAAGCTGGCGCCCGAGAGCGCGCACACCACCCACCTGACGGTGTCGGACAAGGACGGCAACGTGGTGGCGTACACCTTCACCATCGAATCCTGGGGCGGCAGCGGCATCGTGGTGCCGGGCTACGGCTTCCTGCTCAATAACGAGCTCACCGATTTCGACTTCGACGCCAGCGGCCCGCACCCGAACGTGCCCGAAGCCGGCAAGCGGCCGCGCTCGAGCATGGCGCCCACGATCGCGCTCAAGGACGGCAAGCCGGCCTTCAGCATCGGCAGCCCCGGCGGCTCGACCATCATCACCACGGTGCTGCAGACCATCGTGAACCACGTTGACTTCGGCATGCCGATGGACCAGGCGCTCGATGCGCCGCGCATCAGCCAGCGCAATGCGCTCGACACCTCGGTCGAGCCGGGCTTCACGGACACGGCGCAGGCACGCGCCCTGTCGGGCTTCGGCCAGCGCTGGGAGTCGCCGGCCGAAGAAATCGGCGCGGCCAATGCGCTGGTGTTCAACCCGGACGGCACCGTCACCGCCGTCAGCGAGGGCAAGCGCCACGGCGTCGGCACGGCGCTGGTGCAGCGCCGCGGGCACTAGCTGGCGGGCGGGTAATCGATATAGCCGCGCTCGCCTCCCTGGTAATACGTCGCCTCATCGGCCGCCGCAAGCGGCAACCCTTGGCGAAAACGCTCGACCAGATCGGGGTTGGCGATATAGGGAGCGCCGAAGGACACGAGATCGGCATCCCCCGCATCAAGCAGCGTGCGCGCCGATTCCAGCGTCAAGCCGCCATTGGCCATGATCGTCCCGTCATAGAACCGGCGGAAATAAGCCGCCGTGCCGCCCTCGAGCGCCTCGATCGGCGTGCCTGCCAGCTCGCCGGCCGGATGGTAGAGCTGCAGGTAGGCGATCTTCAGCTTCGCTACCCGTGACACCAGGTATTCGTAGGTCGGCAAGGTGTGCGCCGTCGGCTGGAGCTTGCCGAGACCGACGCCGGGACTGAGCTTGAGGCCGATGCGGCCCGCACGCCACTCGCCGATCATCGCTTCGAGCACCTCGAGCGGAAAGCGCGCGCGGTTCTCGATACTGCCGCCATAACGGTCCTCACGCAGGTTGAACGTCTCGTTCAGGAACTCCGGGATCAGGTAACCGACGATGCCGTGCAGCTCGACGCCATCGAAACCCGCCTGGCGCGCCAGCCGCGTCGCCCGCGCATAGTCGCCGATCGTACGCTCGATATCGCCGAGCGTCATGGCCTGCGGGATGGGCGAGGTCTTGAAGCCGTCCGGCGTGAACACCGGTTGCTCGAGGCCGATGGCGGAAGGCGCCAGCGGCAGCCTGCCGCCATGCAGGTCGGGATGCGACGCCGCGCCGCAGTGGCCGAGCTGGACGAAGATCCGCCCTCCGGCGGCATGCACCGCGTCCGTCACCCGCTTCCAGCCTTCGGCCTGCCGTTCGTTGAACAGGCCCGGCACGTGCAACGCGCCGATCGCCTCCTCGCTCGGCCACGTCCCTTCGCTCAGGATCAGGCCTGCGGACGCGCGCTGGCGGTAATACTCGGCCTGCAGCGCGTTGGGGACGAGCCCGGTGTTGTCGGTCCGGGCGCGCGACATCGACGCCATGACGATGCGGTTCGGGAGTTCGAGGTCACCGATCTTGCTTGATTGGAACAGGATATCGCTGGAACGCATTGCTTCCTCCGGTGAGATGTGAAAGGGCCTGACGCCCCTTTCCAGGCGTCGGCATCGCATGTTCCGGATGGTAGCCTCTATGATATGATTTACACCAGTACCCACTTTTTTGTAAGTGTAAAAACGGGAGGCGGCCGAATGAAAGACATCCCCTTCAAGTGCGGCATGGAAGCCGTGCTCGACCTGATCGCAGGCAAATGGAAACTCCTGATCGTCTATCACCTGATGCATGGCGACCAGTTGCGTTTCAGCGAACTGAGGAGACTGGTCGGCGATGTCAGCGAGAAGATGCTGAGCCAACAGCTCAAGGAAATGGCTTGCGACGGCCTGGTGCGGCGCATCGACTTTCGCACGGTGCCGCCCCATGTCGAGTACGCGCTGACCGAGTTCGGCAAGAGTCTGGCGCGGACCCTCCAGCCGCTGTGCGCATGGGGCACCGATAACATGGAGGAAATCGGTGCGATCTCCTCCGCGCGTGCGACGCGCAACGCCTGAAGAAGCCGGCGGCGTCAGATGCCGAGCCCGCCCGCCACGTCGATAACGCCGCCGGTGATGTAGCCGCCGTTCGGGCCGGCCAGGAAATTGACCAGCGCCGCCACTTCCTCGAGCGTCGCGATGCGGCGGATCGGGTGCATCTCCAGGAAAGCGTCGGGCGCCGTCGTGCTGCCCAGGGCCTCCACCATCATGTCGGTCGGCATCGCGCCGGGCTGGACCACGTTGACGGTGATGTTGCGCGGCCCGAGGTCGCGCGCCACGCCCTTGGCATAGCCGATCAGGGCAGCCTTGGTGCCGGCGTAGTCGGCCACGCCGGGGATCAGGGCCAGGGTGCCGTTGCGCGAACCGATGAAGATGATCCGGCCGCCCTCGGCCAGCACGGGCGCGGCAGCGCGCGTGGTCGCGACCGCGCCCATGACGTTGACCTGCCATTGATGGTCGAGTGCGGCGGTGTCGAGCGCGGGATCGTCGACGAGCTGGCCCTTGGCGACCACCGCGGCATTGTTGACGAGGATGTCGAGCCGTCCGAAATGGTGCATCACCGTGTCGACCAGCGGCTTGGCCGCCGCCGTGTCGGCCTGGTCGCTGCGGATGGCCAGTGCGCGCACGCCCTTCGCCTTCAGTCTTTCCACCACGGCTTCGGCCTTGCCGCCAGATGCCACATAGGTGATCGCCACGTCGGCGCCCGCATCGGCCAGCGCTTCGGCGATCACCGCGCCCAGGCCCCGCGAGCCTCCGGTCACCAGCGCAACCTTGCCTTTCAAATCATTCGACATATCGTTTCCTCACGCGTTATTTCGTAACGACCGTTACGATAACGACGAGTATATAATCCGCGGATGGACTGTCAAGCAATTTTTGTAACGCGCGTTATTGAAAAAGCGGAGGTGCGCTGATGGGTCGCCATCGCGAATACGATGTGGAAAAGGTGCTCGACGCCGCGCTGTGCGTGTTCTGGCGCAAGGGCTACGAGGGGGCCTCCTACGCCGACCTGACCGAGGCCGCCGGCGTCGAGCGGCCCGCCCTGTACTCGGCCTTCGGCAACAAGGAAGCGCTGTTCAAGCGAGTACTCGAGCGCTACCACGAGCGCTTCATGACCCATATCCCCGAGGCGCTGGCCAAGCCGACTTCGCGCGAAGTGGCCGCCCACATCCTGTACAGCTCAGTAGAACTGAATACCCGCTATCCCGACCGCGCCGGCTGCCTCGGCATCAACGGCGCGGTCGCCGGAACGGATGAATCGGAACCGGTGCGCCAGGCCCTGATCGGTTTTCGTGCGATCGGCGAGACCCAGCTGCGCGAGCGCTTCGAACGGGCCCAGGCCGAAGGCGACTTGCCTGCCTCGGCCCGGCCGGCCGCTCTGGCGGCATTCGTGATGGCCCTGCTGCACGGCATGGCGATCCAGGCCAAGGCCGGCTTCGAGCGCGAGACGCTCGAGGCGGTGGTCGAGCAGGCGCTGTCGACCTGGCCCGGCGCCTGACCTAGCGCGCGACCAGCTCGCGCACCCGCTGCGCCATCGCGTCGATCGAGAACGGCTTGGTCAGCACCGACATGCCGGGCGCGAGCTGGCCGTGGTCGAGCAAGGCGGTTTCGGCATAGCCGGTGATGAACAATACCTTCAACCGGGGACGCTTGACGCGCGCCGCGTCCGCCATCTGGCGTCCATTCATCATGCCCGGCAGGCCGACGTCCGAGATCACGAGGTCGATGCGCGCGTCCGATTGCAGCAGCGCCAGGCCGCCGGCGCCGTCCTCGGCCTGGAGCACCGTGTAGCCGAGTTCCTCGAGCAGGTCGACCACCAGCGTGCGCACGCTCGGCTCGTCGTCCACCACCAGGATCGTCTCGCCTTGGCCAGCCGGCGGCGCCGCCAGGGCGGGCGCCGCATCGGGGCCCTCGGCCGCGCCGCGATGACGCGGCAGGAAGATGCTGACCGTGGTGCCCTGCCCCACCTGCGAGTCGATGGCCACCTGCCCGCCCGACTGCTTGGCGAAACCGTAGATCATCGACAGTCCCAGCCCCGTGCCCTGGCCCAGCGGCTTGGTGGTGAAGAAGGGTTCGAAGGCCTTGGCCAGCACGTCCGGCGCCATGCCGGCGCCGGTGTCGGCCACCGAGAGCACGAGATAGTCGCCCGGCGGCAGCTCGTGGCTGCGCGCGGCGTCGAGGCCGAGCACCCGGTTGGCGGTGGCGATCGCGATGCGCCCGCCTTCGGGCATGGCGTCGCGCGCATTGATGCACAGGTTCAGCAGCGCGTTTTCGAGTTGCGACTGGTCGACCAGCGCCGTCCACGGCACGTCGCTGTACGCCGGCTCGACCCGCACGCCAGGGCCCACCGTGCGCCGGATCATTTCCAGCATGCCGTCGACCATGGTGTTGACGCAGATGGCCCTGGGCGCCAGCGTCTGGCGCCGCGAGAATGCCAGCAGCCGGTGGGTCAGCGCCGCCGCCCGCCTGGTCGCGCCCTGAGCCACCGCGAGATAGCGCTCGATCTCGTCGGCGCGGCCCTGCCCGAGGCGCAGCTTGATCAGGTCGAGGCTGCCAGCGACGCCGGCCAGCAGGTTGTTGAAGTCATGCGCGAGCCCGCCGGTGAGCTGGCCTACCGCCTCCATCTTCTGCGAATGGCGCAGCTGTTCCTGCGCCCGCTCCAGCTCGGCCTGGCGTTCGCGCTCGACGCTGATGTCGCGCGCCGAGCAGTACACCTTGCGCTCGTCCGGCACCGCCACCCACGACAGCCAGCGCCAGCCGCCGCTCTTGTGGCGGTAGCGGTTCTCGAAGCGCAGCGCGGGAATGCCGCGCTCCAGTGCGCGGCGCCAGACCGCCTCGGTGCCGGCGCGGTCGTCGGGGTGGATGAAGTCGAGGAAAGGCGTGGCGGCCACCTCTTCCTCGGTCCAGCCCAGCGTGGCCTGCCAGGCCGGGTTCGAGGTCTCCATGAAACCGTCGGCGTTGAGCACGCCCAGGATGTCGGGACTGAGCTGCCAGGTGCGTCCACGCGCCAGCGCCTGGGCCAGCACCTTCTGTTCCAGCTGCTCGTTGAGCGCGCGCAGCTTGAGGATCGCCCCGTCGCGCTCGGCCTCCACCGCGCGCCGTCCCTCGACGTCGATCAGCACGCCCGGGAACAGCAGGCCGGTGCCGTCCGGCGCCAGGTCGACCCGGCCATTGGCCTCGATCCAGTAGTACCGGCCGTCGGCGCGCCGCACCCGGTACTGGTGGGCGTAATGGCCGCCGCGCGCGATCACCGTATTGATGGCCTGGGCCAGGCCGGCCTGGTCGTCGGGGTGCACGGTGGCGACCACCTGGGCCAGGGAGAGGCCGGTGCGGCCGATCGCCGGGTCGAGGCCGAAGGCGCGTGCAAAGGCTTCGTCGACGGTGAAGCGGTCGGTCGGCAGGTCCCAGAACCAGGTGCCGATGATGGCGCCGGCCTCCAGCGCCAGCTGGACCCGCTCGGCGTCTTCGCGCGACGCCGATTCGTGCTCCCGCAGCACCGCTTCGTCGGCCGCCTGGCGCCGCTGCCTGAGCACGGCGTCGGTGGTCTCGATGCAGGTGCACAGCAGGCCGCAGATGCGGCTGGCGTCGTCGCGTACGGGACCGTAGGAATAGGTGAACCAGGTGTGCTCGGCATAACCCTTGCGCTGCATGACGAGCGCGAGGTCGTTCATCCGGTGCGATTCGCCGCCGACCAGGGTGCGCTCGACCAGCGGCCCGAGCACGTCCCAGATTTCGTGCCAGACGGCCTGGAACCCCAGCCCCAGCGCGGCCGGGTGCTTGTTGCACAGGATCTCGGCATAGGCGTCGTTGTAGAGCAGGATCTGCTCCGGTCCCCAGACGATAAAGCTCGGAAAGGCCGAGTCCAGCACGATATTGACGCTGGTGCGCAGCGTGGCTGGCCAGGATGCGATCGGGCCCAGCGCCGTGGCGGCCCAGTCGTGATCGCGGATTGCCGCCGCCATGGCGGCGCCGGAAGCGGGAAACACTGCTGGACTACCCATGGAGTCGATCGGTTGCCTGATGGGGTCCCAGGACGTGGTTGCGCGCATTCATGCGGCATTATTGCATGTTTCGCAACGTCGTCGCGCCGTAATCTCGGGCCGACAGGCGATTTTTCGCCGCGCACTCGACTACACTGGCAGGGCGGCGCGCATGCGCAGTCCGACGCGCCGACATCCGATAAGAACACCACCAAGGAGACGCGCGATGACCGATTTTATTACCCTGCTGCCCACCCTGCTGATCGGGGCGCTGGCCCTGATCATGTTCGGCCTGGGCCTGTCCCTCACCGTCGGCGACTTCCGGCGTCTGCTCGGGCATCCGAAGGCGGTGCTGCTGGCGCTGGCGCTGCAGGCGCTGGCATTGCCGGCGCTGTGCTACGGCCTGGTCGTGGTGCTGGACGTGCCGCCCGTGTTCGCGATCGGCCTGATGCTGCTGGCCGCCTCGCCCGGCGGCGTGTCAGCGAATCTGTTCAGTCACCTGTTTGGCGGCAATGTGGCGATGAATATCTCGCTTACGGCGATCAACACGCTGCTATCGATCGTGACCCTGCCGCTGATCGCCAACTTCGCCATCGCCAGCTTTTCGCAGAGCGGCCAGGTGGTGCCGATGCAGACTGCCAAGGTGATGGAAGTGATCGGCATCGTGCTGGTGCCGGTGGCGATCGGGATGGCGGTCAAGCGCGCCACGCCGGGTTTCGCGGCGCGCACCGACAAGCCGATGAAGATCTTCTCGATGGCGGTGCTGGCGGCGCTGGCGCTGATCGCCTTCGCCAAGGAATGGGATGCGCTGACCGGTTCGTTCGCCACGATCGGGCTGGCGGTGGTGCTGTTCAATGCGGCCAGCCTGGGCCTGGGCTACTACGTCCCGCGCATCGCCGGCCTCGACAAGCCGAACGCGGTGGCGATCGGTTACGAGATCGGCATCCACAACTCGACGCTGGCGATTTTCGTGGCGGTGTCGGTATTGGGCGACTTCCGGCTGATGGTGCCGGCGGCGATCTATTCGATCAGCATGTACGTGCTGGCGACGGCGTTCGGGGTGCTGGTGCTGCGGCGCCAGGGCGCTGGCGTGAAGGTGGCGGCGACGGCGAGCCGCTGAAGCAGCGCCTGTGCGGCGGGCGGCCGCACAGGCGCCAATACAGGTCCTTACGCGGCCAGGGCCATGCGTTCGTGAGCGGCACGCGCTCGCACCGGCGCCTGCGCCTGAGGCGCCGCCTGCGCATCGACCTTGAACACGCCCACCATCTGCTGCAGCGCATGCGCCTGGTCCTGCAGCGCGCCGGTGGCGGCTGCCGCTTCCTCGACCAGGGCGGCGTTCTGCTGGGTCGCCTGGTCCATGTGGCTGACCGCTTCGTTGATCTGCTGGATGCCGGCGTTCTGCTCTTCGCCCGCGGCCAGGATCTCGGCCATGATGTCGCTGACGCGGCTCACGCTGGTCACGATCTCGTCCATGGTGGTGCCGGCACTGTCGACCAGGGCGGTGCCGGCCTCGACGTTGCTGACCGAGGCGGTGATCAGTTCCTTGATTTCCTTGGCCGCCGCCGCCGAGCGCTGCGCCAGGTTGCGCACTTCGCCGGCCACGACCGCGAAACCACGGCCCTGCTCGCCTGCACGGGCGGCTTCGACGGCCGCGTTCAGCGCCAGGATATTGGTCTGGAAGGCGATGCCGTCGATGGTCGAGATGATGTCGACGATGCGCTTGGACGAGGCGTCGATGGCGCCCATGGTCTGCACCACTTCCGCCACCAGCTGGCCGCCGCGCACCGCGACTTCGGACGCCGAGCGCGCCACGTTATTGGCCTGGCGCACATTGTCCGCATTGTGCTGCACGGTGGTGGTCAATTCCTCGAGCGAGGAAGCGGTTTCTTCCAGGCCGCTGGCCTGGGCCTCGGTACGGCTTGAGAGGTTCATATTGCCGGCCGCGATCTCGCTGCTGGCGCTGGCGATCGACATGCTGCTGTCGCGCACGCTGCGCACGGTGGTGGCCAACTGTTGCTGCATGGTGGCCAGGCCCTTGAGCAGAGCGCCCATTTCGTCGTCGCGGTCGACCTGCACACGGGTGGACAGGTCGCCATGGGCCATCGCATCGAAGTGGCCGAGCGCATGGTCGAGCGGACGCATGATGGCGCGCAGCAGCAGCCACGACGACACCGCCGCCAGCAGCACGCCGAGCGCCACGCTGGCGCCGGAGATCCACATCAGCATGTCGAACAGGCGGCCGCTCTCGTCATAACCCCGCTTGGCGGTACTCAGCTGGTAATCGTCCAGCGCAACCGAGGCTTTGTCGAAGGCGCCGTACAGGGCCGTCATTTCCGTCATCGACAGCGCTTCGATGCGCTCGACGTTCATCTGCTCGACGGCGCTGGCCAGCGCCAGCATGCCGTCGTTGATGTAGCGGGTGCGCTCGACCTCCAGGTTCTTGGCCAACGTCGCTTCCTCGCCGTCGCGCGGGAGGGCGAGGTAACGCTGCCATTCCTTGTTCGAATCGTCGATGAAGCCCTTGGCGCGGCTCAGGGTCTTGCCGACGTCGGCCGCGTCCGGATGGAACACGGCGCGGTCCAGGCCAAAGCGGGCGCGGTTCAGGAAGTTCTTGGAATTATTGATCGCGATGCTGGACGCCAGCTGGTTTGCGTACACCTCTTCCAGCGCGGCATGGTCTTCACGCATGCCGTAGATGCCGAGCAGGCCGACGGCGATGATGAGGAAGCCAAGCATGGCCATCGTGGCGATCAGCCGGAGGCGCAGTGTCAATTTAAAAAGCATGGTTGCCCTGAAGATGAAGGTTTTTTCGTAAGTAAGTACGTCAGCGAAACCTTATCTTCAGCACGACTTTTTTTCAGCAAAAACCGAAGTTTAGTATCAATATTACAGGATTCTGGTTGTTGCGCAGCAACAAAGAGAACGACCGATCGATCCTTTTGGACAACTCGGTTAATGAACAGATCACATCGCACAATGCTACTTTACCGCGTCAATCCAGCCTTCCCACCGGATAATCAAATGAAGCCGGGAGCATGGAACGCCAGGTGCGGGCCATCAGGACGGTGACCAGCAGTAACGAAAATCCGGCATTACTCGAAAAAAGACGGTAATACCGGGTACCACCCAGTCAGTCCAGCCGTCCTGCCGGAAAAGCGAACGGCGCGCCTTCCACCAGGCGCAGGCGCCGGTGCACCAGCAAGCCGGCCGCGACGATCGAAACGATGGTCGCCGATGCCCAGAACGGCAGATCGAACACCATGAACAGGATGGCTCCCGCCAGCGGGCCGATGAGGCTCAGGCCGACCGCGAACAGCCAGTAAAAAACGGCGCTCCAGGCCGGCGCGCGGGCATGGTCGCGCAATGCCAGTGCAATGGCCGGCGAGGTCATGCAGCACATGCAGGCAGACGCCGCCAGCGCATTGCCACGCGCGCCGGCAACCAGCGCCATCAGGACGGCGGTGGCGCTGACGAAAATCCAGATCGTCAGTCCCTGGCGTAACAGTCCATGCGCCAGCATGCGGTTGAAGCGCTGCGCTTCGGCAGGCATCGCCGGCGCCAGGCGCAGCAAGGCTTGCTCGTTCTTGCTGCGCGCAACCAGGGACGGCACCGAACCGGCCTGGAACAGGAAAGACAGGAGGATCAGCGCGGTCATGGCGGAGCTGGATGGTGCGAGCACCTCCGTCACGTCGGCAGTCGTGACCGAGCGGCCAAAATAGGTCAGGGCAGCGAACGTCAGTCCCGCAATCGTCGCGCTCGCCACCGTGGCAGCCACGATGTCCGGGCCAAGCGCGCGCATCAGCAGCGCACGTGGCTCCCGGCGCGCAAGGTCGCGTCCCAGCGTCAGCCCATGCCACGCGTATCCGGCCAGGCCGCCGGAATGAAAGCTGTTACTGCCCTTGCCGAGCGCTCGCGCGCGGTGCGCGAGCATGTCCCAATGGCGATCGCCCGCCCGCGGCAGCAGCGCATGCGCGACCAGCAGCCCGCATGGGATCATGGTCGCCACCACCACCGCGGTTGCCGCCGGAGTGCGCAGCGCATCGAGCAGCCACGGCGGCGCCAGCTTGCCGGCCAGCGATGCGCCCAGCAACGGCAGGACCATGATCCAGCCGCCTTGCACGCCGCCCATGCCGGCCGCCACGCCCAGCGTCATCGCCATGGCCAGCAGCAGCATCGGCGCCGGTCCGTCCTGCAGCACGAGCAGGCCCGCCGTCAGCACTGCCATTGCGCCACCCCATAGCAGCACCGTCAGCTCGAACAGGCGCGCGCGCATGCCGGGCGCCAGTTGTGCGCTGGCCGGAGTGTTCAAGCCGGTCGCCCCCGGCACGAAGCACATGGTCCACACAAACAGCATGATGATGGCCGGCGTGCACAATACCGAGGCGATGACGCCGGACATGCCGAAGCCGAGCGCGCCCATGATCATGGCGAGCAACGTCATCACTCCCATCGACAACAGCAGGATCGTATGGGCGGCTGGATGAGCCTGTTCGATCGCCGCATGCCACAGCAGCCCGTATTGGCCAAGACGACCAGGGTGGCCCGGATAGCCGGTACGCCCGATCATCGGGTCACCTCGATGAACAGGTCTTCCAGGCTGCGCGGCGTACGCGCATCGGCCGCCACGTGGTTGGCAGCGCCGTCGAGCAGGTCGTCGAGGTCGCCTTCGAGCACGATGCGGCCGTCCTTGAGGAAGGCGACGTCCAGCGCCACCCGCTCCAGGTCGGTGAGGATGTGGGTCGAGAACACCACCGTGGTGCCGCGCTCGATCACGCCGTCGATCAGCTCGGCCAGGAAGTCACGCCGCCCGGCAGGATCGAGGGCGGACACCGGCTCGTCCAGCACCAGCAGCTCGGGTTCGTGGGCCAGTGCGCGGATGATCGACAGGCGTTGCTGCTCGCCGCCCGAGAGGCGCCGGATCGGCTTGTTGCGCAGCGCGATATCGATGCCCCAGCGATCCAGCAAGCCTGCCACCCTGGCATCGTTCCAGCGCGGATACAAGGCTTTGAAATAGGCCAGCATCTGCAGCGGCGTCATCCATTCGAACAGATCGGATTTCTGCGGCACATAGCCGATGCGAGCGCGGGTCGCGTCCGACAGCGCGTCAAGCGGCTCACCGAACAGCCGGACACTGCCACCGTCGATCTCGCGCAGGCCCAGCAGGCATTCCATCAGGGTCGACTTGCCGGCGCCGTTGCGTCCCAGCAGGCCGATCACCTGGCCCTGCCCGACTTCCCAGTCGAGGCCATCGAGGACGGGCTTGCTGCCGAAGCGCTTGGCGACGCCGCGCATCAGGATCGGGGATGCTGTCATGCTGATTCCTTCAGGATTTGGGTAAACAGGGTAAGGATGGCGTCGGGATCGAGCTCGAGCTCGCGCGCCTCACGCGCGGCGCGCTCCAGGGTCGGGCGCAGCAGCGCCAGGCGCTCGCCGGCGTCGCTGACGCGGCGCAGGCGATCCGCGACCACCATGCCGACTCCACGCCGACGCTCGAGCACGCCCTCCAGCTCGAGCAAGCCGTAGGCTTTCGACACGGTCATCGGGTTGACCGCAAGCTGCAACGCGGTCTCCCGCACTGAGGGCAGCGCGTCGCCCGGCGCCAGCTGGCCTCCTGCCGCCATGCGGCGCACCTGATCGACCAGTTGCCGGTAGATCGGCTCGGTCGAACCAGGGACGATCGAGAACAGTTGGGGAGTGTGGCTGGTCATCGCGTATTGGTGTATTAGTTCATTGATACACTAGACCCCGATGGCTGCCTTGTCAACCTCGAACGGAATTTCATGCGCCATGGGTAAGCGCTGCAACCCGCAAAAACAGGGACGAAAAAAAACCGGAGCCTTGGCTCCGGTCTTCATTCCGCGCAGCGGATTACAGATGCACCGTAATCTGCGGCATCAGATCGTCGAAGGTACGGCCATTGCCGTTCTCGCCGATCGCATGCATCTTCCACTCGCCGTTGTGGCGGTACAGCTTGGCCATGATCTGGGCCGAGTGCGAACCGGTCACCGACAGGTTGAAGCGCGCCACCTCTTGCTGGTTGGCGGCGTTGATCAGGCGGCAGTAGGCGTTCTCCACGGTCGAGAAGTTCTGGCCGGTGAAGCTGTTCACCGTGAACACCAGCGCCTTGACGTTCGCCGGCACGGCGTTCAGGTCGACATTGATCTGCTCGTCGTCGCCATCGCCGGCGCCGGTGCGGTTGTCGCCCGAGTGCGAGATGCTGCCGTCGCGGCTCTTGAGCTGGCGGAACCAGACCGTATCGATCGCATTGTTCGATTCGTCGAACAACACCACCGAGGCGTCGAGGTCGACAGCCTCCGACTTGCCGCCGCCGAAACCGAAGAAGCCCTTGGACTTGATCGCGTCCCAGCCCAGACCCATGGTCACGCGGGCGAGGCCGCCACCGGCTTCCTTGTCCAGGGAGATCTTCTGTCCCTTTTGCAGATTGACTGACATGTTATTCCTCCTTATTTTGCGGGCGCCTGCATCCAGGCCTTGAATGCGGTGCGGTTGCGCGAACACACATATACCTTGCCACGACCGGAGAAGCGCAGGACCATGCCCTCGCCGCTGGTCTGGCTGTTGATCAGGTTGCCCAGGAAGCCGCCGCTGGTGCCGGTCGTGATCGAGATCTCGTAGCGCAAGGTGCTGTCCCAGCACACCACGTGCGAGTTGTCGATGATCGCGTCCTTGCCCGGCTCGACCTCCAGGACCGACATGGAACCGAAGCCCGACACCACCACCTGGCCCTGGCCGCCCGTCTCGGTGACGAAGAAGCCGCCGCTCTGCGCGAACAGGGCGTTGCCCAGGCTTTGCGTGCGCACCCGCAGGTCGACGCCGGACGTGGCCGCAACAAAAGCGCCGTCGCTGATGATGTAGTTGTTCGGGCCGACGTCGACGATCTGCATCGCGCCCGGCAGGGTCGGCGACAGCAGGCAGTCGCCTTCGCCGCGGGTCGCTTCGATGTGCTGCTGGAAGAACGACTCGCCGTTGGCGAAGGTGCGCATCAGCGCGCTACCGAGGCCGCCCTTCATCTTGCCCTTGAGATCGAGGGTCGATTCCATCATCACCATCGCGTCGGATTCGCAATAGATGGTCTCGCCCTGCTTCATCGACACATGCAGGAAGGGATCGACGTCCCCGGTCACGGTAAATACTGGCATTTGGCTTCCTTTCATAAGGCGGTCCATGGACCGCCCCTACATTACCTTAAACGTTCACGCCGTAGTTGCGGGCCAGTGGGCCCAGGCCGCCGTTGAAGCCCTGGCCGATCGCGCGGAATTTCCAGTCGGCGCCGTTGCGGTACACCTCGCCGAAGATCATCGCCGCTTCGGTCGAGCTGTCTTCCGACAGGTCGTAGCGCGCGACTTCCTGGTTGGTGGTGTTGTTGACGCAGCGGATGAAGGCCTTGCCGACCATGCCGAAGTTCTGGCGGCGTGCTTCGGCGTCGTGGATGGTCACGCCCAGCACGACCTTGTCGACGTCGGCCGGCACCTTGGTCAGGTCGATGGTGACGAACTCGTCGTCGCCTTCGCCGGCGCCGGTGGTGTTGTCGCCCGAGTGGACGATCGAACCGTCGGCCGACTTCAGGTTGTTGTAGAAGATGAAGTCGCTGTCCGAACGTACCTTGCCCGACGAATTGAGCAGGAACACGGCGCCGTCGAGGTCGAAAGCTGCGCCATCGGTTGCGCGAATGTCCCAGCCGAGGGCGACTTTCAGCGAAGTCAGGCCCGGAGCTTCTTTCGACAGGTTGACGTTGCCGCCTTTTTGCAGACTGATTGCCATGATGAGACTCTCCTAGTTAGTGAACACCGGGTTGCAAACGCAGCGAGCTGGTGTTCAGCCGCTCGCCGCGGATTCTGTATTGCGTCGTTACGCGCCGCCTTCCACTGCGGCGTGCTTTTTCTTGTACTGCAGCGAACTCCACAGCGAAGCCAGGATGAAGGCCACGCCGACGCCGCCGGTGATCAGCTCTGGCACATGCCACTTCATGCTCGCCAGCATGATCACGGCCAGGATGCCGATCGCGTAGTGCGCACCATGCTCCAGGTAGACGTATTCGTCCAGCGTGCCCTTGCGCACCAGGAACACGGTCATCGAACGCACGAACATCGCGCCGATCGCCAGGCCCAGCATGATGATCACGACGTCGCTGGTGATCGCGAAGGCGCCGATCACGCCGTCGAACGAGAACGAGGCATCCAGCACTTCGAGGTACAGGAAGCCGCCGATACCGCCCTTCTTGACCGCGTCGCCGACGGCGCCGGCTTCGGACTCGCTCTTTTCCAGCATGCTGCTGAGCATGTCGACACCGACATAGACCAGGATGCCCCACATACCTGCGATCAGGACGACCATCTTCTGCGCTTCTTCAACATAGGTCATGCTGAACAGCAGCGCGGCGATCGCGATCATGACGGCGATCGAGGACACCTTGCCCAGCGCGCCGATCTTGGCTTCGAAGTTGCCCAGCCAGTGGGTTTCCTTCTCGTCGTCCAGCATGAAGTTCAGGAACACCAGCAGCAGGAACATGCCGCCGAAGGCCGCCACTTCGGCGTGGTGGTTGGTCAGGTGGGTCGAGAACGCCTTCGGATCGGTCAGCGCCAGGTTCCACACTTCAACGGCGCCCAGGTCCGCGGCCACGGCCACGATCACCAGCGGGAACACCAGCCGCATGCCGAACACGGCGATGATGATGCCGACGCCCAGGAACAGCTTGATCCAGAACTCGTCCCAGCCCTTGAGCACCGAGGCGTTGACCACGGCGTTGTCGAAGGACAGCGAGACTTCCATCACCGCCAGGATGGCCGCCACGCCCAGCGCGGTGAACGCGGCGCTCATGCCGCCATGCTCGAAGCCCCACCATGCGGAGAGCGCGAGACAGACTGCGGTCACGATGAATGACCAGGTAAAGTACTTCATAAGTTTTTCCCTCTTATAAAAGTTATACGCCAACAGTGTCGGCGAGCTATATTGTAAAAGCTTGGCGCTTATTGAAAAAGCGAAGATAATCGAAATATTACTTCCGAAAAACAGAAGCCATGAACCACGCGCCACCCAATTTCCGTCACCTTTATTACTTCTGGGTGGTTGCCAAGGAAGGCAGCATCACGCGCGCCGCCGAGCGCCTTGGCCTGGCGATCCAGACTGTCAGCACACAGCTTACCTTGCTTGAACAGGCGTTTGGCAAAGCACTGTTCAATCAGCAAGGCCGGCGCCTGAACCTGACCGAGGCCGGTCGCCTGGCGCTGTCCTATGCCGACCAGATCTTTCTTCTGGGAGAACAGATGCAGGAAGCGCTGGACGCCTCGGACAGCGCCCGCATCCGGCTCGCGGTGGGCATTTCGGATTCGCTGCCCAAGTTCACCGCCTACCGCATGCTCGAGGTGACGACCCAGCTCGCCATTCCGGTGCGCCTGGTGTGCCATGAAGACGAGTACGAAGCCCTGCTGGGCGACCTGGCCCTGCACAAGCTGGACGTGGTGCTGACCGACCGCGCGGTGCCGACCGGGACCACGCTGCGCGTGTTCAGCCACCTGCTGTCCGAGAACGAGATGTATGTGGTCGGCGCCCCGGCCCTGGCCAAGAACTACCGCAAGGATTTCCCGGCCTCGCTGCACGGCGCCCCGATCCTGCTCCCGACCCGCAACAATGCCCTGCGCGGCAAGATCGACGACTGGTTCGAGCGCCATGCGATCCGGCCCGACGTGGTCGGCGAGTTCGAGGACAACGCCCTGCTCAATACCTTCGGGCGGCGCGGACTCGGCCTGTTCTTCACCCCGGCGGCGCCGGTGGCCGACATCAAGGTCCAGCTCGGGGCCGAGCTGGTGGGGCGGGTGCCCGAGGTGCGCGAGCACTTCTATGCGATCTCGAACGAACGCAAGATCAAGCATCCGGCGGTCGAGGCCATCCTGGCCGCCGTGCACAAGGAAGCGCTTGACAGGGAATAAAGACAAGTCAGGTTGTACAATGACCCCTGGCTTTGCCTTTTGTTAATACAAAACCAGTATGGAAAACATTTTATTTGTCGTTCTCGCCTTCTTCCTGGTGGCGCTGAACGGCTTCTTCGTGGCGGCCGAGTTCAGTATCGTCACGCTGCGCAAGACCCGCGTGCGCGCGATCGCCAAGACCACCGGCCTGCGCGGACGCATCCTGGCCAAGGTCCACGGCCAGCTCGACGCCTACCTGTCGGCCTGCCAGCTCGGCATCACCCTGGCCTCGCTGGGCCTGGGCTGGGTCGGCGAACCGGCCTTCGCCAGCCTGCTCGAGCCGGTGTTCGCCTTCCTCGGCGTCACCTCCGAGGAACTGATCCACGGCGTGTCCTTCGTGGTGGCCTTCTCGGTGATCTCGTTCCTGCACATCGTGGTCGGCGAACTGGCCCCCAAGTCGCTCGCGATCCGGCTGCCGGAATCGGTGGCCCTGTGGTGCGCGATGCCGCTGTACGGCTTCTACTGGGCGATGTACCCGGCGATCGCCGTGCTCAATGCCAGCGCCAACGCCGTGCTGCGCATGGCCGGCCTGGCCGGCGCCGGCGGTCACGACACCCACTACTCGCTCGACGAGCTCAAGCTCATCCTGCGCACCAATACCAACACCACCACGCCGGGCGAGCAGATCACCCAGGACGACCGCAACATCCTGGCCCAGTCGCTCGACTTCAGCACGCTGCAGGTATCCGAGCTGATGCGGCCGATCAACGAGGTCAGCGCCCTGTACGCCAGCCGCTCGCTGGAAGAAAACCTGGAAACCGTGCGCCGCAACCGCTTTTCGCGCTACCCGTATTTCGACGAGGAAGGCGAGGAAGTGCTGGGCATCATCCACCTGAAGGACCTGTATTTCGCGCTGCAGGCGGGCCGCCCGGTCACCGACCTGACGCAGTTCCTGCGCCCGGTCGAGTCGATCTCGGCGCGCACCCCGGCCCAGGACATCTTCCGGCGCTTCCGCGGCGGCGCGCCGCACTTCGCCCTGATCGGCGAAAAGGGCAAGCGTCCGGTCGGCTTCGTCACCCTGGACAACCTGCTGGGAGCGATGGTGGGCGAGATCCGCGACGAGTTCCGGATGAACGAAAACGACTGGCTCAAGCAGACCGACGGCACCTATATCGGCAAGGCCAGCCTGCCGATCTTCTCGCTCGAACGCCTGCTCGGGATCGACATCGACAACGAGCAGATGGGGCTGGAAGACGTGGAATCGGTCGGCGGCCTGCTGATGGAAAAGCTGGGCGACATCCCGAAGCAGGGCCAGCGCATCGCGTTCCCGCATTTCGACGTCGTGGTCAAGAAAATGAACGGGCCACGCATTTTGCTGGTCAAAGTCATACCGCAATTGACCCGCTTAAATGAAAACGACGAGCGCGATTGAAATGTTTACGCCCCTTTGCACCCTGATTGCATGCTGCCTTTGCTGACTTTGCAGACAAAAAATGTTATTTTCAGTGCATGGCTGCGTGAAAATATTAGAAGGCATTAAATGTCCGTCAAGACTCGCAACAACGTCCACGTGACCGGCCAGGGAGCGGCCACGATGGTGTTTGCCCACGGTTTCGGCTGCGACCAGACCATGTGGCGCTTCCTCGCGCCCTGCTACCAGGACCGGTTCCGCGTCATCACCTATGACCTGACGGGCTCCGGCGGCTCCGACTTGGCGGCCTACGACCGCGCCCGGTACGCGTCGCTGCACGGCCATGCCGACGACCTGCTCGAGGTCGTGGAAGAGTTCGCCACCGGACCGGTCGTGGTGGTCGGCCACTCGGTCAGCGCCATGATCGGGATGCTGGCCACCATCGCGGCGCCCGGGCGCTTCGCCGCCCAGGCCATGATCGGCCCCTCCCCCTGCTACATCAACGACGGCGACTATGTCGGCGGCTTCAGCCGCGAAGACATCGGCGAGCTGCTCGACACCATGGAAGCGAACTACCTGGGCTGGTCGCGGAGCCTGGCCCCGGCCATCATGGGCGCGCCGAACCGGCCCGAGCTGCGCCAGGAACTGACCGACAGCTTCTGCCGCAACGATCCCGAGATCGCGCGCCACTTCGCCTGCGTCACCTTCCTGTCCGACCACCGGCCGGATGTGCCGAAGTCGACCGTGCCGGCCCTGGTCCTGCAGTGCAGCGACGACCTGATCGCGCCGCGCACGGTCGGCGAGTGGCTGCACCGGCACCTGCCCAGCAGCAGCCTGGCCGTGATCGACAACGTCGGCCACTGCCCGCACATGAGCGCGCCGACCGCCAGTTCGCGCGCGATCGACGTTTTCCTGGCGCAGACGCTGCGCTGACCTTCGATGAACGCCGCCCTGCCCGCCGTCGATGCGTTTTACGAGCAGGCGGCGTGCGGGCTGCTGGCGACCGATGCCGACGGCATGATCGTGCGCGCCAACGCCACCATCCACGCCTGGCTCGGCGCGCCATCCGATGCCCTGACCGGCAAGCTGCGTTTCTGCGACCTGCTGTCGGTCGGCGCCCGCCTGTTCCACCACACCCGCTGCGTGCCGCTGCTGCAGCGCGAAGGCGCGGTGAACGAAGTCCAGGTCGACCTGCTCACCCTGGACGGCCGGCACCTGCCGGTGCTGCTCAACATCGTGCGCCATCCCGGCGCCGACGGCGCCTGGCTCGACCACTGGGCCGTGTTCAGGTCGAGCGGACGCCACGCCTACGAACATGCCCTGCTCGGCGCGCGCAAGGTGGCCGAGGAAGCGCTCGAGGCCCAGCGCGCGGCCGACCTGCAGCTGCAGGCGCTCAACCTGCAACTGACGGCGGCCGACCGCCGCAAGGACGAATTCCTGGCCACCCTGTCGCACGAGCTGCGCAATCCGCTGGCGCCGATGCGCAGCGCGGTCGACGTCTTCAAGCTCAAGTACGGCAGCGGCGCCGACGAGCGCCTGCTGCAGGCCTTCGACCGCCAACTGCGCCACCTGACGCGGCTGGTGGACGACCTGATGGACGTCTCGCGCATCACCCAGAACCGGATGCGGCTGCGGCGCACGGCGGTCGACCTGGCGCCGCTGGTTCGCGGCGCGGCCCAGGACATGGCCCCGGCCATGGCGGCGGCGCGCCATACGCTGCGCCTGTCCGTTGGCGACACGCCGCTGGTGGTCGACGGCGACGCCACGCGCCTGGCGCAAGTGGTCATCAACCTGCTGGCCAATGCCGCCAAGTACACGCCGGACGGCGGCCTGATCGACGTCGAACTCACCTGCGCGGACGGCCACGCCGAACTGCGCGTGCGCGACAACGGCATCGGCATTCCGCCGGACGCGCTGGGCGCGGTATTCAATATGTTCGCCCAGCTCGAACCGGCCCTCGACCGGGCCAGGGGCGGGCTCGGCATCGGGCTGGCGCTGGCGCGCGGCATTGTCGACCTGCATGGCGGCGCGATCCTGGTCGAGAGCGCCGGGCCCGGCCTGGGCAGCGAATTCACGCTGCGCCTGCCGCTGGTCGCCGGCTGCGCCGCGCCGGAAGCCGTCGCGGAACCGGCCGCGCCGGTCCCGCCCAGGCGGGTGCTGGTGGTGGACGACAACTTCGATACCGCCGAGACCATGGCGCTGGCGCTGGAACTGTTCGGCTGCGAGACGCGCATGGCGCACACCGCGGCGGCCGCGCTGGACGTCGCGGCCGAATTCGCGCCCGACGTCGCCCTGCTCGACATCGGGCTGCCCGACTACAACGGTTACGAACTCGCGCGGCGCCTGCGCGCCCTGCCGTCCGGCCTGGACATCACGCTCGTTGCCGCCACCGGCTGGGGCCAGGACAAGGACCGCACGCTGGCGCTGGACGCGGGCTTCGATCACCATTTGACCAAGCCGATCGATTTCGAGCAGCTGCGCCTGCTGTTACGATGAGCGCTTGTGAACTTCGAGCACGATCCATGACCATCCGGTTTTCCATGCTTCCCGGGCTGGCTGCAGGCCTGTTGTGCCTGGCTTCGCTGATGCATGCGGGCGTCGTCGCCGCCTGCGAGCGGCGCTATCCCGAAGCCAACGGCGACGACCGCACCCGCCACGTCGCCCTGTCGGCGCGCTGGCCGGACGCCCAGATCCTGCAGAACCTGCGGCTGCAGATCGACCGCGCCGAGGTCAGGCAGAGCGAGAGCAAGGACGCGCTCAAGACCGAGTATGGCTACTTTGGGCGTTCGGTGACGATCACGCGCTCGGTGAAGAACGGCGTCGAGGTGCTGTTGCTGGAAAAAGGCAGGGACAAGCTGGTCTGGAAGCTGGGCAGCTGCTAGCCTGGAGCGATGTCCTCATCGTGCTTGACGATCGGATCCTCGGTCCCGGTCCATTCGCTCATCAGGGAATAACCGACCGCCAGCAGCACCGGCCCGATGAACATGCCGACGAAGCCGAAGGCGATCACGCCGCCCAGCACCCCGAGCAGGGTCAGGAGGAACGGCAGGCTGCTGCCGCGGCTGATCAGCATCGGCCGCACGACGTTGTCGACGCCGCTGATCAAGACCGTGCCCCAGATCGCCATGAAGATCGCCCAGCCCGTCTCGCCATGGGCGAACAGCCACAGGGTCGCTCCACCCCACACCAGCGGCGGGCCGAGCGGAATCAGCGACGTCAGGAACACCAGCACCGACAGCAGCGGCACCGCCGGCACCCCGGTGATCGCGAAGCCGACCGCCGCCACCAGCGCCTGGGCCAGCGCCGTGCCGAGCAGGCCGTACATCACGCCGCGCACGGTCTGGCTGACCGTGTGCTGGATCGATTCGGCGCCCTCGCCCATCACCTTGCGCATCGTCACCGCGATCACCGCCAGGAGCGCATTGCCGTCGCGGTACAGGAAGAAGCTGACGAAGGCCGCCAGGCTCATCTGCACTACGCCGGTCCCGAGCATGATGCCGCCCTTGACCAGCCAGATACGGGCCGGCTCGATCATGCGCTGGGCCAGCGCCAGCATCTGCTCGCGGCTGGCGATCAGGTCATGCAGGTAGGTGTCGATCGTTTCGCCGAGCAGGGGAATGTCGCGGATCCAGGCCGGCGGCGCCAGTTCGCGGTGCTCGACCAGGACGCGCAATTCGTTGAAGCCACGCGCGACGTCGTCGCCCAGGTTGTAGGCCACCATCGACAGCGGGATGATGAACAACAGGGTCAGGGTGAGCGTCATCGTCAGCGCCGCGATCGTGCGCTGGCCGCGCAGTTCGCGCAGCAGGCGCAGGTACAGGGGCCAGGTGGAGATGGCGACCGCGGCGGCGAACAGGATGGCCGGCAGGAAGGGACGCAAGACATAGAGACAGCCCAGCGTCAGCAGGACGACGATGGCGATGCGGGTGTAGTTTCTTCCGGGTCGCGCTTCCATGCCGTCCTGTGATGAATGATGTTTACATCATCATAGCAGTTGGCGCAGGTCGTGGGCGATGAGCGCCGGGCCCTGGCCGTGGCGCACGAACAGGCGCAGGCGGCCCTGCTTGTCGAACACGAAGCTGCCGGCCGTGTGGTCCACGGTGTAGCTGCCGGGATCGGCGCCCGGCACCTTGGCGTAGAACACCTTGAACTCCTTGGCAACCTTGGCGGTCGCGGCGGCGTCGCCATACAGGCCGATGAAGCGCTTGTCGAAGGCCGGGACGTAGTGCGACAGCAGTTCCTGCGTATCGCGCTCGGGGTCGACGGTGATGAACAGCACCTGCACGTCGTCGCTCGACGGGCCCAGTTCCTTCATCACGGTGGCCATCTCGGCCATCGTGGTCGGGCAGACGTCGGGGCACTGGGTGTAGCCGAAGAAGACCACCACCACCTTGCCCTTGAAGTCTTCGAGGGTGCGCGGCTTGCCGGTATGGTCGGTGAGGGCGAAACCCTTGGCGTAGTCGACGCCGGTGACGTCGGTGTTGTGGAAGGCCGGCGGCTTGTCGGCCAGCTTGTCGCAACCAGCCAGCAGTGCTACAGCCGCGAATCCAAGTACGCCCAGGATCTTTTTCATGTCAGAACTTGAAGTAATGGTCGACCAACAAGGCCGCGAACAGCAACGACAGGTAGACGATCGACCAGGTGAAGGTCTTGCGCGCCGCCATATCGCTGTAGTTGCGGTGCACCCGCCACGCGTGGCGCAGGAAGATGGCGTTGAGGGGCACCGCCGCCGCCAGGTAGATCAGGCCGCTCATGCCCACCGCGAACGGCAGCAAGGTGGTCGCGGCCAGGCCGATCGTGTACAGCCACACCTGCAGGCCGGTGAACTTCATGCCGTGGGTGATCGGCAGCATCGGCAGGCCCGAACGGGCGTAATCTTCGCGCCGGTACATGGCCAGCACCCAGAAATGCGGCGGGGTCCACATGAAGATGATCAGGACCAGCAGCCAGGCTTCCATCGGCACCTCATTGGCCACCGCGGCCCAGCCCAGCGCCGGCGGCATGGCGCCCGACAGGCCGCCGATCACGATGTTCTGCGACGTGTTCGGCTTGAGCAGCAAGGTATAGATGAAGGCATAGCCGACGAAGGTGACGAAGGTCAGCCACATGGTCAGCGGATTGACCAGGGTGTACAGGATATACATGCCCAGGCCGCCCAGCACGACCGAAAAAGTGATCGTCTGCGACTGGCTCAACTCGCCCGATGCCGTGGCGCGGCGCGCGGTGCGCGCCATGCGCGCGTCGACCTCGGCCTCGACCAGGCAGTTCACCGCGAAGGCGGCGGCGGCCAGCAGCCAGATGCCGACCGTGCCGGCGACCAGCGTTTGCCAGCCGGGGAAGCCGTCGGTGGCGAGGAACATCCCGATCACGGCGCAGAACACCGCCAGCTGCGTCACGCGCGGCTTGGTCAGGGTCCAGTATTGCGAGAACCGGCTCGGAGGCTTGTGGATGGCGGTCTGGGTCGTCATTTAGGGCGCTTGCTGGCGCGACAAGGCATTGGAAAGTTCGGGCGCCGGGGTGGCGCGGGCCGCGTCGAGTTGGAACTTCACCCGGTAGTTTAACATGGTCACCAGAATGACAAGCAGGGCGGCCCCGGCGTTATGCATGACGGCGATCGCCAGCGGGAAGTCGAAATACACGGTGGCGATGCCGGTCAACAGCTGCACCACCATCACCAGCAACAGCCGGCGCGCGGTCGTGCCTACCTCAGGCAGATGCCAGGCGCGCCAGGCCGCCAGGCCCAGCACCAGCACCACCGCCAGCGCGAACGCCCGGTGCACCCAGTGGATCGCCACCAGGGCCGAGAACGGCAGGTAATGGCCTTCCTTGGTCATGCCCAGCTCGCGCCACAGGTGGAAACCATGCTCGAAGTCGAGTTCCGGCACCAGCGCGCCCTGGCACAGCGGGAAGGTGTCGCAAGCCATGGTGGCGTAGTTGGTGCTCACCCACCCGCCGAGCGCGATCTGCGTGACCAGCACGACCGCCGCCATCAGCGACAGGCGCCGCAGGCCGCGCAGGCGGCGCACGAGATCGAGCCCCCGCGCCAGCGGTGGCGGTTTGAGCAGATAGTCTTCGCGGCAGCCCATCCACACCAGCATGGCCAGCAGCATCATGCCCAGCAACAGGTGGATGGTGACGATCACCGGTTGCAGCTTGAGGGTGACGGTCCAGGCGCCGAAGGCGCCCTGCACCAGCACCGACGCCAGCAACGCCAGCGGCATGGCCGGCTTGAAGACTTCGTTGTGGGTGCGGCGCCACTGCTTGACCGAGGTGAACAGCAGCGCCAGGATCAGCGCGCCGATGCCCATCGCCAGGTAGCGGTGGATCATCTCGATCCACGCCTTGGCGACGGTCACCGGGCCGGTCGGCATCGCCGCCTCGGCGGCGGCGATGTGTTCATGGGCCAGGAAGGGATTGGCTTCGCCATAGCAGCCCGGCCAGTCCGGGCAACCGAGGCCCGAATCGGTCAGGCGGGTAAAGCCGCCGAACACGATCAGGTCGAAGGTAAGAAACACCATCACCCAGACCAGCTTGCGGTATTTATTGGCGTCGGCCGACATCCAGACGATCGCCAGCGGCAGGCTGGCGACGAGCGCGCCCATCAGGAGCAGGTGAAGCAGTGAAGACAGATCCATGTGTTTCTTTTAACTATGACTGTGAAGCGCAAGCTGGAAGGCTCAACCGATGGACGAGGCCTTGAGCAGCTTGACGATGTCCTTGTAGACGCGGCCCGGCTCCGGCTGGTAGGGGAAGCGCATCATGAGGTTGCCGAGCGGGTCGATCAGGTAGATGTGGTCGCCCATCTTCTGGCCCGGTGCGACCGGCAGCCATTGCGCCACCGTCGCGGCAGGCGCGCGCAGCAGTTCCATGCCGTCGTACTCGCGCATCAGGACGGTATCGAGCGGCTCGTTGTCGGTGATCAGCCAGACGCGCTCCATGCGGTCCATGTTCTTGCCCTGCATGGTGCGCCACTGGCGCATCGCGTACAGCTGGCGCTGGCACTCGTCGTCGCAGGCGCCGCCGCCGACGCGCAGCATGACCCACTTGCCCTTCAGGTCGGCAAGGGTGCGCGGCTTGCCGTCGAGCGTGGTGGTGGCCATCTCGGGAATCGGCAAGGAGCGCGCGTCGAGGATGGTGCCATAGTTGGTGCGGCCATCCGGCTTGACGATATAGAACGTGATGTAGGACACGATGATCGGCAGCGCGCAGATCAGCAGCACGAACAGCAGTTTCATGCGCCCACGGCGGCGCGCAGCCTCAGGGGCCTTGGGGTCAGCGATTTGTTCTTGAGCCACGTCGAAATCCCGTCATTACATAAAAAATCAGGGCCAGCGCCGCCAGTGCATACCACTGGAAGGCGTAGCCGCGGTGTTTGTCGATGCCTGCGGAAGGCACGGGCCAGTCGCGGCCGAGCGCATCGCGCCGGCCGGCGGCCTGGGTCTGCTGCACCAGGAAGGGCTGCAGCTTCAGACCACTGGCCGCGGCGAGCGCCTCGGGCGTCAGGTTCTGGACCAGGGCGCCGGGCGCCAGCGGCGGCTCCTCGCCCAATTCCATCACCTTGCCGGCGCTCGCGACGATCCTGCCCTTGAGCAGGAGCGGGCCGGCGGGCGTGGCGAACGCGGGCAGCTTGCCGTATTCGGCCCCGGCGGGTCGCGGCAGCCAGCCACGCAGCACCAGCACGTGCGTGTCCGAACCCGCTATTTTAAACGGCATTGCGAGATAGAACCCGGACTGCGCTCCGGACCGGGTCGTCATCGGGCGATTGGCGAGGAAGACCGGCCAGCCGGCGACGAATTCGCCCTGCAGGCGCACGGTCCGGAATTCGTCGTCCGGACCGATCCTGGTGGAAGGCGTGAGTTCGAGCGGCGGCTCGGCGGCGCGCGCCAGCTGGCGCGCCTGCAGCCCGGTCTTATAGGCGGCCCGGCCCTGTTGCCAGTTGCCGAGCAGGATGCCGATGATGGCCACGAGCAGGGCCGCGGCGAAGGCGACGGGGCGAAAACGGAAGCCGAACCGCATTACAATGAAGCCTCAACCTTTCGCGGGTCCACCATGAAAATCTTCGTCGCCATCGCCTTCGTCCTGATCCTGGCCAGCCTTGGCTCGGCCCTGTTCTTCCTGATGCGCGACAAGGGACGCAGCAGCCGCACCGTCAATGCGCTGGCGCTGCGGGTCGGCCTGTCGATCGTGTTGTTCCTGTGCCTGCTGGCGGCGCACCAGCTGGGGTGGATCGCGCCGACCGGCTTGCGGTAAGGTGGGCGGGTTCCCCGCCCACGCGTTCAACCTACGCTTGCGTCACAACCAATATACAACAACGTACAGCCCCAGCCACACCACGTCGACGAAGTGCCAGTACCACGCGGCGCCTTCGAAACCGAAGTGGTTATCCGCCGTAAAGTGCCCTTTCATGACGCGGTACAGGATCACCGCCAGCATGATCGCTCCCATCGTCACGTGGAAGCCGTGGAAGCCGGTCAGCATGAAGAAGGTCGAGCCGTAGATGCCCGAGGTCAGCTTCAGGTTCAGGTCCCGGTAGGCGTGCATGTATTCGTAGACCTGGAAGCCCATGAAGACCGCTCCCAGCAGGATGGTGGCGGCCAGCCAGAACGCGGTCTTGCCGCGATGCCCGGCGCGCAGCGCATGGTGGGCGATGGTCAGCGTCACGCCCGAGGTCAGCAGCAGCGCGGTGTTGATGGTCGGGATCGGGAATGGTCCCATGGTGCGGAAGCCGTCGACGATGTGCGCCGGGCCGGTGTTGCCCCACTGCGCAGAGAAGTCGGGCCACAGGATCTGGTGGTCGAGGTCGGCCAGCCAGGGCATGCTGATCGCGCGCGCATAGAACAGCGCGCCGAAGAAGGCGCCGAAGAACATCACCTCCGAAAAAATGAACCAGCTCATCGACCAGCGGTAGGACAGGTCGATGCGCTTGCCGTACAGGCCCGATTCGGATTCGCGGATCGCGTCGCCGAACCAGAAGTACAGCACCACCAGCATGGCGACGATGCCGGCCAGGCACACGGGCGGCGCCCATGACATGCTGTTGACCCAGCCGGACGCGCCGGCCATCGTCACCAGCATCGACAGGCCGGCCAGCAGCGGCCAGCGCGACGGGCCGGGGACATAATAGTAAGGCGCGGCGCCTGGGGAACTCACTGGTGACGAACTCATGTTTATCTCCTCTGTGATGCTATTGTTGTTGCGTCTATGTCGCCGACACTGCGAACCGCACCGCCAGCATGATCAGTCCGATGAAGATCGCGACCCCGATCAAGCCGGCGACGATCACGTGGATCGGGTTCAGGTTGGCGGCATCGCTCTCGTAATCCTTGCGCTTGCGTACGCCGAAGAAGGACCAGAACACGGCCTTCATGGTGGCGAGAAAATTCGCCTTGCGCTGGTGTGGCTTATCCATTCTTCGCCGATGCCGCCGGCGCCGCCGCCGCCTTGAACGCGCCGCCGATCTCGAAGAAGGTGTACGACAGCGTGATGTTCTTCACTTCGCGCGGCAGCTTGGGATCGATGAAGAACACCACCGGCATCTGGCGCGCCTCGTTCGCGGCGAGCGTCTGCTCCTGGAAGCAGAAGCAATCGACCTTCATGAAGTGCGGCGTGGCCGACTGCGGCGCATAGCTCGGGATCGCCTGGGCCTTGACCGCCCTGCCCTGGGTGTTGACCACCTCGTACATGACGGTGGCCAGCTCGCCCGGGTGCACGTCGATGCTGCGCGTGGTCGGGCGGAAGCGCCACGGCCCCTGCGAATTGCCGTCCAGTTCGATCGTGATGGTGCGCGACGTATCGACCTGGGTATTGGTCGGCGCCGCCACGAACTCGCCCTTCTGGGTCAGCACGTTAATGCCGAGCACCTCGCAGATCTGGCGATACACCGGCACCAGCGCATAGCCGAAGCCGAACATCGCGATCGCCACCACCACCAGCTTGCCGAGCGTGGTGCGGTTCAGGCGCAGGAGCTTGCTGTTCATGCGCGCCTCCCGGATCAGCTCAGTAGCGTGAACTTGACGAACACGCTGGCGAAGAAGAACAGCGCCAGGCCGCCCACCCACAGGGCGGTGCGCAGATTGTTCGGTTTACGCGGGCTCATCATTTCACCAGCGGCGGGTGTTCGAAGGTGTGGAACGGCGCCGGGCTCGGCACGGTCCACTCCAGGCCTTCCGCGCCTTCCCACGGCTTGGCCGGCGCCTTGGCGCCGCCGCGGATGGTCGGCAGCACCACCGCGAACAGGAAGTACACCTGGCTGAAACCGAAGCCGAAGGCGCCGATCGACACGATCATGTTGAAGTCGGTGAACTGCACCGCGTAGTCGGCGTAGCGGCGCGGCATGCCGGCCAGCCCCAGGAAGTGCATCGGGAAGAAAGTGATGTTGAAGGTGATGAGCGAGAGCCAGAAGTGGATCTTGCCGCGGCCTTCGGGATACATATGGCCGGTCCATTTCGGCGCCCAGTAATAGAAGCCGGCGAACAGTGCGAACAGCGAGCCGGCCACCAGCACGTAGTGGAAGTGGGCCACCACGTAATAGGTGTCGTGCACCTGGATGTCGATCGGGGTCACGGCCAGGATCAGGCCGGTGAAGCCGCCCATGGTGAACACGAAGATGAAGCCGACCGCGAACAGCATCGGGGTCTCGAAGGTCATCGAGCCCTTCCACATGGTGGCGACCCAGTTGAACACCTTCACGCCGGTCGGCACCGCGATCAGCATGGTGGCGTACATGAAGAACAGTTGCGAGGTCACCGGCATGCCGGTGGTGAACATGTGGTGGGCCCAGACCACGAACGACAGGATGGCGATCGAGGCGGTGGCGTACACCATCGAGGCATAGCCGAACAGGGGCTTCCTGGCGAAGGCCGGGATGATCTGCGAGACGATGCCGAAGGCCGGCAGGATCATGATGTAGACCTCGGGGTGGCCGAAGAACCAGAAGATGTGCTGGTACATCACCGGGTCGCCGCCGCCGGCGGCGTTGAAGAACGAGGTGCCGAAGTGGCGGTCGGTGAGGGTCATGGTGATGGCCCCGGCCAGCACCGGCATCACGGCGATGAGCAGGTAGGCGGTGATCAGCCAGGTCCAGCAGAACATCGGCATCTTCATGAGGGTCATGCCCGGCGCGCGCATGTTCAGGATGGTGACGATGATGTTAATCGAGCCCATGATCGACGAGGCGCCCATGATGTGCATGGCAAAGATCGCCATGTCCATGCCGATGCCCATCTGGGTCGACAGCGGCGCATATAAAGTCCAACCCGCCGCAGTCGCCCCGCCCGGCACCAGGAAGGAACCGGCCAGCAGCAGCGCGGCCGGCGGCAGCAGCCAGAACGAGAAGTTGTTCATGCGCGCGAACGCCATGTCCGAGGCGCCCACCTGCAGCGGCAGCATCCAGTTGGCGAAGCCGACGAAGGCCGGCATGATCGCGCCGAACACCATCACCAGGCCGTGCATGGTGGTGAGCTGGTTAAAGAATTCGGGACGCACGAATTGCAGGCCGGGCTGGAACAGCTCGGCGCGGATCATCAGCGCCAGCACGCCGCCCGAGAGCAGCATGACGAACGAGAACCAGAGATAGAGGGTGCCGATGTCCTTGTGGTTGGTGGCGAACAGCCAGCGGCGCCAGCCGTGTGGATGCTCGTGGTGTTCGTCGTGGGCGTGGTCGTGGCCGTGTGAGTGATCGTGGCCGTGGTCGATCGTCGTGGTGCTCATGTCGTTACCCCTGCATTATTTGCGTGCGGCCAGGACTTCGGCCGGTTGAACGATATTTTCCGCAGCCTTGTTCGACCAGGTATTGCGGGTATAGGTGATCACGGCGGCGATCTCGGTATCGGACAACTGTTTCCAGGCCGGCATCTCGGTCGGGAACTTGCCGCTCTTCTGGCCATTGAGCAGGATGTCGATCTGGTGCTTCTTGTCGCCGAGCACGTTCGGCGAACCGTCCAGCGCCGCGAAGGCGGCGGGCACGCCCTTGCCGTTGGCCTGGTGGCAGGCCACGCAGTTGGCGGCATACACCTGCTCGCCGCGGGTTTTCAACTCGTCGATGGTCCAGGTCTTGGTCGGATCGTCGGCCAGCGCCGCCATTTCCTTCTTCTTGCCCTCGACCCAGGCGGTGTACTCGGCGTCGGTCACCACGCGCACCACGATCGGCATGAAGGCGTGGTCCTTGCCGCACAGCTCGACACAGTTGCCGCGGTAGACGCCGGTCTTCTCGGCGCGGAACCAGCCGTCGCGCACGAAACCGGGGATGGCGTCCTGCTTGATCGCGAACGCCGGAATCGTCCAGGCGTGGATCACGTCGTTGGCGGTGAACACCATGCGGATTTTCTTGTTCACCGGGACCACCATCTCGTTGTCGACTTCGAGCAGGTAGTTCTCGGTGCGCGCCTCGGTGGGCTTGACGCCCGGCTCGCCGATCTGGGAGCGCGGCGTGGCCAGGTTCGACAGGAAGGAGATGCCTTCGCCCTCGCCTTTCAGGTAATCGTAGCCCCACTTCCACTGCATGCCGGTGGCCTTGATGGTGAGGTCGGCGTTCGAGGTGTCCTTCAGGGCGACCACGGTCTTGGTCGCGGGCAGCGCCATGCCGATGACGATCAGGAACGGGACAATCGTCCAGGCGATCTCGACGGCGGTGGATTCGTGGAAGGTGGCGGGCTTGTGGCCGAGGGATTTGCGGTGCTTGAACACCGAATAGAACATGACGCCGAACACGCCGAGGAAGATCACCAGGCAGACGATCATCATCCAGTTGTGCAGGGAATAGATGTCGGCGCCGACGGCGGTGACGGGGGCCTGCATATTGAGCTGGTGCTCGAGGGGCCGGCCCGTGAGCGGCTGTTGCTGCGCCAGGGCTGGCGTGGCGCCGGCTGCTGCGAGTACGGCAAGGCCGTACAGCACGGCCTGAAGTCGCGTTGCATATGTCATGTATGTCCCCAACCACCCTAAAAATAAGAATATTTTTAAACGGGCCCAGCAATTTCGTGAACGAACCGTGCCCGCTCCTACTGATCGCAAAGGGCTTGCCGGGTCGTCCCGCGAAATTGCGCTGCGGAATGGTGGGAAACCATCTCGCCCACCTGGCAATACGTTGCTGCCAGGACCGGGCGACTCTGCGACTGCTGCAATTCTTTTTTCTACTTTTCGTCCGAATCTGCCGCTTTTTTAAGCGATTCTATTGGCCGGACGGAAAAAATAGCAATTGATTATATCTAAAGCACTAATTTTTATTCAAGGAAAATCGGCCGTCTTATCAGATATGCCATGCGAGGCGGATATCAGGGCTTGCGGGGCTGGAAGCGCACGATGGATTCACCCGAGGCGGTGGTGCGCGGCGCAGGGCGGAAGGCGTGGCCGTAGATGACTTCGAAGGTCAGGCCCAGCTTGCCGTCCGGGCGGCGTTGCGCCTCGAAGGCGTCGAGCACGCGCTGCCAGGCCGCGCGGCCGATCAGGCCGCGGCGGCGCGATTCGAGTGGATTGCCGCCCAGCGCCCGCACGTCGGCCAGCAGCGCCTGCGGCGTGTCGTAGGTGACCGTGATGCGCTCCATGTCCATCACGGGCGTCGAGAAACCGGCCGCGACCAGCTGGTCGCCGAAATCGTGCATGTCGACGAAGGGCAAGGTGTGCGGATAGGCGTCGAGCGCGGCGAAAGCGGCGCGCACTTCGGTGAAGGTGTCCGGGCCGAAGCAGGAAAACATCAGCAGCCCTTCGACCCGCAGCACGCGGCGCCACTCGGCGAACACGCGATCGGGCAGCGGGTGCCAGTGCAGCGCCAGGTTCGACCACAGCAGGTCGAGCGAGTTCGGTCCGAACGGCAGGTTGCCATAGTCGCCGCACAGCACGTCGACGCCGGCCTTGGCCGGCATCAGGCGGGTCAGCAACTGGTTCAGCGCGCCGCCCTGCGCTACCGGCCCCCTGGCCGCGCGCGCCATGGCCCCCGCCCCGTCGAGGCCCAGGATCTGGGCGGCCGGATAGGTTTTCTGCAGCAAGCCCAGGTCGGCGCCGGCGCCGCACCCCGCATCCAGCACCTGCCTGGGAACGATCTTGACGAGGCTCAGGCGCTCGTGCATGCGTTCGGCGATCTCACGGCGCAGGAAATCCGATGGCGCGATGCGCTCGGGACGCGCAAACAGCTCGCGCACGCGGGGCAGGTCGATCGGGGCGCTCAGCCTGGACGGGGATTGAGGAGAAGCCATGGGATGCAAGTCGAGATGAGATAATGTTGGCAGTTTAACCGGTTGTGGGAAGTCGAGCCGATGCTGGACCTTCGCGCACTGCCCGGCCGCCTGCTGGGCGCCATGCTGCCGTCCGCCTGCGCCCTGTGCGGAGCTTACTCGGACCATGCCGTGTGCCCGGCTTGCGAGCAGGCCTACGTCCTGCCCGTGACGCGCTGCCCGTGCTGCGCCAATCCGGCAGGCAGGGCCGACCTCGGCCGGCATTGCGGCGCCTGCCTGGCGGACAGACCGGCTTTCGACGCCACCGTGGCCGCCTGCGATTACGCGGCGCCGCTCGACAGCCTGGTGCTGCAGCTGAAGTTCGGGGCCCAGCTGGCGCTGGCGCCGTGGATGGCGCGCGTGCTGCACGGCGCCGTCGCACGTGCGGCGCCAGCGTTGCCCGACGTGCTGTGCCCGGTGCCGCTGGGCCCGGCCCGCCTGGTCGAGCGCGGCTACAACCAGGCGCTCGAGGTGGCGCGGCCGCTGGCCGGCGCGCTGCGCGTAGCCGTCGCGCCGCGGCTCTTGCAGCGGGTGCGCGAAACACCGGCGCAGTCGAATGCGGCGCCGGGAGAGCGCAAGAAGAATGCGCGCGGGGCGTTCGGGGTGGACGCCGCGTGCGACGTGCGCGGACGCCATGTGGGCGTGGTCGACGACGTCATGTCGAGTGGGCATACGCTCGACGAAGTCGCGACCGTCCTGAAACGGGCCGGCGCCGCGCGCGTCACGAACTTCGTGTTCGCGCGCACACCGCCGCATGCATGAACTATCACTGAGGAGAAGTACCTTGTTTCACGTCGTCCTGGTCGAACCAGAAATCCCGCCGAATACCGGCAATGTGATCCGCCTGTGCGCCAACGCCGGCGCCCAACTGCACCTGATCGAACCGCTCGGCTTTCCTTTGGACGACGCCAAGATGCGCCGCGCCGGGCTGGATTACCACGAATACGCCAATATGCAGGTGCACAAGGACTGGGACGCCTTCCTGGAGGCGGTCAAGCCCGACCAGGCGCGCATGTTCGCGCTGACCACGCATGGCTCGTCGCCGTTCGCCGAGGCCAGCTTCCGGCCGGGCGACGTGTTCGTGTTCGGGCCGGAGTCGCGCGGCCTGGCGCCGGCGTTTCGTGAGACCTTCCCGCCGGCCCAGCGCATCCGGCTGCCGATGCGGCCCGATAACCGCAGCCTGAATTTATCGAACACGGTGGCGATCGTGGTATACGAGGCCTGGCGCCAGAACGGTTACCAGGGCGGGGCTTAGCTCAGGACGCAGGCTTGGCACGCGTATACATCCCGACCGCCTTGCCGTATATCTCGGTGTCCGCTTCATACGTCAGGCCAAGGCGCTTGGCAACGCGCAGCGACGATGCATTGGCTGAAGCGATGAGCGCCCGCACTGTTGGTTCGCGTCGGATCTCGAGCGCGTGGCTCAAGGCTGCCGCCGCCGCTTCGTTCGCGAATCCCTGGCCCCAGAAGGCACGATAAGTATTCCAGCCGAGCTCCATCACGGTGGATTCCTCGCGGAAGAACGCGCCGACACTTCCGACGAGTCGACCCGTCTTCTTTTCCTCGACAGCCCACCATCCTGCGCCATGGATGAGCCATAGTCCCGCTTGTGAACAGAAGATGCGCCAAGCGGCGTGGCGGTCAGCCGGGCCCAGGTGGGCCGAGCTGACGGGGTCGGCGAGATGCGCTGCGAACGCGTCAAAGTCCTCGCGCCGATATTCACGCAGCATGAGTCGCTCCGTGTGAAGGTATGGAACAGATGTGATGAACTCGCTATTCATGCGCTGGATTCCATGTAATGGTGCCGGATTACTCATGCGTCGTCGGCCACAAGATTACCTCAAGCGTGCGATCAACTCCGCATGCTCGGGCCAATCCTGCTTGAGTAAACTTTCATCCCCAATCTCGAATTCTTCGAACTCAAAGCCCGGGGCTACCGTACAACCCACCAGGCTGTAGCCCTCGGGCTCCTCGCATTCCGCCGCGAACCAGCGCCCGGCCGGAACCAGCGCCTGGAACTGCGCGCCCGCATGCCGCAATGGATGTCCGAGTGTGAGAACGCTGAGCCCTCCATCCGGCTCCAGGACGTAGATCCGAAGTGGCACACCATCATAAAAATGCCACATCTCGTCCGACCGGATCCGATGCCAGGTCGACCTTTCCCTTCCGCGAAGAAGGTAGTAGATCGCCGTCGAGGCAGAACGGCTGACCGCGTCCCCTTCCCTGTTCACGCGGTGCTGACTTCGGTAGGTCTCCTTGAAATGCCCGCCTTCCGGATGCGGCATGAGCGACAGCAGAGAGATCAGATTGTCCGAACCGGTTTCAAGCGTCATGGGCGTATCGCAGGTCAAGAGGTAAGCGTTTCTCGGAAGGTTATATGCCAATGCAGGGAAAAATCAAACTCAGGCCACGCCCCCGCGAAAAGCCCCGGCACGAAACGCCAGCGCGCAAAAGCGTTCGCCGATCAAGCGATGCGCCTCCGCCTCGGGATGCAGCTCGTCGGGCAGAGGATAACGCGCATTGTCCTCCAGGCCGTAAAGCTCCCTGCCGTCGAGGTAATGGATGTTCGCATCGGCCGGCGCCCGCTGCTGGACGATCTTCTGCAGCTGCTCGCGGATCACGCCGAGGGTCAGCTTGCCCTGCCGGCGCTCGGCGTCGCTCCCCATCGCGCGGAACAGCAACGTGCCTTTTTCCAGCGCCTTGCCATCGAACATGGTGGGCCCCGGCGTCGTCTCATGGATCGGGCACCAGGTCGGCGAGACCACCAGCAGCGGCGTCGTTGGATGCCCTTCCCTGATCGTATCGAGAAAGCCGTGCACGGCAGGCCCGAAGGCGCGCAGCCGCATCGCGTCCGTGTTGACGAGGTTGATTCCCAGCTTGAGACTGATCACGTCGGCCGGCAGGTCGCGGATCGTGCGCGCCGTGAACGGGTCCAATAATGCGCTGCCGCCCAGGCCAAGATTGAGCAGGTCGACACCGGCCAGCCGCGCGGCCACGGCCGGCCAGATGCCGGTCGGGTTGGTCGCGTTGGAGCCCTGGCTGATGGAGCTGCCATGGTGCAGCCAGCGGCGCTTGCCGGACGCCGCCAGCGGCGCGACCGGCGCATCCGCATCCAGCGCTACCAGTTCGGTCGTCTCGTCATGCGGCAGCCAGATCTCGATCGCTTTGTCGCCCGGCGACAGGCCGGCAAAGCGCAGCCGCTGCGGTTCGCCCGGCAGCATCTTCGCCGCACCGGACAGCACGTCGATGTCCATGATCTTGCCGCCCGGCGCGCTGGCCTGCTGCGCCAGCTGGCCATCGACGAGCAGGTCATAGATGCCGTCCGGGCGCGGCGCCATGGCGCCATAGCGGCGCTTGGTCGGCAAGACAATCAGTTCCACGACCGTCGCCGCGGTGCGCAGCGCGACGCGCACGCCGGAAGGCTGCGCCTCCACCATTGCCAGTTGCGGATCCTGGCACTGGGCGCGTGCCCAGGCTGGCAGGCGGTGCGGCAGCAGGCCTGCGTCCGTGCGCTCGAGTTCGACGGCGCCATGGACCAGGTCGGACGTGATCGGTGAATGGAAAGGCAGCGTCATCGCGGTATTCCTTGGAGTATTTATGCAGCGCTCATTATAAGGACCCCAGCCGTTGACACCGGCGTCGCCGATGCGTAGTTTTCTTATCCTTTGCTTATCCTTTGCCTGCCCTGGAGATCGCCGCGTGCCGAGATCGCCGATGCCCTCCCGCCGCCGCCTGGCGCTCGCCCTCGCCTCGCTCGGCCTGCCCGCGCTTGCCCGCCAGCCGGTCGTCAACGACGCGACGCAGCTGAACCCGGTGCATGTCGAGCGCATCCTCGTTCCGCGCACGGTGGACGAGATCGTGGCCGCGCTGCGCGCGTACGCCGGTCCGGTCTCGATCGGCGGCGCCCGCTACAGCATGGGCGGCCAGATCGCCGCCGACCGTTCGCTGCATCTGGACATGCGCGGCTTCGACCAGGTCGTCCGCTTCGTGCCCGCCGAGCGCAGCATCACGGTCCAGCCGGGCATCACCTGGCGCCGCATCCAGGCCTTCATCGACCCGCACGACCTGGCGCTGCAGGTGATGCAGTCGTATGCCGATTTCACCGTGGGCGGCTCGCTCGGCGTCAATGCCCATGGACGCTACGTCGGGCAAGGCCCGCTGGTGTCGAGCGTGGAAGCGATCCGGCTGGTGCTGGCCGACGGCACGGTCATTGCCGCCAGCCCGACCCGCAACAGCGACCTCTTTTACGGCGCGATCGGCGGCTACGGCGGCATCGGCGTGATCGTCGAAGCGACGCTGCGCCTAGCCGACAATGCACCTCTCGAGCGACGCTCGCGCGTGATGCCGCTCTCGGACTACCGGCAATTCTTCACGGCCCGTATCGGCGCCAATCCGGATGCCGTGATGCACAACGCCACCCTGTACCCCGGCGATTACACGCTGGTGCGCGCGGTGACCTTCGAGCGCACCCGCCGCACGGTGACGCTGCCGAACCGCCTCACCGCCACCGGCGGCGACTACCGCATCGAGCGCCGGCTGCAGGAAGTGATCTCGGCTTCGCCCTGGGGCAAGGAGCTGCGCCGGCGCATCCTCGAGCCGCTGCTCTATTCCACGGATTCGGTCGAGTGGCGCAACCACCAGGCCGGCCTCGACATCCATTCGCTCGCGCCGCTGGCCGGCGCCGGGACCGCGTATGCGCTGCAAGAGTATTTCGTGCCGGTCGCGGCGCTGGAACGCTTCGCCGAGCGGCTGCGCGCCATCCTGCGCCAGCACCAGGTGAACGTCATCAACGTGTCGATCCGCCATGCGCGCAAGGACCCCGGCACCCTGCTGGCCTGGGCCCGCAGCGACGTGTTCGCCTTCGTGCTGTACTACCGCCAGCAGACCGCGCCACGCGACCGCGACGCGGTGCGTGCCTGGACCCGCGAACTGGTCGACGCCGCGATCACATTGGACGGCTCGTACTACCTGCCCTACCAGATCCACGCGACCGTGGCGCAATTCCACGCCGCCTATCCGGATGCCGAACGCTTCTTCGCGCTCAAGCGCAGGGCCGACCCGGCATATAGGTTCCGCAACAAGCTGTGGGACGCGTACCATACGGGCTGAATCCAACCTTGAAACGAAAGCCAACACCATGCTGATACGTGTCTTCACGACAGACGACCAATCCGAACCTTCCCTGGCCATGGAAACGCAGGTCGACGCCGCCGCGCTGATGGCGATGGCGCAACCGCGCGCAGCCGAGGCGCGCGAACGTGGAGCCGAATGGACCGCGGGCGCCATCCCCTTCTTCGTCCAGGAACTGGTCGATGCGCTGCAAGCGGGCAAACCCGGCCAGGAGATCGAGATGCAGGCGACGAACGCCGCGATGGCCGCATGGCTCTACGACTCGGTCCACGATGGCGTGAGCGCGGACGTCTTCGCCGGATGCGACCTGGTGTTCACGCAGTCGGCGGGCGGCGTGGTGCAATACGACCGCCTGCCTGCCGCGGCAGGCTGAAGAAACGGTCAGCCGCGGATGCGCGCCACCAGCTTGGTGGTCGAGCGGTCATGCTCGAAATCGATCGCCACCGCCCGGCCGCCATAGGCCAGCACGGCCTTGCCTTCGGGGATCTGGTCCATCACGTAATCGCCGCCCTTGGCGTAGATGTCTGGCCGGCCTTCCTGCACCACCTCCAGCGCCGTGTCCTCGTCGAACTCGACCACCAGGCTCACCGATTCCAGCGCCGCCAGCACCGCCATGCGGTCGGCCAGCGTGTTGTGCGGGCGATCGTCGCCCTTGCCCAGGCGCTTGACCGAGGCGTCGGTGTTCGCCGCCACCACCAGCGAAGCTCCCAGCTCGCGCGCCTGCGCCAGATAGGTCACATGGCCGCGGTGCAGGATGTCGAACACGCCGTTGGTCAGCACGACCGGTTTCGGCAGTGCGGCGATACGCGCAGCCAGCTCGGCGCGCGTGCAGATCTTGTTTTCGAATGAAGGCATGAATGATTAAAGCAAAAGTCAATGTTTCGGAGGTTCGTCGTCGGGTTCTTCCTCGATCGCCATCGACAGCTCGGCCGGCCGCGCGGCAGCGGCGCCTGGCTCGCGCCGTTCGCCCGACAGCTTGATCTGCAGGCGCAGGCCGTTGGCCGAGTCGGCATTGCGGATCGCCTCGTCGTAGCTGATCAAGCCCTTGTTGTACAGCTCGAACAAGGCCTGGTCGAAGGTGCACATGCCCAGTTCGCGCGACTTGTGCATGATCTCCTTGATGTTCTGGAAGTTCCCCTTGAGGATCATCTCGCCGATGGTCGGCGTGTTCAGCAGGATCTCGATGGCCGCCTTGCGGCCCTTGCCGTCTTCAGTACGCACCAGGCGCTGCGAGACGATGGCGCGCAGGTTCGACGACAAATCCATCAACAGCTGATTGCGCCGCTCTTCCGGGAAGAAGTTGATGATCCGGTCCATCGTCTGGTTGGCGTTATTCGCGTGCAGGGTGCCCAGGCACAGGTGGCCGGTTTCGGCGAAGGCGATCGCGTGTTCCATCGTCTCGGTGTCGCGGATCTCGCCGATCAGGATCACGTCCGGCGCCTGACGCAGCGTGTTCTTCAGCGCGTGATGCCACGACAGGGTGTCCACCCCCACTTCGCGGTGCGTCACCAGGCAATTCTTGTTCTTGTGGACGTACTCCACCGGGTCTTCCACCGTGATGATGTGGCCGGCCGAGTTGCTGTTGCGGTAGTCGATCATCGCCGCCAGCGTGGTCGACTTGCCGGAACCGGTGCCGCCCACCACCAGCACCAGGCCGCGCTTGGTCATCACTACGTCCTTGAGCACCTCGGGCAGGTCGAGCTTTTCGAAGTTGGGAATCTCGGACGCGATCGTGCGTACCACCATGCCCACGCTCTGCTGCTGCACATAGACGTTGACGCGGAAGCGGCACACGCCCGGCAGCGAGATCGCAAAATTGCACTCCATCTCGGCCTCGAACTCGGCGCGCTGGCGCTCGTTCATGATCGACAGCGCCAGGGCGCGCGTGACTTCGCCCGTCAGGCGCTGCTGGCTGAGCGCCTTCATCGCCCCCTGGTGTTTAATACTTGGAGGAAAGTCAGCCGAGATGAAGAGGTCGGAGCCGCCCTGGTGATGCATCACCGTCAGGAGCTTGTGGATATAGGCCTGGGCTTCCGCCGGGCCGAACGTCGAAGACATGCGGGCCTTTCAAAAATTGCGGCCGTGTAGCCTGCCGGGCAATTATATCGACTATGATTCTCGTTAAACTATTATTTCATGGCTAAAACGGGTGTGCCGCCCCAGCCCGCCGTTCCGGCGCCGGCCGGGGTGCGCTACCCGGAACACATAAAACATGACACTGACCGAGCTGAAATACATTGTCGCCGTTGCGCGCGCCAAACACTTCGGCCATGCCGCCGAAGCTTGTTTCGTGGCCCAACCCACCCTGTCCGTCGCCATCAAGAAGCTCGAGGACGAGCTGGGCGTGACCCTGTTCGAGCGCGGCGGCTCCGAAGTCTCCGTCACGCCGCTGGGCGCCCAGATCGTGGCCCAGGCCGAGCGGGTGCTGGAGCAGACCGCCGCCATCAAGGAGCTGGCCAAGCAGAACAAGGATCCGCTGGCCGGCCCGCTGCGCCTGGGCGTGATCTACACCATCGGGCCCTACCTGCTGCCGCCGCTGGTGAAGAACCTGATCGACACCGTGCCGCAGATGCCGCTGGTGCTGCAAGAGAACTACACGCATAAGCTGCTGGAGCTGCTGCGACAGGGCGAGCTGGACGCCGCCATCATGGCGCTGCCGCTGCCCGACCACGGCATGTCGGTGCAGCCGCTGTACGACGAGCCGTTCATCGTGGCCATGCCGAAAAGCCACCCATGGGCCGGCCGCAAGGAAATCTCGGCCGAAGACCTGAAAAGCGAAACCATGCTGCTGCTGGGCGCCGGCCACTGCTTCCGCGACCAGGTGCTCGAAGTGTGCCCGGAAATGGCGCGCTTCTCGGCGCCCGGCAACGGCATGCAGCGCACCTTCGAAGGCTCGTCGCTCGAGACGATCCGCCACATGGTCGCCAGCGGCATCGGCCTGACCGTGCTGCCGCGCGCCTCGGTGATCGACCTGCAGGACCCGAACGGCCTGCTGACCTACGTGCCCTTCCTGCCGCCGGCGCCGTCGCGCCGCGTGGTGATCGCCTGGCGCAAGAGCTTCACCCGCCGCGCCGCGATCGACGCGGTGGTGCGCGCGGTGGGCGAATGCCAACTGCCAGGCGTGGACATGGTCACGCTCGAGGCGGCGGCATAGTCTTATCCAGCGTCACCAGGCCTGCATCCTCTCCCCCCTCGCCAGGACCACCCGGCTGTTCCCGGGCGCCGGCCTGCTCCCGCGAGAACACGATCTTCTGGGTCGGGAAGGCGAAGGGGATGCCGGCCGCTTCCAGCCGCTCGTGGATCTTCAGTAGCAGCGTCTCGCGGATGATGACCTGGGTGTCGAACTCGCTCACGTTGATGTACGACCAGACATCGATGTTGAAGGCCCGGTCGTTGATGCTGCCCAGCCGCGCGCGATGGCCCTCGGCCATGTTCTTCTCTTCCGTCAGCACCTGCTGGACGATGGTGATCGCCTCCTTCAGCTTGGCCGACGGAGTGCCGAGCGGCACCGCGATGGTCGGGTTGAACAGGAAGCGGTCGCGCGCCGCGAAGTTCTCGATCTGGCGCGCCGACAGGTCGCCGTTGGGAATGGTGACGACGGTGCGCTCGCCGGTGCGGATGCGGGTCGAGCGGATGCCCACGTCTTCCACGGTGCCGACCACGTCGCCCACCTTGACGAAATCGCCCACCTGCAGCGGCTTGTCGGCGATCACGGTGACGCTGCCGACCAGGTTTTCCACCGTCTTCTGGGCGCCCAGCGCCAGCGCGATACCGCCGATACCCAGCGCCGCGATACCGGTCGTGACGTCGATGCCGAAGGTGCCGAGGATGGCGACGCCCGAGAATGCCAGCAGCAGGATCTTGGCGGCGCGGCGCGCCAGCGTGATCACGGCCACCACCTGGCGCCGCTGGCTGCGCTGCATGCGCGCGGTGGCCATTTCGGCGACCGCATCGATCAGCCGCAGGCCGAACCACACCAGCGCGATGACCGAGACGATGTCGGTATAACGCAGCAGCGTCGTACGCGCGACGATCGACACCGGCAGTTCTTCGGCCCAGTTGTAGAACAGGGCAACCGCGATCAGCAGGCTGGCCGGCGGCAGCGCCGCCTCCATGAAGCGCACCAGGCCGTTGGCGCCCGCGTCGGGCACCAGCTTGCGCATGGCGGCGACGATCAGGGCCGCCACCATCCACAGTCCGCCAAAGAGCAGCACCCCGAGCCCGACCAGCATCGCCCAGTCCTTCAGCGGCGCGCCGGCGACGACGAGTTCATTCTTGTCGGGCGCCTGCACCACCGGCTCCTGGCGCGCCGCCTGCGTGACCTGGTCGATCGTCTCGCGCGACACGCGCCAGACCTGGTGGTCGCCGTCCTGGCCGCGGGTCAGCAGGATCGGCACCTTCCTGTCCTGGATGGTCAGGACGCCGACGTTTTCCTGCTCGGCCGGCAAGTCGTCGTCGATCTTGCCGATCGCCTCGTTCGACAGCGCGACGAACGGCGACAGCGAACCGCCGTTGTCCAGCAGCGCATGGAAGTTGCGCGCCTGGGTTATGGCGTTGGTGCGCTGGCGGTTGCTGCCGGCCGGCATGTCGAGGTACTGGGCGGCGCGATCGTAATCGGGCTCGGCCAGGGCGGAAATCAGGCCCGAGACCATCGAGCGCGGCGTCTCGCGCTTGAGCGGATCGGGAATGACTTCCTCGGCGGGCGGCGCTTCTTCGGCCTGGCCGGCGGCAAAAGCGGTCGATGACAGTGGCGCCGCCAGGGCGATCAACAGTAGGAACAGGAAACTGAACGAAGCACGCATAAGCAAGTCGACTCCTCTGACTGGGCATCTGGCTGATGCGGAACAAAAACAAGGCTGAAAATGAAAGCGGACATCCTATGTCCGCTTTCAAGCAAGTCTAGCATCCGGTCGAGTCTGTCCCTCGCACTATTGCCCTGCTTCTACGTTCATTTCACCGCCAATCCCGTCCAATGGGCGGCAAATACCCGTTCTTCGCACACTTGCGCGTCTACGCTATCGGTTTTCAATCGCGCTTGCGGCGGCGCGCCAGCAGCAGGCCTGCCATCAGCGGCAGCACCATGGCCACGGTCGACGGTTCCGGCACCTGCGCCACGATCGAGAAGGTGTCGCCCGCCGACAGGCCGCTGGTGTCGAGCAGCCAGTCGCTGCGGCCGTCCAACAGGGTCGGATTGCCGAACAGGACGTCGGCCGTCTCGCCGTTGGCGAACTTGATGACGGCGTTGTTGCTCGAATAGCTGGCCGTGGCGCCGGAGAACGAGGACACGCTGCCAGCGCTTGCATAGCCGATGCCCTGCAGACCGAAGTTGAACTGGTACATCGACAGGCCCACCAGGTTGCGGACGATGGCGCTGAAGCTCAGCGGGCCGGCCAGGTCGGCTTCTTCCAGCACGAAGTTCAGCGTGGTCGTGCTGAAGTCGCGCAGGTCGAGGTCGAACGACACCACGCCGGGTTCGCTGTAGTCGGTCACGAAATTGGCGCCGCTGCTGCCCGTCAGGACGACGGCGCTGGCGGAGTGCGAAAAGGCCAGCGCGCCCAGGGCGATGGCGGAGGCGGCGACGAATTTGTTCATGCTCATGGTCGTTTTCCTTTATAAAAAGTGACGGTTACAGCGGGCCCTTGGCCCACGGGCCCGAGATCGCGAAGGTCACGCCCGGGGTCTGGATGTTCACGAACAGGTAGCGGCCGGTCGGGTCGAAGCAGGCGCCGGCGAATTCGTTGCCGCGCTGATCTCCGGCGAGCGACGGCAGCTTGCCGGCGCCCTGCAGCTGGGCCGCCGTCAGGTTGATGTTGTTCTTGGCGAAGATGTAGGCATCGCCCGCGCCCGTCAGGCCCATTAGGCGCTGGCCGTAGCCGAAGTGGTCGGTGATGGCGCTCGACGCGTCTTCGCAGATCAGGATCGCATTGCGCGGGCTGACCGTCAGGTTGTCGCCCATATTGCCCACCAGCTGGCTCGGGCTCGAATAGATGCATTTCAGGGTCTGGCGCGCCAGGTCGAGTTCCCAGATCGCGCCGCGGTTGATGTGGCCGCCCGAGGTGTCCATCACGTACATCTTGCCCTGGGCATACCAGATGCCTTCGCCGCGGTTCATGCGCAGCGCGCCTTTCATCCAGCCCTGCACGAAGGGGCCGGCGGCATTGTTGATGGTCTCGCCGCCCGGGCCGACGCCGCTGCCGCGGTTGGCGTCCGGATTGGCGATCGGCACCCACTCCAGCTCATAAGTGTCGTCGACCGAGGCCACCGCCAGGTTGACGTTGTTGCGGCCCTTCACCTTGGCCATCTCGAGCACACCGCCCATGGCCAGCGAGCCGGGTGCGCCGGTCTTCACATCCGGGATGTAGCGGTAGAAGCCCGACTTGCCCGAGGAATCCTCGGTCAGGTAGACGTTGCAGTTGCTCGGATCGACGGCGGCGGCTTCATGCGCGAAGCGGCCCATATTGACGATCGGCTGGCCACTGACCTGCTGCGGATCAGCCGTCACCTCGAACACGTAGCCGTGTTTCTTGCCGCCGGCACTGACCGTGTCCGAACCGATCTCTTCGCAGGTCAGCCAGGTGCCCCAGGGAGTGATGCCGCCGGCGCAGTTCTGCTGGGTGCCGCCCAGGCTCGGGGTCATGCTGATCCAGTCGCCGTCGCGGAACACCAGGTTGGTGGTGCCGCCGCAGGAACGGTTGCTCGAACTGCCGCTGACGTTACCGGTGTCATACAGGCCGTAGGCGTTGATGAAATTGACAGCGGCGCTGCCGCTGATTTCATGATTGCGCACCAACACTTGTTCCGTATTGCGACCGACCTTGCGCGTGACGATCACGCCCATGCCGTCATGGCCGCCCGGGCATGGACGGCCGTCGCTCATGGTGTCGCCGCGCCAGCCATAACTCTTGTAGCTGAAGCCCGGCGGCAATTGCAGCAGCGGTAGGCCGGTAGCCAGGTCGTTGACCGGGGCGATCGGGCCATAGGGACTGTCGACCAGGGCGGTCGCGCCATTGGCCGCGAGCGCTTCGCGCGCGTGCAGCGCGGCGAAGGCGCCGACGAAAGGCAGCGCGGAGGCGCCGGCCATGCCCTTGAGCAGGTTGCGCCGCGAAGGCGACATATCGTGTTCGTTCATCGAGATGCTCCAAAGAGTAGGAATCGAGCCGGTGGTCCGGCGTCTGGTGTCGTTGGCCGCGCCCACGCATCGGGCCCGTCCCGTCCCGCCACCCCCGGCAGGACCGATGCATTAAAACAAACAAAAATGTCACACTCATGACGACAAAAAGACAACAATCATGCATTCGCCACGCACTGAATACATGGCCTTGTCATGCACGAGGAATGGCGCCCGTATGGACGGGACGGAATGGGCGCGCATGGATAAACAGGCTAGAATCGCTGTCTTCTGCTCAACAATTCTTGCCTGTCAAGACGCGATTCACCATGAACAAACTGGCGCTCTACTTCCGCCTGGTCCGGGCCGACAAGCCGATCGGCATCCTCCTGCTGCTGTGGCCTACCCTGTGGGCGCTGTGGATGGCGTCCGGCGGCGTGCCGGACCTGCAGGTGCTGGCGATCTTCGTCGTCGGCACCGCGCTGATGCGCTCCGCCGGCTGCGCCATCAACGACTACGCCGACCGCGACTTCGACCGCCACGTCAAGCGCACGGTCGACCGCCCGCTCACCAGCGGCAAGATCAGCGGCAAGGAAGCGGTGACGGTGGCGGCGGTGCTGGCCATCGTGTCCTTCCTGTTGATCCTGCCGCTCAATGCGCTGACCAAGCAGCTGTCGGTGGTGGCGGTGGTGGTAGCCGGCACCTATCCCTATTTCAAGCGCTTCTTCGCGATTCCCCAGGCCTATCTCGGCATCGCCTTCGGCTTCGGCATCCCGATGGCCTTCGCCGCCGTGCAGGACCAGGTGCCGGCCGTGGCCTGGTGGCTGCTGGTGGCAAATGTATTCTGGGCCGTGGCCTACGACACCGCCTACGCCATGGTCGACCGCGACGACGACCTCAAGCTCGGCATGCGCACCTCGGCCATCACCTTCGGGCGCTTCGACGTGGCCGCGATCATGCTGTGCTACGGCGCCTCGCTGGCGATCCTGCTGCTGTGCGGCTGGTCGCTGGGCCTGCGCTGGTGGTTCGTGGGCGGGGTGGCGGTGGCGGGCTGCATCGCGCTTTACCACTACACCCTGATCCGCGATCGCGACCGCATGAAGTGCTTCAAGGCGTTCCGCCACAACAACTGGCTGGGCGCCGCACTGTTCATTGGTGTCGCGCTCGACTATGCATTAGGTTAATATTGTCCAAAAGGCATTCACCCACCACACACAAGAGGCCCAAGATGATCGAAAAAATCCCGACCCAGACCGGCACCCGCGACCAACTGGTCAGCGACCTGAAGACCGTGATCCACGACGCCGAATCGTGGCTGCGCAACGGCGGCCAGCTGACCGGCGAAGAGCTGAAGGCTGCCAAGGTCAAGTTCGAGCAGACCCTGGCCTCCGCCAAGACCAGCCTGATCCACGCCGAAGAAACCGTGGTCGAGCGCACCAAGGTTGCCGCCAAGGCCACCGACGAGTACGTCAAGGACAATCCGTGGAAGTCGGTCGGCCTGGGCGCCGCCGTCGGCGTCGTGATCGGCATGCTGATCGCGCGTAAATAACATGACGATCTCCGCGACCGTCGGAAGGATAGGATCCAACCTGCTCGCCATGGTGCGGACCAGGTTGGAACTGGCAGCCATCGAACTGCAGGAAGAGACGCACCGGCTGATCGGCTATCTGGCCTGGGGCGTCGCGGCCGCCTTTTTCGCGGTGGTCGCGGTGTTGCTGGCGATCCTGTTCGTGCTGGTCCTGTTCTGGGACACCTATCGCCTGCTGGCGATCGGCGTCATGACGGGGCTGTTCGCTCTGGGCAGCCTGCTCGCCTTCTTCAAGGTGCGCGGCGACCTGGTGACGCGTCCGCCGCTCATGGCCGCTACGCTGGCCGAACTGCGCAAGGATGCGCAAGCCGTCAAAGGAGAGCCGATCGATGAGCAGCAATGAAACCCTGGCGGCGCGCCGCCGCTTGCTCGCCGCCCAGTGCGCCGAACAGCGCGCGCTGATGGCGCACGACGTGGCGCTGCTGCGCCATCCGGCCGAACTGGGCGGCGCCCCCGGCTACGTGGCGCAGCACAAGACCGCCGTCCTGGCCGCCGCCGGCCTGGGACTGGGCTTCCTGATCACCAAGCCGAAGTGGGTGGTCGGCGCGGTGACCGGCGCCCTGTCCGCCTACAAGCTGGCGCAGAAGGTATTGCCGGTGCTGGGCTGGAGAAAGTTCGAGATCCACTGAGCCGGGTGCGCATGAACGCGCCAACCGGGCCGCTGTCCAACCGGACGAGCGACCACGGTTGGAGGCATCATGCGCACACGAATCCTGCGGCCAGTCCTGGCGCTGGCCTTCCTGCTGGCACTGAACTTCCTGTTGCCGCTCTCGGCGGCGGCCATGCAGGCGCAGTCACCCGACGCGCTCGCTTCGCGCGTCGACGGCGCCTATCGCGTCGGCGCCTTTTCCCTGTCCTTCGCCAATAACGGCTTGCGCATCGGCCATGCGGCCGAGCCGGCGCGCATCCTGTGGGCCAGCGTGCCCGGCCGCGCCTTCCTCGGCGCCGCGCAGGGGCAAGCCGACGTCCGCCAGTTCGGCACGCCCGACGGCTCCTACCGCATCGACGACAAGCTGCTGGCGCAGTGCCTTGCCCAGAGCATCGATGCGCTCGAGCGCGCGGCCGACACGCTGGTCGTGCGTGGTAGCCTGAGCGGTCCGGGCTGTGATGTGACCTACCGCCTGGCGTTCGACGCGGCCGGAGTCAACCAGCTGCGCTTTCGCCTGCAACTCGACGGCCCGCAGGCCGTGCAGCTGAACCGCAGCTACCTGCGCCACGCCTCGAGCGCCGATGAACGCTACTTCGGCCTGGGCCAGCAATTGACCTGGTTCGACCAGAAGGGCAAGACCATCCCGGTGCTGGTGCAGGAACACGGCGTCGGCCGCGGCCTGCCCGGCTTCACCCAGCTGTTCGACCTGCTCGAAGGCGGCGGTGGCGGCAGCGAGGTGTCCACTGGCGCGCCGGCACCCCACTACCTCAGCAGCAAGCTCAACTCGCTGTTCCTCGAGAACACCGAGTACAGCATCTTCGATTTCCAGCATCCCGAGCGGGTGGAAATCAAACTGTTCACGAGCGCGATGACGGGCCGGATCCTGTATGGCCGCACGCCGCTCGAGCTGATCCGCGAGTACACGGCCTATACCGGCCGCATGCCGCCGCTGCCGGACTGGGTCGGGCGCGGCGCCATCGTCTCGGTGCAGGGCGGCACCGATGAGGCCAATAAAAAGCTCGATACCTTCGAACGCGCCGGCATCCCGCTCGCGGGACTGTGGATCCAGGATTGGTCGGGCGTGCGCGTTACGAACGCCGGCAAGCAGCTGTGGTGGAACTGGGAGCTGGATGAAAGTTACTATCCACGTTGGGACGCGCTGGTCGACCGGCTCGCGCGCCTTGGCGCCCGCATGCTGGTCTACATCAATCCTTTTCTTAGCACCGAGGCCGGCCACGACAGCCTGTACCAGCAGGCGCGCCAGGCCGGCTATCTCGTCAAACGCCAGGACGGCACGCCCTACCTGATCCGCAACACCAATTTCGATGCCGCGCTGGTCGACCTCAGCAATCCCGAGGCACGCACCTGGATCAAGAACGTCATCAAGAACGAGCTCCTCGGCCGCACCCGCGCATCCGGCTGGATGGCCGATTTCGGCGAGGCGCTGCCGTTCGATGCGGTGCTGGCGAATGGTAACGACCCGGCCGCTTGGCATAACCGCTATCCCGAGGAATGGGCGGCCGTGAACCGCGAAGCGATGATGGAGGCCGGACGCGAAGGCGACGTCATCGCCTTTCACCGTTCCGGTTTCACCCGCAGTCCCGGTCAGGGCACCCTGTTCTGGCTCGGCGACCAGCTGCAGACATGGGACGGCTACGACGGCATCCGCACCGCGATCGTCGGCATGCTGTCGGGCGGCGTCTCGGGATACAGCCTGCTGCACAGCGATACTGGCGGCTACAACGCCTTCGGCTTGACGGTGCTCGGCCGGCAAGTGCCCGTCATCGCGCGCAACAAGGAATTATGGATGCGTTGGGTCGAGCTCAATGCGTTCACGGGCGTGCTGCGCACCCACGAGGGCCTGAATCCGGCCATTAGCTGGCAGGTGGATAGCGATGCCGAGACGCTGGCTCACTTTGCGCGCATGAGCAAGATTTTTCGGGCGCTAGGGTTTTATCGGCAGGGGTTGATGCAGCAGGCGGCGGACAGCGGTGCGCCGCTGGTGCGGCATCCTTTTCTGGAGTTTCCATCTGACCAGAATACCTACGCGCTGCGCTACCAGTACATGCTGGGGTCGGATTTCATGGTGGCGCCGGTGGTGACGCGTGGCGCGCAAGCGGTGCGGCTTTATCTGCCGGCCGGGACCTGGATTGACCTCTGGACCGGCAGGCCTTTTGACGCCGGCTCGGGTGCCTGGACCGAGGTGGCGGCGCCCTTTGGCAAGCCGGCGGTGTTCTACAAGGCCGGTTCTGCTGCGGGCGCGCGCCTGGTTACGGCGTTGAGATTAGAAGGACTCTATTAAGCGTTCTTGACCACTCCGAGCACCCATCAATTCCCTGAGGTTGTCATGAAAGCGGCCTCCGAATACACTCAGCCTTATCGAACGTCTGCTATCGGCCAAAAGCGGACCTACGCCGAAAATCGATTGATGTCTGATCTCAGCCATAACACATCGCTATGAGCGCATCTTTGTCTATTGCCGCTAACGGGCACCTAACTCTCGACTTTGGCGATTACGATTCTGTGGCATACCGTCAGGTGTGCGCCAAGCTCGAAAAAGAACTCGGGTTTTCTAGGCAGGGGAGCACCGTCGCTGGACTCGACGAAGGTATAAGCCCTTCGTTCTTGCGGGCCGGGCTCGAGCTTTCGGCCGGGTGGGACAACTGGAGCGGTAGTTATCTGTTTTCAAATTCAGACGCAGGCGACGTAGTGCTCCGGCGTTTGCACGCTGAGCTTGGCTAGGAGATTGCGGGCGAAACCATGCTCGCTGTAGCTTGCGTCTGACGCTAGTCGACGTTCGGTTAGTCGACGTCCGCTTTGGGTCAGTTGCGGACGCACCCATGCCCAGTCCGAGCATGAAAGTAGCGGTATTTTTGCAGCGCATTTACCACGGGCTTCTGCAACCGCTCCGCGAGTACCGCCAGATCAGGTGGATGCTCGCTCATCTGTTGATGGTATGCCGAATGGTTTTGCCAGGCGCGCTCAGTTGCTACCCAATTCCTCACCCAACTCGCGCCCACGCGCCGCAGCCGCCTTCATCGCCGCGACAATAGCCTCCTTGACGCCAGCCGCTTCCATGCTGGTGATCGCCGCATGCGTAGTCCCACCCTTCGAGGTCACACGCTGGCGCAGCACTTCGACCGGCTCATCCGACTGCGCAGCCAGCTGCGCCGCGCCGGTAAAGGTAGCCAGCGCCAGCTCCCTGCCCTGCTCCGCGTTCAAGCCCATTTGCAGGGCCGCCTCCTGCATCGCTTCCATGAAGAAGAACACATACGCCGGACCGCTGCCCGACACCGCCGTCACCGGGTCGATCTGCGCCTCGTCATCCAGCCACACGGTCTTGCCGACCGCGCGCATCACCGTGTCAGCCTGCTCGCGCTGGGCCTCGCTCACGCCCGGCTGCGCCGCCAGGCCGGTCACGCCCATGCCGATCAGCGCCGGCGTGTTCGGCATCGTGCGCACGATCGCGTCGTAGCCGCCGAGCCAGCGCGACAGATCGCTGCTGCGGATGCCGGCGGCGATCGACAGCACCAGCTGCCGGTTCAACAGCGGCGCCAGCTCGGCCGCTACTTCGCGCATTTGCTGCGGCTTGATCGCCAGCACCACGACTTCGCTTTCCTTGACCTGTTCGTCGATCACCGTCGCGGTGCGCACGCCGTATTGTTGCGACAGGCGCTCCAGCGCTTCCGGGTTGCGGTCGACGACGTGGATGTTCGCGCCCGAACCCGCCTGGCGGACGATGCCCGAGATGAGCGCGGCTGCCATATTGCCGCCACCAATGAACGTGATCTTCATGTGTTTTCCTGTTAGTCGTAATTGCGTGCGCCAAAGATGGCGCTGCCGATGCGCACGATGGTCGCGCCTTCCGCGATCGCCGCCGCCATGTCGCCCGACATGCCCATCGACAGCGTATCGAGCGCCAGGCCGTCGGCGCGCAGGGCGGCGTGCAGCTTGCGCAGGCGGGCAAAGGCGGCGCGCTGCTGCTCGGGTTCGGTCGCGCGTTCGGGGATCGCCATCAAGCCGCGCAGGCGCAGGTTCGGCAACTGCGCCACGGCGCGCGCCAGTTCCGGCAATTCAGCCTCGGATGCGCCGCTCTTGCTGGCCTCGCCGCTGATGTTCACTTGCAGGCAGATATTCAAAGGCCCGAGTTCGGGCGGGCGCTGTTCGGACAGGCGCTGGGCGATCTTGAGGCGCTCGACCGTGTGCACCCAGTGGAAGCTGGCCGCGATCGGGCGCGTCTTGTTGCTCTGGATGGGGCCGATGAAATGCCATTCGACCAGCGCATCGGGTTGCGTCTGCGCGACGTTCGCGATCTTGTCGAGCGCTTCTTGCAGATAATTTTCGCCGAACGCACGTTGTCCGGACGCCATCGCATCCAGCACCGCTTGAGCAGGAAATGTCTTGGAAACAGCGAGCAATTGCACCTCGTCCCGGGCGCGTCCGGCGGCTTGCACAGCCTCCCCGATTGTCGCTTCGACAGCTTGCAAGTTGGCGGCGATTGTGGACATAATGATTTTCTATAGGAAATATTTTTCGAGCGGCGACGATGACAAATGCGCACCTCGAGCCACAGGGATTATAAATGGACATTTCGGAATTACTCGCCTTCTCGGTCAAGAACAAGGCTTCGGACTTGCACCTGTCGGCCGGCCTGCCGCCGATGATCCGCGTGCATGGTGACGTGCGCCGCATTAACCTGCCGCCGCTCGAGCACAAGGACGTGCACGGCATGATCTATGACATCATGAACGACGGCCAGCGCAAGCAGTACGAAGAAGTGCTCGAGTGCGACTTCTCGTTCGCGATCCCTGGTCTCGCGCGCTTCCGCGTCAACGCCTTCAACCAGGAGCGCGGCGCGTCGGCCGTGCTGCGCACGATTCCGTCCAAGATCCTGACCCTCGAAGAGCTGAACGCCCCGAAGATCTTCGCCGACCTGGCCATGAAGCCGCGCGGCCTGGTGCTGGTGACCGGCCCGACCGGCTCTGGTAAATCGACCACGCTGGCGGCGATGGTGAACCACCTCAACGAGAACGAGTACGGCCACATCCTCACCATCGAAGACCCGATCGAATTCGTGCACGAGTCCAAGAAGTGCCTGATCAACCAGCGCGAAGTCGGTCCGCATACGCTGTCGTTCAACAACGCGCTGCGTTCGGCGCTGCGCGAAGACCCGGACGCGATCCTGGTCGGCGAATTGCGCGACCTGGAAACCATCCGCCTGGCGCTGTCGGCGGCCGAGACCGGCCACCTGGTGTTCGGCACCCTGCACACTTCGTCGGCCGCCAAGACCATCGACCGTATCGTCGACGTGTTCCCGGCCGAAGAGAAAGAGATGGTGCGCGCGATGCTGTCCGAATCGCTGCAGGCTGTGATCTCGCAGACGCTGCTCAAGACCAAGGACGGCTCGGGCCGCGTCGCGGCGCACGAGATCATGATCGGCACCCCGGCCATCCGCAACCTGATCCGCGAAGCCAAGATCGCCCAGATGTACTCCGCCATCCAGACCGGCAGCAATGCCGGCATGCAGACGCTGGACCAGAACCTGACGGAGCTGGTGCGCCGTAACGTGATCTCGACCGGCGCCGCGCGCGCCGCGGCCAAGATCCCGGAAAACTTCCTCGGCTAAGGATCATCCAGATGGAACGCGACCAGGCATCCAAGTTCATGTTCGACCTGCTGCGCCTGATGGTCAGCAAGGGCGGTTCCGACCTGTTCATCACGGCGGGCTTCCCGCCGGCGATCAAGATCGACGGCCGCATGACGCCGGTGTCGAGCCAGGCGCTCACCGCCAGCCACACGGCCGACCTGGCGCGCGCGATCATGAACGACAAGCAGGCGGCCGGCTTCGAGCTCACGCGCGAGGCGAACTTCGCGATCACGCCGGGCGACCTGGGGCGCTTCCGCGTATCAAGCTTCATGCAGATGGGTTGCGTGGGCATGGTGCTGCGCGTGATCACCACCGCGATCCCGAAGTTCGAAGACCTCGCCCTGCCCGACACGCTCAAGGATGTCGTGATGACCAAGCGCGGCCTCGTGATCATGGTCGGCGCCACGGGCTCGGGCAAATCGACCACGCTGGCGGCGATGGTCGGCTACCGCAACGAGAACAGCTACGGCCACATCATCACGGTCGAGGACCCGGTGGAATTCGTCCACCCGCACCGCAACTGCGTGATCACGCAGCGCGAAGTGGGCGTCGATACCGACAGCTTCGAAGCGGCGCTGAAGAATTCGCTGCGCCAGGCGCCGGACGTGATCCAGATCGGCGAGATCCGCGACCGCGAGACGATGGAACACGCGATCGCCTTCGCCGAAACCGGCCACCTGTGCCTGGCCACCCTGCACGCCAACAGCGCCAACCAGGCGCTGGACCGCATCATCAACTTCTTCCCTGAAGAGCGCAGACAGCAGCTGCTGATGGACCTGTCGCTGAACCTCAAGGGCCTGATCTCGCAGCGCCTGATTCCGAAGAAGGAAGCCAAGGGGCGCGTGGTGGCGATCGAGATCCTGCTGAATTCTCCCTTGATCTCGGACCTGATCTTCAAGGGCGAAGTCCACGAGATCAAGGAGATCATGAAGAAGTCGCGCGAGCTGGGGATGCAGACTTTCGATCAGGCGCTGTTCGACCTGTATGAGGCGGACAAGATCACTTACGAGGATGCGCTGCGCAATGCGGATTCGGTGAATGACCTGCGCTTGAACATCAAGCTCAATAGCAAGCACGCGAAGAACCGCGATTTCTCGAGCGGGACGGAGAAGCTGGGGTTGATCTGATCGGCTGTTGTACCGTCATCCGTGGGGTGGACGGTTTCCCGTCCACGCGTTCAGCCCGAGCATGCGTTGCCGCGATGTCCCCTCGATTTGAACGCGTGGACGGCATAGCCGTCCACCCTACGGCAACAACGGATCAAAAACGCGACTCCAGCGTCACCCGCGCCATCGTGTGCCCTTCACTGAAACTGGTCCTGCGCAGCGTCCCGAATTCATCGGTATAGCGCGAATCCGATACCCCATCCTGGCGCAGCAGGTTCGACGCCGCCAGCCGCAGCTGGTATTTCGGATTGAACTTCCACAACGCATACACATCCAGGTCGCGCCGCACGCTCTGGTAGCGCGACTGTTCCACATTGACCCGCACCGGGCCGCCGTCCTTGAACGCGAAGCTGGCGCCGGTGCTCAGTTTGCCGTCGCGGGTCTTGTAGTCGATCCCCAGCGTCGCCGACAACGGCACCTGCTGGTCCAGGCGGTTATCAGGGCCCGGCACCGCATCCACTTCCGACCAGTTGCGCGACACGCTCGCACGCAGGTCGATCTCGGGCACGTCGGCGAGCACCGCCGACAGCGGGAACTTCGCCTCCAGTTCCAGGCTGCGCGTGAGCGCGTCGCCGTCGTTGACCGGGGTCTGGATCCAGCGGCCGTCTTCCAGGATCAGGCCCTGGCGCGTGTAGTCCTCGATGCGGCGCACCGACACGCTGGCGCTCAGCAGCGCCTTCTCGGCCCACCAGTGCTCGTAGGCGGCGTCGATGCCGGTCGCCAGTTCCGGCTGCAGATCCGGATTGCCGCGGTAGTCGGGTTCGGTCTGGCTGTTGTTCGGCGTCGTGAAGCGACGCGGGATCAGGTTGCTCGCGGACGGCGCCTTGAAGGTGCGGGTCAGCGCCAGGCGCACCTGGTCGCGGCTGTCCGGGATCTTGTACAGGGTCTGGGCCAGCGGCGAGAACACGCTGGCGCGGTTGGTGCTGGTCTCGAAGGTATTGCCTTCGCTGGTCGTCTCCAGTCCTTCCCAGCGCAGGCCGGCATACATCGACCACTGCTTGCTCACGTTCCACTCGTCCTGGATGTACAGCGCCAGGCGCTTGATGGTGGCGTCATACTCTTCGTTCGATATCAGCTCGCGCCCGGCCAGCGGCAATACCTCGACTTCGCCGCGCTCGTCCTCGCGCTGCGTGTAGCCGGCATCCCAGCCCATCGACAAGGCATGGTCCTTCTTCCACGGCGTCGTATATTTGCCGACCATCGTCAGCCCGCGCTCGTCGGTCGCGCTCAATACGGTGGAGTCGCGCGCCAGCCGATCCAGGTTGTAGTCAAATTCGCGCCAGTCGCCGCGATTGCGCGTGCCGTTCACGCCCAGCTTGAGGTCGAGTTTCGCGCCCTCTTCCAGGTTGTGCACCCAGTTCACATCGGAACGCAGCATGACGAAACTGCCGCCGCTATTCATGTCGCGCACGTCGTACATCGGCGGCGCGCCAAGCTCGGTCGTGGTCACGGCGTCGCCGTGATAGTCGTTACGATTATAGGAAGCCATCGTCTGCCAGCTGACCGTGTCGCCGTTCTCGAGCGTCCAGTTCAGGCGTGGCGTGAGGTTGAAGCCCTTCGGGCTGCCGCTGTCGTTCTGCTCGGTGCGGCGCAGCTGCGTCAGGCGGCCTTCGGGATCGATCTGCGTTTCCTCGTACGGTTGCGGACGGTCGAAGTTGAAGCGCCAGACGCTGGCGCCGAGCGAGTACGACAGCGCGTCGAGACGGTCCGACATGTTCAGGCTCGCGCTCGGGTTGCTGGCGTCCTCGCTCTTGCCGTAGCCGACCCGCAGTTCGCGCTGCGCCTTTCGCACCACCCGCTTGAGCACGATGTTGATGGTGCCGGCGATCGACTGGGTCGAAAACTCGGCGCTGGCCGCCCGCAGGATCTCGATCCGTTCGATGACGTCGGGCGACAGCTGGTCGATGTCGAAGCCGGCCGGGGCCCGCTCGCCGTTGATCAGGATCTGCGTGTAGCCGCTGCCCAGGCCGCGCATGCGGATTTCGCCCGCCCCGCGGCCGCCGCCACCGCCGACGGTGATGCCGGGCAGGCGCTTGAAGACGTCGAGCACGGAAGTGTCGCCATAGCGCTTGATCTCTTCGTTCGAGACCACGATGCGGCTGGCGGTGTCGTCGCGCCGCGGGTCATAGCTGTTGGCGTCGGCCTTGACCTCGACCTTCTGCATGGCATCCGGGCTGACCGGCGGCGGGTCGGATGGCGGGCTGACTTGGGCGGCGGCCGGCAGCGCAGCGAGGGTCAGCGCGATGAGCGTTGGTCGGAGCATGGGATCGGGAACGCAGTGGACAAAAGTCCCCGTATTCTGTCACAGCTTGTTCCACCGAAAGCCGCTTTGCCAGAATTATTCATCCGGCATATCGCCTGTACTGACAGCTGTATTCACCGCGGCCCCATGCCGCCGCCCGGTGGACCGAAGCCCGGCCCGCCCGGGCCACGCGGCCCGCGTCCGCCGCCGAAGGTGCCGAAGCGGTACGACAGGCCGACGTAGACCAGGCGCCCGTCCTGGCGGCGCAGGCTGTATTCGCGCAGGGTGTCGGTTTCGGTGATCGACTCCGACTTCTGCGAATCGAAGACGTCGTTGACGTTGACGACCAGGCTCAGGGCCTGGCTCAGGTTGTGCCGGTAGTTCAGGTCCGCGGTGCGGGTCGGCTGGCGATAACCCTCGCCGAACAGCGTCTTGCCCTGGGCATTGAGCACCAGCTGCAGGCTGTTGGCCGGATTGAACTGGTAATTGAAGCGCGCGCGGCCGGCGATCGAGGTCGCGCTGCGCTTGTCGTCGTTCACGCTGCCCAGCACCGATTGCTCCGAATAGCCGATATTGCCGCTGGCATTGATCGTCAGCTTGGACGTGGCACGACCGCTGAAGGTGAATTCCAGTCCGCCCGAGCGGCTGGTGCCGGCGTTCTCGCGCGTGGTCAGCAGCACGGTGTCCGAGATGAAGTAGCGGCGCTCCGAGATCAGGTCGGTGTCGCGGCGCGCATACAGGCGCACATTGGTCTCGACGTTGCCAAGCTTGGTCTCGACGCCCAGCTCGAGCGAGTCGGACTCGGTCGGCATCAGGTCGGGATTGCCCGACGAGACGTTTGTTTCGTCGCGGTAGATCACGAAGGGATTCAGGTCCGAGGCGCCGGGACGGCGGATGCGGTGCGCATAGCTCAGGCGCAGCGCCGTGCTATCGGACAGGTCATAGGTGAGGAAGGCGCTGGGGATCGCTTCCAGGTAGTGGTTGCCGGCCTTGATCCCGGTCGTGACCTGGTCCATGTCGAGATCGGTGTATTCGGTGCGCAGGCCGCCCAGCACGCCCCACTTCTCGCCCAGGCGCATCTGGTAGGTGCCGTACAGCGCCAGCGTGGTGTCGACCAGCTCGAAGCGGTTGGTGCGCGCCGGGTTCACGGTTTCGAACAGCGTGCCCGGATCGACGTCGAGGAAGCGGGTGTCGATCACGCTGCTGTTGCGGATCACCTTGTAGCCCAGCTTGAGCACGCCGGCCTCGCCCGGACGCTCGTAATCGCCGGTGAGGTCGATGATGCGGGTCTCGTTGAGGTTGTCCTGGCGGGTCAGCGGATCGGACGAATTGATCGGACGCACCGTGTAGTCGCTGACGTAGCGGGTGTCGCCCTCGCCCCGGGTGCCGGACAGGCGCAGGTCGGTCTTGAAGATCTCGCCCGGCAGCTCGCCCTTGTGGTCGAGGCTCGCGCCCAGGCTGTAGCTGCGGTTGTCGGTGTCGCGCACCGTGGAGCGCAGGTAATCGCTCTCGACCGCCCCGGATGCGTCGGTGCCGCGGTAGCGCTCGGACGACAGGCCATCCTGGCGGTTGGCGTTGAAGCTGGCCTTGAGCGACACCACGTCCTTCTCGCCCAGGTTGTAGTTGAGCGAGCCGTTGAAGCCAGCCGACTCGGTGTCGTTCTCGCTGGTCGAGGTCTGCACGCTGCTGGCCACGGCGCCGGTGGCCGGGTCGATGCGGTCGCGCGTCGTCTCGCCGGTCGAGCCGCGGCTGTCGCGGCGGCCGAACAGCGCACCCTGCACGCTCAGGCGTCCGCCCGTGTAGCTGCCGAAGGTCGAGGCATTGAAGCGGCCCTCGGCGCCGGCGTTGGCGTTGACCACGCCGAAGCTGCCCGGCGTGCGTTCGCGCCGCATCACCAGGTTGATGATCGGGCCGCCGCCGCCTTCGTTGCCGAACTGCGCGCCGGGATTGTTGATCACCTCCACCGACTCGAGGTCGGCGGCCGGCAGCGCGCCCAGGGCGGCGGCGCGGTTCTCGCCCTGCATCATGGCGGACGGCTTGCCGTCGATGAGGATCTGCACATTGCTGCGGCCGCGCAGGGTCACGTTGCCGTCCGGGTCGACCGCGACCGACGGCACCTTGTTCAGGGTGTCGGCGATGGTGTCGTTGGTGGCGGCCGCATCGCTCTTGACGTCATAGGCCTGGCGGTCGATGCGGTTCGACGAGCGCACCGCGCTGACCGAGACCGTCGACTGGACCGGGACCTCGGCTTCCGGTGCGGGGGTAGCTGGCGCAGGCGCGGCAGGTGCGGGGACCGCGGGAGGCTGCTGGACGCTGGCGCTGGCAGGGGCGAGCAGCGTGCCCGCCACGATCGGCGCGAGCAGCAAGACGGAGGAACGGTGACGTGGCATGACAACCCGGGATGCTGGACAATTGGATGAGCATAATTGTCGCACGCGCTGTGCCCAAAATACGTTAAGAAATGCTAAGACGCAATAAAAGTCACAGCCGTGATTCATACCGCGGGATCGCGTCATGACGCCGTGCACGTCGCGCCGCCTTCGCGTAAACTTGGCGATTCAACCACAAGGAGAACGCCATGACCGCCTACGATTTCAATGCCACCGCTCTCGACGGCCAGCCGGTCGACCTGGCACGCTATCGCGGCAAGGCGCTCCTGATCGTCAATACCGCCAGCGCCTGCGGCTTCACCCCGCAATACCAGGGCCTGGAGGAACTGCAGCAACGCTATGCGGACCAGGGCCTGGTGGTGCTCGGCTTCCCATGCAACCAGTTCGGCCGCCAGGAGCCGGGCAGCGAGGCCGAGATCGGCGCCTTCTGCGAAAAGAACTACGGCGTCACCTTCCCGATGTTCGCCAAGATCGACGTCAATGGCGACGACGCCCACCCGCTGTTCCGTTTCCTGAAGGGCGAGGCGCCGGGCGTGCTCGGCACCGAGGGGATCAAGTGGAACTTCACCAAGTTCCTGGTGAACAAGGAAGGAGCGGTGGTCAAGCGCTACGCGCCGGCCACCAAGCCGGAAGAACTGAAGGGCGATATCGAGAAGCTGCTGGCGGCCTGACGCCGCCCAAGGGCGAATCGCAGAACGCTCAGTTGGCGAGGACGGTCACTTCGTCGTCCGGCCCCGGCTCGCACGCCGCGCCAAGCGGCTCCCAGCCGCGCCGCACGACGATGCGGCCCTCGTCGTGGCAGATCTCCACGCGTTGCGTCTGCGGTGCGCGCTGGCGCACGAAGGCTTCGATCGAGGCCGGCACGCTCACCTGCAGCGCGAGGGCGTGCAGGTCGTCCACCGGATGGTCGTCCACATGCACCAGCGGCACGAACTGCCCGGCGAACATCAGCAAGTGTCCCGGCACCCTGACCGGCCCGGCGACATAGCCCTGCGCGCGCAGCCAGTCCTGCGCCCGCTCGCGCACCTGTCCTGCCTGCCCTGCGCCGTGTCCCGATACGCCGCCCCAGGCGCCCGCCAGCAGCTCGGCCACCCACTGGTTGCAGTTCTGGTAATCGGTGCCGAAAGCATAGGCGTTGGCGCTGTACTTCCCCGCCAGCAGCGCCAGCGCCAGCCGCTTGTCGCGCGCGGCGCGTTCGAGCTGCGCGCTGTCCTGCTCGGGCAGGAACAGCAGCGACACATGGCCGCTGGATGGCGCATCGGCGCCAAGCGCGAAGCCCGAGATGCCCTGGTCGAACAGGTGCGGACGGGCGTCGTCGCAGGCATAGTACAGCTGGCGCACGGCCCAGGCGCCGTCGGCATCGTCCCTCAGGGCGACGCCGGCATGCGAATACAGCAGGCCGAAGCGGCTCAGGTCCACGCCGGCGCGGGAAATCAGGGCGACCTTGCCGCCCGAGCGTTCGAGCTCTTGCCGGACCACGCCGGCAAAGCGCAGCACGCGGTCCTGTTCGAGCGCGGAGATGTCGCTCTCGCGCTCGCAGAAGGTCGGCAGGCCGGCCCAGGCGGCGCCGCTGAAGGTGGCGCAGAGGCCGAGCGCCAGCGCGGCGGTCGCCCTGCGCAGCCGCATCAGATGACGACTTTGCGCGACGCCAGGTCGCGCTGCCACTCGTCCTGCAGCGCCAGGAAGAACGGACGCTGGGTGTCGGCGTGGGCGAATTCGTAGCCGTAGACGCGCTCGTTCACGCGCACCACGTCGCCGGCATACACCTGGCGCTGGACCATGGCGCGGTTCGGCACGTCGAGGAAGAAGGTGCGGGCCTGGCCGGCTTCGGCGCGCAGGGTCAGGCGGGTGGTGTCGGGCTTGTTCGGGGCCTGCGCGATGTCGATCACGCGGTAGTCGCCGGCCGCCACCTTGTTGTCGCCGCTCGAGCTGGTGCTGGAATCGCTGATCGAATCCGAAATGCTGGCCGACGACGCAGAGCCGGCGCTGGAGGCCGACGAGGCGAAACTTTCGGCATGGACCGGGATGGCGCAGGCGATCGCGAACAGGCCCAGGCACATGGAACGTGAAAAGATTGGCAAGGTCATAAGAGGCTTTCGTTGTCGAGCAAAACGCTCACATGGTACAAGCCCTTGCACTTGAACACCATAGTGCCGTCGTAACCTCTTGTGACAAGCGCACGGATTCGTCGTCAGCGCGTCTGGATGCGCGCCACGCCGTGGATGGTGCAGCCACGGCTGACGTTGTCGAGGAAGCGGATCGCCTCGGTCATCGAGACGCCCGGCGGCAGCAGGCCGCCCAGCGCGGCGTTCTCGTTCAATTGGTCGAGGCCGTAGGCGATGGCGCGCGAGACGTCGCGCGCCATGCGGCCGTCACTGTTGTACAGCGCGTCGTAGACGCCGGCGGCTTCCCAGACCGGGACCAGGCCGGGGCTGCTGCTGTCTTCGAAGACCACGGCGGCCGGGCCGCCCTCGTCGTCGCGCACGAGTTGGAAGTTGAAGCTCAAGATCGTTCCTGTAGTGTGGCGCTGATTTGCCGGATGCGGCGCGATGCTAACACGCGTAGAACATCGATGCTCGGAAAGCCTGAAAGTTACCGCAATACATGCAAAAATATGAGTATTAGTAAACCTTTCATGTGTGCTTCAGAGTAGTATTATTGTTGAGCGATACGGCACGCGAAATTGCCGGAATGTCCACAGAGAGAGTAGAAAATGAATCAAAGTCCATTTCGGCCGTCTGAGAGACCAGATCGCATTCCAGAAGAACGTGGACACGTTCCTCGTCCAGCAGAGCATCGACCACCACCTCCGCCCCCGACTAAGAGATAGTTATGGAAGACTTTGAATATCTTTGGAACAAGCGCTGCGATGTTCAACTTCGTGCATTAACTAATCGCTTGTACTATCAAGAACGACAAAAGATATTCGAATGGCGCGATGGAATTGTGAAAGTTATTTCCATTCTCGCCGGGTCAGTCGCTTTCGGCAATGTCACTCATGCTCTAGTTATTCAATGGTGCGCTGCTATTGTTACAATAAGCAGCGCAGCCTCGTTGGTATTCGGTTTTGGAAACAAGGCCCGCGATAGTGCTAAGCGTAGCGCGGAATGGGCATTGCTTGAAAAATCAATCGAAGAGCAGGGTGAACGCACTTTCATTGAAGCCGATCTAGCAAAATGGACTGCACGCTGCAATGAGATTGAAGCTGGGGAACCAGCCGCTCATCCCGCATTATTTGAAGAGTGCTATCAACGTGCTTGTTCCTCATTGGGCAGTAAGCCGAACGAACCATGCCCAAAGTTTCGTTGGGTTCCAATTCGCATTATTCATTAACTAAGCTGCATTTTCAGTCTTTCGGGTTTTTAATTTTAGTCTCACTACAACTCAAAAAATGCAACTAAGACGCGTTAATTTGTGGACGAATGCACAGGCATTGCTTTCGAGCACTAAATAGTTCGTACTATATCTAATGAGTGTATATCGACGACACTCGGCGCTGTCTAGCTGCGCCCTCCCCTTTTAACTAGGTCGTCAAACGTCATTCAAAACCCGCTCGAGCAGCTCGACCCAGTGCGTCACCGGCTTGCCCGTGCCCGACTGCAGGTGCGTCAGGCAACCGATGTTCGCCGACACGATCTCCTCGGCGCCGGTGGCCGCCAGGCTGGCCAGCTTGCGGTCGCGCAGCGCGTGCGCGATCTCCGGCTGCAGCACCGAATAGGCGCCGGCCGAGCCGCAGCACAGGTGGTTGTCGGCGCACAGCACCACGTCCACGCCGGCGGCATGCAGCACGCCCTCGACCTTGCCGCGAATCTGCTGGCCGTGCTGCAGGGTGCACGGCGGGTGGTAGGCCACGCGCGGCGCGCTTCTCCCCTGCGCCCGCGTCCTGATCTGCTCCTCGAACTGCGGCAGGATCTCGGACAGGTCGCGCGTCAGCTCGCTGATGCGGCGCGCCTTGTCGGCGTAATCCGGGTCGTGCGCCAGCAGGTGGCCGTATTCCTTGACCGTGACGCCGCAGCCGGAGGCGGTCATCACGATCGCCTCAATTTGGCCCTGCTCCACGTACGGCCACCAGGCGTCGACGTTGCGCCGCATGTCGTCCAGGCCGCCGTCCTGGTCGTTCATGTGGTAGCGCAGCGCGCCGCAACAGCCGGCCTTGGGCGCCACGAGCAGCTGCACGCCGAGAGAATCGAGCACGCGCGCGGTCGCGGCGTTGATGTTCGGCGCCATCGCCGGCTGCACGCAGCCGTCCAGCAGCAGCATCTTGCGCGCGTGGACCCGCGTCGGCCAGTGGCCGGCGGCGCGCCCCGGCTGCAGCTTGTCCTGCAGAGCGGCCGGCAACAGCGGCCGCAGCGCCTGGCCCGCCCGGAAGGCCGGCCTGAACACGCCGGCGCGCGGCAGGCATTCCTTGAGCGTGGTGCGCTTGATCCTTTCATTCAAGGGACGCGGCACGCGCTCGTCGACCAGCTTGCGGCCGATGTCGACCAGGCGTCCATATTTGACGCCGGACGGACAGGTGGTCTCGCAGTTGCGGCAGGTGAGGCAGCGGTCCAGGTGCAGCTGGGTCTTGCGGGTCGGCTGCGCGCCTTCGAGCACCTGCTTGATCAGGTAGATGCGTCCGCGCGGGCCATCGAGTTCGTCGCCCAGCAGTTGATAGGTCGGACAGGTGGCGGTGCAGAAGCCGCAGTGCACGCAGGCGCGCAGGATCGCTTCGGCTTCCGCGCCTTCGCGCGTGCCCTTGATGAAGTCGGCTAATGTCGTTTGCATGGGTCAGGCGCTTTCGGGATACAGGCGGCCCGGGTTGAAGATGTGGGCGGGATCGAAGGCATCCTTCATGCGCGCATGGATGCGCGCCAGCGCCGGCGCCAGCGGCTGGAACACGCCGCTGCCCTTGTCGCCGCCACGGAACAGGGTCGCGTGGCCGCCGCAGGCTTGTGCCGTGCGCCGGATCGCTTCGGCCGTGGCGGCAGCGCCATCGGCGCGCAGCCAGCGCTGGGCGCCGCCCCACTCGATCAGCTGGTCGCCGCCGAGCACCAGCGCGCCGGTGGTCGACGGCACCGACAGGCGCCACAGGGGTGTCGCATTGGCCCTGACATCTGAGAAGAAGGCATGACGCTGTTCGCGCAGGTCGGCCCAGAACGCCGCCGCATCCGGATGCGGCACCGCTTCGCCGCCCAGCAGCCGCATCGCAGCGTCGACCGCCGCCTCGGCGCCGGACAGGCGCAGCGCCAGCTGGCCGCCGCACCAGGCGCTGCCCGACAGCGGCAAGGGCTGGCCGCCCCATTCGTTCAGGCGGCGGATGGCGTCGATCTCGCTCATCTCGAAGCGCAGCGTGGCCTCGGCGAAGGGCCGCGGCAGCACCTTCAAGGACACTTCCAGCAGCAGGCCGAGCGTGCCCATCGAACCGGCCAGCATGCGCGAGACGTCGTAGCCGGCCACGTTCTTCATCACCTTGCCGCCGAACGCCAGCACGTCGCCCTTCCCGTCCAGCAGCCTGGCGCCAAGCACGAAGTCGCGCGTGGCGCCGCTGCTGGCGCGTCGCGGACCGGACAAGCCCGCCGCGACCGTGCCGCCCACGGTGGCATTGGCGCCGAAATGCGGCGGCTCGAAGGCCAGCATCTGATTGTGCCGGGCGAGCAGCACCTCGACCTCGGCCAGCGGCGTGCCGCAGCGCGCCGTGATCACGAGTTCGGTCGGCTCGTAGTCGACGATGCCGGCGTGGTCGCGGGTGTCGAGAACCGCGCCCTGTGGCGCGCCGCCATACCAGTCCTTGCTGCCGCCGCCGCGGATGCACAGCGGCTGGCGATCACTCGCCGCGGCGCGCACCCGTTCCTGGAATCGTTCGATCGTTCCCATATCGGCTCTCGTTCAAAAACGCGGCAGGTCCGGGAACGGAACCTCGCCGTGGTGCACGTGCAGCTTGCCGAATTCGGCGCAGCGGTGCGGGGTCGGGATCGCCTTGTCCGGATTGAGCAGCGCGACCGGGTCGAAGGCGTGCTTGACCGCGAAGAAGGCGTCGAGCTCCTTGCGCCCGAACTGCACGCACATGGAGTCGATCTTTTCCTTGCCCACGCCATGCTCGCCCGTGATGGTGCCGCCCACTTCGACGCACAGCGCCAGGATCGCCGCCCCGAAGGCTTCGGCGCGCTCGAATTCGCCGGGCGCGCTGGCGTCGAACAGGATCAGCGGGTGCATATTGCCGTCGCCGGCGTGGAACACGTTCGAGCAGCGCAGGCCATAGGTCTGTTCCATCGCGGCGATGCCGGCCAGCACCCGCGCCAGCTGCTTGCGCGGGATGGTGCCGTCCATGCAGTAATAGTCGGGCGAGATGCGGCCCGCCGCCGGGAAGGCGTTCTTGCGGCCGGACCAGAAACGCACCCGCTCCGCTTCGCTCTGCGACACCGCGATCGCGGTCGCGCCGGCGCACGCGAGCACCGCGCTCATGCGCGCGATTTCCTCGGCCACCTCGAGCGCCGTGCCGTCGGCCTCGCACAGCAGGATCGCAGCGGCGTCGAGGTCGTAGCCGGCCTTCACGAAGGGCTCGACCATGCGCACCGAGGTGCGGTCCATCATTTCGAGACCGGCCGGGATGATGCCGGCCGCGATCACGTCGGCCACCGCATTGCCGGCCGTGACCACATCGCTGAACGACGCCATGATGACCTGGGCCAGCGCCGGCTTCGGCACCAGCTTCACCGTCACCTCGGTGACGATGCCCAGCATGCCTTCGGAACCGATGAACACCGCCAGCAGATCCAGGCCCGGCGCATCGAGCGCTGCGCCGCCCAGTTCGACGATATCGCCCTCGATGGTGGCGACCCGCACCCGCAGCACATTGTGCACCGTCAGGCCATATTTAAGGCAGTGCACGCCGCCCGAGTTCTCGGCCACGTTGCCGCCGATGGTGCAGGCGATCTGTGACGACGGGTCGGGCGCGTAGTACAGGCCGAACGGCGCGGCGGCTTCGGAGATTGCCAGGTTGCGCACGCCAGGCTGGACGACGGCGGTGCGCGCCAGCGGGTCGACGCGCTTGATCTGGCTCATGCGCGCAGTGGACAGCACGACGCCGTCGCGGATCGGCAGCGCGCCGCCCGACAGGCCGGTGCCGGCGCCGCGCGGCACGATCGGCGCCTGCAATTCGCGGCAGACGTCGAGGATGGCCAGCACCTGCGCCTCGTCGGTCGGCAGGGTCACGACCAGCGGCAGCTGGCGGTAGGCGGCCAGGCCGTCGCATTCATAGGGCCGGGTGTCTTCGGGGTCGGACAGGACAGCACCCGCCGGCAGGCGCGCGCGCAGGGCCGCCGCCACCTGAGCGCGTCGCTCGGCGGGGTCGGATGCGGCCATGCCTGCGGAATCGGGAACGAGGTCGTGCATGCTTCGATTGTAAGCACAATTGCCACATTTTGTCGTATGCTCGTCCCATCGTTTTTTCTCACCAACGCATAAGGCAACATCATGGGCAACCGCCTCTCGAAAATCGCGACCCGCACTGGCGACGACGGCAGCACCGGCCTGGGCGACGGCAGCCGCACCGGCAAGGACAGCGCGCGCATCCACGCGCTGGGCGAAGTCGACGAGCTCAACTCCTTCGTCGGCCTGCTGCTGTGCGAAGACATGCCGGCTGCATTGCGCGAAGAGCTGGTCTCGATCCAGCACGACCTGTTCGACCTGGGCGGCGAGCTGTGCATCCCCGGCTACCAGATGATCAAGGAAGAACACGTGGCGCGCCTGGACGGCCTGCTCGAGAAATACAACGCCGACCTGCCGGTGCTGAAGGAATTCATCCTCCCGGCCGGCTCGCGCGCGGCCTCCACCGCCCATGTCTGCCGCACCGTGTGCCGGCGCGCCGAGCGCGCCATCGTGGCCCTGTCGAAGGCGGAGCAGATCCACGCCCACCCGCGCCAGTACGTCAACCGCCTGTCCGACCTGATGTTCGTGCTGGCGCGCGTGCTGAACCGCCATGCCGGCGGCAGCGACGTGCTGTGGCAGCACGAACGCAAGCGGGGCTGATCCATGGACGACAAGGTGATGGATGACTTCATCGGCGTCTATGACGACGCGCTCAGCGCGCAGCAATGCGACGCGCTGCTGGCGCGCTTCGAGGCCAGCGACAAGGTCGTGCGCGGGCGCACCGGCAACGGCGTCGACGTCGACAAGAAGGACAGCTACGACATCACCATCAACCTGCACCGCGAGTGGGACGACGTCACCCAGCTGCTGCTCGAGACGATGACGCGCCACCTGGTGCAGTACGTCGATCGCTACCGCATGCTGCTGATGGGCTCCCTGTCGCCGACCCTGGAGCATCCGCAGACCGGCACGCCGACGGTGCTATCGATGGACAACTTCGAGGAAGTGGGCCGCCCGTATATCGAAGACCTGGTGCGCGTGCTGTACCGCCCCGGCACCATCAACCTGCAGAAGTACCGGCAGAACAGCGGCGGCTACCACCACTGGCACTCCGAGATCTATCCGCAGAACGCCAGCTGCGATTCGCTGCACCGCGTGCTGCTGTGGATGTTCTATCTCAACGACGTGGAAGATGGCGGCGAGACCGAGTTTCTGTACCAAGGCCGCAAGATCGCGCCCAAAAAGGGGCGGCTGGTGATCGCGCCGGCGGGCTTCACCCATACCCACCGCGGCAACGTGGCCAGGAGCGGCGACAAGTACATCGCTACTTCCTGGATCCTGTACCAGCGCGCCGAGGCCTTGTTCGGGCAGCCGGGATAAAAAAACCGCTTTCTACGGAAAGCGGTTTTTCTTTCGTGCCTACGCGTATCGCGCAATCAGCCGTTATTCACGACCAGCCGCGGCTCGCCTTGCGCCACCAGGCGCGCGCGGATCGACGCTGCGATGCCCTTGGCATCCAGGCCCACCGACGCCAGCAGCGCTTGCGGATCGCCCTGGTCGATGAAGTTGTCGGGCAGGCCCAGGTTCAGCACCGGCTTGGCGATGCCGGCGGCGGCCAGCGCTTCCATCACGGCGGCGCCGGCGCCGCCCATGATGCAGCCCTCTTCCACCGTCACCAGGAAGTCGTGCTCTTGCGCCAGGCGCTTGACCAGTTCGACGTCGAGCGGCTTCACGAAGCGCATATTGGCCACGGTCGCATCGAGTTCGTCGCCCGCCTTGAGGCTCGGCGCCACCATCGAGCCGAAGGCCAGGATCGCGACGCCCTTGCCGGTGCGGCGCACCTCGCCCTTGCCGATCTCGATCGAGCTCAAGGCCTCGGCGATCTGGGCGCCGACGCCGGCGCCGCGCGGATAGCGCACCGCGGCCGGGCCGGGATAGTGGTAGGCGGTGGTCAGCATCTGGCGGCACTCGTTCTCGTCCGACGCGGCCATCACGACCATGTTCGGGATGCAGCGCAGGTAGGCCAGGTCGTAGTTGCCGGCGTGGGTCGCGCCGTCGGCGCCCACCAGGCCCGCGCGGTCCAGCGCGAAGGTCACGTCCAGGTTCTGCAGCGCCACGTCGTGGATCAGCTGGTCGTAGGCGCGCTGCAGGAAGGTCGAATAGATCGCGACCACCGGCTTGAGGCCCTCGGTGGCGATGCCGGCGCCGAAGGTCACCGAGTGCTGCTCGGCGATGCCGACGTCGAAGTAGCGCTGCGGGTACTCCTGGTGGAAGCGCACCATGCCCGAGCCTTCGCGCATGGCCGGCGTGATGCCGACCAGGCGCTTATCGGCGGCGGCCATGTCGCACAACCAGTTGCCGAATACCTCGGTATACGTGATCTTGCTCGGGGCGGTGGACGGCTTGATGCCCTCGAGGTGGTTGAACTTGCCGGTGCCGTGGTACAGGATCGGCTCGGCCTCGGCCAGCTTGTAGCCCTGGCCCTTCTTGGTCACCACGTGCAGGAATTGCGGGCCCTTGAGCTTCTTGATGTTTTCCAGCGTCGGGATCAGCGAATCGAGGTCGTGGCCGTCGATCGGGCCGATGTAATTGAAGCCGAACTCCTCGAACATCGTGGCCGGGACCACCATGCCCTTGGCGTGTTCTTCGAGCTTGCGCGCGAGATCCAGCACCGGCGCCGGCAGCACGCTCTTGCCCACGTTCTTGGCGGCGGCGTAGAACTGGCCCGACAGCAGGCGCGCCAGGTAGCGGTTCAGGGCGCCGACCGGCGGCGAGATCGACATGTCGTTGTCGTTCAGGATGACCAGCAGGTTGACGTCGTCCTCGACGCCCGCGTTATTCAGCGCCTCGAACGCCATGCCGGCGGTCATGGAGCCGTCGCCGATGACGGCGATCGCATGGCGGTCCTCGCCCTTGATCTTGGCCGCGGTGGCCATGCCCAGCGCCGCCGAGATCGAGGTCGACGAGTGGGCGGTGCCGAAGGTGTCGTACTCGCTCTCGTCGCGCTTCGGGAAGCCCGACAGGCCGTTCAGCTGGCGCAAGGTGGGCATGCGGCCGCGGCGGCCGGTGAGAATCTTGTGCGAATAGGTCTGGTGGCCGACGTCCCACACGATGCGGTCGCGCGGCGTGTCGTACACGTAGTGCAGCGCGATCGTCAGCTCCACCGTGCCCAGGTTGGACGACAGGTGGCCGCCGGTCTTGGACACCGACTCGAGCAGGAACTGGCGCAGCTCGTGCGCCAGCGGGGTGAGCTGAGTGCGCGGCAGCTTGCGCAGGTCGGATGGGTCGTTGATTTTTTCTAGCAGGTTCATTTAGGCCTTCCGCTGCACGATCAGGTCTGCCAGTTCGCGCAGACGCTGTGCTTTGTCTCCAAATGGCGCCAGCGCTTCGTGCGCGTCACGCCGCAGTTGTTCGGCCAGCGCGCGCGATGGCTCCAGGCCGAGGATCGACACATAGGTCGGTTTGTTGTCGGCCGCGTCCTTGCCGGCGGTCTTGCCCAGCGTGGCCGAATCGGCGGTGGCGTCGAGCACGTCGTCGACCACCTGGAACGCCAGGCCTACAGCGGCGGAATACGCATCCAGCGCTTCGAGTTCGTGCGTTGCCAGGTCGCGCCCGGCGAGCGCGCCGAGCAGCACCGACACGCGCAGCATGGCGCCGGTCTTCAATTGGTGCATGCGCTCGAGCTGTTCGCGGGTGAGCGACAGGCCGACGCTATCGAGGTCGATCGCCTGGCCGCCGCACATCCCGTTCGAGCCGGCGGCCTGCGCCAGCAGGCGCACCATCGTCAACTGGCGCGCCGGCGGCACCGCCGCGGCATCAAGGCTGGCCACCACCTCGAAGGCGTGCGCCTGCAGGGTGTCGCCGACCAGCAGCGCGGTCGCTTCGTCATAGGCCACGTGCACCGTCGGCTTGCCGCGGCGCAGGGCGTCGTCGTCCATGCACGGCATGTCGTCGTGCACCAGCGAATACACGTGAATCATCTCGACCGCGCTCGCGACCCGGGCCAGCGCCGCGGGGTCGGCGTCGAACAGCGCGCCGGCGGCATACGCCAGCAGCGGGCGCACGCGCTTGCCGCCGCCGAGCGTGGTGTAGCGCATCGCCTCGTGCAGCTTGTGAGGCACCTGGTCGGCGGGCGGCAGGAAGGCGTCGAGCGCTTCCTCGACCCTGGCCTGGACGTCGCGGGTCCAGGCGCTGAAATCCTGCACCGTCATTGCGTGACCTCGTCGTCGCTGAATGGCTTGAGCATGTCGCCCTCGAGCACCTTGACCTGGGACTCGACTTTTTCGAGCTGGGCGGCGCAATACTTGACCAGTTCGGAGCCGCGCGCATAGGCCGCGACCGAGGCTTCCAGCGGCAAGGCGCCGGATTCCATCTGTGTCACGAGCTGGGCCAGTTCGGCCATCGCCTGCTCGAAGGATTGCGGAGGCGCCGCGGCTGCTGCCGGCGCGCTGTCCGCTGTCATATTCTTTGCCATAAGTCGGTTTCGTGAAGGCGCCCAGTTGTGCGCCGTGGGTCAGTCCAATCGCGTATTTTAGATCAATCCCACCCCACGGGGGGCGCACATTGCAGCATTCACAACTGGCAGGTGCGTCATGAATCCGGCCGACGCCCTTTATTTGTCCCCTCCCTGCCCCTTTTCCAATATGAAAACCATGCCTCATCGGCAACACATCAAGCGCCGCGCACCACAATCTCGCGCCGGCCCAAGACGGTAGAGCCTGTTACGCAGTATAATCTCCGGTTCTGTCCGAAATACCGTATTCCTCTACTTAAATACTGGTCTTTGGATTCTTTCTCTTCTTTGGAAGCTACCTTAAAGGGGGGTTGGGATGTCCGATCTGGCTACCCACGCCAAGCTGGCGCGCTCGAACGCACAGCTTCCGGTAAATGTTTATTTTGACGACGCGCTCCTCAAGCGCGAGATGCAGCAACTGTTCCACAATGGCCCGCGCTACATCGGCCATGAATTGATGGTGCCGGAAACCGGGGACTTCGCGACGCTCGCCTCCGAACACGAAGGCCGCATGCTGGTGCGTAACGCGGGCGGCATCGAAGTGCTTTCCAACGTCTGCCGCCACCGCCAGGCGCTGATGTTCAATGGCCGCGGCAATGCGAAGAACATCGTGTGCCCGCTGCACCGCTGGACCTATGACCTGAAGGGCGAATTGATCGGCGCACCGCATTTCGCGGACACGCCGTGCCTGAACCTGTCGAAAACCCCGCTGCAGAACTGGAACGGCCTGCTGTTCGAACAGAACGGCTACAACGTGATGGAAAAGCTCGGCAAGCTGTCGGTGACGAAGGACCTCGACTTCTCGGGCTATATGTTCGACCACGTCGAGATCCACGAGTGCGACTACAACTGGAAGACCTTCATCGAGGTCTACCTGGAGGATTACCACGTCGAGCCGTTCCACCCGGGCCTGGGCAACTTCGTCTCGTGCGACGACCTGAAATGGGAATTCGGCAGCGACTACAGCGTGCAGACCGTGGGCGTGAACCGCGCGCTGCAGAAGGCCGGCTCGCCGGCCTATAAACGCTGGCAGGAGCAGGTGCTGAAGTTCAACAACGGCCAGCCGCCGAAGTACGGCGCGATCTGGCTGACGCTGTACCCGAACATCATGGTCGAGTGGTATCCGAACGTGCTGGTGGTGTCGACCCTGTGGCCGGACGGCCCGCAGAAGACCCGCAACGTGGTCGAGTTCTACTACCCCGAAGAGATCGTGCTGTTCGAGCGCGAATTCGTCGAGGCCGAGCGCGCCGCCTATATGGAAACGGCGGTCGAGGACGACGAGATCGGCCTGCGCATGGATGCCGGCCGCAAGATCCTGCTGGCGCGCGGCGTCAACGAGGTCGGTCCGTACCAGTCGCCCATGGAAGACGGCATGCAGCACTTCCATGAGTGGTATCGCAGCAGGATCACATTCTAACCTTCAAGTCGTAAAACCGGCGCCGCACCCCGGCGCCCGGACCGCGCGGCGCCAATGCCGCACGGTCCTTCACTGGAAATCCGATGGCTTCCCTCTGGATGTTGTACGCCAGCTTCGCGTTCGCCGCCATGGGCGCGGGCGTGAAGCTGGCTTCCGAGTTCTATTCCACCTCCGAACTCCTGATGTACCGGGGCCTGATCGGCACCCTCATCCTGCTGTTCATGGTGCGCCGCCAGGGCGGCACCTTCAAGACGGATTTCGGCAAGGCCCACCTGTGGCGCAGCCTGGTCGGCGTGACCTCGCTGTGGCTGTGGTTCTTCGCGATCGGCCGCCTGCCGCTGGCCACCGCGATGACGCTCAACTACATGGCGCCGATCTGGATCGCGGCCGGGATGTTCGTCATGGGCTGGTGGACCAAGACCAAGCATGCCGAGTGGCCGCTGGTGGTAGCGATCGCCTCCAGCTTCTTCGGCGTGACCATGGTGCTGCAGCCGGCGGTCGAGAGCAACCAGTGGCTGGGCGGCCTGGCCGGCGTGTGCTCGTCGATGATCTCGGCCATGGCCTATATGCAGGTGCGCAAGCTCGGCCAACTGGGCGAACCGGAATACCGCGTGGTGTTCTACTTCTCGCTGACCACGACCCTGGTCGGCCTCGTCGCCACCCTGGCCGGCGACGGCCCGCAAGGCGCCCTGTTCCATGCGCACACGGCCTACGGCTTCGTGCTGCTGCTGGGAATCGGCAGCGCCGCCCTGATCGCCCAGATGTGCATGACCCGCGCCTACCGCGTGGGCAAGGTGCTGGTGGTGGCCAACCTGCAGTACACCGGCATCGTGTTTTCCACCCTGTGGGGCCTGATCCTGTGGGGCGACGCCTTCGACTGGCATGTGTGGCTGGGCATCGGCGTGATCCTGCTCTCAGGACTGGCCGCGACGTTCTACAATACCCGCAAGACGGCGCGCGGCGCCGTCGTCAAGGACCAGGACCCCGTGGTCAGCGAATCGTAGAAGGAGACTTAACGCCATGTTCAAGACCCTGATTTCGGCCAGCCAGCTGGCCCCTCATATCGACGACCCGACATGGGTCGTGGTGGACTGCCGCCACGACCTGGTGAACCTCGCCGCCGGGCGCGAAGGCTATGCCGCCGGCCACCTGCCGAACGCGGTGTTCGCCGACATCGAGACCGTGCTGTCGGGCGCCAAGCGCGGGCCTGACGGCGTGTTCCTCGGCCGCCATCCGCTGCCGGAGAAGGAAGCGCTGGCGCAAGCCCTGCAGGCGTTCGGCATCGATGACGACACGCAGGTGGTCGCCTACGACGCCCACGGCGGCATGTTCGCGGCGCGCCTGTGGTGGCTGCTGCGCTGGCTGGGCCACGAGGCGGTGGCGGTGCTCGACGGCGGCATGGGGGCCTGGCAGGCGCTGGGCCAGCCCTTGTCGACCGAGACGCCCGCCAGGCCGCGCGGCAGCCTGAGCGTGCGCGCGCCCTTCGTGCCGACCGTGACGGTGCGCGAGGTGATGGACAACCTGGAAAGCGGCCAGCGCATCGTGATCGACGCCCGCGCGGCCGACCGCTTCCGCGGCGAGAACGAAACGATCGACCCGGTGGGCGGCCACATCCCGGGCGCCAGGAATCGCTTCTTCAAGGACAACCTGCAGGCCGACGGCCGCTTCAAGGCCCCGGAAGACCTGCGCGCGGAGTTCGGCGCCCTGGTCGACGATCCGCAGCGCGCCATCATGCAGTGCGGATCGGGCGTGACCGCCTGCCACAACCTGCTGGCGCTGGAAGTGGCGGGCATGCCGGGCGCCAGCCTGTATCCGGGATCGTGGAGCGAGTGGGTGGGCGACGCCTCGCGGCCGGTCGCGAAAGGCGCGGATTGAACGAAAAAAAGGGCTTCTTCGCGAAGCCCTTTTTCTTTAGAAGGCGTGCAGCGCCACCACGATCGCCACCCCGAGGGCGATCAGCAACACCTGCGGCACCGATTCCTTCAGGGTTGCCCGGCGCTGCATCTGCGGCATCAGGTCGCTCACCGCGATATAGATGAAGCCCGACGAGGCGAACACCAGCACGTAGGGAATCAGGCCGCTGGCCTGGTCCAGCGTGAAGTAGCCCAGCAGGCCGCCCGCCACCGCCAGCAGGCTGCACAGCAGGTTGAACACGTAGGCGCGCAGGCGCGAGAAGCCGGCGTTGAGCAGCACGATGAAGTCGCCGATCTCTTGCGGGATTTCGTGGGCGACGATGGCCAGCGCGGTCACGATGCCCACTTCCGGGTCGGCCAGGAAGGCCGCCGCGATCAGGATGCCGTCGGTGAAGTTGTGCATGCCGTCGCCGAGCAGGATCATCCAGCCCGACTTGCCGGCCTCGCGCGCGTCATGGCCGTGGGCGTGGTGGTGTCCGTCGCCCTCGTGGTGGTGCGAATGGCGCAGCAGCGCCACCTTTTCCAGCAAGAAGAACGCCAGCAGGCCCGCCAGCAGGGTGGCGAACAGGCTCTTGATGTCGGCGCCCGATTCGAACGCTTCCGGCAGCGCGTGCAGCAGCGACGTCGCCAGCATGATGCCGACCGACAGGCTGACCATCTTTTCGACCACTTTCGACAGCAGGGCGAACGAGAAAAGCGCAGCCCCGGAAATGCTGACGACGCCGGCGATCACGGTCGCCAGCAGGATGGAACTCAGGGTCGGGTCGATAAGCGGGTCGATTTGAAAGCCTCTTGTTCTGTTCTTGCGACGATCCGCAAACCGGGCATTGTACCGCTCCCGGCCCGCGCTCGTCCAAGAGCCCGCCCAAAGCGGCAGGCTCGCGGGCCGTCGCCCGTCAGGCGACGCCGTGCTTGCGGAACCACGCCAGCGCGCGGTTCCAGCCATCCTTGGCGTCAGCCTCGTTGTAGGTCGGGCGGTAGTCGGCGTGGAATGCGTGGTCGGCGTCCGGATACACGTGGATCGTCGAGCGGCTGTTGCCCTTGTCCAGGGCGGCCTGCATGCGCTTGACCGTGTCCAGCGGGATGCCGCCGTCCTTGCCGCCGTACAGGCCCAGCACCGGCACCTTGAGGTTCTGGGCCACGTCGATCGGGTGTTTCGGCGTGTTCGGGGTCGCCTCGCCCACCAGGCGGCCATACCAGGCCACGCCCGCCTTGACGTCCAGGTTGTGCGCCGCGTACAGCCAGGTGATGCGTCCGCCCCAGCAGAAACCGGTGATCCCCAGTTTGGTGGTGTCGCCGCCACGCTGCTTGGCCCAGGCCACCACGGTGTCGAGGTCGGACATGACTTGCGCGTCCGGCGTTTTGGAGACGATGTTCTTGATCAGGTCCGGAATGGCCTCGACCTTGGTCGCGTCGCCCTGGCGCACGAACAGGTCGGGCGCGATCGCCATATAGCCCTGCTTGGCGAAGCGGCGCGCCACGTCCTTGATGTGCTCATGCACCCCGAAGATCTCGGACACCACCAGGATGACCGGGACATTGGTCTTGCCGCGCGGCTGGGCGCGGTAAACGGGCACGTCCTGGCCCTCGATGACCAGGATGCTGTCGGCCGCGTCGAGGCCTTCGGCATCGGTCTGGATCCGGGTCTGCGCGACCACCGGCAGCGCGGCCGCGGCGAAACCGGTGCCGACGGCCGCCTTCAGGAAATCGCGCCGCTTCACGCCGTCGTCGTAGGCGCTGGCGCCCAGCAGGCTGTGGGCATCGTTGACGAGATCTTTCATGGACATCCCCTTTCTGGTCAGAGTTGGACAGGCTTGCCAGTTTAGCATCGCTTGCGGCGACTGCACGCGCGGCACGGATGGGCACGGCGAATGCTCCCAGCGCCCGCCGCCTGCGTGCTGTCGCTGGTGCGCGCGGGCGCCATCGGGCTCGATGACGACGTCTGCATCCACTTGCCGGAACTGGCGAAGTTCGAACAACCCTTCCCGCTGCGCAGCCTGCTCAATCACAGCAGCGGTATCCCGGACTATTTCCAGTTCATCGAATCCCAGTTGTCGCGCCACGAGGCCGACTATTTCGACAACCGGATGATCCTGCAGGTGATCGCTCGTCTCGACACCGTCGCCTTCCCCACGTCGACCGGATACCGCTACAGCAATAGCAACTACATCCTGCTTGCCGCCCTGGTGGAGCGCCTGAGCGGCAGGTCGCTCGGCCGCTATGCGCGAGAAAAGCTGTTCGATCCGCTGGGGATGCGGCGCATCGCGTTCGACGAGGACCGCTTCAGTATCATCGAACACCGGGTCTTCAGCTATGAAGCCGATCGCGCGCGTCCCTTCGGCTACAAGCAGCACCTGGGCAATGCCAACACGGTTGGAGATGGCGGCGTCTACGCGAGCGTCAATGAACTGCTACGCTGGGAAAAAGAATGGCATCGCCAATGGGCCGATCCAGCGAGTCTGTTGCGCGCGATGCTGCAGGCTTCGCCCTTGCTGGACGGTTCGGTGCCGGCTTACCGCTTCGGGCTGGAGGTGACCCAGCGCGCAGGCCATGACGTCGTATTCCACAGCGGCGGCCTGTGGGGATTCGACACGCTGATCCTCAGGATACCGGCCCACCGCATGTCGGTCATCCAGCTGGCGAACTGCGAGGCGGCGCAATCCGATATGGAAAAGATCGTGGCTGCCGCCCTTGATCAACATTGATCGGAACGGCGCCTACCTGGCCTGGTCGAACAGCAGCGGCATCTTGCCGTCGACCGCGAGCCGTTCCATATAGCTGCACACCGCCGGCGGGAACTGTAGCCCGTCGACGATGCTCAGCGAACGCAGAATCGGCCACAGCTTGACGTCGCCGAGGATCGGCACGGCCTTCTTGCCGACCAGGCGCGTGGGCGTCTCGGCATCGTCTTCCATGACGACGATGATCTCGAAGGGCAGATTCTTCAGACCCAGGGCCAGCCGCGCGCGGCTGCAGAAAGGGCAATGCTCGCATATAGAGTTTCAAGAGTCCTCCATGGACGATGTGCAGGCGCCTGGCCGCGTCGCTACATCAGTACGCTATCAGTGCGCCTCCTCCCAATTCTTGCCGACACCGGTCTCGGCCAGCAGCGGCACGTCGAGCTTGGCCACACCCGCCATCAGCTCCGGCAGCTTGACCCGCACCAGTTCCAGCTCGGCTTCCGGCACCTCGAGCACCAGTTCATCGTGCACCTGCATGATCATGCGGGTGCCCAGCTTCTCGTTCTCGATCCAGCCCTGCACCGCGATCATCGCCAGCTTGATCAGGTCGGCCGCCGTGCCCTGCATCGGCGCATTGATCGCCGCGCGTTCGGCGCCGGCGCGGCGCGGGCCGTTCGGCGAATTGATCTCGGGCAGCCACAGGCGGCGGCCGAACACGGTCTCGACGTAGCCGCGCGCCTTCGCTTCCAGGCGCGTGTTGTCCATGTACTGCTTCACGCCCGAGAAGCGCGCGAAATAGCGGTCGATGTAGCTCGAGGCGGCCGAACGCTCGATGCCCAGGTTCTGGGCCAGGCCGAAGGCGCTCATGCCATAGATCAGGCCGAAGTTGATCACCTTGGCGTAACGGCGCTGCTCGCTCTGCACGTCGGCCGGCGGGATGCCGAAGATCTCGGCGGCGGTGGCGCGGTGGATGTCCTCGCCGTCGGCGAACGCTTTCAGCATCGCCGCGTCGCCCGAGATGTGCGCCATGATGCGCAGCTCGATCTGCGAATAGTCGGCCGAGACGATCACGTGGCCCGGGGCGGCGATGAAGGCTTCGCGGATGCGGCGGCCTTCGGCGTTACGCACCGGGATGTTCTGCAGGTTCGGCTCGTTCGACGACAGACGGCCGGTGATCGCCACCGCCTGCGCGTAGTTCGTGTGCACGCGGCCGGTGTTCGGGTTGACCATCTTCGGCAGCTTGTCGGTATAGGTCGACTTCAGCTTCGACATGCCGCGGTGCTCGAGCAGGATCTTCGGCAGCGGATAATCCTCGGCCAGCTTTTGCAGCACCTCTTCGTCGGTCGACGGCGCGCCGGTGGCGGTCTTCTTGATCACCGGCAGGCCAAGCTTGCCGAAGAAGATCTCGCCGATCTGTTTCGGCGAACCCAGGTTGAACGGGCCGCCGGCCGCCTCATAGGCCTGCTGCTCCAGTTCCATCATGCGCTTGCCCAGCTCGCCCGATTGCACGTCGAGCAGCGCGCTGTCGATCAGCACGCCGTTGCGCTCGATCTTGTGCAGCACTTCCATGGTCGGCATCTCGATCTCGCGGTAGATGTAGGCGAGGCCCTTGTCCTTCTCGACTTCCGGCAGCATGCTCTGGTGCAGGCGCAGGGTGATGTCCGAATCCTCGCCGGCGTACTCGGTGGCGCGCGCCAGCTCGACCTGGTCGAAGCAGATCTGCTTGGCGCCCTTGCCGCACACGTCCACGTAGGGAATCGTGGTGTAGCCGAGGTGGCGCATCGCCATCGTGTCCATATCGTGCGGCTTGTGCGACTCGAACACATACGATTGCAGCAGCGTGTCGTGCACGATGCCCTTCAAGGTCACGCCATGGTTGGCGAAGATGTGCATATCGTACTTGAGGTTCTGGCCCACCTTCGGCTTGGCTGGATTCTCGAGCCAGCCGCGCATTTTTTCCAGCACGTGCTCGCGCGACAGCTGGTCCGGCGCGCCGGCGTAGCGGTGCGCCACCGGGATGTAGGCGCCCTTGCCCACCTCGACCGACAGCGAGATGCCGACCATCTCGGCCGCCATCGGGTCGAGCGAGGTGGTTTCGGTGTCGACCGAGGTCAGCTCGGCCGCGTCGACCAGCGCCAGCCATTTGTCGAGCTGCTCGTCGGTCAGGATCGTTTCGTATTCACCTTTGATGACCGGCATGCCGGCCAGGGTCGCCGCGCCTTCCGGCGAGTTCAGCGGTCCGCCCCCCGGCGCACTGCCGGCGGCCGGACGCACGCTGCCGTCGCCCGGCTTGGCGCCGCCCAGGTCGCGCAGCATGGTCTTGAAACCATAGCGCTGGAAAAAGTCGCGCAGCGCCTCGGCGTCTTCCGGACGGCCGACCAGCGACTCTTCGAACGAGATCACGTGCTTGACCAGGTCGCAGTCGGTCTTGACGGTGATCAGTTCGCGTCCCTTCGGCAGCCACTCGAGGGCCGCCTGCAGGTTGGCGCCGACGGCGCCGCCGATGCTGGCCGCGTTCTCGATCACGCCGTCCAGCGAGCCGTGCAGGGTGAGCCACTTGACGGCCGTCTTGGGGCCGCACTTGGCCACGCCCGGCACGTTGTCGACGGTGTCGCCGATCAGGGTCAGGTAGTCGATGATGCGGTTCGGCGCCACGCCGAACTTGGCCAGCACGCCGGCCTCGTCCATGCGTTCGTTGGTCATGGTATTGATCAGCATGACCTTGTCGTTGACCAGCTGGGCCAGGTCCTTGTCGCCGGTCGAGACCACGGTCTTCATGCCGCGCGCGGTGGCCTGCACCGCCAGGGTGCCGATCACGTCGTCCGCTTCGACGCCATCCACCATCAGGATCGGCCAGCCCATGTAGCGCACCACTTCGTGGATCGGTTCGATCTGCTTGCCCAGGTCTTCCGGCATCGAGGCGCGCGTTGCCTTGTATTCGGGATACAGGTCGTCGCGGAAGGTCTTGCCCTTGGCATCGAAGACGCAGGCGATGTAGGCGGCCGGAAAGTCGGCGCGCAGGCGGCGCAGCATATTGACCATGCCGTGCATGGCGCCGGTCGGGAAGCCGTCCGGGCTGCGCAGGTCGGGCAGCGCGTGGTAGGCGCGATAAAGATAACTGGAACCGTCAACGAGCAGCAGGGTATTGTCCATAGGGGGGCGACATTCAGGAGTTCGGCAGGCGGCGCCATCGGTGGCGCCAGGGTAAGCGCCATTATCGCAGAATCCGCATCAGCAGCCGCGCCTGAGCTTCAAGGCACTTGTCCCTCTGTAAACATAAGGTTTTGGCACACTTTTCACTGGGCAGGGACGCTGTTTGCTACAATGGACTAAACGACATTAGGTGACCATCATGCTGCGCTCGACATCCCGCTTCGCCCTCCTGACGCTTTGCCTGCTCGCCGGCTCGGCCGCGGCCCAGCAGTCGGCGTTGCCCCCGACGCAACCGACGCCGACGCCGCCGCAGAACCAGCAGCGGCCCAGCGATGCGCCGCCCGAACTCGAACGCATCGAGCCGGGCAGCGACACGCCGGCGACCACGATTCCGCCGCGCCAGCGCACCAAGATCACGGAGCGCCGCAGCAACGACGGCACGGTCACCCAGGTCGAGGTAGAAAGCGGCCCGAGCCGCTACACCATGAAGCCCAACGTTGCACCAGGTAACGCCCAACCCGGCGATGCCACCAGCAACAACATCCGTGCCCCACAATGGACGGTGATGGAATTCGACTTTGGCAATCCCAAGAAGCAGGACACAGCCGATCAGCCGGTCGCGTCGGCCCCCGCGCGTCCGGGCGTGCCCGCCCGCGCCGACGTGCCGCCGCCGCCCGCGCTGGAGCCGACCACCAAACAATGACCCCACCAGCCGCGGCGCTTGTGTCGCGGCGGCGGGTTCTCACCTTCTCTTTTGTTAGCACATGGCAGTATTTACCGCGGTCTCGCTGGATGACCTTCACCAGTGGATCAAGCAGTACCCGCTCGGCCAGGCCGTCGGGCTCGAAGGCATTTCATCCGGCATCGACAACAGTAATTTTTTCTTGAATACAGCTCATGGTCCACAGTCTGGCCAGTATGTGCTGACCATCTTCGAGAACCTGCGCTTCGACCAGCTCCCCTTCTACGTCAAGCTGATGGCCCACCTGGCCGATCGCGGCATTCCGGTGCCGGCGCCGGTGCCGAACACGGACGGCGAACTGGTGGTTGCGCTGCACGGCAAGCCGGCGATCATCGTCAGCCGCCTGCAAGGCAGCTCCCAGCTCGCCCCGCAGCCGGTGCACTGCGCCGAAGTAGGCCGCATGCTGGCGCGCATGCACCTGGCGGCCCAGGATTTCGCCCTGCATCAGCCCAATCTGCGTGGACTGGACTGGTGGGTGGAGACCGCGCCGGCCGTCCTGCCTTATCTGAGTGAAGCCGAAGCCGCGCTGCTGCGCAGCGAAGTGGCCTTCCAAAGTGAATTCGCCGCCGGCGCCACCTACGCGAATCTGACGCGCGGCCCCGTCCACGCCGACCTGTTCCGCAACAACGTGATGTTCGAGGGCGAGCGCCTGAGCGGCTGCTTCGACTTTTATTTTGCCGGCGTCGACACCTGGCTGTACGACGTCGCCGTGACCGTCAACGACTGGTGCGTCGACCTGGCGACGGGCGTTCTCGACGCAGCCCGGGTCCGGGCGCTGCTGGACGCCTACCATGCGGTGCGGCCATTCACCGACGACGAACGCGCCGCCTGGCAGCCGATGCTGCGCGCCGGCGCGCTTCGCTTCTGGCTGTCGCGCCTGTATGATCTGCATCTTCCCCGTGCGGCCGAGCTGTTGACGCCGCACGATCCGACCCATTTCGAACGCATCCTGCGCGAGCGCATCGCTTGCCCGGCGCCGAATTTGCCCTAAATGAACAATTTGCCTGCTATCACCGGCTGGATCTGGCTCAAACGCGGCGCCAGCCTGTTCCGTCAACAACCCGCGGCCCTGACCACGCTGTTGTTCGCCAACATCCTCATCAGCATCCTGATCAGCGCCGTGCCGCTGCTGGGACCAATGGTGGCGGTGGTCTTGATTCCCTCGTTCTCGATGGCCTTCATGATGGCTTGCTCGCTGATCGAGAGCGGCCAGCGCGTCTCGCCCGCGGTGCTCTTGACAGGATTCCGCAAGCCGGTATTCCGCGAATTGTGCAAGGTCGGCGTGGTCTACCTGGGCGTGTCGCTGGTGCTGGCGCTGATCACCCGTTTCGCCGTCGATGCGACGTTCTGGGAGCAGGTCCGCGCCCAGGGCACGACCGGCACCCCGGCCGTGCTGGCCGGATCGGACGTGCTGGCGATGTTCCTGATCTTCGCGGTCGACGTCGCGGCGCTGATTTCGCTGTGCTTCGCCGCCCCGCTCACCTACTGGCAAAAAATGCCGCCGTTCAAGGCCGTGTTCTACAGCTTCTTTGCCGTCAAGCGCAGCGCCGGCGTGTTCCTGGTGCTGCTGCTGGCCTGGTTCGCGATCTTCTTCGCGGTGTGCATGGTGATCGCCATGCTGCTGGGCGGGAACAATCTCGCGCGGGTGGTGATCATGTGGGTGATCTTCCTGTTCATCCTGCTGCTGCAGTGCGCGATGTATGCGGGGTATCGGGAGATCTTCGGCAAGCCGGATACGGCGCCGGCCGACAAGGTCAGCCTCGAGAAATGATGGGTTAAATGATGGGTTGATATGGGGTTGGCGGCTGCGCCGTCAACCCCATATATCGTTTCAGCGGCCGATCTTCTCCAGCTTCGCGATCGACAGGTCCAGCACCTTCATCCCGGCCGAACCGAAATTGATCTGGGCCCGCGCCGCGCCGGCGCCGCCTTCGATATTGACGATCACGCCCTCGCCGAACTTGGCGTGCGACACCGATTCACCCACGCGCCAGCCGGTGCCATTGCCCGACTTTTGCGTGATCTGCTGCGCGATCTTGTTGTCGCTGCCGCCTTCGCGGAACTTGGCGTCGTCCCAGGCCGTCGTCTGCTTGCGGCCAGCGAACCAGGCGGTCTGCACGCGCGGCGACAGCCACTTGAGCGCTTCTTCGGGCAACTCGTCGAAGAAGCGCGACTTCATGTTGAAGCGGGTCTGGCCGTGCAGCATGCGCTGCTGGGTAAAGCTCATGTACAGGCGCCGGCGCGCGCGCGTGATCGCCACGTACATCAGGCGCCGTTCTTCGTCCACACCCTCGGCTTCGCGCGCGCTGCTCTCGTGCGGGAACAGGCCTTCTTCGAGGCCGGTGATGAACACCGCATCGAATTCCAGGCCCTTGGCCGAGTGCACCGTCATCAGCTGCAATGCCTCTTGCCCGGCCTGGGCCTGGGCGTCGCCCGCCTCGAGCGAAGCATGCGACAGGAAGGCGGACAAGGGCGACATCACGGTCGGCAGCGGCGCGCCGCCGTCGATGACCTCGATGCCGTCCTGGTAGACCACCGCCTCGCCGGCCTGGGCCTGGGATGGCGGGCCGAGGTGGGCCGGCGCGCCGATGCCGAAGCCTTCTTCCTGCACGAACTGGGTCGCGGCGTTGACCATCTGCTCCAGGTTCTCGATGCGGTCGGCGCCTTCTTTCTCGTTGGCGTAATGCGTGAGCAGGGTGCTGCGCTCGAGCACCACGCGCACCAGCTCGGGCAGCGGCAATTGCTGGGTCTCGAAACGCGCGCCTTCGATCAATTTGACGAAGGCGCCCAGCGACGTGCCGGCCTTGCCGGACATATAGGGCACGGCCGCGTACAGCGAGATGCCGTAGCTGTCGGCCGCCATCTGCAGCTGCTCGATCGAGCGCGCGCCGATGCCGCGGGTGGGGAAGTTCACCACGCGCAGGAAAGCCGAATCGTTGTGCGGATTGTCCATCAGCTGCAGGTAGGCGATGGCGTGCTTGACCTCGGCGCGCTGGAAGTAGCGCAGGCCGCCGTACACGGTGTAGGGCAGGCCGGCGGCGAACAGCGCGTGCTCGATCACCCGGCTCTGGGCATTGCTGCGATACAGGATCGCGATCTCGTTGCGCGGCATGCCCTCGTTCATGAGGCTTTTCGCTTCTTCGATGATCCACTGCGCTTCTTCGAGGTCGGACGACGCCTCGTACACGCGCACCGGCTCGCCCTGGCCCGCATCCGTGCGCAGGTTCTTGCCCAGACGCTTGGTGTTATTGGCGATCAGGTAGTTGGCGCTGTCGAGGATGTGGCCGTGCGAGCGGTAGTTCTGCTCCAGCTTGATCAGGTTCTTGACCTGGTAGTCGCGCTCGAAGGCCGACATATTGCCGACGTTGGCGCCGCGGAAGGCATAGATGCTCTGGTCGTCGTCGCCGACGGCGAAGATGGCGCCGCCGCCGGTCTCGCCCTGCCCCGCCAGCAATTTCAGCAGGTTGTATTGCAGGTCATTGGTATCCTGGAACTCGTCGACCAGGATGTGGCGGAAACGCATCTGGTAGTGATGGCGCAGCGGGCCATTGCGCGCCAGCAGTTCATAAGAACGCAGCAGCAGCTCGGCGAAATCGACCACGCCTTCGCGCTGGCATTGCTGATCGTACAACTCATACAACTCGACCATGCGGCGCTCGATCGGGTCATACGCCTCGACCTGCGAGGCGCGCAGGCCCTGGTCCTTGGCGTTGTTGATGAAGTACATCAGGTTCTTGGCCGGATACTTCTCGTCGTCGACGTTGTGCGCCTTGAGCATGCGCTTGATCAGCGACAGCTGGTCTTGCGAGTCGAGGATCTGGAAAGTCTGCGGCAGCGCGGCGTCGCGGTAGTGCGTGCGCAGCAGCCGGTTGCACAGGCCGTGGAAGGTGCCGATCCACATGCCGCGCGTATTAATCGGCAGCATGGCCGACAAACGCGTGAGCATCTCCTTCGCCGCCTTGTTCGTGAACGTCACCGCCATGATGCCGGCCGGCGACACCTGGTTGGTCTGGATCAGCCAGGCAATGCGCGTGGTCAGCACGCGCGTCTTGCCGGAACCGGCGCCGGCAAGGATCAGCGCGCTCTGCGAAGGCAGTGTAACCGCGGCAAGTTGTTCGGGATTGAGGTTGTGAAGAAGGGTCTGCATCCGGCCATTATACCGCCGCGATTTACTGTATGCCCATCCAGTTCGCGCCGCCGCAACGTTTGCCGGCTGCGCTCAGGGCGCGCTCAAGGTGAAAACCGCTCGACCCGCACGACCGCGTCGCCATCGCCCTCGAAAGCTGCGGCCTTCGTCTCGATGCGCGCCAGCTGGTCCATGGCCGACGAGCAGGCGAAACCATATTTGGCGCGCACCCGCTCACTGGCGGCGCCCAGCCCGCGGCGGCTACGCGCCACGAACTCGGCCAGCGCATACGGCGTGCCGGCGTCCAGGTGTTCCTTGATGGCCGTCGACGGCGAATAGCAGTCGTCGGTGCTGGCATCCGGCCAGCGGACCAGAAAACGTACTTCAGGCATGGTTTGCTCCCCTATCGCGTTCTTCACCGCAGCCGATGAAGGCTTCCCGTTCGAAATCCCACAGCGTGACCCGTTCGGCGCCGCGCCGCAGCGTGACGGCGCTGCCAGGTTCCGTGCGGCCGATCGCGGCGCAGGCGATGCCGCGCGCCGCGAAGCGCGCCAGCACGGCGTCCAGGTGCGCGTCGGCGACGCTGAGCAGGAAGCCATAGCTGGGGAAGACGCCCAGCCAGCGCGCCAGGTCGACGCCGTCCGGGCGCGGCACCAGGTCGACGTCGATGACGGCGCCGATGCCGGAGCATTCGAGCAGCATCAGCGCCGTCCCGACCACGCCCGCCATGCTGATGTCCTTGGCCGCCGCCGCCAGGCCGTCCTCGGCCAGCGCCGGCAGGAGCTCGAGGTCGGCGCGCAAGCGCTCCGGCGGCGCGCCGAGGCTCGCGTTCCAGTAGGCATACGGCTCCTGGAAGCGGCCGCGCAGGTCGATCGCGGCGACCAGGTGCTGGCCTGGTCGCGCATCGAAGCTGGTCAGCAGGCGGCGCGCGCGGCCGATGATGGCGACCGACAGCTGTTCGCGGTCGGTGCGCCGGTTGCTGTGACCGCCGACGATGGGAACGCCATACGCGAGGGAGGCCGCCGCCAGCCCCTCCAGCACCGGGGTGGCCGCCTCGCCGCCGCGGCTCCACAGCGCATCCACGACGGCGGTGGGCCGTCCGCCCATGGCATAGATGTCGCTCACGTTGACCATCACGCCGCAATAGCCGGCGAACCAGGGTTCGCGCTCGACGAATTCGTTCAGGAAGCCTTCGATCGCGAACAGCAGGTAGCCGTCGCCGTCGGGGATCGCCGCGCAATCGTCGCCGATGGCGACGCCGCTGGGCGCGGCCCCGCGCAGGGCCGGCAGCACGCCCTCGATGTCGCGCTTGTGCGCGAAGCCGGGACTCGCGCGCAGGGATGCGGCCAACGCTTCCAGTGTGGAGTCGCTCATGCCGCCGGCCGCTTTTCGTAGGTGGACAGTGTCGAGCAGGCGCCGCAGCGTCCGCAACCCGCCTTGATGTCGGCCGCGCGCAGATTGCCGCGCTCGAGGATCCCGGCCAGCGGCGCCAGGACGGCGCGCATGAAGGCGGCGTCGGGCGCCGGATGGTCTTCGAGCGGGGTGCCGGTGACGGGCACGAACGGCACCACGAAGGGATACACGCCCATGTCCACCAGGCGCTCGCTCATGGCGAGGATCGCCTCCGGCGTGTCGCCCAGCCCGGCCAGGATGTAGGTGCTCACCTGGCCCGCGCCGAACACCGCGACCGCCGCCTCGAAGGCGCTGAAATAGCGCTCGAGCGGCACGCTCGCCTTGCCCGGCATGATGCGCGCGCGCACCGTCGGCGTCACGGCTTCCAGGTGCATGCCCAGTGAATCGACGCCGGCATCGCGCATGCGCCGGAACCACGCGTCGTCGTCGGGCGGCTCGCACTGGCCCTGGATCGGCAGGTCGACCGCCGCCTTGACCGCGAACGCGCTCTCGCACAGGATCTGCGCGCCACGATCGGTGGCGTTGGGGGTGCCGGTGGTCATGACCATGTGCTTCACGCCGTCGAGCAGCACCGCGGCGCGCGCCACCTCGGCCAGCTGTTCCGGCGTCTTGCGCAGGATCGTGCGGCCGGCCGCCAGCGACTGGCCGATCGCGCAGAACTGGCAAGCCTTGCGCCGGCTTTCGTATCGGATGCAGCTTTGCAGGACCGTGGTCGCCAGCACGTCGGCGCCGTGCAGGGTGGCGATCTTGGAGTACGGCACGCCGTCGTAGGTCTGCAGCTTGTAGAAGCGCGGCTGGCGCGGGAAGGACACCACAGCCAGCTCGATCCCGTCGCGCACGATGCGCGTCGAGCCGTCGGCGCGCGGCGCGGCGACATAGGGCGAGCTCCAGGCGCCCGCCGTGTGCACCGGGATCATCACCGTGTGGCCGTCGATCGTGACCGCCTTGTGGTCGGTCGGGCCGGCGCCGCCGCGCCGGCTCGGCGCGCCGATGCTGGTGTCGCCCAGCCGCAGTCCGACCGACTGCAGCTCCGCAATCAACTGCTGGTTCATGGGGTTCATGGCTGCTCCAGTGGTTGGGAAGAAGGTTCCGCGCCGCGCGTCGCCATCGCCTGGACCTGCGATTGCATGGGAGACGTCTGGCGCGGATCGATCATGAGGCTCAGGAGTTCGGGCCGCGCGTAGTGGCCCACCGAATCCATCATGCGCTTGCGTTTCGTGATCAGGGCCAGGTCCAGGTCGGCCACGACCATGCCTTCGCCGCTGCGCAGCGGCTCGGCCAGCAGCTTGCCTTCGGGCGAGACGATGGCGGTGAAGCAGCCGCCGCGCAGCGCCTTGCGGCGCTCCGGGTCCGGCGTGATCGCCTCGACCTGGGCGTCGGTGAGCCAGCCGGTGGCGTTCACGACGAAGCAGCCAGATTCCAGGGCATGGTGGCGGATGGTCACTTCCATCTGGTCGGCGAAGATTTGCCCCACCATCGAGCCAGGGAACTGGGCGGCATGGATTTCCTCGTGCTGCGCCATCAGCGCGTAGCGCGCCAGCGGGTTGTAGTGTTCCCAGCAGGCCAGCGCGCCGAGGCGGCCGACCGCGCTGTCCACCACCTTCAGGCCGCTGGCGTCGCCCTGGCCCCACACCATGCGCTCGTGGTAGGTCGGCGTGATCTTGCGCCGCTTGAGGATCAACTCGCCGTCGGCGTCGAACACCAGCTGGGTGTTGTACAGCGAGCCGTGGTCGCGCTCGTTCACGCCGAGCACCACGACGATGCCGTGGCGCCGCGCCGCGGCGCCGACGGCGTGGGTCACCGGACCCGGCACCGCCACCGCGCGCTCGTACAGCAGCAAGTGCTCGGGACCTTGCTCGAAGGGCGGCCGGATGAAGGAGAAATAGGGATAGTAGGGCACGAAGGTCTCCGGGAACACCGCCAGTTGCGCGCCCCGCGACGCGGCCTCGGCGATGGCGTCGCAGACCTTGGCGACGGTGCCGTCGGCGCTGTCCAGGCATGGTGCGATCTGCACCGCCGCCGCCCTGACCACCCTGTTCGCTTGGTTCATGGTGCCGCCCTCCTGTCGCTGACTACAGGGTCCAGGTATCGATGACGACCGCGTTGTCGCGCAGGTGCAGCAGCTTCAGGTCGAGCACGTCGAGCGGGCTGATGGGGCGGATGCCTTCGATCAGCGCCGGCTCACCATGGCCGTACAGCGCCTGCAGCGCGAAGCGGCAGGCATAGACCTTGCCGCCCTCTTCCATGAATTTGGTGAGCTGCTTGCTGTAGTTCTGGTGGCCGGGGAAGGCTTCGTCGCCGATGGTCGGGAAGCCGCGCTGGATGCCCAGGGTGACGCCCGGCCCGTACATCAGGATCGAGGTTTCGTACCCCTTGCGCTGCAGGCGGGTGGCCTGCAGCATGTTGACGAAACCGATCGAGCCTTCATAGGCCACCGTGTGGAAGGTTACCAGCGCTTTCTCGCCCGGCTTCGCCTTGACGTCCTCGAACACCTTCTCCTCGTAGTCCACGAAGAAGTCGCCTTTCTGGTGCTTGGCTTGGGTAACTGCTGGCATGGTAGTGCTCCTGTCTAGTGGTTGAATTGGTGCGGAAAAACGCGGTCCGCACAGGAGGATTGATTGCATGCTCCGTGCCAGTCAATGTCGCAACGAGCAGGCATTGAATGGAGCGTTTTCCATTCAAGCCGGCGTCCAAGAGGCATGCGGGCGCGGTGCGCGATGGCGATCCGGTCAAACCGTCCAGTCAATGGCGGCGGCAGGATCGAAGCGAAGCGTGCCGGGGCTGCGTCGCGGCGGTGCGGCAGATGCCACATCACGGCGCGCGCTGTGCACCGCGGCATGTCAGGCATACCGCAGCGCCGGTGCGCCGGCCAGGTCCGTGATGTGCTCCGCGAGGTACTCGGCATCGCGCGCCACGCCCGAGAAGCGCCCGGAGCCCCAGGTGTGCAGCCAGGGCAGGCCCAGGAAATACAGGCCCGGCTGGCCGCTGACGCCGCGCACGTGGACCGGATGGCCGCGCCCATTGAAGACCGGCGCATTGACCCATTTGAAATCCGGCGCGAAGCCGATGCACCAGATCACGGCCACGATGCCCTCGGCGCGCAGGTCGAGCGTGTCGGCCAGCGCGCCGTCCGGCTCCCATGGCGCCACGTAGGCGGCGCCGGGCGGGGCATCGATGCCCTGGGACGCGATCCAGTGGTCGATCGAGGCATTGATGCGGTTGTAGACCGCGTCGGCCTGGTCCAGGTTGGCCTTCAGGTTGGGGGCGAAGTCGAGCCGCGTTCCCTTCAGACCGGTCAGGGTGCCGTGCAGCCGCATCCCCTGCAGCGCGAAGGCGCGCAGGTCGATGTCGCGGCCGCCGTCGCGGCCCGTGACGTAATGGTTGGTGTTGTCACGCACGCCTTCGCGCAAGGGGTGTTCGCTGACCGACTTGTCGTAATAACCCATGTCGGCCAGCCAGTCGACCACGTCGCGGCCGCGATAGAAGCGCGCGCAGCGCGGCGCGTCGCCGGTGGCCAGGTGGACGCGGCGGCCGGCCAGGTGCAGGTCTTCCGCGATCTGCGCGCCGGACTGGCCGGAGCCGACCACCAGCACCGCGCCTTCGGGCAGGCCGTCCGGATTGCGGTAGTCGGCCGAGTGCAGCTGCACGATGTCGGCCGGCAGGCGCTCGGCCAGGCGCGGCACGATCGGCTCCTGGTAGCAGCCCGAGGCCACCACGACCTGCCCCGCGGTGGTGTCGCCGATGCTGGTGCGCAGCGCGAAGCCGCCGCTCGCCAAAGGCGCCACCTCGCGCACCTCGACGCCCTCGCGCACCGGCGCATTCACCTTGGCGATGAAGCCGTCCAGGTAGTCGACGATCTGTTCGCGCCGCATGAAGCCGTGCGGATCGTCGCCGGCATACGGATGGCCGGGCAGCCGGCATTGCCAGTTCGGGGTCACCAGCGAGAACGCGTCCCAGCGCTGGGTGCGCCAGGCGTGCGCCTGCACGTGTTTTTCGAACACGATGTGCCCGATGCCGGCCTGCTGCAGGTAGTAGCTCATGGACAGGCCGGCCTGGCCACCGCCGACGATGGCGACGTCGTAGTGCGCATCGAGCGCAGGCAGGATGGTGGGGGTGGTCATGCGGATTCTCCGGTGGGAAGGTTGGAAGACGGCGCCGGCCTGGCCGCCAGGCCGGCATAGCCGGCTTGCGGGGTGTGGCAGGGCGGATAGCTGGCCAGGTCGGCCTGCATCAGGTGATGCGGCCGTCCCAGCAGGGTTTCCTCGTGCAGCACATGCCAGTCGAGGCGCTGGAACAGGGGCACGTTCTGGCTTTGCACATGGGCGCGGAACACGCGGCAGCCCAGCGCGCCGGCGCTGGCGACCGCCAGGCGGATGAGGGTGATGCCGAGCCGGGCGTGCTTGCGCCATGCGGGATCGACGGCCAGCCGCGAACCGAACCACAGGCCGTCGCCTTCGTCATGGATGCGCACGGTGCCGATCACCTGGTCGGGCAGGCCGGCCAGGCACGACAGCGCGACCAGCAGCTGCGCGCGTTCGTCGACCGCGTCGCGGTCGTCGTGCGCGAAGATGCCCTGCTCTTCGCAGAACACGGCGCGGCGCAGACGGTAGGCCTGCTCCGCCTCCCATGGCAGGGTGACCCATTTGACGCGAAACTCGCTGGGCAGATAGGCGAGGGGCAGCTCGTTCATCATGATCGTTCTCCTGGCGGGCGATGCCTGGATTGAATGCATGGGGCGTGCCAATCAATGGCGCCGGAGGCTCGACTTGACTGCAGGCGCCTGCGGTCATTCCGGGCCACGGCGCGCCCGCCCCTTCTGGCACGCGCCTTGCATCGGGCCAGACGAGGGAGGCGGCTTTTTGCGTCGTCCGCCGGCTCCATACATTCGCTCCATACAATCGGCGCCAGGGGCCGCCACACGAAGTCGCGGATATCGCATCATCCGGGTGCGCGTTGAGCCTTTTCGGTGCCTGCGCGCGCCCGCAACAACGTCATGGAGGCCGGCAGCAATGAGCAAGAAATTCGATGGCTGGATGCCCAGGCTGAAGAAAGCGAACACGCCCGGCGCCCTGCCCTTCTACCAGCAGATCGCGAATGCGATCGCCGACGACATCACGACCGGCCGCCTGATGCCGGAGCAGCGCTTGCCGGCCCAGCGCCGGCTGGCCGCCGGCCTCGGGATCGACTTCACCACGGTGGCGCGCGCCTATGTCGAGGCGCAGCGGCGCGGGCTGGTCGATTCAACGGTGGGGCGCGGCACCTTCGTGTGCGGCAAGCGCCGTCCCGCCATCCCGCGCGCGGTCGAAGGACGGCCGAACATCGACCTGTCGATGAACATGCCGCCCGAGCCGGCGTCGCCCGAACTGGCGCAGCTGATGCAGGCCGGCTATGCGGAAGTCGGCGCCCACCTGCGCGACCTGCTGCGCTACCAGGACTTCTGCGGCTCGCGCGCCGATCGCGAGGCCGGTGCGCTGTGGCTGCGCCGGCGCGGCCTGGTGGTTCCCCAGGAACGGGTGCTGGTCACGCCGGGCGCCCAGTGCGCGCTGCTGGCGGTGCTGGGCGCGATCGCGCCCGCGGGCTCGGTCGTGTGCTGCGAAGAGCTGACCTATCCGGGGTTGCGCGCGCTGGCCGGCCAGCTGGGCCTGAAACTGGTGGGGTTGCCGATGGACGGCGAAGGCATCGATGCGGTCGCCTTCGCCGCCGCCTGCGCCCAGTACGCGCCGAAGGCGCTGTATTGTAACCCGACCCTGCTCAATCCGACCACGGCGGTGATGTCGGCGCAGCGGCGCCAGGCGCTGGTGGAGGTGGCGCGCTTTCATGGCGTGGCGATCATCGAGGACGACGCCTACGGCTTCCTGCCGCGTTCCGGCCCGCCGCCGCTGGCCAGCATGGGGCCGGACATCACCTTCTATATCGCCGGCCTCGCCAAATGCGTGGGCGCGGGCCTGCGCGTCGGCTTCCTGGTCGCCCCTGACGCCCATTACACGGCGCGCCTGACGGCCGCCATCCGCGCCACCACGACCATGGTCTCGCCGATCACGGCGGCGCTGGCGACGCGCTGGATCCGCGACGGCACGGCCGACCTGATGCTGGCCGCCATCCGCAAGGAATGCGCGGTGCGCCACAAGATCGCGCTGCGCGCCCTGCCCGACGCGAGCGTCGACGCCACGCCGGACAGTTTTCATCTATGGCTGCGGCTACCCGCGCCGTGGGGGCGCCGGCAATTCGCCGAGACGATGGCCGCGGCCGGCGTGGCGGTGGTCGCCAGCGATGCGTTCGCAGTCGGGGCGCCGGGCATGGCGCCGGAGGCGGTGCGGGTGTGCGTGGGCGGCATGGCCGACCGCTACCAGATCCAGCATGCGCTGGAGCTCATGGGGCAGGCGCTGCGCCATCCGCCCCCGTGCGTCGCGCATGGCGTGTGAACGCCGGCGCGCTTGCCGCCGCTAGACGCGCCTGACGAGCAGCGCGACGTCGATCTGGTCGTCGGCGCGCACGACCACCCGCTGGCCGATCACGGCGGTGCGGATCGGCGCCGCCAGGACTTCGTCGTTGCTGGTCAGCCTGGCCTGCACGCGCAGATTGCCCTGGTAGTCCATGCGGGCGATCGTGAACTCCAGGGCCCACGGCGTTTCGCCATGGACGCCACGCAAGGTGATGCGCTCGGCATTCTGCGCGACTACGACCGGCTTGCTGACCTCGCCGAACATGTCCAGCTTCAGCGCCACCTCGAATCCCGTATGGTGGTTGGTGTGCCCGATCCCGGCCGGAGGCAAGGGACGGGCTTGCGCGGCGGAGCCCGCCACTCCTGCGAGTGCTGCAACAGGCAGGGCGAGGCAAAGCTGGCGACGCTTGCGGTTGGACGATGGTGCGCTCATGGCGGTAGCTTTCCGAGAAGTTACGGTGATTCCATGCTCGCATCTTCCTGCACGGATGACAATGCGGGCCGCATGAAATCAGCTTTCCGACCGTGTCTTCTGATATTGCGGCAAGCCGTCCTGCAGCTTTAGCCAGCCCAGCCGGCTACGCACGAAGGTGTGGTCGGCCGGCGGCACCTGTTCCGGGTCGTCCAGGCTGGCGGTGGCAAGGTCGATCTCGTCGGGCCAGCGCTCGTCGTGCCAGGTGAGCGTGGTGCCGCAAGACGGGCAGAAACTACGCAGCGCATGTTCGCTGGAGCGGAAGCGCTGCGGTGCGCTGACGGTCCAGTGCAGGCTCGTTGTCTTGACGCTGAACCAGGCGAAGGCCGGGGCGCCCGAGGCCTTGCGGCAATCGGTGCAATGGCACAGCGTGCTGTTGAAAGGTTCGCCGCGCGCCTCGTAGCGCACTGCCCCGCAGAAGCATCCACCTTGCAAGCTCATCTGATTCTCCCCGACTTCATCGTCTTCGATTTCACACAGGAAACCACGTTAACGTCGCGCAACTTCTCATAAATGGGATTTCCCAGCCGCGCGCCCCCATCTTGTCTTTTCGCTTATTTTAATGACAGATTCGCGACAAGGTCGCGAACCCCGTCGCATGTGCATTCATTCGAGCCCAGGCGCGTGGGCCGGCCATCGTGCCGGCGCGGCGCGCCCGGGCGAAACCTAAGGAGAACACTATGTTGGGTCGTGTAGTTACCGTGGCCGCCCTGGCCGTCGGCGGCGCAATGCTGTCGAAGAAACTCAAGCAAAACCGTGGCTTTGGCGCCAGCTCGTCGATCGTCGAGACGATCGAAGTCAACGTGCCTGTGCGCACTGCCTATAACCAGTTCACCCAGTTCGAAGACTTCCCGCAATTCATGAAGAGCGTGAAAGAAATTCGCCAGCTGGACGACAAGCACCTGCACTGGAAGGCCAATGTGGCCGGCGAAGACAAGGAATGGGATGCCGAGATCACCGAGCAGATCCCGGACAACCGCATCGCCTGGCGCAGCGTCACCGGCGTCAAGAACGGCGGCGTGGTCACCTTCCACAAGATCTCGGACACCGTCACGCGCATCGCGCTGCAGATGGACTACGAGCCGGAAGGCCCATTGGAAACCCTGGGCGACGCCCTGGGCGCCGTGCGCATGGAAGCGCGTTCGAACCTGGCCAACTTCAAGGAGCTGCTCGAGAAGCGCGGCACCGAGACCGGCGGCTGGCGCGGCAAGATCGACCAGCATTGATTGCTGGCTGACGCGGGATCGGCGGCGCGGCCGCCGATCCCGCACGTTCACGGCCGACGGCTATTCACCGCCTTCGTCGTCGCCGGCAACTCCACCCTCTCCACCGGCGTCGCCTGCGCCTCGATGAAACCCTCCAGCGCCCGCGACAGGTCGTCGACGACCTGGCTGCCATACGCTCCCTCGATCAATGTGTACTGCTGCTCGATCAGCGGCGCGATCTCGTCGATCAACTTGTCGCCCTTCGGCGCCAGCCGCACCCAGATGCGGCGCTGGTCGGCCGCCACGCGCTGGCGCTCGATCAGGCCCAGTTCTTCCATCCGCGACAGCACGCCGGTCATGCTCGGACTCAGGATCTGGCACAGGTCGCACATCTCGCGTGGCTCCAGCTGCCCGTGCTCGTCCAGCACGCGCAGGATGCGCCACTGCTGCTCGGTCACGCCAAAATGGTTGAGGATGGGGCGAAAATGCGACATCAGCGATTCGCGCGCTTTCAGGAAAAGTTGGGGCAGGTTGCGGTGAGTGATACGGCGGGCCAATGCGTGCTCCGTGTTAAGTGTGTCTACGTCAAGAATGATCGCACAAGCACAAGCGCTTGACTGACTAAGATATTAGTGATTTACTGCGAATATATTAGTGAGTTTTCCTTGACTCCGTCTATTTTTTTGCGAATGCGGTCGGTACCGTGATTATCCGAGAGCGCCCTTCCGGGCTCAAGCTGTTCCTCCTGTTGCGCGGCTCGGTCCTGCCCCGCATCCTGCCTGTCCTGCTGGTCAATATTGCGGTGGCGACCCTGGTCACCTGGTCTCACGGCGACCTGTGGGACCTCAAGATCACCCTCACCACGATCCCCTTCACGCTGATCGGGCTGCCGATCGCGATCTTCCTCGGCTTTCGCAACAACTCGGCCTATGACCGCTTCTGGGAAGGCCGCAAGCTGTGGGGCGAGCTGGTGCTGCGCTGCCGGAACCTGGCGCGCCAGACCATGAGCCTGATCGACGACCCACGGCCGGCCCTCGCAAGCAATGGCTTGCAGGATACACGGGTTCGCATCATCTACCGCGCGATCGCCTTTGTCCACGCGCTGCGCGACCACCTGCGCGACCAGTCCGGCTCGCCCTACCTGGCCACCTTTTTGCTGCCGGACGAGTACGAAGACATGGCGCGCGCCCGCAACAAGCCCGACAGCCTGATGCGCCACATGGGCGACGACCTGCAACGCTGCATCAAGGAGGGGCGCATCGAGGCCTGCCTGGCGGCCAACATCGACAACACCCTGTCGGCGCTGACCGCCGCCGCCGCATCGTGCGAGCGCATCAAGAACACGCCCATCCCCTTTTCGTACACGCTGCTGCTGCACCGCACCGCCTATATCTATTGCTTCCTGCTGCCCTTCGGCCTGGTCGATTCGATCGGCTTCATGACGCCGTTCGTGGTCGCCATCGTGGCCTACACCTTCTTCGGCCTGGATGCGCTGGGCGACGAGCTGGAAGAGCCGTTCGGCATCGAACACAACGACCTGCCGCTGGACGCCATGTGCCGCGCCATCGAGATCGACCTGCGCAACGCGCTGCGCGACGAACACGTGCCGCCGCCTCTGCAGCCGGTCGACTACTGCCTGACCTGATCCCCCTTCAAGAAAAACAAGACCACACCAAGCCTGAACCTGAGGAGAAACCATGCATCACGATCACCACCTTGCCCACGACCGCGTCCGCCTGCCGCAACTGCGCGAGCGCATCACCAGCGCCGCCCATGCCGCAGAATGGATCCAGGACGGCATGACTGTCGGCACCAGCGGCTTCACCCGCGCCGGCGACGCCAAGGCGGTGCCGCTGGCGCTGGCCGAACGCGCACGCAGCGCGCCGCTGGCGATCACCCTGATCACCGGCGCCTCGCTCGGCGGCGAGACCGACGCGGCGCTGACCCAGGCCGGTGCGCTGGCGCGCCGCATGCCGTTCCAGACCGACCCTACCCTGCGCGCCGCGATCAACCGCGGCGAGGTGATGTTCACCGACCAGCACCTGTCCGAGACCGTCGAGCTGCTGCGCACGCGCCAGCTCGCGCCGGTGGACGTCGCCATCATCGAGGCGATCGCGATCACCGAGAGCGGCGCCATCATCCCGACCACCTCGGTCGGCAACAGCGCCAGCTTCGCGATCCTGGCCGACAAGGTGATCGTCGAGATCAACCTCTCGCAGTCGCCGGCGCTCGAAGGCCTGCACGACGTCTTCATCCCCAAGCACCGCCCGCAGCGCGAGCCGATGCCGCTGATGAACGTCAGCGACCGCATCGGCGCCACGGCGATCGCCATCCCGCCCGAGAAGATCGTGGCCATCGTCATGACCGAGAAGCACGACAGCGCTTCCACCATCCAGCCGCCGGACGACGACACCGCCGCCATCGCCGGCCACCTGACCGATTTCTTCAACGCCGAGATCGCCGCCGGCCGCCTGACCGAGCGCTTGATGCCGATCCAGGCCGGCATTGGCACCATCGCCAACGCCGTGCTGGCCGGCCTGATCGACGGTCCGTTCAAGGGCCTGACCATGTACTCCGAGGTGCTGCAGGATTCGACCTTCGACCTGTTCGACGCCGGCAAGCTCGATTTCGCCTCGGGTTCGTCGATCACGCTGTCCGAGGAAAAGGGACGGCAGGTGTTCGCCGAGCTGGAAAAGTACAAGGACCGCCTGGTGCTGCGTCCGCAGGAAGTGAGCAACCATCCGGAAGTCATCCGCCGCCTGGGACTCATCGCCATCAACACGGCGCTCGAGTTCGACATCTACGGCAATATCAACTCGACCCACGTGGGCGGCACCCACATGATGAACGGCATCGGCGGCTCGGGCGACTTCGCGCGCAACGCCTATCTGTCGGTGTTCGCGACCAAGTCGGTGGCCAAGGGCGGCAAGATCTCGAGCATCGTGCCGATGGTCTCGCACGTCGACCACACCGAGCACGACGTCGATATCGTGGTGACCGAAGTCGGCCTGGCCGACCTGCGCGGCCTGGCCCCGCGCGAACGCGCCCAGCGCATCATCGACCACTGCGTGGCCGAGCCGTACAAGCAGATGCTGCGCGACTACGTCGAAGAAGCGAATGCGCGCGGCGGCCACACGCCGCACGTGCTGGAGAAGGCGTATTCGTGGCACGTGCGGTACCGCGAAACCGGTTCGATGCTGCCGCTTGCGGATTAACTTGCCGTCGGCACGGGCTTGGCGAGTCCTTTCGCGCGCGCGTCCCTGATCAGGGCGCGCACCGTCTTGTCGGCGGCCTTGCTCTCGCGTTCCATCTCCTTGCCCAGCTCGCCCATGCGCTTGCCCAGCCTTTCCATCGGCTGGTTGGCGATTTCCATCTGGCGGCTGATGTCTTCCATCGAGGCGCGCTGCTGGCGCGCCTGCGGACCGTTGTAGGCTTCGCCGATGCGCTCGCCGGCGTCGGACATGCGCTTGCCGGTTTCGGCCATCTTCTGCTGGATGATCCGGCGCTCCGCATCGTCGCGCGCCGCCGCCATTTGCCGGCTCAGCAGGTCCATGTGCTTGCTCAGCGCCTGCATGCCGTCGTCGACTTCGCGCATGTCGCGCTCGCTCGGCATATAGGCCGGCTTGGCGGCTGCGCGCTCCATGTCGCGGCCCAGCGCTTCCATCTTCTTGCCGTGCTTTTCCATTTCCTTGCCGTGGACCTTCATCATCTCGCCCAGCCGGTCGAGCGGCGCCCAGGCGGCGCGCGCCCGCTTGACCGTGTCCGGATCCTGGATCACGTAGCCACGCCCATCCGCGCGGAACCAGATGAATTCGCCCTGGATGGCGCGCTGGGCCGCGCGCACCTCGTCCCAGTCGTCGCTGCCGCCGCTGATGTCGAAACTGCCCGACGTCTCGCGTACCAGGGCGTAGGGCTCGTCCGCCGCCGCCACGCGCACCACGCGCGGCTTGCCGTCGGCCGCCGCCTGGGTCGGCATGGCGAACGCCGCCAGGGTAGCGAGGCCGAGGAGCGGAAGCGCCAGCTTCCAGTGGGGCGATGCGGTGCGTGACATGGGTCGGTCTCCAGTGATGGGCCGGGCGCGGCCGGCGATGAAAACACTGTAGACAAGACGGCATGCGCCGCACAGCGCGCTGCGACAGACGGTCGAAATCGCGGAACAGGCGGTGGTACAGGCGCCGAAGCCGCCAAAACGACGACGCGGCCCGAAGGCCGCGCTGGAACGGTGCATATGCGGCAGGCCGGGCGGCCCGCCGGATAGTTAGTACACCACGACCGAACGGATCGACTCGCCCGACTTCATCAGGTCGAAGCCTTCGTTGATGCGGTCGAGCGGCAGGTGGTGGGTGATCAGGTCGTCGATATTGATCTTGTTTTCCATATACCAGTCGACGATCTTCGGCACGTCGGTACGGCCGCGTGCGCCGCCGAAGGCCGAACCTTTCCATTCGCGGCCGGTCACCAGCTGGAACGGACGGGTGGAAATCTCCTGGCCGGCCGCCGCCACGCCGATGATGATCGACTGGCCCCAACCCTTGTGGCAGCACTCGAGCGCCTGGCGCATGGTGTTGACGTTGCCCACGCACTCGAAGCTGTAGTCGGCGCCGCCGTCGGTCAGCTGGATGATGCTGTCGACGACGTTCTCGACCTTGGTCGGGTTGATGAAATGGGTCATGCCGAACTTGCGCGCCATGGCTTCGCGTTCCGGGTTCAGGTCGACGCCGATGATCTTGTCGGCGCCCACCATCCTGGCCGCCTGGATCACGTTCAGGCCGATGCCGCCCAGGCCGAACACGACCACGTTGGCGCCCGCTTCGACCTTGGCGGTGAAGATCACGGCGCCGATGCCGGTGGTGACGCCGCAACCGATGTAGCAGATCTTGTCGAATGGCGCGTCATTACGCACCTTGGCCAGGGCGATCTCGGGAACCACGATGTAGTTCGAGAAGGTCGAGGTGCCCATGTAGTGGTAGATCGGCTGGCCATCCAGCGAAAAACGGGAGGTCGCATCGGGCATCAGGCCGCGGCCCTGCGTCGAACGGATTGCCTGGCACAGGTTGGTCTTCTGCGACAGGCAGAATTTGCACTGGCGGCATTCTGGCGTATACAGCGGAATCACGTGATCGTCGCGGCGCAGGCTCGTCACGCCGGGACCGACGTCGACCACCACGCCGGCGCCTTCATGGCCCAGGATGGCCGGGAAGATGCCTTCGGGATCGGCGCCCGACAGCGTGTAGTAGTCGGTGTGGCAGATGCCGGTGGCCTTGACCTCGACCAGCACCTCGCCGGCCTTCGGACCTTCGAGTTCGACCTCTTCGATCGTGAGCGGGTGGCCCGCCTTCCATGCAATTGCTGCCTTCGTTTTCATGTCGTATTCCCGTTGCTTGAAGAAAAACCGCGCGTCCATGAGCGCGCCGCAAAGGTGACATGATAACAAGCTTGTGAAATCACGTCCGGCCGCGACCCCGCAATCGTTCGCCGATGGCGCCATGCAACCCGTTGAGGGTTTCCTCGGCGGCCAGGATCTGCTCGGCCACCTCGCCCATCTTGCGCCGCTGCGAGCGCGCCTCGTCGCGCAGCACGTCGAAAGCCAGGTGGCGGTCGATGTGAAAGCGCGCCATCAGCACGCCGACCGCGATGCTGGTCTCGCGTCCCGCCGCCAGCGCCGAGGTCAGGCTTTCCTCGCTGCGGCGCAGGCGCCGGATGTCGTCGCCGCGCGCCAGCGCCGCAGCGAACGCCGGCAGCAACTGCGCGCCGTCGACCGGCTTGACCAGGTAACCGACCGCGCCGGCATCGGCGGCGGCGCGCGCCGTCGCCGCATCGTCGCTGGCCGACAGGAACATGAAGGGGATGGTCGTTTCTTCGCGCAGCAGGCGCGCCAGCGCCAGGCCCGACATGCCGGGCATCTCGATGTCGAGCAGGACCAGGGCGATCCCGTCTCCCCGCTCCTCGATCGTGCGCAGGGCCTCGGCCGCCGTGCCGGCGTCGAGGGTATCGTGGCCCGCATGCTGCAGCACCTCGGCCAGGTATTCGCGCAGCAGCGCATCGTCGTCGACGATCAGTACCAGGCGGCGCGCTGGTGGTTGTGGGTTCATGCTTCCTCCTGTCTATACATGGGACGTCAGCGCCGCTGACGTGCTGGAGCACGAAAAAAATATAGCACGCAAGATTGTGAACGCGCCAGTTGGAAACGACACAATGTCAGATTCACGGAATGGCTGGCGCCGATGCATTTCTTGGGATACCATCGTTCCCTGCACCTTTGCAGGGCCAAATGGAGAACACCATGCCCGATTCCGCGAAGGTGCGCGCCGCGCATCTCTACGCCGCGACGCCGATGCCATTGCCGGGAATACCCGCGCTCGATCTGTCCCTCGCCTTCCCTGCCGCGCTAAGGCCGGCGGCAAGCGCCCTGACCGGGGACGCCGCCTGGCATTCCGAACACCGTCACCACGTGTACCAGGTCATGCTCGACGGGCAGATGCTGACGATTCCCTGGCGCCTCTACTTCGAGCGCGGCCTGCCGCTGGACGATGCCGGCCGTGACGCCACCGCACGCGGCATTGCGTGGTGCCTCGGGACTCGCCACCATGATGGCTACCTGCGCGAGGAATGCCTGGCCCGCCTGCTGGCCGCGCCGCAAGGCTGGATGGCGCCCTTCATCGTGCATCTCGTCGGCGAATACGTGATCGAGATCGTGCAGCGCATCGAAGCGGCGCTGCCGGTGCTCGACGCGGACATGCGGGCCGCCCTTGCCGCCTTCGTGCGCGAGAACCCGGCTTACCTTGACACGATCGAACGCCGGACCGTCAGCTACCGATTCTGGGGTGGCCCTCCGCCGCTGCTCGACTATCCGGGCAAGCGCGTCATGGCCTGCCTGCGCGCGCTGGGCCGGGAAGCGTGAGCCGCATGCGCTGCTCCATCAGGTCCGAGCCCGGCCGCAAGGGCTCGCGCACGCCGGCCTCGACGAAACCGGCGCGCTCGTAGAGGCGCAGGGCATCGGCATTGGTGCAGGTGACGCCCAGTTGCATCGCCTGGGCGCCGCGCTCCGTGGCCCAGCGCACGGCCTCGTCCAGCAAGGCGCCGGCCATGCCCCGTCCGCGCGCCTCGGGCGCCACCCACATCTGGAACAAGTTGACGATGGTTGCGTCGTCGCCGTCCTGCTTGGCCCAGGCCAGGCCGACCAGGGCGCCATCCATCTCGGCGGCCAGCGCGCGGTCGATGCCTGACGTGGTCGAGCGCGCCAGCCGGGCGGCCCAGGTCTCGGGCGCCAGCGCTTCTTCGGCGGCCAGGGTGCTGCCGAAGGCGTCGGGCGCATCGGCCAGCGCGCGCAGGCGGATCGCGCGGTAGGCCGGCCATTCGTCGGCCGTGAATGGTCTGATGGAGAATGCAGAGCGGGTCATGACGAACTCTCGTTTATTCCAGGAAACCGATTTTAGCAGGCAGCATCCGGCTCATTGCCGAGCGCCCCCGATGAGCGACAATTGGTACATTGAAGCTTCTAACCAAGGAGAGATTTCATGTCCGAACTGAACAAGAGCATCCTGCAACAGGCGAATGCGGCGGTGACCCGCGGCGACAACGAAGGATTCCTGGCGTTCTGCACCGACGACCTCGTCTGGTCGACGGTCGGCGGCGAAACCCTGCGCGGCAAGGAAGCGGTGCGCGCCTGGATGGTGGATGGCTATGCCGAGCCGCCGAAGTTCACCGTGCGCGAGCTGGTCGCGGAAGGCGATCTCGTGGTCGCCCTGGGCGACATCGAATCGAAGGACGAGCAAGGCAACACGGTGCAGAATGCCTATAGCGACGTCTGGCGTTTCCGCGACGGCAAGATGGCGGAGTTGCGCGCCTTCGTGGTGCCAGTCGACTAGTCCTTCTCCCAATCCTCCATGCGGCGCTTGCGCGCCCGCCCGACCGCGATCCGGTTACGCGTGGTGAACGCAATCAACCGCGCCACCACCACCGCCAGGTACATCAGCCCGACCAGCATCTCGACGCTGGCCAGTGCCCGCGCATGCACGGTCAGCGGGATCACGTCGCCGATGCCGGTGCTCGACAGCAGCGCGAAGCTCAGGTAATTCAGTTCGGTCCAGGTGCGCGGCGCGCCGGAGTTGACGGCAGCCGCGAAGCTGCCGGGATGGAGTTCCTGCACCAGGATGTACATGTGGGTGAAGCCCCATGCGAGCAGGGTGAAGGTGGCGCCGGCCGCGAACAGCTCGTCGGTGGTGGCCAGCTCGTCGTCCATCATATAGGCGATCAGGCTGCCCGCCGCATAGAAATAGAACAGCGCCTCGAGCCCCGACGACCAGGCCAGCAGTTCGCGCAGCCCGAACAGGATCTGCGCCAGCAGCAGCGCGATGATCGGCACCGCCAGCGCCCAGCTGACCCGCACCTCGCCCGGCGTGCGCCGGACCATGCGGATGGTGAAGGCCAGCACCACGATGCCGAAGGCATTGAAGGCCACCTGGCCGGCCGGCGTGCCCTCGATGAAGGGATAGGCCAGCATGCCGATCAGCTGGACCAGCAACAGGATGGCGGACGGGTGGCGGCGGGTGTGGACGAACAGGAGCAATGGGCGCATGGATGGACGACGGTGATCGCGATGCGCCCATTGTAGGTTCAGGCGGGCGGAAACAGCGCGCCGAATGCGTGCGCCGCAGCGCCGGGATCGCGCGAACCATAGACGCTCGTGATCGCCGCCACCAGGTCGATCCCGCGCGCCACCAGCGGCGCCGCATTGCTCGGCGTCATGCCGCCGATGACCACGATCGGCACATTGAACTCGGCGCGCGCCTGGTCCAGCAGCTCCGGCGGCGTGACGAAGGTGTACTTCTTGACCGGCGACGGATAGAAGCCGCCGAAGGCGACGTAGCTGGCGCCGGCTTCGACCGCCGCGCGGGCCAGGGCCAGCTCGCCGTAGCACGAGGCGCCGACGATCTTGTCCTTCCCCAGCAGCGCGCGCGCCTCCTGGACGCCGCCATCGGTATGGCCCAGGTGCACGCCGTCGGCGTCGATCGCCTGGCACAGGTCGACGTGGTCATTGATGACGAGCGGCCGGCCGTGGCGGCGGCAAAGCGCGAGCAGCGCCGTCGCCTGCTCCCCGCGCAATGCGGGACCGGCTTCCTTGTGGCGGTACTGGACCAGCGCGGCGCCGGCGCCCAGGGCGGCGTCGGTCGCGGCGATCAGTTTTTCCGTATCGTCCCAGTTCGGGGTAACGAGGTACAAGCCGCGCATGTCGACTCCTTTCAGGTTGTCAGTTGCAATAGACGGCGCGGGATGCGCTGCCCGGGCGCCAGCGCATACGACTGCGCCAGCGTGTGGTGGGTATAGGCCTGGGCTGCGTCGAGCGCCGCCTCCATGCGCTCACCCAGCGCCAGCCGCGCCGCCAGCGCCGCGGCCAGCGTGCAGCCGCTGCCGTGGTAGCCGTGCGGCAGGCGCGGCCAGTGCCAGGCGCGCGCCTCGACGCCGTCGACCAGCCAGCGGTTGACGACGGTGTCGCCTGCGGCATGGCCGCCGGTCACCAGCAGCTGCGCGCCGTGGATCTCGCCCAGTGCTTCGTGTTCGGGCAGGTTGGGCAGCACGATCGTCGCCAGCGCCAGCAGTTCGCGCAGCGCCTTGACGGCGTCGCCCTGCCCCAGCGCATCGCCATGGCCGCTGGCCAGCACCGGATCGAGCACCACCGGCAAGGTGGGACGGCGCGCGCGCAAGGTCCGGATGACGTCCGCGATCGCCGCCGCGTTGGCGGCATTGCCGGGAATGCCGAGCTTGACCGCCCCGATCTCGAAGGCCGCCAGCAGCGGCGCCGCCTGGCGCGCGACCCATTCGGCGTCGACCGGGCTCGCCGCATGGACCCGGTTATTGTCCTGCGCCGTCAGGGCGGTGGCCACCGGCAGCGGATGCGCGCCCTGCGCCGCGATCGCCAGGATGTCGGCGGCAAGGCCGGCGCCGCCGCCGGGATCGAGCCCGGCGAAGACCAGCACGCAGGCCGTCATCCCGTGATCTTCCCTTCCACCGGGGACGAGGGCGAGGCCGCGAAGCGCTTCGGCATGCGGCCCGCAAGATAGGCGTCGCGCCCAGCCAGCACCGCATGCTTCATGGCGCGCGCCATGCGCACCGGATCGCCCGCGGCGGCGATCGCGGTGTTCATCAACACGCCATCGCAGCCCAGTTCCATCGCGATCGCGGCGTCCGACGCCGTGCCGACGCCGGCGTCGACCAGCACCGGCACCGTGGCCTGCTCGATGATCAGGGACAGATTCCACGGATTGAGGATGCCCATGCCCGAGCCGATCAGTGAGGCCAGCGGCATCACCGCCACGCAGCCGATCTCCTGCAGGATGCGGGCCTGGATCGGGTCGTCGCTGCAATAGACCATGACGTCGAAGCCGTCCTTCACCAGCGCCTCCGCCGCGACCAGGGTCTCGGGCATATGCGGGAACAGCGTCTTCTGGTCGCCCAGCACCTCGAGCTTGACCAGCTTGTGCCCGCCCAGCAGCTCGCGCGCCATCTGCAAGGTGTAGATCGCGTCCCTGGCGGTATAGCAGCCGGCCGTGTTCGGCAGGATGGTGAATTCGCTAGGGGGCAGCACGTCCAGCAGGCTCGGCGCGTTCGGGTCCTGGCCGATGTTCACGCGGCGGATCGCCACCGTGATGATCTCGGCGCCGGCCGCCAGCGTGGCTTCGCGGGTCTGTTCCAGGTCGCGGTACTTGCCGCTGCCGACCAGCAGGCGGGATTGGTAAGAGCGGCCGGCGATGGTCAGCACGTCCTGTTTGATGTCGTTCAATGCATTCATGTCTCGTCTCCTGTCAGCCGCCACCGATGGCGCGCACGATATCGACCCGGTCCTGCTCATGCAGGCGCCGGTGCAGCCACTGCTGGCGCGGCACCACTTCGCGGTTGACCGCCAGCGCCATCCCCTGTCCGCTCAGGCCCAGCTGTTCCAGCAGGCCGAACAGGGTTTGCCCCGGCGGCACCTGGCACGGCGCGCCGTTGACTTCGATCGGCGTCATTCACACCTCCCGGTACAGCTGGGCGCCGTTCTTCACGAACTCGATCGCCTTTTCCTGCATGCCGTGGGCCAGTGCCGTCTCTCCCTGCACGCCTTTAGCGGCGGCATATTCGCGCACCTCTTGGGTGATCTTCATCGAGCAGAAATGCGGACCGCACATCGAGCAGAAGTGGGCCACCTTGGCCGAATCCTTGGGCAGGGTCTCGTCGTGGAATTCGCGCGCCTTGTCCGGATCGAGCCCCAAATTAAACTGGTCTTCCCAGCGGAACTCGAAGCGCGCTTTCGACAGCGCGTTGTCGCGCAGCTGGGCGCCCGGATGGCCCTTGGCCAGGTCGGCCGCGTGCGCGGCGATTTTATAGGTGATGATGCCGTCCTTGACGTCGTTCTTGTCGGGCAGGCCCAGGTGCTCCTTGGGCGTCACGTAGCACAGCATGGCGGTGCCGTACCAGCCGATATTGGCGGCGCCGATGCCCGAAGTAATGTGGTCGTAGCCCGGCGCGATGTCGGTGGTGAGCGGTCCCAGCGTGTAGAACGGCGCCTCGTGGCACTGCTCCAGCTGCAGGTCCATGTTTTCCTTGATCAGGTGCAGCGGCACGTGGCCGGGGCCCTCGATGATGGTCTGCACGTCGTGCTTCCAGGCGATCTGGGTCAGCTCGCCCAGCGTCTTGAGTTCGGCCAGCTGGGCTTCGTCGTTGGCGTCGTAGATCGAGCCGGGACGCAGGCCGTCGCCCAGGCTGAACGAGACGTCATACGCCTTCATGATGTCGCAGATGTCCTCGAAGTGCGTGTACAGGAAGGATTCGCGGTGGTGGGCCAGGCACCACTTGGCCATGATCGAGCCGCCGCGCGAGACGATCCCCGTCAGGCGGTTGGCCGTCATTGGCACATAGCGCAGCAGCACGCCGGCGTGGATGGTGAAGTAATCGACGCCCTGCTCGGCCTGTTCGATCAGGGTATCGCGGAAGATTTCCCAGCTCAGCTCCTCGGCCTTGCCGTTGACCTTTTCCAGCGCCTGGTAGATCGGCACCGTGCCGATCGGCACCGGGCTGTTACGCAGGATCCATTCGCGCGTCTCGTGGATGTGCTTGCCAGTCGACAGGTCCATCACCGTGTCGGCGCCCCAGCGGATGGCCCAGGTCATCTTTTCCACTTCCTCGCCGATCGACGAAGTGACGGCCGAGTTGCCGATATTGGCGTTGACCTTCACCAGGAAGTTGCGGCCGATGATCATCGGCTCCAGTTCCGGGTGGTTGATGTTGGCGGGGATGACGGCGCGGCCGCGCGCCACTTCCGAGCGCACGAATTCCGGCGTGATCTCGTGCGGGATGCTGGCGCCGAAGGACTGGCCCGGATGCTGGCGGCCGAGCAGCGCCGCCACCCGCTGACCCATCGGTCCCGAGGCTTCGAGCGAGGCGATGTATTCCTTGCGCTGCATGTTTTCGCGCAGCGCGATGAATTCCATCTCAGGGGTGATGATGCCCTGGCGCGCGTAGTGCATCTGGCTGACGTTGGCGCCGCTCCTCGCCCGACGCGGCGCGCGCTGCAGGTTGAAGCGCAGCGCGGCAAGCTGCGGATCGTTCAGCCGCGCCTGGCCGTAGCGCGAGGTGGGTCCGTCCAGCTGCTCGGTGTCGCCCCGTTCGGCGATCCATGCCTGGCGCATGGGCGCCAGGCCGCTGCGGATGTCGATCGCCGCGCCCGGCTCGGTGTACGGGCCGGAGGTGTCATAGACGAACAGGGACGGATTCGGTTCGCCGCCGAAGCTGTCGGGCGTGGGCGACTGGCTGATTTCGCGCATCGGCACGCGGATGTCGGGCCGGCTGCCTTCGATATAGACCTTGCGCGAATTGGGTAACGGATTGATTGCCGCGTGGTCCACCGTGGCGGTGGCGGCGTCGAATATCCGGGATGACTTCAGAGGTGCGTTCATGTGGCTCCCTTGCTTGCGGAGCCAGCAAAGGAGGTGCCGGGTGAGGCAAGGCGGACGCGGGTGTGCGCACGCTTGCATCGATTCGGCTGCTTCCCTTCGCTGGCATTATCCAGATCAGGTTCGGAGGGTATTTCTCACCCACGCGCCGTTGTGGCGACGCATAGGACCCCTAGCGTTTGCCGTCGAGGCGCGTGAGCGCCCGGACAGCCAGCCGATTATAGCCCAATCGATTTTCGATGGGCGGAAAATGAATGTGGTTTTATCACAGCATCGGCGGCTCCTGTTCCAGCGCATGCAGCTGCAGCTCGCCGTTCACGGAACGCACCTCGACGAACGGCGTGCGCGCCGGCGCGATGGCTTGCGCGACCGGCGGCCCGCCGTCGACCGACACTTCGAGCTGCACGCTGTCGGCCGCGGTGTGGACGTCGACCGCGTCCGCACGCGAGATCGTCCAGTCGGTGCTGACGCCGGACCGCTGGTACACCTGCTTGCCGTCGACCCGCACGCTCACGGTATTGTTCTGGAAGCCTTCGCCCAGCCTCACGCGTAATGTCATGACCTTCTTCTCCTCGTTGAGTGCCGGCGCCGGGGCGCCGGACGGGCCGCGCTCGGAGCACGCCTGTCCGGACGATCCCAGCGCCAGCATGACGGCAAATAAAACCTTGCGCTTCATTGCCCGTCAGGCTTCTTGCCGGGCTGGATCGACATCCGGTTCAGGCTGTCCTGCGCTCCCCGTGCGTCCCCCGTTGCATCCTGGACGCAGGACAGGCTGTACAGCACCTGGTCTTCGGACACCGGGTCGAGCACGTGGGCGGCGGTCACGCTCGATAGCAGGGCGATGCTTTCCTCGGTCCGCGCCGGACGCACGGTGACGGGCCTGCCCTCGCCCGCGTTGACGGTCTTGAATACCCGCGCCGCATTGATGCCCTTGACCATACGCGCATACGTGGCCAGCGGGTGCGCGCCGAAGCGGTCGATCACCTCGTCGAACGCGTCATTGCCGGAGCGCAGCGAGACGTTGTCCGACCCCTGCAGGTAGAGCAGCACGCCCTGGTCGTCGCCCATGAACAGGTCGGCCAGCGTGTCTTCGTCGCGCGTGACCGGGTAGCGCACCCGGATCGTCAGGATGTCGGACAGCACTTGCGAGCCGTCGAGCGCCGCATAGGCCGCGCGCACGCGGTACTGCCCCGGCTGATCGAAGTAGAAGCCGCCCTTGCCGTAGCCGATGTAGGCGCTGTCGCGCACCTCGTCGTCGACGCCGAGCATTTTCTGGCGTTCGCCGACCAGGTGGTCGATCATCGGCTCGTAGGCGACCACCTGGCCGCTCGGTTTGCTGATGACGACCCTGACCATGCCGAAATCGGGGTGCAGCCAGGTATGGGCGCGACGTCCGCGGGTGGTGGTGGCCTTCAGCTTGAGTTCGAGCACGACCGGTTCGCCCAGCGCGAAGCTGCGCTGGTGGGTCGAGATCCCCAGCACCAGCCCCGATTCGTCCGAGATCGGATCGGCCAGCACGTCGCGGCCCAGCGACGAACCGACGATGAAGTTGTTGCCGCCCATGATGACGTCGTTGCGGAAGCCATGGCGCAGGTGGATCAGCTCCTCGTCGTCGAAGCGGAAGTCGAAACTGCTCCAGAAGCCGGCCGGCCCGCCTTTCGGGTAGTACCACGGGTAGTTCATCCACGACAGCGCATCCGGCCGGTCGGGCTTGGGCGGCGAGGCCAGCGATTTCTGCCAGGAGTGCAGCAGGTTGAAGCAGTGGCCGAGTTCATGCACATAGGTGTACAGCTGCAGCCGCTGCTGCTCGGCCGTGGCGCCGCCGATCCCCGCGTGGAACACGGCGCAGCCCTGGCGCTGCTTGCCCTGCTGGTCGTACATGATGCCGTACAGGCCGGTGCCATAGTCGTGCTGCTGGGCCACCAGCTGCCAGACGCACCATTGCTGCACGTCGCTCCACAAGGTGAAATGGGTCTGCATCGAGGCGTGCAGCTCGGCATTGCTCCAGGTGGCATTGGCCCCGGCATCGCCGATATTGATCACATTGTTGCCGGCAGTGGGCACCATGCCGATGCCGGCTTCGCCGAAGGCACTGACCACGCTCATATTGCGCGCGCTGCCGCCGGACGGCAGCGAACCGGTGTTATAGCTGGCGAACGGCGTGGTGGTGAGATCGGAGACGCTGTCGGTTTCGATACGCACCGTGCGGAAATGCAGGGACGAGAACGGGCAGTGGTAGGACGCGCCCGGCGAATTGGTGACGGTAAAGAACTGCAGGGTCGCGGCCGCCTGCGGCTGCAGGATGTTTACCCGCGGAATGGTCACCTGCACCACCGGCGCGCCAGCGGCGAAGGTATAGCGGCCCATGCCCTTGACCACGACCTTGGCGCTGGACACGGTGACCACCGGGCTATCCACCACGAAGGAGCCGAAATACGAGGTGGTCTTGCCGACGGTGTGATAGAAGTCGCCGCTCACCCGTTTCATGGGCCGGCTGCGGTCGACGTCGACCCGCAGCTCGACCTGGAAGGCGCCCAGCGCCCCGGAATAGCAGCCGCTCACCGCCTTCTTGATCGGCAGCGGGATCGGCGGAATCGGAAATTTCGGAATCGGCGCCGGCGGCACGTGCGGAATTGGCGGCGCCTCCGGCAGGGCGCCGGTCGGGGCCGTGTCGTGGGGCTCGCCCAGCCCCAGTTCGCCATTGCTCAGGCCGGAGACTTCTTCGTAGCTCATCTGGCTGCTGTTTTCCAGCAGCGCCTCTTCGCCGGCGTTTTCAACCCCAGTTGGATCTATTTGTGACATGGTGTTACTCCTCGATGCAAACGTCATCGCGTGCGCGGCCAGGCAGTCCCGGCCACGTCCCGGTATGGCAAGCTCGTCCTCCCTTGAATGCGGATGTGGTGCTTGGACCGTGGGGATGCGGTGCGCGATTCGTCCAGGCCGCCGACATTCGGCGCGATCGGAGACGCGTTTAGAGGAAAATCAAAGGAACTTCACTGAGGGAGAAGGAGATCGGCCGGCGCAGGATTCGGGCGATGCCGCCGGGATAGGCTGGGGATGCAAGGTGACCTATAATGGTTCTTTCGCAAAAAATTTCACCTACCAGCACATCATGGAATTAGCCAAGTCTTTCGAGCCAGCCGATATTGAACAGTTCTGGCGCGCCGAGTGGGAAAAGCGCGGTTACTTCACCGCCACCATGGACGAGGGCAAGCCGTCCTTCAGCATCCAGCTGCCGCCGCCGAACGTGACCGGCACCCTGCACATGGGCCACGCGTTCAACCAGACCGTCATGGACGGCCTGACCCGCTACTACCGCATGCGCGGCTATAACACCGCCTGGGTGCCGGGCACCGACCACGCCGGCATCGCGACCCAGATCGTGGTCGAGCGCCAGCTCGACGCCCAGAAGATCTCGCGCCACGACCTCGGCCGCGACGCGTTCCTGGAAAAAGTCTGGGAGTGGAAGGAAAAGTCGGGCAACACCATCACCGGCCAGATGCGCCGCCTGGGCGCCTCGGCCGACTGGCAGCGCGAATACTTCACGATGGACGACGTGCGCTCGAAGTCGGTGGTCGAAGTCTTCGTGCGCCTGTATGAGCAGGGCCTGATCTACCGCGGCAAGCGCCTGGTCAACTGGGACCCGGTGCTGGGCACCGCCGTGTCCGACCTCGAAGTCGACTCGCAGGAAGAAGACGGCTCGATGTGGTACATCCAGTACCCATTGGCCGACGGCAGCGGCCACCTGACGGTCGCCACCACCCGTCCCGAAACGATGCTGGGCGACGTCGCGGTCGCGGTCGATCCGACCGATGAACGGTATACGAGCCTCGTGGGCAAACTGATCAAGCTGCCGCTCACCGGCCGCGAGATCCCGATCATCGCCGACAGCTACGTCGACAAGGAATTCGGCACCGGCTGCGTCAAGATCACCCCGGCCCACGACTTCAACGACTACGCGGTCGGCCAGCGCGCGAACCTAGCGCCGATCAACATCTTCACGCTCGACGCGAAGATCAACGAGAACGCGCCGGAACAATATCAGGGCCTGGACCGCTTCGCCGCGCGCAAGCAGATCGTCGCCGACCTGGAAGCGCTCGGCCTGATGGAACAGATCAAGCCGCACAAGCTGATGGTCCCGCGCGGCGACCGCACCAACGTCGTGATCGAGCCGATGCTGACCGACCAGTGGTTCGTCGCCATGACCAAGCCGGCGCCGGAAGGCACCTTCAATCCGGGCAAGTCGATCACCGAAGTGGCGCTGGAAAAAGTCGCCAGCGGCGAGATCAAGTTCGTGCCCGAGAACTGGAGCACCACCTACAACCAGTGGCTGGGCAATATCCAGGACTGGTGCATCTCGCGCCAGCTGTGGTGGGGCCACCGCATCCCGGCCTGGTTCGCCGAAGACGGCTCCATCATCGTCGCGCGCAATGAAGAAGAAGCCCAGGCCAAGGCCGCCGCGCAAGGCATCACCGGCGCATTGCGCCGTGACGACGACGTGCTCGACACCTGGTTCTCGTCGGCGCTGGTGCCCTTCTCGACCATGGGCTGGCCGGAGGAAACGCCGGACATGAAGATGTTCCTGCCGTCATCGGTGCTGGTCACCGGCTTCGACATCATCTTCTTCTGGGTGGCGCGCATGGTCATGATGACCGCCCACTTCACCGGCAAGGTGCCGTTCGAGACCGTGTATGTGCACGGCCTGGTGCGCGACTCGCAGGGCCAGAAGATGTCGAAGTCGAAGGGCAATACGCTCGACCCGATCGACCTGATCGACGGCATCGACGTCGAGACCCTGGTTGCCAAGCGCACCAGTGGCCTGATGGACCCGCGCGCTCTTGATAAGATCGCCAAGGCGACCCGCAAGGAATTCCCGGACGGGATTCCGGCCTTCGGCACCGACGCCGTGCGCTTCACCATGGCAAGCTACGCGTCGCTGGGCCGCAACATCAACTTCGACTTGGGCCGCGCCGAGGGTTACCGCAACTTCTGCAACAAGCTGTGGAACGCGACCCGCTTCGTGATGATGAACACCGAAGGCAAGGATTGCGGCGCCCCGGCTGCCGAAGATTTGTCTCCGGCCGACCGCTGGATCATCTCGCTGATGAACCGCGTCGAGCTCGACGTCGCGAAAGGTTTCGCCGACTACCGCTTCGACAATATCGCCAGCAGCATCTACAAGTTCGTGTGGGACGAGTACTGCGACTGGTACCTGGAAGTCGCCAAGGTGCGCGTCCAGCAGGGCACGGAAGCGCAGCAGCGCGCCACCCGCCACACCCTGCTGCGCGTGCTGGAAGTGATCCTGCGCCTGGCGCATCCGATCATCCCGTTCGTGACCGAAGCCCTGTGGCAGAGCATCGCGCCGCTGGCAGGCAAGACCGGCGAGACCATCATGCTGCAGCCCTACCCGCTGGCCGACACCTCGCTGGTCGACGAGGACGCCGAAGCCTGGATGGAGCAGTTCAAGGCGCTGACCGACGCCACCCGCAACCTGCGCGGCGAGATGTCGCTGTCGCCGTCGGTGCGCGTGCCGCTGATCGTCGAGCCGGGCAACGAGGAAGACCGCGCCAGGATGGCGGTGTTCGCGCCGTACATCCAGCTGCTGGGTAAACTCGCCGAAGTGCAGATCGTCGACGCGCTGCCGGAATCGCCGGCCGCGGTGTCGATCGTCGGCACCACCAAGCTGATGCTGAAGGTCGAGATCGACGTCGCCGCCGAACGCGAGCGCCTGTCGAAGGAGATCGCGCGCGTCTCCGGCGAGATCGCCAAGGCCGAGGGCAAGCTGTCGAACGAGAGCTTCGTGGCGCGCGCGCCGGCCGCCGTGGTGGCGCAAGAGAAGGAACGCGTGGCGAACTTCTCGGCCACCTTGGCCAAGATGCAGGAGCAGTTGGCGAAGCTGCCGGCGGCTTGACCGGACTTGCACCCGGTTCAAACGCGGCTTCGGCCGCGTTTTTTGTTGGGGGACGGCGTGGCGGCGTTATCGTAACGCGAAGCGCAAGCCGTAATTGTCCAGCGTCCCCGGCAGCTGCGCCGGGTCCAGTCGACCTTGCGGCAGCAGCCGCAAGGTTTTCCCGTCCGCGCCCGCATCGATCAAGGCCCCCAGCATCACGCTGGTCAGCATCAGCACCAGATTGCGCGCCGGGCACGTCACCGGTCCGCTGCTGAACGGAATCAAGGGCCAATCGCGATCCTGCGCATCCCTCACCTTATCGTCCTTCAACCACAACTCGGGCGCAAACCGGTTGGCGCATGCCATGCGCCGGTCATCCCGATGGAAGAACGGCGTGAACACCAGCACCCCGGTCCCTGCCGGCATCGTGTCTCCGCTCCAGTCGGTATCGCGCGTCGTCTGGCGCAGGATCGCCGGCGTCGTCGGCCACAGGCGCAGCGATTCCAGAACGGTGGCGCGCAGGAACGGCAGATATTGCCGCGCCATCCCGGGATGGCTGCGCAGTTCTTCGCGCGCGCGCTCCGCCTGCTCCGGATGTGCCGCCAGCAGCGCCAGCGCGCGGAAGGTGGCCATGCCGGCGGCGTCGAAGGCGAACAGCCATTGCGGCACCTGCTGGTTCGGCGCCGCATCGGGCGTCCTGGGAACGCGCGCCGCCACCGCCGCCAGGCTGCCGGGTTCGGCGCGCTCGAGGTAGGCCTGGATGCGCGCGAGGAAGCGTTGGCGCATGCCGGTCTTCTTGGGACGCATGAATGCCCAGTTGGCCGCCTGGCGCAGCGCGATGATCATGTCGCTGATTTCCTGGTCGCCGGCTGCGGCGTCGCCGAAGACGATGCGCCGCACCAGGCGGGTCCAGCCGGCGTTGAAGCCATCCCAGTCGAGTGTTCCCTGGCGACGCGCGCGGTCCAGGATGTGCCCGGCCTCATCGTCGACGGCCGGCAGGAACTTGCCCACCATGTGATGGACGGCGCGTTCGTGCTCGAGCACTTCCTCGTTGAAGCGGCGCCGCTCGGCGCGCTCGCGGCCGCACGAAATCAATGCTCCTTCGGGCTCGAAATGCGACAGCGCGGCGCGCTTTTCGCTGCTGGCGGCGCTGAACGGTTCCGGCGATTCGTCCAGCACCCGGCGCACGTGTTCCGGCGCCAGCAGGACGGCCTGCTTGCGGATCGGCAGCGGCAGCATCAGCGGCCCGTCTCCATACTTGTCGCGCAGCTTCTGCATGCGGCGCACCGCGCGCGCGTCCAGCCCAAGGCGCTCGGCCAGCGCCACCATCTTGGGGCGGCGCACGATCACGCCCTTGGCAAAGGTCGGGGCCAGCACCTCCACGGCCAGGGCCGCCGTGTCGATCGCGCCGGCGGTGGCCAGGCCACCATGTCTTGCCGCGCCTGCCCTGCGGGAAGATTGGGACATCCATTTAGCTGCTGCGACACTCCCGGCCAAACCGAGCGCGCCGGCAAGCAGCAAGTTCCGATTGCGTTTGTTCATGTCAGCCACTCTCCAGATTCGTCACGAACGGGCACGGCCCGGCATGTGCCTGACAGTCCAGTTCGTCATGTAGACTTTACGACAAGAACGTCAATGGCGACGCACGACGCCTATTTCGCGCCTACTTCATGGCGCGCCACCATGCGCGCCCGGAATGCGGCTGGCGCAGGTCGACTGCCTCGCCCATCTCGGGCGTGGTCAGCCTGACGCCCTTGTCGTCGGCCAGCTGCGCGATGCGGTCGAACGGATCCTGCCAGCGATGCATCCCCAGGTCGAAGGTGCCGTTATGCACGGGGAACAGCCAGCCGGCGTTCAGGTCGAGGAAGGCTTGCATGGTTTCCTCGGGCTGCATGTGGACGTCGGGCCAGCGCTTGTCGTAGGCGCCGGTTTCCAGCAGCGCCACGTCGAACGGGCCGAACCTGGCGCCGATCTCCTTGAAGCCCTTGAAGTAGCCGGTGTCGCCGCTGAAGAACAGGCGCAGGTCGTCGTGCTGGATCACCCACGAGGCCCACAGGGTCGTGTTCGCATCGGCCAGGGTGCGGCCCGAGAAATGCTGGGCCGGCGTCGCGGTGACGCGCACGCCGCCCACTTCCGTTCCTTGCCACCAGTCGAACTGGCGCACCTTGGCCTGGTCCACGCCCCAGCCGACCAGCCGGTCGCCCACGCCCAGCGGCGTCAGGAACAGGTCCGTCTTCGCGGCCAGCGCCTTCACGGCGGCGTAATCGAGGTGGTCGTAGTGGTCGTGCGACAGGATCACGGCCTTGATGGGCGGCAGTTCGTCGATCGAGATCGGCGGCGCATGGAAGCGCGCCGGGCCGGCCCATTGCACGGGCGAGGCGCGTTCGGAAAAGACCGGATCGGTGAGATAGAACTCGCCGCCGAGCTTGATCAGCATGGTCGAGTGGCCGAGGCGGTACAGCGTGTTGTCGGGCGCGGCCAGCAATGCCGCTTGGCTCAGGCTGCGCACCGGCACCGCCTGCTCGGGAATCGTGCCCTTTGGTTTGTCGAACAGGAAGATCCACCACAGCTTGGCCATCTCGCCAAAACTCATCTTGTGCATCTCGACCGGGTTACGGTATTTCCCGTCGTGGAATTGCGGCGAGGCCGGCGCGGTGGCGGTGCTGGCGATGGAGGTGCAGGAAGCCATGATAGCGAGTGCTCCAAGAAAGAGAGTGCCGAGAAGTAGGCGCATGGTGTCGATGGATAGTCATAAAGTACACTACACAGTGTAGTATCGAAATTTGAGAAAGTAAACTACTGAGTGTAGAATTCGCGTATGCACACGCCGACCCGCCTGACCGACCGAAAACGCAGCGCCATCCTGGCTGCCGCTGCCGAGCAGTTTCGCGTCCACGGTTACGAAGCCGCGAGCATGGACGCCATCGCGGCGCTTGCGGAAGTCTCGAAGCGCACCGTCTACAACCACTTCGCCAGCAAGGAAGAGCTGTTCGCCGAAACGGTGATGCAGATGTTCGAAAGCAGCGCCGGCGAGCTCGAACTGGGCTACCGTCCCGAGCGCAGCCTGCGCGCGCAGCTGGTCGAATTGATGGCGCTGAAGATGCGCACCCTGGCCGATCCGGAATTCATCGCGCTGGCGCGGGTGGCGATCGGCGAGGCGATCCACGCGCCCGAGCGCACGCTGCCCATCCTGGCGCGCCTGGGCGAGCGCGAAGAAGGCGTCACGGCCTGGATCCGCGCGGCCCAGGCCGACGGCAAGCTCAAGGCGGGCGACCCGTCGTTCGCCGCCACGCTGCTGCAGGGCCAGATCAAGACTTTCGCCTTCTGGCCGCAGATCGCGATGGGCGCCGCGCCGCTCGCGCCGCCAGAACAGGAGCGCGTCATCGACGCCGCGGTGTCGATGTTCCTGTCGTATTTCGCGGCCGGCTAGAAACCGATCACGAAGCGGGCGCCCTGGCCCACCGATTTCGCATAGCGCACCGTGCCGCCGTTGGCATGGACCAGGTGGCGCACCATCGCCAGCCCGATCCCCCCGCCCTGCTTCTTCGTCGTATAGAACGGCGTGAAGATGTGGGGGACCGAGGCCTCGGGAATGCCCGCGCCATCGTCCACGACCTCGATGCGCAGGCGGCTGCCGCGCACCAGGCGCGCCTCGACCCGGGCCTGCCCACCGGCCCGGGTGGCCTCGAAGGCGTTCTTGAGCAGGTTGATCAGCGCCTGCTCCAGCTGGCCCGGATCCACCATCAACTCCAGCGAGGCCGGTTGGACCGCGAACGTCACGTCCCCGCCGCGCGCGCGCCAGCCTGGTCCCACCAGCGCATCGACCCGATCGAACAAGGCGGCCAGCGCCACCCGCTCGGGCCGCGCTGCCGGCAGGTTCGACAGGCTGCGGTAGCTGGCGACGAAATCGACCAGGCTGTCGGCGCGGCGGTTGATCGCATCCAGCGCCGTCTTCAGGTCGGCGCCGACGTCCGGCGGCAGGCCGGCCGCGGATCCGTCCAATGCGTCGTCCAGCAGGTCGCGCGCGGTGCGCGACAGCGAAGCGATCGGCGTCAGCGAATTCATGATCTCGTGGGTCAGCACGTGCACCAGCTGGCGCCACGACTTGAGGGCTTCGGCCTCCAGCTCGCTCTCCACCGGCATCAGCGCGGCGAGGCGCTGCGGCGCGCCGTGCAGGGTCAGCATCGAGACCGCCGCCAGCGCCCGCTCGACGCCGCGCTCGGACTCGAATTCGACCAGCCGCCGCTGTCCCGCCTGCGTGGCCAGCTGGCGATACAGCGCGCCGGCGTCGAGCGCGCGACCCGGCGCGACCAGCTTGCGCGCGCTGGCGTTGAGCGGGGCCACGCTGTCGGCGGCGTCGATGGAGAACAAGGCGATCGGCGCATGCTCGAGCCGCGCCTCGAAGGCCAGCGCGCTGTCGAGCAGCGCGCGCTGATCGATGCCGGCCTCCGGCACGACGGGCGGCGCCGGGCGCGCCCGGGCCAGCCGCTCCACGCACCACCACAGCAACGCCAGCAGCGGCAAGGCCGCCAGCGCGCACGTCACCTGCAGGCGCGGCGAATCGCGCAGCACGCCCGCGCCGAACGCCAGCGCCAGCATGCCGGCCAGGGCAATCCAGAGGCCGGCCCTAGATCCCATGCTTGCCCAGCTTGCGGTACAGCGCGGCGCGGCTCAGGCCCAGCAGGCGCGCTGCCAGGCTGATGTTGCCCCTGGCCTGCTCCATGGCGGCCGCGATGGTCTCGCGCTCCAGCGCGCCGAGCTTGAATTCTTCCCCTGCCGGCGCGGACGCCGCTACCGGCGGCGGTGGCGGCGGCGCCAGGCCGAAATCGTCGACATGGTAGTCGGGACGGTTGCCGAGGATGACCGCGCGTTCGCAGGCGTGGCGCAGCGCCCGCACATTGCCCGGCCAGTCCCAGGCGCACAAGCGCTCGAGCGCGCCCGGCGCCAGCTCGCGCACCGGCCGGCCATACTGGCTTTCGTACAGCGACAGGTAGTGGTGCAGCAGCGCCGGGATATCGCCCCGCCGTTCGCGCAGCGGCGGCACGCGGATCACGATCGTGTTCAACCGGAACAGCAGGTCGGTGCGGAACACCGCCGCATCGAACAGGCTCGCCTCGTCGAGATTGGTGGCGCTGACGATGCGCACGTCGACCGGCTCGGCGCGGTCGGCGCCGACCGGCGTCACCTGGCGCCGCTCCAGCGCCGTCAGCAGCTTGGCCTGGGCGCCCAGCGGCATGTTGCCGACCTCGTCGAGAAACAGCGTGCCGCCGTGGGCGGCCTGGAAACGGCCCGCGCGGTCGGACCTGGCGTCGGTGAAGGCGCCGCGCCGGTGGCCGAACATCTCGCTCTCGAAGGTCGCCTCCGGCAAGGCGCCCATGTCGACCGCCAGGAAGGCGCCGTGCGCGCGGCTGGACGCCGCGTGGATGGCGCGCGCCACCAGTTCCTTGCCGACGCCGTTCTCGCCCAGCACCATCACGTTGGCCATGGTCGGCGCCACGCTGGCGATCATCGCCTTGACGCCCTGCATGGCCGGCGAATCGCCCATCAGGGCGGCGTCGACGCCGGCGCCCCTGGCGCCGCGGCGCGCCAGCGCGGCGTCGACCGCCGCCAGCAGGCGCGCATTGTCCCAGGGCTTGGTGATGAAGTCGCCGGCGCCGCGCTTGAGCGCTTCCACCGCCAGCGGCACGTCGGCATAGGCGGTCAGGACGATCACGGCCGGCGCGGCGGCCATGGCGCGCAGGCGGTCAAGCACCGCCAGGCCCTCGGCGCCGTCGATGCGGCCCGGCGTGAAGTTCAGGTCGAGCAGGACCACGTCCGGCACGCCGGCCTCCAGCACGGACGCGAGCCGCGCCGGATCGCCGAGCGTCGCCACCGCGCCGTGGCGCCGCCGCAGCAGCATCTGCGCGGCGCAGGCGACGTCGGGGTCGTCGTCGAGGATCAGGATGCGCGCGGCGGATTGGCTCATGGAGGTGCGGGAAAACAGGTCAGCAGGCATTCTAGCAGCGCGCAATGGCGCCGTGCGGCCGTCCCCGCGCACCTGTCCGCAAGCGCACACCCCACCTGTCCGGAACCGGACAGGTGGGCGCGAAAAAATCTCCAGCGGCCCGCAAAAGCGCCTGGCACGGCGCTTGCAAACGATGCCGGCATGGACCAGATACCCCCACCCGCCGTCACCGGCGCCGCCATGGACATGCAGTTGCCGCCACGGCGCGGCCGCCGCGCCATGCGCCTCGCGCTGTCGTTCGCCGTTCTCGCCGCCGGCGCCCTGCTGCTGTGGCAGTGGCTGCCGCGCGGCCTCGCGGTCGAGACGCGCGACCTGCGCATCGCCACGGTCGAAGCCGGCACCTTCCGCGACGAGATCGTCGTGCGTGCGCTGGCCGAGCCGCTCAATTCGGTCATGCTCGACGCGGTCGAATCGGGCCGCGTCGAGGAAGTGTTCGCCCGCGACGGGCAGATGGTGAAGAAAGGCGAGCTGCTGTTTCGCCTGTCGAACCCGCAGCGCAACCTGGAACTGCTGGCGCGCCAGGCGGAACACGCGCAGCAGATCTCGAACCTGGCCAACCTGCAGGTGGCGCAGGAAGCGGTGCGCACCGACCACCAGCGGCGCCTGAACGACCTCGCCTTCGCGCTCGACCAGGCCGACAAGCAGCATGCCCGCAACCTGCGGCTGGCGCGCGCCGGCTTCATCTCGGCGGTGGCGCTGGAGGAATCGGGCGACAGGCTGGCGCGGGCGCGCCGCGCGCTGGACGAGGAAGGACGCGGCATGGCGCGCGAACAGGACGTGCGCGGGCGCGCGCTGGCGCAGATGGACCAGGCGATCCGCGGCCTGGCCTCGGGCCTCGACCTGGTGGCGGCCACGGTCGATGCGCTGGCGGTGCGCGCGCCGAGCGACGGCGTGCTGACCGACTTCCGGCTGCTGGTCGGCCAGGCCGTGCGCCAGGACCAGGCCATCGGCCGCATCGACGATCCGAACCGCTTCAGGCTCAGCGCCCAGGTCGACGAGTTCTACCTGAACCGGGTCACGCCCGGCCGCGAAGGGCGCGTCATCCAGGACGGCAAGACCCATGCGCTGCGGGTCAGCACCGTCTACCCCCAGATCAAGGAAGGCCGCTTCAGCGTCGAACTGGTGTTTACCGGGCGCCAGCCGGAGGTGATCAGCCCCGGGCAAGGCATGGACGTGCAACTCACGCTCGGCCAGTCGGCCCGGGCCCTGCTGCTGCCGAACGGCGCCTTCGCCAACGACGGCGGCGGCGCCTGGGTCTTCGCGCTGGCCGCCGGCGCCAGCCACGCCGAGCGGCGCGCGGTGAAGCTGGGACGGCGCAACAACACCCAGGTCGAGGTGCTGCATGGCCTGGCCGCGGGCGACCGGATCATCGTGTCCGGTTATGCGGGCTTCGGCGAGGCCAGGCTGCTGCGGCTCACCGATTGAACCAGGTTTATCATCGATATCTCAACAGGAAACTCCTTATGCTCAAACTTTCAGGCGTCAGCAAGATCCACGTGGCCGGCGAAGTCCGGACCACGGCCCTCGACCGCATCGACCTCGAGATCGGCGCCGGCGAATACGTCGCCATCACCGGCCCTTCCGGCTGCGGCAAGTCGACCCTGCTCGGGGTGCTCGGCCTGCTCGACGTGCCGACCTCGGGCGCCTTCCTGTTCGACGGCCATGACGTCAGCGGCTGGAGCGAGGCGCGCCTGAACGGGCTGCGGCGCGGCATGGTCGGCTTCATCTTCCAGAGCTTCAACCTGATCGAGGAATTGAGCGTGTTCGAGAACGTCGAACTGGCGCTCGAATACACCGGCGTGCCGGGCGCCGAGCGCCGGCGCCGCGTGCAGGCCATGCTGGAACGCCTGGGCGTGGCCCACCGCAGCAAGCACCGGCCGTCGCAGCTCTCGGGCGGCCAGCAGCAGCGGGTGGCGATCGCGCGCGCGCTGGTGGCCGGGCCGGCCGTGCTGCTGGCCGACGAACCGACCGGCAATCTCGACACCGCCCACGGCGACGAGGTGATGCGCCTGCTGCGCACCATCAATGCCGAGGGCACGACGGTGGTGATGGTCACCCACTCGCCCGCGCATGCGGCCCAGGCCTCGCGCACGGTGCGCCTGCTCGACGGGCGCATCGTGGTCGACGCGCTGCAGGCGGCGTGAGGAGACCGATATGCTGCTGCGCGACTTTCGTATCGGCTGGCGACTGCTGGCCAAGGACCGCTCGTATTCGGCGGTCGTGATCCTCGGGCTGGCGACCGGCATCGCCGCCTGCTTCCTGCTGCTTGGCCTGGTGCGCCACGCGTTCTCGTACGACCGCCACGTGCCGCAGCATGAACAGGTATTCCGGCTGCTGCAACGCTGGAACCTGGAGCTGCTTGGGACCAAATGGGATCCCATGGCGAGCCTGCCCGCGCGCGACGCCGCGCTGGCCAGCGGCCAGCCGGTGCTCGCCACGGCCTTCGTGTCGCGCCCCCTGGATGCGCGGGTCGGCAACCAGGTCAAGGCTTTCAGGCTGACCCTGGTCGATCCGGCCTTCCAGCAGATCTTCTCGCCAAGGGTGCTAGCCGGCGACCTGCAGGCCGCGCTCGCCAGGCCCGGGGCGCTGGCGCTGAGCCGCGCCACGGCGCTCAAGCTGTTCGGCCGCATCGACGCGATCGGCGCCACGCTGCAGGGAGACGGCGCCACCTATACCGTGGCGGCGGTGCTGGAAGACCAGCCCGCGGCCACGACGACGCCGTACGAGGCGCTGGCCGGCTTCGACGGGCCCTTCCTTCCCGCCGAAGTGCGCCGCGAACTGGAGACTTCATGGGGCTTCAGCGGCGGCGCCGTCTATGTGAAACTGCTGGACGGCGCCGATCCGGAGCGCGTGCTCGACAACATCCGGCGCCAGCTGCGCGAGTCGTCCCTGGTGCGGCGCAATTTCGCCGAACAGGTGGCGGCCCTGGGCGGGCGCGACCTGATCGACTACCGGCTCGACCCGCTCGCGGATGCCTACCTGGCGCCCGACGTGGATGGCGCGATGATCGAGCACGGCAACCGCCAGGGCATGCTGGGCCTGGCCGTGGTGGCCGGCCTGATCCTGCTGCTGGCGGCGACCAATTACGTCAACCTGGCCACCGTGCGCACGCTCGCGCGCCAGCGCGAGATCGCGATGCGCAAGGTGCTGGGCGCGTCGGCGCCGGCGGTGGCGCGCCAGTTCCTGGCCGAGTCGGTGTTGATCTGCCTGCTCGCCACCCTGCTCGGGCTGTTGCTGGCCTGGCTGCTGCTGCCGGCGTTTTCCGACCTGGTGCAGCGCGAGTTCGATGCCATGTTCAGCCCTGTCGCGCTGGCCGCCACGCTGGCGCTCGGGCTGCTGCTCGGCCTGGCCGCGGGCGCGTACCCGACCTGGTCGGCGCTGCGCGTGCGCCCCGGCGCCGCGCTGGCCGGACGCGGCGCCAGCGAGACCGCGCGCGGCCTGTGGCTGCGGCGCGCGCTGACCGTCGTGCAGCTGGCGACCGCCATGGGTTTGACGGCCACGACGCTGGCGGTGAGCTGGCAGACGCGGCATGCCAGCGCGCTCGATCCCGGTTTCGACATGGCGCCGCTATTGATGTTCCCGGCCATTAACGATGCGCGCGACGCGCGCATCCGGGCCCTGCGCGACGAAATCGCGCGCCTGCCCGACGTGGCCGGCGTGGCCCTGTCGCATATGCCGTTCAGCGTCGGGCACAACATCACCAGCCTGCGGCGCGAGGGCGGCGCGGTGATCGACCTGCAAAACTATGCCGTCAGCCCGGAATTCTTCGACGTGTTCGGCGTCAAGCCGCTGGCGGGACGCCTGTTCGATGCGGCGCTCGACCGGCCGAAGCAGCCCGACCGGGTCGTGATCAATGCCAGCGCCGCGCGCCGGCTGGGCTTCGCCAGCCCGCACGACGCGATCGGCAAGACGCTTCTCAGGCCCGGGGCAGGCCGGGACGCGCTGCGCATCGTCGGCGTCGCCCCCGACATCCGCCACCGCTCGGCGCGCGACGAGCAGCCGCCGGCCGCCTACGTCCTGAACGACCGGGTCGGCATGTTCACCGTGCGCACCCGCCTCGACCCCGACGCCACCGCGCGCGCCATCGAGGCGCTGTGGCCGCGCCACTTCCCGAACGAGACCCTGGGCGTCATGCGCATGCAGAAGGTGGCCACGGACCTGTTCTACGCCGACGACCTGCGCCTGTCGCAATTGCTGGCCGCGTCGAGCGCCATCGCCAGCGCCATCGCGGCCTTCGGCATCTATGTGCTCGCCGCCTACAGCGTCCAGCGGAGGGAAAAGGAAATCGTGCTGCGCAAGCTGTACGGCGCCAGCCGCGGCGCCATCGGCCGGCTGGTGGCGCGCGACATCGGCCTGCTGGTCGGCGCCGGCGCCCTGCTCGGCTTGCCGCTGGCCTGGCTGGCGATCCAGCATTACCTGGGCGGCTTCGCTACCCGGGCGCCGATCGGCGGCTGGACGCTGGCGCTGGGACTCCTGCTGGCCTGCGTGGTCGCCCTTGGGGCGACCGTGCGCCACGCGCTGGCGGCGATGCGCCTGCGGCCGGCGCAGGCGCTGCGCGAATAGCGTCTTACTTTACCGGCGTGTCGAGGCGCACGCTATCTTGCTGCGTGGGCGACGCGGCGTTACGCTGCACCCAATAGTCGGCGTTCTTGATGCCGAGCGCAACCGGATCGAAGACCGGGTCCTTGCCGGCTTTCTTCTGCGCTTCGTAGTCGCGCAGGCACTTGAAAGCGACGTTGCGCAGCAGGACGATCGCCACGATGTTCAACCAGGCCATCAGGCCTACGCCCATGTCGCCCAGCGCCCAGGCGACATCGGCGGTCTTGACAGCGCCGTAGACGGTTGCGGCCACGATCGCGATCTTGAGCGCGAAATTCAGCCATGGATGGCGCGCATGGCGGTCCATGTAGGCGATATTGGTCTCGGCGATATAGTAATAGGCGACGATCGTGGTGAAGGCGAAGAACAGTAGCGCGATCGCCACGAACAGCGCGCCGAAGCCCGGCATCACGTTCTCGAGCGCGGTCTGCACGTAGCCGGGGCCGGCCGCCACGCCCTGCACGCCGACGAACATCTGAGTGCCGTCCGGCGCCTCGACGTTGTACTGGCCGGTAATCAGGAGCATGAAGGCGGTGGCCGAGCACACGAACAGGGTGTCGATGTAGACCGAGAAACCCTGCACCAGGCCCTGCTTGGCCGGATGGCTGACTTCGGCGGCGGATGAAGCGTGCGGGCCGGTGCCCTGGCCTGCCTCGTTCGAGTACACGCCGCGCTTGACGCCCCACATGATGGCCATGCCGATGATGGCGCCAAAGCCGGCGTCAAGGCCGAAGGCGGAGCTGACGATCAGCGAGATTACTGCCGGCAACTGTTCAATGTGCAGGAACACGATGACGCAGGCAACCACGATATAGCCCAGCGCCATGAAAGGCACCACCAGCTCGGCGAAGGTCGCGATGCGCTTGACGCCGCCGAAGATGATGAAGGCCAGCGCAATGGCCAGGACGGCGGCGGTGACGTTCGGATCGATGCCGACGGCCGTCTTCAGCCCCTCGGCGATCGAGTTGGCCTGTACGCCGGGCAGCAGCAAGCCGGTGGCGAACACCGTCGCGATCGCGAAGGTCCACGCATACCATTTGATGCCCAGGCCCTTTTCGATATAGAAGGCGGGACCGCCGCGGTACTGCTTGCCGATCTGCTCCTTGTAGACCTGGCCCAGCGTCGACTCGACGAAGGCCGAGCTGGCGCCCAGGAAGGCTACCACCCACATCCAGAACACCGCGCCTGGACCGCCGAAGGTGATGGCGGTGGCCACGCCGGCGATATTGCCGGTGCCGACCCGGCCGGCGAGCGTCATCGTCAGTGCCTGGAAAGAGGACACGCCCTGCTCTGAGCTTTTGCCTTCAAGCATCAGACGGGTCATCTCCCGCACATAACGCACCTGCAGGAATCGTGACCGGAGCGAGAAATACAGCCCCACGCCCAGGCACAGCGCGATCAGCGCAGGGCTCCAGATGATGCCATTGATGGCGGTTACCAGATCGTTCATGCAAAGTCCTTGTCGCGTGGGAGAGGTTGAAGATTTACCTTTGGTAAAGATGCCACAAGATACATTAATTAGAGGGAAATTTGCATCGAAAAAAAATAGATTGGCCTCGCAATCGGGCGCCGTTTCATGAGAAATGGCATCTAATAAATACATGATACGATCTGCCCATGGACCGACGAAGCGACTACAAGACCTCCCTGCGCATCGACGCCGTGATTCACGAGGCGTCCACCGACCAGCGCACCAGCGCCGCGCGCCAGCTCGCCGAGCTCGGCGTGCCGCTGGAAGTGACGATGCGGGTGCTGACCCGCCCGGCCGAGCGGCGCCACCAAGTCACGCCGGAAGACGTGCGCAACGCGCCGTAGTTTTGGAGGGAATCCTCTGATTTCAGGCCGTCCAGTCTCCAGGCGACTTTGCTACACTCTGCCGTACCAACAACAATACTGGAGACCTACCATGCGCCACCTGATGCACGCCGGCGTGATCGCCGCCGCCATGCTCGCCCTGCCCACCGCCGCCCTCGCGCAGAGCGTCTCGCCGGTCGGCACCTGGAAAACCATCGATGACGAAACCGGCAAGCCGAAGGCGCTGGTGCGCATCACCGAGGAAGGCGGCGTCCTGACCGGCAAGATCGAGAAACTGTTCCGCCCGGCGGACCAGGACCAGAATCCCAAGTGCGTCAAGTGCAGCGACGCGCGCAAGGACCAGCCGATCATCGGCATGACGATCCTTTCGGGCCTCAAGAAGGAAGGCAACGAATATACCGGCGGCCAGATCCTCGATCCGTCCAACGGCAAGACGTACAAGAGCAAGGCCAGCCTGGCCGACAACGGCAGCAAGCTCGAAGTGCGCGGCTACGTCGGCGCCCCGATGTTCGGCCGCACCCAGACCTGGCAGCGCGAACAATAAACCTCAATGCGGCCCGGCGACGGGCCGTTTTCCTTTCTGATGACCCTGAATCAAGCGTATATCTTCCTCGGCTTTGCCATCGTCGCCGAAGTGATCGGCACCACCGCCCTCAAGGCCTCCGACAGTTTTACCCGTCCTCTACCGAGCCTGATCACGGTCGGCTGCTACGCCCTGTCGTTCTACCTGCTCACCTTCAGCCTGCGCGTGCTGCCTACCGGCATCGCCTATGCGATCTGGTCCGGTGTCGGCATCGTGCTCATCTCCCTGGTCAGCTGGTTGTATTTCCGGCAAAGCCTGGACCTGGCGGCGATCGCCGGCCTGGCCCTGATCATCGCCGGGGTGCTGGTGATCAACCTGTTTTCGAAGAGCGTCGGGCACTAGCGCACGCCTGGTTCACGCGCCAGGCAATGTCGGCTATGCTGACGTCAAGATCGTGTCAACCTCGCGTCAACCGCGACGTGTTGCCGGACGTTACTTCCTGCCCACCTTCGAGGCGCCATGAAACCAACTTCCGTAGCACGTGCCGCACGACCCGTCTTCCGCGGACGGGCCATGCGCGTGATTCGCCTGCTCAGCCTGGCTGGCGGCGTGTTCGGCATCCTGTTGCCGGCCGCCTTGCTGGCCTCGACCGCGCACGGCATCCCGGACTGGATCGAGCCGTATATCGTGCTGGTCGGCGTGGCGCTCGGCTCGGGCGGCTTTTTCCTGGTCGCGATGGCCGGCCACCGCATGAACCGCGACGCCATGCTGCGCTCGTTCGCCGCCCTGCTCCTGATGATGCCCTTCGGCGCCAGCGGCATCGTGATCTGGCATGCCAGCAATATGCTGATGGTCTGGCTGTGCACCTTTTTGCTGATGCTGACGATCCTGCTGTACCTCAGCTTCATCTATCCGCTGACCCATGTGCCGCAGCAGCCGATCGTGCCCAGGACGCCTTCCCGGCGCGCACCCAAGCCTATGCAATGGGTCCCGCTACGGCGCAACGGCCAGCGCGAACGCCGCTTCACGCAGCCATCATAGCCAGCCGTCATAGCCAACCCGCATCGCGCGCCATCCGGTACGCTTCCACGCGATTTCCAGCGCCCAGCTTGCTGATCGCCTCCGACAGATAGTTGCGCACCGTCCCCTCCGACAGGTGGACCTGGCGCGCGATCTCGACGCTGGAGCGCCCTTCTCCCGCCAGGCGCAGCACTTGCCGTTCGCGCTCGGTCAGCGGGTCGCCGCCGCCGTTCCAGCTTTCCAAAGCCAGCTCGGGCGCGATCGCGCGCCCGCCGCCATGCACGACGCGGATGGCGTCGGCCAGCGCCTCGACCGGCGCATCCTTGAGCAGGTAGCCGCGCACGCCCGCCTCCATCGCGCGCCGCAGGTAGCCGCTGCGGGCGAAGGTCGTCACCACCACCACGCGGCACGCCAGCTTTCTCGACGACAGCGCCTGCGCCAGTTCGATGCCGGTCATGTGCGGCATCTCGATATCGGTCAGCACGATGTCGGGAACGAGGCGCTCGCACAGGGCCAGCGCCTCGCGGCCATCGAGCGCGCCGGCCACCACCTCGATGTCCGGCTCCAGCCGCAGCAGCGCGCTCAGGGCCCCCAGCACCAGCTTCTGGTCTTCGGCGATCAGGACGCGGATCATGCCGGCACCTGCAGCTCGAGCGCCAGGCCGTCGCCGGCCGCCAGTTTCAAGCGCCCGCCGAGCGCCGCCACCCGCTCCTGCATGCCGGCCAGCCCGTTGCCATGCCTTAACTCATCGGTATCGCGCAGGCGGCCGTCGTCGTGCACGCGCAGCACGGCGTGGCCGGCTTCGCGGCTCAGCGACAGCGTGCAGCGCGACGCCCGGGCGTGGCGCACGATGTTCGTCACCGCCTCGCGCACCGCCAGCGCCAGCACGTGCTCGGCGGCCGGGGCCAGCTCGATGCGCTCGACCCGTTCGTCGAGCGCCACGTCGGCCGCCTGCAGGCTGGCGCGGGCGCTGGCCAGGGCCTGGGCCAGGCCGCTCTCGCGGTAGCCGGTGACGGCCGTGCGCACCTCGGCCAGGGCGGTGCGCGCGCTGGCTTCGATGTCGGCGATTTCGCGCGCGCAGGCGGCGTCGTCGCGGCCGGCCAGCTTGCCCGCCAGTTCGGCCTTGAGGGCGATCAGCGACAGCGAATGGCCGAGCAGGTCGTGCAGGTCGCGCGAGATGCGTTCGCGCTCGGCGATGCGCGCCATGTGCTCGACTTCTTCCTGCTTGCGCATCAGGCGGGCGCGCGAGTCGCGCAGGCGCTGGTCCATCAGGGTCGACAGGCCCACCGGCAGGCCGACCAGCAGCAGCGGCAACAGGAACACCAGCTGCATCCGGCCCTCGACCAGGAACGACGCCGCCGTCCCGCCTGCGAGCACCGCCAGCATGCCGCCGACGGCGTGGCCGGGCCGCGGGATGCGGGCGCACATGGCGCAGGCAAAGATGAAGAAGCAGGCGGCGCCCGGATTCCAGTGCGCCCACGCTGCGCCGAGCAGGCAGCCGGCCGCCACGCAGGCGTGGACCTGCCAGCCGCGTGCCCAGAAGCTGAAGCAGTACAGCGCGACGAAGACCGGCAGCGTCAGCGCCAGCAGGGCCGCCTCCAGCGCGCCGGGCGCCACATAGGCGAACTTCCAGAACAGGTAGCCGAGCGACAGCAGCCACAGGTATTGCAGCCTGCCGTATTCGGGCGGGATCCAGGGCCGTGCCAGCGCTTTCCTGAGGGTCGTCATCATGGTGGGCTCCGTCGTTCTCATTGTTCCAGCAGGCGCACGTCGGCGAGTTCGAAGCGGTAGTCGCCCGGTTGCGGTCCGGCACTGAATGCTAGCATGGCGACGGCGGCCGGATCGATGCCGGCGAAGGCCGACAAGGGCACGCTCACTTCTTCCCATTCCCCCTTGGCCACGAAGGGCACCATGGCTGGCCGCGGGCTGCCGGCGCCCATCAACATCACCTGATAGGTCTTGCCGTCGCCGCGCACCTTGAAGCGCAGGATCTTCGCCGCGCTCAGGTCGGCCGGCTGCATCGGCTGGGCGCCGGGCATGAAGGCCACGCTGGACCAGGCGAACGGCAGGCCCGGCGCGACCGTGGCGCGCACCGCCAGCGGCACCTGCCCGTCGGGCAGCGGCGGCAGCACGTCGAGCTTGACGGTCGACTTGCCGCCCGCGAACTGGTCGGTCGACGGCAGCCAGCCGCTGCCGAATGGGCTGCCCAGGCGGCTGGCGCTGAAGTCGCTGATGCGGCCATCCGGCGGCAGCGCCTGGCGGGTGGCGCCGCCGCTTTCCTGCGCCACCCGCTGGCGTCGCGCATCGCGCAGGGGGTTGGCGCTCTGGCCATCCTTCCACACCTCGACGATGTGGCGCGTGGCCCGGACGTCGGCCGCGGGATTGCCCTCGACCAGCAGCAGGTCGGCCTTGCAGCCCCTGGCGATGCAGCCGCGCCGGCCCAGCCTGAAGGCCGCGGCCGGCGCGCTGGTGGCGGCGGCCAGCGCCTCGGCCGGACTCAGGCCGGCCTCGACCAGCGCCGCCAGTTCGCGGTGCATGCTGACGCCATACAGGGTGCCGGCGTTGCCCGCATCGGTCCCGGCCAGGACCGGCACGCCGGCCTTGCGCAATGCGGCAGTGACGGCTTTCGGCGCCGCCAGCGCCTGCGGCCGCGCCTGCGCGCCGTAGCGCGCCTTGAGCGTGGCGGCGCCTTCGCGGTCGACCAGCGCCGCCAGCCGGGCGTCGGCGAGCAGGTCGTCGCCGCGCACGCCGGCCATGCTTTCCAGGACCGCGAAGGTCGGGATCACGAAGGCGCCCCTGGTCCTGGCCAGCCGGGCCAGGCCGTCGACGGCCTGTCGATCGGGCGCGGCGCCCAGGAACAGGTGCACCAGGCCGTCGGCGCCGGCCTCCAGCGCGGCGCGCGCATCCTCTTCGTTGCTGACGTGGACCACGGCCAGCTTGCCGCGCAGGTGGGCGGCCTCGATCAGCGCCCTGGCGGTCGCCAGGTCGAGCGAGTTCATCCTGCTCGTACCCTGCCCGCCGGCTTCGAGCACGATCTTGATGAAGTCGGAGCCTTCGGCGATGCGCGCGTCGACGAAGTCGCGCGCCTGCTCCGGCCGGCTCAGGGTCGGGATGGGCAGGCCGTACTGGGTGCCGTGGCCGTTCGGCGCGGTGGCCAGGGTGCCGGCCGAGAACATGTCGGCCCGCCCCGCATTGCGGCCGGCCGCCATGCTGCCCTTCACCTCCTGCATCAGCGGCACGGCGGTGAACATGTCGACCTGCGTGGTGACGCCGAACAGCAGCGGCAGGTCGAGCTGCCTGAACGCGTGGGTATGGGCGTCGATCAGGCCCGGCAGCAGGGTGCGGCCGGCGCCGCCGACGATGCGGCTGCCCGCGGGCGGCGCGCCGCGGAAGTCGGCGTCGACGATGACGCCGCCCTCGAACAGCACCGAACGGCGTTCGTGCACGGCCTTGCCGTCGAAGACGCGCACGTCCTGGACCAGGGTGGCGGCGGCCAGGGTCGTGCCGGACAGGGCGACACAGGTGGCGACGAATAAAGTTTTCAGGACGGGGATGGACATGGTTTCCTCACGAGTTGGTGTGAAACCAGTATGTCGGCGCCGCCGCCGGCCCGACAGAATCGCTTGCCATCAATGCTGGCTGACAAATGTCATCCAGCTTACCCAGCCAGCACCTCCTGAAAATGTGACGCCGCAGACGCACACAAGGACACAATTACCACAATTATCATTTCCCTTGTGATATCTTGTTTTTACTGCCGAGCAGGCAGGAGGTTTTTCGTATGGCTATCCATGGGCCCGGATCGGGTCGTCTCTTCACATACAAGGATGCGCCATGATCTTTCTTCGCCTAGCCAGCCTGGTGGCCGGCGTGCTGGTGCTGATCGCACCCGCCATATTGATCCGCGTGGGCGGCATGCCCCCGGACCTGGGCCGGGCGGGGGCCGTGCTGTCGTGCGTGGTGCTGGCGTCGAGCGGATTCTTCATGATCGGCATGGCCGGGCAGCGCCTGCGCCGCTCGAGCGCATTGCGCACGCTGGCGGCGATACAGCTGGGCGTGCCGACCGTCGCCAGCGCCGCCCTGATGTGGCGCGGCGCGGCGCCGTCGGTGCTGTGGCTGGCCGGCGCCGTCATCGTGCTCACCGTTCTGCTGTACCTGACGCTGATCTATCGCCCCGTGCCTGCACTGGCGTCGCTCGTCCAGCGCCGCCGTCGGCCTTCCTCTCCCGGGTCCTGAGACCGCCGTTCAACCTGTAATCAACCCGGCGGCAGGTTATCCCACAAATCGCCCGTCGGGCTGATGCGCGGCGCGGTGACGCCGAAGTGCTGGTAGGCCAGCGGCGTGGCGATGCGTCCGCGCGGGGTGCGCTGCAGATAGCCCTGCTGGATCAGATACGGTTCGAGCACGTCCTCGATGGTGTCGGCGGCCTCGCCGATCGCCGCCGCCAGGTTGCCGATGCCGACCGGGCCGCCGGCGAACTTGAACAGCACCGCCTCCAGCAGCTTGCGGTCCATGACGTCGAAGCCGACGGTGTCGACGTCGAGCATCTTGAGCGCGCGGTCGGCCATCTCGCGCGTGATCTCGCCATTGCCCTTCACTTCGGCGTAGTCGCGCACGCGGCGCAGCAGGCGGTTGGCGATACGCGGCGTGCCGCGCGCGCGCTTGGCGACTTCGCGCGCGCCGTCCTCGTCGATCGGCGCTTCCAGCAACGCGGCGCTGCGCGCCACGATCTTGGTCAGCTCCTCGACGTTGTAGAACTCCAGGCGCGCCACGATGCCGAAGCGGTCGCGCAGCGGATTGGTCAGCATGCCGGCGCGGGTGGTGGCGCCGACCAGGGTGAACGGCTGCAGGTCGAGCTTGACCGAGCGCGCGGCCGGCCCCTCGCCGATCATGATGTCGATCTGGTAGTCCTCGAGCGCCGGATACAAAATCTCCTCGACCACCGGCGACAGGCGGTGGATCTCGTCGATGAACAGCACGTCGTTCGGCTCGAGGTTGGTGAGCAGCGCCGCCAGGTCGCCGGGACGCTCGAGCACCGGGCCCGAGGTCTGGCGCAGGTTGACGCCCATCTCGCGCGCGATGATATGGGCCAGCGTCGTTTTACCCAGGCCCGGCGGACCGAACAGCAGGGTGTGGTCGAGCGCCTCGCGCCGCTTGCGCGCCGCGTGGATGAAGATCTCGAGCTGGTCGCGGATCTTTTCCTGGCCGACGTATTCGTCCAGCTGCTTCGGACGCAAGGCGCGTTCGATCGCCTCTTCGTTGGGCGAGGCCGGCGCGGCGTCGATCACGCGGTGTTCGGTAAAGTTGTCGGTCTGGATGCTCATTGCTCAGATTCTTCCTCAGCCTTTGGACAGCGCCTTCAGCGCGAACTTGATGCCGTCCGAGACGCTCGAGCCGGCCGGCATGTTCTTGATCGCGAGGAGCGCTTCCTTGTCAGAATACCCCAGCGCGGCCAGCGCATTGAGCACGTCCACCTGCGCGTCGTCACGCGCCGCGCCGGCGACCATGCCGATGTCGGCGCCGAGCTTGCCCTTCAGTTCGAGCAGCAGGCGTTCGGCCGTCTTCTTGCCGATGCCGGGCACCTTCACCAGGCGGCCGGTTTCCTGCAGCGTGACGGCCTGCGACAATTCGGCCACCGACATGCCGGACAGGATCGCCAGCGCCATGCGCGCGCCGATGCCGGTGATCTTGATCAGCTGGCGAAACAGCGCGCGTTCGGACGCCGAGCCGAAGCCGAACAGCAGGTGCGCATCCTCGCGCACCACCAGGTGGGTGAACAGCACGACTTTTTCGCCGGTATGCGGCAAGTTATAAAAGGTGCTCATCGGCACGTCGACTTCGTAGCCGACGCCATTGCAATCGACCAGCACGTGCGGCGGCGCTTTTTCGAGCAGGATTCCAGAGAGGCGACCGATCATCGGTAAGGTTCCTAATTAAGAGACGAGACGGCTGTTCTTCATGCGCAGCGCCTGCATATCGGGCGACAGCGTGCCCAGAAGCGACAAGGTGTCGATACTGTGGGCATGGCAGATGGCGACGCCCAGGGCGTCGGCGGCGTCGGTGCCCGGCAGGCCCGGCAGCTTGAGCAGGCGCGCGACCATGTCCTGCACCTGCGGCTTGGCCGCCTTGCCGGTGCCCACCACGGCCTGCTTGACCTGCACCGCCGTGTATTCGGCGACATCGAGGTCGGCGCTGACCAGCGCGGTGATCGCCGCGCCGCGCGCCTGGCCCAGCAGCAGGGTCGATTGCGGATTGACGTTGACGAAGACTTTTTCGATGGCGGAACAGGCCGGGCGGTAGGTGGCGATGATTTCGCTGACGCCGTGCAGGATGACCTTCAGCCGCGGCGGCAAAGCGCCCTCCAGCCCGGTCTTGATGGTGCCCGAGGCGATGTAGCGCAGCTTGGCGCCGTGTTTTTCAATGACGCCGAACCCCGTCGTGCGTAGGCCCGGGTCGATGCCGAGAATAATCATTATGGAATGTTACCCCGGCTGGGGGTGTTCGTGGGAAAAATACTGTGCAAAAACACAGGTTCACCACGGTTTGATCGCATCGGGCCGGGAGGTTCCACCGGCCCGATGGTGTTGCCGGATCAGTGACGGAAGTGACGGGTGCCGGTATACAGCATCACCACGCCGCGCTCGTCGGCGGCATCGATCACTTCCTGGTCGCGCATCGAGCCGCCCGGGTGGATCACGCAGGTCGCGCCGGCGTCGACCACCACGTCCAGGCCGTCGCGGAACGGGAAGAAGGCATCCGACGCCACGGCCGAACCGCTCAAGGAAAGACCGGCGTTCTGGGCCTTGATCGAGGCGATGCGGGCCGAGTCGATGCGGCTCATCTGGCCGGCGCCGACGCCCAGGGTCATGCCATTGGCGCAGAACACGATCGCGTTCGACTTGACGAACTTGGCCACGCGCCAGGCGAACATCATGTCCTGCAGCTGCTGCTGGGTCGGGTGCTTCTTGGTGACCACGCGCAGTTCGCCCAGGCCCACGTTTTTCGCATCCGGCGACTGCACCAGCAGGCCGCCGCCGACGCGCTTGACGTCATACGCGTTCTGGCCGGCGCCCAAGGCGATTTCCAGCAGACGCACGTTCTGCTTGGCCGCCATGATCTGGCGTGCTTCCGCGGTGAACGATGGCGCGATCAGCACTTCGACGAACAGCTTGGCCAGCGCTTCGGCCGCCTTGCCGTCGACTTCGACGTTGAAGGCGATGATGCCGCCAAAGGCCGAGGTCGGGTCGGTCTGCAGCGCGCGCGAGTAGGCGTCCAGCGCATCGACGCCGATCGCCACGCCGCACGGGTTGGCGTGCTTGACGATCACGCAGCCGGCCGGCTGGCCGAGGCCGCCCAGCGACTTGACGCATTCCCAGGCCGCATCGGCGTCGGCGATATTGTTGTACGACAGTTCCTTGCCCTGCAGCTGGGTGTAGTTGGCCAGTGCGCCGTCGACCGTGACCAGGTCGCGGTAGAAGGCGGCGCCCTGGTGCGGGTTCTCGCCGTAGCGCATGTCCTGGACTTTCTCGAAGCCCATGTTCAGGGTCTGCGGGAAGCTCGAACGGGTCGCATGCGCGCGGTCTTCGCCCAGGCTGGTCAGGTAATTGGTGATCGCGCCGTCGTACTGCGCGGTGTGCGCGAACACTTTCTTGGCCAGGCGGAACTTGGTTTCATAGCTGACCGGGCCGGTGGCCTCGCCCTGGCCCTTCATCTCGGCCAGCACCACGCCATAGTCGAGCGGGTCGACGATCACGACCACGTCGCGGTGGTTCTTGGCCGCCGAACGCAGCATGGTCGGGCCACCGATGTCGATGTTCTCGATCGCATCTTCCAGCGAGCACTCTTCCTTGGCGACGGTCTGCTGGAACGGGTACAGGTTGACCACGACCATGTCGATCTGCGGAATGCCGTGCTCTTCCAGCTTGGCGACGTGCTCAGGAAAATCGCGGCGCGCCAGGATGCCGCCGTGCACCTTCGGGTGCAGGGTCTTGACGCGGCCATCCAGCATTTCCGGGAAACCAGTGTAGTCGGCGACTTCGGTCACCGGCACGCCGTTATCCTGCAGCAGCTTGGCGGTGCCGCCGGTGGACAGGATGTTGACGCCGAGCGAAGAGAGAGCGCGCGCGAAATCGAGCACGCCGGTCTTGTCGGATACGGAAATGAGAGCTTGTTTGATCATGGTGTGGCCTATGGTTGAGAATTCCTGGCGGCGGGCAGGCGGATCGGGGATCCGGTCATGGCCGCGCGCCCGGTGCGCGGCCACGTGGGTCACGCTTAGAGCAGCCCGTGCTCCTGCAGTTTCTTGCGCAAAGTGTTCCGGTTAATGCCCAGCATCTGTGCGGCGTGCGACTGGTTGCCGTCGGCGCGCGACATGACGACTTCGAGGACGGGCTTTTCGACGGTCAACACCATCATGTCGTAGATGTTGGTCGGCTTTTGTTCGCCCAGATCGTTGAAATAGTCTTCGAGACTCTTCTGGACGACTTCCTGGATACTTTCTTTGCTCATGTCTTCTGCTGCTTCATCCTGGTTTAATGATTGCTCCGCTCTCGCGAAGCGCGTCCCCGTGTTCTTGTTCTGGTTTGCTGCGTGCTGCCGGACTTGCCTATGCCGCGATCGCGTCGAGGCCAGGATGCGCGGGGCGGTATTGTAACCGCTCGCCATGCCTGTGCTGCGATTTGAAAAACTCATCGACCGCCGCCAGTTGCTCGGCCGTCGATTCCAGCAAGTTCATACGCTGCCGGAATTCCTCGCCGCCCGGCAGGTCTTGTACATACCAGCCGATGTGCTTGCGCGCGGTGCGCACGCCGACGTATTCGCCATAGAAGGCGTAATGGGCCGGCAAGTGCTCGTTCATCAATTCGCGCACTTCGTCCACCAGCGGCGCCGGCAGGTGTTCGCCGGTGCGCAGGTAGTGGTCGATCTCGCGGCAGATCCAGGGACGGCCCTGGGCCGCGCGGCCGATCATGACCGCGTCGGCGCCGGTATGGTCGAGCACGAACTTCGCCTTCTCGGGCGTCGTGATGTCGCCATTGGCCACCAGCGGGATGCTCACCGCCTGCTTCACGGCGCGGATGGTGTCGTATTCGGCCTCGCCCTTGTAGCCGTCGGCGCGGGTGCGGCCGTGCAGGGTCAGCATCTGGATGCCGGCCTGCTCGGCCAGGCGCGCGATGCGCAGCGCGTTCTTGTTTTGGCGATCCCAGCCGGTGCGGAACTTCAGGGTGACCGGCACGTCGACCGCCTCGACCACGGCGTGCAGGATGCGCTCGACCAGGTCTTCGTGCTGCAACAGGGCCGAACCGCACCAGCTATTGCACACCTTCTTGACCGGGCACCCCATATTGATGTCGATGATCTGGGCGCCGCGCTCGACGTTGAACTTCGCGCAATCGGCAAGGTCTTTAGGATCGGCGCCGGCGATCTGCACCGCCTTCGGCTCCATCTCGCCCGCGTGGTCGATGCGGCGCGAGGTCTTCTCGCTGGCCCACAGGCGCGGGTTCGACGCCGCCATTTCGGACACCGCATAGCCCGCGCCGAGCTGCTTGCACAGCTGCCGGAACGGACGGTCCGTCACTCCGGCCATGGGGGCGACAAAGACGTTATTACGCAGGTGATATGGACCGATTTGCACAGCAGAAAAACTCAGAAGTTTCTTGGGAACCTGCTATTTTACCCCAAGCGCTGCTCAAATTATCAGCAAAATTAATGTGATTGTTGCGTGTGCGATATTGGCAGGGCGAAGAAACAGGCGTTGTCGCGCCTGTTTTAGGCGCTTGGCTGTCAGGGCAAGTCGTCCAGCGCCGTCTGGCGCAGGTGCGCAATTTCGCCCCAGCTCACCAGCTTCAGTGCACCTTGCTCGACCACGAAACGGTTGATGCTGGCGTTGTGCACCTTGAAGTCGCGCGGCGTTTCCAGCGGCAGGCCGAGAGCCGCCCGGTAGGCGCACTCGAGCACACCGCCGTGCGCCACCAGCGCCAGGGTCTGGCCGGGGTGGCGCGCCGCATGGCCCAGGATCGCCTTCGTGGCGCGCTCGTAGAAGCTGCGGAAAGTTTCACCCTGATTCTTACCCGGTGGCAGGACCGCATCGACGTTGCGCGCCTGCCAGGCGGCGAACTCGAGCGGAAAGCGGGCCGCGATTTCGCTGTAGAGCAAGCCTTCGAAGCCGCCGTAGCAGCGTTCGCGCAATCGAGGATCGAGCTGGACACCGCCGGCATTGGCCGCGCCACGGGCGAGATGGACCGCCTCGGCCGTCTGCCGGGCGCGCGCCAGGTCGCTGGAAATGACCAGGTCTATATGTTCGCCGGCCAGCGCCGCGCCGAGCGCCGCGGCCTGGCGCTCACCTTCGGCATTGAGTGCGATATCGAGATGGCCCTGCAGCCGGCGCTCGGCATTCCAGGCGGTTTCGCCGTGGCGGATCAGGAGGATCGTGGTCGTGCCCGCAGGCGCGTCATTCAATGTCATGAGGTCCTTGCACCCGAACCTCGGGGCAGTGAAAAAATCAGATGCTTGATTATTTTGCCAGGTCGGCCGCGACCTGGGGATTGAGCGAATAGGTGCCGAAGATGCGCGCCTCGTCGAGGATATGTCCCTGGATCGCCAGGCGTGCCTCGGAGCCCGTGAAACGCCCCTCCAGCGGCAGGCGCGGGATGTCGAGCGCATACAGCGTAAACACATAATGGTGCACGCGCTCGTCGTTCCATGGCGGGCACGGGCCGTCATAGCCGTAGAACTCGCCCGCCATGTCGGGGTCGCCCGCGAACCAGCCGGTATAGTCGTTGACCCCGTGGCGCAGCTGGTGTTCGGTGCCGTTCTTGACGGTGAAGGCGACTTCGGGACCCGGCTTGCCATGCGGCGTGACCATGTCGGAAAACATGCCTTCGGCCAGCGACTTGAGGCAGACCGGGATGTCGGCCAGCGTCCAGTGGAAAAAATCGACCCGCGGCAAGGCGGCCGCCACGGTGCGGCCTTCCTTGTTGACGTCGCCGCCTTCGGACGGCACGTCGGGATCGTGGCAGATCAGTACCAGCGACTGCGTGCCGGCCGGCACGTCGTCCCAGGCGATATGGGGATTGCGGTTGCTCGACAGCTTGACGTGGGCATCAGGATCGCTGACCGCGAACGCGCAGGCGGCGGGGATATCGGCCCCGTCGGTGAATGAGTCGCTCCAGATTCGCATGTGACCTCCCTGGCTAGTAATTTGACCTTGGCGCCAGGCGCGGGTTTCAGCGCGCCGCCCCGACGGGATCAATACGCAGCCAGAATGTGACCGGGCCATCGTTGATGAGTGACACTTTCATGTCAGCACCAAATACGCCGGTCTCGACAATGCCATGCCGCTCCCGCGCCTGGCGCACGACATGCTCGAACAGGCGCCGTCCGTCTTCCGGCGCGGCGGCCGGCGAGAACGAAGGACGCGTGCCCGATTTGGTATCGGCCGCCAGGGTGAACTGCGGCACCAGCAGCAAGCCGCCTTCGACGTCCGTCACGCTGCGGTTCATCTTGCCGGCCTCGTCGGAAAACACGCGGTAGCCCAGCAACTTCGTTAACAGCAGGTCGGCCTCGCGTTCGGTATCGCCCTTTTCGGCGCATACCAGCACCATCAGGCCGGGACCGATGGCGCCGACGGTCTGGCCGTCGACGCGCACCGCCGCTTCGCTCACGCGTTGCAGCAGGCCAATCATGCGAGCGTGACGCGGGCGAACTTGCGCTTGCCGACTTGCACCACGACGGTGCCGGCAGCCACTTGCAGCCCCTTGTCGCTGACCACGGCGCCATCGATGCGCACGCCGCCCTGGTCGACCATGCGCATGGCTTCCGAGGTCGAGGCGCACAGGCCGGCGGCCTTCAGCAGTTGCGGCAGGCCCAGCGGAGCGCCGGACAGCGACACTTCCGGCACGTCGTCCGGGATACCGCCCTTGGAGCGGTTGACGAAGTCGGCCAGCGCATCGTCGGCCGCAGCGGCCGAGTGGAAGCGCGTGACGATTTCCTTGCCCAGCGCCACTTTCGCATCGCGCGGATTGGCGCCGCCGTCGATCGTCGCCTTCAATTGCGCGATGTCGTCCAGCGAGCGGAACGACAGCAGGTTGAAATACTTCCACATCATCTCGTCCGAGATGCTCATCAGTTTGCCGAACATGCTGTTCGGCGCTTCGGTGATGCCAATATAGTTGTTCTTGGACTTGGACATCTTGTCGACGCCGTCCAGGCCTTCCAGCAGCGGCATGGTCAGGATGCACTGCGGCTCCTGGCCGTAGTCCTTCTGCAGCTCGCGGCCAACCAGCAAGTTGAATTTCTGGTCCGTTCCACCCAGCTCAAGGTCTGACTGCAAAGCGACCGAATCGTAGCCCTGCATCAGCGGATAGAGGAACTCATGCACGGCGATCGGAGTCCCACTCTTGTAGCGCTTGGTAAAGTCGTCGCGCTCCATCATGCGGGCCACGGTGTAGCGCGAGGCGAGCTGGATCATGCCGCGCGCGCCCAAAGGATCGCACCATTCGGAGTTGTAGCGGATTTCCGTGCGGCTGGCGTCCAGTACCAGCGAGGCCTGGCGGAAATACGTCATCGCGTTTTCCTCGACCTGCTCGCGGGTCAGCGGCGGACGGGTGGCGTTGCGGCCCGACGGGTCGCCAATCATGGAAGTGAAGTCGCCGATCAAAAAGATCACCTGGTGACCCAGGTCTTGCAATTGACGCAATTTATTCAGCACGACGGTGTGGCCGAGATGCAAGTCCGGGGCCGTCGGATCCAGGCCCAGCTTGATGCGCAGCGGCTTGCCGGTCTGCTCCGAGCGCGCCAGTTTTTGCGCAAAATCGCTCTCGATCAACAGTTCGTCGACGCCGCGCTTGGCGATCGCGAGGGACTCAAGGACCTTGTCAGTCAGTGGCAAAGCATTAATGGAAGTTGCCGGAGTGCTAGCACCAGCTGCATTTGAGGTCATAAAATTCGTGTAGGAAATTGGCTAAAACGGTTGTAGGACCACTTCTTTTGGTATAATTCACGATCCTGTTTTCGTTTCCTAGAGAAAACTTTTTCGGAAACGCAATACATGGCCCTTGAAAGTTCAGCCGCAAATTTTAACTGATTGCATGAACCCTATACAGAAAATCACTGGTAAAAGCCTGCTAGCGCTGCTGCCGAAGACCCGCAAAGCCCGCGTCCTGAGCGCCGGCGCCGTCTTCCTGAGCGTGTGCGCCTTTGGCGCCGTGGGCGTTGCACCGATCGCTCCCGATCCCTCCGACCTGCCCGTCACCTCCGTTGCGCAAGACCTGGAACTGCCGAACCTGGCCGACCAGATCGCCGCGCTCCAGCAAGACGAGCAGCAATTTATCCACGAAGAACGCATCCGCCGCGGCGATTCGCTCGGCTCGCTCTTCACCCGCCTCGGCATCGAAGACGCGCAAGCGCAAAAGTTCGTTCGCTCCGACAAGCTCGCCAAGCGCCTGCTGTCGCTCCAGACCGGCAAGCGCATCCAGGCAGAGACCGACGAGAACGGCCTGCTGCTGTCGATGCGCGCCACTGTCAGCGACGGCAAGAGCGGCGAAGCACGCACGATCACCGTGCAGCGCAAGGGCGAGGAATTCGTCGCCCTCGAGGCGCCGGCCAAGCTCGAGCGCCGCGTCGAGATGCGTTCGCGCGACATCACCAGCTCGCTGTACGCGGCCACCGACGCCAACGTCGACGGCGGCAGCATCCCGGATTCGATCGTTGGCCAGATCATCGAGATGTTCTCGACCAATATCGACTTCCGCAGCGACGTCAAGCGCGGCGACCGTTTCAATGTGGTGTACGAAACCTTCTGGCTCGACGGCGAACTGATCAAGACCGGTCGCATCCTGGCCGGCGAATTCGTCAACCGCGGCACCAGCTACCAGTCGGTGTGGTACGAAGATCCGGTCTCCAAGCAGGGTGGTTACTACTCGCTGGACGGCAAGTCGCTCAAGAAAGCCTTCCTCAAGTCGCCACTGCAATACTCGCGCGTCTCGTCGGGCTTCTCGATGCGCGTGCACCCGATCTCGGGCAAGTTCAAGGCGCATAAAGGCGTCGACTTCGCCGCCGCCACCGGCACCCCGATCCGCGCCGTGGCCGATGCCACCGTCGACTTCGCAGGCAACGGCAATGGCTACGGCAATATGGTCGTCCTGAAGCACTGGTCGAACTACAGCACCGCCTACGCCCACATGAGCCGCATCGCGCCGGGCATGCGCAAGGGCGCCAAGATCAGCCAGGGCCAGGTGATCGGCTACGTCGGCTCGACCGGCTGGTCGACCGGCCCGCACCTGCACTATGAATTCCGCGTCGCAGGCGTGGCCAAGGATCCGAACAAGTTCAAGTCGCTGGCCCAGCAACCGCTGAACCAGGCCGAACTGGCACGCTTCCGCATGGCAGCCGCCGAGATGAACCACCGCTTCTCGCTGATGGCGCCAAGCGGCTCGTCGATGGCAGCCCGCTAAGCCGCACCGTCCTGTATAAAAAACGCCCTCCTCGCATTTCGATGCTGGAGGGCGTTTTTCTTTTGTATGCTTGCTGGCCTCTATAGGCACCTGAACCCGATACAACAATGACCGAGACACCTTCCCTCTACATCGGCCTGATGTCCGGCACCAGCCTCGACGGCGTCGACGGCGTGCTGGCCGATTTCAGCAATGGCGCCATCCAGACCGTGGCCGCCGCCTTCACGCCCTTCCCCGCCGCATTGCGCAGCGAACTGATGGCCCTGCAGGCCGCCAGCGACAACGAGCTGGAGCGCGAGGCGCTGGCCGCCAACGGCCTGGCCCTGGCCTACGCCGACTGCGTGCGCGCACTGCTGCCATCCAGCCCCGGCCCGGTGGCCGCTGTCGCCGTTCATGGCCAGACCATCCGCCACCGCCCCGAACTGGGTTTTACGCGCCAGACCAATAACCCGGCCCTGCTGGCCGAGCTGATCGGCATCGACGTGATCGCCGACTTCCGCAGCCGCGACGTCGCCGCCGGCGGCCAGGGCGCGCCGCTGGTGCCGGCCTTCCACGAGGCCGCCTTCGGCAAACCGGGCACGGCGCGCGTGGTGGTCAACATCGGCGGCATCGGCAATATCAGCGTGCTGCATGGCGACGGCCGCGTGACCGGTTTCGATACCGGTCCGGGCAATGTCTTGCTCGACCTGTGGATCGCGCGCCACCTGGGGCGCGCCTATGACGAGGATGGCGCCTGGGGTGCGACCGGCACTGTCCACCAGCCGCTGCTGGACGCCCTGCTCGACGAACCGTATTTCCGCCAGCCGGCGCCCAAGAGCACCGGACGCGACCTGTTCCATGCGCCATGGCTCGATGCCAAGCTCTCGCCCTTCGGCAAGCTCGCGCCGGCCGACGCGCAGGCGACCCTGGTGCAATTGACGGCGGTGACGATCGCGCGCGCGATCCGCGACGAAGGCGTGACGCCGGACGCGGTGTACGTCTGCGGCGGCGGCGCCTACAACGGCGCCCTGCTGCGCGCCATTGGCGCCGGGCTGGGCGGCGTGAAAGTGGCCTCGACGGCGGAACTGGGCGTGGCGCCGAACCGGGTCGAGGCGCTGGCCTTCGCCTGGCTGGGCTGGCGTTTCGCCAACCGCGAACCGGGCAACCTGGCGGCGGTCACCGGTGCGCGCGGTCCGCGCATCCTGGGCGCCTTGTACCCAGCCTGAAGCTCAGGCGGCCAGGCCTTTTTGCAGCAACTGCGCCACCAGCTCGTTCAGGTCGACGCCCTGCTCCTTGCTCTGCGCCTGCAGCTGCTTGACCAGGTCGCCATTGAGCTTGACGGCGAACGGCACCAGCCCCAGCGCACGGTCGCGCTCGCGTTGTTCGCGGCGGTCCGCTGCCGGGGCATCCCCGGGCTTGCCGACGACGGCGCCCTTGGGGCCCATCTTGTTCATCAGCTTCTTCGCATCGAATTTCGCGAGCTCGTTCTTGTTCATTGCTTACCTTGCTATTGGATTGATATGTTGCGGCGTCAGTCGAAACGCTTGAGCCGCTGGCCGAGGATGCCCCACTGGCACGGCGCGCCATCGACCACGCCGCACAGCGCCCAGCCGGTGCCGATTTTTTCCACCGTGACCTCGCTCTCGATTTCCCGGGCCAGCTTCTCGGCCCAGCCTTTGGCGGCGCCCTGCCCCTTGAACAATTCCTTGCCCTCATACATGACGGTGGCGTCGAACACGGGCATCGCGAATACGGTCATGGCTACCTCTGTCTCAAAAAAGCGTCATGCTACCACTGCAGGCCGGCTGCGTAGATAGCAAATACAAACGGCCCGCAGGAGCGGGCCGTCGATGATCCAGACCGCGGTCTGGATGGGCGGGCAACGATTACGCCGAGAACGACGAACCGCAGCCGCAGGTCGAGGTGGCGTTCGGGTTCTTGATCACGAACTGGGCGCCTTCGAGGTCGTCCTTGTAGTCGATCTCGGCGCCGACCAGGTACTGGTAGCTCATCGAGTCGATCAGCAGCTGGACGCCGTTCTTTTCCATCGTCGTGTCGTCTTCATTGACGATCTCGTCGAAGGTGAAACCATATTGGAAGCCCGAGCAGCCACCGCCCTGCACGAAGACGCGCAGCTTGAGGTCGGGGTTGCCTTCTTCTTCGATCAGCTGAGCAACTTTCTGAGCGGCGCTGTCGGTGAAGTTGATTGGTACGGGAATCGTGTCGAAATCTTGCACTTCGGCGACTGCGGTCATGGGAAAGCTCCTGAATAAATCAAACACCGTCCATTATAGACGGTTGGCGGAAGTCATGCTGCCGAGCCTTCGACGGCGTCGGCTAGATGAAACACCGGCTCGCTGGCGGGTTGGTGCGTCAATTTACCTGTTACCAACGCCCCACCGTGCATCTCGAGCAACCGGTAGTGTACATCCCCATTAATGCGGCCTTTCGGCTGTAATTCAAGGAGTTCCGACGAGTAAACCGCGCCGGCGATATAACCATTGACCACCAGGCTGGCGCAGCGCACTTCGCCTTCGATCCGCGCGTGCTCCGACACGATCAGCATGCTGTCGGCGCCATCCACCGCCACCACATTGCCATGGACCTCGCCGTCGATGCGCAGCCCGCCCGTGAAACACAGGTCACCCTCGATGCGGGCCGAGATACCGACCAGGCTGTCTATCTCGCTTTTCACTTGTCGACCGAACATGACTCACCTCTGAGGAAATTGACCGTTGGACGTGTCCAACAGTCAATTTACCCGGCTCAAAGGTCGTCGCTTTGATCTGCGTCGGGTCGCAGATCAAGGGTAAAGATTATGGCAACAGCGCGATCTGCTGCAGGCCCTTCGACTCTTGCAGGCCGAACATCAGGTTCATGCACTGCACGGCCTGGCCCGAGGCGCCCTTGACCAGGTTGTCCTGCACCACCAGGATCACGACGGTATCCGTGCCTTCCGGACGGTGCAGCGCCAGGCGCAGCATGTTCGAGCCGCGGGTCGAGCGCGTTTCCGGGTGCGAGCCGAACGGCATGACGTCGACGAATTCGCTGTCCTTGTATTGTTCTTCGAACAGCGCCTGCAGGGCGGCGTTGTCGATTTCCTTCGTCAGGCGCGCGTACAGGGTCGCGTGCATGCCGCGGATCATCGGCACCAGGTGCGGGGTGAAGATCAGGCCGACCTTCTGGTCGGTATAGCGCGCCAGCTGGGCCGAGGTTTCCGGGGTGTGGCGGTGGCCATGCACGCCGTAGGCCTTGAAGTTGTCGCTCGACTCCGAGAACAGCGTGCCGATCTCGGCCTTGCGGCCGGCGCCGGAGACGCCCGACTTGCAGTCGGCGATCAGGCTGCCGGCGTCGATCAGGCCGGCCTTGAGCAGCGGATAGAAGCCCAGCTGCATCGTGGTCGGATAGCAACCCGGATTGGCGATCAGGCGTGCGCCCTTGATATCGTCGCGGTTCAGTTCCGGCAAGCCATAGACGGCTTCATCCAGCAGCTCGGGCGCGGTGTGCTCGATCTTGTACCATTTTTCGAAGACGGCGCGGTCCTTGATGCGGAAGTCCGCCGCCAGGTCGATCACCTTGACGCCGGCCGCCAGCAGCTCGGGCGCCTGGGCCATCGCCACGCCGTGCGGGGTGGCGAAAAACACCACATCGCACTGCTTCAGATCGGCCTTGTCCGGGCTCGAGAAGGCGATATCGACGCGACCGCGCAGCGAAGGAAACATATCGGCCACCGGCAGGCCGTCTTCCTTGCGCGAGGTGATCGCGGTCAGTTGCACATCCGGATGAACGGCCAACAGCCGCAGCAATTCCACGCCCGTGTATCCGGTTCCGCCGACGATGCCAACTTTAATCATGTCTGTTCCTTCAATAATGGTAAAAAGGCCCTTTCCCAGGACGAGGCTGCATTTTAACAGCCTGTGTATGCGGGCGTTGTACCTGTCCCGAGCCTGTCTCAGTAGGCGGGGGGAAGCTGATGGCGATGCATGGCAAGCGTGGACAAGGCGCGAGGAGGCCGCATGGCGCGCCATGCAACGACGAGCAACGCAGCCCACGCTTGTCAGGCGCGCCAGCAGCGACTCCCGCCTACTGAGACAGGCTCATGCAAAAAAGCCGCCCAACCTTGCGGCGGACGGCTTTTCTGAACCAGTGCCCGAAGGCACTGAGGAAGACAATTAACGCTTCGAGAATTGCTTTGCGCGACGTGCTTTGCGCAGACCAACTTTCTTACGCTCGACTTCACGGGCGTCACGGGTGACGAAACCGGCACGTGCCAGGTCGCCCTTGAGGCCTGCGTCGTAGTCGATCAGTGCGCGGGTGATGCCGTGACGGACGGCGCCAGCCTGGCCCGATTCGCCACCGCCGTGCACGTTGACCTTGATGTCGAAACGCTCGACGTTGCCGGTCAGTTCCAGCGGCTGACGGATCACCATCAGGCCGGTTTCACGCGAGAAGTATTCCGATGCCGGCTTACCATTCACGATGATCTGGCCGGTGCCAGCTTTGATGAACACGCGAGCGACTGCACTCTTGCGACGGCCGGTGCCGTAGTTGTAGTTACCGATCATGTCAGTTCCTTAGAGGGTCAGTGCTTGTGGTTGCTGAGCAGCGTGCGGGTGGGTACCTTCCGCGTACACTTTCAGCTTCTTGATCATGGCGTAGCCGAGTGGGCCCTTAGGCAGCATGCCCTTGACAGCCTTCTCGAGTGCGCGGCCTGGGAAACGCTGTTGCATTTTCAGGAAGTTGGTTTCGTAGATACCGCCCGGGTAGCCCGAGTGACGGTAGTACGTTTTTGCGGTGGCCTTGGTGCCGGTCACGCGCAGTTTGCCGGCGTTGATCACGACGATGAAATCGCCGGTGTCGACGTGCGGGGTGAACTCTGGCTTGTGCTTGCCGCGCAGTCGGAGTGCCACTTCGCTGGCAACACGTCCGAGGACCAGGTCCGTCGCGTCGATGACAAACCAGTCGCGCTGGACTTCGTGGCCCTTAGCGGAAAAAGTTTTCATGTTTAATCCAAAAGAAAAAATTGCTCAAATGGTGGTTCCGCACAAGACTTCAGCGGACTCGTCCTTATTGTCTTTCCTGAGCAAACGGAAAGCCGGCAATCATACCCCGCCACCGCCTTGCCGTCAATCCTCATCCGCGTCGAGCGCAACGTCTCCACGCGCTTGCCTGCGGGCTGCTACCCGATACGCATGCCTTGATGCGTTGTTGAAACAATCGGTTGACCGGAGAAACAGCGCGAACTTATCATCGTTGCAACCTGAGGAGATGCTGTGAAGAGATCCAAGATTCTGCCCGCCATACTGTTCCTGCCACTCCTGGCGACGAGCCTTGCCAGCGCCCAGCCCGCTGCCAGCACGCCGGCGCCGGCGACGACCGAACGCAGCTGCCACCTGCCCGGCGTGGTCGAAGCGCTGCGCTGCGTCACCGTCAACGTGCCGCTCGATCATGCCAAGCCGCAATCCGGCACCCTCAAGCTGCACGTCACCGTCGCCCCGGCCTATCGCCAGGGCACGCGCGGCGACCCGCTGTTCGTGCTGGCGGGCGGCCCCGGCCAGGCCGGCAGCGACGTGCTGCCCCTGCTCAAGCTCGCCTTCGACCGGGTGCGCGCCACCCGCGACATCGTCTTCATCGACCAGCGCGGCACCGGCCGTTCGGGCAAGCTCGATTGCGAAAGCAAGCCGGAACACGAGCGCATGACGGACGACGAACTGATGGCCGAGCTGCGCGCCTGCATCGCCAATAACAAGCAGCCGCTGGCCGCCTACACCACGGCGGCCGCCGCGCGCGACCTGGAGCAGGTGCGGCGCGCGCTGGGCTATCGCCAGGTGAACCTGTGGGGCGGCTCCTACGGCACCCGCCTGGGCCAGGCCTATGCGCGCGCTTATCCGGACAGCGTGCGCAGCCTGGTGCTGGACGGCGTGGCCGCGCCCGACCAGGTGATCCCGGCCGGCGGGCGTGACGGCCAGGCCGCGCTGGACGGCCTGTTCGCCGCCTGCGCCAAAGACGCTGCGTGCAACAAAGCCTACCCGAACCTGCGCGCCGAGTTCGATGCGCTGGTGCAGAAGGTCGAGTCGGGCAATGTGCGCCTGTCGCTGCCGAATCCACGCACCGCCGAGCCGACCGAATTCACCATGAGTTCGCAGCGCTTCCTGGGCACCGTGCACAACATCCTGTATGCGCCGGCCGATGCGCGCCGCCTGCCCTTCCTGATCCACAGCGCCAGCCGTGGACGCTGGGAGCCTTTCGTCGCGCGCCAGAACCTGGCCGGCGACTTCGGCAACGACGCCAGCATGTCGATGCTGCTGCACTTCGCCGTGGTGTGCGCCGAAGACGTGCCGCGCTTCACGCCCGAGCTGATGAAATCCGACGCCGCCGTGCTGGCGCGCCCGCTGGCCGAAATGATCCCCAAGCTGTGCCAGGACATCAAGGTGCCGGCGGTGCCGTATGTGCGGCCGGCGCGCATCGAGGCGCCGGCCCTGCTGCTCTCGGGCGCCCTCGATCCGGTCACGCCGCCGCACCGCGCGGAGGCGGCCGCGAAATCGATGGCCCGGGCCCAGCACGTCGTGGTGGCCAATGCCGGCCACGGCGTGTCGCAGCTCGGCTGCGCGCCGCGCCTGCTGCGCGCCTTCCTCGACCGGCCGCAAGACAAGCTCGACGCCGCCTGCATGGCCGAGGTGCCGGCCCCCACCTTCCAGCTCGGCAGCGCCGGGCCGCAACCTTGAATCTGGGAACCCCATGATCGAAGTCCATGATGTACGCAAGCAGTTCGGCGCCGTCCAGGCGCTGGGCGGCGTTTCCTTCACCGCGCGCGACGGCCAGATCACCGCGCTGCTGGGCCCCAACGGCGCCGGCAAGACCACCCTGCTGCGCACCCTGGTCGGCCTCCTCCGGCGCGACCACGGCGCCATCTCGATCGGCGGCGTCGACCCCGAGCGGGATCCGATGGCGGTGCGCCGCAATATCGGCTTCCTGACCGACCAGTTCGGGCTGTACGAACGCCTCACCACGCGCGAATACCTGAACTACTTCGGCGAATTGAACGGCATGGACGGCGCCGCGCTGCGTGCCCGCATCGTCGAGGTGTCGGAACTGCTCGGGATGGACGACATCCTCGAGCGCCAGACCAAGGGCTTCTCGCAGGGCCAGCGCATCAAGGTGGCGCTGGCGCGCACCCTGCTGCACCGCCCGCGCCACCTGCTGCTGGATGAACCGAGCCGCGGCCTGGACGTGATGAGCACGCGCGCGCTGCGCACCGCGCTGAACGCCCTGCGCGAGGATGGCTGCTGCGTGATCATGGCCACCCACGTGATGCAGGAAGTGGTCCACCTGTGCGAGGACGTGATCGTCATCGCCAAGGGCCATACCGTGGCCCAGGGCTCGCCACAAGAACTGTGCCGGCGCACCGGCATCGCCGACCTGGAAGACGCGTTCGTCAGCCTGGTGGGCACCGAGGAAGGTATCGCATGAAGTCCAAACTCAAGGTCGTATTCCTCAAGGAGCTGCGCGAGACGCTGCGCGACCGCCGCACCTTCGGCTTCCTGGTGCTGGCGGTGCTGTTCTATCCGGCGATCCTCGGCGTCACGCTGCACCAGCTGATCGACAAGAGCACCAAGACCGAGCGCGAAGGCATCCACCTGACCGTGATCGGCGGGGCCAAGGCCCCGACCCTGATCTCCCAGCTGCGCGAACGCAGCGTGACGATCAACGAATCCGGCCCCATGACCGAGGAAGCGATCGGCGAACTTTTGCATGGCAAGAAGGTCTCGGCCGTGCTGCGCCTGTCGGACGACTTCATCGACAACTACCACTCGATGCGGCCCGCGCGCATCGAGTTATGGTTCGATTCGTCGACCGAAAGCGGCCCGCAGCGGCGCGAGCTCGAAGAGATCCTGCAGGCCTACGGCAGCAATATCGCCAGCGCGCGCCTGCTGGCGCACGGCGTGTCCCCGGCCACGCTGGCGCCGATCCAGCTGCAGCGCTACGACACCGGCACCAATGCCTCGCGCTCGGCCATGGTCATCGGCGGCCTGATCGGCTTCCTGTTCTTCCCGGCCTTCCTGCTGAACATGTCGTCGGCAGTCGACAGCACCGCCGGCGAACGCGAACGGCGCTCGCTGGAAGTGCTGATGGCGCAGCCGGCGCACAGCTGGGAGCTGGTGGGCGGCAAGTGGCTCGCTTCCAGCGTGCTGGCCCTGCTGGGCGTCACCGTGGTGCTGATGCTGGGCCACGCGATCCTGCGCTGGCTGCCGCTGGAAGAAATCGGCATGTCGTGGAACCTGGGCTGGGGCGAGCTGCTGCTGGTGTGCGTGGCGACGATGCCGCTGGCGCTATTGTCCTCGGCCCTGTACGTCGCCATGGCGATGAACGCCAAAACCTTCAAGGAAGCCCAGACCACCGTCAGCCTGGTGATGATCCTGCCGCTGCTGCCGGGTTTCGTGGTCTCGTTCATGGAACTCAAGACGGCGCAGTGGATGTACCTGATGCCGATGCTGTCGAACCAGACCCTGATCAAGGAGCTGGCCAAGAGCGGCGACATCGGCTTCGCGCCGTTCGTGCTGACCTTTCTTTGTTCGCTGCTCCCGGCGCTGTTGATCGTCGCCTTCGCCAGCTGGCGCATGAAGAGCGAGAAGTACGTATTGGGTGTTTGATGCGGGACGTGTGAGAAACGGCGGCCGCCTCGCACGCAAGGCCGGCGGCTGCCGTACAATCGACGTCCTTATCGACGCATCAGCAACACGGAGAATCGCATGGAAGTGAAAGTCAGCTGGAACGGCCCGTCGGGCATGAGTTTCCGGGCCGAGACCGGCAGCGGCCACATGGTGGCCATGGATGGCGCGCCGGAGGGCGGCGGCCATAACCTGGCGCCGCGCCCGATGGAAATGGTGTTGGTGGGCACCGGCGGCTGCACCGCCTATGACGTGGTCCTGATCCTCAAGCGCAGCCGCGAGGACGTGCGCGGCTGCGACGTGACCCTGCAGGCCGAACGCGCCGACCTTGACCCCAAGGTGTTCACGAAGATTAACTTCCACTTCACGGTCAGCGGCCGCAACCTGAAGCAGGCGACGGTGGAACGCGCGGTCAAGCTGTCGCACGAGAAGTACTGCTCGGCGTCGATCATGCTGGCCAGGACGGCCGAGATCACGCACTCGTTCGAGATCGTCGAGGTCTGATACCGTTCGACGAGATCGTTGCCCCCAAGACCGTCGTTCCCGCGCAGGCGGGAACCTAAGTGTGCTGGAAGACCGGGACCGTCAAAAGTCGGTGGCAGCGCGTCGAACCTGGATTCCCGCCTTCGCGGGAATGACGTTTGCAAGTTGCGGATCGTATAGCCCGCGGATCAGATCCGGTAAGCGGTGGTGGTCATCACCTTCGCCATCGCCCGCATCGCCACCTTGACCGGCAACGGCAGCGACGCCGCGCCCGCGGATTGCGCCGCGTCGGCGTGCGCGATCTCGTCGATGCGCATCTGGTCGACGATGGCGCGCGACTTGGCGTCCTGCGCCGGCAGCAGTTCCAGATGGCTATTCAGGTGCGCCTCAACCTGGCGCTCGGTCTCGACCACGAAGCCCAGGCTGACCGGGTCGCCGATCCGCGCCGCCACGCTGCCCATCACGTAGGCGCCCGCATACCACAGGGGATTCAGCACGCTCGGTTGCGATCCGAGTTCCGAGAGGCGCTGCGCGCACCAGGCCAGGTGGTCTTCTTCTTCGCGCGCCGCGTGCTCGAACTGGGTGCGCACCTCTTGCGTATGGGCGAAGTTGGCCTGCGAATCGTAGAGCGCCTGCGCGCATACCTCGCCCACGTGATTCACCCGCATCAGGCCCGCGCTGTGACGGCGCTCGGCGTCGCTCAATTCGCCGTCGATGGCGTGCGCGCCCGGGTTCGGGCGCGACATCGCCGCCACGCCGCCGACGACGCGCAAGGCCTTGTCGACGCCGACGATCAGTTGGTCCAGGGGGCTGATGAAACGGTTCGCAATCATGGTGTGCTCGATGTTCTGGTCGCTGAAGCGTTCATTATATGCCTTCGGCATGCGGCCCAGCGTGCGCCTGCTCTCCGGCGCCATCCTGCTGCGTTCCGTGCTCCTTTTTCTTGCGCGCGATCCAGTCGGCCAGCGGGCCCTCGGGTTCCAGCCCCGAGATGTTCTTGGCCACGCCCAGGTTCAACTCCAGCAGGAAGGGCAGCGACACCAGCGGCACGCCCGGGCAATGCCGCCTGAAGGCGTCCAGGAAGCGCGCCGACTCCACCGTCGGCATCACCTTCGCGCCACTCATGAACTGCAGCACGCTGGTGATGGTGTGACCCTTGCCCAGCGTGTGATAGATGAAGCGGTTGTACTCGCGGTCGACCGTCTTGAAGTCGATCGCCTCCTTGGTCATCAGGCCGGCCAGGTAGACCAGTCCCAGCGCGACGCGGAACCAGTCGGTGGATTCGGCCCGGCTGCGCCCCTCGCGCATCAGGATCAAGAGCTTTTCTTGGGTGATGGAGTCCATGCAGCCATTATCCATGCTTTGCCCCGGCTTGCGCCGCACGCGGTCCTCTATTGCAAAAAATTTATCGAAAGAAAACCATCGTGCGTCCTGTCACCGGATAATGCGGTCTGGGTCCCTGTTTGGACCGTATGTCGCACCGCGCCCGCCGTGGCCGTGCCGATTGAATACAATGCCAGTGTGAAAAAGTGTTTGGCCTGGCGTAAATACGCGCGAGGCAGCAGCCAGGAGTCGTCATGCAATTGAAAATCCGCAATTTGTCCAAGACCTACGCCAACGGCGTGGTCGCGCTGGACCGTGTCACGCTCAACATCCCGGCCGGGATGTTCGGGCTGCTCGGCCCGAATGGCGCGGGCAAATCGACCTTGATGCGGATCCTGGCGACCTTGCAAGAGTGCGACTCCGGTTCGGTGTTCCTGGACGATATCGACGTGCTCGACGAAAAGGACGCGGTGCGCCGCATGCTCGGTTACCTGCCGCAGGATTTCGGCGTCTACCCGAAGGTGAGCGCTTACGAACTGCTGGACCATTTCGCCCAACTGAAAGGCCTGTCGCACAAGGCGCGCCGGCGCGAAGTGGTCGACGGCCTGTTGCAGCAAACGAATCTGTGGGAAGTGCGCGACCAGCGCCTGGGCACCTTCTCGGGCGGCATGCGCCAGCGCTTCGGCATCGCCCAGGCCCTGCTGGGCGACCCGCGCCTGATCATCGTCGACGAACCCACCGCCGGCCTCGATCCGCAGGAACGGGTGCGCTTCCACAACCTGCTGTCGGACATCGGCGAAGAACGCACGGTGCTGCTGTCGACCCACATCGTGTCCGACGTGGCCGACCTGTGCGCCAATATGGCGATCATCAACAAGGGCCAGGTGCTGCTGTGCGGCGAGCCGCAAGAGCTGATCTACGGGATCGAGGACTTCATCTGGGCCCGTTTCGTCACCAAGGCCGAGCTGCCCGCTTACCAAGCGCGCTACAGCGTGATCTCGACCCGCCTGCTCAGCGGACGCACCCTGATCCATGTGTATTCCGAGGACGATCCGGGCGACGGCTTCGAGCCGGCGCGCGCCAGCCTGGAAGACGTGTATTTCGCCACCATCGCCGGCCGCCACAACCCGGCCGCCGGGAACTGCTGACCGTGCGCGCCCTGTTCGTCATCGCCCGCTTCGAAGCGGGCCAGCGCCTGCGGCGGCTCTCGACCTGGGTCTATTTCGCCGTCTTCCTGGCGCTCGCCATGACCTGGATGGCCGCCTCGGGCGGGGCGTTCCGCGATCTGCTCGTCACCTTCGGCAGCCGGGTCCTGGTCGACGCGCCGCGCCAGATCGCGATCGCCACGGCGCTGCTCGGCAGCCTGGGCACGGTGGTGACGGCGGCGGTGATGGGACGCGCGGTGCAGCAGGACTTCGAACACGAGATGCACCACTTCTTCTTCAGCGCGCCGCTCAGCAAGGCCGACTACGTGTTCGGCCGCTTCCTCGGCGCGTTCGCGACCCTGGCGGTGATCTTTTCCGGCATCGTGATCGGGCTGTGGCTCGGCACCTTCATTCCCGGCATCGCGCCCGACCGCCTGGGCGGCTCTCTGGCGTCGGCCTGGATCAAGCCCTACCTGTTCACGCTGCTGCCCAACCTGTTCATCTTCGGCGCGATCTTCTTCGTGCTCGCCGCCCTGACCCGGCGCATGCTGCCGGTCTACGTGGCCGCCGTGGTCATGACCATCGGCTATACCGTCGCGCCCTCGCTGGCGCGCGACCTCGACTTCAAGACCCTGGCCGCCCTGATCGACCCGTTCGGCACCACCTCCCTGTTCCTGCTGACCGAGTACTGGCCGCTGGCCGAGCGCAACCTCAATCCGATCGACCTGCAGGACGTCTACCTGATCAACCGCCTGCTGTGGTGCGGCTTCGCGCTGCTGGCGCTGCTGCTCGGCTACTGGCGTTTCCACTTCATCGGCGAGGCCGACGTGCAGGCGCGCACGCGCGGCCGCGGGCAGGCCCAGCCCGACCTGCCGGTCGAACTGTCGCAGGCCGCGCGCGACACCACCGCGCAACCCGATTTCGCGGCGCGCAGCCTGGCGCTGCTGCTGTTCAAGTCGGCGCGGGGCGAACTGCGCGAGATGACCCGCAACGTCTATTTCGCGGCGCTGGCCACCGGCGGCGTGCTGGCGCTGGTCGCCGGCGGAATCGACCTCGACGCCATCTACGGCGCCGCCACCTATCCGGTGACCTATATGGTGCTGGAGCTGATCCGCGCGGTGTTCGGCCTGTTCATGCTGGCCATCACGATCTTCTATGCCGGTGAACTGGTCTGGCGCGAACGCGAGACGCGCGTGGCCCAGATGCTGGACGCGCTGCCGGTGCCGAGCTGGCTGCCGCTGGCCGGCAAGACCCTGGCCCTGATCGGCCTGCAGGCGCTGCTGGTGCTGCTGGCGATGGTCACCGGCATGCTGATCCAGCTGTTCAAGGGCTACTTCCAGCTCGAGCCAGGGCTGTACCTGCATGCGCTGTTGACCATCCTGCTGCCGAACTACGCGCTGATCGCGGTGCTGGCGATCGCGGTGCAGGTCGTCGTCAATCACAAATACCTGGCCAACTTTTTAATGATCGCCTGGCTCGTGGCGGCGCTGCTGTTGAACAGCGCCGGCCAGAACCATCCGCTGCTGCTGTACGGGGTCTGGCCCGACCTGACGTATTCGCCGATGAACGGCTTCGGCCACCAGCTGCTGCGCGAGCGCTTCTATCTGCTGTACTGGAGCGGCGCGGCGCTGATGCTGCTGGCGCTGGCGCGCGCGCTGTGGCCGCGCGGGGTCGACGACGCCTGGCGCGAGCGCCTGCGCCTGGCGCGCCGCAACCTGACGCCAAAGGTGTTGACCTGCTTCGGCCTGGGGCTGGCCGTGTTCGCGGGCGCCGGCGGTTTTTTGGCCTGGGAACTGCCGAGCGGCGGCTACCTGACCACCTGGCGCAGCGAACTGCTGCGCGCTGAATACGAAAAGCGCTACCACGGCTTCGCCCGGCTGCCGCAGCCGCGCATCGTCGACGTCAGGCTCGACGCCGCCATCCATCCCGAACGACGCGCCCTGCACGTCAAGGGCAGCTACCGGCTCGAGAACCGCAGCGGCGCGCCGATCCGCGACCTGGTGCTGTACCAGCAGCGCGGCGCGCGCCTGACGCCGAACTTCGGCCAGCCGGCGACGGCGGTCACGCTCGATCCCGACCGCGGTTTCTACCACTACCGCCTGGCCGCCCCGCTGGCGCCCGGCGCGCGCCTGGACCTCGATTTCGAACTCGACTACGCGCCGCGCGGCCTGCTGGGCCTGGGCAGCGACACGCCGGTGGTCGCCAACGGCACCTTCTTCACCAACGAGGTCATGCCGCGCATCGGCTATCAACCTTCGGTCGAACTGAGCGACGTGCGTGACCGGCGCCGCCACGGACTGGCCGCGCGCGCGCCCATGCCGGCGCGCGACGACCCGGCCGGCCGCGCCACCCACCGCATCGGCGTCGACGCCGACTGGATCGGTTTCGAGGCCACCGTCAGCACCAGCGCGGACCAGGTCGCGATCGCGCCCGGCACCCTGGTGCGCGAATGGAACGAGGGCGGGCGGCGCCACTTCCGCTACAAGATGGACCGTCCCATGCTGAACGCCTATGCCTTCCAGTCGGCGCGCTACGAGGTTCGCCACGACCGCTGGCAGGATGTGACGATCGACGTCTACTACCAGCCGGGGCACGACGTCAACGTCGAGCGCCTGGTGCGCGGCGCCCAGGCCGGGCTGGACTACGGCGCGCGCCATGTCGGCCGCTATCCGCTGCGCGAGCTGCGCATCGCCGAATTCCCGCGCACCGTCCGCACCGCGCAAGCCTTCCCGGGCCTGATCCCCCTGTCCGAAGGCGCCGCCTTCATCGCGCGCGTCGATCCCGGCTCGCCCAAGGACCTCGACTACCCGTTCTACGTCAGCGCCCGCGAGACCGCGCGCCAGTGGTGGGGCCAGCAGCTGGTCGGCGCCGACACGCGCGGCGCCACCCTCCTGTCCGAGAGCCTGGCCGAGTACACGGCGCTGATGGTGATGAAGCGCTCGCTTGGCGCGGACAAGATGCGGCGCTTCCTGCGCCATGACCTGGAAGCCTACCTGATCGGCCGCGCCCAGGAACAGGAGAAGGAACTGCCGCTGGCCCATAACGAGAACCAGCGCTACATCCACCAGTACAAGGGCGGCCTGGCGCTGTACCTGCTGCAGGACATGCTCGGCGAGGACGTCGTGAGCGGCGTGCTGCGCGGCCTGCTGCAGCAATACGCCTACCGCGGCGCGCCCTACCCGACCGCCTCCAGCCTAGTCGGGGCCTTGCGCGCGGTGACGCCGCAGGACAAGGCCTACCTGATCGACGACCTGTTCGAATCGATCGTGTTCTACGAAAACCGCGCCGCCAGCGCCGTCGCGCGCCGCCGTCCGGACGGCAAGCATGAGGTCACGATCGATGCCCACGCCGCCAAGCTGAGGATGACGGAACAGGGCGAGGAGCGGCCGGTGCCAATGAACGACTACGTCGAATTCGGCGTGGATGACCGCAATGGCAACCCCTTGGCGCGCGAACGGCGGCTGGTGACCCAGGCCGCGCAGCAGCTGACCCTGGTGGTCGATGGCGTGCCGGGCCGCGCCGGCATCGATCCCGACAACAAATTGATCGATCGCAAACCGAATGACAATATGCTGCCAGTCGACAATCAATAGTTCTCGCGCTATGATCGAGACAAAATTATAGGAGAGAGCATCATGTCCAACGCCGTCGCGGAAATCGCCGAACGACTCAAGCTGCTGAGTCCGTCCGAGAAACAGGAAATCATGCAGCTGCTGCTACAGGACATCGACGGCCCCGACCAGGACGCCGATGAAGCGTGGCGCAACGAAGTGGTGCGGCGCGTGAAAGCGATCCGCAATGGCGAGGCGGCAATCCTCGCACTGAAGGAATGGCAGGAGTGAGCATCGCACATCCATGATGCTGGAATGAAAAAAAACCGCGGCAAGCCGCGGTTTTTTTACGTCCGGAGCGGGCGGGATGCACCCGCCCTCGACCTGTTACTTCTTCGCAGCGGCCGCGGTCGCCTTCTTGGCCGGCGCCTTCCTGGCCACTGCCTTCTTCGCCGCCGGCTTGGCGGCCGGTTTGGCGGCTGCCTTGCGCGCTGCCTTCACTGGCGCTGCCGCACCATCGGCGCCGTCCGCGCCGGCAGCGGCCTCATCGCCCGCCTTGCCCTTGGCGGCGGCGCCCGGCTTGGCCTTGCGCTCCTCGAACTCGAAGCTGATCTTGTTGTCCTTGCCGCGCACCAGGAAGGCCTTGAATGCACGACGGGTACGCTGGGACACGAAGCCCGGCAGCAGGTCGGTCTTGCCGTCGTTCAACAGCTTGGCCATCTGTTCCGGCACGATTTCCTGCTGCAGGATGATGCGTCCGCTGCGGAAGTCGCAGGTCTTCGGCTTGGCCACGCTGTGCTCGCAAACATAGGCGAGCGGCATTTCGTACACCCCGCCATTGCACTTCGGGCAAGGGCCGACCGGGGTCTGGCCGCTGAAGTCGACGCCTTCGCCCTCTTCGCCTTCCTCGTCCTGGCCGAAGTCGAACTCGAGCTTGAAGTTCTTGATCTCTTCATCGCGCACGATGCGCAGGATGGCGGCGAACGGGCGCCCCATCTTCGAGCGGAAGCCCTGCAGTGGACCGATGGTGCGGTTCTTGAGCAGTTCTTCGACTTCCGCGATCTCGAACTGGCGGCTGCCCGGCGTCTTGCTCATCGAGAAGTCGCACTTGGTGCAGGCGAAGCGGCGGTAGTTTTCCTTGACCATGCCGCCGCAGTTCGGGCACGGGTTGACCAGGGTCGCGTACTCGCCGGGAATCGTGTCGTTGTCGTATTCCTTGGCGCGCTTGACGATGATCTGGGTCATCTGCTGGATCTCGCGCATGAATTCTTCGCGCGAAATCTTGCCCTTCTCCATTTGCGACAGCTTGAATTCCCACTCGCCGGTCAGCTCGGGCGCCGTGAGTTCATTCACGCCCAGGCCGCGCAGCAAGGTCATCAGCTGGAAGGCCTTCGCGGTCGGCATCAGCTCGCGCCCCTCGCGCAGCAGGTATTTCTCGGTCAGCAAGCCCTCGATGATGGCCGCGCGCGTGGCCGGCGTGCCCAGGCCCTTGCCGGCCATCGCATCGCGCAACTCGTCGGAATCGACCAGCTTGCCCGCGCCTTCCATCGCCGACAGCAGGGTCGCTTCGTTGTAGCGCGCCGGCGGCTTGGTAACCAGGCCGTTGGCCGTGACCTTGTCGGTCAATACCTTCTCGCCCTTGGCCACCGGCACCAGGTTGGCGCCGTCCTTGTCGTCGCCCGTGTCTTTGCCGTACACGGCCATCCAGCCGGGGTTGGTCATGACCTTGCCCTCGGTCTTGAACTGGTGGCCCGAGACTTCGGTATAGCGGGTCGTGACCAGGAACTCGGCGGCCGGGAAGAACACGGCCAAGAAGCGGCGCGTCACCAGGTCGTACAGCTTCTGTTCCGGCTCGCTCAGGTTCTTGGGCACCACGCCGGTCGGGATGATGGCGAAGTGGTCCGAGATCTTGGTGTTGTCGAAGATGCGCTTGTTCGGCTTGACCCAGCCATTTTTGCTGATCTGCTTGGCGAACTGATTGTAGTTATTGGTCTCGGCCAGCGCTTCCAGGGTCGACTTCACGGTGCCGATATAGTCTTCCGGCAGGTGGCGCGAATCGGTACGCGGGTAGGTCAGCACCTTGTGCTTTTCGTACAGCGCCTGGGCCAGGCCCAGCGTGTTCTTGGCCGAGAAGCCGAAGCGGCCGTTGGCCTCGCGCTGCAGCGACGTCAGGTCGAACAGGCCGGGCGCCATCGATGTGGTCGGCTTGCTTTCTTCGGTGACGTTGCCCTGCTTGCCGCGGCAGGCGGCCGCGATCGAATCGGCGGCAGCCTTGCTCCACAGGCGCTCGGCGCGCTTCTCGGGATCGTTCTCGTCCTTCTTGAATTTTTGATCCAGCCAGCGCCCTTCGTAGACGCCAGCGGCGCACACGAACTCGGCGCGCACTTCCCAGTAGTCGCGCGGCACGAACTTCTTGATCTTTTCTTCGCGCTCGACCACGATCGACAGGGTCGGGGTCTGCACCCGGCCCACCGTCGTCAGGTAGAAGCCGCCCTCTTTCGAATTGAAAGCGGTCATGGCGCGGGTGCCATTGATGCCGATCAGCCAGTCGGCTTCGGAACGGCAGCGCGCGGCGTCGGCCAGCGGCAGCATTTCTTCGTCGCTGCGCAGGTTATTGAAGCCTTCGCGGATCGCGTTGGCCGTCATCGACTGCAGCCACAGGCGCTTGACCGGTTGCTTGGCTTTCGCGTTCTGGGCGATCAGGCGGAAGATGAGTTCTCCTTCGCGGCCCGCGTCACATGCGTTGATCAGGGTGGTGACATCCTTGCGCTTGATCAACTTATTCAGCACCTTGAGACGCGACTCGGTCTTGGCGATCGGGTTCAGCGCGAAGTAAGGCGGGATCATCGGCAGGTGGGTAAAGCTCCACTTGCCGCGCTTGACGTCGTGTTCTTCGGGCACCGCGATCTCGAGCAAGTGGCCGACGGCGGACGAGAGGACGTAGTCGTCCGATTCGAAGTACTCATCGTGCTTGGTGAAGCCGCCCAGCGTCTTCGCGATATCGTTCGCGACCGACGGTTTCTCGGCGATGATGAGGGATTTGGTCATAGTGATTCTCGTCGTGCTATCTATATAGTGTGGGCTTGCGCATCATACATGCTGGCAGCCGGGCCGGTGAAATTCCGGCCATAGTGTCTGATTGGTAACTGTCAAGATGAAGCGGCCAATGATAAGCGCGTTATCGCGCTCCCTGCAAGTACACCTTGCGCTTCGTGATGGTGCGATGCGGGCCACATATGGTCTATGTGCCGCCCAGAAATGGTGAGCCAGAAATGCAAAACGGGGCACAAGCCCCGTCGAATGTCTTACAAAAGCGACACCGCGCGTCAGTGCAGCAGACGCGGCTCTTGCTCGTCGTCGTCGCTGAACAAATCGTCGAACATCAGCGCGTCCGGTTCCTTGCCCTGGCTCCAGAGCACCATCAACACGATGATCTTGAGCTTGCTCAAGGCGATGGGGGACTCGTCGCAGGCCAGTGCGCGCTCGATGACGATCTCGCGCTGGATGGGGCCGAGCACCTTGGCGCTTTCGAGGAAGGCGATGAAGCCGATCGCGGCGCTGCCCAGCTCGATATATTCTTCGTCCACGTAGTAGCGCATGCCGGTAGAGGCATCGATCGTGTCGGGCAGCGGCGCATCGGTCAGCCCGGTCAGCCAGTCCAGCGCTTCCGAGATTTCGATGTCGTCGAAGCCGACAGCGGACAGTTTGCGAGCCAGGGCTGCCGGCTCGGGGCAGGCGTCGGGACGGTAGTACGTCTCGTAGAGATAGACCAGGATGTCGAACATAGTGACGCTACTGTAGCAGCTAAACTTCGTGCGGCACAAGTAGAGCGCGCCTGTCGCGCTGCCTCGTGGAAAAAACGTTGTATGCAAGCCTTGTTCGATCAGCTAGCTTACCAAAAACGATTAAAAACAAGAACATACAATTCGCAAACTTCGTGAGATGAAGCACAGGCAATCTATTAAATGTGCATCCACGCGGCCTGATTCGAAGTAGGCCTAAGGCCAGATGCGCTGCACCCTTCCGCCCGGCAACTGCACCACCAGACCGGCCAGTTCCAGGCCCAGCAGTCGCCCGCCGAGCTCGCCAGCATCGGTCCCCAGCCGCGCCAGCAGATCGTCGAGCGCCACCGGTTCGTGGCCCAGCGCGAGCAACAGCTCGGCGTCTTCTTCCGCCGTATCGTCCGGCCCGGCGTCGCGCTTCTGGCGACATGCTTGCCCGATGGCCGCCAGCGGTGACACCCGCATCGCCAGCAGCACCTCGTCCACCGTCTCGACCAGTTGCGCGCCGTCGCGGATCAGGCGGTGGCATCCCTTGGCCAGCGCGGAATGGATCGAGCCGGGCAAGGCGAACACCTCCCTGCCCTGCTCGGCCGCCATCTGGGCCGTGATCAGCGAGCCCGACTGGGCCGCCGCCTCGATCACCAGCACGCCGGCCGCGAGGCCGCTGATCACGCGGTTGCGGCGCGGGAAATTGGCGGCCAGCGGCGGCGTGCCCAGCGCGTATTCGCTGAGCAGGCAGCCGTGTTCGGCGATGCGGTGGGCGAGCATCCGGTTGCGCGCCGGGTAGACGCGGTCGAGTCCGGTGCCGACCACGGCGATGGTGGCGCCTAGCCCGCGCAGCGCGCCTTCGTGGGCGGCGGTGTCGATGCCCAGCGCCAGCCCCGACACCACGCACAGGCCGGCGCCGGACAGGGCCGCGGCAAAGGATTCGGCGTCGAGCTTGCCCTGCACGCTGGCGTTGCGGCTGCCGACCACGGCAACCAGGGGCCGCGCCAGCAGCTCGATGCGGCCGGCGGCGTACAGCAGCAGCGGCGGATCGGGGATCTCGGCCAGCGCCGGCGGGTACAGGGAATCGTGGAAGGTGATCAGGTGGTGGCCGGGTCGCTCCAGCCAGGCCAGGGTGGCCGCGACCAGGGCCGTCAAGGCGGGCGTGACCGGCGCGCACACCGCTTGCGCCTGGCCCGCCGACACATGGGCCGCCAGCGCCGCTGCCCCGGCCCTGAAGATGGCCCCGGGCGAGCCGAAGGCGGACAACAGCGCATGCGCGCTGCGGCACCCCACCCCGTGCGCCTGTTCCAGGCGCAGCCAATCGGCGATCAGGGTGGCGCGCTCGGCAATGGGATGGGGTTCCGTGTCTTGCACGGCGGGGTTACTCCGGTGATTTGGCGACGTCGCCCACCTGCACCGGCGCCGTCACCTGCATGACCAAGCCGTACGAGACGTTCTTGAACACGCGGAAGATGAACAGGCTGCCGTATTGCTCGTCGGGCAGTTTCAACTGCTTCCGGCCCAGGCCCAGGAAACCCCGGCTTTGCGGATCGGCCACAGTCTTCCCGAGATGATAGAGCTGCAGCACCGCGCCGACATCGAGCCCGTCAACCGTGCCCCGGTTGACAGTGACGACCTGGCTCTGTCCGGCGTAGGTTACGCCGGAATAGATCGACATGACGCGGCCGTCGAGGGGTTGCAGCGGCGCGTGCGGCACGTAGTTGCGCACCGGCGTCGGCGGCGCCGGCAGCAGCAGGTCGCCCACGCCCATCTCCTGCACGGTATCGACCACCTGGAAAGTGTGCACGTCGACGCCGGGCGCGGCCAGCTTGAGCAGCTTGACGGTGCCGAGGAAGGCGGCTTCGTGCGCCACCACCAGGCCGGTCTGCGGGTCCGTCAGCGCGGCGCCGGGGCGGAATACCTGGAACACGCTCTCGTGCTTGACGTCGCCGTGCACGTAGACGCGGTCGCCTTCTCCCAGGTAGACGCGGCCTTCCTGCGAGGCGGCGATGCGTGGCGCGCCCGCCAGCTCGTCGGCCTCGACCACCAGCGGCTGGGTCAGGTAGGGTTCGATGGCGCCGGCGGGAATCGCCGGCACGGCGTCGCGCGCCAGGCCTTCGCTGCGCACCTGCGGCGACAGGCGGGTCAGCGGAGGCGCATCGCGGCCATCGCCGCCATCGAGGCTAGTGCCGGGCTGCTGCAGGCTCAGGCGGCCACGCGCGCGGTCGAACCAGATGGTCTGGCCCGGATAGATCCAGTGCGGGTTGCGGATTTCGTCACGGTTCATGCCCCAGACCTGGGGCCAGCACCATGGGTTGCGCAAGAAGGCGCCAGAAATATCCCATAGGGTATCGCCCTTGACCACGACGTGCTTGTCGGGTGCGTCCGGGCGGAAGCTGCAGGCGCCGGCGGGCACTGGGGGCTGGGCCGAGGCGCCGGCGGCGCATGCGAGCAACGCCGCCGCAGCAGCACGGGCCACGACTGTGCTAAAATTTTTCATTGAAGACGTCCGTTTAATGCGGCGTAAGATTAAATGATGCCGCCAGATTGCAGCTGCATCCAATGCAGGTCATGATGCTGAACAGGCCGCTCCGTCATCCGGCCCGGCCGCAGCGAGAGACAGCACGACGTACCGCTCCCCGCTCACGGAAGGGTTGCTGTATAGAATCAAATTCTGCACACAAATCCCTGAACTAGCAAGCAAACCGAGGTCTGCGCGCCAGGGCGTGTGGCGGGTTTGCGTCCTGTCTTGCCTGCCAGCCAAGTACCCGTTCAACCTAGACAACTCCACCGACATCCGATCCGATATGGCACTTCTCGACATCCTCCGCTACCCCGACCCGCGCCTGCACAAGGTCGCCAAGCCGGTCACCGAATTCGGCACCGAGCGCCTGCGCAAGCTGGTGGCCGACATGGCGGAAACCATGTACGACGCGCCTGGCGTCGGCCTGGCCGCCACCCAGGTGGACGTGCACGAACGCGTGGTTACCATCGACGTGACCGAAGCGCAAGAAAAGCTGATGGTCTTCATCAACCCCGAGATCACCTGGGCCAGCGAAGAAAAGCAGGTCTACGACGAAGGCTGCCTGTCGGTGCCCGGCATCTACGACGGCGTCGAGCGCCCGGCCCGGGTCAAGGTGCGCGCATTCGACGTCGACGGCAAGCCGTTCGAGGTCGAGGCCGACGGCCTGCTGGCCGTGTGCATCCAGCACGAGATGGACCACCTGATGGGCAAGGTTTTCGTCGAATACCTGTCGCCGCTCAAGCGCAACCGCATCAAGGCCAAGCTGCAGAAGGAAGAACGCGGCATGCAGCGCGACGCCGCCCAGCGCGCCGCCCGCCGTTGATTGCGGCGGTGACATGAAAGTCGTTTTCGCCGGCACCCCCGAGTTCGCCGCCGTCGCCCTGCGTGCCCTGCACGAGGCCGGCTTCGAGATCCCGCTGGTCCTGACCCAGCCCGACCGCCCCGCCGGGCGCGGCATGCAACTGCAGGCATCCAGCGTCAAGCAGTACGCGCTGGCGCACGGCATGCCGGTGGCGCAGCCGCTGTCGCTGCGCATGGACGCCAAGGATCCGGAGCGCGCCGCCCAGGCCCGCGCCGCGCACGAGCAATTGCAGTCGATCGACTACGACGTGATGGTGGTCGCGGCCTATGGCTTGATCCTGCCGCGCAGCACGCTCGACATCCGTCCCTGCATCAATATCCACGGTTCGCTGCTGCCGCGCTGGCGCGGCGCCGCGCCGATCCACCGCGCGATCGAATCGGGCGACCTGGAAACCGGCGTGACCATCATGGAGATGGAAGAAGGCCTGGATACCGGGCCGATGCTGACCATGGAGCGCCTGCCGATCGACCCGCTTGATACCACCGGCAGCCTGCACGACAAGCTGGCCGCGCTGGGCGGACGCATGATCGTCGACGCGCTGCGCAAGATGCAAGCCGGCGAGCTGAGCGCCGTGCCGCAGCCGGACGAAGGCGTGACCTACGCCGCCAAGATCGGCAAGGAAGAAGCGAAGCTCGATTTCAGCCTGCCGGCCGCGGTATTGGCGCGCAAGGTGCGCGCCTTCAACCCCTTCCCCGGCGCGAACGGGGTGGTCGATGGCGTGGCGGTGAAGTTCTGGTCGGCCGAAGCGGTTGAAGGCAGCGGCGCACCGGGCGCGGTGTTGCAGGCCGACGCCGGCGGCATCGTGGTCGCTTGCGGAGAAGGTGCGCTGCGCCTGAACGAGCTGCAGAAGCCTGGCGGCAAGCGCCTGAAGGCGGCGGAATTCCTGAAAGGGTTTTCGCTGGCGGGGTTGACGTTCAATTGAAGCGCTCGCGGCGCTCCTGAAGTCGATTTCATAACACGTCGTCCCCGCGGGCGAGGATGACGTGCAAAACGGTTGCGGCGATCAACCGATAACGATCACCGCGTCGGCGGCAAAGCCGCCACCCCTACGCCTGCGACGTACGCTGGGCGTCCATGTGTTCACGCAGAACCTGGTTGATGCGGGTCTGGTAGCCGGGACCTGCGGCCTTGAACCATTCAAGCATATCCACATCCAGGCGGATCGTGACGATCTGTTTCACACCATTGCTGGCGACTTGTGGCTTCGACGACATTGCTGGCTCCGGGTTGCGGTCCATAGGCTGATCCCAATCCGGTTGGTATTCTTTGTTCATGCGGTTATCCCATCTATACGTTCGCCACTCGTGGAGGCGGACCTTGATTGTCGTCTCGCCATGTATCGTAAAGATTGCAGCCACCCCAACAAATGTAACGCTATGTAACGCATGCGGCGTTGAATACATAACGATACATACACACCCCCACTGCCGGGCCTATCGCGCCGCTTGACGTATAATCGTAGACCGCCCTTTCTCAACCGGCCTGTCAAGCCGCACCTTCGGAAAAACACGATGAACGCCCGTACCAATCCCGTCTCCCCGATCGAAACCCAGCTGCGCGAGATCCTCGCGCGCCGCATCATGATCCTGGATGGCGCGATGGGCACCATCATCCAGCAGTACAAGCTCGATGAAGCGGCCTACCGCGGTGAGCGTTTCGCGAACTTCGCGGCGCCCGAGGGAGCAGGCCAGCGCGAGCTGTTCGTGAAAGGGAATAACGAGCTGCTCACGCTCACCCAGCCGCAGGTGATCCAGGAAATCCACGAGCGCTATCTCGCCGCCGGCGCCGACCTGCTCGAGACCAATACCTTCGGCGCCACCGGCGTGGCGCAGGAGGATTACCACATGGCGCACCTGGCCTACGAGATGAACGTCGAAGCGGCCAGGCTCGCGCGCGCCGCCTGCGACAAATATTCAACCCCTGACAAGCCGCGCTTCGTCGCCGGCGCCCTGGGACCGACCCCGAAGACCGCCTCGATCTCGCCCGACGTCAACGACCCGGCGGCGCGCAACATCACCTTCGACCAGCTGGTCGCGTCCTACCACGAACAGGTCCGCGGCCTGGTCGACGGCGGCGCCGACCTGCTGCTGGTCGAGACCATCTTCGACACCCTGAACTGCAAGGCGGCGCTGTTCGCGATCGACCAGTATTTCGACGAGCATCCCGAGACGCCGCGCCTGCCCCTGATGATCTCGGGCACCGTGACCGACGCCTCGGGCCGCATCCTGTCGGGCCAGACCGTGCCGGCCTTCTGGAATTCGGTGCGCCATGCCAAGCCGCTGACGATCGGCCTGAATTGCGCGCTCGGCGCGGCGCTGATGCGCCCCTATGCGCAGGAGCTGTCGCAAATCGCCGACACCTTCGTGTGCATCTACCCGAACGCCGGCCTGCCCAACCCGATGAGCGACACCGGCTTCGACGAGCTGCCGGCTGACACCTCCGCCCTGCTGCGCGAATTCGCCGACGCCGGCTTCATCAACATCGCCGGCGGCTGCTGCGGCACCACGCCCGAGCACATCGCGGCGATCGCGAAGATCCTGGAAACCCAGGCTCCACGCCAGGTGCCGGAAGTGCCGGTCGCGATGCGCCTGTCGGGCCTGGAGCCTTTCACCATCGACGAATCGTCGCTGTTCGTGAACGTCGGCGAGCGCACCAACGTCACCGGGTCGAAGGCCTTCGCCCGCATGATCCTGAACGAGCAGTTCGACGAGGCGCTGTCGGTGGCGCGCCAGCAGGTCGAGAACGGCGCCCAGGTCATCGACATCAATATGGACGAGGCGATGCTCGATTCGCAGGCGGCCATGACGCGCTTCCTGAACCTGATCGCGTCCGAGCCCGACATCTCGCGCGTGCCGGTGATGATCGACTCGTCCAAGTGGTCGGTGATCGAAGCGGGCCTGAAGTGCGTGCAGGGCAAGGCCATCGTCAATTCGATCTCGATGAAGGAAGGCCTGGAGGAATTCATCCGCCAGGCGCGGCTGTGCCGCCGCTACGGCGCCGCCGTGATCGTGATGGCCTTCGACGAACAGGGCCAGGCCGACACCTTCGCGCGCAAGATCGAGATCTGCGAACGCGCCTACAAGGTGCTGACCGAACAGGTGGGCTTCCCGCCCGAAGACATCATCTTCGACCCGAACATCTTCGCCATCGCCACCGGCATCGAAGAGCACGACAACTACGCCAACGACTTCATCGAAGCCTGCGCCTGGATCCGCGACAACCTGCCGCACGCGAAGATCTCGGGCGGCGTGTCGAACGTCTCGTTCAGCTTCCGCGGCAACGACCCGGCGCGCGAAGCGATCCACACCGTGTTCCTGTACCACGCGATCAAGGCCGGCCTGACCATGGGCATCGTCAACGCCGGCATGGTCGGCGTCTACGACGACCTCGATCCCGAGCTGCGCGAACGCGTGGAAGACGTGGTGCTCAACCGCCGCAAGGACGCCACCGAGCGCATGATCGAATTCGCCGGCACGCTCAAGGCCGGCGGCGCCAAACAGGAACAGAACCTCGAGTGGCGCAACGCGCCGGTCGAGAAGCGCCTGGCGCATGCGCTGGTGCACGGCATCACGCAATGGATCGTCGAAGACACCGAAGAGATGCGCCAGCAGGTCGCAGCAGCCAACGGCCGCCCGATCCACGTGATCGAAGGTCCGCTGATGGACGGCATGAACATCGTCGGCGACCTGTTCGGCCAGGGCAAGATGTTCCTGCCGCAGGTGGTCAAGTCGGCGCGCGTGATGAAGCAGGCCGTGGCGCACCTGGTGCCGTTCATCGAAGAAGAGAAGGCGGCGGAAGAAGCGCGCACCGGCATCGTCGCCAAGCCGAAGGGCAAGATGGTGATCGCCACCGTCAAGGGCGACGTGCACGACATCGGCAAGAACATCGTCTCGGTGGTCCTGCAGTGCAATAACTTCGAGATCGTGAACATGGGCGTGATGGTCCCCTGCGCCGACATCCTGGCCAAGGCCAAGGAAGAAAACGCCGACATGGTCGGCCTGTCGGGCCTGATCACGCCGTCGCTCGAAGAGATGGCGCATGTGGCGCGCGAAATGCAGCGCGACCCGTGGTTCCGCGAGCGCCAGGTGCCGCTGCTGATCGGCGGCGCCACCACCAGCCGCGCCCACACCGCGGTCAAGATCGCGCCGCACTACGACGGTCCGGTGGTCTACGTGCCGGACGCGTCGCGCTCGGTCTCGGTCGGCCAGGCGCTGGTCACTGACGACACGCGCGACGCCTACATCATCGAACTGGCCCAGGACTACGAGCGCATCCGCATCCAGCACGCCGGCAAGAAGGCGCTGCCGATGCTGCCTCTCGACCAGGCGCGCGCCAACAAGGCCAAGCTGGCGTTCGCGCCGGTCAAGCCGAAGTTCATCGGGCGCCGCGTGTTCAAGAACGTCGACCTGGGCCTGATCGCGCGCTACATCGACTGGGGCCCGTTCTTCCAGACCTGGGACCTGGCCGGTCCCTTCCCCGCCATCCTCACCGACGAGGTGGTGGGCGAGGCCGCCACCAGGGTGTATGCCGAAGGCCAGGCCATGCTCAAGAAGATCATCGAAGGCCGCTGGCTCACCGCCAACGGCGCGATCGCCCTGCTGCCGGCCAACACGGTGAACGACGACGACATCGAGGTGTATACCGACGAATCGCGCGAACAGGTGGCCTTCACGTATTACGGCCTGCGCCAGCAGGGCGTCAGGCCGGTCGTCGACGGCGTGCAGCGCCCCAACCAGTGCCTGGCCGACTTCATCGCGCCGAAAGAGAGCGGCATCCCGGATTACATCGGCATGTTCGCCGTGACCGCCGGCCTTGGCATCGAGAAGCACGAGCAGCGCTTCGAGGCGGCGCATGACGACTACTCGTCGATCATGCTCAAGTCGCTGGCCGACCGCCTGGCCGAAGCCTTCGCCGAATACATGCACGAGCGCGTGCGCACCGACCTGTGGGGCTACGTGGCGGACGAATCCCTGTCGAACGAGGCGCTGATCGCCGAAGAGTACCAGGGCATCCGTCCGGCGCCGGGCTATCCGGCCTGCCCCGAGCACACGGTCAAGGCCGATATGTTCCGCACGCTGCAGGCCGGGGAGATCGGCATGGAGCTGACCGAGTCGTTCGCGATGTATCCGGGCGCGGCGGTGTCGGGCTTCTACTTCGCGCACCCGGAATCGAAGTATTTCGTGGTCGGGAAGATCGGCGACGACCAGGTCGAGGACATGGCGCGGCGGCGCGGGATGGACAAGGCCGAGGTGGAGCGCCACCTGGCGCCGAACCTGTAAAACACAACGCCGCGAGATCCGCGGCGTTTTTTTCGTGACGCGCCGAGTGTGCGGCGCTCAGATCGCGTAGCGCACCACCTTGTCGCTCCACTCGAACGCCGACACCTCGAGTTCGGCCAGGTCGTCGCCGTCCATCGACAGGCTCTTGAGGCCCGCCAGCAGGTCGTCGCCCTCGTCGTCCATGCGCTCGATCGATTCGGCCAGCTTCAACAGCTCGCCGAAGAAGCCGCTGCGCTGCAGGAGCGCGGCGCGCACTTCGTCGATCACGGGGATCTGCTCCACGATGTCCATCATCGGGATGCAGAACAGCGTGTCCATCAGGGACATCATGCCGACCGTGAAGGCGACGTCGGCGACGTTCTTCTGGCCGGGGCGCAGGCGCTGGGCCAGCAGCTCCATCAGGCGCGCGCGCGTGGTGGCCAGCAGCAGGAGCGGGCTCTGGCTGTGGCCGCGCACGTCCGGCTCGGCATACAGCAGGATCTGCAGCCAGCGCTGCAGCTGGCGCCGGCCCAGCAGGGTCAGGGCCTGGCTGATCGATTCGATGCGTCGCCCCGCCCCCACCGCCGGCGTGTTCACCAGGCGCAGCAGGTTCAGGCCGATCGTCACCTCGCGCTTGACCACGCTTTCGATCTCGGCGTTGTCGGCGTCGGACGCCACCAGGTTCACCAGGTCGAGCACCGTCGTCTGCGACGGCGACAGCTTGCGGCTGGCCAGCACCGACGGCTTGGCGAAATAATAGCCCTGGAAGTAGTCGAAGCCGATGTCCAGGCAGGTGCGGTATTCGCTGTGGTTCTCGACTTTTTCGGCCACCAGGCGCTTGCCCGTGGTGCGCAGGCGCGGCGCCAGCGACAGCAGGGTCACGGCCGGCAGCGCGCGCAAATCCATCTTGACGAAGTCGATCACGGGCAGCAGGCGCGACAGCGCCGGGCCGTGGGCCGCCGCCTCGGCCGCGAAGCGAAAGCCATGCTTGCCCAGGGCCCGCATGCGTTCGATGACGGCGTCGTCCGGCTCGACCGAAGCGACGATCTCCAGCACCGTGCGCTCGCGCGGCAGGAAGGCGAACATATCGCTCACCAAGACGTCCTTGTCGACGTTGATGAAGGCGTTGGCGTCGCCGATCGCACGCGGCAGGCCGAGCTGGGATGCATGGTGGATGACGCTGGCGCTGGCCGACAGGCCCGAATCGAAATGGGCCGGGCCCTGGGCGCTGCCGCGAAACAGCAGTTCATAGCCGAACAGCGCCTGGTTGCGGTCCAGCACGGGCTGGCGCGCGAGGTAGAAATGGCGCATGCGTAGCGGCTGGGAGGCCTCGTCGAGGCTGGCGGTATCGGTCATCTCGTTCTCGTTCTCGCATCAATCGGACTACTTTACCGCATCCATCCCGGCGTGTGTCTTCTTGGCACTAATTTATTAGAAGAACGTTATTCGCGAAACATCGGTGTTGTCACAATCGATACACAGTGTTTACTGCGGCAATCCGTCGACGAACACCTTCAGCTCACCCGGCGCGAAATGGGTCCACTCCTCGTTCGTCGTGAGCGGCTCGGTGACGATGATCGCGACCCGGTCGTCGGGCGTGGTCACCTGCGAAAAGTCGACCGACAGGTCTTCGTCGGACAGGCAGGCCGTCACGAAGGGATACTTGCGCACCACGTAGCACAGCTTGGTCGAGCAATGGGTGAACAGCGCGGCGCCGTCGGACAGCATCATATTGAAGGTGCCGTGGGCGGCGATGCCGGGAATGATGCGCTCGAGCAGTGCGCGCAACTCCTCGCGGCCCGGCGCGGTGTCGCCGAACTCGCGGCGCATGCTTTGCAGCAGGTAGCAGAAGGCCAGTTCGCTGTCGGTGGTGCCGACCGGACGAAAGGCGCCGTCGAGCACGGGCGCGAAATCCTTGAGGTCGCCGTTATGGGCGAACACCCAGTAGCGGCCCCACAGCTCGCGCACGAAGGGATGGCAGTTTTCCAGCGCCACGTGGCCGACGGTGGCCTTGCGGATGTGGGCGATGACGTTGGTCGACTTGATCGGATAACGCTTGATCAGTTCGGCGATCGGCGAGGCGATGGCGGCCTGGTGATCGACGAAGTGGCGCACGCCACTGCCCTCGAAGAAGGCGATTCCCCAGCCGTCGTGGTGGGTGTCAGTGCGGCCGCCGCGGTGGGCGAAGCCGGTAAAAGAGAAGACAATGTCGGTAGGGACATTGCAGTTCATTCCGAGGAGCTGGCACATGGCCCGCAGCTTACCATGACCGATGAAAAAAGCGCCATTGCCCGCCGGTGGCAATGGCGCTCGGGGACTTCAGCGCAGCGAAATGCTGTCCTGGCTCAATGCACGTGCTCAATGAAGAACGACGGGCTGGCTCATCAGGGTGTCATACGAGCCCAGGAAGTCGTCGATCTCTTCCATGGTGGGTTCGCTGGCAATCAGGTTGTTGACGTCGCGCCGGAACGATTGCGCGAGGCGGCCGCCGATGAAGGCCTCGCGACGGCCGGCCTTGTCGACGATCTCGAAGCCGCCAAATCGCAGCGCTTCGAGTTCACGGTCGACGCCGAACTCGACGACGCTGTACTGTTCGCTGTTATAGATCATGTTCATGATGACTCCTTCGATCAGAAATTAGTGCAACCCTGCCGCATGGCGGCGTACGGCAGGCTGTTCACTTCGCTTCAGAGGTGGGGCTGTCCGAACCGATTTCAAGACCGTCAAGTGCCTTCAGGCGTGGACGGTCGGGTTCAGTGCCAACAGCTGATCGTATGGCGGCGCTGCAAGCCACGATCGCAACTGATCAAGGTGTTCGCTGCTCGCCAGGCCGAGAAACAGGCGTCCCGGGCGTTGGCGCAGCAGTCGATTCAATGTTACACGCAAAACGAGATTGCCGTCGCAGCACAAACACCCGGGAGCGATGCGCACGACCTGCAGGCCGGGGCCGGTCTCGAGCGGCGTGGCGGCCACGCCCAGGCCTTCGAGGATGACCGCGCTGAAGTCGCGCGACGTGGCTGCGCCGGCGCCAGGCGCGCCAGGATCGGAAACGGCAGCGGGAGGAACGGCCAGCAGCGCCGCGATCGCCTGTTCGCGTGCGGCGGCGCTGGGCCCTGTGACGAGGACGGTGGCCGCGCGGGCCATCATCCCCCTTTCTTGGCGAGCTTGCCCGGTTCGACGCCCAGCTGCTTGAGCTTGCGGTACAGGTGGGTGCGCTCGAGGCCGGTCTTCTCGGCGACGCGCGTCATGCTGCCGCCTTCGCGGCCCAGGTGATGTTCGAAATACATGCGCTCGAAGGCGTCGCGCGCCTCGCGCAGCGGTAGGTCGAACGACAGCGTATAGCCGGTGCCCTCGCCCTGCGACACCGCATGCACCATGCGCGTACCGTTGCCCATGCCGACGCCTGGGCCGGGCTGCACGCCAGGGGACGCGAACATCGGCGCGCTGGGGGCGGCGATGGCGGCGTCGCTCGCCACCGGCGGCGCGCTCGGCGCGATCGGGCGCGGCGGTGCCATCGGTGCGCGCGCCACCTCTTGCGCGCGGGTCAGGCCCTGCTGGACCGCCTTGAGCAGCTTTTGCAGGGCAATCGGCTTTTCGAGGAAATTCAGGGCGCCGATGCGGGTCGCCTCGACCGCCGTGTCGATGGTCGCATGGCCCGACATCATGATGACCGGCATGGTCAACATGCCGTCGCGCTGCCACTCCTTGAGCAGGGTCACGCCATCGGTATCCGGCATCCAGATGTCGAGCAGCACCAGGTCTGGCGTCGCGGCCGCACGCGCCTCGCGCGCCTGTTGCGCGTTCTCGGCCAGGGTGATGGCATGGCCTTCGTCGCCGAGAATCTCCGACAGGAGTTCCCGGATGCCCATTTCATCGTCAACTACGAGTATGTTCGCCATCGTTTCTACCTTCCTGATCTTCTACCCGTCACGTGTGCAATTTTATAAGTTTTTTTGCACTTAAGCCAAGTTTGCTGATGGGGCCGAGTTCTCATGCCCTGAAATAGAGGTTCGTTGAACAATCAGGTTTGATTCAATGAATCTTCATTTCAGGACACTTAAGCTAACTTTAGCAGCAAAATCGATACCGCTGCGCCAGTTCCATCGCTGCGGTTGCCGACGTCGATCCGGCCCCCGTGCTCGTCCACGATTTTCTTGACCATGGGCAGGCCGAGGCCGGTGCCGCGGGCCTTGGTGGTGACATACGGTTCGAAGGCGCGCGCCAGGATGCGCGGCGCGAAGCCGGGGCCGTTGTCGACGATCGCCAGGCGCACCGCGGTGCCCGCGAGCCCGTCGGCGCCGGTGTAGTGGATCGCCTCGGTGCTCACGTCCACGCGCGGGGGCGGCGCGTCGGGGCCGCGGTCGACCAGCGCATCCTGGGCGTTCTGCACCAGGTTGTGGATCACCTGGCGCAGCTGGGTGGCGTCGCCCATCACGCGCGGCAGGTTCGGCGCCAGGCTGGCGTGGATGACGTCATTGCCATCCTCGGCCAGGTAAAGGTTCAGGATTTCTCCGATCAGGCCATTCAGGTCGAGCTGCTCGAGCATGGCCGGCGGCGTGCGCGCGTAGTCGCGGAAGTCGTCCACCATGCGCTTCATGGCGTCGACCTGGTTGACGATGGTGGTGGTGCCGCGCTTGAGCAGCTCGGCCTCTTTCGGCGGCAGGCTGTCCTCGAGCTTCATCTGCATGCGCTCGGCCGCCAGCTGGATCGGCGTGAGCGGGTTCTTGATCTCGTGCGCCAGGCGCCGCGCGACCTCGCCCCAGGCCACCGAGCGCTGGGCCGTGATCACGTCCGAGATGTCGTCGAACACGACGATGAAGCCGCTGTCCGCGCCCACCGGCAGGCGCGAGCCGCGCGCCAGCAGCACCAGGTCGTGGTCGTGGTCGTCGCCGCTGCCGCGGCGCGGGATCTCGATTTGCTGCTGCCAGTGCGCACGTTTGCGCCGCTCGGCCGCCGAGTGCGCGCTCTGGGCCGAGAAGGCGCGCGTGATGCAGTTCGAGAAGTGTTCCAGTCCCGGGATCCGGGCCAGCGGCCCGGCCATCGCGCCGGGTTCCACCTGCAGGATGCGGTAGGCGGCGTCGTTCGAGTTCACCACCAGGCCCTCGGCGTCGAGCACGATCACGCCGGCCGACATATTCGCCAGCACCGATTCGAGGTGGGCCTTGGCGCTTTGCAGCGCGGCGCGGTTGCGCTCGACCGCGCTCCTGGCCTCGAACAACTGGCCGGTCATGGCGTTGAACGATTGCGTCAGCGTGCCAAGTTCGTCCTTCGTCTGGACGATCGGCCTGGGCGACAGGTCGCCCTCGGCCACCGCCTGCGTGCCCTCGGCCAGCACCAGCAGCGGCTGCGCCAGGTTGCCGGCGATGAGGAAGGCGCTGCCGACGGCGCCGAAGATCGCCAGCAGCAGCGTCAGGGTCAGCATCCCGATGTACATCTTGCGCAGGCCGGTGCGCGCTTCCAGGCGCAGGCGGTATTCGCTGTAGGCCGAGCGCAGCACCTCGGCGTTCGAGGCCAGGTTGACCGGCACCGACTGCAGCAGCTGCAGGTAGCGCTGCGGCGCGCCGGGCGGCTCGGGCACGGCCAGCACCACGCGCAGGCGCAGGCCCGTGACGGCGTCGAGCGCGCTCGAGACGCCGTCGAGCCCCTCTTCGCTCAGGTCGCGATCGACGCCGCCTTCGGCCAGCGCATACCCGCCCGGCATGGCGGCGCTCTTCAGCATGCGTTCGTTGGGCGCGTCGGCCGCCAGGTTGGCGCCGCGGTCTTCCAGCGCCGCGGCCAGCACCGCGCCCTTCTCGTCGACCAGCATCGCGCTCTGCAGGCCGCTGGTGTCGGCCAGCAGGCGCGCCAGCACCGGCTGCGCGCTCATGTCGCCCTGGCCCGCCAGGGTCGCGGCGGCGGTCTGCGCGGTCGCGCCCAGTTCGGCCAGCGATTCGTCGAGCGCGGCGCGGCCCAGGTTCAGGCCCGACTCGATCGCCGACTCGATCTTGACGTCGAACCACGAGTCGATCGAATGCGAGACGAAATTCACCGACACCATGAAGATGACGACGCCGGGCAGGATGCCGATGCCGGCGAACAGCAGCACCAGTCTCGCCATCAGGCGCGAGCCGAACTTGCCGGCCTTGTGGCGCGAATACAGGCGGCCGAGGGCGACCGCGACGAAGGCCAGCAGCACGAAGGCCACCGCGCCGATCAGTCCGATCAGCCAGCCGTAGTAGCGGCCAAGGAATTCGGAATTGGCCGAGGCCGACGCGAGCAGGAACAGCAGGATGCACACTACCGCGCAGCCCACGACGAGGGCGTAGCGCAAGACCTGGTTGACCGGTCTACTCTGCACGATAGGTAAAGGTCTTCCGGCTGGACGTCAGGCGCCAGTCGGAATCGTTGAGGGCGTTGACCTGGAGCGGCTTCTGCAGGTATTCGCGGTCCATGTACATGCGCAGCGAGACTTCGTAGACTTCGCCCGGCTTGAGCTTGCCCTTGGGCGCGATCAGCCAGCGGGTCGGCCGGCGCACCATGAACATCGCATCCTCGAAGGTCTGGAAGCGCTCCTGGAAGGAGCCGACCACCGTCACGTAATACTGGCGCGTCAGCACGTCATACGAAATGCGGATGGTGCGCTTGGCGGACACCGCCCGCTCGTCGCGCCACCACCAGCGCGGCCGCACCAGCTCGATCTCGGTGGTGAAATGCAGTTGCACGCCGTGCTGGAGCGCATCCCGCAGGCCGCTATTGAGCTCGAAATCGTAGACCGTGTTGAGCCGGTAGCCGTCGTCGCTCGCTTCGATCGCGGCGCGGCTGATCTCGATCCCGTCGGCCGCCTGCGCCGGTACCCACGCAGCAACGCACGCAAGCGCCAGCAGCAGCTGGCAGGCGAGGAGGCGTAAAAGTCGTAACGTCACGGGTGAGCCGGGGCCTTAAAAAATGCGCGTAGTGTAAAAGAACTTACGCCGCTTTCTTCTGGAACAGGGCGTAGAACAAACCGTCATGATCCTGTCCGGCGCCGCCGAGCGGCAGGAGTTGGCCCGGCGCATCAAGGCGGACTGCGTCGTGGCGAGCCGCGAAAGCGGCTGCCTGCGCCTCCGATTCCTGGGGCCAGAGCGAACATGTCACGAACAGCAATTTACCATCGGGCAGCAACATCTGCCAAAGATTGTCGAGTATTTTGGAAGAAAGTGTTGCAAGTTGGGATGTATCCGACTTGCGGCGCAGCCAGCGGATATCCGGGTGGCGGCGCACGATGCCCGAGGCGGTGCACGGCACGTCGGCCAGGATACGATCGTATTGACGGCCATCCCACCAGTCCCGGCTGCCGGCATCGGCGGCCAGCAGCGTCGCGTCCAGGCCGAGGCGGCCCAGGTTGTCGCCCACGCGCGCCAGGCGCGCCGGGTCGGCGTCGACCGAGGTCAGCTGCACGTCGGCGGTCTCGAGGATGTGACCGCTCTTGCCGCCGGGAGCGGCGCAGGCGTCCAGCACGCGCATGCCGTCCTTCAGGTCGAGCAGCGGCGCGGCCAGCTGGGCGCCGGCGTCCTGCACCGACACCACGCCGTCGGCGAAGCCCGGGATCTGGGCCACGTTGATGGCCTGGGCCAGGCGCACCGCGGTCAAGCCCACCTGCTCGGCCTGCAGGCCGGCTTCGTTCAGGGCGTGCAGATAGGCAGAGACATCGGTCTTGCGGCGGTTGACGCGCAGGGTCAGCGGCGGATGGACGTTGCCGGCCTCGAGCACGGCTTCCCAGTCGCGCGGATAGGCCGCGCGCATGGTGTCGATCCACCACTGCGGATAATTGAAGCGCGCCAGCGGCTCGCGCAGGGCTTCTGCGACCAGCGCCTCGCGCTCGCGCAGGAAGCGCCGCAACACGGCGTTGACCATGGCCTTGGCATGGGCGAAATCGGGATGGGCTGCGGCCGCGTTGACGGCCTGGTCGACCACGGTGAAGGCCTCATACGGGGCCGCCTGGCCCTCGGGCGGATCGAGCAGGGAGAGCGCCGCGCACAACAGGCCGCCCAGCATCGGCGGCTCGGGCGCCTTGCTGGTCATCAGGCCCAGCAGGGTCTCGCTGCGGCCCAGCTGGCGCATGGTGCGGTAGGCGATGTCCTGGATCGCGCCGCGCGCCTGCGGCGTGGCGTCGTAGGCGGCGAATACAAGGGCGAGGGCCTGCGGCAGCGCGCTGCCCCCGCGCACGCGCGCCACGGCGCTGGCGGCGCCGAGCAGCGCCAGCGCCAGCGAATCGGACTTGAGGTCGGGACGGTAGTCGCGTTGCGGCGCGACTTTCACTTCGTGGCTCTGGCGCAGGCGCGGCGCTTCTTCACGCTGCGCACGCGGCTGCTGGCCGGGGAAGTCGCCACCCTGCGCCCGAGGCGGCTTGCCGACCGGGCGGCGGTCGGGATCTGCCGGCCGGGGCTGGCCTGATGCGCTCGGACCGGGCTTGCCATGACCGCCCTGCCCCCGCGCAGGACCCTTTGCCGCAGCGCCGGCCGGAACCGGGTTGCGGCCGACCGCGCCTGGCGCGCGCCGGTCGGCGGCGGGCCTGGCCTTGGGTTTCAGGGTGAGCGTTGGACGCTTGTCAGTCATGGCGAATAAAATGTTGCGAAAATGGGCTCCCATTGTAACGGTTATGCCTTTGGCGACGCTTAATATGGTTGTTGAACCGCCAATCGCGAACGCCGTGTCCAGCCAAAGCGTGGCATCAAACTAGTATAATGTTCACTGTTTGCCTGCTCGTCTTCCCGATAATAGGCGCCGTCCATCCGTAGTACCTAATTTTTCGACCATTCCCATGCTCGCCCAACAAAAACAACAAATCGTTGCCCTGTTCCAGGCAGCCCTCGCCCCGATCGTCGCCGGCACCGACCTGGCCCCCAATGTGGTGCTGGAGCGTCCGCGCGATCCTTCGCACGGCGACATCGCCTGCAATATCGCCATGCAGCTGGCCAAGCCGCTCAAGACCAATCCGCGCGAACTGGCCACCCGCCTGGTCGCCGCGCTGCAGGCCGAGCCGGGCGCGCAGGGCCTGATCGAATCGGCGGAGATTGCCGGCCCCGGCTTCATCAACCTGCGCGTGGCCGCCGCCGCCAAGCAGTCGGTGGTGCGCAGCGTGCTCGAGCAGGGTGAAGCCTTCGGCCGCGCCGGCGCCGCCAGCGGCCACCATGCGATCATCGAATTCGTCTCGGCCAACCCGACCGGTCCGCTGCACGTCGGCCACGGCCGCCAGGCCGCGCTGGGCGATGCGCTGTCGTCGCTGTTCGAATCGCAGGGCATCGAAGTGACGCGCGAGTTCTACTACAACGACGCCGGCGTCCAGATCGCCACCCTCGCCACCTCGGTGCAGGCGCGCGCGCGCGGCTTCAAGCCGGGCGACGCCGAATGGCCGGAGTCGGCCTATAACGGCGACTACATCGCCGACATCGCGGCCGACTTCCTGGCCAAGAAGACCGTGTCGGCCAGCGACGGCGCACCCGCCACCGCCAGCGGCGATGTCGACGACATCGAATCGATCCGCCGCTTCGCGGTCACCTACCTGCGCAACGAGCAGGATCAGGATCTTCAAGCGTTTGGCGTCAAGTTCGACAATTATTATCTCGAATCGTCGCTGTACGCCGACGGCAAGGTCGAGACGGCGGTGCAGGCCCTGGTCGATGCCGGCAAGACCTATGAAGACGGCGGCGCCCTGTGGCTCAAGACCACCGACTACGGCGACGACAAGGACCGCGTGATGCGCAAGTCCGACGGCACCTATACCTATTTCGTGCCCGACGTCGCCTACCACATCCAGAAATTCCGCCGCGGCTTCGACCAGGCGATCAACATCCAGGGCAGCGACCACCACGGCACCATCGCGCGCGTGCGCGCCGGCCTGCAGGCGGTGAACATCGGCATCCCGCAGGGCTATCCCGACTACGTGCTGCACAAGATGGTCACCGTGATGAAGAACGGCGAAGAGGTCAAGATCTCCAAGCGCGCCGGCTCCTACGTCACCGTGCGCGACCTGATCGAATGGTCGGGCAATGGCGACGTCACGCGCGGCCGCGACGCGGTGCGTTTCTTCCTGATTTCGCGCAAGGCCGACACCGAGTTCGTGTTCGACGTTGACGTCGCCCTCGCGACCAATGACGAGAATCCGGTCTACTACGTGCAGTACGCCCACGCGCGCATCTGCTCGGCGCTGGCCAACTGGGGCGGCGACGTCGCCAGCCTGGCCAAGGCGGATCTGTCGCCGCTGACCGAATCGCACGAGTCGCAACTGCTGGCCAAGCTGGCGGCCTATCCCGAGATGCTGCAGCGCGCGCAGGCCGAACTCGGCCCGCACCAGGTCGCGTTCTACCTGCGCGAACTGGCCGGCGAGCTGCACAGCTATTATTTCGCGCACAAGTGGCTGCTCGACGACGACGAGTCGCTCAAGCTGGCCCGCCTGGCGCTGGCCGCCGCCACCCGCCAGGTGCTGCGCAATGGCCTGGCCCTGATCGGCGTCTCGGCGCCGGACAAGATGTGAAGGGCGCCTCGAAAAACCGTCGCGAGCGGCAGCAGTTTCGGTCGAGAAGCGCAACCGTACGGCCGTACGGTGAGCATCGCAGACCGAAACTGCAACGCGCAGCAGGTTTTTCGAAGTGCCCTAAAGTGCAGGCAGCACTGGAACCGAAGCCCAACGTCTCATCACCAGAAAGCGTCATGACCGTCATCCGTACCTTCTCGAAGCGTAGCCAACGCCACCAACGCGGCAGCACCCTGACCGGCATCATCGTCGGCCTGATCATCGGGCTGGGGATCGCGGTGGCGGTCGCGCTCGTGATCACCAAGGGCGCCTCGCCGTTCACCGATCGTTCCAACAAGATGGGCCGCCCGGCCGACCTCGAGCCGAGCCAGGCGTCCGATCCCAACAAGCCGATGTACGGCAACCGGGCGCCGGTGCCGCAGGCGCCAAGCCAGCCGAGCGCGCCGGCGAGCGCGCCGGCGCCGTCACCACAGCAGCAGCCCGACTCCGACCCGCTGGGCGCCGCCATCGCCGGCATGCAGGAGCCGCGCCCGAGCGCGCCGCCACCGCCGCCGGGCCCGGTCAACACCGCCGCCCCCGCCTCCGGCGCGGCGGCCGTGACCGACGGCTACATCTATTACCTGCAGGCCGGCGCCTTCCGCGAGATGTCGGACGCCGAGAACACCCGCGCCAAGCTGGCCCTGCTCGGCTTCGAGGCCGCCATCACCGACCGCAGCACCGACAGCGGCGTGCTGCACCGGGTGCGGGTCGGCCCCTACTCGCAAGTCGAAGCCGTCAACAAGGCGCGCGCCAAGCTGCTCGACAGCGGCATCGACGTCGCCATCGTGCGCAACCAGCGCTAAGCCCATGTCGACGCGGACGGAGCGCGTCTTCATCACCGGCGCCTCGAGCGGCATCGGCGCCGCCCTGGCGCGCGAATACGCCGCGCGCGGCGCCACGCTCGGCCTGCTGGCGCGGCGGCGCGACCACCTGGTTGCGCTGGCCGCCTCGCTGCCCCACCCCGAACGGCATCACATCTACGCGGTCGACGTGCTCGATCGCGACGGCCTGGCCGCGGCCGCGCTTGACTTCATCGCCGCCAACGGCGGCGCCGACGTCGTCATCGCCAGCGCCGGCATTTCGCACGGCACGCTCACCGACCGCGCGGCCGACCTGGCCGTGTTCGACGCGGTGTTCGCCACCAACGTGAACGCCACGGTCGCCACCTTCGCCCCGTTCATTGCCCCCATGCGGCGGCAGGCGACGCCCTGCCGCCTGGTGGGCATCGGCAGCGTGGCGGGCGTGCGCGGCATGCGCGGCGCCGGCGCCTACTGCGCCAGCAAGGCCGCCGTGCACAGCTACTGCGAAGCGCTGCGGGTCGAGCTGCGCGCGACCAACATCCGGGTGGTGACGATCGCCCCCGGTTATATCGACACCCCCATGACCAGCAAGAACCGTTTTCCCATGCCCTTCCTGATGCCCGCCGACCGCTTCGCGGCGCAAGCCGCCGCCGTGATCGCGCGCGGCGACAGCTACCGCGTATTGCCCTGGCAGATGGGCGTCGTCGCCAAGCTGCTGCGCCTGCTGCCCAACTTCGTGTTCGACCGCCTGTTCGCGCGCGCGCCGACCAAGCAGCGCCAGGGGGAAGCATGAACGCCGATGCCATCCGCGCACTGTCGAAGGCCGGCGTGGCGGTCGACGTCGTGGCGCAGACCGGCTCCACCAATGCCGACCTGCTGGCGCGCGCCGCGACGCTCGAAGCGCCATTGCTGCTGGTGGCCGAACACCAGACCGCCGGCCGCGGTCGCGCCGGCCGCAGCTGGCTGTCTTCGCCCGAAGGTTCGCTGACCTTTTCGCTGGCGTGGAAGTTCGACGGCGGCCCGCAGGCGCTGGTTGGCCTGCCGCTGGCAATCGGCGTGGCGCTGGCCGAGACGCTCGGCGCGCTGGGCCAGCAAGTCCAGCTGAAATGGCCGAACGACCTGCTCAAGGACGGCGACAAGCTGGCCGGCATCCTGGTCGAGACCCAGTCCGCGCCCGGTGGCGGCACCTGGACCGTGATCGGCATCGGCCTCAATCTCCTGATGCCGGACGAGATGGAAGCGCAGCTGGGACGCAGCGCGGCCGGCGTGCCCTGGCTGGCGCGCATGGAGCGCGACGTCCTGATGGCGGCCCTGCTCGACGGCCTGGCCGCGGCGCTGGCGGAGTTTTCCGCGCGCGGCTTCGCCGCCTTCGCCGCGCGCTGGAACCTGCGCCACGCCTGGCAGGGCGAGACCGTGGTCCTGCTCGACCACGGCGCGGTGCGGCACGAGGGCCGCGCCGCCGGCGTCGACGACAGCGGCCGCCTGCTGCTCGACACGTCGGAGGGCCGCATCACCGTGATGGCCGGCGACGTCTCGCTGCGGGTGAAGACATGATGCTGCTGGTCGACGCGGGCAATACCCGCGTCAAGTGGGCGCTGGCCGACGCCGGCAGCGCCCTCGGCGCGTGGCGCCTGCACGGCGCCGTGCTGCATGCGCAGCTGGACGAAGCAGCTGCCCGATGGGCGAGCGCCGGCGTGACCCGCGCGCTGGTGTCGAACGTCGCCGGCCCACAGCTGGCCGGGCGCATCGCGGCCCTGCTGCCGGCCGGGATCGAGGTCGAATGGTTCGCCTCCAGCGTGGAGCGCGCCGGCCTGCGCAACGGCTACCGCGACCCCGGCCGCCTGGGCTGCGACCGCTTCGCCGCCGCCATCGGCGCGCGCGCCCTGGCGCCCAGGCAGAACCTGATCGTCGCCACCTGCGGCACCGCGACCACGGTCGACGCGGTGAGCGCCGACGGCCTGTTCGTGGGCGGCATGATCCTGCCCGGCCTGGCGCTGATGGCGTCCAGCCTGGCCAGCAACACGGCGCAGCTGCCGCAGGTAGTCCCTGGCGCCGTGCCGGCGCTGTTTGGCGACAATACCAACGACGCGATTCTCTCCGGCGTGCTGTCGGCCCAGGCCGGCGCCATCGAGCGCGCCGTGGCCGGACATGGCGCCTCTTCCTGCATCGTCTCGGGCGGCGCGGCGCCGACCATCGCGCCCGCGCTCAAGGTCGCGCACAGGGTGGTCGATAATATCGTGCTGGTCGGCCTGCAGGCGGCGACCGCCTGGAGAGAGGGGGAAGCACGGTGTTGAAATTCGTATTCTGGGCGCTGCTGGCCGCGAACGCGGCCTTGCTGGCGTATGGCCAGGGCATGCTGGGCCAGCCCGGCGCCGGTGAGCGCGAGCCAGGCCGGCTGAACAACCAGCTGGCGCCCGAACGCATCACGCAACTGACGGCGGTCGAGGCCAAGCGCGCGCTGGACGAGGCCGAGGCCATGGAAGCCGGCGACGCCGAAGCCCGCGCCGAGCCATCCGCCGCCGCGCCCTCGCCGGAGCCGGCGCCGCCGGCCGCCGTGGCGCCGGGCCTGATCGCCTGCGTCCAGGCCGGTCCCTTCAGCGCCGCCGACGCCCGCCGTTTCGAAACCCGGGTGGCCAGCCTGGACCTCGCTGCGCGCCAGTCGCGGGTCGACGTCCCCTTCCAGGAAGTGACCAGCCGCCTGGTCTACCTGCCTCCCAACGGCGGCCGCGAAGGCGCCCAGCGCCGCGCCGCCGAGCTCAAGGAACGCGGTGTCGAGAATTTTTACATCATGCAGGGCGACTCGCCGCTGCGCTGGGCGATCTCGCTGGGCGTGTTCAAGACCGACAGCGCGGCCCAGAAGCTGGTGGCGCAACTGCAGCGCCAGGGTGTGCGCGGTGTGCGGGTGCTGCCGCGTGGCCCGCAAGTCATGCGCCCCGCCTACCAGTACCGGGCGATCGATGCCGGTGCGCGCAGTCGGCTTTCCACGCTCATCGGCAACTTCTCCGGCGCCGACTTGCGCAACTGCGAATAACGTCGCGGTCGTGTATCGCATCCATCCAGCGCGCCACATGGCGCGCTTTTTTTATGCTGTGTGCGCAGTTGACCACCCGCAAGCTGTCGAATATCTTTACACTTAATTTTCCTCAAGAAATTTTAATTAACCAAAACAAACACTTATATCCTTGGCACACTATTTGCTCTATATCAAATTAAGTTGTTCCAATATAATTTGACGTTCCGAGGGGAAACCATGAAACAGATCATCACCGCCTTGCTGCTCGCCGCCGCCACGCTGTCGACCACCGCTGCCGCTGCACCCATTTCGCTGAACGGCTCGCTGGCCAACGGGATGCTGGATCAGGGCAGCTACAAAGTCGCTTTCATCAACGATACGCCGCTGCCAGAAAAATATACCTTCAATAGCCTGTCGTATTCGTTCTCCTTCAAGGACGATGGCGAACTGATGAAACTGACCTCGACCAGCGACCGCGACGAAGGCGAGTACGGCAAGGTCAAGAATGGCAAGAGCACCCGCGATGTGACGGTCACCAATACCCATACCTATACCGGTGAACAAGAGAGCGCCGCCCTGTGGTTCGGCGACTTCCTGCTCGGAAGCGGAAGCACCCAGCTCTTCGAGTCGAGCTATACCTCCCCGTCGAGCTTCCAGGAAATTTACGACGGCCAAAAATGCACGAAATGGTTCTTCTTCATCTGCAAACAATCGCACTCGCAATATTCGGATACCACGACCACGACGACGACCGTGAAGAAGGCGTACACCGGTGAGTTCACCATCAGCGGCACCGTGACGAACCAGTCCATCATCGATGCGCTGCTGAACGATGGCCAACTGACGTTCAAGCTGAAAGTGCTCGGCGACCTGATGCTCACCAACTCCGAGCTCCTGCTCGACTACACCAAAGTGGAAGAGCCGACCGAAGAGCCGGGCGAAGTGCCTGAACCGTCGAGCGTCCTGCTGGCCGGCGCCGGCCTGGCCGCCATCGGCTTCCTGCGCCGCCGCCGCACCGCCGCACAGGCATAAGCGCTTCTTTTCCGCTCGAAGAAATGGCCGGTTCGCCGGCCATTTTTCATGGCGCGGAGGTTCAGCGCGCCGCGTTCGACGAGGGGGCGATCAGCGCTGGACCACGATCGGCTTGAAGCCGAGGCTGGACGGCAGCGCACGCATGGCTTCCATCGCTTCGGCGCGGCTGGCGTACGGGCCGCCGTACAGGCGATTCAGGGAACCCACCTTGACCACTTCGAGCTTGCCCAGCTCGACGCCGGCATCGGCGATCTTTTCGCCCATCGCCTCGGCGGTGCCGGCGCGGCCATAGGCGCCGAGCTGGATGAAGAAGCGACCGGCCGGCGCGGGCGCGGACACCGGCTCGGCCTGGCTCACCAGCGCCGCGCTGTCGGAATGAATCCGGTCTTCCAGCATCAGCGCCTCGATCTCGGGCGGCGCCGATTGCGCGATCGACGCGACCTCGCGGCGCGCGGCCGCGATCTGCGCCGGCGGGACGATCGGATCGCCCGGGAACAGGCGCTCGATCTCGACTTCATGGCTGCCCTTGCCCAGCAGCCCGAGCTTGAGCGCCGCCGTGTACGAGACGTCGATGATGCGGCTGGAATGGAAGGGGCCGCGGTCGTTGATGCGCACCACCACCGAATTGCCGGTGTCGAGGCTGGTCACGCGCACATAGGACGGGATCGGCAGCGTCGGATGCGCGGCCGTCATCTTGTACATATCGTACAGTTCTCCGGACGCCGTGCGCTGGCCGTGGAACTTGACGCCATACCAGGTGCTGACGCCGCGCGCGCTGTACCGCTCGTCATTTCCCAGCGGCGTATAGGTCTTGCCCAGCACCGTGTAGGGACGGCTGGTCCATTTGTTGAAGGGCTCGGCCTTGACCACGGCGTCCGGCACGTCGAGCAGGCCGTCGGGGATGTCGTCGCCCGGGCCGTCGTCCTTGTAGTAGCCGCCGCGGCCCGACTTGGCGGCCGGCAGCTGGGGCGCCTTGCCATGCTTGGCGGTCGGCTTGTGCGGCCAGGGGAAAGGATTGAGCTTTTTATGCTCTCCCGTGCTGCTGCAGGCCGATACTAGAATGGCAACCGGTATGACCGCCAGGAAGCTTGTACGAACGCCCATTGGCCGTCCTCCATCGTGTTAGGTCGACCCCCAGTTTACGTTGTCTTGCCAGACTCATCAATATGCAGGCATCAAGCCGGAATGCGATGATGGCCGTTTTGGCAAGACGTCCTCGTGCCCCGATCGTTCCGAAAGTGTGGTTCCGGCGCAAAAAAACAGGGCATACTGCGGCATCGCCGGTCTGTCCGCTTTCAACCATGTTGCACTCTTCGCATATTTTCGATCACCTGCCGGGTAATGGCGACACCGTGACCCTGCTGCGGCAAACCGACTGGTCGCGCACCTGCCTTGGCGACCCATCCACCTGGCCCGACGCCTTGCGGCTGCAGGTGAACGTCTGCTTCGAATCGCAGTTCCCGATCGCGATATGGTGGGGCCCGGACCTGATCCAGCTGTACAACGATTTCTACCGGCCGATCCTCGGTTCGAGCAAGCACCCGGCGTCGTTCGGCGGCCCGGCCCGGGAAACCTGGCCCGAAATCTGGCCGACGATCGGCGCCATGGTCGACCAGGTGATGAACGACGGCATCGCGGTCAGGGGCGAGGACATGCCGCTCGAACTGCTGCGCAACGGCTACCCCGAACTGTGCCACTTCACGTTTTCGTACAGCCCGATCCGCGATATTTCGGGCGCCGTCGTCGGCATGTTCACCGCGGCGGTCGAGACGAGCGCGCGCGTCATGGCGGAGCGCCGGCGCGCTTTCCAGCTCAACCTGGCCGACGAATTGAGAGGGCTGGCGACGACCGACGACATCATCGGCACGGCGACCCGGCTGATCCGCCAGCACCTGGGCGTCACGCGCGCCTATTACGCCGAAATCGACGACCAGGCCGGCTGCTTCCACATCCCCGCGCAATGGACGCACGGCGGCGAGCTGCCCGCCCTGCCCGGCCTGCCGATGCACGGATCGGTGGCCTCGTTCAGTCCCTACCTGCTGCAAAGCCTGCGCGCCGCGCGGGCGGTCGTGGCCGAGGACATCGCGGCCGACCCGCACCTGGCCGGGCATGCGCAGGCCTACCAGGATCTCGGGATGCAGTCGGTCGTCGTCATTCCGCTGAACCGGGGTGGCCAGCTGCGCGCCAACTTCAATGTCGGCCATTCGGTGCCGCGCCGCTGGACGCCGGGTGAACTCGAGATCATCGCCGACGTGGCCGAGCGCACCTGGGACGCGATCGAGCGGGCCCGGGCCGAAGAGGCGCTGCGCCTGTCAAGCCGCCTGAAGGACGAATTCCTCGCGATGCTGGCGCATGAACTGCGCAACCCGCTGGCGCCGATCAGCGCCGCGGCCGACCTGCTCGCCGCCGCCCGCCTCGACGAGGACAAGATACACCGGACCAGCGCCGTCATCCAGCGCCAGGTCGCGCACATGACCGCGCTGGTCGACGACCTGCTCGACATCTCGCGCGTGACCCGCGGCCTGATCACGCTGGAACAGAGAGAGATCGATGTGCACGACGTCATCGCCGACGCCGAGGAGCAGGCGCGCCCGCTGATGGAAAAGCGCCAGCATGCGCTGCGCTGCGTCTACCGCGCGGGCAAGGCCTACGTACGCGGTGACCGCAAGCGGCTGGTGCAGGTGCTCGCCAATCTCCTCAACAATGCGGCCAAGTACACGCCGCCGGGCGGCGCGATCGACATGCGGGTCGAGGTGCGGGAGCGCGACGTCGCCATCTCGGTGAGCGACAACGGCATCGGCATGGCCCACGAGCTGGTCGGCCGCGTGTTCGATCTGTTCGCCCAGGGCGAGCGCGATGCCGACCGGACCCAGGGCGGGCTGGGCATCGGCCTGGCCCTGGTGCGCAACCTGGTCGAGCTACACGGAGGCAGCGTCGGCGCGCATAGCGCGGGCGCCGGACAGGGCAGCCGGTTCACCGTGACCCTGCCGCGGATCGAACCCGCTGCCGCGCCGGCCGGCAGCGCCGGTTCCGCCACGGGGTTCGCGCCGGCGGCGGGCGGGCTGAAAGTGCTGGTGGTGGACGACAATGCCGACGCCGCCGCCATGCTGTCGATGCTGGTCGAATCGGCCGGCCATGACGTCGTGGTCGAACTGAGCTCGCTGAGGGCGCTCGACAACGTCGAGACGATCAGGCCGGACATCTGCCTGCTCGACATCGGCCTTCCCGAGCTCGATGGGAACGCGCTGGCGCGCCGGCTGCGCGCGATGCCGCGGCTGCCGCCTCCGGTGCTGGTTGCCGTCACCGGATATGGCCAGCAATCCGACCGCGACAAGGCCTTCGCGGCAGGCTTCGACCATTTCTTCACCAAGCCGGTCGATATTTCCCGCTTGATGACCTTGCTGACCGAGGTGCACACGGCAGGCCCCGCGGCGCGCGGCGGCCCGGTTCGCTAGACGCGTGGACGGCTTGGCCGTCCTAGGGAAGCGCTGTTTTATTCTGACGGATGGGATTGGCGACGGAAAAAGGCGCCCGGCAAGGCGTAAACCGCAGCCATACCGCGTGGTATGGCGAGGATTTACAACGCAGCAGGGCGCCTTTTTTCCGTGCCAAGACCGCCGCCATGAATAAATCAGCGCTTCCCTAGGTCTGCACCAGCTTGCGATGCCGCTGGATGCTCATCAGGATGCCGGCGCCGAGGCCCAGCGTGATGAAGGCCGTGCCGCCATAGCTCATGAACGGTAGTGGCACCCCAACTACAGGCAATATCCCTGAAACCATGCCCATATTGACGAAGGCATAGGTGAAGAAAATCATCGCGATCGAACCGGCCAGCAAGCGGCCGAAGGCGTTTGGCGCATTGGCTGCGATCATCAGGCCGCGTCCGATCAAGAGCAGGTAGACGAACAGCAGGAACAGGTTGCCGATCAGGCCGAACTCCTCGGAATACACCGAGAACACGAAGTCGGTGGTGCGTTCCGGCACGAATTCCAGGTAGCCCTGGGTGCCCTGCATATAGCCCTTGCCGGTCACGCCGCCCGAACCGATCGCGATGATCGACTGGATGATGTGGAAGCCCTTGCCCAGCGGGTCGGAAGTCGGATCGATCAGGGTCATCACCCGCTGGCGCTGGTAGTCGTGCATCATCGACCAGCCGATCGGCAGGAAGGCCAGCACGCTCACCGTCACCGCCGCGATCGCCTTCCACGACAGGCCGGCCAGGAAGATCACGTACAGGCCCGACGACGCGACCAGCAGCGAGGTGCCGAGGTCGGGCTGCTCCATGATGAGGGCGACCGGGATCATCAGGATCACGGCGGCCACGATGTAATGCTTCCAGCCGGCGACCTGGGCCCGGGTCTGGAAGTACCAGGCCAGCATCAGCGGCAGGCCGATCTTCATGATCTCGGACGGCTGGATGTCGATGACGCCGATGTGCAGCCAGCGCTGCGCGCCCTTCTTGATCAGGCCGAACAGCGCGACCGCGACCAGCAGGGCCACGCCGACCGCGTAGACCGGCACCGCGAGCCGCATCAGGGTTTGCGGCGCGATGTTCGCGGCCACCCACATCACGGCGAAGGACAGCAGGAAGTTGCGGATCTGGTGCTCGACCCGGTCCGGGAAATCGGCGCCGGCCGACATCATGGTGACCATGCTGATCGTCACCAGCATGGCCAGGATCAGGGTCAGCGGCAGGTCGAACACCGTGAAGTACGGGCGCAGGCGGCGGCGCAGCGAGCGCCGTTCTGGAATATGGGCCATGGCTTATTCGGTTCGGGTGGCGGTGGCGGGGGCCGCAGGTTGGGGCGCAGCGGCCGGCGCGGCCGCCTTGACGGTGGCGGGACGGGCACTACCCTTCGGCTCCGGCGGCGGCGCCGGACGCTTGCCGAGGATCGCGTAGTCGAGCACCTTGCGCGCGATCGGCGCCGCCACCACGCCGCCGAAACCGGCGTTCTCGACGATCATCGCCAGCGCGATGCGCGGCTGCTCGACCGGCGCGAAGGCGGTAAACAGCGCATTGTCGCGATGGCGTTCGTCGATCGCGTTGGCGTCGTACTTCTTGCCGCGCAGGCCGATCACCTGCGCGGTGCCGGTCTTGCCGGCCGACGTGTACGTGGCGCTGGAGAAGGCGCGTTGCCCGGTGCCTTCGCGCATCACGCCGGCCATCGCATCCTTGATGAAATCGAGGTGCTCCTGCTTCATCGACAGGCGCCGGGTCTCCTTGGGCACGGTCAGGGTGCGCTCGCGGGTCACGCCATCCTCGACCATCTTGACCAGGTGCGGCTTCATCACCACGCCGTCATTGGCCAGGATCGCGGTCGCATGCGCCAGTTGCAGCATGGTGTAGTTGTTGAAGCCCTGGCCGATCGAGATCGAGATGGTGTCGCCGCCCACCCATTTCTGGGCCGCGCGGTTGCGCTTGAAGCGCTCGGCCTTCCATTCCTTCGACGGCAGCACGCCGGTCTTTTCGTGATCGAGGTCGATCCCGGTCGGATGGCCGAAGCCGAATTCGCTCATGAATTTCGAGATGTTGTCGATCCCCATCTCGTTGCCCAGCTGGTAGTAATAGGTGTCGCACGAATGGGCGATCGAGTGGTACATGTTGACGATGCCGTGGCCGCCCGGCTTGTCGTCGTTGAAGCGGTGTCCGCCCAGGATGAAGAAGCCGGGATCGCGGATCGCGTCCTGCGGACGGCGGTAACCCAGCTCGAGCGCCGCCAGCGACATGAAGGGCTTGAAGGTCGAACCCGGCGGATAGGTGCCCGACAGCGGACGGTTCATCAGCGGCCGGTCGAGCGAGGTGTTCAGCTCGTTCCAGCTCTGGTAGTCGATGCCGTCGACGAACAGGTTCGGATCGAAGCCCGGCCGCGAAACGTAGGCCAGCACGTCGCCGGTCGCGGGCTCGATCGCCACCAGCGCGCCGCGGTGGTCGCCGAAGGCCTCCTCGGCGATCTTCTGCAGCTCGATGTCGATCGACAGGATCAGGTTGCTGCCCGGCACTGGCGGCGTGCGCTTGAGCGTGCGGATCGCGCGGCCGCCGGCCGAGCGCTCGACCTGCTCGTAGCCCGTGATGCCGTGCAGCTGGCGCTCGTAGCGCTTCTCGACGCCTTCCTTGCCGATATGGTCGGTGCCGTTGTAGTTGGCGGCGTCGTCGCCCTCCTCGATCGCGGCGGCTTCCTTGGCGTTGATGCGGCCGATGTAGCCGATCACGTGCGAGGCCACCTCGCCCATCGGGTACTGGCGGAACAGGCGCGCCTGGACTTCGACGCCGGGAAAGCGGAAGCGCTGGGCGGTGAAGCGCGCCACCTCGTCGTCGGTCAGGCGGGTGCGCAGCGGGATGCTGGCGAAGCTGCGCGACTCTTCGCGCAGGCGCTTGAAGCGGCGCCGGTCGCGCGCGTCGATCTCGACCAGCTTGGCCAGCTCGTCGATCACCGACTCCATGTCGGCCTGCAGCTTGGACGGCGTGATCTCGAGCGTGTAGGCGGAATAGTTGCGCGCCAGGACCACGCCGTTGCGGTCCACGATCAGGCCGCGGTTGGGCACGATCGGCACCAGCGCGATGCGGTTGTCCTCGGCCTGCGCCGCGTACTGGTCGTGGTGCAGCACCTGCAGCCAGACCACGCGCGCGACCAGCAGGCCGAAGCAGATGAAGACGAGCGCCACCAGCGCCGTGAGGCGCATCCGGAACTGGTGGATCTCGCGGTCGCTATCCTTGAACTCGGTCATTCCTGGGCAAACCTGGTCAGATGGGGCGGGTATGGTCGCGGTCGACGGCGCGCCGCTGGGGCGCCAGCAGCAGCCAGGTGATCAGCGGCCACAGCGCCACCGCCACCACGCTCTCGACGAACGGCAGCAGGCCGGGGAAGCGGCCGGAGACCACCAGGTGCACGACCAGCTGGATGGCCTGCGCCAGCAGCAGCAGCGGGAACACGTGCATGGCCTGGGTCAGCAGCGGGAACCACAGCACGCGGCGATGGATCATGATGGCCAGGTAGGACAGCACGGTGTAGGCGAGCGCGTTCTCGCCCAGCAGGCTGGCGTCGTGCACGTCCATCAACAGGCCCATGCAGAAGGCGACGCCGATGCCGACCTTGCGCGGCTGGTGGATGCCCCAGAACACCAGCACCAGCGCGACGAAGTCGGGCGCCCCGACCCAACGCCCCCAGGGCATCAGGTTGAGCATGAAGGCGCACACCAGGCTGAAGGCGATGAACAGCGGGCTGACGGGCAGCAGGATGTAATGCGGACGGCGACCGGGCATGGCGGCTTACTCCGTTCGGGCGGCCGGCGCGGGCGCGGTCGCTGCAGGTGGCGTGGCGGCGGGCGCCGCCGGACGTGGCGTGGGCTGGGCCGCCGCCGGACGTGGCGTGGGCTGGGCCGCGGGCGGCGTCGCCGCAGGCTGGTTGGCCGGCGTCGGCGCTGGCGCGCCGTTGGCGGCGGCAGCGGCGGGCGCGCCGGCTGCCGGCAGCGGCGCGGCCGGCAGCGGCGGCGTCGGCACCGCCGGCATCTTCGGCATATTGCGCCGGCTGCCGCTGTACGGCGCCTCTGGCGCCGGGCGCGGCGGCAAGGGATTGTGCGACATGATCACCAGCACCTGGCGATTGCGGTCGATGCCGGCCAGCGGCTGGCCGACCACGCGGCCGAACGAGCCGGCCGCCTTCTCGACCTGGGTCACGCGCGCCACCGCCAGGCCGGCCGGGTACATCCCGTCCAGGCCCGAGGTCACCAGCACGTCGCCGACCTGGATGTCGGCGTCCTGGGCCACGAAGCGCAGGTCGAGCAGGCCCGTATTGCCGCGGCCATAGACGATGCTGCGCAAGCCGCTGCGCAGCACCTGCACCGGAATGGCCTGGTCCTTGTCGGTCAGCAGCGTGACTTCGGAGGTGAACGGGAACACGCGGGTGACCTGGCCAACCACGCCAGCGTGGTCGATCACCGGCAGGCCGAGCGACACGTCGTCACGCGAACCGCGGTTGATCACGATGCGGCGGGTGGACGGGTCGCGCGCGTCGTATAGGATCTCGGCCATCTGCGACTGCACCGGCAACTGCTGCTTGCCTTCCATCAGGCGCCGCAGGTGCGCGTTCTCGGCCATCTGGAACTGGGCCTGCTGCAGCAACTGGGCGCGCGCCAGCTCCTGGTGCTTGAGGGCCTGCACTTCCTTCTGCAAGGTCGACAGCGACGAGAAATAATCGCCCATATTGGCCAGCGCCTCGCGCGGCATCAGGGCCGCCATCTGCATCGGATAGAGCACGGTGGCGGCCACCTGGCGCACGCCGGACAGCAATCCCATGCGGGCGTCGACGAACAGCAATACGATGGCGATCAAGGCGCACACCATGGCCTTGACTCGTGCCGGGGCGCCTTGCTTGAACAGCGGCGGAGGACTGTATTCCATGACGTCCGTTGGTGATAACGCGGGCGGTCAATGCCAAGGCGGGCAGATGCGCGCAGCTTGTGACCGCACGCCCTGCCCGCCCCGGTTGATCACGCGCGTCTTATTCGTACGAGAAGATCGAACCAAGCTTGTCCATGCGCTCGAGGGCCATGCCCGAGCCGCGCACCACGCAGGTCAGCGGATCTTCGGCGGCCAGCACCGGCAGGCCGGTTTCTTCCATTAGGAGACGGTCAAGGTCGCGCAGCAGCGCGCCGCCGCCGGTCAGCATCATGCCTTTTTCGGCGATGTCGGCGCCCAGTTCCGGCGGCGCCTGTTCCAGCGCGTTCTTCACGGCCGACACGATCTGGTTCAGCGGATCGGTGAGGGCTTCCAGGATCTCGTTGCTCGAGATGGTGAACGAGCGCGGTATGCCTTCCGACAGGTTGCGGCCCTTGACTTCCATTTCCTTGACTTCCGAGCCAGGGAACGCCGAGCCGATCGCCTTCTTGATCGCTTCGGCGGTCTGTTCGCCGATCAGCATGCCGTAGTTGCGGCGGATGTAGTTGACGATGGCTTCGTCGAACTTGTCGCCGCCGACGCGCACCGAGCCCTTGTAGACCATGCCGCCCAGCGAGATGATGCCCACTTCGGTGGTGCCGCCGCCGATGTCGACCACCATCGAGCCGGTCGCTTCCGAGACCGGCAGGCCGGCGCCGATCGCGGCCGCCATCGGCTCTTCGATCAGGTAGACCTGCGAGGCGCCCGCTCCAAGAGCCGATTCGCGGATCGCGCGGCGCTCGACCTGGGTCGAGCCGCAAGGCACGCAGATGATGATGCGCGGCGACGGACGGAAGAATTTCGAGTCGTGCACCATGCGGATGAACTGCTTGAGCATCTGCTCGGTGACGGTGAAGTCGGCGATCACGCCATCCTTCATGGGGCGGATCGCTTCGATATTGCCGGGCACCTTGCCCAGCATCTGCTTGGCTTCCTTGCCGACTGCCTGGATGGTCTTCTTGCCGTTCGGGCCACCTTCCTGGCGGATCGCGACCACCGACGGCTCGTCCAGGACGATGCCCAGGCCGCGGACGTAGATCAGCGTGTTGGCGGTGCCGAGGTCGATCGCCAGGTCATTCGAGAAGTAGCTGCGTAAAAAACCAAACATGGGTGTCCTGATGCGCATCAATGTGCGCCTAAACATTGATCGGGGATTCTGTGCCGCACCTGCCTCGCATGGGCACCGCGGACTTCGCATGCGCGGGCGCCGGGCTTTCGGCACGACAACGCATTAGCCCGCCATTCTACCTTATAATTTGTCGTTTACATGCTGAATACGGGTGGTTTTCCCCACCGAATTGCAAGCGATTTGAGCGGTGTTTGCAGGGTTTTATCGCCTTTAAGAAGCCGTTCGCTGACAACTTGCTAACATTCATTATTCGCCGAATCACTTTTTGCGCGCTGATGGCGTGCCATATAGCCATGTCCCTGACCCTTTCCGACGTAAAACGCATCGCCAACCTGGCCCAGCTCGACATGGACGATGCCCATGCCGAGACCGCGCTGGCCGAGCTGAACGGCATCTTCGCGCTGGCCGAGCAGATGCAGGCGGTCGACACCACCGGCGTGGCGCCGCTGGCCCAGCCGCTGTCGGCCATCCTGGCCCTGCCGCTGCGCCTGCGCGACGATGCGGTCACCGAAGAGAACCGCCGCGAAGACTACCAGGCGCCGGCGCCGAAGGCGCAGGATGGCCTGTACCTGGTGCCGAAGGTCATCGAGTAAACCGCCCAGAAAATCGCTAAAGAATCGACACGCACATGCATAACAAGACCATCAAGGAGCTGTCCGCGCTCCTGCACTCGAAACAGGTGTCCGCGACCGAGCTGGCGCGCCACTACCTCGGCCGCATCGACGCGAGCGGGCACAACGCCTTCCTGCACGTGGACCACGAACTGACGCTGGCCCAGGCCGCGGCCGCCGACGCCCGCTTCGCGCAAGGCACGGCCGGCCCGCTGACCGGCGTGCCGATCGCGCACAAGGACATCTTCGTCACCCGCGGCTGGCGCACCACGGCCGGCTCGAAGATGCTGGACGGTTACGTCAGCCCGTTCGACGCGACCGTCGTCGACCGCTTCAACGCGGCCGGCATGGTTACCCTGGGCAAGGTCAACCTGGACGAATTCGCGATGGGCTCGGCCAACGAGAACTCGGCCTATGGCGCGGTGAAGAACCCGTGGGACGCAGCAGCCGTGCCGGGCGGCTCGTCGGGCGGCTCGGCCGCGGCGATCGCCGCGCGCCTGGCGCCGGCCGCCACCGCGACCGACACCGGCGGCTCGATCCGCCAGCCGGCCGCCTTCTGCGGCGTCACCGGCATCAAGCCGACCTATGGCCGCGTGTCGCGCTTCGGCATGATCGCCTTCGCCTCGTCGCTGGACCAGGGCGGCCCGATCGCCCAGACCGCCGAGGACTGCGCGCTGCTGCTCAACGAAATGATCGGCTTCGACGAGCGCGATTCGACCAGCCTCACGGTCGAACAGGGCAACGTCCGCGAAGACTATACGCGCGACCTGAACAAGCCGCTGGCCGGCCTGCGCATCGGCGTGCCTTCGGAATACTTCGGCGAAGGCCTGGCCAGCGACGTCGAAGGCGCGGTGCGCGCGGCGCTCGAGCAGTTCGTGAAACTGGGCGCGGTGCTGGTCGACATCTCGCTGCCGAAGACGGCGCTGTCGATTCCGACCTACTACATCATCGCGCCGGCGGAAGCCTCGTCGAACCTGTCGCGCTTCGACGGCGTGCGCTACGGCCACCGCGCCGCGGAGTACAAGGATTTGCAGGACATGTACCGCAAAACCCGCGCCGAAGGCTTCGGCAGCGAAGTAAAGCGCCGCATCATGGTCGGCACCTATGTGCTGTGCCACGGCTACTACGACGCCTATTACGTGCAGGCGCAAAAGATCCGGCGCCTGATCGCGGACGACTTCCAGGCTGCGTTCGCGGACAAATGCGACGTGATCATGGGGCCGGTGGCGCCGACGGTGGCCTGGGACCTGGGCTCGAAGACCAATGACCCAGTGGCGAACTACCTGGCCGACATCTTCACGCTGTCGACCAGCCTGGCCGGCCTGCCCGGCATGTCGATCCCTTGCGGTTTCGGAGATGGCAAGGAAGGCAGTGAAGCGAACGGCAAGCGCCCGGTGGGCCTGCAAATCATCGGCAACTACTTCGCCGAGGCGAAGCTGCTGAACATCGCGCACCAGTACCAGCAGGCGACCGACTGGCACAAGCGCACGCCCGAAGGCGTGTGATCCGCGACGCTACTGAACAAAGAGAGAACACTATGCAATGGGAAGTCGTCATCGGTCTTGAGAACCACGTCCAGCTCACGACCCAATCGAAAATCTTCAGCGGCAGCTCGATCCGCTTCGGCGCCGAGCCGAACACGCAAGCGAGCCCGGTCGACCTGGCGCTGCCGGGCGTGCTGCCGGTGCTGAACCGCGGCGCGGTCGAGCGCGCGATCCGCTTCGGCCTGGCGGTCGGCGCAAAAATCGCGCCGCAGTCGGTCTTCGCGCGCAAGAACTACTTTTATCCCGACCTGCCGAAGGGTTACCAGATCAGCCAGATGGACGATCCGGTGGTCCAGGGCGGCACCATCAGCTTCGCCTACGAAAAGGACGGCAAGCTGGAGACGAAGACCGTCAATCTGACCCGCGCCCACCTCGAGGAAGACGCCGGCAAATCGCTGCACGAAGACTATGCCGGCATGAGCGGCATCGACCTGAATCGCGCCGGCACGCCGCTGCTCGAGATCGTGTCCGAGCCCGAGATGCGCAGCGCCGCCGAGGCGGTGGCGTATGCCAAGGCCCTGCACTCGCTGGTGATGTGGCTGGGCGTCTGCGACGGCAATATGCAGGAGGGTTCGTTCCGCTGCGACGTCAACGTCTCGGTGCGCCCCGTCGGCCAGAAGGAATTCGGCACCCGCTGCGAGATCAAGAACCTGAACTCGTTCCGCTTCATGGAAGAGGCGATCCACTACGAGGTGCGGCGCCAGATCGAGCTGATCGAGGACGGCGGCAAGGTGATCCAGGCGACGCGCCTGTGGGACCCGGACCGCAAGGAGACGCGCTCGATGCGCACCAAGGAAGACGCCCAGGATTACCGTTACTTCCCCGATCCCGACCTGCCGCCCCTGGTGATCGGCCAGGACTGGATCGACCGCGTCAAGGCCGGGATGCCCGAGCTGCCGGGCGCCCTGCGCGCGCGCTTCACGGGCGAGTACGGCCTGCCGGAGTACGACAGCCTGGTCCTGACCTCGTCGAAGGCGATGGCCGGCTACTACGAAGCCGTGGTGGCGAAAGCCGGCAAGGAAAACGCCAAGGCCGCGGCCAACTGGATGATGGGCGACGTCTCGTCGACCCTGAACCGCGAAGGCGTGGACATCGGCGACGCGCCGGTGAGCGCGGCGCAACTGGCGCTGCTGCTCAAGCGCATCGCCGACGGCACGATCTCGAACAAGGCGGGCAAGGAAGTCTTCGCCGCGATGTGGGAAGCCAAATCGGACGACGAAAACCTGGCCGACACCGTGATCGACCAGAAGGGCCTGAAGCAGATCTCGGACACGGGCGCGCTGGAAGCGATCGTCGACGAAGTCCTGGCCGCCAACGCCAAGTCAGTCGAACAATACCGCGCCGGCAAGGAAGCCGCCATCAACGCCCTGATCGGCCAGACGATGAAAGCGTCGAAAGGCAAGGCGAACCCGGCCCAGGTGACCGAGCTGCTAAAGCGGAAGTTGTCTAATTAGCGTAAATAAAATTGCGAGGGCATAGTCCAGAGTGCCCTCGCGCAAATAAGCTTAGTCCAGCGATTTTAGGACTTCTTCGCGAATATCCTAAAAAATCGATTAAGTATCGTAGGTGGAGGATCTTCTTGCGCGACAGAGTTACTCTCCTGCACAACCACAGGAGGATCAATAAATTCACAATAAGATCGCCTCAAGAAATCACTTAGAGAATCTGGGCACCGAATTCGTGGCCCCATCACACTCATTGCATTATTCTGCCCCATACTAAGCTTGACCTTAGGACTCGCTTGATAGCGGCTACTAAATCTTTTTATCTCCCGATGAAATTCGAGAGACATTTCCACCACAAACCAAAGAACATATTTACCTCGAATATATCGTTCTTTCCCTCCCAATCTACGAAATTCCTCCTCCGTCTGCCTCAACGTTGCCTCAGAGCACAAATCACAACCAACTTTCTCTGATACATAAAGCAATCGCTTTGCCAGAGTATCAAATCCATCCTTAGCAAGGATTTTTCCACTCGCAAAATAGAAAAGATCCTTTGGATTGATCTTATCCAGCACTGGCCTTTTACCAGAGCGCTGCCACACAACTATTTGACACATTATAGGAACCATCGCTTCGAGAAAGAAGTCAAAATTCTCCTCAAACGCAATCCGCATTGCATTTGCATCATCTACAGATATTGCAGAAATATTTAATACTTCATGCAAAACACGCTGCACCGTACCAAAATTCGCCGCTTCGTTCTCGATAGAATATTTTTCCGTAACATATAAATTATCCTGAATCGGATCAGGAACAACTCTAAACATAGAGAGATCCCTGTCGACGAAAAAACAAATTCTCTTTCTCGGGTATCTTGACCAATCAAAATCAGCAAGAGCTGACAAAACGTTGTTACGATTTCCTGAAGCTATTAATTGAACATCCCATCCAGTTGGAAGAAAACTTTCTATAATTCCTTGGTAAAACACAGGATCATCTTTCCCCTCCACAATCCCATAAACAATTTGACTATTTTTTCGATACCTGATTAAAAATTCGTGGTAGACGCCATTACCACTATTAAGAGCTGCGGCGTGCAGTTCAAGCATACTCATGTATGAATTTAATAAGTAATGAACTCACCTAACGAATGAGCATATGGCCGCAAGGTATTGTCGTAAATAAATGGAGAGTGCGTCACGGCAATAAGCCCTGTACAGAAACCAGCTGACCGTATATCGCTTAAAAAGCGCCGCTGCCATGGAACTGACAAGGACAATTCCGGCTCATCAATTAGTACGAAAAATCTATCTTTGCCAGATAAATACAAATGACTAAATAATGAGACAATTTGTTTCTCCCCAGAAGAAAGCTCACTTAAATCTACTGTCGATTCAGCATTCCAAGCGTCTGCAGAGTGAATAGAGAATGTAAAGTTCGCGCTATCATAAAGAAAATTTTTATCTACTATATATTCAGAACATAAATCACAAAATTGCGATATTTGCAGCTCTCGCTTCCTTAACGACTCTTGGAATCTCAAAAGCTTTAAGAAATAATGATAAATTATTTTCTCATGTTCACTTGGTGCCACGGCTGAGCGTGCCGAGTTGATGACACTAAAAAGTTTATGCTTATCAACTTTCCCCAAAATATTATCTTGAATACGATCTAAAACCGCCCTAACAGTTCCGTCCGGCGCTTCAGAGACCTCATTCATATTAACATTTTGATACTCACGATTGACAACATCGCCAAGGTAATTCAAGGTTAAGCTATTTAAACTTTCACGAGCAAAATCTTTCAACTGCTCGAGAGTCCGGTCAATAGCTTCCTGCACATCTTTCATTCCGAATTCAACCAACTCAATGAAAGTATCGCCAGTCTCATTTTGACGTCGATTAAATCGATGTTTCCTTATATCATCCTGATCAAACCCCTCGAAAATACTATTCAGTTCTCGTTCGATACGGCGATAGGTTGGAAGGTAGAGAATTTGAGCATTTATACTATTATGAATCCTCTTCTCAAGCTCCTGAAGCATCTTCTTAGGCCCACGCGGATTCGCATCAGATATCTCCAGTTCGCTCAACAATATATTTCTCGGAATACCGTAGCGATCTGCTAAACGAAGCACTTCAGAATATGCACGATCAATATCGCCTTTGGCCGCGGCCTCTACAAAGCGATGACGTAATGATTGAGGCAATACGCTTCGAATACGGCGATCCGTTTCACCGAATGCGCGCTCAATTTGCTCTCTTGATACCGAAACTTCACCATCCGAAAAATTTACGACAACTTTTTCAAATCTAAATTGAAGCAATGAAACCCATCGCCCAGATAGGAAATAGAATACTATTCGCAAAAAGGTTGTTTTGCCTGAGCCGTTTTCCCCAACAATGATTAAAGTGTCATTATCTACGTCAACATCAATACTGCGGTTTCCATATAAACCAATAATCTGAATGCGTAGTATCTTATTCATTTTATTAATCCATGACTCTCATATGCCGTAGCGGGTACGGTAGGCGGCGACGGCGTCCTTGTGCTGGGACAGGCGCGCGTCCTGGGTGTGGGTGTCGAGGTAGGTGAACAGGTCTTCGAGGTTGGCGATCGAGATCACGGGGATGTTGAACTCGCGCGCGACTTCCTGCACTGCCGACAGTTCGGACAGCGCGTCGTCCTTCCCCGAACGCTCCATGCGGTCCAGCGCGATCAATACTGCGGCCGGTTCGGCGCCGGCGGCGCGGATCATCGTCACCGATTCGCGCACCGAGGTGCCGGCCGAGATCACGTCGTCGATGATCACCACTTTTCCCTGCAGCTTGGCGCCGACGATGGTGCCGCCCTCGCCGTGGTCCTTCGCTTCCTTGCGGTTGTAGGCGAACGAGGTGTCGCGGCCCTTCGCGGCCAGGGCCACGGCGGTGGCGCTGGCCAGGGTGATGCCCTTGTAGGCCGGGCCGAACAGCATGTCGAATTCGACGCCCGAATCGAGCAGGGTCTGGGCGTAGAACTGGGCGAGCTTGCCCAGCGTGGCGCCGTCGTGGAACAGGCCGGCGTTGAAGAAGTACGGCGACAGGCGGCCCGCCTTGGTCGTGAATTGGCCGAACCTCAATACCTCGGCCTCGACCGAAAACCCGATGAATTGCTGGCGCAGATCGCTCATGTACTCTCTCCCTGAATGTCGAAAGCGGCTATTTTAATCCGTCGCGGCGTCGGCCGCGACCACCCGCGCCACCTCGTCCGGATTGACCGGCTTGACCAGGTGGCGCTCGAAGCCGGCCGCCTCGCTCCTCGCATGGTCGGCCGCCAGCCCGTAGCCGCTCAGCGCCACCAGGCGGCAGCCCTCCCCGCCGGGCAGCGCGCGGATGCGCGCGGCGAGCTGGTAGCCGTCCAGCACCGGCAGGCCGATGTCGAGCAAGGCGACCGTGGGCCTGAAGCGCTCCAGCGCCGCCAGCGCGCCGACCGGATCGTGGTACACCTCGACCGCGTGGCCGTGCGCACGCAGCAGGCGGCCCAGGGTGTCGGCGCCGTCGGCATTGTCGTCCACCAGCAGCACGCGCTGCGAGACGACGCCCGGCATCGGGGCCGGCGCCGCCTCCGATGGCGCCGGCGCCTGGGCTACGCTGCTCAGCGGCAGGCGCACCACGAATTCGCTGCCCAGGCCGCGTCCCTCGCTGTGCGCATGGACGCTGCCGCCGTGCAGCTCGACGATGTTCTTCACCAGCGCCAGCCCGATCCCGAGCCCGCCTTCGGCGCGGTCGATGCTGCGCTTGCCCTGGAAGAACAGCTCGAACACCTGTTCGCGCACCTCGGGCGCAAGGCCGATGCCGGTGTCGCGCACGCTGATCTCGACCGCTTCAAGCCCGTCGCGCCGCACGTGCAGCCACAGCCGGCCACCCGGCTCGGTATAGCGCGCCGCATTGGTCAGCAGGTTCGACACCACCTGCGCCAGCCGCACCGGATCGCCTTCCCACGCCAGGCCGGGTTCGAGTTCGACCTCGAGGCGGTGGCGGCGCTGCTCGATCAGCAGGCTTGCCATCTCGACCGCCTTGTCGACCACCCGCGCCAGTTCGACCCGCTCGACCTTGAGCTCGATCTTGCCGCGCGTGACGCGCGAGACGTCGAGCAGGTCGTCCACCAGCCGCACCAGGTGGTCCACCTGGCGCTGGATGATCTCGCCCTCGCGGCCGTGCGCGCCGTCGCCGCGCATGCGCATCAGCTGCAACGCGGTGACGATCGGCGACAGGGGATTACGCAGCTCATGGCCCAGCATGGCCAGGAACTCGTCCTTGGCCCGGCTGGCCGCGCTCAACTCCACCAGCAACTGTTCGCGCTCGCGATGGGCGCGCTCGATCGCCTGGCGGCTGCGCACGTGGTCGGTCACCTCGACCGCGACCAGGATCACGCCGTCCGGCCGCCCGTCCACGCCCGTCAGCGGCTCCAGGCTGAACTTGAAATAGCGCTCTTCCAGCTGGCCCTGGGAGTCGAGGCGGCCGAGGGCCAGTTCTTCCGCGTGATACGGCTCGCCGGTGGCGAACACGTGGGCGATGCGCTCGGCCACGCCGCTGCCGGACAGGCGCGGGAAAGCCTCGCCGAAGGTGCGTCCGACCAGTTCATTGGAGCCGACCAGTTCGCAATAGCGGCGATTGACGAGGTGGAAGCGCAGCTCGGGCCCCATCAGGAGGGCCGCCGCCACCGGCGCGTTCAACAGCATGGCGTCGCGCTGGGCCAGCGCCACGTCGCGCTCGTGCCGCTCGGTGGCGTCGCGCGTGAAGCAGCGCGTGTAGCGCAGCCGGCCGTCCTCGAAATGCCCGTTGGAGTGGATCAGCACATGCTTGATCGAGCCATCCTTGCAGCGCAGCCGCGCCGGCTGGTCGTACAGCGCCCCGCCCGACAGCAGGGTCGTCAGGATGTAGTCGATCGTGGCCGGATCGGCGTGGAAGTCGGCGATGTGGCGGCCGACGTATTCGTCCCACTCATAGCCGAGCAGCTGCAGTTCGGCGCGGTTGGCCCACAGGATGGTGCCGTCCGGGCCGACCCGGTGCAGGCCTTCGACGGCGTTTTCCACGAAGTCGGCCAGCTCGGCGTTCGATGCGGCGGGCAGGCAAACGCCGGAATCGACGATGCCCGCGAGTAGCGGTTTGTCAGTGTTCATGGACTTGGGAAGGAGGCAATGCAACGTCAGGAAGTTGACGCGGCGTGCGATGCAGGAGAATGCCTAGTGTAACAGATCGTTGCCCTTCATCACGGCATCTACTGCATATCCGCAACAGTCGGCAGGCATGACGGACGGTTCAAAAACGCGCTACACTGTCCCGCTTGTTGCCGGGTGGCCATTAAACCCGCTGATCCATTACCAGTCTTATCATCACCATGCCACGAATTATTTCCGCGAACCTGAACGGCATCCGTTCCGCCCACAAGAAGGGCTTCTTCGAATGGCTCGCCACGCAGGATGCCGACTATATCTGCGTCCAGGAGCTCAAGGCCCAGGAAGCCGACATGACCGAGGATTTCCTGCGCCCGCACGGCTACCATGGCCACTTCCACTACGCCGAGAAGAAGGGCTATTCGGGCACCGGCGTCTACAGCCGCACCGCCCCGGACAAGCACCGCATCGGCTTCGGCTGCGTCGAGTTCGACGCCGAGGGCCGCTATACGCGCTGCGACTTCGGCGACCTGACCGTGATCTCGCTGTATGCGCCGTCGGGCTCCTCGTCGCCCGAGCGCCAGCTGGCCAAGTTCCGCTTCATGGAAGTGTTCCTGCCGCACCTGCAGGAGCTGCAGGCCGAGGGCCGCGAAATCGTGATCTGCGGCGACTGGAACATCGCGCATAAAGAGATCGACCTCAAGAACTGGAAGGGCAACCTCAAGAATTCGGGCTTCCTGCCCGAGGAGCGCGCCTGGATGACGCGCATCTTCGACGAACTGGGCCTGGTCGACGTGCATCGCGGCCTGGACCCGCGTCCCGAGCAGTACACCTGGTGGAGCAACCGGGGCCAGGCCTACGCCAAGAACGTGGGCTGGCGCATCGACTACCACGTCGCCACTCCAGGCCTGGCCAAGTGCGCCAAGGCCGTCTCGGTCTACAAGGACGTCAAGTTCTCCGACCACGCTCCGCTGATCATCGACTACGAGCGCTGATCTCGTGCCGCAATGATCTCGCGGCCAACTATCACCGCGTGGAAGGCGTAGCCTTCCACCCTACATCGCTGATTCAAGGCCAATCCAGGCTGAATTCGCTGTCGAAGCTGCGCGGCTGGCCGGTGAGCGGGTCGTCGAAGGCGATCGAGCGCGCCAGCAGCTGCAGCGGCGACCTGAAATCGTCGCCCTTGCACGGCAGCGCGACCGGATAGAAGGCGTCGTTCACGATCGGCGCGCCGAGGCGCGACAGGTGCAGCCGCAGCTGGTGCTTGCGGCCCGTGTGCGGATGCAGGCGATAACGCGCCAGGTTTCCTCGCCGCTCGATCAGCTCGATCAGCGTCTCCGAATTCGGCTCGCCCTCCACCTCTTCGCTCACAAAAAACTGCTCCGCATCCTGCATGCGGCTGCGGTAGGTGAAGGGAAACTCTCGTCCCGCCATCATCGGCGCCAGCGCCTCGTAGGTCTTCTTCACCACCCGCTTCTGGAACATCGATTGGTACGCCCCGCGCGATTCAAGATTGTGCGAGAAGATCACCACGCCCGCCGTCTCGCGGTCGAGCCGATGGATCGGCACCAGGTGCGGCAGGTCGTGGGCGCGCTTCAGGCGCACCAGCAGCGTCTCTTTCAGGAAGCGTCCGGTCGGGATGGTCGGCAGGAAGTGCGGCTTGTCGGCCACCAGGATGTGCTGGTCCCGGAACAGCACTTTTTCGTGGAACGGGATCGGCGTCTCGGCCTGTTCCAGCTCGCGGTAATACCAGATGCGCATGCCCTGGCGCACGTGGCTGTCGGGGCCCAGGGCAGCGCCTTTCGCATCGACGATCTCGCCACGGTTCAGGCGCGCGGCCCAGGCCTCGCGGCTCACGTCCGGAAACCGCTCGGCGAGAAAACGCAGCATGCCACCGGCGCGGGTCTCGGTCAGCCACAGGTAGCTGGGCGAGACGCCGTCGCGGATCGGCAGCGGCACATGGGCATTGGCTTCGGCCTGCCGGCCCTTGACGACTACACGGCCCATCGCCGCCTCGCTCCATGCATCACTTCAGGGCGGTGCTCTGGTAAGCCGGCAGCCTGGCGACGCTCGTGTTCTTGGCGCGCGCGTACAACGGCAGCAGCACGTTCATGTGCGCTTCCATGTCCTTGATGCGGGTTTCGCCGCCCGGGTGGGTCGAGAAGATCTCGAGCGGCGCGCTCTGGTTCAGCGCCGCCATCTTGCGCCACAGCGCGATGCCTGCGCGCGGGTCGTAGCCGGCGCGCGACGAGATGTCCAGGCCCACCAGGTCGGCCTCGCGCTCTTCGTCGCGCGAGAATTTCAATACCAGGAACTGGCCGGCATAGTTGGCGGCGGTGCCGGTCAGGTTGGGGTCGACGCCGAAGATCCCCGACAGCAGCGCGCCGCCGACGCGGGCGCCGAGCGCCGTGACATTGGTCTTGGCCAGGCGCTCGCGCCCGTGTTCGCGCAGCGCGTGCGCGATCTCGTGGCCCATCACGGCCGCCACTTCGTCGTCGGTCAGGTTCAGCTGATTGATGATGCCGGTATAGAAGCCGATGCGGCCGCCCGGCATGCAGAAGGCGTTCACCTGGTCGGACTTGAACAGGTTGACCTGCCATTCCCACTTGCTCGCGGCCGGATTCCAGCGCGTGGTCTGCGGGATGATGCGCTGGGCGATCACGCGCAGGCGCTTGAGCTGGGGGTCGCCTTCCGGCGCCAGCACGCCCTTCTGCTTGGCCTCGCCCACCATTTCGGTGTACTGCTGGCGCGCGGCCTCGTTGACCTGTTCTTCCGGCGCCAGCACGCGCATGCGCGACAGCGGCTTGACCGCGATGCCGTCCTGGACCACCTGGCTGTTGTCCTGGGCAAGGCCCAGGCTGGTGGCGCTCATCAGGGTGAGGCAAAGGGCAAGGCGTTTCAGTTTTATCATCTCGTCACCGACAGGCTGTTGTTAGCAGCGCTATCCTCTCAGAAATTATTCAAAACGGGCAACACGCCCGCGCAGGATTGGCGAGGATCATCGCGTATCCGCCGCGTTCGCTCAAGCCGCCAACGCACATAAGACGTATCAAGTTGCTGGCGTTACCTTCTTGCGCAGACGAAACACTGCCAGGCTGCCGCGCAGGTTGGGCAGGAATTTGACGACCTCGCCGTCGGCCAGCGCCACGCACTCCAGCACTTCGAGGCCGCACGACACCGCCAGTTCCTGGAAATCGTAGATCGTTGCATAGCGCACGTTGGGCGTGTCATACCATTTATACGGCAGCGAGCGCGACATCGGCATGCGGCCCTTGAGCAGCGCCAGGCGGTGCGGCCAGTGGGCGAAGTTGGGGAACGAGACGATGGCTTCGGTCCCCACCCGCACGATATCGCGCAGCAGCGCCTCGACGTGCTGCATCATCTGCAGCGAGTTCAGGCACAGCACGGTGTCGAAAGTATTGTCGCCGAACAGGCCCAATCCCTTCTCCATGTCGTGCTGGATCACGTTGATGCCGCGCGCGGTGCTTTCCAACACCTTGTCGTCGGCGATCTCGATGCCGTAGCCGCTGCAGCGCTTGCCGGACTCCAGGTAGCGCAGCATGGCGCCGTCGCCGCAGCCGACGTCCAGCACGTGGGCGCCCTCGCCCACCCAGTGGGCGATGAAGGCCAGGTCGGGCCGCAAGGTGTTCAGGTCGTTGAAATTCATGCGACCTCCAGCGCAATGCGGTTGACATAGGCGCGCACCACGTTCATGTAGCGCGCGTCTTCGAGCAGGAAGGCGTCGTGACCGTGCGGCGCGTCGATCTCGGCATAGCTGACGCGGCGCCGGTTGCTGATCAATGCCTCGACGATCTCGCGGCTGCGCTCGGGCGAGAAGCGCCAGTCGGTGGTGAACGAGGCGACCAGGAACTGGGCTTTCGTGCCGGCCAGCGCCTTCGTCAGGTCGCCGCCATGCTCGCGCGCTGGGTCGAAGTAGTCGAGCGCCTTGGTGATCAACAAATAGGTGTTGGCGTCGAAGTATTCCGAAAACTTGTCGCCCTGGTAGCGCAGATAGGATTCGATCTCGAAGTCGATGCCGAAGTCGAAGTTGTAGTCGTTCGTTTCGGCCGCGTTGCGCAGCTTGCGTCCGAATTTTTCCGCCATGTCGTCGTTCGACAGATACGTGATGTGGCCGATCATGCGCGCCACCTTGAGGCCGTTCTTCGGCACCACGCCATGCTCGTAGAAGTCGCCGCCGCGGTAGTCCGGGTCGGTCAGGATGGCCTGGCGCGCGACGTCGTTGAAGGCGATGTTCTGGGCCGACAGCTTGGGCGTCGAGGCGATCACGATGCAGTGGCGCAGGCGTTCGGGGAACATGATGCTCCACGACAGGGCCTGCATGCCGCCCAGCGAGCCGCCCATCACGGCGGCGAATTGTTCGATGCCGAGGCGGTCGGCCAGGCGCGCCTGGGCCGCCACCCAGTCTTCCACCGTCACCAGCGGGAAGGCGGCGCCATACGGCTTGCCGGTGGCGGGATTGACGTGCATCGGGCCGGTCGAGCCGAAGCAGGATCCGAGGTTGTTGATGCCGATGACAAAGAAGCGGTCGGTGTCGACCGGCTTGCCCGGGCCGACCATATTGTCCCACCAGCCGGCGCTCTTCGGCGTGGCGTAGTGGCCGGCCACGTGGTGCGAGGCGTTCAGCGCGTGGCAGATCAGCACCGCGTTCGACTTGTCGGCGTTGAGCGTGCCATAGGTTTCATACATCAGCGTGTAGTCGCCGAGCTGGGCGCCGCTTTGCAACAGCAAGGGCTCGGCGAAATGCATCGCCTGCGGTGTGACTATTCCAAGAGATCCCATGGAGGTATTCAAAAGTGTTGGGTGGTGCGATGGTGGTGCTCGCGACGGCCGGGCCTGGCCGTCGCCACAACGTCAGAGGGCTTGCAGCTGCTCGACCGCGCTGGCGATCTCGCCCGGCTCGATCGCGCGCAGGATGCGCCGGGTTCGGGTAGTGACCGCGCCCAGGTCGGTGTTCAAGATTTCTTGTTTCACCGCCAGCAGCTGCGCCGGATGCATCGAGAATTCGCGCAAGCCCATGCCCAGCAACAGGCGGGTGAGCTTGACGTCGCCGGCCATCTCGCCGCATACCGCCACGTCCAGGCCGGCCTTGTGGCCGGTGGCGATGGTCGAGGCGATCAGCTGCAATACGGCCGGGTGCAGCGGATTATACAGGTGCGCCACCTCGTAATCGACCCGGTCGATCGCCAGCAGATACTGGATGAGGTCATTCGTGCCGATCGACAGGAAATCCATGCGCCGCACGAACAGCGGCAGCGCCAGCGCCGCGGCCGGGATCTCGATCATGGCGCCGACCTCGATGCCCTCGTCGAATTTGATGTTTTCAAGACGCAGCTGGGCCTTGGCCTGTTCGATCATGTTCAGGGTCTGGTCGATCTCGAAGGCATGCGCCAGCATCGGGATCAGGATCCTCACCTTGCCGAAGGCGGAGGCGCGCAGGATGGCCCGCAGCTGGGTCAGGAACATCTGCGGCTCGGCCAGGCAGTAGCGGATCGCGCGCAGGCCCAGCGCCGGATTGAGCGCGGTCTGATCGGTCTGGTCGAGCGGCTTGTCGGCGCCGACGTCGAGCGTGCGGATCGTCACCGGGCGGCCCTTCATCGCCAGCACCGCCTTGCGGTACTGCTCGAACTGTTCGTCCTCGCCCGGAATCTGCAGGCCCTGCGGGCCGCGGCCCATGAACAGGAATTCGGAGCGGAACAGGCCGACGCCGTTGGCGCCCGCCTCGAGCGCGGCCGGGCAATCGTCGGGCAGCTCGATATTGGCCAGCAGCGTGATGGCGGTGCCGTCCTGGGTGACGGCCGGGGTCTTCTTGAGCTTGAGCAGGCGTTTGCGCGCCTTGGCCAGCGCCGTCTGGCGCTCGCGGTACTGCTCCAGCACCAGCTGGCTCGGATTGCAGATCACCACGCCGGCGTCGCCGTCGACGATCACCCAGTCATCCTGCTCGACCAGGCGCGAGGCCTGGTCCATGCCCACCACGGCCGGGATGTCGAGGCTGCGCGCCACGATCGCGGTGTGCGAGTTCTGGCCGCCGACGTCGGTGACGAAGCCGATGAAGGTGCGCGGTCCGCCGTCGCGGTCGCGGAAGGCCAGCATGTCGGCCGGCGAAATGTCGTGGGCCACCACGATCATCTGCGGCGGCGGCTGGTCGTCGTCGATCACGATCGGCGGCACGTTCAGCGCGGTGCCGGTCAGGACCTTCAGTACCCGCTCGGCCACCTGCTGGATGTCGTGCTTGCGCTCGCGCAGGTATTCGTCCTCGATCTCGTCGAACTGGGCCGACAGGTCGTCGATCTGGGTCACCAGCGCCCATTCGGCGTTGTAGTGGCGCGCGCGGATGATATCGAGCGGCGCTTCCGACACCATCGGATCGGACAGGATCAGGGCGTGGACGTCGATGAAGGCGCCCAGCTCGGTGGGGGCGTCCTTGGGCAGGTCGGTCCACAGTTCCTGCAGGTTGCGGTGCACGGCGGCGATCGCGTCCTGCAGGCGGCGCACTTCGTTTTCCACCTGGTCGTCGGCGACCAGGTAGTGCTTGACGTCGAGCGCGGCCGGGGTGAGCAGGTGGGCGCGGCCGATCGCGATCCCGCGCGAGACCGGTATGCCATGGAGAAGGAAGGAGGCCATGCTGACGTCTCCTGAACGAGATGCCGCTTCACGCGGCATTACTCGCCTTCGCCGAACTTGTCGTTGACCAGGGCGGACAGGGCCGCGACCGCGGCTTCCTCGTCCTTGCCGTCGGCTTCCAGGGTCACCTTGGCGCCCTTGCCGGCGGCCAGCATCATGACGCCCATGATCGACTTGGCGTTGATGCGGCGTCCGTTGCGGGTGAGCCAGACGTCGCTCTGGTACTTGGCGGCCAGCTGCGTGAATTTGGCGGATGCGCGGGCATGCAGGCCCAGCTTGTTGATGATCTCGAGTTCTTGTTGAATCATATTCGCTTTATCGTTGTACTTGTCGAATCGCGCCCCTCGGCGCCTGCACCGCTACCGCTACGGCAATCCCTACCCCACCCGAATCCGGTTATCCACCCGCACCGCGCCGTTCTGGGCGCCCGCCAGCGCCATCTCGACCACGACGTCGAGCGTGTCGCGCCGATACGTGATCGCCCGCAGCAGCATCGGCAGGCTGATGCCGGCGATGACTTCCACGTGGCCGGCGTCGGCCAGCGAGTTGCAGCAATTGGACGGCGTGCCGCCCTTGACGTCGGTGATCACCAGCACACCGTCGCCTTCGTCGAGGCGCGCGATGGCCTCGCGCGCCAGGCCGTTGACCTCGCCGATATCCTGGTCGGCGGCCACGTCGATCGCCTCGAAGCGCTCGGTCGGGCCGCGGAACACGTGCGCCACTGCCGCGATGAATGCCTGGCCCAGCGGCGCGTGGGTCAGGAGCAGGATGCCTACCATGATGTTATTCGTTCACCTTTTGTTCGACCGCGTCGATGAACATCGCGGCCACGTCGAATCCGGCCTGGTCGTGGATCTCCTGGAAACAGGTCGGGCTGGTCACGTTGACTTCGGTGAGGAAGTCGCCGATCACGTCTAATCCTACCAGCAACAGGCCGCGCTCGGCCAGCACCGGGCCCAGGGCCTCGGCGATCTCGCGCTCGCGCGGGCTGATCGGCTGGGCCACGCCCAGGCCGCCGGCGGCCAGGTTGCCGCGCACTTCGCCGCCTTGCGGGATGCGCGCCAGCACGAAGGGCACCGGCTTGCCGCCGATGACCAGCACGCGCTTGTCACCCTTCTCGATGGCCGGAATGAACTTCTGGGCCATGATGGTGTTGCGGCCGTTGTCGGTGAGGGTCTCGATGATGGCGCCCAGGTTCAGGCCATCGCTCTTGACGCGGAAGATGCCGGCGCCGCCCATGCCGTCCAGCGGCTTGAAGATGACGTCGCCATGTTTTGCGTGGAAGGCGCGCAGGCGCGCCGCATCCGAGGTGACGATGGTCGGCGAGGTGTGTTCGCTGAACTGGCCGATGGCCAGCTTCTCGTTGTGGTCGCGGATCGCACGCGGGCTGTTGATCACGCGCGCGCCCTGGCGCTCGGCCAGTTCCAGCAGATAGGTGCCGTACACGTATTCCATGTCGAACGGCGGATCCTTGCGCTCGATGATGGCGTCGAATTCGGACAACCTGACGTCGGCGGCCGGGTCAAGGCGGTACCACTCGTCGGCGTCGCCGGTGAGATGGATTTGCGCCACGCGCGCGCTGACGACGCCTTCTTCGAGCACCATGTCGCGCTGCTCGAAGTGGTAGATGGCATGGCCGCGCCGCGCCGCCTCGCGCATCATGGCGAAGGTCGAATCCTTGTAGATCTTGAATCCGGACAGAGGGTCGGCGAGAAAGGCGATTTTCATGGGGCTTCCATTCGGGGTAATGCCCTGATTTTAGCCCGAATTGCAGAAACTCGCGGGCCGGGGCCCAGGCTGCCGCTTGAGGCATCTGCACTCGGAAATGCCGCACCGCAATTTGTTGACCATCACACGACGCGACTGAGACACCTCAATCGGATCGCGGTGATCAGGGAGGAGCATGGAGGCATGGATACCCAACCAAGCCAACAGGCCGAGCAGGAGCGCATCGAAGATGTCTACCGCAACTGGCATGGCGGCGCCGCGCTGGCGCGCTATGCCTGGCACCGGCCCGAGATCCTGCAGCAGGTGGCGGCGCGTTCGCGCGGCTTTGCCGACCTCCTCTCCAATACGGTTGGCTCGGATTTGTCTGATGTGCAAGTGCTGGACGTTGGCTGCGGCACCGGGGGGTTCCTGCGCCAGATGATCGACTGGGGCGCCACGCCGGCCAATCTCACCGGCACCGAGCTGCAAAAAGACCGGCTCGACCATGCGCGGCGCTGCACCGCCCACGGCGTACGCTGGCACCTGGGCGCGCTCGACGCGCTGCCGCCGGCCGGCTACGACCTCGTCACGGCGCAAACGGTGTTTTCCTCGGTGCTCGATCCCGTCCTGCGGCGCGAGCTGGCCGCCCAGATGTGGCGCACGCTGCGCCCGGGCGGCTGGTGCCTCGTGTTCGATTTCCGCTACGACAACCCGCGTAACCGCAACGTGCGCAAGGTCACCCGCGCCGAGCTGCAAGCGTGGTGGCCGGGCACAGAGCAGCGCTACCGCAGCCTGGTGCTGGCGCCGCCGATCCACCGGCTGCTGGCGGTGGCGCCCTATATGGTGTCCGAGTTGCTGACAGCGCTGGCGCCGGTGCTGCGCTCGCATTTCATGTACGTGGTGCGCAAGGAAGAATGAGGACCCGCCGGGGAGTCCGTCAGGCAAGAACGGGCGGCAGCGGCCGCCTTCCCCGCTACCGTCAATAGACTTCCGGATTCGGATCGGTGCGTTCCATTTCCAGCGACGCCGCCAGCATGCCCAGTCGCGCCACCACGCCATACACATAGAAGCGGTTCGGCGCCGCCGTGCCCGGCTTGGCCTTCAGATCCGGCACCGCATGCTGCTGGGCGAAGGCCAGCGGCACGTATTGCGAGCCCGGCGAGTTCAGGTTCTGATCGATGCCGCGCTCGGCATGCACGCGATAGAAACCGCCCACCACGTAGCGGTCGATCATGTACACCACCGGCTCGGCCACGGCGTCGTCGATCGATTCGAAGGTGGGCACGCCTTCCTGGATGATCAGGTCGGTCACCGCCACGCCATCCTTGATCACCGACATGCGCGCGCGCTGGGCCGGGGTCAGGTCGCGCACTTCGCTCGCATCCTTGATGGTCATCACGCCCATGCCGTAGGTGCCGGCGTCGGGCTTCAGGATCACGAAGGGCTTGCGCTCCTTCATGCCGTATTCCTTGTATTTCTTTTTGATCTTCGAGAACAGCGCCGAGACGTTGTCGGCCAGGGCCTCGGTGCCGACGTTCTCGCGCAGGTCGACTTCGCCGCACTTGCTGTGCAGCGGATTGACCAGCCACGGATCGATGTCGATCAGCTTGCCGAACTTCTTGGCCACCTCGTCGAACGCCTTCAGGTGGTTGCTCTTGCGGCGCAGCGCCCAGCCGGCGTGCAGCGGCGGCAGCAGCGACTGCTCGTGCACGTTCTCGAGGATGGCCGGAATGCCACCCGACAGGTCGTTGTTGAGCAGGATGGTGCAGGGATCGAAATCGGCCAGGCCGACGCGGCGGCCGTTGGGCGAACGCACCAGCGGCTCGACCACCAGCATATTGCCGTCAGGAAGGGCCAACGGGGTCGGTTCGGTGACGTCCGGCGAGAACGAGCCCAGGCGCACGTGCAGCCCGGTCTGGCGGAAGATCTGCATCAGGCGCGCCACGTTCTGCAGGTACATCGGATTGCGCGTATGCGTCTCGGGCACCAGGATCAGGTTGCGTGCATCCGGGCAATATTTGTCGATCGCGGCCATGGCGGCTTGCACCGTCAGCGGCAGCATTTCGGTCGGCAGGTTGTTGAAGCCGCCCGGGAACAGGTTGGTGTCGACCGGCGCCAGCTTGTACCCGGCGTTGCGCAGGTCGACCGAGCAATAGAACGGCGGCGTATGCTCCTGCCACTCGAGCCGGAACCAGCGCTCGATGGCGGGGGTGGCTTCGAGGATTTTCTTTTCCAGGTCCAGCAGAGGACCGGTCTGGGCTGTGGCGAGGTGCGGAACCATGTAGAGGACGTCCTTGTTATGCGCTTCTTGTTGTTTACTTAATCGGGTATCTCATATGGGGGTCGCCTGGCCTTTTTAAAGAGGTGTTGCCAAGAACGCAAAAAAGGCGCCCGCAGGCGCCTTTCTGACCGATATCCGGAGATATCAGTAACGGTACGCCGATTCGCCGTGGCTGGTGATGTCCAGGCCCTCGCGCTCTTCGTCTTCAGGCACGCGCAGGCCGATCACGATGTCGACCAGCTTGAAGGCGATGAAGGCGACGATGGCCGACCAGACGATGGTCACGACCACGCCGTGCGCCTGCACCAGCACCTGGCTGCCGATCGAATAGCTGGTGTTCATGGCATTCGTGGTGTAATCCCACACGCCCTGGCCGCCCAGCGACGGCGCCGCGAACACGCCGGTCAGCAGCGCGCCCAGGATGCCGCCCACGCCGTGCACGCCGAACACGTCGAGCGAATCGTCGGCGCGCAGCATGCGCTTCAGGCCGGTCACGCCCCACAGGCAGATGATACCAGCCAGCAGGCCCATGACCAAGGCGCCCATCGGCCCCACGAAACCGGCGCCCGGGGTGATCGCCACCAGGCCCGAGATGGCGCCCGAGGCGGCGCCCAGCATCGATGGCTTGCGCTTGAAGATCCACTCGCCGGCCGCCCAAGAGACGGTGGCGGCGGCGGTCGCCAGCAGGGTGTTGATGAAGGCCAGCGCCGCGATGTCGCCCGCTTCGAGCGCCGAACCGGCGTTGAAGCCGAACCAGCCGACCCACAGCAGCGAGGCGCCGACCATCGTCATCGGCAGCGAGTGCGGGGCCATCGATTCCTTGCCGTAGCCGACGCGCTTGCCGATCACGTAGGCGCCGACCAGGCCGGCGACCGCGGAATTGATGTGCACCACGGTGCCGCCCGCGAAGTCGAGCGCGCCCTGCTGCCACAGGTAGCCGGCGCCGGCGGTGACGGTGGCCAGCGAGGCGGCGTCGGTGATCGCGTCAGGGCCGGCCCAGAACCAGACCATGTGCGCCATCGGCAGGTAGGCGAAGGTGAACCAGATCACCACGAAGGCCAGCACCGCCGCGAAGCGCGCGCGCTCGGCGAAGGAACCGACGATCAGCGCGCAGGTGATGGCGGCGAAGGTGCCCTGGAAGGCGACGAAGATGAACTCGGGGATCATCACCTCCTTGGTGAAGGTGGCGCCCATCGAGAACGTGCCGGCGACCGGGTCCCAGATGCCTTGCAGGAAGGCGCGGTCGAAGCCGCCGATGAAGGCATTACCGGAAGTGAAAGCAAGTGAGTAGCCGTACAGGCACCACAACACGATGATCAGCGAAAACACCATCATGACCTGCATCAGGACCGACAACATGTTCTTGGCGCGCACCATGCCGCCGTAGAACAGCGCCAGGCCCGGGATCACCATCATGATCACCAGCAGCGTGGCGACGAACATCCAGGCGGTATCCCCCTTGTTGATGGACGGCGCCGCCATGGCCGGGAGGGCCAGGCCCAGGCCCAGCATGGCGGTCAGGATTTTTGTCGTTATATGCTTCATGAACACTTTCCTTCTTACAGTGCGTCGTTGCCGGTCTCGCCGGTGCGGATACGGATGACCTGGTTCAGGTCGGCCACGAAGATCTTGCCGTCACCGATCTTGCCGGTGCGGGCGGCGCCCTGGATCGCGTCGATCACCTGGTCGACGACGGCATCGTCGACGGCGGCTTCGATCTTGATCTTGGGCAGGAAGTCGACGACGTACTCGGCGCCACGGTACAGCTCGGTGTGACCCTTCTGGCGACCGAAACCCTTCACTTCGGTCACCGTCATGCCTTGTACGTTGATTTCCGACAGCGCTTCACGCACCTCGTCGAGCTTGAAGGGCTTGATGATGGCGGTAATCATTTTCATGGTATTGCCTCTTTTGCTATCAAAAAGTTTTTGACACGGACAGCACGGCGGCTGACTTGCCCAGGTTCTTGCCTTCCGGACTCAGGTAGGCGTCGGTATTCGCCTTGTGCCAGGCCAGGGCCACGGTGGCGACCCCGAAGTCCTTCGTCACGCCGACCTTGTAGTCGGTGTACGACGCCGGGCTGTTGTTCTTCACGCGCTGGCGGCCGACGTGCAGGTTCAACAGGAAGCCGTTGCCGACGTCGATGTCGGCGCCCACGTCCAGGTAACCGCTGCGCTTGCTGTCGGCGGTGCCAAACAGATTGGTCGTCGAGTGCGAATACTTGATATACGCGGGCCCGAAGCCGAGCTTGCCGTAAATTTCAAACGTATTTGCGTTCGGATCCAGGCTGTTATCCGGATACCAGTAATACAGGCCGCCGACGTCGTAGCTGACCTCGTCGGTCAACTGGCCACGCTTGCCGGCATACACATCCCATTCAATATTGCCGTCGCCACCCAGGTCTTTCGTCCACTTGATGGTGGAGAGCCAGGTGCCTACGTAAAAGCCGGTTGGGCTGTGCACGTAGTCGACGCCGCCGGACAGCGCGGGGTCGGAATCGGTTTGCGACAGGCCGCGGTAACGGTAGTCGCTGGTGAGGGCCACGTTGTAGCTCACCTGATGTTCGGCGGGTTGTTCCTGTGCCATGGCCGGGACGCTGGTGAAAGCCAGAATCGCCAGACTGATTGCGTTGATTTTTGCATTGCACTTCATGACAAACCCCCTTTGACAGTTACTGCGTTTGGAATCCTTTTTTCATGCGTTATTCCTCTTTCATTTAGCAGGATGTGTGCCAGCTCATAAAAGCGCGCAAAATGGCCTTGTTTTTTTGGTAAACACGCCTCACATACGATTTGCTTCAATACAACCGAGCGCGAGCGGCGTCCGCCGTGTTGCGTGACGCACCAAATCAGGCTCGTTTGCACCGACTTGGTGCATACAACCCGGCAGAAAGGGATAGGGACATGAACAACAGCAACTTCTTCAGCGACTTGCAGGGCAAGATCAACCAGGCATTCGAAAGTGGTCCGGCCAAGGACATCGAGCGCAACGTCAAGGCCGCGATGACCTCGGGCTTCGCCAAGCTCGACCTGGTAACGCGCGAGGAATTCGATATCCAGGCCCAGGTGCTTGCCAAGACCCGCGCCAAGCTCGAAGCGCTCGAGCTGCGCGTGATCGAACTCGAAGCCCGCCTCGCTTCCGGCGCCTCCACCTCGGCATCGTCCACGTCGACCACCCCGCCGCCGGGCGCGGCGCCGTCGGCCACGGCGCCGTTCCCGGCCCAGCCCGAAGATCCGACCATCGTGCTGCCGCCGCATCTCGACAAATCGGGCGATACGCCGATCAACAAACCCTGATGGCGGGTGCATTCATGGATAGGGCGACCGGCATGAATGCACCAGAAGCACCAGCCGGCGCCCTGCCCGCGCAGGAAGTGTCGCTGGACGTGCTGCGCGAAAAATACGCGCGCGGCGACGAACGCACGATCGGGGACGTGCAGCGGCGCATCGCACGCGCCCTGGCCGCCCTCGAGCCGGCAACGCAGCGCGCCGAATGGGAGCGCCGTTACCTGGAGGCCCAGCAGCAGGGCTTCATTCCCGCCGGCCGGATCGCCTCCGCCGCCGGCCTTGGCCTGTCGGCCACCCTCATCAACTGTTTCGTCCAGCCGGTGGGCGACTCGATCTCCGGCGCCAGCGACGGCCTGCCCGGCATCTATACCGCGCTCAGCGAAGCCGCCGAGACCATGTGCCGCGGCGGCGGGGTCGGCTACGATTTTTCCGCGATCCGCCCGCTGGGCAGCAAGGTGGCCGGCACCGCCTCGCGCGCTTCCGGCCCGGTGTCGTACATGGAAGTGTTCGACGCCTCGTGCCGCACGGTGGAGTCGGCCGGCGCCCGGCGCGGCGCCCAGATGGGCGTGCTGCGCATCGACCATCCCGACATCGAGCGCTTCATCGCGGCCAAGGACACGGGCCGTCTCACCAACTTCAATATCTCGGTCGGCGTGACCGACGCCTTCATGCGCGCGGTCGAGGCGGACGAGGCGTTCGCGCTGGTGCACGCGGCCGAGCCGGGCGACGAAGACCAGGCGGCCGGCGGCCACCGCCGCGAAGACGGCCTGTGGGTCTACCGCAGCGTGCGCGCGCGCGACCTGTGGGAGCGCATCATGGTCTCGACTTACGACCACGCCGAGCCGGGCGTGCTGTTCGTCGACCGCATGAATGCCGAGAACAACCTCTGGTATGCCGAGGAGCTGCGCGCCACCAATCCCTGCGGCGAGCAGCCGCTGCCGCCGTATGGCTGCTGCGATCTCGGCTCGCTGAATCTCACGGCTTTCGTCGACGCGCCGTTCACCCTGGATGCGCGCCTGGACGTCGAGCGCCTGCGCAAGGTGGCGACCGTCGCGGTGCGCATGCTCGACCTGGTGCTGGACGCCACCCGATGGCCGCTGCCGCAGCAGGCCGACGAGGCGCGCGCCAAGCGCCGCGTCGGCCTGGGCTTCCTGGGGCTGGGCAGCGCGCTGGCGATGCTGGGCCTGCGCTACGACGCCGACCCGGGCCGGGCCATGGCGGCGCGCATCGCCAGCGAGCTGCGCGACGCGGCCTACGCGGCCTCGATCGAACTGGCGCGCGAAAAAGGCGCCTTCCCGCTGTTCGACGCCGACAAGTACCTGCGCGGACAGTTCGCCCTGCGCCTGCCCGACGCGCTGCGCGACGGTATCCGCAAGCACGGCATCCGCAACTCGCACCTGCTGTCGATCGCGCCGACCGGCACCATCTCGCTGGCCTTCGCCGACAATGCCTCGAACGGCATCGAGCCGCCCTATTCCTGGACCTACCGGCGCAGGAAGCGCACGGCGGACGGCGGCACGCGCAGCTACGAAGTGTGCGACCACGCCTGGCGCCTGTACCGCCAGCTGCGCGGCGACGTCCCCTTGCCCCCAAGCTTCGTCACCGCGCTCGAGATGCGCGCGCTGGACCACCTGCGCATGGTGGAGGCGGTCCAGCCCTTCATCGACACCGCGATTTCCAAGACCGTCAACGTGCCCGAGGATTATCCCTATGACGACTTCCGCGACCTGTACCTGGAAGCCTGGCGCGCCGGCCTGAAGGGGCTGGCGACCTATCGCCCCAACGCGGTGCTGGGGAGTGTGTTGTCGACCGCGCCGGCGGCGGACGACGCATCGGCCGCGCCGGTGGCGGACGACGACCCGCTGCGCAGGCGCTTCGAGCACCGTCCCCTCGGCGAGCTGGAATCGGTGACGTCGAAGATCGAGTACTCGACCCAGGAAGGCCGCAAGACCGTCTACCTGACGGTGAGCTTCCTGCGCGCCGAAGGCATGTGGCAAGGCCGCCAGGTAACGGTCGAACGTCCTTTCGAATTCTTCATGCCGGCCAACCAGCGCACCGGCGGCCACCAGTGGATCACGGCCTCGATGCGGCTGCTGTCGATGGTGGCGCGCGCCGGTGGTCCGATCGCGCGGGCGCTGGCCGACATGCGCGAAGTGGTATGGGAAAAAGGCCCGGTGCGCTGCGGCCACATCACGCGCGACGACGGCGTGCAGGTGCCGGTGTACCACGATTCCGAAGTCGCGGCGATCGCCTTCATGCTGCAGCGGATCCTGACCCGGCGCGGCTTCCTCGACGAGCAGGGCAACCAGGTGCCGGTGGACGCGCTCGCGCGCAGCTTCGAACGGCGCATGCACGGCGCCGCGCCAGGGCCGCGCTTGCAGGAGGAGACGCCGGCCGAGCCGCTGCCCGTCCTGAACGGCGCCAAATGCCCGGAATGCGGCGCGCTGGCGCTGCGCAAGGTCGACGGTTGTTCGCGCTGCGCGTCGTGCCACTACGTCGGCGAGTGCGGCTGACCGGTCCTTTGACAGTCGCGCCCGCGGGCCGGGCTCGGGCATACTGCCGGGGTCGCAACCAACCCGACCCAACGATGAGTTATTACGCCCTCAAGCACATCCACATGACCTTCGCCGTGTTGAACGGCGCCCTGTTCCTCGTCCGCGGCCTGTGGATGCTGGCCGCATCGAAGCGCCTGGAGCAGCGCTGGGTGAAGATCGCGCCGCATGCGATCGACACCCTGCTGCTGGCCAGCGCCATCGGCCTGGCGGTATGGAGCGGCCAGTATCCGGGCCAATCGCCGTGGCTGACGGCCAAGCTGCTGGCCCTGGTCGCCTACATCGGGCTGGGCACGGTGGCGCTCAGGCGCGGCCGCACGCGCCAGGTGCGCGCCCTCGCTTTCGTCGCCGCGCTGGCCTGCTTCGCCTACATCCTGGCGGTGGCGCTCACCAAGAATCCGCTGATCGTCGCGTGAATCGAAGCGTGAATCGAAGCGTGAATCGAAGCGTAATTCGCCATCCTCCGGTCGGCCATCAGCGCCGCTGCAACTGCGCCAGCTGCGCCGTCACCTGCCTCTTCTCGCGCCGCGCGAGCGGCGGAACGCCCGCCAGCGCCGCCTGGTAGGCCGCGATCGCGCGCGGCCGGTCGCGGCGCGCTTCGTAGACTTCGCCCAGCGTCTTGTAGACATAGGGCTTGGGGGCGATCGCTGCCGCCCTCTCCAGCTGCAGCGCGGCGTCGGCCAGCCGCCCCTGGGCGCGCGCCACTTGCGCCAGTCCGTAAAGTCCATGCTCGCCGGACGGCAGCCGGCGGTTCAGTTCCTGGAACAGTCGGACGCTCTGCGCATGGCGGCCGGCGTCGAGGTGGGTGCTGGCCAGGGCCAGCAGCAGCTCGCGCTCGCTGCCCTGCACCAGTGCATACTGCGTCAGGTCGGCCGCCAGGATGTGCTGCTCGGCCTCGTCCAGTTTCCCCTCATCGAAAGCGCACATGGCGCGCATCAGCCGGGTCAGGTCGGGGTCGAGGCGGCGCGCTTCGGTGGCCAGTTCGCGTGCGCGCACTTCGCTGCCGCCCAGGAAGAACGGCGCGTCGAGATAAAAGCTCATCAGCGTCACGCGGGCTCGGTAATTCATCGGATCGAAGCGCAGCGCGCGCTCCAGGGTGTCGCGCGTGGCATGCGCATTGCGCACGAACGCGACCAGGCCGCCGGCGCGCGACTGCGCCAGCATGACGTTCCCCAGCGCTTCGGCGCAGAGGCTGCTGTCCGGATTGGCCTCGACGCAGCGCTCGGCCGCGGCGCGCGCCTGCGGCAAGTCGTCCGGCTCGCCCCGGGCGATGCGCACGTCGACCGACGCGGCCAGTGCCGTCGGATCCGTGGCGTCGCGCGCCAGCCTGGCCTGGATCGCACTGTTCGCCTCCTGATAGCGCTCCTGGTGCACCAGCCGTGCGATCGGATCGGTCTGGGTGGCATGTGCGGCGCCATCCCATGCGCCCAATAGCAATACCGGCACCCACCATGCCCAGCTCTTAGCCAGCATTGCATTTCCTCTCGTCGGGACCCGGCCCTTTCCGTGGCGACCGGTCCCGCTTCCGCAGTCAGATATTGTTGCTATTTAATATAGAACAAATCCTCACACGAAAGTTATGCACGAGTCAATGCGATGGGGATACCCATGGAAACAACCGTTGCGCGCCAGCCCAATTCTTTGGATGCGCGAACTCAGCGGGATGGGCGCGCGGCGCGATACTTTGCCAGCTCGCCCTTGAGCCAGGCTGCGCTGGCGACCGGCGCATTGCCGCCGCAGCGCACCTGGTAGGGCTTGCCGCTGAGGCTGCTTTCGCTGGCGGCGCGCGCGATGAAATCCTCGCTCGAGGCGACCAGGTCGCGCTTGAGCAGGTAGTCGTATTTGCGCTGGAGGTGTTTCGCCGCTTGCGCGGCGTCGTGCCAGCTGCCGTTGCGCTGGAAGCTGCAACCGGATGCGGTGAGGTAGCCGATCAGGTGCGCGATCTCCTGGCGCGCGGCGGGGGCCGGCGCGGCCAGGGACGACAGCGGCAGGATGGCGAGCAGAAAGGCAGCGACGACAGGTTTCATCATGAGCGGCGAAAGAACGAAGAAGTTCCAGTATGCCGCGTTTGCCGTCCACGCGTCGCCTCCCCCGCCATGGCCTGGCCGAACGGCCGGACCATGGCGGCATGCTCGCCCCGGATCACTCGATACCGACCTCCTTGCGGTTGTCGCGCGACACGCGGTCGATCATCTTGTTGTAGGGATCGACGCCCACCTCGAACGGCTGCTCCTTCACCGTGACCGTCACCACCGGATTGGCGCCGGACAGCACGCGCTTCTCCAGGAGCAGCACTTTTTCGTCGGCTTCCCTGGCCCCTGCGGCGCGGGCAAACACACCGATCTCCACCGGCTCGTCGTAGGCGCGCGCGGTTTCCTTGCCCTTGCCGTCGGCCTCCATCTTGGCCAGGTGCAGCGTCATCGTCACGTCCCACTGGCCATCCGGGCGCTTCTTCGCCGTCGCCTGCGTCACGCGGTTATCGTAGAACACGATTTTCTCGAACATGTCCGAGATCAGGGCGTGCTTATCAAGCGGCGCCTCCGCGCGGATGTAGTCGAGCAGCTCCTTCGAGGTGGTGAACGGCGACTCCTGGTAGCCCTTGTCTTCGAGGAAGCGCTTGAGCGCGCGGTTCAGCGCCTGTTCGCCGATCTCGTCGCGCAGGCGGTAGAAGATCAGGCTGCCCTTGCGGTAGTGGATGTAATCCTGGTTTTCCACGCGCATGAGCGGCAGCTCTTCGATCACCTCGCCGCCGCGCGAACGCAGGTAGCGATCGAGCTCGTAGCGCAGGAAGCGGCGCATCTGGTGGCGTCCGTACTCCTTCTCCATCACCATCAGCGCCGAGTACTGCGACAGCGATTCGATCAGCATGCTCGAGCCCTGCACGTTGGCAGCGGTGACCTGGTGGCCCCACCACTGGTGCGCCATCTCGTGGGCCGTCACGTAGAACACGTAGTCGATGTCTTCCTTGTCGCGCAGGTCGGCGATGAAGCCGATCGACTCCGAGAACGGGATGGTATTGGCGAACGACTGGGCGAAGGACTGGTAGTTGGGGAACTCCAGGATGCGCACCTGCTTGTGCTGGTACGGCGTGAACTCGGTGGTGAAGTAGTCCAGCGACTTGCGGGTGGCCTCGATCATCCGGTCCACGTTGTAGCCGTGCTTGGCGTCGTGGTAGATCTCGATCGGGATGCCGTTCCAGTCGCCCTTCTTGACCTGCCAGCGCGCCGACAGGTAGGCGAAGAACGGCATCATCTTCTGGTCCATCTTGTAGTGGTAGTAGTTGCGGCCGTTCTCCTTCCACGACCGTTGCAGGTAGCCCGGCGCCAGCGCGATCTGGTCGCCGCTGGTCGACACCGTGGTCTCGAAGTCGATCCAGTCCGCGCCGCCGCCGAACATGGAGTCCACGCGCGCCGCCTCGTCCTCGAGCTTGGCCATGCGCTGCGGCTCGCCCAGCCCGCGCTTGCGGCGCTCGTTGCGCTCTAGCAGCTCGTAGTCGGCCTGGTAGCCGAGCATCGGGAAGAACTCGTGATTGTTGAAGAACGTGCCGTTGAGGTTGAAGGTGTCGGCCTTGCCCGAATTCGAGAAGCCCTGGCGATGCGCATCGATCGTGAAGTCGAGCGGCAGGCGCGCGCCCGGCGCCAGGGGTGCGGCCAGTTTCAGGATCCTGAAGCCCGATTCGGTGTCGTCCAGCACCACCTGGTGCGGCGGCAGCTTGCCCAGGGTCGTGACGACGTCGGGATTGAACTGCAGGCGCAGGGTATCGAGCGGCTTGTCGGTCTTGTTCTCCAGGACGTAGCTGCCCTTGACCGTCACGCGGCGCTGCTCCGGATAGATGTCGACCGCGGCGCGCACGTCGATGACCTTCGGATGCGGCAAGTCCTTGTACTGGCGGTAGTTCTTCTCGTACCGGGCCTGCTTGTCCATGCTCACGTTCTTGGCTTCGTAGCCGCCGAGGGTCACGGTGTTATGGAAGATCCAGCCGCCGACCAGGGCGAAGGCGATCGTGCACAGCGCCAGCGCCACGCCGGCGCCTCCGCGCAGGCGGCGGCCCGCTTCGCGCGCCCGCGCCCGCCACGCGACCGACAGGCCGCGCACCCAGAAGGCCTGGGCCACGATCAGCGCCGCCAGGCAGAACAGGGTCCAGTACAGCGCGAACCAGGCCCAGCCCGTGACGAAATGGCCGAAGCCGTTCATGTCCGAATACGGCGTCTCGGGCAGCAGCGCGATGTTGTACAGATTGTGATCGAAGTGCATCACCGACAAGACGATCTGCGCGATCAGGAGGACGATCACCAGCAGGTAGCCGATGAATTTGTTGTTGGTGACGACCTGCAGCACGATGGCGATCAGCGCCATCAGGACGAACGGCAGGCCGGCCATGAACACGCCCTGGACGTACACCCCGAATTCGACCGGCGCCCCGCCCCGGAACAGCTGGATGGCGATCGCGGTCAGGATCCCGGCGAACAGGAACACCAGCACCACGCCCACCAGCGCCAGGCTCTTGGCGACCAGCGGCGCCCAGTTCGGCGCCGGCATGGCGTCGCTCACGTCGGCGATCCTGGCCTGGCGTTCCTTGAAGATCAACTCGCCCGCATAGAAGGTGACGATGACAATCAGGAGGAAGTTGAACGACCCTTTCAGCAGTTCGATCATCAGGTGCGTGCGCGGATAGACGTCGGTGCCGAACATCTCGTCCAGCACGCTCGCACTGCCGACCATGTTCAGCACGCCGAACAGCAGCAGCACGAGGAATGGCACGCTTCTGAACACCGCGACGGCGTCGAAGGCGAAGATGTGCCAGCACTGGGCCCAGCGCGTGGCGCCGGTAAACCGCGGCGCGACGCGTGGCAGGGCCACTGTCACCGGCACGAAGGCCTGCGCGGCCTGCGTTTTGGCCTTGCCGAACAGGCGCTTGCCGGTGCCGGCGCGCTGCGGCTTGAACAGGGCCAGGGTCAGGCCGACCAGCACCAGCGCCACGGCGCTCCACAGCAGGCGGTTGGCCAGCATGTAGCCGCCAATGTCGGGCAGGCCGGCATTCGATTCGGCGGTCGAGAAGTAGCGCGTGGCGCGGCCGAGCGCGCGCAGGCCGAAGGGATCGGCCAGCACGGCGATCCATTCGTTGTCGATGTTCGAAGTGAAGCTGCCGGCGACGATCCACAGCACGAAGAAAGCCATCACGCCGACGTACACCATCATGATCGAGCGCGTGGTGGCGGCCAGCAGCATCAGCAAGGCGCCGATGAAGAACAGGTTGGGCACGACCAGCACGCCCAGCGCCCACAGGTAGGCCGCGCCGGGGAATGGGCCGACCCGCTGGACATCGATCCACGGCATCAGGGGACCGAGCATCGTGCCGAGCACGATCATGACGAAGATGAGCAGGCAGGCCACCAGGCCGGCGGCGAAGCGGCCGATCAGGTAGTCGCGCTTTTTCATCGGGGTGGCGAACAGCATGTCGGAGATGCCGACTTCGGCGTCGCGCAGCACGCCGCCGGCGATGAAGATGGTGACGACGAACATCGACATCAGGCTGAAGATGCCGAGCAGCTGCGCGACCACGGTCGGCGCATTGCGGTTGACGTTGCCGATGCTGCCGCCGACCTGGATCGCATCGCTGGTGGTGGCGCCGAAGGCCAGCGCGCCGAAGATCAGCGCGCACACCCACAGCAGGGGCTGGCGCAGCTGGAAGTCCAGCTCGAACTTGAAGAATTCTCTCAGCATGCCGCCCTCCTCACGCCGTCACCGGCGCAGCCTGGGCCGACGCCGCCTGGCCGGCCGCGCGGCTGGCATTGCGGATCTGCAGGAAGTAGACGTCTTCCAGGTCCGGCTCGACGCTGACGAAACCGTCGTCCGGCTGCGACTCGGCATAGACGTTGATCTGCGGCCGGCCCGCCACCAGGCGGGTGGACAGCACGTTGAAGCGCTCCTGGTATCCGGGCAGCGCTTCCTGGGTGACGGTGCGGCGCCACACGCGGCTTTTCAGGGTGTCGATCGCGGCCTGCGGCTCGCCCTGCAGCAGCACCGTGCCCTTGGCGATCATGGCCATGCGCGGACACAGGTCGGTCACGTCCTCGACGATATGGGTCGACAGGATGACCACCACCTGCTCGCCGATCTTGGCCAGCAGGTTCAGGAAGCGGTTGCGCTCGTCGGGATCGAGGCCGGCGGTCGGCTCGTCGACGATCACCAGGCGCGGCGCGCCGAGCAGCGCCTGGGCGATGCCGAAGCGCTGGCGCATGCCGCCCGAATAGGTGCCCAGGCCGCGCTTGCGCGCTTCCCACAGATTGGTCTGGTGCAGCAGGGCTTCGACGATCTCCCTGCGCTCGCCCTTCGCGGTCAGGCCTTTCAGGACGGCGAAGTGGTTGAGCAGCTTTTCGGCGCTGACTTTCGGATAGACCCCGAAGTCCTGCGGCAGGTAGCCGAGCTGGCGGCGCAGGCTCTCCTTGTCCTTCAGCACGTCGAGGCCGTGGAAATGGATGCTGCCGCTGTCGGGGTCCTGCAGGGTAGCAATGGTGCGCATCAAGGACGACTTGCCGGCGCCGTTCGGTCCGAGCAGGCCGAACATGCCGTTCGGGATCTCGAGGCTGACATCGTTGATGGCCTTGACGCCATTGGCATAGGTCTTGTTGAGCTGCTTGATCGATAACATCGGCGGTGACTCCTGGTCTGTAAATGGTTGCAGATATTTCCTTGCAGATAATGTAGCGGTAGTGGAATGCGATGTCAGGTTTTTGTGACAGGCGGTAGAAAAGCCGGAATGGACGACGAATTCGGGGGCATATGCGTACGCCATGCAGCGCGAATACGCATGCCTGTCCGCACGCAACAGATGCCGCTGCGCGCGCCGTACGATAGGGCCTTCCCAGCGTTCATGCGGAAGGAACACTATGAGTCTGGCCGTCCTCAGAAGCCGCGCCCTGGCCGGCATGGAAGCGCCCGCCGTCAACGTCGAAGTCCACCTGGCCAACGGCCTTCCTGGCATCGCCATCGTCGGCCTGCCCGATACCGAAGTGCGCGAAGCGAAAGACCGCGTGCGCGCGGCGCTGCAGAATTCCGGCTTCGATATCCCGGCGCGCCGCATCACGATCAACCTGGCGCCGGCCGACCTGCCGAAAGAATCGGGCCGCTTCGACCTGCCGATCGCGCTGGGCATCCTGGCCGCCTCGCGCCAGATCCGCGACGATGCGCTGCATCGCTACGAATTTGCGGGAGAACTGTCGCTGTCGGGTGAGCTGCGCCCGGTGCGCGGCGCGCTGGCGATGGCGTTCGCGATGGCGCGCTCAGGTAAGGACGAGATGCGCGACGACGAAATGCGCGCCTTCATCCTGCCGCTGGCCAATGCCGACGAAGCGGCCCTGGTCGAGGCAGCCGCCATCTACCCGGCGCGCACCTTGCTCGAGGTCTGCGCCCACTTCGCCAATGCGCCCGACGCGCCGAAGCTGGCGCGCCACCATGGCCCCGGCCTGTCGCGGCTGCCTTCCTATCCCGACTTCGCCGAGGTCAAGGGCCAGCAGCATGCCAAGCGCGCGCTCGAGGTGGCGGCGGCCGGTACCCATTCCGTCCTGCTGGTCGGCCCGCCGGGCGCGGGCAAGAGCATGCTGGCGGCGCGCCTGCCCGGCCTGTTGCCGCCAATGAGCGAGGCCGAGGCGCTCGAGTCGGCGGCCGTGCAATCGCTGGCCGGCGGCTTCGCGCCCGAACGCTGGCGCCAGCGGCCGTTTCGCAGTCCGCATCACACGACGTCCGGCGTGGCCCTGGTCGGCGGCGGCAACCTGCCGCGGCCGGGCGAGGTGTCGCTGGCGCATCACGGGGTGCTGTTTCTCGACGAGCTGCCCGAGTTCGAGCGCCGTGTGCTGGAAGTGCTGCGCGAGCCGCTGGAATCGGGATCGATCACGATCTCGCGCGCGGCCCACCAGGCAGATTTTCCCGCGCGCTTCCAGCTGATCGCGGCGATGAATCCCTGCCCCTGCGGCTGGCTGGGCCACGCCAGCGGCAAGTGCCGCTGCACGCCGGACGCCGTGCTGCGCTACCAGGGACGCATCTCCGGGCCGCTGCTCGACCGCATCGACATCCAGCTGCCGGTGGCGGCCATGGCGCCGGACAGCATGGGCGCGCAGGCCGATGGCGAACCGAGCGCGAGCATCGCGCAGCGGGTGGCGCGGGCCCATGCGCGCCAGCTCGCGCGCCAGGGGCGGCCCAACAGCCAGCTGGGGCCGGGCGCGATCGATCGCCACTGCGCGCCCGACGATGCCGGGCGCCGGCTGCTGCACGATGCCGCCCGGCACCTGCACTGGTCGGCGCGGGCCTACCACCGCGTGCTCAAGGTGGCGCGCACGATCGCCGACCTGGCGGACGTGGACGATGTGCGGTCGAAGCATGTGGCCGAGGCGATCGGCTACCGGCGCGCGTTGCGCGACGATTGATCCGTCTGCGCCTGGGCCTAGAGCGCCTGCTCGCGCGCCGCGCGCTTGATCGCCTGCGGCGGCTGGCCGAAGGCGCGCAGGAACGCGCGCCGCATGCGCTCGGGGTCGGCAAAGCCGGTCTCGCGCGCGACCACGTCGATCGAGTGGTTGCTGGTCTCGATCATGGCGCGCGCCGCCTCGACCCGCAGCACCTCGATCGCGCGCGCCGGCGATTGCCCGGTCTCGAGGCGGAAGCTGCGGCTGAACTGGCGCGTGCTGAGGTTGGCCGCCTCGGCCAGCTCGTCGACCGACAGCGGCCGCCGCAGGTGGCTCTTGGCGTAGGTGAGCGCCTGCTGGATGCGGTCCGATTTCGGCTCCAGCTCGAGCAGGGCCGAGAACTGCGACTGGCCGCCGCTGCGGCGGTGGTAGACCACCATGTGGCGCGCGATGTGCTTCGACGCGTCCTTGCCGAGGTCTTCCTCGACCATCGCCAGGCACAGGTCGATGCAGGCGGTCATGCCGGCCGAGGTCCACACGCGACCGTCGTTGATGTAGATGCGGTCTTCCTCGATGCGCGACTTCGGACAGGCGCGCTGCAGGTCGCGCGCCAGAGCCCAGTGGGTGGTGGCGCGGCGGCCGTCGATCAGGCCGGCCTCGGCCAGGATGAAGGCGCCGGTGCAGATGCTGGCGGTGCGGCGCGAGGCCGCGCTGGCTTCGCGCAGGAAGTTCAGGAAGGGCGCGCTCGACTTGAAGCCGACCGGGGTCATGATGCCGGCCACGATCAGGGTGTCGTAGTCGCGCCGGTCGAAAGCTTCGGTGAACACGCCGACGCCGGACGAGCTGGAGAGCACGCCGCCGTGCTCCGACAGCATGGTCATGTCATAGAACGGCCCGCCGTCGAGACCGTTGGCGATCTCGAACACGGTGGTGGCCATCAGGTCGAGCGCCTGGAAGCCGGGCGGGAACAGGAATCCGATTCTGCGTTTCATGATGATCCTGGAATGCGCAATAGAGAAAATAATACGCCAAGACGCGCCGGGCGGGCCGAAGTCCTCCATCTTTCGGTGGAGGCCGGGTCGCAGAACGTTCCAGCCGGGACCGATGCATACCCGTGATTCAGGACATCCGGGCACGCCGCCATGTCCAGAGAATACCGTGGCCGCCCTCCCCCAAAAACGGCAAGGGAGGTAGCCGCTGCTGCTACTATCGTGCCATGCACCCCGCTATTGACCCATCCATGCGACCACCGAATCCGTTCCGCATGCGCTTGCGCTTCCTCGTCCCGGCCATGCTGGCGGCCAGCCTGCTGGCCGGCTGCAATCCCACCTATAACTGGCGCGAGCACACGAGCCAGGAAGGACGCTACAAGATCCTGTTCCCGGCCAAGCCGGCCACCTTCACGCGCGCGGTGGACCTCGACGGCCTGCGGGTGGAGATGACCATGACGGCGGCCGAGGTCGACGGCGCCACCTTCGCCGTCGGCGCCGCCACGGCGCCCGATGCAGCGCGCGCCCGCGCCGCGCTGCCGGCGATGCGCCTGGCCCTGCTGCGCAATATCGGCGCCGGCGCGGAGGCGGCGCCGGCGCCGGTGGCCCGGGACGGCCTGCGCGTGCAAGCGACAGGCGCCGCCAACGGCAAGCCGATGCGCCTGCATGGCCGCTTCGAGGCGCGCGGCGAGCGCTTCTACCAGGTCATCGTGCTCGGACCGGCGAATGCGACGCCGCCCGAGCAGGTCGACCAGTTCCTGTCCTCGTTCGCGCCCCTGTGAGGCTTTCATGAATGCGCATCCACCCGCCCTGCGCCTGGCCGGCCTGCGCAAGGATTTCGGCCGCCCCGCCGTCGATGGCCTCGACCTGGTCGTGCGGCGCGGCGAGTTCTATGCCCTGCTCGGCCCGAACGGCGCCGGCAAGACCACAACGCTGCGGCTGGTGAGCGGCCTGCTGGCGCCGGACGCCGGCAGCATCGAGGTGCTCGGCATCGACCTGGCCGACGCGCCGGCGGCGGCCAAGGCCGGGATGGCCTACCTGCCGGACGAGCCGATGTTGTACGGGAAGCTCAAACCTTTCGAGTACCTGGAATTCGTGGCCGGGCTGTGGGGCGTGCGCGCCGACCAGGCCGAGCCGCGCGCGCGTGAGCTGCTCGACTGGCTCGACCTGAGCCGGCATGCGCACGAGCTGACCGAAGGATTCTCGCGCGGGATGAAGCAGAAACTGGCGCTGGCCGGGGCCCTGATCCACGAACCTGAACTCCTGATCCTCGACGAGCCGCTCACCGGCCTGGATGCTGCTGCGGCGCGCCAGGTGAAGGACTTGCTGCTGGCCCACGTCGCCAAGGGCGGCACGGTGATCCTGACCACGCACATCCTCGAAGTGGCTGAGCGGCTGGCGCAGCGCATCGGGATCATCCGCCAGGGGCGCCTGATCGCCGAGGGCACGCTGGACGAGCTGCGCGCGCGCACCCTGGGCGGCAGCCTGGAAGACGTGTTCCTGCAGCTGACTTCCGCGCCATGAGGGCGGCGCCGGGCAGCGTCGGCTGGCTGCTGCGGCATGAGCTGCGGCTGGCCTGGTTCAATGCCTCGGGCGCCGGCAAGCGGCGGCCCGGCAATGCGGCGATCGGCCTGGCGCTGCTCGGCTGGGCCACCCTGCACCTGCTGGGATGGGTGACGGTGCAACGGCTGGCTGGCGTGGCGGACGACGATCCGCGCATCCTGTTCGTCATCTCGGCCTTGCTGGCGGGCGGCGCGGCCTTGATGCTGTCGTCGGCGATCAAGTCGAGCGTGCTGGTGCTGTTCGAGCGCAGCGACCTCGACTTGCTGCTGTCGTCGCCCCTGCCCTCGCACAGCATCTTCAGCGTGCGCCTGGCCGGCGTGGCGGCCAGCACCGCCGCCGTGTACCTGTTCTTCCTGGCGCCGTTCGCCCATGCCGGCCTGCTGCAGGGGCAGTGGCGCTGGCTCGGCGTCTATCCGGGCGTAATCTCGGTGGCGGTGCTGTGCAGCTGCGCGGCGATGCTGCTCACGCTCGGCCTGGTGCGCGTGCTCGGCGCGCGCCGTACCCGCGTGGTGGCGCAGGTGATCGGAGCGCTTGCCGGGGCGCTGTTCGTCATCGCATCCCAGCTGCACTCGCTCTCGTCCAGGGAGTCGCAAGGCCGCGTGCGCGAGATGCTGGACGGCCTGTTGCGCCAGGATGGCATGAGCGACCACCCTCTGCTGCTGCCGGCGCGCGCGATGCTCGGTGAACCGCTGCCGATGCTGCTGCTGGCCGCGCTGGCTGCTGTCGTGTTCGTGCTGACCGCGCGGCGCACCCACCGCTTTTTCGCGCATGGCCTGCAACTGGCGGCGTCGGCGGCGCGCGCGGGCACGGCGCCCACGGCGCCGCTGCGCCACCGCTTCGGGCGCAGCCTGTTCTCGACCGTCGTCGTCAAGGAATGGCGCCTGGTCGTGCGCGATCCGCATCTGCTGTCGCAGGTGTTGCTGCAACTGCTGTTCCTGCTGCCGCTGTTCTTCCTCATCTTCCAGCGTTCTGACGTGCAGGTGCAGGCGTTGGGCGCCGGGCTGGCGCTGCTATGCGGCTCGCTGACCGGCGCGCTGGCCTGGATCGCGCTGTCGGCCGAGGATGCGCCGGACCTGCTGCTGGTGTCGCCCGCGTCGCTGGCCACGGTGCGGCGCGCAAAACTGGCGGCGGCCATCATGCCGGTGCTGGCGCTGGTGGCTGTTCCGCTGCTGTGGCTGACCGTGCGTATGCCCGCCACAGGGCTGCTCGTCTGTTTTGTGGTGGGCGGCGCCGTGCTGGGCGCCGGGCTGATCGTGTTCTGGTGCGGCCGGCCTGGCGTGCGCAGCAACTTCAAGGGCCGCGGCAAGGGCGGCGTGGTGATGAATATGCTCGAGATGTTCAACAGCCTGGCCTGGGGCGCGCTGGGGTGGTTCCTGGCCGGGACGACGCGCTCGCCCTTGTCGGATACGAGTGCGCTGGCGGTGACGGGGAGCGGTGCGCTGGCCGTCGTGGTGCTCGGGGCCGCTTGGGTCCTGAGGGTGAAACGTGCCTGAGTTGTGCGAGCGCGCGCACTGTGCGCCTGCGTTAGTCGTGCTATCGTTTAGACACTAACAATACTAAGAGATAGCCATGTTGATTACCTTTAAATGCAGATCCTACCCAGAGGTCTTGATGTACCAGGAGCATGCCAAGCGCATCCTCGACCTGTTGCACAAGGAACCGGAACGCGGTGTCATCACCGCGGCAGAAGCGGAACGCGTGATCCCTCTGCTCGAGGCCGAGATCGAAGAGAGTCGCAAGCACCAGGCGACCGATCAGGTGGCGCAAGACGTCCAGGCACACCATCGCGATGAAGACGACCACGAGCATCAGCCGATCGAAGTGGTCACCTTCTCGGCACGGATGTATCCGCTGCTGGAAATGATGCGATCGGCGCGCGACAACAAGACCGATATCTTGTGGGGTGTTTGAGCTTCGCTTGAATCCAGGCTGGTTGAACGCGTCGGCAGCGAAGCTGCCAACCCTGTATTCGGATCAGCACCTGCCGTAGGGTTGGCGGCTCTGCCGCCGACGCGTTCGCCAGATGCATGAATTCCCGATCGTTGAACCAGATCCAGACGGCTTTCCAAGGCCGGAAAGGAAAAAAAGCCCGCTCAGTTCAACTGAGCGGGCTTTTCTATATAACTAGCCTGACGATAACCTACTTTCACACTGGTTGCAGCACTATCATCGGCGCAAAGTCGTTTCACGGTCCTGTTCGGGATGGGAAGGGGTGGGACCGACTTGCTATGGTCATCAGGCTTTGACTTGTCTGGCTACGCTTGAGTTACGCGTGGGCGGCACAGCCGCCCACCCTACGCTTTGTTCAGCGTGGCCATGAATCTGGAAGAAGTAAGTTGGGTTGTAGTTTTGTATCGAGCAGCTGTACTCGACCTTGGACTACCAAGGTTATAGGGACAAGCCGTACGGGCAATTAGTACTGGTTAGCTTAATGCATTACTGCACTTCCACACCCAGCCTATCAACGTCCTGGTCTCGAACGACCCTTCAAGGAGCTCAAGGCTCCGGGAAATCTCATCTCAAGGCAAGTTTCCCGCTTAGATGCTTTCAGCGGTTATCTCTTCCGAACTTAGCTACCCGGCAATGCCACTGGCGTGACAACCGGTACACCAGAGGTTCGTCCACTCCGGTCCTCTCGTACTAGGAGCAGCCCCCTTCAAATTTCCAACGCCCACGGCAGATAGGGACCAAACTGTCTCACGACGTTTTAAACCCAGCTCACGTACCACTTTAAATGGCGAACAGCCATACCCTTGGGACCGGCTACAGCCCCAGGATGTGATGAGCCGACATCGAGGTGCCAAACTCCCCCGTCGATATGAACTCTTGGGAGGAATCAGCCTGTTATCCCCAGAGTACCTTTTATCCGTTGAGCGATGGCCCTTCCATACAGAACCACCGGATCACTATGTCCTACTTTCGTACCTGCTCGACTTGTCGGTCTCGCAGTTAAGCACGCTTATGCCATTGCACTATTAGCACGATGTCCGACCGTACCTAGCGTACCTTCGAACTCCTCCGTTACACTTTAGGAGGAGACCGCCCCAGTCAAACTGCCTACCATGCACTGTCCCCGATCCGGATAACGGACCAAGGTTAGAACCTCAAATGAACCAGGGTGGTATTTCAAGGATGGCTCCACGAGAACTGGCGTCCCCGCTTCAAAGCCTCCCACCTATCCTACACAGATTGATTCAAAGTCCAATGCAAAGCTACAGTAAAGGTTCATGGGGTCTTTCCGTCTAGCCGCGGGTAGATTGCATCATCACAAACATTTCAACTTCGCTGAGTCTCGGGAGGAGACAGTGTGGCCATCGTTACGCCATTCGTGCAGGTCGGAACTTACCCGACAAGGAATTTCGCTACCTTAGGACCGTTATAGTTACGGCCGCCGTTTACTGGGACTTCAATCAAGAGCTTGCACCCCATCATTTAATCTTCCAGCACCGGGCAGGCGTCACACCCTATACGTCCACTTTCGTGTTTGCAGAGTGCTGTGTTTTTATTAAACAGTCGCAGCCACCATTTTATTGCAACCCGTTCATCCTTCCACAGTAAAGTGGTCAAACTACTAGGGCGTACCTTATCCCGAAGTTACGGTACCAATTTGCCGAGTTCCTTCTCCCGAGTTCTCTCAAGCGCCTTAGAATACTCATCTCGCCCACCTGTGTCGGTTTGCGGTACGGTCTCGTATGACTGAAGCTTAGAGGCTTTTCTTGGAACCACTTCCGATTGCTTCGTCGCACATGGCGACTCGTCTCAACCCCTTGAATTACGTGCCCGGATTTGCCTAAGCACCTTCTATGAGTCAAAAACTAGCTATTCCAACAGCTAGACAACCTTCCGCGATCCGTCCCCCCATCGCATCATACGACGGTGCAGGAATATTAACCTGCTTCCCATCAGCTACGCATCTCTGCCTCGCCTTAGGGGCCGACTCACCCTGCTCCGATGAACGTTGAACAGGAAACCTTGGGCTTACGGCGTGCGGGCTTTTCACCCGCATTATCGCTACTCATGTCAGCATTCGCACTTCTGATACCTCCAGCATCCTTTACAAGACACCTTCGCAGGCTTACAGAACGCTCTCCTACCATATAGATCAAGTGATAAATCACGAGAAATATATCCGCAGCTTCGGTGACTGGCTTAGCCCCGTTACATCTTCCGCGCAGGACGACTCGATCAGTGAGCTATTACGCTTTCTTTAAATGGTGGCTGCTTCTAAGCCAACATCCTGACTGTTTTAGCCTTCCCACTTCGTTTTCCACTTAGCCAATCTTTGGGACCTTAGCTGGCGGTCTGGGTTGTTTCCCTCTTGACACCGGACGTTAGCACCCGATGTCTGTCTCCCAAGCTCGCACTCACCGGTATTCGGAGTTTGCAATGGTTTGGTAAGTCGCAATGACCCCCTAGCCATAACAGTGCTCTACCCCCGATGGTGATACTTGAGGCACTACCTAAATAGTTTTCGGAGAGAACCAGCTATTTCCAAGTTTGTTTAGCCTTTCACCCCTACCCACAGCTCATCCCCTAATTTTTCAACATTAGTGGGTTCGGACCTCCAGGGCGTGTTACCGCACCTTCATCCTGGCCATGGGTAGATCACTTGGTTTCGGGTCTACACCCAGCGACTGTCGCCCTGTTCGGACTCGATTTCTCTACGGCTCCCCTATTCGGTTAACCTCGCCACTGAATGTAAGTCGCTGACCCATTATACAAAAGGTACGCCGTCACCCCACGAAGAGGCTCCGACTGTTTGTATGCACACGGTTTCAGGATCTATTTCACTCCCCTCCCGGGGTTCTTTTCGCCTTTCCCTCACGGTACTGGTTCACTATCGGTCGATTACGAGTATTTAGCCTTGGAGGATGGTCCCCCCATGTTCAGACAGGATTTCTCGTGTCCCGCCCTACTTGTCGTATGCTTAGTACCACCGTTTGAATTTCGTGTACGGGGCTATCACCCACTATGGCGTCACTTTCCAGAGACTTCCACTATTCAATCGACTATCACATACAGGCTCATCCCATTTCGCTCGCCACTACTTTGGGAATCTCGGTTGATTTCTTTTCCTGCAGCTACTTAGATGTTTCAGTTCGCCGCGTTCGCTTTGCATGCCTATGTATTCAGCATGCAATGACCTAAAAGGCCGGGTTTCCCCATTCGGAAATCTGCGGATCAAAGCTCGTTTGCTAGCTCCCCGCAGCTTATCGCAAGCTACTACGTCCTTCATCGCCTGTAATCGCCAAGGCATCCACCATGTGCACTTATTCACTTGTCCCTATAACGTTGGCCTCTGCATGAGTTACAGAGATCGTCATAGATCAAGAGTACAACTATGTTTGCTTGATACAAATTACTACTACCCTAAGTGTGCTCACTCATCATTTCTGATTCGCTTACACGCTTAAAAAAACTTTACTTCTTCCAGATTGTTAAAGAACGAAAAAACAGTGATCTCGAAAAGATCAAACCTAAATCTCATCAGCTATTTACTGACGACTTACGTTTGAGCTTTTGGTGGAGGATGACGGGATCGAACCGACGACCCCCTGCTTGCAAAGCAGGTGCTCTCCCAGCTGAGCTAATCCCCCGAGAAACGTGGTAGGGCTGGTTGGACTCGAACCAACGACCCCCGCGTTATCAACACGGTGCTCTAACCAGCTGAGCTACAGCCCCGATAAAACTGTTCTTTACTCGTTCAACAGTCGATAAGCGTGGACGCTTGATGATGGGTCGTTAGACCCCGGTGCTACTCTAGAAAGGAGGTGATCCAGCCGCACCTTCCGATACGGCTACCTTGTTACGACTTCACCCCAGTCACGAATCCTACCGTGGTAAGCGCCCTCCTTGCGGTTAAGCTACCTACTTCTGGTAAAACCCGCTCCCATGGTGTGACGGGCGGTGTGTACAAGACCCGGGAACGTATTCACCGCGGCATGCTGATCCGCGATTACTAGCGATTCCAACTTCACGTAGTCGAGTTGCAGACTACGATCCGGACTACGATACACTTTCTGGGATTAGCTCCCCCTCGCGGGTTGGCGGCCCTCTGTATGTACCATTGTATGACGTGTGAAGCCCTACCCATAAGGGCCATGAGGACTTGACGTCATCCCCACCTTCCTCCGGTTTGTCACCGGCAGTCTCATTAGAGTGCTCTTGCGTAGCAACTAATGACAAGGGTTGCGCTCGTTGCGGGACTTAACCCAACATCTCACGACACGAGCTGACGACAGCCATGCAGCACCTGTGTTCAGGTTCCCTTTCGGGCACAGCCAAATCTCTTCGGCCTTCCTGACATGTCAAGGGTAGGTAAGGTTTTTCGCGTTGCATCGAATTAATCCACATCATCCACCGCTTGTGCGGGTCCCCGTCAATTCCTTTGAGTTTTAATCTTGCGACCGTACTCCCCAGGCGGTCTACTTCACGCGTTAGCTGCGTTACCAAGTTAATTAAAACCCGACAACTAGTAGACATCGTTTAGGGCGTGGACTACCAGGGTATCTAATCCTGTTTGCTCCCCACGCTTTCGTGCATGAGCGTCAATCTTGACCCAGGGGGCTGCCTTCGCCATCGGTGTTCCTCCACATCTCTACGCATTTCACTGCTACACGTGGAATTCTACCCCCCTCTGCCAGATTCTAGCCTTGCAGTCTCCATCGCAATTCCCAGGTTGAGCCCGGGGATTTCACGACAGACTTACAAAACCGCCTGCGCACGCTTTACGCCCAGTAATTCCGATTAACGCTTGCACCCTACGTATTACCGCGGCTGCTGGCACGTAGTTAGCCGGTGCTTATTCTTCAGGTACCGTCATTAGCCGTGGATATTAGCCACAGCCGTTTCTTCCCTGACAAAAGAGCTTTACAACCCGAAGGCCTTCTTCACTCACGCGGCATTGCTGGATCAGGCTTGCGCCCATTGTCCAAAATTCCCCACTGCTGCCTCCCGTAGGAGTCTGGACCGTGTCTCAGTTCCAGTGTGGCTGGTCGTCCTCTCAGACCAGCTACTGATCGTCGCCTTGGTGAGCCTTTACCTCACCAACTAGCTAATCAGATATCGGCCGCTCCAGGAGCACAAGGCCCGAAGGTCCCCTGCTTTCATCCTTAGATCGTATGCGGTATTAGCGTAACTTTCGCTACGTTATCCCCCACTCTTGGGTACGTTCCGATATATTACTCACCCGTTCGCCACTCGTCAGCGGAGCAAGCTCCCTGTTACCGTTCGACTTGCATGTGTAAAGCATGCCGCCAGCGTTCAATCTGAGCCAGGATCAAACTCTTCAGTTCAATCTCTGTTTGTTGACTCTTTCGAGTCATCGGTATTGCTACCGAGTCGCTCACTCAAAATACTGACCGTCACTTCATTGCTGAAGCAACGTTTAATACTTTGTGCGAACATTTGATATTTTAAGTATGCAGCTGAACAAGTCAGCTGGCACCTTCATCAAACGCCCACACTTATCGACTGTTAATTTTTAAAGAACTTTATTCGGTACTGCATCATCTGCTGTTTGCTTCGAATCGTTTTGTTCGTCAGCAGCAGAGGAAAGAGAGTATGAAGTGTTTTTCGTTTTTCGTCAACCCCTCATTTCGCTTCGCCTCAGATTTCTCTGTCGACCTTGCCATCGTAACCACTTGATTACGTTAACATTTTTCGGCCGTTGCCGAAGCGGAGGCGAACTATAGCAAACCTCGACAGGGTTCCGCAAGACCCTGATCGACACATCTATCCGCCATTTCAGCAAGCCATCAGCTTGCCGAATTGTTTCTGTGCGCACGTAATACTCCCTTGCAAGGTATATTCCTTGGCTGATTGGCAAGGCATTCCCTTCTCGCGCTTGCTACGCACTCATGGAGAAATAATGAAGCACACCGTCTTGCGCCGTACGGCGATCGCCGCCGTCTGCGCCTGCTGGCCGCTGGCCGCCCTTGCCGAAGAGATTCGCGACCCGATGAACGTGGTCGTGGTCAGCGGCACCCGCGCCGAACACACGAGTTTCGACCTGCCGGCCGCGGTCGACGTGGTCGATGCGGCGCAGATCGGCGACACCCAACTGCGCGTCAACGCGTCCGAAGCCCTGGTCGCCGTGCCGGGCATCGTGGTGCGCAATCGCGAGAACTATGCGCAAGACCTGCAGATCTCTTCGCGCGGTTTCGGCACCCGCTCCGCCTTCGGCGTGCGCGGCGTGCGCCTGGTGGCGGACGGCATCCCGGCCACCATGCCCGATGGCCAGGGCCAGGCCGCGACCTTCAACTTGGATCTGGCCGAGCGCATCGAAGTGCTGCGCGGCCCCATGTCCGCCTTGTATGGCAACCATTCCGGCGGCGTGGTCCAGCTCTTCACGCGCGAACCGACCGATACACCCACGGTCGAAGCCAGCTTCACCGGCGGCAGCTATGGCCAGCGCAAGTTCGACACCAATGCCTCCGGCCGCAGCGGCGGCATCGGCTATCTGCTCGATGCCTCGCGTTTCGAGACCGACGGCTACCGCGACCACAGCGCCGCGACGCGCAAGCAGGCCTACGCCAAGCTGGTCGCCGAACCCTCATCGACCAGCCGCCTGGTGCTGACTGCGAGCGGCCTGCGCCAGGACGATACGCAAGACCCGCTCGGCGTCACCTGGGCCACCTACCAGCGCGACCCGCGCGCGGGCGAGATCGACGCCACCGATACGCAGACGCCCCAGCGCACGCTGGCCGATCGCTACGACACGCGCAAGAGCATCGACCACCAGCAGTTCGGCGCGACGTATGAACAGACGTTCGGCGCCGACCGCCTGCAGGTGACCGCCTATGGCGGCAACCGCCGCGTCATCCAGTACCAGTCGTTCTCGCGCGGCTTCCAGGCGCCGAGCAGCCACTCGGGCGGCGTGATCGACTTCGACCGCGACTTCTACGGCATCGACGCCAACTGGCGCGCGGTGCGCCAGGTCGCCGGCGGCACCATGCGCGCCACGGCCGGCCTGGAACTGGCGCGCTCGAAGGATGCGCGCCAGGGCTTCGAGAACTTCGTCGGCAACACCTTCGGCGTGAAGGGCAACTTGCGGCGCGACGAACAGAACGAGGTGACCAGCGTCGACCCATACGTGCAGCTCGAGTGGGAGCGCGATCGCTGGGTGCTGAGCGGCGGCGTGCGCCACAGCCGCGTGGACTTCGACGTCAAGGACAACTTCCTCTCCAACGGCAACGACAGCGGCGGCACCGACTTCCGCCACACGACGCCGCTGGTGGGCGTGCTGTATAAAGTCTCGCCGACCCTGAACGTGTACGCCAGCGCGGCGCGCGGCTTCGAGACGCCGACCATGAACGAATCGTTCTACTCGGGCACCGGCGGCGGCTTCAACTTCGCGCTCGAGCCTGCGATCGGCACCCATCTCGAAGCCGGCGTGAAAGCCATGGTCGCCAGCGGCGTGCGCGTGAACGCCGCGGTGTTCCAGGTGAAGACGAAGGACGAATTGGTGGTCGACGCCTCGTCGGGCGGACGCACCAGCTACCGTAACGCCAGCGCCACCCTGCGCCAGGGCGGCGAGCTGTCCGTGGACGCCGAACTCGGCGCCGGCTGGAATGCGCGCCTGGCCTTGAGCATGCTGCACGCGGTCTATGACGAAGCCTTTGGCGCGGTGCCGAAAGGCAGCCGCCTGCCCGGCCTGCCGAAGACCAGCTTCTACGGCGAATTCGGCTGGAAGGAAGCGGCCGGCCGCTATGGGGCGGCGCTCGAGACCATCGCCAACAGCCGCGTGTACGCCGAAGACACCAACAGCGCCACGCCGGCGCCTGGCTATGCGATCGTCAACGCCCGCGTGCAGGCGAGCCAGCAACTGGGCGGTTGGAAGCTGCGCCAGTTCGCGCGCCTGAACAACCTGTTCGACCGCGACTACGTCGGTTCCGTCATCGTGGGCGACACCAATCGCCGCTATTACGAAGCGGCGCCAGGCCGCAACTGGATCCTGGGCGTCAGCGCGCAGTACCAATTCCAGTAACTGAGTCCTTGTCCGATGTCGGCGCGGCCTGCGCCGGCGCGCCCGGCAGCGCGACATCGGGATACAGGCGCGCGAGCGTCGCCGTCACCGCCGGCACCAGCACCGCCTCGACCAGCCTCGTGGCGGCGCCCAGGTCCGGCGCTTCGCGCACCGACTGCCACAGGCGATCCCCATCGATGCCGACCGCGCTCAGCGCCTGCTCGGCTTCTGCCTGCCAGAACGGCGGCGCCTCGCTTTCCACATAATTACCCCGTCCTCGCCCGAAGTGCGCCACCGCCAGGTAGCGCAGCATGGCGCCCGTCAGCAGCGTCTGCAGGAAAGGATTCGCGAACTTCACATTGGCCTGGTTGCGGTCCGTGCCCTGGTTGAAACCCCAGGCCGCGCCGGCCGCCGTGATGCCGCCGGCGATCGCGCCCAGCAGCGCGCCTGCGCCCAGGGTCAGTCCGCCGGCCATCGCATCGGCCGACAGGCCGGTCGCCGCCCCCGAGACCACCGCGCCGAGCAGCCCGGCCTGCGCCTTGTCCACCGGCGCGCGCACCGCGAAGTTCTCGCGCACGCGCGCGTTCACGTTCACCGCTTGTCCGGGATCGATGCGATACAGCGACAGCATGCGCGCGGTCGCGTGATTGATGCCGTCGTTCAGGCGCTGCACCAGCGCCGCCATCGCGAGATCCTGGTGCCGCTGCTCGTCCTTGCCGATGCCGACCGCCTTCAGCGCGGTGCGCAGCATGCCCCCGCGTTCTTCGCCCAGGGGCTCGCTGTCGCGCGCCGCCGCCGCGATCTGCTCGGCGCTCATGTTCAGGGCGCTCGCATAGCGCACGCGGTTGCGCTCGGCCCACGCGGCCAGCAGGCGCGTATAGGCGGGACGCTTCTCCTCGTCGATCAGGTGCGCCACCGATTCATAGAACACGTGTTCGTGCACCCAGCAGCGGGCAAAGGCGTCCAGCGGCAGCACTTCCTTCACCACCTGGTACTGCGCCAGGTGCTGTTTCCAGCGCTTGGGTTCGGCCTGCTCCTCGTGCGCCGGACGTGGCGGGCCGACCTGGTTGAGGAGCACGACCACGGGCTTGCCGAGCCATTCGAGGATCTTCATCTCGGGCGGCAGGTAACCCGCGTCCTGCGGCGATTCGGAGGAGTTGACCAGGTAGAGCACGACGTCCGCCTCTTCCCTGGCTGCGCGCAGCGCCTGCTGGCTGAGCCAGAACGGGCGGTCGCGGTAGCGGTCGAACACCTCGCGCAGGAACCAGCCGATCGGATTGCCGGCCAGCGCGAGGCGCTTGTGCAGGCGCACCGAGTCGCCGAAGCCCGGCGTGTCCCACAACACCAGCGCATCGCCCTCCTCGGTGCTCAGGAGCGGGTAGCCTTCCGAGATCTGGGTCACGTGGGCGGCGTCGCGGATCTCGCCGACGTCCATCCCGACCAGGGTGCGCGCCAGCGTGGTCTTGCCATTATTGGTGTGCGAGACCAGGGCGAACTGGATTTTTGCGGGCGTGATCATCGCAGCTCCGGCAAGGCGAGGCCCGCGCCCAGTTCAAGCGCGTGCTTGTCGGGCTGGAGCAGATTGACGACGTGGGCCGAGGCGCCGTGGAAGCTGCAGAACTGGCGCCACAGGGCGTGGCGTTCGGCGACGCGCTCGCTCCCCGCCTGTTCGCCGATGCGCTCGAGCAGCGGCGACTCGTCGAGCAGCACGGCCACGCCGCGCGGCACCCGCTTGACCAGGTAGTCGAGCAGCGCGCCGTGGTTTTCCTTTTCGGGCGTGGCGGCAAGGCTGAACAGCACCGTGGTCACGGTGATGCCGGGCTCTTTCAGGGTCGTGTCGCGCAAGGCTTCCTTGAGCTCGACGCCATATGCGACCGGCGGCAGCAACTGCACCCGCGCTTGGCCGCCGAGGGCCGCGGCGGCGATCGCCCACAGGCCGCGGTCGCGCGGTTCGTCGAGCGTGTAGCTGTAGGGGATCACGCGCAGCACGGCCGGCGTGCCGGCGCCGATGCTGTCGGCCAGCTTGCGGTAATAAGGCTGGTCGAGATCGATCGGGAAGTTGCGCTTCAGGTGGCGTGCGCGCATGCCCGCGACCAGTGCCAGCACCAGGCGCGGCAGGATCACCAGCAGCAGCAAGGTCGCGCCATACAGGTGGACCCAGCGCTCGCCGACCGGCAGGCCGGCAGCGCCGCCAAAGCGCAGCTGCTCGATCTCGGCGGGCGTGAAGCCCTGCAAAAACGGGAACACGGTCAGCGCCGGCGTGAACAGCCATGACAGCAGCGTGTGCACCTGCGCCGCGTCGAGGAAGGTGCTCTCCCATCCGGTGACGTATTCGGTGAGCAGGCCGCGCGCATACAGCGAGGCGACGGCGCCCAGCGCGAAGCCGGCCGCCGCCAGGTGGAAGGTGCGGGCCAGGCGTGCGCGCGTGAGCGGCTCGCTCAGCACGGCCCAATCGGCCAGGTAGTGGGCGACGCCTTCGGCCAGCGCGGTCGGCAGCTTGCGCGGCGCCACCACCTTGCCCACGCTCAGGCGGCGCAGCAGCGGCGTGCCGCTCTTGCGCCGGCGCGCGGCGGGCACGATGGCCCAGACCAGCAGGCCGAGATAGACGAGCAGGTTCCAGCCGACGATCGCCAGCAGCGGCGCCGACAACAGGTCGACGCGGTGCGGATCGGCGATGCGATCAAGCGCGGCGCCAAGCAGGAAAGCCAGGAATGGCAGCGCGATCCAGATGCCGCTCATGCCGGGAGCGCGCCGGGCGAAGGCGCCGAAGGCCGGCGTGCGTTCGCCCAGGCGCTTGAGGATCTGTTCCGCGCGTTGCTGCAGGAAGTGATGCTGGTTGACCGCCATATGGCTGTCGGCCGCTTGCCAGGCAGCAAGCTCGCGCGCGCTGCGGGTGGCGTACATGCGGTCGTCGTCGCTCAGGACCGTGTGGGCAACATCGGCGTACTCGATCGAGCGCACCAGCACGACGTTGCGTGCGACCTGTTCGTTCATGCTTCTCCTATGGATGAAATGGCAATGTCGTTAGAGGCATTGTGCACCAGATTCAGGCAGGCTGGCAGTGGGCTGGCTCACCGTACGTCCTACGCCGACAAGAAAAAACCCGGGCCAGGCCCGGGTCGGTGGTATTGGTGGACGGTCGAGGTCCTGGTCGATCAGCCTTTGCGCTTGCTGCCGGCATCCGACGATGGTTCGTCAGGCCGCCCCTGCCGTTGCTGGTTGGCGGCGCCGTTGCCGGTTTGTCGCGATTTGTCCGGGCCGGTTGGAGACTCCTGGGACCCGGCATGCTGGTACTGCTCCATGCCGTGGCCGGATTGCCGCGACTCGCCCAAACGGTCCTGCTCGCCGCGCGCCTGCATGCGCTGGGCCTGCTGGCGGGCGCTCCATCCGCCGCTCTGCGAACCGGCGCCGGCGCGTTGGCCGCGCCCGCTCGAGTCGGATTGCATGGATCCGGTGTTTCCCTTCGGGAAAGGTGTGTCGAGTCCGCCCGGCATGACGTAACCAGGTGCTCTCGACTGCAGGCTGCCTTCGGCAACCATCAGCGTTTTTGGTTTTGCGATACCGCGTGCACGGTTGTCTCCGCCCTTGACCTTCTCTTTCGACTTCATCGCGATCCTCCGCTTTACTGAACAAGAACTTCGATAATGCGCGTGCAAAGACAGGGGAAGTATCAGAGAACGTTTCGGTGGACTGTGGGATTCGCCCTACGCACCGCATGCAACTATTCTGTTGCTGAGTTGCCTGGAGGCTGCTGCGCGAGGATATTCCTGATCGCGTTCACCACGTCGGCAGGGTTCTGGCGCTGCACCCGGTGGTCGGAATCGACGACAATTCTTTTTGCTTTCGGATACAAGCCGCTGACCAATTCCCTCGTCTTCTGGTCTTTGTTGAAGGCGCCGAAATCGACGCCGACCGCGGTGGAACCCGACGGTTTGTTGATGAGCATGACGATCGGCTTGTCATCGATCGGCGCAAGCGACAGCACCTGTTCGCTGGTCTGGTGAATGGCGTCGATCTCCTTGTTGACGGTACTCGAGAAGAACAGCCGCTTGGCGCCGCGGGTCCAGACGGGGAATTCCTCGGATTTCTTGACGACCCCAGGCAGTAGCGGATCAACCAGCACGAGGCCGCAGACTTCTTGCGGGTAGCGCTTTGCGAATAGCTGCATGTACAAGCCGCCGAGCGAGGGCCGACAAGGATGTACGGAGGCGCCAAGCCTTTATGCCTCAGGGTTTGCCTGAGTTCCTCGACGATAGTTGCGCCATCGCGCGCCGTGTCCGTTTCCTGGCTGTTGCCATAGCCAGGGCGGTTATAGGCGAAGATCGACGCGTCAGGAACCAACGAGTCGATCACCTTGTCCCATCCATCCACCGTTGCGCGCAAGCCGTTTTCGAAGACGATGCTGACGTTCGCGCTCGGATGTTTGATGGTCAGCGATTCGACCTGTCGGCCTGCGACCATATCGACGCTGGCGGTGGCGGGGGCGGAGGATACCGATCCCGACATCGACAGGCAGCCCAGCAGGATGACAATGGAAAGGATGTTCTTGCGGCCAGCGTTCGTTTGCGGGGACATGGGATCTCGTGAAATCGCTCGAGTTTGGAGAGTTCCATTCTTTCACGACACCCCATCAGTCTTGTCGGACAAGCGCTGAACTGCTGATTGGCTCGACAGATTGCCGAAAGCGCGATCTGGACTGCAAAAAGCAAAAAGCCCGCTCAGTTCAACTGAGCGGGCTTTTCTATATAACTAGCCTGACGATAACCTACTTTCACACTGGTTGCAGCACTATCATCGGCGCAAAGTCGTTTCACGGTCCTGTTCGGGATGGGAAGGGGTGGGACCGACTTGCTATGGTCATCAGGCTTTGACTTGTCTGGCTACGCTTGAGTTACGCGTGGGCGGCACAGCCGCCCACCCTACGCTTTGTTCAGCGTGGCCATGAATCTGGAAGAAGTATTGTTGGGTTGTAGCTTTGTATCGAGCAGCTGTACTCGACCTTGGACTACCAAGGTTATAGGGACAAGCCGTACGGGCAATTAGTACTGGTTAGCTTAATGCATTACTGCACTTCCACACCCAGCCTATCAACGTCCTGGTCTCGAACGACCCTTCAAGGAGCTCAAGGCTCCGGGAAATCTCATCTCAAGGCAAGTTTCCCGCTTAGATGCTTTCAGCGGTTATCTCTTCCGAACTTAGCTACCCGGCAATGCCACTGGCGTGACAACCGGTACACCAGAGGTTCGTCCACTCCGGTCCTCTCGTACTAGGAGCAGCCCCCTTCAAATTTCCAACGCCCACGGCAGATAGGGACCAAACTGTCTCACGACGTTTTAAACCCAGCTCACGTACCACTTTAAATGGCGAACAGCCATACCCTTGGGACCGGCTACAGCCCCAGGATGTGATGAGCCGACATCGAGGTGCCAAACTCCCCCGTCGATATGAACTCTTGGGAGGAATCAGCCTGTTATCCCCAGAGTACCTTTTATCCGTTGAGCGATGGCCCTTCCATACAGAACCACCGGATCACTATGTCCTACTTTCGTACCTGCTCGACTTGTCGGTCTCGCAGTTAAGCACGCTTATGCCATTGCACTATTAGCACGATGTCCGACCGTACCTAGCGTACCTTCGAACTCCTCCGTTACACTTTAGGAGGAGACCGCCCCAGTCAAACTGCCTACCATGCACTGTCCCCGATCCGGATAACGGACCAAGGTTAGAACCTCAAATGAACCAGGGTGGTATTTCAAGGATGGCTCCACGAGAACTGGCGTCCCCGCTTCAAAGCCTCCCACCTATCCTACACAGATTGATTCAAAGTCCAATGCAAAGCTACAGTAAAGGTTCATGGGGTCTTTCCGTCTAGCCGCGGGTAGATTGCATCATCACAAACATTTCAACTTCGCTGAGTCTCGGGAGGAGACAGTGTGGCCATCGTTACGCCATTCGTGCAGGTCGGAACTTACCCGACAAGGAATTTCGCTACCTTAGGACCGTTATAGTTACGGCCGCCGTTTACTGGGACTTCAATCAAGAGCTTGCACCCCATCATTTAATCTTCCAGCACCGGGCAGGCGTCACACCCTATACGTCCACTTTCGTGTTTGCAGAGTGCTGTGTTTTTATTAAACAGTCGCAGCCACCATTTTATTGCAACCCGTTCATCCTTCCACAGTAAAGTGGTCAAACTACTAGGGCGTACCTTATCCCGAAGTTACGGTACCAATTTGCCGAGTTCCTTCTCCCGAGTTCTCTCAAGCGCCTTAGAATACTCATCTCGCCCACCTGTGTCGGTTTGCGGTACGGTCTCGTATGACTGAAGCTTAGAGGCTTTTCTTGGAACCACTTCCGATTGCTTCGCGCTACATGAGCGCTCGTCTCGACCCCTTGAATTACGTGCCCGGATTTGCCTAAGCACCTTCTATGAGTCAAAAACTGACTATTCCAACAGTCAGACAACCTTCCGCGATCCGTCCCCCCATCGCATCATACGACGGTGCAGGAATATTAACCTGCTTCCCATCAGCTACGCATCTCTGCCTCGCCTTAGGGGCCGACTCACCCTGCTCCGATGAACGTTGAACAGGAAACCTTGGGCTTACGGCGTGCGGGCTTTTCACCCGCATTATCGCTACTCATGTCAGCATTCGCACTTCTGATACCTCCAGCATCCTTTACAAGACACCTTCGCAGGCTTACAGAACGCTCTCCTACCATATAGATCAAGTGATAAATCACGAGAAATATATCCGCAGCTTCGGTGACTGGCTTAGCCCCGTTACATCTTCCGCGCAGGACGACTCGATCAGTGAGCTATTACGCTTTCTTTAAATGGTGGCTGCTTCTAAGCCAACATCCTGACTGTTTTAGCCTTCCCACTTCGTTTTCCACTTAGCCAATCTTTGGGACCTTAGCTGGCGGTCTGGGTTGTTTCCCTCTTGACACCGGACGTTAGCACCCGATGTCTGTCTCCCAAGCTCGCACTCATCGGTATTCGGAGTTTGCAATGGTTTGGTAAGTCGCAATGACCCCCTAGCCATAACAGTGCTCTACCCCCGATGGTGATACTTGAGGCACTACCTAAATAGTTTTCGGAGAGAACCAGCTATTTCCAAGTTTGTTTAGCCTTTCACCCCTACCCACAGCTCATCCCCTAATTTTTCAACATTAGTGGGTTCGGACCTCCAGGGCGTGTTACCGCACCTTCATCCTGGCCATGGGTAGATCACTTGGTTTCGGGTCTACACCCAGCGACTGTCGCCCTGTTCGGACTCGATTTCTCTACGGCTCCCCTATCCGGTTAACCTCGCCACTGAATGTAAGTCGCTGACCCATTATACAAAAGGTACGCCGTCACCCCACGAAGAGGCTCCGACTGTTTGTATGCACACGGTTTCAGGATCTATTTCACTCCCCTCCCGGGGTTCTTTTCGCCTTTCCCTCACGGTACTGGTTCACTATCGGTCGATTACGAGTATTTAGCCTTGGAGGATGGTCCCCCCATGTTCAGACAGGATTTCTCGTGTCCCGCCCTACTTGTCGTATGCTTAGTACCACCGTTTGAATTTCGTGTACGGGGCTATCACCCACTATGGCGTCACTTTCCAGAGACTTCCACTATTCAATCGACTATCACATACAGGCTCATCCCATTTCGCTCGCCACTACTTTGGGAATCTCGGTTGATTTCTTTTCCTGCAGCTACTTAGATGTTTCAGTTCGCCGCGTTCGCTTTGCATGCCTATGTATTCAGCATGCAATGACCTAAAAGGCCGGGTTTCCCCATTCGGAAATCTGCGGATCAAAGCTCGTTTGCTAGCTCCCCGCAGCTTATCGCAAGCTACTACGTCCTTCATCGCCTGTAATCGCCAAGGCATCCACCATGTGCACTTATTCACTTGTCCCTATAACGTTGGCCTCTGCATGAGTTACAGAGATCGTCATAGATCAAGAGTACAACTATGTTTGCTTGATACAAATTACTACTACCCTAAGTGTGCTATCAAATCATTGCTGACCTGATCTCACGCTTAAAAAAACTTTACTTCTTCCAGATTGTTAAAGAACGAAAAAACAGTGATCTCGAAAAGATCAAACCTAAATCTCATCAGCCATTTACTGACGACTTACGTTTGAGCTTTTGGTGGAGGATGACGGGATCGAACCGACGACCCCCTGCTTGCAAAGCAGGTGCTCTCCCAGCTGAGCTAATCCCCCGAGAAACGTGGTAGGGCTGGTTGGACTCGAACCAACGACCCCCGCGTTATCAACACGGTGCTCTAACCAGCTGAGCTACAGCCCCGATAAAACTGTTCTTTACTTGTTCAACAGTCGATAAGCGTGGACGCTTGATGATGGGTCGTTAGACCCCGGTGCTACTCTAGAAAGGAGGTGATCCAGCCGCACCTTCCGATACGGCTACCTTGTTACGACTTCACCCCAGTCACGAATCCTACCGTGGTAAGCGCCCTCCTTACGGTTAAGCTACCTACTTCTGGTAAAACCCGCTCCCATGGTGTGACGGGCGGTGTGTACAAGACCCGGGAACGTATTCACCGCGGCATGCTGATCCGCGATTACTAGCGATTCCAACTTCACGTAGTCGAGTTGCAGACTACGATCCGGACTACGATACACTTTCTGGGATTAGCTCCCCCTCGCGGGTTGGCGGCCCTCTGTATGTACCATTGTATGACGTGTGAAGCCCTACCCATAAGGGCCATGAGGACTTGACGTCATCCCCACCTTCCTCCGGTTTGTCACCGGCAGTCTCATTAGAGTGCTCTTGCGTAGCAACTAATGACAAGGGTTGCGCTCGTTGCGGGACTTAACCCAACATCTCACGACACGAGCTGACGACAGCCATGCAGCACCTGTGTTCAGGTTCCCTTTCGGGCACAACCAGATCTCTCCGGTCTTCCTGACATGTCAAGGGTAGGTAAGGTTTTTCGCGTTGCATCGAATTAATCCACATCATCCACCGCTTGTGCGGGTCCCCGTCAATTCCTTTGAGTTTTAATCTTGCGACCGTACTCCCCAGGCGGTCTACTTCACGCGTTAGCTGCGTTACCAAGTTAATTAAAACCCGACAACTAGTAGACATCGTTTAGGGCGTGGACTACCAGGGTATCTAATCCTGTTTGCTCCCCACGCTTTCGTGCATGAGCGTCAATCTTGACCCAGGGGGCTGCCTTCGCCATCGGTGTTCCTCCACATCTCTACGCATTTCACTGCTACACGTGGAATTCTACCCCCCTCTGCCAGATTCTAGCCTTGCAGTCTCCATCGCAATTCCCAGGTTGAGCCCGGGGATTTCACGACAGACTTACAAAACCGCCTGCGCACGCTTTACGCCCAGTAATTCCGATTAACGCTTGCACCCTACGTATTACCGCGGCTGCTGGCACGTAGTTAGCCGGTGCTTATTCTTCAGGTACCGTCATTAGCCGTGGATATTAGCCACAGCCGTTTCTTCCCTGACAAAAGAGCTTTACAACCCGAAGGCCTTCTTCACTCACGCGGCATTGCTGGATCAGGCTTGCGCCCATTGTCCAAAATTCCCCACTGCTGCCTCCCGTAGGAGTCTGGACCGTGTCTCAGTTCCAGTGTGGCTGGTCGTCCTCTCAGACCAGCTACTGATCGTCGCCTTGGTGAGCCTTTACCTCACCAACTAGCTAATCAGATATCGGCCGCTCCAGGAGCACAAGGCCCGAAGGTCCCCTGCTTTCATCCATAGATCGTATGCGGTATTAGCGTAACTTTCGCTACGTTATCCCCCACTCTTGGGTACGTTCCGATATATTACTCACCCGTTCGCCACTCGTCAGCGGAGCAAGCTCCCTGTTACCGTTCGACTTGCATGTGTAAAGCATGCCGCCAGCGTTCAATCTGAGCCAGGATCAAACTCTTCAGTTCAATCTCTGTTTGTTGACTCTTTCGAGTCACTCGCTATTGCTAGCGAGGTCGCTCACTCAAAATACTGACCGTCGCTTCATTGCTGAAGCAACGTTTAATACTTTGTGCGAACATTTGATATTTTAAGTATGCAGCTGAACAAGTCAGCTGGCACCTTCATCAAACGCCCACACTTATCGACTGTTAATTTTTAAAGATCAGAATTCGGTACTGCTTCATCTGCTGTTTGCTTCGAATCGTTTTGTTCGTCAGCAGCAGAGAGGCGAGATTATGAAGTGTTTCTCATTGTTCGTCAACCTCTTTTTTCTCTTCGCTTTCGCTACCGTGAGGCTGCGTCTGCGTCGAGGAGCGAGACTATAGCAAGCCGGAGGCCGACTTGCAAGGTTTACGATTGTGATATCTTAGCCGCCGCATTCAGCGACCTTCTCTTACATACCCTTATATGATTCCTACGATCGTCCCTACCGCCGACGCCGCCCTCTCCCGGTCCCTGGCGGACGCCATCAATAACAAGACCAAGCCGCTCGGCAGCCTCGGACGACTGGAATCGCTCGCCGCCCAGCTGGGCCTGATCCAGCGCTCGACCAGGGTCAGCATCGACCAGCCTGCGATCCTGGTCTTCGCCGCCGACCACGGCGTCGTGGCCGAGGGCATCTCCGCCTTCCCGCAAGACGTCACCTGGCAGATGGTCGAGAACTTCCTGGGCGACGGCGCGGCCATCAATGTATTCGCGCGCCAGAACGGCTGCGCCCTGCACGTGGTCGACGCCGGCGTGAACCACGATTTCGGCGCACGCGCGGGGCTCGTGCACCGCAAGGTCGCCAACGGCACCCGCAACTTCGCGCTCGATCCGGCCATGACGGCGCAGGAATGCGCGACCGCGCTCGAACACGGCATGGCCCTGGCGCGCGACCTGCCCGGCACTGTGGTCGGCTTCGGCGAGATGGGCATCGGTAACACGACGTCGGCCGCCGCCCTGATGCACAAGCTGACCGGCCAGCCGGTGGCGCGCTGCGTCGGCGCCGGCACCGGCCTTACCCCCGACGGTATCCGCCACAAGGCCGACGTGGTCGCGGCAAGCGTGGCCCGTCACACCCACGCCGTGCAACCGCTCGAGGTGCTGGCCACCTTCGGCGGCTTCGAGATCGCGATGATGGCCGGCGCCATGCTCAAGGCGGCCGAGCTGCGCAAGGTGCTGCTGATCGATGGCTTCATTGTCACCAGTGCCCTGCTGGTGGCCGCGCGCCTGCAGCCGGCCATCCTCGACTACTGCGTGTTTTCGCACTGCTCGGGCGAGCATGGCCACGCACTGCTGCTCGAGGAGCTCGGCGCCCGTCCGCTGCTCGACCTTGGCCTGCGCCTGGGCGAAGGCACCGGCAGCGCGCTCGCCCTGCCCCTGCTGCACGCCAGCGCCAACTTCCTGAACGAGATGGCCACCTTCGCCTCGGCGCAAGTGAGCGAACGCTCGGCATGACGCACCAGCTGCGCCTGTTCTTCATCGCGCTGCAGTTCTTCACGCGGCTGCCGATTCCGCGCTGGGTCGGTTTCGAGCCGAGCTGGTTGAACCATGCGTCGCGCTACTTCCCGCTGGTGGGCGTCGTGGTCGGCGCCATCGGCGCGCTCGTCTACCTGGTGGCCGCGCACTGGCTGACGGCGCCAGTGGCGGCCGTGCTGTCCACCGCCGCCACCATCTACCTCACCGGCGCCTTCCACGAAGACGGCTTCGCCGACACCTGCGATGGCCTGGGCGGCGGCATGACGAAGGAACGCGCGCTCGAGATCATGAAGGATTCGCGCGTCGGCGCGTATGGCGCGATCGGCATCGTGTGCATGCTCGGTGCGAAGCTGGCCCTGCTTGCCAGCCTGCCGCCGGCCAGCGCCATGGCCGCCCTGCTGCTGGCTCACCCGCTGTCGCGACTGGCCGCCACGTCCCTGATCTGGCAGATGGAGTACGCCCGCGCCGAGGGCAAGGCCAAGCCGCTGGCGGTGCGCATGAGCGACCGCGAGTTCGGCATCGCCGCCGTGACCGTGCTGCTGCCCGCGCTCGGCCTGCTGGCCTTCGGCCTGCTCGACCTGGCCGCCATCGTCGCCGCGCTGGTCGCGGCCCTCGTTGCAACCTGCTGGCTCGCGCGTAAATTCACGCGGCGCTTGCAAGGCTATACCGGCGACTGCCTCGGCGCCGTGCAGCAACTGGCCGAAGTGGCGGTCTATATCGCGGTGCTGGCCACGCTCGGCCGCGGCGCGCTGGCCTGATGCGCCTCTACCTGGTGCGCCATCCGCGGCCCGAGGTGGCGGCCGGGCACTGCTACGGCCGCAGCGACCTGGCGGCGGATCACGCGGACGTCGAACGGGTGCTGGCCGCATTGGCAAGCCAGGGGCTGCCCGGCGCGATGCCCGTCTACGCCAGCCCGCTGGCCCGCAGCGCGGTCCTGGCGGAGCAGCTCTCGCCGGCGCCGGTATTCGACGCGCGCCTGGCCGAGATGGACTTCGGCGCCTGGGAAATGCGCAGCTGGGACGACATCCCGCGCAGCGAGATCGACGCCTGGAGCGCCGACCTGCTGCACTACCGCCCCGGCGGCGGCGAAAGCGTGATGGACGTGGCCGCGCGCGTGGCCGGTTTCGATGCCGATATCCGGCGCGCCGGACACGCGCAAGCCCTGGTCATCTGCCACGCCGGCACCATGCGCCTCCTGCATTCGCTGCACCTCGGCGGCACGCTGGTCGAGGCCGCGCTGCGCGCTGCACAGGCGCCACACCGGATCGGCTACGGCGAAGTGATGATGCTGGAAACCTGACAACGCCTTGGACAACACCTTATAATGTGCGCGTTTTGGTGCTCGCGCCTGCGTTCGCAGTCGCAGTTAAACGGGAAACACGAAGCTCCTTTCAAGGGCCAACGTGTGCTGCCCCCGCAACGGTAAGCAAGTGCCGCATGCTCTCTTCGAGCCATGCGGCAAACCGTCCCCTCATACCACTGTGCGCATGCATGGGAAGGTCGGACGGCCATACTTGTCAGCCCGGATACCGGCCAAAAGGTGGCGTCGCCTCGCGCGATGCCGTTCAATCTGGCCTACGGGGACGTCGGCTGGTTGCCCTTTATAAGAAACAGTTCATGAATTTTCCAGTCACCCGGCAAGCCGCCGCGGTCTCGCTCGCCCTCGCCGTCATCTCGTCCGCCGCCGTCGCCGACGCACCCTCGCCTGACGCCATCCCTACCGCCGACACCGTCGTCGTCACCGCAACGCGCACCGCGCAGCGCGCCGCCGACGTCATCGCCGACACCACCGTCATCGATGCCGAAGAGATCGCGCGCTCCGGCGCCGGTTCGGTGGCCGACATCCTGCGCCGCCAGCGCGGCATCGAGATCTCGCGCAACGGCCCGGCCGGCACCACCACCAGCGTCTTCATCCGCGGCGCCAACGCCAACCAGTCCGTGGTCCTGGTCGACGGCGTGCGCTTCGGTTCGGCGACCACCGGCACCGCCAGCTGGAACGCGATCCCGCTGGGCGCCATCGACCGCATCGAGATCGTCTACGGCCCGCTCAGCACCCTGTACGGCGCCGACGCCATCGGCGGCGTGATCCAGATCTTCACCCGCAAGGGCGAAGGCGCCCCGGTCGTCACCGGCTCGGTTGGCGTGGGCAGCAACGCGACCCGCCAGCTTGATGCCGGCATCTACGGCAGCAGCGGCGGCCCGAACGCCGTCAGCTACGCCTTCGGCGCCGGCTACGAGGACTCGGACGGCTTTTCGTCTACCCGCCCAAGCGCCTCGGGCTACAACCCGGACGAAGACGGCTACCGCCGCCGCAACGCCAACGGCCGCGTGACGATGGCGCTCGCGCCGGGCCACGAGATCGGCGCCCAGTTCCTGGTCAGCCGCCTGTACAGCCAGTACGACAGCGGCACCGCCAACTACGACGTCCACAGCGACAACGACCTGAACACCGCCGCGGTCTTCATGCGCAACCAGATCCTGCCGAACTGGCACAGCACGGTGCAATACGCGCGCTCGGAAGACAAGTCGGGCAACTTCACCAACGCGACGCCATCCGGCGCCAGCCAGATCGACACCCAGCAGGATGAGTTCAGCTGGCAGAACGACATCGCCATCGGCCAGGACACCCTGCAGCTGCTGTACACGCACCGCAAGGAAGAGGTGCCGACGATGCAGCGCTCGCGCATCACGAATTCGTATGCCGCCGCCTACTCGGCCAAGCGCGGCCAGCACCTGGTCGACGTCAGCGCGCGCCACGACCGCTCGGTCTATGGCAGCAAGAACACCGGCGCCGCCGGCTATGGCTACGACTTCGGCAACGGCCTGCGCGCCACCGCCAGCGTCGGCACGAGCTTCCGCGCCCCGACCTTCAACGAGCTGTATTTCCCCGGCTACGGCCTGGAAACCAACAAGCCCGAAAAAGGCCGCAACCGCGAAGTGGGCCTGCGCTACGACGGCAACGGCTACCAGCTGGACGCCACCTACTTCCACAACCGCCTGACCGACATGATCGTGTCGAGCACCCCGTGCCCGGACGGCGTCAACCGCAGCTGCGCCTACAACGTCAACAAGGGCCTGCTCGAAGGCTTCTCGCTGGCCGGCGCTACGCGCCTGATGGGTGTCGACCTGCGCGCCAGCCTCGATTGGCAGGATCCGCGCGACGAGACCACCGGCAAGCAGCTGGCGCGCCGCGCGAAGAAGCATGCCAGTTTCGGCGCCGACTACACGATGGGCACGCTCAAGGCCGGCGCCGAACTGACGGTATCGGGAGAGCGCTTCGACGACGCCGCCAACAACCGTCGCCTGGGCGGCTACGGCCTGCTGAACCTGCACACGACCTGGCAGTTCACGCCCGACTGGTCGCTGCTGATGCGCCTGGACAACGTCGCCGACAAGCAGTACGAGATCGCGCGTAACTACGGCACCAGCGGCCGCACCTGGTTCGCGGCCCTGCGCTACGGCATCCGTTAAGCTATAACCCCTTGCCCGCGGCAGCCAGGCCGCGGGTGTCCGAAACCAACAGGGCCAGCATGCACGCATCCGTCCCACCGCTACGCCAGCGCGCCACGCTCATCGTCGGCGCCATGCTGGCGTTTTCGATTGCCACCCTGCTGTTCGCGGGCATGACCGGATCGATCCGGGTGCCTCTCGGCGAGATTCCCGACGCCCTGCGCCAGCTCGCCAGCGGCCAGCCCGATTCGCTTTCCGCCTCCCTGCTCGAGCTGCGCGCCAGCCGCGCGCTGGTGGCGTTCGCGACCGGCGGCGCGCTGGCCCTGGCCGGCCTCATGATGCAGGCGTTGCTGCGTAATCCGCTGGCCGACCCGTATGTGCTGGGCGTCTCGTCCGGCGCCTCGGTCGGCGCCCTGCTGGCGCTGCTCCTGATGGCGTCCACGCTGATGGTCGATGCCGCCGCGCTGGCCGGCGCCATCGGCGTGGCGATGTTGCTGTACCTGCTGGCGCGGCGCGACCTGCGCAGCGGCCAGGCGGCCGAAGGTGGCGCCTCGATGCTGCTCCTGACCGGCGTGATCGTCTCGGCCCTGTGCGGCTCGGTCGTGACCCTGATGCTGTCGATCGCGCCCGAGGGGCGCCTGCGCAGCATGATCTTCTGGCTGATCGGCGACCTGGCCGGCGCGCCGCTGCGGCTGGCGCCCTGGCTGGTGCTGGCCGGCTGCCTGGTGTACGCCATGCGCAATGCGCGCGCCATGAACATGGTCGCGCTGCACGCCGAGAATGCGGTGACGCTGGGCGTGCGCGTCGGCGCGCTGCGCAAGGGACTGTTCTTCGTGTCGGCCCTGCTCACCGCGAGCGCGGTCACCAGCGCCGGCTCGATCGGCTTCGTCGGCCTGATCGTGCCGCATGCCTGCCGCTTCGCCTTCGGGCCCGACCACCGGGTCCTGATCCCGGCCGTGGTGCTGGCCGGCGGCGCCTTCCTCGTGCTGTGCGATACGCTGGCGCGCACCATCATCGCGCCGCAGCAGCTGCCGGTCGGCGCCATCACGGCGATGATCGGCGCGCCGGTCTTCCTCTACCAGTTGCACCGCCTGCGCAAATGAACTCCATCTCCACCCACGACCTGCTGCTGTCCATCGGCCCACGCACCCTGGTGCGGGGCCTGGACTGGACCGCGCGCGCCGGCGAATGCTGGAGCATCATCGGCCGCAATGGCGCGGGAAAAAGCACCTTGCTGCGTACGCTGGCCGGGCTGCAGCCGCCGAACGGCGGATCGGTCCAGGTAAATGGCCGCGCACTACCCGACTGGCCGCTGACCGAGCTGGCGCGCGAGCGCGCCTTCCTGGCCCAGTCGCGCCACGACGCTTTCGCCTACACGGTGCTCGAGAGCGTGCTGTCGGCGCGCCACCCCTACCACGCCAACCGCTACTGGGAAGGCAGCGACGACCATCAAGCCGCCCTGCAGGCGCTGGCGTCGATGGAAGTGGACGACCTGGCCGCGCGCGACGTGCGCACCCTGTCCGGCGGCGAGCGCCAGCGCGTGGCGATCGCCGCCCTGTTGGCGCAGCAGACGCCGCTGCTGCTGCTCGACGAGCCGGCCAATGCGCTCGACCTGGCGCACCAGGTGAGCGTAATGGGCCTGCTGGCCCGCCTGTGCCGCGAGCAGAACCGGACCGTGGTCATGATCGGCCACGACCTGAACCTGGCCGCGCGCATCTCGACCCACGCGCTCCTGCTCATGGGCGACGGCCGCTGGACCGCTGGCGCCAACGACCAGATCATGCGCCCGGCGCTGCTGGGCGACTACCTCGGCCATCCGATCGACATGATCGAACACGAAGGCCGCCGCATCTTCATCCCCAAGGAGGGCTCCGCATGACCGACATGACACCAGAACAGACCGCCGCCCTGAACGAACGCCACCGCGCCCGCATGGAGCGCAAGAAGGCGGTCATCGACGCCAAGATCGCTTCGGCCGACAAGGAAATCGGCATCGTCATCGTCAATACCGGCAACGGCAAGGGCAAGAGCTCGAGCGCGTTCGGGATGGTGGCGCGCGCGCTCGGCCACGGCATGAAAGTGGGCGTGGTCCAGTTTATCAAGGGCGCCCTGTCGACCGGCGAAGAAACCTTCCTGCGCCGCTTTCCCGACGAAGTGCGCTTCCATGCGATGGGCGAAGGCTACACCTGGGAAACGCAGAACCGCGAGCGCGACATCGCCAAGGCTGAGGAAGCCTGGGCGCTGGCCCGGCAGTTCCTGTCCGATCCCGCGATCGGCATGGTGGTGCTCGACGAGCTGAACATCGCCCTCAAATACAAATACCTCGACGTGCACACCGTGATCGCCGACCTGCTCGACCGTCCGGTGATGCAGCACGTGGTGATTACCGGCCGCGGCGCGCCGCCGGAACTGATCGCGGTGGCCGATACCGTCACCGAAATGAACGTGGTCAAGCACGCGTTCAAGGCCGGCATCACGGCCCAGGCGGGGACCGAATGGTGACGGGCGCCCGTATCGTCCTGGTGGCGGCGATGTCGTCCGGCCAGGGCAAGACGACGGTGACGGCCGCGCTGGCGCGGCGGCTGGTCCGCATGGGCAAGCGCGTGCGGGTGTTCAAATGCGGCCCCGACTTCATTGACCCGATGCTGCTCGAACGCGCCTGCGGCGCGCCGGTGCACAATCTCGACCTGTGGATGGTGGGCGTCGATGCCTGCCGCCAGCGCCTGCTTGACGCCGCGCGCGAGGCGGACGCGATCCTGATCGAGGGGGTGATGGGCCTGTACGATGGCTCTCCTTCGGCGGCGGACCTGTCGCGCGAGTTCGGCATCCCCGTGCTGGCGGTGCTGGACGCGTCGGCGATGGCGCAAACGGCCGGCGCCGTGGCGCAGGGCCTGCGCGACTATGGCCCCGTCGAGATGGCCGGCGTGATTGCCAACCGCATCGCCAGCAGCGGCCATGCGGCAATGGTGAAAGAGTCGCTGCGCGACATCCCGCTGATCGGCACTCTCTCCCGCCAGGAGGCGCCGCTGCCCGAGCGTCATCTGGGCCTGGTGGTGCCGGGCGAGGTCGAGGAGCTCGACGGCATCCTGGATGCGCTGGCCGACAGCATCGATTTCGATGAAGCGGCGTGGGATGCGCTACCCGTCATGACGCCTGCTGCCACGGCCCCGGCGCCTGTAGAGCCGCTGCTGGCGGGGCGCACGATCGCGATCGCGCGCGATCCGGCCTTCGTCTTCGTCTACCCGGCGAATATCGACCTGCTCGGGCAGCTCGGCGCGCGCATCACGTATTTCGCGCCGTTGTCCGACGAAGCGGTGCCGGACGATGCCGACGCGGTGTATCTGCCGGGCGGCTATCCCGAACTGCACGGCGCGCAGCTGCAGGCCGCCCAGCGCTGGCGCGACTCGATCCGCGCGGCGCACGCACGTGGCGTGCCGATCGTCGCCGAATGCGGCGGCATGATGGCGCTTGCCGATGGCCTGACCGATGGCGAGGGACGCCGCTTCGAGATGGCCGGGCTGCTCACCGGCGAGGTCAGGATGCAGAAGCGCCTGGGAGGACTGGGCATGCACGCGATGCCGACGCCGCAAGGCGAGATCCGTGGTCATACCTTCCACTACTCATTGCTGGACTCCCCGGTCGCGCCGCAAGCACATACCGTGAAGCAGAGGACCGGCACGCAAGGCGAAGCCGCCTACCGGGTCGGCTCGCTGTTCGCGTCCTACTTCCACGGCTATTTCCCTTCCAACCCGCGTGCGGTGGCGGCACTGTTCGGAGCGCAGCCGTGAGCGTGACCCTGGTCTTCGGCGGCGCGCGCTCGGGCAAGAGCGCCTACGCCGAGCGCATCGCGCGCGAATTGGGCAAGGAGGTCGTCTATGTCGCCACCTCGCGCGCCGGCGACGGCGAGATGGCCACGCGCATCGCCCATCACCGCGAGCGGCGCCCGCCCGAATGGCGGACGGTCGAGGAAGAACTGGCGCTGGCGCAGACGCTGCGCGACTGGTGCGCGCCGCAGCGCCTGGTGCTGGTCGACTGCCTGACGCTGTGGCTCAGCAACCTGATGTTCTGCGATGGCCGCGACTATCCCGACGTCGGCGCGGTCGACTTGCCGGCATCCTTTCATCAAGAGCGTACGGCGCTGCTGGACTTGCTGGACGGGGAGCTGCCGGGCGACCTGATCCTGGTGTCGAACGAAGTCGGCATGGGCATCGTGCCCTGGGGCGCGATCTCGCGCAGCTTCGTCGACGAAGCCGGCCGCCTGAACCAGGCGGTGGCGTCGCGCGCCGACCGCGCGGTGCTGGTGGCGGCCGGCCTGCCACTTGTCCTGAAAGGTCTCCAGTGCTGACCGGCCTGTCGCTGTCCACCATCGCGCTATTGCTCGTCGCCGGCATCGCGCTCGACCTGCTGCTGGGCGAGACGCGGCGCTGGCACCCGCTGGTCGGCTTCGGCAAGCTGGCCGGCTCGATCGAGCGGCGACTCAATCGCGGGCAGGCGCGCCTGGCGCGTGGAGCCCTGGCATGGATGCTCGCCGTCCTGCCACTGAGCCTGCTGTTCCTGGCGTTGGCCGACCTTGCCGGCCTGTGGCTGCATGCGGTGCTGCTCTATTTCTGCATCGGCCTGCGCAGCCTGCGCGACCATACGCTGCCGATCCATTCCGCGCTGCGCGCGGGCGACCTGGCGCAGGCGCGCGCGCTCACGGCGCGCATCGTCAGCCGCGACACGGCGCACGCCGACGAATCCGACCTTGCCAAGGCCAGCGCCGAATCGCTGCTCGAGAACGGCAACGACGCCGTGTTCGGCACGCTGTTCTGGTTCGTGCTGCTGGGTGGGCCGGGCGCGGTGCTGTTCCGCCTGACGAACACGCTCGATGCGATGTGGGGTTATCGCAGCGAGCGCTTCAACCTGTTCGGCCGCGTCGCGGCGCGCATCGACGACGCATTGAACTACGTGCCCGCGCGCCTGACCGCGTTGTCGTACGTGCTGCTGGCGGGCAGCGGCCGCGCGCGCGCCTGGCACTGCTGGCGCACCCAGGCCCCGGCCTGGAGCAGCCCGAATGCCGGGCCGGTGATGGCCAGCGGCGCCGGCGCCCTGGGCGTGTCGCTGGGCGGCGCCGCCGTCTACGATGGCGAAGTCGAACAGCGCCCGCCGCTGGGCCTCGGGCCTGCCGCCGGCGCCGGCGACATCCTGCGCGCCTGGCGGCTGGTGCTGCGCACCACCTTGCTGTGGGCCGGCGTGGTCTGCCTGCTGGCGGTCGGAGTTTCTCATGCTTGAACACGGCGGCAACCTGCGCGACGCCGCGCGTCACTATGGCCGCGATGACTGGGTCGACCTGTCGACCGGGATCAACCCGCATGGCTATCCGGCGCCGGCGCCGTCGAGCGCGGCCTGGCATCGCCTGCCGGAGCCCGATCCTGCATTCCTTGCTGCGGCCTGCGCCTATTACGGCGCGCCGCAACTGCTGCCGGTGGCCGGCACGCAGGCGGCGATCCAGGCCCTGCCGCGCCTGCGTCCACCATCGCGCGTCGCGGTGTCGGCGCCTTCGTATGCGGAACACGCGTTTCACTGGAACCTGCACGGCCATACGCGGCGGCTGGCGCCGTACGCGGAACTGGACGCCGCGGTCGATGGCAGCGACGTCGTCGTGGTGGTCAATCCGAACAACCCGACCGGCGAAACCATCGCGCCCGAGCGCCTGCTCGACTGGGCGGCGCGGCTGCATGCGCGCGGCGGCTGGCTGGTGGTCGACGAAGCCTTTGGCGATACGGCGCCCACGCTGAGCGTGGCGCCGCATGCGGCGCAGCCGGGATTGATCGTGCTGCGCTCGATCGGCAAGTTCTTCGGGCTGGCGGGGCTGCGGCTGGGATTCGTCGCGGCGCATGAGCGCGTGCTGGCGGACCTGGCCGACCTGCTCGGGCCGTGGGCCGTCAGCGGTCCGGCGCAGGAGATCGCGCTGCAGGCGCTGGCCGACACCGGCTGGCAGCGGGATACGCAGGCCCGGCTGGCTCAGTCGGGCGAACGGATGGCGCGGCTGCTGCGGGAGCACGGCATCGTCAGCGCCGGCACGCCGCTGTTTCGCTGGTGGCCCGAGGCGCGGCCCGAAGCCTTTCATGGACACATGGCCGCGCACGGCATCTGGTGCCGGCTGTTTCGCGATGCGGCGCGCGGCATCCGGGTCGGCCTGCCTGCCGGCGAGGATGAATGGCAACGCCTCGAACAAGCACTTCACGAATGGAGCAAGCAATGAAGAAAGCGATGCTGCTGGCCGGCCTGGCTGGTCTGGCCGCGGCTGGCCTGGCGGCCCAGGCCCAGGCCGCGATCACGGTCAAGGATGATGCGGGACTGACGGTCACCCTCGCCAAGCCGGCGCTGCGGGTAGTATCGATGGCGCCCAGCGTCACCGAGCTGCTGTTCGCGGCCGGCGGCGGCAACCAGATCGTCGGCGCGGTCAACTACAGCGATTATCCCGAAGCGGCCAAGCGCATCCCGCGCATCGGCTCGAACCGCGAGATCGACATGGAGCTCCTGATCTCGCTGAAGCCCGACCTGATCGTGGCCTGGCGCCACAACAGCTCGGAGCGACAGATCGAGATGGTGCGCCGCCTGGGTGTCCCGGTATTCCAGAGCGACCCGCAGACGCTGGACGGCATTCCCGACGCCGTGCTGCGCCTGGGCCAGTTGCTGGGCACCGACGCCGCGGCCAGGACGACCGCGACGCAGCTGCGCGAGCAGTTGGCCGGCCTGCGCGCGAAGTATGCGAACCGTTCCACGGTGCGCACCTTCTACCAGGTGTGGGACAAGCCGCTGTATACACTGAGCGGAAAGCACATCCTGACCGACGCGATGAAGCTGTGCGGCGGCGAGAACATCTTCGACAAGCTGACGGTGACGGCGCCGATCGTCTCGATCGAGAGCGTGTTGCAGGCCAACCCGGAAGCGATCATCGCCACCGCCGAGAAGAACTATGGCGGCGTCGAACTGTGGAAGCCGTATGGCACCCTGGCCGCGGTGCGCAGCAATAACCTGTTCACGCTGGACGGCCACCTGCTCAATCGCGCGGGGCCGCGCATGGTCCAGGGCACGGCCGCGATGTGCGAAGTGCTCGAGCAGGCGCGCCAGCGTCGATCCAGATGAGCGGCTTTCCCTACCGGACCCTGATGGTGCAGGGCACGACGTCCGACGCCGGCAAGAGCACGGTGGTCGCGGCGCTGTGCCGCCTGCTCAAGCGGCGCGGCATCCGGGTCGCGCCATTCAAGCCGCAGAACATGGCGCTCAACAGCGCGGTGACGCGCGATGGCGGCGAGATCGGCCGCGCGCAGGCGCTGCAGGCGATCGCCGCCGGCATCGAGCCGCATACCGACATGAATCCGGTGCTGCTCAAGCCGTCGAGCGACGTCGGCGCCCAGGTCATCATCCATGGCCAGGTGCGCGCCGACATGAATGCGCGCGACTATCACCAGTACAAGCCGGTGGCGATGGGGGCGGTGCTCGCATCGCATGCGCGCCTGCTGGCGCAGTACGAAACGGTGATCGTCGAGGGCGCGGGCAGTCCGGCCGAGATCAACCTGCGCGACCGCGACATCGCCAATATGGGCTTTGCCGAGGCGGTCGACTGCCCGGTGGTGCTGGTGGCGGATATCGATCGCGGCGGCGTTTTCGCGCATCTGGTTGGCACGCTGTCCTGCCTGTCGCAGTCGGAGCGCGATCGGGTGATCGGCTTCGTCATCAACCGCTTCCGTGGCGACATCAAGCTGCTCGAGCCGGGGCTGGAGTGGCTGGAACGGCAGACCGGCAAGCCGGTGCTGGCGGTGCTGCCCTATCTGCACGGGCTGTTCCTCGATGCCGAGGATGCGGTGCAGGCGACGCAAACGAACAAGGGCGCGTTTCGTGTCGTCGTTCCCAGCCTGCCGCGCATGAGCAATCACACCGATTTCGATGCGCTGCGTGCGCATCCGGACGTCGACCTGCGCTTCGTGCGGCAGGGAGAGGCGATTCCGGGCGCGGACCTGATCGTCCTCCCGGGCAGCAAGAATACGCGCGGGGACCTGGCCTGGCTGGAGGCGAATGGATGGCCTGAACGGATCACGCGTCACCTGCGCTATGGCGGCAAGGTGATCGGCGTGTGCGGCGGATTCCAGATGTTGGGCCGGACAGTCCAGGATCCCCATGGCGTCGAAGGCGCGCCGGGACTGTCTGCGGGACTCGGCTTGCTGGATATCGACACCGAACTGACGCGCGAAAAGCGGCTGACCAGGGTGGAGGGCCTGTGCGCGTTCAGTGTGGACGACACCGCGAGCCGGGTAAGCGGCTACGAAATTCATATGGGTGTGTCGCATGGCGCGGCCATGGAGACGCCGGCATTTTCGATCGACGGTCGCGGCGAAGGCGCCGTATCGCCGGATGGACAGATCCTGGGAACATATCTGCACGGACTGTTCGACCACCCGGAAGCCTGCGGCGCACTGCTGCAGTGGGCTGGTTCGCGCAGCGAACATGTCGTCGACACGGCGCAGCTGCGTGAAGCGAGTCTGGATCGGATCGCGGATTCGGCGGAAGGATTGCTGAACAGGCTGATCGAGATCGGCGGCTGAAAGCAAAAAACCCCGACCAGATCACTGGACGGGGTTTTTCTTATAACTAGCCTGACGATAACCTACTTTCACACTGGTTGCAGCACTATCATCGGCGCAAAGTCGTTTCACGGTCCTGTTCGGGATGGGAAGGGGTGGGACCGACTTGCTATGGTCATCAGGCTTTGACTTGTCTGGCTACGCTTGAGTTACGCGTGGGCGGCACAGCCGCCCACCCTACGCTTTGTTCAGCGTGGCCATGAATCTGGAAGAAGTATTGTTGGGTTGTAGCTTTGTATCGAGCAGCTGTACTCGACCTTGGACTACCAAGGTTATAGGGACAAGCCGTACGGGCAATTAGTACTGGTTAGCTTAATGCATTACTGCACTTCCACACCCAGCCTATCAACGTCCTGGTCTCGAACGACCCTTCAAGGAGCTCAAGGCTCCGGGAAATCTCATCTCAAGGCAAGTTTCCCGCTTAGATGCTTTCAGCGGTTATCTCTTCCGAACTTAGCTACCCGGCAATGCCACTGGCGTGACAACCGGTACACCAGAGGTTCGTCCACTCCGGTCCTCTCGTACTAGGAGCAGCCCCCTTCAAATTTCCAACGCCCACGGCAGATAGGGACCAAACTGTCTCACGACGTTTTAAACCCAGCTCACGTACCACTTTAAATGGCGAACAGCCATACCCTTGGGACCGGCTACAGCCCCAGGATGTGATGAGCCGACATCGAGGTGCCAAACTCCCCCGTCGATATGAACTCTTGGGAGGAATCAGCCTGTTATCCCCAGAGTACCTTTTATCCGTTGAGCGATGGCCCTTCCATACAGAACCACCGGATCACTATGTCCTACTTTCGTACCTGCTCGACTTGTCGGTCTCGCAGTTAAGCACGCTTATGCCATTGCACTATTAGCACGATGTCCGACCGTACCTAGCGTACCTTCGAACTCCTCCGTTACACTTTAGGAGGAGACCGCCCCAGTCAAACTGCCTACCATGCACTGTCCCCGATCCGGATAACGGACCAAGGTTAGAACCTCAAATGAACCAGGGTGGTATTTCAAGGATGGCTCCACGAGAACTGGCGTCCCCGCTTCAAAGCCTCCCACCTATCCTACACAGATTGATTCAAAGTCCAATGCAAAGCTACAGTAAAGGTTCATGGGGTCTTTCCGTCTAGCCGCGGGTAGATTGCATCATCACAAACATTTCAACTTCGCTGAGTCTCGGGAGGAGACAGTGTGGCCATCGTTACGCCATTCGTGCAGGTCGGAACTTACCCGACAAGGAATTTCGCTACCTTAGGACCGTTATAGTTACGGCCGCCGTTTACTGGGACTTCAATCAAGAGCTTGCACCCCATCATTTAATCTTCCAGCACCGGGCAGGCGTCACACCCTATACGTCCACTTTCGTGTTTGCAGAGTGCTGTGTTTTTATTAAACAGTCGCAGCCACCATTTTATTGCAACCCGTTCATCCTTCCACAGTAAAGTGGTCAAATTACTAGGGCGTACCTTATCCCGAAGTTACGGTACCAATTTGCCGAGTTCCTTCTCCCGAGTTCTCTCAAGCGCCTTAGAATACTCATCTCGCCCACCTGTGTCGGTTTGCGGTACGGTCTCGTATGACTGAAGCTTAGAGGCTTTTCTTGGAACCACTTCCGATTGCTTCGCGCTACATGAGCGCTCGTCTCGACCCCTTGAATTACGTGCCCGGATTTGCCTAAGCACCTTCTATGAGTCAAAAACTGACTATTCCAACAGTCAGACAACCTTCCGCGATCCGTCCCCCCATCGCATCATACGACGGTGCAGGAATATTAACCTGCTTCCCATCAGCTACGCATCTCTGCCTCGCCTTAGGGGCCGACTCACCCTGCTCCGATGAACGTTGAACAGGAAACCTTGGGCTTACGGCGTGCGGGCTTTTCACCCGCATTATCGCTACTCATGTCAGCATTCGCACTTCTGATACCTCCAGCATCCTTTACAAGACACCTTCGCAGGCTTACAGAACGCTCTCCTACCATATGTCAAAGACATATCCGCAGCTTCGGTGACTGGCTTAGCCCCGTTACATCTTCCGCGCAGGACGACTCGATCAGTGAGCTATTACGCTTTCTTTAAATGGTGGCTGCTTCTAAGCCAACATCCTGACTGTTTTAGCCTTCCCACTTCGTTTTCCACTTAGCCAATCTTTGGGACCTTAGCTGGCGGTCTGGGTTGTTTCCCTCTTGACACCGGACGTTAGCACCCGATGTCTGTCTCCCAAGCTCGCACTCATCGGTATTCGGAGTTTGCAATGGTTTGGTAAGTCGCAATGACCCCCTAGCCATAACAGTGCTCTACCCCCGATGGTGATACTTGAGGCACTACCTAAATAGTTTTCGGAGAGAACCAGCTATTTCCAAGTTTGTTTAGCCTTTCACCCCTACCCACAGCTCATCCCCTAATTTTTCAACATTAGTGGGTTCGGACCTCCAGGGCGTGTTACCGCACCTTCATCCTGGCCATGGGTAGATCACTTGGTTTCGGGTCTACACCCAGCGACTGTCGCCCTGTTCGGACTCGATTTCTCTACGGCTCCCCTATCCGGTTAACCTCGCCACTGAATGTAAGTCGCTGACCCATTATACAAAAGGTACGCCGTCACCCCACGAAGAGGCTCCGACTGTTTGTATGCACACGGTTTCAGGATCTATTTCACTCCCCTCCCGGGGTTCTTTTCGCCTTTCCCTCACGGTACTGGTTCACTATCGGTCGATTACGAGTATTTAGCCTTGGAGGATGGTCCCCCCATGTTCAGACAGGATTTCTCGTGTCCCGCCCTACTTGTCGTATGCTTAGTACCACCGTTTGAATTTCGTGTACGGGGCTATCACCCACTATGGCGTCACTTTCCAGAGACTTCCACTATTCAATCGACTATCACATACAGGCTCATCCCATTTCGCTCGCCACTACTTTGGGAATCTCGGTTGATTTCTTTTCCTGCAGCTACTTAGATGTTTCAGTTCGCCGCGTTCGCTTTGCATGCCTATGTATTCAGCATGCAATGACCTAAAAGGCCGGGTTTCCCCATTCGGAAATCTGCGGATCAAAGCTCGTTTGCTAGCTCCCCGCAGCTTATCGCAAGCTACTACGTCCTTCATCGCCTGTAATCGCCAAGGCATCCACCATGTGCACTTATTCACTTGTCCCTATAACGTTGGCCTCTGCATGAGTTACAGAGATCGTCATAGATCAAGAGTACAACTATGTTTGCTTGATACAAATTACTACTACCCTAAGTGTGCTCACTCATCATTTCTGATTCGCTTACACGCTTAAAAAAACTTTACTTCTTCCAGATTGTTAAAGAACGAAAAAACAGTGATCTCGAAAAGATCAAACCTAAATCTCATCAGCTATTTACTGACGACTTACGTTTGAGCTTTTGGTGGAGGATGACGGGATCGAACCGACGACCCCCTGCTTGCAAAGCAGGTGCTCTCCCAGCTGAGCTAATCCCCCGAGAAACGTGGTAGGGCTGGTTGGACTCGAACCAACGACCCCCGCGTTATCAACACGGTGCTCTAACCAGCTGAGCTACAGCCCCGATAAAACTGTTCTTTACTCGTTCAACAGTCGATAAGCGTGGACGCTTGATGATGGGTCGTTAGACCCCGGTGCTACTCTAGAAAGGAGGTGATCCAGCCGCACCTTCCGATACGGCTACCTTGTTACGACTTCACCCCAGTCACGAATCCTACCGTGGTAAGCGCCCTCCTTGCGGTTAAGCTACCTACTTCTGGTAAAACCCGCTCCCATGGTGTGACGGGCGGTGTGTACAAGACCCGGGAACGTATTCACCGCGGCATGCTGATCCGCGATTACTAGCGATTCCAACTTCACGTAGTCGAGTTGCAGACTACGATCCGGACTACGATACACTTTCTGGGATTAGCTCCCCCTCGCGGGTTGGCGGCCCTCTGTATGTACCATTGTATGACGTGTGAAGCCCTACCCATAAGGGCCATGAGGACTTGACGTCATCCCCACCTTCCTCCGGTTTGTCACCGGCAGTCTCATTAGAGTGCTCTTGCGTAGCAACTAATGACAAGGGTTGCGCTCGTTGCGGGACTTAACCCAACATCTCACGACACGAGCTGACGACAGCCATGCAGCACCTGTGTTCAGGTTCCCTTTCGGGCACAACCAAATCTCTCCGGTCTTCCTGACATGTCAAGGGTAGGTAAGGTTTTTCGCGTTGCATCGAATTAATCCACATCATCCACCGCTTGTGCGGGTCCCCGTCAATTCCTTTGAGTTTTAATCTTGCGACCGTACTCCCCAGGCGGTCTACTTCACGCGTTAGCTGCGTTACCAAGTTAATTAAAACCCGACAACTAGTAGACATCGTTTAGGGCGTGGACTACCAGGGTATCTAATCCTGTTTGCTCCCCACGCTTTCGTGCATGAGCGTCAATCTTGACCCAGGGGGCTGCCTTCGCCATCGGTGTTCCTCCACATCTCTACGCATTTCACTGCTACACGTGGAATTCTACCCCCCTCTGCCAGATTCTAGCCTTGCAGTCTCCATCGCAATTCCCAGGTTGAGCCCGGGGATTTCACGACAGACTTACAAAACCGCCTGCGCACGCTTTACGCCCAGTAATTCCGATTAACGCTTGCACCCTACGTATTACCGCGGCTGCTGGCACGTAGTTAGCCGGTGCTTATTCTTCAGGTACCGTCATTAGCCGTGGATATTAGCCACAGCCGTTTCTTCCCTGACAAAAGAGCTTTACAACCCGAAGGCCTTCTTCACTCACGCGGCATTGCTGGATCAGGCTTGCGCCCATTGTCCAAAATTCCCCACTGCTGCCTCCCGTAGGAGTCTGGACCGTGTCTCAGTTCCAGTGTGGCTGGTCGTCCTCTCAGACCAGCTACTGATCGTCGCCTTGGTGAGCCTTTACCTCACCAACTAGCTAATCAGATATCGGCCGCTCCAGGAGCACAAGGCCCGAAGGTCCCCTGCTTTCATCCTTAGATCGTATGCGGTATTAGCGTAACTTTCGCTACGTTATCCCCCACTCTTGGGTACGTTCCGATATATTACTCACCCGTTCGCCACTCGTCAGCGGAGCAAGCTCCCTGTTACCGTTCGACTTGCATGTGTAAAGCATGCCGCCAGCGTTCAATCTGAGCCAGGATCAAACTCTTCAGTTCAATCTCTGTTTGTTGACTCTTTCGAGTCACTCGCTATTGCTAGCGAGGTCGCTCACTCAAAATACTGACCGTCACTTCATTGCTGAAGCAACGTTTAATACTTTGTGCGAACATTTGATATTTTAAGTATGCAGCTGAACAAGTCAGCTGGCACCTTCATCAAACGCCCACACTTATCGACTGTTAATTTTTAAAGATCAGAATTCGGTACTGCTTCATCTGCTGTTTGCTTCGAATCGTTTTGTTCGTCAGCAGCAGAGGAAAGAGAGTATGAAGTGTTTTTCGTTTTTCGTCAACCCCTCATTTCGCTTCGCCTCAGATTTCTCTGCTGACCTGGTCACCGTAACCATTTGATTACGTTAACATTTTCGGTCAGTGCCGAAGCGGAGGCGAACTATAGCAAAGCCCTACCCAGTCGCGCAAGTGCTCAGCAATAATATTGTTCTGCAGTGAGCACTCATGGCAATGTCACCACACTGCGCAGCTGCTCGGCGCCCTGCAACGACGAGGCGCCTCCAGCACCCGCGCCTGCTTCTGGCAATAGAGCGGACTCATGATTGTGGCCCTCTCGCCTAGAGATGCAAAAAAAGTACGTGCTCGCACTCATTACAATATAGAGGTGCTGGCATCTCGGATCTTGCGGATCATCGCTTGCAATTATCTAGTGTGCGACCTATATTGGAAACATGAATGCGAACACTTCCACCTCCACTGCGACGCCCATGCTCGACGAGCAGCTGTGCTTCGCCTTGTACTCGACCTCCCTGGCGATGATGCGGGTCTACCGCGGCTTGCTGCCCAAGCTCGGGCTCACCTACCCGCAGTATCTCGTGATGATGGTGTTGTGGGAACAAGATCAGCTGACCGTGTCCGACATCGGCGAGCGCCTGTTCCTGGATTCCGCGACCTTGACACCCTTGCTCAAGCGTATGGAAGCCCAGGGACTGGTGCAGCGTAACCGCGCGCGCAGCGATGAACGCCAGGTGATTATCAGCCTGACCGCAGAGGGCAACGTGTTGAGGAAAGAAGCCGCCAGCGTGATGCCGGCGGTATTGTGTGCGACCCAGTGTTCGGTCGATGAGGCGTCGACTTTGCGCGACCAGTTGGTAAACCTGCGCAAGAGCCTGAACGACAGCGCCGACTGAGCGGCGCCTGATAGGTAAGAAAGTCAGCCCGCGATCCGCAGCGGGCTGCCCTCGGCGCCAATGCGGAATACGCGCACCGTGCGCAACAGCATCGCTGCCTGTTCCTTGAGTGCCGCGGCGGAAGCTGCGGCTTGCTCGACCAGCGCAGCGTTCTGCTGGGTTGCCTCGTCCATTTGACCCACCGCATGGTTCACTTGCTGGATACCGGCATGCTGGGCTTCGCTCGCGGTCGTAATTTCAGCGATGATGCCGCTGACTTCCTTCACGCTGATCACGATGTCGTCCATCGTCGTGCCAGCCTGCTCCACCAGCTTCGAACCCGCATCGACCTTGGCGACCGATTCACCGATCAATGCCGAGATCTCCTTGGCGGCAGTGGCCGAGCGGTGCGCCAAGTTGCGCACTTCGCTCGCGACCACGGCGAAGCCCCGTCCCTGCTCGCCGGCACGCGCCGCTTCGACCGCAGCATTCAACGCCAGGATATTGGTCTGGAAGGCGATGGCGTCGATCACGCTGGTGATGTCCGATATCTTGCGGGCCGAGGCATTGATATCCTGCATGGTATTGACCACGGCGGAGACGACGGTGCCGCCCTTGGCTGCGACTACGCTGGCCGATGCGGCGAGCGTGTTGGCGTGACGGGCATAGGCGGTGTTCTGTTCGACGACAGCGGTCAGCTCTTTCATCGAGTCCGCGGTGCGACCCAGCGAATTCGCCTGTTCCTCGGTGCGCATCGACAGATCGTCGTTACCGGCGCTGATCTCACTGGAAGCGGTCGCGATCATGTCGGTGCCGCCGCGAACCTGGGCAACGATGTTTTGCAAACTGACCTGCATTTCACGGATGGCATGCATGACGCTGGCCTCGTCGTTGGGGCGCACGGCGACGTCGACGGTGAGGTCGCCCGCGGCAATGGCCGACGCGATGCGATTGACTTCGACCGGCTCGCCGCCCAGCTGGCGCAGCAGGTGTGCCGTGATCGCGCTGCCGATCACCAGGCTCAGTGCGACCGCGGCAAGCGTGACCACGATGATCGTGGTCTTGGCGGAAGCGATCGACTCCTGCGCATGGGCCGTACCGGCTTCGACATGTTCCTGAACGGTGGTGATGACCCGATCGATATCGAGGACGTTTTGACGGCGCAATGGACTGCATTCATTGACGAGGAAGGCACCGTACTCGGCCATCTGCCCGGCATCGCGGTAACGGCGTGGGCGGTTCAGCTCTTGCGCCATCTGCAACAGTCCATCGCGCATCTTCGCGAAGTCGGCATTCCCCACGAACAGTGGCTCCAGGGCTTGCAGCTCGGCGAGATAACGGGCTTTCTGTTCGTCCAGGAGGTCGAGTTCACGCGTGGCGTCGGTGGCGTCCGGGAAAATGTAGGCATTGCGCGCGGCAAGACCGGTCTGGGCGAGCGATTCGCGCAACTCGTAGAGGCGCTCGAGCTGGTTAGTGCGCACTGTGTTTTGCGCGGTAAGCTCCTGACCGACATTGCCTAATTCACGCCACGCAAAGATGGCCAGGACGATGATCAGGATCCCGACCAGGCCAAACCCGAGGCCCAGCTTGGCCCGCGTGCTGAGTGCAGAAAGTGATCGCATAATATTCTTTTTAAAAGTGATGAGGCAAACGACGTCCCTGTCGGCTTGATATGCCAACAAGAACAAATAATTGGGTAACGAGGAATTATAGAAAACTATCTGCCGCGCACGATTGATTCTGGACAGAAAGCAAAGTTATTTGTACGCAATGTGCTTTATGTCAAAGCGATTTGGTGCTTGAACAACAAGCGGTACATGGAATGCACAAAGCAAAAAAGCCCGCTCAGTTCAACTGGGCGGGCTTTTTCTATATAACTAGCCTGACGATAACCTACTTTCACACTGGTTGCAGCACTATCATCGGCGCAAAGTCGTTTCACGGTCCTGTTCGGGATGGGAAGGGGTGGGACCGACTTGCTATGGTCATCAGGCTTTGACTTGTCTGGCTACGCTGAGTTACGCGTGGGCGGCACAGCCGCCCACCCTACGCTTTGTTCAACGTGGCCATGAATCTGGAAGAAGTATTGTTGGGTTGTAGCTTTGTATCGAGCAGCTGTACTCGACCTTGGACTACCAAGGTTATAGGGACAAGCCGTACGGGCAATTAGTACTGGTTAGCTTAATGCATTACTGCACTTCCACACCCAGCCTATCAACGTCCTGGTCTCGAACGACCCTTCAAGGAGCTCAAGGCTCCGGGAAATCTCATCTCAAGGCAAGTTTCCCGCTTAGATGCTTTCAGCGGTTATCTCTTCCGAACTTAGCTACCCGGCAATGCCACTGGCGTGACAACCGGTACACCAGAGGTTCGTCCACTCCGGTCCTCTCGTACTAGGAGCAGCCCCCTTCAAATTTCCAACGCCCACGGCAGATAGGGACCAAACTGTCTCACGACGTTTTAAACCCAGCTCACGTACCACTTTAAATGGCGAACAGCCATACCCTTGGGACCGGCTACAGCCCCAGGATGTGATGAGCCGACATCGAGGTGCCAAACTCCCCCGTCGATATGAACTCTTGGGAGGAATCAGCCTGTTATCCCCAGAGTACCTTTTATCCGTTGAGCGATGGCCCTTCCATACAGAACCACCGGATCACTATGTCCTACTTTCGTACCTGCTCGACTTGTCGGTCTCGCAGTTAAGCACGCTTATGCCATTGCACTATTAGCACGATGTCCGACCGTACCTAGCGTACCTTCGAACTCCTCCGTTACACTTTAGGAGGAGACCGCCCCAGTCAAACTGCCTACCATGCACTGTCCCCGATCCGGATAACGGACCAAGGTTAGAACCTCAAATGAACCAGGGTGGTATTTCAAGGATGGCTCCACGAGAACTGGCGTCCCCGCTTCAAAGCCTCCCACCTATCCTACACAGATTGATTCAAAGTCCAATGCAAAGCTACAGTAAAGGTTCATGGGGTCTTTCCGTCTAGCCGCGGGTAGATTGCATCATCACAAACATTTCAACTTCGCTGAGTCTCGGGAGGAGACAGTGTGGCCATCGTTACGCCATTCGTGCAGGTCGGAACTTACCCGACAAGGAATTTCGCTACCTTAGGACCGTTATAGTTACGGCCGCCGTTTACTGGGACTTCAATCAAGAGCTTGCACCCCATCATTTAATCTTCCAGCACCGGGCAGGCGTCACACCCTATACGTCCACTTTCGTGTTTGCAGAGTGCTGTGTTTTTATTAAACAGTCGCAGCCACCATTTTATTGCAACCCGTTCATCCTTCCACAGTAAAGTGGTCAAATTACTAGGGCGTACCTTATCCCGAAGTTACGGTACCAATTTGCCGAGTTCCTTCTCCCGAGTTCTCTCAAGCGCCTTAGAATACTCATCTCGCCCACCTGTGTCGGTTTGCGGTACGGTCTCGTATGACTGAAGCTTAGAGGCTTTTCTTGGAACCACTTCCGATTGCTTCGCGCTACATGAGCGCTCGTCTCGCCCCCTTGAATTACGTGCCCGGATTTGCCTAAGCACCTTCTATGAGTCAAAAACTGACTATTCCAACAGTCAGACAACCTTCCGCGATCCGTCCCCCCATCGCATCATACGACGGTGCAGGAATATTAACCTGCTTCCCATCAGCTACGCATCTCTGCCTCGCCTTAGGGGCCGACTCACCCTGCTCCGATGAACGTTGAACAGGAAACCTTGGGCTTACGGCGTGCGGGCTTTTCACCCGCATTATCGCTACTCATGTCAGCATTCGCACTTCTGATACCTCCAGCATCCTTTACAAGACACCTTCGCAGGCTTACAGAACGCTCTCCTACCATATCCTTACGGATATCCGCAGCTTCGGTGACTGGCTTAGCCCCGTTACATCTTCCGCGCAGGACGACTCGATCAGTGAGCTATTACGCTTTCTTTAAATGGTGGCTGCTTCTAAGCCAACATCCTGACTGTTTTAGCCTTCCCACTTCGTTTTCCACTTAGCCAATCTTTGGGACCTTAGCTGGCGGTCTGGGTTGTTTCCCTCTTGACACCGGACGTTAGCACCCGATGTCTGTCTCCCAAGCTCGCACTCACCGGTATTCGGAGTTTGCAATGGTTTGGTAAGTCGCAATGACCCCCTAGCCATAACAGTGCTCTACCCCCGGTGGTGATACTTGAGGCACTACCTAAATAGTTTTCGGAGAGAACCAGCTATTTCCAAGTTTGTTTAGCCTTTCACCCCTACCCACAGCTCATCCCCTAATTTTTCAACATTAGTGGGTTCGGACCTCCAGGGCGTGTTACCGCACCTTCATCCTGGCCATGGGTAGATCACTTGGTTTCGGGTCTACACCCAGCGACTGTCGCCCTGTTCGGACTCGATTTCTCTACGGCTCCCCTATCCGGTTAACCTCGCCACTGAATGTAAGTCGCTGACCCATTATACAAAAGGTACGCCGTCACCCCACGAAGAGGCTCCGACTGTTTGTATGCACACGGTTTCAGGATCTATTTCACTCCCCTCCCGGGGTTCTTTTCGCCTTTCCCTCACGGTACTGGTTCACTATCGGTCGATTACGAGTATTTAGCCTTGGAGGATGGTCCCCCCATGTTCAGACAGGATTTCTCGTGTCCCGCCCTACTTGTCGTATGCTTAGTACCACCGTTTGAATTTCGTGTACGGGGCTATCACCCACTATGGCGTCACTTTCCAGAGACTTCCACTATTCAATCGACTATCACATACAGGCTCATCCCATTTCGCTCGCCACTACTTTGGGAATCTCGGTTGATTTCTTTTCCTGCAGCTACTTAGATGTTTCAGTTCGCCGCGTTCGCTTTGCATGCCTATGTATTCAGCATGCAATGACCTAAAAGGCCGGGTTTCCCCATTCGGAAATCTGCGGATCAAAGCTCGTTTGCTAGCTCCCCGCAGCTTATCGCAAGCTACTACGTCCTTCATCGCCTGTAATCGCCAAGGCATCCACCATGTGCACTTATTCACTTGTCCCTATAACGTTGGCCTCTGCATGAGTTACAGAGATCGTCATAGATCAAGAGTACAACTATGTTTGCTTGATACAAATTACTACTACCCTAAGTGTGCTATCAAATCATTGCTGACCTGATCTCACGCTTAAAAAAACTTTACTTCTTCCAGATTGTTAAAGAACGAAAAAACAGTGATCTCGAAAAGACCAAACCTAAACCGCTTGTGGCTTACGTTTGAACTTTTGGTGGAGGATGACGGGATCGAACCGACGACCCCCTGCTTGCAAAGCAGGTGCTCTCCCAGCTGAGCTAATCCCCCATTTGAGGTCATGCTGAAACTTGGTAGGGCTGGTTGGACTCGAACCAACGACCCCCGCGTTATCAACACGGTGCTCTAACCAGCTGAGCTACAGCCCCGATAAAACTGTTCTTTACTTGTTCAACAGTCGATAAGCGTGGACGCTTGATGATGGAGCGTTAGCTCCCGGTGCTACTCTAGAAAGGAGGTGATCCAGCCGCACCTTCCGATACGGCTACCTTGTTACGACTTCACCCCAGTCACGAATCCTACCGTGGTAAGCGCCCTCCTTGCGGTTAAGCTACCTACTTCTGGTAAAACCCGCTCCCATGGTGTGACGGGCGGTGTGTACAAGACCCGGGAACGTATTCACCGCGGCATGCTGATCCGCGATTACTAGCGATTCCAACTTCACGTAGTCGAGTTGCAGACTACGATCCGGACTACGATACACTTTCTGGGATTAGCTCCCCCTCGCGGGTTGGCGGCCCTCTGTATGTACCATTGTATGACGTGTGAAGCCCTACCCATAAGGGCCATGAGGACTTGACGTCATCCCCACCTTCCTCCGGTTTGTCACCGGCAGTCTCATTAGAGTGCTCTTGCGTAGCAACTAATGACAAGGGTTGCGCTCGTTGCGGGACTTAACCCAACATCTCACGACACGAGCTGACGACAGCCATGCAGCACCTGTGTTCAGGTTCCCTTTCGGGCACAACCAGATCTCTCCGGTCTTCCTGACATGTCAAGGGTAGGTAAGGTTTTTCGCGTTGCATCGAATTAATCCACATCATCCACCGCTTGTGCGGGTCCCCGTCAATTCCTTTGAGTTTTAATCTTGCGACCGTACTCCCCAGGCGGTCTACTTCACGCGTTAGCTGCGTTACCAAGTTAATTAAAACCCGACAACTAGTAGACATCGTTTAGGGCGTGGACTACCAGGGTATCTAATCCTGTTTGCTCCCCACGCTTTCGTGCATGAGCGTCAATCTTGACCCAGGGGGCTGCCTTCGCCATCGGTGTTCCTCCACATCTCTACGCATTTCACTGCTACACGTGGAATTCTACCCCCCTCTGCCAGATTCTAGCCTTGCAGTCTCCATCGCAATTCCCAGGTTGAGCCCGGGGATTTCACGACAGACTTACAAAACCGCCTGCGCACGCTTTACGCCCAGTAATTCCGATTAACGCTTGCACCCTACGTATTACCGCGGCTGCTGGCACGTAGTTAGCCGGTGCTTATTCTTCAGGTACCGTCATTAGCCGTGGATATTAGCCACAGCCGTTTCTTCCCTGACAAAAGAGCTTTACAACCCGAAGGCCTTCTTCACTCACGCGGCATTGCTGGATCAGGCTTGCGCCCATTGTCCAAAATTCCCCACTGCTGCCTCCCGTAGGAGTCTGGACCGTGTCTCAGTTCCAGTGTGGCTGGTCGTCCTCTCAGACCAGCTACTGATCGTCGCCTTGGTGAGCCTTTACCTCACCAACTAGCTAATCAGATATCGGCCGCTCCAGGAGCACAAGGCCCGAAGGTCCCCTGCTTTCATCCTTAGATCGTATGCGGTATTAGCGTAACTTTCGCTACGTTATCCCCCACTCTTGGGTACGTTCCGATATATTACTCACCCGTTCGCCACTCGTCAGCGGAGCAAGCTCCCTGTTACCGTTCGACTTGCATGTGTAAAGCATGCCGCCAGCGTTCAATCTGAGCCAGGATCAAACTCTTCAGTTCAATCTCTGTTTGTTGACTCTTTCGAGTCACTCGCTATTGCTAGCGAGGTCGCTCACTCAAAATACTGACCGTCATCTCATTGCTGAGACAACGCTTAATACTTTGTGCGAACATTTGATATTTTAAGTATGCAGCTGAACAAGTCAGCTGGCACCTTCATCAAACGCCCACACTTATCGACTGTTAATTTTTAAAGATCAGAATTCGGTACTGCTTCATCTGCTGTTTGCTTCGAATCGTTTTGTTCGTCAGCAGCAGAGGAGAGAGATTATGCTGTATTCCTAAAACCTCGTCAACCCCTTCGTTTCGCTTCGTCGCAGTTTTCACTGTTGACTTCATCGCGCTAACCGTTTGATTTGGCTTGCGTTTTTCGGTCAGTGCCGAAGCGGAGGCGAACTATAGCAAACCAACCGCCGGGTCCGCAAGAGGGCGGGAAAGAAAGTGTGGCGCCTACAACAGCCAGTCGATCGGCAACCACGACAGCGCCTTCACGGCGGCCCGCTTGAACCAGCTCGTGCCGGGCTCCTTCTCATGCCGGATCACCTGGTCGCCACGCCGTTCCAGCCAGATCACCGAACCACGATCGTCGAGCTTCACTTCATAGGCGCGCGTCGGCAAGGTCCGGTCCAGCGTCTCGGTCAGGCGCCTGGCCAGCGCCGGGCTGTCGATCACCATACCCATTTCGGTATTCAGGTGAATGGAACGCTGGTCGAAGTTGAACGACCCGACGAAGACCCGCTTCCCGTCCACGCCGAAGGTCTTGGCATGCAGGCTGGCATCCGAACTGCCGATCCCACTGCCGCTGCCGCGCTTGTCCCGGGTGGGCTCGTCGGTCGCCTCCCTGCGCAGTTCATACAGTGTCACCCCTGACTCCAGCAACGGTTTGCGCCACTTGGCATAGCCCGCGTGCACCGCCGCGACGTCGGTCGCCTCCAGTGAATTGGTCAGTATCCTGGTGCGGGTGCCTTTTTTGGCCAGATCGACGAAGGCCGCGGTTCCCTCCTTGCCGGGAACGAAGTACGGCGAGACAAGATCCAGGCTGCGCTGCGGCTCTCCCAGGATATCTCTCAGTTTGAAAGCGATGTTCGCTTCCGGCGCCGCCGTCCCCATGACCTTGGCCGGATCGTCGCTGACGAACCTGGCGCGCGCCCACTCCAGCGGCAAGCTCCCCTCCACCAGCTGCTCGAGGAAGGCGGAGCGCTTGATGGCTTCGATATAGGCCTGCGCCTCGGCGTCCGGTTTCAAGGCTGGTGCGGCGGCGGCGTCCGGCGCCAGCAGCACCAACGGATAAGCCGAGGGGCTGTTCCAATACAGGTCGAAATCGTCCGACACCGCGCGCACGACCGGACCGGCGGCAATGACGTCGAGGTCGGCGAACGAGATTTCGCCCGCCGCGCCAAAATATTCGTCGCCCACGTTACGACCGCCAATAATCGTGACCTGGTTATCGGCGGTGAACGATTTATTGTGCATGCGCCGGTTCAGGCGCATGAAATCGGCGGCCATGCCGACCGCCCGCACGGCGCGGATGCCGTTCGGGTTGAACAGCCGCACCTCGATCATCGGATGGGCGTCGAGCGCGGCCAGCGATGCATCCAGCCCGGCCGTATTGTTATCGTCGAGCAGGAGTCGCACACGCACCCCGCGCTCGGCCGCAGCCCTGAGCGCGTCGAACATGAGCCTGCCGGTAGTGTCATTACGCCAGATATAGTACTGGACATCCAGGCTGCGGTCGGCAGCCTGCGCCAGCACGGCGCGCGCGGCGAAGGCGTCGCGCCCGTCCGAAAGGGCGTGGATGCCGGCCAGGCCGGGATGGGCCATCGTCAGGGGCATCAACGCCTTGCCGAGACGGGTGTCGTCGGTGTCGGCGATAGCCGTGCTCGCCACCCGGCCCTCCAGCGGCGGCAGCGAGGAACAGCTCGTCAGCGCCAGGGACAGCGCCAGCAGCGCCGCCGGTACCACCAGCCACACCCTGCGCGCGCCCATCGATTACAGTCCCTCGAAATCCGGCTTGCGTTTCTCGAGGAAGGCCGACATGCCTTCTTTCTGGGCAGGCGTGCCGAAACCGGCGTGGAAATAGCGGCGCTCGTAGGCCACGCCCTGGCGCAGGGTCGTCTCATACGCCTGGTTGACGCAATCCTTGATCTGCATCGCCACCGACACCGGCATCTCGGCGATGCCCTGGGCGATCTTGATCGCCTCACTCATCACCTCGGCCGCCGGATACACCCGCGACACCAGGCCGGTGCGCTCGGCCTCGACGGCGTCGATCATGCGCGTGGTGAGCAGCATGTCCATCGCCTTCGACTTGGAAATCGCGCGCGGCAGGCGCTGGGTGCCGCCCGCGCCCGGGGTGACGCCGACCTTGATCTCGGGCTGGCCGAATTTGGCGCTGTCGGCGGCAATCAGGAAATCGCACATCATCGCCAGCTCGCAGCCGCCACCCAGGCAATAACCCGACACCACGCCGATCACCGGCTTGCGGATGTCGAGGATGTGCTCCCAGTTGCGGCCAATATAGTTATTGCCGTAGGTTTCCTGGTAATCGTAATTGGCCATGGCGGCGATATCGGCGCCTGCCGCGAACGCCTTCTCGCTGCCCGTCAGCACGATCACATTGATCGCCGGATCCTTGTCGAACTTGCGCAGGGCGTCGCCCAGCTCGTTCATCATATTGTCGTTCAGCGCATTCATCGCCTTGGGACGATTCAGGCGCACCACGGCAACCTTGCCGTGGTTTTCGATCAACAGGTCAGCATATTCCATATCACACCCTTTATTGGTTAATCACGACTCTGCGATTCTAGCGCTTTACGTACGCGTCAAGTCGAGCGGGTTGTCGAGTCACGAAAGATACGCTGCGGATTGGCTGGCCGACGCGGCCTTAGCGGGCAGCGTCCGATGCCACGCCCCTGGGCAGCAGCACCCACAACGAACCCTGCTGCTTCATCAGCCCCGCATTCTCCGTCGCTTCAGGCCCGAAGCCAAAGAAGAAATCGGCCCGCACCGCGCCGCGGATGGCGCCGCCCACGTCCTGCCCCATCACCAGGCGCTGCAGTGGCGCGCCGTCCCTGGGCATGGTGGTCGACAGCCAGACCGGAGCCCCCAGCGGCAGGATGCTGCGGTCGATCGCGAGCGAGCGGCCCGGCGTGAGCGGCACGTTCAGCGCGCCGCGCGGGCCGGCGTTCGGATCGGTCACCTTCTGCTCGGTAAAGAAGATATAACTGGCGTTCACGTTCAGCACTTCCTGGCGGCGCGCCGGATTGGCCGCCAGCCAGGCGCGGATCGACTGCGCCGATACCTGATCCGGCGTCATGATGCCCTGCTCCACGAACCAGCGCCCGATCGCTTTATATGGATGGCCATTCTGGTCGGCATAGCCGACGCGCACCGTGTCGCCGCCATCGAGCTGCACGCGGCCCGAACCCTGCACCTCGAGGAAGAACGCCTCCACCGGATCGTTCACCCACAACAGTTCCCTGCCCTTCAGCGGCGCGCGGTCGATCTCGGCGCGGCTGTAATAGGGCACCAGCGTCTTGCCGGACAGCCGCCCACGCAGGCGCCGGTTCTGCAGGTCGGGATAAATGCCGCCCAGGTCGACCGTGACCAGGTCGTCCGGCACCCGGTAGAGCGGAGTCTGGTAAGCGCCGCCGCGCTTGCGCGAGCCGTACAGCATCGCCTCATAGTAGCCGGTGATCATGCCGGTGTCGCTGCCGTCCGGATTGCGCACCTGGTTGGGCACGAAATACGTCTCGAAGAAGCGGCGCACCGCCGCCGTATCGCCGGCGTCGACCGAGCGCGCCGCGGCGCATGGCGTCTTCCACTCGGCCGCGCGCGTGGCCAGCACGCTGCACGACTGCTGGAAGGCCGGCCAGGCCTGGCGCACGTCGTCCTGCTGCCAGCCAGGCAGCGCCTCGAAACTCACCGGAGTGAAAGGCGGCGCCGGCGCCGGAGGCGGCTCGGGCGCGGGCGCCGGCTGTTCGGTGGGCGGCGTTGGCGGCACCACCACCGGTCCCACCGGCGGCGGCATCGTGATGGGCGGCTGCTCCGGCTGCGGCGTGGTCGAGCAGGCGCTCAGCAGGCAGACGAAGGCGATCAGGGAAGGTACACTGCGGCGTGTCGTATACATAACAGGCATGGAGACGAATATGTGGATCCTGATGGTGGAAGCCGGCGTGGCGCTGTTCCTGCTCGTATTTATCGTCTGGTGGACCATGTTCGCCGGCCGCAAGGACGTCGACCGCAAAGACGACGACAACAGCGACACCCGGCCCTGATCAGTGCAGCGAGCGAGGCGGCGACAGCACGAATTCGGGGATCGGGGTCTCGAAGCGGTGGCCATCCTCGGCCACGCAGAAGTATTCGCCGCGCATCGAACCCTGGGCGGTGCCGAGCTGGGTGCCGCTGGTGTACTCGAACTGTTCGCCCGGCTGCAACAGCGGCTGGTGGCCGACCACGCCCAGCCCACGGACTTCCTGCATCTGGTTGTTGGCGTCAAGGATCACCCAATGGCGTGAGATGAGCTGGGCCGCGATGCTGCCGGTGTTCTTGATCGTGATGGCGTAGCTGAACACGAACTGGTTCCGGTCAGGGTCGGACTGCTCCGGCAGGTATTGCGTTCTGACGGTGACAGTGAAATCGTAGGCGGGCATCGGGTTTCCTTGGATGATCATTAACAAGGCCGCTGCGCGTCGCGCGGCGGCCGGTGCGCCGTGTGGCGCAAACAGCAACAATGATACCGCCTGCGGCCCGATCCCGGCGCTGCGGGAGGGAAGAACGGGCCGCAAGCCGCCACCCCGGCGCTTGAGCGGCGTAGAATAGCGGCTTCTTGTTCAAACCCGCCCCATCGTCCCATGACCACCTACCGCATCGCTCCCAGCATCCTGTCCGCCGATTTCGCCCGCCTGGGCGAGGAAGTGCGCAATGTCGTCGCCGCCGGCGCCGACATCATCCACTTCGACGTGATGGACAACCACTACGTCCCGAACCTGACCATCGGCCCGCTGGTGTGCCAGGCGATCCGCCCCCACGTGGATGTGCCGATCGACGTGCACCTGATGGTCAAGCCGGTGGACCGCATCATCCCCGATTTCGCCAAGGCCGGCGCCAACATCATCACCTTCCACCCCGAGGCGTCGGAGCACATCGACCGCACCCTGCAGCTGATCCGCGACCACGGCTGCAAGGCCGGCCTGGTGTTCAACCCGGCCACGCCGATGCACTACCTTGAACACGTGATGGACAAGATCGACATGATCCTGATCATGTCGGTCAACCCGGGCTTCGGCGGCCAGTCCTTCATCCCCGAAGCGCTGAAGAAGATCGCGATCGCGCGCCGCATGATCGATGAATCGGGCCGCGACATCATGCTGGAAGTCGATGGCGGCATCAAGGCCGAGAACATCGCCGCCGCCGCCGCCGCCGGCGCCGACACCTTCGTCGCCGGCTCGGCCATCTTCGGCAAGCCGGACTACAAGGCCGTGATCGACGCCATGCGCGCCGAGCTTGCCACGGTAGGTAAATAATGCGCGCCGGCGCAGCAAGCATCCGGGCCGCCATCGTCGACCTCGACGGCACCATGCTCGACACGGTGCCCGACTTCGAGGCGGCCCTGAACGGCATGCGCCTAGACCTGGGCCTGGGCCCCATCACCCAGGCCGTCATCAAGCCGCTGGTCGGCAAGGGTTCCGAAAAGCTGGTGCGCGATGCGCTCCTGCTCGACTGGGACGCGGCGCGCGTGGAAGCGGTGTACGAAGAAGCGATCGCCGGCTACCAGCGTCACTACCTGGCCATCAACGGCGACCGCAGCACGCTGTTCGACGGCGTGCTCGAGGGCCTGCAGGCCATGCGCGACCTCGGCCTGCGCCTGGTGTGCGTGACCAACAAGCCCGTCGCTTTTACCCTGCCCCTGCTCGAGCAGAAAGGCCTGGCGCCCTACTTCGAGCAGGTGTTCGGCGGCGATTCGTTCGCGAAGAAGAAACCCGACCCGATGCCGATGCTTGGCGCCTGCGCCGCGCTCGACCTGCCGCCGGGCCAGGTGGTGGCGATCGGCGACTCGTCCAACGATGCCGAAAGCGCCCGTGGCGCGGGGTGCTTCGTGCTGACCGTCCCATATGGTTATAACCACGGACGCCCTGTACAAGAAATTCAATCCGATGGTATAGTTGATTCGCTTCTCGAAGCAGCGGCCCTGATCGCCGCACACAACCGCACTGCAAACTAAGTCATCTATACATGTTTTTCACCAAAAAACACACTGTCAACCAGACCGGCGCCCTCGAGGCCTGGCTGTGGCGACGCTGGCAATCCTGGGCTAACTAAGCCGTACCGATTGCTGCCGGCGCTTGTATCCGCGATAGTGTCCGCGATACCAACCCGGCAGGTTTTTTGAAGCACACCACCGCCCCACCTTGCCGGGCGGTCCGGAGAAAACATGACCGAACTCGAATTCAAATCGCTGGCCAACCAGGGCTATAACCGCATTCCATTGATCGCGGAAGCCTTCGCCGACCTCGAAACCCCGCTCACGCTCTACCTCAAGCTGGCCCAGTCGCAGCACACCGGCAAGAACACCTTCCTGCTGGAGTCGGTGGTGGGCGGCGAGCGCTTCGGCCGCTATTCCTTCATCGGCCTGCCGGCCCACACGCTGCTGCGCACCACCGGCAATCTCACCGAGATCGTCAAGAACGGCGAAGTAATCGAAACGCACGAGGGCAATCCGCTCGACTTCATCGAGCAGTATCAGGCGCGCTTCAAGGTGGCGCTGCGTCCCGGCCTGCCGCGCTTCTGCGGCGGCCTGGCCGGCTACTTCGGCTACGACACGGTGCGCCACATCGAGCGCAAGCTGGCCGACACCTGCCCGCGCGACGAACTGGGCCTGCCGGACATCCAGCTGATGGTCACCGAAGAGCTGGCCGTGATCGACAACCTGTCGGGCAAGCTGTACCTGATCGTGTACGCCGACCCGAGCCAGCCAGAGAGTTACTCGCGCGGCCGCCAGCGCCTGAAAGACCTGCGCATGATGCTGCGCCGGAGCGTCGACGCGCCGGTCACCTCGAGCTCGGTGCGGACCACCGAAGTGCGCGACTTCAGCAAAGAGGATTACCTCAAGGCCGTCGCGAAAGCCCACGAATACGTGATGGCCGGCGACCTGATGCAGGTGCAGATCGGCCAGCGCATCCGCAAGCCGTATGTCGATTCGCCGCTGTCGCTGTACCGCTCGCTGCGCTCGCTGAATCCGTCGCCGTACATGTACTACTACAACTTCGGCGACATGCAGATCGTCGGCGCCTCGCCCGAGATCCTGGTGCGCAACGAGCTGTCGCCGGAAGGCGGCCGCAAGGTCACCCTGCGCCCGATCGCCGGCACCCGGGGCCGCGGCGCGACGCCCGAGCAGGATGCGGCGCTGGCCGAAGAGCTGCTGAACGATCCGAAGGAAGTCGCCGAGCACGTGATGCTGATCGACCTGGCGCGCAACGACATCGGCCGCATCGCCGACACCGGCAGCGTCAAGGTCACCGACCGCATGGTCATCGAAAAATACTCGCACGTGCAGCACATCGTATCCAACGTCGAAGGCAAGCTGAAAGACGGCATGTCGAACCTCGACGTGCTGCGCGCCACCTTCCCGGCCGGCACGCTCACCGGCGCGCCGAAGGTGCGGGCGATGGAAGTGATCGATGAGCTAGAACCCGTGAAGCGCGGCATCTACGGCGGCGCTTGCGGTTACCTGAGCTTCGGCGGCGAGATGGACGTGGCGATTGCGATCCGCACCGGCGTGATCAAGGACGGCAACCTGTACGTGCAGGCCGCGGCCGGCATCGTGGCCGATTCGATCCCCGAGATGGAATGGCAAGAGACCGAAAAGAAGGCGCGCGCCGTGCTGCGCGCCGCCGAGCAAGTGCAAGATGGCCTGGATGGGGAGTTCTGACATGCTGCTAATGATCGACAACTACGACTCGTTCACCTTCAACATCGTGCAGTACTTCGGCGAGCTGGGCGAGACTGTCCGCACCGTGCGCAACGACGAGATCACGCTCGAGCAGATCGCGGCGATGAAGCCGGACCGCATCTGCATCTCGCCGGGCCCGAAGGCGCCGAAGGATGCCGGCATCTCGCTCGACATCCTGCGCGAATTCAAGGGCAAGCTGCCGATCCTGGGCGTGTGCCTGGGCCACCAGGCGATCGGCGAAGCCTTCGGCGGCAAGGTGATCCGCGCCAAGCAGGTCATGCACGGCAAGACCTCGAGCATCGCCCACATCGGCGAAGGCGTGTTCACCGACCTGCCCAGCCCCTTTACCGTCATCCGCTACCACTCGCTGGCGATCGAACGTTCCTCGCTGCCGTCCTGCCTCGAAGTGACGGCATGGACCGACGACGGCGAGATCATGGGCGTGCGCCACAAGGACTACGACATCGAGGGCGTGCAGTTCCACCCCGAATCGATCCTGTCCGAGCACGGTCACGCCCTGTTCAAGAACTTCCTGACGCGCTGATGCACGTCATTCCCGCGAAGGCGGGAACCCAAGTTCGCTCTGCAGCCCTCTCCTTAGGTTCCCGCCTGCGCGGGAACGACGGCTCATCTGCTGGCTAACACCAAACTGGAACCATCATGCCGATCACCCCACAAGAAGCGCTGCTGCGCTGTATCGAACACCGCGAGATCTTCCACGACGAGATGCTGCATCTGTTCCGCCAGATCATGGCCGGCGAGATGTCGCCGACCATGGTCGCGGCCTTGACCATGGGCCTGCGGGTCAAGAAGGAAACCATCGGCGAAATCACCGCCGCCGCCCAGGTGATGCGCGAGTTCTCGACCAAGGTGCCGATGGCCGACACCACCCACCTGCTCGACATCGTCGGCACCGGCGGCGACGGCGCCAACACCTTCAATATCTCGAGCGCCTCGATGTTCGTGGCCGCCGCCGCCGGCGCGCGCGTGGCCAAGCATGGCGGGCGCAGCGTCTCGTCCTCGTCCGGCAGCGCCGACGTGATCGAGGCCTTCGGCGCCCACATCGACCTGAAGCCCGAGCAGATCGCCCAGTCGATCGCCCAGACCGGCATCGGCTTCATGTTCGCCCCCAACCACCATGCGGCCATGAAGCACGTGGCGCCGGTGCGGCGCGAGCTGGGCGTGCGCAGCATCTTCAACATCCTCGGGCCGCTGACCAATCCGGCCGGCGCGCCCAACATCCTGATGGGCGTGTTCCATCCCGACCTGGTGGGCATTCAGGTGCGCGTGCTGCAGCGCCTCGGCGCCGAGCATGCGGTGGTGGTCTGGGGCCGCGACAATATGGACGAGGTCTCGCTCGGCGCCGGCACCCTGGTCGGCGAACTGGTGAACGGCGAGATCCGCGAATACGAGATCCACCCGGAAGACTTCGGCCTCTCGATGATCTCGAGCCGCAACCTCAAGGTGAACAATGCCGAGGAATCGAAGGCGCGCGTGCTGGAAGCGCTGCGCGGCGAGCCGGGTCCGGCGCACGACATCGTGGCCCTGAATGCCGGCACCGCGCTGTACGCGGCCGGCGTGACCGGCTCGATCGAAGCCGGCCTGCAGAAGGCGCGCGAAGCGATCGCTTCCGGCGCGGCCATCGCCAAGCTGGAGCAGTTCGTCCAGGTCACGCGCCAGCTCGGCGCGGTCAACTAAATCCACCTGCGAGTACATCGATGTCCGACATCCTCAACAAGATCCTGGCCGTGAAGGCTGACGAAGTGGCCGCCGCGCGCAAGGTGCGCGACCTGGCCAGCCTGCGCAGCGAGGCCGAAGGCGATCGCGAAGCGCGCGCCGCCATCCGCGGTTTCGAAGCCAGCCTGCGCGCGAAGATCGCGGCGGGCCAGGCCGGCGTGATCGCCGAAGTCAAGAAAGCCTCGCCGTCGAAAGGCGTGCTGCGTCCCGACTTCCAGCCGGCCGCGATCGCGCAAAGCTATGCCGAACATGGCGCGGCCTGCCTGTCGGTGCTGACCGACGTCCAGTTCTTCCAGGGCTCGTTTGAGTACCTGAAGCAGGCGCGCGCCGCCTGCGCGCTGCCGGTGCTGCGCAAGGATTTCATGGTCGACCACTACCAGGTCTATGAAGCGCGCGCGATGGGCGCCGATGCGATCCTGTTGATCGTGGCGGCGCTCGACCACGGCCTGATGGCCGAACTCGAAGCCTGCGCCATGGACCTCGGCATGGACGTGCTGGTCGAAGTGCACGACGGCGAGGAGCTCGATGCCGCGCTCAAGCTCAGGACGCCGCTGCTGGGCATCAATAATCGCAACCTGCGCACCTTCGACGTCACCCTCGACACCACGCTCGGCCTGCTGCCGCGCATCCCGAAGGACCGCCTGGTGGTGACCGAATCGGGCATCCTGGGCGCCGGCGACGTGCAGCGCATGCGCGAAGCCGACGTCCACGCCTTCCTGGTCGGCGAAGCCTTCATGCGTGCCGAAAACCCTGGCCAGGAACTGCAGCGCCTGTTTGCCTAGTGAATGGTAGAGGAACTCCGGATGCACGGATGGGTCGAACAGGTACGCCAATACCGGCGCGACCTGCGACTGTCCTGCATCCACCATGAAGAACTCTCATCGCAGCATCGTCTTTCGCATCCCCCTTTTTCTTGCACTGGTCGTACTCGCGGCCCTGGCCGCATGTGGCACGTCGACCCGAACGCCGGCGCCTGCGCCACAGGCCCAGGCAGTAACCATTCCTCAGACGCCCATCCCCACTCCTCCGCCAACGCGCACGCTCGACGCCTATAAAGCCGACGTCGCGCGCCACGTCATGCAGCGCAATCCAGAAAGAGTGTTCAAGGGAGAATTGCCGCCCATGCTGCCGGCGGTGGTGGTGCTGAACATCACGGTCGACCGCGCCGGCCAGCTCCTTGAGGTCCAGGTGCAGCGCTCGCGCGACCAGGGCGCCTCCGAGGTCGCGCTGGCCTCGCTGCGCCGCAGCGGTCCGCTGCCGCCACCCGATGGCCTCGGGCCGGCGCATGCCGACCTGATGACGTTTTCCGAGACCTTCCTGTTTGGCGAGCGTTACCGCTTCCAGCTGCGCACGCTGGCAGGGCCGCAGCGCACAGGTTTATAAAAGTTAGTGAGGATGGCAGGATGCCGGCGCCGGATGGGCGGCGTCCTGTGCGCGGGCGCCGCAACGCTTGCAATGACGGCGGTTGCGCAGGTGCGCATACAGCAGCATGAAGCCGCTGATGACGGCGAATACCGCTTCGGCGGTTTCGCCGAACAGCGGGCTGACGACGAACACGGCGCCCAAAAAGATCGCCAGGCCGGCGCAGCCGACCAGCAAGGTGGTCTTGTCGCGGTGCTTCAGATAGCCGGGCACCAGCGCCAGCAAGACCGGCAAGGTGATCGCCGCGATCAGCGTGTCGTGGAAGGTGTCATGCACGTGGGCCAGCCCGAGCATCGGAAACGCCAGGATCACGAGCGGCATCGCCATGCAGTGCAGCAGGCACAGGATCGATGCCGCCATGCCGGCGACATCGCCGTATTTGATCAGGGATTTCATGAACCCTTGTTCCTTTCTTTAGACCCGGCGCCGCCAGAAGCGTCCGCGGCGCCGGTGGATTGGGTCCGGTCAGAACAGCACGCGCAGGCCGGCCGTCAGGTTACGACCGGTCAGCGGTGCATAGTCCTTGATGAACGAGGTGTGGCTGTAGGCCAGGCGATCGGTCACATTGTTCAGGCGCAGGTACAGCTGCGCCGGCAGGTTGCCGATGCGGGTCGAGTAGTGCGTGCTGAGATTGAGCGTGGTGTAGCCGGGCGTCTCGGTCTCGAAATCGGCGATCCTGTCCTGCTTGCCCACGCGGACCAGCTCGGCCAGGCCGTTCCAGGCGCCCCAGTCGCCTTCGAGCTTGACGCCGATGCGGTGCGCCGGGGTGCGCGGGATGTCGCGGCTGCCCGGGCCTTCGTCGAAGCGGGCGCGCACGTAGTCGCCGAACAGGGTGGTCTTCCACACCGACGACAGGTTGTGCGCGACTTCGCCTTCCAGGCCGGTGAAGGTGGCGTCACGCTGGGCGTAGTTGATCAGTTGCAGGCCTTCGAACTCGCCGCGCGTCTGCGAATAGATGTAGTCGCCGATGCGGTTGTGGAAAGCACTGAGCGAAAAGGTCGTGCGGCCGGCGAACTTGCGCAGGGTCAGGTCGAGGTTGTTCGACGTTTCCTTGACCAGGTTCGGGTTGCCGATCTCGTAGGTGTTGGTCGCCAGGTGCGGCCCGTCCGCGAACAATTCCTCGGCGGTCGGCAGGCGGTGCGTGTGCGACAGCGAGGTGCCCAGCGAGTACTCCGGCGCGAATTTCCAGACCGCGCCGACCGACAGCGAGGTGCCGCGCGTGTGGCTGTCGGGCTTGTCCACCTCGGCTTCGACGTCCTGCCATTCGTGGCGCACGGCGGCCTCGAAACGCACATTGCCCAGCTTGTATTCCTCGGTCAGGAAGGCCGCATGCTTCTTCGTCAGGGTCGGCGGCACATAGGCCTCGGCGCCGATGGCCGAGAAATCGCGGCGCGTGGTCTGCAGGCCGAACACGCCGTGCCAGCCCTTGACCGGCGCATGCACGAATTCCAGGCGGCCGTCGTGGCCCTTGTTCTTGAAGGTGGTGGCGACCGCGCTGCCCTCGACCTCGTCGTGGATGTAGTCGGTGAACGAGGCGCGCAGCCGCACGCGCTCGACGCCTGCGACCGGATTGCGGTACTCGCCGCGCACGTCCCAGCGTTCGCTATCGAGGTCCACCACCGGCGCCTCGATCTCGCCCGCCTCGTTCTCGAAGCCGTGGCCCGGCAGGCCATATTCGCCGCGCTCCTTGGTGAAGGCGGCGCCCAGGTAGCCATCCTTGCCGACCCAGGACAGGCCGACGGTGCCGGTCTCGGTTTCCTTGTAGCTGCCCGGGACGCGGCGCCCGCCTTCCCAGTCCTTGCCGACGCGGTAGTCGTCGGCATCGCGCTTGACGCCTTCCACGTGCAGGGCGACGTTGCTGCCCGCCGCCGTGGTGAGTTCGACCGCGCCGGTCTTTTCGCGCGCCGCCGAATTGGCGCGCACCTCAAGGCTGCCTTCCAGGCCGTTCGCCGGCATCGCGGTCGGCACCTTGCGGTCGATGATGTTCACTACGCCGCCCACGGCGCCGCCGCCATAGGCCAGGGCCGACGGACCGCGCAGCACTTCGATGCGCTCGGCCAGGACAGGTTCAAAAGCGACGGCGTGGTCGGGGCTGATGGTGGACGCATCCTGGATTTCGGAACCGTCGGACAGGATCTTCACGCGCGGGCCGTCCATGCCGCGAATGATCGGACGGCTGGCGCCGGCGCCGAAGTGGCTCGAGGTAATGCCCGGCATGCTCGACAAGGTTTCGCCCAGGGTCGACTGGCGGGTGCGCACCAGCTCATTGCCGCCGATCGACGTCACCGGCGTGACCATGTCGTCGCTGGCCACGCCGAGTCCGCTGGCGGATACGACGACGGTCGCCGGGACGGCGGTCGATTGCGCGTGGGCAGTGGCGGCCAGCGGGCCGCCAAGGGCCAGTACGCAAGCCAGTGCGAGCGGCGTGCGCTTGCCGGTGAAGTCAGTCATGGGAATCCTTGGTCGTCGAAATGCGCCATGGTGGCAGTGATGCACCATAAGCGAAATCTAATGATAACTCATTATCGTTAAGGATTCAACGCAGCGCAGCAATTGCGCGCGGCAAAAAAAACCGGCGCAGGGCGAACCTCGCCCTGCGCCGGCCGGTATGTCTTGACGCGATGCGTCAGAAGATGACGCGAATGCCCGCCGTCAGGTTACGCCCGGTGAGTGGCGCCGCGTTCTTGATGAACGAGGTGTGGCTGTAGGCCAGTTCGTCGGTCAGGTTGTTCAGGCGCGCATAAAACTGGGTCGGCACGCCGCCAATGCGGGTCGCGTAGTGGGCGCCGACGTTGAGCATATTGTAGCCGGCGGTCTCGGTCTCGTACTCGGCCAGCTTGTCCTGCTTGCCCACGCGGTAGAACTCGACCATGCCATGCCACTGATTCCAGTCGCCGTCGAACTTGACGCCGAGGCGCGAGGCCGGGATGCGCGGCAGGTTGCGGCTGCCCTCGCCCTCGTCGAAACGGGCGCGCACGTAGTCGCCGAACACGGTCGCGCTGATCGATGGAGTCAGCTTCTGGCGGATCTCGCCTTCCAGGCCGGTGAAGGTGGCGTCGCGCTGGGCGTATTCCACCAGTTGGAAGCCTTCGTGGTTGTCCAGCGTGTGCGCGTAGATGTAGTTGTCGACGCGGTTGTGGAAGGCGCTCACCGAGAAGGTGGTGTCGCCTTCGAACTTGCGCAGGGTGAGGTCGACGTTGTTCGAGGTTTCCTTTTCCAGATCCTGGTTGCCGATTTCATAGGTGGCGGTGGCCAGGTGCACGCCGTCGGCATACAGTTCTTCGGCGGTCGGCAGGCGGTGACTGCGCGACAGCGAGGCGCGCAGCGAGTATTGCGGCGCCAGCTTCCACACGGCGCCGACCGAGGCCGAGGTGCCGCGCGCGTCGGTGTCGCGCAGATCGGGCGCATCGACCTCGATGTCCTGCCATTCGTGGCGCAGGCCGGCCTCGAAGCGCCAGTTATCGAGCTTGTATTCCTCGGTCAGGAAGGCGGCGTGCTTCTTGGTGAGGGTCGGCGGCACATAGGCTTCCTCGCCGACGGCCGAGAAGTCGCGACGCGTCGTCTGCAGGCCGAACACGCCGCGCCAGCCGGCCAGCGGCGCGTGCACCGCCTCCAGGCGGACGTCGTGGCCCTTGTTGCGGAACGAGGTCGAGACGACGTTCTCTTCCAGCTCGTCGTGGACGTAGTCGGTCAACGAGGCGCGCATGCGCACGCGCTCGATGCCGGCCACCGGGTTGCGGTACTCGCCGCGGACGTCCCAGCGCTCGCTGTCGAGTTTCACGACCGGCACGCCGTGCTCGTGCTCATGCTCGTGGTCGTGGCCTTCCTCGCCGTGTTCGTCATGGTCGTGGCCCTCTTCTTCTTCGTGGCCGCCGCAGTGAAGGTGCGAGCCATGCGGGTGGCAGCCCTCGAACTCATGGTTGTGGCCCGGGATGCCGTATTCGGTGCGTTCCTTGGTGAAGGCGGCGCCGAGATAGCCGTTCTTGCCGATCCACGACAGGCCGACGGTGCCGGTCTCGGTCTCCTTGTAGCTGCCCAGGACGTGGCGGCCTTCGCTCCAGTCCTTGCCGACGCGGTAATCGTCGGCGTCGCGCTTGACGCCTTCCAGGTGCAGGGCCAGGTTGCTGCCGGCGGCGGTCGTGAATTCGAAGGCGCCGGTCTTTTCGCGCGCCGCCGAATTGGCGCGCACTTCGGCACTGCCTTCCAGGCCCTTCTCGGGCATCGCGGTCGGAATCTTGCGGTCGAGGATGTTCACCACGCCGCCCACCGCGCCGCCGCCATAGGCCAGGGCCGACGGGCCGCGCAGCACTTCGATGCGCTCGGCCAGGACCGGTTCGAAAGCGACGGCGTGGTCGGGGCTGATGGTCGAGGCGTCCTGGATCTCGGCGCCGTCGGACAGGATCTTCACGCGCGGACCGTCCATGCCGCGGATCACCGGACGGCTGGCGCCGGCGCCGAAGTGGCTCGAGGTGATGCCGGGCTGGTGGGCCAGGGTCTCGCCCAGGGTCGACTCGCGGGCGCGCACCAGTTCACCGCCACCGAGCGAGGTCACCGGGGTGATCATGTCGTCGTCCACCACGCCCAGGGCGCTGGCGGAAACGACCACGGTCGGCACGCTGTCCGGATCCGACGCCGTGCGGCTGGTCGTCTGGGCCTGGACGGCCAGGGGCGCGCCGAAGGCCAGCATCAGCGCCAGGGTCAGCGGTGTGCGCTTGCAAGTGAAATGGGACATGGTGTTTCCTCGAAAGAAATGGAGCGGCAGATGAAGATGAGGCCGATAACGATAATCCGTTATCATTAAGAATGAAATGATAAGGCATTATCATTAAGCATTCAACCGCTTTTTGGCCCCGCCTTTTGATCAAGGTATGCGCTTTGAGGTATCCTTCGCCCCATGCAACGTAATACACGTCAAAAAACCGCCATCCTGCATGCGATCGAGCATGCGCAGCGCCCGCTATCGCCACAAGAGATCCTGGACGAAGCCAGCCGCCAGGTCAGCCAGCTGGGCATGGCGACCGTGTACCGCAACCTGAAGTCGCTGGTGGACGACGGCGCGCTCAAGGTCGTCACCCTGCCGGGTGAAGGCGCGCGCTACGAATCAACCAGCGCCGCCGAGCACCATCATCACCATTTCCAGTGCACCGTCTGCCAGCGCGTGTTCGACGTGCACGCCTGCCCCGGCGACATCGAGCACATGGCGCCGAAGGGCTTCAGCGTCGAAAGCCACGAGCTGACGCTATACGGGCGCTGCGCCGACTGCCTCAAGTCCTGATCCAGAAATAAAAACGGCCGGCGCGCAAGCGACCGGCCGTTTTCACATGGCTTGGCTGTTTATTTTCCGAGCACGTTCAGCACGGCCAGGGTCATCGCCTGGGCGCCGGTCTTGATCGACGGTTCCGGCACCGGCGCGTAGAACGGCGAGTGGTTGAAGGCGATCGGCTTGCCGCCCTCGCGCTCCGCCTCGGCCACCACCTTCGGATCGTAGACGCCGGTGAAGAAGAACATCGACGGCACGCCTTCGTTGGCGTACAGCGAAAAGTCTTCGCTGGCGGTCATGGCCGGCATGCGCTTGGCCTTGTCCGCGCCGAAGGCTTCCTTGAACACCACCTCGGTCTTGTTCACCAGCTCGGTGCTGTTGACGATGGCCTGGCCGCCGCCGATCAGCATGTCGGGCTTCGGCGCGCCGGCCATCGCGGCCGAACCCTCGGCCACGCGGCGCACGCCTTCGAGCAGCTTGGCGCGCACAGCCGGACTGTACGAGCGGATGGTGCCGCGCACCTGCACGCTGTCCGGGATGATGTTGCCGACCGTGCCGCCCTGGATCGAACCGACCGTCACCACGCCGAATTCCTTCGGATCCTTCTCGCGGCTGACCACGGTCTGGACGTCGACCACGAAACGCGCCGCAATCGCCACCGGATCGATGGTCTTGTCGGGCGCCGAGCCGTGGCCGCCGCGGCCTTTGAAGGTGATCTCGAGCCAGTCCGAGTTGGACGACACCGGGCCGTCGTTGAAGCCCACGGTGCCATGGGCCAGCGGCCAGGAATGCAGGGCGAAGGCGTAGTCCGGCTTCGGGAAGCGCTTGAACAGGCCGTCGTCCAGCATGGCCTTGGCGCCGGCGACGATTTCCTCGGCCGGCTGGCCGATGAAGACCAGGGTGCCCTTCCACTGCGATTTCAGTTCGACCAGGGTGCGCGCCGTGCCCAGCCAGCTGGCCATGTGGACGTCGTGGCCGCAGCTGTGCATCACGAAGGTGTCGCGGCCTTCGCTGGTGGCGCGGGCGCGGCTCGCGTACGGCAGGCCGGTGCGCTCTTCCATCGGCAGGCCGTCCATGTCGGTGCGCACCAGGACCGTCGGGCCGGCGCCATTCTTGAGCACCGCGACGATGCCGGTCTTGCCGACCTTCTCAGTAACGGTGAAGCCGAGCTTGCGCATCTCGGCCGCCAGCTTGCCGGCGGTGCGCACTTCCTGGAAGGCGATCTCGGGATGCGCGTGCAGGTCTTTGTAAATTCCGTCGAGCCACGGATACATGGCGTCGACCTTGGCGACGACGTCGTTCTTGAGTGGCGCGGCCTGCTGGGCCTGGGCGAGGTTCGCGGACAGTGCCAAGGACGTGAAAACGGCTGCTGCCGCAGCTGACATGGCAAATCGAGTAAAGGTCATGGGATGCTTATCGTTGTGGGGATTCTTGTCCATTACACTGCGCTCGGCCGCTTGATCGCCGCCGACTTGCGCCCGGCCACGGCCTGGGCCAGGCTGATGCCCGGCACGCGGTCGCCCTGCAGGGTGACGTCGAAGGCCATCAGCTCGTCGCGGCGGAAGGCGTGCACGGTGACGCGGTCGCCGACGCGGTAGCGCGCCAGCAGCGCGTCGACGTTGGGGGCGGCGCCATTCACGCGCAGGCCGTCGATCGCGATCACGACGTCCAGCGCCGACAGGCCGGCCTGGTGCGCGGCGCCGCCCTCGTGCACCTGGGTGAGCTTGGCGCCGAGCGGATCGCGGCCGATGCCGGCGTCCAGTGAGGCCTTGCCGCCCTTGCGCTCGTCGACCAGCTTCACGCCCAGCGGCGCGTACAGCTTGGCCAGCGGCAGGTCGTCAAGGCCGCGCACGTAGCGCTCGAACATATTCTTGAGTTTGAGGCCGCTTACTTCGTCGAACAGCGCTTCGACTTCCTGTTCCGTCACGCCGCGGCCGGCGCCGTTGTAGAAGTCGCGCCCGTAGCGCTCCCACAGCGCCAGCATGATGTCGTCCAGCGATTTCGCGCCACCGGTCCTGGCGCGGATAGTCAGGTCGAAGGCCAGCGCGATCAGCGAACCCTTGGTGTAGTAGCTGATGATCGCGTTCGGCGAATTCTCGTCCTGGCGGTAGTACTTGCTCCAGGCGTCGAAGCTCGAATCGGCCACGCTCTGCTTGAGGCGCCCGCTGCCGCGCAGCACGCCGCCGATCGTCTTGGCCTGCAGCTTGAAATACGTGGTTTCGCCGATGATCCCGGCGCGCACCAGCATCAGGTCGTCGTAATAGCTGGTGAAGCCTTCGAACAGCCACAGGAGCGGCGTGTAGTTCTCGGCCTGCAGGTCGTAGGGGGCGAAGGCGGCCGGCTTGATGCGCTTGACGTTCCAGGTGTGGAAATACTCGTGGCTGCACAGGCCCAGGAAGCGCAGATAGCCTTCGCCCGGCTCGGCCGCCTTTGGCGTGGCCAGGCTCGGCAGGTCGGCGCGCGCGCAGATCAGGGCGGTCGAGGCGCGGTGTTCGAGGCCGCCGTAGCCATCGCCCACGGCCATGGTCATGAACACGTAGCGCTCGAGCGGCGCGCGCTTCGTCTTCGGCTCGAAGAAGGCGATCTGGGTCTCGCAGATCGCTTTCAGGTCGGCCTGCAGGCGCGCCATGTCGAGGTTGGGCACGCGGCCGGTGATCACGATGTCGTGCGGGATGCCATGGGCCTTGAAAGTGGCCAGCTCGAAGTCGCCCATCTCGACCGGATGGTCGATCAGTTCGTCGTAGTCGGCGCAGGCGTAGACGCCGAAGCCGTAGCGCTTGGCGCCTGCTTCGGGCATCGCGGTGGCCACGCGCCAGGTCTTGGCGGCCGGGTCGGCAGGGCGCTGGATGTCGACCTGGTGGACCAGCGACTCCTGCCCCACCACGCGCAGGAACACGCTGGTGCCGTTGAAGAAGCCGTGGGTCTGGTCGAGATGGGCGGCGCGCACCGACAGGTCCCAGGCATACACCTCGTAGTGCAGGGTCAGGGGGCCGGTGGTGGGCGCGGCGCGCCAGGAGTGTTTATCGAGCTTGGTGAGCGCGACCGCCTGGCCGCCGCTGTCGGCGCGGATGCGCACGATATTGCGTGCGAATTCGCGGATCATGTAGCTGCCCGGGATCCAGGCCGGCAGCGCGAACGTCTGGCCGTCGGGATCGGGATTGGCGACCGTGACGGTGACGTTGAACAGGTGACCGGCCAGGTCCTTGGGAACGATGGTGTAGTGAATGGCGTTCTGCTTTTTCTGCGATGGCTTTTTCATGATCTTCTTGAATGGTCTCTCGGGACGCGCCGAATGGACATAGTGTAATCCATCGGGCGCAGCCAAACGCGCGCCATGCGAGGAGGATGGGCGGCGCGCGGGCTAGGCCGGCAGGTCGGAGGGGGAATCGATGTCGCGCAGGATGCCTGGGTCGGGCACGTCGATCGCGGCGACCGGGCTGCCGGCAAGCAGGCGCCGCGCGCCCTGGTCGCCATCCAGCGCCAGCAGGTCGTCGCGGTGCCGGGCGCCGAAGGCGACCGGATTGCCGCGCCGGCCCCCGAACAGGGGCGCGGCGATGGCGGCGCCCTCCTCGATCGCGGCGGCCAGCACCTGCAGGGTGGATGGGGCGACGAAGGGCATGTCGCCCAGCGCCACCAGCCAGCCCTGACCGGGAGCATCGAGGGAATGACGGATCGCGTGCGCCAGCGACAGGCCCATGCCGCCATCGGCATCCAGGCACACCGTCACCTCGCAGCCGAGCTGGCGCAGCACGTCCCCCACTCCACCGTCATCCGGCGGCACCACCGCCACCACGCGCGGGAACACGGCCAGCAGCGTGCGCGCGCTAGCGGCGACCACCAGTTCGCCGCCGGGCAGGCGCTGCAACAGCTTGTTGCGCTGGCCGGCCGGGTCGAAGCGGCGGCCCCGTCCCGCGGCCAGCAGGATGCCGGTCAGCGCCATGGCTTCACGCCTCCAATGCCGCGGCGGCATCCTTGATGGCCGCGCAGATCCGCTGATAGGTGCCGCAGCGGCACAGATTGCCGCTCATGGCGTTGTCGATGTCGGCGTCCAGCGGACGCCGGTTGGCGCGCAGCAGCGCGACGGCGCTCATCACCTGGCCGCTCTGGCAGTAGCCGCATTGCGGCACGTCGTGACGCACCCAGGCATCCTGGACCGCCTTGCCGACCGGATCGTCCTGCATCGCTTCGATGGTGGTGATCGCCTGGCCCGCGACCGCCGCGATCGGGGTGATGCAGGCGCGGATCGGGGCGCCGTCCAGGTGCACGGTGCAGGCGCCGCACAGGGCCGCGCCGCAGCCGAACTTGGTGCCGGTCAGGTTGAGGTTGTCGCGCAGCGCCCACAGCACGGGCGTGGCGGGGTCGGCGTCGACTTGCAGGTCTCTGCCGTTGATGTTCAAGATCAGCATGAACGCTCCTGGACGACAACCATGGCCGGCGGCTGCCTTATTTCGCCGGCTTCGCTTCCAGCGAATCGAGCTTGGCTTCGAGCGACTTCAGGTCGATCGCGCCCGGGATGCGGGTGCCGTCGCTGAAGAAGATGGCCGGCGTGCCGGTGATGCGCAGCTTCTGGCCGAGCGCCAGCACCTTGTCGTTCGGCGATTCGCAGGCCGCCGGCGCCGCCGGCGGCACCTTGCCGTTGATCATCCAGTCATCCCAGGCCTTGTTGCGGTTCGGCGCGCACCAGATGTTCTTCGACTTCGTGAACGAATCCTGGGACAGGATGTTGTACATGAAGGTATAGATGGTGACGTTGTCGATCTCGGCAAGCGTCGTCTGGCGCAGGCGCTTGCAGTAGCCGCAGTTCGGGTCCTCGAACACCGCGATCACGCGCTTGCCGTTGCCCTTGACCTGCTTGAGCGCCATCTCGAGCGGCAGGTCGCTGAACTTGATCTTGTTGATGTCGTCGATGCGCTCGCGCGTCAGGTTGCGCGAACTCTTGACGTCATATACCTGGCCGATCACGAGGAACTCGCCCTTCTTGTCGGTATACAGGATGTCGCCCGCGACCCGCACCTCGTACAGGCCGCCATACGGGGTCTCCTTGACCGACTCGATCTTGGCGCCGCCCAGGTGCGGTTCGAGCGCCTTCTTGATGTTTGCCTCGACCGTGTTCTGCGCATCGACGCACGATGCGAGCAGCGCCGTCGCCAGCAGAACGGCGAGCTTCATTTTGACCATGCTTGGTTCCTCAGATTGATGACTTGCCCATCGCATGCGCCATCAGGCGCCGCTTCAAAGCAGGCATTTTATCAAGCAAGTTGAGTCCAAGATTGCGCATGACGCGTACCGGCTCCAGATTGGCCCCGAACAGGCGCTCCAGGCCATCGGTCGCCAGTTGCATCATGACCACGTCTTCCTTGCGCTTGCGGGCATAGCGCGCCAGCACCCGCTCGTCGCCGATGGCGCGCCGCTCCTCGCGCTCGCGCACGGCGGCGAGCAGGTCGACCACGTCGCCGAACCCCAGGTTCATGCCATGCCCGGCCAGCGGGTGCACGGCGTGGGCGGCGTCGCCCACCAGCGCAACGCGCGGCGCCACGATCGCATGCGGCTTGACCAGCGCCAGCGGCACCGCCGCCACGGCCTCGGGTTGCAGCGGACGCAGGGCGCCCAGCTTGTCGTCGGCGTACTCGCCGAGCCGGATCGCCAGTTCGCCCAGCGACTCGTCCATCAGGGTGTCGGCCAGGGTCTCGGGCGCCGACCACACCAGCGAGACGCGGTTGCCCGGCAGCGGCAGCAAGGCGATGATGCCGTCGGCGCAGGTGAACCACTGATGGGCCACGCCATGGTGCGGCTTGTCGCAGGCGAAGTTGGTGACGATGGCGCGCTGGTGGTACATGCGGTAGTCGACGCCGATGTCGCACTGCCCGCGGACCCAGGATTCGCGGCCGTCGGCCCCGACCAGCAGCGCGCATTCGATGCGGCGGCCGTCTTCCAGGCGCAGCGCGGCGCCCTCGTCGCTGCAGGTAAGCTCGCAGGCCCGGCCTTCGATGCGCTGCACGTTGTGGGCGAACTTGAGCGCGGCGTCCAGCGCCCCGTTCAGGTTATGGTCTTCGACGATCCAGGCCAGGGTGCCGACCCGGGCTCCGAAGGCGTCGAAACCGAGGTTGCCGCCGTTGTCGCCATCGCCATGCACGTCCATGGCATCGACCGCGGCGACCCGCGCCAGGTCGAGGGCGCCCCAGACCTTGAGCGAGGCCAGCAGGTCATGGGCCGTATGGTTGAGCGCATAGACGCGCACGTCCCATGGACGTTCCGCGGCCGAAGCCGATGCTGACGACGGCGCCTCGGCCCCGGGACGCGCGGGCGGAGACAGCAGGGTCACGCGATGCCCGGCCTGGGCAAAGCCGAGGGCGGTGGTCTTGGCGATGGCGCCATTGCCGACGATGCAAACATCGGTCCGGGTGGTGGAGGTCGTGGGCGTGGTCATGGTGCTCATTATAGCGATATGCCAACCCCGCACCTCGCCGGCGTCGCCATGCCTGGACGGCGGCGCCGGGACCGATCTGCCGCCTGACACAGATAAAGCGTTCGAGAGCACTTGCGCAACTGAAAATCGCTGGCTATAATCATGCCTCTCTTGGCCTGGTAGCTCAGTTGGTAGAGCAGAGGATTGAAAATCCTTGTGTCGGTGGTTCGATTCCGCCCCGGGCCACCAAGAATAGCGAAAAAACGCCAACCTTCACCGGTTGGCGTTTTTTTTCGCGCCTGCGATCGCCATGTCCGAGGATCGTGCCCTGCCGGGAAAGCACCCGGAAGCGCATGAGAGCGCTCAGGAGGGTGGCGCAACGGGCTGTCGGTGTGTTTCCTTCTGGTATCATGCGCGCTGACTGATGGTTGTCGGCGCCGGACTGGTATCGGAGCCGCCCGCGCGGCGACCGCATGCGATACGCTGCGGCCATGCCGCGCCTTGTCCGATGGCGCGCAGCCGGTCCAGCGGCATCCAACCAGCCTCCCTATTGCGGCCCTCCCGGGCCGGCGTTGATATTTCAAGGTTCACATGCACACCCTTCCTCCCTGCCCCCAATGCCAATCCGCCTATACCTATGAAGATGGCGGCGGCCAATATGTGTGCCCGGAATGCGCCCATGAGTGGCCGGTCCAGGCGGCCGCCGCGGCGGCCGAGAGCGTGCGCGTCTACAAAGATGCTTCAGGCAATATCCTCCAGGATGGCGACACCGTCACCGTAATCAAGGACCTCAAGCCGAAGGGGTCGGGCGGCGTGATCAAGCAAGGCACCAAGGTCAAGAATATCCGCCTGGTCGATGCCGACCACGACATCGACTGCAAGATCGACGGCTTCGGCGCCATGAGCCTCAAGACGGAATTCGTGCGCAAGGTGTAAGCACGCCCGGCGCCTAGTGCAGCGCGCCGCCCGCCTCGCGGGTCAGCACGATCTCGAGGTATTCGGCCGGCGCCACCATCGAATCCGGCCCGGCCGTGTTGAAACGGTCGATCAGGGCCAGCAGGTCTTGCTCGAGCGCGTCGGCGGCGGACGGCGCAAGGGCGGCGAACGCCCGGTTCAGCGGTCCGTAGTAATCGCGGAACACATGCACCCAGTGCGTGGGCGACGCGTAGCGGAAGTTGAACATCCTGCGCGTGATGCGCGCCTGGAGCGCGTCGGCGCCGAACAGCTGGCGCACATGGTCTTCATTTCCCCACAGTAGCGGCGACGCCAGCCCGGGCGGCGGCGCGATGTGCTTGCCGACCGCCTTGAACAGCTGGCCGATGAAGCCCTCGGGCGTCCAGTTCGCCATGCCGATGCGTCCGCCGGGCCGCACCACGCGCCGGATCTCGGCGGCGGCGCGCGCCTGGTCGGGCGCGAACATCACGCCAAAGGTGGACAAGGCCACGTCAAAACTGGCGTCCGGGAACGGCAGCGCCTCGGCGTCCGCTTCGCGAAAGTCGATCGCCAGGCCTTCGGCGGCGGCGCGCGCCCGCCCCTTCTCGAGCAGCGCCGGCACGTAGTCGGTGGACGTGACGCGGGCGAAGCGGCGCGCCGCGGCCAGCGTGGCGTTGCCATTGCCGGCGGCGACGTCGAGCACGCGCTCGCCGGCGCGCACGTCGGTGGCCTCGGCCAGCAGTTCGCCGACGATCTGCAGCGTGACGCCGACGACGGCGAAGTCGCCGCTGGCCCAGGTGGCCTGCTGGCGCTGCTTGATCGCGGCCAGGTCGGGACCGGCGGCGCCCGGACCCGCTTGGGGCGACGGCGAGGGTTGGACTGGCTGAGTCATGATCCATCTCCTTGAGCTGGCAGGTTTTCGATATGACTGGCCGCGCCACCCATGGTTCGACGCTATACCTTGCGCCTTCTCAATCCTGAGGTGGGAAATCAGCCCGCCGCTGCGACTCCAAGAACAAGCCAGGCACCGCAGACACGGCGCCGCCTCGGAGGATTCCCATCATGAAACCGCGCCTTGTTCCGCGTGGCATTGCCGTCGCAATCGTCATCCTTGCCATCGCCGTCATCGGCGCAGTGGCGCTCGCCGCCATGCCGTCGCTCTGGTCGGGCCGCGGCACGGCCAATACCGGTTTCGACCCGCTGTTCGCCGGGGCCGCCGGCGCCACCTGCGCGCCGGCGCGCGCCGGTGCGCCGCCCCTGCTGGCCCACCTGGTGCAGGCCCAGACCCAGGCCCAGGCCCAGGCAGAAACCCGCCCCTTCGCGCCAGGCCAGCAGGCGCCGGCCAGGCCGGGCGCCAAGCCCGCGGACAAGCCGGGCAAGGCCGCGCCGCCGCCCCTGTACGACAACCTGGGCAAGCTGCACGTGCCGATCACCACCGCCAGCAAGCGCGCCCAGGCCTATTTCGACCAGGGCATCCGCCTGACCTTCGCCTTCAACCATGCCGAAGCGGCGCGCGCCTTCCGCGCCGCGCAAGACGCCGACCCGGACTGCGCCATGTGCTACTGGGGCGAGGCGCTGGTGCTGGGTCCGAACATCAACGCCCCCATGTTCCCCGAGGCCGTGGCGCCGGCGGTGGCCGCCGCGGCCGAGGCGAGCCGCCTGGAGCCGCGCACCCGCCCCGAAGAGCAGGCCGTGATCCGCGCCGTGGCGCGCCGCTACAGCCTTGACGCCGGCGCCGACCGCGCCGCGCTCGACAAGGCCTACGCCGATGCCATGGCCGAGGCGGCGCGCGACTTCCCGACCCACGACACCATCCAGGTGCTGTTCGCCGAATCGCTGATGGACCTGTCGCCCTGGGACTACTGGGCGGCCGGCGGCGCCCGGCCCAAGAACCGCACGGCCGAGCTGGTCGCCGCGCTCGAGAAAGTATTGGCGCGCAACCCGACCCATGCCGGGGCCGCCCACTACTACATCCACGCGATGGAAGCCTCGGCCCGACCCGAGAAAGCCCTGCCCGCCGCGCGCGTGCTGGCAAGCCAGATCCCCGGCGCCGGCCATATCGTGCACATGCCCTCGCACATCTATTACCGGCTGGGCATGTACCGCGACGCGCTGCGCGCGAATGTCCTGGCGGTCGCCACCGACGAACGCTACTTCGCCGACGCGGCCAGCGACCCCGTCTACCGCGGCGCCTACTACCCGCACAATATCCACTTCGTGATGGTGTCGGCCCTGATGGGCGGCGACGGTCGCACGGCGCTCGAAGCCGCGGGCAAGCTCGACAAGGTGATCACGCCCGACCTGCTCACAGCCATCGGCGCGCTGCAGCCGGTCAAGTCGGCGCCTTACTTCGCCCATGTCCAGTTCAGCGATGCGGACACCCTGCTCGCGCTGCCCGACCCGGGACACCAGTTCGTGCTCGTGCAGGCGATGTGGCATTACGCGCGCGCCGTCGGCCATGCGCGCAAGGGCGACTTCGAGGCGGCCGCACGCGAAGTCGCCGCCCTCGACAAGATCGAGAAGAACGGCGACTTCAAGGCGGTGAACGACTGGAACATTCCCGGCCGCGAGATCGTCCAGACCGCCCGCTCGGTGGCCCAGGCCAGGATCGCCGATGCGCGCGGCGACTTGCCGCGTGCGGTCAACGCCTACCGCAGTGCGATCGCGGTGCAGGATTCGTTGCCCTATATGGAGCCGCCCTACTGGTATTACCCGGTGCGCCAGTCGCTCGGCGTGGCGCTCCTGCGCAGCGGACAGCCGGACGCCGCCGAAAAGGTCTTCCGCGACTCGCTGGCACGCACCCCAAGCAATGGCTGGGCATTGCGCGGGCTGATGGAGGTGTACCGCAAGCGTGGCGACGAAACCGCGCTCGCGGCCGTGCAAAAGCAGTTCGCGACCACCTGGCTTGGCAAGCCGGACGGGCCGGCACTGTCCGCACTCTAGACCTTTGGCATGCCCGCTTGCGCGGCCTGGTCAAGCCTTGCCGAGCGTCGCGCGCCCGCGCCGGATGTCGGCGGCAACGACGGCTTCCTGTCGGTCGTCCTCACCCATGGCGCATGCTGGATCCACCATGGCGCTGGGCATGCCGCTGTCATGCGGCGCGGATGTAAATCATGCGACACAGCAATCCCATTGTCACTTATGCTAGGAGCCCGAATATTTACAAGAGGTTCCGATGAACGCCAAGCCTTCGTTCTTCGCGTCGTGCGCCGCCCTGGTCCTGTCCGCCCTGTGCGCCGTTCCGGCGCTGGCAGCGGACAGCGCCCGGCCGTTGCAGCCGATCGAATCGCTCGTGGTGCCGCGCTATATGGGCGTCTGGTACGAGATCGCAAAACTCCCCAACGATTTCCAGAAAAAATGCGTCGGTGACACCACCGCCACCTACACCCTGGGCGAGGATGGACGGGTGCAAGTCGTCAATCGCTGCCGCACCGCCGAGGGCAAGTTCGACGTGGCCGACGGCGTGGCGCGCCAGCTCGGCGGCGCCACCTCGCCCAAGCTCAAGGTGCGTTTCGCGCCGGCGATCCTGTCCTTCATCCCGATGGTGTGGGGAGATTACTGGGTCATCGACCTCGACGAGAAATACCAATTGTCCGCGGTGAGCGAACCCAAGCGCGAATACCTGTGGATCCTGTCGCGCACACCGCAGGTCGAACCGGCCGACTACGACGCCCTGCTCACACGCCTCACGGCCCAGGGACTGGATGTGTCCAGGCTGGTGCGCACCCCGCAAACCCAGTTGCAGCAGCCCGGGCAGTAATAAGTCCGGAAGCGCCAGCCGGTCATTCCCGCCACAGCCCCGAACGGCCCGGCAAGCCTGGAAATCCAGGCAGCCGTCCCCATCTTCAACAGCAGCAGGAGTCGCAAACGACGCCGAGATCCGGCCGGCGTTTGCGCCATCCAAATCCTTGCCGCCCAGGCAATATCCTTAGCCATGCACCGGCCTCGCCGGCTGCCGTGCCGTCCTTGAAGAGTTCGATGTCCGGTCCGATGCCCTTCCTCGCATTCCGCCTTGCCCTTCCGACCTGGATCGCCGTGGCCGCGCTCCTGCCGGCGCCGCCTGCCGCACAGGCCGCCGCCTCATTTGCTTCAGCCTCTGTTTCCGCCTCCGCTCCCGCCAACGGCGGCGATCCGCTGGCGGCGCTGGTCAACGCCTACCGCGCCGATCCCGGCGCCTGCGACGGCCATCCCGCCGCGCCGGCTAACGCGCTCGATCCGCAACCGGCCCTGGCCCAGGTACGCATCGGCGCCGGCACCTTCATCGAATCCGCACTCGAACGCGCCGGTTACGCCGCCGCGCAGGCACAGGCGGTCTACGTCACCGGCCCCGAGGATGCGCAGGCCGCCATGACCGTGCTGGCGCAAAAATACTGCAAGGTACTGCTGAGCGACCGTTTCTCGGCGGTCGGCAGCTATCGCGAGGGTGCGACCTGGACCGTCGTGCTGGCACAACCGGCGCCGCCGCTGCCCTCGGCCACCTATCCCGACTGGCGCGAAGCCGGGCACGCGATCCTGGATGAAGTCAATGCTGCGCGCGCCAGTGCCCGTTCCTGCGGCAAGCAAGCGTTCCCGGCGGCGCCGCCCCTGAGCTGGAACCCCGCGCTGGGCGACGCCGCACTGGCCCATAGCCGCGACATGGCCACGGGACGCTACTTCAGCCACCGCGGCAGGGATGGCAGCCAAGCCGCCGAGCGCGCCCTGCGCGCCGGCTACAGCTGGCGCCGGGTGGGTGAAAACATTGCCTTTGGCCAGCGTTCGCCGCGCGAAGCCGTCGAAGGCTGGCTCGACAGCCCCGGACATTGCGCCAACATCATGAACCGCGCTTTCACCGAGATGGGCGCCGCCTATGGCGTCACGCCCGAGCGGCAGACCGGCGTCATCTACTGGACCCAGGTGTTCGGCGCATCGCGTTAAGCGCCGCAGCCACCGGGCCGGCCCATGCCTGCCCCGCCTTCGACCCGGATTGCGCGCCGAGCCGTGCCGCCCCCACAAGCTGCTTCAGATAGACTTCCCCTCAACATCAACCTCCCGTGCGCGCCTCGCTGCGCCGCCCTTTCCACATGCTCCAGTCCGCCCCGCAACCACGACTCGGCCTCGTCTGCATCACCGTTTCCAAGGACGTGCGATACCGCGCGCTCACGCGCAAGCGCCTGCTCGAGCATTCGGAAGATGGCCAACGCCGCTTGCTGGAAGACATTTATCGCGACAATATCCAGACCCTGGACAATGCGCTGCGTTACTGCGAGCGCGAAGGTATTGCCCTCTACCGCATGCCCTCGTCGATCTTCCCGTTCTCGGATACGCCGTTCGGGCTGGACGTCCTGCAACAGTTCAAGGAAACCCTGGGCCGCTCGGGCCGGCGCGCGATCGAGCGCGGCATCCGCCTGGTGATGCATCCCGACCAGTTCGTGGTGCTCAGTTCGGACTCGGAAGACGTCGTGGCCAACAGCGTCAAGATCTTGCAGATGCACGCCGACATCATGGATTTGCTGGACCAGCCGCGTTCGCCCTGGGCGCTGCTGGAAATCCATGGCGGCAAGGCCGACCGCGAAGACAAGCTGGTCGCGCGCATTGCCGAACTGCCGGACGCGATCCGCTGCCGCATCGGCCTGGAGAATGACGAATACGCCTACAGCGCCGACGAGATCCACGCCGTGTGCGTGCGCGCCGGCGTGCCGATGGTGTTCGACGCCCACCACCACATCGTCCACGAAAAGCTGGACAGCTACGAGCATCCGAGCGTGGCCGAGATGGTGGCCAGGGCGCGCGCCACCTGGCCCGAGCCGGCCCACCAGCTGGTGCACATCTCGAACGGCCGCGAAGGCTTCAACGACCGCCAGCATTCCGACCTGATCGCGACGATGCCCTCGTCCTACCTCGCCGCGCCGTACATCGAGATCGAGGCCAAGCTCAAGGAAGAGGCGATCCGCGGCCTGGATGGCTGGTGTTCAAGGTTCGCGACGACGTAGGGGCGGCAGCGCTTCCAACCACGGCACGATCACGTCGCACAATGCTTGCGGCGCCTCCAGCGGAATCATGTGTCCGCTGTCCTCGACCAGCGCGAACTGCGCCCCCGCGATGCCCGCATGCAGCTCCTGCGCTTCTTCCAGGCTGCGCAGGCGGTCGTGCCCCGCCGCGACCACCAGGGTCGGACAGCGGATCTCGCCCAGCAGATGCAGGTCGCCCGGCCGCTCGACCATCGACTGGTTGCGAAACGCCACGCCGCCCAGCCGCACGCCCATCGTGCGCACGCGCTCGATCAGCGCCTCGTTGTCCACCTCGCGCGGATGCAGCGAGCTGGCGATGGCGGTGCGGCTCAGCCCCGCGAACGAGACGGATGGCGCCGCCCGCGCCACCGTGCGCTTGCCCTGGCGTACGGCGTCGGAATCGGGCCGGGTCGAGGTGGCGATCTGCACCAGCGCGCGCACGCGTCCGGGCGCCTGGCGCACCATCTCGCGCGCGACATAGCCGCCCATCGAGAAGCCGATCAGGATGAAGGACGGCGGCGCCTCGGCCAATGCGCGGCGCGCCAGGTCCTCGAGGGTGGAATCATGACGCAGGTCGGCATGCGCCAGCGGGCCGAAGCGGGCCAGCCGGTCGCGCATGTCGTCCCACAGCGTCTCATCAAGCATGTAGCCTGGAACCAGCAGGATAGTCATCGCGCCATCATAGCAAAGCGCGCTGACGGCGCGGGGTCAGGCCAACCTTCAGGCTACCTTTCAGGCAGCCTTCTTGGGCAGGATGTCGCTCGCCATCATCTCGCCGAACGGGCCGGTGATCGACTGCTCCCCCTGCTCCGTTCCTTTCCCCAGCAGCGGGAACACCAGTTCGGCGAAGCGGTACGATTCTTCCAGGTGCGGATAGCCCGACAGGATGAAGGTCTCGATGCCCAGATCCGCATACTCGCGCATGCGCGCCGCCACCGTCTCGGGGTCGCCCACCAGCGCCGTCCCCGCCCCGCCGCGCACCAGGCCCACGCCGGCCCACAGATTGGGCGCGACTTCGAGCTGATCGCGCCGCCCGCCATGCAGGGCCGCCATGCGGCGCTGGCCGACCGAATCCATCTTCGCGAACGCGGCCTGGGCCTTTGCGATGGTGTCGTCGTCCAGGTGGCTGATCAACTCGTCGGCCGCGCGCCAGGCTTCTTCATTGGTCTCGCGCACGATCACATGCAGGCGGATGCCGAATTTCAGCGTTCGCCCATGCTTCGCGGCCCGTGCGCGGATATCGGCCAGCTTCTCGGCCACCGCCGCCGGCGGCTCGCCCCAGGTCAGGTAGACGTCCATCTGCTCGGCCGCCAGTTCGTGGGCCGGCTCGGACGAACCGCCGAAGTACAGCGGCGGATACGGTTTCTGCACCGCCGGATACAGGGTCTTGGCGCCCTTGACCTGGATGTGCTTGCCCTCGAAGTCATAGCCTGCCGCGCCGCCCTCGCCCGCCATGCTGGCGCGCCAGACCTTGAAGAATTCGCGCGAGATCTCGTAGCGCTTGGTGTGATCGGCATACAGGCCGTCGGCTTCGAGCTCGCCCTGGTCGCCGCCGGTGACGACGTTGATCAGCAGGCGCCCGTTCGACAGGCGGTCGAAGGTGGAGGCCATGCGCACCGCCAGCCCGGGCGTCGACAGGCCGGGACGGATCGCGACCAGGAATTTCAGCCTGGTGGTGGCGTTGATCAGCGACGAGGCAACGATCCAGGCGTCCTCGCAAGAGCGCCCGGTCGGCAGCAGCACGCCGTCGTAGCCGAGGGTATCGGCGGCGACCGCGACCTGCTTCAGGTAATCGGCGTTGACCGGGCGCGCGCCCTTGGTGGTGCCGAGATAGCGGCTGTCGCCGTGGGTGGGGATGAACCAGAAGATGTTGGGAGTCGACACGGTAAGTCCTCGGTGATTCATGCGGCGGCGGCGGTCTGCGCGCGCGCCTGGAGTTCGGCGTCCAGCTGTTCAATACCCTCGGCGACACGATCGGCGATCGGGCCCGCCAGGCGCGTGCCGCGCTCGCTGTCCCAGGCGATCTGCTCGGACGTGGCATAGATGCTGGACAGGATGGCGCGCGCCGACATCGAGGCCAGCACCGGGCGCAGCGCATAGTCGAGCGCCAGCAGGTGCGACTGGCTGCCGCCGGTCGCGAGCGGCAACACGACCTTGCCGCGCAGGCCGTCCTGCGGCAACAGGTCGAGGAACAACTTGAGCATGCCGGTGTAGGCCGCCTTGTAGATCGGCGTGGCCACCACCAGCGCGTCGGCCTGGGCCACCAGCGCCAGCGCGCGCGCCAGCTCCGGGTCATGCGCATCCATGCGCAGCAGGGCGGGACCGGGCAGTTCGCGCACCTCGAGGCGCGTCGTGCGCCAGCCGTGGACGGCGAGTTTTTCTCCGACGTGCTGCAACAGGCGGCTGCAGGACGACTGCGACGACGGGCTACCGCCCAGCAAGATGACGCTCATGGTGAGTTCCAGTTCTGACAACGATCGCCACAGCGTACGCCGCGCGCACGATCGACCCAACGAATCGTTTCGCTCATCGATATGCGTTTGCCGTTTTAACTTTTCGCGCATATTCATGGCCGGATTTCTTCGTTCACGCGGCGCCGGCTAGCGATGCAAGATGGCAGCTCACCCAATACCGGCACACAGCCCCATGTCTTCCATCCTGCAGCAATTGCGTCCACAAGACGACCACGCTACCGCGGCCAGATCCGGCCCGCTGGCCATCGCCGCCGACCTGGCCGAGCGCCTGGCCGCCACCGCCGTCGAACGCGACCGCGCCGGCAGCCACCCGAAGCACGAGCGCGAACTGATCCGCGATTCAGGCCTGCTCACGCTGTCGATCCCCGTTGAATTCGGCGGCCAGGGCGCCGACTGGGCCACCGTGATGGCGGCCGTGCGCATCCTGGCCAAGGCCGACAGCGCGCTGGCCCACCTGTTCGGCTTCCATCACCTGCAGCTGGCCGGCGTCCAGCTCTACGGCACCGAGCTGCAGCAGCGCAGCCTGCTCACCGCCACCGTGCGCCAGAAGCTGTTCTGGGGGAATGCCCTGAACCCGCTCGACAAGCGCACCCGCGCCACCGCCTCGCCGGCCGGCTATATCCTGGACGGCGTGAAGAGTTTTTCTTCGGGCTCGGTCGGTTCCGACTGGTTGACGGTGTCGGCTTGGGTATCGGGAAAAGACGGTGAGGCCGACGCCTCCCTGATCGCCGTGGTGCCGACCGAGCAGGCCGGCGTGCACGTGGAAGCCGACTGGGACGCCTTCGGCCAGCGCCAGACCGACAGCGGCAACGTCCATTTCGAGAAGGTCTACCTGCCGACCGCGCTGGTGCTGCAGGCCCCTGGCCAGGCGCCCACCGCCCGCTCCACCCTGCGCTCCCAGGTGGCCCAGCTGATCATGGCCAATCTGTATCTCGGCATCGCGCAGGGCGCCTTCGACGCCGCGCGCGATTACACGCTCGAACAGGCGCGGCCCTGGTTCGCCTCCGGCGTGGACGATGCGATCGACGATCCCTTCACCCAGCACCGCTATGGCCAGCTGTGGCTGACCGTGCGTCCCGCCGCGCTGCTGGCCGACGAGGCCGCGCGCCAGCTCGACGCCGCCATCGGCAAGGGCGACGCCGTGACGGCGCGCGAACGCGGCGTCGTCGCGATCGCTGTGGCCGAAGCCAAGGTGCTGGCCCACCGCGCCGCGATCGAGATCAGCAACCAGATGTTCGAACTGCTCGGCGCGCGCGCCACGTCAAGCCGCTTCGGTTTCGACCGCTTCTGGCGCAACGCGCGCGTGCACACCCTGCACGACCCGGTCGACTACAAGCTGCGTGACCTCGGGCGCTATGCGCTCAGCGGCCGCGTGCCCGATCCGACGCCCTATTCCTGACCAACATGACAGCTTCCGTACCAGTCATCCGCGTCGAACGCGCCAGCAAGGCCTTCCCGCTGCCGGAAGGCGGCCGCTTCGACGCCGTGCGCGAGATCTCGCTCGACGTCCTGCCGGGCGAGATCTTCGGCCTGGTGGGCCGCAGCGGCGCCGGAAAATCGACCCTGCTGCGCCTGATGAACCTGCTGGAAAAACCCGACAGCGGCAGCGTCGCCGTCGCCGGCCAGGAGCTGACCGCGCTCGGCGCGCGCGAGCTGCGCGAGGCACGGCGCCGCATCGGCATGATCTACCAGCACTTCAACCTGCTCGCCAACGCCACCGTATTCGAGAACGTGGCCTTCCCGCTGCGCATCCACGGCGCGATGAACGCACCGCGGCTAAAGGCGCGCGTGGCCGAATGCCTGGAACTGGTCGGATTGCTCGATAAGGCCGGCAGCTATCCGGCGCGCCTGTCGGGCGGCCAGAAGCAGCGGGTGGCGATCGCCCGCGCCCTGGCCAGCTACCCCACGGTGCTGCTGTGCGACGAGCCGACGTCGGCCCTCGACCCGGACACCACGCGCAGCGTGCTCGATACGCTGCGCGACATCAATGCACGCCTGGGGGTGACGATCGTCATCGTCAGCCACGAGCTGCAGGCGCTGGGCAGCCTGTGCCAGCGTGCGGCCGTGGTCGAGGACGGCCGCATCGCCGAACTGTTCGACCTGCGCGACCACAGCGAGCCGCGCAAGACCTCGCTCGGCCGCGAGCTGGTGTACCACGCCGCCGAAGCCCATGCCGCCGAAGTCCATGCCGGCCTCCCCCCAGGAGAGCTGCATGCTTGAAAAATTCCTGCTCGTCGCGCCGGAGCTGTGGCGCGCCTTCGGCGAAACCCTGCTCATGCTCGGCATCGGCCTCTCGGCTGCGGTGCTGCTGGGCGGCCCGCTCGGCGTGGCCCTGTTCCTCAACGGTTCGGGCGAGCCAGGCCGTGGCCGCAGCATCGGGAAAGTGCTGGGCTGGCTGGTGAACACCGTGCGCTCCTTCCCCTTCATTATCCTGATGGTGGCCCTGGTGCCGTTTACGCGCATCGTCGCCGGCACCTCGATCGGTCCGCTGGCCGCCAGCGTGCCGCTCTCCTGCGCCGCCATCCCCTATTTCGCGCGCCTGGTCGAACAGCAGCTGCACGAAGTGCCGCGCGGCGTGATCGAGGCCGCCGAAGCGATGGGCGCCACGCGCCTGCAGATCGTCACCCGGGTGCTGCTGCTGGAGGCTCGGTCCGGCCTGGTGCTGGCGCTGACCGTGTTGGCCATCAGCTTCCTGTCGTATTCGGCGGTGGCCGGCGTGGTGGGCGGCGGCGGCATCGGCGACCTGGCCATCCGCTACGGCTACTACCGCTTCGAGACCGACGTCATGGTGATCACGGTCGCGATCCTGATCGCCATGGTGCAGCTGATCCAGTTCGGCGGCGGGCGCATCGCGCGCCGCCTGGACAAGCGCTGAACCGTCAACGGAAAGAGAAACGGAAGGAAGCCCATGAACCTGAACCGCCGCATCCTGCTCGCCAGCCCGCTGGTCCTGGCCATCGTCCTTGCCGTCGCCACCAATGCGCAGGCGAAGGACCCAAAGGAAATCGTCATCGGCACCAGCGCCGGGCCGTATGCCGACCAGGTCAGGCTGGGCATCAAGCCCATCCTCGAAAAACAGGGTTACAAGGTGCGCATCGTCGAATTCAACGACTACATCCAGCCCAACTTCGCGCTGGCCGAGGGCGCGCTCGACGCCAACGTGTTCCAGCACGTGACCTACCTGGACCGCTTCAAGGCCCAGCACAAGCTGCAGCTTTCCGAACTGGTGAAAGTGCCGACCGCGCCGATCGCGATCTACAGCCGCCGCCACAAGAGCCTCGACGCCGTGAAAAGCGGCAGCACCGTGGCGCTGCCGAACGACCCCACCAACCAGGCGCGCGCACTGGTCATGCTCGATCAGCTGGGTTGGATCAAGCTGAGGCCCGGCTTTGATCCGATCCGCGCCTCGGAACGCGACGTGGCCGCCAACCCGAAGGGCGTCAAGCTGCTGCCGCTGGAGGCGGCCCAGCTGCCACGCTCCCTGCAGGATGCCGACTACGCCTTCGTCAACGGCAATTATGCGCTGGCCTCGGGCCTCAAGTTGCGCGACGCGCTGCGCACCGAAAAGATTTCGCCGGCCTACGCCAACCTGGTGGCGGTAAGGACGCCTGACCGCGACAAGCCTTTTGCGCGCGACCTGGCTGCGGCGTACAAGTCGCGCGCCTTCCTGGACGTCACCAACAGGCATTTCGCCGACTACGCCAAGACCGATTACCAGCTGGCCCTGCAAGCGCCTGCCGGAGGAGCCAGGTAATGGCGCGCCGCATCCGCTTCAACGCCTTCCAGATGAACACCCCGAGCCACCAGTCGCCCGGGTTGTGGACCCATCCGAGGAGCGACAGCGAGCGTTACCTGACGCCCGGCTACTGGGTCGAGCTGGCGCAGCTGCTGGAACACGGCGGCTTCGACGCCATCTTCCTCGCCGACGTGCTGGGCGTGTACGACGTCTACCGCAAGGGACCGGAAGCCGCGCTGCGCCACGGCGTGCAGGTGCCGCTGAACGACCCACTAGCCCTGGTGCCGCTGATCGCCCACGCCACCACGCGCCTCGGGATCGGCGTCACCGCCGCCCTGACCTACGAACACCCGTATACCTTCGCGCGCCGCATCTCGACGCTCGACCACCTGAGCGGGGGCCGGATCGGCTGGAACATCGTCACCGGCTATCTCGACAGCGCCGCGCGCAACCTGGGCCTGGGCCAGCAACTCGGCCACGACGAGCGCTACGACCTGGCCGACGAATACATGGAGGTCGTCTACAAGCTGTGGGAGCGCAGCTGGGAAGACGGCGCGGTGAGGCGCGACAAGGAGCGCGGCATCCATACCGACCCGGCCAGGGTGCATCCGATCCGGCACAAGGGCCGCTACTACGAGGTGCCGGGCTTTCACCTGTGCGAGCCGTCGCCGCAGCGCACGCCCTTCCTGTACCAGGCCGGCGCCTCGCCGCGCGGCGCCCGTTTCGCCGCGCGCCATGCCGAAGCCACCTTCATCAGCGGCCCGAGCAAGGCGGTGGTGAAACGCGGCGTCGACGCCGTGCGCGCCGCCGCGCGCGCCGAGGGCCGCGATCCGGATGCGCTGCTGGTGTATGCCCAGGCCCTCGTCGTCACCGGCGCCATCGAAGCAGAGGCGCAGGCGCGGCTCGCGGAATACCGGCGCCACGTCGACGTCGAGGCCGCGCTCACCCTGCTGTCCGGCTGGACCGGCGTCGACTTCGCGCGCCACCACCTGGACGACACCATCGAGTACATCGACACCGACGCCGGACGCTCGGCCCTGGCCTCGCTCAGCGCCGCCGACCCGGGCCGCGACTGGACCGTGCGCGAAGCGGCCGAATTCATCGGCCTGGGCGGACGCGGCCCCATCATCGTGGGGGACCCGCGCCAGGTGGCCGACCAGCTCGAATCCTGGATCGACGACACCGGCGCCGACGGCTTCAACCTCGCCTTCGCGCTGCCGCTGGAAGACATGACGCTGGTGGTCGAGCACATCGTGCCCGAACTGGCGCGGCGCGGCCGCTACGACGCCGCCCCACGCGGCGGCACGCTGCGCGGGCAACTGCTCGGCCAGGGCCCGCGCCTGGCGCCCGGCCATCCGGGCAGCCGGGTCGAGATCGCATCCCCGCTGTCTGGCATCCAGGCAGCTTGAATCACCATCAAAGGACCATCATGAAACGAAGAAGCCTGTTGCAACTGGTTGCCAGCGGCGCCGCCCTCGCCGCCTTGCCAGCACGCGCCGCTCCCTTATCGGAACTGCGCCTCGACTACGCCCACTATTCGCCCACCAGCCTGGTGCTGCGCCACTTCGGCTGGCTCGAAGAAGAGTTCAAGGCCGACGGCACCCGCATCAAGTGGGTGTTCAGCGCCGGCAGCAACCGCGCGCTCGAATACCTGAACGCGAACAGCATCGACATCGGTTCGAGCGCCGGCCTGGCGGCCCTGCTGGCCCGCGCCAACGGCAATCCGATCCGCACGCCCTATCTGTTCTCGCGGCCCGAGTGGACGGCGCTGGTGGTGCCCAAGAACTCCCCCATCCGCAGCCTGGCCGACCTGAAGGGCAAGAAGGTGGCCGCGACCAAGGGCACCGATCCCTATCTGTTCCTGCTGCGCGCGCTGCAGACCGTGGGCCTGAAGCGCAGCGACATCGAACATGTCAGCCTGCAGCACGCGGACGGCCGGGCGGCGCTGGAACAGGGCCGCGTGGATGCCTGGGCCGGCCTCGATCCGCATATGGCGGCGGCCGAACTGGAAGGCGGCGCACGCCTGCTGTACCGTAACGTCGGTTTCAATACCTATGGTTTCCTGAACGTGCGCGAAGACTTCCTGGCCACCCGCGCGAACGAGACCGCGCGCGTGATCAGGGCCTACGAGCGCGCCCGCGCCTGGGCCCGCGCCAATCCGTCGGAAGCGGCGAAAATCCTGTCTACGGAGGCCAAGGTGCCGCTGCCGGTCGCGCTGCTGCAGGTCAAGCTGCGCTCGGACTTCAGCAACGCCCAGCCGACCGCCGAGCACCTGCGCGCGCTTCAGCTGGCGGCGCCGATCCTGCGCGACGAGGCGCTGGTGCGCCCCGGTACCGACCTGGACAAGGCGATCGCTGGCCTGGTCGACACCGGCTTCGCACGCCAGCTCACCAGGGCCTGACATGGAACGGCAGGCCATCACGCTGGAAGCGCCGCCGCCGGCAACGCGCGCGCGACGCCGTCTCGGCTTCCCTCTGGGCTTGCTGTTGCCGGCGCTGGCCCTGATCGGCGCGGAAGCCGGCGTGCGCGCCGGCCTGGTGCCGGCCAACCTGCTGCCGCCACCGAGCGCCATCCTCGAATCCCTGTCCTGGCTGCTGGAGAACGGCCTGGCGGGCCACGTCGGCGCCAGCACGCTGCGGGTGGCGGCCGGCTTCGCCGCCGGCGCCCTGCTGGCGCTGCCGCTCGGCGCGCTGGTGGCCCTGAACCGGCGTGCGGAAAGCCTGCTCGACCCCAGCTTCCAGGCGCTGCGCGCGATTCCGTCGCTGGCCTGGGTGCCGCTGCTGCTGCTCTGGTTCGGCATCGACGAGGCGCCCAAGATCATCCTGATCGCGATCGGCGCCTTCTTCCCGGTGTACATGGGCGTGGTGGCCGGCATCCGCGGCGTCGACCGCGGCCTGACCGAGGTCGGGCTGCTGTATCGCCTGTCGCCGCTGGCGCTGGCGCGCCGGGTGCTGCTGCCGGCGGCGCTGCCCTCGGTGCTGACCGGCCTGCGCAACGGCCTGAGCCTGGCGTGGATGTTCATGGTGGCGGCCGAGCTGATCGCCGCCAGCCGCGGCCTGGGCTATCTGCTGACGGACGGCCGCGAATCGAGCCGCGCCGACATCATGCTGGCGGCCATCGTGCTGCTGGCCCTGCTGGGCAAGGCCAGCGACAGCGCGATGCAGGCGCTGGAACGGCGCTGGCTGGCCTGGCGCGACAGCTATGGGGAAAGGGCGACGCGATGAGTTTCCTCGAGATCGCCATCGATGAGAAACGCCACGGCGCACGCACGGTGCTGCGCGGACTGCGGCTGGGACTGGACCAGGGTGAGATCGTCAGCCTGGTCGGCGCCAGCGGCTGCGGCAAGAGCACCTTGTTGTCGATCGTGGCGGGGCTGGACGGCGACTACCGCGGCGCGGTGCGGCTCGACGGCCGCCAGTTGACGGGGCCGGATGCCGACGTCGGCCTGGTGTTCCAGGCGCCGCGCCTGTTCCCGTGGCTGACCGTGGCGCAGAACGTCGTCTTCGGCGGACACGCGCGGCCGAACCCGGAGCGCGCCCATGCCCTGCTGGAGGAGGTCGGCCTGAAGGGATATGGCGATGCGCTGCCCAAGCAGCTGTCGGGCGGCCAGGCCCAGCGCGCGGCCATCGCGCGCGGCCTGTACCTGGAGCCGCACGTGCTGCTGCTGGACGAACCGTTTTCGGCGGTCGACGCCTTCACCCGCATGCGCCTGCAAGACCTGCTGGCGGAAGCGGCGCGCCAGCGCGGCCTGACCGTGCTGCTGGTGACCCACGATATCGATGAGGCGATCTATCTGAGCGACCGCGTGGTGCTGATGGATGGCGTGCCCGGCCCGGTGCGCGCCGAGTTCACGAACGACGCGCCATGGCCGCGCGAGCGCGGCAAGCTGGCGCTGTCGCCGTTGAAACCGGCGATCCTCGACAGCCTGCACGCGGTGCACGCCATTTAGACGCTCGACTCAGGTGTTGCGCATCTGCGCCTGCGACACATTGCTGCCCGGCGGGACGCTCTGGGTCAGCCAGACGTTGCCGCCGATGGTCGAACCGGCGCCGATCGTGATGCGGCCCAGGATGGTGGCGCCGGCATAGATGACGACGTCGTCCTCGACGATCGGATGGCGCGGCGTGCCCTTGACCAGGGCGCCGCTCTCGTCGACCGGGAAGCGCTTGGCGCCGAGCGTGACGGCCTGGTACAGGCGCACGCGCTCGCCCAGGATCGCGGTTTCGCCGATGACGACGCCGGTGCCGTGATCGATGAAGAAGCTGCCGCCGATCTGCGCGCCGGGGTGGATGTCGATGCCGGTCAGCGAGTGGCCGATGTCGGCCGTGACCCGCGCCAGGAACGGCACGCCGAGGCGGGTGAGGCAATGCGCGATGCGGTGGTAGAGGATGGCGATGGTGCCGGGATAGCACAGCATGATCTCGGCCACCGAGGTGGCGGCCGGGTCGCCGGCCAGCGCGGCCTGCACGTCGGACACCAGCAGCGCACGGACGGCAGGCAGGCTGGCGGCGAACTCGCGCGTGATGGCGCGGGCGCGCTCGGCCAGCACGACGTCATCGGTCTGGTCATGCTCAGATGAGAACTCGGGCGAAAAGCGCAGCGCGCGCCGCACCTGCTCGGCCAGGCGGTCGAGCGCCACGTTGAGCGTGTCGGCGACGAAGTAGTCGATGCTCTCGTCGTTCAGGTCGGGGCGGCCATAATGCGTGGGGAACAGGGCGGCGGAGATGCCGTCCACGATCTGGCGCACGACTTCACGCGACGGCAGTTCGCGCACCCTGCCCTGGTGCCGGATATTGTGGGTGGATTCGCGCGACGTGCGCAGTGCGTCGATGACGGGACCGAGGTGCCACTGCACCGATCCGCCCTGATGGAAAAATTCGCTGTTCATTCGCCGAGCCTATACGATTCGTTTTTCAATGACTACGATTTTATTGGTATGTCGATATGCGTGCTTTGACGCGCTCAAAAACGGTCCCTGCCGACGGCAGAACTTGCCGCGCGGCAGTTTCTAAGGCAACATCAAGCACTGATTTCTTTTGTAACGACACGACCATGAACCTCCCCTCCCACCAGCTCAGCATGACGGTGCTGATGACGCCCGACACCGCCAACTTCTCCGGCAACGTGCACGGCGGCACCATCCTGAAACTGCTCGACCAGGTCGCCTACGCCTGCGCCAGCCGCTACGCCGGCCGCTACGTGGTGACGATGAGCGTCGACCAGGTGACCTTCCGCCAGCCGATCCACGTGGGCGAGCTGGTGACCTTCCTGGCCGCCGTGAACTACACCGGCCGCAGCTCGATGGAAATCGGGATCAAGGTGATCGCCGAAGACATCCGCAGCAAGGTGGTGCGCCATGTGAACAGCTGCTTCTTCACGATGGTGGCGGTGGGCGACGACAAGAAGCCGGCGGCGATTCCGCCGCTGGAACCGTCGACGCCGGATGAACTGCGCCGCTTCGAGGAAGCCAAGGGCCGACGCGAGTCGCGCCTGGCGCTGGAGCGGGACCACGCACAGCGGATCTCGTCCAAGGGGTGAATCAGGCGCGGGATTGTTTATCCGCCGCAAACGCTGCTATAATTGCGGCCTCTTGGCCTGGTAGCTCAGTTGGTAGAGCAGAGGATTGAAAATCCTTGTGTCGGTGGTTCGATTCCGCCCCGGGCCACCAAGAACATACTTCACGCAACGCCCACTCATGCAAGTGGGCGTTGTCGTTTCTGTGATTCGCAGCCCAAGATGCCAGCTTCGAAACTGGCATCCCAGCTTATGCATCAGCTGGCAGTGATCCTTTCGATCGCTTTTACAGCCGTCCCGCCACCCGGAACCAAGGCGCCTGCCAGTTCCGAGCCCATTTCGAAAAGCATTTCGCGTGTGGTGATTGCCTGCAGTTTTTCCTTGAACCACTGGCCATTTTCGATCACTTCCCCTGTCAGGCCGTCGACTTCAATGACCCCTACCTTGTCCTCGGTCGTCCAGGCAAATTCAAATGCAAACACAGGACGGTAGTAGAGGTACACTTTTTCAATCGTAACGATGTCTTCCTGAAACTCGTGGGCATTGATTACTTCTGCGTCCAGCGTCTGGCGTATCTTCTGCAACAGCATCGGCAAACGTAGTTGCGGAACGATCGCTTCGGGCAGTTCCAGTACCGTATGCTCCTGCACTTTGTATTTGTTGATGTAATTCGCCAGAACTCCCTTTTTCAGGTCGCGCGACAGCCCGTCGAGGTGATCTTCGTAGTTAATCTTCCTATGAGAAAATTCGACTCCCTGCAGGTTGATCGACCGTTTATTTCCTTGCTCTGCAATCGAATACTCCTTTCCGTTGATGAGAACTTTTTTTGCATACGCATTGCCGATCTCCACAGGATAGGTCAGCTCGCGTGAGTAATCGACTGACCGAGTCGTCACTACATGCCAAAATGGCTCATAACGCAAGACGTGCTTCGAAAGGAGGACAGTTTCTTCCTTGGGGCGTTTGAAGGGATTCAACTTCGCCAGCATCCCGAAAGCATTCAATTTTTTCTGATTCGCCTGCTCGGTGGCAGCGCTCAGAGGATAGACCTGGTCGAACACAAATACCTTTTCGGCATTGTCCAAGTATTGAAGAAGTTCCGCCATATGAGACTCAAAAGAAATATTTTGTATATTAAACCATTTATTTCATGCCAGAGGTGATGCAGAGAGTGGGTATTGTCGTTTCTGGGATTTATCCGGGGCGCTACTGGAGCGCCGCCCCCAACTGTCAACGTTCCGCCGGATAGGAATATGACGAGCCAATCCCCAACGGCAGCTCGACCGCCCAGAAAGCGAGCAAGAACGCCGTCCACGTCACGATCAGGCTGATCGAATACGGCAGCATCAGCGCGATCAGCGTACCGATGCCCGTCGACTGCACATATTTCTTGCAGAAGACGATGATCAGCGGGAAATACGGCAGCAAGGGCGTAATGATGTTGGTCGAGGAATCGCCCACCCGGTACGCCGCCTGGGTCATGTCCGGCGACACCCCGAGTTCCATCAGCATCGGCACCATCACCGCCGAGATCAGCGCCCATTTGGCGGACGCCGAACCGATGAACAGGTTGACCGTGGCCGTCAGGAGCACGATGCCAGTCAGCGTGACGCCCAGCGGGAACGCCATTTCCCTGAGCCACAGCGCGCCCTTGAGCGCGATGAGCGCGCCCAGGTTGGACTGCCCGAAGGCGAAGATGAACTGCGCACAGAAGAACGCCATGACGACGTAATAGCCCATGCCGCTCATCGCATGGCTCATGCCCTTGACGATGTCGCGGTGGTTCTTCGCGGTGCCGGCGACATAACCGTAGACCACGCCGGGAATCAGGAAGAAGATGAAGATCAGCGCGACGATCGACTGCATCAGCGGCGCCGACGAATGCGTCAGCTCGCGCGTATCCGGCGCACGCCAGGCCGAACCTTCCGGCATCAGCGAGAGCAGCAGCAGGGCCAGGCTGGCGACCATCGCGATGCCGGCCCAGCGCAGACCCCTGATCTCGTTCGGCTGCAGCGCATCCATCGTGGGCAGGCCGGCGGGATCGCCGTCGACCGGCGAATTCTTGTTCAGCCGCGGCTCGATCACCTTGTCGGTCAGGAACCAGCCGACCAGGATCACGAGGAAGGTCGAGGCGGTCGTGAAATAGTAATTATTGAGCGGATTGATGACGATCGATGCGGCGGCCGGGTCGGACGACAGCCGCGCGGCGACCTGGGTCAGGCCGGCCAGCAGCGGGTCGAGGCTCGACGGCACGAAGAAGGTCGCGGAAAAGCCGCCCGATACGCCGGCGAAGGCGGCCGCGATGCCGGCCAGCGGATGGCGCCCGGCGGCGTAGAAGATGACGGCGCCCAGCGGAATGACCAGCACATAGCCGGCATCGACGGCCACGTGGCTCAGGATGCCGACGCCGATCAGCACGGGCGTCAGCAGCAACCTCGGCGTCACCGCCAGGATCTTGCGCAGCCCGGCGTTGATGAAGCCGGTGTATTCGGCCACGCCCAGCCCCAGCATCGCCACCAGCACCACGCCGAGCGGCGGGAAGGTGACGAAGGTATTGACCATCTTCGCCATGAAATCCGTCAGGGCGGCCGGCGCCAGCAGATTTTTGATCTCGATCGGTGCGCCGGTACGCGGGTCGATGTCGTTGAAGACCAGGCCGGACATGGCCCAGGAGGTGGCCCACACCACGGCCAGCAGCAATGCGAACAGGATGGCCGGGTCGGGCAGCTTGTTGCCTGCCACCTCGATCCAGTTCAGGACACGGTTCAATCCACGCGGCTTGGCGCCAGTTGCTTGTGCAGTCATCGTAGCCTTTGCTTGAAGGAGACTTTGAAATGGTCGATAACGCGCAGCAGCAAGCCTGTCAATACTTGGGCATTGCCTGCCAGCTGTTATCTACAAGACACATCAAGCCACATAGTACGCAGAAGCCGGGCTGTCGAAAAGCTTCTTGATGAGCAAACGTCCTGAGGAAGGATTACGACGGGAATTTCTCCATTTGGCCCGAAGCAATCGAGCTCATTCTTTTCGTTCCCTGAATTCACCTTCGATGACCGTGTCATCGTTGCTCTCGGGACGCTTTTGCCCACCGAATGTGAATACAGACGAAGACATGCGATCAACAATTGCTCGCCGCAGCCATGGATAAGCGAGGACAAAAGCCGTCGCGACACCCGCAAACAGTGCGGGCACGTAGTCGCCTCGCGTCACGAAGGTGAACAGGCTCAGTGCAAGTATGCTCACGATGAGCGGTCGACGGACAGGTTTGGGCAAGAGGCCGACAATGCGCAGCCTTCCCTCTTTTATCCAGGGAAATCTCGCGAAAAGAACGCCGATCAGCAGTCCTGCCGCGATCCGGCCCGTGCCGAGATAATCGGCCACCACCCCGATGACGAGAAAACCGGTGTAGGTCATCGTAGCGGCCAGGGCGGCCAACATGGATATCGCAACGGCGGCCGTCAGCTTCGGCCTGCCGATTGCTGCAGTGATGAGAAAACGTAGGATTTGTATACTCCTGCAAATGGGCTTTGAGGCTATGGCAAATTCTAACAGCCGCACCTGTTTCAGGGCGGCCAGGAGCCTGCCCCGCGCTGCGCCTGCGCCATCTCCACGGCCGGCAAGGTCACGGTCAGGAACGACGACACCTGCCCGATCAAGTCCGCCGCCTGCTGCCGCACCTGCTTCATCTGCAGCACCGACAGCTCGGCCTGGCGCACCGCCTGCTGGATCAAGGTGCGGCGCTGCACGAGCGCATCGCGCAGCGCCGCATCCGGCGCGTCCTCGACGAGTGTCGACACTACGGCCAGCACGAGCAGGTGCAAGCCCAGCCCTTTCGCCGACGCTTCGAGGTCGCGCATGGCGACCTCGCTGTCGGTCATCAGCTGCAGCAGTTGCGTGCGCGCCGACGTCAGCACCGGCCTGTATTCGGCAGGCGACGTCGGTCGGCGAAACAGCCGGCCGAACATGCCCGGCGGCCCCTTGGTAGTGTCGAGCGCAGCTTCCAGCAGCGCCGGCACGCCCATCTGCGTGAATTTCAGTACGAGTTCGGTGATGGGCTGGAGCAGCGCCGCCTGCTCCATCAGCGGCTCCTCTGCCCAATCGGTCACCAGCGCCAGCCGCACCGGCAGGATGCGACGAAACAGGATGGCCAGGCGCTGCTCCGAATGCGCGTACACATCCGGATAATCGGCGTGGACGGTGGCGAGCGCATCGCGCACCGCCGGATGGTCTTCGCTGTCGAACAGCGGCCGGGCCACGGTTTTCCTGGTCACGGCAGACGCAGCCGGAACCGCAGGAACGTCGTCGAAGGACAGCGCCCTGGGCTGACTATTGCGGTCTGGCGCTGCCGCGGCATCGTGCTCGTCGCCGAAATCGAAGGCCCGCGGCCCGGCCGGACGGTCGACCGGATCGATCGGATCAGAGGGCGGCTCCGGCGCGTCGCCGAAGTCGAATGCCTTGGGCGTCTGGTGTGTCATCGATCTACCTGGCGGCGCCAGCCATCAGCGCCTCGGAAGGATACGCACAACGCTGCTCAGACGGTGCCGCCGAGCTTGCGGATGAAGGTCGCCAAATTCAGCTTGAAGCCCGCGCCGACGGCCTGGAAACGCCACTCGCCATCCTTGCGGTACAGCGAACCGAATTGCAGCGCGGTCTTGTCTGAGTAGTCTTCGTTCAGGTTGTATTCCGCGATCGTCTCGCCGGTGTCGTCGTTGTACACCTTCACGTAAGCGCCGGAGACGCTGCCGAAGTTCTGCTTGCGCGCCTCGGCCTCGTGGATGGTGACCACGATCGGCATTTCCATGACCGCCGCGTCGACCTTGGCCAGGTCGACGGTGATCACTTCGTCGTCGCCATCCTTGTCGCCCGTACGGTTGTCGCCCGAGTGCACCACCGCGCCATCGGGCGAGGTCGTGTGGTTGTAATAGACGAAGTGGGCGTTGCTGATCATGACCGGATGGTCGTCCGCGTCTTTCCGGCACAGGAACACCGACGAGTCGAGATCGAAGGCATGACCCGCGGCCGCATTGACCTTCCATCCGAGGCCGATCCGCACGCGCTTCAAGCCCGGGGCGGATTTTTCGAGGTTGATGCGGTGGCCGGTCTGAAGCGTCGTCGACATGAGCTTTCCTTGTATATTGAGTTGAGATTAGGCCGCGCCTGGCGAGAACCTGGCGATCAGCTCCTGCTCCAGCGCCTGCAGTTTCGGCAGTTCGTCGCGGCGGCGCTGCTGGCCTTCGTTCGAGATCTGCTCGAGCTTGTCGAACGCGGTCACCAGTTGCGTCTGCACGTGCTGGGCGGTTTCGAGGCTGACGATCGAGCGCTGCTTGGCACGGGCCACGGTCTCGGTATTTTCCAGCAGCATATCGGCCTGGGCGCGGAAGGCCGCGTCGGTGGCGTCGTAGGCGGCGTTGGCGACCGCCGCGCTCTGCTTGGCTTCCAGCTGCAGCAGGTAGAGCGAGAACACGTTGCGCCAGGCCGGGATCGACACGTTGACGATGTCGGTGAAGGTGTCGGTCAAGGCGCGCGCGTTGTCTTGCGACAGGCGGATCTGCGGCACCATCTGCGTGGCCATCAGCATCGCGCGGCGCAGGTCGTCGATGCGTTTTTCGAGACGCTCGAGACGGCGCCGCAGTTCGGTCGCCTGCTGCGCCTCGAAGGCATTGGCCGCCGCGGCTTGCTGCGCGACCGCCTGGCGCAGCCGCTCGGCCCAGGCTTCGCCCTTCTTCACGTCGGCGTCCAGGCCTTGATAATAAACCTCGAGGCCCTTGTACATCTCGTCGAAGTCGTGGATGCGCGCCCGGTGCACATTGGCGTGGCGCGTCATCTCGGACACCAGCGTGTCCATGCGCGACTCGACCACCTGGTATTGCGACAGCATCTTTTCCTTGACCGAGCCGAACATGTTCGACACGCGCGACAGCAGGCCGCCCGACTTGAGCTTGGCCGGGTCCAGGCCCTTCGAGGTGGCGATCAGTTCGTTCAGCTGCGTGCCGAACACGTCCGCATCCGAGGCGCGTACCGTGCCCAGCAGCTTGGCCGACACCTTCGCCACACCCGGTCCCGCAGCGCTGCCCAGGGTCTCGATGGCCTTGTCGTCGATGCCGGTGAGGTCGACAGGGATCACCGGCTTTGTTTCCGCCTCCGGCCGCAACGCCGGCAGCGCGTCCGGCGTGAGGGCCGGATCCAGCAGGGGCGGCAGACCGGCGGCAGGCGTCACGGGGGTCGTCGACGCGGCCTTCGCTTCGTCGTCGGAGGAGAACAGCGGTTTCATGGAATCCCTCTGGGTTGGTATGACAACATCAATAGCTTACCACTGGACAATCGGGCTGCAAGGGTTTCTGCGCCGGGCATTCTGCCTGTTGTATTGCACCTGGGTCATCATGCTATTCTTGCATGGACCTGACCACCTAGAGAAGACATGACCCGCTCGCTCCCCCCTATTCTGTCCAATGCGCTGCGCACTGCGCTGTGCACCGTGCTGTGCGCCGCCCTCCCCGCTTTCGCCCAAGTCAAGACGCCGGCCACGCCGGAAAAGATGAACCAGTTATATAGCGACTACTGGGAAGACTACCTGCGCGAAAACCCGATCGCCGCCACCTTCAATGGCGACCATCGCTACAACGACCGCTTCGGCCCGACCTCGTCGGCCGAGAACCGCAAGCAGACCCGCGCGCTGGCCGAGAAATACCTCGCCAGCAGCGCCAAGTTCGATCCGGCGCCGCTGCCCTCGGAAGACCGCATCAGCTATGACCTGCTGCGCTACCGCCTGCAGCAAGACCTCGACAGCCTGCGCTTCCCGTCCGACCTGGTGCCGGTGGATCAGTTCTCGGGCCTGCATCTGCTGATGGCCCAGCTGGGTTCGGGCGCCTCCACGCAGCCGTTCCAGACCGTGCAGGACTACGAGAACTGGCTCAAGCGCGCTGCCGGCTACGCGCCGGCGGTCGACGACAGCATCGCCAATATGCGCGCCGGCATCCAGCAAGGCATCGTGATGCCGAAGGCGCTGATCCAGCGCGTGCTGCCGCAGCTCGAGAACGTCGGCAGCGACAACCTCGACACCAGCACCTATATGGGGCCGACCAAGAAATTCCCGGCGTCCTTCAGCGCCGCCGACAAGGCGCGCCTGACTGAGGCTTATGGAAAAATGGTGCGCGAACAGTTGGCGCCTGCCAACCGCAAGCTGCTGGCCTTCATGAAGGACACCTACCTGCCGGCAGGCCGCGACACGGCCGGCATCGGCGCTCTTCCCGGCGGCAAGGAGTGGTATGCCTTCCTGGCGCGCCGCTCGACCACGACCGACCTGACGCCGGAACAGATCCACGAGATCGGCCTGCGCGAAGTCGCGCGCATCCGCGCCCAGTTCGAAGAAGCCAGGGTCAAGGTCGGCTTCAAGGGCACGTTGAAGGAATTCTTCGCTCACCTCAACACCGCGCCCGAGCTGCGCTTCAAATCGCGCGAAGAGATCCAGGCGGCCTACGAGGCGATGCGTCCGCGCGTCGAGGCCAAAGTCGACCAGCTGTTCGCGCGCGTGCCCAAGGCGCCGTTCGAGATCCGTCCCGTGGAAGCCTTCCGCGAAGTGAGCGCGGCCCCGGCCTCCTACCAGCGCGGCTCGGTCGACGGCAAGCGTCCCGGCGTGTTCTACTTCAACGCCTACAAGCCGGAGACCCGCACCAACTTCACGACCACCGCCTTCTTCCTGCACGAAGCCATTCCCGGCCACCACTTCGAGCGCAGCCTGGCGCAGGAAACCACCGGCCTGCCGGCCTTCCGCCGCTTCGGCGGCAGCACCGCCTTCTCGGAAGGCTGGGGCCTGTACAGCGAAATGCTGGGCCAGGAAATCGGCATGTACAACGATCCATGGCAGTGGGTCGGCCGCCTGACCGCCGAAATCTGGCGCGGCGTGCGCCTGGTGGTCGATACCGGCATCCACTCGAAGGGCTGGACGCGCGAACAGGCAATCGCCTACTTCATGGACAACGTGCCGCAGAACGAGGTGACGGCGGTGCAGGAAGTCGAGCGCTATATCGCGATTCCCGGCCAGGCCCTCAGCTACAAGATCGGCGAACTGAAACTGCGCGAACTGCGCGCACGCGCCGAAAAGACCCTGGGCAAGGACTTCGACCTGCGCGCCTTCCACAACGAAGTGCTGTCGCACGGCGCGGTGCCGCTCGACGTGCTCGAAGCGGCGACCGACCGCTGGATCGCGGCGCAAAAGAAGGGTTGATCCTTTCTTACGGCGCAGTCACCTCCACCTCCTGGCTGACCACGGTGCGGCGGCCATCCCGGCCGACCACCGTGGCCGCCACCGTGTAGATTCCCGGCGCCGAGAAACTGTGGGTGGCGCGCGCGCTGGCCACGCCGCTGCGCTCGTCGATCCGGCGCGCCGCCCCGCCGCTGCCATCTCCCCACGACCAGTCCACGCCGCGCGTGCCGACCCGGTCGCCATCCACGAAGGACACCGATGCCTGCAGCGGCGCGCCGACTTCGACCGTGCGCGGCGCGACGAGCGGCCCGACCGTATGGCCGCTTTCATGTCCACGGTCTGGCCTGAGCAGCACCAGTCCGGCATTCGAGCTGGCCACGATCTCGCCGCGATCGTTGATCGCCATCGCGTGCTCGAGCACCAGCGTCGGCGGCACACGCCGCACGAGCCGGTTCAGGTCCAGCATGCCGCCGACGGCGCTCCAGACGAAGGCGCGCATGGCGCCGGCTTTGTCTTCGGCAAAGCCGACGATCTGGCCTTTCGCATTGACGCCGCGCGCGACCGAGGTCCTGCCTCCCAGCGTGCCGAGTTCGCGCATGCCGCCGCGCGGCGTCCACGACATCGCCCGCTGGCGCCCGTCGGCAAAGCCGATGCCGCCGGCGATGTGCAGGCCGGGCGTCATCGCATTGACCCAGGCCGTGGTGCCGCGGCCGATCCCGAGGTCGACCATGCCGGTGGCGCGCGTCCACAGGAAGGGACGGTCGCCGCCATCGTCCCACGAGGCCAGGCGATTGCCCGCCACCTCGCCCCCGGCGCCCACGGCCACGGGCGACGATTCGACGCTGCCCAGCGTGTCGATGTCGACCAGGCCGCTACCGCGCGTCCAGGCGAACACGCGCGTGAACTCGTCGTCGATCGTGGTCACGCCGGCGATCAGGCCGGCGTCGTTGAGCACGCGACCTGAAGGTTGCTGGAAGGCGGGCGTGACGCCCAGGTCTTCCACTCCGCTACCAATGCTCCAGCGGAACGGACGCGCCGAGTCGCCGAACGAGCCGGTGACGACGCCGCGGTTGTTGATGGCCCAGCCATACGAACGGCCCCGGCCAGGCTCGGCGCGGATGTCGAGCATGCCGCCGCCCGCGCTCCAGACGAAAGCGTTCTCGACGCCGTGTTCGTTGAGCGAGGTGCCCGCGATCTGGCCGGCCTCGTTCAGGTCGTTCGCATACGTGATGCCGCCGCCCAGCGAGCCGATGTTCTTCACGGTTGCGCCGTCATGGAAGAAAGCCGAAGTGCGCCCGCCGTTCACCATCGAGAACGCCACCTGGCCGGCGGCGTTGATGTCGGGGTAGGTCGCGATGGTGCCGGGGCCGAGATTGATCAAGCGGTAGCTCGTGCGCTGCGCGCCGTGTCTGCCGTCCGCCTCGCCGGACGACGACTGCGCAAGCACTGTCGCAGACGTCCACATCGCGGCCAGTAGCAAGACCAGGCGGGGCAGCCTCGATATCGAGTTACCGGTCGGCACATCGTTTCCTCGAGCGATAAGCATGCATGTCTCCGTTAAAGGTGGGACGTCGGGCCCGTCGCCATAAGTGGCGTTGGGGAGCGGGCTCAATCATGCGTTGTACCTGAAGCGCACGGTATGTCGCATCTCGCACTTGTGCGGCCGTTTGTGCTGGGCCAATGCGATTCTCCAGTCCCTATTCCTGCACTCTATTTCCATCTCATGAGCTTGCGTCAACGCACTTCGCCTTCCTATGATGAAGCGAGACGTCGGACCAACCATCTGCGAGGTGCGTCATGGACACGCTGGCGAAGGGGCAATTCAATGAATTGAAGGGGCTGTTAAGAGGAGAACTTTTCGAGGCCAACGATGCGGGCTACGACGATGCCCGCGCCGTCTGGAATGCGATGATCGACCGGCGGCCGGCGCTCATCGTGCGCTGCGCCGGCACGGCCGACGTACGCGCGTCGCTGGCCTACGCGCGCGACCACCAGCTGCGGCTGGCCGTGCGTAGCGGCGGCCACAATATCGCCGGCAGCGCGCTGTGCGACGATGGACTGGTGATCGACCTGTCGCGCATGAAGTCGGTGCAGGTCGACCCGGAGCGTCGCCGCGCCTGGGTGGAAGGCGGCGCCACCCTGCGCGACTTCGACCACGAAGCCCAGGCCTACGGCCTGGCGACGCCACTGGGCATCAACTCCACCACCGGCGTGGCGGGCCTGACCCTGGGCGGCGGCTTCGGCTGGCTCAGCCGTACGCTGGGCCTGGCGGCCGACAATCTGCTGTCGGCCGAAATCGTCACCGCCGACGCCCAGCGCCTGCAGGTGAGCGCGACGGAGCATCCCGACCTGTTCTGGGCCATCCGTGGCGGCGGCGGCAATTTTGGCGTGGTCACGCGCTTCGAATTCGCCTTGCATCCAGTCGGCCCGCAAATCACGGCCGGTCTGATCGTCTACCCGTTCGCCCAGGCCCAGTCGGTCTTGCAGCAATACCGCGACGCCGTCGCGACCATGGCGCCCGACCTCACGGTCTGGGCCGTCCTGCGCAAGGCGCCCCCGCTGCCGTTCCTTCCCCCGCAAGCGCATGGCCAGGACGCGCTGGTGCTGCCGGTCTTTTCGCCATCGCCGAGCGACGCCGTGGACGCCGCCATCGAGCGCATCGCCAAGCTGGGCGAGCCGCTGGGCATGCATGTCGGGCCGATGCCCTACGCGGCCTGGCAGCAGATCTTCGATCCGATGCTCACGCCAGGCGCACGCAACTACTGGAAATCGCATAATTTCACGCAACTGAGCGACGGGGCCATCGACGTCGTTCTACGCTACGCCTCCGATCTGCCTACCCCGCAGTGCGAGATCTTCCTCGGCCTGCTGGGCGGCCAGGCCGGGGCGCCGCCGCCGCAGGCGACCGCCTATCCGCACCGGGACGCGCTGTACGTGATGAACGTGCACACGCGCTGGGAAGACCCGGCCGACGACGAACGCTGCATCGCCTGGGCACGCGCCTTCTTCGCGGATGCCACGCCGTATGCGAGCGGTGGCGTCTACGTCAACTTCATGCCGCAGGACGAAGGCGAGCGCACGTCCGATGCCTATGGCGCCAACTATGCGCGCCTGGCGCAGATCAAGGCGACCTACGATCCGGACAATCTGTTCCGCACCAACCAGAATATTCGGCCGGCGTCCGCTGCAGCTGCGGCCGGCTGACCGGCCGTGGCTTCGATGGCGTCGCGGATGCGGCGTCAGCGGCCGGAACTCGCCCGCCTTGTCCGCCTTGCTCATCGCAGCAGCGAGCCCGATCGTAAACGCTGATCAGGTCTTTGCACGTCTTAAGGAAAACCGCCCGACTATTGCGCTAGCGAAAGGCCAATGCCTATTTCTCGCGCGATGATGCACGACGTTGGGAACACACCTCACCGTTCGCTGTTTTCATTGCTTTGTGCTGCTGCTCTCGCGATGCACCGCGGCCTCGATCTTCCTGCTCGCGCTGTGATGACCCGGTACGACACAATTCAACAAGGACTACCGATATGACTCGACCGTCTTTTAGTGCTGCGTGGGCAGCTTCGCAGCGAATCTACGACCCTCTCAATCCCGGAGCCCGGGTGGCAGGGATCATAGGCGGCAACGTCAGGAAGAATATCGATAACCCGACTGCAGCGCAGCGATGGGAAAACACGTGTGCTGTACGCATGAGTTATATACTCAGCCAAGCTGGCATGGTCATTCCTGGCATCAAAGGACAGACTGTATCCGGCGCGGACGGGCGAAGATACTTCTTTCGAGTACGCGACCTGATCGGGTTCCTGACGCAGCGCTGGGGTAAAGCCGAAGTCGTGAAATATCCTGTCTCCGGTGGGGGCACACTTGCAGGCAAAACAGGCGTCATTCTGTTTGAAGTCTCGGGCTGGTCAAATGCGCAGGGGCATGCCACGCTTTTCGACGGTCGCTCCTGCTATGACCACTGTTATTTCAACGAACCCGAAGCGCGTATCGCACGGATCGTGCAAATTTCTGGAGTTTGCCATGAGGTTGTCCCCCTTGCGACTGGCAGTGGTGGTGTTCACCATATTGTCGTTGCCAGCCCATGCTAGTACTCGCGATATCACATCCCCGCAAGCTGTAACCCGCACGCACGCGCAGAACTACAAGGACATGGTGCTGGCAACCTGTCTAACCCAGGCCTATCGGAATGACAATGGCGTGGCGAAGGATGCCGGAAGCAGCATCAGCGCGTTGCGCGACTGGACGTACTTCGATATGGATCAGAGTCCGGATGCAGTCAATTCCTTAGTGGAGAGTTACCTGGAACGGGATTATTCCAGTCCGCTGGTCGAATCGGAAGTCAAGGGAGTGCGATTCGATTTCTTGAAGTGCATGGACCTGTACCACAGCAAGGCGCTGGACGATCTGACGAAGCGATTGGTCATCCACCCGAAACGCATTTATGGGAAGGAACGTCCTTCGCGACGGCAGGCTCATGATGCTACAGCCAGATAGCACGTGGCGGGACTTTTCCAGAGCATAGCTTGTGCGCTTGGTCCCGATTCAGTGGGACCACGTAAAGGATCCTGGTGGCGTAAGCAGGACTGCCGTTAACCCGCCGGCCCGTCGTCGTCGCGCCCAACGTCGGGGTCGATTCCGCCTCTTATACCCCGCCCGCATCACCCTCACCGCCGCCTCTATTCCCGGCACCTCCACGTTTGTTCTTCCTTTGTCCCCCACCACCTCATGCGGCGTTGTCTGACACGTGCCTGCCTAGATCGGTTTTGCTGTTAGATTATTAATACCGAATACCGACCGTTGTCCCACTCTTCTTTCTGCCATGAAAACCTTTCACTGCGACAAGTGCTCACAACAGATATTTTTTGAAAATACCCTCTGCTTCAACTGCGACAGCACGCTCGGCTACCAGCCGGCCACGCGCAGCGTCAACAGCTTCGAGCAGACCGAGGACGGCCTGTGGCGCAGCCTGAACCACACCGACGCGGGCAAGGTCTACAAGCAATGCAGCAATTATGTTCAGCATAATGTCTGCAACTGGATGCTGCCTGCGGATGACCCGCACGATTTATGCGCCTCCTGTCAGCTGACCGTCGTCATCCCAGCGCTGACGTCCGAAAAAAACCACATCCTGTGGGCGCGTCTCGAAGCGGCCAAGCGCCGCCTGCTGTTTTCGCTGGCGACGCTCAACCTCACCCCTGCCTCGAAGGAAGCCGAGCCGGAAACCGGCCTTGCATTCCAGTTCCTGGAAGACGGCGTGACGGACCAGTGCGTGATGACCGGCCATGCCAACGGCGTGATCACCCTGAACATTGCCGAAGCCGATCCGGCCGAGCGCGAACGCACGCGCGAGCAGATGCACGAGCGCTATCGCACGCTGCTGGGTCATTTTCGTCATGAAAGCGGCCATTACTATTTCGACCGCCTGGTGGCCGGCAGCCCGTGGATCGACGAGTATCGCGCCCTGTTCGGCGACGAGCGCCAGGATTATGGCGAAAGCCTGAAGCGCCACTACGAAAATGGGCCGCCGGAAGACTGGGCGGAGCGTTTCGTGAGCAGCTACGCCAGCTCGCACCCGTGGGAAGACTGGGCCGAGACCTGGGCCCACTACCTCCACATGATCGATACGCTGGAGACGGCGCACTCCTGCGGCCTGCAGCTCAAGCCGCGCAAGGCCGACGAGCCCGCGCTCGACGGCATCACCCTGCCGACCAGGACCGACGCGTTCGACGATACCCTGAGCGACTGGTTCGCGCTGACGTACGTGCTCAACAGCCTGAATCGCAGCATCGGGATGCCGGACTCCTATCCGTTCACGCTCAGCCCGCCGGTACTGGAAAAGCTGCACTTCGTGCACCGGGTCGTGCGCGCCCAGATCAAGCAGGCGACGGCGCCAGCCAGGCCGGCCGCGACGCCGGCGCCCGCCACGTCGGGCGCCTGAGCCGACGCACCGTCATGATGCCCGCGCCGCCGCTTTCCCCCGAAACGGTGCGGCGCGCGCCATGCCGGTGCGCCCGGCTTACGCGGTCTGGGTCTGGGTTTGCGTCATTCCGCCCAGGGTCTGCGTCTGCGACTGGGTCTGTCCTTCGTCGGGCAAGGCCGGCTCGATCGGGATCAGGAAGTCGCGGCTGATGCCGTTGCCCAACGCGTCGACCGACGCCAGGAAGCGGGTCAGGAAGGCATGCAGGCCTTCTTCGAGGATGGCGCTGATCGGGGACGATTGCAGCATGGCGTACAGTTCCACGGCCAGGCGCTCGGTATCGTGCGACTGGGCGTTGCGCACGTCCTTCAGGTTGGCCACCACGGCGGCCATGCACGCCGCCAGCGAGCGCGGCATTTTCTCTTGCAGTATCAATAGTTCGGCCACCCGCGTCGACGTGATGGCGTCGCGGTAGACCTTGCGGTAGGTCTCGAAGGCGGACACCGAGCGCAACAGCGCCGCAAGCTGGTAGAACTCCGCCTGCGTCCCGGCCTGGACCGCATCATGCGCCCCGAACCTGAACTTGACGTCGAGGATGCGCGCCGTATTGTCGGCCCGTTCCAGGAAGGTGCCGAGGCGGATGAAGTTGAACGCCTCGTCCTGCAGCATGGTGCCCAGCGTGACGCCGCGCGACAGGTGCGAGCGGTACTTGACCCATTCCAGGAACTGGCCGGGATCGTGCTCGAAGGTGCGGTTCTTGAGATGCTTCTGCAGCATCAGCCAGGTCGTGTTCTCGGTTTCCCATACTTCGGTGGTCAGGGCGCCGCGCACGGCGCGCGCATTCTCGCGCGATGCGCGCAGGCAGCTCGTGATCGAGGACAGGTTGTCCGGATCGCGCACCATGAAGTCGATCACGTCCTTCTGCGTGAGCGCCGGGTATTTGGCCTCGAACTGCGCTTCCAGCTCGGACACGCCCAGCATGCTGCGCCAGCCCTGCTGCTCGGCCTGCGCCGACTGCGGCATCAGCGAATACTGAACCCGGACATCGAGCATGCGGGCCGTGTTTTCGGCGCGTTCGGTGTAGCGGGCCATCCAGAACAAGTGGTCTGCGGTGCGGCTCAACATCTTAGTTCTCCAGTATCCAGGTATCCTTGGTGCCGCCGCCCTGCGACGAATTGACCACCAGCGAACCTTCCTGCAACGCCACCCGGGTCAGGCCGCCCGGCACCATCGACACGGTCTTGCCCGACAGGACGAAGGGACGCAGGTCGATGTGGCGCGGCGCGATGCCCGATTCGACATAGGTCGGGCAGGCCGACAGGGCCAGCGTGGGCTGGGCGATATAGCCGTCCGGGTTGGCGATCAAGCGCGCGCGGAAGGCCTCGATCTCGGCGTGGGTCGAGGCCGGGCCGACCAGCATGCCATAGCCGCCGGCGCCATGCACTTCCTTCACCACCAGCTCTGGCAAGCGCGACAGCGTGTACGCCAGGTCTTCCTTTTTGCGGCACTGGTAGGTCGGCACGTTGTTCAGGATCGGCTTTTCGCCCAGGTAGAATTCGATCATGTCCGGCACGTAGGGATAGATCGACTTGTCGTCGGCCACCCCGGTGCCGATGGCGTTGGCCAGGCCGACCCGCCCCGCGCGCACCGCGTCGAGCAGGCCCGGCACGCCCAGCGTGGACTCGGGGCGGAAGGCGCGTGGATCGAGGTAGTCGTCGTCGATGCGGCGATAGATGACGTCGACCTGCTTCGGCCCGCGCGTGGTGCGCATGTAGACGGTGTCGTCGCTGACATACAGGTCTTGCCCCTGCACCAGCGCCACGCCCATCTGCTGGGCCAGGAAGGCGTGTTCGAAATAGGCCGAGTTGTGCATGCCCGGCGTGAGGACGACCACGGTCGGGTCGAGCGGTCCGTCCGGCGCCACGGTGCGCAGGTTGTCGAGCAGCAGGTCGGGATAGTGCTCGACCGGCGCCACGCGGTTGCTCGCGAACAGGGCGGGAAACAGCCGCATCATCATCTTGCGGTTTTCCAGCATGTAGGACACGCCGGAAGGCACCCGCAGATTGTCTTCCAGGACGTAGAACTCGCCCTCGCCCGCGCGCACGATGTCGACGCCGGCGATATGGGCATAGATGTTCGAAGGCACCTTGACGCCCTGCATCGCGGGCCGGTACTGCGCATTGTTCAGGATCTGTTCGGAAGGGATGACGCCCGCCTTCAGGATATCCTGGTCATGGTAGACGTCGTGCAGGAAACGGTTCAGCGCGGTCACCCGCTGCACCAGGCCGGCCTGCAGCCGGGCCCATTCGGCGGCGTCGATCACGCGCGGAATGATGTCGAACGGGATCAAGCGCTCCTTGCCGGCGTTGTCGCCGTAAACGGCGAAGGTGATCCCCACCCGCTGGAAGGTCAGTTCGGCTTCGGCACGTTTTTGCGCGATCAGTTGCGGCGACTGCAAGGCAAGCCACCGCGCAAACGCGTCGTAGTGAGGCCTTGCAATTGCCGCAGAGGAATACATTTCATCGTAAAAGTTCGGCATCGGATCCTCCAGTGGCATAGGTGCAATCAAGAAACGTGCCAGCTCGGCGACGCCGCACGATCGAATTATATTGCGGGTATGAATCATGCTTGTGCACAGTTGAAACAGGTATATATCGATGTGCTGGTATCGTTCGTGACCACCCCTATAAAGGCACTCCCGCATGGCTATCCGTATCGCGCTGCACCACAAGACCAGTTACCGCTACGACCGGCAAGTCGCCCTCTCGCCGCATGAGGTGCGCCTGCGTCCGGCGCCGCATGCGCGCACGCCGATCCTGTCGTACTCGCTGTCGGTGCTGCCGCAGGAGCATTTCATCAACTGGCAGCAAGACCCCTACGGGAATTACATCGGCCGTTTCGTGTTCCCGGAAAAAACGGATACGCTCGAGTTCACGGTCGACCTGGTCGCCGACATGACCGTCATCAATCCCTTCGATTTCTTCATCGAACAATATGCGGAGCATTTTCCCTTTGTCTATCCCGAGCAGTTGCAGGGGGAACTGAGCGCCTACGCGCAGCCCGAGCCGGCCGGCCCGCTGCTGCTGGCATGGGTAGACGCGGCGCGGCGCGAGCTGCTGGCGCAGCCGATGAACACCACCGACTTCCTGGTGGCGATCAACCAGCGCCTGCAGCGCGACATCGCCTATCTGCTGCGCATGGAACCGGGCGTGCAGACGCCCGAAGACACGCTCGAGAAGCGTTCCGGCTCGTGCCGCGACAGCGGCTGGCTGCTGGTGCAGATCCTGCGCACGATGGGACTGGCGGCGCGTTTCGTTTCCGGCTACCTGATCCAGCTGCGCGCCGACCAGGAGGCGCTCGATGGTCCGAGCGGCGCGCTCGAAGACTTCACCGACCTGCACGCCTGGACCGAGGTGTACATCCCCGGCGCCGGCTGGATCGGGCTCGACCCGACCTCGGGCATGCTGGCCGGCGAAGGCCATATTCCGCTCGCCTGCACGGCGCTGCCCTCGTCGGCGGCGCCGGTGACGGGCTTCAGCGACAAGGCCGAGGTCACCTTCATCCACGAGATGACGATCACCCGCATCCATGAAGACCCGCGCGTGACCAAGCCGTATTCGGACGCCGACTGGGAGGCCATCGACCGCCTGGGCCGGCAGGTCGACGCCGACCTGCTGGCCCAGGACGTGCGCCTGACCCAGGGCGGCGAGCCCACCTTCGTCTCGATCGACGACATGGACGCGCCGGAGTGGAATACCCAGGCCCATGGCGAGCGCAAACGCGCGCTGGCCGGCACGCTGGCGCAGCGGCTCAAGAATCATTTCGCGCCCGGCGGCCTGCTGCACTACGGCCAGGGCAAATGGTATCCGGGCGAACCGCTGCCGCGCTGGGCGCTGAACATCTTCTGGCGCGTCGACGGCGAGCCGCTGTGGCGCGACCCCGGCCTGTTTTCTAGCGAACACGTCGACGACGGCTATGACGCCGGAGACGCCCGCCGCTTCGCCGCAGCGCTGGTCGATGCGCTCGGCCTGCCCGCCGGCAGCGCCATCCCCGCCTATGAAGACGTGCTGCTGCAGGCCCAACGCGAGCAGGCGCTGCCGCCCAACCTCGATCCCCTGCGGGCAGACCTGGACGCGCCGGAGGAACGGCGCCGGCTGGCGCGCCTGCTCGAACGCGGCCTGGGCCAGGTGGCCGGCTACGTGCTGCCGCTGCAGGCCGCCGACGGCGCCGGCTGGCGCACCTCGGCCTGGCCGCTGCGGCGCGAACACCTGTACCTGCTCGAGGGCGACTCGCCGATCGGCCTGCGCCTGCCGCTGGCCACGCTGCCATGGGTGCCGCCGCGCGAACGCGATCCCGGTTTCGAGGTCGACCCGTTCGCCCCGCGCAGCGCCCTGGTGGCCGCGCACCACGCCGCGCAGCCGGCGCCGGACCGCGCGGCCGTCCAGCCGACCTCTCCCTTCGCGCCGGACGCGCGCGAGGTAATCCACACCGCGCTGTGCGTCGAAGTGCGCGCCGGACGCCTGTACGTCTTCATGCCGCCGCAGCAGCGCCTCGAGGATTACCTGGCGCTGGCCGGCGCGGTCGAGGCCACCGCCGCCAGGCTCGGGATGAAGCTGCGGATCGAAGGTTATGCGCCGCCGCGCGACCCGCGCATCAAGCTGCTCAGCGTCACGCCCGACCCGGGCGTCATCGAAGTCAATATCCATCCGGCCGCTTCGTGGAACGAGCTGGTGCACAACGTGACGACCCTGTACCAGGAGGCGCGCCTCACCCGCCTGGGCACCGAGAAATTCATGCACGACGGCCGCCACACCGGCACCGGCGGCGGCAACCACGCCACCCTGGGCGGCGCCAGCGCCGAAGACAGCCCGATGCTGCGCCGTCCCGACCTGCTCAAGAGCCTGATCACCTACTGGCAGATCCACCCGGCGCTTTCTTACCTGTTCTCGGGCACCTTCATCGGACCGACCAGCCAGGCGCCGCGCGTGGACGAGGCGCGCGACGACAACCTGTATGAACTGGCGATCGCCTTCCAGCAGATGGACAAGGTGCTGCCGACCCTGCAGCCGGGCGACAAGCCGTGGATGGTCGACCGCCTGCTGCGCAACCTGCTGGTCGACCTGACCGGCAATACGCATCGCGCCGAATTTTCGATCGACAAGCTGTATTCGCCGGACGGCCCCACCGGCCGCCTCGGCCTGGTGGAGTTCCGCGCCTTCGAGATGCCGCCGCACGAGCGTATGAGCCTGCTGCAGATGCTGTTGCTGCGGGCCCTGGTCGCGCGCTTCTGGCGCGAGCCGTGCCAGGCCCGGCTGGTGCACTGGGGCACCGCCCTGCACGACCGCTGGATGCTGCCGCATTTCGTCGCCCAGGACATCCGCGACGTCGCGCGCGACCTGCGCGCGGCCGGCTATGCCTTCGAGGACCACTGGTTCGAGCCGTTCATCGAGTTTCGCTTCCCGCGCTTCGGCACCGTCGTCTACGAGGGCGTCGAGATGGAGCTGCGCCAGGCGATCGAGCCGTGGAACGTGCTGGGCGAGGAAGTCGCGGCCGGCGGCACCGCGCGCTACGTCGACTCGTCGGTCGAACGCATGCAGCTGCTGGTGCGCGGGCTGACCGACGGCCGCCACGTGGTGGCCTGCAATGGCCGCATGCTGCCGCTGCACCCGACCGGCGTGCCCGGCGAGTACGTGGCGGGCGTGCGCTTTCGGGCGTGGAGCCCGTGGTCGGCCCTGCATCCGAGCATCCGGGTGCAGGCGCCGCTGGTGTTCGACCTGGTCGACACCTGGAGCGGGCGCGCGATCGGCGGCTGCACCTACCACGTGGTGCATCCGGGCGGACGCAATGAAACGGGCGCGCCGGTCAATGCCAATGCCGCCGAGGCGCGCCGTTTCGCGCGCTTCTGGCCGCATGGCCATACCCCGGGTCCGATGACGGTGCGCAAGGAGCCGCTCAATCCTAGTTTCCCTACGACACTAGATTTACGCTGGCAGGCAAGCTAACCTATCGCTTTTGTACCACCCGTAATCAGCAGCTTCGATGCCGAATCAACTACTTGCCCACTATCTGGCCGCGCCGGACAGTTTCGACGAAATGCTCGACGCGGCCAAGGCGCCGCGCGCGCATTGGCGTGCGCTGCTGGACAACCTGGCGCACGAGGCGCCCACCATGATGCGCCAGCGCCAGGAGATGGTGCAGCGCCAGGTGCGCGAAAACGGGGTGAGCTACAACGTGCCCGCCGACGCCCACGGCCGGCAACGGCAGTGGGATCTGAACGTGCTGCCGCTGATCCTGCCGCACGAAGAATGGAGCGGCATCGAGGCCGCCGTGATCCAGCGCGCCACCCTGCTCAACAAGATCCTGGTCGACGTCTACGGCAAGGAGGAGATGCTGAGCGAAGGCTTGCTGCCGCCGGCGCTGATCCACGGCCACGCCGGCTTCCTGCGTCCCTGCCACGGGATGCGCCATCACGACGACGTCGCCCTGCACTTCTATGCGGTCGACCTGGCGCGCGCCCCGGACGGCCGCTGGTGGGTGATGGCCGACCGTACCCAGGCGCCCTTCGGCGCCGGCTATGCGCTGGAAAACCGCGCCATCATCGCCCCCACCTTCCCCGACCTGCTGCGCGAGCTCAAGGTGCAGCCCCTGAACCGGTTCTTCCGCACCATGCACGAAAGCCTGGCGCACTGGGGCCGCCGGTGCGCGGCCGGCGGCGACGCGCCGGCCCCGCTGCGCGAGGGCGAAGCGCCGCTGATCGTGCTGCTCACGCCCGGACCGCTCACCGCCAGCTACTACGAGCAGGCCTACCTGGCGCGCTATCTCGGCCTGCCGCTGGTCGAAGGCGGCGACCTGACGGTGCGCGACGGCGTGGTCTACCTGAAAACCCTGGCCGGCCTGCACCGGGTGCACGTGATCATGCGCCGGGTCGACGACGAATCGTGCGATCCGCTCGAACTGCAAAGCTCCTTGCTGGGCGTGGCCGGCCTGACCCAGGCCGCCATGCGCGGCAACGTGCTGGTCGCCAACAGCCTCGGCTCGAGCCTGCTCGAATCGGGCGCGCTGCTCGGCTTCTTGCCGGCGCTGTCGAAGCGCCTGCTGGGCGAGCCGCTCAAGATGCCGTCGGTGGCCACCTGGTGGTGCGGCGAAGAAGCAGCGTTGGAAACCGTGGTCGCCAGGCTCGACCGGTTGGTGATCAAGCCCAGTTTTTCGCAGTTGCCGCAGGCGGCCGTGTTCGGCCAGGACCTGGACGGCGCCGCGCGCGCGGCCTTCATCGCCCGCCTGCGCGCCAATCCCAATAATTACATTGCCCAGGAACTGGTGCGGCTGTCGCAGGCGCCGGTGTGGAAGGACGGCGCCGCGCCCGGCCTGCAGGCGCGCGCCATCGGGCTGCGGGTATTCGCCTGCGCCACGCCGAATGGCTATGTGGTGATGCCGGGCGGGCTGACCCGGGTGGCCACCGGGCCCGATGCGCGCGTGCTGACGATGCAGATGGGCGGCGCCAGCAAGGACACCTGGGTCCAGGCGCGCGCCAGGGCCGAAGTGCACCGCCTGCAGCAGCGCAGCATCTCGGGCCGCGACCTGGTGCGCGAAGACACCAACCTGTCGAGCCGCGTGGCGGAAAACCTGCTGTGGTTCGGACGCCATGCGGAACGCACCGACAATATCTGCCGCCTGCTGCGGGTCGCGCTCGATTTCCTGTTCAACGTCCGTTTCGACCAGCGCGGCGCGGAATGGCCGACCGTCGAGGCGCTGTGCATCTGGTTCGGCCTGCTCGACGAAGGGAAGAAGCCGGCCACGCCAGACGCGAGCCAAAGCGGCCCCATCTTTACTGATGCCGAGATCGAGTCGGCCCTGCTGACGGCGGTCGTCTCGCCCGCGGTCCCTGGCCTGGCACGGCAGCAGCAGCAGTTGCACCGGCTCGCCGGGCAGTTGCACGAACGCTTCTCGGTCGACAACTGGCGTGCGCTGAACCGGATGGTGCAGCCCGCCGCCGCCGCCGGCGAGCGGCCATCGCAGTCGGGGGTCATGACGATCCTCGACGATGCCGCCGCCGCGTTGATGACGCTGGCCGGCTTCGCCCTCGATGGCATGACGCGCGATCTCGGCTGGCGTTTCATGTCGATCGGACGCCGCCTGGAGCGACTGCAATTCCAGAGCGTGGTGCTGCAGCGCGCGCTTGCCATGAACGGGAGCGGCAACCTGGAATGGCTGCTGGAGCTCTCCGACAGCATCATCACTTACCGGGCCCGCTACCGGGCCCAGCCCGAATGGCTGCCGGTGCTCGACCTGCTGCTGCTCGACGAGACCAATCCGCGCTCGATCGTCTTCCAGCTCAACGGCATCCTGGGCACGCTGGGCAAGATCGAACAAACCCAGGGCCCCTGCGGCACGCATATGCTGACGCCCTTGAAAAAGGAATTGCTTGCGCTCGATCCGGACACTGACCTGAAGCACGGCAATCCCTTGCTCGGCGGCCTGCTGGACCGGATCGGGCGCACCAGTGCGGCCCTGTCCGAACAGATCAGCGTGCAATTTTTCAGCTATACCGACAATGGCCGCCAAAGGAACCGCAGCTCATGATCGCACAGCTCATGGACAATTCACCGGCGAGCGCCGGCGCCTGCGCGCGCTATCGTGTGGTGCATGAAACGCGCTACACCTACAGCAGTCCGGTCACCCTGTCGCAGCAATACCTGCACCTGACACCGCGCTCCTTCCCCTGCCAGCAGACCGAGTCGCACCTGATCTGGCTCGATCCGGTCGCCAACGACGGCAAGGACGGCATCGACTACTTCGGCAACCTGACCCGCCACGTGGCGCTGACCGTGCCGCACGACAGCCTGCTGGTGCACGCCGAATCGACGGTCTCGCTGCGCGCGCGCCACACCCTGGCGCAGATCGCCGGGACGCTGCCGTGGGAATGCGTGCGCGACATGATGGGCAAGGAAAGAAGCCCCGCCACCCTGGAAGCCTGCCGCTACCTGTACGCCTCGCCGCATGTCGCCAGCTTCCCCGAGCTCGAAGCCTATGCCCGCGCCAGCTACACCCCGGGCCGGCCGCAGCTCGACGCCGCGCTCGACCTGACGTACCGGATCTTCGACGACTTCGAATTCGATGCCAAGGCGACCGACATCTCGACCCCGCTCGACCAGGTGCTGCGCGGCCGGCGCGGCGTGTGCCAGGACTTCGCCCAGCTGATGATCGGCTGCCTGCGCAGCATCGGCCTGCCGGCGCGCTATGTGAGCGGCTACATCCTGACCCACCCGCCGGCGGGCAAGCCGCGCCTGGTCGGCGCCGACGCCTCGCACGCCTGGGTGTCGGTGTTCTGCCCGGCGCTGGGCTGGGTCGATTTCGATCCGACCAACCGCTGCCTGGTGCAGCATGAACACATCACGCTGGGCTGGGGACGCGACTTCAGCGACGTGACCCCGCTGCGCGGCATCGTGCTCGGGGGCGGCAAGCAGGAGCTCGACGTCCAGGTGACGGTGACGCCCCTGCCCTTGCTCGACGAGGCCTAGACGCCGTCCTTGTGCCCAAGCCCGGCGGGGATGGGCATGCCCGCGCCGCCGCCGCCGTCCATGCCGCCGCCGCCGCTGCGGTTTCCACCGCCGCCGGCCTCGCCTTTCGCACGACCGCCGCCACCCTGCGTGCGCGTCGGCCCCTGCAGCGGAATCATGACCTCGTCCGGCATCGGATCGAGATCGAGCGCGGCGCGAATGAAGGTGCGCAGGCTGACGACCAGCTCCGCCGTGTGGATTGGCCGCCCCGCCGCCAGGTCGGCCGCCGCCTGCGCCGCCAACCGGCAGTGCTCTTCGGTGCCGAGCAGCAGGATGTCGGCCAGCGCGGCTTCGACGGCGTCGCGGATGCGGCGCGAGCGGTCCGAGCTCGCCGTTCCCTCATTCGATCCCTCCTCGCCCGACTGGGCCCGCTCGCGCACATCGCGCAAATGCGTCGGGTCGACCGTCAGTTGCCCGGTGAACGAGCCGCCCAGGGTGCGGTAGGCGGCGATCAGGGTTTTCAGGCGCTCGTTGATCTGGCGGTTCATGCGCTCGCGGCGCTGCTGGATGGTCTGCATCATGAGGATGCGGATGCCCACGCCCAGCAAGGTAAAGACGGCAAGCCCGATGATCGTCGTCATCGCGCCTTGCCATGAACTGAAATCCAGATAGCGCATGCTGGTCACTGTGGCGTTGTCGATGGCTGTTAGTTTAGCTGCCGGAAACATGCCGGCGCGCCACGCTCGCGCCATGGACGAATCGCCAACTTCTTGCGCTAACAAAAAGACAAGGTCTCATGCATCCGGGATGATGGATCCAGCCTGCTTCCCTCATCTCAACAAGGACATTCGACCATGGCTTCGGTACTCCCAAGAATCATGCGCACGACCGCAGCACTACTGGTGTGCGCCGTCGCGCTCGCCGCCCCCGCCGGCGCCGCGGTCCTGACGACTTCGCTGTCGAGCGCCGCGGTCGCGGTGGGGCAGCAATTCTCCCTCGACGTCATGGTCGGCGACCTGGGGCCGGCCCAGGCCCTGGCCGCATTCGACCTCGACCTGGTATTCGATCCGGTGCTGGTTGCGCCGGTGAGTGCCGAGTTCGGCCACTACCTGGGCGCAGTCGATGTCGACCAGCTGACCCACGCACTCTTCGGCGCAGGCCGGGCGGACTTCGCGGCGGTATCGCTGCTGGATGACGCGGCCCTGATCGGCTTGCAGCCCGGGACGTTCCCGCTCGCGCGACTGGTGTTTACGGCGCTCGCGCCTGGCGCCGTGTCGATCGACTTCGACCTGCTGACGGCGCCGGGCCTGCTGCTCGGCGACGGATTCGGCGAGGCCATCGCCGTCAGCGCCGTCCACGGCGCCATCGTCGACATCGGCGCCGCCACCTGCGTCCCGGAGCCGTCCACGCTGGCCTTGCTCATGCTGGGCGCGATCCTGGCCCCCGGCCGCCGTCCATCGATCCGCGGCCGCCGCGCCGCCCTGTGACGCGTGGCGCACCGGCTCGCCGCGGCCGCGCCCTTGCTGCTTCTGGTGGGCGTGCTGTACGCCCGCTGTTCCGGTAACGACAAGGCGCCCTTCGTGGTCATCGGGGTGCTGGCGCTGACTGCCGTCCTGGCCGTGGCGCTGCTGCTGCGCGCCCTCATGGAAGGGAGCCTGCACGCCTGGCGCAGCGCCGCGCTGGCGGCGCTGCCGCTGCTGTATGCGGCGATCGCCATCGCGCTGGCGCGGCAGGGGTGGGTGGACCTGATGTCGTTTCTTGGTTTTCGATGAACCTCGCTCGGGAGATGGAATGCAATCTGCAAAACTGAAGCTGGCGGGCCTGGCGGTCCTGCTGGCCGGCGTCGTCGCCATACCGGGGGCGATCGCCTTCAAGCCGACCCAGGAGTTCGGCCATGTCGGCATCGTCAGGGACGCGCTGACCCGGATCAGCGTCCCGGCGCCCGGTGGCAACACCTACCGGTTTTCCGAACGCGCCATCCTGGAAGTACGCGACAGCACGGCCGGCGTCGACGAGATCGTCTCCTCGCGCGGCGAGCTGTCGGTGCCCACCGCCCACTGCGACGACGAACTGCTGCCGGAATGTTCGCAGCGCATCATCGCGATCAAGAATGCGACGATCGGCCTGCTCGCCGCGCCGGAGCCGGACGGCGAAGGCGCGCGCCGCCAGGTCGGCCGGGCGCTGCACACGCTGCAGGATTTTTTCTCGCATAGCAACTGGATCAATATTTCCGGCGGCCAGCCGGGCCTGGGCACCACGGTGATCCCACGCCTGGCCCCCAGCCAGGACACCTGCGAGCGCGGCCTGTCGTCGATCGGCTCCGGCACCCTGGCCGCCTTTGGCCTGAGTTTCCCGACGACCGGCTATTTCAATCCCTTCCTGGCGCCGCCCGAAGGCAAGTGCAACCATGGACTATTGCTCGACCCCGGCATCCACAAGGATGCGCCGGGCCGCGCCGGCCACGCACCCGCGCGCGCCGCCGCGGTGGACGCGACCGAGAGCCTGATCCGCCAGATCCTCGCGGCGCCCGGCGTCGCGGGCAACGACAAGGCGATCCGCGCCTTCCTCGACGTGCGCGGCGCGGTCGGCTTCGTGGTCGACGATACCGGCAGCATGGGCGGCGTGATCGCCGGGGTCAAGTCGTCCATTGCCCGGATCGTCGAGACGGTGCGCACCAGCCCCAACCAGCCCGACCGCTACCTGCTGGTCAATTTCGGCGATCCCGAGGTCGGCCCCGCCTTCGTCACGGCCGACGCCGCGGCGCTGCTGGCGCGCGCCAATGCCCTGTCCGCCGCCGGCGGCGGCGACTGTCCGGAACTGTCCATGGCCGGCACGCTGCGCGCGGTCAACGCCGCGCCGAACGGCTCCCAGCTGTATGTCTTCACCGATGCCTCGGCCAAGGACGCCGCGCTGTCCGGCAACGTCGTCACCCAGGCCAACGCCAAGGACATCACCGTCACTTTCTTTACCTTCGGCTCGTGTTCGCCGATCGATCCGGCCTATTACACCATTGCGGCCGAGACCGGCGGCCAGTTGTACGCGCTGCAGCGCACGGCCGAAGAAACCGAGAAAGTCTTCGGCCTGGTGATGCCCTACGTTAGCGCCAGCCCAAAATCCCTGCTGGCCGCCAAGGGCATGGTCGGCGGTGCGCGCAACCTGCAGTTCCCGGTCGACCGCACGCTGCGCAGCCTTCAGGTATCGGTCGCGGTCGACGCCGGTGCGAGCGCGCGCCTGTTCGATCCGGCCGGCCGCGAGGTGGTCGGCGGCACCGCGGGCGTGACGATCACCACCCTGACGGGTGGCAAGCTGATCGCCCTGACGGCGCCCGCCGCCGGCAACTGGCGGCTGGCGCTGGCCGGCGTCGGCAACTACGACGTCTCGGTGTCGGGCGACAGCCCCCTGGAACTGAACCGGTTCGAGTTCGTCGAAACGCGCGGACGCGAAGGCCACGAAGGCCTGTACGCGATCAAGAGCCAGCCGCTCGCACGCGCCACCCAGCAGGCGCGCGCGACGGTGCTCGGCGCATTCAATACCGCGCAATTCGCGCTGGTGAACGAGGCCGGCGACACCATCGCCCAGCTGCCCGCCACGCGCCGCGCCGGAGAGACCATGCCCGACGAATTCCTGGCCGACTTCGTGCTGCCCACGCAGCCGTTCCGCGTCATGGTGAGCGGCCGCCTGGCCACGGGAGACGCGTTCCAGCGCATCCATCCGCCGGTGTTCCTGGGCCGGACCGTCAAGGTCGAGACGCTGGGCGGCGGCTTCGGCGCCTTCAGTCCGGGACAAAGCTATACGGTGCGCTTCCGCGTGACGAATCTGGGCGCGCAGGACACCTTCGCCGTGAACGCCACCGACGAACGCGGATTCGTCCAGGAGTACCCGCGCAGCCTCGTGCTGGGACCGAACGGATCCGCCTTCGTCGACGTGCGGATCGCCATCCCCGCCGCCACGCCGGTGGGCACGACCAATGCCGTCTCGCTGGCGGTCACGGGAGCGTCGTCGGCCAATGGCACGGTGTTCACGCAGGTCGTGCGCGCCGCGACACTGGCGGGCGATGTCGATGGCGACGGCGACGTCGATCGTGACGATGCCCAGCTGGTGTTCATGGCGCGCAACCAGTCCGCTTCCGGCGACGCCGACCCGCGCGACATGGACCGCGACGGCCGCGTGACCGTGCTGGATGCACGCAAGGTCAGCCTGGCCTGCACCCGTCCATCGTGCGCACGGCAATAGCAACGCGCATGGCCGCGGCGATCAGCGCCGCGGCGCGCCGTTGGGCTGGCGCCCGTGCCTGTGTCCGGAAAACATCGGCCCGCCGTTTTCCCCCGGTTGTCACACGCCTGTCATGACGCAGGCGGATGATGGTCAACAGTGAGCTCCGGCACGTGTTCACGCCGGACCGGCCAACGCTACCGGATGCGAAGACATCATGTACAAAAGCGACAAGAAGCTCCTGATCCTCGATGCGGACGGCACCACCATCGATGCCTTCTCCGCCATCGAAGCGGCTTTCTCCCACCATGGGCTGGTGATCGGCGACGAAACCCGCTTCCAGAAGCGGCACAAGCTGCTCAAGTACATGGGCGGGCTGAAAGAATTCCCGTCGATCGTCCGCAAGAACCTGCGCAAGAACAGCCGCGCCCAGCTGATCGACACCCTCACCGGCATCTACCGGCAGGAAGCCCGGCTGTACGACGGCATCGCCGACCTGATCCGCGAACTGATCGCCGCGCCCGACATCACGGTCGGCATCGTCACGCGCAACGTCACGATCGAACCGCTGGAAACCCTGCGCCAGCTGTTCCTGCGCCACGACATCGACATCGCCGAACTCGACTTCCTGGTCCACATTCCCCTCAAGGACACCAAGACCGCCCAGTTCCGCGCCACGCGCGAACAGTTCGGCGTCAACCCGGCGCGCGCCTTTATCTGCGGCGACGAACACAAGGACTTCATGGCGGCGGTCAGCACCGGCATGCACCCGTTCATGGTCTCCTACGGCTTCGAATGCCACGACCGGCTGACGACCAAGTTCGAGATCCCGCATGAGCTGATCTCGCGCAGCTCGGCCGAGCTGTGCTGCCGGATCCGGCACGCGCTCGACCTGGGCGTGCTGGCTCAGGCGCCGTACCAGAACAGCAGCAGGCTGATGGCGCCGAATATCCAGTAGTCGACCGGCGCGCCGAACGCCCAGTGCTTATGCCAGGGCACGAGTTCCTGCTTGAAGCGGCGCCAGCCGAAGGCCGGGTTGATGACGAACCACAGGTAGTCTTCGACGATCCAGAACAGCATGATCGAGGCCGCGGCGCAGGCTTCCAGCTTCCATGACCACTGCCCCATGAAGAACAGCGGGAAGTGGAAGATCAGGCCGATGAAGGCGAACATCCACAGGTGGTAGCCGGTCAGCGCGCGCCCGCCCATGAAGATGTCGAGCAGCGGATGCTGCTCGATACGCCAGGTCGGCAGGTTCGCCGCCCACCCGGCTTCGCCTTCGATCTCCACCTCCACCCGCGCGAACAGGTAGGCCGCCACCAGCACCGCACCCACCATCGATACGACCCTGCCGCCCTCCGACAATTCAAGCATAAGCCTCTTCACTCTTGCGTTCGCACTGCATCAACACGGTTTCCAGCACCTGCATCGCGGCGTGCGGCCGGCCCAGCGCCCGCGCGCGGGCCGCCATGGCCTGCAGCCGTTCGGGATGCGCCAGCAGATGGCGCACCCGGTATTCGAGGCTGGCCAGGTCGGATGCCTTGAGCGCCACCCCCTGCTCGAGCAGGTAGGTGGCGTTGTGTTCTTCCTGCCCCGGGATCGGCGCGTTCACGATCATCGGCAGTCCCATCGCCAGGCACTCGGCGCTGGTGGCGCCGCCCGGTTTCGTCACCACCAGGTCGGCGCAGGCCATCAGGCGCTCGACCCGGTCGGTGAAGCCTTGCGGCGCCAGCCGACCCGGATAGCGCACCGCCAGCCGCTGCAGGGCCGCCAGCTCGGCCGCGTTCTTGCCGGCCAGGGCGATCAGCTGGAAGTCGCCGGGGATGGACAACAGTTTTTCCGCCACCCGGCTCAAGCCGCCCAGCCCGGCGCCGCCGCCCATCAGCAGCAAGGTCGTCACGGCGGGGTCGAGGCCGAGTTCACGCGCGCATTCGGCGCGCCCGAGTGGCCTGGAGAACGCCGGCATGGTCGGAATGCCGGCCACGTGGACCGCATGCGCCGGGATGCCCTGCCCGCGCATCCGGAACGCCACCTCGTCGTTGGCGGCGAAATAGCCGGCGACGTGCGGGTGGATCCACATGCGGTGCAGGTCGAAGTCGGTCACCTGGACCCACACCGGGCAGGCCAGCTTGCCGGCCGCGATGTGCTGCGACAGGATCTCGGCCGGCTGAAAGTGCGTGCAAACGATGGCGTCCGGCGCCAGCGCGGCGATTTCGGCGGCCAGCAGGCGGCAATCGCGCCGCTCGACCCAGCGCCGCAGGCGGTTGAACCAGCCGTCCGGATTGGCCTCGTCGGTCAGCCGGTACACGTGGCGCCACAGGCCGGGCGCGCGGCCGATCAGGAAAAGATAAAAGTCGGTGTAGACCTTGCGCAGGCGCGGCGCGGCGAAGGCCATCGCATCCAGGTGGATCACCTTGACGCCGGCATGGTCGGCGGCCGCGCGGGAACGGATGGCCTCGGCGACCCGGGTATGGCCGGCGCCGGCGGGCACGCTGAGCAAGAGGATTTTTTTCCCAGCAATGCCTTGTTGAAAATCGCCCTGCCTCATGCACACGCCCCTCGGGTCACGGTATGCAGGCGAATGTAATCGCGAAATATGACCCGCCCATGACGGCGGGGTGCACCATTACGCCAGGGCCAGCGACTCGCCCCGCTTGAGGATGGAGCGGAACAGCCGCAGCTGGCCGGCCGTGGTGTCGTCCCAGCTGAAGCGTTCCGCGTAGCGGCGCACGGCGGCGCGGTCGGGGTAGTTGGCGCGCAGGCGGTTGACGGCTTCGGCCACGCCTTCGGAGGTACGCTCGTTCATCAGCACACCCGCTTCCGGCGCCGCCACGACTTCGGGCGTGCCATACACGCGGCTGGCCACGACAGGCGTGCCGCAAGCCATCGATTCGAGCAGCACATTGGCCCAGCCCTCGCGGCTGGACGACAGCACCATCGCGTCGGCCTTGCCGTACTGGACGCGCAGCTCCTGCTGCGAGACGGCGCCCAGGAAGGTGACGCGGTCCTCGAGTTTCAGCTCGCGCACGAGATTCTCGAGCATGCCCCGGTTCGGGCCTTCGCCGGCGATCACCAGGCGCACGCCGGGCAACATGGGCAAGGCGCCGATGCTCAGTTCCTGGGCCTTGACCGGCACCAGGTGGCCCACGGTCACCAGGGTGAACGGTGTTTCTTCGCGCTGCTCCGGCGGGCGGAACAGCTCCAGGTCGACGCCATTGCGCAGCGCGACCACGCGCGCGGGGTCGATGCCCAGGCCAATCACCTCGTCGCGCAGCGCATTGGCCACCGTGATGATGCCGTCGGCGCGGCTGGCGGCCCAGTGGATCATCCTGCGCGGCAGCGGAAATTTAGGGAACAGCGTGATGTCCGAGCCACGCGCCGTGATCACGAACGGCTTGTTGAAGTAGCGCGCCAGCATGGCCGCCGCCACGCCGTCCGGATAAAAATAATGGGCGTCGATCAGGTCGAAGTCGTAGCCCTCGTCGATCATGCGCGCGATCGTGCCCTTGGCCGACTGGAACAGCAGCGCCGGCGCCACGTTCATGCCGATCTTGGGCACCACCAGGTAAGGCGGATGCTCGACCTGGATGCCGTGACGCACTTCGCGGCGCGGCACCTTGGCCTGGCGCGCATACTGTCCGAACCGCGGGTTCTTCGACGGGAACCATGGCGCCGGCGCCACCACGCGCGCCTCGACCTGGCCGCTGGCGACCAGGTGGCGCAGCCGGGTTTCGACAAAAATGCCGTGGCCGGGCTTTTCGCTGTTCGGGAACAGCGTGCTGAACGTCAGGATCTTCATCAGGCCGCGGCTCCGGTCAGGCGGCCGTAGATGCTCTTGTAGCGGCCCACGCTGGCTTTCCAGTTGCGCTCGCTCTCCACGAACTCGCGGCCGGCCGCGCGCAGGGCGGGCCATTCGGCCTGGGCGTCGATCAGGCCGCCGACCTTGACGGCCAGCGCCTGCGGATCGTCGGCCTTGAACAGCACGCCGGTCTTGCCGTCGACGATGAGTTCCTGGTGGCCGCCCACGTCGGACGCGGCCAGCACCCTGCCCTGGGCCATCGCCTCGAGCGGCTTGAGCGGCGTGACCAGGTCGGTCAGGCGCATCGACAGGCGCGGGTAGACCAGCACGTCCAGCAAGTCGTAGTACATCTGCACCTGCTCGTGCGGCACGCGGCCCGTGAACACCACCTTGTCGACGATATTCAAATCCTTGGCCAGCTGGCGCAGGCGCGCGTCTTCGGGACCGCCGCCGACCAGCAGCACGCGCAGGTCGGGCCGCTCGGCGGTGAGCGCCGGCACCGCGCGCAGCAGGATGTCCAGGCCCTCGTAGGCATAGAAGGAGCCGATGAAGCCGATCAGGCGCGCGCCTTGCAGGCCGAGCTTGGTCTTGAGGTCCTGGTCGGCCACGCCGCCGACGGCGAACTTGTCGATGTCGACCGCGTTCGGGATCACCGTGATCTTGTCGGCCGGGATGCCGCGCGCCACGATGTCGCGGCGCAGGCCTTCGCAGATGGTGGTGACGGCGTCGGCCTGCCTGAGCGCATGGGTTTCCAGCGCGCGCGTCAGGCGGTAGCGCAGGCCGCCCTCGGTCGAGGTGCCGTGGTCGACCGCGGCGTCTTCCCAGAAGGCGCGCACCTCGTACACCACGGGAATGCCGAATTTCTTGCCGGCCTTGAGCGCCGCGATCGCATTGAGCGACGGCGAGTGGGCGTGCAGCACGTCGGGCTTGATCTGCGGGATGATCTCGGACAGGCGGCGCACCAGGCCGTCGATCACCTGCTTCTGGTTCAGCACCGGCAGCCTGGCCAGCGCGCCGGCCGCGCTTGGGGTGCGGTAGAAATGCAGGCCGTCCACCGTTTCCTCGCGCATATCGCCCGAGTTCTGCTTGGAGCCCGTCACGTGGAAGGTCTCCCAGCCCAGCGCGCGCTGTTCGCGCAGGATCGATCGGGTGCGGAAGGTGTAGCCGCTGTGCAGCGGAATCGAATGATCCAGGACGTGGAGAACACGCATGACGGAATCCTTTTACGAGCGTTAGCGGCCGGTGGCGCTGAGGTAGCCGCAGGTGTCGATGATCACCTTGTCGGCGAACAGCGACTCCTTGAGCGCCAGGAACGGCTTGTGATTGACCAGCATGACGACGATCTGCGAACGCGCCAGCGCATCCTGCGGCGTGCGCAGCTCGCCCTTGTCGAGGCTGGCCGGCAGCGCCGAGATGTTCGGCTCGACCACGATCACGCGGCTGCTGTGCGTTTTCGCGATCTCGGCGGCGATGTCGAGCGCCGGGCTTTCGCGCAGGTCGTCGATGTCGGGCTTGAAGGCCAGGCCGAAGCAGGCGATGGTGACGTCGGATTCCTTGCGCTCCGGGTTCGCGGCCAGGTATTTCTCGACTTCTTCCCGCACCTTGTCCAGCACCCAGTGCGGCTTGTAGTCGTTGACTTCGCGCGCCGCCTTGATCAGCTTGGCCTGTTCCGGCGCGCTGTGCACGATGAACCACGGGTCGACCGCGATGCAGTGGCCGCCCACGCCCGGTCCCGGACGCAGCACGTTCACGCGCGGATGGCGGTTGGCCAGCGCGATCAGTTCCCACACGTCGATGCCGAGCTTGCCGCAGATGACGGACAGTTCGTTGGCGAAGGCGATGTTCACGTCGCGGAAGGAGTTCTCGGTGAGCTTGCACATCTCGGCCGTGCGCGAGTTGGTCTCGATGCACTCGCCCTGCACGAAGGTCTGGTACAGCGCGATGGCGCGCTCGGAGCAGGCCTTGGTGATGCCGCCGATGATGCGGTCGTTCGACACCAGCTCGTGGATCACCTTGCCCGGCAACACGCGCTCGGGGCAGTAGGCCAGGTTGATGTCGGCTTCGTCGTTCGGGCCCAGCGGAATCTTGAGGTCGGGGCGCTCTTCGGCCAGCCATTTGGCCAGGCTTTCGGTGGTGCCCACCGGCGAGGTCGATTCGAGGATGACCAGGTCGCCCTTCTTGAGCACCGGCGCGATCGAGCGCGCCGCCGCTTCGACGTAGCTGACGTCGGGTTCGTGGTTGCCGCGGAACGGCGTCGGCACGGCGATCAGGAAGGCATCGGCCGGCTGCACGGTGGTGGACGCCTTCAGGTAGCCCTGGTTGACGGCCGCGGCGACGATCATGTCCAGGTCGGGTTCGACGATGTGGGTCTGGCCGCTGTTGATGGTGTCGACCGCATCCTGGTTGATATCGACGCCGATGACGTTCTTCTTGCGGGACGCGAACATTGCAGCGGTTGGGAGACCGATGTAACCCAGACCGATCATCGAGATAGTATCAAAGGTGCTGCTCATGTTTTTCTCTTAAAAAGTTAAGGATGCGGGTCGCGGCGGTGCCGTCGCCGTAGGGATTGGTGGCCGAACTCATGCGCTCGTATTCGGCCGGGTCTTGCAGCAGCGTGCGGATGCCGCCGACGATGGAATCGATGCCGGTGCCGACCAGGCGCACGGTGCCGGCCGCCACGGCTTCGGGACGTTCGGTGGTGTCGCGCATCACCAGGACCGGCTTGCCGAGCGATGGCGCCTCTTCCTGGATGCCGCCGGAGTCGGTCAGCAGGATCGCCGCGCGGTTCATCAGGTAGACGAAAGGCAGGTAGCTCACCGGATCGATCAGGTGCACGTTCGGGTTGCCCTTCAGGATACGTTGCACCGGTTCCTGCACGTTGGGATTCAGGTGCACCGGATACAGCACCTCGACGTCCGGCATGCGGCTCACTTCATCCAGCGCGCGGCAGATGTTCTCGAAGCCGTCGCCGAAATTCTCGCGCCGGTGACCGGTCACCAGGATCAGCTTCTTCTTGCTGTCGAGGAAATCGAACTGGGCTTCCATCTCGCGCTTGAGCTGGGTGTCGGTTTCCAGGCGACGGACGACGTCCAGCAAGGCATCCACCACGGTATTGCCGGTGACGCAGATATTCGCGGCCGGCACGCCTTCATTGAGCAGATTCTGGCGCGCGTGCTCGGTCGGGGCGAAATGCAGGCTGGCGATCACGCCGGTCAGGCAGCGATTGACCTCCTCGGGCCAGGGCGAGTAGATATTCCCGGTACGCAGGCCCGCTTCCACGTGACCCACCGGTATCCGCTCATAATACGCGGCGAGGCTGGTCGCAAAGGTCGTGGTAGTATCGCCGTGAACAAAGACGACATCCGGACGCCACTCGCGCAGCACGCCGCGCATGCCTGTCAGTACCTTCGAGGTGATATCGGAAAGGTCCTGGCCCGGGGTCATCAGGTTCAGATCGAAATCGGGGGTGAGCGAAAACAGGCTCAATACCTGGTCCAGCATTTGCCGGTGCTGGGCGGTCACGCAGACCTTGACGTCGACGTCGGGCGATTCGGACAGTACGCGCACCACGGAAGCCATTTTGATTGCTTCCGGTCGCGTCCCGAAAACGGTGAGAACTTTAATAGTCATCTAATTGATTGCTGTCGTGAGACGATCGGAGGCGGCAAACGCCCGTGCGCATTCTGATAGGATGTCAACGGCGTTATGTTTCCTGATGGATAATTTTTTGACCAGGAAATTATACATCAAGCAATCTGATGCGAATTTCAATCGTGCGTTCCTATCGGAAAGCTTCATACCCCCTTTTCGCCCCACCGGATGCGGCCTCCAGGCGTAAAGACACCTGCGATACTAACGCATCCGTTGGAAATAAAATAATCAATTTTTGTGGTCAATAGCACAACGATACAGCAGCTGTGCCATTAATAACTTGACCATGCTCCGCTAGACGACGCTATTCCACGATTTCGACAAGCGCATCGCGCAGTTGATCAGGCCGACCATCGAATACGTCTGCGGGAAGTTGCCCCACATCTCGCCGGTGACCGGATGCGTGTCTTCCGACAGCAGCCCCAGGTGGTTGCGCGCCGCCAGCATCGCCTCGAACACCTCGCGCGCTTCCTTCGTCCGCCCGATCCGCGCCAGCGCATCGATGCGCCAGAAGGTGCAGATATTGAAGGCGGTCTCGGGCACGCCGAAATCGTCGGGCGCTTCGTAGCGGCGCATATAGGGGCCGTCGCACAGCGATTTTTCCAGCGCGTCGACAGTGGCGACGAAGCGCGGATCTTTCGGGTCGATGAAATTGATTTCGGCCATCAAGAGCACGCTGGCGTCCAGGTCGCGTCCGCCCAGGCTTTCGGCAAAGGCCTGGCGCTCTTCGCTCCACGCTTCCTTCAGCAACCGGTTGCGGATCAGTTCGGCGCGCTCGGCCCAGAAGGCGGCGCGGTCCGGCAGTTCGAGCACGTCGGCGATCTTGGCCAGGCGGTCGCAGGCGGCCCAGTTCATCAGCACCGACGAGGTATGTACGCGGGCGCGGGTGCGCAGCTCCCACATGCCGGCATCCGGCTCGGCCCACACGCGGAAGGCCTGCTCGCCCACCGCTTCGAGCTGGCGGAACTCGGCATGGCCGGCGCGCCGGAACAGGCGGTGGTCGAAGAAGGCCTGGGCCGCGCCGAGTACGATATTGCCGTATACATCGTGCTGGAAGTGTTCCTGCGCCTGGTTGCCGATGCGCACTGGACGGTGGTTGCGGTAGCCGGGCAGGTGCTCGACGATCGATTCGGGCAACTGCTCCTCGAGACCGATGCCGTACAGCGGCTGGATGTGCCCGCCCTTGGCGCGCGCCACCACATTGCCCAGCCAGCGCAGGTAGTCTTCCATGGTGCCGACCTCGGACAGGCTGTTCAGGGCCCGGATCACGAAGAAGGCATCACGCAGCCAGCAGAAGCGGTAATCCCAGTTGCGTTCGCTGCCCGGGGCTTCCGGGATGCTGGTGGTCATGGCGGCGATGATGGCGCCGGTGTCCTCGAACAGCGACAGCTTGAGCGTGATGGCGGCGCGGATCACGACGTCCTGCCATTCGAGCGGCAGCGCCAGGCGGCGCGACCAGGTGCGCCAGTAGCCGATCGTCTCTTTCTCGAAGCGGTGGGCGGTGTCCTGGATGCCGTCGGCCAGGGTCTCGTCCGGCCCCAGCATGAAGTTCATCGGGCGGTCGAGCAGGAAGAACGATTCGGACAGCACGTAGCTGAGCGAGGCGTCGGTGTTCAGGCGCAGCGTCTGGTCCGGCCCGACGTAGCGGATGTGGTGGCTGCCCTGGGTGATCTCGGGCTGCTTGGCGCCATATTCGAAGCGCGGCCGCAGCTTGATGCGCACGCGCACGCCGGCGCCGAGCGGTTTCACGCGCCGGACCAGCATCAGCGGCCGGAACATGCGGTCGCGGCTCAGGAAGCGCGGCGCGAAATCGGTGATCTCGATGCCATTGCCGGCTTTGTCATACAGGCGCGTATGCAGCACCGCCGTGTTCGGCTCGTAGGCCTGATCGCTGCGCACGACGTCCTCGAGCTCGATGCTCCACAGGCTGCCGTTCTCGCTCGGGTCGAGCAGGGCGTTGAACACCGGATCGCCGTCGAAGCGCGGCAGGCAGGACCATACCACCCGGCCCATGCGGTCGATCATGGCGCTGAAGGCGCAATTGCCGACCACGCCGCAATCGAGGGAGCCCGGCGCATCGTTGACTGCGGTCGACGAGGACTGCTGGTTAACGTCGTTCATGCTGAATCCTTTCCTATGGTTGACGTGGCGGCGGCATGCGCCAGCGCATCGCGCACGGCCTGGCTCGATGCGATGCGGCTGCTGGCCACCGTCGGCCCCGGCCCGACCTTGAGGCCGACGCCGCCGACGCGCTGCACGTGATCGAAGCCCGCTTCGTCGGTGGTGTCGTCGCCGATGAACAGCGGCTGAGCGCCGAGGAACGGCGCCTCGGCCAGGAAGTCGCGGATTGCCGTTCCCTTGCTGACGCCGGCCGCCTTGATCTCGACGATCATCTTGCCTTCCATGAGCAGCAGCCCCAGGCTGCTGCGCACCGCATCCGCCATGGTCTCGACGCACAGCGCCTGCAGTTCCGGCGCCTGGCGATAGTGCAGCGCCAGCGCGCCATGCTTTTCCTCGACCCACAGGCCGGGATGGCGCGCCGCCAGGGCGTGGGCCCGGGTCCGCACCGTGGAAAAATCCGGCGCCGGCAGCTGGCGCAGCACGCCGTCGGCGCCGCGCCGCTCCATGCCGTGCACGCCGGCGGCCGGCAGCACCAGGGGAGCCAGCAGCCGGTCGAGTTCGGCAACCGGGCGGCCCGAGACGATGGCCAGCCGGCCGCCCAGCCGCTGTTGCAGCGCCGCCAGCGAGGCCAGCAACTCGGGCGCCACCACCACCTGGTCCGGGCGCGGCGCGATGTCCACCAGCGTGCCGTCGAAATCGAGGAACAGTGCGCAGTCGGGCGCGGCCAGCAGGTCCAGCGCCGCCTGTTCGTTGGCCGGCATGGTCGCATTCATGTGTCCAGTCATGCGTCCCCCTTGCGTACCCGGTTCTGGCTCAGCGAATTGATCCTGGAGCGCACGCGCTCGCGCTGGCGCAGGCGGGCCGCGTCCTGCAGCATGCGGCCGGCCCAGCGGTAGACGTTGAAGTCGCGCACCCGCACGCGCATGCTGCGCATGCGCTCGCGTTGCTCGTCCTGCGGCATGCGCAGCGCGCGGTACAGCGCCTCGGCGCCCTCTTCGATGTGGTAAGGATTGACGATCAGCGCCTCATGCAGCTCGCGCGCGGCGCCGGTGAACTGGCTCAGGATCAGCACGCCCTGTTCGTCGTCGCGGGCGGCGATGAATTCCTTGGCCACCAGGTTCATGCCATCGTGCAGGCTGGTCACGCTGCACACCTCGGAAGCGCGGAAATAAGTGCGCAATTGTGCTTGTTCATGGTGTTCGGTCTTGAGGATGATTGGCAGGTAGCTGCCGCTGGAAAAGCGCTGGTTGATGCGCTGGGCCAGCGCGCGCACCCGCGCTTCGAAGTTCTGGTATTCGTCGAGCGAGGAGCGGGTGGGCGCCGCGATCTGCACGAAGGTGAACTTGCCGACCATTTCCGGATGCAGCTCGAGCATGCGCTCGACCGCCTGGAAGCGCTCGACGATGCCCTTGGTGTAATCGAGGCGGTCGACGCCGATGCCCAGCAGCTGGTCGGCCGGGAGCGCCAGCGCCTGGCGGATCTCGGCGCGGCAGGCCGCCACGTCGCACTCGCCTGGCACGGGCTCGGGCCAGGCGATCGAGATCGGGTATGGCTTCACCTGGGTCAGTTCGTTGCCGTAGCTGACGGTCGAGGCCTCGTTCTCGATGCGGGTCTCGAGGTAGCGGTCCACGGTGTCGAGGAAGTTCTTGCGGTGGAACGGCGTGTGGAAGCCGAGGATCGTGCTGCCCAGCATGCCGTCGAGGATTTCCTCGCGCCACGGGCAGATGCCGAACGATTCCGGATTCGGCCAGGGGATGTGCCAGAAGGTGATGATGGTGGCCTTCGGCAGCACCGCGCGCACCATGCGCGGCAGCAGCGCGAAGTGATAGTCCTGCACCAGCACCACCGGGTTGTCGGAACGCGCCTCCGCGATCACGGCGTCGGCGAAGCGCTGGTTGACCCTGACGTATTCGGCCCAGTCGGACGAGCGGAACACCGGCCGCACGTGGGCGATGTGGCACAGCGGCCACAGGCCCTCGTTGGCGAAACCGTAGTAATAGCCCTGCTCTTCTTCCTTCGACAGCCAGACCCGGCGCAAGGTATAGCTCGGGTTCTCGGGCGGCACGCGCACATGGTCGTTGGCGTCGACCGTGGCGCGGTCGGCCGAGCCGGCGCCGTGCGCGATCCAGGTGCCGGAGCAGGCGCGCATCACCGCTTCGACCGCCGTCACCAGGCCGCTGGCCGGGCGCTGCACCTTGACGCCATTGGATGTGTTGACGTGAATGTAGGGCTCGCGATTCGATACCACCAGGATCTCGTCGCCCGCCAGGTCCTGGTTCAGCAAGGTCTTGAGCGTGTCGGCGCCCCAGGTCTGGGATTCGACGCCGCTGCCCTGCAGGTCGCGGTTGTATTCGTTGAGCAGTGCGCGCAGTTCGCTGGCCAGCGGCGCGATTTCCGGCGGCATGTCCTTCGAGGCGCGCGGCGACAGCTCGCCGCGCAGCATCTCGCGCACGCCGTTGAGCCAGCCGTGCCAGCTCAGGTGCGCGATCAGCACGGTGATCAGGGAGATGGCGCCCGCCAGCACGACGAACAGGCCGACGATGTATTTTTTGGTGTCTTCGCTGCGCCGCTCGATGAAGCTCATGTCCTGCACCAGGATCAGGCGGCCGGCGGAGATGCCGTCCTGGGTCAGCTCACGGCTCGAGACATGGACCGGCCCGCGCGGCAGGCGCACGACCGGATTGGCGTCCTCGCCCTCCGCCGCATTGGCGCCCTGGCGGCAGCCGAGGGACTCCGGGTAGGTATCGGTCTTGTAGCGGAGGGTTCCGTCGGGATCGCAGAAGGCGAGCGCATACAGGCGTTCGTCCTGGATCGCACGGCTGAACGCGTCGTTGATGCGCGCGGAATCATTGTCCTCAAGGTAGTTGAGCAGCGGCTGTTGCAGCGTGCTCGATACCAGCTGGGAACGTGTATCGAGATCCCGTACGAACCAGCGTACGGTGAGATTTTCCATCCATGGAATCGCGAAATAACCGAACAGCGCCAGCACCAGGGCCAGCGGAACGATGAAGCGCATGGATAGTTGTACCGATCTGAACCGCATGAAGCTCCTTCAAGATAGGACGACATCGCCGACCGCTTGAGTATAGCTATTTGCAAATTATCACGTCGCAACGTTGCGCACTGCAACATACGGCCAGATCCACCATTTATCCCGGTACGCGCTGCAGGACGAATTCGGCGCGCGGCCTGGCGTGGCGCTCCAGGCGATAGGTCAGGGTCTTGCCATCCTCGCTCAGGCTGACGGTCCAGACGTTCGTTTCCGCGCCGGGCACGAGGTCGGCGGTGTATTTGTCCGCCTGGAACGCCTGGGAGCGCGCGGTGCCGCCCTCCTTCGCCATGCCGCCATACATCGTGACCTTGTCCGGCGTGCCGTCCGCATGGCGGTGATCGTGGCGCAGTTCCAGCCCCGCTTGCGGGCGGGTGAAGATCCAGGTGCGCGAACGGTCTTCGCCGACCTGCACCGGCATGCGGATGTCGGTCGGGCTGCAATGGACCTGGGTCGAGATCTTCTTGCCGGCGAATTCATTGTTCGGGTCGACCGCATACGATTGCGCACCTTCGAAGCGCTGGCCGCACATGCCTTGCAGCGTCGCCATGAACTGATCGCGCGAATCGCTCGGGGCCGGGGTGGCGGCGCAGCCGGCGATCAGGGTGGCGGCGGCAATGACGGGAAGGATGGCTTTCATTGGATTCCGGTTGTTATTGAACGAATAGCAAGAGTAACACGGCAGGGCTTGCAAAAATCCTGCTTGCTTCCTCGCTTATATTCCTTGCACACTGACATCTCCCACATGCAAGATAGGATCACGATGTCCGTTTCCCTTACCGTGCGCCGCACCGGCGCCCTGCTCTTCGCCATCTCCGCAATGAGTCTTTCCCCGCTGGCCTGCGCCACCACCATCCTCTTCGTCGGCAACAGTTTTACCTACGGCGCCGGCGCGCCGGCGGTCAACGGCTTCCGCCCGCACACGGTGAGCGACCTGAACGGCACGAAGATCGGCGGCGTGCCGGCGCTGTTCAAGGCGATGACGGAGCAGGCGGGACTGGACTACGAGGTGAGCCTGGAAACGGAAGGCGGCGCCGGCCTCGATTTCCACTACAAGCACCGCCACGGCCTCATCGTGAAACCGTGGGATATCGTGCTGCTGCAAGGGTATAGCACGCTGGACCAGGACGCGCCCGGCGACCCCGCCAAGCTGATCCATTACAGCGGCCTGCTGGCCCAGGCTTTCCACCAGCAAAATCCGCAGGTCGACGTCCGCCTGACCGCAACCTGGTCGCGCGCCGACCAGACCTGGCTGCCGAGCGGCGTCTGGTACGGCAAGCCGATCCGGCAGATGGCGCTGGACGTGCGCCGCGGCCATGACGCGGCCCATGCCGCTTCGCGCTTCATCAGCGGCGTGATTCCGGTCGGCGAAGCATGGAACCGCGCGATCGCCAGCGGCGTGGCCGCCGCCAATCCCTATCACGGCATACCCGCCGGCCAGGTCAACCTATGGGGAGACGACGCCTATCATGGCAGCGCCCATGGCTATTATCTGGAAGCGCTGACCATCTTCGGCAGCATCACTGGACGCGATCCGCGCTCGCTCGGCGCCGGCGACGCGATCGCGCGCGAGGTCGGCATCGACGCGCGCACCGCCGCCGCCCTGCAAGACATCGCGGCGGAACAGCTGGCTTCCGAGAAAGTCCCGGAACCGGCCCTGCCCTGACGTTTGCCACGGCCCATTCGCCGGACACACAAAAGAGAACGCCACCTGGACGGTGGCGTTTTCTTTTGTGCGACCAACATGCGTCAGCCGAAAATGAAGTACAGGATAACGAGCACGACAGCAGGAATACCCAGCAGCCAACCGATGAAATACTTACCCATGATGAACTCCTTCCAATGCTTGTTGACGATGGATTCATGATGCCGCGCACGAACAGTACGGTCGGTTAGCTACAGCACGCCCGAAGGAAATTGATTTCGCGCCTGTTTCGATGGAGCAAGTCACGCACGCCAGAGAAGGCGGTGCGCCGGGCATTTTCACGCAGGGCTATACTGAATCATCACTTGTCGCCATGCAGAAGTCCTGGCTCAACATTATCGGGACGATGTAGCGGGCGATTGCCATCACACCATTTTTACAGGGGGTAATATGCCAACAACCTGGACGATCGCAGCCAATGCCGGCCGTGCACGCATCTTTTCCGACGCCGGTAACGCGGCATCCTTGCAAGAGGTCGAAGACCTGGTCAATCCGGCCGCGCAACAGCGCGAGCTGGACATTGTCACCGACAAGATGAGCCCGCGTTCCGCGCAGAACAGCGGCCACAATATCGGCGGCGGACAGGGCGGCGGATTCCAGCATGCCGCGCCTGCCGGCGCGCAAGGCAACGATTACCAGCCGGCCGTCACGCCGACCGAGCACGAGACGCAGAAATTCGCCAAGGATGTGTCGAACTACCTGCAGCAGGCACACCAGGCCGGTCGCTTCGAACAGCTGGTGGTATCGGCGTCGCCCGAGTTCCTGGGCGTGCTTCGCTCGACCATCGACCCGCAGCTCAAATCGCTGATCAAGCGCGAAGTCAACAAGGACTACACGCGTTCGAACGGCCAGGAATTGCGCGCGCAGCTCGACGCGCACCAGGACAAATCGGCGTAAGCAGTCGCCGCGCCATGCAAAAGGCCCGCCCCGGTGGCGGGCCTTTTGCATGGCGCCTCAGACCTGGACCATGCCGCCGTCGACGAACAGCTCGATGCCGTTGATGTAGCTGGCGGCGTTCGAGGCCAGGAAGGTCACGGCCTTGCCGATTTCTTCCGGCTCGCCCAGGCGCCCCATCGGCACTTGCGCGGCCAGGTGGTCGAACAGGCCCTGGCGGCCGGCGTCGTCGACTAGCCCGCCCAGGCCCGGGGTGCGGATCGGACCGGGACTGATGACATTCACGCGGATGCCGCGCTCCTTCAAGTCCATCGCCCACGAGCGGGCGAAGTTGCGCACCGCCGCCTTGCTGGCGCTGTAGACGCTAAAAGCCGCCGTGCCCTGCACCGAAGTCGTCGACGCGGTCAGGATGATCGCGCCGCCGTCCACCAGCAGCGGCAGCGCCTTCTGCACCGTGAACAGCAGCCCGCGCACATTGGTCGCGAAGATGCGGTCGAAGTGTTCTTCGGTGATGGCGCCGAGCGGCATCATGTCGCCGCCGCCGGCATTGGCGAACAGGATGTCGAGGCGGCCCGTGTCGCGCGCGATCTGCGCATACACCTTGTCGAGGTCGGCCAGGCTCGACGCATCGGCGCGGATGCCGGTGGCGGCCGGGCCGATTGCCTCGACCGCGGCGTCCAGCTCGTTCTGGCGGCGGCCGGTGACGTAGACGCGCGCGCCCTGGGCCGCGAATTCGAGCGCCGTCGCCAGGCCGATGCCCGAGGTACCGCCGGTGACGAGGGCGATCTTGCCGTTCAGTTGGGTGTTCATGGTATGTCCTTTCAGTAGTCGGGGTCGGTTGTGTGCCTGTCGCGTCGCGAAGGCATGGATAAACTTTAACGACCGCTCGTTTATTGATAAATCCTGAAAAGTGAAATACATTATTTACATACGTAGATAATGGAAACGCTTTTCGGGAAGGACAACCTTGGACCAATTCGTCGCCCTGCGCGCCTTCGGCCGCGTGGTGGAAGCCGGCAGCTTCACCCGCGCCGCCGATTCGCTGAACATGCCGAACGCCACCTTGAGCAAGCTGGTGCGCGAACTGGAAACGCACCTCGGTGTGCGGCTGCTGCAGCGGACCACGCGCCGCGTCACGGTCACACCGGAGGGGCGCGACTACTACGAAAAGACGACGCGCATCCTGTCCGACCTGGAAGAGATCGACACCTCATTCGATATCGCCCGCAGCAAGCCGCGCGGCCAGCTGCGCATCGACATCGGCTCGTCGACGGCCAGCGACGTGCTGCTGCCGGCGCTGCCCGAATTCCTGGCGCGCTATCCCGACATCCGGATCGAACTCGGCGTTTCGGACCGGGCCGCCGACCTGATCGCCGACAACGTCGACTGCGTCATCCGCGGCGGCGCGCTGGACGACTCGTCGTTGGTGGCGCGCAGCATCGGCCGGGCCACGATGGTCACCTGCGCCGCGCCGTCCTACCTGAAGCAATTCGGCACGCCGGCCTATCCGGACGAACTGAAAAACGGCCATCGCCTGGTCAGCTATGTCCTGACCACGAACGGGCGCGCCCTGCCGTTCAGGTTTGCACGCGGCGGCGAGAGCGTAGAAATCAAGGTGGAGCACCGCGTCGGCATCAATGAAAGCAACGCGCACCTGGCGGCTGCCGTGGCCGGACTGGGCATCGTCCAGACCTTCAGCTATTGCGCCGGCAAGCACCTGCGGGATGGATCGCTGGTCGAGATCCTGGCCGACTGGCGCCCGGCCGGCTTTCCCTTCCATGTGGTGTATCCGCAGAGCCGCCACCTGACGCAGCGCCTGCGCGTGTTCATCGACTGGCTGACGGAGCGCTTTCCGCAGCGTGTCAGTGGATGAACGGACGCGGTTGCCGGTCATGATGCTCTGCGGTACGCTTGCCCGATGCACATCAGTGAACAACCGACCCATACCCTCGATCTGCGCGTGCGCGAGCTGCAACAGCTGTTCAATTCGCTCGATCCAGCGCCTTTCCTGAACAAGGACCTCGACCACGCCTGCGAGGCATATATCGAGAACTGGGCGCTGTCGCTGCCGCCCGCCAGCCGCCTGCACCTGAACATCCACGTCGAACAATTGCCGCCGGTGGGACAGGCCGGCGACATGGTCGCGGACGCGATCCACAACTACTACGGCTACAAGGTCGAACTGGTGCGCGGCGAACTGAAGCAGCTGCTGCGCCAGGGCCGGATCAGCCTGGCGATCGGCCTGGCCTTCGTCGTCAGCTGCCTGTTGCTGGCGGCAGCCATCGAGACGTTTTCCAGCGGTCACTTTGCCAGGATTGCGCGCGAAAGCCTGACCATCATCGGCTGGGTGGCGATGTGGCGGCCGGCCCAGATCTTCCTGTACGACTGGTGGCCGCTGACGGGGCGCATCAAGGTGTTCGAAAACCTGCGCTTCGCGCGCGTCAGCGTGGTGCAGGACTAGCATCCAGGGAAAAGATGGCGCGCAAGTCGTCCGCCTGCAGACCCGGCGCCAGTTCGGTCTCTTCCTCATTGCTCAGCACTGCGTCCGCCAGCTCGCCCTTGCGCCACTGCAGCTCCTGGATTTTTTCTTCCAGCGTGCCGCGCGCGATCAGCTTGTAGACGAAGACCGGCTGCTGCTGGCCGATGCGCCAGGCGCGGTCGGTGGCCTGGTTCTCGGTGGCCGGGTTCCACCAGGGGTCGTAATGGATGACGGTGTCGGCCGCCGTCAGGTTGAGACCCACCCCGCCGGCCTTCAGGCTGATCAGGAACACCCCGACCTGCCCCTGCTGGAAGGCGGCGACCGGGGCGGCGCGGTCGAGCGTGCTGCCGGTGAGCTCGACAAAATCGGCGCCGCGCTCGCGCAAGGCCGCGCCGATCAGGGACAACATGCTGGTGAACTGCGAGAACACCAGCACCTTGCGGCCCTCGCTGAGCAGGGTATCGAGCAGCTCCATCAGGGTGTCCAGCTTGGCCGAGCCGGTCGCGCTCGCTGGTTCGACCAGGCGTGGATCGCAGCACACCTGGCGCAGCTTGAGCAGGGCTTCGAGGATCACGATGTGGCTGCGCGCCAGGCCCTTGCGGTCAATCTCGGAGCGCACCTTGCGGTCCATCGCCACCCGCACCGTCTCGTACAGGTCGCGCTGCGCGCTGCCCAACTCGACCGGCAGCACAATCTCGGTCTTGGGCGGCAGCTCGGTGGCCACCTTGTCCTTGGTCCGGCGCAGCATGAAGGGTTTGACCCGGCGCGCCAGGAAGTCCTTGCGCTGCACGTCGCCGCCCTGTTCGATCGGCTTGCGGTAATCGGCCTTGAAGGATTTTTCGTCGCCCAGCAGGCCCGGCATCAGGAAGTTGAACTGCGACCACAGTTCGCCCAGGTGGTTCTGCACCGGCGTGCCGGTCAGGCACAGACGGTGACGGGCGTCGAGCAGGCGTGCGGTCTGGGCTGCCTTGGTGCGGCTGTTCTTGATGTACTGCGCTTCATCGAGGATCAGGAGGTGGTAGCGGTGCCGGCGCAGCGCGTCTTCGTCGCGGCCCAGCAGGGCGTAGGTGGTCAGCACCAGGTCGTGCTCGCCGATGGCGTCGAACTGCGCGGCGCGCTCCTTGCCGTGCAGGAGCAGCACCCGCAGGCCGGGCGCGAAGCGCGCCGCCTCGGCCTGCCAGTTCGGCATCAGGCTGGTCGGCGCCACGACCAGGGCCGGCGCATCGAGGCGTCCGGCCTCTTTCTCGAGCAGGATGTGGGCCAGGGTCTGGACGGTTTTTCCCAGCCCCATGTCGTCGGCCAGGATGCCGCCGAAGCCGTATTCGCGCAGGAACTGCAGCCAGGCCAGGCCGCCCAGCTGGTAGGGCCGCAGGGAGGCCTGCAATCCAGCCGGCGGCGCGACGGCCTGGATGCCGCCGAAACTGTCGAGCTTGCGGCCCAGTTCGCGCAGGCGCTCGCCGCCGATCCAGCGCAGCCGCGCGGCGCGTTCCAGTTCGGCCAGGCGCGCGGCGTCCATGGCCGGCAGGCGCACCCCATTGCCCAGGCGCTCGCCGAAATACAGCTCGCCCAGGGCGGCCAGGATCGGCTTGACGCGGCCCCACGGCAGGGCGACGCGCTCGAAAGAGTCCAGCTCGACCAGCAGTTCGTCGTCGTCGCCGCGTGCGGCCAGCGCCGCCGCGGCGAAATTGCCGGGCGCGGCGCGCACCATCTGCACCAGCAGCGGCAACAGCGCGTGGCGCTCACCGCCGACGACGATGCCCAGCTCCAGCGAGAACCAGCCATTGCCGCCCTCGCCTTCTTCGTCCAGTTCGGCGTAAAAGTCGTCGACTTCGGCCAGGTCGTAGCGGTAGTTGCCATCGAAATCGATCTCCCATCCGGCCGCACGCAGGCGTGGGATATCACGACGTGCGAAAGCGACCCAGGCCGCCTCGTCGCCCAGTTGCAGCGCATCGGGCAAGTCGGCCAGCGGGGAACCGGCTGGCGGCGCGCGGAAACCTAGATCGGCCAGCATGGCGGCTGCCTCCGCTTCGGCGGCGAAATCGCGCTCGATGAGCTGGACGACGCCATCGTCCACCGTGCGCAGGACCGGCTCGCCCACACCGTCCGTGCTGCATCCGTCGTACTCGAAGTAGGCAATCGCGTAGTCATGCCAGATCAGGTCCCGGCCCCGGTCGGTATATACGCTGTCGAGGAGCAAGCAGGGGGTGGGGACGATGTCGCTGCGGCGCCGCGTCTCGATTGCCTGTGGCAGCGGAACGAAACGGTCCAGGCCGAGATCGGCAAGGCGCAAGGCCATGTCGGCGCGCTGCTCGGGGTGCAGCGCGGGCGACTCGGCCGCCACGCTCACCAGCAAGGCCGGAGGAAATGCCGCGAGCGACGGCGGCAAGGCCAGCTCGCCAAGCATGTCATCCTCGAGGTAGTACGGCGGGTCGGTCGGCAGCACCGCATCTGGCGCGCCGGCATCGTCGAACTGCCAGCCCAATGTCACGGCATCGCCGAATTGTTCGGCGGATCGCCAGCACAGGCTCGCTTGGCGCCGCGGCCCGGGCCGCATGAGATAGACCCTTCCCCGCCGCATGTCGTCGTCCGACCAGCCAAACAGCAGCCTTCCCGCGCTACACAAGCGCCCAAGCAACTGCGCGCCGATCGGCCCCGATGGTGCGGCGCCACTGGCGACCATCGGGCCTGCCTTCAACGCCACGAACAGCCGCAGGAACTCCTCGTCGCCAGGCAATGCCGGGGAGCCGATCATTGCATGAATATCGTTGATCGGTAGGCTGGTGGAAATATCGCCGTTCTTGCGCCGGCGCGCGAGGCGCACGTGCAGACGCGGGGCGCCCGTGGCCGGGTCAGGCGCCAGCACCCAGGCCAGGTCCGATTCGGAGGCGTCGCCGGAAGATGCGTCCACGGCGGCCGGCAAGCTCGCCAGCTGCTGCAGCCAGCGCTCGGACTGCGCGGCTACCGCTTGCGGAGACCTGACAGCCGCCACCGCATCCAGGTCCGCCAGCAGCACGGCAACCACATGCTTGCAGTTATAGCTCATGGGACAACTACAACTGCCCTGGAAGCCGATATCGCCTCGCTCGGCGTGGAAACGGATGGTCTGGCGGTACAGCTCGTTGCCACTGCCGCTGACTTCGCCGACGAGGCGGTCGCCGTCGCGGCGCGCCGCCCGCACCATGCCTTTGCGCGCGTAGTCTTCCCCTCGCTGCAGCGTGCCGGCATCGAAGCCGTGTTTCAGGTCGGCGTGGTCGTAGTACATGGGCGATGTGACGTGGCGGTCGAACCCCCATTATCGCCCATGCCGCCCGCTTCTTAATTGCTCACGACCTTGATCTGCTCGACGTCCAGCTTTGCTTCGCCGAACATCTCCTTGTCGAACTCGCCGGTCAGCTCGACCGTGGTGTTATGGTCGACCGTCACGCCCTGCGGGAAGCGGTCGGCGTCGATCTCGACGGTGATCTTGCCGCTGGCGTCGGTGAACTCGTAGTCCTCGTCTCCCTTGTGGCTGGTCAGCTTGCCTTTCAGGCGCACGTACTGGTCGTCCTTGCCCTTGGCCAGCAGGTCTTTCGCGGTCATCAGCGGCGCGCCCGACGGGCCGGTATAGCCCGATGGCGCCGGCTTGGCGGCCGGTGCGGCGGCAGCTGCTGGGGTTGCGGCAGGGGCGGCGCCATTCTGGGCGACGGCGACGGCCGAGCCGGCGAACAGTGCGGCGATGCAAGAGAACTGGAAGAAGCGTTTCATGGTCGGTCCTTTGTCTGGTCTGTTGGGTTCGCCTGCGCGTCCTTGGCAGGCACAGGCGCATTACAACGGCCGGACATTAAACCGATCTTAAGAGGCCTGGAGACGCTGGCGTTTGCCATTGAGCAGCACCCCGATGAAGGTGTTACGCACGAACAGGTGATAGGTCAGCAGGCAGGCGACTGTCGTGACGATAAGATTGAGCGTCATCTTGGCGAGGGCCCCCAGCGGCAAGCTGTATACCATAGCGCCGAAGCCGATCGTTCCCAGCATGTGCACCAGAAATACCCAGTACGAACTCTCGGACACATAACGCAGCAAGCGGTTCTGGTTCGACACATAGCGCAGGAACAAGCCGATCAGCGCGAAGCTCCACAGCCAACTGGCCAAGTTGTAGAAGAAGGCGATCCACATCTCGACGTTGGGCACCGTTCCCGGCCTGGTGACGAAGGCGATAAACAGGCCGAGTACGCCTGTGAACACGACGCCGCCGGCAATCGCGTTGCGCCAGCCACTGCCTATGAGCCGTGGGAACAGCGCGTCCTGGTGCCGATGTGTGAGTAATCCGAACACGAAGAACAGGCCGTTGTGCACGACCTCGGTCGCTTGCGGGATGAAAGAGCCGCTGGAAGCGAGCATGCCGGCCCGGTAGCCTGCGCCGACGGCTGCCAGCGGAATCGTAAGCACCAGGGCGCCCCACCAGTGCGTGGTCAGCGCTGTGAAGACACGGTCGACGAGGCCTTGCAGTCCGGCGGGCGCCTTGGCCCACAGCGGCGCCAGCGCCGCGGTCAGCACGCAGAACCAGATCAGGTAATAGATGAACCACATATGCATGGTGTTGAACGGTGTCGCGTCGGCGCTCTTGTTCACCACCAGCCGCAGATCGATGCCGACCGTCCCGCGCGCCATGATGTGCAAGTAGACGAGCATCAGGACGGTGGTGCAGATGATCAGGATCGGCCAGAAGATCGCGAACGGCAGCAGCAGCCGCCGCATGCGGTGCCTAAGCATGCCCAGCGCCCCCCGGCGCGCGACAAGGAATGCGACGAAGAAGCCCGCCAGGATGAAGAACACCGGCATCCGAAAGGCGTGGATGAACATCAGGACGAAGTCGGCCAGTGGTGTTGTCTGCGAATCGCGCCATGGCAGGGGCGATTGACCGGTCGTATGGTTGAGGGCGACGTGGAGAACGATGCCAAGCCACATCATGATTGCGCGAAGATTGTCGAACGCGTGCAGCCGGCCAGGTTGGTCCATGGTCGCTTTCAGTGGTTTTCCCTGCTCAGGATGCGTCGTCCTGGCGATCCTCTTTACGCATCAATAATCCGATGCGTTTCTTCTTCTTTTTCACGACAACGGCCTGCTCCTGCGCAGGCTTGGTGGCCGGCGGCGGGGCGACCGGCAATGGAAAGCCCAGGAAAGCCATGACGAAAAAGATCGGCAGAAGAACGTAAAACAGGGGCCGCTTCCAGTTCAGTTTCTGTTTTAGCATGCCCCGCACATAATGCCGAGTTGGCATAATACAAGTACCAACATTTACCCAAGGTGGATAATCTAGAGAGAGGGCAGGTCCAGCGTCACGCCCAGGCCGCGGCCATCGATCCCGGGCCCGAACGCCAGCACGATGCCGTGCAGGTCGGCGATGCGCTTGACGATCGACAGTCCAAGCCCGCTGCCCTGCCGCCCCTGCCCCAGCACGCGGAAGAAACGCTCGGTCAGGCGCTGGCGGCTGTCGGCATCGACGCCGGGGCCGTCGTCGCGCACCACGATGCGCGCGTGGCCGGCGTGGGGCACGGCCGCGATCTCGATCCGGCTGTCGTCCGGGCAGTAGCGCAACGCGTTGTCGACCAGGTTGCGCAGCACGATCTCGAGCATCTGCGGATCGGCCCGCACCTCGTGCACCTCGCAGCGCAGGGCCAGCACGATGCCGCGCGCGGCCGCTTCCTGCGCATGCATGGCGGCCACGCGCTCGAACAGCGGCGCCAGCGCCACCGGCTGGCGCACCAGCTGCTCGCGCGCCAGCGGGTCCAGGCGCGCCAGCGTCAAGAGGCTGTCGACCAGCGCCGTCAGGCGCGCGATGTCCTGGCGCAGCTTCTGGAATGGCGCCGCCAGTTCGGGATGCTGGCGCTGCAGCAGCTGCACGTGCATGTGCAGGCCGGCCAGCGGCGTGCGCAGCTCGTGGGCGGCGTCGGCGGTGAAGCGGCGCTCGGCCTGCAGGGCCGCGTCCAGCCGGCCCAGCACGCCGTTGAGCGCCTGCACGATCGGCAGCACCTCGCGCGCCTGGCCCGCGGTCGGGACCTGGGCCAGGTCATCGGGCGTCTTGGCCGCGATGCTGGCGGCGGTGCGGCGCAGCGGTTTGAGGACGCGGCCGGTCAGGACCCAGCACACCAGCGCCAGCAGCAGCAGGAAGCCCAGCACCGGCAGCCACAGCGAGTCGGCCAGTTCTTCCAGGATGTCATACCGTTTATCCACCTGCTGGCCGACCTGCACCTCGAAGTTGCGCGCCTCGTCGCGCACCACGAACACGCGCCAGCGCTCGCCATTGGCCAGCGCCTCGGCGAAGCCGTGGTCGTCGTCGAAGTTGGACACGAAGGGCCGCAGCGGCGCGTCGCCCGTGCGCTGGATCACGCGAGCGTCGACCACGATCTGGTACTGCATGTCAACCTTGCGTCCATGCGCGCCGCCCGCTCCCGCCTGCGGCAGCAGGCCGCGTTCGTTCCAGTCGGTCGTCGCCGCCATGATCATGTAGCCCGACTCTTCGAGCGCGTCGTCGAACACCTCGTTGGTTTCCTGCCAGGCGATCACGGTGACAATGCCCAGGCTCGCGAGCCACAGCACGGTGCTGGCGGCGACGATGACCGCCAGCAGGCGGCGCCGCAGCGACCATGGTGCATCCTGGCTGCGGTCCTTGTCGTTGGCCTTACTCGCCATCGTTCTTCAACCGGTAGCCGAGGCCGCGCACGGTCACGATGCTGTCGCCCCCAAACTTCTTGCGCAGGTTATGGATGTACACCTCGATCGCATTGCTCTCGACCTCGTCGCCCCAGCCGTACAGGGTTTCCTCGATCTGGGCGCGGGTGACGATGGAGTTCTTCCTCAATAGCAGCGCGTACAGCACATTGTATTCGCGCGCGGTCAGCGCGACCGGCTGGCCGCCCAGGGTGGCCTGCTTGGTGTCGAGGTTGAGGGCGATGCCGGCGTGGCGCAATTCGTTCGCGGCATGGTTGGCGCCGCGCCGCACGGCGGCCCGAATACGGGCCGACATCTCTTCGAGCTCGAACGGCTTGACCAGGTAGTCGTCGGCGCCCAGGTCCAGCCCCTCGACCCGGTCGGCCAGCGCATTGAAGGCGGTGATCAGGATCACCGGCACGCCGTTGCCGGCCTTGCGCAGCCGCGCCAGCAGGTCGTCGCCGGACAAAGCGGGCAGGCCGCGGTCGAGCAGCACGCAGTCGTAATGGTGGGTCTTGAGGGCGGTGTCCGCCGAGTCGCCGCGCTGGACCCAGTCCACCGCGTGCTGGTCCAGGCGCAGCCAAGCCTGGATGGTTTCGCCAAGGGAGGTATCGTCTTCGACTAACAGGATGCGCATGCGAGGTTCCGGCAACTGGGGAACGCCAGTATGGCGCAGGTCGGGAAAAAAGTCCGACCCGCCGCCGAGCATGCCGCGCGAAGGTGAAGCGAATCTTAAGCGCAGTCCATCATACCTTCTTGAGCGATCCCGGCTTGTGCGCCGCCTCGGCCCCGGTCTTGTCGCTGGCCACCAGGTATTCGGGATTATCCTTCGACGCCGCCACGTGGTGGCCCTTGATGTCGGTCGGCGTGGTCAGCTTCTTCTTGACCTTGCCCGTGACCGTGCCTTGCGACGACTTCCACTGCACCTTGTCACCTGCCTTGAATGTGCCAGCCATGATGCCTCCTGAATGTGATGTAGACCTATTTCACCATGCTTCGAGCCCGTGCCCGCGCATGTGAGCGAGACAAACGGGAGACAAGCGCCACGTTTTTGGCTTGCCGTAAAGACATGATTTTCAAGACAAAAACTGTAGAATGCGCCGTCCAGCCGCATTGGCGGCGGGCTCGCCGATCCACCCTTTACCTGGACCTACGATGCAATCTGTCTCTCCGCTAGTCACCAACGATGCCGTCGTGCTCGGCATGCTCGCCGTCATCCTCGGCGCCGTCTTCTGGACCTCGTCCCGCAAGACGGGCGCCTGGAGCAGGTTCTACACCTATGTGCCGGCCCTGCTGCTGTGCTACCTGATCCCGGCGCTGCTCAATACGGCGGGGATCGTCGATGGCAACGCTTCGTCGCTGTATCCGGTGGCGCGCGATTACCTGCTGCCGACCGCTCTGGTGCTGCTGTGCGTGGCGATCGACTTCGGCGCCGTGCTGCGGCTCGGCCCGAAGGCCATCATCATGTTCCTGACCGGAACCCTGGGCGTGATGCTGGGCGCCATCGTATCCTTTATCGCGATGGACTTCATCCATCCCGAGACCGTGGCCGGCGACACCTGGCGCGGCATGACCACGGTGGCCGGCTCCTGGATCGGCGGCGGCGCCAATCAGGCCGCGATGAAGGAAGTGTTCGAGGTCGAAGCCACCCTGTTCGGCCAGTTCGTCGCGGTCGACGTGCTGGTCGCCAACGTCTGGATGGCGGTGCTGCTGTTCCTGGCCAGCCGCGCCCAGGCCTTCGACCGCTGGACCGGCGCCGACGTCTCCGCCATCAACGCGCTCAAGGAAAAGATCGAACATTATCAGGCCGAGCACGCGCGCATTCCGACGCTCACCGACGTGATGGTGGTGCTGGCCGTGGGCCTGGGCGCGACCGGCCTGTCGCATGCGCTGACCGGCCCCACCGTCGCCTGGATCTCCAGCCTGCCGGCCGAATGGCGCCTGCAGGACTACAGCCTCACCTCGAGCTTCTTCTGGATCGTGGTGTACGCCACCACTTTCGGCCTGCTGCTGAGCTTTACGCGGGCGCGCAAGCTGGAAGGCGCCGGCGCCTCGACCATCGGCTCGGCCATGTTGTACATCCTGGTGGCGACCATCGGCATGCACATGGACCTGAACGCGCTGCTCGACCGCCCGTGGCTGTTCCTGCTGGGCCTGATCTGGATCGCGGTGCACGGCGGCCTGATGCTGCTGGTGGCCAAGCTGATCCGGGCGCCGCTGTTCTTCATGGCGGTCGGCTCGCAGGCCAATATCGGCGGCGCCGCCTCGGCGCCGGTGATCGCCAGCGCCTTCCACCCGGCGCTGGCCCCGGTCGGGGTGCTGCTGGCGGTGATCGGCTATGCGCTCGGCACCTACTGCGCCTACATCACCGGCCTGCTGCTGCGCATGCTGGCCACGTAAGCCTTGCGCGCGCCCCGTTCAGGGGCGCGTTTCTTTCCACTTATTTCTCGACCATCTGGCGCATGCGCCGGCGCAGTTCGCGCTCGCGCTTCTCGTGCGCCGTCCAGTCCTCGCACACGGCGCGGTAGAGCGAGACCAGCATCAGGATGATCACCAGCGAGAACGGCACCGCGAACACGATGGTGGCCGTCTGCAGCGCCTTCAGGCCACCCGCCAGCAGCAGGCTGATCGCCATGCCGGCGATCAGGCCGCCCCACATCAGCTTGGTCTTCGTGGACGGGTTCGGGTTGCCGCCGCTGCTCATCATGCCCAGCACCAGCACCGCCGAGTCGCCCGAGGTGACGAAGAACACCAGTACCAGCACCGTGGCCACGGCCGACATGATCAGGCCCAGCGGCAGCGCGTCGAACAGCGCGAACAGCGCGGTCGAGGTGTCGGCGCGGACCGCGTCCGAGATCGGGATCTGCTGCCAGATCTCCATGTGCAGCGCGGTGCCGCCGAAGATCGAGAACCACAGGAAGGCGGCCAGGGTCGGCGCCAGCATGGTGCCGATGATGAATTCGCGGATCGTGCGGCCGCGCGAGACGCGCGCGATGAACAGGCCGACGAACGGCGACCACGAAATCCACCAGGCCCAGTAGAAGATGGTCCAGCTGCCCACCCAGTTGCTGTCGCGGAACGGGGTGGCGCGCAGGCTCATGCGCACGAACTCGGTCACGTAGCTGCCCAGGGTGCTGGTGAAGGTGTCGATGATCGCCACCGTCGGACCGACCAGGAACACCACCAGCGCCAGCACGGCCGCCATGGTCATGTTGATGTTCGACAGAATTTTGACGCCGCGCGTCACGCCAGTGACCGCCGACGTCAGGAACAGGGCGGTGGCGACCAGGATGATGCCGATCTGCGAATATTCGCTGATCACGAGGCCGAACACCGTGTTCATGCCGCTGTTGATCTGCATGGCGCCAAGGCCGAGCGAAGCGGCCACGCCGAAGGCGGTGGCCACCACCGCCAGCCCGTTGAACAGGCCGCCCAGGCGCTTGACGATCGGCCAGGGCAAGGCACCGGTGGCGGTGCTGACCAGGGCGTCGCCGCCGCGCCGGTACTGGAAGAAGGCGATCGCCAGCGCCACCGCGCTGTAGACGGCCCACGGATGGATGCCCCAGTGGAAGAAGGTGTAGCGCATCGCCACCCCCGCCGCTTCCGGGGTGGCAGACACGGTGCCCGGCGGCGCATCGATGTAGTGCGAGATCGGCTCGGCCACGCCAAAGAACACCAGGCCGATGCCCATGCCGGCGGCGAACAGCATCGAGAACCAGCTGCCGATCGAGAACTCGGGCTCGTCGTCTTCGTCGCCCAGCTTGAGGTTGCCGTAGCGGCTGAAGGCCATGAACAGGGCGAAGGCCACCAGGCCCAGCACCACCCACAGGTAGAACCAGCCGAAGTTGCGGGTCACGGATGCGAGGACGGTGTCGAACACCGCCCCCATGCTGTCAGGAGCGATCACGCCCCACAAAACGATGGCAAGGATGAAACCCGCCGAGAGTGCTGTCTGCATGTCTTCTCCCGTAGACAGTAACGCGCGTCGGCGTCTTATGTTTTAAATAATTCATCATTGTAAGTGATTTAATCACTTATTGCAGCGCAGCAGGACTTCTTGCGTCACGACGGATCTTATACTTTTTATACGAAAACGCATGTACCATTGCGCAAGCTCAGAGTGTTGTCGTGGGTACACACAGTTCGCCATACAAAGGGGTTTGGCCGCATAATTGATTCAGTCTTGTAATGACGTCATGCGATGCCCGCTCCCGCCCTCCCCACCGCATCTCCCATGCCACGCACGCGCGTGGATTCGCCACCCGCCGGGCGGGCGACCGCGCGCGATTCGCGCCTCTACGAGGTAATGGACCTGATGCTCGATTCGGTCGGCGACCCGCTGGCCCTGGGCAGCCTGGCCGCCTCGGCCAGCTATTCGAGCTACCACTTCGACCGCATCTTCCGCGAACTTACCGGTTTCTCGGCGGTGGAATACCAGCGCAAGCGCCGCCTGCGCCGCGCCGCCCACCTGCTGCGCCACGAGCCGGACGTGCCGGTCGGGCGCATCGCCCAGGATTGCGGCTTCCCATCCAACGCGGCCTTTTCCAAGGCCTTCCGCCAGCACTTCGCGATGTCGGCCAAGGAGTGGCGCGACGGCGGCTGGCGCGCCTATATGGACGCCCAGGTCGGGCGCGAGAGCGACGTCAGTTTCTTCGTGGCCGAGCCGAGCAACCTGGCGGCCCTGCAGGCGCCCTACTGCCCGCCCGAACCGGGCAGCGTCGCCGCCCGCGTCACGGTGCGCAGCCTGCCCGCCGTGAGCCTGCGCTACCAGCGCTTCTTCGGCCAGTCGGGCGCCGCCCTGTCGCTGGCCTGCAATGCCTTCATCTGCGAGCGCGAACGCTCTGGCCTGGCGCGCGGCGCGTCCTGGTATGGGGTGTTCGACGAGGATCCCGGCTTTACCGGCGAGCGCGAATACTGCTACGACTTCGGCTTTGGCGCCGATGCGCCGGACGACGATCCGACGCTCGGCCTGCGCGTGCTGCCGGCCGGCAGCTACGCCTGCCTCGACTTCGACGGCGACTGGCCGCGCTTTCGGGCGATGTACGAAGACTGGCTCGAACGCCAGGTGGTGTGGCGGCTGGACGCCACCCGCCCGCACATCCAGAAGGTCGAGCGCGACGGCGACGGGCTCTGGCGCGGCTGGCTGGCCCTGCCGGTCAAGAAACGTTAGGGGCGGACTTATCCCCGGGCGCGATCCGCATGAAGCGGCTCAGCACCAGCACCGGCACGCTGGCCAGCAACACCCACAGGAAGAAGTCGCGGTAGCCCAGCGCCTGCTGGATGTCGCCGCTGATCGTGCGGAACAACACGAAACCCAGCTGCATGAAGCCGGTGCCGAGCGCGTAGTGGGCCGCCTGGTAGCGGCCGCTGGCCACCACCTGCATGATGAACAGGATCACGCCGACGAAGCCGAAACCGTAGCCGAACATCTCGATCCCCAGCAGGCCGACGATCAGCGGCATCGATTCGGGCTGGGCATGGCTCAGGTACCAGAAGGCGGCGTTCGGCAGGTTCATGGCCAGGATCAGGATCGGCAGCGCGCGTTGAAGGCTCAGCCAGGCCGTGAAGTAGCCGCCGGCGATGCTGCCCACCAAAAAGGCGGCGGTGCCGACCGTGCCGTAGGCCCAGCCCACTTCGGCGGTGGTGAGCCCCAGGCCGCCGACTTCGCGCGCATCGCGCAGGAACAGCGGACCGATCGACTGGATCTGCCCTTCGCCGGCGCGGAACAGGATGATGAACAGGATCGCCAGCCAGATGCCCGGCTTGGCGAAGAAGGTCTTGATCACGTCCAGCAGGGTGGCGCCGATGCTGCCCAGGCCGAGCCCTGCCCTGGCCACCCTGGGTGTGGCCGGCAGCGCGCGCACGTGGTACAGCCCGAGCAGCGCCATCAGGCCGCCCAGCAGCAGGAACACGGTGGTCCATGCGGCCTCGATGCCGAGGCGCTGTTCCAGCGCCCCGGCCAGGATGAGCAGGCCGCCCAGCGAGATGAACTTGGCCGCATTGAAGAAGGCGCCCTGCCAGCCGGCATAGGCGGCCTGCTCGCGCGCATCCAGGCTGGCGATATAGATGCCGTCGGCGACGATGTCGTGCGTGCTGGAGGCCAGCGAGACGACCGCCAGCAAGGCGATGCACAGCGCGAACCACGCCGGCAGCTGCAGCGCCAGGGCCACCAGCGCCAGGCAGGCGCCGCCGATCAGCTGGCAAGCGACCACCGCCAGGCGCCGGCTGGGGGCCAGTTCCATGAACGGACTCCACAGCGCTTTGAAGGCCCAGGCCAGGCCCAATAAACCGGTCCAGCGCGCGATCTGGTCGTTCGGCACGCCCATGCTCTTGAGCATCTGGCCTGCCACCAGGGCCACCGCGTAGAACGGCAGGCCCTGGGCCAGGTACAGGGTCGGCACCCAGGATAGCGGATGACGGCGTCTTTCCTTCAAGGTCGTGGCGGCGGGGGCATCGTTCATCGCGGTCATGGCAATTCCAGATTCAGGGTGACGATGCGGCTGGCGCGTCCACGGGTGTCGACGCTGGCCAGCTTCACGCTGCGGCTGCCGGCAAGCGGCGCCGGCGCCGTGTAGCGTGGGCTGTGCGCGCCGGGCTCGCTGCCATCCAGAGTGTAATGCACGGCCAGGCCCGGCAGGGCGATATTCGCATGCAGCCAGCCCTCCTCGACCACCGCGCCGGGCGGCGGCAGGCGGTAGCCCCAGGGCTGCGGCAGGCGGTCCAGGCGCGGCAGCTCGCGCTGCCCGAGGCGGTTGGCGAATTCGTTCCAGTCGGCGGCCAGTTCGTCGGGATGCTTCCAGCCGGGGTCGGCGCTCCAGGCCCGTTCGGCCAGGCCGATCAGGCGCGGCAGCGCCAGGTACTCGACCCGTTCGCGCGAACGCGCGTTCTCGCCCCACAGCTGCCCCTGCAAGCCCTTGACGCGTTGGCGTCCACCGGCGTCGAGCGGGGCCAGCGCCGCTATGTGCGCAAGTGTCGGCGCACGGCCCATTGCGTCATGCTGAGGCAGCAGCGGCGCATCGAGGGGAACCATGCCGAAGGGTTCGCGGGTGTCGACGAAGCCGGCCCAGTAATAGCCCGGTTCCTGCGGATGCTTGGCATAGGCGAAGTCGAAGTACAGGCTGGCGGCGCTCGACAGCACCACCTGATGGCCGGCATTGGCCAGGCGGTTGGCGCAGTCTTCCTGGCCGGAACCCCAGCCGTTGTTCCAGACGTAGACGTCTTCGCCCTGCCCCGCGCCGTTCGAGGTCAGCGCGGTTTCTTCCCAGCCGCTGAAGGCGATGCCGTGACGCGCCAGGATCGCGCGGCAGCGCGCCTGGAAGTCGTCGCGCAACTGGCGCGCCTCCAGCCAGCCGTGCGCGCGCATGCGCGCCTGGCAGGCGGGCGAGCCGAGCCAGGCGCCGACCGGGACCTCGTCGCCACCGGTGTGCAGCACGCGCAAGGGCATGCCCGCTTGCCGGTACAGCGCCGCGACCTCGGCGACCACGGTGTCGATGAAGCGGTCGACAGAGGGCAGCGCGATGCACATCACGTTATCGGTCCACAGCTGCACCGATTCATAGACCGAGGCATCCATCGGATCGCTCAGCAGGTATTCTTCGGCGCCGGCGATATCTCCCGCCGCCATCAGGCGCGCATGGCGCACCCGCATCGCCTCGACCGCCGCGCGCGCGTGGCCCGGCATATTGAATTCGGGGATCACCTCGATGTGCAGGCGCCGCGCGTGGCGCAGGATGGTCACGAATTCGTCGGCCCTATAAAAGCCGCTGCCGCCGGGCGAACGCGTGTCGGCGCCGGAGCCGAACGATGGCGGCAGGCAGGGAGATTCGCCCGGCGCGGGAACGCCGCGCCGGGCGCCGACCTCGGTCAGCTCGGGCAGCGCGGCGATCGCCAGGCGCCAGCCTTCGTCGTCGGTCAGGTGGAAGTGGAAGCGATTGAGTTTATAACTCGCCATGCAGTCGAGCAGGCGCAGCACGGTGTCGACGCTGGAGAAATGGCGGGCGACGTCGAGCATCATGCCGCGGTAGGCGAAGCGCGGGGTGTCCACGACCGTCCCGCATGGCAGCGCGCCGTCCTGCGCCAGGAGCTGGGCCAGGCTCTGCAGGCCGTTGAAGACGCCGTGCGCGCCTGCGCCACGCACCACGACGCGCTCGGGTGCGATCTCCAGCTGGTAGGCTTCGGACTCCATCGCGGGATCGGTCTCGAGCACGATGCGGGCGTCGCCCTCGCCCTCGGGCAGCGTTGCCAGGAGCGAGCGCAGGAAGGCCGATTCATTATCGAGCTGCGCGCTGCCGTCGATCGGCGTCGATCGCCCGAGCGCACAGCTGCGCCCATCGAAGCGCGCCATGCGCGGGCGCGGCGTAATGCGGCCGACGGCGTCGTCGTCCAGCAGCGACAGCACCGCATTCTGTTCGAATCGCCAGGCCGCATCGGCCGTGGGCAGCAGGTCGCCGCGCATGCGGTGGCGCTGCTCCGGTCGCACGAAGGGCGCGATGTCGGGATCGCCCAGGTCGAACGCCTTCCCCACCGCATCCAGCAGATAGAAGCCCAAGGGCGCATCGGTGATGCCGATCGCCCAGTGCAGGGATTCGTAAACGATGACATGCTCCTGCCCCGGCAGCCAGGCGCCGCCCAGCGGCATGCACAGGCTGAACAGATCGCCGTTCAGGTGCGCGGCCTGGAAGCCTCTGCTCACGGTCTCGGGCAGGATCTTGCGGCAGGTGTTGAAGCACAGGGTCCAGCCGGGCGCGATCGCATCAAGGCCATCGTTGCGCAGCGTGAGCTGCGCGGTAAACGCGTCGTCGCGTGTGAAGTTGCTCAGGCATTCCCAGGCGATCGCGATCGCCGGGCCGCCCTCTGGTCGGTACGTCATGGGATTGATTCCAGGTTGGGGAGGCGCGCGCGGCGCCTCCCCGGTCGATCACAGCTTGCCGCGCAGGCCGAGGTAGAAGGTGCGGCCGTTCGAGTAGAAGGCACGCGGCCGGTCCTCGTTTTCGGCGTACATCTTGATGGTCTCGTTGGTGAGGTTCAGCGCATCGAAGGTCAGCGTGAGCTTGTCCGTCAGCTTGACGTTGACCGAGGCCGCCAGCGACGGCATGTCGTCCACGTGCTGGCTGGCGCCGCGGTCCACGCCGGCCTTGTACTTGGAACGCCAGTTGTAGGCCAGGCGCGCCGAGAAGCGCTCGTTCTCGAAGTAGCCGGTCACGTTGTAGGTGTTTTTCGAGGAGTTGAGCAGTTCGCCGCCATCGTCCAGCTCACCGTCGGCATAGGTGTAGTTGACCAGCATGCCGAAGTTGTCCAGGAACGGCTGCTGCCAGCTCAGCTCCACGCCGCGGTTACGTCCGCTGGTGTTGTAGGGCGACGTGATCTGGTATTCGGTGAAGGTCTCGCGCTTGTTGTTGTAATAGCTCCCGGTCGACGTGCCCTGGGCCACGATCGAGCGCAGGTCCATGTAGAACAGGCCGGCCGACAGCAGCGCCTTCGGCGCGTAGTACCACTCGGCGCCGATGTCGAAGTTGGTCGAGCGCACCGGATCGAGGTTCACGTTGCCGCCGCTGCCGCTCAGCGCGTCGTCGTTGAGCGAGACCGAGCCGCCCAGCGCGCTGTAGTCGGGCCGCGCGATGGTCTTGGCCAGCGCGGTGCGAATCGTCAGGTCGGGCGTCAGGTCGTACTTCAGGTTGGCGCTCGGCAGGTAGTCGCGGTAGGTGCGCTTGAACGTGGTCGGGGTATAGGGACCGAAGGCCGAACCCGTGATCGGCGTCGGGCCGCCCGGCAGGTTGACGACCGTGGTCTGGCGCGTCTCGATGGCGCGCAGGCCGATATTGCCGCTCCAGCGGTCGCCGCCGAAGTCGACCATGCCGTAGACCGCCGCCGTCTTCTCGGCCACCTCGAACTCGTTCATCCAGTTATGGCGCAGCACATAGTCGAGCAGGCGGTTGCCGGGGATCGCGCCCCAGGCGCCGAGCGCCGCGCCGTCGTACTTGAAGTAAGGGATGCCGCTGTAGCCGCCGATGTCGCTGCCGAAGTCGCCCGGATACATCTGCCCGCTCCAGGCCGGCTGCGGATTGGTGAAGCCGACCGGGCCCGGACGGGTTTCCAGCGGATGCTCGGCGGTGCGCTCGTGGTCGGTCCAGCGCGCACCAAAGCGCAGCGACTGGAAGGTCGGGTTGTCGAGGCGCAGCTCGCCGTCGAGCTGGGCGTATTCTTCCTTGTCCACCGACTGCGATTCGCCGCCGCCGGCCCAGGCGGTCGAGCCGGGCACGGCGGTGTTGCCGCCGGGGTAGCTGACCGAGGCCGGCGACAGCCCGTTCAAGGCGTACACCATGCCGCCGTCGACGTTGTTCTGGTAATAGACGTCGTCGCGGTCCCAGCCCACGCCATGGGTCTTGCCGACCTTGCCCGACAGGCTGAAGCGCTCGCTGACGCGCCACTTGCCGTTGAAGTCGAGGTACCACGATTCGCCGCCCGCATCCGGGCGGTAGATATTGTCGACCTCGCCCGCATTGCGGGTGAATCCGGCGCCCACCAGGGTGTTGTTGCGCACCACCGGATTGATCGGAATCAGGCCCAGGCTGTTGATCGAGTTGGCCGGAGCGGCCAGCGAGTTGGTGTTCTGGTGCGGCGCTTCCAGCTTCGAATAGAAGCCGTTCAGGTCCAGCGTGAGATCGCGGTTCGGCCGCACCTCGATGTCGAAGGCGCCGCCTTCGCGTTTCTTGGTCTGCTCGAACAGGGCGGCGCCGATAAAGGTCGGCACGATCACGCCGGCCAGCGCCGGGTTGGCGATGGCCGCCGCGCTGGTCGCGCTGATCGGGGTGTAGCCCAGGATTTCCTGGCCGTCGCGGCGCACGCTGGCCTTTTCCGAGAATCCCTGGACCAGGATGCCGGCGGTATTGGCGGCGTTCTTCCAGCTCACCAGGCCCGACAGGTGCGGCTCGGTCTTGCCGGAGAGGTCGTTGTAGTTGGCCTGCACCGAACCCTCGACCGTCAGCTGCTGCTTGAAGTCGAGCGGACGGCGCGTGATGACGTTGATGGCGCCCGAGACGCCGCCTTCGACCAGGTCGGCGGTGGGGCTTTTCTGGACCACGATCGAGCCGACCAGCTCGGACGGCAGCAGCGAGAAGCTGCTGGAGCGGCCGACGTTGCCGCCGATCTGGTTCAGCACGAACCAGTCGCCGGTGCTGATCGCATGGCCGTTGAACAGCGTCTGCTGCAGGCTGGGGCTGGTGCCGCGCAGGCTGACGCGGTCGTTCTCGCCGAAGCCGCCTTCGCCGCCGGCCGACGATTGCGTGTTCACGCCCGGCAGGCGCTGGATCGCGTCGGCCACGTTTTTATCGGGCATCTTGCCGATGTCCTCGGCGGTCACGACCTCGACCACGGCGTCGGCGTTGCGCTTCTGGCGCAGCGACTGCTCGAGGGCGGCGCGCACGCCGGTGACCACCACGGTCTGCGGCCCTGCGATGGGCGCCTCCTGTGCCCAGGCCTGTCCCATCGACATCGCCACCCCTGCCACCGCCGCCGCGATCGCGGTGCGCTGGTACTGCCGTGCCTTCAACTCGTTCATGTGCCTCTCCAAAACCAGGTTGGTTGTTCTACACACCCTTGCGGTCGCGACTTCCAGGACGTTCGGGCGTCTCTTGGTGTTTATGTATGAAACGCATTCTGGCGGCATCCGCGACCCCGGTTTTGTCAAATCTTGCTATCCAATCTGCAATTTTTCATCGGGATGACATCGACATGCGGCAGGCTGGAGACGCGCACGGCCCTGCCTGCCTGGACAGGCGCGAGGGCAATCAGGAAGGAAAGACGGCGTGGATGAAGATCAGGCTGCGGAAAACGGCGCCTTGGCCATGGCGCGCTTGAGCGCGGCGAAGCAGGCCGGGTCGAGCGCGGTCCCGACCGTCTTTTCCATCATCTCGAGCGCCTGGGGAATCGGGATGGCGCCGCGGTATGGACGCTCGGCGGTGATGGCGTCGAAAATATCCGCGGTGGTGATGATGCGGGTTTCCAGGCGAATTTCTTCGGCCGCCAGGCCGCGCGGATAGCCGCCGCCGTCGAGCCGCTCGTGATGGGCGCCGGCGATCGCGGCCAGCTCGGAGAACGCCGCGATGCGGCCGAGGATGGTCTCGGTGAATTCGGCATGCTGGCGCACCGCGTCCCACTCGGTTCGGTCGAGCGAGCCCGCCTTGTCGAGCACGCTGTTGCTGACGCCGAGCTTGCCGACGTCGTGCAGCAGCGCACCACGCTTGAGCCAGCGGCGACGCTGCGGCGACAGGCCAAGCGCCTCGCCGATCATGTCGGTGTACAGCGCAACCCTCGTGCTGTGGCCACTAGTATAGGGACTCTTGGCATCGACCACCTGGCCGAAGGCGGCGGCGATATCGTCCAGGTAATCCTCGTCGAGCGCGACCTCGTGACCGGCAGGCTCCAGCGCCAGGATGGCGCGGTCGATCTCGGGGCTGGCCAGGATCTGCCAGAACGCATCGTCTTGCGCACAGGTTTCGAACGCCGCCACCAGGCGCGGATCGAACCAGGCGCCGGCCCGCGCGCCGGCTTCGCGCAGCGCCGCCGCGCGCCCGCCGGCGGTGTGGAACACGTCGATCACCTGGGCCAGCAGGGCGATGCGCGCAATGACCGGGATGGCTTCGCCAACGAGCTGGGCCGGCTTGCCCTTGCCATTGAAATGTTCGTCGAGCGAATAGATGCCTTGCGCCACGCCTTCGGGAAAACGCAGCAGGCGCGCGATATCCGCGCCGCGCTGGCAGCGCGTGGCGATCAGGCCCTGTGCGATCTCGGGACCGTCGCGCAGGATCGTCATCACGCTGCGAAAGCGTTCCGCCAGCCCGGCCTTCAGGCCGGTGTGCTTGAGCACGAAGCCGAGCACCTGCGGCAGGCTGTCGCCCACGGTCTTGAAATCGCGCTTGAAGTCCAGGTCGTCGGTGAGATAGAGCTCGCAGATGCGGGCCGCGTTGCTGCTGCAGCCGAGATCCTTCAGCAGCAGCGCGTAATACAGCTCCCACAACTGCTGCTCGGAGAGGCCGGCGGCGCGGCCGACGTGCATGCCAATCCAGCAACAACGCACGCAATGTCCCGCCGGCTGGCCCTCGGTGATGTCGAGCGCGTAGCTCAGCGCCCCGATCAGCTCGGAGAGTTTCATGGCGCTTGGCAGCAGGGATTCCGACGGCGCGGCGAGCGGCTTCATTTTAATTCCGGTATGCAATAAGAGTGGATACTAAGCCATAAAAGTCGCGATGCGCACGCTCTCCACCAGAAATCCCCTGCGATGCGGCAACGACGCCACATCGTGCTACCTGCTTCGTGTCGGCGCGCTAGACTGGCTTTCACAATTGGCGGAAATCGGTGGATTGGATCATGCGCGGCGCGACCAACGGCAGTTCGACTTCGCTCTGGATGGACACCGCCACGGTGCCCGTCTTCCCCCCGCTCGTCGGCGCGCAGGAAGCCCAGGTGTGCGTGATCGGCGCCGGCATCGCCGGCCTCACCGCCGCCTATCTGCTGGCGTGCGAAGACAAGGACGTGGTGGTCGTCGACGCGCTCGGCGTCGGCGCCGGCGAGAGCGGCCGCACCACCGCCCATTTCTTCCCGCCCGACGAGTGGTACCACGGCATCGAACGCCGCTTCGGCCGCGCCCAGGCGCGCCTGGTGGCCGGCAGCTATGCCCATGCCCTGCAGATGGTCGAATCCATCGTGCGCAAGGAAGGCATTGCCTGCGAACTCGAACACCTGGACGGCTACCTGATGGCGCGCGACCCGCGCGACGGGCCGCAGCTCGAGCGTGAATGCGACGCCGCCGTGCGCGCCGGCGTGCAGGCCGAGATGGTCGCCGGCGTGCCGGGCCTGGGGTTCGAGACCGGCCCCGCCGTGCGCTATCCGGGCCAGGCGCAGTTCCATCCGCTCAGATACCTCGACGGCCTGGCGCGCGCCTTCATCCGGCGCGGCGGCCGCATCCATGGCGCCAGCCACGCCCGCCGCATCCGCGGCGACCACCGGCGCCAGCTCGTGTCCCTCGACCATGGCGAGATCCGGGCCCGGGACGTGGTGGTGGCCACGCACACGCCGTTCAACGACCGCGTCGTGATGCACACCAAGCAGGCCGGCTACCGCACCTATGTGATCGGCCTGCGCGTGCCGCATGGCGCATTGCCGCACCTGCTGCTGTGGGACCTGGACGAGCCCTATCACTATGTGCGGCTGGCGTCCGGCATGGACGACGACGAGGTGCTGGTCGTGGGCGGGGCCGATCACAAGACGGGCCAGGACGCGCATCCCGGCCACCGTTACGACGAGCTCGAGCGCTGGGCGCGCGCACGCTTCCCGATGGCGCGCGAACTGGCCTGGCGCTGGTCGGGCGAGGTGATGGAACCGAGCGACGGCCTGGCCTTCCTGGGCCGCAACCCGATGGACGACGACAACGTCTACCTGATCACGGGCGACTCCGGCAACGGCATGACCCACTGCACCATCGGCGCCATGCTGGTGACCGACCTGATCATGGAACGGCCGAATCCCTGGAGCGCATTGTATGACCCGGCGCGCAAGCCCGTGCATGGACTTGGCGAATTCGCCAGCGCCCAGGCGAATGTGGCGGCGCGCTACGGCGACTGGCTGCGCGGCGGAGAAGTCGATTCGGTGCAGATGATTCCGCCCGGTGAGGGCGCGGTGCTGCGCGACGGCTTGCGCCGGGTGGCGGTCTATCGCGATCGCGAAGGCGGCCTGCATGCGTTGTCGGCCAGGTGCACCCATCTCGGTTGCGCGGTGCACTGGAATGGCGCCGAGCAGTCTTGGGACTGCCCCTGTCACGCCTCGCGTTTCGATATCGAGGGCAATGTGCTGCACGGCCCGGCGCCGACGCCGCTGGCGAAGATCGCGCTGGCGCCCGGCGACGCCCTGCCGTCGCAGGACAGACGCGGCGGCGCGCGGCGCGGCATGCGCTGAACGAAAGGAAACGCGAGCCAGAAACGCGAACACCGGCGCGAGCCGGTGTTCAAGATGGCGGCCGGGGACGCCGCCGTTACTGCTGAAGCGCTATCGGCTGGATCAGTAGCCGCGGCCGGTGGTGCCGGTGGTGCCCGTCGTACCGGTGGTGCCGGTCGTACCAGTGGTGCCGGTGGCGCCAGTCGTACCCGTGGTGCCGGTCGAGGTGCCGGTGCGGCCGGTGTCATCCATGGTGCCGGTGGAACCGCTGGTGCCCGTGCCCAGCGAACCGCTCGAACCGCTGGTCGTGCCGGTGGTGCCGGTCGTACCCGTGGTGCCGGTCGTTCCCGAGGTGCCGGTCGTACCCGTGGCGCCGGTCGTGCCGGTGGTGCCCGTGGTGCCGCTCGTGCCCGAGGTGCCGCTGCTGGTGCCGGTTTTGCTGCGGCGGTCGCGGTCACGCTGGTGTTGCGGATCGGTGCTCTGCATGCTGCCGGTCGCGCCGGTCGACGAACTGCCGCTGGTCTGGTCGCGCATGCTGCCGGTCTGGCTGCTGGTGCTGCTGCCGATCTGGCCCGACTGGCCGGTGCTGGTCGAGCCGGTGGTGCTGGTCTGGGCGTTGACCGCAGTGGCGCCGAACATGGCGGCGGCAACCGAAGCACCGAGCATTCCTTTGAGTAACGTATTCATTTTCATGGTGTTCTCCTCAATGTAACTAATGAGTCAGGGGCGGTACCCGGCGCACATGCCGGTCTGGTGGCGTGCTGCGTCGAGTGAGGAGTTCCAGTGTAGGGACATGCTACGGATGGGAGCGCACGGTAGCCGCTCGGAAATACATCATCGTCTTTTAATTTCCACTATCTTGCACCCATCTTTCTCCTACTGCAGAGCTTCCAGTGCAGCCTGGGCAGAGAGCGTGCCGAGCTGCGTGTACAGCGGCAGCACCACGCTGCGGTCGTCCGGATAGACCCGGTTCGACAGGAAGACATACAAACTTTGTGACTGTGGATCGACCCACAGGATGCAGCCGGTGAATCCCGTATGGCCATAGCTGCCGATTGGATAGACATTGCCGCGCGGACGCTTGGCATAGGGCGAGTCGATGTCCATGCCCATCCCCCGCAGCGCTGCGATGCCAGACGGCGACTGCACCGTCGTCAGCAGGCGAACGCTTTCCGGCTGCAATATGCGCACGCCATCGAGTGCTCCATTGCCCAACAGCATGCGACCGAAGCGGGCGACGTCGCCGACGGTCGAGAACACGCCGGCCGAGCCGCCCACGCCGCCCATGCGCCGCACGGTCGGATCGTGCACCACGCCCTGCAGCGGCGCGCCCGGCGCCAGGTCGCCGTGCGCCGTGGGCAGCTGCGCCGCCTCGCTGGCGCCGCGCTGGGTCGGCGCGATGCGCGCCGCCGGCATGCGCTCCAGTGGGCGATAGCCGGTGTCAAGCATGCCCAGCGGGGCGAAGATGCGTTCCTGGGCGAAGCGGTCGAGCGACACGCCCGCCGTGCGCTCGACCAGCAGGCCGAGCAGGATGTAGTTGATGTCCGAGTAGCGGAAGAAACTGCCCGGCGGATGGGTCACCGACTGCGCGCAGGCCAGGGACAGCGCCGCCGTCTTGCCCTGCCACGCCGGTTTCGCCGGCAAGCCCGAGGCCAGGCCCGACACATGCGTCAACAGGTGGCGGACCGTGATCGCTTCCTTGCCGCCGCCGGTACATTCCGGAAAATAATTTGTGAGCGGCGCCTCGAGATCGATCTTGCCCTCCTCGGCCAGCATCAGCACCGATGGCGCCGTCACCAGCACCTTGCTCAGCGAGGCGGCATCGAAGACGGTCGCGGGCGTCACGGCGGCGGCGTCCTCTTCATAGCTGAGCCGTCCGTAGCCGCGCTCGTAGATAGCGGCGCCGCGTTCGAGGTGGTACACCGCGCCCGGCAGCTTGCGGGCGGCGATCGCGGCATCGATGGCGTGATCGATCGCGGTCACGCGTTCCGGATTGAATGGGGGTTCGGCGCTCATGGAAGTCGGCAGGTGGACACAGCCGGCGAGCAACATGACGGCAGGAAAGATCGCAACACGCATGCGAAAAAATTGTTTTGGCATCATGAAGAAATACTAACCCAAGTGGCGACCCCGGCATTTTTGGGTGGCCGCGCACGCGCTTTTTCGCATCGGCGTATCATGGATCCATGATTCCTTTCTCGATACTCGACCTCTCGCCGATCGCTGAAGGCAGCGATGCGGCCACCTCGTTCCAACGCTCGCTCGACCTTGCCCAACATGGCGAGCGCTGGGGTTACAACCGCTTCTGGCTGGCCGAACACCACGGCATGCCGGGCATTGCCAGCGCCGCCACCGCGGTGCTGATCGGCCACGTGGCGTCCGGCACCTCGCGCATCCGCGTGGGCGCCGGCGGCATCATGCTGCCCAACCATTCGCCGCTGGTGATCGCCGAACAGTTCGGCACGCTCGAGGCGCTGCATCCGGGCCGGATCGACCTCGGCCTCGGCCGCGCGCCAGGCTCGGACCACACCACGGCGCGCGCCCTGCGCCGCAACCTGGCGTCGGATGCCGACGAATTCCCGCAAGACGTCGTGGAGTTGATGGATTATTTCGCCGGCTCGACCCGCCGTCCGGTGCAGGCCGTGCCCGGCGCCGGCCTGGACGTGCCGGTGTGGATCCTCGGTTCCAGCCTGTTCGGCGCGCAATTGGCGGCGCACCTCGGCCTGCCGTATGCGTTTGCCTCGCACTTCGCGCCGCAGATGATGATGCAGGCAATCGACATGTACCGCAGCAACTTCCGCCCGTCGGAACAGCTCGACAAGCCGTACATCATGCTGGGCTTTAACGTGTTCGCCGCCGACACCGACGAAGAAGCGCACTTCCTGGCGACCTCGATGCAGCAGGCCTTCGTCAACTTGCGCACCGGCCGCCCGACCAAGCTCAAGCCGCCGGTGAGCGGCTACCTGGAAGCGCTCGACCTGCCCGAACGCATGATGCTCGACAGCGTGCTGTCGTGCTCGGCAATCGGCTCGCGCGTGACGGTGGCTCACCAGCTGCGCGCCTTCATCGAGAAGACCAAGCCGGACGAGCTGATGATCACCTCACAGATCTACGATCACGCGGCGCGCCTGCGCGCTTACGAGATCACGGCGGATATTCAGCGCGCTATGTAAGTTACAGCTTCAGGTGCAAAACACAATCCCGCAGGCATAGCCGGCCGGAACAGACTTGCGGGCTTGCGGCAGGGCTTGCCATCCGTGTCGATCCCGCCTGTCGCCGCTGATCTGGCGGAAGCGCCCCGCCTCATTCCAGTAGGGCGTTGACTGCTGCGAGGTCATCAATCGTCAGGTGCCCTTCGGATTGCTTGAGCAGCAGCAGTGCAACGACATGGCGATGACGAGCTTGGGCGAGTTGAAGTTGTGCCTGGCCATTTGTCTGGATGGCAGTCAGTACGTCGGTGAGACTCCGTGTGCCGATTTGCTGGCCCGAACGTATGGCACTCAGCGCGCGCTCGGCTGCTGCAGCTCCTACTTCGGTCACGCGTATTTGTGCAATGCTTCCCTGCAAGGCTTCCCATTGCGCTTTGACATCTCTCGTAATCTCCCGTCGAGTGATTTCGACCTGTGCGATTTCGGCGTCTCGCTCTGCCACGGCTTGCCTCTTCTGCGCCAAGGCAGCCCCCCCTGTCATCAGCGGAATTGACAATTGGATGCCCACGGTCGAATGCGTCGAGGAGGTTTGAGGCTGATAGGTGTACGGAGCACGTTCCGATGTGACAACGAGAGCCACTGTCGGAAGATGACCGGCACGTGCCGCACTGATACGCTCTTTTGCTGCTGCAATACTTGCCGCGCCAGCTTGCAGTCGCGGGTGGTCCGCCAGTGCTTCGGGTTCCGGCCCAGAACGAAGCACGACAGGCCGCCAATTTTTTTTCAGGGGTTTAAGTTGTTCCGGGGCACGTCCAATGAGTTGCTGGAGTGCTTGGCGAGCATCGGCCAATACCTCCTTGGCCTGCTGGGTCGTACCCTGTGCAAGACCAAGAAAGGCACGCGCTTGATCCACGTCTGCTGCCGCCGAAAGTCCTTCCGCAACGCGTACCTCGTTCTGTCGTACCAATTCGGCATATGCAGCTTCGTTGGCGATATAGGTGGCGAGCTGACTTTCCGCCGTAAGCATTGCGAAATAACGCACGGCAACCTCGGCCAGCAAGGATTGCTTGTCGGCTTGAAAATTAGCTTCTTGTGCACTGGCGTCCGCGCGGGCAGCATTCCATTCGGAACGGGCAGCTAAATCGATCACTGACTGTGAGATCTCACTGGTCACAGTATTGAAGTATGCTCCTTCCGAACGCTGTCGCTCGGAAATCAGTTTCCATTGCGGGAGCAATGGAGCACGGGCGGCATCGGCATCAGCGCGGGCCAACTGTGTCTGCGCCAGGGACTTTTGCAGTATCGGGGAATTGGCGCGAGCCTGAATGTAGAGTGTAAGCAGATCATCGGTTGTCGCCGCTGCCGCTTGAGAAAATATACCAAGTAATGCGATCCAGATTAAGCGCCTCACGTACTGCCTCAATTCGACGCGAGGAACTGGGAATCGCGCAGCGGCTCAGTCGCTTGGCCATCCTTAACCCGTATGATTCGTTGGGCGCGTTCGGCCAAGGGCAGATCGTGGGTAACCATCACGATAGTGGCGCCCCCCACATGAAGTTCTTCCAATAGCTCCGTGACTCCACGAGCCATTTCGCTGTCGAGATTACCAGTAGGTTCATCGGCCAACAGGAGCGGTGGGGAGCCGGCCAGAGCACGCGCAATCGCCACCCGCTGTTGTTGTCCACCCGATAGTTGACCAGGGTAATGCTTTGCACGCGAGCCAAGCCCTACCCGTTTCAGAGCCGCATGAGCGAGTTCACGCCGCTCGGAGGCGCTGACGCCTCGATAGGCCAAAGGGACTTCAATATTATTGATCAGGTTAAGATCAGGGATCAAATTGAAGGACTGGAAGATAAACCCGATCTTGCGGTTGCGAAGACGACTCCGCGCGGTGTCGTTCATATTGCTCACATCGGTTCCATCGAGCAAGTAAGTGCCGCCGCTAGGCGTATCCACCAATCCGGCGATACCGAGGAATGTACTTTTCCCCGAACCGGACGGACCGGTAACTGCGACGAATTCGCCCTGGCTGACAACAAGGTTGAAATCACGTAATGCTTTTGTTTCAACGGTGTCGGTGCGGTAGACCTTGGCAATATGCTGCATCATAAGCATGGAACGCCCCTACTTGATTAATTGAACACGTTCGGCGTTTTTGAATATTTCACTACCGGAAATTATCATTTCTTCGCCCGTCTTGATCCCATCCAGAATTTCCACCTGGGAAATACCTAAAACACCCAGACGGATCGGCCGTCTGACAGCCATTTCGCCGGACACTACGTAAGCCCAGCGACCTCCGTTCTCCTCGACAAAGGACCCGCGTGCGACACGCAATACCTCGCTGCGCTTATCCAGCAATACACGTACTGAAAGCCGCTGATTCTGGCGCAGCGCTTGTGGAGGCATCTCGTCGAAACTCAGTCTTGCGGAAACTTCTCCGTTCACCACCTCAGGTGAAACACTGCTGACCCGCCCCCGCCACTGGCCCCCGCTACCGCTAATCTCACCAGCCATGCCAGCAGTCAGTTCACGGGCCTGACTTTCCGCGACCTGGACCTGCACTTCGAGCTTGCTGAGATCCACCACCGCCAAGAGTTTTGCGTCCTTGGCAACGGTGGAACGGTCGCTCACAAAAATCTGGCCCACCTGCCCATCAACGGGAGAACGAATCGACAACTCCTCCTGTTGCCGCTGCAAATCAGCGACCTGTAATACGGCACGCTCATAGGCGTGGCGGCGGACAGCAAGCTCAAAGCGGGTCGCATCGTTTTTCAGCGTCGATGCCTTCTTTGCTTGCTCATGCGCGATCTTGGCGCGGGCTAGCGCATCACGCGCTTGCTCGACTGTCAGGCCAGCAGTGGCTCCCACCTCGAACGCACGAGTCTGGCGGGAAAGCTCATTGTTTGCAGCGGCGAGCTCCAGCTCGGCCATCTGCACCGCCGCCTCGGCGCTTGCGTACGCTTGGCGCGTATCAGCTTCGGCAAGCAGCCAGGCGCTTTTGTCGGCATCGGCGGCACTCCGGGCTTGTGCGAGATTGGCCAGCAATTCAGGGCTGGCGATACTTGCCAAAATCTGGCCCACTTTCACAGGGTTGCCGGGCTGAACATTGAAAGTGATCGTACCGCCTGACCCTGCATATAAAGTCGGAGCCGAAGCGGCGATAACCTTGCCTTCAGCCGACACATCCCGTGTCAGATCGCCGATTTCAGCGGTTGCGATAGTAACGCGCGAGCGGCTATAGCTTGCCCCGGCATTCGTCGAATTATTGAACTGGAATAGGATGCCGGCTGCCAGTGCCAGAGCAAGCACACCAAAGACTGGCGCGCGACTCCGACGCAATCGAGAGTTCGAAAGTGGCGTGTCTTGAGCTGAGGTATCGGCTATCATTTTCAGTTATCTAGACAATATTTGGAAGAATTAAGCAGACTTGATTGCGCTCATCGGCGAAATTCCGGACGCGCTCAAGGCTGGTGCCAGAACAGCAAGCTGGCCTAGAATCCAGAGCACGATCGCTCCTACAGGAAAATACATTAGAGGCAATTTAGGCAATTCATAGAATTTCATCAACCCGAGATTCATTTCGTACGAGACCAACATTCCCAAGACGATTCCAGATGTAACGATAAGAAAGTTTTCAATCTGAAAATAGCTCAGAATGTCACCTTTGGTAGCACCGAGAGCGCGCCGAATGCCGATTTGCTTAGCACGTTGTGATACCCAGAAATCAGCCAATCCAATGATTCCCAATGCTGTGGTTCCCAATAAACCGATGATGAGGGATAGCAACAATCCCAGCATAATCCGGGATTTTTCAAAAAAAGCGCCGCGCAGGTCTTCCAGGCTCCTGCTTGCCTCGATATCCAATATCAAATTGGGCACGGTTTTTTGGACGATTTTCTTCGCGTCATCGAGGATGCGCGCCATATCATGTGGGTTGCCGCGAATGAGGTATTTTCCATCCAAGCCTTCGCCGTTGGAGGTGGGAACAAAAACCGCCCAATCTGGATCTTCATCCGCGCTGATAGTTGGGTAGACGGTAGATAGATGCTCGATGACACCAACGACTCTAAATACGGTTTCGAGAACCCAAAACTGCTTCCCCAACGGGTCTTCCCCAGGCCAGAATTTTTCTGCGAGCTTCCTGGTGATCAGAATCGGTGGACTGGCCGGGAAAAGTTGCGCGATAGGGGTGTACTCGTCCTTGGAGGGCAAACGTCCGGCAGTCAACCGCAATCCGAGAGACTCGACGGCTGCCGTATCGCCGAGATAGAAATCAATAACACCGGCAAATTGTTTTTGTTCGGGGTCAAGATGAACGCCGGCCCTGAGACCACCACCACCAAAAGGTACAGCGCTGATCACGCTGACATTTTGAACCCCTGCAACGCCATGCAGCGCAGCGACGATGCGGGCATTCAAGTCCGGCGCTTGGTGCTGCTCGTAGCCGGCAACCTTCACCAATGCCAAGGACGACTCATCAATTCCACTATCGATACGCATTGCTTCGACACGCTGCATAATGAGAAAAGTAGCATTGCATAGAACCCCGAAAGACAGGGATATTTGTAAAACGATCAGCAACGTCACGAGCCGATGCTTGCGTAATGCGGCCATTACATATTGAATCTGCATATGACCTCTTTATGGCTGATTTAACTGCACTGCAGGCTGAATCATTGTGGCACGCAACGCCGGTATTAGACCGGCAATTAAGCTGACGACGAAAGATAGCGCAAACGTCGTCAAGAACATTGGTATATCCAAATACGCAAGGTCAACGTACGGGACGGGTTGTTGACGCACCAGATACAAGCCGAGCTGGGTCAGCAACAAACCGAGCATGCCGCCCAGCACCCCAATGAATCCGGCCTCAGCCAGACATTGAATAAATATGGCGACACGCGTTGCGCCAAGGGCGCGACGCAAGCCAATCTCACGGCTGTGGCGCAGGAATTTTGCCAAGAGAAGCGCGACGACATTGACCAGGCAAATCGCCAGGAACGCTGCCGCGAGCACTGCTTGAAGTTTTACGTCACCAGGCACGACAAGATTGAAGTCAAGCCAGTCGCTCAGCATGCGCAGACGGGTGTTCTCAGCATATTTAACGCGTCCCTCGTCCTTGAGTTGAGAAGCGCTGTTATCCAGGAAGCGCTTGTATGCAGCGACTCTGGCCGGATCATCCAGTCGAACCCATAAACCAATCCAGGTGCAGGGCGACCGCTCCAAGTTGTCGCTTGGGTCACGTTTTGCCCAGCAACTGAATGGATGGAAATTTTCGCCGTTAATCTCCAATCCGGAAAAGAAGGGGATGAACACATCGTCGGGCTGGCTGTAGAACGACGATGTATCACCACCACTGAATCGCCCACCGCGTACCGCGTAAAATAATGGCGCTGGACGCCACTCATCGAGAACACCAACGATTCGCACGTCAGAGTTGGCTATACGAAGAATCTTGCCAACACTATTCGCACCACCGAACAATTTTTCGTTAAGTGTTGACGAAATGACGACCACACGAGTGCGTCCGGAATCGTCCGACGCGCTCCACGCTTGTCCGAACTTGAAGGGAACATTGAACATCGAAAAGAAGTCAGCAGTCGTGGCGCGCAGGGACAGCATTTGCGGCGGAAGCGAAGAATCGGTGGGGCGGACCTTGGCCGTACTCCCCGCCACCAGGGTTTGCTGATCCGCCTGCTTGGCATTCCAGAGATCGACCGCTGTCTGATAATCAAGGACATCCGGCGGTTCTTGGCCTTTGGATTGGGGATTGACATCAACTTGAGCGTAATAGATGTTCTGGCTCCGACCAGGTAAAGGATCACCAGACAATAGACGCATCACTGCCAAGGTCGTCATGCTTGCGCCGATTCCGACGCCGATCGCCAGCACCATCAACGCTGTCAGCACCTTGTTACGCTGGGTGTTGTGCTGAACGACTTTTAGAATATAACGAAGCATAAAGTTACCGATTGCAAAAAGTACCAGTTCCAAAGATCCTAATCAAATGCTAGCTGTGCTGCATGTCTTTCGGATTCTCCTTGTGAGCCGTTTGTTCATATTCCAGACCGGAATCATCGCCAAGGACACGCACCTGATCGAACTTGGAATAATATTCCACTGAAGCATGCATGATCATTACAAGGATTTTGCCATCGGTGCGTTCCCAAATTGCGCGCATCGCAATATCACGGCTATTCACATCGAGGTTTGCCAATGGCTCATCAAGCACATAGAGATCAGCCTCTTTAGAAAGAGACAACGCCAATGATATCTTCTGTTGCTGTCCCGCCGACAGTTGGTCGGGGAAGGAATCCAAGATATCCGGCTTATCGACTGCAAACTGCTTCAGCAAATCTGCCTTGATATCGAGATCTCGCACCTTTATTGGTGGAAAGAATACCGGCAAGGTGGCAGCACTGATTTTCGGAGGAAGTTGCAGGTCGCCAGAGGATGGGGAAAGGTAACCGGCAAGTATGTTTGCCAACGTAGTTTTTCCCGAACCGTTATTGCCAACGATCAGCAGACGCGTTCCTGGCTCTACATCGATCGAAAAATCACATACCACCTTATTGTCGGCATAACTGAAACAGATTTCGCTTGCCCTGACCGCAGTGCCGTTCTTGCAAGATGGCGTGGTGCCGTGATCATTCATGAATGATGCCAGTCGGTTGACGACGGCACCCAAAGCATGCAGATCTGCTGACAGGCTGAAGATCTGGATCAGTGTGGTGGCGGATCGCCAGAAAGCATTCATGAAAGAAAAATAGGCGCCGATGGTCATCTGCTTTTTCAATACCAGGAGCGCTCCCACGAAAATCGAACAGGCATCGGAGACGCTCATGGTCAGATCGCTGGCGGTTTGCAGGCGACGAACGACCTGTTGTTTTCGGTATCCCGACTCCAGCGTTTCACCCATGGTTTTGTTGAACTTGTCCAAGGTCTGCGGGATCATCGTGTAAGTACGGACCATTTTTAGCGCGTCCACTGATTTGGTAAGAATACCCATCAATTTCGCTTCATTGTCCCGCTCGACGATAGCGAGGTGCCGAATCCTCGTGCTGACTTTAATGCTGACCCACGTGGCCACCGGGATGAGCACAGCCAGAATCGCGAACGCTTGCCAGGACAGAATTAACAGCACGGAAATAAGTCCGACAAACATGACGGCAGACACCACGGTTCTCCGTACGAGCGCCAACATCGGAACCAGGCCATCTTTAACATCCGATCGTATCCTGGACAGATAGTAACCGCTGCCTTCCCTTAATACATCGCCATAATTCTTTCCGTAATAGGCATACAATATTCGGCTACTGGTGTCTGCAACAATCTTATTGTCCACCCTCATCTGCCAAAGAGATAGATAATAGCCAACGATATTCAGGGTAACCCCGAGCAATAAATAAGCAAAAACCAGCATGAGGAAGCGATTTAATTCGGTTCCCTGATTGACGCCGTCGAAAATCTCCTTGACCAACAATGGATGAATGATCGTTTCTGATCCCGCGACAACGCAGTTGCAAGACAGTGCGGTCCAGTACTGCCGCCTTGTTGCCCCCAACATCCTGAAGAAATTTCGAAACGTTGATGGCTCGCCCGGCGCTCGACGTGACCCAAGATCTTTTTTCTTTTGCGCGCTCATCGCTTAGTGGCTCAATGTCTCTACTTGTTTGAGCGCCTGTTCGTCGCTGGCATTGATCTGAAGCCGGTCAAGTTCATCCAGACAAAACTCGTCCTCGGAAGGATTCACTCGTCGATGAAATGTCCTCATGACGCCAGCAACACCGGTCGCATAGTCGCAAGTAATGCGGAACAGATTTTCTCCAGGCGTGGCATAGCCATCTTCATACTTCAGCAGGTACAGATCGATGATCCCCTGCAGAGATGTATCCGCCATCGCGAGATATTTTTCATCGGACGTATATCTGTAGGCATCGATGAGTACATCGGCGAAGCCTGCCAACCCGAATATAAGTCCTGCAAAGCTGGCATACTTTCGATCAATATCACCAATAAAGCCGTCCAGATCATTACCCCACATACCATAACGGATTGCGACCTTGATGATGCCGGCACTACCTTCTTCAATGTAGTGCTCATAAGTCACTGCATCGTCCGCGTTGGCTGGAACAGTCAGATTTCCTGGTTCCAATTCTCGGCCCCACGACATGTCGTACTGCAGGGCTTTCTTGCCCATTGTGCGCCATTTAGTTTCGCCGGTAACTTGGGACAATCGCAAAAGAAATAACGCAACGCCACTTTGCCCGTAACCGAAGCCGATCCACACCTGGCCATCTTCCTCCCAGTAAATTCCTCGCTCATTTTCCCTCGCCTGTTCTATCAACGTTTCGGCCAAGCCGAGCGCTGCATCAAGATAATCGCGATCCTTCAATCTGAGATAGGCGGCCAGATTCGCCATGCCAATTCCGGCCATGCCGAAGTAAAGAGAATGATGGGCACGCGTCAGTGGGTTGTTATTCGCGTGCTTCAGTAAACGCTGCGCAGTGCCGTTATCCCCAGCCTCTAATGAACACCATGCAATACCAGATGAACCTACCAGGAACCCAGGAGCGAGTTCTTCCAGCTTAAGATTGGACAATTCGCTTCGATAACGTTCAATGGCAGGCAAAGGCGCATCGAAACCGCACTTCGACAGAGCGTGGATAACACCTGTCGCGCCGAAACCGAATGAAAGCGGGTTATCCCGCTGACCAAATGGGTCCACTGGAAAAACGGTATAAATCTCTTCCAGTCGATAGTTAGAAACGAGGAACCGCGCCATCTCATTGCAGATTTTTATTGGATCTGGCCCGTGGAGAGCATGCCTTTTTATTGGATGCTCGATAGTGTAGGGGCTGGACTCCAGCAAGTCAGCGGCTTGACTACAAGTGATTTTGTTATTGACCAGCTGGGTAATGATAGAGAGTATCGACGTGTTCTCCCAGCCAACGTCCCTCACCAATGTCGGCAATACACACGTAAATAAGTCTTCGCGAAGAAATTGCATTGCAGCAATCGGAAAGATTGCGTACAACATAATGACGCCGATCGCGAACGTATCATCATCATAAGTGCTGTTCAGCTCGCGTCCTTTGGATGGGATTCTGAACTCAGGCGTATGAAGTCGTTGCGGCTCATCAATCCCTGGGCGAAATGCACCTTCGAGGTCGATAAATCGAACCGCCATCGTCTCCTTGTCTACGAGAATATTCTTAGGTGACACATCACCGATGACGATTCCCTGTGCATGGATGCGATCCATGCTTCTCAAGGCATTGACGAATACGTTCTTGTAAATGCTGTAGAAATTCTGGCTCGAAGCGAGCGATGGCTTTGTATCGACTAATGGACTCGATTCAAGCATGACCAGACGTATATCGGAGGCCGGGAAATATTCTTCAACCAGATAATGATTTTCCCAATCTCGAAATGAGTCATAGATTTCAGGAACAAGACCAGTACCACCGAGCATACGGAGGATTTTTTCCTCCTGAAGCAGGCGGCTCACCGAATCCGTATTATTCCCCCCCAGCTCAATATATGGACGTGCTTCCTTGATGACACACTCCCGTCCCGTCGCCAATTCGGTCGACAGATACACGCCCCCGGTATTGGAAAAACCGAGCGCCTCCTTCACCAAATATCGCCCATTATTGAGGGTTAATTCTGCGTGATCAGCTTGCTCCTCGGGGAACGGATCGGAAGTCCATGGAGGAGTCTCGAAATATGGTGTACGATGATCGGGAATTTTCTCTCCATCTGGCGAGAGGATCACTGCCTGCTTCTCACCCGTGTAGAGGATCCTGGTAAGCTGGGTAATTCCGCCATAGCGATAATAGAGGCAACGACAGTCCTTGTAGCGCCGATCGGACAGGATGTAGGATCCGACATCGTCTCGCAGGATTTCATAAGCCTTCTCGATGATCTCTCGAAATTTTTCGTCGGTGGGCGGATATAAGGTGATGAATTTTCCCGATCCGCCACGTGACCAACGCTTCGATGTCATCATCTTCAGCGTTTCGATATCGTTGGCGAATTTGAACTGGATATTATTTTGCAGCGCCATGCCTGCGACCTTCGCTAGCACGTCCTGACAGTTGGATTCGATGGCTGAGACGTGAATTTTCCAGCCCTGGACCGGCAGCCTGTCCGATTCCGCACGCTTTGCCGGGAGAACGTGAGTCCATACATCTGACCGGTGTATTTCCCATGGCTCTTCCCGATCTTCCAACATGGGGCTTACCAGATCGAGGAGCTCCCCGGTTGGTTGATAGTGCGCGTAGCCGGGTTCATAAAAACGCTTATTGGGCCGAAGATAGGCAATTTTGTCGATGTGGCGGAGATCGCGCATCCCTCTTAATTTTTTTACCATGTCCACACTCCCGCTTGATTAGCCCTTCGGTCGACTTCAGAATACAGCTTCTTTCGTCCCCAAAAATTCCATTCACTTCTTGTCTCGTCACATCAGGAACACGTCTTGATCGAATACCTGATACTAGTCGAGCGTTTCACTTACGCATGGCCACATACAATGCAGCGATACATTGCCCGCAGACGCGGTGCGTCCCCATCGCCGGGTTGAATTCGGGTAACGGTCAAAATACCGTTACCCGAACCAGTAACCAGTCGCTGTTATGCTCCCAAAGTCCGTCTCATTGTTTAAATGAGTATGCCGAACTCTGAATGCAAAGTCGGCCGATTAGCAGCAGGCCGCGCCAGAGCTGGTGCAGCTTTTCACACCATCGCTGACGAGGCTGTAGTCCAGGCGTTGCAGGTCCAGAATGCGGTTCATTTGAATCTCCTTAAAATAACGTTGATGAAGTTATGCCCTATCGGATTTACAGCAAGCTGCAGCTCGCGAATCAGACAAAGAGACTACGCTTAAAAGCTTCCGACGTCACATTGCAAGAGTATGCAATTACAATCCGACGCAAACAGCGTTCCGATAAAATCGGACAGCAAAGGATTTGCAACCCCATATCGAACTAACGTATTTATCAAAAGCGAATTCACTATAAGTTAGCTGTTTTTTTGTGTCAACGATTTTTCTATTAGTATCTTCGATTATTTAATATGAATAAACATTCACCTTGTCCGCGTAAACCCCTGCCCTTTTCGGCTAGTTAGTCAGGAAAAGCCGAGGCGCGGCAATTCACACCCACAGTTAAAACTCTGGCTGCACCATTATTCCGGATCCACGCTCCTATGACAGATGCATATATTCTCCAGATCTACATTAGTTTATCAACTAAGATTAAATAAAAAACTATCACTTAATCACAAAAGTAATCTTATGCTGTTCAAATATTTTTCGAAAAAAATGTTTGAAACGGCATCGGCGCATGCGCGAGGTGCGCTGCTGCGCGGCCGGTGCCGCTGAGTTGCCATATGGAGAAAGCCAGTGCGAGGCGAAAGGCTCGAAGCCACCTCATTACACGCATGCCAGCCTGCATTGCACAGGCCGAGAACGCCATTCACTCTCGTTGGGATCTGGAGCATTGCTAAATGCAGGCGACATCGTGTTCGTTCTCTTCTTGCATTGCCCTGCCAGCGTCCAGTCCGACACACTGGTGTGAGCCGAAGCTGGCGCGCGAATGATTGGGCATTTCGGACGTGTCATGTCGGTGGACACGTGGTGGCGCCGTATTGCCCTGACGGTTTTGGTAGGGCAGCCGGCGTGTCCAAGGGACCGGGTGGCGCCACCGCGCATGATCAAGGCTTGGTCGGCAGCGACGAGCTGTGACTCGGCACACGACACCAAAGTATCGTTGGTGCGACGTCGGATGGCGTTGCCGATCAGGGCGTGCCTCCAGGAGGCGGCTCGAGCGTCTGCGGCGCGAATGCGCCGTTTTTCATGGCAAATGCTGACTGCGCGTCTACAAGATCATGGCCGACCTTCAGCGCGCGGGTTGACGAATCCTCAGGCAGCGCCAATTCCGTTCTGCAGCACGTCGATGAGGGTGCGCGTCGCGCGCACCCTCCCCATTTTCGGGAAAATGTTCTCGCACGCGAAATGGTGGGCATCGGCATCGAAGCTGCTCATCGCATCCTCGGCGAACACCAGCTTGAAGCCGAAGTCATAGGCCGCGCGCGCGGTCGACTCGACGCCGAAATTGGTGGCGATGCCGCCCATGATGAGCGTGTCGATGCCGCGCCGCCGCAGCTGCTGCTCGAGTTCGGTGCCATAGAAGGCGCCCCACTGGCGCTTGACGATGACGAGGTCTCGCGCCTCGACGCCGGCCTCCGGCGCCAGCCAGGACGCGTCGGGCGGCGCCGCCGGCGCGCCCTGCGGACGCAATGGCGCATCGGCCGGCGCTTGCGGCAATTCGTTCAGCAACACATGCACGTAGATGACCAGGCCGCCGCGTTCGCGCATCTCTTGCGCCAGCAGCACGCAGTTGCCGACCACGTTCTCCGCACTGTGCGGCGCGAGATCGTGCTTGACGTTGCTGTTCTGAAGATCGATAAGGACCAGCGCGGTATGCGCCGGGTCGAGGGTGAGTTGTTGGTCCATGAGCATTCCTCCTGCCCATAGTGTCCCCGAAACCCGGCATGCCCGGCGCACAGGCCGGGCACATACCAAGACAACATTACGGCAGCGGCTTGCCGTCCACGTCGATGCGGCGCACCTCGCCCAGGTTCAGGGCGCGGATGTCCTTCTCGACCTTGGCCATGTCGCCCACCACCACCCACACCAGCCCGTCGGCCACGAAGCTGCGCGCGGCCAGGGCGTTGGCCTGCTGCGGCGTGAGCGCCAGCGCTTTTTCGGTATAGGTGTTGAAGTAATCCTCGGGCAGGCCGTACTGCAGGATCGTGGAATAGGCGCCGGCCAGCTGGCCCGCGGTCTCGAAGCTGCCCGGCAGGCGCAGGGTTTTATTGTCCTGCGCGAACTTGAGCTCCTCGTTCGCGATCGGCCTGGCGCCGGCGATGTTGCGGTATTCGCCCACCAGCTCCTTCAGCGCGTCGCCGGTCTTGTCGGTCTGCACCGGCGAGACGCTCATGAACTGGCGCTGGCCGATCGCCGGCGACACCAGGCTGCGCACGCCGTACGACCAGTGCTTGTCTTCGCGCAGGTTCATATTGATGCGCGAGCTGAAGGTGCCGCCGAACACGTCGTTGACGATCTCGAGCGGCAGTGCCTCGGGGCTGTTACGCGGCGGCGCCAGCTGGCCGCCCAGGATCACGCTCTGCAGCGCGCCGGGACGGTCGACCAGGTAGACCACCGGCGCGGCGCGCGGCGCCACCGTGTCGATCACTTTCTTGGGCACCTCGCCCGCCTTCCAGGCGCCGAAGGCTTTCTCGAGCATCGGCTTGATCTCGGCCAGCGTGGTGTCGCCCACCACCAGCAGCGTGGCGTTGTTCGGCTTGAACCAGGTGGCGTGGTACTTCACCAGGTCGGCGCGCGTCATGCGCTTGACGGCGTCCTCGGTGCCGGTGCCGGTGCCCGGCTTGGCGTACACGTGGTTATGCCCGTACAGCAGGGCCGGCGCAAGGCGCATCGCGATCGATTGCGGATCGGACTTCTCGCGCGCGATCGCGGCCAGGCGGTCCTGCTGCAGGCGCACGAATTCGTTCTGCGGGAAGGCGGGATTGAGCACCAGGTCCGCATACAGGTTCAGCGCCTGCGGCAGCGTGGCCTTGAGCGCGTTCATGCCAACGAAAGCGCCGTCCAGGTTGGTGCTGGCGCCGAAGGTCGCGCCCAGGCTTTCCAGCTCCTCGCCGATCTGCAGCGATTTGCGCGAGCTCGTGCCTTCTTCGAGCATGCGCAGGGCCAGGCTGGCCACGCCGGGCATCGTGGCGCTGTCCGAGGCGTAGCCGCTGTCGACCAGCATCTGCAGGTTGACGATCGGCGCTTCATGGCGCTCGGCCAGCACGACATTCAGGCCGTTCGACAAGGTGGTGCGCTGCATCGGCGGCAGCTTGAGCGACATCGCCTTGCCGGTGTCCGGCGCCTTGCTGCGGTCCAGGCCGGTATTGGTCGCTGCCAGGCCGGTCGGGAACGGGTCGATCTGCAGCACGAAGTCGCCGTCGCTGAGCCAGTCGTTCATGGCCTTCCTGACCATGGCCGGGGTCGCGTCCTTGATGCGCTGCAGGTAGACCTTGTAGCAGTCCGGATTGCCGGTATAGGTCTCGCACGAGGCCAGCAGGTCGCTCTTGCCGCCGAAGCCGCCGACGCGCTCGATCATGCGCGTGTACTGGGCCAGGATCGCGGTCTTGGCCAGGCGCAGCTCGGCGTCCGTCGGGCCGCTCTTCATCAGCGCGCGCAGCTCTTCGTCGGCGACTTTTTCCATCTTCGCGACGTCGGCGCCCGGACGCGCGGTCAGGGTCATGCTGAACTGGCCGCCGATCTCGGACGAGCTGTCGCTCGCGGTCGCGCTGGTGGCCAATTGATCCTGGTACACCAGGCGTTTATACAGGCGCGAGGTCTTGCCGCCGCCCAGCACGCGCGCCGCCAGGTCGAGCAGCGCTTCCTCTTGCGTGTGCGCGCCCGGCACGTTCCAGGTGCGATAGATGCGCGACTGCGGCACGCGGTCCTGCGCCACCGTGCGGTGGGTGCCAGTGCGCTTGGCGATCCAGGCGTCATGCTTGGCCAGCGGCGGGCCCGGCGGGATCGCGCCATAGAAGCGCTCGACCTTCTCGCGCGCTTCTTCCGGCGAGATATCGCCCGACAGCACCAGCACCGTGTTGTTCGGGCCGTAGTTCTGCTTGAACCAGTCCTGCACGTCGGTCATCGAGGCCGCATCGAGGTCTTCCATCTTGCCGATCACGGTCCAGGAATACGGATGGCCGGCCGGGTAGGTATTGGTGGTCAACAGTTCCCAAGCAATGCCGTAGGGCTGGTTCTCGTATTGGCGCTTTTCGTTCTGCACCACGCCGCGCTGGATGTCGAGCTTCTTCTTGTCGACCGTGCCGAGGAGGTAGCCCATGCGGTCGCTCTCGGCGAACAGCGCATAGTCGAGCATCGAGGTCGGCACGTTCTGGAAGTAATTGGTGCGGTCCTGGTTGGTGGTGCCGTTCAGGTCGGTCGCGCCGATGCGCTCCATCGCGTTCAGGTAGGTGTGCTTGAAGTTGTCGCTGCCGCTGAACATCAGGTGCTCGAACAGGTGGGCGAAGCCGGTCTTGCCCACCTTCTCGTTCTTGGAGCCGACGTGGTACCAGGTATTGATCGCCACCACCGGCGTCTTGCGGTCTTCGTGCACCAGCACCGTCAGCCCGTTCTTGAGCGTGAACTTGGTGTACTTGATGTCCGGGATCGGGATGTCCGGCGTGGCGGCCGGTTTTGCCGGCGCGGCCTGGATGGAAGACGTGCCGAACGCAAGCGCGAGCGCTGCGGCCAGGCCGATGGTACGACGAACGGAAACTGCCATGCTTCTCCTCCTGAAAGGGGCGGGACGGGAATGAAACGCACAAGGCGCGCCTCAGGGACGCGCCTCGCAAACATTCATTCTAGGCAGGTTTCACGTTGTCAACAAACAAAAACATGATGCATATGCCAGGTTTGACCCAACATCATGCAGCGCGCATCACTTGGGGACCTCAGCGCGGCACGATCCGGAGCAGGCTGCCCTTGGCTTCGTCGGTCAGTACGTACAGCTGGCCGTCCGGGCCCTGGCGCACGTCGCGCACGCGCTTGCCGACCGGCAGCAGCTCCTGGGCCGTCACCTTGCCCTGGGCGTCGAGCTGCACGCGGCGCACGTCCTGGCCGGCCAGGCTGCCGCTGAACAGGCTGCCCTGCCATTGCGGGAAGGCTTTACCCGTATAGAAGGCCAGGCCCGACGGCGCCGGCGACGGCGTCCACACGACGATCGGCTGCACCGTGCCCGGCACCACCTTCATGCCGATCGGCTCGCGCGTGCCGTAGTCCAGCGTATAGCTTTGCAGCGGCCAGCCATAGTTCTTGCCGGCCTCGATCACGTTGATTTCGTCGCCGCCGCGCGAGCCGTGCTCGTTGGCGTAGACGCGGCCGCTCTTCGGATCGCGCGCCAGGCCCTGCACGTTGCGGTGGCCGTAGCTGTAGATTTCGGGACGGGCGTCGTCCCTGGCGAATGCGCCCTTGCCGACCGGCTGGCCGGTGTCCGTCAGGTGCAGGATCTTGCCGGTGTGCGAGGCCAGGCTCTGGGCATGGTCGCGCGCCAGCATATTGCCGATGCGCTGGGGCGTATTGCCGCCGTCGCCGATGCTCATCAAGAGGGTGTTATCGGGCAGGAACAGGATGCGCGAGCCGAAGTGCTGGCCGCCGCTCTTGCCGAGGTTGACCGCGAAGAGCTGCTTGATGCCGGTCACGCGCTTGCCGTCGAACACGCCCTGCACCAGCACGGTCCGGTTCTCGTCGTCGCTGCCGCTGGACATCGTCATGTAGATGCGCGGGTTGGTTTTGTCGGCGGGATGGACCGCGATGTCGAGCAGGCCGCCCTGGCCGCTGGCATACAGGTTCGGCAAACCGTCGAGAGGAATTTCCTGGAAGCTCTTGCCGTTTAACAGGTGCAGCGTGCCCTGCTTGCCCGTGACCAGCATGCGGCCATCCGGCAACCACGCCATGCCCCAGGGTTGCGGCGCGCCGGTGGCGACCGTTTCGAGCTTCCAGCCCTTGGCCAGCGGCGGCTTGTCGACCGGCGTCACTTCTTGCGCCACGGCGGCAGCGCCGACCGTCGCCAGTGCGGCGGCCAGAACCAGTTTTTTGCTCAAGAACTTTCTGACAATACTCGGCATAACTTCCTCTCTCAAAAAACATTGAACACTTGACATCGTAGCTGATTCGCCGCATTTTCCATCATTTTATCTGCACGTTCGACGCAATCGGCGTATCATTGATGGTTCAGCGAACCAGCGTAAGGACTCCCTTCAATGATTCAACGACGCTCCTTCCTCAAGAGCTCTCTCCTCCTCGCATCTTCCTCCCTCGCCCTTCCAACCCTTGCCAAGAATACATCACCTGACAGCAGTGTCCTGTCCGGCGAGTGCTGCCTGCGCTTCTACAATACGCACACCGGCGAGAAGTTGAAGAGCACGTTCTGGGCCGAAGGCGAGTTCGTCCCCGATGCCCTGAAAGACATCAATAAAGTGCTGCGCGACCACCGCAGCGGCAAGGTCGCCGAGATCGATCCGCAACTGCTGCTGCTGCTCGGCCAGCTCAATAGCAAGCTCGACAACAGCAAGGAACTGCACATCATCTCGGGCTACCGCGCGCCTGAATCGAATGCCTTCCTGCGCAGCCACGGCAGCGGCGGCGTCGCCAAGCGCAGCCTGCACATGGACGGCAAGGCGATCGACATCCGCCTGCCGGGCACCGACCTGCGCCACCTGCAGAAAGCGGCGATGTCGCTCAAGGGCGGCGGCGTCGGCTATTACGCCAGCTCGCAGTTCGTCCACATGGATACCGGCCGCGTTCGGTATTGGTAAGGCCATGACGCGGCAGATCGTCCGCGTTGTGTCTTCGCTTGCCATGGGCTCCGTGCTCATGGCCGCTTCACTCTGCCTGCCGCTTCACGCCGCCGGCCAGAACACCGTCACCGTCAAGTCCACCCGTGACCCGGTCGACAAGTCCTATCGCAAGATGATCCGCGGCATGGAGCGCTTCGAACGCGAACGTGCCTTCGCGCCCAACGCCACCCTGCGCTTCCAGCTGCTGCCGCGCCTGCCGTCGACGGACATGCGTGGCATCACCTTGCGCATTGCGGGTGACACCGTGTCGGTGCCGGTGCCCGTCGATGAGAACAATTTCTTCGTCCTGCCACACAACGCCCAGGCCTTGCAGGAAGACGCCGCCGTGCTCGCCAGCCGCAAGACCGCCAGCATGACCTGGCGCGCGCGCATCGAATCGCCCGGTTTGCCTGCCGGCACGCGGCGCCTGGGCGACCTGCGCCTGGAGTGCCGGGTCGGCAAGGAAGCCGGCCTGGTCTCGAACAGCTCGCCGCTGTTCGGCTGGATATCGGACGCGCTGAACACGCCCGAGGGCGTATGCACCAGCCCGGACGGCAATTACCTGTTCTTCGCCGAACGACCGATCTTCGCGGTCACGCTGCGCGCCGGCGAGCGGGTCGAAACATTACCCTTCACTATGTTGTACGCCGGCGGCGAACAGACGCCCGACATGCTGCCCTTCTGCGACTGCCAGGCGCTGCTCGACCGCACTTATTATGTGCCGCTGTGGGACGCCAGCTGGCCCGACGATACGCTGGTCGAGTTCGAATACATGGTCGATGCGCCAGCCGGGGTGGCGCCATGAAGCTGCGCTTTGCCCTGTGCGCGGCGCTGCTGGCGGGCTGCGCGACGCAGGCACCGGCGCCGGGTTCCGTCGTCGCGGCCGAGCGGCTGTCGGCGGCGGTGGTGGCCGGGCGCACGACGAAGGCGGAGTTGCTGGCCGCCTTCGGTCCCACGAAAAGCGTGCGCTTCGACAGCGGCTACGAAGCCTGGGTATATCAGTCGCCGGCCGTCGGCGGGCGGTTCAGCGAATTCGTCGTGCTGATCGATCCGGCCGGCGTCGTCAGCAAGACGCGCACACGCGCGCCATCGACACCATGAACATCCGGTGCACCGGATTCATCGACAGTGTGTAGCACCTAACAAACATGATTCGCCAACTCTGCGAAGGTAATGGCAGGGCGAACCTTCGCCACCTGTACAAACATTCACGGAGGAATCATGACGACCACTGCAGACGACAACTTCAACGACTGGCTGCGCGATGCCCACGCGATGGAAAAGCAGGCAGAGCAGATGCTGACCGCGCAGGCCGAGCGCCTCGAACACTATCCCGAGCTGCGCGCACGCATCGTCCAGCACATCGACGAGACCCGCTGGCAGCACGGCATCCTCGACGAAATCCTGGCCCGCCGCGGCACCGACAACTCGATCCTGAAGGACATCGGCGGCCGCCTGGCGGCCTTCGGCCAGGCCGTGGGCGGCATGGCGGCCAGCGACGAAGTCGTCAAGGGCGCCATGGCCGGTTATGTGTTCGAGAACGTCGAGATCTCGAGCTATACGGCGCTGATCGCAGCGGCGAAATCCGTCGGCGACACGGCAACCCAGGCCCAGCTGGAGCAGATCCTGGAACAGGAAAAGGCGATGGCGGCCTGGCTGCTGGAGCACCTGCCGCAAGTGACCCAGGCCTTCCTGGCGCGTTCGGCCACTCCGGGCGTGGAAGCGAAGAAATAATCGCATAAGCTAGAAGCTGCCCATTTATTAGGCAGAGACAATGGTTTGGAATGGCGCGGTTTGCGCTGTTCCAAACCATTTGTCATTTGGCGCATCAAAATGTCGGCGCCGGTGTCGAATCCGGGAGTGTTGCTTCGTCGTGGCGTTCAGAGGGATGCCCTCTGCCGCTACCACACAAGGAGATCAACCATGTCCACCAATACCGTCGAGCTGCACCGCGTACTCAAATCGACCCCGGATCGCCTGTTCCGCGCCTTCACCACTCCCGGCGCCTATGCAAAATGGCTGCCGCCCTATGGCATGTTCGCCACCGTCCACGAGATGGATGGCCGGGTCGGCGGCCGCTACCGGATGTCCTTCACCAACTTCACCAACGGCCGCAGCGAGACCTTCGGCGGCGAGTTCCTTGAGCTGGAACCCGGCAAGCGCGTGCGCTACACGGCCGAGTTCGACGACCCGCAATTGCCCGGCCAGATGCAGACCACGGTCGTCATGCGCGAAATCTTTTGCGGGGTCGAGGTGCATATCAAGCAAGAAGGCATTCCTGCCCAGATCCCGGTCGAGCTGTGCTACCTGGGCTGGCAAGAATCGCTCGAACAACTGGCGAAACTGGTCGAGCCCGACATCCGGGACTGAGCGCACGGGAGGCGGCCATGCGCATCGGGCATCTGCGGACCATGCTGTTGCTGTTCGTGGCCATGCTGATCGGCATGACCCTGCTCGCCTGCGGTGGCGGTGGCGGCAGCCCAGGCATCACCGGCGCGGTCCCGCCACCGGCCAGCACCGGATCGCTGGCCGTCAGCGCCAGCGGCCTGCCGGCCGGCGTCAATCCCGCCTTGCGGGTCACCGGTCCCAACAATTACCTGCAAGACCTCACACAATCGCAAACCCTCGCCAACCTGGCGCCCGGCAGCTATAACGTGTCGGCCTCGGCTGTCACGAGCGGCGGCGTCACCTATCAGCCGGCGCCGGCCTCGCAAGCGGCGACCATCAGCGCCGGCGCCTCCGCGTCCGCCACGGTGAGCTATGGCAGCGGCGCGCTGACGCTGGTCACGACCCTGGTCGTCGCCGGGCTCGACAACCCGACCTGGCTGACCGCCCCGCCCGGCGACCTGCGCCTGTTCGTCAGCGAACGGCCGGGCCGGGTGCGCATCGTCGACAACGGCAGCACGCGCGACCAGCCCTACCTCGACATCGGTGCGCGCGTATCCACCGAAGGCGAAGGCGGGCTGCTGTCGTTCGCCTTCGATCCGCAGTTCGCTCGCAACGGTTATTTCTACGTCTACTACACCGACTTGCAGCGCAATATCGTGATCGAGCGCTTCAGCGCCGGCGCCACGGCAACGGCCGCCAATCCGACCTCCGGCCTGGTCATCCTGCGCATCGCGCATCCCACCTACCAGAACCATGTCGGCGGCCAGCTCGCCTTCGGCCCGGACGGCTACCTGTACCTGGGCACCGGCGACGGCGGCGGCGCCGGCGACCCGCAAGGCAATGCGCGCAACCTGGCCAGCCTGCTCGGCAAGCTGCTGCGCATCGACGTAGCGGGCGCCACGGCCGCCCAGCCCTATACGATTCCCGCCAGCAATCCCTATCGCGACGCGACCGGGCGCCGCCCCGAGATCTGGGCTTCCGGCCTGCGCAACCCGTGGCGCTTCAGCTTCGACGCCAGCCAGCTGTATTTACCAGATCCCGGCCAGGACCGGCGCGAAGAAATCAATATCGTCGGCACGGCCCAGGCCAGCCTGGACTATGGCTGGAACGTCATGGAAGGCACGCTGTGCTACGGCGCCGAGACTTGCGAGCGCACCGGCCTGACCCTGCCCGTGTTCGAATACGACCACGGCGCGAACGAAGCCAACGGCTGCGCGATCACCGGTGGCTTCGTGTACCGCGGGCGCGCCCTGCCCGAGCTGGCGGGCCGCTATTTCTATTCCGATTTCTGCGGCGGCTACCTGAAGAGTTTCCTTGCCACCAGCAGCGGCATCGTCGAACAACGCGACTGGGAGATCGACGACATCGGCGGCATCGTGTCTTTCGGGCAGGATGCCCAAGGCGAGCTGTACTTACTCACGAGTAGCGGGGCCATCCATAAAATTGGACGCGGCGCCACGCAATGAGTTTAGAATAAAGAGATGGCACGCCTACAACTCAATCTTCCCGAAGACCAGTTTTACTATTCGACGCAGCTGACGGTACGGGTCACGGACATCAACGCCGCCAACCACCTGGGCAATGAATCGATGATCGCGATGATCTCCGAAGCCAGGGCGCGCTTCCTGTTCGAATTCGGTGTCGCCGAGACCGAGCGCGACGGCAACGGCATCATCGTCACCGACCTGGCCGCGACCTACCGCGCCGAAGCGTATGGACGCGACCAGTTGCTGTTCGAAGTCGGCGTCATGGATTTCAACAAGTATGGCGGCGACCTGATCTTCCGCATCACCCGCCCGCGCGACAAGACCCTGATCGCCATGGCCAAGTCCGGTTTCGTCTTCTTCAACTACAAGACCAGCCAGGTGTGCTACATGCCCGACGATTTCCGCAACAAGTTCGATCGCGTAAACTGGATCGACTAAGAGATCGCACCCCACTGTACGCCCCGTCCCGGTTTGCCGGCACGGGGCGTTTTGTTTTCTTGAAAAAAGTTGGAACTTTTCGGAGCACTCGGCGGAATACAAGAAAAGAATACTGCCATGACCTCGACGACAGAACAACTTGACACCGACCTGCTGCGCCAGGTCCACGCCGGACAGGCCGAGGCGTTCACGGCGCTGTACCGGCGGCACCAGGGACCCTTGTACCGCTACGCACTGCTGCGCTGCGGCTCGGGCGATGCGGCGGCCGACATCGTGCAGGAAGCCTTCATGGGCCTGCTGACGGGACGGCTCGGCTACGACCCGCTGCGCGGCCAGCTGCAGCACTTCCTGTTCGGCGTGGCGCGCAACCTGGCGCTCAAGCTGGACGAAGCGCGCCAGCGCCATCCGCAGCTGCCCGAACCGTTGGACGATGACGGGGAACCCGACCTGGACGCGGCCAGCGACGCCGCCGGCCCCCTGGCGCGGCTGCTCGGCAACGAAATGGCGGAAGAGGTGCGGCGCGCGCTGTCGCTGCTGCCGCCGCACTACCGCGATCCGGTGATCCTGTACGAGCTGCACGATCTGTCGTACCAGGAGATCGCCACCGTCTGCCAGGTCGACATCGGCACCGTACGCTCGAGGCTGGCGCGTGGGCGGGCGGCGCTGGCCAAGCGGCTGCACGGGCTGCAGGGCGCACCGTCGAACGATGCCCACCTCGCCTAGGACGGGCGACAAGCGAATGACGCTGGAAGGAAGAATGATGAACGACCAACACGACGATCTCGACCCGCTACTGGCCACCGGCTTGGCCGCGCTGCGCGCCGAGCTGGCGGGGCACGACGCGCCCCGCTGCGTGGAAAAGGAATTGCTGCAGGCCTTCGCCCGCCAGTTCCCGAAAAAGCAGCCCTGGTACCGCAAGCTGTCGCTGCCCCAATGGGGCACGGCCGGCGCCCTGGCCTCGCTGTGCGGCGTGGCCGTGCTGCTGGCGCTGGCGCCGCACCAGGCGATCACGGTCGGTCCGCCGGTGATCGGCGTCGACGACGGCGCCGCCTTCATCGCCCTCGAATCGCTGGAACGGATCGAGCGCGAACCCTATACCCGGGTGGTCGAGGCCGAGCTGCCGCAGAGCGCGCTGGCGCCGCTGGGCATGCCGCTCAACCCGCAGACCGCGGGCGAGACGGTGCGCGCCGAAATGCTGGTGGCGCAGGACGGCCATCCCCTGGCGGTGCGCCTGAGCGCCGTCAACTGACACGATAGACTGTGAGGACTGTATGAATACCAGAACCATCCTGATCGCCACCCTGCTGGCAAGCGCCTTCGCTCCCGCCCTGGCCGAGGACTATACGATCGACCAGGGCAGCGACGGCGAGCGCCGCATCGTGATCCGCCAGGGCACGGTGACCCTGCCGCCCGGCCAGCAAGCCGCGCAGCGCGCCGGCGACAGCGCCAGCCTGGCCGCGTCCATGCTCAGGATCTCGGGCGCCGGCATCGTCAAGAACGCGCCCTACAGCGCCGAAGCGGTCTCGGAGAGCATGCAGCGGCTGGCCGACGGCAACCAGATCGTCAACACCTCGCGCTCGATGCAGTATCGCGACGGCGCCGGCCGCACCCGCACCGAGGTGCACGGCGACGACGGCGAAGTGCGCACCATCACCATCAGCGACCCGGTCGAAGGCGCGCGCTGGATCCTGAACCCGCAGCGCAAGAGCGCCACGCGCCTCGACATGACGTCCGAGCTCGCCCGCGCCGAAGCGGATGCCGCGCGCGCCGCGGCGACGCAGGCGCGGCGCGCCGCGGACCAGGCGCGCGAGCGCATCGACCAGCTGCGCAGGGAAGGCAAGCTGCCGGAGGGCACGCACATCATCGTCAAGGACGTCCAGCGCGGCGCGCAGCCGACCGAGGTGCGCGTGCGTGTCGCCGAGCCCATGCCCGCGGCGCGGGCGATGTCGGCCCAGATCGCGCCGCTGATCATCGGCGCCGTCAACGACGGCAAGTGGTCGGCCAAGGCCGTCACGCGCGAATTGGGCGGACGCGATTTCTCGGGCCTGCGCGCCGAAGGCAACCAGCGCAGCTACACGATCCCGGCCGGCGAAATCGGCAACCGCGCGCCGATCGAGGTCAGCAGCGAAACCTGGTACTCGCCCGAGCTGCAGGTGACGGTGTACCACAAGCGCAGCGATCCGCGCAGCGGCGACGTGGTGTACCGCCTCGACAAGCTCAAGCGCGGCGAGCCGCCTGCGGCCTTGTTCAGCGTGCCATCGGACTATACGGTGCGCGATCCGCTCAAGGTGAGCAGCAGGAAGGACGGAAAGGACGACTAGCGCCTGCCCGGGCTCGACAAGACGACGGCGCCCCGCGGGGCGCCGTCGTGTCTAGAGAAACAATTGGCCGCATATCCGGCCGCCGCCTCAACTACCCCGCTTCTTCTCCAGGATGGTTTCGTTGAACCACTCGTCGATCATGCGCTTCTCGGCGCGCAGGCTGTCGCTGTCCGACAGGCGGTTGATGCGCTGCATATAGTTCATGTCGGCCAGCCGCGCATCGCCGCCCTTGAGCACCTGCCCGTTCTGGGTCAGCGAATAGCGCAGGTTGATGATCGGCCAGTCCGCCGTGCCTTTCAGGATGCGCAGCTCGCGGCCACTGCGGAAATTCGGGTACTCGCGGCCGGCCAGGTCGACATCAAGGACGTCGATCGTCAGGTCCTGGCCTTCCGGCAGCTGGGCGCCGAGCTTGGTGAAATACTCGCTCAACTCCTTGAGCACCTGCTCGCGCTCCCATGGCGCGAAAGGCAGGTCGGCAAACTTGTCGGACTCGATGTAATTCACGGTGACGCCGGCCGATGCGGCGCCGGCTGTCAGCGCGAACAGGCCCGCAAAGGCCGTTTTCATCAGTAATGATTTCATCGCTTTTAGCTCCTCGGATTACTTTTATCGTTCGTCTTGCATTGAAATATACGCCGCTTCGGGCAGCCGCGCTCGTCTCGAATCGTCCAACTTTTGTATCGAAATGTTAGGCCTCGCACATGCCCCATAGATGGTGATGGATGAGAATGGCACAAGGGAGAATGCCATGCCGGAAGGTCCATCGCTCGTCATCTTGAAGGAACAATCGGCCCGTTTCGTCGGCCAGGACATCGTGCGCGCCGGCGGCAACGTGCGCGCCATCGACCCGGGCCGGCTGGTGGGCCAGCGCATCGTCGGCCTGCACACCTGGGGCAAGCATTTCCTGATCGAGACGCCCGACCTCGTCCTGCGCATCCATTTTTTGCTGTTCGGAACCTACCGCATCAACGAGCGGCGCGACAAGGAGCCGAGACTGTCGATCGGGACCGAAGACGGCGGCGAAATGAATTTCTACGCCTGCGCGATCCGCGAAATCGACCGCGCGACCTTCGAGGCCTATGACTTCAGCGCCGACGTCATGTCGGACAGCTGGGATCCGAAACAAGCGCGCAAGAAGCTGCGCGCGCGGCCCGAACTGCTGGCCTGCGACGCCCTGCTCGACCAGGACATCTTTTCGGGCGTCGGCAACATCATCAAGAACGAGGTGCTGTTTCGCATCCGCGTCCATCCGCTGTCGACCATGGGCGCGCTGCCGGCGCCCAAGCTGCGCGCCCTGGTCGACGAGGCGCGCCAGTACAGCTTCGACTTCCTCGGCTGGAAAAAAGCGTTCGTGCTCAAGCAGCACTGGCTGGCCCATGCCAGGAAGATCTGCCCGCGGTGCGATATTCCTTTCAAAAAAGCCAATCTCGGCAACACGCGACGGCGCGCCTTTTACTGCGAACGTTGTCAAAAACTTTACAACTGACGCAGGCTGTCTTGTGCCCGCAACATCCTCCTCGTTAGGCAGGCTAGCTGTTACATTGCCGCCGCATAATTTCAATATTGCCTGTTGTTAAGGGTCATGTGTCGTACTACAATCGACTTGACTCTGGGCTACATTTACGTTCAGAAATATCCTGTCCAGACAACTTTTCCAACGATATCGGATTCCTCTATGTCCTTCCTGTCTTCCGCTGCGCCCAAACTCGCACCCTGGAAAGTATTGCTGGTCGATGACGAACCCGACATCCATGACATCACCAAGCTGACCCTGTCGCGCTTCCGCCTCGACGGCCGCGCGCTGTCTTTCGTGCATGCCTACAGCGGCGCCGAGGCGAAGGAAGTGCTGGCGCGTGAAAAGGACATCGCGCTGGTCTTCCTGGACGTGGTGATGGAGCGCGAGGACAGCGGCCTCGAAGTGGCGCGCTGGATGCGCCAGGAGCTCGACAACCAATTTACCCGCATCGTGCTGCGCACCGGCCAGCCGGGCCAGGCGCCGGAAGAACGCGTGATCGTCGACTACGACATCAACGACTACAAGGAAAAGACCGAGCTCGACCGCACCAAGCTGTTCACCACCACCTTCGCCGCCCTGCGCGCCTACCGCGACATCATGAAGGTCGAGGAAGCGCGTCGCGTGCAGCAGACCTACCGCGAAGGCCTGGAACGGGTGATCGCGGCCTCCGCCCACATCTTCCAGCAACGCAACCTGAAGGACTTCGCCAACGGCCTGCTGCAGCAGGTGGTGGCCCTGCTGCGCCTGGAACAGAGCATGCTGCTGCGCCTGAAGGCGGCCAGCGTGATCACCGGCACCAGCCAGTACGAGGTGCTGGCCCAGATCGGCGACATGGGCGAGGAAGAGATCGGTCCGGAACTGCTGAGCCAGCTCGACGACGCGCGCCACAACCGCATCTCGCGCCTGCACGGCGACACCTATGTCGGCTACTTCCCGAACAATAGCGGCAAGGCGTCGCTGCTGGTGCTCAAGGGCGTGGACGAGATCTCGGACATCGACGCCCAGCTACTGGAAGTGTTCTGCTCGGGCGTGGCGATCGCCTTCGACAACATCCTTCTCAACCAGGAAATCACCGATACCCAGGCCGAACTGATCCTGCGCCTGGGCGACGTGGTCGAATCGCGCTCGCACGAAGCCGGCAACCACGTGCGCCGCATGTCCCAGGTCTGCCACATGCTGGCGCAAGCGTCGGGCATGCCGGAAGACGAGACGGCGGTGTTGATGCACGCCGCGCCGATGCACGACGTGGGCAAGATCGCGACGCCCGACGCGGTGCTGCTCAAGCCGGGCCGCCTGACCGAAGAAGAGTGGGAAATCATGAAGCAGCACCCGACCATCGGGCTGCAGATCCTGGACGGCTCGCAGCGCCCGATCCTGAAGGCGGCGGCGGTGATCGCCCACCAGCACCATGAAAAGTTCGACGGCACCGGCTATCCGCAGGGGCTGCGCGGCGAGGACATCCACCCGTATGCGCGCATCGTCGCCGTGGCCGACGTGTTCGATGCGCTGAGCCACAAGCGCTGCTACAAGGATGCGTGGCCGCCGGCGAAGGTGACCGAGCACCTGCGCGAGGTGGCGGGGCACCATCTGGATCCGAAGTATGTCGATTTGCTGATCAAGAATATGGACAAGGCGTTGGCGATCAACGAGAAGTGGCCGGACTGACAGAGAAAAGCGGAGTAGCTAACGTTTCCGCTTAAACCTGTTGAACGATAACGCTGTAACGATTGAAACAATGAGGAAGGCATTCACAATAATGTTGCCCGCCTTTTCTACGTACATCGTTGGTTCAACAAATAAAATGGCTATGTAGGCCAGCACTGCAGCTAAAAGACCTACGCCCAACGAGACCAATGTGCGTTTCATGGCGCAAATTTCTCCGCATTTGGGCAGTTAAAGTAAATTCCGGCCCTGCTCCCTCCGGCTTGCACAATCTGCTCTAAAAATGTAGCGCAGTTGTTAGGTAACATCAGCCACAACCACTGTCTGGAGACAGCATCGAGTAGTTTTCGATATGCGCCGAAAATGTCCGGAATATGGACTGCGGTGCGACGGATCTCGCGCTTATCATTTTCTCGCAGATAGCGCTGATAGCCTTCCTTACGCATGAATCGCGGCCTGTCATGCAGGCCCGCCACAGGGAAAAACCAGCCAGGACCGACATGTAGCAGCGCGTGACCACACATGTTCCAGCCGTCGCCAGACACAATGATCGCTTGGGTATGTTTGAAATCGTCCGGCCGGATCACGCAATGAAGCATGACGTCTCCGATATATGGGCCGGTGTCGGGCTTGGGCTTATTCGCACTCGCCTGTATAGCACTGTTCGTTGCTCTACCCATCTATTGCTCCTCAGATTGCTCCAAGGAGGATTTTAGTTCCTGCTCTACCGGTCAAATTTACTGAAGAACAGTATTGAGATCGATAGCAATCACTCTCTGAGGGCTAACTAGCGTTGGCACAACGCCGCTGCCGGCCACTGCGCCGGCGCTGGCTACTCTTTTTCGTCGGCGTCCAGTCAGGCCAGTGCGCCGCTGCCGCAAGTGGGCTGAAAGAATTTTTTGCACGTTTTCCTCGTTCATTTGAACCGCTTCCACACACACAGTGAGCAACGCAGCGAGTCATTGTGCATGTGATGTTCGGTGTCCATTTTGCAGGTCCAGCAGTAACGCTTCTGTGCCATATCTTCCCCGGTCTCAATCGGCCCCGCCCGTGGGACCAAATACGTCACCTTCGTCTATTTCTTCGCCCCCAAGCTGTGAGGTTGATCGTGCCTGCTCAGTAGCTTTCCACGTGGGGTTCATTAGCTTCCCGCGATTGCCTTGAGCCTTGTCGTAGATGATGTTCGTTCCGGACGAGCCAATATTCGCATTCACCATATCAGATTCGTTTTTGTTCCCGTAGATCTCATCAAGCAGTTTGGTCAGGTCCATACGTTCTTTCTACAAACGGCTACCGGCCGTGCGGGGCGCTGTGTAGCACCAAGATGTTTTCCGGCTAAAGCTTCGGCGCCCGTAGCTTCCAGCTGTGCTCCATCACTCGAGCAATTTCGCGAAGATGTTCTTTTCGCCAACGCTTACCAGCATATCCTCCGCTTGGTACTCCCGTCCTTTTGTTCACTGCAAGTGCTTGTAACTTGGGGAGACCGTTATCGGAGCAATAGGCCTGGATGATCCCCAGCAAATGTGCTGCTGCACGATGGTGAACACCAATGGCACTGCACAGCTCGCCATAAGACATTGCGCCAGCCTTAGCCCTCGCACGGCGGACAAGGATCGGCCACGCTGCCTTGGTACGTCCTACATGGCCAATCTGCTGCTCTGCCATTTCGCTATCCATTAATTGTTTATACAATTTCTCGTAGGCCTAACCGCGCTTGATGACAGATGCCCGGTGCATCAGGTCAGCGGGGCAATTCTCGGTCAAAAAGTAAATACTTACTGACTTCAATTCAAGCCTCATGGATATGAAATCTCGCCCTTATTGCAAATTGAGAAGTATGGCAGAAGCTGAACTCATGGCAGCGAAGAAAAGCGCCACCTGTCCCAACTCAAGAACGCCAAGAACTACAACCACTTCGACAAAGACTCCCGGCTTTCGCTTCGCAGCATACTTTAATGTCGATATGAAGAGTCGTTGGCCACAATACCCGAGCTTTCGAAAAGTCTTAGTTGCGCGCTTCACACGATCCAAGTGAAAAAACGACTTTTCTAAAAATTGAGCACAGTTCGCCCAACCAGCCAAACCTGCAAACAATAGAAACGCATAGAAAATAAGTGGTTGCTCAAAATTTTCGAGATCAAACTTCTCTAAATCAAGCCTTGCCCCTACAACAAATGCGATAGAGAGAAGTAAAGTCTGTGGCGTCAGATTACGCAGGAACTCCAGGAATGCACCGCGTCCATCGTTCAATATAAACATCTGATCTAATTATCATTGATTAAAACGCAGGAATTCTTCTGCTTACGCTGCGACCGCGGAAACCGCAAGTGATACCGCAGTCCCTTCCCGGGCGCACTCTCCACCCTCACCGTCCCGCCGAGCGCCCCCGTCACCAAGTTATACAAGATATGCGCCCCCAGCCCGCTCCCACCCGTCCCCCGCTTGGTGGTAAAGAACGGATCGAACAGCTTGTCCAGCGTGTCCTTGTCCATCCCCGCCCCATCGTCGGCATAGTCGAGCACCACCCAGCCATCGTCCTCGACCGCCGCCCGCACCGTGATATTGCCCGGCTGATCGCGCTCGAATCCATGCACCAGTGAATTCATCACCATATTGGTGACGATCTGCGACACCGCCCCCGGATAACTGTCCAGCACCAGGTCCTTCGGGCAGTCGACGTCCACCTTCACCGGCCGCCCTTTCAGCTTCGGCTGCAATGACAGCAGCACTTCCTTCAGGTACGCGTCGAGATTGAAGCTGCGGATATCCCCCGACGACTGGTCCACCGCCACCTGCTTGAAGCTGCGCACGAGCGCCGCCGCGCGCTGGGTATTGGTGGTCATGATGCGCAGCGACTGGTCGATCACGTCGAAGAAGGTGGCCAGGCTCTCTTCGGTCATCTCGCCCGCCGCCAGTTCTTCGCGCGTGAGCTTGAGTTCCTGCACCAGGTGGCTGGTCGCGGTCACGCAAATGCCCAGCGGCGTATTGATCTCGTGCGCCACGCCGGCCACCAGCCGCCCCAGCGAAGCCAGTTTCTCCTGGCGCACCAGTTCCGATTGCGCTTCCTGCAGCGCGTGCAGGGCGTCGTTCAGCGCCGCGTTCTGCTGCTCCAGTTCCTGCTTGGCCTTGCGGATCTTGCGGTCGGCCTGCATGCGCGCGATCGCCACCGCCACGTGGCTGGCCATGAAGGCCAGCAGATCCAGCTCGGCCTTGATATAGACGATGGCCGGGTCGTAGCTCTGCACCACGATCACGCCATACGGCTTGTCGTGGACCAGCATCGGCGCCCCCATCCAGCTCGCGATCTCGCTATTGCCGAGCGGTTCGGTGACGATGCCGTTGGCCACCAGCTGGCGGAAGCTCCCCAGGTCGTGCAGTTGCGCCTGCTTGCTCGACAAGACATAGGAGCACATGGCCTTGCCGAACGGGAAGCATTGCAGCGGCGGCGTATCGTCCTTCTGGTCGACGAAATACGGGATGCTGATCTCTTGCGTATCCGGATGGTAGAGCGCGATCAGGAAGTTGTCGGCCACCATCAGCTCGCCGATGATCTTGTGCAGGCTGGCGCTGAGCAGGTCGGTGTCGAGCGCCTGGGCCGACAGGTCGGCGATCTGGTACAGCGCATGCTGCACCTTCTCGGCGCGCCCGCGCTCGGCCACCTCGTGGGCCAGCGCCGCGGTGCGCTCCTGCACCGCGCGCTCCAGGCGATCCATGCTCTGCAAGCCCTGCAGCGCGTTGGAGACGTGGTTGGCGATCAGGGCGAACAGCGCCTGGTCTTCCGCGCTGTAGGTCTGTTCGGGGGAATAGCTCTGGATGACGATCGCCCCCAGCGCCTGGTGATTCTGGTCCAGCAGCGGACAGGCGACGAAGTGCTCCGGCACGCTGCCGCTGCCCCAGCGCCCGCTACTACGCAGGCGTTCGTGGAAATCCGCCGCCGTCAACACCAGGGTCTGGCGGTTGAGCAGCACCCAGGCGGTCGGCGACTGCTCGGGCGAGGCCAGCGTGATGCGCTCGTTGGGATCGCGGCTGCCGTCGGCCTCGTCGACGAAATAAGGGAAGCGCACCGTACCGTCTTCGCGGTCAGCCAGTGCGACGTAGAAATTGGCCGCATACATGATGCGGCCCAACGCCCGGTGCACGGCCTCGATGAATGCGGTGATGTCGCTGCAGCTGGTCGATAATTGCCCGATCTCGAGCAGCATCGACTGGACCGCTTCCAGCCGGTCAAGACGTTCCATGCTTCCCCCACGTAATCAAAAAATGCGCAGAGGAAATAGTAGCAGCTTGCCACCCGCCGCAGCAGCCTGCGGCAAGTAAATGTGGTTTTTCAGCGCGGGGCGCGGAAATCGTTCTCGATCCAGGCCAGGGCCGAGGCCTGGGTCAGCTTGAAGGTCGGGGCCACCCGCACCTTCGCCACCTGCTCGCCCATCTCGTCCGTCGCGGCCAGCATGGCATAGGGATCGTCGTCGTCCGGCACGATGTCGAGCGTCACTTTCAGTTCGCCCTCGCCGGTCGAGACGAACAGGTTCTTGTGCAGGATCGCGTGCATGTGCTGCTCGTGGCGGCGGATCACCTCGGACGCGGTCTTGATCAGCGTGTTGAAGGCATTCACGTCGAGCGGCTTCGGGTTCTTCTTGTCGCGGCCCATGGTCCAGGGGCCGACCAGCGCCGGTTCCGGCTCGCCGTCCTTGTACATGGCCACCGCCCAGCCGTCGTCGTCCTCGTTCTTGATCACGCGCGCGGTCCAGCCATTGCCCTGCCACAGGCGCGGCTCCTGCACCGGGCCGGTGTCCTGTTCTTCGTCGTCGTGATCGTGGGTCTGGTCGTTCATCTGCTTCCTTCGGCGGGCTCTCGCCCAAAACCACGATCATAGAGGAAACCAGACCCATGAAAAAGCCCGCACAGGCAAGCAGTGCGGGCTTTTGTGGACTGACTCGACAATATCAGGCCGGACAGTCGTCGACGATGCGCGGACAGCGCCAATCGGGGCCTGGCGGCGGCACGATCGGCGGGCCCACGGGGATGGGCCGCGGGTCGCCGTTTGGCGCCGGCGTATGCCGGCTGGACGGGTGATGCGGGTTGATGATGATCGGCGGTATCGCGGGCGGCGCCGATGGCGGATCTTTGGGACTGCTATCGACCACGGCCAGGCGGTCCCGGATTCCATGAAATACAGCGTACATAGGCTCCCCCTGTAACAGAGAAAACCAGTATAGGAAACGCGGCAGGCATTACAAGCAAAAAATTGCCGACGATTCTGCCCGGCCCCGCCTATGCACGTTTCGTCCCGCAAAACATGCGGCCTGTCGCACGCCGCTGGCCGCGACCCGCGTGCAGGCATACAGTTCGAGCATGCAAGAACGAAACGTTGAACCGATTACCACCCCAACCGCGAGGACCACCATGAAAAAATACGCCCCCTACATCATCCTGTTCCTGTTCGCCGCGCTGCTGTTCAACAGCTGGGGCAACGACATGACGGTGCACTTCGACGGCGACGAAATCGACGGGCCGCTGGGCTGGATGCTGGCCACCCTGTTCGCGGGCGGCGGCGCCTTGCTGGCGCTGTTCATCACCATCATGGTGGGCGTGCTGCTGGCGGTGGTGTTCGCCGGCGTCGGCGTGATGCTGCTGGGTTCGCTGGGCATCGGCGCCGTGGTGCTGGCCCTCGCCATCTCGCCGCTGCTGCTGCCGCTGGTGATCCCGGTGGCCATCATCTGGTACTTCATGAGCCGCTCGCGCAAGGTCAGCCTGGAAAAGACCGCCACTGCTTGAGATAACTGCGCGAGGACCGCGCCGCTAGCGATCACGCGTCGGCGGCATAGCCGCCTCGCCGGCCGCGCCGACCCTACGCCGGGCTCGTCCCGGCTTTTTTTTACGCCTGCTTGCGCGCCACGTACTGTTCGTAACCGCGCGCGCGCAGGGCGCAGGCCGGGCAGGTTCCGCAGCCATGGCCCCAGGGATGCGCGTCGCCGCGCTCGCCCAGGTAGCAGGTGTGGGTGTCGAAGCGGATCAGGTCCACCAGCGCGTCGCCGCCCTCCTGCTGCGCCAGTTCCCAGGTCTGCGCCTTGTCGATCCACATCAGCGGGGTCTCGACCTTCAGGCGCGTCGCCATGCCCAGGTTGAGCGCCACCTGCAGCGCCTTCATGGTGTCGTCGCGGCAGTCCGGATAGCCCGAGAAATCGGTCTCGCACATGCCGCCCACCAGCACGTTCAGGCCGCGCCGGTAGGCCACCGTGGCCGCCACCGTCATGAACATCAGGTTGCGGCCAGGCACGAAAGTGTTTGGCAAGCCGTTTTCCTGCATGGCGATCTCAACATTGCTGGTCAAAGCCGTGTCAGAGATTTGCGCGATCAGCGACAGGTCGATCATGTGGTCGTCGCCCAGGCGCGCGTCCCAGCCGGGATTGAGCGCGCGCAGCTTCGACAGCAGGGTTGGGCGCACCTCCAGTTCGATCGCATGGCGCTGGCCATAATCGAAACCGATCGTCTCGACCCGCGCATAGCGCTGCAGCGCCCAGGCGAGGCAGGTGGTGGAGTCTTGGCCGCCGCTGAACAGGACGAGCGCGGTGTCGGAAGATGGAGTGGTCATGGTGTGAAAGGCAAGAACTGTGATCGATAAGCGGGGCATTCTGTCACAGATTGCCGGCACCGTGTGCGAGCCGGCCCGAGGCGCACGCACAACATTCCGTGGCGGCATCGAGTTTGCCAATCAGTTAAGATGCGAACGAGTATTCTCAGTGGAGCGCCATGTTGTCACCTCGATCGATTCCCCGCCCGCGTCCCCTTTCCCAGCTCGTGCGCCATGCGCTGGTGGGATTGGGCGCATTGTTTTTCGCCACGGCCGTGTACGCACAAGCGACACCGGAAAACGCGCAGGCGGTCGACTATACGGTACGCATCGATGCCCCCCGCGCGCTCGAAGAATTGCTCGAAGATAACCTCGACCTGATGCGCTGGCGCGGCAATGCGCGGGTCGACCTCGAACAATTGCAGCGCCTGGTGAAAGAAGCGCCCGAGCAGGCGCGCACCCTGATCGCCACCGAGGGTTATTACTCGCCCAAGGTCTCGGCCGGCCTGGATACCAGCGGCGCGCGGCCGGTGGCGCGCGTCATCGTCGATCCCGGCCAGCCGGTGCTGGTGGGCGACCTCGACCTGGTGCTGCAGGGCTTCGTCCCGTTCGAGGAAGGCGGCGCGCCGTTCGACGCCAATGCCTTGCGCAACCGCTGGACCCTGCCGGTCGGCAGCCAGTTCCGCCAGGCCGACTGGGAAAGCGCCAAGAGCGGCCTGCTGCGCGACGTGGCCCAGACCCGCTTTCCGCGCGCGCGCCTGGTCGAGACCAGCGCCACGGTCGATCCGGATTCGCGCCGCGCCCTGCTGCGCGTGGTGATCGATTCCGGCCCCGAGATGCGCTTCGGCGAGCTGCGCATCCGCGGCCTCAAGCGCTATCCGCGCGAGGTCATCACCAACCTCAACAAGATCAATCCCGGCGACGAGTACAGCGAAGCCGCCCTGCAGGCCCTGCAGTCGCGGGTGCAGGACACCGGCTACTTCAGCAGCGTCGAGGTCAGCACCGATATGCGCGCCGTGCTCAATGCCGAGATCGCCGACATCAGGGAAGACGCCGACGACGACGCCAACCCGGCGACGCCGGAGCGTTCCACCGGCCCCACGACCCTGCCGGTGGTGGTGCGGGTGACGGAGAACAAGCAGAAGAACGTCGAGGCCGGCCTCGGCTTCTCGACCGACACCGGCGCCCGCGCCTCGCTGGGCTACGACGACCTGAACGTGTTCGGCAAGCGCTTCAAGAGCGACCTGATCTACGAACAGAAGCGCCAGACCGCCAAGGGCGAATTCTTCTGGCCGACCTCGTCCAAAGGCCATAACGACAGCGTCAGCGCCGGCGTCGAGCGCGAAGACGTACGCGGCGAGATCACCACCCTGGCCAGCGTGGCCGCCCGCCGTACCTGGGGCTCGCCGCTGCTCGAGCGCAGCCTGACCTTGGAGGTGCTGACCGAGAAACGCGAAGTCGAAGGCCTCGAGCCCACCCGCGCCAAGAGCCTGCCGCTCACCTACAGCATCACCCGGCGCAAGCTGGACAGCCTGATCCAGCCGACCAACGGCTATGTCTGGAACGCCCAGTTCGGCGGCGCCGTGCTGCCGATCCTGACCGACGAAAAATTCCTGCGCCTGTACCTGCGCGGCATCTATTACAAGCCGGTCGGCGCCGCCGGTTCGCTGATCCTGCGCGGCGAGACCGGCGCCGTGGCCTCGAAAGAGAAGTTGGGCGTGCCGAGCACCTTCCTGTTCCGCGCCGGCGGCGACCAGTCGGTGCGCGGCTACGGCTACCAGGAACTGGGCGTGCAGGAGAACGGCGCCACCGTCGGCGGGCGTTATCTCGCCACCGCCAGCGCCGAATACCAGTACTGGTTCAAGCCGCCCTGGGGCGTGGCCGTGTTCTACGACGTCGGCAACGCCGCCGACAAGTTCGGCGACCTCAATCCCAAGTCGGGCTACGGCGTCGGCGCGCGCTGGCGCAGCCCGGTCGGCCCGATCAATGTCGACCTGGCCTATGGCCACGCGGTGCGCAAGGCGCGCCTGCACTTCTCACTTGGATTCACGTTCTGATGGATACACCTGAAAACCACCAGGCGCCGGCGCCTGACCAGCCTCAGGCTCATGCAACCCGCCGCTGGCCGCGCCGCGTGGCGATCGGCGTCGTCGCCACCGGCGTCATCGTCGGCGGCGCGCTGTGGTATCTCGGCCGCGAGACCACGCTGCAAATGATCGTCCAGCGCGTGGCCGACGCCACCGGCGGCAAGCTCACCGTCACTGGCGTCACCGGTTCGATCTACGGCGCCATGCACATCGAGCGCCTCGTGTGGCGCACCGACGAACAGATCGTCACGGCGGTCAAGATCGACGTCGACTGGTCGCCGTCGCAGATCCTGTCGGGCGGCATCCTGGTCGACAAGCTGTGGGCCGCCAGCGTGCGCATGCAGACGCTGAAGGAAACCGACGAACCCTCGGTGCTGCCGGCGAGCCTCGCGCCGCCGTTCCGGATCGAAGCCGACGACGCGCGGCTGAACCGCCTGACGATGGTGAGCATCGCCGGCGCCGAAACGACGATCGACAATATCCGCGTGCGCGCCAAGGGCGACAAGCGCAGCTGGGTGGTGCAGGATGCCGCGGCCAGCACGCCCTGGGGCCAGGTGGCGGCCAACGCCACGCTCGGCGCCCAGCGCCCGTTCAAGATCGAGGCCTCGGGCAGCCTCACGCAATCGCAGGCCAGCGCCGGCGCGCGCGCCGCCCAGCTGCAGCTGAAGGTGGGCGGCGACATCGAGAACGCGACCCAGATCGACGCCACCGGCCAGGCCGGGCGCGCCATCGGCGACGCCCACTTCACCATCGCGCCCTATGCCGAGATTCCGCTGCGCGCGCTGCGCGTCAATGGGCGCAACCTCGATCCGGGCTTCTTCAATCCCGCACTGCCGACCGCCGACCTGACCCTGGCCGTGGCCGGCAAGCTGGACGCCAACCGCAATATCAGCGGCAGCGTCGACATCACCAACAGCGGGCCGGAAGGCACGATCGACCAGCAACGCCTGCCGCTGCGCTCCGCGCGCGGCCAGCTGGGCGGCAGCCTGGACGCGGTGCGCATCTCCGACGTGCTGCTCGACTTCGGCGCCGCCGGCAAGTTCACCGGCACCGGCGGCGTCCAGCGCGAAAAGGACGAGGAAGGCATCGGCACCGCGCGCTTCACCCTGCAGACCGAGCGCTTCAACCTGCGCGAAGTGCATTCGGCCATGAAGCCGACCGCGATCAAGGGCAGCATTGCGGTCACCAACGAGGCCACGCGCCAGACGCTGGAAGCCAACCTGCTTGACGCCGGCCTGCGCCTGGCCGCCCTGGCGACCCTGGAAAACAACGTCGCGACGCTCAAGGAAGCGCGCCTGACCGCGGGCCGCGGCAGCGTCACCGCCAGCGGCAGCATGAACCTCGAGGGCGACAAGGCCTTCAAGGCCACGGCCAGCGCAAACCGCTTCGATCCGTCGGCCTTCGGCGACCTGCCGGTGGCCGACATCAACGCCACGATCAATGCCGCGGGCGCGCTCAGCCCCGAGTGGAAGGTCGACGCCGACTTCGCCGTGCGCCAGAGCCGCCTGATGAACCAGGCGCTGTCCGGCAGCGGCAAGCTGAGCGCTGATGCGAAACGCATCAGCGGCATCGACGCCAACCTGGCGCTGGGCCAGAACAAGGTCGACCTGAAGGGCGCGTTCGGCGGCGCCGGCGACCGCCTGAACTGGCGCCTCGACGGCCGCCAGCTGGCGGCGGTGCGCAGCGACCTGTATGGCGCGGTCACCGCCAACGGCGTCGTCAGCGGCACCATGGAAGCGCCGCGCACCACCTTCGAGGTCAATGCGCAAGACCTGGGCTGGGTCGCGGCCCAGCGCAAGAACGGCAGCGGCGTGTTGCGCGCCAGCGGCGAAGCCTGGCTCGGCGGACCTGAAGGCGCGCGCGCGGTCGAGGTCAAGGCCAGCGGCGGCACGCAACGGTTCAACCCGGCGGCCTTCGGCTCTCCGCTGGCCGGCAACATCAATTCGACCTTCAGCGGCAGCGGCCGCGCCGGCGCCGACTGGCGCGGCGCGCTCGACTTCAAGCTGGCCGACGCTTCGACCCTGGCCAATTCGCCGCTGCGCGGCCATGCGCGCCTGACGGCGGACCGCCGCCACGTGTCGAATGCCGACGTCGACCTGCGCATCGGCCCCAACGTGATCGCCGCCACCGGCGCCTTCGGCCTGGCGCGCGACACGCTGAACTGGAAGATCGACGCGCCGCAGCTGGCGGCGCTCGGCCCCGAGTTTGGCGGCGCGCTGCGCGGCTCGGGCGCCTTGTCCGGCACCATGGACACGCCGTCGCTCAGCGCCAGCATCGAGGGCCAGAACATCAAGGCGCTGGGCACGCACAATGTGCGCTCGCTGCGCGCCAGCGCCAACCTCGGTTCCGGCCGCGGCGCGGCCGATCCGCTGGTCAGCAACGTGGAGGTGCTCGACTACGTCAGCGGCGAGACGCGCGTGGCGTCGGTGCGCCTGCAGACCGAGGGCACGCGCGGCGCCCACACCGTCAAGCTGTCGGCGTTGGGCGACGCCTTCGACGCCAATACCGAGATCCGCGGCGGCTTCAACCGCGACACCTGGAGCGGCACGCTGGCCGCGCTGCAGAACCGCGGCCGCTACGCCATGCGCCTGCAAAACCCGGTGCCGGTCACGATCGCCGGCGCGCCCGGCTCCGGCATGAAAGGCCTGGCCAGCCCGGAACGCATCGCCTTCAATGGCGCCGTGGTCCAACTGCCGAACGGCAGCATCACGGTCGACACGCTCACCAAGGACGGCCCGCGCTGGAGCAGCCGCGGCCACGCCGACAAGGTGCCGCTCACCTACCTGGCGCAGTTCTCCCCTGCCCTGGCCGACAACGCGCGCGGCGACCTGACGCTGGGCGCCGCCTGGTCAGTCGACATGCGCGCGCCTGTCGCCGACGGCGCCGCGCCTTCGCTGGCCGGCAACGTGCGCGTGTTCCGCGAAGCCGGCGACGCCATCGTCGGCGGCGACACCCCGGTGCCGCTCGGCCTGCGCCGGCTGGAAGCGTCCGCCGAAGTGGTCGGCAGCGGCCTGCGCGTGAACCTGGACTTCGACGGCGCCCGCACCGGTGTGGCGAAAGTCGAGGCGAATGCCCAGATGCTGAACGGCCGCCTCGAAAGCGACAGCCCGCTGCGCATGACGGCCAATGCCGACATCCCGTCGATCGCCTGGCTGGCCTCGCTGGCCGGCCAGCCGGGGCTGGAGCTCGACGGCGCGCTGCGCCTGGCCATGACGGGCGGCGGCACCATCGGCCGCCCCAGCCTGAACGGCAACCTCGATGGCGACAAGCTCGCGGTGCGCTGGGCCGAACAGGGCGTGCGCCTGCAGAACGGCCAGTTGCGTGCCCAGCTCGGCGGCGACCAGCTGCGGGTGGAGCGCCTGACCTTCCAGGGCCGCCAGGGCAGCGCCGCCGCCAGCGGCTTCGTGCGCTTCGCCGACGGCGCGCCGACCATGGACGTGCGCCTGAACATGGACAAGCTCGAAGCGCTCTCGCGTCCCGACCGCACCCTGATCATGAGCGGCCAGGCCTCGCTGGTGCGCGACGCCAGCCGCTTCGCGCTGGAGGGCAAATTCCGCGCCGACCGCGCGCTGATCGAATTCGCGCCGCAAGGCCGGCCGACCATCTCGGACGACGTCATCGTGCTGGGCCGCGGCGCCGAAAAAAAGACGCCGACCACCAAGGAAAAGGAAGTGCCGCTGACGGTCGACCTCGCGGCCGACCTGGGCGACGACTTCCACGTGCGCGCCATGGGCATCGACGCCTACCTGGCCGGCAGCGCACGGGTGCGCATGACGGGCGCCGGCCAGCCGCGCATCAACGGCACGATTCGCGCGGTGAACGGCACCTACGCCGCGTACGGCCAGAACCTGTCGATCGAGCGCGCGGTGCTGACTTTCAGCGGCCCCTACGACAACCCCTCGCTCGACATCCTGGCGGTGCGCAAGCGCCCCGAAGGCGAACAGCTCTCGGAAACCAACGTCGAAGCCGGCGTGCAGGTGCGCGGCACCGCGCAATCGCCCACGGCGCGCCTGGTGTCGACGCCGAACGTGTCGGACAGCGACAAGCTGTCCTGGCTGGTGCTGGGCCACAGCATGGAAGCGGCCAGCGGCGACCAGAAAGGCGTGCTGACGGCCGCCGCCAGCGCCCTGCTGGGCGGCAGCGGCGGCACCGGCGGCATCCAATCGAAGCTCGCGAACTCGCTGGGCGTGGATGAACTGGGGCTCAAGCAGGGCGCCGGCGGCGGCGATTCGTCGGGCCTGGAAAGCACCGTGGTCACCGTCGGCAAGCGCATCTCGTCGCGCGCCTACCTGAGCTTCGAGCAGGGCACCAGTACCGCCTCGAGCCTGGTGCGCCTGCGCTACAAGCTCACGCCGCGCATCGCATTGCAGTTCCAGACCGGGACCAATAGCGCGCTCGACGTGCTGTATTCCTGGGCCTTCGATTAAGGACGGGGCGGGAGTGAGAGCGGCCGCCTGCCTCCTTCCCGCGCTGCTGGCGCTCGCCGTGCCTGCGACGGCGCAAGACCATGGCGACCTGCTGCGCTCGCCCGAGCGCATCGAATGGGAGGCCGGCGGCCTGTACCAGGGCCGCCTCGCGGACGGCGCCCTGTTCCAGGTCGCGCTGGCCTACCCCGCGCCAGACGGACTGCCGGGCGACGCGGCCAGGATCATGGCCAGCGCTTTCTGGTTCGCGCGCGACTACACGGGCAAGGCCCGCCCCCTGGCGCCGCTCAAGGCGCCGCCGGGCGCAATGGCGCTGGCTCCCCTGCTCGACTCCGGAGCCCAGGGGCCGGAGCGGTTCGCGGTCGACCTCGACGCCGACCGGCGCGGCGGCAAGGGCAGCTGGCGCCAGGCGCAAGACAAGCCAGCGCAGCCGTTCTCGTTGAAACGCACCGTGGCCTACCGCGCGGTCGCCCTCACCCGGCCATCGCCGCAGGCCCAGGCCGAGGGCTCGGACCAGCCATTCGTGTTTTCCGCCGTGTTCCCGGTATTCCGTGACGCGGCGCTGGACGCCTGGGTGCGCGAGATGGCCGGCCGCTGCGACGCCGACCTCGAATGCACGAACAAGGTCGTGGTGCGCTGGCATTCGAAGGGCCAGCTGTCGCTCGACGCCAGCGCCTGGACCTTCGGCCATGGCGCCGCCCACGGCAACTACCGCTCATCGATGCGTCACTATGCGCTCGGCGGCGGCCAGGCCGTGCATACCCGCTTCACGGGCTTCGTCGACGCCGGCACGGCCTGTCGTGACAAGGTCTCGGCGGCGCTCGTGGCCAGGCTGGCCGCGCAAGGGCTGTCGTGGGCCGAGCAGGGCGCGCTGGACGTGTTCAAGGAGCCCAAGTTCATTCCCCTGCCATCCGGCATCGAGTTCCACTGGGATCCGTATGAGGTGGGCAGCTTCGCGCAGGGCATTCCGAGCGTGTTCCTGCCCCGCGCCGAACTGGAAGGCTGCGTCAGGAACCTGCCGCACGGCGATTGAAGCGAGCCGCGGGCGTCAAACCGACGTCGCGCAGCAGGCGGCCCAGGAAATAGCCGTTGAAGACGCCGAACATGGCGCAGACCGCCATCGCCACCATCCCCTGATCTGCCAGGTCGGGGCGCACGGCCAGCAGCACCGAGGTCACGTACTTGAGCGTGAAGATCGACAGCATCAGCAGCAGCGGGACGACGCTCCCGGCCACGCGCACCCGGCCCGGCGCGCTGCCGGGCGCCACGCGCACGCGGCCGAAGCGCCAGGACAGCAGCGCGGCCGCCGCGAAGGCCGTCATCCATGCCGCCAGCACGGTCGCACCGACCCCGAACTTGAGCGCGATATCGTGCAGCGACAGGACGAGCATCACCAGCGGCAGCACGAACATCCGGCGCAGGGCGATCTCGCGCCCGCGCAGTTCGGCGACGCCGCGCCACACGAGGAAGGCGAGGATTGCCCAGACGTAGAGAGGTGTATGGCTCAGGATCTGGATCAGCATGGCGGGCTCCGGCAAGGGTTGAAAGTGGCGCCAGTATGTGGTTCGCCGGGACGAGGCGCAGCGCCGTGCGACGAAGCGTCATCCCTGCGGCGCGAAACGCATGTGCGCGGCGCGAAATTCAGCGCGGCCGGGTAGAATCCCGCGCATGCCACGCAAAACTCCCATCTTTCCTGGCCCGCGCACCGCGCGCGGCGCCGTGCTGGCCGTCCTGCTGTCGGGCGCCGACCAGGCCGGCGCCGAACCGCTGCGCGGCCGCGTGACCCTGGCCGCCATCGTCCGCGCGCTCAAGCGCAAATATCACTGGCCGATCGACACCACGAGCTTTCCGTCCAATGCCGCCGACGGCCGCGCCACCTGGGCCACGGTCTACAGCCTGCCTCAGGACGTGATCGACGCGGCGCTGGATGCCAAGGGCCGCGACTGGCTCAAGAGCACACATCCATAAATTTCTCTCATGGATGCGCATGCCGATTGATGTTGCTGTATCATCAATCAATGGCCCGTGACAATATCAACGACATCCTCGTCTTCCTCGCCGTCGCCCGCGAGCGCAGCTTCACGCGCGCCGCGGCGAAACTCGGCATGACCCAGTCGGCGCTCAGCCACATCGTGCGCTCGCTGGAGGCGCGCCTCGGCGTGCGCCTGCTCACGCGCACCACCCGCAGCGTGTCGCCGACGGAGGCCGGCGAGCGCCTGCTGCAGAACGTCGGCCCGCGGCTGGAAGAAATCGAGGCCGAGATCACGGCCGTCAGCGACCTGGGCGACAAGCCGGCCGGCACCATCCGCATCACCGCGATCGACCACGTGATCGACACCATCCTGTGGCCGCGCATCGCGCCGCTGCTGCCGCAATACCCCGACCTGCACGTCGAGATCAGCTCGGACTACCGCCTGATCGACATCGCCGCCGAGCGCTACGACATCGGCGTGCGCCACGGCGACCAGCTCGAGAAGGACATGATCGGCGTGCGCCTGACGAACGAGGTGCCGATGCGGATCGTCGGCGCGCCCGCCTATTTCGAGCGGCGCCCAAGGCCGACCTCGCTGCAGGAGCTCATGAAGCACAACTGCATCACCTTGCGCCTGCCCAGCAGCGGCGGGCTGTATGCGTGGGAGCTGGCGCACGAAGGCCAGCCGCTGGAAGCCCGCGTGCGCGGGCAGTCGGTGTTCACCAACGTCTACCACATGCTGGACGCCGCATTGCACGGCGTCGGGATCGCCTTCCTGCCCGGGAGCCTGGTCGACCCGCACCTGGAGGCGGGACGGCTGGTCAGCGTGATGGACGATTGGTGCGTACCCTTCGAACCGCTGCACGCCTTCTATCCCAGCCGCCGCCACTCCTCGCGCGCGCTGATGCTGGTGATCGACGCCATCCGTTACAAGGAATAATGCACGGAGCAGCGCCGATCTCGTGCCGTCAAGCCAGCGACGGCATCTTCTGCAACATCTTGTCGAGCGTAACCGGATAGTCGCGCACGCGCACGCCGGTGGCGTTGTAGATCGCGTTCGCCACCGCCGCGCCGACGCCGCACAGGCCCAGCTCGCCGACGCCCTTGGCCTTCATCGGCGACGTCGTGGGATCGGTCTCGTCGATGAAGATCACCTCCTGGTGCGGGATGTCGGCATGCACCGGCACCTCGTAGCTGGCCAGGTCGTGGTTGACGAAGAAGCCCAGGCGCTTGTCGACGGCCAGGTGCTCCATCAACGCGCCGCCCACGCCCATCGTCATCGCGCCGATCACCTGGCTGCGCGCCGACTTCGGGTTCAGGATGCGGCCCGCCGCGCACACCGACAGCATGCGCCGCACGCGCACCTCGGCCGTGGCGACGTCCACCGCGACTTCGACGAAGTGGGCGCCGAAGGTCGACTGCTGCATCTGCTTTTCGAGGTCGCCGTATTCCATGGTGTCCTCGGCCACGATCGCGCCGCCCTTGGCCACCTCGGTCAACGGCACCGCGCGTCCGCCCGCGCGCACCGCGCCATCGATGAATTCGGCCTTGGCGGCGTCCAGCCCCGCCTTTTGCGCGATCTGCTCGCGCAGCTTGACGCAGGCCGCATAGACGCCGGCGGTCGAACTGTTGGCGCCCCACTGGCCGCCCGAACCGGCCGACACCGGATAATCCGAGTCGCCCAGGCGCACGTTGACCCGCTCGACCGGCAGGCCGAGCATCTCGGCCGCGGTCTGCGCGATGATGGTGTAGCTGCCGGTGCCGATATCGGTCATGTCGGTTTCGACCGTCACCTTGCCGTCGCTTTCCAGGCGCACGCGCGCGGCGGACTTCATGTTCATATTGTTGCGGAAGGCCGAGGCCATGCCCATGCCGACCAGCCACTGGCCATCGCGCACCTGGCCCGGCTGCGCCTTGCGCTTGCTCCAGCCGAAACGTTCGGCGCCCTGGCGCAGGCACTGCACGTAGCGGCGCTGCGAGAACTTGCGGCCCGCCTTTTCGGGGTCGACCGTGGTGTCGTTGACGATGCGGAAGGTGACCGGATCCATCTTGAGCTTCTCGGCCATCTCGTCCATCGCCACCTCGAGCGCCATCATGCCCGGCGCCTCGCCCGGCGCGCGCATCGCATTGCCCTCGGGCAGGTCGAGCGTGGCCAGCTGCAGGCGGGTCAGGCGGTTGCCGCCCGCGTACAGCAGGCGGGTCTGCTGGACCGCGGTTTCCGGCTGGCCGCCCGGCAGGTCGCCCGACCAGCTTTCGTGGGCGATCGCGCTGATGCGGCCTTCGCGCGTGGCGCCGATGCGGATGCGCTGGATCGTGGCCGGACGGTGGGTGGTGTTGTTGATCATCAGCGCGCGCTGCAGCGCGACCTTGACCGGCCGCTTGGCCGCGCGGGCGCCGAGCGCCGCCAGCACCGCCTCGGCGCGCAGGAACAGCTTGCCGCCGAAGCCGCCGCCGATATACGGCGAGATCAGGCGCACGTTGCCGGCCGGGACGCCGAGCGTCTTGGCCAGGTCTTGCTTGCCCCAGTCGATCATCTGGTTCGAGGTCCAGACGGTCACCTTGTCGCCATCCCACGACGCGATCGAAGCATGCGGCTCCATCATCGCGTGCGACTGGTCGGGCGTGGTGTAGGTGGCGTCGAGCTTGACCGGCGCGCCGGCGAAGGCGCCGTCGAAGTCGCCGACCTTCGATTCGGCGTCGCCGGTCTTGGGCGTGACCGCCGCGTTCATTGCCGCGGCCAGGTCGTAGGAGCCGTTCGCCTTCGCGTACTCGACCTTGACCAGCGACGCCGCGGCGCGCGCCTGCTCGAAGGTCTCGGCCACGACGATGCCGACCGCCTGGTGGTAGTGCTGCACTTCCGGGCCGGCCAGCAGGTGGGCGGTGTTGAAGTTGCCCTTGCCCAGCTTGCCGGCGTTCTCATGGGTGACGACGGCGATCACGCCCGGCGCGCGGCGCGCGGCAGCCGTGTCGATCGACACGATGCGGCCCTTGGCGATCGCCGCGCCGATGACGTAGCCGTAGGCAGCGTTCGGCGCTGCCGCATGCTGCTCGTAGGCGTAAGGGGCGGAACCGGTGGTCTTGAGCGGGCCGTCGATGCGGTCGAGCGGCTTGCCGACGACCTTCATCTGGTCGATCGGATTGGTGGTTTCGGGTTTGGTGAATTTCATGGTCTCAAGCCTTTCTTTCAGCTCGCACGGGCTTGCGCCAGGATCGCATCGAGCGTGCGCTCGACGAGCAGGATCTTGAATGCGTTGTCGTCGGTGGTGCGGGCGCCGGCCAGCAATTGCGCGGTGGTGGCCTTGCCGCCGCGCGGCAACTGGCTTTCCGCCGCCGGCACGCGCCACGGCTTATGCGCCACGCCGCCCACGGCCACGCGGCCGCTGCCGTCGGGCTGCACCACGGCCGCCACCGAAATCAGCGCGAACGCATACGAGGCGCGGTCGCGCACCTTGCGGTAATAGTGCTTGCCGCCCAGCGGCTTGGGTAGGGTCACCGCCGTGATCAGCTCACCCGGCATCAAGCTGTGCTCGATGTGCGGCGTCGTGCCCGGCAGGCGATAGAAGTCGGCGATCGGGATCGTGCGCGCGCTGCCGTCGGGACGCACCGTTTCGACCCCTGCATCCAGCAGTTGCATGGCCACCGCCATATCGCTCGGGTGGGTGGCGATGCAGGCGTCGCTCTGGCCCACGATCGCATGGCCGCGCGTATGGCCGCCGATGGCCGAGCAGCCGCTGCCGGGCACGCGCTTGTTGCACGGCATATTGGTGTCGTAGAAGTAGGGGCAGCGGGTGCGCTGCAGCAGGTTGCCGGCGGTGGTCGCCTTGTTGCGCAGCTGGGTCGAGGCGCCAGCCAGCAGCGCGCGCGACAGCACGGCGTAATCCTTGCGCACGCGCGCGTCGGCCGCTAGGTCGGTGTTGCGCACCAGCGCGCCGATGCGCAGGCCGCCCTCCTTCGTCGCCTCGATCTTGTCGAGCGCCAGGCCGTTGACGTCGATCAGGTGGGCCGGGGTTTCGATCTCGAGCTTCATCAGGTCGAGCAGGTTGGTCCCGCCCGCGATGAAGCGCGCGTTCGGGGTCCTGGCGGCGGCGGCCGCCGCTTCGGCCGGGGTCGCGGCCTTCTGGTAGCTGAATGCCTTCATGCCTTGACTCCTCCGACTTCCTTGATCGCGTCGATGATGTTCGAATAGGCGCCGCAGCGGCAGATATTGCCGCTCATGCGCTCGCGGATCTCGTCGACGGACAGCAGCGGTTTTGTGTTCAGGTCGCCGGTCACATGGCTCGGGATGCCCTGGCGGATCTCGTCGATCACCGCCACGGCCGAACAGATCTGCCCCGGCGTACAGTAACCGCACTGGAAGCCATCGTGCTTGACGAACGCCGCCTGCATCGGATGCAGCTTGTCGGGCGTGCCCATGCCTTCGATGGTGGTGATCTCGGCGCCGTCGTGCATGATCGCGAGGCTCAGGCAGGAATTGATGCGGCGGCCGTCGACCAGCACCGTGCAGGCGCCGCACTGGCCCTGGTCGCAACCCTTCTTGGTGCCGGTCAGGTGCAGGTTTTCGCGCAGCGCGTCGAGCAGGGTGGTGCGGGTGTCGAGCGTCAGTTCGCGCGGCTGGCCGTTCACGCGCAGGGTGACCTTGCTGGTCACCGGCGCCGGCGTCTGGGCCGCGCCGGCGGCGCCCTGCCCCGCCGCCTGGGCGCCTGCCAGCGGCAGGGCCGCCGCCGTCGCGCCGAGCGCGCCGCCGATCAGGACACCGCGCCGGGTCTGGTTGATATTGGTGGAGTCGTCCATCAGGGTTGCTTCCTTCTGTCAGCGGTTAATAAATCTGGTTGATGTTACGGCAAGCCCTTCCCGCGATTCATGAAGGACGCGGCATAGGCTTATGTTTCCTGTTCATGAATCGGCATGGCGCGCCGACCGTCCCGCCAGTACGGCAAGCACGGCGGCGGCGACCAGCAGGCCCGCGCTCAGGTAAAAGGTCGCGCGGTAGCCGCTGGCGTCGAACAGCAGGCCGCCCAGGGTCGCACCTAACATGATCGCGAGCTGGACCACGGCCACCATCAGGCCGCCGCCCGCTTCCGCATCCCGCGGCAGGGTCTGGGCCAGCCAGGTCCACCAGCCGACCGGCGCCGAGGTGCCGACCAGGCCCCAGATCGCGAGCAGCACGGTCACCGCCGCCGCCGAGTGGCCGAACGCCACCAGCGCGCCGGCGACCGCCGCCATGATCAAGGGCATCGCCACCAGCACCCGGTACAGCCGGTCCTTCAGCACGGCGCCGATCAGGGTCGTGCCGACGAAGCCGGCCACGCCCAGCACCAGCAGCATCAGCGACAGGCTCGCGGCGTGCACGCCGGTGACGCTTTCCAGGAACGGGCGCAGATAGGTGAACAGTGCGAACTGCCCCATGAACAGCAGGCTTACCGCCACCATTCCGAGCACCACTGCCGGCCGCCGCAGCAGGCGCGGGATGCCGCCGGCCGCCGTGGCGTCAACGGCGCGCAGTGACGGAAGGCGCAGCAGCAGCCAGGCGAGCGCGATCGCCGCCACCGGCACCAGGCAGAAGAAAGCGCCGCGCCAGCCGACGATCGCGCCCAGGTAGCTGCCGGCCGGCGCCGCGATGACCGTCGCCAGCGCATTGCCGCCGTTGAGCAGGGCCAGGGCGCGCGGCACGTCGCGCGCCGGCACCAGGCGCATCACGGTCGCCGCCGACATCGACCAGAAGCCGCCGATGGCGACGCCGATCAGCGCGCGGCCGACCATGAACAGGAAATAGTTGGGCGCGAACGCGGCTACCGTGCCGGAGACGACCATCAGGAAGGTCAGGCCCAGCAGCAGGATCTTGCGGTCGAGCCGTCCGACGACCGACCCGAGCAGCAGGCTGGTGACCAGGGCGAAGGCGCCGGAGATCGCGATCGACTGGCCGGCCTGGCCTTCGCTGATGCGCAGTTCGGCCGCCAGAGGCGTCAGCAGGCTGACCGGCATGAATTCGGAGGCGACCAGGGCGAAGGCGGCGAGCGACATCGCCATCACGGCGCCCCATGCCGCGGGCGTTGCCGGCTTGCTGTCGCAAGCGGCGGAAATGGTTGGATTCATGATTGAGAAAACGGGGTTGATGCGGAACGAGCGGCGACGCCGCTCGTGAAGGCCCGCGTAGCGGGCCGGTGAATGGATCAAGCGGCCAGGCTGGCGTTATCGATCACGAAGCGGTACTTGACGTCGCCCTTGAGCATGCGCTCATAGGCGCCGTTGATGTCGTCGGCGCGGATCATCTCGATGTCGGCCACGATGCCGTGCTCGGCGCAGAAGTCGAGCATTTCCTGGGTTTCCGGAATGCCGCCGATCATCGAGCCGGCGATCGCGCGGCGCTTCGTGATCAGGTTGAACACCTGCGGCGACGGATGCGGCGACTCGGGCGCGCCGACCAGCACCATGGTGCCGTCGCGCTTGAGCAGGTTGAGGAAGGCGTCCAGGTCGTGCGGCGCGGCGACCGTGTTGACGATCAGGTCCAGGCTCTTGGCCTGGGCCGCCATCGCGTCCGCATCCTTCGAGACCACGACTTCGTCGGCGCCCAGGTCCAGGGCATCCCGGCGCTTCGATTCCGAGGTAGTGAAGGCGACCACGTGGGCGCCCAGGGCGTGGGCCAGCTTGATGCCCATGTGGCCCAGGCCGCCGATGCCGACGATGCCGACGCGCTTGCCGGGACCGGCGTTCCAGTGGCGCAGCGGCGACCAGGTGGTGATGCCGGCGCACAGCAGCGGCGCCACCGCCGCCAGCTGCTCTTGCGGATGGCGCACGCGCAGCACGAAGCGCTCGTTGACCACGATCTGCTGCGAATAGCCGCCCAGCGTGTGGCCGGGCGCATCCGCGGTCGGGCCATTGTAGGTGCCGACCATATTGTCGCAATAGTTTTCCAGGCCTTCGCCGCAATCCGCGCACGCCTTGCAGCTGTCGACCATGCAGCCGACGCCGACCAGGTCGCCGACCTTGTGGCCGCTCACGTGGGCGCCGACCGCCGACACGCGGCCGACGATCTCGTGGCCCGGCACGCAGGGGTACAGGGTGCCGGCCCATTCGGCGCGCACCGTGTGCAGGTCGGAGTGGCAGACGCCGCAGAAGTCGATGTCGATCTGGACGTCGTGGGCCCCGGGCGCGCGGCGGGCGATGTCCAGGGATTCAAGGGGTTTGTCGGCGGCATGGGCGCCATAGGCTTTGACTGTCATGAAGTTTTCCGTCAGTGTCGAGTAGTGATCGTGCGTGTGTAACGCGATTTGTCAGGGAAGCATGGTAGTCGCAAATTCATGTCGAAAACGAGCCTGAATTTGACTGGGCTTATGAATCCACGTCATGAATTGACTGCCGTGCCCGGTGGACGAGGATACCCCTCGCCTTCACCGCGCAGCGCCACGTTCCACTGGACAGCCACGCCAACCGGCGACACACTATTGGTCATGAACCAGGAATTACTCGACGCCGTGGCCGCCTACGCCCGCGCCCACGCCAACCGCGACGGCCTGGCGCTCACGTCCATCCCGGGCCTGCGCATGATGTGCCTCGACCAGCCGGGCGACAAGCTCGAATCGACCTACCGGCCGCTGGTCTGCCTCGTGCTGCAGGGCGAAAAGCATTTGCTGGCCGGGCGCCAGGAGAAGCTGTGCGCCGAAGGCCAGGCGATCATCGTCAGCGCCGACCTGCCGGTGACGGGCCAGGTGGTGAGCGCCTCCAGGGAGCGTCCGTATATCGCGCTGGCGATCGAACTCGACATGGCCCTGCTGTCCGAACTGGCCGACCAGATGCGCAAGAACAGGCCAAGCCCGCCCGACCCGGCGGCGACACTGCTGGTCCAGGATGTCGATGCGGCGATCCTCGATTGCGCGCGCCGCCTGATGCACCTGGTCGCGCATCCCGAGGCGGTGGCCATCCTGCATCCCGGCCTGATGCGCGAGCTGCATTTCTGGCTGCTCAACGGCGCGCATGGCGGGCAGTTGCGCGCGTCCATGGCGCCGGAGGCGCATCCGGTGCGGCTGAACCGCGCGGTGGCGCTGCTGCGCCTTTCATACCGCCAGAAGCTGCGGGTCGAGGAACTGGCGGGGGCCGCGTCGATGAGCCTGTCGGCCTTCCACAAGCACTTCAAGGACTACACCTCGCTCACGCCGGTGCAGTACCAGAAGCGCCTGCGCCTGATCGAGGCGCGGCGCCTGATGCTGTACGAGGGCGTCACCGCCAACAAGGCGGCGTACGAGGTCGGCTACGAAAGCAGTTCGCAGTTCACGCGTGAGTATGCGCGCCTGTTCGGCGCGCCGCCGCGGCGCGATGCGCGGCGTCCGGCCACCGTTGCGGCGCCGGAACTCGCGGCTTAAAGAACATCTTCGATCCGGATCGGCAGCCGGCGGATGCGTTTGCCGGTCGCGTGATGCACCGCATTGGCGATCGCCGCCGCCACGCCCACCATCGCCACCTCGCCCAGTCCCTTCACGCCGCTCGCATTGAGCAGCGGGTCGGGCCGGTCGATGAAGCCCACGTCGATGTGCCCGATGTCGGCATGCACCGGCAGCACGTACTCGGCCAGGTCGGCATTGAGAAAGCCGCCATAGCGCGGGTCGACCTCGCTGATTTCGCGCAGGGCGGCGCCGATGCCCCACACCACGCCGCCGCGCACCTGGCTGTCGGCCGTCACCGGGCTCACCACGCGGCCGCAATCGATCATGCTCACCACGCGCGGCACGCGGATGCGGCGCGTCACCGGCTCCACGCTCACCTCGACGAAGTGGGCCGCATAGCTCATCGACACGAAGTCCGGATACACCGGCCCCGCCGGCGCCGGCATGCCGCCCTGCAGGCGGCCGTAGACGGCGTCCGGCTGGCCCGGCGCCTTGCGCCGCACCTCGGCCTCGATGCGCTCGCGCTGCGCCAGCGCCAGCACCTCGGCCGGCTTCAAAGCTGCATCATGGCCAGGCGCCAGCTGCGCCAACGCGTCCAGCAGCGCCTGCGCGGCTTCGTCCGCCGCCGGCGCCACGCTGGCCGTGCCCCAGGAGCCGGCGGTCAGGTGCTGCGGCGCGCCGCGCGTGTCGCCGATCTGGATCACCAGCGCCTGCGGATCGACCCGGAGCCGGCGCGCCAGCACATTGGCGATCGCGGTGCGCATCCCCTGCCCCATCTCATGGCCGGCCACCGTGAACAGGATGCGGCCGTCGCGGGAGGCGGCGATGCGCGCGATCGCCGGACTGGTCGCGGCCTTGTAGGCGCCGCAGGCCACGCCCCAGCCGATGGCGGCGCCATCGGCCGCCTTCATCGAGGCCGGGCGTGGGTCGCGCCGGCTCCAGCCGAAACGGCGCGCGCCTTCGCGCAGGCATTCGGCCATGAAGCGCGAGGACAGCGGCTTGCCGGTGAGCGCGTCGGCCTGCGTATCGTTGCGCAGCCTGAGCTCCACCGGATCGATGCCAAGCTGCAGCGCCAGTTCATCCACCGCCGATTCGAAGGCGAACGACGCCGGCTGCTCGAACGGCGCGCGCATATAGCCCGGCGTCTGCACGTCGGTGCGCACCAGCCGCTCGCGCCCGCGGAAATTCGGTATGCCATACAGGCGCGCGCTCATGTCGGCGTACGAGGCAGGGAACAGGTCGTGGCGCGAGGTCTGCTGGTCGGCTTCGTGGATCGCCGCCAGAATCTTGCCGGAGGTATCGGCGCCCAGCTGGATGCGGTGGCGGCTGGCCGGGCGGAAGCTGGCGTCGTGGAACAGCTGGCTGCGCGGCACCACCAGCTTGACCGGCTGGCCGAGCTTGCACGCCGCCACCGCCGCCAGCAGCGTCTGCATCTGCAGCGAGTTCTTGAGGCCGAAGCCGCCGCCGCACTGCGGCGAGATCACGTCGATGCGCGCCGGATCGAGGTTCAACTGGCGCGCCAGCCCGTGGCGGATCGCCCCGCTGTTCTGCGTGCCCTCGTGGATCACCAGCGTGCCCTTGCGCCATTCGGCCACGGTCGACACCAGCTCGATCGGGTTCTGGTGCTGGGGCGGGTGCAGGTACTCGGCATCGAGCTTGTGGGCCGCGCCGGCGAAGGCGGCGTCGGCGTCGCCCGCCACCTTGTCGGCGAACATCTGCTGCGGCAGCGGCGAGCCCTGTTGCGGCACGATGTCCCTGGCCGGCGCGTCCAGCGTCACCTGGAATGGCTGTTCTTCATACTTCGCCCGGATCAGCGAGGCCGCTTCGAGCGCCGCTTCCAGCGTATCGGCCACCACCAGCGCGATCGGCTGGCCCCGATACGCGATTCCTGACTCCAGCATCGGCTGCATGCTCTGGAAGGCAAAGCCGCCGCCCAGCACGTGGCCGGCCGGCTTGTACTCGCCCATGTCGGCATGGGTCAGCACCAGCCGCACGCCCCCTACCTCACGCGCGGCCCGGGTATCGATGGAGCGCACTTCGCCGCGGTTGATGGTGGACACCGCCAGCGCCGCATGCAGCATGCCGGGCAGCGCCTGGTCGGCCGCGTACAGCGCGGCGCCGCGGACCTTGTCGCGCGCGTCGATGCGCGGCTGGTTGGGGAAAACGGACTCATTCATATTCATGCTCATGTCAAATCCTTTGTGCGGCGGTCAACAGGGCGTCGGCCACCGTGCGGGCGCCGAGCTCGATGCGAAAAGCATTGTGGTGTCCGGCCCTGGCGTCCGCGAAGGCGGCGAAGCCGGCCGCCAGCGCCGTCTCGACCGTGAGTTCGCGGCCGGCCAGGCCCTGCTCGGCCAGGTGCGCGCGCCACGGCTTGGTGGCGACGCCGCCGAGCGCGATGCGGGCCTGCACGACCCGCTTGCCGTCCATCGTCAGCGCCACGGCGGCGGAACTGAGGGCGAAGGCATACGATTCGCGGTCGCGGATCTTGTGATAGGTCGAGGCGCGCCCGAGCGGCGTGACCGGCACCCGGATGCGGGTGATGATCTCGCCCGGCGCCAGGGTGGTCTCGAGGTCGGGCCGGTCGCCCGGCAGCCGGTGCAGCGCCTCGATCGGGATGCTGCGCACGCCGTCCGGGCCCAGCACGTCGAGCACGGCGTCGAAGGCAACCAGCGCGACGGCGAAGTCGCCGGGATAGGTGGCGATGCAGCTCGGACTGGTGCCCAGCAGGGCATGGCCGCGGTCGATGCCGCCAAGCGCCGCGCAGCCGCTGCCCGGCGCCCGCTTGTTGCAGGCGAACGGTTCGCCGCCGCGGAAATAGGCGCAGCGCGTGCGCTGCAGCACGTTGCCGCCCAGGCTGGCCATATTGCGCAGCTGCTGCGAGGCCGCGCGCCACAGCGATTCGGACAGCGCCGGATACTCCTTGACCAGGCGCGCGTCGGCCGCCACGTCGCTCATGCGCGCCAGGCTGCCGAACACCAGCTCGCGCGCGCCGGACGTGTCGAAGGCGCGCAATTGTTCGATCGCGTTGATGTCGACGATGGCGGGCGGACGCTCGACGCCGAGCTTCATCAGGTCATACAGGGTGGTGCCGCCGGCCATCAGGCGCGCTTCCGGATAGGCGGCCATGGCTTGCACGGCCTGCTCGGGCGAGCGCGCGCGGATCAGGGTGAATTCACGCATGGCTCATGCCTTTCCCATCTCGCCGGCGACCTGGCCGATGGCGGCCACGATGCCGTTGTAGGCGCCGCAGCGGCACAGGTTGCCGCTCATATACTCCTTGATGCGTTCCGGCGAACCCGCGTTACCCTCGCGCACGCAGGCGATCGCCGCCATGATCTGGCCCGGGGTGCAGTAACCGCACTGCAGGGCGTCGTGGTCGATGAAGGCTTGCTGCATCGGGTGCAGGCTGCCGTCGGGCCGCTGCAGGCCCTCGATGGTGTCGACCCGGCGGCCCTCGAGCTGCAGCGCCGGCGTCAGGCACGCCACGACGCGGCGGCCGTCGACGTGGATGGTGCAGGCGCCGCACTGGCCATGGTCGCAGCCCTTCTTGGCGCCGGTGAGCGCCAGCCGCTCGCGCAACAGGTCGAGCGCCGACGTCCTGGGGTCGACCGTCAGCGCGCGCTGCTGGCCGTTGACCACGAAGCTGAGCGGCACGCCGCCGGCGTGGACTTCCGGCGCGGCATCCGCAGGCTGGGCCTGGGCCGGGGCGGCGTTGGCGGCACCGCTCGCCGCGGCCACCGACAGCACCGACAGCACGAACTCGCGCCGGTTGACCTGTGCGCCATGGGCAGTCGGGATGGATGGATCGGGGCCGGTCGTCATGGCGAACTCCTTCTGTGTGGAATGGGGTATTGCCGGGAATGTAGACCAAGCGTCCCGCTCACACGAGCCGCACGAAAAGAAAAGGCAACAACTGCGCAGGATCAGGCAAGCGGGGGCGCGCCGGCGCAGTCCGGCGACAGGATTTTCTTTCTAATGGCACAATTTTTGGACAGCATTGCTACCTTATGCATCGCAACCCTGTTTTGGCGAGGCGCATTGAATTCTTCCACCGACAGCCTGGATAACCACGTCGAACGCCTGAGCGGCAAGCGGCGCCCGGTCGTGCGCCTGGTGGTGGCGGCCACCGCCCTGGGCTGCAGCCTGCTGGTCGCGTTCGCGGCCTGGTTCATCTGGTCGTCGCGGCACACGCAGATCCAACAGACCGAAGTGGCGACCTCGAACGTGGCGCGCATGGTCGGCGTCCAGGTCGAGACCGCGATGAAGGCCACCACCATGGCCCTGGCGAACGTGGTCGAACGGGTGGAGCACGACGGCACCGACGCGGCCGCGCTGAAGCGGCTGCAAGCCCACCTGGTCGTGCTGACCAGGACCACGCCCGAGCTGCACGGGATCTTCGTGTTCGCCGCCGACGGCCGCTGGCTCGCGTCTTCGCTGACCGGCACGCGCCAGGGCGACAATTCGGACCGCGCCTATTTCGAATACCACCGCACCCATGCCAGCCGCAAGATCTACGTGGGTCATCCGGTCAGGAGCCGCTCCACCGGGGTCTGGGTGCTACCGATCTCGCGCCGCATCGACCACCCCGACGGCAGCTTCGCCGGCGTGGCGCTGGTGACCCTGAAGGTGAATTTCTTCGAACGCATCTACGACGAACTGGACGTCGGCAAGACCGGCACGGTGCTGCTGGCGCTGGAAGACGGCACGGTGGTCTACCGCCGCCCTTTCGACGACAAGCTGATCGGCACCAACCTGGCGGGCGGCGTGGTGTTCAAGGCCGTCAAGGAGAACGCGGTCGGCTCGGACTTCCTGGTCGCCCGGATCGACAATATCGAGCGGCTGTACAGTTACCGGCGGGTCGACGACTTCGCCTTCGTGATCGCCGTCGGCCAGACCAAGGCCGAGCTGCTCGGCCCCTGGAAACGGGCGAGCCTGCTGATCGGCGCGGCGGTGCTCCTGATCGCCGCCACGTTCGCCGTCTTCGCCCGCAAGCTGATCCGGCAATTCATCATCCGCGACCGGCTCGACCAGAAGCTGCGCGCCTATTCGCAAGACCTGCGGCGCGACAATCTCGGCCTGCAGGAGCTGGCGCATACCGACAAGCTGACGCGGCTGGCCAACCGGCGCCGCTTCGACGACGTGCTCGCGCACGAGCTGCGCCATGCGCGGCTCGCCGGCACCCCGACCGCCCTGCTGCTGCTGGATGTGGACTACTTCAAGAAATTCAATGACCGCTACGGCCATCCGGCCGGCGACGCCTGCCTGCGCGAGGTGGCCCGCATCCTGGCGGCCCAGGTCAACCGCAACCGCGACCTGCCGGCACGCTACGGCGGCGAGGAATTCGCGGTGATCCTGCCGGATACCGAACTGGCCGGCGCGATGGCGGTGGCGGAACGGCTGCGCCATGAGATCCAGGCCCTGCAACTGCCGCACCAGGACTCGCCGGCCGGCGTCGTCACGGCCAGCATCGGCGCCGCCGTGCTGGTCCGGGCTTCCGGCGGCGATGCCGACCCGGGAGAGCTCATCGCACACGCCGACCGGCATCTGTACGACGCCAAGCATGCGGGCCGCAACCGGGTCGACGGCGGCCTGGCGGAATGAAGCGGCGCCCGCGCTAGCGCGACGCCGCGTCCCATAACCTCATCACCTGGCCGATGGCCGCGTCCAGCGCCGCGTGCGTGGCGCCGTCGCGCGCCAGCGTCGACAGGCCGGTCAGGAAACTGTCGAACACCGTGGCCAATGCCTGCGGGTCGGTCGCGGGCGCGAGCTGCCCGTTCGCGATGCCGCGCTCGACGCAGGCCAGGATGCCGGCGCGCGTTCGCGCGCGCGAGGCGCCAAGGGCGGCCGTCACCCCGGCGTTTCCGGCGCCGCTCGCGCTCATCACGCCCAGCGAGACCATGCATCCTTTCGGGTGGCCCGCCTCGCACTGCATCGCCGCCGAGCGCCTGAGCGCCAGTTCGATGGCGGCGCGCGGTTCGAGGTCGGCATTCCACAGGCATTCGGTCACCCGCCCATGGGATGCGAGATAGCACGTCACCGCCTCCTGGAACAGCGCTTCCTTCGACGCGAAGGCGGCGTAGAAGCTCGGCGCCGAAATGCCCAGGCCGGCCTTCAACTGGCTCAGCGAGGTCGATTCGTACCCGTGCTCCCAGAACAGGTGCATCGCGGTCGTGACCGCAGCGTTGCGGTCGAATTGTCGCGGACGGCCCATGGTCGCCATGTCGTTCTCCTTTGCATTCAACTTCAATACTAATCGGTACAAAAGTCGTTGACAAGCTCATCTTGTCCGACTTACATTTATACCAATCGATACATAAGTGGCCGGCCATCCTGGCTGGCTTTCCTCGACAGGAGTCCTGATGGAAGCAATACACTCACCTCGCCCGGCCACCCGCGCCGGCAGCCTGCCGGTCGCGGCGCTGCTGGCCCTGGCCATGACCGGATTCATCTGCATCGCCACCGAAACCCTGCCGGCCGGCCTGTTGCCGCTGGTCGCCCAGGGTCTCGGCGTGAGCACTTCGATGGCGGGGCAGACCGTCACCGCCTATGCCCTCGGTTCGGTGCTGGCCGCCATTCCGCTCACCATCGCCACCCGCGGCTGGCGCCGCCGCAGCGTCCTGCTGCTGACCATCGTCGGCTTCCTGGTCTTCAATACGCTGACCGCGCTGTCGTCCGATTTCACGCTCACCCTGGCGGCGCGCTTCTGCGCCGGGATGGCCGCGGGTCTCGCCTGGAGCCTGCTGGCCGGCTACGCGCGCCGGATGGTCGCCGTCCACCAGCAGGGGCAAGCCATGGCCATCGCCATGGTCGGCACGCCGATCGCGCTGTCGCTCGGCGTGCCGCTCGGCGCCTGGCTCGGCGGCGCGGTCGGCTGGCGCACGGCGTTCGGCCTCATGTCGGCGCTGTGCGTGGTGCTGGTGGCATGGGTGGTGGCCAAGGTGCCCGACTACCCCGGCCAGGCCGACCGGCAGCGCCTGCCGCTGCGCAAGGTGTTCACGACGCCCGGCGTGCGGCCGGTACTGGCGACCGTGATCGCGTGGATGCTGGCGCATAACATCCTGTACACCTATATCGCGCCTTTCGCGGCCCAGGCCGGGCTGGCCGGGCGCGTGGACGTGGTCCTGCTGGTCTTCGGCGTCGCCGCGCTGGGCGGGATCTGGATCGCCGGCCGGCTGGTGGACAGCCACCTGCGCGCCACCGTCCTGGCCAGCCTGGGCGGCTTCGCCATCCTGTCCCTGCTGTTCGCCTGGCTGTCGGCGCTGCCGCTGGCAGTGTACGCGGGCGTGGCCGCGTGGGGCCTGAGCTTCGGCGGCGCGGCCACCCTGCTGCAAACGGCGCTGGCCGACGCCGCGGGCGATGGCGCCGACGTGGCCTTGTCGATGAACGTGGTGGCCTGGAATGGCGCGATCGCGGGCGGCGGCCTGCTCGGCGGCTTATTGCTCGACCGCTGGGGCGCCGCCTCCTTCCCGTGGTCGACCGCATTGCTGGCGGCCATCGGGTTTGCAATCGCGTGGTCGAGCAGGACGCATGGCTTCCGGCCGGGCGCGCGCTCGGGCCCGGCCGTCGCCGGGCACTGAGTTCAGGCGGCCAGGCCGCGCAATGAGGCGACGATATCGTGCAGGCTGGCGACCTCGCAGCTCGGGATCGCCTGCGAGTCGTTGGCCAGGCGGCCGGGATTGAACCAGCAGCTCTCGATGCCGAAACGGTTGGCGCCGAGGATGTCGGCGTCCAGGCGGTCGCCGACGATCACGGTTTCGTGCCTGGCGAAGCTGCGCGCCATCTTGCTGGTGAACTCGAAGAAGCGGCTGTCGGGCTTGGCGAAGCCGCAGGCTTCGGAGGTGGCGACGAAGGACAGGTGGGGCTGCAGCCCCGAGCTGGCGATGCGGCGGTGCTGGATCTGGTGGGCGCCGTTGGTGATGATGCCCACTTCGCCGATGCCGGCCAGGGTGTCGCACAGCTGGGCGGCGCCGTCGACCAGCACCACGGTGTCGGCCAGCGATTCCACGTACAGGTCGCTGGCGCGCTGCGGATCGATCTCGATGCCGTTGTCCGCGAAGGTCTTGCGGAAGCGCTCGACCTTGAGGAAATCCTTGGTGACGGCGCCTTGTTCAAACAGGCGCCACAGCGCGAGATTGGTCGCCTGGTATTGCTGGAACAAGGCGCCGACCTGCTCGCGCACGCCCAGTTGATCCATGGTGCGCATGAACGAGCGCTGTTCGGAGGCGCGGAAATCGAGCAGGGTATCGTCGAGGTCGAACAGGAAGAGTCGGTGTTTCATTACGTCGGGAAGAGAGTGCAACTATTGCTTCATGGTAGCACGCTCATCCCGGGCGCGCTCCGACTCAGCTCGGCTTGGGATCGGGCACCGGTTCTTCGTCGTGCGGCAGGTGCACCGGCTGGTGGTGCGGGTGCGGGGTGTCGAAGGGCTCGGGCATCGGTTCCTCGATCGGCGCCGGGTCGGGCGCGCGGTGGGCGTGGATGGGCGCGTAGGGCGGCATCCGGGTGAGGCGATGGACGGCATGAGGGGCGGCGTGCATGATGCGTCTCCTTGCTGGAATGCGGTTCGGGCTACCTTATCATGCGGCCCGGCGGCGCGGCGCGCGCCGGCAGTGGGCTACAATGCGGTTTTTCCCGAACCCAGCCTTCGCGCCGCACATGGAATTTTCGATCACCACCCTGGCCCTGCTCGTCCTGACCCCGCTGCTGGTGTGGCGCATCTACAGCCGCATCAAGACGCAGATGCAGCGCCAGCGCTCGATCGTCTCGCGCCACTACACCGGCGTGCTGGTATTCGGCGCGATGATCCTGGTGCCGCTGGCGCAGCTGTTCGACACGCCCTACAACCTGGCGGCGCTGCTGGTCGGCGCCGGCGGCGGCATCGGCTACGCGGTCTGGGGACTGAAGCTGACCCGGTTCGAGGAAACCCCGCAGGGTTACTTCTTCACGCCGCCCGCGCGCCTGGGACTGGTGATGGCCATGATCCTGGTGGCGCGCCTGCTGTACATCGGCATCGAGGTGTATGCCAACCAGGGCAAGGGCATCCCTACCCCACGCCTGACCGACAGCCCGCTCACCATGCTGTGCGTGGGGATCACGGCCGGTTACTTCGGTTACTACTCGGCGGCGCTGCTGCGCTGGCGGCGCCGGGTGCGCAAGGCGATCGACCAGGTGTGATGATCCAACCAGGACGATGCGCCAAGGACGATGCAACGAGAAAGGGGCCGATGGCCCCTTTCTTGTTTATGCGGCCTTCGCCTCGTCCTTCCTTCGCTGCAGCACGAAGATCGGCTGCGCCCACTGCATGTCCTTCTTCTTCTTGCTCGTGATGAGCGTGAGTTCCGAAGGATCGTAGACGTCGGTGTTGTGCGTCAGCGGCGTCGTCATCAGGTACTGGGCGTCGGTGTTCTTCAGGAACTCGCCGACCAGCTGGATGTTGCGAATATCCAGGTGGGCGAACGGTTCGTCGATGAACACGAAGCCGCCCGAGCCTTCTTCCGATTTCAACAGGCCGATCAGCAAGACCAGCGACTTCATCACCTGCTGGCCGCCCGACGCTTCGCCGTCGTTCATCCCGATCTGGTCCTTGCCGTCGAACTTGAAGCGCACGTGCAGGCCGGCCTGGGCCAGCTGCACGTCGTCGTTCTCCAGCCGCACCGGGTCGGCTTGCACGTCGATGCCGGCCAGCGAACCCAGTTCGCGGATGTTCTTGGTATAGGTCTTGATCGTGTAGCGCAGGCGCTCGATGTAGGCGCCGCGCGCATTGCCGGTGGCCTCGATCGCGCGGTTGTTCTGGTAGCGGCGCTCCTCGGTCTCGCTCTGGCGGCTTTCCAGCTGCTCGTGCAGGCGCGCGTACTGGTCGATGACGGTCGGATCCAGTTCCCAGTCCTCGCGCGCCAGCGAATGCTCGAGCGAACCGAGGCGCAGGTTGACCTGGTGCGCGTTCTGGTGCTTGGCCACCAGGTCACCACGCCAGTTGGGGTTCTTCCAGGTGACCGGCACCGCGCGCCAGCCGCGGCGCAGTTCCAGCAGCGCCTTGGCGTGCTCGCTGCGCTGCTCGATCTGGCGGCGATGGTTCAGGCGCATGCCGGCTTCGGCTTCCGACAGCGCCATGCGCGCGTTCTGCCACACGGTGTCGGCGCGGGTGCGCGCCACCGTGGCGTTCTTGCTCAGGGTCTGCAGCTCGCCCAGGCGCGCGCCGACTTCCAGGCGCTCGGTCTTGAGCGGCGCAATCGCGCGCGCGGCTTCTTCGAACTCTTCCTGGCGCGCCGACAGCTCTTTGGCGGCGTCGACGCCGGCGATGCGCGCCTTCAGGCCGCCCACTTCGGCGGCCAGCTTCGAGATGGCGAGGGTCAGCTCGTCTTCGCGCTTTTCCAGCGCCGGCATCAGTTTCTGGATCGCTTCCAGGCGCTGGGTCTTGCCGGCCGCGCCGAAGCGGTAACGCGAGGCCTCGACGAACAGCGAGCGGCCGCCGCGGCGTTCGCGGTGGTAGGCGTCCGGCGTGATCCATTCGTCCGAACGGCTCTTGAAGCCTTCGTCGACCGAGTCGACGCGCTCGATGCGTTCCAGCTGGTCGATCAGCCAGCCTGGCGCTTTACTGGAGAAGCGCACCACCGACAGCAGGCTGTCGTCCTTCACCACCGGCGCGTTGACGCAGTCGGGCACGATGAAGTGGCGATAGCGTTCCTTCTCGGCCAGGCGGTAGGCCGCCGGCGCATCTTTCGCGTTCTCCAGCAGCACCACCGAGGCATAGCCGCCCAGCACGCCCTCGACCGCGCCCTGCCACTTCGGATCGGTCACTTCGACGATGTCCGACAGCATGGCGTGGGCGATGCCTTCGTCGCGCAGCGCGCGGCGCATCAGGCGCTGCGCTTCCGGCTCCGGCATCGAGGTCTTGCCCTGCAGCGCCGAGATGGTCGCCATCTCGCCCGCGATCTTGCTCGACACGGCTTCGCGCGCGCTCTTCTGGCGCGCCAGCTCGGCTTCTTTCTCTTCGAGCTGCTTCGCCACTTCGGCGATGTCGGCGCCGGCGTCCGCCGCCAGCTTCTGCAGGCGGTCGCGCTGCTCGAGCAGGCTTTCCAGGGGTTTGAGGCGCGTGTTCACCTCGGACAGGCGCTTGGCCAGCTGGCCGGCTTCAAGCTCCAGTTCGGTTTCCTGCTTCTGCGCCTCGGTGAGCGCGCGCTGCTGCGCCGCCAGCTGGCTGCGCTTCTCGGCCAGTTGGCCGTCGGCCTGCACCAGCGGCTTCTTCGCCTCGCGCAGCATGCGGCTGTTGTTGGCGGCCTTTTCGCGCGCCTCGTGGTATTGCAGCGCCGGCAGCACTTCTTCCTGCAGCTCGCGCTTTTCCTTGTTCAGGTCGGACCACTGGTGGTGGTTGGCCACGCGCAGGCGCAAGCCCTCGAGGTTGGTGCGCGAGGTCTCGAGTTCGGTCTCGAAGCGCTTCAGTTCGACCTCGGTGTCGCGCTGGTGGCGCTTGGCTTCGTCGTAGGCGTCCAGCACTTCCTTGTCGCCGAAGACCTGGAACACCAGGTCCAGCAACTGGCGCGGCGCGTACTCGCACAGCTTGTCGGTCTCGCCCTGCTCCAGCGCCAGCACCTTCGACATCGCCGGCGACAGGCCGGCCGAGGCCAGGCGTTTGCGGTAGTTCTCGACGCCCAGCCAGTCGGTGGCTTCGGTCACTTCCTCGATCTCGACGTTCCCCGGGCGCATCAGGTACTGGCGCTTCCAGTCGCCGCCGTTCTTCTGCACTTGGCAGAACAAGGTCACCTCGTCGTCCGAGAAGAAGCCCGAATGGCGGAACGGCCGGTTCGACAGCTGGCGCCCGATCGGCTTGTTGTCGACCACGGCGCGCAGCCAGGCGCTTTGCTGGCCCGAGTGGCGCGCATAGTGCTTATAGGTGCGCCCCATCGAGCAATCGAGGCCGAACAGGGTGCGCATCGCGTCGAGCAGCGTGGTCTTGCCCGAGCCGTTCTGGCCGGCGATCGTGATGATCTTGGCGTCCAGCGGGATGTTCTTGATCCGCTGCCAGTAATCCCAGTGGACCAGTTCAAGTGATTTAATATGGAACATCGGCTATCTCAGTTCGGGGTATCGGTTGCGTCGTCAGTGGCATCCGGCTGCTCGACCGCCACCGCATCGTTGGCGGCTTCGGCGTCGACGGCCACCTTGCGCGGAGCGGCGGCCAGCGGCGCGCGCTTGAAGACTTCGGACAGCGCGCCGTTGATGATGCGCTCCTTGAGCACGTCGGTGTCCATCATCAGGTCCAGCAGCGGGCCTTCCAGGATCACGTCGCCGCGCCGTTCGATGAAGCCCAGCTTGGACAGCACGCCCAGGTTCATGTCCATGCGGGTCTTCTTGCCGAGTTTGTCGCCGAAGTCCGACAGCAGCGCGGTGTACGAGATGCCGATCGACGCGTCTTCGGCGCGCGGGATCGGCGTCTCCTTCTCGAACATGTCGTTCTGGTCGTCGTCCACCGTGGTGTGGGTTTCCTGGCGCTCGCGCTTGGGCAGGATGATCTGGGCCCACAGCACCACCAGCAGGGCCACGCCGTCGCGGGTCAGGCCGAAGTTGTTGTTCTGCCAGATGTCCTTGGCGCCGAAGATCTTCGGCTCGACGTTGCGGTGCAGGGCCACGGTCACGTGGTCGGCATACACGTTATCGAGCAGTTTGAGGCCCGATTCGAGCAGGCGCTTGTCGACTTCGGCGCGGAACTGGTCGTCCGACAGCGCGCGCTTGACCATCTTGTCGTCGCGGCGCAGGGTCTGGTGCGTCAGCAGGCGCGCGATCAGGATTTGTGCATCGTCATTCATGTGGGCGTGCCGTCCGAAGGTAGATCTAGATTGAGGGAGAGGGTCGCGAGCGACATGGCCGCCACTTCGGGGTCGTCGAGTTCGATCATCTGGTCCTGGGCCTCGAAGGCGAGCGGCAGGCGCGCCAGGTCGGCGGTCGCGCCCTGCAGGCTGGCCTCGGCCGCGTCGCCCAGCAGCGGCAGCAGCGAGGCGCGGTAGGACGCCAGGGCGAAGCTGGCCGGCAGCAGCGATTCATGCAGCTGCACCCGACGGGGGCCGACTTCCGAAAACTCGGGGAAGTTACCCAGGTTGGCGAAGTCGGCCAGCTTGTTGATCCAGTCGTTCAGCTCGACCATCATGGCCGGGTTGTCGTTGATCGTCAGCGGCGCATCCTGGCCGCTCGGCAGGCCTTTCGGGCCGGTCGAGATCACGCGCTCGGCCAGGAGCTCGGTCTCGGCCACGTCGATCATCTCGGCCGGGGTGGCGAACAGCGGCGTCACCGGGCGGTCGATCGCATCCGAGGCCAGGCTCGCCAGGTCTTCATGGGCCAGCAGCCAGCGCTTGACGTCGGTGGTCGACAGGCCGGACTGGCCCAGGTGCACGCGCTGGCGCTCGATCTGGTTCAGCGCCCGCGAGAACATGCCCTGCATATTGAGCAGCGCGCTCTGGGCCCGGCCGATGGCCTGGGCCGCGCGATGGGTGGCGGAATCGGCGCGTTCGTCCGAGGTGATGGCGCGCAGGATGACCGAGCCCTTCTCCACCCAGTCGCAGGCCATATGCCACTTGGCCTGCGAGGTGCGCAGGCGGAACTCGGAGCCGGAGGCGATCGCGTCGCGGAATTCCTCGGTCAGCTCGATCAGGCGGCCCAGCAGGTGCTTCAGCTGGTCGACGGTCACGCCGCCGACCGCCTGGGCGCCGGCCACCTGCGACAGCAGGAAGCCCATCTCGGCGTCGTCGTCTTCCGGCTTGCCCAGCGCCAGCAGGGTCTCGAGCGCGGACAGGACATTGCGCGCCAGCGGCGTGATGCGGTAGACGGCAGCCGGGGCGTCCCAGGCCAGCAGGCCGTGGCCGCGCAGGCGGTTGAGCACCGTCTCCAGGCTCTCGGGGATCAGGTAGGCCAGCTTCTGGTTGATGTCGGCGCGCGAGAACGCCGAAGTGGCGGTGTCGCCGGCCAGTTCGCGCAAGACGAGCAGGCGCACCAGCACGCCGTCCTGGGTGCCGTGGAACAGGGCCGTGAAGGCCGACAGCATCGGCTGGGCACGCTTGAGGTGGAAGACTTGCTCGATTTCGTCGGGAGCGACGCCTTCCTGGAAGTGTGCTTGCAGCGGATCAAGTTCCGGCGCTAAAGCCGGGGAGTCGGCAGCGAGGGCCGCGCCGGCAAGGGGATCGATCATCGTTGTTACCAGTCTCTCGTGCGCGGTCGAGACGGGCCTGCGCTGCCAATATTGACAATATTGTCATGCACGTACTTACAGGCCCGACCGGCTTCGCGGGGGCGTCAGTATAACAGGCTGGACTGGGCGATTGACGATTGCCGGCCCCGACCGGGGGCCGACAATTGCGGGAAAGACACAGTGTGTCTTATGGCTTGGCAATGCTTTTGAGCGTCTGCTCGATGGTTTCCTTGTCGCCTCCCGTGAAACGGATCTTGACCGGATACCATTCGTGCGCGGGCGCCAGCCACACCTCGATGCTCTGGTCGCGGCTGCCCGGCAGCGCCTCGCGGCTGACCAGCACGGCGTCGACCTGGCCCAGCCCGGTCTTCACCTTCTCGCGCTTGACCACCTTGAAGGTCCAGGCTTCGGCGCTGCTGCGGCCGGCCACGAAGAACGGCCATTCCGAGCCCGGCTTGAACTTGTCGCCGGCGGCGCGCGCGACGGCCGCCAGCTGCCAGGTGATCGATACGCGGTCCTGCTCGCCGCCCTTGAGCGGATAGGTCTTGTCGCCTTCGGAGAAACTCATGACTTTTTCGCCACGGTCGAAGGTGATCGAGGTCGGGTCCTTGCGCAGGCGCTTTTCGGAAAATTCCACCGGCGCCAGGCCGAATTCGTCGATGGCGCCCTGGCTGCGGTTGTCGAGCAGGGTGCCGAGGATCGCCACGCGCGATTCGACCCGCAGGTCGTATTTGCCGTCGCCGGCGCGCCAGGCGACGGTGGCGTCGCCCTTGAGCGACAGGCCGCGCTGGCGCGCGCTCAGGTCATAGTGCAGGTCGGCCGAGGGCGGCAATTCGAAGGCGCGCTTGACGGCAGGATGCGCTGGGTTGGCGGTCTGGGCGCCTGCACTGCCCAGGGCGAGCGCCAGCGTGCACGCCACGCCGACTTTTCGAATGTTGTCTAGAAGCATATCAAAATCCTGAATGGTTCAAGACGATATTATTCACTGTTTGCGTGGTTACTGCTCCATTGGCTTCCGTATTGCGAATCCGCACCGGATACCAGCCGTGTTGCGGGGCCAGCCAGATGTCGAGTGTCGACTTGTAGGAGCCGGGCTGCGGCGGGCGCGTCAGGCGCCAGGTTTGCAGCTTGCCGAGCCTGGTATCGATCTCTTCCTGCCCCACCACCCTGAACCGGTAAACGCTGGCGTCGCGGTCTTCGCCGACAAGGATGTCGATATCGCCGTTTAATTGTTTGGCGCCGCCGCGCGCGATCGCCGACAGCTGCAACGGGATGCTGGCCTTGTCCTGGGCGCCGGGCGCCAGCGGATAGACCGCCTGCGACGCCGAGAAGGTCAGTTTGTTTTCGCCCCAGTCGAAATGGGTGGCCGTGAGCGAGCGGCCGCGCCGCTTTTCCGTCATCCTGATCGGCGCGAAGCCGGTGGCGGCCACCGCGCCCTCGCTGTGCAAGACCACCAGGTTGACCCGCGTAAATACCATCCGGATGCCGGCCTCGACCTGGATCTTGTAGGTGTCGTCGTTCAGTTGCCAGGCCAGCATGGCCTCGCCCGACCATTCGGCGCCGTCCTTGTCGGTACGCGCGACGTCCAGCGTGATCGTGGCCGGAGGCGGCATGTCGATCGTGTAGCGGCGCACCTCCGGCGCCGCCGGGGCGGTCGGCGCGGCCGCTGGCGCCGGCGTTTCCGGAGCGGGAGGCGCGGGCGCGGCCGTTTTCGCCGGCGCCGGCGCTGCAGGCGCCGCCACCGGCTCGACGCCGGCGCCTCCGGGCACGCCATCGGCCGCGGCGGCGTGATTGTCCGGGCTGATGTCGCCAGCCTGCGCGGGCAGCCCGAGTTCGACCGGCAGAGGGGGAATCACGGGCAGGGGCGGCGGTCCTGAATCGGGCACCGGCAGCGGCGCGGGCGGCGGCGGAGGCAGCGGCGCGGCGGCCGGCAGGACTTGCGCCATCAGGGTTGCCGGTCCGCCCTCCCCCCCGGCCTGGCGCGGGAGCGACAGGTTCACGTCGAGCAGCACGCTCAACACGATCCAGTGCAGCAATACCACCAGCGCGACCGGCAGCAGCCGGCGGCGACGCGGAAGAAGGAGTGGTGCGGATGGCATACCGCTAGTGTAGCGCGGGCACGGCCGGCGCTGCACGGCGCCACCGTACCGGCCAGGGGAGCGTCAGGTAATCGCGCCGCCGTCGACGGTGAGGACGGCGCCGGTGATCTGGCGCGCCGCCGGGCTGGCCAGGAAGGCGACCGCCGTCGCCACGTCGCGCGGCGCGCCGAAGCGTCCCAGCGGGATCAGCGACTTCTGGAATTCGGCGAAGTCGCCGTTGGCCGGGTTCATGTCCGTGTCGGTCGAGCCCGGCTGCACCAGGTTGACCGTGATGTCGCGTGGCCCCAGTTCGCGCGCCAGGCCGCTGGTGAAGGTCTTGAGCGCGGCCTTGGTCAGGAAATACACGGTGGCCCCTTCGCCCACGATGCGGTCGGCGCCGGCCGAGCCGATGGTGACGATGCGGCCGCCCTGGCCCAGGTGCGGGATGGCGGCCTGCGCCGCCAGGATCGGACCGCGCACGTTCACGTCCAGCAAGGCGTCGATATCCTCCACGGCGATGTCGGCGATCGGCGCATAGCGGGCGATGGCGGCGTTGTTGACCAGGATGTCCAGGCCGCCCAGCACCCGCGCCGCCTCGTCGACCGCGCGCCGGATCGCCGCCGGGTCGGCGCTGTCGGCCTGGATCGCGATCGCCTTGCGGCCGTGGCCTTCGATGGTGCGCACGACTTCCTGGGCCCGCTCGGCCGAACGCTCGTAGGTGATCGCCACGTCGGCGCCCTGCTGCGCCAGTTCGATGGCGATTGCGGCGCCGATGCCGCGCGATGCGCCGGTCACGATGGCGCGCTTCCCTTGCAAGTTATTCATGACACTCCCTTTCTGTGTTGATCGATACAGAAATAGTAGAGGCCCGGCCGGCGCGCTGTCAATTGATTTTTGTGGTGATCGACACATATATGAGGAAACGGCGTGCGGCGTTGTCCCGACCCGCGGCCGGACATATACTGTGCGCGATGCAAACGCCCGACCATCCCCTCCACGACGAAGCGGCCGCAGCGGCCGGGAATGCGCGCCCGCCGACGCGCGCCCGCGGCCGGCCGCGCGCCTTCGACCGCGAGGCCGCTTTGTCGAAGGCCATGCGACTGTTCTGGCAAAAGGGCTACGAGGCCACGTCGCTCGCCGACCTCACCACCGCGATGGGCATCGCTTCGCCCAGCCTGTACGCGGCCTTCGGCTCCAAGGAGGCGTTGTTCGTCGAGGCCCTGAACCATTACGGCGCCACCTATGCCTGGGGCTGGAAGAACTTCCTCGAGGCCGCGACCGCGCGCGACGCGGTCCAGGCATGGCTGATGGATTCCGCCGCCTTCCTGACCGGCGACATCGAAGACGTCCCGCTCGGCTGCATGGCGACCCTGTCGGTGATCGGCGCCGCGGGCCACCAGGAACTGTGCGAGCAGACGCGCGCCGCGCGCGCCGCGCCGCGCACGGTCGTCAGGACCCGCCTCGAACAGGGCTCCGCGAACGGCGAGATCCCGGCCTCGGTCGACCTGGACGCGCTCGCCCGCTTCGTGCAGGTCGTCCAGAACGGGATGTCGCTCCACGCGCGCGACGGCGCCAGCCGCGCCGAACTGGAGGCGGTGGCGCGGATGGCCATGCGCGGCTGGGACGCCTTGATCGCAGGCTAGCGGCGGCGCGCCATCAGCGCAATGCGGCCAAATGGTTGCCGAGCCGCTGACCGAGCGCGCAAATCGTCAGCGACGGATTGACGCTGCCGGCGGTCGGAAACACCGAGCCGTCGCTCACCCACACATTCTCGAAACCGAATACTTTCAGGTCGGGGTCGACGACGCCGTGTTGCGGCGTCGTCGCCATGCGCGCCGTGCCGAGGTGGTGGGCGGCGGAGGCGCAGGTATCGCGCCAGCCCGTCATCGGGTCGGCCCGGCAGCCGCTCACGTCGCCGTGCCGGCGAAAGCCGGCCATCAGCAGCTCGTGGTACTGCGTGAACATCTCGATGTCCTGCTTGCTGAGATGCCAGTGCACGCGCGCGATCGGCATGCCGTAGCGGTCACGCTCGTGCTCGGACAGGCTGACCTGGCTGTGCGGGTTGGGCAGCTGCTCGGTCATGAAGAACAGGTCGCCATGGTGCGAGCGCAGGCCCAGCGGCAGCTTCTGGTGCGCGATGCGCCACAGGATGTAGGGGTGGCGCACCAGCGACGCCACGTGCGACAGGCCGATGTCGCGCGGCCCGCGCACGCCGAGGAAGGACATCACCGCCCTGTTCGGCACCGGGCGCCGGTTGATGCCCTTGCGGATGAACACCGCGTGGTTGGGCAGGCGGTGGGTCTGCTGGAATTCGTGCTTGAGCATGAGCCCCGGGAAGACCCGGATGTCTTCCTTGCCCCTCCCGGCGCGCGCCTTCGGCTTGCCGCCGAGCGGCTGGCGGAACGTGACTTGCGACAGGTAGCCGGCCGGATGGTCGATCAGGTTGCGCCCGAGCCACCAGGACGGCGGCTGCGCCATGCCATGCTGGCCGAGTGAGTTGAGCAAGAGGCGCGGCGTCTCGAGCGCGCCGGCCGCGATCACGAAGCGGTTGGCCCGGACCTCGATCCGGTGCGCGCCGCTGCCCACGACCAGGACATGCGTGCGTCCATGCCTTTGCCGCAGTTGCAGCGCGGTGCCGTTGTACACGCAGCGCGCCATGCCGTTGCGGCACCATTCGCGCAGGATCGGCTTGCCCCTGAACGGCGGCGAGCGGTAACGGTAAGCCTTGGAAGCCAGCATATTGCCCATCCCGAGCGCCATGCCGCCGTGGTGGCCCGCAGTGTCCTGCGGCATGTCCTGGCCGCCGCACAGGAAGTCCAGCGCCAGCGCATACCAGGGATCGAGATCGCCGCGCGTGATGGCCCAGCCGCTGTGGGCAATCCAGGGGCGCTCGAGAAAATCCTCGTCGTCGAGCGGCGCGCACACGCCATGCCAGAACGCGGTGCCGCCGCCCACTTCGAGCCCGCGACTGGTCGAAATGCCGAACGGACGGCCGACGCTTTCGATGCGCACCGCGGGCGGATCGCGGCGCGACGCGGTCATTGGCCCGGTTTCGACGAACAGCACGTCGCGTCCGGCGCGCACCAGGGGCTGGGCCGCGGAAATCGCCCCCATGCCGGTGCCGACGATGCAGACGTCGGTCTGCAGTGTCGTGTCTGGTGCTAACTGCCTGCCATCGATGAGCATCCGATTCACCACCAAGGTTGATTGCCATAATGCAATTTGTGCAGCGCAACTTTTCCATCGTAACGTAAGGACGGACTTTGCTCAATAGACAATATTCCTATTAGTTAATCCAGCTTTGGTTCCAGCGCAAACTCGGCGTCTTCGGCCCGATGCGCTGCATGGCCTATGGGGGCGTAATCTGCTACGCTTGCCGCACAAACAACGGAGACCGCTCATGCTGAATCAGCCCATGCCTGGAATGACCGACACGCTCGAATTCGTCAAGAACCTGTGGGGCGGCATGAACATCCCCGGCGCCATGCCCGGCATGGGCGGCATGCCGATGCCGGGCGCCGGCCTGTCGGTCGACGACCTGGACAAGAAGATCGCCGACCTGAAGGCGGTCGAGTCCTGGCTCAACCTCAACCTGGGCATGCTGCGCGGCTCGATCCAGGCGCTCGAAATCCAGCGCGGCACCCTGGCCACGCTCAAGGCGATGGGCGACAGCATGGCCCAGGCCATGAGCCAGACCGGCGCCGCCAGCGACGCCGCCATGGCGCCGTTCGCGCAATTCTTCACCCAGGCCGCGCAGGCCGCCGCCAGGCCCGCGGACAGCGCCACCCCGCCGCCTCCAGCGCCGCCGTCCGCGCCGGCGTCCGAGACTGCGCAGCCGCCCCAGGGCGCCGAGGCCGCGCATGCCGCCATGCCGGCGGCCGTCGCCTGGTGGAACCTGCTGCAAGACCAGTTCCGGCAAGCCGTGGCCAGCGCGATGCCGCCGGACAGCGCCAGTCCGGACAAGGCCGGCGGCGCACCGTCCGATGGCGGCGCCGACAGCCCGGCGGCTGGCGCCGCGACCGGTGGCGCTGGCGCCGGCAAGGCGTCCGCAGGCCAATCCGCCAACGCCCAGAATGGCAACGGCAATCCGGCCCCCGCCCGGCGCGGCGCGCGCGGCAAGAGCGACAAGGCCTGACCCCGCTGCATTGATCCAAACGGTGGCGCTCGCCTGCAAACCGTGCTGAACTGACCCGGCGGCCCGGCCCGGCCGCTTTCCCGTCCAGCCGGAGCGAGCCATGTTGCCGAGCGACCTGACCCACCTGACGCCCTCGCAGGTCGACGACCTGCGGCGCAAGCTCGCCGCCGCCGGCTGCGATCCGCCGCCTGGGGCGCGCACCGTCGCCGAACTGCAGGATGCCTTCGCCCAGCTGCGCAAGCGCCATGGCCTGGCGCCGTCGGACAAGATCGACGGCGACCTGCTGCGCTGCCTCGACGCCGCCGCCGGCCACCTGTTCGGCGAGGTGCTGCGCGACGAACTCGACATGCTGCGCCCCGAGGCGGGCGACATGCGCGAGGAAGCGCTGGACGCCGCCCTGCCGCCCGACCGCGAGCGCCTCTTGCGGCGCGCCCATGGCGGCATGCTGACCGGCCTGGCCCTGTCCGGCGGCGGCGTGCGCAGCGCCACCTTCAGCCTGGGCGCCCTGCAGGCGCTGGCGCGCTGCGGCCTGCTGCGCCACATCGACTACCTGTCCACCGTGTCCGGCGGCGGCTTCGTCGGCGGCTGGCTGTCCAGATGCCTGCACGCCAACGGCGGCGACATCGGCAAGGTGGAAGCCATGCTGGCGCCGCAGGCCGGCAGCGTCGAGGCGCCCGAGCTGCGTTTCCTGCGCCAGTACAGCAACTACCTGTCGCCGCAGGGCGGCATGTTCAGCGCCGACACCTGGACCCTGGTCGGCACCTATGTGCGCAACACGGGCCTGAACCTGGCCATGCTGGTGGCCTGGATGTGCGCCCTGCTGCTGCTGCCGCGCTTTACCGTCTGGGCCGTGCACCGCGTGGTCGCGCCTGGCGGAGCCTGGACGCACCTGGCCGACATCGCCTGGATTCTCGGCGTGCTGCTGTTCCTGTTCGCCGTGTTCTGCATCGCGCTGTCGATTTCGAGCAAGCCGGAAAGCTCGCGCGGGATGCGCCGCTTTCCGCTGTCGCAAGGCGCGGTCCTGTGGTGCATCAACCTCCCCTTGCTGCTGGCGGGATTCCTCGGCAGCCTGGGACTGTGGCGCCACGGCGGCGCGGCGCCGTCGACCTTCCTGCCAGCCCAGCTCGAGGGCCGCTGGCACTGGCTGCTGGCGCCGGGCCTGGTCTATTTCATCGTCTGGGCCTGCGGCTGGTACCTGGCCCACGACCGCTCCAGCCCCTACCGCCGCACCGGCTATACCGTGTGCGCCGCAGGGGCGGCGGCCGTGCTGCTGGTGCTGCTGGAAGCCGGCCGCGCCTTCGCGCCCGGGATCCTGGCGCTGCTGCGGGCCGATGCCGCCCGCCTGTCGCTGCTGCTGTGCTGGACGGTCGGCCTGCTGCTGGCGCTGGCCGGCTGGCTGGCCATCTATACGCGGCTGCACGCCGACCCGCCGCTGCGCGACCTGACCCGCGCCGAACTGGGCGAAGGCCTGTCGCACTTCCTGTGCGCGATGGGCGCGCTCACCCTCGGCACCCTGCTGCTGCTGGGCGGGATGGCGGTGCTGCCCGATCCCGCCGGCCAGCGCGTGCTGAACGACGCGATCGCCCTCGCCACCTTCGGCATGCCGCTGATGATGGCGCTGTTCGCCGCCACCATGACCCTGATGATCGGCCTGGTCGGCCGCCTGTACAGCGACGCCAGCCGCGAATGGTGGAGCCGCCAGGGCGCCTGGACCGCGATCTTCGCCCTCCTCTGGTTGACCGTGTACGCCACCTGCTTTTACATTCCTCCCCTGCTGCAATGGGCCTGGCTGACCTACGAGCCCTGGTCGAATTTGGGCACCCTGCTCGGCTGGCTGGCGATGACCGCCTTCGGGCTCAAGGCCGGCAGCAGCATGTCGACCGGCGCGCGCGGCGCCCCGGACCCGAAGCTCGAACTGGTGGCGCGGCTGGCGCCCTATGTGTTCACGGTCGGGATCTTCGCCCTCTTGAGCAGCTTGGTGCAGGCCACGGTGGCGCTGCCGCATATCGCCTGCCCGAAGGCCGAGCTGACCTGCGTGCTGCGCGCCCATGCCGACGCCACCCTGGCAACGGGCGGCGCGACCCTGCTGCTGGCCTTCGGCGCCTTCCTGGGCGCCGCCCTGCTGCTCGGCTGGCGGGTCGACATCAACAAGTTTTCTCTCTACATGCTGTACCGCAACCGCGTGGTGCGGGCCTGGTTCGGCGCCGGCAACCGCGCGCGCCAGCCGCACCCGTTCACCGGCTTCGATCCCAACGACGACATGCTGCTGGCCGAGCTGCGCTACGGGCGGCCCTACCCGATCGTGAACACCGCGCTGAACCTGGTCAGCGGCGCCGAGCTGGCCTGGCAGACGCGGCGCACCGCCTCGTTCGCCTTCACGCCGCGCTGGTGCGGTTACGAGCAATCCAGTGCGGCGCCCGGCGGTGCGGGCGCGCCGGCGGGCTGCTACCGGCCGACCGACCAGTATGCCTCGCGCTCCGGCGTCGGGCTGGACGACGACGCTGGCGTGCGGCTCGGGATGGCGGTGGCCCTGTCCGGCGCCGCGGCCAGCCCGAACATGGGCGCCCATTCGTCGCCGCCGCTGAACTTCCTGATGACGATGTTCAACGTGCGCCTGGGGCGCTGGTGCCCGAATCCGGCGCGCCGCGCCTGGACCAGCGCTTCGCCGCCGATCGGCCTGTTCAGCCTCTTGTCCGAGCTGTTCGGCCAGCTCGACTCCGACGCCGCCTACGTCCACCTGACCGACGGCGGCCACTTCGACAACCTCGGCATCTACGAGCTGGTGCGGCGCCGCTGCCGGCTGGTGATCGCGGTCGACGTCGGCAGCGACCGCTACCTGGCGTTCGAAGACCTGGGCAACGCGATCCGGCGCTGCGCCACCGACCTGCACGTGCGCATCGACCTCGACGTCTCGCGCCTGGGCGCGCTCGGCGACCAGGGCATGTGCGGCGCCAGCTGTGCGGCCGGCACCATCCGCTACAGCCTGGCCGACCGCGGCGCCGCCGACGGCGTGCTCCTGTACGTCAAGCCGGCCATCGTCGGCAACGAGAATGCCGACCTGCTCAACTACCGCAAGCTCCATCCCGACTATCCGCACGAGAGCATCGCCGACCAGTGGTTCGACGAAGCCCAGTTCGAGAGCTACCGCGCGCTGGGCGACCACATCGTCGACTGCGCGCTGCGCGAGGCGGCGCGCGCCACCGTGGGCGCGCACGGCGAGCAGGATATCGAGGCGCTGTGCGCGCAACTGCTGCAGCGGCATGGGCCGGGGGCAGCGCCGCGGCCGCAGGCGTCGTGATAGGCTGCGTCCACCAGCGATGCCAAGGACCATGATGAATCGAGCTTCCCGATGACCCGCGCAACCGTCGTCACCTTCGACCTGTCCACGGTCGCCAGCATCCGCGAGCTGCACGAACTGATGGCCAAGACCCTGCACTTCCCCGAATGGTATGGCCCTAACTGGGACGCATTCTGGGATGTGATCATCGGGCTTGTCCCGATGCCGGAAAAGCTGCGCCTGATCGGCTGGGACGACTTCGCGCAGCGCTTCCCGCGCGACGCCTTCATCATGAAGAAATGCCTGACCGAGCTGGCCGAGGAATACCCCGCGAACGCGTCCGACGTCGACTATCTCTGAAGGATTGGCGCCCGCGCCGGCGCGGCGGGCGGCGCCAGCAGCCGCCCCAGGCAGGCCAGCGCCAGCAGCGAGAACAGCGCCGCGCTGCCCAGGGTCAGGCGGTAATCGTGGCCCGAGTGGTCGAGCAGCGGCCCGATGCAGCTGGCCACCAGGATGTTGGCGAAGGCGACCAGGATGTCCTTGCTCGCGTTGTAGCGCACGAACTCCTCGCGCGGGAACAGCGCCAGCGGCATCGCCGCCGCCGCGGTGAAATAGGCGCCGGAGCAGATCACGTGGGCGACGTAGAACGGCCGGAAACTGGCGGCGCCGTCGACCAGCAGCCAGCCGCCCAGCGCGATCGCGCAATACAGCGCCATCATGGCGGCGGCCACGCGCACCGCGCCGCGCCGGTCGACCAGCCAGCCGATGACGAAGGCGCTGGCGATCGACACCGCATAGGCCAGCGCGGTCAGCTCGCCCAGCTCCGCCTTCGACAAGCCCAGGTCGAGCGCATAGTGCAGCGAAAAGGTATTGAAGGGGACGAAGGTGACGGCCGCCAGCATGAAGGCGCCGAAGATCCACAGGTAGCGGCGCTGGGCGCAGCAGTGCCGCAGCTGCGTGCGCGCCAGCGCCAGCCGCCCGCCCGCTGAAGCCGCGTCGTCATGCGCGGCTGGCGGCGGCGGGTAGTCGCCCTCGCGCACCATCAGGCACATCAGCGGTATCGTCAGGCCGAAGATGAGGGCGATGGCCACCAGGATCTCGGCCAGCCAGGCTTCGCTCAGGGCGAACAGGGTCATGTTGAAGCCGATCGCCACGCCCAGGCCGACGACCCGCACCGCGGCATAGAAGCGGCCGGCCAGCCCGAATGGAATGACGTCGGCCACCAGCCCGGCGAACAGCGCCATGGTGGTCATGGCGGCGGCGTCGAACACGGTCCAGAACAGGCAGAACACGCCCAGTTCGAGCGCGCGCAGGCCAGGAGACCAGGCGCCCAGCAGCGCGTGCGCGCCGGCCGCGAAGGCCGGCGCCAGGGCCACGCACAGCATGGCGGCGGCGGCCAGCGGCGCGCTGACCAGCAAGAAGGGACGGCGCCGCCCCCAGCGGCCGCGGCTGCGGTCGGAACGCAATCCGATCGCCGGCACCACCAGCAGGCTGATGAGCGCGGGCACGGTCGACAGCAGCATGGCGACGGCGGTGTCCGATGCGCCGTGGTTGCGCAGCACGACCAGCCCGATCGGGCCGGCCCAGCGCTCGCGCACCGCGATCCCGAGCGCGCCGACCAGCAGCCAGCCGACCAGCACGCACAAGCCCCAGGCGCCATAGCGTAGCGTGCCGGCCTGCCAGCGTACCTTGTCGGAGGCGGCGCGCGGCCTCACGGCCCTAGGCCGGCGCGGGGCCGGTCGAGTCGCGCACCACCAGCTCGGTGGCGAAGGCGATGCGCTCGGCGGCCGGCGGGCGGCCGTCGATCATCTCGACCACTTCCCGCACCGCGCGCTCGGCCAGTGCCTCATAGGGCTGGTGCATCGTGGTCAGGCGCGGGAACACGTGGCTGGCGGTCGAGATGTCGTCGAAGCCGACCACCGAGACGTCGGCCGGCACCTTCAGGCCGCGGCTGGCGATGGCGTCGATGGCGCCGAACGCCATCTCGTCGTTGGCGGCGAAGATGGCGCTCGGCGGCGCCGCGAGGTCGAGCAGGCGCAGCGTGGCGGCGAAGCCGCCGGGCTGGTTGAAGGCGCCATCGACCACCAGGGCCGGGTCGACGGCGATGCCGGCCGCCGCCAGGGCTTCGGCATAGCCGCGTTCGCGCTCGGCGCTCTGGCCGGTGCGCTTGGTGCCGGCGATGAAGGCGATGCGGCGGTGCCCGAGGCCGATCAGGTGCTCGACCGCGCGGCGCGCGCCGATGCGGTTTTCCAGCACGATGGTCGGCAGCGCCAGCTGGCGCGCATCGAAGAACACCAGCGCGCAATTGAGCTGCTGGCGCTCGACCACGTCGAGGAAGCGGTCGTCGGCGGTCGGCATCAGGAGCAGCAGGCCGTCGCACAGCTTGCTGAGCGTGGCGCAGGTGGTCATCCGGTCCGGGCTGTCGAAACGGTCGGCATTGAACAGCAGCAGGTCGTAGTCGCGCTTGCGCGCCTGCTCGCCGATCGCGCGCACCAGCTCGTGCAGCACCACCGGACCGTAGTTGTTCATGAACACGCCGATCAGCTTGCTCTTGTCGCCGCGCATGCGGCGCGCCAGCATGTCCGGCGTGTAGTTCAGCTGGGCCGCGGCCGCCATGATGCGCTCGCGCGCCGCGTCCGACACATAACCGGTGCCGCGGATTGCGCGCGAGGCGGTGATCGGCGCGACGCCGGCCAGGCGCGCGACCTCGCTCAGTTTGCTGGCTTTGGCCATCGGTCTCCTTCAATCGATCATGTTGTTGAGTGTTTCTAGTTATCCAACCCCGACCTGTGGTTACGATACCACGTCGAGCTCGGCCGATTCCAGACATTTTTCAGCAAAATCAGGTGCTTATCCCACTACTACAGCGTCTATCCCACGCTTGTTGAGTATTTACGACTCACATGGTAACGTGACCATACGGTTGTCATACAAGCGCAATGGTCGGCGACCGGTGCTTCATCTTCAGCCGCACGTGCCAAGCACGGCGGCCCGACATTACAAGCGAACCTCGAAGTTCGCGGTCAGGAGACACTATGCAGAAGAAGATTTTGGCCGCGGCGCTGCCGCTGGCCTTGGCCGCCGCAACCATGCCACCCGCGCTGGCCCAGCAGGCGCCCACCGTTCCCCCCTCCCCGCCCGACGCCGCGACCACGGACACCACCGCGGACACACCGGCCGCCGACAGCACGGCCGCGCCCAGCACCGTGGTGGTCACCGGCTTTCGGTCCAGCCTGCAGAAGGCGCTGAACCTCAAGCAGCAGGCGATCGGCGTGCGCGATTCGATCGTCGCCGAGGACATCGGCAAATTCCCCGAGGCGAACGTGGCCGAATCGCTGCAGCGCGTGCCTGGCGTGATCCTGAACCGCGACGACAGTTCGGGCGAAGGCCAGCGCATCTCGATCCGCGGCCTGCCGACCGAATATTCGGTGACGACCCTGAACGGCGCGCCGGTCAACACCACGTCGACCAGCACCATCGGCAGCGCCGCGCGCGGCTTCAACTACGACGTGTTCGCCTCCGAACTGTTCGGCCGGGTCGACTTCTACAAGTCGCCGCTGGCCGAGCTGACCGAGGGCGGCATGGGCGGCATCGTCGACCTGCAGACCCCGCGCCCGTTCGACAGTCCCAAGCGCACCATCCGCTACGCGGTCTCGGGCGCCTACAACACCAGCGCCAAGGAGGCCGATCCGACCGGCTTCGCGCTGTATTCGAACACCTGGGGCCCATGGGGCTTCCTGGCCGGCGTGGCCCATTCGAAGGCGGTCAACAACCGCTCCGGCTTCGAAGCCACCGGCGGCTACAACAGCTCCGCCAACGGCAGCCGCACGCCCGTGATGGGCAACTTCGCCCTCGCCCTCGACTACGACGACCCGCGCGCCAACCTGTCCGGCTACTCGCGCGAACAGATCGACAACGCCCTGCTGCCGCGCATCTACCGCTACTACGGATCGCAGAACCGGCGCAGCCGCGACGGCCTGGTGAGCTCCCTGCAGTTCAAGCAGGGCGACCTGAACCTGAGCCTGGACGGCCTGTACTCGCGCCTGGAGAACAGCCGCGACGAGCTGTACTACGGCCTCCTGATCCGCAACACCCGCACCACCAACCGCAACGCGCCGCCGGGCACGAACGGCCACAACGGCCTGGTGCCGATCGACGTGAAGATCGATCCCGGCTCGAACCTCCTGACCGGCACCTTCGGCAATACCTCGTACAGTAGCGGCGTGACCTATGGCGAAGACAAGACCGAGTTCGGCTACCTGGCGCTCAACGGCCGCTGGCAGGCGCGCCCGGGGCTGGTGGTGACCGGCCAGGTGAGCGCCAACAACAGCAAGGCCACCAGCTATTCGGACACCCTGTCGGGCCAGATCTTCGGCGTCGACACGACCATCGACTACGGAACCGACCACGTGTATCCGTCGATGTCCTCGCCGGTCGACTACACCGATCCGGCCAGTTTCAGCGGCTTCGACGTCACCACCGGCTGGACCCGCGAGCGCGACAAGGGCCGCCAGGCGCGCCTGGTGGTGGACTACGACTACGACCTGTTTGGCGGCTGGACCGGGCGCCTCAAGACCGGCCTGGTCTACGTCGACACCAGCAAGGACGTCGAAAAACGCAATGCCGGCGCCGCCATGAAGGCGAAGATGGTCGCCCTGGGCGACGCCAGCGTGCGCGCCAATATGGTCTCGGTCCTGCCGATCCCCGACCTCGACATGGGGCCCGGCTGGCCGAACCGCTTCGGCACCTTCACCCGCGACTATGCCTTCTCGACCTACGACCCGGTCGCCTTCAATACGAGCGAAGCGTTCACGCCGGCGCAGAGCTTCGGCGCGGCCGAGAAGGTCAGCACCGGCTTCGTCCAGTCCGACTTCAAGGGCGACGTGCTGGGGCGGGAGCTGCGCCTGAACGCCGGCGTGCGCTGGTCGCAGACGAAGCTCGACATCGACAACTTCAAGAGGAGCGGCAGCGGCAACACCTACCAGCCGAACAGCGAACAGGGCAAGTACACCAATGTGCTGCCGGCCGTCAGCGCGGCCTGGGACCTGAACGACGAACTGATCTTCCGCACTTCATGGGGCAAGACCATCAGCCGCGCCTCGCTGTCGATCATCGCGGCCCAGACCGTGATCCCGAACGCCTTCGACAATACCGCCACCGCCGGCAACCCGAATTTGCGGCCGCAGCAGTCGAAGAACTTCGACACCAGCCTGGAATGGTATTTCAAGCCGGGCAGCCTGCTGTCGGCGGCGTATTTCAAGAAGAAGCTGACCGACGCCACGGTGTCGACCACCACCAACACCACCTTCGGCGCGCTCGGCCTGCCCGACACCGCGCTCGGGGCGATCTTCCAGGACGCCAGCGGCCGGGTCGACCCGAACCTGCCGATGGTGCTGCGCACCTACAGCAACGCCGGCGAACAGACGCTCAAGGGCTACGAGCTGGCCTACCAGCAGGACTTCACCTTCCTGCCCGACCCGTTCAAGGGCTTCGGCGCGCTGGCCAGCTACACCCATATCGATCCCTTCAACAGCATGCGCTGGATCACCAACGCGGGCAAGGAGATCGAGGTCAACTCGGTGCCGAAGTACGCCTACAGTGTCACGACCTATTACGAGCGCGGCCCGCTGGCGATGCGCCTGTCCTACAACTACAAGGACCGCTCGCTGCACGGCGACAATCCGCGGAACAACGGCGACGACCTGATTCGCTGGCGCGCCGCGCGCGGCTACCTGGACGGCACCATCAGCTACAAGCTGTCCGAGAACCTGGAGCTGCGCCTGGATGCGCTGAACCTGACCGACACCCTGAACTACGACTACTTCGAGGACGCCACCGGCCAGTACGGCAGCGGCAAGCACACGCGGATGGACTACGCCAAGTACGACGGGCGCACGTTCAAGATCGGCATCCGCGGCAAGCTGTGATGCGGATGACCGCCTTCCTCGTCCGCTGTACTGGGCTCGTGGCCGGCGCCGCGCTGCTGCACGGCTGCGCCAGCAAGCCCGGACCGGGCATCGTCGACGTCGGCCCCGGCTGGGCCGGCAACTCGGTCAACGCCGTGGTGTTTCGCAAGAACGCCCTGGCGAGCGACGGCGCGCACCAGTACATCGCCTACTACGACGGCGCCGGCCGGGTCGTGCTGGGCAAGCGCCGCCTCGGCGGCGGCGCCTGGGAACTGCGCCAGACCGCCTGGCGCGGCAATGTGCGCGACGCCCACAACGCGATCAGCATCATGGTCGATGGCGAAGGCGTGCTGCACATGGCCTGGGACCAGCACAACAACGCGCTGAACTACGCACGCGGCAGCGCCCCCGGCAGCCTCGAACTGCGCACGGCGCCGATGGTCGGGCGCGACGAAGCGTCGGTGTCGTATCCGGAGTTCTTCCGCATGCCGGGCGGCGGCCTGCTGTTCCTGTACCGCGACGGCGGTTCGGGACGCGGCAACCTGGTCGCCAACCGCTACCATCCGGCCACCGGCTGGCGCCGCGTGGCCGACAATCTGATCAGCGGCGAGGGCCAACGCAACGTCTACTGGCAGGCCGGCGTGGACGGCCGCGGGGTCATCCACCTGTCCTGGGTCTGGCGCGAATCGCCCGACGTCGCCAGCAACCACGACATGGCCTATGCGCGCTCGCGCGACGGCGGCGCGAGCTGGGAAGACAGCAATGGCAAGCCCTATGGGCTGCCGATCACCGCCGCCAGCGCCGAGTACGCGGCGCGCATCCCGCAGAACAGCGACTTGATCAACCAGACCTCGATGGCCTTCGACGCCCTGGGCCGGCCCTACATCGCCAGCTACTGGAGGACAAAGGATAGCGCCGTGCCCCAGTACCGCGTGCTGTACCGGCGCGACGAAGGCTGGCGCCGGCTCGACCTGGACTTTCGCAAGAGCGCCTTTTCGCTCGCCGGCATGGGCACCAAGGCGATCCCGATCGCGCGCCCGCAACTGCTGATCGACGGCCATGCGGGCGACCCGTCGGGCCACCTCGTGTTTCGCGACAGCGAGCGCGGCGAGCGCGTGTCGGTGGTGCGCATCGCCGGCTTCGACGCGCCGCGCTGGTCGGTGCACGACCTGACGAGTAGCGCCGTCGGCGCCTGGGAACCGAGCTACGACACCGAGTTGTGGCGGCGCCAGGGCGAGCTGCACCTGTTCCTGCAGGCGGTGCGGCAAGTCGATGGCGAAGGACTGGCCGACGTGCCGCCATCCACCGTGCAGGTCTTGCAGTGGCGACCGGCAAGCGACACCCACATTGAATGAAAGACGATATGACGCGACGACTCTACCTCAAGCTTGCCCTGGCTACGCTGGTCACTCTCGCCGGCGGCTGCGCCAGCACGGGCGGCCAAACGCCTGCACGGGCCGACGTCTTGGCCGACCTGACCCGCGCCAACGATTACTGGCAGCGCAACCACGCCCCGCAGCAATGGGCGTTCTGGGATGTCGCCGCCTACCACACCGGCAATATGGCGGCCTATGCCCTCACCCGCAACGAGGCGTACCGCGATTACTCGACCGCCTGGGCCGAGCATAACCGCTGGCGCGGCGCGGACTCGGACAACCGGGCCGAGTGGAAGTACAGCTATGGCGAGACCCAGGAATACGTGCTGTTCGGCGACTGGCAGACCTGCTTCCAGACCTATGTCGACCTGTACGAACTCGATGGCCGCAAGGACCCGCGCCGCATCGCGCGTGCGCGCGAGGTCATGGAATACCAGATGGGCACTTCCAGCCGCGATTACTGGTGGTGGGCCGACGGCATCTATATGGTGATGCCGGCGATGACGAAGCTGTACAAGGCCACGGGCGAGCGGCGCTACCTCGACAAGCTGCACGAGTACTTCACCTATGCCGACCAGCTGATGTACGACCCGGATGCCGGACTCTACTACCGCGACGCCAAGTACATCTACCCCAGGCACAAGTCGGCCAATGGCGGCAAGGATTTCTGGGCGCGCGGCGACGGCTGGGTGTTCGCCGCCCTGGCCAAGACGCTGGCCGACCTGCCGCCGGACAATCCGAGCCTGCCCTTGCTGACCGAGCGCTTTCGCCGCATGGCGGCGGCCCTCAAGCCGCTGCAGCAGGACGATGGCTACTGGACCCGCAGCCTGCTCGACCCCGGCCATGCGCCCGGGCCGGAAAGCAGCGGCACCGCCTTCTTCACCTATGCCTACGCCTGGGGCATCAACCACGGCTACCTGGACCGCGCCGCGTATGCGCCGACGGCCCTGCGCGGATGGCGCTTCCTGAGCCGGGTCGCGCTGCAGGCCGACGGGCGAGTCGGCTACGTGCAGCCGATCGGCGAGCGCGCGATCCCCGGCCAGGTCGTGAACCAGGACTCGACCGCACCCTTCGGCGTCGGCGCCTTCCTGCTGGCGGCAAGCGAGATGGCAAGTCTGGTGGATAAGGCAGGAGGGGCGCGATGACGAAATCACTGCCACGCCGGCGCCTGCTGCAGGGCGCCGCGGCCGGCTCCGCGCTGGCGCTGCTGCCGGCCCAGGTCCACGCCGCGGCTTCTCCACGTTTCGCGATCGGCCGCGAAGACTTTCTGCTGGATGGCAAGCCGCTGCAGATCCGCTGCGGCGAGATGCATTTCTCGCGCGTGCCGCGCGAGTACTGGACGCACCGCCTGAAGACCATCAAGGCGATGGGCCTGAACAGCGTCTGCGCCTACCTGTTCTGGAACTACCACGAGTGGCGCGAAGGAACATTCGACTGGGCCGGCCAGCGCGACGCCGCCGAATTCTGCCGGCTGGCGCAGCAGGAAGGCCTGTGGGTGATCCTGCGTCCCGGCCCATATGCCTGCGCCGAATGGGAGATGGGCGGCCTGCCATGGTGGCTGCTCAAGCAGCCGGGCGACGCCTTCCTGCGCTCCACTAGCGAGGCCTTCCTGGCGCCGTCGCGGCGCTGGCTGCGCGAGGTCGGCCGCGTGCTCGGCCCGCAACAGGTGACGCGGGGCGGCCCGATCCTGATGGTGCAGGTCGAGAACGAATACGGCTTCTACGGCGAAGACCTCGACTATATGCGCGCGCTGCGCCAGGCCGTGCTGGACGCCGGCTTCGACGTGCCGCTATTCCAGTGCAACCCGACCAATGCGGTGGCCAAGACCCACATTCCCGAGCTGTATTCGGTGGCGAACTTCGGCAGCAATCCCGAAGCCGGCTTCAAGGCGCTGGCCGGGGTGCAGCAGGGGCCGCTGATGTGCGGCGAATATTATTCAGGCTGGTTCGACACCTGGGGCGCGCCGCACCGCCGCGGCGGCGTCGAGAACGCCGTGGCCGACATCAGGACGATGCTGGCGGCGAACGGCTCGTTCAGCCTCTACATGGCGCACGGCGGCACCACCTTCGGCCTGTGGGGCGGCTGCGACCGGCCGTTCCGGCCCGACACCACCAGCTACGACTACGACGCGCCGATCAGTGAGGCCGGCTGGATCGGCGCCAAGTTCGAGGCCTATCGCGCTGCGATGACGCCCTTCCTGGCCCCAGGCGAGACCTTGCCGCAGCCGCCGGCGCCGATGCCGGTAATGACGATCCCCGCCTTCGCCCTGAACGAGACCGCGTCATTGAGCGCCAGTCTGCCGGCGCGGACGATCCGCGACGCGTCGCCGCGCCCGATCGAGGAATACGACATCAGCCGCGGCATCGTCGCCTACCGCGTCACCTTGCCGGCCGGTCCGGCCGGGGTGCTGGCGGCGGCCAGGGTGCGCGACCTGGCCTGGGTGCGGGTCGACGGAAAATTGGTGGGCACGATGGACACGCGCTACCGCCGCTTCAAGGTGACGATCCCCGCGCGCAGCAAGCCGGCGACCGTCGAGGTCCTGCTGTACACGATCGCGCGCGTGAACTTCGGGGTCGAGATCCATGACCGCAAGGGCATGCACGGTCCGGTCACGTTCACGCCGAACGGCGGCGAAGCACAGGCGTTGGAAAACTGGGAGATCCGCGCCATCGATTTCGATGCCGAAGGCGTGCTGCCGCCGCTGGCGTTCAAGCGCGGCCGCAGCAAGGACGCGGCGTTCTGGCGCGGCAGCTTCGACACGAGCGTCACCCACGACACCTTCCTCGACATGTCGGGCTGGGGCCAGGGCATCGTCTGGATCAACGGCCGCTGCCTGGGCCGCTACTGGAGCATTGGGCCGACCCAGACCATGTACCTGCCGGGGCCGTGGATCAGGCGCGGCCGCAACGAGGTGGTCGTGCTCGACCTGACCGGCCCGCGCGAGGCGCGCATCGCGGGCCTCTCCAAGCCGATCCTCGACCAGTTGCACCGCGAGCGCGACCTGGAGCGCCCGCCCAGCACCGTCAGGCTGCAGCTCGATGGCGTACAGCCCGCGCACGAAGGCGCGTTCGCGCCCGGCTCCGCGACCCAGGACGTGCGCTTCGCGGCGCCGCTGCGCGCGCGCCAGTTCTGCCTCGAGTCGCTCGACGCCTTCGACGGCAAGCCCTACGCCGCGGTGGCCGAGCTGGCGCTGCTGGACAAGAATGGCAAGACGATCGAGCAATCCGCCTGGACCATCGCCTGGGTCGACAGCGAAGAGGCGCACAAGGAAGATGGCAGCGCGCTCAATGCAATCAATGGCCAGAACAGCGACTACTGGCACACGGCCTACAGCGGCCCGGGCGCCGGCACGGCGCACCCGCACCGCCTGGTGATCGACCTCGGCAAGGACGTCGAGGTGGCCGGCCTGCGCTACGTGCCGCGCCAGGGCAAGGACGACGTCACCGGGCGCATCCGCAGGTATCGCGCCTATGCGGGCGAGCGGCTGGCCGGCGAGCCCTGAACCAATCACGACGAGGAGACGCAATGCAGAGAAGAGATTTCATCGGCAGCCTGGCGGCGGGCGCCGCGCTCGGGGGCCTGTCCATGCCGGCGGCTACGGCTGCGGCTACCGCGGGAAGCGACCGCGCGTACATGGCGGGACTGCTGCAGAAGATGGCCGAGCCGGTGCTGTCGAACATGGCGCGCGGCGAACTGAAAAAGAACTTCAAGCTCGAGGTGAGCCCGAGCTCGGATGGACGCGACAGCAGCGTCGCCTACCTGGAAGCCTTCGGCCGGCTGATCGCCGGCGCCGCGCCCTGGCTGGCCCTGCCCGACGACGCCAGCGCGGAAGGCAAGACCCGTGCGCGCCTGCGCCAGATGGCCTTGCAGAGCTATGTGCACTCGGTCGATCCGAAAAGTCCCGACTACCTGACCTGGCGCGGCCATGGCCAGGCGCTGGTCGACTCGGCCTATTTCACCAATGCGCTGATGCGCGCGCCGAAAGCGTTGTGGGAGCCGCTCGACACCACCACCAAGCGGCGCATCGTCGCCGAGATCAAGGGCCTGCGCCGGATCGAACCGCCCTTCATCAACTGGCTGCTGTTCGCGGCGATGAACGAGGCCTGGCTGCTGTCGATCGGCGAGGAAGCCGATCCGCTGCGCACCAATGTCGCGATCCGCAAAATTAACGAATGGTATGTCGGCGACGGCTGGATCAAGGACGGCGAAGCGTTCCACTTCGACTACTACAGTTCCTTCGTGATGTACCCGATGCTGCTCGAAATCCTCGAGGTGCTCGAGCGGCACCAGGCGCCGTTCTGGAACGGCAAGCCGGCCGAGTTGCGCGCCCAGGCCTTGAAACGCACCCAGCGCTATTGCGAGCACCTGGAGCGCTTCATCTCGCCGCAAGGAACCTTCCCGCCGATCGGCCGCTCGCTCACCTACCGCAGCGCCGCCTTCCAGCCGCTGGCCCTGCTGGCCTGGCGCAAGCAGTTGCCGCCGACCCTGCCCGAGGGCCAGGTGCGGGCGGCGATGCAGGCGATGCACCAGGCCTTGTACACCGATCCGGGCAACTTCACCAGCGAGGGCTACCTCACCATCGGCTTCGTCGGCCACCAGCCGGCGCTGGCCGACTGGTATTCCAACAACGGCAGCATGTACATCGCCTCGGCCAGCTTCCTGGCGCTGGGCCTGCCGGCCGACGATTCCTACTGGACCAGTCCGGCCCAGGACTGGACCCAGAAGAAGGCCTTCAGCGGCGCCGCGTTCCGCAAGGACTACCCGGTCGATTACTGAGCGGCGCCGGCCTTGGGCGTCGCGGCCTCTTCTTCCTGGGCCTGCGGCGCGGCGGGCTCCGGCTTCGGCTGCAGCGCACCGAGCTGCTCCATCAGCTGCGCGAAGCGCTGCTGGCCCGGCTGCAGCCGGTCGACGTGCTCCAGGACGTCGCGCGCCTCCTCGTCCAGCTCGGCCTCGTAGCCGCGCTGCTGCATGTGCGAGATCAGGATCTGCACCGCGTTGAACAGCGCCCGGACGTTGTCCGGCAGCCGCTCGCGCGCCTTGCGCATCCACTTGACGGCGTCGGGCAGCTTGCCGGTCTTCCACAGCACCACGCCCTGGTTCATCAGGTCCACCGCCTCCTTGCGCGCGGTGCGGATGATGAGCGCGCCCTCGTCGTGAAGGCGCGCGCGGTCGAAGATCTTCTGCACTTCGTCCTGCAGCAGCGTGTTGTCGTGGTTGTTGCGGATCACGTAGGCCAGCACCTCGTTGGGCGTGCCCTTGACGCCGACCGCGAACAGCAGGGTCGCCATCTCGATGCAGATCGCGGTGCCGGGCCGCTTGGGATCGGCCTGCAGCATCGCATCGAGCTCGTCGCCGGCGCGGCGCGCGTTCAGGTAGTCGCCGCTCTCGTGGTAGACGTGGCCTTCGGTGATCTTCGCGCGCAGCACGATGTGTTCGTGCTCGCTGCCGAATTCGCGCTGGGCCAGCAGGAGCAGCTGCAGCGCATCCTTGGTATTGCCCTTCAGGCCGCACACGCGCGCCAGGCCGAGGTAGTCGTCCGGGGCCTTGCGGATCGAGTATTCGCCGATCACCAGGCATTTGCGGAAGGCCTTCTCGGCCATCGGCACGTTCCCCAGGCGCAGCGCGGCCTGGCCCAGGTGGCGCTGGCGCGGCACCGAGTTGGGCGACAGCTTGGCCGCGCGTTCGAGCACCGCGGCCGCCTCTTCGTGCTGGCCCATGCCCTGGTAGGCGCGCGCCAGCTGGTCGTAGGCGTCGATGTAGTGGCGGTTCTCGGCGATCACCGTCTGGAACATCTGGCGCGCCTGCTCGAAGTCGCCGTCGGCCATGCGGATCTTGCCCAGGCCCGCGCGCGCCCAGTGGTATTCGCGCTGGGCCAGCACTTTTTCGTACACCTCGCGCGCCCGCGCCGGCTGGCCGCTGCGCTCGAGCATGCGCGCCTTCATGCGCAGCAGCTCGATCTCGTGCACCCGGCTGGCGGCGATCTGGTCGTCGCACAGGCGCGCCGCGCGCAGGTAATCCTTTTCGACGAAGGCCTGGTCGATCAGGCGGAAGATCTGCTTGCGGCGCCACACGCGGTTCAGGCGCGTGAGCAGCACGCCTTCGGTGATCGGCTTGACCAGATAGGCGTCCGGCTGGTGCTCGGCCGCGCCCATCACCGACTCCACGCTCTTCTCGGCCGAGACCATCACGAACACCGAGGACGGCGTCAGGAGATGGCGCATGCGCGCTTCTTCCAGCACCTGCTGGCCGTTCTTGCCCTCGCCCAGGTTGTAGTCGCACAGCACCACGTCGTAGCGCAGCTTGCCCAGCAGGCCCATGGCCTCGCCGCCGCTGGACGCCTGGTCGATATTCCTGGCCCCCAGGCTGCGCAGGCTCTCGCGCAGCAGCTGGCGGATGCCGACGAAGTCGTCGACGATCAGGTAATGCTTGCTGGCCCAGTCGATCTCTTCCAGCACCTTGGGCTTCGTGATCCCTGGCGCGGCGGCCGGCTTGACGCCAGGCTTGGCGTCATCCGGCTTGGGGCCCGGCTTGGGAAGGTCGGCAGGCGTGTTCATGGCAAGGTCAGGATGAAGCAGCCGCCGCCGAGCAAGCCGCCGTTTTCGAGCCGCACCGCGCCGGAGCGCTCGCGGTGGCGGTGCATGCGCGCCACCTCGCCCGAAAAGTACAGGCCCAGGCCGGCGCTATTGGTCAGGAAGTTGACGCCGCTGTCGCCGCTGCCCGGCGTGCCGGCCGCCAGCAGCGCGGGCGGAAAGCCGGCGCCATTGTCCTCGACCCGGATCTCGAGGTCGCCGTCGACTTCGCGCGCCGACAGGCGGATGCGGTCGCGCGTGTAGTGCAGCGCGTTGTTGACGGCGTGCGACACCACGCCCACGATCAGGTCTTCGTCGACGTGGGCGATCAGTTCGGGATCGACGTCCAGTTCCAGGGTCACGCCGCGCGACTCGAGCAGCACGCGCTCGAGCGCCACCACCTGCTCGACCAGTTGCCCCACTTCGAGCGGCTGGACGTCGAACGGGTAGCCCGGCTTGCCGACCTGCTTGTACAGCGCCAGCAGCTGCATCAGGTTGTCGTTCAGGCGGCGCGTCTGGTACAGCATTTGCGCCATCTGCGCATACGCCTTCTCGGTCTCGGGCGAGGCGCCGTCGAGCAGGCGTTCGAGCGTGCCGGACAGGACGCTGATCGAGTTCTTCATGTCGTGCGCGGTGGACGCCAGGAACAGGAACAGCTCGGGCGAGTGGTGTGAATCTTCCATCCGGACAGGCCCTTTCGGCCAAAAAGTTGCTACCAGTAAATTATACCCGCAGGCATTCGACAGTTTGGCCTTGCACGGCTATTCCGCGCGCACGTTTGCGGCGGCGCAACGCTCAAGGGCCGATATCCGTGGCGTTTGGCGCAGCGTCTGGGCTATAGCGACTGTTGCGCCGCGCGCGCAGCACGAAGCGGGCCGGATCGAGCGCATCGACCAGGGCTATCTCGAGCGGCAGCGGTTCGCCTTCGAGCTGGGCGGCCAGCAACTCGGCCGCCAGCGGCGCCCAGATCAGGCCGCGCGAGGCATAGCCCAGCAAGCCGTAAAGGCCCGGATGGCGCGGCACGTCGCGCAGGCGTTCGGTGGCGCCGGCGGCGGCGAAGTCCGGCAGGCGCCCGACCAGGGGCAGGCGGTCCGGCGCCACGCAGCGGAAACCCACCCTGCCCGCCAGCGGCGCGCCCTCGGCGGCGCGGGGATCGGACACCAGGCCGCGCAGGCGCGCCACGTTCTCTTCCTGGCTGGCGGCGCGTAATTGCGGATCGGCGTCCAGGGCATAGGTCGCGCCGGCGCAGGTGATGCCATTGGCGGATGGCGTCAGGTAGGCTTCGCGGCACAGCACCAGCGGCAGTTGCGGGGCGTGCTCCGGCGCCAGGTGCGTCACCTGCCCGCGCAGCGCCTGCAGCGGCAGCTCACGGGTCTGCACCATCTTGCGCGCGCCGGCGCCGCTGGCCAGCACCACGGTCGGCGCCTGGCCGATGACACTGCCATCGGCGCCGCGCGCCTGCCATTCGTCGCCCTCCCGCTCGAGGCTCACCTCGCCGGCGCCGAAGCGCCGCGTCAAGCGATCGCCGCAGGACGCCAGCAGCGCCTCGCACACGCTGCCCGGCCTCGCCCAGCCGCCTTGCGGGAACAGCCAGCCGCCATCCGGCGCGGGCAGGCCCAGCAGCGCTTCGGCCTCCAATGGTTCGAGCCAGCGCGCGAAGTCGGGCGGCAGCTTGCCGTCGCCGGCGATCGCGCGCGAGACGGCCGCATGGCCGGCATCGCGCGCCAGCTGCAGCACGCCGCACCCGTCGCCGTCGAAGGCGCGACCGACGCCGCCCAGTTGCTCCCACAGGCGCAGCGCATACAGGTACGCCGCGCGGGTCAGGCGGGTCGGGATATTGTCGTCACGCGAAAGCAGCGGCATGAAGATGCCGGCCAGGTTGCCCGACGCTTCCATCGCCACCTGCGGATGACGCTCGATCAGCGTGACCTGCCAGCCGCGCGCGCACAGGCGCGCGGCCGCGGCGCAGCCGGCCACGCCGGCGCCCAGCACCAGCGCGCGCCGGTCAGGCTCGGGCGTCGACGGCAAGCGCGGCTTGCGGGTCGAGAAGGTCGCGGCGCCGCCATCGAAGACGAATCCCTGGGCGCTCAAGGCCGCGCGCTGTTCGCTATCGAGGCCCTGCGTTTCCAGCCGCGCGCCGAGCGCCGTCAGGCGCGCCAACGGACGGACGAAGGCCGTGCCCTGCGCGCCGTGCAGGCGGATGAAATCGGGATGCGCGTTCAGCTCGGCCAGCGCGGTTTCGAGCGGCGCCGCCAGCAGGTCGAGCGTGACGCCATGATCGTCCTGGGGGATGCGGTGAAAGCCCGGCTGCAAGCTGTCGGTGAGCGCCACCACGTGCAGGTGCGCGGGCCGCTGCGTATCAAGGCGCCAGGCCGCGACCAGGGCGGCGAAGCGGCTGCCGTCGCCATGGTCGCTGTCGAAGACGGTGTAGCGCGCGCGGCCGCGCCAGTGGTCCTGCATCCGCATGATCAGCGCCGCCTGGAGCGGCAGTGGCATTCGCGGTCATGGTCGTCCACCATGCCGATGCCCTGCATATAGGCATAGACGATGGTCGAGCCGACGAACTTGAAACCGCGCTTGGCGAGATCCTTCGAGATGCGGTCGGACAGCTCGGTGCGCGCCGGGCGGGCGTGGTCTAGCCAGTCGTTGACGATCGGCTTGCCGTCGACGAAGGCCCACAGGTAGTCGTCGAGCGTCAGTCCCTGCTCGCGCAGCGCGAGATAGGCCCTGGCGTTGGTGATCGCGGCGGCGACCTTCAGGCGGTTGCGCACGATGCCGGGGTTCAGCAACAGCGCGGCCTTCTTGTCGTCGTCGTAGGCGGCGATCTTTTCCGCATCCCAGCCGTCGAAGGCCGCGCGGTAGGTGTCGCGCTTGTTCAGGATGGTTTCCCACGACAGGCCGGCCTGCGCGCCTTCGAGGTTGAGCATCTCGAACAAGGTGTTCTCGTCGTGGCAGGGCACGCCCCACTCGTCGTCGTGGTAGGCGATGTAGCGCGGATTGGCCATATTCGCCCAGGAGCAGCGCTTGACCGTCATCGCGCCGCTCCCGGTTTCGCTCCGCGCAGGCAGGCCAGGACGTCGTCGGTGCGGTTATCCGCCACCAGTTCGGCCGGCGTGCGTCCGTCCAGCGCCGGCTGGGGCGCCTTCATCCAGGCGTCGGCGGCATCGTCGTTTCCGAGCACCTTGCGCGCCTCGTGCATGACGGCGTAATAGGCCTGCGCCTTGCGCGAATGGCCGTCGAAGCGCGCCTGCAGCGCGGCGATGGAATCGGGAGAAAGGCGGTCGGGATCGGTCATGGCGTCGCGGTCATGGCGTTGGTTTGCTGGTGGAAACGGCATCATACCCCGCCTCGGCCGGACGATCGAGGAACACGGCGCCGGCGCTGTCCGCGCCGAGCGCATCGGCGGGGTTGCGCAGCGGGCAATCGGCGAGGGAAAGGCAGCCGCAGCCGATGCAGGTGTCGAGTTCGTCGCGCAGGCGCTGCAGGCGCGCGATGCGCTCGTCGAGTTCCGCGCGCCAGCCGGCGCCGAGCACCCGCCATTCCTTTGCGCTGATCGTGCGCCCTTCCGGCAGCGCGGCCAGGTTTTCCCGGATCGTCTCGAGCGGGATCCCGGTGCGCTGCGCCACCTTGATGATGGCGATGTGGCGCAGCACTTCGCGCGCATAACGGCGCTGGTTGCCGTCGGTGCGCCAGCCCTTGATCAGGCCTTTCGATTCGTAGAAATGGATGGTGGAGACCGCCACGCCGCTGCGGCGCGCCACTTCGCCCACCGTGAGGGCTTTCTTGTCGGGATCGATCGTCGTCATTGCGCTTGACCTCAAGTTAAGTTGAGATTCTATACTTCTTCTCGCTCCCATTACAAGCAAGGAGAAAGTATGAGCAGGCAGATAGACGACATATCCACGAGCAGGACGTCATCCACTCGCGATCGGACGGCTTCGGCCACAGCCCGACAGGATGTCATGCACGCGATTTACTTTAAATGGAAAGTGGCTTCTGGTCGTGAGCGAGACTTCGAGCACGCCTGGCTGGAACTCACCGAACGCATACGCGATGAGCGCGGTGGCCTGGGGTCGCGTTTGCATCGGTGCGCTGACGGCCATTATTTTGCGTATGCCCAATGGCCGTCCGAACTCGTATGGGGTACGCAAGCCGAGCCTACCGCACGGATGGTTGAGTTGCGAAACCAGATGCGTGAATTCGCTGAACTTGTAGATGGCCCACTTCGGGGTGACGTCGTTGCCGACCTCCTGATATCGGTAGCTCACGACTAAGGAAACACGCGGACGATCGCTTTCACAGGCGCCAGTGAACAGTTTGGGTCGGCTGCGGACGGTCGACTGCCATTGCCCGAAAGCCCTGCAGGCTCCGTTTTGCTTGTAGCCGAAGCATGCGGCCGTATAACTCGATTCCGCGACACCATTGAAATAGTTTAGAAAATCACCAGTTTGGTGCTGTACGGCCACAGGCATTCGCATGGCAAGAGGTGACCATGCGATCGAAAATGTACGCAATCAAGGCGCAGACCTGGCTAAACATCCGGCCCATGATGTTCGTCTGTTTGCCCCGCGTGAGCGGCGAGCCGGTCTATACGCTACAGCACGCAAACGAAAGTGATCTTCTAAGTGGATAACGAAAACAATGAGCCTTCCTCGAGTGCGAGTCTTGAGCCACAGGGTTGGAAAGACCGATATCGCTGGCTCGGCGTAGTGATAATGGCTGCGTTTGCAGGCTTCGCGCCGGTACCACCACCACCGAAACCACCACAAGAACTATCTGAATATGCGCAGATTGCCGAGGATCCAGATGGGCTGAAGTTGGATCCTGACCTCTATTTTTTGCAAAAGGAGCTTGATAAGGAAGAATCAAGCATAGATGCGTAACGATTGCGCATCAGGGAGTGGACGCCGCCGCCAGTCTTGCAGCCCGCATCTCGGGCGCGCCAATCCCGCTACCAGGACTGGCGCCTTTTTACGGCTCAATGCCCGCGCAACTCCGCATCGATCTTCGAATGCGCCGCCGTATCGCGCATGAACCAGCACACGATTAAGGTGCAGGCAATCACGCCGGTGACGTACCAGTAAAAACCCGATTCCAGGTCCACCGACTTGAACCACAGCCCGACATACTCGGCCGTTCCACCAAAGATGGACACTGCGAACGCATACGGCACGCCCACGCCGGTGGCGCGGATCGAGGCCGGGAACATCTCGGCCTTCACCAGCGCGTTGATCGAGGTGTAGCCCGAAACGATGATCCAGGCGCAGGCGATCAGGCCGAAGGCTTCCCACGGGCCGCTGGCGTGGCGGATGGCCGTCAGCAGGGGCACGGTGAAGATCGTGCCGAGCAGCGCGAAGCCCACCAGCAGCGGACGGCGGCCGATGCGGTCCGACAGCGCGCCGTACAGCGGCTGCAGGCACATGGCGAACAGCAGCGAGGCCGCCGAGACGGCGGTCGTTTGCGCGTCGGTCAGGCCCACCGACAGGCGCAGGAACTTCTGCATGTAGACGGTGTAGACGTAGAACGCCAGGGTGCCGCCCATGGTCAGGCCGACCACCAGCAGCACTTCCTTCGGATGCTGCGCCAGCTGCTTCAGGCCGCCCATCGGCTTGGCCTTCTTGCGCGCCTTCTCGAACGAATCGGTCTCCGGCATATCGTGACGCATCATCAGGGCGATCAGGGCCAGCAAGGCGCCGCACACGAAGGGGATGCGCCAGCCCCATTCACGCAGCTGGGCGTCGGTGAGCAGGAAATGCTGCAGCACCAGCAGCAGCACCAGGGCCAGCAGCTGGCCGCCGATCAGGGTCACGTACTGGAAGCTGGCGTAGAAGCCGCGCCGCTTCGAGTCCGCCATCTCCGACAGGTAAGTCGCGCTGGCGCCGTATTCGCCGCCCAGGCTCAGGCCTTGCAGCAGGCGCGCCAGCAGCAGGATGCAGGGCGACAGGATGCCGGCGGTGGCATAGGTCGGCGCGCAGGCGATCAAGAGCGAGCCGGCGCACATCAGCAGCACCGACGCCATCAGGGCCACCTTGCGGCCGTGGCGGTCGCCCAGGTGGCCGAACAGGATGCCGCCGATCGGGCGCACAAAGAAGCCCAGGGCGAAGATACCGGCGGTCGACATCATCTGGGCAGTGGGGTCCTGGGCCGGGAAGAAGGAATTGGCGAAGTACAGGGCGAAGGCCGCGTAGCAGTAGAAGTCGAACCACTCGACCAGGTTGCCGGCCGAGCCGACGAAGATGGCGCGCAGGCGCGCGCCGGAAATAGGTTCGGCGGCCACCGGCTTGGCGCCGGCGACCGGATTGCTGATGGTTGTTGTCATTGGGTGTCTCCTCGATCAGAGATCTCATTGTCGGCACCGGTAGAAGCCGGCACATCCGCAATATTGGCGCGCGCTCCTCCGTAAAAATACGGAGAAGCCGGCGCGACGTTCATACAGCTGCTATCGTTGGCGCTTTTGGCCAGGGACTCTTCGATGTCATCCTTGTTCAAGCGACATCTCTGGCGCAAGCTGCTCGCCGTGGCGGGCGCGCTGGCCCTGATCTTCGCCGCCGGCTGGTTCGCCGAGCAGCGCGAGCTGCAGGCCAAGATGGAGGCGCTGCACCAGGCGACGGCGGCGCACGTGCTGGGCCTGCGCGGCCTGGTGGAAAAGCACGACTTTTTGCCGCATGCGGCGGCGCGCCATCCCGACGTGCACCACCTGTTACAGGCGCCCCACGACGCGGCCCTGCAGGCGCGCGTGAACGCCTATTTCGCCGACCTGCAGACGACGACCGGCGCCACCGCGCTGTTCCTGATCGATCGCGCGGGCCTGACCATCGCCTCCAGCAACTGGAACCTGCCATCGAGCTTCGTCGGCGAATCCTACCGCCAGCGTCCTTATTTCGAAGATGCGGTGGAGGGCCGCCGCGGGCTGTTCTTCGGCCTGGGCCTGACCACCGGCCAGGCCGGCCTGTTCATCGCGGAGCCCGTCCGCAGCGGCAGCGACGTGATCGGCGTCATGGTCGTCAAGATCAGCCTCGACCAGCTGGAGCAGACGTGGCGCCATGGCGCCAATCCGGTGGTCCTCAGGGACAGCCGCGGCGTGGTGTTCCTGAGCGGCGTGCCCGAGTGGCTGTTCAAGAGCGTCGGGCCGGTATCCGCGCTGGATGCGGCCTGGATCGCGGACCACGGCCAGTACGGCGCGCGGCGCCGCTTCGACGTCCTGCCCTGGACGGTCCGGGTGCGCGACGACGTGCCGGGCTTCGTCCTCAGGACCAGCACCGGCGGAAAGGCGCGCGACTATCTTGCGTTGGATACGCCCTTGCCCGGCCTGGGCTGGACCCTGACGGTCCTTGAAGACATGCGCGAGGTGCGCGAGGCGCGGCGCCTGGCGCTCGCGCTGGGCACGCTGGCGATGGCCCTGCTGCTGCTCGGCGTGCTGTACTGGCGCCTGCGCGAGCGGCGCTACGCCGAGCAGCAGTCGGCCCGGCTCGAGCTCGAGCACCGGGTCGAGGAGCGCACCCGCGACCTCCAGCAGGAATACGCCTTCCGCAAGGCGATGGAGGATTCCCTGCTGGTCGGCATGCGCGCGCGCGACCCGGAGGGCAAGATCATCTACGTCAACCCCGCCTTTTGCGCCATGGTCGGCTACAGTCCGGGCGAATTGCTCGGCTGCCGGCCGCCGTATCCGTACTGGCATCCGGACGACCTCGAAAAACACGAGCGGGACAGCGACGACGCCCTGCTCGGACGCGCCGCGCCGCACGGCTTCGAATCGCGCATCCGCCACAAGGACGGGCACGACGTGCTCACCATGGTGTACACGGCGCCCCTGATCGACGCCGACGGCGTGCACCGTGGGTGGATGAGTTCGATCGTGGACATCACCGCGCAAAAGCAGGCCGAGGCGCGCCAGCGCGACCAGGAGCTGCGCCTGCAGCGCAGCGCGCGCCTGGCCAGCGCCGGCGAGATGGCCTCGACCCTGGCCCATGAACTGAATCAACCGCTGATGGCGCTGTCCAACTTCGCGATCGCCTCGCGCGCCCTCGCCGCCAGGGGCGACGCCGCCATGCTGACCGGCGCGCTCGACGACATCGTCGAGCAATCGCGGCGCGCCAGCGAGATCGTCAAGCGGGTGCGCGCGATGATCAACCCGCAGCGCGCCGACTACGCCACCCTCGTCATCGGCGCCGTGATCGACCACGTCGAAGCGCTGCTCCGGCCCGAGCTGAGCGGCCAGGGCGTGCTGCTGCGGGTGATGCTGGAAGACCCCGCGGTGAAAATCCGCGGCGACCAGGTCCTGCTCGAGCAGGTGCTGGTCAACCTGATCCACAATGCGGCCCAGGCCATGCACGAGCAGCCGCGCCATCGCCGCCGCATCGTGCTGGCCACCTGCCGTGTCGCGCAAGGTGTACGCATTGCCGTCAGCGACCAGGGGCCGGGCATCCCGCCGGAGCAGCTGGAACAAATCTTCGCCCCCTTTTTCACCACCAAGCCCGACGGCCTTGGCCTGGGCCTGAACATCTGCCGCACCATCGTCGAAGCCCATGGCGGCTCGATGATGGTCGCGAATGACGCGGATGGCGGCGCCACGTTCTCATTCATTCTTCCCATAGTCCAATGAAAGATTCACCACTGACCCCGCCACTGACCCTGTATGTCGTCGACGACGACGAAGCCCTGCGCCGCTCGATGCTGCTCCTGCTGTTTTCGCAGGGGCTGGCGGTGCAGGCCTTCGCGTCCGGCGAAGCCTTCCTCGAGGCCGTCGACCCGAGCCAGCCGGGCTGCGTGATCCTCGACCTGCGCATGGGCGGCATGAGCGGGCTGGCCGTGTTCGAGCGCCTGCGCGCCGAGCACAGTCCGCTCGTGACGGTGTTCCTGTCCGGGCACGGCGACATCCCCATGGCGCTCGAGGCGGTGCGCAGCGGCGCCTGGGACTGGGTGGCCAAGCCCGACACCCAGCAATTGCTGGACAAGCTGCCCCACGCCATCACGGAGGCCCGCGCGCGCGGCCACGCGAGCCGGCTGTGGGAAGAATTGACGCCGCGCGAGCGCGAAGTCGCGCGCCTGGTCGGCCTGGGCCAGCCCAACAAGGAGATCGCGCGGGTGCTGGTGCCGCCCTGCGGCCCGCGCTCGGTCGAGACGCACCGCGCCAACATCTTCCACAAGCTGGGGTGCGCCAACGACAACGAGCTCGGAAGGTGGCTGGCGGCCTACCCCTGGCTTCGATAGTTTTCTACTTGCGCGGCCACTGGCTCTCGATCACCCGCGCCAGCGCCTCGACGCCCTGCCGGATCGCCTCCGGCTGCACCGCCGAAAAGCCGAGCAGCAGGCCGGGCGCCACCGCGCAGGCGGGCGTGGCGGCGGCGTTCGCGTAATACCCGAGCGGGCGCAGCTCGATGCCGGCTTCCAGCGCCGCCTGCGCAACCCTCGCTTCATCCGGGATGCGCCCCTTGCGGTCCGGCCTGAAATGGGTGCACAGGTCGAGTCCCACGTCGGCCGGCCCGCAGGCCAGGCGCTCGCCGAGCCGGTGTTCCAGCGCCGCCATCAGGACCGCGCGCCGTTCGGCATAGGCCTCGCGCGTGCGCCGGATATGGCGCATGAAGTGTCCTTCGGCGATGAAGTCGGCCAGCACCGCCTGCGGCAGCATGGCGTGGTGCATGTCGACCACCGCCTTGGCGCGCGCCAGCGGCTCGGCCAGCGCCGCCGGCGCCACCACATAGCCCAGGCGCAGCGCCGGGAACAGCACCTTCGACAGGGTGCCGACGTAGACCACGCAGCCGGCGCGGTCCAGGCTCTGCATCGAGGCCAGCGGCGCTCCGGTGTAGCGGTATTCGCTGTCGTAATCGTCCTCGATCACCCAGGCGCGCCTGGCCTCGGCCCAGCGCAGCAGCTCCAGCCTGCGCGCCAGGCTCATGGTCGCGCCCAGCGGCAGCTGGTGCGACGGCGTCGCGAACACCATGCGCGCATCGGGATAGTGGCGCGCGCCATACGCCACGTCCATGCCCTCGTCCGTCACCGGCACCGTGCGGACGCGCGCGCCGGCCACCAGCATCGGCGCGCAGGCGCCCTGGTAGCCGGGCGACTCGACCCAGACTTCGTCGCCCGGCGCCAGCAGCAGCTGCGTCAGCAGGTACAGCGCCTGTTGCGAGCCCGAGGTGATGACGATCTGCTCCGGCGTGCAGACCACGCCGCGCGAGGCGCGCAGGTAGGCGCACAGCAGTTCGCGCAGCGGGGCGTGGCCGTTGGCGGGGCCATAGCCAAGGTAGGGACCATGATCGGGGCCGCGCTGCGCATGGCGCAGGTGGCGCGCTTCGAGCTTGCGCCACAGGTCGAAGGGGAACAGGTCCAGGCCCGGCATGCTGGGGCGGAAGGCGCGCACCGGGCCTTCGTAAAGGCGCCGCGCTCCCATGGCGTCCGCCAGCAGCGCGCCGCGTTCCGGCAGCGCGCGCAGCAGCCCCGGCGCCGCCGGCGCCTGGCGCGCCAGCGGCAAGGCTTCGTCGACGAAGGTGCCCTGCCCCACGCCGCCGCGCAGATAACCTTCGCTGGTGAGCTGGTCGTAGGCCGCCAGCACGGTCTGGCGCGACACGCCGAGCTGCCGGCACAGGTCGCGCGTGGCCGGCAGGCGCGCGCCGGGCGCCAGCGCGCCGTGCAGGATCGCCTCCTTCAGGCGGGCATACAACTGGCGAAACAGCGGCACCTCGCTGCCGCGATCGAGCGGCGCGCTGGCGATCAGGTCATGGACATGCATGGCGGACGGCGAAGGATTGGTATGCCCATCTTCCATGGAATTGGCTATTTCAGCAAGCCAAAGCAGGGCCTACGATACAGGTCCTCGACACGAGCGCCGCTCTGTCGCCAATTACCTCACCACGAGACCGTCATCCTGGAGAACGCCCAGATGTACTGCGCTGCCCGCTTCATGCAATCCGAATCCGCCCCGATGCACGCCCTGGTCGCCGACCATCCGCTGGGCATGCTGGTCACGCAGCAGGGCGGCATGCCGGACGCCGATCACCTGCCGTTCGAACTGCTGGTCGAGGAAGGCGTGCTGCGCGCCCACGTGGCGCGCGGCAATCCGGTGTGGCGGCGCGCCGGGCAGCGGGTGCTGGTGGTGTTTCGCGGGCCGTCCGGCTATGCGACGCCGGACCGCATCGAAAAAGCCGAGACCGGCGGCCGGGTGGTGCCGACCTGGACCTACAACGTCGTGCACGTGCACGGTACGCTGCGCGCGATCGATGACCGCGACTGGCTGCGCGCGCTGGTCGAGCGCCAGACCGACCGCCAGGAAGCGGCGCTGCCGGATCCGTGGTCGGTCGACGATGCGCCGCCCGACTATACGGCCAGGCTGCTGGCCGCCATCGTGGGCATCGAGATCGTCATCGACCGCATCGAGGGCAAGTGGAAAAGCGAGCCGCCGCCGCGGGTGGCAACGGCCCAGCTCGCTTGAGAACTGCTTAGTGGCTGGAACCGGTATGGCCCGCGCCCGAGCTGCCGGTGCTGCTCGACTTGCCCTGCGCCAGTTGCTCTGCATGCTTCAGGTGTTCCTGGACGACCGGGATCATCTTGTCGACCTGGCCCTTGACTTCCGGATCCTTGGCGCCCTTCGAGGCCGCCTGCAGCTTGGTCAGCGTTTCCTTGTGGGCGCCGACGCCGCCCTGCTTGACGTAGGCCTTGTCGAAGGCGTCGCCGCTCATTTTCTCGAGCTTGGCCGACATGGCCTTGTGCTTGGCGTCGAGCTCGGTCGGCAGGGTCACGCCCTTCGACTGGGCCAGGGTCTGCACCTCGGTCAGCGCCTTGCCGTGGTCATCGACCATTTTCTGCGCGAAAGCCTTCACCTCGGCGTTCTGGCTCTTGCTTTGCGCCAGCTTGCCCATTTCGACTTCGGCCATGTTGGACATGCCCATGTCCATGATCGCCTTGCGGTCGGCGCTGGTCAGCTTGGCGTCGCTGCTGGCGGTGGCGGCGGTGCTGCTGGCGCCCGATTGCTGGCTGGTCTGTGCCTGCGCGCCAACCGCACCGAACATGGCCGCCGCGACCGAGACGGCCATCAGGCGCTTGAGGATCTGATTCTTTTGCATGTTGCTCTCCTGTCTGAAATAGAAGGGGCGATGCACCGGCCCGATGCCGGCGCCCTGGCCTGATTGTTGTAGTCGGATCGCCCGCCTCATCAATGCAAAATCCATTGATTGTCAACGAAACAATCTCGAGTCTGCCAAGTGTATCGCCGCGTGTTCAAGACCAGCGCGCGTTAGCCGACAAGCAATTTCAGAACAAAAAAGCCAGCCCGGACAGGCTGGCTTTCGAGGAAAGCGGGTGCGATCAGCGGAAGCTGAGCGTCGCCGTCAGGTCGCCCGGCGGCCGCGCGCCGCGCGCTTCGAAGGCGGCGTTGCGGGAGGCCAGGCCCTCGAGCAGCGGCAGGCCGTGCAGGCGCGTGATGAAGCGCAGGATCGAGGTCGTGTCGTAGAAATTGTGGTCGACCGCGCCGCGCTTGGCGTGCGGCGACACCACGATCGCCGGGATGCGCGAGCCCGGGCCCCAGCGGTCGCCCTGTGGCGGCGCCACGTGGTCCCACCAGCCGCCGTTCTCGTCGAAGGTGATCACCACCACCATGTCCTTCCACTGCGGCGACTTCTTCAGGTGCTCGATGATGTTGGCCACGTGGGCGTCACCCGACTCGATGTCGGAGTAACCGGCATGCAGGTTCAGGTTGCCCTGCGGCTTGTAGAAGGCCACCGCCGGCAGCTTGCCGGCGACGATGTCGGCGATGAACTTGTTGGAGATCGGGCTATCGCCCAGGCCGCCGTCGCGCAGGTGTTCCGCGCGTTCTTTCGTACCCGGCGCGAACTGCTTGAAGTAATTGAACGGCTGGTGGTGGTACTGGAAGTTCGGGCGCTCGCCGGCGCCGCGGCCGTCGAGCGCCGCCTGCATGCCGCCGCCATACCAGGCCCAGCTCACGCCCTTCCTCGACAGCAGGTGGCCGATCGTGTCATAGGTCTGCGGCGGCAGGGTCGACGCGTCAAGCGGGTCGGCGTGCAGCGGGTCGCCGTCGAAGGCCGGCCGCACCCAGCTCGGCTGGTACGGCGGCGCCATCGTATTGACGGCGTAGCCGTCGGGCGTCATCGCGCCGTTGCGCACGAACTTCGGCTTGCCGTCCAGCGCCGAGGCCGGCGAATCGGGGGCCAGCGCCAGGCGCACGCCCTGCGGGCCGTCTTCCAGCACCGCGATCTTGTTCTTCGCCGCCGTCTCGGCCGCATTGAAGTATTCCGGCACGCGGCCGCTGATCAGGAACTGGTGGTTCAGGTAGGAGCCGCCGAAAGCCGCCATGAAGAAGTTGTCGCACAGGGTGAACTCGCGCGCGATCTGGTACAGGCCCAGGTTCTTCGCCGTCTCGCCGTAATACCCCATCACCATGCCGCCGGCGTCGGACCAGGCCGCAAAGCCGTCGTTACGGCCGCCATTGATCTGCATCTGGTTATGGTAGAACTGATGCACCAGGTCGCGCGTGATGACGCCTTCCGGCAGCGGCTTGCCTTCCGCGTCCGTCAGCTTGTACGGCGCGTTCGGCAGGTTGGCCGACTGGGCTTCGGTGGTGATGTAGTCCTTGCCGCCGATGTTCTGGCGGCCCGGCACCACGCCGCCCCAGGCCTTGGGCAAGGTCGGCAGGATCGAGCCGTCGCGGTCGCGTTGCTGGACGCTGGCCGCCGGCACGCTCGCCAGCGGCGCGGCCAGGCCGGGGAAGTCGGCGAACAGGTTGTTGAAGCTGCGGTTTTCCAGGTAGATCACGACCACGTTCTTGACGTGGGCGCGCAGCTTGGCGTCGAGCGACCCCTTGGCGACAGGCTTCGCAGGGGCTGCGACCGCATTCGTCATACCGGGCAAGGTGGCGGCGCCGACCGCAGCGGTGGCCTGGAAGATGCGCCTGCGCGCGGGATTGTCTGGCTGGATGGACGCTTCGGGTCCCTGGTCTCGATCGTGCACGAATTGCTCCTATTGCTGTCGGCGTGGCAGCCGCAAAGGAAGTATTATCCGCGCAATTTACAATTAGAAACAATCAGAAACAAATAAAGTGTGATTCGTCAAAGAGCCGTCACATTTTATGGGCACAATGCAAGTGCTCCTGGGAAGGGCACTCGGCGGTGCAAACCGCCCTACCGGCGCCGGCGGTCGGGAAACATACCGGCACCAATTTCTTTGAATGCAGGCCCACATGTGTGGGCCTGCATTTTTCTTGCTTCCCGCTTCAGCCGTATAGCGGAACCAGGATGTCGTAGGCATTGTCTGGACGCGCATCGTCGTCGACCGTCGGCGTATAGCGGCGGTCGTAGCGCTCCAGGCGGATGCCGTCCTCGTCTTCTTCCATGCCCAGCTGTTCCATGGTCGCGATGCCGGTGACGGTGCTGGCCTGGGCGTGCACCATGGGCCCGCGATGGGTCATCAGGGCGTAGCGGCGTTCCGGGATGCGGATGCCGATCATGCCGGGAGGGAGGTTGTTCAGGTCTGCGACTTCGACGGCGATGCACTCGAGTTTCACGCCGCCATATTGCGGCATGCGTACGCCATAGTGCAGGCCATCGGTTTCGCCCAGTTCCCCCTCGCGGGCGAGGAAGGATTTCCAGATCGCTGGCAACTCCGTTTCCAGAACCGAGGCGGGCCCTGCGACAGGCAGCCCGGCGAGCTTCATTTCAGGTAGTGTAACGGTTGAGATGTGCATGATAGTGGCTTGCTGATGGACGAAAAGATTATAGCCTTATCTCTTCGACAAGATTAGCATCCACGCAATCGTGCGGATCGATTTCTCGTGTCAAAAGGAGAACAATGTTGCCTACCTCACTCAAAGCCCTGCTGAAAGAGCTCGAAACCCTCGGCGTCAATCATGACGCGGCCCCCGCCAACCGTGCGCGCCGCCTGCTCAACATCACCCACGACACCGGCGAATTCCTGGCCGTGCTGGTGCGCGCCATGGGCGCCCGCCGCGTCCTCGAGATCGGCACCTCGAACGGTTATTCCACCTTGTGGCTGGCCGACGCCGCGCAAGGCATCAACGGCAGCGTCACGACGGTCGAGCTGTCGGCCGACAAGGTCGCGATGGCGCGCGAGAATTTTGCGCGCGCGTGTTTACAGGATCGCATCGTGCAGGTCGAAGGCCAGGCCGCCGACTTCCTGGCCAGCAGCGCCGACGAGTCGTTCGACTTGATTTTCCTGGATTCCGAACGCAGCGCCTACCTCGGCTGGCTGCCGCAGATCGAACGCATCCTGCGTCCGGGCGGGCTGATAGTGGTCGACAACGCCACGTCGCACGCCCAGGAATTGGCGCCCTTCATGCAGGCGCTGCGCTGCGCGTCCGGCTGGAGCACCAGCTTGGTCCCGGTCGGCAAGGGCGAGTTCCTGGCGACGAAGCATTGATTCCGCTTAGTTCCGACCCTCGTGCAGTTCAGGCACGGTTTTGTGCAGTCCATCGCACGGGGCGCGCCAGGTAAAGACGCGCTCCCTAGAATGGCCTCATCAACTTACCGGAGACCACCATGAAACGCGCAGCCATCGCCGCCCTTCTCGCCCTTGCTTCCCTGTCGACCCAGGCCGCCGAGCAGGTGCGCAACGTCACGCCGTTCAAGACCATCGATGCGCGTGGCCCGGTCAGCCTGGTGGTCGAGGTGGGCAAGGCCCATTCGGTACGGGTCGAAGGCAACCAGAAATTCATCGAGCGCGTCACGACCGAAGTCGTGAACGGCGAGCTGCGCCTGGGCTTCGAGGACAAGAACAGGAACAACGTCAATATCAAGGACGGCGAGCGGGTCGTCGTCACCATGCCCGAGCTCGCTAGCTTCCGCGGCGAAGGCGCCGGCCTGATGGTCTTGAATAACGTTCGCGGCGAACACTTCGACGTCAACTACCGCGGCGCCGGCAGCCTGCAGATGAACGGCCGCGTAGGCCACCTGCGCCTGAATGCCGAGGGCGTGGGCGAAGTGGTGGCCAAGGACCTGGTGGCCCAGGATGCCGACGTGACGTTCCGCGGCATCGGCGAAGTGTCGGTGCACGCCAAGAACCGGCTCAACGCCAGCGTGCAGGGCCTGGGCAACCTCACTTACTACGGCAAACCGCAATCGGTCAGCCGTTCGGTGTCGGGCATCGGCAACGTGACCGCCGCGAAATAACGCCGCACAATCAGTCCAGTAGGGTTGGCAGCTACGCTGCCGACGCGGCTAGTCGTTGACCAATTCAAGTAACACCTGCGCATGGCATGGCCCGTCGAGCCGGCACCAGCAAGCCAGGTTGTGTCCGCGCAGGATGCTCTGCGCCTCTTGCGCCAGCTGGCGGCCGTCAGGATCGTCGCTCAGCCAGCGGCGGTAGGCCGCCACCGCCTCTTCCACCGTGGGCATCGCCACGTAGCGCCCGACCGGCGTGCCCGGCGCCACATCGGGCAGCACCGAAAATGGATTGCCCCAGCGGCCCGGACGCGCCACCGAAATCGTGTTCGGCGGCATGCGCCAGCCTTTCTTGCGACTGAGTTGCACGCGGTGTGGCGTCATTGGCTTTCCTCATGATTGGCTCGAAGCCATCATACCGGGGCCAGGCGCTCCTGCATCGACTGCGCGCCAGCGCTGCCGCAAGTGGACGCGAGGAACTCCATCAAGCGCTGCAGGGTCTCCAGGCGCGCCGCATAGATGATGTAGCGGCCCTGCTGGCGCGGCGACACCAGGCCGGCATGGGTCAGCTCCTTCAAATGGAAAGACAATGACGAGGCCGGCATTTCGAGGGCGGCGGCGATATTGCTGGCGGACTGGCCCTGGGGACCGGCCTGCACCAGCAGGCGGAAGGCGGCGAAGCGCGATTCCTGGGCGAGCGCGGCAAGCGCCGCGATGGCGAGATTGGTTTGCATGCGAACAGTATTCTTTCGATTCAAGGGCCAGCGCATCGATGCTGGAGCCACGGTTCGAATACTGTCGAAAGACTTTGACAAGGTGATGACAATCGGTGGCGAAAAGCGCGCGCCTGGGCCTTCACAGGCCCCGGCGCGCGCCGTCCGTCAGGCGCGCTTGCGCAATGCCTCCTGCACCGGCTCGGCTACCGGCAGCACCGACGGATTCTTCTGCCTGGCGGCATCGTCCATCAGTTCATACCACATCGCATTCAGCACGCCGAACGCCGCTGCCAGCGGCAGTCCCAACAACCAGGCGAAATACCACATGATGGTTTCCTTTCTTTCTTCGATTAGTAGGCGTGGCCCTTGCCATCGCGGATCTCGGTCGGGTTCACCTTGCCCCACAGGACCTTGTAGACCCAGCTGGTGTAGGCGATGATCAGCGGCAGGAAGATGCAGGTAGAGACCAGCATGATGAACAGGGTCAGGTGGCTCGACGACGAATCCCACACCGTCAGGCTGGCCTGCGGCTGGATCGACGACGGCAGGATGAAGGGGAACATCGAGGCGCCCACGCTCAGCACGATGCCGGCGATCGACAGGCTCGAGGTCAGCATCGCCACGCCTTCCTTGCGCTTGAGCAGCGCCAGGTAGGTCAGCAGCGCGCCGACGATGCCGGCGCCTGGGGCCAGCTGGGTCCACGGATGGTCCGCATAGTTGGCGAACCAGGCGCCGGCGACATTCGCCTGCACGGTCTTGAACAGCGGGTTCGATGGACCGGTCGTCACCAGCTCGCCCGTGACGCGGTAGCCGTCGACCACGTTCCACAGCAGCACGCCGGCCACGGCGTACAGCACCACGGTGGCGAGCGCCGCGCGGATGCCCCAGGCGCGCGAACGGCTGGCCACCAGGCCATCGGTCTTGAGCACCAGCCAGGCCGCGCCATGCATCACCAGCATCGCCACCGACACCAGGCCGCACAGCAGCGCGAACGGGTTGAGCAGGCCGAAGAAGCCGCCTTCATAGAAAATCTGCATGTCGGGTTCGATACGGAACGGCACGCCCTGCAGCACATTGCCCATGGCGACGCCGAAGATCAGCGCCGGCACGAAGCCGCCGACGAACAGGGCCCAGTCCCAGGCCGCGCGCCATTGGGTGCTGTCACGCTTGCTGCGGTACTTGAAGCCGACCGGACGCAGGATCAGCGCCAGCAGCACGGCCGCCATGGCGAGATAGAAGCCCGAGAACGAGACCGCGTACAGCTGCGGCCAGGCAGCGAAGATGGCGCCCCCGCCCAGCACCAGCCAGACCTGGTTGCCTTCCCACACGGGGCCGACGGTGTTGATGACGACGCGCCGTTCGAGGTCGGTCTTGGCCACGAAAGGCAGCAGGGCGCCGGTGCCGAGGTCGAAGCCGTCGGTCACGGCGAAGGCGAGCAGCAGGACGCCCAGCAGCACCCACCAGATGACACGCAGGGTGTCGTAGTCCAGAAGCATGTGAAGAATCATGTTTTTACTCCGCAGTGATCATTGGCGCAGTGCGCATCGCCGGCGTGGCGCCGACCAGGGGGCTGTGGCTGCCCGGGGCGTGTTCGGTCTCGAGCTCGGGGCCTTTCCTGATCGCCTTGAGCATCAGCTTCATCTCGACCACGATCAGGATCGAATACAGCACCACGAAGCCGAGCAAGGTGGCCAGCACGGTCTGGATGCCGATGTTCGACACCGCGACCGCGGTCGGCAGCACGCCTTCGACGGCCCACGGCTGGCGGCCCAGTTCGGCAACGATCCAGCCGGCTTCGGCGGCGATCCACGGCAGCGGGATCGACCACACGGCCACCTTCAGCAGCCATGGATACGCGTCCAGGCGGCGCCGCGCCGACAGCCAGAAGAACACGGCAGTGAGCACGATGAAATAGATGCCGAGGCCGACCATCACGCGGAACGACCAGAACAGCGGCGCCACTTGCGGCACGGTGTCGTTGGCGGCCTGCCTGATCTGCGCCTCGGTGGCCTGGCGCGGATCGTCGACGTAGCGCTTGAGCAGCAGCGCATAGCCCAGCACCTTGCTGTTCTCTTCGAACTTCGCCTGCAGCTCGGCCGGCACCGGGCCCTTGCCGCCGAGCGCGCGGATCTGCTCCAGCGCGTCATAGGCCAGGATGCCCTGGCGCACGCGCACCTCGGCCAGCTTGACCAGGTCGTTGATGCCCGGGATCTCGCTGGAGATCGAACGGGTGCCGATCAGGCCCATGACCCAGGGGATGTGGATCGCGTAATGGGTTTCGCGCGCCGCCTGATCCGGGAAGCCCACCGCGGTGAAGGCGGCCGGCGCCGGCTGGGTGTCCCACATGGCTTCGATCGCGGCCAGCTTCATGTGCTGGTGCTCGGTGGCCAGGTAGCCGCTTTCGTCGCCCAGCACCACCACCGACAGCGAGGCGGCCAGGCCGAACGAGGCGGCCACCGTCATCGAGCGCTTGGCCAGCTCGGCATGACGGCCCTTGAGCAGGTACCAGCTCGATACGCCGAGCACGAACAGCGCGGCGACCACGTAGCCGGCCGACACCGTGTGCACGAACTTGGCCTGCGCCACCGGATTGGCCAGCACCGCGCCGAAATCCGTCACCTCCATGCGCATGGTCTGCGGATTGAGCGACGCGCCGACCGGGTTCTGCATCCAGCCGTTGGCGATCAGGATCCACAGCGCCGAGAAGTTGGTGCCGATGGCGGTCAGCCAGGTCACGACCAGGTGCTGCACCTTCGACAGGCGGTCCCACCCGAAGAAGAACAGGCCGACGAAGGTCGCTTCGAGGAAGAACGCCATCAGGCCTTCGATGGCCAGCGGCGCGCCGAACACGTCGCCGACGTAGTGGCTGTAGTAGCTCCAGTTCATCCCGAACTGGAACTCCATCACCAGGCCGGTGGACACGCCGATGGCGAAGTTAATCCCGAACAGCACGCCCCAGAACTTGGTCATCTGGCGCCAGATCGGGCGGCCGGTCATCACGTATACGGTTTCCATGATGGCGATGACCATCGACAGCCCCAGTGTCAGGGGTACGAACAAAAAGTGGTACAGCGCCGTGAGGGCGAACTGTAGTCGGGAGAGCCCGACGACGTCGAGATCCATGGTGAATCCTTTCTTATTAGTGAATCAATGGTGTTTAGTCGTGGCGCAGCGCCAGCAGCGCTGCGTCGAATCCTCGTGTCCCGCGCCGGTGGTCGGCGACCAGGCGCCCTTCCCGCATCACCAGCAGCCGATCGGCAAGCGCGGCCTCGCGCCGCAGATGGGTGGCCAGCAGCACGGTGCGGCCGTGCGCATGACGCGCCAGGCGCGCCAGCACGTCGGCGGCGGTGGCGGCGTCGAGCGCCTCGGTCGGCTCGTCCAGCAGCCAGAAATCGGCCCGGCGCAGCAGCAGCCGCGCCAGCGCCAGGCGCCGCGACTGCCCGCCCGACAGGCCCAGGCCGCCCTCGCCCAGCGGCGTGTCCAGGCCGCGCGCCAGCATGCGCACGTCGACCTCGAGCCCGGCGGCGCGCAGCGCGTCCCACAATTGCTCGTCGCCCGCCTGCGGATCGGCCAGGCGCAGGTTGTCGCGCAGGCTGTCCTGGAACAGTTCGGTGCGCTGGGTCAGCCAGGTGGCGGGGAGCGCCCTCACCTGCCCGGCGCACGGCGCCAGTTCGCCGGCGACGAGGCCCAGCAAGGTCGACTTGCCGGCGCCGCTGGCGCCGACCACGGCAACCCGCTCGCCGCGTGCGATGCGCAGGCTGACCTCGTGCAGCGCTGCGCCCTCGCGGCCCGGATGCACGACGCTGGCGTCGCACAGCAGCAGCGCTTCGTCGTCGCCCGGCGCGCCGACGGCGCTGGCGTCATCCGCTTCCTGTTGCAGCCGGGGACCGACGCGGCGCGCCGCCAGCCAGCTGCGGCCGGCCTCGATCGCGCCGCGGCGCATCGCGGCGAACGGTTCCAGCGCGGCCAGCGCGATCAGCAAGGCCAGCGCCGCCGCCGGCGCGCTCGCTCCCAACGCAGCCACTGCCAGCAAGGTCGCCGCCACGGCTAGGTGGCCGCCGACCGCATAGGTCCAGCCGGCGCCGGTCTCGAGCCGGTGCAGCGCAGCGTCGGCGCGCGCCAGCTTGTCGTCGACCTGCGCCAGGCGCGCGCACTGGGCCGGCAGGCGGCCGGCCATGGCCAGATCGGTCTGGCCGGCGACCAGGTCGATGGCCTGGGCCCGCAGCCGTTCCAGCGCGCGCGCCCGGCGCAGCGCCAGCGGACGGGCAAGACGCGCGACAAGGACAGCCACTCCCCAGCCGAAGGCCAGCAGCCAGGCGAACATCGCCAGGCCGAGGCGCCAGTCGAGGTTGGCCAGCACCACGCCGGCCAGCAGCGCCGCGCCGAGGGCGGCGAGGGCCGGCACGACCAGGCGCAGATAGATCGATTCGAGCGCGTCGATGTCGCCGGTCAGCCGGAACAGCAGGCGCGCAGGACGGCGCAGCAAGGCGCGCGCCGCCTGCGGGCCGGCCCAGCCGCGAAACAGCCGTTCGCGCAGCGCGGCCAGCACGCCGAGCGTCGCGTCGTGGGTCACCATGCGCTCGGCGTAGCGGCCGAAGGTGCGGCCCAGCGCCAGCAGGCGGATCGCGGCGCTCGGCACGAAGACATTGAACATGACCATGCCGCCCGCCAGGCCGGCCAGCGCGGTGGCGGTGATGAACCAGCCCGAGGTGCCCAGCAGCGCCATCCCGGCCAGCACCACCAGGGTGGACAGGAAGGCGCCCAGCGCCAGGCGGCGCCCGCCCGTTTCCAGGAACAGGGCGAGGACCGGTTGCAGGTCGTGACGAGGTTTCATGCCGCGCTCCGTTTGGTGAAGGGTTCGCCGATGCGCACCACGCGCTTCATGCGCGCGGCCAGGGCCAGGTCGTGGGTGGCGACGATCAGGGTGCGGCCCTGGGCCAGCGTTACCAGCGCGTCGATCACGCCGGCGGCGGTGTCGCGGTCGAGGTGGGCGGTGGGTTCGTCGGCCAGCAGCAGGCCGGCATGCGGCGCGCACACCGCGCGCGCCAGCGCCAGGCGCACCAGCTCGCCGCCCGACAGGCCGAGACCGCCCTCGCCCAGGCTGGCGCCCGGTGTGGCATGGCCCACATGGCCCAGGCCGGCGCGGCGCACGGCGGCGCCGACGGCCCCGCTGTCGATGCCGTCGCGCTCGAGCGAGACATTGGCGCGCACCGAGCCCGAAAACACGTGCGGCTTCTGGCCGATCCAGGCCATGCGGGCGCGCAGGTCGGCCGCCGACTGCGCATCGAGTTGCACGCCGCCGATGCGCACCGCGCCGCCATTGACGGGCGCGAGGCCGGCGATGACCGACAGCAGCGTGGTCTTGCCGCTGCCGCTGGGGCCGACCAGGGCCACGTGCTCGCCGGCGCGGACGTACAAGTCCTCGCCATCGAACAGCGGCGCTTCGCCGGGATGCTGGAACACCAAAGCTTCAATATCGACCGACGGCACCACCGAAGGCGCGACCGATGCGCGGCCGGCGCGCAGCTTGCACTGCGGCGCCAGCGCACCCGGCAGCGCCAGGCCGGCGTGCTGCAGCTGCTCGAGTTCCTTCAGCGCCGCCTCGCCCGAGGCCTTGTCGTGCCACACGGCGGCCAGTTCGCGCAGCGGCTCGAAGAAGGCGGGCGCCAGCAGCAGGATGAACAGGCCTTCCGCCAGCGTCAGGCGCACGCCCCAGCTGCCGGGACCGATCTCGCCCAGCAAGTGGAAGCCGACATAGACGGCGACCAGCGCCACGCCCAGCGCCGAAAACAGTTCCAGCGCGGTGGAAGACAGGAAGGCGATGCGCAGCACGCGCATGGTGCTGGCGCGCACGCTTTCGGCGCTATCACGCACGCGCTGCGCGGTGGCGTCCACTGCTCGAAGCGCGCGCAGCGTCGACAGGCCGCGCAGGCGGTCGAGCAGGAAGCCGCTCATGCCGCCGATGACTTGCAGCTGCGCTTCGCTGGCGGCCTTGGCGCGCCAGCCGATGACGGCCATGAAGATCGGGATCAAGGGCGCGGCCACTACCAGGATCAGGGCCGCGGTCCACGAGAAATAGAGGACGACGAGCGCGATCGCGGGCGGCGCCAGCATCGTGCGCATGCGCGCCGGCTGGTAGCGCACCAGCCAGGGCAGCACGGCCTCGGCCTGCTCGGCCAATGCGCTGGCGGCGCGGCCGCTGGCCAGGCGTTCGCGGTCGAGCGGCGAGCGCGACGCCAGGGCCTGCGCCGCCTTGCTGCGCAATGTGGCCAGGTGCAGGCGCGAAGCCGCGAACAGGCGGCGCGCGCCCCAGGCTTCGCTGCTGGCGCGCAGCACGCCCAGCGCCAGGAAGCCGCAGGCCGGCGCCAGCATGTCCGCCAGGCCGGCGCCGCGGGCCAGCTGCTGCACGGCATGGGCCAGCAGGGCCGCCTGTGGAATCCACAGCAGCGCCGCCGCGCTCATCACGAAGGTGGCGCTGCGGATGGATGGGACGAGCGTGGCCGGGCTACGGCCTTGACGGCGAAGCATGGTGGTTCTCCAGACGATTGAGGGGTGCGGCGCTGGCCGCGCGGTGAAACCGGGTCAGGCGGCCAGTGGCGGCGCCCTGCTGCGGTGGTCGCTGAGGAAGGTCGAAGCAGGCCGCAGCGCCGGCCCGTGGGGACGCAGGATGCGTCCGAGCGGGGCGTCCCGCAGCACCGGGCTGCCCGGAGGATGGGCAATGATGGCCGGGTCGTCCTGCGACAGGCAGGCCGGGCAATGCATGCCGGGGTGGACGGCCTCGTCGCCGGCGGCACCGGCGGTATCGAGGTCGAGCGCCACCAGCCTGGCGCCGACCGACAGGCAGACATCGATCCAGGTCTTGCCCTGACGGGCCGGCAGGTTCGATGCAAGGGACGGTGCAAGCATGCCCCACAGCATCGCCAGGGCAGCGAGCCAGAGGATGATGGAGCGGTTGCGTTGCGCGTTCATGGTGTTCAGTCCTGCGGTGAAGCAGATGCCTTGATCTACATTATTTCTGACTTACGCCAAACTTTCTAAACATTCTGAATTTTCAGAAGTTAGTGAAATTATGCACTGAAACTTCAAGTTTGTCTGGAAAGGAGAGTGACTTTGTCGGGAATTACTCATGGATTAACAACCTCCTGCACCACGATGGTGAGGCAGTCCGTGTGCGTGTCGTGGGACCGTGGGATAATCCACCTTTCAAAAGCATCGAAAAGTTCTCAACCATGACGCCACTCGTCCAAACATTCGTGAGTCACTTCGGTGAGATGGGCAGCCGCTGGGGCATCAACCGCACGGTGGGGCAGATCTATGCCCTGCTCTTCGTCACCGAAGAACAATTGCACGCCGACGACATCGGCGAGAAGCTCGGCATCTCGCGCTCCAACGTCAGTATCGGCTTGAAGGAATTGCAGTCCTGGGGCCTGGTGCGCCTGTCGCGCATCCCCGGCGACCGGCGCGAGTATTTCACCTCGCTCGGCGACGTCTGGGAAATCTTCCGCGTGGTCGCGGCCGAACGGCGCCGGCGCGAAGTGGCCCCGACCCTGTCGGTGCTGCGCGAATCGCTGATGGCCAACGCCAATACACCCGAAGACCAGTTCGCCCAGGAGCGCATGCGCGAGATGCACGAACTGGTCGACCTGGCCAATAACTGGTTCGACGACCTGCAGCGCCTGTCGCCCGAGTCGATGTCGCAGCTCATGAAAATGGGCTCCAAGGTGCAGAAGCTGCTGTCGGCCAAGGACCGCCTGTTCGGCGCGGCGGCGGCCAAGGAAGCAAGGGAAGAGTGAGCCTGTCCTTACGGCCTGTATAGCCGTGCTCGCCGCTTTCGCATGAGGGGCTAGACTGGGGTTTTGATTGCCAGGCTATCCCGTCATGAACATCGTCTGTATCGCCTGGGGCTCGCTGCTGTGGAAGCCCCAGGGTCTCAAGCTGGCATCAAGCTGGCATCCCGGCGGCCCGCCGCTTCCCCTCGAATTCGTGCGCCAGAGCGACGACAGCCCCGAGCTGGCGCTGGTGCTGTGCGAGAGCGCGCGCCTGGCGCCGACCTACTGGGCCTATCTGGCCACCGGCGATCTCGACGAAGCCCGCGCCATGGTGCGCGCGCGCGAGAAGATCACGCCTGAACGGCCCGAATGGATCGGCAGCATCCCGGCGGTCGACGGCGCGCAGGAGGATCCCCGTGTCGCGGCCTGGCTGCGCGCCAGGCGCATCGACGCGGCGGTGTGGACCGCCGTGCCGCCGAAATTCGATGGCCAGAATGGGCGGGTGCCGACGGCCGACGAGGTCGTTCAATGGCTGGGCAGCCGGACCGGCAAAGAGCGCGCGGCCGCCGAAGACTATGTCCGCCGCACGCCGGCCCATATCGACACCCGCTACCGGCGCGCGATTGAGGCGCGGCTCGGATGGCGGCCGCTGCGCGAGGCGCACGTCACGCAGGCGCGCTGACTGGATTCGACAGCAAGGAACGAGGCGCAAAGCTGGCGGGATTGCGCGAAGATCGCGGCATCTTCACTTTCATAGCGACACCGCCATGACCACGCCCTCGCCTTCCCATCTCCCGATCCGTATCGTTCCGCTCTCCGATACCTTTCTGGCCCGCGTCCGCGCCGGCACCGACGACCAGGGCCAGCCGGTCGAGCGCCACGCCGCGCAAGGCGGGGAGCCGCTGAGCGATTGCCTTCGCCGCGCCGTTCCCGGTGAAGCGATCCTGCTGGCCAGTTACTGCCCGTTCACCGTCGCGGGGCCGTACAAGGAAAATGGGCCGGTCTTCGTGTCGGCCGCCCCCCAGGCCACGCCGCGGCTCGACGCCCTGCCGGTCGGCGGCGAGCAGCCGTACCTGGGCGCCAGCTTCGTGCTGAGGGCCTACTCGGCCGATGAACGGATCGTGGACGCCGCACTGAGCACCCCATCCTCCGCGGTCCGCGACCTGGACGCTTTCCTCGGACGGAACGACGTGGCGTTCGTGCTGGCGCGCTTTGCCGCCTACGGCTGCTATGCACTGCGCATCAAGCGCCATCGATCGTGATGAGACAGTGTCGACAGCCAGCTTCCATATGCCTGTAGTCAGAAGCAGGCGGCTGCCGACAGCCAGGCGCCCCAGCAAAAGAAGCCGGATTGGTCGGGAAAGAAGAACTGGGGTTATGATCATGCAGTCATGCCGATAACGCCACTCATCTACGAACGCCCCCATGCAAGCACCGCTCCAAGCAGGAAACGACTCTGATGCAGCGCAAACGGACACCACCAGGGCAGTTGCACAGAAGCGGGGGCTTGCGGACAACCGATCCGACGCGGTAGCGCAAGCTGAACTGGCCGAGATGATGAATGACAGCCCGCGTGTGTTGCAGCAGCGGGTGCTAAGCAACGCCATTCACCACAGTCCCCGGATGGTGGCGCAGCGTCACGAAATAAATGCGCTCTTCGATGGGACGGTTAAACCGCAAGGAGACTGCGCAATGCCAGCCGATGCATCGCCGGCGCAGCGCGAAGAAAAAACAAACGATACCGGCCTGCCCGATCGATTGAAATCAGGGATAGAGTCGCTCTCTGGCATGAGCATGGATCATGTAAAGGTGCACTATAACTCGGATAAGCCGGCGCAGTTGCAGGCGCACGCTTATGCCCAAGGGAATGAGATTCATCTGGGGGCGGGCCAGGAAAGGCATCTGCCGCATGAGGCTTGGCATGTAGTACAGCAGGCTCAGGGGCGGGTTCGACCGACTTTGCAGATGAAGGGAGGCGCGGTCAACGACGATCCTTCACTGGAAAAAGAGGCCGACATGATGGGCGAGAAAGCCGCGCAGTTCGAGGGCGATCATGTTTCAGGGAACCTGGTGGCAGAGAAACGCGTAGCAGGCGCGGTAACACAGCGTGTCACGGGTTTCGCACAGCGTGAACTGGCAGGCACCAGCAACGAAAGTCCGAAAAGAAAGGCGCAGCAGTCCCTGATCCGCGTCGTTTCGAGCAGCCCGCAGGCGATTGCCCAGGCCAGGCGAAAGGACAGCATGATCGAAGCAGGGAAACTGCGTCCAGGCTCCGCCAACAATTTTTATGAACTCTTTACTGGTCCGAATCGGGGCGCCATTCCTGGAGGCGGGCCTGCGCCGATCCAGGGTAAGTTCGTGTATACAAACGAAGAACGCTTCATCGACGACTTGGACAATACGGAGTACGGGATCGTTGCCTACCATGACGATGAAGACGTTACAGTGCGCCCGGTCGGGCAGCGGAGCGACCAGCACAACGTTCGACTGAGGCGCGACGTGGCTAGCGGCGCTTGGGAAAAGGTCTCGATGGAAATTGAAGAAAGCGAGAGCAACATCTCAGACGATGAATCGGACAAGCATCCCTTCAATCTGGGGCTCCAAATTTCCACGCAGAAGTCCGAGCATGACGGCCCGAAATTGAGTTCGAGGCTTACCTCCCAGGTGACCGTAGTCCCCGTGGCCACTGGCAAATTAAAGTCCGTCGGCGAGGTGCAGGACATGGTCTACAATGCCGCCCAGCTCTGGATTGAGGGCGTCCAGCTCGGCAACCAGGACCGCCCCGAGACTCGCTACGGCGACCGTCAGGAGCGCCACACAGTCGCCTGGGTTCTCCAGCGTGCCGCTCAAATGGCGATGCACAACCGCCCCGTCGCTGAGGTGCTTGCCCACTATATCGCCTCGATGAAGGCCCTGGCTGCCGAGGAGCAGTCCCGGAATTGCAAGCTCCTCATCGACAGCGTCCTCGTCTCGGCCGACAGCCTGACCGGCGCCACCTTGCCGATCGACACCTGGCAGCAGCTGATAAGCCGGATCATGGTGCTCTACATTCAGGCCTATCAGCAAGCCGGCTCGTCGACCTTCAAGCATGGCAAGGCAACTGGCCACGGTGAGGGCAGTCACATGGCCGTCCTGCGGAACGCCGAGGAAGCCATCATCGCCAAAACTGACGTGGATGCAAACAAGGTCATCGCGGCGGCGGCGGGCCTCCTGGATGGAGGATTCTATAAGGCACTCGGCCCAGAGGGTTACGCTAGCGCCGTTTCTCATTGGAAGGAAGCGCTGCATTTAGCCTTCCCTGAGCTGATGGCTGCGCATGGAGCCGCCATTCAGAACAATGTTTATAGCAGCGCCCTGTCGCCGGGGGTGCGCAAGCAGTTCAAACTCGCGTCCGACGCAAACCTGGGCGGCCTGGTGGCGCTCCTTGAGAGGGCCCCGAACATCTCCCCCCTGAAACAGCGGAGTCCACTGGTTCAGGGCGGCAACGGGGCGGTACTCGTCCCGGTACAACAGTCCCTGGAGTCCGACTTTACCGCCAATGTACGTGTCGTACCCGCAGCCGACGGACAACTCGTCACGGTGACGACCCAGGTGCAGGGCCAGGCGGCCGTCGATGTCGAACAGCTGGCCTACGGGAGCGGGGAGGTCACCCTGAACTCCATCCAGGTCTCGGACCAGGACCGACCCAACACCCGCTTCGCGACTCAGATGTCCCACACCGTTGCCTGGACGCTCGTGCGTGCCGAGATGGCATCGTTCACCGGCCATCCGGCGGCGGAGGCGCTTATCGTAATGGCCTCCCGATTCGCGCGGTTCGTCACGGACCTGGAACGCGAAGACGCACGTGAACTGGCTCGAGCGAGCGAGGTCCAGGCGATGAGCCTCCTGGATCAGCGCCTGCCAGTTCATCGTTGGCAGGCGGCCATGAGCGACGTGTTCCGCCGGTTTGCTATCGTCTACCAGCTCACCAAGTCGGCCACCTTCGCCGACGATACGACCCACGGCCGAGCGCTGGGGCACGCTGAAGGGCATGCCATGAATCGCCTGGCCACCAACGAGAAGGCCATCTTAGACGCCGGCAAGACCGCCGACGGACCCGAGGTCGTGGTGGGCGCCGCGTTCACTCTCTTCGACGGCCACGTCAACAGCACGCTGCCGCCGCTGGCCCTGGTCGCGGCGGTGCTGCATTGGCATGAGTCCCTGCAGCGGGTATTCCCCAACGTGATGAGGCTCATCGCCGACAACGTCAAGGCTCGCCTCCAGTCGACGTCCTTGTCCAAACCAATCAACGACATCCGCAACCTTGCGGATTTGGTGGCCAAGTTCAAGCCCTTGGTCGACGCCGGCAAGAAGGACACCGACCACGCGCGGGATACCACTGGCCTCGCCCAGGTCATCGCCGATCCCCTGGTCGGACCAGACGGGGGTATCCTCCCTGCGGCGCAGGCGCGGTTCATCGCGGCATACCGCAACGATGTCAGGCTCTCGACCGCTTACCTCGCCGAGGGAGAGGCTCACCACGTCGCCACGAGTCTGGGACTGAGGATCGACATCCACCGGGGCCAGGTCCCGCTCGGCTGGCATGAGACCACCAATCCTGGCGACGGGAACTGCCTCATCCACGCCCTCATCGCTGCCCGGGAGGCTGCAGCCGGAAGGGCGCCCGCCAACGCCACAGGCGCGGAAATTGCCGCGGCACGGGCCACTATCGCCGCCGCCATGACCGATGACGACGTGCTCGCCCAGTGCGCCGCTGCGGTTTTCGGCGTGTTCCTTGGGGCTCCGGAGGCGGGCCTCGGTCCTCAGATGAGAGCGCTACTGTCCGCCCCCTCCGTCGTGCAGGCTCGGATCAGCTTTGCCCCCGCCCCGACCACCAGCCCCATGAGTGGAGGGCTGTCGTCGTCGATCAGAAGCGGCGGCGGGGGTGTCGAGGCCCAGGGTGGTATAACGATCGGCGCTGGCGTCAGCGTCAACAACATTCGCCTGCGTCACGACGGGGGCGCACACTACACCATGATCTGGACGAACGACTACCTGCCATCATTCACAAACGTCTCCGGCAGTTAGCCGGCGCGGGAACATGGTGCCGCTGGACGCTTACTGCGTTGAGCGAACGAACTGGCTTGCTCCTCTGAGCTTGTCGAAGTGCCCATGTGCGATGTGGAACCGCGGACCTCTACTCTGCCGAGATCGAGGTTGCGTCGACGGGAGCTTAAATGGAAAGAGCTGGTACACAACTGCACGTTGAAGCAGTACTGCGCGGCCCCGCTGACCGGCGCGGAGAAGATGGCTGGGCCTTCGTCATCCTGCCCAAGGCAATGAGTGACACCTTTCCCCGGCGTGGCAGGACGAGTATGCAAGGCAAACTCAACGGCCACTCCTTTCAGGCCACGCTGGAGCCAGACGGCCAATTGAGCCACTGGTTCAAGGTGCCGGCGGCGCTGATGAAGAAGGCGGGAGTAGCGATCGGGGACACGGTTACGCTCGAGGCGTCCCCTACGCCAACTGAATTGGAACCGCCGGTACCGCCCGAATTCAATGAAGTGCTCGACGCGTCGCCGCCAGCCAGGGAAACTTGGGACGCCACCACTACCATCGCCCGCATCGACTGGGTACACTGGATCGAATCTGCCAAGCAAGCCAAGACCCGTATGAGCCGCGTCGCCGACGCCGGCGACATGCTGGCGGCAGGCAAGAAACGGGTCTGTTGTTTCGACCCGTCGGGTTTTTACAGCAAAAGCCTCAAGCCGCCGCGCGAAGCCACATAACCCTGCAGAACCTGGCGGCGCGACGGACGGTCGAGTCAATCCGCCGGGATGCCGTCCTTCTGCCATTGATCGAAGCCGGCCTGCACCGCAGCCAGGGTTTTCTGGCTGATCTCGGGCAAGCTTCCTCCCAGCATGTCCTGCGCTTCCTGGAAGCCTTTTTCGACCGCAGCGCGAATGGCGTCCATTTTGGATGGGTCGGCGCCGATCATTGCCCTAGCAAAGCCCAGGATACGCTCGGAAGTCTTTTCCACGCTGAATTCGCCACCATCCGCGATGGCCGCCTTGGCCACTTCGATGGTGTCGGGATCCGCCTGCAGTTGCTGCTCGCCGTTCGCCACCTTGGCGAAGTTGAGACCCTGCTGCTCGACCAGCGGGCGGATCAGGTCGATGACTTCCTGGGCCTTGCGATCGGATTCCTCGATCATGCTTGCAAGCTCGGACTGGGTCACCTTGCCGCCGCCTTTGCTGCCATAGGTCAGTGGCTCGGCCTGTCGTCCGCCCAAGGTCACTTTGTCCTGGGCCGGGGTTTCCGTTTCCTGTCGTGCTTCGGCAACCGAGGGTTTTACCCTGCCGGCAGGGAGGGTCGCTCCCTGCGGGCCGAGGCTGGAGATGCTCAGGCTCATGTTCGCCGCCCTATTCATTGATCATATCGACAATATCGGAAGGCCTGAGCAAAACTTAAGGAAACACTGCTTGAGGCATCGCACGCGGCGAGATACTCAATCGAATTCGCTGAAGTCGGGCTTACGCTTCTCGAAGAAGGCGGTGAACGCCTCTTTCGCCTCGGCGCCGGTCAGCATGGCGCTGAAGCGCTCGTTCTCGGCGGCGATGGTTTCCTTCACCAATGCGCCCCGCGCGCGCTTCATCAGCGCCTTGGTGGTGCGGATCGACGCGGGCGGCAGCTTGGCCAGCTTGGCGGCCTGACCCTGGGCGAAGAACAGCAGCTCGGCAGCCGGCAGCACGCGCGCCACGATGCCCATCTCCAGCGCTTCCTGGGCCACGAACGGCTCGCCCAGCAGCAGCTTCTCGGCGGCGCGCGTGTAGCCGGCCGATTGCGCCACCAGCAGCGACGAGGCGAATTCCGGGCACAGGCCGAGCTGGGTGAACGGCATCGAGAACTTGGCGTTGTCGGCGGCGTAGACCAGGTCGCAGTGCATCAGCAAGGTGGTGCCGATGCCGACCGCGGCGCCGGCGACGGCCGCCACTACCGGTTTCGTTGCGCCTTCCAGCGCGCTCATGAACTGGAACACGGGGCGTTCCGGCGTCATCGCGCCTTCGCCGACGTTGTTCAGGAAATCGTCCAGGTCGTTCCCGGCGGTGAAGATCTCGGGCTGGCCGGTGATCAGGATGGCGCGGACAAGCGCATCCTGCTCGGCGTCGCGCAGCGCGTCGGCCATGGCCTGGTACATCGCGCCGGTGATCGCGTTCTTGCGTTCGACGCGGTTGAATTCGATGGTGAGGATGCCGTCGGCTTTGGTGAGGCGGATGCTCATGGTGTTGTCTCCAGAATTGTTCATGGGCCGATTGGACGCGTGGGCGGGAGACCCGCCCACCCCACGTCACGCTCGCGGCATTGACGTACGGTGCTTGGATTTCCCGCCCACGCTTGAAATGCGGCGGCTGCGATGCGCCGCCATGTTTTTTAGACGCGCTCGATGATGCCTGCCGCGCCCATGCCGGCGCCGACGCACATCGTCACCATGCCGTACTTGAGGTTGTTACGGCGCAGCGCGTGCACGACGGTCGCGGCGCGGATCGCGCCGGTGGCGCCCAGCGGGTGGCCCAGGGCGATCGCGCCGCCCATCGGGTTCACTTTGCTGGTGTCCAGGCCCAGGTCGCGGATCACGGCCAGCGCCTGCGCGGCGAAGGCTTCGTTCAGCTCGATCCAGTCCAGCTGGTCTTGCGTGATGCCGGCGGCGGCCAGCGCGGCGGGGATCGCCACCTTCGGGCCGATGCCCATGATCTCCGGCGGCACGCCGCGCACGGCGAACGAGGAGAACTTGGCCAGCGGGGTCAGGTTGTGCTCCTTCAGGATCTTTTCGCTGACGACGATCAGCGCGCCGGCGCCGTCCGACATCTGCGACGAGGTCGCGGCGGTGACCGAACCCTTGGCCGCGAACACCGGCTTCAGCTTGGCCATCGATTCGGCGCTGGCGTCGGCGCGCGGGCCTTCGTCGCTGTCCACGGTGCGCTTCTTGACGCTGATCTCGCCGGTGGCCAGGTTCGGCGTGCGGGTGATGATCTCGACCGGGGTGATCTCGTCCTTGAAGTAGCCGGCCTGCTGGGCGGCGATGGCGCGGCGGTGCGATTCCAGGCCGAAGGCGTCCTGGTCTTCGCGCGAGATCTTCCACTGGTTGGCGACCTTCTCGGCGGTCAGGCCCATGCCGTAGGCCAGGCCCACGTTCTCGTCCTTGAACACGTCCATATTGATCGACGGGTGGTGGCCCATCATCGGCACCATCGACATCGATTCGACGCCGCCGGCGATCATCACGTCGGCTTCGCCCACGCGGATGCGGTCGGCCGCCATCGCCAGCGCGGTGATGCCCGAGGCGCAGTAGCGGTTGACGGTGACGCCGCCCACGGTGTTCGGCAGGCCGGCCAGCACGACGGCGTTACGCGCCACGTTGAAGCCCTGCTCGGCTTCAGGGAACGAGCAGCCGACGATGGCGTCGACGATCAGCGCCGGGTCCAGGTTCGGCACGGCGGCCATGGCGCCGCGGATCGCGTGCACCAGCAGGTCGTCCGGGCGGGTCTTGTTGAACATGCCGCGCGGCGCCTTGCCGATCGGGGTACGGGTCGCTGCGACGATGTATGCGTCTTGAAGTTGTTTGCTCATGTCAGTAGTCCTGTTCAGTCGTCAGCGTTAGTTGCGCACCGGCTTACCGGTCTGCATCATGCCCATGATCCGTTCCTGGGTCTTCGGATTGTTCAGCAGGGCCACGAAGGCCTTGCGTTCCAGGTCGAGGATCCACTGTTCGCTCACCACGCTGCCCTGGTCAATGTCGCCGCCGGTCACGATCTCGGCGATGGTGTCGCCCAGGTGGTAGTCATAGGCCGAGATGAAGCCGCCGTCGCGCATATTGACCATCTGGCCGCGGATGGTGGCCCAGCCGTAACGGCCGGTGACCGGGAAGGTACGGCGTGCCGGGGCGCGATAACCGGCGTCGAACATGGCGCGCGCGGTGGTCTTCGCGACGTGCAGCAGTTCGTACGCGTTGAACACGATGACGTCGTCTTCCTTCAGGTAACCCATCGCCTTCGCTTCCAGCGCCGACTTCGACACTTGCGCGGTGGCCGCGTTCATGAAGCCGTTCTTCAGGAATTGCAGGATGTCGTTGCCCTTGGCTTCATTCGCCGCGCGCAGCGCCGCTTCCTTGAGGCCGCCGCCGGCCGGCACCAGGCCGACGCCCACTTCGACCAGGCCGATATACGACTCGATCGAGGCCACGCGTTTGCTTGCATGCAGCGCCAGCTCGCAGCCGCCGCCCAGCGCCAGGCCGGCCACTGCGGCGACGACCGGGATGTTCGAATACTTCATCGCCATGAAGGTGTCCTGCAGCTCGCGCACGATCGGCTCCATCGCTTTCGCGCCGCCGGCCATGAAGGCGGGTAGGGCCGATTGCAGGTCGGCGCCGGCCGAGAACGCGCCGCCTTCGGCCGCGTCGGTATTCCAGATCACGATGCCCTTGTAGCCTTGCTCGGCTTCTTTCAAGGCGCGCTGGATGCCCTTGATGACGCCATCGCCGATGACGTGCATCTTGGTCTTGAGCGAGATGACCAGGACCTCGTCGTCCGAGTGCCACAGGCGCACGGAGTCGTCTTCGAACACGGTGGTGCCGAAGGTCTTCGCATCCGGACCGCCCAGGCCGACCACCGGCGCGCGGAACTGCTGGCGCTGGTAGACCGGCAGGTCGGACAGCGGCACATAGGCGTTCTTCGTGACCGAGTACGAGCCTTCAGGGGTGTGCACGCCCTTCTCGGCGACCGAACCTTCGAACACCCATGCCGGCAGCGGCGCGTCGCTCAGCGCCTTGCCGGCTTCGATGTCTTCCTTCACCCACTGGGCGATCTGGCTCCAGCCGGCGGCTTGCCAGGTCTCGAACGGACCGACGCTCCAGCCGAAGCCCCAGCGCATCGCGAAGTCGACGTCGCGCGCATTGTCGGCGATGGTGTCGAGGTGGAACGCGATGTAGTGGAAGGCGTCGCGGAAGATCGCCCACAGGAACTGCGCCTGCGGGTTGGTCGAATCGCGCATGGCCTTGAATTTCTTGACCGGGTCTTTCTCTTTCAGGATGCGGCCGACGATGTCGGCGGCTTTCGCGCCGCTCGGCACGTACTCGCCGGTCGCGAAGTCCAGGCGCTGGATCTCCTTGCCGACCTTCTTGTAGAAGCCGGCGCCGGTCTTCTGGCCCAGCGCGCCCTTCTCGATCAGCTTGGCCAGGATGTCCGGCGTCTTGTAGACGCTGAAGAACGGATCATCCTTCAGGTTGTCCTGCATGGTCTTGATCACGTGGCCCATGGTATCCAGGCCGACCACGTCCGCGGTGCGGAAGGTGCCCGACTTGGCGCGACCGAGCTTGGCGCCGGTCAGGTCGTCGACCACGTCCACCGACAGGCCGAACTTCTCGGCTTCGACGATGGTGGCCAGCATGCCGAAGATGCCGACGCGGTTGGCGATGAAGTTCGGCGTGTCTTTCGCGCGCACCACGCCCTTGCCCAGGGTCGAGGTCAGGAAGGTCTCGAGCTGGTCCAGGATTTCCGGGCGGGTCGCGTCAGTCGGGATCAGTTCCACCAGGTGCATATAGCGCGGTGGATTGAAGAAGTGCACGCCGCAGAAGCGCGCCTTCAGTTCGCTGTCAAAACCTTCGGCCAGCTTGTTGATCGACAGACCCGAGGTGTTCGAGGCGAAGATCGCATGCGGCGCGATGTGCGGCGCGACCTTGGCGTACAGGTCGTGTTTCCAGTCCATGCGCTCGGCGATGGCTTCGATGATCAGGTCACACCCGAGCAGCACGTCGAGGTTGTCCTCGTAGTTGGCCACTTCGATCAGGGCCGCGTCATCCTTGTTGCCCAGCGGGGCCGGCGACAGTTTTTTCAGGTTCTCGATGGCGCGCAGCACGATGCCGTTTTTAGGACCTTCCTTTGCAGGAAGATCAAACAAGACGACCGGCACCTTGGCGTTCACGCAGTGCGCGGCGATCTGCGCACCCATCACGCCGGCGCCCAGCACGGCGACTTTCTTGACGATGAAATTGGACATGTAAGTATTCCTTGGTTAGCGTCGTGACGGGTGATTAAAACAGGTCGGCGTCCAGCGCCGTCAGGTTCGCGGCGCCCGAACGTGCCTGGCGGATCAGCATCGCGGTTTCCGGGTACAGGCGGGCGAAATAGAAGCGGATCGTCGCCAGCTTGGACTCGTAGAACTTGTCGCCCGAATCGAGCTTGGCCAGGGCGATCTTGGCCTGTTGCGCGAACAGGTAGCTGTACACCAGGTGGCCGGCCACGCGCAGGTAAGGCACGGCGGCGGCGCCCACTTCGTCCGGGTTCTGGAAGGCCTTCATGCCGATTTCCATGGTCAGCTTGGTGACCTTCTCGCCCAGTTCGCCCAGCGGGGTCACGAACTCGGACAGCTGCTCGTCCAGGCCGTTGTCTTCGACGAAGGCCTTGATCTTCTCGCCGAACTTGCGCAGTTTGGCGCCGTTGTCCATCAGGATCTTGCGGCCCAACAGATCCAGCGACTGGATGGTGTTGGTGCCTTCATAGATCATGTTGATGCGGGCGTCGCGCACGTACTGCTCCATGCCCCACTCGGCGATGTAGCCGTGGCCGCCGTACACCTGCATCGCTTCCGAGGTGGCGATCCAGCCGTTGTCGGTGATGAAGGCCTTGATGATCGGGGTCAGCAGGGCCACTTCGTCGGCCGCTTCCTTGCGCACGTCTTCGTCGGTGTGGTTCAGTTCGCGGTCGATCTGCAGCGCGACATACGACGAGAACGCGCGCGCGCCTTCGGCATACGCTTTCGCGGTCAGCAGCATCCGGCGCACGTCCGGGTGCACGATGATCGGGTCGGCAGGTTTATCCGGCGCCTTCGGGCCCGACAGGCTGCGCATCTGGATGCGGTCCTTGGCATAGGCCAGCGCGTTCTGGTACGCGACTTCGGTCAGGCCCAGCGACTGCATGCCCACGCCCAGGCGGGCCGCGTTCATGAACACGAACATCGCCTGCAGGCCCTTGTGCGGCTGGCCGATCAGGGTGCCGCGGGCGTTATCGAGGTTCATCTGGCAGGTCGAGTTGCCGTGGATGCCCATCTTTTCTTCGATGGCGCCGCAGGCGATGCCGTTGCGCTCGCCCAGCGAGCCGTCGTCGTTCGGCAGGAACTTCGGCACCAGGAACAGCGAGATGCCCTTCGAGCCTTCCGGCGCGTCCGGCAGGCGCGCCAGCACCAGGTGGACGATGTTCTCGGACATGTCATGCTCGCCGGCCGAGATGAAGATCTTGGAGCCGGTGATGAGATACGTGCCGTCGGCCTGCGGTTCGGCCTTCGAGCGCAGCAGGCCCAGGTCGGTGCCGCAGTGCGCTTCGGTCAGGCACATGGTGCCGGTCCACTCGCCCGAGACCAGTTTTGGCAGGTACAGGCGTTTCTGGTCGTCGGTGCCGTGCTCCAGCAGGCACTCGTAGGCGCCGTGCGACAGGCCGGGGTACATCGACCAGGCCTGGTTCGACGAGTTCAGCATCTCGTAGAACGAGTTGTTCAGGGTGATCGGCAGGCCCTGGCCGCCGTATTCAGGATCGCAGGCCAGCGCCGCCCAGCCGCCTTCCACGTACTGCTGGTAGGCTTCCTTGAAGCCCTTCGGGGTGGTCACGGTCTTGTCGGCGGCATTGAAGTGGCAGCCTTCGCGGTCGCCCGAGTGGTTCAGCGGGAACAGCACCTCTTGCGTGAACTTCGCGCCTTCTTCGAGCACCTGGTTGATGATGTCGGCATCGATCTCCGAGTACTTCGGCAGATTCTTGAATTCTTCGGTGACGTTGAGGAATTCGTGCAGAACGAACTGCATATCCCGGATTGGCGCGACGTACTGACCCATGGTTATCTCCTGAACGAGGGTAAAGATGTTGGACGTGGCAGGCGGCTCATGCCGCCTGATGGTCTTGCGGTAGTTGGGGATTGCGGTAATTCTCGACCAGGCGCTCGAAGGCGGCCCGTGCGCGCTCGACCGCGCCTGGATTGCGCAGGAAACGGGCGTCGTGGTGCAGGGCCAGGATCAGGCCGTGCATCTCGAACACGAGCTGCTCGGGCTCCAGGTCGCGGCGCAGGTGGCCTATCTCGACCGCCTGCTGCACGCTGCGCAGCAGGGCGCCCTGCCAGGCGCGCACCATCGACACGAGTTCCTCGCGGATCGGGCCTTCGCGGTCATCGTATTCCACCGCGCCGCTGATATAAATGCAGCCGGACGCGATCTCGACCGAGACGCGCTTGACCCAGCGCGTATACATCGCCACCAGGCGCGGCAGGCCGCGCGCTTCCTTGATGCTCGGATAAAACACTTCCTGCTCGAAGCGGTGGTGATACAGCTTGACGACCTCGAGCTGCAGGTCTTCGCGCGAACCGAAGTGGGCGAACACGCCCGACTTGCTCATGCTCATCCGGTCGGCCAGCAAGCCGATGGTCAGGCCTTCGAGGCCATTGCGGCTGGCGAGCTCGAGCGCGACGTCGAGGATTGCGGCCCGCGTCTGTTCGCCCTTGCGCATGAATTTTGCTGAAGTACTGATAGCTGCCCCTGAATCGAAAAAAATCCGAACGCTCGTACTATTATCTATCAGCCGAGGAATGTCAAACGGGAACTTAGAGGTGGCGTTCTATTGATGCAAGACAACGATCGGCGCCGGGAGATGGCGCCGTGGAGCGCTTCCGTCCGTCGCCGTGGGCGGGGAACGGAAGTTTGTTGTTTCAGTCATAAAGGTACAGCATTTTGACGGAACGGGATATCCCGTTGACGAGGGGCATTGCGCCCATCGTCATTCCTCGCCGACGCGCTCCATCGCACGGCGGTCGCGCTTGGTCGGCCGGCCCTTGATGTCCATGCTCGGCTCGGGGTACAGGCGGCGCGCCGTCTTGTCGTTCTCGCGCCGCGCGATGCTCTCGTCGGTCTCGAAATACAGGGTGCGCGCCACCGGCGCCGGGCCGCGCGAGCCCGAGATCGCGGCCACGATCACTTCCCAGCGATCGGAACCGTTGTCGATCATGATGCGGTCGTTCATCTTGACGGCGCGCGCAGGCTTGACCGGTTCTCCCCCGATGCGCACCCGGCCGCGTTCCACCGCGTCCTGGGCCAGCGAGCGGGTCTTGAAGAAGCGCGCCGCCCACAGCCATTTGTCGATTCGTACGTTCTCTTTTTCCATTATCTATTTCCAATATCCCTAGGTGTATCCGAACGTGACCACCCGCATCACCAGCTTGTACGCCATATACGCCATGCCATAGGTGGCGCGGCGCAGCCAGCCGGTGTGGGCGAACTCCTGCGGACAGACCTCCTTGCCGTCCAGGATGCCGCGCTCGATATGCTCGCGCATGGTGGCGGCGAACACCGGATCGCTCACCACCACATTGGCCTCCTGGTTCAGGAACAGCGACAGGCCGTCGCAATTGCTGGAACCGACCGTGGCCCAGTCGTCGTCGACCACCGCCACCTTCGCATGCAGCTGGGTCTTGCGGTATTCGACCACCCGCACTCCGTCGGCCAGCAGCTTGGGATAGAAGGAATGCGCGACCGCATCCTGGATCTTGAACTCCCCCACCCCGATCAGGAGCGTCACCTGCACGCCGCGCCGCGCGGCATGCGCCAGCGCCTTGCGGAACTTGCGGCCCGGCGCGAAGTACGGCGTCGCCAGCAGCACGCTGTGGCGCGCACGTCCCAAGGCTTGCAGATAGGCTTTCTGGATCGTGCTGCGGTTACGCAGGTTGTCACGCACCACAAATGCGGCCCGTGCCGGACTTTCGCAAGAGGGAATGGCTTGCTTGCGCATCTCGCGGAACAATTGGAAGCGCTTGCGCAGCCGCAGGCGGCCGCTGCGGGTCCACTGGGCTTGCGCCTCGTGGTGGATCTGGGCCACCAGCGGCCCGCGCACGCGCACCGAGAAGTCCCAGCGCGGCGCCGGCAGGCGGTGGCCGTCGGCGTGGTCGCACAGCCAGTCGTCGTTGACGTTGATGCCGCCCACGAAGGCGACTTCGCGGTCGATCACGGCGATCTTGCGGTGCGAACGGGCAATGCCGCGCCGGCACCAGGGGTTGAAGACGCGGTACTGGGCGCCGGCCTCGAGCAGGATGGGCCCGAGCCGGCCGCAGCAGCGGTGGCCGGTGCCGAACCAGTCGACCAGCACCCTCACCTTCACGCCGCGGCGGGCGGCGCGCGCCAGGGCGTCGCGCACGGCGGCGCCGGTCTCGTCCTCGGCAAAGATATAGGTCTCGAACAAGACCTCGTGCTGGGCGGCGTCGAGCGCCTCGATCAGCGCCGGGAAGAAGGCGATGCCGCTCTGCAGCAGCGTGATGTCATTGTTGTCGACAAAGGTCAGACTGCGCATGGCCCTTGTGTGAGTTCGAGCTCGGCCACGATCGGCGCATGATCGGACAGCTTGGCCCACAACGGACCGTGCATCACCTTGGCGTTGTTGACCTTGAAGCCGCGCACGTAGATGCGGTCGAGCCTGAACCACGGCAGCATGGCCGGGAAGGTGCGGGCCGGCGCCAGGCGCGGCTGGCGGCCGGCCCAGCTGCGCACCATGTCGCCCATCGGCGAACGCGGCCCCAGTTCGTCGAACACTTCCTTGACGCCCAGGGCGTTGCGCAGCTTGTCGCTGAGCGTGTTGCGCCAGTCGTTGAAGTCGCCGGCGATGATCACCGGCTCGCCGTTCGGCGCCGATGCGTTGACGGCCTCGATCAGCGAGGCGGTCTGGCGGCCACGGCTGCCTTCGAACAGGCCGAGGTGGACCACGTAGCAGTGCACGCGGCACTCGGGCGCGCCCAGGATGCAGTGCAGGATGCCGCGCTGCTCGTAGGCGTGGTCGGAAACGTCGTGGTTGTGCGAGTTCTCGATCGGCCAGCAGCTCAGCAGCGCATTGCCGTGGTGGCCGTGGTCATAGACCGCGTTCATCCCGTAGGCCGTATGGTGGACGTCGGCGGCGAAGTAATCGTACTGGGCCGTTTCGGGCCAGTGGCGGTGGCCGCGGTCTTCCTTGCCGTAGCGCGCCTGGTAGCGGTCGTGCCGGCCCTGCACTTCTTGCAGGAACACCACGTTGGCGTCGAATTCTGCGATGGCCTTCTTGAGCGCGATCACGCGTGGCGTGCTGCGCAGGGACGAAACGCCCTTATGAATGTTGTAGGTGGCTACACGGATTTTCATGGGAACATTCTACCCGGATCGGACCGGCGTTCTCGTGAAACGGGCCCAATCGTGCGCTTCACAGCCTGGTGCTGGAGCGCGGAGCGCGGCGGTTGGCTTGGTGCCGTCGCGCTCTTACATACTGAACTGAGCTGAATCTGACATTCAGGCAAGCGCCAGCGCCGTGTCGTAGATGGCTTCATGCCCCGACACGATCATGCGGCGCGGACGGCGCTCTTGCGCGCCCTGCTTTTCCTCGCGCGGCGCCAGCGGCCCGCTCAGGCGCAGGCCGTCGAAGAGGTCGATATAAATGCAGTCGTCCCCTAGGGTGATTGCCTTAACTTTCTTGTCGCTATTCAGTTCGAGGTTATCCATTTTATCTCCCAGAATCATCCACTTAAAAGTTGCACATCAAAAATTCACCATGGGTGAGCCGTTGACCTTAGTCGACGAATTTACACCTGTCAAACATGGAATATCTCGTGCATATGGGCTCTCGCAAAATTTCCTATGGTTATAAAAAAGACAGGTGAAGTGTATTCAAATGTATTTTCATAGGAGAGAGTACGTTTGAGCGAACGCATATGCGCGGCCACGCACAGACCATTTTCTAAAAAAAGTACCTACGTACTTTTGTTAAAAAACGTCATTTTATTGCGCACACATGCCATATTTCAATGCTGATTTTCGGCAAATAAGCTGCTTTAAGGCAATTTTATTTGCTGTTCGCAATTTTTAAGCGATTTTGCGGGGCAGTTGCAGGATGGCTTCGGCGTTGGAAGAAGAGAAGCAGCGGTCCGCCGCCTCCAGATGCGGTAACCAGGCATGGCGCAGGTGTTCGCGCGGGCTGAGGAGGATGGGGATGTCGCGCGGCACGCAGACCGAGAACACGTGCTCGGTATTGTGGGTCACGCCGGGGGCGTAGCGGTGACGCCAGACGGGATAGATTTCGTAGACGTTCGAGAGCTGCCAGTCGCGCAGGCGAATGCGTTCGCCGTCGGCCACGATGCCGGTCTCTTCGAACAGTTCGCGCGCGGCGGTCGTCATCAACGGCTCGTCCGGCGCGTCGAGCGAGCCGGTGACCGATTGCCAGAAGCCCGGACGGTCGGCGCGTTCGAGCACCAGCACTTCCATGTCGGAAGTGTGGATCACGACCAGCACCGATTCCGGGATCTTGTAGGGTTTCATGGGCAGATACGGTAGACGGGCCATCCACGCGTGCTTGAACGCGTGGATGGCCCGTCCATCCTACCTCATGCGCCGTTACGCCACCTTCGGCTCGTTACGCAGACGGATATGCAGCTCCTTGAGCTGCTTCTCGTCGACTTCCGACGGCGCGTTGGTCAACAGGTCTTGCGCGCGCTGGGTTTTCGGGAAGGCGATCACGTCGCGGATCGACTCGGAGCCGGTCATCAGGGTGATCAGGCGATCCAGGCCGAAGGCCAGGCCACCGTGCGGCGGCGCGCCGTACTGCAGCGCGTCCAGCAGGAAGCCGAACTTGAGCTGCGCTTCCTCGGCGTCGATCTTCAGCGCGCGGAACACCTTGCTCTGCACTTCCTCGCGGTGGATACGGATCGAGCCGCCGCCCAGTTCCCAGCCGTTCAGGACCATGTCGTAGGCCTTGGCGATGCAGGCGCCCGGATTCGACTCGAGCATGTCCTCGTGGCCGTCCTTCGGCGCGGTGAACGGGTGGTGGGTCGCGGTCCAGCGGTCGCTGTCTTCGTCGTATTCGAACATCGGGAAGTCGATCACCCACAGCGGGGCCCAGACGTCGTCGAACAAACCGGCCTTCTTGCCGAACTCCGAGTGGCCGATCTTCACGCGCAGCGCGCCCAGGGCGTCGTTGACGACTTTCGCCTTGTCGGCGCCGAAGAAGATCAGGTCGCCGTCCTGCGCGCCCGTCAGTTCCAGGATCTGCGCCAGCACTTCGTCCGAGATGTTCTTGACGATCGGCGACTGCAGGCCGTCACGGCCTTTCGCCTTTTCGTTGACCTTGATGTAGGCCAGGCCCTTGGCGCCGTAGATCGCCACGAACTGGGTGTAGGCGTCGATTTCCGAACGCGGCATCGAACCGCCCTGCGGCACGCGCATGCCGACCACGCGGCCGTTCGGCATGTTGGCCGCGCTGTTGAACACCTTGAACTCGACCGACTTCATCAGCTCGGTCAGTTCGGTGAACTCGAGCTTGACGCGCATGTCCGGCTTGTCCGAACCGTATTTGCCCATGGCGGTGGCGAAGTCCATCACCGGGAACGGGTTCGGCAGGTCGACGCCGGTGGTGTTCTTGAACACGACGCGCATCATCTCTTCGAACAGGTCGCGGATTTCCTGTTCGGTGAGGAACGAGGTCTCGCAGTCGATCTGGGTGAATTCAGGCTGGCGGTCGGCGCGCAGGTCTTCGTCGCGGAAGCACTTGGTGATCTGGTAGTAGCGGTCGAAGTTGGCGACCATCAGCAGCTGCTTGAACAGCTGCGGCGACTGCGGCAGCGCGAAGAAGTTGCCGGCGTTGACGCGCGACGGCACCAGGTAGTCGCGCGCGCCTTCCGGGGTCGACTTGGTCAGCATCGGGGTCTCGATGTCGATGAAGCCCAGGTTGTCCAGGTACTTGCGCACTTCCATCGACACCTTGTAGCGCAGGCGCAGGTTGTGCTGCATCTGCTGGCGGCGCAGGTCGAGCACGCGGTGCGTCAGGCGGGTGGTTTCCGACAGGTTGTCGTCGTCCAGCTGGAACGGCACCGGCACCGAGGCGTTCAGCACTTCGACTTCGGTCGCGTTGATCTCGATCTTGCCCGACTTCAGGTTGGCGTTGGCCGTGCCTTCCAGGCGGTTGGTCACGGTGCCGACGATGCGCAGGCAGTACTCGTTGCGCACATGCTCTGCGGCCTTGAAGACGGCGGCGTTGTCCGGATGGCAGACCACCTGCACCAGGCCTTCGCGGTCGCGCAGGTCGATGAAGATCACACCGCCGTGGTCGCGGCGGCGGTGCACCCAGCCGCACAGGCTGACGGTTTGGCCCAGCAGTTCCTCGGTCACGAGGCCGCAGTAGTTGGTACGCATGGTGGACATAGTTTTCGTTCCAGGTTGGTTGATTGCTCGCGCCGCCATCGAAGGCGGCCACTATTCTTTGATTCGGTGTTACTTGATCGTTGCGGCCGGCGCGCTGGCAGGTGCGCTGGCAACTGCGGCCACCGGCGCGACCACGCCCATCGAGACGATGTACTTCAATGCCGCATCGACCGACATGTCCAGCTCTTTCACGCGGCTGCGCTCCATCATCAGGAAGAAGCCGGAGGTCGGGTTCGGCGTGGTCGGCACGTAGACGCTGACGTAGTCGCCGCCCAGGTGCGCCGCCACTTCGCCGCCCGGCACGCCGGTGAGGAAGGCGATGGTGTACGAATCGGCATGCGGATACGGGACCAGCACCGCCTGGCGGAAGGCATTGCCCGACGGCGAAAACAGCGTGTCCGACACCTGCTTGACGCTGCCGTACAGCGAGCTGACCACCGGCACGCGCTTGAGCAGGCGTTCGCCCAGGCGCACGATGTAGTTGCCGACCAGGTTATTGGTGAGCAGGCCGGTGAGGAACACGATGGCCAGGGTCAGCACCGCGCCGAAGCCCGGCACGTCCATGCCGAACATGCTGCGTGGCTGCCAGGCGTCGGGCACGAACAGCAGCGACTGGTCGAGCGTGCTGATGATCAGGTTCAGCACCCAGGCCGTGATGACCAGGGGGACCAGGACCAGCAAGCCGGTGATGAAATATTTGCGCATCGGATTCCCGTTGTTCTTGTTGGCGCGCGGCGCTCGCCGCGCCGGATCAGGCGCCGCTCTTGTCGCCGCCGGACGTGCCCGGCGCGGCCGGCGCCGGCGCCGCGGCTGCCGGTGCGCTGGACTCGGTCGACGCGGCCGGCGCCGGCGCGCCATTGCCGTTGCTGGCCGTACCGGTAGCCGGCGGCGTGCCACCACGGAAATCGGTCACGTACCAGCCGGTGCCCTTGAGCTGGAAGCCGGCAGCGGTCACTTGCTTCTTGAAGGACGGCTTGGCGCAGGACGGGCACACGGTCAGGACCGGATCCGAAATTTTTTGCAGTACATCTTTGGTAAAACCGCATTCTTCGCAGCGGTAGGCGTAAATCGGCATGCTAGGTGCTCCGCAAAAATCTTCAAAACCCTGAATTATAAAGCTTTTACACGGGCATTTGCCGTTTGCGGCCTACCGCGGCTGGCACAGACCCGGCGCATGGGCAAGTGCGGGCCATCCGATGTTGTTTTTCACCATCGTCAACAGGTGTTTCGTTTGCTCAAGCATCGGGTTGGATGCTCTAATACGGCTTCTTCACCCAATGTTGGCAGTAGGGAAATCCCTGCTGCTCACCGCAAAGAAGAAACAGAAGACTGCGCGATGCCTCCATCAGCGCGGTCCGTAGAAGAACACTAGCTTGCCAAGCCCGCGTCTGCGGGCTTTTTCTTTATGTGCCCTTACAACAGATACAGGGCGACGAGCCCCATCCCGAACCCCGCCGCCAGGCAGGTCAGGAAGGCCAGCATGCGATTGGTGCGGCGCTGCTCGATCAGCACCATCGCCAGCATGTCGGCGTTCGGCACATTCGGATGCGCCAGCTGCCCTTTCGATTCGCGCTCCAGCACCTGGTACACCAGGCGCGGCAGCTGCGGGAAGATCTGGGCGTAGCGCGGCGCTTCGGCGCGCAGGCGTTCGGTCAGGCCCTTCCAGCCGACCTGCTCCGTCATCCAGCGCTCGAGATACGGCTTGGCGGTCTTCCACAAGTCCAGGTCGGGGTCGAGCTGGCGTCCCAGTCCCTCGATATTGAGCAGGGTCTTTTGCAGCAGCACGAGCTGCGGCTGCACCTCGACGTTGAAGCGGCGCGAGGTCTGGAACAGGCGCAGCAGCACCTGGCCGAACGAGATGTCCTTCAGCGGGCGGTCGAAGATCGGTTCGCAGCAGGCCCGCACCGCGGCCTCCAGCTCGTCCACGCGCGTGTTTTGCGGCGCCCAGCCCGATTCGATGTGGGCCTCGGCCACGCGCTTGTAGTCGCGTCGGAAGAAGGCCAGGAAGTTCTGCGACAGGTAATCCTTGTCGAAATCGTTCAGGGTGCCGACGATGCCGAAGTCCAGCGCGATATAGCGGCCCAGGGTCTCCGGCGCGGTCGAGACCAGGATGTTCCCCGGGTGCATGTCGGCGTGGAAGAAACCGTCACGGAACACCTGGGTGAAGAAGATTTCCACGCCATCGCTCGACAGCTTCTTGAGGTCGACGCCGGCGGCGGCCAGGCGGTCGATCTGCGAGATCGGGATGCCATACATGCGCTCCATCACGATCACGCTGCTCGAGCAATAGTCCCAGTACATCTCGGGCACCATCAGCAGGCTTGATCCGGCGAAGTTGCGGCGCAGCTGGCTGGCGTTGGCCGCCTCGCGCATCAGGTCCAGCTCGTCGTGCAGGTATTTGTCGAATTCGGCGACGACTTCGCGCGGCTTCAGGCGCCGCGCCTCTCCCCACACGCGCTCGATCAGGCTGGCCGCCAGGCGCATCAGGGCCATGTCTTCGTCGATCAGCTTCTTCATGCCGGGACGCAGCACCTTGACCGCGACCTCCTTGCCATCCCTGAGCTGGGCAAAGTGGACCTGGGCGATCGAGGCCGAAGCCACCGGCTCCCGGTCGAAGCGGGCGAACAGCTCGTCGGGATGGGCGCCCAGCGAGCGCGTGATCTGGGCCACCGCGAGGTCGGACCCGAACGGCGGCACGCGGTCCTGCAGCAGCGCCAGCTCGTCGGCGATGTCGGGCGGCACCAGGTCGCGCCGGGTGGACAGCACCTGGCCGAACTTCACGAAGATCGGGCCCAGTTCTTCCAGCGCCTGGCGCAGGCGGATCGCGCGCGGCGAGGTGATGCGGCGCCAGAAGAAGAAGGTGTTCATCAGGCGCGCGGTGCGCGGGGCGTTGATGCTGGTGACGGCGATCTCGTCCAGGCCGTACCTGGTGAAGACGGTGAGGATGCGCAGCAGGCGCAGGAATTTCAATATCATCGACGATCCGGGTGGTGGTCTGCGCTGGTGAGAATGATGGAGGGTGCGGCGTCCAGCTGGGCCAGCTTTTGCTCGAGCCGCGCGATGCGCTTGGCGGTGCGCTCGACGTCGTCGCGCAGGCGCACCACGTCGGCGGCGAACGCGTCGCGCTGCGCCGGCCGCACCAGCACCGGCCTTTCCTCGGCCAGGAACTCGGCCAGGTTCTCGGCCAGGCGCCGCGTCGCCTCGGTCGCGCCGCCGGCGGTGCGGCGCGCGGTCTTGACCAGGCGATGGGCGCCCAGCGGCCCCACCACCCGCTCGAGGTCGTGCTCGGCATCCCAGCGCAGGCCGTTGGCCAGCTGCGAGATCACGTTGGCGAACTCGGCGTCGCCTTCGATCTTCACGTACGACAGCGCGCGCGTGCGGTCCTGGGCGATCAGCGGCAGGTCGGCCGGCTTCACGCGGATCGTGACGCTGGCCGGCGCATCGCCCTGGCCGGCTTCGAGCAGGCCGTCGCGCCCGACGTGCATGCGCAGCCGGGCCAGGCCGGCATCGATGCAGGCGTCCTTGCCGGCATGGCGCATGAGCAAGGCCCTGGCCCAGGCTTCCTGGGCCAGCAAGTGATTGATCGCGGCGACCGCGGGCAGCGTCAGAGCGTGCTGTGGCGACAGTGAGGAAAGACTAGGAAACATGAAAAGGACGACCCTCAAAAAACAAAACCGCCCGGGTTGATGCGGGCGGTTTTGATCTTACCAGTTTGCCGGGCGCAAACCCGGTGACACGGAATGTTTATCGAAAAATAATTCCGCCAAGACTAGCGCTTCAGCAAATACGCTTAGTTCGTCTGCTGGATACCGGCCAGCACCCAGCCGCCCGAGCCCGACAGCGGCTTCGACATGTTCCAGACTTCGACGAACGGTTCTGGAAGCGCGTCCTTGGCGCTGCGGATCATGGCGTTGAACTGCACGCTCGCCAGGTAGTCGGTCGCGGTCTTCTCGATGCCCAGCAGCTGGGCGTCGATATTGACGACGTCGGTGTAGTCGGTCACGGCGCCGCGTTCCTGGATCTGCATCTTCAGCTCGGCGAACACTTCGGGCGAGGTGAATTCGCGCAGGTCGTCGGTGTCGCCGCGGTCCCAGGCCGCCTGCATGCGGATGAAGGACGATTTCGCGTGACGCAGGAAGCTTTCGCTGTCGAAGTCGCCCGGCACGCCCCATTGCTGGTAGGCCGGTGCGGCGGCCGCGCCGCCGAAACCGGCTGCCGCGCCTTTATCCAGGCCGACATTACCCTGGAAAGCGGCTGGCTGATTGCGCAGGCCGGAGCCGATCTCTGGCGTGGCAGTCGAACCGGCGGCCGGCGGCTGGAAGCCACCGAAGCCGCCCGCGGTCGCCGCCGCCGGATTGGCCGGCGTATCTTTACGACGCACCATGCGCACGATAAACATGATCACCAGGCCGATCAGCGCGACCATCAGGATGGTCGAGATGATGCTGGCCAGGGCGCCGCCGATGCCCAGGTGCGACAGCAGCGCGCCCAGGCCCAGGCCCAGCAGTGCTCCACCCAGGATGTTGCGCATCATGCTCGGTTTCTTGGCGGCGGCCGCTGCACCCGCGGCGCCGGCGGTCGCGCCGGCTGCGGCAGGGGCGGCCGAATTCGGGGTCTGGCGCTGCATGCTCTGGGCCGGCGCCGGCGCCGGACCCTGCTGCTGTACGGACTGCGACTGCCGTCCGATCGAACGCTTGCCGCCCATTGGTCGGGCGAAGGCGTCCGCCACCATCGCGAACGCGGTGACTGCCAACATCGTCGTGACCAAAAACTTTTTCATTGTCTCTATCCTTAGAATTAGAGTTTGATACCAGTGTGCAAAGCGGCCACACCCGCCGTCAGGTTGAAATACTGGACCCGCTCCAGTCCTGCATCTTGCATCATCCCCTTCAGCGTGTCCTGGTCGGGATGCATGCGGATCGATTCGGCCAGGTAGCGATAGCTTTCGGCATCGCCGGCGATCTTCTGGCCCAGCCACGGCAGCACCGAGAACGAATACACATCGTACGGTTTCTGCAGCGGCGCGATCACTTTCGAGAACTCCAGCACCAGCAACTTGCCGCCCGGCTTGAGCACCCGGCGCATCTCGGCCAGGGCCTGGTCCTTGTGGGTCATGTTGCGCAGCCCGAAGGCGACGCTGACCCGGTCAAAGTAATTGTCCGGGAACGGCAATTTTTCGGCGTCACACAACATGGTTGGGGTGACAAGCCCTTTATTCAAGAGGCGATCACGCCCGACGCGCAGCATCGACTCGTTGATGTCGGTGAGCCAGACCTCGCCGGTCTTGCCCGCCTGCCTGGCGAAGGCCTTGGCCAGGTCGCCGGTGCCGCCGGCGATGTCGAGCACCTTGAAGCCGGGACGCACGCCGGCCTGGGCGATCGTGAACATCTTCCAGGCGCGGTGCAGGCCGGCCGACATCAGGTCGTTCATGACGTCGTACTTCGAGGCGACCGAATGGAAAACCTTGGCGACTTCCTGGACCTTCTGGTCCTCGGCGACGGTCTTGTAGCCGAAGTGAGTGGTATTGGTCATATGTGCGGGACGGTTGGGTGTTGCCGCATTATACAAGCAGGCCGGCAGTGGACTGCGCCATTGGCGACCAGGGGCCGGAACGGCCGGCATGTGCTGCCCCATGGAATCCTTCCTGTCCCCTTGTTGGACGGGCACAACGCATGAAGCGCTCACAATCCGCTCAGCAGCGGCGTATCGACGCGGACGCCCTTCCCCGTCACGGTTGGCCCCGGTAAGATCGATAGCAGGTCGCCAACAAAGTTGCGGATATTTCCATGAGAAACAGCAAAGATTTCATTCGCCATTGCACATGTCATTAAACTTCTATTAATGTTTGTGCGACATGCCCAAGGCATTTCAGGTTTAATGGAACAATACTTTTCGCGTCAGCAATCCATTCCAAGGGATTAGTTGCCGCACGGATGCGTTAGGTATGACGCGCCAGAACTCACAACAACGAAAACTGGCAAAGCGCCAGTGATAACGAGGGCAACGGTGTCTGTAAAACGTCTCTTATGCATTTCGGGTGAAGGCAATGCGCACGCGCGCGCCTGCCACGGCGAGCTGCCCGGCTGGGATGTGTGTGTGGTGGAGAACATCGCCGCGGCGCGCAAGGTCCTGTCGCAGCAGCATTACGGAGTCGGCCTGCTGCTCGACCGCAGCGACGGTTCGGGCGACGCCGAGCTCGAGCGCTTCCTGCGCCAGCACCATCACACACGCTGGATCGGCGTGTTCGACGCGCCGCGCATCGACCAGCCCGCATTGCGCGAGCTGATCGCGGCTCACCTGTTCGACTTCCATACGCGCCCGGTCGACATGCTGCGCCTGCAGCACTCGCTCGGCCACGCGCACGGCATGGCGACCCTGGCCAAGGCCACGCCGCCGCACCGGCGCCAGGCGTCGGAGCGGGCCAGCCACATCGACGGCGCCTCGCGCGCCATCGTGCGCCTGCGCGCCCACATCGACAAGATCGCCGCGGTCGACGCGCCGGTGCTGATCTCGGGCGAAAGCGGCAGCGGCAAGGAACTCGCGGCCCAGGAAATCCACCTGCGCTCGCAGCGCGCGAACGGTCCCTTCATCGCCATCAATTGCGCGGCGGTGGCGCCGGCCCTGATCCATTCCGAACTGTTCGGCCACGAGCGCGGCGCCTTCACCGGCGCCACCCGCGACAAGCAGGGCCTGCTCGAGGCGGCGTCCGGCGGCAGCATCTTCCTGGACGAGATCGGCGACCTGCCGCTCGACCTGCAGGCCAGCCTGCTGCGCTTCCTGCAGGAGCGCGTGATCTACCGCGTCGGCGGCACCCGCACCATCGCGGTCGATGCGCGCGTGATCGCCGCCACCCACGTCAACCTGCCGCAGGCCGTGGCCGAGGGACGCTTTCGCGAAGACTTGTACTACCGCCTCAGCGTGTTCCCGATCCGGGTGCCGCCGCTGCGCGAGCGCAAGGAAGACTTGCCGCTGCTGACCGACCTCATCTTCAACAAGTACGCGGCCGAACGCAGTCCGCAGCTGAAGGGCGTGAGCCGCGAAGCGCTGCAGGCGATGGCGCGCTACGACTGGCCGGGCAATGTGCGCGAACTCATCAACCGGGTGCGGCGCGCCATGGTGCTGGCCGAACAACGACTGATCATGCCGGAAGACCTCGACCTGCCCAGCGCCGGGCCGATCTGCCCGGTCAGGGAAGGCCTCGGCAATTCGCGCCTCTCGGCCGAACGCATCGCCATCGGCGAGAGCCTGGCGCGCAGCGGCAACAACATCAGCCAGGCCGCGCGCGACCTCGGTGTCTCGCGCATGACACTGTATCGCCTGATGGCCAAGCACGCGATTTCCTCGTAAGTCCTTGCCCCTCCCCGCCGTCGGCCTCTTCCTACGGCGCCTTCCATTGATTTGACAGGCTTTCCCCGCCAGCGCGCTTGCCACACGGCAGCGCGCTGCGGGACGGTTTTCTCTCTGTGGCGACTACCTGGCGGTGACATTTTGATACAGTTCCATGGACTTTTTGTTCACATTGTCACGGGTCTGAGACACTTTGTTCTTTAGCTATTGTTCAACTTCATTTCCCTTTGTAGCACTACTGAAACTCATCAAAATAGTCCTACATAATCAAGCACTTAAAAAACTTAAATTCACCTGGCATGAGAACTGCTATTGAACGAGTGGACCGGGTGTCATGGGACCCCGGGAATTCAACTCAGTGACAATTAGGGGAGCAACAATGAAGCGCACTATCCTGGCAACCGCGATCGCCCTGGCATTCAGCATGGCTCACGCACAAGAAAATTCCGTCAACGATGTCCGCGGCGGCAACACCCAGACCTCGTCGGTTACCACGAACACCGACAGCAGCACTGTCACTGACACCCGCAACAGCGGCAACACCTCGACCAACTCGTCGACCAACACCGACAACACCCAGTCGAACAGCAACAACCAGGCGACCAATACCAACACGAACACCACGACCAATACCAACAACAGCCAGGCCAACAGCAACAACCAGGCGACCAACACGAACACGAACACGAATACGAACACCAGCACCAGCACCGACAACAGCCAGGCGAACAACAGCAGCACCAACACCGCCGACAGCAACAACCAGTCGACCAACACCAACACCACGACCAACACCAACAACAGCCAGGCCAACAACAACAGCCAGCAGAACAACAACAGCACCAACACGACCAACAACAACAACCAGGTCGACAACTCGGACAACCGCGTCGCCAACAACACGAACACGAACACCCAATCGGACACGCGCACCAACACCAACACCGAAACGATCGACAGCAACGACACGATCACGACCAACACCACGACCAACAACGACAGCAGCCAGGACAGCTCGGGCCAGAACAACAGCTCGGGTGACTCCCGCGCCGCCGCCGCCGGCGCCGCAGCCGCCAACAACGGCGGCAGCGCCAACTCGTCGGTCGCCAACTCGTTCAACACCTCGTCGGCCAACGCGACCAGCTCGCTGACCGGCACCGTGTCGGGCAATAACATCAGCAACATCGGCAACACCGCGCAGAACACCGGCGGCGCCAACGGCGCAGCCGGCACCGGCTCGGCCGGCGGCGTGGGCAACGGCGGCTCGACCTCGGCCAGCGGCGCGGCCGGCGGTTCGGCTTCGGGCGCGGCTGGCGCGGCTGGCGGCGCAGGCGGCTACGCTGCTGCCGGCACCGCATCGACCGGCGCGTCGACCGTCGGTAACGCAGCCGGCGGCGCAGGCGGCGCGAGCGGCGCGGCCGACTCGATGGGCGGCGCAGGCGCCGCAGGCGCGGCTGGCGGCTACGCTGCCGGCGGCAACGGCGCGGCAGGCGGTGCAGGCACCGGTGGCGCCGGCGCCTCGGGCGGCGCGGCCAACGGCGGCAACGGCGCGGCAGGCGGCATGGCAACCGGCGGCGCCGGCGGCTCGACCGGCTCGCTGGCCGGCGGCAACGGCGGCGCGAACGGCGCCATCGGCACCGGCGCCGGCGGCGCGGGCGGCGCGGGCGAATCCAACGGCGGCGCAGGCGCGGCCGGCGGCGCGGGCGGCGCAGGCGGCATGGGCGGCAATTCGTCCGGCTCGACCCTGACCGCATCGAACGGCGCCAGCGGCGGCGGCGCAGCGATCGGCGACGCCACCTCGACCTCGGGTTCGGGCGGCATGCCAGGCTCGGGCACCGAAACCGCGGGCACCGGCGGCGCCAGCGGCGCGGCCACCAACACCGGCGGCACCTCGACCGCAGGCAGCCCGACCAGCGGCGCCAGCTCGGGCACCGCGGGTGACTCGATGGCCGGCACCGGCGGCGCCGGCGCGGCAGGCGGCGCCGGCGGTTCGGGCGCGGCCGGCACCAACACCTCGGGCTCCGGCGCGGCAGGCGGCGCGGCCACCGGCGGCACCGCCGGTTCGGGCGCGGCACTGGCAGGCACCGGCGGCGCAGGCGCCACCGGCACCGCTGGCGCGGGCGGTTCGGGCGCGGCCGGCACGGCCGGCATGGGCGGCAACGGCGCCGAAGGCACCGGCGGCGCAGGCGGCGCTGGCCAGGGCGGCACGGCAGGCGCGGGCGGCATGGGCGGTTCGGGCGCTGAAGCGACCGCATCGACCGGCACCGGCGGCGCCGGCGGCTCGTCGACCGGCGGCTCGGCCACCGGCGGCTCGGCCACCTCGGGCGACGCGACCTCGGGCGCCGGCGGCGCAGGCGGCGCGGGCGGCTCGAGCACCGGCGGCGCTGGCGGCTCGACCGGCGAAATGGTTGCCGGCGCAGGCACCGGCGGCTTCGGCGGCGCCGGCACCGGCGGCGACGGCGGCACCAACAACGTGACCGCGGGTTCCTTCGACATGTCGAACTCGATGAGCAACATCGCCCAGTCGGCGGCCGGCATCTCGATCATCAGCCAGAACAACGGCTTCTCGTCGCTGATCCAGCAAAGCGTCAACGTTCAGTCGAACATGAACGTCGGCGGCACGACCCCAAGCGGCCAGTAATCAAGAGGTCTGAGCAGCAACCGCGCAAGCGTCCGAAGTCCGGACGCTTGCGACCCGCCACGCGGCGCTCCCCGCGTGGCGGCTTTTCGAGCGAGGCATCATGAAACGGATTACCCAGATTAGCGCTCTCCTGCTGGCGGCCTGGATGGCGCTGCCGGTGGCGGCCCAGGCCGCGGAACCGGCGCAGCTGCCGGTGGTGGTGGGCTTCCTGTCGAAGGTGGAAGTCGCGCCGAGCCGGGAAGACGACATCGCCAAAGGCTGGGGCAAGGCGACCGACGCCGAGGAACTGGGCGGCCTGCGTGGCGGCGCCGACATCGTGACCACCGAGGCGACGCTCGGCGGCACCGTCGGCAACAACACGGCCACCAACGTGACCACCGGCTTCAACGTCATCGACAACGGCTCGTTCGCGAATTCCTCGGGCCTGCCTGTCGTGATCCAGAACTCCGGCGCGAACGTCCTGATCCAGAACGCGACCGTCATCAACCTGCAACTGCAATAGGCATGGGAAGAGAATGAAGCACGGGATCTTCCTCGCCGCCCTGTGCGGCGTCCTGCTGGCGCCGGCTCCGGCGCCAGCGCTCGAACTGGCGGTGGTCGGACGCGTCAACGTGCCGGTCACCAGCCTCAAGGACATCAAGTTCCAGCGCACCACGCGCCAGCAGTACGACTACAGTTGCGGCGCCGCCGCCGTGTCGACCCTGCTGTCGCACCACTACGCCACCCCGACGCCGGAACAGGACGTGTTCCAGGAAATGTACGAAAAGGGTGACAAGACCAAGATTCACAAGGAAGGCTTTTCGCTGCTCGACATGCAGCGCTTCCTGGCCGCGCGCGGCTTTCGCGCCGACGGCTTCAAGCTGCCGATCGAAAAACTGATCGCCGAAAAACTGCCGGCCATCGTCCTGATCACCGACCGCGGCTTCAACCACTTCGTGGTCGTCAAGGGCTTCGAGGACGGCCGCATCCTGATCGGCGACCCGTCCACCGGCAACCGCGTCGTGAGCATGGAACGGTTCCAGGAAATCTGGCGCAACAAGATCCTGTTCGTGATCCACAGCCACAAGGACGGCATCGCCTTCAACAATCCGGCCGACTGGCGCGGCGCCCCGCGTGCGCCGCTGGGCACCGGCATGCACCAGGACCAACTGAGCGCTTCGCTGCCGAAGTTCGGCCCGGGCGATTTTTGACAAGGATTTGATATGCGCTGGCCCACCTTTACCTTTCACCGCATCGCCTTGCTGGTCGCCCTGTGCGCCGCAGGCGCTGCGATGCCGATCGTGCAGGCCGCCGGCCCGAGCGGCTTCGGCGCGCCCGTCGATGCCGCGGAACTCGACACCATGCGCGGCGGCTTCGAGATCGCGGGCGGCCTGTCGCTGTCGCTCGGCATCGAACGCGTGGTGTCGGTCAACGGCGAAGTCCTGGCGCGTACCAATATCGCCATTCCCGACCTCGCCGCGATGACCGGCGACCAGGCGCGCCTGGCCCAGAATGCCCTGGGCGCGGCCCAGCTGATCCAGATCGGCGGCAACAACTATGCTGCTGCCGACCTCAACCTGCCCAATGGCGCGACCTTGCTGCAAAACACACTCAATGGGCAAGACATCCGTACTGCCACGACCATTACGTCGACCGTGAACAGCATGTCCCTGCTAAAAGACATGAATTTCCAGAGCACGATTCGTGACGCAGTAGTACGTTCCCCGGGAACACTGTAGCATTGCAATATTGTCAATAACTGGAGATCTGGATGTATTCACATGTCGCGCGGCTCGGCGCCGCCGGCCTGGCGGCCGCCCTCCTGGCGCCGCCCGTGCTCGCTCAACAACCTGCGGCCGAGCCTGGCACGCGGGACCGACAGACCGAACTGTCCCAACTCAAGGACGAACTGGCCGAACAGCGGGCAATGGTGAACCGTCTGATGCTCGAACTCCAGGCGCAGCGCGAGCAACTGCAGCGCATGCAGCTCCGGGATGTTCCCGCGGCCCCGGCGCTGGCGGCGCGCGAGCGCATCGTGGAAGAAACCACCCCGCTGTCGGGCGCGCCCTTCGCGGTGCCGACGGCGCTGGCCGACGGCGTCCTGCTGTCGCAGCAGCGCGGCACGGGCATGTCGATGCAGGCGCCGGTGGCCCAGCCGCCGGTGCTGCCGCCGGCCGAAAGCGGCGTGGCGGCCCCGCTGCCGCCGCAACCGCGCCCCAACCAGCCGACCGTCCCGGCGCCCGGTCCAGCCCAGGCGCAGACCCAGCGCCCGGCCCAGCAACAGCAACCGCAGACGGCGCAGAACAACAATCGCCAGGAACCGAACCGCCCGCCCGAAGTCGCGCCGCTCGGCGACCAGCCGGGCGTGCTGACCCAGCGCGGCACCTATGTGCTCGAGCCGTCGGTGCAGTACGGCTACTCGTCGAGCAACCGCGTGGCCCTGGTCGGCTACACCGTGATTCCCGCGATCCTGATCGGCCTGGTCGACGTGCGCGAGATCAAGCGCAACACCTTCACCACCGCGATCACCGGCCGCACCGGCCTCAGCAACCGGATGGAAGTCGAGGTCAAGGTGCCCTATGTGTACCGCTCGGACGCCACCGTCAGCCGCGAGCTGTTCACCGGCACCGCGGTCGAGCGCGTGTTCGACACCAGCGGCAAGGGCCTGGGCGACGTCGAGGTCGCCGGCCGCTACCAGCTCAACAACGGCGGCCCGGACCAGGGCTATTACATCGCCGGCCTGCGCTACAAGAGCCGCACCGGGCGCGACCCGTTCGAAGTCGTCACCGACTGCGACCAGCGCTGCATCGGCGAGAACGTGACCGGCACCGGCCTGCCGCTGGACCTGCCGACCGGTTCCGGCTTCCATTCGCTGCAAGGCACGCTGACCTGGCTGTATCCATCGGACCCGGCCGTCTTCTTCGGCAACCTGAGCTATGTGCACAACTTCAAGCGCGAGAACGTGACGCGCCTGGTGCGCAACGGCGTGCGCGAGCCGCTGGGCGAGCTGGAACCGGGTTACGTGCTCGGCTTTAACTTCGGCATGGGCCTGGCGCTCAACGACAAGGCTTCGCTCAGCCTCGGCTACGACCACAGCACCATCGCGCGCATGAAACAGAACGGCCAGCCGGTGGCCGGCTCGGTGCGCACCCAGCTCGGGACCCTGCTGCTGGGCTACTCCTATCGCCTGAGCCCGAAGCGCACGCTGAACATCGCCGTGGGCGCCGGCGTGACCCGCGACACCCCCGACGTCACCCTGACTTTGCGGGTGCCGATGACGTTCTGATCGATATCAAGACCGCGTACGAACATGCGGTCGAGATAACTTGTGGTAAATACGAACACGATTGAAAAATCTTGCTTCCGTTTTAAGAATTTGTCCTTATAATCAGATTTGCAATGTAGAGCGTGGCCCTGGTTTCGGTCGGAGGTAACGCCAACAGGGCGATCAACGCACAATAACTTTTTGAGGGAATTAACATGGCAACTGGCACTGTAAAATGGTTCAACGATGCTAAAGGTTTCGGCTTCATCACCCCGGACGGCGGCGGCGAAGACGTCTTTGCGCATTTCTCGGCCATCAATGCCAACGGTTTCAAATCGCTGCAGGAAAACCAGCGCGTGAGCTTCGACATCACCGCCGGCCCGAAGGGCAAGCAGGCTGCGAACATCCAGCCGCAGGCTTGATACCGCGCTAGCCCGCCAAGGCGGGCCTGCAAAGAACAAGAGCACATCCGAGGATGTGCTCTTTTATTTTGGGCCTTGCGGGTACGGCTTATTTGCAACCGCAGCTGCCCGAGCCGCAACCGCCGCCGCCCGACTTGGCCGGCGCCGAACCCGGCAGGATGGTGCCCGGCGCGCGGCCGGTTTCTTCGTCGAAGCCCGCGGCCTGCAGGCGCGCCACGTACTGCTTCCACAGCGACTCCTGGCTGCGACCCAGCTCGTACAGGTAGTCCCAGCTGAAAATGCCGGTGTCGTGGCCGTCCGAGAAGGTCGGCTTGATCGCGTAGTTGCCGACCTGCTCGACGTCGGCGATGCCGACTTCGCGCTTGCCGACCTGCAGCACTTCCTGGCCCGGGCCATGGCCCTTCACTTCGGCCGACGGCGAGTACACGCGCATCAGCTCGAATGGAATCGAATAGGCGCTGCCGTCGTCGTAGGCGACGTCGAGCACGCGCGATTTCTGGTGGACGGTGAGTTCGGTTGGATTAGGCATGGATCTTTTCTCTGTCAGTTGAAACGGCGCGCGATGGCGGCGCCCAGTTGTCCGGCCAGCGCGCGGCGCGCGGCCAGGGTGTCGGCTTCGGTCTCGCGCACGGCCTGGGCCCATACGGGCGCCGGGAAATGCGCGTCGTCCGCATAGCGCGGAATGATATGCCAGTGCAGGTGCGGCACCACATTGCCCAGGCTGGCCACATTGACCTTCAGCGGCTGCATGACTTCGCGCACCGCCTCCTCGACCAGGAACACCGCCTCGTTCACCAGCAGCCGGTCCGCGCGCGACAGGTCGCTCATCTCGCGCACGTGGTCGTGCCAGATCACGCGGCAAAAGCCGGGGTAGTTGGCGTCGTCGACGACGATGACGCTGAATTTGTCGCCGCGCCATACGGTCGGCACGGACAGCTCGCACAGCTCGCAGCCGGCTTCCTTCGTCATACCAGCACCCTTTCGATGCCGCCGTTGTTGGCGCGCGCCACGTACTCGGGCAGCCAGTTCTCGCCCAGCAGGTGCTTCGCGATCTCGACCACGATGTAGTCGGCGGTGGTGCCCGAGTCGTCGTTGTAACGGCTCAAGCCCTGCAGGCAGGACGGGCAGCTGGTCAGGATCTTGACGTCGCCCTTGAAGCCATCCGCGCGCAGTTTATCCGCGCCCTTGACCATCTCGACTTCCTTGCGCGAGCGCACCTGGGTCGAGATGTCGGGACGGGTCACGGCAAACGTGCCCGACTCGCCGCAGCAGCGGTCGTTCTTCTCGATCTTGACATTGTCGACCGTGGAAACCAGCGCGTTGACCGTCTTCATCGAATCCTGCAGCTTCATCGGCGTGTGGCAGGGGTCGTGGTACATGTAGCGGGTGCCGTTCACGCCCTCGAGCTTGACGCCCTTCTCGAGCAGGTATTCATGGATGTCCATGATGCGGCAGCCGGGGAAGATCTTCTCGAATTCATAGGTCGCGAGCTGGTCGTAGCAGGTGCCGCACGAGACCAGCACGGTCTTGATGTCGAGGTAGTTCAGCGTGTTGGCCATGCGGTGGAACAGCACGCGGTTATCCGTCATCATCTTGTCGGCCTTGTCGTACTGGCCGGCGCCGCGCTGCGGATAGCCGCAGCACAGGTAGCCCGGCGGCAGCACGGTCTGCACGCCGACTTCCCACAGCATCGCTTGCGTGGCCAGACCGACCTGCGAGAACAGGCGCTCGGAGCCGCAGCCCGGGAAGTAGAACACGGCTTCGGTGTCGGCCGTGGTCTTCCTGGGGTTGCGGATGATCGGGACGATCTTGTCGTCCTCGATGTCGAGCAGCGCGCGCGCCGTCTTCTTCGGCAGGTTGCCCGGCATCTTCTTGTTGACGAAGTGGATCACCTGCTCGCGCACCGGCGGCTTACCCGTGGTCGGCGGCGGCGATGCCGTCTGCGGCTTGGCCAGGCCTTTCAGCAGGCGGTTGCCCATGCGCTGGGCCTTGAAGCCCAGGTCGACCATCGCCTTGCGCGTGGCGTTGATGGTGGTCGGGTCGGTCGCGTTCAGGAAGAACATGGCAGCGCGGTTGGCCGGCTTGAAGCTGCGCTTGTCCATCTTGCGCAGCAGGTTACGCATATTCATCGACACGTCGCCGAAGTCGATGTTGACCGGACAGGGCGTGACGCACTTGTGGCACACGGTGCAGTGGTCGGACACGTCCTCGAACTCTTCCCAGTGGCGCAGCGAGACGCCGCGGCGGGTCTGTTCCTCGTACAGGAAGGCTTCGATCAGCGCCGACGTGGCGAGGATCTTGTCGCGCGGCGAATACAGCAGGTTCGCCTGCGGCACGTGGGTCGTGCACACGGGTTTGCACTTGCCACAGCGCAGGCAGTCCTTGATGCTGTTGGCGATCTCGCCGATATCGCTCTGCTGCATGATCAGCGATTCGTGGCCCATCAGGCCGAACGACGGCGTGTAGGCGTTGCGCAGGTCGGCGTGGGCCCCTTCGAGGTTGAGCAGCTTGCCCTTGTTGAAACGGCCTTCCGGATCGACGCGCACCTTGTAGTCGCGGAAGTCCTGGATCTCATCGTCGGTCAAAAATTCCAGCTTGGTGATGCCGATGCCGTGCTCGCCCGAGATCACGCCGTCCAGCGAACGCGCCAGCTTCATGATGCGCTCGACCGCTTTGTGCGCGTCCTGCAGCATGGCGTAGTCGTCCGAGTTCACCGGCAGGTTGGTGTGGACGTTGCCGTCGCCCGCGTGCATGTGCAGGGCGACGAACACGCGCGAGCGCAGCACGCGCTTGTGGATCGCGACCGCTTCGTCGAGGATGCACTGGTAGGCGGCGCCGTTGAAGATCTGGCGCAGCGGCGCGCGCAGCTCGTTCTTCCACGAGACGCGCACGGTATGGTCTTGCACCGCGTCGAACAGGCGCGCATCGGGCTGGATCGCCAGGCGCTGCGTGATCGCCTGATCCAGGTGGTCGAGGCCCAGCGACTGCAGCTGCTCGCGCACTTCAGCCAGCGACGCATCGAGATTGGCCAGGATGAAGGTCCAGCGCTTGTCGACCAGGTCGACCAGGGCGCGCGCCTGCAGCGGGCGGTCGCCCATGATCTCGTCGCGGTCGACACCGTCGCCGCTGGCGTCGTCGCTCTTGGCCAGCGGCAGGTGGTCGCTCGCCAGGTAGGCGCGCAGCTGGTCCACCAGCTGCAGCTTGTTCTTGATCGACAGCTCGACGTTGATGCGCTCGATGCCGTCGGTGTACTCGCCCATCCGGTTCAGGGGAATGACCACGTCTTCATTGATCTTGAAGGCGTTGGTATGGCGCGCGATGGCCGCGGTGCGGGCGCGATCGAGCCAGAACTTCTTGCGCGCCTCGGGGCTGACCGCGACGAAGCCCTCGCCCACGCGGGTGTTCGCCAGGCGCACCACTTCGGAGGCGGCCAGCGCCACCGCGTTCTCGTCGTCGCCGACGATGTCGCCGAACAGCGCCATCTTGGGCAGCACGCCGCGCTTGGACTTGGTGGCGTAGCCGACCGCGCGCAGGTAGCGCTCGTCCAGGTGCTCCAGGCCCGCCAGGCGCAGCGTGGCAAACGCCGGGTCGCCGTTCTTCGGCAGGCTGTCCAGGTAATCCTTGATCTCGACGATCGACGGGATCGCGTCGCGCGCCTGGCCGAAGAATTCCAGCGCCACCGTGCGGGTGAACTTGGGCATCTTGTGCAGGATCCAGCGGCTCGAGGTGATCAGGCCGTCGGTGCCCTCTTTCTGGATGCCCGGCAGGCCGGCCAGGAATTTGTCGGTGACGTCCTTGCCCAGGCCTTCCTTGCGGAAGCGCTTGCCCTCGATGGTGAGCGTTTCGGTGCGGAACGGCTGGCCTTTCGGGGCGCCCTTGAGCGACGGATGGGTCCATTCGAGCAGGAACTCGGCCGTCGGCGCGTCGTGGATCTTGCCCAGGTTGTGGTTGATGCGGGTGACGTCGAGCCAGTCGCCGTTCGGGTCGACCATGCGCCAGGAGGCCAAGTTGTCGAGTGCCGTGCCCCACAACACGGCCTTCTTGCCGCCCGCGTTCATCGCGATATTGCCGCCCACGCAGGACGCGTGGGCCGAGGTCGGGTCGACCGCGAACACGAAGCCGGCCTTCTCGGCCGCCTGCGACACGCGCTGCGTGACGACGCCGGCATAGGTGTGGATGGTCGCGTATTCGCGGTTCAGGCCCGGCATGGTCGTCATCTCGACCTCGCCGATGCCAATCAGCTTTTCGGTGTTGATCACGGCCGACATCGGCGTGAGCGGGATCGCGCCGCCGGTGTAGCCGGTGCCGCCGCCGCGCGGGATGATGGTCAATCCGAGCTCGATGCAGCCCTTGACCAGGCCGGCCATCTCGTCCTCGCTGTCGGGCAGCAGGACCAGGAAGGGATACTCGACGCGCCAGTCGGTGGCGTCGGTCACGTGCGAGGTGCGGTGCATGCCGTCGAAGCGGATGTTGCGCTTGTCGGTGTAGGCGCCCAGCACCTTGGTGGCGCGCTTGCGCAGGTCGTAGGTCTCGGCGAATTCGCGGCCGAAGTCGTCCACGGCGCGGCGCGCGGCGGCCAGCAGCTGTTCGACGGCGGCGCTGCGGGTGGCGACCATCTCCGGATCTCCGCCGTCCAGCGCATCGACCGTGGTGCGGCGCTTGTCGATCTCGGCCAGGCGGTGGTGCAGCGCTTCGATCAGCTTGGCCCGGCGCTTCGGGTTGTCCAGCATGTCGTCCTGCAGGTAGGGATTGCGGCGCACCACCCAGATATCGCCCAGCACCTCGTACAGCATGCGCGCCGAACGGCCGGTCTGGCGCGCGCCGCGCAGGCTGTCGAGCAGCTCCCACGATGACTCACCGAGCAGGCGGATCACGATTTCGCGGTCCGAGAACGAAGTGTAGTTGTAAGGGATCTCGCGCAGGCGCGCGGGTGCGTTGTCGGCAAGCAGGGTATGGATGTGTGCGGGGGCGTTCATGAATTCTGGTCGACGATCGGACAGGCCCGAAGGACGTTCATTCTAGCTTATTGCGATGCACCACGCTCGGCTAATGCCCGGGCCGCCATTCTGCGGCGCGAAACAAAATGTCTATACTATTTTGAAAGTGCAAACTTTATTTGCCTGCAAGGCTTCTGATGCAACGTTTATGAGCCAGCGCGACCCGAACGGCATATGTCATCCGGCGTTGTTTGACGTCTGCGGCAATTCCGCGCTCGCCTCGAACGCCTCGCCGAGTTCGAAGAAATGCCCGCCCGCGACGTAGTGGATGCTCTTCGGCCCGCCTTCGGTCGTGACCCAGTGGCCGTCGTGGAACACGGCCGGATCGGCCCAGGCGGCGACCACCTGGCCGAGGAACAGGTCATAGGTTTCCTGGATGTGCGGTTCGGGCAGCAGGCGGCATTCGAGCCAGGCCAGGCAACCGTCCAGCAGCGGCGCGCCGACCTGCTCGCCGGTCCAATGGCCGGCGCCGAAGGCGGCGAACTTGTCGACTTCGCGGCCCGTGGTCGAGCCGACCTGCAGGGTCAGCTGCGCCAGTTCGCGCGACGGCACCATCAGGGCGAATTCGCCGGACGCCTCGATCATCCGGCGCGTGAGCGTGCTCTTGTCGAGCACCACCGCCACCTTGGGCGGATCGAAGTCGAGCGGCATCGACCAGGCGGCGGCCATCACGTTGATCGCTTCGCCATGCCGGCTCGATACCAGCACGGTCGGGCCGTGGTTCATCAGGCGATACGCTTTGTCGAGGGGAACGGGAAGGCGGTCGGTCATGCGCGAATCCTGGGGCGGCGTCGAAACATCCATTATGAACCGCCCCCTGCGAACGTGCAGGACGCTAGCGCTCCGACGGCGCGATGTCCTGGATGGCGGTGGCGAAGCGCGCGTGCGCGGCCGGATCCACCGGTCGCAGCGTCGGCTCGGAGCGCGCCGGGTCGTTGCCGAGATAGTTTCCGTTCTTCCAGTCGCGCGCGGGCCGGACCGGCCGCGGCGCGAAGCCGCCGCCGCAGTTCGGGCAGACGTTCAGCAATACGCCGTCGACGCAGGCGGCGCAGAACGTGCACTCGTAGGAGCAGATGCGCGCCTCGGTGGAGGCCGGCGGCAGGGCCACATTGCAGTGTTCGCAGTTCGGTCGCAGTTCGAGCATCGGCGTCTTCCTGATGACCCGGCCGCTGTTGGAAAGGAATACTCAGCCGGTGATACGGGTCAGCATATCACCGAGATTGGTCCAGAAACTGTCCGGGATGTACAGCAGCGCCAGGGTCATGGTCAGGTAGCGCGCGAACTTGCCGATCGCCATATACATCACACTGGGCCAGAACGGCAGGTGCAGCCAGCCGGCCAGGGTGCACAGCGGGTCGCCGATGCCCGGCAGCCACGACAGCAGCATGGTCTTGGCGCCATAGCGCTTGAGCCAGCCAAACCAGCGGCTCTGGCGTTCTTTCGCGAACGCGACCTTGGCGCGGTAGCCAAGAAAATAGTCGAAGGCGCCGCCCAGGGTATTGCCGAGCGTCCCCACCAGGATCGCCGGCCAGAACATGTCGGGATTGGCCTTGATCACCGCGAACACGGCCGGCTCGGAGCCGAGCGGCAGCAAGGTGGCAGAAACGAAACTGACGATGAAGATCGAGGTCAGCCCGACGGTCGGTGCAGCCAGGAAGTCAAGCAGCCATTGGACAGCGGATTCGATCATGCGGGCTTATGGGGCGCCTTGCGGTAGCCTAGTGGTGGCAATAAGCCTCCATTATAATGATCCGGTACTTTCGTCACGACACGATACGACGAGCCTGTCACCCAGCCAGTCGTATCGACCTTTGCGCCACGGTCACCCACCTTAGCGGAACAGTTCACGTCGTCCGTCCGCCGGCCCTGCCGGCCTGACTATTGCAATCCGACCATGACTACCGACTACCTTCGAAAAATCCTGACCGCCCGCGTCTACGACGTCGCCGAACAGACGCCGCTCGACCTCGCCCCGACCCTGTCCCAGCGCATGGGCAACCGCATTTATTTCAAGCGTGAGGACATGCAGAGCGTGTTCAGCTTCAAGCTGCGCGGCGCCTACAACAAGATGGCGAACCTGACGCCCGAGCAACTCAAGCGCGGCGTGATCTGCGCCTCGGCCGGCAACCACGCCCAGGGCGTGGCGCTGTCGGCCTGCCGTCTGGGCTGCCGCGCGCTGATCGTGATGCCGACCACGACCCCGCAGGTGAAGATCGACGCGGTCAAGGCGCGCGGCGGCGCCAGCGTCGAAGTCGTGCTGCATGGCGACTCGTATACCGACGCCTATAACCATGCGCTGCTGCTCGAGAAGGAGCAGCGCCTGACCTTCGTCCACCCCTTCGACGATCCGGACGTGATCGCCGGCCAGGGCACGATCGGCATGGAAATCCTGCGTCAACTGTCGAGCCCGATCCACGCGATCTTCGTGGCCATCGGCGGCGGCGGGCTGATCGCCGGCATCGGCGCCTACGTCAAGCAGATCCGTCCCGACATCAAGATCATCGGCGTGCAGACCCTGGATTCGGATGCGATGGCGCGCAGCCTGAAGGCCGGCCAGCGCGTCACCCTGACCGACGTCGGCCTGTTCTCGGACGGCACCGCGGTGCGCCTGGTGGGCGAGGAAACCTTCCGCGTCGCCCAGCAAGTGGTCGACGAGATCATCCTGGTCGACACCGACGCCATCTGCGCCGCGATCCAGGACGTGTTCCAGGATACGCGCAGCATCCTCGAGCCGGCCGGCGCGCTGGCGGTGGCCGGCGCCAAGGCCTATGTCGAGCGCTCGCAGATGAACCGCGAGCCGATAAAAAACGAGACGCTGGTGGCGGTGGCTTGCGGCGCCAACATGAACTTCGACCGCCTGCGCTTCGTGGCCGAGCGCGCCGAGCTGGGCGAATCGCGCGAGGCGGTCTTCGCCGTGACCGTGCCCGAGCAGCGCGGCAGCTTCCGCCGTTTCTGCGCGCTGGTCGGCCCGCGCAACGTCACCGAATTCAATTACCGCATCAGCCATGAAAACGAAGCCCATGTGTTCGTCGGCGTGCAGGTGGGCAGCCGCAGCGAGTCGGGCCTCTTGGCGCGCACCTTCGAGGAACACGGCTACAAGACGCTCGACCTGACCTACGACGAGCTGGCCAAGCTGCACATCCGCCACCTGGTGGGCGGGAAAAGTTCACTTGCGCATGACGAATTGCTGTATCGTTTCGAGTTCCCCGAACGGCCGGGTGCGCTGATGCGCTTCCTGGACAGCATGGCGCCGAACTGGAATATCTCGCTGTTCCACTACCGCAACCAGGGCGGCGACGTGGGGCGCATCCTGGTCGGGCTGCAGGTGCCGCAGGCCGAGATGGACGAGTTCCGGCAATTCCTCGCCTCGCTCGGTTATCGTTACTGGGACGAGAGCGGCAATCCCGTCTATAAATTGTTTTTGGGGGCATAGCCCCCAGATGCCGGTGATCTTGCGGTGTGACCGGCATCGTTTCATTGAACGCGTGGAAGGCAAGCCTTCCACCTACCGCCATCATTATGAATACACCTGACCAATCGCCACTCGGCAAATCCTCCGCCTACCAGAGCCAATACGCCCCGGAACTGCTGTTCCCGATCCCGCGCCAGCAAAAGCGCGAGGAACTGGGCCTCTCCGGCACGCTTCCCTTCTTCGGCGTCGACATCTGGAACGCCTATGAACTGTCGTGGCTGAACATGCGCGGCAAGCCGCAGGTCGCGATCGCGACCGTGACGGCGCCCGCCGATTCGCCGAACATCGTCGAATCGAAGTCGTTCAAGCTCTACCTGAACTCGTTCAACCAGACCCGCCTCGCCGGCCCCGAGGCTCTGCTGGCCCTGCTGCGCGACGACCTGTCGAACGGCTTCGGCGCGCCGGTCCACGTCACCCTGACCCACCCGGACCAATTCGGCAAGATCGGAATGGGCGAGCTCGAAGGCACGCTGCTCGACCGCCTCGACATCGAGGTCGACGATTACTCGCCGGCCCCGCAGCTGCTCAAGGCCAATCACGAGGAAGCGCCGGTCGAGGAAACCCTGGTGTCGCACCTGCTCAAGTCCAATTGCCTGGTCACCGGCCAGCCGGACTGGGGCACGGTGCAGATCCGCTACGTCGGCTCGCAGATCGACCAGGAAGGCTTGCTGAAATACCTGATCGGCTTCCGCGAGCACAATGAATTCCACGAGCAATGTGTAGAGCGCATTTTCATGGACGTGCTGCGCCAGTGCCAGCCGAGCAAGCTGGCCGTGTATGCACGCTACACACGGCGTGGCGGCCTGGACATCAATCCATGGCGGGCCAACTTCAGCTCCGGCAAGCCGGGTAATCTGCGTGGCGCGCGCCAGTAAACACCGCATTTCTGTCAGGATATTACTCGCACGCTTGTGCGTTTTAGGCGACAGCCATGCAAGGTGCATGGCGCCTCCTTTTGCTATACGATACTGAACGACCTGCCTTGTTTTTAAGCAGAGCTTCGAGTAATCGACGGTATTCAGGAGGACCGGCATACGATTGCTGGCTTCAACAGCTGATTCGTTGAGGAAATTGCGTAACGATGTTGATGCAGATCAACTAGCTGCTTATCCCGTTTCGACGGGTATCGTGCGGCCGTTCGGCGAGAAGGCCAAACTGTCGCGAATTCGAGTGTCTCGGGCCCTAAACAGGCCTATAATCCCGTGCTCGCAAGCACTCCACGCGTGCATCGCACCCACGTTATGACGAACCTAAGCAAAATCCTCTCGCTCGAGAACGTGCAACTCGACATCGAAGTGTCGAGCAAAAAACGGGCTTTCGAGCAGGCCGGCCTGATCTTCGAGAACAATTGCGGCATCGCCCGCTCGATCGTCTCGGACAACCTGTTCGCGCGCGAACGCCTGGGCTCGACCGGCCTGGGACATGGCGTCGCCGTCCCGCACGGCCGCATCAAGGGCAGCAAGAGCCTCAAGTCTCCGCTGGCCGCCTTCGTGCGCCTGAAGGAGCCGATTCCCTTCGAGTCGCCCGACGGCCAGCCGGTGAACCTGCTGTTCTTCCTCCTGATCCCCGACCACGTCACCCAGCAGCACCTCGAGATCCTGTCAGAGATCGCCGAGCTGTTCTCCGACGAGTCGGTGCGCACCGCCCTGGCGACCGACCCCGATCCGAAATCGGTGCATGACCGCATTATCAACTGGCAACCCAGCCTCCAGGCTCTGGGTTAAACTGCACGTCCAGTGAAACGCGCGGCAATCACGCCGCGCGCCTTATTTTGCGACGACGACAATGCCCATGCTGCAGTCTCCGCTGACCATCCAACGGCTGTACGACGACAACCGCGACAGCCTGCAACTCGGCTGGTTCGCGGGCTTTCCCGGCGGTGAACGCCAGATCGCCGGCGACGCCGCCTCGGCCGCCGACCAGGTCGGCCACCTGAACCTGATCCACCCGGGCCGGATCCAGGTGTTCGGCCACCAGGAACTCGACTACTACCACCGCCTCAAGGCCAATTCGCGCAGCCATGTGGTTGGCGAACTGATCGGCGGCGGCCCGCCCGCGCTGATCATCGCCCAGGGCCTGGAAACCCCGCCCGACATTCTGGCCATCTGCGACGAGCAGAACATCCCGCTGTTCTCGACCCCGCTGCCGGCGGCGCAGGTGATCGACTTCCTGCGCGTGTATTTATCGAAAAAGCTGGCCCAGCGCGTGATCATGCACGGCGTGTTCATGGATGTGCTGGGCGTGGGCGTGCTGATCACGGGCGACTCGGGCCTCGGCAAGAGCGAACTGGGCCTGGAACTGATCTCGCGCTCGCACGGCCTGGTCGCCGACGACGCCGTGGAATTCTCGCGCATCGCGCCGAACATGATCGAGGGCCGCTGCCCGCCACTGCTGCAGAACCTGCTCGAAGTGCGCGGCCTCGGCCTGCTGGACATCAAGGCGATCTTCGGCGAGACGGCGGTGCGGCGCAAGATGCGCCTGAAGCTGATCGTGCACCTGGTCAAGCGCGGCGCGCTGGACGAAGAGGTCGAGCGCCTGCCCTTCCACTTCCCGACCGAAGACGTGCTGGGCCTGCCGATCCGCAAGGTCGTCATTCCAGTGGCGGCCGGCCGCAACATCGCGGTGCTGCTGGAGGCCGCGGTGCGCAACACGATCCTGCAACTGCGCGGCATCGACACGCTACAGGAATTCATGGAGCGCCAGCGCCAGGCCATGAGCGCGGATTGAACAACTGAGGAACCGGTATCGACGGCGCGGCGGCGTGCCATCGGGTGAAGGTTGCGGTATCATCGCCGCATGCACATCGTCCTCATCACCGGCATCTCGGGCTCGGGCAAGTCCGTGGCCCTGAACGTCCTGGAAGACGCGGGTTACTACTGCGTCGACAACCTGCCGCCGGCGCTGCTGCCGGCCCTCGTCAATACGGTCAACGAAACCGGCACCGCCAAGATGGCGGTCGCGGTCGACGCGCGCAGCGCCGAGTCGCTGGTCGAACTGCCGGTGAGCGTGCGCCGCATGCGCGAGGACGGCCATGCGGTCAAGGTCATGTTCCTGACCTCGAGCACGCATTCGCTGGTCGCGCGTTTTTCCGAAACGCGGCGCAGCCATCCGCTGTCGCACGAGCTGCGGCCGGGCGAGAACCCGGCCTCGCGCCGCACCCTGATCGAATGCATCGCCGAAGAGCGCGAACGCCTGTCGTCGATCGAGAACCTGGGCCACGTGATCGACACCTCGGAACTCTCGGCCAATAAACTGCGCGCCTGGATCAAGGAGCTGGCCGAGGTCGCCCATGCGCCGCTGACCCTGTTCTTCGAGTCGTTCGCCTTCAAGGTCGGCGTGCCGCTCGACGCCGACTTCGTGTTCGACGTGCGCGCGATCCCGAACCCGTACTACGACCTGGCCCTGCGCCCCCTCACCGGCAAGGACCAGCCGGTGATCGACTTCCTCGACGCCCAGCCGAGCGCGATCGAGATGCTGGCCGACATCCGCAACTTCGTGGCCAAGTGGCTGCCTTCGTTCAAGACCGACAACCGCAGCTACCTGACGGTGGCGGTGGGCTGCACCGGCGGCCAGCACCGCTCGGTGTACATGGCCGAACACCTCGGCGCCTATTTTGGCGACACCGAGCGGGTGATCGTGCGGCATCGGGAGCAGCCGAAGAATCCGGCTGCGTGATCTCGTCGTCGCTGGTCAGCTATTGAAGAAGTAGTAGGCAGCGGCGCCCACGCTCTCACCCACGCGATATGGGACCAGGAATGCGAGGGATACGGCGCCGATGGCCAGGGAGGCTTTCACGAACGGCGCAAGCGCGCGGTATTCGGAAATCACGGTTTGCCAGAAAATCATGTGGAGCTGTCATCGTTGATGGAAGTCTGAAAGTATCACAAGAAGATGCCGCCCAAGCTCACGCATTCTCACCGCGGCTTGCAGGGATGCCCGACTCACGCGGGATGACTTCATCTTTCATGTGCAGCATTTACCGCAGCAGCGGCGCCGTATCGACGACCCGCACATCGTGCATCTGGTGCAGATAAGCTTCCAGGTAACCCTTGTGCGAAGCCCCGACGATGACCAGCAGCCGCGTGCCCGGCATGACGCCCACCACGTCGCGGATGTTCGCCGCCATGCGCAGGTTGCGCGTTTCCCAGTAGCCGACGTAGGCGCGGCCGAAGCGCTGCGGTGACGGCTCGTTCAGCGCCGCGCCGAAATCGATCTCGAAGCTCGCCGCGACGTGGGCCGGCGAATTGTAGGCGCGAACCATCGCCAGCAGGCCTTCCGGAGTATCCACGCCCCGGTCGAGGATCTCGTCCTCCTTCTTGCGCTTGGCATTGGCCGGATTGTCCCAGGCCTTCATGATCGCCTCGCCGGCCGCCTTGCGATCGGCGTAGGGGCGGCCTGCCGTCTGGTCGTCCATCGCATACACGCGCTCATGCCCCAGCCGGGCCGCCAGCTGCGCCGCGATCGCCACGCTTTCGTTGGGATGAACCGCGAGCTTTTGCAGCCGTGCGACCAGGACCTCATCCAGGCCGTCGCCGGCGCGGCGCTCGGCGTTCGGCAGGCGGAGCCACTGGACCACGGCCGACGCCTCCTCGCCGCCGGCCAGGAACACGGCCGCCAGGCGCCGTCGCTGGGCCGCCGACGGCGCCGCGGGCCAGGCGGCCAGCAGCCGTTCGGCCTCGGCGGTGGCCTGCGGCACGTCGAGCCCGGTCGCCGCCCTGGCCGGCGCGGTATCCCAGCAATAGCCGTCGACCGCCTCCTGGTAGCGCGCCGCGTAGCGGCGCATGAAATCGCACTGCGGCCCGGAGCGGTCCTCGACCGCGATCGCCTGCGGCTTCCAGGCGGCGAGCCGGTCGTTCAGCGGGGCCAGGCTCGACGTCTGGAAGGTCTTGGGCAGGTGCGCCAGGTGGGGCGAGCCGAGCACCATGATCTCGTTGACCGGCCCCGTCGCGGGGCCCTTGAGCCGGCTCGGATCGAAGGCCGGCTGGTAATCCTGCGCGGCGGCGGCGCAGGACAAGGTCATCGAGATCAGCAAGGCACGCAGGCGCATCGGGTTTCCTTTCAGGTCATGAAGACCCGATGTTCACACCTCACCGATATGGTGTCACGCAAAAATGGATATGCACGCAGCGGATTATGCGAGATGCCTGAGCGGATGCGCATGCTCCGGCCACACCGGGTCGAAGAAGCGCGCCACCATGTCGGGCGTCACCTGATCGAGCGAAGGCGGATTCCAGCGCGGCGCATTGTCCTTGTCGATGACGAGCGCGCGCACGCCTTCCAGCACTTCGCCATGCGCGAAGTTGTGACGCACCAGCGAACGTTCCATGCGCAGGCAGTCGGCCACGGACAGCTGCGCGCCGCGCGCCAGCAGTTCGTGGGTCACGCACATCAATAGGGGCGAGCGCTGGCGCATCGCCGCCAGGGCGCGCTGCGCGAACGGCGTCTCGTCGCCTTCGAGCGAAGCCATGATCGCGGCGACCGACGCGGCGCCGAAATGCGCATCGATCAGCTGGCGCTGGGCCTGCAGTTCGCCGTTGCCCGCCTGCGGCGCGAACGGCGCCGCGAAAGCGCGGATCGCCGCCGGCAGGTCAGCGCCGGGCGTGGACGCGATCAGGGCATGCAGGGCCGGCAGCTCGGCGCCCGGCACGAAGACATCGGCCAGGCCGATATGGAGCGCGTCGGCGGCGCCGATCGTCAGCCCGGTCAGGCCCAGGTAGTTGCCGAGCTGTCCCGGCGCATGCGACAGGAAGTGGCTGCCGCCGACGTCCGGAAACAGGCCGATGTTCACCTCGGGCATGGCCATCTTCGTGCGCTCGGTCACGATGCGCAGGCCGCAATCCGGGCCGCCCTGGGCGATGCCCATGCCGCCGCCCATCACGACGCCATCCATGATGGCGATGTAGGGCTTTGGGTAGAAATGGATCAGGTGGTTGAGCGCGTATTCTTCGGTGAAGAAATCCTCGAGCAGCGCGCTGCCGCCCATCGGCGTCGCATGGCCGACCTCATGGAAGAAGCGGATGTCGCCGCCCGCGCACAAGGCCTTCTCGCTGCTGCTGGTCAGTACGACCGCGTCGACCTGCCCGTCATGCCGCCAGGCGTGCAGCACAGTGGTGAGCGCGCGCACCATCTCGAGCGACAGCGAATTGAGCGCCTTCGGGCGGTCCAGGGTGATGATGCCGGTGCGGTTGGCGACGCGGGTCAGGACGTGGTCGGTCATGGCGTAATCCGTAATGGAGAGACATGCATTTTACCGAACACACGAAACGCGTCATATCGGGGAGCTGGATGCAAAAAGGGCGTCCCCTCAGACGCCCTTAGCTAGTGTGAGCCCTGCGCCTGATCAGGCGACAGCAGCGTCTTCGCCGCCGTTTTCCGGCAGGCGTTTGATCGAGGTACGGCTATGGTCCTTCAGCATTTGCTTGTGTTTCAGGATCTGTCTGTCCAGCTTATCCATCAGCGTGTCGATCGCGGCGTACAGGTCTTGCGCGACGCTTGCCACGTGCAGGGTCTTGCCCGACACCTGGACGTTGATCTCTGCTTTCTGCCTTTTTTCTTTTTCAGTGAGGTTGTCGACGGCCAGGAAGACGTGGGTGTCGATCACCTGGTCGAAATGGCGAATGATGCGCTCGAGCTTATTCTGAACGTATTCACGGATGGCGGGGGTTACTTCGAGATGATGGCCACTGATTGTGAGGTTCATACACACTCCTTTGAAAAGGTTGCACCGTGTGGACCACACCAACGCGACAAGGCACGACGGGTGTGGACGGCGCAGTTACAAGGACTTGCGGAGGCTTACAGGGGGTATCTTGAGGGCTTCACGGTATTTTGCAACCGTCCGGCGCGCGATGACCATGCCTTGTTCCCCGAGCATCTCCGCGATCTTGCTGTCGGACAATGGGTTCCTAGGGTCTTCTGCTCCTGTCAATTGTGCGATGAGCGCACGGATTGCCGTCGAGGATGCTTCGCCTCCCGCCTCGGTGGCAACGTGGCTGCCGAAGAAATACTTCAACTCAAACATGCCGTGCGGGGTCAGCATGTATTTCTGCGTTGTGACACGAGAAATTGTGCTCTCGTGTAGGCCTAGTGTATCAGCTATCTCACGTAAAACAAGGGGCCGCATGGCAACCGCGCCATGGGAGAAAAAGTTGCGCTGGCGCTCGACGATCGCCTCCGCCACGCGCAGGATGGTGTCGAATCGCTGGCGCATATTCTTGATGAGCCACTTCGCTTCCTGCAGCTGCGCGCCCATCTGCGCTTCGCTCTTGCCCTGCTTGAGGAGGCTCGCGTACAGGCTGTTCACGCGCAGGCGCGGCATCACGTCCGGGTTCAGGGTGACCGCCCAGCCGCTCTTGGAACGGCGCACGATCACGTCCGGCACCACGTAGTCCGACACGTTCGAAGCGAACGCCGCGCCCGGATGCGGATTGCATTGGCGCACCACGGCCTGCACCTCGCGCAAGTCTTCGTCGTCGCAGTCGAGCGCTTTTTTCAGCTTGCTGTACTCGCGCTGGGCGAACCAGCTCAGGTAACCCTCGACGATGGTCAGGGCCATGCGCCGCGTCACCAGCGGCACGCCCGGCATGCGCCGGATCTGCAGCGCCAGGCACTCGGCCGCGCTGCGCGCGCCGACGCCCACCGGGTCCATGCTCTGCACCAGCGCCAGCGCGCAGCGTAATTCGTCGATCTCGATCTCGAGTTCTTGGGGCAGCCTGGCGTGAATCTCGTCGAGCGGCTCTTCCAGGTAGCCGTTGTCGTCCAGCGCATCGATCACCAGCTCGGCCAGCGCACGGTCGCGCGCCGACAGGATGGCTTCGCGCACCTGTTCCATCAGGTGTTCGCGCAGCGTGATGGCGCAGGCTTCCAGTTGCGGGCGGCCGTCCTCGTCCTCGCCGCCGCCGGACGATGGCGCGCCGCCGTCGCTCCAGTCGGCATCGACGCGATCGTTGTCGGCGCCGCCCTCGAACCCCTCGCCCTCCTGCGCCGGCGCACCCTCGCCCTCGGCCTGCTGGCCGGGCGCCGGCGGCGCTTCGCCATTGGCGGGCGCATTGTTGATGGCGCCATCGGCCAGCAGGCGCACCGATCGGTCGAGCGGATCGTCGAGCCGCTCGAGCAAGGGGTTATCGCCCAGTATCTGCTCGATCTCCTGGTGCAGCTCTAGCGTCGACAGTTGCAGCAACCGGATCGACTGCTGCAGTTGCGGCGTAAGCGCGAGGTGCTGCGAAGTGCGAAGTTGCAGGGACTGTTTCATCTAGGCGTCGCTCACATGCGGAAGTGTTCACCCAGGTACACGCGGCGCACCGACTCGTCGGCGATGATGTCGTCAGGACGGCCGGAGGCAAGCACCGCGCCCTGGTTGATGATGTAGGCGCGGTCGCAGATGCCGAGCGTCTCGCGCACGTTGTGGTCGGTGATCAAAACACCGATCCGGCGCTCCTTCAGGAAGCGCACGATGCGCTGGATCTCGATCACGGCGATCGGGTCGACGCCGGCGAACGGTTCGTCGAGCAGCACGAAGCGCGGATTGGTCGCCAGCGCGCGCGCGATTTCCACGCGGCGACGCTCGCCGCCCGACAGCGACAGCGCCGGATTCTCGCGCAGCTTCTCGATCTGCAGGTCGGCCAGCAGGGTGTCGAGGCGCTCGTTGATCTGGTCTTTCGACAGCGGCTTGCCGTTGTCCTTCTGCAGCTCGAGCACGGCGCGGATGTTCTCTTCCACCGTCAGCTTGCGGAACACCGAAGCCTCTTGCGGCAGGTAGGACAGGCCCAGTACGGCGCGGCGGTGGATCGGCAGGCTGGTGATGTCGGTGCCGTTGATGTCGATCGAGCCGGCGTCCGACGGCACCAGGCCGACGATCATGTAGAACGACGTCGTCTTGCCGGCGCCGTTCGGGCCCAGCAAGCCGACCACTTCACCGCATTCGACCTGCAGCGACACGTCGCGCACCACCAGGCGCTTGCCATAGCTTTTCTGCAGGCCCTTGACGACCAGGGTGCTGCGATCGCCCAGCTCCATCGGAATCGCCGTCATTGGACGCCTCCGGCGGGTGCGCGCTTGGGCGCCAGGATCAGGGTGCCGCGCCCGCCGCCGGCGACGCTCTTGCCGCTTTCGTCGTTGCGCACCGTGGCCACTTCCTTGCGGTTGTCGTAGGAAATGAAGGGGCCGGTGATCTGGTTGGTCATGCGCGCGCCTTCCAGTTCGCGCACGACGGCGTTGGAATACAGGCGCACCAGTTCCGACCGCTCGTCGTACTCGATGCGCTCGGCCTGGCCGTCGACCCACAGGTCGGGACCGCCGTCACGCTTCTGGCGGAAAGTGGCGACCTTGCCGCCGGCAGCGGTGAGGGTCACGCTCATATAGCCTTCCGGGCTTTCCTTGACCAGGGCGCGGTCGGACTTGAGCACCAGGGTGCCGCGGGTCAGCACCACGTTGCCGGTCAGGATGCGGGTGCCGGTCACCTCGTCGATGTCGAGCGAATCGAAGTTGATGACCGCTTCCTTGAGCGAATCGGCGCGTTCGGCGGCCGCGGTCAGCGACAGCAGGGAAAGGAAGGCGGCGACAAGTAGTTTTTTCATGGTTGGTGGATACGGGTCTCTGGTTGGCACGCGGCGTTTCTGGAGGATCAGCGCTGGCGTGGCGGATAGACGATCTGGCCGCGGCTGGACAGGTGCAGCTGCATGGTCGCATTGTTGGCGACCATGCCGGTGCCCTTGACGCTGGACGCGCCGAGCTGCATGTCGATCGGCAGATCGGTCTTCAGTATTTCTTCGTCCGGCAGCACGGTGAGCGCCTGGGTGCGCACGTGCAGCGATTCACTCTGCGCGGTCTTGGGGCGCTGCAGGTCGACGTCGCCGATCAGCTCGACCCGGTGCTCCTGGTGATGGATCTGCGCGTTCTTCGCGACCACCGTCATCGGCGGGCGGCCCGGCTCGACGCCGCGCAGCACCGGCGCCTCGACGTGCGACACGTCGCCGCGCGGAATATGCTCCAGGCGCTTGCCCGACACCAGGTAGCTCGGCTGGCCGTTCTCGGTCATGCGCACGAAGGAGAAGTTCTCGACGATGTAGTCCGGTTCGTCCGGCGGTCCGCCCAGCTGGGCGTCGATGTCGGACCCCTGCATCAGTTGCAGCAGCCAGAAGCTGCCGAAGGCGAAGAAGGTGCCGATGACGATCATCGCCAGGAGATTCCAGCGGTGGGCGGTGCGCTTGTTGATGACGACGGTAGCCATTTTTAAAGCCTCAGGCGAAGTACGGCGCGAGCGCCTGGTCGTAGGTGCCCTGGGCGCGCATCACGAGGTCGCACACCTCGCGCACCGCGCCGCGCCCGCCGGCGTTTTTCGTGACGTAGTGCGCGCGGTGCTGCACCTCCGGGTGGCCGGACGGCACCGCGACGGCGAAGCCGACGCGCGCGAACAGCGGCAGGTCGATCACGTCGTCGCCGATGTAGCCGCACTGCTCCGCCGTGAAGCCGGTGGCTTCCAACAGCTTGGCGAAACCGATGCGCTTGTCGTGGATGCCCTGGTGGACGTGCGAGATGCCGAGATCGGCCGCGCGCTTGACGACGATCGGCGACAGGCGCGCGCTGATGATCGCGGTCTGGACGCCGGTCTTGTTCAGCAGCTGGATGCCCAGGCCGTCGAGCACGTTGAAGGTCTTGGTGACTTCGCCTTCCGGGCCGTAGGTCAGGCTGCCGTCGGTCAGCACGCCGTCGACGTCGAAGATCATGACCTTGACGCGCGCCGCGCGCTCCATATGGGCCAATGGGGTGATGGCCGGGATAAACGTGTCGCTCATCAGATCACCTTGGCGCGGGTCAGGTCGTGGATGTGCAGCGCGCCGACCAGGCGGTCGTCCTCGTCGACCACCAGCATCTGGTTGATGCGGAATTCCTCCATCACGGCGACGGCGTCGACCGCCAGTTGCTCGGGCCGCACGCGGCGCGGGTTGGCGTGCATCACGTCGCGGATCTGGACGTTCGAGAAGTCGTGCATGCGTTCGATCACGCGGCGCAAGTCGCCGTCGGTGAACACGCCGACCGGACGGCCTTCGGCGTCGACGATGGCGGTCATGCCGAGGCCCTTGCGGGTCACTTCGAGCAGCGCTTCGACCAGCGAGGTTTCGGGGCCCACGCTCGGCACCGCGTCGCCGCTGCGCATCACGTCGCGCACATGGGTCAGCAGGCGGCGGCCCAGCGCGCCGCCCGGATGCGACAGCGCGAAGTCTTGTTCACGAAAACCCCGCGCATCCAGCAGCGCCACGGCCAGCGCATCGCCCATGGCGAGGGTGACGGTGGTGCTGGTGGTCGGCGCCAGGTTGAGCGGGCAGGCTTCCTTGTCCACCGCGATGTTCAGGTGCACGTCGGCCAGCTTGGCCAGGCGCGAGGCTGGTTTACCGGTCATGGCGATCACGCGCGCGCCCAGGCGCTTCACGGCCGGCAGGATGTCGAGGATCTCGGACGATTCGCCCGAGTTGGAAATCGCGATCACCACGTCGTTCCTGGTGACCATGCCCAGGTCGCCGTGCGCGGCCTCGCCCGGGTGCATGAAGAAGGCCGGGGTGCCGGTGGACGCCAGGGTGGCGGCGATCTTGCGGCCGATGTGGCCCGACTTGCCCATCCCGGACACGACCACGCGGCTGTCGCAGCCCAGGATCAGCTGCGCGGCGTTCACGAAGCTGTCGTCGTCGCCCAGGCGCGCCTGCAGGGCGCGGATGGCGTCGGCTTCGATCGACAGCGTTTCGCGACCCAGTTCCAACACGCGCCGGGCCAGGGTCTCGTCAAAACTTTTCGGCATTATTTTTTCATCGGTTACACTCATTTTGGAAGTATAAACGAATTGGGAAAGCAAAAAACTTGCCAGTCGTAACAAACGATAACAAGCGCATGCCGCACCACACCTGGCTAGTGCCATAAGATCAACACTTTTGCTGTTTATCCCAGCATCGCATCAATGCATTCCGGTCTTGAACTCACCCTCCTCCTGCTGGGCTGCGCCGTCCTGGGCGTGGTGCTTTTTCGTAGCCTGCAACTGCCGCCGATGCTCGGCTACCTCGCCGTCGGCGTCCTGATCGGCCCCCACGCCCTGGCCCTGGCCGAGGACAGTCCCACCACCCATGCGCTGGGCGAGTTCGGGGTCGTGTTCCTGATGTTCTCGATCGGCCTGGAGTTCTCGCTTGGCCAACTGCGCTCGATGCGGCGCATCGTGTTCGGGCTGGGCCTGGCCCAGGTGGTGTCGACGATCGTGGCCGTCATGGGGATCGCCCTGCTGGCGGCCTGGCTCCTGCCCGGCATTGCGCTCGGCTGGCAGGCCGCCTTCGCGCTGGGCGGCGCGCTGGCGATGTCTTCGACCGCCATCGTCGTCAAGCTGCTCACCGAACGGCTGGAACTCGAGAGCGAGCATGGGCGGCGCAGCGTCGGCATCCTGCTGTTCCAGGACCTGGCGGTGGTGCCGTTGTTGATCATGATTCCGGCGCTGGCGCGCGATCCGGAAGACCTGGCGATCACGCTCGGGGTGGAAGCGGTCAAGGCGGCGCTGGTGCTGGCCCTGCTGCTGTTCTTCGGCCAGAAGCTGATGGGGCGCTGGTTCACGGTCGTCGCCAAGCGCCGCTCGCAAGAGCTGTTCATGCTCAACCTCCTGCTGGTGACCCTGGGCGCGGCCTGGATCACCGAGCAGGCCGGCCTGTCGCTGGCGCTGGGCGCTTTTGTCGCCGGCATGCTGATCTCGGAGACGCCCTATAAGCATCAGGTGGAAGAGGACATCAAGCCGTTCCGCGACGTGCTGCTCGGGCTGTTCTTCATCACGATCGGCATGCTGCTCGACCTGCGGATGGTGATCGAACACTGGTGGCTGGTGCTGCTCCTGCTGGCGCTGGTGGTGGTGCTCAAGTTCGGCCTGATCGCCCTGCTCGCGCGCGCCTTCGGGGCCTCGCCTGGCACGGCGATGCGCACCGGCCTGGCGCTGGCCCAGGCGGGGGAATTCAGCTTCGTGCTGCTCAATCACGCCTCCGGCTCGAAGCTGGTCGACCCGTTCGTGATGCAGCTGGTGCTGGCCTCGATGGTGCTGTCGATGCTGCTCGCGCCCTTCGTCATCGCGAGCATGGACCGGATCGTGATGAAGCTCGCCGCCAACGAATGGATGACGCAGTCGCTGCAGCTGACCCAGCTCGCCACGCGCACCATGAAGACCCAGAACCACGTGATCATTGCCGGCTTCGGGCGCAACGGCCAGAGCCTGGCCGCCTTGCTCAAGGAAGAGGCGCTGCCCTGGCATGCGCTCGACCTGGACCCGGAGCGGGTGCAGGACGCGCAGGCCGCCGGCGCCACCGTCTCGTACGGCGACGCGACGCGGCGCGAGAGCCTGATGGCGGCCGGCATCGGCCGCGCCAGCGCCCTGGTGATCACCTTCGCCGACACCCGCTTCGCCATGAAGGTGCTGCACCTGGTGCACGAGCTGGCGCCGGCGCTGCCGGTGATCGTGCGCAGCTACGACGACCGCGATACGGAGATGCTCAAGGCAGCCGGCGCCACCGAGGTGGTGCCGGAAGCGCTGGAGAGCAGCCTGATGCTGGCCTCGCATGCGCTGGTGACGCTGGGCGTGCCGCTGCGGCGCGTGGTGCACCGGGTGCAGGCCGCGCGCGACGACCGCTACGCAAGCCTGCGCGGCTACTTCCACGGCGCGAGCGACAGCGGCGCCGATCTCGAGCCGGGGCATGTGCGGCTGCATTCGGTGCGGCTGCATGCGCAGGCGGGCGCCGTGGGCAAGAGCTTGCTGGAGCTGCGCCTGGACGACGTGGCGGCCGAGGTGGCGGCGCTGCGGCGCGGCGGCGCGGATGTCGAGCCTCGGCCCGAGCTGGTGCTGGCCGCGGGCGACGTGGTGGTGTTGCGCGGGGATGGGGAGGCGATCAGCCGGGCCGAGGACCGGTTGTTATGACAACCTAAGCGAAGGTGACGACCTTGTTGCGGCCGCCGGCCTTGGCCTGGTACAGCGCCGCATCGGCCGATGCCACCAGCTCTTGCGCGACGCCTTCGATCGCGTTGTCGCGCGCAGGATCGGACAACTGCGCTGACAACGCGGCAACGCCGATCGACACCGTCACGTCGACCCGCTCGCCCGTGCTCAGGCTTACCGGGTCGGCGGCCACGCTGGCGCGGATGCGCTGCGCGACCATGCTCGCGCTTTCCAGGTCGGCGTCGATCAGCAGCACCACGAATTCTTCTCCGCCGAAGCGCCCGAGCGCGTCCGACATGCGCAGCTCGGCCTTGATGCGCCCGCACACCTCGCGCAACACATCGTCCCCGCCCTGGTGGCCGACGGTGTCGTTGACGCGCTTGAAATGGTCGATGTCGATGTACATGCAGGACAGGCGGTAGCCCTGGCGCCGGGCGCGCGCGATCTCTTCGAGCAGGCGGCGGTCCATGTAGCGGCGGTTGTAGACGCCGGTGAGCGAATCGGTGAGGCCGATGTATTTCAGCATCTCGTTGCTGATCACGTTTTCGAGGCAGATCGCGATGATCGACCCCATGTGCTCGACGAAATCGGTGCCCAGGTTCGGCGTGAAGCGGGTCGGGTCGGTGCTGCCCAAATTGAGGCTGCCGATCAGGCGCGTATTGCGCAGCAGCGGCACCAGGGCCACGCTCTGCAGCCCGGCGGGCGGATGCGGGAACATGGCGCAATGCTGGCCCGGCGCATAGGCGCCCAGGATCGGACGCGGACGGCGCTCGGGCGACATGTCGAAGCCGAGTTCGACCGCATGCTCGCAGAACATCAGGTTGGGGAACCCCTCGAAATCGACGCCCAGGCGGTGCATCACGGTATAGATGTCGGCATCCGGGTCGACCAGCGACAGGGTGACGGTGTCCAGTTCGGAGATCACCGGCAGCGTGCGAAAGATCGTGCCGACCAGCTCCGGAAAGCTGCCGGCGCCCACGATCTGCAGGTCGAAGGCCTGGTGGCGGCACATGATTTCGTGGTTGCGTTCGGCCTGCTCGAGCAGGTACGCCATGCGCGCGCGCAAGGTCTCGTTTTCCGCCATCAGTTCTCGCGTCGACGCGCTCGGCTCATGCATGGAGCATTCCTTTCAGCAATAACCGTAACATTACGCCATCCAATCTTGCTTGGATATGAAAAACCGCTTGTCAATATCGTGCAAGATGCGGGAATAGGCGATTTTGCGACACTGTTGCGGTGTCGCCGGCGTTCGACCTGTCCTGGTGCTTAGAAAGCAAGCTCGGCGTTTAGTTCCTGGCCCACGCGCAAGGTGCGGCCAATGCCGTCCTGGACGATGACGTTCATGCCCATCGTGACGGCGCCGTCCATACGGGCGTTGGCGCGGTAGGTTTGCAGGATGTCGAGGGGGTCGGGACCGGGGATGCCGGTGGCCTGGTCGACCGACGGGATCGGGCAGCGGGCGCAGGGCTTGACCGGACGCAGGTTGATCTCGCCATCGCTGAAGGTCTCCACGAAGTCTTCTTCGAAGGCGTCGATGCCTTCCACGACCACGTTGGGGCGGAAGCGGTTCATCGGCAGCGCAGTGCGGCCGGCTTTCGCCAGCCTGGCGTTCAGGTCGTCGAGCGAGGATTGGCCGATCAGCAGGATCGGGTAGCCGTCCGAAAAACGGGCGGCGGCGGGCAAGCCGCCAGTCCATGGGCTGATCTTCGGACGCACGACGTCGGGATGGAAGCGCACCAGCCGGCACGGGGCGCCGACGGCGTCGGCGAACCAGGCGGCGGCATCGTCGCCGCAGTCGGCGGCCAGGACGTGGTCGTCCCAGATCAGCACCTCGATCGCCGGCGCCGCAGGCGCGTGCGCCAGCGGCAGGCGGAGCGGCGACAGGCCGGGCGCCTCGACCACCAGCGCATCGCCCTCGACGCGCGGCGCGATGGTCGCCATGCGCGGGTATTCGCGCTGGGTCAGGAACAGGCCTTCGCGCGTGACCACCATCCATTCGCGGTCGTGCACGCCGCCCGCCGACAGGCCGTCGAGGGCGAGCGTCGCCTCGGGCACGGACAGGCCGGCGCAGGACTTGATCGGATAAAGGAGGAGTTCGGTGACGGTGGCCATGCTGTGATCGGGATGGTAAGAAGCCAACAGTATGGCAGCAATCGGCGCCGCTGGCACGATCCCGAAGCGCGGATTCGATGGAATCCGCCGCCTGCGCTAGCCTTCGACCGTCTCGCGGCTGCGCTCCACCAGATACGTCGCCAGCAGGCCGGATGGCAGCGCGGTGCGGCCGGCATCGAACACCTTGCGGTTGCCGATGACGATGAAGCTGTCCCGGGCGCGCGATACCGCGACGTTCAGCATGTTCGGCTTCTGGTCGAAGAAGGCGCCGCCATTGAAACTCTCGCCATAGGTCGGCGAGAACAGCACGATGGCGCGCTCGGCGCCCTGCAGCGCGTGCACGGTGCCGACCGTCAGGCGGCTGTCCTTGCGCAGCAGGTCCGGCATGTCGCGGCGCAGGCGCCGTTCGATGGCGCCCGCCTGGGCGGCGAACGGGGTCACGATGCCCACCAGCTGCCAGATCGGCGTCGGCTTGCCGGCGCCATCGAGGTAATGCCGTTCGATGTCGGCGCGGTGGGCCTTGAGCCAGTCGACGACCGCGGCCGCCTCCGCTTCGTTCTGGCGGCTGCCGCCGCGCCGCACGTCCTTGCCGCCGACGTGGATCAGCTCGAATGGCGGCAGGATCCGCGCTTCCGGCGGCAGCGATGCGCGTTTCGGTTCGAGGCGGCCGGCGTAGATCAGCCGGTTGCAGTAATCGATCAGCTCCGGCACAGAGCGGCGGTGTTCGGTCAGCATCAGGCCGCGCACGTCCTCGTACTGCTGGACCGTGCAGCTGCGGTTGGCGATGCGCATCAGGCTGCCGCTGGCCGGGGTATGACCGGCCTGCTCCAGGCGCTCGTAGGCGGGGTCGTGGAAGGCCGGCGCCAGGCCGAACTTGACGGCGTTGGCGCGGTCGGTCGCTTCGCCGCTGTTCCAGACCGGTTCGATCTGGAAGGTGTCGCCGACCACCAGCGCGCGCCGCGCCAGCGCGAACATCGGCGCGCCGATATCGGGCGAGACCTGCCCCGCCTCATCCACCACGAGCAGGTCGATCGTATTCCAGAACGGCATGTCCTCGCCTTCCCAGGCGGTGAAGAACGACGGCGCCATGTGGAAGTTCGACACCAGGCAGGGAGAGAGCTTGGCGAAGCGGCGGTACTTCGCTTCGAGCTTGCGGCGGCCCTTCGTATCCTTGATGCCGCTCCTGATCCGGTGCCGCACTTCCAAAATCCACTGGCCCGACCAGTACCAGTCGGCGACGGCGAACATGCGCGCGCGCAGCCCCTTGTCCAGGTGGTCGTTCAGGTTGGCCAGGCTGGCGTCGAGCAGCTCGGGATCGTCGCCGGCCACGTCGCGCCAGGCGGCGAAGGCGCTGGCGATGCGTGCGCGCTCCGTCTCGGCCCGCGCCATCTCCTGCTTGACGTCGTCTCCCTGACGCGCGAGCTCCCCTTTCAAGGCGAGCAGCTCGGCTACGGCATCGTTCTTGTGCTGCAGCGCTTCCTTCTTGAGCGTATGGAAATGCCCCGGCACGCCGTCGGCGCGGTGCTGGAGGTCGGCAGTCAGCGGATGCGCCATCAGCACCTGGCGGTCACGCGCCATGCGGCGCCGGCGCACGGCCGGCACGAAACTGAAGAGGTCGAGCCAGATCGAGGCGTCGGCCAGGTAGGCCGCCCATGCCTTCTCGGCCTGCATGATGTCGTCGCGGCGCGCCTCGTAGGCGCGCAAGGCGGCGTCGGCGGCCTGTTCGCTTTCGTCCAGGCGCGCGCGCAGTTGCGCCAGCTGTTCACGGCAACGCGTGAGTTCCTCGTTCAAGGTCGCCAGCAAGGCGCGGTACGAGGCAACGGCGCCGTCGTCGACGTCCTGGCCGAGCGCATGGAACAGGGTATGGCGCGCCGCCACCAGCGTGTCGAGGCGGGCGGCAAGCTCCTTCAGTTCGGCGTGCAGGTCGTGGACCACGGTGCCAACGCCATCGCCGCGCCGCCTGAAGTGCATCGCCGCGCAGTCGAGGTAATGGCGCTCCGCCGCCGCCAGCATTTCCGGCGTCTCGAACTCCTCGAAGGGGTGGCTCTTGCCGGTGCAGACCGGATGCTGGGTCTGGCGCGATTCGGACGCCAGGAACAGCCCGAAGCCGCGCCCGTAGGGATGCCAGCGCCGATGCCCGGTCTCGGCCGAGATTTTCGCGAAGCTGTCGAGCACGTTCTCGACCGCCTTCACATTGGTCGAGGCGACCACGATCAGCGGACAATCGCCGCCGGCCAGGGCCGCATCGACCCAGAGCTGGGCGACCACGCTTTGCAGCAAGGTGGTCTTGCCGGTGCCGGGCGGACCGTTCACCGCCAGGACCTGCCCCTCGCCCAGGCGCTGCAGCTCGACCATCGCCATGCGCTGGGACGGCGACAAGTGGTGAAGCGGATGCATGTGGCCGACCGTCTGGCCGTCATACGGCGCGGTCTGCTGCAGCGGTAACGGCGCGCGCGCCGGCCGGTCGGCAATGGTGCGCAAGGTGTCGAGCAGCGGCGTGGGCGGCCCCTCGGCGATGATGCGGTCATACAGCTTCAGGAGATGCCGCGCGACGATCGGCGGTTCGTAGGGCATGCCGTGCCAGCCCGACACCAGGCGGTGCTCGTCCAGCGCGAAATCCGGCAGCCGCTGGCCTGACTCGGCCGGCGCCATTGCAGAAAGCCCGGGCAGCCCGGCGCCCGTCACGGCTTCGAACAGGCGCGCCGCCACGTGGAAGGTATCGCCCATGCCGGTGGCTTGTTCCGGCAGCGCGCCGATGAATGCGTCGACGCTGGCCAGCGCGCCGACCGACGTGCGCTGCAGGGTCGGCTCCAGCAGCTCGCGCGGAATCCACGGCATGCGCTCGGGATCGGGCGACAACACGCCCTGACGGTCCAGCAGGCAGGGGATGCACAGCACCGAAGCGCCCTTGTGCAACTCGGCGCCGTCCTGCTTGGCGCCATGGCTCGCGTCCAGCGCCAGGCGGGCCGGGATCAGCACGAAGGGGATGCGGCCGGCACGTTCCAGTTTGCTGGCATTGAACTGTGCCTCGATCCAGCTCGCCAGGTCGGGCGCGGCTTGCGCGACCCGCCACGCGCCGTCGTTTTCCGCGAGCGCGATAGGTTTGCTGTCGGGCGCCACCTCGGGATGCAGCAGGCTGACTTCGGCCAGCGCGGCGCGCCAGTACGGCACCGGCAGCAAGCGGTTCTGGACTGTATCGTTCATGTTTTCCTGTAGCTCAACCGTATCCAGACGGCATGCCTTATTGTTTTTGTATAAGCCAAAAAGCAACAAGCCCTTCGGAAGGAAGGGCTTGCGTTGGGGTGGGCGCAGCGCGCCCCCGGTGGATCAGACGTTGAACAGGAAGTTCAGCACGTCGCCATCCTTGACGATGTATTCCTTGCCTTCGGCGCGCATCTTGCCCGCTTCCTTCGCGCCCGACTCGCCCTTGTAGGTCAGGAAGTCGTCATACGAAATGGTCTGCGCACGAATGAAGCCGCGCTCGAAGTCGGTGTGGATCACGCCCGCGGCCTGCGGCGCGGTGGCGCCGATCGGCACGGTCCAGGCGCGCACTTCCTTCACGCCGGCGGTGAAGTAGGTCTGCAGGCCCAGCAGCTTGAACGCGGCGCGGATCAGGCGATCCAGGCCCGGCTCGTCCATGCCCATATCGTTCAGGAAGTCGACCTTGTCGGCATCGTCCATCTCGGCGATTTCGGATTCGATCGCGGCGCAGATGGCGACGATCGGGGCGTTCTGCTTGTTGGCGAACTCGGTCAGCTGGTCCAGCAGCGGGTTGTTGGTGAAGCCGGTGTCCGACACGTTGGCCACGAACATCGCCGGCTTGGCGGTGATCAGGTGCAGCGGATAGATGATCGCCATCTCTTCCTTGTCCAGGCCCATGGTGCGCACCGGCTGGCCTTCGTTCAGGTGCGGCATCAGGCGCTCCAGCAGCGCGACCAGCTTGGCCGCGTCCTTGTCGCCCGAGCGCGCCTTCTTCTGCTCGCGGTGGATGGCTTTCTCGACGGTGCCCATGTCGGCCAGCGCCAGTTCGGTCTGGATGACTTCGATGTCGTCGATCGGGCTGACCTTGCCGGCCACGTGGATCACGTTCGGGTCTTCGAAGCAGCGCACCACGTTGACGATGGCGTCGGTTTCGCGGATGTGCGACAGGAACTGGTTGCCCAGGCCCTCGCCCTTCGACGCGCCGGCCACTAGGCCCGCGATGTCGACGAATTCGACGATGGCCTTGACCACGCGTTCCGGCTTCACGATCGCCGACAGTGCGTCGATGCGCGGATCCGGCACCTCGACCACGCCCACGTTCGGCTCGATGGTGCAGAACGGGTAGTTTTCAGCCGGGATGCCGGCCTTGGTCAGTGCGTTGAACAGGGTGGATTTGCCAACGTTGGGCAGGCCGACGATGCCGCATTTGAGGGTCATGGGAACTCTTTCTGATTCGGTAAACGCGAGCGATCGGTAAACCGCTCCAAACCGTGCATTGTAACCCGGACAGGCCAGGCTGCCGCAAAAAACGGCGCATTGCGTGCCCGCTGCAACGGTCGGGTTTCTACTGTGACAAGCTAGATCGGCTTGATGCGGCCCAGGTCCGGCCGCAGCGCGAATTCGGCCAGTTCGTCGCGCAGCCGCTCCCCTTCCCCGATCGCCCGCTTCCAGGTGCGCACGCGCTCATCGTGATTCAAACCGTAGAACTTGAAGTCGGCGCGGTCCGGCAACTTCCCGCGCGGCAGCGTGCGCAGGAATTCGTCGGACGGCGCCACCAGCAGCACGTTGTCGAGCCAGCCGCGATTGGCGCCGCGCGCCGCCCTCCTCCACGGAAATCCCTTATCCAGCCAGCCCGGCACGATGTGCTCGGTGAAATGCGGGTACAGCACCAGCTCGCCCTTCGCCCGCGAATACGGCAGCGCCAGGTGATAGTCGACGATGCCGCCGTCCCAGTAGCTGCCGGCGGGCGCCTCGGCGATGCCGGTCACCGCCTTCATCAGCAGGGGCAGCGTGCCCGAAGCCAGCAATCCGGGCGCCAGGTTGTCGCGCGTGAGCGTCGAGAAATGCGTGTTGAAACTGTCGAAGCGCTCGCGCAGCCATGGCGCCCCGCTGCGTCCATCGCCAATCACGACCCGCTCCATCAGGCGCGCCAGCCAGGCGCGCGAGCCGGCGTTGTGCAGCGCCGCCGACAGGAAGCCGCGCATCTCGGCATAGCGGTGCGCGGGCGACGCCAGCGAACGCAGTCCGCGCACGGTCAGGAGGTGCAGCCGGTAATGCTCGTGGTTGACGATGTCGTCTTCATGCCCGCGCACCAGTTCGTCCAGCAAGGCCTGCACGACCGCGTCGATGTCCTGCGGCGTAGGTTTCAAGCTCGTGTAGCGCTGGCCCGCATACAGCTCGCCCAGCAGGGCGAGGGCCTTGACCGGATCCTTCTGGCAGGCGGCGGCCATGCGCCAGGCGCCGATCGAGGCGCCGATCAGCGTGCGTTCGCGCGGGGCCGAGGGGAACCACTCGCCGAACATCCACTGGTCCAGCGACTGGAAGATCAATCCCTTGGGGCCGCCCGCCGCGGCGGGCACGATGGCCACGTCCCGGGCCCGCAAGCCGTGTTCCGCAATCTGGGCCATGGCCAGTGGCCCGGCATGAAAAGTGAGCGCCTTCATGCCGGAATTATCGCAGGAAGCATGCCCTTGCGCCCGATCAATCCTGCCACCGTACCGCTGCGTAACATGGGCCGGTCGCGTGTCCGGAGAGTGTCATGCATCTGCGCTTCGTCGTCATGCTGTGTCTGCTTCTGTGTCCATTGCTGTGCCTGCCTGCGTCGGCAAGCGCGCTCGAGGCCGACAGCGGCACCGACCGCTCGGTGGTGGTGGACCGCCACGTCCAGCATTTCGTGGTCGAGTCGGGCGGCGGCTACACGCTCACGGTCGAGCAGGCCAAGACCATCGTCAACCGCGCGGCGCTGCACGAACACGCCCAGTTCTACATCGGCTACAACCAGTCGCTCGACGAAGTCGTCTCCGTCGAGGCGCATACCGAGAAAGCCGACGGCCGGCGCCTGGCGGTGCAGCCGCACCAGATCCGCGACCAGCAAGAAGCCGCCTCGCTCGACGCCCCGATGTTCCAGGACACGCGGCTCAAGATCGTCGTCTTCCCCGACGTCGAAGCGGGCGACAGGGTCGCGGTGCGCTACGTCGTGCGGCGCCATACGCCGCTGTTTCCCGGCCACTTCGAAGACCTGACCTCGGCGCGCTTCCAGCGCCAGCGCGACTTCCGCCTGGTCTACGACATGCCGGCCTCGATGCCCCTGCACGCCGATGCGGTCGGCTTCGAGACGAGCGCCGCCACGAACATGCCTGCGCCCGCGCCCGGCAAGCGCCGCTACGCCTGGCGCTACGTCGACGGCGACAATGCGCGGCTGGAGGCCGATTCGGTCAGCTATCTCGACTACGGCAAGCGGCTCGCGGTCTCGACCTTCGCCGACTACGCCGCCTTTGCGCGCGCCTACCAGGAGCGCGCCGCCGGCAAGGCGCTGCCCGACGACACGGTGGCGGCGCTGGCGGCCAGCATCACGGGCGCCATCCTCGACCGCCGCGCCCGCGCGATCGCCCTCTCCGACTGGGTGCGCAAGAACGTGCGCTACGTCGGCGTCTATCTCGGCCCCGGCGGCGTGGTGCCGCATGCGGCGTCGAGCGTGCTGGCCAACCGCTATGGCGACTGCAAGGACCACGCGACCCTGCTCGAGGCGCTGCTGGCCAGCTCCGGCATCGACAGCACGGTGGCGCTGGTCAATAATGGCGACGCCTATCGCCTGCCCGGCGTGCCGACGCTCGGCGTGCTCAATCATGCGATCGTCTACATCCCTTCGCTGCAGCTGTATCTCGACCCGACCGCCGAATCGGTGGCAGGCGGCTTCCTGCCCGCCGCGCTGCTCGGCAAGCCGGCGGTGCTGGCGCGCTCGGGAGAGTTCGCGATGATCCCGTTCTTCCAGCAGGCGCGCAGCCGCACGTTTACCCAGTTCGACATCCAGCCCGACGGCGGCAGCCGCTTCAAGGTCACGCGCACCAGCAGCGGCGCCCAGGCCGAGCCCTACCGGCGCGTGGTGCGCGCCACGCCGGCGGCCGAGCGCGACCGCTTCGTCGAACGCATGCTGCAAGGGCTGGGGCAACAGGGCGGCGGCGTGCTGGAGCCGGGCGACACCGAAGGCGTGGCCGACGACTATACCCTGTCGTTCCGCGGCGCCAGCAGCGGCTTCACGCAACTGCCGGGGCCGGCAGGGCTGGCCACCACGTATAACTTCTGGGGAGGGTTGGGCGACGCCGTGTTCGCGTTCACGCAGGAACCCGAGCGGCGCCAGGAGTTCGTGTGTCCGGCGATCGATGCCGAGGATGAACTACGCTTCCACCTGCCGAAGCGCGCGCAGGTGCTGGCCCTGCCGCGCGCCGTCAAGGTGATCGATGCCAACTTCGCCTACCGCTCGCACTACCAGCGGCACGGCGCGCTGGTGACGGTCAAGCGCCAGCTCAAGTTCAGGCACACGGCGGCCACCTGCTCGCCCGACGACTACCGGCGCATGCGGCCGGCGCTCGAACGCATGCTGCGCGACCTGCGCTCGCAGGTCGTGGTGCGGGGCGGATGAGCCGGGGAAGCGAAGAGCGCTTTGTCAGGCCGTATGCAACTGTCAGGCCGTATGCAACTGCATCGTCGCCACGTCGAGCTTGCCTTCGCAGGCGAGCGGGATGATGCGCAGGCTCTTGTCGATCGATTCCTCGATCAGGCTTTGTTCTTCTTTGCGCGGGCGATGCAGCACGAAGTCGGCCACGCCCTGCTGCAGGTTGAGGCTGCGCGGGTGGCCGATGCCGAGGCGCAGGCGCCAGTATTCCTGGGTGCCGAGAGCCGCGGTGATGTCTTTCAGGCCGTTGTGGCCGCCCGAGGAGCCGCCTTTCTTGAGCTTGGCGACGCCGGGCATCAGGTCCAGTTCGTCGTGCACGACCAGGACTTCGTCCGGATTGATTTTATAGAAGCGCGCCAGCGCGCCGACCGACTGGCCCGAACGGTTCATGAAGGTCTGCGGCTCGAGCAGCCAGACGTCGTTGCCCGAGATCGAGGTCTTGGCCACCAGGGCGTTGAAGCGCGATTCGCGCTGCAGGCGGCAACCCGGCAGGCTGTTGGCCAGGTTGTCGACCAGCCAGAAGCCGGCATTGTGGCGGGTTTGTTCGTATTCCGGGCCAGGGTTGCCGAGGCCGACGATCAGACGGATGGACATGCGTGGTGTTCTTTGGAGAAAACGCGATTATCGCTCAAACGCGCCGTCCGGCGTACACAACGATGCTCGGTGTGGGCTGCGGCGATGGCGGAAAACAAAAACCCGCCGGGCAAGCCGCGGCGGGTTCTTTATCGATGCGCCGCCGAAGCGGCGCGATCAGCCGATATTACTCAGCAGCGGTTTCAGCAGTCGCTGCGCCGCGTGGGATCGAGGTGGTGACGATGGTCAGGTTCTGGCCATGGGTCAGCGCGGTCACGCCTTCTGGCAGGACCAGGTCGCCGGTGTGGATCGACTGGCCGGCTTCCAGCTTCGACAGGTCGACTTCGATGAACTCTGGCAGTTGGCCTGGCAGGCAGGACACTTCGACTTCGTTCAGCACGTGCGACACGATGGCGCCGCTCAGCTTGACTGCTGGCGAGACTTCGGCATTCACGAAGTGCAGGGTGACCTTGGTGTGGATCGGCTTCGAGGTGTCGACGCGCTGGAAGTCAGCGTGCAGGACCAGTTGCTTGTATGCGTGCATCTGGAAGTCACGCAGCAGCACTTGCTGGGTCTTGCCGTCGATTTCCAGGTCCAGCACGGAACCGTGGAATGCTTCTTTCTTGAGCGCGTGGTACAACGCGTTGCCGTCCAGGGCGATCAGCGCCGGGGCTTCGGTGCCACCGTAGATGATGCCTGGGGTCTGGCCAGCGTTGCGCAGGCGGCGGCTCGCTCCGGTCCCCTGCTGAGTGCGGTTGAATGCGACTACTTTCATGTGAAACTCCAAAAATAAATCGGGCCCGAATGTCGGGAAAAACGTTTCCCGGCCCGGTTGCCCAAGTGGCGACCATCCCCGCGACCAGGGACGGTCAAGAACGAGCGCCAATGCTGCGCGCTCAAGAAATCCTGGATGCTACAACGGCGCGCCGGCTGTTGAGCCAGGCGCGCCGCGCAATACGACGTCGAAACTGCTTAGTCGACGAACAGCGAAATGACCGAGTCGCCCTTGACGATCCGCTTGAAGGTCTCGGCCAGCAGCGGTGCGCAAGTCAGCTGGCGGATCTTGCCGCAAGCGGCGCCGGCTGGGCTCAGCGGGATGGTGTCGGTGACGACCAGTTCGTCCAGCGGCGAGCTCGCGATGCGATCGATCGCCGGGCCGGACAGGACCGGGTGCGTGCAATATGCAACGACTTTCTTGGCGCCGCGCTCCTTGAGCACTTCGGCGGCCTTGCACAGGGTGCCCGCGGTGTCGACCATGTCATCCATGATCACGCAGTTGCGGCCTTCGACTTCGCCGATGATGTTCATCACTTCCGACACGTTCGCCTTCGGGCGACGCTTGTCGATGATCGCCAGGTCGCAGCCCAGGCGCTTGGCCAGGGCGCGTGCGCGCACCACGCCGCCGACGTCGGGCGACACGACCAGCAGGTCGTCGTAGTTACGCTTCTGCAGGTCGCCCAGCAGGATCGGCGATGCGTAGATATTGTCGACCGGGATGTCGAAGAAACCCTGAATCTGGTCGGCGTGCAAGTCCATGATCAGGACGCGCTCGACGCCGGCTTCTTCCAGCATGTTCGCGACGACCTTGGCCGAGATCGCGACACGCGCCGAACGCGGACGGCGGTCCTGGCGGGCATAACCGAAGTAAGGAATGGCAGCGGTGATGCGGCCGGCCGAAGCGCGCTTGAGGGCGTCGACCATCAGCATGATTTCCATCAGGCTGTCGTTGGTCGGGGCGCAGGTCGATTGCAGGACGAAGACGTCCTTGCCGCGCACGTTCTCGTTGATCTCGACCATGACTTCGCCATCGGAGAACTTGGAGACGACTGCTTTACCAAGAGGAATGCCGAGGCTTTTTGCGACCCCCTCTGCTAGTGCCGGATTGGCATTGCCGGTAAAAACCATCAGGTTTTCGTAAGCCATGGGGAGTCCTAAAGGGTAAAAAGCGTTTGTACGGTAGAAAAACAATCAGCCGGATATACCGGCTGATTAGCATGCTGATGTGGCGCTCGGCACCGCATCGCGATTTTCTTGCTGGACGCACACGCATCGACAGAACAAGAAAACTTTGGCAGGGGAACAAGGATTCGAACCTTGGTATGCCGGAATCAAAATCCGGTGCCTTAACCAGCTTGGCGATTCCCCTACACGATCTTTACTACTTGCCGCCAGCATCTTAACTTGCTACTCAACGCTGCGACAGGCAGTATTTTATTCTATAACTCCCTGATTTTGCAAGAGCGATTTCATCAGCGGGTGTGTCTTCAGCGACTTCGCTTTCCATGCCGTCCACTTGCCCGGCACTTGCGCCAACACCTGGTCGGCAGCGTCTTCGCTGGAGAACGCGCAAAACACGCACGCCCCTGAGCCAGTCATCCTGGCATCGCCATGGCTGCTCAACCATTCAACCGCCTCTGCTACCGGCGGGAACAGGCGCATCGCCACGTCCTGCAAATCATTTTTCCCAAAACCAACCGTACTGCATGAATCGGTGTGGCTGGAAAAGTCCGCTATTCTGACGGGCTTTGAGTCTCTTGTCAAATCTGGCGCAGAAAAAATTGCGGGCGTCGGCACCGCGACACCCGGCTCGATCACCACATACCAGCAATCCGGCCCCGGCACCGCCTGCAAGGCCTCCCCCACGCCCTCCGCGAACGCGGTTTCGCCGAACAGGAAAAACGGGATGTCGGCGCCCAGCGGCAAGCCCAGCGCCATCAATTCTTCGCGGCCCAGCCCGGCGTCCCACAACGCATTGGCCGCCATCAAGGCGGTGGCCGCATCCGACGAGCCGCCGCCCAGCCCGCCGCCCATGGGCAAGACCTTGTCCACCCTGACGGAGATGCCTGGCGGCAGCCGGCCATGGCGGCGCGCAAACTCGGCCTGCAACAGGCGCAGCGCGCGCACGACCAGGTCCTGCTCTTCGGGCACGCCCGGCACGTCGTTGGTGCGGCGAATCTGCTCGTCGTCGCGCAAGTCGAAATGCAGCCGGTCGGCGCGGTCGATCAGTTGGAACACGCTTTGCAGCAGGTGGTAGCCGTCGGCGCGGCGGCCGGTGACGTGCAGGAACAGGTTGAGCTTGGCCGGCGCCGGGCAATCGTGCAGCGAACGCATGGATCAGGCCGAAGGCAGGATGACGATGCGGATCGCGAGGTCCGTGATGTCGCCCGAGGCGGCGCGCTCGGCCTGGATGAGACGCGGCGCCGGCTGGGCCGCGGCAGCGTCCTGCCATTCGACGAAGCGCAGGCGCCAGCCATCCCTGGTCGTCACGCTGTTATTGGCCGGCGAGGCGCGGAAGCGCTGCCCCTGCGCGTCCAGCGCATAGCCCTGCAGCCAGTCGCGCAGGCCGGATACCGGCAGCGGCCAGCCCAGCGTCTCCTGGGTCAGGCTGTCGATGTCGCCCGCCGTGCGCTCCTGGCCGCCCTGGACCAGGGTCGCGGCATTCGGCGTGACATTGATCGTGGCCACGGTCTGGCCCAGCGGAGAGATCAGGGCGACGTCGATCGCCTCGGGACGCTGCTCCCAGTTGAAATTACCGGTGATCGACTCTTGCTTGCCATCCTTCTGGTAATTGACCGACAGCTTGCCCGACAGGTCGATGGTGTCGCGGTAGTCGCCGACCGTGGCGGTGGACAGGTTGGCGGTGCCGGTGGCGCAGCCGGCAAGCGCGGCAGCGAATGAGCACGCGGCGGCGAGCAGGGTAAGACGTCGGGTCAGTGGCATAGGAACGATCGGGAAATGGACAAACGCAGCGGACCGCGCAATGCGGTCCGCCGCAAGACTGGATTATTTCACAAGGCGGGCCGCAACCGCGCCAGCGTGGTGCGCAGCGTATCGTTCTGCGGATCCTTGGCGCGCGCCTCGCGCCACAGCTTCTCGGCCGCCGACTTATCGCCCTTCTGCCACAGCACCTCGCCCAGGTGAACGGCGATCTCGGGGTCCTTGCGCAAATCGTAGGCGCGGCGCAGGAATTTCTCGGCTTCCGCCAGATTACCCATCCGATAATGAATCCAGCCCATGCTGTCCATGATGAAGGGGTCGTCCGGCGCCATGTCGAGCGCCTTGGCGATCAGGCCGTAGGCTTCCTGCAGGCGCACATTGCGCTCGGCCAGCGAATAGCCGAGGGCGTTGTACGCATGGTGATTGTCCGGCGCCTGCGCCATCACTTCACGCAATTGCGCTTCCATCACGTCGACCTTGCCCAGCTTTTCGGCCAGCAGCGCGAAGTCGTACAGCAGGTCGGGATTCTTCGGGAAGCGCTCCGTGGCCGCTTCCATCACCGCATAGGCTTCCTGCAGCTGGCCGGCTTCGCGCAGCAGTTGCGCCTCGGCCGCCATGAGCTGGGCCTGGCGCGCCGGATCGTCGGTCTTGATCTCGGCCAGCAGTCGCCGCGCGCTGTTCACGTCGCCGCCCTTACCGACCAGGTGGACCCGGCGCAGCTGGGTGTTGAAGCGGGTTTGCGGATCCGTGCCTTCCGGCACCTTGTCCAGCCATTGCAGGGCGCCGACCAGGTCATTGCGCTCTTCCGCCAGTTGCGACAGGATCAACAGCGCGCGCGAAGGATCGCGCTCATCGTCTGGATTGCGTCCCAGCACTTCCACGAAGCGGGTGAAATATTGTTCGGCGCCGAGGGCATCGTTCATCTGCGTGGCCAGGATGCCCAGCGCATACAGGTGGGCGGCGTTGTCGGGCTGGCCCTTGACCAGCAGCTCGAACTCGCGCCGCGCAGCCGGATAATCCTTGCGGTTGACCAGCACCCGCGCATAGGCGGCGCGCACGTCGTTCGCCTTCGGATAGCTCTTGAGGAAGTTCTGCATCAGGGCCACCACTTGCGCCTCGTCCTCGGTGGTCTGCGCCAGCATCAGGAGGGCGATCTCGGCGTCGGGCTTGGCCGCCAGGGCCGCCCGGGCCTCGCTGCGCGCCAGCGCCTTGTCGTCACGCACCAGCGCGATCTGGGCGCGCACGACGCGCGCCTCCATCGTGTTGTCATAGGGCGCGATCAGGCGCTCGAGCATGGCGATCGCCGCTTCCTTGTCCTTCGCACGGCCCAGCAATTGCTGGACCTGGAACAGCAGCACGCCGCGCCGGGCCGGGGTCGCCTCGCGCAGTCGCTGCTCGAAGATCGGTTCGAGTTCGGCGATCTTGTCGGACGTGACCGCCATGCCGACGAAATACTGGGTCGCTTCGTCGGATTCCGGATCGAGCTGGTACCACAGGCGCACCGCGGCCAGGGTGTCGTCGGCCTGCTTGGCGGCCACCGCCATCTCGGCCGCGCGGCGCGCCAGGCGCGGATCGCCGGTGCGCTGGGCCAGGTTGTAGACGGTCAGATAAGGCCCCTGCCAGTCGCCGTTGCGAAACGCGAATTCCGCCTTCATCAACTGCTCGAGCATGACGGGCGTGAGCTCGACCTTGGGCAGGCGCGCTTCTTCCTCGGCCTTTTTCTTGGCCGCCAGCTCTTCCTCGTCCAGCTCGGCTTCTTGCGGTGCGGATTGCTGCTGGACGGACCCGGCCTGCTCGCCGGCAGCGAGCGACTGCTGTTGCGGCGAGACAGCACAACCCGAGAGCAGGCCTGCAAGCAGCCCGGAGACGGTTACAATGGCGAAAGCGTTTTTCAAAGCAAGTCCAAAATCCGAGTTGATGTTTTGATTTGATTCTACGCTCATGCGCAGGCGCCTGCCGCGCATGAGCTGCGCCAGGATTCCTGGCGCCAGCCCGGCCCGCAGGCTGCCCAGCCGCGACGGCAACCCGACTTTACACGATTCGTCTCCCCCATGCCTGAACTGCCAGAAGTAGAAGTCACCCGGCGCGGTGTCGCGCCCCATATCGAAGGCCGCGTCGTCGAGCAGGTCATCTGCCGCCGCGACGGCCTGCGCTGGCCCTTCCCGCCCGGCCTGTCCGGGCTGCTGGCCGGCCGCCGCATCCTGGCCACCGGCCGGCGCGGCAAATACCTGTTGATTCATTTCGAGCACGGCACCCTGATCATCCACCTGGGCATGTCCGGCCACCTGCGCGTGCTGCCGCCGGGCATCGAACCGCGCAAGCACGACCATGTCGACCTCGTCGTCAATGGCCCGGAAGGGGTGCAGGTGCTGCGCCTGCACGATCCGCGCCGCTTCGGCGCCGTGCTGTGGCATGCCAACGAGGATGGCGACGTGGAAGAGCACATCCTGCTGCGCGGCCTGGGCGTGGAACCGCTCGGCGAGCATTTCGATGGCGCCCTGCTGCATCGGGAAACGCGGCGCCGCAGCGCGCCGATCAAGCAGGTGCTGCTGGCCGGCGACATCGTGGTGGGCGTCGGCAATATCTACGCTTGCGAAAGCCTGTTCCGGGCCGGCATCAGTCCCAAGACACCGGCTTCGCGCATCAGCCGCGCGCGCTACGACCGGCTGGCCGAGGCGATCCGCGACATCCTGGCCGCCGCCATCGTCCAGGGCGGCAGTACCCTGCGTGACTTTATTGCGGTAAATGGGCAGTCTGGATATTTCCAGCAGACATATTTCGTCTATGATCGTGCTGGTGTGCCCTGCCGCCAGTGCGAGGCGCCGGTCCGCCAGATCAAGCAGGGCCAGCGCTCGACATTCTATTGCGCGCAGTGCCAGCGCTAAGAATATAACGGGCTGAACGATGCAGGATCTACAACAGTATGGAGCGTGGCGGGCCAGCGTTGCCGCCAGCCTCGAGGGCTACGGCAAAGCCCTGCGCGAAGCCGGACTGATCGACGCCGCCGGCGAACAGGTGCTGGCGCGTGCTCTCGGACGCCTGCGCGACGACCGGCTGTCGGTCGCCTTCGTGGCCGAGTTCTCGCGCGGCAAAACCGAACTGATCAACGCCCTGTTCTTCGCCGATTACGGCCAGCGCATCCTGCCGTCCAGCGCCGGCCGCACCACCATGTGCCCGACCGAACTGCTGTGGGATGCCCAGCTGCCACCCTGCATCCGCCTGCTGCCGATCGAGACCCGCGCCGGCCAGTTGTCCCTGGGCGACTACCGCGACGATCCCGGCGCCTGGACCGTGCTGCCGCTCGACCTGGACGATCCGGGCGCGATGCACGAGACGCTGCGCCAGGTCAGCCAGACGCGCCACGTACCAGTGAAAGAGGCCGAGCGCTACGGCCTGTTCGACCCACAGGATCCCGACCTCGCCGCCGGCGTCGGTGCGGACGACAGCATCGAAATCCCGCGCTGGCGCCACGCCATCATCAACCTGCCGCATCCGCTGCTCAAGCAGGGCCTGGTGATCCTCGACACCCCGGGCCTGAACGCGATCGGCACCGAGCCGGAACTGACGCTGAACCTGATCCCGAACGCGCACGCGGTGCTGTTCGTGCTGGCCGCCGACACCGGCGTGACGCGCAGCGACATCGACGTCTGGCGCACCCATATCGGCGCCGGGCCGGGCCGGCTGGCGGTGCTGAACAAGATCGACGCCATGTGGGACGAGCTCACAAGCCCGAGCTCTGTCGACGCCGAGATCGCGCGCCAGCAGCACGACGTCGCGCGCCTGCTCGGGCTGGACGCCGGCCAGGTCTATCCGGTCTCGGCCCACAAGGCGCTGGTCGGACGCATCGGCGGCGACATGGACCTGTTCGAGCGCAGCCGCCTGGGGGAGCTCGAATCGGCGCTGTTCCACCACCTGATCCCGGCGCGGCGGTCGATCAATGCGCGCCAGCTGCGCGCCGACCTCGAACTGCTGGCCGCCGGCCAGCAGCTGCTGGTGGCGGCGCGCCTGCGCGAACTGGTCGAGCAGTTGCAGGAACTGCGCAGCCTGCGCGGCAAGAACCAGGGCATGATCGCCCACATGGTGCGCCGGGTCGAGGCCGAAAAGAAGGAGTTCGACGCCGGCCTGTTCAAGCTGCAGGGCACGCGCGCCGTGTTCACGCGCCTGTCGACCGAGCTGTACACCCTGGTCGGCATGGACGGCCTGCAGGACCGGACCGAAACGGTGCGCGCCGCGATGTCGGCGGCGCGCTTCGCCACCGGCATGCGCGCGCCGGTGCGCAACTACTTCGCCGGCGCGCGCGCCGGCCTGCTCGACGCCTGCGCCAAGGTCGACGAGATCAAGTCCATGATGGACGCGATGCACCGCCGCTTCGCGGCCGAACACGGCCTGTCGCTGGCGCTGCCGCAAGCGTTATCGTTGACGCGCCACGTCGACGAGATCGACGCCATCGAAACGCTGTTCGAGCGCCAGTTCGGCACCGCGACCCTGTTGATGACCAGCCGCGCGACGCTGCTCGAGCGCTTCTTCGATTCGATCGCCTCGCGCGTGCGGCGCGTCTACCGCGCCGCCAACGCCGACGTCGAAGCCTGGCTGAAGGTCGCCAACGCGCCGCTGGAAGCGCAGATCCGCCAGCACCGCGACAACCTGCGCCAGCGCCAGGCCACGGTCCAGCGCATCCACGACGCCAGCGACAGCCTGGAACAGAAGATCGGCGCCTTCGAGCTAGGCCAGGCCGAACTCGAATCCACACGCCAGCGCCTGGCCGCCATCGCGGCGGGCGTCACCACCACATTAGAGGCCTAGCGCCTTCACAAGACACCGCATGAAACGCCTCACCGAGTTCGACCAGCTGGCCGATCCGACCTTCTCGAAGGCCGTGATCGACTGGCAGCGCAGCCATGGCCGCCATACCCTGCCCTGGCAAAACACCCAGGATGCCTACCGCGTCTGGCTGTCCGAGATCATGCTGCAGCAGACCCAAGTGGCCGCGGTGCTGGGCTATTACGCGCGCTTCCTGGAACGCTTCCCGACCGTCCACGCGCTGGCCGAAGCCCCAGCGGAAGACGTGATGGCCCACTGGAGCGGCCTCGGTTACTACACCCGCGCGCGCAACCTGCACGCCTGTGCCAAGCGCGTGGTGCGGGACTACGACGGCGTGTTCCCGAGCGACCCGGCGCTGCTGGCCGACCTGCCCGGCATCGGCCGCTCGACGGCGGCGGCGATCGCGGCCTTTTCCAGCGGCGTACGCGCCGCCATCCTGGATGGCAACGTCAAGCGCGTGTTCGCGCGCGTGTTCGGGATCGACGCTTATCCGGGCCTCAAGCCAATCGAGGATGCGCTGTGGCGGCGCGCCGACGCCCTGCTGCCGGAGGTGGCCGGCAACCCGGGCGCCATCGAAGCCTACACCCAGGGGCTGATGGACCTGGGCGCCACCCTGTGCACCCGCTCGCGGCCCGACTGCGGCCGCTGCCCGCTGCAGGCGCGCTGCGTGGCCTTCGCCACCGGCCGCACCGCCGAACTGCCGGTGCGCAAACCGAAGAAGGCGACGCCGGAAAAGCGCACCGCGCTGCTGGTCGTGATCGATGGCGGCGAGGTGCTGCTGGAACAGCGTCCGCAAACCGGCATCTGGGGCGGCCTGCTGTCGCTGCCGGAGGTGGGCGGGCACGTGCCGATGGACGAGGACGAGCCGCCGGTCTGTACGGCCGACGTCGCGGCTGCGGCAAGCGCCTTCGGCACGCTCGACGAAGTGCGGCCACTGAGCCCGCTGGTGCACGTCTTCACCCACTACAAGCTGCACATCGCGCCGTTCGCGGTGACGCTGGCGGCGCGCGCCGCCCTGCCGCCAGGCCACGTCTGGTGGAAGCTGGATGCGGTCAAGGAGGCGCCGCTGCCGGCGCCGGTCAAGAAGCTGTTGCTGGACCTGGCGCAGCCCACCCTGTTCGGCTAGGCGCTTTCCACTTCTTTGCTGCCCGCACGATCCCGGCGCCCACGCGCCGGGATCGTCCGCATCAGCCCTTGCCCGGGAGCGGCGCTGCCGGGGCGACTTCGACGGCGCGACGCTTGGCGGAATTGCTTGACACCACGACGGGGCGCGCCACTGCCGCGGTCTTGGCCGGGGCGACGGACTGCGTCTCCTCGACCTTGACCTCGGCCTGCTGCGCCGGTTTCGCGGCGGCAGCGGCGGCGCCGGCCGCCGGTTCGGGCGCGGCCTCCTTCGGGGCGGTTTCCGCCGCGCCCGAGGCGTTCAGCCGCAGGCCGCTTTCGGTATCGGTCACGGTGGAACGCACCACGCCGCCCGCCGCCTTGATCTCCTGGCCGCCGTCCGCCTTCACCTCGGCATTGACGAGGGTGGCGCGGCCGCCGGACGACACCGATACCTTGCCGCCCGACTCGAAGGTCGCGCCACCGTGGGTGCTCGACGATCCGAGCTCCAGCCCGATGCCGGCGCTGGTGGACGACGAAGCGGCGGCCGGATCGCCTTTGCTGGTGGTCTCGCGTTGGCCCGACAGCGACACTCCGGTGTTGCTGCTGGTGCTGCGCGCCGTGGTCACGCTGACGTCGCCCTTGGCGGCCACGTTGACGTCGCCGTCGGCGGCCACCTGGGTTCCCTCGAAGCTGGCGTTGCGGCCGGCGTTGATGTCGATGCTGCCGGCCTTGATGGCGGCCCCCTTCTTCTCGCTGGCGCTGGACGAGCCCAGCTCGAAGCCGACGCTGCCGCTCCTGGTCTCCTCGGTCTCGGGACCGGCAGGCTCGGCGTCCGCCTTCGGTTCCGGCTTGGCCAGGCCCGCCGCCATCGCGGCGGCGCCTGCGCCGGCGGCGGGCGCCTTGCCGGGCGTGGTGGTCGTGTTCGAGCCTTCCATGCCCACCGAGGCGGCCACGCCGAAGGAACTCGAGGTGCTCTCGGCGGCCTTGAAGCTGACGTCGCCGCCGGCGTCGACGCTGGCCGCGCCGCCGGCCGCGATATCGGTCCCTTCGAAGGTCGTGCTGCCGCCCGACTTGATCTTCAGGTTGCCGCCCGATTCCAGCGCGCCGGTCACGGCCTCGGAACTGCGCTCCTTGGCGTAGCCGCCTTCGGCGCCGAAGGCGCCGCTGCGGCTCTTCTCGCTCGCGCCGGTGTCCTTGTCGCTGCTGCTACCGCCCGACAGCGACAGGCTGGCCGAGGCGTTTACCGAGTCGCTGCTGCTGGTGTTACGCGCCGCGGCGAAGTCGACGTTGCCGCCGGCCTCGATCGTGGTGTCGCCGCCGCCCTGCACCGTGGTCCCTTCGAACTTCATGTCCTTGCCGGAGGACAGGGTCAGGTTTCCGCCGCTGGCGATGGTGCCGGTCACCGCCTCGCTGCTGCGCGAAGACGTGTTCTCGAATCCGCCGCCCGCTTCGATGCCGGCTTCCTTGCCGCTGTTCGACTTCGACACCGCGATACTGACCTCGGCATTGGCCGACTTGCCGCTCTCGCTGCTCTCGTTGCGCGCCGCGTCGAAGGTCAGCTTGCCGCCGGCGGCGACCGTCGCATCGCCGGCTGCGCCGATATCGGTGCCCTCGAACCGGGCGTCGCCGCTGGTCTTGATGTTCAGCCCGGCGCCGGACTGTATGCTGCCGACCACCGCGGTCGACGACGATGCCGTGCCCGATCCGTTCTCGAAGCCGCCCGACACGCCGCCATCCACCAGGCCGTCCGAACCCAGGTTCAGGCCGACATTGGCGGCGGCGTTCACGTTCAGGTTCTTCTCGCTGCTGGTCTCGGTGTTCGTGGCCGCCTTGAAGTCGATCGAGCCGGCCTCGAGGTCGACGCCGCCGTCGCCGGCGATCCGGGTGCCTTCGAAGGTGGTCTTGCCGGTCGACTTGCTGGTGACCTTGCCGCCGGTCTTGATGGTCGACACCACCGCCTCGCTCGAGCTGCTGCTCGAGCTCGACGACTCGTGGGCATACTGGGCTTCGACGCCGACGCTGGCGTTGGCGCCGGCGCCGCTTTCGTTGCTGGTGCCCGAGTTGGCCAGCGGTCCGAGCAGGCCCGAGCCGGCCTGGGCCTCGGCGCTGGCGCTGGCCTTGGCTTCGGCGCCGGCCTTGGCGTACACGCCCAGGCGCATCGAATCGGACTGCGATTCGCTGCTCGAGAACGTGGTATTGCGCGCGGCGCGGCTCTCGATCGTGTCGGCCGACTGGCTGAAGTCGCCGCCCGCCTCGATCGCCGTGCCGACATCCAGGATCTTGCCGGTCGCGTTGCGCTCGATATTGCCCGAGCCGGAACGGATGGTCGACACCTTGGCCGTGGTCGATCCTTCCACCGAGGACTCAGTGGAGTGGCGCGCCTGGATGCCGGCGCCGAGCTTGGCTTCGGCCGAGGCGCCGGCTTCGGCGCCGGCCGAGGCGCCCGCATAGGCGCCGCCGGAATCGTTGCTGGCGTTGGCGCTGGCCGAGGCCGAGGCGCCCGCTTCGGCGCTGGCGCTGCCGCTGATGTACAGGCCGGCCGCGGTCTTGGTGGTCTTCGAGGTGCTGACGCTGACGTCTTCGGCGGCCAGGAAGCTCATGTCCTTGGCCTCGAGCTGCACGCCCTGTTCGCCGCCGATGTCCGAACCCTGCACCGTCAGCGCATTGCCGGCGTCGACCTTCAGCTTGCCGCCGGCATTGATGGTGGTGCCGGTGTTGGTGATGTCGAGGCTGCTGTTCTCGGTGGTGGTCGAGCGCACCAGGTCGATATTGGTGTCCGACGACGCCTCGGCCCCGGCACGCGCGCTGGCCTGGGCGTTGGCGCCGGCCGCGCTGCCGTAGCGGTCGCTGCTGGCGCCGGCGGAAGCCGACGCCGACGCTTCGGCGCCGGCCGACGCCTTGTTCTCCGACTCCACGAACAGGCCGATCGAGGTGGTGGTGGTCTTGCTGGTCGAGATGTCGACGTCCTGCGACGCCAGGATCTTGACGTCCTTCTGCGCCTTCAGGTCGACGTCGCCGCCGGCGTCGACGGTGGCGCCCTGCAGCACGATGTCCTTCTTCGAATCGACCTTCAGGTTGCCGCCGATATCGAGTTCCGAACCGACCGCGCGCGACTTGTAGTCGTAGGTATTGGTGGTGGTGGTCTCGGCCAGGGTCAGGCCGGCATTCGCCGATGCGCTGGCCGATGCGCCCGCGGACGCCCCGGCGCCCGCCCCCGCGCTGGCCTGCGCCGCGCCGTTCTTGTTGCTGGCCGACGCAGCCGAACCGGCATACGAGTCTGCGCCGGCGCCCGAATCGGCCTTGCCCTCGCCCGAGATCTTCAGGAACGAGGTGGTGCTGGTCGTGGTGGTGGTGCGGTCCACGTCCTGGCCCGCCAGCACCTGCACGTCGCCGGCCGCGATCGCGGCGTCGCCGCCGACCTTCATCTTCGAACCCTGCAGCGTCAGCGTGCCTTTCGAGGCGATGTCCGCGTTGCCGCCGACTTCCAGCGTCGAGCCGGCGTTGCGGCCCTTGAAGGAATCGGTGTCGGTGGTGGTCTTGCCGTACAGGCCGCCACCCACGCCCAGGCCGCTGCGGCTGGAGGACGTCGTCTGTTCGACCGTGTCCTGGCGCGACACGATGTTGACGTCGCCGCCCGCATCCATGCCGAGGTCGCCGCCGACCTTGACGTTCGAGCCGGCGATCGTGGTGTCGCCGCCGCTCTTGACCGTGAGGTTGCCGCCGGTTTCCAGCGTCGAACCGATATTGGTCGTGGTCGCGGTGCGCGACGATTCGCTCTTGCCCGACAGGCCCCACAGCCCCTGCGACGCCTTGTAGCTCGAGTCGACGCTCTTGTCCTGGATGGTGTCGACGGTGACCGCGCCGCCGGCGGCCAGGCTGGCGTCGCCGCCGGCCTTGACCTCGGCGCCCTTGACGGTGATGTCCTTGGCCGCATCCAGCGACAGGTTGCCGGTGCTCTGGATGCTGCCGGCGGCGCCGATGACCGTGCGCGCAAAGTCCTTGCCGCCGTTGGTCTCGGCCACGGTTTCGTTGATGATGCTGCCTTCGGTCGACTTGACCGAGACGTCGCCGCCCTTGATCGTGCCGCCGGTATTGCGCAGGTCGCCCTTGGTCTCGATCGCCAGCGTGTCGCCGGCGATGGTGCCGCCGGTATTGGTCAGCGTGCCGGCCTTGATGTTGGCATTGGTGGCCGAGATCACCGGCCCGCCGTTCTCGATCGCTTCGCGCGTGGACGAGGCCAGGTAGACCACCGGGGCCAGCACCTTCTGGCCGCCAACCACCTGCTCGACCATCCAGACGATGTCTTCGGTCAGTCCGGCCGTCTGTTCCTTGCTCAGCGGCTGGCCGAACACCAGGCCCAGAGCCTTCGACTGGTTGCCGGCCTGGTCCATCAGCGCCTGGATCTGGGCCGCTTCGCTTTCCATCCCCTTGATGATGTTGTTGCCGGTCTGGGCGATCAGCTGGTCGCGCACCAGCTTGGCCTCGTAATTGGAGTCGCCCAGGCGCTTGAGCTGCTTCTCCGGGTCCAGGCCCAGCAGCTTGGACAGGTAGTCCGAGCCGACCGAATTGCTGCCCACTTCATACAGCGGGTTGGTCTCGACCAGGAAATCCGAGGTCGGATTTTTGCTCGGGACGAAATAACCGTTGGGATTGGTCGGCAAGGTCAGGTTCAAACCCTCGAACACGATGCCGTTGGCGGCCGCCACGTTGACCGTCAGGCTGGCGCCGCCCGGCTTCGCCGTGGCGCCGCCCTTGAGGTCGAGCGAGCTGCCGTTTGCCGGCGTCAGCTTGCTGCCGGTGGTCGGAGTCGCTCCGACCGCCTCGGCCGCGTCACCGCTGGTGGCGCTGGTCGCCTCCTTGTAGGGCGAGCCGAGGTTCATCAGGCCGCCGCCGTCGAAGTTGAGATTGGTCGCATAGATACCCGCGCGCCATTTCTTGATCACGCGACGGCCAGTTTCCAGCTGGAAGGAACTGTCGGCGGCGCTGCCGCCGTCGGACGCATGGCCGCTGTAGCAGCCGCCGTCGTTGCAGTTGCCCAGTTCGGCGGCCGACGTCGGGAAGGTCCATTCATGGTCTTCCGAGCCGAAGGTGCTGTCGGTCTTGTAGTCGCGCCAGCGGCGCGCATAGCTGATCTCTTCCAGGTGCAGGTCTTCGTTGACGAAGGTGCCGCTGCCCGAAATATTGATGTTCGGCGCCGAGATCAGCGATGCCGTGTTGGCGCCTGAAGCGCCGTAGCGGATATTGATCGTGCGTCCGGCAATGATCTCGCCTTTCTGGGTCGGCATCGGGCCGTCCAGTCCCTGCACCACGCGGTAGTTCTGCGCATACACGCGGATACGGTCGCAGGCCGCACCGAAGATATTGCAGTTGTAATCGCCGCTGTCGTGTGGCGTCGTGACGCCGTCGTAGTCGATCCGCTCGGTCACGATGTTCGGCACGCCGCCGGTCGGCAGGTTCTTGAAGGCCACCGTGGTCGTGATGTCGGTGGTGTCGGTCGAGATGACGGTGTTGTAGTTGGTGAAGGTGCCTGCCGAAATGGCGATCCGGCTCGCGTCCATGGTGCCCGAACTGGTGTTCGTCACGCGCTGGTCGAACGCCGTGGCGGTCAGGACGCCGTCAGCGTACAACGCGCCGGCGTTGTCGATGCCGTCGACATTGGCAATGATGGTGGTATCGGACAACGATGAGATGCCGGCGGTATTGGTGTTCTTGACGCCGCCCGCGTCGATGTCGAGATTGCCGCCCGAATGCAGCGCGCCTTCATTGCGCAGGGCGTCGCGCACGGACAGCAGCGCATCGCCGCCCTCGATGCCGAAGATCAGCACCGCGCCGCTGCCTCGGTTGGTCAGCGAGTCGGCCTCGATGACCGCGTCGCCCATCGCCTGGATCCGGCCCTGGTTGGTGACGCTGCCGCCGTGCAGCGCCAGCTCGGCGCCGAACAGGGTGGCGCCGGTGGCATTGCGCACCTGTCCGGCCGCCTGGCCCTGCGCGCCGATTCCCAGTTCGCCGCCGGCCTGGATGCGGCCGTCGTTGACCACCGAGAAGCCGGCGTCGCCGCTCACGAAGACGTCGGCGCCGCCGATCACCTTGGCGCCGGCGCCGTCGTTGCTCAGGCCCTTGGCCGCTTCGATGTCGAGCACCTCGGCCGCGCTGACGGCGCCGCTGTTGGCGATGGCGCCGGTGGTGGCGCGCAGCAGGCCGGCGCCGGCCGAATCGATCGTGCCGCGACTCTTGATGGCGGCGCCCTCGAGCGCCAGCGTGCCCTCGGCGTCGCGCATCAGCACCAGGCCGCTGTTGTCGATCGTCTTGCCGGCAGTGACCTCCAGGCTGCCGTCGGACTGCAGCGTGCCGCGGTTGACGACGTCGATCGCGGTAACGCTGATTGCGCCGCCGGCGATGGCCTCGCCGCTGTTTACCAGGTCGATGGCCGCATCCATGGTCAGGTCGGTGGCGGCCAGGATCTTGCCAGTATTGCCCAGGCCGCCGTCCAGGGTGGCGAGCGAAGTGGCGGCGCCCGACTGCAGGGTGCCGCTGTTGCGCACCAGGCCGGCCCGCACCAGGATATCGCTGCGCTTGCCCAGGGCGAGCACGCTGTGGGCATTGACGAACTCACCGGCGACCTCGGCCTCGATCGTGCCGTCTGCCTGCAGCAGGCCATTGTTGTCGACATTCCCGGCGCTCAGGTCGAGCGCCCCGTCGAGCATGATCTTCGAGCTGACCCGGGCAAGGATGTCGCCCTTCGCCTGCAGCACGACGTCGTCGCCTGCCAGGATGCTGCCGCCATTGACGATGTCGGCAGCGGTCGCGACCAGCTCGGCCTTGTCCTGGGCCTGGATCGTGCCGACGGTCTCGATGCCGGCGCCGCTCACGAGCAGCTCGCTGCGGCTGTCGGTGGTCTGCAGGGTGCCGCTGTTGAGGATCGCGTCGGTGGCCACGATGTCGAGCAGGGAGCCGGCCTGCAGCCGGCCGCCGTTGTCGACGCTGGCGCTGCGCACGCTCGCCACGTCGTCGGCCAGGATCTGGCCGCGATTGGCGAGCGCCTTGCCGGCCTCGAGCTCGATCTTCGCGGCGGTCACCAGGCCGCTGTTGAACAGGTCATCGGTGCTCGCCGACAGCTCGGCGCGCGCGCCCGCGCGCACGGCGCCGCTGTTGACCAGTGCGGCGCTGCTCAGCGACAAGGTGCCGCCGGCGCCGAGCGCCTCGATCGTGCCTGCATTGTTCGCTTCGGCGTCGACGTCGGCTTCCAGGCTGGCGCCGGCCTGCATCGCGCCCTGGTTGTCGAGCGTGCCGGCGCGCAGCGCGAGCCTGGTCTGCGCCAGCAAGACGGCGGCCGAACCAAGGTTGGTGAAGCCGGTCGCGGCGTCGACCTCGACGCTTTCGCCCTGCAACTGGCGGCTGTTGGTCAGGCTGCCCGCATCGATATCGAGCAGGCCGGCAGCGACCGCCAGGCCGCTGTTGTCGAGCGTGTCGGCCGACAGGGCGAGCGCGCCGTCGGCGCCGGTGGTGAGCAATTCGCCGCTGTTGACGATGCCGTCCGCGGCGCTGGCCTTCAGCGCGCCGGCCGACTGGACGCGGCCGGCGTTGTCGATGCCGGCGCCGCTCAGCACCACGTCCTTGCCGGCTGCCGTCGTCAGGATCAGGGCGCCGGCGCGATTGACCTGGGCGCCCGAGGCCGCGAGTGCCACCCCGTTCGTGCCCTGCACGATGCCGGCGTTGTCGATGTCGGTGGCGGCCACCGCCACCGTGTCGCCCAGCAGCTTGCCGCTGGCGGCATTGCTCAGCGCCAGCGCGGCGTCCTGGCCGATCGCCAGGCCGTTCTTGGCCTGCATCAGGCCGGAATTCGACACGTTCATGCCGGCTGCGCCATCCACGCGCAGACCGGCCCCGGCCAGCAGCTTGCCGGCGTTGTCCATGCCGGTGGCGGCGACCAGCGTCGCATCGGCCGCTGCATTCGCCTCGGTGGCGGCATCGATGCTCAGGCCGGCGCCCGCACGCATGGCCAGCGTGTCGGTGCTGGTCAGTTTGGTCCCCGCCAGGCCGAGGTCGCCATCAGCCGCCAGCGCCTGGGCGCCGCCGCTGTGGAGTTTGGCGCCGCTCGCGAGCAGGTCGCCGCCGGCGGCGAATGCAAGGCGCCCATCGGCGCCCCACGACGTTCCGTCGAGGCTGGCGTCGCCCGTGAGCGCGACGTCGATGGCGGCCGCGCTGCGCGCGGCGCCGGCGCCGGAACGGTCGGCCAGCGATTCGGCGCGCAGGTTCAGGTCGGCGCCGGCCTTGATCGAGCCCTCGTCCAGGCGCACGCCGCCCTCGGCCGCGATCGTCACCGCCTTGGCGGCGGTCAGGGCGGCATCGGCGCCCGAGAGCTCGACCAGGGCCGCGCCGGTGGCGCCGGTCTGGCGCAGCGCGATATCGTTGGCAGCCGAGATACGGCCATGAATCTCGACCTTGCCGGCCGCATCCAGGTCGAAGTCGCCCGCGCCGGCCGCGGCCTCGCCCAGCATGCGCACGCCCACGCCGGCTTCGGTGGCGATCAGGCGGATACGACCCGCGTACATGCCGCCCAGCGCGCTGGAATCGATCGCGTAGGACGGCACGGCGCCCTCGGGGACGGCGCCGGCCGTGACGTTGCGTCCGGCGTACGACCACTCGTTCGCACCGGCGACGATCGACAGCTCGCCGCCGGCGGCGGTGTTGACCTGGCCGTCGATGCGCACCGTGCGCGTGACGATGTCCAGGATCTGCTGGGCGCTGGCGTTCAGGCCGGCGCCGTTGATGAGCACGTCACCCATGGTGACGCGGAATCCGCCCACCGAGCCGTCCGCGCCGAGGAAAGGTACGCCCGTGGTCAGCGTGGCCCGGTCGCTGTTGATGAAGCCGCACCCGTTACAGGTGATGCCGTACTGGTTGGCGACGATCACGTCCGCCTTGCCGCCCAACACTTCGGTGAAACCTGCGAGCGTGCTGCGCTGGTTCGACACCACTTCGTTCAGGATCACTTTCGCCTGCGCGCTGAGGTTCATGTTGCCGACCACCTGCCCGGCAAGCTGCGATTGCAGCACCGCCGCCGACGAGAAGCTGTTGTTGTTCAGCACCAGGCCCTTGCTGTCGACGTCGTAGCGGTTGAACTGGTTGTGCGACAGTCCCGCCGCGTTGGCGGTGGCGATGTTCACCACCGGGACTCCGTTCGCGGACACGTAGGCCGTGGTCGCGCCGGTGGTGGGGACGACGGTCGTCGCGGGTGTTCCCTGCGCCAGCGCGCCATTGGCCAGGACGGCCGTGGCCAGGACCGCTGCCGGGCGCAGCGAGCGCACGGCGCGCCCTGCCTTGCCGTTGCCGCGGGCGGTTTCGGGAGCGATGATGTAGGCGCCACGGGCGGCGCTCCAGACTTGACGGAATGAGCGGTTCATGAATGGTCAGAAGTGATCGTTACGGTTTAAATACCGAAATTCAGGCGGATCCAGGTGCGCGATCCCTCGCGCCGGAAGGTCGACGGCTCGCGCAGCGCGCGCGTGTTCGAAACATCGATCGACGCGCCTTTCCAGCTGAACGAGGCGCCGACCACCGCGCCGGCCAGGCTGCCTTCCGGCACGCCCTCGGCGCGGCTGCTGACGCGGCCATAGTCGAGTCCGGCATATAGGCGCACCGGCACATTAGCCATCGGCAACACTGGATGGGCGGCCAGTTCGTTGCGCAGGTACCAGCCGTCGTCGCCCGACAGCGTGTTGTTGACGAAGCCGCGCACGCTGTACAGTCCGCCGATCAGGATCTGCTCGGAGCCGAACAGCACGTCGCGCGCACGCTGTCCGGTCAGGCTGGTGGTCCAGGTGGCGCGCACGCCACCGAGCGCCAGCGGCCGCAGCCAGTTCAGGCCATACTTGAACTTGCCGAACTGGGCGCGCGGCGCTTCGTCGGGCAGGCCACCTGCATCGTCCAGGGCGCCCAGGCTGGACAGGCCCTGGGCCCAGCCGATGTCGATGCTCAGGGCGCCGCCGAGGAAGCCGGTGCTGGTATTCGAATCGATGTCGAGCACGGTCAGCTTGCGGCTCGACACGCCCAGAAAATTACCGGCCAGGTAGTTCTTCGTATCCTTGGCGGTCAAGGTGGCGGACAGCGACTGGCGCGTGGTCTGGTTGCGGAACACGAGGTAGTCGGCACGCAGCGAATCGCTGTCCGACATGCCCTGGAATGCCAGCGGAGTGTTGTTCGGGACCGCGACTTCGCTGGTGAAACGCGAGCGGCTGCCGGAATAGGTGACGGTGGCATAGCGCAGCGGCAGCATGAAGGTCAGGCTCTTGCTGACCGAGCCCTTGCGGCCCATGTCGTTCGGCTGCGAGCGGCGATAGGTAAACAGCAACAATTCGTTCAGGCCCAGCAGCCGGTCGGCGCTGACCGTCGCGCCCAGCTGGTTGCGGCCGGTATTGTCGGAACCGGTATTGTCGGCCGACAGGCTGGCGTGAAATGGCGTGGAGGGATTGTTGTTGATCACCACCTTGCTCGCGCCGGCTTCCTGCCCGGGCTGGATGTCCAGGGCCGCATTGTTCGACGACAGCTTGTTGACCTGTTCGATGCCCTGCTCGAAATCGCGCAGGTTGAGCAGGCCGCCGGCCGATGGGAAGACGTTCCACGGGTTGATGCTGTTGCGGCCGCCGTCGTTGACCACCACCGACTCGACCTTGCCTTCGAGCACCAGGATAGTCAGCCTGCCCTGTCCGAGCTCCTGGGCCGGCAGGTAGGCGCGGGTGGTGATGTAGCCGCGCAGCACGTAGTCCTTGGTGATTTCACCGAGGATCGTCTCGACTTCGGCAACGCCCAGACACTGGTTCGCGAAGCGGCCGGTCAGGCCATCGCGTACGTCATCGCTCAGGTTGGGCGCGCCCTCGATCGCGATGGTGGCGATCGGATGGCACTGGCGTCCGGCGGCGGAGCCGTCCACGGACGGCACCAGGGTGCGGGTATCGATGCCCTGGACCGGCCGCTCCGGCGGCAGTGCCCTTTCGATATCGCGGTTGATGCGTTCCTGATTCTGGCGCTGCAGGATGTCGGCCTGGCGCGCCGCCGCGTCTGCGGCGGACTGCGCGCGCGCGGCCTGCGGGTAGCCGATCGACATGGCGATCGCCAGCGCCAATGCGAGGCGCGTAGGTTCAAAAGTGCGGGCCATGGGCCTTTCCAGTAAAAGACGGTTCGACAGGGAATGCCGGATCTGTGCCGGCACGTCCTCTTACGCGACAATAGTTATTGAAAATATAACTTCATAGGCAGAATTTAGATGCCTATAGGAAATATGCTGGTCGCATAATATCGGGTAGGACTAGTCTTACACCAGAAAAATCTTTATGAAAGGAAAAGCCTGAGGCTGGAACGCAACAATTAGATACATTTGCTGGCGGCAAGGACAGAATGTCACGCCAAGAGGGGAGGTGATCCAGAGGTTATGGCGCACCGAGACACCGCTCGCGCGCCCGTGGGGACGCGGCGGCGCCCGGCCGGCAGCGCCAGCGCTTAGAAGTGGTCGAGCGAAAAAATGCGCCGATGCTCGCGGATCGCGTAGCGGTCGGTCATGCCGGCGATGTAGTCGGCGATCTTGCGCGCCTGCCTGATCGGGTCGCCCTCGACCTGGTAGTCGTTCGGCAGCAGCACCGGATCGTCCAGGAAGGCCTGGAACAGCTCGCGCACGATGCGGCTCGCCTTGACCCGCATGCGGTTGACCTGGAAGTGGCGGTACAGGTCGGCGTACAGGAAACGCTTGAGGGCCGTGGTCTCGGCGCGCATGGTGTCCGAGAAGCGGATCAGCGGCGGGCCGGCGCGCACGTCGTCGATGTTCCGCGGGTTCACGTCCAGGATGCGCTGTCGTGAAGTCTCCACGAGATCGGCCGTCATCGCCGTGATCATCAGGCGGATCGTCTCGTACAGCGCACGGCGTCCCGCCAGGCCAGGGTATTGCTGCTCGACCTGCCTGCGCAGGCGCGCGAACAGCTCCACCTCTTCCATCTGGACCATGGTGAGCAGCCCCGAACGCAGGCCGTCGTCGATGTCGTGGTTGTTGTACGCGATCTCGTCGGCCAGGTTGGTCAGCTGCGCTTCCAGGCTGGGCTGGCTGCGGTCGATGAAACGCTGGCCCAGCTCGCCCAGCTGGCGCGCATTGTTGAGCGAGCAGTGCTTGAGGATGCCCTCGCGCGTCTCGAACGTGAGGTTCAGGCCGTCGAAGGCGCCGTAGTGCTCTTCGAGGTGGTCGACCACGCGCAGGCTTTGCAGGTTGTGCTCGAAGCCGCCGAAATCCTTCATGCAGTCGTTGAGCACGTCCTGGCCCACGTGGCCGAAGGGCGTGTGGCCCAGGTCGTGCGCCAGCGCGGTGGCTTCGACCAGGTCTTCGTTCAGGCGCAGGCTGCGCGCCAGGGTGCGGCCGATCTGCGCCACTTCGATGCTGTGGGTCAGCCGGGTGCGGAACAGGTCGCCCTCGTGGTTGAGGAAGACCTGGGTCTTGTATTCCAGCCGGCGAAAGGCGGTCGAATGGATGATGCGGTCGCGGTCGCGCTGGTATTCGCTGCGCGAACCCGGGCCCGGCTCGGAGTGGCGCCGTCCGCGCGACTGCGACGAGTGCGCCGCGTAGGGGGCAAGGCCGGCGTCGAAGTCCATCATGCGCCTTTCAGCCGCTGCACGCCGCCAGGGTCGAGCGCAGGATGTCCAGCGGCGCCGTGGTGATCGACGGGCTGCCGAGCGGCTTGAGCAGGATGAACCGGATCTCCCCGCCCTCGTTCTTCTTGTCGACTTCCATCAGCTCGATCCAGCGCGCCTCGCCCAGATCCGGCGCCACGGCCGGCAGGCCGGCGGCGCGCACCAGGGCGCGCACGCGCTCCACGGCGGCGGGCTCGATCAGGCCCAGGCGCGCCGACATGTCGGCCGCCATCACCATGCCGCAGCCGACCGCCTCGCCGTGCAGCCATTCGCCGTAGCCCAGGCCGTTCTCGATCGCGTGGCCGAAGGTATGGCCGAAGTTCAGCACCGCGCGCAGGCCGCCTTCGCGTTCGTCCTTGCGCACCACCTCGGACTTGATCTCGCACGAGCGCGCGATCGCGTGGGCGATGGCTTGCGGCTCGCGGGCCATCAGTTTCTCGATATTGGCCTCGATCCAGTCGAAGAAGGTCGCGTCGAGGATGGCGCCGTGCTTGATCACTTCGGCCAGGCCGGCCGACAGCTCGCGCGGCGGCAGCGTGTCGAGCGTCGCGGTGTCGGCGATGACGGCGCGCGGCTGGTAGAAGGCGCCGATCATGTTCTTGCCCAGCGGGTGGTTGATGCCGGTCTTGCCGCCGACCGAGGAATCGACCTGGGACAGCAGGGTGGTCGGGATCTGCACGAAGGGCACGCCGCGCATATAGCTCGAGGCGGCGAAGCCCGTCAGGTCGCCGATCACGCCGCCGCCCAGCGCCACCAGCGTGGTCTTGCGGTCGCATTTGTTCTGCAGCAGCGCGTCGTAGACGAGGTTGAGCGACTGCCAGTTCTTGTGCTCTTCGCCGTCCGGCAGCACGATCTCGACCACGTCGCGGCCCGCGGCGCGCAGGTGGCCGGCCACCTTGTCCAGGTACAGCGGCGCGACGGTGGTGTTGGTGACGATGGCCACCTTGTTGCCGCCGATGTGGCGCGCGAGCAGCGCGGCGTCGTCCAGCAGGCCGGGGCCGATCGCGATCGGATAGCTGCGTTCGCCGAGGTCGACGTTGAGGGTGATGCGGTCCTGTTCGTTCATCGATGTCCTTGCAAGCCGGCGCGCGCGAGCCATTTCCTGCGCCGCCAGCTGGTCCAATATGGTTTGTACCATCGATTGTACGTTAGGACGGCCGGTGTCGATGACCAGGTCCGCAATCTCGCGGTACAGCGGATCGCGCTGGGCCCACAGCTCTTCGAGTTTCGCGCGCGGGTCGGCCGTCTGCAGCAGCGGACGGTTCTTGTCGTGGGCGGTGCGCTGCAGGATGCTGCCGATCGAGGCGCGCAGGTAGATCACGGTGCCGCGCTCGGCCAGCAGGGCGCGGCTGTGCGGATTGAGCACCGCGCCGCCGCCGGTGGCCAGCACCAGGCCCTGCTGGCCGGAGAGGTCGCGGATCACGTCCGCTTCGCGCCGCCGGAAGCAGGCCTCGCCCTCGATCTCGAAGATCCAGGGGATGGTGGCGCCGGTGCGCGCCTCGATCTCGTGGTCGGAATCGACGAAGCGGCGATTGAGCTTGCGTGCAAGCAATCGTCCGATCGTGGTCTTCCCTGCCCCCATCAGGCCAACAAGGAAGATATTGTCGTTCTTGGGATGTGGCACTACCAAACCCGCTCTAATGAAAAGACGGCCAGTATAGACTGGCCGCCTGTCAATCCGCGAATTTTATGGACAAGTGAAGTTCAGCGAGAACGGCAGCGAACTGACGTCGCCGCGCGGCGTGGTGACGCTCACATTGAAGGTCGCCCGGGCGCCCGCGGTGCAGGGCTTGGTCCCGGTGGCGCTCAGGGTGATCCGGTGCGACGAACCCTGCGCGCCGGTTCCGGCGGCGGCGAAGATGCTCGGCACGCGGGCCGGGCTGATGTCGACCAGGGTGGCGTTGACCAGGCCGGTGACCGCCACGGTCGACTCGGACGGCAACGGGTTGCCGTTCAGGTCGGTCAGCTGGACCACGAACACTTTCGGGTCGTTGGCGCTGGCGCTGCCCAGGTCGCCGGTCGACGGCGACGTGGCGCCGTTGACGTAGGCACGGGCCAGGGTTTCGTCGCTGAACGTGATCGTCGTCTTGACGAACTGGGTATTGCTGCCGTCGGTGGTGCTGGCGCAGATCGTGGCCACGCCCGGACGGGTGCTGTCCGGGGTCGCATTCGGGCCGGTATTGCATGGCGTGGCCGGGGTGTTCGGCAGCGCGACGCGGGGCTCTTGCGTGCGGAACGGGACCGAGCAGCCGCCGTTGACGGTGACGCAGCCGCCCGAGCTCGAGGTGCCGATGGCGCCGATATTGGTCTGGAACACGATCGGCGTGCCATCCGCCACCGGATTGCCGAACTGGTCGGCCAGCAGCACGTTGACGGTGGCGGCCGGGGTCGTGGTGCCGCTGTCGAACGACCAGCCGTCCACGTTGCCGCTGGTGGTCGAGATCGAGAACGCGCGCTGGGTCGGCAGGCCGGTGGTCACGACGATCGAATCCGAGGTGGTCGAGATGACGGGCGTGGTCCCCGGCAGCACGGCGTGCACGCGGAACGAGGTCGGCACGTTGCCCGAATTGACGGTGGTGATCACCTCGCCGTTCTGGTCGGTGCGGTCGGTCGTCTTGTTCAGGGTGACCAGGTTCTCGGGTTCGGCGATGAAATCGACCTGCTTGTTGGCCAGCGGACGATTGAACAGGTCGAACACGCGGAAGCGCAGGGTCGCGGTCTCGGTGCGGTTGATGCCGCCCTGGCCGCGGATCACGATCGACTTGTCGGTCGGCAGCGCCTCGACGAACTGCACCGACGCGGCGCCCGGCTGGGCGATCACGAGCGAACCCGTGGCCGGGGTCGCGACGCCGTCGGCGGTCACGGTGATGGTGTCGTTGTTGCCGCAACCCTGATCGCGGTAGACCGTCTCCGCGGTGCCGTTGCTGGTCGCGACGACGGCGGCCAGCGTGGCCTTGCCGGCGGCGACGCAGGCCGAGGTGAAGTTGACGTTGACCTGGCCGGTGTACCTGGCGCCGTTGGCCAGCAGGTCGACCGCGATCTTGCTCGAGTCGTAGGCATTGATGCTGCCTGGCTCCAGGCGCAGCGCGCTGAAGGTCAGCGCGGTGGCGTTGACCGCGTAGTTGGCGGTGTTGGTGACGGCGGTGCCGGCCACGGTGACGCTGGCCGTGACGGCGCCGGCGCCGCCGGCCGCCAGGCTGGCCACGCGCATGGTGATGCTGGCGGTGCCGCTGGCGTCGGTCAGGGCGGTGCCTGCGCCCGGCGCGAACACGGCCAGGTCGTCGGCGGTGGTGAAGGTGACCAGCGCATTCGGCACCGGCTGCTTGTTGGCGTCGAGCACCAGGGCGCGCACCGTCAGCGGGGTGGCGCCGGAGAGCGAGGTGCTGGCGCTGCCCGTGGCATTGACCAGGCTGACGCCGACGGTCGGCGCGGCCGGCGTGACCGGCGTGCTGCCGGTGCCGCTGCCGCCGCTGCCGCTAGGTGTGCCCGGGTTGCCGCCGCCGCCGCCGCAGGCGGACAGGGTCGCGGCCAGGAGCAGCGCCAGGCTGCCGTACTTGATGTGCTGGTTTTTCATATTATTATCGGTTGGGGGAAGAAATTAAGGTCGGTTCAGCGCGTGCCCGCCACGTTCTCGTTCACGATCTTCGGGGTGATGAAGACCAGCAGCTCGGTCTTGCTGTGCTCGACGCCGCTGGTCTTGAACAGGTAGCCCAGCAGCGGGACGTCGCCCAGCAGCGGCACCTTGGTCACGTTGTTGCGCTCGGTCTGCTGGTAGATCCCGCCCAGCACCACCGTGCCGCCGTTCTCGACCATCACCTTGGTCTTGACGTGCTGGGTGTTGATCGCGAAGCCGGCGCGCGTCTCTTCACCCTTCGAATCCTTGTTGACGTCCACTTCCAGCACCACGTTGCCGTCCGGCGTGATCTGCGGCGTCACTTCCAAGCGCAGGTTGGCCTTCTTGAACGAGATCGAGGTGGCGCCGCTGCTGGTCGCCTGCTCGTAGGGCAGCTCGACGCCCTGCTCGATCACGGCGACCTGCTTGTCCTCGGTGACCACGCGCGGGCTCGAGATGATCTTGCCCTTGCCGTCGGCTTCCAGCGCCGACAGTTCCAGGTTCAGGAAGCGGTTGGCGGCCGACGAGAACAGCGAGAACGCCAGCGTCGAGGCCGGGACGCCGCCAATGCCGGCCGCCGGCAGGTTGACCATGGTGGTGTTGTCGATGCTGGTGGTCGCCGGGGTCTGGCCCGTGACCTGCCCCACGCCGGCCAGGTTGCCGCCGATGGCGACGCGCTCGTTGCCGCTGATCTGCCAGCCGGAGTCGCCGCCGCGCTGGGTGCGCAGGTCGTTGAAGCCGAGCTTGGCGCCGAGGTTGCGCGAGAAGCCGTCGTTGGCCTCGACCAGGCGCGCCTCGATCAGCACCTGCTTGGAGGCGATGTCGGTCTTCTGGATCAGCTTGCGGATGTCCTCGATCCTGGCGGCGATGTCGGTCACGAACAGCTGGTTGGTGCGCGGATCGATGATCGCGCTGCCGCGCCGCGACAGCACGCGGTTGCGCCCGCCCGCATCGCTGCTCGCGGTGGCGCCGCCGGCGTCCAGGCCGAACACGTTGCGGAACGATTCCGCCTTCTGGTAATTGAGCTGGAAGATCTCGGAGCGCAGCGGCTCGAGTTCGGCGATCTGGGCGCGCTGCTCGAGCTCGAGCTTTTCCTTGGTCAGCAGTTCTTCCTTCGGCGCGATCCACACCACGTTGCCGTTCTTGCGCTGGTCCAGGCCCTTGGCGGTCAGGATCACGTCCAGCGCCTGGTCCCACGGCACGTCCTTCAGGCGCAGGGTCAGCGAACCGGTCACCGAGTCGCTGGCGATGATGTTCAGGCCCGAGATGTCGGCCACCGCCTGCAGCGCGGCGCGCACCTCGACGTCCTGGAAGTCGAACGACAGCTTCTCGCCGCGATAACCCTGCGGGTTGTCGCGCGAGCCCGGGCTGCTGCGATTCGGGTCGCTTTCCACCTTGCGCACCTCGACCACGAGCTGGGTGTCGCTCTGGAATACCGACTGTTCCCAGTCGCCTTGCGCCTCCACCGTCATGCGCACATTGTCGCCCTGGGCCAGGGTCGAGACGCGGGTGACCGGCGTGCCGAAATCGGTCACGTCCAGGCGCCGGCGCAGCGACTCCGGCAGGCGCGCATTGAGGAAGTCGACGGTCACGCCGCCGGCGGTCTGGCGCACGTCGACCGCCACCTGGTTGGCGGGCAGGTCGACCACGACCCGGCCGGCGCCATTGGCGCCGCGGCGAAAGTCGAGGTCGCGCAATTGAGGGCGCGTCGCGGGAAGCGACGCTCGCGCCGCCGCAGCGGCCGGCATGCCGCTGGCGTCGAGCGCGCGCGCCACGCCGCCCGAGCCTTCCACGGTCACGATCACCGACTTGCCGTCGATCGTGGTGGCGTAGTTCAGGGCGCGCGCCAGGTTCAGCACCAGGCGGGTGCGCTCGCCGGCCTGCACCACGTTCAGGCTGCGCACGTCGCCCAGGTTCAGCTCGTGCACCGTCTTGCCGGTGGCGTTGGCGGTGGCGCCGAAATCGAGCGCGATGCGGGACGGGTTGGTGATCGCGAAGCCGATCGGCGCACGCGCCGGGACCTCGCGCATGGTCACGTTGATGACCACGTTGCTGCCCTGCTGGTTGGCCGTGATCGACTCGATCGCATTGCCCTGGGCCAGGGCGGCGCCGGCGCACATCATGAGCATGAGTGCGGCCGCGGCGCGCGCCAGCCAGGCCGGCGGGGCGAAGCGAATCTTGACGTTGAAGGTCATCTACTGCTCTCCTTATTTGGCTGCGCGGCTCTGCAGCTCGATGTGGGCCATCCGCTCCACCCAGTCGCCAGTGGCGTCCTGTACCGATTCCCTGATCTCGACGGCGCCCTCGCTCACACGCGTGATGCGCCCGTAGTTCTGTCCAATCCGCTGGCCGCTGCGCACCCGGTACAGCGAACGCTCGACCTGCAGCAGCGCGTAGTTGACGCCGCCCTTCTGGATCGTGCCCACCATCCGCATCGTGTCGAGCGGGAAGGTCTCCAGCAATTCCTTCGGCCGCTCGAGATCGGGCTGGTTGGCATTGCCGCCGGCCTGCGCCATGCGCGCCATCTCGCCCAGCAGCTTGGTGGGATCGAAGGGGTCGAGCGCCGCGCGCGGATCGTAGCCATAGGGCTCGAAGGTCTTCGGCTCCGGCAGCGGCTTGACCTTCGGCACGGTCTGCTTTTCCACCCCCTTCATCCAGGCCCGGGTCTCGCCCACGCCGCCGTCGCCGCAGGCGGCCAGCAGGCTGCCCGCCATCAGCAGCGCGCCCATGCGCCCCATCGCTCGTGCGCGCATCATTTCTTGCCCCCGGTCTTGGCCTTGCCCTTGCCCTTCTTGCCCTTCTTCTTTTCGGCCGCGCGCGCGGCGCGCTGGGCCGCCAGCTCTTCCTGGTCGAGGTAGCGGAAGGTCTTGGCCACCGCCTGCAACCCCAGGCTGCCGTCCTTGCCGGCCAGCAGGGTCAGGTTGTTCAGCGTGACGATGCGCGGCAGGTTGGCCATGTCGGCGGCGAACGCGCCCATGTCGTGGTAGCGGCCGCTCACCTTGATATCGATCGGCAGCTCGGCGTAGTAGTCGCGCACCACTTCCTGGCCCGGCTTGAACAGCTCGAACTGCAGGCCGCGGCCCACGCCCGACTGGTTGATGTCGGACAGCAGCGAATACATTTCGGACTTGCTCGGCAACTGCTTCTCCAGGCGCACCACGTATTGGTCGACCTGCGCCTTCTGCGCCTTGAGCGCTTCCAGGTTGATCGCCTGCGCCATCTTGGTCTTGTACTCCTCGCGCAGCTTCTGCTCGTCGCGCGCGCCACGCTCCTGGGCCGCGAACTGGTCGCTCCAGTAGAAGTAGTAGCCCAGGCCGACGACCGCCGCCATCACGCCGGCGGCGCACAGCAGGCGCGGCGCCAGCGGCCACTGGCCGGGCGGACGGCCCTGCAGGTCCTGGAACTGCGCCGCCAGCCGGGCGCCGAGTTCTTTGATGTCGATGTTCATGACTTCTCCGCCGCGCGCTTGCCCCCGGCCGGCTTGTCGCCGTGCGCGGCCTCGTCGCCCTCGTCGCTCAGGCGCGCGCGCTTGATCGACACGCCGAGCGTGAACTCGACCACCTTGCGGCTGGCCTTGCCCTGGGCCAGGCTGACGGCGCGGACCTCGGTCAGGTCCGGGTCCTGCAGCCACGCCGATCCGCTCGACAGGTTGCGCAGCAGTTCGGCCACCCTTTCCTGCGACTGGGCGTTGCCGGTCAGGATCACGCGCTGGCCGCTCTGCTTGACCGATTTCAGGTGCACGCCTTCCGGCGTCTGGCGCACCAGCTCGTCGAGCAGGTGGACCGGCTGGTTGCGGTCGCCCTGCAGGTCCTCGACCGCCTGCTGGCGCGCCTGCAGCGCGGCGATTTCTTCCTTCAGGTTGGTGATCTCGCCGATCTTCTTGTCCAGCTCCGCGCTGGCTTTTTTCAAGACCTCGTTGCGCTGGTTCTGGACCGAGATCTGGCTGGCGTTATAGGCGCCGACCAGCATCACCACGATCGCGCCCAGCACGCCGCCCAGCGCCATCAGGGCGACGAAGGCGGCCTGCTTCTGCTTGCGCTTGGCTTCGCGGTGGGGCAGCAGGTTAATCCGGATCATCAGCCGAACCTCCGCAGCGCCAGGCCGCAGGCGACCAGGTAGGCCGGGGCGTCCTGGCGCAGCTGGTGTTCGCGCACGCCGGGGCCGAGCTGCATGCCCTCGAAGGGCGCCGCGAGCAGCGTCGGCAGGCGGGTGCGGCCGGCCACGACGTCGAGGATCCCGGGCAGCAGCGCGCAGCCGCCGGCCAGGTACAGCTGGTCGATCCGGGTATACGGGGTCGAGGTGTAGAAGAACTGGATGGCGCGCGTGATTTCCAGCGCCGCGCTTTCCAGGAACGGCGCCAGGATGTCGGCGCGGTAGTTCTCGGGCAGGTCGCCCGCCTTCTTGCGCGTCTCGGCTTCTTCGAACGCCATGCCGTAGCTGCGCACGATATCCTGGGTCAGCGCGTTGCCGCCGAACGGCTGCTCGCGCTCGTAGACCGCTTCGCCGTTCAGCAGCACCGACACGTGGGTGGCGTGGGCGCCGATCTGGAACAGGGCCACGATCTGGTCCTGCCGCGGCAGGGCGGCGTGTTCGAGCGCGCCGCGCGCGGCGTACGATTCGATGTCCATCACGGTGGCGGTGAGGCCGGCGGCTTCCGCGATCGCGACCCGGTCCTCGACCTTTTCGCGGCGCGCGGCGGCCAGCATCACTTCCATGTCGTCCAGCGAATTCGGGGCCGCGCCGATCACGTCGAAGTCGAGGCTGACCTCATCGAGCGCGAACGGGATATACTGACTGGCCTCGGACTCGACCTGCACTTCCAGCTGGTCTTCCGACAGACCGGCCGGCAGGATGATCTTCTTGGTGATCACGGCGGCGGGCGGCATGCCGAGCGCCACGTGGCGGGCGCGGGTGCCGCTCTTCTTCCAGACCCGGCGCACCGCGTCGGCGACCTGGTCCATGTTTTCGATATTGCCGTCCACCACGGCGCCGCGCGGCAGCGCCTCGGTGGCGTAGCGCTCCAGGCGCACGATGCCCTTGCCTGCATCGGCCAGCTCGACCAGGCGGACGCCGGACGTGCTGATATCGAGCCCGACCATCGGCGGACTCGATTGTCCAAACAAGGACCCCAGATTGATCACCAATACACTCCTGTGGCTGCAGAATGAGCTTGAAAGGCCCGGAATTGCATGTTGTCGTAAATAAAACAGCTATTTACTTCTTATAACTTTCTTATAAAAATCCGGTACTTACGTGCAGCACCGCATCGGATCGTAGCAACAAAGGATGACTACGGACAAGAAATTTCTGCACTGGAACACTCCTTTCCGGGGCGTGCGCGCCACACTCCGGCGTTTTCATTGCCAGGCCAATATTGCCCTTGAGTTCCGTTAAGCTCCGTCGAGTATCGGGCACCAAACCGCTGCCTTATAATGAGGCGGATCAACAAAGCGAAAGTCAGCATGAAAGAGAAACAAGCAGCCTCCTCTTCCTCCGCGAAGTTCAGCCCCAAACGCCTGGTCCTGATGGCGGTCGCCGGCCTGTTCGGCCTGGGCGCCATCGGCGTGCTGGTGGTCGTGTTCGCCCTTGCGATGGCCTACCCGAACCTGCCGGCGCTGGACACCATCACCGACTACCGGCCCAAGATGCCGCTGCGTATCTTTACAGCCGATAACGTCCTGATCGGCGAATTCGGCGAGGAGCGCCGCACCCTGGTCCACTTCAAGGACATCCCGGACGTCATGAAGAAGGCCGTGCTGTCGATCGAGGACGACCGCTTCTACGAGCACAGCGGCATCGACTACTGGGGCATCCTGCGCGCCGCTTTCCACAACGCCACCAGCGGCTCGCGCCAGGGCGCCTCGACCATCACCCAGCAGGTCGCGCGCAACTTCTTCCTGTCGTCCGAGCAAACCTTCAAGCGCAAGGCCTACGAGGCCCTGCTGGCCTGGAAGATCGAGAAGAACCTCTCCAAGGACCAGATCCTCGAGCTGTACATGAACCAGATCTACCTGGGCCAGCGCGCCTTCGGCTTCCAGTCAGCGGCCCAGATCTATTTCGGCAAGGACTTGCGCGACATCACCGTGGCCGAAGCGGCCATGCTGGCCGGCCTGCCGAAGGCGCCGTCGGCCTACAATCCGGTCGTCAACCCGACCCGCGCCAAGACCCGCCAGCAATACATCCTGCAGCGCATGCACTCGCTCGGCTACATCAGCGAGGCGCAATACAACCAGGCGAAACAAGAGCCGCTCAAGATCAAGTCGGACAGCACCGCCTTCGGCGTGCACGCCGAGTACGTGGCCGAGATGGCGCGCCAGCTGGTCTACGAACAGTTCAAGGAAGACACCTATACCCGTGGCCTGAACGTGTTCACCACCATCACCAAGGCCGACCAGGACGCCGCCTACCTGGCCCTGCGCCGCGGCGTGATGGACTACGAGCGCCGCCGCCCCTACCGCGGTCCGGAATCGTTCATCGAGATCCCGGGCGCCAAGCTTGACGCCGACGAAGCGATCGAGGCCGAGCTGGCCGAGCATCCGGACAGCGACAACATCATCGCCGCCGTCGTCTTGCAGGCCAGCGCCACCCAGGTCCAGGCGACCATCGCCTCGGGCGACACGATCACGATCTCGGGCCCGGGCCTGGCCTTCGCGCGCGCCTGGCTGTCCGACAAGGCGGCCCCGAACCGGCGCGTGCGCCGCGGCGCGGTGATCCGCGTGATGCAGGACGACGAGTCGAAGTGGCTGATCACCCAGATGCCCGAAGTCGAATCGGCGTTCGTGGCGGCCAATACCGAGGACGGTTCGATCCGCGCCCTGGTCGGCGGCTTCGACTTCAACCGCAACAAGTTCAACCACGTGACGCAGGCCTGGCGCCAGCCGGGTTCGTCGTTCAAGCCCTTCATCTATTCGGCCTCGCTCGAGCGCGGCCTGTCGCCGGCGACGATCGTCAACGACGCCCCGATCAGCTTCGACGCCGGCCAGACCGGCGGCCAGGCGTGGGAACCGAAGAACTACGACAACAAGTACGAAGGTCCGATGACCATGCGGCGTGGCCTGATGCAGTCGAAGAACATGGTCTCGATCCGCGTGCTGAACAAGATCGGCGCCCGCTACGGCCAGGAATTCGCGAGCCGCTTCGGCTTCGAGCCGGAACGCAATCCAGCCTACCTGACCCTGGCGCTGGGCGCCGGCGCGACCACGCCGCTGCAGATGGCCGGCGCCTATGCGGTGTTCGCCAACGGCGGCTACCGCATCAGCCCTTACCTGATCTCGAAGGTCACCGACAGCGACGGCAAGGTGCTGTCCGAAGCGCGTCCGGCGCGTTCGGGCATTGAAGCCAATCGCGTGATCGACGCCCGCAACGCCTTCCTGATGGACAGCATGCTCAAGGACGTGGTGCGCCACGGCACCGCGGCCAAGGCGATGGCGCTCAAGCGCACCGACCTGGCGGGCAAGACCGGCACCACCAACGACTCGATCGACGCCTGGTTCGCCGGCTACCAGCCGAAGGTGGTGGCCATCGCCTGGATGGGCTACGACAAGCCGCGCAACCTGGGCGCGCGCGAGACCGGCGGCGGCCTGGCGCTGCCGATCTGGATCGGCTACATGCAGAAGGCGCTCAAGGGTGAACCCAACGTCGAGCGCGAGGTGCCGGCCGGGCTGGTGCAGTACGGTTCGGATTACTACTATGCCGAGACGCCGCCGGGCAGCGGGGTCGAGACGCTGGACGTCGGCCCGCCGCCGGCGCCGGAACAGCAGAAGGAGCGTGATGCGGTGAGGAACGAGTTGTTCTGATCGGCACGGTGCAGAAATGACAAAGGCGGCCAATGGCCGCCTTTGTCGTCGATGGCCGGTACTTCAGACCAGCGACACCTGCGCCCCGCCCTGCTCGCTCGCATACCTGGACAGCGACGCGAAGAACTCGCTGTCGTCGCGGGTATTGCGCCATTCGTCGCCCACGCGCTTGTAGTGGTAGCCGCCCGAGCGCGCCGCCACCCACATCTCCTGCAACGGCGCCTGGCTGTTGACGATGATCTTGGAACCGTTGTCGATGAACTCGATCTCCAGCACGTTGCCGCTGCGCTTGCATTCGACGTCGATCACGTCCTCGTCGTTCAGGCGATCGAAGGCGTCCTCGATCTGCTTGAGGGTCAGGTCGGCAAGGTCCAAAAATTCGGTTTCGGTCATGCTACACTCCAAAATCTGCTAATCAAACCGTGATTCTAATCGTGAAGTCCTCTCTTGCGCTTCTCCCGGCCGCTGTTTTGCTTGCCGCCCTGTCGGGCTGCGGCCAGACCGGCGACCTGTACATGCCGACGCCGCCGGCAAGGCCGACGTCGGCGCCGCCCGCGGCACCGGTCGACCAACCACCGCAGCCCGTCCCTTCGAACAACGCCTCCACCCCTGCCCCGCACCGCTGATGTCCTATTTTTCGCACCAAGACGGCGTCCTGCACGCCGAAAACGTTTCGCTGTCCGCCATCGCGGAACAATTCGGCACGCCGACCTACGTTTACTCGAAAGCCGCCCTGCTCGAGAACTTCAGCGCCTACCACGACGCCTGCCAGGGCCGCGACGCCCTGGTCTGCTACGCGATGAAGGCCAATTCGAACCTGGCCGTGCTCGACCTGCTGGCGCGCCAGGGCGCGGGCTTCGACATCGTCTCGGGCGGCGAACTGCTGCGCGTGATCGCGGCCGGCGGCGACCCGGGCAAGACCATCTTCTCGGGCGTCGGCAAGACCGTCGAGGAGATGCAGCTTGCACTGGAAAAAGGCATCCTGTGCTTCAACGTCGAATCGATCCCCGAACTGCACCGCCTGAACGAGGTCGCCGGCAAGCTCGGCATGCGCGCCCCGGTCTCGCTGCGCGTGAACCCGAACGTCGACGCCAAGACCCACCCGTATATTGCGACCGGCCTGAAGGCCAACAAGTTCGGCGTGGCCTTCGACGATGCGCTCGACACCTACCGCACCGCCGCCAGCCTGCCGCACCTGGACGTGGTCGGCATCGACTGCCATATCGGCTCGCAACTGCTGGACGACGCCCCGCTGCTCGAAGCCCTCGATAAGCTGATCGAGCTGATCGACACCCTGCACGCCGAGGGCATCCACCTGCACCACCTGGACATCGGCGGCGGCATCGGCGTCGACTACGGCGTGGCCGGCGACAAGCCGCCGGTGCCGGTGGGCGACTATCTGGGCCGCCTGTTCAAGCGCATCGACGCCTGGCGCTTTGATCAACACGGCGGCCAGCCGATCAAGGTGATCTTCGAGCCGGGCCGCTCGATCGTGGCCAACGCCGGCGTGCTGCTGACCAGGACCGAATTCCTGAAACCCGGCGCCGAGAAGAACTTCTGCATCGTCGACGCCGCGATGAACGACCTGATGCGTCCGACCCTGTACCAGGCCTGGATGGGCGTGCAGCCGGTGACCCCGCGCGACGGCGAAAAACTGGTGTGGGACATCGTCGGCCCGGTGTGCGAGTCGGGCGACTGGCTGGCGCGCGAGCGCGAACTGGCGCTCGCGCCGGGCGACCTGCTGGCCATCATGACGGCCGGCGCCTATGGCATGACGATGGCGTCGAACTACAACACCCGCGGCCGCGCGGCCGAGGTGATCGTCGATGGCGACGCCACCCACCTGGTGCGCCGGCGCGAGACACCAGCCGAGGTGTTCGCGCTCGAAACGATGATCAATCAGGCATAGCGGCAACCCGTACAGGGATTCCTTCATCGCGCCACCGGGCTCCCGGTGGCGCCCCACGCCTCTCTGCCAGCCGCCATTCGGCAGCGCCGGACGACGGCGACATCGATCCAAACGCCCAGGCCAGCAACTCTACCAAGGGCGCCCTTCATTCCGCTTCATCGGACGTTTCATTGCTGTCGATAACGCGATGAAAACGTGAATTCGCTTCAATCCGATATCACCTTGTGACGTATTTAAGGCACAAATGGTATTTAAGCAATATGGCGGGAAGTTAAATATATTGCACTACTCATTAGCATGAGTATAATTCTTTTCTGCAATATATAACTTCTCGACATTTGTATGGTTCAATCAGTCACCAAAGTTCGCGCCGATATCCAGGCATTGCGAGGACTCGCCGTGCTTGCAGTGGTCTTCTACCACGCAAAAATAGGTGCAATCAATGGCGGGTATCTTGGCGTGGACATTTTTTTCGTCCTGTCGGGATTCTTGATCACGAGCCTGATCAAAAAGGCAGTCGAGGATGACAGCTTCAGCTACAAGTCGTTCCTGGCTCGACGCGCGAAACGGCTGCTGCCCGCAGCTTTTGTCACCTTCCTGTTCACATCGCTGGCAGCGCCATTTCTGCTTGGTGCTCAGGAACTCGCGGATTTCTGGCATCAGTTATTCGGAGCGCTGACCTTCTCGGCCAACTTTGTGCTGACCAGCCAATCAGGATATTTTTCCGGCGCGGCCGAGTTAAAACCGCTCCTGCATGCCTGGTCATTGGCAGTTGAAGAGCAGTATTACTTCATCCTTCCAGCGATCTTCCTGTTTTTCCCCAGAAAAGCCTGGCTCCCCGTCCTGACCCTGCTGACGCTCGCCAGCATGGTCCTGTGCTACGTCCATCGAGGCGAGGCGTCGACGTTTTTCCTGCTGCCGACCAGGGCATGGGAACTGCTCATCGGTTCGCTGGGTGTGTTTTTGATCGAGATTCGGTGGATCAGGATCCTTGCTGGAAAGCTGGCGATTCTTTCCGCACTCGGGCTCCTGGCCTGTCTCATCCTGACATTCTATTCGTTTCACCCTGGTCCGCAGGCATTATTGATCTGCCTGGGTACACTTGCCGTGATACTGGCGAATCATCCCTTGTTGCAACGTGGCGTGATCGTCGAAACACTGCATAAGGTTGGCGATATTTCTTATTCCCTTTATCTGGTTCACTGGCCGATTTTTGCCTTCTATAACAACATCGTACTTGGCAATGAAAACACGCTCACCCAGTACCTTATCCGCGCTGCGCTGATCGTATTATCGTTCTTGCTTGCGTGGATACTGCACCGTCATATCGAAGAGCCTTTCAGGCATGGGAATCTGCATGGTTACTATCGTCCCGCCATGGCAGCCACTTGCGTGACATTGATGGCCTTGGGCGTAGCGCAGGCTGTCATTACAAAAAAACCTGAAAAAGACTATGCCTTTGCCCGGCGCGCCAATACGGGATTCGCGCCAGCATGTGCAAGTGCAACGCATTTTCTTCCCAGCGAATCGTGCCAGAATTCAGAAACACCAACGGTACTTGTGTGGGGAGATTCGTTTGCCATGCATCTCGTTCCGGGCTTGTCACACGAATCCATCTTTCCGAAACACATCGTGCAGGCGACGATGGGTCGTTGCGGTCCTTTGATTGGGCTGGCATCGGTCGAGTTCAATAGCGAGCAATGGGCGAAAAAGTGCATCGAATTCAATGACACGGTTCTTTCTTATTTGAAGAAAAACCCGGAGCTTCGTACCGTAATTCTTTCCAGCCCGTTGACGCAATATACGAGAAACACGACCGTGATCGAGCGGGTTGCGTTGGGGGACGAACCAGCGCGAGTTACCGGCACGCTGCCAAGGGGCCATGCCGGCCTGGCGCGGACCGTCAGCGCAATCCGTGCATTGGGGCGTGATGTCATTCTGGTTGCACCACCTCCCTCGTCAGGTTTCGATATAGGCCGCTGCCTGGAACGGCGCGATCGAGGACAGTGGATTGGTGGCGTCGACGAACAATGCAGGATCAAGCGCGAACAGTATCTGCAACACGGGCATAACGTACTGGCATTGCTTCATCGGGCGGAAAAAGAAATGAACCTGCCAATCGTGCGATTCGATGCCATCTTGTGCGACGACCGGTTTTGCCGTACTCGTATCGACGGCGTCAGCCTGTACCGCGACGAAGGGCATCTATCCTATGAAGGATCCATCGCATTGTTTGGTCTCGCCGAAACACAACTGCAGCTCCGGCGCGCCATACAGCGGAGCGCAGAACTCTCCAGTCAGACTGCCGAACGCAGCAAAATGATCGACGCCTCATTGCCGCCGCGCAGCCTGTAGGACGCGCCGCAGTCAAACGCGCGCAGCTTGGGGCTTGCGCCTGAAATGCCAGAATGCCCGCGCGCCCAGCAGCAGCGCCATGATCGCCCCGAACAGGATCGGCTGCGCGAAGTCGCTCTTGCCCTCTTTCATCCACCAGTAGTGCAGGATCGCCAGCGGACCGATCGCGTAGATCAGCCGGTGCAGCCATTGCCAGCGCTTGCCGCCCAGGCGCTTGATCATCGCATTGGTCGATGTGGCCGCCAGTGGGATCAGGAGCACGAAGGCGATGAAGCCGACCAGGATGAACGGCCGTTTCACCACGTCGGCCAGCATCGCCGACACGTCGAAGAAATGGTCGAACCACAGGAAGGCGATGAAGTGCACCAGCGCATAGAAGAAGGTGAACAGCCCGACCATGCGCCGCAGCTTCACCAGCCAGTTCCAGCCCGTCAGGCGCCGCAGCGGCGTGACCGCCAGCGTGATGCACAGGAAGTACAGCGCCCATTCGCCGCTGATGCCGGTGATTTCCGCCAGCGGATCGGTGAAGGCGCCGGTGGCGGTTCCCCACACCAGGCGCGCGAAAGGCAGCAGCGAGAGGATAAAAACGGCCGTTTTTACCCACCCGACCTGTTGATTGGAAAGCTGCAGCGCCATCAGTAATAGCGCTTCAGGTCCATGCCCGTGTACAGCGAGGCGACCTGGTCATAGCCGTTGAACATCAGCGTCTTGCGCTTCGGCTGGAACAGGCCGGTCTCGCCGATGCGACGTTCGCTCGCCTGCGACCAGCGCGGATGGTCGACGTTCGGATTCACGTTCGAATAGAAACCGTATTCGCGCGGCGCAGAATCGTTCCAGGCGGTGCCCGGCTGGCGACTCACCAGGCGGATGCGCACGATCGACTTGGCCGACTTGAAACCGTATTTCCAGGGCACGACCAGGCGCACCGGCGCGCCGTTCTGGTTCGGCAGCACCTGGCCGTACATGCCCATCGTGAGCATGGTCAGCGGATGCATGGCTTCGTCGATGCGCAAGCCTTCCACGTAGGGCCAGTCGAGCACGCCGCTCCTCAGGCCCGGCATCTGCTTGCGGTCAGCCAGGGTGGTGAATTCGACGAACTTCGCGTTGCCGGTCGGCTCGACCTGCTTGAGCAGGTTCGACAGCGAATAACCGACCCAGGGAATGACCATCGACCAGCCTTCGACGCAGCGCAGGCGGTAGATGCGTTCCTCGAGCGGGGCCAGCTTGAGCAGGCTGTCGATGTCGAGCGTGAGCGGCTTGTTGACCTCGCCCTCGATGCGCACGGTCCAGGGCCGGGTGCGCAGGGTGTGCGCGTTCTCGGCCGGATCGCCCTTGTCGAGGCCGAACTCATAGAAATTGTTGTAGCCGGCGGCGTCCTTGAACGGGGTCTGCTTCTCGTCGGTGGACAGCGCCACGTTGGCGCGCGCCGCCAGTTTCTGACCAGCGGTCTGGGCGAAGGCGTCGCGGTTGGCCATCTCCCACATGCCGCTGCCGACCGCCGCCGTGGCGGCCATGCGGGCAATAAATTGGCGCCGCCCGGTATAGACCTCTTGCGGCGTGATTTCGGACGGGAACGGAAGATCGAGTCCGTTGGGATGACGTTTGAACAGCATGGCTGGCCTCGGGAACTGGTGTTTTGCTTACATTACACGAAGTTCCCTTAAGCCAGCGTTAGGGTGGACGGCTACGCCGTCCACGCGGTGATGATTGGCCGCCCGGTCATCCGGCACGCGCACGGAGCCGGTTTACAGCTCGCCGTACGAGTGCAAGCCCGACAGGAACATGTTCACGCCCAGGAAGGCGAAGGTGGTCACCAGCAAGCCCACCAGCGCCCACCAGGCCGCCACGCGGCCGCGCAGGCCGGTCATCAGGCGCATGTGCAGCCAGGCCGCGTAGTTGAGCCAGACGATCAGGGCCCAGGTCTCTTTCGGGTCCCACGACCAGTAGCCGCCCCAGGCCTCGGCCGCCCACAGGGCGCCCAGGATGGTGGCGACGGTGAAGAAGGCGAAGCCGACCGAGATCGACTTGTACATCACGTCGTCCAGCACCTCCAGCGGCGGCAGGCGGTCGGCCAGGATGCCGTGCGACTTGAGCAGGTAAGCGGTGCCGACCATCGCCGCCAGGGCGAAGGTGCCGTAGCCGATGAAGTTGGCCGGGACGTGGATCTTCATCCACCAGCTCTGCAGCGCCGGGACCAGCGGCTGGATCTGGGCGGCGTCGCGCGACACCGTGTACCACAGCAGGAAGGCGACCGCGGCGCCGATGATCAGCATCACGAACGGGCCCAGCTGGCGAGTGGCGTAGTGTTCTTCGTAGTACAGGTGGAACAGCGCGGTGATGATCGCGAACAGGATGAACACTTCGTACAGGTTCGACACCGGGATGTGGCCCACGTCCGGCCCGATCAGGTAGCTTTCGTACCAGCGCACCATCATGCCGACCGAGCCGATCACGACCGCGGCCCAGCACAGGTTGGCGCCGACGCCGCCGCCGAACTTGCCGCGGCTGAACAGGCCGACCCAGTAGAACACGGTCGAGAACATGAACAGCGCGCTCATCCACAGGATGGCCGAGCCGCTCGACAGCATGTATTTCAGGAAGAACTTCTGCTCGGCCGCCGCCAGGTTGCCGTCATACATCGAGATCGCGGCCAGCGACAGCACGCCGACCAGCGGCACCAGCCAGCGCATCGGCTTCCAGTACCAGCCCAGCGCCGCGAATACCGGCGCGGTACAGATCAGGATGATTTCTTCATAGATGTCCATGAAATGGCCGTATTGGACCTGGGCGTACAGGGCTCCCGCCAGCAGCGCGATGCCGTACAGCCAGTCGGCCGCGGTCAGGCGGCGGAAGTAGCCGACCTTTTCCTGGTATTTGTCGGTCGAGCGCGCCGGGGCGCTATTTTTCGTTTGGGACAGTTCCATCATTTTCTCCAGATCGTCGCCAGCTTACGCCGGTTGCGGCAGCTTGACCGACAGCTCTTCGTATTCACGCTCGAAATCGAGCGTCTTGCGCTGGGTGCTCATCGCCATCAGGGCCTCGGCCCCGCCATCGACGTCGCGCACCCAGATCCAGACGCGCCGCTCGCGGATGTAGAACATCGCGAACACGCCCAGCGTCAGCAGCAGGCAGCCGAAGTAGACCACATTCTTGCCCGGCGAGCGAGTCATCTGCAGCACCGACGCCTTTACTTCGGTGAAATCGTCCAGCTGCAAATAGACCGGGGCGCCGTACAGGAAGCTGTCCGACAAGGCATTGGTGGCCAGTTGCAGGAAGCGGCCGTTGGCGTCGGTCGGCTCCGCCGCGGCATCGCCGTTCTTTTCGCGCGCCACCTGCCACAATTCCCACAGCGCGCCGTTGAGCATCTTCATGAAGATGCCGGCCGCCTTTTCCTGCTCGGCCTGCGGAATCTGTTCCAGGAAGCGGGCCACGCCGACGAAACCGCCGCGGCCGTCGCTGCCTGCGAAGATGTCGAGCGTGCGCGCGGCCGAGTCCTTCAGCTGGCCGGCCAGCGCGCCGCCGCCGCGCTGCTCGGCGCTCAGCGCGCGGCTGGCGTAGCGGCTGGCCGCCTCCTGGCGCGCGGCCGGATCGGACAGCGCCGCGCGCAGGCGCATCCAGTCGCCCACGCCGTGGCGCTCGTCGGACGGGATGCGCAGGAAGCTGAAGTTCTCGGACGGATTCGAGCGCACGCCGGCCAGGTAGACCTGGGCGCCTTCGAGGGTCAGCGGCTGCATGTAGTTCATGTATTCGCGCGCCTGGCCGGTGTGGTCGCGCAGCTTGTACTGCACGCTGGGGCCGACGTTTTTCAGGTCCTTGTTGGCGTCCGGGTCGGCCGCCGCGCCGGAGGCCTTGCCCAGCGTGGCCGACAGCTGCGCATTAAAGCCGACGTTCTTGCCCACCGCGCGCGCGTCGTTGCCCTGGGCGACGTTCTCGACGTTGAAGGGACGGAAGCCCGACCACTCGACGGCATAGGTATCCTTGCCGAAGGTGAGCTCGGTCGCGCCATTGACTTCGCCTTCGATCGGGAAGCTGGCCGCGCTGGCGCCCGTCATCGGGAAGCCGGTCAGCCTGAGCTTGCTGCCGCCATCGTCAAAGCTCGACTGGTAGACGGCGATGCCCTTGTAGATCAGCGGATGGTTGACCTTGATCGTCGACTCGAACTTGTGGCCGTTTTCCAGGTCGTGCACCACGACGTCGCTGGCGAACAGCTTGGGCATGCCGGTCGAATAGAACTCGATGTGGAATTTCTTGAGCTCGATCCCGAACGGCAATTCCTGCACCAGCACGCCGGACGGCTGGTTCAGGATCGCGGTATGGCTGGTCTGGCCCTCGGCGATCGCGGTATTGCCGCGGAAGCTGGGATTGCTGGTGCTCAGGCGATGCTGGGCCGGGATCTCGGCGATCACGCCGCTGCCGGTGAACGGCGTCTTGCCAAAGAACCATTGTTGGACACGCACGGGGAGTTCCGAATCCAGCATGCCGCCCAGCAGGATCACGATGATCGAGGTGTGGGCGAAGATATAGCCGAACTTGTTGCCGGCGCCCTTCTTGGCCGAGACCAGGACAGCGCCTTCCTTCTCGACGAGTTTGGTGGCATAGCCGGCGTGGCGCAGGCGCAACGCGCTCTGCTCGGCCAGCGCGGCGCGCGACAGCGGCGCCTGCCAGTCGGCCTTGTGGTGGAAATTGCGCAGCGATTCGACACGCACGTTCTCGCGCCAGCTGCGCATATCGCGCAACATCTTCGGCGTGTTGCGCACCACGCACAGCGCGGTCGAGACGATCAGCACCACCAGGATGACCAGGAACCACCAGCTCGAATAGACGTTGTACAGGCCGAGCTTGTCGAAGATCTCGAACCAGAACGGCCCGAACTGGTTCACGTAATTGGGCATCGGCTCGTTCTGCTTGAGCACGGTGCCAATGACGGAGGCGATGGAGATGATGGTGAGCAGGCTGATCGCGAAGCGCATCGAGGAGATCAGCTCGACCGCCTCGGCCAGCCAGGGGCGGCGGGTATTCAGTTCAATTCCGGTGGTGCTCATACTCTACAACTTTCATCCTGCGCGAAAGCGGGTCCGCGCGTGGAAAAAAGGGCGTCAGCTCGACGCTGCCGCCCTCTTCCGTTCATCTCATGCTCATGCGTAGCGCTAAAGCAACACTCTTAGCGTAAGCCGGCGATATAGTCTGCCACTGCACGCATCTCTTCCGGCGACATCCGTTGCGACAGCACCGTCATCTGCGGGCTGTTGGCGCGGGTGCCGGTCTTGAATGCTTCCAGCTGGGCCGTGGTGTAATCCTGGTGCTGGCCAGCCAGGCGCGGGTATTGCGCCGGGATGCCGTTGGCAGTGGCGCCATGACAGCTGGCGCAGGCAGCCACGCCTTTTTCCGCAATGCCGCCGCGATAGATCTTGCGGCCCAGCTCGACGGTTTCCTTGTTCTTCGCCGCGCCGGGCTTGTGCGCCTGCGTCGCGAGCCAGGCTGCGATATCCTTCTTCTCCTGCTCCGTCAGCATCTTGGCATAGGTCGTCATGATCGGCTGCTGGCGGTGCGCGGTCGTGAAGTCGACCAGCTGCTTGTGGGTATACGTCGCGAACTGGCCCGACAGTTTCGGATTGATCGCGATCGTCGAATTGCCGGCCGCGCCGTGGCAGGACAGGCAGGACGGCAGGCCGCGCGCGGCGTCGCCCGCTTCGTACAGGGCGCCACCTTTGGCTGGATCGGCTTTGACCGCTGGCGCGGTTGCGGCGGACGCCGCCATCGCCGCCGGTAGTCCCCCAAAAACAGTCAGCGAAGTAACCAACAGTGTTTTAAGCAAGGGGGACGTCAACCGATTCATAACTGGCACCTTATAAAGTCAAGATTGAAAGTTCAGTGCAGCGCTTTGATCTACCCGCCAGTGGGCGGAGCAGCAATCAACCCCTTATTGTACAATAGCTTTGTTTCCCCAACGCCATTTCATGGCCCTTAATCCCTCTCCCAATGTCCAGATTATGGCAAGCCCGGTTCTTCACGACCGTTAACCAGTTGCGCGATTTGCCAGGCACGCAAGTACCGGAAATCGCCTTCGCCGGGCGCTCGAACGCCGGCAAATCCACAGCGATCAATATCCTGACCAACCAGAAGGGTCTGGCGTTCGCGTCCAAGACGCCTGGCCGTACCCAGCACATCAATTACTTCTCGATCGGCGGCGCCCACGTGGGCCAGCACCGCAAGGATGCGGTCCGGGTCGACGAGATCGAAGCGCTGCTGGTCGACCTGCCGGGCTACGGCTATGCCGAAGTCTCGGGCACCGCCAAGCTGCACTGGCAGAAGCTGCTGGGCGACTACGTCCAGCGCCGCGACCAGCTGGCGGCGCTCATCCTGATCATGGATTCTCGCCGCCCGTTCACCGACCTCGACGTCCAGATGCTGGAGTGGTTCGCCCCGACCGGCAAGCCGATCCACTGCATCCTGACCAAGGCCGACAAGCTCAACCGCAACGAGTCGACCAATGCCCTGCGCGAAGCGCGCGCCGTGCTCGACAGCTATGTCGACGAGGAAGGCAATGGCTTCCCGTTCACGGTGCAACTGTTCTCGGCGCTCAAGCGCATCGGCATCGAGGAAGCGGACGCGAAGATCCTGGAACTGGCCGGACTCAGCGGCAGCGAGGACGAATACGAGGAAGAAGTAGAGGAAGACACCGGCAACGAAGAAAGTGCTGCGCCGTCGGCGGACGACGATAACCCTGCCGCCTGATTTTGCAAGGACGATCAAGATGACCATTATTACCTCCGCCTATCCGGCGGCCCGCCCGCGCCGCATGCGGCGCGACCCATTCTCGCGCGCCATGATGCGCGAAAACACCATCACCGCCGCCGACCTGATCTACCCGGTCTTCGTGCTCGAAGGCCAGGACCAGCGCCAGCAGGTGGCGTCGATGCCGGGCGTCGAACGCGTCTCGCTCGACCTGCTGCTGAAAGTCGCCGAAGAATGCGTTTCGCTCGGCATCCCGGCCATGGCGCTGTTCCCGCTGGTCGACCAGTCGGTCAAGACCTATGACGGCATCGAGGCGACCAACCCGGACGGGCTGGTGCCGCGCGTGGTGCGCGAACTGAAGAAGAACTTCCCGGAACTGGGCGTGATCAGCGACATCGCGCTCGACCCGTACACGACCCACGGCCAGGACGGCCTGCCGGACGAGAACGGCTACATCGTCAACGAAAAGACGATCGAGATGCTGGTGAAGCAGGCGCTCACCCACGCCGAGGCCGGCGTGGACATCGTGGCGCCGTCGGACATGATGGACGGCCGCATTGGCGCCATCCGCCAGGCATTCGAAGCGCAGGGCCACATCCACACCCGCATCATGGCCTATTCGGCCAAGTATGCATCCGCCTTCTACGGTCCGTTCCGCGACGCCGTGGGTTCCAGCGCCAACCTGGGCAAGGCCGACAAGAACACCTACCAGATGGACCCGGCCAACAGCGACGAGGCCCTGCGCGAAGTGGCGCTCGACCTGGCCGAAGGCGCCGACATGGTGATGGTCAAGCCGGGCATGCCCTACCTGGACGTGGTGCGCCGTGTGAAGGACGAGTTCAAGGTGCCGACCTTCGCCTACCAGGTCAGCGGCGAGTACGCGATGCTCAAGGCCGCCGCGCTGAATGGCTGGCTCGATCACGACAAGGTCATGATGGAGTCGATGATGGCCTTTAAACGCGCCGGCGCCGATGGCGTGCTGACGTATTTTGCGCTGGATATCGCGCGCAAGCTGAAGGCGGGCTGATCGCGCCGCGCGCATGAAAAAACCGTGCCGAGGCACGGTTTTTTGTTGGCGTCGACAATGCGTCAGCGTCCCGGCACCGGCCTGTAATCCGGGAACATCTCCTTGTACAGGAAGGTCATCAGCTGATCCGTATCCTGCGGCCTCGCACTGAGCTTCACCACGCGCCCCAGGCGGTGGGAATCCCACTCGAAATCGCCCTTCTTCTCGCGCCGGATCAGCTCGATCATCTTCTTGATGACGGCGGTCTCGATGTCGCGCTCGCTGCCCTGCTCCACCGTCACCGCCGTCAGCCAGCGCCGCTTGAAGCTCGGGTTCCAGCCGCGGAACTTGAGGTCCATGGTGTTGAAGGTCTTGTTCGAGACCGAGAAGATGCCGCCCGTCTCGTTGCTGTCGTCGGTGCCGCGGCCATTGATGGCGGCGATGTTCGCCAGCGCATTGCGGGTGCCGCGCGCGGCGTCGCTTTCCTCGGCCGGCACTTCGGCGCCGGTCGGGGCGCCGCGGCGCTCGCGCTGGGCCTTCACGTAGGCCGCCATGTCCATGTCGGGCGGGACTTCGGTGGGTGGCTGCTGGCGCTGCGGTTGCGGCGGCGCCGGCGGCGCGGGACGCTCGTCGGGCACCGTGATGGTGTCCGGCAGGCGCTGGACGATGATGCGCTCCTGCTCCACGCGCGGCACCGGCGGCGCCGGCAGGGGACGCGGCGTCGGCCGCGGCGCGGCCTCGACGGGTGAGGTTTCCTGCAATGGCGCCACATAGACCACCTGGCTGTCGCCCTGGTCTTCCGAGGCCGGCCGCGCCGTGCGCTGGTCCTGCTCCTTCGGTTCATAGAACCACAGCAGCACCAGCAACAGGTGGACGGCGATCGTGCCCGCCACGCCGAAGCGGTTCGGCTTCTTGCGCCCGTAGGCTAGCCCCAGCCCATAGCGCGGCCCCGTCGGCGGCAGTGGCTGCCCGCAATGGGAACACACTTCGCTGTCCTGGTCGTAGGTGTGGGAATGGTCACGCAAGATCGATCGATTTCCTGGAAGCCACGTCTAAAAAAACGGCAGAGAGCCGCAGTCTAACCGTTTTGCGGCGCCGACGCACCACGCGCGATGCCCGGGTGCCCTGTCCAGGCCGTTGATGGTTGTTACCAAATGTTTCCGGCCGCCAGTATCAGACAATGAATGTTCCGATACTGGCGGCCGGTCGGCGCACATGGTTGCCGGTCAGGCCGGGTGCACGGGGTGGGCCGGCGTGGCCGGAGGCGCCACGTGATGCTGGTCGGCCCTGGCGATCTGCTCGTCGGTCAACGGGCCGGTGCCGCTGTAGCGGTCCAGGTACAGGTAGATCACCGGGGTGATGTACAGGGTGATGACTTGCGAGAAGATCAGGCCGCCGCACACCGCCAGGCCCAGCGGCTGGCGCAGCTCGGCGCCGGCGCCGATGCCCAGCGCGATCGGCAGCGCGCCCATCAGCGCCGCCAGGGTCGTCATCAGGATCGGGCGGAAGCGCAGGATACAGGCCTCGCGGATCGCCTCTTGCGGACTCATGCCCAGGTTGCGCTGGGCGTCGAGCGCGAAGTCGATCATCATGATCGCGTTCTTCTTGACGATGCCGATCAGCATCAGGATGCCGATCATGGCGATCAGGGTCAGGTCCTTGTCGAAGAACCACAAGGTGATCAGCGCCCCGACGGCCGCCGACGGCAGGCCGGCCAGGATGGTCAGCGGGTGGATATAGCTCTCGTACAGCACGCCCAGCAACACGTAGATGACGCCGACCGCGGCGATGATCAGGATCAGCTGGCTCGATTGCGTATCCTGGAACACGGCGGCGTCGCCGCCATAGGTCGCGATGACCGAGGCCGGCAGCTTCATGTCGCGCCCCAGCTCCTCGATGTGGGCGGTGGCGTCGCCCAGCGACACGCCCGGGGCCAGGTTGAACGACAGGGTGATCGCCTGCAACTGGCCCTGGTGGTTGACCTGCAGCGGGCCGACCGTGCGGCGCACCGAGGCGATGCTCGACAGCTTGACCAGCTCGCCGCTCTTGCTGCGCACCGAGACCCGCGACAGCGCTTCGTCGTAGTAGCGGTCGCTCGCGGCCGCTTCCAGGATCACGTAGTAGCTCGCCGCCGTCGAATAAATGGTCGAGACCTGGCGTTCGCCGAAGGAGGCGTACATCACGGTGCGGATGTCGTCCATTTCCACGCCCAGCAGCGCCGCCTTGTCGCGGTCGATGTCCACCGTCGCCTGCAGCGCCTTGTTCTGGGAATCGCTGTTGACGTCGCGGAAGCGCTCGTCCTTGCGCATGCCTTCCAGGAATTTCTCGGCCCAGCCGCCGATCTCGCCGCCCGACACGCTCTGCAGCGTGTACTGGTAGCGCGCCTTGCTCTGGCGCCCGCCCAGCTGCAGGTTCTGCTGCGGCGACATGAACACCTGCACGCCCGGCACGGCGCGGGTGGCCTTGCGCAGGTCGTCGATCACCAGGTCCATCGGCGGACGTTCGCCGCGGTCCTTCAGCACCAGGAACATGCGGCCGGTATTGCCGCCGCCGCTGAACGAGGTCGTGTCCTTCACATAGGGATTGGCGCGGATGATGTCGACCACCTTGCCCTGCAGCTCGGCCAGCGCCATCGACGACGTGTCTTCCGACGCTTCGACCATCACGCGGATCTGGCCGATGTCTTCTTCGGGGAAGAAGCCCTTCGGCATGGTGGAATACAGCACGCCGGTCAGCACGAAGGTGCCCAGCGCCAGCATCAGCACCACGAAACGGTGGCGCAGCGCCAGGTCCAGCGTGCGTCCATAGCCGTTGCGCACGCGCGTGAAGCCGGCTTCGAAGCGGCGGCCGATCCACGACATGTCCTTCGGGTCGACGTGGCCGCCATCCTTGAGCAGGCGCGAGCACAGCATCGGCACCAGGGTCAGCGAGATCAGGGCCGAGACCAGCACCGCCAGGCCGACGATCACGGCGAATTCGCGGAACAGCAGGCCGATCACGCCCGGCATGAAGAAGATCGGGATGAACACCGCCACCAGCGAGATCGAGATCGAGATGATGGTGAAGCCCACCTCGCGCGCGCCGATGAGGGCGGCCGCCATCGGCTTCTTGCCCATCTCCATATGGCGCACGATATTCTCGAGCACCACGATCGCGTCGTCGACCACCAGGCCGACCGCCAGCGTGATGCCGAGCAGCGAGATATTGTCCAGGCTGTAGCCGAGCCAGTACAGCAGCGACAGCGCGCCCAGCAGCGAGATCGGCACCGTCACCGCCGGGATGAAGGTGGCGGCGGCGCGGTGCAGGAACAGGAAGATCACCAGGATCACCAGCAGCACGGTGCCGCCGAGGGTCAGGTTGACGTCGTGGATCGCTTCGCGGATCGACAGCGAGCGGTCGTTCACCAGCTCGATCTTGATCGAGGCCGGCAGCTGTCCTTCGAAGCGCGGGATCAGCGCGCGCACCGCGTCGACCACCTGCACGGTGTTCGCGTTCGGCTGGCGCTGCACCATCAGCGAGATCGAGCGCTCACCGTTCAGGCTGCCCATGGCCTTGACCGACTGGTAGCTGTCCTGCACGTCGGCGATGTCCTTCAGGCGCACCGGCAGGCCGTCGCGGGTGGCGATGATCAGGTTGGCGAAGTCGGCCGCCCGCATCAGCTGGCCGCCGCCCTGGATGGTCAGCGCCTGGGTCGGGCCGTCGAGGATGCCCAGCGGCGTGTTCGAGTTGGCCGCGCGCAGCGCCGCCGCCAGCTCGTCCATCGAGATATTGCGGGCGTTCATCAGGTCGGAACGGGCGCGCACGCGCACGGCGAAGCGCTTGCCGCCGTTGATCGACACTTGCGAGACGCCCTGCACGGTCGAGATCGCCGGCGAGATCAGGTTTTCGGCGTAGTCGTTCAGCTCCGACAAGTCCATCGACGGCGAGGTCAGGTGCATGAACAGGATCGGGGCGTCGGCCGGGTTGACCTTGCGGTAGGACGGCATCTCGGTCATCTCGAGCGGCAGGCGGCGCTGGGCTACCAGCAGTGCCGCCTGGACGTCCACCGCCGCCTTGTCGACGTCGATCTCGTTGTCGAACTCCAGCACGATATTGGTGTCGCCCTGGGTGCTGGTCGAGGTGATCAGCTTGATGCCGGCGATGGTCGAGAACTGCTTCTCGAGCGGCAGCGCCACCGACGACGCCATCGTCTCGGGGCTGGCCCCGGCCAGGTTGGCGTAGACGTTGATGACCGGCGTGTTATAGCTGGGCAGCGCGGCGACCGGGATCTGCATGTACGACAGGATGCCAACCAGCACCAGGCTGAGCGACAGCAGCACCACCATCACCGGACGGCGGATACACAGTTCGGACAGATTCATGCCTGCTCGCCCTGCTTGGCGGCTGCCGGCTTGCCAGGCTGGCCCGCCACGCGCACCTTGCCACCCGGCCGCAGGTTCTGCTTGCCCTCGGTAATGACCCGCTCGTCGCCCTCGAGGCCGGTGACGGCCGCCTGGTCGCCGAAGGCGTAGACGCGCTGCACCGGCACCTGGCGCGCCGAGCTGCCTTCGCCCAGCACATAGACGAAGGTGCCGTTGGTCGCCGTGATGATGGCGGTCTGCGGGATCACCACCGCATTCTTCAGCGTTTGCACCACCACGTTGGCGGTCACGTACTGCCCCGGCCACAGGGAGGTGTCGCGGTTGGCGAACTCGCCCTTCACGCGGATGGTGCCGGCCTGCGGATCGACCGCGTTGTCGATGAAGCTCAGGCGGCCGACCACCGGCGCGTCTTTTTCCTTGCCGCTGCCCGGGTTGACCCGTACCTCGACGTTGCCCTGCTTCTGGGCCGCCAGCAGCGCGCCCAAGGTCGATTCCGGCAGGGTGAACGACACGTTGATCGGGTCGAGCTGGGTGATGGTGGTGAGCGAGGTGCTCATCTGCACCAGGGTGCCCGGGTGGACGTCGATGGCGCCGACCCGGCCCGTCATCGGCGCCCGGATCGTGGTGTAGCTGGCGCTCACGCGCGTGGCGCGGGCCGCCGCCTGGTTCGACTGCACCAGCGCGCGCTGGGCTTCGACCTGGCTGAGCAGGGAGTCGAGGGCACTCTGGGCCAGGAAGTTCTGCGCCACCAGTTCCTGGCTGCGCTTGTACTGGCGCTCGAGGTCGGCCAGGGTGGCCGAGTCGCGCGCCACCTGCGCTTCGGCGCGGGCGACGTTGGCCATGTCGGCGCGGTCGTCGAGCGAGAACATCAGCTGGCCTTCCTTGACGAACTGGCCTTCTCGGATATGCACTTCGCGGATCGTGGTGACGGTCTGCGGATGCAGGTTGACCGTTTTCATTGGTGTCACGGTGCCGTTGGCGAACAGTTCGACGCCGACGTCACGCCGCTCGGGCGCGACCACGTTGACGGTCACCGGCGGCTGGCCGCCCGCGCCACCTGGCCCCTGGCCCGCTCCCGCCTCGGCCTTGGCATCGTTGCCCTGGCTCAGATACCAGCCGCCAGCCACGACCAGCGCCGCAATTCCGGCGATGACGCCGACATTCTTCTTTTTCATTCTCGTCCCTTGCCGCCCGTTGTCGGCGGCTCCATCATTGATCGTGGTGGCCCTGCGGCTCGCCCTGGATGAGGGCGCCGCATTGTCCCACAGTGTTGTTACGACTTCGTGTACTGCGCTTGTCTCTTCGCTATTTATTCACCAGTTTGTTCGGGTAGTAGGCCGGCAGCATCAAGGTCACTTCCAGCCCGCCTTCCGGGTGGTTGGTCAGGGTGATGCTGCCGCCGTGCTGCTCGGTGATGTTGCGCGCGATCGTCAATCCCAGGCCGGTGCCGCCCGATTCGCGCGAACGCGAGGTCTCGACCCGGTAGAACGGGTCGAACACCCGTCCCAGTTCGCTCCTCGGGATGCCCGGGCCGCTGTCGCGGATGCGCACCCGCGCCGTGCCGTTGACGCGGTCGACGCAGACGCGCGCATCGCGGCCGTACTTGACCGCGTTGTCGATCAGGTTGCCCAGGCAGCGGCGCAGGTCGAGCGGCCGGCCCAGCACCGCCATCGTGGCCTTGCCCTCCAGCGTGACATCCTGGCCGGCGTCGCTGGCGTCGGCGCACACCGCTTCCAGCAGCGAATCGAGGTCCAGCATCTGCATCGCCTCGGTGGTGTCCATGCTGCGCGCCAGCACCAGGCCTTCGCGCACCATTTCCTGCATGGCCGACAGGTCGCCGATCAGGCGTTCCTGCAGCTCGCCGTCGGACACTTTTTCGAGCCGCAGGCGCATGCGCGTGAGCGGCGTCTGCAGGTCGTGGGTGATCGCGGCCAGCATCTGCGTGCGCTGGAAGATGTACTGGCGGATGCGCGCCTGCATCGCGTTGAAGGCGGCGCTGGCCTGGCGGATCTCGCTGGCGCCGGTGAGGTCGAGCGGCGGACGGTTGATGTCCTGGCCCAGGTCTTGCGCGGCCTGGGCCAGCTGCTTGAACGGGCGGGTGGTCATGCGCGCCACCAGGTAGGCCAGCACGGCGATGCTGACCATGAACAGGGCGACCAGCGCGCGCAGGTCGAGGTCGCTTGGCGTGGACGGGCGTGGCGGCAGCACCGACAGGTGCAGCTCGGCGCCGTCGCGCAGATGCACGTTGAGCGATTCGCAGGCGCCGCTGTATCGCATGCTGAGCAGCCCGTACATCATGGGCAGGGGCGGCGCACCGTCGCAGGCGGCCGGACGCGCGGAGACCGATTCGACCCGGTAGCCCTTGCCCAGACGCGCGGCCAGCGACTTCGCGAACGGGGTGGCCGGCGCTGCCGCCGGAATCGTATCGCTGACCTGGAGCTCGAGTCCGGGGCGGTTGGCCACGTCGAGATAGATCGAGCGCGCCTCGGCCGGCACGATCTCGGTGGCCATGACGAGCTGCTCGGCGCGTTCCAGCAGGTGCTGCTCGCGCTGGCGTTCCCAGTCGCGCAGGCGCTGGTAGTCGGCCGCCAGCTGGGTCAGCGCGGCCGAGATCCACACGCCCAGCAGCAGCGTCAGGAACACCCGTCCCGTCATCGACCCGAAGAAATCCTTCACGCCGCCGGCTCCACCGTCACCTGGCCGGCCAGCACGTAGCCGCCGTTGCGGACCGTCTTGATGATCTGGGGCATGCGCGCATCCTCGCCCAGCTTCTGGCGCAGGCGGCTGATCTGGATGTCGATCGAGCGGTCGAACGGGTCGGCGTCGCGGCCCTGCGTGAGGTTGAGCAGCTGGTCGCGGTTCAGCACGCGGTTGGGATGCTCGAGGAACACGCGCAGCAGGCGGAATTCGGCGCCCGACAGCATGATCACGATGCCGTCCGGGTTGAGCAGGTGGCGCGCGGTGAGGTCGAGCGTCCAGCCCGAGAAACGCATCTGCTGCACGTTCTCGGACGGCGTGTTGGACGGCATGGCGTGCGAGCGGCGCAGCACGCTGCGGATGCGCGCCAGCAGTTCGCGCGGCTCGAAGGGCTTGGGCAGGTAGTCGTCGGCGCCCATCTCGAGGCCGAGGATGCGGTCCAGCGGCTCGTTGCGGGCGGTCAGCATGATGACCGGCAGGGTCGAGGTGGCGCGCAGCTTGCGGCACAGCGTCAGGCCGTCGTCGCCGGGCATGTTCAGGTCGAGCACGATGAGGTCGGGGCGGGTTTCTTCGAGCGCCTTCCACATCGCGTTGCCGTCGGCGGCGGCCAGCGTCCGGTAGCCGTTCGACTCGAGGTAGTCGGCCAGCAGGGTCCGGATGTCGCGGTCATCGTCGACGATCAGAATCGTAGAGGGAGTATCCATAACCTCAATTATCCGAGTTTATGACAAGCCCGGAGGAGCATTTTGTATCGCTGTGTATAAGCGAATAGGCCCGAAACATATTGATACAATGTACGAGACAGGGGAAACCCCACGGTTACAGTTTGTGCGCAAGATGGGAACCGTGCAGCGAGCGTTTCGGATGCACGTCAACCAGACACTCACAAAAGGAAGAACCATGAATACCCTCCGCAAGAACCTCGTGATCGCCCTCACCGCTGCCGGCCTGTTCGGCGCCACGATCGGCGCCCAGGCCCAGACCGCCGCCCCTGCCGAAGGCCGTCCAGCCTTGACCGCCGAGCAACGCCTGGCCAAGAAGGCCGAGTGGCAGGCCAAGGCCGGCGAGCGCCGCGCGAAGATGGAACAGAAGCGCGCCGAACGCCAGGCCAAGCTGCGCGATGCGCTCAAGCTGAATGCGCAGCAGCAGCCGGCCTGGGACGCCTTCGTCGCCAGCCAGGCGCCGCAGAAGAAGGGTGAACGCGCCGGACGTGGCGACCGCGCCGCCTGGGCCAGCCTGAGCGCCCCGCAACGCATGGAAAAGCAGATCGCGATGCAGAAGGAACGCACCGCGCGCATGGAAGCGCGTCTTGGCGCCCTGAACAGCTTCTATGCCCAGCTGACGCCGGAACAGCGCAAGACCTTCGATGAGCAGGCCAAGCACCGCAAGGGCCCGCGCCATCATGGTCACCACGGCCACCGCGCGAACGCGTAAGCGTGACAGATCCCAAGGTTGGCGGCGACGCCGCCAACCTTACCGCTGCAGCCGCTGCAGCGAGGCCAGGAACTTCTCCGCATTCTGGAAGCCGATCACCCGGCTGTCCGCGATTTCCTTCCCCTGTCCATCGAACAGGATGATGCCCGGCGGCCCGAACAGGCCGAAGCGCTTGAGCATGGCCTTGTCGTCGGCATCGTTGGCCGTCACGTCCACCTGCAGCAGCACGGTATCGGCGAGCTTTTGCTGCACGGCCGGGTCGACGAAGGTGAACTTTTCCATCTCCTTGCACGACACGCACCAGTCGGCATAAAAATCGAGCATCACGGTCTTGCCGGCGTTGGCGGCCAGCGCGGCGTCGAGCTGGTCCACGGTCTTGATGCGGGTGAACGCCAGGCCGTGGTTCTGCGGCGCGCCACCGAGGTGCGCCAGCGGCGCCCAGGCATCGCGCCCGCCGCTGGCGAGGCCAACCAGCTGGGTCGTCCCCAGCACCGCGAACGCCGCGCCGAAGGCCATCGCCGCCCAGTGACGGGTATGGCGCAGCAGATAGAAGCCATACCCCAGCAGCAGCGCCGCCCACAGCAGCATCTGGGCCAGGCCCGGAAGCACCGGCGACACGAGCCAGATCGCCATCGCCAGCATCAGCACGCCGAACAGGCGCTTCACCGATTCCATCCACGGCCCCACGCGCGGCAGCAGCGAGCCGGCCGACAGGCCCACCAGCAGCAGCGGGATGCTCATCCCCACCGCCATCGAGAACAGCGCCGCGCCGCCGATGAAGACGTCGCGCGTCTGGCTGATGTAGACCAGGGCGCCGGCCAGCGGCGCCGCCACGCAAGGCCCCACGATCAGGGCCGAAATGGCGCCCATGACGAACACCCCGAGCAGCTTGCCGCCCTGCTGGCTGTTGGATGCCTGCGTCAACCGGGTCTGCAAGGTGTTAGGCAGTTGTAACTGATAGAAACCGAACATCGACAGCGACATGGCCACGATCAGCAGCGCGAAGGCGCCCAGCACCCAGGGATTCTGCAGCGCCGCGGCCAGGCCTTCGCCGGCCAGGCCGGCGGCGATGCCGAGCAGGGTGTAGACGATCGCCATCCCCAGCGCATACGCCAGCGACAGTACGAAGCCGCGCGAACGGCTCACGTGCCTGCCCTCGCCCACGATGATCGAGGACAGGATCGGCACCATCGGCAGCACGCACGGGGTGAACGCCAGGCCCAGGCCGAGCAGGATGAAGGCCGGCACGATGGCCAGCAGGCTGCCGCCGCCGAGGATGCCGGCGATGGTCGACAGGTCCGATTGCGGTGCGGCGGGCGCCGCTGCCAGCGTATCGGCCAGGGGCGCGGACGCCGGCGTCGACATGCCGCCCAGCGCCGCGCCGCCCCCGATCGGCAGGCCGGACGCGGGCTGCGCGCCGCCGGCGCCGAGATTCACGCTGTGCTCCTGCGGCGGATAGCACAGGCCGGCGTCGGCGCAGCCCTGGCTGATGGCCGTCAGGGTGAACGGGCCGGTGCCCTCGACCGGGATGCGGATCGTCAGGGTGCCGGTATGGGTCTCCAGGTCCTTCTCGAAAGTCGGATCGTACTTCACCTTGCCCTGCGGGACCTGCGGCTCGCCCAGCGTGACGCCGGCGCCGCTGGCCTTGAAGGCGAAGCGCTCGCGGTACATGTAGTAGGCGGGCGCGATGACGTAGGTGATCTCGGCGGTCTGCGGATCCGCCATGCGCGCTTCAAAACGGAAGGCGACGGCGGGGTCGAGGAAGTCCTGCCCGGCGCGGGCGGGCAGCGCGGTGAACAGGGAAAGGACGGCGAACAGCGTCAGGCAGGCCTGCAGCAGGCGGCGGGCGGAAAATCGAACCATGGTATCTCGTGGAAAGTTACTGCACCGGGCATGGTACACCGCTTGCCCGCTTCGCGCCGGAACTCATCCTTGGCACGGGCGAAAAAAAACCAGGCGCGAGGCCTGGTCTTTTCAAGTCGACAGTCGATTACTCGGCGGTCGGTGCTTCTTCAGCCGAAGTGACTTCTGGACGGTCCAGCAGTTCGACGTAAGCCATTGGTGCATTGTCGCCAACGCGGAAGCCCATCTTCAGGATACGCAGGTAGCCGCCGTTGCGGTTTGCGTAGCGAGGACCCAGTTCAGCGAACAGCTTCTGGACCATTTCGCGGTCGCGCAGGCGAGCGAAGGCCAGGCGCTTGTTTGCCAGGGTGTCGGTCTTGCCCAGGGTCAGGATCGGTTCGATGACGCGACGCAGTTCCTTGGCTTTCGGGACGGTGGTCTTGATGGCTTCGTGACGCAGCAGCGAAACAGTCATGTTGCGCAGCATTGCCAGACGGTGGGACGAGGTACGGTTCAGTTTACGAAGGCCGTGACGGTGACGCATGGTATTTCCTTTCGGGTGTTTTCAAATCCAGTTCTTCGATCGTTCGTGCAAGCACGTCCGCGGACCGGTTCAGGGTTAAATCCGCCCGGACATCATGCCCAGGCGGGGTACGACAAAATTATTTTTCGAGACCGGCTGGTGGCCAGTTTTCGAGTTTCATGCCCAGGGTCAAGCCACGCGAAGCAAGGACTTCCTTGATTTCGTTGAGCGACTTGCGGCCCAGGTTCGGCGTCTTGAGCAGTTCGTTTTCCGAACGCTGGATCAGGTCGCCGATGTAGTAGATGTTTTCTGCTTTCAGGCAGTTGGCCGAACGGACGGTCAGTTCCAGGTCGTCGACCGGGCGCAGCAGGATCGGATCGACCAGCGGTGCGCGCGATGGCGCTTCGGCGGCGGCTTCGGTGCCTTCCAGGGCGGCGAACACGTTCAGCTGGTCGACCAGCACGCGGGCCGACTGGCGGATCGCTTCTTCCGGGGTGATGACGCCGTTGGTCTCGATGTTGATGATCAGCTTGTCCAGGTCGGTACGCTGTTCGACACGGGCCGATTCCACGGCGTACGACACGCGGCGCACTGGCGAGAACGATGCGTCCAGGATGATGCGGCCGATGGTCTTGTTGGTGTCTTCCGACAGGCGACGGACGTTGCCCGGCACGTAGCCGCGGCCCTTCTCGACCTTGATCTGCATGTCCAGCTTGCCGCCTGCGGTCAGGTGGGCGATGACATGGTCAGGGTTGATCAGTTCGACGTCGTGCGGCAGGTCGATGTCCGAAGCCAGGACGGCGCCTTCGCCTTCCTTCTTCAGGGTCAGGGTGACGGAATCGCGGTTGTGGACCTTGAAGACCACGCCCTTCAGGTTCAGCAGCAGGTCGACGACGTCTTCCTGCACGCCATCCAGCGACGAGTATTCATGCACGACACCAGCGATCGTCACTTCGGTCGGCGCATAGCCCACCATCGACGACAGCAGGACGCGACGCAGTGCGTTGCCGAGGGTGTGGCCATAGCCACGCTCGAACGGCTCCATCACGACTTTCGCGTGGCCGGCGCCCAGTGCTTCGACATCGATGATACGTGGCTTCAACAAACTATTTTGCATGAATGAGTCCTTTTCAATACCCTCGGCTCGTTACACCGATAAGGCTGATGGCTTTAAAGAGAACGCCTGCATCAGCAGGCGGTAAAACGAATCCAGTGCGACGGGAGTGATCGGGAGCCGAAGCCCGCTGCGGAGCCAACCCGGGGTTGCTGCATCCGCACCGCCACTCCCGTCGTTTCCGCACGGGCCTGGACGGCCCGGCGGAGAAGACGAAAAGGGAACGGCATAGCCGCTCCCCTCCCATCCATTAACGCGAGTACAGTTCGACGATCAGCGCTTCGTTGACGTCAGCAGCGATTTCGTTACGCTCTGGGAACGAACGGAAGGTGCCTTCCAGCTTCTTCGCGTCGACCGAGACCCAGCTCGGGAAACCGACTTGTTCGGCCAGCGACAGCGCTTCAGCGATACGCACTTGCTTCTTGGCTTTTTCACGAACAGCGATCACGTCGCCGGTCTTGACCTGGTACGAAGCGATGTTCACGACGTTGCCGTTCACGGTGAAGGCCTTGTGGCTCACCAGCTGGCGTGCTTCGGCGCGGGTCGAGCCGAAGCCCATGCGGTAAGCGACGTTGTCCAGACGCGATTCCAGCAGCTTCAGCAGGGTTTCGCCGGTGTTGCCCTTGCGACGGTTCGCTTCAGCGAAGTAGCGGCGGAACTGACGTTCCAGCACGCCGTAGATACGCTTGACCTTCTGCTTTTCGCGCAGCTGGTTGCCGTAGTCCGAGGTGCGGGCACCCGACTTGACGCCGTGCTGGCCTGGCTTGACGTCCAGTTTGCACTTCGAATCGAGCGAGCGACGTGCGCTCTTCAGGAACAGGTCGGTGCCTTCACGGCGCGACAGTTTTGCTTTTGGTCCGATATAACGTGCCACGTTAGATTTCCTTTAATATTTGATCACGCCCCAGAGATGCACATGCACCCAGGCGCTAGTCCAGCTCTGCAGTTGATAGCAACTCAGGCCGGACGTGGCTTACAACAGCGCCCGCCATCAAGATGGCAGGCGACAAGAGCCGGGCAGTATAACCCATTTCTGGGCAACTGCACCGGCGATCTTTTAAACACAACGGGGCGTGCGCCCCGTGCGTCGTGTTCAAGACACGGATCGGGCGGAGAACCGCCCTATTCGATGTCTTAGATACGGCGACGCTTCGGCGGACGGCAGCCGTTGTGTGGAACTGGGGTGACGTCCTGGATCTCGGTGATCTTGATGCCGAGGTTGTTCAGAGCGCGCACAGCCGATTCACGGCCTGGGCCTGGGCCCTTGATGCGCACTTCCAGGTTTTTCACGCCCGATTCCTGAGCGACCTTGCCTGCAGCTTCGGCAGCGACCTGAGCCGCGAACGGGGTCGATTTGCGCGAACCCTTGAAGCCGGCGCCGCCGGAGGTTGCCCACGACAGAGCATTGCCCTGACGGTCGGTGATGGTGATGATCGTGTTGTTGAACGAGGCGTGCACGTGGGCGATGCCCTCGGCAACGTTCTTCTTCACTTTCTTGCGCACGCGTGCTGCTGCTGCGCTGCTTTGTTGCTTGGCCATGGTCGGTTCCTAGATTATTTCTTGAGCGATTGAGCTGCCTTGCGCGGACCTTTACGGGTACGAGCATTGGTGCGGGTACGCTGACCGCGGACCGGCAGGCCCTTACGGTGACGCATGCCGCGGTAGCAACCCAGGTCCATCAGACGCTTGATGTTCATGGACAGTTCGCGGCGCAGGTCGCCTTCCACGACAAACTTGCCGACTTCGTCGCGCAGTTTCTCGAGTTCGTTATCGTCCAGGTCCTTGACCTTCTTGTTGGTCGCGATACCGGTTGCGTCGCAGATCTTCTGCGAACGCGGACGGCCAATACCGTAGATAGCCGTCAGGCCGATAACGGTGTGCTGATGATTTGGGATGTTAACCCCTGCAATACGTGCCATTCGTTATTCCTCGATTAACCTTGACGCTGCTTGTGACGCGGCTCGACGCAGATCACACGGACCACGCCTTTGCGCTTGATGATCTTGCAGTTGCGGCAGATCCGCTTGACTGAAGCGTTAACTTTCATTTTGCACTCTCTTCGGTTCGTTTACTTGATGATGTTTTTACTTGGTGCGGAACACGATGCGGGCCCGGGACAGGTCATACGGAGTCAACTCCACCGTCACCTTGTCACCCGGGAGGATGCGGATATAGTTCATCCGCATTTTACCCGAGATATGCCCCAGGACCACATGTCCGTTTTCCAGCTTCACGCGGAACGTCGCGTTTGGGAGATTCTCCAGAATCTCCCCCTGCATTTGGATGACGTCGTCTTTTGCCATTCGCTCTATGCACTCCCCCGCTTATCGCGTAGGAACTCCACCCTTGAAGTTAGCCTTACGCAGCAGGGAATCATATTGCTGCGACATGACGTAGTTCTGCACTTGTGCCATGAAGTCCATCGTCACCACCACGATGATCAGGAGCGACGTGCCACCGAAGTAGAAGGGAACCTTCCACTGGGCGGTCATGAACTCCGGCACCAGGCACACCAGGGTGATATAGACTGCACCGGCCAGGGTCAGGCGCATCAGGATCTTGTCGATGTAGCGTGCGGTCTGCTCACCCGGACGGATGCCCGGAACAAACGCGCCGCTCTTCTTCAAGTTGTCCGCCGTCTCCTTGCTGTTGAATACCAGCGCGGTGTAGAAGAAGCAGAAGAATACGATCGCCACCGCATACAGCAACGCGTGGATTGGCTCGCCTGGCGCCATCGACGCCGCCAGATCCTTCAGGAACCCGATCACGGGGCCGCTGGAATCCTTGCCGCGCGTGAACCAGTCGACAATCGTCGCCGGGAACAGAATGATCGACGAAGCGAAGATCGGCGGGATCACGCCTGCCATGTTCAGCTTCAAGGGCAGATGGCTGGTTTGGCCACCGTAGATCTTGTTGCCGACTTGACGCTTGGCGTAATTGACCAGGATCTTGCGCTGTCCGCGTTCCACGAACACCACCGCATACGTCACCGCAGCCACCAGGACCACGATCAGGATGGCCGAGAAGCTGCCGATCGAGCCGTTCGAGACCAGGGTGAACAAGCCGCCCAGGGCCGAAGGCAGACCTGCTGCGATACCGGCAAAGATGATGATCGAAATGCCGTTGCCAAGACCACGCTCGGTGATCTGCTCGCCCAGCCACATGAGGAACATGGTGCCGGTCAGGAGGGTAACGACGGTCACGAAGCGGAAGCCGAGACCAGGGTCGATGACCAGGCCAGGCTGCGCCTCGAGCGCGACTGCGATGCCGAACGCCTGGAACAACGCCAGTGCCACCGTGAAGTAACGGGTGTACTGGGTGATCTTGCGGCGGCCGGCCTCGCCCTCTTTCTTCAACGCCTCGAGTTGCGGCGAGACGATCGATGCAAGCTGCATGATGATCGAAGCCGAAATGTAAGGCATGATGCCGAGCGCGAACACGGTAAAGCGGGACAAGGCGCCACCCGAGAACATGTTGAACATGCCCAGGATGCCGCCCTCGTTCTGCTTGAACAGCGCAGCGAGCTGCACCGGGTCAATCCCGGGAACCGGGATATGAGCACCGATGCGGTACACGACCAATGCGCCAAGCAAAAACCACAGCCGGCCCCAGGGGAATCCGGAAGCGGCGCTTTTACCAAGTTGTGAATTAGTCGCCAATTTTTGCTCCGATCAGGCAGCGGCCGCTTTACGCGACCGAGCCGCCAGCTGCTTCGATCGCTGCTTTCGCGCCAGCGGTCGCTTTCAGGCCCTTGAGGTTCACCGCTTTGGTGATCTCGCCGGACAGGATGACGCGCACGTCGCGTGCCACGACCGGCAGGATGCCTGCCTGCTTGAGCACCAGGATGTCGACGTCGCCGACAGCCAGGTTGTTCAGGTCGGACAGACGAACTTCAGCCTTGAAGGTCGCGTTCAGCGATTTGAAGCCGCGCTTCGGCAGACGGCGCTGCAGAGGCATCTGACCGCCTTCGAAGCCGACTTTGTGGAAGCCGCCCGAACGCGATTTCTGACCCTTGTGACCACGGCCGGCGGTCTTGCCCAGGCCGGAGCCGATGCCGCGACCGACGCGACGCTTGGCGTGTTTAGCGCCTTCGGCTGGTTGAATGGTATTGAGTTCCATTGATTTCTCCGTTCGCAAACCCGAGGGCTTACGAAACAACTTTCACGAGGTACGCGACTTTGTTGATCATGCCACGCACGGCTGGGGTGTCTTGCAGCTCGGAGACCGAGTTGACGCGACGCAGGCCCAGGCCACGCACGGTGGCGCGGTGGTCTTGACGGGTACCGATCAGGCCCTTGACGAGCTGAACTTTAACGGTGTTTGCCATGTGAGTTCTCCTTAACCGACGATGTCTTCGACCGACTTGCCGCGCTTGGCAGCGATGTCAGCCGCGGTGCTCATCTTCGACAGGCCGTCGAGGGTTGCGCGCACCAGGTTGTAAGGATTCGACGAACCGGTCGACTTGGCGACCACGTCGGTCACGCCCATCACTTCGAAGATAGCGCGCATTGCGCCACCAGCGATCACGCCGGTACCAGGCTTGGCTGGCATCATCATGACGCGCGAGGCGCCGTGACGACCGGACACGGTGTGGTGCAGGGTACCGTTCTTGAGTGGCACCTTGATCAGGTTGCGGCGGGCTTCTTCCATCGCTTTTTGCACGCCGACAGGAACTTCCTTCGATTTGCCCTTGCCCATGCCGATGCGGCCATCGCCGTCACCGACAACGGTCAGCGCTGCAAAACCCATGATACGACCACCCTTGACCACTTTGGTCACGCGGTTGATCGCGATCATTTTTTCGCGCATGCCATCATCCGGCTTGTCGCTTGCCATTTTCGCTTGCATTTTTGCCATGACGATTCTTCCTTAGAACTTCAGACCGGCTTCGCGCGCGGCTTCCGCCAGCGCCTTCACACGGCCGTGGTAACGGAAACCCGAGCGATCGAACGCAACTTCGGTGATTCCTGCTTTCAGTGCTTTTTCTGCGACGCGCTTGCCAACCAGAGCGGCTGCAGCAGCGTTGCCGCCGGCGCCGGTCTTGCCAGCCAGTTCGGCGCGCACTTCCGCTTCCAGGGTCGAAGCCGACACCAGTACTTTTGCGTCCGGGCTGATCAGGTTCGCGTAGATGTGCAGGTTGGTGCGGTGAACCGACAGGCGGTTCACGCCCAGCTGGGCGATCTTGATGCGGGTCTGACGGCCACGACGCAGACGGGATTGTTTCTTGTCCATGTCTGCTCCGATTATTTCTTCTTGGTTTCTTTAAGCTTGACCACTTCGTCCGAATAACGGACGCCCTTGCCCTTGTAAGGCTCAGGAGCGCGGTAAGCGCGAACTTCGGCGGCAACCTGGCCAACCTTCTGGCGATCGATACCCTTGATCACGATTTCGGTCGGGGTCGGGGTCACTGCGGTGACGCCTTCGGGCATCGCGTGCAGGACCGGGTGCGAGAAGCCCAGCGACAGGTTCAGGGCGTTGCCCTGCACTGCTGCCTTGTAGCCCACGCCGACCAGGTTCAGCTTCTTCTCGAAGCCCTTGGTGACGCCGGTGACCATGTTGTTGACCAGGGCGCGCAGGGTGCCCGACATGGCGTTCGATTCACGCGACTCGTCGATCACGTCGAAGGTCAGCGTGCCATTGTTGTTTTCCACTTTGACCAGGCCGTTCAGGGCTTGGGTCAGGGTGCCCAGCGGGCCCTTGACGGTGATCGACGACGCGTTGATCGCGACTTCGGCACCGGCAGGGACGGCGATTGGCATCTTAGCTACTCGAGACATCGTCTACTCCTTAAGCCACGTAGCAAATCACTTCGCCACCGACGCCGGTAGCACGTGCTTTGCGGTCAGTCATGACGCCTTGCGGGGTCGAGACGATAGCCACGCCCAGGCCGTTCATGACGGTTGGGATCTCGTCTTTGCCCTTGTAGATACGCAGGCCAGGACGGGAAACGCGCTCGAGGCGCTCGATGACCGGACGGCCGGTGTAATACTTCAAACCGATTTTCAGTTCCGCTTTGCCGCCTTCGGACGACACTGCGAAATCTTCAATGTAACCCTCGTCCTTCAGGACGTTGGCAATGGCAACCTTGACTTTCGACGACGGCATTGCGACCGAGGTTTTCTGAACAACTTGTGCGTTGCGAATGCGGGTCAGCATATCGGCGATAGGATCGCTCATACTCATTGCTTATTCTCCTATTACCAGCTAGCTTTGGTCATACCCGGAATTTCGCCCTTCATGGCGAATTCGCGGAGTTTGGTACGGGCCAGACCGAATTTACGGAAAGTGCCACGTGGACGGCCGGTCATGGCGCAGCGGTTACGCTGGCGGGTCGGGGCCGAGTTGCGCGGCAGAGCCTGCAGCTTCAGGCGCGCTTCGTAACGTTCTTCTTCCGACTTCGACTGGTCGTCGATGATTGCTTTCAGAGCGGCACGCTTCGCGGCGAATTTCTCCACCAGGTCTGCACGCTTTTGTTCGCGGTTAATCAGTGCAAGTTTTGCCATGCTCTTAGTTCCTGAACGGGAATTTGAAGGCGGCGAGCAGCGCTTTGGCTTCTTCGTCGGTCTTAGCGGTCGTGGTGATCGAGATGTTCATGCCACGCAGCGCATCGATCTTGTCGTAGTCGATCTCTGGGAAGATGATCTGCTCTTTGACACCGATGTTGTAGTTGCCGCGGCCATCGAACGATTTGCCGCTCACGCCACGGAAGTCACGCACGCGCGGCAGGGCCACGGTGATGAAACGGTCCAGGAATTCGTACATGCGGGCGCCGCGCAGGGTCACCATCGTGCCGATCGGGTAGCCTTCGCGGATCTTGAAACCTGCGATTGCCTTGCGAGCCTTGGTCACGACTGGCTTCTGGCCAGCGATCTTGGTCAGGTCGCCGGTAGCGTGCTCGATGATCTTCTTGTCGGCGACTGCTTCCGACAGACCCATGTTCAGGGTGATCTTGGTCAGGCGCGGCACTTCCATCACCGACTTGTAACCGAATTTTTCGGTCAGTTCGGCGACGACTTTGTCTTTGTAAATTGCTTGGAGACGGGCCATTTCTTATTACCCTTTCACTACTTCGCCGTTCGACTTGAAGACGCGGACTTTCTTGCCGTCCTGGTCTTTGAAGCCAACGCGATCTGCCTTGCCGGTCGCAGCGTTGAACAGCGCGACGTTCGACACGTGAATCGGCATAGTCTTGTCGACGATACCACCAGTAACACCGGTCATCGGGTTCGGCTTGGTCGCTTTCTTAGCGACGTTGACGCCTTCGACGATGACGTGTTCAGCGTCTACACGCTTCTGAACGACGCCACGCTTGCCCTTGTCCTTACCGGTCAGAACGATGACTTCGTCGTTTTTACGAATCTTATCCATGTCGAATCCTTACAGAACTTCAGGTGCCAGCGACACGATCTTCATGAACTTCTCGGTACGCAGCTCGCGCGTCACCGGTCCGAAGATACGGGTACCGATCGGCTCCAGCTTGGCGTTCAGCAGGACAGCGGCATTGCCGTCGAACTTGACCAGGGAACCATCCTGGCGGCGCACACCTTTAGCGGTACGCACAACCACGGCATTGTAAATTTCACCCTTTTTGACGCGACCACGTGGGGCAGCGACTTTCACGGTGACCTTGATGATGTCGCCAATGCTCGCGTAACGGCGCTTCGAGCCGCCCAACACCTTGATGCACAGAACTTCCTTGGCACCGGTGTTGTCGGCTACTTCGAGCCGGCTTTCGGTTTGAATCATAGTATTTTCTTTCCCAACTTAAGCCGTAGAAAACCCCACGGAAACCCATGGGCCTGCGGTCAGTCTTGGTCCCGCCGTGCCGCCCCTGCTGGAGCACCACGATTGGGTGATTGGACTTTCCAATAACGCATTCGTTACAGGCCGCACTTGCCGAGGGGACAAACTGCGGCAACACATGAACGAAGCCCGCTAGTATCTCAGATACCAGCGGGCCACGCAAGACAAATTTTCTAGATACTTACAGTACCTGTGCGACTTGCAACACTTTGGTCACAGTCCACGCTTTCGTCTTCGAGATCGGGCGACCTTCTGCGATCTCGACGGTGTCACCGATTTTCGCTTCGTTCGCTTCGTCGTGCGCGTGATACTTGTTCGAGCGCACGATGATCTTGCCGTACAGCGGGTGCTTGACGTGACGTTCGATCAGCACGGTCACCGTCTTGTCCATTTTGTCGGACACGACTTTGCCGACCAGCGTACGCTTCAGCGCCGTTTTAGTGGTGTCGTTCATTTGGCTTCCTTCTGGTTCATCACAGTCTTCACACGCGCGATATCGCGACGTACTTTCTTGAGCTGCGCGGTGTTACCGAGCTGCTGGGTAGCGACTTGCATGCGCAGACCGAACTGGGCCTTCAGCAGCTCGTTCAGCTCCTTCTGCAGCGCTTCCTGGTCTTTGCCGCGGAGTTCCGATGCTTTCATATTCAACTCCTGTTATTGGCCAACTTGGCGCACCACGAAGGTGGTAGCCAGTGGCAGTTTGGCAGCGGCCAGGCGGAACGCTTCGCGCGCCAGTTCTTCAGCGACGCCGTCCATCTCGTACAGGACTTTGCCTGGCTGGATTTCAGCGACGTAGTACTCTGGGTTACCCTTACCGTTACCCATACGGACTTCGGCCGGCTTGTTCGAAATCGGCTTGTCCGGGAAGATACGGATCCAGATACGACCGCCACGCTTGATGTGACGGGTCATGGCACGACGAGCCGCTTCGATCTGGCGTGCGGTGATACGGCCGCGGGCAACTGCCTTCAGGCCGAATTCGCCGAACGACACAGCGGTGCCGCGGGTGTGCGAAATGCCGGTGTTACGGCCTTTCTGCTCTTTACGATATTTCCTGCGCGATGGCTGCAGCATGCTTATTCTCCTGCTTTCTCAGCTGCCGGCTTGGCAGCGGCGCGGCGGCCCGCTGGAGCGGCACCTGGCTTCGCGCCTGGACGTGGACGGCTGCCTGGCTTGCCGTCGTCACGACGTGGGCCGCGTGGCTTCTTCTCGTCCGGCGGGGTGTCGATCACAGGTGCTTCGCCCGTTGGGGAGCGGTCGCCCTTGTAGACCCAGACCTTGACGCCGATGATGCCGTAGGTGGTCGATGCTTCGCTGGTGCCGTAGTCGATATCGGCGCGCAGGGTGTGCAGAGGCACACGGCCTTCGCGGTACCATTCGGTACGTGCGATTTCGATGCCGTTCAGGCGGCCCGACGACATGATCTTGATGCCGACGGCGCCCAGGCGCATGGCGTTTTGCATCGCGCGCTTCATGGCGCGACGGAACATGATGCGCTTTTCGAGCTGCTGCGAGATCGAATCGGCGATCAGCTGCGAATCGATTTCCGGCTTGCGGATCTCTTCGATATTGACGTGCACAGGCACGCCCATGATCTTCGTCAGCGACGACTTCAGCACTTCGATGTCTTCGCCTTTTTTACCGATCACGACACCAGGACGCGACGAGTAAATGGTGAAGCGTGCGTTCTTGGCAGGACGCTCGATGACGATGCGGCCGACCGAAGCGTTCTTCAGCTTCTTCTTCAGGAAAGCGCGTGCTTCCAGGTCTTCCTTCAGCATGTCGGCGAAATTGCCGTTGCCAGCGTACCAGCGCGATGCCCAGTTACGGGTGACCGCCAGGCGGAAGCCGGTTGGGTGGATTTTCTGACCCATCGTGTGACTCCTTAGTTACCGACAGTCACGTAGATGTGACAGGATTGTTTCGAAATACGATCGCCGCGGCCCTTCGCACGTGCGGTGAAGCGCTTCAGGATCGGGCCCTTTTCGACGTAGATCTGGGTGACTTTCAGCTCGTCGATGTCCGCGCCATCGTTGTGTTCCGCGTTGGCGATCGCCGACTCGAGAACCTTCTTGATGATGGTCGCGCCCTTTTTCGGGCTGAATTGCAGAATGTTGAGTGCAGCGTCAACTTTCTTGCCACGGATCAGGTCGGCGACCAGACGGCCTTTTTGTTCCGACAGGCGCACGCCTTTGAGGATTGCTTTAGTTTCCATTATCGTTTCGCCTTCTTGTCAGCGGCGTGGCCCTTGAACGTACGGGTCAGCGCGAATTCGCCGAGCTTGTGGCCGACCATGTTCTCCGACACGTACACAGGCACGTGCACTTTGCCGTTGTGGACGGCGATCGTCAGACCGATGAAGTCCGGGGTGATCGTCGAGCGGCGCGACCAGGTTTTGACTGGCTTCTTGTCTTTGGTCGCTTGCGCGGCTTCGACTTTTTTCACCAGGTGGGCGTCAATGAACGGCCCTTTTTTCAATGAACGAGTCATGATTTATCCTTATTTCTTGCCGCGACGCGAGACGATCATCGACGAAGTGCGCTTGTTCGAACGCGTCTTCTTGCCCTTGGTCTGCTGGCCCCATGGCGACACTGGATGACGACCAGCTGCCGTACGACCTTCACCACCACCGTGCGGGTGATCGATCGGGTTCATGACCACACCGCGGACGGTAGGACGAACACCGCGCCAGCGCATCGCGCCAGCCTTACCGATCTTGCGCAGGCTGTGCTCGGCGTTGCCGACTTCACCCACGGTTGCACGGCACTCGATGTGCACGCGACGGACTTCACCCGAGCGCAGGCGAACCTGGGCGTAGGTGCCTTCACGGGCCATCAGCACGACGCCGGCGCCGGCGGTACGGGCCATCTGGGCGCCCTTACCTGGCAGCATTTCGACGCAGTTCATCACGGTACCGACCGGGATGTTGCGGATTGGCAGGCAGTTACCGGCCTTGATCGGCGCTTCCGAGCCGTTCATGACGGTGTCACCGACCGACAGACCCTTGGTGGCGATGATGTACTGACGCTCGCCGTCCGCGTAGCACAGCAGTGCGATGTGCGCGGTACGGTTCGGGTCGTATTCGATACGCTCGACCTTGGCAGGAATGCCGTCCTTCTGGCGCTTGAAGTCGACCAGACGGTAGTGCTGCTTGTGACCACCGCCCTTGTGGCGGGTGGTGATGTGACCGTTGTTGTTACGGCCGGCGGTTTTCGATTTCTTTTCAACCAGGGCTGCGAGCGGACGGCCTTTGTACAGGCCTTCGGTCACAACTTTCACCATGCCGCGACGGCCTGGGGAGGTTGGCTTCATCTTAACGAGTGCCATTATTTAGCCTCCTCGACAAAATTGATTTCCTGGCCTGGCTTCAGGCACACGAAAGCACGCTTGGTGTGGTTGCGACGGCCGGTGAAACGACCCGAACGCTTTTGCTTGCCTTCGCGGTTCACGGTTTGCACCGATTCCACTTCGACCTTGAACAGCAGTTCGACGGCAGCCTTGATTTCTGGCTTGGTCGCGTCAGGCAGGACCTTGAACACGATCTGCTCGTTCTTTTCCGCGACGAAGGTAGCCTTCTCGGAAATGATCGGAGCCAGCAGCACCTTCATCAGGCGCTCTTCGCTGAATTTGATTGCGGCGCTCATGCGTACATCTCCTCGATCTTGGCCAGAGCAGCTTTCGTGACCAGGACTTTTTTGTAGAACACCAGCGACATCGGATCAGCGTGCTTCGGCTCGACGACCAGCACGTGCGGCAGGTTGCGCGATGCCAGTTCCAGGTTCTCGTCGATGGTGTCGGTGATCACCAGGACCGATTCCAGACCCATGGTCTGCAGTTTTTGCGACAGCAGCTTGGTCTTTGGAGCTTCGATCGACAGGTTCTCGACCACGTTCAGGCGGCCTTCGCGAGCCAGTTGCGAGAAGATCGAGCAGATACCTGCACGGAACATCTTCTTGTTAACTTTGTGCGAGAAGTTCTCGTCCGGGGTGTTCGGGAAGATGCGACCACCGCCGCGCCACAGTGGCGACGACGACATACCAGCACGAGCGCGGCCGGTGCCTTTCTGGCGCCATGGCTTCTTGGTCGTGTGGTGGACTTCTTCACGGTCCTTCTGCTTGCGGTTGCCGCTACGTGCGTTGGCAGCGTAGGCGACGACGATCTGGTGGATCAGGGCTTCGTTGTATTCACGACCGAACACTTCGTCGGTTGCTGCAACGTTGGCGCCAGCTTGACCTTGCTCATTCAGGAGCTTCAGTTCCATGCTTACGCTCCTTTCTTGGCTTTGGTTTTGACAGCAGGCTTGACGACCACTTGGCCGTTCTTCGCGCCAGGCACGGCACCTTTGACCAGCAGCAGCTGGCGGTCGGCGTCGATGCGAGCGATTTCCAGGTTCTGGGTGGTGACGGTAACGTCGCCCAGGTGACCGGTCATGCGCTTGCCCGGGAACACGCGGCCTGGATCCTGGGCCATACCGATCGAGCCAGGAACATTGTGCGAACGCGAGTTACCGTGGGTAGCACGGCCCGAAGCGAAGTTGTAACGCTTGATGGTACCGGCGTAGCCCTTACCGATCGAGGTGCCTTGCACGTCGATTTTCTGGCCCACTTCGAACATCGAAGCATCGATGGTGTCGCCGGCTTTGAGTTCAGCGGCTTTGGTGGAATCGATGCGGAATTCTTTCAGCATCGTACCGGCTTCGACGCCAGCTTTGGCGTAGTGACCGGCGGCGGCCTTGTTCACGCGGGAAGCGCGACGTTGACCGAAGACGACCTGAACTGCGGTGTAGCCATCAGTTTCAGGGGTTTTGACTTGTGCGACACGGTTGTTCGACACGTCCAGCACGGTGACAGGGATCGAATCGCCGTCATCCGTGAAGATACGCATCATGCCAACCTTGCGACCGAGGAGGCCCAGGCTCATTTTTTCTCCATTCCCACCTACGATTGGGCGGGGGTAGTTGAACTACTAAAAAATATGGGTCAAAAAAGACAGACCCATACCGAAGCCGGCTAGTATAGCGCGCAAAAGGCTTCGGCGCAACAGGAAAAATCGGAGTCAAGACCGGCCTGTTGCGCTTTTCGCAGTAACTGGAGAAAGAAGAATCCGCTCTAGCTGAGCGGCACAGAAAAGGCACACCGCTGCGCCTTTTCTCTACAGGCTACGACCATTGCTGGGAGCCTGCGATCTGGAAGTCTGGTGGGCGGTGCAGGATTCGAACCTGCGACCCCTTGGATGTCGACCAAGTATTCTAACCAGCTGAACTAACCGCCCGGGGAGCCGAATTATAAGTGCCGGGCTTAAAGTTTTGCAATAGCTTTTTTCGCGTGCCCGTCAATTTCTGTGCGCCTCGTCCGCGGTCGCACCGGGACGGCGAGGCGAATCGCGGGTTGAAGATGCCGCCCCGAAATGCTATTGTACAAATGTTTTCCGAGGGTCGACCGCGTCGCGCGCACCTGGCGCACGTGATTTTCCGGCATCCATGCCGGCGCTGTCCGCCCTCTTCCGCCTGGCGGTTCCCAATGTGTCGAACGCGCATTCCTACAGAAGAGAGCGCAGCTTGTCGCATCCCGCCTTTCTCCGGCCCGCGCGCCTCCCCGGCGAGCATCGCGGGCCCAGACCCGGTCCGCCACCCAACCCATGGCTCATGGGCGGACGCATCGCTGCAAAGGATGAAGAATGACTGTCATTGAAACACGCCACTGGCCGCGCCAGCTCGATCCCTCACGCCTGGTGCTGGCTACCGACCTCGACGGTACGCTGCTGGCCGGCACCCATGAGGCGCGGCGCCGCATCCGCGAACTGTTTTCCGGCGCCCTGCCGGAAGCAACACTGGTGTTCGTCACCGGCCGCGGCCTGGAAACCGTCATTCCGCTGCTGTCCGACCCAACGGTGCCGCGCCCCCATTACATCATCGCCGACGTCGGCGCCACCATCGTCGACGCCGACCTGCGCCCGGTCGAACCGCTGGCGCACGAGATCGCGGCGCGCTGGCCGGGCAGCCAGGCGGTATTGAAAGCGCTGGCCGATTTCCCGGAGCTGGTGCGCCAGTCGGTGCCGCAGGAACGCCGCGTTTCCTTCTACGCCACCGAGGAGGCCCTGACGCCTGAGCTCCGGAATGCCGTCGACGCCCTCGGCTGCGACCTGCTGTTCTCGGCCGGCCGCTACCTGGACGTGCTGCCGCGCGGCGTCGGCAAGGGCGTCGCGGTGCGCCGCCTGGCCGAAGTCGCCGGTTTCGATCCAGCCCATATCGTGGTGGCGGGCGACACCCTGAACGACCTGTCGATGTTCGAGGCGGGCTTTCGCGGCGTGGTGGTCGGCGCCGCCGAACCGGCGCTGGTGCAGGCGGTGCGCAAGATGCCGCGCGTGGTGGTGGCCGACGCTGCCGGCTGCGGCGGCATCCTGCAGGCCTTCGGCCGCCACGGCCTGCGCCTGGACGGCGACGCCGTGGCGCATGACGCGACCTCCTATGGCGAGGCCGAGCTGGTGATGGTCTACCACCGCCTGCCCTATGACGAAGTGGTGGAAGGCGGCGTCACCTACCAGCGCCGCCCGAAAAGCCCGAACGGCATCATGCCGACCCTGCTCAGCTTTTTCGCCGGCGGGCGCAAGGGCTCGTGGGTCGCCTGGTCGCAGCAGGCCAGCCGGACGCCGGGCGGATTCATCCCGCACGTGGCCGTCGACGCCCAGCGCTACCCGCAACTCAAGGCGGCCCGGATTCCGCTGACGGCGGACGACATCGACCAGTTCTACAAGAAGTTCTCGAAAGAGGCGTTCTGGCCGATCATCTTCTCCTTCCCCGATAAGGCCGAATTCCGCCAGGACCACTGGGAGCGCTTCCTGGAAGTCAACCGCCTGTTCGCCGAGCAGACCGCGCGCGAGGCGGCGCCCGGCGCCACCGCCTGGATCCACGACTACAACCTGTGGATGGTGCCGGCCTTCCTGCGCCCGCTGCGCCCGGACCTGACGATCGCCTTCTTCCACCACACCGCCTTCCCGTCGTCCGACGTGTTCAACATCCTGCCATGGAGGAACGACATCATCGGCAGCCTGCTGCAGTGCGACTACGTGGGCTTCCACATCCCACGCTACGTCGAGAACTTCGTCGACGCCGCGCGCTCCTGCGCGCCGGTCGAGGTGCTGGACGCGGTGCCGTGCGCGCCGCGCTACCTGACCTTCGGCTGCGCGCTGGGCGTGGACCGCATGCACAGCGCGCTCGAAGTGGGCGGACGCCGGGTCACGCTGGGCGCCCATCCGGTGGGCACCAACGCCGGCCTGATCGACGACCTGGTCAGGAGCGACGACATCCAGCGCCAGATCGCCGAATGGGACGAGTACCTGGATGGCCGCACCGGGATCATCTCGATCGAGCGCCTCGACTACGTCAAGGGCTCGCTGGAAAAGCTGCAGGCCTACGAGCGCATGCTCGAACAGCACCCCGAGCTGCTGGGCAAGGTCATGCTCATCAACATCATCACGCCGGCGGCGTCCGGCATGGAGATCTACGACAGCCTGCGCGAGGAACTGGACCGCACCGTGGGCCGCATCAATGGCCGCTTCTCGACCCTGGACTGGGTGCCGGTGCGCTACTTCTACCGCTCGCTGCCGTTCGAGGAGGTCGTGGCCCACTACGCCGCCTGCGACGTCGCCTGGATCACGCCGCTGCGCGACGGCCTGAACCTGGTGGCCAAGGAGTACGTCGCCACCCGCCACGCCGCCGGCCGTCCGGGCACGCTGGTGCTGTCCGAATTCGCCGGCGCCGCCGTCGAGCTGCACGGCGCGCTGCTGGTGAACCCGTATGACAGGAACGCGATGAGCGCGACGCTCTACCACGCGCTGACCATGGGCGCCGATGAAGTGGCCTACCGCTCCGGCCGCATGGCCGCGATCGTGCGCGACCGCGACGTGGCGCGCTGGGGCGACGACTTCCTGGCCGCATTGGCCGCCCTGCCGTCATCCGGGCACGACGACGCCCAGGAAGAGCGCTCCGCCGCCTGAAGCTTGAACATTGAATGAAAGGGAAATGAAACCGTGATGGAATACGTCATCCTCAAGAATCCGGTCGCCGACTGGCTGGTCGCGCTGGTCGTGGTCGCGGCCGTGGCGGCCGGGCTGGACGCCGTCAAATCGATCCTGGCGCGGCGCCTGGCGGCGCTTGCCGCGCGCACCGACGCCAAGTGGGACGACATCGCGGTCGCCGCGCTGCGCTCGACCAAGCTGCTGGTGCTGATCATCGTCGGCGTCTACGCCGGCGCCAGCTTCCTGGCGCTGCCGGACAAGGCGCAGCTGTTCATCGGCCGCGTCACCATCACCGCGGTGCTGATCCAGGTCGCGATCTGGGGCGACCGCGCGCTGCGCACCTGGCTGGTGGCGACCCGCGCCCAGCGCAACGAAGACCCGGACCGCATCACCTCCTCGGCCGCCATCGCCTTCCTGGTGCGGGTGGCGCTGTGGGCGGTGGTGGCCCTGATGGTGCTGGACAACCTGGGCGTGAACATCACCACCCTGGTGGCCAGCCTGGGGATCGGCGGCATCGCCATCGCGCTGGCGGTGCAGAGCATCCTGGGCGACCTGTTCGCCTCGCTCTCCATCGTGCTCGACAAACCGTTCGTGGTGGGCGACTTCATCATCGTCGACAAGATGCTGGGCACGGTCGAGAAGATCGGCCTGAAGACCACCCGCGTGCGCAGCCTCTCCGGCGAGCAGATCGTGTTTTCCAATAACGACCTGCTCAAGAGCCGCATCCAGAACCTGCGCCGCATGGAGTCGCGCCGCGTCGTGTTCCAGTTCGGGGTGTCGCACCTGACGCCGGCGACCCTGCTGCGTGGCTTGCCGGAGATGGTGCAGCAGATCGTCGCGGCCCAGCCGCAGGTGCGCTTCGACCGCGCCCACCTGGCCGGCATCGCGGCGCCGGTGTTCAACTACGAGGTGGTGTACTACGTCGACAACACCGACTACACCGTGTACATGAACGTGCAGCAGGAGATCTACCTGAGCATCCTCGCCGGGCTCGAGGAACGCGGCGTGTCGCTGGCCCTGCCGGTGCAGCTGGTGCGGCTGGCGCGCGAGCCGGCGCATACCGCGTCGGAAGCGGCGCCGGCCCAGGTCGGCGCCATGCGCGACAGCGTCATGCGCGACAGCGACGACGCGGCCCGGGCCGCGTAGTTCCCAAGCCGGCGCAGTCGGGCTACCATGGCGGCATGGACACCATGCTTCTCGATGCGGTACGCCGCTTCGCCGACGACCATGCCGACGCCGACGGCGTGGCGCACACTCCCATCCCTGGCCTGGTGGCGATCCGCCAGGCCGGGCGGACGGAACTGAGCTACCAGATCCAGCGCCCCCTGGCCTGCCTGGTCCTACAGGGAAGCAAGCATGTCGCCATGGGCGCGCAGTCGTTCACCTTCGAGGCCGGCGATTCGCTGCTGGTCATGGCCGACGTGCCCACCTCCAGCCAGGTGACCCGGGCCAGCGCCGCGGCGCCCTATTATTCGCTGGTGCTGGACCTCGATCCCGCCGTGATCGCCGGACTGGCGACCGAGATGGCGGAGGTGGAAGAAGCCGACGACCGGCCGGTGCGCGGCGAGGCCACCGACAACCACGTACGCGATGCCGCCCTGCGGCTCATGCGCCTGCTCGAGCGGCCGGCCTCGATCCCGGTGCTGCAGCACGCGTTGATCCGCGAATTCCACTACTGGCTGCTTCTGGGACGCCACGGCGCCGCGATCCGCCGCCTCGGCCTGCCCGACAGCCATGTGCGGCGCGTGGCGCGCGCGGTCGCCGTCCTGCGCCGCGACTATGCGCGGCGGCTGCCGGTCGAGGAACTGGCGGCCCTGGCCGGCATGAGTCCCTCGTCCTTCCACCACCACTTCCGCGCGGTGACCTCGCTGACGCCGCGGCAGTTCCAGAAGCAGCTGCGCCTGATCGAGGCGCGCCGCCTGATGCTGGCCGAGGGCGCCAGCGCCAGCCACGCCGCGCATAGCGTGGGCTATGAAAGCGTGCAGCATTTCACGCGCGAGTATGGGCGCATGTTCGGGCTGCCGCCGGTGCGCGAAGTGAAACGCCTGCAGGCCGCTTGAATCAGATCACCTGGCCACCCGACACCTCGATGCGCTGGCCGTTGATCCAACGGTTTTCGTCCCCCAGCAGGCTCGCGATCATGGGGCCGATATCGTCCGGCACGCCGACCCGCCCGAGCGCCGTCATGCCGGCGAAGACGCCGTTCAGGTCCGGCGTGTCGCGCACCGCGCCGCCCAGGAAATCGGTCTCGATCGCGCCCGGCGCCACCGTGTTGACGGCGATTCCGCGGCTGCCCAGTTCCTTCGCCAGGTAGACGCTCAATACCTCGACCGCCCCCTTCACCGCCGCGTAGGCGCCGAAGCCGGGGAAGGAAACACGGGTCAGTCCGCTCGACAGGTTGACGATGCGCCCGCCGTCGGCCAGCAGCGGCAGCAGGGCCTGGGTCAGGAAGAACACGCCCTTGAAGTGGACGTCGACCAGGCGGTCGAACTGCGCCTGCGTGGTGTCGGCGATGGCCGCCATGTCGCCGTGGCCGGCATTGTTGACCAGGTGGTCGAAGCTGTCGCGGCCCCAGGTGTCGCGCAGGCTTGCGCGCAGCAGGTCCGCAAAGTTCGCGAAACCGCCCATATTGCCGACGTCGAGCGGCAGCGCCAGCGCCTGGCGCCCCATGGCGCGGATCTGGTCAACCACGGCCTGGGCCTCCTGCTCGCGGCTCTGGTAAGTGATGACGACGTCGCCGCCCTTCCGCGCGATGTGCAGCGCGGTGTTGCGGCCCAGGCCGCGGCTGGCGCCGGTGACGAGTGCGATCTTGCTCATGGTGTGCTCCTTCAGGTGGGGTGGAAGAGCACCCAGTATCGGGTTCGGGCATGCTCTCCCGTTGCCGGAAGCTGGCCTCTTTTTGCCTGATACTCCAAATCCGCAAATGTGACATTCCGGGGCGCAGGACGGGCGTAAGTACGTACATCCGTCTATGAAAGATGTTGAAATTCAAGCGCTCCGGCCCCATGTACAATTGATCAATTACCGCCTATATTGGCGGATGCATCCCTGATGGCGACGGCGGCATCGTCGTCCATTTCATCCCTCAACGGAAAAGGAGTTCGCATGGCAATCAGTCTGCAAAAAGGCGGCAACGTCAACCTGAGCAAGGAAGCACCGGGCCTGACCAAGGTCATCATCGGCCTGGGCTGGGATCCACGCTCGACCGACGGTTCCGCCTTCGACCTGGACGGCAGCGCTTTCCTGCTGAAGACCGACGCCAAGGTACGCGGCGACACCGACTTCATCTTCTACAACAACCTGAAATCGAGCGACGGCTCGGTGGTCCACACGGGCGACAACACCACCGGCCAGGGCGACGGCGACGACGAGAAGCTGACCGTCGACCTGGCGCGCGTGCCGGCCGACATCGACAAGATCTCGTTCTGCGTCACCATCCACGACGCCGACGCGCGCCGCCAGAACTTCGGCCAGGTGGGCAAGGCCTATATCCGCTGCCTGAACGCCGCCGGCGAAGCCGAGATCGCACGCTACGACCTGTCCGAGGACAGCTCGACCGAAACCGCGATGATCTTCGGCGAACTGTACCGCGCCGGCAGCGAATGGAAGTTCCGCGCCGTCGGCCAGGGCTTCAAGGGCGGCCTCGGTCCGCTGGCACGCTCGTTCGGCGTCAACGTCTAAGAGTTTCACAGGGAGCTTCCCTGACGGCCCGCGCCGCCTGGCGCGGGCCCGCAACGCCACGCCAGTGGCCGATCATCCATCAAGAGAGTCCACATGCGCGTCTGGTACAACAGGACGTTTTCGTCCGTGAATGCGGCGATCAAGCTGATCCGCGAGGCCGATACCGAAGGCCGTTTCACCATCATCCACAGCAACGCCAACCGCCATGCGCCGGCCGCGCGCCTGGCCCATGAATTCCACGTCGAGCCGACCGGCCTGAAAGGCGACGCCTATGTCGACTGGTGCCTCGCCTTCTGCCGCGACCACAGGATCGACATCTTCGTGCCGGGCCGCGAAGCCACCCTGCTCGCCGCCGAGCATGCGCGCTTCGCCGACATCAAGACCCGCGTGCTCAGCGCCGCCCCGCCGGCGCAGCTGAAACGCATCCACGACAAGGCCGATTTCTATGCCGCGACGGTGCTGCCGGACGCGCCGGTGGCGGCCTTCCGCCCCTTCGCGACCCTGGAGCAGTTCGACGCCGCCTATGCCGAACTGCGCCCGCACCATGCGAAGCTGTGCGTCAAGCCGGCGCACGGCATCTATGGCCTGGGCTTCGCCATCGTCGACGAAGAGCGCAGCAGCGCCGCGCTGCTGATCAAAGGCGTGGAGTACCACATCGGCTACCAGGACCTGCGCCGCGGGCTGGGAGAGCTGGAGACTTTCAACACCATGCTGCTGATGGAGTTCCTGGATGGCCCCGAATACAGCGTCGACTGCGTGGGCGACCATGGGCGCCTGGTCACGGGCGTGGTGCGCCGCAAGCTGCCGCAAGCCGGCAGCGGCCAGCTGATCGACATGCGCCAGGACATCCTGGATGCGACGACGCGCCTGGCCGCCGACTACCAGCTCAATGGCGTGTTCAACGTCCAGTTCCGCGAGGGCGGCGGCCGCCCGCGCCTGCTGGAGATCAATCCGCGCATGTCGGGCGGGATCGGCATGGCCTGCCTGGCCGGCCCCAACCTGCCCTATATCGCGCTGCGCGGCTTCGCCGAGGGCTACGATGGCCTCGAGATTCCCGCGCCGCGCCACGGCATGCGGGTGGCCGAAGTCAGCGTCGCGACGGAGCTGGCATGAACGCGCCGCTCCCAACGCCTGTCCAGCGTATCGAGCTCCCGACCGGGACACTCGACCTGCGCATCGATAGCGGCGCATCCGAACTCGACGCCCTGCTCGGCTTTGCCGCGCGCGCCAACGCCAAGCGCGGCTTCCTGTTCCTCAGCAAGGTGCTGGGCAAGCACTGGCCGGCGCAACCGGTCGACATGCTGATGGTGCACGAGCGCCTGGCCGCATTGGCGCCGCAGCTCAAAGGCGCGGTCCAGGGTCCGGTGCTGTTCATCGCCATGGCGGAAACCGCGATCGGCTTGGGCCAGGGCGTGTTCGAAGCCTGGCTGCGCGCCCATCCGGGCCAACAGGCGCTGTTCCTGCACACCACCCGCTACCGGGTCGGCGATGGTCCGCTGATCGAATTTGAGGAAGCGCACAGCCACGCGCCGCGCCAGTTCCTGCACGCGCCGGTCGAGCCCGAGCTGCACGCTCTGCTGCTGGCCGCGCGCACCCTGGTGCTGGTCGACGACGAAGCCAGCACCGGCAATACCTTCGTCAACCTGGCCGCCGCCTGCCGCCGCCTGAATCCGGGCCTGGAGCGGGTGCACCTGGCCACCATCACCAATTTCATGGGCCGCGCCGCGACCGACGCGCTGGACGCCCGCTTCGGCATGCCGGTGACGAGCGGCGCGCTGGTCGAGGGCGAATTCAGCTTCGCGCAAGGAGCGCTGCCGCCCGACCAGGGCGTGGCGCAGCGCTATGCGGAAGACGCCGACCGCGGCGCCAGCCCCGCCTTCGGCCGTCTCGGCACAGCGCGGGCATTGCGGGCGCCGGAGCGACTGGCGGCGCGCCTGGCCGGCGAGTTCGCGCCCGGCAGCCGGGTGCTGGTGCTGGGCACCGGCGAGTTCATGCACGTCTCGACCCTGTTCGGCGCCGCCTTGCAGCGCCATGGCGTCGACGTGGCGGTGCAGTCGACCACGCGCTCGCCGATCCTCACCTGGGGCGCGGTGAGCCATGCCTTGACCTTCCCCGACAACTACGGCGAAGGCATCGCGAATTACCTGTACAACGTCGCGCCCGGCCAGTACGAGCACGTGCTGGTCTGCCACGAGACCGCGCCCGGCCCCGCGCTGTTCCAGCTGGCCAGCCAGCTGAACGCGCGGCTATTCCACTTCCAGTCCGAGGACCACGTTGAAGAAGTTCCTGTTCGCTGACCTGGACGACACGCTGTTCCAGACCTTCGGCAAATGCGGCGCGCACCGGGACACCCCGGGCGCCCTGGAGCCGGCCGCCTATTACAAGGACGGCAGCATCTGTTCCTATACCACGCCTTCGCAGCGCTCGTTCCTGGCGCTGCTGCAGGACGGGATGACGATGATCCCGACCACCGCGCGCGACCTCGACGGCTTGCGCCGGGTGTCGCTGCCGTTCGACAGCTACGCCGTCATCAATTATGGCGGCGTGGTGCTCGAGCCGGGCGGCGCGCTCGACCAGCCCTGGCTGGACGGTATGCGCACGGCGATGCATGCCGCGCTGCCCGGCCTGCAAGAGCTGGCCGCCCACATCGACGACCATGGGAAGCGCAGCGGCTATGGCGGTCGCGCGCGCATGATCGAGGATTTCGGCACTCCATTCTTCCTGGTGGTGAAGGATCCGGACAAACAGGCCGAACGCCTGGCGCCGCTCGAGGAAGACGTGGTGCGCCCCTGGATCGCCGACGGCGACCGCGATTACTTCATCCACCGCAACGGCAACAACCTGGCCATCCTGCCCAAGGCGCTCGACAAGGCCAACGCGGTGGCCCACATCACCCAACGCCTGAAGCGCGAATTCGGCGAGATCGTCACCTTCGGCATGGGCGACAGCCGCTCGGACGCGCGCTTCATGGCCGCCTGCGACTACGCCATCATCCCGCGCGGCACCCAGCTCGCCGGCATCACCGTGGGGGCGCTGTGAGCGACTGGGAAGACTTCTCCGGCAGCTACCGCAAGGGCGAGGTCAGCTTCCTGCTGCGCCGCCTGCCGCAGGAGGGCTTCGTCGACGTCGCCGAGAAGGAAGCGCTGATCCAGAGCGGCCGGCGCCACTACAGCCAGATGCTGTCGCCCGAGTCGGCGCCGTCGGCGCGCTACATGGCGCTGTTCGACGAGGCCTGCCGCGCCAACAACGCGCGCATGGCGCGCGACTGCCTGCGCCTGGCCCGCCTGATCGCCGCGCGCCCGCTGCACCGGCTGGCGCTGGTGTCGCTGGCGCGCGCCGGCACCCCGGTCGGGGTGGTCGTCGCCCGCCTGCTGCGCGAGCTGTTCGGACGCGACGCCGTGCACTACTCGGTGTCGATCGTGCGCGATCGCGGCATCGACGCCGCCGCCCTGCGCCACATCCTGGCGCATGGGCACCAGCCCGATTCCATCGTCTTCCTCGACGGCTGGACCGGCAAGGGCGTGATCGCGCGCGAGCTGGCCGGCTCGATCGAGGTGTTCAACGTGCGTCACGGCACCCATATCGACGCCGGCCTGCACGTGCTGTCCGACCTGGCCGGCGCTAGCGCCTGCGCCGCCTCGTGCGACGACTACCTGATCCCGTCGAGCATCCTGAACGCCACGGTGTCGGGCCTGGTGAGCCGCACGGTGATGAGCGAGGACATGCGCGCCGACGACTTCCACGGCTGCGTGTTCTACGACCAGTTCGCGGCGGTGGACCGCTCGCAGGCGTTCGCCGACGAGCTGGTGGCGCTGGCGCTGGCGCAATCCGACACGCTGCCGCGCGCGGAAGCGATCGACGCCGCGGCGGCGCGCGAACGCTCGCAGAACTACATCGGCGCGGCGATGCGGCGCTACGGCGTCGCCGACGTCAACCTGGTCAAGCCCGGCATCGGCGAAGCCACGCGCGTGCTGCTGCGCCGCGTGCCGCGCCTGCTCGTGCTGCGCGACCCTGGCGCCGCCGAAGTGGCGCACCTGGCCGTGCTGGCCGAAGAAAAACGGGTGCCGGTCGAGATCGACCCGCACCTGCCCTATCACGCAGTATCCCTGATCAGGAGTGCATCGGATGGCTAAATCCCTGGGCGCGTCGCTGTACGTGCCGGCCAATCACAAGAACCTGACCGCGATCGCCAATGGCGAGCGCCTGCCGCACGCGCGCTCGCTGATCTTCTGCACCGAGGATTCGATCGCCGACCGGGAGCTCAGCTGGTCGCTGTTCAACCTGTCGGTGGTGCTGGCGAACATGCGCCTGGACGTGGCGGCCGACCGCTTCGTGCGGGTGCGCAATCCCGAAGTGCTGGCGCGCGTGCTGGCCATGCCCGGCGCCGAGAAGCTCACCGGCTTCGTGCTGCCCAAGATCACGCGCCACAACTTCGACAGCTATTTCAAGCTGGTGCGCCACACCGGACATATGTTGATGCCGACCCTGGAGACGGCCGAGGCCTTCGACGACGGCGAAATGCAGGGCCTGCGCGCCGCCCTGGAGGCGCCGGGCGTGCGCCACCGCATCCTGGCGCTGCGCATCGGCGGCAACGACCTGCTGGCCCTGCTCGGCCTGCGCCGCCCGCGCGGCATGACCCTGTACCGCACGCCGCTCGGGCCGGTGATCTCGCGCCTGGTGACGACCTTCCGGCCCTACGGCTTCATGCTGACCGCGCCGGTGTTCGAATACCTCGACCTGCCCGAACTGCTGGACCAGGAAGTGATCGAAGACCTGGCCCACGGCATGGTCGGCAAGACCGCGATCCATCCTACCCAGATCGCGGCGATCGAGCAGCACTTCAAGGTGACGCCGCAAGACCTGGCGGTGGCGCGCGCCATCCTCGACGCCTCGAGCCCGGCGGTGTTCCGCATGGACGACGCGATGCAGGAAGTCGCCACCCACCGCGCCTGGGCCGAGCGCACCCTCGAACAATCGCGCCTGTTCGGCTCGCGCGCCGAACTGGGCCACAAACCATTCCTGGAAGGAGAACCCTCATGACTACATTTGGACGCGGACAGAAGGGCAAGCTGGCCGACCTCGGCACCGGCCATGTCTTCGATGTCGACGTCGAGATCGCCGCCAACGGCGCCTCGGTCGACGTATCCTGCTTTGGCCTGGACGCCAACGACAAGCTGTCGGACGACCGCTACATGGTGTTCTACAACCAGCTGGCCAGCCCCGAAGGCGCGGTGCGCCTGGACCTGAGCGGCGCTCGCGCGCGCTTTGCGCTGAACCTCGACCTGTTGCCCAGCTCAATCACGAAACTCGTGTTCGTGGCGGCGATCGACGGCGCGGCCACCATGCGCACGCTGGGCGCCAGCTCACTGTCGCTGGGCAGCGCCGTGCGCTTCCCATGGTCGGGCGCCGACTTCGGCGACGAGAAGGCCCTGATCGTGGCCGAACTCTATCGCCGTGACAGCCTGTGGCGCTTCGGCGCCGTCGGCCAGGGCTTCAATGGCGGCCTGTCGGCGCTGCTCAAGCACTTCGGCGGCGCCGAGGCGGGTTCGCCGGCGCCGGCCGCACCCGCGCCTGCTCCTGCTCCTGCTCCTGCTCCTGCTCCTGCGCCCAAGCCGGCGGTCTCGCTGTCCAAGGTCACGCTCGACAAGCGCGGCGACAAGGTCTCGCTCGACAAGCGTCCCGGCGGCGGCTACGGCCGCATCCACGTCAACCTGAACTGGAACCAGGCCGCCATCGCGCCGCCGCCGGCCTCGCCGCCGCCGCCCTCCTCGGCCGCGCGCGGCGGCGGCTTCCTCGACCGCCTCACCAGCATGGCGGGCGACCTCGCGAACAAGGCCGGCGAGATGGCCAACAAGGCCGGCGCGGCGCGCAAGGGCCGCAGCGGCATCGACCTCGATCTCGGCTGCATGTACGAGCTGGCCGACGGCCGTCGCGGCCTGGTGCAGGCGCTGGGCAACACCTTCGGCGACTACGAGCGCGAACCCTTCATCCAGCTCGATGCCGACGACCGCACCGGCGCCGCCGCGAATGGCGAGAACCTGTTCATCAACGGCGAACGCTTCGACAAGATCAAGCGCGCGGTGATCTTTTCCTTCATCTACGAAGGCGCGGCCAACTGGGGCGTGACCAATGGCGTGGTGACGGTGACGGCGCCGGGCCAGGCGCCGGTCGAAGTGAAACTCGACGGCGGCGACCGCCAGATCATGTGCGCGATCGCGCTGATCGAGAACCGCGGCGGCAACCTGGTGATCACCAAGCTGGCCGAGTACTTCCAGCAGCAGGGCATGACCAGCGCGCACGAGCTGATGGACCGGCACTACGGCTTCGGCATGCGCTGGAAGACGGGCAGCAAGTAAACCCGTTACGGCAGGGCTGCTACCACTTGCAGCCCTTGTCCGTGATCGTCTCGATGGCGAGCGGCACCAGCAACAGCAGGTTGACCATCGTCCGGCCCTCGGCATACTTGGTCTGGCAGTCAGGGCGCTTCGCCCTGCGCACCGCGCGCGACAGGTCGCTGTCGTCGCTGGCGCGCATCTGTTCGGATTCGCGCAGGCTTTGCAGCGCGGTCGGCGCCCGCGCGCTTTCCACTTGCCGCGCCGCGGCGCGCAACGACTCCATATCGAACGTCCGGGCCGACGGCGCCTGCGGAACCTGGGCCGCCTCCATCGTCTCGGGCATGACGGCAGCCGGGGCCGCTGGCGCTGCGATTTCCACGGCGGGCGCGCTTACCCGTCCCGGTCGGCGCGGCGGCGGCGCCGTGACCGGGGACGGCGCGGACGCTGCTGAGGGCACTGGCGGCGGAGCCGGAATGAAAACAACCGCGACATAATCGACCGGCGCCTCCGCGTAGCGCGCATCGGGCGTTTCCGCAAAGCGCAGCAGCGCAAGCACGAACAGGAGATGCGCCAGCGCGACCAGCGCGCCGGAGACGCCCCGCGTCAAGCGTCGTCCCGCCGGCGAAGCCGCGCCGCCAGCAGTTCGGGGCGGTCGAGATACAGGAACACGTAACGCGGCAGGCGCTTCCTCGCTTGCCAGTGCAGGATATCGATGCGCGCGTCGTCGGCGAGCACCAGCACGCAGTTCGGCTTGTCGAACGGCGTGACCAGCAGCGTGTCCCGGCTCGCCACCCCATGGCGCCGGCGCCAGATCGGCAGCGGCGCATCGACCCTCTCCAGGCGCGCGACCGCCGCCAGCGGCAGCACGCCTTCTACCCTGGCTCCCACGCTCAGGTACAGCGCATCGTCCGTCATGACATGGCGCCCTGCCCCGATATGCCAGCGGTCGCCGAGCACCCAAGCCAGCGTGTACAGCACCGCCACGGCGCCGAGGACGTGCAGCAGGGCCAGCTTGCCGGCATCCTCGACGAACAGGTTCAGCAGCAGGACGTGCACCGGCAGTTCGAGCAACAGGCTGACGAAGACGACGGCGGTGGCGGTGCCGTAGGCGCCGCGTTCCAGGTAGGTCAGCGCGACGCCGTCCGGCAGCGTGCACGCAGCGGTTTGCCGCCGCAGGCGCCTGAAGCAGCCGATCCACAGCAGGCGGTCGAGCCGGAGCATCCCCACTAGTTCCGGCGGCAGCAGCGCCGTTACCCGCGCATGCCACGGGGCTTGCGCGGCATGCGCGCTGCGCAGGCGCTGCCAGGCGTCCGGCGCGTGGGCGATGTCCTTTGCCGCCAGCAGCACCAGGGGCAGCGCCAGGCCGAGGCTGCGCAGGAAGGGCCTGGCGGCATCAGGCGCGAGCGCCTTGACGACGGAGACGATGAAGAGCGAGGCCAGGCCCCAGCCCGCGAGATCGCGCCAGGAGGTGGCGCGTAAGGTGGCGGCGATTGAATGCGGCTGCATGGATCGGCAATCGGGTGGATGAACCGTTCGATTACAGCATGTGCCGGGAAGATGGACAACGGTTGGCGGACGCCGTGGCGCAGATCATGCACCCGGCATGATCTGCTGGCGCAGGCGCCGCAAATGACAAGGGCCGGATCCCCGCGAACGGTCGATCCGGCCCTTGCAGCGCTGGCGGAGGCATCCGCCGGCACTTGATTTTGTATTACTGCAGCTTGATTTCGACGTCGACGCCAGCTGGCAGGTCCAGCTTCATCAGTGCGTCAACGGTCTTGTCGGTCGGGTCCACGATGTCCATCAGACGCTGGTGCGTACGGATTTCGAACTGGTCGCGCGAGGTCTTGTTCACGTGTGGGGAACGCAGCACGTCGAAACGCTGGATGCGGGTCGGCAGTGGGACTGGGCCCTTGACGACGGCGCCGGTGCGCTTGGCGGTGTCGACGATTTCCAGTGCGGACTGGTCGATCAGCTTGTAGTCGAACGCTTTCAGGCGGATACGGATTTTCTGGTTTGGAGCGGACATGCTAATTCCTTTAAAAGAACGTTCCGGCTTGCTGCCGGCAATGTGGTAAAGGTACTTCGGTACTGCTCAAGAGGCGGGAGTATATCATCGTTCCCGCTCAAACAGATGGGGACAGACCAAAAAGTCTGTCCCCATCGTTGTGCTGGCAAGACGCTCCGAAGAGCGCCCTACCTGCGATCAAGGCCTGATGAATTAGGCGATGATTTTTGCCACGACGCCGGCGCCGACGGTACGGCCACCTTCGCGGATTGCGAAGCGCAGACCTTCTTCCATCGCGATCGGAGCGATCAGCTTGACGGTGATCGAGACGTTGTCGCCTGGCATGACCATTTCTTTGTCTGCTGGCAGTTCGATCGAACCGGTCACGTCAGTCGTACGGAAGTAGAACTGAGGACGATAGTTGTTGAAGAACGGGGTGTGACGGCCGCCTTCGTCTTTCGACAGGACGTAGATCTCACCGGTGAAGTTGCTGTGTGGCTTGATCGAGCCTGGCTTTGCCAGAACCTGACCACGCTGCACGTCTTCACGCTTGGTGCCGCGCAGCAGCAGACCGACGTTGTCGCCAGCTTGACCTTGATCCAGCAGCTTGCGGAACATTTCCACGCCGGTGCAGGTGGTCTTGACGGTGTCAACGATACCGACGATTTCGATTTCTTCGCCGACTTTGATCACGCCGCGCTCGACACGACCGGTCACGACGGTGCCGCGGCCCGAGATCGAGAACACGTCTTCGACTGGCATCAGGAAGGCGCCGTCAACAGCACGTTCCGGGGTTGGGATGTAGGTGTCCAGGGCTTCTGCCAGACGGGCGATGCACTCTTCGCCCATTTCGCCTGGCTGGCCTTCCAGCGCCATACGTGCCGAACCCTTGATGATTGGCAGGTCGTCGCCTGGGAACTCGTACTTCGACAGCAGTTCGCGGACTTCCATTTCGACCAGTTCCAGCAGTTCTGCGTCGTCGACCAGGTCGCACTTGTTCAGGAACACGATGATGTATGGAACGCCAACCTGACGCGCCAGCAGGATGTGCTCGCGGGTCTGTGGCATTGGGCCGTCAGCGGCCGAGCACACCAGGATCGCGCCGTCCATCTGCGCAGCACCGGTAATCATGTTCTTGATGTAGTCGGCGTGGCCTGGGCAGTCAACGTGAGCGTAGTGACGGTTTTCGGTTTCGTACTCGACGTGCGCGGTGTTGATGGTGATGCCGCGTGCTTTTTCTTCTGGAGCCGCGTCGATCTGGTCGTAGGCCTTGGCTTCGCCGCCGAATTTCTTCGACAGGACGGTAGCGATTGCAGCCGTCAGGGTGGTTTTACCGTGGTCAACGTGACCGATGGTGCCGACGTTGACGTGCGGCTTGGTCCGTTCGAATTTACCTTTTGCCATTTCCTAATTCCTTTAAGAGAAACGATATATTTGTTTAACTGGAGGGATGGGACGTCCCATCCCTCCATTATCTATTACTTGGACTTCGCGGTGACGATGGCGTCAATCACGTGCTTCGGAGCTTCCGAATAGTGCTTGAATTCCATCGTGTAGGTCGCGCGGCCCTGGGTCGCCGAACGCAGCGAGGTCGAGTAACCGAACATTTCCGACAGCGGGACTTCGGCCTTGATGATCTTGCCGCCGCCGCCTGGGATTTCGTCCATGCCCTGGACCATACCGCGACGCGACGACAGGTCACCCATCACCGAGCCAGCGTAGTCTTCAGGCGTTTCCACTTCCACGGCCATCATCGGCTCGAGGATGACCGGATTCGCTTTACGGCAGCCTTCCTTGAACGCCATCGAGCCCGCCATGCGGAACGCGTTTTCGTTCGAGTCGACGTCGTGGTACGAACCGAAGGTCAGGGTGACTTTGACGTCGACCACTGGGTAACCAGCCAGCACGCCGGTGGTCAGGGTTTCGCGCACACCTTTTTCGACTGCAGGGATGTATTCGCGTGGAACCACACCGCCCTTGATCGCGTCGATGAACTCGAAGCCCTTGCCTGGCTCTTGCGGCTCGATCGACAGGACTGCGTGACCGTACTGACCACGACCGCCCGACTGCTTGACGAACTTGCCTTCGACGTCGGTGACTGCCTTGCGGATGGTTTCGCGGTATGCAACCTGTGGCTTGCCGACGGTCGCTTCCACGTTGAACTCACGCTTCATGCGGTCAACGATAATTTCCAGGTGCAGCTCGCCCATACCACCGATGATGGTCTGGCCCGATTCTTCGTCGGTACGCACGCGGAACGATGGGTCTTCCTGTGCCAGGCGGTTCAGCGCCAGGCCCATTTTTTCCTGGTCGGCCTTGGTTTTCGGCTCGACTGCCTGTTGAATCACAGGCTCAGGGAAGACCATCTTTTCCAGGGTGATGACAGCCGAAGGATCGCACAGGGTTTCGCCCGTGGTCGCTTCTTTCAGGCCGACCGCAGCGGCGATGTCGCCGGCGCGCACTTCCTTGATTTCTTCGCGCTGGTTGGCGTGCATCTGCAGAATACGACCCAGGCGTTCTTTCTTGCCCTTGACCGGGTTGTAGACGGTGTCGCCCGAATTGACCATGCCCGAGTAGACGCGGAAGAAGATCAGCTGGCCGACGAACGGGTCGGTCATGATCTTGAATGCCAGCGCCGAGAATTTCTCGTTGTCGTCAGCTTTACGGGTGACCGGCTGGTCGTCTTCATCGGTACCGGCGACTGGTGGGATGTCCACTGGCGACGGCAGGTATTCGATGACGGCGTCCAGCATTGCCTGCACACCCTTGTTCTTGAACGCGGTACCGCACATCATCGGAACGATTTCCGACGCGATGGTGCGCTGGCGCAGGGCGGTCTTGATCTCTGCTTCCGACAGATCGCCTTCTTCCAGGTACTTGTTCATCAGCTCTTCGCTGGCTTCAGCAGCGGTCTCGACCAGCTTCTCGCGCCATTCGTTGGCTTGATCGACCAGTTCCGCAGGGATGTCGCGGTAGTCGAACTTCATGCCTTGCGAAGCGTCGTCCCAGATGATTGCTTTCATCTTGACCAGGTCGACCACGCCCAGGAAGTTCTCTTCCGCGCCGATCGGGATCTGCAGAGGGATCGGGTTTGCCTTCAGGCGAGCGCGCATCTGCTCGTAGACCTTGAAGAAGTTCGCGCCGGTACGGTCCATCTTGTTGACGAAGGCCAGACGTGGAACTTTGTACTTGTTAGCCTGACGCCACACGGTTTCCGACTGTGGCTGCACGCCGCCGACTGCGCAGTAAACCATGCAGGCGCCGTCGAGCACGCGCATCGAGCGTTCGACTTCAATGGTGAAGTCAACGTGGCCCGGGGTGTCGATGATGTTGATGTGGTGAGGCTCGAAGTTACCGGCCATACCTTTCCAGAAGCAGGTCGTCGCTGCCGAGGTAATGGTAATGCCGCGCTCTTGCTCTTGCTCCATCCAGTCCATCGTCGCTGCGCCATCGTGCACTTCGCCGATCTTGTGGTTGACGCCCGTGTAGAACAGGACGCGTTCGGTGGTGGTGGTTTTACCAGCATCGATGTGAGCCGAAATACCGATATTGCGGTAGCGCTCGATGGGGGTCTTGCGTGCCATAATTTTTCCTAAATCTTTGAATGGACAAAACCGAGCATCATCTTGATGATCAAAATGAGCCCGGCCTGAACAACAGATACTGCAGGGGCATATTCAGGAGAAAAATCCCCCTGCGGTCTGCCCATTTTTTTAGAAGCGGAAGTGCGAGAACGCCTTGTTCGCTTCTGCCATGCGGTGGACTTCGTCACGACGCTTCATTGCGCCGCCGCGGCCTTCAGCCGCTTCCATCAGTTCACCACCCAGACGTTGCGGCATGGATTTTTCGCTGCGCTTGTTTGCGGCTTCGCGCAACCAACGCATGGACAGCGCCATACGACGAACCGGACGAACTTCCACTGGCACCTGGTAGTTGGCGCCACCGACACGGCGGGACTTGACTTCCACCAGCGGTTTAGCGTTGTTGATCGCGGTCGTGAACACTTCCAGCGGGTCTTTGCCCGACTTGGATTGAATGTGTTCGAATGCACCGTAGATGATGTTTTCTGCAACCGACTTCTTGCCGGACAGCATCAGAACGTTGACGAATTTGGCGACATCGGTATTGCCGAATTTTGGATCCGGCAGGATCTCGCGCTTGGGTACTTCACGACGACGTGGCATTTCAATTCCTTCCTGTCTTCAGTTGAGTGCGGATTCCACACTCGCGAAAGGCCCTCATGACCCTTCACTTACTCGGCCTTGCGGCCGGCTCAACTTATCTAATTAATGTGACGTGTCGATGACACGCACCTCGAAGATTACTTCTTCGCAGCCTTGGCACGCTTGGCGCCGTACTTCGAGCGCGCTTGCTTACGGTCTTTGACGCCCTGGGTATCCAGTGCACCGCGAACCATGTGGTAACGCACACCTGGCAAGTCTTTCACACGACCGCCGCGCAGCAGCACGACACTGTGTTCTTGCAGGTTGTGGCCTTCACCGCCGATGTACGAAATGACTTCGAAACCGTTGGTCAGACGCACTTTAGCGACTTTACGAAGTGCCGAGTTCGGCTTCTTCGGGGTGGTGGTGTACACACGGGTGCACACGCCACGTTTTTGCGGGCAGTTTTCCAGTGCCGGCGACTTGCTCTTCACAACCGCGGCTTCACGCGGCTTGCGAATCAATTGATTGATGGTTGGCATCGTTCCTAATCCAACTAAATTGCTGCTACGTTGACGACCCGGGACGGCAAAAGGAGCCGGCCCGGGGACTAAAACCTAGTCCCGTAAGAATTGACAGCGCAGGCGCGGAAAGCCACTCGACGAAAGGAGCGGCTGCGAATGCGTATACGATGTGCAGAATAAAAACGAGAACTCGCGAATATACGCTGAATGTGACGGCGGGTCAACCGATTTGCCACTCCGCTCAGCTCGCCTGGGCGAGCGGGCCGGTAAACCGTGGTGAATGTAGCATCACCGCGACGGGACTGCCCCATGACGGTGCAAAACGTGCCTGCGGGCACTCATGCTTGACGCGCGATCTCCACGAACGCTTCCAGGTAGGCGGTGCCGGCATCCACTTCGCGCGTGCCCAGGAAGATCTGCTTGAACACCCCTTCGTGCCCCAGCCGCACCGGCGCTACCGCCATCCTTCCTGCATACTCGTCCACCAGCCAGCGCGGCAGCGCCGCCACGCCGCGGCCGCTGGCCACCATCTGCAGCATGATGTCGGTGGTCTCGATGGTCTTGCGCTGGCGCGGCGCGCAGCCGGCCGGCAGGAAGAACTGGTTGTAGATGTCGAGCCGCTCGACGTCGACCGGATAGGTGATCAACACGTCGTCGGACAGGTCGGCCGGCTCGGCGTGGGAACGCCCGGCCAGCGGATGGCTGCTACCCACCACCAACACCTGCTCGTAGTCGAACACCGGCACGAAGCGCAGCCCCGGCTTGAACAGCGGGTCGGGCGTGACCAGCAGGTCGATCTCGTAGCCGTGCAGGGCCTTGAGGCCGCCGAACTGGAAGCGCTGCTTGACGTCGACGTCGACCTCGGGCCACGCGGCCAGGTAAGGATCCACCACTTTCAACAGCCACTGGTAGCAGGGATGGCACTCCATCCCGATGCGCAGGGTGCCGCGCTCGCCGCGCGCGTATTCATGCATCAGGCGCTCGGCATGCTCGAGCTGGGGCAGCACCCGTTCGGCCAGCGCCAACAGATAGCGCCCGGCCTGGGTCAGGCGCAGCGCCCGCCCCTCGCGCGTCCAGACCGGCGTGCCGAGCTGTTGCTCGAGCTTCTTCACCGTGTGGCTCAGGGCCGATTGCGTCAGGCACAGCACGTCGGCGGCGGCGGTCAGCGAGCCGCGCCGGTCGACCTCGCGGATCAGGGACAGGTGGATGCGTTCGATCATGTCACATGAGTAAAATTAATGGATGGATGAAATCATACCAATTTTATTCATGGATCAAGCGGCCTATCATGAACTCATCCATTCTTATCAGGCTGACTTCATCATGACGACTACCCACACCCTTGGCTTTCCGCGCATCGGCGCGCGCCGCGAACTGAAATTCGCCCTCGAACGGTTCTGGAAGGGCGAAGCCACGGCCCAGGAACTCGGCGCGCAGGCGGCAGCGCTGCGCCAGCGCCACTGGCAGCAGCAGGCCAGGCTCGATTTCGCCCCGGTCGGCGACTTTTCGCTGTACGACCAGGTGCTGGACATGAGCTTCACCCTCGGCAACGTGCCGGCGCGCGCGCATGCGCACCATGGCGATGCGCTCGACGCGTCGCTTCATTCTTATTTCCGGGTGGCGCGCGGCCGCAGCCAGGGCGATCACGACCACGCCTGCGGCGGCGTCCATGCCGGCGAAATGACCAAGTGGTTCGACACCAACTACCACTACATCGTCCCCGAATTCAGCGCCGACACCGGTTTCAGGCTCGACACCGCGCGCCTCGAAGAACAACTGGCCCAGGCGCGCACGCTGGGCGTGAAGGCCAAGCCGGTGATCATCGGCCCCCTCACCTATCTGTGGCTGGGCAAGGCCAAGGACGGCAGCGACCGGCTCGACCTGCTGCCCAAGCTCCTGCCGGTGTATGCCGAGCTGCTGGCCTGGTTCGTCACGCAAGGCATCGAATGGGTGCAGATCGACGAGCCGGCGCTGGTCACCGAGCTCGATGCGCGCTGGCAGGCCGCCTATGAGGGCGCCTACGACCTGCTCCAGCACAGCGGTGCCAAATTGCTGCTGGCGACCTATTTCGGCCGTCTGGAAGATAACCTGGCGCTGGCCTGCGCGCTGCCGGTGGACGGCCTGCACCTGGACGCGATCAATGCCCGCGCCGAGATCGCGCCGGTGATCGACGCCCTTGGCCCGGACAAGGTGCTGTCGCTGGGCGTGATCGACGGCCGCAATATCTGGAAGACCGACCTGCACGCCACATTGGAATGGCTCGAGCCGGTGCAGCGCCAGCTGGGCCAGCGCCTGTGGATCGCGCCATCGTGCTCGCTGCTGCACGTGCCGGTCGACCTGCAGAACGAGACCGCGCTCGATCCCGAAATCCGCTCGTGGCTGGCGTTCGCCGTGCAGAAGCTGGAAGAATTGCGCATCCTGGCCCATGCGCTCGACCATGGCCGCTCGCAGGTACAGCTCGAATTGGTCGAGAATGCGGCCGCGATCGACCGCCGCCGCGCCTCGAAGCGCGTGTCGAATCCTCAAGTAGCGCAGGCCCTGGGCGCGATCACCCCCGAGCTGGGCCGGCGCGCCAGCAGCCACGCCGAACGCAGCCTGCAACAGGCCGCCCTGCTCCAGCTGCCGAGCTACCCGACCACCACCATCGGCTCCTTCCCGCAGACGGCGGCGATCCGCCAGGCCCGCAATGCCCATAAAAAAGGCGAACTGGATGCGGAGGCCTACGAGGAAGCGATGCGCGCCGAGATCGCGCGCTGCGTGCGCGAACAGCAAGCGCTGGGGCTGGACGTGTTCGTGCACGGCGAGGCCGAACGCAACGACATGGTCGAATACTTCGGCGAGCAGCTCGACGGCTATGCCTTCAGTCAGAACGGCTGGGTGCAATCCTATGGTTCGCGCTGCGTGAAGCCGCCGATCCTGTTCGGCGACGTGCGCCGCCCACAGGCGATGACGGTCAAGTGGACCACCTACGCACAGTCGCTGACCGACAAACCGATGAAGGGCATGCTGACCGGCCCGGTGACGATACTGAACTGGTCGTTCGTGCGCGACGACCAGCCGAGGTCCGTGAGCTGCCGCCAGCTGGCGCTGGCCATCCGCGAAGAAGTGCTGGACCTGGAGCGCGCCGGCGTGCGCGTGATCCAGATCGACGAGGCGGCCCTGCGCGAAGGCTTGCCGCTGCGGCGCGGCGAATGGAAGGACTACCTGGACTGGGCGGTCGAGTCATTCCGCATCACGGCCAACGGCGTGGCGGACGAGACCCAGATCCACACCCACATGTGCTATTCGGAGTTCAACGACATCATCGCCGCGATCGCCGCCATGGATGCCGACGTGATCACGATCGAGACCTCGCGCTCGGATATGGAACTGCTGGACGCTTTCGACGATTTCCAGTATCCGAACGAGATCGGGCCGGGCGTATACGACATCCATTCGCCGAACATCCCGAGCCAGGATCACATCGTGGACCTGATGCGCAAGGCCGCCACCCGCATCCCCCCCAACCGCCTGTGGATCAATCCCGACTGCGGCCTCAAGACCCGCAACTGGGAAGAAGTGCTGCCGGCGCTGCGCAATATGGTGGCGGCGGCGCACACCCTGCGCGCCGCCTGAAGCCAGCCCTCAGTTGGTCTTTTTCAGAAAGTCGCTGACCGCCTTCACCAGCAATGGCGAGACCGGCAGCGACGGGTCGCTGTAGGCCGCGGCCTGCAGCGCCAGGTCGGCCCGCACGTGCTTGAAGATATGGTTCATGCCGGGGATGATGGCCAGGGTCGCATCAGGCTTGGCGCGATGCAGCCCGTATGCCTGGGCCACCTCCACCTGGATGTCGGTATTGCCCTGGACGATCAGCACCGGCATGGTCAAGGCGGCGATGCGCTGCGACGGCACGTACTTGAACCACGAGATCACGTAGGGCTGGATACTCGGCCGGTAAGCAGCCATCAGCGCGGGCGGCACCTGGTCGACCGTCGCGCCGTTCTCGAGCGCCGCCAGGATGCGCTCGTTTTCCTTGTCGAGCTCGGGCGGCAGCTTGCCGGCAAGCTGCTTGCGCAGGATGGCCGGGGCGCCGTCGGCGGCGCCGGCGATCGAGACGAAGGCCGCGGCGCCGGCCTGCTGCGCCGCCAGCATGCCGATCAGGGATCCCTCGCTGTGACCGATCACGGCCACCGGGCCGAAGCGCGCATCGGCCTTCAGCTTGCCGAGCCAGGCCGCGGCATCGTCGACGCCGGTCTCGAAGCGCAGCTCGGATTCAGGCGGTCCGGCCGCCAGGCTGGCGGCCACGCCGCGCTTGTCGTAGCGCAGCGAGGCGATGCCCTCCTCGGCCAGCGCCACGGCCAGCATCCTGAGGCTGTCGTTGCGGCCCGGAATCAGGGGGTTGTTGCCGTCGCGGTCGGTCGGGCCGGAGCCGGCGATGATCAAGGCGACTTTCAGGGTACCCTGCGGCTTGCCCTCTAGGGCGGCCGGCAATTGCAGGGTGCCGGCGATGCGGCCGGTCGGCGTGTCGAGATTGATGTGTTCTTCGGTCGTTTGGGCCGACGCGATGCCGGCGGCCAGGAACAGCAGCAGCGTGGCAACGAGGCTGGTGGCGGATTTCATGCGCGCTCCGCGGTGATCGTCCTGGGCGAGACCGCCAGGACCGTCAGCCAGCCCAGGAAGGAAAAGCAGCGCTGCAAACCCACGAAACACAGGAACCAGACAGCCCACTGCGCGGCGCTGAACTTGACCGGCTGGTACTGAATTCCGGCCGCGTGCAGCAACCCGATCGTCGAGATCGCCGTGAGGATCACCACGGGTATGAAAAACCACCACTTCCTTTCAAGCTCTGACATAGCATTCCTCATTCAATATCATTCACGCCGCCACCGGCAGGCCGCGCTGCGCCAGGCAGAAATCCTGGATCCGTTCCAGCGCCGCCTCGGCTTGTCGCTGGTCCAGCCCCGCCCCGAAATGGTAGCGGCGGGTAGCGGTCTCGATCTCGATCCGGCCATGGCCGAAGCCGAGGGCATCCCACTTGGCTTCCGGCGTCCAGGCCTCCGGCGCCGGCAGCAGCCGCAGCGCGCGGATCTCGTCGGGCCGGAAGGCCAGCTCGATCGGCGGCAGCTCGCCCGCAGGGGCGATGTACAGCTCATCCCGGAACACGAAATTGCGATACAGCGCCCAGGCGGCCACGCTCACGATGGCCAGCGCGCAGGCGGTGAAGATGACGACACCGGGCGACAGGTCGCGCTGCGCGCCGCTGGCCAGGCCATAGACCAGCAGGCAGACGAAGCAAAAGGACATGCACGCGGCAAAGCCGCGCTTCTGGGTTGGACAGACGATATGCAGGACCAGGCTGGCGCTCATTCCTTTTCTTCGAAAACGGCCTTGACCGTGAAAGATACCACTTCTCGGAGAATGGAAGATGCGCGGATTCTCTCGCGTCCTACATTCCCGGCTCCAGCGCGCCCATGAACCAGCCCAGCTCTCCGTCCAGCGCGGCCCGGATCGGTCCCGGCGTGAGGCCGGTCCAGCGCTTGAACGAGCGCCGGAAATTGGCGGCGTCATGAAAGCCCAGGTAGCGCGCGACCTGCTCGTTGTCGGCCCGCTCGACCTGGAACAGCCACAGCGCCACATGGGTGCGCACCTGGTCGAGCTCACCCTGGAAATGGGTATGGTGGCGCAGCAGCTGGCGCTTGAAGGTCGCCGGGCTGACGCCGAAGTCGGCGGCGGTGCGCTCCAGCGTCGGCGCCGTGCGCACGTTGGCCAGCAGATAGTCGTACAACGCGGCCAGGATGCCGGGTGCGCGCGCCTCTTCCTGCTCGGCGGCGCGCTGCGCCAGGCGCGCCGCCATCTCGCTGGCGCGCGGCCATGGCCGGTCGAGCCAAGCCGCCGGGAGCAGCATGGCGTCGAGCTGGCAACCGAAGCGCAGCTCGGCGCCCAGGTGGACGTGGTGCTGCTCGACGTGGCGCGGGGCGCCGCGGTTGAAGCAGAAGCGCCACGGCAGGCGCTCGCCGCCCAGCCAGCGGCACAGCGCCACCACCGCCGTCATGTGCATCTCGACCAGGGCCGGCCGGAGGCCGGGCGCGCCATAGGCCTCGACCCAGTACAGCAGCGCCACCTCGCCCCAGGTCTCGAAGCGCGGCCGCAACAGCGGCGTCAGGCGCGCATGGAAGCGGCACAGGGTCTGCAGCAGCGCGCGCAGGTCCGGGGCCTGCACCAGCGCGTGGCTGGCGGCGCCGTCGTGACCGGGCAGCAGCAGCTGGCCCAGCATGAAGCTGGTGTCGGGGCTGTCCAGCGCATGCAGGGTGTTCGCCAGTTGCTGCAGGTATTGCGCCGGCGCCACCAGGCAGTCGGGATGCAGGCCTGCCAGCAAACCCGTATCGCGCAGCAGGTCGGCGTCGCTCGCATCGCGCGAGCGGCCGTATTCCAGCGCCAGCGCGGGCTGCTGCCGCGCCGGGATCGACGGTTCTCCGGCCGGCTGCCAGGCGATCACACGGCGTCCATCTGGCGGCACAAGTCGGACAGCAGCGCATCCGGCGCGCCCTGGGCTGGCGCGCAACCGTGGCGCAGCGAGATCCGCACCCGGCCCTTGGGCGCATGGTGGCGCATCGAGGACACCATGCGGCACAGGTGCTGGGCGGCGTCGCGCGCCTCGCCCTCGTGCAATCCGGGCATCAGCACCGCGAAGCGGTCGCCCGCATAGCGGCACAGCAGGTCTTCGTTGCGCAGGTTCAGGAGCAGCATGTGCGCCACCGCCTGCAGCACGCGGTCGCCCTCCGCCTGGCCGTGTTCGCGGTTGATGCGGTGGAATTCGTCGATGTCGAACAGTACCAGCGCGCAGCCCTGGCCATCGTTGCGCCGGCTCTCCAGGCGCAGCTGCTCGCGCAGGTAGGCGGCGTCGGCCAGCTGGGTGATGCGGTCGAACGGGCGGTGGTTGCGAAACAGCCGCTCGCGCTTGCGCATGTGGTCGGACAGCGTGGCCTGCTCGAGCCTCCAGTAAGCCATGCCAACGGTGAGGACCAGCATCCCGAGCGGCAGCAGCGACTCCAGCGCGTTGTCCCACAGCGCCGCCTTGTCGACGTCGACCACCTCGTCCAGGCAGTCGGCCCAGGAACCGAGCATGATGCAGGCCAGGCCCCCGGACAGCAGCCGCGTGACCAGCCCGTCCGGTCGGCTGGACAGCACGATCAGGCACCACAGCGCCGCCAGCAGCGAGGTGCCGCCCTCGCTGGCGATGTCGACCCAATCCCATTCGGCCATCGGGATAAGCGACCCGGCGCCGACGAACAGGAAGGCAAAGGCGCCGAGCAGCGCGCCGATCAGCAGGGCATGGCGGATCACGTTGGACATGGGCAGCGTTCGAAGTGGATCGCCGGAACATAGCGCAGCCAGATGACCGCAGGATGACAGGATGGCAAAGCTGTGGCATCCCGGCACGGAGTCCGAACGGCTCACGTCGCATGGCGTCCCATCGCATTCACCCGCCGCCGCCCTGCGGCGTGCGCCATGGGTGGCGGGTCATTTCAGCTCATCTCCGGTCTACGCAGGCGCTCTTGCGGACCGGCGTCACCAGATCGTCACATTGAGACACCAGAATCCGCCCCACTCCAACTATCTTCTTGCCCCCATGCGCCATCTCGCCCTCCCCGCCGTCACCGCCAGCCTGCTGGCCGCCGCCGGCGTCCACGCCGCGCCGGCCCCGGCCCCGGCCGTCGAATCCAGCGTGGTCGTCACCGGCCAGCGCGCCAGCCTGGCGCGCGCCATCGCCGCCCAGGAACAGGCCGACAACATCGTCAGCGTCGTCAGCAGCGACGACATCGGCCACCTGCCGGACAAGAACGCCGCCGAGGCGCTGGCGCGCGTGCCGGGCCTGTCGGTCCAGCGCGACCAGGGCGAAGGCCGCTACGTGGTGGTGCGCGGCCTGGACGCCGACTACAACAGCGTGACCATCAACGGCGCCCTGGTGCCCTCGCCGGAAGCGACGCGCCGCGCGGTGGCGCTGGACGTGCTGCCGGCCGGCCTGGTGCGCTCGCTCGAAGTGACCAAGTCGGCCACGCCCGACCAGGACGCCAACTCGCTGGGCGGCACGGTCGAGGTCAAGACCCTGTCGGCGTTCGACCTGCCGGGCAAGCTGCTCAGCGTCGGCGTGGCCGCCAGCCACGACACCAACACCGACCAGAACAGCCCCAGCGCCAACCTGCTGTGGGCCCAGCGCTTCATGGACGGCAAGCTGGGCATCGCCGCCGGCCTGTCGGGCGAGAAGCGCAAGTTCGGCTCGGACAACGTGGAAACGGGCGGCGCCTGGGACGGCAACCGCCTGGAAGGCTTCGAGATGCGCGACTACCTGCCCACGCGCGAGCGCCGCGCCGGCGCCGTCAACCTCGACTACCGCCCGGACGCCAGCACCAGCTACGCCCTGCGCGGCTTCCTCAGCCGCTTCTCGGACGACGAGTCGCGCGACCGCATGACCGTGGGCGACTTCGAGAACGACGACGAAAGCGTTGTCGAAGGCGAGCTCGCCCCGGCGACCGTCGAGCGCCGCCTGCGCCAGCGCAAGTACACGCAAGAGATCCGCTCGCTCACCGGCTCCATGGACCGCCGCTTCGGCGACGCCTGGAAGATGCGCCTCGAAGCCGCCACCAGCCGCGCCACCGACGAGACGCCGAACGCGATCAGCGACGCGCGCTTCACCAACGTCGAGAGCTTCGAGGGCGTCGGCTTTGCCAACGCCCGCGCCCCGCACCTGATCGCCCCCGCCGGCGTGCTTGATGCCGCCAACTACGAGCTCGATTCGTTCGCGATCGAGCGCGCCTACGCCAAGGACACCAGCCACCAGCTGCGCCTCGACCTGCAGCGCGAATTCGACGCCGGCGACTGGAGCGGCGCGCTCAAGTTCGGCGCCAAGGCCACCCGCCGCGACAAGCGCACCGACACCGACGCCTGGGAATTCGGCAGCGACGACCCGGAAGACGGCGATTACTGGGGGGCCGGCCCGACCTCGATGAGCGCCTTCGTCAATGGCACACGCATCGACTACCCGTTCGGCAACCTTGGCTACACGCTCGACCCGAACCTGGTACGCGCCCGCCTGGCCGGCCTGAACCGCGAGGGCGCGCGCGCGATCGTCGACTCGGCGCTGGACGACTTCAAGCTGCAGGAAGACATCGACGCCGCCTACGTGCAGGCCAGCCTGCGCAGCGGCGCCTGGTCGCTGCTGGCGGGCGTGCGCGCCGAGCGCACCCGCTTCAAGGCCGACGGCTCGCAAGTGACGGACGAAGAAGAGATCACGCCGCGCGGCGCTGCGCGCTCCTACACCAACTGGCTGCCGGGCGTGCACCTGCGCTACGACCTCGACCAGCACACCAGCCTGCGCGCGGCATGGAGCAACTCGGTGGTGCGCGCCAATTTCGCCCAGCTGGCGCCGGGCGTCAGCCTGGATGGCGACGACGAAGCCACCATCGGCAACCCGGACCTGAATCCGCTGCGCTCGCACAACCTGGACCTGGGCATCGAGCGCACCATCGGCGGCGACGGCGTGGTGTCGGCCTATGTCTTCACCAAGGATATCAAGGACTTCACCTACGCCACCGACCTGGCCGGCCGCGGAGACTGGGTCGGCTTCAATAGCGCGATCTCGTACGCCAACGGCGAACAGGCGCGCGTGCGCGGCATCGAGCTGGCCTGGCAGCAGCCGCTGCGCATGCTGCCGGCGCCGTTCAACGGCCTGCTGATCGGCATCAACGGCGCCATCACCCACTCGCGCGCCGATATCGACAGCGCCGATGGCGACGGCGGCGTGGCTTCGCGCAGCATCCGCATGCCGGGCCAGTCGAACCGCATCGGCAACCTGATGGTGGGCTACGAGTCCGGCCCGTTCAGCGCGCGCCTGGCGATGAACTACAAGTCGCCCTACCTGCTCGAACTGGGCGAGGACGTGCTCGACGCGAGCCAGGACCGCTACGTCGACACCCAGAAGCAGCTGGACTTCTCGATGTCGTTCAAGCTCGACAAACGCTGGCAGCTGACGTTCGACGCCAGCAACCTGAACAACGAAAAATACTACGTCTACATGGGCGACAAGTCGCGCAACGCGCAACATGAACAATATGGCCGCACCTTCAAGATCGGCCTGAAAGCGAGCATCTTCTAATGAAAAAAATCGTTTCCCCGATCGTTGCACTCATCGTCCTGGCGGCGCTGCACGGCGCCGCAACCGCCGCACCGCAAGTGGCAAAGGCGCCGCTCGATGCCGACGAACTGGCTGCCCTGCCGGGCGGCGCCTGGCTGGCGCTGGACAAGCGCGGCCTGCGCCTGGTCGGCGCCGACGGCATCGACCGCACGACGCTGGCCCTGCGCGGCGAGCGGCTCGACCTGCGGCCTGACGTCCATCCTTCTTCAGGCGGCGCGCTGGCGGTGCTGGTCGACTCGAACCTCGAACAGGCCCAGCCCATGCGGATCGACCTGGCGGCCGGTACGCTGACCCGCCTGCCGGCGATCCCGAGCGCAGGCTTCGGCATCGAGGCGGCCTGCATGTACCGCGACGCCCAGAACCTCGACCACGTGTTCCTGGTGGGCGCGGATGGCCAGGCGCAGCAATGGCTGCTGGGCGAGCCCCACCGCCTGGTGCGCCGCCTGGCGCTGCCGACCGGCGTCGAACACTGCCGCGTCGACGACGCCTACGCCACCCTGTTCGTGGCCGAGGAAGGCATGGGCCTGTGGGCCTATGGCGCCGACGCCGAAGGCCCGTCGGCACGCACGCCGGTGGCGCTGCGCACGCCCTATGGCAAACTGAAAGGCGAGATCCAGGGGTTGGCCGCGCTGCCTGGCGGCGTGGCCGCCCTCGGCGAGAACGGCGAACTGCTCGGCTGGCGCCGTGCCGGCGCCGCATGGCAAGCATTGCCGGCGCGCGCGCTCGGCGCCAAACAACTGGTGGCCCTGGGCGGCGGCTCCCTGATGGTGCAGACGAAAAAAGGCTGGCAGTCGCCGGCCCTGGCCTGGAAAGCCGGCAGCGCGCCGCCGCGTTCCCTGCCGATCGTGATGCCGCGCATGCAGACCGCGCCGGTGGCGCAGATGGGCGACGCGGCCGACGACCCGGCGATCTGGGTCAACCCGCTTGATGCCAGCAAGTCGCGCATCCTCGGCTCCAACAAGAAGCAGGGCCTGCTGGTGTATGACCTGGACGGCCGCCAGACCCAGTTCCTGGCTTCCGGCCGCCTGAACAACGTCGACGTGCGCCAGGACCTGCGCTTCGAGGGCCAGCGCGTCGACCTGGCGCTGGCCACCCAGCGCGACGAGCAGGCGATGGTGCTGTACACGATCGACGCCGGCGGCGAACTGGCGGAAGCGGCGCGCCTGCCGACCGGCCTGGGCGACATCTACGGCACCTGCCTGTACCGCACGCCCGAAGGCGGCCTGGACGCTTTTGTGAACGACAAGGACGGCCGCTACGAGCACTGGCAGATCACCCGCAGCGGCGGCAAGTACGGCGCCAGGCTGGCGCGCCAGTTCAGGGTCGCGACGCAACCCGAAGGCTGCGTGGCGGACGACCGCAGCGGCCTGCTGTTCGTGGGCGAGGAAGACAAGGCGCTGTGGGTCACGTCGGCAAGGGCCGACCAGCCGGCCAAGCTCGAGATGGTGATGCCGGTGGGCGAATGGCTGCACGACGACATCGAGGGCATGGGCATCTACCACGGCGACAAGCGCAGTTACCTGGTGGTGTCGAGCCAGGGCAACAGCAGCTACGTGGTGTTCGATGCGGCGCCGCCGTTCAAGGTGCGCGGCGCGTTCCGGGTCGGCATGGATCCGGTGGCCGGCATCGACGGCGCCTCCGAGACCGATGGCCTGGAAGTGAGCTCGGCGAACTTCGGGGGCCCGTACACGCGCGGCATGCTGGTAGTGCATGACGGCTTCAAGCGCATGCCTGAAGGCGCCCAGAACTACAAGGCGGTGGCCTGGGACGATGTCGCCAAGGCCCTGAAGCTGGAAGATTGAGGCGGCGCGGGTTCCACCAGGTGGCTGCTCAACCAGCGCGCCACCTCGGCCGCCCGCTCCTCGATCCGCGGCCCGAAGCCCTGGCTCGCCAGCAGCGCGATGCCGTTCGGGTTGCGCAACACGCCCGGCGCCAGCACCGGCTGGCCGCTGGCGGTGTCGATGAAGAACGGCGCCAGCTGCGCGCGCAGCAGCGGCGCCAGCACCAGGTTGTGCGAGGACACCAGCACCAGGTCGCGCTCCGATAACTGTTCCAGCACGGCGCAGGCCGCCGACACCGACTCCAGGTGGTTCGTGCCGCGGAAGACTTCATCGATCAGGCAGATGCCCGGCGGCTGGCCGGCAACGTCCAGCAACTCCTTCGCGCGCCGCAGCTCCGCCATGTACAGGCTCTCGCCGCCCAGCAGCGAATCCTCGTTCTGCATGCTGGCGCGCACCGGCAGCGCCGGCAGGCAGGCGCGCGTCGCGTAACAGAAGCCGAAGGCGCGCGCCGCGATCGCGTTCAGGCCCACCATGCGCAGGAAGGTGCTCTTGCCCGAGGCGTTCTGGCCCGAGACGAAGGCGCCTTTTCCTTGCAACGTCACCGACAGCGCGACCGGCTGCGCCATCAGGGGATGGACGCCGCCCTCCAGCACCAGCGTGCGCGCGTCGCCGCGCTCGGCCCAGCACCAGCGCTCCATCGCTGCCAGGTGACGCGCCAGGGTCACGTCGGCCTCCAGGTTCGCGCAGGCCAGGTAGCACTCGCGCAGGAAGGCACGCTCGGCATGCACGATGCGACGCGTCTTGAAATGATAGACCACATTGGCCGCTGCGAACCAGTCGGCGTATTGCAGCGCGCCCGGGATCATGCGCAGGCTCAGCGAGCGCGCCAGGCGCACGTGCAGGCGTTCCGCCCTCGGGCGCGCCGCCACGAAAGGTTCCAGCAGCTGCCCGCCCTGCCCGCCCAGCAGGCTGGTCGCGCGCAGCAGCGCGTGCAGCGCGCGGATGGCGGCGGCCCATTCCTCGAGCGGGCGGTGCAGGCGCATCTGCAGCGCCATCAGGGGCGCTAGCGCCGCCAGGGTCAACATCCAGCCCAGCGGCTGGGTCGCCAGGGCGGCCAGCGACAGCAGCAGCGCGAGCGGCAGCAGCCATAGCCAGCGCGGCCACCACGGGATTGTCGGCGCCGTATCCTGGAACAGCAGGCCGGCCACCTCGGCATCGGCATGGCGCAAGGCAGACAGGCTGGCGTCGATCGCATCCAGCCGCGCCGGGTCATCCATCAGCGCCTGCAGGCGCGCGCGCTGCGCGACGCATGCCGCATCGTCGATGCCGGCTCGCAGGCGCCGGTGCAGCACCTGGCGCGCGAAGATGCTGGCCTGGGGCGCCAATTTTTCTTCGTACGATTCGAGCAGCAAGTCGTTCCAGGTCTGGTCGTCGATGCCGGCGGCGCCATCGAGGCGATACAGGCGCTCGACCTCGTCCGGGATGAAGAAATGGCGCCGCGGAGGGGCGGGTGGGACGAGCGCGAGGCTGCGCCACAGGTCTTGCAGGCGGTCGAACAACGACACTGATGGACTTTCTGGAGAACCGGCCGCGCCGGGTGCCAATCCAATATACGGGTCGATTGCCGTCTTGCAAGATCGAAAACATTTATGGACTGAAATTACCCGTGGCGCATGTTCAACATTGAATTCGACAATGTACGTTTCCAAACATACCGGTTTCCGAATCGCTGGCACGATCATTGGCGCAAGGCTCCCACAACAACGACCAAGAAAGGTAGGCCCCGATGAAACGCGCTTCGCTCGCAGCCGCGCTATGCCTGATGTTCGGCTCCGCCACCGCCCAGCAGGGTGACGGCACCCTGTTCTCCACCAAGATCAATGTCTGGAAACCCAACAAGGTGGAGGCCACGCCGGAGCGCATCGCGGCGCTGAAGGCCCCGCAAGGCTTCACGGTCAGCGCATTCGCCACCGGCCTCAAGAACGCGCGCATCATCGCGGTGGCGCCGAACGGCGACGTGTATGTGAGCCGGCGCGACCAGGGCGACGTGCTGCTGCTGCGCGACGCCAACGGCGACGGCCGCGCCGACGGCGCGCCGGTCACGGTGGCCAACCGCGCCGGGGCTCACGGCCTGGCGATCCGCGACAACAAGCTTTACCTGGTCACCGTCAAGGAGCTGTTCGTGGCCGACATCAAGCCGGACGGCCGCCTGGGCGAACTCAAGATGCTGCTCGGCGACCTGCCCGACTCGGGCCAGCATCCGAACCGCACCATGGCCTTCGGCCCGGACGGCATGCTGTACCTGAGCGTCGGCAGCACCTGCAATACCTGCAACGAGAGCAATGTGGAAAACGCCACCCTGCTGCGCGTATCCCCCGACGGTAAAAGCCGCACCATCTTCGCCAGCGGCCTGCGCAACCTGATCGGCTTCGGCTGGCATCCGACCACGGGCGAGCTGTGGGGCTTCGACCACGGCATCGACTTCCTGGGCGACGACGTCCAGCCCGAAGAGATCAACAAGATCGAGCTGGGCAAGCAGTACGGCTGGCCGCATGTGTACGGGGCCGGCGAGATCTACCCGCAAAGCACCCCGCAGGGCGAGATCACCAAGGAACAGTGGAAGGAACGCAGCACGCCGATGGTGCTGGGCTATACCGCGCACGCGGCGCCGATGCAGTGGGCATGGGGCGCCGGCAGCGCCTTCCCGGCGGAATACCAGGGCGACGCTTTCGTGACCATGCGCGGTTCGTGGAACCGGGTGCCGGCGTCGGGCTACGAGATCGTGCGCGTGCGCTACCAGGACGGCCAGCCAAAGTCCGTGGAGCCCTTCGTCACCGGCTTCCTGACGGATGGCGGCAAGACCCATATCGCGCGCCCGGTCGGCCTGGCGCTGGCCAAGGACGGTTCGCTGCTGATGGCGGACGACGCCAACGGCGTGATCTACCGCGTCGCCTACACCGGCGCCAAGGCGGCAACGGCCATGCCGCCGAAGGCGCCGGCCGGCCCCACGGAACAACAGGTCAACAAGGGCAATAACGTCCCCCTGGCGAACAAGCGTCCCGAGACCGACGCCAAGGGCCAGGTGAGCGTCTCTTCGTCGAGCTTCGCCAACAATGGCGCGATGGACGAGCGCTACACCGAATACGCGGACGGCGTTTCGCCGGCGCTGTCGTGGAAACCGGTGGCCGGCGCCACATCGTACGCCGTCATCATGGAAGACCCGGACGCCAAGCCGGTCACGCCCTTCGTGCACTGGGTGATGTGGAATATCCCGGCCACCATCACCAGCGTACCGGAAGGCGTGCAGGAGCAGCCCCGCCTGTCCGACCCGGACGGCGTGCTGCAGGGCCGCACCACGCGCGGCGCGCCCGGCTACTATGGTCCCAAGCCGCCGGTCGGCGAGTCGGCGCACCGCTACCACTTCCAGGTCTATGCCCTCGACAAGATGCTCGACGTGCCATTCGGCGCCGACCGCGACCAGGTGCTGGCGGCGATGAAGGGCCATGTGCTGGCCAAGGGCGAAATCGTCGGCAGGTACGGCCAGAAGCAGCAGCCGCAGAAGTGAGCGCGCCGCGGACAGTCCTGTCCGCGAACGACCGCTGGGAGGCCGGACGGACACCGCGGACAGCGGCGTTCGCCGGGCCTCACCTTATGAATCAATAACTTACATCCTGGCATGGATCGTGCTGTAACGACAAGCAACCCGTCGTTACTGGACACGCCATGATTCGCGATACATCCCTGCAAGACGCCGTCGTCGCCCCACAGGCCGGCCACAACATCAAGCGCCGCGCGCTGCTGCTAGGGGGCGCCGTCGCCCTGGCCGCCGCCAGTTTCTCCCTGTACGCCGCCTGGAGCGGCAGCGAGCATTCCGTCTCCGCGAGCCGCGTGCGCATCGCCGAAGTCCAGCGCGGCACCCTGGTGCGCGACGCCGCCGTCAACGGCCGCGTGGTGGCCGCCGTCAGCCCCACCCTGTATTCCACCGCCCCCGCCACCGTCAACCTGAAGGTCGCCGCCGGCGACACCGTCAAGAAGGGCGACGTGCTGGCGGTGCTCGAGTCGCCCGACCTGACCGACGCCCTCAAGCGCGAAGTCTCGACCTACGAACAGCTCAAGGCCGAGGTGGCGCGCCAGCAGATCCTGGCGCGCAAGCAGCAACTGCTGGCCAGGCGCGAAGCCGACACCGCCGAGATCGAGCGCCTGTCGGCCCAGCGCACCGTGGAGCGCTACGACAGCGTGGGCGTGGTCGGCATCATCGCCAAGATCGACTACCAGAAGGCCCAGGACGCTCTCAACTCGGCCGGCATCCGCGCCAAGCACGCGGCGCAGGCGGCCAACCTCGAAGGCGACGACGTCCAGCTGGCGATCCGCACCAAGACCAACGAGATGGAGCGCGCGCGCCTGTCGATGGCCAACGCCCAGCGCCGGGTCGACGAACTGACCGTGCGCGCGCCGGTGGACGGCTTCATCGGCACCCTGAACGTCCAGAACCGCATGGTGGTCATCGCCAATGCCCCGCTGATGACGCTGGTCGACCTGTCCAAGCTCGAAGTCGAGGTCGAGGTGCCCGAAACCTATGCCGGCGACCTGGGCCTGGGCATGAGCGCCGAGATCACCCTGCCCTCGGGCCGCGCCACCGGCAAGCTGTCGGCGCTGTCGCCCGAGGTGGTCAAGAACCAGGTGCTGGCGCGGGTGCGCTTCGACGGCGAGCAGCCCAAGGGCCTGCGCCAGAGCCAGCGCGTCAGCGCGCGCCTCCTGATCGAGGAAAAGCCGAACGTCCTGATGGTGCAGCGCGGCCCGTTCCTCGAAAACGAAGGCGGCCGCCACGCCTACGTGATGCGCGACGGCGTCGCGCAGCGCACGCCGATCCAGGTCGGCGCCACCAGCATTTCGGCGGTCGAGATCCTCTCCGGCCTGCAGGCCGGCGACCGGGTGGTGGTGGCCGGCACCGACGCCTTCGAGAACGCCGCACGTGTTTCGATCAACTGACATTATCCAGAACAAGGAGCCAACCATGCTGCGCATGACCAACCTGAGCAAGGTGTACCGCACCCACATGATCGAGACGCACGCGCTGCGCGGCTTCGAGATCCACGTCAGCCAGGGCGAATTCGTCACCGTGACCGGTCCGTCCGGCTCGGGCAAGACCAGCTTTTTGAACATCGCCGGCCTGCTCGAGGAATTCACCTCGGGCGAATACGTGCTCGACGGCGTCAACGTGAAAGGCCTGGACGACGCGGCGCGCTCGCGCCTGCGCAACGAGAAGCTGGGCTTCATCTTCCAGGGCTTCAACCTGATCCCCGACCTGAACCTGTTCGACAACGTCGACGTGCCGCTGCGCTACCGCGGCTTCAATGCGCGCGAACGCAAGGAGCGCATCGAGGACGCGCTGGCCAAGGTCGGCCTGGCCTCGCGCATGAAGCACTACCCGGCCGAGCTGTCGGGCGGCCAGCAGCAGCGCGTGGCGATCGCGCGCGCGCTGGCCGGCTCGCCCAAGCTGCTGCTGGCCGACGAACCGACCGGCAACCTGGACACGCAAATGGCGCGCGGCGTGATGGAGCTGCTGGAAGAGATCAACGCCGCCGGCACCACGATCCTGATGGTGACCCACGACCCGGAACTGGCGGTGCGCACCCATCGCAACGTGCACATCATCGACGGCCAGGTGTCCGACCTGGTGCGCCGTTCGCCGTCGCTGGTCGACAGCGTGGCTTCCGTCCCAGCCTGAGGAGCGGCCATGTTCGGCTATTACTTCAAGCTCGGCGTGCGCAGCCTGCGCCGCAACCGCTACCTGACCGCGCTGATGGTGCTGACCCTGGCCATCGGCGTGGCCGCGAGCGTCTCGACGCTCGCCATCCTGCACGCGATGTCGGGCGACCCGATCCCCTCCAGGAGCGACCGCCTGTTCGTGCCCTTCATCGACAACGCCCAGCCCGAAGGCTATATCCCGGGGTCCGAGCACATCGACATGCAGATGACCTACAAGGACGCGACGAACCTGCTGCGCGCCAAGCCGGGCGACCGTGGCACGGCCATGTACGGCACCGGCATGCCGATCGAGCCGCCGCGCACCGACATCCCGGCCTTCACCGGCTATGGCCTGGCGCCGACGCGCGACTTCTTCGCCATGTTCGAGGTGCCCTTCCTGCACGGCCAGCCGTGGAGCGTCGAGGACGAGACGCGCGGCGCCAACGTCGTGGTGCTGAGCCGCGCGGTGGCGGAGAAGCTGTTCGGCGACGCCAGCCCGGTCGGCCAGCGCCTGCGCATGGGTGGCGAACCGTTCACCGTGGTGGGCGTGCTCGACGAATGGAATCCGATGCCGCGCTACTACAAGCTGATCGGCAGCGGCCCGGCCACCGGTGAAGATTTCATGATTCCCTTCACCACCGCGGTGCGGCGCGAGTTGCCGGCCTACGGCAGCGTCAACTGCAGCGAGTCGCGCGATTCAGGCTTTGCCTCGCTGCTGGCCTCGGAATGCACCTGGATCCAGCTCTGGCTCGAAACCCGCTCCGGCATGGACCGCGCCGACCTGCACGCCTTCCTCGAAAACTACGCGAGCGAGCAGCGCAAGATGGGCCGCCTGAAGCGCCAGGCCCCGGTCGAGCTGTACGACGTGATGGAATGGATGGAAAAGCAGAAGGTGGTGGGCAACGATACCCGGCTGTCGGCCTGGCTGGCGTTCGGCTTCCTGCTCCTGTGCCTGGTCAACACCGTCGGCCTGCTGCTGGCGAAGTTCTCGGTGCGCGCCTCCGAGGTCGGCATCCGCCGCGCGCTGGGCGCTTCGCGGCGCGACATCTTCCGCCAGTTCCTGATCGAGACCGGCGTGGTCGGCCTGGCTGGCGGCGTGCTGGGACTGGCGCTGGCCTTCGGCGCGCTGGCCCTGATCGGCATGGAAAGCAAGAGCATGGCGGCCGTGGCGCGCATGGACTGGCAGATGCTTGCCTTGACCTTCGTGCTGTCGATCTGCGCCGCGCTGGTCGCCGGCCTGCTGCCGACCTGGCGCGCCTGCCAGGTGACGCCGGCCATCCAGCTCAAATCGCAATAATCATCAGGAGGACTGAATATGGAAATCCGACCAATCCTGTCCGCGCTGCTGCGCAACAAGACCGGCCCGATCCTGGTGGCGATGCAGGTCGCCCTGAGCCTGGCGATCCTGGCCAACGCCCTGCACATCGTGAACGAACGGCGCGAGGTGGCGTCGCGCCCTTCCGGCCTCGACGACGAAGCCTCGACCTTCTACTTCTCGGTGCGCAACCTGAACCAGGACACGCCCGAGCAGATGCTGGCCACCATCAAGCGCGAGCTGGACGTGCTGCGCGCCGTGCCAGGCGTCGTGGCCGCGGGCCAGGTGTCGCAGATGCCGATGTCGCAAAGCGGCAGCACCACCAGCGTCGCCGCCGATCCGCGCCAGGAGCGCGAGAGCGCCTATGCGTCGGCCTATATGTCGGACGGCGCGATGGTCAAGACTTTCGGCCTGAAGCTGGTCGAAGGCCGCGACTTCCTGGCGCACGAGATCCAGGAAGTCAACCAGGCCACCAACCGCGATCTGCCGACCACGATCCTCATGACGAAGGCGCTGGCCGAGAAGCTGTGGCCCGGCGCGCCCGCGGTCGGCAAGACCATGTACTTCGGCACCGGCAGCGAAGCGCGCGGCGCCCAGGTGGTCGGCGTGGTCGAGCTCCTGCAGACCATCCACGCCGAAGTGGGCCAGGATGCCGAGTATTCGATCCTGATCCCGGCGCTCATGTACGGCACGCCCGGCACGATGTATGCGCTGCGCAGCGAAGCGGGCCAGCGCGACCGCGTGATGCGCGAAGCCGAGCAGGCGCTGCGCAAGTCGTCGGCCACGCCGATGATCCTGCGCATCGCGACCGTCGAGGGCGACCGCAAGGACCGCTACCGCGCCGACATGGCGCTGTCGTGGATGCTCGTCACCGTGAGCGCGCTGCTGCTGCTGGTGACCTGCAGCGGCATCGTCGGCATGGCCAGCCTGTGGGTGACCCAGCGCCGCAAGCAGATCGGCGTGCGGCGCGCGCTGGGCGCGCGGAGAATCGACATCCTGCGCTACTTCATCGTGGAAAACGTCATGATCACCAGTGGCGGCGTGGTCGGCGGCGTGCTGCTGGGCGTCGGCCTGAACCAGCTCCTGGTGAGCAAGCTGGAAATGACGCGCCTGCCGCTGCCCTACCTGATCGCCGGCGCCCTGCTGTTCTGGGCGATCGGCATCCTGGCCGCCTATGGCCCGGCCTGGCGCGCGGCCAGCATCTCGCCGGCGCTGGCCACCCGCAGCACCTGACCCGGACAGTGCTATGCTGGCGGCCATGCCCACAGTTCTCATCATCGACGACAATGCCGCCGTCGCCATGGCGCTCGAAGTGCTGTTCTCGCTGCACGACATCGCGGCGCTGCGCGCGGCCTCGCCCGAGGAGGGCCTGGACCTTCTCGGCCGCGAACCGGTCGACCTGGTGATCCAGGACATGAACTTCACGGCCGACACCACGTCGGGCGAGGAAGGCGTGGCGCTGTTTCGCGAGATCCGCCTGCGCCATCCCGACCTGCCGGTGATCCTGCTCACCGCCTGGACCCACCTGGATGCGGCGGTCGACCTGGTCAAGGCGGGCGCCGCCGACTATCTTTCCAAACCCTGGAACGACGAGCGCCTGCTGGCCACGGTCGGCAACCTGATCGAACTGGGCCAGGCCAATCGCGCGCTCGGTAGCCGCCTGCAGCGCGAACGCAAGGCCAAGCGCGAGCTCGAGCTGAACTTCGACCTGCGCGGCCTGGTGTGGCAGGACCCGGCCACCGAACGCGTGCTGCACCTGGCCTGCCAGGTCGCGCGCGCCGACGTGCCGGTCCTGATCACGGGGCCCAACGGCACCGGCAAGGAGCGCATCGCCGAAATCATCCAGGCCAATTCGACGGTGGCCGACGGTCCCTTCGTGGTGCTCAATTGCGGCGCCCTGCCGTCCGAGCTGATCGAGGCCGAGCTGTTCGGCGCCGATGCCGGCGCCTATACCGGCGCCTCGAAGGCGCGCGAAGGCAAGTTCGAGGCGGCCGACGGCGGCACCCTGTTCCTCGACGAGATCGGCAACCTGCCGCTGGCCGGGCAGATGAAGCTGTTGCGGGTGCTGGAAACCGGCCGCTTCGAGCGGCTCGGCTCGAACCGCGAGCGGCAGGTGAAGGTGCGCGTGATCAGCGCCACCAATGCGGATCTCTCTGCGATGATCCGCGCCGGAACCTTCCGCGAAGACCTGTTCTACCGCCTGAACGTGATCGAGCTGCGCCTGCCGCCGCTCGCGAGCCGTGCGGGCGACATCCTGCCGCTGGCGCAATCATTCCTGGCGCGCGGCAAGGCCCTGCATCCGTCGGCCGAAGCCGCTTTGCTGGCCCACCCCTGGCCCGGCAATGTGCGCGAACTCAAGAACGTGATGGCGCGCGCCAACCTGCTGTCGGGCGGCGACACCATCACGGTGGCGGACCTCGGGCTGCCCGCGGCCAGCCTGCCGGCCCAGGACCTTGATCCCGACCGCGACGCCATCGTGGCGGCGCTGGCGCGCGCCGGCGGGGTGGTGGCGCAGGCGGCAAACGAACTTGGCCTGTCGCGCCAGGCGCTGTACCGCCGCATGGAGCGGCTCGGGATCGAACGTCCGTGAGCGAACGCCAGGCGCCGGCCCGGACCAGGTTCTCGCTGGTCACGCGCCTGTCGGCGCTGGTCGGCACCCTGCTCGTGCTGGCCATGCTGGCCGCGCTCGGCCTGGACGCCCTGTTCCCCGGCCGCCCGCTGCTGGTCGCGGGCCTGTGCCTGCTCGGATTGCTGCCGGTCGCGATCATCACCCTGCGCGCGCAAGTCCAGCCGATCCTGTCGCTGTTTCGTGCGCTGGAAGGCACGGTGGACAGCTACCGCGACGGCGATTTTTCCTTCAGTCTGCATTGGCCGCACAACGACGAGCTGAGCGACCTGATCGCGGCCCATAACCGGCTCGGCGCCGTCCTGCGCGAGCAGCGCCTGGGCCTGGCCCAGCGCGAGCTGCTGCTCGATTCGATGGTGCAGAACACGCCGGTGGCGATGCTGCTGGTGGCGGATACGGTCGGCCACGCCGGCATCATCGTCTATGCCAACGTCGCCGCCCGCCAGTTGCTGGCGCATGGCCGCAAGCTCGAGGGGCACGCCCTGCGCGCCGTGCTCGACGAGGCGGCGCCGGCCCTGCGCGAAGCGCTGGCGCGGGGCGGCGACGGCCTGTTCAGCGCCGGCGAAGGCGAGAACGAAGAGGTGTATCACCTGGCGCGCAGCACCTTCAACCTGAACGGCCGCCGCCACGAACTGCTGCTGCTGCGCCAGCTGACGGCCGAACTGCGGCGCCAGGAAGTGCAGACCTGGAAGAAGGTGATCCGCGTGATCAGCCATGAGCTCAACAACTCGCTGGCGCCGCTCGCCTCGCTCGCGCATTCCGGCGCCGAGCTGGTGCGGCGCGGGCAGGTGGAGCGCCTGCCGCAGATCCTCTCGACCATCGGCGAACGCACCCGCCACCTGGAAAGCTTCATCCTCGGCTATGCGCGCTTCGCCAAGCTGCCCACGCCGCGCCTGGAAGCCTGCCCGTGGCCGGAACTGGTAGCACGCCTGGCCGGCCAGGTCGATTTTTCCGTCGAAGGCGAGTTGCCGCCCGACCCGGCCTGGGTCGACGCCGCCCAGCTCGAGCAGGCGCTCCTGAACCTGCTCAAGAACGCCCATGAATCAGGCTCTCCGCCGGAAGACGTCCAGCTGCAGGTGCGGCGCGTGCAGGACCAGCTGCGCATCGACGTGCTCGATCGCGGCAGCGGCATGAGCGAGGCGGTGCTGACCCAGGCGCTGGTGCCCTTCTATTCGACCAAGCGCAGCGGCACCGGCCTGGGGCTGGCGCTGGCGCGCGAGATCGCCGAGGCCCACGGCGGACGCATCCTGCTCGCCAATCGCGACGGCGGCGGACTTGCCGTCACGCTGTTCCTGCCGGCGCTGCCGGCAGCTTCCCCACCCTGAAAGGACATCATGCTGACCGTCATCGGCAAGGCCACCTCGATCAATGTGCGCAAGGTGCTGTGGACCTGCGCCGAACTGGGCTTGCCGTTCGTGCGCGAGGAGTGGCAGGACGGCCACGCGGCGCTCAATCCAAACCGCATGGCGCCGGTGCTGGTCGACGACGGCTTCGTGCTGTGGGAATCGAACACCATCTGCCGCTACCTGTGCGAGCGCCACGCCGGCGCATCGCTGTGGCCGGCCGAGGCGCGGGCGCGCGCCCGCGTCAGCCAGTGGATGGACTGGCAGGCCACGGAGCTGAACACCGCCTGGCGCTATGCCTTCATGGCGCTGGTGCGCCGCAGCCCGGCGCACCGGGACCCGGCGCTGATCGAGGCCGGCATCGCGGGGTGGAACCGCCACGTCGGGCTGCTCGATGCGCACCTGGCCGCGCATGGTCCCTGGGTCGCCGGCGCCGGCTTTTCGCTGGCCGACATCGTGCTCGGCCTGTCGGTCAACCGCTGGCTGATGACGCCGATGGCGCGGCCCGACTATCCCCACGTGACGGCCTGGTACGCGCGTGTTGGAGAACGTCCGGGCTTCGGCACATGGTGCGGCAACGGGGTGGCATGAGCCGTCTCTGGTAAGATCGGCTCTGATTTTCCAGCCGCTCGACCATGCCGCCGTCCACCATCGATCCCCGCTTCGCCCAGCCCGGCCATCCGCCCGCCACCATCGACGAATTCGAAGGCGTGCGCTTCCTGCACCTCGGCACCTCCTGGGTGCAGGGCGCGATGCGCCTCGCCAAGCCGGACACGATCGAGCTCGAATACGTGCAGATGATGATGATGTGGACGCTGTTCCAGCGCGCGCCGCGCCACATCGCCCAGCTCGGGCTGGGCAGCGCCGCGCTCACCAAGTTCTGCTACCAGCGCTTTCCCGAGGCGAAGGTCACGGCGGTCGAACTCAATCCCAACGTGATCGCGATCTGCCGCGCGCTGTTCGGCCTGCCCTATAACGACGCCCGCCTGGACGTGCGCGAAATGAATGCGCTCGACTTCGTGCTCGACCGCGCCAACCATGGCAAGTTCGACGTGCTGCAGGTCGACCTGTACGACCAGGACGCGCGCGGCCCGGTGCTCGATTCGGTCGAGTTCTACCAGGGCTGCCGCGATTGCCTGGCGCCGGGCGGCGTCATGACCGCCAATGTGTTCGGCGACTTCAGCAACTACGACAAGAACTTCCTGCACATGGAGCAGGTCTTCGACGCCGTCGCCTGGCTGCCCGAGGTCCACGATGCGAATATCGTCGTGCTGGCCTTCGGAGAGGCTCCCGAACTCGACTTCGCGGAGCTGTACGAGCGCGCCGGCGAGATCAAGCGGCGCCTGAACCTGCCGGCCAAGAACTGGGTCAACGGCCTCAAAGAGTGGATGCGCGACCACTCGTGATCGTGTGGCGCGGCGTGGGCGGGCGGCGTCCCGGACGGGGGCCGGTCACGCCCAGTTCGGACGCCGGCACCGGCGCGCCGAGCACCGCGAACACCGCGCCGCAGGGTTCGCGCTCCAGCGCCAGCACCGGGAACACCCGTTCGAGATTGGCATACTTGGCCCAGGCGCCGGCGCCGCGCGACTGGCTCGGCGGGATCGACATCGCGGCAAAGCCGCGCGCGCCGCTCTCGAGCGCCGCGATGCTGCGCACGCGGGCGGCGCGCGCTTCTTCGTCGGCCCGTCCGGCCTCGCCGGCATCCATGCAGCGCACCCGCAGCTGCGCGCCGGGCAGCGGATGGTCATGGATCTTCTGGTTGGGAGCGTGCCAGAGCTGCATCAGCACGATGCCGGTCGGCCCGTGGGCGTCCCAGGCGCTTTCGAGGCTGCCGTGGTGCTGGAGGCCGTAGCGCTTGCATAGCTGGGTGATATTCATCTAGTCGTTCCGTTGCCGTTGGCGCCGCTCGCGGCTGCGGCGAGCGGCGGGATCCTGCATGGCGCGCAGCAGGATCTCTCGTGAGACATCGCAGCTCTCGAGGTACACCAGCCCGGCCGACACGCCGCGCGTCTCGGCCAGGAACAACGCATATTCGGTAGCGAGCGCGGACCGCTCGTCGATTCGTCGTTGGATCATGATGTGGCTGCCTACGAAGTGCGGCGAAAGCGCCGGCTTGAGATGTAATGCTAAAGCCACTCGGCAGCACACCCTTGGAAATCTTGTTAGAGAACGTAACAATCCAGCAAACTCTCTGCAGCAACATTTCTTACCAAAAAATTTCTTTATTCTCAATGCATTACCCGACACTCATGAAAATGTCGTGAAGTGTGAGGGCGCGTCTCTTTTGCGCGACGGCCACCCTGCCTATTTACCTTCGTATTTACTTATTTCAATAACTTCGTGGTGTAGCGACATGCCCCATTGCTAACATCAAATGACATCCGGACAGGCGGATGACATGACAAAACTCAATGCAGGGGGAAGAGGATGACCAAGAAGTTGAACAAGAAAACACTGCCGCAACGCGCCCTGCTGGCGTCGGCACTGATGGCGGCGCTGGCGCCGGCCAGCGCCCAGGAGACGGACAGCAATATGTCGCAGGTCGTGGTGCTCGGCTCGCGCACCCAGGCCAAGACCGCACTCGACACCGCGGTTCCGGTGGGCCTCATCAACAGCAAGGACATCCAGTCCGCCGGCACGCTCGAACTGGGCAAGGTGCTGCAAGACCTCGACCCCTCGTTCAACTTCACCAGCACCTTCGTGAGCGACGGCACCGACATCATCCGTCCCGCCACCCTGCGCGGCCTGGGCCCTGACCAGCTGCTGGTGCTCATCAACGGCAAGCGCCGTCACCAGCAAGCCCTGGTCAACGTGCAGCAGACCATCGGCCGCGGTTCGGCCGGCACCGACATCAATGCGATCCCGCTGTCGGCGATCCAGTCGATCGAGGTGCTGCGCGACGGCGCGGCGGCGCAGTACGGCTCGGACGCGATCGCGGGCGTGATCAACATCATCCTCAAGAAGGGCGCCGGCAACGGCACTTTGAGCGCCAGCGCCGGCACCACCGACGAAGGCGATGGCGACACCTATTCGGCCAGCGCCAACCGCGGCTTCGCGCTGGGAGCCGACGGCGGCTACCTGAACCTGTCGGTCGAGGCCAGGAAGCGCGACGAAACCAATCGCGCCGGCCCGGACACCCTGCGTGTCGACCCGCCGCGCGTGACCCAGCGCCTGGGCGACAGCAACGCCAAGGACTACTATCTGTGGATGAACTCAGCGATCCCGACCGCCGGCGGCGAACTGTATGCCTTCGGCGGCGCCTCCAAGCGCAAGGGCGATTCGGGCGGCTTCTTCCGCCCGGCCGAGGATTCGCGCAACGTGCCCGAGCTCTATCCGAACGGCTTCCTGCCGAATATCGTGACCACCGTGCAGGACGCTTCGCTCGCCGTTGGCTACCGCCACGACCTGCCCAACGGCTGGAACGCCGACGTCAGCGTCAACCACGGCCGCAGCCAGCTCAAGTTCCACGAGCGGAACTCGGTCAATGTCAGCTACTGGTACGAGAACGGCGAATCGCCGACGTCGGCCGACACCGGCACGCTCAAGTTCGAGCAGACCACCTTCAACCTCGATTTCAAGGGGCCGGTGAATGTGCTGGGCGGCGAGCTGTTCGTTGCCGCCGGCTTCGAATGGCGGCGCGACAACTACGAAATCGAGGCCGGCGACCCGGTCTCGTACCAGTATGGCCGCAACAACAATCCGGCCATCATCATCCGCGACCAGAACGGCGGCATCGCCGCCTCGGGCATCCAGGGCTTCCCCGGCTACACCCCGAGCACCGCGGTCGACGAGGGCCGCCACAACACCGCCTACTACCTGGACCTCGAGCGTAAGTTCGGCGCCAGCGTCACGCTCGGCGCCGCGGCGCGCCACGAACGCTACTCGGACTTCGGCAACACCACCATCGGCAAACTGAGCCTGCGCTGGGACCCGAGCCGCACGGTCGGGATCCGCGGCAGCGCCTCGACCGGCTTCCGGGCGCCGGGCGTGCAGCAGAAGTTCTACAGCTCGGTCTCGACCAACCTGAACGCCGCCGGCGTGCTGACCGAGACCCTGACCGCGCGCGAAGACAGCGCCGTGACGCGCGCCTTCGGCATCGCGCCGCTGCAGGAAGAAACCTCGAAGAGCGCCAGCATCGGCATGATCCTGCGCCCGAGCCAGGGCTTCTCGCTCACCGCCGACGTCTACCGCACCAAAATCGACGACCGCATCGTCTTTTCCAGCAATATCGCGCCGGAGTCCGGCCCCTGCCCGACGCCGGCCGCCTGCCCGATCCGCAACATCCTCGATCCGCTGCGCGTGGGCCAGGCCCAGTTCTTCACCAATGCGATCGACACCACCACCACCGGCTTCGACCTGGTGGCGCAGCAGACCATCCGCAGCCAAGGCTCGACCCTGGTGCTGTCGGGACAGCTGGGCTTCAACAAGACCGAGGTCGACGACCGTCACTCGCAGTCGCCGGTGCTCACCGGCGCCCAGCTGTTCGACGACGCCCAGGTGACGCTGATCGAACGCGGCCAGCCGCGCAAGCACCACGTGGTGTCGGCCGACTACACCACCGGACCGTGGAACGTGACGGCGCGCGCCAACTACTTCGGCGAGGTGCAGGGGCAAGGGTTCACGGCGCCGTTCGTGCAGATCTGGGAGGCGAAGTGGATCGTCGACCTGACCGGCCGCTATGCCTTCAACAAGAACCTCAGCCTGTCGGCGGGCGTGAACAACCTGTTCGACACCTATCCGACGCGCTGGGACCCCGAACGCGCGGCGCCTTTCCCGCAGATGGGCTTCACGCACTGCTGGGAGACCTGCCCGTTCGGGATGAACGGGCGCTCGGCGTATGTGAAGGCGGACTATACGTTCTGAGACTGGCGCGCTCGGCTCAGCGCAGTGCCGAGCGCAGTCCAGACGCCTCGAAATACACATGGCGGACCACCGGATTAGCGGCGCCGATCGCCGTTTCGATGCGGGCGATCGCCTGCTCCACTTCACCGATCTGCAGCCCACGGCGGAATTTCACGGAAGCTGCGAGCAGCACCTCCTCAGGGCCCAGCTGCATGGTGCGCAGGCTTTCCACGCTCTCGAGCGCCGGCTCGCGCAGGAACAGCGCGCGCAACGACTCCAGTTGCGCGCCGTCGATGCCCTCCCCCACCAGCAGGCCGCCGGTCTCGCGCGCCAGCGTGACGGCCGCCCCCACCAGCAACAGCCCGATCAGGATCGACGCCACCGGGTCGGCGTAGGGATTGTCCAAATAATGGCCGACAGCGATGCCGGCGGCAGCGATCGCGATGCCCAGCAGCGCGGCCGAATCCTCGATGAATACAGTGAATACCGAGGCGTCCTTGCTGGCGCGGACCGTTTGCCACAGCGTCATGCCGGGACCGCGCTTCGCGTTGAGCGCCTTGCGCGACACATTCCAGCTATAGCCCTCGAACAGGGCGGCCGCGCCCAGGACCACATAGTTCCATAGCGGGTCCTCCAGTGGCGGCGGATCCTGCAGCGCCGCGACGCCGTGGTAGATCGACAGCCCGCCGCCCAGCGAAAACACCGACAACGCGACGATCAGCGCCCAGAAGTACAGGGTTTTTCCGTAGCCGAAAGGATGCTTGCGGTCGGGCTTGCGCGCGCTGCGGCGTTCGCCCAGCAGCAGAAGCAGCTCGTTGCCGGTATCCACTGCGGAGTGGATGCCCTCGGCGACCATCGCGGCGCTGCCGGTGACGCCCGCTACGATGAACTTGGCGATGGCAATCCCAAGATTGGCCACGATGGCCGCGTAGATTACCTTGCGCGAATCCTGGCGCGGCGGTTCGGGCGCCGCGCCGCGTTCGCCGACCTGTGCTGCTTGATTCATACTTTTCTCCCGTTCGAGTGCACATGATGGAGCACTGCGTTACGGAGATCCGTACGGCCACGCACCTGCCGCTACCTGCGTTCGCGCCACCATAGCAGCAGCATCGCGGAGGCGAAGGCCAGGGCGAACGGCCAGGCCGGCATCGGGCGAGTCGGCCCTTCCTGGGCGCCAAGCGGCGAGCGGGCGGCGTAACGCGCCGTGGCGTCGCGTTTTTGCATCGCTTGCCACTGCGGCCAGTCGTTTTCCGCATACACGTAGACGGCATGCGCGCCCGCCTTGCGGTCCGCGATCTGCAGCCAGCCGGACTTCTGCGGCCACAGCGCGACGCAGGAAGCGTCGGCGCGATCGGCGCGGGCTTGCCAGCGCAAGGCCTGCTTCAGTTCGGGGAACGCGACCTCGCCCTCGACGCCACGGGCGCAGACTTCCAGGCGCTGTCCGGGCAGCGGCATCTCGGCGCCAGCCAGCCATTCGGTCTCCTGGCGGCGCTCGACGCCGACGCGGTCGAGCACACCCTGCCACCAGAGCGCCAGCTTGCGCGGTTCGGCGATCGCGTGGCGGTGCCATTCGCTCACGCCCAGCCAGGCGATGCGGCCCTTTTTCCAGTCGCGGGTCCAGACCATGTCATCCGCGCCGAGCCAGGGGCCGGCCTCGCGCGCCGTCGGCAGCATCGGCGCCAGCGGCATCTCCAACGGGGCCTCCAGCTTGCCGCCCAGCGGCTGCACGCGCAGCGGCAATTGCAGGGTGCGCGACCAGACGCCCGGATCGTTCGCATTCCCGCCCAGCACCAGGAGCGGCATGCCGGCGGCCACGCGCTCGAGCAACGCGGCACGTTCGCCGCCACCCATGCGCTCGAAGCGGGCGGCATCGATCACCATCAGGTTAGGCGCCGTCATCTCTTCGCGCGGCTGTTCAAGGCGGGTGATGTCGCGCCCCAGCGTGACCTGCCAGTCGAGCAGCGCGCCGCTGCCGGCCAGCAGGTCGTTGAGCACGCGCAGGTCGAACGACGGCGCGCCGAAGCGGCCCACGACCTGCAACTGGACCGGCTCGTGCACGGTGAACGGCACCGGACCTTCGGCGATCACCTTGTCCTTCGCGTCCAGCAGGCGCGCCTTGAGGACGACGCGCTCGGCCACCGGCGGCATCCACTCGACGGTCAGATTGCCCGCGCCGCGCGCCTGCGCGATCGGCTGGCCGTTCTCGGCCAGCAGTTCCAGGCGCGCTTCACTTTTGTCTTCGCGCTCGACCTTGAGGGTGAACAGGCGGCCCAGGGCCAGCTGGCTCGGGAAGTCGAGGCGCAGCGCGCCGCCCTTCGGCGCCTGCCAGGCGAGCGGCAGGGCCGGCAGGTCGTTCCATGCGGCGGCGCGCAGGCCGTCGCCTTCGAGACGCAACGCGTTCACGCCCTGGAGCGAGGGTAGCAACGACAGCGGCGGCGCGGCCGGGTCGACGGCGAGCGTGCGGCCGGCCTCTCCGGGCACGCGCAGGTCGGCCGCGAACAGGCCCAGGGCAGTGGCCGCGACGACGACCAGCAGCGCGTCCAGCCACTGGCGGCGGCGCAGGTAGAGCACGGCGCTGACGACGCCGGCCAGGGCGATGAGGCCGATGAGCAGGGTCTGGTTCATGGCGCGCCCGCCTCGCGCCAGTGGCGTGCGAACGGCGTCTCGACCTTGCTGCTGGCCTGCAGCAGCACCTGGCCCTCGCCGGCGCCGGTGCGCAGCCAGGCGCGCAGCACCGGACGGCAGGCGATGCAGCCGTCGGCCACGTCCTGGATCGCGCGCTGGGCGGCCAGGCGCTGTTCGTCGTCCTTCAGGCGCGTACGCACCCAGTCGTTGGCGGTGCGCATCCACAGCGCAGGCAGCGCGGCCTCGCCTGACAGGGAGGCCACCAGCGCGCGCAGTTCCTCCGGCAGCGGCGACGCTTGCGCCGCCTGTTCGCGGCGGTAACTGGCGGCGCCGGCCATCTCGCCGGTCATGCGTTTTTCTTCCTTGATCGGCGGCGGGGTGAAGGCGGTCTTGTGCAGGTAGATGCGTTCGGCCTGCTGCAACTCCTTGATCGCTTCCAGGGCCTTGTGCTCGGGCGGCAAGGCGGTTTTTGGCGCGATCGCGCGCAGCGACTTCTCGGCGTCCCACATCGCGACCAGCGCGCGGCGCAGCACCTTCTTGGTGCCCTCGTCGTACATGGTCGCGTTCTCGGCCTCGTCGTGGGCGTGGCCATAGGTTTCGAGGATGTGCTGGGTCTGGTTCACGATGGCGCTTTTGCGGGTGTTCGGGCTGCCGTGGTCGTGGCCGTGGCCTTCCTCGTGCGGATGCTCGCCGGGGCCGTGCTCATGGCCTTCGTGATCGTCATGCTCGTCCTGCTTTTGCGCGCCGCCGGTGCCGGAACCGGCGTTGTCGGCGAACAGCGTCGACTCCTCGCCCAGGAACTGGCCATAGCGCCGGCGCAGCTGCGCCTGGTCGTTGGCGATGCGTTCGCTGCGGTCGCGTACCTCGTCGGCCGCGATCTTCGTCCCGCGCATGTCGGCGATGAGTTGTTCGGTGTCGATGATGATCTGGCGCTGGCTGCGCAGCGACGCCGGCTTGACCAGCGACGGCATCGCCGCGCTCTCTTCTTCTGCCTCCTGTTCCGGTGCCGGCCGGCGCACGGTGTAGGTGGGCGACTGCACGGTCTGGGGACGGCCGGCGTTGTCGGTCGCGCGCACGAAGAAATACAGCTCGTCGCCCGGCTCCATTTCCAGCTCGGCGAGCGACCATTGCTTCGACCAGTCGCGCCGCTTCGGATCGCTGGATGCCGGCAGCGGCATCTCGCGGTCGGTGAACTTGACGTTCTCGCCGCTGCCGCGCGCCAGCGTCATGTGCAGGGTGGCGCGCCGGATCGCGTAGTCGTCGCGGATCCGGATCGCCATCGCAGTGCCGGTCGCGTTCTCGCGCAGGTCCTGGATCATCTGGGTCGGCGCAGCGATCGTGATCTCGGGCGGCTGGTCGGGGATGACTCGCAGCGTGTGGCGCTGGCCGCGCCAGCGCCACACCACCGACTCGGTGGCGGTCCAGCGCGCGCACTCCTTGCCCGGCTCGAGCACCTGGCCGTTGCCCAGTTCGATCCTGTTGTCGCCTGCCGTGCCGTCCTTCAGGCACCAGCTGACCACGGTCTGCTCGGGCGCCTGCAGGTCGCGCGGCGCCGATTCGGATGCCTTGATGCCGGTATAGGCCGGCGGCGCCAGCTTGATGGTGAGTTGGGCCAGCGTGGCCGCGGTCGCGCTGCCGACCGGGCTCGGCGCCACAGGGGCCGCGCCATCGGACGGCCTGGTGGTGGCATACCACACCATCCCCGCCAGCACGGCGCTGACCAGGATGATCGGATAACCGCTCGACACATGGCGCGCGACGATCCGGCGCAGCTGGGCCGGCGAAATGACGGCGTCCAGGCGGTCGAACAGGCGCTGCTGCTGCAGGCGGGCGATCGGCGAATCGGCCTGCTCGAGCAGGGCCGCGCTGTCCTCCATCTCGGGCACGGCGCCGTCCAGCCAGGCGGTCCACTCGAAGGTGACGCGGCGGCGCAGCTTGACCCAGTCCAGCGCGCACCAGCCAGCCCAGGCCAGCAGGCCCGGTCCCGAGGGAATCGCCAGCCATGGCAGCGCGCCGCCTATCCACAGCGGCAGGCGGCGCAGCTGGGCTGCGCGCCATACCCGTTTGGTGATCTCAACGCCTCCGTGCATGCGTGAGACTCCTTTCCAGTACGAAGAGTGCGGCCAGGACGGCCAGCAGGACGCCGCGCAGCGCGCCGCCCGGTTCCGGCGCATCGGCGGCGCCGCTCGCCGTGAATGCCTGCGACGCCATCATGAATGGACGCGGGCCGACGTGCAGCTGCTGCCAGTCGTCGAGCAGCGCGCGGGCGGCGTCCGGATCTTGCGGCGGCCAGTCGGCATGATGCCACAGGCGGCCGCGCGCGCTGTCGGCGTAGCGCAGGCCGTCCAGCGCAGGCGCCTTGGCCAGTTCGGGGAAGGCGGACGGGTTCGTCACCCACCACAACGACGCGCGCAGCGAGGCTGGCGGGGCTGCGGCGCGGTCCCAGACGATCAGCGACGTCGCGGCGCCCGGCGTGTCGTCGATGACGATTTTCTCTGGCCCGCCCTGCGCGATGAACATGCGGCGCCACTCGGCGGCGCGCTCGCTGGCGATGTGGACGTGGCGCTCGACCCTGGCGGGCGTGGCGGCCTGGGCACGCACCTCGACCGCACGGCCGAACGCCGGCCTGGCGGCCGGCATCGGCACGTCGCCCAGCACCAGCAGCCGCGCGTCCGATCGCCACTCGCGCTCGTGCGTGTGCACCCAGCCCAGGGCCTGCGCGGCGGGCAGCGTCACGCGCTCGGCGTTCGCCAGGCCGGCTTGCGTCGCTTCGCGCTCGACCCATGCGGGGTCGGCGCCTTGCGTCACCACGACCGTATCGCCGCGCCACGGATAGACCGGGTCGGCCAGCCAGGCGATGAGCGCCAGCAGCAGCAGGCAGCGCACCAGCAGCAATAGCGGGTTGCTCCAGCGCCAGACCCGTGTCTGGCGCGGCTCGGTGCGCGGCAGGAAGCGCGCGGTCGCCATTGGCGCCGCCTGGTTCTGCACGCGCTTCTTGCGGTGCCACCAGATCGGCAAAATGAGAACAGGCAGCGCGAGCCACCAGAGTGCATTCATGGGTTACCTTCCCGGACGTCGCAGCCAGCGCCGCAGCACCTCGATCGGCGACTGCTCGATCGCGGCCAGGGTCAGCGGCATATCGTTCTTGCGGCACTGCGCCGTGAGGGTATCGAAGTGGGCTTCGCGGTTGCGGCGGTAGCCTTCCTTCAGGTCGGCGCCGAAGCGGAACACGCCCTCTTCGCGTTCCGGATCGCGGTAGGCCAGGTCGCTGGAAAAGCTGGCGTCGACCTCGGCCTGCGTCTGCAATCCCAGCACACGCACGTCGTGGCGCATCTGGCGCAGGCGAATCAGGGCGACCGACAGCGGCGACGGCCAATCGAGCAGGTCGCTGGCCGCATAGATCGCGCTCGGCGACTGGGCGAAGTGCAGGCTCGCCTTCAGGGTCGCGGCATCCGGCAGGTCGCCATCGGGCTCGGCGCGCTGGAGCTGGGACAACACGCGCTGCAAGTGGCGCGGTCCGCGCAGGGCCGGCGTGAACGCCACCTTGCCGCCACCGAGCACCACCAGGCCGAAGGCGTCGCCCTGGCGCTGCGCGATCGCGGCGACGCAGCCGAGCAGCATGCGCGCGTAGGCCAGCTTGTCGAGGCCCGGGACGCTGCGGCTCGGTTCGGCCATCGAGGCGCTGGCGTCGAGCACCAGCCAGACCGCCACGTGGCTGTCGCGCTCGGCCTCGCGCACGAAGTAGCGGTCGGCGCGCGCGGCCAGCTTCCAGTCGACGCGGCGCCACTCGTCGCCGGGCACGTAGGCGCGGTATTCCGAGAACTCGACGCCCGCCCCGCGTTCGCGCCCGGCGTGGATGCCATGGCCCAGGCCCGCCAGCACGTGGCGGATCACGAGGTCGAGCTTTTTCGTGTGCGCGATCAGCGCGGTATTGGCTAACGACATGCAGCGAACGCCCGTTACGGAACCTTGATCTCGCTCTGCAGCGCCTGCAGCACGTCGGCGATGGCGATGCCGTCGGCCTCGGCCTCGAAGTTGCGCAGCACACGGTGCGCCAGCACCGGCAGCAGCATGGCCCCGATGTCGTCGCGGGTCACGGCCAGGCGGCCCTGCATCAGGGCGCGCGCCTTGGAGGCCAGCACCAGCGCCTGGCCGGCGCGTGGGCCGGCGCCCCAGCCGATGTGTTTTTTCACCGCGTCGACCGTGGTCTCGCTCGGACGGGTGGCGCGCACCAGGCGCGTCGCATAGCGCACCAGGTGGTCGCCGATCTCGATGTCGCGCACCAGCTGCTGCAGGCGCAGCAGGGTCTCGACGTCCATCACCGGCTCCGCATCCTGCAGGCCGGCATGGGTGGTGCGCGAGACCATCAGCACTTCTTCGTCCTCGGTCGGATAGACCACGTCGATGCGCAGCAGGAAGCGGTCGAGCTGGGCCTCGGGCAGCGGATAGGTGCCGGCCTGCTCGATCGGGTTCTGCGTGGCCAGCACGAAGAAGGGACGCGGCAGCTTGTGGGTCTGGCCGGCGAAGGTCACCGAACGCTCCTGCATCGCCTCCAGCAGCGCCGACTGGGTCTTGGGCGGGGCGCGGTTGATCTCGTCGGCCAGCAGCACCTGGGTGAACACCGGACCGGGCTGGAAGCGGAACACGCGCTGGCGGGTGCTCGCGTCTTCCTCCAGGATCTCGGTGCCGACGATATCCGACGGCATCAGGTCGGGCGTGAACTGCACGCGGCGGAACTGCATGTCGGTGGCTTGCGCCAGCGATTTGACGAGCAGGGTCTTGCCCAGCCCCGGCACGCCTTCGACCAGCGCGTGGCCGCCCGCCAGCAGGCAGGTGACGAGCAGTTCGACCACCTCTTCCTGGCCGATGATCACGCGCGCCATGCTGGCCTTCAGTGCGCCCACTTTCGCCGTCAGGGCGGCGATATCCTGTTCATTCCACGCTACTGCATCTTGTTGCGACACTGGTCATGCTCCCAACGCATATTGAATGATGTTCACCGCGAAGCGGGTGTTGTCGACCGCGAGGAAACGCTTGTTGCGGAAGTCGTAATCCCATTCGCAGCCATAGTCCTTGTTCGAGTACAGCACGCGCACGCGCCCCCCGATCTCGATCGCCTTCAGGTACTCGTGGACCAGGTCGTCGCCCCAGCCATTGAGTTCCATCGACGTCGTCGGCGGCCCGTCCTCGAACTTGAAGAAGCACGAGTACAGCGGATGGTTGTTCGGGATCTTCTTGAGCGCATGCAGCCCGAAGATCTTCGCCATCTCGGCCTCGAACGACTTGGCGAACAGGCCGTCGATGTCGTGGTTGCAATCGTCCACGAAGACGAAGCCGCCGCCGCGCACGTACTTCTCGAAATTGCTCCGTTCCGCCGGGGTGAACTGCACCAGCTTGTGGCCGGCCAGGTAGCAGAACGGCGCCTGCAGCATCTTCGGATCCGACAGGGCCACCATGCGCTCGGTCGTATCCACCTGCAACGTGGTGTACTCCACCAGGGAGTTCAGCACGTTGCTGGGCATGCGGATATCTACGTCCCAGTTGCCCGATTCATACATCAGGCGCGTGAAGTAGAAGTCGTAACTCGCCATTTACATTCGCAACCGTCAGACCGCGTCGGACAGCGAGGTGAAGTTGAAGTCGCGCACCTTCATCGGCGGCAGCACCATCTGGAACGGCACTTCGTCGCCGCCGATGATCTGCGGCTTGCCCAGCTCGTCGATATTGTTCAGGATCGTGACCGGGCTCTCGTTGAAGCGGAAGTTCTTGAGCGGGTACTTGATCTTGCCGTTCTCGACGTAGAAGGTGCCGTCGCGGGTCAGGCCCGTGAGCAGCAGCGACTGCGGATCGACCATGCGGATATACCAGGTGCGGGTGACCACGATGCCCTTCTTGGTGCCTTCGATCAGCTCTTCCAGCGACTTGGTGCCGCCGGCCATGATCATATTGCCGTGGCCCGCGGTGGCGCGCTTGCCGGTCTTCTGCGCCCAGTAGCGCGAGTAGTCGAGCGAGGCGACGCGGCCATCCTTGACCAGCTCGGTGCGTTCACGCGCCAGCAGCGATTCGTTGTCCCATGGCGCGACCGGCACGTCCTTGTCCCACGGGTCGGCCCAGATGTTCACCTGGCTGTCGAACAGCTTGTCGCCCAGGCGGTTCTTGCCGCCGGCCTTCGACAGGAAGCTGCGGCCCTCGTCGGCCGAACGCGCGTCGAAGGCGCCGAACATATTGCCGAGGATTTCCGAGGTCGCCGCCGGCTCCAGGATCACGGTGTAGCGGCCCGGTTCCAGCGCGCGCGCCTCGACCGAACGCAGCGCCTTCTCGATCGCGATCTCGGCCGCCTCACGCGCGTCGAAGCGCGCGGCGTCGACCGCCGAGCGGGTCACCCAGCCGGAACCGCGGCCGTCTTCGGTGCGCGCGGTGAGGCTGAACGACAGGTCGGTGAAGTCCTGGTGGCCGAACACGCCGTTCGAGTTGGCGATGGTCGAGAAACGGGTGCTGTCGGTGAAGAAGCCGGCGGTGACCAGCTTGTTCTTGCGCGCCAGCTCGATGCAGGTGGCCGCCACCTCGGCCCGGAAGTCCGGGTCGATCGCCGCGGTCTTGGGCACGAAGGTGGTGGTGGAGCGGTATTCCTGCTTGGCGATGGCGGGCATGAATTCCGGATTTTCGGGCGCCAGCTTCGCCAGTTCCTCGGCGCGGCGCACGGCTTTTTCCAGCGACTTGTCGTCGAATTCGTTGATCACGGCGGTGCCGCTGCGCTTGCCGAAGGCCACGCGCACGACCAGCTGCATGTCTTCGGTCAGGCCGGCGGTCGACACGCTGTTGCGCGCGAAGCGCACGTTGCCGACGCGGCTGCCTTCGATCCCCACCGTGCACTCGTCGGCTTTCGACAGCGACAGCACGCGATCGGTGATACGTTTTGCTTGTTCCTGATTCAGGGATTTCATCCTGGTCTCCTTATCCGATCTTGCGTGCGGTATTGATGACGTTGATGCCGTTGAAGCGGGTGGTGCTCGATCCGTGCGACACCGCGCTCACCTGGCTCGGCTGCCCCTTGCCGTCGAAGAAGGAGCCGCCCATGCGCCAGTCGCGCTCGTCGCAGATGGCCGAGCAGGCATTCCAGAATTCCTGGGTATTCGCCTGGTAGGCCACGTCCTCGAGCGGGCCGGTGATCTTGCCGTTCTTGATCTCGTAGTACAGCGTGCCGCCGAACTGGAAGTTGTAGCGCTGCTGGTCGATCGAGTAGGAGCCGCGGCCCAGGATATAGATGCCCTTCTTGACGTCCTTGACCATCTCGTCCGGGCTCAAGCGCGCTTTGCCCGGCTCCAGCGAGACGTTCGGCATGCGCTGGAACTGCACCGTGCTCCAGCTGTCGGCGTACGAGCAGCCGTGCGATTCCTTCTCGCCGATGATGTGGGCCTGGTCGCGCGTGGCCTGGTAGTTGACCAGGACGCCGTTGCGGATGATGTCCCACTGCTTGGCCGGCACGCCCTCGTCGTCGTAGCCGATCAGGCCCAGCGAGCCTGGCGTGGTGCGGTCCGCGACAAAATTGACGCGCTCGGCGCCGTACTTGAATTTCTTGCTCTGCCACTTGTCGAGACCCACGAAGCTGGTGCCGGCATAGTTGGCTTCGTAGCCGAGCACGCGGTCCAGTTCCGTCGGGTGGCCGACGTTTTCGTGGATGGTCAGGAACAAGTGTTCGGGGCTGAGCACGAGGTCGTACTTGCCCGGCTCGACCGACTTGGCGCTGAGCTTCTCGCGCGCCTGCCTGCCGGCCAGGCGCGCATCCTCGACGATGTCGTAGGACTTGGTGTACAGCGTGGTGACGCCGCCGGCGGCGCGCACCTTGTCTTCGGGACGCGCGTCGAAATATTCATAGCCCATCGAGGCCGGGGCGCCAAGGCCGCCGCGCGAGCGGAACTTGCCGGTGGCCTTGTCGACCGCGGTGGCATTGATCGGGGCCCACAGGCGGTGCACGTCCTGGTCGATATAGGAGCCGTCGGTCGAGGCGAAGTACTTTTGCTGGTTGATCTGGAACAGCGAGGCGGTCATGAAGTTCGCGCCCGCGTCCAGGCCGGCCTTGTTGGCGGCGATCAGCATGTCGGCCTTTTCCTTGACCGGCAGGGTGCGCCAATCCTTCTTGATCGGCGTGGCCCACGCCACTTCGCCCACGCCCTTGACCGGCGCCAGGCGCACCGGCTCGATCTGGAGTCTGGCGTTGGCCTTGGCGATCGCCACCGCCTGGCGCGCGGCCTGGGCGACGCCGTCCGCGGTCATGCTGTTGGTCGAGGCGAAGCCGTAGGCGCCGTCGGCGATCACGCGCACGCCCACGCCGCTCGATTCGGTATTGTTGATGCTTTCGACGTTCAGGTCGCGCGTGACGATGAACTGGTTCAGGTAGCGGCCGATGCGCACGTCGCAGTACGACGCGCCGGCCTGGGTGGCCGCGCCCATGGCGGTGTCGGCCAGGACCTTCTTGGCGCTTGCCGCCATCGGCTTGAGCAGGTCTTCGGCCGCGATCGCGTTGCCGAACACCGGAATGAGCATGGCGCCGGCAGTGCCGGCGCCGATCTGCAGGAATTTACGACGTTCCATGAATTCTCCAGGTGCGGTGCCCTCGGGTGGCATCCGCGTGGGCGGACAAGCCGCCCACCCTACGTTAAACGGCGTCCGACAGCGACGTGAAGTTGAAGTCGCGGATCTTCATCGACGGGATCAGCATCGAGTAGCGCGCTTCGTCGGCGCCGATCACCACCGGCTTGCCGATCTCTTCGATATTGTTCAGCATCGTCACCGGGCTTTCGTTGAAACGGAAGTTCTTGATCGGATGCTTGATCTTGCCGTTCTCGACGTAGAAGGTGCCGTCGCGGGTCAGGCCGGTCAGCAGCACCGATTGCGGGTCCACCATGCGGATGTACCAGGTGCGGGTGACCAGCACGCCCTTCCTGGTGTTGGCGATCAGCTCCTCGGTGGTCTTGTTGGTGCCGGCCATGATGATGTTGCCGGCCGCGCCCACCGCGCGCTGCTGCTTCTGCTGCGCCCAGTAGCGCGAGTAGTCGAGGGCGTTGATCTTGCCGTCCTTGACCAGCTCCACGCGTTCGCGCGGCAGCATGTCGTTGTCCCATGGCAGCACGGCGACGTCCTTGTCCCATGGGTCGGACCAGATGTTGACCTGGCTGTCGAACAGCTTGTCGCCCAGGCGGTTCTTGCCGCCGGCCTTCGACAGGAAGCTGCGGCCCTCGTCGGCGCGGCGCGCGTCGAAGCCGCCCAGCATGAAGGACAGCAGGTCCGACGTCGCCGCCGGCTCCATGATCACGGTGTAGCGGCCCGGCTCCAGGGCCTTGGCGTCGACCGAGCGCAAGGCCTTCTCGATCGCGATCTCGGCCGCTTCGCGCGGGTCGAACTTGGCGACGTCGCGCGCAGAACGCTTGACCCAGCCCGAACCGCGGCCGTCTTCGGTGCGCACGGTCAGGGTGAAGTCGAGCGAGGTCGCGACCTGGTGGCCGAACAGGCCGTTCGAGTTGGCGACGGTCTCGAAGCTGGTGCGGTCGGTGAAGAAGCCGGCCGAGACCAGGCCGCGCTTGCGGCAACCCTCGATCGCGTAGGCGGCGGCCTGCGCGCGGTACTCCGGATCGATGTCGGCGGTCTTCTGCACGAAGGTGTCGGACGGCTTGTAGGCGGTCTTGGCGATCGCCGGGATGAATTCCGGATTGTCCGGCGCCAGCTTCGCCAGGTCTTCGGCGCGGCGCACGGCGCGCTCGATCGACTTGTCGTCGAACTCGTTGATGGTGGCCGTGCCCTGCTTCTTGCCGAATGCGACCTGCACCTGCACGCGGGTGTCGTCGGCCAGGCCGGCGGTCGAGACGGCGTTGCGGGCGAAGCGGATGTTGCCGATGGTGCTGCCTTCGATGTTGACGATGCACTCGTCGGCCTTGGTCAGCGACATCACGCGATCGCTGATCTTCCTGGTTTGTTCCTGGGTCAAGATGCTCATGTGCGTCCCTGCCTTAGCCGATCTTGCGAGCGGTGTTGATCACGTTGATGCCGTTGAAGCGCGCGGTCGACGAACCGTGCGAGACGATGCTGATCTGCGGCGGCTGTCCCTTGCCGTCGAAGAAGGAGCCGCCCATGCGCCAGTCGCGCTCGTCGCAGATCGCGCTGCAGCCGCCCCAGAATTCCTGGGTGTTCGACTGGTAGGCCACGTCTTCCAGCATCTGGCCGATCTTGCCGTCCTTGATCTCGAAGAACAGCTGGCCGCCGAACTGCGAGTTGTAGCGCTGCTGGTCGATCGAGAACGAGCCGTCGCCGATGATATAGATGCCCTTCTTGATGCCCTTGACCATCTCGTCCGGGGTCAGCCTGGCCTTGCCCGGCGCCAGCGACACGTTCGGCATGCGCTGGAATTGCACCGTGTTCCAGCCGTCCGCGTACGAGCAGCCGTGCGATTCCTTCTCGCCGATGATGTGGGCCTGGTCGCGCGTGGCCTGGAAGTTGACCAGGATGCCGTCCTTGATGATGTCCCAGCGCTTGGTCTTGACGCCTTCGTCGTCGTAGCCGATCGCGCCCAGCGAACCCGGGGTGGTCTTGTCGGCGAAGATGTTGACGATCGGGGCGCCGTACTTGAAGCTCTTCGACTTCAGCTTGTCGACCGTGGCGAAGCTGGTGCCGGCGTAGTTGGCCTCGTAGCCCAGCACGCGATCGAGCTCGGTCGGGTGGCCGACGTTTTCGTGGATGGTCAGCCACAGGTGTTCCGGCGACAGCATCAGGTCGTACTTGCCCGGCTGGACCGACTTGGCGGTCAGCTTGCGCTTGGCGTCGCGGCCCGCGGCGCGCGCGTCCTCGACGATGTCGTAGGTCTCGGTGTACAGCGTGGCGACGCCGCCGGCGGCCTTGATCTTGTGCTCGGGACGGGCGTCGAAGTATTCATAGCCCTTGCCCACCGGGGAGCTCAGGCCGTCGCGCGAGCGGAACTTGCCGGTGGCCTTGTCGACCGCGGTGGCCGACAGCGGCGCCCACAGGCGATGCACGTCCTGGTCGATATACGAGCCGTCGGTCGACGCGAAGTACTTCTGCTGGTTCACCTGGAACAGCATCGTGCGCATGAAGTTGGCGCCGCCTTCCATGCCCGCCTTGTTGGCGGCGATCAGCATGTCGGTCTTCTCCGCGATCGGCACCGTGCGCCAGTCCTTGGTGTACGGCGTGCTCCACGAAACCTCACCGACGCCCTTGACTGGTGCAAGCTGCACCGGTTCGGTCTGCAGCCTGGCGTTCGCTTTCGCGATCGCCACCGCCTGGCGCGCCGCGTTGGCGATGCCGTCGTTCGACATGTCCGAGGTCGCGGCGAAGCCGTAGGCGCCGTTCACGATGACACGCACGCCGACGCCGGCCGATTCGGTATTGGCCACGTTCTCGACGTTCAGGTCGCGGGTGGTGATGAACTGGTTGAGATAGCGTCCGATGCGCACGTCGGCGTAGCTGGCGCCGGCCTTGGTGGCGGCGTTCAGCGCGACGTCGGCCAGGGCCTTCTTGGCGGCGACGGGCATCGTGCTGACCAGTTCCTCGGCAGCGATCGCGCGACCGAATGGCAACAGCATCGAGGCGGCGGCCAGGCTGCTGAGATTGAGAAAGGTACGGCGTTCCATGTGTTCTCCTGAATGACCTACTTCCGGGCAGCGGTTCCGCAAACAGCTCGGCGCCGCTCTTGTATGTACATCGCTATTGTTTTGGATTTGCCTGTGTGCCACGCGGCAAACCTCTCAACGATAGCATCGACTTAACGTTTTGAATAGGCAATCTTTGTGCCACCTCAATGCAATGTTCTCTGCCTGTGCAAGGCACTGTCAGTACAATGAATATTCCACGCATATGCATATACGGCGAACGCTTGACTATGGAGGTTGCCTGTTCGATCATCCTCGGGCTGACGGCGGCGAACCGCCTGCCGTCCCACCCACCAAGGAGACCTCGCACGATGAAACGACTGATCCTGGCCGCGATGCTGGCAACCGGCCTTGCCGGCGCCGCGCACGCGGACGACGCCCTGAAATCCGCCATCGCCGGCGAACACCGCGCCGCCGCCAACAAGGCCCGCGACACCTATCGCCATCCTTACGAAACCCTGACCTTCTTCGGCATCAAGCCGAACATGACGGTGATCGAGCTGTCACCGGGCGGCGGCTGGTACACCGAGATCCTGGCGCCCTACCTGCGCGACCAGGGCAAGCTGTATGGCGCCGTGCCGGACGCCGAGAGCCGCGGCGGCAAGGCCTTCCGCGACAGGCTGGCGGCCAATGGCGCCGTGTACGGCAAGGTGACCCCAGTCCAGTTCGCGCCACCGGGCAACATCGCGCTGGGCGCGCCGAACAGCGTCGACATGGTGGTCACCTTCCGCAACCTGCACAACTGGCTGGGCAATGGCGACGACGCCGTGCTCACCGTGCTGAAGGAAGCGCACAAGGTCTTGAAGCCGGGCGGCGTGCTGGGCGTGGTCGAGCACCGCCTGCCGGCGAAGATGGAGCAGGACGCCAAGGCCTCGAGCGGCTATATGCACGAGGCATACGTGATCCGCATGGCCGAACGCGCCGGCTTCAAGCTGGCCGCCAAGTCGGAGGTGAACGCCAATCCGAAGGATACCGCCGACCATGAAAAAGGCGTGTGGACCCTGCCGCCGGTGCTGGCCAACAAGGACAAGGACCGCGAGAAGTACCTCGCCATCGGCGAGAGCGACCGCATGACGCTCAAGTTCGTCAAGCAGTAGGCATAAGCGCCACGTCGCGAAGGAAGGCCGGTATTCCTTCGCGACGATTCCCGTATTTCCTTTTGCGCCGCGTGTGGTTATTCTTCGGGATGCATCCTGAACCGTCCATTCGAAGGAAACCATGAAGACTCTGCCGACATTGCGCCTGGCCGCCCTCCTCCTTGGCGCCTGCGGCGCCGCGCACGCCCAGGACACCGTGCCGCCCGAGGTCCAGGCCATGCCTGCTCCCGCTCCTGCTCCCGCCCCGGCGCCCGCCGTCGCGCCCGCAGTTGCTCCCCCTGCCGCCAAGAGCGCCGTGCCCGCGCCGGTCCTGCCCGCGGTCGAGAACTCGGTCGTGAAGATCTTCGCCACGATCCGCCGCCCCGAACCCTATAAACCCTGGACCAAGGCGGCCCCAGCCTCGGTCACCGGTTCCGGCGTCATCATCGAGGGCAAGCGCATCCTGACCAATGCCCACGTGGTCGGCTACGCGAGCCAGGTCGAGGTGCAGGCCAGCCAGTCGGGCGACAAGGTGGCGGCCAAGGTGATCGCGCTGGCGCGCGGCATCGACCTGGCCGTGCTGGAACTGGAAGACCCGTCCTTCTTCGACAAGCGTCCGCCGGTGCCGCGCGCGCCCGTGCTGCCCGACGTGCGCCAGCAGGTGTTCGCCTACGGCTATCCGGTCGGCGGCAACTCGCTGTCGACCACCACCGGCATCGTCTCGCGCGTGGAGTTCGTCAACTACGGCGCCTTCAGCTCGGGCCTGCGGATCCAGATCGACGCCCCGATCAATCCCGGCAACAGCGGCGGCCCGGTGGTGTCGGGCGAGCGCATGGTCGGCCTGGCCTTCGCCGGCGCGGCCAATGCGCAGAATATCGGCTACGTGATCCCGAACGAAGAGATCGAACTGTTCCTGCGCGACGTCGCCGACGGCCGCTACGACGGCAAGCCGCTGCTGCACGACAGCGTGCAGACGCTGGAGAATCCGGCGCTGCGCCAGTTCCTCAAGCTGGATAAATCGGTCGAAGGCGCGGTGGTGCACCGCCCCTACCGGGTCGACGCCAGCTGGCCGCTGAAGGAGTGGGACGTGATCACCCATATCGGCGAGCACGCGGTCGACAACCAGGGCATGGTCAAGCTGGGCTCGAACCTGCGCGTGCGCTTCCAGTACCGCATCCAGCAGGTGGCGAAGAACGGCAAGGTCTTGATGACCATCATCCGCGGCGGCAAGCAGATGAAGGTCGAGGTGCCGGCCACCGGCCCGCGTCCGCTCCTGATCTCGGACCTGGACGGCGGCTACCCGTCCTACTTCATCTATGGCCCGATCGCCTTCTCGCGCGCCACCAGCGAATTCATGAGCTTTGTCGCCGGCAGCGCGCCGGGGATGAACGCCTACGCCTTCAACGCCAGCCCGCTGGTCACGCAGCGTGGCGACTCGCCGACGCCGGAGCGCGAAGAGCTGGTGGTGATCAGCGCGCCGTTCTTCCCGCACAAGCTGGTGAGCGGCTACAACAATCGCTTCGGCTCGGTGATCGAATCGGTGAACGGCGAGAAGGTGCGCAGCCTGCGCCACCTGGTGGAACTGCTACGCGACCTGAAGGACGAGCAGGTGGTGCTGCGCTTCGACCAGCGCTACGGCGAGACCATGATCCTGCCGCGCCAGGCGACGCTGGCGGCGACCGAGTCCATCCTGTCGGACAACGGGATCAGGACGCAGGGGTCGGAAGACATGATGAAGGTGTGGGAGCGCAAATAAGCTCCCCGCCATGAAAAACGCCCGCGAACATGCGGGCGTTTTTTTGTCTTACTTCGCCTTTTTCACGGGCGTGAACAGCAGGTCCTGGAAGTCGTAGCTGAAGTCGGTCTCGGTCGACACCGGCTTCATGCGCAGGCGCTCGATCGAGCCGTCGTGATCCAGCGAGAAGGTCGCGTAGGCGTCGGCATTGAAGTTGCGCTCCTTCCAGCGCACGATGAAGGTGTCGTGCTGGAAGTGCTCCATCTCGCCGGTCAGGTCGGGGGTGCGCGAGAACGACATCACCAGCTTGCTGCCCTGGCGCCTGACGGTCGCCTTGCCATACCAGGCGTCCTCGTACTCGCCTTCATAGTCCCACAGCGGCAGCGACGGCTTCGAGGCCTTGGCGCGGCTGGCGCTTTCACCCTTTACGCGCGCCGCTTCCTTTTCGCGCGCTTCGCGGTCGACCTCGGCGATGCGGCCGATCCAGTCGGTCGGCGCCACACCCAGGTACTGGTCCAGCAGGCGGTATTGCAGCGCATTGAGCGACGGGCCGCTTTCGGCATTGGTGAAGATCGCGATGCCCAGCTTCGCTTCCGGCACCAGCATCACGCGCGAATAGAAGCCCTGCAGCGCGCCGCCGTGCATCGCCACCAGCTTGCCCTGGTAGTCGCGCAGCTGGAAGCCCAGGCCATAGGCGAAGAAGTTCGGCTTGGTCGCCGCCAGCGGTGGACGCGGCTCGTTGATCTTCATCGGCGTCTGCGCGGTCCACATCTCGCGCGCCTGTTTCTCGGACCACAGGCGCACTTCCTTGCCGCCCGCAGCTTGCGGGAGGCGGCCCTGGTCGAGCAACACGTTCATCCAGCGCGCGATGTCCTCGGCATTGGTGTTGATGCCTACCGCGCCGATCGCGTTTGCCACCGGCATCGGCTTGACCACCGCCGCCTTGCCATTGATCTTGCTGTGCGGCGCCGACACGTTCATGCCCGGCTTGTGCTGATCCAGGCTGGTGGTGGTGGCCTGCATGCCGACGGGATCGAGGATCCACTCGCGCATGGTCGCGCCCCAGTCCTTGCCGGATTTCTGGGCAATGATCTTGCCGGCCACGATGTACAGCAGGTTGTCGTAGGCGTAGCTGTTGCGGAAGCTCGTCGCCGGCTTGATGTAGCGAAGGTTGTGGATGATCTCGTCGGTGCTGAAGGTGGTGGTGGGCCACCACATCAGGTCACCGGCGCCGAGCCCCAGGCCGCTGCGGTGCGTGAGCAGGTCGCGCACCGTCATCTCGGCCGTCACGTACGCATCGTACATGCGGAAGTCCGGCAAGTGCTTGATGACCGGGTCGTCCCATTCCAGCTTGCCCTGGTCGACCAGCATCGCCAGCCCCGCCGCCGTGAAGGCCTTGGAGTTGGACGCGATCTCGAAGATGGTCTTGCCGTCGACCGGCGTCGGGTCGCCGAGTTTACGCACGCCGAAGCCCTGGGTGACGAGGACCTTGCCGTCCTTGACCACCGCGATGGCGATGCCGGGGACGTCGAAGGTTGTCAGGACGCGGTTGACGTCGGCTTCCAGGTTGTAGGCGGGCGCCGCCGCGGTGGCGGCTGGCGCGGCGGCGGTCTGTGCAACAGCGGCGGTCGTGCACAAGGCGAGCAGCAGCGCGCCGGCGAGTCGGTTCATGGTCATCATTGCTTGCCCATCGCCTTGTCGACGCTCGATTGCGTCTCTGGGTGGTAACGCTCGCGCGCCTTCTTGTAGATGCCTTCGGCCCAGGCGCGGTCGTCCGGTTTCTCGCGCAACGCGGCGTACAGCGGCACCACGAACTTCTGGCGGCCCACGCTCATCAGGAACGCTTCGAGCTGCGGACGCACGGCGCGGTAGCCGGCGTGCACCGAGGCGCGGTAGAAGCGGAACGCGACCTCGTTATTCCTGGTGTTGGCCAGGCCGTAGGCGCGGTCGAGTTCTTCCAGCTTCTTCGCATCGGCCTTGTTGTCGATATCGTTCAGGAACTTCATCCACTCGGCGGCGTTCCAGTCCTTGGCCTTCAGTTGATTGGTCGAGACCGTGCCCTTGATCCAGCCGTCGATCGAGGCATTCAGCTGCGCCAGGCGCTGCGAGACGGCGCGTTGGCCGCTTTGCGGGATGCCGGGACCGTAGATCCACTCGTCCAGCTCGGCCTCGCTCATGATCTTCGGATTTTTCGCCAGCAGGTTCTTGCGCAGGTAGTCCAGGAACTGGTCGTTGGTCACGCTCTGGAAGGCGTGGCCGTCGAACCAGCCGCGCAGGAAGGTGTCGAAGGCGGCGCGGCCGGCGCGCTGCTCGAGCGTGTGCAGGAACCAGGCGCCCTTCGGATAGGCCAGCGAGGTGTCCGGGTAGTATTCGGCCGAGGTATCCGGCTGGCGCGAGACCAGCGCCTGCTTCGCCGGCGGCAGGTCCTTCAGCATCTCCAGCGCCTCTTCCTGCTCGAGCTGCAGGTTCATGAGGGCGACTTCCTTGCCGTAGATCTCCTCCAGGATGCGGGTGGTGACGTAGGTGGTGAAGCCTTCGTTGAGCCACCAGTGCTTCCACGAGGCGTTGGTCACCAGGTTGCCCGACCAGCTGTGCGCCAGTTCGTGGGCGATCAGGTCGACCAGGCTGCGGTCGCCCGCGATCATGGTCGGGGTCAAGAAGGTCAGGCGCGGGTTTTCCATGCCGCCGATCGGGAACGACGGCGGCAGGACCAGCATGTCATAGCGTCCCCAGCGATACGGTCCGTACAGCTTCTCGGCCGCTTCCACCATTTTTTCGGTGTCCGCCAGTTCGTACTCCGCCGCCTTGATGCGTTGCGGCTCGGCGTAGACGCCGGTGCGCCCGCCGAGCGTGCGCGCTTCGAGCTCGCCGATGCCGATCGCCAGCAGGTAGGACGGAATCGGTTGCGGCATATTGAACTTCCAGCCGCCCTTGCCGGTGGCCTTCATGTCGTTATCGGCGCTCATCACCACGCGCAGCCCTTCGGGCGCCTCGATGCGCGCGCTGTAGGTGAAGCGCACCGCCGGCGTGTCCTGGATCGGCACCCACGAACGGGCATTGATCGCCTGCGACTGGCTGAACATGAACGGGTACTTGCCCGACATCGTCTGCACCGGCTGCAGCCATTGCAGCGCGGTGGCGGTCGGCGCGGTGCGGTAGTGGATGCGCACCTTCTTCTGCTGGTCCGGCAGCTTGACCTGCAGCGGCTGGCCCTTCTCTTCGTCGAACTTGCCGAGCGAGTAGTCGGCCTTGCGCCAGGCGCCCTTCGCATCCTGCGCCTCGATCTTCGAGATGGTCAGCTCGCGCGTGTCCAGGTCGAGCGTGGTCGCCTTCTTGTCCAGCCAGTCGAGCGTCAGCTCGGCATAGCCGTCCAGGCTTTTCTTCGCGAAGTCGGCCTTCAGGTCCAGGTGCAGGGCGGTGGTCTTGACCTGGTCGTATTTGGCGTAGCTGAGGGGATCGAGTGCGAAGGCGTAGGCGCTCCAGGCGCCCAGGAAGGCTGCGGTGCTGGCGCGCAGCAGGGTACTTTTGTTCATGGTCTCTCGCAGGGAAGGTCGGCCCGGCAGGCCGAGGCGGGTGCAGGATAGCATGCACGCCTGGCCAGCGAAAGCGCGCCGCCCGCGCGATAAATACACATGCCGGCGCAGCGACAGGGCCGCGTCTGCTATGATCGCGGCCTTCCTCCTGCTTCACCCGACTGATGGACGCCTTTCTCGTCTCGACCGGCATCGTGGGCCTCGCCGAGATCGGCGACAAGACCCAGTTGCTGGCTTTCCTGCTCGCCGCGCGCTTTCGCCGCCCCCTGCCGATCGTGTTCGGCATCCTGGTCGCGACGGTGGCCAACCACGCCTTCGCCGCCGCCGTCGGCGCCCTCGTCAGCGAGCTGCTGGGCCCTGGCGTGATGCGCTGGGTGCTGGGCCTGTCCTTCCTCGGGATGGCCGCGTGGGTATTGACGCCCGACGAGATCGACGCGGAAGAAGCGCAACTGGCGAAGTACGGCGTGTTCCTGACCACCCTGATCGCCTTCTTCGTGGCCGAGATGGGCGACAAGACGCAGGTCGCCACCGTGGCGCTGGCCGCGCGCTATGAATCGATGGCCGCCATCGTCGCCGGCACCACCTTCGGCATGATGCTGGCCAACGTGCCGGCCGTGTACTTCGGCGAACGCATCGCGAACCGCGTGCCGCTCAAGCTCGTGCACGGCATCGCGGCGCTGATCTTCGCGGTGCTCGGCATCGCGACCCTGCTGGGGATGGGCGAAGGACTCGGCTTTTAGTCTTCCTGCATGACCCACACCGGCGCCGACCACAGCACGTTGCCGTCGTCCTGGGTTACCTTCGCATAATAGAAGTGCGCGCCAGGGCTCGGGGTGAAGGTGGTCTCGGCCTGGTCCGACATCTGGGTGACCGTGCCATTGCGGCCCGGGACGCCTTCCATGATCGCGACCGAGGCCGCCTTCCGGCCGGTTGAACTCGCAAAATTCGTCACCAGCGCGAGCGGTCCGCGATTGGTGAAGCGCTCGCCCATCATCCGTCCGTTCGCGGTCAGGACCAGTTGCGAATCCTTGTCCATCGTCGCGAATACGCGGCGCGCCTTGAGCGCTTCGACGAAGGTGGCGCGGCTCAGGGCCGCGCCGTTCGGCAGCAGCACGCCGGTGCGGTTGGTGAACGACGCGCCCCAGTTGGCGCAGTGGTTGTCCTGGTTGGTGCTGAAGGCCAGGCGGTAGCCCGCTTCCAGCAAGCGGTTGCAGGCGCCTTCGAAATTGCTGCGGCGGGTCTCGGTCTCGCTGACGTTGGTCGAGAACGCGGTGCTGTTCATCACCTCGCACAGCGCCATCGCTTCGCCGCCGTCCTCGGTATAGGCGAGCGGCACGCCATCGACCTGGAACTGGCCCGAGTGCGCCGGATGGTTGAACTGTCCCACCCAGCCGCGCTCGCGCATCAGGGTGTACAAGGCCGCGTAGTCGCCGCGCGGCGTCACCGTGTCGGCCATCGGCTCGCCTCTGGCATTGGTCTCCCAGCCCAGCAGCTCGTCGCTGTTGAAGATGTTGATATGGCCGCCGTTGTTGATGACGCCCCATTCCAGGCCGTACACCGCGAGGAAGTCCGGGTGCTTTTTCGAGAAGCTGGCGGCGCTTTCCAGGCCGGCGCGGTACAAGCCCTTGGCGGCGGCGGGGTCGGCGTCCGGCGCGCTGCCCTCCGAGCCGTCGTACATGTGGTTGTGTTCCGAGGCGACCAGGATGTCGAGGCCGCGCCCGCGCGCATAGGCGAAGGCGTGGTCCGGGCCGTGCGGCGACTTCAATGGCGATTGGGCGCCCTTGCACTCGGCGATGTCGGCGCCGCCGTCGCTGTGGTTGGTCTGGCTGTGCAGGTTGCCGAGATAGACCGTGTAGGGCAGCGCCCCGGGCGCCGGCACGGCGGCCGGCGCGAAGGCGCGCGCCAGCGGCGAGAATGCCGGCATCGCGGGCAGCGGCGGTGCGCCGACCGCGATCTCCCAATCCTGCTCGGCGTCTTCGTGCGCGTCGCCGCGCACCGACGCGCGCAGCCGGACGCGATAGATGCCGCTCGGCGCCGGCGCCAGTCCCAGGCGGCCGGACCATGGCACGGCAACCGTCATGGCCTCGCCCGTGAACGGCGCCGCGCCGCGCCAGCGCAGGGCGACGCGGCCGTCGGGTCGGACCAGTTCGACCCGCCAGTCGACGGTGGCCGCGCGCGCCAGGCCGGGATAGGCGAAACTCAGCGTGAAAGTCCGCGCCGCCGCGGCCTGGAACGGCGCGAGCAGGGTGGCTTCGAATTCCTGGTGTTCTGCGGGCGCGGCTTGCGCCAGGCCGCAGCACAGCGACAGGGCCAGAAACGGGGAGAGGAATGAGGTTTTCATGATGCAATTTTTGCAATTTCATGCCTCATTCATATTGACCAGCCTCCCATAAAAATTGTCATTTCGTCCATAGGTTTTGATGAATTTCAATCATGACAACTTGCAACGGACGAGATAGCCGTTTATGTTGGCAGCCTCATGATCGACAAGCTCGAACTCACCCACCTGCGCACGCTCGACGCCCTGAACCGCTTCGACACCATCTCGGCGGCGGCCGAGCACCTGGACGTCTCGCAGCAGGCGGTCAGCCTGCAACTGAAGAAGCTGCGCACCATCCTGGGCGACCCGCTGTTCGTGCGCACCGGTCAGGGCATGGCGCCGACGCCGTATGCGAAACTGATCGCGCCTCACATCGACCAGGTGCTGGCCGGGTTGAACGGCATTCCCCTGCCCTTCGAGGTCCGGCCCGAGCAGGCCGAGCGCACGCTGGTGATCTCGGGCACCGACTACACCCAGAAGGTGATCGTGGCCGACCTGGTGCGCACGCTGAGGGCCGAGGCGCCGAAAGTGAAGGTGGCGGTGGTCGACATCGAGGTCAGCGCCCTCACCCGCAAGCTGCACCAGGGAGAAATCGACCTGATCTTCACGGTGGATGGATACGTGGCGCCCGGGCTGGTGACGCAGCCCCTGTTCCTCGAGCAGTACCGCTGCGTCAGCGGCAACCGCGCGCTGGCCGAGGGCGGCGTCATGCCGCTCGAAGCGCTGATGGCGCACGACTTCATCGTCACCAATCCGGGCGCGGCCAGTTTCACGGGGTCGGCCGACGGCTGGCTCGCGCGCCAGGGATTGCAGCGGCGCGTGGTGGCGTCGGCGCCGTCCTTCTTCATGGCGCTGGAATACCTGAAGGGATCGGACCTGGTCGCGTTCATGCCATCGCGCCTGCTGCCCTGCGAGGGCGTATTCGAGATCGCGCTGCCCAAGTACCCGCCGGGCTACCAGGTCGTGGCCGCCTACCATCCGAACGCGCACAACGATCCCTTCATTGCCTGGGTGCTGGAGCGGGCCAAGGCCTGCCTTGTATCGGCTACAAGCCGCGCTTGATTGCGGCGGCGGGCGCGCATGCCTAAGCTGGCGCCTTTCAACGCAAGGAACCCGCATGAGCATCGAACGCATCAATCCCCCTGCCCTGTACGACGGCGCCCCGCATGGCCTGTCCCACGCGACCATCGACCATGACACCGGCCTGGTGTTCGTATCGGGCCAGGTCGACTGGGACCGTGAGTACAAGGTCAAGCACACCACCCTGGCCGAGCAGACCGAAGGCGCGGCGCGCAACCTGATCGCGGTCCTGGAGGCCGCCGGGTCCTCGGTCGAGCAGATCCTGCAGCTGCGCGTCTACGTGCGCGGCGAGATCGGCGAGCACCTCGAGACCGTGGCGCCGATCCTGGTGCGCCACCTCGGCCTGCCGCGCCCGGCCCTGACCGGCATCGGCGTGGCCTCGCTGGCGTCGCCCGACACCCTGGTCGAAATCGAAGCGGTCGCCAAACGCCGCGCGCAAAATGTTTAGTAAACTGGCTAAACAGATGGGCTGAAACACGGTAAAGATTGCTTGGAAACCAGTCTCCACATATAAGTTTCACTTGGGTATAGTGCAACTAAAAGGCGGCGCCCGTCGCTGCTGCCACGTGTGGAGACCTCATGACGGCCAGACTCAATTTCGGACAACTCTCGATCGCCGCCAGTGCGGCATTCCTGTTTAGTGCAACTCCTGTCCTGGCCGCCGCGCCGGGCAGCCCGGCCGAAGCCGTGGACGTCTTCATCGGCACCGGTGGCGACGGCCACACCTTCCCCGGCGCCAGCCGTCCCTTCGGCATGGTGCAGCTCAGCCCCGACACGCAGCACCGCCACTTCCGCCAGAGCTATCCCTGGGCCTCGGGCTACAACTACGCCGACAGCTCGATCCTCGGCTTTTCGCACACCCACTTCTCCGGCAGCGGCCACTCCGACCTGGGCGACGTGCTCCTGATGCCCTACAGCGGCGAGACCAAGCTGGAGCCGGGCTATCCGGAGCGTCCGTTCTCGGGCTACCGCTCGCGCTTCTCGCACGACCAGGAAAAGGCCGAGCCGGGCTACTACGCGGTGCGCCTGAAGGACCATGAAGTCGATGTCGAGCTGACCGCCAGCGAGCGCGTGGGCCTGCACCGTTATAAATTCAAGGCCGGCGAGCCGGCCAAGGTGCTGCTCGACCTGCGCACCAGCATCTACAACTACGACGAGAAGAACCTGTGGGCGCGCCTGCGCGTGCGGAGCAGCACCATAATCACGGGCATGCGCGAGACGCGCGGCTGGGCGCCCGGCCGCCAGGTGCACTTCGCGATCCAGTTCTCGCGCCCGATCGACACCCGCCAGCTCCTGAACCGCGAAGAATCGATTCCGTATCGCGGCTTCGCTCCGCCCGGCAAGACCCCGGCCGACAAGGCGCTGGTCGAAGGCAAGCAGCTGATGGCCGACTTCAACTTCGGCGTGCCGCAGGACGGCACGCTGCTGGTGAAGGTCGCGCTGTCGGCGGTGAGCGAAGACAATGCGATCGCCAACCTGGCCGAGATGCCGGGCTGGGACTTCGACCAGGAGCGCGAGCGCGCCGGCAAGGCCTGGAACGACGCGCTGGGCGCGGTGAAGGTCGAGGCAGAGGGCCCGATGCGCACCAAGTTCTACACCGCCCTGTACCACACCATGCTGGCGCCGTCGCTGTTCATGGACCTCGACGGCAGCTACCGCGGCCCGGACAACCAGGTGCACAAGGCGAAGAACTTCCGCTTCCACTCGACCTTCTCGCTGTGGGACACCTACCGCGCGCTGCACCCGCTGCTCACCATCGTCGCGCCCGAGCAGCGCAACGCCGACTTCGTGAACTCGCTGATCGCCTCGCAGCAGCACAGCCCCTACGGCATCCTGCCGGTATGGCAGTTCCACGGCCTGGAAACCTGGTGCATGATCGGCTACCACGCGGTGCCGGTGATCGCCGACGCCTACATGAAGGGCATCCGCGGCTTCGACGCCGACAAGGCCCTGGCGGCGATGACGGCCAGCGCCGAATACGGTCCCTACGGCGGCCTGGAACACTATATGAAGCTGGGCTACGTGCCGATCGACCTCGAGAAGGAAGCGGCGTCGAAGACCGTCGAATACGCCTTCGATGACTGGACCATCGCGCGCATGGCCGAGAAGATGGGCAAGAAGGACATCGCGGCCCGCTACTACAAACGCGCCCAGAACTACCGCAACGTGTTCGACAAGGAGACCGGCTTCATCCGCGCCCGCAAGTCCACCGGCGAATTCCGCACCCCGTTCAATCCGGAGCAGTCGAACTTCGGCAGCGACTATACCGAGGGCAGCGCCTGGCAGTATTCCTGGTATATGCCGCACGATAACGCCGGCCTGATCTCCTTCCTGGGCGGCGACACCAAGCTGGTGAGCAAGATCGACCAGGTGTTCGACGCCAAGGTCGACGAGACCGTGTACGCCCACATGGAAGACATCTCGGGCCTGATCGGCCACTACGCCCACGGCAACGAGCCTTCGCACCACGTGGCCTACCTGTACAACTACGCCGGCGCGCCATGGCGCACCCAGGAACGCCTGGCCAACATCATGGCCACCCAGTACAGCGACAAGCCGGACGGCCTGTCGGGCAACGACGACCTGGGCCAGATGTCGGCCTGGTTCGCCTTCACCGCGCTCGGCTTCTACCCGGTGGCCCCGGCCAGCAACGAGTACGTGATCGGCCGTCCCTTCCTGGACAAGGCGACCCTGAACCTGCCGAACGGGCAGCGCTTCACGGTGCGCGCCGATAACCTGTCGACTGCCAACGGCTACGTCGGCCGCGTCACCCTGAACGGCAAGCCCTTGATGCGCACCTTCATCCGCCACGAGGACATCATGGCCGGCGGCGAACTGGTGTTCACCATGCAGGCCACGCCGAACAAGGATTGGGGCAAGGAACAGAACGCCCGTCCCTACACGCAGACCAGGTACTGACCGGGGGAAGCGCGCCATGGCCGTCACGATCCGCGACATCGCCCGCGCCACGGGCTACTCGATCGGCACGGTCTCGCGCGCGCTGAAGAACCAGGACGGCCTGACCGACAAGACGCGCGAGCGCATCTGCGCGGTGGCGCGCGAGATGGGCTACGACTTCGCCAAACTGCGCGAGGGCGACGTGCGCCGCATCGCGTTTTTGCTGCACCGCCAGCACAACACGCAGTCGGCCAGCCCGTTCTACCTGCCGGTGCTGCACGGCGTCGAGGACGCCTGCCGCAAGCGCGGCATCGCGCTGTCGTTCGTGGTGGTGGGCCCGGCCGAGCCGGTGCTCGACCTGGTGCGCCTGCACCAGCCCGACGCCCTGCTGTGCGCCGGCTTCTTCGAGCCCGAACTGGTGGCGGCGCTGCGCGACACCGGCAAGCCCCTGGTGCTGCTCGACATGCGCCTGCCCGGCTACCGTTCGGTCAATCCCGACCATGCGCTGGGCGGCTACCTGGCCACGCGCCACCTGATCCGGCAGGGCCGGCGCCGCGTCGCCATGCTCACCGGCCCGCTGGCCCACCACAGCATCCTGGAACGGTACCGCGGCTTTCGCAAGGCCTTGTTCGAGGCGCGCATGCTGGCCAATCCCGACCTCGAGGTCCAGCTGCCCAGCATCGGCAACAGCCTCGACAATGTGCGCCAGGCGGTCGACGCCCTGCTGGCGCGCGAGCCGCGGCCGGACGCGCTGTTCTGCTACAACGACAGCACGGCGCTGGCCGCCATGCGCCACTGCCTGGAGCGCGGCCTGAAGATCCCGCACGACATCGCGATCGTCGGCTTCGACGACATCAGCGCCGCCTCCAGCGCGATCCCGCCGCTGACCAGCATCCAGATCGACAAGGATTTGCTGGGACGGATGGGCGTCGATTCGCTGCTCGAGAGGGTGGACAGCGCGAGCCTGGAACAGACGCTCGCGGTCCAGCTGGTGGTGCGCGAGAGCAGCAACGACGACTGAGCGCTTTGCTGCCGCACCTGCTGCCGCACCTGCTGCCGCAAGCGGCTCAGAAGTGGTATTCGGCGCGGATCATCGGCGTGCTGGCGCGCTGTCCGCGCCCGCCCGTCGTGGCGCGGGTATTGCCGAACTTGTTGTTCCAGAACTGGTATTCGAGGCCGACACGGAAGCGGTTCTTCTTCTGGCCGAAGTGGGCGCCGACGTCGTACATCAGCTGCATGTCGATATTGGTTTCGGCCCCGGTCGGGTTGCCGGTTTCGTCCAGCCCCTTCTCGGCGATGAAGTTGGCATAGCCCTCGAAGGCCCAGCGTTCGTTCAGCGGAATGCCCCAGCTGACGTTGAGCATCGGGTGGTTCTCGTACTTGTAGCGCCCGCGCACGTCGGAGATCGGGGCGAAGGCGCCGCTCGGCGCATTGCTTTCGCGGATCAGGAGGATGCTGGTGCTGAGGAAGCCCGGCACGTCCCACATCAGGGTCGGCCCGACCACCAGCATGCGCTTGAGCGAGTTGTAGCCGACGTCGCGCTTGGTGTTCAGGTCGAAGCCGGCGGTGAGCCCGACGCCCTTCACCTTCCCGAAGCGCAGCTCGCGCCCGCTCAGCGCGCCGATGTCGAGCGTGTGGCGATACAGCAGGTAGGCTTCCTCGGCGCCGGAACTGCCGCCGAGCGAGCGCGGATCGTTGCGGTCGGACTTGAGCCAATCCAGGTTGAAGTAGTTGCTGCCGTACTTGTAGCCGCTGGCGTGGGTCAGCGCCAGGACGTGCTTGTCGATGTGTTCCGGATTGAAGGGCTCGGCGAAGCGGCTGCCGTAGCGCCAGCTGATGGCGGTGTCGCTCCAGTCGAGCGCCTGCGCTGGACCGGCCGCGAACCCCGCGGCCAGCAGGCAGGCGCCGAGGGCGCGGGTGATGATGTTCATGATCTTGATCCTATGCTTCGGGCGCTCTCGGGTCGCGCGCAACCCGCAATTCTACCTTGTGGTCACGCCGGTCGTCGCGCAGCATGATGGTCCAATCCGGGCAGGGTTGGCCGTCCAGCAGCATTTCTTCGGGTCCTTCGGTGGCGCGCACCGTGATCTCGTAGAAGGCGCCGCGATGACGGTAGCGCAGGCTGAAGCCCTCCCAGCCCGGCGCCAGGCGCGGCCTCAATGTCAGCGCATCGCCGTGGCGCTCCAGGCCCAGCAGCGCTTCGACGAACAGCAACCAGGTCCACGCCGCCGCCGGCGTGACGACGCCACCGATGGCGCGGCCGGCATGCGGCGCGATCGTGCGCAGGCCGCCGCTCATCAGGTAGGGCGGTCCGTCGTCATGCGTCATCGGCTCGAGCATGCGCGCCAGCTGCCATGCGTGGCCGGCGTCGCCCAGCCGTGCGAGTCCGGCCGCGGCCCAGGCGGTGGCGCGGTGGTCCTGGCCGGGGCTCGACGGCACCCGTTCGCTCCATTCGCCATCCACCGGCGGATCGCAGCGCGGCACGGCGCCGCCCGTGCGCAGGCGCCGCACCGCCGCGCGCAGCGCCTGCGGGCCTTGCGCCGCCCCGGCCTCCAGCGCCCAGCACTGGGTCGACAGCTCGACGCGGCAGGCCGCATTGGCGATCGAGCCGAGGGCTGTGCTGCTGTCCAGCCAGGTCCAGCGATACCAGTCGCCGTCCCAGCCGTGTTCCTCGCACTGCGCGCCCAGCGCCAGCGCCGCGCCGCGGCAGGTGGTGGCGAAACCGAAGTCGCCGCGCCGGTCGGCCACCTCGGCGAAGCGCTGCAGCACGGCCGCCATGAAGAAGCCGAGGCGCACGCTCTCGACGCGACCGGCCACCCCTTCCTCATGCAGGCGCCCCGCCGCCGGCGGCAGGCCGCGCGGCCCGAAGCGCAGGCAACCGCGCAGGCCGTGCACGCAGTGCTGGTACAGATCGTCACGTTCCGACAGGCGCACGGCCAGCAGCGCATGGTCGTCCGTCACTGCGAGATAGCGCGTCAGCGCATAGGGCAGCCACAGGAAGTCCTCGACATGGGCCCCCGTCGTGAACGCGGGCGCGGCGCGCAGCAGGGCCTCGCGCAGCAGTTCGGGGCGGGCGTGGGCACAGGCCAGGGCCGACTGCAGGCGCAGCGCCGGGTCGCGCTCGCCCATCATGGCGCCGATCGCCTGCCAGGGCAGCCAGGCGTTGACGCGCAGGTCGAACCCGGGTTCCGGCGTGCATGCGGTGACGGCGCCGAGCGTGTGGTCCCACCAGTCGCGCAGGCGCTGCCATGCGGCGGCGGCGGCCTGCGCCGTGCCATGGCGCTGCACGACCGCGCTGGCGTCCAGGCTCCCGGGACCGGCCACGCCGAGCACGAAGACCAGTTCGCACTCGGCGCCCGGCGCCAACGTGACGCCGACCTGCAGCGCCGCGCACGGGTCGAAGCCGGCGCCGGCAATGCCCGACAACCCGGCGCGCCCCAACGCCGCCGGGCGTGCGATGGCCCCGGAACGGCCGATGAATTCCTGGCGGTCGCAGGTCACGGCGACCTGCTCGGCGTCGACGTGGAAGAACGCGACCTTGTCATGGAAACCCGCGCCGAAGACGTTGCGCGCCAACAGCGCGCCGCTGGCGAGGTCGCGTCCGGTCACCACCTGCAGACCGGGCGGCGCGTGGCGCTCGTCCAGCAGCCACTCCACATACCCCGTCGCGCTCAGGCGGCGCGGCGCATCGCTGTCGTTGCGCAGGCGCAGCACGCTGTACTTGAGCGGCGCGTCCTGGGCCACGAAGCAGCGCAACTCGGAATGGATGCCGTGGACAAGGTGTTCGAACACGCTGTAGCCGATGCCATGGCGCGTCGTGTACGTCTCTGATGACGGCGCCGGCCACGGCGTCGGCGACCAGACGTCGCCACTGTCCTCGTCGCGCAGGTAGAAGGCTTCGCCGCCCTGCGGCGCGACTTCGTCTTCTCCCCCTGCGGTCAGGCGCGTGGCGCGCTCGCCGCTCCAGCTGACGGCATGGCCGCGCTCCGAGACGATGCTGCCGAAGGCGTCGTTGGCCAGCAGGTTGATCCACGGCGCCGCAGGCGCGGCGATGCCGGCGCCGCTGCGCACCACGACCTCGCGGCCGTCCGGCAAGGCCTCGGTCGCGGGCGAAGGCGGATTCGCCGCGGTCCATGCCTGCGCCGGCGTGGCGGCGACGAACGGCGGCGCCGCCGCGCCGGCCGCGCGCTCGGCGCGGCGCAGCTGGTCGGCCAGGTCGCCGCGCTCCCCGGAGAGCAGCACGCTGGCGGCGGAGCGCAGCAGGATGCGGTCTTCATGCGGCACGTCTTCCTTCAGGTGCAGGTGCAGTCCGCCGGGCTGGTCGAAGCTGGACGGATCGACCAGCGGCGCCGCCAGGTGCATCAGGGCTTCGCGCGCCGCGCGGCTGTCGCACAGGACCAGCAAGTCGACCGCCAGGCCGTGGCCGCGCCAATAACCGTGGGCCTGCAGCAGCTGGCGCGCGAGGCCGGTGTCCGGCCCCTCGCCCAGTTGCAGCAACAGCAGCGGCAAGTCGCCCGTGACGCCATATGCCTGCAAGTCGGCCCGCCCGCGCAGATTGCGCGCGATGACGGCGGGATCGGCGCGCAGCGCCGGCGCGGGCTGCAGCAGGCAGCCAGCCAGGCGGTTGATCAGCTGGGCGTCGGCTTCGCCGATCTCGGCGCGGCGCAGCTCGGCCTGGGCCAGGGTCCAGGCGGCCTCGATCGCGTGGTCGACCTCGTGAGCGACCCCATAGCGCGCCGCCAGCTCGCGCGCCAGCGCGCGGCTGGAGGCGGCGCCGAGCACCAGGTCGACCGTGATCTCCTGCTGCGGCGCCAGGGTCACGCTGCGCCGCAGCGCCAGCAGCGCCTCGTCGGGCTCCGGGTCCAGGCCGGGCAGCGCGCCGCCCTGGCTCACCGCCTGCGGCCGGCACAGCTCATGGCCGCGCCCGATGAAGCGCGCGCGATTCGTTTCCACGCTCGGCTGCCCCGCCGTCTCGCGCACCGTCATGCGATGCACGAGCACGGGCGCGCTTGGTGCGGTCAAGCACAGCAGGCTGTCGGCGCTCGCGTCGAACTCGATGCGGATGCTGCTGCGGCCGCCTTCTTCCAGCGGCGGCCCGGCCAGCGCCACGCAGCCGGTCAGCTCCAGGGTGAGCGTCTCAGGCGCGCGATTGACGATGCGGATACGGCGCAGCTCGACGTCGTCGCCCGGGGCCACCACCGCGTCGGTGCGCATCTCGATGCCGTGGTCCACGCGGCGCAGGCTGGCCCGCCCTTCGGCCAGCACCGCCTCGACCTCGTCGGGCGCCGGCGCGCCGGGCAGCAGGACGTTGGCCCAGGTGGCGCCGGATGCCGTGTCGCGCACGTGAAGCGCCAGGCCGCTCTCGCCGGCCCCGACTCGCGTCAGTACGGTTCCCTCCCAGCAGCTGGCGCCGGCGCCCGCGCTGTCGACGACCACGTGATAGCGGCCGTTCGACAGCAGCTGGACTTCCGGCAGCGGCGAAGCGTCCGGCTTGAGCACGCGCGCGTAGGGGCGGGCCGCCGCGACGCCGTCGAGCGCCACGCCGGCATCGATGCGCAGGGGCGGCTCGGCGCCGGCCGCCGGCGCCGCCTCTTGCAGCAGGCCGAGCGCGGCGCGCAGTTCGGGATCGCGCGCGAAGCGGCGCTGCATCGGTTCGCCCTGCAGGTGGCGCGCCAGCGCCAGCAGGATCGTGGCCTGGTGGCGCGCGAGCTGGGCCCGCACCACCGCCTGGCGTTCGCCTTGCGGCAGGCGCGCTGGCGCATAATCGAGCGCCTCGTGGAAGCCGGTCTCGCCCAGCAGGCCCTGCTCCGCCATGCGGCGCAGGTTGGCCGCCGCCAGCGCTGGCGCCGCGCTGAGCGCCAGCGCCGCGCCATGGGGCGCGGCGACCAGGTCGTCGGCCGCCCTCCGCCGCAGGGCCGCGGCGTCGATGCCGAAGCGCCCGATGCGGTAGCGCGCCGCCGCGTCGACCGCGTTGCAGCCCGATTCCGTATAGCCCCACAGCAGCCCGCGGCCCTTGGCGTGGGCCGCCTGCAGGCGCGCCACAGCCCGGCCGGCGTCGTCCAGCAAGGTGTCGCGCCACGACGGCATCACGAGCTGCGGCGCCAGATAGTCCGCCAGCGCGCCCGCGCGCGACAGCAGCAGCGCGCCGGCCCCCGTCATGCGCAAGGGACGGCCGAGCGACCACCAGTGCTGCTGCGGCAGCTGGTCCTGGGCGACGGCGGCGAAGCTGGCCATGCGCGCCTCGGACGCCAGCAGGTCGCAGCTGTCGCCGTCCAGGCGCCCCCCGCGCCCCTCGCGCACGTGACAGCCCGTGGCCAGCAGGCCGGTGGACGGGTCGACCAGCGCGCCGAAATCCACGCGCGCCGCTTCCCGCGCCTGCGCGGCCAGGCGCGCGATGCTCTCCATGCGTTCGCGCGCGCAGTCGCGCCCCTGTGCGACCAGCTGGGCCAGGCCCTCGTTGTCGCCTGGCGGTTCGAGCGCGGCCAGCTCGCGCAAGGTCGGGATGCGGGTCAGGCCGGCATCGAGCACGTATTCCTGCGCCGCCCGGGTCCACGGCGTGAGCGCATGCAGGTCGTCCAGCTGCGCCGCGCACTGCCGCGCCAGGCGCGCCGTCCAGGCGCGCAGCGTGGGGTCGGCGGGGTTTGCTTTTTCCGGCAGGCCGGCGTCCAGCTCGGCCGCCCTGGCCGCGACCGTGCGCAGGCAGTCGGCCAGGCCCGGCAGGGTATCGGTGGCGCGGCAGCGGCCCGGCGCCAGCGCTTCGCCCAGCGCGTCCAGCGCCGGCAGCTGGCCGGGCGGCGCATGCTCGCGCACCACCAACAGCGTGACGCGGATGCCGTCCAGCGCGGCGGCGTCAACGATCGGCCGGTCGGGCAATTCATCGAGGCCGGCGGCGAAGGTGCGCAGCGCCAGCGCCAGGCCCCCGCTGGCCGCGGTGTCGACACGCGCCGGTTCGAGCGGAGCGAGCGTGACGCCGTCATACCATTGGAAGGGGTGGCCATGCCAGCGCTCCAGCAAGGCCATCGACGCCAGCGCCTGTTCGCTGCGCGCGAGCAGGCCGCCCAGCGGCAGATAGCCGAAGTCGCGCGCGCTCAGGGTCGCCAGCAGGGTCGAGCCCATGCCGGCGGGCGACATGCGCTCGTCGACGGTCGGTTCGGAATGGTCGAACACGGCTTCCGGCGCCAGGCCGTGCCGGCCCGCGCCGTGCTGTTCGAAGAAGGCCCAGCTGCGGCGCGCCAGCGTGCGCAGGAACAGCGTCTGCCCTTTCGCCAGGCGCATGCCGCGCCGCGCCGGCTGGCTGACCCACCAGGCCAGCACCGGCGACAAGAACCATACCAGCAGCAGCGGCGCGGTCGCGAACAGGGCGTAGGGGTTGGCGAAGGTCAGGAGCACCGCGACGCCGACCGCCAGCAACGGCGCGAACCACATCGTGCGCCAGTTGTTCTCCAGCGCGCTGCTGGGTCGCGCCAGCGCCGGAGGACGCAGCTCGAGCAGCTTGCGGCGGCTCACGTCGCGCCGCCACAGGCCGCGCACGACCGCGTCGGCGTCAAGCCAGGCCCGGTGCGGCAGGAAGGCCAGCGCCAGCGCGGCGCGCACCAGGGCCGTGCGCGCGCCGCGCGTCCAGGCGTCCAGGTGCTGGCGCAGCGGCGCATCGAGCGCGCGGCCGGCCAGCGTGGCCAGCATGTCGAGCAGCGCCGGCAGCCAGAGCGGCGCCAGGATGGCCACGGTCCAGAACACGGGCGCGGCCAGCAGGCTCCAGCACAACACGAGCAGCGCGATCGACGCCGGTGCGGCCAGGCTCCCGGCCAGCGCGTCGAACAGGCGCCGGCGCACCCGCGCGGCGCGCAGTCGCTCGGCGCCGCGTCCGAGGCGGCGCGCTTCCTGCCAGGCGGCGCGCAAGGCGCGATGGCGGCGCAGCGCGTGTTCGCCATAACTGCCCGGATGCGCGGCATCCAGCCGCAGGTCGCCCACGCGCGCGGCGCGCAGGCGGTCTTCCTCGACCGCGCCGGGTTGCGCCCGGCCCTCGTCGCGCAGCTCGAGACCCATCGCGCGGCGCCAGGCATCGACGTCATAGATCGCGGCCCAGCCGTGGCCACCGGCGGGCCACAGGCGCTGGTAGCGCACGGCGTCCCGGCCCGGCAAGGAGGTCGTGATTTGCGGCAGCAGCATGGCATGGCCTTCCAGCACCCGCCCCGCTTCGTCCTGCAGCGCCCGGTGCAGCGGGTGCGCCATCGCCGCCACCAGGCCGCGCGCGGCGTCGCGCGGCAGGCCGGTATCGGCGTCGAGCGCGATCACATAGCGCATCTCGGCCGCGGCGCCGAGATTGCCGGCCGCGTGCGCGAAGCGGTCGCGCACGCCGCACAGCCAGGCATTCAGGTCGGTCAGCTGGCCGCGCCGCCGTTCGCGGCCGATCCAGGCCTGCTGGTCTTCGCTCCAGGCGCGCGCACGCGCCAGCAGCATGAAGGGACCGTCTCGTTCGCCGCCGTGCTTGCGGTTGAGCGCCTCAATCGCAGCGCCCGCCTGGGCCAACAGGGCGGCGTCCAGAGGCAGCGTCGCTTCAGGCGCGTCGGGCAGGTCGAGCAGCAGGCAGAAGCGCAGGCGCGGATCGCGGTTGCCGAGGTAGCGCACTTCGAGGTCTTCGCACAGCGCCGCGAGCTGCGCGGCGTCGGCCGGCTGCGCCGACACGGCCACCAGCGTGCGTGCATCGTCAGGAATGCCGGCCGCCACGTCGATGCGCGGTGTGGCCTGGGGCCGCGCCAGCCAACGCCCGGCCATGCCCATCAGGGCGCGCGCCAGGGCGCCGGCAACCGGCAGCGCCAGGATGCCCATCAGGACCAGCAGCAGCGGCCCGGCCCCGCCCTGCCAGGCATGGACCAGGCCCGCGCCCGTAAACAGCAGGGCCAGCGCCGCCGTGGCGCCCGTCTGCATGCCGGGGGAAGCGCCCTGCAATGCGGCGCGAACGCGCGGCGCCCATCCGCGCCGTCCGCGCAGCCTGGCCTCGAGCGTCGCCAGGCCAGGGCCGGCCAGGTAGTGGCCCACGTGACGGATGCGCATATCGAGCCCGCCCTCGCCCGGCGCGCGATGGACGCCGGCCAGCGCGATCGCTTCTTGCGCCACCGCGGCTTCGCTCACGCCGAGGGAATGCGCCAGGCGCGCGACCGTGTGGCGGTAGCGGTCGCGCGTGGCGCCGTCCATGCGCGCATAACTGCCGTCAGGATCGTCGCGCAGCAGCGCATCGACCACGCCCAGGCGCTCGGCGAAGGCGCGCCAGTCGACGCCGCCCAGCGCGCGCAGGCTGGCCAGGGCGTTGCCGGCGGCGACGGCTTCCTGCGCCTGGCTGCTCCTCTCGTCCTGCGTCAGCCCGGCGATGCTGCCCTGGCCATCGGCCAGGCGCGCATCGATCCAGTCCAGTACCTGGGCCAGCGGCGCGCCGCGACCCTGCAGGCGGCGCGCCAGTTCGACGATGAAAGCGCCGTTGTCCGCGTCTGCGCTGCGCGCCATGTCGGCGAACAGCAGCACCAGGTCGCCCGGGCGGGCCTCGGCGGTGTCGAGGAAGCGCGCGGCCCAGGCGGCGGCGCGCTCGCGGCCGGCGCAGGCATGCGCGGCGCGCGCGGCCAGCGCGGCCAGCCGGTCGATCAGCGCGAGACGCAGCAGCGCGGGCAGCGCATCGAGTTCGGCGACGCGCAACGGCGCGCCTTCCTGGCCCGCGGCGAGGACGCGCGCCAGTTCTTCGATGTCGACCACGCCGTCGGCGCGCGCCACCGCATCGAGCGCCAGGCCCCAGACGCGCGCGGCGCCGTCCTGGGCGGCGACCTGCCGCGATTGCGCGCGCGCCAGCCGCAGCTGGGTGTCGAGCAGGTGGTAGCCGTCGAGCAGGCGCGCGCCGGCGGGAGGCAGGTCGATCCCGGCGCGCACGGCGCGGTCGAGCATTTCGCAGGAACGAGCGATGCCCTCCGCATTCGCGGCCGGCAGCGGCACGGAGGCGGCGGCGGCGGCGCCATGTGGCGCATGCTGCCCCGCGGGCATCTTGTCGTTCTCAACTTTCAACGGGAACCTCGGGACGGAGGCGTGCGCGGCGGACCGCCGGAGGACGGGACACCCTAAGGCAATCAGGGCAAGAAACCAGACAAACGATGCTGGGCGCGCACGGCTGACTCCATGCTAGGGAAAGGTACGAAAAGTTACCGTGCGCTGGCGTACACACCGCCTGCCGAGCCGGCAGGCGGCCGGGGAATCGTCAGACGGCGAGCGCGAAACCGCCGGCCAGCGAGCAGGCGCGCGGATGGCCCAGGGCGCGCAGGGTGCGCGCGGCGCGGGCGCTGCGTGCGCCGCTGCGGCACACGAACAGCAAGGGGCGGGCCTCGGCGCCCAGCCAGGCGGCGGCATGTTCCTTCACGCTCGCCAGCGGCACGTTGAGCGCCGTGCGGCCGTGCAGTTCCACCTGGCCGGCGACGCTGTGCTCGCGCGCATCGCGCACGTCGACCACGATGGCGTCGGGATGCGCCGCCAGCCAGCCGCGGGCCGCGACGGCGTCGAGCTCCATGCCGGCGTCCATGCCGGCGTCCAGCGCGGCGTCAGGCGGCGCCGCATCGGGCGCCGCCGCCGGCGCCGGCGGCATTGCCAGCGCCGCCCCGCAGCGCGCGATGCGTTCGCAGGCCAGCGCCAGCACGGCGTCGTCCAGCAGCGGCCCGATCGACAGGCGCACCGCCGACGCGCTGCGCCAGGCCGGCAAGCCCATCGCGTCGAGCACATGGCTCGGCGCCGCCTTCGATGCGGCGCAGGCCGAGCCGGCGCTGACGCGCATGCCGGCGGCATCGAACAGGTCGAGCAGCTCGGCGCTGGCGACGCCCGGGATCGAGAAATTGAGCGTGGTCGGCAAGGTGTGCGCCAGCGGCGCGTTGAACACGATGCCGGGAAAGGCGCGGGTCAAGGCCTCGGCCAGGCGCGCGCGGCAGGCTTGCAGCGCCTCGGTGGCATGGAAGGTGTCGCCGCGCTCCAGCGCTTCCAGCACCGCCCCCAGCGCCGCGATGCCGGCCATGTTCTCGGTGCCCGAGCGCCCATTGTCTTCCTGGCCGCCGCCGCAGATCAGCGGCGTGAACGGCGCGCCTTCGCGCACGTACAGCATGCCGATGCCCTTCGGCGCATGCAGCTTGTGGCCCGAGAACGGCGCGTAGTCGATGCGGCTGGCGTCCAGGTTCAAGGGCAGCTTGCCGAGCGCCTGCACGCAGTCGACCATCCACAGCGCCGGGCTGGCCGTTTCGATCAGCGCCGCCGCGATGCCGTCCAGGTCGGACACCACGCCGGTCTCGTTGTTGGCGGCCATGGTGCAGACAAAGGCGAGGCGCGGCGCCAGCGCGCGCAGCACGTCCAGGCGATGGCGGCCGTCGGCGTCGACCGGCAGCACGCGCAGTTCGAGGCCCGTGCCCAGCAGCCGGTTCCAGTGCGCCAGGCTTTCGGACACCGCCTTGTGCTCGGTGGCGCCAATCAGCACCACGTCTCCGCATGCTTCGCCGCGCGCGCGCCGTTCGCGCACCGCGCACAGCGCCGACAGCGCCGCGGTCTGAATCCCTTCGGTGGCGCCGCTGTTGAACATCAGCCGTCCGTTCGGGGCGCCCAGCACTCGCCGTGCGCAGGCGCGCGCGCCCTCGCGCAGCGCCCGGGCGCGCAGGCCGCTCGCATGGCTGCTGCTCGGATTACCGAAGCACTCCTGCAGCGCGGCCATGGCGGCAGCGGCGGCGGCAGGCAGCACCGGCGAAGTCGCGTTGGCGTCGAGATAGATTTCGGTGATCATGGATTAGCTGCCAAAGACATAAAAAAAGGTGTCGCACAACACGTTATTGTCCAGTAATATGGTACGGAATTACGCCAATCGAAACGTCCCAAATTTCTCGATTTGTGGGCTGTTAATAGAATAATTATTCTTATAAACACGCTTTACGGAATATGAACTCACTCGACAAGTTTGATTGTGCGATTCTCGCCGCCTTGCAGGCGGATGCAACCCTTTCCATCTCGGGTCTGAGCGAAAAGGTCGGCCTTTCCAGCACGCCCTGCTGGAAACGCGTCAAGCGCCTCGAAGAAGAAGGCTATATCGAAAGCCGCGTCAGCATCGTCAACCGCGAAAAGGTCGGCCTGCCGGTCACCGTGTTCGTCAGCATCAAGACCACCGAGCACGACGAGAAATGGCTGGCGCGCTTCGCCGCCGCCGTGGTCGCCCTGCCCGAAGTGCTGGAATTCCATCGCATGAGCGGCGACGTCGACTACCTGCTCAAGGTCGTCACCACCGACATCGCCGGCTACGACCGCTTCTATAAAAAGCTGATCAAGGCCGCGCGCCTGACCGGCGTGTCGTCCGCGTTTTCGATGGAACAGATCAAGTCCACCACCGCCCTGCCGCTCGAGCTGATCTCGCACGGCGTGCCGGCCTGAGGTCGCTCCGAATCCTTACGCCGGGTCTTTACGCTGTCGCTTAACGCTTTCGCCGGCCGTGCGAATCGTGCGATGATGGCGGCCGTTGACATCAACGGAGACCAAGGGAATGCGATCGAAAATTAGGATGGCGCCGCTGGCGCTGGCGGCGTTAATAGCGTTGATCGGCACTCAGGCAACCGCCGCGGAGCAAATCGTGAAGATCGGCGTGAGCGGCCCGCTGTCGGGTTCCAACGCCTTCGCCGGCAAAGACAATGAGAACGGCGTGCGCCTCGCCATCGAGGAACTCAACGCGCAGAAGATCCAGGTGGGCGGCAATGTGCTGCGCTTCGTGCTGCAGTCCGAAGACGATGCGGGCGACCCGAAACAGGGCGTGACGGTGGCCCAGAAATTCGCCGATTCCGGCGTCAAGTACGTGCTCGGCCCGTACAACTCGGGCGTGGCGATTCCCGCTTCGCGCGTCTACAACGACAACGGCATCCTGATGTCGACCGTCGGCACCAATCCCAAGATCACGGCCGCCGGCTACCAGACGGTGTTCCGCATCGTGGCCAGCGACACCCAGGTGGGCGCCTCGGTCGCCGGCTATGCCGCCAAGGAGCTCAAGGTCAAGAACGTCGGCGTGATCGACGACCGCACCGCGTTCGGCCAGGGCATCGCGATGGAGTTCAAGCGCCAGGCGCAAAAGGCCGGCATCAAGGTCGCGGGCCACGAATTCACCAACGACAAGGCGAGCGACTTCGCCGCCATCCTGACCTCGCTGCGCGCCAAGAAGGTGGACGCGATCTTCTTCGGCGGCTACGCTCCGCAAGGCGCCCCGATGGCGCGCCAGATGAAGCAGTTGGGCCTGAACGTGCCGCTGCTTGGCGGCGACACCCTGTGCAGCCCAGAGATGGCCCGGCTGGGCGGCGAGGCGGTCGGCGAGAACGTGCGCTGCGCGCAGGCCGGCGCCATCGTCGCCAAGCAGCCGGGCGGCCCGGCCTTCCTGGCCAGCTACAAGAAGCGCTTCGGCCGCGATCCGGACGTCTACGCGCCGTCGTTCTACGACCAGACCAGGTTCATCGCCCAGGCGATCCAGCAGGCGAAGTCGGTCGACGCCAAGCAGGTCGGCGCCGCGATGCACGCGATCAGCTACCAGGGCGTGGTCGGCGCTTACGGCTACGACGCCAAGGGCAACCTCAAGAAGACGGCGGTGACGGTGTACACCTTCAAGAACGGCGCGTTGACGCCACTGGCCAGCTACTGACCCAACAAGGAAAAAAAATGAGAGAGAACTTCAGGCTCGGCGCGCTGGCGATTGGCGCCCTGCTCGCCTGCGCATCCGTCCAGGCCGCGCCGGCGCCCGACACCGCGCCCGCCAAGCAGAAGGTCGCCACGACCGAAGCCGGCAAGGCGATCAACAAGCTGGTCGACGAATACTACGAGGCCTATGCCCGCTTCGAGCCGGTGTGGGCGACCGAGAGCGGCGACGGCCGCTTCTTCGACCAGCTCGGCCTGTCGATCGCGCCGAAGAACCGCGACGCGCAGTTTGCGCTGTACCGCGGCTACCTGAAGCGCCTGGCATCGATCCCGCGCGAGCGCCTGAATGCGCACGAGCAGGCCAGCTACGACATCGTCAAGTTCGAGCTCGAGACCGCGCTGCGCCTGGGCGCCTTCCCCGAGCACCTGCTGCCGATGGACCAGATGTTCAATATGCCGGCCTTCATCGCGAACTACGCCGGCGGCGAAGGCGCGCAGCCGTTCGCCACGCCGAAGGACTATCGCAATTACCTGAACCGCCTCGACCAGATGGTCGCCTACATCGACCAGTCGATCGCGAACATGCGCGAAGGCGTCAAGCGCGGCATCGTGCATCCGCGCCAGCCGATCCAGTCGCTGCTGCCGCAGCTCAAGCAGCTGCAGGCCAAGAGCGCGGAAGCCAGCATCTTCTACACCCCGATCAAGAAGCTGCCGGAAGGCTTCTCGGCCGCCGACAAGCGCAACCTGCTTGATGCCTATCGCACGACGATCGGCAAGCTCAATCCGGCCCTGGATCGCCTGGCCAGCTATGTCGAGAAGGACTACCTGCCGAAGACCCGCACCACGGCCGGCTGGAACGCGCTGCCGAACGGCGCCGAGTGGTACAAGGCGCGCGTGGCGGCGATGACCACCACCGCCATGACGCCCGAGCAGATCCACGCGATCGGCCTGAAGGAAGTGGCGCGCATCCAGGGCGAATACGGCAAGATCGGGCCGAAGATGGGCTACGACGGCCCGGCCGCCGGCCTGCCGAAGTGGGTGTCCGAGCAACCGAAGTACAAGCCGTTCACCACGGACCAGCAGGTGATCGAGGTGTTCCAGAAGCTGGACACGCAAGTGCGCGCCAAGCTGCCGGCCCTGTTCACCCTGATGCCGAAGGCGCCGCTGGAAGTGCGGCTGGAGCCGGAACTGACGCGCGAGACCGCATCGGACCATTATTCGGCGCCGGCGGCGGACGGCTCGCGTCCGGGCGTGTTCTGGTCGGTCGTGAACGACCCGACCAAGTACGGCCGCACCGGTATGGTCACCCTGTACCTGCATGAAGGCCAGCCGGGCCACCACTTCCACATCGCCCTGCTGCAGGAACTGGGCCTGCCGAACTTCCGCAAGTTCGGCGGCAACACCGCCTTCACCGAAGGCTGGGCGCTGTATGCCGAGACCCTGGGCAAGGAGATGGGCCTGTTCGAGAAACCGGAAGACTATTTCGGCCACCTGAACGACGAGATGCTGCGCGCCGCGCGCCTGGTGGTCGACACCGGCATGCACAGCAAGGGCTGGAGCCGCGACCAGGCGATCAAGTACTTCCGCGACACGCTGGGTTACTCGGAGCTGGAAGCGCGCGCCCAGATCGAGCGCTATATGGTGATGCCGGGCCAGGCGCTGGCGTACAAGATCGGTTCGCTGAAGATCATGGAACTGCGCCAGCGTGCGCAGGCGGCGCTGGGCGACAAGTTCAGCCTGCCGAAATTCCACGAGGTCGTGCTGGACGAAGGCACCTTGCCGCTGGCGGTGCTGGAGGCGAAGGTCGATCGCTGGATCGCGGCGTCGAAGTAAGACGCGGACCGTAGGGTGGACGGGAGACCCGTCCACGCCACGCGATTCACGTGTCAGCGATGCGATCGCGATTCCGCAGTTAGCGCATGATCATGAAGACCGGATAGCGGTTCCACTCCGGCTCGCGATAACGCGCGCAGTTGGCGTAGATGAAGTCGAGCACCGCTTCCTGGCTGCTCAACAAGCCGGGATTGGCAGCCTTCCACTCGGCGAACTTCGCCGCCAGCTCGGGCTCCTCCGCCAGCAGTTTCTCCGCCTCGTCCTCGAACACATAATCCGAGTAATGCTCCTTCTTCTCCAGCACGCTGTTGAAGAAGCCCCAGCGGAAGAAGCTGTCGTGGGCCAGCGGCTCGAGCGTCTCGACCGCGTAGCGCGCCCGGTCCTGGTCCAGCGGCACGATGTAGTCGCCGGCGCGCAGCAAGACCTGGCCGACGCGGCGGTCCAGCGCCACCTCGTCATGGAATAGATGGCCTTCGTAGGCCGACGGGCGCGAGGTCACCGACTGAATCTGGTAGTACGTCACTTCCTGCAGGCGATCCGCTTCGATCCTCTCCATGCGCACGCCATTCCACTCCAGGCGTTCGATCGCCTCGCGCCACTGCTGCGGCACCACATAGGCTTGCGGCGCCGGCACCGCGACATCGACCGGGAAGCTGTTGTAATAAGCGATGTCGCGCTCCCACGGGCTGCTGCGGTCGTAGTACAGGCGGGTGTAGTCGCCGATGACGCTCTTCTTGTACCTGGCTTCGTAACCCTTGAAGCGGAAGCTCGCCGGATTGGCTTCGTCCATCTTCCAGCGCACCGGCCACGCGTCTTGCTTGCGGCCTTCCTCGCGCGCCGCGCGGCGCAGCGCCTGGATGCGGTCGGCGTTCTTGACGGTGAACTCGAGCGCCACTTCGACCAGCGCCACCATCGACTCGTAGCGGTCCTTGAACGGCTTGAGCATGTGCGTCTCGGGCATGAAGCCGATCGTGTGGTGCAGCGCCGCGTAGCCGGTCGAGAAGCGCGCCGTCTCGAGGAATTCGGCGATGCCGTGGTCCGGGCTGTCCTTGACCGGGTTCACGTAGGGGCAGGTCGGCCAGCCGCGCGCATCCATGCCGGCATACATCGCCGGCAGCATCTCGGCGCGCAGGAATTCGCCCAGCCCGCCGCCCAGCTTGTCGGCCTGGGTGTGGATCAGGGTCATCGTGTAGCTGTAGTCGGCGCCGTTGGAGGTGTGGGTGTCGACCATCACGTCCGGATCCCAGCGCATGAACAGTTGATTGAACGTGCGCGCTGTCAGGGTGTCGCACTTGACGAAGTCGCGGTTCAGGTCGAGGTGGCGGCTGTTGCCGCGAAAGCCGAACTGCTCCGGGCCGTCCTGGTTCACGCGCGAGGTGTCGGCGCGGTTGAAGCTGCCGTCCACGTTGTACAGCGGGACGAACAGGAACACGGTCTTGCCCAGCGCACCCAGACGCCCAGGCTCGACGCAGAAGTCGCGCACGATCGCCATGCAGCCGTCGACGCCTTCCGGCTCGCCCGGGTGGATGCCGTTGTTGTTGAAGAAGACCGGACGGCCGGCGCGCTTGATCGCATCGACGTCGAACACGCCGTCGCTGCTGACCACGCCCGCATGGATCGGCACGCCCGCATCCGACACGCCCACTTTCTCGAAGCGCAGCACCGAAGGGTAACGGCGCGCGAGGTCTTCGTACCAGGCGATGCATTCGCCCCAGGTGGTGGTCTGGTTCAGGTTGCCCTTCTCGTAGGGCGTCAGCAATTCAGTGGACATGGATCTTATCGTTGTGAGGTGGATGCTTCGGAAATCGTCGCCGGCACGCTTGGCGCCTGGGCCGGCAGGTTGAGCGGCAACGCGATCGCGACGTCGGTGCCTTCGCCCGGGCTCGAACGCACCTCGATCGTGCCGTGCAGCGCATAGGCGCGCTCGCGCATGCCGATGATGCCGATGCCTTCCGAGGCGCTGGCGGTGTCGAAGCCGGCGCCGTCGTCGACCACGCGGATGCGCAGCATGCCCTTGCCTTCGTCCAGCAGCAGGCTGACGTGGGCCGAGCGCGCGGCGGCGTGCTTCATCACGTTGGACAGGGCTTCCTGCACGATGCGGTAGGCGGAAATCGCCAGCTCGTTCGACAGGCGCGCGAAGTCGCCCTCGCTGTGCAGGTCGAAGCGGCAGCCGGACGTGGTGTCGTAGTGGCGCACCATCTCTTCCACCGCGCCGTGCAGGCCCAGCATGTCGAGCACCTCGGGACGCAGGCGGCGCACCAGGCGCCGGCCGTTGGCGTACAGGTCGAGCGCCAGCTTGGTGATGGCCTCGGACTTGCGGCGGATCTCGTCGACTTCGGGCCCTGGCGGCGCCTTGGCCGCCAGCAGGCCGATCGACTGCGCTTCCAGCCGCGCCGCGATCAGGGAAGCATTCAGCTCGTCGTGGATCTCGACCGCGATGCTCTTGCGCTCGTCCTCGATGATCTCGTTGACCTTCTGGATCAGCTTGCGCTTGTCGGCGTCGGCGCGCAGCGCCTCGTTGCGCGAGGCCAGCAGGTCGCGCGTGCGCTCGGCCACCTTGTTCTCGAGGTCGCGCTTGGATTCTTCCAGCGCCAGCGACATCTCGCCGATCGAGGCCTGCAGCTCGCCGATCTCGCCGCCGGTGGTGACCGGCGGATGCACACGGAAGTTGCCGCCCCGGATCTGGCGCAAGGTGCCGATCGCCTCGCGCAGCGGCACGATCAGCGAGCGCGCCAGCACCCAGGCCAGGATGCCGCTTGCGGCCAGCGCCAGCGCCGCCATCGACAGCTCGATCTGGAAGCGGTCGGTCTGCTTGGCCATCATGTTCGCCGGCGACATCGTCACCCGCACCCAGCCGACGACTTCGGTGGTGAGCGTGGGCGGGCGCGAATCGCTCGATGCCGACACGTGCGGCGTGCCGTTGTCCGAGAACAGGTTGATCCACACCACCTGCTTGCGGATCGGCGCCTCGTAGAAATGGGCCTGGGCGTCGCTGGCCGAATCGGACACCACGCGCACCGCGGCGCGCCCGCTGCCGTCGATCACGTCGACCTTGTAGATGCTGCGGTCGGACTGCACCAGGCCGTTGATGGTCAGGCGCAGGTCGGACAGGTTGCCCGAGATGACGTTGTATTCGGACGTCTCGGCCAGCGCGCGCGCCAGGATGCGTCCGCGCTCGGCCAGCTCCTCGGCCACCTGGGCGCGGTGCGCATACCAGGAATACCAGACGAAGGAGGTGAACAGCAGGATCACCGGCAGCATGGTGATGACGGCCATGCGCCGTCCGACACCCCAGCCGCGCCAGAAACGCAGGTTCATTGCAGCGCCGGCGCGCGCCGCGCGAAGTTGCGGGCGGCGTCGGTCACGCGCAGGTCGAGCGAACTGGCCACCCCTTCGTTGATGATGGTGCGGAAGTAGCGCGGGAACTGCGGCGGATCGAGTTCGCCGGTGCGCACGAAGTCGGCGGCCAGCTCGGCCACCTGGGCGTTGATCTCCTCGATCTCGGAATACGTGGTGGCCAGCGCGCCGACCTTGACCATGTCGGCCGAGAAGCCGATCACGCCCTGCTTGCGGCGGTAGGTCGAGAGCAGGATGTTGCGCACGTTCTCGGCGTTGTAGATGTCGCTGTCGGGCAGCGCCAGCAGGGTCTCGGCGCGCGTCATGCTGTTGAGTGTGTGATTCAGGTCGTCGCCCGGCGCGTACATCTGGATCTCGGTCGCGTCGTGCAGCGCCGGCTTGAGGAAGGCGGTGTCGGGGCCGAGCAGCACGCCGACCCGCACCGGGCGGCCGTACAGCAGTTCGGCCAGGCGCATCTGGTCGTTCGGCGCCGGCTCGGCATAGATCGCGGTCATGGCCATGCGGCGCGGCTTGGGCAGGCGCGCGGTGAGCGTGCGCCACACCTGGCTCGAGGTATAGGCCGAGATCACCACGCAATCGCAGCGGCGCGACAGCGCGTCGCGCAGCGCGGTCGGGCCGATCGCCACGTACAGCATGCGGCGCTTCTGCGCCAGCTCGGTGCGGAAGGCCGCGAAGGTGGGCACCAGGCGCTTGTACAGGTCGTCGGCGATCCGGTGGGTGACGGCGCTGTCGTCGCCGGTCAGGATCTGGAAGCGGTAGCCCTGCGCTTCTTCGCGTTCGCGCTCCGCCTGCTGGGCGGCGTGGACGCTGCCGGCCGCCAGCGCCAGCATGAAGGCAAGGGCCAGCAGCGGCGCCAGCGCGGGGGCGCGCCTGCGCTGGTGGGGCATGCGGCGCGGGAGGATGGCCATCGCGTCAGGGCTCGATCAGGCCGTGCTTGACCGCCAGCAGGGTGATGCTGGCCTGGCGGTGCACGCCCAGCTTTTCCTTGATCGACTGGCTGATGTTGCTGATGGTCTTGGTCGACAGGTCGAGCCGCTCCGCGATCTCGGCATTGGTCATGCCCTCGGCCATCAGCTTGAAGATTTCGAGTCCGCGCTCGTCGAGCTGCGACTGCGGCGTGACTTCGCCGCGCACTGCCATGCTGGCCAGGCGCGACGCGATATGCGGCAGGAAGTACAGCTTGCCCTCGTGGGCGTGGCGCACGGCGGTGGCCAGGTCGGCCGGGTCGCAATCCTTGGTGACGAAGGCGTGGGCGCCGAGGCGGTAGGTTTCCTTGATCAGGCTGTCCTGGTCAAACTGACTCAGGAAGACGATCTTGGCCGCCGGGTCGGACTTGAGGATGGCCTGGGCCGCGTCCATGCCGGTCAGCTCGGTGCCGAAGCGCATGTCGAGCACGGCGACGTCGGGGTGCTCGGCGGCGTACAGCGCGGTCGCCTCGCTCGGGGTCTTGGCCTGCCCCACCACCTGCATGCCCGCCGCTTCCAGCGACATGGCGAAACCGGTCATGACGATCGGGTGATCATCCGCGAGCATGACGCGGATGGGTTTGTTCTGTTCTGCCAATTTGATTCTCCTGGCGCGTGGCCGGTGTGCGTTGCCAGTGTCTGGCGTTGCGTTGGCCGGGCGAAAAGCCACGGCACAGTTGGGAATTATTTCATACAACGGGCGGGGAAGCGAATGGAAAGGCGGGGAGATTTTGTGCGCTCCGGTCCGTATTTTTGGGGCGCTTCCTTTCGCTGGACGCGTGGATGGCGAAGTCGTCCACCCTACGGATGGGCTTGCTTGGTACGTTGTCGCACACACAACCAGAAACAAATTTACTAGATTATGGATTTGCAAATTGCTATGACATAGCATATATTGATTCCAACGAGCTGTAGATATGCATTCTTCCAAGGTAGTAAACTTGGCCATCCCGAGGGGTCCCAGGACGAATAAAGGAGGTTGCCATGCATTTTTCTGACATCAATCAAGGCGCCGGCGGCAAGGCCGGCAAATTCGCCCTGGTGGCCGGCCTGCACGTGCTGGTGGCGATGGGCGTCATCAGCACGATGAACGCCAAGTCGATCTCGCTGCCCGCCATGCTCGAAGACAAGCTGGTGTGGATCCAGCCCGAGGTTCCTCCACCTGCCCCGCCGCCGGAGCCACCGAAACCCGTCGCCAAGGCCGCACCGCCCGACATCGTGGTGCCGGAGGTGGAAGTCGAGGTGCCTGCGCCGCCGCTCGAGCAGGTGATGGAGGCAAGCACGGAGCCAGCGCCCGAACCGGCCCAGCAAACCCAGTCCGAGGCTCCGCCGCAGCCCGCCGCCGCGCCGTCGTCAAACAGCGGCCAGATGCGCAGCGCCGTGCTGGCCGACGCCAACGGCTGCGCCAAACCAGACTATCCGGTGCGCGCTGCGCGCAATGGCGAGACCGGGACCGTGACCCTGGCGCTGCTGGTCGGGGCCGATGGCCGGGTGCAGGACTCGCGCATCCAGTCTTCCAGCGGCTCGCGTGAACTCGATCGCGCCGCCGTGCACGCCCTGAGCCTGTGCAAATTCCAGCCGGCGATGAACGGCGGCACAGCCGAAGCCGGATGGGCGCAGCTCGCCTACGTCTGGACACTCGAGTAAGCCCCTTTTCCTCTTGCAGCCCGCCCCTCTTCATCCGGCGGGCTTTTTTTCGCCCGGCTTTTTCGTTCCTTTGACAGGTGCATAGACGCCTGCGCGGGCGACATCCGCTCACAACAACAATGGAGAGAGAACACATGGATGCAACGAGCGCAGCAATACCGGCGATACGTCTCACCGGGTTCATGCACGCCCTTGCCGGCTGCCTGGGACTGGCCGTCCTGGTCATCCTGGGCTGGATGGCGTTGACGCGACAGGCACCGCCCGAGCCGAAGGCGGAGATCGCGGCCGGCAGCTGGAACGCCCGCGTGCAGGAGCACATGCGGGTGCTCGCGGCCAGGCCGCGTTCGATCGCGACCGAAGGCAATGCCCAGGCGCGCGCATACCTGGCGGCGCAGCTGCGGGCGATGGGCCTGGCGCCGGCAGTGCAGCGCGCCACGGTGCGCAAGTCGGTCGTCTACTACTTCGGCGCCATCCACAACACGGTCGGCGTCGTCCATAACGTCGTCGCCAGGATTCCCGGCAGCGCGCCGGATGCTGGCCGCCGCCCGGCGCTGCTGCTCACCGCGCACTACGACAGCGGCAACGCTGGGCGCGATGCCGCGCGCGGCGCCGCCACCATGGCGGCCCTGCTCGAAACGGCGCGCTTCTTGCGCACCGCGCCGCCCGCCAACGACGTCGTGCTGCTGTTCGCCGACGGCCACCACGTCGGCGCGCTGGGCGCCAAGGGCTTCGTCGAACAGCATCCGCTGGCCCCGAACATCGGCCTGGCGCTCAAGTTCGATCCTGCCGGCGACGGGGGCCTGCGCATGGTCGAGACCAGCGGCGCGGGCGGCGCCGCGCTGTCCGGCTGGATGCGCGCCGCGCCCGAGCTGCGTGGCTCCTCGCTCGAGACGACGTTGGCGCGCATGCTGAACGACGCGCCGCACATCGGTCCGCTGGCGGCGCTCGATACGCCGGTGCTGCTGTTCGCCGGCGGCGAAGCCGATCCGCGGCAGCTGGGCGACGCGATGCTGCGCCTGGCGCGAGCCTACGGCGACACGCCGCTCGAGCGCGGGGCGCAGACGGCCGCCGCCTATTTTTCGCTGCCCGTCGTGGGCCTGGTGCAGCACGCGGCGTGGCTCGCCTGGGCGCCGACGATCCTGTCCTGCCTGATGCTGGGCTTCGCCTGGCGCCGCCTGTTCGGCGCGGACGGCGCGGTCGAGGCGGCGCAAGGCGTGTTCGGCGTGTGCTTCCTGCTGCTCGTGGTGCGCGTCGGCAGCTGGACCTGGCGCGAAGAGGTGGCCGCCGCCGGCCTCGCGGGCGAGCAGCGCCTGCCGCTGATGGTGTTGGTCGTGGCAAGCTGCGTCTTCGTCGCCGGGCTGTATCTGTTCCGGCGCAGCGTCGGCGCCGCGGCGATGGTGCTCGGCGCGCTGGCCTGGCCCGCGCTGACGCTGCTGCTGGTCGTCTTCTTCTTGCCCGGCGCCGCCTACGTGCTGGCCTGGCCGCTGGCGGCGGCGCTCGCCGCCTTCCTGGTATTGCAGTCGCGCTGGGGTCAGCGCCAGGCCTTCGCCCCGCGCCTCCTGGTGCTGGTGGCCGGGCTGGCGCCGGCCGCCGCGCTGTTTCCGTCTGCGCTGCGCGATGCCTGGCTGCTGCTCGCGCCGCACCACATGTACCTGCCGCCGATGCTGATGGCGCTGCCGATGCTGTGCTTCGCTTGCCTGCTGCTGGTGCTGCGCATGGCGCCGGCCGTCGCCGCCGCGCTGGCGCTGCTGGCCGCAAGCTGCTTCGCCCTGCCGGGACAGGCGGCGCCGCGCATCGCGCTGCCGTCCACATCCGATGGCCTCGAACGCCTGGTCTACTACAAGGACGCGAATACCTGGCGCGCTTACTGGCTGCTGCCGGAGCAACCGCTCGACGACTGGCGCCACCAGTTGTTCCCCGGCCGCCAGCCGACCATCTTCGTCGAAGTCTTCGGCTGGAACAGCCCGCGCCAGTGGTATGCCGAGGCGCCGCGCGAGGACGCGATCGCCTTCCCGGAATGCTTCGCCCTGCTCAACACCGTCGGCAAGGTGCGGCGCGGCACGTTCACTGTGCGTTCAAAAAACCGCGCGCCGCACATCGAGCTGCGCATGTCGGGCGCCAAGGCGCTGCGCTCGCGGCTCGACGGCGTGCCGCTCACGTCGAAGGAGGCGCCGTGGATGCTGTCGCTGTACGGGATGGAAGACCGGATGCTGCACTTCGAGATCGAGAGCGCGCCGGACGAGATTTTCGCGATCACGGTGCAGGAGCGCATGCCCGGCGTGCCGCGGCATCTGCTACCGTCGCGCGAGCAAGGCGCCCCGTATTTACGGGAACAATCGGGAATGACGATGTCGACCGATATCCTGCGATTTTATTGAGAACTTGTCATAGAATGTTCCGCGCACGCCACGAACGTGCCCTTCCCGATCAACTCAAGTCGCAGGATTTTATGTACAAGATCGTCTCTTCCCTCGTCCTCACCGCCCTCGCCGGCAGCCTGGCGCTGGCCTATCCGGCCTATGCCCAGAACGTGCAAAACGTCCAGGAAGCGCCGCTGCGCGCGCACCTGGCCCACCTGTCGTCCGACGCCATGGAAGGCCGCGGCACCGGCCAGCGCGGCGGCGAGCTGACCGTCGCCTACCTCGAGGCGCAGGCGAAGGCCGCCGGCCTGAAGCCGGCCAACGGCAGCAGCTTCCGCCAGGCGGTCAAGATCGCCGGCGTGCGTTCGCTGCCGGCCAAGAGCGACATCGCGATCACCGCCGGCGGCAAGGCGCTGCCGCTGCAGTTCGGCGCTGACTGGGTCTGGGGCCCGGGCGACGGCAAGGCCGACCACAAGCTGGACGCGGACCTGGTCTTCGTCGGCTACGGCACCGTGGCGCCGGAAGAAGGCGGCTGGAACGACTTCAAGGGCATGAACCTGAAGGGCAAGGTGCTGGTGATGATGGTGAACGATCCGCTGCCGACCGCGGCGGAGCCGAACCGCTTCAACGGCGAAGGCCTGACCTACTACGGCCGCTGGACCTATAAATTCGAGGAAGCGGCGCGCCAGGGCGCAGCCGGCGCCATCCTGATCCACACCGACAAGTCGGCCTCGTACGGCTGGAGCGTGGTGCAGAACAGCTGGGCCAACGCCGAGCGCTTCCAGCTCACCGAAGGCAAGGTCGGCACCGGCCTGCAGGGCTGGATGACCGATGACACCGCGCGCAAGGTGTTCGCCGCCGCCGGCCAGGACCTCGATAAACTGCGCGCCGCGGCCGAAGACAAGAACTTCAAGCCGGTGACGCTGAAGGCCCGCCTGAAGGGCACGGCCCGCGCAGAGGTACGCAAGCTCGAAGAGTTCAACGTGGCCGGCATCGTGCCCGGCACCGATCCGAAACTCAAGGACGAAGTGGTGATCTACACCGCCCACTGGGACCACATGGGCAAGCAGGGCACCCAGGGCGACACCATCTTCAACGGCGCGGTCGACAACGCCTCGGGCACCGGCGCGCTGCTGGCGATGGCGGAGCAAGCCGTCAAGCACCCGGCCAAGCGCAGCCAGATGTTCCTATGGGTGGCCGCCGAAGAGCAAGGCCTGCTGGGCAGCGCCGCCTACGTCGCCAAGCCGCTGTGGCCGATCGCGAAGACCGCCGCCAACCTGAACCTGGACAGCCTGAACTGGGTGGGCCTGGTGAAGGACGTCAGCGTGCCGGGCAGCGAGCGCACCGAACTGGGCGCGATGGCGGCAGCCACCGCCCAGGCGATGGGTTTGACCGTCGCGCCAGCGAAACCTGACCTGGCCGGCGGCTACTTCCGCAGCGACCACTTCAGCTTCGCCAAGGCCGGCGTGCCGGCGTTCTCGGTGGGCGCCGGCCGCAGCTGGGTAAAGGACGTCGAAGCCAACAACGCCAAGGCCGCGACCTACCGCGACAAGTACCACCAGGCGTCGGACGAATACGATCCGAACTGGGACCTGTCGGGCATGGTGCAGCAGGCGCAGTACACGCTGAACCTGGGCCGCGCAGTGGCCGACGCGCCGAAGATGCCGGCGTGGAAGGAAGGCGATCCGTTCGGTAAGGCGCGCGCTGCCAAGTAAGAAATCAGGCAAGCGCTCGACATGAACGCGCCGGAGGACCACACTAGGTCCACCGGCGCGTTTTTTTTGGCCGACCTTTTTTGAGAGCGAACGATGCGCGAAGAAGACCTGGTGCTCGGCGACGGCCGCACGCTGCACTTCTACGACCTGGCGCCGCCCGGCGAGCAGGAGCTTGTCGTGTTCTGGCACCACGGCACGCCAAACATCGGCCGCCCGCCCGAGCCGCTGTTCGCCCTCGCGGCGCAGCTGGGCATGCGCTGGATCGGCTACGACCGCCCGGCTTATGGCGGCTCGTCGGAACGCAGCGGGCGGGACGTCGCTTCGGCGGCCTTCGACGTCGAGCGCATCGCCGACCGGCTGGGCGTCAGGCGCTTCGCGGTGATGGGGCATTCGGGTGGCGGGCCGCATGCGCTGGCTTGCGCCGCCCTGCTGCCCGAGCGGGTGGTGGGTGCGGTCAGCATCGCGGGCCTGGCGCCGCCCGATGCGCAGGGACTCGACTGGTTCAGGGGGATGGGCGCATACGGGGCGGCGGGGCTGCGCGCGGCGGCGCAGGGGCGCGCGGTCAAGGGACATCACGAGGCGCTCGGGCTCGCGTTCGACCGCGAGATGTTCACGCTTGAAGACTGGGACGCGCTGGCGGGGTCGTGGTCATGGTTCGACAGCGTGGTGGGACCGGCGGTGGCCAAGGGACCTGACGGCGCGATCGACGACGATATCGCCTATGTGACGCCGTGGGGATTCGATTGTTCGCACATCGCCTGTCCGGTGCTGTTCGTGCATGGGGTCCAGGATCGCGTGGTGCCGGCGTCGCATAGCGAATGGCTGGCGCGTCACTGCCGTTGGGCCGAGCTGTGGCGGCAGCCGGGCGATGGGCATATCTCGATGATGAACTACGCCGCGTCGAGCCTGGTGTGGCTGCGCGGGCAGTTGCGGGCGGACTGACCGACCTTGCGGCGGATGGCGCGCCGTGGGCCGCCATCCGTTTTCTGCTGCGAGTCGTGGCTTACTGGATCACGCCGCAAGCCATGCGGCCGCCTCCGCCACCCAGCGGCGCCGGGTGATCGGAGTGGTTGTCGCCGCCGACGTGGACCATCAGGGCCTTGCCCTTGATATCCGACATCTTCAGGCGCGGGGCCAGGACCGGGTTGGTGGCCATGCCCTTTGCATCCACCGTCAGCGCCGGCAGATCGCCCAGGTGGCCGTCGCCCCATGGAGTGCCGTGCTTGCCGGTCTTGGCAGGATCGAGGTGGCCGCCCGCGGCGCCGGCCGGGACGGTCTTGCCGTCGGCCTGGTTCGGCGCGCAGCTGCCGTTGGCGTGGATGTGGAAGCCGTGCAGGCCCGGGGTCAGGTCCTTGAGGTCGGGCGTGAGCACCACGCCGTACTTGGTTTCGCTGAGCTTCACGGTGCCCACGGTGGCGCCATCGCCTTTTTCGGTGGCCAGCTTGAGGGTCACGGTATTGTCGGCGGCACTGGCGGCAGCGCATACGGCGCTCAGCAGGACGGCGCTCATCCATCGCATTTTCATTGTTTGCTCCTTCAAAGATATCTACAGGATAGTAAAAAGCCAATTCAGTGTAGACCAATCCCATGCATTGGGGCGTCCTGCTGACTTGGGTTTTACTGGCGACAGCGGTTCTGTTCGGGTTCATTCAGTGCTGTCGGGATACATGAGTTACGTGGGGCCACGGTGATCGGATGCAATCGAATACGATTCGCCGACGCGCAAGTGCGCACGTTTGAGGAGGGGCAGATTGGCGCATCCACCGCTGGCTAAGCTGACCAGCAACGCCACGTGGTTTGACCGGAACTCCACTCTGAGAGAACGCTGTGCCTGAGCGCATTTGTCCAGCATGCCATGCCGATGATACCGAGGCCGTCGACTCAGTCGATCGGGCGGATCTGATCCGCAGTTATCGCCAGAAAGGTATCGAGGTCGGCGCCTATCTTCATAGCGGCAGCATTACCTTGTGTCACTGCCACCATTGCGAACTGGGCTTTTTCGATCCAGCCTGCGTGGGTGATGGTCTCTTCTACGAGCAGCTGCAGACCCAGGACTGGTACTACCAGGACGACAAACCGGAATACGCCCAGGCGGCGACGCTGGTACGACAAGACAGCTCGGTCCTCGAAGTCGGCTGTGGCAAGGGAGCATTCCGGCGCTGGCTGCCGCAATCGATCCGGTACACCGGGCTCGAGTTCAATGACGAGGCCATACAAAAAGCGCGTGCGGCTGGGCTAGACGTCAGGAAACAGCCGGTCGAAGAGCATGCCGCCGTGGGCTCTCGCTACGACGTCGTGTGCGCTTTCCAGGTGCTGGAACACGTCGAGCATCCTAAACAGTTTTTCCATGCCTGTGTCCAGGCGCTCGAGCCCGGTGGAATCCTGATGATCGCCGTGCCGGCTCAGGACAGTTTCCTGGCCATCGCACCGAACTCTCCGCTCAATATGCCGCCGCATCACGTGACGCGTTGGACCGACCGCGCACTGACCAATTTGGCCCACAGTGAAGGCTTGCGCGAAGTCGACATCTGGCACGAACCCGTTGCCGACTTCCACAGAGACTGGCATGCGACAACGTTGGCCTACCACGCGCTGACTCGGTTCGGACTCTATCAGCCACGTTTGATCGACAACAGCGTGCGCTACCGGCTGCTGGCCCGGATGGTGCGTTTGCCTGCGGTGCGGAGGTATCTCGTACGAAGCGCACTGAAGGCCAGTCCCCGATTGGCAGTTGGGCACACCGTGATGCTGATTGCTTCATGAGCTCGAAAGACTTTCGGATGCGGCATCCCTCTCTTCGAATATTACTGACGCTTGCCTGCTTCGCCTGCCCCAGTATCGTGATGGCAGAAGTCAGCGACAAGGAACCGGTTGCTGTCCTGTTTTGGCAAGTGGGCCTGGCTGCAGCGCTTCTGTGTCTCTTCACCGCCCGCCTGAGGCCATGGCTTGGCGCAGTTTGCTTTGCTCCCGCAGCAATCTGGTTTGCCAGTCTGCTCCTGGAACTTCACTCACCCGACGTTAGCCTATATCTGCGACTTGAACAGGGCAACGGTTACTACCTGCAAGCATATGGCGCCTTCGCGCTTGCCGTAGCCGGACTGGTTGCCGGCTACCTGTGGCACCGCAGCAAACCGCCCTGACGATCCCAAGCGATGACCCATCAGGCAAAAAAAAACGGCACCCCTCAGGGTGCCGTTTTCGCTAACAACTTACGCGATCACTCGCCGTCGTCATGCTGCTCAGCCGAAGCCTGTGCAGTCTGCTGGTCTTCCATCGCCTGCAGCTCGGCAGCCATATTGGCCTTCTCTTGCTGCAGCAGTGCCTGACGCTCTTCCGCTTCCCACACTTCCTTCTCCTTGCGGGCGCGGTGGAATGCCAGACCGGTACCGCCAGGGATCAGGCGGCCGACGATGACGTTCTCTTTCAGGCCGCGCAGACCATCGCGCTTGCCCATGATCGCCGCTTCGGTCAGCACGCGGGTGGTTTCCTGGAACGATGCGGCCGAGATGAACGAGTCGGTCGACAGCGATGCCTTGGTAATACCCAGCAGCACGTTTTCGTACTGCGCCGGCAGCTTGCCGACGGCGTTGACCTTGTCGTTCTCTTCCAGCAGTTCCGAACGCTCCACCTGCTCGCCGACGATGTAGTCGGTGTCGCCTGCATCGGTGATCTGAACACGACGCAGCATCTGGCGAACGATCACCTCGATGTGCTTGTCGTTGATCTTCACGCCCTGCAGACGGTACACGTCCTGCACTTCGTCCACGATGTAGCGGGCCAGCGCTTCGATACCCAGCAGGCGCAGGATGTCTTGCGGATCGGCCGGGCCGTCCACGATCATCTCGCCCTTGTTCACCACCTGGCCGTCGTGCACCAGCACTTGCTTGTCCTTGGTGATCAGGAACTCGTGCTTGTTGCCGTCCATGTCGGTAATTTCCAGGCGCTGCTTGCCCTTGGTCTCTTTACCGAACGCCACGGTACCGGTGACTTCCGCCAGCATGCCCGCGTCTTTCGGCGAACGTGCTTCGAACAGTTCGGCAACGCGCGGCAGACCACCGGTAATGTCACGGGTCTTCTGCGATTCGGTCGGGATACGTGCCAGCACTTCACCCACGGTCGCTTGCTGACCGTCCTTGACCATGATCAGCGCGCCGACCTGGAAGCCGATCGTCACGGCGTGTTCGGTGCCGGCGATCTTCACTTCCTGGCCTTCTTCGTTCAGCAGCTTGACCTGCGGACGCAGCACCTTGCCCGAACCACGACGCTTCGGATCGATTGCCACCAGGGTCGACAGGCCGGTCACTTCATCGACCTGACGTGCGACGGTGACGCCTTCTTCGACGTTCTCGAAGCGGATCGTACCGGCGTATTCGGTGATGATCGGACGGGTCAGCGGATCCCAGGTCGCCAGGGCGGTGCCAGCCTTCACGGTCTGGCCATCCTTGACGATCAGGGTCGCGCCGTACGGCACCTTGTGACGCTCGCGCTCACGGCCGTGGTCGTCGGTGATCAGCACTTCGCCCGAACGGGTAATGACGATTTGCGCGCCCTTGCCGTTGGTGACGTAACGCATGGTCGCGGTGAAGCGGACCGTACCGTTCGACTTGGCTTCGACCGACGATGCCACTGCTGCGCGCGATGCCGCACCACCGATGTGGAAGGTACGCATGGTCAGCTGGGTACCCGGCTCACCGATCGACTGCGCTGCCACCACACCGACTGCTTCGCCGCTGTTGACCAGCATGCCGCGGCCCAGGTCGCGGCCGTAGCACTTGGCGCACAGGCCGTAGCGCGTGTCGCAGTTCAGCGGGGTGCGGACCTTCACTTCGTCGATGCCGACGCGTTCGATCTCTTCGACCATGTCTTCGTCCAGCAGGGTGCCGGCTTCGTACAGGGTTTCCTGGGTTTCAGGGTTGACGACGTCGGTGCCTGCCACGCGGCCGAGGATACGGTCGCGCAGGGCTTCGATGACTTCACCGCCTTCGACCAGCGCCTTCATGTGGGTGCCGTTGCTGGTGCCGCAATCGTCTTCGATCACCACCAGGTCTTGCGTCACGTCCACCAGACGACGGGTCAGGTAACCCGAGTTCGCGGTCTTCAGTGCCGTATCCGCCAGACCTTTACGAGCGCCGTGGGTCGAGATGAAGTACTGCAGAACGTTCAGGCCTTCGCGGAAGTTCGCGGTAATCGGCGTTTCGATAATCGAACCGTCCGGTTTCGCCATCAGGCCGCGCATACCCGCCAGCTGGCGAATCTGGGCTGCCGAACCACGGGCGCCCGAGTCGGCCATCATGTAAATCGCGTTGAACGATTCCTGGGTGCCTTCGGTGCCGTCGCGCTTGGTGACCGGCTCGATCTTGAGCTGGTCCATCATCGCCTTGCCGACTTCATCCGAGGTCTTGCCCCAGATGTCGACGACCTTGTTGTAACGCTCGCCGGCGGTAACCAGACCCGAGGCGTACTGCTGCTCGATCTGTTTCACTTCGGCTTCGGCGGTCGCGATCATGCCCTTCTTGACGTCCGGGATCAGCATGTCGTCGACGGCGATCGAGATGCCGGCGCGGGTCGCCAGGCGGAAGCCCGACTGCATCAGCTTGTCCGCGAAGACGACGGTCGCACGCAGGCCGCACTTGCGGAACGACGTGTTGATCAGCTTCGAGATTTCCTTCTTCTTCAGCGCGCGGTTCAGCACCGAGAACGGCAGGCCTTTCGGCAGGATCTCGGACAGGATCGCACGGCCAACGGTGGTCTCGTAGCGGGTCAGGGTCTGGTCGAAGCCGCCTTCGGCGTTCTTCGGGAACTCGACGATACGCACGGTGATGCGGGTCGCCAGTTCGACTTCCTTGTTGTCGTACGCGCGGATGACTTCCGACACGTCCGGGAACATCATGCCTTCGCCCTTGGCGTTGATCGCCTCGCGCGACGCGTAGTACAGACCCAGCACGATATCCTGCGACGGCACGATCGACGGTTCGCCGTTCGATGGGAACAGGATGTTGTTCGACGCCAGCATCAGGGTACGCGCTTCCATCTGCGCTTCGATCGACAGCGGCACGTGGACTGCCATCTGGTCACCGTCGAAGTCGGCGTTGAACGCCGCGCAGACCAGCGGATGCAGCTGGATTGCCTTGCCTTCGATCAGGACCGGCTCGAACGCCTGGATACCGAGACGGTGCAGCGTAGGCGCACGGTTCAGCATGACCGGGTGTTCTTTGATGACTTCTTCCAGGATGTCCCAGACCACTGGCTCTTGCACTTCGACCAGCTTCTTCGCGGCCTTGATGGTGGTCGCGAGACCCATCAGTTCCAGCTTGTTGAAGATGAACGGCTTGAACAGTTCCAAGGCCATCAGCTTCGGCAGACCGCACTGGTGCAGTTTCAGCTGTGGACCCACCACGATGACCGAACGGCCCGAGTAGTCGACGCGCTTACCCAGCAAGTTCTGACGGAAACGACCGCCCTTGCCTTTGATCATTTCGGCCAGCGACTTCAGCGGACGCTTGTTGGCGCCGGTCATCGCTTTGCCGCGACGGCCGTTGTCCAGCAGCGAGTCGACCGCTTCCTGCAGCATGCGCTTTTCGTTACGCGTAATGATCTCTGGTGCGCGCAGTTCCATCAGGCGCTTCAGGCGGTTATTACGGTTGATGACGCGGCGATACAGGTCGTTCAGGTCGGACGTGGCGAAACGGCCGCCGTCCAGCGGGACGAGCGGACGCAGCTCTGGCGGCAGGACCGGCAGAACTTCCATGATCATCCACTCAGGCTTGATGCCCGAACGCTGGAACGCCTCGAGCACTTTCAGGCGCTTGGCGTATTTCTTGATCTTGGCTTCGGATTTCGATTCCTTGAGCTCCACGCGCAGGGCTTCGGCATCGCGGTGGATGTCGATCGAGCGCAGCAGTTCACGGATGCCTTCGGCGCCCATGAATGCGGTGAAGTCGTCGCCGTACTCTTCGTACTTGGCGGCGTAGTCGTCTTCCGACATGATCTGGCTCTTCTTGAGCGGGGTCATGCCAGGATCAGTGACGACGTATGCTTCGAAGTACAGCACGCGTTCGATATCGCGCAGGGTCATGTCCAGGACCATGCCCAGACGCGACGGCAGCGATTTCAGGAACCAGATGTGGGCAACCGGCGAGGCCAGTTCGATGTGGCCCATGCGCTCGCGGCGCACTTTAGCCAGGGTAACTTCGACGCCGCACTTTTCGCAGATCACGCCGCGGTGCTTCAGGCGCTTGTACTTGCCGCACAGGCATTCGTAGTCCTTGATCGGGCCAAAGATCTTGGCGCAGAACAGGCCGTCACGCTCGGGCTTGAACGTACGGTAGTTGATGGTTTCCGGCTTCTTGACTTCGCCGAACGACCACGAACGGATTTTTTCAGGCGACGCCAGGCCAATCTTGATGGCGTCGAAACTCTCGTTTTGCTGAACTTGCTTGAATAGATCGAGCAGTGCTTTCATGTATCACTCCAGAGGTGATTGATTCTGTACTGAGTACTACTACCGCCAGCTTCTCGCCGATTTTCGCCGGCGTTTGCCCAACCCGCTAGTTTACCCTAAAAAGCGTCATCCCCGCGCAGGCGGGGATCCAAGTTTGCCGGCGATATCACCGGGCTTAGGCCCCGGACTGCTCCGGGGCGACGGGTCAAGGGCGCGGGCCTAACCCGAAGGCTGGCGGCCATGCTGGCCCTGCTTAGTTGCGCTCGAGATCGATGTCGATACCCAGCGAACGGATTTCCTTCACCAGCACGTTGAACGATTCCGGCATGCCGGCGTCGATCACGTGGTCGCCCTTGACCAGGTTCTCGTACACCTTGGTACGGCCGTTCACGTCGTCCGACTTCACAGTCAGCATTTCCTGCAGCACGTACGATGCGCCGTACGCTTCCAGTGCCCACACCTCCATCTCACCGAAGCGCTGGCCACCGAACTGGGCTTTACCGCCCAGCGGCTGCTGCGTCACCAGCGAGTACGGGCCGGTCGAACGCGCGTGCATCTTGTCGTCGACCAGGTGGTGCAGCTTCAGCATGTGCATGAAGCCGACGGTGACCTTGCGCTCGAACGCTTCGCCGGTGCGGCCGTCGAACATGGTGACCTGGTTCTTCGACGGCGTCATGCCCAGGTGGGCAGCGATGTCGTCCGGGAACGCCAGGTCCAGCATGCGGCGGATGTCTTCCTCGTGGGCGCCGTCGAACACCGGGGTCGCGAACGGCACGCCGTTCTTGAGGTTCTGCGCCAGGCTCAGGATTTCTTCATCGCTGAAGCTGTCCAGGTCTTCCTTGCGGCCGGTTTCGTTGTAGATCTTGCCCAGGAAGGTGCGCAGATCCGCCGCCTTCGCTTGCGCCTGCAGCATTTCGCCGATGCGCCAGCCCAGGCCCTTCGCTGCCCAGCCGAGGTGGGTTTCCAGGATCTGACCGACGTTCATACGCGACGGAACGCCCAGCGGGTTCAGCACGACGTCGGCAGGACGACCGTCCGCCATGAACGGCATGTCTTCCACCGGCACGATACGCGAGACCACACCCTTGTTACCGTGGCGGCCCGCCATCTTGTCGCCCGACTGCAGGCGGCGCTTGACGGCCAGGTAGACCTTGACCATCTTTTGCACGCCAGGCTGCAGTTCGTCGCCCTGGGTCAACTTCTTGCGCTTCTCTTCGAAGGCCAGGTCGAACTGGTGACGCTTTTCGTTGATCGATTCCTTGATCGCTTCCAGCGCGTTCGCGGTGTCGTCGTCGGCCGGACGGATGTCGAACCAGTGGAACTTGTCCAGGTCCGCCAGGTATTCCGAGGTGATCGCCGCGCCCTTGGCCAGCTTCTTCGGACCGCCGTTGACGATCTTGCCGACCAGCATACGCTCCAGACGCTCGAAGGCATCGCCTTCCACGATACGCATCTGGTCGTTCAGATCCAGGCGGAAACGCTTCAGCTCGTCGTCGATGATCTGCTGGGCGCGCTTGTCGCGCTGGATGCCTTCGCGGGTGAACACTTGCACGTCGATCACGGTGCCGACCATGCCCGAAGGCACGCGCAGCGAGGTGTCTTTCACGTCCGACGCTTTTTCGCCGAAGATCGCGCGCAGCAGTTTTTCTTCAGGCGTCAGCTGGGTCTCGCCTTTCGGGGTGACCTTACCGACCAGCACGTCGCCGGCTTGCACTTCGGCGCCGATGTAGACGATGCCCGATTCATCCAGGCGCGCCAGCTGGTTTTCTGCCAGGTTCGAGATGTCGCGGGTGATTTCTTCCGCGCCCAGCTTGGTGTCGCGAGCGACCACCGACAGCTCTTCGATGTGGATCGAGGTGTAACGGTCGTCCTTGACGACGTTTTCCGAGATCAGGATCGAATCCTCGAAGTTCAGGCCGTTCCACGGCATGAACGCCACCAGCATGTTCTGGCCCAGTGCCAGCTCGCCCAGGTCGGTCGATGCGCCGTCGGCAATCACGTCGCCACGGGCAACGCGGTCGCCAACCTGCACGATCGGACGCTGGTTGATGTTGGTGTTCTGGTTCGAACGGGTGTACTTGATCAGGTTGTAGATGTCGACGCCGACTTCGCCAGCCTGCGCTTCATCGTCGTTCACGCGAATGACCACGCGACCGGCATCGATGTAATCGACCACGCCGCCACGCAAGGCCTGCACGGTGGTGCCCGAGTCGACCGCGACGGTGCGCTCGATACCGGTGCCGACCACGGCTTTTTCTGGACGCAGGCAAGGCACGGCCTGGCGCTGCATGTTGGCGCCCATCAGTGCACGGTTCGCATCATCGTGCTCCAGGAACGGAATCAGCGATGCTGCGACCGACACGATCTGGCCCGGGGCGACGTCCATGTACTGGATGCGCTCTGGCGAGACCAGGATCGTTTCGCCGGCTTCACGCGCCGAGACCAGTTCGTCGACCAGCTGGCCTTCGTCGTTGATCTTCGCATTCGCCTGGGCGATGATGTAGCGGCCTTCTTCGATCGCCGACAGGTATTCGATCTTGTCGGTGACTTTCGAATCCTCGACCTTGCGGTACGGGGTTTCCAGGAAGCCGTATTCGTTCAGGCGGGCGTACAGAGCCAGCGAGTTGATCAGGCCGATGTTCGGGCCTTCAGGCGTTTCGATCGGGCACACGCGGCCGTAGTGGGTCGGGTGCACGTCGCGCACCTCGAAGCCGGCGCGTTCGCGGGTCAGACCGCCCGGTCCCAGTGCCGAGACGCGGCGCTTGTGGGTGACTTCCGACAGCGGGTTGGTCTGGTCCATGAACTGCGACAGCTGCGACGAACCGAAGAATTCGCGGATCGCGGCCGAGATCGGCTTGCTGTTGATCAGGTCGTGCGGCATCAGGTTGTCCGCTTCGGCCTGGCCGAGGCGTTCCTTGACGGCGCGTTCCACGCGCACCAGGCCGGCACGGAACTGGTTCTCAGCCAGTTCGCCGACGCAACGCACGCGGCGGTTACCCAGGTGATCGATGTCGTCGACTTCGCCGCGGCCATTGCGCAGCTCGACCAGGATCTTGATCACGGCCAGGATGTCTTCGTTCGACAGGGTCATGTCGCCGGTCAGTTCGTCACGGCCGATGCGGCGGTTGAACTTCATGCGGCCGACAGCCGACAGGTCGTAGCGTTCCGGCATGTAGAACAGGCCGTTGAACAGGGCTTCGACCGATTCTTCGGTTGGCGGTTCGCCAGGACGCATCATGCGGTAGATCGCCACGCGTGCGGCGGTCTGGTCGGCGGTGTCGTCGGTGCGCAGGGTTTGCGAGATGTAGGCGCCCTGGTCCAGATCGTTGGTGTACAAGGTCTGGATGTCGGTCACGCTGGCGTCGCGCAGCTTGCCCAGCAGTTCTTCGGTCAGCTCGTCGTTGGCCACGGCGATGATCTCGCCGGTGTCCTGGTCGACGATGTTCTTGGCCAGCACGCGGCCCAGCAGGTAATCTTCCGGCACCGAAATGCTCTTGATACCGGCGGCTTCGATGTCACGGACGTGCTTGGCGTTGATACGCTTGTCCTTGGTGACGATGGTCTTGCCCGACTTCGGATCGACGATGTCGAAGCGCGCGACTTCGCCGCGCAGACGCTCGGAAACGAACTCGAGTTCGCCGCCGTCGTTACGCAGGGTGAAGTTGTCGAAGACGAAGAAGTTCGCCAGGATCTGTTCCGGCGTCATGCCGATGGCCTTCAGCAGGATCGTTACCGGCATCTTGCGACGACGGTCGACGCGGAAGAACAGGATGTCTTTCGGGTCGAACTCGAAGTCCAGCCACGAGCCGCGGTAAGGAATGATACGTGCCGAGAACAGCAGCTTGCCCGACGAGTGGGTCTTGCCGCGGTCGTGTTCGAAGAACACGCCAGGCGAACGGTGCAGCTGGGAGACGATGACGCGCTCGGTGCCGTTGATCACGAACGAACCGTTCGTGGTCATCAGCGGCAGCTCGCCCATATAGACTTCCTGCTCTTTCATTTCCTTGACGACTGGCTTGGTCGGCGATTCCTTGTCCAGGATCACCAGACGCACCTTGGCGCGCAGCGGCGACGCGAAGGTCAGGCCACGCTGCTGGCACTCTTTCACGTCAAACGCAGGGTCGCCCAGCACATACGACAGGAACTCGAGGCGCGCAAAACCATTGTGCGACACGATAGGGAAAATCGAGGAGAAGGCCGATTGCAGGCCTTCGTTCTTGCGCGAGGACGGAGCGAATTCGGCCTGCAGGAAGTTCTCGTAGGATTCCAGCTGGGTAGCCAGCAGGTAGGGAACGTTGTGAACGTTGGCGCGCTTCGCGAACGACTTGCGAATGCGCTTCTTCTCAGTAAATGAGTAGTGCATGGACACTCCGTGAGTGACAGAAAGGATGGAGAATTCAGGAATTGCCAGTGGCGAACGCCACTACCACACGCAAGCCCTGAAGTCTCTTACTCTTTCGCGCCAGATGAAAAGGACAAGCAAACTGCTGTGATACGATGCTGCTGAAACGGGGTACTACTTATTCCCTGTCGCCATGTAAATCTCGACGTTTGCCGCAGGGACGACAAAAGAGCCAAAGCCGCATCCCCTGCCTTCCGGCAGGTTTTGCAAGCTTTGACTCCCGCGCTGGGCACTGTATTTCAAGCGCCCGGTGCTTATGTATTACTTCAGCTCGGCCTTGGCGCCAGCTTCTTCCAGCTTCTTCTTAGCGGCTTCAGCGTCAGCTTTTGGCAGGGCTTCTTTCACGGTCTTCGGTGCGCCGTCGACCAGGTCCTTGGCTTCTTTCAGGCCCAGACCGGTGATTTCACGGACTGCCTTGATGACGCCGACCTTGTTCGCGCCGACTTCCGACAGAACAACGTTGAACTCGGTCTGCTCTTCAGCAGCAGCTGCACCGCCAGCGGCGCCGCCAGCTGCCGGTGCTGCCATTGCAGCTGCCGACACGCCGAACTTCTCTTCGAATGCCTTGACCAGTTCGTTCAGGTCCATGACGGACATTTCGCTCACTGCGTTCAGGATATCGTCTTTGCTAATTGCCATTTGAAACTCCAGTTGTATATTGTGTGTAGTTAGTACTTGAGAAAAAAGGCTGCGCTATTAAGCTGCAGCGGTTTCTTCGGCTGCAGGAGCAGCTTCCGAACCTTCGCCTTTTTTCGCTGCCAGTGCAGCCAGACCACGTGCAAAGCCCGACACCGGAGCCAGCATGACGCCCAACAGCTGCGAGATGAGGACTTCACGGGATGGGATGCTTGCCAACGCGGTAACACCAGCTACGTCGAGCTGCTTACCTGCGTAGTTACCGGCTTTCAGGACCAGCTTGTCGTTGGTTTTCGCGAAGTCGGCGAGGACTTTAGCGGCAGCAACGGCGTCGTCCGAGATCGAGTAGATCAGCGGACCGGTCATGGCGTCAGCCAGCGGGGCAAACTGCGTGCCTTCAACAGAGCGGCGAGCCAGCGTGTTCTTCAGAACACGCAGGTACACACCCTGGGCACGTGCGGTTGCACGGAGCTTGGTCAAGTGACTAACCTGGATGCCACGGTACTCAGCCACGACGATGGTTTGCGCAGTTGCTACTTTTGCGGAAACTTCTTCGACGACGACCTTTTTGTCATTCAGATTAAGACCCACGGTCAATCTCCTTAAATGATATGAACGGATGTCCATATCGGTTCGAACACACGGCGTCCGAAGTTAAGAAGTCTTAAAACTGGGCGGATACATTCACACAGCTGGACTACAAAACTTGTTCGGGTACACCATCTGCGTTGGGTGGTCTATTAACCGTCAGCTCAACCTCTGCTTTCGGCCCAACGGTCTTTGATTGCCTGCCGGGGCGGTGTTCAGCTCCGACAGCCCAAAGATGCGCCCAGTGCCGAAGCACCGGGACTTAATGCTGTTACTTAGGCAGCAGCCGAGATCGAAGCGTGATCGACACGGACGCCAGCGCCCATGGTCGACGACAGGGCGACCTTACGCAGGTACACGCCTTTCGAGGTGGCCGGCTTGGCCTTGTTCAGTGCGTCGATCAGGGCGACCAGGTTGGTCTTCAGATCTGCGTCGCTGAACGACTTGCGGCCGATGGTCGCGTGGACGATACCTGCCTTGTCGGTACGGTACTGGACCTGACCGGCTTTGGCGTTCTTGACGGCGGTAGCGACGTCAGGGGTCACGGTGCCGACTTTCGGGTTCGGCATCAGGCCGCGTGGGCCCAGGATCTGACCCAGGGTACCGACGATACGCATGGTGTCTGGCGAAGCGATCACGATGTCGAACGGCATGTCGCCGGCCTTCACGCGCTCTGCCAGGTCTTCCATGCCGACCACGTCGGCGCCGGCTGCCTTGGCAGCTTCAGCCTTGTCGCCCGAAGCGAACACAGCGACGCGCACGGTCTTGCCGGTGCCAGCTGGCAGCACGACCGAACCGCGGACCACTTGATCCGACTTCTTCGGGTCCACGCCCAGTTGAACGGCGACGTCGATCGACTCGTTGAACTTGGCGGTGGCGAATTCCTTGATGATCGACACAGCGTTGTCGAACTCATAGACCTTGTTACGGTCAACTTTTGCTTTGATTGCTTTGACGCGCTTGGACAGCTTAGCCATTACAGACCCTCCACCGTGATGCCCATCGAACGTGCCGAGCCAGCGATGATACGCACTGCTGCGTCCATGTCGGCGGCGGTCAGGTCCGGCTGCTTGGTTTTTGCGATTTCTTCAGCTTGAGCGCGGGTCAGCTTGGCAACCTTGTCGGTGTGCGGCTTGGCCGAGCCCTTGGTGATGCCGGCGGCTTTCTTGATCAGGTAGGTTGCCGGTGGGGTCTTCATCACGAAGGTGAAGGACTTGTCGGCGAACGCGGTGATCACGACCGGGATCGGCATGCCTGGTTCCATACCCTGGGTCTGCGCGTTGAACGCCTTGCAGAATTCCATGATGTTCAGGCCACGCTGACCGAGTGCAGGACCGATCGGTGGGGATGGGTTTGCCTTACCAGCTGGGACTTGCAGCTTGATAAAGCCAATGATTTTCTTTGCCATGTCTGGCTCCTATCTTGACTTGAGTAGTAGCGCCCCACCACGACTACTCGTCTCGGCGGGGCTCCTCTTACCGGATTCCGCCTGACTACTGCGACGCTCCGATTAAAGCGTTTAGACCTTTTCGACTTGCCCGAACTCCAGTTCCACCGGAGTCGAACGACCGAAGATGGTGACTGAGACACGCACCTTCGATTTTTCGTAGTTGACTTCCTCGACGTTGCCGTTGAAGTCGGTGAACGGGCCTTCCTTGATGCGGACTTGCTCGCCCACTTCGTACAGCACTTTTGGCCGTGGCTTTTCGACACCCTCTTGCACCTGCTGCATGATCTTGTCGATCTCGCGTGCTGGGATCGGGGTCGGCTTGTTCGATTTGCCGCCGATGAAACCGGTGACCTTGCTGGTGTTCTTCACCAGGTGCCAGGTTTCGTCGGTCATTTCCATCTCAACCAGCACGTAGCCCGGGAAGAAGCGGCGCTCGGAAACGGCTTTGGTGCCGTTGCGCATCTCGACGACTTCCTCGGTCGGCACCAGGATCTGGCCGAACTGGTCTTGCATCCCTGCGCGCTCGACGCGCTCGTTCAGGGCGCGCATCACGCTCTTTTCCATGCCCGAATAGACATGGACGACGTACCAGCGCTTGTTGCTGACCGGGACGCTCAGCGGCGCAGCCGCAGCGTCTTGTGCCGGGACATCGCCCGGCACTGGTGCATTGTCTTGCACGTTATCGCTCATGTTATTTCCAACCCAGGACAAAGTCGTACAACAGGAGCTCGAGAAGCTTATCCGTGCCCCACAGGAAAATCGCCATCACGACCACGAAGGCGAACACGATGCCGGTGATCTGCATGGCTTCGCGGCGGGTAGGCCAGACGACCTTCTTGGTCTCGCGCACCGACTCCTTGGCGAAGCTCAGGAAATCACGGCCAGTGGTGGAAGTCCACAAAAGCAGGACAGCAAAAACTAAACCAGCCACGAGGGCGCCTGCGGCGACCAAGGCTGGTTTGTTCTGGCCAGTCAGGTAGAAGAACCCGACGACGCCTGCAATCGCTGCAACCACCGCCAGCGCGACCTTGAACTTTTCATTCGAGGTGCTGACAGTTTGCACGGATTGATTAGACATTCTTCTTTACTTTCGGTGCTGCGCACCAGAATTCGGTGGCAGGGGCGGAGGGAATCGAACCCGCGACCTTCGGTTTTGGAGACCGACGCTCTGCCAATTGAGCTACACCCCTACGAAAACTTTACTGCTGAATCCAGCATTATACAGCAAGCGCGCGCTCGCTGGCAATGCTGTTCGAGGGAAACGGAGATGTTTCCGTTTCCCTCTATCGCCTGATGAATTAGGCGATGATTTTTGCCACGACGCCGGCGCCGACGGTACGGCCGCCTTCGCGGATTGCGAAGCGCAGACCTTCTTCCATCGCGATCGGAGCGATCAGCTTGACGGTGATCGAGACGTTGTCGCCTGGCATGACCATTTCTTTGTCTGCTGGCAGTTCGATCGAACCGGTCACGTCAGTCGTACGGAAGTAGAACTGAGGACGATAGTTGTTGAAGAACGGGGTGTGACGGCCGCCTTCGTCTTTCGACAGGACGTAGATCTCACCGGTGAAGTTGCTGTGTGGCTTGATCGAGCCTGGCTTTGCCAGAACCTGACCACGCTGCACGTCTTCACGCTTGGTGCCGCGCAGCAGCAGACCGACGTTGTCGCCAGCTTGACCTTGATCCAGCAGCTTGCGGAACATTTCCACGCCGGTGCAGGTGGTCTTGACGGTGTCAACGATACCGACGATTTCGATTTCTTCGCCGACTTTGATCACGCCGCGCTCGACACGACCGGTCACGACGGTGCCGCGGCCCGAGATCGAGAACACGTCTTCGACTGGCATCAGGAAGGCGCCGTCAACAGCACGTTCCGGGGTTGGGATGTAGCTGTCCAGGGCTGCTGCCAGGCGGGTGATGCACTCTTCGCCCATTTCGCCTGGCTGGCCTTCCAGCGCCATACGTGCCGAACCCTTGATGATTGGCAGGTCGTCGCCTGGGAACTCGTACTTCGACAGCAGTTCGCGCACTTCCATTTCGACCAGTTCCAGCAGTTCTGCGTCGTCGACCAGGTCGCACTTGTTCAGGAACACGATGATGTATGGAACGCCAACCTGACGCGCCAGCAGGATGTGCTCGCGGGTCTGTGGCATTGGGCCGTCAGCGGCCGAGCACACCAGGATCGCGCCGTCCATCTGCGCAGCACCGGTAATCATGTTCTTGATGTAGTCGGCGTGGCCTGGGCAGTCAACGTGAGCGTAGTGACGGTTTTCGGTTTCGTACTCGACGTGCGCGGTGTTGATGGTGATGCCGCGTGCTTTTTCTTCTGGAGCCGCGTCGATCTGGTCGTAGGCCTTGGCTTCGCCGCCGAATTTCTTCGACAGGACGGTAGCGATTGCAGCCGTCAGGGTGGTTTTACCGTGGTCAACGTGACCGATGGTGCCGACGTTCACGTGCGGCTTGGTCCGTTCGAATTTACCTTTTGCCATTTCAGACTCCTAAGATCTAACGATATTTTGGGGATTACCAGGCACACCTGACGGACGAGTGCAACGCGACTGCCGTACAAAATTCTGGTGCCCTTGACGTGGATTGAACACGTGGCCTCTCCCTTACCAAGGGAGTGCTCTACCACTGAGCTACAAGGGCTGATTTTTGCGATGTAGAAACCACCGCACTAACTGGAGCGGGTGAAGGGAATCGAACCCTCGTCGTAAGCTTGGAAGGCTTCTGCTCTACCATTGAGCTACACCCGCGAGGTACAACTTCAAATCCGACTTCACGATCTTCTTTTTGGTGGTGGGGGCTGGATTCGAACCAGCGTACTCAGAGAGGGCAGATTTACAGTCTGCTGCCTTTAACCACTCGGCCACCCCACCGCGAAGAACCGCAGAGTATGAAGCAAGCTCAACGTACTGTCAATCAGGTTTTGGTAGAAGATTTTCTACTTCGCCTGACAGCGTTGCTTCGGGGCGTGATTGTAACGGTCGGACTGTAAAGCTGCAAGGGTGATTTTGCCAAGTGCGAAAAAATCTTTATGAACTGATTCGGAATAGTTCCGACGGCACGTCCGCAGAATCGGACAACCCTACGGGTTCGGCCCCGCCGGCGCCAGCGCCGCCAGCACCTGCGCCTTGAGCGCCTTGATCAGGGCCGTCTCGTCCGGCGCCACGCCCTCGGGCGCGGGGAAGATGCGGTCGGCGTAGATCAGGCCCAGCCCGGCCTTGCCGACCACCAGCGGCAGGACGATGAAACTCTCGGCGTCCGGCAGCAAAGTCTTGTACCAGGCCGGCAGCAGGTCGCGGATCCTGGGGCTGAAGGCGTCCGCGATCATCATGTCGGCGTCGTTCTCGAGCGCCAGGTGGAACACGTCGCGCGTGAAGGCGCAGGGGAAGACGAAACCGTCCTGCAGCGGGGCGCTGCCCTCGCCCAGCGACACCCGCGCGCGGAACTGTTTCGTGCGCGCGTCGCGCAGGCAGACGGTGGCGAAGCGGAAGCCCAGCGCGCCGTACAGGGTCTCGAGCACGGCCATGATGATGTCGTTGAGGCCGGCGCCGGACCCGCCCAGCAGGGTCACGTCCTGCACGCCCGCCAGCAGCAGGTCGCGCGCATTCTTCGGCTTGCCGCTGGGGTGGAACTCGCCCTCGTCGTCCTCGCCCGCGTCCAGGGTGGCCAGCGCCAGCACGTTCGGCAGGCTGCTGGCGGCCTTCGGATCGGTCTTCGGCGCGCGCTCCATGTTCATGCTCTGCAGCATGCCGTTCATGCCTTCCTGCACCTCGTCGTACAGCGCCACCATGGCCGGATGGTCGACGCCCAGCGCCGCGCCATAGCGCCGTATCAGTTCCTGGGTCTCGGTCGCAGCGGCCGGATCGTGATGGCGCCCCATCAGGCGCGCCACATCGCGGCTGAAGGCGGCCACCTGCCGCATCCATTCGTCGCGATCAAACGCGGCCTCGAGCGGTCCCGGCGGCAGCGTCGCCTGGGCCTGCACGATCAACCCTGGCATCTGCCACTCGCGCAAGATCGCCTCAGACAAAACCTCAAAGCTGCAGCCCAGGATCAGCTGCGCAGCCTGGCTGGGAGTATGCTTGCCGGCCGCCACGAACGCGGCGATTTCCCGGTAGCGCTCCGGCTCGTGGCTGGCCAGCAGCAGCGCGCCCAGGTTCTTGAACAGCGCGCAGATCGCCGCTTCCTCGGCCCCGGGGATCGGGCTGTGGCGCGCCAGCTCGCGGCCGACCAGGCTGGCGCACAGGGCGGCTTCGAGCTCCACCCGCACGCCGTGCTCGGCGGTGTCGAGCGCATCGACCAGCAGCATCGCCAGCGCGGCGGCGCGCACATTGTCGAAGCCGAGCAGGGAAATGGCGCGCGAGATCGTCGTTACCGGCGTGCCGGACAGGGTGCGGTACTGGACCGTGTTGGACAGGCGCAGGATGCGCTGGGTCAAGGCGACGTCGGACACCACGTAATACGCGAGGTCGGCCGTGCCCAGGTCGTCGCTATATCCCATGCCGATCACCTGTGCGATGGCGCCGCCCAGCGTGAACATGCGTTCGGTGCCGCTGAGCTTGCGCATCAGGGCGGGTCGCACGCGGCGCGGGGCGCAGTCCTGGGGGATGTCGGCCATGGCGTCGCTCCGCTCAGCCGGCCTTGCGCAGCGGCGCTGCAGCATGCGCGCCTTGTTTGTATTGTTTCAGCACCTGCTGGTGCAGCGCCGCCAGCGCCGGCAGCTTGGGATTGAGCGCATCGAGCTTGCGCACATTGCCGATCAGGCCCGGCAGCTGGGCGCCGAGGCGATTGTCCCAGCCCTCGTGCTCGAGGCAGCGCAGCACCGCCAGCGCGGCATTGAAGGCCACCGCAGGATTGCTCGGCAACTTGGTGGCCGCTTCCAGCATCAGCCGCACCGCGCCCTGGTAGTCGCCGTCCCTGGCGCGCGCGGCGCCGCCGGCGACCAGGTCGACCACCTGCTGGCGGCTCTGCTGGGCCAGCGTCTGCGCCAGCTCGCCCTTGCCGGCCTGCTCCAGCACGCCCATGGCGCGGGTGACCATGGCGTCGCTCGAGGCATTGCTCATCACCTCGCGCACGATCTCGGAAGCGCCTTCTTCGCGGCCATTGTCGATGCAGGTGCGCGCCAGCTCGAGCTTGAGGTCGGGCGACAGATTGGGCGCATCCTTGCTTGACGCCAGGGCCGCGCCCAGCGCTTCGCCCAGGCGCTGCTCGTTGCCGGTGTATTCGTGCACCAGGGCCGAGGCGATCGCGCTGCACAGCGGGGTATTGGCGCGCCCGCCCATCGAGCGGTCGAGGTCGCGCACCATGGCGGCGGCCCCGACGGGATCGCCCTTGTGCACCAGCGCGCGCACCAGCTTGACGTGATCCTCGGGGTCGCGAAATTCGGAGTATTTGGCCTTGCCCACCACCTGGCGCAGGGCTTTCTCGGCGGTGTCGACGTCGCCCGCCTCGAAGGCGGTGTCGGCCAGGGTGCGCAGGCGCCGCACGGCATGCGGCGACACCGCCACCGCGTCGCTCAGCACCGCCTGCGACTTCTGCAATTCGCCGACCGCCGCGTGGGTGCGCGCCAGCCAGTCGTAGGCGTCGACGAAGTTGCGGTTGGTGTCGACCAGGTCTTCCAGGATGTCGCGCGCCTCGGTGAATTGCTTGCGCACGAACAGGGTCTTGGCCAGGCCGAGCCGGGCCCAGGCGATCGCCTTGATCTCGACCAGGTGGCGATAGATCGGCTCGGCCTGGTCGGCCTGGCCCAGGAACATGTGCAGCTCGGCGCGCAGGCGCAGGAAGTCGACCGCGTAGCGCGCGTGCAGGCGCTGGCCTTCGATGCAGGCGGCGATCGCCTCCTCCTGGTCGCCCGCTTCCATCAGGGTGTACACCGGCAGGAAGGCATTGCGCTTGTCGAGGGCGCGTGCGATGCGCTCGAGCAGGCGGTCGGCGGTGAACGGCTTGAGGATGTAGTCGGTGGGCGCCAGCTCGGCGGCGCTGACCACCTTGCTGTGGTTGCCTTCGGCCGTGACCATGAAGAACATGGTGGCCAGCTGCATCAGCTTGTGGTGGCGCAGGTCTTCCAGCAGTTGCTGGCCATCCTGGCCGCCTTCGAGGTCGTATTCGCACAGGATCATGTCGAACTGGCGCAGGCCAAGATGCTTGACGGCCTGGTTGGAGGTGCTGGCGTGCTCGATCCGGGTCAGGCCGCACAGCGTGAGCATGCTGTGGATGCTGGCCCGCATCCCCGCGTGGGGCTCGATGATCAGGGCCGTCAGGCCTTCCAGTTCGTTCATGATGGTCCGTGTAAGCCTGCGTTGGGCGTGGCGCCGCGGCTGCATGGGCGCGCGGCATTCGGCCAGTATATTACGGCGCGGAACGAAAATAATGAAATCGGGGTAGGTCCTGACACGAGAAAGTGTCAGTACGCCGAAAAAACGACAGCCAGCTGATTGTGGGCCGCTTATTGAATATCGGCCGCAGCCTGGCGCAGGGCCGTATGGCGGCCGTCGCATTCGGACTTGCTGGCGCCGTCGACCACGTTCTGGTAACGCACCTCGTACTTGCCGGCGGCCAGCTTGTCGAAGGTGAAGTTCGAGCGCTGCTGCACGAAGGCGTGCCTGACGTTGGCGCGGCGGTCGAGGTCGTACAGCTTGACGAATACCGGCGCCGCGTTGGCGCTGTTGTCGACCACGACCTGCATCTCTGTCCCCTCGTTGCCGACCGGGTAGCCGGGCAGGTAGGAAGACTCGAGCGGCCAGGGATCGCCGCTGGGCGACGCCAGGGTCTGCAGGTCGGTGCTGCAGTCGGGGGCGCGGGCCGGCACCGCCAGCTGGGTGACGGCGAGCGCGCGCACCTCGGGCGGCGGGCCCTTGGCGCCGTCCGGGCCGATGCGGCGGGCCCAGTCGTCACTGCTGGCGTCGACGCCCAGCGCGTCCGGGCGGCCGGTCTTGACGGGGTCCTGGGCGATGCCGCCCCAGGCCAGTGCGCTCGGGATAATGTTGGGTTGTTGTTCGATCGTCAGCACGGCGACGACGGCGCCGGCCACGAAGCAGCCCGACATGCCCAGCCACCAGCGCGGATTGCGCCACTGGCGTTTGCGGCGCGGCTTGGGCGGCGGCTGCCCCTCCCAGTTGTCGGCGTTCTTGCGCGGCTGGCCTTCCTTGGCGTTCGAGCTTTCCAGCCACTCGACTTCCCACTCCTCGGCGGCGATCCATTCGTCGTGCTCCTTGCGGCGGACGGGATCGGACAGGACGTTGTAGGCGGTATTGACGACCGCCATGATGCGGGCGGACTTTTCGTCGCCCGGGTTTTTGTCGGGGTGATATTTCTGGCTCAGGGCCTTGTAGGAAGCACGAATGACTTCCTGGGGCGCATGACGCGACACCTTCAGGTTGTCATAATGTGTATGAATCTTGGCCATGATCTGTCAAGTCTACCCGCTTCTACCCTGCGCGTTTTGTCTGTCCTCGGCCGAAGCCCGTCATGTGACGAGACGCGGGAATATCTCACAGCTTAGCCGGATTTGTGTCCGCTGTGCAAGATATCATAAAGTCTACAAGCGATGACTGCGGTCCGCGCGCACGATTGGCTCTGGCAATTCTACGTCCTGTCCGACCACCAGGACCTTGAACAATTCGCCCATTTCAGCAGGAGAAACCAGCTTTTGCACGGCGCGCGACCGGGGCAGGAAATGCTTGGCGTCTTCGGGGTCGTTTTCCAGCAACAGTTCGCCGATCCCGGCACCGAGCAGGAAGGAAGCCTGGCTCATATACGCCAGCACCGGCAGGCCGGCATCCTGGGATGCCAGCGCCATCGCCGTGAAATCGACGTGGGCGGTGATGTCCTGCAGGCCGGGCAAATAAAAGGGATCCGGGTGCGCATGGTGGCGGTAATGACACATCAGGGTGCCGCCGATGCGCTGGTCGAGGTAATACTCGTGGGCCGGGAAGCCGTAGTCGAACAGGATGGCGGCGCCGCGGCCGCCCGCGAACATCGCCGCCAGCGAGCGCATGAAGCCGGCGCCGACCGGGTGCAGTTCGGTCACATAGCCTTCGATCATCTGCTCGTGGTCCGGCACCTGGCGCGCCAGCTGGGCGGCCAGTTCAGCGCCGAGCGGCGCCTGGACGAAGGCGAAGGCGCCGTCCTCGACCGTGACCATTTGCCGGCGCCAGCCGTCGCCGGTACGGATCACCAGCTCGACCGGCATGGCGTCGAGCACCTCGTTGGCCAGCACCACGCCGCTGAACCGGTCCGGCATGGCGTCCAGCCAGCGCATCTGCGGCAGGTCGGCCAGGTTGGCCTGCTGGCGCGCGCGCAATTCGCCGGACAGTTCGATGATGGTGTAGGAGCGCACCTCGACACCCTGCCTGGCCAGCTCGGCCAGGACGTCGCGCGCCAGGCGGCCGGTGCCGGCGCCGAACTCGATGATGTCGGGCGCGCTTTGGGCGATAATAGCGGCTGCCACACGCGCCACGGCCGCCCCGAACAGCGGCGTCATCTCGGGCGCGGTGGTGAAGTCGCCGCTCGCGCCGAGCTTGGCCGCGCCGCCGCTGTAATACCCGAGCCTGGGCGCATACAGCGCCAGTTCCATGAAACGAGAGAATGCGATCGCACCGCCGTGCTGTTCGATGTCGGCGGCGATGAGCTGTTGCAGGGAATGGGACGCGGCCAGGGCGTCGGTATCGGGTGCGGGCAGGGACATGCCGGCATTGTAGCCAGAATAGCTTTTATCAACAATTTAAGACAATGATGACGGATAGCCCTTCGATCTCCCTGCCCCGGGTCGCGCTCGTGACCGGCGCCGGCCGTCGCCTGGGCCGCGCGATCGCGCTCGGCCTGGCCCAGGCCGGCTGGGACCTCGCCCTGCACTACCGCCATTCCGAAAGCGACGCGATCGCGACCCGCGACGCCATCCTGGCCCTGGGCCGGCGCGCCGCGCTACTGCAGTGCGACCTGTCCGACGAGGCGGCGGTACGCCAGCTGGTCGGCCAGGCCAGCGCGGCGCTGGGGCCGCTGTCTTGCATCGTCAACAACGCTTCGTTGTTTGAATACGACAGCGCCACCGCGTTCTCCTGGGAGCTGCTCAACGCCCATATGCAGGCGAACGTGGCCGCGCCGGTGCTGCTGGCGCAGGAATTGCACGCCGCCACCGCGGAGGGGCGGCAAGCCGTCGTGGTCAACTTGCTGGACCAGAAACTGTACAATCTCAACCCGGATTTTCTGTCGTACACGCTGTCCAAGGCGGCCCTGCACACGGCGACCACGATGCTGGCCCAGGCGCTGGCGCCGAAGGTGCGCGTGGTCGGCGTCGCTCCCGGCATCACGATGGTGTCGGGCGACCAGAGCGAGCAAGGCTTCGCCGCGGCGCACCAGATGACGCCGTTGCGGCGTTCGTCGACCCCGCAGGACATCGCCGACGCCGTGGTCTACGCCGCATCGGCGCGCGCGCTGACCGGCACCACCCTGCTGGTCGATGGCGGCCAGCACCTGATGCCCTCGCAGCGTGACGTGATGTTCCTGACTGAACCAAATAACTCCACCAAATAAGGCTATCCCATGTTGTCCGCCCTGTCCCACCCGAGCTTGCGCGATTGCCGCCGGCTGTTCCTGCGCAATTACGAAGTGATGATCAATATCGGCGTGCACGATTTCGAGAAGAAGGGCGAGCAGCGTGTCCTGATCAATGTCGAGCTGTACATTCCGCTGGAGCTGTCGACGCCGAAGGCGGACCAGCTGGCGGAAGTGGTCGACTACGATTTCATGCGCGAGACCATTGCCCAGCGCATCGCCAAGGGCCACATCCACCTGCAGGAAACGCTGTGCGACGACGTGGTGGCCGCGATGCTGACCCACCCGCGCGTGCGCGCCGCCGGTGTGTCGACGATGAAGCCGGACGTCTATCCGGATTGCGAAGGCGTCGGCGTCGAAGTATTCAGGATCAAGGAAGAAGCATGAACGAAACGGTGATTGAACGCGTCGTCGAAGACGACTTCCCGACTGCCGAGGCCGGCATTGACGCGAAGAAGCAAGAGAAGATCGCACGCGAGGACAACAAGCTGCACAAGCGCCTGTGCCGCCTGGTGGGCCAGGCCATCGGCGACTTCAACATGATCGAGGACGGCGACAAGGTGATGGTCTGCCTGTCGGGCGGCAAGGACAGCTATGCGCTGCTCGACATCCTGCTCACCTTGCGCGAGCGCGCGCCGATCCACTTCGACATCGTCGCGGTCAACCTCGACCAGAAGCAGCCGAACTTCCCGGCGCATATTCTCCCGGCCTACCTGGACAAGCTCGGCGTGCCTTATCACATCGAAAACCAGGACACCTACAGCATCGTCAAGCGCCTGATCCCGGAAGGCAAGACCACCTGCTCGCTGTGCTCGCGCCTGCGGCGCGGCATCCTGTACCGCGTGGCCGACGAACTCGGCTGCAACAAGATCGCCCTGGGCCACCACCGCGACGACATCCTCGAGACCTTCTTCCTGAACATGTTCTTCGGCGGGAAGCTGAAGGGCATGCCGGCCAAGCTGGTGTCGGACGACGGCAAGCACATGGTGATCCGCCCGATGGCCTACGTGAAAGAAGCCGACACCGAGCGCTACGCCGAGGTGAAAGGTTTCCCGATCATTCCGTGCGACCTGTGCGGCTCGCAGGAAAACCTGCAGAGGAAGCAAATCAAGAACATGCTGCGCGAATGGGAAAAGAAGCATCCGGGCCGGGTCGAGAACACGTTCTCGGCGCTGTCGACCGTGGTGCCGTCGCATTTGCAGGACCGCGACCTGTTCGATTTCGTCGGCCTGAAGACCGATGGCGTGCCGAATCCGCTGGGCGATATCGCGTTCGACGAGGAGCCGTGTTCGACGCCTGCGGCGAATACGATTTCGTTGACGCAGCTCTAAGAGCAGCGCATCGAGGAAGCAGAGGCCGGTGCCTCTGCTTTTTTTTCGTCATGATATACGTGCGGAACGACGACATGACCGACACCTCTGCGAGGCCCAGCCTGCAAGCCCATTACGACACGATGTGGGAGCACGCCTTTGGCGCGATCGCGCGTGGAGACGTCGATTGCGACACGCGACTTGCGGCCGGTCCCGACCCGCGCCGCGGCATCAGCCTGATCGCGCGTCCCGGCCCATCGCTGCAGGCGCGCTTCGACGGCCTGCTAGACTGCCTGGCGGGCGCCGAACCGCGCCAGTATCGCTACCCGGCAGCCGATATGCACATGACGATCCTGTCGCTGCTGACCGCCGGCGCCGGTGTCGCCATCCACCCGGCGCTGGTGGACGACTATTTGGCCGCGGCCCGGGCCGCCGTGGACGGCATCGAGGCGATCGGGATCGACTTCGGCGGCATCGCGCTGTCGCGCGGTGCGGTGATGGCGCGCGGCATTGCACGCGGCCCAGCGCTGGAAATCCTGCGCGAGCGCCTGCGGACGGCATTGCGCGAGCGGGGCCTCGACGGCGCGCTCGACCGCCGATACCGCCTGGTGACCGCGCATATGACGCTGTTTCGCTTCACCGAGCCCTTGCGCGATGCGGCGCGTTTCGCCGCCCTGCTCGACGCGCTGCGCGACGAGCCGCTCGGCGTCATGCGCATCGAACAGGCCGAACTGGTGGTCAATGACTGGTATATGTCCAGCCACTCGCTGGTGCGGGTGGCAGCGTTGCCCCTCGCCGGGCCGCAGCGCGATGCCAGTTTCCACGGTCGCCCTCTCCCAGATACCGAAGCCTGAGTTCCGCCGTGCTACGCTGGCGTCACCTCCACCGCCTAGAGAACCGCGATGCGCCTGCCTTTGAGCCAAGCCCCACGCCTGCTGCGAAACATCTTCATTGCCCTTGCCGTGCTCGTCCCAGGCACTGCCCTTGCCGAGCCCAGCGCGATCTACCTGGTCCGCCATGGCGAAAAAGCCAGCATCGGCAAGGACCCGGCCCTGACGCCGCAAGGCCAGCTGCGCGCCCAGAACATCGCGGGGATCCTGCAGCGCACCGGCATCCAGGCCATTTTCAGCACGCCGACCGCGCGCACGCTGCAGACCGCGCAGCCACTGGCCCGCCAACTGGGCTTGCAGGTCGAGCAGTACGACCCGGCCCGGCCGAAAGCGCTGGTCGACAAGGTGAAGACGCTGCGCGGCCCGGTGCTGGTGGTGGGCCACTCGAACACGCTGCCGGAACTGGTGCGCCTGTTCGGCGGCGAGCCTGGTCCCGATATCGCCGACGACGAGTACGACCGCCTCTACCAGCTCACGCTTGACGCCGGCGGCGCGGTAAGGACGGTCATCCTGACGTCCCTGCCTGCATCCGCCAGCGCGCCCTGAGCGTGGCCAGGCGTCAGGGCGCGACGTTCATGCGCAGCACCGGATACACGGGAACTACTGCCGGAACTACGGGGTCAGGTCTGACATTTGGACACGGCCTCTACAATGATTTGCTTTTATTTGCCCTCTCAAAGCCAGCAATCGCTCGGCTGACCGTTTTGGTCGACACACCAAACACGCGTGCTATTTCCGACATGGTGAAGGCGGTAGACGCGTAAGCACGTGCCATTGCCTCGCTCCTGTCCGGATACCGGTCCTGATAGTCGGACAATGGAAGCGCAACGGCACGTCGTTCAGATCTCTTTGTTTCTATAAGCTCTTCGGATTGCTGCAGTTGCTGGTGCACCAATATGAAGTTTTCATCGCCAAGCAGAATTTGATGGCGTGTAGCCTCCAATGGACTCATTTGCCCAAGGCCAGCAAGAACAAAATCCTGATATGCCGCGATCGCGCTCGTCGGCGTATTACCAAACTGCCTTAGAAGCCAGTTGCGCTCAAGCCAGTCGGGTGAAATGTCATCCCCTATAAAATAATGGTAGCTGCTCCATCTCCATTCTTTCAGCGCCGCCACGGTGTTAGCGCGTAGAGGATTTAGAACAATATAACGGGAAACCTCTAGCAGATAGCTATCTTTCTGCACCAATACCGCCTTATAGCGCCCTTGAAACAAGTGGCCAACAACACGATGCCGTCGATTGAAATACTGTGAATAATGACCGTTGAGTTGGCGCATGCAACTCGGTAGATTCCCTTCCACCGTTTCAATCAATAAGTGGTAGTGATTGGTCATCTGGCAAAAACTGTGAATGACGCAATGATAGCGTTCGCAAACCTTCTCCAGAACGTCTAGCCAAATACGTCGATCGGCATCATCCCGAAAGATCGATGCGCGTCGGTTTCCGCGCGACGTCACATGGTAGAGCGCCCCAGGAAAATTAACTCTAAGTGGTCGTGTCATCCGATAACGGTACTGGATCGGCAACCACCAGCGCTGAGATCGCTCAGACTTCCAAGGAACCTTGATTACTGCTGAACTCGTGTCCAAATGTCAGACCTGACCCCGATGTTACCGTGACCCCGATGTTACCGATATTGATTACTGCTGAACCCGTGTCCAAATGTCAGACCTGACCCCGATGTTACCGATATTATGCTGACCCCGATGTTACGTGCCCCCGGTGTTGCGATGTTAGTCGTTCAGGCCACCAAAACAAGGACATGGCATCGTATTTGCGCGACACGCCCGCATTTCGATTATTGAACACCTGGACTTTCGTTGACCGTTTTACCAAAAAACCGTGACATGGTGATCTACATCCATGCACGGTGCATGAATGGTGGATAGATCACTAGTCACGGAGGGATATCGTGGATTATGAATACAAGGTCAATGGCCAGACGGTTCGTTTGGCGGAAGATCCAGATCTGGTTGGCGTACGTTATCTGGAGCCGGCGCCGCATAGCCTGCGGGCGGCATTCTCCAGCAGTGTCGGGGCCGACGTTACCGAACGCATCGAAATCCCTAATGAAAAATTCACCTTACTGAAATCCCCGTCCGCGGCGCCCATGTCGGTGAGCCATGCCGTCAACGCGGCGGTCGGCAACCGGCCTGCCGGCGTTGCACGAACGACGCCCGTGTTCAAGCTGGGCGAAACCCGGGTGCTGGCCACGGACCGGATCCTGCTGGGCATGAAAGACCCGGCCACCCCCGTCAGCGGCTTGCTCAAGGACGTGAACTATGAATCGATCGCGCCACGCGGGTTCGGCGAGTACACGGTTACCCTGGCGCCCGATGTCGATCCGCTGGCGACGGTCCAGCAACTGGCGCCAAGCGAAGACCTGGCGTATATCGAGCCGGACTTCGTCAATCTGATGGTCAAGCCCGCGCTTGACGATGTCTCGGCCGATGCTGCCGCCCAGGGCGGCCCGGGCAGCGAGCGCGCCTACGCCGCGCGGCAATACGCGATACAGCTGACCGCCGCCGACCAGGCCTGGAAGCTGGTTCAGGGAAATCTCGCAATCAAGATCGCCGTGCTGGACGACGGCATCGATACCCGGCATCTCGACCTGCGCCAATCGGTCATCGCCGGCTACGACGCCTGCGACAAGGACAATTTTCAGGAGCCCAATGCCTGGGACGGCCATGGGACGGCGTGCGCAGGTCTTGCCGCGGCGGTTCCCAGCAGCACCGATGGCGTCCGCGGGATCGGTGGCGGCTGCTCGATCATGGCGGTCCGGATCGCCTATTCCGACCGGCCGCGCGGCGTCTGGACCACCAGCCCCGGCCAGATCGCCGAGGCGGTCGACTGGTGCTGGCAAAACGGCGCCTCGGTCCTGAGCAATAGCTGGAGCGACACATCCGCGTCGAGCGCCGTCATCGCCGCTTTTGGACGTGCGCTGACGCTTGGTCGCGGCGGCAAGGGCTGCGTTGTCGTCGTCGCGGCGGGCAACAGGCCAGGACCGGTCGGTTTTCCAAGCAACCTCCCCGGTGTGATCTGCGTGGCCGCATCCACGCCGAAAGATGAACCGAAGACGCCCTCCAGCGACGATGGAGAAAACTGGTGGGGCTCCAGTTACGGCCCTGAAGTACTGGTCGCCGCCCCTGGGGTCAAGAACTATACGACCGACATCACCGGGCCGGCCGGCTACAACCCCGGCGGCGATTACTATCCCGGCTTCAATGGCACCTCGTCCGCCACGCCGCTGGTCGCCGGGGCTTGCGCCCTGGTGCTGAGCGCCAACCCCACGCTGTCCGGCGCCCAGGTGACGGCCATCATCGCGCAGAGCGCCGACAAGGTCGGCTCGGTGTCCTATGTCGATGGACGCAACGACCAGATGGGCTATGGCCGCCTGAACGTGCTGAAAGCGGTGCAGCTGGCAATAACGTCGTAACGGCCCGGGCATCCACGACCCGAGCGGAAACACATTAACCCCGGACCGGTACGGAGGCGCCACCATGAAAACGCTGGTCACGACCCTGGGCGCGGTAGCCAGCCTGTGCGGCTGCGCCAGCTCGCTGCATATTTACGATGCGGGCAACAGGCAGGCGCCGGGCGTTCCGTTCAGGACGCACGAAACCTATGTCAAGACAGGGACGCATGACAAGGCGAGCGACGGCGGAAACTGCGAGCCGGCGCAATTCGTTACCAGCGCCACCCTGGCGACCGGGGCCTTGTACTACGCCAAGGTCGTCTCCGCCCAATTCGCCAAGACGGAATTCCACGTCAAGTATGGCGACAGCGGGGCGATCAGCGAGATCAGCCTCGGCACGGAGCCCTCCGCCGAAGCCCTGACCGCGGCCAAGGAATTCGTCCAGACCGTCATCCCGCTCGGACCGGCTGCGGGAGCCAGTCCCGCGGCGGCACGCGCGCCGGCGAAGGCCTGCGATGCCGGCGAGCGCGACGTCAAGTTCATCCGTCTCGACGACTTCATCCAGGGCAGCCGATAAGGGGTTCAGGGCGCGCTATTTGCGCGCAGCACCGGATACAGGTTCAGGCGCTCGTCATACGACGAATGGCGCTTGGCGAAGAACTCCAGGCGCGCCTGCGGATTCTTGGCGAAGGCCGGATCGCTGTCCAGGCGCTCCTGGAAGGCCTTGGCCACGGCCGGGTCGGCCGCCATCTGCTCGCGCGCGACCTCCTCGGCCACGTAGTCCTCCATGTATTCCTTGCGCTCGAAGGCCGTGTTGAACGTGCCCCAGGCCAGCAGCGAATCCGGCGCCTGCGGCTCCAGCATCGCCACCACCAGGCGCGCCTTCGGCTGCGCGATCGGCACGAACAGCGAGCCTGCCGCGACCGGACGGGCTTCCGCCTTCCACTTGCCTTCCACCGTCAGGCGCTGGTGGCCTTCGACCGAGGCCGCGGCCAAGGTTGCCTTGTCGGCGCGGAAGGACTGGAGCTGGAGGTCTTCCTTCGTCTTGTCCAGCTTGCGGAACTCGACGCCGTGCTGGCGCAGCTTCTCGCCCACGATCGCGGCGTAGGCGGCGGGCACGATGTAGCCGGCACGCGGCGCGGTGACCTGGAAGTCGGCCACGATGTCCTGCCACAGCGGCACGCGCCATACCTGTGGCTTGGTTTCGTCGTAGCGCGTCATCAGGGCGCCCGAGACTTCCGACGGCGTGCGGGTGTAGGCGTAACCGTTGAAGTTAACCATTTCCTTCTTGTCGGAGGCCTTGTACGACAGCGCCACCGGCTGGTTGCCCAGCTTGGCGGCGCGCGCGTCGGCCGCATACGCGGCCTGCTGCCATTGCTTGCCGTTCTTCGCCACCTGGTCGAGCACCGACACCACGGTGTTGCGGGTGATGCGCACGCGCACCGGATATTCCTTCCACGAGTGGGTTTCGACCAGCATCGCCATGCGGTTGCGCAGCTGGAAGTAGCCGGTCGAGAAGCGCGGATCGGACACGCCGTCCATGAAGCCCGACATCGGATCGTCATGCTTCACGAAGGACATGTAATAGGACTGCGGCGTCGAGCCTTCCTTGGCGATGTCCTTGATCACGTTGGTGCGGAGCAGCAGGCCGGCCTTGCGGAATTCCGGGTCGCCCGAATACACCGGCTCGACCTGGATCGAGATATCGTGCTGGAACTTGGCGCCATTGGTCGCGTGCAGGTCGACGTAGACCAGTGGATCCCAGGCGTTCACCAGCGCCAGCATGGCCTGCATCTCGGGCGCGTCGGCCTTCAGGTAGTCGCGGTTCAGGTTGTAGTTCTGGGCGGTGGTGCGCCAGCCCATCTCGACCGGGCCGCGCTGGTTCGGGCGGTTCCACTTGCCGAAGCGCTCGTGGCCGTCGACGTTGAACACCGGGACGAAGATGAACACCTGCTTGTCGAGCGCGCCCTTGGCCGCGCGGCCTTCAAGCGCTTCGCGCAGCGCCAGGAAGCCGGCGTCCTTGCCGTCGATCTCGCCGGCGTGGATGCCGCCCTGCATCAGGGTCACCGGCAGGCCCTGCTGTTTCGCCGCCTGCGGGGTGAACACGCCCTTGCCGTTCACCACCAGCGCCTTCATCGGGCGGCCTTCCGGCGTGACGCCGAAATCGATGCACCGCACCTGCTTCGGATACGCCTGCTGGAATGCTGTGCACAGCGCGATCGTCTCGTCGTAGCGGCCGGTGGCGGTGAAGCCCGAGCGTTCCGACACGGTGGTCAGGTCGGGAGCGGCGTGGACGGATTGGCTGAGGGGAATGGCCGACAACAGGGCCAGCAGTAACGCAGAACGGATCATTTAAACTCCGAGGATTTTTAAAAAGAAATTATAACCTCGGAAATAGTCCTTGAACCAGCAGATCCTGTCGACATCACTTCTCATCGAACTCTTTAAACTTCCAAACGCCTTTTGTCTCTTACCAACTCATCTTTCACTTTTAATCTTAGAGACTTATAGGACTCCAAATCAGTCTGCACCTCGATGAGCAACTGATCTATGCTAGCCTCTTTCAATACAATATTTCTATTTCGAAGCTTTTTAGAAAAACTCTCAAGATTTTTAAATTCACCCTCAAGTTCCGATAAAGAATTTTCTACAGCCTTAGTAGCGGCAGCATGCTGCGCTCGGCGTTCGTGCATATACTCTCGCGAAATTTTTTCAATATTAGAGATTGCCAGCCTCATTGACTCAAGCTCCTTCTCCAATTGCACCCCCTTGGAAACCAAGCTCGATTTCTTCTTCTCTATTACACTTATGAGTCGTGCGCCCAGTTGCTGATTTTCAATTGCGCGCAGCGCCTCTTCATTTGTACACAAACCAAGAATAATTTTCTTTTCCAGCTCATAAGTCCAAGCATCCAAGTTATCTGCCAGTTTTCGTTGATTCAACAACAAAAGAAGGAAGTACAATGCAACAATCAGAAATACAGTTTTTACCTCTAGCCTGGATAGCCAATTATCGGGATCGGTCCACAGCAAGACATTATCATAGACGATAGAAAACAAGATTACGAAGAAAAACCCTACCGCGAAGATCTTTGATGATTTAGACTTCCCAAATAATCGATTTGCGTCCTCATGATCAGCTTTCCCGAATAGCTCACTCAAAATCAACAGAGACATAACTAGAGAGAAAACTGCTGTCCCAACAGTAAAACCCCATAGCACTCCACAAACAATAAATGGTGCTGAAAAGATCGCATATAGAGTTGCCCAGAAGAGAGCAAGATCTGTTCTAGAGGCCATCCATGCAGGCAAAAATCGTAGATCTGACCTACTACCCTGAACCCTTACTGCTACGCCTAAATTTATTGTAACAATAAAAATTTGACAGATTACCGTTGCCCAAAGAAACACTTTTTCAGAAAGTATTGACTTAGTTGGATCCAACAAGGCCCAGACGATCACCCCCATTGCCCCGAAAATTACCCAGATATTAATTCCACTCAGTCTTGCCCTAATTTCTGTTTCTTTTTGCACATTCCGCAAATAATCAAAAATTTCTTTCCTCGAAATAGGTTCAGCCAAATCGCCAGATTTATCCATGAATTATCATTGTAGGCAGCAATTGATCATTTTTACACCCTGGATATATGTAAAATTTATAAATCACATCTATTTGGTATAAATCGAAATTTCCATGACCTCCGGCCGCACGATCCGCATCGGCACGACGCGCGCCCTGGCCGTGGTCGAGACCGGGCAGGCACCATTCGCGCGGTAAGCCAAGGCCGTGGCCAGCAAGCCTTCGTTCTGGTCTCCCACCGGCCGCGACAGGTCGTCGCTCGCCTGGCAGGTCGGCGTAAAGCCGTCGGTGAAGTCGCCGAAGCCCTTGTGGTTCACGCCCTGGAACTCGATCGAGAAATAGGTCGTGCCACAGTTCGGCACCGGCGTGAAGCCGTAGGGCTTGCCGCAGGTGGTGCCGCCGATCTGGATCACTTCGATGTCGGCGCCGCGCAGGCCGTTGATCACCGATTCGCTGGCCGAGCAGGTGCCCGGGGTGCTGAGCACGGTCACCCGTTTCAGGCCCAGGGTGGGCAGCGGCGTGCCGGTGCGTAGCGGGTTGCTCGAGGCGAAGCCCCAGGCGGTCGAGCGGAACATGATCGGCTGGTAGGCCGGCGTCTTGTCGTTGTAGCGGGATTGCTCGAACACCTTGCCGCTCGTCGACGCCGGGCCGGCGATCATATAGGCCAGCTGGCTGGCGACGTACAGCAGGCCGCCGCCGTTGTAGCGCACGTCGAGCACCAGGTCGTTGACGCCGGCCTGCTGGAAGGTGACGAAGGCGTCGTACAGCTGCTTCTCGGACACGGCGTTGAAGCTGTCGAAGGTCAGGTAGCCGACCTTGCCGCTGGCGGTCTCGATCACCTTGACGTTCTTCACCGGCGCCAGCACGACCTCGGCCCCGACCAGCGTCGCCTCATAGGCCACGCCGGCGCGCTGCAGGGTGAAGCGGTGGGTGGTCCCGGCGGACGCCGGGAACAGCCCGGCATTGATCCGGTCGACCGAGGCTTCATCGTCGGCATTGACGAAATCGACGCCGTCGACCTTGAGCAGCATGTCGCCGCGCAGCAGGCCGGCCGCGGCGGCGGGCGAGCCCGGCTCGACCGCCGTGATCAGCCAGGTGCGCGGCGCCAGGCCATCGGCGTTGCGGCTCCAGGTGATGCCATAGCCCAGGTCGATGCCCTGGGTCTGCATCGCCTCCCACTCGGCGGTCGGATAGGTGAAGTGATAACGGTCCTTCGGCTTGCCGCTTGCGGTCAATGCCGGCGTCTTGAGCACCGCGAAGTAGTCGAGCGCGCTCTTGAAGTCGGCCATCTTGTAGGTGTTCGGGATCTCGTCGTACCAGAGGTAGTACTGGTTGGCCCAGGCGCGCAGGAATTTCAGCTCGTCGAGCAGGGTGCCCTGCACGTCGGGATAGGATTTGCCGCTCGCATCCAGCCCCGTGCGCGGGACGGCGCACTTGTTCCAGTAGCTGCCGTAGGCGTCGCCCAGCAGGTTCGGGTTCAGGTCTTCCGGCGTCGGCTGGGTGGCGACCGGCGGTGTCGGGACCGGCGTCGGCGCCGGCGTCGTGGGCGCCGGATTTTGCGCCACCGGAGGCGCGCCGACGCTCGGGGAACCGCCGCCACCGCCGCAACCGGCGAGGACGAACAGCGCGGCGAGCGCACTGGGAATCAAACGCAATGGGAAGGTCTTGCGGGAGGTAGATAGCGAGCTCATGCGTCCGATTATAGACGCCGATATCCGGGCCGAATACAACCAACTGTAACGGTTGAGGCTAGAGCACAACGGCTGATATCAATCGAACAATCGTTGGCCTGACACTGAGCGCGTGGATGGCCGAACCATCCACGCGCTCACGATCAAGCCGCCCGTGGCGTCACGTCCGGCGCATGAAACGCCGCCACCAGCGCCGCCTCTTTCTCCCTGGCCGCCTTCAGGTGACGCTCCTTCACGTGACCGTAGCCGCGGATGTCTTCCGGGATGCTGGCGATCGCCACCGCTTGCGCCAGCTTGTCCTCCGTCAGCTTCGGCAGCAATGCCGTCACCGTCTCGCGGTATTGCTTGACCAGGGCGCGCTCCATCCTGCGCTCGGCCGTGTAGCCGAACACGTCGAAGGCGGTGCCGCGCAAGCCCTTGAGCTTCGCCAGCACGCCGAAGGCGCTCATCATCCACGGGCCGTACTCGCGCTTGATGGCGCGGCCTTCCTTGTCGTGCCTGGCCATCAATGGCGGCGCCAGGTGGAACTTCAGCCTGGTGTCGCCTTCGAACATGGCGCCGATCTTCTCGCGGAAGGCCGGGTCGGTGTGCAGGCGCGCGACCTCGTACTCGTCCTTGTAGGCCATCAGCTTGTAGTAGTAGCGCGCCACGGCTTCGGTCAGGCGCGTGCCCTTGCCGAGCCTTTCTTCCTGCGCGCGCACCTGGTCCACAAAAGCCTTGTACTGGCCGGCATAGGCCGCGTCCTGGTAGGCGGTCAGCAGCTCGATGCGGCGGCTGACGATGTCGTCCAGGGTCTGGATGCGCTTGAACTCGACCACCTTCGACGGCAAGGCGGCGCGGCTCACGGCGGCCAGGTCGTGCGCGGCGCTGCGGCCCCAGTTGAAGGCCGCCTTGTTGAAGGCGACCGACACGCCGTTCAGTTCGATCGCCTTGAGCAGCGAATTTTCCTGCAGCGGCACATGGCCCTTCTGGAAGGCATAGCCGAGCATAAACATATTGGTGGCGATCGCGTCGCCCAGCAGGGCGGTGGCGATTTGGCCGGCGTCGATGAAGTCGACGTTGTCCTTGCCGCAGGCTTGCTGGATGGCGCCGCGCGAACCCTCGGCCGGGAATTGCCAGTCCGGGTTCTTGACGAAGGCCGCGGTGGTCGCGCCGCTGGCGTTGACCGCGGCCCAGGTGCGGCCCTCGCCCATGCGGCTCAGGGCGTCGCGGCTGGCGGTGACGATCTGGTCGCAGCCGATCACCAGGTCGGCGCTGCCGGTGCCGACGCGGGTCGAGTGCAGATCGGCCTGGCGTTCGGCCAGGCGCACGTGCGACATCACCGGACCGCCCTTCTGGGCCAGGCCGCTCTGGTCGAGCACGATGGCGCCCTTACCTTCGACGTGGGCCGCCACGGCCAGGATCTGGCCCACGGTCACCACGCCGGTGCCGCCGACGCCGGCCACCAGGATGCCATACGGCGTCTCGACCGACGGAATGACGGGCAGCGGCAAGCTTGGCGGCGCCGCCTCGGCGCTCGATGATTTCTTCGGCTTCTTGAGCCCGCCGCCTTCGACGGTGACGAAGCTCGGGCAAAAGCCCGATACGCAAGAAAAGTCCTTGTTGCACGAGGACTGGTTGATCTGGCGCTTGCGGCCCAGTTCGGTTTCCAGCGGCTCGACCGACAGGCAGTTCGACTGCACCGAGCAGTCGCCGCAGCCTTCGCACACGGCTTCGTTGATCACGACGCGCTTGGCCGGGTCGGGGAACTCGCCTTTCTTGCGACGGCGGCGCTTCTCGGACGCGCAGGTCTGGTCGTAGATCACGGCCGACACGCCCGGCATTTCGCGCAGCTCGCGCTGCACGTCCATCAGCTCGGAACGGTGGCGCACCGTGGTGCCCGGCGCCCAGGCGTAGTCGCTCGGGTATTTATCGGGTTCGTCGGTGACGACGATGATCGGCTTGACGCCCTCGGCCGCAATCTGGCGGCTGATCATGCCCGGGTCGAGCGGGCCGTCGACGTTCTGGCCGCCGGTCATCGCGACCGCGTCGTTGTACAGGATCTTATAGGTGATGTTGACCTTGGCCGCCACCGCGGCGCGGATCGCCAGGATCCCGGAATGGAAGTACGTCCCATCCCCCAGGTTCACGAACACGTGCTTCTCGTCGGTGAACGGGGCCTGGCCGATCCAGGTCGTGCCTTCCGCGCCCATGTGCGTGAAGGTCGACGTTTCGCGGTCCATCCACAACACCATATAGTGGCAGCCGATGCCGGCCATGGCGCGCGAGCCTTCCGGCACCTTGGTCGAGCTGTTGTGCGGGCAGCCCGAGCAGAAGTACGGGATGCGGTCGGTCTGCGGATTCGGTTTCGCCGGAATGTTCTTGAGCACCAGCTCCTTCGCTTCCAGGAAGGCGATGCGTTCCTTGACCCGCTCGGCGACCGGGTGGCCGGCGCAGTAGTGCGAGATGCGCGAAGCGATGGCGCGCGCGATCTGGGCCGGATTGAGCTCATAGGTCGCCGGCAGCAGCCAGTCGCCGTGGCCCATGCGGTTCTTGTTGCTCCATTCGCCGGTATCGTCGAACTTGCCGACCACGCGCGGACGCTCGCCGTCCGGCAGGTTGTACAGCTCCTCCTTGAGCGCGTATTCCATCACCTGGCGCTTTTCTTCGACCACCAGGATCTCGTCGAGGCCGCGCGCGAACTCGTGCACGCCTTCGGCCTCGAGCGGCCAGGTCATGCCGACTTTATACAGGCGCAGGCCGATGTCGCGCGCGGCCTGCTCGTCGATGCCGAGGTCGGCCAGCGCCTGGCGCGTGTCCAGATAGCTCTTGCCGGCGGTGATGATGCCGATCTTCGGCCGCGGGCTGTCCCAGATGATGCGGTTGAGTTTATTGGCGCGCGCATAGGCCAGCGCGGCATACCATTTGTGGTTGCTCATCCGCACTTCCTGGTCCAGCACGGCGTCCGGCCAGCGGATGTTCAGGCCATCCGGCGGCAGCTGGAAGTCGGTCGGCGTGACGATCTGCACGCGCTCCGGGTCGAGGTCGACCACGGCGCCCGATTCGATGATGTCGGTCACGCACTTCATCGACACCCACAGGCCGGTGTAGCGGCTCATGGCCCAGGCGTGCAGGCCGAAGTCGAGGTATTCCTGGACCGAGGATGGGTACAGCACCGGGATGCCGCAGTGGGTCAGGATGTGGTCGGACTGGTGCGCGGTGGACGAGGATTTCGCGGCATGGTCGTCGCCGGCCAGCACCAGCACGCCGCCATGCTTCGCGGAGCCGGCGTTGTTGCCGTGCTTGAACACGTCGCCGCAGCGGTCGACGCCCGGGCCCTTGCCGTACCACATGGCGAACACGCCGTCGTACTTCGCGTCCTTGTACAGGTTGGTCTGCTGGGTGCCCCAGACGGCGGTCGCCGCCAGGTCTTCGTTCATGCCCGGATGGAACTTGACGTGGTGGGCGTCGAGGTGCTTCCTGGCCTTCATCGCGGTCTGGTCGACGGCGGTGACCGGCGAACCGCGGTAGCCGGTGATGTAGCCGGCGGTGTTCAGGCCGGCCTTCAGGTCGCGCTCGCGCTGCAGCATCGGCAGGCGGATCAGGGCCTGGGTGCCGGTCATGAAGGCGCGGCCGCGCTCGAGCGTCCATTTGTCGTCGAGCGTGATGTCCTGTTGCGGTTGGGCGGGCTGACCGGGCTGCGAAGGCGCGGGCGGGGATGACTCCGGCGGCGCCAGGTGGGCGCGGTCCGTGGGTGCGTTCATGGTGTCTCCAAGATTCTCATGGCGGATACGTCGCGGCGCATTTCCTGCATCTCGCTGACCGTATGTGAGCCAGTATAGTCCTGCCCCCCAAGCATTAAATTCCAAACAATTCCCCCGTCTTCTTGAATTGCGCAATAAAATTGCCATACAAAAGTCTGCAATGGGGTGGGTATGTCAAAGATTGAGCTGGATAAAACAGACCGCAAGATTCTGGAAATCTTGCAAAGCGATGGCCGGCTGTCGAACCAGGACGTGGCCGAAAGGGTAAACTTGTCGCCCTCGCCCTGCCTGCGCCGCATCAAACGCCTGGAAGAAGCAGGCGTCATCCGCCAGTACGTGGCGCTGCTCGACCCGGACAAGATCGGGCTTGGGCTATTGGCATATGTGAATGTGCGACTGGAAAAGCACAGCGAGGTAGCGAGCGCCACCCGCCAGCCGGGCTTGCCGGCGACGTCGCCGCGCAACGATTTCGCGGTGTCGGTGGGCACCTGGCCCGAGGTCGTGGCCTGCTACGCGATGACCGGCGACATGGATTTCCTGCTGCGCGTGCACGTCGAGGACATGGACCACTTCTCGCGCTTCATGATGGGCACCCTGCTCAAGCATCCGGCGGTGCTGGACGTGAAGTCGAGCTTTGCGCTGCAGCGTATCAAGGAAACGACGGCGATGCCGCTGGTGTGAGCACGTCATCCCCGCGTAGGCGGGGACCCAAGGTGCCTTTACTTATTTTTTCGGTGTAAAAAATTTCACCGCCGCGCGGGCATTGGCCTTGACCGTGTAATCGATCGCCGCGAACTGCTCTTCCAGCGCCTCGGCCATCACGCTGCCCGGGCTGGGCGGCGGCAGTTCGAGGTGGGCGTCGGCCTCGCCGTATTCGCGCTTGATGCGCATGCCGGCCTTTTTGGCGATATGCATCATGGTCTGGTTCGAGGTCAGGCATTGCATATACAGCGTGTCGACGTCGGAATTGCGGCAGTGGATCGCCGCGCGCTGGAACAGGCGCGTGCCCACGCCCTGGCCGCGCGCCGACTTCGACACCGAGACGCCGAACTCGGCCACCTGCTGCTTGGTCGTCGACTTGCGCCCGTCGGCCGAGGCGAAGGCAAGATGGCCCATCCCGACCAGCTGGAATACGTTGTTCACCACGCCGAACACGATGTCGCGCGAGAAATCGATCTTCGCGACGTAGGCCGTGATCTGTTCGTCCGGGATCATGCTGCCGAAGCGCAGCAGGCGGTCATTGCTGTCCAGCGCCAGCAGATGGCGCAGCACGCGACGGCGGTCGCGTTCGCCCAGTTCCTTGACCAGCACCGGCGGCTGGCCCTTCTTGCCTCTCAGGCCCTGGATCCAGCGGCGTAAGGGATTGTCCAGCATCTCGATACCTTCACATACTGCAACATTCGGATTCTAGCCGATCGGGTCCGCATTGGCGGCGCGATCGGTATTGTCGCGCGCGGCGCCGTCCAGCGCCAGTCCCGCCGGATGCTCCAGGCCCAGCCATTGCGATTGCGGACTGACCACGAACCGCCCCTTCCCGGCCTGCTTGGCCGCGTACATGGCTTTGTCGGCGTCCGCCAGCAGCGCTTCCTGCCCGCGCGCGGCGCCCGCCTGGCCGCGCGCGCTGGCGATGCCGATGCTGGCCGAGATCGTCACCACGTGGCCATCGGCCTCGGTGATCGATTCGATTTCGGCCAGGGCCAGGCGCGCCACGCGCAGCGCGCCGGCCTCGGAGGCCACGTCCTCGAGCAGGATCACGAATTCGTCGCCGCCCAGGCGCGCCAGCGCGTCCTCGGCGCGCAGCCTGGCCTGCACCCGGCGCGCGACCATCTGCAGCACCAGATCGCCGGCGGCGTGGCCCCAGGTATCGTTGACCGCCTTGAAACCGTCCAGGTCGATGAACATCAGCACCACCACGCTGTCGCGGCGGTCGGCGCGCGCCAGCGCCCGCTCCAGCAGGCGGGTCAGCTGGCGATAGTTGATCAGGCCGGTCAGGCTGTCATGCTGGGCCAGGCGCTCGAGCTGGCGCGACTGCGCTTCGAGCTCGGCGGTGCGCTCGGCCACGCGCTGTTCCAGCGTCTCGTTGGCCGACTGCAGGCGGCGGTTGACCACGCCGATGATGCGGTAGCTGCGGCGCAGCCGCGCGCCGGCGTACACCAGCAGCACCATCAGCACGGCGCTGTAGGCGAACAGGTAGCCGCGAAAGCGCTGGCGCTCCAGCAGCACGGCGTCGAAGGAACGGTCGAACTCGCGCTCCAGGCGATCCAGCGCGGCGGCGCTGCCGGCGGCGGCGATCTGCGCCTCGAGCAGGTTTTCCAGCGGGCGCTTTTCCAGGATCACGCGGCAGCTGGCGATCACGGCATCCATCTTGTCGTTCACGGCCGGCGAGAACGCGATCTGCTGGGCCGCCACGTCGCCCAGGATTTCGTCGATGCGCGCCGCCAGCACCGGGCTCGGCGCGATGTTGTAGCGCAGGGTCTCGGTCAGCAGCGCGTTCAGGGTGGTGTCGAGCCGCACCACGATGCGGCCCGGCGCCAGCGCGCCTTCGATGCCCGAAATCTCGGTCTTGAGGTCGGCCACGGCCGGCGGCATGTGCAGCAGTGCCGCGCGCAGCGGCGGATTGTGCTTGGCGAACTGGGCAACCAGTTGCTCCTTGCCCTGCAGCGCCTCCTGCAACTCGGCGTAGGCGGACTGGGCGTCGCTATCGCCGGTGAGCGGCAGGGTGTCGCCCAGGCGCGCCATCAGGTCGTGCATGCGCGGCAGTTGCGAAGCGAGGTCGAGCGGCGTGGCGGCGCGTCCCGTATGCGCGCGCAGGATGTTGGCATCCCATTCGGCGTCGAGCTTTTCGAGCTCGCGCAGGTTCAGCATGACACTGTTGCGGATTTCCGGGTCCACCGTCTCGGTGCGGACATAGAGAAACACCAACACCGCGCTCATGAAGATGACCGCCAGGCTTGCCAGAAGCACACGACGGCGCCGGCACCAACTTGCAACACGCCGTGCCAGCAAGGTGAACATCGTTTTTCTCCAACGCAACAATTTACAGTTACTGAAGGATAGCAAAACGTTTGGCCGCACCGCACGAACCGTGTAACTACATGTAACGAAATCCTGTCAATACAGGTGAATTAGTTGTCTTGATGCAACACTTGCCGTACGGCTTCGACGCGCGCGGCATGAACGGCCCCCGGAATCTCCGCCTTGCGCTCGGCGTGACGGGCCGCGACCTCGCCGGCGTTGACGGCGCGCGCCGCGTCCAGCGCGCGCGCCAGGTGCGGTCCCTGGGGCCGCTCGCCTTCCCCGCAACCGGCCGCCAGCAGCATCTGGGCGAAGCGCTCCGGTTTACGGAAGGCGTCGCAGCGTTCGAACAGCGTGACGATGGCGTCGGCGGGCAGCGCCAGCGCCCGGCCGACCTCGTCCCGCTCGCGCGCCGTCATCACGGCCAGGTCGCGGCACTCGTTGGGCACCTTGAGGCGCTTGCACACGGCCTGGATCGGCTCGACGGCCGCCAGAGTGCGCATCAGCACGGCGAAGCGCACTTCCAGCGGATGGCCGAGTGTGGCGGCGCGGTCGATCGTGCGCAGCGCCGGCTCGCTCCACAGCGCGTCCAGTTCGGGCAGGATGCGCGCCAGCGCGCCGCAGTCGCGCAGCACCTCGAGCATGCGCGACGGCTGGCGCTCCATCAGGCCGCGCGCCAGCTCCTGCCAGACGCGCTCGGGCACCAGGGCGTCGACCTCGCCCTCGTCGACCATGCGGCGCATCAGGGCGTTGGTATCGTCGGCCACCGTGAAGTCGGGCAGGCGCGCGGCGAAGCGGGCGATGCGCAGGATCCGCACCGGGTCTTCGGCGAAGGCATCGGACACGTGGCGGAACAGGCGCGCCTGCAGGTCTTGCCGGCCGTTGTGCGGGTCGACGATGCTGCCGTCCTCGGCCTGCGCCATGGCGTTGATGGTCAGGTCGCGCCGCACCAGGTCCTGCTCCAGGGTGACGTCGGGCGCGGCGTGGAACACGAAGCCGTGGTATCCGGGCGCGGTCTTGCGCTCGGTGCGCGCCAGCGCGTATTCCTCCTGCGTGTGCGGATGCAGGAAGACCGGGAAATCCTTGCCGACGGCGCGAAAACCGGCCTTGATCATCTGCTCGGGAGTAGCCCCGACCACCACGTGGTCGTGGTCCTTCACGGGCAGGCCCAGCAGGGCGTCGCGCACGGCGCCGCCGACGACATAACTGCGCATCGTCATTCGCCCGGCAGATCGGCGTCGTGCAGCGGGGTCGGGTCGGTCTCGGCCATGGCTTCCTTCACCCAGCGCGCCACCGCCGGGTGGGCCAGCACGCGGTCGCAATAGGCCTGCAATGCCGGGGCCAGCGCCACGCCATAGGTCTTGAAGCGGCACACCACCGGCGCATAGAAGGCGTCGGCGATCGAGAACTCGCCGAACAGGTACTGGTGGTGGCCGAAACGCGACAGGCAGTCTTCCCAGATCTCGCAGATGCGGCCGATGTCGGCCTGGGCGCCGGGCGTGCGTCCGCGGCCCGGCAGGCGCGCCTGGATGTTCATCGGCATGCTGTTACGCAGCTCGCCGAAGCCGGAGTGCATCTCGGCCACGATCGAGCGCGCCAGCGCGCGCGCGGCCACGTCTTGCGGCCACAGATGTTTATCAGGGAACTGCTCGGCCAGGTACTCGACGATCGCCAGGCTGTCCCAGACCGTCATGTCGCCCGACATCAAGACCGGCACCCGGCCCGCGTGCGAGTAGCGCGCGATCTCGTTGGCGGTGTCGGGCTGGTCGAGCAGGACTTTCACTTCGGTGAATGGAATGCCGAAGGCGACCGCCGCGACCCAGGGCCGCATCGACCACGAGGACAGGTTTTTGTTACCGATGATGAGGGTTAAACCGGGGTGTCGGGTTGCGTCGAGCGTGCGGGCAAGGATGGGGTCGCGTTCGATGGTCTGCATGGTTTGTCGTTTATTTTTCAGCGCCCGGCATGGGTGCGATAGGCGTCGAGGCGGTCGTGCCGGTTGAGGTAGTGCGGCGCGGCCGACTCGATCGCCGTGAGCTTGATCCCGAGCGACTCGGCTGTCAAGGCATGGGTGTCGGCGGCCACGACATTATCGACCAGCATCGAATCGAGATTGTCGCGGCTGACCAGGGGATCGCCCGGCAACAGCTCGAACAGCCGCGCCTGCAGGCGCGCCGCCCAGTCGGGCAAGCCCAGCACCGGGCGCTCGCGGCCGGCGAAGCGGCCCGCCAGCCGCACCAGCTGGCCCAGGGTATACACGGCCGGGCCGCCCAGCTCGATCGTGGCGTCGCGCAGGTCTGGCCGGGCCAGGGCGATCGAAAAGGCGGCGGCGACGTCGCCCACGTACACCGGCTGGAAGCGCGCGCGGCTGGCCGCCAGCGGCACCAGGGGCAGGTGGCGCTGCAGGCGCGCAAACATGGTCAGGAAGTGGTCGCCGGGACCGAACACCACCGAGGGACGGAACACGGTGGCCGCGACCGTCGGCTGGCTGCGCGCGGCCAGTTCGCCGTCGGACTTGGAGCGGCCATACATCGATGGACTGGACGAAGGATTGGACGAATCGGCGCCGAGCGCGCTCATGTGCAGGTAGCGCGGCACGCCCACGTCGGCGCAGGCGGCGGCGATGCGGCGCGGCAGCTCCACGTGCAGGTGGCGGAAACCCTCGCCATAGGGCCGGCCGTGGCCGCCATGCAGCACGCCGACCAGGTTGATCACGGCGTCGCGCCCGGCCAGCAGCTTGCGCAACACGGCGTCGTCGTGGATATTGGCCACCTCGACGTCGACACCCGGCAGCATGGTCAATTGCTTCGCGCTTTCGTAGTGGCGTACGGGCACCAGCACGCCCACGCCGTCGTCGGACAGCCGCGCGGCCAGGTGCTGGCCGATGAAGCCGGTGCCGCCGATCAGCACCACGTTCGGTGGCCGCACGCTCACGCTCATCCTCCCCGGCTCAGTCCAGGACCGAAGCGCTGCCCGGGCGCGGGCTGATTGTGCCCAGGCGCGCCTTCAGCGATTGCGGCTTGCCCTCGAAGATCGAGGCATAGTTGGTGGCATTGGCCATGACGTTGCGCACATAGCCGCGCGTCTCGGTGAAAGGGATGGTCTCGACGAAGATCGCGCCTTCCATCGGCGCGTCGAGCCGGCCGCGCCAGGTGCGGGAACGGCCCGGGCCGGCGTTGTAGGCCGCCGTGGCCAGCACCTGCGAGCCTTCGAAGTTCTCGAGCACCATATTCATGTAGTTGGCGCCGAGCGTGATATTCGTATGCAGGTCGTTGAGCATGGTGTGCACGAAGTTATCCAGGCCAATCTTGGCCGCCACCCACTTGCCGGTGGCGGGCATCACCTGCATCAGGCCCGAGGCGCCGACGCCGGAACGGGCGTCGCGGATGAAGCGCGACTCTTGCCGGATGAGGCCATACACCCAGGCTTTATCGAGGCTCAGGCCCTGGGCGGTGGGCTTGAGGACCTCGAGATGGGGCGCCGGGAAGCGCTGGTCGTAGCTCAGCTCGGTGCGCGTGCGCAGCGAGGTCTCGACCATGCGGTCGAGGTGCTCGTTGCGGCGCGCCAGCTCGGCGGCGGCCAGCAGCTGACGTTCAGACAACCCGCGCAAGCCCCAGTTCCATTCGCGGTTGCCTTCCGCGCGCAGGCTCAAACGGTAGAACTTCAGCGCCCGCTGCAGGCTCGCATTATTGGTCGCCTGCGACAGTTCCGGCGCCGTGATCGGCGCGACCGGCGGCGGCGCGACGATCTGGTTGCCCAGCTCTTCATGCGCCAGCTGGGTATAGAAGGTGGTCTGGGCGGCGATGCCCTGCCACAGCGCGCGCGCCTCCTGCGTGCGGCCTTCGGCCTGCAGGGCGCGGCCCAGCCAGTAGATCCAGGTCGACTCGGCGCGCAGGTTCGGCGGCATCGCCTCGATGGTGGCGCGCACTTGTTTCCAGTCGCCGCGGCGCAGCGCCATGCGCGCCTTCCACTGCATCTGGAATTCGGTGAGCGTCGCGCCCATGGCGCGGTCCCAGTAGCCGTGCGCCTCGGGCGCCAGCGCGATCGAGGCCGCCAGCGCCACGCTGGCCCAGCCGATGGCGCGCTCTTCGCTCGACAGTTGCGGCCCGTTCTTTTCCAGGCTCGCGACGGCGATCTTGAGCGTGGTGCGCGCCATGCGGCCGACCGCCACCAGGTACAGCTCACGTTCGGCGCGGGTCTTGCCGACGCCGCGCGCCAGCGCCACCGCCGGCAGGTCGACCGCCTGGGCGGCGCGCGTTTCAGGCAAGCCCAGCAGCACGGCGACGCGGCGCGCGGGCCCGGTGGCATTGTCCAGGCCGGCGATACGCAGCTGCCACAGCAGGTCGGCCTGGGTGAACTGGCCGTTGCCGGCCAGCTGCGCGATCAGGCCACCGCAGGCGTCGCCATAGCCGGCCGGCGTTTTCAATAATGCGCGCGCTTCGTCGGCCACCCGCTCGCCGCGTTCGGCGCGCGCCAGCAAGGCGTAGCAGCGGATCTGCAGGCTGCCGGTCCCGGCCAGCGCGCCGGCTTCGCGCTCGAAGGTATTCCATTCGCGCCGCTTGCCCAGCTCGATCAGCCATTCGGCGCGCAGCTGCTCGGCCACCGCCGTGCCTTCATGGCGGCGCAGCACCTGCAGCACCTCATCCTGGATGGCGTCGGGCAGGCGGGGTTTCAGACGATAATAGTCGACGTAGGATGCCAGCGAGTAATTCGACGGCAGGCGCGAGGCGATCGCATTGACGCGCGCGCCGTCGTTCTGGCGCGCCGCTGCCCGCAATAGCAAGAAATTGTCGTCATCGGCGCGGCTGTCGGCCACCAGCGCCGGCCCGGCGGCGGGCACGCCCACCGTGCCGGCGCCGGGAACGGACGGCGCACCGGCCGGGATGGGCGGCAGCGCCACGTCGGGCGCGGGTGCATCGGGGTCTTCCTGGGCCATCACGCCTGCAGGCAGTGCGCAGGACAGAACAAGGGCAATAGCGGCCGGCCACAAGCCGGCTGACAATTTCGATTGAAACATCCACAACTCTCACATTACGCTGCATTGAAACCATGACCGGCGATCAAAGAATACCACGCGCCTCCGCGCCTCCACCAGACACGGCAGCGAGCAAACTTGCCCAACAACAGGACAAGGCGCTGTTGCGCAACACGCTCAAGGCGCTGCGGCGCGCGATCGATCCGGCCACCAAACACGCCTGGGACGACCGCATCGGCGCGCGGGTGATTGCCTGGTGCCGCGCGCATTCCCACGAAACGCTGGGCGTGTACTGGCCACTGGCCGGCGAACCGGACTTGCGTCCAGCCTACGCGGAATTGGCTCAAGCAGGCGTACGGCTGGCATTGCCGGTGGTGGTCGAACGCGATGCGCCCTTGGGATTCGCCGAGTGGCTGCCTGGTGAGCCGACGGTGACGGACCGGCTGGGCGTGGCGGTGCCGACCGAGCTGCGGATGATCGAACGGCCACCGGCTTTGCTGGTGCCCTGCCTGGGCTTCAATGCTTTAGGGTATCGGGTGGGGTATGGGGGCGGGTTCTATGACCGGACGCTGGCGCCCGAGCCGAGGCCGGCGACGGTGGGGATCGCGTATGCGTGCCAGTTGGTGGCCTTCGATGGCGACGCGCACGACGTGCCGTTGGATAGCGTGATTACCGAACGTCACGATGATGCGAACGTGATTTGAACGCGTCGGCGGCGAAGCCGCCAACCCTACGTAGGGTTGGCAGCTATGCTGCCGACGCGTTCAACCGGCTGCTGAACAGCCGCGGATCAAGCCCGCAACCGCTGCCAGATCGCCGTCGTCGGCGCCGCCTGGTTCATGCTGTAGAAATGCAGCCCCGGCGCGCCGCCCGCCAGCAGGCGTTCGCACAGCCCCGTCACGACGTCCAGCCCGAAGGCCTTGATCGAGGCGCTGTCGTCGCCGAAGCTGGCCAGCTTGAGGCGCACCCAGCGTGGAATCTCGGCGCCGCACATGTCCGAGAAACGCATCAGCTGCATATAGTTCGTGATCGGCATGATGCCGGCCACGACCGGCACATCGACACCCAGCTTGCGCACATTGTCGACGAACTGGAAGTACGCGTCGGCATTGTAGAAATACTGGGTGATGGCGGCGTTCGCCCCAGCCTGCACCTTGCGCGCGAACGCCTGCAGGTCGTCCTGCGGCGAACGCGCCTGCGGGTGCATCTCGGGATAGGCCGCGACCTCGATGTGGAACCAGTCGCCGGTTTCCTGGCGAATGAATTCCACCAGCTCGCTGGCATAGCGCAGCTCGCCCGCGCCGCCATAGCCGCTCGGCAGGTCGCCGCGCAAGGCCACGACGCGCCGGATGCCGCTGTCCTGGTATTGCTTGAGGACGTCGCGGATCGATTCGCGCGTGGCGCCGATGCAGGACAGGTGGGGCGCGGCCTCGTGGCCGGCGGCCTGGATCTCGCGCACCGTCGCCAGCGTTCCCTGCTGGGTGCTGCCGCCGGCGCCGAACGTCACCGAAAAATACTTCGGATTGAGGTCGGCCAGCTTTTCGCGCGCGATGCGCAGTTTCTCGGCGCCTTCCGGCGTCTTGGGCGGGAAGAACTCGATACTGAAATCAGGAGTTTCCATCTTTGTCGGAAAGAAGCAAGGTAGAGAGCGCCCACGAAATGATGCTGTACAGGATGGCTGCCAGGAAGGCCGACCAGAAGCCCGCCACCTGGAAGCCGTCGACCACATTGGAGACGAGCCAGAACAGGAAGGCGTTGATGACCAGGATAAACAGGCCCATCGAGACTAGGGTGACCGGCAGGGTCAGGAGCACCAGCACTGGACGGATCAGGGTATTGACCAGTCCGAGCACCAGCGCCGCGATCAGGGCGGTGCCGATGCTGGAAACTTCGACGGAGTGCATCAGGTAAGGCAGGGCCATCAGGGCCGCGGCATTGATCAGCCAGGTAACCAGCAAGCGCATCGGTACAGACTTTCGTGGTACGCGTACGCCGCACGCAAAAAAGGTACGGCGCACGGTGTTTAGATAAACGAAACGTCCCGAAGGACGTTTCACATGACTACGAGCCGCTACCGATCAATAACGGTAGTGTTCCGGCTTGTACGGGCCTTCCTGGCTCACCGAGATGTAGTTCGCCTGCTCTTCGGTCAGCGTGGTCAGCTGGGCGTTGAGCTTCTTGAGCTGCAGGCGCGCCACTTTTTCGTCCAGCTTCTTCGGCAGCGTGTACACGCCCACCGGATACTGCGCGGTGTTCATGAACAGCTCGATCTGGGCGATGGTCTGGTTCGCGAACGACGAGCTCATCACGTACGACGGGTGGCCGGTGCCGCAACCCAGGTTCACCAGGCGGCCTTCGGCCAGCAGGATGATGCGCTTGCCATCGGGGAAGATGACGTGGTCGACTTGCGGCTTGATGTTGTCCCACTCGTATTTCTTGAGCGCGGCGACTTCGATTTCGTTGTCGAAGTGACCGATATTGCAGACGATCGCCTGGTCCTTCATCTTGAGCATGTGCTGCTCGGTGATGACGTGGTAGTTGCCGGTGCAGGTGACGAAGATGTCGCCGTGTTCGGCGGCGTAGTCCATGGTCACGACGCGGTAGCCTTCCATCGCCGCCTGCAGTGCGCAGATCGGATCGATCTCGGTGACCCACACCTGCGCCGACAGCGCGCGCATGGCTTGCGCCGAACCTTTACCGACGTCGCCGTAGCCGGCGATGACGGCGATCTTGCCCGCGACCATCACGTCGGTGGCGCGCTTGATGCCGTCGACCAGCGATTCGCGGCAGCCGTACAGGTTGTCGAACTTCGACTTGGTGACGGAATCGTTGACGTTGATCGCCGGGAAGGCCAGCTTGCCCTCTTGATGCATCTGGTACAGGCGGTGCACGCCGGTGGTGGTTTCCTCGGTCACGCCCTTGATTTCAGGCAGGCGCTTCGAGTACCACGACGGATCGCGCGCCAGGCGGCCCTTGATCGCGTTGAACAGGCAGATTTCTTCTTCCGAACCCGGCTTGTCCAGCACCGAGATGTCCTTCTCGGCGCGCACGCCCAGGTGCAGCAGCAGGGTCGCGTCGCCGCCGTCGTCCAGGATCATGTTGGCGTGGTTGTCGCCTGGCCATTCGAAGATGCGGTGGGTGTATTCCCAGTACTCGTCCAGGGTCTCGCCCTTGATGGCGAACACCGGGGTGCCGACCGAGGCGATGGCCGCGGCGGCGTGGTCTTGCGTCGAGTAGATATTGCACGATGCCCAGCGCACGGTGGCGCCCAGGGCTTCCAGGGTGCGGATCAGGACCGCGGTCTGGATGGTCATGTGCAGCGAACCGGCGATGCGCGCGCCCTTCAGCGGCTGCGTCGCGGCGTATTCTTCGCGGATCGCCATCAGGCCCGGCATCTCGGTTTCGGCGATGCGGATTTCCTTCTCGCCCCAGGAAGCCAGGGAGATGTCGGCGACGATGTAGTCTTGGGAGTCTTTGAGTACGGCGCTCATCACGCCCTCCTTTCAATGTTTAGAAAAAAGTAACGTGAGCGCAGTTGCTTGGATATCCGAGCCTGGCAGAGGGGGACCTCTCTGTCGCAACGCTCCTCGGAACGGGGTAGTTTAGCACGCCTGGATGGCGGGGGGAATGCTTGTTGGATCGCGGGATGGCGCGTGGGGTCGGCGGCCATGCCGCCGACCCCACGGTCGTTGACGCTTATGCCAGGCCGGCAGCGGCGCGCAGTTCGGCCGCCTTGTCGGTGCGTTCCCAGCTGAATTCCGGCTCTTCGCGACCGAAGTGGCCGTAGGCCGCGGTCTTGCAATAGATCGGGCGCAGCAGGTCGAGCATCTGGACGATGCCTTTTGGACGCAGGTCGAAGTGCTCGTTGACCAGGGCCGCGATTTTCTCGTCGGAGATCACGCCGGTGCCTTCGGTGTACACGGTGATGTTGATCGGACGCGCCACGCCGATCGCGTAGCTGACCTGCACCTGGCACTGGCGCGCCAGGCCGGCGGCGACGATGTTCTTGGCGACGTAGCGCGCGGCGTAGGCGGCCGAACGGTCGACCTTCGACGGATCCTTGCCGGAGAACGCACCGCCGCCGTGCGGGGCTGCGCCGCCGTAGGTGTCGACGATGATCTTGCGGCCGGTCAGGCCGCAATCGCCCTGCGGACCGCCGATGACGAAGCGGCCGGTAGGGTTGACCAGGAAGCGGGTTTTATCCAGCCACTCGCGCGGCAGGGTCGGCTTGATGATCTCTTCGATGACGGCTTCTTCGATCTGCGAATGGGTGACGTCGGGGTGGTGCTGGGTCGACAGCACGACGGTGTCGACCGCGACCGGACGGCCGTCGACGTAGCGCAGGGTGACTTGCGATTTTGCGTCCGGACGCAGCCATGGCAGGCGGCCATCCTTGCGCAGCTGCGACTGGCGCTCGACCAGGCGGTGCGAATAATAGATGGCGGCCGGCATCAGCTCTGGCGTTTCGTCGCAGGCATAGCCGAACATCAGGCCCTGGTCGCCCGCGCCTTGGTCCAGATCGATGCCGGCGCCTTCGTCCACGCCTTGCGCGATGTCCGGCGACTGCTTGTCGTAGCAGACCATGACGGCGCAGCCCTTGTAATCGATGCCGAAATCGGTATTGTCGTAGCCGATGCGCTTGATGGTGTTGCGCGCCACCTGGATGTAGTCGACGTTGGCGTGCGTGGTGATCTCGCCAGCCAGCACCACCAGGCCGGTGTTGCACAGGGTTTCGGCGGCGACGCGCGCGGTCGGGTCTTGCTCGAGGATGGCGTCGAGGATGGCGTCGGAAATCTGGTCAGCGACCTTGTCCGGGTGGCCTTCGGAGACGGATTCGGAAGTGAAGAGGTAGTCGTTCGACATGTAGGCTCCAGTTACTGTTCACATGAATTGCCGCAGCAAACTGTTGCCTGCGACGCTTTAGCGACATTTATATTCCGCTTCGCAAGTTGTCTGTTAACTCGGCGGATCCAGCATAAAGTGGTATTTTACGCTTCCTTGGAATTTTGGTGTGGAAACGCACGCGCAAACGCAACGCGATCCGACACCCATCAATCGACATGTTAGTAGTCATTTTCCGTATCTTATCTATTTTCCCGTTGCCAGTCCTGCACGCCTTGGGCGCCGCGCTGGGCTGGCTGGTCTATTGGCTGTCGCCGTCGTACAAGCGCCGCCTGCGCGCCAACCTGGCCCAGGCCGGCTATGACGCGCACTGGAAACAGGCCGTGTCCGAGGCCGGCAAGGCCGCGATCGAGCTCGCCTTCGTGTGGTGCGCCAAACCGGAACGGGTTGCCAGGCATGCCACGGTGGAAAACTGGGAACTGGTCCAGGAAAAACTCGACGCCGGCCGCGGCATTGTGTTCCTGACGCCACACCTGGGCTGCTTCGAAATGACGGCGCAGCAGATCGCGCTCAAGACGGCGTTGACGGTCATGTATCGTCCGCCGCGCAAGGACGCGCTGCGGCCGCTGGTCGAAGGCGCACGCGCGCGCCACAACCTGCACCTGGCGCCGGCCAACCTGTCCGGCGTGCGCATCCTGGCCAAGACCCTCAAGGGCGGACAGCCGATCGGCTTGCTGCCCGACCAGGTGCCACAGGAAGGCGAAGGCGTGTGGGCGCCCTTCTTTGGCCGCAACGCCTATACGATGACCCTGCCGGCCAAGCTGGCCCAGCTGGGCAAGGCCGACATCCTGCTGGTGTACGCCGAGCGGCGTCCGCACGGCGCCGGCTACATCGTGCGCTTCGTGCCGTTCGACGGTGACCTGAGCGGCAGCGCCGCCGACCAGGCGGCGGCGATCAACCGCGCCATGGAGCAGCTGATCGCGCGCGCGCCGAGCCAGTATTTCTGGAGCTACAACCGCTACAAGCAGCCGGAAGGCGTGGCCGGTCCGGAGAGCGAGGTCGCGGCATGAGGGTATTGCTCGGAATCCTGTGGCTGCTGCATTTCCTGCCGCTGCCCATCCTCGGCCGCATCGGCGAATCGATCGGCAGCCTGATGTTCATGATCATGGGCCGGCGCCGTCACATCGCGCTGACCAATCTGCGCCTGACCATGCCCGAACTGGACGAGCGGGAACGGCGCCGCATCGCGCACCGGCACTTTCGCGCCTATGCGCGCAGCATCGTCGAGCGCTCGATCCTGTGGTGGGCGCCCGAGGAACGCGTGCGCAGCCTGATCCAGGTCGAGCCGGCGGTGCCGCAGGCCGAGATGGAAGCCGGCCCCACGATCCTGCTGTGCCCGCACTTCGTGTGCCTGGACGTGGCCGGCGTCGCCTCGCGCGTGATCCCGGTGTGCAGCATGTACGTGCCGCAAAAGAACGAAGCCTTCGACCGCCTGCTGCGCCATGGCCGCGAACGCTACGGTCCGGTGCGCCTGGTGACGCGCAAGGAAGGCATCAAGCCGATCCTGCGCGCGCTGCGCGACGGCCTGCCCTACTTCATGCTGCCGGACATGGATTTCGGAGAAAAGGATGCCGAATTCGTGCCCTTCTTCGGCGTGCAGGCCGCGACCCTGACCGCGCTGGGGCGCATCGCCGCCACCACCGGCGCCAAGGTGATCCCGGTGATCGCGACCTATCTGCCGAACTACCAGGGCTGGCGCGTGCGCTTCTACCCTGCATGGGAAAACTATCCGGGCGACGACATGGTCGAAGCGACCCGCCGCATGAACGCATTCATCGAAGAGCGTGTGCGCGAGGCGCCGGAGCAGTATTTCTGGACCCACAAGCGCTTCAAGACCCGTCCGCCGGGTGAACCTTCGCTGTATGATTAATTTATGAAACTGAAATTCACCAAGATGCACGGCGCGGGCAACGACTTTGTCGTGATCGACGCCATCAACCAGAAGATCGACGTCGACGGCATGAGCGCCGACGGGTGGCAGCGCCTGGCCGACCGCCGCTTCGGCATCGGCGCCGACCAGATCCTGGTCGTCGAGCGCCCGGTCGACGCCGGCGTGGACTTCCGCTATCGCATCTTCAACAACGACGGCAGCGAAGTCGAGCAGTGCGGCAACGGTTCGCGCGCCTTCGTGCGTTTCGTGGTCGAGAAAGGCTTGACGCGGGAACGCAGCATCCGCGTGCAGACCATGTCGGGCATCATCAATCCGCGCCTGGAAGACGACGGCAACGTGACGGTGGACATGGGCGCCCCGCGCCTCGATCCGGCCGAGGTGCCGTTCGACAGCGCCGGCCTGGACGGCAAGCCCGAAGGCGAGGACACGCTGTGGCCGTTGCCGGTCGGCGGCGAGGCCACGCAGATCTCGGTGGTCTCGATGGGCAATCCGCATGCGGTGCAGGTGGTGCACAACGTCGACACGGCGCTGGTGGAGCAGACCGGCCCGCTGATCGAGCACCATGAGCGCTTTCCGAAACGCGTCAACGCCGGCTATATGCAGGTGGTCGACCGCCATCATATTCGCCTGCGCGTGCATGAACGCGGGGCCGGCGAGACGCTGGCCTGCGGCACCGGCGCCTGCGCGGCGGTGGTCGCCGGCATCCGGCGCGGCCTGCTCGATTCGCCAGTGCGCGTGTCCGCCCGCGGCGGCGAGCTCAGCATCGCTTGGGCGGGAGTGGGCCAGCCGGTCTACCTCAGCGGACCGGCGGTGTCGGTGTTCGAGGGCGAAGTCGAAATCTGACGCCGCCGTCACCACGTTCCAGGGCGCCGGTGGCGCCCTTTCCATTCGCAGTCCTGTCTGTTTTCAGGCCGCCAGCTCGATGTCGGCGCCGCCGTCGGCGTCGTTGCCGGGGATCGCCACATTGAGCAGGGTGCGCAGCCGGTACAGGCGCTGCCGATAATTTCCTTCCGGCCCAGCCAGACCGCAGTCGACCTGCTCGAACAGGCGCACGATGCGATCCAGCGCCTCGCGTTCCTGCGCCGATTCCACCATCACCAGCCGCCGCTTGCTGCGCCCGTAACTGGCGCGGATGTCGATGACGAGGCAATGGCCCTGGTCGGCGGCCCCCACGTCCAGCAGCAGCGCCTCGGCGCGCGACAGGCCGAACAGCGCCGCCAGCTCGATGCGCGCGGCCAGCAAGGGATGCGCCGCCAGCGCGTCGGTGTGGCTGGCCAGCAGCCGCCCGGTTTCGGTGTACGGCGCGGCCGTGGCGCGCGGCGCGATCTTGCGCAGCAGCTCGACGGCTTCGTGCGAGCCCTGGGCCGCTGCCTTCTGCAGCCAGTACACGGCGCGCACGTCGTTGTTCTCGTTCTCGCGGCGCGCGCGCCAGGCATTGTGGCCGCATTCGAGCTGGGCGTCGCGATACCCCATCTCGGCGGCCCGCTGCAGGTAGCGCTGGGCATCGGCCACGTTACGCTGTGAAAATTCGGGCTTGATATAGATGCGCGACAGCGCATACCAGGCCTCGGCCAGGCCCTGCTCTCCGGCCAGGTTCAGCCACCGGATCGCTTTCTTGAAGTTGGCGACATGCGCGTTGGCGACATGCGCGTTGGCGACGTGCGCGTTCGCGACATGCGCGTTCGCGACATGCACATCCGCGACCTGGCCATTGCTGCAACGCCTGCCATCGACCCGCATGCGCGCACAGCGCAGGCCCAGCGCCAGCTGTGCATGGGCGTCATGCTCGGCCGCGGCCAGCTCCCAGAACACGGCCGGTTCGCCCGGTTGGCAGCGCGCCGCCGCCGTGCCGGCGTCCAGCGCCTGCAGGCCGCTGACGCCATCGAGGGCCGGGTCGAGCAGGCGCGCGCAGCGCGACAGCAGGGTGATCTCGTCGGGGGCGAAACGACGCATTTCTCCTTGTTCGCCGCGCTCGCTGACCAGCGCGCGCGCCTGCGGCAGTGCGCGCTCGAGGTAGTCGTCCCAGCGGCGCGCCGTCCACGCCTCGTCGAGCGCGGCGTACTGCGCCGCGCCGGCGCCTGGCGGACGCGGCGACCGTTCCTGGCCGGACTGGGACACCGGCGGGCGCGCCGGCGGACGCCCGGCGGCGCCGGCCGCGGACGCCGGCTGCGCCGCGCCGCTCGGCGCCGCCGCCCGCGTACCGGGCTGGGCCGCGGGCGGCCTGCCCTGCCGCTGCGACAGCAACCATTGCGCGTGCGGGAAGCCGGCGCGCGCCGCGTCCTCGAGCGCCCGCACGGCCTTCGGATGCTGCTGGGATGGCGCTGCCGCCGGATCGAGCACCAGCTGGGCGAACACCAGGCCGGCATGCAGGCTGCCGTCGTCATAGGCACGCTCGTACCACTGGGCGACGGCGCCGGCGTTATGCTGGGCAAGCTCAAGAGGAATATGGTTACCGATCAACTGCCAGGCAGGTGGACAGTCTTGTCGAGCCGCACGTTCAAGCCAGTGGAGCGCCGTCGGCAGGCTCTGCGGGAGTCCGGCGCTGCCGAACAAATACAGCTTGCCCAGCTCGAGCTGGGCCGCCACCTGCCCGGCGCGGGCGTTGCGAATGATCGCCAATTCTTCGCGGTTAGCCATCGTTGGAATACGTAAAAAAAGTGAGTCGGCAACACGCAGCGACGACGGCATCACGGCCGTCCGGCCCCATGGCGCAAGCCGGCCTGGCGAGGTTGCCAATATACAAGGTATTGACAGGGCCTGTCGCCGCTCATGCAAATTTGGCCAAAGTCTAAGCCGCTGCAGCCGGCGATTCGATTCGATTCCGGGGTGAGTTGACGGGGCGCAAAGCTGGTTCAAGCGGATGAAACCGGCCACCCTGGCCGCACGACATCAACGCATGCTCGCGCTCGCTTCATGGATGAACGCCGCCGTCCATTTCTCGGACGCAAAAACCGCCGGCTTTATGTCATGCAAAAGGCATACGTTTCAAAAATACAACAGCACGATTGGATTTATTAGCGATCTACCAAGCGCGCCACTGATAATTGACCAAATAGCCAGCCCTGAAGTTTGAAACAATCAAGGTGACCCGAGCGGCCGGCCTCGACGTTCTGCATGCGCTCACCTCGATCCTGGGAACACCGATAATGAAGAAATCTCTCCTGGCCGTCGCACTGCTTGGCGCTTGCGCCGGCGCGGCCCATGCGCAGACGTCGGTGCAGGTCTACGGCAACCTCGATGCCGGCATCGTCAAGCGCAGTGGCGAGAACGTCAGCATCGGCAAGCGCGCCGCCAACACCCTCGGCATCCGCGGCACCGAAGACCTGGGCAATGGTTTCAAAGCACTGTTCCACCTTGAAATGCGTTATGAGCCGGATACCGGCAGCAGCGAGATCGGTCCCGACGGCAATCAGCGCCAGCTGTTCCAGGGCCAGAGCCGGGTCGGCCTGCAAGGCGACTTCGGCATGCTGCGCATCGGCCGCGGCCTGACTCCGTTCCATGAAACCATCGGCAACTTCGAACCCTTTCATGCGATCCCGACCGCGGGCGGCTTCTATACCGACCTGAGCGTCGCCGGCTACAGCTCGCAACCGCTCGACCCGGTCGGCGCATCTGGCAACCGCTGGTCGAACGCCATCTGGTACAACTCACCGATCGTCAATGGCTTCCAGCTCAACACCGCGATCGCGACCAGGGAAAACAATGGCGGCGTCGCGGTGATCGGCCGCGGCAGCGCCGGCGCGCCGCAGTATCCGGTCGGCGCCGAAGCCTCGGCCAATCCGTTCTCGGTCTCGGCCACCTACAACAACGGCCCCGCCGCCCTGATGGCGGCCTACGAGCGCAATGCGATCGAGTCGAAGGTCTGGTCGGTCGGCGCCTCGGTCCAGGCGACCCCGGAACTCAAGCTCATGGGCACCTTTACCAGGCTGGACGAAGACCACACCCGCCTGTTCAACGACGATACCAGTTCATGGGTGCTGGGCGCCAACTACACGCTGGGCCCGGGCAGGTTCCTGGCTGGCTACGGGCAGAAGGACACCGATGGACTGGAGAAGGTCAGGCAGCTGTCGCTGGGCTATGAATACAGCCTGTCGAAGCGCACCTATCTGTACATCGACGCTTCGCGCAAAAAAGGCTTGCTGACCAATCCGGGCAACGTCAACCAGTACGACATCGGCATCCACCATTCGTTCTAGACGTTCTGGCGTGAGGCGATCTGGCGCAACCAGCGTTGTCCCTGTCGTCCATCATCCATGTAGTGTTTTCACAACGCCAATCTACCCTCGGCGTGTTCGCGAACGAGCGTTCTGTACAGTGCGCCATGGCAATGGCATATTGGTAGAGCGAGCTTATGCATCGCGACAAGAAAATAATATGGAGACACGATGAAGAAAAGCCTGATCGCCGCCCTGCTCGGCGCTACGTTTGCATGCTCCGCCCTGGCCCAGACCAGCGTCCAGATCTACGGCATCGCCGATGCCGGCGTGATGTGGCAAAAAGGTGGACCGACCAAGATCTATAGTGGCGGCGCCGACGGCTCGCGCCTCGGCATCCGGGGTAGCGAAGACCTGGGCAATGGCTACAAGGCCATCTTCAACCTCGAAGCCCGCGTTGAACTCGATAACGGCTCGCAGCAGCCGGCCCTGATGAATGACAATCCGGGCGTCTACCTGCTGCGCGGCATGGACCAGATCCCGCAAGCCATCCGCGACCGCTTGCAGGCGGCGATCCAGCCGCCGGGCGCGCCGGCCGTCAACCAGGAAAAAGCCCTGTTCGACCGCACCGCGATGGTCGGCCTGATCACCCCGATCGGCGCCGTCATGCTGGGCCGCATGTACACCCCGGGCTACGAAGTGTTCAACATGGCCGACGCCTTCGAATCGGGCACCGCCGGCACCTGGGGCCACGTCACCGGCGGCACCGCCGGCTTCACCGCGCTGGGCGCCGACATCCGCTCGCAGGAAGCGATCCAGTACCGCATCGCCCTGCCGAACGGCCTGGGCGGCTCGGTCATGTATGGCGCCCGCAATTCCGGCTACCTCGGCCGCTATTACAAGTTCCGCGCCGGCGCCGTCACCTATAAGGCCAACGGCTTCGACGTCGGCATCGGTTACAACCACGGCTACGACATGCAGAACCGGCCGAGCCTGCGCACCCTGACGGTCGGCGGTTCCTACGCGCTGAACGACAGCTGGAAATTCTTCGCCGGCTTCCACAGCCAGCGCAACCAGAATTCGGCGCTGCTGCCGGATTACCTGGCTGGCTGGAACCAGGCCGTGGTGCCGGCGCTGGTGGCACAAGGCGTCCCGCAGGCGACCCAGGCCGCCCTGCTCAGGATCTTCCAGACCAATATCACCGCCAACACCCAGCAGGACGCGAACAGCTACCAGGTCGGCGTCCACTATCGTGTCGGCAACGGCCGCATCGTGGCCTCGTACGCGCACCAGAACGACCGCCTGGCCTCCAACAGCGACGCCGACCTGTATGCGGTGGGCTACAACTACTACCTGTCCAAGCGCACCGACCTGTACACCGCGCTGGCCTTCATCAAGAACGATAACGAGGCGCAGTATTCGCCGGGCACCTCGGGCAATCCGGGCGGCTTCACCGAAGCGCCGGGCGCCGACGGCCGCGCCTTGCAGCTGGGCATCCGTCATCGTTTCTGACGCGGTCCGCGCAGGCATGAACACCGCGGCCACGGCCGCGGTTTTTTTTTGATCGCCGGATCAGCGCAGCGGCGTCGCGCTCGCTGCAGCAACCGGAGCAGCAACCGGCGCCAGCACCGGGTTGTCGCCGCGATTGCGCGCCGGCGCCTTGTGCACCATGGTGTAGGCGTAGTCGACGCCCATGCCGTAGGCGCCCGAATGCTCGGTGACGATCTTCATGACCGCGTCGTAGGTGTCGCGGTTCTTCCAGTCGCGCTGCCATTCCAGCAGCACCTGCTGCCAGGTCACCGGCACCACGCCGGCCTGCACCATGCGCTGCATGGCGAAGTCATGCGCATCCTTGGTGGTGCCGCCCGAGGCGTCGGCCACCATGTAGATCTCGTAATCTCCTTCCAGCATGGCGCACAGCGCAAAGGTGGTGTTGCACACCTCGGTCCACAGGCCGGCCACGATGACTTTCTTGCGGCCGTTGGCAGCCAGCGCATCGCGCACTTTCTGGTCGTCCCATGAATTCATCGAGGTGCGTTCGAGGATCGGCTTGCCCGGGAATACGTCAAGCAGCTCCGGATAGGTATGGCCCGAGAAGCTGTCGGTCTCGACCGAGGTGATGATGGTCGGGATATCGAAGACCGAGGCCGCCTTGGCCAGTCCGACGACATTGTTCTTCAGGGTCTGGCGGTCGATCGACTGCACGCCGAACGCCATCTGCGGCTGGTGGTCGATGATGATCAGCTGCGAGTTTTGCGGGGTCAGGACGTCGAGTTTCGGATTGTGCATGATGGTTCTCCCAGGTTGTGTATGTGTAAACCATCGAACTGATCGACGCTGGATCGAGGCCTTCTGCCTGTTCCGTTGCTTCGTGTTCGATGCGATGGAGCCATTATGCGGTGCTGAAACGCCAAGGAAAAACGGAAAAAATATCAACATTTCATCGAAATTTTCGAACATCGATTTTGCCTCTATCCCATTGGCCGGGACGACCTGTCCCTGCTGCGGCAAGCCGCGTGGCAGGATGGCGCCGGCGGCATGTTTGTTCGCCGGCGCCATGCCTGGGTCGGGTAGAATGGGAGAATCATTTTCACGCCGGACCTCCCTCACATGAGCATCGCACCACTGGACGCCAACGCAGTCGCGCAATACCTGATCGATCATCCGCAATTTTTCCAGGAGCATGCCGGCCTGCTGGGCGAAGTGAAGCTCTCCAGCCCGCTGACCGGCCGCGCCGTGTCGCTGCAGGAGCGCCAGATGGAAGTGATGCGCGACAAATTCCGCGCGCTCGAGCTGCGCCTGTCGGAGCTGTCGCGCCGCGCCGAAGAGAATGCCGGCATCGCCAACCGTTTCCACGCCTGGACCCAGGCCCTGCTGGTGTCAAAGGGTGGCGCCGCCATGGCGCGCGACCTGGCCGACGGCCTGCGCACCCATTTCATCGTGCCGCAAGTCACCCTGCGCCTGTGGAATGTGGCGCCGGAGCATGCCGGCGAATGGTTCGCCCAGGGCGTGTCGGACGACGCGCGCATCTTCGCCAACAGCCTGCGCGCGCCATATTGCGGCCCGAACAACGATTTCGAGGCGGTGCGCTGGCTGGACGATGCGGAATCGATCCGCTCGACCGTCATGCTGCCGCTGGGCCAGCCGGGCCAGAGCTTCGGCCTGCTGGTGCTGGGCTCGCCCGATCCGGCGCGCTTCACGACCGCGATGTCGACCGATTTCCTGGTCCACATCGCCGCCACCTCGACCACCGCGCTGGCGCCGCTGCGCGCCTGAGCCAGCGGCCATGGACTGGGCCGCACGCTACCTGGCCGAGCTGGCTACCCAGCGCCAGCTGTCGCCGCACACGGTCGACGCCTACCGGCGCGACCTGGCCGAGCTGGCCGACCTGGCCGGCCACGCCGACTGGCCCCGGCTGACCCACTTCGACATCCGGCGCTACGCCGCCAAGCTGCATGCCGGCGGCCAGTCGGCGCGCACGATCGCGCGCAAGCTGTCCGGCTGGCGCGGTTTCTATGCCTGGCTGTCGAACCACACCCCGCTGGCCGCCAACCCGGTCGACGGCGTGCACGCCCCGAAACGCCCCAGGAGCCTGCCCAAGGCGCTGGCCGTCGACGATGCCGTGCAATTGATGGATGCAAATACGCGCGGCCACGCCGAACCTTTCGAGCTGTGCAACCGCGCCATGTTCGAGCTGCTGTATTCGAGCGGGCTGCGGGTATCGGAACTGGCCGGCCTCGATATCGCCTGGCAGGATGCGCGCGCCGGCCAGCCGGCCTCGCTCGGCTGGCTCGACCTGCAGGCCGGCGAAGTGGTGGTCACCGGCAAGGGCAGCAAGATGCGCCGGGTGCCGGTCGGCGGCCCGGCGCGCGAGGCGCTGGCGGCCTGGCTGGCGGTGCGTCCCGCCGCGCGCGACGGCAGCGCCGCCCTGTTCCTGTCGGCGCGCGACACCCGCATCTCGCCGCGCGTGGTGCAGAACCGGCTCAAGCAGCATGCGCTGCGCGCCGGCGCCCCGGTCCACGTGCATCCGCACGTGCTGCGCCACTCGTTCGCCTCGCACCTGCTGCAATCCTCGGGCGACCTGCGCGCGGTGCAGGAATTGCTCGGGCACGCCAGCATCACCTCGACCCAGATCTATACGGCACTCGATTTCCAGCACCTGTCGAAGGTGTATGACGCGGCCCATCCGCGCGCCAAGGCCAAGTAATCGCCTGACCGACGCAGGCGCGCCATTCTGGCCACATCCCCGGGTTGATGGTTTGAACTCGATCAAGCCCGGACACTGTTGATGGTGAGCTTGCAAGAATTGCGGCATAATCCCCCGGTTCTTTTGTCCAACCCCCAACACGAGTAGCGTACCAATGGACCTGATTCCCAGCACCATCCTGACCGGCTTCCTCGGCGCGGGCAAGACCACCCTGCTCAACCGTATCCTGCAGGAAGAGCACGGCATGCGCATCGCCGTCATCGAGAACGAATTCGGCCAGGAGAATATTGACAACGAAATCCTGGTGCAGGATTCGAGCGAGCAGATCGTCGAGATGAACAACGGCTGCATCTGCTGCACCGTGCGCGGCGACCTGATCGTGGCATTGACCAACCTGGCGCAAAAGCGCGCCGCCGGCGAAATCAGTTTCGACCGCGTGGTGATCGAAACCACCGGCCTGGCCAACCCCGGCCCGGTGGCCCAGACTTTCTTCGTCGACGAAGAAGTGGGCGCCAACTACCTGCTCGACGCCGTGGTGACCGTGGTCGACGCCCGCCATGCGATGGACCAGCTGACCCAGAACGAGGAAGCCCAGCGCCAGGTCGGTTTCGCCGACAAGATCCTGCTGTCCAAGACCGACCTGGTCGACGCCGCCGCCGTCGAGACCCTGAAGGCGCGCCTGCACCGCATCAATCCGCGCGCGCCGATCGCGACCAGCGACTTCGGCCGCGCGCCGATCTCGGACGTGCTCGACCTGCGCGGCTTCAACCTGAACGACAAGCTGGAACTGGATCCGGATTTCCTGAAGGTCGAGGAAGCCCATGACCATGATCACGACCACGATCACGCCCACTGCGGCCACGACCATGCGCATGGCGAAGCCTGCAATCACGACCACCACCACGGCCACCACACCGACGACATCGCCGCCTTCGTGTTCAAGAGCGAGCGCGCCTTCGACCCGGAACGCCTGGAACAATTCCTGGGCAGCCTGGTGCAAGTCTTCGGTCCGCAAATGCTGCGCTACAAAGGCGTGCTGCGGATGGAAGGCGTCGACCGCAAGGTGGTGTTCCAGGGCGTGCACCAGATCATGGGCAGCGACGTGGGACCGAAATGGGGCGAAAACGAGACGCCTGCCACCAAGATGGTCTTTATTGGTAAAAATTTACCAAAAGACGTATTTGTCCGCGGACTTGAACAATGTTTGGTATAAACTACATCGGTTTGACCGGCTGTTGAGGATCGCATGACGACCCGCCGCGACAGTTTGTCGCGGCCGACTCGCCGGACCGACCGGTGCGCTATATACTAGCCGCCAGCCTGCTGTAGCGAACTGTCCTTGCTGCATATGCGGCGCGGCCAGAGAAGGGATGGCGCCAGGTCGCCATCAAGGCAGCTTGCCTCACGCACACCTTTATCGGGTATAAAGTTGGCAAGCTGATAAAATGAAAACCTCTGTCGTATCGAAGGCATCATGACTAAAACAACGAAACCGAATACCGCCCAGCCCGAAGAACGCCTCCTGACGGAAGAAGAGATTCGGGCGATGAGCGATGACGACTACATGAATCCGGCCCAGCTCGCGTTCTTCAAGAACCGTCTGCAGGAACTCGAGAAGGAACTGCTGAAGAACGCCGGCGAAACCACGGAACACCTGCGCGAAACCGTCCTGGTTCCCGACCCGGCCGACCGGGCGACGATCGAGGAAGAACACGCGCTGGAACTGCGCACCCGCGACCGCGAACGCAAGCTGCTCAAGAAAGTGCAGCAATCGCTGCAATCGATCGACGGCGGCGAATACGGCTGGTGCGAAGAAACCGGCGAGCCGATCGGCATTCCACGCCTGATCGCCCGCCCGACCGCCACGCTGTCGCTGGAAGCCCAGCAGCGCCGTGAGCTGAAGCAAAAACTGTACGGCGACTGATTTATCGCCGACGCCATCGAGAAAAGCATGCGAGGGATCGCATGCTTTTTTTGTTTGCGCGCCCGTCTTCCGGCATGACTGCGCACGCTTCACGCGCCATGCATATGCTATCGTTTCCCATCGGATACACTAGGCCGAGCGGCGTGTGCGCAGCACACTGGCCGAAGGTTCGTGCTATGGTCTGGCACGGCTGGCCTAATTGACAACGGTGAGCATGGGGCTTTTCTCCTTCCTGAAGAGAAAGAACGACGATGCGGGGGTGCGCGATTGGCCGCCGCCCGAGTCGCGCCTGCGCGGCGAGCCGTCGCGCCTGGACACCGAGGCCGAGCGCGAACGCCAGCGCGAGATCGCGCGCGCCACCGCCGCCAAGATCGACGAGATCGAGCTCGCATTCGCTTCCGACATGTTCGACGACGAGCCGGCCTGGGGCAGCGGCGTGCGGCGCCCGGCCGCTGGCGTCGCGCCTGCGGAACATGACATCCCGCCCCAGGCCGCGGCGCCCGCCAGCGCCCCGGCCATCGACGAAAGCGCCATCCTGTACGCCAACGGCCAGCCTGACGCGGCCGAACAGCTGCTGCGCGCCTGCCTGCCGACCCTGGGCCGCGCCGAGCGCCTGCCGTGGTGGATGTTGTTCGACCTGTACCAGGCCGATGGCCGCGAAGAAGCCTTCGAAAGCGTGGCCATCGACTACGCCAGCCATTTCGAGACCTCGCCGCCGGCCTGGAAGCCGCTGCCCGCCGCGCCCGCCGCAACCGCTGCGGCCCGTCCTGGTCCCGGCCTGGCTGCGGTCGAGGCCTTCGCCCCCAGGATCGACGCCAGCGTCGCGGCGCCGCTCAAGCGCGTGCTGGATGCGCCGGCGCCGGTCGTGCGCCTCGACTTCGGCCGGGTGACGGCGATCGACGCCGACGGCGCCGCCTGCCTGCTGGCGGCGCTGCAACAATTACGCGGCGCCGGCCGCGAGCTGGTGCTGGCCGGCGCCGACACCCTGCTGGCGACCCTGCGGCCGATGCTGGCGATCGGCCAGCGCGACGCCAGCCCGGCGCCCTGGCTGCTGCTGCTCGAGCTGCTGCTGTTGACCGGTCGCGAAAAACAATTCGAGGAAGCGGCGATGGATTACTGCGTCACCTACGAGGTGTCGCCGCCCTCGTTCGAGGCGCCGCTCTACGTGTCCACCGCCGCGCCGGCGCCCGGCCATGGCGACCGCTTCATGTTGCCGGCGGTCGTGAGCGGTCCAGAAACCAGCCTGCTGGCGGCCATTGACGCCTATGCGCTAGAGCGCGAGACGCTGGTGCTGGACTGCTCGCGCCTGGCGCGCATCGACTATGCCGGCGCCGGCAGCCTGCTGGCGCGGCTGGATGCGCATGGCGCCGCCGGCCGCGCGGTCGAGCTGCGCGAACTGAACCATCTCGTCGCCACCCTGCTGCGCCTGCTCGGCGCGGGCGATGGCGTACGGCTGTATCCGCACCGCTACTGACCGATCAGAGCCAGCCGAAGGCCAGCAACAGCAGCAAGGTCACGACCAGCGACACCAGGATCGAGCCAAGGCAACCAAGCTTGTTGGAAAAAAATAAGAACATCGTTTAGCGGCTCCATTCTATCGGCGTCGGGACAGCGTACAGGCCGCTGCCCGCGCCGGGCGCACATTTGGCCTCGAGCATTTAAGGCTGAGCTAATCTTGCAATCCCGCGCACGATCCCCACCTGCTGTTGGCTAGAACATCACGAGGTCAAAATGGAACAATTTCACGGTACAACCATCGTCAGTGTGCGGCGCGGCAACCAGGTCGCGCTGGGTGGCGATGGCCAGGTCACGCTGGGCAATGTCGTCATGAAGGGCTCGGCGCGCAAGGTGCGCAAGCTGTACCAGGGCAAGGTCCTGTGCGGATTCGCGGGCGGCACCGCCGACGCATTCACGCTGCTGGACCGCTTCGAAGGCAAGCTGGAAAAACACCAGGGCAACCTGCTGCGCGCGTCGGTCGAACTGGCCAAGGATTGGCGCACCGACCGCGTGCTGCGCCGCCTGGAAGCGATGCTGCTGGTGGCCGACCGCGAGTCGACCCTGATCATCACCGGCAACGGCGACGTGCTGGAGCCGGAAGACGGCATCGGCGCCATCGGTTCGGGCGGCGTCTACGCCCAGTCCGCCGCCAAGGCGCTGTACGAGAACACCGACATGGCCCCTAGCGAAGTCGTCAAGAAGGCGCTCACCATCGCCGGCGAGCTGTGCATCTACACGAATATGTCCCACATCATCGAGACCCTGGATTGATATGAGCAGCATCATGAACATGACCCCACCCGAAATCGTTTCCGAGCTCGACAAGCACGTGGTCGGCCAGGGCAAGGCCAAGAAGGCGGTTGCCATCGCCCTGCGCAACCGCTGGCGGCGCCAGCAGGTCGACGAGAGCCTGCGTCATGAAATCACGCCCAAGAACATCCTCATGATCGGCCCGACCGGCGTCGGCAAGACCGAGATCGCGCGCCGCCTGGCCAAGCTGGCCGACGCGCCCTTCATCAAGATCGAGGCGACCAAGTTCACCGAGGTGGGCTATGTCGGCCGCGACGTCGACACCATCATCCGCGACCTGATCGACATCGGCGTCAAGCAGACCCGCGCCAGCGAAGCGAAAAAGGTGCGCCAGCGCGCCGAGGACGCGGCCGAGGACCGCATCATCGACATCCTGGTGCCGCCGGCGCGCGACTTCGGCTTCAACACCAGCAGCGGCAACGGCGATACGAAGGAAGGCGAAGCCACGCGCCAGACCTTCCGCAAGCGCCTGCGCGAAGGCTCGCTCGACGACCGCGAGATCGAGATCGAAGTGGCCGACGCCGCGCCGCAGATGGAAATCATGGCGCCGCCGGGCATGGAAGAAATGACCGAGCAGATCAAGTCGATGTTCGCCGGCGTGGGCAATGCGCGCAAGAAGCCGCGCAAGCTCAAGATCAAGGAAGCGATGAAGCTCCTGATCGACGAAGAAGCGGGCAAGCTGCTCAACGAGGACGAGCTCAAGCAGAAGGCGATCGCCAACGTCGAGCAGAACGGCATCGTGTTCCTGGACGAGATCGACAAGATCGCGACCCGTTCCGAACACGGCGGCGCCGACGTCTCGCGCGCCGGCGTGCAGCGCGACCTGCTGCCGCTGGTCGAGGGCACGACGGTGAACACCAAGTACGGCATGATCAAGACCGACCACATCCTGTTCATCGCCTCGGGCGCCTTCCACCTGTCGAAGCCGTCGGACCTGATCCCGGAACTGCAGGGCCGCTTCCCGATCCGCGTCGAACTCGAATCGCTGTCGATCGACGACTTCAAGAGCATCCTGACCTCGACCCACGCCAGCCTGACCAAGCAGTACGAGGCGCTGCTGGCGACCGAGGGCGTCAAGATCGAGTTCGTGGACGAAGGCATCCATCGCCTGGCCGAGATCGCGTTTTCGGTCAACGAGCGCACCGAGAACATCGGCGCGCGCCGCCTGTACACGGTGATGGAAAAGCTGCTCGAAGAGATCTCGTTCAGCGCCGGCTCCGAGAAGGACCAGGTGGTGCGGATCGACGCGGCCTATGTCAACGAACGGCTCGATGCGCTGGCGGTCAACGAAGACCTGTCGCGCTACGTGCTGTAATTATCTCGGCGGAGGCCCGCATGGCGAACAAGGCATTGGCGACACGGCAGAAGATGCGCCTGCGGGTCGAACCCTCGCAGCAGTTCGGCAAGCCGCGCAACCCGATCGCGGCGCTGGCCAAGGCGCGCTCGGCCGGGCCGCATGCCAAGCCGCTGTCGAGCGAGCGGCATGAGGCCAAGCGGGCGCTCAAGCAGGCCAAGCTGGTGGCGGACGAGGACGACTGAGCCTGCGTCAGCCTGATCAAGAATTTCTCCTTGCGGACACTTCGGTGTCCGCTTTTTTTCGTCCATCGGCCCGGCGCGCCGTTCGTCGCATGCGCCTTGTCCCTGTCCCCGTTCAACGGTAGAGTCAAGCGTCGTCATTCTTTACGGATACCATGAGTTCACCCGACCTGATCCTCGACGCCCTGCGCGCCCGCCTGCGCGCGGCTGGCATCACCTACAAGCTGCTGGCCGAGCGCATCGGCGTGAGCGAATCGAGCGTGAAACGCATGTTTGGCCAGAAGGACATGGCGCTGTCGCGGCTGGCCGAGATCTGCCAGGCGACCGGCATCCCGCTGGAAGAACTACTGCGCGGCGCGCTCGACACCCGGCCCCGGCTGGATGCCCTGAGCCTGCCGCAGGAGCGCTCGCTGGTGGCCAATCCGCGCCTCTTGCTGATGGCGATTTGCTGCCTCGGCCACTGGAACGTGGAACAGGTCGTCGACACCTACAAGCTGAGCGAGGCCGAGTGCATCACCCTGCTCGCCGAACTCGACCGGCTGGGACTGATCGAACTCAAGCCGCTGAACCGTTACCAGCTACGGGTGTCGAACGCATTCCGCTGGCTGCCGGATGGGCCGGTGCAGCACTTCTTCCGCGAACACGTGGTGGAGGATTATTTTGCCGGACGCTTCGACGGCGCCGGCGAAGCGCTGATGTGCCTGCCGGCGCGGCTGTCGCCTGCCAGCGCAAAAGAGTTGTCGCTCAAGATCGAACAACTGGCGGCGGAACTGGCGCGGCTGCACCTGAACGACCGGCGCCTGCCGGCCGAAGAGCGCGAAGGCTATACCTTGTTGCTGGGGTTCAGGTCGTGGGAACTGGCGGCGTTTACCGCACTGCGACGCTGATGGGCTCGGTGTGGTGAAGAGGCGATAAGAGCCTGCCGCCGCGCCGCTGCCCTTATTGGGTGATCGGTTGCTGGGTCTGGTTCATCGGCGGCGCATTCGGCGGCATCTGCACGTTGTTGCGGCTCTGCTGGGTCGGATCGCCCTGCTCCGGCGGCGGATCCTGCGGCTCTTGCGGCGCCTGCTGGTCTTGTGGCGCCTGCTGCTCTTGCACCACTTGCGCATTTTCCGGCGTGGTCGGCGTGCCCTGCGGACCGCCGCCCGGCGGCGGCACGCTGCGCATGGTGGGCGGCACGCTGACCACGCCCGGCGCGGTCTGCGGCTCCATGGCCGGCGCCGCAGCCTGCGGCATCTGCTGCTGCATGCGCGGCTCCGGCGGCATGATCGACGTCGACTGGCCGGTATCGGGCGCCAGTTCCACCCGCTTCATCACGCCGCCATCCGACAACATCACGTAGCGCCGGTGCACTTCGGCGACGGTCACGCCCGGCGCGATCTCGCGGCCGACCCGCACCGCCTTCGGCGGCTGGCCGTCGGCCACCAGGATGACCGCGCTGTCGGCGCCGGCCGACACCACGCCGGTGAGCTGGAAATTGGAAATCACCGCCGTCGGCTGGCCGCCGAACAGCGTTGCCGCCGCCTCGGGACTCGGCGGGGGCTGGGTCGCGACCGGCGCCGCCGCCAGCGGCCGTTGCTCCGGCTTGTACAGCTGCAGCACCCAGTAGGCGATCGAGGCCGCCAGCAGGATCAGGGCAAGCAGGCTGAGAAGAAGAGGCAAACGCTTGTTCATATTATTGACTGCCATTGTTTTACTGCACCAGCTGGTTGATTTCGATGATCGGCATCAGCACCGCCAGCACGATCAGCAGCACGACCAGGCCCATGGCCAGGATCAGCACCGGCTCGAGCAGGCCGGCGATGGTGAGCGTGCGGCGCTCGAGGTCGGCCTGCTGCGAATTGGCGGCGCGCTCGAGCATGGCCGGCAGTTCGCCGGTGATCTCGCCGGCGCGGATCATGTGCACCAGCATCGGCGGGAAATGTTTTTGCGCCGACAGCGCGCGCGCCAGGCTCACGCCTTCGCGCACGCTGCCGGTGGCCTGCTCGACCAGCTCGCGCATCGCCACGTTGGACAGGGTTTCGCGGCTGGTGTCGAGCGCGCGCAGGATGGGCACGCCGGAACCGGTGGTGATCGCCAGCGTGCTGGCGAAGCGCGCCGTATTGAGGCTGCGCTCGAACTTGCCGTAGATGGGCGCCGTCAGCAGCCAGGTGTGCCAGCGCCGCTTGAGGTCGGGATTGCGCAGCGCGCGCCGCCATAGCCAGAACGCGCCGCCGATCAGGATCGCGCAATAGATGCCGTAGGCGCGCACGAAGTCGGACACGGCCAGCATGACCACGGTGAGGAAGGGCAGCTTCTGCTTGGTGTTGGCGAACACCGAGACGATCTGCGGCACCACATAGGTGAGCAGGAAGATCACGATCGCGAACGCGACCACGGTCACGATCGCCGGATAGGTGAAGGCCAGCCGCACCTTCTGCACCAGGGCGTTGCGGCGCTCGATGTAGTCGGCCAGGCGCGACAGCACGCGCGAAAGCTGGCCGATCTGCTCGCCCGAGGCGACCAGCGCCCGGTAGATCTCGGCGAAGTCGCGCGGGTGGTGCGACAGCGCGGTGGAGAATGGCGAGCCGCCGATGACTTCGGAACGGATCGAGGCGATCAGGTCGCGCATATAGGCGCGCTCGGCCTGCTCCAGCAGTGCGGTGAAGGCTTGCTCGAGCGGCAGGCCGGCCTCCAGCAGGCTGGCCAGCTGGCGCGTGAACAGGGCCAGCTCGTTCTGCGACAGGCGCTCGCCGATGCCGCGCGCGCGGGTGACGCCCGAGGCGTCGACCTGGGCGGTGATCGCCTCGACGTTCAGCGGCGTCAGGCCTTGGGTGCGCAGGTCGGCGCGCGCCGCGCGCGGGCTGTCGGCGTTGACCACGCCCTTGCGGGTGGCGCCGCCGGCGTCGACGGCTTCGTAGCGAAATGCCGGCATCAGTCAGTTCCCATCCGCATCTTAATCCTTTGTCACGCGCACCAGTTCGGCGCGCGTGGTGGTGCCGTCCGCCAGCCAGCGTTCGCCGTCGTCGCGCATGGTCTTCATGCCGGTCGCCAGCGCCGCATCGCGGATCTCGGCTTCGGAGGCGCGGTTGTGGATCTGGGAACGGATCTGCTCGGTGGTCTCGAGCAGCTCGTAGACGCCGACCCGGCCATGATAGCCCGTATGGCCGCAGCGCTCGCAGCCGACCGCATGCCAGGTGGACCCGTCGAAGGTCTTGCACTGCGAGCAGAGCTTGCGCACCAGGCGCTGGGCCATCACGCCCAGCAGCGACGAGGACAGCAGGAACGGTTCGATGCCCATGTCCAGCAAGCGCGTCACGGCCGAGGCGGCATCGTTGGTGTGCAGCGTGGCCAGCACCAAGTGGCCCGTGAGCGAGGCTTGCACCGCGATCTGCGCCGTCTCCAGGTCGCGGATCTCGCCGATCATGATCACGTCGGGATCTTGCCGCAGGATGGCGCGCAGCGCTTTCGCGAACGTCATGTCGATGCGGGCATTGACTTGCGTTTGGCCGACGCCGTTCAGGTCGTACTCGATCGGGTCTTCCACCGTCATGATATTGGTGGTGGACGCGTTCAGGCGCGACAGCGCCGCGTACAGGGTGGTGGTCTTGCCCGAACCGGTCGGGCCGGTCACCAGCACGATGCCGTGCGGCTGGTTGATCAGGCGGTCGAACTGCGGCAGCATGTCTTCGGCCATGCCCAGGTGCGACAGGTCGAGGCGCCCTGCTTCTTTGTCGAGCAGACGCAGCACGGCGCGTTCGCCGTGGCCGGTCGGCAGCGTCGAGACGCGCACGTCGACTGGTTTACCGCCCACGCGCAGGGTGATGCGGCCATCCTGCGGCAGGCGCTTCTCGGCGATGTCGAGCTGCGACATGATCTTGATACGCGAGATCAGCGAGGCGTGGATCGCCTTCTTGGGGCGCACGATGTCGCGCAGCGCGCCGTCGATGCGAAAGCGCACCACCGAAGTCTGCTCGAACGGCTCGATGTGGATGTCGGACGCGCCTTCGCGCAGCGATTGCGTGAGCAGCGCATTGATCATGCGGATCACCGGCGCATCGTCGGACGATTCCAGCAGGTCTTCGATGGCCGGCACGTCCTGCAGCAGCTTGGTCAGGTCGAGGTCGGCGTCGAATTCGTCGACCACCTGCGACGCGTCGCCGCCGCCGCCGGCATAGGCGCCGGCGATGGCCGCGTCGAGCTCGTCACGGTCGAGGCGGCGCAGCTGGATGCGGCCGAAACGGCGCGAGACCTCGGCGATGGCGGCTGGCGCGGTGGCGCTGGACACCAGCACTTCGACGCTCTGGCCCGGTTCGCCGTTACCGCGCGCCAGCACGCCGTGGTCGCGGGCGAAGGCGTAGGGCAAGAGATTGTTCATGATTTAATTTCCGTTCGGTTGCTGCACCGGACGGGTTGGCGCGTTTGGCACTGCCGCGCCGGGCATGACCGCGCCCGATCCAGATTCAGACACGCCCGCCCCCGGCGCGGTTCCCGGCACGGTTCCCTGATGGCGCGACGCCGCGCCATCGTTGGATGCGCCCGGCGCCGCGTTCGGCGCCGGCTGGCGCTGGACCGGCACGGTCGCCATGCCGCCGCCGACCGGCGGCTGGCCGTTCACCAGCGGCGGCAGTTGCGGCGCGCCAAGGTCGCGCAGCAGCGCCGACGATTCGGGTTGGGCGGCGGCGCCGGCCGCGCGCATGTAGTCGTAGCGGTCCATCGCGATCGAATTCGAGGCTTCCTTGCTGCGCACCACGACCGGCCGCAGGAACACCATCAGGTTGGTCTTCACGCGGCTGCGGGTGCGGTACTTGAACAGGTTGCCGATCACCGGGATGTCGCCCAGGCCGCGCACTTTCTCTTCGCCATCGCCTTCGCTGTCCTCGATCAGGCCGCCGAGCACGATGATCTGGCCGTCGTCGGCCAGCACATTGCTCTCGATCGCGCGCACGTTCGTGGTCAGGCCGGATTCGGCGTTGCGGGTCGACGCATCCACGCTCGAGTTCTCGTGGTAGATCGCCATCTTGATGGTACCGCCTTCCGAGATCTGCGGCCGCACGCGCAGCAGCAGGCCCACGTCTTGCCGGTCGACGGTCTGGAACGGGTTGCCGCCGCCGGTGGTGCTGTTGGTGGCGAACGAACCGGTGATGATCGGCACGTTCTGGCCGACCTTGATCACTGCGAGCTCATTGTCCAGGGTGAGCATGTTCGGCGTCGACAGGATGTTGGCGTTGCCGTCGTTTTCCAGCGCACGCGCCACCGCGCCCAGCCCCAGTTCGCCGCCGACTTGGCGGAACAGGCCGAAGGTCAGGCCGGTCGGCAGGCCCGTCAGGCCGCTGGTGCCGTTGGTGGCGCTCGTGCCCTGGGCCGCCGCCAGCGCCAGGTTGACGATGCTGTTGTTCGAGCCGCCGCCGTTGAAGTTCTGCAGGCCGCCGAACCGGTATTTGCTGTCGGAGTCGCCGGTGGCGCCGACCCATTGCACGCCGAACTCGGATGCCTTGTTGGAGGACACTTCGACCACCAGCGCCTCGATATAGACCTGGGCCCGGCGCACGTCGAGCTGGTCGATCACCGAGCGCAGGTTGCGGTACACCGCATCCGGCGCGGTGATGATCAGGCTGTTGGTCGAAGCGTCGGCCTGGATGAATCCCGAACCCTGGCCGCCGCCCTGGGCTCCTTGCTGCCCCTGCTGGGTGGCGCTGTTGCCAGTACCACCAATGCCGGTACTGCCCTGCAGGCCCTGTTGGCCGCCGAGGCCGCCCTGCCCGCCCAATCCGCCCTGGCCTGCCTGGCTGCCGATGCCGGACTGGATCGAGCTGCCCTGGGTGCCCTGCTGCACCTGCAGGGCCGAGGTGTCTTGCGACACCACCGCGCGCAGGGTCTGGGCCACGCGCGTGGCTTCCGCGTTCTTGAGATAGACCACGTGGATATTGCCCTTGCTCGAGCTCTCTTGATCCAGGCGGGCGATCAGGCTCTTGGCCAGGTTGGCGCGCGCCTGCGACGGCGCGCGGATCACGACCGAGTTGGTGCGCGGGTCGGCCAGCACCGTGACCCGGCCCGAATCGCCGCCGGCGGCCGGTTCCATCAGGCGCGTCACGAGCTGGGCGATGTCGCTGGCGATCGCGTTGCGGATCGGGATGACATCGAGGTCGGCCGCCACCGGCGCGTCGAGCGCGGCGATGATGCGCGCCAGGCGGCGCAGGTTGTCGGCGTAGTCGGTGATGACCAGCGTATTGTTGCCCGGGTTCGCCATGATGGAGTTATTGGGCGAAATCAGCGGACGCAGCACGGCGGTGAGGTTGGCGGCCGACTCGTAGGACAGATAAAACACCTGGGTCGCGATCTGGTCGCCGGTGGCCTTGCTGGAGCGCACGCCGCCGACCTGGGTCGGCGAGGACTGCAGCTTGGCCTCGGCCTCGGGCACCACCTTGGCGTAGCCGTCGCCGCTGGTGACCACCGCGAAGCCCTGCAGGCGCAGGGTCGAGGTGAGCAGGCCGAAGGCTTCGGTCTTGCTCAGCGATTTTTCGGACACCAGGGTGAGCGTGCCCTTGACCCGCGGGTCGATGATGAAGGTCATGCCGGTGTAGTGACCGATGGCCTTGATCACCGACTCGATGTCGGCATTGACGAAGCTCAAAGCGGCGGCGTTCGCGCTGTCCTGCGCCAGCGCGGGCAGCGGCAGCGCGACCATCGTGGCGGCGCAGCACAGCATGGCGCCGGCCGCAAGGCGGCGCAAGGCCGGCAGCTGCATGGCCGAAAAGTCGAGGTGCGCGAAGGTGGAGCGGTCTGTTTTCTTCATTATCTGAACTCGAGTGCGATTACGTTTTTGCCGTTCACCATCCGGCGCTGGCCCAGCAGGTTCAACATGGTCCCGAGCTGGTCCTCATAGCCGTCGGCGGCGCTGGCCTGGCCCGAAAAGCGCAGGCGTCCATTTTGCAGTACACCTGAGCCCGACAGCAGCAAAGCGCCGCGCACGGTGCGCAGGGTCAAATCGGCCTGCGGTCCACGCCAGTCCATGATCATTTCATAACTGCCAAGCGGCTTGATGGGCGACATGCGCGCCCCCATATCGCTCATCGACAGGACGGTGCGCCCCTGCACCGTCACGGTGTTCTGCTGGCGCAGCAGGTCCAGCGCGTTCCAGGACAGCCGGATGCGGCCGCTCGGCGCCAGCGTATTGAGCGGCGCACCCAGGCCCGACAAGCCCTCGGCCGGCAGCAGCAGCTCGCCGGCATTGACCTGCCAGCGCGACCAGCTGCCTTCGATCCGCACCGGGTTGGCCAGCGCCTGGGGATTTTCCAGGCTCATGCTGACCTGGCCCAGCACCACCAGCGGCGACAAGGTCCAGGAAAAACGGCCCGGCAACAAGGGCGTGACCGACCCGCCCGGTCCCGGCGCCCCGCCGATAAAGGCTGAGCCGCGCCAAAGCGTACCCTGCGCATCCCCCAGCGTCAATCGACCGCCGGTCTGGCGCTCGACTATCGGGCCGAGCCAGGCCGCCGGCAGGAAAGCCAGCACCGTCGCCACTACCGCCAGGATGACCAGCAGGCCCCACGTCAGCGCCCGCCTCATGAAGCCGGATCGCTGCGCTGGCGCAGCGTGAGCGTGGCGTCGACCTGGCCCAGCGCGGTCTGGGCGCTGAATTGGGCGTCCTGCACCATCAGGCGGCTCTCGCGCCGCTGGGCGTCGAGCCAGGCCATCAGGTTGGCAAAGGAAACATTGTTGAGCTGAACCTTGGTGAACTCGCCGCTGACCGACAGCGAGGCCGGCTTGAGGCCGCGCCCCGCCATGCTGGCGGTGAGCGACTCGTTCGTGACTGGCGTGACGGCGGGCGCCGGCTCGCTGGCGGCGGCCCGGGCTTCGCCGGCAAGCGCCTCGAGCTGGGCCGCCTGCTGGCGCAGTTCGGGCAAGGAACGGCGCAATTGTTCGCGCCCTTCGAGCGCGGGCTCGAGCAGGACGAGATAGAACAGCGCCAGCGCGGCGACGGCGCCGCCGACCAGCAGGAACTTGCGCTCCTGCTCGGTGCGCGCGATCCAGTAGGCGGTGGCGCGTTCGCGCAGCCCGCTGATTTTGCCGGCGAAATTCATTGCGTAACTCCAGGTTGCGAGGCGCCAGTGCTGCGGATCAACCAGGTGTTGGCGTCGGGCGCTTCCAGGCTGAGGTGGCGTGCCGCCAGGGCCGGGCGCAGCTGGTCTGCGGCGCCGGGATTGGCAGACTCGGGTTTGACGCGCACCGTGAGGGCGCGTTCGCGAAACTCCATTGACGCAATCGCAGGCGGCGCGCCGAGGCCGCCGATGGCTTCGCCGAAGGCAGCCGCCATCCAGGTGAATTCGTCGCCGCCCACCTCGCCGCTGCCGGCCCTGGCGCGCGCGATATTCTGCTGCATCTGCGCCACCGGGTCGATCGCCGGCTGGCCCGGATACACCGAGCGGAACGTCTGGCTCATCTGCTGGCGCACGGCGTCGGCCTCGCGCTTCAGCCCCAGCCACTCGACGTTCAGGCCGATGACGTTGACCACCAGCGCCGCCAGGGCGAGCCGGATCGGCCAGCGCCAGCGGCGCCAGTCGCGCCGGGCCACGCCGGCCGTGCCCAGGCCGGGCACCAGGTCGAGCGCGGGGCCGACGGCGCCGCCGTTGTTGCTGCCGCGGGCGCCGGCGATCCAGTGCGCCCAGTTGTCGCTCTCGAGGGTGACGCCGGGGCCGGCCTCGGCCAGCAGCGCCTGGTACTCGCCCAGTTGCTCGTGCTCGACATACAGCACCAGCGGCGCATCGCCCGCCAGCGCGCGGGCCGTCTGCAAGGCCACCACCGGGGCGCCGTCGAGCGCCAGGCCGAGGCCTTCGTACTGGCTCTGGCGCAGGATCAGTTCGCCCTTGCCGAAGGCGGCGCTCACGCTGCCTGGATGCAGGGGCAGGCACAATTGTTCGGGCACGGCCACCACCGCGCGCGCGCCCATTTCCAGCAACTTGCGCACCAGCGGCTCGAGCCAGGCCTGCTGCACCACGGCCACCGGACGGCGGCCGTCGGCCATGGCCGGGCCGGCCACCAGCACGCAATCGAGCGGGTCGCCCAGGATATATTCTTCGACCAGGGCCGGCAGCGCCGCGCGCAGGCGCGCGCCGGCCAGCGGCGGCGCCTGCACCGCCAGCAGGGTGACGTCGCTGGCGGCCAGGATCAGCACCACGCGCCGGCTGGCTGCGACCACGTCGCCCAGGTTGCGCAGCGCGCCTTCGCCCTGCTGTCCGATGGCGCCGTTGTCGCCGACCATCGCGAACCGGCACAAGGCGCCTTCGCCTTCGCTCCTGGCCGGATGCCGAATATAAAGAGTAGTCAAACCGTCTCGCTTTCTTCTAGTTCTGGCGGGTCCAGATCACGGTCACACCATTGGCGGGACCAAGGTTGGCCAGGCTGCCTTTCTGCACCAGCGACTCCGCGTCCAGCGCCGCGCGGTCGAGGCGGATGCGGCTCTGCACCAGGAAGTAATTGCTGGTGATGCTGATCTTTGGCTGTTCCACCGCTTCATCCCTGCATTGCACTTCGCTCAAAAACTGCTGGACGTCGTTCCACGGCACCCGCTTGCGCTGCTCGACCAGGGCATTGGCCTGGGAGGTCGAACAGCCAGCCAGGACCGCCGCCAGCACCTCGGCCGGCGCCGTGTTCACGTTCACCGTCGTTCCTTGCGCCGGCAGCACGATCACAAACGGACGCAAGGCCTCGACCGTCTCGGGCTTGACGCCCTGCACCGCCAGCAGGTCGTCCACCCGCATGAGCGGCATCGGGTTGCCCTTGCGCGGCGTCTGCGCAGTGTTATTGTTGCCCGCCGCGTCCGGATCCACCGTCAGCGCCTGGCCGGCGGCGACGAAATCGGCGATCGGCCGCGCCAGCCGCGGCTCTTGCCGCAGATTGGTCAGCAGGCGGCCGAGCACCTCGGTCTCGATCGGTTCGCGCTTGCCGCCCGTTGCCAGGTTGTTCAGATTGTATCGCGCCGTCGCGTCGTATACCTGACCCGACAGGGATGCATTGAAATTTTCTCCCTGCACCCGCTCGCGTTCGATGTACTGGTCGAGCCGGGTTTCGGCCAGCGGCGTGGCCCACACCTGCTCGAGCGAGATGCGCCCGCCGAAGGGCTGGCGCAGGATCACGCTGGCCCAGTCGAGGGCGCCGCGCTGGATCCACTTGGTCTGCAGCTGCAGGCGCTGGTTTTCCATCGAGCGCACCTGCACCTGCTGCTGCCAGAACAGGCTGGCGACGATCGAGATCGCCAGCGTGGTCAGGAGCAGTGCGGTGACCACGGCGACGCCGCGCTGGCGGCGCGGTAGGGGCACGGGCCGCATCAGGTGCCTCCCAGCAGGAAAGACTTGACCATCGGCTGGCCCAGGCCCTGCACGGTGAGCGCCACCTGCACGCCGGTGGGCTCGCGCGAGCGCGCCGGGCCCAGGCCCGGATCGACAGGCGGGGGTTCCTGCTCGCCATTGCCGCCGACCGCGGTCGGCTCATTACGCCAGGCATTGTTTTGCCAGCCCTGTACCTGCATGCCGGTCACGCCCACCTGCAGCACGACCGACGGCGCATTCTCGGCCGGCGCATCGGACGCGATCGCCTGCCACAGCTGGGCGATGTGATCGAGGTCGCGCGTGCCGGGCGACTCGCGCCGCATCAGCTGGCCGTTGACCACGCGGTAGCTGACCACCTGCAGGCGCGACGGCTCGTGTTCGACGAACACCTTGCGCACCAGGGTCAGGCGGTCGGCATCCCACAGCAAGGCCGGGCGGCCGCGCATGATGTCGTTGCCGGCCGCGTTCTCGCAATCGTTCTGCATCTGGGCGAAGGCCAGCTGCATGCCGCGCGTGATTTCCATTTCGTGCGTGAGCGCCACGCGCGCGCGCACGATGCCGTCCAGCCCGCGCCAGCCGAGCACGGCCACCATGGCCAGGATGCCGATCGCCACCAGGAGTTCGACCAGCGTGAAGCCTGCATGCCGCGACCTGGCGTTCATATCGGGGAAGGCCTCAGGACCAGTTGGATGAGTTTGACAATGCGGCGTCCCGGGTTGTCGGCGTCGAACACCGAGACTTCGATCCTGCGCAACAGTGGATTGGGGCTGGACAGCACTTCTTCTTCACATACCAGGTTCAGGTCGCCTTGCGGGCAGGGAAAGCTGCGCTTGCCGATCGCGGGAAACTCGCGGCCCAGGCGGATCTGCACCAGCCGGTTCTCGGCCGACCAGGTCGCCATCATCGAGGCGCGCAGGCCGGCGCTGTTGGACGTCAGGCTGCCCACCGCGCGCAGGCCGGCGGCCAGCGCGGTGCCGACGATGACCAGCGCCACCAGCACTTCGAGCAGGGTGAAGCCAAGGCTTCTGCGAAACGGCATCATGGTCCTCGGCATCATTCGACGGTAAAGTGGCCGACGCCATCGGCGCGGATCGCGACCGCGTTGGCGCCCGAGGCCAGGGTCAGCACGAAGGGACGGTCGACCGGCTCGCGTCCGAAGGTGATGCGCAGCATATCCGGGCCACCCGTTCCGGACGGCTCGAGCACGAGCCGCAGCGGCGGATTCTTGAAGCTGCGCTCGCGCAGCAGGTCGTCGCGCGTGACCGGTTCCCAGCCGGTGTCGCCGCGCACCATGAAGCGGTAGCGCTCGCCGTTGGCCTCGAATGCGACCAGGCGGTTGCGCACGATGGCTTCGTCGCGCGCCAGCTGCAGCAGCAGCGCGATGCGCCTGGCCTCGTTCTCGAGGTCCTGGCGCGGGCTCGGGATGGCGTTCAGCGTAGCCAGGCCCAGCGTGATGCCGATGATGACCATCACGACCAGCAGCTCCACCAGGGTGAAGCCGGAGGATGCGCCCCGCGCGCGCCAGGCCGGCATGGGAAAGATGTCTTAGTGCCAGGAACCGACGTCGGCGTCCTCGCCGTTGCCGCCCGGCTGGCCGTCGGCGCCGTAGGAGAACACGTCGATCTCGCCTTTCACGCCCGGCGACAGGTATTGGTAGGAGTTGCCCCACGGGTCCTTCGGCAGCTTCTCGATATAGCCGCCTTCTTTCCAGCCGTTGGCGGCCGGGCCGGAGGTCGGCTTGGCGATCAGGGCATTCAGGCCCTGCTCGGTGGTCGGATAGCGCTGGTTGTCGAGCTTGTACAGCTTGAGGGCCTGCATCATGGTGGCGATGTCGACCTTGGCGGCAGTGACGCGCGACTCGCCCGTGCGGCCCAGCAATTTAGGCACGACCAGGGCGCCGAGGATGCCGATGATGACCACGACGACCATGATCTCGACCAGGGTAAAGCCGCGGGCGCGACGTTGTGTACGTTGGAAATTCATATGCAGTGTGATTAGGCTGGTGAATCGGTAGAGCCGGGACAGTATACGGCCGAAATATGACAAGATAATACTGCGGATGAATCTGCGTACAATTACTGTGCGAACGATTACATCGCTACCGGCAGCGGGTGTGCAATTGTAAGCTACCTACGCTCGTCACGACACCTTGGATCCGCGCCGTTAAGCGTGTCCTCATCAAACCTGGCTAGCGCCTGGCGCACACCGGGCAGTCGGGATTGCGCGCCACCTTGACGCCAGTCCATTCCATGAATTTCCCGTCCAGCATGAGAAGGCGGCCGACCAAGGGCTCGCCGACGCCCGCGATCAGCTTCATCGCTTCGGCGGCCTGGACCGCGCCGACAATGCCGACCAGCGGGGCGAACACCCCCATGGTGCTGCACGCAACGTCCTCAAAACCACTGTCTTCTGGGAACAGGCAGGCATAGCACGGGGTGTCGGGCTGGCGCGGGTCGAACACGGACAGCTGGCCGTCGAAACGGATCGCCGCCCCCGACACCAGCGGCACGCCGGCAGCGACGCAGGCGCGGTTGACGGCGTGGCGGGTGGCGAAGTTGTCGCTGCAGTCGAGCACGACGGTGGCCGTGCGGGCCAGCGCCAGCAGGCGCTCGGGGCCGGCCCGTTCGTTCAGGGCGACGACCTCGATCTCGGGATTGATCGCCAGCAGGGCCGCGCGCCCGGAATCGACCTTGGGCTGGCCGATGCGTTCGGTCGTGTGCATGACCTGGCGCTGCAGGTTGGTGAGGTCGACCGTGTCGTCGTCGACCAGGGTGATGCGGCCGATGCCGCCAGATGCCAGGTACAGCGCCGCCGGCGAACCGAGGCCGCCGGCGCCGATCACCAGGGCATGGGCCTCGAGCAGGCGCTGCTGGCCTTCGATGCCGATATCGTCGAGCAGGATGTGGCGCGAGTAGCGCAGGAGCTGGTTGTCGTTCATGGGGTCACCCCGACATCATTTCTTCGGCGACGCCTTCAATTCGGGCAATTTATGCTCCGCCCCCGGCAACGGCGCCGGCGCGGGTTTGTCTTCGTCGGGCACGCCCTTGGCCAGTTGCACCGGCAAGCCCTTGAAGTGCTTGATCGCCTGCGCCAGCTGGAAATCGTCCTGGCCGCCGAACTCGATCGGCTTGCGGTCCTTCAGCAGCGCCAGCGCGCGCTGCTGCTGCGCCAGGCTGGGGTTCTGGTCCTTGGACGCCGCTTCTTTCTTCTCGCCTTCGGCCGCCAGGTGGCGCTGGAGGTCCGCTTCGCGCACGCGCAGGGCGTTCAGCAGGTCGCCTTCCGCGCTTTCGTCGACCCGCATATCGGGTTCGATGCCGGTGGCCTGGATCGGCCGCCCTTTCGGCGTGTAGTAGCGCGCCGTGGTCAGCTTGATCGCGGTGTCCTCCGACAGTTGCCGCAAGGTCTGCACCGAGCCCTTGCCGAAGGTGCGGCTACCCATCACGATCGCGCGCTGGTAATCCTGCAGCGCGCCGGCCACGATTTCGGAAGCCGATGCCGAGCCGCCATTGACCAGCACCACCATCGGCACCGATTTGAGGCCGGCCGGCAAGCCCGCCAGCGGGTCGCCGCGCTGGGCATAGAACTCGCGCCGGCCATAGAATTCCTGGTTCGAGTCCGCTATCTGGCCCTTGGTCGACACGATCACCTGGTCCGGCTGCGGCAGGAAGGCGGCCGAGACGCCGATCGCGCCCGGCAGCAGGCCGCCCGGGTCGTTGCGCAGGTCGAGCACCAGGCCCTTGATGTCGGGTTGTTCGGCGTACAGTCCCTTGGTTTTCTTGGCCAGCTCGTCCAGGGTGTTTTCCTGGAACTGGCTGATGCGCAGCCAGGCATAGCCGGGCTCGACCATCTTGGCCTTGACGCTGACCACCTTGATTTCCTGGCGCGCGATCGGCACCACCCAGGGCTTGTCTTCGCCGGGACGGGCGATGGTGAGCGTGACCTTGCTGCCGACCTTGCCGCGCATGCGCTTGATCGCCTCGTCGGACGACATATTGCGCACGGGGACATTGTCGATGCGGGTGATCAGGTCGCCCGGCTTGATGCCGGCCTTGAAGGCGGGCGTATCCTCGATCGGCGACACCACCTTGATGTAGCCGTCCTCGTTCGAGATCTCGACGCCGACGCCCACGAACTTGCCCTGCACCGCTTCGCGCATGTCGCGGAAGGCCTTGGGATCGAGGTAGACAGAATGCGGATCGAGCGAGGCGACCATGCCGCCGATCGCTTCCGACAGCAGCTTTTTATCTTCCACCGGCTCGACGTAGTCGGTCTTGATCAGGCCATACACGTCGGCCAGCTGGCGCAGCTCGTCGAGCGGCAAGGGCGCGCCGGCCTTTTGCGCATGGGCCGACAGCTGGAACGATGCCGCCACGCCGACCAGGACGCCCACGCCGACCAGCCCGAAATGCTTTGCTTTCATGCCCATGTTGACCCTTGTTGTACCTAGAACCGGACCCAGCCCGCCGGGTCGATGGCCTTGCCGCGATGCCTGAGCTCAAAGTATAGCCCCGATTCCTCGTTGCCACCGGTATTGCCGGCACTGGCCACCGCCTCGCCGGCGCGCACGCTGTCGCCGGGACGCTTGAGCAGCGACTGGTTATTGCCGTAGATCGACAGGTAGCCGTCGCCGTGGTCGATGATGATCAGGTTGCCGAAGCCGCGCATCCAATCGGCGTGCACCACCCGGCCCGGGGCCACGGCGCGCACCTCGGCGCCTTCCGCGGCCTTGATGAAATTGCCCTTCCAGGTCGGGCCGTCGCCGCGGCGTCCGCCGAAGCGGGCCACGACGCTGCCGTTGACCGGGCTGGCCATGCGGCCCTTGAGCGACGCGAACGAGCCGCTCGGCGCGGCCGGTCCCAGCATCGGCGGCGCCGGTTCGTTCGACCGGGTGTCTTCCTCGACCGGCTCCTCGGCCACGATCGGCGCTTCCTTGATCGGTTCGGGCATCGGCTTCGGCTTGGCGCCCGGCTTGGCGTTTTCGCGCGCGATGCGCTCGCGTTCGCGGTCGCGCTCGGCCTTCTCGGCCGCCGCCTTGGCGCGCGCCGCCGCCAGCGCCCTGGCCCGCGCTTCCGCGGCGGCCTTGGCCTTGGCGCGTTTCGCCGCCAGGGCGGCCTGGCGCTTGCGCTCGGCTTCTTCCTGCTCGCGGATCAGGCGCTCGAGGCGGGTGACCAGCCCCGACATGCGTTCTTCGTCGCGCTCCAGGCGGTCGGCCTGCTTGCGCTGGTCGGCCAGGCGGGTCGACAGGTTGTTGAGCAGCGCGGCGCGCTTGGCTTTTTCTTTTTCCAGCAGCGCCTTCTGGTCGAGCTGTTCCTGGGCGATTTCTTCCAGCTCTTGCTTGGCGTTCTCGACCTTGTCGCGGTTGGCCTCGACTTGCGCCAGGTTGCCGCGCAGCGAATCCAGCAGGCGCGCCTGGGCCTGGGAAACATAGGCCATCAGCTGCAGGTCGCGGCTGATGCGGTTCGGGTTGTCGCCGGACAGCAGCAGCTTGATCCGGTCTTCGTTGCCAGCCACATAGTGTTCGCGCAGCAGCCTGGCCAGCTGCTTTTGCTGGGCGGCGATGGTCTGGTTCAGCTGTTCCTGCTGCGCGGCCAGGTCTTGCAGGCGCGTGTTGGTAGCGCCCTGCTCTTCCTGCAGGTCGCGCAGCGCCCGGTTGGCGTTGGAAATGGCGGCCTCGGACTCGGCCAGCGTGTCGGCCGCGTCTTCCTTGGCGCTTTCGGTCTGGCTGATGTCGCGCTTGATCGCCTGCAGTTGTTGCTGGATGCCGGCGCGCTGCTTCTCGGCCGCCGCCTTCTGGCGGCTGCGCTCGGTCTGGCGCTGGGCCCAGGCATCCGTTGCGAACGCGCCGGACAGCGCGACCGCCAGCAGCGTACCCAAGAGTACGCTACCGGCTCCCTTCGTGAATGGCAAATGCAAGACTTACTTTGCCTTCCCTTGGTTGGCCACGGCCGCCATGGCGGCGGCGATCGCTTCCTGGTCGCCCAGGTAGTAGTGCTTGATCGGCTTGAGGTCGGCGTCCAGTTCATACACCAGCGGCTGGCCGTTGGGGATGTTCAGGCCGACGATGTCGGCGTCGCTGATATTGTCCAGCATCTTGATGATGGCGCGCAGGCTGTTGCCGTGGGCCGAGATCAGGATCTTCTTGCCGGCGCGGATGGCGGGGGCGATTTCGTCGTTCCAGGCCGGCATCACGCGCGCCACGGTGTCCTTCAGGCATTCGGTCAGCGGGATCTGCTCGTCGGTGAGCGTCGCATAGCGCGGGTCGCCGAACGAGGTGCGCTCGTCGTCCTTCTCGAGCGCCGGCGGCGGGGTGTCGTAGCTGCGGCGCCAGACCAGCACCTGCTCGTCGCCGAACTTGGCGGCGGTCTCGGCTTTATCGAGGCCCTGGAGGGCGCCGTAGTGGCGTTCGTTCAGGCGCCAGTCGTTCTTGACAGGCAGGTACATCATGTCCATCTCGTCCATCGCCAGCCACAGGGTGCGGATGGCGCGCTTGAGCACCGAGGTATAGGCCATGTCGAAGGTGAAGCCGGCTTCCTTGAGCACGCGGCCCGCGGTTTTCGCCTCGGCCACGCCTTTTTCGGTCAGGTCGACGTCGGTCCAGCCGGTGAAGCGGTTTTCCAGGTTCCAGGTGGATTCGCCATGGCGCATGAATACGATCTTGTACATTAGTCTCTTCTTCTCGAAAAAATTCTGGTTGAAGTCCGGTCCGGCATCTATTTTATAATGCCCCGATTCAGTTCAACCAATCGGAACCCTTGTGAATTTCTTACTCGATAATATCTTCGTTGTTGCGATCGCCGTGATTTCGGGTGTCGCCCTGCTGTGGCCGGCACTGACGCCGCGCGGAAAACGCGCGACGCCGCTGCAGGTGACGCAGATGATCAACCGCGGCAAGACCACCGTGGTCGACGTACGCAGCGCGGAAGAATTCGCGGCAGGCCACCTGCGCGACGCGAAACACATCCCGCTGGCAGACTTGGGCAATCGCATCGGCGAACTGGACAAGTCGAAGAACCGTACCGTCGTGGTGGTGTGCCAGAGCGGCGCCCGTGGCGACAAGGCCGCGCGCCAGTTGCAGGCGGCCGGCTTCGAAGACGTCCACAGCCTGGAAGGCGGTCTGACGGCCTGGACGGCTGCAGGCCTGCCGGTCACCAAGTAAAACCCGCCGGCCCCTGTTCCGGGCCGGCAGACATGAAAGGATTTAGCATGACAGCCCACGTCGTTCTCTACCACACCGCAGCCTGCCCTTATTGCGTGCGCGCCGAGCGCCTGCTCGAAGCCAAGGGCGTGCATGACATCGAACGCATCCGCGTCGACCTCGACCCGGAACAGCGCCAGATCATGATGCAGCGCACCGGCCGCCGCACCGTTCCGCAGATCTACGTTGGCGACACCCACGTCGGCGGTTTCGACGATTTGTATGCGCTGGACCAGGCCGGACGCCTGGACCCGATGCTCAAGGGCGAGTAAGCTAATTGGGCTGAACGCGGCGGTGGGCGGCAAAGCCGCTATTGCTTCCAAGTTGGTTTTGCTACAATTGTCGTCGCGTTTGACCCGAAGTCGGGCCCGGCCCCATAGCCGCGCTCGACCAAAGCACCCGGAGTAGCCTCCTGCTCCCCACTATTATTAGAAAGCGTTCCATGTCTGACGAAAACCTGCAACCAGTATTCCAAATCCAACGCGTCTACCTGAAAGACATGTCGCTGGAGCAACCGAATTCGCCATCGATCTTCCTGGAACAGGAAGCGCCGGCAATCGAAGTGTCGCTCGACGTCGGCGCCGAAAGCATCGCCGAAGGCATCTACGAGTCGACCGTGACGATCACCGTCACCGCCAAGGTCAAGGACAAGGTCGCGTTCCTGGTGGAAGGCAAGCAGGCTGGCATCTTCGAAGCCCGCAACATCCCTGCAGAGCAGATGGATCCGCTGCTGGGCATCGGCTGCCCGAACATCATCTACCCATACCTGCGCGCGAACATCGCCGACGTGATCAGCCGCGCCGGTTTCCCGCCAGTGCACCTGGCCGAGATCAACTTCGAAGCGTTCTACCAGCAGCGCGCCGCGGCCATGGCCGAAGCAGCTGCCGCCGCACCGGCAAACTAAGCATCATCTCGCGGATGCGGCCAAGGCCGCGTCCGCGCCAGCCTTCCGGCGTCGCGGTTCACCCACAATCCAGGCCCGCCATGCGCTTTCCCCGACCACTTGCAGCTGCTCCACTGTTGGCGATGACAGTGCTGGCCGCGCCGAGTGCTCACGCCTTCGATTTCAAGACGGTCGGCGCCGCCCCGGCGATCCTGTACGGAACGCCATCGGCCAAGGGCAACAAACTCTATCTGGCGCCGCCCGGCATGCCGCTCCAGGTCATGATCGCCTATGGCGACTGGGTCAAGGTGCGCGACATGAACGGCGACGTGGCCTGGACCCAAGCCAGGTCGCTGAGCGCGCAACGCAATGTGCTGGTACGCACGCCCGGCGGCCGGGTCCATTCCGGCCCGGACGAAACCTCGGCGGTCCTGATGACGGCCGACAAGGGCGTTTTACTTGAACTGGTCGATCCCCATGCCATCGTCTGGGCGCGCGTGCGCCATCGCGACGGCGTCATCGGCTATATCAAGGTCTCGGACATCTGGGGCCTGTAAATCCACTCCAGGAGTTCCATGCAACAGAACAAACCCACTACCAAGATCACCGTCCTCGGCGCCGGCGCCTGGGGCACCGCCGTCGCCATCGCGCTGGCCGCACGCCACGACGTGCTGCTGTGGGGCCGCAATCCGCAACAGATGGCGGATACCGACGCGGCGCGCGACAACCTGGCCTACCTGCCGGGCCACCCGCTGCCGCCAGCGTTGCGCGTGAGCGCCGACTTCGAGGCGGCGCTTGCCCACGTGGCGCCCGGCGCCGCGCAAGACGCGCCGCTGCTGATCCTGGCCTGCCCGGTGGCCGGCCTGCGTCCGCTACTGGAGCAATTGCGTGGCCGCCCGATCCCGAACGTCGTCTGGCTGTGCAAGGGCTTCGAAGCCGGCACCGGCCTGCTGCCGCACCAGGTGGTGGCGCAGGTGCTGGGCGACAGCGTCCCGGGCGCGGCGCTGTCCGGCCCTTCTTTCGCGCAAGAAGTCGCGCGCGGCCTGCCGTGCGCGCTGACCGTGGCATCGAGCTCGGCCGAGCTGCGCGAACGCGTGGTGGCCGCGGCCCATGGCGACAACCTGCGCGTCTACTCGCACGACGACCTGATCGGCGTGGAAGTGGGCGGGGCGGTCAAGAACGTGATGGCGATCGCCACCGGCGCCGCCGACGGCCTGGGACTGGGCCTGAACGCGCGCGCGGCGCTGATCACGCGCGGCCTGGCCGAGATCACCCGCCTGGGGCTGGCGCTCGGCGCGCAGCCGGGCACCTTCATGGGCCTGTCGGGGATGGGCGACCTGATCCTGACCTGCACCGGCGACCTGTCACGCAACCGGCGGGTCGGCCTGGCGCTGGCCGAGGGCAAGGCGCTCGATACGATCGTGGCGGAGCTGGGCCATGTGGCCGAGGGTGTTCCCTGCGCCAAGGCGGTGCGCGAACTGGCGCGCCGGATGGGGGTCGACATGCCGATTACCGAGGCGGTGGCCAGCGTGCTGTTCGACGGCGTGGATGCGGCGCAGATGGCGGCGCAGTTGCTGGCGCGGGATCCGCGGGTGGAACTGGCGTAACTGGTATCGCAGCCGTGGGTGGACGGCTTTGCCGTCCACGCGGTACCTCACTTCGGCGGCGCCCCGCTCGGGTCGTCGCTCGGGCCGCCCGAACGCTCCGGCCCCATCAGGATGGTCATCAAGGCCACCGCATCCTTCAGCGCGCGCACCGTGTGCGGCACGCTGCCCGCCAGATAAACCATCTCGTTCGGCTGCAGGGTGGTCGTCTTGTCGTGGGCGTCGATCGCGATCTCGCCCTCCAGGCAGACGATGGTCACTTCGCCATCGACCCGGTGCTCGGGAATCGGCCGTTCGACCGGCAACACCAGCCGGATCAGTTCCATGTGCTCGGTCTTGACCAGGGCCACCGAAGTGAAATGGGCGATATCGTCGTCGCCGCGTTGCAAAGCAATCTTTTCGCCGGATACTGCGTGATGCAAGGCCATGTCGCCCTCCTCTATGTGCTTGTCGCTTCCTCTTGCGGTTCCGGCACGCTGCGCAGCCAGCTGACCAGCGCATAGGCGTCCCGGAATCCTTGCGCCAACCGCGGCACCAGTTGATCCGGTGCGTTCAGGTCCAGTTTCACCTCGGTCCACACGAAGAAGCTTTTCAGTTTCAGGTAATCGACATGCGGATGATCGGGATCGAAGCCCTTGGGTGGACGCTGCAACTTGTCCTCTTCCAGCATGTCGTTATAGGTGGCGCGAAGATTCTTATTCTTCAATACTTTGGCGAAACCCGTCGCATCGTTGACCACGTGCTCGCGGATCGCCTTCAGGCGCGCCGGCGGCGGCAGGTACTCTCCGACGCCGAAGCCCAGGGTGCCGTCGCGCTCGAGTTGAAAATAATAGGTCGAGCCGCCGCCCGCGCTCGGGCGGCGCTTGTCGTGCGGGGTGATGCCGGCCGAGAAGCGGGTTTTATACGGCGTCTTGTCCTTCGAAAAGCGGGTGTCGCGGTGGATCCGGAACATCGCCTTCTTGGGATTGCAGGCCGCCACTTGCTTGTCGAACTTCGTCAGGGCCTTGATCAGCTCCGTGACCGTTTCTTCGAATTCGGTGCGCAGGATGTCGTAGCGCGGTTTATTCCAAAGAAACCACGGCCGGTTATTGTTTTCGCTCAGTTCGGTGAGAAATTGCGTCAGGTCGCGCAGATGCATGGTGGTTCAGGTGTCGATAGAAAAGTTCAGGGCGCCTGGCGCGGACGGCGGCCCACCGTCACGTCGACCGTGGCTTCGCGCCGCTTGCGCAGGATCGTCATTTGCGTCTTGGCGCCGGGCTCGAGCTGGGCGATCAGGTTCAGCATCTCGCTGGTGTCCGCGATCGGCTCGCCGGCCACGGCCACCAGGATATCGCCCGGCACGATGCCGGCGCGGTCGGCCGGCCCGCCGCGCACCACGCCGGCGATGATGGCGCCGCTGCGCTTGGCCAGGCCAAAACTGTCCGCCAGCTCGGGCGTGATGTCCTGCGATTCGATGCCGATCCAGCCACGCACCACGCTGCCGTGCTTGACGATCGAATCGAGCACGGTCTTGGCGGTCGACACGGGAATCGCGAAGCCGATCCCGACCGAGCCGCCAGTCTGCGAATAGATTGCCGCATTAATGCCCAGCAAATTGCCTTCGGTATCGACCAGGGCCCCGCCCGAGTTGCCAAAATTGATCGCGGCATCGGTCTGGATGAAATTCTCGAAGTGATTGATGTGCAGGTTGTTGCGTCCCAGGGCCGAGATGATGCCCAGGGTGACGGTCTGGCCGACGCCGAACGGGTTGCCGATCGCCAGCACCACGTCGCCCACGCGCGCCTGCTCGGGATCGCCCAGCACCATCACCGGCAGGTTGCGCTCGCTCACGCGGATCACGGCCAGGTCGGTCTCGGGATCGGTGCCGACCAGGCGCGCCGCGGCCTTGCGGCCGTCGGCCAGGCCGACCTCGATCGCGTCGGCGCCGTCGATCACGTGGAAATTGGTCAGGATATAACCGTCGCTGCTGACGATGACGCCGGAGCCAAGGCTGGCCAGCTGCTCGTCGGGCGGCGCGCGGTCGCCGAAGAAGCGGCGGAAGAACGGGTCGCGCAACAGCGGATGCGACTGGCGCGACGCCTTGCTCGTGTAGATATTGACCACGGCCGGCATCGCCTTGGCCGCGGCATTGCGGAAACTGCCGCCCGCCGCCCGCGGCGGCGCCTGCAGCATCGGCACCGGATTGCCCGGCGTGCCGACCGCGACCGTGTCTGGCCTGTCGAGCCATTCGGGCCGCATGGCGGCCACCACGAACCAGGCCGCCAGCGCAATCGTCACCGCTTGCGCGAACAGCAGCCAAAGGCGGCGCAAAAGCGGCCGCTTGGGCTGCGGACGCCGGATGTCGTGGACCAGATCGTCTTTCACTTTTTGAGGGAATCCCGGATTTCGCGCAGCAGGACGATGTCTTCCGGTGTCACTGGAGCAGCAGGTTTGGCCTCTTCGGCCGGGCCACGCAGGCGGTTAATCACACGCACCATCTGGAAGATGATGAAAGCCAGCAGGATAAAGTTCAGCAAAATGGTCAGGAAATTACCGTATGCCAACACAGCACCGGCCTTTTGCGCTTCTGCCAAGGGGAGGTGATAGCCCTGGTTATTGAGAGGAATATAATAGTTGGCGAAGTCGAGGCCACCGAGGACCGCGCCGATCGGCGGCATGACCACGTCCTTGACCAGCGAATCGGTGATGCGCGCAAACGCGCCGCCGATGATCACGCCGACGGCAAGGTCGATGACATTGCCGCGCATCGCAAACTTCTTGAACTCTTCCAGCATCGCCATTGGAACTTCTCCCATTGTTATTGATACAAGCAATTGCATGATACCCGAACGCTCCGGAGGCTGTCTTTCGGCCGAATGCTGCAGGAGCACAAAAGACCATTCTGCTAAAGCGTGTAGCCCAGACAATTTTTTTCCCTCAGGTATTGCCGTTCACATATAATTTTGGATGCTGGAAGCTCGCTATTAATTCTTAAAATTCGTATATTCACGGAGTGGGGTTGGTATGAGTAATGAAAAGCAGGTCGATCCGGGCCGACGCGGATTGCTGGTCGCGACATGCGCGGCTGGCGGCGTAGTCGGCGTGTCCACGGCGGGAGCCCTGGTCAGCACCTTCCAGCCTTCCGAACGCGCAAAAGCGGCGGGAGCCCCGGTTGAAGTCGACATCTCCGACGTCGCTCCGGGTGAAATGAAAGTCGTCGAATGGCGCGGCAAACCGGTCTGGATCCTGCGCCGCACCCCCGCAATGATGGCCACGCTCGAGAAGGACCAGGGCGAACTGGCCGATCCCGCCTCCGATAATGTGTTCCAGCTGCCGATGCCGGAATACGCCAAGAACCCGTTCCGCTCGCGCGCCGAGCACAAGGAAGTGCTGGTCACTGTCGGCATCTGCTCCCACCTGGGCTGCTCGCCCTCCTCGCGCCTGGCCTCCGGCCCGCAGCCGAACCTGCCCGACAACTGGCCGGGCGGCTTCCTGTGCCCCTGCCACGGCTCGACCTTCGACCTCTCGGCGCGCGTGTTCAAGAACAAGCCGGCGCCGACGAATATGGATGTCCCCCCGTACATGTATCTGTCCGATAACAAGCTGGTGATCGGCAAAGACGAGAAAGGCGAGGCATAACAAATGGGCGCATTCAAGGAGACCAAGCTACCCGCCGACGCACCGGTGGCCCAGAAAGCCCTGGCCTGGGTCGACGACCGCTTCCCGGCATCGAAACTGTGGAACGACCAATGGGGCAAGTACTACGCCCCCAAGAATTTCAACGTCTGGTATCTGTTCGGTTCGCTGTCGGCCCTGGTGCTGGTGCTGCAGATCGTCACCGGCATCTTCCTGACGATGCACTACAAGCCGGACGCCGCGCTGGCCTTCGGCTCGGTCGAATACATCATGCGTGAAGTCCCGTGGGGCTGGCTGGTGCGCTACCTGCACTCGACCGGCGCCTCGGCCTTCTTCATCGTGGTCTACCTGCACATGGCGCGCGGGTTGATGTACGGCTCTTACCGCAAGCCGCGCGAGCTGGTCTGGCTGTTCGGCTTCGGCATCTTCCTGTGCCTGATGGCCGAGGCCTTCTTCGGCTACCTGCTGCCATGGGGGCAGATGTCGTACTGGGGCGCCCAGGTGATCGTGAACCTGTTCGGCGCCATCCCCGTGATCGGCGAAGACCTGTCGCTGTGGATCCGCGGCGACTACGTCGTCTCCGACGCCACCCTGAACCGCTTCTTCGCCTTCCACGTGATCGCGCTGCCGCTGGTGATCCTGGGCCTGGTGGCCGCCCACCTGACGGCGCTGCACGAAGTCGGCTCGAGCAACCCGGACGGCATCGAAGTCAAGGAACATCTGGGCCCGGACGGCCATCCGCTGGACGCCATTCCGTCGCACCCCTACTACACCACCAAGGACTTGTTCGGCGTGTCGGTGTTCCTGCTGCTGTTCTCGGCAGTCGTGTTCTTCGCACCCGAGATGGGCGGCTACTTCCTGGAGTACAACAACTTCCTGCCGGCCGACTCGATGAAGACGCCGCCGCACATCGCGCCGACCTGGTATTTCACCCCGTTCTACTCGGTGCTGCGCGCGACCACGGCCGACTTCATGTACGTGCTGATGATCGGCGTCGCCCTGTACGTGGCGTTCATCTGGCTGAAATCGCGCTTGGCCTTCCGCACCAAGGCGATCATCGCCGTGGTCGGCCTGCTGCTGATCATCGGCATGCTGCCGCAGGTGCTGGACGCGAAATTCTGGGGCGTGGTGCTGTTCGGCTCGTCGGTGATGATCATTGCCGGCCTGCCATGGCTCGATCACTCGCCGGCGAAATCGCTGCGTTACCGTCCGAGCTGGCACCGCTGGATCTATGCCCTCTTTGCGCTGGTGTTCGTGACGCTGGGCTACCTGGGCACCCAGCTGCCGACCCCGGCCTTCACCATCCTGTCGCAAGTGTGCACGCTGGCCTACTTTGCGTTCTTCCTCCTGATGCCGTGGTGGAGCACGATGGGCACCTTCAAACCGGTGCCGACCCGTGTCACCTTCACCCCGCATTGATCACCGGACAAGAGCACAAGGACACGACATGAAATTGTTTGCAAAGAAACTGATTGCAGTCCTGGCGCTGGTGCCGGGACTGGCTTTCGCCGCCGAGGGCGGCATCCCGCTGGACCGCGCACCGGACCGCAACGACATGGCCTCGCTGCAGAACGGCGCTAAAATCTTCGTCAACTATTGCCTGAATTGCCACGCAGCGGCCTCGATGCGCTACAACCGACTGCGCGACCTGGGCCTGTCGGAAGACCAGATTCGTGACAATCTGTTGTTTTCTGCCGACAAGGTCGGCGATATGATGACGACGGCGATGCGCCCGAAAGATGCGGCGGCCTGGTTCGGCGCGGTGCCGCCGGACCTGTCGGTGATCGCGCGCGCCAAAGCCTCGCCGGCCGGCTCGGGCGCCGACTACCTGTACACCTATCTGCGCAGCTTCTACCAGGACGAAACCCGCCCGACCGGCTGGAACAATATGGTGGTGCCGAATGTTGCGATGCCGCATGCAATGTGGCAGCAGCAAGGGATTCGCACCGCCAAGTTCGCCGAGGAAGCCGATCCGCATGAGCCAGGCAAGACGGTGCACAAGTTCGCCGGCTTCGAGCAAGTATCGCCGGGCACCATGAGCCAGCAGGACTTCGATGCCGCCACCGCCGACCTGGTCGCGTATATGGTCTGGATGGCCGAACCGGCCCAGGCTACCCGCAAAAAGCTGGGCGTGATCGTGCTGCTGTTCCTGTCCGTGTTCGTGTTTTTGACCTGGCGTTTGAACGAATCGTACTGGAAACAAGTGAAGTAATTCGCTTTCATTGCCCGGTTGGCTATAATACGGGCAATCATTTCTCTGGGGTGAGTGCTCTGCGCTACACCCCTTTGTTTCTTAAGGAACTATAAACCATGATGGTTCTCTACTCCGGCACCACGTGCCCGTTCTCCCAACGCTGCCGCCTCGTCCTGTTCGAAAAGGGCATGGACTTCGAGGTCCGCGACGTTGACCTGTTCAACAAGCCGGAAGATATTTCGACGATGAACCCATACGGCCAGGTACCGATCCTGGTCGAGCGCGAACTCATCCTGTACGAATCGAACATCATCAACGAGTACATCGACGAGCGCTTCCCGCACCCGCAGCTGATGCCGGCCGACCCGCTGATGCGCGCCCGTGCCCGCCTGATGCTGTTCAACTTCGAGAAAGAGCTGTTCGTCCACGTGCACACGCTGGAAAGCGAGCGCAACAAGGCGAACGACAAGAACCACGACAAGGCGCGTGCGGAAATCCGCGATCGCCTGACCACGCTGGCTCCGCTGTTCCTGAAGAACAAGTACATGCTGGGTGACGAGTTCTCGATGCTGGACGTGGCGATCGCCCCGCTGCTCTGGCGCCTGGACCACTACGGCATCGAGCTGTCGAAGACCGCTGCGCCGCTGATGAAGTATGCGGAGCGTATCTTCTCGCGTCCGGCCTACATCGAGGCGCTGACCCCGTCCGAGAAAGTGATGCGTCGTTGATGATGCGTCTGGGGTGGGATGCCTACGCATTCCGCCCCTGCCAGCTTGATTGCTTCACACGCGCCGGTCTTTGGACGTCCGTCGGACGATTCCGGTAAACTGGCGCAAACGCCTGTATTTCTAGACAACACCACCATGGCAGAAATTTCCACCAAACCCTACCTGCTGCGCGCCATCTATGAGTGGTGCACGGACAGTGGCTTCACGCCCTATATCGCCGTCAAGGTCGACGGGGCGACGACGGTGCCGATGGAGTATGTCCGGAAAGGCGAGATCATCCTGAACATCAGCTACGGCGCGACGTCGGGGCTGAAGATGGACAATGACGCGATCCACTTCCGTGCGCGCTTCAATGGCGTGTCGCGGGAGATCTATATCCCTGTGCACAATGTGTTGGCGATTTATGCCAATGAGAATGGGCAGGGGATGGCGTTTGAGGTGGGCACGGCGCCGGAGGGTGATGCGCAGTCGTCGGGGGCTTCGGTCGAGAGTGCGCCGGCTGCGCCGGCCTTGTCGGCGGTGCCGTCGAAGGGTGTGGATTCGCCGGTGGTGGCGGATGCGCCTACGACTACGCCTGGCGGGGATGATGAGCCGCCGAAGAAGGGTGGACGGCCAACCTTGACGCGGATCAAATAGCGTATAATCGTTGTCTTAAGGTCATGCCGACTTAGCTCATCAGGTAGAGCAGTTGATTTGAATACGTACCTCCATGGCCTGTTGCGTTTGCTTCCGGTCTGGTCTAGCATCGTCATTGTTGCCCTATGAAATCACTTCACAGGGCTCATCTATGAGGATGCGAGAATGGGTGCGCCGAAGTGCTGTTCGTCTCAAGAGTTCGATTTTCCGCCTTTGCGATGGCTTGCCATCGCTCCCCTCCTGACATTCCTCAACAGTCTAAGTTCAGCCGCCGGCTGCTTCACTTCCGTACGTCATTTGCGCGGCAACGTTTTCGCACAGCTCACCTCCCGCAGTTCTACTCTACGAACAAGCAGCTGGCAGCGTCGGTACGAGCCCCCTCCGCTCTTGGCCAACTGCAAGGCATTCCTTCCTTCGGCCAACACCCTCTCCTTGGCCAACCCTCTTCTCTTGGTCATCTAGCCCTATGCCCGTCATACGCACAGACGCGCTGCCTAGTCACGTCGTTACAGAGTCTTCAGTCCTTCCTCGGCCGCGGTACTGGTCAACCGTTTGGACCCTGTACGAAGGCAGAGATTGGGCAGATAACACCCTGACGCCACGGCTTCGCTACCTGGACCGCCTTTACCTCTTCTGCGATGACAGGTTTGGACATCATTCCCTCGATAGCGCTTTTGGCGACAAAGACGCAAAGCGACTACGCAATATATTTGATGAATTTTTCATCGAACTTACCTCGAAGCAGCCTAGAACTAGCACAGATGTCGCATGTTGGGACTCAGCCAGCAAATTCGTTCATTTCTTTGCTAATCACTGGGCAGTAAGCGACCCACAATGGCGTTCGCTGCAGAAGGTAATTCCTCAAGCGGGTGCTATTCGCGCTCCAAGCAAGGGGCGGGTGAAATTTACCCGAGCTTTACCTGATGCCTCCCTAAAGGATTTGCTTGCGATAGCGGAGCCTGGCTCTCAGGGAAATCCATATAAAACACCTGCCGCTCAGGTCAGGAACTGGTTGTTAGTACTTCTAATGCTGCTGTGCGGCTTGCGAAGGGGAGAAACCCTGCTACTTACTCTTGACTCGCTCAAGCAAGAGCTAAATATGGAGACGGGGGAAATCCAGTACTGGCTAAATGTTACCGACACCCCTGAAGAGGATGACACTTATGTCGATACCCGCGCGACTCGGCCCAGCATTAAAACGAATGCATCCTATCGGCACATACCAATCTCAGAAGAGCTAGCGCAGCTTATAGAACGCTACATTTCTGAGTATCGCGTAGATAGCAGCAAGCATCGATTTTTGATTACTTCGTACGTTGGTGCCCCTCTATCTGCCGAGTCCGTAGCGAAAGCTCTACGCGAGATTTCGCTTGCCATGCATCCTGAAGCCCTGAAGCAGTTCCGCCAACGAACTGATAAAGAGGTTATTTCGTCGCATGACCTCCGGCATACCTGTGCCTGTGTCCGATATGTAATGTTCCTGTCTGATGGAGACAAGGATAGAACAATGACTAGAATGCGAGTCTTCTTTGGCTGGGACATAAATTCGAATATGCCCGACACTTACGCGCGCGCTGCTATTCAAGACGATGTCAAAAATTCAGTCGCTAAAACTTTCGATGCGATGCTAGCCAACTTCAGGGGCATGAGATGATTTTTCAAAACGTACTTACCAACAGCGGTGCGCCGAAGGTTCCTCCGATACTGTGGGATTGGCCGAATGTTCCCCAAACATTTTCTCTGCATGACAAGTACACGGCTGAGGAAGCTAATGTGGTATTAGGTGAGTCCACATGGGTACTATCCGTTCAGGGAAAAGATAGAAAATTTACATTCTTGCCTGGCGAAGTGGGCTTATTTCAGCAAAAATTGGTTCTCTTGACACAAGCTGATTTTTCACCTTCTTCATTGTACAAATTTACTTTTACGTTGCTGCGTCACTGGGAGGTATACCTTGAGATGCTGCAAACCGACCCAGCTGACATCAAACTTTTTTGGGATGCAAAAATAGTTACGATTGACCTTGCGAAGGCTGCGAAATCTATTTTGCAACTGGCTGCACGGCACTCGCTTGGTCCGTGGGACATCAGACATAAAAAATTTATTAAAAGCCTTAGTACAAGGGCGAACTCTACAGTCGCCGCCCAAAAGGACAGGCTTGCAAAACGCTCAAAACTGATAGCACCCACTGGACAGGCTGACATCGTCCGTTTGTTGGATGAAAAAGGTAAAGCCGAGAACTTACTTGAGTGGCAAATCGAAGGTTTAGCAGCTTTAGCCCTAGGATTTCAACATGCAATTCGTCCAGTGCAAATACTTACCCTTATGACTAACCACGTCCAGCTTTTGAACGAGAAAGAGGGACAAGTAGCATGCATTATTTCTTTTCATGAGGCGAAAAAGAAGAAAGACCAAGGAAGCATAGAGATGGCCAGGCAAATTAAGCCTGAGTGGGCTCCTTTAATCTTTAAGCTATTAGATTCGGCTGCAATTGCAGGGCGTACTCGTGTTTTCTCGACTACAGATGGTACAACCCTTTGGACATATACCAAAAGGGTATGCAAAGAGTTTGGAGTTCGAATCACACACTCCTACTATAATTTGAGACATACTGGAGCTCAAATGTTGGCTGACGCCGGTCACAGTCGCAGCGATATAAGTAATTTTTTAGGGCACTCGCAACCTAGTTCCGGGGTGACCTATATCAAGTCGAGTAGAAAGCAAGCCGATTTCCTTAACAAGGCTCTAGGTACTTCAAAGCTGTACTCCACGCTCGAATCTATCGCTACCGGCAAATACGTCACAGTACAAGAGTTGGAAGCGGCACACGAAGACAAACAGATTGCTGGAGTTGTTGGTGACAGTTTAATCTCTGGAATTGGAATATGTGGGAGCAGACAAGGGGCGTGTGTCTACGACCCAGTTATGTCCTGCTACAACTGTAAGAAATATATGCCAGTTCTCAACCCCGTCGTGCACCAAGAGGCGATTGCTGGTATGCGACAGCAGGTACTCTTTTTCTTTAAGACTGGTGGTAGCAAGGAAAGCCCCTCGTACCTTCAGCTAAACGCTGCAATAGGCGGCGCTCAAAAAGCTCTTGCTATTTCACAACAACACATAAAACCAGAATGAGAAAGCCTCCAAATAAAACTGTCAACGTGGGCGCTCCAGCAAGCTATCGCCGCTTTATCGAGCAAGGTCGCGCGCTAGTCTTGGAAAAAGGTCTCTCATGGGAAATTCCGCATGATGAGATTGGCAATGTACCACGCAATGACAGTTGGGATTTGCGAAAATTCACATCAAACAACGAGCGTCATGCTTCTTGCCTGACCAGTTTTGCTATCGATAATACAGTTCGCGAAAAAGCGCTTGCAGCCGGATGGCCGGAAGTTTTTCTACCACTTGGCTCAGTGTTGAGCGAAGCAATTCAAGACTTTTTAAAAGCAATAGTCGCGCACCGCGTTTCAGAGGGCATAATTCCGAGAAATGTTAGGAACGAATTTTTTCTACTTAGGTCTTTTTTTCAAGTACGAACAAATTTCCATGGCAGCTAAATTCTGAAGACTTAAATAGATATCTAGAGCTAGTTCCCAAAAATGCGAAAGTTAGCGCAAGTATCTCAATTCTTGCGAACACAATTAACTCGAATTTGCTCTCCCCGCATGTTCCGCATATATATAGAGACGAAAAAGAAGTTAGGACTTTTTTGGACACTATGCTAAACGAAAGAAAAGGCGGAGAAAAGCTTCCGGAAGTCGATGCGTTACATGAAATGGTCCGCATAGTATTTCAAGAGACGCCGAGTGGACACCAGCATAAAATTCGCTTTGCAATGGCTCGTCTTCTAACTCTAACAGGCTTGAGGTTAAACGAGGTAATGTTGCTCCCCGCTGATTGCCTAAAATGGGAGCATCATATCGACATCGTTACAGGTAAGCCTGCTGGCGAGGTCGGCGGCATTAGCCGCTCTTTAAGGCTTAAGTACTTTGGAGAGAAAAGACGTAAGAAAGGCTCGAAAGTTCTAGTCGAAGACTTCCAATGGATTCCCGCTCGATTTGAGGAGCTTGTATCATCAACAGTATCAGAAATTCTTGATGCAACGCGGTCGCTTCGAGACGCTCTAAACGGACGTGCCGACTCAGGGCGAACGTTCAAAACCGAGTCAGGAGAGCAGCTTACTTTAGCAGATTTTTTATTTTTGGTGATTCACGGTGGTCGGGGTGAGCTACCTAGCGTTATTCCTGAGACTGCAACAATCGAGATTGCTGCGCAATCTTCGTTTATGGCTTTCTTGAGCGAAGAAAAGGCTTTAGGCAAAGATACAATTTTCACCAAATACAGCACTCTTCCAAACAAGTCAGACCTGTTCATAAAGCCTCACTCCTTACGCCATTTAATGAATACTGAGCTGTTCCGACAAGGCGTCCCGGACACCGTCGTCACCCAACACTTCGGCCGGCAGTCTGTGGCGCAGAGCTACGTGTATGACCACCGGAGTCTGGCTGAGCGGCTCAAGGACATTGAGATTCCGCTAAAGGCTGCCAAGCTCATCGTGCCAGGGTCTCCGCAAGAGACCGTTGCGAAGATGGTTCTGTCTGACTTGTTTGGTGGAAGTGCCATAGCTATGGCGTTCAGGAAGATACAGAGCGAAAGTGGTGATGAGGCTGCGTTTATGTACTTAGCCCAGAACAGTGATGGATTTCACGCAACGCCGTATGGGTTTTGTATAACGAGCTTTGCCGTGAACCCATGTGTTCGGCACTTGAAGTGCTTTGACAACTGTCGTCATTACCTTCCGAGTGGCATGAAGGAACATCGAATTTCTTTGGAATCGCTTCGAGCCAACCTACGGGTAATGAGAGACACTGCTGCAGCCAAGCCTTTGACCTCGACTGGACGCAAGAATCAGGTTGCGCATGCTGAGCGGTTGATTTCGGGCATTGACTTAGCCTTGGCTGCGCAACCAAATGTGCCCTTGTTCAAAGAGGGCGTCGACCACTCTGCGCCTGCAAAGGACTTGTTCAAATGAAGCCGAAACTTGACCCGTCGAACCTAGAACTGTCGAGGGTGTTGGATGCTTTGCTAGCTGCGGATACTGATATCACAGTGAGGGAGGTTTCTCGCAACCACGCTAGTCTGCACAACGCGTCAGCATTTACGAGGAATCCTGAGCGTATGGAGATGATAACGAATGCTCAGGCCCGTCAAAAGCAGCTCCGCGGTGCACTGAACCCCCACTTCGCGCAGTCGAAGTCTCTGAGCGACAAGCTGGCTCAAGCGAAAGACGCCAACGACTTGCTCGGCGCTCAGCTAAAGGCTTTGGTAGCCTCACACGCGGCCTGCATTCAGGCTGTGATGAAGGCGGGCGGACTCAACGCGCTCGAGCGCTTCTGGCATGACTACAAGGCGATTGGGGAGGCCGTACGGCCAGCGGCTATGCCTTCCGAGCACGCAGAGGTGATTCCCCTCAAGACGTCTAAGAAGCGCTCCCCGGGCAAGAGCAGCGTGTGATGCGCACGGACAGGAAGCAAGTGCTTCCTGTAGTCATGGACAATAGAGTATACTGGAAGGCAGTGCCGGGTTAGCTCAGTTGGTAGAGCAACCGCCTTGAACATACGAGTGCCCTGCTGGAAACGGTGGGAGTAGAACCCTTCAAATTCGGGGAACGCTAAGGCCGCAAGGCTAAGCCAATCCCGAGCCAAGCCTGCTTTTGCAGGAAGGTGTAGAGACTAGACGGAGGGGGCCTAAGGCTTTGCTATGGCTAAGGGATAGTCCAGACCACAAACAAACTGGCGGCGAAAGCCGTAGTGGTAAGGTAAGCGGTAGGTCGTCTGTTCGAGTCAGACACTCGGCACCATGTTCTTCAGTTCCAAACTTCGTTTGTCTATCGGTCCGGCTCTTCATAGCGGTGCTGTCTTCACACACGTCCTGCTACCTTTGGCGGTAGCGATAGTGTTTCATATCCTCTGTTCTTGGCTTTCACAGTCTTTGACGGGTTTCCTAAGCCCTACTCCAAAATTCTGCGGGAACGACAAGCGCTTCCAATGGCTCTCAACGCCAATTCCTTTGAGGACAATAGCTGGGCTAAGGGCCTTCATTGCGAAATTCTTAATAACCGTGGTCTAACTGTGTTTGATGTTGGCTTCGCTACCGCAATTAGGAAGTGCTTGAGGAGATTTGAAGCTGTGGTCGTCTGTACGAAAACCGGATTCCGAAAAGCCATGCGCTGTCCAGTACAAGGGCTCATCGTCGAGCTGACATAGATTAGGCCTCGGTATCGACTGAGCTGGTCTGGAGCGCCCTATCAAAGAATAGTTGCGGCGGGAAGTATCGGAGGTAGTCAAAAGCACGCTTCATGTCCGTTGCACTTGCTAGCGTCTCGTCGTCATCATAGGGCATACGACGAATTTGCACTGGATGCAAGCCGAACAACCATTGTGTATCTGTAACGTTCTTCAACGGTACGGCATATCCCTCTTGGGCACAGAGTGCAGCCAGCTCGCGCGAGATTCTTTCAGCTGCGGTAGGCTCCGCGTAACGGGCTAGCGATATCGCATGAATGTATAGGTCTCTAGCCTTTCTCGGCGACCGGGAAAAGACTTCGATACGTGCGGCCATTGCATAGATTTGATACTCGGCGATTCCATTGTTTGCCTCGACGAAGCGTCTGAGTTCTTCAAGTGCTGTCAGAGCCCTCTCACGGTCTCCTGGCTCCCGGTTAGTAGACTGCCGGCATAACAGGCGGTCGAGCATAGTGAACGGCTCAGGAACACCTACGCTTGTAATTCTGCTGTTGGACATCTCGATGAACGGACGCCTGGCGGTCGAGATGTCGAAACCGTGGCCGAGACAAGCTGTAATTTCCCGTCGAAAATCTGACCCAGCATCATCGAGCAAGAGCGCTATCCAGAACCAGAGACGATAACGAACGTTGCTGTTCAAGCCGTACAGTTGTCTGACTAGCGGCATTGAGTCCTGCCGCGGCTCACTCCTTCCGTTTTCCCATCTATCCATTTTTCCGATGACGTCGACAGGCTCCTGACCTGCCAATGCTGCCACCTTAGCCGCGGAAAGCCCCTCTAGTTTTCGAAACCATCGCAGGGCTATCGCACTTGGGTTCAAGTACTTTGTGTCGGCTTCGCTGGACATTTTGGGTAGCATGCGAGGCAAGAGGCCAATGCCCCACCGCTGCTCTAACCAGCTCAAGTCAACCGCTATACGTTGAGCGAAGTAGACCGGCCGTAGTACTGACATCACTTCGCCCGTTTCGAAATTGGCGGCAGAAATGGTTCGTACGAAGTCCTCCATGTAGGAGCGAATGTAGTCGGAAAGCCGCTTTGCAATCTCTGCAGCCATATCCGGCGTTGCCCAGGTCTGTGCCAGTTCCCTCTCGAGGGCTGAGGCAACACCAGGCAAATCCTTGGCTTTGCTTTGACCATCTGTTCGCGCATCCCAAAAGCCGTAAAGGCGCCGCTTGCCAGTTGTGAGCTCTCGGACGTCGGTGTAGATAGGGCTGGACTTCGGCACCAGCCTACTGGCTTTGACAAACGCAAAGACAAGTGACTCTACCGAAGGGTATCCATAGGTTTTTTTCGGACTGACTTTTTCCGACGCCATGCTTACTTACCCAATTTACTGTTACGTTCGTTCTTCATTGCTCTTGACATCGCGTCCGCAGCGAGCGAGCCTTTCTTTACTGTTCCACCCTCTCTCTTAGCTGTCACGCTCGCGATGCGGCTTGCAGCTTCAATCGTCCAGGGTGTCGTCGTTCGCTTCGCCGGAACTGGTTTAGCCCCGCTCTTGCTTCCATTAGGTGCAGCTGTACTTCCTTTAGGCGTTCCTGGTTTAACTGCAGACGAGGCAGCCGGGCGATGAGAAGACTGTTTGCTGGGTTGTGAAGGGCCGCGAAGCGGCTGCGTATTGTGCATTTTTTGCGGCGTCTGTGCTGCGCTCACAGGACGGGCGCCTTGGGGTTTCGATGCTATAGGTTGCGTTGCTTTCGCCGATGCACGAGCACCATCAGTGTGGGAACTGCGAGACTTAGAAATAGACATTGGTTTCTCCGTTAGCGTTAGTTCAGCAGGCCCCCGTCGACGCGAGTGCCTTGACGCACTATAAGGAAACGCAATGTCCTTTCATATCAGCAAATCGGTGAACAAAATTTCTTGAGCTGCCCCAGTAGGGGCTTAACGCATACGATAGCGCAGCAGCCTGAGTAGATGACCAACGCGAGGACCATTGAACTCCGAAAGACGCGGGCGCAGCCGCCTGTAGTGGAGGAATCGCGTCTAGACGAAGACGCGGTACTCGTTTGCCGCGCCAGGCAAAAAGTTTATGAACGCCTTGTGGACGGCTTACCTACAGCAACTAGTGACGTTTGAGTCTAGGCAGCTCAGTATAGCTTGAGGCCGCGATTCAAAACTGCACAAGCATCAAGAAGCTAGTCTGGTTTGTTCTGCGGTCCAGACTTCCAATGACGGGAGTAAGTAAGGATGAACTCACGGAGGAAGTCTTGCTCCCTTGTCGGCAGTTCCCTAAAAACCTCTGCGAGCAATGTGAGCGTATCAGAACTGTCGCCATGGTCGACGACCAGCGCTGCGAGCGACATACCAAGTACGTTAGCAATCTGCTGCAGTCGACCAATGGACGGTTGCTGTGCCCCGGTTTCGATACGTGACATCGTCACCGTCTCAACCCCAAGTGCTTCCGCAAGTTGCCCTTGTGTCAGGCCTTGACGCGTACGTGCCGACCTGATGTTCTGACCAATCCGGACGCCAATGTCACTCTCGTTTGCAGCCTTCGGCATCCTTGATGTGCTCCCATGAAAATGCAACATGGTCTACTGGCAGCACATCAAATCAAATGACACAAAACGATAATTTACTTGATGTAATACGATATTTCACTTAAAGTCGAGTCTCGTAGCGCTCCTAAACGATTCATTCTTCGACTTCGGTATTCTCGTGTTTCTCATTCGTGTGACGATTTGTTCGTTGCTATGGCTACCTTTGGCCTCGCACGGCCACTCTTCGGTTGCACACGTTCCAGGTAAGCCTGTTGGGACAATTTATGCGGCATGGAGCTACCCAACAGCTGGTGAAGCCGACAAAGGGGCACTGAGAGGCTGCCAAGCCGAGGCTAGGCGACACCGGGTAGCGGCGCAAAAGGGTGCCTGCGTCGTCTTTCATCGCCAAGATGTGCCAGGTGCGGGCGCCATCATATGTGGTGTGAACGGCTGTAGTGTTAGCTCGGGATTTGCCTCTAAAGACGAGGCCATGGTCGCCGCCTATCGTCAATGTGAGCGAGACGGGTTCAGAGATTGTCAGCGAACAGACATCACAAATTGGATTGATGACGTTGGCTACTCGAAGACAATCCCGGAACTTCAAGCCGCAAAGGTGTGTTCCCCTCCGAAAGTGTTGACGTTGCGCTCCACGTATAGATGCCAGAACGGAGATTGCGTACGGACGTTCGAGAACGGGTGCACAGTCAGGTTCCGCCCCCCCCTACTGTTTCGACCCTATCAAGTCGACATGGGAATGGAAGCTAGATGGATGTTAAGACTGCAGCGATAGAAGAACTCCATCCTAACTGCAAGTACATGAGCGCCACAGCCGCAGGACGGCGCTGGCCACAACGAACTAATTCCAATCAATCCGGATGCTTACCTACTTAGGTTAAGCATCTATTTGAACCTGTCCGCTGAAGGAAAGAATGAAAGCTACAACTAACACTCTGGGTCTGTTTCTTTGCGTTTATCTCACTGGTTGTGGCGGAGGTGGAGGCTCGACTTCCGATTCACCTACGCTGCCGCCGACTGGTACGAACCCGACCCAGCCGGTTCCGACCCCGACCCCAACAACCGTCACCAACCCGCTGACCGGCACGGCCGCCCCGGGTAGCCCAACCAAAGTCATCCGCGGCATCGCGGCGGTCGGCGCCACCGTGACCGCATATTCCGTGCAAGCGAACGGCTCGTCCGGCCCAGCCCTGGGCGCCGCGGTTACCGCCGACAAGGACGGCTACTTCACGGTCAACACGACCGAAGCACCGATGGGCATGATTCGACTGGTGGCAACCGGCGGCACCTCGGTCCGTGCGCTGGACAACACCACCCAGCCTGCAGGCACCCAACAGCTGGTGGCCCCCTTCGTCACCACCAGCTATAACAACTTCAAGATTTCGCCGCTGACCGACATCGCCGCGAATGCGATGGCAAGCCGCGCCAGCAAGGGTGAATCTTTGGCTAACGCCTTCTCGGCCGGCGCCCGTAACGTTCTCGAACTCGACTCGGCGAATTCGCTGATGCAGCAGGACACCTCGGTGTACCTGAACCTGCTCAAGGGTTCGGTGAAGAGCGATGCCCGCTACTACGACGCGCAGTCGCTGGAAGCTCGCGAGCTGCTGATGGGGCTGGAAGCTCTCGGCGTGATTCTGGACCTGCCCTCGAAGGATGTCGCTCGCGTGGTCGGCGCCTCCGCACAAAGCGACTATGCCGCCACTGGCGTAGACGGCAGCGGTGCAGCCATCGTGACCGGCGCCTGGGCGAACGGCACCTTCGACCCGGCCGCACCGACGACTCTGAAGGCCCTGATGGACGCAAAGGTGCCGGAAGCGCAGAAAGTGGCTGATTCGACCGGCGCCAAGGTCGCACCGCGCCTGAACGAGTACTTCCGCAAGTACATGGTGATGGACTTCGTGATGGATGCGGCCTGCGTGAGCGGCAGCTCGACCTTCTTCACCTCGCGCTACCCGTTCTACCAGGTGGACAGCCAAGGTCGTATGCAAGCGGCTGACTGCGCCGGCGCGGCTCAGCGCGTGGCTGAACTGCGTGCTCGCATCAGCACCAACAACAGCTCAAGAATGAAGTGACCATAGCTAAGCTGCTGAATCTCAGCCTAGCTTGACGACTAATTGATAGCCGCGGACGGACGAATGAACCCTGAAAACCCCAGCATGAGTACGAATAGTTTGATATCCCGCCTTCAAGGCCAGGGGCTTTCGGACGTCCTACCTGAGCATATGGACGCGCAGCTCATAACTACCGTTGCACAGAAGTTGGCAAAGTGGCGATGCGGCGAACTAGTAGAAACGACAGAAAGAGTGGAACTGGAAGAATTCTCGCAGCATTGGGGCACGATAGTTCTTCTAAGGTTCAATCCATCCCTAGCGGAGGCACTATATGAAACTCAGAACTGTGTTCTGGCGGTTCTCATGGTAATGAGCGAACTTGACTATCTAGTTCAGCAAGAGTGTATATCCCGAGAACTCTGCTACCGAACTTACAAGTCCATCGACATGTTCAACGTAGAGAGATTAGCGTACTCCGTGCCTCAGTTCGCCACCACCTTTTTTCAGTACAACGGTATGGCACCGTTCGCCCATGAGGGAGTACGGAAAGCCCTAACTACGTCTGTCGAACGCTTCCTTTCGCACCGCCTAGCGAAGCAGTCAGTGGATACCAATGCCGGCAGCGGTATCCCCAGTTAAAACTACTTCTCCTATAGTAGGTATCCCCCCGGGCGAAGATGCCCCCGTCTCCCAATGAAGCAAGCCCGCATCTTAGCCTGGTGAACAATGGTACAGTCCCGGGCATCCTGGTTCACGCAAATGTGCCAAGATTCCAGCCAGACTTCAGACGGATTTGCCCGCCCTACCTCACCTCTAGCTGCTGCCCAGTGTGCGTCCGTGGTAACCCGCTTGACGCGCTTATAAATTCTCGGCCGCGGGGTATCCAACCCTCTCCTCCGACGTAACGTATACGTCGCCGACTTAGGCTTTTTCGGCGCCGAGCTAGACGCTACCGCCTTGTCAAAAGGCTGCGGTGCAAAGAGTAGAACAATTTACCAGTGCCGGGCGCAATGCTCCCCACCATGACAGCCAGCCGCTAGCGGGCTGTGCCGGGCGCTGTAAACCAACTACGGCAGCTCGGGATGCGTGGCATGTTGCGCACGTATCATCAAGCGCTCCAAAGCAGCAGCGGGAGACCGGGTATCGATGATGGACACTGGCTTCGGTGGGAACAACAGCTCAATCGCTACAGTCCTCTCAAACACGCTAACGATGCGCAGAAACGCTTCCAGCGAATCACATTGTCCTTGTTCGAACCGCTTGTAGGTGCGAAGGGGAATCTGACATTGCTCAGCAAACTTCAGCTGACTTAACTTGAGTCGTCGGCGTTCGAGCCGGACGCGGTCAGCGATGAGCGAACGTAATTCAGGTGCAGAAGCCGACCTTGCGCTTGAAAAATTAGGTAAAGACATATTTCAGCTCAATTTTAGGGCCAATTATGGCACCAATTTCTGTGGATAAGTAGTTTATTACTACTCTGATGCAATTTGTGTTGTTACACTGGCCCTACTTAAACCCAAAACCCCTACGCGTCGTCTAGCAATGTGTCGGGAAGTGGCGTAGCTGCCAATGAATAGGAGCTGACTTATGACTTCCACCATCCGTGGCGGGTCGAGTGTGTCTGCACGCGACCGCACCCCATCTCTTCACCTTGCCAAACTGGCAGAGCTCGTTGCAAAGGCGGTTCCCAAAGGGGACGCCGGCATCTATACGATGCCTTTCATGCGACTTGAGGGCACCACCCTGCACTTGAACACGCGTAGCGTGATTTCGCGTTTGCTCGCTAACCCTTCATTTAAACCAGAGTTCGAGCCAGGTGACGAAACCGGATTCGTGCGCGACGTCGAGATGCCTCCCGTTGGCACAGCAGCGAAGCTGGGTGGGCGACTGCTGCCTGGTTCGGAAGCTGCGACGACTGAGGCTATCGAAAAACTGCGTATCTCGATTTCTGGTGAGCTCGATATATTGATGGGTAACGTTGATTTCAGCACACTTGCCCTGCCTTCCTTGCACAAAGCGCTGGACATTCTCGGAACGAGTGTTAGCGAGCGTATGCCGGAGTTGCCGAAAACGGCGACGATGCTCCCAATCCAGTTTGCTGCACCTGCACGCAAGGTAGAGGAGCGCACACGCGACGTGGCGCGAGTGCTGTCTGCTATTGAAACCATCGATGGCCGCGACTGGTTAGAGGTACTTCTCAATGGCATATCCAAGAAGCTGCGCAAGGATGGTCAAGAGGACGAGTTCATCGACGAAGTCGTCTCCGCAATACAAAGTCAAAGGACAAGACCCGGAAGCCAGGTGCGCCAACTTCTGGATTTCTTGGACGACGAGGCACTGTCACGGGTTCGGCTGCAGGTAACGCTACGTTTGATGGAATCAGTAGCAGCACAGAGCAATCGCGCTGGCATGCAAACGTACGTGCGTCGTGTGCGGGAATGTTTCGACAAGTTCGCTGGAATCAAGGCTGAATCGTTGCCGCTGGATGTGAGCGCCAGCTACGGAATCGGCAACAATTCTGACTTCGGTGACCACCTTCGCAAGGCGATGTTCTACACCTGTCTCCCAGCATGGGCGGAGTGGTCTGTGCAGCTTTTCGAGACTCGAACTGAGCCTACGCGCGGGTTTGCTACCGTTCGCGAGGTGTCATATCGCTTCAGGGTCAACGGTCAAAACCCGCAAAGCGGCAAGTCCGCTTTTGACACGCGTCTTGACCGAATCCATGAGCGGGCACTCGCGACCCCATCTCCAGACCAGAATGTGAAAAAGGCGGTTGCAGAGTTAATGTTCCTCTACCTCGTCGTTCCCAAATCTATCGATGACGCGGAAGAGCTGGACCTGGACACACTTGCTACGACTATCGCGGCCGAGTTGAAGACAAACCCGGTGAAAACGCTAGGTATCTTGCACGACCGACTCTCGCAGCGGTCCAAAGTGATGGACGAGATAGCCGACGAGCTAGTCAGCGTACTTCAGACGAAATCCCGCAGTTTGGTCGACGTCGTCAATCGCGGCGTCGACAAATTCACGGTGGCGTTGGACCGCGGCATCGTTAACTGGGAAGCGGTGGAAGCCCTAACGTCTTCGAAGACGAATATCTTGGTCGAAGCCGAAAAAGGGCCAAACTCGGTAGTATGGTTTGGACATCTAACGATTTCCGATTCGGCCATCGTCCCTGGAAGCATCGCATCCTACTCTGTGCAGACCGAGCTTCAGGAGCGGTCCTTCGCGCCTTCTGGAGAGACCGAAAAAATCAGGCTGGAACGGGACTTGTCCTCTGCAGTCCTGCCGGTGCGATTCATCCCGTTCAGGTGGACCAAGGAGACAATGGATTGGTCAACCGATATCCCTAATAGTGCAGCATTCAAAGCGGGCACGGGCGTACAGGTTGAGTATGACCTCAATACGCTCAAACTAAGCCGCAACGCTGACGCTGAAAAGGCTCGAAGCGAGCAATGGCGCGCCGCGGTGTTGACTGCGTTCTCCCTTGTCACGTACGTCGCATTGTGGGAAATCGTCAGACGAACAACCAAAGCGCTGGACCGTCCTTTGTCCATGACGATTTTGCGGCTTCAACACAGCGGGAAAAAGTCGTCGCGTGAAGAAGATGCGCACGACGGCAACACAGCAATTTACTCGGTCAGCCAGGCGCTGGAAAAAGCACTATCTCGTGAATTGCCAGTCAAACTCCAAGGCCTCACGACTATGGACCGAACTCCCGCTGACGGCTATCGCTGGAAGAAGCGCGGTGCGCTGCACGCACTGCTTGGAAGCCAGCCGGTGAAGTTCAAGATGCCGGGCGAGCTGCAAAAGGTAGCATTGGTCACATACGTAACGCGCCCGTGCGACCTTCATCCAAGTCACGCTGATGCCGATGGGTTCCTCTTTGTCAGCCGCACTTACAAGGCCGTAACCGAAAACGGACAAGCAACGCTACGCTTTGACCAGATGCAGTCGAGATTGGTCGACACTCGCAAGGACTTCAAGACGCCACAGCTGATTCTCGAAGAAATTCGCCGATTGGAAGAAGACGGTTTTCAGCACATCATGCTGCTGTCGCACCACTATGGAAACCGCCACATTGGGCGAGCAGCAGAGCGTCACTCTCCTCACGGCACTCTTGAGTTCCTGGATGACGCTGCCAAACGCTTTCCTGGAGTGTTTCTCTACACGCTTCGGCGCGACGTTTTCCCGGCCACTCGCTTACACCGCCGTGCCAGCCACGAGAGCGCTTTCGAGGTTGTATCCTTCAAAGCGCACCAGGCTATGTACGACGATATCGCACCAGACGTGTTACGTAGTCTGATGCCAATATATACCTTTGCCACCTTGGCCGTCGTTGGGGAAGAGTCCAGGCCACAGTCCGGCTTCTGCACATACTTCTTCGACGTAGAGCAGCGAGTGTCAGATATGCAGTTAAGTGAAACCATTCGCCAGAACATTCTCGGCATTGGTGCGGGAAGCGGCGTGCGCCAGTCGTTGGTTGCAGTCTTGAGGGGGATTCACTTCATGGAAAGTGAAAAGCCTTCTGACAAGTACAACCTGCTTCCGGTCCTGGACCCCTTTGACTGGGCAACGCCGACGACGACAGCTGCAGCCGGCGAGGTAGAAATCATGAGCCGTAGAGGTGGTCGCTCGGTTTTATTGTCTGTGCCGGCTGTTCTCGCCCACGTGACCAAAGTTCTCCATAAGAAGATGGAATCCGCATGAGAGAACTATCCTTCCAACAGCAAGCCGTCGTCTGGGGCCAAGCTTACGAAGTTCTCGTGAAACGGGGCGTGTTAGCGTGTCTTGTTGAGCGTAAACTGCTACCGCCCACTCATTCACGGCTCGCAGCATGGAACGAGACTCGGCTCCTCAACGTTTCCTCGAGCATTAGTAGAGAGCTTGATTTACTCGATGACAGCTCCAAAGATGTCGTAAAGTCCGCGGTAGAACACATGGCGCTGACGGCGTATGGCTTGGGCTACACAACGATGCGTGAATACCTCAAGCCGCTATCGAGGCGCCTTGAGAACGGTAGTTTGAAGCTGCGCGCCCTCTGGTGCCCTCTTTCGCTGCCCGGCAGTTCGTCCGCATCTGAGGAAGCTCGATTGGCGAACCGCGAGGCTTTCGTAAAGGAGTTTGGAATTGCAGGTCTCGCTGACCCAGCATTGTCGAACAAAGGCATGCCTGCGAATGCCGACTTCCTACTTTGGCTCTCTGGTGAATCCCGTGAAGACTTTCTGCTAGTTCAAGAGTATTCGTACGACATGCCATCAGAGCTTGGTGATTTTCGAGACCAAGACACTCATCTTGAAGAACTAATCCGCCATCGCCGGTACGTTGATTCACGCAGTGTTTTCGCACGCGTGGCCGCAGAAGTCAGCGGTGAAAGATTCGAGCTGTCGAGCGACATCAAGAATCATCTCGGTGCGCTCACCGGGGACAACAAGCCGCTTTACAAGCTATGCCAGGCAAGCGCCTACGGCGAGTCGACCGTGAGTGCACTTCAAAATGCCGGGGTTCTAACGAATCCTTGCGTAGTGCGCGCGTTGGCCATCACACCCAATGGCCTGGAAAGTTTGTCTGCTCGTTTTGACGGGGAAGTCGCCGACACTGGTCGTTCACTGATGGAGCAGATGGGCGCCGCATACCGCAATACGAAGAAGCTGGTGGATGGTGATAAGGAGGGATTGTCCGAGCAAACCGAAGCTGTCTTCAACAGCGTCTTACGCAAGCTGCCTGGTGCGCTACAGAAGGGTATGAAAAGCCTGAGGACGATGCCCAAGCCTGGTGAGGACTACCAATTCGACTTCCATGAGGTCCTGCCTGAATTTGCTAATCCTATGGACAAGTTCAGCTTGGCCGAGTCCTTGGATAAGGTCACCAATGATGTCGAGCTTCAAAAGTTCTTTGGCCGTCCAGCAAAAGAAGCGATGGCTCAGGCGTTTGCCAAATACGATGTAGACGAACAAGGTATCTCACTTCGCGACCTGCATGCTGCTGCAGTCGTCGCCGGCATGGAAAGGGAGTCGCCTGGCAAACTCAACGTCATTGCGCTTGAGGGGAACCCTGGAATCGGCAAAACGACTGCGGTGCGCCGACATCTTGGCGCGAAGCAGGACGGCTACCTATTCCTATACGTGAGCCCGCGAGTTGTCATCAACCGGGACGTGACGGAAAGCCTCGCCCGTGACAAGAATGGACCGACTGGCATCCTGACTGTTACCACCAACGCTCAGCTTATCGCCGCAGCGCCGCGCTGGTATCAGCAGCAGGTAAATGAAGGAAAGGCTGAACCCCGACACATTGAAGGTGCAGTTGTAGCGGACGGGATTCGCGACCTGGTTAAGCCTGAGAAGGGAAGCATCTTGGTGCTCGAGCCAGAGATAGAGCATCAGATAGAGGACAGTATTGCCGGCAGTCGCTACCGGAAGGCCACGCTGTCAGAAAACGAAGACAAAGTAACTGAGAAGACCTTGGTCGGTGTACTGAAGGGCATGTCATCGACGACACGCGAGCTGATAGCGCTGAACCGGAGTGTGAATCGTGTGGTCATGACAGCCGCGTTGCAAGGTTTCCGGGACCGTGGCGGCGGCAAGACGACCATGGACGCCCTGTCGTCTCTCTTCAAAAACTCTTGTGAGCGCCTCACTGCCGCAGTGAAGGAACGAAAGACTTTTGCTGAACGAATTCCTAACATCGTTGTCATGGTCGACGAGCTAGCTGGCGACGGCGCCGGTGCGCCGTTCGTGCACGCTGTGGCTCGATGGCTCCGCAAGGAATTTATCGACTGCTTCGACGAATACGGCGAGCCATGCCCATTCACTGTCACCCTTGTCGTGTCTGACGCTTCACTTGGTAACGAGGTTGTGCTCGACCGTTATTTAAATGCCGGAGAGCACACGCCAGACAAGGTGCTTATCTCTCGCTCTGAAGGCGACCAGGCGTTCCGCATCGCTGTGACCGATGTGAAGATTGGGGGAGTCAAGACCAAGACTTTCCATGTGATGACTAACAGCTACCCAGCGAGCGAATTAGGCATCCACTACCGCGTCCGGATGACTTCTGTGCGACCAGAGCTAACCCAGCAGGGTACCCTTGAAACTCCACGTCAAGCGATTCGACGAGAAGCTGAGGAGAAGTTAATCGAGGCTGCGGCAGACGAAATCTATCGGGGGTTAAGCAAGGGCGCGGCCCAGGTAATTTACTTTGCGCAGGACAAGCTCTTCCTAAGCAGTCTCAGGGACAACTTGATACGAGCAGACGACTTCGGGCTAACCGAAGAGAACATTCAGATTTTGGACTCTTCTGTACCCGGCTGGCGAAGAAAGCAGCTTGTTGAACCGGAAACCCGCGACAAGGTCCGGGTTTTCCTTATGACTTCCTCTGGCGCCCGGGGTGTGTCCTTTCCAAAGACTGACTGGATTATTGCAACGGTTCCGCGCTTCAACATTGAAGCTGCCTTGATGGAAATCGCTCAACTTATCTACCGCGGCCGTGGTGTGTATGTGAACGAAGAAGGCGAAACGGTCTCTGGTGACAACGTCCCCCGTCAACTAATTATGATGGTTGACGACTTCATCATTGGAGATGGGCCTATAGACAAGCGGCAGTGGCTCCGGCAGTCGTTAGACCTGCTCACGCTCCTAGTCATGCTGCGCTCGACTATCTACACGCGTATCACTGGCGACGCCGGACTACGGCAACGCTTGGCACTTGTACCGGTTGGCGCCGTGGGAACCCAAGAGCTTGTCAGCATCATGTCGCAACATGTGACTAATTTTTTGAAAGAAGCTGAGGTCTTCAAGGCTAGGGGGACAGACTCCACGCGCGTAGGTTTGGTTAAAACCGCTAGCGCTAACGTCATTGAGCTCTTCGCTCGAACGAAGCTGCAGGCCGTCGGCAAGAAAGATACCGACACTCGGACGGTGGTTAAGGAATCAGAACTGTCATCAGTGCGAGAGTTAGCTACCAGTGCAATCGCCCCTCTTCTTCGCTACAGCGAGACAACCAGCTTCCCTGACCATACATACTTCGCTGGCCCCGTGATATTCGAGCATTGGGAGGCGTTTGCCAAGCAGGAGGTCTTCACCTTCGAAGGACATGAAGCTGAAACTACGCAGTCAACCCGGATGCTTCTGAACCAGCTGTACCGAATTGATGAGGACAAGGCCTATCCCAGCGCACTTCGCACTCCGGCGAAGTCACTGGCTGACTTGCTGCGACGTGACAATCCGGATTCGCTAGTTGAATTCAATACGTTGAAGGACCTTAAGTCGCCTAACACCTGGGTAGCAGTGCCCGCGGGTTACCTGCAATTCATACAGGCCGAAGAGACGCACGCAGGAGTGTTCGAACTGGACGATGCGGACATGTGGCTTGGCGCCTTGGCAAAATCTTTGAATGCGGGCTCGGCGACGATGCCACCAGTGTCGAGATATCGCTCGTTCCCTTGGTGTGCTTCGGTAGGCGCCGTCGAGCCTTTAAATCTTGCGCAAGTCTTCGATGACCGCTACTTTATGGCTTCAAACGAACTGAATCTGCTCAATACTTTGCTGTTGTCTGAAAGCAGCCAGGTAGAAGCAGAATAGTTTGAACCTCGCCGTTTGTATGGCATTTTCGCGCCCTGTGCAGGTGTACACTAGAACTCGCGCAACTTATCCGCCAGCTCTTCTGCGATTCCTGGTTCAGCAAGTCCTAGTAATCGGTCAGTTGGGGCGACTACCCTATGTAGTTCACTGTCAGGCCAGCAGTAAAGGTCGTCGTCGAGCGCTATCCACTTTGCTAGGCCGCGCTCCTCGGCATCAATCTGGATGCTGTAGTAACGAGCAGGCGGCTCAAAGCGCATCGTGGGCTGCCAGGTCGAACCAACTACGCGCGCTTTCAGCTTTGGTGTTAGACAACTCAGAGCGAATTCATAACCAAACTCCCTGACCCAAGATGTCGCGAGAATGATGCGAAGGCTGGGAAACGGCTCTAAGATTGCCTCGAGCAGCCCGAGGTGTTCGAACAATGGATGCGACGAGGGCTTGCCCTTGATGTAGACTTGCGGTATGCGTAACCCTTCCCGATTCACGCGCACGTCTGCAGGGTGAAGTACCCCATCATAGTCGAGGTAGAGTGTTGGCTCGTCGTTCATCAGGTGTCATGCTGAAACAGCTTCTATCAACGTCAAGAGGCCGCATTAGGCTTATCATTTTTCTCGGGCGCTTCGGGGTCGTAGGTGGACTTATAGTAGCGACCGTGCTGCTGTCAGCTACATTCCTCTAACGTTTATCTTCGAGTTCTCAGCAGTTCGTCTACGATGGATAGCGGGGCCCCAACCCCTGGCGGCTGGCCAATAATTTTCCCACCAGACCGGATAAAATTTTCTACTTCCTGCCGGAGCCGCGTCGGCACTAGCATAGCTTCCATCCCAAGTGCACGGGATATTGATAGTAAAGTGTCTACTTTCGGGTCGACCTGACCGGCTTCGATGTCGGCTATGCTCCGCCTGCTAACTCCCGCTTTTTTTGCTAAATCCGCCTGGCTCATGCCGGCAGCGCTCCTGGCTCGCATGAGTTGGTCCGAAAGTATGCTCATAAAGCCCCCAGTGTCGAACTCATCCTCATGCACACAAACTTCTCGCGTTTCAGGCGTTTTGTAGGTGAAGTGAACATGGTGACAGAGTGTACGTGGATGCAATCTTAATCGCACGCAGATGTAGGGAGGACATCCAGTTGCATGTGAACGAAACCAGCAAGCAGAGCACTTGGAGAGCTGAACCTTCGAGGCAGAAACAGTGCTTGACATCGTTGCATTACTAGAATCGTCAAACATAAAGTCACTCGCAAGCTAACTTTGGAACCTCTCAACGCGCCTTAATGTGGAGATTCAAGCCATGTTCATAGCAGAGGTTAAGCACGTTGCGACATAGCATTGTCAAGGCTAGTGTCGAACAAGGCTGAAAGTAGTGACACTGCTCTACTACTTGCACAGCAATAGCCGGTTTTCCACCAAGAAAGCAAGACTTTGTTCTTGATTTTGTTACTACGTACTCTCGCCATTGAAGGGTTGGGCAACGTAATTAGCAGATGAAGGCGTTATTTTTCGAAGTCAGCTGCTTAAGATGTTCTACGGCTGCGGTACCACACTGCAGTAGCTTGGTTTACTCCTGAACCCTGTTCGGCAGGCATATCTCTTCGGACCTCGAACTGTTTGGATTCATGCAGCACTTGTCGCCAACTGCTGCAGTGGTATCGCTTTGGGAAATGAGTAGGAGCTGCATGGCCTATCCAAGCAATTGCATTGCTTAAGGGAGTCCAACCTCTCACGGCTAGCAGCTCCTCTGCTTCTCGAAGTGCTTGTACGATGCCGCTCCTAGTCCATGCGATGCTGCCATCTGGCGCGATGCCGTCAATAAGGTCTTCGAATACTGAATCCTGCACGACCGAAGCCATCACCGTGTGCGCATGGACCAATGCACTGGTCCATGCGCGAAGCATAAGGAGGTGCCCTTCAATGCGAATATAGCTGTGTTCTAAATAGGCCTCAGCTTTCTTACTGCCCTCATCGCTCTTCAGGTCGTGCTGCTCTATGAAATGGTGTATCAATTCGTTGCGCAAAGTCACCAGTTCTTTCAGAGCGGCCTTTGCTTCTTGATAGCGCTGGGCATCGAGTACAACCTGAGTTCGTAATGTAACCCACGCTGTATCGCCGATGTCTGCTTGGACGTCAAGGTCTTTGTCATCAACGGTTTCGGTAGTCAAGAAAGTTTTTGTCAACGCTCCGACCAGGTTACCTAGCATACTGTTTTGAAGCGATGAGCTAGTTGCCGCTAGCGAAGCGGACAAGCCTTCCGGCTCTCCGGAGACAACAGCGTACGGCAGGATTCGCTTCAAGAGCGACTCATACTCCTGCAGCTTGAGTACGCATCTACCCAGCAGCTGCTCTACAGAGCAATGACGCTCGGCCAATGGAACACTGTTACTTGGACCGTTTTCGCTCATAAATCCAAGCTATTTTTGTATGGCTGCAGTCTGCTGCAGGCGCCCCAGGGCACCTTGAAGGAAGCCTGGCGATTCCATTATCGAGTTGACGCCATCTGGGTGTTAAGGTTGCCCATTGCTTCCTTGCCGTGACGCCAATCGGCTTGACACTTCCTAATCTTAGCTTCCGAAAACTGAGCAACTAGCATAAATTGCTGTGCGACTTTAGCGTTAGCGCCGGCAGCCAAGCATGCGAAGGCGTAGTAGCGGCGCTCCGACAAATCGTGCTCATCCGTCAGTGCGTCAAGTGTCAGCCCTTGCTGTCGAAACACGTCAGAGAAATATTTGACTCCAAAGAGCATGTCGATAAGGTCTGCATCGTTTCTGGATGACGAAATCAAACTCACCGCAGCAAAGTTGTCAGCTTCGCTCTCCTGGTTGCCGAAGTTCTTTCTTGCCCGTCGATTGTGAAGCGCTGCATGTCCGAGCTCGTGCTGAAGTACGTAATGGACTGCATAAAGTAGTCGTTGCAATGCTTGCGGTTCTGTCGTTTGCCGGTCGGACAATGCATTCTGGTACTGCTGAATAAGGCGTTCCGTTAGCTCGTAGCAGAACACAACGGCCTCGCGCTCCCACAGATAGAACGCGTTTGGCGTCTTGCAGTTCATTGCGACGAGCTGGAGATTAGAAGGATACGGGTATCTTGCTCTGGCGAATGCCAACCCATTCTCCAAAATCTTGTTCTGGCGCATCCACTGCGCAGCCGCAGCTGAACCTTTTGTCGAAGCTTGGTAGTTCACTCCCACCGTGACAGCTCCGACAGCCGCCATCTCAGGCATGTTTATAGCTGCCCAGTTCCTAAACGTGCCAAGTTCAAATTGCCGAATCCGTGATTCATACGCTTGAATCAGGCACACGCTGTCGGCACAACGATTGCGCCCGTATTTTAGCCAATCGCGCTGAGATAGAACTGCATCGGGATATGCCTTCTTAATCGGCACATACAGAGCGTACATACGCTCATCGAGTTGAGACAACCGCGGGTCTTTACAAATTGCTTTCTCAACAGTAGTGAGCTTACCGCCACAGGCGAAAGATGCTGCCTTCGCTGCCGTTGGACATAGTGCCACTGCTATAAGAATAAGAAGTGGAGAGGCTACTTGAGACATACGACGGAACATCTGATTTAACTTTCCTTGCTATACCTAGAACTGAAGAAAATGGAGACACGATGAATCGCAAGCTTGCAATGACGACCGCGCTTAGCCTGTTCCTTACTCTGCCTACTGAGGCGAAGAGCAGCCAGGTGAACGTGGGTCTGCTCATACAGCATCCAATAGCGCCGGGCAGCAGCACTCAGCCCTCCACCTACTTCGGAGTTTCCACGTATTCTTTTCTGAACTCGACACTGGTACTGGCGATGAACAGAAAAGATTGTGCGGCGTTTCTGGCGGCCTATAAGAAGCTGGACTACTCACTCAACAGAGTGACCAAGGGGACGCGCTGCAAAGCTGTTAACGTACTGGAAGTGCCAAGGTTTTTCATACCAAATCTCCTAGCAACTGACCGCTAGATGGTTTCCCAGTGGCAATCACTATGGTACCAAATTGGCTGGTAGCCGACTGCGGTTTTCTCAGCAATTCAATAAAATAGGATGTTACCGCTCGCACCGCAGCGTCCAAAGATGTTGTTTAAGCGCAAAGTGCTGCGAGCTTGTTTTGAGCTGTTCCGCGATGCCTGGTTCGGCGAGCCCAAGTATTCGGTCTGTTGGGGCGACAACTCGATGCAGTTCGTTGTCCGGCCAACAATACAGGTCGTCATCTAGAGCGAGCCAGCGTTCAATCCTACGTTCCTCGGCATCTATTTGAATACAGTAGTAACGGGCCGGAGGCTCGAACCCCATCCCTTGGCGCCAAGTCGAGCCGACAACTCGCGCCTTTAGGCTCGGCGTTAGCTGCTCGAGCGCGTATTCAAAACCAAATTCTTTGACCCATGAGGTTGCAAGGATGATGCGCAGCGCTGGGAACGGCTCCAAGAGGGATTCCAGCAACTGGGTGTGCTCAAAAAGCGGATGAGAGCTGGGTCTTCCTCGGATGTAGACTTGCGGCTGCTGTGACGCGTCACGAGTAACCCGAACGTCAGCTGGGTGCAAGACGCCATCGTAGTCGAGGTAGAGGATAGGGCGACTGGTCATCGACTAAGTATACGCCATCGCTCATACACTATCCCGAACAAATCTAGACATCAAGACTACTGCAGTCAACGCAATCCGCCGCGAGGCTGAGCAGTGGCTGAAGGAAACCGCCATCAAGACGATTATTGCCTCCATCCCGTCCCGGGGTGCTGCTGGTCCAGCCGTGATGGGCACTGAGCTTGGCCAGTTTGTGATACGTGCTCACAAAGTGCTTAAGCCTATCATCGAGGTAGCAAACGATGCGAAAGACCTCGCGGAGGACGTAGGGTTTTCCACGAGTTGCGGTTGGGGACCGTGGTCCAGGTTTTGATTATGGGGTAGTCGTTAAGGCAGGCAAATTGGCTTCATATTTCAGCCGCGGCATTGAGAATTACGCTTGCAATTTAAGCAATGGTTCATTATGTACCTTTGCGCTAAGGCAGATGATGCATTCCAACGAGCTGCTTCTAGCACCTTCCAGTATGGAAGCTATTAGGAGTTGAGCCACGCCAAGCGCCGGCAGGTCTTGCAATTTTGCACACAGTTCCCATTTGCATGGTTGGACACTCCCGTCCAATAAACCTTGCTAAAGAACTACAAATGCTGAAAATTATCTCTATCAACAACACCGGTGACATCAAGAGTGAGCACGTGCTCCTAAAGGCTGAGGCCGACTGCAACGTCGGCGACTACCTTCTCACCGACAGCACCTACGGCTCCAATGAGACACCTTCCAACAAGCTTCGCCATGTCTTCTTCTTCCCCATCTTGACGGTGAAAAAGGGCGACTATGTGGTCTTGTGGACGAACCCGGGCAACTATACGGTCGGAAAAATGTCAAATATGGCCCCGCAACACAACATCCATTGGGGTCTGCAAGAGACTGTGTGGAACGTCAAGGGCGATAAGGCCTTCCTCTTCACGGCTCCACGTGCTCAACGCTCGTCATTTACTGTAGCGCCTAAAAAGTGATGTCAAGCCCTCGTGGGTGACCCTGTGCGGCCTACATTTTTGCACTTGGCTCATGTACGCTCACAAGACCCGCTGGCTATCACCAACGGGTCTATTAACTAATCTCCAATTGAAGTGTGCTCTGCAACGCCTTTACACAAGACCTCATCAGGCTCACTTGGATGCGTCCTACTGGCGGCGCCGACTCAAGCAGGGTGAGACTTGGAAAGAATTTCTTTAGCGGTGGCGCCAAGCCGTCCCACAGACTGACGAACCGCCTTCACTGCTTCATCAGCTTGGTAGCTTTTGTAGCCTGCCTGAGAAATCTTAAGCGGCACCTGTTCTGCAACATAGCCGTAAGCACGTTCGACGTTCGCCGCCAACGCCGGCACATTGTGTGGCTCAACAAACTCATGCTCCTGGTTAAGCCGTTTAACCAGGCTTGGTATGTTCAGAGTATGCATGGGTTGCCCCATCTCCCTCTCTAGCTTTAAGACGTCGCGAGCAAGTACGAGCTCAACATCGTCCTGAGCACCACCACTGAGCTTACCGAGTGGAATTTTGCGAATCAGCCTAGACATGGCTCCTCCAGTTCATAGTGTCATAGAAGGTCAAGCCATTGTTCTCCCGCGCTTAGGGGGTGTCAAGAAGGGGACGTTAGCAAGCTAAGCTTCCCTTTGCCGGAAGTCATCAACACCGGCTCCAGAGACAATGTGGCTTGTCCCATCACAGAACTGTGAGAAATCTAAGAGGCTGAGCTCGACTCAAGACGAACTCATCTGAGAAGGCCGAGAGGCCATATAGGTAGAGCCGCGATAGCTGCAGTTACATGGACGCCTGCTAACGCGAACGGCGTGCATCTGTGCATCTGTGCATCTGTGCATCTGTGCATCTGTGCCCGAGTGTAAGCGCCGAACACTAACAAAAAAGCCGAGCTACAAAGCTCGGCTTTCGTTAAGTAGCGGACTAGTCAAGCAGCGCAGGCTTCGTACTGAGCCTCGGCTTGCTCCATAGCGTCAATGCTGATTTCTGCGTTGCGGATGGCAAACTTTACCGACTCATCCCGCTGGTCCATCGTACGAAGTTCTGCCAGCCAAGCAGTCCAAGCTTCTTTTGGTTCGCCCAAGATTGGGCTTTCAAGAAAAATCATATCAAGCTCCTTTCTGAGCTACGCCAATCACAACGGCGTTGATGAGTACTTCAATGTCGGCAGAAGGAACGAGATTATAACGCAACTTCTGCTCCCTGCTAAGTTCATACGTGTAACGAATGAGCTTGGCCCTATCATACCCCAAGTTCAAGATGTGGTTGACGAATTCGTTAGGGATGCTCTTCATCATACCAGGCTCCACACGTACCTTCGCAAACTTCATGTAGCCGGCCTCGAGCAACCGCGCAAAGTCTCGCTTGCGCAGAGTCTCTGCTCGATACCACTCCCCCGAGTGCCCATGTGCGTACTTGAACAGCGTCCCTGGAAGGTGGGCCAAGTTGCGCAGGTCTCCAGAGGATAAGCTGGAGCCGCCTGGATGGTTGTGATGAATCACACCTCGACCGCGCTTGTCCGACAGCCGTGTCACCATGCTGTTTGGTATAGCTACCTTGCTAGGATGATTGCTCGTATGTCGACCCAACACTTTACCCGAACGCAAGCAGTAGCCTACCAAGTACTCGTTACCGGTTCGGCGTCCGTTTCCTACAACATAGGCCCTGCTGTGAGAGTCCAGTAACTTCCTACGCCTTGCTGAAATCAAGGTACCGCCTCTAACTATCTCGAAGAACCGAGCAGTATAGCAGCTGTAGAGAAAAACTTGCTCATCTCTCCTGACCATTGTCGCAAACGCAACACTAGAGTGCGGTCCGGTATTGGGCAACTCTTGGCACTACGACATCAGACCCTGCTAGTGGAGCTCAGCACCTTAGCAAGCGAGGTATTGGCCGGACTGCATTGCTGCGAACGGAGTTCTAGCTCACTACCCTAGTTTAATCTTCTAGATTGAAGAGCATAGCTAAGTTACACTGTATATAAAAACAGTATAACTCAAGAAAGTTGAAATTGTTTCAACATATTAAGTCGTGTACCGCGTGGTTGGGCGGTGCTCCTCCACGATAGGCAAGCTAAGGCAGACGCCCCTATGTTGTTCAAGTAGCTTCAGCTACCTAAGTGCATGAGCTGTTCAGAATCAAAATTTTAACGACCAATATGACCAGTGGAGGGCGAGTGGCCGAACAGGAGAGTTCTAACGACAATCAACCAAAGCCGTTCGTTTTACGGCGCCGTAACCGCGTTCCTGTTGAGATAGCGCAAGGTCGGTTTTTTGCCCGGCATATCGTTACAGGCGACTTACCTGTTTTCAACAAGTATCTCAAGGAGAACACTTCTGGTGCCGAGACAGACTATAACGAACTCGGCAAGCTTGGTATCTTGCGTCTAGTATGCATTGATGAGACTGGAGATTGTGTACCTGCATTGACTGAAGAGTCCTTCAGCAGTCTTACTGAGGCCGACGTCGCTGCCTTGGCCAAAGCTGTTGGTCAGGCATGTGAACTTACCTCCTCCGCGAACATCAGCTCTTTGCCTATCCTCGGCTCAGCATTGGCCAAATACTTGTCTGCTCTGGCTAAGCAGTTGAACAAGAGTTCGGAAGCAATCCGTCAAAGCGTCGGAGCAAATTTTGCGAATCTCTCAGCAACAGTTCAAGCTGCGCTTGGAGAGAGATTCTCAGCGCTGTCTGCTGCACGAAATGCCTTGGGTACTTCTACTGCGGTCGAGGCCGCACAGTTAGCTCACGAACGTCTAAACTCTTTCGTCGGCCAAGCAATCGCCGGCGCTCCGCGCGTTGGCGATGCAATCACGCCGCCTAGTCGCCCTATCGTCGTAGACATCGAACCGTTCCGACCACCGAAGCTTGGGAAATCCGGTATTTGGTCTTTACCGACTTCGATATCTCAAATTTAGATTAGTAGCCGATTGCGAGAGATTAAATTTAACAGCCTGTAAGTGAGTGCTTGGGTACTTACTCCATACCGCTCAGCCAGCGCCGAAAGCTGCTCGTCGTCTTCCATATCGAGCTTCAATGTAAGCAGGTCAGTTTTTAGCAGTGATTCTGGCATTAATAACTCTGCGGCAAACGTATTCGCTTCAATTTCATGAACATCTTGCGCTGTCGAGGACGCCGCCGACCGAAACATTACACTAAAACTTTTATCTATGTGTACTGTTGAAATTTGATGAAGTAATGCATGACCAAGTTCGTGAGCAATAGTGAATCGTTGGCGCACCACTGATTGTTCACTTGCTACGCCGATGATGAGCTTACCGGCATCCCTGAAAAGAAGACCGGATATCTCATCTTTGAAATCATTATAGACAATGGTAGCTCCGCATAAACCAGCAAGCTTATCCACGGGGATTGGAGCATTCTGACTAGGAAGCTTCGCAAGTAATGCGGAAACCTCTCTTGCAATGACAGAATAACGAGGGCGAGCTACAGTGTTCACGTAGTTCTATTGTGAGAGCGCAGATTATTAAGGAAGTCAGTGACGGCCGGCATAGACTCTAATTGCGTCGACTCATAATGAGAAATTCCTGTGGGACGTTCTGGTATCAACCTGGCGACCGAGATATGAAGCGCCTCCGCCAAATCTACAAGTTGGTCCACCAAAATTCTTTGTCTACCTAATTCAATATTTGTTAGGGATGTGCGAGATAGCCCAACGGCACTGGCCAGCTCGCCCTGCGTCATTTTTCGCTCTTCCCGGGCGACGCGCAACGAAGAGCCAATCTGCTTATAAAATCCCTCGGTGACCATTTTTCTATCTTTCGTACAATATTTCTCCTAAGGGTATGTGGTTTTGACAGAAATGTCAACCTCACTCACATTGTGAAGATGATAAGATTTATACCAAAATGGCTGCGAAACACAGCAGAACTTGCTAGGTACGTTAGCTAGAGTTGTGCTTAGAACCTTAACTCTTTGGCAGGTCGCCTGAAATAAATGGTTTCCACCCGCCAGCAGATGAAAATACACAAGGAATGTTTATGCAAGTGATTTTCCAAAATTCCTATAAAAGAATTCTACCGGCCCCAATTTATTTCTCGGATTACAAAATCCAAAGCGTGTACCGCATAATCGGCATCGAGCTCATCAACATTACGCAATGAATATTTAAGTAACTCGTTGTGCTTTCCGCGCGGGTGCAACCTGTTGATTGTTTCTAATGCACTTCGCAAAGCTACCCGTTGTTCATCACCGAAAAATTTTTTATCGTCTTTATCCAGATTCCCAAATCCTGCTCAACCGGTTTTTCTGCCGAAGTTACGGTCTGCATCCAACGTGACACAAGCCTCACCGCTGCGTTCCGACAATGGTCTACAACTGATTGAGGAAGTTCCCTGTAAGCTGAGTTTATCACTCGGTCTAATGCAGTTTGGACGGCAGTCAAACCACCGGCTGGAATCCGTGAGATGTCAAGAGGCGGTATCACTCCGAACGCGGATTCCGCCCTGAGAGTCACCAACACGTCGCCCGAGGCTATTCGCTCGGTTTGAAGAATACGCCATAGGGAATGACCGTCTCGCCGCCCTAAAGCAAGCTGAAGCCCCGCGCCCTGATTAGGCTTTAGAAGCAGGTCTGTGCATTCAATGAAAAGGCTGAGCTCTTTTCTACGCGGCCGTTGTTGTTCGCTGCCTTTAGTAGGTCAGAATTGATTGCAGATGGGCCTCGACTTGCACCATCTCCCACCCAGAGTTACCAAATTTTTGAAACAGCCGGCCGCGCCGTATCGGCTTCCTGGGTCGAAGCTACCATCTACGAATGTCCATCCAAAGGGACTGGAGTCGAAGGCACTTGGAAGTTGCGCCAGGTCCTCAGGCTTCTCTATTAATGTCGCTTGAGAGAGCGTCGGCGTAGGCCACACCGGATGAGTGGGGTCGGCCACACCCTCATAGATGAGCCCGGTACGCCTATCAAAGCCTAATCTCGCCATGCAAACTCCAAGCGCCCCTACGGAGCGAGCTTTTAAATTTTATTCGACCACAACGTAAAATGGCTGTGATTGACCGGCCAACCGCTTGTTGCTCTTTTTCACAAGGAATGCTTCCACTAAGTGAACGCCTCGGTACGCTAACTGCTCCATCCGAGTATAGCCTTGTTCAGAAGGATAAAAGTCGCCTCGTAACTGCTGCGCATCGTAGGCAGCTTTGTCAGTGTTGGTAATTCTCCACTCGACCGAATAGTCTGATGAGAACGGAACTCCAACGTTGTTCACTGCTGCAAACTTAATCCAGTAGTTTGCTTGCAAAGGCTCGAGCGAGCGAACTTGTCGGATTCCAGTAGAATATCTACCTCCATAGAGTTCAGCTTGAATCTTAACCGTTGCCATCGTCGAAGCCGGGCGCCATTTTGGCCTCTCGATATAAGGCAGCCTGAGAATTCTTGCAGGCAGGGCCTTCTCCCCGATTGACTTCACCTTCTCAACTAAATCCCTGAAGTGACCAGCCACAACAATCGCACCATCGGACCTGGCTACAGACTCACTAATACGCGAAGACTCTTTAGCCTCCCCAGCTGCAAATTTATCTCCAAAGACCCGTTGCCACTTACCGATACTCTCATCACGGTCCTGTTCATTGTAGGCATCGTCAATCCAGCCGCGGTATAGATTAATCTTGTCACGGAAGTTCGAGTATTGCATCTGGTCCCAGACACGACTCTGGTTCTCGGTAGGAAGTACCGGGTTCGATAGGTAGGGCACGTAGGGGTTCATCTGCAGCCAGTCATCGAGACGTCCGACCAGGGTCTTGAGAGTAGTCGGGAGGTCTGAAAACGCTGCGGTATCACGGTCATTCTCTTGGACCCGGTTACCCAGCAAAGTCGTGAACAGAAAGGATGGGCATGTGAAATTCCCTTTGATATCGCGAAGGTACTTCAGAAGCCGCGTGACTTTCTTCAAGTCGTTGCCACCAGCAATACCATTTTTCGTAACTACCCAGTCTGTATAGGCTAGCGGTGCAGAAGCCTCGAACGTATCAGTAGTTTTGTTGCAAACCTCGTAACGGCCGTAGTACTCCCGGTCGACGACACAGGGAGCGATGTCGATACGACGTTCACCTGCGTACTCAATCGTCACACAGTGGGAGTAGCAGCAGAGCTTGTCGCTGTACGTACCATTAGCACGCAGGGCCGAAGCCAGCTTGTTGACGTAATCCTTGGCCGTCCACCCGGACTTCGGCTTTACGAAGACAACCAGGTCGGCGTCGAACTCCTTGCCGGCCATAGGCTTGATGATGGTCTGGTGAGCCCAAGAGCCGTGCGGAGCAAACTTGATAATCTCCGGGCCCCAGTCACTTGCCGTGACGGCTTTTTGCACCGCTTCGATACTGCTCTCGAGCAAGTCAATTCGAGACGTGTTCAGATTGACATCGTCGTTCAAAAACGTTCTGAAATGTTCAAGCAACTTCATTACTGACCCCTACATTTTTTGCGATAGCTGACTTTGCCTGCGCAACTAGCTGTTGCGCAGCGTGCTCCGCCTCATCCTCGTTCCCGGAGCGCAAGCAGTTGTACACCCAGTCAAAGACTAAAGGCGAACTAGCGCGGTGTTGATAAATTGCGTTCTGTAAGTCCCGCGAGCTTTGCTCCATCTCCGCCTCTGTCGCGCCGCCCAAGGCCTTGTCCCACATCTTCTCGAACTCGGATTTGAGCGTTGCCAGCGTCGTCGCCGTGTCCAGCTACTTACGCTGCTCACGAAGCACCCAGGTAAAAAACGGCGCGAAGGGCAACCCTACTGCAAGCATCAGCTCAGATAGGTTCATGTTGAAAATAAGGCCAACTACAATCAGCACGACACCCAAGCCAATCGCGCCGTAGAGCAACGTGCTACCGTATTTCTTCCGCATGCGAGCGTCGTACGAAATATTTGTGCGCTGGCAAATCAACCGGCCAAAGGCCAGGGGGACCTCGCTCGCGCATACGTAGTACCAGCTTGCCAGCTCACTTTCGCGCTTCGCCGACAGCAGCTTCGCCGACGCCCTACGTACATCCTCGTGGTCAACCTGCTGGCCCGCAACGAACCGGTTCCATTTCAGCCCGAAGACCTGGGTGTCAAATTCCTCAATCAGCTTGGCGCCTCTCTTCACACGCTCCTTCTGAACGCGCTCGATGATGCCAGTGTCCAATAACAGCAACACAAGAGCAGCCAACGCAAGGTAAGGCTTCAAAAGAGGGAAACGCGGTGAGAGAAGCACACTCATCACTGGCAGGGCAATGGTGAGTACAACCAAGCCACCCTGAGTGAACTTGGCGGCGTGGTATGTGCATTCACGTGCACGGAGCAGCGCTACCAAATGGGGTTGAGACTGCTTAGCAGATATTTCGTTTGTCATTTGCATAATGAAGTACCTGCAGTGCAGTGGTGCAGCCAGGTCCAGTGGGGAAGACGTCTTCACTTTACGGACACCAACGGCTCATGTCAACCACACAAACAAATTAGCAACAATGTGATTGAAATTGCCATCGGCGGCAGTTCGATTGTAGTACCATGCTCGCCGCACTAGCACTTGCCAATTGACAACACGACAAGTTATCCTTGCTCGGAAACTTAGGCACGGTTCATCAGTTCTAGCTCCCTTCCGATTGCCTTAACTGGTCGATATTGAAATAGCACTTGGGTGTTCTATGGTCGCTGCAGTTTTTGGACTTATTGGTGTGATAGTTGGCTCCGTGCTAACGTTAGCTCGGGAGTGGTGGTTTCACCGACAAAGAAACCAAAAAGAGCGGGAGTACTTGGCCGTCGTCGTAAGCTGCGCCTTGGACGCGTACGCCAAGCAATGCGCTGACGTCGTAGCGGATGACGGCCTATACCAAGGTCAGACTGACGAGCAAGGCTACCATCGCATCCAGACAGACACCCCAAGGTTTGAGCCGGAAAAACTCACTGTTGAGTGGAAATCTCTGCCGGCTGCTCTGTTGCACCAAATCCTGGCGTTTCCGACTCGAGCCGAGTCCGCGGAGCGGAAAGTGAGCGGTGCGTTCGAGCATAGTGCCATGCCTCCAGACTTTGCTGAAGGATTCGAAGAGCGCATGCTCCAGTACGCCAAACTAGGACTAACAGCTGCGAATTTAGCTGAACAGCTAAGGGGACTAGTCAAGCTGCAAGCTCCAGAGAGGCCAACTTGGGACCCAGTTGAGTACATGAAGGAAAAGCTGGCAGAAATCGAGGCTTGGCGCTTGGAGCGCGAAAGACTATATGCGCCTTCTCTGCCAGGCATCACAGCAAGCGACGCAGCAAGCAGCTCGTGATGGATGGTCCGGCTACTAGCCGATATTCAAATCTGAAGGCATTCCATGACTCAAAAGAATCACCCTGTTTGGGGTGTGTATAACAAGCTTCGAACAGCAAGGCTCAACGTCAAGTATTACTGCCAGCGCCTGGAGCGGGCAGAGAAATGGAATACCTTCTTTGAGATTACTATGCTCGCCTCTGCACCGACGTCGGCAATCGCCGGACTATGGTTTTGGCAAACTGAGTATGGAAAGATGGCTTGGCAATGGCTAGGCTGCGCGGCAGCCCTATCTACTCTCATCAAGTCCGCGTACGCACCAGGTAGAAAAATCAAGCAATACGAAGGAGTAGTCGTAGGCTACCGCGCCTTGGAATATGACCTCATGGAGATAAAGGCCATGATAGAACAAAAAGGCAAGTACGACTCTACATTACAGAGTGATTTTAGACGCGCACTTCAGCGAGAGAAAACACTCGTCGGCAAGAATCCCGAAACGACGCCAAACATACGTGTATTAAAACGCTGCGAGCAAGAAGTGAGGGATGAGCTACCGGACAATTGTTTCATAACCCCAGGAGATAAAGATGACCGACCCGAAGAAGCCCTCCCCGCCACCTCCTCCACCTCCGCCGCCACCTCCTCGTGAACCAAGGCCTTCACCAGGACGCGATGAAAAAGCTCACGTAGAACCCACCAAACCTTGGTAACGTAGGTCAGCTTCAGCACCCAACACTCTATCTGGGGCCGGCGGCTCCAGGTAGAGTGCACTCTCGTTGGCCGGTCTCGCTCTGCTCGACCAAACCGTGTCCACAGCACTAATGCCATGTAAAAGGCGCCGTCGAAGCACCGTTATCGAACTTCGCTTTCCTATTCTTTAGTACTAAACAGTTTTCACTATGGCAAAAGACGTCGCGCGAAGTGCAGAGTCATACGCAAAGGAAGAGCTTCTCCTATCGATGTTGCCGGCCATACTGTTGGCCAAAGGCTTCCAAAGAGTAGTCGTCCGTCGAATCGGTGCAATGAAGTTCCTTGATGTCGAAAGAAGCGATGGAAGGGCAGTTACCTTCTGGCTCAAACAAGGTTGGTCGGACACACGTGACTACTCAGCAATCCAATTCGGAATGCTCGGAGGTGTCAATCCTGCCGCAAATCCAGACTCTGTCTTCATCGACTTCGTAGCAACTCGCACTGCCAATGCAAAGGAGCGTGGAGCTACATATGCACTGCTCGTGCATATGTACGATAACCGAGTAACTAACTATGTCGCGCTACCAATCGACAAAGTAGTTGAGGCATACGTAGCTCAGATTGGCGGTTGGCCACGGCGCGCGAGAGCAACGAAGATGCCTACCATGTTCTTTGAAGATAGTCGTAATTTACCTGATGCCGGGTACGTCGACGTCGTAACAGCTTTTGAAGTGCCTTTGGAGGTCTTGAGCGGCACAAAACAGGGCGATGGAAGTCAGAACAAAGTAGGCTCGAAAAAAATTACTGCCGAGATTGAGGTGCGTATGGCCCAGGCAGCATTCAGGATGGCAGTAGGGGCACGACACGGGTGGAAATGCGCAATTTCCGGGGTCGCGTTACGTGAAGTTTTAGATGCGGCCCATCTACCAGACAGGGATTGGCGCCTACACAACGAAGCCACAGACGGCATACTCCTGAGAACAGACCTTCACCGTCTTCTAGACCGAGGCTTAGCAGAGATACGGGACAACCTTTTTTGGGTTGCGCCCGGAGCTCGCGTTGGACCCTATTTAGAATTCCACAACAAGCCTGTCACGCTTGACTAAGTATCTAGAGATATCTGGATGGTTACACAACCGCTACCTATACCTCTGCGCAACGGTTCTTCGGAAGTAAAACCTGAAAAGCCTCACCAATTTCGCTAGTGAGGCTTCTGATGGGTCGACTCAAACTTCGTGCTACTGCAAGGTGCTGTTGCGCCGAAGCCGAAGAGTCTCAGGCCCAGCTTTCATCCGTACAGTACTGGTAGAGCACTTCTCCCACATCATCGAAATGATGACTTTTATATACTGCATCTAGAACCGCTACTACAATTTGGCTATTTGTCCAGTTCGCACGTGCTGCACCAGAGCGAAAAGATGCAATATCCGCAATCCCGTCCGAGAGGTCGAGTTGGCACGAAACGATGGGAAGGTTTGATAAAATATTCACGTTTTTGCTCCTAGATGGCCTAAAAACCAGTGTGGCGAGCAAATTTATATGGTTTCTGTAGATTTTTTTTGAGCTTAGGGCTAGGGACTCAGCCGTTAACGATTTCAGCACGCTCGAACATAAATTGAACGCTGCTCTCAGTTTGCCAGCCTCGAGCTGAGGAGTTGTCAGCATTCGGTCCACCTAACCCGACCTTACTCCAGGACGTGTTGAAGGAACGCCGGACGTTGCCCCGCGCTGGTGGCCTCTGTCCGTCTTGAGTTACTACCTCGACTTCCTCAGCAATTCGTCGTACGCGTGTATCCCGTCTGCGGGCTGCAATCCATTTATCCACCTTTGTACGACTTACCGACCCGTCATCACTTACTGCGTCTGCAAAAAGGTCCTCAATAGTCGACGGTAGGACTACCGTCAATGTAGTAATGACTGGCGTTTTCCTGCCGGTCTCCTCGGTGTCCTCGTCAAGAGACCGAAACTCAATCTTGCGCTTCCAATTTCCCGTGGCGCTATCTTTAGAGTAGCCAGCAAACGTTAGCTCGCCCTTAGCAAGATTACGAACAAAACTTACATTATCGGGATTTACCCGCTCGTCTGTGATAGCTGAAGCCGCAGTCCAAAGCCCAGCCATGCTAAGTGTCTTTGCAAGCGAAATGCGCCGTACGCCCTTACGTAATGCAGGCCTTCCGAGCTCAGCCAAAGCCCGCAGTATTTCATCTGCAGGAGGGTCTGCAAAAACTATCTCTGCAGCCTCCTTAGATTGATGTTGAGGCACGAAAATCCCGCCAACCATGCAGGACGTGAACAGCCAAGGATTGGAAAGATTGTTCTTTTGGGCAATCCCACGCCCGATAGCTTTTTTCAGCGCCTCTCTAGACGATTGCGTACCCTTGCATTCAATAATATGAAGGCGCCCCAGGTTGTCGACTGCAATGAAGTCTGGGCTCTTGAGGGGGCCACGTGAATCAGAACCAAGCAAAGACACAGACCCTTTAAGCAAATGCTCTACAAGATACTTCGTGTCGGCAAATGCCTCAAAACCATGATTGTCGACTAAGTAGTGGCACGGAAATCCCACCCCGAAATCGTCCGATAGAATCGTTTTCTGATGCGAATCGATATCACGCCATATACGTCGCAGCCGCAAATCTCCAATAGGATTCATCGCGATACCGTAACGAATCCATGCCCAATAGTTACTTAAACTAAGGCCTTTGAACCGCGGAGGCGTCGTGAGATTCCCTATCAAAAGCAAGGTCAGGTCAACATTACAGTCCCAAGTAGCTGCAGCCGGAAGTCCTGGCAAGAGACTGGCGGTTCCGTAGGATGTGTCAACACGAATTTCTATAGTACGAATCATTTGCTTCTTGCGGAACGTAAGACAACTTCGGTTTGAGATGAAAATTGAAAGTAACGATACCGCGAATGTTGCCAAAAGAAAAGCGGACTAGGTTTTTTACCTATCAACGTTAGATTCGGCCTTCGACTAAGACCAAACAAAAGTATGTTCGCGATAGTCGTAGTTTGGACATTTGTCGCGGGACTTAGCTTAGGCTCGTCGGGCAGGAGTGACCGCTTGTCCTTGCCATGCCTGACAGCCAAATTCTCATACCCCTCACAGCGTATAAATTCTGACGCTACACACTGCAGCTAAGTCAGACATCCGCCTGACTGCGACGTGCTACGTAGGCCGCCAGATGACAACATACTTAGATATTGATGAGCTAGCAACGCTGTTGGGAAGAAGCAGTCGCAGCATAAAGCGCGACATGGTACGAAACCCAAGTGCAGTGCCGCCAAAAATGCATGTTCTTGGGTCAGCTCTGCTACCCTGGAGACTTCATGAAGTGGAAAATTGGATAGTCGAGACTGGCTGGACGTTGAGGGCGCCCTGTGGACAACTTGAAAAACCGAAAAACGGCTTGCAGAGCGTGGCGTAAAACCAACGCATTTGTGTTGTCGTGTGAAGGTCTTAAAGCAACATCAGAACAAACCAAAAGCAACACCAGCCCCGCTCACGCGGGGCGTTGGTAACGCAACACGGCGGGGGTGCCGATTCTGATTTGTAATCATCAGGTGGCGGGTTCGAGTCCTGCAGTCGGCACCAGTCATTCAGCAAAAAGCCCAGTCCTCCAGACTGGGCTTTTTGTTTTTCGCGGTCCGCCTACCTCGCCTTGAGCGACAGCGCCATGCGGTGCCGCAGCTTCGGATATACCATAGGCACGGTCAACATCGTGCTGCCAATCGCCATCAGCAGCAACGCGGTAAACGTCTCGCTGGTAATGACGCCCTTGTCGAGCAGGATATTTGCAAAGATGATCATGATCAGCGCCTTGGTCTGCAGCAGCCAGCCGATGATCGAGGCTTCTTCCTTGCTCCACCCGAGAATGCGACCGGCGATCCGCACGCCCACCAACTTGCCCGACACCGACGCCGCCAGCAGGACGGCCGCCACGACGAACACCGCCGCCCCTCCCACTGCCCAATTGGTGCGCAAGCCGGTGCTCAAGAAGAACACAGGCATCAATACCAGCAATACGTTATGGCGCAGGAAATCGAGTTTCTCCTGGTCGAACCAGTCTGCATCCATGACGGCGCCGGCGAGGAATGCCCCCACCATATAGTGCAACCCGGCCCAGTCGGCAGCAAACCCGCAGACAATCAGCCACACCAGCATCACGAACCACCGATCCCGCTCGGGAATACTCACCATCAAGCGCCGGAACAGCCTGGTCGCGACGATAAAGACCAGGAAGAATCCCAGCTGCCGCCCCACCCGCTCCCAGTCGAGCAGGATCAGCGCCAGCACACCCCAGATCGCGATATCGTCCAGGCTGGCATACCGCAAGATGCGCTGCCCCAGCGGCTGCCGCAGGATGTCCAGCTTCTCCATCAGCAGAATCAGGATCGGCAACGCCGTCACCGCACACGCCATGCCTACCCCAAGCACGAACTGCCAGCTTTGCGCCTCAGCCCCGATCCATCCGGAATAGCCGAGCATGCCCACCGCAACGACACTACCGAACACCAACGGCACCCCAAGCGCCAGTCCGGCCGTAATGCTGCTCTCGCGCCGATGCTCCCACGCCTTCTTGAGATCGAGCTCGATCCCCGCCAGCATCACGAAGATCATGACCGCCCACCAGGCAATCCCGTTGAGAGTCTGAATAACCTGCGGATTGAAAACGAAGCTGTAGTACTCCGGATATGCCTTGCCCAACACGCCAGGCCCCAGCAACACACCGGTGATGATCTGCACGACGACCAGCGGCGCCCAGTAATCGGTATTGCCAAGCCGCCAGATGAGGTAAGGCACGGCAAAGATCAGCAACATCGCGATCAGGAAGATTTCGGTGGTACTCATTGCACTGTGCATCTGACTGTCTCAAGCTAATTATTATGGTGAAGGCGCCCGCCTGACGACGAGGCCCACGATCTCTCGCGAGTATCCCCGTAAATATCAGCGCGCAGCAATGTATAACGTGAAGTTTCCCTGAAGATTCGTGTCAAAATAACATAATGCAAGATTAGTTTGACCGAGAATTAACCCGGTGCTATAGTCGGGCCAAGCCGATGGTAACGTTTCCAAACTTACCAAAACAATAACGGCACCAATGGAGACAAGATGGTCACACCCCGCAACCTGGCTGCAGCCTGCGCATGGCTGTGCGCCGCTGCTTTCGCGCCAGGCATCGCACTGGCCAACGCTGCCGCGCCCAAGGCGGAAGTCATCCACTGGTGGACCTCCGGTGGCGAATCAAGCGCCGTCATGCAGGTCGCCCAGGCCTACCGCGCCGCCGGTGGCGTCTGGATCGACAGCGCCATCGCCGGCGGCGACCAGTCGCGCGCCGTCACCATCAACCGCATCATCGGCGGCAACCCACCCACCGCCGCCCAGTTCAACACCTCCAAGCAGTTCACCGACGTCATCGAGCAGGACATGCTCAACAACGTCGACTTGGTCGCCAAGGCCCAGGACTGGGACCGCATCCTGCCCGAGCCGCTGATCGACGTGATCAAGCACGACGGCCACTATTACGCGGTGCCGCTCAACATCCACATGCAGACCTGGATCTGGTACTCGAAGGCCGCCTTCCAGAAGGCCGGCATCGACAAGGAGCCGGCCAGCATCGATGAGCTGTTCGCCGCCCTGGATAAATTGAAGGCCGCCGGCCTGGTGCCGCTGGCCCACGGCGGCCAGTCATGGCAAGAGACCGTGCTGTTCTCCGCCCTGCTGGCCAATATCGGCGGCCGAGAGTTGTACCTGAAAGTGATCCGCGACCGCGACCAGGCCACCATCCTCTCACCGCAGTTTCGCAACGTGCTGCTCACCTTCAAGCGCATGAAGTCCTATGTCGATCCCGGCTCGCCGGGCCGTAACTGGAACGACGCCACCGCGATGCTCATCGCTGGCCGCGCCGGCTTCCAGGTGATGGGCGACTGGGCCAAGGGCGAGTTCACCAATGCCGGCCAGCTGCCCGGCCAGCACTATGGCTGCATCCCCGGGCTCAAGCCCGACACGCCCTACCTGATGCAGGGCGACGTCTTCGTCTTCCCGCGCACGAACAAGATGGAGGCGATCAAGGCCCAACAACTGCTGGCCAACGTCGTGTCGCAGCCCGAGCTGCAAGTCTCCTTCAGCAAACTGAAAGGCTCGATCCCGGTGCGTCTTGATGCCGATGCGTCGCAGCTCGACCTGTGCGCGCAAAAGGGCATCGAGATCGTCAAGGACCGCAGCCGCCAGCTGGGCGTCACCGAGGTCTACCTGACCCCGGACCAGAACGGCGCCATGCAGGACATCCTCACCGCCTACTGGAACATGGACATCAAGGTGGATAAAGTCCAACGCAGCATCGCCAACGCCCTCAAATACTGACGCCATGCTCGCCCAACGCCTCCACGTCCGCCTCACGCCTCACTTCGCCCTCCTGCCGATGGCGCTGGTGGTGCTGGGCGCCTACATCGGCGGCGCGCTGTGGACCTTGCGCACCTCGTTCACGGCCTCGCGCACCTTCCCGTCCGATACCTTCATCGGCGCGGCGCAGTACGTGCGCCTGTTCGACAACGAGCGCTGGCTGCTGTCCCTGCACAACCTCGCCGTCTACGGCGTCGCCTTCATCCTCGCCTGCATGGTGATCGGCTTCCTGCTGGCCGTCTTCATCGACCAGAACGTCAAGGGCGAAGGCCTGCTGCGCACCGTGTTCCTCTACCCCTACGCGATGTCCTTCATCGCCACCGGCCTCGTATGGCAATGGCTGCTGGCGCCCGGCAGCGGCATCGAAGGCGCCGTGCGCCGCATGGGTTTTGACGGCTTCTCGTTCGACTGGATCGTGCACCAGGACCTGGTGATCTACACCGTCGTCATCGCCACCGTGTGGCAAGCCTCGGGCCTGGTGATGGCGCTGATGCTGGCCGGCCTGCGCGGCATCGATCCCGAAATCTATAAAGCCGCGCGCCTGGACGGCATCCCAGCCTGGCGCGTGTATCTGCAGATCGTCCTGCCCATGCTCGGCCCGTCGGTCGCCACCGTGTTCCTGCTGCTGTCCACCGCGGTCGTGAAACTGTTCGACGCCGTGGTCGCGATGACCCAGGGTGGCCCCGGCATCGCCAGCGAAGTGCCGGCCAAGTTCATCATGGACCACCTGTTCCTGCGCTCGAACGTCGGCCTGGCCTCGGCCGGCGCGGTGACGCTCCTGATCCCGGTGCTGGCCCTGCTCGCGCCCTACGCCTATGCCCGCAGCCGCCGCGCGCGCCTGAACGGAGGCCACGCGTGAGCCACCATTCGCTGCAGGCGATCGCGCCGCCCATGTCCAGCCACCCCGCCCAAGCCGCGCGCCGCAAGCGCCTGTTCACGCCGGCGCGCCTGGGCGTCTACGCCTTCCTGTTCAGCGCCGCCCTGTTCTTTTTGCTGCCGCTGTACGTCATGATCATCACCTCGTTCAAGCCGATGGAAGAGATCAGGACGGGCAATGTGTTCGCCCTGCCCGCTGCCGCCACGCTCGAGCCATGGCGCGCGGCCTGGGGCGCGGTCAGCCACGGTTTCTGGAATTCGGTGGCGATCGCCGTGCCCAGCACCGTGATCCCGATCCTGCTCGGCGCCGTCAATGGCTATGCGCTGTCGTTCTGGCGCCCGCGCGGCGCCAACCTGCTGTTCGGCGTGCTGCTGGCCGGCGCCTTCATCCCGGTGCAGGTCATGATTTATCCGCTCGTGTGGATGATGGCGCATGCCGGCGTGTTCGGTTCGCTGCCGGCGATCGTGGTGGTGCACGTCATCTTCGGCATGCCGCTCATGACCCTCCTGTTCCGCAACTACTATGCCTCGGTGCCGCACGAGCTGTTCCAGGCCGCGCGCATCGACGGCGGCGGCTTCTGGCGCATCTTTATCCAGGTGATGCTGCCGATGTCGTTGCCGATCATCGTCGTGGCCGCGATCATGCAGGTCACCGGCGTCTGGAACGACTACATCCTGGGCCTGGTGTTCGCCGGCCGCGAGAACCTTCCCATGACGGTCCAGCTGAACAATGTGATCAACACCACCACCGGCACCCGCCTGTACAACGTCAACATGGCCGCGACCATCCTGACGGCCGCGGTGCCGCTGGCGATCTACTTCATCTCCGGACGCTGGTTCGTGCGCGGCATCGCCGCCGGCGCCGTGAAAGGCTAGGGTTAAAACTCGATATGTCGAACGTCCACCTGCGCAAACTGTGCATCACCCGCGGCAGCAACGAGATCATTCGAGATCTCGATTTGCAGATCGAGCCGGGCGAATTCCTCGTGCTGCTCGGCCCTTCTGGCTGCGGCAAGTCGACCCTGTTGCACAGCATCGCCGGCCTGATCGACCTGTCCGGCGGCGCGATCGAGATCGGCGGGCGCGACATGAGCTACGCCGACCCGAGCGAGCGCGGGATCGGCATGGTGTTCCAGTCGTATGCGCTGTATCCGACCATGACGGTCGAAAAGAATATGTCGTTCGGCCTCAAGATCGCCGGCACGCCGAAGGCGGAAGTCGCGCGCCGCGTGCGCAAGACGGCCGAGATGCTGCAGCTCGACGCCCTGCTCGATCGCAAGCCGTCCCAACTCTCGGGCGGCCAGCGCCAGCGCGTGGCGATCGGGCGCGCGCTGGTGCGCGAAGCCGGCGTCTACCTGTTCGACGAACCGCTGTCGAACCTCGACGCCAAGCTGCGCGCCGAACTGCGCCGCGAACTCAAGATGCTGCACCAGACGCTCGGTTCGACCATGATCTACGTGACCCACGACCAGGCCGAGGCGATGACGCTCGCGACCCGCATCGTGGTGATGCAGGGCGGCCGCATCCAGCAGATCGGCACCCCGGCCGAGGTCTACGACACGCCCGCCAACCGCTTCGTGGCCGGCTTCCTCGGTTCGCCCTCGATGAATTTTATTGACGGCAGCGTCGATGCGCGGGGCCGCTTCAATGCCGGCGCAGTGACGCTGCCACTTACGGGCGGCGCGTCGGCCGGCGCCGTCACGCTGGCCGCGCGACCGGAACACATCCACGTCGACGACAACGGCCCCCTGCACGCAAGGGTCACCCTGGTCGAACCGATGGGCAACCACCAGGTGGTGTGGCTCGACTGCGGCGGGCAGGCGCTGTCGTGCATCGAGCACGATGGACGGCCGCTGGCGTCCGGCCAGGCGGTACGCTTCGCGATCGACACCACCCGTGTTTCCTTGTTCGATCCTAAAAATGGACAGCGTTTATGAAGGATGGGTGCCATCCGCACGCGGATGCAGTATGCTTGGCGGTTGTTTTGATCGACGTATTTATTGAATAGGGATCGCAGGTGGCGACAATCAAGGACGTAGCGCGGCTGGCTGGAGTAGGTCTCGGCACCGCCTCGCGCGTGGTCAGCGGCAAGGGTTCGGTATCGCCGGCCACGCTCGAACGCGTGCGCAAGGCGATCGACGAGCTGGGCTTCCGGCCTTCGCACGCGGCGCGCGCCCTGCTGTCCGGCACCAGCCGGATGGTCGGCGTCTACATCCCCGTGTTGTCCGGCACCTTCTACACGCCGATCCTGCAGATCATCGACACCGAGCTGCGCGCGGCCGGCCTGCACATGGTGGTCGCCTTCGGCGTCGGCCTGGGCGACGCGCGCAACCAGGCCATCGAAGGCATCGAGTTCCTGATCGAGCGCGGCTGCGACGGCCTGATCATGATGAGCAGCGCCCTGCTCGACGAAGACATCGCCGCCCTCGGCGGCAAGCGGCGCCTGATCGTCGCGCTGAACCACGACTTCAAGGACATCCCGGAGCAGTGCTTCACGGTCGACCATGCGCAAGGCGGCAGGCTGGCGGCGCAGACCCTGCTCGAGCACGGCCACCGCGACATCGCCGTCATCGCCGGCCCCAGCGCGCTGGTCGACAACGTGGCGCGTATCGATGGCTTCATGCTCGAATTGAAAGCCAACGGCGTCGACACCGACAAGGTGTGGCTGGTCGAAAGCGACTTCTCGCCGCAAGGCGGCTGGCATGCCGCCAAGGCCCTGGTCGAATCGAAGACGCCGTGCACCGCCCTGTTCTGCGCCAACGACGAGATGGCGGTCGGCGCCCTGTCCTACTTCCAGGAAGCCGGCATCAGCGTGCCGCGCGACCTGTCGGTGATCGGCTACGACGACACGCCGAGCGCGGAGTTCTCGGCGCCGCGCCTGACGTCGGTCCACATGCCATGGCGCGAGATGACGCAGAACGGCATCAACGCCCTGCTCAACCGCTGCTATGACCTGAAGCGCCCGGTGGCGCGCAGCTTCCCGGTCGGCGTGACCATGCGCGCGTCGCTGGCCAGGGTCGGCGGCGGCAAGGCGAAAAGCACCAAAAGCAAAACCGGGAGCAAAGGCAAAAGTAAAAGTGAGTGAGGCATGTTTGCCTCACCCACGGCCGCGTGCGGCCATTTTTTTGGCGCCAGACTGGAAAGCTTTCCAATGTGTTGGTAAGCTTTCCCAAAATTTAATCAGAACATATTCTTTACCTGAAGCGAGACCATGACCACTGCCAACCGACCCGAGCCTTCCGCGCCGCAGCGCAGCGATTTCGCCCGCGATTTCCTGTGGGGTTGCGCCACCTCGTCCTACCAGATCGAAGGCGCCGGCCAGGAAGACGGCCGCGTGGAATCGATCTGGGACCGCTTCGCCGCCACGCCCGGCACGATCCGCGACGGTTCCAGCGGCATCGAAGCCTGCGACCACTACCACCGCTGGCCGGAAGACTTCGACATCGCGCGCGGCATGGGCCTGAACGCCTACCGCTTCTCGTTCGCCTGGCCGCGCATCTACACCGGCGTGAAGGGCCAGCCGAACCAGAAGGGCCTGGACTTCTATTCGCGCCTGGTCGACGGCATGCTCGAACGCGGCCTGCAGCCATGGGCCACGCTGTACCACTGGGACCTGCCGCAGGCGCTGCAGGACGCAGGCGGCTGGGAAAACCGCGCCACCATCGACGCCTTCCTCGACTACGCCGACGCCATGACGCGCACGCTGGGCGACCGCGTCAAGCACTGGATCACCCACAACGAGCCATGGTGCACGGCGATCATCGGCAACTTCGAAGGCTGGCATGCCCCAGGCAAGACCGACCTCAAGGCGGCGCTGCAGGTTGCGCACAATGTGCTGGTCTCGCACGGCAAGGCAGTGCCGCTGATCCGCGCCAACGTACCGGATGCGAAGGTAGGCATGGCGGTCAGCCTGCACCCGCTGCGCGCGGCCAGCGACAGCGAAGAAGACAAGGCGGCGATGGAACGCCACGACGGCCTGCGCTACCGCTGGTTCCTCGATCCGCTGTTCGGCCGCGGCTACCCTGAGGCCACGCGCGAACGGTTCGGCGCCGCGGCGCCCGACGTCGCACCGGGCGACATGGAGGCGATCGCGGTCAAGACCGACTTCATGGGCGTGAATTACTACTTCCCCGAAGTGATCAAGCACGAGGCCGGCCACGCGCCACTCGACGCGAAAGTGCTGCCGACCACCAGCGGCGAGATCACCGCGATGGGCTGGCCGGTGTCGCCGGAAGGCTTCACCGAACTCCTCACCCGCATCGAGAACGACTACCACCCGGGTCCGATGTACGTGACCGAGAACGGTTCGGCCTTCGAGGATACCGTCGGCCCGGATGGCGAGATCGACGACGTCCAGCGCCGCCACTACCTGATGCGCCACCTGGCCGCCATGAAGGATGCGATCGACGGGGGCGCGCCGATCAAGGGCTACTTCGCCTGGAGCCTGCTCGATAACTTCGAATGGGCCGAAGGCTACCAGCGCCGCTTCGGCCTGGTGCACATCGATTACGCCACCCAGCAGCGCCGCCTGAAGAACAGCGGCAAATGGTATGGTTCCTTCCTGCGCCAGGAATGAACCTTCAACATCAACGAACAATAAAGCGAGACAACCCATGACCTTCAAGCTTCGTCCTTCCACGCTGGCCCTTTCCATCGCCCTGGCCCTGCCGGCTGTCTGCGGCGCCGCCGCTCCGGTCGACACCAGGTTGGCCGACTGGCCGCGCGTGACCAGCGCCATCAAGAAGGACGAGGCGATCGAGAAGCGGGTCAAGGAAATCGTCGGCAAGATGACGCTGGCGCAGAAGGTCGGCCAGATGACCCAGCCCGAGATCAAGACCACCAGGCCCGAGGACGTGACCAAGTACTACCTCGGCTCGGTCCTCAACGGCGGCGGCAGCTGGCCAAACAACAACAAGGCCGCCGATGCGAAAGAATGGCTGGCGCTGGCCCAGGCCTACCATGAGGCCTCGATGAAGACCGACATGGCGATCAAGGTGCCGGTGGTGTGGGGCACGGACGCCGTCCATGGCCACAACAACGTGCCGGGCGCCACACTATTCCCGCACAATATCGGCCTGGGCGCGGCGCGCAATCCACAGCTGATGCGCGAAATCGGCGCCGCCACCGCCAGGGCGGTGCGCGCGACCGGCATCGCCTGGGTGTTCGGCCCGACCCTCGCGGTGGTGCGCGACGACCGCTGGGGCCGCACCTACGAAAGCTATGCCGAGCATCCGGAAGTCGTGCGCAGCTATGCCGGCGAATACGTCAAAGGCATGCAGGGCGTGTTCAAGGACGACGCCAACACTATCGCCACCGCCAAGCACTTCATCGGCGACGGCGGCACGAAGAACGGCAAGGACCGCGGCGTGACCGAGACCCCGGAACGCGACCTGATCAACATCCACGGCGCCGGCTATTTCCCGGCCCTGGAAGCGGGCGCCCAGACCGTGATGTCCTCGTTTAACAGCTGGACCGACACTGCCAGCGGCAAGGAATACGGCAAGCTCCATGGCAGCAAGTACGCGCTGACCGACATCCTCAAGGTCAAGATGGGCTTCGACGGCTTCGTCGTCACCGACTGGAACGGCATCGGCGAAGTGAAGGGCTGCCGCAACGACAGCTGCGCCCAGGCGATCAACGCCGGCAACGACATGATCATGGTGCCGGACGACTGGAAGGCCTTCATCGCCAACACCATCAAGCAGGTGGAAGCCGGCGAGATCCCGATGTCGCGCATCGACGACGCCGTCTCGCGCATCATCCGCGTCAAGCTGCGCGCCGGCCTGTTCGACAAGAGCCCGATGCAGAACGCCCATGCCGGCAAGGACGACGCGATGCAGGCGCGCGCCTTGGCGCGCCAGGCGGTGCGCGAGTCGCTGGTGCTGCTCAAGAACGAAGGCCCGGCCCTGCCCCTGAAGCGCGGCCAGAAGATCCTGGTGGTGGGCAAGAGCGCCGACGAGCTGTCGAACCAGAGCGGCGGCTGGTCGATCACCTGGCAGGGCACCGCCACCACCAATGCCGATTTCAAAAATGCCGACACCATCCTGACCGGCATCCGTGAAGCGGCCGGCAAGGACAACGTCACCTTCAGCCTGGATGCGAAAGGCGTCGACGTGTCGAAGTTCGACGTCGTGATCGCCGTCATCGGCGAGCGCCCGTATGCCGAAGGCGACGGCGACATCCACCCATCGGGCACCCTGCGCCACAGCAGCCGCTATCCGGAAGATCTCGCCGTGCTCAAGGCCGTCGGCGGCAAGGGCAAGCCGGTGGTCACCGTCATGGTCACCGGCCGTCCGGTGTTCGCCAACGACTTGCTGAATCTGTCGGACACCTTCATCTCGGCCTGGCTGCCGGGCTCCGAGGGCAAGGGCGTGTCGGACCTGCTGGTCGAAGGCCAGCAGCGCCATGACTTCCGCGGCGTGCTGCCGTTCTCGTGGCCGAAGTCGGCCTGCCAGATCAAGCTGAACGTCGGCGACAAGGATTACGCGCCGCTGTTCGCCTACGGCTACGGCTTGAAGGTCGCCACCCGCTCCAGGCTGGGCAAGCTGGATGAAAGCTATCCGCAAGGCGGCTGCAGCGCCGGCAACACCTTCCCGGTGTTCAGCCAGGCCGACCGCTTGAGCTATCCGCTGGCGATCCGCTCCGGCCAGCAAACCACCGTGCTCGGCGCCGACCTGAACGCCAGCTTCAAGCTGCCGAACATCACCGTCACCACCGCCCAGGTCAACACCCAGCAGGACGCCAAGCTGGGCGCCTGGACCGGCCCGGCCACGCTGGAAGCGCGCGGCGCACGCGCCATCGTGCTGCCCGCGGCGGCGGTCAAGGATGGCGCGCTGCGCTTCGACACCATCGTCGCCAAGGCCCCGGCCGGCAAGGTGACGCTCTCGATGCGCCAGGGTTCGACCAGCGTCGACCTGGATGCGACCGCCCTGTTCAAGCGCCTGGCCGTCGGCGCCAAGAACACCGTCGCGATTCCGCTGTCGTGCTTCCAGGCCAAGGGCCTCGACCTGGCCAAGGTCGATACGCCGTTCGCCGTCACCAGCGACGCCGCATTCTCGGCCGCCTTCGCCAATATCGAGATCGCCGGCGGCGCGGCGAAGGAAGCAGGCGCCGTGCAGTGCGGCGAACTGAAATGACGCGAAAGGTCGCGACTGAGCTGCGGCTGCTGGCCGACGTCGGCGGCACCAATGCGCGTTTCGCCCTGCAGTCGGCGCCGGGCGCGGGGTTCGACGACGTCGAGGTGCTGGCGGCCTCCGGCTACCCGACCCTGGGCGCGGCGATGCGCGCCTACCTGGCCAACGCGCGCGCCCGCGGGCTGGCGGTCGACACCGTCCGCCATGCGGCGGTCGCGATCGCCAATCCGGTCGAGGGCGACGAGATCAGGATGACCAATCACCACTGGAGCTTCTCGATCGAGGCCTTGCGCCTGGAGCTGGGTTTGACGACGCTGCTGATGGTGAACGACTTCGCCGCGCTGGCGATGTCGCTGCCGCACCTGGCGCAGGATGGCCGCCGGCAGGTCGGCGGCGGCATCGAGCTGCCGAACCGGACGATCGGCCTGATCGGCCCCGGCACCGGCCTGGGCGTCTCGGGCGTGGTGCCGGCGGGCGAGCGCTGGATCCCGCTATCCGGCGAAGGGGGCCACGTCAGCTTCGCGCCGGTCACCCGCGACGAAGTGGCGATCCTGGAAGCGCTGTGGGGAGAATACGGCCACGTCTCGGCCGAGCGCCTGCTGTCGGGAATGGGCATGGAGCTGATCCACTGGGCCCGCACCGGCAGGCGTCTCAAGGCGGCCGACATCAGCGCGGCGGCGCTGGATGGGTCGTCGAGCGATTGCCGCGGCTCGGTCGACGTGTTCTGCGCCATCCTGGGCAGCGTGGCCGGCAACGTCGCGCTGACCCTCGGCGCGACCGGCGGCATGTATATCGGCGGCGGCATCGTGCCGCGCCTGGGCCCCGTCTTCGAACAATCGGCGTTCCGCGCGCGCTTCGAAGACAAGGGGCGCCTTGGCGACTATCTGTCGCGTATCCCGACCTACCTGATCACCGAACAGTATCCCGCTTTGCGCGGGGTTTCGGCTATGCTGTCGGATCACGTCCTTACTCTGCAATAAAACGGAGACTCCATGCAGAACCCAATCCAGAACCCCACCGTGGCCAGCGCGGCCGTGGACGGGGAACACAACCAGCACACCGGTGCGCTGGTCATCGTCACCATCCTGTTCTTCATGTGGGGGCTCATCACCTCGCTGAACGACGTCCTGATCCCGCACCTGAAGTCGATCTACACCCTCACCTACATGCAGGCGATGCTGGTGCAGTTCTGCTTCTTCGGCGCCTATTTCATCGTCTCGCTGCCGGCCGGCGCGCTGATCCGCCGCCTGGGCTACCAGAACGGCGCGGTCACCGGCCTGATGATCGCGGCCGCCGGCTGCGCCCTGTTCTACCCGGCCTCGAACGGCGGCTACGGCATGTTCCTGTTCGCGCTGTTCGTGCTGGCCAGCGGCATCACCATCCTGCAGGTGGCGGCCAATCCCTACGTCACCGCGCTGGGACCGGCGCGCACCGCGGCCAGCCGCCTGACCCTGACGCAAGCCTTCAACTCGCTCGGCACCACGGTGGCGCCGGCGCTGGGCGGCATCCTGATCCTGTCGACCGTGGTGCTCTCGGCCGACCAGCTGGCCCTGCTGCCGGCGGCCGAACAGGCCGCGCACAAGGCCGCCGAAGCATCCGCCGTGCAAGGCCCTTACCTGGGCCTGGCCGCCGCGCTGGCGCTGCTGGCGGTGCTGTTCGCGATGGCGCGCCTGCCGAAGATCGCCTTCGACGACACCACCGCGGCGGTCGACGCCAAGGGCGGCGCAATGTCGTATCGCCACCTGGTGCTGGGCGCGCTGGGCATCTTCCTGTATGTCGGCGCGGAGGTGAGCATCGGCAGCTTCCTGATCAACTTCATCGGCGAGCCGCATATCGCCGGCCTGTCGCACGCCGACGCGGCGCGCTACGTCAGCATGTACTGGGGCGGCGCACTGGTCGGCCGCTTCATCGGCTTCGCCGTGATGCGCTATGTGAGCCCGGGCAAATCGCTGGCCGTCACCGCGCTCGGTTCGATCGCGCTGGTCCTGACCGCGACCTTCACCGAGGGCAGCCTGGCGATGTGGGCGATCGTGGCGGTGGGCCTGTGCAACTCGATCATGTTCCCGACCATCTTCAGCATGGCGCTGCATGGCCTGGGCAAGTTCACCGGCCAGGGCTCGGGCATCCTGTGCATGGCCATCGTCGGCGGCGCCGTGGTGCCGTTCGTGCAGGGCATCCTGGCCGACACCATCGGCCTGCAGATCTCCTTCCTGGTGCCGGCGGCCTGCTACCTGTTCATCATGTACTACGGAGTGAAGTACGCCAACCTGCACAAGCAGAAGATCGCGGCCGAATAAACCGCGCCAGCATCAGGCAAAAGGCCCGCAGGATCTGCGGGCCTTTTTTTATCAGCGGTTCAGCCGCTTGAGCAGCTGCGCGCGCACCATGCGCGAGGCATTGTCGTCGAACGGCGCCAGCAGGCCGCGCGCGGCCGGCGGGATGTGGGCCGCGGTGTCGGCATCGGCCTCGAACACGTAGTGGCGGAACAGCTCGGCCCAGGCCGCGCGCTGCGCGGGCGGCAGGTCGCGCACCGTCATCAGGGCGTGCATCAGGGCGTTGTTGGGCGTGTCCATCCAGTCCGGCGACTGGCGCCACCAGTAGTTCACCAGCACGTTGAAGCCATCCAGCGCCTCGACGTGGTGCCACCACATGCTGGGCACGAAGATCGCGTCGCCTGGCTCCATGTCGGCCACCTGGGCGTGTTCCAGCGCCTGGGCGAAGCGCGGAAAGCGTTCGGAATCGGGATGCTTGAAGTCCACCAGGCTGATGGGCTGGCCGGCCGGGGTCAGGTCGATCGGGCCGACGTAGAGATTGCGTTGCTGGCCCGGCGGGAACAAGGTGAAGCGGCGGCGCCCGGCGCCGATGCAGGCCAGGTTGTCCGGCAGGTCGTAGTGGGCCGAGATGCGCGTGCGGTTGCCGATCCAGATGCTGGCCAACGGATCGCGCGGGCCCAGGTCGACGTCGTTCTCGCCCCTGAAACCCGGCAGCGCCCCGTCGATCGTGGTGGAGCCGACGTAGATGGCCGGCGGCGTTGGATTGGCCAGGTGCTTTTCCAGTTCGTCCAGCACGGCGTCGAGCCGCACCCGCATGGACTGGAAATTGAAGCCGTCCAACGCCTCGTTGTAGAAGAAGCGGCCGTCGATCTCGGGCGCGCCGAGCATGGCGTTGACGGTGGCGTCGACGTACCAGCGGCGCAGGTAGGCGATGGCGGCCTGCGGCGACGTGCGCGCGGCGGCCACCGCCGGCCAGTCGGCCACCAGGCCGCGCAAGAGCAGCGGCTCGGTGGATGCGAGGATGGCGGGGCCGAGGTCGGCGGGCCGCAGCCCGGTGAGCTCGGGGACCGGCTTAGCGGCCGGCGCCATCGCGCGCGTTCCTGCGGTTCTTGCGGTCGATCAGGTCGCGGAAATGCGATAACGACGCCAGCGCGAAGTAGATGGGGGCCAGGTGGCCGGCCGCGTGCAGCTCGGCGATGGCGGCGCCGTCCAACGCGCCCAGGCGTTCCTCGTGGATGGTGAAGAAGCCGCTCATGCGGGCTTTTTCACCGTTGTCAAATTCGATGTCGAGCACAAAGGCATCGAGCAGCTCGTAACGCTTGAGGGCCTCGAGGAAGCCCGCGTTGGCCTGCACGCCGTTGTGGATGTTCGACAGCGTCTGGCTCATCTTTTCGAGCAAGTCGGTATTGCCGCCATGCGGCTTGAACACCGGTTCGCCCTCGGTCGTGCTGACGCGCGGGTGATCCAGGTCGACCTGGATCATCAGTTCGTCGCCGTTGCGGCCGATGTAGAACGGCAGGCGCTCGTGCAGCCACGGCACCAGCGGCGCATCCCAGCGGTCGCCCTCGAGGAACAGGTTCTCGTCTTGCTGGAAGCCGAGCAGCGCGATCGCCTCGTAGTTGGCGCCGTCGTCCAGCTGGCGGAAGATGATCGGATAGTGCGCCTGCAGCGAGCGGAATTCGTCGGCGAAGGTCGGCACCCAGGCGACTTCGCTGCCCAGGCCGGGGCGGTGGCCGTGGATGATGCGCAGGTCCTTGTGCTCGATATTGTTCAGCAGGGCGATGTTGGGCATGGATGTCTCGTTATCTTGTAGTGGGTGTCAGTGAAACGACAACGGCGGGCCGGCTGTTGCCGACCCGCCGTCAATACCGTCATCCGGGAAGTCTACTCCCGAACGACGGCACAGGCAAAGCCCGATCAGAACTTGTAGCGTGCGGCCAGCATGTAGCGCGGGCCCGACTGCGTCACGAACAGCACCTGGTTCTTGGTGCGGCCGTGGATGCGCTGGATCTCGTCGGTCAGGTTGATGCCTTCGAACGACAGCGACAGGTTGTCGTTCACGTTGTAGCCGACGCTCACGTCCAGCTGGCCGTATTTCTCGACGTAGTTCGGGTTCGGGCCCTGGCCGTCGAAGGTCGACGACAGGAACTCGTCGCGCCAGTTGTAGGCCACGCGCGCATTCCACTTGTCGTTCTCGAAGATGCCCACCAGGTTGGCCGAGTCGCCCAGGCCGACCAGCGCGAACTGCTCGCCCTTGCTGGCGTTGTCGTACTTCAGGCCCGAGTTCACGTAGGTGTAGTTGGCCTGGATGCCGAAGCCGCTGTTGCCGAACATGTGCTGGAGGTTGAATTCCAGGCCGCGGATGCGCGCCTTCTGCTGGTTCGAGTACGAAGTGATGCGGAAGTCCGCGATCGGATCGGTGCCGATGGCCGTGATGGTGCCGGTGGCGTCGCCCGAGGCGTTGTCCGGACCCGCGACCACGCCCGGCTGGCCGTTGAAGTTGCGGAAGATGTAGTTGCGGATGCAGGTGGTGTCCGCGGTCGTGCAGCCGTTGGCCAGCGCCGCGTTCCAATAGGCGCCGCCGACCGGGGTGCGCACGCCGAACGGCTGGGCGATGATCTGCGACTGGCCGGCGTAGTTGTCCAGGTGCTTGCGGAAGTGGTTGACCGAGAAGAAGCTCTGGCGGGCGTAGTACCACTCGATGGCCAGGTCGATGTTCTTCGACTTGACCGGCTCCAGCGCCGGATTGCCCTGCGAACCGGTGCCGCCTTCGACGCGCGCCAGGGTGTCGAGCACCTGGCCGCCGGCGATCTGGTCGTAGCGCGGACGGCCGATGGTTTCGCCGTAGCTGAAGCGGCCCTTCAGGTCGGGACGGAAGGAGATGTCGGCGTCGAACGTCGGCAGCACGTGGTTGTACTTGCCGGTCAGCGTGGTGAAGCCCGATTCGCCGAACACCACCGGCAGTTCGTTCTGCGACACCCAGCTGATCGCGACCGGGGTCGGCACCAGCGCGGTCGAGCTGACGTCGGTCTTCTCGTAGCGCACGCCGACCGAGGTGTTGATCGGGTAGCGGGTATCCCACTCGGTGTTGAACTGCAGGTACAGGCTCTTCGACTTTTCCTCGGTGCGGCGGTCGGTGTCGTAGGTGGTCTTCGGCAGGTACAGTTGCGGCAGGCCCGAGGCTTGCGCCACGATGTCGCGGATCTGGCCGAAGTTGAAGGTGTGGAAGCGGTTGAACAGGTTCGGGTTGCCGCTGCCATCGATCTGGTCGAAGTATTTGGACAGGCTGTCCGGCGTGAACAGGCTGGCCGGGTAGTCCGATGCCTGGGTGGCGCCGCCCCAGGTGTCGCGCTGCTGCACCGAGAACGCCGAGCGGTACTTGACCTTGGTGGCGCCGACGCCGAACTTGAACTCGGACGCTTCCATCACCTTCCAGCTGCCGTGGGTCTGGATCTGGTCGACTTCGGTCTTCATGTAGCCGTTCTCGAACACCGAGCCGGTCACCTGTTGCGGCGAGCGCAGGAAGTCGGCGCCGTCGATGGAGAGGACCGGGAAGTCCTGCGAGAAGTCGGCGGTGGTGTTGCCGCGGCTGAAGCTGGCGGTGCCGATCACGTTGCTCGAACCCCATGGGCTGTCCGGGGTCGATTCGGCCGACGAGCTGTGGGCGTCGAGTTCCAGGCGCAGATCGGGGTTGACGCGCCAGACGGTGTTGAAGCCCAGCGACTTGTTCTCGCTCTTGGTCGCGAAGTCCGAGGCGCCCATGGCGATGTCGCTGTTACCGGCCGGGATCAACTCGGTGTACACCAGCGGCGAGGCGATCGGACCGTCGGTCCAGCTGCTCGACGACGGGCCGAAGTTGAACCAGGCCGACATGTCGTTGCGGCGGGTATGGATCTTGTTTTCCGAGTAGGTGTAGTCGAGGGTCGAGGTGATCGACTTGTTCGGCGCGAACTGGAACACCACCTGGCCGTTGGTGCGCTCGCGCTGCACGCCGGAGAGGTTGTAGTTCAGGTTTTGCGGCACCTGGTACTGGTCGTTCGGGCCGGGACGGTTGGTGATCAGTTCAGAGCCCGGGGCGCCCGGCTGCGGGATCGTGCCCCAGGTGTTCTCGTCGCCGCGGAACGGGCCTTTCCAGCCATTCGGCACCGAGGCGCGGTTGTAGCCCAGGTTGCGCTCCTGGTAGCTGGCCGACAGGCCGATGCCGAAGCGGCCGTCGGCCGAGGTGTTCGAATAGATGCCCGACACTTCAGGGGTGACCTTGTTGCCGTGCTGGAGGCCGTCCGGCAGGTTGGTGGCCGAGGTGTCGTGCACGCCCTTGATGCCGATGCTGGCCTGCATGCCCGGACGCGACAGCGGACGCGCGGTGATCACGTTGATGGTCGCGCCGACGCCGCCGGTCGGGGTCTCGGCGCGGCTCGATTTGTAGACCTGCAGCTGCGAGATCGCTTCCGAGGCGATGTTGGCGAAGTCGAAGGCGCGGCCGTTGCGGTCGCCCAGGTTCGAGACCGGCATCTGGCGGCCGTTGAGCAGCACCAGGTTGAAGTCGGGGCCCACGCCGCGCACGGTGATCTTCGAGCCTTCGCCGATTTCGCGGTCGATCGACACGCCCGAGATGCGCTGCAGCGATTCGGCCAGGTTCGTGTCGGGGAATTTGCCGATGTCTTCGGCGACGATGCCGTCGACGAAGCCCTGCGCATTGCGCTTGAGGTTCATCGACGATTCGAGACTGGCGCGCAGGCCGGTCACGACGACGGTCTGGGTGCCCGGCTGCGCCGGGCCGGTGATCGAGCCGGTGGGGTTGCTGGCGGGGTCAAGTGCCTGGTTCGGGGCGCTGGTCGCGGTTTCGGCCGGCGCGGTCGCTTGGTCCTGCGCGAATGCCGGGATGAATGCCGTACATGCGCTGGCAACTGCCAGGCTGATCAGAGTCTGTTTCGCCTTCGGGTAGTACATGTCTTCTCCTGTTTTTTTATAAATATGACCGTCGCCTAGCTACGGTGTCTCCGCCAAATCGGACGCACTGCGGCATGCGTCGTGTTTTTCGCTACTCGCTGCTGATCCATCCTTGCCTGGTCACCTCCCGGCCAGGAAAACCTGCGGCGCGCCAAGCGACGCAACGAGGCCGCCGGCTGGTGCCGGTGGCCTCGTTGCGTGGATTGCCCGGTGCGCGTCGCGCTGTTTCATGTGTCCTCGGCTCCTTGGCCTTGTCGACCATTTGGGGAACGAAGCTGCCTGGTTCGAGACATGGAAACGTTTCCATGAAGTTGACTGAATATTAGGGTTAGGAAAAAAAATTGTCAACCGAATATCCAAGGGGGTATGACGTAGTTTTGCAACACTTTGGTGCAGCCCTAGAGTGAGCGCCGGTTACCGAAGGAAGGCGCGTCCTGTCGTTTCCCTCGTTGACACCGATTTTTCGGGGGTGCTATAGTCGGGTTGACGTTATGGTAACGTTTCCAAATTGGAGCATGGATGCACCACTTTCTTGCCCGTCGCGCGGGCCGCGCCATCATCCGGACCGCCCTGCTCGCGGCCGGCGTTGCCTTCGTCGTCACCAGCCCGGCGCATGCGCAGGAAGCCGCCTTTGCCTGGCCCGGCGGCGCGCGGGCCGCGGTCAGCCTGGCGTATGACGACGCCCTCGATTCCCAGCTCGACAACGCGATCCCGACGCTCGACCGTTACGGCATCAAGGGCACGTTCTTCCTGCAGCTGTCCAGCGAGCCGGTGGCCAGGCGCATGGAGGACTGGCGCGCCGCGGCCAGGGGCGGCCATGAACTGGGCAACCACAGCCTGTTCCATCAATGTTCCGGCGCGGGACCGGACCGCGCCTGGGTCGCGCCGCATCGCGACCTGGACACCACCACGCGCGAGCAGATGCAAGACCAGGTCCTGCTCGCCAACACGTTCCTGAACGCGATCGACGGCCGCCGCGAGCGCACCTATACCGCTCCCTGCTTCGACGTGCAGGCCCTCGGCGGCGACTACCTGCCGGCGCTGCACGCGCGCTTCGTGGCGATCAAGGCCGGCAATGGTCCCGGCGTGCCGGCCTCGATGGCGGCGGTCGATCCCTACCGGGTGGCCTCGATCGCGCCGGTGGGCGCGAGCGGCGCCGAGCTGATTGCGCAGGTCAAGCAGGCGCGCGAACGCGGCACCATGATCGCGTTCACCTTCCACGGCATCGGCGGCGACCACTTGAGCGTGTCATCGCAGGCGCACGAGGAGCTGGTCCGCTTCCTCGCCGCGCATCGCCAGGAGTACTGGACCGACACCTTCCTCAACATCATGAAGCACGTCAGGCAGCAGCGGGCGGCGACGCCCGCGGCGCGATGACGTCGCCTTGGAGACATATGAAGACAATGAGCAAACTGGCCGCGCTGCTCGTGCTGGCCGCCAGCGCGGGCTGCGCCACGCAGCCCACCGCCACCGACGACCTGGCCGGCTGGACCCTCGAATGGAGCGATGAATTCGACGGCGCCACGCTGGACCGCGGCAAATGGGTCCCCGAGACCGGCGGCCATGGCTGGGGCAACAACGAGATGCAGTTCTATACCGGCCGGCCCGAGAACGTGCGCGTGGAAGACGGTCACCTGGTGATCGAGGCGCGCAAGGAAAGCTACGAAGGCAAGGACTACACCTCGGCGCGGCTCAAGACGGCCGGGCTGAAGGAAACGCAGTACGGCCGCTACGAAGCGCGCATCAAGGTGCCGAAGGGCCAGGGCATCTGGCCCGCGTTCTGGATGCTGGGGGCGAACATCAAGCAGGTCGGCTGGCCGAAGAGCGGCGAGATCGACATCATGGAGATCATCGGCAAGGAGCCGGCCAATGCCTACGGCACCCTGCACGGGCCGGGCTACTCGGGCGAGCACGCAAACAGCCGCGCCAGCGCGCTCGAGGGCGCGGAGTACGGCGACGACTTCCACGTGTTCGCCGTCGAATGGGAGCCGAAAGAAATTCGTTGGTACCGCGACGGCATCCACTACCACACCGCGACGCCCGCGACGGTCAAGGGCGAGTGGGTGTTCGAGCATCCCTTCTTCGTGCTGCTCAACCTGGCCGTGGGCGGCTACTGGCCGGGCTATCCGGATGCGAGCACGCCGTTCCCGCGCCGCATGCTGGTCGATTACGTGCGCGTGTATCGCAAGGCCGCGCCCTGACGGCCTGGCCGGGCGGCCGGATTCATGGCCGCCTCCTGCAAACAATCCGCATCGGTGCGAGAATACGGCCAGGCACGCAACCCTGACACAGGGTGCATGCCAGAACCGATTCGACAATCCCCGATCTTTCTCCACAGCGACCACAGACCCGAGCGGCCATTTGCCGCCCGGCGCGCCAGTATTGGCGTCGTTGCGCAGGAAGCATCACCTGGAAAGCACCAATGACCGCATTATTCACTCCCTTCACCCTCAAATCCGTCACCCTGCGCAACCGCATCGTGGTGCCGCCGATGTGCCAGTACAGCGCCGTCGACGGCGTCACCAATGACTGGCATCGCGCCCACTACGCGTCGATCGCGCGCGGCGGCGCCGGCCTGGTGATCGTCGAAGCCACGGCGGTTACGCCGGAAGGCCGCATCACCCCGGGCTGCGCCGGCCTGTGGAACGACGAACAGGTGGCCGGCATGGCCGCCATCGCCGGCGCGATCAAGGATGCCGGCGCGGTGGCCGGCATCCAGATCGGCCACGCCGGCCGCAAGGCGAGCGCGAACCGTCCGTGGGACGGCAACGCGCATATCCCGAACGACGCGCCGGACGGCTGGCAGACCATCGCCCCATCCGCCCTCGCCTTCGGCGGCGACCTGCCGAAAGTGCCGCAAGAGATGACCCTGGACGACATCGCGCGCGTGCGCCAAGGCTTCGTCGACGCCGCGCGGCGCGCCCTGGCCGCCGGCTTCGAATGGCTGGAGCTGCACTTCGCCCACGGCTACCTGGCGCAATCCTTCCTGTCGCCGCATTCGAACCGCCGCGATGACCAGTACGGCGGCGACCTCGATGGCCGCGGACGCTTCCTGCTCGAGACCCTGGCCGCGGTGCGCGAGGTATGGCCGCAGCACCTGCCGCTGACGGCGCGCATGGGCGTGATCGAATACGACGGCAGCGACGAAGAGACGCTGGCGGAATCGATCGAGCTGACCCGCCGCATGCGCGAGGCCGGCCTGGACATGTTGAACGTGAGCGTCAACTTCACCGTCCCCGACGTCAAGATTCCCTGGGGTCCGGGCTTCCTGGCGCCGGTCGCCAAGCGTGTGAAGAACGAGGCCGGCCTGCCGGTGGCGTCGTCCTGGTATATCGGCGACCCGCAGGTGGCCAACCAGGCGGTGCTTGATGAGCAGATGGACCTGGTGATGATCGGCCGCGAGCACCTGGCCGATCCGCACTACGCCTTCCGCGCGGCCAAGGAGCTGGGCGTGGAAAATCCGTTCGCCATCCTGCCGCCGCAGTACGGCTGGTGGCTGGAACGCTACCGGTAAGCCAGCCGCTGCTGGTCCGCGGCCGGCGCGGGCGGCGCCAGCCGCAGCGCCGTGCCGTGGCGCGCCAGGTCGCGGCCCAGCACCAGCCGCAAGTTGACGGGCGCGCCCAGGTCGACTTCGCGCAGCTGGGTGCTGCCCAGGCGCCGCGCCAGCCTGCGCGCGGCGTCGGCATGGGACGGCTCGTATTCGATGCGGGTATGCGACACCGCGAAGCCCGGCTCGTTCGACAGGCGCGTCACCCGGATGCCCGGTTCGTCGATGCGATTCGACAGCGCGCGCGCCATGCCGGTCACGCCATTGCCGTTGCGGATCTCCAGCCGCGCCACCGCAGCCGAAGCCGGCGCCTCGCGTTCCTCCTGCGCCTCGTGCGCCGCGCGCGCCGCGTCCACCCGCCGCAATTCCATCATGCCGTCCGCGCCGACGTGGATATACGACTGGGACCAGTCGGGGTGGGCCTGCGGCGTTGGCGCGGCCAGGGCCTGGCCGAGCGGCGCCACTTCGGTCTTGCCGCCGGCGGCGGCAAAGTCCGCGCGCAGGTCGTGCTGGCGCAGCGCCGCCGCCTGTCTGCGCATCTGTTCCGCCCTTTCCGTTTGTCCCAAGCCTGCAAGCGCGTCGCCCAGCAGTTGCCAGGCGCGCGGATTGAGCGGGTCGAGCAGGCAGGCGCGTTCCAGCGCGCCCCGCGCTTCCTCGTGCGCGCCGCCCAGCAGGTAAGCCTGCCCCAGGTTTGCGAACAGATAAGCCTTGCCCGGCCCCGCATCCAGGCCGATCGACGCGGTCAGCTCGCGCCAGATGGCGCTCGCCCGTTCCAGGTCACCTCCTTCGGCGTGCAGGGTCGCCAGGCCGTTGCGCGCGCCGGGATGGCCGGGCTCCAGCTGAAGCGCGGCCTGGTAGGAAGCGCGCGCGGCGTCCGGCTGCTGCGCCAAGTGTTGCGCGCGGCCGGCGCCATAGAGTTGCTCGGCCTGCGCGCCGGTGTCGACGGCGGCGCGCCAGCCGGACGGCGAGCAGGCCATCAGGCCGGCGCACAGCAGCGCCAGGCGGGTCATCTTGAGGGTGCGTCGCATGGGAGTCGCTCCTTTCAGCGCGCGAAGGGCAAGGAGCCCAGGGTGCGCGAGATCTGGATCGCCGCCGGTCCGAGCAGGACCATCAGCAGCGTCGGGAAAATGCAGAAGATCAGCGGGAACAGCAGCTTGAGGCCGATCTTGGCGGCGGTTTCCTCGGCCATCATGCGCCGCTTGTGGCGCAGGTTGTCGGCATGCACGCGCAGCGAGTCGCCGACGCTGGTGCCGAAGCGCTCGGACTGGATCAGCATCGCGACCAGGGTGTCGACGTCGTCCACGCCCGAGCGCAGCGCGAAGTTGCGCAGCGCCTTTTCCTTGCTGAAGCCGGCGCGCATTTCCATCAGCACCAGTTGCAGCTCCTGCGACAGCACCATGCTCTTGATGTGGATTTCGGCCGCCACCTTGACCAGCGCCCGCTCCAGGCTCAGGCCGGCCTCGACGCAGACGGTCAGGAGGTCGAGCGCGTCGGGGATGGTCTCGAAGATCTCGCGCCGGCGCCGCCGCACCAGGCGCTCGAGCACCGCGTTCGGCGCGTAGTAGCCGAAGGCGGCGCCCAGCAGCAGGATGCCCAGCACCTTGCCGCCGTTCAGGGACGAGCCATACAGCACCAGGAACGGCGCGCACAGTGCAGGCACCAGCAGCGCCAGCGCGGTCTTGGACGCGAAGTACAGGGTCGGCGCCGACGGGTGGCGCCAGCCGGCGTTCATGAAGCGGGTGCGCAAGGTCGATTTTTCCCAGCCTTCCTCGGGGATCGACAGCCTGGTGAGGGGACGGGCGACGCTGGCGACGCGCTCGATCCAGCGCACGCCTGCTTCCTGTCCGGCGCGCGGGCCGAGGAAGCGGAGCAGGCGCTCGCGCAGGGCCAGCGGCGCGAACAGCACCAGCGCGACCCAGGCCAGCAGGCAGACGACGGCGAAGACGATCAGCAGGAATATCAGCTGGGAAGAAGTCATGGATGCCTCACACGCGGATGCGGATGGTCTTGCGCAGCCACAGCACGCCGAACACGATCATGCCCAGGCCGTACCACAGCAGGCGCACCCCGGACGGATCGGTCCACAGCATGCGCACGTAGGCCGGGCTGCTGACCAGCATCACGCCCATCACGCCGAACGGCAGCAGGCCCAGGATCCAGGCCGACATGCGGCCCTCGGCCGACAGCACGCGCACGTGCGCCACCAGCTTCAGGCGGGCGCGGATAATCTGGCTGATGTTGCCGAGGATTTCAGCCAGGTTGCCGCCCGACTCGCGCTGGATCAACACCGCGATGATCAGATAGCGCAGGTCGGTCAGCGGGATCCGTTCGGCCAGGCCGTGCAGGGCCTCGTTCATCGGCACGCCGTAGTTGATTTCCTCGCGCGTGATGCGGAACTCGCCGGCCAGCGGCTCGGGCAGCTCGTTGCCGACGATTTGCAGCACGTTGGTGAACGAGTGGCCGGCGCGCAGCGCGCGCGCGATGAAGTCGGCCGCTTCGGGCAGTTGGTGCTCGATGCGCACCAGGCGCCGCATGCGCATGCGGTGCAGGAGCCACCAGGGCAGGAGCAGGCCGCCGACGCAGGCCAGCAGACGCGCCGGCAGCGGCACCTCGACCGCGCTGACGGCGCTCGACGTGAGCACCAGCGCCGCCGCCAGGCAGCCGAGCGAGCCGGCGAGGAACTGGCCGACCGACCAGGTGGCGCCGGCCTGCACCAGCAGCGCATCGACGCGCTGCGCCAGCGTCGAGCGATGCAGCAGGCGGTCCAGCGCCTCGATGCGGCTGTAGCGGCGCTGCTTGAGGATCGAGATCCGTTCGCCGCTGCGGCCTTGCAGGCCGCCGGACATGATCTGCAGGCGGCGCGCGATGCGGCGCGCCGCCGCGCCATGGGTGCTCATCCACCACAGATAGAAGCCCTCGACCGCCAGGATCACGGCCGCGAACACCAGCACCACGAAGCCATAGAACAAGCCGTCCATATGCGCGCTCCCGGTCGCTCGATTCAGTCAAACCGGCGGTCGGGGTCGAACGAATCGTCCGGCACCGGGACCCCGAACAGCTTGAGGCGGTCGGCGAAGCGCGGGCGCACGCCGGTGGCGCTGAAGTGGCCCAGCACCTTGCCGTCGACGTCGACCCCGCGCTGCTCGAAGCGGAAGATCTCCTGCATCGAGATGATCTCGCCCTCCATGCCGGTGATCTCCTGCAGGCTGACCAGCTTGCGCGTGCCGTCGGTCAGGCGCGAGACCTGCACCACCACCGTCACCGCCGACACGATCTGCTGGCGGATCGCGCGCGGCGTCAGGTTCACCGCCGCCATGCTGACCATGTTCTCCAGCCGCGACAGCGCGTCGCGCGGCGTGTTCGAGTGGATAGTGGCCAGCGACCCTTCGTGGCCGGTGTTCATCGCCTGCAGCATGTCGAGCGCTTCCGGGCCGCGCACCTCGCCCAGGATGATGCGGTCGGGCCGCATGCGCAGCGCGTTGCGCACCAGCGCGCGCTGCGGCACCTCGCCCTTGCCCTCGATGTTGGCGGGTCGCGTCTCCAGGCGCACCACGTGCGGCTGGCGCAGCTGCAGCTCGGCCGCGTCCTCGATCGTCACCACCCGTTCGGTGGCCGGGATGAAGCCCGAGATCAGGTTGAGCAAGGTGGTCTTGCCGCTGCCGGTGCCGCCCGAGATCAGGATGTTGACCTTGGCCGTGCCCAGCCCTTCCAGCACCCGGATCATGGGCGTGGTCATGCTTTTATAGTCGAGCAGGTTCTGCACCGTCAGCGGGCTGCCGCCGAAGCGGCGGATCGACAGGATCGGCCCGTCCACCGCCAGCGGCGGGATGATCGCGTTCACCCGCGAGCCGTCCGGCAGCCTGGCGTCGACCATCGGGCTCGACTCGTCCACCCTGCGGCCCACGCGCGAGACGATCTTTTCGATGATCTTCATCAGGTGGGCGTTGTCGTGGAAGGTGATCTCGGTCAGCTCCAGACGGCCGTGGCGCTCGACGTAGACCTTGTTGAAGGTATTGACCAGGATGTCCGAGATCGAGGGGTCGGACAGCAGCGGCTCGAGCGGGCCGAAGCCCAGCATCTCGTGCTGGATGTCGAGCACCAGGTGGTGCCGCTCGTGCTGGTTGAGGACGATGCGCTCGTCCTCGATGATGCGCTGGACCAGCAGCGCCAGCTCGTGCTTGAACTGCTCGGCGGTCAGGCGCTTGAGCCGCTCCAGGTCGATCCGGTCGAGGATCATCTGGTGCATCAGCTTCTTGAGCTCCTGGTAGGCCTGGTTCGGCGCATCCTGCAGCTCGGCGCCGCCGCTGGGGATGCGCTCCTGGCCGGACAAGGCAAGTCGTTCGCGAAGGGACATGGGCGTCTTTCTTAACTGGTCAGTAATCGGCGTCCTGGCGCCCGAACAGGCGGTCCAGCAGGCCGCGGCTTTCCTGGACCCGGTGCGCGGTCACCAGCTCGACCATCTCGGCCAGGCTGCGCGCGGCGGAGCTCGAGCGCGACAGCTGCAGCACCGGCACGCCCTGGTTCACCGAATCGGTCACCGCGACGTAGTCGTTGGGGAAGGTGTGCACCACCTCGCAGCCGAGCGCCGCATGCAGGTCTTGCAGGCGCAGCTTGCCGCCCTTCTCGTAGCGGTTGACGATCAGGCGGATGTTGTCCAGCACGTAGCCCAGCGAGCGGAAGATGTCGAGCAGGCGCCGCGCGTCGCGGATGTCGGGCAGCGCCAGCTGCAGCACCGGATAGATGGTGTCGGTGACGTCCAGCGCGCGCAGCGACACCGCGTCGATCTGGCGTCCGACGTCGAGCAGCACGTAGTCGTAGTTCTGGCGCGCCACGCGCAGGATGGTGTCGATGTGTTCCGGCTTGGCCTCTTTCGCGTGGCCGGGATCGTCGGCCGCGGCCAGCACGCCGAAGCCCGGCGTGACGTGCACCAGGCACGATTCGAGGAAGGGCCCGTCCACGCGCGCGATCTGGGCGCACACGTCCGACATCGTCATGGCCGGCTTCTGGTCCGACACGTACAGGGCGGCGTCGCCGAACTGGCCGTGCAGGTCGATGAGCAAGACCTTCTTGCCCGCCAGCGTGGCCAGCGCATAGCCGAAGTTGGCCGAGATGAAGGTGGCGCCGCTGCCGCCCTTGCAGGCGATGAAGGCCAGCACCTTGCCATCGCGCAGGCTCGACACGCCGGCGGCGGTGGCGATCCGGTCCATCGCCTCGTGGAAGGCGCGGTGCACCAGCGGCAGTTGCAGCAGCTCGCGCACGCCGGCGCGCATCGCCGTGATCAACAGGTCGGGCTGGTGCTGGTTGGTGAGCAGCATCAGCTGCGATCCCGGATACTGGCGGCCCAGGCGCTCGAGCAGGGCAGCCTCCAGCGGCTCCAGCCCGCTGGCGTCGACGATCACCAGTTGCGGGGCGTCGGGTTCGGGGCGGTCGAGCGCTTCGCGCAGGCTGGCGCGGGTGGCGGCCAGGTGCAGGGGCGGCACCCGTGCCGCGCCCTGCGAGGCCAGCTCCGCGTACAAGTGGCTGTCGCGGCTGATCAGGAGCGCTCTCATGGCAGCCCCGGACAAAGGACGTTCGCTGCGCGCGCGTCCATCACTGGTCCACCATCGCCGCCGGCTGGCCGGTATCCGGCCGGGCGAACGAGCGCTGGTAGTTGTCGATGGCGGCGCGCGCGGCGCGGCCATCGAGGCCCAGGGCGGGATTGCCGCTGGCGGCGCCGCTCGGGTCGAGCACCTGGGCCGCCAAATTGCTGCGGGTGGCCGCGCCGAAGCGCGCATCCCAGTCCGGCGTGGTCGAGACGCATCCCGACGCGCCGCAGGCGAGCAGCGCCAGCGCCGCCCATCGTGTGAATGTGGTTCGCATTGCATTCCCCTGTGTCAGTTCGAAGCCGCCGGCGTCAGTTCGAAGCTCCCGGATACCGGACCGGATACCGCGGCCGGCGGCGTGACCGCCCCGGCAGGCGTCGCGGCGGCGGGCCGCTCTCCTTCCAGCCGCCCGCCCAGCATCAGGCCCGCGCGCGACGGCGCGACATGGCCGTCGGTGGGCAGCACATGGCTGCCGCCCGGCAGCGGCTTGACCAGGCGCGCCGTGATCACGAACACCAGCTCCGTGCGGTCCTGCTGGTAGTCGGTGCTGCGAAACAGCGCGCCCAGCACCGGAATCTCGCCCAGGCCCGGCAAGCCTTTCATGTTGGCGATCAGGTTGTTGCGCACCAGGCCGCCGATCGCGAAGCTCTGGCCGTCATGCAGCTGCACCGTGGTGCTGGCGCGGCGCGTGGTCACCAGCGGCATGATGGCGGTGCCGGTGATGCCGGTGGCGGTGATGCCGATCCCTTCGCGCGACAGTTCGGACACCTCCGGCGCCACCTTCAGGTTGATGCGCCCGCCCGACAGCACGGTCGGGGTGAAGCGCACGCCGACCCCGAATTCCTTTTCTTCCAGCGTGACGCGGTCGTCGTCCTGCGACACCGGGATGTAGAACTTGCCGCCGGCCAGGAACGAGCCTTCCTGGCCGCTGATGGCCAGCACGTTCGGCTCGGCCAGGATGCGCACCAGGCCATCGAGCTTGTCGGCCTCGATGGCGAAGCGGTTGCCATTGGTCTTGACTCCCGACAGGCTGCCGCCCAGCAGGCCGCTCAGGAAATCGGTGGCCAGGGTGGTGGTCCAGCTGCCGGAGCCGAAGCTGAAGCGGGTGCCGGTCTCGAGCCGTTCGAGCAGGGTGCGCGAGATCTCGGCCACCTTGACCTCGAGCTGCACCTGCTGCGGCGCGCTCACCGCCAGCAGGTTGATCACCCGGGTGCCGGCGCCGCCCGCCGCGCCGGCGCCGCTGGCGCCGTTCCTTCCCACCACGATCACGCCATCGGTATCGTTTTCCTTGTCGGCCGCCGGCAGCTGGCGCAGCGGACGCCGCACATAGGCGCCGGCCAGCTCCACCGCGCGCTGCACGACGGTGGCGTCGCTGACGGTGCCGGTCAGGATCAGGCTGTCGTTGGCCGCCATCACGCGGATATCCTGCTCGTCCGGCATCGCGGCCTTGAGCGTGGCTTCCAGCCCGCTCGGGTCCATCGCGATCGTGATGTCGATCACGCTGCACAAGCCGCTGCGGCCCTGCACGATCATGTTGGTGCTGCCGACGTCGACGGCGGCGATGTACAGGGTGTCCGGGGCGACCAGCATCGCCTGCACCACGGCCGGGTTGCCGACGCTGCGGCGGGCCACCTTCTCGGGCAGGCGCAGCATGGTCGACTTGCCCATCTGGAGCGCCATCACGGCCGGCCGCGCGGCCTCGCCGCGGCAGCCTTCGGCGACGCGCGCGGGCGCTTCGCTCGCGGTGCGGGCGGGCGCCGGCTTCTTCGGCGCCGGCTTCGGTTCCGCCACTTTTTGCGCGGCGGCGGCGGCGGGCGCGGCGCTGGCCAGGGCCGGGCCGGCCAGCGCGGCAAGGACGGCGGCAAGGGTGGCGCGCAATGCGATCGAGGGACGTCGTTTCATGATCGATCCAGTCGGTGGTCAGAAGCATTCCTGCGATGCGTGCAGGCCGTTGATGACGCTGATGCAGTCGCGCTTGGGCGGGGCCGGCGCGCGCGCCTGCTGCACGCGCGGCCGCGGCGGGGCCCGCACCACCGGCGGCGGCGCGGCGGCGACAGCGGGCAGCAGGTTCTCCTTGGTCGCGCCGAGGGTGGCGGCGGCGGCCGGATCGACCTGGTTGCGCAGCGCCAGCGACAGGGTGCCCACGCTGCGCGCCAGGTCCAGCTTTTCGGCCTCGCTTGGCGTGACCTCGAGCGTGACGGCATTGACCACCTTGGGCTTGGTCTCGTCGCGATTGACTTCCTGCGCCACCGCCAGCACCAGGATCCGCTCCAGCACGATCTTCGAGATGCTCTGCTCGCGCGCCCGGGTCGCGTTCGGGTCCGGCATGGTCTCGGTGCTGACGATGATGTCGACGTAGTTGCCCGGCAGGGTGAAGCCGGCCACCCCGATCACGTCGTTGACGCGCACCGTGATCGCGCGCTTGCCCTCGGTGATCAGGGCCGACAGGCCGCCCAGGGTGCCGGCCGGCGCCAGCTTGGCTTCGCTGATCGGTTCGCCCGCGAGCAGGCTGCTGCGCAATACCCGTCCGCCCAGCGGCGCGGGATCGGTGAAGGCGCCCTTCGGCACGCTGTCGGCCGGCCAGTCGGCCAGCTTGAACATCTCGGGCGTCAGGCGCTGGCCGATGTCGACGTCGGCCTTGGCGACGACGATCCGGCCGGCGCTTGCGCCCGGGGCATTGAGCAGCCAGCTCGCCGCCAGCGCCACCGCCAGCAGGCCCAGCAGCACCGCCAGTGCCATCATGATCACGGCACGCTTGTTCTTCATCGCGCATCCCCTTCCTTGTCTTCCCGCTTCACCGCCGCTGGGTTCGATGCACAAGGCAGCGCGGGCGGCAGGGCGCTGGCTCCGAACAGGCTGCTCCAGGCCTGGACCAGGCCGTCCACGTCGCAGCGCGGCGCGCGGCCGGCGAAGCCGGCGAAATCGGCGATGCGTCCCAGCAGCTCGTGCGGCCAGGCGGCCAGCAGCGGGCGCCGCGTGCGGCGATGCAGTTCGTCGACCAGGAAATCGAACGCCGCCTCGTCGACCTCGATGCGGCGCAGCCGCGCCTGGCGCCGCAGCAGCGCGCGGTAACTCGCCTCGGACAGCGGGCCCACGGCGATGCGGTAGCCGATGCGGCGCAGGCAGGCGTCGTCCAGCACCGATTCCGGCGCCAGGCTGGTGGCCAGCACCAGGCCGACGTCGAACGGCAGCGCGTGGCTCGGGCCGTGCGGCACCGTCACGTGGTCCTGGCCGGCCTCCAGCGCGCCCAGCCAGCGGTGCAGCAGCTCGCCGGCCGGCATCCGCTGGCGTCCCAGGTCGTCCAGCACCAGCAGGCCGTTATTGGCCAGGATGTGGGGCGGCGCGCGCAGCACGCCGCTGGCGGCGTCGACCCGCAGTTCCAGCATGTCGCGCGTGAGCTCGGCGCCGACGTGCACCAGCGGCCGCTGGCTCAGGGCCCAGCGCGCGTCGCAACTGCGGCGTTCTTCCAGGCCGCGCATCTGCAGCGGCAACGGATGCAGGGCCGGATCGTGCAGCTGGACGATCTCGTGGTTGACCAGCACCGCGTACGGCACCGCGATCGGATCCTGGCGCAGGCGGGCGAACTTGCGCGCCAGGGTGGTCTTGCCGCTGCCGGACGGGCCATACAGCAGCAGTGGACGGCCGGAATGCAGGGCCGCGCCGATCAGTTCGCGCATCGCCGGTTCCAGGCCGTCGCCGTCGAGCACCGCTTCGAGTTCGGCGCGCGCCACGCGCGGCGCATCCGGCTGGCGCTGCGACTGCTGCGCCACCACCGAGCGCCAGGCCGCCAGGGTCACCGGCGCCGGTCCGGCATAGCGCGACTCGGCCGTGTGCTCGCCGGCGGCGCGCGCGCCGGCGGCGGTGAGCTGGTAGTGCACGTCGAGATCGGTCTCGCCCGAATAGGCGACTTCGGCCTGCTGGCTGGCGACCAGGCCCTGCAGCACTTCGCGCACCACGCTGACCGACAGCCGCAGGCGTCCGGTCAGCCTGGACAGCGGCGTCTTGCCGCCCGCATGCAGGACCTTGAGCACCAATCCCGTCACCAGGCGCGGATCGAGCCCGGTGTCGCGCACGGTGCGCGGCTGGCGCGGCAGCACGGCGGCCACGTCGCCATCGCTTGACGACGCGCCGGCCCCGGACCCGAACGATGCATCGTGCCCGGCGGCGGCCGTGGTGGCCGACAACATTCCCATCATGCACCCTCCTGCCCATGAAGATGTTTCGGAAAACCTTGATTTGATTCTAGCGAGCGGCCTCATCAGGCACTTGATACCTGACAAAGGCCCGACCCGCTGCTCATAACAGCGGCCGGTCGGCGTAGCGACTGACCAGCAGCGCGATGGCGCCAGCGGCGATCGCCACGCCATAGGGAATCGAGCCGGCGCTGGGTTGGCCGCCGGCGCCGCCGATCGCGGGCGCCGGCCCGCGCGGCAGGCGCAGCAGCATGGGCTTCAGGATCGCCCATATATTGGCCAGCGCCATGCGCAGGCGGCCCTTGAAGACGATGACGGCCAGCGCCATGACGCCGCCCACGCACCAGGCCAGGATGGCGATGCGCAGCGCGTCGCCGGGACCGGCGAAGGCGCCGACCGCGGCCATCATCTTGACGTCCCCGGCGGCCATGCCGCGGACCAGGTAAAAGGGTAGGAAGATCGCCAGGCCGGTCGCCGTCCCGCCCAGCCAGGCGAGCAGCCCCGCCAGCGGTTGCGGCGACAGCAGGTGCAGGACCAGGGCGCATGCCATGCCGGCGGCCAGCAGCCGGTTCGGAATGCGCCGGCTCTCCAGGTCCTTGACCGCCGCCGCCGTCACCATCAGCAGCAGCAGCGTATCGAGGTAAAGTGCGACAGCCATGATCGGACTCCACGAAAAAAAAGCCCCCCGGGGCCGAACCGCGTCCCGGGGGGCAGGCGGATTACTCCGGAACGACCAACTGATCGCGGATGTAGATGAAGGCCGCCTCGATGTTTTCACCGACTTCGCCAGCGACACCGGCCATCACCACGCCGATGAGAGCGGCGATCAGGCCATACTCGATGGCAGTCACACCGTTTTCGTCAGCGAAAAATGCTTTGATGGCGAAGGTAATCGTGCTCATGACAAACTCCTTATGATGGTTGAGGAAATACTGGCTGCGACTGGGCCCCGTCGCTACTGCTGTGTTACGTTTGCCAGTGAGTTCACTGTACCGATTAGTGCCGTACGGCAAGTTGACCGTCCACAACTTTTCCGTATGGAAATTCATGCTTCTGATGAGAAACAAACTCCCAGGGCGATGTGTCAACGCGCGGGAAACCATGAATAAAAATTGTTAAGAATAGTTGCCGGTAATACAAAAAAGTATTATGCTGTTTTGCTTGACCGCTGAAAAATGCGGCACCGCCGATCATGGCGCTGGGCATCCATTCAGCGCTGTCCGCCCTGTGCGCCACGCCTTGCGCGGGGCGGTCTCCCGGTACCTCTTATTGCTTGGTCTGATAACGACGACATGGATTCCCTGCTGCGACACATGGTGGACATGACCGGCCACCGCGATCACACCATGCTGGACATCTCCGTGATTTCGGCGGTCCAGGAATTGTCCGGCGCGGCCCGCACCCGGGTGCTCACCATCTCCAGCGTCGGCGAACAGTACTTCGTGCGCTCGCGCGCCTGCATCCATGCCGGCGGCGTGGCCTGCCCCGAAGAGCCGCAGGACAGCGGTCCCGGCGAACCGATCGCGCTCTATCCCGAACTCGGCGCCTGCCTGCGCCGCCACGAACCGCGCGCTGAAAGCATCGGCGCCGACGGCCTGCGCCGCCTGTGGCTGCCGATCTGGTTCGGCGACAAGGCCGACACCTGCCTCGAGATCGTGCACGCCGAACCGTTCACGCCCGAGGCGCTGTACATGGTCAACGGGATCGTCAGCGTGTACCGCAACTTCCAGAACCTGCTCGACTACAGCGAGCGCGACTCGCTCACGGGCCTGCTCAACCGCAAGACCTTCGACGACCAGCTGGCGCGCATGCTGCACGCCTCCGAGACCGACGCCACGGCCCCCGGCCAGGCCGAGCGGCGCCACCACAACGGCGAAGAAAAGCAGTGGCTGGCGGTGGTCGACGTCGACCACTTCAAGGGCGTCAACGACCGCTTCGGCCACCTGTACGGCGACGAAGTGCTGATCCTGATCGCCAACCTGCTGCAGTCGTCGTTCCGCGCCCAGGACCGGGTGTTCCGCTTCGGCGGCGAGGAGTTCGTGGTGCTGCTGCGCTCGACGAACCTGGAGAACGCCCGCCGCATCATCGAGCGCTTCCGCGCCGACGTCGAGAGCCACGACTTCCCGCAGGTGGGCAAGGTCACGGTCAGCATCGGCTTCACCAGCGTCAGCGCCGCCGATTCGCCGGTGGTCACGCTGGGCCACGCCGACCAGGCCCTGTACTACGCCAAGGCCCACGGCCGCAACCGCGTGTGCCACTACGAAGAGCTGGTCGCCGGCGGGCTGCTGCAGACCGTGGCCGTCAACGACACCGCCGAATTCTTCTGATTCCCTGCACGTGAGGGCAGCGCGTTCAATCGCATGCCGAAGCAGCCGCGCGCCGCGCCGGCGGGTGGCAGGCGCTCAGGCCTCGGCCAGCTGCATGAAGCGCAGCGGCTCGACCTGCCACTTGGCGGCCGACTCGTGGCGCACGATGCGGTCGCCGCCGCCGAAGCCCGTCGCGCGCGACAGGTCGACCGTCTCGGGGCGGATATACACCTGCTGCTTCGCATGGAAGAACACGTTCACCTTCGGCGTGAGCAGGCTCGATTCGTGCGGCTCGACCACCACGCCCAGCCGGCCCGATTCCAGCAGCACCAGGGTGCCGACCGGGTAGATGCCGACGCAGCGCATGAACTCCTGGACCAGCGCCGGATCGAAGTGGTGCTTGCTCCACTCGTAGATCTTGCGTAGCGCCTCGGCCGGTGGGATGCCCTTGTGGTAGCAGCGGTCGGAGGTGATCGCGTCGTACACATCGACGATGGCCGCCATCTGCGCCAGCTCGCTGATGCCGTCCCCGGCCTGGCGGTCCGGATAGCCGCTGCCGTCGCGCCGCTCATGGTGGTGCAGCGTGATGTCGAGCGGCACCGGGCCGATGCCGGGCGTCTTCACCAGGATGTCGTGGCCGTCGCGCGGATGGCGCTTGACGATGGCGAATTCGGCGTCGGTCAGGCGGCCCTGCTTGTTGAGGATGGCGTCCGGCACCATGGCCTTGCCGGTGTCGTGCAGCAGGCCGCCCAGGCCGGCCTGGTAGATGGTTTCCTCGTCCATGCCGCGCGAGCGGCAGAAGGCGACCAGCAGCGCGCACACGCTGACCGAGTGCAGGAAGGTGTAGTCGTCCTTGTTCTTGAGCTGCAGGAGGCTGGGCAAGGCGCCCGAATTGCGCAGGATCGATTCGGTGACGCTCTGCACCACCGGGCTTACCTGGTCCAGCTCGACGGCCTTGCCCAGGCGCGCGTCCTGCATCACGGCGCGCACCAGACCCTCGGCCTGGCGCCGCACATGGATGGCGCGCTGCAATTCCTCGGCCAGCGGCACCCGCATGCGCGCGGAGGCCGTGGCGGCCTGCGCCAGCGCGGTCACCTCGGCCTCGGTGGCGGCCATGCTCTCGTCGACGGTGGGCGCGTCGACGTCCAGGCCGCGACGGCAATCGATCACGACGCCGCGGATACGCGCCTCGACGATCTTGCGGATCTCGGCCTCGTTCGTGATCAGGAACTGGTTGCGTACGAACGGGTGCTCCATCCAGCCGCAATCCAGGTCGTGGATGAACATGCCCACCCTGAGCTGTGAAGAATCCACTTTTTTCAGCATCTGTCGTGTCTCTTCTTCTGCATGAATTTCGATTATGCATTGAGTATAACAAGCAGATTGCGTAATGGAACTTAATGTTGCCTTAGGGATACGCAATGTGAAATGGATCGAAGCCAGCCGTATTACTTCGCCGCGAGCTTGACGTTAACGTTAACGTCATATACCGTACCAGCATCCGTCCTCACCGCTCACAAGGACCCGTCCCTCATGAACGACATCACTCCCGTCGCGAAGCTCGACCTGCCCGAACAGCCGCGCCTGGCCAACAAGGTCCGTTTCGTCACCGCCGCCTCGCTGTTCGACGGCCACGACGCCTCGATCAACATCATGCGCCGCATCCTGCAGTCGAACGGCGCCGAGGTGATCCACCTCGGCCACAACCGCTCGGTCGACGACGTGGTCACCGCGGCGCTGGCCGAGGATGCGCAGGGCATCGCCATCTCGAGCTACCAGGGCGGCCACGTCGAATACTTCAAGTACATGATCGACCTGCTGCGCCAGCGCGGCGGCGAGCACATCAAGGTGTTCGGCGGCGGCGGCGGGGTGATCGTCCCGAGCGAGATCGAAGACCTGCACGCGTATGGCGTGACGCGCATCTTCAGTCCGGAAGACGGCCAGCGCATGGGTCTGGTCGGCATGATCCGCTCGATGCTCGAAGCCTGCGACGTCGACCTGTCGCCCTACGCCCCGACCTCGCTCGAGGCGCTGCGCAGCGGCGACATCGCCGCGCGCCACCGCCCGCTGGCCCAGCTGATCACGGCGCTGGAAAACGATCGGGTCGACCCGGCCCTGCGCAAGGAGATCCTCGACACGGCCGACACGCTGCGCGTGCCGACCCTGGGCATCACCGGCACCGGCGGCGCCGGCAAGTCCTCGCTGACCGATGAGCTGATCCGCCGCATCCGCCTCGACCAGGGCGACCGCCTGAACATCGCCGTGATCTCGATCGACCCGTCGCGCCGCAAGTCGGGCGGCGCCCTGCTGGGCGACCGCATCCGCATGAACGCGATCAATCCCTGGAACGGGCAGCAGCGCGTGTTCATGCGCTCGCTGGCCACGCGCGAAGCGGGCTCCGAGATCTCGCAGGCCCTGCCCGACGTGATCGCCGCCTGCAAGGTGGCCGGCTTCAACCTCGTGATCGTCGAGACTTCGGGCATCGGCCAGGGCGACGCCGCCATCGTGCCGCACGTCGACACCTCGATGTACGTGATGACGCCGGAATTCGGCGCCGCCTCGCAGCTCGAGAAGATCGACATGCTCGATTTCGCCGATCTCATCGCGATCAACAAGTTCGACCGCAAGGGCGCGCTCGACGCGCTGCGCGACGTCGCCAAGCAATACCAGCGCAACCGCGAACTATGGTCGATGAGCCCGGACCAGATGCCGGTCTACGGCACCCAGGCCTCGCGCTTCAACGACGACGGCGTGACCGCCCTCTACCACGGCCTGCTGCCGAAACTGGCGGAACTGGGCCTGAAGGTCGAAACCGGCAAGCTGCAGGCGCCGGCGCAGCGCTACTCGAGCGGCAAGAACGTGATCGTGCCGCCCGCGCGCAGCCGCTACCTGGCCGAGATCGCCGACACCGTGCGCGGCTACCACCGCCGGGTCGGCACGCAGGTCAAGCTCGCGCGCGAGCGCCAGCAGCTGCAGGAGGCGAAGCGCATGCTGGCCGCGGCCGGCAAGAACACCGATTTCGACGACGTGATCGCCCAGCGCGACAACGCCATGGACGGCGAAGCCAGGGCGCTGGTGGCCTCCTGGCCGCAGCTGCAGGCGACCTACGCGGGCGACGAGCACGTGGTGAAGATCCGCGACAAGGAAATCCGCACGCGCCTGATCTCGACGACCTTGTCCGGCAATCCGGTGCGCAAGGTGGCGCTGCCGCGCTTCGAGGACCATGGCGAGATCCTGCGCTTCCTGATGCTGGAAAACGTGCCGGGTTCCTTCCCCTACACGGCCGGAGTGTTCCCCTTCAAGCGCGAGGGCGAGGATCCGACCCGCATGTTCGCCGGCGAGGGCGACGCCTTCCGCACCAACCGCCGCTTCAAGCTCGTCTCGACCGGCATGGACGCCAAGCGCCTGTCGACCGCCTTCGACTCGGTGACCCTGTACGGCGCCGACCCGGCGCTGCGTCCCGACATCTACGGCAAGGTCGGCAACTCGGGCGTGTCGATCGCGACGCTGGACGACATGAAGGTGCTGTACGACGGCTTCGACCTGTGCAGCCCGTCGACCTCGGTCTCGATGACCATCAACGGCCCGGCCCCGACCATCCTGGCGATGTTCATGAACACCGCCATCGACCAGCAGATGGACAAGTTCGTCGAGAACAACGGGCGCCAGCCGAGCGGCGAAGAAGCCGCGCAGATCCGCGCCTGGGTGCTGACCGCCGTGCGCGGCACCGTGCAGGCCGACATCCTGAAGGAAGACCAGGGCCAGAACACCTGCATCTTCTCGACCGAGTTTTCGCTGAAGGTGATGGGAGACATTCAGGAATATTTCGTGACGCACGGCGTGCGCAATTTTTACTCGGTGTCGATCTCGGGCTACCACATCGCCGAAGCGGGAGCCAACCCGATCTCGCAGCTGGCGTTTACGCTGTCGAACGGCTTCACGTTCGTGGAAGCGTATCTGGCGCGCGGCATGCACATCGACGACTTCGCGCCGAACCTGTCGTTCTTCTTCTCGAACGGCATGGACCCGGAATACACGGTGCTGGGCCGCGTGGCGCGCCGCATCTGGGCGGTGGCGATGCGCGACAAGTACGGCGCCAACGATCGCAGCCAGAAGCTCAAGTACCACATCCAGACTTCCGGCCGCTCGCTGCACGCGCAGGAGATCGACTTCAACGACATCCGCACCACCCTGCAGGCGCTGATCGCGATCTACGACAACTGCAATTCGCTGCACACGAATGCCTACGACGAGGCGATCACCACGCCGACCGACGAATCGGTGCGCAGGGCATTGGCGATCCAGTTGATCATCAACCGGGAATGGGGCCTGGCCAAGAACGAAAACCCGAACCAGGGCGCCTTCATCATGGACGAGCTGACCGACCTGGTCGAAGAGCAGGTGCTGCAGGAGTTCGAGCGCATCGCCGAGCGCGGCGGCGTGCTGGGGGCGATGGAAACCGGCTACCAGCGCGGCAAGATCCAGGAAGAGTCGATGCTGTACGAGCACCGCAAGCACGACGGCAGCCTGCCGATCATCGGCGTCAACACCTTCCGCAACCCGAAGGGCGCTTCGCTTCCCGCCACGATCGAACTGGCCCGTTCGACCGACGAGGAAAAGCAATCGCAGCTGCGGCGCCTGGACGACTTCCACCGCCGCAACGCCGATGCGGCGCCAGCCGCGCTGGCCGCCCTGCGCCAGGCCGCGATCGACAACGAGAACGTGTTCGCGCGCCTGATGGACGCGGTGCGCGTATGCTCGCTGGGGCAGATCACGACCGCGCTGTTCGAGGTGGGTGGGCAGTATCGCCGCAATATGTAGAATGGTTCCGTGTTCCCACGGAGCCATCCATGACGATCCAGCCAGACCAGCTCGCCGCCCTGATGCGCGAAGTCGAACGGGAAGACCCGATCGACTTCGCCGACCTGCCCTTCCCCGAGGACGAGATGCGCGCCATCGTCGCCGACCACCTGTGCGAGATGGCGGCGGCGATGGAGAATTTCAGCGAGGAAGACCGCACACTGACCTTGCTCGCCGTGGCGGCCAAGCTGGTGCTGGAAAACCTGGTGCTGCATGTCCAGCTGTTGCGGCGCCACGGCCTGCCGGTGGGCGAGAACGTCGAAGCCCTGCTGGGCCGGCTGCGCCGCGACCCCGGCCTTGACGGCAGCGGCGAGGGATAATTTTCCCCTGTAGTAATTTTTTCAACATTCATGCAACACGCATCGAATAAGTTTTGCAATAGCTGTGTCCGTTTGTACACTGGGTGCGCGGTTCCTTCAGGTATGATTTGTTGTTGAGAATTTCGCTTACCCAGCGAAACGACCGTCTCCACTGCCTGAGGAATTCCACATGCCGCGCCATCCCACCAAGCTCAAACTCACCGCCGCCCTCCTGACCGGCGCCCTCCTGACCGTCGGCCTGGCCGGCTGCAACCGGACCCAGTCGACCGAAACCCTGCTGGCGGAAGCATCCGAATACCAGCAGAAGGGCGACATCAAGGCTGCCCTGATCCAGCTCAAGAACGCCGTGGCGAACAGCCCGGAAGACGGCGAGGCGCGCCTGGCGCTGGGCACCCTGCAACTGTCGACCGGCGACAACGTCTCGGCCGAGAAGGAACTGGGCCGCGCGCGCGCGCTCGGCATCGCCGACGAGCGGGCGCTGCCGCTGCTGGGCAGCACCCTGGCGCAGCAGGGCAAATTCAAGGAAGTGCTGGAGCTGATCACGCCCGAGAAGGCCGGCAAATCGGCCGCGCTGCTGTCGCTGCGCGGCGACGCCTTGCTGGGCAGCGGCAAGCCCGACGAGGCGAAACAGGCCTACGAGGCGGCCCTGGCCGCGAACGCCAATTCCGGCGACGCCCTGATGGGCCTGGCGCGCCTGTCCGCCGTACGCGGCGAGCGCGACGCCGCCCTCCTCTACGTCGACCAGGCGGTGGCCAAGGATCCGAAGAATCCCGAAGTCTTCATCATGCAGGGCGCGATGCTGCGCTCGATGAACAAGCCGGACGAAGCCCTGGGCGCCTACGACAAGGCGCTGGCGCTCAAGCCGGATCACCGCGGCGCCCACATCGAGAAAGCGTATATCGAGATCGCGCGCGGCAAGTTTGACGCGGCAAAGAAGGAAGTCGAGGCGGCGGAAAAGAATTCGCCGGGCAGCCTGCTGGTGGTGTACACCCGCGCCCTATATGAATTCTCGCAAGGCAAGCACTCGGCGGCGCGGGATGCGCTGGCGAAGATCCTCAAGGTCGCGCCCAACCATTATCCGAGCATCCTGCTGGCCGGCGCTTCCGAGCTGCAGCTGGGCGGCACCCAGCAGGCCGAACAGCATCTGCGCAAGTACCTGGAAGCCAATCCGAACAACGTCTATGCGCGCAAGCTGCTGGCCCAGGCCCAGCTCAAGAATTCGCAGCCGGCCGATGCCGCCGCCACCCTGGCGCCGGCCCTGAAGGATGCGCCACAGGATGCCCAGCTGCTGGCCCTGGCCGGCGAATCGTACATGCAGGTGCGCGACTTCGACAAGGCCGCCAACTACCTGCAGCAGGCCGCCACCCTGGCGCCGGAGGCGGCCGCGGTGCGCACCTCGCTGGGCCTGTCGCGCCTGGCCCAGGGCGACCAGGCGCGCGCCCTGAGCGACCTCGAGATGGCCGCCACGCTCGATCCGAAATCGCTGCAGGCGACCATGGCCCTGGTCCAGACCGAGATCAATATGAAGCGCTACGACAAGGCCCTGGCCGCCGTCAATGCGCTCGAAAAACAGCAACCTGACAGTGCGCAAGTGCAGCAGCTCAAGGGCGCCGTCTACATGGTCCAGAACAAGCACGCGGAAGCGCGCGCCGCCTTCGAAAAGGCGCTGTCGCTGCAGCCGAGCTTCCTGCCGGCGGTGACCAACCTGGCGCGCCTGGACGTGCAGGACAAGAAGCCGGATGCCGCCAAGGCCCGCTTCACCGCCTTCCTGGACAAGAACAAGGACAACGTCGAGGCCATGACGGCGCTGGGCGAACTGGCCATGCTGCAAAAGAACCAGGCCGAGGCCACGAGCTGGTTCGAGAAGGCCAGCGCAGCCAATCCGAACGCCACCGCGCCTTCGCTCAAGCTCGGCGCGCACTACCTGGCCACCGGGCAGGCGCCCAAGGCGCTGGCGCTGGCGCGCAAGCTCCAGACCTCGCATCCGACCGATGCCGGCGTGCTGGAACTGCTCGGCCAGTCGCAGGCCGCGAACAAGGACCTGAACGGCGCGCTCGACACCTACAGCAAGCTGGTCAACGTGCTGCCGAAGGCGCCTGGCGCCCAGCTGCGCCTGGCTCAGGTGCAGTTGGCGCTGAAGAACGAATCGGCGGCCGCCACCCACCTCAAGCGCGCGGTCGACCTCCAGCCCGACTTCGTGCCGGCGCGCCTGATGCAGGTCGACCTGGCGCTGCGCGGCAAGCGTCCCGACGAGGCGCTGGCGGTGGCGCGCGAGCTGCAGAAGGCGGCGCCCAAGGCGCCGGTCGGCCACGTCATCGAAGGCGACGTGCTGATGTCGCAGCAGAAATTTGCCCAGGCCCAGCAGTCCTATGAAAAAGGCCTGGCCATGGCGCGCTCGTCGGAACTGACGGTCAAGGTGATGCAGGCCATGCAGGCCGGCGGCAAGAGCAAGGAAGCGCTGGCGCGCGGCCAGGCCTGGCTGGCCGCCCAGCCGGAAGACGTGCGTGTCTCGCTGCTGGTCGCCGAGCTCAACCTGGCGTCCAAGGACTACAAGGGCGCCATCGCCAGGCTCGAGAACGCGCAGAAGCGCGCTCCCGAGCATCCGCTGGTGCTGAACAACCTGGCCTGGGCCTACCAGCAGGTGAAGGACTCGCGCGCGCTGGCGACCGCCGAGAAGGCGTACAAGCTCGCCAGCGACAGCCCGGGCGTGATGGATACCCTGGGCTGGGTGCTGGTGGAGCAAGGCGACACCGCGCGCGGCTTGCCGCTGCTGCAGAAGGCCAGCAGCCAGGCGCCGAACTCGATGGAGATCCGCTACCACCTGGCGCAGGCCCTGCACAAGAGCGGCGACAAGGCCGGCGCACGCCGCGAGCTCGACAAACTGCTGGGGTCGAACGCGCCGTTCGCCCACGCCGACGAGGCGCGCGCGCTGCTCAAGACCCTGTAAGCGGGGCCTTCGCCGCGGGACCTGGCCCGGTCCCGCGGCGCACCCGTTGAGGCGCCCTTCTTCCCATCAGTAAAGGCTCGCGGCCTCATCCTATCGAACGCTGGATTTATTAATGTCGCGATAAGATAACGTTCTCCTAAATGAGGATGTTTATCGTGGACGACGATTCGTACGGAATCCGGCTTACCGATACGTCGGACGGTCGTAACACGGCCAGTATGCTGATCAACAGGATGTATGCCTGGCGCGGCTACGGCGGAAATCACCAGCCCAGTAGCGACCCCAACCGCATCACCCTGACCGCCACCGACAAGGGCGACGTGGTCGGCACGCTCAGCATCGGCATCGATTCCGAGGTCGGCCTGATGGCCGACGAAATCTTCAAGGACGAACTCGACGCCCACCGCCAGCGCGGCGCGAAACTGTGCGAGTTCACCAAGTTCGCCTTCGACCCTTCGGTGCGTTCCAAGACCGCGCTGGCCAATGTGTTCCACCTGGCCGTGATCTACGCGCGCGACATGCATGGCTGCACCGACATCGTGATCGAGGTCAATCCGCGTCACCGCCGCTTCTACGAGCGCATGCTGGGTTTTCGCAAGGAAGGCGAACTCAAGATCAATCCACGGGTCGACGCGCCGGCCTACCTGCTGCGCGTGAACCTGGCCTTCGTCACCGAACAGATCGACCGTTTCGGCGGCACCTGGGCCGCCGACGGCGAGACCGAGGAGCGCTCGTTCTATCCATATTTCTTTTCCCCACGCGAAGAGCGTGGCATTATCAATCGCCTGTTGCGCATGGACGAATCGCATCCGGCATGAGGCCGGGCTCTTGTTCCCCACTTTTTTCTGAACCAATGAATAAACCGTTCAACTACGAACAGGCTTTCTCGCGCAATATCGGCTGGGTGACGCAAGCCGAACAGCAGCAATTACGTGGCAAGCGCGTCGCCATTGCCGGCGGCGGCGGGGTCGGCGGCGTGCACCTGCTGACCCTTGCGCGACTGGGTGTGAGCCGCTTCCACATCGCCGATTTCGACAGTTTCGACATCGCCAATTTCAATCGCCAGGTCGGGGCCATGATGTCGACGGTCGGCCAGCCCAAGGCCGAGGTCCTGGCGCGCATGGCGCGCGACATCAATCCCGAGATCGAGATCGAGATCTTTCCGGACGGCGTGCACAAGAACAATCTCGACGCCTTCCTGGCGGGGGTCGACCTGTACGTCGACGCGCTCGATTTCTTCGCTTTCGACGCGCGCCAGCAGACTTTCGCCGCCTGCGCCCGGCTCGGCATCCCGGCCACCACCGGCGCGCCGCTGGGCATGGGAACGGCCCTGCTCAACTTCATGCCCGGCAAGATGACCTTCGAAGAGTATTTCGGCTGGGGCGACCTGCCCGAGCAGGAGAAGGCGATCCGTTTCGTGGTCGGACTGGCCCCCGCCGGCCTGCACCGGCCTTATCTGATGGTGCCGGGATCGGTCAACCTGGCGGAGCGGCGCGGCCCATCGACCATCATGGCTTGCCAGCTGTGCGCCGGGGTGTGCGCCACCGAGGCGCTCAAGATCCTGCTCGGCCGCGGCGACGTGCTGGCGGCGCCCTGGGGCATGCAGTTCGACGCCTATCGCAACAAACTCAAGCGCACTTGGCGGCCCGGTGGCAACCGCCATCCGATCCAGCAGCTGATGCTGGTGATCGGGCGGCGCCAGTTCGCGCGCATGGCGGCGGCCGGACGCTGAGCGCTGCCGCCGGCCGGCGGCTTCCCTGACGTCAAAAAGCCACTGCCGGATCGCTCCGGCAGTGGCTTTATTCGAGCTGCTGACGTCAGGCCTGCCAAGCAGGCCCGTCGTTATCAAGCAGCGTTCTTGTTGCGGCGGCGGGCGGCGTACAGACCCAGCATGCCCAGGCCCAGCAGGCCGACCGATGCCGGCTCAGGCACTTCGGCGTTGCTGAAGACCACGTCCAGCGAACCGTTGATTTCCTGGGTGCCGACCGGGTCGAAGTTGTTCAGCTGGCCCGACTGGAACGACAGGTTGTAGAACGGGTTAGGCGAGGTGAAGAATTCCATGCCGAAACCAACCAGGCCGAAGCTCGAGCTCGCGCCGAAGCTGCCGCAGTTGATGCCGCTAGGACCGCAGGTCGGCAGGGTTGGATCCAGGACGCCGAAGCCCGACAGCGGATCGCCTTCGGCCAGCAGCAGGTCGTCGCCGTCGTTGCCCACGGAGACCGGAGTGGCGCCGGTGCTTGGCATGGTGAAGGTGGAGTCCAGGTTGGCGTCCAGGTACATCGCCAGGCGGCCGCTGCCTTCGTTGAAGCGGAACACGTTGCTGCCGTTTTCAACGCCGAAGGTGCCGGATGCGGTGTACAGCGCGTACAGGCCGTAGTCGTTGTTCAGGCCGGTGCGGGTGACCGGGGTGGTGCCACCGTTGCCGACGAACTGGCCGGCGTTCCACACCAGCGACACGTTGAAGGTGCCGTCGGTGTTGAAGGTCGCGATCTCGTTGTAGTTGCCGGTGATCTTGTCGGCGGTGAATTCACGGCCGTCGTATTCCACGGTGAACGGGTTGAAGTTGTCAGCGTGGGCGGCGGCGCCGAACATCGAGGTGGCAGCGATTGCGCAAGCGATAATGGTCTTCGAAACTGCTTTCATCTTGGATCTCCTGGTTGTAGGGTTCGTGCTAACGACCTCTATGTAAGCAACCATCGTGCCAGCAAACTCAACTCTTTTAAAATCAAATACTTAAGTCAGTATTTCGTAGAAGAAATTACAACACTGTAAAAGATTCCGACAGCCCCGTTTAAGAAATTCTCATGGCGCTGTCGGTCTTGTCCTACAGGGGTTTCCGCAGCACTACATTCCAGGTATTTCCGGAGGTGAATTCGCTGGCGACCTCGTAGCCGGCCGCCAGCACCTTGGCGCGCAGCTCCTCGACGTGGAAGGGGCTGTACAGGATGCCCTTGCGGATGCCCCAGTCATTGATCTTCTGCGCCGCCCAGCGCAGCGGTGCGAAACCGGACGGATACAGCAGCACGTTGGCGGCCAGCGTCCCGCCCGGCTTGAGCACGCGCAAGATGTCGCGCAAGGCGCCGTCGACCGTCGGGAAGCAGTGGATCGAGTTGGCGATATTGGCGGTGTCGAAGCGGTTGTCGGCGAACGGCAGCTGGGCCGCGTCGGCATGCTGGACCTCGACCTGCGGATTGCCGGCGAAGCGGCGCTTGGCGCCGGCCAGCATCGACGGGGCGTAGTCGATGCCGGTCACCTTGACCGGCGGCAGCTTGCGGCGGCGGCGCCAGTTCAGGACCATCTCGAGCAGGGTGCCGGTGCCGCAGGCCACCTCCAGGTGGTCGGGTCCGAAATTCGGCCCGAAGAAGCGCATCTGGGTGCCGATCGTGCTGTTATAGGCGAAGGTGAGAATGAAAAAGCCGCGCAGGTCGTACCACCACGGTTCGGATGAATAGGCTTCGGCGATTTCATCCCTGGTCTTACCGGTCGTCATGGAGCGTCCTCGTGATTGGATAGAAGCGGAAAATATAGGTCGTTAATGAACTGCAGGCAAGCGAGGATCGGGCAGCTCAGCCCAGCTGGCGCAGGCGGTTGATGATGCCGGCCTCTTCGCGCGGCGAGAAGAACCACGGAAACAGCGAGCGCTCGCCCACCGCGCGGTCCTGCATGCCGCCCCATTTCTCCACCTGTTCGGTGCCGAAGGCGGTGTCGACGCGCAGCAGCACCGCCGGCGCCTGCACCCGCGGATTGGGGCGCGACTCGCACACGGTCTGGAAGCCGAGCATCGCTTCGTAGAAGCGGCGATGACGCGGATTGACTTCGATGAAGATATCCTTGCAGCCGTTCAGGTCGCGCGCATAGATCAGGGCCACGTGGAACAGCGAGGCCAGCACCGCCTTGGACTTGACTGCCGGGTCGACCGCCAGCTTGGTGATCTCGCACACCCGCCCGTCGCTGCGCCGCACATCGATGCAATCCTTGAACACCTGGTCGGCCAGCAAGCCGATCTCGGAATCCAGGCCCAGGCTCAGCGTGCCGAACACCTGGCCGTGGTCGGATGCCGTCAAGGTGATCCGGTTGGGGTCGCTGTGCACCTGATGGTTGCCGCTGTAGCCGCGCCAGGAATACATCTTACTGATGAGCATGCTGGCGGAATTGCGCTGTGAATCGATGTCGGCCGCGCGGATGCCGAACACGCGCTCGTTGATGGCGACGTCGATGATGCTGGGTCCGTCGGAAGCGGCGACCTCGTCGTCGCCTGGGCCGGCACAGAAGGAGGCCGGCGCTAATGTCTCGATCATGGTCATTCTCCAGGCAGTCCGGCACGTCGAGTGACGGCGGCATTCCTGATCATCATAGCATTATAAATTACAAATTATCAATTGTATTAACTAGGAGTATTTAATACTTTGACATTTTGAATGTCACCGCATGGTGGACGATAGCAGCTTCAGCAGGCACTGCGGCGCGCGGGGACAATATGTCTTGAAGAAAGTAACCGGCGCACTGGTGGTGACCGGTTGTGCGGCAAGGCGCCGCCGTGGCGAACGCCAGGGGGAAGACGACCGGCGCGAGGGCCGGTCGGGCAGGATGAACGGGCTTAGAAGAAGCTCTCTGGAATGACCAGGATGTCGCCTGGACGCATCATGACATTGGCCGAGATGTCGCCATCCTTGATCAGGTCGTCGAGACGCACATTGATTTTTTCCTGCTTGCCTTCGACGGTGCGCACGATGCTGGCCTTGTTACCCGAGGCAAACTCGGTGACGCCGCCCACCGCGATCAGCACGTCCATCAGCGACATCTCGCGACGATACGGCAGCGCCTGCGGGCGCGCCGCCTGGCCGATCACGCGGATCTGTTCGTTGAAGTTGCCGACGAAGTTGGTCACGACCACGGTGACCACCGGCTGCTGGATGAACTGGGCCAGGGCCTGCTCGATGTCACGCGCGAGCTGGGTCGAAGTCTTGCCGGCTGCCGGCAGGTCTTCGACCAGCGGAGTCGTGATCTTGCCATCCGGCCGCACCGGGACCGACATCGACACTTCCGGATTGCGCCAGACGATGATGTTGACGGCATCGCCCGGTCCAATCAGATAGTCCGGGTTGACCGGCGCCAGCGCGGCGGTGCTGGGAGGTACCGGAGTGGAACAGCCGCCCAGCAGCAGCATGCAAGCGGCGGCGCCGGTTGCCAACAGGTTCTTCATGGTCTTCGTCATCATCGCGTTCATCCCCTTCGCGCCTACCGGCCATCCCTGGTGGAATAGTGTTCGACGTGAATCAAAAATTGTAATTTCGCCATCACGGCCTGCGCTATTGTAGCGCAGACCGGCGTGGCGACAAGCCATGCACAATTGAAATACTTGCGTGTTGCTGCCGTACGCCAGCGCGCGCCGCCCACCGATGCTAGCGGCTCAGCAATTCCCGCACGTGGCGCACCGGAATGGCGTAGGTGATGCCGCTGGGGGTCGAGATCGCCGATTCCTTCAAGCCTTTCACGAACACCATATTGATCACGCCCACCACTTCCCCGGTCGCGGGGTCGTACAACGGCGAGCCGCTGTTGCCCGGATAGGCGGTGCCGTCGAGCTGGTAGATGCTGAACGGCGTGCGCTGCAGCCGGGCCACGGCGCGCGCATCGAGGCGGCGCGCGCTGAGCGAAGGCTGCATCACCGGCGTGATCGCAGCCAGCAGCGCGCGGTGGGTGGCCGGGTGGAGGCCCAGCACCATGCCAAGCGGAAAGCCGGTGAAGGCCAGGTCCTGGCCCTCGACCGCCCTGTCCGCGTCACCCAGGCGCAGGGCCGGCAGCGGCGCGCCTTCCAGGCGCAGGTGAGCCAGGTCGTGCTCGCGGTCCAGGGCCACCAGCTGGGCCGGGCGGAAGCGCACCCCGGCGCCGTCCGGCAGCACCACGCCGAGCTGCTCCATGCGCGCCGCATCGAGCTTGTCCGGCACCACGTGGGCATTGGTGATCACGCTCAGGCCGTCGCCGACCACGAAGCCGGTGCCGCTGAACACGATCGCCGGGCTGCGCGTCTGCAGCTGCGTGCCGACGCCCACGATAGACGGCTTGACCGCCGCCACCGTCTGCGGCAGGGTCGCCGCCTGCAGACCGGCTCCCGCCCACCAGAGCAGCGCGCCGGCGGCCAGGCGTTTTGAAAATAGTCTTCGCGTCATCAAACCTTCACAATCTTGAGGTAGTTGTAACAGAGCTGAGGCAATCGTACGGCCCCTTTCCATTTTTAAACATTACAATAAGCTTCTTTGAATTTCAGCAACTATTTGAAGAACCGCGCGGCCTGTAGGGCCACGAACCGAACCCCGGCGGATAGGTGGATTCGTTTAGCGAAATACAACATGCGAATTCTTCAGATGTTTGCGATAATGCAACAACTGGCATGATGCAATTTGTTTAACATCTTCTTATTGCAGTGCGGAACATGTGTTGCAAACCGATGGCATCGGTGACCACGAATCGCTGCATCCCTTAACCCTCAATTGCAATTGATTAGGGTACAAGCGATCATGCACATTGTTTATTTGTTGAGCCTGCAGCCCAGGCCCTGACCGACGAGATCGACACGATGGCTGAAATCACAACCCAGATTCTTCACCTCCTCAAAGCCATCGGCAAGTACCGCTGGCATGCAGTCGTCATCACCTGGGTGGTGGCGCTGGCCGGCTGGGGGGTGGTGTATTCGCTCCCCAATCAGTACGAGGCGTCGGCGCGCGTCTACGTCGACACTCAGACCATACTCAAGCCCCTGCTGTCGGGCATGACCACCCTGCCGAACCTGAACCAGCAGGTGCAGTTCATGCGCCGCACCCTGATGAGCCGCCCGAACGTCGAGCGCGTGGCGCGCGAGCTCGACCTCGACTCCCGCACGCGTACCCCCAAGGAATTCGACAGGCTGGTCGACGACATGATCGACAAGCTCAAGATGGCCGGCACCGGCCGCGAGAACATCTATACCATCAGCTACACCGGCACCAGCGCGCGCGAGAGCAAGGACGTGGTACAGGCCTTCCTGACGATCTTCGTCGAGGGCAGCTTCGCCGGCAAGAAGCAGGACTCCGAAAAGGCGGTCCAGTTCATCGACGAACAGATCCGCAGCTATGAAGAACGCCTGGCCGCGGCCGAGAACTCGCTCAAGGAATTCAAGATCAAGAATATGGGCATGCTGCCGCGCGCCGGCGCCGACTACGGCGCGCGCCTGATGTCAGCCACCGAAGCCCTGAACCAGGCGCAGCTCGACCTGGCCGAGGCCGAACAGGCGCGCAATGCGATCCGCAGCAGGATGTCGGGCGACTACAAGGGCGGCGCCGGCGCCCCGGTGCTGCGCGACCCGGCGCTGGACGAACGCATCGCTGCCGTCAACAAGAACCTGGACAGCCTGCGTACCCAGTACACCGAACAGCACCCCGACATCGTCGCCAACCGCCGCCTGCTCGAGCAGCTGATGGAGCGCCGCGCCGATGCGGCCAAGAATCCCGTGCAGAGCTCGGACCCGGGCGCCAGCTTCAGTCCCATGCTGCAGCAGCTGACCGTGCAGCTGTCCGACGCCGAGGCGCGCGTCGCTTCGCTGCGGGCACGCGTGAACGAATACAGCGCCCGCGTGGCGCGCCTGCGCGGCCAGAGCGAACTGGTGCCGGAGGTCGAAGCCCAGCTGGCCCAGCTCAACCGCGATTACGAAGTCAACCGCCAGAACTACCAGCGCCTGGTCGAGCGACGCGAATCGGCCAAGTTGTCGGGCGAGGTGTCCTCGGTCACCGACATGCTGACCTTCCGCGTGATCGATCCGCCGATCGCGCCGGCCGTGCCGACCGGTCCGAACCGCCTGCAGCTGTTCTCGCTGGTGTTCGTCGGCGCCCTCGCCGCCGGCCTGGCCGGCGCCCTGCTGCTGAGCCAACTGCGCCCGACCTTCCTCAGCCAGGCAACCCTGCGCGAGGCCACCGGCCTGCCGGTCCTGGGTTCGGTGAGCATGAACTGGACCTCCGAACAGACCGTGCTGCGCAAGCGCCGCCTGGTCGCCCTTGCCGCTTCGGTGTTGCTGCTGTTCGGCGCCTATGGCGCCGGCGTCGCCGCCATCCTGGTCCGCCCCGCGATGTAAGGCCGGATGGCCAATAAGGAGTAAATGTGAGCATTATCGAAAAAGCCGCCAGCCGCATCGACCAGCAGCGCCAGAACGCCGCCCCCGTCAATCCCGCCGCCAGCATCGTGCCGGCCGAGCCGCCACTGGTCGAAGCACCGGCCGCCGTGCTGGTCGACGTGCCGGTCGCGCCGGCCCCGACGCCGGACCTGGCCGCGGACGCCGCGCCCGCCCCGGCGCGCACCCGCCGTGTCGAACTCGACCTGGGCCGCATGCGCGAGCTGGGCATGGTCACCGCCGCCGGCGGCCGCACCAACCTGCTGGAAGAATTCCGCATCATCAAGCGCCCGCTGCTCAAGCGCGCCTTTGCCGAGCGCGGTCCGAAGGACAACCCGGCCAACCTGATCATGATCACCAGCTCGCTGCCCGGCGAAGGCAAGACCTATTGCGCGATCAACCTGGCGATGAGCATCGCCATGGAGCTCGACCACACCGTGCTGCTGGTCGACGCCGACGTGGCGCGTCCGTCGGTCCTGCGCACGCTCGGCCTGCCGGCCCAGCGCGGCCTGATGGACATCCTGGTCGACGACGCGCTGCAATTGCCGGACGTGATCCTGCGCACCAACGTCGACACCCTGGCGCTGCTGCCGGCCGGCGCCACCTCCAACGCCGCCACCGAGCTGCTGGCCAGCTCGACGATGGCCGCCATGCTGACCGAACTGGCCAACCGCTATCCGGACCGCGTCATCATCTTCGACTCGCCGCCGCTGATGCTGACCACCGAGGCGCGCGTGCTGGCCAGCCACATGGGCCAGATCGTGGTGGTGGTGGAAGCCCAGACCACGACCCAGCATGCGGTCAAGGAATCGCTGCAGCAGCTCGAAGGCATGAGCAACGTCAATCTCGTCTATAACAAGACCAGGGATATCCCCGGCATCGAAGAAACGTATGACTATCACTACGGCTAAAGAATCCGCCGTCATCCGCTCGCGGCGCATGCCGGGACGCCGGATGCCCGTCCTGACGCCGCTGGCGGCGGCGGTGCTGCTGCTGGCCGCCCTGCCGGCCCACGCCGACTGGCGTGTGACGCCGACCCTGAAGGTGGCCGAGACCTGGACCGATAACGTCAACCTGACGGAAGACGAACTCGCGTACAGCGACCTGATCACACAGATATCGCCCGGCTTCAAGCTCAGCAACCAGACCCGGCGCCTGACCGTGAACGCCAGCGCCCAGCTGCATACGTTCGCCTACCTGCACGACAGCGACAAGCGCAACCGCGATGGTTCCTTCGGCGACGGCGAGAACGACAGCGTGTCGAGCGTGCGGCGCAGCTACCGCGCCAACCTGCGCGGCGAACTGGCGCAAGACCTGCTGTACGTCGACGCCACCGCGTCGCGCGGCCAGCAGAACATCTCGGCCTTCGGTCCGCGCATCACCAACGACCAGTATTCGAACGCCAACCGTACCGACATCGATACCTGGAGCATCAGCCCTTACCTGCTGAAGAATTTCGGCAGCACCGCCGCGGGCCAGTTGCGCTTCACGCGCGACTCGGTCGGTGGCGGCGACAATATCGGCTTTCGGCGCACCGGCGGCAACACCCTGCTGGCCTCGCTGGTGAACGGCCCCGCCTTCCGTACCGTCGGCTGGGGCGTCACCTACACCAAGCAGGACCTGAACGGCGGGCGCTATGGCGACTCCTCGAGCGAAATGCTGGCCACCAACCTGCGCTACATGGTCAACGGCCGCTTCTCGCTGCTGGCCAACGCCGGCTACGACCGCTACGAGTTCGAGGGACTGGGCGGCGGCGAGCAAGGCGCCAACTGGTCGCTCGGCTTCGCCTGGACGCCGTCCTCGCGCACCAGCCTGCAGGCCACCGCCGGCCGCCACTTCTATGGCAACACCGGCAACCTGATGGCCCTGCACCGCAGCCGCCACACCAGCTGGAACGTGAGCTACAACGACGTCATCACGACGTCGCGCCAGCAGTTCACGCTGCCGTCGACGATCGACACCGCGGGCCTGCTCGACCGCATGTTTTCCACCGCCTACCCGGATCCGGTAGTGCGCGCGCAAGTGGTGCAGGCCTATATCGACCAGACCGGCCTGCCGCCATCGCTGTCCGACAGCATCAACTACCTGAGCAACCGCTTCATGCGCCAGAAGCGGCTGCAGGCATCGATGGTGTACCGCAAGGGCCGCAGCAGCGCGGTGCTGTCGGCCCATGCCAGCGACCGCAGCGCGATCTCGGACCAGCAAAGCGACAGCCCGCTGCTGGGCAGCCAGCAGGGCCGCTACAGCGACAACGTGCGCCAGCGTGGCTTCGAAGCGAACTACACTTACCGGCTGAACTCGCGTTCGAACCTGACCGCCCGCTACGACATCGACGAAAGCGAGTCGCGCGACCGCGGCTACAAGAGCACCCAGCGCGTGTTCCAGCTCGGCGTGTCGCGCCGTTTCGGCGAGACCATCGGATCGGTCGACCTGCGCCGTCGCAGCGGCGACCGTTTCAACGCCGGCACCTACACCGAGAACGCCATTTCGGCCAGCCTGTTCAAGACGTTTTAAGCGCAACAGACCCAGGGAACCACGATGTACGAATCCTATTACGGCCTGTCGGCCAAGCCCTTCCAGCTCCGCCCGGACCCGCATTTCTTTTTCGGTTCCAAGGGCCACAAGCGCGCCATGGCCTACCTCGATTACGGCCTGTCGCAGGGCGAGGGCTTCATCGTCATCACGGGCGAGGTCGGCGCCGGCAAGACCACGCTGGTGCGCAACCTGCTGGGCCGCATCCCGCTCGACCAGATCATCGCGGCGCACATCGTCAACACCAGCCTCGATCCGGAAGACACGCTGCGCATGGTAGTCTCCGCCTTCGGCCTGCCCTACGAGGGCGCCAGCAAGGCCGAGCTGCTCAATCGCCTCGAGCAGTTTTTACGTTCCGTCGACCGCCAGGGCAAGCGCGCCCTGCTCGTGATCGACGAAGCCCAGAACCTGAACGCGCGCACGGTCGAAGAGCTGCGCATGCTGTCCAATTTCCAGACCGACGACCGCTCGCTGCTGCAGACCTTCCTGCTCGGCCAGCCGGAGTTCCGCGCCACCCTGCACAGCCCCACCATGCAGCAGCTGCGCCAGCGCGTGATTGCCAGCTACCACCTGGGACCGATGGACGCGCAGGAAACCCGCGCCTACGTCGAGCACCGCCTGGCCACGGTCGGCTGGAAGGGCGACCCGTCGTTCGACGACGCCGCCCACGCCGCGATCTACGCCTACAGCGGCGGCATTCCGCGCAAGACCAACACGCTGATGGACCGCGTGCTGCTGATGGGCTACCTCGAAGAACTGCATGGATTCGGCGGCGCCCACATCGAGGAAGTGGTGCGCGACATCTCGGACGAGTTCCAGGCCCCGGATGGACTGGGCGAGCCGGAGCCGGCGTCGATGCGCGCGACCTCCGGCCAGCACGAGCTGCAGCATGGAGAACGGCGCAGCGCCAGCGTCGAGCAGCTCGACGAACGCATGATGCGCCTCGAAAAATCGATCGTGTCGGTGCTGTCGATCTTGAAAAAGATCGCCGCCACCCCACCTGGTGCGGCCCCGCGCCACGTGGACAACCAGGAATAACAGTTCAGGAACCCGGCAATGAAAATGACCGCTCCCGCAGCCCGGCCGCGTCCAGCGCCCGGCGAGAAGATCCGCAATGCGATGACCTGCGACGTCGAGGACTATTTCCAGGTCTCGGCTTTCGCCCCCTACATCGACCGCGCCAGCTGGCCGACCCGCGAATGCCGGGTCGAGGCCAATATGGAACGCATCCTGGCGCTGTACGAGCGCCACGGCGTGCGCGCGACCTTCTTCACCCTGGGCTGGATCGCCGAGCGCTATCCCGCCATGGTGCGCCGGATCGTCGCCGCCGGCCACGAACTGGCCAGCCACGGCTACGGCCACCTGCGCGCCTCGGACCAGAGCCGGGCCGAATTCGACAACGACATCCGGTCGAGCAAGGCGCTGCTGGAAGACATCGGCGGACAGGCCGTGGTCGGCTACCGCGCGCCGAGCTTCTCGATCGGCCACGCCAACCTGTGGGCGCTGGACGCGCTGCACGAGGCCGGCTACAAGTACAGCTCGAGCATCTATCCGATCGCCCACGACCACTACGGCATGCCGGACGCGCCGCGCTTCGCCTTCTATCCGAACGGTCCGGACGGCCTGCTCGAAGTGCCGATCACCACGGTCAAGATGGCGGGCCGCAACCTGCCGGCCGGCGGCGGCGGCTACTTCCGCCTGCTGCCCTACGCCCTGTCGCGCTGGATGATGGAAAAGGTCAACCGCGAGGACGGCGAGCCGGCCCTGTTCTACTTCCACCCGTGGGAAGTCGATCCCGGCCAGCCGCGCCCCGAAGGCCTGGGCGCCAAGGCGCGCTTCCGCCACTACGTCAATATCGACCGCATGGAGCGGCGCCTGGAACAGCTGGCGCGCGACTTCAAGTGGGACCGCATGGACCGCATCTTCCTGGACAAGCCATGAACTCGATCATCGAAGCGGCGCAGGCCAAGCGCGCCATGCCGGCCGCCGCCGCCGCCGCCCAGACCCTGCGCCTGATGCAGCCGCAGGACGCAGCCCGCTGGGACGCTTTCGTGCGCGCCTGCCCCAGCGCCACCTTCTTCCACCTGTCGGGCTGGCAGAAAGTCATCGAGCAGTCGTTCGGCATCAAGACCTGGTTCTACTACGTGGAGCAGGACGGGCAGATCCAGGGCGTGCTGCCGCTGGCCGAGATCAAGAGCCGCCTGTTCGGCCACTCGCTGGGCGCGATGCCGTTCTGCGTGTATGGCGGCGTGGCCGCGGTCGACGACGGCGCGCGCCTGCTGCTCGACGACGCGGCCGACCAGCTCGCGAAGAAGCTGGGCGTGGGCCACCTGGAGTACCGCGGCATGCAGCGCGCCCATCCGGGCGACGACTCCTGGCACACCAAGGAACTGTACGTCACCTTCCGCAAGGAGATCACGGGCGACGACGAGACCAATATGAACGCCATCCCGCGCAAGCAGCGCGCGATGGTGCGCAAGGGGATCAAGCTGGGCCTGAAAGGCGTGGTCGAGGACAACGTCGACCGCATGTTCGAGGCCTACGCCACCAGCGTGCTGCGCCTGGGCACCCCGGTGTTCCCGAAAAAATACTTCGCCCTGCTGCAGCAGACCTTCGGCGACGAGTGCGAAGTGCGCACCATCTATACCGAAGACGACCGCCTGGTGGGCTCAGTGCTGTCGTTCTACTGGCGCGACGAGGTGGTGCCCTACTACGGCGGCGGCACCGACCTGGCGCGTAGCGTGGCCGGCAACGACTTCATGTACTGGAACCTGATGCAGGCCGCTAGCGCCCGCGGCTGCCGCCTGTTCGACTTCGGCCGCAGCAAGCTGGGCACCGGCGCTTACGACTTCAAGAAGAACTGGGGCTTCACGGCCGAGCCGCTGCCGTATGAATACAAACTCTACGCATCGACCCAGCTGCCGGACAACAATCCGCTGAACCCGAAGTACCAGCTGTTCATCAAGATGTGGAAGAAGCTGCCGCTGCCGGTGGCGAACTTCCTGGGTCCCTACATCGTGCGCAACCTGGGGTAATGCCGTGCAAGACCTGCTGCTGCTGATCCACCGGATCCCCTACCCGCCCAACAAGGGCGACAAGATCCGCTCGTACAACCTGCTCAAGCACCTGGCGCGCGACTACCGGGTGCACCTGGCGACCTTCGTCGACGACGCCGACGACTGGCAGCACGTGCCCACCGTCGAGGCGATGTGCGCCAGCAGCCATTTCGCGGCCCTGAATCCCCTGCTGGCGCGCGTGCGCAGCCTGGGCGCGCTGGTCAAGAACCGCTCGCTGTCGCTGGACTACTATCAGGATGCTGGCATGGCGCGCTGGGTCGAGCAGACCGTGGCCGCGCACGGCATCAAGCGCGTGATGGTGTTCTCGTCGCCGATGGCGCAATACGTCGATGGCATCCGCGACGCGCGCCGCGTGATCGACTTCTGCGACGTCGACTCGGACAAATGGCGCCAGTACGCCGACAAGAAGTCGTGGCCCATGAGCTGGCTGTACCGCCACGAGGCGCGCCAGTTGCTGCGCTACGAGCGCCAGGTGGCCAGCCAGTACGACGCTTCGCTGTTCGTCTCCAAGCCCGAGGCCGACCTGTTCCGCCAGCTGGCGCCCGAGAGCGTGGCGCGCATCGGCCACTTCAGCAACGGGGTCGACACCGACTACTTCTCGCCCGAGCACGCGCTGGCCAGCCCCTACGCAGCGGGCGAAAAGGCGCTGGTGTTCACCGGCGCCATGGATTACTGGCCCAACGTCGACGCCGTGCAGTGGTTCTGCGACGACGTGTTCCCGGCCCTTTCCGCGCAAGATCCTGCGCTGCGCTTCTACATCGTCGGCTCGCGCCCGAATCCGCAGGTCCAGGCCCTGGCCCAGCTGCCCGGCGTGACCGTGACCGGCACCGTGCCCGACGTGCGGCCTTACATCCGCCACGCCACGCTGGCGGTGGCGCCGCTGCGCATCGCGCGCGGCATCCAGAACAAGGTGCTCGAAGCGATGGCCATGGGCACACCGACCGTGGTCTCGCCGCAGGCGCTGGAAGGCATCGATGCGGTGCCGGACCAGGAACTGGCCGTGGCCGACGGCGCCCCGGCGTGGATCGAAACCCTGGGTGCGCTGCTGGCGCGCGACAACCGGGAGATGGGCCGCGCCGCTCGGGCGCGGGTCGAACATCATTACAGCTGGCCGAGCAACCTGGCCTGCATCGAGGAGCGACTGGAATGCTCGTGAACCCACCCAAGGACCTGGCCGGCGCCGCGCCGCACGCCGCCACCGCCCCGCTGGCGCCCTCGAGCGCGATGCTGATCGCGCTCGCGCTGCTGGCGCCCTTCTTCCTCTACCTCGGCACCGCCGGGTCGCTGGTCGCGATCTGGAACAGTTCCGAGACCTTCGCCCACGGCTATGCGATCCTGCCGATCAGCCTGTGGCTGATCTGGCGCCGGCGCGCGGTGTTCAACGCGGTGCCGGCGCGGCCCTGGGCCCCGGCCCTGCTGCTGCTGGCCATGCTGGGCGCCGGCTGGCTGCTGGCGCGCATGGGCGAGGTGCAGGTGGTGATGCAGTACGCCTTCGTGTCGATGTTCCCGGTGATCGCGCTGGCCATGCTGGGCCCGCGCCTGGCGGGGGCACTGGCTTTTCCTCTTCTTTTCCTGTTGCTGGCGGTGCCGTTCGGCGAAGTCTTCGTCGGCCCCCTGATCAACCTCACCGCCGACTTCACCGTGTGGGCGGTCCAGGCCACCGGCATCCCGGTGCTGCGCAACGGCACCCGCTTCGAGCTGCCGACCGGCTCCTGGTCGGTGGTGGAAGCCTGCAGCGGCGTGCGCTACCTGATTTCGTCGTTCACCCTGGGCTGCCTGTACGCCTACCTGACCTACCGCTCCACCGCGAAGCGCCTGCTGTTCGTGGCGGTGTCGATCGTGGTGCCGATCGTCGCCAACGGCCTGCGCGCCTACATGATCGTGATGATCGGCCACCTGTCCGGCATGGAGCTGGCCACCGGCGTCGACCACCTGATCTATGGCTGGGTGTTCTTCGGCCTGGTGATGCTGCTGATGTTCTGGGTCGGCAGCTTCTGGCGCGACGACGACGAACCGGCAGTCGCCAATGCATCCACGCCGGTGGCCGCAGCCACCATGGCGGGCAACCCGGCGCCGGCCTCGACGGTCCGCATGGCGGCGATGTGCGCCGCTGTGGTGGCGCTCACCGCGCTGTGGCCGGGCTTCGCGCGCTACAACGACGCCGCCAACCTCAATCCGCAACCGGTCCAGCTGTCCACGGTGGCGGTGGGCTGGCCGCAGGTGGCGCCGTTCGCCGACTGGACCCCGCGCTGGGTCAACCCGGACGCGACCTACCGCGCCACCTTCCGCAACAGCGAAAGCATGCCGCCGGTCGCGCTCGACATCATGTATTACCGCAACCAGCGCAACGGCAAGGCCCTGATCAGCTCCGTCAACACCCTGGCCACCTCGGACGACGCCTGGCATGCCGTCGGCGGCGCGCTGCGCAGCGAAACCCTGGACGGCCAGCCGCTGACCCTGCGCGAGACCCGTCTGAACGGACCGACCGGCCAGATCCTGGTGTGGCAATGGATGTCGATCGACGGCCACCTGACGGCCAATAACTACGTCGGCAAGCTGCTGCAGGCCCAGGCCAAGCTGCGCTTCCGCGGCGACGACGGCGCCGTGGTGTTGCTGTCGGCGCCGGTGCGCGACAATCCGGAAGCCGCGCGCGCCGCCCTGCGCGCCTTCCTGGCCGGCCAGGGCCAGGCGGTCGAACGCGCGCTGGACCATGCGCGCACCCATTGACGGTCACGACCATGCATAGCGAGCTGTCGGTCCTGAACGCGCAGCGGCCCCTGGTCGTGCACCTGGTCTACTCGCTCGACGTGGGCGGACTGGAAACGCTGCTGGTCGACTGCATCAACCGCCTGCCGCCGGAGAAATACCGGCATGCGGTGGTCTGCCTGACGCGTTACTCGGAGTTCGCCCAGCGCATCACCCAACCCGGGGTCGAGCTGTTCGCCCTGAACAAGCCGCCCGGGAACGGCGTGCAAGTGCACGTCGACTTCTGGAAGCTGATGCGGCGCCTGCGTCCGGCCATCCTGCACACCTACAACCTGGCGGCGATGGAATTCTGCTTCACCGCGGCCCTGGCCGGGGTGCCGGTGCGGATCCATGCCGAGCATGGCCGCGACGCCTCCGACCCGCAGGGCCTGAACAAGAAACACAATTTCCTACGCCGTCGCCTGGCGCCCTTCATCGACCGCTATATCCCGGTGTCCGATGACCTGCAGCGCTGGCTGGACGACGTGGTCCGCATCCCGCGAGCGAAGAACCACCCGATCAAGAACGGCGTCGACACCGAACGCTACGCGCCGCGCGCGGATGCGATCACCGCCGCGCCCTGGGGGCCTGACGATATCGTGATCGGCGCGGTGGCGCGGGTGCAGGACGTCAAGAATCACCGCGGCCTGGTGGCTGCCTTCGCCCTGCTGCGCGAACGCCTGCCCGCCCTGCGCGCACGCCTGAAACTCACCATCGTCGGCGACGGCCCGCTGCTGGGCGCGATCCGCGAGCAGGTGGCAGCGGCCGGCCTGCAGGACGCCGTCTGGCTGCCCGGCGCGCGCGCCGACGTGGCCGAGCTGCTGCACGGTTTCGACGTGTTCGCCCTGCCCTCGCTGGCCGAGGGCACGCCGGTCTCGCTGCTGGAGGCGATGGCGTGCGGCCTGCCATCGGTGTGTTCCAACGTCGGCGGCATCCCGGAAGTGGTCGCCGACGGCGTGCACGGCCTGCTGGTGCCGGTCGAAGTAGATGCCCTGGCCGAGGCGCTGGCGCGCTACGTGCAAGACCCGGCATTGAAGGCGCGCCACGGCGCCGCCGCGCGCGCGCGCATCGAAGAGCAATACAGCATGGACGCCATGCTGCGCGCCTATATGGCGCTGTACGACGGCCTGCTCGCGCGCAAGGCGCCGGCCCGGCTGCATCAACCCTTGAATACCCAACAACGCAGGAAGTGAACGAGCATGTGCGGAATCGTCGGCATTTTTGATACCCAGGGAACTCGCGAGATCGACCGCGCGGCGCTGGGCCGCATGAACGAGAGCCAGCACCACCGCGGCCCGGACGAAGGCGAGCTGTATCTGGAAACGGCGCTCGGCATGGGCCACCGCCGGCTGTCGGTGATCGACCTGGCCAGCGGCCAGCAGCCGATCCGCAACGCCCAGGGCGACGTGGTGATGGTGTTCAACGGTGAGATCTACAACTACCGCGCGTTGCGCGACGAGCTGGTCGCGCTCGGCTTCGCCTTCCGCACCAAGTCGGATACCGAAGTGCTGCTGCACGCCTACCAGGCCTGGGGCCAGGACTGCCTGCAGCGCCTGCGCGGCATGTTCGCCTTCGCCATCTGGGACCGGAAAAAACAGACGCTGTTCCTGGCGCGCGACCACCTCGGCGTCAAGCCGATGTTCTACGCGCTGCTGCCGAACGGGCTGTTCGTGTTCGGCTCCGAGCTGAAATCGGTCATGACCCACCCCGAACTGTCGCGCAAGCTCAACCCGCGCGCGGTCGAGGATTACTTCGCCTTCGGCTACGTGCCGGAACCGCACACCATCTTCCACGGCGCCTTCAAGCTGGCGCCGGGCCACCGCATCACGCTGAAGGCCGGCGACAGCGAGGTGAAACCCGAGCAGTACTGGGACATCCCGTTCCAGCGCGCCCCGCAGCGCCCGATGCAGGAAATCGAACAGGAACTGACGGCGCGCCTGCAGGAATGCGTGCAGAGCCAGATGGTGGCCGACGTGCCGCTCGGCGCCTTCCTGTCGGGCGGCGTCGATTCGAGCGCGGTGGTGGCGATGATGGCGCAGCAGAATCCCGATTCGGTGGTCACCTGCTCGATCGGCTTCGACGACCCCGAGTACGACGAATCGAAGTACGCGAATGAAGTCGCCACGCGCTACCGCACCACCCACCACGCCCAGGTCGTGGACAAGGACGACTACGGCCTGATCGACACCCTGGGCCGGCTGTACGACGAACCCTTCGCCGACAGTTCGGCGATCCCGACCTACCGCGTGTGCCAGCTGGCGCGCAAGCACGTCACCGTGTCGCTGTCGGGCGACGGCGGCGACGAGAGCTTCGCCGGCTACCGCCGCTACCGCTTCGCGATGGCCGAGCAGCGCGTGCGCGACAAGGTGCCTGCCGGGCTGCGCAAGCCCGTGTTCGGCACCCTGGGCCGGCTGTATCCGAAGGCCGACTGGGCGCCGCGCATGTTCCGCGCCAAGACCACCTTCGAGGCGCTGGCGCGCGACACGGTGGAGGGCTACTTCCACGGCGTGTCGCGCATGCCGGACCGGATCCGGGCCCAGTTGTTCTCGGATAGCTTCAAGCGCGAGCTGCAGGGCTACGAGGCGATCCAGGTATTCCACGAACACGCGGCCAATTCGCCGACCGACGATCCGCTGTCGCTGATCCAGTACCTCGACTTCAAGACCTGGCTGCCGGGCGACATCCTGACCAAGGTCGACCGCGCCAGCATGGCGCACTCGCTCGAGGTGCGGGTGCCGCTCCTGGACCATACCTTCGTCGAATGGGCCTCGACCCTGCCGCCCGACATCAAGCTGGGCGGCGGCGAAGGCAAGTACATCTTCAAGAAGTCGCTCGAGCCGTTCCTGTCGCACGACGTGCTGTACCGCGCCAAGAAGGGTTTTTCGATTCCGCTGGCGGCCTGGCTGCGCGGCCCGCTGCGCGAGAAGCTGCGCGCGGCGGCGCTGTCGCCGCTGCTGCTCGACACCGGCATGTTCAACGAGCGCTTCCTGCGCGAGATGGTCGAACAGCACATCGCCGGCAGCAAGGACTACAGCACCCCGCTGTGGTCGGTGCTGATGTTCGAGACCTTCCTGCGGGTCAGCGCCGACGCCTGAAGCAATGTGAAAAGCCCGCGGTTCGCGAGAACCGCGGGCTTTTCAGCGAGTCGGGGGCGCCGCTCAGCGCGAACGCGTCAAGCGGCCGAGATACCACTGGGCCATCGAGACATAGCGCTTGCGCCATTGGCGCAGCCAGGCCTTCGGCGGCTTGATCGGATGCCACAGCACGTCCTTCTGGCGCCCGGGACGCAGGCGGATGTTCAGCGTGCCGAAGCTGCCGTTCTTGGCGAAGCCGTCGTTGGGCACTCCGTGGTAGCGCTTGTTGCGGTCTTCCTCGGCCACGAATTCGCCGGCGCCGCCGAAGTCGACCACGCTCATGCCGCCATGCTTGAGGATCGTGGCCCAGGCATTCTCGCTGTGGGCGGTCCAGCCGGCGCGGTAGTAGCGGTCGATGAGGTCGAGCGCCGCGCCGCTGATGCGAAAGAACGTCAGGAACACCAGCCAGCTGTCGGCCGGCTTGAGGTCCAGGCCGGGCGCGCGCAGCATCGACGCATACGTCCATTCGGCCTCGCCGCGCGCCAGGTGGGCCGCCAGCAGGTCGCCCTCGCGGTCGGCCAGTCCGGCGAACAGTTCATGCAGCTCGCCCGAGTACTCGACGTCGTCCTCCACCACCCAGTACTGGGTGTACTGCGGCTGCGCGCGCCGGAACAGCAGCGGCGGCAGGTCGCAGTTGCCGGGGATGAGCTTGAACGGACGCGCGGCGCCCTTGGCCGGATAGCCGAGGGTGTCGATGGCGTCCGGACCGTACACGTGGTGCTCGATCTCGACGCCGTCGAGCACCACCTTGCGCACGCCGGACTTCGCATTCGGCGTGTACGAGATGGCGGCGAAGCGGCACTGCGGGCCCAGGCGCAGGAAAGCGGCGCGAAAACGCAGCAGGCGCTTCTTCACGGCGGCCGGGTCGGTGGTCTGGAACAGCAGGATCTGCGGCTGGTCGTTCATGCTCGCTCCCGCCTCATGTGCGTGCCGGCGCCCAGTCGCGGTACCAGGCCCAGAAGTTGGCCAGGCCGGTGGCCAGCGGCGTGGTCGGCGCGAAATCGACCCAGGCCTTGAGCTTGTCGATCGAGGCATGGGTGGCCGGCACGTCGCCCGGCTGCATCGGCAGGAATTCCTTGCGCGCCTCGATGCCGATCGCGCCTTCCAGCGTCTGGATGAAGTCCAGCACCCGCACCGGATTGTGGTTGCCGATATTGAACACGGTGTGCGCCGCGCGCGTTTCCGTGGCCGGCGTCGGCTTGAACAGCAGCCGCACCACGCCTTCGACGATGTCGTCGATATAGGTGAAGTCGCGCGTGAGCAGGCCTTCGGCGAACACCGGAATCGTGGCGCCGCGCGCCATCTTCTCGGCGAAGCTGAAATAAGCCATGTCGGGACGGCCCCAGGGCCCGTACACCGTGAAGAAGCGCAGGCCGGTGGCCGGCAGCTTGAACAGGTGGCTGTACGAGTGCGCCATCAGCTCGTTGGACTTCTTGGTGGCGGCGTACAGCGACACCGGCGCGTCGACCTGGTCGTCCTCGCTGAACGGCACCTTGGCGTTGGCGCCGTAGACGCTGCTGCTGCTGGCGTACAGCAGGTGCTCGATCTTGCCGTGACGGCAGGCTTCGAGGATGTTGCCGAAGGCGACCAGGTTCGACTGCACGTAGGCTGCCGGATTCTCGAGCGAGTAGCGCACCCCGGCCTGGGCCGCCAGGTGCACCACCAGCGTCGGCCGCTCGCGTTCGAACAGCGCCGCGACCTGGGCCGTGTCGGCCAGCTCCACCGTGTGGCAGGGCACGCCGGCCGGCGCCAGCAGGGCCGCCACGCGGTCGTGCTTCAGGCGCGGATCGTAGTAGTCGTTGAAGTTGTCGCAGCCGACCACCTGGTGGCCCATTGCCGCCAGGCGCGCCGCCACGAAGCTGCCGACGAAGCCGGCAGCGCCCGTGACCAGGATGCGGTGGGCGCCCGTGATCATCAGGCGGCCTTCCGGCTGACGCGGCCGATGCCTTCGTAGGCCAGGCCGGCTTCGGCGACTTCCGCCGGGTCGTAGATGTTACGGCCGTCGAAGATCGCCTTGCCGCGCAGGGTCTGGGCCAGGTGGCGGAAGTCCGGCGCGCGGAATTCCTTCCATTCGGTCACCAGCACCAGCACGTCGGCATTGTCGACCGCGGCGGTGGCCGAGCTGGCGATGGTGAGCATCTCCTCGACGCGGGCGGCGCCGTGGTCGCGTTCCAGCACGCGCAGCGCTTCGCTGCTGGCCACCGGATCGTAGGCGCGCACGCGGCAGCCGGCGGCGAACAGTTCCTTCAGCAGGATCAGGCTCGGCGCCTCACGCATGTCGTCGGTGTTCGGCTTGAACGACAGGCCCCACAGCGCGACCGTCTTGCCGTTCAGGTTTTCCACGCCGCCGTAGAAGCGCGACAGCTTCTTGAACAGGACGTTCTTCTGGTTGTCGTTGACGCGCTCGGTCGCTTCCAGGATGTGCAGGGTCTGCTCGTGGTCGGCGCCGGTCTTGACCAGGGCCTTGACGTCCTTCGGGAAGCAGGAGCCGCCATAGCCCATGCCGGCATACAGGAATTGCGAACCGATGCGCGGATCCAGGCCCATGCCGTGGCGCACAGCCTCGATGTCGGCGCCCAGCACTTCGGCCAGGTTGGCCAGCTCGTTCATGAAGCTGATACGGGTGGCCAGCATGGCGTTGGCGGCGTACTTGGTCAGCTCGGCGCTGCGCACGTCCATCTCGACCAGTTTTTCATGGTTGCGGCTGAACGGTGCGTACAGCTGGCGCATCAGGCGGGTGGCGGTGGCGTCGTCGCTGCCCACCACGATGCGGTCCGGGCGCATGAAGTCGTCGATCGCCGCGCCTTCCTTCAGGAATTCGGGATTGCTCACCACCGAGAACGCGACGGTGCTGCCGCGCTTGTCGAGTTCGCCCTGGATGGCGGCGCGCACCTTGTCGGCGGTGCCGACCGGGACGGTCGACTTGTCGACCACTACTACCGGCTTTTCGATGCGCTGGCCGATCGAACGGGCTGCGGCCAGGATGTGGGTCAGGTCGGCGCTGCCGTCCTCGTCCGGCGGGGTGCCGACCGCCAGGAACACGCATTCGGCGTGCGCCATGGCTTCGTCGTAGCTGGTCGAGAACAGCAGGCGGCCGGCGGCAGCGTTGCGCTCGACCATGGTGTCCAGGCCGGGTTCGTGGATCGGGATAACGCCATTCTTGAGCATGGCGATTTTTTCGTCGTTGACATCCAGGCACAATACCGTGTTGCCGACGTCGGCGAAGCATGCGCCCGAAACTAAGCCCACATAACCGGTGCCAATGATAGTGATCTTCATGATTTCTCTGGGAGGTGAATTAACTGAACGAAAGAAACCGGTGAAAGCGCACGTCGTGCGCGCCGTTTTTCCTGTGCCGAGTGTTGCTTCAGCTGCTAACGATAAGGTGTAACAGTGCTGATCAGAACTTGAATTATAGTATCATGCTTGTCAAAAATTTATGCGTCTGGCGTCAATCGTGCTGCCCTCCGGAAAATTTTTTCGCATAATGGCGGCATTGCTTTTTAACAAATACCGATCCGGCGCCAGCGCTTCCCGGCGCGCTTTGGGACCTCCCATCCACATGACACCATCCATTCCAAGCATTCCGAGGCGGCCCGGCCATGCGTGACATCATTCTACTGTTCGCCTTCGTGGCGATCATTCCCTATATCTTCAAACGCCCGGTGGTCGGCGCCATGGCCTACGCCGTGGTCAGCCTGATGAATCCCCACCGCCTGAGCTATGGCTTCACGCAGAACTTCGCGTTCGCGATGTACCTGTCGATCATTACCCTGGTGGCGGTCATGGTCTCGCGCGAGCCCAAGAAGATTCCGATGTCCCCGCTGGTGGTAATGCTGATGATCTTCTTTGGCTGGATGACCGTCACCACCATCTTCGCCCAGGTGCCCGCCGCGGCCTGGCAGGACTGGGACCGTTTCAGCAAGATCATCCTGATGGTCTTCCTCACCATCATGACCGTACGTACCCGCAAGGATGCCCAGATGCTGGCCATCGTGGTGGCGCTGTCGATCGGCTTCTGGGGCGTCAAGAGCGGCATCTTCGTCATCTTCAGCGGCGGCGGCGAAGGCATGCTCGGTCCGCGCGCCAGTTTCATCAGCGACAACAACACGCTGGCGCTCGCTCTGGTGACGATCACGCCACTGCTGGTCTACCTGGTAACCCAGGTGCATGGAAAATGGCTCAAGCGAGGAGTGCTGGCCATGGCCGCCCTGACCGCGCTGGGCGCGATCGGCTCGTATTCGCGCGGCGCCTTCCTCGCTGTCTTCATGATGGGATTTTTCCTGTGGCTCAAGTCGCACCACAAGCTCAAGACCGGCATCGCCTTCCTGCTCCTGGTGCCGGTCGTCCTGCTGGCCATGCCCGAGGAATGGATGGGAAGGATGCACAGCATCCAGACGTACGACGAGGACGCCTCCGCGACCGGGCGCATCAACTCCTGGCTGTTCGCGATCAATATCGCCAACGAGTTCGTGCTGGGCGGCGGGCCGAATGTGTTCGCGCCCCATATGTTCATGCTGTATGCGCCGGAACCCGAACGCTACTACGATGCCCACAGCATCTATTTCCAGGTGCTGGGAGAGCAGGGCTATATCGGCCTGGCGATCTTCCTGACCATGTTCCTGGTGGCCTGGCGCCTCGGTTCGCGGGTGATCCGCTTCTGCCGCGACAAGCCGGACCTCGGCTGGGCCCTGATGCTGGCGCGCATGTGCCACGTCAGCATCATCGGCTACATGACCGCCGGCGCCTTCCTGACCCTGGCCTATTACGACCTGATCTACTACGTATTCGCGATCCTGATCGTGCTCGACAAGGTGCTGATCCGCATGCCGATCCAGGAAGACATTCCGCCGATGCGCATCCCGTTCATGCAGGACCGCATCGACCGCTGGCTGGGCAAGGCGCCCGACGCCAAGGCGCAGGGCGGCGCGGCGGCGCCGCGCCAGACTGGCTAGACCAGCACTTCGAGCGCCGGCGGATGCCCCAGGAATTGCGCCGGGCTGGCGCTGGCGCCGTAGGCGCCGGACTGGAACACCACCACCAGGTCGCCGACGCGGGCATGGGCCAGCGGCATGCGGTCGGCCAGGATGTCGAGCGGGGTGCACAGCGGGCCGGTGGCCGAGGCCGGGCCGCTGTCCGGCGCGTCGCCCGCGGCATTCATGCGGCTGCCGACCGCCACCGGATAATTCTTGCGAATCACCTGGCCCAGGTTGCCCGAGGCGGCCAGGTGGTGGTGCATGCCGCCGTCCAGCACCAGGAACACCTCGCCGCGCGAGACCTTGCGGTCGATCACGCGCGCTACATACACGCCGGCTTCGCCGACCAGGTAGCGTCCCAGTTCCAGCGCCAGCCGCGCCTGCGGCAGCGCCGCGGCCAGGCGCGGCAGCCAGGCGGCCAGGTGTTCGCCCATCGGCGCCGGATCGATGCGCGCCTCGCCCGGGAAATACGGGATGCCCAGGCCGCCGCCGATGTTCAGCTGGCGCAGCGCCAGCGGGCTGTCGCCGGCCAGCCGCATGGCCAGCTCGATGCTGCGCGACTGCGCCTCGACGATGGCGTCCAGGCGCAGGCTCTGCGAACCGCTGAAGATGTGGAAGCCCTGGAAATCCAGGCCCAGCGCCGCCACCTGCCGCAGCACGGCAGGCGCCTGTTCCTCGTCGATGCCGAAGGGCTTGGCGCCGCCGCCCATCTTCATGCCCGACGATTTCAGTTCGAAAGCCGGGTTGATGCGCAGCGCCACGCGCGGCGTGATGCCGAGCGCTTCGCCGATGCGCGCGGTGCGCGCCAGCTCGTGTTCGGACTCGATGTTCAGGCACACGCCGGCGGCGACCGCCTGGCGCAGCTCCGCATCCGTCTTCGCAGGGCCGGCGAAGCTGATATGGGCCGGGTCAATGCCGGTGTCCAGCGCGGTCTTGAGTTCTCCGCTGGAGGCGACGTCGAGGCCGTCGACCAGGCCCGCCATGTGCTGCACCAGGGCCGGCATCGGATTGGCCTTGATCGAATAGTGCAATGCCACCTGCGGCGGCAGGATCGCGCGCAGGCCCGCCACCTTGCCGCTGCAGACGGCGCGGTCGACGGCGAAGAACGGCGTGCGGCCGACGCGCTCGGCCAGCCGGGTGAGCGGGATGCCGCCGACTTGCAGGACGTCGTCGACCACGGGGAAATGAATCTGGGGAGCGTGCTGGGGCTTGGTGCCGGTCATGGGAATAGGCTGGAACAGGTGCGGTAAGGTCCGGACGTTTTTTACTGGCCGGGCTGGAAGGTCGTGCGCAGCAGGTTGCGGTCGATCTTGCCGTTCGGGTTGCGCGGCAGCGCCTCGGCGCGCACGACGATGTGGGCCGGGATCATGTAGGCCGGCAGGCGGCGCCGGCATTCGGCCAGCAGCGCGGCGCGGTCGACCGCGCCAAGGTCGGCCACCGCCACCGCCACGATCGCCTGGCCCAGCGTCTCGTCGGCGATGCCGAACACCGCCACCTCGCTCACCAGGCCGCTGGCATGCAGCACGCTCTCGACCTCGGTCGGGCTGATGCGGTAGCCCGAGACCTTGATCATCTCGTCGCTGCGGCCGACGAAGTACAGGTAGCCGTCGGCATCGCGCCGCACGGTGTCGCCCGACCACACGGCCAGCTCGGGCAGCGGCAGGGCCGGATCCTGGCCGGGGGCCGGGCGGAAGCGCTGGGCGGTGCGCGCCGGGTCGTTCCAGTAGCCCAGCGCCACCAGGGCGCCGCGGTGCACCAGTTCGCCCGGCTCGTCGGCCTCGCACAGGGTGCCGTCGGGACGCACCACCAGCACCTCGGCATTCGGGATCGCGCGTCCGATCGAATCGGGGCGGCGCGCCAGTTCGGCCGGCGGCAGGTAAGTGGAGCGAAAGGCTTCGGTGAGGCCGTACATCAGGTAGACCTCGGCGCGCGGCAGCGCCGCCCGCAGCGCCTCGACCGTCACCACCGGCATGGCGCCGCCGGAATTGGTGATGAAGCGCAGCGTGCAATCGGCCGGCCACTCCAGGCGCGACAGGGCGATCCACAGCGGCGGCACCGCGGCCAGGCCGGTGATGCGCTCGGCGCGCACGGCGGCCACGATGTCCTTCGGGAACAGGTAGTTCATCAGCACCACGCAGGCCCCGCGCAGGAAGGCGGTGGTCAGCTGGCTCAGGCCATAGTCAAAGCTCAGCGGCAGCACCGCCAGCAGGCGGTCGTCGGCACGCATGCCAAGGTAGCCGGCCACGCTGGCGGCGCCGGCCACCATGTTCCGGTGCGACAGCACCACGCCCTTGGGGGCGCCGGTGCTGCCCGAGGTATACAGGATGGCCGCCATATCGGTGTCGATGCGGCGGTGCGGAGTGAACGATACGCCGGTCTCGAGCTGCGACCAGCGCAGCAGCGCCAGGCCCGAAGGGGACGGCGCCGGCTGGGCGCCGTCGGTCAGCAGCAGCGCGCGCAGGTCGGGGCAGCCGCCCAGGCTGGCGGCCAGCTGGGCCTGGCGTTCGGGGGTCGTCACCAGCAGGCGCACATTGCAGTCGGCCAGGATGTAGGCCACCTGCTCGGCCTTGAGCAGCGGATTGACCGGCACGAACACGCAGCCGGCGGCGGCCGCGCCGAACATGGCCACCACGTTCTCGATGCGCTTTTCCATGTACACCGCGACCCGCTCGCCCGGCTGCATGCCCTGGGCCAGGAACAGGGCCGCCGCCGCGTTGACCTGGTCGGCCAGTTCGCGGTAGGTGCAGCGCGCCGCGCCATAGGCGAGGGCCTCGGCCTCGGGGGTGCGCGCCGCGCTGTCGAAGATGCTGTCGTGGATCAGGTGGTTCATCGCATAGTGGGTACGGTCGCCGCATGGCGCGAAATGGCGCGGCGCATCCGCCACGCATCTGCAATCTTACCAGTTCGGGCCGCGCCGCAAGAAAGCGGATGCTTTTTCGACATCTTTTCGGTGCGCGGGAACGGCGATACCGCATGTTATATTTAAATCATGCCTAGAATAAACACATCCGCAGCGCCAGCATGAGCGACATCCGCGCCATTCCCTCCGTCCCGATCCTCTCGCTCGGCGCCTTTGCCGGCCACGGCGCGACCCTGCCGGCGCTGGACGACGCGCCCGCGGTGCAGCCCGTCACGAGCGGCCGGATCGCGATCGGCATGGCGTTGCGCGCGCTCGGCGTCGGCCCCGGCGACAAGGTGCTGGTGCCGGCCTACCACAGCCCCTCGATGATCCCGCCGGTGCACTGGCGCGGGGCCGAGGTGGTGTTCTACCGGGTCCATCCCGACACCACGGCCGACCTGGACGACGTGGCAAGCAAGCTGGGCCCCGGCGTGAAGGCCGTCATGGTCACCCATTTCTTCGGCTTTCCGCAAGACCTGCGCGCCCTGCGCGCGCTGTGCGACTCTCACGCCGCCGGCCTGGTCGAGGATTGCGCCCACTGCTTCTTCGGCGAGCGCGATGGCGTCGCGGTCGGCGCCAGCGGCGACTACGCGATCGGCAGCAGCATGAAATTCTTCCCCATCTTCGAGGGCGGCTGCCTGGTGTCGCACCGCCACCGGCTGCCCGCGGCCCTGCATGGCGCCGGCGCCGGCTTCGAAGCCAAGGCCGCGCTGGGCGCGCTCGAAGCCAGTTTCGCCCAGGGCCGCCTGCCGCTCCTGCGCGCCGCGCTGGCCCTGCCGCTGCGCCTGAAGACGGCGCTGTGGAACCGGCTCAAGGCACGCAGCGCCAACCCCGGCGCCGGCGCGGCCCCGGCGCTGGCCCCGGCCTCGTCTGACAGCAGCTTCGACTTCGATCCGCGCTGGGTCGACCGCCGCTCGTCGTGGTTCTCGCGCGCCGTCCTGCGGCGCGCCGGCCGCGCGCGCCTGGTCGGGGCGCGGCGCCGCAATTACCTGGAACTCGAACGCGCGCTGGCCGGTGCGCCCGGCTGGCAGCCGCTGTTCGCGGCGCTGCCCGCCGGCGCCTGCCCCTGGGTGTTCCCGCTGCTGGCCGACCGGCCGGACGCGCTGTTCGAACGCCTGCGCGCTGCCGGCGTGCCGATGGTGCGCTTCGGCGCCAGCCTGTGGCCCGGGGTCGACGCCACGGTCTGCGCCAACAGCGTGGCGCTCGGCCGGTGCCTGTTCGGCCTGCCCGTGCACCAGGCATTGCGCGCGCCGGAGCGCGCCTGGCTGGCCGCCACCGTGCGCCGCGCGCTGGAAGAGACGGCGGGAGCGGCGTCATGAACTGGCGCGTGGTCCCGGCGACCGAACTGGCGGCCCGTTCCGAGCACCTGGAACGCTGGCGCCGCCTGCACCGCGAGAGCGCCGGCTCGCCGCTGCTGGCGCCGGAATTCGTGCTCCCCCTGCTGGCCGTGTTCGGCACCGGACGGGAAGTGCTGGCCTGGCGCGAGCGCGATGGAGAAACCGACGCGATGGCGATCCTGGCGCCGTCGCGCCTGGGCGCCTGGAACACCTTCCAGCCGGCCCAGGCCCCGGTCGGCCTGTGGCTGCAGCGCGACGCCGGGGCGCCCGGCGCCGGCCTGCCCGGCCTGTTGCGCGCCCTGCCCGGCGCCGCCCTCACGCTCGGCCTGACCCAGTGCGATCCGATGCTGATGGCGCGTCCCGCGCACGGTGACGGCGGCTTGCGCAGCATGGACTATATCGAGACCGCCCGCGTCACCCTGCCGGCCAGCTTCGAGGACTACTGGAATACGCGCGGCAAGAACCTGCGCAGCAATCTGCGCAAGCAGCGCAAGCGCCTGCAGGACGACGGCGTGCCGACCCGGCTCCAGGCCAGCCGCGCGGCACACGAGATGGCGGCCGCGGTCGAGGACTACGGCCGCCTGGAAAGCGCGGGCTGGAAGGCGCAGGACGGCACCGCCGTCAGCGCCGGCAACGAGCAGGGCCGCTTCTACCGCGCCATGCTGGAAGCCTTCGCCGCCATCGATGCGGCTTGCGTCTACCGCTACTTCATCGGCGAGCGGCTGGCGGCGATGGACTTGTGCGTCGAGGGCGGCGGCTGCATCGTGGTGCTCAAGACGGCCTACGACGAGGGCATCGGCAACGGCCTGTCGCCGGCGCTCCTGATGCGCGAGGAAGCCACGCGCGACATCATCGAAGCGCGCCGCTTCGAGCGCATCGAATTCTATGGGCGGGTGATGGAATGGCACTTGCGCTGGACCGGCGAGGTGCGCACCATGTACCACCTGAACGCCTATCGCTGGCCCTGGCTGGGCCGGCTGCACGCACGCGCCGCCGGGCGCTGATTTCAGCGCACCGCTTCGAGCGAGCGCGGCGCGACCCCGGCCTGGGGCGCCAGCGCCGCCCCCACCTGCGACAGGGCCAGGAACTGGCCGCCGATCTCGTCGCGGAACCAGGCGCAGTAATCGTGGATCGTGGAAATCAGGCGCTCGCGGTCGGCCGCGTCGCGCACATAGGGCGTGTGGCCAGGCACCAGCGAGGGGCTGTGGTAGGTCAGCGAGAACACTTCGCAGCCATCGGCGCGCAGCGCGCGCGTCAGGCGCCGCATCTCGGCGCCTGTGGCGACTTCGGGACTGAGGCGGATGCGCTCGAGCGCGCGGGTGCGCGCCAGCATGCCGCCCATGCGCAGCGCGCGTCCCGCCGGGCTGCGCGCCAGGTCGAACAGGCGCGACCCCATGCCGCGCAGCCAGCCGGCATAGCCGGTGGTCACCGGCAGCTCGAGCAGGCGCCGTCCGCCGGCCTCGAACCAGTAGGGATGCTCGTCGAAGGCGCGGAAGTCCGGCGCGCCGTCGTCCTCGAAGCGGGTATAGGGCACCACGCTGGCGTCGATCTCGTAGCCCAGCGCGGCCACCGCCTCGGCGCTGTGCGGCCCCAGGCCGTAGCGGCCCGACTTGAAGGCGGTCGGGGCACGCCCGAAAGCGTTGCCGATGGCGTTGGTGAGCATGCGCAGCTTGGCCAGCTCCAGCTCGCGCGGCAGGTTGCCGGCATAGGAATTGAAGCGCGTGACCTGTTCTTCATAAGGCGGCGAGACCCAGGGGTGCAGCTGGGTGCCGATATCGCAGCGTCCTTCCTGCATCAGCCGGCGCAGGGTGGCGACGGCCTGCGGGGCGGTGGCCACCGGCCAGTCGACCATATAAGCCGGCACGATGCCGAAGCGGTCGAACACGCGCTCGTGCATCAGCGGCTGGGCCGCGACCGAGGCGGTATCGACGTTGGCGCGGTCGAATGGCCGGTCCCAGGCGAATTCTTCCTCGGTATCGACGATCACGATCAGGACCGGCGGCCGTCCGGCCGCCAGCCGGGCCGCTACATGGTTGGTTGTGCTTAGCATTGCATCATTTCCGCGAAGCCCGAGTGCGCCACTTCGGCGCAGCACAACGGCCGGCACTGTGTCCTTGGATAAAGGGACCAGCCATGTCGCCAGTCCATTGATGTTGTCATCCTAGCACATTAAATAATTATTCAATGTCAACTTCGCAAGGGTGCGTGCGCGCACTCAGGCATATTCAGTAAATTCGAAACATGATTAGTGCACGAAAACGTAGCTATTCAGTTCTAGTTCCGATTTTGACCTGTCACAAGTGTAAAAAAGCCAAGAATATTGTAGCTTTTTTACGTCTTTCGGCAAAAATACGCTTGACTTTATTTGCGTAAATACTTTCAAGTTCGACATTTTCGTTGTTTTTGCGCAGGAAATCAGCAAAATCTGTTCAAAATTGGCCCATGGAAATGTTTGTCAGGGTAAAGTTCAGTTCCACACGGAAATTAATTCCACTGCGAAACGATACCCAACTCCCATGACCCCTGACCAGATCACCCCGAGCCGCGCGGAACGTGGCAGCAATCACGGCGCCAAGCCAGCCCGCCTGACTGCACGCTGCACCTCCGTCATCGCCACCGCACTGAGCGCCGCCATGCTGAGCGCCTGCGGCGGCGGCGGTGGCGACGACCTCGCGCCCGACGCGGTGTCGTACACCGACTCCGGTACGTCGCTGGCCAAGACCACCACCGGCTTCACCCCGAAACCGACCACCCCGACCGTCCTCACGCCGGTAGCCACGTCGGCCGCGATCGTCGCCGGCCCCACCTTGACCGATGTCGAGATCCAGAATACCGGCCTGGCCCAGACGAATGTGCCGTTTACCTTTGGCCAGGTAGTCGCGGCCGGCCAGATGGCGCCGACCGAAGGCCTTGCGGCCCGCCTGTCGAACGGCACCCTGCTACGCCTGCAGACCGATATCAAGGCGACTCATGCCGACGGCTCGGTGCGTCACATGATCGTGTCCGGCATCCTGCCGACCCTGGCCGTCGGCCAGATCGAGAAGATCCAGCTGGTCAAATCGACCGCGTCCGAAAAAAGCAGGGTGACCCTCGAAGGCCTGGCCGCGAGCGGCCTGAGCGCGAACGTCGTCATCACCGCCGACGGCGTGCAGTACAACGCCTCCCTGGCCGATGCGCTGGCTTCCCCGAAGCCCGTCAGCTGGCTGTCGGGTTCGGTTGCCAACGAATGGATCGTGAGCACCCCGGTGAAGAACGGCGCCGGCGTCGTGCATCCGCTGCTGACGGCCAGTTTCGCCGTGCGCTGGTATCCGGGCTTGTCGAAACAGGCGCGGGTCGACGTCGTCGTCGAGAACACGAAGACCTTCAAGGCAGGCGCCCGCAACCTCGTATATGACGTGAGCGTCGATGTCGCCGGCCGCCGCATCTACACCAAGGCTGGCCTGACCCATTACCATCACGCGCGCTGGCACCAGAGCGCCTGGTGGGACGCTGCCCGCGCGCCGCAGGCGCACGTGCGCCACAATACGTCCTACCTGATCGCATCGAAAGCGGTTTCGAACTACGACCAGAACGTCGTGCCGTCGGAAAGCATGCTGGCCGATCTGGGCAAGGGCATCACCACGGCCAACACCGGCCCGATGAAGATCGGTCCCGTCATGGCGGCCATGGGCACCACGGGCGGTCGCGCCGACATCGGCCCCCTGCCTTCCTGGTCAGTCGCTTATCTGCTGTCGAAGGACCAGCGCGCGCTGAACTCGATGATGGCCGCCGCCGATGGCGCCGCCAGCTGGTCGATCCACATGCGCGACGAGAACACCGGCAACCCGGTGCGCGCCGACAGCGCGGCCAACAAGAATATTTCGACCCACATGAATCTGGCAAACAAGGCTCCGCTGCCGGTACCGCGTTGCGCCAATAACAACAAGCAGCTGTGCAGTACGCCGTATTCGCACGATACCGCCCACCAGCCGTCGATGGTCTACCTCCCGTATCTGCTGACCGGCGACTACTACTATCTCGAAGAACTGCTGTTCTGGGCGGCTGCGAATCCGCTGGAAACCGATCCAGGCAATTCCGGCTATGGCCAGGGCCTGGTGCGCTGGCAGCAGGTACGCGGCCAGGCCTGGTCGCTGCGCACGCTCGGCCATGCCGCCTACGTCACCCCGGACAGCCACCCGCTGAAAGACTATTTTGTCAAACAGGTCGACAACAACCTGAACTTCTATCACGCGACTTATGTGGTCGGCAATCCAAACCAGCTGGGGGTGTACGACGGCTCTGGCGCCAGTTCGTTCAAGGTGGCCGCTTCGGCCCCATGGCAGGACGACTTCCTGACCTGGAGCTTCGGCTACCTGACCGAACTCGGCTTCGAGAAGGCCCTGCCGATCCTCCAATGGAAGGCGAAGTACGCTGTCGGCCGCATGACCACGCCGGGCTTCTGCTGGATCCAGGCCTCGGCTTATCACCTGGAGTTCCGCCCAAGCGCCAAGGAACCGATCTTCAGCGACCTGACCGCCATGCACACCTATAACTTTGCCGGCGACAGCATTCTGAACGAAAGCAAGCGCCTGAAGCATCCGCAGGGCCTGAAGTATATCGACCAGCCTTGTGCAAGCGTCCAGCAGAGCGATTGGCTGCGCGTCGCGTCGAAGGGGCGCTGGTCTCCGGGCCGCATGTCGGGCTACTCCGATTCGACCATGGGCTACCCGTCCAATATGCAGCCGGCGCTGGCGGTTGCGGCGACTTCGGGCATCGCCAACGCGACCCAGGCCTGGACCGTTTTCAGCGGCCGCGCAGACAAGCCCGACTACAGCAAGGGCCCGCAGTGGAACATCGTTCCACGCTGACCGCAGGCGGCATCCCGGCCGGCTTCGCCTGAAGCCAGCGTTCGGGAGCCGATCCGGGGCGGCGCCACCTACCGGTGGCGCCGCCTTTTTTACGCCGGGGACGCCGTTCGCCAGGCGCGCAGCCGGCAGCGCAGGCTGCGCAGGCCAAGGCCGGCCAGCGCCAGCGGCGCCGGTGCGCGGCGGCGCGCCGGGATGGTATCGAACAGCAATTCGGCCCAGACCCGGGTACATGCCTCGGCCCGCACTTCTTCACCGCGACGCAATCCGTTCTCGACCATGGCCTGGTACAGCGCCGGCTCGCTCGCCAGGCGCGCCAGCGCCTCCCCGGCCTCGCGCGCCGACGCCACTTCGATGTAATCCAGCGGCGAGCGGCGCAACTCGCGGTAGGCCTGCTCGGGACCGAGAATGGCCGGCACGCCGGCCAGCCAGGCATTGATCAACTTGCTGGCCGGCTTCTTGACGTGCAGGTGCGACACGTCCTTGCGCATCGCCAGCACCACGTCGGTATCGTGGTAGTCGTTCCAGCTGGTCTGGTAAGACGCGGCATTGCCGCCCCATGCCACCGCGTCGCAGCGCCATTCGATGCCCTGGCGCCGCAGGCCGTCGGCCCACTCGGGTGCGGCGAATTCCGGCGTCATCTCGCCCACCGTCCCCTTGAAGGACACCGTGCGCACGGTGTTGCCGCGCTGCGGATCGCGCGCCACCAGGCCTGGCTGCGGCCAGTGCTGGACGTGGAAGGCGCTGCCGCCGTGCGCGGACGCGGCGTTCTGCACGATCTCGACATCGGCATGCGGCTGGTGCGGACGGTCGGCGCGCGCCGCCACGATGGTCAGGGCCGCCCCCCAACGCCGCCGGCACAGCAGCACCGGCACATGGTCGGCATGGACCACCACCAGGCCCGCATCCGGCGCCAGCGCGCTGAGCGCCACCGGATACCCGGCCCGCTTCAGGCGCAGATAGGTTTGCCCGACCCATACCTGCACCCCGGTGCTGAAAAGGCGCCAGTCGCGGTCCGGATCGGCATCCTGCAACAAGCGCACTTGTTGCGGATCCGGCAAGAAAAATGTTACCTGCTGCTTACTCAATGGCGCTCCGTCAGGGATTTGGATGGCGGTATGCCGTCTTCAGGCATGAAGATAATGTCATCTGGCAAAAAATGCAGCACGGAACGCGTGCGCTGCACAATTCAGCATATAATAATCGCGCGCTATTGCAAGAAATGCAATAGTATCACGCCAGCGTCCGGCAAAGCTGCGACGCTTGCCGACATGCGGATACAGGAGTCAGTGAGGATGTCTTTAATTCAGAGGATCGTTCAGCGCCTGAAACGGGATTATTTCCGTTCCCGGCACACGAAGGCGACCCGGCAAATCTTGTCGACCCCTCCGGTCGAGCGCGGCAACCTGCCGTTCATGCTGTTGTCGATGGTCCATACCCGCGACGTTCTCGCCTACCTGGTCGCGCTCAAGTCCTTCGTCCGTTATGCGAACGCGGAACGGGTGGTCGTGGTGTGCGATCCCTCGATCACCGATGAGGACCGTGCCGTGCTGCGCCAGCACGTGCCGCACATCGAGCTGCACCACGCCGACGAATTCGTCCATCCCGACATTCCGCGCGGCGGCGTGTGGGAAAGGCTGTACGCGATCTCGGGCTTCGTGCGCGAAACCTATGTGGTCCAGCTCGACGCCGATACCGTCACGGTCCAGCCGATCCCCGAAATCGTGGAAGGCGTGCGCAACGGCACCGGCTTCGTGCTGGCCGACCTGCCCGACACCCCGCTGCGCCAGCTGCCGGCGGTGCGCGAGCACGCGCTGCGCGTGCTCAAGCCGGGCGCCCACATCCAGACCATTTCCGAGAGCGAGATGGTCAATGTCGGCCTGCCGCAGGACGCCCTGTACGTGCGCGGCTGCGCCGGCTTCACCGGCTTCCCGCATTCGGACACCATGCGCGACGCCATGCTGGACTTTTCGCGCCGCATGACCGCCAAGCTGGGCGAGGACTGGAAGCGCTGGGGCACCGAGCAGGTGACCTCGAACTACCTGGTGGCCAATGCCCGCGGCACCCGCACGCTGCCCTTCCCCAAGTATGGCACCCCCGATTGCGCTACCGCGGAAACGGCTTTCCTGCACTTCATCGGTTCGATGCGCTTCATTAACAGCAAGTATGAAGCCACCTCGCGCGACGTGATTCGCGCGCTCGACGCCGCGCCAGGGGCCGGCGCCACGCTCGCGCAGTCGACCACGGCGGGCTGACGCACCGACGCCCACCGCTGCGATGTCCGGCCCGTCCTCTTTTTCCGCGCCGCGCCTGTTCCGTCTGCTGGCGGCGGCGCTCGTGCTGACCAGCACCGCCGCGCTGGCGGCATCCCCTCTCGCAGAAGTCCGCATCCAGAACCTGCGCTCCGACCAGGCCGACGTCCCCTTCACCTTCGGCCAGGTCTTCGCGCCGGGCGACCTGGGCAAGAACGAGCGCCTGGCGGCGCGCCTGCAAGACGGCGCCCTGCTGCCGCTACAGGTCGATGTCAAGGCCACTCATGCGGACGGCTCGGTGCGCCATGCGGTCCTCTCCGGCGTCCTGCCGCGCCTCGGCGCGCGCGCAAACGCCGACCTCGACCTGGTGAAGGAGCGAGCCCCGCAGCCGCGCGCCGCCGACATCACCGTCAAGCGCCTGCTCGCCGACGGCCTGACGGCCAGCGTCACGCTCACGATCGATGGCGTGACCTACCGCGCCACCCTGGCCGAGGCGGCTGCAGGCGCCAGGGGCGAAAAGAACACCGGCGCCTGGCTCGACGGCCCGCTGGCGCGCGAGTGGCGCGGCCTGGCGCCGTTCAAGGCGCAGGGCGGCGCCGCCCATCCGCTGCTGGACGCGCGCTTTGCCGTGCGCTGGTATCCGGGCCTGGAACGACAGGCACGGGTCGAGGTCGTCGTCGAAAACACCAGGACCTTCCAGGCCGGCGCGCGCAACCTCGACTACGACGTCGAGGTCGAGGTGGGCGGACGCACCGTGTATGCCAGGGAAGGACTGCGCCATTACCATCACGCGCGCTGGCGCCAGCTGGCCTGGTGGAACGAGACGCGCGCCCCGGAACTGCACATCCGCCCCGACAGCGCCTACCTGATCGCCTCGCGCGCCGTGCCCAACTACGACCAGGGCATCAAGCCGAGCGAACGTTCGCTGGCTGACCAGGCTTCCCGGCTCGGCTCCGGAAAAACCGGCCCGATGACGATCGGGCCCGTCAACCGCTACATGCCGGCGACCGGCGGGCGCGACGATATCGGACCTTTACCGGGCTGGTCGGTGCAATACCTGCTGTCGTCGGACTTGCGTGCGCGCGCCAGCATGATCGCGGCCGCCGAGGGTTCGGGCAGTTGGTCGATCCACCTGCGCGATGAACGCACCGGATACCCGCTGCGCACCGACACACCGGCCAATCGCCTCGTCTCCACCCACATGAACCTGGCAAACAGGCCGCCGCTGCCGGTGCCGCGCTGCGCCGGCAAGGGCTTGTGCGACACGCCCTACAAGCACGACACCTCGCATCAGCCTTCGCTCGCCTACCTGCCCTACCTGCTTACCGGCGACTATTACTACCTGGAAGAGCTGCACTTCTGGGCCGCCAGCAATCCGCTCGAAACCGATCCGGGCAATTCGGGTCGCGGGCAGGGCCTGGTGCGCTGGCAGCAGGTACGCGGCCAGGCATGGTCGCTGCGCACGCTCGGCCACGCCGCCTACATCACCCCCGACGCCCATCCGCTGAAAGGGTATTTCGCCAAGCAGCTCGACAATAACCTGGCCTTCTACCATGCCACGTATGTGGTGGGCAATCCGAATCGCCTGGGCGTGTACGACAGTTCGGGCGCCAGTTCGTTCAAGGTGAAGGCATCGGCGCCATGGCAGGACGACTTCCTTACCTGGAGCTTCGGGTATCTCGCAGAACTCGGCTTCGACAAGGCGCTGCCCATCTTGCGCTGGAAAGCGAAGTATGCGGTCGGGCGCATGACGACGCCCGGTTTCTGCTGGATCCAGGCCTCGGCCTATCATCTCGAATTCCGCCCTGGGCCGAAGGAGCCGCTGTTCGACGACCTGGCCACCATGTACCAGTTTAATTTTGGCGGCGACAGCATTCTCAACGAAAGTAAAAAACTGAAGCATCCGCAGGGCCTGAAATATATCGACCAGCCCTGCGCGAGCCGCGAGCAGAGCGACTGGCTGCGCACGGCCAGCAAGGGACGCTGGTCGCCCGGCCGGATGTCGGGCTATTCGGACTCGCCGCTGGGCTATCCGGCCAATATGCAGCCCGCGCTGGCGGTAGCGGCGACGTCCGGCATTCCACATGCCGCAGAGGCCTGGAAACGCTTCGACGCACGGGCCGACAAGCCGGACTACAGCAAGATGCCCGTATGGGCCATCGTTCCCCGAAACAAAACGCAGGGCGATTGAGTCGCCATGTGGGCAATCACTGGCAGGCACACTCGGTTTTCATGTAAGAAATGTATCGTGCGACCCTGAGGAAATAGGGATGCAGCATATAATATTGTGCATTACAGCAATCGATCGCATGCCGCCAGGCGTGCATGCCGCAGATATTCGTCCATGAAGAATCCGATCCGAGTTCGCACTGCAGACAGCCATCCGTGCCTTGCCCGGCCTGGCGCGCCCATCGTCGCGCCGGGGCCGTGCGCCTGAAGCGCCATCGCCGTCATCGACAGTCCTGACAACCATGGCAAACCTGCGACGATCGCTGTTCATCACCTTCTGTTCCTCGACCGGGGCGACGGTGCTCAAGTTCATCGTCAGCGTCCTGCTCGCGCGCATCCTGAGTCCGAGCGAGATCGGCGTCTTTTCGATGACCGTGGTGTTCGTCAATTTCGCCCATGTGTTCCGCGATTTCGGCGTCAACCAATACATCCAGCGCGAGAACGATCTCACTCCCGAGAAACTCCAATCGGCGGCTGGCGTACTGTTTTCCTCGTCCTGGCTGATCGCCCTGTGCCTGTATCTCGCCAGTGGCCCGATCGGCGCCGCGTTCGACGAGCCGCAGATGGTGCCGGTCATGCAGGTGCTGGCCCTCGGATTCGTGTTCATTCCTTTCGGCTCGATCACCAATGCCATGCTCTCGCGCAAATTTGAAGCGCAGAAGCAGGCCTACGTAACGGCAGCGGGCACCCTGAGTTATTGCGCCAGTTGCCTGGTGCTGGCCAAGCTAGGATTCGGCAGCATGAGCCTGGCGTGGGCCAACCTGATCAATATTCTCGTGAGTATCGTGGCCCTGGCTCCCTTCCGGCCACGCACTATGCCATGGCTGCCCGCGTTCACCCACTGGCGCGGCATCGTCAATTTCGGCGCGGGTTCTCTCATTTCGAACACGTCTGTGGCGATCAATAATGCGATTCCCGACATCCTGCTCGGCAAGCTCGGCTCGGCAAGCCAGGTCGGCCTGCTCAGCCGCGCCAATTCCACCGTCCAGATTTTCATCCACATCGCCGGCTCGACCATGACCTACGGCGCCGTTTCCTACATGGCGCAGATCTTCCACCGCGGCGAATCGCTGGCGCCGGTGCTGACCCGTGCCACCGTCCTGCTGACCGGGGTCGGGTGGACCGCGCTGGGATTGACGGCGGTGCTCGGGCACGACATCGTCCTGGCGCTGTACGGCCCGACCTGGCTCGAGGCGGTGCCCGCCATCCTGCCGCTGACGCTTGCGGCCGCCTCGGTAATGACGTTCCAGTATGTCAGCTTCGCGCTGACCGCGATTGGGCGCCCTTACATGAGCGCGGTGTTCGTGCTCGCCATCCTGTTCGCGCGCATCGGGTTCGGGGTATGGATGTACGATGGTTCGCTGGTGCGCTTCGCATGGTCGCTGTGCCTGGCAACAGTGCTGACCATGCCGCTGCGCGCCTACATCCAGCGTCATTATTTCGACCTCGGCATCGGCCGCCTGCTGCGCGCCCTGCTCCCGAGCGCGGTGGTGGCGCTGGGCACCAGCGGCGCCGCCATGCTGCTGGCGATGGCGCTGCCGTCCTCGCTGGCGCCGCTGCTGCGCCTGCTCGCCATGGCGCCGGTCATCGCCGTCGCCTGGTACCTGCTGCTGCGCCTGACGCGCCATGAACTGGTGGGCGAGGTGCACCGCCTGGCGGCCCCGATCAAGACCCGGCTGGCGCTGCTGCGCCCCAATCCGTGAATGGAATTCGCATGATCCTCGACCAAATCAAGACCATCCTCACCGACGTCCTCAGCCTGGGCGACGCCGGCCGCCAGCTGACCGCGGACTCGCCCCTGCTGGGCGCGCTGCCCGAACTCGACTCGATGGCGGTGATCAGCCTGATCGCCGCCCTCGAGGAACATTTCGACATCGCGATCGACGACGACGACATCAGCGCCAGCACCTTCTCCACCCTGGGCAGCCTGGCCGCTTTCGTGGACGACAAGCGCGGCGCATGAAGGCCGCCGCCGGCGCGCCGGCCGAACCCTTCTTCCTGAAGGCGGACGGCGGGCAGCGTTTCTGCCTCTACCACCCGCCGGCCGGCCCGGCGCGCGGGGCGCTGCTGTACGTGCATCCCTTCGCCGAAGAGCTGAACCGCTCGCGCCGCATGGCGGCGCTGCAGGCGCGCGCCTTCGCCGCGGCCGGCCACGCCGTGCTGCAGATCGACCTGGCCGGCTGCGGCGACAGCAGCGGCGACTTCGGCGACGCGCGCTGGGAACGGTGGCAGGCCGACCTGGCGCTGGCCGCGGCCTGGCTGCGCGAGAGAACCGACGCGCCGCTGCGGCTGTGGGGCCTGCGCCTGGGCGCCCTGCTGGCGCTGGACTATGCGCGCACGGCCGCGCACCCGGTGGCCGGCATGCTGCTGTGGCAGCCGGTGCTCAAGGGCTCCACCTACCTGACCCAGTTCCTGCGGCTGCGCCTGGCCGGCGCGCTGCTGGCCGATGGCGACGCCGGCGGCGGCACGGCGCAATTGCGTGCGGCGCTGCTGGCCGGCGAAGCGCTCGAGATTGCCGGCTACGACCTCGATCCCCACCTGGCGCGCGCGCTCGATGCGCTCGACCCGCTGGACGCCTTCCGCCCGGCCTGCCCGGTCGACTGGATCGAGGCGGTCACCCAGGCCGGCGCCGAGCCGTCCCCCGGCGCCGCGCGCGCCGCCGCCGCCTGGTGCGACGCCGCTGTCGACCTGCGCCTGCACCCGGTCCACAGCGCGCCGTTCTGGACCACCACCGAGATCACCGAGAATGCGGCCTGGCTGGAGACCGGCACGGCCGCGCTGGAGGCAAGACTGCATGGGCATTGAAGGCGTGGAGATCAGGCATATGGAAGCCGCTACCGATCCGGACCGGCCCCCGGAAGAACGGGCGCTCGCCTTCGACTGCGGCGGCGAGCGGCTGTACGGCATCCTGAGCCTGCCGGGTCATGCCGCATCCGGCGCGCGCGGCGTGCTGGTGGTCGTCGGCGGCCCGCAATACCGGGCCGGGAGCCATCGTCAATTCACCCTGCTGGCGCGCGACCTGGCGCAGGACGGCGTGCCGGTGCTGCGCTTCGACTACCGCGGCATGGGGGACAGCGAGGGCGCGATCCGCCCGTTCGACGACGTCGAGGACGACCTGCGCGCCGCGATCGACGCCTTCATGGCGGCGGCGCCCGGCCTGCGCGAAGTGGTGCTGTGGGGCCTGTGCGACGCCGCCTCGGCGATCGGCATGTATGCGGCGCGCGACCCGCGCGTGACCGGCCTGGTGCTGCTCAATCCCTGGGTGCGCACCGAGGACGGCCTGGCGCGCGCCACGCTGCGCCATTACTACCGGGCGCGCCTGCGCGACCCGGCCTTCTGGAAACAGCTGCTGCGCGGGGGCCTCGACTGGCGCCGTTCGCTGAGTTCATTGGTGGCGCTGCTGCGCAAGGCCAGGGGCGGGCCCGCGCCTGCCGCCGCCACCGCCACCGCCACCGCCTCGCTGCCGGAACGGATGCGCGCCGGCCTGCAGGATTTTCGCGGGCAGGTATTGCTGGTGATCGCCGGCGCCGACCTGACCGCGCGCGAATTCTGCGACCTGGCCGACGCCGACCGCGCCTGGAAAGGCGTGCTGGCCCCGCCGCGCGTGACGCGGCGCCAGATCGACGACGCCGACCATACTTTCTCGCGCCGCGCCTGGCGCGACCAGGTCGCGCGCTGGACCGCCGAGTGGCTGCGCTCCTGGTAAATCCTCAGCGGCGCAGGCAGGCGCCGAAATCCTCGAAGGCGCCGTAAGCCTTCGCCTGGCCACGCGCGGCGCCGCACAAGTCGACGCCGTCCTGGCGCGGCATGGCGCGCGCCGGCGCCCCGTCGTGCCAAAGGAAATCACCGCTGGCCGGCGCCGCGAACAGGGCGCGCACCGGATGCAGTCCCGCGTACGAGCGCCACAAGGCCGCATCGCGGTTATCCCCCAGGCGCAGCAGGCCGCCGTCGCGGCTGCGGATCGGACCGTCGACCAGGTTGCCATCGATGCGCGCGCTGCTGGTGGCGAAGCGCACGTCGATGCCGGCGGTGTCGACCAGGGTGTTGTCCTCGATCCGGGAATCGGCCGCGCTATTGAGATAAATACCGACGTCGGAACAGCCGACGACCAGGTTGGCGCGCACGACGCCGCGCTCCTGCTCCGTGATGCAGCGGCCATCGCGGCAATACGGCTTGCCGGTGCCGCCTCCCCCCAGCGACAGCCCGACGCGCTGGCCCGGCTGGCCGGCCAGCGCCTGCTCGCACCACACCAGGTTGCGCTCGAACAGATTGCCGCTGCCGCCGCCCTTGGCGAAGGCGCCGTAGCTGATCCGGTCGCCGCCCGCCTTGACGAAGTCGCGGATGATGTTGCCGCGCACCGTCCAGTCGCTGGCCGCGACCAGGTCGATCGGGGTCACCGGTTTGCGCGTCGCGCGCGGCGCCGGATTGGACAGGGTGTTCGCCTCGATCAGGCCATGGTCGGGAAAGCGTCCGCCGGCGCCGTTGATCTTGAAGTGGGCGTTGAAGCCTTGCAGGGTGTTGTTGACGGCCGCGAAATGGCTGGCCGCGCCGGTCACCTGGAAGGCGTGCTCGCAGTCGTCGTGGGCGGCGCAGGCGCCGTCGATGGTGAGGTTCTCGAAGCGCCAGTAGGGAGCGTTGACCCGGATCGCGACCGGCACGTTCGACAGCAAGGTCACCGTGCCCGGCCGCGCGGCGCGCAGCACGACCGGCGCCTGCGCGCCGCCGGGCCGGCTGGCTTCCAGCGCACGGTGTTCGATGCGATAGCTGCCTGGCGCCAGCGTGATCGTCGTGCCCGGCGTGGCCGCAGCCATGGCGGCGCGCAGGGCGCCGACGTCGCCGACCACGGCATCATCGGAAGCGGCGGCTCCGGCCGGCTGCGGCTGGGCGCCCAGCGTCAGGGGCGCCAGGTCGGGCGCGGGAGCGCCGCCCGCTGCGCCGCGGTCCAGCGCCAGCAGGCCGCGGCTGGCGAACTGGCCGGCGCCGACGATGACGGCGTTGTGGCCGCTGCTGCGCTTCTCGATGTAGGGCGCCAGGGTGCGCGGCATCACGCCGGCACGCTCGGCCACGAACAGCCCCGCCGCCACGCCGCAGCCGGCCAGCAAGGCGGCCGCCAGCGCCAGGCGCGCGCCACGCTTCATGGGGAGCACCTCATAGCGAGCACTTCAGACGCTGCTCTTGATGCCGTGCCGGTTCATCAGGTCATACAGGGTCGGACGGCTCACGCCCAGCATCTCGGAAGCCTTGACGATATTGCCGTCCACCCGCGCCAGCACGCGCACGATGGCCGCGTGTTCGGCCTCGTCGCGCACCTGGCGCAAATTCAGCGGTTGCTCGACCTGGGTGCCGTCGTCGGGCAGGCCCAGGTCGTCGGCCACGATGGTCGGGCCGTCGGCCATGATCACGGCGCGCTTGACGCAGTTTTCCATCTCGCGCACGTTGCCCGGCCACTGGTAGCCCTCGATGGCGGCGATCGCGTCCGGCGCGAAGTGCAGGGTCGGGCGCGACTCCTGGGCGCAGAACTTGTTCTTGAAATGGTGGGCCAGCAGCGCCGCATCGCCCTGGCGCGCGCGCAGCGGCGGGATCGTGACCACGATCTCGGACAAGCGGTAGTACAAGTCTTCGCGGAAGCGCCCGGTGCTGCACAATTCCTTGAGCTTCTGGTGAGTCGCGCACACGATGCGCACGTCGACCGGGATTTCCTCATGGCCGCCGATGCGCTCGATCACGCGCTCCTGCAGGAAGCGCAGCAGCTTGGCCTGCAGCGCCATCGGCAGGTCGCCCACTTCATCGAGGAAGAAAGTGCCGCCGTTGGCCAGTTCGACCTTGCCCTTGGTCTGCTTGGCGGCGCCGGTGAAGGCGCCCTTCTCGTAGCCGAACAGTTCGCTCTCGAGCAGGTTCTCGGGAATCGCGGCGCAGTTGATCGCCACGAAACGCTCCTTGGCGCGCGGCGACAGCGCGTGCAGCGCGCGCGCCAGCACTTCCTTGCCGGTGCCCGATTCGCCCAGGATCATCACCGAGGCCGAGGTCGGGGCCACCTTCTCGATGTTGCGGCACACCTTGAGCATGCCGGCGTCGCGGCTGATCACGCCCGCCATCGGCGAATCGGCCTGGTTCGACTGCATGCGGCGGTTTTCCATCTGCAGGTTGTGCAAGAAGAACGCGCGCTGGATCACCAGGTTCAGCACCTCGGGCTCGCACGGCTTCTGGTGGAAATCATAGGCGCCCATGGCGATCGCCTTGACCGCGTTGGCGCGCTCCTGGTTGCCGGTCAGGACGATCACGCGGGTGTCCGGCGCCAGCGCCAGGATCTGTTCCAGCGTGGCCAGGCCTTCGGTCGAACCGTCCGGATCGGGCGGCAGCCCGAGGTCCATGGTGACCACCGCCGGCTCGTGGCGGCGAATCTGCGCCAGCGCGCTTTCGCGGTCGCCGGCGACGACCACGTCATACGCATCGAAGCTCCAGCGCAGCTGCTTCTGCAGGCCGGGGTCGTCTTCGATGATCAACAGTTTCGGTTTGTTTTGGGTCACGGCTATTCCTCAGTTCACGCTGCGCGATCGATGGCGCCGGCGGCGATGCCGGCGCCGGCCTCATGGTACAACGGCAGGGTGACGGTAAAAGTGGTTCCGACCGAGGGCGTGCTGGTCAAGTCCAGCGCGCCGCCCAGTTCAGTGATGTATTCGCGGCTCTCGAACACGCCGATGCCCATGCCGGCCGGCTTGGTCGACTCGAACGGCTTGAACAGGCGCTCGCGAATGAATTTCTCGGTCATGCCGGCGCCGGTGTCGGCCACCGTGATCGCCACCCCGTTGCCCTGGCGGCGGATGCTCACGTTCACGCGGCCGCTCTTGGGCGTGGCCTCGATCGCGTTCTGGATCAGGTGGCCCAGCACGCGCTCGAGCCGCTCGCGGTCGGCCAGCACCATCAGGCCCTGCTGCTCGACCTGCAGCGACGGATGCGGCTCGAGGGCGCTCTTGAGCGCGATCGCCTGGCGCACCACGGCCTCGACCGACAGGGCGCGCGGCCGCGCCGGGGCATCGTTGCGGCTCAGTTTCTGCAGCATCGACGTCATCTTCTGGATCGAATGGTCGACCGTATCGAGCATGTCGCGCTGGAACTCCGGATTGTCGCGGTGCTTTTCGGCGTTGGCGTTCATCAGGGACAGCTGGGACACCAGGTTCTTGAGGTCGTGCACCACGAAGGTCGACATGCGGTTGAACGAATCGAACTGGCGCGCCACCATCAACTCGTTGGCGGCGTCCTGCTGCGCCAGGTAGCTGGCGGCCTGGCTGCCCGCGATCTCGAGCAGGTCGAACACTTCCCAGTTCAGGGCCACCGTGCTGCGCGCGTCCTGCAGCACCACGAAGCCGAACAGTTTCGAGTGCATGATCAGGGGCACCACCAGCCAGCCGCGCGGGAATGCCTTCAGCCAGTCCGGCAGTTCGAGGTCGCCGTACTTCTCGGGCAGGGCCTTGTATTCGTGCAGGTCGATCACCCACTGGGTGGTTTCCAGGAAGCGGCAGAACTTCGAATCGGCCGGCTCGACGGCGCTGCTGGAAGCCTGCCAGCCGGCCGCCGGGCGATAGGCGCCGCCGCCGCCGCTGTCGGGTTCCCCGTCGCGGCGCTGCCACAGCACCCCGCCCGGGCTTTCGACCAGGGCGCCGACCGCCTCGATCGCGCGTTCGCCGATATTGGCGCTGTGCTCGGACAGGGTGCGAGTGAAGCGCATCCATTCCTCGCGGTAGTCGTAGCCGTAGCTGTAGAAATGCTTGCTGATGAAAACCTTGAGCCAGGCGCGGAAGGTGCCCGAGAACAGGGTCCCGGCCAGCACCAACAGCGCGCCGCACAGGAACACCACCTGCATCACGCCGCCCCAGCTGCCGCCGAAGTAGCGCAGGTAATAGCCGGCGAAGCCCATCGCCATCAGGTACAGCGCGGAGCCGAACAGCGCGGTCGAATGGAACATCACGCGCCGCGACAGCGCCAGCGCATTGGCGCGCGAGGCGCCGCGCTTGATCGCGGTGCCGATCAGCGGCATGGCCAGGGCGTTGACGATGCCGCGCGCGGCCCAGGTGTCCTGGTGCATCTCGTGGAACAGCATCGCCTGGCTGTACATGTAGAAGTCGTAGGCGAACATGGCGCCGATGCCGAGGCAGGCGAACTTGATGGCCCAGCGCTCCTGCACCGTCTTGTTGCGGTACACCTGCTCGACCAGCAGCATGCCCAGCACCGCCTGGCACACGCGCGCCGTCACGTTCGGCAGCAGGCCGTCGAAGTTGAGCATCAGGTCGGTGCGCAGCAGCGCCGTCGCCAGCAGCAGGCCCAGGTAGACCATGCCGCCCACGAATACCGGGGTGCGCAGGCCGAACGGCCAGCGGCTGCCCGGATCGCGGTAGTTGCCCAGCAAGAGGAGCAGCACGACGCACCAGGCGCCGCTGCGCAGGATCTCGAGCTTGTCGGTCCAGACCGACCACAGCCCGAGGCCGGACGCGGCTTCCAGGGCCAGGGCGCCGGACCAGAGCGCGGTGAGCGCGCAGGCGATCGCGACCGGCGCGACGTGGCTGCGGCCGCGCCAGATCGTCAGCAGGAGACCGATCAGCAGGAAGAAACCGACGGCGGCGACGCTATAGCTGTAGACGGCAATGCTGGTCAACGTGCGCCATCCATGAGAACGTGCATTGAAAAAATCCCGGTAAGGAGGCCACACCGATGCCTGGCCCCGGGACCACCCGGGGCACGGCCGTCAGCGCCCGCTGCGGAACAGCACGACCTTGAGCGTATTGATCAGGACCAGCACGTCGAGGAACAGGCTGTTGTTCTTGACGTAATACAGGTCGTACTGCAGCTTTTGCAGCGCATCCTCGGCCGAGGAACCATAGCCGTAACGAACCTGGGCCCAGCCGGTGATGCCTGGCTTGATGCTATGACGTACATTGTAATACGGCACCACCTCGATCAACTGTTCCACGAAATAGGCACGCTCGGGCCGCGGACCGACGAAGGACATCTCGCCCTTGAGCACATTGAACACCTGGGGCAGTTCGTCGATGCGGGTCTTGCGCATGAAATTGCCGACGCGGGTGACGCGCGGATCGTTCTGGGCCGCCCACTGCGGCTTGCCGCCTTTTTCGGCATCGGTGCGCATGCTGCGGAATTTGTGCACCCGGAAGATCTTGCCGTCCTTGCCGACCCGTTCCTGCGAATAGAACACGGGGCCGCGGTCTTCCAGCCACACGGCGATCGCCGCGGCCAGCATGATCGGCAGGGTCATGACCATGATCAGGGTGCTGCACACCAGGTCGAAGCCGCGCTTCATGAAGGTGCGGATATAGCTCTGGTCAAAACCGCCGCCGAAGACCAGCCAGCTCGGCTGCAGGGAATCGACCCGGATCTGGCAGGTTTCGCGTTCGAAGAAGGTGGCGGCATCGGTGACCTTGAGGCCCTGCAGTTTGCAGTCCAGCAGTTCCTTGATGGGGAAGCTGCCGCGCCGGTTCTGTACCGAGACCACGATTTCCTGCACGCCGTACTGCTTGGCGACCTTGACCAGCGAATCGCCGTCGCGCACCTTGAGCAGGTTGCCGGCAGGCACGCAGACCTCTTCGCTGGCGACCGGAATGAAGCCGGCGATATTGTAGCGGTGGTAGCTGGTCTTCTTCTGCGCCAGTTCGCTGCACTCCTTGGCCAGCGGACCGCTGCCCAGGAACATGATGCGCGACTGCATCAGGCGCAGTTCGGATGTCTTGAAGAAGATGATGCGCGCCGTAAAGATGCCGACCGCCGCCAGGCCGAACACCAGCAGCAGGATGCCGCGGCCGAAATACAGATCGGGGGCAATATAGAACACCAGGGTCAGGATCAGGAAGCCCATCAGGAAAGCGGGCATCAGCTTCATCAGGAAGGGATGGCGCAGGCCTTCGTCGAAATCGAGCTGGTACATGCCCATGGCGCTCATGCTGAAGCTCACCGCCACCGCGAAGGCGATTGCCGAGGCCATGAAGTGATCGAGCTGCAAGGCCGTCGTCGGCGCGCCGACATCAAGAAAACGCATGGCGGCGCCCGCATAGGCGGCCCCAAGCAGGATCAATATCTCTACGAACAGCAGGACGAATACGATCTTCGACACATAGTGATTAGAGATCCGAAACATTTTATTCCCCAGAATTTATTATTGCTTCACTGCTTGCTGAGTTGGCAAAACGACCACAAGGCATCGGCTGCATCGACAGCAGCGCGCGCATGGTCTCATACAATAGCTATAACGTGTCGCGCTCGCCAGGACGTGTTGTATTGACGACAATCGCCGACCTCGTCCGCCTCCTGGTTAATAAATTTTCCTACGCGACATTATCAATATAGCAAAGATTGAGATTTGTTTCTTTATCGCTAGATCTGCCGTGCGCGGGGTAGAAAAAATTTCCCACAGGGCAACAGCCCTGTCATCATGTTTCCCCACGCCGCTTGTCGCTGATCATGTGCTCGCCATAGTAGGTCAGCGCTGTGTAATGTCGATGACTTGTCGCCTGTACAAGCAAATCCAGCCAAACATTGCTGAACCATGCATTTTATATATCACAAGCATGGTTGTTTTTTGCTATATTTTTAACAGTAAATATAGCATGGAAACACAAGCGGACTCAACGATGGTTCACTGCCGCGTCAGGTCAATGCAACACGGGTAAGACAGGCTGTTGCAAAGCTCACCTGCGCTTAGGGAAAGAAATTTTAGCATTGACTCAACAGTATGCAGCGCAACGATGGATATCGTGCGCTATTGTTTTAAAGCCAATATTGATTTAGAGCAAGTGTGCGCCTCAGAGTTTCGCCCCGGCGGCCTGGGGCGCATCCACCACCGGCATGGCGCCGACGGCAGGTGCCGGCTGCCGCGCACGTCGTCCTGCGCCTATGAGCAGAGGGAACAGCCGCGGCATCAGGACGTTGGCGATACGGTAGGCGGCGACCAGGATGGCCGTCACCAGCACCGGCGCCATGACCCAGTACAAAGGATAGGGCAAGGCGCTGCCATAGCGGCTGTACAGGAGCCAGGTCAGCAACAGCACCGGGGCGTGCGCCAGGAACATGAAGAAGCTGTACTTGCTCATGCCGACCAGCCAGGGCCCGAGCCGGCTCGCCGCCAGCCAGGCGGTGGCCGGCCAGATCAGGAACGGAGCGATCAGGCGCAGATAGGTCGTGTTCGCGACACGGAAATGCACGATGGCGGCGCAGGCGAGCAAAAACAACAGGAAGCACGGCACTGCGTACCGGTCGAGCAGGCGCAGGTTCCAGCCGCGCACGGCGGCCATGCCGCCGACATAGAACAGCACCGCCATCACGTCGCGCAGCACCAGCACGCCATCGTAGTTTTTGAAGAACACCACCGACACCAGCACCAGGCCCGGCCAGGCGTAATTGCGCAGTAACCAGCCGAATGCCGGCGCGAGCAGGATGAGCACCAGCAGGTCGCGCAGGAAGTTCAATGGGTAATTCACGGGCGACGCCGTCAGGCCGAAGGCGGCGTTGAGCCAGGCCATCGGTTCAAAAGGCCACAGTTGCGCGGACATCTCGACACCGGCAAACAGTTGCGCGCCCAGCGCCAGGGGCAGCAGCGGCAGGTTGAAGCACAGGAAGGGCAGCAGGATGGTGCGCGCCTTCTTGCTGAACAGGCGGGCCGGCGCACGGTCGAGGGCGGCGCCAAACAGCAGGAAGCCCGAAATGACGGTCAGCACCGGGACGGTGGCGCGGAACACGGCGAGCTGGAAAAAGGCCTTGGTGGCATCGAACCAGCCATTGCCGATCTCGGCCATGGGCACGTACTGCGGTGTATGCAGCATGATCACGCCGAAGATCATGACGAACCGCAGAAGTGCGATACGGTCGCGAAGGCCATGGTCAAGGGTCATGGAAGGTCCTTTTCAAGAGTGCGGAACATGCGCGGGAAAGTCGTCGCGCATGGCACGAGAAACTGCCGAATCGAGCCTGCCGACAATGAAGGGCCTGCCAACTCCCACTTACCTTAAAGTCAACACTGATCAATGTCAATTGTGCGCGTGCGTCATTACACAAAAGTGTCGAATGCGCGGTATGAGCGGCGAGCACGGACGCGAGACCGCGACATGCTGGCGCATGCGGGACGTTCGGAAAGAGAAAGGAAAACGATGGCAATGATGCCGGAATGGCGCGGCTGGCTGGGATCGAACCAGCGACCCTTGGCTTCGGAGGCCAATACTCTATCCACTGAGCTACAGCCGCGCTGGAGGCGTGACGAAGGATACAGTCTTTCCGCAAGTACGTCCATGGGGAGAGGCGGAAAAACCCCTACACCAAAGCAGGATTACACTATAATAAGATTCTTGACGGCATTTGCAAAAAGCCACTAGATCGCAGTGCCCCAGTGGCCGGTTTTTTTAATTGAATTAAGGAAATCATGAGCGACGCACACAACGAACACCAATCCCTCATCCGCACGCCTAAACAGCTCGTCGTTGCCGTCACGGGATTCTTCTTGGTTATTGTTCTAGGTATCATTTTACTGGTCACGTTCGTGACCAGTACCGCCACCACCGGCGCCGGCACCGACGGCCAGAGCGCCGAAGCCATCTCCAACCGCATTCGCCCCGTTTCCGAAGAAGGTTTCACCCTGGTCGACGCCAATGCGCCGCGCGTGCTGCAGGCCGGCGGCGCCGTCTATGCCGCCACCTGCGCAGCCTGCCACGACAGCGGCATGGCCGGGGCGCCGAAGACCGGCGACAACGGCGCCTGGGGCGCACGCCTGGCGCAAGGCTATGACACCCTGCTGAAACACGCCATCGAAGGCATCCGCGCGATGCCGGCCAAGGGCGGCAATCCGGACCTGGACAATCTCGAGGTCGAGCGCGCCGTCGTCTTCATGACCAACAAGAGTGGCGCCAGCTTCAAGGAGCCGGCCGAACCCGCGCCTGCCCCGGCTGCGGCCGAGGCGCCGGCCGATGCCGCCGCTACCACCGTCGCACCGGTAGCGCCAGTTCCGGCCGCAACGCCCGCCGCTGCCCCGGCAGCCGCGCCAGCCATTGCCAGCGCCGACGCTGGCAAGAAAGCCTACGATTCAGCCTGCATCGCCTGCCATGGCGCTGGCATCGCCGGCGCGCCGAAATTCGGCGACAAGGCGGCCTGGACCGCGCGTCTCGGCCAGGGCGCTAACGTGATGTACGAACACGCGATCAAGGGCTTCCAGGGCAAGGCCGGCTTCATGCCCCCAAAAGGCGGCTCTACCCTCCCCGATGCCGATATCAAGGCCGCGGTCGATTACATGGTGGCCGCCGTCAAATAAGACGCGCTGCGGCTCCAATAAAAAAGCACCCAGCCGGGTGCTTTTTTGTTTGAAAGATCATGAACGTTGTTGCAGCGCAACCCAGCAATAACGTCGCTTTGATCAGTGCAGGCGGCGACGGCGCGTGGTCAGCATGGCCATGAACCCAAGTCCGACCAGCAGGACGCCAGCCGGCTCGGGGACTGCGGTCGGCTCGGTGCTCACGAAGAAATCGAAGTTAATGCCCAACACGCCAAGTCCGCCGATTTGTTCGGTTCCGAACGCATCGTCAGTGGCCGGGAAAAAACCGTCCCAAGGATAATTCTGATATACCCCGTCAGCAAGATTATCGGTTTCGATGAGCAGCTTATTATTTGAATCGAGGAAAGAAATACGGGCCTCGTACAAATTAACGACGCTCATCAATTCGAGCGGATAATCGAACAGACCGATACCCAAAATCGCTATTTCTCCCAACACCGGGAATAAATCGCCAGTGCTTCGAATCTGAATACTGATGAGTGATCGACCATTGCCCAAGTCACTCTCGGATTCGCTCACGGTGAGAAAACTATCTCCCCGAACCGCCATGGCTGCCTCGTCATCGAAAGTGGCGACGCCGGCAAACGCCTCATCGCTTTCGCTCCCTTGCAGATAGAAGGAGTAGGCGGAACCGACAGTGACGACCGGCGCCGCGACCGCAGCCTGCGACCCCGCGCCCAGTGTTGCGGCGACTACAAGAATCGATCCAATAAATTTACGCATGCTTTCCCCTTGATGCAAAATATTATACTTACATCAAAGCAAAATTCATGCCTTTTGGCCTGATTTCTATAAAAATCAGTGAATTAGCTCGAGCTTACCGGAAGCAAATCCAGGCGCTGTAAATTATCCCGACACTACCTCAAGTCGAGCGATCACCCTGCACTGTCGGTCTTCTGCGCAACTTTTCGTTCATTCTCCTCCTCTCGCAAGCTTCCCGGGCAGCTTCCAGCAACGGATATATGCCGCGTGGTATTTCGCTGCACTGTATTGCCGTTGAATCCCTATCGTGAATTTTCTTGAATACCAAAATAAAACCTGATTCAAAATATTGCTCGAAAGAAAATTTAAACTGCTCAGAAACAGTTGGCACTATTGAACAAAAATACTTGCATGAAATAGTTGCCGTTCATATTCATTGGTTAGTAATTGTTAAATATTTCCATATTGCACTGTCACAATTAGTTACAAGTAGACTGCCGTAAATATCGTATCCTTCAAAACTTTCCCACCGGAACAAATTCCAAGCGGAATTTTTTACAGGATAAATATCATGCAATTCTGCAACTCTGCATCGACCAAACACCACGTCTTTCGCCTGAACGCCGCGCTGCTGATGTCGCTGGCAGCCATTGGCAGCACCTCGGCCGCCACCCTGTCCGTCGGTCCTGGCAAGACCTACGCGGCGCCCTGCGCCGCCTTCGCCAAGGCCAAGGCCGGCGACATCATCGAGATCCAGGGTGGCAAGACCTATAGTGGTGACGTCTGCGCCATCAGCCCGAGCGACCTCGTTATCCGCGGCGTGAACGGCCGCCCGAAGATCGATGCTGCCGGCAAGAATGCTCAAGGCAAGGCGATCTGGGTGGTCAAGGGCAATAACATCACCGTCGAGAACGTCGAGATGTTCGGCGCCAAGGTGCCAGACAAGAACGGCGCCGCGCTACGCCTCGAGGGCACTCACTTCACGCTGCGCTCGTCCTACCTGCGCGGCAATGAAAACGGAATTCTGAGCGGCGCCAACGCCAACAGTAATATCGTGATCGAATACAGCGAATTCGAACGCAATGGCGCGGGCGATGGCTATTCGCATAACTTATATATCGGCAATGTCGCCAGCCTCGTGTTCCGCTACAACTATTCGCACGACGCCCTGGTCGGCCACAATCTGAAGTCGCGCGCCAAGGTCAATACGATTAGCTACAACCGTTTCTCGAGCACGCCATCGGCCACTGCCAAGGCAGGTGCACCAAGCTATGAGATCGACCTCCCGAATGCCGGTACCGCCTACGTCGTCGGCAACGTGATCCACCAGCCGGCGGTCCACAATAATCCAGGCATGCTGGCCTATGGCATGGAAGGTGCGACAAATCCGGGCAAGGACTTGTATGTCGTGAACAATACCTTCCTGAACGACGACAGCTCGCGCGGCACCTTCGTCCTGGTCGGCAGCAAAGTGACGACCCCGGTCTTACTGCAGAACAATATCTTTAGCGGCACAGGCACCGTGACCAGCCAGGGCAGCGCCGTGCAGAAGAGCAATTATCGTTCGGTGGCCGCAGGCTTCGTCAACCGCGCGCAGTTCGACCTGCATCCGCTCGCCAACGCACTGGTGATCAATGCCGGCACCGCACCGGGCAAGTCGGCGGCCGGCGTCAGCCTGGCCCCAACCGCGCAGTACAAGCATACGGCTTCGGGAGAATCCCGTCTGGTTTCCGGCACGCTCGATATCGGTGCCTATGAAGCGGCAGGTTCGACGGCGGCGCCGACGACTCCTGCGCCTGCGCCTACGCCTGCGCCGACGACGCCGGAAACCTGGAAGCAGTGCGCCACCGAAGGTTATACCTGCTCTTTCACCGGTACCCGTGAGGTGCGCTACGGCGTGCCGGGCGCCTACAGCACCAAGGTCATTACTGCAAAAACCGCCTGCACCTCCGCCGTATTCGGCGATCCGAAGAAAGGCTATTCGAAGACCTGCAGCTATTCCAGCCTGGCACGCTGACCGTCCTGTATCGCGGGGAACGGCCTACCAGCTCTTCCTCGCGTAGCCACGGTACAAGCACAAAGGCCCGGTCGTCGTCGACCGGGCCTTTTATATATGCAGCACTATTTTCGGCTTGGACAGCCCTGGCTTACCAGATGATCACGCGATCCTTCGGCGCCAGGTACATCTTGTCGCCCGCCTTGACCCCGAACGCCTCGTAGAAACCAGGCTGGTTCTTCAGGGTGCCGTTAGCGCGGTACTGCGCCGGCGAGTGCGGATCGGTCTTGATCTGGGCGATCTGCGCCGGTTCGCGCATCTTGGTGCGCCACACCTGGCCCCAGCCCATGTAGAAGCGCTGGTCGCCGGTGAGACCGTCGATGACGGGCGCCGGCTTGCCCTTCAGCGAGATCTTGTAGGCTTTATAGGCGATCGCCAGGCCCGAGTTGTCGCCGATGTTCTCGCCCAGGGTCAGTTCGCCGTTGACGTGGTAACCCTCCAGCGGGCTGAAGGCGGCATATTGCGCGATCAGGGCCTTGGTCTTCTCGCCGAAACGCTTGCCGTCTTCTTCGGTCCACCAGTTGCGCATATTGCCGTCGCCGTCATACTGCGAACCCTGGTCGTCGAAGCCGTGGCTGATCTCGTGGCCGATCACGGCGCCGATGCCGCCGTAGTTGACCGCGTCGTCGGCATTGGCGTCGAAGAACGGCGGCTGCAGGATCGCGGCCGGGAACACGATCTCGTTCAGTTCCGGGTTGTAGTAGGCGTTGACGGTCTGCGGCGTCATGCCCCACTCGTCGCGGTCGATCGGCTTGCCGAGCTTGTTCAATTCGCGGTTGTATTCCACTTCGCGCGAACGCATCACGTTGCCAACCAGGTCATCGCGTTTCACGGTCAGGGCCGAATAGTCCTTCCACTTGTTCGGGTAGCCGATCTTCGGCGTGAACTTGGCCAGCTTGGCCTGCGCTTCCTTCTTGGTCGCGGGGCTCATCCAGTCCAGGGTGTCGATCGACTCTTTATAGGCGGCCAGCAGGTTGTTGACCAGGACTTCCATGTGCGCCTTGCGCTCGGCCGGGAAGTGCTTCGCCACGTACAGCTTGCCGACCGCGTCGCCCAGGCTGGATTCCAGGGTCGAGACGCCGCGCTTCCAGCGCGGCTCCAGTTGCGGGATGCCGGCCAGGGTGGTGCCGTTGAAGGCGAAACGCTGGTCGACGAAGGCTTTCGACAGGTAGTTGGCGTAGCCGTTCACGGTCTGGAACTGCAGATAGGCTTTCCAGGTTTCCAGCGGAATACGACCAAGAACGTCAGCGAAGCCCTTCAGGTAAGAAGGCTGGCTGACGATCAGGTAGTCGGCCTTGCCCTGCAGGCCCGACGCCTTCAGCCACTGCTGCCAATCGTAGCCCGGCGCCATGGCGGCCAGTTTCGAGAGTTCGACCTTGTTGTAGGTCTTGATCGGATCGCGGTTCTCGACCTTGGTCCACTGCGCCTTGGCCAGCTCGGTTTCCAGCTCGACGATGGCTTTCGCATCGGCCTTGGCATTCTTGCCGCCGGCCAGCGCCAGCATCTTCTCGACGTGCTGCTGGTACTTGGCGCGGGTGTCCGCCAGCTTGGCGTCGTCCAGCTTCAGGTAGTAGTCGCGGTCGGGCATGCCCAGGCCGGCCTGGTACAGGTCGGCCACGTACTTGGTCGAATCCTTGGCGTCCTGGTGGATGAAGAACACGAAGGGCACGTTGACGCCGATGCGGCCCAGGTGGGCGAACATGGCCGGCAGTTCATTCTTGTTCTTGAGCGCGGCGATCTTGCCCAGTTCGCCGGCCAGCGGCTTGGCGCCCAGCTGCTCCAGGCGCGCTTCGTCCATATAGCTGGCGTAGAAGTCGCCGATCTTGCGCGCTTCGGTGCCGTTGGCCGCGCTGCGTTCCATCGCCGCCTTTTCGATGACGGCGCGCAGCTGCGGCAGGGTGTCGTCGCGCAGCTGGTGGAAGGCGCCCCAGGTCGACTTGTCGGCCGGGATCTCGACGCTCTTGAGCCACTTGCCGTTCAGGTGTTCGAAGAAATCGTCCTGCGGGCGCACGCCGGCATCGATGTACTGGGTGGCGATGCCGGACGCTGCCGCGCTGGCCTTGGCGGCGCTGGCAGGGGCGGCAGGGGCGGCGGCGCCGGATTCGGCGTGCGCGAACGAAGCTACCAGCACGAGTGCGGCAGCGCTGAACAAATGTCGTTTCATGTTCTCTCTCTTTGGTGTGAGTGCAATGCAAAACGGGCCGGCGCTCATGACGCCGGCCCGTCCCTGGACCAGATTACCAGATGATGACGCGTTCTTCAGGCGGCAGGTACATCTTGTCGCCCGGCTTCACGTCGAAGGCCTTGTAGAACTCGGCCATATTGCGCACGGTGCCGTTGGCGCGGAACTGGCCCGGCGAGTGCGGGTCGGTCTTGACCTGGTTGATCTGCTGCGCTTCGCGCATCTTCGAGCGCCACACCTGGCCCCAGCCCATGAAGAAGCGCTGGTCGCCCGTGAGGCCGTCGATCACCGGCGCCGGCTTGCCGTGCAGCGAGATCTGGTAGGCCTTGTAGCCGATCGCCAGGCCGGCGTTGTCGCCGATGTTCTCGCCCAGGGTCAGTTCGCCGTTGACGTTATAGCCCGGCAGCGGGCTGTAGCCGTTGAACTGGTTGACCAGCTTGTCGGTGCGGGCCTTGAACGCGGCCTTGTCCTCAGCGGTCCACCAGTTGCGCAGGTTGCCGTCGCCATCCGACTGGCTGCCCTTGTCGTCGAAGCCGTGGCCGATTTCGTGGCCGATCACGGCGCCGATCGCGCCGTAGTTGACGGCGTCGTCGGCGCGCATGTCGAAGAACGGCGGCTGCAGGATCGCGGCCGGGAACACGATTTCGTTCATCGTGCTGCGGTAGTAGGCGTTCACGGTCTGCGGCGTCATGCCCCATTCGGTGTGGTCGATTGGCTTGCCCAGCTTGCCGATGTTGCGCTCGTACTCGAAGGTCGAGGCGCGCATCGCGTTGCCCACCAGGTCGTCGCGCTTGATGGTCAGGCGCGCGTAGTCGCGCCACTTGTCCGGATAGCCGATCTTTGGCGTAAACTTGGCCAGCTTGGCGCGCGCTTCCTTCTTGGTCGCGGGGCTCATCCACTCCAGGTTGTCGATCGACTGGCCGTAGGCGATGATCAGGTTCTTGACGAGCTCTTCCATGCGCGCCTTGCGCTCGGCCGGGAAGTGCTCCTTCACGTACAGTTTGCCGAGCGCCTCGCCCAGCGCGCCTTCGACGGTGGCCACGCCCTTCTTCCATTCCGGACGCTGCTCGGTCACGCCGGTCAGCGCGGTGCCGTAGAAGGCGAAGTTCTCGTCCACGAAGGCCTTCGACAGGTAAGGCGCGTATTCGCGCAGCAGCTGCCATTCGAAATACGACTTGACGGTCGCCAGGTCGGTCTTCGCCAGCAGTTCATTGAAACCGGTGAAGTAGCTCGGCTGGTTGACGATGATGTATTCCAGCTTGTTGCCCACGCCGGCGGCGCCCAGGGCCGCCTTCCAGTCATAGCCCGGCGCCAGCTTGGTCAGTTCAAGCACGCTCATCTTGTTGTAGCGCTTGACCGGATCGCGGTTCTCGACCTTGGTCCACTGCACCTTGGCCAGCTCGGTCTCGAAGTCGACGATGGCCTTGGCCTGGGCCGCGGCGTTCTTCTCGCCGGCCAGGGCCAGCGTCTTCTCGACGTGCTGCTGGTACTTGGCGCGGATCTCCGCCAGCTTGGCGTCGTCCTGCTTCAGGTAGTAGTCGCGGTCGGGCATGCCAAGGCCGCTCTGGCTGATGTAGGTGGCGTACTTGGTCGACTCGCGCATGTCCTGGCCGACGTAGATGCCGTAGGGGCTCGAGACGCCGATCTTCGCCAGGTGGGCGGCCAGGGCCGGGATGCCCTTCTTGTCCTTCAGCGAGCGGATCCGCGACAGCTCGCCGGTCAGCGGCTTGTAGCCCAGGGTTTCGCGGCGCTCGGCGTCCATGAAGCTGGCGTACAGGTCGCCGATTTTCCTGGTCTCGGTGCCGGCCTTGGCGCCGGTGTCTTTCTGCGCGGCCTCGATGATCGCCAGCAGCTGCGGCGTGGTGTCTTCGCGCAGCTTCATGAAGGTGCCCCAGCTCGAACGGTCGCTCGGGATTTCCGTGTCCTTCAGCCACTTGCCGTTCAGGTAAGTGAAGAAGTCGTCCTGCGGACGCACGCTGGTGTCGATGTACTGGGTGTCGATGCCCGAAATGACGCCGGCCGGCGCGGCAGCGGTGGCGGCGGTGGCCGGCGCAGCGTCGGCAGCCTTGGCCGGCGCGGCGAAGGCGGCCATCAGGGACAGGGTCAGGGTGCTCAGGAGGTGTCGCTTCACGGGAAAAATCCTTACTTGCAGTGCGATTGCAGGGTGAATCGGTTCCGGCCGGATGGTCGGCAAAAAAACCATTCTAGCGGTTAGGCAATAAACCTCGCTGGCGGAGCACGGATTTTTACTTTTCGATACACGGCACACATGTGTTTTCGCGTATGCATGTGTTGGAAGATGACAACACGATGACAGGCGGGATGACATGTGCGCCCCGTGTCCGGTGAAGGGGAATGTACAATCTCCGCAGAGGCAGCCGACAGATCGCACAATGTGCGAAACCGGGACCGGAAAGAAAAAAGCCCGCGGTGGAGGCCGCGGGCAAAGACCACTTCAAGAGTGGAGAGAGAGAAAAACTGGTTCCAACTATAGGCTGCCTCATCCGCACGCTCTTCTACTCTTACAATTGCTTACCATCGTAGGATCGGGTGTAACAACTCCGCCTCCCAACGCATCCTTTTTCATTCCAGCTCGATAGCTTTTGCGCCGCCGCCCGCAGCCGCGCACGAACCGGTTTATACTGGCCTTGCGCTACCTCAGGCATAAGTTCGCCTGCCGGTTCCGTGCGCAAATGCCTCAACGGATCAACCACATGGGTTCCACCTTCAAGAATTCCTGCCTCGTCGGCCTGGGCGTGATCGCCGGGGTCGGCCTGACCATGCAATTCTCCGCCCTCGCCTTCAAGCCGCCGGTCGACGCCAGCATGCCGATCGCCGAGCTGCGCCAGCTGGCCGACGTCTACGGCGTCATCAAGTCCACCTATGTCGAACCGGTCGAAGATAAAGCCCTGCTGTCCGAGGCGATCGCCGGCATGGTCGCCTCGCTCGACCCGCATTCGGCCTACCTCGATCCGCGCGCCTACCGCGAGCTGCGCGAAGGCACCGAGGGCCGCTTCGTCGGCGTCGGCATCGAGATCGCCGTGAGCGAGGACGGCTATATCGAGATCGTCACCCCGATGGAAGATTCGCCGGCCTACCACGCCGGCATCAAGGAGGGCGACCTGATCACCCGCATCGACGGCCACCCGGTCCAGGGCACGCCGATCGACGACGCCATCAAGCGCATGCGCGGCGAGCCGGGCACGCGCGTCACGCTCACGGTCGCACGCAAGGACGCGCCCGAACCACTGAATTTCACCATCGAGCGGCGCGAGATCGTGCAGAAAAGCGTCAAGGCGAAGATGGTGGAGCCGGGCTACGCCTGGCTGCGCATCGCGCAGTTCCAGGAACCGACCGTGGACGACATGGCCGCCAGGCTGCAGGCGCTGTACCGCGAAGATCCGGACCTCAAAGGCCTGGTGCTCGACCTGCGCAACGATCCGGGCGGGCTGCTGCAGGGCGCGATCGGCGTCGCCGCCGCCTTCCTGCCGAAGAACGCCGAGATCGTGTCGACCAACGGCCAATTGGCCGATTCGCGCCAGCGCTTCTACGCGCGGCCCGAGTTCTACATGCTGCGCAGCGGCGCCGACCCGCTGGCCACCTTGCCACCGGCGTTCAAGGACTTGCCGATGGTCGTGCTGGTCAATACCGGCTCGGCCTCGGCTTCCGAAATCGTGGCCGGCGCCCTGCAGGACTATAAACGCGCCGCCATCCTGGGCAGCCAGACCTTCGGCAAGGGCTCGGTGCAGACCATCCGCCCGATCGGGCGCGACGCCGCGGTCAAGCTGACCACGGCGCGCTACTACACCCCGGCCGGGCGCTCGATCCAGGCGCGAGGCATCGTGCCCGACCTGCCCGTGGACGAAACGCTGGAAGGCGACGGCCTGAACGCGCTGCGCATGCGCGAGGCCGACCTGCAGCACCACCTGTCGAACGGCGCGGGACCCGAAGCCGCCACGCGCGAGGACGACATCGAGGAACAGATGCGCCTGCTGGCCGAGGCGCGCACCCGCAAGCCGCTCGACTACGGCAGCGCGGACGACTTCCAGCTGGCCCAGGCCCTGCGCCACCTCAAGGGCCAGGAAGTGGTGCTGTCCAAGCGCGCCGCCCCCGCCACCACGCTGGCCCAGCACGGGCGCAAGGACCAATAAACGCGACTGAACAGTCCCTGCGGCAGCCGATTCCCAGGCATGCGCCGAGCGTGTAGAATCGGCGCATCTTGCGGACAACCCCGCTTATTTTCCCTGAAAGTTTGCTGAATATGAAACCTGTCGTCATCAGCGGCACCGGCCTGTTTACCCCGCCGCATTCCATCTCGAACGACGAGCTGGTGACAGCCTTCAACGCCTATGTCGAACTGCACAACCAGGAGCATGCCGCGCAAATCGCGGCGGGCGAGGTGACGGCGCTGGAACCGTCGAGCAGCGCCTTCATCGAAAAGGCGTCGGGCATCAAGTCGCGCTACGTGATGGAAAAGAGCGGCATCCTGGACCCGAGCCACATGACGGCGCGCATTCCGGAACGGGCCGACGACGAGATCTCGCTGCAGGCCGAGATGTGCGTGGCCGCCGCGCGCGAAGCGTTGACGCGCGCCGGCAAAACGCCGCAGGACATCGACATGGTGCTGGTCGCCTGCAGCAATATGCAGCGCGCCTATCCGGCCATGGCGGTCGAGGTGCAAGAGGCGCTGGGCATCGACGGCTTCGGCTTCGACATGAACGTGGCCTGCTCCTCGGCCACCTTCGGCATCGCCACCGCGGTCGACGCGGTGCGCAATGGCCGCGCACGCGCGGTGCTGGTGCTGAACCCCGAAATCACCAGCGGCCACCTGAACTTCCGCGACCGCGACAGCCACTTCATCTTCGGCGACGCCTGCACCGCGATCGTGATCGAGGCCGCGGAGACGGCAAGCAGTGCGCACCAGTGGGAAATCCTCGACAGCCGCCTCAAGACCAGTTTCTCGAACAATATCCGCAACAACTTCGGCTTCATGAACCGCTTCGACGAAGCGGGCATCGGCCAGCCGGATAAACTGTTCCGCCAGCAGGGCCGCAAGGTGTTCAAGGAAGTCTGCCCGATGGCGGCCCAGACCATCGCCGACACGCTCGCGGCGGCCGGCCTGGAAACGAAGGACGTGTCGCGCTACTGGCTGCACCAGGCCAACCTGAACATGAACCTGCTGATCGTGCGCACCCTGCTGGGCCGCGACGCGACAGCCGACGAAGCGCCGGTGATCCTGGACAGCTATGCCAACACCTCGTCGGCCGGCTCGATCATCGCCTTCCACCGCTACCAGGACGACCTGCCGGCGGGCGCCAATGGCGTCATCTGCTCGTTTGGCGCCGGTTACTCGATCGGTTGCGTGGTGGTGCGCAAGAAGTAATCAACTTCGAATCCACTTCGAATCCACATCGGCGCGGCTCACAGCCGCGCCGCCAGTTCCGCCCCTTCGCGGATCGCGCGCTTGGCATCCAGTTCGGCCGCCAGCGCAGCGCCGCCGATCTTGTGGAAGCGCGGGCCACCCGTGGCCCCATCCGCCGGCATCAGTTCCGCCAGGCTTTCCTGCCCGGCGCAGATCACCACGTTGTCCACCTCGAGCAGGCGCGCTTCGCCCCCGACCGTGATGTGCAGGCCGGCGTCGTCGATGCGCTCGTACCCGACGCCGGCCAGCATGGTCACGCCATTGCGTGCGAGCGTGGCGCGGTGCACCCAGCCCGATGTTTTCCCCAGGCCGGCGCCTGGCCGCGTGGTCTTGCGCTGCAGGAGCCAAACCTGGCGCGGCGGATGCGGCGCCACCGGCGGCGCCAGTCCGCCCGGCGTGGCGACCAGCGGGTCGACGCCCCACTCCTTCATCCAGTGCGCGGCCGGCACCGGCAGGGCTACGTGCGGATCGTGCACCAGGAATTCGCCGGTATCGAAACCGATGCCGCCGGCGCCGATGATCGCCACCCGGCGCCCGACCGGGCGGCCGTCACGCAGCACGTCGAGATAGCTCAGGACCTTCGGATGGTCGATGCCGCGAATCGCCGGCTTGCGCATGCGGATGCCGGTCGCCACGATCACGTCGTCGAAGCCCTGGGCCAGCAGTTCCTCGCGTGTAATCAAACAATTCAAGCGAATGTCGACGCCCAGCAACTCGAGGCGGCGGCCAAAATAACGGATCGTCTCCGCGAATTCTTCCTTGCCTGGAATGCGCATCGCGATATTGAACTGGCCGCCGATGCGGTCCTGGGCATCGAACAGGGTCACGCGGTGCCCGCGCTCGGCCGCGACCGTCGCCGCCGACAGCCCGGCCGGCCCGGCGCCGACCACCGCGATGCGGCGCGCCGTGGCGGCCTTGCGAAACACGAGTTCGGTCTCGTGGCAGGCGCGCGGGTTGACCAGGCAGGTCGCGCGCCGGTTGGAGAAGGTATGGTCCAGGCAGGCCTGGTTGCAGGCGATGCAGGTATTGATCTCGTCGCTGCGGCCGGCGGCCGCCTTGGCGACGAAATCGGCGTCGGCCAGGAAGGGCCGCGCCATCGACACCAGGTCGGCGTCGCCGCGCGCCAGGATGCCCTCGGCCTCGTCCGGCATATTGATGCGGTTCGAGGCCACGACGGGAATGCCGATTTCCTTGCGCAGCCGCCCGGCGACCTCGGCGAAGGCGGCGCGCGGCACCGAGGTGACGATGGTCGGGATGCGCGCCTCGTGCCAGCCGTAGCCGGTGTTCAGGATCGTGGCGCCTGCCGCTTCCAGCGCCCTGGCGGACAGCACGATCTCGTCCCAGGTATTGCCGCCTTCGACCAGGTCGAGCACCGAATGCCGATACATCAAAATGAAGTCCTGCCCGACCGCGGCGCGGATGCGGCGCACCACCTCCACGGCGAGCCGCATGCGGTTCTCGATCGGCCCGCCCCAGCGGTCGGTGCGGCGGTTGGCGCGCGCGCACAGGAACTGGTTCAGCAAATAGCCCTCGCTGCCCATGATCTCGACGCCGTCGTAGCCGGCCGTGCGCGCCAGCCTGGCGCAGCGCACGTAGGCGCGGATCGTCGCTTCGATGCCGGCCTCGGTGAGCGCCTTCGGCTTGAAGCGCGAGATCGGCGACTTGATGTTCGAGGCCGAGACCACGAAGGGCTGGTAGCCGTAGCGGCCCGCGTGCAGGATCTGCATCAGGATCTTGCCGCCCTCCTCGTGCACCGCGCGCGTGACGCGCCGGTGGTTGGGCAGGTCGAACAGGGAGTTCAGGGTGCCGCCGAAGGGCAGCAGCCAGCCCTGGCGATTGGGCGAGATGCCGCCGGTGACGATCAGGCCCACGCCGCCGCGCGCGCGTTCGCGGTAGAAGGCGGCCAGCTTGCCGTAGTTGTAGAAGCGGTCTTCGAGCCCGGTGTGCATCGAGCCCATGATCACGCGGTTCTTCAGGGTGGTGAAACCCAGGTCGAGCGGCGCCAGCAGGCGGGGATAGGTAGCAGTAGTCATCGCGGCATTACACCGCGATTTTCTGGAGTCGTGCGTCTAAACGGCGGGAACGCGCATCAAGCCAGGTGGCTTTCGCGGTCGCGCAGTTCGGCGAAGCTTTCGATGCTGCCGATGCTGACCACCACCGGGTTCAGGCTGGCGCCGGGCGACATCGGGCGCCAGGCGAACTGCCATTCCTTTTCGCGCGCCTGGCCCAGGCTCTTGGTGAAGGCCGCGCCCAGCGGCGAACGGTTGCCGTACTCGATGGCGCCGTCGATGCCGGCCCAGTTGGGCAGCAGGCGCTGCACGGCGCGGTGCAGGCGCTCGCCGAATTCCTCGGTATTGTGGATCACCAGGCAGGCGTCGCTCGGCGTGATGATGTCGAACAGGCGCTTGTCCCAGACGGTGGAAAACGAGACGTGCAGGAAGCCGCCATTGGGCTCGAGGCGGAACTGGCCGGTCTTGAGCGCGTTTTCGAGTTCGGCGCGCAGCGCGTAGCGGTGCAGGGTCGGAGGGCGTTGGTAGTCGTGCATGGGATTCTTTCTTGCCGCATTCAAGGCTGAGTGGTTGGCGATGGCGATGGCGGTGGCGGCGGCGGCGATTGCAGCATCATGATGGCCTGGTGCTGCATGCGCATGAACTTCGACGCGATGAAGATCTCGCGCAAAAAATAGACGAAGCTGCTGATCAGGGCGATCATCGCGAACACGAAGCAGGCGGCGATGTACTGGTCGAGCGGAATGCCGGTGGTGTCGCCCGCGAACAGCATCGCGATGACCACGCACACCAGCAGGCCGCAGGCGGTGCTGGAGGCGATCGCGAAGTTGATCAGGTGCGAGCGCTGGTAGAGCAGTTCGAGTTCGCTTGAAAACTCGGCGTTGGGGCTGACCTTGAGCCGGTCTTCGAGCACGCGCGTGCGGTCGATGATGCGCGCCAGCCGGTTGGTCAGCACGGTCAGCTTGGTGGCCACGCCGGTGAGCAGGAAAACCGGCGCGATCGCCAGCTGGATGACATGGCCGATGTCGCTGATCTGGATATTCATAAGAACACGTTCGAATTGTTGTAATGTGCCTGGTGCGTCAGGTGCGCGGCTGTGCTGCCTGGGGGCTCGACGGCATGCGTAGGGTTGGCGGCTACGCCGCCGACGCGTTCAACTCCATGACGCATAGTGTAGCAGTCAACACCACCCCGCCCCAGCTTCATTCAAACCGGCGAAGCCGCTTGAACTGCTCGGTGGCCGCCACCAGCGCGCGCGCGATGCCCACCTCCAGCGCGCCATGGCCGCCGTCGGCGATCATCTCCAGTTTCGACCCCGGCCACGCCGTGTGCAGGCGCCAGGCCGACAGCGGCGGGCAGATCACGTCGTAGCGGCCCTGCACGATCACCGCCGGCAGATGGGCGATGCGCGCCAGGTCGCGCAGCAGCTGGTCTTCTTCGAGGAAGGCGCCGTTGAGCATGTAATGCGACTCGAGCCGGCCGACGCCGAGGTCGAGCGTATCGTTCGAGACTTCCTCGGGCTGCGGCAGCAGGAACACGCGCCGGCCTTCGAAGCGGCTCCAGGCACGCGCGGCCGGCCAGTAGACATCCGGGTCGTGGCACAGCAGGCGGCGCGCATAGGCGTCGAGCAGGTCGTGCCGCTCGTCCTGCGGAATCGGGGCCACGAATTCCTCGTACAGCTCGGGATAGAACCAGCGCACCTCGTTGATGAACCAGTCCACCTCGGCGCGGGTGCACAGGAAGATCCCGCGCAGCACGAAGCCCAGGCAGCGCTCGGGATGGGCCTGGCCATAGGCCAGCGCCAGGGTCGAGCCCCAGGAGCCGCCGAACACCAGCCACCGTTCGATGCCGAACAGCGCGCGCAGGCGCTCGATGTCCTCGATCAGGAGCTGGGTCGTGTTGTTGCGCCACTCGCCCAGCGGCGTCGACTTGCCGGCGCCGCGCTGGTCGAACAGGATCACGCGGTAGGCCTGCGGATCGAAGAAGCGGCGGTGCTGGGGCGACAGGCCGGCGCCGGGGCCGCCGTGCAGGAACAGCACCGGGATGCCGTTCGGATTGCCGACTTCTTCCCAGTAGATCGTGTGCATCTCGTCGACCGCCAGCATGCCGTGGCGGATGGGCTGGATCGGCGGGAACAGCGACGGCGGCGTGACGGGCATGGCGGCTCTTGTTGGCAGTGATTCAAGAAGCCGATTGTAGCGTATGGACGGTCTGTTTCAGAAATAGGTATTGAGCGCGTAGCGCACCGTGTAGGCGTCATCCACGGCCAGCAGCAGCGGCCACTTGTCGAAGGTGGTGCACGGGTGCGAGATGCCGCAGCCGACCAGGTCGCCCACCGCCAGGCTGTCGCACAGCGGGTCGCCTTCCGGCAGGCGCAGATAGGCGTGCTGGTCGTTCATCTTGAAGATCGTGCAGCCGGGCGGCAGCGTGGCCGGAGTCGCGTCGTCGTCCGGACGCGCCGTATAGAGCGGAACCGGCAGGTCGGCGTCGTAGGAGGCGTCGCGCTTGCCCATGGTGAGGATGGCCAGGGTCGGCTCGGGGCGCGACTGGACCATGCTCCAGACTTCGAGCGCGGGACGTAACCCTTCCTGCCGGCCGCCTTCGCGCGCGTTCAGCTCGTCGATATGGCGGCGGTACATGCCGTGGTCGCTCGTCAGGTAGCAGCCGCTGCGCAGGATGGCGCGCACTGGACGCGACAGGCCATCGACATCCTGGAAACCGCGCGCCACCAGGTCGAAATAGGACGAGCCGCCGGCCGAGACCACGATCTCGGACGTGGCGAACAGGCCCTCGGCATCGGCGCCGCGCACCAGCGCCACCAGTTGAGCAAGGAAAGCGTCGACCTGGCGCAGGTCGGCGGCGCGGTCGTCGCTGACGAGCAGGCCTTCGTAACCCTCGAAGCCGGCCAGCGCCAGGCCGTCGGCTGCCGCGATGGCGCGCGCCACCTCCATCGCTTCCTGCGGCGTGCGGCAGCCGGCGCGCTTGCCGGCCAGGCCCAGCTCGACCAGCACCAAGAGCGGACGCGCCAGCCTGTGCGCGCCGACCGCCTGCGCCAGGCGCGCCACGCCGGCGGGCGAATCGGCCAGCACGATGCACTCGAAATCCGGATCGCCATGCAGCAGGGCCAGCACGGCGTCGATGTCGCTGCGCGCCACCAGCTGGTTGGCCAGCAGCACGCGGCGCACGCCGAAGCGGTGCGCCACCTGGACCTGGATCGCGGTGGCGAGGGTGATGCCCCAGGCGCCATTGGCCAGTTGCGCGCCGAACAGCTGCGGGCTCATCGTGGTCTTGCCGTGCGGCGCCAGGGTGGCGCCGTGGCGCTCGCAAAAGGCGCGCATCCAGGCGAGGTTGTGGCGCAGGCTCGACTCCCTGAGCACGGCGACCGGATAGCTGGTGTCGCCGCGCAGCACATTCCAGCCCTGCACGCCGATCGCGCCCTGGCGCAGCGGTGCGCGCAGCGGCAAGCCCTTGGTGCCGGGGAGCAGCAGCTGTTCGTCGAGGCTGGACAGGGCGAGGCCGCCGTGGGGCAAGGTGTGCATGATCTGCTCCGGAAAATGGGTGGTCGTTTATTGTAATCGGCGAAAAAAAAAGCACCGCCTGAGCGGTGCTTCGTGGTTCGCCCTGATGGATCAGGACATGTGCTGCCCGCCATTGATGGCGATATTGGCGCCGGTAACAAATGCCGCCTCGTCCGACGACAGATACGCCACCAGGCCGGCCACTTCTTCAGGCTTGCCCAGGCGGCCCATCGGGATTTGCGGGATGATCTTGGTTTCCAGCACTTCGCTCGGGATGTCCATCACCATCTTGGTGCCGATATAGCCCGGCGAGATGGTGTTGACGGTCACGCCCTTGCGCGCCACTTCCAGCGCCAGCGCCTTGGTGAAACCGTGCATGCCGGCCTTGGCCGCCGAGTAGTTGGTCTGGCCGAAGGCGCCCTTCTGGCCGTTCACCGACGAGATATTGATGATGCGGCCCCAGCCGCGCTCGACCATGCCGTCGCAGACCGGCTTGGTCATGTTGAACACGGAATCGAGGTTGGTCTTGATCACGGCGTCCCAGTTGACCTTGTCCATCTTTTTGAAGGTCATGTCGCGGGTGATGCCGGCGTTGTTGACCAGCACGTCGATCGGGCCGACGTCGGCGATCACCTGGCGCACGCATTCCTGGGCGGCGTCGTAGTCGGCCACATCGCAGGCATAGGCCTTGAAGTCATGGCCCTGCTCTTTCATGGCGCCGAGCCACGCATCGACCTTGGTATTGCCAGGCGAAAAAGTGGTGACGACCTGATATCCCAATGCGGCCAGCTTGATGCACACCGCTTCGCCCAGGCCGCCCATGCCGCCGGTTACTAATGCTACTCGAGCCATTGTCTTCTCCAGTTTTATATTGTGTCACTTCACACCGCTTGAAACCGACGGCGCCGCCAGGCGGGCCGTCGCTGCCTGTCGCCAGGTCGTGCTCAGTCGCGCTCGACCGCCAGCGCCACGCCCATGCCGCCGCCGACGCACAGGCTCGCCAGCCCGCGCTTGGCGTCGCGGCGGATCATTTCGTGCAGCAGGGTGACCAGCACGCGGGCGCCGGAAGCGCCGATCGGGTGGCCCAGGGCGATCGCGCCGCCGTTGACGTTGATCTTGGACGTGTCCCAACCCATCTGCTTGTTGACGGCGATGGCCTGGGCGGCGAAGGCTTCGTTGATTTCCATCAGGTCGACGTCTTCGTGGGTCCAGCCGGCCTTCTTGAGGCACAGCTGCGAGGCCGACACCGGGCCCATGCCCATGATCGACGGGTCGAGGCCGGCCGACGAATAGGCCTTGATGCGCGCCAGCGGGGTCAAGCCCAGTTCTTTCGCTTTCGAGGCGCTCATCATGATCACGGCGGCGGCGCCGTCGTTGATGCCCGACGCATTGCCGGCGGTGACCGAACCTTCCTTGTTGAACGCCGGACGCAGGCTGGCCAGCGCCTCGAGGGTGCTGCCATGCTTCGGGTATTCATCGGTGTCGAAGACGGTCGTGCCCTTCTTGGTCACGATCTCGATCGGGATGATCTCGTCCTTGAACTTGCCTTCTTTTTGAGCAGTTTCGGCCTTCAGCTGCGATTGCAGCGCGAATTCGTCCTGCTCGGCGCGCGAAATCTCGTATTTCTTGGCGACGTTCTCGGCGGTGACGCCCATGTGGTACTGGTTGTAGACGTCCCACAGGCCGTCGACGATCATGGTGTCGGTGAGCTTGGCGTCGCCCATGCGGAAGCCGTCGCGCGAGCCGGCCAGCACGTGCGGCGAGGCGCTCATGTTCTCTTGCCCGCCGGCGATGACGATCTCGGCGTCGCCGCAGCGGATCGCCTGGGTCGCCAGGTGGGTGGCCTTGAGGCCGCTGCCGCACACCTTGTTGATGGTGTAGCCGGGCACCATGTCGGGCAGGCCGGCCTTGATGACGGCCTGGCGCGCCGGGTTCTGGCCCACGCCGGCGGTGAGCACCTGGCCCATGATGACTTCGCTGACCGACTCGGGCGCGATGCCGGTCTTGGCCAGCAGGTGCTTGATCACTTGCGCGCCGAGCTCGGCGGCGGGAATCTTGGCGAGGGTGCCGCCGAATTTGCCGACGGCCGTACGACCGGCGGCGACGATGACTACGTCTTCCATGTTCAAATCTCCGTTCAGCCGGCCGTGGCCGGCAACATACAGAATTCCCTCGGACTCGGCACGCCATTCTGCGATGGCGGGCTTTGTGCATGGGATCGATAAAAACCTCAAGTTACGGAATGAGGAACCCATGCTGCTGTTAAAGCATCAGCAATCTTAGCAGTTTATTCATCGAAAACAACATGCCAATCGTGCGTGTTTGATCTATCGCATGACTTAATTTCTGGTTGCTGACAAACGTTCAATTTCCGTTAGGAATGATGCGTGCGCTTCTGTCCTTTTCCACAATTTTCACAGTAGAATGCACAAGCGCAACGCCAACTACACCGTTTTATGCCTAAAACCACGCTTCCCATCGAAATCAAGATTTCCACGGTCGTTGCCATCTCCACGATCCTGCACTCGGCCGACCCGGAAGCCATCGATTCCGCCCTGGAGCAGATGACGGGTGGCGTGTCCGACTTCTTCGAGGACGAGTTCGCGGTGATCGACGTGGCCGCGATCGCGCCTGACGCGCCGCGGCTCGACTGGGCGGCGCTGGTCGCCCTGCTCAAGAAATACCGCCTGAACGCGGTCGCCGTGCGCGGCGCCAGCCCGGCGATGATCGAGGCGATCCGGGCCCAGGGCCTGGCGCTGGACGACGGCTCGAGCGGCGTGCGCGCCGGCGGCCACGCGGCCGCGCCGCCCGCCGCCCCAGCGGCGCCGGAACCGGCTGCTCCCGCAGTTGCCCCGGCGGCGGCTCCCGCGGCGCCGGCCCTGGAACCGGCCGCGGCCCAGGCGCCGGCCGCCCTGCCCCTGATCATCGACACCCCGGTGCGCGCCGGCCAGCGCATCTATGCGCGCGGCACTGACCTGATCGTCACCGCCGTGGTCAATAATGGCGCAGAATTGATCGCCGACGGCAGCATCCACGTGTATGCGCCGCTCAATGGCCGCGCGCTGGCAGGCGCCTCCGGCAATCCGGACGCGCGCATCTTCGCGCTGTCGATGCAGCCGGAACTGGTCTCGATCGCCGGCGTGTACCGCACGTTCGACGAAGGTTTCCCGTCCGACCTGGCGCGCCAGCCAACGCAGATCCGGCTGGTCGGCGACCGGATCGACATCCAATCGCTGGCTCCGGCATCCCGCTGATCCCGAACTGAACAGATACTGTAAAGGACTTTTTTGTGGCAAGAATTATTGTTGTGACGTCCGGCAAGGGCGGTGTGGGCAAAACGACCTCGAGCGCTAGCTTCTCCACCGGGCTGGCCATGCGCGGCCACAAGACGGCAGTGATCGACTTCGACGTCGGCCTGCGCAACCTCGACCTGATCATGGGCTGCGAACGCCGCGTGGTCTACGACCTGATCAACGTCGTCAATGGCGAAGCGACCCTGCACCAGGCGCTGATCAAGGACAAGCACTGCGACAACCTGTTCATCCTGCCGGCCTCGCAGACGCGCGACAAGGATGCCCTGTCCGAAGAAGGCGTGGAGCGCGTGCTCAACGACCTGGTCAAGATGGACTTCGAGTTCATCATCTGCGATTCGCCGGCCGGCATCGAGCACGGCGCGCTGATGGCGCTGACCTTCGCCGACGAAGCGATCGTGGTCACCAATCCGGAAGTCTCGTCGGTGCGCGACTCGGACCGCATCCTGGGCATCCTGCAGGCCAAGTCGCGCCGCGCCCAGAGCGGCAGCGAGCCGGTCAAGGAACACCTGCTGATCACCCGCTACTCGCCGAAGCGCGTCGAAGCGGACGAAATGCTCTCTTACCAGGACGTGCAGGAAATCCTGCGCATCCCCCTGATCGGCATCATTCCGGAATCGGAATCGGTGCTGCACGCCTCGAACCAGGGCAACCCGGCGATCCACTTCAAGGGGACCGACGTGGCCGATGCCTACGAGGACGTCGTCGCGCGCTTCCTGGGCGAAGAACGCCCGCTGCGCTTTACCAACTACGAAAAGCCGGGACTGTTCCAGCGCATTTTCGGAGCCAAGTGAGATGGCATTGCTTTCATTCCTCTTCCCCGAAAAAAAGAAGAGCGCGACAGCCGCCAAGGAACGCCTGCAGATCATCATCGCACGCGAACGGACCAACCGCGCCGGTCCGGATTTCCTGCCGGCCCTGCACCAGGAGCTGATCGCCGTGATCTCGAAGTACGTCAAGGTCAATCCCGACGACATCAAGGTCTCGCTCGACCGCCAGGGCAACCTGGAAGTGCTGGACGTGAACGTGGTGCTGCCGGATACCTGAGTGGCGCCGCCCTGCGCCCGACGATGCCCGCCTGGTGCGGGCATTTTCTTTGGTGCCGAGCATAGGAGCAGTGAGACGATCGGGCAATTATTAGTTGAGTCCGAGCATTCAAAGTATCGACGGGCCTGCCTATACTGGATTCATGGCTGCAACACATCGGCCAGCCAGCCACACCCGACGAACTTTCGACAAGGAGCTTCACCATGACCCGTCTCGCCTCCCGCCCCGTCCCGGACGCCACCGGCGCCGCCGCCCAATTGTTCAGCGCCATCCGGGGCGCCGTCGGCAAGGTGCCGAACGCCTACCGCGACATCGGCAGCAACAGCCCGGTGGTGCTGGAATCGGTGCTGGCCCTGGACGCCAGCCTCAAGAAAACCACGCTGTCGGCGCGCGACGTCGAAGTCATCAAGCTCGCGGTCAGCGCCGTCAACGGTTGCGACTACTGCGTGGCCGCCCACAGCCTGATGGGCAAGATGGCCGGCTTGTCCCCCGATGCGCTGGCCGCCGTGCGCCAGGGCCAGGCCACCGGCAATGCCCGCGAAGACGCGCTGGCGGAGTTCGCGCGCCACCTGGTGACGACCCGCGGCACCGTGGACGCGAGCAGGGTCGAGGCGGTCAAGGCGGCCGGCGTGAGCGATGCCCAGATCGTCGACCTCACCCTGGCGATCACGGCGATCACGCTGACGAACCTGTTCAACCGGATCAACGATACGGTGGTCGATTTTCCGAAGGTTGCCTGAACGCGCGGGGACTGCGCCGCCACGCGTCCGGGGCCCCTCGCCTTACATCACCAGCACCGGCTCCTTCGCCGGCCCGCTGAGCGCGCCGCCATTGACCTGCGCAGTGGCGGCGTCATCGTTCTCCTGCACCGGCTGCGGCGCCTCGCCCGCGGACTCGGCCCGCTCCAGCTCCTGCACCACCTTGACGCAGGCTTCGACGTGCTGCGCCCCCATCCGCTTGAACAGCGTGTAGCCGATCGCCGCCGACGCGATCTGGCCGGCCAGCGGCACTATCTTGGCCGTGGTCTTGACCGCCATCCGGCCGGCCACGACCCGGAACAGGCGCGCCACCGCGCCGCGCGTCACCAGTTTGCCGACCAGCATGCCGCCCACCGATGCCGCCGCCTTGTAGGCGATCACGCGCAGGCGCGGGTGCAGGCGCTCGATCTGCTTCTGGGTCAGGCCGAATTCGGCGTTGATCTGGTCGACCAGGGCGGCGAAGCCCGTGATGTCGGCCAGCAGGTCGAGGCCGGGCACCGGCACCGCGGCCACCGCCGCCGACATGGCGGCGCGTTTCTTGACCAGGGCCAGGCACGCGATGCGGGTGGTCTCGATGGCGGCGCCGCTGACGGGCACGCGATCCGCGGGCGCCGTCACATTTTTACGTGTAAACAACATAATTTACCCCTCTACATTATCTGAATGACATATGAAATTCAGTCTACGCCTGTAGCGAGATTTACTGCGTGGTCCCCTTAACACAACAGTCTTATAGTACAAATGTCACCTTTTGGTGTCTGGGCGAAGTTTATCAGTAGCATCGTTTTGTGAAAGTCTGATATATTTGGTTTAACTTTGTAGGAATCTTCCTACATAGGCAACCAAACAACATTTCGCCCGTCATGAAGATCGCCGTACTGGAGCAAGACCGCCCCCAAGCTGACCTGATTTGCCAGGTCCTCAGCGCTGCTGGCCACAGCTGTCAATCGTATGACAGCGCCAAGGAGCTGCTGGGGCAGTTGCGCAAGGACAGCGCCGACATGCTGGTGATGGACTGGAATGTCCCCGATATGGAAGGCGCCGAAGTGCTGCGCCGCGCCAAGGAAAAGCTGGCGTCCGCCGCGCCGACGATGTTCCTGGTCGGGAACAACGCCGAAGACGACATCATCGCCGGCGTCACCGCCGGCGCCGACGACTACCTGGTCAAGCCGCTGCGCCGCGGCGAGCTGGTGGCGCGCGTCTCGGCCCTGCTGCGCCGCGCCTATCCGTCGCAGAACAGCGCCGAGCAGCTGCAGTTCGGCCCGTACACCTTCGAGACCCGTCCCGGACGGCTGCTCAAGGACGGCTCGGTGATCGACGTGACCCAAAAAGAGTTTTCGCTGGCGCTGCTGTTCTTCCGCAACATCGGCCGCCCGCTGTCGCGCGCCTATATCCACGAATCGGTGTGGGTCCGCGAAAACGACGTGCCGTCGCGCACCATGGATACCCACGTTTCGCGCGTCCGCAACAAACTCCATCTGCGGCCGGAGAACGGCTTCCGCCTCGTGCCGGTCTACAGCTATGGCTACCGGCTGGAAAAGCTCGGCGCCTGAAACCCTCACAGCAAGAAGGTATAATGGCCCCAGTCCATTGACCTTCGCCCTCCCTCCGAAATGCAACTGCTTGCCGTCGGCCTGAACCACACCACAGCACCGGTCTCGCTGCGCGAGCAGCTGGCGCTCGCGCCCGACCAGATCGGCACGGCGGTGCAGTCGGCGCGCGGCTGGTTCGCGCGCCAAGGGTCCACCGGCGGCGAAGAGGCGGCGATCCTGTCGACCTGCAACCGCACCGAGCTGTACGCGGCGACGGGGCTGCCCGATCCCCTCGACGCTTCCGCCCAGTTCCTGGCGCATTATCACGCCCTGAACTACGCCGAGCTGCGCCCCCACCTCTACCTGCTGCCGCAGGACGACGCCGTGCGCCACGCCTTCCGCGTCGCGTCGGGCTTGGACTCGATGGTGCTGGGCGAGCCGCAGATCCTGGGCCAGATGAAGGATGCGGTGCGCACCGCCGATGCCGCCGGCGGCCTGGGCACCTATCTGCACCAGATGTTCCAGCGCACCTTCGCGGTGGCCAAGGAAGTGCGCACCACCACCGAGATCGGCGCCCACAGCGTGTCGATGGCCGCCGCCGCGGTGCGCCTCGCGCACCGCATCTTCGACCGCATCGCCGACCAGCACGTGCTGTTCATCGGCGCCGGCGAGATGATCGAGCTGTGCGCGGCCCACTTCGCGGCCCAGAACCCGAAATCGGTCACCATCGCCAACCGCACCATGGAGCGCGGCGAGGCGCTGGCCGCGCGCTACAACGGCCGCGCGATCCGCCTGGCCGACCTGCCGGACAACCTGCAGCAATTTGACATCGTCATCTCGTGCACCGCCTCGACCCTGCCGCTGATCGGCAAGGGCCTGGTCGAGCGCGCGGTCAAGGCGCGCCGCCACCGCCCGATGTTCATGGTCGACCTGGCCGTGCCGCGCGATATCGAACCCGAGGTCGCGCGCCTGGACGACGTGTTCCTGTACACGGTCGACGACCTGGCCCAGGTGGTGCAGACCGGCATGGAAAGCCGCCAGGCCGCCGTGCGCCAGGCCGAAGCCATCATCGAGACCCGGGTCCAGTCCTTCATGCACTGGGTCGGCGACCGCGCCGTGGTGCCGGTGATCCGCGATCTGCACGAATCGGGCGAGGCATTGCGCCAGGCCGAGCTCGAACGCGCGCGCAAGATGCTGGCGCGCGGCGACGATGCCGAAGCCGTGCTCGAAGCGCTGTCCAAGGGCCTCACCGCCAAGTTCCTGCACGGCCCGCAACAGGCCCTGCACCAGGCCCAGGGCGACGACCGCGCGCGCCTGGCCACCCTGCTGCCGCAGCTGTTCCGCGGCCGCCGTTAGCGCCCGATCCTCCCGGCGGCCCCGCCCGCCATGCGCGCCAGCTCGCGCAACCCGGCCCTTCGCTGCGGCCATCCGACCATCTTCATACCGAGACTGCCCATGAAACCTTCCATGCTGTTCAAGCTGGACCAACTCGCCAACCGCCTCGTCGAGCTGGATGAACTCCTGATGAGCGAAGGCGCCACCGCGAACATGGACAGCTACCGCAAGATGACGCGCGAGCACGCCGAACTGACGCCGCTGGTGGGCGTGTACCGCCAGTACCAGGGCGCGCTCGCGGATACCGAGGCGGCCCGCGAGCTGCTGCAGGATCCGGACATGAAGGACTTCGCCCAGGAGGAAATCGAGGCCGCGAAGGAACGCATGGCGGGCCTGGAACTCGAGCTGCAGAAAATGCTGCTGCCGAAGGACGCCAACGACGAGCGCAACATCTTCCTCGAGATCCGCGCCGGCACCGGCGGCGACGAATCGGCCCTGTTCGCGGGCGACCTGCTGCGCATGTACACCCGTTTCGCCGAGCGCAACCGCTGGCAGGTCGAGATGGTGTCCGAGTCGCCCTCCGACCTGGGCGGCTACCGCGAAGTGATCGTGCGCGTGGTGGGCCATGGCGCCTATTCGAAGCTCAAGTTCGAATCGGGCGGCCACCGCGTGCAGCGGGTGCCGGCCACCGAAACCCAGGGCCGCATCCACACCTCGGCCTGCACGGTGGCGGTGATGCCCGAGGCCGACGAGGTCGAGGACGTCGACATCAACCCGGCCGACCTGCGCATCGACACCTACCGCGCTTCCGGCGCCGGCGGCCAGCACATCAATAAAACAGATTCTGCAGTGCGTATCACCCACCTGCCGACCGGCCTGGTGGTGGAATGCCAGGATGACCGCAGCCAGCACAAGAACAAGGCCTCGGCCATGAAGGTGCTGGCGGCGCGCCTGAAGGACGCCCAGCTGCGCGAGCAGCAGTCGAAGGAAGCGGCTACCCGCAAGAGCCTGATCGGCTCGGGCGACCGCAGCGAGCGCATCCGCACCTACAACTTCCCGCAGGGCCGCCTGACCGACCACCGCATCAACCTGACCCTGTACAAGCTGGACTTCATCATGGACGGCGACCTGAAGGAGCTGACCGATGCGCTGGCCCAGGAACACCAGGCCGAATTGCTGGCGGCGCTCGGTGACTGATGACTTAAGTCATTGTTAAGTTGCCAGATTGAAAATGCACGACGTCGGGCGTGGCCGCTTCATGCGAAAATAAGCGCTTGCTCCGCCCCTTGGTACACGTTCTGAGAAAGCCACGCATGCCTACCAACCGCCAGGTCCTGTTCGCCATCTCGTCGATCTCGTTCGCGCTGATCGCCGTCGCCCTCTATCTGCAGCACATCATGGAGATGCGGCCCTGCCCGCTGTGCGTGATCCAGCGCTACATGTTCCTCGCCATCGGCGTGTGCACGCTGGTATCGGCCATCAGCGGCAAGGTGCGTGAAGGCACGATCCTGGCACTGCTGGCGGCCTTCGGCGGCCTGTACACGGTCGGCAAGCACCTGTACGTGATCGCCAATCCCGGCTTCTCGTGCGGCATCGATCCGATGGAAACGATGCTCAACAAGATCCCCACCGCCGAATACCTGCCGTGGCTGTTCCGCGCCGACGGGCTGTGCGAAGGCGCGACCGACGCCATCCTGGGCCTGGCCATCCCGCAATGGTCGGCGGTCTGGTTCGTGGTGCTCACCGTGCTGCTGGGCTGGGTGCTGCTGCGCCACTTCCGCGCCAAGCGGGCATGATCGAGGCCGGCGCCAACCTCGGGCAGGTGCGGCTGTCGCTGCCGCTCGATCCGCTGGAAAACCGCATCCTGCTGTGCCATGCGCTGCGCCTGCCGCGCGTGGCCCTGATCACGCAGTCGGAACGCGTGCTCACCGCTGAAGAAACGGCGCTCCTGGCGGCGCTGGTGCAACGCCGCCTGGACGGCGAACCGATCGCCTACATCGTCGGCGAGCGCGAATTCTTCGGGCTGCCGTTCAAGGTGACGCCGGCGGTGCTGATCCCGCGTCCGGACACCGAACTGATCGTCGAACTCGCGCTCGAGCGCCTGGCGCCGCAGCAGCGCGTGCTCGACATGGGCACCGGCAGTGGCGCGATCGCCGTCGCCGTCGCCCATACGCGGCCCGACGCCGACGTCACCGCGCTCGACGTGAGCGAAGAGGCGCTGGCCGTCGCGCGCGCCAATGCCGCCGCCAACGGCGCGCGCGTGCGCTTCCTGCGCAGCGACTGGTACGCAGCCCTCGGCGCCGAACGCTTCCACCTGATCGTCTCGAACCCGCCCTATATCGTGGCCGGCGACCGCCACCTGATCGAGGGCGACCTGCGCTTCGAGCCGATCGACGCCCTGACCGACCATGCCGACGGCCTGTCCGACCTGCGCACCATCGCCGATGGCGCGGCGGCGCACCTGGAACCCGGCGGCTGGCTGCTGCTCGAACATGGCTACGACCAGGCCGAGGCGGTGCGCGGCCTGCTCAAGGCGCGCGGCTACGGCGAGGTGCGGAGCTGGCGCGACCTGGCCGGCATCGAACGGGTCAGCGGAGGCCGCCGCGGTGCCTAGGGCGCCTGGGGCGCGCACCCCTGGGAATGGACTTGTTAAAATGACCAGTCCTGATTCCGGAGCATGCATGCGCATCCTGTTCGCCTCTCTCGTCCTGCTCGCCCCGCTGCATGGCGCCGCCGCCGTGCCGCCCGCGCCGGCCGCGCCGCCTGCCGTCACCCAGGATGCGCCGGGCGAGCAGCCGTCAAGGCTGGCGGCCCGGCTCTACGAGCGCGACTGGCAGTGGCAGTTGCGCCATGCGCCCGAGAAGGCCACCGCCTTGGGCGAGCATCGCTACAACGCCTGGCTGTCCGACACCTCGCTGGCGGGACGCGCGGCCGCGCTCGAGCACGAGCGCGCCATGCTGGCGGCGGCGCAGAAGATCGACCGCGCGCAGCTGGTTGGTGAAGACCGGGTGTCGTACGACCTGTTCGTAGCCGACAAGGAGCGCCTGATCACCGCCGGCGCCCTGACGCCCTTCGATCCGCTGCCGATCACCGCCTATGACGGCCTGCAGGTGCGCTTGCCGCGCCTGGTCGCGCAGATGCCGTTCGCGACCGACGCCGACTACCTGACCTATCTGGCGCGCCTGCAGGCGCTGCCGGCCCACGTCGACGGCCTGATCGAGCAGCTGCGCGCCGGCAAACAGGCCGGATGGACGATCCCGAAGGCCGCCATCGCGCCAGTGCCGGACGCCTTGCGCGCGCTGCGCGAAAAATTGGTCGACGGCGCGCTCGGCGCGCCCTTCCGGCGCATCCCGGCGACCATCGCGCCCGAGGTGCGCGAGCAGTTCCGCGCGGCCGGCAAGGCGGCCCTCGAACAGCAGGCGGCGCCCGCCCTGCGCAAGCTCGAGGACTTCCTGCGCCAGGACTACGTGCCCGCCGCGCGCGACAGCATCGGCGCCGCGGCGCTGCCGGGCGGCCCCGCGTGGTACGCCCAGCTGGTGAAGGACAGCACCACCACCGCGATGACGCCTTCCCAGGTGCATGCGCTCGGCCTGCAAGAGGTGGCGCGCCTGCGCGCGGACATCGAGCGTTTGATCCCGCGCACGGGCTTTCGCGGCGGCTTCGCCGAGTTCATCGCCTTCGCGCGCAGCGACCGGCGCCTGTTCTTCGGCGACGCGGCGGCCCTGCTCGACCGCTACCGGCGCACGCTGGCGCTGGCCCAGGCGCGGCTGGGCCGCGTGGTGACGGTCGTCCCGGCGGCCGGCATCGTCGTCAAGCCGATGGGCGTCGACGGCGCCAGCCAGCCGGCCGCCTATTACGAGGCCGGCAGCGCGGCGCGCACCGCCGCGCTGGTGGTCGACACGGCGCGCCTGGACGCGCGTCCGATCTGGCAGGTCGACACCGTGGCCCTGCACGAGGCGGTGCCCGGCCACCACCTGCAGGTGGCGCGCGCCCAGGAACTGGACCTGCCGGCGTTCCGGCGCCACGGCTGGTACGACGCCTACGGCGAAGGCTGGGCCACCTATGCCGAAAGCCTGGGCCCTGAACTCGGCCTGTTCCAGGATCCGTTCTCGCTGTTCGGCCACCTCAACGAAGAGATGTTCCGCGCCGCGCGCCTGGTGGTCGACACCGGCATCCATTCGCTCGGCTGGACGCGCCAGCAGGCGATCGACTACCTGAACACGCATACCGCCAATCCGCCGCTGGACAACGAGGCCGAGGTCGACCGCTATATCGCGCGTCCGGGCCAGGCGCTGGGCTACAAGATCGGCCAGCTGCGCATCCTGGCGCTGCGCACCCAGGCGCGCTCCGCGCTCGGCAAGCTGTTCGACCTGCGCCGCTTCCACGACGCCCTGCTCGGCGGCGGCGCCCTGCCGCTGGCCGAGCTGGAACGCCGGATGGGCCTCTGGCTCGCGGCCGAGAAGGATCCGGCCACGCGCGCCGGCGCGCCGCAGGCCGCGGCCGCCCCCGATGCCGAGTTCAACGCCGAGTTCGCATCGCGGCCGGAGCCGACCTGGATTCCCGCCTTCGAATTCGACTTCATGCTCGATGGCGAACTCCCGCCGGGCTACGACCCGGGCCCGGCGCCCGATTTCGCGCCGCCGTCCCCGCCTGCGCCGCCGCCTGCCAGCAAATCGTTCCGGGCGCCGCTCTGGGATGCGCCTTCGCCTGAATGAGGGGCGCCCGAACGCGCAGTCCGTTTTTCGGTTAATCTCTGCACCAACCGAACTGGCAGTATAAGAAAGGAAACACTGTGTCGAACCAATTCAACCGCCGCCTGGCCCTGCTCGACGACGACGACCACCGCGCCCTGCTGGGCCAGGGCCTGCGCGGCATCGAGCGCGAGACCCTACGGGTCGACGCGCAAGGCCGGCTGGCGCGCACCCCGCACTCCCCGGCGCTCGGTTCGGCCCTGACGCACCCGCACATCACGACCGACTACGCCGAGGCGCTGCTGGAATTCATCACGCCTGCCGAGCACGACATCGCGCTGGCGCTGCACCGCCTCGATGCGATCCACCGCTACGCCTACGCCAAGCTGGGCGACGAAATGCTGTGGGGCGTGTCGATGCCGGGCGAACTGCCGCCCGAGGAAGAGATCGAGATCGCCTGGTACGGCAAGTCGAATATCGGCATGCTCAAGCACGTGTACCGGCGCGGCCTGGCGCTGCGCTATGGCAAGGCCATGCAATGCATCGCCGGCATCCACTACAACTATTCGCTGCCGGAACGGTTGTGGCAGCTGTTCGCGCAAGAAGAAGGGATCACCGAGGAACGCCGCCATGCGCTGCGCGACTTCCAGTCGGAAAGCTATATCGCGATGATCCGCAACTTCCGCCGCTATTCCTGGCTGCTGATGTACCTGTTCGGCGCGACGCCGGCGCTCACCACCAGCTTCCTGCGCGGCCGTGAACACAATCTCGAGACCTTGTCGGGCGACACCCTGTACCTGCCCTACGCGACCAGCCTGCGCATGAGCGACCTGGGTTACCAGAACGATGCCCAGTCCGGCCTGCGTCCGCACGAGAACAGCCTGGAAAGCTATGTCACGAGCCTGATGGATGCGGTCAACCGTCCCTACGAGCCTTATGCCAAGCTGGGCACCAAGAAAGACGGCGAGTGGATCCAGCTGTCGACCAATGTGCTGCAGATCGAGAACGAGTATTACTCGACCATCCGACCCAAGCGCGTGATCCGCACCGGCGAGCGTCCGGTCCAGGCCCTGTGCAATCGCGGCGTGCAATACATCGAGGTGCGCTGCCTCGACGTCGACCCGTTCGAACCGGTCGGCATCGCCCTCGATACCGGCCGCTTCCTGGACGCCTTCCTGCTGTTCTGCGCGCTCGAGGAAAGCCCGCTGATCAGCGCCCACGACAGCCAGCTGCACGCGCGCAACTTCGCGCGCACGGTCAAGGAGGGCCGCCGCCCCGACCTGACCCTGACCCGCGACGGCGTCGAGGTGCCTTTGACGGAATGGGCGCTGGAACTGATCGAGCGCATCCGTCCGGTGGCGCAGCTGCTGGACGATCAGCACAACGAGGGCGACGTGCACCAGGGTTCGCTGGCCAGGCAGAAGGCGAAGATCGAGGATCCCTCGCTCACCCCGTCGGCGCGGGTGCTGGAAGAAGTGCGCGCGCTCGGCTCGGCCGCGGCCTTCGGCCTGCAGCAGAGCCGCCTGCATGCGGCCACCTTCCGCGACAGCCCGCTGATGCCGGCCGAGGAAGCGCTGTTCGACGAGATGGCGGCCAACTCGCACGCCGAGCAGGCGAGCATCGAGCAGACGGACACCGGCAGCTTCGACGACTTTGTTGCGGCCTACAATTGCAGTAGGCTATGCTCCAACAACTAAGTTCCGGTAGGCTGTAGTTCGACGGGGCGCGCCAGCGCCGCCACGGCCGCTCGCGCTTACCGCTTGACTCCGCAGCCCCGAGGACCACTTGCTCACGTTTTACAACGAACACCATGCCCAGCATGACGGCCGCGTCGAGCTCGATCGCGGCGAGCTGGCGCCTTGTTCGGAAAAACCCGAGCGCGCCGCTATCGTTCTGAAGGAATGCGAGCGGCGCGGCCTGGGCGCCATCGTCACGCCGCACGGCGTGCCGCTCATGACGCTCGAGCGGGTGCACAGCCCGCGCTATCTGCACTTCCTGCGCCAGGCCTGGAGCGAGTGGATCGCCCTCGACCCGCGCAATGCCGGCAAGGATGCCTTGCCGGGGGTGTGGCCGGTGCGCACCCTGCGCGCCGATATCGAGCCGGACGATGTTTGCGCGCGCCTCGGCCTGTACTCGATGGATGCCGCCACGCCGCTGACGAGCGGCACCTGGATCGCAGCCAAGACCGGCGCCGACTGCGCCGTCAATGCGGCCCATGCCCTGCGGCGCGGCGAGCGCGGCACCTTCGCGCTGACGCGCCCGCCCGGCCACCATGCCGGCAGCGATTTCTTCGGCGGCGCCTGCTTCCTGAACAATGCCGCGCTGGCGGCCCAGCACCTGCTGGACGACGGCCTGGAGCGCGTGGCCATCCTCGACCTCGACTACCACCACGGCAACGGCACCCAAAGCATTTTTTATCATCGCAACGACGTGCTGTTCGTCTCGATCCATGCCGACCCGCGCCAGGCATATCCGTTCTACCTGGGTCACGCCGACGAGACCGGCAGCGGCGCCGGCCTCGGCTACACGATGAATATCCCGCTCGCGCCCGGTTGCGGCAGCGGCGCCTGGTTCGCGGCGCTGGAAACCGCCTGCCTCAAGATCGCCATGACCCGGCCGCAGGCGCTGGTGGTCTCGCTCGGCGTCGATACGGCCGCGCAAGGACAGGATCCGCGCTTCGGCCTGCAGGGCGGCGATTTCCTGCGCATCGGCGAACGCATCGCCCACCTGGGCCTGCCCACGGCCTTCATGTTCGAGGGCGGCAACGCCGGCCCCGAGCTCGGCATCCATACGGTCAATGTGCTGGAAGGTTTCGAAACCGCCGCCGAATGACCGCCGTTCCACATTCCACCACCATCGCTTCGCATTTCATGACCACCTCTAGCCTCATCGACTGGCAATTCTCGCGCTTCGCCGACCTCTCCCCGTTCGACCTCTACGAAGTGCTGGCCCAGCGCCAGAACGTCTTCATCCTCGAGCAGACCTGCCTGTATCCCGACATCGACGGCCACGACCCCGAAGCCCACCACCTGCTGGGCTGGCGCAGCGTCGACGGCAAGCGCAGCCTGGCCGCCTACCTGCGCGTGCTGGCCCCGGGCGCCAAGTACGACGAGATGTCGATCGGCCGCGTGATCACCACCCCGGCCGCGCGCGGCACGGGCGCCGGCCGCGCCCTGCTCGACGAGGGCATCCGCCAGGCCGAGGCGCTGTATCCGGGCCACCGCATCCGCATCGGCGCCCAGCAATACCTGGAGCGCTTCTACGGCAGCTTCGGCTTCCAGACCGTCTCGGAACCCTATGACGAAGACGGCATCATGCACATCGACATGCTGCGCTGAACCGCCCGCACGACTGCGGGCGGCGCCGCGGCCTCAGCAATCGCATGGCGGCGGATCGAGCCGCACATACTGGCAGTCTTCGAGACGGCAGGCCAGGGCCAGGATCTGGCGCGCATCGTTGATGTCGGTCGCATCCACCAGCGTCCAGCCGGCGGGCATCGCGCTCAGCGCGTTCAGGTCGCGCATCGCGCCCCGCTCGTAGAGGAAGGCGTGCGACGCCGGGCCATCGGGTGTGTCGGCGCTCGACGAGCCGACGACCGATGCGGCGTTGTTGAGACCGTTGGCGACGCCATAGCCGAAGCCGCCCAGCGCGCCCAGGCCGTACATCACGCCGTCCGAATACAGGAACGGCTGCCATAGATAGCTGGCGCCGTCGATGACGATGCCGGTATCGGCGACGCCCACCACGTCGCCCGCATCGTTGATGTCGAAGGCGCTGCTGTTCTTGCCGCCCAGCGTCCCCAGGCTGCGCATGATCTGGTCGCGATACACGTAGGCAAGGTAGTGCGGCACCGGGATCGCGTCGCCCGTGACCGACGCGGTGCCGGTCACGGCGCCGTGGCGGTTGATCGCGGCGGAACCGCCCCAGGTGCCGCCGAACGTGGGAATGATGCGCGTGATGCCGTTGGCGACGACGAAGCCGCGGCCACGCTCGCCGACGCCAAAGGCGGCGTTGCCGGATACCGCCCCGCTGTCGTTCAGGCCGCTCGCCGAATTGAAACCCACCAGCACCCCGCGCCCGGCATTGCGCAGGCCGGCGGGCGAGAACACGTGGGCGGCATCAACGTAGGCCCCGGCCAGGTGGCCGTGACCGTTGATCGCGGCGGCGCTCGAACCCGGCGCCAGCGCGGCGTAATCGCGCACGGTGGCGCCATCCCACACGGCGGCCGCGCCGTTGCTGCCGGCCACATGGCCCTTGCCATTGATGGCCCTGGCATTGAGTTCGGCCGGAATGAAGGTGACCCGGAACAAGCCCGGCGCGGCCTGCGCCGCTTCCACCGGCGCTGTGGCCGGCGCGGCGGCCGCTGCCAGCGGCGCCGCCAGCGGTCCGATCAGGAGCGCCGGCGCCATCCGGTGCAGGCGCGCGCGCGGGCGCCGGCGCGCGCGCCAGGCCAGCAGCGCCAGCCCCGTCCCCAGCATCGCCCAGGTCCCCGGCTCGGGCACCGCCGTGACCAGGTCGAGCCGTACCGCACGGCAGTCGCCCAGCCCGTTGCAGGCCTGGGCCAGGATCTGGCCGGCATCGTTGACGTCGAGCGCATTCACCAGCTGCCAGTCGCCGCGCTCGCCCACCAGCGCATTGAGGTCGAGCATGCCGTCACGCCCGCCGTCGGCCCCATAAACGAAGGCATGGTAGTCGAAGCCGCCCACGCTGCCGATGCCGGACAGGCCCACCACGAGCCCGGCATTGTTGAGCGCATTGGCGCGCCCGGACACGCCGCCCAGCGTGCCGAGATCGATCATGCGGTCATCAAGGGGCGAGAACAGGAAGGGCCGCTCGCCGAAGTTGTCCTCGAGCCCGGACCAGCCGGCGACGAAGCCGGCGTCGTTGATGTCGTTCGCTTCGCTGAACCAGCCGCCCAGCGAGCCGAGGTCGTGCTGGACGCCGTCGCGATAGACCGAGGCCGTGCGGCGCGGATCGCCCCAGTCGTCGCCATCGCCGGCGCGGCTGGCGAAGCCCGCGATGTGGCCGCTGGCATTGATCGCATTGGCCACGCTGATCGTGCCGCCGAAGCTGCCCAGCTGGGTCACGGCGCCCGACTGGTACAGGAAGGCGTAGGTCTCGGAAAAGCCGACGGCGCCGAAGCCCGCCACCTGGCCGGCGTCGTTGATGGCGGTGGCCCAGGTGCCGTAGGCCGGCGGCACGTTGAAGATCGAGAACGCGCCGCCGGCATACACGAAGGCGTCGCTGCCGACGCGGCCGACGATGGAACCGCCGTTATTGATCGCCAGGCCTTCGCTGCCGGGCAGGAGCGAGGCCAGGTAGGTGGTGCCGCCCGTCGACCACACCGCCGCCCCGCCCTGCGCGGTGCCGACCACCCGCCCGGCGCCGTCGAGGCCGGCGGCGGTGAAGTCTTGCGGCAGCCAGGTCATGCGGTACAGCGGCGCCGCCATGGCCAGTCCCGGCAATGCCACTAATACCACCAACAATTTATTTAAGAAATGTTTGCGCAGGGACATGATCAATCCTTCCGGTGACCGGGGAATCTCAACGATGTCGCAAATAAAGCGCGGCCGTTCTGCGCCAGCGCAGGCGTATGCGGATCACGAGGCGGCCAAGCGGCCGGCCCCGAGCAGCAGCAGCGCGGCGGCCAGCAGCAGCCAGGCGGGCGGGTCGGCGGCGAGAACGGGATCAGCGACGACGCAAGCCGGGAAGACCGGCGCGGGCGCGGGCGTGGTGGCGGCGAAGGCAGAGTAGCTGGGCAGCAGGCAGACGGCAAAGTGGAAAGAAGAACGCATGATCGGCTCGGCCTAAAATCCCGAGCATCGCCTGCCGCCGTCCGGTGGAGCGTGCGCCAGGTCAGCCGTACACGCAAAAAAAGACCGGGGCGATGCCCCGGTCCGGTAGGTCATTAACGCCGGGCCTGGCCGGCTTACTCGACCTTGGTCAGGATGATTTCATACACCAGGCCCGAGTTCGGCGGAACCGGACCGTTGCCGGTCGCGCCGTAGGCCTGGTTAGCCGGGATCAGGACGGTGCGCTTGCCGCCGACCTTCATGCCGATCACACCCTGGTCGTAGCCGGGAATGACGGTGCCGCTGCCGACGACGTAAGGGCGCAGATTGCCCGATTCCAGACGCGTGCCCTTGAAGTCGGCGACCTTGTCGTTATACAGCCACAGCGTGTACTGGGTGGTCACCGTCTTGCCGGTCACGGCCTCGGCGCCGGTACCCACCGTGTTGTCGGTCTTGGTCAGCGCCGCAGGGCTGCTGACGACGGGCTTGTCGTCGTCGCTGCCCCCACCGCCGCAGGCGGTCAGGGCGAGCATGGCGGCAAAGGCGGCGATCAGGGGAAACTTCAGCTTCATGGGGGGTCCTCGACAGGAAAGGCAAATAAGGTTGGTATAACGAAACCTCGTACCTTATCGAATCAGTCCCATAAAACTGTCTTGAATTTGTCTGATAATTGTCGTGCCATTCTGCAACGGACGTGCCTGGATGACAGCGAGAGAAGTCAACCTCGCCCCCTCGGCCTGAAACGGCCGATGCGGGATGCCATGGCATTCCGCGGCGCTCAGCGACGCGACGCGATATCGAGCTGGTCGAGATAGAGTGCCAACGGACTGTACCAGTGTGTAGACGCACTGAAGGCTGAACTGAAGAGGGTCCGCACAGCGCGTGGAAGGGCAAAGCGCTTGTTGATCAGTCGTGATGATGGACGAAGCAGCAGGCGCTTGGCTACCTTCCTGCCAAATTCGGCGTGAAGCAGCATGAAGTCTGGCGAATCGGCGCGCTTTCCTTTGTCTTCATATGGAAGTCCTGCGTACTCGGGATATGCGCGGCTGATTGTATCTGTATGGAAGGTATGATCGACTAACATTTCTACAGGCAGTCCCGTAAGAAAGTCGTAGAGATCATGATCCAGGAATGGAGCATACACGGTTGGCACATCTCCCAGCAGGCCATAGGGTACCAAGGCAATCTCGCGTCGTGTACGGTTCCAGAAGAAGAACGAACCGACCGGATTTGGACTATCCAAATGAGTTTTTACTTCTTTTTCCAGATGGGTGACAGCAAGTTCCAGGCTTGTACTACGGTATAACTGCGGCGTCAGAAGATTGCTGAGTTTCCTCTCGGCTTTGCTAAGGAGCTGTGTTGCGATTTCTTTGGCAGAAGCGGTCTGGAATAATCGCAGGCGTTCCTCTGTCAGAAAAACGCTTTGCGAAAGAACATCTCCTGCAATACCGTCATAAACGACACGTTCTCGCGCGCGAATATTGGATACCGTCTCCAGATACCAGGCATGCTCATCGGTGCAATAACTGGTCAACAGATTTTTCGCCGCTTCCGCTGTGTAAAATGAGCCGGATTGCGGAATAATGTCATGCTTCAACCCGAATTCTTGCGTAAGCATGGTGGCAATGCGCGCATCTTCGTTTCCCCGTGGTGGGAAGTGGAGCGCAGTAATGCAGCGACCAGGCTTATGCCCTTGGCGGAGCAGTTCGAACAAGATATGTCGTGAATCGCGTCCTCCGCTCAATGGCACAGCGAAATTCGCATCGGAGGGAGCCCGCCGGGTCATCGAACGGCGGAAAAGTTCGTTATAGGTGTCGAGCGCAGATGTGCGAGATTCGCCACGGCTGGGGGCGCCACGGGCCCTGGTCGCGCGTTCAAGACGTAGTTCACCATCCCAACTCAGTGTCGCCGCCGGCGGCAGGGCGCGGATGTGGCGGAAAGGTGTATCGTCGCCGATAAAAAAGCCGAGCCTGAAGAATACGGATAGCGCCGTTTCATCCAGTTCGGGACTGGCACCGGCATTGAGAAGCTGATCGATGGACGACGATATCGCGAATTCCCCGTCGCGCGAGTAATAAAAAACCGGGAACATCCCGTAGCGGTCGTTGCGCGCAGTTAAGCACTTCCCATCCCAGTTCCATTCGACGTAGATGCCGTCGGGATTACCCGATTCTCGTGCGATCTGGTGCCCAAGGGCACAATGCGCTTTTCCCCGAACATCAAACCCTTCAGTCAGCCGTTTGACGTGGAAAAATGATTCGTTCATTCCAATATCCAATTCATGAAAAGATTGATGCACAAGTTCTATATCACAATCCGTTCAATGATCCAGTCTTGCGATGCCCGGTTGAGCTCGCTAAGGCAGCCTCATTGCTTCCGCGATGCTGCGTTTTTCAGATCATGTGCCTGATGCAAGAATCCACGCGTGTGATGGTAGTGGAAGCGCGCCTTGAACTTGGCTTCACTATCGCCACGCAACGTTGCCAAGGCAATTTGCAGTGCATGACGCATTTTTTTCGTATATAGCCAGCGCGGTACGCCAAATAATGTGGGGAAGTGCGTCATGTCGCCCGTTTCCAGACATGTACCGCGTCCTCCTCGGAAAGCGCGGCCCAGGCAAAACTCCTCAGTTAACTGATGTGGACGAATAAAATGGTTGACTCGCGGATTGTTCGAGAACCAGGCTTTATGGCCTGCGGCGACGACACGCTTATTGAATTCCGTCTCGCTACCCATGATATAGTTACCGCGGTTTGGTCCTACATTCGGGTTGAACCGGTGCCCGGCTTCGAACACCCGGCGGCGAACTGCCATATTCGGTCCCCATATGGCGCCGGGCTGAATCGGGCCGTCGCTGAAGTTGGTGATCGCGAACGCCAGCCCAAGTGGAACATGACGCAGCACCCAGTCAGGAGGTGGGGCGCCCCAATCGGGCAATATTGCACCACCAAACAGGTCATAGTCGGCGTTCTCCAGCATGCAAGCCTGCATCGCAACAAGCCAATCGGGCTCAGGCGTGGCGTCATCGTCTGTCATCACGAACAACTCGGCGGCCGGACGACGTTGCAGCGCCAGCTCAACGCCACGGTTGAGTGCTGCATTCTTGCCGCTTCGCTCCTGATGAACGTATTCGATCGGCAATAATTTTGCGTAAGATTCGACGATTGAACGGGTTTCGTCATCGCTCCCATCATCCACCACGATGGCCGACCACCCACCTACGGGTTGTGCGAGGTTCGCATATCCTTCAAACACTTTTGGCAACGTCTTGGCCCCGTTGCACGTTGCCATAATAATTATCATGGACAAGATTTATCTCCTATAGTCACCTAAATCTTCGCGAGTGTGTTGGCTGACCTGAATAACTGTCAGCTACAAGTGTATCGAGGAGGGGCTGTTCGGCTTCAAGTCCAGAATGCGGCAAGTCTGTACATGTCAGGTAACAGGCAGCGCCGTGGTTGACTGCTTCCCGTGGAACCTGCCAGTACTTCATGCAATACGCTTTTGCCTTACTCTCACGAAATTCATGGCGTCAGGCATATACAGTTTGGCATGACCATACACACAGGGTTCCCCTGACCATCGGTAAAAAATTGTCAACAATCTTAGCATTTTTCTGCCATGTCATCTTTCCAGGAGAAAATCATGACACCTGGCCACTCGTCTGCCCGATATCAGGCGAGCCCCTGTGATCGTGGTGCGGGACCGCCATGGCCACGCATGCGGACTGCCGGCAGGCTGCAACATGGCAGAATGACAATCGTACACTGAGATATACAGTTCCAGATCCGTACATCAATGGCGGCGGTCTCCTCAGATCTCGATCTGCGTGCCCAGCTCGATCACCCGGTTGCTGCGGATCTGGTAATAGTCGGCCGCGCTGCGCGCATTGCGCGACATCGCCACGTACAGGTGCTCGCGCCATGGCGCCATGCCGCCGCCCGGGCCCGAGATCACGGTCTGGCGCGCGATGAAGAACGAGGTTTCCATCATCTCGAACGACAGGCCGAGCGCGCCGCAGCGGTCGAGGATGTCCGGAATGTCGGCCTCGTCCTTGAAGCCATAGTGGATGTTCAGCTGGTAGCAGTTGTGGCCCAGGTCGACGATGTCGATCTGTTCCTCGAACGGCACCCATGGCTCCTCGCGCATGTGCACGGTCAGGAACACCACCCGTTCGTGCAGCACCTTGTTGTGCGACAGGTTGTGCAGCATCGCGTGCGGCACGCCGTCGCTTTCGCCGCGCAGGAAGATGGCGGTGCCCGGCACCCGCGTCGGCGGCGCCACGAACAGCGATTCCATGAAGGCTTCCAGCGGAATCGCATGCTTCTGCAGGTTCTCGAACACCAGAGCGCGTCCGCGCTTCCAGGTCAGCATCAGGGTCAGCAGCACGCCGCCCATCAGCAGCGGGAACCAGCCGCCGTGGAAGACCTTGGTGGTGGTGGCCGAGAACAGCAGCACATCGATGATCAGGAAGAAGCCGGTCGCGCCCAGGCAGACCCACAGCGGCATGCGCCAGCGGTAGCGGGTCACGAAGAAGGTCAGCACGGTGGTCATCATCATGGTCGCCGTGACCGCGATGCCGTAGGCGCCGGCCAGCTCGTCCGACGAGCCGAAGCCGACCACGGCGATCAGCACCACCGCCAGCTGCAGCCAGTTGACGGCCGGAATGTAGATCTGGCCGATCTCGCTTTCCGAGGTGTGCAGGATGCGCATGCGCGGCAGCAGGCCGAGCGCGATCGCCTGCTTGGTCATCGAATAGGTGCCGCTGATCGTGGCCTGCGAGGCGATCACCGCCGCCATGGTCGACAGGATCACCAGCGGGATCACGCTCCAGGTGCCGAGCTGGTGGTAGAACGGGTTTTCCACCGCGCCGGGATCGGCGATCAGCAGGCCGCCTTGCCCCAGGTAGTTCAGGGTCAGCGCCGGATAGGCGATCAGGAACCAGGCCATGCGGATCGGCTTGGCGCCGAAGTGCCCCATGTCGGCATACAGGGCCTCGGCGCCGGTGATCGCCAGCACCACCGCGCCCAGCGCGATAAAGGCCAGCAATTTATTGTCCAGCATGAAGTGCGCCGCATGCCAGGGGTTGAGCGCGTTCAGGATCTCGGGCGACTGGACGATGTTGACGATGCCCATCGCGGCCAGCGCCAGGAACCACACCAGCATCACCGGACCGAAGAAGCGGCCGATGCCGGCCGTGCCATGGCGCTGCACGCTGTACAGGGCCACCAGCACCACCACCGCCAGGGGCACCACGTAGTGCGACATGCCGGGCGCGGCCACCTCGAGGCCCTCGATCGCGCCGAGCACCGAGATCGCCGGCGTGATCACGCTGTCGCCATAGAACATGGTGGCGCCGATGACGCCGATGGCCAGCAGCGGGAAACTCCAGCGCGAGTGGCGCGGCACCGAGTTGGTCGCCAGCGCCATCAGGGCCATGATGCCGCCCTCGCCGCGGTTGTGCGCGCGCAGCACCAGGGTCACGTACTTGAGCGAAACGATGACCGTGAGCGCCCAGAAGATCAGGGAGATGACGCCGAGGATGTTGGGAGTATTGAGGGGCAGGCCGTGGGTGTCGTCGAACACCGCGCGCAGCGTGTAGAGGGGGCTGGTGCCGATGTCGCCGTAGACGATGCCGACCGCAGCCAGGGTAAGTGCCGCCAGGCTGCTTTTCTTGCTATCTGATGTCAAGATTACACCATCGCTTTTGTAGTGGTGCGGCGCACCATAAAATAGTGGCTGAAAAAAAGCAAGAATATTTCGTGGTGCATCATACACCCCTGCAAAAAGAGGCATGCTCCAGCAGCGGTGTACGTATTCAGGGATAATGTCATCCCTGCAATCCAGCCCCCACTTCCATGCGTTCCGGAATCATCTACGCGGCCCTCGCCTTTCTCTGCTGGGGCCTGTTCCCCATTTATTTCCACGCGCTGGACGGCGTGCCGCCACTGCAGATCCTGGCGCACCGCATGCTGTGGTCGCTCGGCTTCCTGCTGATCGTGCTGGTGCTGCGGCGCCAATGGAAATGGCTGAACGTGGTGCGCCAGCCGCGCGTGTTCTTCAGCTTCGTGCTGTCCGCCCTGCTGCTCAGCGCCAACTGGCTGGTGTATATCTGGTCGGTCACCAACCACCACGTGATCGAAGCCAGCCTCGGTTATTTCATCAATCCGCTGGTCAATATCATGCTGGGCTACCTGATCCTGAAGGAGCGCCTGCGCGCCGTCCAGTGGGTGGCGATCGCGATTGCCGCGCTGGGCGTGGCCTGGCTGACCTGGCAGACCGGCACGGTGCCCTGGATCGCGCTGTTCCTGGCGTTCTCCTTCGGCGGCTACGGCCTGCTGCGCAAGACGGCGGCGCTCGGCGCGCTCGAGGGACTGTCGTTCGAGACCATCGTGCTGTTCCCGCTGGCGGCCGCCTACGTCATCTGGCTGACCGTGAATGGCCAGAACGTGTTCATCAATACCGACTCCGACACCACGCGCGTGCTGCTGGTGATGGCCGGCCCGCTCACCGCGATCCCGCTGCTGCTGTTCGCCAGCGGCGCGCGCAAGATCCCGCTGTCGGTCCTGGGCCTGCTGCAATACCTGTCGCCGACGCTGCAATTCCTGCTCGGCGTGTGGCTGTTCAAGGAAGCGTTTACCGCCGATCGCCTGGTCGGCTTCGTGCTGATCTGGAGCGCGCTGATCCTGTTCGCCGGCGAAGGCCTGCTGCGCCGGCCGCCGGCGCCGGCCAAGGGCTGATCCGGCGCAGTTCCTCGCAGTTCCTGTTATTAACCCGCAGGATTTCACCGGCATCGGCCAAGAAATCCTGTGTCGGGCACGGGGTTCTGTCGTATCCTGTGCACCTTAAACAACACCAGAGTCAAAGCATGGCCAATTACGTCTATACGATGAACCGCGTGGGCAAGATCGTCCCGCCGAAACGTCAAATTCTCAAGGACATCTCGCTGTCCTTCTTCCCGGGCGCCAAGATCGGCGTGCTGGGCCTGAACGGCTCGGGCAAGTCGACCCTGCTCAAGATCATGGCCGGCATCGACACCGACATCCAGGGCGAAGCACGCCCGATGCCGGGCCTGAACATCGGCTACCTGCCGCAGGAACCGCAGCTCGACCCGGAAAAAACCGTGCGTCAAGAAGTGGAATCCGGCCTCGGCGAAGCCTTCGAGGCGCAAGCCAAGCTCGAAGCCGTGTATGCCGCCTACGCCGACGAGGACGCCGACTTCGACGCCCTGGCCAAGGAGCAGGAACGCCTGGAATCGATCATCGCCGCGGCCGACGGCGGCAACCTGAACCTGCAGATGGAAATGGCCGCCGACGCGCTGCGCCTGCCGCCATGGGACCAGAAAATCGGCGTGCTGTCGGGCGGCGAGAAGCGCCGCGTGGCGCTGTGCAAGCTGCTGCTGTCGAAACCCGACATGCTGCTGCTCGACGAACCGACCAACCACCTGGACGCCGAATCGGTCGAGTGGCTGGAGCAATTCCTGCTGCGCTTCCCGGGCACCGTGGTCGGCATCACCCACGACCGCTACTTCCTCGACAACGCCGCCGAATGGATCCTGGAACTGGACCGCGGCCATGGCATCCCATGGAAGGGCAATTACTCGTCGTGGCTCGACCAGAAGCAGGCGCGCCTGAAGCAAGAAGAAGCGACCGAATCGGCGCGCCAGAAGGCGCTGCAGAAGGAACTCGAATGGTCGCGCCAGAATCCGAAGGCGCGCCAGGCCAAGTCGAAGGCCCGCCTGGCCCGCTTCAACGAACTCTCCGAATACGAATACCAGAAGCGCAACGAGACGCAGGAGATCTTCATCCCCGTGGCCGAGCGCCTGGGCAATGAAGTCATCGAGTTCAAGAACGTCTCGAAAGCCTTCGGCGACCGTCTCTTGATCGATAATTTGTCGTTCACCATCCCGCCAGGCGCGATCGTCGGCATCATCGGCCCCAACGGCGCCGGTAAGTCGACCCTGTTCAAGATGATCGCCGGCAAAGAGCAGCCGGACAGCGGCGAAGTCGTGATCGGCAAGACCGCCAAGGTGTCGCTGGTCGACCAGAGCCGCGACGAACTGGCCAACAACAAGACCGTGTTCGAAGACGTCTCCGGCGGCGCCGACATGCTCAGCGTGGGCCGCTTCGAAATGCCGTCGCGCGCCTACCTGGGCCGCTTCAACTTCAAGGGTTCTGACCAGCAAAAAGTCGTGGGCAATCTGTCGGGCGGTGAACGCGGCCGTCTGCACCTGGCCAAGACTCTGCTGCAAGGCGGCAACGTCCTGCTGCTGGACGAACCGTCGAACGACCTGGACGTCGAAACCCTGCGCGCACTGGAAGATGCACTGCTCGAGTTCGCCGGCAGCGTGATGGTGATCTCCCACGATCGCTGGTTCCTGGACCGCATCGCGACCCATATCCTGGCCTTCGAAGGCGATTCGCAGGTTACCTTCTTCGATGGCAACTATCAGGAATACGAAGCCGACAAGAAGAAACGCCTGGGCGAAGAAGGCGCCAAGCCGAAGCGTATCCGCTACAAGCCGCTGACCACCTGATCCGTGGACAGAATGCAAGCGCTTGTTTCGTAACGGAAATCCCGCCTTGGCGATCGCCTTGGCGGGCTTTTTACTAGCGGAAATGGAACGGAGTCGGAATGCAAAATATGTAAAACTGTTTGCGATGAGGACTACCGGAAGCTCGTCGACCGCAGCCGCTTCATGCGCGCGGCGTCGGCCAGACCATGCTCGATTACCCTAACAGTTACCGCAATCTTTACCGCGATAACCGCGTCCCCGGCGGGACCTTCTTTTTCACGGTGCGCCTGCTCGACCGTGGCAGTCACCTGTTGACCGAACATATCTCCGCGTTCGGGGAAGCCATGCGGCTGGCGCGTACGCGCCGTCCTTTCCACGTCGATGCCTGGGCGGTCCTGCCCGATCACGCCCACGCCATCTGGACCCTGCCACCGGGCGACCACGACTGTTCCAGCCGCTGGCGGGCGGTCAAGATCGCCTTTTCCAAAGCGCTGCGCAAGACCGGCCAGCCCGGGGTGGACGACGGCGCGGTCTGGGAACGCCACTACCGCCACTACCGGGTCGGCCTGGACGACGATTACGCGGCGCTGGTCGACTATGTCCATACCGACGCCGTGCGCCATGGCCATTGCCTCGAGGCGCGCGAATGGCCGTGGTCATCGCTGCACCGTTTCATCTCGGCCGGACATGCGGCGCCCGAACCGTCGATCATCGTGCCGCCATGGGTGCAGCGGCCGCAGGGCCTGGCGCTGGCGCGGCTGTGATCGCCATGCCGCTTGCCCGGATGATCCGACCATGAAAAAAGGCCCCGAAGGGCCTTTTTGCTTGTGAAACGCTCGGCTTAGAACGAGTATTTCGCGCCGATGGTCAGTGCGTTCGGACGCACGCCGAAGTCACGGGTGCCGCCGAAGCGTTCGTATTCGGCGATCACCGCCACGTCCTGGTTGATGTTGTACTGCACACCCAGGGCGCCGTAGGCGTTGTTGTCGCTGTCGCGACGGTTCAGCGAGGCGTTGACCGCTGCCAGTTCGTTCACGTCATGCGACACGCCCAGCTTGGCGTAGCCGACCAGCTTCTCGGTCAGCGGCGAGCTGAACTTCGCGGCGACGTAGGTCGAACGGCCATCGACCTGACCGCTGGCAGCCACTGGGCCCAGGGTGTAGTAGATGTCGGCGCTGCGGTAGTCGGTGTGGCCGACTTCGACTGCCCAGTTCGGGGTGAACTCGTAGCCGCCGAACAGCTTGGCCGATGCCTTGATGGTATCGATGTCGGCGCTGGTTGCACCTGGGACGCGGCTTTCATAATCGGTAGCCACCGCACCGACGCCGACGTAGGCGCGTGGGGTGAATTCTTGTGCCTGGACAGCCGAGACAGCGGCGGTGGTAGCGAGCAGTGCAACGATCAGCTTTTTCATCTCAATTCCTCTTCTTGTTCATCTGGCTCGCGATTCCCAACGAATCGCGATGTGACCAAGATAGCACTGCCGAAAGAGCAAGTCCGTGCCGATTCCGTAAAAACTGTAAGGAAGTGTAACTTAATGACCCGACGGTTATTAATATTTCCGAGTGGATCGATGAAGTTGCGATCAGTTTAAACGATTTTCCTGAAAGTTAGGTTGACCCGCGCTTGTAACGCGCGTGTCATCTTATTGATGCCATGCAACCAATATTTCTGGGTTTCACCGCGCATCAACAACAGACTGCCATCGTTCAATTCCAATCGGACAGTCTTTTTGTTGTATTTATGCTTCAGGATGAAGGTGCGGGCAGCGCCCAGGCTGAGCGAAGCGATGACCGGTTGCGGTCCCAGTTCCGGCTCGTCGTCGCTGTGCATGCCCATGCTGTCGCGCTCGTTACGGTAGAGATTCAGCAGGACGCTGTTGAATCTGTGTCCACTCGCTGCCTCGACGGCCTGGCGCACCGTGTCGAGCAGGGGCGTGAACGGCGCCGGCTGCAGGCGTAGTCCGGAATAGGTATAGGCCGCGTCGCCGTACCAGGCGCTCAGGCGCGGCTGCAGGTGACGCTTGCCGTACACCACCACCGTTTCCTCGCGCCAGTCGGTCTCGCGCAGCAGGCGCGCCATGACCTCGGCATTGGTCCAGGGCAGTGGCAGCTGGGGCATCCAGGCGAGTTCGCCGTCCTCGAGCGGGATCGGAGTCGGGACGGAGTCGGCAGCGAATAAATCCATCGTCACTCTATGCGCAAAATTCACGGTTATGATGGTGAGCTTTCCACCACGCCGCATTCTCGCATGGAAAAACGCCATTTCCTCGGCGCCGCCGTCGTGGCTGGCGCAGCGCCGGCCTTCGCCAGCCGCGGTACGGGCACGGCCCCGGTGCCGACCGCAGGGCCGACACTGCTGACCATCACCGGCGCAATCACGCGCAGCAACCGCGGCGCCCTCGATCCGGCGCTCGACCAGATGATGGCCAGGCAGAAGCTGGCGTTCGACCGCGCCTATGCCCTCGATTTCGCCACCCTGGCCGCCCTGCCGGCGCGCACCATCCGCCCGACCCTGGAATACGACGGCAAGCCGCACACCCTGCGCGGACCGCTGCTGCTCGAGGTGCTGGCCCAGGCCGGCGCAAAGCCGCGCGACGCCGCCAAGGTGCTGATGCGGGCGGTCGACGGCTATGCCGCCGTGCTGGAAATACGACAGCTGCGAGCGTGGAATGTCATCGTCGCCACCCACCTGGATGGCAAGGCGATGCCGCTGGGCGGGCTGGGGCCGCTATGGGCCGTGTATGACGCCGACCGGGTGCCGGAGATGGCGGCGCTCCCGGTGGCGCAGCGTTTCGGCGCCTGCCCCTGGGCCCTGTATCACCTGGAAGTGATGGCCTGAGCGAGACGCCAGGGTGTCAGGCGTAGGCTTCCGCCAGGCTCATCACGCGCGGCGCCACCTTGATGCCGACATTGCCGAACAAGGCATCGATGGCGGCCAGGTTGGCGCTGCATTCCTCCGCCTTCCAGCCCTTGAACATATCGGTGCCGTCCTTCTGGAAATGCAGGTCGAGCACCTTGCCCTTGTCGCGGTGGACATAATTCTGCTGATGGACGTTCTGGAAACCCAGTTCGGCCAGGCCGGCAAGCACGGTGTGCGGCGGGTTTTCCGGGTCGGTGGCCAGGAAGACGCCAAAGGTCTTGCCCGGCGGCTTGGCTGCGACGTCGACCTCATAGATCCCTGGCGCCTTGGTTACACTCGTGCTCTTCAGAAACAACATATTGTTCTCCTGGCGCGCCAGTGACCATCAGGACGAGACGCGCGATGCTAATTCGTAGTCAGTACTCAAGCATATTTCCATACGGGAACTTTGTCGATCTTTGTATTCGCTTTTTTCGCTTTAGCGCATCAATAAGCCGAAAACTGTGGCGCCGATTAACGCAGCGCAAGCCAGCATGCCCAGAATGAAGCCCGCTTCGCGCTTGGCCGGGTCGCGGTAGTAGCCGAGCGCATACATGATGCGGCCCAGGCACCACAGCAGGCCGCCAGCCGCCGCCCACAGGTCGCCCAGGAAGGTGGCGCACAGCCACAACGGCACCAGCACCAGCGGCAGCATTTCCAGGGTGTTCATCTGAACGCGGTGGGCGCGCTGGAATGCCTCGGGACCCTCCATCGATGGCGCCGGCACCTTGTAGCGCACGCGGGCGTAGCCGGCGACGCCCCAGGTCCAGAAATAGACACCCAGCACGGCGAGTGTGGCCCAGGCGGTAAAGAACATCGCGTTTTCCTTATCGTGTCGAATTCATGCAGCAGCGTGCTTGCGCCGCGCCAGATCCGCCGTCAACGGCACCAGCGCCTCGTACAGCTTGCCGGTCGCCTCGTCCCACTCGAGCAGGGCCTGCTGCTGGCGCGCCACGGTCGCATGGTCGCCGCGCGCCACCGGCCCGCTCAGGGCCGCCGCCGGGCCGAGGCGGAATACGTTGGCCATGGTCTCGCTGGCGAGCGGACGCGCCAGCTCGCGCGCGATCGCCTCCGGCACCCCGGCCGCCTGCCAGGCGCGCAGCGCGGCGTCGAGCACCGTGGTCAGGTAATTCGACGCGAACACCGCCGCCGCATGGTAGACCGTCTTGGCCGCGGCATCGATGGGCACGAGGCGCGCGCCGATCGCCTCGAACGCCGGCGCCAGCCGCGCCAGCGCTTTGGCCTCGCCCTCGATGCCGCAGAAGGTGCCGGCGAAGTCGCGCGCCACGGCGTCGGGATCGGCGAAGCTGCGGATCGGATGCACGCTGGCCACCAGCGCCCCCTGGTCCGCGAGCGCCTGCAATTCGCCCGACGCCTTGGCGCCGCTGCAGTGGAACACGACCGCGCCCTTGAGATCATGCGCCTGCGCCAGCGCCGCGGCCATCGGCGCGATCTGGTCGTCGTTCACGGCCAGCAGCCAGACGTCGGCCGGACGCAGCGCCGTCAGGTCGGCGCAAGCGCGGCCGGCTCCGATGAAACCGAGCGCCGCCCGGGCGCTGGCCGGCGAGCGGGTCAGCACGTCCTGCACCACGTGCGCGCCGCTGGCCGACAGCAGGCGTCCCAGCGCCTTGCCGACATGGCCGGCGCCGATCAGGTTGAGGGTCGAGGCCACGTCAGAAACCCGCACCCGGCTTGGCCAGGTAGTCGAGTTCTTCGGGCGTCGAGGCGCGGCCCAGGATCGGGTTGCGGTGCGGGAAGCGGCCGAAGCGCGCGATCACGCCGCGGTGGCGGTGCGCGTAGTCGAGCGACTCGCTGAAGCCTTCATGGCTGGCGGCCAGGTCGGTGAACAGCTCGACCGCCTGCTCCTGGGTGCGCGCGTCTTCCGCGTGCTCGAACGGCATGTAGGCGAAGGAACGCTCCCACGGGCTCAGGGCCAGGTGCCCGCCCGACGCCACCAGCTGGCGCGCGGCGTTCAGCGCCAGCGCGTCGCCGGCGAAGGATTCCGGCGTGCCGCGGTAGGCGTTGCGGGTGAACTGGTCGAGCACCAGGATGCGCGCCAGCACGCCGCGCGGGCCCTGCTCGTCCCATTCGCGCAGGCCGCCGGCGATCGCGTGGTTGATCGCGGCGCCGAAACGCTCGCGGATGACGGCGTCGAAGGCGTCGTCCTTGCGGAACCATGCGGCGCGCTGCTGGCCGTGGCCCGGTTCGGAAGATGGCAGGAACCAGAAATCGAGAACTTCTTGTGCGTCCATTGGAAAACCCCGTTTGGCATTGTTATTGGTGTTGCCTGAAGATGAAGATGCGTGGCGCTTCAATTGCGCGCGTGCGACAGCTGGAACGAATCGACGCCGTCGAAGGCGGCCAGTTCGCGCGCCAGTTCGGACAGCGGCGCGCCGGTCTTGCGCGACAGCGCCAGCGCCACGAAGCGCCATTCCTGGCGCCCTTCGTCGCTGCTGATGGTCAGCGAGCTGCCGGCGATCTCGTAGCCGCGCTCGAGCGCCACCTTGCGGATCGCGTCTTCGCGCGGCATGAATTCGGGCCGGAAGCGCATCCGCACCGCCACCGCGTGGCGCGACGGCAGGAAGGTCTCCAGGCGGTTCAGGTAGATCATGATCATCGCCGACAGGAAGGCCAGGCCCATCGCGGCGAGGTAGAAGCCGATGCCGATCAGGACGCCGATCGCCGACGAGGCCCAGATCGAGGCCGCCGTGGTCAGGCCGCTGATATTGAAGCCGTCGCGCATGATGACGCCGGCGCCGAGGAAGCCGATGCCGGTGACCACGCCCTGGATGATGCGGGTCGGATCGATCGGCGCCAGCAGGCCCGCATGGCCGCCGTACCACAGGTCCGGATAGCCGGCCAGGATGGTCAGCGCGGCCGAGGCCATGCACACCAGGCCATAGGTGCGCATACCGGCGGCGCGCCCGTGATAGGCGCGCTCGTAGCCGACCAGGAGGCCGAGCAGCAGGGCCCCGACCAGGTGCAACAGGATCAGGCCATTGGTGAACAGCTCGTTCTTGGACCAGTAGGCCGCGAACAGGTTGGCTTCCGTCATGCGCGCATCGTGTTCATGGTCGGCCGGCGGTCAGGTTTTTTTCTTGACCAGCTGCTTCTCGAACGCCAGGTCGTTCTTGCTGATGCGCGGCTGCTCCTGCGGACCGAGACCCTTGACGAAGTTGACGAAATCGTCGAGCTCCATCGGCGGGCACAGCGGCGGGCTGCCGGGCGCCTCGGACAGGTAAAAATGGCCGTCGCCGGTGCGCGCCATCGAGTACAGATTGTTCCCGGTGCGCTGCTTCAGGCGCTCGACGGCGGTGCTGGCGCGGGTGGAACGCGAGCTGGCCATCAGATCGCCTCCGTGCGCAGCATCAGCCACTCGAATGCCGGGCCTTCGACGTGCGGCGTCAGGCGCGCGCGCACGGTCGCGTGGTAGTCGTTCAGCCACGCGATTTCGTCGGCGCGCAGCAGGCTGCGATCGATGGGGCGCGTATCGATCGGGCACAAGGTCAGGGTCTCGAAGCCGAGATATTCGCCGAACTCGGACGTCTCGACGTGCTGGTTCAGCACCAGGTTCTCGATGCGGATGCCCCAGCGTCCCGGACGATAGATGCCCGGCTCGATCGAGGTGATCATGCCCGGCTCCATCGCGGTATGCGGTTCCGGCGGCACCGCCGGCGAAATCGTCTGCGGGCCTTCGTGCACGTTGAGGAAGTAGCCGACGCCGTGGCCGGTGCCGTGGCCGTAGTCGATGCCGGCGGCCCAGATCGGGGCGCGCGCGATCGCGTCCAGCATCGGCGCGCGGGTGCCGCGCGGGAAGCGCGCGGCCGACAGGTTGATCAGGCCCTTCAGCACCAGCGTGTAGTCGCGCTTCTGCGCGGCGCTTGGCGCGCCGACCGGGATCACGCGCGTGATGTCGGTGGTGCCGCCCAGGTACTGGCCGCCCGAATCGATCAGCAGCAGGCCGTCGCCTTCGATGACGGCGCAGGTGGCGCTCTCGGCGCGGTAATGCATGATCGCGCCATTGCTGTTGAAGCCGGCGATGGTCGAGAAGCTGGCGCTCACGAAATGAGGACGGCGCGCGCGCGCGGCGGTGATGCGGGTGTCGATGTCGACTTCATTCAACGGCGCGCGGTTCGGGTCGGCCAGCAGCGGCTCGAGCGCGGCGAAGAATTCGCACAGCGCGGCGCCATCCTGTTCCATCGCGGCGCGCACGTTCACCGCCTCGCTTTCCAGCTTGCGCGACTTGGCGAAGGTGGTCGGGTTGATCGCCTCCACCACGTTCACGCCCTGCGCCACGGCGGCGCGCATGCCGGCGGTGACGCGGCGCGGATCGAGCAGCAGGGTCGCGCCTTCCGGCAGAGACTCAAGCGCGTGCACGGCATTGGCGTACGGCGCCAGGTGCACGTCGTCGGCTTCCAGGCGGGCGCGCACATCTTGCGGCACCTTGCCCTCGAGGACGAACAGGGTCGCGTCGCCGCGGCCGATCAGCGCATGCGCCAGGAACACCGGGTTGAAGCTGACGTCGGCGCCGCGCAGGTTGAACAGGTAGGCGATGTCGTCCAGCGTCGAGATGAAATGGAAGCCCGCGCCATGCGCTTCCATCGCGTCGCGCGTGGCGTGCAGCTTGTCGGCGCGGCTGACGGTGGCGTAGGGCGCGACGTGTTCGAACACGGGTTCGAGCGGCAGCGATGGACGCTCGCTCCAGACTTCGTCGAGCAGGTCGATGTCGGTGCGCAGGGTCACGCCCCTGGCGGCCAGGGCATCTTTCAACAGGCGCGCGCCGGCCAGGCCCAGCACGCGCGCATCGACGGCGGCGGTCTGGCCCGCTGCCAGGTTGGCGGCCAGCCAGTCGACGTGCAGCTGGCTCGCGGCGCCCGGGATCTTCATCAGCGCGATCTCGGAGCCTGCCAGCTCGGTCTCGGCCTGCGTGAAGTAGCGACCATCGGTCCAGACGCCGGCGAAACCGGCGGTGGCGATGAAGGTGCCGACCGAGCCGGTGAAGCCGGACAGCCATTCGCGGCCCTTCCAGTGGCCGGGCAGGTATTCCGACAGATGCGGATCGCTCGACGGGACGATGTAGGCGTCGATGCCGTGGCGCGCCATGGCGGCGCGCAGTTGCGCGAGGCGGCCTGCACGTGCGGCCTGGAATTCGTTATGGGACATGGCTGGTGCGTCGGTTTTGTTTTCCAAGCCACGTATCATACGCCGCAATCCTCCCGAATGGCCAACGGGAACGCATGGGTCCGACGGATGACGCATAATGGTCCCGCACTCAACTGAACTGAAGACCATGCACGATTTCCACCATGAGCGCGCGCGAGCGCTACTGGCGAATGCCACCCAGATCGTCGAACCCGTCGAAGTGAATGCCGCCGTGCGGCGGGTCGCCGAAGAACTCAATGCCCGTTTCAACGCCGAGGGCGCGGCCGAATTCCCGCTGGTGCTGGGCGTGATGGGCGGCGCGGTGGTGTTTACCGGCCACTTGCTGCCGCAACTGACCTTCCCGCTCGACTTCGACTACATCCACGTCAGCCGCTATGGCGACGAAGACCGCGGCGGCGAGATCGTGTGGAAGGTGATCCCGCGCCAGAACGTGGTCGGCCGCAAGATCGTGGTGGTCGACGACATCCTGGACGAAGGCGAGACCCTGGCCCACGTCAAGCAGCGCCTGCTCGACATGGGCGCCGCCGAAGTCATCGTCGTGGTGTTCGCCGACAAGGACCTGGGCCGCGCCAAGCCGATCCAGGCCGACCTGGTGGGCTTGACCCTGCCCAACAAGTTCGTGGTCGGCTTCGGCATGGACGTGTATGGCTACTGGCGCAACCTGCCGGGCCTGTGGACGATCCGGCCCGAGGATTTGAAGCAGGGGGATTGAGGGTTACAGCGCCAGCCTTGCGCGCGCGGCGTCGTACTCGCGCTTGAGCCGCTCGACCATCTCGGCCACCGTCGGCACGTCGTCCATCAGGCCCACGCCCTGGCCCGCGCCCCAGATGTCGCGCCAGGCCTTGGCCGCGCCCGAGCCGAAGCTCATCTTGCTCTTGTCCGATTCCGGCAGGTTGTCCGGATCCAGCCCGGCCGCCACGATCGATTTTTTCAGGTAGTTGCCGTGCACGCCGGTGAACAGGTTGGTGTACACCACGTCCGCCGCGCTCGATTCGACGATCGCGTCGCGGTAGCCGTCGCTGACGTTCGACTCCTTCGTGGCCAGCCAGCGCGAACCGATGTAGGCGAAGTCGGCGCCCATCGCCTGCGCCGCCAGGATCGCGTCGCCGGTCGCGATCGATCCCGACAGGGCGATCGGCCCCTTGAAGAACTTGCGCACCTCTCCCACCAGCGCGAACGGCGACAGCGCGCCGGCATGGCCGCCGGCGCCGGCCGCCACCAGGATCAGGCCATCGACGCCCGCTTCCAGCGCCTTCTCGGCGTGCCGGATCGAGACCACGTCGTGCAGCACGATGCCGCCATATGAGTGCACCGCATCCATCATCTCGCGCGGCGGCGCGCGCAGCGACGAGATGATGATCGGCACCTGGTGCTTGACGCACACCTCGACGTCGTGCGCCAGGCGATCGTTCGATTGATGGACGATCTGGTTGACCGCGATCGGGCCCACTTTCGCGCCCGGATTGGCGGCCGCGTAGTCGGCCAGCTCGCGCTGCAGGTCGGTCAGCCAGGTGTCGAGCAATTCGGCCGGACGCGCGTTCAGGGCCGGGAAGGAACCGACGATGCCGGCCTTGCACTGGGCCGCCACCAGGGCGGGACCGCTGGCGATGAACATCGGCGAGGCGATGACGGGAAGGGACAGGTCTTGCAACGCGGCGGGCATCGGCATGAAAGGACTCTCGGTGTTGGGTATCGGGCCATTATAGCCCCAGAAAAAGAACGACCGTGCTAGATTTCTTCCTCTAAAGATCGAGCAACATCTCCCCCTCGATGCGCGCCGCGCCGGCGCGCACCAGCGCTGCGGCTGCCCATTGCGCCAACGCATCGGCATCCAGTCCCAGCACCGTCGGCCGCACCCGCTCGACCAGCGGAATCGATGCAAGCAGGCGCGGCAGCGTTGCCACGGCAATCTTCCCACGCTCCAGCAACAGGAACTTGAGCAGCACCTTGACCGCGTTGCGCGCATTGCGTGCCGGATCGGCCGCCAGGTAGTCGAGGCGCGCCCTGGCCCGCGCCAGGGCCGCATCGACGTCGCCGAACACGGGCCCATGCCCGGGAATGACCACGCGCGGCGCCAGGCTGCCGATCAGGTCGAGCGTGGCCCCGACCTCGTCGAAGCCCGGCTCCCCGGCCAGCTCGGGGAAGATCACGCCGAAGCCGTCCTGCCACAGCGCGTCGCCGGACACCAGCACGCCTTCGTCTGCACAAAAGATGAGCAGCGCATGCGGATCATGGCCCGGCGCGGCCAACACCTGCCAGCGCAGCCCGCCCAACGATAAGATGTCGCCCGGCGCCAGCACGCCATCGAAACCGAAACGCGGGCATTGCTGGCCGGTGGCGCGAAAGCTCAGCGCCGCTTCGTCCCAGCGCGCGACCTTGTCGGCTTCCGGCGCGGGGATCGCGGTGTGGCAGCCGTAGGCGGCCTGCAGGGCCGCATTGGCGCCGCAGTGGTCGGAGTGCAGGTGGGTGTTGAGCAGGCGGTCGAGCGGACGACCGCGCAGCAGGTGGCGCACCAGCGCCAGCGTCTGCGGCGCATGGGTGACGTAGCCGCTGTCGATCAGGGCCGTGTCGTCAGGCCCGATCAACAGGACATTATTCGACGACAGCCAGTTGCGCTCGAGCACATGAACCGACGGCGGCAAACGCAGGTCCATGGCGCGCCCTTACTCGCCGAACAGTCCGGCTTCGCGGCGCCGGATCTCGGCCCAGATCGCGCGCTTCTCGTCCTCGCTGGCATTGCGCCAGGCGCGGATCTCGTCGATCGTGCGCATGCAACCCTCGCACAAGCCGGTTGCGGGCACCATCTTGCAGATATTGATGCAGGGCGAAGGGACGGGAGTTTGCAGTTCTGGAGCCATTGCCTGATGCCTGAGCGGATATGTGTCGGAGGCGGCATTATCGCGCGTCCGGCAGTCCAGCGCCGTTTTTGCTTGTGAGTCACTATACTCGTCAATACCCACTGTCTTTGGAACAGTGTCGCATTGATTCATATTGCTGCACGAGGTGACCCATGAACATTCGTTTCATCATCGCGAGCGCCCTGTTGGGCGTGTCCGCCACGGCGTCGAGCCAGGTGTTGTCGCCCGATGGCTACGGCAAGATCCGGTTCGGGCAGCGGCTCGACCAGGTCGAACGCACGCTGGGCCAGCGCGCCACGCCGCGGCCGCTCGATCCCTCCTGCCCCATCGTCCGCTTCAAGCGTTATCAACAGGTGAGCTTCATGGTCGAGAACGGGGTGATCGTGCGCGCCGACGCCAGGATGGTGGTGCGCAACAGTGCCGGCGTCACGTCGCGCATGTCGGCCAAGGATGCGTTGCGCCATGCTCCCGGGCTGCGCAGCGAACGCCACAAATACGACGAACAGGGCCAGTACCTTGTCTTGCCCAAAGGCGAGAACAAGGCCCTGATCTTCGAAGCCAGCAAAGGGAAACTGACGACCATGCGCGCCGGCATCAAGCCGGCTGTCGACTACGTGGAGATGTGTGGGTAAACAGTCGCAGAAATACTGCAACAACAGCCGCTCGGCAACGTTTGACAGGTTGGTGTAAGCTCATGGCGTGAAATTGTGCACTGCACAAAAGGAATGCCATGAAACTCAACCGACTACTGATGAGGCAGCTAAGCGGGGCCATCCGATCGCTGTTGCGATCGGGACCGGCCACGCCTGGCGCCGCCGTGCAGCAGGCCATGAAGAACGCGGCAGCCGTGCAGCGCGTGGCCGAGCGCCAGATGCGCGACTTCGTCATGCCTGCCCCCGCTCCCGCTCCCGCTCCCGCTCCTGCGCCGCCGGCGCGCGAGCCATTGACCGGCAGGTTCGAGGACGGCCATCACATGAACGCCGCCGGCCGCCGCGAGTACAAGCTGTATGTGCCTGGCAGCTATACCGGTACGCCGGCGCCGCTGGTGGTAATGCTGCATGGCTGCACCCAGGACCCGGAAGATTTCGCCACCGGCACCCAGATGAACGTGCTGGCCGAAGAGATCGGCTGTCTGGTGCTGTATCCGGCCCAGAGCAAGGGCGCGAACCTGTCGCGCTGCTGGAACTGGTTCAATGCGGTCGACCAGCGCCGCGACGAAGGCGAGCCATCGATCATCGCCGGCATGACGCGGGCCATCATGGCCAGCCATGCGGTGGACCCAAGCCAGGTGTATGTGGCCGGCCTGTCCGCCGGCGGCGCGATGGCGACCATCATGGGCACGCTCTATCCCGACCTGTATGCGGCGGTGGGCGTGCATTCCGGCCTGCCCTTTGCCTCGGCCAACAGCCTGTCGTCGGCGCTGGCGGCGATGAAGGGCGACTTCCGCCGCAGCACGACGAGCGCACAGCCCTTGCCGATCATCGTCTTCCACGGCGACCGCGACACCACCGTGCATCCGGCCAATGGCGAGGAAGTGGTCGCGCAAGGCGCGCGCCATCTGGCGCAGCCGGGCACCGCCGAACCGGGCCGCGTGCCCGACGGCCATGCCTACACGCGCACCTTGTATCCGGACGAGGACGGCATGGTGCAGGCCGAACACTGGCTGGTGCATGGCGCCGGCCATGCCTGGTTCGGCGGCAATGCGCGCGGCAGCTATACCGACGGCAAGGGACCGGATGCGAGCCGCGAGATGATGCGTTTCTTCCGCACGCGGCGCTGAGCTGTCAGTCGGCCGCTGGCGCGACTGGCAATGGGTGCGCGGCAATATGCGCGCGCAGGCACGCCGGGCACCAGCAGCCGGCCGCCTCCTGCGGCACGGCCACCGCCGGCGGCAAGGCCGTGCACCAGCAAGCTTCGGTGGCGCCGTCGGCCATTGCACATCCGAATTCGGCGCCGCAGCGCGTGCAAATACTCATAACTGATAAAGTACCGATTGCTGCCATAAAATACAACAGGACACCGCCCTTTCCCCACAAGGTTTACGCTGTTTTTACGGCATTTGCCTGTAAAATCTCGCGACATTTATTTCGGACCCTCCATGAACGCTCAAGTGACCAGCCTGAAGACCGACGACCAACCTGACGACTTGACTGCCGTGTCGACGGCGCTGAAGGCGCAGATCCTGGCCGAGGCGCTTCCCTACATCCGCAACTTCCACGGCAAGACCATCGTCATCAAATACGGCGGCAATGCCATGACCGACGAACGCCTGAAACATGGCTTCGCGCGCGACGTCATCCTGCTCAAGCTGGTGGGCATGAACCCGGTCGTGGTCCACGGCGGCGGCCCGCAGATCGACAATGCGCTGAAGAAAATCGGCAAGCAGGGCACGTTTGTGCAGGGCATGCGCATCACCGACGAAGAGACCATGGAAGTGGTGGAGTGGGTGCTGGGCGGCGAAGTTCAGCAAGACATCGTGATGCTGATTAACCACTACGGTGGCCAGGCAGTCGGCCTGACCGGCAAGGACGGCGGCCTGATCCGCGCACGCCGCATGGCGATGCCCGACAAGGAAAAACCGGGCGAGTTCCTCGACATCGGTTTCGTTGGCGAGATCGAGGCCATCAACCCGGCCGTCGTGAAAGCGCTGCAGGACGACGCCTTCATCCCGATCATCTCGCCGATCGGTTTCGGCCAGGACGGCCAGGCCTACAACATCAACGCCGACGTGGTCGCCGGCAAGATCGCGGAAATCCTGAAAGCCGAAAAGCTGATCATGATGACCAATATCGCCGGCGTGCAGGATAAGGCGGGCAATCTGGTGACCGACCTGTCGGCGCGCGAGATCGACGAGATGTTCGCGGACGGCACGATCTCGGGCGGCATGTTGCCGAAGATCTCGTCGGCGCTGGACGCCGCGAAGTCGGGCGTGAACACCGTGCACATCATCGATGGCCGCATCGAGCACTCATTGTTGCTCGAAGTCTTGACCGAACAGGCTTTTGGCACTATGATCCGGTCTCACTAAATTTTTTGTGACGGGGAAACCCCCACAGAAAATGTCGTTACGGTGGGCATTGCCCACCGCATCTACCCGCCCTTGTAGCTCAGTGGTAGAGCACTCCCTTGGTAAGGGAGAGGCCACGTGTTCAATCCACGTCAAGGGCACCACTTCCCTCCCCCTGTTTCATCCCGCTCCATGACGTCGTCAGGCGCCGCTGGCATAATCGCGTGTTGCATCTTTTGCGAGCCGATTACCCGTGTCTACTTCTTCTATCCAAGCCCCGGTCTGGCTGTTCGACCTCGATAACACCCTGCACGACGCCTCGCACGCGATCTTCCCGGCGATCAGCGCCAATATGAACACGTATATCGCGCGCGTGCTGAGCAGCGACGGCGTGCCGGCCACGCAAGAGATGGTCGATGCCGCGCGCCTGGGCTACTGGAAGCGCTACGGCGCCACCCTGCTCGGCATGATGCGCCACCACCAGGTGTGCGCCAGGGATTTCCTGCACCAGACCCACGACATCGGTCCGCTCGACGCCCTGCTGCGCGCCGAGCGCGGCCTGGCGCGCCTGCTGCGTCGCCTGCCTGGCCGCAAGATCTTGCTGACCAATGCGCCGAACAGCTATTCGACCGAGATCGTGCGCCGCCTGAAGCTGCACAACCATTTTTCGCACCATGTGGCGATCGAGCACATGCACGTGCACGGGCAATTGCGGCCGAAGCCGTCGAAGCTGATGTTGCGCCGCCTGCTGCGCAAGCACGGCATCGCGGCCCAGCGCTGCATCCTGGTCGAAGACACGCTGGCCAACCTGCGCACCGCGCGCCAGCTGGGCCTGCGCACCGTCTGGGTCACCCAATACCTGCGTCACACTGCGCGCATGAGCGATCCGATTGGAAAAGCGCCGCTGCCGAGGACCCTGAAATGCCCCGGTTACGTCAATGTCAAAGTAAAATCCGTGCGGCAACTTCCGACGCGGCTCTCCGGGCTGCGCCGCTCCAATAACAACTCCTAGGGATCCCATGGCAAGCACGAAGCCAGGCCAGCGCAAGCTGCAAATCCTCCAGGCCCTGGCCTCGATGCTCGAGCAGCCCAAGGGCGAGAAAATCACCACCGCCGCGCTCGCGGCGCGCCTGTCGGTGTCCGAAGCGGCGCTGTACCGCCACTTCGCCAGCAAGGCGCAGATGTACGAGGGACTGATCGAGTTCATCGAGTCGTCGGTATTCGGCGTGATCAACCAGATCACCGAGAAAGAAGACAGCGGCCTGTCGCAGGCGCACGCGATGCTGCAGATGCTGCTCGGCTTCGCGGCCAACAACCCGGGCATGACGCGCGTGCTGATCGGCGATGCGCTGGTGAATGAAGACGAGCGCCTGCAACTGCGCATGAATCAGTTCTACGACAAGGTCGAGCTGGCCTTCAAGGGCGCCCTGCGCCTGGCCGTCACCCAGGGACACGGCCAGGAAGCCGACGTCGCCGCGCGCGCCAGCCTGCTGGTGAACTATGTTACCGGCCGCTGGCACCGCTTCGCGAAGACGGGCTTCAAGCTCAATCCAACCGAAGGCACGTCGCTCCAGCTGTCCCTGCTGCTGGCGGCGTAGAATCGGGAGCATGGATACCGGCGAAGTCTTCGCGCTGCTGGACGATGCCCGCGCCGCCAGGGAAGCCCGCTCGCGCCTGTACAGCGGGCATGCGGGCACGCTGACCTGCGAGGACGCGGCCGGCTGGCCGCCACTGGTGGCGGCGCTGTCGCAGGCGCTGCAAAGCGGCCTGCACGCGGTGCCGCTGCTGAGCTATGAACTGGGGGCGCACCTGGAGGGCCTGCCGGCCCGCCCGCTCGCCGGTCCGCTGGCGCAGGTGCTGCTGTTTACCCGCTGCGAACGCATGACCGGCGAGCAGGTGGCCTCGTGGCTGGCAACGCGCAGCATGGACCTTGCGCCGGCCGGCATCGCCGGTATTACCGCGAATGTCGATGAGGCGCGGTTCACCGAGGCGATCGGCCGCATCCGCGACTACATCGTGGCCGGCGACACCTACCAGGTCAACTACACCTGGCGGCTGCGCTTCGAGGCCTTCGGCTCGCTGCTCTCCCTGTACACGCGCCTGCGCGCGCGCCAGCCGGTGCCGTATGGCGCGCTGGTGACGCTGCCTGGCGGTGGCGCCGTGCTGTCGTTCTCGCCCGAGCTGTTCGTGCGCCACGAGGCGGGCATGCTGGTGGCGCGGCCGATGAAGGGCACGGCGCCGGCCAGCGGCGATGCGGATGTCGACGCCGCGCGCGCTGCAAGCCTGGCGCAGGACAGCAAGAACCGCGCCGAAAACCTGATGATCGTCGACCTGCTGCGCAATGACCTGGGCCGCGTGGCGCAGACCGGCAGCGTCGAGACGCCGGCCCTGTTCGAGGTGCAGCGCTACGGCGCCGTGCTGCAGATGACCTCCACCGTGCAGGCGCGCCTGCGCCTTGACGCGGGCCTGGAAGAGATCTTCGAGGCCTTGTACCCGTGCGGCTCGATCACCGGCGCGCCGAAGCGGCGCACGATGGAGATCATCCACGAACTCGAACCCGATGCACGCGGCATCTATACCGGCGCCATCGGCTGGTTCGATCCGGCGCCCCCGGGTCGCGCCTTCGGCGACTTCTGCCTGTCGGTGCCGATCCGGACGCTGGCGCTCGGTCCATCGATCGATGGAGCAAGACGCGGCGAACTGGGCGTCGGCGCCGGCATCGTGTACGACAGCGATGCGCCATCCGAATACGCCGAGTGCCAGTTGAAGGCGGGTTTTCTTACCGGCCTGCCCAACGAGTTCGAGATCTTCGAGACCATCCGCGCCTCGCGCGAACACGGCTGCCGCCACCTGGAGCAGCATCTCGACCGCTTGAGCACATCGTGCGCCTGGTTCGGCTTTGCCTTCGACCGCGGCGCGGCCCATATCGCGCTGCTGGAAGCCAGCAAGGCCCTGCCCTCCGATGCGCTGCACCGCCTGCGCCTGGCCGTCTCCCACGACGGCGCGCTGACGCTCACATCCGGCGAGCTGGCGCCCTTGCACGAACCGGTGACCTTGCTGCTGGCCCAGGAGCCGACGCACAGCGGCGACGTCTTCCTGCGCCACAAGACGAGCATCCGCAGCCGCTACGACGCGGCGTGGAAGGCGGCCGAGGCGCAAGGCGCCTTCGATATGCTGTTCTTTAACGAGCGCGGAGAATTGACGGAAGGAGGACGCAGCAGCGTGTTCCTGCGCTTCGGCGAGGAGTGGCTCACGCCGCCGCTGTCGGCCGGCGTGCTGCCGGGCGTGATGCGCGGCGTGCTGCTGGCCGCGCCCGCATGGCATGCGCGCGAAGCCGTGATCACGCGCGCCATGCTCGAACAGGCCGACGACATCGTCGTCTGCAACGCGCTGCGCGGGCCGCTGCGCGCCGTGCTTGCGGCGTAATCGCAGGGCAGAATGAAGGCGTGGGTCGCGCCCCGCCCTTTCCCATGTTTGATGCTTTTGCTGGAAGCTCGCCCATGGAAGACGGGCAGGACGCGATCACGCACAAGCTGTCAGAAGCGGTAGCCGACGCCGAGGCCGAACAGGACCGGATCGACCTTCAGGTGGCTGGCATTGGCGCCGCCCACATAGACGTCGCTGCGCAGGTTGACCTTCTTGACGTCGGCGTTGATCGACCAGTGTTCGTTGAGGCGGAAGTCGACGCCGGCCTGCAGCGACAGGCCCCAGCTATCGTTTTCCAGGTCGCCGGCGCCATCGAGCAGCTTGACGCTCGATATGCGGGTGTAGTTCACGCCGGCGCCGATATAGGGGCTGATGGCCGCGCCGGGAGCAAAGTGGTATTGCAGGTTCAGGGTCGGCGGCAGGTGCTTGAAGGTGCCGATCTCGGCGCCGTCCAGGCGGACCTTGTGCTTCTGTGGATAAGTCAGGATCAGTTCGGCCGCGATATGCGGGGTGAAGAAGTAGCTGATGTCCAGCTCGGGAATGGTCTTCGTGCTCACTTCGAGGCGGTCCGCCGCGCCGACGCCGGCGATCGGGGTCGACTTGTTGTCCGGGTCGACGTACACGGCGCGGGCGCGCACCAGCCATGGGGATTCCTGCGCCAGCGCCTGGGCGGACGCCATGGCGATCAGGGCCACCAGCACGGTCTTCATCGTCGTTTTCATCTTTTTCTTACCTTTCTTCGTTTTTATGTCATCTGCGACGAAGGTAAGCTTATTGATGTGAAGCAAAACAAACTATGATCTACATCAAAATGACCATGCTATTAGTGTGGTTTATAAAACGCCTATCTCCTAGGTTATATCTGATCGCCCGAGAATGCCCTTACAGGGCCGCTTCGATCTTCCCGGTCAGCTGAGGATCTTCCGGCGTGACCTTGCTCGGGAAGTAGTCGAGCACCTTGCCGTCGCGGCCGATCAGGTACTTGGTGAAGTTCCACTTCGGTTCCTGGCCGGTGGCCTTGATCAGCTGCGCATGCAGCGGATTGGCTTGCGGGCCTTTCACCGAGCTCTTGGCGAACATCGGGAACTTGACGCCATAGGTGTTGAAGCACAGGTCGGCGATTTCCTTGGCGCTGCCCGGTTCCTGCTGGCCGAAGTCGTTCGACGGGAAGCCCAGGATCACGAAGCCGCGGCCACCGTACTTGGCATAGATCTTTTCCAGGCCTTCGTACTGCTTGGTGAAGCCGCAGTAGCTGGCCGTGTTCACCACCAGCACCACCTTGCCGGCATATTGGCAGAGGTCTTGCGGGGCTTCGTCCTGCAGGCGCTTGAAGCTGTGCTTGAGCACGGCCGGGCAGGCGGCCGGGCTCTTGGTCAGGGCGGCGACCGGCGCGGCCTGCGCGCGTGCCGGCTGGGTGACGCTGGCGGCGGCCGTGGCGGCGAGCAGCAGGGCGATGGTCTTGATCATGGCGTGGTATTGACGACGGTTGAAATGCGTCGATTGTAGCGCAAGCGGCAACCCCGGCGGCCAACGCTTTTTTCTCATTCCTCCAGGCTGCGGTGCTCGATCTTGATGCAGTGGTTCATGACCACGTCCAGCCCGGCGGCGCGCGCCAGGTCGGCTGCGGCCTGATTCTCGATATCGAGCTGCATCCACAGGCAGCCAGCGCGCACGGCGATGGCGTCGCGCGCGATCGGGCCGATGTCTTCGGATTTGCGGAAGCAGTCGACGATGTCGATGCGCTGGCCGCTGCCGGCGATGGCGTCGGCGGCCTCTTGCAGGCTGGCGTAGACCGTCTCGCCATGGATGGTCTGGCCGGCATAGCTCGGGTTGACGGGCAGGATGCGGTAGCCGTTGTGCTTCAAGTAGGCGCCCACTTCGTTACTGGCGCGGTCTTCCTTGTTCGACATGCCGACGATGGCGATAATCTTGCTGTCGCGCAGGATCTGGGTGATGGTTCGCATGGTGTGCTCTGCTGTTGTTATCGTTGGAATCAGCTTATCAGGTTTGCATATGCTGGCGCTGCACGGTCAAACGTGGAAAGATGGTGGCTCATCCATGTTGGATAGTCTGCCATGATCCCTGCATCTGTTTCACGCGCATCTGTTTCACATATTGGCGCCGCGGTTGCGCTGGCGTTCTCGATCGGCGGCGCGCACGGCGCCGAGTCCCTGCCCGACCTCGAACGCGCCATCGTGCCGGTCGCCGGCTGGGGCGGCACGCCGGCCGACGCGACGAAGGCGCGGCGCCACCGGATCACCCACATCACCTTGCACCACCAGGGCGAACCGTTCAAGCCGGGCGCCGACCCGCAAGCCTACCTGCGCCGCCTGCAGGCCTGGTCGCGTGCCGAGAAAGGCTGGCTCGACATCCCCTACCACTACGTGATCGACCTCGATGGCCGCATCTACGGCGCGCGCGACATCGCCTATGCCGGCGACACCAATACCGACTACGACCCCAAGGGGCATGCGCTGATCGAAGTGGTCGGTAACTTTGAGGAAGTCGAGCCGAACCGGCAGCAGCTCGATGCGGTGGTGAGCCTGATGGCCATGCTCGCCGCCAAGCACAAGGTCTCGCTGGACGACATCCAGAGCCACCGCGATTATTCGGACAAAACGGTATGCCCGGGCGAGAACCTGTACCGCTACGTGAAGGACGATTATTTCAGGCACAAGGTCGCCTTGCGGCTGGCGCAGGAACAGGCCGCGAAATAAGCCGCAGCCTGCTCATCCAGTAGTCTCGGTGAGTGCTTACTGCAGCCGTTTGCCGGGCGTAGCCTGGCCGTTCTGGTGCAATACGACCACTGGCGCCCCATCGGCACCCTTCTCGAACCTGAGTTCGGCATTCACGTCGCGCGAGAAGAACACGTCCTCGCTGGCCGGGAAGATCTCGATCTTGCGCTGTCCGGTCGCCTGCGCATAATAGCGTTCGCCCTCGCGGCTCAGCGTGATCGTGAACTGCGGCGCGAGCTGGTAGGCGCCGGCGCGCGCATCGAAGCCGGCGTTGTCGATCTTCACCGCCTCCCGTTCGGCGGGCGCATCGCCGACGCGTTCGTTGCGCGTCCGCTCGCCTGCGTTGTCGACCGTGACGTGGGTGACCTTGCCTTGCGCGTCGCGTCCGAACTCGAAGCGCGCCAGCGTCCCCGGGAAGAAGAAGCCGTCCTTCGAATAAGGCGTCAGGGCGGCCGGCGAGCGGTCGCCGCGCGCCATCATGAGCTTGCCGTCGCGGCTGGTGAAAGTGCGCTTTTCCTTGCCGTCGATGTCATATACGCCCGTGAATGCATCGAGGGCCTTGGCATCGAGCTTGAATGCCTTCGGCTCCATGAACGGCTTGCCCATCGCCAGCGCCGCCGCCTTCTTGGCCAGCACTTCCGGGTTGGCGCTGCCGCTGTCGGCATTGCCCAGCACCGCGACGAAGATCTTTTTTTCCGGCAGGCGCAGCGCATAGGTGCTGAAACCATTGATGCCGCCGCCATGCTCGACGACCGGCGTGCCCTGCAGGGTGCCGACGCCCCAGCCATAACCATAACCGGTCGACTTCTCGGGAGTCAGCTGGTAGGGCGTGAAGGCCATTTTCCAGCTCGCGGTTTTGAGCAGCTTACCGGACGCGATGGCGGCATCCCATTTCGCCAGGTCGTCCACGGTGGAGACCAGCGCGCCGGCCGCATACGGCTGGCTCATGGACAGGGGCTGCGCCGGCGCGAACCCCTTCTCCTGCGCGCTGTAGCCGATCGCGCGCGGCGCGTTCGAACGCTCGACGCCTTCATACGCGGTGTCCTTCATGCCCAGCGGCGTGAAGATGCGCTGCTCGAGGAAGCTGGCGTAGCTCGTGCCCGAAACCCGCTCGATGATCGCGCCGAGCAGGAAGTAGCCGCTGTTGTTGTAGCGGAACTGGGTGCCGGGTTCGAACTCGAGCGGATCGTTCCTGAAGCCGTCGATCATCTGGGCCACGGTGAAGTCTTTCGCCATCGTCGACACATAGCCCGACTTGCTGGTGTAGCTGACGATGCCCGAGGTATGGGTCAGCAGGTGCTCGACGGTGATGACCTTGCCGCCGGTAGGATAGTCGGGGAAGAAGCGCGTAATGGGATCGTTCAGGGCCAGCTTGCCCTCCTCGGCCAGCATCAGGATCGCCACCGCCGTGAACTGCTTGGTGATCGAGCCCAGGCGCAGCACGGTACCGGGCGTCAGCGGCGTCTTGGCGGCCACGTCGGCGGCGCCATAGGCCTTCCTGAACACCGTCTTGCCGTCCTTGACCACGATGACCGTGGCGCCGGGGTCTTCCGCCTTGTACTGGGGTTTGAATAGCGCATCGAGCTTGCCGGCCAGGGATTGCGCCGAGGCGGCCCTGGTGGCTGGTTGCTGCGCTTGCGCGAGCATCGGGTTCGACAGCAGGACGACAGCAACGGCGACGGCGGAGAGTTTCAGCATGACGGCTACCCTTCTTGACGAGTTGTGATCTTGCTACTGTAACTCTGCCGTATGGGTGGCGGTGAAAAATCCGACAAAAGGCGGTTCAGCCCGATGAACTGTTGGAAACAGGATAAAAAAAAGGCAGCCCGCAGGCTGCCCCTTCTATTGCCGAGCTTATTCAGCTCAACGGCCTTTCGACCGCAGCTTCTGGATCGCCGCCAGCTGCGCGACCGCCGCGGCCATTTCGGCCTGGGCTTTCGCGTAGTCGATGTTCGAATCCTTGTTCAGCATCAGCTCTTCGGCCTGCTTCTTGGCCGCGGTTGCTTTCGCTTCGTCCAGGTCGCCACCGCGGATCGCGGTGTCGGCCAGCACGGTCACGCCGTTCGGCTGCACTTCGAGGATACCGCCGGCTACGAAGACGAACTCTTCGCCGCCGCCGGCCACCTGGATGCGCACGGCGCCCGGGCGGATGCGCGTGATCAAGGGGGTGTGCTTCGGGTAGATACCCAGCTCACCCGCTTCACCCGGCAACGCGACGAATTCGGCCTGGCCGGAGAAGATCTGCTCTTCGGCCGAGACTACGTCAACGAGAAATGTGTTTGCCATGTGTGTCCTTCAGTTTGAATGAAGAAGCCGACTTAGGCAGCCAGTTTCTTGGCTTTCTCGATTGCCTCTTCGATCGTGCCGACCATGTAGAACGCTTGCTCCGGCAGGTGATCCAGTTCGCCCGATGCGATCATCTTGAAGCCCTTGATCGTGTCTTTCAGCGAAACGTACTTGCCTGGGGCGCCGGTGAAGACTTCAGCGACGTGGAACGGCTGCGACAGGAAACGCTGCATCTTACGTGCGCGTGCGACGACCAGCTTGTCTTCCGGCGCCAGTTCGTCCATGCCCAGAATCGCGATGATGTCACGCAGTTCCTTGTAGCGCTGCAGGGTACCCTGCACGGCGCGCGCGGTCGAGTAGTGCTCTTCGCCGACGACCAGCGGGTCCAGCTGGCGCGAGGTCGAATCGAGTGGGTCGACCGCAGGGTAGATACCCAGCGATGCGATGTCACGCGACAGAACGACGGTCGAGTCCAGGTGGGCGAAGGTGGTGGCAGGCGACGGGTCGGTCAAGTCATCCGCAGGGACGTAGACGGCCTGGATCGAGGTGATCGAACCGGTCTTGGTCGAGGTGATGCGCTCTTGCAGGCGGCCCATCTCTTCGGCCAGGGTCGGCTGGTAGCCCACCGCCGACGGCATACGGCCCAGCAGTGCCGAGACTTCGGTACCGGCCAGGGTGTAGCGGTAGATGTTGTCGACGAAGAACAGGACGTCCTTGCCTTCGTCACGGAACGCTTCCGCCATGGTCAGGCCGGTCAGCGCGACGCGCAGACGGTTGCCTGGTGGTTCGTTCATCTGACCGTAGACCATCGCCACTTTCGAGTTGGCTGGGTTTTCCAGGTCGACCACTTTTGCATCGGCCATTTCGTGGTAGAAGTCGTTACCTTCACGGGTACGCTCACCCACGCCGGCGAACACGGACAGACCCGAGTGTGCCTTGGCGATGTTGTTGATCAGTTCCATCATGTTGACGGTCTTGCCGACGCCGGCGCCGCCGAACAGGCCGACTTTACCGCCTTTGGCGAACGGGCAGACCAGGTCGATGACCTTGATGCCGGTTTCCAGCAGGTCGGTCGACGGCGACAGCTCGTCGTAGGCCGGCGCATCGCGGTGGATCGATGCCATGCGCTCATGGCTGACCGGACCGCATTCGTCGATCGGGTTGCCCAGCACGTCCATGATACGGCCCAGGGTCGGCACGCCGACTGGCACCATGATTGGATTGCCGGTGTTCTGGATCATCATGCCGCGACGCAGGCCTTCCGAGCTGCCCAGAGCAATGGTACGGACCACGCCGTCGCCCAGCTGCTGCTGGACTTCCAGGGTCAGTTCGGAGCCTTCCATTTTCAGTGCGTCGTACACTTTCGGCATGGCGTTACGTGGGAATTCCACGTCAACCACGGCGCCGATACACTGAACGATTTTGCCATCAGCCATGTTCGTTCCTTCAGATATATAGTTAGATTCTTTTACTTGATCGCTGGGCGCGGCCTTAGACGGCTGCGGCACCCGACACGATCTCGGAGAGTTCTTTGGTAATCGCAGCCTGGCGGGTCTTGTTGTAGACCAGCTTCAGGTCGCTGATGACACTGCCGGCGTTATCGCTCGCGGCCTTCATCGCGACCATGCGCGCCGATTGTTCCGACGCCAGGTTTTCCGCCACTGCCTGGTACACCAGCGCTTCCACATAACGCACCAGCAGCTCGTCGATGACGACTTGCGCTTCCGGTTCGTAGATGTAGTCCCAGCCGTGGGCGCCTGCGTCGGCTTCCAGCGCTTTGGCTGGCAACGGGAGCAGTTGCTCGACCATCGTTTCCTGCTTCATCGTGTTGATGAACTTGGTGTAGCACAGGTAGACGGCATCGAGCTTGCCTTCCTGGTACGCGTCCAGCATCACTTTGACCGGTCCGATCAGCTTGTCCAGTTGCGGGGCATCGCCCAGCTGGGTCGCTTGCGACACCAGCTTCATGCCGACGCGGTTCAGGAAGCCCAGGCCCTTGTTGCCGATGGCGACTGCCTCGACACGGTTGCCCAGCTGCTCCTGCTCACGCGCCTTCTGCGTTACCTGGCGCAGGATGTTGGTGTTCATGCCGCCGCACAGACCCTTGTCGGTCGTGATGACGATGAAACCCACTGCCTTTGCCGACACGCCCTTGGCTTGCGCCATGAATGCGTGCGTGTACTCCGGGTTTGCGTTGGCCAGATTGGCGGTGATGTTACGAACCTTGTCACTGTAGGGACGGGCGGCGCGCATGCGATCCTGCGCCTTGCGCATTTTCGATGCGGCGACCATTTCCATCGCCTTGGTGATCTTCTTCGTATTCTCTACGCTCTTGATCTTGCCACGAATCTCTTTGCCTGCTGCCATGAGTCCTTACTCCTTCCGGGCACCGGCGCCAACCTCGGTTGGCGCCGGTCCATCAATTAATATGCGCCGGATTTCTTGAAATCAGCAATGGCGGCGGCCAGCGCAGCTTCGCCGTCCTTGTCCAGTTGCTTGGTTTCGTCGATCTTCGACAGCAGGGCGGCGTGGCCCGACTTCAGGAAGCCATGCAGACCCTGCTCGAACGGCAGCACTTTCTTGACTTCGATATCGTCCAGGTAGCCCTTGTTGACGGCGAACAGCGATGCGGCCATCAGCGAGGTCGACAGCGGCGAGAACTGCGGCTGCTTCAGCAGCTCGGTCACGCGCGCGCCGCGGTCCAGCTGCTTGCGGGTCGACTCGTCCAGGTCCGATGCGAACTGCGCGAACGCAGCCAGTTCACGGTACTGCGCCAGGTCGGTACGGATACCGCCCGACAGGCCCTTGATGACCTTGGTCTGGGCGGCGCCACCGACGCGCGACACCGAGATACCGGCGTTGATCGCAGGACGGATACCGGCGTTGAACAGCGAGGTCTCCAGGAAGATCTGGCCGTCGGTAATCGAAATCACGTTGGTCGGCACGAAGGCCGAGACGTCGCCTGCCTGGGTTTCGATGATCGGCAGTGCGGTCAGCGAACCGGTCTTGCCGGTGACGGCGCCGTTGGTGAACTTCTCGACGTAGTCGGCGTTCACGCGGGCTGCGCGCTCGAGCAGACGGCTGTGCAGGTAGAACACGTCGCCTGGGTAAGCTTCGCGGCCTGGTGGGCGGCGCAGCAGCAGCGAAATTTGACGATAAGCGACAGCTTGCTTCGACAGGTCGTCATAGACGATCAGCGCGTCTTCGCCGCGGTCGCGGAAGTATTCGCCCATTGCGCAGCCCGAGTAGGCCGAGATGTACTGCATGGCGGCCGATTCCGACGCCGATGCTGCGACAACAATGGTGTATTCCATCGCGCCGTGCTGTTCCAGCGAACGCACGATGTTCTTGATGGTCGATGCCTTCTGGCCGATCGCGACGTACACGCAGGTGACGCCTTGACCTTTCTGGTTGATGATCGCGTCGACTGCGACAGCCGATTTACCGGTCTGGCGGTCGCCGATGATCAGCTCACGCTGGCCACGGCCGATCGGCACCATCGCGTCGATCGACTTGATGCCGGTCTGCATAGGCTGCGACACCGATTCACGCGCGATGACGCCTGGCGCGATCTTTTCGATCGGAGCGGTCAGCGTGGTGGCGATCGGACCCTTGCCGTCGATCGGCTGGCCCAGTGCGTTGACCACGCGGCCACGCAGTTCAGGACCGATCGGCACTTCCAGGATGCGGCCGGTGGTCTTGACGGTATCGCCTTCCGAGATGTGCTCGTAAGCACCCAGGATGACGGCGCCGACCGAGTCGCGCTCGAGGTTCATCGCCAGGCCGAAGGTGTTGCCTGGGAATTCCAGCATCTCGCCCTGCATCACGTCCGACAGACCGTGGATGCGGCAGATACCGTCGGCGACCGAGATCACGGTGCCTTGGTTGCGGACGTCTGCAGAGCCTTCCAGGCCCTGGATCCGGCTCTTGATCAGCTCGCTGATTTCAGATGGGTTAAGTTGCATGCTAGCTAACTCCAATTATAGTTTCTTGATGCGTAGGGCAAGGGCGGGACGTCGGCCGATGCGAGTGCACACTATCGATTACGACGCCAGCGCAACGTGCATCCGTTGCAGCTTGGCGCGGACCGAGGTATCGAGCACTTCGTCGCCGACGACCACGCGCACACCACCGATCAGCGAGGGATCCACTGTCACCGTTGGGTTCAGCTTGCGGCCAAATTTCTTTTCCAGCGTGGCGACCAGCTGGGTCAGCTGGTCGGCCGAAATCTCGAACGCGCTGAAGATCGTCGCGTCGGCTGCGCCTTCGTTCGCGTTCTTCAGGATCGCGAACTGGGTGCTGATCTCGGGCAGCAGGTTGATGCGGCCGTTTTCGGCCAGCATCGCGATAAAGTTCTTCGCTTCAGCATTCAGCGGAGCCTTGACCAGCGACGCAATCGTGTCCGCCAGTTGTGCCTGCGTGACGTTCGGGTTGCTGGCGAAGGCCTGCACATCGGGAATGGCGCCGATCTGGCCCAGTTCCGACGCGATGGCCGACCACGCGTTCATGTCGCCGGATTGGGCGACACGGAACAGCGCTTCGGCGTAAGGGCGGGCGACGGTTGCGAGTTCAGCCATGATCAGAGCTCGGTCGACAGTTTCGACAGCAGGTCGGCGTGAGCCGCTGCGTTCACTTCGCGCTTCAGGATCTGCTCGGCGCCGGCAACCGCGAGGGTTGCAACCTGGCCACGCAGTTCTTCGCGCGCGCGGGTCACTTGCTGCTCGGCGTCGGCCTTGGCAGCGGCGACGATGCGTGCGCCTTCTTCGGCGGCGGTTTTCTTCGCTTCTTCGATGATCGCTGCAGCGCGCTTTTCGGCGTCGGCGATACGCTTCTGTACTTCGTCACGGGCGCCAGCCAGTTCGGTCTGGACGCGCTTTTCTGCGGCAGCCAGGTCGGCCTTGCCGCGATCGGCAGCGGCCAGGCCACTCGCGATCTTCGCAGCGCGCTCGTCGAGCGCCTTCATCAGCGGCGGCCACACGAATTTCATCGTGAACAGCGCCAGGATGAAGAACACCACCAGCTGTGCAACCAAGGTGAAATTAAGGTTCACGGGTTTATCCTTCTTAGAAACACGGATGCCGAACCAGAAACTGGTTCGGCCCTTCAAGACCTCGAGAGGCGAGTCTTAGACTGGAACGAACGGGTTAGCGAACGCGAACAGCATGGCGATACCAACGCCGATCAGGAATGCCGCGTCGATCAGACCAGCCAGCAGGAACATCTTGGTCTGCAGGGTGTTCATCAGTTCTGGCTGACGTGCAGAAGCTTCCAGGTATTTACCGCCCATCAGAGCGATACCGATACAAGCGCCGATTGCGCCCAGACCGATGATCAAACCGCAAGCCAGTGCAACAAAAGAAAGGTCAGTCATGAAAAACTCCAAAAGTTAAATTAAAAACTAAATTAAAAACTACAACTTCTTTACAACCACATTCACTCGATGCTTGCGGCTTCGATCAGTGGCCTTCGTGAGCCTGACCGAGGTAAACCAGCGTCAGCATCATGAAGATGAATGCCTGCAGGATCACGATCAGGATGTGGAAGATCGCCCAGATGGAACCGGCAATCACGTGGCCGATGAAACCGAACATCGTCGCGGTCCCGCCCAGCAGTGCGATCAAGAGGAACAGCAGTTCGCCGGCAAACATGTTGCCGAACAGTCGCATACCGAGCGACACCATTTTTGCTGCGTATTCGATGAGGTTCAGGAGCAGGTTGAACGGCGCCATCCAGATGCCGAACGGTGCTGCGAACAATTCGTGGAGCCAGCCGCCGAAGCCCTTGATCTTGATGCCGTAGTAGACCATCAGCAGCAGCACGCCCAGCGACATGCCGATCGGCGCATTCAGGTCGGCGGTCGGGACCACGCGGTGATACGGGAAGATGTGCTCGACGCCGAAGGCGGCGAACAGCCAGGACCACATGTCGACCGGCAGCAAGTCCAGTGCGTTCATCAGGACGATCCAGACGAACACGGTCAGTGCCAGCGGAGCGATGAAGCTGCGGTCGCCGTGCACGATGGTCTTGGCCTGGTCGTCGACCATTTCGAACATCATTTCGACGAAGGCCTGGAAACGGCCGGGAACGCCCGACGTCGCCTTGCGCGCGGCGGCCCACATCAGCAGGCAGGCGGTCAGGCCCATCGCGATCGACCAGAACAGGGTATCGTAGTGGATGACCGAAAAGTCGACCGGCCCCACCTGATACTGGTTCTTCAGGTGGCCCAGGTGGTGAACGATGTATTCTGAAGCGGTGGGCGCGTGCGCTGCGCCGTCTACTGGAGTCGCCATGTTGTCATTGCCTAAATAATAAGATGATGTAACTTTTCAGTGCCACGATGATCCCAGCAACCAGTGCCAGCCAATTTAGATCGTGATACAGCCACGCAGTTGCGCCTAAAAGCGCCAGCGTTAATGCAATCTTTACAAATTCCCAGATGAAAAATGTCGCGGGAGTTGCCGTTCCAGACGCGGACGCGGCGAACAAGCGCACTGCCATGATCCCGTTGGGCACGACACAACACAAACCGCCCAGTACAGCCGAAAACATCGCAGCCCGTCCCCCCAGTAGTGCGGCGATCAGGCCGACGACTACCGTTGCTATCAACTGCAGGGAAACGATGCGTAGCATATTCTTTTAGCTCTTGCGCTAGCGCATTTTGGACGTACTACGAGGTGATAATTACAAGAATCGCCGGAATTATAAGTGGTTATACGGACGTGAGTCAAACGATTCCACACTTATAACTGGGACGAATAGTTGGCGAAAATGTGACACGATGCCGACTGATAGCGCAATATTTTCAGCTACTTACGCTCAAATGGTGTATAGGGGGTGATGTGACAATTGCGCTGTTGTACGTAGCTGCTGAAGCGGACCGGACGGCACGAGAGTTGGTAGCGCTAACGCGCACAAGGTGGTCGACGCGATAGCCGGCGCCCCCTGCGACGCCACCCCATCCGAGCAGGTGGCGTCCCTGTTTTTCACGCGCGCAGACGCGCGAGCACACCTTCCAGGATATCCAGGTCGGCGAAGTCGATGATCATCTGGCCCCTGCCCTTGGCGCCCATCTTGAACAGCACCGGCGTCGCCAGCTTGTCGGACAGTTCTTCTTCGAGGCGCACGATGTCGCCCGGCTTGTCCCTGGCGCGCGCCGGCTGGGCCGGAGCGTCCTGCTCTTCGAGCGCGCGCGCGACCAGCTTCTCAGTCTCGCGCACCGACAGGCGGCGGGCGATCACGTGGTTGGCCAGCGCGATCTGGTTCGCGCTGTCGACCGCCAGCAGGGCCCTGGCATGGCCCATGTCGATATCCCCCGCCATCAGCATGGTCTGCACCGGCTGCGCCAGGTTGATCAGGCGCAGCAGGTTCGACACCGCGCTGCGCGAGCGGCCGACCGCGCCGGCCGCCTGCTCGTGCGTGAAATTGAAATCCGAGATCAGGCGCTGGATGCCCTGCGCTTCTTCCAGCGGGTTCAGGTCTTCGCGCTGCATGTTCTCGATCAGGGCCATGGCCGCGGCGGCCTGGTCGTCGACGTCGCGCACCAGCACCGGGATCTCTTCCAGGCCCGCCATCTGCGCCGCGCGGAAGCGCCGCTCGCCGGCGATGATCTCGTACGGCGTACTGCTGCCCGCCGGCAGCGGACGCACCAGCACCGGCTGCATGATGCCTTGGGTCTTGATGGAGGCGGCCAGCTCCGACAGGCTCACTTCATCCATGCGGGTACGCGGTTGGTACTTGCCGGCCTGGATCTGGGTGACCGCCAGGACCGAAGGCAGATTGCTTGCGGCGGGCGCGGCGTCCATGTCGCCGCCGAGCAGGGCGTCGAGCCCGCGGCCCAGTCCCTTGAGTTTTTTGGTTGCCATTGTTGTGTCAGCTCTTCTGGTGATTACATGGTCTTGATGCGCTGGACCATTTCCGCGCCGAAGGCGATGTACGCCTGCGCGCCTTTCGACGAAGGATCGAAGGTCACGCCCGGGATGCCGTAGGACGGCGCTTCGGCCAGGCGGACGTTGCGCGGGATGATGGTCTTGAACACCTTGTCGCCGAAGTGCTGCTCGAGCTGGTTCGAGACCTGCTGCGACAAGGTCATGCGCGGGTCGAACATCACCCGCAGCAGGCCGATGATCTTGAGGTCGGTGTTCAGGTTGGCGTGCACCTTCTTGATCGTGTTGACCAGGTCCGATAGACCCTCGAGCGCGTAGTACTCGCACTGCATCGGGATGATCACGCCATGCGCGGCGCACAGGCCGTTGAGCGTGAGCAGCGACAGCGCGGGCGGGCAGTCGACCAGGATGAAATCGTAGTCGGCGTCGACCGCGGCCAGCGCGTCCTTCAGACGGCGCTCGCGGTTTTCGAGCGACACCATCTCGACTTCGGCGCCGGCCAGCTCGCGGTTGGCGGGCAGCACGTCTAAGCGCCCGGCCTCGGAGCGCACCCGGGCCCCGGCCACGTCCGACTCGCCCAGCAGCACCTGGTAGATCGACGACTCGAGCGCGGCCTTGTTGATGCCCGCGCCCATGGTCGCATTGCCCTGCGGGTCGAGGTCGACCAGCAGCACGCGCTGGTCCAGCTTTGCCAGGCCTGCCGACAGGTTGACGGAGGTGGTGGTCTTGCCTACCCCACCCTTCTGGTTCGCAACGCAAAAAATCTTCGCCATCTATTCTCTTTCCTGAAAGCGGCTACAAGACGCCATATCGTTCATACCGTACAAACCGTTTAAATGATTCATACTGAATAAACGATATAAACGGTTTATACAGTTAATATTGTTTACTAGGTTCGCTCGATGAAAACGAGGTGCCGCTCTGCGCCCAGCCTTGGCACCTGCAGCGGCTGCAAACCCGTCACTTTCCAGTCCTGGGGCAGCCGTTCGCGTTCCTCGCTTGGCGCCACCCCTTTCAGGGCGATGAATTTGCCGCCCTCTTGCAGCAGGTGCCCCGACCAGTTGACGAAGTCGGACAGGTCGGCGAAAGCGCGCGAGGTGATGACGTCGAATTTGTCGCTCACGGCCAGGTCTTGCACCTTCATCGTGTGCACGATCACGTTGGCCAGGCCCAGTTCGGCCTTCACTTGCGTGAGGAAGGCGGTTTTCTTGTGCACGGTGTCGATCATCGCCACTTTCATGTCGGGCCGGGTAATGGCCAGCACGATGCCCGGCAATCCGCCCCCTGCGCCCACGTCCAGCACATTGCGCGCATTGGCGAATGCCGGCACCGCGGCCAGCGAATCGAGCAGGTGGTGGGTCACCATCTGCATCGGATCGCGCAGCGAGGTGAGGTTGTACACCGCATTCCACTTGTGCATCAGCTGCAGGTAGGCCATCAGCTTGCCCTGCTGGGCCAAACTCACGTCGAGGCCCATTTCGGCGATGCCATCGGCCAGCACCCTGGCCAGCGCATCGCGGTCGAACGCATATTTCATTGCGCCGCCTCCGAGGTGGTCGGGGCAAAGCCCTTCACGCCGCGCTTCTTGAGGTGCACCAGCAGCAGCGAGATCGCCGCCGGGGTCACGCCAGAGATGCGCGAAGCCTGGCCCAGGGTTTCGGGACGCTGCTTGTCGAGCTTCTGACGCACCTCGAACGACAACGCGGCAATCTCGAGGTAATTCAGGTTCTCGGGCAGCTTCAGGTTTTCGTAGTGGTCATGACGCTCGACTTCACGCGCCTGGCGATCGATGTAGCCCGAATACTTGAGCTGGATTTCCACCTGCTCCTTTACCGCCGGGTCTTCGACGCCGGGGCCGGCCAGCGGCTGGCCCTCGTTCCCCTGCATCGTCATCAGGGTGTCGTATTCGACGCCCGGCCTTCTCAGCAGGTCGGCGAGGTTGTATTCGCGCTCGAGCGCCTGGCCAACGACGCGTTCCGATTCGGCGGCGGCCAGGATGCGCGGGTTGACCCAGGTCGATTTCAGGCGCTCCAGTTCGCGGGCGACGGATTCACGCTTGGTCTCGAACGCCTGCCAGCGCGCGTCGTCGACGACGCCCAGCTGGCGGCCGATGTCGGTCAGGCGCATGTCGGCGTTGTCTTCGCGCAGCGACAGGCGGTACTCGGCGCGGCTGGTGAACATGCGGTAGGGCTCGGCCACCCCTTGCGTGGTGAGGTCGTCGACCAGCACGCCGAGGTAGGCTTCGGAGCGGCCCGGCGTCCAGGCATCCTTGCCCTGGGTTTGCAGCGCGGCGTTCAGGCCAGCCAGCAGGCCCTGGGCTGCGGCTTCCTCGTAGCCGGTGGTGCCGTTGATCTGGCCGGCGAAGAACAGGCCCTTGATCGCCTTCGTCTCCAGCGAGGCCTTCAGGCCGCGCGGGTCGAAGTAATCGTATTCGATCGCATAGCCGGGACGCAGGATGAAGGCGTTCTCCATGCCGCGCATCGAGCGCACCAGCTCCAGCTGGACGTCGAACGGCAGGCTGGTCGAGATCCCGTTGGGGTAGAACTCATTGGTGGTCAAGCCTTCCGGCTCGAGGAAGATCTGGTGCGACTCTTTCGATGCGAAGCGGTGGATCTTGTCCTCGATCGATGGGCAGTAGCGCGGGCCGACGCCTTCGATCACGCCGGTGTACATCGGGCTGCGATCCAGGCCGGCGCGGATGATGTCGTGGGTGCGCTCATTGGTATGCGTCACCCAGCACGGCACCTGGCGCGGATGCATCGCCACATTGCCCATGTACGAGAACACCGGCACCGGGTCGAGGTCGCCCGGCTGTTCGGTCAGCACCGAGAAGTCGATGCTGCGGCCATCGATGCGCGGCGGCGTGCCCGTCTTGAGGCGGCCTTGCGGCAGCTTAAGTTCCTTCAGGCGCGCCGACAGCGAGGTGGCCGGCGGATCGCCCGCGCGGCCGCCCGAATAGTTCTGCAGGCCGACGTGGATCTTTCCGTCCAGGAAAGTGCCGGCGGTGAGCACCACGGCGCGGGCCCGGAACTTGAGCCCGACCTGGGTCACGGCGCCGACCACGCGGTCGCCCTCCACCATCAGGTCGTCGACCGCCTGCTGGAACAGCCACAGGTTCGGCTGGTTTTCCAGGCGTGCGCGGATCGCCGCCTTGTACAGCACGCGGTCGGCCTGGGCGCGGGTGGCGCGCACGGCCGGGCCCTTGGACGAATTCAGGATGCGGAACTGGATGCCCGCCTCGTCGGTCGCGATGGCCATGGCGCCGCCAAGGGCGTCGACTTCCTTGACCAGGTGACCCTTGCCGATGCCGCCGATCGACGGATTGCAAGACATGGCGCCGAGGGTTTCGATATTGTGGGTCAGCAGCAGGGTCTTTTGACCGGTGCGTGCGGACGCGAGTGCGGCCTCGGTTCCGGCATGGCCGCCGCCGACGACGATGACGTCGAATTCAGTAGGAAATAGCATGATGGGGTGTGGAGCGAGGAGACTAATGCGCGATTATAGATTCTTTTTTCCTGCTGGACTCTGCAAGGGTCTGAAAACGACAGATTTTGTTTCACGTGAAACCTTGCTCTTCAGTTCTCACTAGGGTGTTTCACGTGGAACAGTGAGCAAAAAAAAGCCGGGTAGCAACCCGGCTTTGATGTTTCACGTGGAACAAGACCTACCAGCCCAGCTTTGTGAACGAGTCGTAAGCTGTCTTTACAACCAGCGCCGACACGACCAGCAGGAACAGCTTACGCACGAACCCGCTGCCATGCTTCAAGGCCAGCCTGGTGCCGATCAAGGAACCGACGATCTGGCATCCTGCCATCAGCAAGCCCAGCTGCCACAGCAAATGGCCGCTGTAGCCGAACCACATCAGGGCCGACAAATTGCAGGCGACATTGACGACCTTGGCCGCGGCCGAGGCGCTCAGGAAATCGAAGCCAAAGAAGCGTACGAACAGGAACAGCAGGAAGCTGCCGGTGCCCGGTCCAAAGAAGCCATCATAAAAACCGATGGCGGCGCCGATGCCGATCGCCCAGTAGCGCTCGGCCATCCCGCTGTGCAGCGGGGCATGCACCGCGCCGAGATCCTTCTTCATGAAAGTGTACACGGCGACCGCCACCAGGACGAAAGGCAGCAGCGCGCGCACGAAATCGGCCGGCACCCGCGTCACGGTCCAGGCGCCGACGAAAGACAGGGCAAACGCGGCGATGGCGGCCGGCGCGGCGGTGCTCCACGCGACCCGTACCCGACGCGCGTAGCTGACGGCGGCCGAACCGGTGCCGAAGATCGCTGCGAGTTTATTGGTGCCGAGGATAGTCGCCGGCGCTTCTTTCGGCAACAGGGAGAACATGGCGGGAAGCTGGATCAGGCCGCCGCCGCCGACAACGGCGTCGACCAGGCCGGCGGCGAAGGCGGCGCCGCCGAGCCAGACTACATCGATCATGGGAGACTTTCAGGGGAAGCGCAGAGCCAATATTGTACGGCAAGCAAGCCGTACTGACACAGCGCCGCCCTTCCCCGCTCAGGCTATGCCGGCGTGACCGCCGCCTGCGATCTTGCGAAATCGATGAGCAGCCCATTGAGCCGGTCGGCGCCCGACAGCTGCAGCCAATGGCCCACGCCGTCGATCCGCGCATACGCGAAACCGGCGCGGCATTGTTCGCGCGTGTCCAGCATCTGTTGCTCGCGCAATGCGGGATCGTGCTCGCTCCAGACGCCCAGCACCGGCACGTCGACCGGCTTCCACCGCTTGCCGCCGGAAGCCTTCAGATTGGCGCGATAGTAATTCAGGGCCGCAGTCAGCCGGCCTTGCGGCGCCAGCGCATCGATCCAGAGTTGCTGCTGTTCGCGGCTGCGGTTCATCGCGCGCAGCGCCGCCCAATCACCTGCCCTCAACAGCATCTCGGCCATGACCGGCGTCATGAACACTGCCATGTACCAGAAGCGCAGTTTTTGCGCGAGACCCGACTTGGCGAGCGCCTTCGGGTGGCCGACCGACAGCGCCGCATAACGGCTGACACGCTGCGGCGCATGCATGGCCAGGTGCCAGCCGATCTGCGCGCCCCAGTCGTGACCGACGACCGTCGCCTCGGCGATACCCAGTGCATCCATCAGCTGCAGCACGTCATCGGCCACGAATTCGACTGCATAGGCGCTGACATCGGACGGCATATCGGTCTTGCCGTAGCCGCGCAGGTCGGGAGCGATGACCTGGAAACCAGCTGCGGCCAGGGCCGGGATCTGGCGCCGCCAAACCGCATGGGTATCCGGAAAGCCATGCAGGAGCAGGACTGGCGGGCCCTCACCGGCAGTCACGTAATGCATGTTCAAACCATTGACCCTGGCGTACCGCGACACGACATCCATGCGTTCCCCTGTACCTCAGTTCGATGGGAAACAGCTTACCAGAACGTAAACGCCTGTCCAAACCCCATCTGTGGATAAGCTACTTGATATCCACAGGTATCGTTTGTGCAAAACTCAGATTTTTTGCACAGGCAAAAATCTTGTTCAGATTTGCCACCAAGCAGTTAGCTCAGCAGTGCACGGACTTATCCGTGGCATAAATCCCTGATTTCTCATTCTTTAATCGGGTTGTCCACAGAAACCTGCGACCGTTAACCACTACTATCAGCGTTGTATACAGATATTGGTTGTAAACCTGGCGAGCCCGCGAAAAAAAAATTTTTGGTCGAGTGTGGCAAATCCGGGAAGCGATATCACGCTAGCCGACGCTCCCGGCCATCCCGACTGCAGGCGCTCGCACCTTGCTCGCCAGGGCCACCCACGCCGGCAGAATGCCGGCCTCTGTGGAAAACCGAATGAATATCCACAGGATGGAATGTGCAGAAACCCCTGTCTTGTCCAGGCGAGCAATTTCTATCCAACTTTCCTACAGCGCCGGCACAAGCGTTTTCCAGCGGGTTAACGCGATCGTAAACCCTTGATGTTGTGGAAAAAATCGGTTTTATCCACAAAGCGGCAGGCGTTTACTACTACTATCATTTTGTATACAAGCTTTTGGCTATAACAATCTAAGGAAACGCCATCGCTGCTGGCTCTGCACCACCCAAAAAGCTGCAACCAATGTATGGCGTACAAAAACACCGTGGTAACGCACTGGTCCCTGGTCATAGAACATGCACCTGTGCCGTCAACAATGCCTGCCGAACAGCAGTGACAAGGATCCGGCTGTGGAAAAGCCGCTGCATATCCACAGCATCAGATGTGCAGAACAGCGGCTTTTTCCTACTGCCGATTTGTTGTCCAAGAACCGTGCAAGCCGAACGCAAGCTTTTTCCAGCGCGTAAACGACGTCGTAAACCGTTGATACTGTGGAGTAAACCGGTCTTATCCACAGAGAACGTCGCGTTTACCTACTACTATCAACCTTGTATACATATCTCTTAATTAAATAAGCAAACACAGCGCAGGCAAAAAAGCGTCTTCCAGAAAAGGTCGTTCACCTCTTCCAGCAAGAACCACGATCGTTGCAATTCAAGGACTGCATGCGATGGAAGCTGTGTACAATCCGTCCCTTATGCACAGTTGCCGATCTGAATGGCCGCCTGGGTGCACAACGTCTCTACACACTCACTATCAAAAAAACATGCGTCTAGGGATCATCAGCGCCTTGCACGAAGAACAGGCAGGCCTCGTGGAAGCCATGGAAGGGCCCGCCAAGCTCATCCACGGCAAACGCGAGTTCTGGGTCGGACGACTGTGGGAAATCGACGCTGTGTGCGTTTTATCGCGTATTGGCAAGGTTGCCGCTGCGATGACGGCGACAACGCTTGTGGAAAAGTTCGGAGTTACGCACATCCTCTTCACGGGCGTTGCCGGCGCCGGGGATAAAACGATCCGTGTCGGCGACATCGTGGTGGCCGAATCGCTGGTCCAGCACGATATGGATGCCAGTCCCCTGTTCCCGCGTTTCGAGGTGCCGCTCACGGGTCGGACGCATTTCCAGCCAGACCAGCAGCTGTCGCTGCGCCTGTCCGGCGCCGCCCATGCCTTCCTGGAATGCGACTTTCTGGAGACGATCTCCGAGACCGAGAGACAGGCTTTCGGCCTGGCGCAGCCGCGCGTGCATCGCGGCCTGATCGCCAGCGGCGACCAGTTCGTCAACGACCGCCTGCGCATCGATGCCTTGAATGGCGCCCTGCCCGGGCTGGTGGCGGTGGAGATGGAGGGCGCCGCGGTGGCGCAGGTATGTCACGAACTGGATGTGCCGTTCGCCGTCATCCGCGCGGTATCGGACAACGCCAATGAAAACGCGGCCCACGACTTCATGCGCTTCGTGAAGTCGGTGGCCGCGCAATATGCTTTCCACATCACCAGGCGCCTGTGCCGGCATCTGGTGGAAGCGCCGCTTCAGCCCAGGAGCGAGTCGGCGGGGATGTAGTCGTAGCCGAGGGCCTGGGCGACAGCCTCGAAGGTCACCTTGCCCTGGCAGACGTTCAAGCCATGACGTAGGTGGACGTCGTCCGCCAGCGCGCGCCGCCAGCCCTTGTTCGCCAGCGCCAGGGCATGGCCGATGGTGGCGTTATTCAGGGCGAAGGTCGAGGTGCGCGCCACCGCGCCCGGCATGTTCGCGACGCAGTAGTGGACCACGCCATCGACCACGAAGGTCGGATCGGCGTGCGTCGTTGGGTGCGAAGTTTCGAAACAGCCACCCTGGTCGATCGCCACGTCGACCACCACCGCGCCCTTCTTCATGCGCGCCACCATGGCGCGCGTGACCAACTTCGGCGCCGCGGCGCCCGGCACCAGCACGCCGCCGATCACCAGGTCGGCGCTCACGACCGCTTCCTCGAGCGCATGGGCGTTGGAATACAGGGTCGAGATGCGGTTGCCGAACACCAGGTCGAGCTGGCGTAGCCGGTCGACGTTCTTGTCGAGCACCGTGACGCGCGCGCCGGTGCCGACCGCCATTTGAAGCGCGTTGGCGCCGACGACGCCGGCGCCGATGATGACCACGTGGCCGGCCGCCACGCCGGGCACGCCGCCCAGCAGCAGGCCCATGCCGCCCCGGGATTTTTCGAGGTGGGCGGCGCCGGCCTGGATCGCCATGCGTCCCGCGACTTCGCTCATCGGCGCAAGCAGGGGCAAGCCGCCGCCCGGGCCGGTGATGGTTTCATAGGCAATGCAAACGGCGCCCGATTTGACCAGGGCCGCGGTTTGCTCCGGATCCGGAGCGAGGTGGAGGTAGGTGTAGAGTATCTGGCCTTCGCGCAGCATCGCGCACTCAAGCGCTTGCGGCTCCTTGACCTTGACGATCATGTCGGCGCGTGAGAAGACTTGCTGGGCGCTGTCGACGATGGTGGCGCCGGCCGCGGTGTAATGCGCGTCGTCGAGGCCGATCTCGCTGCCAGCGTCTTGCTGGACGATCACCTGGTGGCCGCGTGTTATCAGTTCGTGCACGGACGCCGGCGTGAGGCCGACGCGGTATTCGTGGTTCTTGATTTCCTTTGGAACGCCTACAAGCATGGTTGTCTCCTGTTGTGATGTGGTGCTGCTGACTCTCCTGCTGATGTATTGATTGTTGAACGCGTGGGCGGGAAACCCGCCCACCCCACGTTACGGTTATTCTTACAGGCCCAGGGTCATCAGGCTTGCGTTGCCGCCAGCGGCCGTCGTGTTGACGCAGACCGCGCGCTCGGCGACCAGGCGCCACAGGTCCACCGGCACCAGGGCGTCGGTGTCGACGATGCCGACGATCGCGCCCGGACGCGCCGCCAGCTGCGTGCGCAGCAGGCCGGCCAGCCCGGTTTCGACCAGCGCGATCGCGACGTCGGCCGCGTCGATCTCTTCCTTGCCCACGAAGCGCACGCGTTCCTTCACCGCCGCCGGCAGGTTGGCTGGAATTGACTCAGGCGTCGGCGCCAGCACCAGCGCGCGGTTGCCGGTAGCCAGGGCCGCCGCCAGCTGATTGAGCAGGCCGGCGGAAGTAGCCGGCGCGCACAGCACGGCGCCGCGCGGCGTGAACGACAGGCGGTTGCTCTCTCCGGTCGGGCCGGGCAGGTCCATCGAGACGCCATTGAGCGAGGTGCGCGCGTAACCTTCGGCCAGCGCGGCCACCGGCTGCTGGCCAGCCGTGCGCAGCCAGCCGATCAGGGCTTCGAGCGCCGCTTCGGGCTGGCGCACGTGTTCCATCAAGGGCGTCGCGCCGCGTTGCAGGCGTTTCAGGTAGAGCGGGCCGCCGGCCTTCGGACCGGTGCCCGACTTGCCTTCGCCGCCGAACGGCTGCACGCCGACCACCGCGCCGACGATGTTGCGGTTGACGTAGATATTGCCGACGTGGGCGCGGTTGACGATGGTGTTGATGGTTTCATCGATGCGCGAATGCACGCCCAGGGTCAGGCCATAGCCGGTGGCGTTGATCGCATCGATCACCGCAGGCAGCTCGGCGCGGCGATAGCGCACGATGTGCAGCACCGGGCCGAAGACCTCTTGCTTGAGCTCCGCCAGCGAGGCGATTTCGAGCACGGTCGGCGGCACGAAGGTGCCTGCAGCGACGACCGAGGCCGGCAGCTCGAGCGCGAAGTGGCTGCGCGCCGTGGCCCTGGTGCGCTCGATGTGGGCCAGCAGGTTGCGCTGGGCCTCGGCGTCGATCACCGGGCCGATATCGGTCGCCAGGCGGTCCGGGCTGCCCACGCGCAGTTCCTGCATCGCGCCCTTGAGCATCTTGATGGTCTTGTCGGCGATGTCCTCTTGCAGGAACAGCACGCGCAGCGCCGAGCAGCGCTGGCCGGCCGAGTCGAAGGCCGAGCTCAGGACGTCCTGCACCACCTGTTCCGGCAGCGCCGAGGAATCGACGATCAGCGCGTTCTGGCCGCCCGTTTCCGCCACCAGCGGGATGTCGATGCCTTCCTGTTCGGCGCGCTTGGCCAGGGTGCGGTTGATCAGCTGGGCGACTTCGGTCGAGCCGGTGAAGATCACGCCCTTGATGCGGCTATCGGCCGTCAGGGCGGCGCCGACCACTTCGCCGCGGCCCGGCAGCAGCTGCAACGCGGCGCGCGGGGTGCCCGCCTCGAGGAACAGCTCCACCGCGCGGCAGGCGATCAATGGGGTCTGCTCGGCCGGCTTGGCCAGCACCACGTTGCCGGCCGCCAGGGCGGCGGCTACCTGGCCGGTGAAGATCGCCAGCGGGAAGTTCCACGGGCTGATGCAGCTGACCGGGCCCAGTGCCTCGGCCTTGCTCGAGCCGCGGATCTGCACCGCGTAGTAGCGCAGGAAGTCGACCGCTTCGCGCAGTTCGGCGATCGCGTTCGGCAGCGATTTGCCGGCTTCGCGCACGGCCAGGGCCATCAGCTCGACGCCGTTCTGTTCGAACAAAGCGGCGGTGCGCTCGAGGATCGCGGCGCGTTCATGGGTGGCGGTGGCGGCCCATTCGGCGGCGAAGGCGCTGGCCGCGGCCAGGGCGGTTTCGACGTCGGTGCGCGAGGCTTCGCTCACCTGGCCGACGATATCGCTCGACATTGCGGGGTTGATCACGTTGGCAGGCACGCCGGCGTCGCTTGATCCGGCGATCAGCGGGCCGGCGACGTGCTGGCGCTGCTGCGCGAGGCCCATCGCCACCTTGGCCAGGACGTCTTCGTTGACCAGGTCCATGCCGCTTGAATTCTTGCGCTCGGCGCCGAACATGTCGAGCGGCAGCGCGATCGCCGGATGCGGTTTGCCGCCGCTGGCGCGCGCGACGTCGAACGGATCGGTGAGCAGCGTGTCGATCGCCACGTTCTCGTCGACGATCTGGTTCACGAACGAGGAGTTGGCGCCGTTTTCCAGCAGGCGGCGCACCAGGTAGGCGAGCAGGGTTTCGTGCGAGCCGACCGGCGCGTAGATGCGGCAAGCCTTGTCCAGGTTCTTGCTGCCCACGACCTGGTCGTACAGCGTCTCGCCCATGCCGTGCAGGCACTGGAATTCGTAGTTGCTGACGTTGTCCTGCTTGGCCCAGGTGTAGATCACCGACAGCGTGTGCGCGTTGTGGGTGGCGAACTGCGGATACAGCACGTCGGCCGCCGCCAGGAGCTTGCGCGCGCAGGTGAGATAAGAGACGTCGGTGTACACCTTGCGCGTATAGACCGGATAGCCGGGCATGCCGTCGACCTGGGCGCGCTTGATCTCGGCGTCCCAGTAGGCGCCCTTCACCAGGCGCACCATGAACTTGCGGCCGCTGCGCTTGGCCAGGTCGACCAGGTAATCGATCACGAACGGGCAGCGTTTTTGATACGCCTGCACCACCAGGCCGATGCCTTCGAAGCCGGCCAGGTCGGGGTCGAATGCCAGCGCTTCGAGCATGTCGAGTGAGATCTCGAGGCGGTCGGCTTCCTCGGCGTCGATATTGATGCCGATGTTGTAGGTCTTGGCCAGCAGGACCAGGCTGCGTACGCGCGGCAGCAGCTCGCCCATCACGCGCGCATACTGCGCACGGCTGTAGCGCGGATGCAGCGCCGACAGCTTGATCGAGATGCCGGGGCCATCCTTGATGCCGCGGCCATTGGAGGCCTTGCCGATCGCGTGGATGGCGGCTTCGTACGAGGCGTAATAATTCTTGGCGTCGCTTTCGGTCAGCGCCGCCTCGCCCAGCATGTCGTAAGAGTAGCGATAGCCGCGCGTCTCGTTGTCGCGACTGTTCTTCAGCGCTTCGTCGATCGTCTGGCCGGTGACGAACTGGTTGCCCAGCATGCGCATCGCCATGTCGACGCCCTTGCGGATCAGCGGTTCGCCGCCCTTCGCGATCAGGCGCGTGAGCGCCGAGCCGAGACCCTGCTCGCTATTGGTCGAGACCAGCTTGCCGGTGATGAGCAGGCCCCAGGTTGCGGCATTGACGAACAGCGACGGCGATTCGCCCAAGTGCTTGCGCCAGTCGCCGCGGCTGATCTTGTCGGCGATGAGGCGATCGGCGGTCTCGCTGTCCGGGATGCGCAGCAGCGCTTCGGCCAGACACATCAGGGCCACGCCTTCTTCCGACGACAGCGAGAACTCGTGCATCAACGCATCGACGCCCGAGGCGCGGGTGCGCTTTTCGCGCACGCTCGACACCAGGCGATGCGCCAGCGGCTGGGCATCCGCGCTCGGCGTGGCGCCTTGCGCGAGCAGCCATTGCACGGCCTCGGTTTCATCACGGCGGTAGGCGGCGGTGATGGCGGCGCGGAGTAGCGTTTGCTCGCGCTTGGTTTCAGCGTGGAGGGCGTCGAAGGGAACGAAGGTGGAGGCCGGGGAAGCAGCGATCTGCATGGCTATCTAGTCAAAAGAAAAAGTCACAACGAAGGGCACCGCACAGCAAAAGCGCCGTCCCACAAATGGTGGTCGGCGCGGTTTGTACGTCGGTGGAAATGATTCGATTGTAGAAGGATTTCTTCTGGATTAATTCTGCTTTTAATCGATACTAGCAATAGATAGTTTTTGATGCGACAATCTGACCGAATAAAATTAACGGGAGACACCCGATGTTGGACAAGATCAGCAAAAAGATCCTCGCCGAGCTGCAGAATGACGGCCGCATCAGCAATGTGGAGCTGGCGGCGCGCGTGAATCTGTCGCCGGCGGCCTGCCTCGAGCGTGTGCGCAAACTGCACGAGTCGGGCTATATCATGGGCTACACGGCCCAGCTCAATCCGCAACTGCTCGACGTGTCGCTGCTGGTCTTCATCGAGGTCGTGCTCGATCGTACCACTCCCGAAGTCTTCGATGCGTTCAAGCAGAGCGTGCAGATGATTCCCGAGGTGCTGGAATGCCATATGGTGGCCGGCGGCTTCGACTACCTCGTCAAGGCACGCGTGAAAGACATGGCGGCCTACCGCGAATTCCTGGGCAAGACGCTGCTGCAGAAAGGCGTGCGCGAGACGCACACCTATGCGGTGATGGAAGAAGTCAAGAATACGACCAAGCTGCCGATCCGCTGATCACAAGCCAGCGCATCAATAAAACGGCCAGGCATTTGCCTGGCCGTTTTGTTTCACGTGAAGCATTTTGCTTCGTCGCGACTTGTGCTGGCGCTGTCAGACGACCTTGCGCACGCCGGTCTTGGAGGCGCTTTCGGCCATCGATTCCAGGTTCTTGCGCAGCCAGCGATGCGCCGGGCTGCGGCCGTCGCGCTCATGCCACAGCATGTCCAGGTGGACGGCCGGCAGCTGCAACGGGAGTTCCTTCCAGATCAGCACGTCGGTCATGCCGGTCGAGACCATCAAGTGCTTCGGCAGCACGGTGATCAGGTCGGAGTTCGCGACTACCCTGCCCGCCGTGAAGAACTGGTTCACGGTCAAGAGGATACGGCGTTCGCGGCCGAGCTGGGCCAGCGCCTCGTCAACCAGGCCGTGGGCACGGCCGGAGAAGCTCACCAGCAAGTGATTCGCCTTGCAATAGGTGTCGAGATCGAGCTTTTCCTTGGCCAGCGGATGGTCCTTGCGCATCACGCACACATAGACGCCGGAATACAGGCGCTCGTGGCGGATCGGCGAACCGGTTTCGTACGACAGCTGGGCCGCGACGCCGGGGAAGAAGCCGACCGCCAGGTCGATATCGCCGCGCAACAGCATCGGACGCGGTTCGCGCGTCGTCAGCGGCACCATGCGGATGTTCACGCCCGGCGCTTCGCGCTCGATCGAACGCATCAGGGAAGGAAGCCACAGCGCGGCGGTGGCGTCGGCCATCGCCATGCGGAAGGTCGCCTGCGCCTTGGAGACGTCGAAGGTTTCCGGCATCACCGCCGCTTCCAGCGCCGCCAGGGCCTGGCGCACGGCCGGCCATAAGGCTTCGGCGCGCGGGGTCGGTTTGACGCCATAGGCGGTGCGGATCAGGAGCTCGTCACCCAGGCTTTCTCGTAGTCGCTTGATCGCATTCGACACCGCGGGCTGGGTCATGGCCAGGTGGCCGGCGGCGCGGGTCAGGTTTTGCTCGGTCATCACCGCGTCGAATACGCGCAGCAGATTCAGGTCAAGCGTCAGAAAGCTCATGGGATCAAGGAGAAAACTGTTGTGAAGACAGGGGTACGCGTAGTGTACTCCAAATCATTCACAAACAGTATAAGTGCCATCAGTGAACGGAATTAGATTTATATGTTGCGACGCACTATAGTTCTCAACAATAACAGAACGAGCCTATCATGTCTTCTACTGCCACCCTAGTCCAAGCTGCCGCCGCCGTGCCCTACGGCCAGGTGTTCAGCACCACCGTGTATCTTGCCTTGCTGGCTGGCTTCGTCCTGTTTTTCCGCCCACTGCTGGTCGGCATCGGCCGCGCCCTGTACCTGACCGTACGTCCACGCCGCAGCAAGGCTGAACAGGCCGCGCGCCGTGCGCTGGACGAGGCGCTGGCGCTCAAGCGCAAGCTGGCCAGCCTGGATCCGGTGGACGCCGCCGAGGTGCGTGCGATGGGCATCCGCCACTGATCATTACCTGATTCCCCCTGACGCGGTCTCCGGCAACGGACACCGCGTTTTTTTTCGTCCCTGCCCTCCGTCGTACGCCGCCACGGCGGCACATCTTCTTTTCCCTCTGAAAAACGCCCGGATGTCGCTTCACGCCCGGTGACTTTGCGTTACCGGGCTTTTCTCGGTCTTTTAATTTAACAAAGTTCACAAAGAGTTAAAATAGTGGGTTTCGAAAGAGGTCGATGAAAAGTAAATTGATATGATGATGAGTATATTATGACGTTCGTTAGATGCATGTTGAGGAAATATAGATGAGTAGTGTGTCGCTCTCGATTAGAACGAGAATTTTCCAATATTGTGCCAAATTAGCGGCAGTTTAATGTAACTTGGTTGATGAATAGTGCAGGTTAAACAAAGTTCACATTCTAGATCATATAAAATGATACTTATGGTAATAAGGCGGACAAGCGAAAACAGCAGACCAACAAGCGCGAAAAAGCGCCGATGAAATTTGACCGGGAGTAGCAGCTCAGGACGAACGAGTAGCGATGGATGAAAAGATGGCGTTCAGGGACGTGCGAACGCTGCACGCCGGACTAGCCGGTATGCGGTCAGGAAAATCGAGGCGGGGAAACAAAAAGCCGGCAGAGTCGCCGGCTTGGGGGGAATCAGGCCGTGGCCTTGTCGGCCGTCAGGCGCTCATACTTGATGAGGAGTTCTTCGCGCGATTCGCGCCATTCCGGATTGAGCGGAATGCAGGCAACAGGGCACAGTTGCACGCACTGCGGTTCATCGAAATGGCCGACGCACTCGGTGCACTTGTGCGGATCGATCTGGTAATACTCTTCGCCCATCGAAATGGCATCGTTGGGGCATTCGGGTTCGCAGACGTCGCAGTTGATGCAGTCGTCGGTAATCAATAAAGCCATGATACGTCCTGGGAATCAGGCCTTCGGCGCTTGCGCCATGCTGGCGATTTTCTGCTGCAGCCAGCGGTCGACCGAAGGGAAAACGAATTTGGACACGTCGCCGCCCAGCATGGCGATCTCGCGCACGATGGTGCCCGAGATGAACTGGTACTGGTCGGACGGGGTCAGGAACATGGTTTCGACGTCGGGCAGCAGGTAGCGGTTCATGCCCGCCATCTGGAACTCGTACTCGAAATCGGACACCGCGCGCAGGCCGCGCACGATCACGCGGGCGTCGTGCTTGCGCACGAAGTCCTTGAGCAGGCCCGAGAAACTCTCGACCTGCACATTGGGGTAATGGCCAAGCACTTCGTTGGCGATATCCAGGCGTTCTTCGAGCGTGAAGAACGGACGTTTGTTGCGGCTGTCGGCGACGCCGACCACCAGTCGGTCGAACAGCCCGGATGCGCGACGTACCAAATCCTCGTGGCCGCGGGTCAGCGGATCGAACGTACCTGGATAAACGGCTACAACCATTGCGGCTCCCTGAAAATGAACACCCTATTGGAACGCGCATTATGCCTGAAAATACGGCATCCGCCCCAGGCCGGGGCATGGTTTGCCCAATGGTTGTGCGGTTTTCAGGCCCTTGGCGGGACTCAGGCCGCCTTTTCCTGCAGCTTCAGCAAATGGTAATACACCATGCCCGCCTTGTCGGCGCGCACCACTTCCCAGCCAATCAGCCAGTCGGGGACGTCGTCGCCCCCGGTCGGCAACGGCGCCTCGGCTTCGGCATACACCATGCCGCCTTCGAGCAGCAGCGCCGCGCACAGCGGCAGGGTCTTGGCCAACAAATCCTGTTGATAAGGCGGGTCGAGGAAGATCACGTCGTAGCGCTGGCCGCGGGTGGCCAGGTCGCGCGCCAGGGTCAGGGCGTCGGCGCGCAGGATCGTGATGTTGTCGGCCTTGAGCTTGTCGCGGTTGGCTTCGAGCTGGCGCACGGCCGGGCCGTGGTTGTCGACCATGGTCACCTTCGCCGCGCCGCGGCTGGCGGCCTCGAAGCCGAGCACGCCGGAACCCGCGTACAGGTCGAGAAAACCGGCCTGGTCCCAGTCGCTGCCGAGCTGGTGGTTGATCCAGTTGAACACGGTTTCGCGCACGCGGTCGGGGGTGGGACGCAGGCCGAGGGCGTCGACCACCGGCAGCAGCGTGCGTTTCCAGGCGCCGCCGATGATGCGGACCTGGTGCTGGGCCATGCGCGGCGCGCCGTGGGGTTTGGCGGCCTGGGGCCTTGATTTGATGGACTTTCTTTGCATGGGCGGCACTATAGCATGCGGGTTTCCCACCCTGCGGGGCCGCCCTTCCCTGCTTATTTACCTGCCGCCAAGGCCTCGAAATCATTGATCCAGCCCTGCATGCGTTGCTGCGCATGGGCCTTTTGCTGCGGCGTCGCCAGTTTGATCGCGGTCAGGATGTATTTCGTCGTGTGGTCGATGCTGGCGTCATAGAAGGCCTTGCGCTCGGGCGACTCCATGCGTGTGAACAACTCGCGCATCAGGCCTTGCACCCTGGCCGTGGTCTGCTCGCGGTTGAGCTTTTTCTGTTGCACCTCCTGCAGCAGCGCCAGGATGCGGCGCTGGCGGTACTGGCGCTCCTCCAACCATTGCTGGTTATCGAGTGGGCGCAGGTCGGAGGCGCGGCGCAGGGCGGCTTCTTGTTCGCTGGTGAAATTGCCAAACCACAGTTCCATTTGCTCCATCGACTTCTTGAAGCGCGCGCGCTGGCGCTTCTCGATGCTGCCGCTCATGAACTTGCGCCGGTATTCCTCGTTCTTGTCCTTGAACTTCTTGTCGATATTGGCGATCTGCGCGGGGGTGATCGACATGGCCAGCGTCGTCAGTTCCGGCACCGCGCGCTGGGACAGGCGTTCGCCGCGCACGCGGATCTCGCGGTAGGCCTGGAGCAGGTCGGCCTGGCTCGGGTTGCCGGCCAGTTTTTGCTGGAAACTGCCTAATAAAGCGGCATAGTCGCGCAACTGGGTCTGGCGATGCCACTGGAACAAACCATTGATGTCGCGCTTGGCGATGTCGGCCTGTTGTCCTTCGAAGTCGACATAGGAATTCATCCACCAGTACAGTAAGGTGTCGCCCTGGTTGTACGAAAAGCGGATGGTGCTGCAACCGGCCGCCAGCGCCATCAAGGCAATCGCGAATAACGCAAAGGTGCGCCGGAACAAGGTATCTCGCATGCTAGAATTTTTCATATTTTCAACTTTTTGAGAACGGCTTATGAACGTTGTGATCCTCGCCGCCGGCATGGGAAAGCGCATGCAATCCGCCCTGCCGAAAGTCCTGCATCCATTGGCTGGTAAGCCGCTGTTGCGCCATGTTATCGATACGGCACGTAGCCTGAGTCCGCAGAAATTATGTGTGATTTACGGGCACGGCGGCGCAGCGGTGCCCGACATGGTGTCCGCGCTGGCGCAAGAGACCGGTGTGTCGATCGATACCGCCCTGCAGCAGCCGCAGCTGGGCACCGGCCACGCCGTGATGCAGGCCGTGCCGCAACTGGACGACGGCGCCGCCACCCTGGTGCTGTATGGCGACGTGCCGCTGACCACGGCGGACACGCTGCGCCGCCTGGTCGAGGCCGCAGGAAGCGACAAGCTGGGCATCCTGACCGTCGAACAGGCCAACCCCTTCGGCCTGGGCCGCATCGTGCGCGAGAACGGCCATATCGTGCGCATCGTCGAAGAAAAGGATGCCAGCGAGGCCGAGCGCGCCATCCGCGAAATCAACAGCGGCATCATGGCGATCCCGACCCGCCACCTCAAGAAGTGGCTGGCGGCGCTGTCCAACAACAATGCCCAGGGCGAGTACTACCTGACCGATATCGTGGCCCAGGCCGTGGCGGACGGCGTGCCGGTCGTGTCGGCGCAACCGTCGGGTGAATGGGAAGTGGCTGGCGTGAACAGCAAGGTGCAGCTGGCCGAGCTCGAGCGTCGTCATCAACTGAATATCGCCCATGCCCTGCTGGAAAAAGGCGTGACCTTGATGGATCCGGCGCGCATCGATGTGCGCGGCGAACTGATCTGCGGCCGCGATGTCGTCATCGATGTCGGCTGCGTGTTCGAAGGCCGGGTGGAGCTGGCCGATGGCGTGAAGGTCGGCGCCAACTGCGTGCTGGTCGGCGCCACGGCCGGTGCTGGCGCCAATATCAAACCGTTCTGCCATATCGAAGACGCCACCATCGGCGCCGCCTCGCAGATCGGACCGTATGCACGCCTGCGTCCCGGCACCGAGCTGGGCGAGGACGTCCATGTGGGTAACTTTGTCGAGGTCAAGAACAGCACCGTGGCGGCGCACAGCAAGGCCAACCACCTGGCCTATATCGGCGACGCCACCGTCGGCTCGCGCGTGAACGTCGGCGCCGGCGTCATCACCTGCAACTACGACGGCGCGAATAAATTCCGCACCGTGATCGAGGACGAGGTATTCGTCGGCAGCGACAGCCAGCTGGTGGCGCCGGTGACGATCGGCAAGGGCGCCACCATTGGCGCCGGCACCACGCTCACCAAGGATGCGCCGGCCGGCAAGCTGACCATCTCGCGGCCCAAGCAGATCACCATCGAAGGATGGAAGCGTCCGGTGAAAGTGAAGAAGTAATCCACCGGCTGTCGACAGGGTAATCACAGGAAGCAAACAAGATAAACACAGGGTTTTACCGTGGTTACCCCCTGTCCATCCACCTGGTCTTCCACAATATTATCCACAGGCGGCGGCCCGTGTTTTACACGGCGATGCGGGTGTCGAATTTGCTGCGGTGGGTCGAAAAATAGGCTTTCACGTTGCGCACGTTCGCGTGCGACGTGAACAGCCGGTGCGCCAGCGCGTGGTAGGCCGGCATGTCGGCGACCTGCACGACCAGCACGAAATCGGGTCCCGGCGACACCCGGTAGCACTGCAGCACGGCCGCTTCCCTGGCGGCCAGGTTCTCGAACTCTTCCATGCGTTCGGCGGCCTGCACGTCGAGCGTGATCTCGACGATGGCGGACAGGCGGCTGCCGACCTTGTCGGGCGCCACGATCGCCACCTGGCGTTCGATGACGCCACTGTCGGTCAGCTGCTTCACGCGGCGCAAACAAGTCGGCGGCGACACGTGCACGAGCGCCGCCAGTTCGGCGTTCGTATGCGATGCGTCAGTTTGCAAAATATTCAGAATGCGACGATCGAGGTCGTCGAGGGTGGGTAGTTCGGTCATCGTGATGAAATATTCGGTAAATTTTTATGTGTATATGAAATATTATTTTGCTCATGGGTCGTCATGAAATAATCTAACAAATATGCCTGCGCACTGTAAGCTTATTTCATCACGATTGCCTTACGATAAGACTCAACAGTTTTTCCATTCGAGAGGTTAGCCATGTGCGGTATCGTCGGTGCAGTCGCCAAGCGTAATATCACCCCCGTCCTGATCGAGGGCCTGAAACGGCTCGAATACCGCGGGTACGATTCCTGCGGCGTCGCCGTCCACCTCGATGGCCGCCTGACCCGCTCGCGCTCCACCTCGCGCGTGGCCGACCTCGAATCGCAAGTCAAAGAGGCCAGCCTCGACGGCTTCACCGGCATCGCCCACACGCGCTGGGCCACCCACGGCGCCCCGGCGTCGCACAATGCCCACCCGCACTTCTCGCCGACCGAAGACAATGCCCGCATTGCACTTGTCCACAACGGCATCATCGAAAACCACGATGAGCTGCGTGCCGAGCTGACCGGCCTGGGCTACAAGTTCACGAGCCAGACCGACACCGAGGTCATCGCCCACCTGGTCGACCACCTGTACACCGGCGACCTGTTCGAGACCGTGCAGCAAGCCGTCAAGCGCCTGCACGGCGCCTACGCGATCGCCGTGTTCTGCCGCGAAGAACCGCACCGCGTGATCGCCGCGCGCCAGGGCTCGCCGCTGATCGTCGGCGTCGGCAAGGACGAGAACTTCGTCGCCTCCGATGCGATGGCGCTGGCCGGCACCACCGACCAGATCATCTATCTGGAAGAAGGCGACGTGGTCGACCTGCAGCTGGCCCGCTACTGGATCGTCGACGTCGACGGCCGTCCGGTCGAGCGCGAAGTGAAAACCGTGCACGCCCATACCGGCGCGGCCGAGCTCGGCCCGTACCGCCACTACATGCAAAAAGAGATCTTCGAGCAGCCGCGCGTCATCGGCGACACGCTCGAGGGCGTGACCGGCGTGATGCCGGAACTGTTCGGCGACGGCGCCTATGCCGTGTTCAAGAAGATCGACCGCGTGCTGATCCTGGCCTGCGGCACCAGCTACTACGCCGGCCTCACCGCCAAGTACTGGATCGAGTCGGTGGCCAAGGTGCCGGTGAACGTCGAGATCGCCAGCGAATACCGCTACCGCGACAGCGTGCCGCACCCCGACACCCTGGTGGTGACCATCTCGCAGAGCGGCGAGACGGCCGACACCCTGGCCGCGCTCAAGCACGCGCGCAGCCTCGGCATGCACCATACGCTGACCATCTGCAACGTCTCGACCAGCGCCATGGTGCGCGAGTGCCAGCTGGCCTACATCACCCGCGCCGGCGTCGAAGTCGGCGTGGCCTCGACCAAGGCCTTCACCACCCAGCTGGCGGCGCTGTTCCTCTTGACCCTGACCCTGGCGCAAGTCAACGGCCGCCTGACCGATGCCGAGGAAGCCGAACACCTCAAGATGATGCGTCACCTGCCGGTCGCGCTGTCGTCGGTGCTGGCGCTCGAGCCGCAGATCATCGCCTGGGCCGAGGAATTCGCGCGTAAAGAGAACGCCCTGTTCCTGGGTCGCGGCATCCACTACCCGATCGCCCTGGAAGGCGCGCTGAAGCTCAAGGAAATCTCGTACATCCACGCCGAGGCCTACCCGGCCGGCGAACTGAAGCACGGCCCGCTGGCGCTGGTGACCGAAGAAATGCCGGTAGTAACGATCGCGCCGAACGATGCGCTGCTGGAAAAGCTGAAGTCGAACATGCAGGAAGTGCGCGCGCGTGGCGGCCAGCTGTATGTGTTCGCCGACGTCGATTCGCGCATCACCTCGGGTGATGGCCTGCACGTGATTCGCCTGCCGGAACACTACGGCTTGCTGTCGCCGATCCTGCACGTGGCGGCGCTGCAGCTGCTGGCGTATCACACGGCGCTGGCGCGTGGGACCGATGTGGACAAGCCGCGTAATCTGGCGAAGTCGGTGACGGTCGAGTGAGCAGCTACGATCGAAGGGTGTAAGTAAGCGAGAACGCAAGCCAAACTCACTACCCAGCAGCATCTGAAAAAGCCCATGAGCTTCGGTTCATGGGCTTTTTCTTTCATACACGATGCAACGAGGCAGTAGATTTTCAATGTATTTGGATGTAGACTTCGATGTATTACAACCAAACAGGCATGGTTCGCTGCTTGCACGTGGCCGTCAACTTCGATGTATTACAACCAAAATCCAAAAGTAACCATGTCTCATCAATACATTTATGGCGCGGATGGCGAGCCTGCCTTCGTCGTTATTCCCTACGCTGAGTACTTACGTAACAACGGCTCCGGCGCCGCAGAAGGCCAGGAAATTGCCACGAGTTCGCTCCTCACCGCCGATGGACTTTTTGTCCGGCTGCCGTATGGTGGGCCAGGAGCAGCGATCGATCTTGTTCAGTTCATCGATGCCTGGATGCAGCGCGGAACGATATCGATGCTGGCAATTAGCAAACGACGTCAAGGCTACGACCGATTCAAGGGCGAGGCTGTGAACGGTCTCGATGCGATCCTGCGTCGCTGCTTTCTTCCAAAAGATTCCCCTTACCGCAACGTGATGCAGGCTACGACAGCGGTAGTGGACGCTCTCGTGGAGACCGGCGTGTTCGCATACAGTGTCGAAGCCATGCCAGGTTATTATCGCCCGGTGCAGTGTATTCGCATCGACACGGAGAAGGCGAAGGAGTTCCTGCAAAAAAACGGTCCTGCCAAGAATCCTTTGTGCGTGCACGAATTTATCCTGCCCGTCTAGATGACAGGCGACGTCATGCGGGTAATGGTGTCGCCCATCCAGCCATCCTAACGACTTGTTCGATATCCCCACCAACACATGCGGCCCGCCGGCCGCTAGGCCTTTGGCATAGCAGGACTATGCCGACCGAATGGTGTAGTCAGCCATCACCGACCAATCCCTTTCACCACCGCCTGCATTGACCGCCTCGCCCATTCGCTGACGAACCGCATCGAGCATCGGCAGCTGCCGCCCCAGCTCCTCCACCGCCGCATGCGCAAGCCGCAAATCCTTCAAGCCCAGCGATGCCTTGAATCCCGGCTCGTAGCGCTCGTGCATGATATTGGCCGAATACACCTGGTATGAACGACTGCCGAACAGGGTATGCAGGATCAGGTCGAAGAACCGCTCGCGCGCCAGTCCATGCGATTCGGTCAGCACGACGGCTTCGGCCATGGCCTCGATCGCCATCGTGATCATCATGTTGCAGGCGAGCTTGGCGGCATACGCGGTTGGCGGCTCCGCGCCCATGTCCCATACGCGCTTGCCGATGACTTCCAGCACTGGCCGAACCGTGTCCAGTGCCGCGGGCTGACCGGCGGCCAGCACCTGCAGTTCCCCCTTGGCGGCAACGTCCGGCCGCCCCAGCACCGGCGCGGCCACGTAGCCGATCTTCGCGGCGCCGTGATAGTCGACGAGTTCCCGTGCGAAGGCGACAGAGATGGTCGATGCGACGACATGCACCAGCTCCGCGCGCGCTTGCGCCAGGGCCCCCGACTCCAGCAACACACTGCGGATCGCCGCATCGTCGGACAGCATCGTCAAGGCGACGTCCGCCTGCAGCGCTTGCGCCGGCGTCTCCACCATCCGCACGCCAGCGAAGTCTCCACCGGAACGATTCCACGCCTTCACTGCATGCCCCGCCGCAGCCAGATTGCGCGCAATCGCGCGGCCCATTGCGCCCAGCCCGATGATGCCAACGTCCATCAGCGCATGCCTCCCGAACCCAGGACGATCTCGCCCGTCACCCAGCCGGCATCGCTTGACGCGAGAAAGGACACGATCGGCGCGATGTCCTGCACCCGGCCGACGCGGCCGAGCGGTGTCCGCTCCTCGTTCCAGGCCTGGAAGTCGGATCCGATTGCCCCGGCGGCGTGGGTGCCTTCGGTGTCGACCAAGCCGGGGTTCACGGCATTGACCCGGATGCCGCGCGGGCCGAGTTCGCGCGCGAGCACGCCGGTGATGGTGTCGATCGCGCCCTTCGTGCCGCTGTAGATGGCGCTCTCGGCCGGAAGAACGCTCGTGACGTTGGAACTGATGTTGATGATGCTGGCGCCCTCGCCCAGGTGTGGCGTGGCGGCTGCGGTGACCAGCAGCGGACCGAGAACGTTGATATCGAACTGCTTGCGATAGCGTTCTTCGGTGGTTTCTTCGATCCGGGCGAACTGGTAGATGCCGGAGTTGTTCACCACGATGTCCAGGCGCCCGAAATGGTCGATCGCCGCCCTGACCAGCGCTTCGACCTCCGTCTTGTTGGTGACATCCGCGCCCACCGCCACGGCGATCCCGCCGGCGGCTTCGATGTCGGCGACCACCTTGTCTGCACCGCTCTTGCTCGAGGCGTAATTGACGACGACCTTCGCGCCGTCGGCCGCGAGCCGTCGCGCGATGCCCGCACCGATACCTTTCGACGCGCCCGTCACGATGGCGACCTTGCCTGCTAACTTGTTCATGTCTTGCGATCCCGGATGAGGCCAGCCCGGAATGGGCCGGCACGCTTGAAGCGCCATGGTGACCCCTACGATATTGTTTGAGAACTGCCATCCATGTATATTCCAAGTACATTTTTGAACGGGTAGCGACGACATGGAATGGAGCGACGTCCGCATCTTCCTGGCAGTAGTTCGTGGCGGATCGTTCGGTGAAGCCGCCCGGACGCTGGGTGTGAGCCATCCGACAGTCGGCCGCCGGATCAAGGCGCTGGAGGACGAGGCGCAGCAGGCGCTGTTTCGCCGGACCAGGGATGGACTGGTTCTCACGGATGCCGGGGACGGCGTGCTGGCGCTGGCCGAATCCATGGAGAATTCCGCGCTGGCCATGGAAAGACGTTTGGCGGGCAATCACGAACGCCTCGAAGGCATGTTGCGGATATCCTCGGCAGAGTGGTTCGCAGGCTATGTGTTGGCGCCTGTGCTGGCCGAATTGACGCGCCGCCATCCGGCCGTCGTGCCGGAAGTCATCGCCAGCTACCGCCTGCTCGACCTGTCGCGTCGCGAGGCCGATGTGGCGTTTCGGCTCGTTCCTTTCAGCGAACCGGACATCGTCCAGCGCCGCCTGATGAGCATGGCATATGGCGTGTATGGTTCGGCCGGCACCGCATCCGCACTGCATTCCGATCCGGCATCGGTCGGCCTTGTTCTCATGAATACGGCGCAGTCCCACTTTCCCGATGTCGCCTGGCTGCTCGACAGGTTTCCACTGTCGCGGCGGGTCTTCACGAGCACGAGCCGGGCCTTGCAGGCACAGATGTGCCTGCAATGCCCATGCCTTGCAGGCACAGATGTGCCTGCAAGGCATGGGCATTGCAGTGCTGCCGAGGCCGCTTGGCGATGCGCTATCTGGCTTGCAGCGCATCGACATGCCGGACCAACCCCCGGGCAGGGATATCTGGGTCGGTTACCACCACGACCTGCGGCATATGGATCGCCTGCGGGCGATGCTGGATATCGCCGATACGATGCTGTCGGATACCCGATCGTGACACGATGATCGAATCGTGCTGCAAACAGCAAGAATGATCAGTGACCATGCTGGACCGTATGGGTAACCTTCTCTCATTCAATGTAGTTTCAATCCATCGAATGGGGAGCAGCAGTGAAGTCGATTTTATTCATCGGACTCATGGTATTAAGTGGCCTGAACAACGCCCTCGCGCAAGCCACTCAGGAAGCGCCAGGCGCCGACCTGATCGTCCATAACGCCAAGATCTGCACCGGCAATCCCGCACAACCTTCGGCATCCGCCGTGGCCGTCAAGAACGGCCGCATCTACTCGGTCGGCGCCGATGCCGACGTGCTGGGCCTGAAGAACGCCAACACGAAAATCATCGATTCCCGCGGCCGCCGGCTCATCCCGGGCATCATCGACGCCCACACCCACGTGCTCAACGAGGGCGGCTACAACTACACCCTGCGCTGGGACGGCGTGCCCACGCTGCGCCGGGCCCTGCAGATGCTGAGCGAGCAAGCCAGGCGCACCCCGGAAGGCCACTGGGTGAAGGTGATCGGCGGCTGGTCTCCCTACCAGTTCGAGGAAAACCGCTTCCCCACCATGGACGAACTGCGCAAGGCCGTCCCCAACCGTCCGCTCATCGTGCAGTACGCCTACAACCGCGCCTTCCTGAACCAGCAGGCGCTGGACGCCCTCGGCGCCGGCACCGACAGGTTCCCCAACCTGCCGGGCACCGAGCTGGAGAAAGACGCGCAGGGCCGCTTTACGGGCGTGGTCCACGGCTTCACGTTCACCTTCATCACCATGGAAACCATGGTTCCCCAGCTCACCCCGGAGGAAGAGGTGAGCTCGCTGGTCCAGACGGTGCATAGTCTGAACCGTGTCGGGGTCACGTCGATCGTCGATGCGGGCACGGGCTTCCGCGGCTATCCCAAGGCCGTGGGCACCGTGGACGCCCTCGCCCGCGACAACCGCCTCAACATCCGCATGCCCTTCATGGACATCCAGTTCGGCGACGGCGCCGACTTCAACGTGGTGGATGCCCAGATCACGGCGATCACCAGGACGGCGCCGATCGCTCCCGGCCACAACCTGCACCCGCACCTGGCCCATGGCCACTCCTACCAGGGCGCCGGCGAGCTGCTGGCGGTGGAGGTGCATGACCACGAAAACTTCGACCGTCCGGCGGTCATCATCGAGCCGGCCAAGATGCATCGACTGGTCGAGCGCGACATCGCCAAGCTGGTCCAGCGGCGCATTCCCTTCCGCGAGCACATCACCTACGACGAGAACATCACGCCCTTCCTCGATGCGCTCGAGAAGCTCGACCAGAAGATGCCGCTCGACGGCCTGCGCTGGAGCCTCGAACACGCCGAGACCATCAGTCCGGCCAACGTCGCCCGCGTGAAGGCGCTGGGCGGCGGCATCGCCCTGGACACCAAGATGGCGCTGCATGGCGACAGCTTCGTCAAGACCCACGGCCGCGACAAGGCCTTGATCACCCCGCGCCTGCGCGAGCTCGTCGACAGCGGCGTGCCGCTGGCCATGACCACCGACGCCTTCCGCGCCGCCTCGTTCAATCCGTGGATCGGCATCAGCTGGATGGTGTCCGGAAAATCGATCTCCGGCGCCGAGATCCTGGCCCGGAATAACCGCCTCACACGTGAAGAAGCGCTCAAGCTGTTTACGCGCAATGCGGCGTGGTTCATGAACACCGAGTCCGAGATGGGCATGATCGCCCCCGGCTACCTCGCCGACTTCGCGCTGCTCGACCGGGATTACTTTACGGTGCCGGAAGCCCAGATCAAGTCCGTTTCCTCGGTCCTGACGGTCATGGATGGCCGGGTGGTGTACGGCGCACAGGACTACGGTTCGCTGTCGCCGGCATTGCCCGAGATCTTGCCCGCGTGGTCGCCGATCAAGCACTTCGGCGGCTATTACCAGGCGCGGTAAGGTGAATGCGCACGCGGCCTGGCTCGCCATTCCTTTGCTGCTGGCAGCCGACGCCGCGCTCGCGCAGTTCCAGCCGTAGCGCTTCGACGACGACGTCAAGGTCCAGCGCCAGGGATGCGGCCGGCAAGGCAGCCGCACCGCATGCTGGAAGGGCCGCCCGCTCGCGGACCATGTGCGCCTGACGCTGGGAGGCGACTTGCGCCTGCGCTACGAGCACACCGGCAATCCGCGCCTGGTCGCTCGCGACCCGTATAGAGCGCGCACCGGAAATAGTTCTACAAAGAACTAAATCCTGTATAGTCAAGCTCCTGACCGACCGCCCCGGCGCGTCCACGCGGCCAGGGGCGCCGCACCGCGCCTGCCCGGTGTTTCGGTTTCCATTGTCATGCCCATCAACACCGAGAACCCCGACCTGATGTACCGCCTCCTTGTCCAGGGGGTGGTCGACTACGCCATCTACATGCTCACGCCGACCGGCGTCGTCTCCAGCTGGAACGCCGGCGCCCAGCGCGCCAAGGGCTATATCGCCGGCGAGATCGTCGGCCGCCACTATGCGTGCTTCTACGGCGCCGAAGACCGGGAAGCCGGCCTGCCCGACATCAACCTCGAGATCGCCACCCGCACCGGCCGCTTCGAAGACCAGGGCTGGCGTGTGCGCAAGGATGGCAGCGCGTTCTGGGCCCACGTCGTGATCGACGCCATCCGCGACGACGACGGCGCCCTGGTCGGCTTTGCCAAGATCACGCGCGACATCACCGAACGCCACCAGCAGCGGCGCAAGCTGGTCGAGGCCAAGGAGCTGGCCGAAGCCTATAGCCGCCAGATGGCCTCGCTGTCGCACTTCCTCGATTCGGTGATCGCCAACATCCCGGCCAGCGTGCTGGTGCTGGACGTCGCATCGCGCACCATCCTGCTGGCCAACCAGCAGGCGCAGCGCCTGTTCGCCCAGGTCTATGTCGACCTCAAGGGCTTGCCAGTCGGCGATTGCCTGAGCCCGAGCGTGGCCGACTACGTCGAGCGCCAGACGGCGCATGCGGCGCCCACCAGGGTCGGGCTGGACGACGCCGTGCTGGTCGAAACCTCGGTCGGCCCGCGCAGCCTGCGCAGCCGCACGGTGCTGGGCAAGCAGCCCGACGGCGAGGGCGATTACGTCCTGATCATCACCGAAGACGTGACCGACGAGCTGGCCGCCTATGCGCAAATCCACCACATGGCGCAGCACGACGGCCTGACCAATCTGCCCAACCGCAACCTGTTCAACGCACGCCTCGAGAGCGCGCTCGCGCACAGCGCGGAGGATGACTCCGGGGTGGGCATCCTGTGCCTCGACCTGGACAATTTCAAGAACATCAACGACGCCTACGGCCATGGCTTCGGCGACAAGATCCTCTTGACGCTGGCGGGCCGCTTGCGCAAATGCCTGCGCGACCAGGACACGCTGGCGCGCCTGGGCGGCGACGAGTTCGCCGTGGTCCTGCCGCGCATCAAGCGCCTGGAAGAAGCGCAACAGGCGGCGCAGCGCCTGATCGAGGCGGTGGCGCCGGCATTCTCGATCGAGGGCCACAGCTTCGCGGTCGGTATCAGCGTCGGCATCGCGCTGTCCACGCCCACCGGCAGCACGGCCGAGCAGTTGCTGCAGCACGCGGACATGGCCTTGTATGAAGCCAAGCGCAACGGCCGCAACCGCCATGAGGTGTTCCGGCCCGAGATGGAGGCGGCGGCGCGGGTACGGCGCCAGATCGAGATCGACCTGCGCCGCGCGCTGCACCGCGGCGAGCTGCAGATGCACTATCAACCGATCGTCGAGAAGGCCGGCAACCGCATCTCGGGCTATGAGGCCCTGATCCGCTGGCGGCATCCGGAACGCGGTCCGATCGCGCCGATCGACTTCATACCGATCGCCGAAGAAACCGGCCTGATACACGAGCTCGGCGCGCGCGCACTGAACCTCGCTTGCCAGGAAGCGGCGACCTGGACCAACGGCGAAACGATCGCCGTCAACCTGTCGCCGATCCAGTTCAAGAGCAGCGAACTGGTCAGCATGGTGGCGCTGGCGCTGGCCGATTCCGGCCTCGCGGCCGAGCGGCTGGAACTCGAGATCACCGAGTCGGTGTTGCTCGACAATAGCGACGGCAATATCCGCACCCTGAAAGCCTTGAAGAAGCTGGGCGTGCGCATTTCGCTCGACGACTTCGGCACCGGTTATTCCTCGCTGAGCTATCTGCGCTCCTTCCCTTTCGACAAGATCAAGATCGACAAGTCGTTCGTGCAAGAGATCGGGCAGAGCCGGGAAGCGATGGCGATCATTCGCGCCATCACCGGCCTCTCCAGCAGCCTGTTGATCGAGACCACGGCCGAGGGCGTGGAAACCGAGGAGCAATTGCAGCGCTTGATGGAGGAAGGCTGCTCGCACTTCCAGGGCTATCTGTTCGGGCGTCCGGAAGCGGCCGAGAACCGGATGCAGCGGCTCGACTGGCCTGCGGTCTGACTGGACAGCATTGGTCAGCCGCACTTGCCGTAGTATCAATAATGGAAAAACGGACAACGACATTTTCGGAGGGACTGCCATGCATCACGACGCCATCGATGTCGCCGAACGCGCCATCCTTTCCTACCTGGAGCAGCGCCCGGCCAGCGCCGACACCGCAGAGGGCATCCATCACCATTGGATTGCATGGGAAGGGCTGCCCGAACACATCGGTATCACCGAAGGCGCACTCGCGCGCCTGCGCGATGCCGGCAAGGTCGAAGCGGTCCACCTCGGCCACCGCACGATATGGCGCCTGAGCCGGCAGGCGAAAGGATCGGCCACCACGATGACCGATGACCAGTAGCACGGCCGCCCAGCCCTTCCTGCACCAGTTCAGGAATGTGACAAGAGCAGGACAGCTGCCCCCATTTTTTGCACAGACACAGGATCGTCCATGATCGACCAACACCTCATCCAGCGCGCCGAGCAGGCCTTGTCCAACGCCTGCGGCATGCCAATCGAACGATTGCTGGCGCCGATCGAGGGCGATGTCATCGCTGGCCGCGCCGGGCGGGCCGCCACCAACGAGGGCGTCGTCAAGGTGATCCGCCAGTGGCGCGCCGCCGACGACCCCAACTCGCCGATGGCCATGCACCAGCGCGAAATGGGTGGACCGGACTCGTACAAGGTGACGCGCATATGCTGTGAAGCCCTGGCCCACCATGGCAAGGACCTGCAGGTGGCGGCCTGGCTGCTCGAAGCCCAGATCCATCGCCACGACCTTGCGGCGGTCGCCGGCGCCTTGCACCTCATGGTGCTGTTGTGCGAGCGGTACTGGGAAGACCTGCATCCCCGGTCGGAAGACGGCACCGATGTGCGCCGCGCCAATATTTTCAGCTGGATCGACCGCAAAGCGGCGCCTGCCCTGCGCCAGGTGCCGCTGGCCTTCGACAACCACGGCCAGCCCTATGCGCTGACCGACTGGGCGCGTGCGCGTTACCATGAGCGACAGCGCCAGGCCGATCCGGACTGGGTGGGAGATGGCCCGACCGGCGCCCAACTGGCCGCCGCGCTCGCCGCGCTGCCGGACGACGCCTGTGCCGACATGGAGCGCGATCTGGCCGACGCGCTGGCGATGCTGCAACACCTGTCCGACATGCTGGGCCCGAAGCTGGGCGAGGACGCTGTGCCGTTCACCCTCTTCGCGGGCGTGCTCGAGCAGGCGCGCGGCCTGCTCGAGGAAGAACTACAGCGGCGCGGCCTGCCGCGGCATGCACGACCGAGCGCTCCGCCGCCGGCGCCACCCGCCGCCGCCGCGCCGGAGGATGCCGCCGAAGCCAGCGATGCCAACGCAGGGCCGGCGCCGCGCCTCATCCGCAACCGCGCCGAGGCCTATGCGCTGCTGGAGCAGGTGGCTGGCTTCCTGCAAGAGACTGAGCCGCACAGTCCGGTGCCCTGCCTGGTGCGGCGCGCCGCCGAATGGGGACAACTGAGTGCCGCCGAGCTGTACCAGGAGCTGTTCGTGCGCAGGGGCGGCCACGTCCACATCTTCGACGTCATGGACCTGGACGCTGCCGGGCAGGTCGGCAAGGAGCGCTGAAAACAGCGACGGCACGGCCGTCACGACGTGCCACCGCCGCGGACTCGGTACTACTACTGAGTCCGCCACAGGTCGAATACTGAGAGGACCACGTTTACCGGGGGTGGTCCGCGCAAGCCTGATTTGTTTGGGCTATACTCCGCTCAGTCCTCTATAGGACTTCCCGCTCAATGGACGCCAGGGATATCGACTGGCCTGCCTGACAATCCATGTCAGCGCGTCATATCCGTGTTGCCTGCAAGGCCGGTTTGACTGTCATCCAGTTTACCGTTGCCTTGCCTTCGCTATGCGTCGGTTGCCGAGTTTTGTTGCTGTTCTCACGGATCGCGACAGGTCCCGACAACCCGTTCCTTATCGGTGCTTCGATACCGCCAGCAGGCGGTGTGGAAACATTCCTTTACCGAGCCGTTGAACTTTTTAAATCTGATTGCATGCCAGGCCATCGCAAACATTTTTCAGGTGATACTCGTATGCGTACCTCGCTTCTAGTTGTCCTTTCTTGCTTCATCGTTGCATCTTGCAGCAAAGCCCCCGCTCCTTCCAATGACAAGCCGGTCGACGTCGTCCTGATCGGAGCCGGCGTCATGAGCGCCACGCTCGGCACCATGCTCAAGGAACTCGATCCCGAACTGACGATCGAGATGTTCGAGCGCATGGATTCGGTCTCGGCCGAGAGCTCCGACGCGATGAACAATGCCGGCACCGGTCACTCCGGTTTCGCCGAGCTGAACTACACGCCCGAAATGCCGGACGGCACCATCGACACCAAGAAGGCCGTCGACATCAACGAACAGTTCGAGATCTCGAAGCAGTTCTGGGCCTACCAGGTCAAGAAGGAATACCTGGGCGCGCCGAACACCTTCATCAACAACGTGCCGCACATGGCCTTTGTCTGGGGTGACGACAACATCAACTACCTGCGCAAGCGCTACGATGCGCTGCAGAAGGAAAACCTGTTCAAGGGCATGCTGTACACCGAAGATCATGAGACGATCCGCAAGTGGGCGCCGCTGGTCATGAACGGCCGCGACGCGAACCAGAAAGTGGCCGCGACCCGCATGGACATCGGTACCGACGTCAACTACGGCACCCTGACCCGCAGCATGGTCAAGCACCTGACCGGCACCCACGGCATGACCCTGAACCTGCGCAGCCAGGTCGAAGACATCAAGCGCGGCAAGGATGGCCTGTGGAACGTGACCGTCAAGAACCTGGCGGACAACAAGCTCAAGACCGTGAGCGCGAAGTTCGTGTTCATCGGCGCCGGCGGCGGCGCGCTGCCGCTGCTGGAAAAGACCGGCATTCCTGAAGCCAAGGGCTACGGTGGCGTTCCGGTCGGCGGCCAGTGGCTGGTGACCACCAACCAGGCGCTGATCGAAGCGCACCACGCCAAGGTGTACGGCAAGGCCTCGGTCGGTTCGCCGCCGATGTCGGTGCCTCACCTCGACACCCGTATCATCGACGGCAAGAAAGCCCTGCTGTTCGGACCGTTCGCGACCTTCTCGACCAAGTTCCTCAAGAACGGTTCGTGGGTCGACCTGCCGGCCTCGATCGGCACCGGCAACGTGCGTCCGATGGTGCAGGCTGGCATCGACAACATTCCGCTGACCAAGTACCTGGTCGAGCAGGTGATGAACTCGCAGGAAGACCGCGTGGCCACCCTGCGTGAGTACCTGCCGGAAGCCAAGATGGAAGACTGGGAACTGGTCAACGCCGGCCAGCGCGTCCAGATCGTCAAGGACGACCCGAAGAAGGGTGGCCTGCTGCAGTTCGGCACCGAAGTCGTTGCCTCGGCTGACGGCTCCGTGACCGCCCTGCTGGGCGCATCGCCAGGCGCCTCGACCGCCGCGCCGATCATGCTCAAGGTGCTCAAGGCATCGGCCTTCCGCGACAAGCTGGAAACCCCGGAATGGCAAGCCAAGATGCACGAAATGATTCCTTCGTACGGCCGCAAGCTGAACGACGATCCGGCCTTCGCCAACCAGATCCGCCAGCAGAGCAGCGCTGCGCTGGGCCTGAAGGCGTTCACGCTGGACGTGCCGGCGGCAACGCAGGAGTAATGGTGTAGAGAACGGCTGCGGCATGAGCCGCAGCCATTCAACAAGCAGTGATGCAACAAAAAAAAAGGCCTCGGTTCAGTGAACCGAGGCCTTTTTGTATTTCAGCCGACGCAGGCTTATTTGCGTGCGCGCAGGGCTTCGAGTTCGGCGCGCAGATTGCTGCGTTCGCTGCGCGAGTTGTCGAGCATGGTGCGCAATTCCTTGACCTCGGCCGCCAGGTTGTCGCGCTCGGTCGTGACGCCGACCAGCTCCATCTGGGCGCGCAGGCGCGCATCCGACTCGGCCGCGGTGGCCGCCACGTTGCGCTCGAGCTGCTGGCGCAGGTCGGCCAGCTGGGCATCCTTGCCATCGATCGCCAACTGATCCTTGGCCTTGCCGACCAGCGCATCGGCGGCGATCTGGCGCGCATTGCGCAGCTCGGCCGTGAGGCGCTCGATCTCTTCGTTGCGTTCATCCGCGATCAACTGAGCCTGTTCGCGCGCGACCCGCGCATCGCTCAGTTCGGCGTCCAGGCCGTCACGCTCGGCTTCGAGTGCATTGCCGGCCTCGAGCAGCGCATCCATGTCGCTCTCGGCGCGCGCCAGCGCATCGCGCATGCCGGCGCCGGCATCCTGCGCATACTGCTGGGCCCAGCGGCTCAGTTCGGCGAGCAGCTCGGGCGGCATCTCGGCCTTCGGCGGCTCGACCGGTTGCGCATGGCTGGCGCGCCAGGTGGCCAGGTGCTGGTGGATGGTCTTGGTCGAGCCGGCGCCGATCAGGGCGCGCACCGCCTCGATCGTGACTTGCTGCCTGTCGTTCTGGAGAGTGTTGGCCGCCTCGATGACGTCGCCGAGCGTCACGTCCAGGTGTGCCATATCCGTTTTCATACCGCGTCAGAATGTTCGTTGTAGGGCTGTCCATCATACGCTAGACGATGGTTTAGTTGCTCGAAAGCATCTCCCGATACGACCAAGTGTCGCGGATTTGCCGCTATTTCAGGCCGAGGCCGGCGTGGCTGCGATTATTCCATTTCCATGCTGACAAAATTCTCGTCCAGCCAGGCGCCCAGCGCCTCGGTTCCCGGCCCGTCGAGATGCGGCAGCATCGCGGCGTACCAGGCGCGTCCCTCCTCCTGGCCCAGCACGGCGCGGACGATGGGCAGGCTGTTCTGCAGGAAGATGCCGAACAGGGGCGCCCGGCGCACGAACAGCGAGGTGGCATCAAGGCAGCCCAGGCCCGTATAGATCGCGCGCATCTGTTCGAGATACGGCATCGCGCGCGCCGCCTGGCCCGACTGGGTCAGGGCAGTGATGAAGCTGGTCACGATCTGCGGGTCCGGCATTTCGCGCGAGGCGGCATTGCGTTCGCGCGCCCAGGCGATCCACTCTTCGCCGCGCGCCGTGTCGCCCGTCATGGCGCAGCAGCATCCGGTTTGCAGCGCGTTGAAGGCGCTCGGCTCTTCGTCGCACAAGGCGTTCCAGTAGCGCAGCGATTCGGCCCAGCGCCCCAGGCGCGCGCTGGCCATTGCGCACAGGCGGATCGCATCGATGCGCAAGCCGTCTTGCGTGGCTGCGGCATGGGGCATGGCGCCGGCCAGCGCTTCCTCCAGGCGGCCGGCGCCCAGATGGTCGATGGCGTCGGCCAGTTCCGGCGGGTCGGCCTGGGCCGCCCCTGCATTCATTGCGGTCGGTGCGCTGCATTCCTCGATGATCCGTTCGGCATCCATGCCTGGCAGGCGCAGGTAGGCGATGACCGGCCGCATGGTCTTCTTTTCCTTTTTTGCGTCACGCTCGAGCTTCACGTTGTCGATCGAGACGAACGGCTCGCCTGCGGTGCGGTACAGCGTCACCGCGCTGTAGCGTGAGGCGTTCGGCCCGACGCTGGCGCCGAGGATCGACAATAGTTCACCGGGCGCGGTTTCGAGCCGGTGCACGACGACATGGGGTTCCTCGATCCAGGCGAATCTGCGCGGCAGCTCGAACGGCGTCGCCCAGCTGTTGCTCAGCTCGCAGAACGGTTCCTCGGCCGCGTCGCGCGCCAGCGAACGGGGCACGGTGGTCAACAGGATGAATTCGACGACCCAGCCGGCGACCAGCGCGCTGCCCTCGATCCGCATCCCCGCGACGTGGCGCACTTCGTTCTCCGCCAGCACCATCCCGAAGCGCCACATGTCCTGCGGAGCGCCGAGCAGCGATGCGAAGCCGCCCGCGTCGGCGATGGCAAGCCAGGCGGCCCAGTGGGCGTACCAGCCCACGACGCCGATCGCCAGGCCCAGTCGGCCCATCCACATGGGGTTGCGCGCCTTCGCCTGGCGCGCCACCGCGCGCGCGGCCACGCCCATGACGAGCGCGAAGACGCCCATGGCGAGCCAGTTGAGCAGGATGAGCGGCGAGTGGATCGTCAGCCAGGCATACAGCCAGGCCGGAATGACGACGCACGGCGCGCAGGCCGCCGTCGAGACGATCGCCTGCGCCGGCAGGCGGCCCGACGGCACGTAATAGGGTGAGCTCATGGCGTGTCCTGTGGCTTGGGAGCGGGGCGGACCAGGGCCAGCGCGCGCAAGTCCGGCCTGTCGTTGCCCACGCAGAGCAGCGGCGCATCGTGTTCGAGCGCGGCGTGCGCGGCCAGCGCCAGCGCGGCCACGAAGGGCACGGCGCCGCATGCCCCGCAGGCCGGGCCGAGGCGGACGATGTCGCTGGCGTTGTCGAGGTGCGGCGTGATGGCGTCGCCGAATTCCATCAGTTCGAGCGCGTGGCGCGTGTCGGCGCCGGCGTCGGCGACCACCATGGCGATGGCGGCCGGCGCGATCGCTGCGCCCTGCAGCAGGCGCCCGGCGAGCATGTTCAGGCGCTGCGGCGACAGGCGTTTGAGGGTGGCGGATGCCGGATCGCAGGCGTCGGCTTCCAGACTGACGTGCGCAATGCCGGCGCCGTCCGCCGCCGGCGCCAGCAGCAGGCCGGCCGCGCCTTCGCCGGGGATGCGTCCACGCGGGTGAAAGGAGGTGAACAGCGTGCCGTCGGCCGACCAGCGGTCGACCGTCTCCTGGCCGATGTGGGAGCAGAAGGCGAGCAGGATCGTCGCCGCGGGCTCCGCGCTTTTTTCTGTTTGCTGCGCCAGCCGGGCAATGAAGGGCGCAGGAACTGCCGCTTCGTTGACGTCGATGCGCGCCGCGGGCCAGCCAGCCTGCGCCAGCACCTGCCTGCACCACATCGCTGCCGCCTGGCGTTGTTCCACCTGCCAGTCGTCCGGCAGCACCAGGGCCAGTTGCAGCAGAGGCGGCGCGCCTCCGTCCGCGCCCAGCAGCCCTGCCGCGCGGCCGGCAAGCTCGCGCAGGACCGCCGTGCCGAGAACGAGCGCGCGCCACCCCTCGTCGCCGACGCGCGGCGCCGGCGCGGCGCACGAGTCCAGCCAGTCGGCGATCTCTTCGCGCACCGCTTCGTCGCTGGCCTGTTCGCAGCGTGCGCTCATGACCGGGAAACCGTCGTCGTCGACCAGTTCGCGGTCAAGGTCGGCGTCGACCTTGTTGGCGGCAAGCGCGGCGCCCAGTTCTTCGGCGGATGCGCCGTGCGGCGTGCGCAGCGCGCCGGCGAGGATGGTCAAGGCCGGGCAGCGTGGTTCCTGGACGGCGTCCTGCTGCACCGCTGGCGCGGCGGCGGCCTGCGCGACGGCCTGGCGCGCGAGCAGCCTGCCGCCGATGCGGCCGAGCCAGCCCGGGGCCGGCGGCGTAGTCGTGGTGGACATGGGCTCAGACCTGGTCGATGGTGGTTTGCTGGCCGGCGATCAGCGTCGCGCCGCAGGCGGTCTTGTCGCCATGCCGCGCGGCCGCCTTGCCGTCGACGATCAGGGTCGCATCGCCTTCGATGATCGGCCCGGGGCCATGCTTGGGACAGCTCGTTCTGTCGCCCATGCGGGCGATGCCGACGCCGTCGATATCGCTGTTGGGCGAGGCTTCCAGCACGACGCCGCCGTGCGAGGTCTTGTCGCCGAGTCTGATCAGTGCTCCTGCCATGCTTGCTCTCCCTGTATTCAGGACATCAGGACATCACCGCCAGCAGCTCGAGCTTGAGCTCCTTCATGCCGGCCGGGACGTAGATCGAGATCGACTGCGCCTTGAGCATGCGCTCGTACATCGCCCCTTTCGCCTCGAGGATGAAGTAGCAGGTGTCGGGCCGCACGGGGATCGCCGCCGGCGGCTGCGGCGTGTACTGCAGGCGCACGCCGGGCAGCGCCGAGAGCACGAATTTCTCGACGTCGTCCGGGGCGCCGACCTTGAAGCGCAGCGGCGCCACGTCGACCAGTTCCACCGCCGGGATGTCGGCCGAGACGGCGATGTAGAAGGTGGTGTCGTCGTCGATCTTGCCCGAGTCGAGCATGCCGATGTGGTAGCAGGGCCGCACCTCGTTCAGGGCGATGCCGAAGTACTTGGCCGAGATGACGGTGTCAAGCAGTTCGCGGATGATCTGGTGCAGCTTGGCGAAGGCGGGGCCGGGATCGTGGTGCTGGTAGGACGGCAGGTCGGACAGGGTCCAGCTCTTGGAAAAGGTCATCAGGCCGCCGGCCACGTCCAGCAGCGCCTCGAACACGCGCTCGGGGTGCAGCGCCGGCTGGTTGAAGTGGTGCGACAGCGTCGCATAGGCCGAACTGGCCGTGTGCAGCAGCCAGAACGACGACATGTCGCCCGAGCGGAATTCGATGACGTTGCGGGTCGGCTCGCGGTGGTGGCCGTACAGCGCGCCGACCTTGGCCTGCAGCGCGTCGAGCAGGCGGCGCAACTGCTGGAACAGGGCCGGGGCGGCGCCCAGCGACATCGACGGCGGCACCAGCGCCGGATCGAGCTCGAAGCCGCCGGTGGCGCATCTGCGCACGCGCAGCAAGGGAAAGTGGATGTAGGCGTCGCGCGGCTCGAATTCGGACACCAGGCGCAGCGCGCGCTTCAGGTAGGCCAGCTGCACCGGCGCCGCCTGGGTGTAGAGGTCGGGCGTCTCTTCGTTTGCCTGGATGAAGCGGGTCGTGCTGGCGGACTGCGTGGCCGCCTGCCCCGGCTGGACGAAGTTGGCATTGAAGGGCTTGAGTCCCGGCAGCGCCGCGTAATACGTCACGGCCTGCACCGACTGCTGCAGGCCGCTCAGGTCGACGGTGCCGGGCAGCTCGTCGAGGCCGGGCGCCTCGTACAGCTCGCCGTCCTGGAAGCGCAGCGACAGTCCCAGCACGCGCAGCATGCCGCTCGCCAGCGCCTCGCGGTCGATCTCGAGCCCCTCGACCCCCCATGCATACGGGTGCGCCGCCTTGAGGCCCTTGTACAGGCAATGCTCGTGATAGGCATCCTGGCGCTGGAAATGCTGCGGGCGCAGCAGCAGGCCTTCGCCCCAGAGGACTTTGCTGGTCATGGCTGTTGTTCCTTCACCTTGTTCTTTGCGAAAGGAAACGATAACGACGAGATGCTGTTGCGCATGTGAACTTGATCAAAGGTTGGCGCTAAACGCCGTGGCAACATGCTTCGGTGCGCAACACCAGCTTGTGCCAAGGAGGGGGATCGATGAAAGGATTCACGCCGGACCTGTTCGACCGCCTGCTCGGCCAGCCGCTGCGCAATGGCGTGGTAGTGGCGCGCCTGAACGTCGAGGAACTGAAGGATGCGGTCGCGCGCGACCTCGAAGCGCTGCTCAACACGCGCTCGACCATCCAGGACGGCGCGCTGGCCGTCTTTCCCGAATGCGGCAAGTCGATGGTCGGGTATGGGCTGTGCGACTTCGCCGACCGCTCGCTGTCCAGTCCCACCGACCGCGCCCACATCTGCGCCTGCATCGAAAACACCATCGCGCGCCACGAGCCGCGGCTGCAGAACGTGAAGGCGCTGCTCGAGATGCAGGGCGATGCCGGCGCGCCCTCGGTCAACCGCCTCAGTTTTTCGATCACGGCGGTGCTGGTGGGAAGCATGTCGGAGGAGCCGGTCAACTTCGACGCCGTGCTGCAGCCGTCCACGCTCCAGTACAGCATCCGCAAGGCCGGCCGCGCGGGCGCGGCGGCGGCGTCATCGACGATGGCGGGAGCCTGAGTTGGACCGCCTGCTGCCCTATTACGAAAGCGAACTGGCCTACCTGCGGCGCAACCTGCGCGAATTCGCCGAGCGCTATCCGCGCATCGCCGGCCGCCTGGCGATCAGCGGCGAAGTATGCGAAGACCCGCATACCGAACGCATGATCGAGTCGTTCGCCTTCCTGAACGCGCGCATCGCCAAGCGCCTGGACGACGACTATCCCGAGTTCACCGAGGCGCTGTTCGACGTGCTGTATCCGCATTACCTGCGGCCCTTTCCATCGTGCTCGATCGCGCGCCTGGACGTCGCCGCCGCGGCCAAGCAGCAGACCACGGTGAGCACCGTCCCGCGCGGCACCAAGCTGACCACGCGCCCGGTGCGCGGCGTGACCTGCATCTTCCGCACCGTGTACCCGGTCGCGATGGCGCCGCTGGTCCTGAGCCGGGCGGTGTTCTCGCCGATCATCCACGCGCCGGACGCGGTGCGCCTGCCGCCCGGCGCCAGCGCGAGCATCAGCCTGTCCCTGAACGTCGGCTGCGAAGGCGGCGGCCTGGAGGCGATCGACCTGCCGGCGCTGCGCCTGTTCCTCGATGGCGAACCGTCGTTCTGCGCGGCCCTGCGCGACGCGCTGCTGGCGCGCACGGTCGCGGCCTATGCGCAGCCCGAGGGCGGCCACTGGATCGCCCTGCCGGCGCTGCCGGTGCGCGCCGCCGGCTTCGTCGAGGACGACGCGCTGATCGACTTCCCGGCCCGTTCCCACACCGCCTACCGCCTGCTGACCGAATACTTCTGCTTTCCCGAGAAGTTCAATTTCGTCGACCTCGACCTGGCGCTGCTGGCGCGCAGCCTGCCCGCGGGCACGCGCCGCCTCACCGTGCACCTGGCCCTGAACGGGATCCGCAGCGACTCGAACCTGGCGCGCATGCTGTCCACCCTGTCGACCAACAACCTGGTGGCGGGCTGCACGCCGGTGATCAACCTGTTCGCCCAGCGCGGCGAACCGATCCGCCTGACCCATGCCACGGCCAGCTATCCGGTGCTGGCCGATGCGCGCCGCGCCTATGCCTACGAGGTCAACGCGATCGACGAGGTCAATCTGGTGCGCCAGACGCCGCAGGGCGAGACGGTGGTGCGGTTCCAGCCCTTCTATTCGCTCAAGCATGCGCAGACGCCCGAGCAGAACGGGCATTACTGGGCCATGCGCCGCGACGACACGATGGCCGAGCGCAGCCCGGGCTTCGAAACCCAGATCTCGATCGTCGACATCGACTTCGACCCGGCCGACGTCGAGACCACGACCCTGAACCTGGAGCTGACCTGCACCAACCGCGATCTGCCGCTGCTGCTCAGCTACGGCCAGCCGGGCGGCGACCTGTTCCTCGAAGGCGGATCTGGCGTGCGCGAGATTTCCTTCCTGCGCAAGCCCAGCCCCACCTGGCGCTTCTCGCGCGGACGCAGCGCGCACTGGCGCCTGATCTCGCTGCTCTCGCTCAACCACCTGTCGCTGGCCGACGGCGGCGTCGACGCCTTCCGCGAGATGCTGGCCCTGCACGACCTGCCGCGCTCGGCGGCGTCGACGCGCCAGGTCGGCGGCATCAATGCGATCGCCTATGTGCCCACCAGCGCCTGGCTGTCCGGGAACCCCTTCAACTGCCTGGTGCGCGGGGTCGAGGTCAGGATCGCGATCGACGAGGAAGCGTTCGTGGGCAGCGGCATCCATGCCTTCGCCCACATCGTCGAGCGCTTCCTGGCGCTGTACGTGCACGCCAACAGCTTCACCCAGCTGGTGATCGTGTCCCACCAATCCGGAGAGGAGCTGCTGCGATGCGGGCCGAGAAGCGGAGAACTGAGCCTCCTGTGATCGAGCGCCTGCTGCGCGAGCCGTGGCGCTTCGAGTTCTTCCAGGCGGTGCGCGTGCTCGAGCTATGGCTCAAGCGCCGCGGCCGCGGGCCGCACGGCCTGGTGCCCGACATGCTGCGGTTCCGGAACACCCTCTCCCTCGGCTTCCCGGCCAGCCAGCTGGAAGCCATCGAGCCCGAGCTGCGCGACCTCGAGGTCGGCATGCCCTTCGACCTGCCGATCGACGCCGCCGCGCTGGGCGAGGCGGTGCGCGAAGGGACCTTGCGCCGGGTGCACCTGACCCCCGCCTTCATGGGCCTGCTGGGCGGGCACGGCGTGCTGCCGGCCCACTACACCGAGCGCATCGCCGAGCACGCGGCGCGCCACAAGAACGAAGACGAGGACCAGGGCCCGCGCGCCTTCCTGGACGCGTTCTCGAACCGCTCGCTGGCGCTGTTCTACGAAGCCTGGCGCAAGTACCGCTTGCCGTTCAAGTACCAGCTGGACGGCCAGGACGCCTTCCTGCCACTGCTGCTGTCCCTGGCCGGCCTGGGCGACGCCGCGCTGCGCCGGCGCCTGGCCGGCGCGGCCGACGGCGCCGTGCTGGACGAATCGATCGGGTATTTCGCGGCGGCGATCCGGCACCGGCCGGTGTCCGCCGTGCAGCTGGCGCGGGTGCTGTCGGAATACTTCGGCGAACAGGTCGAGGCCGAGCAGTTCGTCGGTTCCTGGTACGACGTGCCGCCGGCGCAGCAGACCACGCTGGGCCAGGACAGCGCCGTCCTCGGCGCGCGCGCGATCGCCGGCGCGCGCGTCTGGCAGCGCAACCTGCGCCTGCGCCTGGTGGTGGGGCCGCTGGCGCATGCCGGCTTCCAGGCCTTCTTGCCGGGCGGCCTAGCGGCGCGGGCCCTGGGGAGCGTGCTGGCGCTGTTCACCGGCGTCGCGCTCGAATACGAGGTCGAGGTGGTCCTGCGCGCCGCCGACGTCCACAACACCACGCTGGACGACCTGCATCCCGGCCGCCTCGGCTGGGACGCCTTCCTGGTGCTGGACGCCCCGCCGGGCGACCGCCACGACGTGCGCTATGACCTGGACGCGGCCGGACGGCCGCCGCACGTCTGCTGAACGCACCTGCCGGCGCCGATGGCGTATCCTGACGATGTCAGGCTTCGCGCCTCAATGAACGGGAATGGTGATGAGCGAACGTATCATCTCGGCGATCAAGCTGGGCGGCCAGCAGCTGGCCGCCGTGGTCACGCTGCCGGGGCCGGAGCGCTACGAGTACTTCATCAAGCGCGTCGCCGACGCGCGCGAGGTGTGGGGGCTGTACCAGGACGGCTGGGCCCTGGCCAAGACCGACGACGGCACCCTGGTGTTTCCGATGTGGCCGGCGAGCGACTACGCCAGCCTGTGCGCCGAATACGAATGGGACGGCTATGACGCCCAGGCGTTCTCGCTCGAGGAGCTGATCGACGAATTGCTGCCGCAGCTGGAAGAAGACCGGGTGTTGCCGGGCGTGTTCTATACCCCGGGCGACAAGGGCATCACGCCGAGCGTGGTCCAGCTGATCGGCGACCTGGAGGACGAGCTGCGCAGGACCTGATTCCGTGTTCTACAACCGCGCCAGCAATTCCTCCACCACCGCCAGCTGCACCGGCTTGGTGAGATGGTGGTCGAAGCCGGCCTCGCTCGAGCGCTGGCGGTCGCTTTCGGCGCCCCAGCCGGTCAGGGCCACCAGCACGATCCCATCCAGTTCCTCCATGGCGCGGATCGCGCGCGCCGTGTCGTAGCCGCTCATGCCCGGCATGCCGATGTCGAGGAAGGCGACGCACGGACGAAACGCGCGCGCCGCCTCCAGCGCCCCGTAGCCGTCGTGCGCCACCCGGGTGACGTGGCCCAACGCTTCCAGGATCATCGACAGCGTCAGCGCGGCATCGACGTTGTCGTCCACCACCAGCACTTTGAGACCGGCCTCGCCGCCGCCGGCCGGGCCGCCGTCGCCGGCCGGCGCGTCCCAACCCAGCGGGCGGGCGGCCTGATCGTCGGACACCTCAGCCAGCGGCAGGCGCACCGTGAACACGCTGCCGGCATTCGCGCCTCCGCTCTCGGCCTTCACGCTGCCGCCATGCATCTCGACCAGGCGCCGTACCAGCGACAGGCCGATCCCGAGCCCGCCCTGCGAGCGGTCGACGGTGCGGCCGATCTGGCTGAACATCTCGAACACGCCGGCCAGCGCGTCGGCGGCGATCCCGACCCCGGTGTCGCTGACGGCGATCACCGCGTCTGGCCCATCGCGCCGCACCGACAGCCGGATGCGCCCGCGCGCCGGCGTGTACTTGGCGGCGTTGTTGAGCAGGTTGGCCACCACCTGGGCGATCCGGGTGGCGTCGGCGTCCACCAGCAGCGGCAGGTCGGGCACGTCCACCTCGAGCGCATGCTGGCCGGCCTCGATCAGCGGCAGGCTGGTCTCGACCGCGCTGGCCAGGATCGCGCGCAGGTCGGCGCGCTGGCGCTTGAGTTCGAGCTTGCCGCCACTGATGCGGGCGACGTCGAGCAGGTCGTCGATCAGGTGCACCATGTGGCCAACCTGGCGTTCCATCATGTCCCTGACCTTGCCGACCGCCGCCGGATTGTCGCCGCCCAGGCGCATCACCGCCAGGCCATTGCGGATCGGCGCCAGGGGATTACGCAGCTCGTGCGCCAGCGTGGCCAGGAACTCGGTCTTGCGGCGGTCGGCCTCGGCCAGGTCGTCGGCCAGCCGGCGCAGCTCTTCCTCGGAGCGCTTGCGCGCCGACACGTCGGAAAACAGCAGCGCCACCTTGCGGCTGTCCGGGCCGCCGATGCGGTTGGCGTAGACGTCGAACCAGCGGCCCATGGCCGGCGCCTCGTTCTCGAAGCGCGCGGGGATGCCGGTCAGCGCCACCCGGCCATAGGTTTCGAACCAGAAGTCGTCCAGGCCGGGCAGCAGCTCGCGCGCGGTGCGGCCGGCCGCATCCACCAGGCCGGTATGGCGCTCGAACATCGGGTTCATCTCGAGGAAGCGGTAGTCGACCGCCTTGCCGGCTGCGTCGAAGATCATCTCGAAGATGCAGAAGCCCTGGTCGACCGACTCGAACAGGGTGCGGTAGCGTTCCTCGCTGGCGCGCAGCTGTTCCTGGACCTGTTCGCGCTCGGTGGTGTCGAGCACGATCGCGACCAGGCCCTCGAACTCGCCATCGGGCCCGCGCAGCGCATTGACGCTGCTGGTGGCCGAGACCAGCGAGCCGTCCTTGTGCAGGTAATACTTGTCGAGCGCCACGCCGGCGGCGCCGGCCTTCAGGCGATCGAGCGCGTCCTGGGTCTGGGCGCGCGACTGCGGCGCAGTGACCTCGGCCACGCTCATGCCGAGCAGCTCGGCCTCGCTGCGGCCCACCATCGCGCAATACTTCTGGTTGGCCAGCACGATGCAGCCTGCGGTGTCGATCTGGACCACCCCGGTGGAGGCCTGGCTGACGATCTTCTCGAAGCGCTCGCGGCTGGCGTGCAGCACGCGCTCGGTCTCCTTGCGTTCGGCATCGAGCCGCACCTGCTCGGTGATGTCGCGCGCGATGACCAGCAGGCGCGTTTCCTGGTCGCCGGTCGCGGCGGTGCGGGTGACCATCACGTCCCACCATTTGGGCTTGCCCTTGACCGTCGGACAGGCGGCGCTGAAGTGCCCGGTGCCGCCGGCGCGCGCTGCGTCCAGGGCCGCCTCGATGGCTGCGTGCGACGGCTGCGGCCAATATGCCTTCCACGGCTTGTCGCCCACCGTCCCGGCGTCGTCGATCTCCATCGAGAGCAGGCCGTTGCGGTTGATCGCCAACACCATGCCGTCCATGTCGAGCAGTTTCACGCAGTCGGGTATGGCTTCGAACAGGGCCCATCCCAAGGTGATCGTGTCCTGCTGCGGCGTGGGGGCGCGGTTTTCCTGCATCTGTCTGTTTCCGGTAAAACGTCATCTATACCACAACGGCCCGGCCGGGAGCGTCCGCGTCCGGTGAATGACACATAAATATTAAAAATGCCGCTAAGAAAAGCACAAGCGTGCCGCACCAGTGTCATCAAACTGTGACCAAACTGTCACGGAGTCGTCATGTTGCCTTACTACCATTTAGTGGCTTTCCTTTCCCACACTAGAAAACAGGATCCACTTCCGTGAACAAGCCGACCGATTTCGCCCGCATGCCTGTCGACCACGACGACATCGATTCGAACAACTCGTCGAACGAACACTTCAGCACCGTCCTCCAGACCCGCCTGAGCCGCCGCAACATGCTGCGCGGCAGCGCTGCGACGGCCGCGACCGCCCTGCTCGGCAGCTTCGGCCTGACCGCCTGCGGCGGTTCGGACGACGATCCTGTCACCCCGCCGACCAACCCGCCGACCGGCACCACCCCGCCGCCGGCGCCGGTCGAGAAGCTGCTCGGCTTCACCGCCGTGGGCAAGAGCCTGGCCGACACCGTCGTGGTCCCGGCCGGCTATACCGCCACCGTCCTGTACGCGCTGGGCGATCCGCTCACCAGCAGCACCCCGGCCTACAAGAACGACGGCACCGATACCGATTTCGAAAACCGCGCTGGCGACCACCACGACGGCATGGAATTCTTCTCGCTGTCCGACAGCGGCGGCGTCTCGACCACCGGTGCCACCCGCGGCCTGCTGGCGATGAACCATGAGGCCACCACCAATGAAGGCCTGCCGTCGTTCTTCGTGCACGCCAACGGCGGCACCAATGCGCTGCCGCGCCCGGCCCTCGAGGTGGACAAGGAAATGGCCCTGCACGGCCTGTCGGTCCTCGAAGTGCGCAGCAACAACGGCAAGTGGGAATACCTGAAGGGTTCGAACTTCAACCGCCGCGTGCACCAGCAGACCGAAGTCCAGATCTCGGGCCCGGTGCGCGGCAATGCCCTGGTCAAGACCAAGTACTCGCCGGACGGCACCAAGTTCCGCGGCACCATCAATAACTGCGGCACCGGCCGCACCCCGTGGAACACCTATCTGTCGGGCGAGGAGAACTGGGCCGGCTACTTCACCCGTTCGAGCACCGACAACGCCGCGCGCGGCGACAAGAGCGTCGCTTCGCTCAACCGCTACGGCATGTCGCAGGGCGCGTCCTCGCGCCACGGCTGGGAAACCGGCGGCGTGGACGACAAGTACCAGCGCTGGGACATCAGCAAGAAGGGCACGTCGACGGACGGCACCGACGATTACCGCAATGAACTGAACGGCGAAGGCTACATCGTCGAGATGGACGCCTACGACAAGACCCGCCCGCTCAAGAAGCGCACCGCGCTGGGCCGCTTCGCCCACGAAAGCGCCTCGTTCGGCCGCCTGACCGCCGGCCAGCCGCTGGCCGTCTACATGGGCGACGATTCGCGCGGCGAATACATCTACAAGTTCGTGTCGACCGCACCGTGGAACCCGGCCGACGCCGTCGCGCTCGATCGTATCGCCACCGGCGACAAATACCTCGACAGCGGCAAGCTGTACGTCGCCAAATTCAATGCCGACGGCAAGGGCCAGTGGATCGAGCTGACCATCGCCAACAGCGTCATCGCCAACTACGCGAACTACAAGTTCGCCGACCAGGCCGACGTGCTGGTCAACGCCCGCCTGGCCGCCGACGCCGTCGGCGCGACCAGGATGGACCGTCCTGAATGGTGCGCGGTGAACCCGGCCAACGGCGAGATCTATTACACGCTGACCAACAACAGCAACCGCCGCGTCGAGCCGAGCAGCTCGAGCCAGGTCGCGCCAGACGCCGCCAACCCGCGGTCGTACACCGACATGAAGGGCTCCACCGCCCAGCTGGGCAACTCGAACGGCCACATCATCCGCGTGCGTGAAGACGCCGCCGGCTCGACCGCCACCAGCTTCGCCTGGGACGTCTACCTGTTCGGCGCCGAAGCCGCCGCCGACGCCGCCCGCATCAACCTGTCGGGCCTGACCGCCGACCAGGACTTCTCGAGCCCGGACGGCCTGGCCTTCAGCAACTCGACCGGCATCTGCTGGTTCCAGACCGACGATGGCGCCTACACCGACGTCACCAACTGCATGATGGTGGCCGGCCTGCCGGGCAAGGTCGGCGACGGCAAGAAGGTCACCCTGAGCTATCCGAAGACCGACGGCTCGACGCTGAGCGTCGACACCTTCGTGGGCAAGGCCGCCAGCGCCGACACGCTCAAGCGCTTCCTGGTCGGCCCGGTCGGCTGCGAACTGACCGGCATCACCGAGACCCCGGACGGCAAGGCGCTGTTCGTCAACATCCAGCACCCGGGCGAGAACACCGCCGCCGCGAACGTCGGCGACGCCAGCAAGTACACCAGCCAGTGGCCGGCGAACGCGGGCTACGGCGCCGGCCGCCGCCCACGCTCGGCGACCCTGGTCATCACCAAGAACGACGGCGGCCGCATCGGTTCGTGATGTAACGCTGTAAGGCGTGAAAGGGCCGGTTGCATACGCAGCCGGCCCTTTCTTTATTGTGCGCAAGATGGGGCAGTCCGGCCCGTGTCAGCATCAAGCGGATCGTTCAACCGGGAGTCCGCCATGCCTGCCCTGCCGCTAACGACCTACCTGCGCCTTGCGCGCGCCAGCGCCGCCTACGACGTCGTGCAGATCCTGCCCTTCGCCACGCCGTGGACCTTCGCCCTGCTGCTCGACTGGCTATCCGGCATGAACGTGTGGCTGGGCGGCGCGCCGCTGCCGCCGTTCGCGCCGCTGCACCTGTTGTTGTCTTCTCTCCTTGGCACGCTGGTGCTGCTGTGGTGCGCCGTGCGCCTGAAGGAGCCCAGCCTGCGCCTGGGCCGCTTCGACGGCGTCGGACGCCTGCTGTTCGCATTCTGGATCGGCTGGGCGATGCTGAAGGCGGATCTGCCGGTGCTGTGGCTGTTCCTGGTCCCCGAGCTGCTGTGGGGCGTGGCGCAGTGGTGGCCGGTCGCTCAGGCGAGCGGCAGCAGCACGCCGCGCGCGGCCTTCACCAGCGCCGTGCCCATGCGCTCCAACCGCGGCGGCTGAATGCGCCAGGCGTGCCAGTACAGCGGCACGTCGTGGTACAAGGCCGGGGCCAGGTCGACCAGTTCGCCCGTTGCCAGCAAGGCGCCGCACTGTTCCTCCGGCAGCATGCCATAGCCCATGCCGTGGCGTACCGCGTGCACGAAGGGATCGCTGGCGGGCACGTAGTGAAACGGATAGGCGCCGTCCGGCAGGCCGAAGTGGGTGAGCAGAAAAGAAGACTGCATCGCATCCTTGCGGTCGAACACCACCAGCGGCGCGCGCTGGGCCGCCCTGCGCGTCATCCCGTCCGGGAACCAGCGCCGCGCAAAGTCGGGCGAGGCCACCATCCGGTAGCGCATCATGCCGAGCGCTCTGGCGCTGCAGCCGCGCATCGGCTCGATCTCTCCCGAGATGCAGGCCACCGCATGGCCGCCCTCCAGCAGCGCGAAGGTGTGGCCCTGGTTGTCGAGGACGAATTCGACCAGCAGGCCTTCGGCATCGAGGATCGGCGCCAGCACCGGCAGCAGCCAGGTCGCCAGCGTGTCGTTGTTGACGGCCAGCGTGACCCGCGCCGGGCCGGGATCGTCCTTCATCCCTGCCAGGAATTCCGACTCGAGCAGGGTTGAGCGGCGCAGGTACTGCAGCAGCCGCGTGCCGGGCGCGGTCGGGCGGCAGGGACGGCTGCGCACCAGGAGCGGTGTGCCCAACTCTTGCTCGAGCGCCGCGATGCGCTGCGAGATCGCCGACGGCGTGACCTTGAGCTGGGCGGCGGCGCCCTCCAGGCTGCCGCAATCGACGGCGGCCACGAAGGCGGCGCTGCGGCGGGGATCGATCGTCATGAATTAGATTTTCTTAAGTGGCCTGAATATTCATGAATATAATTGAAGTGGACCAGCCGGGCTGGGATAGTGGCGCTTTTCACAAAGAGGCGGCCATGTTCTCGCATCAAATCTATCTGCAGGGGCTGGGCCTGGGCGCCGGTCTCATCATGGGGATCGGCGCCCAGAACGCCCATGTGCTGCGCACGGCGGTGCGCGGCCGGCACGTGCTGCCGACGGTGCTCACCTGCATCGTGGTCGACGTGATCCTGATCGCCGCCGGCACTGCCGGCCTGGGCGCCCTGATCGAGGCGTCGCCGCTCTTGACGTCGGTGGCGCGCTATGGCGGCGCCGCCTTCCTGCTCTGGTATGGCCTGCGCTGCTGGAAGAGCAGCCTGCGCGGCGGCGCCTCGCTGGCCGCCGATCCGGCGGCGCAGACCCAGACCCTTGGCGCGGCGCTGGCGACCGTGCTGGCGCTGTCGCTGCTCAACCCGCACGTCTATCTCGACACCGTGGTGCTGCTGGGCGCCGTCGGCAGCAGCCTGGCGCTTGAAGAGCGCGGCTCGTTTGCCCTGGGCGCCATCACGGCCTCGATCCTGTGGTTCACGGCGATCGGTGTCGGTGCGCAGCGCTTCGCCCCGGTGCTGGCGCGCCCTGGGGTCTGGCGCGTGTTCGAGGCGCTCACCGGGGCCATGATGCTGGTGCTGGCGGCGTTGCTGCTGACAGACAGCTGAGCAAAAAAATGGATGGGTGAGAAGTTGTCCGGTGTAAAGTTGCTATTTACCCATCCATTGCCCGGAGGCTGCTTGAACCGCTTGACCCTGAACGTCCTATCCCTGTGCCTGGCCGCCGCCGGCTGGTCTTCCGCCCATGCCGCGGATGTCGTCATCAGCGCCGACCGCCTGCTCGACGTCAAGAGCGGCCGCATGATCCAGAACCCCGAGATCCTCGTGCGCGACGGGAAGGTCGTCAGCCTCAAGGCGGATGCCGCGACGCCGCCAGCCGCCGACGCGACCCGCATCGCCCTGCCCGGCATGACCCTGCTGCCCGGCCTGATCGACATGCACGTCCACCTCGATTCGGATCCGACCTATGGGGGCTACACCGGCCTCGAATACAACGACCGCTTCTGGTCGGCATTGGCCGTGGCCCATGCGGGCAAGACGCTCGACGCCGGCTTCACGACGGTGCGCAACCTGGGCGCCTCGGACTGGAACGACGTCGGCCTGGGCCAGGCCATCGCCGCCGGCAAGGTGCGCGGTCCGCGCATCGTGCCCGCCGCCTGGTCGTTCGGCGCGACCGGCGGCCATTGCGACAGCACCTACTTCCCGCCGTCGATGGAGGAAAAGAACAAGTACAACGCCGACAGCCCGGACGAGGCGCGCAAGTCGGTGCGCGAGCTGCGCAAGTACGGCGCCCAGGTGATCAAGATCTGCGCCACCGGCGGCGTCTTCTCGCGCAATACCGAACCGGGCCAGCAGCAGATGAACCTGGCCGAGATGCGCGCCGCGGTGGAGGAAGCGCACCAGTGGGGCCTGCAGGTGGCGGCCCACGCCCACGGCGCGGCCGGCATCAAGGACGCGATCCGCGCCGGCGTCAACACGATCGAGCATGCGAGCCTGATCGACGACGAGGGCATCGCCTTGGCGAAAAAGCACGGCGCCTGGCTGTCGATGGACATCTACAACGGCACCTACACGGCGCTGGAAGGCAAGAAGAACGGCGTGCTGGAAGATAACCTGCGCAAGGACCGCGAAGTGACGGAGTTGCAGCGCCAGAATTTCAAAAAGGCGCATGCGGCCGGGGTCAAGATGGTGTTCGGCACCGACGCCGGCGTGCACCCGCACGGCGGCAACGCCAAGCAGTTCGCCGTGATGGTCCAGTACGGGATGACGCCGCTGCAGGCGATCCAGGCCGCCACCGTGAACGCGGCCGAGGCGTTGGCGCGCAAGGACATCGGCGTCGTCGAGCCGGGCCGCTATGCCGACATGGTGGCGGTGAAGGGCGATCCGCTCGTGGACGTCACCCTGCTGGAAACGCCGGCGGCCGTGATCCAGGGCGGCGCCGTCGTCAAGGGCGGCGCGCTCTAAACCTCGCCCAGCCGCTCCAGCAATGGAGCGCAGCGCTCCTTCAGGAGCGCATGCAACAGCTTCACCGCGGGCGAGAACTGCTTGCGGTGCGGGCACACCAGGTTCAATGGGGTGGCTTCGCCGGGCATGTCCGGCAAGACCACCTCGAGCCTTCCCGCCGTCACGTCCGCGCAGACGTCGAGCCAGGATTTATAGGCGATGCCTTCGCCGGCGACGGCCCAGCGCCGCACCACGTCGGCGTCGTCGCTCACCAGCGATCCCTTGACCTGCGCCACCTGGTCTCCTTCGGGCAGCGGAAAGCACCAGCGGTCATAGATGCGCCCGCGCAGGCGGTAGGCCAGGCAGCTGTGTGAAGCCAGGTCGGCCAGCGCCGAGGGGCGGCCGTGCCGTTCCAGGTAAGCGGGAGACGCGATCAGCACCCGCCGGTTCTCTGGCGCCACCGGCAGCGCGATGAAGCTCGCGTCATCGATCTGGCCGTAGCGCAGCGCGATGTCGACCGGGTCGCGGAACACGTCCGCCACCTGGTCCGACACCAGCAGCTGGATGTCCAGGCCCGGGTGGGCACGCCGGAACTCGGCGATCCACGGCAGCAGCACGTTGCGGCCGAAGTCGGACGGCGCCGCCACCTGCAAGGTGCCGGACAGGGACGCATTCTCGCCGCGCATGCCGTCATGGCCGTCGCGCAGCGCCTGCAGCGCATCCTGGGCAAAGGGCAGGTAGCGCTTGCCCTCGTCGGTCAGGCGCAGGCTGCGCGTCGAGCGCGCGAACAGGCGGACGTCGAGTTCGCGTTCCAGCCTCTGGATCGCCGCGCTGGCCTGGCCGGGCAGCAGGTTCACCTCGCGCGCGGCCTGCGAAAAGCTGCCCAGGGCGGCGGCGCGCACGAACAGCGACAGGTCGTCCAGGCGGATCATTTTCTCTTCCACAGTGAAAGTGAAACTCTGCCATGGCACTGTTTCGCCGGTTGATGCATCCCTAAAATGGTCTTCACTGCCCTGCTCACTTTATGCCTGGAGAAGAAAATGAAAGCGATAGTCTATACCCAACACGGCCTGCCCATCGACGACCCGCAGGCCCTGCTCGACACCGAACTGCCGATGCCGCTGGCCGGCCCGCACGACCTGCTGGTCGAAGTGCGCGCCGTCTCGGTCAACCCGGTCGACACCAAGATCCGCCTGGGCGTCGCGGTGAACGAGCCGCGCGTGCTGGGCTGGGACGCCAGCGGCATCGTGCGCGCCGTGGGCGCCAACGTGACCCTGTTCGCGCCGGGCGACGAAGTGTTCTATGCCGGCTCGATCGTCCGCCCCGGCTCCAACAGCCAGTTCCAGGCGGTCGACGAGCGCATCGTCGGCAGGAAGCCCGCCAATCTGGGCTTCGCCGAAGCGGCCGCCCTGCCCCTGACCTCGATCACGGCCTGGGAGTTGCTGTTCGACCGCCTGCGCGTGCCGGAAGGCGGCGGTGAAGGCAAGTCGCTCCTGGTCGTCGGCGCCGGCGGCGGCGTCGGTTCGATCCTGACCCAGCTCGCGCGCCGGCTCACCAAACTCACCGTGATCGGCAGCGCCTCGCGCGACGCCACCCGCGAATGGGTGACCAGGCTGGGCGCCCACCACACGGTCGACCACACCCGCCCGATGCAGCCGCAATTGGAAGAGCTGGGCTTCGCCAACGTCGACATCGTGATCAGCCTGACCCACACCGACCGCCATTATCAAGACATCATCGACGCGCTGGCGCCGCAGGGCCAGCTGGCGCTGATCGACGATCCGGCCACGCTCGACGCGGTGCCGCTCAAGCGCAAGTCGATCTCGCTGCACTGGGAGCTGATGTTCACCCGCTCGATGTTCGAGACGGCCGACATGGTGCGCCAGCACGAGCTCCTGAACCGGGTGGCCGCGATGATCGAGGACGGCGCCCTGACCACCACCCTGGGCGAGCACTTCGGCACGATCAACGCCGCCAACCTGCGCCGCGCCCACGCCCTCATCGAGAGCAACCGCGCGATCGGAAAAATCGTCCTTGAAGACTTTTAAGCCGCAGATCGCTTAAGATCGTCGGATTCATTATCAGAAGGAACACCATGAATATCCTGTCGGCCGCACAAAAACGCCATACCGCCAAAGCCTACGATGCGGAGCGCCGCATCCCCGAAGAAGTGATGCAGCAAGTGTACGACCTGCTGCGCAGCAGCCCGTCGTCGGTCAATTCGCAGCCGTGGCACTTCGTCGTCGCCAACACGCCGGAAGGCCGCGCGCGCATCGCCAAGGCGGCGCAGGGCGGCTACAGCTACAACGCAGCCAAGATCAACGACGCTTCGCACGTGATCGTGCTGTGCTCGCGCATCGACATGGACGAGGCGCACCTGGAAGCGCTGCTGGACCAGGAACAACGCGATGGCCGCTTCCGCGATGACGCCGCGCGCGCCGGCCAGGACGCGGGACGCCGCGGCTATGTGCGCCAGCACCGCTTCGGCGGCAAGGACGTGGCGCAGTGGCTCGAAAAGCAGGTCTACCTGGCGCTGGGCACGGCGCTCCTCGGCGCGGCCACGCTCGAGATCGACGCGACTCCGATGGAAGGCTTCGACCAGAAGATCCTGGACGAGGAGTTCGGCCTGAACGCGAAAGGCTTGACCAGCCTGGTGCTGGTGAGCTTCGGCTATTCGTCGGAAAGCGATTTCAATGCCGGCCTGCCGAAATCGCGCCTGACGCAGGAAGCGACCTTCACCTTCATCTGATCGGCTGCGGGTTAGTTCGCAACGGCGTGCAGCGATGCACGCCGTTGTTGTTTGTGCGTCTCCCTCGAATCCGGTCATCCGCATGATGGCTGAAATCGAGGGCTATACGACCAAACCGACATGTTGCTTCTCCGTAGACTGTTCACATCAACAGCGAAACACCAACCAGGGAGAAGACCATGCAAATGAATGACAACATCATCCTCATCACCGGCGGCGCCTCGGGCATCGGTCGCGGCCTGGCGGAAGCCTTTCACAAGCTGGGCAATACCGTGATCATCGCGGGCCGCCGCAAGGCGCTGCTGGACGAGGTGGTCAAAGCCAATCCGGGCATGCACGCGGTGGAGCTGGACATCGCCGACGCCGCCAGCATCAAGCGCGTCGCGGCCCAGGTGACGCAGGATTTCCCGAATCTGAACGTGCTGATCAACAACGCCGGCATCATGCCCTTCGACGATGCGGCCGGCGAGATCGACGAAGACACGATGCTGTCGACGGTCACCACCAACCTGCTCGGCCCGATCCGCATGAGTTCCGCGCTGCTGGGCCACCTGAAGCAGCAGCCGCACGCCACCATCGTCAACAACACCTCGGTGCTGGCCTACGTGCCGCTGGCCTCGACCGCCGTGTATTCGGCCACCAAGGCGGCGCTGCACTCGTACACGCTGTCGCAGCGCTTCATGCTGCGCGACACCTCGGTGACCCTGCAGGAAATCGCTCCGCCCTGGGTGAACACGGATCTGATCCACAAGGGCGACGATCCGCGCGCCATGCCGCTGGAGGATTTCATTGCCCAGACCATGGCGGGTCTTGCGACCGACAAGGAAGAAGTGGTGGTGGAGTCGGCCCAGCCGATGCGCGACAACGCGGGGCCGGGCGAGCACAAGCTGGTCAACGAGTTCAATGCCTATCTGGCGGCGAACCCGATTCCGACGCACTAGACGGCACGCAGTTCGCATTCTCCAGGACGATCTCTTTGTAGATGTCGAGCGGCGGCAGCCCCAAGGCGGCGCGCCGCGCTTCCACTTTCTCGCGGTCGTCCATCGTGTTGAAGTCGAAATTGCAGGGCTGCTCGGCCGGCGCCATCAACTGGGTGCCATACAGCTGGGGGCGCTGCTCGGCCACGGCAACCCGGTCCGCAAGATAGGCGAAGCTGGGGCGCACCGGTTCGCCGCGTTGCGCGGCCGTCTTTTCGAGCAGCGACAGGGTGTACTTCTGGAACGCCACGTCGTGGTCGGCATGCTGGACCAGCAGCCAGGCGTTGCCCTGGGCCTTCTCGCCATGCTTGTCCTTGTCCGGAAAACCGCATTGTTCGAACAATGCTTTCAGCCACGCCGTATTGGCACGGTCGACGATGCCCATTTGCTGCATCAGCTTTTTCTGGTCCGGGCTGTCCATTCGGCTGTAATCGAGGCGCTTGCGCAAGGCCTGGTCGGCGCTGACTCGCGTGGCGAGTTCTTGCGGATAGTTGTCGCAGGCGGCGTGGGCTGGCAGGGCGGTCAGGATGGCGGAAATCGCGATCCCCAGGGTTGCAGGCAAACGGTGCATCGGCGCTTGGGCGAAGTGGACGAATGGCTGAGTGTAAGCGGCGCCGGCGCACCGGTCCATTCGCCCTGCATGAGCCGCTGTCTCAGGAAGGCCGGGCTAGCTGCTTTTCCATGAATACCGATGCGAGATCGACCCCGCATCGGTGCGAATACAACTCTTCGCGCAGCGACACGAAGCCGGCGCGCTCGTAGAACGGCACGGCATTGAGCGAGGCCGAGACGAACAGGCGGGCCAGTCCGCGTTCGCGCGCCATCGATTCGAGCTGCCGCAGCAATTGCAGGGCGATGCCGCGGCCCTGGTGGCTCGGCTCGACGAAGGCGGCATTGAGCTCGCCGGTCTCCAGGTTCAGCACGGCGTAGCCCACGATCTGTCCTTCTTCCTCGGCCACGACGGCGCCGCCGGCCTGGACCAGCAACGGCAGCGAGGCGGGAGCCGGCGCGGCGCACCAGATGTCGATCACCGCGGCCGGGTAATGGCCGGAGCAACCGGCGCGCACCGCCCGGGTGCGCAATTCCCATAATGTCGACAGGTCGGCCAGGGTGGCAGGGCGGCGCGATGGCATGGCGTCTCCTTGAATGCGGGCAATAAATGCATACTATACCGCCGCCGGCATAGCCATTCCCGTAGAGCAGCCGTGCGCGCTTCATTCCATGTTCAAGGATATGCTTGCCGCATGCATCATGGATTTCTTCACTCTGGAGGAAACAATGAAACGCGCACTCCTGGCCACCGTATTGTCCATCGTGGCCGCCACCGCTTCCGCCCATCACGGGTGGAGCGAATACGATGCCAAGCAACCGCAGCAGCTGACCGGCACCATCGAAGAATCCGGTTACCAGCAGCCGCACGGCTTCGTGCGCCTCAAGACAGCCGACAAGACCTGGCTCGTGGTGCTGGCGCCGCCGGGGCGGATGGAAAACCGCGGCCTGGCAAAGGACATGCTGGCCGTCGGCAACAAGGTCACCGTCTACGGCTATCCCAATCGCAGCAAGGCCGATGAGTTGCGCGCCGAGCGCATCACCGTCGGCGACAAGGTCACGGAGCTGCGCTGAGCGTCGCGCCGGACTTCGTCCAGGATGCGGCCGCCTGGGCCGCCGCGACGCCGCTGGCGCAGGCCCTGCGCGACGATCCCTGGTTGTATCCGATCGTCGAGATCGTCCACATCGTCGGCTTCACCGTGCTGGTGGGGGCGGCGGCGATGTTCGACCTGCGCCTGCTCGGCTTCGGCCGTACGCTTCCCGTGCAGGCGCTGGCGCGCCACCTGCTGCCGTGGTCCTGGTTCGGCCTGCTGCTGATCGTGCCGAGTGGGCTATTGATGTTCTCGACCCAGCCCGAGTTGCTGGACAACGACGTCTTCGTGCTCAAGCTGGCGCTGATCGTGGCGGCCGGCGTCAATGCTCTCGTCTTTCATGCCGGCCCCTGGCGCGGGGCCGCCGGCTGGCCGGCCGGCGCGCCGGCCTGGGCCAGGCTGCATGCGGCGCTGTCGCTGCTGCTCTGGATCGCCGTGATCGCCTGCGGGCGCCTGCTGGCGTATGTCTGATGCGCAGTCGGGGGCGAACCGATGGCGATCGTGCTACAGTCTGTTGCCGCTTTTTCAGTCAACCATGATGCTCAAACAGTTTTCCACCTTCGCCGTCGCCTGCGCCATCGCCTGCGTGAGCGCGGGCGCCGCCCAGGCCGCGCCGCCGGTCTACGGTTTCGTTGTCAAGAATACCTACCCCCACGATCCCCAGGCTTTCACGCAAGGCCTGTTCTACCGTGACGGCCACCTGTACGAAAGCACCGGCCAGTATGGCCGCTCGACGATCCGCAAGGTGGAGCTCAAGACCGGCAAGGTGGTGCAGAAGGCCGATTTGCCGAAGGAGGTGTTTGGCGAAGGGGCGACCGCGGTGGGCAACCACCTGGTCGGCCTGACCTGGACTTCGCAGGTCGGCTATGTGTTCGACCTCAAGACCTTCAAGCTCAAGCAGAGCTTCAAGTACGAGGGAGAAGGCTGGGGCCTGGCCAGCGATGCCAGGCAGCTGTACATGAGCGACGGCAGTTCCTTCATCCGCATCCTCGATCCGAAGACGATGAAGGAGCTGCGCCGGGTGCAGGTCACGAGCGAGGGCCGCCCGGTCGAGCGCCTGAACGAACTCGAAATGGTCGACGGCGAGCTGTACTCGAACATCTGGGGCAGCGAACTCATCGCCCGCATCGACCCCGACAGCGGCAAGGTGCTCGGGGTGATCGATCTCACCGGCCTGCTGCCGCCCGACCAGCGCGGCACGAAGGAGGTCGATGCCGTCCTCAACGGCATCGCCTGGGATGGCAAGGGCAAGCGCCTGTTCGTCACCGGCAAGCTGTGGCCCAAGCTGTTCGAGATCGAGCTGGTGCCGAAGCTTCGAAAGTAAGCTGCGCTGCTGATCTAGGAGCGGTCGGTGACGTCGATCACGACCTTGCCGAAGTGCGCGCCGGACGCCATGTGGCGATACGCCTCCCGCGCCTGGCCGAACGGGAACACGCGATCGATCACCGGCTTGACGCCGCTCACGTCCACGAAGCGCATCACGTCTTCGAGCATGGCGCGGCTGCCGACATAGATGCCCACCAGGCGCTTGGCGCTGGCCAGCAGCGAGGCCGGATTGACTTCGCCGCCGAAACCGCTGACGCCGCCAATGACGGCGACGGTCCCGCCCATCGCGGCGCTCGACACCGATTTGTTCACCGTCCCCTTGCCGCCCACTTCCAGCACCACCTGGGCGCCGACGCCGTGGGTGAGGTGCAGCACCTCGTCGTGCCACTCGGGAATCGCCTGATAATTGATCGTGTGGTGGGCGCCCAGCTCGCGCGCCCGCGCCAGCTTGTCGTCGCTGGACGAGGTGACGATGGTGCGCAGGCCCGCCGCGCGCGCCAGTTGCAGGCCGAGGATCGAGACGCCGCCGGTGCCCAGCAGCAGCACGGTATCGCCCGGCTTGACGTGATTGCTGGAGACGAAGATCGCGTTCCAGGCGGTGACCGCGGCGCACGGCATGGTCGATGCCTCGATGAAGGACAGGCCGGCCGGGATGATGGCCAGCGCGTCCTCGTGCAGGATGACTTCTTCGGCCAGCATGCCGTCGATGTCGCCGCCCAGGCCGTGGCGCACCTTGTCAGGCGTCGGCCCGCCTTCCAGCCAGTGCGGGAAGAAGGAGCCGGCCACGCGGTCGCCGACCTGCACCCGGGTCACGCCGGGACCGACCGCCAGCACTTCGCCGGCGCCGTCCGAGCACGGGATGATGGGGTCCTCGACCGAGACCAGGTAGTTGCCGCCGGCGACCATCAGGTCGCGGTAGTTGAGCGAGACGGCGTGCACGCGGATGCGCACTTCGCCCAGGCCGAGGTCGCGCTCCGGGTAGTCGATGCACTGGAGGCCGTCGATGTTCGCGCCGTGAAGAATCTGGTAAGCCCGCATGCGTAAATCTCCTTCTGGTTGATCGGTACGCGGGCCATTGTACGCGGCTGCCCGAGGGCGGGACGCTCGCCAGTCGCGCGTCTGTCGAGTGTCGGGTTTATGATAAATGTGGATTCTTGGTTGCAACCCGCAAGAGGTAGAACATGGAAGAACAAGCAGCTTGGAAATTGCTTAAAACAGTACTCGGAGTCGCTGCCTTCATCGCCTTTGGCGTGGGCGTCTGGGGCGGGTGGACGGTGGCGAAAACGTATTTCGATACGAAGGATGCAGCACACTCCCGTTACACCGGCTTGGCCACCATCAGCCAGAAAATCACGATGAACGCCGCGAACGCCGGCACGCCCAGCGTCACCCAGATCCTGAAATAACGCCAGTACAGCGCCGGCAATGGCGCGTCAAGGCGCGCCGCCTCCGCCGCCATGTCGCGCATGCGGATCTGCAGCCACACCACCGGCAGCCAGCAGGCGCCGGCGATCACGTACAGAATGATCGACCACATGATCCATTTGCTGTGCAGCGGATAGCCGGCCAGGTGGATCATGTAGAAGCCCGTCAGCGGCTGCAGGATGGCGGTGGTGGCCGTGAACAGCCAGTCGGCGATGACGACGTATTTCGCCACCACCGCGATCGCCCGCACGTCGCGGCTGACGTTCGCGAACAGCATGTACCAGGCCGATCCGATGCCGGTGCCGAACAGCAGCGTCGACGAGACGATATGCAGCCATTTCAGCACCACGTAATCCATTATTTTTCCTCGAGTTGATACAGCAGCCAGATCGCCGCCAGCATCGGCAGGTTCTTGGTCAGCGGCCCGTAGGGATGCAGCAGGAATTCAGGCAGCTTGAACGCTATCACGATCGTATAAAACCCGATCAGGCCCAATTGTGCGAGCCACAGCCAGCGCCGCCGCGCCAGGAACAGGATGCCAAGCCCCAGCAGCAGGTCGAAGCTGGCGGCGCCATACAGCATCAATGGCTGCAGGTCGGGAGGAATGCCGGTGCGCGCCAGCAGCTCGTAGCTGGCCTCGACCGGATACAGGCCGAAGGAGACGATCGCGGTCAGGATCCACACCGCCGCGATGCTGTAGCGGAGCATCGGCAGCAGCCAGCCGAGCTTGGCGCGCGCGCGTTCGCCGTCCGGGTCGCCGATGAATTCATCCGGTGAGCGCGGCAGATGGCCGAGCAGCATCGCCGTCTGCATGACGTCGGCCGTGTTGTCGCGGTCCAGCATGCTCAGCGCATCGCGGCTGATGAGCGAACCCGGCAGGACGGCGGCCGCCAGCCGCGCCACCGGTCCCGGCAGGGGCAGCACACGCTGGCGCCCCATGCCCATCGATGAGCGCAGCAGGCCGAGATAGTCGGTGAACGGCATCGCCTGCGGCCCCACCAGCGGCACCCGCATCGAGGTGCCCGCTCCCGGCGCCATCGGCAGGCGGTGCTTGAGCAGGCCGACGATGGCCAGCGCCAGGTCGTCGACGTGGATCGGTTGCACCAGCTGCGGCTTGCTGCCGAAGCGCAGCGTGAACGGCATGCTGGCCAGGGCGCGGAAGGTGCGCGCGCTGGCGCCGTCGCGGCCGTACACCAGCGAGGGCTGGACGATGTAGGAGCGCAGCGGCAGCGAGGCCAGGTAGTCGTCGGCATCGCGCTTGGACAGGTGGTAGGGCGTCGTCGCATCGCGGTCGGCGCCCAGCGCCGACAGTTGAATCACCATCTGCACGTCGTGCGATTCGGCGCAGGCGGCGAACAGCGCGCGCGGCGTGTCGCGGTGCAGGCGGGCGAAATCCTGGCGTCCGCTTTCGCGGAAAATGCCGACCGTGTTGATCACGACGTCGATATGCGACAGGCGCGCCAGCCAGGTGGATTTATCGGTATCTTTGGAAAAATCGGCGTGGATAGTGCTCAAGCGCGGGTCAGCGCTTTTCGGAAGCTTCGCTTCAGGTGCTCTCACCGCGCACACGACGTGGTGGCCTTCGGTGAGCAACGCCTGCAGCAAATGTTGCCCGATGAAACCGCTCGCCCCCGTCAGCAAAATCCGCATCCGTGCTTCCCTTCACATCAAGTAAAAGAGGATTGTATGGAAAATACGGCATTACAGCGCGCACTCATCTCCGGGGCGACTTCGAGCATCCTGTCGACGGTGGCGATGTCCGTGGTCGGCAAGATGCAGACCGGCAGCGCCTATGCACCGACCAATGCCGTCAGCCACTATGTGCATGGCCATAAAGCAGGCTACCGCGACCGCTTCTCGCTGCGCTACACGGTTCCCGGCTACCTGATCCACCATGCCAGCGCGACCTTCTGGTCGTTCGTGTTCGAACGCGCGCTCGGGGGTGTGATGGACGGCAAGAACCCGATGGCCATCGCCGCCGCCTCGGCGGCGACCTCCGCGTTCGCGGCCTTCACCGACTACAAGCTGACGCCGCGGCCGCTGCAGCCGGGCTATGAAAAGCGCCTGTCGCGCAATGCGCTGGGCGTGGTGTATGCGGGGTTTGCGATCGGACTGGCGATCGGCGCCATCATGTCGCGCAAGAACGAACCGCCGAAATGAATGGCGAGCGGCGCGGGCCGGATGCCCGCGCCGATGAACGGGATCAGTGCGCGGCCGCCTTCTTGCCGCGCATGCGCTGCACCAGCGTCACCACGCCCAGCACCACGGCGCCCACCAGCACGCCGACCAGGGCATCGACCAGGATCGGCGCCAGGAAGGCCAGCACCCCACCGACCGTCGGCACATCGGCTACCGCGGCGGCCGCTCCCTGCGAAAAGTGGTGCAGCGCCGGCACCCCATGCGAGATGATGCCGCCGCCGACCAGGAACATGGCGGCGGTGCCGACCACCGCCAGGATCTTCATCAGGCGTGGCGCGGCTGCCAGCAAACCCTTGCCCAAGCTACGGGCGGCGCCGCTCTGGCTCTTGCTCAGGTGCAGGCCGGCGTCATCCATCTTGACGATGGCGGCCACCAGGCCATAGACGCCGACCGTCATCACCACTGCGATGACGGTCAGCACCAGGGCCTGCTGTCCGAGCGCCACGCCGGCCACGGTGCCGAGCGAGATCACGATGATCTCGGCCGACAGGATGAAGTCGGTGCGCACCGCACCCTTGATCTTGTCTTTCTCGAGCTGGACGATGTCGATCGCCTGGTTGGCCACGGCCGCCTCGTGCTGCGCCTTGTGCCGGGCCTCGTCCTGCGCGCTGTGCAGGTACTTGTGCGCCAGTTTCTCGAAGCCCTCGAAGCACAGGAAGGCGCCGCCGATCATCAGCAGCGGCGTGATCAGCCAGGGCAGGAAGACCGAGATCGCCAGGGCGGCCGGCACCAGGATCGCCTTGTTGACCATCGACCCTTTGGCCACCGCCCAGACCACCGGCAGCTCGCGATCGGCTTTCACGCCCGAGACTTGCTGCGCATTGAGCGCCAGGTCGTCGCCCAGCACGCCCGCGGTTTTCTTGGCCGCAATCTTGCTCATCGCGGCGACGTCGTCGAGGATGGTGGCGATATCGTCCAGGAGTGCAAGTAAGCCGACTCCAGCCATAGTTCTGCTCCTTCATGTCAAGTTGCTACGATATTAACCGAGCCGCCAAATGCTCGCTACACGGTTCGCGGAGCCGTTCGGCGCGGCTTTTTGCATTTCATGCCTGGAAATCTGCATCTCGTCGCTTTTGCCGGGCGACTGCCGGTCTGCATACGTATAGTGCAACGCTGAAGGTTGCGGCACTGCAGCCTCGTCCCCCCAAACGAAGGAGATCATCCAATGAATACCGATTCGATCCAGCCTGCCGCTTCCACTTCCGCTCCGGTCCGCCGCGCCCGTCCGCCGAAGCGCAAGACCCGCATCACGATCTATCTCGACGACGAGGTGCTGAAGGAATTCCGCAACTTGTCCGAGCGTTGCGGCACCGGTTACCAGACCCTGATCAACGCCGCGCTGCGCAACCGTTTGAGCGGTCCGGTCATCGAATCTGGCGTCGCATAAGGCTTCCTTTCAAATTTCCCTCGGGGAGCGGCATTACACATAGCAATATTTATGCTAATCTTCCCGCTCTTTTAACCCCGGAGGGATTTATGAAAAAAGGCGAACTGATCGCAGAATTCGCGAAGCGCACCGAGATGTCGGGCGCTGCCGCTGGCGACGCCGTGAACACCATCATCGAGATCATCACCGAGCGCCTGAAAAAGGGCGACACGGTGGGCATCACCGGCTTCGGCACCTTCTCGGTGACCAAGCGCGCCGCACGCAAGGGCCGTAACCCTGCCACCGGCGAAGTGATCAAGATCGCGGCGTCGAAGAGCCCGCGTTTCTCGGCTGGCGCGACCCTGAAGGCAGCGGTCAACCCGACCAAGAAGAAGTAATCAGTACCCGGCCTCGCGTCGCGGCCCGTTCGCGGGTCGCGCGCGCTGGCTGAATGTGTCGTTTCCTGCCCCCCCGGCAGTCGTCTTCCCCCTCCTTCCGCAGCACCATTCATTTTTCACCACCATGAGCTTCGCCACCTGGATCGCCTTCGTCATCGCCGGTTCGCTGATCGCCATTTCGCCCGGTTCCGGCGCGGTCCTGTCGATGTCGCATGGCCTGGCCTACGGCCTCAAGAAGGCCAGCGCGACCGTCCTCGGCCTGCAGCTGGGCCTGGTCCTGGTGCTGGTCATCGCCGGCGCCGGCGTCGGTTCGCTGCTGCTGGCATCTTCGGTCGCCTTCACGGCGGTCAAGGTGATCGGCGCGCTGTACCTGATCTATCTCGGCATCAGCCAGTGGCGCGCCGCCCCGGCGCCCGGCCCGACGGCGTCGACCGCCGGCCTGGAAGCGCATCCGTCCTTCGGCAAGCGCGTGCTGACCGGCTTTCTCACCAATACCACGAACCCGAAGGGCATCATCTTCATGGTCGCCGTGCTGCCGCAATTCATCGCCAAGGATGCGCCGCTGCTCACCCAGCTGGCGATCCTGGGCGTGACCATGGTGGCGATCGATTCGATCGTGATGCACGGCTACGCCGCCCTGGCCGCCTCGATGCAGCGCTTCATGCGCGATCCACGCCACATGCGCCTGCAGAACCGCGTGTTCGGCGCGGTGCTGGTGCTGATCGGCTCGATGCTGTTCTTCGTCAAGCGCCAGCCGGCCTGACAATGTGCATGGCGCCGGCTACTATTTCCGCTAAGCCGGCAGATGCAACTTTGTGTAACCCGCGTTGTCCACGTGGGAGCTCGAGCGTTGTAATGAGGCTGAACCACCCCGTCCGCGTTCCATCCTGGAGCATGTCATGACCCATCGCCTCGTCCATACCGCCGCCCTGCTCGCCCTGGCTGCAATTTCCACCTGCGCGTCCGCGCAGACCGTGCTGCAGACCGATCCGCCAGGGCAGGTCGAAGCGACCGGCAACGGCGTCATGGAAACCGAGCCGCCGGGCCGGGTGGGCCGCGTTTCCCTGGTCCAGGGCCAGGTCGAGATCGGCGGTGACGTCGGCGCCGAGAGCGCCGCCGCCGTGGTCAATTGGCCGGTCACCACGCGCAACCTCGTCACGACCTCGCCCGGCGCCCGCACCGAGATCCGCATCGGCTCCACCTCGATCCGCCTGGACGGCGACAGCTCGCTCGAGTTCACCGAACTGGACGACGACCGCCTGCGCCTGCGCCTACACTTCGGCAGCGCCAGCATCCGCGTCATGAACAGCGAGGTCGTGCCCGAGTTCGAACTGCGCACGGCCCAGGCGACCGTGCGCCTGACCCAGCCGGGCCGCCTGCGCGTGGACGCCGACCGCGTGCCCGACACCAGCCTGGTGAGCGTGCTCGATGGCGAGGCCCAGGTCGACGGCGCCGGCGCCAGCCTCACCGTGCGCGCCGGCCGCAGCGCCGAGGTACGCGACGAGGACGTGAGCACGCGCCAGGCGCGGCGCGACGAATTCGACGACTGGGCCCTCACGCGCGACCAGGCGCTGGTGGCCGGGCAGTCGTCGCGCCACATCGGCACCGAGATGACCGGCTACGAAGAGCTCGACCGCTACGGCAGCTGGAGCACCCACTCCGACTACGGCAGCCTGTGGACGCCCACCGTGGTGGCATCCGACTGGACGCCCTACCGTGACGGCCAGTGGAGCTATATCGCGCCGTGGGGCTGGACCTGGGTCGACAATGCGCCATGGGGCTATGCGCCCTTCCACTACGGCCGCTGGGTGCAGGTGCGCAACCGTTGGGCCTGGGCCCCGGGCCGTCTCGAGCGGCGGCCGGTATGGTCGCCGGCGCTGGTCGGCTGGGTCGGCGGCGGCAACTGGAGCGTCGGCTTCGCCTCGCACGACCTGCACGCGCATGGCTGGTATCCGCTCAGCCCCTACGACCGCTACGTGCCCGGCTACCGCCTGTCCAGCGAGCGCCTGCGGCGCCTGAACGACTGGCGCCACGCCACCCGCCGCGCGGCCCAGCAGCGGCCGGGACACCAGGGCCTGACCGTGGTGCCGCGCGAGCACTTCGGCGGCCGTGGTCCGGTGGTCGTGCCGCGCGCGCCGCGCCCCGACCGCGCGAACTTCGCGTTGCCGCGCGGACCGGGCAGCGCCCCGCCGCCGCCGCTGGTGGCGCGCGCCGACTGGAACCGCGGGAACAACGAACGGCGCGACCTGCTCGAGCGGCGCGAGGTGCGCCAGCGCCTGGAGACCGGCCAGGTGACGCGCGACGGCTTCGTGCAGGATCGCGGCCGCCTCGAGACGGACCCGATGGCGCGCCAGCGCGAGAGCAACGAGCGCCTGTCGCGCGAACGCCTGCAGCAGCAGGAGCGCGTCGTGCGCCAGCAGGAAGAGCGCGACCGCATGCAGCGCGACCTGGACAACCGCATGCAGGCCGACCGCATGAGTTTCGGGCGCCACGCCGAGCGCGAACGCGAGCAGCGCGAACGCATGCGCGAGCGCGCCGAACGCAGCCAGCAATTGCAGCAGCAGCGCCCGCCGGCCATGGCGCCCACTCCCGCGCCGGCGTTTGCTCGCCCCGAACCGCGACCGATGCCGCGGCCCGACGTGCGTCCGCCGCCGCACATGGTTGCCGCGCCGCCGCCACGGCCCGCCCCGCCGCCGCAGATGGTCGCCCCGACCGCGCCGCGCCCGCAACCGTCCGCGCCGGCCTTCACCCCGCGCGGCGGCGGCGAGCAGCGCGCCCATACGGATGCGCGCGGCCGGCAAATTCAGGAACGCTGAGGAAAACGCCGGCATTGGCTACAATGCGCATTTACACAGGATTAGTCATGGACCCGAAAGAATCCCTCATCGAATACCCGAGCGAATTCCCGATCAAGGTGATGGGCGCGACCCATATCGATTTCGCTCCCACCATCGTCGCGCTGGTGACCCAGCTGGATCCGACTTTCCATGAAGGCAAGCTGGAAACCCGTCCTTCGGCCAAGGGCAACTACACCGGCCTGACCGTCACCGTCACCGCCACCAGCCGCGAGATGCTGGACGAGGTGTACCGCACCCTGTCGACCCACCCGATGGTCAAGATGGTCCTGTAAGGGCGGCTTGCCATCTCGTCAACGGGGCAGGCTGCCTGTTCGGCAGGCACGCCCCATCGTGCTGGCTTATAATGACGGGGCTGTCCATACTATGGCCCGATGCCTCGCCCCCGATTCCATGTCTTCGATCCACCCCGCCGCGCCGCTCGTCCGTGAACTCGGCCGCGCCGACTACGAACCCACCTTCGCCGCCATGCGCGCCTTCACCGACGCGCGCACGCCCGAGACCCGGGACGAATTGTGGATCGTCGAGCACCCGCCCGTGTTCACGCTGGGCCTGGGCGCCGATCCGGGCCACGTGCTGGCGCCGCACGGCGTGCCGGTGGTCCAGACCGACCGCGGCGGCGAGGTCACTTACCACGGCCCCGGCCAGGTCGTGATCTACCTGTTGATGGACTTGCGCCGCAACAAGCCGGGCGGCAAGCTGTATGCGCGCCAGTTCGTGGAAAAAATCGAACAGGCGGTCATCGATGTATTAGGGGCGTATAATCTGGCCGGTGAGCGCATCGCCGGCGCGCCCGGCATCTATATCGCCGAGGGCCCGCGCAAGGGCGCCAAGATCGCCGCGCTCGGCCTCAAGGTGCGCGGCAACGGCTGCACCTATCACGGCGTATCGCTGAACGTGGGCATGGACCTGGCCCCGTTTACCTGGATCAACCCGTGCGGCTATTCGGGATTGGCCACGGTCGACATGCGCACCATGGGCGTCGAGGCGCCGCTGGCCGATGTCCAGCAGGCGCTGGCCAGGGCCTTGACCGGGCATCTCGGCCAGTCGCCCGTGCCAGACAGTGTCCCAACCGAACAAACCAACTGACGCCCTTCTGGGGCAACGAGCCAAATGACTTCCGAAATCGACACCGGCATCGCCTCCGCATCCGCCTACAACGCCAGCGAAAAGCAGAAAGGCGCCAGCAAGACGTCGCGCATCCCGATCAAGATCGTGCCGATCGCGGACGTCGAGCGCCTGAAAAAGCCGGACTGGATCCGCGTCAAGGCCGCCACCGCCTCGTCGCGCTTCTACGAAATCAAGGACATCCTGCGCGCCAACAAGCTGGTGACGGTGTGCGAGGAAGCCAGCTGCCCGAACATCGGCGAATGCTTCGGCAAGGGCACCGCGACCTTCATGATCATGGGCGACAAGTGCACCCGCCGCTGCCCGTTCTGCGACGTCGGCCACGGCCGCCCGGATCCGCTGGATGTGAATGAGCCGGGCAACCTGGCCAAGACCATCGCCGACCTGCGCCTGTCCTACGTCGTGATCACTTCGGTCGACCGCGACGACCTGCGCGACGGCGGCGCCGGCCACTTCGTCGAGTGCATCCAGAAGACCCGCGCGCTGTCGCCCAACACCAAGATCGAAGTGCTGGTGCCGGATTTCCGCGGCCGCCTCGAAAAAGCATTGAACATCTTCGCCGACGGCCTGCCGGACGTGATGAACCACAACCTGGAAACCGTGCCGCGCCTGTACAAGGAAGCGCGTCCTGGCGCCGACTACAAGCACTCGCTGGTCCTGCTGCGCGACTTCAAGAAGATGTACCCGAGCGCGGTCACCAAGTCGGGCCTGATGGTCGGCCTGGGCGAGACCGACGAAGAGATCCTCGAAGTCATGCGCGACATGCGCGAGCACGACATCGACATGCTGACCATCGGCCAGTACCTGGCGCCGACCAATTCGCACCTGCCGGTGCGCCGCTACGTGCATCCTGATGTCTTCAAGATGTTCGAAGAAAAGGCGTATGAGATGGGCTTCGTGCACGCCGCCGTGGGCGCGATGGTGCGTTCGTCGTACCACGCCGACCAGCAGGCGCACGAGGCGGGCGTCGCCGCCTAAGCCAGCCCGGCCAGCCCGGCCACTTCGGCTGCCCCGGCAGCCGCCCTGCCCAGCCGGCGACAGCGTGCCGGCGGCGGCAGGCCATGGTTCCTGAAGTGCCGCCGCAGCGATTCGGCCGACCCCAGGCCGGCCAGGTCGGCGACGGCGTCGATGGTTAGCCCCGGCCTCGTTTCCAGCAGCCGTTCCGCCAGCGCGACCCGTTCGCGCACCAGCCAGGCCAGCGGCGTTACGCCGGTGACGTCCTTGAAGCGGCGCTGGAAGGTGCGCGTGCCCATTCGCGCCCGGGCCGCCATCGACTCCACCGTGTGCCCCGCGCGCACGTTTTCTCTTACCCAATCCATCAGCTGCGCGATCGCATTGCGCTCGCCCGGCGGCAGCGGACGCGCCACGAGCTGGGCCTGGTCGCCGTCGCGGTGGGCCGGGATCACCAGGCGCTGCGCCACGCGGCTGGCCAGCTCGGCGCCGAAGTCGCTGCGCACCACGTGCAGCAGCATGTCCAGGCCGGCGGCGGAACCGGCCGAGGTCACGATGCGGCCGTCCTGCACGTACAGCACGCCCTGCTCCACTTCTACTTGCGGGAAGTCCGTCGCGAGCCGCTCGAGATAGCGCCAGTGGGTGGTCGCCCTGCGGCCGTCCAGCAGGCCGGCATGGGCCAGCACGAAGCTGCCGGAACAGATCGCGCACAGCCGCGCGCCGCGGGCTTCGGCGCGGCGCAGCGCGTCGACCAGGCTTGGCGGCGGCGGCTCCGCCGCGTCGCGCCAGCCGGGGATGACGATCGTGTCGGCGGCGTCGAGCGCCTCCAGGCCGTGCGGCGCGACGACGCTCAAGCCGCCCATCGCGCGCAGCGGTCCGGGGTCCACGGCGCACACCGCATGCGTGTACCAGGGCACGCCGAGCTCCGGCCGCTCGAGGGCGAACAGCTCCACCGCGCAGCCGAATTCGAAGGTGCACAGGCCGTCGTAGGCGAGGATGGCGACATGGTGGGGCATGGCGCGATGTTACCAGTTTCTGTCGTCCCGCCACCTGCCCCGGCCCCTCGTTCGCTGCCACACTGCAGGCTCTTTCAACGAGGAGCAACCATGATGACTTCACCCGTTTCCGCGGTTCCGGCGGCGCCGAGCGACAGGGCGCTGGCGCATTTCAGCGCGGCGTTCGAATACGAGACCGATTGCGCCGACGTGCATGCGGCCTTCGAGGGCGGCCAGCCCGACTTCGTCCTGTTCGACGTGCGCGGTCCCGCGCTGTACGCGGCCGGCCACGTGCCGGGCGCCCTGAACATGCCGCACGCGAAGCTGGTCGAGGTCAAGCTGCGCGATTATCCGATGGACACGCTGTTCGTCGTCTACTGCGCCGGCCCGCATTGCAATGGCGCGCACCGCGGCGCCGCGCGCCTGGCGGGGCTGGGGCGGCCGGTCAAGCTGATGATTGGCGGCGTCACGGGCTGGGTCGATGAAGGCTATGCGCTCGTGAAAGACGGGGGCGCCTGACGGACAATGCGTCGGCCGCTTACGCGCTATAGTGGCGGCAAGCGATTCTGACGCATTCACTCATGAGCAACCACCACGACAATCTTTCTTCCGACAACCTCGAGAACGACGACGCCTTCCTCGAGCGCGAACTCGGCCTGGCCGCGCGCGGCATCGAGCTGGTCAAGCTCGAAGGCCGCGTGTTCCTGCGCTTTTCCGGCGAGGTGCAGTACGAAGGCCTGCGCGTGCCCTACCGCCTGGTGCCGGCGCGCGGCGTGCTGGCCAAGCCGAGCAAGTGGCGCAAGATGGACTTGCTGGCGCGGCGCGAGCTGATCGAAGAACGCACCGACCAGAAAGACCTGCAGCGCCTGCACCTCGAAGCCGAGGAATTCGTGCGCGACATCGCCGAGGATGCCGACCAGTTCGGCTGGGACCCGATGCTGTTTCTCGACGTGCTCGACGAGCTGGAAACGTCGGAGCCGGCCGAGTACGTGTTCCAGCGCATCTCGCAGCGCCTGACCCACGCGGTCGAGCGCGAAGAGGAAGAGCGCCATGCGGCGCGCACCAAGGAAAGCATCAACCTGGCCGAGTATCCGCGCTCGTTCGAGGTGGCCAGCCGCATGCAGCGCAAGTTCATCGCCCTGCTGGGGCCCACCAACTCGGGCAAGACCCACCGCGCGATGGAAGCGCTCGCCAAGGCCGGCAGCGGCGTGTATCTGGCGCCGCTGCGCCTGCTGGCGCTGGAAAACTACGAGCGCCTGCAGGCCGCGCGTCCGCACGGCGAGCCGATCAAGGTCAGCCTGATCACCGGCGAGGAACGGCGCCTCGAAGAAGGCGCGACACACGTCGCCAGCACGGTCGAGATGCTCGACACCAAGACACCGGTGGAAGTCGCGGTGATCGACGAGATCCAGATGCTGGCCGACCGCGACCGCGGCGCGGCCTGGACCACCGCCGTGGTCGGGGCGCCGGCGAATGTCGTGTACCTGGTCGGCGCGCCGGAAGCGCGGCGCGCGATCGAGGCGCTGGCCGAGCGCCTGGAGGTGCCGCTCGAGGTTCACGTGCTCAAGCGCATGGGGCCATTGTCGATGGAGCCGTCCAGCGTGCGCAAGCTGTCGAACCTGCGCCGCGGCGACGCCGTGATCTGCTTCTCGCGGCGCGAGGTCTTGATGTGGCGCGACATGATCACCGAGAAGGGGCTGTCGGTGGCGACGGTCTACGGCAACCTGTCGCCCGAGGTGCGCCGGGCCCAGGCCGAGCGCTTCCGCGAAGGGCAGGCCGACATCGTGGTCGGCACCGACGCGCTGGCGATGGGCCTGAACATGCCGATCGCGCGCATCGTGATGACCACCACGGTCAAGTACAACGGCTATGAGGAAGAAGAGATCCCGGCGGCGCTGGCCAAGCAGATCGCGGGCCGGGCAGGGCGCTACGGCGTGCACGAGGAGGGTTTTGTGGCCGGCTACGACGACGACACCCATCAGGTGATGCGCGCGCTGATGAAGGAAAAGATCCCGCCGGTGGCCGCCACCGGATTCGCGGTCGCGCCGTCGCTCGAGCAGCTGCACCGCATCGCGGCGGTGACCGGCGAGACCTCGCTGGTCAAGCTCCTGAAACGCTTCGTGCACAATATCGACGTGCCGGACGGCTTCTTCTACCCGCGCATCACCGAGGAGCAGAACGAGCGCGCCGAATGGCTCGACACGCTGCCGCTGTCGGTGGCGGAAAAATTCATGCTGTCGCTGGTGCCGATCTCGAGCCGCGTGCCGGTGCTGCAAAGCGCCTGGGAACACTGGGCGCTGTCGCTGGCCAAGAAGAAGGTGGTCAAGCTGCAGCCGAATCCGAATCCGCAGCACCTGTTCTACATGAACCTGCAAGAGGTCGAGGACACCTGCCGCGTGTATTCGGCCTATGCCTGGCTGGGCTACCGCGAGCCGGAATACTTCCCGAGCATCGAGCTGGCCCAGGAGCTGGCGCGCGAGGCGTCGGAGCGGGTCGACGCGATGCTGCAGCAGCAGAATTCGGCGGCGCGCAGGCGCCAGGGGAGCAAGCAGGGAGGCAAGCAGGGCGGACGACAGGGTGGCGCCAAGCGCCGTTGAGCCGGCCGAGTAGAAGCATCACTCGACCCGGTGGAACGATCCCGGTGTACGATGCCGTTTTTTACAACAACATCGAGACACACGTGAATACCAAGTACACCCCGGAAGCCTTCAACGAGTTCGGCGCCAAGTTCCTCCCTGGCCACCTGGGCATCCGCATCACTGACGTCAGCCCCGGCAAGCTGTCCGCCGAGATGAAGGTCGAGCCGCAGCTGCTGGCGCCCAATGGCTACCTGCACGCCGGCAGCGTGGTCACCCTGGCCGACACCTGCGCCGGCTATGGCTGCGTCAGCAACCTGCCGGAAGGCGCCCAGAATTTCACCACCATCGAACTGAAATCGAACCACCTGGGCACCGCGCGCGAAGGCACCCTGGCCTGCACCGCCACCGCGGTGCACCTGGGCCGCACCACGCAGGTGTGGGACGCCACCGTCACGGACCAGGCCAGCGGCAAGACCATCGCCCTGTTCCGCTGCACCCAGATGATCCTGTATCCGAAAGCCTGAGCCTCAGCCGGCCAGTTCCTTCTCGATCAGCTTGTGGACGGCCGCGAAGTCCGGCTCGCCCACATAGGTCTTGAGGATGCGGCCCTCTTTGTCGATCAGGAAGGTGGTCGGGGTCAGGGTGACGTCGCCGAACTGGCGCGCGATGTCGCCTGCCGAATCCAGCGCCACCTTGAACGGCAGCTTGCGCTGCTCGGTGAAGTTCAGCACGTAGTCGGGGCGGTCGTACTGCATCGCGACCGCGACGAATTCCAGGCCCTGGTCCTTGTACTTGTTGTAGGTCGCGACCATGTCCGGCATCTCCTTGACGCAGGTGACGCAGGAAGTAGCCCAGAAGTTGACCATCACGACCTTGCCGCGCAAGGATTGGGTGCTGATCTTTTCTCCGGCGATGCTGATGAAGGTGACGTCCGGCGCCTGTGTGGTGCTGCTGAACGAGGCGTAGCCGATGCCGGCCAGGGCGAGCACCACGGCGCCGATGGCGGCGGGCTTGAACCAGGAACGGGTAGCGGATGAATGCGTGGGAGCGGTCATGGTCGGTCGATATGAAAAAACGGCAGGACCATTATAGTCCTGCCGCTTCTGGTGGGCTGATGAAGGCCTTGTTTAATCCAGCGAAGCCTGCGCCGGGCTGTTCTGCCGCACGCGCGGATCTTCTTCGTTGATGTATTCAAAGATCTTCACCACGCGGGTGACGCCCGAGACGCCCTTGGCGACATCGGCGGCGATATTGCCTTCGCGCGGAGTGACGAGGCCCATCAGGTAGACCACGCCGCGTTCGGTGGTGACCTTGAACGAGATCGCCGACACGGTCTTCATGTCGACCAGGCTGGTCTTGACCTTGGTGGTGATCAGCGCGTCGTTCGAGCGCGAGGTGTAGCTCGACGAACCGGAGACCGCCAGCTCGTTGATGACCGACACCACGTTGGCGATCTTGCGCACTTCGCGCTCGGCCGCCTGCTTCATGGCTTCGTCGCGCACTTCGCCGGTCAGCAGCACGCGGCGGTTGAAGCTGGTGACGTTGACGTTGCCGGCATCGCCGGTGACTTTGCGCATTTCCAGCTCGGCCTTGACCGTGATCGACTTGTCCTCGGTCTGGGCGCCCAGCGTGCGGCGGTCGACCGTGGACACGGCGCCGGCCACGCCGGCGCCGACGATCAGGCCGAAGCAGCCCGACAGCGATGCCGCCAGGGCGGTGCCCAGCACGACTTTGGTCAATAGCGCGGCCATGGGCCGGCGGGTGTTACGCATTCTCGTCTCCTCCGAACAGCGCGACGTCGATGCCGTCGCAGATGCAGTGAATGGCGCACAGGTGGACTTCCTGGATGCGCGCGGTGCGCGCATGCTGGACGTTGATGTGCACGTCGGCGTCGGTCAGCAGCTTGCCCAGCTGGCCGCCGTCCTTGCCGGTGAAGGCCACGATGCGCATCTCGCGCTCCAGGGCCGCCTCGACCGCGGCCAGCACGTTGGCCGAGTTGCCCGAGGTCGAAATCGCCAGCAGGATGTCGCCCGCCTGGCCGAATGCCTGCACCTGCTTCGAGAAGATCTCCTTGAAGCTGTAGTCGTTGCCGACCGCGGTCAGGATCGAGGTGTCGGTGGTCAGGGCGATCGCCGGCAGCGGGAAGCGCTCGCGCTCGAAACGGCCGACCAGCTCGGCCGCGAAGTGCTGGCAGTCGGCGGCCGAACCGCCGTTGCCGCAGGCCAGAATCTTGTTGCCGTTGGAGAGGGCGCTGAACATGAGTTCTACCGCCGCCGAAATGGAAGGAGCCAGGGTGGCGGCCGACTTCATCTTCAGGTCGGCGCTCTCCTGGAAGTGAGCGAGGATGCGTTGAGTATTCATAGCCGAGGATTATAGTGCAGCGGCAACCCCACCTGAGCAAGCGCAGTAAAAATTGCTTACACTTCAATGATGTTCCGCAACCATTCGATATGCTCGCCATCGATGGCGACCAGGTCGAAACGGCAGGGAGGAGTGACGGGAAAACGCAACAGATAAACTTGCGCCGCACAGACCAGGCGGCGGATCTTGGCAGGGGTGATGCTGGCGGCGGCGCCGCCGTGTGCGCGGTCGGCGCGCTGGCGCACCTCGACGAACACCAGGGTTGCGCCATCGCGCATGATCAGGTCGATCTCGCCGCCCTTGCAGCGAAAATTCTCCTCGACCCGGGACAGTTTATGGTGTTTTAAGTAATCGAGGGCGGCGCGTTCCCATTCCCGGCCCTGGGCCTGCCGTCGGGACAGGCGCAAGGGCCACATTTCATAAACCGGTCGCGACCGGTTCGAACACGCGGCGCGGGCGCGGAAGGCTGTCGCCGCCGGCATCGTCGGTGAGGATTTCTTCAGTCGGGCCATTGTCGCGCACCACGACGCCGGTCTCGACGCGGCGGAAGGCGCGATCGCCCTGGCCGACGTTCACCGACAGGCGGCCGGTGGCGCCATCGAGTTCGAACGCGCCGGTGGGGCGTTGCGCCAGTTCGCGCGCGATGCGGTAGGCGTCGATGCCGAGCGCGTACAGGCGCTGCGGATCGAGCCCCTGGCCGCCATTGCTCCAGCGCGGATAGCCGGCGACGGCCGGATGGTCGGGCTGCACGGTCCAGGGCAGGTCGAGGAAGCGCACGCCGACCAGTTCGGCCGGCACGCTGGACATGTCGAGGCCCGGATTGACCGAGGCGGTGCCATAGGTCGGCAGCGAGGTGCCGATCGCCATGCGCACCTGGCGCAGGCCGTTGGCGTCGAGCGCGGCATACACCAGCTGCGGCGGCTCGGCCGACAAACGGGCGCGCAGCTCGGCCAGCGCATTGCCGTCGACGTAGCCGCCTTCGGCCGGCAGTTCGACCGTCGCGTGCATGCGGCCCAGTTCGGCCCAGCGCTGGCTGAAGGCGCCCGACAGGCGTTGCTGCCAGGCGGCGCGGCCGGTCAGCACCAGGGCCTGGCCGACCGGCTGCTCGCTCGCGGCCCACTCGGCCACCTGGCGCGCTTCGTCTTCGAGCGACAGGCCGATGACGAGCATCTGGCGCGGCAGCGGGGAGTTGACTTGCGGGTGGTTCAGGGCGATGGTCGGCTTGTTGACCGCGCCGCTGGTGGCCAGGGCCGCCACGGCGGACCGCGCCAGCGGACCGACCACGATATCGTTCTGCTCGGCCGCGCCGCGATAGGCGTCGAGCGCGGCCTGCGTCGAGTCGCCGGTGGGCACCAGGTTGACGGTGACGCCTTCGCGCTGCTGGTCGTGGGCGGCCATGAAGCCGGCGCGCACCGCTTCGGCCGGCTGGGCCAGCGCCTGCGACTCGAGCGGCAGCAGCAGCGCCACGCGCACGGCCGGGCCGCTGTACGGCGCCGACGATGGCGCCGCGGCACGCGGGCCGCCGCCGGCGCTCGGCGGCAGTTCGACCGGATTGGTCTGTACGCCACTTTCTTCGCGCGGCGGCGGCGTGTAAGCTGGCGCCGGTGGCGGCGCATTCGTCACCGGCGTCGCAGGACCGCACACTCCGCCTGGCATGCCGCAACCGGTATCGGGAGGCAGCGGCGTGCTGCCGCAGCCTGCCAAGAGTGTAATGACGGCGGCCGCGAGCAAGCCCGGTAGATTTTTTTTCTTCAGCATCGGAACCCTTTATGACAGATCAGCAGACCATCGACATCGCCCGACTTCCCGTCATGGGCGAGGCGGCCCAGCAGTCCTATCCTACCGCAACGCTGTACGTCGTGGCTACTCCGATCGGCAACGTCACCGACATCACCCTGCGTGCTTTACACCTGCTGGCCCTCAGCGACGTGGTCGCCTGCGAGGACACGCGCAAGACCGGTGCGCTGCTGCAGCGCTTCGGCCTGTCCCAGCCGACCATCGCCGCGCACCAGCACAACGAGCGCGAAGTGGCCGAGAAAATCGTCGAGCGCCTGCGCGCCGGACAACGCGTGGCGCTGGTGTCCGACGCCGGCACGCCGGGCGTGTCCGATCCCGGCGCGCGCATCGTCGATGCGGTGCGCAGCGCGGGCCTGAACGTGGTGCCGCTGCCGGGTCCCTCGGCCGCGATCGCGGCGCTGTCGGCCAGCGGCCTGGTGAACGACCGCTTCCACTTCGTCGGCTTCCTGCCGGCCAAGGCCAAGGGCCGCGAGGCGGCGCTGGCGCCGTTGGCGCGCGAGACCTCGACCCTGGTGTTCTATGAGGCGCCGCATCGCATCGTCGATTGCGTCGAGGCGCTGGCGGCGGCTTTCGAGCCGACCCGGCAGGTGGTGTTCGCCCGCGAGCTGAGCAAGATGTTCGAGGAAGTGCACCGCTGCGAACTGAAGGATGCGCGCGCCTGGGTCACGGCCGACCAGCACCGCGAGCGCGGCGAATTCGTGGTGCTGGTGGCCGGCGCCGTCGAAGCCACGGACGCCGAAGATGCCGAGGCCGAGCGCGTGCTGCAGATCCTGTTGAGCGAGTGCAGCGTGAAGCAGGCGGCGAACCTGGCGGCGCAGATCACGGGGCGCAAGAAGAATGCGCTCTACGAGCGTGCGCTGCAGATCAAGGGTGAATGACGGCTTACCACTTGCAGCCCGAATCCTTTTTCTCCATCAGTAAATAAATCGGCGCCAGCAGCCCGCCCGGAAGGCCGTCCTTGCAATCGGGCCGCTTGGCTTCGCGGATGCCGCGCGCCAGCTTCGATTCGGTCTGCAGCGCCGGCTCGGGGAATTGCGCGAGCGCCGTGCCTTCCTTCGACGGGTCGCGCAGGTGGGCATTCGCGCGCGCCACCGCGCGCGCCGCGTTCATGTCGAACTTCGGCGCTGGTTCCGCGGTTTCTTCCTGTTGCACGACGAACGGATCGGGCCCGGTGCGTGAACTTTCCGGGACCGCGATCACGGCTTGTGGCGGCGCAGGCCGGGTCGTGCGTGGTGCAGCGGCGGCGCTGGGGGCTGGCGCCGGGGGACGAACGATTTCCGGCGCGGGTGGTGGCGGTGGCGGCGCCGGAGGGGCGATCATGACGGACAGCACAGTCGGCTCGGCCGGCGCGATCTCCATGGTCTTGAACGTCGTATTCCGGTACGCCAGCAGGAATAATGCGTGCACCGCGATCGATACCGCAACGCCGATGACGATGCGCCGGTTGCCTCGTTGCAGGCTGACCGGGTCGCCAAAGTTCAGAGCCATATGCATGACATACATACCTCAACTTAACTTCAGAAAACTACCAGCTCGCTATTTTGCAACGAAAACTTGACCAGGTCACGCGAAACCGATATTATCTCGCTTCTTCGGAGTGTAGCGCAGCCCGGTAGCGCACCTGGTTTGGGACCAGGGGGTCCAAGGTTCGAATCCTTGTACTCCGACCAGCATTAAGAGAAAAGCCGACAACGTGAGTTGTCGGCTTTTTTCGTTGTGGGGTGCCGTCCACCCCGACGATTCATCCGGCGCGCTTGGCCGCGATCGCGTTGCCGGCGCGGCTGATGCTCTTGCGGCCCAGCTGCTGCGAGATGAACAGGCCGGCATCGACCACCTGGTCGAGATCCACGCCGGTCTCGATGCCCAGCCCCTGCATCAGGTACAGCACGTCCTCGGTCGCCACGTTGCCGGTCGCGCCCTTGGCATAGGGGCAGCCGCCCAGGCCGGCCACCGAGGAGTGGAAGATCGCCACCCCGACTTCCATTGCCGCATAGATGTTGGCCAGCGCCTGGCCGTAGGTGTCGTGGAAGTGGCCGGCCAGCTGGGCGATCGGGAATTCGCGCGCCGCGCGCAGCATCACGGCCTGGGTCTTGCGCGCGGTCGAGACGCCGATGGTGTCGGCGATGTCGATCTCGTCACAGCCCAGGTCGCGCATGCGCGCCACCACGTCGCCGACGGCGTCCAGGGGCACCTCGCCCTGGTAGGGGCAGCCGAAGGCCGTGCTGATCGAGCCGCGCAGGCGCAGGCCGTGTTCCTTCGCCGCGCGCGCCACCGGCTCGAAGCGGGCGATCGACTGGGCGATCGAGCAGTTGATGTTCTTTTGCGAAAAGGCTTCGGAAGCCGCGCCGAACACGACCACCTCGTCGGCCCCGCCGGCGAGCGCGGCCTCGAAGCCCTGCATATTCGGCACCAGCGCCGAATAGATGGTGCCGGGCCGGCGCGCGATGCGCGCCAGCACCTCGGCGCTGGTCGCCATCTGCGGCACCCATTTCGGCGACACGAAGGCGGCCGCTTCCACGTTGACGAAGCCGGCGCGCGCCAGGCGCTCGACCAGTTCGACTTTCACGTCGGCGCTCAGCGCTTCCTTCTCGTTCTGCAGGCCGTCGCGCGGGCCGACTTCGACGATCTTGACTTTGGTGGGCAATGCAGGCTGGTTCATCTCAGTATCCAAGTTGGCGGTCGACCAGGTCGTCGACCGGTTCGCCGTCTTCCAGGGCGCCGATCTTGGCGGCGATCTGGCGCACGGCGTCGAGGCGCATGGTGAGCGCCGAGATATGCGGGGTGAGGGCGATGCGCGGTTCGTTCCAGAACGGATGCGGGGCCGGCAGCGGCTCGTGGCGGAACACGTCGAGCGTGGCGCCGGCGATGTGCCCCGAGCGGATCAGCGTCATCAGGTCGGGCTCGGCCAGGATCGCGCCGCGCGAGACGTTGATCAGATAGGCGCCGGGCGCCAGCTTGCCCAGCCGGTGGCGGTCGAGCAGGTTGGTCGTGTCCGCGGTCAGCGGCAGCAGGCATACCAGCACCCGCGTGCCATGTAAAAAATCGTCGAGCTGCTCCATGCCGGCATAGGTCGGCACGCCGGGGATGTCCTTCGGGCTGCGGCTCCAGCCGCGCACCGGGAAGCCGAAATGGCGCATCGCCTCGACCACCGGCATGCCGAGCTTGCCCAGTCCCATGACGCCGATCGTGAACGACTCTTTCGGATGCTGGGGCAGCGGATTCCAGGCGCCGTGCCGTGCTTGCTGTTCGTATTCGTCGAAGCGCCTGAAGTAGCGCAGCACGGCGTGCGCCACGTACTCGGCCATCTGCACGCCCATGCCGGCGTCGCCCAGGCGCACCAGCGGCACGCGCGGCAGCGTGTCGCCGAACTTGAGCACGGCGTCGACGCCGGCACCCATCAGGAAGATCGCCTTGACCTCGTCCAGCTGCGCCAGCAGGCCGGGCGCCGGGTTCCACAATACCGCGTAATCGCAAGGGGGCAACAGCTGGCCCTCCTTCCAGGTGACCGTCTCGACGCCTGGCATCATGGCCGAGAACTCGCGTTCCCACGGCTCGATGACGCCATCGCCCCGGTACAGGACAATGCGCATGTCTCCCCCTCGTTTTTGTCAGGGTGGTTCTTGTATGTGTCTGTCTATGCTGCCTTGAAAGCCAGCAGCGGCGCGCCATCGGCCACCTGGTCGCCGACCTGGTACAGCACTTCTTCCACCAGGCCGTCGCTCGGCGCGCAAATCGTGTGTTCCATCTTCATCGCTTCCATGATCACCAGCGGCTCGCCCTTTTTGACGTCCTTGCCGGACTGGGCCAGTACCGCGACCACCTTGCCCGGCATCGGCGCCGTCAGGCGACCGCCCGCCGATTCAATCTCACCGGCATGTGCCATCGGGTCATTGTACGTCAGGGTGTGATGGCGGCCACCGGTAAACACGTGGAAGGCGTCGCCGTCGCGGCGCACACAGCCGTGCAGGGCGGTCTCGCCCAGGCGCAGGGCCAGCTCGGCATCGTTCTGCGATACTAGTTGTATGCGCTGACGCTGCTTATCAAGGTCAATTTCCCACCCACTATTGCGGTAAGTCAGACCGATGCGATAGTCGCCGTACTCATCGGTGAAGGACAGGGTGCGGCGGTAGTCGCCATTCATGCGCCAGCCGCTTGCCTGGCTCCATGGGTCGGCGTCGTTGGCGGCGCCGTGCACGGTTTCGTGGTTGGTAAGGGCGAGCGCGGCCAGGGCCAGCGCACCGAGCGGGGCAGGGGCCGCGGGCGGGAAAAGTGAGGATTGATTGCGTTCGATCAAACCCGTGTCGAGGTCGGCGCTCGCGAACGCTTGGCCTTCGACCAGGCGTTTCAGGAAAGCGATATTGGTGGCCAGGCCGACGATGCGGAACTCGCTCAGCGCCTGCGACATGCGCGCCAGCGCCTGCGTACGGTCCGCGCCCCAGACGATCAGCTTGGCGATCATCGGGTCGTAGAACGGCGAGATCGCATCGCCTTCGCGCACGCCGGAGTCGACGCGCACGGCGGCGGGATGCATTGCATCCGGGCCGAGCTCGAACGCCACCGCCTGCGGCACGTCCATGTGGCGCAAGGCGCCGATCGACGGCAGGAAGCCTTTTTCGGGATTCTCGGCATACACGCGCGCCTCGATCGCGTGGCCGTGGATGCCGAGTTCATGCTGTTTCTTCGGCAGCGGCTCGCCAAAGGCGACGCGCAACTGCCATTCGACCAGATCTAGCCCGGTGATCATCTCGGTCACCGGATGCTCGACCTGCAGGCGGGTGTTCATCTCCATGAAGTAGAACGAACCGTCCTGGTTGGCGATGAATTCCACCGTGCCGGCGCCGACGTAGCCGACCGCGCGCGCGGCATTCACCGCCGCTTCGCCCATGGCCGCGCGACGGTCCGCCGGCATGCCCGGGGCCGGCGCTTCTTCCAGCACTTTCTGGTGGCGGCGTTGCACCGAGCAGTCGCGCTCGTGCAGGTAGACGCAGTTGCCCAAGCTGTCGGCGAAGACCTGGATCTCGATGTGGCGCGGGCGGATCAGGTACTTCTCGACCAGCACCTTGTCGTCGCCGAAGCTGGAGATCGCCTCGCGCTTGCACGAGGCCAGCGCGGCTTCGAAATCTTCCGAGCGCTCGACCACGCGCATGCCCTTGCCGCCGCCGCCGGCGCTGGCCTTGAGCAGCACCGGGTAGCCAATGCGGTCGGCCTGCATATGCAGTAAATCCGGACTCTGCTCGTCGCCATGGTAGCCCGGCACCAGCGGCACGTTGGCGCTCTCCATCAGCTGCTTGGCGGCCGACTTCGAGCCCATCGCGCGCATCGAGGAAGCCGGCGGGCCGATGAACACCAGTCCGGCGGCCTGCACCGCCTCCGCGAACTCGGCGTTCTCGGACAGGAAGCCGTAGCCCGGATGGATCGCCTGGGCGCCGGTGGCCCTGGCCACCTCGATGATCTTGCTGCCACGCAGATAGCTGTCCTTGGCGGCCGCGGGGCCGATCAGGACCGCCTCATCGCACACCGCGACGTGCTTGGCGCCGGCGTCGGCCTCGGAATACACGGCGACGGTACGAATACCCATGCGGCGCGCGGTGGCGGCGACACGGCAGGCAATTTCGCCACGGTTGGCGATGAGGATCTTGGTGAACATGCGCTTATCTTTCGCTTATGGTTGTTCGGACGAATTGTGGGCGCGGCCGTGTCTCCCCGGCCGCGCAGGGTGCTGCATCAGCAGCCGCAAGCTTCCTTCTGTACCGAATCGAGCGTGGCAGCGCGCGTCTTGAGGCCCAGCTTCTCGAGCAGCACGCGGTCGTCGTCGGCTTCCGGATTGTCGGTGGTGAGCAGCTTGTCGCCGTAGAAGATCGAGTTGGCGCCGGCCATGAAGCACATCGCCTGCACCGCTTCGCCCAGCTCGCGGCGGCCCGCCGACAGGCGCACGCGCGCTTGCGGCATGGTGATGCGCGCGACCGCGATGGTGCGCACGAACTCGATCGGGTCCAGCTTGTCGAGGCCGTGCAGCGGCGTGCCCTCGACCTGCACCAGGTGGTTGACCGGCACCGATTCCGGATACGGGTTCAGGTTGGCCAGCTGGGCGATCAGGCCGGCGCGCTGCTCGCGCGTCTCGCCCATGCCGACGATGCCGCCGCAGCAGACCTTCAGGCCCGCTTCGCGCACGCGGCCCAGCGTGTCCAGGCGGTCCTGGTATTCGCGGGTCGAAATGACGTTGTTGTAAAAGTCAGGCGCGGTATCGATATTGTGGTTGTAGTAGTCCAGGCCCGCTTTTTTCAGCTGCTCGGCCTGGCCGGCTTCGAGCATGCCCAGCGTGGCGCAGGTCTCCATGCCCAGCGCCTTCACTTCGCGCACCATGGTCTCGACCTTTTCCATGTCGCGCTCCTTCGGGCTGCGCCAGGCGGCGCCCATGCAGAAGCGGGTCGCGCCGCTGGCCTTCGCCGCGCGCGCCGCATCCAGCACGGTGTCGATATCGAGGATCTTCTTGGCTTCGACGCCGGTGTCGTAGCGCGCCGCCTGCGGGCAGTAGCCGCAGTCTTCCTCGCAGCCGCCGGTCTTGATCGACAGCAGGGTCGCCAGTTCGACGTCGCCGTCCGGGAAGTATTCACGGTGCAGGGTCGAGGCGCGGTGCATCAGCTCGGGGAACGGCAGCGCGAACAGCGCGAGCACGTCGGCCAGCGGCCAGGTTGCGTTTTCCGCTGGTTTGATCGGGGCCGCCGGGCGATGCAGGGCGACGGTGTTCATATTGGACATGGTGGTTCCTTCAGGACTGGCCTCGCGTGGACGGCCATCCCGGCAGTCCAGCGAGATCGATGAATTCGGCCGCCGCGGCGGCCGTCGGTGTGTGCAGGCGCGGCACGCGGCCCAGCAGCGGCGCCGGGATGCGCTGTGCCAGCGCCTCGATGTTCTGGAGCTCGAAGCCCATCTTGGGATCGACCGTATTGGCGACCCAGCCGGCCAGCACCAGGCCGCGCGCCACGATCGCTTCGACCGTAAGCAGGGCGTGGCTGATGCAGCCCAAGCGCATGCCGACTACCAGGATCACCGGCAGGTTCAGTTGCGCGGCGAGGTCGGCGCTGTCGAAGTTGTCGTTGAACGGCACCCGGAAGCCGCCCACGCCCTCGACCACGACCGCATCGGACGCGGCCTGGATCTCGGCGAAGGCGGCGATGATCGGCGCCGATTCGATGGTGACGTTTTCCAGCGCGGCGGCGATGTGCGGCGCCGCCGGTTCGCGCAGCATATACGGCGTCGTGATCGACGACGGCAGGTGCACGTTGCCGGCAGCGACCAGCATGTCGGCGTCGTCGTTATGCAGTTCGCCGTCGCGCAGTTCGGCGCCGGCCGCCACCGGCTTCATGCCGCAGGCGCGCACGCCGCTGGCGGCGAGCTTGTGCAGGATGGCGCTCGAGACCAGGGTCTTGCCGATCTCGGTGTCGGTGCCGGTGACGAAGCAGGCGAAGCGCGAAGGCAGGCCGTCGGTGGCGCGCGCCTCGAGCTCTGGCTCAAGTTCCGGTCTATGAGCCGGCTCGTGGAGGTCGACCTCTGGCACCGCAGCGGGCGGCGCCGCGATCGGGTCGTCATTGTCGTTCAGGTTGTTCGGGTTGTTCATGGTGCGGCCATTTCCAGTCTGTTGAGCGCGTGCGCCAGTTGCGCGACGTCGTCGATGCCGTGGGCAGCCGACAAGGTCACGCGCAGGCGCGCCGTGCCCGGCGCCACGGTCGGCGGGCGGATCGCCGGCACCCACAGGCCCTGTTCATGCAGGGCGGCGGAGGCGCGCAGCGCGGCGTCGTTGCTGCCGATGATGACGGGCTGGATCGCGGTGGTCGACGCCGCCAGTTTCCAACGTTGGAAATCCAGCGATTCGCGCAACTGCCTGACCAGCCCCACCAGGTGGGCGCGTCGTGATTCTCCTTCGGCGCCGCCAATGATATCAAGGCTGGCGAGCAGGGCGTGCGCGAGGGCCGGCGGGCAGGCCGTGGTGTAGATGTAGGGACGGGCGCGCTGCACCAGCAATTCGATGACGCTGGCGTGCGCGGCGACGAAGGCGCCGCCGACGCCGGCCGCCTTGCCGAGCGTGCCCATGTACACCAGGTTGGGCGAGCGCAGGCCGAAGTGTTCGAGCGCGCCGCGGCCGTTCGTCCCCAGCACGCCGAAGCCATGGGCGTCGTCGACCACCAGCCAGGCGCCGTGACGTTCGCACACGGCCAGCAGCGCCGGCAGCGGGGCCAGGTTGCCGTCCATGCTGAAGACGCTGTCGGTGACGACGATTTTCGTGGCGGCGGTGCTGGCCTTCAGTTGCGCCTCGAGCGCGTCGACGTCGCCATGCGGATAAACGGTGACGCCGGCCTTCGCCAGGCGCGCGCCGTCGATCAGCGAGGCGTGGTTCAGCTCCTCCGAGAAGATCATCGCGTCGGCATCCAGGCCCAGCGCGGTCAGGATCGCCAGGTTGGCCATATAGCCGGTGCACAGCGTGAGCGCGCGCGCCTGTTGCAGGTGCGGCGCCATCCACTCGGCCAGGCGCTCTTCCAGCACGTGGTGGGCGCGGCCGTGGCCCGACACCAGGTGCGAGGCGCCGCTGCCGGCGCCGTACAAAGTGGCGCCCGCGCGCAATGCTTCGATGACCACGGGATGCGACGCCAGGCCGAGGTAGTCGTTGCTGCAGAAGGCCAGCAGCATACGATCGTCAACCCGTTGGCGCGGCGCACAGGCGCCGTCGGTCACGCGGCGCTTGCGCACCAGGCTGTGGGCGGCGAGCGCGTCGAGCTTGCGGTCGATGTCGGCAATCAGGTTCATGGTCACGCAGCAATCACCGATTCGAAGGTCTTGATGGTGCGCGCGGCCAGGCCGGCGACGTCCTCGTCGTCCAGCACATAGGGCGGCATCAGGTAGACGGTGCGGCCGATCGGGCGCAGCAGCAGTTCGTTCTCGACCGCGGTGGAGAAGAAGCGGCGCGAGAAGGTCGAGGCGCGATCCTTGTCCGGCTCGATGGCGTCGAACGCGAAGATCATGCCGCGCTGGCGGAAGTGGCGAGCGCGCTCGTGCTCGGCCAGCGGCGCCAGCGCGATGGTCATTTTGGTGGCCAGCTCGCGATTGCGGTTCAAGACATCGTCTTCCTCGAAGATGTCGAGCGTGGCCAGCGCGGCGCGGCAGGCCAGCGGATTGCCGGTGTACGAGTGCGAGTGCAGGAAGCCGCGCGTGATGTCTTCGCTGTAGAAGGCCTGGTAGATGTCGTCGCGGGTGAGCACCAGCGACAGCGGCAGGTAGCCGCCGCTGATGCCTTTCGACAGGCACAGGAAGTCGGGCCAGATCGACGCCTGTTCGCAGGCGAAGAAGGTGCCGGTGCGCCCGCAGCCGACCGCGATCTCGTCGGCGATCAGGTGCACATGGTGCTGGTCGCACAGGTCGCGCAGCAACTTGAGGTAGAGCGGGTCGTACATCGCCATGCCGGTCGCGCACTGCACCAGCGGTTCGACGATGATGGCCGCGATGTTGTCGCCGCGCTGCTCGAACAGTTCTTTCACTTCCAGGATCGCGCGGCGCGCCACGTCCTGGGCGGTCTCGCCTTCGCCCGCGTTGCGCGCGTCGGGCGCGCCCACCACGTGGGAGGCGCGCAGCAGCGGGCCATAGGCATCCTTGAACAGCGGGACGTCGGTGACCGACAGCGCGCCGATCGTCTCGCCGTGGTAGCTGCCCTGCAGGCAGACGAATTCCTGCTTGGCCGGCTTGCCGGCGTTGCGCCAGGCGTGGAAGCTCATCTTCATCGCGATCTCGACCGCGGATGCGCCGTCCGAGGCGAAAGTGGCGTGGCCCAGCGCGTGGCCGGTCAGCTTCGACAGGCGTTCGGCCAGCTCGACCACCGGCGCATGCGTGAAGCCGGCCAGCATCGCGTGTTCGAGCTTGTCCAGCTGGTCTTTCAGCGCGGCGTTGATGCGCGGGTTCGCGTGGCCGAACATATTGACCCACCACGAGCTGATGCCGTCCAGGTAGCGCTTGCCGTCATAGTCATAGAGCCACGGGCCCTTGCCATGGCTGACCGCGATCAGCGGCACCTCCTCGTGATGCTGCATTTGCGTGCAGGGATGCCATACGCTGCGCAGGCTGCGCGCGATCCACTCGGAGGAGGTCGATTGAGTCACTTCAGGTTTCCAATTTCTATGTTTGCAGCCATGTGGGCTTGCGTTTTTCAAGGAAGGAAGCCACGCCTTCCCGCCCTTCCAGTGAGGCGCGGATGGCGGCGATGCGGCCGGCGGTATCGAGCAGCAGCGCATCGTCGACTGGTTTGCCGACGATGTCGCGCACCAGCGTCTTGGCTTGCCTCACGGCGTTCGGGCTGTTGTTGACCAGGGCGCGGGCGATGCCGGCGACCGTCGCGTCGAGCGCGTCGGCGGCCACCACTTCATGCGCGAAGCCGATGCGGCGCGCCTCAAGCGCATCGAAGCGTTCGGCCGTCAAAAAGTAGCGGCGCGCGGCCTGCTCGCCCATGGCCTTGATCACGTAAGGCGAGATGGTAGCCGGAATCAGGCCGAGCTTCACTTCGGACAGGCAAAAACCGGCGGTGTCGACGGCGACGACGATGTCGCAGGCGGCCACCAGGCCCATGCCGCCGGCGTAGCAGTCGCCCTGCACCTTGGCCACGGTGGGCTTCGGGCAAAGGTAGATCGTGCGCAGCATGTCGGCCAGGCGCAGCGCGTCTTCCTGGTTTTCCTCATGCGAGTAGCCGGCCATCTTCTTCATCCAGTTCAGGTCGGCGCCGGCGCAGAAGGCCGGACCGTTCGCGGCCAGGACGATGGCGCGCACCGTGTCGCTCCGGCCCAGTTCATCGAAGGCCAGCGCCAGTTCGGCGATCGCATGCTCGTTGAAGGCGTTGCGCAGCTCGGGGCGGTTCAGGGTGACGGTGGCGACCTTGTCGGCGATCGCGATGGTGAGTGTCTGATAGTCCATAATCATCTCTCCCTTACATGCGGAACACGCCGAACTTCGTGTCCTCGATCGGCTTGTTCATGGCGCTTGATAAGCCCAGGCCCAGCACCATGCGCGTATCAACCGGATCGATCACGCCATCGTCCCACAGGCGCGCGCTGGCATAGTAGGGGTGGCCCTGGTGTTCGTACTGGTCCTTGATCGGCTGCTTGAAGGCTTCTTCTTCTTCGGGCGACCATTGGCCGCCTTTCGCTTCCAGCCCATCGCGCTTGACGGTGGCCAGCACCGACGCCGCCTGATCTCCGCCCATCACCGAGATGCGCGCGTTCGGCCACATCCACAGGAAGCGCGGCGAGAAGGCGCGGCCGCACATGCCGTAGTTGCCTGCGCCGAAGGAGCCGCCGATGATGACGGTGAACTTCGGCACCGAGGCGGTGGCGACGGCGGTGACCATCTTGGCGCCGTTGCGGGCGATGCCTTCGTTTTCGTACTTGCGGCCGACCATGAAGCCGGTGATGTTCTGCAGAAAGACGAGCGGGATCTTGCGCTGGCAGCACAGTTCGATGAAGTGCGCGCCTTTCAAGGCCGACTCCGAGAACAGGATGCCGTTGTTGGCGATGATGCCGACCTTCATGCCGTAGATGTGGGCGAAGCCGCACACCAGCGTCGTGCCATAACGGGCCTTGAATTCGTCGAACTCGCTGCCATCGACCACGCGCGCGATCACTTCGCGCACGTCGAAGGGCTTGCGGGTATCGACCGGAATGACGCCATACAGTTCTTCGGGAGCGTACTTCGGCTCCACGCTCTCGCGCAGCGCGCCCTGCACCGGCTTGACCCGGTTCAGGTTCGAGACGATGGTGCGCGCCAGCGCCAGCGCGTGCGGATCGTTCTGGGCCAGGTGGTCGGCCACGCCCGACAGGCGGGTGTGGACGTCGCCGCCGCCCAGGTCTTCGGCACTGACCACTTCGCCGGTCGCGGCCTTCACCAGCGGCGGGCCGCCGAGGAAGATCGTGCCCTGTTCCTTGACGATGATCGACTCGTCGCTCATCGCCGGCACATAGGCGCCGCCGGCGGTGCACGAGCCCATGACGACCGCGATCTGCGGGATGCCCTTGGCGGAGAGATTCGCCTGGTTGTAGAAGATGCGGCCGAAGTGGTCGCGGTCGGGGAAGACATCGTCCTGGTTCGGCAGGTTGGCGCCGCCCGAGTCGACCAGGTAGATGCAGGGCAGGTTGTTCTGCTCGGCGATCTCCTGCGCGCGCAGGTGTTTTTTCACCGTCATCGGGTAATAGGTGCCGCCCTTGACGGTGGCATCGTTACAGACGATCACGCACTCCTGGCCCGATACGCGGCCGATGCCGGTGATGATGCCCGCGCTGGGGGCGGCGCCGTCGTACATCTCATAGGCGGCCAGCTGCGAGAATTCAAGGAAGGGCGTGCCCGGATCGAGCAGGTGTTCGACGCGCTCGCGCGGCAGCAGCTTGCCGCGCGCAACGTGTTTGGCGCAGGCCGCTTCGCCACCGCCTTTGGCCAGCTGCGCAACGCGCGCCCGCAAGTCGTCCACCACCGCCTGCATTGCCGCGGCATTGGTCTTGAAGTCCTCGCCGCGCGGGTTCAGTTTGCTCTCGATCTGGGGCATGTGCCGTCCTCTGCTTTCGTCTCTTTTTTGTCCGCCTCTCGCGGCGCTACTTCTTGTCAGGGAAACTGCCGTCCAGGTAGAACCAGCGAAGCGCGCCATCCGGGCCGGGTTCGCGCACGAAGCGGCTGACTTCGTGCAGGCGGTGCGCACGGCCGCCGACCTTGAAGCGGGCGACGAATTCGACGCTATCCTCGTTGATACGGTTCGGGTCTTGCTCTGGATCGTCCGGCAATTCTGCTTTACGTTGACGTAAACGTAAAGCAGTTTTTATCTCGAGTCCGAGCCAGCGCATGGGCTCGGACTCGTCGATGATCGCTTCCTGCGGGCGGGTACTTGGATGCCAAGTGGCAACCAGATAGGGCTCGTCCTTGAGCGTGAATGCGGTATACCGCGAGCGCATCAGGGTTTCGGCGGTCGGCGGCAGGGCCGCGCCGGCCAGGTAAGGGCCGCAGCATTGCGCGAACGCGGGGCCGCCGCAGGGGCAGGGAGAGGTGGGACGGGTGGACATGGCGGCAATTATCCGCGATTTCTCTCACGCCGGTCATGCGGGGCGCATGACGGTTCGCCCCATTAGTGAAAAGGCAATCTGGCTTTATTGACGTAGCGTCAACCCATCCAGCCCGAACGGCGGCGCCTTCCCCTGCACCAGGTCGGCCAGCACCGCCGCCGTCCCGCAGGCAAACGTGAATCCCAGCGGCCCGTGCCCGACGTTGAGCCACAGATTGTCGTAGCGCGTGGCCCCGATGATCGGCGCGCTGCTCGGCGTGGCCGGTCGCAAGCCCGCCCACACCGCTACCCGCGAATAATCCGCCGCGCGCGGCATGGTGTCGCGCACCTGGCGCGTCAGGCCCTCGACCCGCTTCGGATCGTGGCGCAGGTCTTCGCCCACCATGTCGACCATGGCCGCCACCCGCAGCCGGTCGCCGATGCGCGCATACAGCACCTTGCGTTCGAAGTCGGTGACGCTGATCTCGGGCGCCACGTCGTCCTGGCGGATCGGGGCGGACAGGCTGTAGCCCTTGAGCGGATACAGCGGCAGGTCGATCCCGATCGATTCGGCCAGGTCGCGGCTCTGGATCCCGGCCGCCAGCACGTAGGCGTCCGCCGTGAGCAGGCCGCCGGCCGTCTCGACGCCGCGGATGCGTCCGCGCTCGGCGTACAGCCCGCGCGCCTCGCCATGGACGAAGCCGCGAAAGCGCGGGTGTTCTCGCAGGCGCCCGGCCAGGGCCAGGCAGAAGGCGTGGCAGTCGGCCACCGCCTCGCCGGCGTTGTAGATGCCGCCGGCCAGCAGGTGCTGGGCTGCCGCCAGCGCCGGTTCGCGCGCGCCGCATTCCTCGGGCGTCCAGACCTGGCCGGCGCCGGGTTTCGACGCCGCCGCCTCGAACACCTCGCGCGAGCGGTAGACCACCAGCTTGCCGGCGTCGCGCCAGTGGAACGATTCGGGCGGCACCACCAGCTCGAGCTGCCCCATCGCGCGGCGCGAGCATTCTCCCAGCTCGAGCAGCTTGGCCGTGGTGCGGCGGTTGACGTCGGCGCGGCAGTGGGCCAGGAAGCTGGCCAGCCAGCGGTACTGGCGCAGGTCGGCTTCCGGCCTGAAGCGCAGCGGGCCGTCGGCCTGGAACAGCCATTTGACGGCCTTGAGCGGAATGCCCTCGTCGGCCAGCGGCGAGACGTAGCGGTAGCTGAGCTGGCCGCCATTGCCGTAGCTGGCGCCGCTGCCGACTTCCGGCGCGCGCTCGAGCAGGGTGACGCCATAGCCGGCTTCCACCAGCCACCAGGCCGACGCCAGGCCGACGACGCCGCCGCCGATCACGATGATGTGCTGCATGCCAGACTCGTTTGTTCAGATTGGGGGAGAGAGCTTAGAGGCTGGTTGGACGGCCCGCCAATGAATGGTGGGCGAACAGTCATAACCGGCATATATGTACGCATTTGCGCGAGCGTTCACGAAGATTGGCCGAGGATGGCGCGCCGGTAAACACTGGCCAGCACGCGTTCCTCGTAGCGCGCCAGCGAGGAATCGCGGCCCGGATCGGTCGACGGGTCACGCGCGCTGCCGCCGGCCAGCACCACGATGCCGTTGCCGCCGCCCTTGCCAACGCTGCGGTCCAGGGCGAAGACCGAGCGCAGGCCGTAGGCGTCGCCCAGGTGGCCGACCGCGTCGAAGCCGGGCGTCAGCCACATCCCGGGACGGTCGGGATAGTGGGCGTTGCCCAGGCCGCGCGGGCTGAGGATGCTGCCCAGCGGGTTGCCGTTGCCGCCGACGCCGTCGTAACGCCAGTGGCGGGCGAACATCCGCTCGAGCGTCGCTTGTTGCAGCAGGCGCTTGCCGTCATGGACGCCGCCCGCCATCAGCATGCGCATCACGACGCCAAGGTCGCGCGCCGAGATGCGCAGGCCGCCGGTTGGGCTGAACGGCGTGGCGTTCGTGCCCGGCACGTAGCTGGCCAGGCCCGGCGGCGGCTGGATGCCGGGGGCGTCGACCTGCGCGACCCAGGGGCCGTCGGATTGCCAGGTGTCGCTGTCCACTGGGCGCTTGCGGTAGATGGTCGCCAGCCGGTCCTGCGCCGCCTTCGGCAGTTCGGACGGGTTGTAACCGGCCTGCAGGCCGAGCGGTTGCAACAGCAGGCGCGCCATCAGGCGGTCGAAGCGTTCGCCCGTCACGCGCTCCATGATCGTGCCGATCAGGCCGAAGCCCAGGTTGCAGTAGCTGTAATAGGCGCCGTCAGGGCCGGCGAGGCTCGACCAGGCGGGCCGCACGTCCTTCAGCGCGGTCGTGGCCGGCCAGAAGTAGCCGCCGTCGTCGCGCAGCGAGGAGGTATGCAGCAGCAGGTGGCGCAGGGTGATCGCCTGGTTGGCGAAATGCGGATTGCGCAAGTTGAAACCGAGGTAGCCCGAGACGTCGGCATCGAGATCGACCTTGCCGTCTTCCAGCAGGCGCATCAGGCCGAGCGTGGTGACCAGCTTCGAGATCGAGGCGATGCGGTACAGCGTATCCGGTGTGGCGGGACGGTCGGGCGCGGCGCCGTTGCCGATGGTGCGGCGCCCGAACGCGCCTTCGTACACCGGTTGGCCGGCGCGCAGGGCCACCACCGACAGGCTGGCCAGCGGGAAGGCGGGATCGTTGGCGATGGCGGCCAGCTCGGCGTCGAGCGAGGCCGCCGCGGCGCCGGACGCCAGCGGCATTGCCGCGAACAGCGGTTCCATCGCGCCCAGCATGACCATGCCGAGCAGGGAGCGCCTGCCGTGATTCATGTCATTCCTTTTTTATTGAGTTTGCGGGATCAGGATACGGACAGCCCGAAACCCTTGCCTAATGAATAGCCGTGGGGACGCCATAACTCTTTTGCATTGGTCTCAAGTGGTATGCTTCCACGGTATGAACACCCCCGGTCCCGGATTCCAGGTCAACCTGGACGACAATTCTCCCCTCTACATGCAGCTGGCGCGCAAGCTGGCGCAGGACGTGCGCGACGGCCGCTACCAGGCCGACCAGGCGCTGCCCTCCGAACGCATGCTGTCCGAACAGCTCGACGTCTCGCGCGTCACCGCGCGCAAGGCGATCGACCAGCTGGTCGAGCAGGGCCTCGTGGTGCGCCGTCGCGGCTCGGGCAACTATATCGCGCCGCGCATCGAGCAGCCGCTGTCGAACCTGTCGAGTTTTTCGGAACAGTTGCAGCAGCGCGGCTATACCCCGCGCTCCGAGTGGCTGCGCCGCGAAGTGGTATTGGCGGACGCCGACGAGCAGCTCTCGCTGGGCCTGTCGCCCGGCGCGCGGGTGGCGCGCCTGGAACGCCTGCGCCTGGCCGACGACGTCGTGATGGCCTACGAGGTCAGCGTGATCCCGGCCACGGTGCTGCCGCGTCCCGATGGCGTGGCCGCCTCGCTGTACGCCCACCTCGGCAAGACCGGCCACATGCCGGTGCGCGCGCTGCAGCATATCCGCGCCATGAACGCCGACGCCGAGCTGGCGGCGCGCCTGGACGTGCCGGAAGGCCGCGCGGTGCTGTTCATCACCCGCGTCGGCTACCTGGAATCGGGCGAGCCGGTCGAGCTGACCCATTCCTACTGCCGCAGCGATCACTACGACTTCGTGGCCGAGTTGCGCAGGCCGGCTTAACTCGCCCGCATAACCTCGCGGCATGACGGCGGCCGATCCTTTCATGGGATGGCTTGCCGAATTGGTATTACACTGGTTTCATCACAATTCCATTCCGAGACACGGCGATGCTCAATACCGAAACCCCTTCCCAGGCGCACGCCGCCCTCGACCAGTATCCGACCACCGAACTGGTGAACGTCTTCGTCGACGACCAGTTCCAGGCCGTCGAGGCGGTGCGCAAGGCCGCGCCGCGCATCGCCGCCGCCGTCACCGCCGCGCTGCCGCGCATGGAGGCGGGCGGACGCCTGATCTATGTCGGCGCCGGCACCTCGGGCCGCCTCGGCGTGCTCGACAGCGTCGAGCTGTACCCGACCTTCTCCTGGCCGCATGGACGCGCGGTGGCGCTGCTGGCCGGCGGGAGCGACGCGATGTTCGTCGCGGTCGAAGGGGCCGAAGACGATGTGGAGCAGGGCGGCGCGGACCTGGAGGGCGTGAACGTGGGGCCGGACGACGTGGTGCTGGCGATCGCCGCATCGGGCGGCACGCCGTATGTGCTGGGGGCGATCCGGGCCGCGCGTGCGGTCGGCGCGCTGACGATCGGCTTCGCCAACAACCCGGATGCGCCGGTCACGCGCGAAGCCGAAATCGGCATCACCCTGGATACCGGGCCGGAAGTGGTCTCGGGCAGCACGCGCCTGAAGGCCGGCACCTCGCAAAAGATCGCGCTGAACACCTTTTCCAGCGCGCTGATGGTGCGTTTGAACAAGGTCTACGGCAACCTGATGGTAGACTTGAAGGCTACCAATGCCAAACTGGTACGGCGCGCGATCCGCCTCACCAGCTTCGCCACCGGCGCCGACGAGGAGGCCGCGCGGGCGGTGCTGGAGCAATGCGGATTCCACGTCAAGACCGCCATCGTGGCCTTGTCCAAACAAACCAGTGTCGAGCAGGCGCAAGCGCTGCTGGAAGCGGCGCGCGGCAGCGTGCGCCAGGCGCTCGCGTAAGCGCGTTTCCGCAGCCTTGCCTAAGGGCACAAGAAAGAGACATGCAGAAACCGCAAGCGAACCGCCCATGGCTGTGGGTGCCGTCCCTGTACTTCGCCCAGGCCATCCCCTATGTCGTGGTGATGAACCTGACCGTCATCATGTACAAGGACATGGGGATCTCGAATTCCGACATCGCCTTCTATACCAGCCTGCTGTACCTGCCGTGGGTCGTCAAGCCGCTGTGGTCGCCCATCGTCGACATGTTCGGCACCAAGCGCCGCTGGACCGTGCTGCTGCAGATCGTGGTCGGCGCTTCGCTGATCGCGGTCGGCACCGTATTGCACACACCGGCCTTCTTCGCGGTCAGCCTGGCCGTCATGTGGATCATGGCGTTCAGCTCGGCCACCCATGACATCTCGGCCGACGGCTTCTACATGCTGGGCCTGCGCCAGCAGCAGCAGGCCGCCTTCGTCGGCGTGCGCAGCACCTTCTATCGCCTGGCGACCCTGGTCGGACAAGGCCCGCTGGTGGTGCTGGCCGGCTACCTGGCCGTGAGCCTGGGCGACGTCAGGCAAGCCTGGGCGATCGTGTTCTACGTGCTGGCCGGGATCTTCTTCGCCGCCTTTGCCTGGCACCAGTTCGTGCTGCCGGTGCCCGAGGACGACCGTCCCGCCCCGACCACCAATAATCCGCTGCGCGACTTCTTCGGCACCTTCGCCGCCTTCTTCAGGAAGCGCGACATCTGGATGATCGTCGCCTTCATCCTCACCTTCCGCCTGGGCGAGGCCCAGCTGCTCAAACTCGTGGCGCCGTTCCTGAAGGACCCGGTCAGCGAAGGCGGCCTGGGACTCACCACCGCCGAATACGGCATCGCCTACGGCACGGTCGGCATCATCGCGCTGACGCTGGGCGGCCTGGCCGGCGGCTGGCTGATCTCGCGCCTGGGGCTCAAGCGCTGCCTGTGGCTGATGGTGTTCGCGATCCACCTGCCGGACCTGGTGTTCGTCTATCTGTCGCAGACGCAGCCCACCGATCTGGTGACGGTGTCCGCCTTCCTCGCGCTCGAGCAGTTCGGCTACGGCTTCGGCTTCACGGCCATGATGATGTACATGATCATGGTGGCCGATGGTCCCAATAAAACCGCGCACTACGCGATCTGCACCGGCCTGATGGCGCTGGGCATGATGGTGCCGGGCATGTGGAGCGGCGACCTGCAGGAATACCTGGGCTACAAGCATTTCTTCATCTGGACCTGCCTGGCGACGATCCCCGCGTTCATCGTGGCGGCGCTGGTGAAGATCGATCCCGAATTCGGGAAAAAATAACGGGCCATGATCGACGCACCGGTGCGCCTGACATCGCTCGACGCCTTCCGCGGCTTCACCATCGCCGCGATGGTGCTCGTGAATAATCCGGGCGACTGGGGCCACCTGCATGCGCAGCTCGCGCATGCGGCCTGGCATGGGTGGACGTTCACCGACACCATCTTCCCTTTCTTTTTATTCATTGGCGGCGTCGCGATGGCGCTGTCGCTGGGCCGCCTGGCCGCCGCCGGCGCGCACAAGCCGCAGCTGCTCCTCAAGCTGGCCAAGCGTGCCGCGTTGATCTTCCTGATCGGCTTCCTGCTCAACCTGATCCCGCGTTTCGATTTCGACAGCGTGCGCATTCCCGGCGTGCTGCAGCGCATCGCCCTGTGCACCTTGCTGGCGGCGCCGCTGGTGGTCTATCTGGGCTGGCGCGGCCAGGCACTTGCCATGTTCCTGCTGCTGGCCCTGTACAGCGTGCTGATGCTCTTCGTCCCCGTTCCCGGCATCGGCGCCGGCGTACTGGAACCGGGCCAGGACTTCGGCGCCTGGATCGACCGCGCGCTGATGGACGGCCACCTGTGGGCGCAGGCGAAGACCTGGGACCCGGAAGGCCTGGTGTCCACGCTCCCGGCCGTGTGCAGCCTGTTGTTCGGCGTGCTGGCCGGCCGCCTGCTGCTCTCGGCGCTGCCGCAGGTCGAGCAGGTGGTGTGGCTGATGCTCTCCGGCCTGGCCTGCCTGGCGCTGGGCTCCACGCTCGACGCGGTCCTCATGCCGATCAATAAAAGCCTGTGGACGCCATCGTTCTGCCTGTTGATGAGCGGCTGGGCGCTGCTGGCCTTCGGCGCCAGCTACTGGCTGCTGGACGCGGCGCCGTCAACGGCACTGCGCGAGCGCATGCAGCGCCTGAGCACCCCCTTCGTCATCTACGGCATGAACGCGCTGTTCATCTTCGCTTTATCCGGCCTCATCGCCAAGATGCTCGGTTTTATCCAACTCACGCAGCCGGACGGTAGCCAGCTCGCGCTCGGCCGACTCCTGTACGCGCCGTTCGCCGCGCTGCCGCTGGACCCACGCAACACCTCATTACTGTACGCCATCGCTTTCAACGCCTGCATGTTTGCCATTGCCTGGTGCATGTGGCGCAAGCGCTGGTTCGTCAAAGTCTGAACAGATACAAAGGAGCCACTTTGCTTCCCGATATGAACAAACGCGCTTTCACGCTCGGCATGGCCAGCGCCTTCGCCCTGGGCGGTCTGCTGGCCGGCTGCGGCACCAAGCCGCTCACCCGCGACGTGCCGGTCGCCGAAACCAGCGGCGGCGACGACCCGCCCGCCGCGCCGCGCGAGCTGCGCGCCGCCTGGGTCTCGACCGTCGCCAATATCGACTGGCCCAGCAAACCCGGCCTGTCGTCCGCCAAGCAGCAGCAGGAAGCCATCGCCATCCTCGACCGCGCCAAGGCGCTGAACCTGAATGCGATCGTGCTGCAGGTGCGTCCTTCGGCCGATGCGATCTATCCGTCGAAGATCGAGCCATGGACCGAGTACCTGAGCGGCGCGCAAGGCAAACCGCCGATGCCTGCCTACGATCCGCTGAAGTTCTGGATCGACGGGGCGCATGCGCGCGGCCTCGAGCTGCACGCCTGGTTCAACCCCTACCGCGCGCGCATGGACGCGGCGCGCTCGCAGTCGGCGCCGAACCACATCACCAACACCAATCCCGACATCGTCAAGCGCTATGGCAAGTTCATGTGGATGGACCCGGGCGAGCCGGAAGCCGTCAAGCAGACCATGGACGTGATCCTCGACGTCGTGCGCCGCTACGACATCGACGGCGTGCACATCGACGACTATTTCTATCCCTACCCGATCGAGGCCACGCCGGCCGTGGCCGGCAATGCCGCCGCGCTGGACGGCCGCGCGGCCAAGGCCGAGCTGGACTTCCCCGACGATCCGGCCTGGCAGCGCTACCTGAAGAGCGGCGGCACATTGGCGCGCGCCGACTGGCGCCGCGACAACGTCAACCGCCTGATCGAGGCCATGTACAAGGGCATCCATGCCGAAAAAAGCTGGGTGCGCTTTGGCATTAGCCCCTTCGGCCTGGGCCGCCCGGACCGTCGTCCACCCGGCATCGTCGGCTTCTCGCAATACGACAAGCTGTATGCCGACGCCGAACTGTGGCTGCAGGAGGGCTGGCTCGACTACTTCGTGCCGCAGCTGTACTGGCCGATCAAGCCGCCGGGCCAGGCCTATGACGTGCTGCTGGACTACTGGATCGGCCAGAACCCGCTCGGCCGCCATATCTGGCCGGGCCTGTTCACCAGCCGCATCGGCGCGCCGACCCGCGACTACGAGCCGGACGAAGTGCTGCAGCAGGTCAGCGTGACCCGTTCGCGTCCGCTGGCCACCGGCCACATCCACTTCAGCATGGTGGCCCTGATGCAGAACCGCAAGGGCATCGGCGACCAGCTGCGCACGACCCGCTACACCGGCCAGGCGCTGGTGCCGGCCACGCCGTGGCTGGGCAGCACGCGGCCCGGCACGCCCGCGATCAAGGCGAGCCGCGGCGCCAGATCGGTCGACCTGAGCCTGAAGGCGGGCAAGGGCAATGCCCTGTATGCGATCTGGGCCCGCCACGGCAATGAATGGCGCTTCGCCGTGGCGCCGGCGGCGCGCGCGACCTGGACGATTTCCGACGACGAACGCCTCGGCCCGGCCGAGATCGTCGTGGTGAGCGCGGTCGACCGCCTCGGCAACGAGGGCGAGCGCGTGCGTGTGTGGTCGAAACCATAATGCGGGTAGCATCACGGTATGCCGACTGATCAAGACAATCTGCGCATGGCAGGCGCCGGCCTGGGCATCGACGCCGGCGGCACCCAGACCCGCTGGGCGCTGGCCGCGCCCGGCGGCGCGATCCTGGCCGAGGGCACGGTCGACGGTCTCTCCGCCCTGCAGATGGCCACGCCCCATGGCCGCGACGCCGTGCGCGCCACCTTCGAACGGCTGGCGGCGGCGGTATTGCAGCATGCGAACCCGGTGCGGGTGCAGGCCGGCCTGACCGGCTTCGGCGGCGACGGCGAATTGCTGCAGGGCTGGCTGGCCGCCTTGCTGGGCGTGGCGCCGGGCGCGGTCACCTTGTGCAACGACATCGAGATCGCCTACCGCGCCAGCTTCGCGCCGGGCGAAGGTTACCTGGTCTATGCCGGCACCGGTTCGATCGGGGCCTTCATCGACGAGCACGACGTGTTCCACCGCGCCGGCGGCCGGGGCGTGGTGCTGGACGATGGCGGCGGCGGCTTCTGGATCGCGCGCGAAGCGCTGCGCCACATCTGGCGCAATGAAGACGAACGTCCCGGCTGCTGGCGGGATTCGCCGATGGCGCATGCGGTGTTCGAACACGTCGGCGGATCGGACTGGGCCGAATCGCGAAAGTTCATCTATCAAAACGAGCGCGGGACGGTCGGCAAGCTGGCGCTGGCCGTCTCCGCCAGTGCGCAAAGCGATCCGGCGGCGCGCGCCATCCTGGTCGACGCCGGCCGCGAACTGGCGCGCCTGGCGTCGGCCTTGATCGCGCGCTTCGGGGCGCGTCCGGTGGCCTTGAGCGGACGCGCCGCCGAACTGCATCCGCTGATCGCCGACACCATGCGCGCAGCGCTGCCCCCGAATATCGACTTCGCGCAGACCGGATTGCGCGCCCACCACGCGGCCGCGCGCCTGGCGCTGGGTTGAACGACAAGAAACCACCAAGGAGAACAAGATGAAATCGATCGCCGCCTTACTCGCCCTGACCGTGCTGGCGGGCTGCTCCACCGTCCCGCGCTACGACACCACCTATACCGCCAAGGGCCAGTCGAGCCGGGCGCGCTTCCTGGTGCTGCATTACACGGTCGCCAACACGCCGAGCTCGATCAAGATCCTGACCGAGCAGCAGGTCAGCTCGCACTACCTGCTGACCGACGAGGCGACGCCCAGGATCTACCGCCTGGTCGACGAGAACCGCGCCGCCTGGCATGCCGGCAATTCGAGCTGGAAGAACTTCACCCAGCTGAACAACAGCTCGATCGGCATCGAGATCGTCAACGCCGGCTGGAAGGACACGCCGACCGGCCGCGTCTATGCGCCGTTCCCGCAAGCGCAGGTGGACGCCCTGGTTCCGCTGGTAAAAGACATTGTCCAGCGCCACGGCATCGCGCCCGAGAACGTGCTGGGCCACAGCGACATCGCGCCGTTGAGGAAGCAGGATCCGGGTCCGCAATTCCCGTGGCAGCGCCTGGCGCAAGAGGGCCTGGTGCTGTGGCCGGACGCCGCCCGCGTGGCGGCCGTGCGCCCGGCCTTCGACGCCCTGCTGCCCGACGTCGGCTGGTTCCAGCGCAAGCTGGCCACCCACGGTTTCGGCATTGTGCAAAGCGGCGTGTACGACGAAGCCACCCGCACCACGCTGGCGGCGTTCCAGATGAAATACCGCCCGTTGGACATTTCCGGCAATCCGGACGCCGAGACGGCGGCGCTGCTCGAAGTGCTGACCACGCCGGCCGGCACCCCGCCGCCGCCGATGCCGGTGATCCCGGCCCAGCCGCTGCCGCTGCCGCAGCAAGCGCCGGCGCCCGTGACTGCGCCCATGCCGCCGGTCGGTACGCCAGTGCCGCCATCGGCGCCGGCCCCGACTGCCGAGCCGCTGCCGGGCGCGCTGGAGAACGTGCCGCCGACCGCGCCCGTGCCTGCGCCCGTGCCTGCCACGCCGCCAGTGAATACACCGTGACCCATCGCCGTACAGCAATTTTCGCTGTATCCTTCGCCCATCCACCCTGTCCGTATGCGGGGTGGGTTTTCTACTGAAGGATGAAGCAATGCGTCTGCGTCATATCGAGGTGTTCCACGCCATCATGCAAGTCGGCACCATCAGCGGCGCCGCCCAGGTGCTGCATATTTCCCAGCCGGCGGTGACCAAGGTGCTGCAGCACGCCGAGCTGCAGCTGGGCATGCCGCTGTTCGAGCGCGTGCGCGGCAAGCTGTATCCCAAGCCAGAGGCGCACCGCCTGTTCGCCGAAACCGAGAAACTGAACCGCGACCTGCAGGGCATCCGCCGCCTGGCCGCCAGCCTCAAGGGCCGCGCGGTCGAGACCGTGCGCCTGGTGTCGACGCCGACCATTGCGGTCAGCGTGCTGCCGGTGGGGATGACGGCCTGGCGCCGCGATTTTCCCGAAACTCGTTGTGAACTCGCAACGCATCACACGAGCGAGATCGTCAATGCGCTGCGCCTGGGCGAAGCCGACCTCGCGCTGTCGCTGCAGGATCCGCGCCATCCCGGCATCGTGGCCGAGCCGATCGCGCACGGCCTGCTGACCGTGGTGGCGCCCGCCGGCACCTGGACCGACGACGAATGCAAAAAGCCGATCTCGGCCGAAGACCTGAGCGGTGAACTGATCGGCCTGGCCGACCGCGATCCGCTGGGCGAGATGGTCGTCGCCGCCTGCGAGGCCCAGGGCGTGCAGCCGGTGTTCCGCACCGTGGTGCAGACCTACCAGATCGCGCGCTCGCTGGTGGAGGCCGGCGCCGGCACCGCCATCCTCGACCCGTTCACCGCCGCTTCGGCGGCCCCAAGCAAGGTGCAGTGCCGCCAGTGGTCGCCGTCGATCCCGGTGCACCTGTACCTGCTCACCGCCAGCCATTCGCCCCTGTCGCACGGGGCGCGCGAGCTGGCCAACTGCATCGGCGCGACCGCGCGCGCCTGCCTTGAACAAAAGTAGACCATGACGCTTACCCTCGCCAGCGAGGACATCGCCGGCAGCCCCGAATTTCGCCACCTGGACAGCATCGCCGGCATCGACGTCGACCTGCGCTACGCCACGGCCAACAACTTCGTCGGACGCGACCTGTATTCGCCCTACGACTGCGCCTGGCTGCACGTCGAGGCGGCGGCGGCGCTCGAGCGCGCGGTGGCCTGGCTGGCCGTGCATGCGCCCGGCTTGAAACCGCTGGTGCTGGACGCCCTGCGTCCGCAGCGCGTCCAGCAGCAGTTGTGGGATGCGCTCGAGGGCACCGACCTGCGCCTGTATCTGGCCGATCCGGCGCGCGGTTCGATCCACTCCTACGGCATGGCGCTCGACATCACCTTGCTCGATGCCGACGGCGTCGAACTGGACATGGGCACCGGCTTCGACGACATGACGGAGCTGTCGCATCCGGCGCTGGAAGAAGGCTTTTTGCTGGCCGGGCAACTGACCGAGCAGCAGCTGGCCAACCGCCGCCTGCTGCGCACGGCGATGCTGCAGGCCGGCTTCCTGGGCATCAAGACCGAATGGTGGCACTTCGATTGCGGCGACCGCGACCTGGTGCGCGCGACCTTCCGCCGGGTGCTGTAGTTACGCGGCCAGCTCGACCGACTCGACCCGGTTGCGGCCGTTGCGCTTGGCCGCATACAGCTGCTTGTCGGCCGCCACGATCAGGTCGGGCAGGGTGACGCGCAGGTCGGCGCTGGCGAAATCGAAAGCGGCCACGCCGAAGCTGGCGCTGGTCGGCACCGGTTCGCCGTCGACCGTGAAGGTGCTGGCGGCGAAAGCGTCGCGCAGGCGGTCGGCCAGGACGGTCGCCCCCGCCGGCCCGGTCTCGGGCAGGATCAGCAGGAATTCCTCGCCGCCGTAGCGCACCACCGCATCGACGCCCTGGCGCGTCATCCGCTGCAGCAGGGTGGCGAAGTTCTGGATCACGTGGTCGCCCTGGTGGTGGCCGAAGGTGTCGTTGATGTGCTTGAAGTGATCGATATCGCACAGCACCACCGAGACCGGATGGCCGAAGCGCCGCGCCCGCGCCAGCTCGGCGCCCAGCAGATGGTCGTTCAGGTAGTGGCGGTTGTAGCAGCCGGTGAGCTGGTCGCGCTCGGCCAGGCGCTTCAATTGCGTCTGCAGCCGGAATTCCTCGCGCGCCACCCGGTTGAAACGGCGCGCCGCCAGGATGCCGAAGGTGTTGATCATCGCCAGCAGCATGCCCATGGTGAGCAGGTCGGCCACCGGCCGCGGCGGCAGCAGGGTGTGCACCAGCGTCAGGAAGACGATGACGCCGCCGCTCGCGATCGCGGTGGCGTAGGCCAGCCGGTTCGGGATGTACAGGTAGATCACGACCTGGATCACCACCATCGACAGCGCATGCCAGTGCACCTCGTTCGGACGCGCCAGCGCGACCACCATGAAGCAGCCCAGCGACAGGATTTCGGCGCTCGACGCGGCCAGCCGGGTGCCGCGTATGGACAGCGGGCGGCGATAGGCCAGCCAGGCGCAGATGCCGCCATTGACGGCCACGCCCAGGCGCGCCGGCAGGGTCTCCCTGAGCGCGGTGTCCAGGCCCAGCGCCGCGATATCGGTCAGGAAGAAGAACTGGAAAAACACGACGCAGAACAGCAGCGTGAAGCCGAGCAGCGAGCGCGTACGGGGGAGCTGACTGTTCAGGAATTCGGTCTCGTCTGCGGCGCGCGCGAATTCTCCGGTCAGGGGATGGAATTTCATGGATGATCAGGACAGCCAAACTTGAAGGTCGGCAACGCGTCCTGCGGAGGCGGAACCGGAGCGCGGGACACACACCAGGCCGCTATTGTGTCAGCTTTTGCTATCGAAAACTAACGAATTATAGTAATTCGATAGTGACCTTGTTTCGACAGCATTGTTTACCTGTGCATTCCCGGTTCAGGGCGCGGCGCCCGAGCGCGCCACCCAGTCCACCAGCGTGTCGAGCACGACTCTGCCGCGGCCGTTGCCGCTTTGCTCGCTGTTGATCATCGCCACGAACACGCAAGGAATGCCGTTCGCGTCCGGCACGTAGCCGGCCAGGGCGGTGACGTTGCGCAGCGAGCCTGTCTTGAGGCGCGCGCGTCCGGCGGCGGGGCTGTCCTGCAGGCGGCGGCGCATGGTGCCGTCGACCGCGCCGATCGGGATGCTGGACTGGAATTCCGGCGCCCAGGGGCTGCGCAGGCCGGCCTGCAACAGGCGCGCCATCTGCTGCGCGCTGATGCGTTCGATGCGCGACAGGCCGGAGCCGTTGTCGATCACGAAGCCGGTGTCGTCGATCTGCTTTTCGCGCAGCCAGGCGCGCACGGCGGCGTCGGCGCGGGCGAAGGTCGATTCCCCGGCCAGCGGCAGCGCCAGGCTGCCCGTCACCGGGTCGGCCTGCAGGCTGCCCAGGCTCAGGAACAGGGTGCGCGCCAGCGCGTTGTCGGAAGGCTTGTTGGTGTCGCGCACCAGTTCCGGCAGCAGCCGCGACACGTGGGCGGCGAGCAGGCGGGCGTCGGGCGGCGTCGCGCCGGTGATGGTGCGGCCGCTCAGCACGCCTCCTTGATCGCTCCAGGTCTGGCGCACCAGGCGGCTCACGTAATCGTCGCGATCGAGCACGTTGACGCCGTAGCTGCGGTTGCAGTTCTTCGGAAAGGTGCCGCGCAAGACCATCTTGATGCGGCCATCGGGCTGGCGCTGCGCCTCGGGCAGCTTCCAGCCGGCCTCCCATTGGGCGCAGTCGGCGTCGACCAGGGTCATCTCGGAGGCCACCGAGACCCGCTCCAGTTGCGGATGCATGCGCAGCTGCAGGGTTGACGCGGTGGAGCGCATGTCGAGCTGCAGCATGTTCTTGTTGACCAGCAGGGCGTCGGGGATCACGTTGTAATACGCCTCCGGCGACTCGTCGAAGGGCGGCAGGCCGACATCCGGACGATCCGGCTGGAACAGAGCGCGGTCGAGCACCAGGTCGCCCTCGATGCGTTCGATGCCCTCGTAGCGCAGCGCGCGCAGCATGTCGGCGATGTGTTCGCCGGATAAGTCGGCATCGGCGCCGCCCTTCAGGTACAGGCTCCCGCGCAGCACGCCGTCCTCGACCTGGCCAGTGGTGCGCAGCTCGGTGCGGCCGCGAAAGGCGGGGCCCAGGCGTTCCAGGCCGACCAGGGTCGTCACCAGCTTCATGGTCGATGCCGGCTGCATCGGCAGGCCGGCCCGGTGTTCCAGCACGGTGGCGTCGCCGCGCAGCACCAGCACCCCGATCTCGTCCTGCCCGATGCCGTTCTGCTGCAGCGCCTGGGCCACCGGTTGCGGCAGCTGGGCGTGGGCGAACGAGATGCTCGTGAAGAGCGCGGCAAGAGCGAAGACGGAGCGTTGGAGCATGCTGTTCCTTGAGTGAAGAAGACTTAGCCGAAGAAGAGATAGGCGACGAAGATGGCGCCGATGACGCCGGCCAGGTCGGCCAGCAAGCCGTAGCCGATCGCATAGCGCGTCTTGCGGATGCCGACCGAGCCGAAATACAGGGCGACGATATAGAAGGTGGTGTCGGCGGCGCCTTGCAGGATGCTGGCCAGGCGCCCGACGAAGGAATCGACGCCGTAGGTGGTCATGGCATCGATCATCATGGCGCGCGAGCCGCTGCCCGACAGCGGCTTCATGAGGGCCGTGGGCAGCGCCCCGACGAAATCGGTCGGCAGGCCGAGCGCATTGAAGAACCAGGCGAAGCCGCTCACGATCAGGCCCAGGATGCCCGAGTTGCGCACCACGCTGATCGCGACCAGCATCCCGACCAGGTAGGGGATGATCTTGAGCGAGGTCTCGATGCCGCCCTTGGCGCCTTCGATGAAAGCGTCGAACACATTCACCTTCTTGAGCAGGGCGCCGGCCATGAAGACGGCGATGACCGAGAACAGGATCAGGTTGGCGGAAATCAGCGAGACCGATTCGATCTGCGATTTGTCCAGGAAGTGGGTGAAGACGAACACCAGGGCGCCGATCAGCGCGGTGCCGCCGCCGATCCAGGCGAACACCACCGGGTCGAGCAGGTTGATGCGCTGGCGCAAGCTAACCGCGATGATGCCTGTCATGGTCGAGCAATAGGTGGCGATCAGGGTCGGGATGAAGATGTCGGCCGGGTTGGCCGCGCCCAGGATCGCGCGCTGGGCCATGATGGCCAGCGGGATGATGGTCAGCCCCGAGGTCTGGATCACCAGGAACATGATCTGGGCGTCGCTGGCCTCGTCCTTCTTCGGGTTCAGCGATTGCAGGCTTTCCATCGCCTTCAGGCCGAAGGGCGTGGCGGCATTGTCCAAGCCCAGCATATTGGCCGAGAAATTCATCACCATGTGGCCGTTGGCCGGATGGTCCTTCGGCACGCCGGGGAAGATGCGCGAGAAGAAGGGGGCGATGACGCGCGCGAAGGCATTGATCGCCCCGGCTTTCTCGCCCACGTTCATGATCCCCAGCCAGAGCGTCATGACGCCGGCCAGCGGCAGCGCGATATCCATCACCGCCATCTTGGCGGATGAGAACGTGCCGTCGATGATGCGCTTGAAGACCTCGGCGTCGCCGAGGAAGATCCATTGTCCCAATGCCGCGATGAAGCCGACGAGGAAGAAGCCAGTCCAGATGTAATTGAGTGCCATGAAGTAGGTCGCTGCTGGGTATCGCACGATTGTGCAGTGGACAGGGGCTGAGGGCAAGCCGCGTGGATGAAAGAATGCAGCCGCACCATGTGCAAAAGTTATGAGCGTTGCCTCGGGCAGGGCGCCGGCCTATGATACGCAACGCCCAACACGACCCGCCGTCATGACATTCCGCTACGCCGCCGCCCTAGTTTTCACCCTGTCCTGCCTTGGTGCGCAGGCGGCCGAGGCCCAGGCGCAGCCGCCGGCGCAGTCGGAGCAAAAAGTGCTGCGCATGTTCCTGTCCACTAGCGAAACGGGGCTCGACCCGGCGATGGCGTCCGACAACGCCACCCTGTCGCTGCTGGAAAACCTGTTCGATCCGCTGCTGCGCTACGACTACCTGGCGCGGCCGGCCAAGCTGCGGCCGAACACGGTAACTGCGATGCCCCAGGTGAGCGCCGACGGCCTGACGTATACCTTCCGCATCCGCCCCGGCATCCATTTCACGCCCGACCCGGCCTTCAAGGGCGTGAAGCGAGAAGTCACCGCCGCCGACTATGTCTACAGCCTCGAGCGCCTGCGCGACCCGTCGCTCAGGTCGCCCTGGTCGTATATGCTCGAAGGCAAGCAGGTGGAGGCGGTCGACCGCTACACCCTGCGCATCCGCCTGGCCGCGCCCGACAACAACTTCCTGTTCTATCTCGCCACCCCGGCCACCGGCGTGGTGGCGCGCGAGGTGATCGAAGCCTATCCGGGCCAGGCCGGCAACCATCCGGTCGGCACCGGCCCCTTCATGGTCAAGGAATGGAAGCGCAGCGACCGCATCGTCCTGCTGGCGAATCCCTATTCGACGGCCGTGTTCCATGCCACGCCGGGAGACGACCCGGAAGACCGGGCGATTGCCGCCGCCCTGAACGGAAAACGCCTGCCGCGGGTGGACCGGATCGACGTGAAGATCGCCGAGGAATTCCAGGGCCGCATGCTGGGCTTCCTGAATGGCGAATACGACTACCTGGAACAGATTCCCGAATCGATGACCGAGATGGTGGTGCGCGATGGCGAACTCAAACCCGAGCTGGCGGCGCGCGGCATCGTGCTGTCGCGCTTCCCGGTGCTGCAGACCTATTACATGTGGATGAACATGAACGACCCGGTGGTCGGCGGCTACGGAAAGGACAGGGTAGCGCTGCGGCGCGCGATCTCGATGTCGTACAACAGCGCGGAAGACATCGCGCTGCTCAAGAAGGGATTCGCGATCAAGGCCGAATCGCCGCTGCCGCCGAACGTGCTCGGCTACGATCCGGATTACCGCAGCCCGGTGCCCTACAACCCGGCGCTGGCCAACGCGCTGCTGGACCGCCATGGCTACGACGGGCGCGATGCCGATGGTTTCCGGCGCGCGCCTGGTGGCAAGCCGCTCACGCTCACGATGCACAGCGAAGCCACCGTCGGCGGCCGCCTGCGCGACGAGTTGTGGAGAAAATGCCTGAACGCGATCGGCCTGCGCGTGGTGTTCAAGTCGGACAAGAAGACCGAGATCATCAAGGCGTCGCGCCTGGGCACGGTGCAGATGTTCGAAAGTAACTGGATTGCCGACTTCCCCGACGGCGACAATTTTTATCAGCTGCTGTACGGACCCAACGCGGGCCGCGCCAACTACGCGCGTTTCAACCTGCCCGAGTACAACGTGCGCTACGAAAGAGCGCGTCTGCTCGGCGATGGTGCGCAGCGCAAGCAGCTGTATTTCGAGATGAATCAGCTCATCCACGCCTATAACCCATGGGTGCCGTTGACCCATGTGCTGTCCGGCGACCTGCGTCATCCGTGGTTGAAAAACTACAAACGGCATCCGGTCGAATTCACGACCTGGCGTTACCTCGATGTCGATGTTGCGCAAAGAGCACGCTCCGCCAGAGCTAAGCGATAGATTCCGTTAGTTTTTCCTAAATAAAATATTCCTGCTGGTTATACTGCCCTCCGGATAATTCATTGGCACCTGAGATTTTTGTGGGCGTACTCTGAATTCACAACATAACGTAATGCTAAGAGCGAACTAGCCATTACGAAGAGAGCAGGCCAGGCGCCGCACCCTGCGGTGCACCAGACTGGCCCAAGACCGCCAAGGGAAACGTTAGGAGAAACACGGTGAAATTAAAAAAGCTGGCACAGTGGATGGCCTTGATGGGCGCTGCCGCCCCGATCGTGGCACAAGCGCAGGCACAGGCGGAAGCGTCGATGCAGCGGGTGGAAATCACCGGCTCGAGCATCAAGCGCATCGCCAAGGAAGGTGCGCTGCCGGTTGAAATCATTTCGCGCAAACAGCTCGAGGACCAGGGCATCGTGACGGCCGAGCAGCTGATCGCGACCCTGAACGTCAACGGCAACGGTTCCGACAACCTGGCGTCGAACGCCGACGTGACGTCCGGCGCCCAGCGCGGCAACAACGGCGCCTCGAGCGCCAACCTGCGCGGCCAGGGTTCCGATTCGACCCTGGTGCTGCTCAACGGCCGCCGCGTCGCGACCCACGGCATGAAGGGCTCGGCGGTCGACCTGAACTCGATCCCGATGGCGGCGGTCGAGCGCGTCGAAGTGCTGAAGGACGGCGCCTCGGCCGTGTATGGCACCGACGCGATCGGCGGCGTGATCAACTTCATCCTGCGCAAGAACTACAAGGGCCTGGAAGCCCAGGCCTTCACCGACATCGCCGAAGAGAGCGGCGGCGAGATCGGCCGCGCCACCATCACCGGCGGCTGGGGCGACCTCGACACCCAGGGCTGGAACGTGCTGGTGACGGCCGCGCACAGCGAGAACAAGGCGCTGCGCGGCGACCAGCGTGATTTCGTGAATACCTTCCAGCCGAACCGCGGCGTGTCGGTGGATACCCGCGGCACGCCGAGCGGCAACATCTTCGCCACCACCCTGGCGCCGACCCTGCTGTCGCGCACCGGCACCGGTCCGACCATCCCGGGCGGCGGCACCGTGGCCTACAACGGCATCAGCCTGCTCGACCTGCCGGGCGGCCCTGGCTGCGACAGCATCGACGGCATGGGCGCCTACGACGAGAAGCTGTGGGATTCGCCGGGCGCCGCCTATGGCTGCGCCTGGGATACCGGCCGCGCCGCCGTGCTGCAGCAGCCGGTCAAGAATTCGAATGCGCTGGCGCGCGCCACCTTCCGCATGGGCGAGCACGAGTTCTATGCCGAAGGCGTGGCCTCGCGCGTCGAAGTAGCCAAGCGCTTCTCGCCGAATCAGATTTCTCCTTCCGCCTCGACCTTCGGTCCGACCTCGTTCTACCCAAGCACCGGCGCCGCCTACGACGACGTGTACAACGCGCTGGTCAAGGTCTTCCCGAGCATCTCGGCCAACTACGGCCTGCCGATCGCCTACCGCTGGCGCTGCATGGAGTGCGGCAACCGCGAGATCGAGACCGAGACCAAGGCCGGCCGCCTGCTGCTGGGCGCCGACGGACCATTGAGCCTGTTCGGCAAGCGCTACGACTACCGCGTGGGCCTGTCGCGCGCCTTCAGCGAATCGGATTCGACGCTGGGCACCGGCTACAACTACACCCGGGCGCTGGCCGACGTGCTGGGTTCGGGCATCGTGAACCCGTTCCTGCTGCCGGGCCAGAGCCAGAGCCAGGAAGCGATCGACGCGATCCGCGCCACCTCGGCCGCCGGCGTGGTGATGTATGGCGGCAAAGTGACCATGACGCAGTTCGATGCCGCGATTTCGGGCGAACTGTTCAACCTGCCGGCCGGCCCCGTCATGGCCGCGCTGGGCACCGACCTGCGCCGCGAGGAATACAAGTTCAATGGCGACCGCCGCGCCGCCGACGCGCGTCCGGCGATCCTGAACGCGCCGTTCGACGACGTCAACGCGCTCGACCAGGTCAAGCGCGACATCAAGGCGATCTACGCCGAGGTGCTGGTGCCGGTGACCCAGGCGCTGGAACTGACCTTCGCCATCCGCCGCGACGACTACACGGGCTTCGGCGCCACCACCAATCCGAAGGTGTCGTTCCGCTACCAGCCGATCCCGCAACTGATGTTCCGCGGCTCGTACAACGAAAGCTTCCGCGCACCGTCGTTCAACCAGCTGTTCAACGGCGTGACCGAGTCGCCGTATGCAGGCAAGGATCTGGCCGACCCGGCCACCTGCCCGATCGGCCGCGTCGATTCCACCGTGCCGGGCTGCGATGCCGTCAATCCGATCACGCTGACCGGCGGCAAGAATACGCTGGGACCGGAAACCGCGAAACAGGGCAGCCTGGGCGTGGTGTTCGAGCCGACCAACTACTTCTCGGCCAATGCCGACCTGTGGGAGATCCGCAAGTACGACACGATCGACTCGTTCAACGTGGCGACCATGGTCGAGAACTACAATCTGTTCCAGGACCAGTTCTTCCGCGACCCGGCCGGTAACCTGGTGGCGATCGACCAGCGCTGGCTCAATGCCGGCGAGCGCATCACGCGCGGCGTCGAAGTCGGCGCCCGCCTGAACGGCAAGTTCAGCACCGGCGCCGTGTGGACCGTGGGCCTGGACGGCTCGCGCCTGCTCGAGAAGAAGTCGCGCGCCACGAAGAACTCGGAGTTCGGCGAAAGCGAAGTGGGCCGCTTCCTGTTCACCGGCGACCTGGGCCTGAAGTGGAAGCACAGCGCCTACGTCACCTACAAGCAGGGCAACTGGAGCGGCATGCTGCAGAACATCTACCGTTCGGGCTATGAAGACCAGGTGCTGCCGGGCGTGGCCAGCGGTCGCATCGTGCCGTCGAACTACAGCAGCAAGGTCGACGACTATTCGATCTTCAACCTGTCGGTGAACTACACGGGCTTCCAGAACCTGAGCCTGACCGCGGGTGTCAAGAACCTGCTGGACGAAGATCCGCCGTTCGCGATCACCTACGACAGCAACACCGGCGCCGGCAGCAGCTGGGAACCGCGCGTCGCCGATCCGCGGGGCCGCTCGTTCACCCTGATGGCCAACTACAAGTTCTTCTGATTGGCCTACACTGAGGGCCCGCGCCATGGAGGTTTTCGGCCTCCCGGCGCGGGCCTTTGTTCATCTGGAGTCCTGCCTCACGCATGAAGATCAGCCGTCGCAGCTTTGGCGCCATCGCCGCCGCCTTGTCCCTTGCCTTGCCCGGCCTTGCCGCAGCGCGCCAGCACCCCTCACGCCCCATGAAAAAACTCATCAAACCGCCCCGCCTGAAGCGCGGCGACACCGTCGGCCTGATCGCGCCCGGCGGCTACACCAACGACCGCGCCATCGAGAAGGCGGTGCGCAATATCGAAGCGCTGGGTTTCAAGGTCAAGACAGGCGCCTATCTGCGCGAAGTGTTCGGCAACTATGCCGGCTCGGTGCAGCAGCGCCTGGCCGACCTGCATGCGATGTTCCTCGATCCGGAAGTGAAAGCGATCTGGCCGATCCGCGGCGGCTCGGGCTGCATCTCGCTGGTCTCGAGCCTCGACTACGAGCTCATTCGCCGCAACCCCAAGGTCCTGGTTGGCTATTCCGACATCACGGCGCTGCATCTCGCGATTTTTAAACAGACCGGCCTGGTGACCTTCCACGGCCCGGTGGCCTCGTCGACGATGACGGCGTATTCGAGCCAGCACATGATGGCGGTGCTGACCGAGCCGCAGGCCAGCTACACGATCCCGATGTCGCACGAGAACGCGCAGCGCGCCGCGAGCGAGCCGCATTTCGGCGTCCACACCTTCACCCACGGCGTGGCCACCGGTCCGCTCATGGGCGGCAACCTGTCGCTGGTGGCGGCGCTGGCCGGCACGCCGTATGCGGCCGACATCGCGGGCAGCATCCTGTTCCTGGAAGAGGTGAACGAAGCGCCGTACCGCATCGACCGCTGGATGACCCAGCTCGACCTGGCGGGCGGCTTCAAGAACGCGGCGGCGCTGGTGGTCGGCATTTGCGAGAACTGCGGGCCGGAGCACGAAGACATCTCGCTCACGCTGGAGCGCACGCTGGGCCTGCACCTGCATCCGCTGACGATTCCGGCGGTGTCTGGCTATTCGATCGGGCATATCCGCAACCAGTTCACCCTGCCGATGGGGATCCAGGCGCGGATCGATACACGGGCGCAGACGATCACGCTGCTGGAGCCTGCCGTTACCTGACGCGCCGGCTCATCATGACCGAGCCGTGCGATTCGCCATCGATGCGGTACAGGTCGGGCACCTCGCCCGTGACGACGAAGCCGGCGCGTTCGTACAGCCGGCGCGCGGGGAGGTTTACCGACAGCACGTCGAGGTCGACCCATTCGAGCGGCGGCGTGGCGGCAGCCCAGGCCAGCGCCGTCTCGACCAGTTGCCGGCCCAGTCCAAAGCGCCGGTAGTCGCGCTGCACCCCCATGCCCAGCAGCGCGCGGTGGATGGAAGCTGGATCGGACCGCGCGCGCAGGTCGACATGGCCCGCGATCGCACCCAGCGTGTCGAGCGCGATCCACATATGGCGCCAGCCCGGCTGGCCGAACGGCACCGAGAAGCTGGCCGCGAAGGCCGCCGCCTTCTCGGGCGGCACGCGCGACTGGAGGCGCGACAGCGGCTGGAACAGCGGCATGCCGCCGCGGCCATTTTCCTGCAGCTGGTCGTCGAGATACTGGAACAGCTGCGCCAGCCGCTCGGGCTCGAGCGGCACGATCCGCAGTAAGGGCAGGCTCACAGCGCGCGCGCGATCAGGATCTTCTGGATATCGCTGGTGCCTTCATAGATCTGGCACACGCGCACGTCGCGGTAGATGCGCTCGACCGGGAAGTCGGCCACGTAGCCGTAGCCGCCGAACACCTGCATCGCGCTCGACACGACGTTCTCGGCCATCTCTGACGCGAACAGCTTGGCCATCGCCGCTTCCTTGAGGCAGGGCAGGCCCGCATCCTTCATCGCGGCGGCGTGCAGGATCAGCTGGCGCGCGGCCTCGATCTTCATCGCCATCTCGGCCAGGCGGAACTGCACCGCCTGGTGCTCGAAGATCGGCTTGCCGAAACTCTCGCGCTCCTTCGCATAGCCGAGCGCCGCCTCGTAGGCCGCGCGCGCCATGCCGACCGATTGCGAGGCGATGCCGATGCGGCCGCCCTCCAGCCCGGACAGGGCGATCTTGTAGCCCATGCCCTCCTCGCCGATCAGGTTGGCCGCCGGGATGCGGCAGTTGTCGAACACGATCTGCGCCGTGTCCGACGAATGCTGGCCCATCTTCTGCTCGATGCCGGCCACGATGTAGCCGGACGTAGCGGTCGGCACCCAGAAAGCGCTGATGCCCTTCTTGCCGGCCGCCTTGTCGGTGACGGCCATGACGATGGCCACGTCGCCATGCTTGCCGCTGGTGATGAACTGCTTGGCGCCGTTGATGACATAGCTGTCGCCCTCGCGGGTGGCGGTGGTGCGCAGCGCCGCCGCATCGCTGCCGGTATGCGGCTCGGTGAGGGCGAAAGCGCCCAGCAGCGCGCCCTGGGCGAGAGGACGCAGCCAGCGCTCCTTCTGTTCCTCGTTCGCGTACATCATGGCGATGCTGCACACGGGGCAGTTGTTGACCGAGATGATGGTCGAGGTGCCGCCGTCGCCGGCCGCGATCTCTTCGAGCACCAGCGCCAGCGACACGTAGTCCAGGCCCGCGCCGCCGTACTGCTCCGGCACCGCCACGCCGAAGGCGCCCAGGGCCGCCAGTTCCTTCAGTTCCTCTTTCGGGAAATGGTGTTCGCGGTCCCAGCGCGCGGCGTTGGGGGCCAGGCGCTCCTGCGCAAAGCTGCGCAGGGCGTCGCGGATCATCTGGTGTTCTTCGCTCAGGATCATGGTGTCTCGTGTGTTTTTTATGTGTAGTGATTGCCTACCAGGCGATGGCGGCGCCGTCGTGGTTCAGGAAGCTGCCGTTGGCGCTGGCGTCCACCTTCGCCAGGGTAGCGCGCAGGTCGCGCACGCTGTGCTCCGGCGTCAGGCTGGCGCTGGAGCCGCCCATATCGGTCTGGACCCAGCCCGGATGGAAGGCGACGCAGGTGACGCCTTGCGCGCCATAGGTGATCGACGCGTCCTTCAACACGGAGTTGAGCGCCGCCTTGCTGGCGCGGTACAGCGTGCCTTCGGTGCCCGTGCGCTCTCCGATCGATCCCATGCGCGAGGAAACCACCGCCAGCTTGCCGCGCGTGTCGGCCAGCAGCGGGCCGATGATGGGGATCAGGCGCATCGCGGCCAGCACGTTGGTGTGCATGACGGCGTCGAATTCCGGGCCGGTCGGGAAGCTGCCGTGATCCGGGCCGTAGACACCCGCCACCAGCCAGGCGCTATCGATCTTTTCATCGTCCAGGCGCCAGCCGAGCGCGGCGATCGATTCGGCGCTCGTGACGTCCAGCTGGTGCGCCACTGCGCCCATATGAACCAGCTCGTCGCAATCTTCCTGCTTGCGCGCGGTGGCGATGACGCGCCAGCCCTCGAGCCGGTACTGGCGGACCATCTCGTGGCCGATGCCGCGCGAGGCGCCGATGATCAGTGCGGTTGGCATGATGAACTCCCTGTGAACGGTTGAATCCTCAATGTTCGCATGGTTCGTTCATCATTGCCGCGCTGGTCGACGGGTTACACCAGCTCGATCGCCATCGCGGTGGCCTCGCCGCCGCCGATGCACAGCGAGGCCACGCCGCGCTTGCCGCCGCTGCGCTTGAGCGCGCCGAGCAGGGTGACGATGATGCGCGCGCCGGAGGCGCCGATCGGGTGGCCCAGCGCGCAGGCGCCGCCGTGGACGTTGACCTTGCCATGCGGGATGTCGAGGTCGCGCATGGCGGCCATCGGCACCGCGGCGAAGGCTTCGTTGATCTCGAACAGGTCGACGTCGCCGGCCGTCCAGCCGGTCTTCTTGAAGAGCTTGTGCATCGCGCCGATCGGGGCGGTGGTGAACAGGTTCGGCTCTTGCGCGTGGGTGGCGTGGCCCAGCACGCGCGCGATCGGCGTCAGTCCCAGTTCCTTGGCCTTCGATTCGCGCATCATCACCAGCGCGGCGGCGCCGTCGTTGATCGACGACGACGAGGCGGCGGTCACGGTGCCATCCTTCTTGAACGCAGGCTTGAGCGAAGGGATCTTGTCGACCTTGGCCTTGAGCGGGCCTTCGTCCTTGTCGATCACGGTGTCGCCGGCGCGGCTGGTGACGCTGACCGGGGCGATTTCCCAGTCGAAGCCGCCCTCGAGGCTGGCGGCCTGCGCACGCTTGACCGAGGCGATCGCGAACGCGTCCTGCTCCTCGCGCGTGAACTGGTACGTCGCCACGCACTCTTCGGCGAAGGTGCCCATCGAGCGGCCTTCGCCGGTCTTCTCGTTGCGCGAGTAGGCGTCTTCCAGGCCGTCGAGCATCATGTGGTCGAACATCGGCGCGTGGCCGATGCGGTAGCCGCCGCGCGCCTTCGGGATCAGGTAGGGCGCATTGGTCATCGACTCCATGCCGCCGGCGACCACGATGTCGGCGCTGCCGGCCACCAGCTGGTCGTGGGCGAAGATGGCGGCCTGCATCGCCGAGCCGCACATCTTGGACAGCGTGACGGCGCCGGTCGACAGCGGCAGCCCGGCCTTGATCAGCGCCTGGCGCGCCGGGGCCTGGCCCTGGCCGGCCATCAGGCAGTTGCCGAAGTAGACGTGCTCGACCGCGTCAGGGGCGACGCCGGCGCGCTCGACCGCGGCCTTGATCGCCACCGCGCCGAGGTCGCTCGCGGTCTTGGAAGAAAAATCGCCCTGGAAGGCGCCCATCGGGGTGCGCGCTGCGCCGACGATGACGACTGGATCGTTCATGGTATCTGTCTCCAATGAAGGGTTACATGGTTTCGCCGAACAGCTCGCGGCCGATCAGCATGCGACGGATTTCGCTGGTGCCGGCGCCGATCTCGTACAGCTTGGCGTCGCGCCACAGGCGGCCGACCGGGTATTCATTGATGTAGCCGTTGCCGCCCAGGGTCTGGATCGCTTCGCCCGCCATCCAGGTGGCCTTTTCGGCGCTGTACAGGATGGCGCCGGCGGCGTCCTTGCGCAGGGCGCGCACTTGTTCCGGCATCGTTGCGCGGTCGCAGGCCTGGCCCACGGCATACACATAGGCGCGGCAAGCCATCATGGTCGAATACATGTCGGCGATCTTGCCCTGCATCAGCTGGAACTCACCGATCGCCTGGCCGAACTGCTTGCGCTCGTGGATGTACGGCACCACGGCGTCCATGCAGGCCGACATGATGCCCAGCGGGCCGCCGGACAGCACGGTGCGTTCGAAGTCCAGCCCCGACATCAGGACGTTGACGCCCTTGCCGACGCCGCCCAGCACGTTTTCCACAGGTACTTCGCAATCCTGGAACACCAGTTCGCCGGTGTGCGAGCCGCGCATGCCCAGCTTGTCCAGTTTCTGCGCGATCGAGAAGCCCTTGAAGCCTTTTTCGATCAGGAAGGCGGTCATGCCGCGCGGGCCCGCCTCGAGGTCGGTCTTGGCGTACACCACCAGGGTGTCGGCATCCGGACCGTTGGTGATCCACATCTTGTTGCCGTTCAGGACGTAACGATCGCCCTTGAGGTCGGCGCGCAGCTTCATGCTGACCACGTCGGAACCGGCATTCGGCTCGGACATCGCCAGCGCGCCGACGTGCTCGCCCGAGATCAGTTGCGGCAGATAGCGACGTTTTTGTTCCTCGGTGCCGTTGCGCTTGATCTGGTTGACGCACAGGTTCGAATGGGCGCCGTAGGACAGGCCGACCGAGGCCGAGGCGCGCGAGATTTCTTCCATGGCCACGATGTGGGCCAGGTAACCCATATTGGCGCCGCCATATTCCTCGCCGACGGTGATGCCCAGCAGGCCCAGTTCGCCCATCTTCTTCCACAAGTCCATCGGGAACTGGTCGCTGCGGTCGATCTCCGCCGCGCGCGGGGCGATTTCGCTCGCCGCGAATTGTTGGACTGCTTCGCGCAGCGCGGCGATGTCTTCGCCATGGTCAAAGGTCAAGCCTGGGAGATGCAGCATGTCGTCCTCACGGTGAACGGTGGTTGGGCAGAGTGGGCAGCCAGTGAAGGAATATCATACTCGCCTGTTACGTTAACGTAAACGTAAAGTGAAGTCGCCTACGACAGCCTCTTCAACCGACGACCAACCCGCCGCACCAGCACGGATCTCACGCTGATGAGAATGACAATACATGCATTCACCAAGAATAAATGTCTGGTTATTGAATAAGGAAGAAAACGGCGATTCTACAATTCTTAAAAGGCAGAAAAGGAATGGGGCAGATTGATAAATGTTAAATGTGGTATTTACACCATAACGTAGCCATCGAGTCGCCTTTGTTGTTATCCTCAAACAACGCATTCCATCATATCGCCGCGGATGAAAAATAAAGATTTTTCCATGGCAATATGTGGTTGTTTTCTTTGCTGGATCTTATTGCCCGTTCAGCGCTCGCGAAGCCTTGGTGATGCTCCCGGCGAATCCAGAACAATGCGCTCGACAGGGGAGCAGGCATGGTCCGGGTCGCGCCGCGGTCTGGGCGCCGAACTGGGGGAATAATGGGAAGGAGGTCGAGGAAATTCTGTCGCGTACAAAGTTCTGATGGCTGCCAATCATAGCTGGAGACAAACCATGAAAACGCTATTGCTTATCCTATTGCTGTCAACGAGTGCCACCTTTGCGTTCGCCAATACGGCGCATTACGAATTGAAGGTTTGGCAGAGCAATAATCAGAATCTCAAGAGTATCGGGAAATACGCGACATTGGGTCAATGCCGGACGGCGCTCGCCGAATTCCGCAAGGCTAATTCAGGATGGGCGGGGGGATGCTTCAATATCTAGGGAAGCACTGATTTATTCATGGCGGCGCGCTCGTCCACGAGAAAATGCGCCCTGCGGCGTTGCAAATCCTCGCGATACCACGCGGTATCGCTGCGGTTTGCGCCTTGCCGGGCACATTTTTCGTGACCGATCGCAGCCCGCCAGAATAAATCAGTGCTTCCCTAGCCCACGAGATCGTTCCGACTCCTGGAACCGGAACCCTGAACAGCATGCATGCAATCCGCACGGCGTCGATCGCCATTGCGGATTGAATGTCTTCGTGCTGCGACAGTTGAGTTGATCAACCACTTTTGATCGGCTGAATCACTGCAGGCCTTGCCGCGGACCAGGCGAATGTCACGCCGTGTCGCGCGCCGCCTCGTCCTCGCTCAGCAGGCGACGGCATTCTTCCTCGTGGGCCGAAATCTCTTCCAGCGCCATCTCGATGTCAGCGCGCTGCTGTTCCAGGGTCAGACGCTGCTGGGCCAGCACGCCCAGGAAGCGGTTGATCTGTGCCACGGTGTCCCTTGGCGACTCATACATGTCGACGATGCTCTTAATTTCGGACAGCGTCAGGCCGAGGCGCTTGCCGCGCAGGGTCAGTTTCAGGCGGGTGCGGTCGCGCGGGGTGTACACGCGGTTGCGTCCGCCCACGCCTTCGCGCTTGGGGCTGAGCAGGCCCTGGTCTTCATAAAAACGGATCGCCCTTGCGGTGATGTCGAATTCGCGCGCCAGTTCGGCAATGGTATAGGTAGTGGGCATGAGATTTAAGGCAATTGGGAAACGCTGGCGGAATCGCTTAGAATCGAAAAATGATACCGTGATTGCCGTTTACGTTAACTGTCGGTTTCGCCACATTGTAGCGCGGTCCACCGACCCGGAAAATGAAAAGAATGCCATGAATGCCCTCGAAGCCCAGCTGGATTATCCATTTGGCGACACCATCCCTGTTCCCGGCGCCGTGCACGAGGTCATGCCGGGCCTGCGCTGGGCGCGCATGCCGTTGCCGTTTGCGCTGGACCATGTCAATGTGTGGCTGCTGGAAGACGAACTCGAGGAGCGGCGCGGCTGGAGCCTGGTCGATACCGGCGCCAGCACCGACGCCACCCGCGCCGCCTGGGAACAGGTATTGGCCGGGGGGCTGGATGGCCGGCCGCTGCTGCGCCTGATCGCGACGCATTGTCATCCCGACCACGTCGGCCTGTCCGGCTGGCTGTGCACGCGTTTTGGGGCGCCGTTCTGGACCACCACCGGCGAGTTCGGCTTCATGCGCATGATGGCGGCGGCGCTGCCGGGCGTGGATGGGCCGTCGGCCATTCCCCATTTCGAACGCCACGGCCTGGTCGATGCGGCGATGCTGGACCAGATGCGCAGCCGCCGCAATTACTATCCTTCGCTGGTGCCGTCGGTGCCGCAAGCCTATACCCGGCTGCAGGATGGGCAGGTCGTCACGATCGGCGGCCAGGCGTGGCGCGTGATCACCGGCTTCGGCCACTCGCCGGAACATGCTTCGCTCTACTGCGCGGCGCTGAACGTGCTGGTCTCGGGCGATATGGTGTTGCCGCGGATCTCGACCAATGTCTCGGTATTCGCGGTCGAGCCCGAGGGCAATCCGCTCCAGCTCTATCTCGACTCACTGTCGAAATTCGCCGACCTGCCCGAGGACGTGCTGGTGCTGCCGTCGCACGGCAAGCCCTTCCGCGGCCTGCATACCCGCATCGCCCAGCTGCGCGAGCACCACACGGCGCGCCTGGCCGAGGTGATCGCGGCCTGCGCCGCGCCACGCTCGGCGACCGACATCGTGCCGATCATGTTCCGGAGGCCGCTCGACGCGCACCAGCTCAGCTTTGCGCTGGGCGAGGCGCTGGCCCACCTGCACAAGCTGTGGCGCGACGGTCGCCTACGCCGCATGATTGGTCACGACGGCGTAGTGAGATTTCAACAAATCTAACATTTAAATTGTAACCATTGGATACAATTTTTTTGGTACGTGCATTCCAGTCATCCTGTCTAAGTAATGGTGCGTAGACTTATTCATTTCGAATAATAGAAAATTTTGTGGAAATCCTACTTGGCTGTATTGCTGTTGGGTATTAGTTGCACTGAGCGTAAAAACTCTTAAAAAACCACATCATTGTTACATTTTAGTTGTATGATTTGGACCCCATGGCTTCTCATCCGCAAGGGATGGAGAAGCCGCCCGTCCAGTCTCAACAACCCAGTATCACGATGAATTCAACGAATGAACGGGAGAGCTTCAGTGAGCGACTGCAGCAGGCCCTGAAGAACGCACACTACTCGCCCGACAGTCCGACCCGCCTTGCCCGAGAATTTAATATCCGCTTCGAAGGCCGTCCGATCACGGTTCACGCGGCCCGTAAATGGCTGGTAGGCGAAGCCATTCCCACCCAGGAAAAGCTGCGCATGATCGCCCAGTGGCTGGGCGTGCCGGCCGACTGGCTGCGCTTCGGCGGCGCCGAGCAGGCCGCCAGCCTTGACGCCGCCAACGGTGGTGGCGCTCGCTTCGAATCGGCCGACGTCAAACTGATCGCCGACCTGCAGCGCCTGGATGAACACCACCGCCAGCTGGCGCGCGAGTTCATCCGCATGCTGGTGCGCATGAACCACCAGAAAGCGGAAGCAAAGTAAGCCTGCCCCGCAGGGGCTTGCACTTTTCGTCATGCCGGGCCGCACAAACGGCCGCAGCTGGGTCATAATCTGTTCAGGTGGCAGCATGTCCGCCACCGCCCCAGGTCTACCCAGGAGCAGCTGACGCATGCGAAACAACTACGCCAATACCGCCCAGCTCAAGGATTTGATGACGGCGCCCCCCATGACGGCAGCGCGTCATGCCGAGGTCATGCGAGAACGCAATGCCCGGCGCCGAATGCTTGAAGAGGCGCGCGAGTTGAAGAAGTCCCAAGACAAGTACGACGACAAACGCTGAACGCGTGCGCCGGCAGGACGCTGGCGCGCGTTCAGGCGTCTTGTTCGCCCTTCATGCCGCCCCAGCGGGCGGCCTGGGCATTCTCTATCCCTAATAAATCCACGACACGGTCCACCGTGTGCTCGACCATGTCCGCGATCGTCGCCGGCCGATGATAGAAGCTGGGCAGGGGAGGGAAGACGATGCCGCCCATTTCGGTCACGGCCGTCATATTGCGCAAGTGGGCCAGGTTGAAGGGCGTTTCGCGCACCATCAGGACCAGGCGCCGGCGTTCCTTGAGGATCACGTCGGCCGCGCGTGTCACAAGGTTGTCAGAAAAACCATGCGCGACCGCTGCCAGCGTTTTCATCGAACAGGGGGCGATCACCATGCCGTCGGTCTGGAACGAGCCGCTGGCGATCGAGGCGCCGACGTCGCGGTTGCGGTGGACGACGTGGGCCAGCGCTTCGGCGTCGCGCCGCTGCAGGCCGAGTTCCTGGTGCAGGGTGAGGGAGGCGGCGTCGGAAACGACCAGGTGGGTCTCGACGCCCGGGGCGCCGTGCAGCCGCCGCAGCAGCTGCACGCCGTAGGTCGCGCCGGTCGCGCCGGTGATGGCGATGATAATCCGGCGCGGACGTTCGGCCATGCGCTCAGCCGTTCTTCAGCAGGGTCTGCAGTTCGCCGGATTCGTACATCTCGTTCATGATGTCGGTGCCGCCGATGAACTCGCCCTTCACGTACAGCTGGGGAATGGTCGGCCAGTTCGAGTAGTCCTTGATGCCCTGGCGAACTTCGGCGTCGTCCAGCACATTGACGGTGGCAACGTTGTCAACGCCGCAGGCTTTCAGGATCTGGATGGCGCGGCCCGAGAAGCCGCACTGCGGGAACTGGGCGGTGCCCTTCATGAACAGCACGACCGGGGTGGAGGTCACGGTTTCTTTGATCCAGGTTTGCACGTCGCTCATTTGATTTTGCCTTTGAAGAAAAGGAATAAGTAGATGGCGACATTCTATAACGACTTGGCCGACAAAGTTGGCCAAGTCGCCCCCACGCAGGTGGTGGGCCAAGTTCATATCGCCGTCGACCGCCGGTGGTCTGCGGTATCATCGACCAGTTAAAGATTACCAAGAAACACGATGAAGACGTTTGCTACCTTGCCCCCAGTGGCCATGTGGGTGTTCGCGGCCGTGCTGGGGCTGCCCGCCTTGTTCGATATCGCCAGCGCCCTCTCGCGTGGCTGGTTCGCCGGCATCTTCTTCGCGCTCGGGCCGCTGATGATGGCGCTGTACCTGGCCTGGTGCGCATTGCAGCGCCGGGCCGGCCGCACGGCGCTGCTGGCGTCGCCGCGCGTCACCCTGATCGGCTACATCTGCTTCGGCGCCTTCGTCGGCAGCTTCCTGGTGAAGATCATGACCCAGGGCGCGACCCTGAGACTGCCCGGGATGTGACGGCATGCGGCCGGCATTGCGGTATGATCGCCCGGTTTGTCATTCAGATTATTGGAGTAACGATGCAGCAACCCCGCCCGCGCGTACCATCGCCGAACATGAACTTCGTGATCGCCGCCCTGCTGGGCATTCCCGGCCTGCTGAACATTTATAGCGGCGTCACACGCTCCAGCGTGGGCGACATCCTGTCCGGCGTGGCGGCCCTCGTGTATGCCGTGCTGCTGGTGCGCGATGCCGTGCACATCAAGAAGACCGGCCTGCCGGCCATCCCGCAGGCGCGCATGCTCCTGATCGGTTTCGGCTGCCTGACGGTCTACCTGATCGGCATGTTCATGAAGCACGCCTGAGATGAGCGCTCACAAGATGAGCGCTCACAGCTGCCTGCCCAGGCAGATCGACACGGCGCGGCCGACGTAGCGGCCGTAAGGCGGCATTTCCACGTAACCGTGCCGTTCATAGAAGTCGACCGCGCGCACGTTCACGCGCCGCGTCGACAGCGATAATCGGCGGTAGCCGCAGGCAGCGGCACGCCGTTCCAGCTCGGCCAGAATGGGCGCGCCGGCGCTGCTGCCGGCACGCGCATACATCCGCTTGATTTCACCCACCTCGCCTTCGAGCGATCGCAGCGCGCCGCAGCCGACCGCGACGCCTTGCGCGTCATAGGCGATCACGAAGACCGCGCCGGCCCCACGGCAATCCTGCGGATCGAACGACGAGGCGCCGCTGTCGCCCGTGATGGCGGCCAGCGCCGCGTCGAGCTCGGCGATCAGCTGCCTTGCATCGGGGCTGTCCGGATCGACGCTGGCCAGCCGCGGCATCCGCTTATTTTCCGCGCAGCTTGGCGAAGGCGTCCGCCATCGCATTGTTGGACGGCGGCGCCGAACGTTCCTGGCGCTGGTGCTGGGCCACGCGCTTGGCGTCGCTACGATCGCCGCGCTGCTCAGGCCGCGCACCCGCCTGCGGCGCGCTGTCCGCCAGGCGCATGGTCAGCGCGATGCGCTTGCGCTTGGGGTCGACTTCCAGCACCTTGACCTTGACCACCTGGCCGGCCTTGACCACCGTATGCGGATCCTTCACGAAGGTGTTCGACAGCGCCGAGATGTGCACCAGCCCGTCCTGGTGCACGCCGATGTCCACGAAGGCGCCGAAGGCGGCGACGTTGGTCACCACGCCTTCCAGGATCATGTCCGGACGCAGGTCCGAGATCTCTTCCACGCCTTCCTTGAAGGTGGCGGTGGTGAATTCCGGACGCGGGTCGCGGCCCGGCTTTTCCAGCTCCTTCAGGATGTCGCTCACGGTCGGCACGCCGAATTTCTCGTCCGCGTACTTCGACGGAGACAGGGCTTTCAGCAAGGGGCCGTCGCCGATCAGCGACTTGACGTCGCGCTTGACGTCGGCCAGGATCTTCTCGACCACCGGATACGATTCCGGGTGCACCGCCGACGCGTCCAGCGGATTGGCGCCGTTCACGATGCGCAAGAAGCCGGCCGCCTGCTCGAAGGTCTTGTCGCCCAGGCGCGGCACCTTCTTGAGCGCGGCGCGCGAGGCGAACGCGCCGTTGGCGTCGCGGTAGGCCACGATGCCCTGGGCCACCGTGTTCGACAGGCCCGACACCCGCGCCAGCAGCGGCGCCGAGGCGGTGTTCACGTCCACGCCCACCGCGTTCACGCAATCCTCGACCACCGCGTCGAGCGAGCGCGCGAGCTGGGTCTGCGAGACGTCGTGCTGGTACTGGCCGACGCCGATCGACTTCGGATCGATCTTGACCAGTTCGGCCAGCGGATCCTGCAGCCGGCGCGCGATCGAGACCGCGCCGCGCAGCGACACGTCCATGTCGGGCAGCTCGCGCGACGCGAACTCGGACGCCGAATACACCGAGGCGCCCGCTTCCGAGACCACGATCTTGGTCAGCTTGAGTTCCTGATTCTGTTTGATCAGGTCTTGCGCCAGCTTGTCGGTCTCGCGCGAGCCGGTGCCATTGCCGATCGAGATCAGCGACACCTTGTGCCTGGCCGCCAGCTGGCCCAGCGTGTGCAGCGCGCCATGCCAGTCGTTGCGCGGCTGGTGCGGATAGACGGTGGCGGTGTCGACCACCTTGCCGGTGGCGTCGACCACGGCCACTTTCACGCCGGTGCGCAGGCCCGGATCGAGGCCCATGGTGGCGCGCTGGCCGGCCGGCGCCGCCAGCAGCAGCGCTTTCAGGTTGCGCGCGAAGACGCCGATCGCGTCCAGTTCGGCCTTGTCGCGCAGGGCGCCCATCAACTCGGTGTCCAGGTGCATGAAGCTTTTCACGCGCCAGGTCCAGCGCGCGGTGTCCTGCAGCCACTTGTCGGCCGGGCGGCCTTGCGCCTTGATGCCGAAGCGCGCCGCGATGCGGCCCTCGCACGGGTTCAGCGGCGCATCCCACTTCGGCTTCTCGGGTTCCGAATCCAGGCGCAGGCTCACGTCCAGCACGCCCTCGCGGCGGCCGCGCAGCAGGGCCAGCGCGCGGTGCGACGGCACGGCGCCCAGGGGCTCGTTGTAGTCGAAGTAGTCGGCGAACTTTTCGCCCTCGTCTTCCTTGCCGGCGACGACCTTCGATTCGACCACGCCGTGCTCCTGCACGTACTCGCGCAGCGATTGCAGCAGTTCGGCGTCTTCCGCAAAACGCTCCATCAGGATCTGGCGCGCGCCGTCCAGGGCCGCCTTGGCGTCAAGCACGCCGGGGTTGGCGCCGCCGTCGGCATTGGTGAATGCCTCGCGCAGGTAGCCGTTTGCCACTTCTTCCGGGTTCAGGGTCGGATCGGCCAGCAGGCTATCCGCCAGCGGCGCCAGGCCGGCCTCGATCGCGATCTGGGCCTTGGTGCGGCGCTTCTGCTTGTAGGGCAGGTACAGGTCTTCGAGGCGGGTTTTATCTTCCGCCATGGCGATCGCCTGCATCAGTTCGGGCGTCATCTTGTTCTGTTCCGTGATCGACGCGACGATGGTGGCGCGCCGGTCTTCGAGCTCGCGCAGGTAGCGCAGGCGTTCTTCGAGCAGGCGCAGCTGGGTGTCGTCGAGACCGCCCGTGGCTTCCTTGCGATAGCGGGCGATGAAGGGCACGGTGGCGCCTTCGTCGAGCAAGGCGATGGCGGCGGCCACCTGGGCCGGGCGGGCGGCGAGTTCTTGGGCGAGGCGTTGTTCGATGGAGGGCAGCATGTGAATCGTTGTATCGAAGATCAAGCGGCCAATGATACGCGCTCATCGACGATGCGCCAGTCTTGACAGCGTGTCGCGGACATGAGAGAATAACCGGTTGACGAGAAAGCGTGCGCACTGCGCACGGATGAGATTTGTCCGCTACGTGCGATTCCGAACAAAACGGAAGTGATCGTATGCGAGATAATGCCGTTTATTGCCTTTTTTGATACGAAGCCACGAGACCCAATGACCACAGTCGATTATCTTCGCGAGAAAGCCAGCGACGCACCTCCGGTCCGCGCTCCCGCACGTTCCCCGGCCCTTCCGGCGCCGGTGGTGAGCTGGCTGCAACGGGTCGAGGCCGCGGCCCACCCCCAGCCGAAGCTGACCGATGAAGTCGTCGACCCCAAGGCCGCGCAATACAAGTTCGTCTATGTCATGGCGCCCACCAGCGGCGGCCGCCACGTCGCGCTGTGCCTGTGCAAGGCGCGCCTGCGTCCGAACGGCGACGTGGCCGCGGCCAGCCCGGTCAGCGAAGTGTTCTCGCTGCTGTCGGCGCCGCCCGCCTACCTCGAAGGCGATGACGTCGACCTGGTGCGCTTCTTCATCGCCATGCGCAGCGGGTCGGCCCAGGGCACCAGCGCCACCGAACCCAAGGGCAAGGTGGGCGCGATCCTGCTGCAGATGCTGCTCGATCAGGGCAAGCTGCTGTGGGCGAACTCGTGGTCCGACATGGCCAGCGGCCTTGTCTATCCGTTGCAGGGTGGCCCGACCCGCCTGGCCAGCCTGGCCTGGCGCGACGAAGGCCGCGTGTCCAAGCTCGGATGGTCGGTGGAGCCGGTCGGTGGCGCCGCCACCCACAGCGCGGCCGACCAGATCGACTACATGCTGCCGACCGATCCGCCGTGGTACATCGACAACCTGTCCTGCGGGCCGCTCGAACTCAATCGCGGCGGCATCGACATCTCGCTGGCCGAACTGCAGGCCCTGGTGGCGCAAGCCCCGGCCCTGACCGGCACCGATAAAAAACGCGTCTCGCAGCTGCTGCTGGCCCACGGCCTGCAGCAGCTGATGCCATTGCCGCAGCCGCTGACCCAGCGCCTGCGCAATGACGTCAAGCCGATTCCGCACCTGCTGCTCGACGCCGTGCAGCTGGCCGACGGCAACGTCACGCGCTGGCAAGACTTCGCCGTGCTGGCCTTCGACTACGACGGCCAGCGCGTCTCGTTCGACCCGTCGCAGCGCGTGGTGCGCCAGATCGGCGACCTCACCGAAATCATCGAGCGCGACCCGAAGGCCGAGAGCGACGCCCTCGATAAACTGGGCGAGATCGGCTTCCGCAAGCCGGCCACCGCCCCGTTCAACGCCATGGCCGGCGCGCTGCAGCTCGAAAGCCAGGCGCACTGGCTGCGCTTTGCCGAGAACGACGTCGACGCGCTGTCCGACGCCGGCTGGCACCTGCAGAAATCGAACAAGTATCGGTATGACGTCGTACCGGTCGAAGACTGGTATGCGGACATCGACGAGCCGGCCGAAGCAGGCAACGCCTGGTTCGAGCTGGAGCTGGGCATCGTGGTGGCGAAGAAGCGCGTGCCGCTGCTGCCGGTGCTGGTGCAGCTGATCCGCAGCGCGCCGCTCGAATTCGATCCAAACGTGCTGGCCGCCCATGCCGAGGCCGACCAGATGCTGGCCGTCCTGCCCGATGGCGTGCGCGTGGCGCTGCCGTGGGGCCGCCTCAAGCCGATCCTCGCCACCCTGGGCGAGCTGTACTTCAATGACAAGATCAAGGGCAAGCTGCGCCTGTCGACCCTCGATGCGGCGCGCCTCGAAGAATTGGCGCGCGGCGTCGAGCTGCGCTGGACCGGCGGCGAGCGCCTGCGCGAGACCGGCCGCAAGCTGAGCCAGTTCGGGGCCGTGAAGAAGGTCGAGGCGCCTGCCGGCTTGCAGGCCACCTTGCGCGACTACCAGCTCGACGGCCTGTCGTGGATGCAGTTCCTGCGCGAGTACGACCTGGGCGGCATCCTGGCCGACGACATGGGTCTCGGTAAAACGGTGCAGACGCTGGCCCACATCCTCACCGAGAAAGAAGCCGGCCGTCTCACCAGCCCGGCGCTGGTGATCGCCCCGACCAGCCTGATGGCCAACTGGTTCGACGAAGCCGCGCGCTTCGCGCCGAGCCTCAAGGTGCTGCTCCTGCAGGGCAAGGAGCGCATGGACCTGTTCGACCAGATCGACGACGCCGACATTGTCCTGACCACCTATGCGCTGCTGCCGCGCGACGAAGAAGAACTGCGCAAGCACCACTATCACCTGGTGATCCTCGACGAATCGCACTACATCAAGAACACCCGCTCGAAGGCGGCGCAGACGGCCGGCTCGCTCGACGCCCGCCATCGCCTGTGCCTGTCGGGCACCCCGCTCGAGAACCACCTGGGCGAATTGTGGTCGCAGTTCCATTTCCTGCTCCCGGGCCTCTTGGGCGACGAGAAGACCTTCAACACGCAGTTCCGCCATCCGATCGAGCGCCAGGACGACCCGGTGCGCCGCACCCTGCTGAACCGCCGCATCCGTCCCTTCCTGCTGCGCCGCACGAAAGACCATGTGGCCAAGGAGCTGCCGGAGAAAACCGAGATGGTGCGCCGCATCGAGCTGGCCGGCCCGCAGCGCGACCTGTACGAGACCGTGCGCCTGGCGATGGACAAGAAGGTGCGCGACGAGATCGACCGCAAGGGCGTGGCGCGCAGCCAGATCGTCATCCTCGAGGCCTTGCTCAAGCTGCGCCAGGTCTGCTGCGATCCGCGCCTGGTGAAGGCGATGCCGTCCAAGAAGAACACGGCCGCCGTGTCGGCCAAGCTGCTGGACCTGATGCAGATGGTCGAAGACCTGCTGGGCGAGGGCCGCAAGATCCTCGTGTTCTCGCAGTTCACCAGCATGCTCGGCCTGATCGAGGAAGAACTCGACGCGCGCAACATCCCGTACGCGATCCTGACCGGCGAGACGCGCGACCGCTCGGCCCAGGTGGCGGCCTTCCAGCAAGGCGCGGTGCCGATCTTCCTGATCAGCCTGAAAGCCGGCGGTGTAGGACTCAATCTCACAGCGGCCGACACCGTGATCCACTACGACCCGTGGTGGAACCCGGCGGCCGAGAACCAAGCGACCGACCGCGCCTGGCGCATCGGGCAAGACAAGCCCGTGTTCGTGTACAAGTTGATCGCGAAAGGCACGCTGGAAGAAAAAATCCAGCAGCTGCAGCAGAAGAAGTCGGAGCTGGCGCAGTCGATCCTGTCCGAAGGCGAATCGCAGAAGATGGCGCTGACGCAGGAAGACCTGCAGGCGATCTTCGCGCCGCTGGACGACTGATTGGATGGGGCCGCGCTCGCTGGCGTGAGCGCGGCCGAAAAGAAAGCACGCGGCGCAAGGCCGCGTGCGACGCTGTCAAGACAGCTTATTTGTAGAAGGCTTCGACCTTGCCCTTGAGCTTGATGAGCATCGGCTTGCCGCGGCGGTCGAGGGTCTTGCCGGCGGCGACCTTGATCCAGCCTTCGCTGAGACAATATTCTTCGACGTCGTAGCGATCCTTGTCGTTGAAGCGGATGCCGATTTCGCGCTGGAACACGTCACGGTTGTGGAAAGGGCTGCTCGGATCGATCGACAGCCGGTCTGGGAGCGGGGGGAGGGTTGCGGTATCGTTCATGGTGCGCGAATTATCCCTCAACTCGCCGGGACATGGCGCATTTCTTTGCGCGGGCGGCCTTTGGCCCGGGCCTGGCCCGAATCATGGCGTGCCCATCGAGAGATATTTCACAAACACTGTTTCATGGCTGTATACTTGGTGGTAAACCTGACATCCTTGCTAGTTGGTCAAGAAAGAGCCCGATGAAGTCCAGCCCCCATGCCGCCGCCTCGTCGCCAGGCTCCCCTCCCATCGCGGGCCGCCCCGACGACGATGCGCTGCCGGCCGGGCAGTTCCGCGCGATCGCCGAACTGGGCGGCGATGTCGCCTTCGCCATCGCGCTGCCGGCGCACCGCTTCATGTATCTGAGCCCCGCCTTCGGCGCACTGAGCGGCTTCGACCGCGAGGCGCTGCAGCGTGCGCTCGACGGCGACGCCGTCTCGCCCCTGGCGCCGCTCGCGGCCTGGCTGCGCGAGGCGGCCGGCGGCGCGCCCGGCGCGCGCAGCCAGCGCGAATTCGACCTGTTCGACGCCGAGGGCCGGCCGCTGGCGCTGGAAGGCCTGGCCACGGCCCTGGTCGACGGCTCTGCCGACGGTGCTGCCGACCATGGCGCGACCCTGGTCGGGCTGCTGCGCGACCTGTCGGCGCGACGCGCCCACCAAAGCGAGCAGAAGCGTTTTGCCAGCATGCTCAATCATGAATTCCGCACCCCGTTGGCCACGATCGACGGCGCCATCCAGCGCCTCGAGGCGACGTCGAGCCACGCCGACGAGCCCACGCGCACGCGCTACCGCAAGATCGGCGCCGCGGTCGACCGCCTGATCGGGATGCTCGACGAATACCTGTCGCCGGATCGCATGGCCGCGCTCGGCCGCGCGCGCCAGCCGAACACGATCACCGTGCGCGACCTGGTCGACAGCGGCGCCGTCCAGATCCGCGCGGCCGGCCGCGAAGCCGCGCTGCGGCTGGAAGAACTGCCACTGACCCTGCGCGGGGAGCCGGAAGGCCTGCGCCTGGCGCTCAAGGTCTTGATCGATAATGCATTGGCGTTTTCGCCGCCGTCGGCGCCCGTGATCCTGCGTGCGCGGCGCAGCGGCGGCGGGGTCGAGCTGGCGGTGCTGGACGGCGGCGCCGGCGTGCCGCCGGAGGACGTGGCGCGGGTCTTCGACAAGGGCTACCGCGGCCGCAACGCCGCCGGCCTGCCCGGCAGCGGCCTCGGTCTGTACATGGCGCGCTCGATCGTCGAGGTGCATGGCGGTGTGCTGAGCCTGGCGCCGGGAGAGGAAGGGGCGGGCGCCGAATTCCGTTTATGGATGCCTGCTTTGAGCCTTTAGGGAGTTATAGAGGAACAACTCCTTGCTTCAGACCGCCTCAGCAACGATAATCGGACCGCGACCCGGCAAGGATAACGCTACCATTGGTATCATTGTCGGGTTAAAGAACACTACGGCCAAGGAATGACGCAGATACTGATTGTTGAAGACAATGGCGAATACGCCGACGACATGGCCGAGTTCCTGAAGGAGCTCGACCATGAAGTGACGATCGCCAGGACCGCCAGCGAGATGTGGGCGGCGCTGACGCGCACCCCGGCCGCGGTGGTCGTGCTCGACCTTGGCTTGCCGGACGAGGACGGTTTCAATGTCATTCCGCGCATGCGCCAGCTGTATCCCGAGATCGGCCTGCTGGTGCTGACGGGCCGGGTGGCGTTCGACCACCGCATCCTGGGCCTGCGCCTGGGCGCCGACCATTATTTGACCAAGCCGATCAAGTTCCCCGAACTGGCGGCCCACATCGAAGCCCTGGACCGGCGCGTGCGTCCGCCCGATCCGGTCCCGACGCCGAGCAAGTGGACCCTGCGCGTGAGCGCGCGCCAGCTCGAGCTGATGGGCAAGGTGATCGACCTGACCGAAAAAGAGTGCAATTTCCTGCACCTGTTGACGATCAATACCCGTCCGGTGCCGCGCCACGTGATCGTGGCAGGCATGGGCGGCGAAGACCCGGACGCCAGCCGCCGGGTCGACATGCTGGTCTACCGCCTGCGCAAGAAAGCCCGTTCCGGCCTCGGCCAGGACCTCCCCCTGCGCAGCGCCTACGGCGAAGGCTACAGCCTCTCCGCCGGCTTCACCCTCTCCTAATCAGGGTCAGCGTCGAATTATTGGCCAATAGCCGCTCGGACAATTAGGGTCAGCGTCGAATTATTGGCCAATTTCCTTGGCAATCTTGCCGTCTTTACTCAGTTTTACTCAACATTGCGTGACTTCGATTGCTCCTGGCTTGTGTGTCCAATAAATGGGGACAGAGTCAGCCTATTTTTGCCGCCGCTTGCGATTAATTGGGGACAGAGTCGATTTGTGCTGTAAAATCGCTGCTCAACATTTGAGCAGACGCCATGGCACGCCAACCCCGACTCATCGTTCCCGAGCAACCGCACCACGTCATCCAGCGCGGCAATAACCGCCAGGTGATCTTTCGTGAAGAGGCCGATTACCAACGCTTCCTGGTCTGGCTCAAGGAAGGCGCCAGGTTCTACGACGTGGCGATCCACTCCTATGTCCTGATGCCGAACCACCTGCACCTGCTGGCCACGCCCAGCGACGCCACCGGCCTGGCGCTGATGATGCAGAAGGTGGGCCGGCTCTACGTTCCCTGGTTCAATCTCAAGTACGAGCGCAGCGGCGGTCTGTTCGAAGGACGTTTTCGCACCTCGCTGATCGATTCGGACCGCTATTTCATGACCTGCAGCCGCTATATCGAGCTCAATCCGGTGCGCGCGCAGCTCACGGTGGCGCCGGACGACTATCCCTGGTCCAGCTACGCCCACCACGCCGGCATCCGCACCGACACCCTGGTCGCCGATCATCCGCTGTTCTGGGCACTGGGCAACACGCCGTTCCAGCGCGAGGCGGCGTATATCGACATGGTCCGGCAAGGCCTCAGCACGGAAGAGGTCGATTTCATCACGATCGCGATCCTCAAGAACCAGCCGCTCGGCTCGCTCTCCTTCAAGACCGAACTCGAGCGTAAAACGCAACGCCAGATCCTGCCGGCCAAGCGCGGACGCCCCTTCAATCCGCCGTTACCGCCGCTTTCAGCAGCCTGAGGCGCACAATTCCTGACACAACGGCGCGGTTATTCGTGCCGTTTTTTTGCCCAAAATCCTATTAGGATCAACGACTTAGTGTCAAACCAACTGATTCTGAACAGGCGTGATTGACTCTGTCCCCAATTAATCGTCGAGACAAAAAGTTGTCAAACAATTCGACTCTGACCCTAATTATTCTGGTTGACGAGGCATTTTGCAGTGCACTATTCTCGGCGTTCGACCCCCGAAAAGTTGTGGAGAATGTCTCATGATTGCCCAAGGTTTGTATGATCCCGCCAATGAACACGATGCCTGCGGCGTCGGCTTCATCGCCCATATCAAGGGCAACAAGAGTCACTCGATTATTGAACAGGGTCTGCAGATCCTGAAGAACCTCGACCACCGGGGCGCGGTGGGCGCCGATGCGCTGATGGGCGATGGCGCCGGCATCCTGATCCAGATCCCGGACCAGTACTTCCGCGACGAGATGGCCAAGCAGGGCGTCGAACTGCCGCCGCCCGGCGAATACGGCGTCGGCATGGTGTTCCTGCCGAAAGAGCACGCCTCGCGCATCGCCTGCGAACAGGAAATCGAGCGCGCCGTGCGCATCGAAGGCCAGGTCGTGCTGGGCTGGCGCAACGTGCCGGTCGACGAGACCATGCCGATGTCGCCTTTCGTGCGCGCCAAGGAACCCGTGATCCGCCAGATCTTCATCGGCCGCGGCCCGGACATCATGGTCACCGATGCGCTCGAGCGCAAGCTCTACGTCATCCGCAAATCGTCCGGCCACGCGATCCAGGCCCTGAAACTCCTGCACGGCAAGGAATTCTTCGTGCCGTCGATGTCGGCGCGCACCATCGTCTACAAGGGCCTGCTGCTGGCCGACCAGGTCGGCGTCTACTACAAGGACCTGCAGGACCCGCGCTGCATCTCGGCCCTGTCGCTGGTCCACCAGCGCTTCTCGACCAATACCTTCCCCGAGTGGCCGCTGGCCCACCCGTACCGCATGATCGCCCACAACGGCGAGATCAACACCGTCAAGGGCAACTTCAACTGGACCCGCGCACGCGAAGGCACGCTCAAGTCGGCCGTGCTGGGCGACGACCTGAACAAGCTGTTCCCGCTGATCTACGAAGGCCAGTCCGACACCGCCTGCTTCGACAACGCGCTCGAGCTGCTGGTAATGGCCGGCTATCCGGTGGCCCAGGCGATGATGATGATGATCCCGGAAGCCTGGGAAAACCACACCGCGATGGACGACAACCGCCGCGCCTTCTACGAATACCACGCGGCGATGATGGAGCCATGGGACGGCCCGGCCGCCATGGCCTTCACCGACGGCCGCCACATCGGCGGCACCCTGGACCGCAACGGCCTGCGTCCGGCGCGCTACGTCATCACCGAGGACGACCTGGTCGTCATGGCGTCCGAATCGGGCGTGCTGCCGATCCCCGAATCGCGCATCGTCAAGAAGTGGCGCCTCCAGCCGGGCAAGATGTTCCTGATCGACCTGGAAGCCGGCCGCATCATCGACGACAAGGAACTGAAGGACAGCTTCGCCAACGCCAAGCCCTATAAAGCCTGGATCAAGTCGGTGCGCATCAAGCTGGGTGAAATCAAGCTGTCCGAATCGCAGCTGATGGCCGCGCGCGCCAAGGACGCGCAAGGCGAGAAGCAGCCCCTGACCCTGCTCGACCGCCAGCAAGCCTTCGGCTACACGCAAGAAGACCTGAAATTCCTGATGGCGCCGATGGCCGTGCTGGGCGAGGAAGCCACCGGCTCGATGGGCAACGATTCGCCGCTGGCCGTCACCTCGAACAAGCTCAAGCCGCTGTATAACTACTTCAAGCAGCTGTTCGCGCAAGTGACCAACCCGCCGATCGACCCGATCCGCGAAAGCATGGTCATGTCGCTGGTGTCCTTCATCGGCCCGAAGCCGAACATCCTCGACACCAACAACGTCAACCCGCCGATGCGCCTCGAAGTGTCGCAGCCGATCCTCGGCTTCGACGACATGGCGCGCCTGCGCGCCATCGGCCAGCACACCGGCAGCAAGTTCAAGGCCTATGAGCTGAACATCTGCTATCCGGTCGCCTGGGGCAAGGAAGGCATCGAAGCCTCGCTCGCCTCGCTGTGCGCCGAAGCGGTCGACGCGGTCAAGTCGGGCCACAACATCCTGATCGTGTCGGATCGCCGCCTGTCGCCCGACCTGGTCGCCATCCCCGCGCTGCTGGCCACGTCCAGCGTGCACCAGCACCTGGTGGCGAAGGGCCTGCGCGCCTCCACCGGCCTGGTGATCGAGACCGGCTCGGCGCGCGAGACCCACCACTTCGCCCTGCTGGCGGGCTACGGCGCCGAAGCCGTCCACCCCTACCTGGCACTGGAAACCCTGGCCGAACTGGCCCACGGCCTGCCGCACGAGATGTCGGCGGAGACCGCGAGCTACAACTACATCAAGGCGATCGGCAAGGGCTTGCTGAAGGTGATGTCGAAGATGGGCATCTCCACCTACATGTCCTACTGCGGCGCCCAGATCTTCGAAGCCGTGGGCCTGAACAAATCGCTGGTCGACAAGTACTTCAAGGGCACCTCGTCGAACGTCGAAGGCATCGGCCTGTTCGAAGTGGCCGAGGAAGCGCTGCGCCTGCACGCCCTGGCCTTCGGCAACGATCCGGTGCTGGCCAACAGCCTGGACGTCGGCGGCGAATACGCCTTCCGCGTGCGCGGCGAAGACCACCTGTGGACGCCGGACGCGATCGCCAAGCTGCAGCACTCGACCCGCGCCAACAACTTCTCGACCTATAAAGAGTACGCCCAGCTGATCAACGACCAGACGCGCCGTCACCTGACGCTGCGCGGCCTGTTCGAATTCCGCATCGACCGCGACAAGGCGATCCCGATCGAGGAAGTCGAGCCGGCGAAAGAGATCGTCAAGCGCTTCGCCACCGGCGCGATGTCGCTCGGCTCGATCAGCACCGAAGCCCACGCCACGCTGGCGATCGCGATGAACCGCATCGGCGGCAAGAGCAATACTGGCGAAGGCGGCGAGGACCCATCGCGCTACCTGAACGAATTCAAGGGCATCGCCATCAAGAAGGGTGAAACGTTATCTTCGGTGCTGGGCAAGGACCGCGTGATGGTCGACATCCCGCTCGAAGAGGGCGATTCGCTGCGCTCGAAGATCAAGCAGGTGGCCTCGGGCCGCTTCGGCGTCACGGCCGAATACCTGAACGCGGCCGACCAGATCCAGATCAAGATGGCGCAGGGCGCCAAGCCGGGCGAGGGCGGCCAGCTGCCGGGCCATAAGGTGTCCGAATACATCGCGTCCCTGCGCTTCTCGGTGCCGGGTGTCGGCCTGATCTCGCCGCCGCCGCACCACGACATCTATTCGATCGAAGACCTGGCCCAGCTGATCCACGATCTCAAGAACGCCAATCCGCGCGCCTCGATCTCGGTCAAGCTGGTGTCGGAAGTCGGCATCGGCACCGTCGCCGCCGGCGTCTCGAAGGCCAAGGCCGACCACGTGGTGGTCGCCGGCCATGACGGCGGCACCGGCGCATCGCCGCTGTCCTCGGTCAAGCACGCCGGCACGCCGTGGGAGCTCGGCCTGGCCGAGACCCAGCAGACCCTGGTCCTGAACGGCCTGCGCAGCCGCATCCGCGTGCAGGCGGATGGCCAGATGCGCACCGGCCGCGACGTCGTGATCGCCGCCATGCTGGGCGCCGACGAAGTGGGCTTCGCCACCGCGCCGCTGGTGGTCGAGGGCTGCATCATGATGCGTAAATGCCACCTGAATACCTGCCCGGTGGGCGTGGCCACGCAGGATCCGGTGTTGCGCGCCAAGTTCCAGGGCAAACCCGAGCACGTGGTGAACTACTTCTTCTTCGTCGCCGAGGAAGCGCGCCAGATCATGGCCCAGCTGGGCATCCGCAGCTACGACGAGTTGATCGGCCGCGCCGACCTGCTCGACAAGTCGAAGGCGGTCCAGCACTGGAAGGCGCAGGGCCTGGACTTCTCGAACATCTTCTACCAGCCGCAGGTCGACTGTCGCAGCGCCCTGTACCACACGGGCGAGCAGGATCACGGTCTCGACAAGGCGCTGGACCACAAGCTGATCGCGCAAGCGAAAGCCGCGCTGGAAAAGGGCGAGCGCGTCTCGTTCATCTCGCCGGTGAAGAACCTGAACCGGACGGTGGGCGCCATGCTCTCGGGCGAAGTCGCCAAGCGCTATGGCCATGCCGGCCTGCCGGACGACACCATCCACATCCAGCTGCAGGGCACGGCGGGCCAGTCGGCGGCGGCCTTCCTGGCCGGCGGCATCACGATCGACCTGGTCGGCGAAGGCAACGACTACGTCGGCAAGGGCCTGTCGGGCGGCCGCATCATCGTGCGCCCGAACACCGAGTTCCGCGGCTGGGCGGTGGACAACATCATCGTCGGCAATACCGTGATGTATGGCGCGATCTCGGGCGAAGCCTTCTTCAACGGCGTGGCCGGCGAGCGCTTCGCGGTGCGTAACTCGGGCGCCATCGCGGTGGTCGAGGGCTGCGGCGACCACGGTTGCGAATACATGACCGGCGGCACCGTCGTGGTGCTGGGCGAGACCGGACGCAACTTCGCGGCCGGCATGTCGGGCGGCGTGGCCTTCGTCTACGATCCGAAGGGCGAGTTCGCGGGCCGCTGCAATACCACGATGGTCAACCTGGAACCGGTGCTGTCGGCCAAGGAGCAGTGCGACCCGGCGGTCTGGCACAGCCAGACCCGCAATGGCGAGCGCGAATGCGACGAAGTCATCCTGCGCCGCCTGATCGAGCGTCACTTCAAGCATACCGGCAGCACGCGCGCGCGCAATCTGCTGGACGACTGGGCCAACAGCCGCAGCAAGTTCGTCAAGGTGTTCCCGACCGACTACAAGCGCGCCCTCGAGGAGATGCACAACTCGAGCATGGAAGAAGCGAACGACAAGATCGAACTGGCCGCTTAAGCGCCGATAGCAAAGGAAAACATTGTGGGCAAAATCACCGGTTTCATGGAATTCGCACGGCAGGAAGAGGAATACCTCGACCCGCCCGTGCGTCTCAAGAACTACAAGGAATTCGTCGTCACCCTGACCGACGGCCAGGCCAAGGTGCAGGGCGCGCGCTGCATGGATTGCGGCATCCCGTTCTGCAACACGGGCTGCCCGGTCAACAATATGATCCCGGACTGGAACGACCTGGTCTTCCATGGCAACTACCGCCATGCGCTGGACAATCTCCATTCGACCAATAACTTCCCCGAGTTCACCGGCCGCATCTGCCCGGCGCCGTGCGAATCGGCCTGTACCCTGGGCATCAACAATGACCCGGTCGGCATCAAGTCGATCGAGCGCAAGATCATCGACACCGGCTGGGAGCACGGCTGGGTGGTGCCGCAGCCGCCGAGCGTCAAGACCGGCAAGAAGGTCGCCATCGTCGGCTCGGGTCCTGCCGGCCTGGCCGCGGCCCAGCAACTGGCGCGCGCCGGCCACGACGTGACGGTGTTCGAAAAGAGCGACCGCATCGGCGGCCTGCTGCGCTACGGGATCCCCGACTTCAAGATGGAGAAGGACCTGATCGACCGTCGCGTCGAGCAGATGCAGGCCGAAGGCGTCACCTTCCGCACCGGCGTCCTGATCGGCAAGGACTTCCCGGCCACGGTCAGCAATATGGCGCGCGACACGATCTTCCCGGAAGACCTGGAAAAGGACTTCGACGCCGTGATCCTGGCCGGCGGCGCCGAGCAGCCGCGCGACCTGCCGGTCCCGGGCCGCCAATTGAAGGGCGTGCACTTCGCGATGGACTTCCTGCCGCAGCAGAACCGGGTCAATGCCGGCGACAAGCTGAAGGACCAGATCAAGGCCACGGGCAAGCACGTGGTGGTCATCGGCGGCGGCGACACCGGTTCGGACTGCGTCGGCACCTCGAACCGCCACGGCGCGGCCTCGGTCACCCAGTTCGAACTGATGCCGCAGCCGCCGGAACAAGAGAACAAGCCGCTGGTCTGGCCTTACTGGCCGACCCGCCTGCGCACCTCGTCCTCGCACGAGGAAGGCTGCGAGCGCGACTGGGCGGTGGCGACCAAGCGCCTGGAAGGCAAGGGCGGCAAGGTCGAGAAGCTGATCGCCTGCCGCGTCGAATGGAAGGACGGCAAGATGAGCGAAGTGCCGGACAGCGAATTCGAACTCAAGGCGGACCTGGTGTTCCTGGCGATGGGCTTCGTCTCGCCGGTGCAGCAGGTGCTGGACGCCTTCGGCGTGCAGAAAGACCCGCGCGGCAACGTGCGCGCCGCCACCGAGGGCGAAGGCGCCTACCAGACCTCGAACCCGAAGCTGTTCGCGGCCGGCGACATGCGCCGTGGCCAGTCGCTGGTGGTGTGGGCGATCCGCGAAGGCCGCCAGTGCGCGCGCTCGGTCGACGAGTTCCTGATGGGTTCCTCGGTCCTGCCCCGTTGAGATCCCGGTGGCGGACGCGCAATGCGGCCGCCACTACCTTCGCTCCCGCATCGATCGCCGCTTCGTCGAAGGCGGCGATGCCCATCACCCGCGATGGCGCCGGCCGCGCTCATGCGCCAGCCGGACTTCCCCGAACCCCGCCTGTACGCCATCCTGCCCAAGTGAAACGCCATCCCGGCATCTGATCCGCGGTTGTATCTTGCGTTGACAAAATGGCGACAGAGTATTGCATATTCTGTCACTTGCTATTTCGTCACATCGGCCCCAGATTATGGTGCGGCGCAAAAAACGTGACTTACCGGGTCGGTAATTAGGAGTAGCTTAAACCAGCTCCTTCGGTCGTTTCTGGATGCAGCTTATTGATACAATTCAACAATGGCAATATTGCGGAACATACATATCCCAACAAAAACAATGGCTTATGCGCGTAATTAGCTGACTCATTAGTTATTAGTGTTGTAATAGTACGTCGCCGCCTGGGGGTAAAATCGGGTCCCTCAAGCAGGTAAATAGCTTTCTGCACTACAATACCGGATTCCCCAAACATTAATTATGCTGTGTCGAACCTAGTCGAAATCCGCGATCTGCATTTTGCTTACGGTGAGCGTTCCATCCTGTCGAATCTCCGTATGGACTTCCCACGCGGCAAGCTCATTGCGGTCATGGGCGGGTCGGGTTGCGGCAAGACCACGGTGCTGCGTCTGATCGGCGGCCAGATCCGTCCCCAGCGCGGCGAAGTGCGCATCGGCGGCGAAGTCGTGCACCAGCTCGATACCGAGGGCCTGTACCGCCTGCGCCGCCGCATGGGCATGCTGTTCCAGTTCGGCGCACTGTTTACCGACCTGTCGGTGTTCGACAACGTCGCCTTCCCGCTGCGCGAGCACACCGACCTGTCCGAAGAGCTCATCCGCGACCTGGTCCTGATGAAGCTCAACGCCGTCGGCCTGCGCAATGCGCACCGCCTGAAGCCGGCCGAGATCTCGGGCGGCATGGCGCGCCGCGTGGCCGTGGCGCGCGCGGTGGCGCTGGACCCCGAACTGATCATGTACGACGAGCCGTTCGCCGGCCTCGATCCGATCTCGATGGGCGTGACCGCCAACCTGATCCGCAACCTGAACGACGCGCTGGGCTCGACCTCGATCCTCGTCTCGCACGACGTGCACGAGTGCTTCGCGATCGCCGACTATGTGTACTTCATGTCCGCCGGCAAGATCGTGGCCGAGGGCACGCCGGACGACCTGCGCGTCTCGGAAGACCCTTACGTGAAACAATTCGTCAATGCCGCCCCGGACGGTCCGGTGCCGTTCCATTATCCCGGCAGCTCGCTGGCCGACGACCTGGGCCTGGGAGCGCGCACATGATCGCCCGCGTCCTTGGCCTGGTCGGCTGCACCGTGCGCGAAGGCTTCGCCGGCCTCGGTTTCGCCGTGCGCTCCTTCTTCAACCTGCTGGGCGTCTCGCCGGGCGCTTTCCGCCGCCCTGGCCTGATTTCTGAGCAGATCCATTTTATCGGCAACTATTCGCTGGTGATCATCGCCGTGTCCGGCCTGTTCGTCGGCATGGTGCTGGGCCTGCAGGGTTACTACACGCTGAACCAGTATGGCGCCGAACAGATGCTGGGCCAGGTGGTGGCGCTGGCGCTGGTGCGCGAACTGGGCCCGGTCGTGACCGCGCTGCTGTTCGCCGGCCGCGCCGGCACCTCGTTGACCGCCCAGATCGGCCTCATGAAGGCCGGCGAACAGCTGTCGGCGATGGAAATGATGGCCATCAACCCGGTGCAGCGCGTGCTGGCGCCGCGTTTCTGGGCCGGCGTGATCGCGATGCCGGTCCTGGCCACCGTGTTCTCGGCGGTGGGCGTGCTGGGCGGCTACATCGTCGGCGTGAAATTGATCGGCGTCGACGAAGGATCGTTCTGGTCGCAGATGCAAGCCGGTGTCGATGTGCGAGCTGACGTACTGAACGGCGTGATTAAAAGCTTTATCTTTGGCATCGCAGTGACCTTTACCGCCCTGTTCCAGGGCTACCAGGCCCAGCCGACGCCGGAAGACGTGTCGCGCGCGACCACGCGCACCGTCGTGATTGCATCGCTGCTGGTCTGGGGGCTGAATTTCGTCATGACGGCCCTGATGTTCAATAAATAAGTTAATAAACGGTTAAAACGGTTACTGTAGGGTATTCAAAATGCATCGCAAAACTATCGACGTCTGGGTCGGCCTGTTCGTTCTGCTGGGTCTGGCCGCGCTGCTGTTCCTGGCTTTCCAGGCAGGAAACATGAGGTCTCTGTCATTCGGCCAAACGTATTCGATCACGGGCCGTTTCGACAATATCGGCGGGCTCAAGCCGCAGGCGCCGGTCAAGAGCGCGGGCGTGGTGGTCGGTCGCGTGGGTGAGATCACCTTCGACGACAAGAGCTTCCAGGCATCGGTGCGCCTCGATATGGATACTGAATATAAATTCCCGAAAGACAGCTCGCTGAAGATTTTGACTGCTGGCTTATTGGGTGAACAATACATCGGCATCGAAGCCGGTGGCGATGAGCAAAACCTGGCGGAGGGCGATCGCATCAACCGCACCCAGTCGGCGACGGTCCTGGAAGACTTAATTAATCAATTTATCTACAGCAAGGCTGCTGAAGGAAAGGAAGGTAGTGAATGAACTACGCCGTCACGCTCTCGCACTTGCGCCTCGGCGCCGCCGCCGCCGCCATCCTGGTCCTGACGGGATGCGCAACGACTGCCTCCAACCCCCAGGATCCGCTGGAAGGCTATAACCGCGCCATGTTCAGCTTCAACGATGCGGTCGACCGCGCCGTGCTGAAGCCGGTGGCCACCGGCTACAAGAACGTCGTGCCGGGCTTTGCCCAAACCGGCGTCGGCAATTTCTTTGGCAATCTGTCGGATGCCTGGAGCTCGGTCAACAACCTGCTGCAGGGTAAACCCGAGCAGGCCGGCACCGATTTCGGCCGCGTTGCGCTGAACTCGACCTTCGGCATCTTCGGCCTGCTCGACATCGCTTCCGAAGCGGGCATGCAGAAAAGCGACGAAGACTTCGGCCAGACCCTGGGCAAATGGGGCGTGCCAAGCGGCCCCTACTTGATTTTGCCGCTGCTGGGCCCATCTACCGTGCGTGATACCGCAGCGTTGCCGGCCGATATCGGCGGTGACATCTGGAAGTACAAGGAGCCAGCCAACTGGCGCAATATCGGCGCGGGCATCCGCGTGATCGATACCCGCGCCAGCCTGCTCGACGCGTCCAGCCTGCTCGAAGACGCCGCACTCGACCGTTACGAGTTCCTGCGCGACGGCTATCTGCAGCGCCGCCAGAGCCAGGTGTACGACGGCGACGTGCCGCGCCAGGCCCCGGACGCCGACGAGCAGTAACAACAAGATCAACCGTGCGCGCGGCCATCGCCGCCGCCAACCGAAAGGAAACCGATGAAGCCATTCATGCACCTGGTCGCCGCCGCCGCCACCGTGGCGTTCTCCACCGTCCTGGTCGCCGCCCCGGTGGCCGCCGCCGAAGCGCCGGACGCGCTGGTCAAGCGCATCAGCAATGAAGTGATCGACAGCGTCAAGGCCGACAAGGACATCCAGGCCGGCAACCGCAGCAAGATCATGGGCCTGGTCAACGAAAAGATCCTGCCCCACGTCGACGCCGAGAAGATGACCCAGCAGGCGGCTGGCCGCCACTGGCGCAGCGCCACCCCGGAACAGAAGCAGAAGCTGACCAAGGAGTTCCGCGACCTGCTGGTGTACACCTACGCCGGCGCGCTGTCGACCATCAAGAACGAGACCGTCGAGTTCAAGCCGATGCGCGGCTCGCCGACCGATAGCGACGTCGAAGTGCGCTCGCAGGTGAACGTCGCCCGCGGCGAACCGATCACCCTGAACTACCGCCTGAGCAACGACAAGGGCAGCTGGAAGATCTATGACGTGAACGTGCTGGGCGCCTGGCTGGTCCAGACCTATACCAGCACCTTCAACAGCGAGATCAGCAAGAGCGGCATCGATGGCCTGATCAAGCGCTTGGTCGACCGCAACGCCCAGCTGGCCTCCAAGCCGCTGGCCGCGCCGGCGAAGTGATCCGTCAACATGGCTGAATCCAACCCGATGCTGTCGATTGACGCCCTGACCTTCCTGACCGCCCACCAGGCGCTGGAGCAGGGCGCGGCGGCGATCCGCGCCGGCGAGACCGTGTTCGATCTCGGCGGCGTGAAGGCGGCCGATTCGTCCGGCGTGGCCCTGCTGCTGGCCTGGCAGCGCCGCGCGCGCGATGCCGGCCACCGGCTCACCTTCGTGAACGTGCCGGACAACGTGCAAAAGCTGGCGGCCCTGTACGGGGTCGACACGCTGCTGCCGCAAGCCTGAAGACCGGCGGCCGACTGGCCGCCGTTTGCATTGCGCCTCTCTCCGGCGTACCCCGCGCAATTCTCCCCTCTGCCCGCTTGACATGGCGATTTCACCTATAATGGACCGTTTCTCCGCACGGTCCTTCGGTGCGCTTACGGGTCGAATCCCATTTCCGCGCGCCGCGCCATCCAACAAGCATGACAGCAATCCAGATTGACAGCGTCGAGAAGAGCTACAAGGGCTTCAAGGCCCTGAAGGGCGTCTCCTTGGACATCGAGGAAGGCGAGTTCTTCGGCCTCTTGGGCCCGAACGGCGCCGGCAAGACCACCCTGATCTCCACCATCGCGGGCCTGATCCGGCCCGATGCCGGCCGCGTGCGCATCCACGGCCACGACGTCGTGAGCGACTTCCGCGAAGCGAGAAAGCGCCTGGGCGTGGTGCCGCAGGAACTGGTGTTCGATCCCTTCTTCACGGTGCGCGAGACCCTGCGCCTGCAGTCGGGCTACTTCGGCATTCGCAACAACGACGCCTGGATCGACGAGGTGATGCACAACCTCGATCTCACTGACAAGGCCGACGTGAACATGCGCGCGCTGTCGGGCGGCATGAAGCGGCGCGTGCTGGTGGCGCAGGCCCTGGTGCACCGTCCGCCCGTGATCGTGCTCGACGAGCCGACCGCCGGCGTCGACGTCGAGCTGCGCCAAACCCTGTGGAAGTTCATCGCGCGTTTGAACCGCGAGGGCGGCCACACCGTGGTCCTCACTACCCACTACCTCGAGGAAGCGCAAGCCATGTGCCAGCGCGTGGCCATGCTCCGGCGCGGCAACGTGGTGGCGCTCGACACCATGAGCGCGCTGCTGCGCCGCGTGTCGGGTTCGCAGCTGGTGGTGCACCTGAAGTCGGGGGATCTGCCCGAGTCGCTGCGCCATCTCGTCTCGCACGACGAGCACACCAACGGCAATGGCAATGGCGGCGGCAACAAGTACACGCTGCGCGTGAACGATTATTCGGAGGTCGAGCCGATCCTGGCGCGCCTGCGCGAGAACGGCGCCGTCATCGACGAGATGCAGCTGGAGCAGGCCGACCTCGAGGACATCTTCATCCAGATCATGGAGGAGGGTAAGTAATGTTCTCGATCGGTTTCCGTACCCTGTTCTACAAGGAGTCGCTGCGCTTCTGGAAGGTCGCGACCCAGACCGTGGCCGCGCCGGTGGTCACCGCCATGCTCTACCTCCTGATCTTCGGCCACGTGCTCGACGGCCGGGTCGAGATGCTCGACGGCGTCGCCTACACCTCGTTCCTGATCCCGGGCCTGGTGATGATGAGCGTGCTGCAGAACGCCTTCGCCAATTCGTCCTCGTCGCTGATCCAGTCCAAGATCAGCGGCAACCTGGTCTTCATCCTGCTGCCGCCGCTGTCGCACGCCGAGATCCTGTCCGCCTACGTGCTGGCCTCGATGCTGCGCGGGATCGTGGTCGGCGCCGGCGTGTTCGTCATCACCGCCTGGTTCGCCCACCTGGAGTTCGTGGCGCCGGTGTGGATCGTGGTGTTCGCCCTGCTGGGCGCGGCCATCCTCGGCACCATGGGCACGATCGCCGGCATCTGGGCCGAGAAGTTCGACCAGCTGGCGGCCTTCCAGAACTTCCTGATCATGCCGGCGACCTTCCTGGCCGGCGTGTTCTATTCCGTCCAAAAACTGCCGCCTTTCTGGCTCGCCGTCTCGCATTTCAACCCGTTCTTTTATATGATTGACGGGTTCCGCTATGGGTTCTTCGGCCAGTCCGACGTTTCGCCATGGACCAGCCTGGCCGTCGTGACCGTGTTCTTCGCGGTGCTGACGGGCGTGGCGATCAATCTGCTCAAGCGCGGCTACAATCTGCGCCATTAATAGTACAAAGTTTAACTGGAGTTATCGTGGCGACCACACCCGAACTGATCCACGGCTATATCAGCGCCGGCCTCGAATGCACCCACCTCGACGTGAAGGGCGATGGCCATCACTTCGAGGCCGTGATCGTCTCGCCTGCCTTCGCCGGCAAGCGTCCCATCCAGCGTCACCAGATCGTGTACGCCGCGCTGGGCGACCGCATGCGCGAGGAAATCCACGCGCTGTCGATGAAAACCCTGACCCCTGAAGAATTCGGAGGATAAGCATGGACAAGCTCCAGATCGTCGGCGGCAAGCGCCTGGCTGGTGAGATTTCGGTATCCGGCGCCAAGAACGCGGCGCTGCCCATCCTGTGCGCCGGCCTGTTGACCGCCGGCGACCTGCAGCTGTCGAACGTGCCGCGCCTGCATGATGTGCGCACCATGCTCAAGCTCCTGGAAAAGACCGGCCTGAAGGTCGTGCAGGATGACGAAAAAGTCACCCTGAACGGCGGCGCCATCGACACCCTCGAAGCGCCGTACGAGCTGGTGAAGACCATGCGCGCCTCGATCCTGGTGCTGGGCCCGCTGCTGGCGCGCTTCGGCGAAGCCAAGGTCTCGCTGCCGGGCGGCTGCGCGATCGGCTCGCGTCCGGTCGACCAGCACATCAAGGGCCTGCGCGCGATGGGCGCCGAGATCACGATCGAGGGCGGCTACATCTACGCCAAGGCGAAGAAGCTGAAAGGCGCGCGCATCCACACCGACATGATCACCGTGACCGGCACCGAGAACCTCCTGATGGCCGCGACCCTGGCCGAAGGCGAGACCGTGCTCGAGAACGCCGCGCGCGAGCCGGAAGTGACCGACCTGGCCAATCTGCTGGTGGCCATGGGCGCGAAGATCGAGGGCATCGGCACCGACCGCCTGGTGATCCAGGGCGTGGACGAACTGCACGGGGCGACCCACGCGGTGATTTCGGACCGCATCGAGGCCGCGACTTTCCTGTGCGCGGTGGCGGCCACCGGTGGCGACATCGTCCTGACCAATACCCGCACCGACATCTTCGACGTGGCGCTCGACAAGCTGCGCGAGATCGGCCTGCAGCTGACCGTGGGCGGCGACACCATCCGCGCGCAGATGGATGGCCGTCCGCGTCCGGTCTCGTTCCGCACCACCGAATATCCGGGCTTCCCGACCGATATGCAGGCCCAGTTCATGGCCGTGAACACGATCGCGGACGGTCCGTCGAAAGTCACCGAGACGATCTTCGAGAACCGCTTCATGCACGTGCAAGAGATGAACCGACTCGGCGCGCACATTTCGACCGAGGGCAATACCGCCTTCATCAAGGGCGTCGAACGCCTGGTCGGCGCGCCGGTGATGGCGACCGACCTGCGCGCCTCGGCTTCGCTGGTGATCGCCGGCATGGCGGCCGAGGGCACGACCCTGATCGACCGCATCTACCACCTCGATCGCGGCTACGACCGGATGGAAGTGAAACTGTCGGCCGTTGGCGCCGATATCGTACGTATTAAATAAGCGTATTAAATAAGCTCAAGCACATGACATTCAATGGCGTACATGGAGAACCCCAGCTGATCCTGGCGCTTTCCAAGGGCCGCATCTTCGAAGATACCCTGCCGCTGCTGTCGGCGGCCGGGATCGAGGTGCTGGAAAACCCCGAGACTTCGCGTAAACTCATCCTCTCGACCAACGATCCGGGCGTGCGGGTGCTGATCGTGCGCGCGTCCGACGTGCCGACCTACGTCCAGCATGGCGCGGCCGATTTCGGCGTGGCCGGCAAGGACGTGCTGCTCGAGCATGGCGGAGAAGGGCTGTACCAGCCGATCGACCTGCGCATCGCCCAGTGCCGCATGTCGGTCGCGGTCAACGCCGGCTTCGACTACGACAGCGCCGTGCGCCAGGGCGCGCGCCTGCGGGTGGCGACCAAGTTCGTCAACACCGCGCGCGAGCACTTCGCCAGCAAGGGCGTGCACGTCGACCTGATCAAGCTGTACGGCTCGATGGAACTGGCGCCGCTGGTCGGCCTGTCGGACGCTATCGTCGACGTGGTCTCGACCGGCGGCACCCTGCGCGCCAACAACCTGGTCGAAGTCGAAAAGATCATGGACATCTCCTCGCGCCTGGTGGTGAACCAGGCCGCGCTCAAGCTCAAGCGCGAGCGCCTGCAACCAATTCTCGAGGCGTTCGAACGCGCCTCCCAACGACAAGGCTGAAGCATCATGGCAGTACAGATCCGCAAGTTAGACTCCACCGCGCCCGACTTCAAGAACACCCTCGACGCCCTGCTGGCGTTCGAAGCGGAAACCGATGACGCCATCGAGACCGCGGTCGCGCATATCCTGCGCGACGTGAAGGCGCGCGGCGACGCGGCTGTGCTGGAGTACACCAACAAGTTCGACCGCATCCCCAACGGCGGCGCGAAGTCGATGGCCGAATTCGACATTGGCCAGGCCGAGTTGGACCAGGCCCTGGCCGCGCTGCCGGAAGCCCAGCGCGCCGCGCTGCAGGTGGCGGCCGACCGCGTGCGCGTGTTCCACGAGCGCCAGAAGGACGCCTCGACCGGCTTCACCTTCACCGAGCCCGATGGCACGGTGCTGGGCCAGCGCGTGACCCCGCTGGACCGGGTCGGCATCTATGTCCCGGGCGGCAAGGCGGCGTATCCGTCGTCGGTGCTGATGAACGCGATTCCGGCCCACGTCGCCGGCGTGAAAGAAATCATCATGGTCGTGCCGACCCCGGACGGCGTGAAGAACCAGATGGTCTTGGCCGCCGCCGCGATCGCCGGCGTGACCCGCGTGATCACCATCGGCGGCGCGCAAGCCGTCGGCGCGCTGGCCTACGGCACCGAGACCATCCAGCCGGTCGACAAGATCGTCGGCCCCGGCAACGCCTATGTCGCCGCCGCCAAGCGCCGCGTGTTCGGCGTGGTCGGCATCGACATGATCGCCGGCCCGTCCGAGATCCTGGTGCTGTGCGACGGCACCACCGATCCGGACTGGGTGGCGATGGACCTGTTTTCGCAGGCCGAGCACGACGAACTGGCCCAGGCCATCCTGCTGTGCCCCGACGCCGACTACATCGCGAAAGTGGAGCAGAGCATCCACAAGCTGCTGCCGACGATGCCGCGCAAGGACACGATCACCACGTCGATGACCGACCGTGGCGCGCTGATCAAGGTGCGCGACATGGACGAGGCCTGCGAGATTGCCTCAAGCATCGCCGCCGAACACCTCGAAATCTCGGCGCTCGATCCGATGCAGTGGGCGGATAAAATCCGCCACGCGGGCGCGATGTTCCTGGGCCGCTTCTCGTCCGAATCGCTGGGCGACTATTGCTGCGGCCCGAACCACGTGCTGCCGACCTCGCGCACGGCGCGCTTCTCGTCGCCGCTGGGCGTGTACGATTTCCAGAAACGCTCGTCGATCATCCAGGTCAGCGAAGCGGGCGCGCAAACGCTTGGTAAAGTGGCCGCGACTCTCGCCTACGGCGAAGGCCTGCAGGCGCACGCGCGCAGCGCCGAGCTGCGCTTGAACCCAGTGCCGCCGCAGCAATCATGACGTCCTGGGTCAACCAGGTATTCTGCGAGGATGCGCTGGCCGGCCTGGCGCGCATCCCGGACGGGTCCATCGACCTGATCCTGACCGACCCGCCCTACAACTTGGGCAAGGACTACGGCAACGCGTCGGACCAGCAAAGCGTCGAGGCCTACCTCGCCTGGACCGAGCAGTGGATCGACGCCGCCATCCCCAAGCTCAAGCCCAACGGCAGCCTGTACATCTTCCTCACCTGGCGCTTCGCGCCCGAGATCTTCGTGATGCTGAAAAAACGCATGACGATGATGAACGAGATCATCTGGGACCGCCGCGTGCCGTCGATGGGCGGCAGCGTGCGCAGCTTCTCCTCGGTGCACGACACCATCGGCTTCTTCGCCAGGCGCAAGGATTACTATTTCGACCTGGACGCGGTGCGCATCCCGTATGACGCCGAGACCAAGAAGGCGCGTTCGCGCTCGATCTTCGTGGGCGCCAAGTGGCTCGAAGTCGGCTACAACCCGAAGGACGTGTGGAGCGTGTCGCGCCTGCACCGCGAACATCCGGAGCGCGCCGACCATCCGACCCAGAAGCCGCTCGAGATCATCGAGCGCATGGTCAAGGCCTCCTGCCCGCCGGGCGGCATCGTGCTCGACCCCTTCATGGGCAGCGGCACCACGGCCATCGCCGCCAAGCGCCTGGGCCGCCAGTACACCGGTTTCGAACTGAATCCCGACTACTGCGCCATCATCGCCGAGCGGCTGGCCGCGCCCGAGGTGCCGCTCAGCGGGGCGAAAGCAAAAAAACTGCGCAAGGCCGCCAAGGCCCTCACCACCACGGAAGAGACATCATGACCGACATCGCCAAACTGATCGAGAACACCATCCGCGCCGACGTGCGCGCCGTGGGCAGCTATCACGTGCCGGACTCGATCGGCTACGTCAAGCTCGACTCGATGGAAAACCCATACCAGCTGCCCGAGCCGCTGCGCGCCGAACTGGGCGCGCGCCTGGCCGAGGCGGCCCTGAACCGCTATCCGGTGCCGTCCTACCGCACCCTCAAGGACAGGATCTGCAGCAAGCTGGGCGTCCCGGAAGGCTATGACGTCCTGCTCGGCAACGGCTCGGACGAGCTGATCACGATCCTGGCGACCGCGATCGCGCGCCAGGAACGCGAAGCCGGCAGCAAACGTGCCGTGGTGATGGCCCCGGTCCCGGCCTTCGTGATGTTCTCGCGCTCGGCCCAGTTCGCGGGCGCCGACTTCGTCGGCGTGCCGATCCAGTCCGATTTCTCGCTCGACCTGCCGGCCATGCTGGCGGCGATTGCCGAGCACAAGCCGTCGCTGGTATTCCTGGCCTATCCGAACAACCCGACCGGCAACCTGTACGATGCCGGCGACATGGTCGCGATCATCGAGGCCGTGGGCGAGCACGGCATCGTGGTGGTCGACGAGGCGTATCAACCGTTTGCCCGGGTCAGCTTCATGGAGCGGCTGCCGCAACACCCGAACCTGGTCGTGATGCGCACCCTGTCCAAGCTGGGCCTGGCCGGTATCCGCCTCGGCTATATGTCGGCCGCCGCGCCGCTGCTGGCGGAGTTCGAGAAGGTGCGCCCGCCGTACAACGTCAATGTGCTCACGCAAGTGGCGGCCGAGTTCGCGCTCGACCACCTGGACGTGCTGGACCGCCAGGCCGGCCTGCTCAACGAGGAACGCACCCGCCTGGCCGCCGCCCTGGCGGCCCTGCCCGGTGTGGAAGTGTTCCCGTCGGCCGCCAATTTCATCTCGCTGCGCGTGCCCGATGCCGAGCGCGCCTGTGCGATTCTCCATGGCGAGAAGGTCTTGATCAAAAATTTGAGTAAAATGCATAAATTGCTGGCCAACTGCATCCGCGTCACGGTCAGCACCCCCGAAGAGAACGACCAGTTCCTGGCAGCCCTGAAGACGTCGCTGTAATCCAGCGCCCCTGACGGACACCATTTAATCCAGTCGGCTCCTGCCCAGCAAGAGACCGACCGACGACCGCCCTTAGCAATGACCCGCACTGCCGACATCACGCGCAATACCAACGAGACGCAGATCCGCGTCTCGATCAACCTCGACGGCACCGGCCGCCAGAAGCTCAATACCGGCGTCCCCTTCCTCGACCATATGCTCGACCAGATCGCGCGTCACGGCATGTTCGACCTCGAGGTCGAGGCCGTGGGCGACCTGCACATCGACGCCCACCATACGGTGGAAGACGTCGGCATCACGCTGGGCATGGCCGTGGCCAAGGCCATCGGCGACAAGAAGGGCATCGTCCGCTACGGCCACTCGTACGTGCCGCTGGACGAAGCGCTGTCGCGCGTGGTGATCGATTTCTCGGGCCGTCCCGGCCTGGAGCTGCACGTGCCGTTCACGCGCGCCATGATCGGCGCCTTCGACGTCGACCTGACCGGCGAATTCTTCCGCGGCTTCGTGAACCACGCGGCGGTCACCCTGCACATCGACAACCTGCGCGGCGTGAACGCCCACCACCAGTGCGAGACGGTGTTCAAGGCCTTCGGCCGTGCGCTGCGCATGGCCACCGAGCTGGACCCGCGTGCGGCCGGCATCATCCCATCGACCAAGGGCAGCCTGTAATCATGGCCAACAAGATCGTCGTCGTCGATGGACTCGGTAACCTGCGCTCGGTGGCGCAGGCGCTGCGCGCCGCCGCGCCCGAGGCCGACGTCCTCATTTCCAGCTCGGCCGCGGACCTGGACCGCGCCGACCGCATCGTGCTGCCGGGCCAGGGCGCCATGCGCGACTGCATGCGCAGCCTGCGCGAATCCGGTCTCGAAGACGCGCTGATGCGCGCCGCCAAGACCCGTCCGATCATGGGCGTGTGCGTGGGCGAGCAGATGCTGTTCGATGAAAGTGAAGAGAACGAAGGCACCCCCGGCCTGGGCCTGTTGCCCGGCAAGGTGGTGCGGTTCCAGTTGGACGGCAAGCTGCAGGCCGACGGCTCGCGCTTCAAGGTCCCGCAGATGGGCTGGAACCAGGTGCGCCAGGCGCGTCCCCACCCGCTGTGGGAGGGCGTCGAGGACGGCAGCTATTTCTATTTCGTGCATAGTTACTACGCCGCGCCGGAGAACCGCGACGACGTGATCGGCGAGACCGACTACGGCGGCCCGTTCTGCTGCGCCGTCGGCCGCGATAATATCGTCGCCACCCAGTTCCACCCCGAAAAGAGCGCCGCCGCCGGGCTGCGCCTGTACCGCAATTTCATTCACTGGAATCCGTGATTCCGCGTTTTAAACCGTCAACCAACCGACAACGACCATGCTGCTGATCCCCGCCATCGACCTGAAAGACGGTCACTGCGTTCGCCTGAAACAAGGCGATATGGACCTCGCCACCGTGTTTTCCGAAGATCCCGCCGACATGGCGCTGCATTGGCTGAAGAAGGGCGCGCGTCGCCTGCACCTGGTCGACCTGAACGGCGCATTCGCGGGCAAGCCGAAGAACGAGTCCGCCATCAAATCGATCCTGCAGGTGGTGCAGGAATACGCCGAAGACAATGGCCTGGACGAGATCCCGGTCCAGCTGGGCGGCGGCATCCGTGACCTCGACACCATCGAGCGCTACCTGGACGACGGCATCAGCTACATCATCGTCGGCACCGCCGCGGTCAAGAACCCGGGCTTCCTGCACGACGCCTGCGGCGCCTTTCCGGGCCACATCATCGTCGGCCTGGACGCCAAGGACGGCAAGGTCGCGACCGACGGCTGGAGCAAGATGTCGGGCCACGAAGTCATCGACCTGGCCAAGAAGTTCGAAGGCTATGGCGTCGAATCGATCATCTACACCGACATCGGCCGCGACGGCATGATGGCCGGCGTGAACATCGAGGCGACCGTCAAGCTGGCGCGCGCGGTGAAGATTCCCGTGATCGCCTCGGGCGGCGTGCACGTGCTGGCCGACGTCGAAGCGCTGTGCGCGGTGCAGGACGAGGGCATCGAGGGCGTGATCTGCGGCCGTTCGATCTACGAAGGCACGCTCGACCTGGCCTCGGCCCAGGAGCGCGCGGATGAACTGACGGAAGGCGCCGGCGCGTAACCCATGCTAGCCAAACGCATCATCCCCTGCCTCGACGTCACCGGCGGCCGCGTGGTCAAGGGCGTCAATTTCACCGAGCTGCGCGATGCCGGCGACCCGGTCGAGATCGCGCGCCGCTACGACGCCCAGGGCGCCGACGAGATCACCTTCCTCGACATTACCGCCTCCAGCGACGGCCGCGACCTGATCCTGCCGATCATCGAAGCCGTCGCCTCGACCGTGTTCATCCCGCTCACCGTCGGTGGCGGCGTGCGCAAGGTCGAGGACGTGCGGCGCCTGCTCAATGCCGGGGCCGACAAGGTCAGCATGAACACCTCGGCCGTCACCAATCCGCAACTGGTGTTCGACGCCGCCAACAAGCACGGCTCGCAGTGCATCGTGGTGGCGATCGACGCCAAGCAGACCGGTCCCGGCAAGTGGGAAGTCTTCACCCACGGCGGCCGCAACGCCACCGGTCTCGACGCGGTGGAATGGGCGCGCAAGATGGAGAGCCTCGGCGCCGGTGAGTTGCTGCTCACTTCGATGGACCGCGACGGCACGAAAATCGGCTTCGACCTGGGCCTGACCCGCGCCGTCTCGGACGCCGTGGGCATCCCCGTCATCGCTTCCGGCGGCGTCGGCGGTCTGAAGGACCTGGCCGACGGCGTCCTCGAAGGCCATGCCGATGCGGTGCTGGCCGCCAGCATCTTCCACTACGGGCAGCACACGGTCGGCGAGGCCAAGCGCTACATGCTCGACCGTGGCATCCCGATGCGCCTCGCTTAAGGAAAGCCACATGCCGACCAATGCCAAGTGGCTCAACAAGGTGCGCTGGGACGAGCACGGCCTGGTGCCGGTGATCGCCCAGGAAGCGGCGACCGGCGACATATTGATGTTCGCCTGGATGAACCGCGACGCCCTGACCCGCACCGTCGAGACGGGCGAAGCCGTGTACTGGAGCCGCTCGCGCAAGAAACTGTGGCACAAGGGCGAAGAGTCCGGCCACATCCAGAAGGTGAGCGAGATCCGCCTCGATTGCGACGAAGACGTGGTCCTGCTCAAGATCGAGCAGGTGGGCGGCATCGCCTGCCATACCGGCCGCCATTCCTGCTTCTTCCAGAAGTACGACAACGGCGACTGGCACAGCGTCGAGCCGGTGCTGCAGGACCCCGACACCATTTATTCCCCGGACAAGAAGAAGACCCCATGAGCGTTACCCTGGCCCGCGTCGCGGCCGTGATCGAATCGCGCAAGCCCGAACACGGCGGCGACCCCGCGACTTCCTATGTCGCCAAGCTGTTCGCCAAGGGCGACGACGCCATCCTCAAGAAGATCGGCGAGGAAGCCACCGAGCTGGTGATGGCGGCCAAGGACGCCCGCGTGGCGAACGACCCGTCCAAGGTGCTCTACGAATGCGCCGACCTGTGGTTCCATTCGATGGTGCTGCTGGCCAGGTTCGACCTCACGCCGCAACAGGTGCTGGACGAGCTGGCACGACGCGAAGGCGTGTCCGGCATCGTTGAAAAAGCTGCACGCAAGGAATAAATATTCCCTGAAGCGTTGCAAGTGAGCACCTGCTGACTGTGCGTGGCCCTGCTTCCGGTGTCATAATCGGAGACTGAGCGTCATACCGATGTCATGCGGCGTTGATACGATGCCTCGGCTTCATGGGCCTGTAAGTCCTTGAAATGTTGTAATAATCTGGAGACAAGATGGATAACTGCATTTTTTGCAAGATCGTCGCCAAGCAGATCCCGGCCGCCGTCGTCTATGAAGACGAGGACGTGCTGGCATTCAAGGACATCAACCCGGCGGCGCCGGTGCACTTGCTGGTGATTCCGAAGCAGCACGTGTCCACCTTGTCCGACTGCACCGAGGAGCATACGGCGCTGCTCGGCAAGATGCTGGCGCTGGCGCCGAAGCTTGCAAAAGAGAATGGTATTGACGTCAAGACCAGCGCCGACGGCAAGCCGGGCGGCGGCTTCAAGACCCTGATCAATGCCGGTCCAGACGGCGGGCAAGAGGTGTATCACCTGCACCTGCATATGTACGGTGGCCCGCGTCCATGGCGCGGACTGGGCTTGTGAAGCGGCCTCTAAGCCAGGACTAAGTTTCAATGGGGGCAGAGTGCCCCCGCATCGCGTATACTGTGGTAGACGCTTTCCCGATTTTTCAGGCGCGTGCGCCTTGCTAGGAGAAATAACATGGGTGGTTTGAGTATTTGGCACTGGGTCATCGTGCTGGTGGTCGTGATGCTGATCTTCGGCACCAAAAAGATCAGCAATATGGGTTCTGACCTGGGCAAGGCCGTCAAGGGCTTCAAGGATGGCGTCAAGGGCGACGAAGAGAAGGCTGCCGAAGCCAACCCGGCCCAGCCGACGCAGCAGGTGGCCGACAAGTCGACCATCGACGTGGAAGCCCGCGACAAGACCCGCCTGTAAGCCGCAGTCCCCATGATCGACCTCGGACTGTCGAAAATCGCGATCATCGGCGTGGTCGCCCTGATCGTGATCGGCCCTGAAAAGCTGCCCAAGGTGGCGCGCATGGCCGGTACGCTGTATGGCCGCGCCCAGCGCTACCTGCATGACGTGAAGTCCGAGGTCAGCCGCGAGATCGAGCTCGACGAGCTGCGCAACCTGCACAAGGAAGTGCAGGAGAAAGCGCAATCGTTCAAGAGCGAGGTCGAATCGGCCACCAGCGATTTCGAGTCGTCCGTCACCAGCCACGTCGACGAGGTCGAGGCCTTGTGGGATGACCGCGCGGCGCACGACAGCAGCGCGAGCACGATCACGCCGACCGTGGCCGACATCGACCGCAAGGCCAGGGATTTCCGCCGCAAGAAGCTGGTGCGCACCTCGAGCGTGCCGGCCTGGTACAAGAACCGCCATGGCACCAAGCGCCATGTGATGTCGGGCGCCGCCCGGGTGCGCAAGTTCCGCCCCGGCAATGCCAGCAAATCCAATTCTTCCTTCTTCTAAATGACTGAGCAAGCCGCCGGCGAAGACACTTTCATCTCGCACCTGGTCGAGCTGCGTGACCGCCTGGTCAAGGCCTCGATCGGCATTGCGATCGTGTGCGCCGCGCTGATGGCGTGGCCGGGGCCGTCGCATATCTACGACCTGATCGCCGCGCCGATGATCGCCTCGATGCCTCCCGGCTCGACCATGATCGCCACCGGCGTCATCTCGCCGTTCCTGGTGCCGATGAAGGTCACCCTGCTGCTGTCCTTCATCCTGGCGCTGCCCTGGGTGTTCTACCAGGCCTGGGCCTTCATCGCGCCCGGCCTGTACGCCCACGAAAAGCGCCTGGTGCTGCCGCTGGTGATCTCGTCCTCGGTCCTGTTCATCGCCGGCGTCGCGTTCTGCTACTTCTTCGTGTTCGGCCGCGTGTTCCACTTCATCGGCGAATTCGCGCCGACCTCGATCGCGGTCATGCCCGATATCGAGAACTACCTCGATTTCGTGATGTCGATGTGCCTGGCCTTCGGTGCCTCGTTCGAGGTGCCGGTGGTGGTCGTGATCCTGGTGCGCATGGGCATCGTCAGCCTCGAGAAGCTGCGTGCGGTGCGTTCCTACGTGATCGTCGGCGCCTTCGTGATCGCCGCCATCGTCACCCCGCCGGACGTGGTCAGCCAGCTGGCCCTGGCCATTCCGATGTGCCTGCTCTACGAGCTGGGCCTGCTGGTGGCGCCGATGTTCGCGCGCGCCACCCGCGCGCCGGAAGAAACCGCGTAACCACGCGATAGCGCCGGGCGCTGCCCCGGCGCTACGGACAATTCCCTACGATGTAATACCCCTGCGCCGTCTGCGCCAGCGTGCTGGTGAAGAAGACGTTGTACAGGCCCATGTTCTGGTTCGAGCCGTTGGCCAGCGCATAGCCGCCGCTCGCGTGCGCGCGGCCGGCCTGGACGTGGGCGTAGTTGCTGGCCGTGCTGGTCGTGCAGGTGAACGGCGGCGGTGGCGTGCCCGTGCCTACCTGGAAGGCGGGAATGGCGCAGGCATTCGACGTTTGTCCGTTATTGCCGATGGCCGTCACGCTGCCGCCGTAGCTGCCGTCCGCGCGGTTCGCATAGGCCTTGCTGAAGGCGGCGCCGCTGCCGGCCGCATCGTCGTCGACCGGCGACGGGCCATCGAGCAGCACCCGGTAGCCGGCGATCGACCCTTCGGCGAAGCTGGCGGCGCCGTTCACCGTGACCGTCGATCCCGACACGCTGGCGCTGCACGAGGCCATGACGGGCGCCGGCGCCTGCGACACCCGCAGGTTCTTGTTGAACCAGAAATCCATGATGAAGGCGGGGTAGTTCACCCGGGTCGCGTTCACATAGTTGGCGTTCTGGCCGCCGGCGCCGGCCGGCCAGGCGTGGGCCAGGCCCGTCACCGTGATCTGCGAGGTGCGCACCTTGCCGTTCGCGTCCGTGTATTCCACATTGCTGCCGCTGCCCGGCACGGTCACCGCCGCGCCTTGCGTCCAGGCGTCGCCATACACCTGGCGCATGGCGGCGGCGTCCAGCGGGCCATAGGCCTGCGCCACCGTGTAGTCGCTTGTGCCCCAGATCACGCCCGTGACCTGGGTCGCGAAATGGTCAAGCGCGCTGCCCGCCATCGCGCGGCAGGCGTTGGCCGCGGTGGTCGCCGTATAGCCGGAAGGGACGATCGAGATCTGGCCGGTGGTGACGCCCGGCGGCGGGGCGGCGGACAGGCCCAGGCCGGCGAAGACCTCGGGCGCGGTGCAGCCCAGCACCATGGCCTTGGCGCCGCCCGAGGACAGGCCGGCCACGTACACCTGTTTCGGATCGATCGCGTATTGCGGGTTGGCGAGGAAGCGGTTGATCAGGTCGAGCAGCACCGCCGTGTGGCCATAGGAGCGGCTGCGGTTGGTGGCGGCCCAGTCCCAGCAGTGGGTGCCGTAGACGTTGCCGGTGGCGTTCGGCGCCAGGATCACCGCGCCGTACTGGTCGGCCACCGCCTTCCAGTTGTAGCCGGCGTCGCCGCTGCCGTTGATCACGTCGCCGCCCGCGGTCTGGGCGCAACCGTGCAGCACCAGCACCAGCGCGCGCTTGTTGTCCAGGCTAGGTGGCGTGGCCGGCCAGTAGTAGTAGCCGCTCAGGGCGCCGCCATGGGTGGTGTCGTTGGCCCAGACCTGGTTGGCGCTCCAGGCGCCGGGGCCGGCCTGGACCGGGGTTTGTGCGAGGGAAGAAGTGAACGGCGCACTGAGCGCCAGGCAGATCGCGGCTTGCGCCGCTCGTCGATGGAAGGGCTGCATGCGATGTCTCCGAATATGGTTGTCGTGGGCTTGCCGGGAGCCGGCCTGCCAACTTCATCATAGTTCGGGAGACGGGGCGCACAAGCGGGCGTGGGAGCACGCCGCTTGTGCGTTTTTGCACGGCCTGGACAGCCATGCGGAGCGGGTTACTGCATCAGTTCCGAGATCATCTTGACCGGCGCATTGCCGTAGCTGAGGAACTGGTCGTGGAATTCCTTCAGCTTGAAGCGCTCGCCCAGCTGCTGCTTGCGGCGTTCGCGTAGTTCCATGATCTGGTGGTAGCCGCTGAAGTAGCTGGTCAGCTGCACCGAGGTCAGGGTCACGCGGCGCCATTTTTCGTCGGCTTCCTGGCGCGTCTGGAAGGCCTGGCGGGTGAGCAGGTCGATCGCCGCCTCTTGCCCCATGCCGTTCACGTGCACGCTGTAGTCGAGGATGGTGTTGGTCACGCTGCGCAGGTTCCATTTCGAGTACATCAGCCACATCTCGGGCGCGTTGTCGCCGTAGCCCGATTCGAGCATCATGCGCTCGCCATACACGGCCCAGCCTTCGACCATGGCGCCATTGCCGAACAGCGACTTGATCAGGGAAGGCGAGCGGTTGGCGTGCACCAGTTGCGCATAGTGGCCGGGGATCGCTTCGTGGATGTTCAGGATCTGGAGGATCCACTCGTTGTACTCGCGCAGGCTGCTCTCGGCCTGTTGCGGCGTAAGGTTGTCCATCGGCGTGACGTTGTAATACGTCTTGTCCTTCGAGCGGTAAGGGCCCGGCGCGTCGATGCTGGCGCCGGCCACGCCGCGCTGGTACATCGGCGTTTCGCGCACCTCGAGCGGCTTGCTCGGGTCCAGCGTCAACAGGTCGTGCTTGATCACCCAGTCCTGCAGGAGCGGGATCTGGCGCCGGATCTCGGCGAAGAAGTTCTCGCGTGCGACGTGGCGGCTCGATAACTTGTCGATCATCATGCCGATCTTCTGGAAGCGGTCCTGCGGCTTGGCGACGCCCGCCATATAGCGCGGCCACAGCTCGTCCGAGATGCGGTCCATGTTCGACAGCAGTTCCTCGCGCGTGACCAAGGCCTTGCGGAAGGTCTCTTCGGCGCTGGAGGACGACTGGATGTCGAGCGCGAACTTCTGCTCGTACAGCGCCTTGCCGGCGCGGAAGGGACGCGCCTTGCCGTTGGCCGCCTGGCGCTGCTCGACACCGTTCAAAAAGTCGACGTAACCCAGCACCGCGCTGCCGGCGTTGGCGATGCGCTGGGCGAAGATCGCCTTCTCTTGCGGCGTCAGGATCGATTCCTCGGCCGCCTTGCCCAGGTCGGCCAGCACGGCCAGCGTGCCCGGCGCCTGGCCGATCGCGAGCTGGGTGTGCTCGCGCGTCGGGTTGGTGATGGACGCCTGCGCCGCCGCGTAATAGTCGGGCACGTCGGCCAGGCGCTTGAGGATGGTGCGCAGGCGCTGCGGCTTGGCCGCGTAGTCGGTGTTCAGGATCAGGTCGAGCGGCGCGGCGACGTTGTACTGCGATGGGTTCCACTCGTGTTCGCGCCAGGTGGTGAGGCGCCAGCGGTCCTTCTCCAGCTTGTTGACCAGGAGGGCCAGGTCGGTGCGGTAGCGCGGCGACAGCTGCTTGGGATCAAGCTTGCCGAATTTTTCCAGCCACTCGTTGGCGAAGGCGAGCTGTTTCGCGCGCGTGTCGGCGTTCGGGATGGTGAGATTCGCGGCGTGGTCGAACTTGCCGACGTAGATGCCGCCCTCGGGATCCATGCGCCACAGGGCGGTCAGGTATTGCATGCTCAGGGTCGACATGCGGCGGTCGACGCGCGTTTCCGCGGCGTTGGCGCTGGCCGCCCCCGCGGCTGCGGCGCCGGCGCCGACGGCAGCGGCGCCGACCAGGGCCTTCTTGCCCTTGCTGGAAGTCTTCTTCTTGACGACCTTCGAGGATTTCGCCTTGCCCTTGGCTGGCTTGGAAGTGGCGGCGATGGCCGGCGTCAGTGCGAAACACGCCAGCAAGGCCGCCAGCGCGATTTTCGTTTTCATCATCGTATTCAGCCCTGTAACTAAGGAGATGTCTTGCTCGCGGGAGGCGCGAAGGCGTGCAGATTAGCACTAATTGCATCATTTGCGGGCAGCTGAAACATTCCGACACGCATGAATACCAATATTGACGAATCGATAAAATCAGCGCCCGAGTCCCGCCTTGAGCATCTCCAGCATATCCCCCGGCGACATGCGCGCCGCCATCTCGGTCCCTTCCAGCAGGCTGTCGGCCAGGTCGCGCTTGTGGCGGTGCAGGTCGACGATGCCTTCCTCGATCGTGCCGCGCGCGACCAGGCGGTAGATGGTCACCGGCCGCTGCTGGCCCATGCGGTGGGCGCGATCGGACGCCTGGTCCTCGACCGCCGGGTTCCACCACGGGTCCATGTGGATCACGTAGTCGGCCGCCGTCAGGTTGATGCCAACGCCGCCCGCCTTCAGGCTGATGAGGAACAGGTCGCCCTCGCCGGCCTGGAAGGCGTCCACGCGGCGCTTGCGTTCCTGGATCGGGGTCGATCCGTCCAGGTACTGGTAGGCGATGCCCTGGGCGTCGAGATACTGGCGGATCAGGGTCAGGTGGTCGACGAACTGGCTGAACACCAGCACCTTGTGCCGGTTCTCGAGCAGGTCCGTGGTCAGGCGCGCGAAGGTCGCCAGCTTGCTGCTGGCGATGCCGGCGCCGGGCGCCACCAGCTCGGGATTGCAGCAGGCGCGGCGCAGCCGCATCATCTCGGCCAGGATCTCGATCGCCTTCTGTCCCTCGGGCGCCTCGAGCGCGGCCAGCTTGTCGAGGGCCTGGCGCCGCAGCGATTCGTACAGCGCGTTTTCCTCGGCGCTCAGTTCCACCGGGACCACGATCTCGGTGCGCGGCGGCAGCTCGGACAGCACCTGCGCCTTGGTGCGGCGCAGGATGAAGGGCGCGGTCAGGCGTCGCAGGCGCGCGCGCGCGCCTGCTTCGGCGCGTTTGTCCTGGGCTTTCTCGATCGGGCCGGCGAAACGCAGCTGGAACTGGTCGGCGCTGCCCAGCAAGCCCGGATTGATGAAGCGGAACAGGTTCCACAATTCTCCCAGGTGGTTTTCCAGCGGCGTGCCGGTGGCCGCCATGCGGAAGTCCCCCTGCAGCGCCATCACCGCCTGCGAGCGCTTGGTGTGCATGTTCTTGATCGCCTGGGCCTCGTCGAGCACGATGCTGTGCCAGCGCCGGCCCTTGAAGCGCGCCGCTTCCAGCTGCAGCAGGCCGTAGCTGACCACGACCACGTCGAACGGCCCCGCGTCGTCGACCGTGGCGGCGCGTTCGCCGGGACCGAACAGCTTCAGGTTCAGGGTCGGCGCGAAGCGCGCCGCCTCGTCGATCCAGTTCAGGCACACCGAGGTCGGCGCCACCACCAGCGCCGGGCCGTCCTTGGCGCGCGTGAGCAGCAGCGCCAGCGCCTGCAGCGTCTTGCCGAGGCCCATGTCGTCGGCCAGGCAGGCGCCCACGCCCCAATGGGCCAGGCGCGCCAGCCACTGGAAGCCTTCGATCTGATAATCGCGCAGCTCGGCCTGCAGGGTGGACGGCAGTTCGGGCAGATGCGCCGCATTGTCGGCCATGCGTTTCAGGTGCCCCTGCCAGGCCTTGTCGGCGTCGACGTGGCCGGCGTCGCGCGCCAGCTCGTCCAGCGCGAAGCTGGCCAGCGCATGGGTGCGGATGCCGTCGCCGTGCAGTTCGCCATACGCGCCCAGCTCCGTCAGGCGCCGGTGCAGCTCGTCGGACAGGGCCAGGTATTCGTTCTCGCCCAGGGCCACGAAGCGGCTGCCGCTCTCCTGGATCTTTTCCAGCAGGGTGCGCAGGTTCATCACGCGCCCTTCGTCGATGACCACGTCGCCGCTGGCCGCGAACCAGTCGCGTTCGCGCCGGATCTGCACCCGCACCGACTTCGTCGTGGCCTTCTTCGTGACCCTGAACTTTTCTCCCTCGGGCCAGGCGACCACGATGGCGTCGGCATCCAGCGCGCGCAGCTGGTCGACCAGTTCCAATGCCAGCAGCGGCTGGCCGAGCAGCCATTCGCCGTGGTCCGGCTCCGCGTGTTCGAGGGCCTGGCATTTGCCGATCAGCTGGCGCTCGGCTTCGCGCTCGGCGTTCAAGTCGCGCCGCGCTTCGGTGCGGATGCCCTCGACGTCGGCGATCACATTGGCCGCGCCTTCCCCAGGGCCGTAATAGGCGCCGTCCGGCAGGGGGCGCACCAGCAGCTGCATACGCATGCCCTGCTGGTAGGGACGCAGCAGCACGTGCAGGCGCGGGTCGGCCGGCATGGTCTCGATATCGCTGCTGCTGGCGCCGATGTCCGATTGCACGGTGACGATCGACGACACCGCCCCGATCGCGCGCAGCACGCGGCGCTCGGCCGCCATCGGCACCGTCAAGCCTGCGCCGACGATGGCGGCGATGCGTCGGTGCTCGTCCCTGACGTGCACCAGGCGCAGGCGGGTCGGCGTCTCGCGCGTGACCACGACCTCGCCGTCGCCGTCTTCCACCGGCGGATGCAGCACGATCGACACCATCTCGCCCTGTTTCTTGACCAGCAGTTCCGGCTCGCCCGGCAGCAGCTCGACCCGGGTGCCGGGCGAATCCATCCAGAACAGCAGCGGATGGCCGACCAGGGCGGCCAGCGCCTTGTGCACCTCGAGCTCGAAACGGATGCCGCTGCCGGCGTAGTAGCGGCGGCCGGCGATCGCGTTCACCGCCTGCAGGTCTTGCGCGGTGAGGAAGTCGAGCGCGGCGCCTTCCTCGGCCAGGCGTTTCAGGCCCATGGCGCGGCCGCGGCTCCAGCCGCCTTGCGCGTCGCGCTTCTGCTCGCGCGGCTCCAGCTCCTGCACCCCCAGGTGCGGGTCGTAGCGGATCAGCCAGACCAGGCGCGACTCGCGGACGTTTTCCACGTTCGCCGCCGGCTGCAGGTTGATCAGGGCGTTCAGCTGGCGTTCCCACGGTTCCTCGCGCGCGAACCAGCCGGTCATGTCGGGCAAGCGGTGCCTGCGTCGCAGTTCACTGGCGCGCGCTTCGTGGGCCAGGTGGCCGGCCTGGCCCATCTGCGCCAGCACGCCGGCCAGCTGGGCCGACCACAGGTCGAAGCCGGCCGCCTCGGATTGCAGCAGCATGTCTTCCAGCCGTGCGCGCTGGTCGTTCAATGCGGGCAGGGCCAGCCAGTGATGGATCAGGGCGCGGAACACGGTCGGTTCCAGCGACAACTCCCAGCTGCGCGTGCCGAACAGCGCGGCGTCGACGGTGCCGCGCTGGATCTCGTGCAGCATGCCGAGCTGGAACCAGACCGCGTTGTCGGGCCGCTGCACCGCGCGCGTCTCGATCTCGAGCCAGGCATCGGCCAGCTTGCGGTAAGCCGGATCGCTGCTGCGCAGCAGGGCGGCCATCGCGATGTGCGCGCAGTGGCCGTCGAACACGGCCTTGCGCTTGCCGGTTTCGCGCCTCAACTGCTTGAGGGAGGCGTCGATCCCGGCCAGGCCGCTATCCAGATCGTCGCGCAGCACCTGCACCACGCTGCGCAGGAACAGGCCGGGCGAATCGCCTGTTTCGTTCACCAGCGACAAGGCGTCATCCAGGCGCCCGCACAGGATGTAGTGCTCGCCCAGCGAGCGGCGCAGCGGACTTTCCGGGCTGCTGCGCGCCACCAGTCGCTCGGCGTACTCGCGTACCGCTGGCGCAAGCGCCGGTTCGCTGCGCGCATGCATGACCAGGATGTGCAGGATGCCTTCGCGCAGGCGCGGGTGGATGCGCTCCATCATGCCTGGCGCGAACGGGCGCGCGCAGACGTCGACCAGCGGATGCAGGTAGCTCGCCTCGTGGCAGCGCTGGCAGGCGTCCAGCAGGGGGGAAACGACGTCGTGTTCCTGTCCGGTCAGCAGGGCGATGCGCAGCAGGGCCAGGCCCTGGCGGTAGCTGCGCAGCATCAGGTTGCCCTGCCAGTCGCGGCGCACGGTCGAGACCTGGCCATAGGCGGCGGCCACGCTGTCGAACAGGCCATCGTCGAGGGCCGCGTCCAGCACCGGCCAGGACAGCTCGGGCGCGATGGCGGCGCCGCGCTCGCCCATCTCGACCACCAGCCGCCGCTCGCGCAGGCGCGCCAGTTCATCGACCCATTGCGCGATCGGCAGCGCCACCCCCAGCGCCCGCATATGCTCCAGGATGCGCTGGCGGCCCATCGGTTCGCCCGCGATCGCCAGCACGACCAGCAGCGCCCGTTCTTCCGCCGTGCAGGCGGCCAGGCGCGCGTTCACATCGTCAGTCGTCATGCGAGGTTGTCGATCTCCACCGCCGGCAGGCCGTCCGGCACCGGGATGCCGAACACGCGCAGATAGAAGTACAACTCCGCTTCCAGCGTGCGCACCACGCTGTCCGCCTTGCGGAAGCCATGGCCTTCGCCTTCGAGCGTCAGGTAGGCCACCGGCAGCTTGCGCGCGCGCAGCGCCTCGACCACGCTCTCGGACTGCTGCGGCGGCACCACCTTGTCGTCCAGGCCCTGGAAGAAGATCATCGGCCGCCGCAGTTTATCGGTATGGTGGATCGGCGAGCGCTCGCGGTACACCGCCGCGGCGGTTTCCGGCGGCGCGATCAGGTACTGGTTGTAGTGCGACTCGAACTTGTGCGAGTCGGCGTCCAGGCCGGCCAGGTCGGACACGCCGTAGTAGCTGGCGCCGGCCTTGAAGACGTCGTGGAAGCCGAGCGCCGACAGCACGGTCAGGCCGCCGGCGCTGCTGCCGCGGATCAAGAGGCGTTCGGGATCGACGATGCCCTGCGCCGCCAGGTGGCGCGCGCCGGCCACGCAATCCTCGACGTCGACCACGCCCCATTGATGCTTGAGCAGGTTGCGGTAGGCGCGCCCGAAGCCGGTGCTGCCGCCATAGTTCACGTCGAGCACGGCGAAGCCGCGGCTGGTCCAGTATTGGGTGGACAGCTTCAGGGTGCTGGCCGCCATGCCGGTCGGGCCACCGTGGCCGATCACGATCAGCGGCGGCAGTTCGCCCGCCGGGGGCGCGTGGTCGGCATTGGTCGGCGCGTAATAGAAGGCGTGGGCGGTGCGACCATTCGCACTCGGATAATCGATCGCCAGCGGCACCGACAGGTAGCCGGTGGCCGGCAGTTGCGGGATCGAATGGGCCAGCACCTCGCTGCTGTTGTTGGCCAGGTCGATCCGCGCCAGTTCCGGCGCGATGGTCGGCGCGCCGCCCAGCACGGCCACGACGTCGCCCTGCACCCGCAGCTCGCGGATCTCTTCATACGGCGACTCGAGCGGCAGCAGCTTGCCGCCCGACAGGCGCGCCAGATAGCTGACGCCTTGTTCGACGTAGGCGCACACGATCTCGTCCTCGGAACGGAAGCCGTACAGCGAACCGCCGAAACTCCAGTGCGGGCCGCCGAATTCGGCATCGACCGGGCACAGCGCATGCACCACGCCGTGGTCGTAGCGGTACAGGTTCCACCAGCCGCTGCGGTCCGACACGAAGTGCAGCACGCCGCCGGGCGACCACTCGGGCTGGCAGATCGATTCGTCAAGGCCGCCCGCGACCAGGCGGCCGTTCACCAGCGTCCCATCGGCGGCCACGTCGGCCAGCCACAGTTCCGTGCCTTCCCACGGCATGCGCGGATGGTCCCAGCACAGCCAGGCCAGCTGGCGGCCATCGGGCGACAGGCGCGGCGCCGCATAGAAGTCGTTGCCGTCCACGAGCACGGTCTCGACACCGTCGAAGCCGACCGCGGCCAGCGTATTGACGGGGTGGGCGGCGCCGGCCGAATGGTCCTCGCGTACCGCGACCAGGCGCTGGCGCGCGCCGTCGAGCACGAAGTCGGCGAAGCGGTGGCCCGTGCCCTCGGCGCTCACGGCGACCGGCTGTCCGCCGATCTCGACCCGGTACAGGCGGTTGTCCACATGGTGCGAGAACCAGGCCACGCCGCCCGCCAGCAGGCAGGCGCCGCCGCCGTATTCATGGACGCGGCTGCGCACATTGAAGGGCGCCGGCGTCAGCTCGCGCGTGCCGGCGGCGTCGTGCAGCATGAGCGTCGTGCGTCCGCCCTCGCTGGCGCGGCCTTCGAGCCAACCCAGGCGCGGACCGTCGAGCATCGTTTGGGACAACGGCACCGCGCCGGCCGCGACCACCGCGGCGCTGATCGGGGAGGGCCAGGCGCCGCAAGGCAAAGGATGTTTGCTGGTGGCAATCGTCATGATCCGGACTCTTTCCTTGGTGGGGGCGCCTATTATAGTGTTCGCCCAAGAATGCGATAATAGCCGTTTCTTTACCAACGCCATTGTCAGCCATGCCACAATTTGCCCCGCTCCAGAACGACACCTTCCTGCGTGCGCTGTTGCGCCAGCCAACCGACTACACCCCGGTATGGCTGATGCGGCAGGCAGGCCGCTACCTGCCGGAATACCGCGCCACCCGCGCGCGCGCCGGCTCGTTCCTGGGGTTGGCGAAGAATCCCGACTACGCCACCGAAGTCACGCTGCAGCCGATCGACCGCTATCCGCTGGACGCGTCGATCCTGTTCTCGGACATCCTGACGGTGCCGGACGCGATGGGCCTGGGCCTGTATTTCGCCGACGGCGAAGGCCCGAAGTTCGAGCGTCCGCTGCGCAGCGAGGCCGAAGTCAACGCCCTGGCCGTGCCCGACATGGCGTCGCTCGACTATGTGTTCAAGGCGGTGACCTCGATCCGCACCGCGCTGAACGGCCGCGTGCCGCTGATCGGTTTCTCGGGCAGCCCATGGACGCTGGCCTGCTACATGGTCGAAGGCGGCGGCTCGCGTGAATTCCATACGGTCAAGAAGATGCTGTACAGCCGTCCGGACCTGATGCACCGCATCCTGGACATCAATGCGCAGGCCGTGACCCAGTACCTGAATGCCCAGATCGACGCCGGCGCCCAGGCCGTGATGATCTTCGATTCCTGGGGCGGGGCGCTGGCCGACGGCGCCTACCAGGAATTCTCGCTGGAGTACATGCGCAAGATCGTCGCCGGCCTGAAGCGCGAACACGACGGCGTGCGCATCCCGGCCATCGTCTTCACCAAGGGCGGCGGCATCTGGCTGGACGAGATGGCCGACATCGGCGCCGACGCGCTGGGCCTGGACTGGACCATGAACCTGGGGCGCGCGCGCAAGCTGGTGGGCGACCGCGTGGCGCTGCAGGGCAACCTCGATCCGGCCATCCTGTTCGCCGAACCGGACCAGATCCGCGCCGAAGTCGAGCGCTCGCTCGCCGCCTACGGCGCGCCGTCGAGCGGCCATGGCCACGTGTTCAACCTGGGCCACGGCATCTCGCAATTCACGCCGCCGGAATCGGTCAGCGCCATGGTCGACGCCGTGCACAGCTTCAGCCGCAAGCAGCGCGCCGCCTGAGTCATCCTCCGGACTGGCGGCCCTCTTGACAAGGCCGCCAGTCACCCCCTCACTTGTTCACAACTTCCTAAAAGCGGGTAAAAATTCCTGTGGACATCTCAGCATCTTCTGAATCAACGTAAAACGATGATTTATAAGTGTTTTTTGCTTGAGGGTAGTGCTGAGTGCGTCCTGCACCACAAGGTTGTCCAGTAGAATTCAGCCAATTTTGGCTCTTGTTCACAAAGTTATCAACAGACGTTTTAGCAATGGGGAAAAGTGCTTGGTTTACCGGGACTTAGCGTGCTTCTTCAAGTATTGCCTTAGGTTTGTGATGCAACGCAGCGAGTTTTCCACCTCCGCCACCCCAGTTATGCACAACGCGGAAAAAGCCCTCGAGCTTGTTAACAGGTGTCAGGGTGAATATGCAAGTCATTGATTCATAAGAAAAAAATTCTCTTGAATTTGAGAATTATCGATTGCGACTTGATCTAACGTAAACCTTTGATGGGGTCAAGTCCCACGCTATTCACAAAGTTTTCCACAGATTTGCACAGGGCCCAGATTGTCAACCAGCACCGATAGCACGCATTGCTTCCTCGAAGTCGTGCTCGATACACCGCTGAACAGCAGTTTCGACTACCGCTGGCCATGCCGGCCGGGCGAAGAACCGCTGCCCGGCCAGCTGGCGCTGGTGCCGTTCGCGCGCCGCGAGGTCATGGCGCTGATCGTGGCGGTCAAGTTCGAGACCGATGTCGCGCCCGAAAAACTGAAGGATGCGCTGGCCGTACGCAGCCAGCTGTCCCCGTTGCCGGAGCGCTGGATCGCCCTCGCGCGCTTCGCCGCCGACTACTACCAGCGTCCGCTGGGCGAGGTGGCGCTGCCCGGCCTGCCCAAGAACCTGCGGGTGCCCAAGACGGTGGCGCTGGACCGGGCCCTGAAAAAACTGGCCAAGCTCGACCAGGCACAAGATGCGACGGCGGTCGACATGCCGGTGCTGAACCCCGCCCAGCAGGAGGCGGCCGACGCGATCGGCGGCGCCGACGGCTTCACGCCGCTGCTGCTGTGGGGCGTGACCGGCAGCGGCAAGACCGAGGTCTACCTGCAGGCTTGCGCCCGGGTGCTCGCGCGCGACCCGCAGGCGCAGATCCTGATCATGGTCCCCGAGATCAACCTGACGCCCCAGCTCGAAGGGAATATCCGGGCCCGCTTCCCGGGCATGATGCTGGCCACCCTGCACAGCAGCCTGTCCGAGGGCGAGCGCATGCTGCACTGGCTGGCCGGGCACACAGGCCAGGCGCGCATCGTGCTCGGCACCCGGCTGGCGATCCTGGCCTCGCTGCCGAACCTGCGGCTGATCGTGATCGACGAAGAGCACGACCCTTCGTACAAGCAGCAGGAAGGCTTGCGCTATTCGGCGCGCGACCTGGCCGTGTGGCGCGCGCACCAGCTGGGAATCCCGATCGTGCTCGGCTCGGCCACGCCGTCGCTCGAATCGTGGCATCACGCGCGCTCGGGACGCTACCGGCGGCTGGACCTGCGCGAGCGCGCCGTGCGCGACGCCGTGCTGCCGAAAGTCAGGCTGGTGGACATGGAACGCGACCGTCCGCGCGACGGGCTGACGAGCGAGGTGCTGGCGGCCCTGCGCGGGCGGCTGGAGCGCGGCGAGCAGTCGCTCCTGTTCCTGAACCGGCGCGGCTACGCCCCGGTGATCTGTTGCGACGCCTGCGGCTGGATCAGCAACTGCACCCGCTGCACCGCCTTCATGGTGCTGCACAAGCCCGAGCACCGGCTGCGCTGCCACCACTGCAGCCTGGAGTTGCGCATTCCCCGCTCCTGCCCAACTTGCGGCAACGTGGACCTGCAGCCGCTGGGACGCGGCACCCAGCGCGTGGAAGAGGGATTGCAAGCGATGTTTCCCGAGGCGCGCATCCTGCGCATCGACGCCGACTCCACGCGCCTGAAGGGCAGCGCGCAAGCCGCCTTCGACAGCGTGCACCGGGGCGAGGTGGACATCCTGATCGGCACGCAGATGGTCGCCAAGGGCCACGACTTCAAGAAGCTGACCCTGGTCGGGATCCTGAACCCCGACACCGCCCTGTTCTCGCAGGATTACCGCGCCAGCGAGCGCCTGTTCGCCCAGCTGATGCAGGTGGCGGGGCGGGCCGGCCGCGCCGGCGCGCCGTCCGAGGTGCTGGTGCAGACGCGGTATGCGCAGCATCCGCTGTACGGCGCGGTGATGCGCCACGATTACGAACGTTTCGCCGGCCAGCTGCTCGAAGAGCGCAGGGAAGCAGGCCTGCCGCCCTTCATGTACCAGGCCTTGCTGCGGGCCGAGGCGAAGGAGCTGCCGATCGCGATCGCATTCCTGGAAGCGGCGCGCGACTGCCTGCCCAGCGACGCCATCCTGATCAACGACCCGATCCCGATGACGATGACGCGGGTCCACAACGTGGACCGCGCCCAGCTGCTGGTCGAGTCCAGCTCGCGGCCCGCGCTGCAGGCCTTCCTGCGGGTCTGGGTCGATCAGCTGCGGGCGATGAAGTCGCGCGTGAAGTGGTCGCTCGAGGTCGACCCGCTCGACATTTAAGTCAAACCGCAGCCCTGGCGCCGCTGCGGCGGCGCTTGGCATAGCCCATCAGCGCCAGGCCGGCGCCGAGCAGCAGGCCGGTGGCCGGTTCGGGCACTTCGCCAGGTTCTTCCCCGGCCGCCGGTTCCACATTGAAGGTGATGGTGCCGAAGTCCCACTGGCCGTCCACTCCCAGCAGATCGTCCCAGTCTTCGAAGAATTCCAGGCGCAGGATGCCGTCGACGCCGACTTCGAACGCCAGGCCCAGGTCGACCAGGTCGGCGAACCCCGAGTAGCTCAGGGTGCCCGGGAACCACTCCGCGATGCCCGGCGTGAAGAACACGCCTTCGGTCTGCTTGGAATTTTCGAAAGCGACGACCATGTCCGCCAGCCAGCTCGGCGAATCGGCGGTCAGGGTGAAATCGTAGGCGATGCTGGTGACGAGCGAGTTGGCGCCGATGTCGAGCAGGACGACCGTGTTGTCGGCGTCGCCGCGCAGTCCATAGCTCTGGACGCCGGTGACATCGAAGGTGATCGGCGCGGCGAACAGCGACGACGAGGCGAACAGCGACAAGCTGACAAGCAGTTTCTTGAAGGTAGCAAGTTTCATGACGATCTCCCTGGTTGTGGAATTCACCGATGAGCAACAAGCGTGCCGGGGCACGTGGCTTCTTGCAATCAACTGATTTCTAAGGAGAAATTAATAAAGTATGGCTGCGATACCGGAGGGTATGTAAAGTTGCTCGACATGCAATATGAATACGGCGCCGGATGCGGCGCCGATCCGGCGCATGCGGCAGGGCCGGATTCGTCACCGGCAGCGGCAAAATAGCGTATCGTTTTGCCTGTCATTAGCGCAGCAGCGGAGACCAGCAATGAAACAACTGAACGTGGACGTCGCCGTCATCGGCACCGGCACCGCCGGCATGACCGCCTACCGCGCCGCCAAGGCGCAAGGGGCGCGCACGGTGGTGATCGAGAGCGGCCAGTACGGCACCACCTGCGCCCGGGTCGGCTGCATGCCGAGCAAGCTCCTGATCGCGGCGGCCGAGGCGTCCCACGTGATCGACACCTGCGCGCCATTCGGCGTGCATGCCGGTGAAAAACGCATCGACGGCCGCGCCGTGATGGACCGGGTCAAGCGCGAACGCGACCGCTTCGTCGGCTTCGTGCTCGAAGGCGTGGAGGCGATGCCGGTGCAAGACCGCCTGCAGGGCCGCGCGCGCTTCACCGGCCCCTGCACGCTGGTGGTCGACGACCACACCGAGATCCAGGCCGGCCGCATCGTGATCGCCACCGGCTCCACGCCGCTGCGCCTGCCGCAACTCGAGAACGTCGGCCCCGGCGTCGTCACCAGCGACGACGTGTTCTATTGGGACGACCTGCCGCGCTCGGTGGCCGTGATCGGCACCGGCGTCATCGGTCTCGAACTGGGCCAGGCCATGGCGCGGCTCGGCGTGCGCGTGCGTTTCTACGCGCGCGGCGGCAGCATCGCCAACATCACCGATCCGGAAGTGCTGCGCTGCGCGGGACGGGTCTTGATGGAAGAACTCGACATCGCCTTCCAGACCGAGGTGGTCGGGGCCGTGCAAGAGGGTGACGAGGTGGCGCTGACGGTGCGCGATGCGCTGGGCAAGGAAAGCACCGAGCGCTTCCAGTACGTGTTGATGACGGCCGGCCGCACGCCGAACGTGCACGACCTGGGACTGGAGCATACGGGGCTGGAGCGCGGGCCGGACGGCATCCCCGTGTTCGATGCGCGCACCATGCAGTGCGGCACCAGCAACATCTTCATCGCGGGCGACGCCAACAACGAACGCCCGCTGCTGCACGACGCGGCCGACCACGGCAAGATCGCCGGCGACAACGCGGGCCGCTACCCGGACGTGCGTCCGGGCCTGCGCCGCGCGCCGATCGCGGTCGCCTTCACCGAGCCGAACATCGCCACCCTGGGCAAGAACTACAAGGCCCTGTGCGCCGGCGGCCAGCGCAAGTTCGCGGTCGGCAGCGTGTCGTTCGCCAACCAGGGCCGCAGCCGGGTCATGTTGCAGAACAAGGGGATGTTGCGGGTGTATGCCGAGTATGGCACCCGGCTGTTCCTGGGCGCCGAGATGATCGCGCCGCGCGCCGAACATTTGGCCCATCTGCTGTCATGGGCATTCCAGATGCGCCTGACGGTCGACCAGATGCTCGAGATGCCGTTCTACCACCCGGTGATCGAGGAGGGCGTGCGCACCGCGCTGCGCGACCTGGCCGCCAACCTCTCCAAGGGCGAGAGCCAGACCGATGCGGCCGATACCGAGCCCGGCACCTAACGCAGGATGGAAGGCTGCGCCCTCCACGCGGTCGGCGCAGCGAATTAATTCAGCAACGCAGTGTTCAGCTTGCCTTCGCTGGCGAGCTTGCGCAGGATGCGCACCGTGTCGAGGTCGGCTTCTTCATATGCCGACTTCTTGAACTCGTCATACATCGCATTGGCCGGATCGACGTGCTCGCCGGTGCCGTCGTCGTAGCAAAAACGCACCAGCAGCATGGCGTTGGTCGGCGCTTCGATGATCATGCGCAGGCTCGAGGCCGCGATCTCGCCCTGGGCCGGCACCTCATAGCGCACTTCCTGCAGCGGGGTCAGGAAAACCTGGTCTTCGATCACCAGGTCGCCGAAGGTCAGGCGGCGGCGGAAAGCGCCCGCCTCGCGCTCGACGATCTCGCTGGCGTCCAGGTGCGGAATGAACATCTTCGGGTCCTCGGCGCGCAGGACCAGGCCATGCCAGACCTGCTCGCGGGTGAGGGTGTCGATCAGCGGGTTCATCGGGTCGTTGATTTCTACGAGATGTTCGAATTTCATAGGGCGTATGTCCAGAAAATAGAGCCGCAGCGGAGCAAACCGCAAAGGACGCATGTTACTCGATTGCGCGCCCGCGTGTCCGGGGCGTCCGATCGGCCCATCCCGGCCGGTGTTGCAATCCGCAGTGTGTTGCAATCCGGTATATGCGGCGCGCGCCATCGCCCGCTGGGCCCGCCAGATTGTTACAATCGCTGCCTGTCCCTCCAGAAATAATTCCCATGTCCAATGCACCAAGATTCGGCCTCAACGGGCCGCAGAGCGAAGCCGCGCTATACCTCGACGGCCCATGCCTGGTGCTGGCCGGCGCCGGCTCGGGCAAGACCCGCGTGATCACGCAAAAGATCGCCTACATGATCGAGCATTGCGGCTACGATCCGCGCACCATCGCCGCCCTGACCTTCACCAACAAGGCGGCGCTCGAGATGCAGGAGCGCATCGGCAAGCTGCTCAAGCAGCCCAAGCAAGCCAAACAATTGACCGTGTCCACCTTCCACTCGCTGGGCGTCAAGATCCTGCGCCAGGAAGCGGCCGGGGTGGGCCTGAAGGACAAGTTCTCGATCATGGACAGCGACGATTGCTACACCATCGTGTCGAGCCTGGCCCTGACCACGGACAAGCAGGAAATCCGCGGCATCCAGAACGCGATCTCGCTGTGGAAGAACGGCCTGGTCGACCCGGAAGACGCGATCAAGGCGGCGCGCGACGAGGACGAGGCCCTGGCCGGACGGGTCTACCGCAGCTACGTGGCGACCCTGCAGGCTTACCAGGCGGTCGACTTCGACGACCTGATCCGCCTGCCGGTGGAACTGTTTCGCAATAACGAACCGATCCGCGACCGCTGGCAGCGGCGCCTGCGCTATCTGCTGATGGACGAATACCAGGACACCAATACCTGCCAGTACGAGCTGGTCAAGCTGCTGGTGACGGGCCTGGGCAAGAAGCCGATGTTCACGGCGGTCGGCGACGACGACCAGGCGATCTATGCCTGGCGCGGCGCCTCGGTCGAAAACCTCAAGACGCTGGGCGACGATTTCCCCGACCTGAAGGTGATCAAGCTCGAGCAGAACTACCGCTCCACCACCCGCATCCTGCAGGCGGCCAACGCCGTCATCGGCAACAACCCGAAGCTGTTCGAGAAGTCGCTGTGGTCCGAGCACGGCCTGGGCGAGCCGATCAAGGTGCTGGGCATGCAGAACGACGACCAGGAAGCCGACCAGGTCGCGATCATGATCTCGGCCGACCACTTCCAGCGCAAGAACAAATGGACGGACTACGCGATCCTGTACCGCGGCAACCACCAGGCGCGCGTGATCGAACAGGCGCTGCGCAAGGAGCGCATTCCCTACACGATGTCCGGCGGCCAGAGCTTTTTTGACAAGGCGGAGATCAAGGACATCATCGCCTACCTGCGCCTGATCGCCAACCAGGACGACGACCCGGCCTTCATCCGCGCCGTGACGACGCCCAAGCGCGGCGTCGGCATGGCCACGCTGGAAGTGCTGGGCGAGTTTTCCAAGCAGTGGAACTGCTCGCTGTTCGAGGCGGCGAGAAAGGGCGGTATCGAGGCCAAGCTGGCCGAGCGCCAGCTGGGGCCGCTACGCGACTTCTGCCACTTCATCGCCGAGCTGGAAGACCGCGCCACCCGGCCGGGGCCATCGGGCAGCGGCGACCATGCGGCCGAGGTGCTCGACGACATGATGAAGGAGATGAACTACGAGCACTACCTGTACGAAAACTTCGACGACCGCGCAGCCCAGGGCAAGTGGCAGAACGTGCTCGAGTTCACCAACTGGCTGAAAGACCGCGGCCGTGGCGGACGCGACCGCGATGGCGAGGAAAAGAACCTGCTCGAATTGACCCAGATGGTGGCCCTGATGTCGATGCTCGAGGGAGCCGACGAGGAACAGGATGCCGTGCGCATGTCGACCCTGCACGCCTCCAAGGGACTGGAATATCCGCACGTCTACCTGGTCGGGGTGGAAGAGGGCATCTTGCCGCACAAGGGCGATCCGGACGCGTCGGTCGAGTCGATCGCGGCGCGCATCCAGGAAGAGCGCCGCCTGATGTATGTGGGCATCACGCGCGCCCAGCGCACGCTGCACGTGAGCTGGTGCAAGCGCAGGAAACGAGCGGGCGAACTGGTCAATTGCGATCCCTCGCGCTTCATCAAGGAGATGGCGCTGGACGTGGGCGAAGCGGCGCCGATGGAAAGCGAAATCCTGAGTCCCAAGGAAAGATTGGCGAACCTGAAAGCCTTGTTGGCAACACCTAGACCGGTTCCTGAATAAGTTGGAAATTGAACGTTGCGCGTAAGCCTTGGCGGATCGACAAGACCTGCGCACGATTGAAATCGCATTTGACTTCGACTGTCGAGCAAGAAATACTTGCCCGAATGCGAGTTTTTCGATAGCTAAAGTTCCACGGCAATTGCTGTGTGGCAAGCGCAACGTTTTTTATTCCGATTCATGGCCACCGTTTCCGATATCACCGACACCCCGCTCTCGGGCTTGAACCACATCGACGCCCTGCTGGACAAGGGGCCCGACTGGAATTACCTCAGCAATTCCAACGCCAACGTCCTGTTCTACACCTTCTCGACGGCGTCGGGCAACGAAACCGGCAAGACCGGCCAGGAAGCGTTCAGCGCCGCCCAGCAGGCGGCAACCCGCGCCGCCTTCACCTATCTGCAGCAAATTACCGGCATCGAATTTCGCGAGACGGGATCCGGGACGGCGGCCCAGATTCACCTGGCGAACATCGATCTCGAGGGCCAGTACACGACCGGCCTGTGCAGCTGGCAGGCCGGCTACCGCGCGACCTCGAACGGCGCGCTGACCGAGTACACGGCCAACGCCTATGTGTACCTGGACAACGCCGAGTGGCGCCACATCACCGAGAACCTGACGGCGGGCACCCAGGGCTATGAAACCCTGTTGCACGAGCTGGGCCACGCCTTGGGCCTGAAGCATTCTTTCCGCGAGGGTGTGGCAGGCGAGATCGTTTTGCCCGGCAACGAAAACAATACCAGCAACACGCTGATGTCCTACGACTCCCTCGGCGGCTGGCACAGCACCTACAGTCCCTATGACATCGCCGCCTTCAACTGGCTGTACGGTGGCGACGGCCTGCGCGGAGAGCTCGGTCTCAACGGCAGCGGCGGTCGCTATATCACCGGCAGCTATAAGGACGACGTCCTGGTGGGCACCCAATTCAACGACACTTTGCAAGGTAATGGAGGCAACGACATGATCGACGGCGGAGCAGGAATCGATACGGTGGTCTACAACGGCAACCGCAACAGCTATACCTTCGGCACCCTGGCCGATGGCGGACTAGCGGTCTCGGGAGCGGAGGGAACGGATACCCTGCGCAATATCGACTGGCTGCAGTTTGCCGACATGAAGGTCGAGCGCGCCAACGTGGTGAGCTCGGACACGGTGGCCCCGGCGGCGCCGGTGATGGCGATCACCCAGAATGGGCTGCTGTATGCGAACAGCAACCGGCCGCTCATCAATGGCACTGCGGAAGCGAATGCCACCATCAAGGTCTATATCGGCGACCGCCTGATCGCCACCGCCACCGCCGACGCCAATGGCTTGTGGAATGCCCGGGCCACGGAAACGCTGGCGGATGGCTTCAACTACCAGGCATTCGCGACCGCGACTGACGCGGCGGGCAATGTGTCGGCGAACAGTGCGGTAGTGCCTTTCCACGTGGACGCCACGGCGCCATCCGTCCCGACGGTGAGCGCGACGCTGGCCGCCGGCGGCAACCGTCCGGTGTTCACCGGCACCGGCGATGCCGGCACCACGATCGAGCTGTATCGCGACAGCGACTTTACCAAGATCGGCAGCGCGGTCGTCGGCGCCGACGGCAAGTGGGTGCTGAACTCGCATCCACTGCCCAATGGTAATTACAATGTTGTCGTCACCTCGCTCGATGCCGCGGGTAATGCGCGCGCCGGACAAGCCACCGTCAGCCTGGCGATCAACAACAACGGTTACCAGGCCGGCACCGCCAATGGCGACACCATCACCATCAATCCTGGCAGCACCGCGGTGGACGCGGGCGCCGGCATCGATACCGTCGTGTTCAACGGCAACCGCGCGGACTACAGGCTGCGCGACGAGACCTGGGGCTTCTCGGCGACTGCCGCCAACGGTGAAGTGGACGGCCTGTTCAATGTCGAGCGGATCAAGTTCAACGATGGCTACAAGGCGATCGACATCGACGGCGCGGCCGGCGAAGTGTTCCGCCTCTACCAGGCCATCTTCGACCGTGCGCCTGACCTCGGCGGCATGGGCTATTGGCTGCACCGCCGGGATACGGGAACCGAGCTGATGCAGATTGCCAAGGAGTTCATGAGCATTACGGCGCCGGACGGCACCATCGAATTCGAGACGCTGTACGGAAAGAACTTGAGCAATGAACAATTCATTGTCGAGCTGTATGACAATGTGCTGAACCGCGCTCCCGATGCCGGCGGCCAGGCCTACTGGCTGCAGCAGATCCAGCTGCACAGCCGCGAGCAGATCCTCATGGCGTTCAGCGAGAGCCCGGAAAACAAGGTGAACGTGGTCGAGCTGATCGCCCAGGGCATCGACTACGTGCCTTTCGCCTGATCGGGCGGCGGCAAGGCTGGCATAATGCCGGCTTTGCCGGAGTCCGCCATGACCCAGGAAGACCGCTTCGTCAGTCTCGAAATCAAGCTCGCCCAGCAGGAAGACCTGTTGGACGAGCTGAACAAGACCATCTACCGCCAGGATCGCCGCATCGACCAGCTCGAGGCGATGGTCGCCAAGCTGGCCGACCACGTGCGCACCCTGCGCGACGCCGGCCAGGCGCCCCTCAACGAACGTCCACCGCATTACTGACGCCGCGCCGCATGGCCGGCCTGGCCATGCATACATGTCTTTACGCGCGTAAGTACGGGACGTGTTTCCTGATACATTGCAATACTTTTTAATTGTGACGGTGGGCATGCAAGCCTGCTATGATCTTCAGCGCACTGCCGTCGAGCTAGCCCCGACGGCGCCTTCCCTAGTGTTCGCGAAAGACCTCATGACCCGTCCACAACTGCTCATCATCGCAGCCAGCGTGGCGCTGGCGCATGCAACCGCAATTGCCGCCCCCGCCGCTCCCGCGCTCGACGCCTCCAACCCCTTCGCCCAGCCCAGCAGCCTGCCGCTGAACTACCCGGCCTTCGACAAGATCAAGGACGCGCACTTCCTGCCCGCCTTCAATGCCGGCATGCGCGAAGAACTGCGCGAAGTCGAAGCGATCGCGGGCGACAAGGCCGCGCCTACTTTCGAGAACACCATCGTGGCGCTGGAACGTTCCGGCCAGCTGCTGGCGCGTGTGTACGCGACCTTCTCGAACCTGCAGGGCGCCAACACCAACGACACGCTGGACGCGGTCGACCGCGAGATGTCGCCCAAGCTGGCGGCCCACTCCGACGCCATCCACCTGAACCCGAAACTGTTCGCGCGCGTGAAAGCGCTGCACGACAAGCGCGATACGCTGGGCCTGGACGCCGAGTCGGTCCACCTGCTCGAGCGCTATTACAAGGAATTCGTGCGCGCCGGCGCCAACCTGTCCAAGGCCGACCAGGCCAAGCTGAAGAAATTCAATGGCGAGATCGCCTCGCTGCAGTCGGACTTCCAGCAGCGCGTGCTCAAGGGCGCCAATGCCGCGGCCCTGATCGTGAACACCCGCGCCGAACTGGCCGGCATGAGCGATGCGCAGATCAGCGCCGCCGCCGACGAAGCGGCCAAGCGCGGCCAGAAGGGCAAGTTCGCGATCCCGATCGTGAACACCTCGAGCCAGCCGGCCCTGTCGTTTTTGACCTCCCGCGCCACCCGCGAGCGCCTGATGAAGGCGTCGCTGGAACGCGGCACCCATGGCGGCCAGTTCGACACCACGAAGCAGGTGCTGCGCCTGGCCAAGCTGCGCGCCGAGCGCGCCGTGCTGCTGGGTTACCCGAACTTCGCGGCCTATTCGCAGGAACTGGAAACCGCGCGCAACCCGGCCGCCGTCAACAAGCTGCTGGGCGACCTGGCCGCGCCTGCCGTCAACAACGCCAAGAAGGAAGCCGCCGAGATCCAGAAGGTGATCGACAAAGAAGGCGGCAAGTACCAGGTCGCGGCCTGGGACTGGCCGATGTACCAGGACAAGGTGCGCGCCGCGACCTTCAACTTCGACGAGAGCCAGCTGCGCCCTTACTTCGAATTGAACCGTGTGCTGGTCGACGGCGTGTTCTTCGCCGCCACCAAGGAATTCGGCATCACCTTCAAGCAGCGTACCGACCTGCCGGTATACAACCCGGACGTGACCGTGTACGACATCTTCGACGTCGACGGCAAGCCGCTGGCGATCTTCATCTTCGACCCCTATGCCCGCGGCAACAAGCAGGGTGGCGCCTGGATGAACGAATACGTCTCGCAGTCGCACCTGCTGGGTCACAAGCCGGTGATCGGCAACCACCTGAACATCCCCAAGCCGCCGAAGGGCGAGCCGACCCTGCTGACCTACGATGAAGTGGTCACCACCTTCCACGAGTTCGGCCACGCGCTGCACGGCATGTTCTCGGACGTGAAGTATCCGAAGTTCTCGGGCACTAACGTGCCGCGCGACTTCGTCGAGTATCCGTCGCAGGTCAACGAGATGTGGGTGACCTGGCCCGAGGTGCTGGCCAACTACGCCAAGCACCACCAGACCGGCGCGCCGATGCCGAAGGACTTGCTGGACAAGGTGGTCGCCTCGAAGAAGTTCGCCCAGGGCTACCGCACCACCGAATACCTGGCCGCGGCGCTGCTCGACCAGCGCTGGCACCAGCTGACCCCGAGCCAGATCCCGACCGACGTGCTGTCGTTCGAAGCCAAGGCGCTGCAGGATGCCGGCGTGGCCTATCCGCCAGTGCCGCCGCGCTACCGCACCGGTTACTTCTCGCACTCGATGGGCGGCGGCTATTCGGCCGGCTACTACGCCTACCTGTGGAGCGAGCGTCTCGACGCCGAGACCGTCAAGTGGTTCACCGAAAGCGGCGGCCTGACCCGCAAGAACGGCGATCACTTCCGCAAGACCCTGCTGTCGCGCGGCGGCACGGCGGAAGCGATGGACCTGTTCCGCGACTTCCGCGGCCGCGATCCGGAAATCGGACCGCTGCTCGAGCGCCGCGGCCTGGTCGAGACCAAGCCCTCCAGCAACTGATATCGCGCCGCCCTCATTCGCTGTCACGAGCAGCGGGTGAGGGCGGCGTGCTATTTGCAGTACTTCTTTCCCACAACGCACAAGAGACACAATGAACCGTCCACAAATGCTGCTGATCGCAGCCAGCGTCGCCATGGCCACCTTCTCCTTCGCCCAACCCGCCGCCGCGGCCCTGGAGGCCTCGAATCCGTTCGCCAAGCCGAGCACCCTGCAGTACGGCTACCCGGCTTTCGACAAGATCCGGAACGAGCACTTCGCGCCGGCCTTCGCCGAAGGCATGCGCCTGGAAGCGCTCGAGGTCGCGAAGATCGCCGACAACAAGGCCGCGCCGACCTTCGAGAACACGATCGTGGCGATGGAACGTTCGGGCGAACTGCTGACGCGCGTGCGCTCGGTGTTCTCCGCCCTGACCGGTTCGTACACCAACGACACCCTGCAGGCGCTGCAAAAAGACCTGGCGCCGAAGTTCGCCGCCCACGGCGATGCGATCCGCCTGAACCCGAAGCTGTTCGCGCGCATCAAGACCCTGCACGACAAACGCGATTCGCTGGGCCTGGACGCCGAATCGAAGTTCCTGCTCGAGCGCTACTACAAGGACTTCGTGCGTTCCGGCGCGAGCCTGGCAGATGCCGACAAGGCCAAGCTGAAAGGCTACAACGCCCAGCTGGCGGCACTGCAGACCCAGTTCAGCCAGAACGTGCTGCGTGAAGTGAACGCCTCGGCCTTCGTGGTCGACACCCGCGAAGAGCTGGCCGGCCTGCCGGAAAAAGCAATCGAAGCGGCCGCCGTGGAAGCGAAGAAGCGCGGCCTGGACGGCAAGTTCGTGATCCCGGTGGTGAACACCACGCAGCAGCCGGCGATGGCGCAGCTGAGCGTGCGCGGCACCCGTGAGAAGCTCTTGACCACCTCGATGATCCGCGGCGCCCGCGGCGGCGAATTCGACAACCGCAACGTCGTGCTGCAGCTGGCCAAGCTGCGCGCCGAGCGCGCCGAACTGCTGGGCTACGACAGCTACGCCGCCTATTCGCTGGAAGACCAGACCGCCAAGGACACCGCCTCGGTCAACAAGCTGCTGGGCGACCTGACCGCGCCGGCCGTGCGCAACGCCAAGAAAGAGGCTGCCGAGATCCAGCAGGTGATCGATGCCGAAAAAGGCGGTTTCCAGGTGGGAGCCCAGGACTGGAGCTACTACAGCGACAAGGTGCGCACCGCCAAGTACGCCTTCGACGCCAACCAGCTCAAGCCATACTTCGAGTTCAACAACGTGCTGGAGAAGGGCGCCTTCTTCGCCGCCAACCAGCTGTGGGGCATCACCTTCAAGCAGCGCACCGACCTGCCGACCTATGATCCGGACGTGCGCGTGTACGACGTGTTCGAGGAAAACGGCGAGCACCTGGCGATCTTCGTGATCGACCCGTATGCGCGTTCGAACAAGCGCGGCGGCGCCTGGATGAGCTCCCTGGTCGACCAGAGCTTCCTGCTGAACCAGAAGCCGGTCATCACCAACAACCTCAACCTGACCAAGCCGGCCGCCGGCGAACCGACCCTGCTCACCTGGGACGAAGTGCGCACGACCTTCCACGAGCTGGGCCACGCCACCCACGGCTGGTTCTCGAAGGTGAAGTACCCGCGCTTCTCGGGCACCAGCGTGCCGCGCGACTACGTCGAGCTGCCGTCGCAGGTCTACGAGATGTGGATGGCCTGGCCTGAAGTGCTGGCCAACTACGCCAAGCACTACCAGACCGGCGCGCCGATGCCGAAAGAGCTGCTGGACAAGCTGCGCGCCGCCCAGCGCTTCAACGAAGGCTACCGCACCACCGAGTACCTGGCGGCCGCGGTGCTGGACCAGAAATGGCACCAGCTGGGTTCGAAGCAGATGCCGAGCGACGTGATCGCCTTCGAGCAGCAGGCGCTGAAGGACGCCGGCCTCGATTTCGCGCCGGTGCCGCCGCGCTACCGCAGCACTTACTTCTCGCACGCCATGGGCGGCGGTTACTCGGCCGGCTACTACAGCTACCTGTGGGCCGAGCGCCTGGACGCCGATGCCGGCGAGTGGTTCAAGGAAAACGGCGGCCTGCTGCGCAAGAACGGCGACGTGTTCCGCCAGAAGGTGCTGTCCAGGGGCGGCACCATGGACGCGGTCGAGATGTACCGCGACTTCCGGGGCCGTGACCCGGTCATCGAGCCGCTGCTGGAACGCCGCGGCCTGAACTAAGCCGCCCGGCAAGCCGGCCCCGCGCCGGCTTCCTTCCGCACTACCTTCACAACGAGAAGCAAACAATATGAAACGTACCCACTTCCTGCTGGCCGCCGCCGTGAGCGCAGCCGTCCTGAACATCGCCCACGCCGCGCCAGCCGCGCCAGCGGCAGCGGCCAGCGCCGCGTCGGCCAGGTTCGACGCCTCGAACCCGTTCGCGAAAGAGAGCGCGCTGCCGTTCAACTACCCGGCCTGGGACAAGATCCGCAACGAGCACTTCGCGCCGGCCTACGAAGAAGGCATGCGCCAGCACGCGCTCGAGATCGAGAAGATCGCCAACAACAAGGCCGCGCCGACCTTCGAGAACACGATCGTCGCGATGGAGCGCTCGGGCCGCATGCTGGCGCGCGTGAGCACCGCCTTCGGCACCCTGTCGGGCTCCTACACCAACGACACCCTGATCGCCCTGGGCCGCGAGATGGCGCCGAAGCTGTCGCAGCACAGCGACGCGATCCGCCTGAACGCCAAGCTGTACCAGCGCATCAAGACCCTGTACGACAAGCGCGACAGCCTCAAGCTGGACGCCGAATCGGCCTACCTGCTGGACCGCTACAACAATGACTTCGAGCGCGCCGGCGCCAAGCTGTCCGAAGCGGACAAGGTCAAGCTGAAGGAATACAACAGCAAGCTGGCCGCCCTGCAGACCCAGTTCGCCCAGAACACGCTGAAGGAAGCCAATGCATCGGCGCTGGTGGTCGACACCCGCGCCGAGCTGGCCGGCATGAGCGACAAGGCGATCGACGCCGCCGCGCTTGAGGCCAAAAAGCGCGGCCTGGACGGCAAGTTCGTGATCCCGGTCGTGAACACCACCCAGCAGGCGGCCCTGTCGGTATTGACCAACCGCGACACCCGCGCCAAGCTGCTGTCGGCCTCGATGGCGCGCGGCAGCCGCGGCGGCGAGTTCGACACCCGCCAGATCGTCCTGCAGATTGCCAAGCTGCGCGCCGAGCGCGCCGTGCTGCTGGGCTACCCGAACCACGCCGCCTACAACCTGGAAGAGCAGACCGCGAAGACCACCGACGCCGTCAACGCCTTGCTGGGCGAACTGGCCACGCCTGCCGTCAACAACGCCAGGAAAGAGGCGGCCGACATCCAGAAGGTGATCGATGCCGAAAAAGGTGGCTTCAAGGCCGCCGCCCATGACTGGGCCTTCTACAGCGACAAGGTGCGCGCCCAGCGCTACGCTTTCGATGCCGGCCAGCTGCGCCCGTACTTCGAACTGAACCGCGTGCTGGTCGACGGCGTGTTCTTCGCCGCCAACAAGGAATTCGGCCTGACCTTCAAGGAGCGCAAGGACCTGCCGGGCTACAACGAAGACGTGCGCATGTTCGACGTGTTCGACGCCGACGGCAAGCAGCTGGCGATCTTCACCTTCGATCCGTACGCGCGCTCGAACAAGCGCGGCGGCGCCTGGGCCAACGCCTGGGTCCCTCAGAGCAAGCTGCTGGGTACCAAGCCGGTCATCGCCAACAACCTGAACGTGACCAAGCCGGCCGCCGGCGAGCCGACGCTCTTGACCTACGACGAAGTGCGCACCACCTTCCACGAGTTCGGCCACGCGCTGCATGGCATGTTCTCGGACGTGCAGTACCCGCGTTTCTCGGGTTCGCGCGTGCCGCGCGACTACGTCGAGTTCCCGTCGCAGGTGAACGAGATGTGGATGGCCTGGCCCGAAGTGCTGGCCAACTACGCCAAGCACTACCAGACCGGCGAGCCGATGCCGAAGGAATTGCTGGACAAGGTCCAGGCCTCGTCGCAGTTCAACGAAGGCTTCCGCACCACCGAGTACCTGGCCGCGGCGCTGCTGGACCAGGCCTGGCACCAGCTGGCCCCGAACCAGATCCCGCAGGACGTGCTGGCCTTCGAGGCTGAGGCGCTCAAGAAGGCCGGCGTCGACTTCGCCCTGGTGCCGCCGCGCTACCGCAGCACCTACTTCTCGCACACCTTCTCTGGCGGCTACTCGGCCGGCTACTATGGCTACCTGTGGGCCGAGAAGCTGGACGCCGACACCGTCGAATGGTTCAAGGCCAACGGCGGCCTGACCCGCAAGAACGGCGACCACTTCCGCAAGACCCTGCTGTCGCGCGGCGGCACGCTGGATGCGATGCAGATGTACCGCAACTTCCGCGGCAAGGATGCGGACATCAAGCCGCTGCTGGAGCGTCGTGGCTTGACCGGCGAGTGATGGTGCCGGCGCCGGTCGCGGTGACGCGACCGGTAGCCATGCAAACACTTGGGCTCCCGCCTTCGCGGGAGCGACGTTGTTTGAGGGTGGGGTAGAGTTGACTGCGACTCTTTAACCGATAACTCAAGCACGTCGCTCCCGCGGAGGCGGGAGCCCAAGTCCATTGCAGACCACCAGCGCGTACAGCCGTGTTCCTTCTCCCGCCCCCATGGCTTACAATGAAATCGAGCCAACACCGGAGAACACGATGCAATCCGAACACGATGCCGACCTGAAGGCACGCCTGAAAGCCCTGCACCGCGAACTGCAAGAGACGGGCGACACCGATGTCGAACTGGAAACGCTGCTGCGCCAGCTCGATGGCGACATCGAGAAAGTGCTGGAGCGCCGCGCCGAGCAGCAGCTCGACGCCAACACCTACGGCCTGGGTTCGCGCACCCAGGAACTGGCGGCGCGCTTCGCCGCCCGCCACCCGCGCGTCGAGTCCGGCCTGCGCGAACTGGGCCAAATCCTGTCGAATATGGGTATCTAATGCGAGCCTACCGCGGCAGGTGGGAGTCGCTCCTGGCGCGCCTGGCAGGCGTGTGCTGCGTTGCTCGTCGTTGCATGGCTCGCCATGCGGCCTCCTCGCGCCTTGCCCACGCCAGCCATGCATCGCCATGAGCTTCCCCCCACCTACCGCGATAGCCTCGTAGGCATCCACGCCACAAGTCATTGATTTTAAGCCATTTTTCGGGGCTGTCCGATGCCCCATAAATGGTTTTCCGGTACAATGCCGGCCAATGAACTCGCCAGCCAATCTCTTTGCGACGGTCGCCAAGCGCTCCAGCCGCGCCGCTGCCGCACCTTTTCTCCCGATGTCCCGTGCCGAAATGGACAAATTGGGCTGGGATTCGTGCGACATCATCCTGATCACGGGCGACGCCTACATCGACCACCCGAGCTTCGGCATGGCCCTGGTCGGCCGCCTGCTGGAAGCGCAGGGTTACCGCGTCGGCATCATCAGCCAGCCCGACTGGACCTCGGTCGAACCGTTCCGCGCGCTGGGCAAACCCAATCTGTACTGGGGCATCACCGCCGGCAATATGGACTCGATGGTCAACCGCTACACGGCCGACCGCAAGATCCGCTCCGACGACGCCTATACCCCTAACGCCGAGCCGAACAAGCGTCCCGACCGCGCCGTCACCGTGTATTGCCAGCGCGCCCGCGAAGCCTTCCCCGGCGTGCCGGTGATCGCCGGCAGCATCGAAGCCTCGCTGCGCCGCATCGCCCACTACGATTACTGGTCCGACAAGGTGCGCCGCTCGGTGCTGTTCGAGTCGAAGGCCGACCTGGTCATCTTCGGCAATGCCGAGCGGGCCCTGGTCGACGTCACGCGCCGCATCGCAGCGGGCGAGAACATCAAGACCATCCGCGACCTGCGCGGCACCGCCTTCCTGGTGCCGCAGGGCTGGCTGCCGGACGAAGAGTGGTCGGTGCATAACTCCACCCGCGTGGACGTGCCGGGCCGCATCGACAAGCAGCCGAACCCGTATGCGATGGCGCTGGAAGACCCGAAGACCTGCGCGCTCGACAACGCCGCGCCGGAGCCGGAAGTCAAGCCGGTGGTCATCATGACGCGCGAGCAGCGCCAGGCCGCGGCCCGCGAAAAGGCCGCCAAGACCGTGGTGCGCCTGCCGTCGTTCGAAACCGTGAGCGAAGATCCTGTGATGTATGCGCACGCTTCGCGCGTGTTCCACCTGGAGTCGAACCCGGGCAATGCGCGCGCGCTGGTGCAGGCGCACGGCGACCGCGACGTCTGGCTCAACCCGCCGCCGCTGCCGCTGGCCATGGACGAGATGGACAACGTCTACGACCTGCCATACGCGCGCGCGCCGCACCCGAGCTATGGCAAGGCCCATATCCCGGCCTGGGAAATGATCCGTTACTCGGTGAACATCATGCGCGGCTGCTTCGGCGGCTGCACCTTCTGCTCGATCACCGAGCACGAAGGCCGCATCATCCAGAGCCGCTCGGAGCCGTCGATCCTGCGCGAGATCGAGCTGATCCGCGACACGACCAAGAACTTCGCCGGCACCATCACCGACCTGGGCGGCCCGACGGCGAATATGTACCGCCTGGCCTGCAAGGACAAGAAGATCGAGGAAAGCTGCCGCCGCCTGTCGTGCGTGTATCCGACCATCTGCTCCAACCTGGGCACCGACCACAGCAAGCTGATCTCGCTGTACCGCAAGGCGCGCGCCATCCCCGGCATCAAGAAGATCCTGATCGGTTCCGGCCTGCGCTACGACCTGGCCGTGCGCTCGCCCGAATACGTGAAAGAGCTGGTGACCCACCACGTGGGCGGCCTGCTGAAAATCGCGCCGGAGCATACCGAGCAGGGCACGCTGTCGAAGATGATGAAGCCGGGCATTGGCGCCTATGACGAGTTCAAGCGCCTGTTCGACAAGTATTCGGTCGAGGCGGGCAAGAAGCAGTACCTGATCCCGTACTTCATCGCGGCCCACCCCGGCTCGACCGACGAGGACATGCTGAACCTGGCGCTGTGGCTGAAGAAAAACAACTTCAAGCTGGACCAGGTGCAGACCTTCACGCCGACGCCGATGGCGATGGCGACCACCATGTACCACTCGCGCAAGAACCCGCTGGCCAAGGTGACCGAGGATTCCGAGGTCGTCGAAACCGCCAAGAGCGGCAAGACGCGCAAGCTGCACAAGGCCTTCCTGCGCTACTACGATCCGGAGAACTGGCCGATCCTGCGCGAAGGCTTGAAGCGCATGGGACGGACCGACTTGATCGGCAATGGCGAGCGGCACCTGATCCCGCCGCCGGGCGGCGAATTGCCGGGCGCGGCGCGTGAAGAGCGTCGCCCTGCAGGTGCGCCGCCGAAGGGCCGTGTGATCGAGGTGGCGCCGAAGCGGGCTGCGGGCCCTGGCGGCCAGCGTAGCGAACGTCGTAATGATCGCGCGTCGGCGGGAACGCCATTCATGGCGCCGCCGTCGAAGGTCAAGCCGTCGATCCTGTCGACCATCAAGTCCAAGCCGAAAGCGGCGGGACGGAAATAGCGGTGCAATACCGATCGGAACCGGGACTAGCCTCCCGGTTTTTTTTCGTCCATACAATACAGTCGTAATGAATTTGTGAAGCATCAACCCACAAGCGAAGGATCACGCACGCCGTTGCGTTTATTTCGTTTATTTCGCAGAATTCGTTTACAATGCATTTAGGCAGGCGTGCAAGAACGCACTCCGAACAACACCAGGAGCAAAATGATGTCTGAAATGATTGATCGCTTGGAAAGTAAGGAAGATGTCGAGCTTGCGAAAGCCGCACAACGGTGCATCGTCAGTGCTCTTGACCACTCTCGGGCGGTTAATATCGCAATTTTGGAAGATGGCGTAGAGCGTATCGAAGACTCTCCGATTCTGAAATTGCCCCCAAAAGTGCTGCGTTTGTTTGCGGATATGTTGGGTTCGCTGGCCCAAGGCAATGCGGTTGCTATCATGCCCAAGGAGCTTTATGTCACTACTCAAGAAGCAGCAATGTTCTTGAATGTATCTCGTCCCTATTTAGTCAAGATGCTGGATGATGGAAAGATTCCTCACCATAAAGTAGGGACGCATCGTCGTATCAAGTTTGAGGATGTGGTTGCATATAAAGAGCAGCGCAAGAAAACCGCTCATTCAGCGCTTCAAGAATTAGTTGATCAAGCACAAGAACTCGATATGGGATATTGATGGCAGGGAACGTCCAGTATACGGCTGTTCTAGACGCGTGCGTTCTTTATCCCGCGCCTCTCAGGGACATCCTGATGACGCTAGGTGCCGAAGGGGTTTGCCGTGCGCGCTGGACGGCCGAGATACAGGATGAGTAGATTCGCAATCTGATTGACAAGCGCCCGGATCTGAACAAGGAAAAGCTGCTGTATACGGCATCCCTCATGAATGTAGCTGTCGAAGATGCCATTGTCCGGGACTATGAGTATCTCATTCCAACGTTAGCGTTACCTGATATCGATGATCGACATGTCCTGGCGGCCGCGATCTTTGATTATGCAGACGCTATCGTCACTTTCAATCTTAAAGACTTTCCTGAAGGAATAGTTTCTCGACATGCAATCGAGATTCTGCACCCTGACGATTTTCTTGTTGCGCAATACGACTTGGACAAGATTGGCATCCTCAGCATTATGAAGACGTGTCGCATGAAATTAAGAAAACCGCCGAAATCAGCTGAGGATTATATTGCCACGCTTGAACAGCAAGGTTTGCCTCAGATGTGCCAAATATTGCGCAATGCAATTGGGCTGATCTAGCTTTCATGGCTTCGAATTGGGCGTCGGCGCCCCGCGCCGCTCGCGCGCGATGTCCAGGTCCACGCTGGCCTGCCTGGTGCGCAAGGCCCGCGCATACCGATGCCTCGCCCGCAAGCGCGGATTGGTCACCAGCGTCCCCAGCGTTTCGCCGATCACCATCACCACCCCCAGCAGCGGCAGCACCAGCATCAGCCCGACCACGCCGGCCAGCATGCCGCCAATGAAAATCATCAGCACCGTCACCAGCGGGTGGATGTGCAGGCTGCGGCCGAGGGTGAGCGGCATGAACAGGAAATCGTCCAGCAGCCGCACCAGCACGAACACCCCGATCGCCCCGTAGGCCATCAGCGGATTGCCCGGCGCATCGGTCGACGCCACGATCACCACCAGCACGCAGCCGGCAATCGACCCGACGAACGGCACCCAGGCCAGCACGGCCGAGATCAAGCCGAGTAGCAAGGGCGACGACACGCCGATCACCCACAGGCCCAGCGCCAGCACCAGCGTGTCGAGCACGGTCAGCTTCAGCAAGCCTTCGAAATAGCGGCGCGCGGTCTGGTCGACTTCGTGCAGCAGGTACAGCGCACGCTCGAAGTAGGCGTTCGGCACCGCCCGCGCCAAGAACTTCTTGAAGCGCACGCCGTCGCGCAGCAGGAAGAAGGTGAGGAAGGGCGCCAGCAGCAGCGACGGCACCCAGGTCATGACGCCGACCACGATGTCGCCCAGGTGGTTCTGCGCGAAGTCGTTGGTATAGGTGGTGAAGGCCATGTCGACGGTCGAGGTCAGCCGCATCTCGGCCAGGATCGGGAATTTCGCCTCGAGCATGGCCAGCGAGGTGCGAACAAAAGCCACCCCGCCATCGAGGTACAGGCCGATGGTCGCTTCCCACGAGTCTTCTTCCGGTCCGTCGCTCCAGCTCAGGGCCGCCGCCAGCGCCAGCGCGGCCAGCCCGAAGAACAGGGTGCAGACCCAGACCGCGGCCGCATTGCGGCTGAAACCCGAGCGCACCATGCGCTGCATCGGTCCCAGCAGGATGTAATAGAGCACGGTGCCGAAGATGAAGGGCAGGAATAGCCACAGCAGTTGCTGGACCACCAGCAGCAACAGGCAGGTGGCGGCGACGATCCCGGTCCAGACCACCGGACCGGCGCGCTCGGGGCCGTTGACGATGCCCGGCACCGGACTCATAGCGCTTCCAGTTGCGGCCGTCCGGTGCCCATCCATTCGCGCAGGCGCAGGCCGATGTGGCGCGCCAGCGCCAGCGAGATCTTGTAGCCGAGGACGGCGTCGGTTTCCATCAGGCCCAGGAAGTCGGCGCGGAAGAACACCGCCACTTCGCAGGGTTCGAGCGCGCGCGCCTGGGCATTGCGCGGCGAGTTGTCGAGCAGGGCCAGGTCGCCGAAGAAGCCGCCCGGCTCCAGCTCGGCCACCACCTGGGTCATGCCTTCGTGCAGGCGGCTGATGCGCACCCGGCCGCTCATCAGGAGATACAGCGCCTGGCCTTCCTCGCCCTCGTCGAAAACGATCTCATCCTTTAGATAGCGGCGCTCGTGCAGCAATCCATCGACGATCTTCAATTCCAGCGGAGTGAGCGCACTGAACAGCGATGAACTCTTCAGCCGGTGCAGGCGCGGCGACATCCGAGGGGGCTTGAGGAAACGAAAAATCACGTGATGCTCCGGCGTGGTGCGGTGTGTTGTCTGTTTGATTATCCGCGATTGGATGCTGCTACGCATCAAAAAGCTGCAGCCGTGCACGACAGTGTGGCGTGTTGTTCATACATCCTTCAAACGTGCGCACCACGATTTTGGAAACCGTGTAACATAAATTCTTTACGGCAACAGTAGTTGTTGTAGTGATATTTGCCATGCGAGCCGTCGCGCATGGCCCGGCCAACGTTCCCGAAGAGGACAGGCAGTGATCGATATACAGACTTTTCTTCTTGCGCTCGGGATCGGTAACGTCGGCTTTGCGATCCTGATGGCAGGATATACCCACGGGGCGCAGCGCAATCCGGGATTGCACCTGTGGATGTGGGCGCGCCTGGGCATGGGCCTGAGCCAGCTGGCCGGCTGGGCCCGTCCGATGGTCGGCCTGGCCTTCCTGGGCGGCCTGGAAGGCATCGGCTGGATCCTCGCGGTATCGCTCGAGATGGCGGCCTACTGCGTGTTCTTCGGCTTCACGCGCTGGGGCCGGATCGTGTTGCCGATTGCCGTGCTGTCGTCCGCGGTGGTGATCGCGGCCGGCGTCCATGGCGCCAGCCACGCCCAGCTCAGCGCCCTGGTGGCGGGCGTGGTGGCGCTGTTCGCCGCCGCCATGGCCTGGGTGCTGCTGCGCCGGCGCCATGCGTCCCTGCTGCAGCGGATCATCGGCATCAACGATGCGCTGTTCGCCGTCGCGGTCTCGCTGTGGGCCGGCTCGACCCTGCTGGGCAAGGGGCCGTTCGACCACGTGCTGGCGCGCGAAGCGGCCTACCTGGCCGGCTACATGCTCATGATCGTCAACGGCTTCGGCTTCCTCTTGCTGTGCAAGCAGAAGGACGATGCGCGCATGGCCCGGCTGGCCTCCACCGACTGCCTCACCGGCCTGCCCAACCGCCACGCCTTCATGGAGCGCGCCGAGCGCGCGCGCCTGGCCTCCCAGCGCCAGCGCCACCCGCTGGCGCTGATGATGATCGACATCGACCACTTCAAGCAGATCAATGACCGCTGGGGCCACGCCAGCGGCGACGACGCGCTCCAGGTGTTCGCCCGCACCGCGCGCGACGTGATGCGCGAGCACGAGACCATCGGCCGCCTGGGCGGCGAGGAATTCGCGATGATGCTGCCCGGCGCCGACATCGACGCCGCGATGCAGGCGGCCCAGCGCCTGCGCCAGGCGGTGCGCGCGGCCACCGTGATCACCAGCGGGCCGAGCTACACGATGACGGTCAGTATCGGCGTGGTGGTGCTCGATCCGAACGAAGACCTGAGCGCGGCGCTGGCGCGCGCCGACCATGCCTTGTATACGGCCAAGCGCGCGGGACGCGATCGGGTGGAAGTCGGGGATCCGGTGCGGCGCCGGGCGTGAACCGAAGACCGCAGATAAAACCAGGAACGGAAAAAGAAAAAGGGTCCGACGAATCGGACCCTTCTTCCTTGATGCTGGCGGAGCGGACGGGGCTCGAACCCGCGACCCCCGGCGTGACAGGCCGGTATTCTAACCAACTGAACTACCGCTCCGTTTACTCTGATCGTACCTTCGATCGACCATCGAGATGCTTTGGTGGGCGCTGAGAGGCTCGAACTCCCGACCTAATCCTTGTAAGGGATCCGCTCTACCAACTGAGCTAAGCGCCCATCTCGGTGGTTTCTATCTGACGCTTGTCATTGCGTCCGAAGAGGCCCGAATTATAGAGGGTGGCTTTCAAGGTCTGCAAGGGTTTTTCGAAAAAATATCAAAAACCTTTTTTCGACCCATGGCGGATGGACCGGAAGGCGGAGCCCGAGCCGGCACATCTGCATGTGTTGTAATCGCGGCGACACACGCGATATTTACTTGCCGTCGCACATGCCCATCACGGACAATACCGCCTTTGACAAGTCGGCAACCTTAAAAACATCGCAAAGATGTGCGCCTGAGATGCGCTGCCGAGGGCGGGTCATATCCGCTCGCGCACCCGGCGGGGGTAGCGTCCATAAGAAGAGGAACGGGGACATCGGTTCTTTTTTTAATCAACAGGAAACACTCCAATGACCAAGATGTCCAAGATGCACAAGCGCGTCATCCGCGCGCATGGCGCAATGCTGGCGCTGTCCGCCGCGTTGCCGATCGCACCGGCGTTCGCCCAGACGACCGAGTCCGACCAGTCCCTCCAGCTGCAATCCGTGACCGTGACGGCCCAGCGCCGCACCGAGAACATCCGCGACGTGCCGGTCTCCGTCACCGCCCTCAAGGGCGACAAGCTGGATGTGCTGGTCTCCGGCGGCGAAGACATCCGCCTGCTGGCCGGCAAGGTGCCGAGCCTGAACGTCGAATCGTCGAACGGCCGCACCTTCCCGCGCTTCTACATCCGCGGCTACGGCAACACCGACTTCAACACCTTCGCCTCGCAGCCGGTCTCGCTGGTGTACGACGACATCGTGCAGGAGAATCCGATCCTGAAGGGCTTCCCGATCTTCGACCTGGCCAGCGTCGAAGTGCTGCGCGGCCCGCAGGGCACCCTGTTCGGCCGCAACACCCCGGCCGGCGTCGTGAAATTCGAATCCGAAAAGCCGAACCTGAAGAAGGTCGAGGGCTACTACAACCTGTCGGCGGCCTCGCACTACACGATGAACGCCGAAGGCGCCGTCAACGTGCCGCTGTCGACCAATGTGGCGATGCGCGTGTCGGCCGTCGGCCAGCACCGTGACGACTACGTCAACAACTTCAGCGACGTCGCCAAGACCCGCAAGACCGGTGAACTGGACGGCTACAACGAGCACGCCGAACGCGTGCAGTTCTTGTACAGCAAGGACGGCTTCAGCGGCCTGCTGGGCTTCCACCAGCGCCAGACCAACGGCAGCGCGCGCCTGTTCCGCGCCAACCTGATCAAGAAGGGCAGCAACACCTTCGCCGACGGCACCGACCTGGACGACATCGTCACCAACGCCCAGAACTTCCAGAGCCTGAAGACCAACGGCATCAACCTGCGCCTGCAGTGGGACCTGGGCAACTACAAGCTGCACTCGATCACCGGTTACGAGCACATCATCGATTACTCGAGCCGCGGCGACATCGACGGCGGCACGCCGGCCGGCCCGGGCTTCATCCCGTTCCAGGTCGAGACCAACGGCTATATCGAAAACCTGGACCAGTACACCCAGGAATTCCGCCTCGAGTCGGCCTACGCCGGCCCGTTCAACTGGCAGGCCGGCCTGTACTTCTTCGACGAAGACGTGACTGGCGGCAGCGACAACTTCAACAGCACCACCTATGCGCGCACCTCGCGCCTGCGTTCGAACCAGAAGAACGAAGCCTGGGCCGCGTTCGCATCGGCAAGCTACGACCTGACCCCGGACTGGACCATCCGCGGCGGCCTGCGCTACACCAAGGACGAGAAGGAATTCCGCACCATCGAGGCGACCAACGTCGTCCAGATCGGCCCGTCGTCGGTGGAAGAGAGCAAGGACAAGATCAACTGGGACCTGTCGGCGACCTACAAGCTGACCCCGACCGTGAACGTCTATGGCCGCGCCGCCACCGGCTTCCGCGCGCCGAGCATCGCCGCCGCCTCGGCCGAAGTGCCGATCACCGTGGCCGATTCGGAAACCATCAAGTCGTTCGAGCTGGGCGTGAAAGCCGACCTGTTCGACCGCCGCGCCCGCACCTCGTTCTCGATCTATGACTACACGATCGAAGACCAGCAGCTGACCGTGGTGGGTGGCAACTCGAACGTCAACCGCCTGATCAATGCCGACAAGACCAAGGGCAAGGGCGCCGAGTTCGACTTCGAAGCGGCCGTCAGCACCGCCCTGCGCGTGAGCGCCGGCGCCAGCTACAACTACACGCAGATCCGCGACGGCAGCCTGTCGGTGAACAAGTGCGCCCAGTGCACGGTCACCAACCCGCTGAACGCCTTTGGTCGCGTGGTCATCGACGGCAACCCGCTGCCGCAGGCGCCGCGCTGGACCTTCAACGCGACCGCCCGCTACGGCGTGCCGTTCCGTGACGGCGAGCTGTACGTCTTCACCGACTGGTCGTACCGCAGCAAGATCAACTTCTTCCTGTACGAGGCCACCGAGTTCACCGGCGCCCCGCTGACCGAAGGCGGCGTGCGCGTCGGCTACATCTTCGGCAACGGCAAGTACGAAGTCGCCGCGTTCGGCCGCAACATCCTCGACCAGCGCCGCATCACCGGCGCCATCGACTTCAACAACCTGACCGGTTTCACCAACGAGCCGCGCCAGTGGGGTATGCAGTTCAAGGGCAATTTCTGATCGTTTGACAGTCAGTTCGCCTGAACCGAAGGGCCGCGCATTGCGCGGCCCTTTTTTTCGTTTTGCCCACGGTGCATGACACAAAAAACCAGAAGTGTTGCATGAATATTTATCTGCCAATTACACTACTCACAATGCATACTTGTTCAACATCTTTATCATGGCACTAAATATTTTGCATATTTAACGATTTGCCGAAGAAATCATGTTTCTGCTGAATATGCCGAGTTAACCGTTGTATGCACGCCGAAAACGGTTGGAATTTATTCCTGCCAGTTCTTTTCTTCAAGCTAAGCTGAGTTTGCCGCCTCGAGACGGCACCGGCACCGCCGGTCCTACAACGACACAAGCGAGCCATCGCTTGACGGAAAACCTTGAAGAAGGAAGAACCATGAAGCAAACGCATTCGATTCATCCGACCGTGTTGAAGATGTGTGCAGCGGTCGCGCTGGCGCTGGGAGCCGGATCCGCCCTCGCGGCCGCCGGCGCGAGCGGCAGCGGCGCACCGCAGTTCGTCGTGGAGACAGACCGTATCATCGTGAAGTACCGCGACTCGAAGGCCGCCGCCAATGGCGCCGCGGCCAGGGTCGCCGGCCTGAGCAGCGACCGCAAGGCGAAGCTCGACCGCGCCGGCCAGCAGTTCGGCATGGTGGTCAAGGAAAGCCATGCCATCTCGACCGGCGCCCAGGTGTTCAAGCTGGACCGCCGGCGCCACCTGAAGGAAGTCGAATCGCTGGCCGCCGAGATGATGGCGCGCGACCCGTCCATCGAGTACGCCGAGCCGGACCGCATCATGACCCATATGGCGACGCCGACCGACCCGCGCTACACCGACCAGTGGCACTACTATGAAACCGCCGGCGGCCTGCGCCTGCCGACCGCCTGGGACAAGTCGACCGGCAGCGGCGTGGTGGTGGCGGTGATCGATACCGGCTACCGCCCGCACGCCGACCTCTCGGGCCAGCTATTGGCCGGCTATGACTTCATCAGCACCGCCACCATCGGCAACGACGGCAACGGCCGCGACAGCGACGCCAGCGATCCGGGCGACGCCGTGGTGGCCGGCGAATGCGGCAACGGCCAGCCGACCCGCGACCAGGGTTCGAGCTGGCACGGCACCCACGTCGCCGGCACGGTGGCGGCGCGCACCAACAACGGCACCGGCGTGGCGGGCGTGGCCTACAACGCCAAGATCGTCCCGGTGCGCGTGCTCGGCAAGTGCGGCGGCTATACCTCGGACATCGCCGACGCGATCACCTGGTCGTCGGGCGGCAGCGTGTCGGGCGTGCCGGCCAACGCCAACAAGGCGCGCGTGCTGAACCTGTCGCTGGGCGGCGGCGGCGCCTGCGGCGCGACCACCCAGAACGCCATCAACGGCGCCCGCTCGCGCGGCGCGGTGGTGGTGGTCGCCGCCGGCAACGACGCCGTCAACGTCAGCAACGCCAGCCCGGCCAACTGCTCGGGCGTGATCGCGGTGGCGGCCACCGGCCGCACCGGCGGGCGTGCTTCCTATTCGAACTACGGCACCCTGATCGACGTGGCGGCGCCGGGCGGCGACGGCGCCTATGGCGTGCTGTCGACGCTGAACACCGGCACCACCGCGCCGGCCTCGGACAGCTATGCGGCCTACCAGGGCACCTCGATGGCCACACCGCACGTGGCCGGCGTGGCGGCGCTGATGCTGGCGCTGAACACCAACCTGACGCCGGACGACATCGAGTCGAAACTGAAATCGACGGCGCGCGCCTTCCCGGCCAGCTGCTCGGGTTGCGGCACCGGCATCGTGGACGCCACCGCGGCGGTCAATGCGGCCACCACCGGCGGCACCGCGGCCACGACCCTGGCCGAGAGCGAGGCGAACAACACCATCGCCACCGCCGACCTGGTCACGGTCGGCAACACGACCGTGAACGGCAACCTCGGCTCGACCACCGACACGGATTACTTCCGCGTCGACCTGCCGGCGGGTAAAACGCTGAGCGCGGTCCTGACCCCGGGCCTCTCCAATGCCGACTACGACCTGTACGTGTACAACGCATCGGGTACGCAGCTGGGCACCAGCCAGAACGGCGTCGGCGCGGTGGACAGCGTCAGCTCCAGCAATACGGGCACCAGCGCGGCGACCCGCTACGTGCGCGTGACCTACTACAGTGGCGGCACCGGCGCCACCAATGGCAAGTACAGCCTGAAGCTCACCTGGTAAGCGCGTCGGCGCCAGGAGGAGGTGAACGCGCGGTCTCGGCCGCGCGTTTTTTTTTGCCGGTACACGCCGGGTTCCCGGGATGGCCGGACGCCGCCTGATGAGGGACAGGAAGTTCGAACAGGACTGTTGCGCACGGTTGGCATTTGTGCAAATGTTTTTATGTCCATAGAATGTATGCATGCAAATTGCCAATCCCGAGCCGACGCCGGCCGCGTTTCCTTCCTGAGCTTCTCCATGCAGCTTCCGAACCGCTTGCAGTTCCTGCTCAATCGCCTGCGCGAGCGGCTGTGGGTCAAGCCGCTGCTCGCCTGTATCCTGTCCATCGCGGGCGTGGCGCTGGCGCATCTCGCCGACAACATCCCGATCGACTGGAAGGTGCCGGAGATCGCACAGAACTCGGTCATCGAATTATTGAAGGTGATTGCCGCCAGCATGCTGGGCGTGGCCACGTTCGCGGTCGCGTCGATGGTGGCGGCCTACGCGTCGACCGGCCAGTCGGCCACCGCGCGCGCCTTCCCGCTGATCGTCGCCGACGACGTCTCGCAGAACGCGCTGTCGATCTTCGTCGGCGCCTTCATCTTCGCGATCGTGGGCCTGAGCGCCACCACCAACGATTATTTCGGCAAGGCGGGGCGGTTCACCTTGTTCATGCTCACGCTGTCCTCGCTGGCGCTCGTGATCGTGGTGTTCGTGCGCTGGGTCGACAGCATCGCGCGGCTCGGCCGCCTGGGCGCGGTCATCGCCAAGGTCGAGCAAGCCACGTCGCGCGCCATGGCCCAGCGCAGCCGCCGCCCCTGCCTGGGCGGCATGGCCGCTTTCGGTCCGGCCATCGGCCTGGCCTTCCACAGCGACACCAGCGGCTACCTGCAGCGGGTCGACATGGCCGCCCTGCAGCGGATCGCGGCGGCGCGCAAGCTGCGCATCACGCTGGCCGTCGTGCCGGGATCGATGGTGGTGCCGTCCCGGCCGCTGGGCTATGTGCTGCCGGACGGCGCCTGCAGCGAAGCGGTCGAGCCGGCCCTGTTGCGCGAGGCCTTCACCATCGGTCCGCTGCGCCACTTCGACGACGATCCCCGTTTCGGCCTGGTCGCGCTCGCGGAAATCGGCAGCCGCGCCCTGTCTCGCGGCATCAACGATCCCGGGACCGCGATCGGGGTGCTCGGTTCGGTGTACCGGATCCTGAGCGAGTGGGCGCGCCCGGTCGAGGTCGAGGCGCCGGAATACGACCTGGTGGAGGTGCCGGCCTTATCGGTCGACGATCTGTTCGACGACGTGTTTCCCGCCATGGCCCGCGATGGCGCCGGGGCCATCGAGGTCGCGCTGCGCGTGCAACGGGTGCTGGGCGAACTCGGTTGCTGCGGGGAGCAGCAGATGCGCGCCGTGGCGCGGCGCCATGCCTGCATGGCGATGGCGCGCTCGGAACGCGCCCTCGACTTCGCGCCCGACCTGGAGCAGCTGCGGTGGCGTCATGAGGATTTCTGGGGCAAGGCGGCTTGCACGAAACGGCGTTTCGGATAATACTGTATGCAATTACAGTAGCCGGCCCCAGCTCCCGTTCCCGGGGCGCCGCCTCAGAGTGAACGCCCCGCTTCGAAAAATCATCCACTGCGATTGCGATTGTTTTTATGCGTCGGTCGAGATGCGCGACGATCCGTCGCTGCGCGGCCGACCGCTCGCCGTGGGCGGCCGGCCCGACCAGCGCGGCGTGGTCGCCACCTGCAACTACGAGGCGCGGCGCTACGGCATCCATTCGGCGATGGCCACCGCCACCGCCATCAAGCTGTGTCCCGACCTGTTGGTGATCCCGCCGGCGATGGAAAAATACCGCATCGCCTCACGCCAGATCATGGCGATCTACCAGGACTACACCGAGATCGTCGAGCCGCTGTCGCTCGACGAAGCCTACCTGGACGTCACCGATTCCCCGCACTGCAAGGGCAGCGCGACCCTGATCGCGCAAGAGATCCGGCGCCGCATCTTCGAGACCGTCGGCATCACCGCCTCGGCCGGCGTGGCGCCGAACAAGTTCGTGGCCAAGATCGCCAGCGACTGGAACAAGCCCGACGGGCTGTTCCTGGTGCGCCCTGACGAAGTCGACGCCTTCGTGGCGGCGCTGCCGGTCAAGAAGCTGCACGGCGTGGGCAAGGTGACGGCGGAAAAGATGAACCGCCTCGGCCTGCAGACCTGCGCCGACCTGCGCGCCTGGAGCATGGACCAGCTGCAGGAACACTTCGGCAGCTTCGGCGCGCGCTTATACGACCTGAGCCGCGGCATCGATCACCGCGAAGTGAACGTCTCGCGCGAGCGCAAGTCGATCAGCACCGAAGAGACCTATACGCCCGACGTGCCCGACCTGGCCGGCTGCCTGGCCTTGCTGCCCGATTTATATGAGCACCTGCTGGGCCGGATCAAGCGCGCGAATGCCGAAAAATTCATCAACAAGTTGTTCGTGAAAATCAAATTCTCGGATTTCCAGCAGACGACGGTCGAGTGCGTGGGCTATGCGCCACATATTCCGACCTATGCGCGCCTGATGGAGACCGGCTGGGCTAGAGCCAGCCGCCCGGTGCGCCTGCTGGGCGTGGGCGTGCGCCTGGGCGACACCGAAACCGTCGAGCAGCTGCGGCTGTTCGACGACGTTCTGGACGATTCGATAAGGTCCTGAGCTTTTTATGCGACGTTGCCATATAGCAGCGTAGAATATCGATCCTTTGAAATACTGACACAACCGGATAACCTATGTGGTTCAAGAATCTACAGATTTACCGTCTGCCGGCCCCATGGGCCTATACCCCTGAACAACTGGAAAAAGCCCTCGAGCCGCAGAGCTTCGTGCCTGCCAGCAGCAATGAATTGCTGCGCCAGGGCTGGGACAAGCCGCGCCCGAACGGCGGCCTGGTCCACGTGGTCAACAAGCAGATGCTGATCATGCTGGGCACCGAAAAGAAGCTGCTGCCGGCATCGGTCATCAACCAGGTGGCCAAGGCCAAGGCGGCCGAGCTGGAAGAGCAGCAAGGCTTCCCGCCAGGCAAGAAGGCCATGAAAGAACTGAAGGAACGCGTGGCCGACGAACTGCTGCCGCGCGCCTTCACCCTGCGCAGCAACGTCTGGACCTGGATCGACCCGGTCAATGGCTGGCTGGTGGTCGATGCGGCGAGCCCGGCGAAGGCCGACGACATCGTCAAGCTGCTGCTCAAGGCCGTCGACAAGATGCCGCTGGAATCGCTGCGCGTCCAGAAATCGCCGGTCGCCGTGATGACCGGCTGGCTGGAAGCCGATGAAGCGCCGTACGGCTTCACGATCGACCAGGACACCGAGCTGCGCGCGACCGGCGAAAGCCGCGCCGCGGTGCGCTACGTGAAGCACACGCTGGAACCGGACGACATCCGCCGCCACATCGCGGCCGGCAAGCAGTGCACTCGCCTGGCCATGACCTGGAACGACCGCATCAGCTTCGTGCTGACCGAGTCGCTGGCGATCAAGGGCATCAAGCCGCTGGACGTGATCAAGGAAGGCGAAAGCCCGACCTATAGCGACGACGAGCGTTTCGACAACGACATCGTGCTGATGACGGGCGAGCTGGCCAAGTTGCTGGCCGACGTGGTCGAGGCGCTGGGCGGTGAAGCCAAGGCGTAATCAAGGCCCGCTAAGGTGATGGGGTGGACGGCAAGCCGTCCACCCCACGATATTCAACGGATCACATCATTTCGCCGCCGCGACTTCCTCGCTCGTGGCCGGCTCCGACTTCCCACCCGCGCCACCGCCATTTTCCAGCTCCCCGCTGGTATAGGTCGGCCCCTGGCGGTCCTCGTGCGGCGCCGGACGGTTCGGCAACGGCGGCAGCGCCTTCGCCTTCTCCAGGTCGATCCCGGCGATTTCCGCCACGCGGCGGCCATAATCCTCGTCGCAGTGCCACAGATGCCACACCATGCGCAGCTGGATCGGTTCCGGGCATTGCTTCAGGTCGCCTCCGACGTTATTGACCAGGTCGTCGCGCTCCCAGTCCTCGAAGGTGCGGTAGCGCGCGCCTGCCTGCTTGTAGTCGTCGCGCGTGGTGGTGGTCTGGTAGCGGCCCAGGTGGCCTTCCACCCACTGGTGGTATTCGTAGCCCGGCTGCTCGGCTTCCTGGTAGCCGCCCATCAGGCTCGGCTCGTAGTTGATGTGCTTGTCCTCGTCCGAACCATCGACGCCGTCCACATAGAACGTCATCTGGCCGTCGCGCTGGTTGGTGCGCGCCTTCGCCTTCTCTTGCGGCGCGTTGATCGGCAGTTGCAGGTAGTTGGGCCCCACGCGGTAGCGCTGGGTGTCGGAATACGACAGGGTGCGGCCCTGCAGCATCTTGTCGTCCGAGAAGTCGATGCCCTCGACCAGCACGCCGGTGCCGAAGGCCGACTGCTCGGTTTCTGCAAACACATTGTCTGGGTTCTTGTTCAGCACCATGCGGCCCACCGGCAGCAGCGGGAACTGGTCTTCCGGCCAGCGCTTGGTGTCGTCCAGCGGGTCGAAGTCGAGCTCGGGATGCTCGCCGTCGGCCATGATCTGGACGCAGAATTCCCATTCCGGGTAGTCACCGCGCTCGATTGCGTCATACAGGTCGCGCGTGGCGTGGCTGGTGTCGCGGCCCTGGATCTCGGCCGCTTGTTGCGCGGTCAGGTTGCGCACGCCCTGCTTGGGTTGCCAGTGGAATTTCACCAGGTGGGCGACGCCCTGGTCGTTGACCAGCTTGTAGGTGTTGACGCCCGAACCTTCCATCTCGCGGTAGTTGGCGGGGATGCCCCATGGGCTCTTGACCCAGGTAACCATGTGCAGCGCTTCCGGATGGCTGCAGATGAAGTCGTAGAAGCGCCACGGTTCTTGCTGATTGGTGACTGGGTCCGGTTTGAAGGCGTGGATCATGTCCGGGAACTTGATCGCGTCGCGGATGAAGAAGACCTTGAGGTTATTGCCCACCAGGTCCCAATTGCCGTCGACGGTTTTCAGCTTGACCGCGAAGCCGCGCGGATCGCGCGCGGTTTCGGGCGATTCCTTGGCGCCGATCACGGTCGAGAAACGCACGAATACGGGGGTCTGCACGCCGGTCTCGTTGAGCACGCGTGCAGTGGTGTATTTGGAGGCGGGTTCGTTGCCGATCTTGCCATAGGCTTCGAAGAAGCCGTGGGCGCCGGTGCCGCGCGCATGCACGACGCGCTCGGGGATGCGCTCGCGGTCGAAGTGGGTGATCTTTTCGATGAACTGGTAGTTCTCGAGCGTGGCCGGGCCACGTTCGCCGACCGAACGCAGGGACTGGTTGTCACGGACAGGATGGCCCTGGCGTGTGGTCAGCGTGGGACGCTTCTCATTCATTGCCTTCTCCTTTGATGCAGGTGATCGAGAAGGGCAGTATAGGAACTCGAACGGGAAGGCAGCGCGCGGCTGCCCTCGCTTTCAATCCCCGTCAAAAAGGCGCAGGAACTATTGCTTACAACTGCTGGAAGACGCCTTCGCTGCGGTTCTTGGTCACGTTATCCCACGGGAAAACCTGGCCGTTCATGGCGACATACACGCCGGCCGGCAGGGTCTGCGCCACGCCGCAGGCAAAGCCCAGGTTGAACAGCGCATCCGAGTTGGCGATGGAATATGGAATCATGGCGCCGGTCAGCACGATGGTCTGGTCGAGGTTGGCGGCGCCGAGGACGGCGGCCGTCTCGCGCATGGTGTCGGTGCCGTGCACGATCACGATCGCCTTCTCGCTGGCGGCCTGGCACGACGCCAGCACGCGCTCGCGGTCGGCATCCTGCATGTCGAGGGAGTCGAGCAGCGGCAGCACGTCGAGCGCGACCGGCACCGTCATGCGGCTGCGCTTGATCACCTCTGGCAGATGGCTTTCAGCAAAGCCGAGCACGCCGTTCAGTTCATTGTAATGCTTGTCGAAAGTGCCACCGGTGGCGATGAGTCGCAAAGTCATGTTGGTTTATCTACTCGCAGAAAAAAGGTGCGTCATGATAGCCGCAAACCATAGTGTATCCGACTGTGACTGCGCTAGAATCGTCCGGATCGGATGAGTACACTCATCGTCTTTCTTTTCTTTCTTTCCCCCGGCCATGAAAGCAGTTGCACCCGGCACCGTCATCTTCCACCGCCATCGCGGCTATGGCGTGATCACCCACGTCAATCTGCTCACTGGCTGGATCTCGGCGCGTTTCAACGACGAGGCGCGCGCCCTCGACCTGAACCTGTCGAGCGACGAAGTCCAGCATGCCGACGGCGAGCCGATCCTGTTCCGGCGCGCGCCGCCAGACCGCATGCCGCATGCGCGCCTGATGGCCGTGGTGCGCGCATTGCACGAGGCCGGCTACCAGAAGCTGTACCTGTATTCCTGGCCCAAGCCCTCCGGCCTGCACTGGCGCTGGCACCTGTTCACGGGGCCGCGCAACTGGATGCAGCGCACCTGGCGCGAAGGCTGGTATGGGTCGGGCGCCGACTACAACAACAATCCCGTGATGGGGTGGGGCGACGTGCCGGGCGCCACCACCGACGAGCTGATCCACGCGCTGGCGAAGTTCGATCCGCAAGGGCTGGCGCAGGCGCTGGGCCGCGACGAAGACCATACCGCCTGGTTCGCGCAAGCCTGCGACCTGCTGCTGCCGGGATACATGTACAGCCTCAATATGGAACGTCCCGCGGGCGGCGGGCTGGTCGAGGCGCCGGCGGTGCCGATCGTGCCGGTACGGGCGGGCTTGAAAGCCTACAGCGGCCGCGACATCGGCTGGCCGCCGGGCTGGGCGGGACTCTGGACCGGCACCCACGTGATGCCGGCGCCAAAGGTCAACCTCACGGGCGAGCCCGAACTGCGCTGAGCGCTTCCGGATTGAGAATGTTCGCCGGCTCGCCTTGCGCGAACTTGACGATGTTCTCGAACGCCGCCTGGAAATAAATCTCGTAACTGTCTTTCTCAACATAGCCCAGGTGCGGGGTGGCCAGCACCGTCGGGATGCGCAGCAGCGGAGAGTCCTGCGCCAGCGGTTCGCTGGTGAACACGTCCAGCGCCGCCGTGCCCGGCCGGCCCTGCTTCAGGGCGTGCTCGAGCGCGCCTTCCGCCACCAGTTCGGCGCGGCTGGTGTTGACGAACAATGCATCCGGCTTCATGCGCGCCAGGTCGCCGGCCGTGACGATGCCGCGCGTCGATTCCGCCAGCCGCAAATGCAGGCTCAGCACGTCGGCCTGCTCGAACAGCGCCTCGCGCGACGGCGCCGCCTCGAAGCCATCGGCGACGGCCGCCGCACGGCTGGCCTCGCTGCCCCAGACCAGCACCCGCATCCCGAAAGCGCGCGCATAGCCGGCCACCAGCTTGCCGATCTTGCCGTAACTCCAAAGGCCCAGGGTACGCCCGTGCAGCACCCGCCCCACGCCATTGAGCGCCGGATTGATCGAGGCCGTCTGCCACAAGCCATCCCTCAGATTGTTCGCATACGGCACGATCTTGCGGCTGGCGGCCATGATCAGGGCCCAGGTCAGCTCGGCCGGGGCGAGCGGCGAGCCGACCCCTTCGGCGATGGCGATGCCGTGCGCGGTCGCGGCGGCCACGTCGATGTGGCCGCTGACCTTGCCGGTCTGCGAGATGAGCTTCAGGTTCGGCAGTTTCGCCAGCAATGCCGGCGCAAAAGCGGTGCGTTCGCGGATCAGCACCAGGGCGTCGAAAGGGGCGAGGCGGATCGCCAGCTGGCCCAGTCCACGGGTGGTGTTATTGAAGACCTTGACCTCATGGCCGTCGAGCAGTCGGAAGCAGTCAAGACCGCGCACAGCGTCTTGATAATCGTCAAGAATCGCGATTTTCATTGGTGTTGTCAGAGTTGTATCAGTTAAATGTAAACAAATAACAGGGTAGGGCATTTGCCCAAATAGCCTACTACATTACTAGGGCATTTTTCCTACTTTTTTGTAGTGGAAGGGCCCGTAAGACGGTTTTTGGGGTGTACAATCGGCTCAGAACTTAAAGGAATGACACGTATCCAACGGTGCTCATGAGACGCACTGCTCAGCCTTGCCAGAGGCTGCCGACCCGACCGCTGTCCCACCGCGATCCTGCAATGGGCCGCCCGCCCACCGTCGATCCCGACCATGGGGCGCCCCGGCCAAAGGACGATCCCGACCCAGCGATCCACCCGAATTCTTTATTGGCATTTGGAGGACTCCCATGAATCAGCCCGTGATGGGCGGCGTCGCCGCACTGAACGTTCCAGCTTACATCAAACATCAAAAGCTCATCAATTGGGTCGCGGAAATCGCCGCCCTGACCAAGCCTGACAGCATTTACTGGTGCGACGGTTCGGAAGAAGAATACGACCGCCTGTGCGCACAGATGGTCGAAGCGGGCACGATGCAGAAGCTCAACCCCGCCAAGCGTCCGAATTCCTACCTGGCCTGGTCCGATCCGTCGGACGTGGCGCGCGTCGAAGACCGCACCTTCATCTGCTCCGCCACCAAAGAGCAAGCCGGCCCGACCAACAACTGGATGGAGCCGGCCGAGATGCGCCGCACCCTGCACGGCCTGTTCGACGGCTGCATGGCCGGCCGCACCCTGTACGTGGTGCCGTTCTCGATGGGCCCGCTGGGCTCGCCGATCGCCCATATCGGCGTCGAACTGTCCGACTCGCCTTATGTCGCGGTCAATATGCGCATCATGACGCGCATGGGCAAGGCCGTGTACGACGTGCTGGGCCCGGACGGCGAGTTCGTTCCCTGCGTCCACTCCGTTGGCGCGCCGCTGGCTGCCGGCCAGAAGGACGTCGCCTGGCCATGCAACGCCACCAAGTACATCGTGCACTATCCGGAAACCCGCGAGATCTGGTCCTTCGGTTCCGGCTACGGCGGCAATGCGCTGCTGGGCAAGAAATGCTTCGCCCTGCGCATCGCCTCGAACATGGGTTATCAAGAGGCGCAAGCCGGCGGCACCGGCTGGCTGGCCGAACACATGCTGATCCTGGGCGTCGAGTCGCCGCAGGGCGACAAGAAATACGTGGCCGCGGCCTTCCCTTCGGCCTGCGGCAAGACCAACTTCGCGATGCTGATCCCGCCGAAGACCTTCGACGGCTGGAAAGTGACGACCATCGGCGACGACATCGCCTGGATCAAGCCGGCCGCGGACGGCAAGCTGGTCGCGATCAACCCGGAAGCCGGCTACTTCGGCGTGGCCCCGGGCACCAATGAGAAGACCAATCCGAACTGCATGGCCTCGCTGCGCGAGAACGTGATCTTCACCAACGTGGCGCTGACCGACGACGGCGACGTGTGGTGGGAAGGCATGACCAAGGAAGCGCCGGCCCACCTGATCGACTGGCAGGGCAAGGACTGGACCCCAACCTCCGGCACCAAGGCGGCGCACCCGAATGCGCGCTTCACCGTGGCCGCGACCCAGAATCCGGTGATCGACCCGGCCTGGGACGATCCGGCCGGCGTGCCGATCTCGGCCTTCATTTTCGGAGGCCGCCGCTCGACCACGGTGCCACTGGTGACCGAAGCCAACAACTGGGTGGATGGCGTGTACATGGCCGCGACCATGGGTTCCGAAACCACCGCCGCCGCCGCCGGCCAGATGGGCGTGGTGCGCCGCGATCCGTTCGCGATGCTGCCGTTCATCGGCTACAACATGAGCGACTATTTCCAGCACTGGCTCGATCTGGGCAAGAAAGTGGCCGCGATCGATCCGGCTGCGCTGCCGAAGATCTTCTGCGTCAACTGGTTCCGCACCGGCGAGGACGGCAGCTTCGTGTGGCCGGGCTATGGCGACAATATGCGCGTGCTGAAATGGATCCTCGACCGTACCGAAGGCAGCGCCGCCGCCGGCAACGCGCACCTGTTCGGCACCTCGCCATCGTATGGCGACCTGAACTGGGATGGGGTGGAATTCACCGAAGCGCAGTTCACCCAGATCACGTCGATCGACAAGAACGCCTGGGCCGAAGAACTGAAGCTGCACGGCGAATTGTTCGACAAGCTGGCCTACCGCCTGCCGCAAGAGCTGGTGGATACGAAGGACCGCCTGGAGAAGCAACTGGCTGGCTAAGACCGGCCGAGTGGGGGAGAGGTCGCTGAAAGCGGCCATATAAAAAAGAACAGGGGCACCGCCAATGGCGTTGCCCCTGTTTCATTTGGGTCGAACCGTGAAGATCAAGCCTTCAGCAGCGGCTTCAGGTACTTGCCGGTCGGGCTGTCCTTGACCTTGGCCACCTGTTCCGGGGTGCCGCAGGCCACGATGGTGCCGCCGCCGGCGCCGCCTTCGGGCCCCAGGTCGACGATCCAGTCAGCGGTCTTGATCACGTCCAGGTTGTGCTCGATGATGGCGAGCGTATTGCCCTGGTCGCGCAGGCGGTGGATCACCTTCAGCAGCAAGTCGATGTCGGCGAAGTGCAGGCCGGTGGTTGGTTCATCCAGGATGTACAAGGTGCGTCCGGTGTCGCGCTTGGACAGCTCGAGCGACAGCTTGACGCGCTGCGCCTCGCCGCCCGACAGCGTGGTCGCGCTTTGTCCCAGCTTGATGTAGCCCAGGCCCACGTCGAGCAAGGTCTGCAACTTGCGCGCGATGACCGGCACCGGCTTGAAGAACTCGTGCGCATCCTCGACCGTCATGTCCAGCACTTCGGTGATGTTCTTGCCCTTGTACTGCACTTCCAGCGTTTCGCGGTTGTAGCGCTTGCCATGGCAGACGTCGCACGGCACGTACACGTCCGGCAAGAAGTGCATCTCGACCTTGATCACGCCATCGCCCTGGCAGGCTTCGCAGCGGCCGCCCTTGACGTTGAACGAGAAGCGGCCGGCGCTGTATCCGCGTTCTTTCGCGGTCGGCACGGTCGCGAACAGGTCGCGGATCGGCGTGAACAGGCCGGTATAGGTCGCCGGGTTCGAACGCGGCGTGCGGCCGATCGGCGCCTGGTCGACCGAGATCACCTTGTCGAAGTGTTCCAGGCCGTGGATCGAGCTGTGCTCGGCCGGCTCGGTCTGCGAACCGTACAGGTGGCGCGACAGCGCCGGATACAGCGTGTCGTTGATCAGCGTCGACTTGCCGGAGCCCGAAACGCCCGTCACGCAGGTCATCAGGCCCACCGGCAAGGTCAGGGTCACATCCTTCAGGTTATTACCCTTTGCGCCCGTGATCACCAGCTGGCGCGCCGGGTCGGCCTTGGTGCGCTTCTTCGGCACTTCGATCTTGCGCCGGCCGTCCAGGTATTGCGCGGTCAGCGAATGCTCGTTGTTCATGATCTGCTCGAGCGTGCCCTCGGCGATCACGGCGCCGCCGTGCACGCCCGCGCCCGGACCCATGTCGACGATGTAGTCGGCGGTGCGGATCGCATCTTCGTCGTGCTCGACCACCAGCACGCTATTGCCGATGTCGCGCAAATGCTTCAGGGTGGCGATCAGGCGATCGTTGTCGCGCTGGTGCAGGCCGATCGACGGTTCGTCGAGCACGTACATGACGCCGGTCAGGCCCGAGCCGATCTGCGAGGCCAGGCGGATACGCTGGGCTTCGCCGCCGGACAGGGTGTCCGCGCTGCGGTCGAGCGACAGGTAGTCCAGGCCGACGTTGTTCAGGAACTTCAGGCGCGAGACAATTTCTTTGATCACGCGCTCGGCGATGTCGCGCTTGGCGCCGCTCAGTTCCAGCTTGTCGAAGTAGTCCAGCGTTTCGCGCAGGGGTTTATCGGACACCTCGTAGATGGCGCGCTGCTGCTCGCCCTGGCCGATCTTGACGAAACGCGCTTCGGTGCGCAGGCGCGCGCCTTCGCAGGCCGGGCACTTCTTTTCGTTGATGAACTTGGCCAGCTCTTCCTTGACTGCCATGGAGTCGGTCTCGCGGTAGCGCCGCTGCAGGTTGTTGACCACGCCTTCGAAGGTGTGCTCGCGGATCACGGTGCGGCCACGCTCGTTCACATAGCTGAACGGGATCGCGGTCTTGCCGGAGCCGAACAATACGGCTTCCTGCGACGATTTCGGCAATTGCTCGAAAGGCTTGTCGAGGTCGAAGTCGTAATGGGCCGCCAGGCTCTGCAGCATCTGGAAGTAGAACTGGTTGCGGCGGTCCCAGCCCTTGACGGCGCCGGAGGCCAGCGACAGGTGCGGGAAGGCCACGATGCGCTTCGGATCGAAGAACTCGATATGGCCCAGGCCATCGCATTCCTGGCAGGCGCCCATCGGGTTATTGAACGAGAACAGGCGTGGTTCCAGCTCTTGCAGCGAGTAGCCGCAAACATTACAGGCGAACTTGTTCGAGAAGACGGTTTCCTTCTCGGTATCCATCTCATAGGCCACGGCGCGGCCATCGGCCAGGCGCAGGGCGGTCTCGAAGCTTTCGGCCAGGCGCTGCTTGATGTCCGGGTTCACTTTCACCCGGTCGATCACGACATCGATGCTGTGCTTTTCGGTCTTCTTGAGCTTGGGCAGCTCGTCGATCTCATGGATCTTGGCAGGGTTGACGCCGCTGGCGATGCGAAAGCGCACGAAGCCCTGGGCCTGCATGGCCTGGAACAGGTCGCCGTGTTCGCCCTTGCGGCCAGCCACGACCGGCGCCAGGATCATCAGCTTGGTGCCTTCCGGCATGGCAAGCACCGCATCGACCATCTGCGACACGGTCTGGGCCGACAGCGGCTCATGCGGGTGTTGCGGGCAATACGGCGTGCCGACGCGCGCGTACAAGAGGCGCAGGTAATCGTGGATCTCGGTGACGGTGCCGACGGTCGAGCGCGGGTTGTGCGAGGTCGCCTTCTGCTCGATCGAGATCGCCGGCGACAGGCCTTCGATCAGGTCGACGTCCGGCTTTTCCATCAGTTGCAGGAACTGGCGCGCATACGCCGACAGCGATTCGACGTAGCGGCGCTGGCCTTCGGCATACAGGGTGTCGAAGGCGAGCGAGGATTTGCCCGAGCCCGACAGGCCGGTGATCACGATCAGCTTGTTGCGTGGCAGGTCGAGGTTGATGTTCTTCAGATTGTGCGTGCGGGCACCACGAATGCGAATTTCTTCCATTAAGTTCGGCAGACTTTCTATCAGTTTTTGCGGGGCCGCAGACGCCAGCAGCGCGGTAAGCGGGCCAATCGGGGAGAACCCGTAAGTGTAGCGCGTTTTTGTTTCGGCTGTACATTCATCCAGTGGTTGGTGTACAGCGATGGCAGAACAGCACGGGACCTGGATACGCTTGCAGCCGGCCGGCGCCGTCCGAGGTATGTGGGCGTCTTCAAGGACGCTTCAATGGCAAATCGTTCAGAATCCCAAAATAATTTATGGCGCCCGGCTGTTCCTTCACGCAGGTTTTTCAGCACCCCGGCGTCAAGTCTTTGTTGCTCTCAGGTTACAATTTACTTCTTTGGCGAGGGCTTGTGCAATGCAGATTTTTACCGAAGACGACTTCAGCGGCGAACAGCCGGACCACCCATGGGCGGCGCAATTCACCATCATGACCTATGCGAGCGGCGGCTATACCAGCATCCCGCACGGGTTCTTCCGTAACTGGTTGGACGAAGAAGCCACCCATGGCTATTTCTACATTGGCCGCTGTTCGGGATTGGGCGTGGGTTCCATCGCCAAGTACGATGCCGGAAAACAAAACCTGGCGGTGGGGCGCTTCGTCGCCGGCGGCTTGCGCCTGCGCTTCCTGTTGAATGGCCAGCACGACATGCGGACCATCTCGACCAATATGTTCTCGGTCCAGGGCATGGGCTTGCGCAATGCGCCGCCGCCGCAATATGCCGATACCGTGATCAAGAACGACGTCTGGATCGGCGACGAGACCATGGTGCTGGGGGGCAGCGTGATCGAGAATGGCTGCGTGATCGGCGCCCGTTCCGTCCTGCCGCCCAACTTCCGGTCGGAGCCGTACGGCATCTATGCCGGCTCGCCGGCGCGCCTGATCCGCTTCCGTTTCCCGGAGAAGGTGCGCGCCGCGCTGGTCGAACTCGCCTGGTGGGACATGCCGCTGAGCTGGATCCGCGACAATAACGACGCCTTCCTTCAAGACATGACGCAGGACGAGGATGCGGCGCTGGCCACCATCGCCAAGCTGATCGAGCGCCGCAAGGCCTACGAGGCCGAGCATGGCCCGCAGACCTGACATTGCGCCCGATTGAGGAAGCTCACCGGCCAGGATTTATCACGTTTTGATGCATTAAAAACCACGAACAAATTCTGCTGAACAGGCATAATATCGGGTTGCAGCACACAGTTCCCTGACGCTTAGTCAAGTGCAGAGTCAGGGCTCACAACACCATTCAAGGAACCATCATGGCATCAGTCAACAAGGTCATCATCGTCGGCAATCTCGGCCGCGATCCCGAAATCCGCTACATGCCGAGCGGCGACGCCATCGCGAACATCGCGGTCGCCACTTCCTACCGCTCGAAGGACCGCAATACCGGCGAACAGAAAGAACTGACCGAGTGGCACCGCATCTCCTTCTTCGGCCGCCTGGCCGAGATCGTGGGCCAGTACCTCAAGAAAGGTTCGTCGGTCTACGTCGAAGGCCGCCTGCAGACCCGCAAGTACACCGACAAGGACGGCATCGAGCGCTACGCCACCGACATCATCGCTGAAAACATGCAGATGCTGGGCGGTCGCCAGGGTATGGGCGGCGACAGCATGGGCGGCGGTATGGGCGGCGGCATGGACGACGACTACTCGGCCCCGCAGCGTCCGGCTCCGCGCCAGGCGCCACCGGCTCCGGCCGCGCGTCCGCAGCCGAAACCGGCGCCGAACTTCTCGGATATGGATGACGATATTCCGTTCTAAGTGCGCCGTTTAATCTTATAAATCAAGTACTTACGGCATTTATGCCTGTAGTGTAGCTTACTTGGGAAGCTACTGGCAACCCGTCCCACCTTCGTTGGTAACAACTGTAATCCCGAAAGGGAGAGGGGAAAGCAGCATGGCGGGAAAAGGCGGAGACGCGGGGAAAAGACCTACCTTGCTTCCGTCATGCCAAGTCCCGTATGGCTAAGCCTGTATTGGTTGAACCATAGTCCTAAGCCGGGTTCGGGATCTCACCGACGCAGGGTCTTTGAAGCGTCGGTTCGGAAGATAGGCGGGTGATATTAGAACGCCCGCCTACCAAGTTCTTCCGAGGCGCGTACGACGAGTACGTTCACAGGACGAAAGTGGAGCCTAACCGAGACGCATCTTGTTTATAAGAGAACTCGGGATACCCTAAGTTGGACGCCTGGAAGATAGGCGGCCCAATATGGGTACGGAGTCCTCGTAGTACCCAAAGTCGGGCTGCAATGGCACCGGCAGTTCGGACGAACCCGAAGGAACGTATCCGGACCTGATAACCCGCTATAAGTGATCGGCAACGAAAGCGAAAGGTGGCGGTTCAGGGGGAAGGGGGACAGTCAACAGGTCCCTCGATGAAGACCTGAAAGGGAGGATAGTCAGTGCTGTCCGATCGAACGATTAAGGCCATCGAGGGTGCAGCAAAGGCTGTACACAACGGTTGTAAGGCAAAGAAGCTACTCAAGATCATGGGGGCTTGTCCTGACCTATGGTTGCGAGCCTACGCCAACATCCATCCCAACAAAGGCGCGCTAACGCGAGGGGTTGATGACAACACGCTGGACGGCTTTAGCATGGAGAGGGTCAACAACCTGATCCAGTCCATCAAGCACGGAGCGTATAGCCCCAAACCGGTACGACGTGTTCATATCCCAAAGGACAAGCTCAACCCGAAGGGGAAGACGCGGCCATTGGGCATTCCAACCGGGGACGACAAGCTGGTACAGGAGGTCATGCGAATGATCTTGGAAGCCCTGTATGAGCCAGTATTCAGCGAAGACTCCCATGGTTTCAGGCCGCGCAGGTCTTGCCACACCGCGTTGGATGGCATCCGGAGCGGCTGGAAGAGCACGAAGTGGTTTTGCGAAGTAGACATCAAGGGGTACTTCGACAACATCGACCATACGAAGCTGCTCGATATCCTAAGGAAGCGGATCGAGGACGAGACGTTCCTGTCGTTGCTCGGTAAATTTCTGAAGGCCGGGTATGTGGAGGACTGGCGATGGAGTGCAACCCATAGTGGAACACCCCAAGGCGGGATCGTTTCGCCGATTTTGGCAAACATCTACCTGCACGAGCTCGATATCTTCATGCAGGGCCTGAAGGCACAGTTCAATAAGGGACACCGCCGGAGACCGAACCAGGAATACGCAAGGCTGAAGAACCGTGCCTACCTTAGAAGGAAGCGACTGAGGGCGGCAGACACGCTGGGGGAAGAGGAAGCGAGCAATCTTCGAGAGAAGATCGCGACTCTGAAGGAGCAGTACCCTGGGAAGCCAAACGGAGACCTGGACCTTGATGCACCAGCGTACCGAAAGCTCGACAACGAGCTGGCAAAACTGCAGGCGGTGTTGCGGGATAAGGGACCAATTGATGACGAGGAGGTCGGAAGACTGCAATCGGAAATCAAGGTCCTGACCAAGCAGTACAATGCAATGCCAGCCAACGACATGCACGATCCGAACTTCCGTAGGCTGCACTATGTTCGGTATGCCGATGATTTTCTCATCGGGGTAACCGGCACCAAGGACGAAGCCAAAGGGATCATGGCTCACGTGGCCTCATTCATTGAGGGCGAACTGAAGCTTGAAGTCTCGACGGAGAAATCCCGGCTAGGTGCATTCGAGGACGGGTGCAAGTTCCTCGGCTATGGGATCAAAATGCGGAGAGAAGCAAAGCGGATGAAAACTGTGGTTGGCCGAAGAAGCGGACGTGCGATCCACGCCGTCAAGAGGACAATTACGGGGCACATTCACTTCTCGGTGCCAGAAGAAAAATGTCGTAAGTTTGTACGAAGTCATGGATACGGTGTCTATGACGCTGGGAGGACTGGGTTCTGGCCGCGTAAATGGATGACGCAATGTTCAGAATACGAAATCGTGACCCAGTACAACGCAGAAATGCGTGGCTTTGCGAACTACTACAACAGATGTGCGCGACTCTACCTGAACAAGGTGGAGTGGATATGGCTGAATAGTCTGATCAGGACTCTTGGCTGGAAATGGGGCCACATGACCCCCAACGCGGTGTACAGCAGACTGCGCCAGCCCGACGGAACGCATGCACTGGAGTTCGAGGGTAAGGATGGGAAACCGCGATTACTCAAGATATACAGTCTAACGGACCGCCGCCGCATATCCTACGGCGACAAAGGGCTGGAGAACCCCTATGTGGACATTCAGCCGAAGGCGGGATGGATGCTTGGGCGGACCGAACTACTGCGTAGGCTGAATGCGCACATTTGTGAATACTGCTGGGACGAGGAGGGGCCGTTCGAGGTTCACCACGTACGGAAAATGAAGGACATCGCCGAAGGGAAGAGTATGTGGCAAAAGCTGATGATCGCCCGGCAGCGAAAGACGATGGTGTTGTGTCTACCCTGTCACCACAGGCTCCACCAAGGCGCTCTCCCGGACAACCGGTTTTGGAAAAATGTTGATACTGTTGATGGAGAGCCGGATGCGTAGAAATGCGCAAGTCCGGTTCGGAGGGAGGGTAACGGGCGACTCTTGAGCGTCACGTACCCTACCCTACGATTTCCGGTCTGATCGGTACGACAAACCCTGCGAGTGCATCATTCGCAGGGTTTTTTTATAGTGCAGCATATTCAAGACACTAGCGCCGCGCCGCCTTCAGGAACAAGCCATGCGCCGGCGCGAAGTTCGCATGCAGCGGCAAGTAGGCCGCGCCGATGACCTTGGCCGTCATCCCGATCGTCCCCGCCATCACCAGCGGCCGCTCGGTGCCCTGCCAGCTGTAGCGCGTCATCTGCTCCTGCACCGCGGCGATCAGGCGTTCGAGCAGGGCGCGGCTGACGGCGCCGTCGACGATCACGCCGTCCAGGTCGAGCAGGCAGGCCGCGCCGGTGACGCCGAAGGTGATCGCATTCGCGGCTTCCTCGACCCATTGCAGGGTCACCGCTTCCCATGGGCCGCTCAAGAGGCGCTCGTCGCCGAACGCCAGCGGCGCCAATCCCGCCTGCGCATGCATCTCTTCCAGCCGCACCAGCGAGGCCGCCCCGAGTAGCTGCGGCGCCACGCCGCGTTCGTCCGTTCCGGCCAGGCCCAATGGCATCGAACCGATCGCGCCGGCGTTGCCGAACTGGCCGCTGTGCGGCTCGCCGTCGATCACCAGGCCGCCGCCGACCAGGGTGTCCACGAAAACGTACAGATAGCTTTTCAGCTTGCGTCCGCGGCCGGCCACCAGTTCGGCCACGCAGGCCGCGATCGTGTCCTTGGCGAAGTCCACGCGCAGCGGCGTCATGGCCTGCAGGCGGATGCGCAGGTCGACCCGGCGCCAGGCTTCGGCCTGATGCGGCAGCAGGCTTTCCAGGCCGTGCCAGGTGCCCAGCGTGAGCGGGGCGGCCAGGCCGATGCCGGTCAGGCGCGGGGCCAGCTCCGGGCCGAGGAAGTCGTCCACCTCGCGCAGCCTGGCGTCGATGGCGGCGAACACCTGCTCCACGTCGGGGCTGGCGTAGGGCGTCGACGACTGCCAGCGCAGCGCGCCCGTGAAATCGAGCAGGACCACGTCCAGCGCGCGCCTGCCGATCTGGATGCCGATCGAGAACGCGCCTTCCGGATTGAGGGCGATCGGCTGCGACGGCTGGCCGACCTTGCCGCGCACGGCGTCGCGCTTGACCACCAGCTGCTCGTCCAGCAGGCGGTTGATGATCACCGAGGCGGTCTGGGTGCTCAGATTGGTCAGGCGCGCGACTTCGGCCTTGGGCAGGCTGCCATGGGTGCGGATCGCCTGCAGCACGACCCGCTCGTTGAACTCGCGCATGCCGACCTGGTTCGAGCCGACGGTGCGCAGCAGCGGCATGGTGGCGGGGTCAAAGGCGGGAGGCGGTGCGTTATAGGGCGGCATGGCGCGGCGTTCGATGGGCAAGACAGCGGGAGACGGTAAGTATACGTCCTTCCGCTAAATAAACCTATGCGACTTATTTTTCGGGCCGATCGGGCGCTGTTGGTCGCCGCGCTGGGCCGCTTCGCGCTCGCCCGCCAAAAAATAATGCGGTGACAACTGGTCGAACTTGGCGTTAGAATCGCGCCCAATCAAGTGAATGGTGCCTTCCTGCTCGTCTGCAGGGAGGTGAAACGGGAAGCCGGTGACGTGCGCGATAGCCATCGCGCGCCAGTCCGGCGCAGCCCCCGCTGCTGTAAGCCTGACGACCCCGGTCGAACGCCACTGTGCCCCGTGCACGGGAAGGCAGGACCGGGGAAGGAAGACGGCGAGCCAGAAGACCGGCCATCCACGATGCATTCGCACGTCCCGGGGTGAGGGCGTGCCTGTTGGTTGTCCGCTGTTCCTTCTTTGTCTGCCCGCGTCATTCGCTGCGATCGCTCGCCTGCGCGGCGCGCAAGCGTCCCTGTTCATCGTGGAAGGATGGCGGCTGCCTGTTGTCGTGCGCGCGTCAAGCGCGCAGCTGAAAGGTCGACGTTCACATGAACACGCTTCTCCCTGTCCGCATCTGCGTCGCGCTGGTGTTCCTGCTCGCCTGCATGTCGGGCTTCCAGCATGCCGGCGCCACCACCCTGTTCGCCGTGGTCACCGAGCGCGCCGCGCCGGGCGCGATCGAAGCCGCCCACCGCCACCTGGCCAGCCGTCCGCGAGACCGCATCCTGCTGCGCACCCCGGCGCAGCTGATGGCGGCCGGCGAGCGCGAGGTGGCGCAGTGGATCGCCGGCGCCGACAGCATCCTGGCGGTGTCGCTGTTCGGCGACCCGGCGCGGCGCATGAAGGATGCCCTGGCGCGCCACGCCAGGCCAGGCACCGCCGTGCTGGCGCTGAACGGCGAGGCGACCCTGAACCTCATGACGCGCTCGCGCCACGGCAGCCTGGCCGGCTTCTCGCCCGAGCTGCTGCGCCAGCTGGCGAGCGAGGCGCCGCCGCAGGCCGCGCTGCGGGCGGCCGACGCCAATCCCGCCGCCCGCCACTGGCTGGCGGCGCGCCGCGTGTGGCAGGCGGGCGGCGTCGACAACACCACGGAGCTGATGCGGCACCTGCTCGCGCCGGGCACGCCCCTGGCCGATCCGCAGCCGGAGCCGACCCTGCGCCTGCGCGCGGGAGAGCGCGAGCTGCAGGACGGCGCCGCCTGGGGCAATGCGTCGAAGCTCGGCCTGCAGGACCGCCCGACCGTGGTCGTGCTCGACCTGGCGAACATGGATGGCGTGGTGCCCGCGGCGCTGTGCCGGCGCATCGAGGAACTGGGCCAGCCCTGCGTGCAGCTGCTCACGCGCTGGGGCGGCGCCTCGCGCGAAGCGCTCGAGCGCCTGCCGCAGCTGGTCGCGCCGGCCAAGCCTGCTGCGCTGGTGGTGCTGCAGGACTTCGTGGTCGGCGCCGCCGAGGGCCGGGAGGCGGTAGGCGAAGCCTTCAAGCGCCTGGACATCCCGGTGTTCAAGGCGATCCGCCTGTCGGACCGCACCGCGATGCAATGGCAGCTGTCGCCCGACGGCCTGCCGCCCGACTCGGTCCAGTACCGCGTGGCCCTGCCCGAGCTGCAGGGCATCGGCCAGCCGATGGTGGTGGCGGCCCTGGGCCAGGCCCGGCGCGACCCCCAGACCGGCATCGAGAACCGCCCGCCCGTGCTGCTGCCGGCTGAAGTCGACCGCCTGTCGGGCCGCGTGGCGCGCTGGCTGGCGCTGCGCGCCAAAGCGAACGCCGACAAGAAGATCGCGATGGTCTACTACAACCATCCGCCGGGCCGCCAGAACATCGGCGCCGACAACCTCAACGTGCCGGACTCGCTGTTCGGGATGCTGCATGCCCTCAAGGCGGCGGGCTACACGGTCGGCGAACTGCCGGCGTCGCCCGAGGCGCTGCTGGACATGATCATGGCGCGCGGCGTCAACCTGCCGGAAGACCGCGCCGCCCTGCGCGAGATGGCCGGCGCCGTCAACGGCGTCACGGCGCAGGAGTACGCGCGCTGGTTCGCGACCCTGTCGCCGCGGGTGCGGGGCGAGATGCAGGACGGCTTGCTGGGCCGCCTGCATGCCGACGTGCTGGCGGCCGAGAAGGCCGGCGAGCGCGCGCTGGGCCGCAAGCAGGCCGAGACCGTGATCGAGGAGCTGCTGCACCTGGTCGAGGGCGTCGACCATCCGCGGCGCGAGCAGGCCACGCGCGACCTGCATGCGCTGGAAGAAGGCTATTTCGCCTGCCTCGACGAAACCAGGCCACGGCCCTGCAAGGCGCTGGCGCCCCTCTACCGACGCCTGATCGGCTACGGCATCGAAGGCATGCGCGGCTGGGGCCCGGCGCCGGGCAAGGTGATGGTCGACGGCGGCAAGATGCTGGTGCCGGGACTGGTGTTCGGCAACGTCTTCATTGGCCCGCAGCCGCCGCGCGGCTGGGAGGTGGACGAGGAACTGCTGCACGCGAACACCAGCATCACGCCACCGCACCAGTTCCTTGGCTTCTACCACTGGGTCCGCGACCGCTTCAAGGCCGACGCCGTAGTGCACGTGGGGCGCCACTCGACCTATGAGTTCATGCCGGGCAAGGCCGTCGGCCTGTCGAGCGACGACTATCCGAGCCTGATCGCGAGCGACCTGCCGGGCATCTACCCGTATATCGTCGACGGCGTCGGCGAAGGCACGCAGGCCAAGCGCCGCGGCCTGGCCATCATCGTCGACCACCTGACGCCGCCGCTGGCCACCACGCCGCTGTACGACGAACTGCTGTCGCTGCGCCAGATCGTCGAGAGCTTCGAAGCCGCATCGTCCGAATCGCTCAAGACCCAGGCCGCGCAGCTGATGCGCGAGCGGGTGGTGGCGCTGAACCTGCGCGCCGAGCTGGAAGCGTCGATGTCCGACGTGCTGGAGGTGCGCGGCATCGGCTTCGACGCGGCCGACGACGACCTGCTGGCGCACGAGATCGGCCACTATCTGACCAAGCTGCAGGAGAAATTCATGCCCCATGGCCTGCATGTGTTCGGCCGGCCGTGGAGCCGCGAGTCGCTCGAGCTGATGCTCGATTCGATGAAGAAGAGCGGCATCGACGATCCCGACGTCGCGCATAAACTGCGCGATTCGCCGCGGCGCGAGATGGCGGCGCTGCTGGCCGGCCTGGATGGGCGCTACATCGAGCCGGGCAAGGGCAACGACCCGCTGCGCTCGCCCGAGGCGCTGCCGACGGGCCGCAACTTCCACGCGGTCGACGGCGACATCCTGCCGACCCGTCTTGGTTATGGGCTGGGCCGGCAGATGGCAGGAAAAGCGGCCGAAAGAGACAAGGTGGGCGAGGGCAGCGAAGGCATCATCCTGTGGGCGTCCGACGCCGTGCGCGACGAAGGCGTGATGGTCGGCTTCGCGCTGGCCATGATGGGCGCCGAGCCGGTGTGGAATGCGCGCGGCATCGTCACCGACGTGAGGCTCATGCCCGGCGCCGTCCGGCGCGACGCGGTGGTCACCACCTCCGGCCTGTTCCGCGACCTGTATCCGAACCTGATCCGCCTGATCGACCGCGCCGGCCGGCTGGCGCTGGCGGCGTCGGCGCAGACGCTGGTCGAACAGGACCCGTCCTTGCGCGACGCCCTGCAGGCGGCGCTGACGCCGATCGAAGGCGCGGTGTGGGGTCGCGAAGCGGCAACCAGCAACCGCGTGGCGCGCGAGTGGCTGACGCGCCAGCGGGCGCTGCTGGCCGATGGCATGCCGGCGAGCGAAGCAGGACGGGCCGCGGCGCTGCGCGTGTTCGGCGATGCGCCGGGCGCCTACGGCGCCGGCGTGAACCGCCTGACCGAGCGCTCGGGCGCCTGGCGCGAGCGCGAGGAAATCGGCCGCGCCTACCGCAACCGCATGGGCCATGCCTATGGCCTCGATGCCGAAGGCGCCTCCAGCCACCGCGCCTTCGACGTGGCGCTGGACGGCATCCACCGCACCTATCATGGCCGCGCCAGCAACCTGTATGGCCTGCTCGACAACAACGACGCCTTCGACTACCTGGGCGGCCTGTCGCTCGCGGTCGAGACGCGCACCGGGCGCGTGCCGGACGCGCTGATCCTGCAGCACTCGCGGCCCGGCCAGGCCGACGTCGAGCCGCTCGCCAGCGCCCTGCTGGGCGAGCTGCGCGGGCGTTTCCTGAACCCGGCCTGGCTGCGGCCATTGATGGACAACGGTTATTCCGGCGCGCGCACCATGGGCCAGGAATTCATCGAAAACCTGTGGGGCTGGCAGGTGACGCGGCCCGACCTGGTCAAGAACTGGGCCTGGGACGAAGTGAAGGCCGTTTACTTCGACGACCGGCACAAGCTCGGCCTGCCCGAATTCCTGGGCCAGCGCCACAACGCGCACGTGAAGGCGCACATGCTGGCGGTGTTCATGGTGGCGGCCGAGAAGGGCTACTGGAAGACCGATCCCGAGACCATCCGCCGCCTGGGCGGAGAGCTGGCGCGCCTGGTGGCGGCCAATGGCTTGCCGGGCAGCGGCCATACGGCGCCGGATCATCCGATGTGGGGCTGGCTGGCGCCGCAACTGGATGGCGCGGATGCGCAAAAGCTCGGCGTGACGCTTGCCAAGGCGCGTGGCGAGCTGCTGCCGGCAGTGGCGACGACCGTCCCCTCCGTCGCCGTCCCGGCGCAGCAAGCTATCGCACCTGACGCCGGCGAGACGGCAGAACCGGCAGCGCCCGCGCCGGAACCCGAACCGATGCGCGTCTATGAACTGAAACAGCAACCAGAACCCGCGCAGCCCGCCGCGCTGCGCATCGTGCAGGTGCTGGCCATCCTGGCCGCCTGCCTCGCCCTGTTCTCGCTCGGCCTGTGGCGCGGCCGGCACATCCCTCAACCTCTCAGGAGTCATCCATGATCGAAACCCTTTCCTATGCCTGGCTGCACGACGCCGTCAGCTGGCTGCTCGCGCCATCCCTGGTGGCGCTGCTGGCCGGCTGCGCGATCGCGCTGGTCGAATCCGGCATCGCCGTCGGCGAACGCTTCCACGGCCTGGCCAGGCTGCGCGCCAGCGGCGACCTGGCGCTTGTGCAAAAGATTGCCCGCCACCGCCTGGAACGCGCCGACCTGCTGGCGCGCATCCCGCCGATGCTGGGTCTGATGGCCACCATCATCCCGCTCGGACCGGGCCTGGCGGCGCTGGGCGAAGGCGACCCCGCCAAGCTGGCCAGCGCCGTGACCGTCGCTTTCGACGCCACCGTGCTGGGCCTGGTGGCCGGCATCGGCGGCCTGGTGATCGGCAAGCTGCGCCGCCGCTGGTATGAAGAGACGCTGGACGCGATGGAGCCGCAGCCATGAGTGGGCGCGGCAGACTGCGGCTGTACCGCCACCTCGACGCGCGCTTCGACCAGAGCGACGAAGATCCGCGCGCCAGCCTGGTCAACCTGGTCGACGTGATGCTGGTGTTCGCCTGCGGCCTGATCGCCGCCATCGCCGGCGCGCAAGGGACCCTGAAAACCCCGCAGCCGGTGGAGAAGGGCCGCCAGATCGAGCGTCCCGCCAGCGGCGTGACCCAGGACGGCAGCGGCTACGACCGCGTCGGCGAAGTCTATCGCGATCCCGCGACCGGCCAGCTGGTGCTGATCGAACCCGTGCAAACCAGGAACAAACAATGAACACCGTTTTCCAACCCCGCCCGCTCGGCGCGCTCGTCGCCCTGCTGTGCGCCGCCGGCGCCTTTGCGCAAGATCTGCCTACCGTCACCATCCGTGGCGCAGCCGGTGAAGAAGGCCTGGCGCTCGACCGCCAGAACACCACCGCCAGCCGCCTGGACATCAGCGCCCTCGACCTGCCGGCCAGCGCCAACAGCCTGAGCGCCGCCACCATCGCCGCGCGTGGCGACCTGCTGGTCAAGGACGCGGTGACGCGCAGCACCGGCCTGACCGACAGCAGCTCGCCCGGCAGCGGCATCAGCTATTCGGCGCGGGGCTTCAACGGCAACAACGCGATCGCAATGCTGGAGAACGGCCAGCGCCTGCTGGTCGGTTCCAGCACCGCGACCTATCCGGCCGATCCCTGGGGCTACGAGACGATCGACGTGCTGCGCGGCCCGGGTTCGGTCGTCCACGGCAGCGGCGCCACCGGCGCCATCGTCAACGCCGTGCGCAAGGCGCCGCGGCGCGCATCCTCGCTCGAGATCCTGGGCGGCATCGGCGGCGGCGAGTCTGTGCGCGCGGGCATCGGCGCCACCGGTGCGCTGGGCGAGCAGGGCGCCTTCCGCATCGATGCCTACGCCGGTCGCAGCGACGGCTTCATCGACCGCGGCGAATCCCGCCACGGCAAGATCCTGACCAGCATGACGACGACCCTGGCGCCTGGCGTGACCCTGTACGCCCAGCTCGATCATGCCGAACAAGAGCCGATCCGCTACTTCGGCACGCCGCTGGTAAACGGCGGCCTGGCCGAACGGCTGCGCGACCAGAACTACAATGCCGGCGACGCCGTGCTGCGTTTCGTCGACGACAAGGCCGTCGCGCGCCTGCACTGGCAAGCGGCGCCGAACCTGGAGATCAGCAACGAACTGGCTTACTTCACGTCGCGTCGCGACTGGCGCAATATCGAGTCGTACGCCTACGACGCCATGCGCGACGTGGTGGAGCGCAGCGACTACATCGGCATCCGCCACGACCAGGAGCAGACCGCGAACCGCCTGGAGGCGCGCTGGAAAACCGGCGCCAACCAGGTCGTGGCCGGCTGGGAAGCGTCGACCATCAGCTTCCGGCACACGAATAACTCGCCCTATGGCGGCGCATCGACGGTGGCGCCGACCGGCTTCGACCCGGGCAGCTTCTGGGACACGCCGGACCCGTTCCGCCCGAACTTCGCGACCGACACCACCACCCATGCCTTCTATCTCGAGGATGCCTGGCGCGTGGACGAGCGCCTGCTCGTGACGGCGGGCGCACGCCACGACCGCTACCAGATCGGCCGCCGCAACCTGCTGGCCGACAGCGGCCATTTTGGCACGACCCTGCGCGCCAATTCGGTCCGGGTCGGCGCGAGCTGGAAGCTGGCGCCGGACACCTCGCTCTACGGCCAGGTCAGCACCGGCAGCGATCCGGTGACGAGCCTCTTGTCGATGACCCTGGCCAACAGCAGGTTCAAGCTGACGGATGCGCGCCAGGTCGAGGCGGGCGTCAAGCAGATGCTGGCCGGCGGCCGGGCCGAGTGGACGGCGGCGCTGTACCGGATCAGGAAGGACGACATCATCACGCGCGACCCTGACAATCCGGCGCTATCGAGGCAGGGCGGCTCGCAAACCTCGCGGGGCGCGGAAGTGAGCGCCAGCGTAAGCCTGGCCCCCGGATGGCGCATGGATGCCAACCTGGCCTATACGGATGCCGAGTTCGACGAACTGCTGGAGGCGGGCAATGTCTCGCGCGCCGGCAATCGCCCGGCCGACGTGCCGAAGGTTTCTTCGAACCTGTGGCTGACGCACCGCGCCGGCGACTGGCGCACGAGCGCCGGCCTGCGCTACGTGGGCGAACGCTTCATCAGCAATGCCAACACCCAGGCCTTGCCGGCCTACACCACGCTGGACGCCTCGCTCGGCTGGGCGCTGAGCCGCAACGTGCAGCTGCAGCTCAACGTACGCAACCTGACCGACAAGCTGTACGCGATCACTTCGTATGGTTCATCGCAATACCTGCTGGGCGACGAGCGTCATGCCGAGCTGACCGTCCACTGGCGTTACTAGGTGAGTTCCTGGAAGCGCCAGCTCTACTGGTGGCACCGCTGGCTGGGCATCGCGATCGGCCTGCTGGTGCTGCTGTGGTTCGGTTCCGGCATCGTCATGATGTACGTGCCGTATCCCGAGCTGACGGAACAGGAGCGCATGGGCTGGCTGGCGCCGCTCGATCCCGACCGTGTGCAGGTCACGGCCGCTGAAGCATGGACCGGGACCACCGCACCGGATGCGGTGCGCCTGAACACCGTGGCTGGCCGCCCCGCGTGGCACTTCCAACACGAAGGCAGCTGGCATTCGATATGGGCCGACAGCGGGGCGCCGCTGGAAGTGAACTACCTGATCGTCTCGAGCAGCGCGCGCAGCGCGGCGCCCGATGCGCGTTCGCTGGCGGTCGACGAGATCGAACTGGACCAATGGACCTTCGGCGCCGTGCGCGCGCACCGGCCCCTGTACCGCGTTGCCGCCGACGATGGCGCCGGCAGCATCCTGTACGTGTCCGGCCGCACCGGCGAGCTGGTGCGCGACACGACGCGCAGCGAGCGCGCCTGGAACTGGGCCGGCTCCGTCATCCACTGGATCTACGTGACGCCGCTGCGCCAGCACAACGAGGCCTGGCGCCAGGCCGTGATGTGGACGTCCGGCGTGGCCCTGGTGCTGGCCGTGACCGGCATGGCGATCAGCCTCCTGCGCCTGCGGGTACGCACGGGGCGGCGCTATGCGGGCGGCAGGATGTCGCCGTATACGGGCTGGAAAGCCTGGCACCATTGGCTGGGACTGGGCGTCGGTGTGCTGGTCATCACCTGGCTGTTCAGCGGCTGGCTGTCGGTCGGGCCGTTCGGTTTCCCGGCCGGCCGCGGCGTCACCGCGCAGGACCGGCAGGCGTTCGCCGGCGGTGCGCCGGGCGGCGACGACCTGGCGCTGGATGCGGCCACGCTGCTGCGCGCGCATCCCGGCGCCTTGGAACTGGAATGGCGCCGCGTGGGCGGCAAGCTGTATCTGAGCGCGCTCGGCCGCGAACGACGCAAGCTGGTCGACGCGCACGACAGCGCCGCCGTGCCTGGCGTGCCGCAGGACGTACTGCTGCATGCCGCGCAGGCAATCCGCCCCGGCGCGCCCATGCAGGCCGAATTCCTCACCGGGCCGGACGACTATTACTACAGCCATCACCGCGAAGCGACCTTCCCGGTCTTGCGCGCGCGCTTCGACCTGCCTGACGCCCCGGTGTTCTACATCGACCCGGCCCAGGGCCGCCTGGCCGGCTACGTCGACCGCGACAAGCGCTGGGACCGCTGGCTGTTCAACGGCCTGCACCAGCTCGATTTCGCCTTCCTGCGCACCAGGCCGGTGTGGGACGTGGTCGTGATCGTCCTGTGCGTGCTGGGCTTTGCGCTGACCTTCAGCGGCCTGGTGCTGGGCTGGCGGCGCTTGACGAAAGGATGATCAGCGCAGCTGGCCGCGCCCGGTCGCGGCCCAGTAGATCCCGCCCAGCAGGTGGCCCAGGTATTGCGGGTCGCGGTACATCTCGCCGTTGTGCCCGAGCGTGGTGACGAACACGCGGCCCTTCTCGTGCTGGTGGTGCCAGGCGATCGGGTGGTCCTTGCCCATGCCCTTCACCGTCTGCCCCGGCCAGATCAGGGTCGGGTCGTAGCTCGACTCGTCCACGTTCAGGACCGGGTTGATCCTGACGTCGTAGGGGTTGGTGAAGGTGTAGAACTCGTCGCTCCAGACCCAGCGCTCGGGCAGGCCGAAGGTGGCGGGGAAGCGCTTGTCGACGACGGTCACCACCCCGGTCTGCAGCTTCGGATGCAGGCCGACCGTGCGGCCCACCATCTTCTCGAACCAGACCCAGTCGTTCGGCCTGGCGATCGCCGCGCGGTGCACCACGACGGCATTGCCGCCCCCGCGCATGTACTCCTCGAAATTGGCGCGCTGGGCGGGGTTCAATTCCTCGCCCGGCGTGTTCAGGAACATCACGGCGGCATACTGTTTCAGGTCGCCTTCGAACACCTGCGTCTTGTTGGTGTAGGTGAGCGCGAACGCGTGCAGTTTGGCCAGGCGCTCCAGGTTGTCGCGCGCGATCGGGATGTATTCGTAGTGGTATTTGCCGGGCGTGGCCAGCACCAGCAGCTTGAACTGGTCTTCGGCCAGGCCGTGCGACGCCGCCGTCATCAAGACGACGGCGCCCAGCATCGTTGTCATGCGTCCCATGCGTTCTCCTCAATCGATGCGGGTCGAGTACAGCGAGTGGTGGGTCAGGATGAACAAGGTGCGCTTGTCGGGTCCGCCGAAGATCAGCTGCAAGGGCCGCTCCGGCACGTCGATGCGGCCCTTCTGCCTGCCGTCCTTGCCATGGATGAAGACCTGGCCATTGGCCACATAGACGTCGCCGTTCGGGCCGACCGCCGCGCTCTCGCCGCCGCGGTTGGCCAGCAGCTTGAGATCGGTGATGCCGCCGCCCGCGTTGACGGCGCCGCTGAAGGTGCGGTTCTCGGAGCCGTTGGTGAACACCACGCGCTGGCCCACCGGCGCCGTGACGAAGCCGAAGGCCTGCAGCGAATCGGCCCAGCGCCAGCCCAGGTGGTCCGCCGCGCCCTGGCGCAGCACGCGGTAGGCGGGCAGCACCAGGCTGCCGTCGGGCGACACGTATTCTTCCTTCTTCGGCAGGGCCACGTCGCGCGCGAACATCTCGGCCAGGGTCGTGAATTCGAAGGTGTCATAGTCGAGCTGGTCCTTGAATTCGCCGTTCTGCCAGAAGTTGACCGGCACCGCGACCCGCGCGCCCTGGCGAGGCGCGACCGGGGTCGGCTTGATCATCGTGATTTCCGTCCCCGGCGTGCCCGGCTTGAAGGAATACACGCTGGCCTGCGGGCCGTAGTTCGAGATCACCATCAGGTTGCCGCTGTCGTCGATGGCCAGGTTGACCGGGTCGAGCGGGGCGTCGCGCACCACGACCAGGCCCTCGTCCTTCGTGTAGCTGTAGATGCGCTTCCAGTGGCGGTCGACGAAGTACAGCTTGCCCTTGGGGTCGACGGTGGCGCCGGCGATCGAATAGAAGCCGCCTTCCAGCTTGTCGACCTTGCCCAGCTGGGCGGGCGCCTTGCGCTGCTTGCCGGTGTAATCGAACACGGCGAACTCGCGCTCGCGCACTTCCAGCTTGTTGGTGACGTCGCGGATCGCGTTCTCGTAGGCGAACTTGCTGGCGCGCAGATAGGTGGTGCAGCCATTGTCGTCGCAGGTGGCGAAGCCGCTCTCGCCATTTACGTGGACGTTGCGGAAGCGGATGTCGCTGGAATTGGTGATCAGGATCGCGGCCGGCATCGGTTTATAGGAGCGCGTGACGCGGTAGCCGTGGTAGTTCGCGAACAGCAAATTTCTGGAATTGCGGATCTCCAGCGACACCGCATCGGCGCCGTCGCGGATTTCTTCCTCGGTCTGCGGCGCCAGGAATTCCCAGTTCTCGACATTGTCCAGCACGATCTCGGCGCGGATATGGTGTTCGGCCGACAGCTCGTAGACCTTGCCCGGCGTTTTGGTATTGGTCACGTAGAAGCCGGCCTGGGCATAGCCGCTGGGCGACCAGATGCCGGAGAAGGTGCCGCCGCCGCCATCGGTCACCCACACGCTCGGATACTGGCGGTCCCAGTGCGCGGTGGTGTCGAACTTCGCATCCTTCTGGTACGGATCGGCGCGCCGGCCGTCGTACAGGCGGGTGCCATGGCCGCCCTGGATGCGCACGTCGTCCACCAGCGAGTGTTCGCCAGCGCGCCACAGCAGCGCCACCGCACGGTTGTTGATCTCGCCGGTCGCGAGGCCGATGCCGGACACGATGCCTTCGCCGCCGCGCGCGCTCTCCAGCAGCGCCTTGGGGCTGTCGACGCCCTGGAACTTGGGCGAGCCGTTCGGCAGCAACAGTTGGGTCAGGCCCGGGTGCAGGGCGATGATCACGGTGTCCGGCCGCATGCGAATGGTGTCGTTGACGACGTAGAAGCCCAGCGGCAGGTAGACCACGCGATTGGCGTCGATCGCTTTCTGGATCGCCGCCGTGTCGTCGGTCGTGCCGTCGCCTTTCGCGCCGTACGCGTGCACGTTGGCCCACTCCTTCGAGGCCGGCAGCGGGCGCAGGGCGCGTGTCGTCGTCGGGTTCGCGGGCAGCGCAGACGTCTTGTAATGGGTCGAGAAGGTGCCAGGCTCGCCCATCTGCCTGACGAACAAGCCGTAGTTGAATTCGCTGACGGCGTAGTCGCGGCCCCTGCCGGCCAGCGTCTTGCCGCTGTCGCGGAAGCGCACGAAGGTCGGCACGTTGCGTGCGATGGCATTCTCCAGGCCGACCTGGGTATAGACATTGTCTTCGTTGCTGACGATGAGCGCGGCCTTGCTGACGTTCTCGAAACGCACGTCCTTGCCCCACAACCAGTCGCCATAGCCGCGGTTGATCTCGACGCCGACCGGGGTGTCCTTGATTTCCGTGTTGATCATCGTGAGGCTGGCTTCATGCTCGCGGATCGCGGCGTCGCGCTGGCCCTCGAACGTGGAATCCATCAGGGTGAACTGCCAGGCGGGCGAGGTCTTTTCGCTCAGGATGCCGTAGCGGCCGCCGTAGAAGCGCAGGTTGTAGGCCACGTTGCCGACCTGGTAGACGCCGGCCAGGCCCGAACCCAGGTGGAAATCGATGTGGCTCAGGTTCGAGTGCTGGGCCGTGTGCATGCGCACCGCGGCCGCGGCCGGATTACCGTCCTTGATCTCGAAGTCGACGTTCGACAGCGCCGAATAGAAGGTCGACGAGTTCGCGTTACGGACTGCCTTGCCCTCCTCGGCGCTGAACGGCACCGCGCTCGGCACCGGCATCGGCACCTTGCCGACGCTGTACTGGTCGCCGCCGGTGAAGATGACCATATTGGCCACGCCCTTCTGGAAGCCCGGCGTGTTCTCGGCCAGCACGAACACGGGACGGGTCGGGCCGACGCCATACAGGCGCACGGCCAGCGGAATCAGCAGCGAGCGGGTGATCCGATAGCGGCCCGACGGCAGGAAAACGATGCCGCCCTGGCCCTTGTTGGCGGCAGTATCGAGGGCTTGCTGGATCGCGGCCGTGTCGTCGGCCTGGCCGTCGCCCCTGGCGCGCACCACGACGGCGCGCGGGTCTTCGGGCATGAGCTGGTAAGCGGATACGGAAGGCGATGGCGCGGCGATGGCCGGGGCCAGTGCGCTGGCGGCCAGCAACAGCGACAGCGCCATGGCGCGCGGAAGATTGGTATGTGTTGTCATCATTGATCTTTTCCTCAGCTATTCAAAAACAGCGACAGAAGCATCACGAACAGCAGGCCGAACACGCCCACCAGGGTCTCCATCAGGGTCCAGGAGCGGAAGGTATCCTTCAGGGACAAGCCAAAATATTCCTTGAACATCCAGAAGCCGGAATCGTTGACGTGGCTGCACATCAGGCTTCCCGCGCCGATGGCCAGCACCATCAGGTTCGGGTCGACGCCCGAGCTGTGCACCAGCGGCGCCACGATGCCGCCGGCCGTCACGCCCGCGACCGTGGCCGATCCGAGGCAGATGCGGATCACCGTCGCGACCGACCATCCCAGCACCAGCGGCGGCACCGGAAGGCTGGACAACAGCGCACCGAGATCGGCGCTGACGCCTGATTCCACCAGCACCTGCTTCAGTGCGCCGGCGCCGGCGATGATTAGGAGGATCGGCGCGATCTCGCGCATCGCCTCCGCCGGGCCCTGCATCACGGCCGAGAAACGGCGTCCTTGCGCGAGGCCCAGCGTGTAGATCGCCACCAGATAGGACACCAGCATCACCACCAGCGGGTTGGCGAGGAACGACAGGCTGCCGTTCAGGTCGGGCCGCGCCATCATGAGCACCGTGCTCGCCCCCAGCAGCAGCACCGGCAGCAGCGCGGTGGCGAAGCTGTTGAAGACGCCCGGCAGTTCTCCATCCTGCAGCGCGCGACCGTCCTGGAACATGGCGGCCGGTTGCGCCTGCACATGGCGCAGCGACATCGCGAACAGGGGCCCGGCGATGATCAGCGTCGGTATCGCCACCACGATCCCGTACAGCAGGGTAGTGCCCATGTCGGCGTGGATCGCCGAGACGAGCGCCACCGGTGACGGATGCGGCGGCAGGAAGCCGTGCGCGATCGACAGCCCGGCCAGCAGCGGGATCGCCAGCGCCACCGCCGGCCGCCCCGAGCTGTAGACCAGCGAGAAGATCAGCGGCACCAGCAGCACGAAGCCGACGTTGTAGTACAGCGGGATGCCGACCACGAAGCCGGTGACGGTCAGCGCCACCGGGATGCGCGACGGACCGAGCGCGTCGACCAGGCAGGTGGCGATGCGGCGCGCGGCCCCGCTGTCGGCGATCAGCTTGCCGAACACGGCGCCCAGGCAGATGATCACCACCAGGGAGCCGAGCAGGTCGCCGATGCCCTTCTCGATCGCGCCGGGAATCTTCGACGGCGGCACCCCGAGCAGCAGGGCCGCCGCGATCGATGCCGCCACGAAGGCCAGCAGGGGCTGGACCTTGCCCCAGGCGATGAGCAAGGTCAGCAGGCCGACCGCCAGCAGCACGGAAACGATGTTCCACACGGCCGGCTCCCGTCAGAAGCCGTAGCGCAGGCCGGCCCGGTAAGTGCGTCCGACCACGTCGTACAGCGCCGGATTGATGCCGTAGCTGGCATTGGTCTGCGGCGCCGCTTCCGGCGCGCGGTCGGTGACGTTGTCGATCTTGAAGTAGGCCTGCAACTGCTTCGACAGGTTGTAGCTGGCGCCGATGTCGAGATAGGCCGCGCCCTTCATCTTGTTGTCGTAGATGGTCGGGTGGATCAGGGTCGACATCGGGCAACCGGTCTGGCACTCGATGAAGTCGTTGCGGTAGGTGCCGTCGCTGAACCAGCGTTCGGTCAGCGTGACGCTCAGCTTGTCGTTCTCCCAGGTCTGCTGCGCCAGCACCTTCCACTTCGGCGTATTGCCCATGTTCGAGCCGGCCGAATCCACCGCGATGGTGCCGACCACGCCCGACTCGGTGATGTAGTGCAGGTTGCGGGTGGCCAGCGCGCGGAAAGTGAAGCGGCCCGGCAGGTTCAGCCGCTCGAGGCCCGTCCGGTAGGCGGTCTCGAGGTCGAAGCCCTTGACCTTGAGCGACGCCAGGTTGAAGTTCTGCACCGTGACGTAGTTGTTGCCCGGGCTGTTCAAGACCATGGCGTTGCAGATCTCCTGGTTGCCGGCCACGCACAGGTCGACTTCCTGCTGGATCGTCAGCGCCGAGATCACGCCTTTGACTTCGATGTCGAAGTAGTCGGCCGAGATACTGAAGCCCGGCGCCCACTTCGGCTGGCTCAGGACGATGCCGAAGGTGTTGTTGCGCGCGATCTCCGGACGCAGGTTGGTGTTGCCCACCGTGCGTTCCTGGACGCTGATGGTATTGCCCTGGTACTGGACCACGTTGTTGACCACCACCGGCGCTGCGAACAGTTCGGACAGGTTCGGCGCGCGCACGTCCTTCGAGGTCACGCCGCGCAGGCGCAGGCCGTCGATCGGCGTCTGCCAGGTGGCGCCCAGCTTCCAGCTGCCCACGCTGCCGGCGGTGCTGTACTTGGTTTCGCGGTCGGCCAGGTTGAGGTTGGCCTCGCCCCAGGTCGCGGACTTGAACACCGGGATGTTCAGCTCCACGTAGGCTTCGCGCACGTTGTAGCTGCCTTCGCCGTTATGGAAGTTACCGGCATACCAGTTGTTGCCGACCGTGGTATTGAGCAGCGGGTCGGCCGGGTACATGGCGTTGTTCGGCGAATCCGGGGTCACGCCGTTGCCGTAGGCGTCGCCGCGGACGCGGTATTTCTCGCGCCGGTACTCGGCGCCCGTGGCCAGCGAGATCGGGCCGGCCCAGCCTTCGAACAGCTCGCCGTTGATGTTGAAGCTGCCGACGTCCTGGCTTTGCGTGGTGCGCTGGCGCGGGCCGTTGGCCGGCGCGATATAGGCCCAGGCGGCCGGATCGATCGGGTTGTCGCCGATGATGTTGAGCGGCACGCAGCCCGACGCCGCGGCCACCGGATTGCGGCAGACGATGCGGCCGTCGGGCGCGCGCACCGCGTCGATCGCATTGTTGTAGCGCGCATTGAGCGTCATGTTGAAGGCGTCGAGATTGGTCTTGTTCTCGCCGTGGGTCACGTAGGCGTCATACGACCAGTCCTTGCCGAACAGGGCGAACTTGCCTTCGGCGCCGAGCACGAAGCGGCGCTGGGTGCGGGTCGGCTGGACGTCGATGTTCTCGGGGAAGACCGCGTTCGCGGTGCCGTACTGGAAGCTGGTGATGTTGGTGCGCGCGCAGGCATCGACGATCGAGGCCGGCAGGAAGGGATTCGAGCACTGGATGTTCAGGTTGGCGTTCTTGGCCGCGCCCGGGTTGGGCGAGAAGCGCGAATCCACCTTGCCGTAGTTGGCGGTGAAGTAGAGCTGGTGGTCCGGCGTCAGGTCGTACGACATGCGGGTATAGGCCACCTGGCGCTTGAAGTTCATCGCCAGGTTGGTGCCCGAGCCCACGCTGCCGCTCAAGTCGCCGCCGATGCAGAACGGGTTGACGCAACCGGTGACGGCGCCGGTGCCGGTCGGCTGGCCATTGGAACCGTACTGGAACTGGTAAGGCACGCCGCCCGCGCCGAAGGCCGTGCCCTGCAGCGGGCCGCTGGTGATCAGGCCGTACTTGGCGTACTGGTATTGCTGCGCCTGTTCGATCACGCGGTATTGCGGCAGGCCGTCGCCGGTCTGGCTCAAAGGACGCACCGAGTAGGCCGGGTTCTGGTACCAGGTGCGGCCGTTCGGTCCCTTGCCGCCGAAGCCGGGCGACTCGATGCCGTTTTCCTTGGTGAACTCGGCGCTGGCCGTCACGTGGAAGCGATCGTTCAGGAAGGCCTTGCCCCAGGCCGCCTGCACGCTGCCGCCGCGGTCGTCGTCGTACTTCGTCTGGCCGCCCTGGACGTGGGCCTTGAAGCCGGTGAATTTTTTGTCGGTGACGAAGTTGACCACGCCGCCCACCGCGTCCGAACCGTAAGACGCCGAGGCGCCGCCGGTCACCACGTCGACACGCTTGACCAGCAGCTGCGGGAACTGGCTGACGTCGGTCACGCCGGTGACGTTGGCGCCCACCACGCGCTGGCCGTCGAGCAGGGTCAGGGTCCGGATCGTGCCCAGGCCGCGCAGGCTCAGCGAAGACAGGCCCTGGATGCCGCTGCTGGTGCTGTTGGTGCTGGTGGTGCGGCCGGTGCTGCCCTGCAGGGCCGGCAGCTCGGCCAGGGTGTTGAACAGGTTCGGCTTGGCCGATTTCTCGAGGTCGGCGCTGGTGAGGCTCGTCGTCGGCGTCGGCATGGTGAAGCCGCGCGCGGCGATGCGCGAGCCGGAGATGCGCACGACATTGGAGGCTTCCCCGGTCGCCGGTGCGGCCTCCGCGGGTGACGGCGCGGCGTCGGTGGGCGGGGTTTGCGCGGCGGCGTCGGCGGCCGCGGCCGGAGTGTCGGGTTCTAGCTGCGCCTGCTGGGCGTGGGCGGCGCCGACGCTCCAGCAGGCGCTGGCCACGGCCAGGCTGATGAGAGTCCGTTGAACTGGTGTACGCATGATGTCTCCTCGATGCTTGTTGTATGGGAGCGCGCCGTCTCTGTGGTCGGCTGCGCGACAGCTTGCAACTGGCTGCTTGCGATGAATCTCGCCGACCCCCGGTGCCAGGGCCGTGGTTCAGGTGTCGTCGTTCAGGCGCTGCTTGTGATGCGTTGCACCAGCGCCGGCGGCGCCAGGGTGATGTCCAGCGTGAGGCCGGCTTCGTCGGCCTGCAGCGGTTCGAGGATGCTCAGCTGCGAATCGAGCAGTGAGGGCGGCATGTAGTGGCCGGGGCGGCCGTGCATGCGCTCGGCAATCAGCTCGCGCGGCCCGGCCAGGTGCACGAAACGCAGCGCCGGGTCGGCCATGCGCAGCAGGTCGCGGTAGCGCCGCTTGAGGGCCGAGCAGGACAGCACCAGGCCCTGGTCCCGGCTGCGGGCCTGGCCGATTTCGGCCGCCAGCGCGTCAAGCCAGCCGGCGCGGTCATCGTCGTCGAGCGGGATGCCGGCCGACATCTTGCTGACATTGCTGGCCGGGTGGTAGGCGTCGCCCTCCAGGAAGGGGACGGCGAAGTGCCTGGCCAGGCCGGCGCCGACCGTGCTCTTGCCCGATCCGCTGACGCCCATGACGACCCAGCGCAGGGCGCCGGCTGAAGTGGATGGGGGGTTGACGCTGGATGCTGACATCGTTTCTCCTCGAAAGACCGTTAGCGCTAACATCGCGTTATTCGAAGTGTTGTTCAGCCATGAATTTTTGTAAACACGTTATCGATGTTGCAATGCAATGTGATCCGGAACCGGATGGACGGTTTTTTTAACGGAGCAAATGGCCAGACGACCAGATTTTCACTCAGCCGTCGCCACAAATATCTGATAGCGCTAACATTGTTGCGGCGCGCAATCAATTTTTCGCGATGTTGTATTTACTCGACATTGACGCGCACGAAAAAAAGGCCTGGAAAATTTCCAGGCCTGGTTTGGGATCCGGATCGATGCCGGTGGACTATTCGCGGGTGACGGTATACACCTCGCCTGCGGTCGCGCCGGCGTCGCCTTTCCTGGCGCGCAGGTCGCGGTAGACGGCGGCGCGCATGATCATCATCGACACCACGGGCGCGGTCAGCAGCACGAACACGGTGATGATGATCTCGTGCACGACCGGGCGCGACTGCGCCACCGTGAAGTACAGCATCGAGGCGATCAGGAGGCTGCCGGCGCCCAGGGTGATGGTGATCGCCGGGCCGTGGATGCGCTGGTAGAAGGTGCGCAGGCGCAGCAGCCCGAGCGCGCCGATCAGGATGATGCTCGCGCCCAGGATCAGCAGCAGCGAGACGAGCAGGGCGGCCCAGTCGGGCAGGTGTGCGATGCCGGTCATTCGATGATCTCCCCGCGCATCAGGAACTTCGCCATCGCGATGGTCGAGACGAAGCCGACCAGCGCGATCAGCATCGCCATTTCAAAATAGACCTGGGTGCCGAAGCGGATGCCCAGCACCAGGGCCAGCAGCATGCCGCACATCCAGAGGGTGTCGAGGGCCAGCACGCGGTCGTGGGCCGAGGGGCCGATCAGCAGGCGGGCGGCGCACAGCGCCATCGCCGCCAGCACGCACACGAGGGCGTAGCCGATCGAGATTTCAAGCAGGGTCGCCATGGCGGACCTCCGTGTCGAAGATGTGAATGAGGGGCTGTTCGTAGCGGGTCTTGATGGTGTCGACCCACCACTTGGCGTCGTGCAGGTCGAACACGTGGAGCACCAGCTCGTGGCGGCCGGGATCCTTCCCGGGCTGCAGCTCGGTCCACACCGTGCCCGGCGTCATGTTGATCAGGCAGGACAGCGCCGCCAGGCCGTAGGGATCGCGCATGTCCAGCGGAATGCGGATGAACTGCGAGTTCAGGTTGGCGTAGTCGGCAAGCAGGATGATGCGGCTGACGTTGAAGCAGGAGCGCACCACCTCGACCGCCGCGAAACCCAGCAGGCGCATGGCGACGATGGGCTTGCGCAGGCGCGGATAGCCCAGCGGATTGAGGTGGCGCGTCAGGACCGGGCCGGCGATGCCGAGCGCCGCGCCGAGCAGGATGTGGCCCGGATACAGGGTCTGGTTCAGCAGCAGCCACAGGACGCACAGCGCCAGCGACACGAAGGGGTACGGGAGCCAGCGTGTCATGGCGCCTCCGGGATCGACAGGGTGGAAGGGGCCGTGCTCGTCGGGCCCGGCACGGCCGGCTCGGACAGCACCCGGCCGATATAGGCGCCGGGGCGATGGATGTCGTCGCTGGCGCGGCTCAGGTAGCCGAACAGCGGCTCGGCCTGCACCGTCATCAGCACCGACAGGGCCAGCAGCAGCAGGATCGGCGCCACCTCGGAGCGGTGCACCTTGGGCGGCTCGGCGGCGCCGCTGGCCCAGAAGGTGCGCACGCCGAAGCGCATCATCGAGATCACGGTGATCAGGCCCGAAAGGATGATCAGGACCATCAGCATCCAGCCGGCGGCCGGGATCGCGGCGCTGCCGCCGACCGTGCCGGCGCCGTCGATGTGCGGATTGAGCAGCGCATGGAACATGCCGAACTTGGCGACGAAGCCCGACAACGGCGGCAGGCCGGCGATCATCAGCGCGCAGGCGGCGAAGGCCAGCGACAGGAAGGCCATCGCGGCCGGCACGCCGCGTCCCACCGGCTCGTCCGGCGCATCCTCGACCGCATACGCTTCCATGGTCAGCGCCAGCATGGCCGAGCGCGGAGTGCGGATGCGGTCGATCAGTTCGATCAGCAGCAGGAAGGCGGCCACCGCGATGGTGGAGCCGATCAGGTAATAGATGCCGGCCGTGACCAGGGTGGGCTGGCCGTAGCCGATCACCGCGAGCAGGGTACCGGACGAGACGATCGCGCCATAGCCGGCCATGCGGCCGGCGGTATCGGTCGACAGGATGCCGGCGGCGCCGAACACGATGGTCGCCATGCCGCCATACAGCAGCGCGTCGCCGCCGAAGCCGGCCGCGGCGCCCGCATGGTCCGAAAAGATCAGCAGCCACATGCGCAATATCACGTAGGCGCCAACCTTGGTCATCAGCACCAGCATCGCCGCCACCGGCGGCGATGCCGCGGCGTAGGTGGTGGGCAGCCAGAAGCCCAGCGGCCACATCGCGCCCTTGGTCAGGAAGGCCAGCGCCATCACGGTGGCGCCCACCTTGAACAGCGCCAGCTCCTCACCCACCAGCAGCGGCACGCGCGCGGCCAGGTCGGCCATGTTCAGGGTGCCGGTGGTGGCGTAGGTCAGCGCGATCCCGATCAGGAACAGCAGGGCGGCGGCGAGGTTGATCGCGATGTACTGCATGCTGGCGCGGATGCGCTCGGCGTTATACCCGTGCAGCACCAGGCCATAGGACGCGGCCAGCATCACCTCGAAGAACACGAACAGGTTGAAGATGTCGTGGGTCAGGAAGGCGCCGTTGATGCCCATCAGCAGGAACTGGAACATCGTGTGGAAGTGCACGCCGATCCGTCCCCAGCGGGTCTTGGTGAAGTGCAGCGCGGCCAGCCCGAGCACGGCGGTGAGCAGCAGCATGATGGCGCTCAGGCGGTCGGCCAGCAGGGCAATGCCGAACGGCGCGCTCCAGTTGGCGGCCAGGTAGATGCCCATGCCGCCAGGCCAGTGGCCGCCGTCGGTCATCTGGATCAGGGCCACCGCGGTGGCCAGGAGGCCGAGCAGCGAAACGTAGCTGAGCCAGAACTTCAGGCGATGCCAGCCCTGCGTCAGCGGGGCCAGGACGGCGCCCACCAGCAACGGCAGCAATACCGGCACCAGGATCAGGTGCTGGGTCCAGTGCAGACTCATAATTCAGGCTCCTTGCCATCCACGTGGTCGGTGCCGGTCAGGCCGCGCGAACCGATCATCACCACTAGGTACAGGGCGGTGGTGGCAAAGCCGATGACGATCGCCGTGAGCACCAGGGCTTGCGGCAGCGGGTCGGCCAGGACGGCCGGGTCGGGCGTCGCGCCGGCGGGCGTGAGCGGCGGGGCGTCCACCCACAGGCGGCCCATGATGAAAATGAACAGGTTGACGGCATACGACATCAGCATCAGGCCCGAGAGCACCTGGAAGCTGCGCGGACGCAGGATCAGCCAGATGCCGGAGCCGAACACGATGCCGATGGCGAGCGAAATGACGAGCTCCATCAGAAGATCTCCTTGGCGGGCGGGATGGTGGCGCGCGTGGCGTCGGCCGCCGCGCGGTGGCTGCGCAGCGACTGGTGGGCCAGCGCGACCAGGGTCAGCATGGTGGAACCGACCACCACCAGGAACACGCCCAGGTCGAACATGAAGGCGCTCGGGACGTGGATCTCGTCCAGGATCGGCAGGGTGAGGTGGGCGGTATGGCTGGTCAGGAACGGGTAGCCGAGGAACCAGGCGCCGATGCCGGTGAAGGCGGCGCACGCCAGGCCCCAGGCGATCCAGCGGTGCGGACGCAGGCGCAGGTGCGATTCGACCCAGTCGGTGCCGGCCACCATGTACTGCACGATCAGCGCGGTGGCGAAGATCAGGCCGGCGACGAAGCCGCCGCCCGGCAGGTTATGGCCGCGCATGAAGAAGTAGGCCGCCATCACGCCCATCACCGGCAGCAGCATGCGCAGGTATACCGCAGGGATCATGAGGTAGCCGCTGGAGGCCTGCTCGGCCGGGGTTTGCGTGACGGCCGGGTCGACGTCGCTGGCCTGCTGCACGGGAATCGCGATCGATTCGGTGGCTGGGCGGAAGCGGCGCAGCAGTGCGTACACGGTCAAGGCGACGGCCGACAACACGGTGATTTCACCCATGGTGTCGAAGCCGCGGAAGTCGACCAGCAGCACGTTGACCACGTTCGAGCCGCCGCCTTCGGTCAGCGCGCGCAGCACGAAGAACTCGCCGATCGAGGGCGGCGGCGAGAGCCGCAGGACCGCGTAGCTGGCGGCCGCGATGCCCAGGCCGCCGGCGATGGCGATGAAGCTGTCGCGCCCGCGCCGCAGCCAGGTGCTGGCCGGCGCCCTTTCCTTGAGGCCGGCCGGGGCGAAGCGCGGCGGCAGCCAGCGCAGGCCGAGCAGGATCAGCACCGTGGTCACGGTCTCCACCATCAGCTGGGTCAGCGCCAGGTCGGGCGCCGACAGCCACAGGAAGGTGATCGACGTGACGACGCCGGCGCCGCCGACCAGGGCCAGCGCGACCAGGCGGTGGTATTTGGCGCTATAGGCCGCGCCGAGGGCGCAGGCGGCGCCGATGATCCACAGCACTGCGAACAGCGGGTCGAGGGCCTGCACGCTCAGCGCGGGAATCGTGGGCAGCGGATCGACCAGCAGCAGCGGTGCGGCGACCATGACCGCCATCAGCACCAGCATTTGCGGTTGCAGGCGGCGGGTGCCGGTCCAGCGGATCAGCGCGTTGGCGCCGGTCGACAGCGCCAGCATCGTGCTTTCATAGGCCTGCGCGCCCTTGAGGCGGTGCAGCACCGGCACCTCGGTGCGCTCGCGCAAATCGTGGCGGCGCCACAGGACCCAGTACAGCAGGGCGCCCAGCAACAGCGCGGCGCCGCTCATCAGGAGCGCCAGGTTGAAGCCGTGCCAGATCGCCAGGTCGTATTCGGGCAGCGCGGCGCCCAGGACCGAACCCGACGCCACCGCCAGCACGTCGCCGACCACGCGTTCGGGCATGACGCCGACCGCGATGCACAGCACCACCAGGCACTCGACCGGGAAGCGCATCCAGCGCGCCGGCTCGTGCGGCTCGTGCGGCAGGTCTTTCGACAGGCGGCCGAAGAACACGCTGATGAAGCGCAGCGAGTAGGCGACGCTGAAGATGCCCATCGCCACTGCCACGTAGGACAGGGTCCAGTCGTCGCTGCCGCCGACGTGGGTGGTCTCGGCGAAGAACATCTCCTTCGACAGGAAGCCGTTCAGCAGCGGCACGCCGGCCATCGAGGCCGAGGCCACGATCGCCAGCGCGGCCGTCACCGGCATCGCCTTGCGCAATCCGCGCAGCACGCGCATGTCGCGGGTGCCGGTCTCGTGATCGACGATGCCGACCGCCATGAACAGCGACGCCTTGAAGATCGCGTGGTTCATGATGTGGAACACCGCCGCCACCACCGACAGCGGGGTGCCGATGCCCAGCAGGCAGGTGATCAGGCCGAGGTGGCTGATGGTCGAGTAGGCCAGCAGTCCCTTCATGTCGTTCTGGAAGATCGCGAAGAACGAGGCCAGCGCCAGGGTGGTGGCGCCGGCGCCGACGACGATCCAGGTCCATTCCGGCGTGCCGCCGAGGGCCGGGTACAGGCGCGTGAGCAGGAACACCCCGGCCTTGACCATGGTCGCCGAGTGCAGGTAGGCCGACACCGGAGTTGGCGCTGCCATCGCATGCGGCAGCCAGAAATGGAACGGGAACTGCGCGCTCTTGGTCAGCGCGCCGAGGGCGATCAGCACCAGCGCCGGCAGGTAGAGCGCGTGGGCGCGGATCTGGTCGCCGGCCGCCAGCACCGTCTCGAGCTCGTAGCTGCCGACGATGTGGCCGAGCGTGAGCACGCCGGCCAGCAGGCACAGGCCGCCGGCTGTGGTGACGGTGAAGGCCATGCGCGCGCCGCGGCGGGCGTCGTTGCTCTCCTGCCAGTAGCCGATCAGCAGGAAGGACGTCAGGCTGGTGAGTTCCCAGAACACCACCAGCTGGATCAGGTTGCCGGACAGGACCACGCCCATCATCGAGCCCATGAAGGCCAGCATGTAGGCGTAGAAGCGCGCGACCGGGTCGCGCTTGGACATGTAGTAGCGCGCGTACAGGATCACCAGCAGGCCGATGCCGAGCACCATGATCGAGAACAGCCAGGCCAGGCCGTCCATGCGGATGATGATGTCGAGGCCGAACATCGGCAGCCAGCTGTGGCGCGACTGCAGGACTTCGCCGGCGTCCAACCGGCCGAACTGGGAAATGGCGAAGAGAAGGGCCAAAAGGGTGAACGCGCCGGCCGCGATGGCGGGACGGTTGCGCGACCCGTTGGGCAGGCAGGCGGCGACGAAGGCGCCGGCGAAGGGAAGAAGGACGAGCAGGATCAGTGGCAGTGAGGTCATCGACATCATCCTTCGGGGCAGTGCGACATGTAGCGGCGCGCGCAGAGGCGCAGGGCGGTTTCAGGTTTCTTCATTCTCATCATATTCTCCAGGGCGCACAGGGGGACGCACGAGCAGCGTGTCGCACACGACTGCCTGCAGCAGGTATTCACTGCGGCTACCGGTCAGGAGGCGCATCAGCGCCGATTCTTCATGCAGGCCGAGCACGACCAGATCAATACTATTATCCACTACATGGCGCGCAAGCTGCGAGGCCGGTTCGCCTTCGCCGATCACCGGGTCGACCAGCTCACGGACGCCGGGCGGCAGCGCGCAGCCGTCCAGGAAGCGGATCAGCTCCGCATGCGGGCGCGTGTCGGGCGCCAGCGCTTCGGCGTCATGCGCATGGAACACGGTGAGCCGGCGCTGCGGGAACAGGCTGGCCGCCGTTTCCAGCGCCAGCTTCGCGGCCGGCGTGAAGTCGGTCGCGACCATGATGCGGCGGTAGGGGCCGCGCACGCGCTGGCGCACCACCAGCAGTGGCTGCGCCAGGGCGCGCGCCAGTTTCTCGACGGTGGAGCCGAGCAGCAGGTCGCCCAGGCTGTCGTGCTGCGAGGCGCCGGCGACCACGATGGCGCCGGGCAGGGTGGCCGCGCCGTCGAGGATGGCGGCGGCGGCCGGGCCGGTGGCGAAACGCTGGGTGACCTGCAGGGGCGAGCCGGCGAACTCGCGCGCGAACTCGGCGCGCGCCGCGCGTTCCTGGTGTTCGCGTCCGGCGTCGCCGCCCTGCCATTGGAGCACTTCGCCGGGCGCCTGGGGCGCGTCGTGCACCGTCAGGACCACCAGCGGTAGTGAAAATTCGTCGGCCAGCTGCTTGGCGCGTTCCAGGGGCCGGTCGCAGCGGGCGCTCAGGTCCGTCGCAAGCAACAATCCGCGGGGCGTAGTCGGGCTACGGTCTGGCATGCGCCGCCTCATGGAAAGTCTTTTCGGAAGGCGACACTCTACCGTAGTTGATGACCTGACTACAACGCGTTTCTTCAGTTATTTCGAATTTACTTCGGATAACTCCGGGTGCAGTGCAGCATTTTCGCGCATCGTCGACCCGGAGCCCGGCGTCATGCGGTGACCTCGAGCGCCGGGGCAGCGGCTTCAACCTGTCCATACGCGGCGCGCACCTCGGCCTGGCGCATTCCGGCCTGCTCCGCGTTCTGCATCTCGTTCTCCTTGCGCAGCCTGGCCTCGTAGGCGGCGCGTTCCTCGTCGCTGACCGTCTTGTCCGAATTGGTGTCGGCTTCGGCGATATAGTCGGCGTCGGTGGTTTCCGAGGATGCCGCGCCGGCGCCGCCGGCGCCTCCCGCGCCTCCCGCGCCTCCCGCGCCTCCTGCGCCGCCGGCAGGCGCAGCGGCCGGCGCCTGGGCGGTGGCGGTGGCGGCGCCCGCTTCTTCGGTCGCTTCGCCGGTGTCGGCCACAGTCGTGGATTCGTCCACGGCGCGCTGCACGCGCGAGGCGTCGGCCTGGGCGTTCAGCTGCTCGCCCAGGCGCGCCGAGGCCGCCGATTCGGCGCTCTGCGCCGGCGCCGGCGCGGTTTCCTCGGCTTCGGCGGCGCCAGGGGTGGTGGCGGCATCCGCCTGCCCGGTGGTGGTTTTCGGGGTGGCCGGAGTAGCGGAATAAGCCGCCTGTGCGGCGCTGGCGCCGCCGATGCTGTTGACCATGGTCGTTTCCTGTTGCGGGTTGTCGTCCATGATTAACGGCCGGGCGGGCCGCGCGGCGCAGGGCGGGAAATGTAAAGCCACGTAAAACCAACACGAATGGGTGGATGGGACTCCCCTCGATTGGGGATAGGCCGGGACGGGTCCCGTGGCCGACAATTCCCGCAAGGAGAATCTCGATGAGTAAATACTTGCGCCGCAGTGCGCTGGCGCTGGCGGCATGCGCCGCCGCCGCACATGGCCAGGCCCAGACCCAGGTCCAGCTGTACGGCCGCCTGAACGCGGCGGCCGAATACGTGAAGGCGTCCGCCACCGCCGACGGCCCGCGCCTGAGTCAGCAGCGGGTCTCGAACAACCGCTCGGTGCTGGGTTTTCGCGGCAGCGAAGACCTGGGCGCCGGGGTCAGCGCCATCTTCCAGGTCGAGGGCACGCTCTCGCTCGACACCGGCGCGGGTGAACTCGCGCGCCGCGATACCCGGATCGGCCTCGATGGCGGCTTCGGCACGCTGTTCGCCGGTCACTGGGTCACCGCCTACAACGGCGCGACGTCGAGCCTCGATCCGTTCTACCCGACCACCGCCGGCTATATGAGCATCATCGGCAACGGCGCCGGGGCGGCGGTCGACAACGTGAACAACCTGTCTTCCTTCGACCGGCGCCAGGCCAACTCCATCCATTACTGGAGCCGGCCCTGGAAAGGTGTCGGCCTGCGCCTGACCCACGGCCTGGCGGAGGAGCGTCCGGCCAGCGGCGCCAGGCCATCCCTGACCTCGGCCGCCGTGGTCTATGAACAGGGATCGTGGTATGCGACGCTGGCCCACGAGCGGCATCATGAATACCAGGGGCCGGGATTGCGCGACAGCGGCACCAAGCTGGCCGTGGCGCGCCGCTTCGGCGACACCCGGGTGGCGCTGCTGGCCGAACGCCTCGCATACGAGACGGCCGCCGGCGGCCTGGATCGCAATGCCTGGTATGTCTCGGTCACCCATCAACTCGGCGCGCATGGCGTGCGTCTCGGGCTGGCGCATGCCGGCGACGGCAAGGGCGCCGGCGGCAACCGGGTCGGCTTCGTCCGTGGCGGCGCACGCACCGGCGCCACCCACGTCACGCTCGGCTACGAATACACGCTGTCGAAACGCAGCGCGGTGTATGCCTACGTCACCCACCTCGACAACGAGGCGAACGGCGTCTACGACTTCGCGATCAACAGCCTGGACACGGCCCCCGGCGCCAACTTGACGGGCGCCGCGCTCGGCCTGCGCCACGCCTTCTGATCCGGGCGATTGTCCGGCATCGATACTGGCGCTACACTTGGTGGTCCCGCCGCCCATACGGGAATTCAACCGAGGAGAAGCCGATGAAAGCGCTGTGGATGGCAGTCGTGTCGCTGTTCCTGGTCAGCTGTTCGGGCGCGCCGCGCGGGCCCGACCCGGGCTTCACGGACCGCGACATCGAGGCCCTGATGGCGCGCCAGAAGGTGGTGGGGCTGGCGCTGGCGCTGATCGACGAGGGCCGGGTGGTCAAGGTGGCGGCCTACGGCAAGCGCAACCTGGAGCGCGACCTGCCGCTGCAGCCCGACACGGTGATGTACGGCGCCTCGCTGACCAAGACCGCCTTCGCCTACATGCTGCTGCAGCTGGCCAGCGAAGGCCGGCTCGATCTCGATGCCCCGCTCACGCAGCTGCTGCCCAGGCCCCTGCCCGAGTACCGCCTGGGCGAGCGCCGGGATTTCAGCGACCTGGCGCTGGATGAACGCTGGCGCCGGCTCACGCCGCGCATCCTGCTCACGCACGCCGGCGGCTTCGCCAACTTCCGCTGGCTGGAGCCGGACGAAAAGCTGCGCTTTCACTTCGACCCCGGCGCGCGCTACGCCTATTCGGCCGAAGGCATGTACATCCTGCAGCTGATCGTCGAGCAGGGCCTCGGGCTCGATGCCGGCCGCGAGATGCAGGTGCGCGTGTTCGACCGCCTCGGCATGCCCAATACCGCCATGCGCTGGCGGCCCGACTTCGCGGCCAACCTGGCCGACGGCTACACCCTGGAGGGCAAGATGGAGCCGCACGACCAGCGCAGCGCCGTCACCGCCGCCGGTTCGATGGACACCACGATCGCCGACCAGGCGCGCATGTGGGCGGCGCTCGCGCGCGGCGACGCGCTGAGCCCCCGGATGCGCGCCGAGATGGTGCGCCCGCAGCTGCCGATCCTGAGCGCCGGCCAGTTCCCGACCCTGGTGTCGCGGCCCGGGCCGCAGGTAGCGGGGCTGGCGGCCGGGCTGGGGGTGGTCACATTCCAGGACCGCAGCGGCACCGGATGGTTCAAGGGCGGGCACAACGACAGCACCGGCAATATGGCGATCTGCCTCGAGGCGCGCCGGCGCTGCCTGGTGATGCTGTCCAACGACGTGCGCGCCGAGCGCATCTTCCCCGAGATTGCGCGCCTGGCGTTGGGCGAGAACGACATGCCGTGGCGCTGGGAATACGGCTGGTACGGCGCGTCCCTGCCCTGACGGCCCCGGCGTGCCGGCGGGCATCCGTGCCCGCCTGAAAAGCCGCGACTGGTACGATGGGCGAAAATAGCTCACCGACCCGTCCGTTCATGAACACATTCCCGACCCGGCTTGCGATCGCGGCCGGCGCCGCCATCGCCTGCATGCTGCTGGCCCTCACTGCGCTGGTTGGCTGGGGCCTGCATTCGCCGGCATTGATCGGCGCCGGCGCCGGTGCGCCGCAGATGTATCCGCTTACCGCGGTCGGGTTCCTGTGCGCCTCTGCCTGCCTGTTGCTGCAGCTGCATCCGGTGCGCGCCGTTGCCCGCGCCGGCCGCGTCCCGGCGCTGCTGGTCCTGGCGATCGGCGCCGGCAACGCGGCGATGCGCCTGTCCGGCTGGGCGCCGGCGCCGCTGTCGCTGGGCCTGGGCCAGGCATCCACCGCCTGGAGCCTGCCGGCGCTGCTGACGGCCGGCCTGTTCGTCGTGCTCGGCGCCGGCATGGCGCTGTCGTGCGCGCGCCGCACCGTCGGCATCGGCCAGGCGCTGGCCGCCAGCGTGCTGCTGTTCTCGTTGCTGACCCTGGCCGGCTTCGCCGCCGAAGACACCTCCCTGTACCAGCTGCTGCCGGGACGCGGCACCTCGCTGCGCACCGCGCTGGCCTTCATGCTGGCCTCCGTCGCCACGCTGGCGCTGCATCCGGACCAGGGCATGGTGGTGGCGCTGGCCAGCCCCACGTCCAGCAGCCGCACCCTGCGCCAGCTGATGGCGCCGCTGGTGCTGGCGCCGATCGTGCTGGGCATGGTCGCCACCGCGGCGGTGCGCGCGGCCAATCCCGGTCTCGACCTGACCACCACGATCTGGCTGTTCGTGTGGGGCCTGCTGGTGATCCTGATCGCCGTGGTGTGGCGCTTCGCCTACCAGCTGCATCGCCAGGACCTGATCCGCGGCATGGCCGAACGCGAGCGCAACGAGGCGCTGCAGGCGCTGCGCGTGGCGGACGAGCGCAAGAACGAGTTCCTGGCCATGCTGGCGCACGAGCTGCGCAACCCGCTGGCGCCGATCAGCACCGCGGCGGGCCTGCTCAAGGGCGTGTATGCGAGCGACCCGGGCGCGGTCCGGCGCACCAGCGAGATCATCACGCGCCAGGTGGACCACATGGTGCACCTGGTCGACGACCTGCTCGACGTGTCGCGCGTCACGCGCGGCATGATCGAACTCAAGCGCGAGCGGGTCGACCTGCGCCAGCTGGTCGGCGCCGCCGTGGAGCAGGTGCAGCCGCTGCTGGACATGAAGCGCCATCGCCTGCGCACCGAGCTGCCGGGTACGCGGGTGCTGGTCGAGGGCGACGCCAAGCGCCTGATCCAGGTCATCGCCAACCTGGTCAACAACGCCGCCAAGTACACGCCGGACGAAGGCAGCGTGCTGGTGGCGGTGCGCACCCGGGGCGGCGAGGCGGTGCTGGCGGTGCGCGACGACGGCATCGGCATCGCGCCCGAACTGCTGCCCGACGTGTTCGGCCTGTTCACCCAGGCCGAGCGCACGCCGGACCGGGCCCAGGGCGGCCTGGGCCTCGGGCTGGCGCTGGTCAAGAACCTGGTCGGGCTGCATGGCGGCGCGGTGAGCGCCGACAGCGCCGGGCCCGGCCACGGCAGCACCTTCACCGTGACCTTGCCGCGCCTGGACGAGGCTGTGCCGGCCGCCCAGGACGATGCGCCGCGACCCCAGGCGCCTGCGCACGGCCAGGCGGCCAATGTGCTGGTGGTGGACGACAACGTCGATGCGGCCGCCTCGCTGGCGCTGCTGCTGCAGGCGGAAGGCTACCGGGTGGCGGTCGAGCATGCCCCGGCGCCGGCGCTGCGGCGCGCGCTCGATCAGCCGCCGGACGCCTGCATCCTGGACATCGGCCTGCCCGACATGGACGGCCGCGAACTGGCACGCCGCATCCGCGCCGGCCTGGGAGCGCGCACGCCGCTCCTGATCGCGCTGACCGGCTACGGCAGCGAGGCCGACCGCCAGGCCGCGCTGGACGCCGGCTTCGATCATTACCTGGTCAAGCCGGCCAATATGCAGCAGCTGGACGCGCTGCTGACCGAGGCTCAGTCGCTCGGATAGCGCAGGCCGATCTGCCTGCGGATCGTGTCGAGCAGGCCCATGATCGCCAGCGTGTCGTCGTGGGTCATCGCAGGATGTTCGAGCAGGCCTTCGCGCAGGCAGCGGCCGGCCTCGATCGCCTCGTGCGTGTAGCCGTTGCCGAGCCACGGCGTGTCCACCGTGCGCGTGGAGCCGTCCTGCAGCGCAACCGTGACGCGTTCGGCCATGTGGAACATGCGGTGCATGCGCACGCTGCCGCGCGTGCCGGACACCACCAGCTCGCCCGGCGCATGCGCCCGCAGCGAGCAGCTGCAGACCGACAGCGTGCCGCCGGCATGGCGCATGGTGAAGGCGGTGGTGAGGTCGACGCCGGTCTCGCCCATGATGGCCTGGGCCTGCACCGTCTCGACCCGGCCCAGCAGGGCGCAGGCGATCGACAGCGGATAGATGCCCAGGTCGAGCAGGGCGCCGCCGCCCAGCGCCGGGTCGTTGACGCGGTGGCTGGCATCCAGCGTGGCCGAGAAGCCGAAGTCGGCGTGCAGCTGGGTCACCGTGCCGATCTCGCCCGAGGCAATGACGCGCCGCACTTCGGCCAGGGCCGGCATGAAGCGGGTCCACATCGCCTCCATCAGGAACAGGTTCTTCGCCCGCGCCAGCGCCACGATTTCGCCCGCCTCGCGCCGGTTCATCGCGAACGGCTTCTCGCACAGCACCGCCTTGCCGGCGCGCAGGGCGAGCAGGGCGTTGGCGGCGTGCATCGGGTGCGGGGTGGCGATATAGACGATGTCGACATCGGGACAATCGACCAGCGCCTCATAGGAAGCGAACGCACGCGGTACGTCGAACCGCGCGGCGAACCCCTGTGCGCCTTCGCTGCTGCGCGAGCCGACCCCGGCCAGCACGGCGTCGGGCGTGGCGCGCAGGCCTTGCGCGAAATCGCGGGCGATGCGCCCGGTGCCGAGGATGCCCCAGCGGACGATGCGGGTCATGGCGATTCTCCGATCTTCAGATGGTCCTTCAACGCCGCCACCACCAGCGCGTGGTCGTCCGCGCCGGGCAGGCCCGAGACCGTGACCGTGCCGACCGCGCCGCGGCCGCGCACGACGATCGGATAGGCGCCGCCGTGGGCCGCGTAGTCGCGCATGTCCAGGCCGGGCAGCGCGTCGTGGTCGCCGCCGGCCTGGCGCACCTCGTGGTGGGTGTAGAAGGAGCTGTGGCCGGTGCGCCTGACCAGGTTGTTCTTGCGCCGGATCCAGTCGGCGTGGTCGGGCGAGGCGCCCGGCATCGCCTGCGCGAACAGGACCTCGTCGCCCTGCCTGATTTCAAGCGTCACCGGGCGGCCGGCGCGCTTCGCCCGTGCCACCAGCGCCGCCCCGAGGGCGGCGGCGGTGTCCCGGTCGAAGCGGTCGAACTGGAGCTGTCGTTCTTCCTGCAGCAGGGCGTCGAGCGAGATAGTGGAAATGGCGTGCATGGCGGATGGCTGTGGAAGTTGCTGCGCCGCGGCCGCGGCCGCGGACAGCAGCAGGCAGGAAGCAAGCTGGACATGGCGCTTCATGCCGGCACCGTCTTGCCCTCGGCATCGAGGTCCGGCTCCGGCTTCGGCTGGCTGCCGTCGTCGTGATAAAACGGCGCGAACCAGGTGGCCAGGAACGAGGGGATGGTGGCGACCATCACCAGCACGAAGTAGCCGACGTAACCCATCATCTCCTGCAGGTGGCCGCTGATCACGCCGGTGACCATGCCGCACAGGCCCATCAGGCCGGTGCCGAAGGCATAGTGGGTGGTGGTGTACTTGCCCGGCGCGAGCTGCTGCATCAGGTAGATCATGAAGCCGACGGCGCCGAAGCCGAAGAAGAATTTTTCGATCGCGACGCCGAGCGTGATCAGGACCAGGCTCGATGGCATGGTGAGCGCCAGCACCAGGAAGGCCACGTTCGGGATGTTGATCGCGCAGCACAGCACGAACAGCGTCGCCTTCAGGCCGCGTTTGGCGACGTACAGGCCGCCGAGCAGCGAGCCGACCAGCACCGCGGCCAGGCCGTAGGTGCCGTAGATCAGGCCCAGCATCTCGTTCGACAGGCCCAGGCCGCCCTTCGAGGCAGGATCGACCATGAAGAAGGGACCGATCTTTTCCAGCAGGCCCACGCTGAAGCGGAACAGGAAAGCGAAGGCGATCATGCGCCACACGCCGCGCTTCTGGAACAGAGTGACGAAGGCGTCGAGCAGGATGCGGCCGGCGTCTTTCACCGAGGACGGCGTGTCGGCCGCGCGCGCGCCTTGCGGCATGGTGCGCCAGTGCCATAGCGCCATCAACAGGGTCAGGCCGCCGACCAGCAGGAAGATGATGCGCCAGGCGTCGATCCAGTCCGGCCCGAACACGGCGGGATCGTGGCCGAAGACGTGCGTGTGCAGGTAGCCGGAGAGATACACCATGCCGCCGGCGGCCACGATCGGGCCGATGTTCCAGGACAGGCTCTGGATGCCGCAGTACAGCGATTGCGCGCGGGCGTCGAGCGAGGTGACGTAGACGCCGTCGCTGGCGATGTCCTGCGTCGCGCCGATGAACGACAGGGCGAAGAAGATCGCCATCAAAAAGGTCATGTAGCCGGGCAGTTCCATCAGCAGCGCCACCCCGGCGAAGCCGGCGCCGATCGCCACCTGCGCGCACAGCACGAAGAATTTCTTGGTGCGGTACATCTCCACGAACGGCGCGAATAGCGGCTTGACCGTATACGCCAGGATCAGCAGGCTCGAATACTGGGCGGCGCGGCCGTTGTCCATGCCCAGGTTCTTGAACATGATGGCGGTGACGCTGGTGAGCATCACGTAGCCGAGCGCCATCGTGAAGTAGCCGGTCGGCACCCACAAGAGCGGCGAGGCGATCTTACGCATGGGCGGCCTCCGTGCTCGTACGCGGCGCTGTCGCATGGGTCCGGGCCAGGTGGTCCGCGAGGATCGCCGATGCGCCCTGCAGGGCCGGATAGGGGGCCGTGATCAGCCAGGTGGGGATGCGCGCCGTGAACTCGCTGAAGCGGCCCTTGCGCTCGAAGCGCGGGCGGAACGGCGAGGCGACGAAATAGGCGCCCAGGCGCGGCACGACGCCGCCGCCGATATAGATGCCGCCGCGCGCGCCGAGGGTCACCGCCAGGTTGGCGGCCACCGTGCCCAGCATGCCGCAGAAGCAGTCGATCGCTTCGAGCGACAGGGCGTCGCCGCCGGACAGGCCGCGCGTCACGATGTCGGACGGCGACAAGTCCTTATCGGACGCCATGCCGCGGCTCATGGCCAGCGCCTCGCGGATCAGCACCAGGCCGGGGCCGGAGACGAAGCGCTCGGCCGAGACGTGGTCGTAGCGCTGCCAGGCGTGGCGCAACACGGTCACCTCGCGCTCGTCGAGCGGCGAGAAGGCCACGTGGCCGCCTTCGCTATGGAGGGGAATCCAGCGCTCGCCGCTCGGGACCAGCCCCGAGACGCCGAGGCCGGTGCCGGCGCCGACCAGGCCGATGGCGGCGCCGGCCAAGGGAGCGCCGCCGCCGACCTGGGCCAGGTCGTCCGGCTGCAGAGCCGGCAGCGACATCGCCAGCGCCGTGAAATCGTTCACCACCAGCAGCGTCTCCAGGCCCAGCGCACGGCGCGCAGCCTCGATCGAGAACGCCCAGTGGTGGTTCGTCATGCGGATGGCGTCGCCGTCCACCGGATTGGCGATCGCGATCACCGCATGGCGCACCTTCGCGCCGGCGCCGGCCAGGTAGAAGCGCGCCGCGTCTTCGAAGCGGGCGTGGTCGGCGCAGGCCAGCGTCTGCACGGCCTGGATCGCGCCCGGCGCCGGCTCCAGGGCGAAGCGCGCGTTGGTGCCGCCGATGTCGGCCAGCAGGCGCGGGCCGTCGGGGTGGGTAGTCGTCAGCATGTCTCCTCCTTGTCGCTCTTTTTTTGTGGCGATCAAGTCTTGATGCGGTTGTCGCGGGCTGCGATGAATTCGCGATACCACAGCGCGCTGTCCTTCAGGGTGCGCTGCTGGGTCGCATAATCCACGTGCACGATGCCGAAGCGCTTGGCGTAGCCCGAATTCCACTCGAAGTTGTCGAGCAGGCTCCAGAGGAAGTAGCCGCGCACGTCGACGCCGGCATCCATCGCCTCCTTGAGCGCGGCCAGGTGGCTGCGCACGTAGGCGATGCGTGCCGGATCGTGGACACGGCCGTTCTCGACCACGTCGGGATTGGCCATGCCGTTCTCGGTAATGTACACCGGCGGCAGGTCGGGGTACTCGGCTTTCAGCTTGATCAGCAGTTCGGGCAGGCCTTCCGGGAAGATCTCCCAGCCCATGTCGGTGACGCCGTGGCGAGCCGGCGGCGGCAGCGGCGGGTTGGCGGCGCTGCACCAGCTGCGGAAATAATAGTTCGAGCCGAGGAAGTCGATCTTCTGCCGGATGATGTCGAAATCGCCGTCGCGCACCTGCGGCGCGTTGGCGCCATGGCCGCGCAGGGCGAGTTCGGGATAGCGGCCCTTGAAGATCGGGTCCATGAACCACTGCACCGAGCGCGCGTACTCGAATTCGGCCATCGCGCGATCGGCCTCGGAACCGGTGGCGGCATCGGCGGTCCACTGGTTCAGCACGATGCCCAGCTGCGCCGCGCCGCGCACCTCGCGCATGGCGCGCATGGCCAGGCCGTGCGACAGCAGCAGGTGGTGCGAGACCTGGATCGACTGCTTCAGGTCGACCACGCCCGGCGCGAACTGGGCGTTGCCGTAGCCGAGGTTGGCCGTGCACCACGGTTCGTTGTGGGTGGCGATCGCCTCGATGCGGTTGCCGAAGCGGCGCGCCACCTCATGCGCATAGTCGGCGAAGCGGTGCGCGGTGTCGCGGTTCAGCCAGCCGCCATCGTCCTGCAAGCCTTGCGGCAGGTCCCAGTGATAGAGGGTGGCGTGCGGGCGGATGTTCTTTTCCGCCAGCGCGTCGAGCAGGCGGTCGTAGAAGCCGAAGCCGGCTTCGTTCCAGGCGCCCTTGCCATCCGGCTGGACGCGGGCCCAGGCCAGCGAGAAGCGGTAGGCGTCCACGCCCAGCGAGGCCATGATGTCGACGTCCTCGCGGTAGCGGTGGTAGTGGTCGCAGGCGACGGCGCCGTCGCTGCCATCCTTGATGTTCGCCTTGTTCTTGCAGAAGGTGTCCCAGATCGACGGGCCCTTGCCGTCGACGTCGTGCGCGCCTTCGATCTGGAAGGAACTGGTGGCCACGCCCCAGGTGAAGTCGGATGGGAAGTCGTTGTTGAAGTCGAAGTCGGGGCTCTTGGTCATGGAATTCTCTGATCGATGCAAAGCGCGGGGGCGAAGCGCTGGAAAACAAAAAGCAGGCCCGGGGAAACGGGCCTGCCGTGCTGCGGCTTAGAAATCGAAGCCGGTGTTGATGCCGACGGTGCGCGGCGGTTTGTACTGCGCCAGCCATGGGCCGAAGCCGTTGAAGGCGCTGGTCTTGATCTTCTTGTCGCTCACGTTGCGCACGAAAGCGTCGACCCACCATTTGTCCTGCTGGTAGCGCAGGCCGACGTCGGCGCTGGCGTAGGCCTTCTGGCGGTCTTCCGGTCCGAGGTCGAACACGCTCAGGCGCACCTCGTCCTCGTAGCGCGCCGTGATGCGCGGCACGATGGTGCCGCCATTGGCCAGGTGGAAGGTGTGCTGGTACTGGACCGTGGCCGAGAATTTCGGCGCGTGCGGCAGCTTGTGGCCGGTGACGTCGAGGCAGTTCGAGATGCTCGGGTCGACCGTGCAGGTCGGCAGCGAGTAGTCGTTCGAGCCGGCGATCAGGTGACCGAGCTTGGTGTCGAGCACGGCCAGCGCGATCGACAGGCGGCCATCCCTGGCGACGCGGGCCGCGATCTCGGTTTCCAGGCCGTATACTTCGGCGCCGTCGGCGTTCTCGATGGCCAGGCCACGGCTGCCGTCCGGGAAGCTGACCGGCGAGTTGAACTGGAAGTCCTTGAAGTCCATGTAGAACAGCGCGTTATTGATGCGTAGCGCGCCGTCCAGGAAGGTGCTCTTCGAGCCGATCTCGTAGTTGGTCAGCGTCTCGGGCTGGTAGGGCAGGCCGCGATCCTGCACGCCGCCCGACTTGTAGCCGGTCGACACGCTGGCATAGACCATATTGTTGCGGTCGATGTCGTAGTTCAGGCGCACCAGGCCGGTGGCCTTGTTGTCCTTGTACTTGCCGTCGTTCGGCACGCCGGCGACATAGCCGGTGGCCGGGTCGCGCGGGTCGATGTGCGGGTTGAGCGGCAGTTGCGGCGCGGCCGGGTCATAACCCCAGGTGTAGCCGCGCCCGCCGATGTGCTCGCGGTCGTCGCGGGTGTAGCGCACGCCGCCGGTCAGGTGCCAGGCATCGGTGATGTTCCATGTAGCCTGGCCGAATACCGCCGTGGTGTCCACGGTCTGCTTCGGCTGGATGAAGGAACCCTGCCAGTTCACGGCGCCGTCCGGGGTGCCTTTCATGCCGGCGATGTCGAAGCGGATGTCGTTCTTCTCGTTGCCATAATAGGCACCGACCTGCCAGTCGACCGTGCGCGTGCCGGTCGACTGCAGCAGCAGCTCGTGGCTGTGGCTCTTGTAGTTGGAGTCGACCGTGGTGTGTTCCTGGAAGATGCCGCCGGTGGTGATCGAGGTCGGGACCACGGTGCCGCCATCCTGGTCGAAGCGCATGTCGCCGCTGTACTTGGACCAGCCGGCCACGTACTGCAGCGCGATGTCGGGGCTGATGTCCCAGCTCAGGCGGCTGCGCACGTTGTGGCTGTCGCGATTGATCCACGGGGCGCTGTCGGACAGGGTCGACCAGTGCTTCTCGCCGGCGCGCGGCACCTGCATCAGGTTCGCGCTCGGGGTGCCGCGGTCGATGAATTTTTCATAGGCGATGTCCCAGCGCACGTTGGGCGCCAGTTGCCACAGCAGCGACAGGCGCGCGGCGCTCTGGTCCTGGGCGCTGTACTTGTCGCCGCCCGAGACGAAGAGGTTCGGGTCGATCGGTCGGAAAGCGGCCGGATCGGCGCCGGACGCCAGGTAGGCGGCGCGCTGCGACTCGACCGACGGATTCTTGAAGCGCTGGTAGTCGACGTAGCCGTCGTGGCGCTCGTGCACCACGGCGAAGCGCAGCGCGGCATTGTCGGCGATTGGGATGTTGACCGCGCCGCGCACGCCCAGGCGGTTGTAGTCGCCGATGCCGCCCTCGAGGTAGCCGGAGCGGCTGTTCAGTTCCGGCTTGACGGTCTGGATGTTGACCGCGCCGACGGTGGAGTTGCGGCCCCACAGCGTGCCCTGCGGGCCGCGCAGCACCTCGATGCCCTCGACGTCGAACATCAGGGCGGTGGCGCCTTCGGCGCGCGGCGAATAGACGTTGTCGACGAAGGACGCGACTTCGGGGTCGGCGTATTCGGTCTTGGCGCTGTCGTTGCCGATGCCGCGCAGGGTCATGGTGGTCACGCCGTGGTCGCCCTGGGCCGTGGCCTGGAAGCCCGGCACCAGCGCCACCACGTCGAGCATGGTCTGCACGTGGTTGTCCTGCAGGGTGGCGGCGCTGAGCGCGGTGACCGCGATCGGGGTGCGCTGCAGCGAGGTCGAACGCTTGGTGGCGGTGACCTTCACCTCGGCGATCTGGCCGTTGTCGACGACGGCGGGCGGTGTGGCGGCGGCAGCCGAAGCCGGGTCGGACGCGCTCTGGGCCTGGGCGCTGCCGATGCCGGCGAGCAGGGTCAGGATGGCGAGGCGGATGGGGGTGGACGACGAGGTGCGCACTGCGGCCCCCGCGGGCGTAGTCATGGTCATTGCTTGTCTCCGAATATTGTTTTATGGGTACATCAGGAGCGCTGAGAGCGCTAACACGTGGATCGATGAGAAATCGATTTCATCAATCTTGAAAACGGTTTCATAGTAATTTCGTCCGTAAAAAAATGTCAATTAGAATTTTTGAACATGCTTACTGCGTTTGTTGTATCTCAACGACGGCCATCCTATGAAAGATTTTCATGGCGACGCGCTTTCCATGCTTTGCGGGTGAGTATCGGTGATATACTTCAAGCAACAATCTGTCTTGGATGAGTCCGGAACGCTTCATGAAAAACGTCGAGAGCAGCACCAGCACCCTGTACCAGGTCGCCAGCGCTGCCGGCGTCTCTCCCGCCACGGTCTCGCGCTTCCTGAACGGCACCGCCAAGGTGTCCGAAGACAAGCGGCGCACCATCGAGCGCGTCATCGATGAACTGAACTACAAGCCGAACCGCCTGGCGCAAAGCCTCAAGATCGGCAGCACCCGCACCATCGGCGTGCTGACCCAGTCGCTCGAGAGCGGCTACTTCAACCGCGCCATGGTCGGCATCGAGGATGCGGTCAAGGCGGCCGGCTATGCGCTCCTGATCATGAGCGGGCACTGGCATGCCGACGAAGAAGCCGAGCGGGTCGAGCTCCTGATCGGACGCCGCGTCGACGGCGTGGCCATCCTGACCGGGAACATGAGCGACCAGCAGATCCTCGACTTCTCGAAGCGGGTGCCGATCGTCGCCTTCGGGCGCGACGTCCAGGGCGCGCGCACCCACGGCTTTTGCCTGGATAACTACCGCGGCGCCTGCGAGGCGGTGGAATACCTGATCGCCCAAGGCCACCGCCGCATCGCCCACATCGCCGGCCCGGACGACCATCGCGACGCGCGGGCGCGCCTGGCCGGCTACCACGACACCCTGGCCAAGCACCGGATCGAGGCCGATCCGCGGCTGGTGGTAGCGGGCGACTTCAGCGAATCCGGCGGCTTGCTGGCGCTGAACGGGCTGCTGGCCGCCAACCTGCGCTTCACCGCGATCTTCGCGGCCAACGACCTGACGGCGTATGGGGCGCGGCTGGCGCTCTACCGGCGCAATATCCGGGTGCCGGAAGACATCTCGCTGGTCGGCTTCGACGACCTGGAAAGCTCGATGTATACGACGCCTCCCCTGACCACGGTGCGCCAGCCGCTGTATGACGCCGGGATCGGCATCGGGCGCCGCATGCTGGCGATGCTGGCGCACGAGCAGCCGGAGGGCGAGGTGCCGCAGCTGAGCCTGATCGTGAGGGAATCCGTCAGACTGCTATGAGCCCCGCGCAGGCTTGCTGTTACATCTGGTAACACATTGCTAAAATAAATCGTTTGCAATTAAATCGCGAGCTATGTAATATGCTTTTCATGGCAGCGCCGAACGGACAATCAAACGGGTCGGCGGGCCAAGGCAGCAAACCATTTATATAGCGCGCTACTAAATAGCGATTTAATGAAATCGGGCGGCAAGGCCGCCGACTACGACAAGGAGTCTCATCATGGCAATCGACAAAGTTCTCTACCGTGCACGCGCCAAAGCCTCGGGTGGCCGCGAAGGCCGCGCCGTTTCCTCGGATGGCGTGCTGGACGTGAAACTGACCACCCCGAAAGAACTGGGCGGCGCCGGCCTGGAAGGCACCAACCCGGAACAGCTGTTCGCGGCCGGCTACTCGGCCTGCTTCCTGGGCGCCATGAAATTCGTCGCTGCCCGCGACAAGCTGAAAATCTCCCCGGACGTGTCGGTGGAGGGCAGCGTCGGCATCGGTCCGATCCCGACCGGCTTCGGCATCGAAGTCGTCCTCAAGATCAGCCTGCCGGGCGTGCCGGCCGATGAGGCACAAACCCTGGTCGACCGCGCCCATATCGTCTGCCCGTACTCGAACGCTACCCGCGGCAATATCGACGTGACCCTGCAACTGGTGTGATGCGGCGCTTCCCCCGGGCAACCGGGGGATACGGAAACCTGTCGTATGCAAATAGCCGAAATAAATAAGTAGCGTGCGATTTAATCGTGAATATTTTCACTGGCCGCTACCGCCACCGAATGATCCGTTTATGCAATGAAGGCGCGCGGCGCGCTGCTAATGTGGCAGATGGCCCCCCGCCAATCCAGAACCCAAACAAGAAAGGAAGCACCATGAACACCCTGAGCAAAGCCCTTGTCGCGGCATCCCTGACCCTCGCTTACGGCGCCGCAGCGGCCGCCGACATCGCCCCCACCGTGGAGCGCCGTACCGCCGAATTCCTGACCGCGCTCAACTCCGGCGGCGGCAAGCCGATCGAGCAGCTGTCGCCAGCGGACGCCCGCAAGGTGCTGGAAGGCGCGCAGAAGAGCGTCAAGGTGAACCTGCCGGCGGCCGAGGTTTCGGACAAGGTGATCACCGTCGACGGCAAGCAGATCAAGCTGAAGATCGTGCGTCCGGCCGGCGTCAAGGGTGTGCTTCCCGCCTTCATGTTCATCCACGGCGGCGGCTGGGTGCTGGGCGACTATCCGACCCACGAACGCCTGGTACGCGACGTGGTCGAAAGTTCCGGCGCGGTGGCGGTATTCGTCGACTATACCCGCTCGCCGGAAGCCGGCTACGGTGTGGCGCTCAACGAAATCTATGCCGCGACCAAGTGGGTGGCCGAACATGGCAAGGAACTGGATATCGACGGCAGCCGCCTGGCGGTGGCGGGCAATAGCGTCGGCGGCAATATGTCGGCCGCGCTGACCCTGATGGCCAAGGACAAGGGCGGACCGACACTGCGCTATCAGGTGCTGATGTGGCCGGTGACCGACGCCAACTTCGAGACCGGTTCGTACAAGCAGTTTGCAGAAGGGCACTTCTTGACTCGCAATATGATGAAGTGGTTCTGGGACAGCTATACGAAGGACGCGGCCAAGCGCAAGGAAGTCTATGCCTCGCCGCTGCAAGCCACCCTGCCGCAACTGAAGGGCTTGCCGCCGGCGCTGATCCAGACCGCCGAGAACGATGTGCTGCGTGACGAAGGCGAAGCCTATGGCCGCAAGCTGGACCAGGCCGGCGTCGACGTGACCGTCACCCGCTACAACGGCATGATCCACGACTTCGGCCTGCTCAATCCGCTGGCCACCGTGCCGGGCGTGCGTTCGCAAGTGCTGCAAGCCGGCGCCGAACTGAAGAAGCACCTGGCCAAGTAACACTTGCTGCTTGCTGTCTGGGCCGCCCGAGGGCGGCCCTTTTTTTATGCGCCATCATGCAATCGGTGTCGTCGGCGCAAATGGATTTAACAATTGCAGAGATGCCCGGGCGGCTGGTCTGGCCGAATAAACGTGATGGGAAATCACGAACGGGAGACTGGTCACGATGGCGCTTGCCCTGGCTGCGTCAACACGTCCCGGCGCACGAAAACAAGCCATTTTGGAATGAAACTGCTGCATTGCAGCAATTCGGCTCCATCTGTGGAGCGTCGTCGGGCTCAGCAATAAATGGTTACATCTGACGCTAAATCCTTACTTCTTCATGCGTCAACCATGCTGAATTACCAGCTTTTCGTATATGTCCAGCAAGTAAGTTGTCATCTTTGCGTCGGCGCAATACAACGACGCGAAATATTTTTCCGCACGGAAAACCAAAGCGAAAAAAGGTGTTTAGAATTGCCGTCCATCAGCTTCCTGACGTAAATATTTCAGACGCGTCCGGGCTGTAAAAAGCACTCAGGCAATTACTTTACATCTCAAGAAATTTAACAATTCGCGGCTTCCATGCAAACTACCGTTTCTGTTCCACGTCGTTCTTCTTCCGTACTCGTACAAGCCCAGCTGTTCTCGCTGCCGGTCGTGTTCGCCCTGTTCGGCGTGATCATGGGCTCGTGGGCCGGCCGCATCCCGGCCCTGGCCGCCGGCGTCAACGTCTCTCATGCGGCGCTGTCGATGGTGCTGCTGTGCGGCGGCCTCGGCGCCGTGATCTCGTACCCGATCTCGTCCTTCCTGATGGGCCGTTTCGGCGCGCGCAAGACCCTCATGATCTCGGGCCTGGCCCTGCTGTGCGTGCTGGTCTCGATCGGCATGGCGCCGGACGTGTCGCGCCTGATGATGGCGGTCCTGATGCTGGGCATCACGGCCAGCACCTTCGACGTCGCCATGAACTCGGCCGCCGCCCGCCGCGAAAAAGAGAGCGGCAAGTCGGAAATGTCGCGCCTGCACGGCCTCGCCTGCGCCGGCGGTCTGGTCGGCGCCACCCTGGGCAGCCTGATGGCCAGCATGAAGATTGCGCCGGCCACCCACTTCCTGATGCTCGCCGGTCCGCTGGCCGTGGTGCTGTGGCTCGCCGTCAACCTGCTGGAGGCGGATGAAGCCGGCGTCAAGGTCGAGAAGAAGAAGTTCGCGCTGCCGCGCGGTCCGCTGGTCCTGCTGGGTCTGCTGGGCTTCTTCGGTTCGATGGCCGAAGGCAGCATCGCCGACTGGAGCGGCCTGTTCCTGAAAGAACACTTCGGTGCATCGGACGGCCTGGCGCCGCTGGCACTGTCGTCGTTCTCGGTGATGATGCTGATGTCGCGCATGGTCGGCGACAAGATGAAGGAACGCTACGGCGCCAAGCGCCTGGTGACCCTGGGCGCGCTGGTCGCCGCAGCGGGCCTGTTCTTCGCGGTGCTGGCGCCGAACGCCTATGTCGCCCTGGGCGGTTTCGCGATCGCCGGCGTCGGCCTGGCCCTGGTGTTCCCGTTCGTGTTCAGCGCCGCCGGCGCGCAAGGCCCGGCTGCCCTGGCGGCGGTGGCGAGCATGGCCTACAGCGGTAGCCTGATGGGCCCGCCGGCAATCGGCGCCGTCGCCCACTTCATCGGCATGCAGGCAGCCATCGCCTACGTCGGCGGCCTGTCCCTGGTGATCGCCATGGTGGCGTGCCGCACCCGCCTGCTGAAATAAGATCGATGGCGGCCTCGGTGGCCGCCTGGGAAGTCACAACGCAGACGCGTCCGCAAGGGCCGTCTGCGTTGTCGTTGGTGGTGTCCGGATCAGCCGGTGACCTGCTTGAGCCACTCGCGCGGCGAGGCGCCCATCATCGTCGTGAAGGCGCGCGTGAACGTGGATGGACTGGTATAACCCGTGCGGCTGCTGACCTGTTTGACCGGCATGCCTTCGCGCAGCAGACGTGTGCCGACGCCGATGCGCCAGCGTGTCAGGTACTCGCCAGGCGGGACGCCCATCACGTCGCGGAAGCGCTCGGTGAACGCGGCGCGCGACATGCAGGCCACCTGGGCCAGCGACTGCAGGCTCCATGGTTCATGCGGGCGCTCGTGGATGACGGCCAGCGCCAGCGACAACTGGCGGTCGGACAGCCCGGCCAGCAAGCCCACCGACAGCCTGCCGCTGTCGAATTCGCGACGGATGACCTGGATCATGAGCACATCGCACAGGCGATCCACGATCATGTCCGAACCAGGACCATCCTTGCCCGCTTCGTCGAACAGAAGGTCCAGGGTGCCGCGCAGCCCATCGATTTCCGAAAGGGGAATGACGAGACAGGATGGCAGCACGCGCGTCAGCGGGTTGTGCAACCCATCCTGGAACGTGATGTGTGCGCACAGCAGGTTGGCGGAATGGCCGGGGCGCACCTGCAGTGTGTGGTTATCGCCGCGGGGATAAAACAGCAGGCTTGGCTCCGTGATGCAGAGGGTGCCGCCGTCGTCATGCACGAAGTCCACCGTTCCGGAGCGAACCAGGTGTAGCTGGCCCGACATGCCGTCTGCCAGGAAACGATTGCCGTCGCAAAATGTGCCGTTGTAGAAAATACGGGCGTTGAAGGATTGACGACCGACCAGCGATGACAACTTATCCATAACCATTCAATTTCGACTGAGTGACAGCTATTCTGGACGATAAGACGGGTTTCCGCGTGGAAATTGGTGAGAATTCAAGCGAGAATACAACGCTTGTCGGCAATCGCCTTCCTATCTTTTTCCCCCACCATGAACAATCTACGTATCAAGCACGTGATCACCGCCGTGATCGGCGTGCTCATCCTGCTGACGATCGCCGTTGGCGCCATCGGATTCCATACCACCCAGCGCGCGGTCGACCTGCTCGAGAACCTCGCTCTGCGCGCAGCCAACCAGCAAACCGCTGTCGCCAGCATCGAACTGCGTATGGAGATGAATCGAAGCCATATCCTGCAAGCATTGCAACATAACCCGGAAAATCGGTTTGCGGCGCTCCATAACCATCCGCTATCGGTTCATAGTCAGTTCATCGCAAATAATAGTGAAGAGTTGCGTAGGGAAATCGCCACTCTGCGTGCAAGTGTCGTCCGTCCCGAGACGCGGCAAGAAATCGAAAAATGGGCCGACGTCAGCAACAACTTCGGGATGGCGCTGGTCGATGAAGCCATGCGCGCCATCGAAGGCAGTCAGTGGGACCAGGCAAATAAGATGCTGGGGAAAAAAATCAATCCGGTGTATGCCGAAGCCATGAAGGCCTACCGGGATCTCGATGCGTTCATGAACGAGCGCAACAAGCAGCAGAGCGAGCAACTCCACGCGGAACTGGACACCCTGAACATGGTTGTGGTCGGAGCCATCCTGCTTGCCGTGCTGCTGGCTTGCGGCGCCACCGTCTATCTGGTGCGTGCCATCGGCGCGCCGCTGTCCAGGGCCGTCGACGTGGCGCGCCGTGTAGCTGCCGGTGACCTGGGTGTGCGGATCGATGTCGATTCGCGTAACGAGTTCGGTCAACTGCTGGCCGCGCTGCGCGACATGACGGCAAGCCTGGCCGGCATCGTCGGCGACGTGCGCAATGGCAGCGATACCATCGCCACCGCCTCCACCCAGATCGCAGCGGGCAACCTGGACCTGTCGGCGCGTACCGAGCAACAGGCCAGCGCGATCGAAGAAACCGCCGCCTCGGTCGAGGAACTCACGAGCACCGTGCGCCAGAATGCGGAAAACGCACGCCAGGCCAATGGATTGGCAGCATCGGCATCGGACGTCGCCACCCGCGGCGGCGCCGTGGTCACCGAAGTGATCGGCACGATGGGTGAAATCAATGCATCGGCGCGCAGGATCGTCGACATCATCGCGGTGATCGACGGCATCGCTTTCCAGACCAACATCCTGGCCCTGAATGCCGCGGTCGAGGCGGCTCGGGCCGGCGACCAGGGCCGCGGCTTCGCGGTCGTGGCGACCGAAGTGCGCAACCTGGCCCAGCGCTCGGCCAGCGCCGCGAAGGAAATCAAGGAATTGATCACCGATTCGGTCGGCAAGGTCGACAGCGGCAGCCGCCTGGTCGACCAGGCTGGCGCGACGATGGAAGAGATCGTTCAAAGCGTGCGCCGCGTGGCCGACATCATGGGCGAGATTACCACCGCCAGCGCCGAGCAGAGCGCCGGAATCGAACAGATCCACCAGGCCATCAGCCAGATGGACCAGGGAACCCAGCAGAATGCCGCGCTGGTCGAGGAGGCCGCCGGCGCCGCCCAGTCGCTGCAGGACAGCGCCGCAGGACTGGCACAGCGCGTCAGCGTCTTCAAGCTGGCCGCAGGCCAGCAATCCTCGGCGCCGGTTGCGCCGGCCGGAATGGCGAGCGCATCAAGAAAGCTGGCGCACTGGTCGCCGGCGCGTGCCTGACGCCTGCCGGCGCCAAGACCGATCGGATGGCCGCTGCGCAGGCTGTTCAGGGCGACTGCGCTTACCAGTAAGGCCACATCCCCGCCGCACGTTGCCTGCTGGGTTCGGCGCCAGTGAGCAGGGTGCGCGCATGTTGCAGCACGACGGTGGCGCGCTCGGCGCCGGGGTCCCAGATGCAGCGGTGACGCAGGCGGTCGAGCGGCGCCCAGCGCGCGATGTCGGCCTTGCTGAAGATGACCACGCTGTTCAGGCCCAGTCCGGCGGCGATGTGCGACACCCCGGTGTCGTTGCAGATCAGCAGGCGCGCGCGGCTCATCAGGGCCGCCATGGCGCCGATCGAGATCGGGGCGGCGGCGATGATGGCGGGCGCATGCATGCGATCGGCGACCGCCTGCGCCAGCGGCGCCTCGTCCGCCGATCCGGTCAGGACGATGCGCATGCCGAACTCGTCGGCAAGCCGATCGGCCACCCTGGCGAAGCGTTCCGGCGGCCAGCAGGTGTCGCGCTGGCGCGCTCCCGGGTGCACGCAGATATAGCTGCCCGGCTCGAGCCCTGCCGCCAGGCCGCTGGCAGCGAGCTCGTCGTCGTCTTCGCGCAGGATCGGGAACTCGAGGTGCGTGCCGGCCTCCGGCGCCCCGAGATGGCCGACCAGGTGCAGCAGGCGTTCCGGCTCGGCGCCGGTCTCGGGATAGGGGACGAGAACGGTCTTTTCGGTGCTCAATGGCTTGCCGCGGCAGTGGCCCGCCATCGCGGTCGCCCCGAAGCCGGAAACGATGTGGTTCGCGATGTCGCCGCTGCCGTGCAGTTGCACGGCCAGGCTGAATTCGCGCGCGCACACGGTCGCATAGAACGGGGGCAGGTCGTCATGGTGCACGGTTTGCTCGGGCAGCAGGGGATGGCCCGGAAACGGCAGGAATTCATCGAGGTAGGCGGCAAACCGGTGGACGAACTGCGCTGCCCACGGCAGGCCGACCAGGGCAATCCTGGCCTTGGGCAAGGCGGTGCGCAGGGCGCGCAGGGCCGGGACCGCACACAGCATGTCGCCAAGATGCAGTGCGCGAAACACCACGACCGATTGGATAGGAATGCGATGCAGCAATGGTCGCCGGAGCATGGCTCTCTCTCCTCTCAACATCGTTTTTCATCGCGGCGAATTCTTGTCGTTCGCCGATTGCCCTTCGCCTTGCACGAAACATATCGCTAGCCCTGCCTTGCCCTTCGTGAACCAGCCGCGGACGCATCACGCCAGCAAACGGTCGAGCACATTGCGCGTGATGCGTTCGACGCGGCGGTCGCGCGGCCCGTCGATGACTTGCGCCCAGTCGGTGGTCCCGGCCGAGAACACGGTGCCGCCGCGCTGGTAGATGCCCAGCGTGGCGGCGTGGATGCCTTCGCGGGCGGCGTGCCGCTCGCGTGAAGGAAGATCTTGCCAGTGGCGGTCGAGGTGGCAGGCCGCCAGCACCTGGTAACCGTGCGGCGTGCCGGCGCGGTCGCACCAGGCGGACAGGGTCGCCTTGCCGCTGTCGTGGTCGAAGGCGGCGAGCGGGGCGCCGTCGCAGGCATGGCCGGCCAGGGGCGGCCAGGTGTCGTGGCCGAAGCGCTCGCCCTGCGCCAGGCCGGTGCCGGCGAATATCCAGTGGCTGGCATCCTGGACCCGGAACCCGCCGCTGTGGCGCGGGCCGTCGCGCCAGCCGCCGCCGTGGCGGTAGCTGGCGCCGCTCAGGCTGTCTTCTGGACGGGCCGCGCCGCCCGGCTGCCACCAGTGGTCGTGCGCATCCTGTGGTCCGTCCTGCCGGCAGACCAGGGCCGTGCCGCCGTCGACCAGGTGGATGCGCCACCAGCACAGCTTGGCGCCGAAGAAGGCGACGTTGCCGCCGCCTTCGACGAAGGCTTCGACGGCGTCGCGGCGCGCCTCGGTCCAGTATTCGTCGTGGCCGGCGCCGACCAGCAGCCGGTAGCGGCCGAGCAGGGCGGGATCGGCATGGATGTCGAGATCGGTGCAATAGTCGACCGCGTAGCCGCTGCGCTCGAGCCAGCGCACGAAGCGGGCGTCCCAGTGGGCGAACGTCTGGCGCGGCGAGCGGCAGTCGTAATGGTCGGGGGCGCCCCAGACCGGCCCGCCAATGCCGCCGCCCGGCCTGCGCAGCGAGACCCGCGCCCCAGGCGGCGTTGCGGCGCGCTGCGCCGCCGCCTGGTAGTCACCGCCGCCACCGCCGCTGCGGTTGTAGGCGTGGTAGGTGGCCAGCGGCAGCTTGTACAACAGGCGGCGCGCGGGGCGGCGGCCGGCGTCGGCGCCGCTCGGGACATGCACGGGGGCGGGGCCGCGGCGTCGGGTTCGGCCCGCACCACGAACAGGGCCGCGCCGGCATCCTGGTCGAGCCGCGGCGGGCGCGGACCGGCGTCTTCGAGCTGGGCCAGGTAGACGCCGGAGCGCAGCGACGGATCCAGCACCAGCGAGTAGTCGGGCCAGTGCCAGTCGTCGGCCGGATCGGCATCGACGGCATGCTTGCCGGGCAACCAGTCGCTGCGCATGACGGGCTCGAAACCATCGCCCCAGCGGTACAGTGCGGCGCGAAAGCGCGGCCGGTCGGTCGACACGTGCAGCTGCAGGCGTTCGCCGGGCCAGATGCTGGCATGGCGTGGGTAGCCGCGGATCATGCCGGCAACCCTGGTTCGTGGCGCTTCATGACGAGGTAGGGCGGCATGGCCAGGCCGTGCAGCGGCAGGCGCCGGAAAGTGGCGACGGCTTCTTGCGGCGTTTCGACCAGCGGCTCGTGCCTGCCGCACAAGGAGGTGCCCAGCAGCACCGGCACCCCGGTGCGCACTTCGAAGCCGGCCAGCAGGGCGCGCAGCACCGGATCGTCGCTGGGACCGACCGTCTGCAGGCGCGCGCTGCCGTCGACGTGGGTGACCGCCGCCAGCAGCGGCATCACGCTGCTGCGCACCGGGACCGCGAACTGCATGAAGGGCGATGGCGCCTGCAGGTCGAAATACTGGGACGCGCGCTCTTCGGCCACCATCGGGGAGAAGGGGCGGAACCACTCGCGCTCCTTGACGCGGGCGTTGATCCAGTCGCGCATGCGCTCGCGGCGCGGATCGGCCAGGATGCTGCGGTGGCCCAGCCCGCGCGGGCCGAATTCGCTGCGGCCCTGGTACAGGCCGACGACCCGGCCCGAGCACAGCAGGTCGAGCATGCGCGCGCACAGGGCGTCGCGCCCGCGCGGATGCTCGACGATCAGGTCGCTCGCGCCGTCGAGCGCCGCCTCGATGTCGGCCAGTTGGGGCGCCGGACCGAGATAGTCGTGGGTCCAGCGGAAGTCGGCGCTGCGGCCGGCCAGCTCGAGCAGGCCGTAGATGGCGCAGCCGAGGGCGGCGCCGGCCGCGCCCGGCGCCGGCGGCACGAACACGCGCCGGAACGGGCCTTCGCGCAGCAGGCGCGCATTGGCCGCGCCATTGAAGGCGGCGCCGCCGGTGAGGCACAGGTCGTCCAGGCCGGTGCGCCCGTGCAGCCAGCGGGCCAGCGCCAGCAGCGCTTCTTCGAAAGCGCGCTGGCCGGCCGCCGCCAGGTTGGCGCAGTCGGTGAAGCCGGCCTTGGGCGAGCCGAAGCGGAAACGCTCGGCGTCTTCGAGCAGCACCGGCCAGGCATGCGGGATGGCGACCTGCATGCCGTCGACCTCGAGCGGCGGCAGGCCGAGCGCGTGCGGATCGCCGTAGGGCGCCAGGTCGGTCACCTTGCCCTCGTTGCCCTGGCCCGGGAACAGCGCCTGGGTGAGCCTGGCGTAGAACATGCCGAGCCCGGCGGGGTGCTGGTCGCCATCCCCCCTCAGTTGCTGGCCGATGCGGGCGATGCGTTCGCGGTCGACGCGATGGCAGGAGGCGACTTCCCGCTGCCCGTCGGCCCCCACGCTGCCCCGGCCGCCCACGACCATCACCGCGGCCTCGCGGAAGGGAGACGGGTGGAAGGCGCCCACCACGTGCGCCAGGTGCTGCGGGATGCGGGCGCGGCGCGCGCCGCGGGCGAAGACGAGGGCATGGTCGCCATCGCCGCCGGCCGCCTCGCCGGCCACTGCGTTTGCCACCCCGCCGGCTCCCGCGCCGGATGCATGGCATTCGACCAGTACGTCGAGCGGCCGTTCGAGCCCGGACAGGTAAGGCAGGTAGAAGGTCTCGATGTCGCCCGGCTCTCCCGGGTGGTGCTGGTGGCGGGTGAGGCGCGCTTTCTGGATTGCCCATTGCACGTGTGAACCGTGCATGAGGCAGACGCTCGCATGCCGGTCGCGGTTTATGCCGAGCACAACGGGGGTATCGTCCATCGTCTTCTCCTGGTTAGCGCAGCGGCAGATCAGTGGGTTGAACACCGGGAACGACAGCCGGTGTATGCCGGATTGAAAGCAGCGGGCAGCGTGCGGTAGTCAGCCATTGGTAGTCAGCCATTCTTTGAGCGCGACCGTTCAGGATTAGTTCGCGGCCATGCGGCGAATTCGGCCGGCCGCGCCGGGCCGGCGCCGGTACGCTCACCGGAAAGGCGGTATCATCGATGGATCCTGGCCACCATTTTCCCGACCATGCTCCAGACGCCCGCCTCCTTCACGCCGCTGTTCGCGCCGCATCCCGACCCGGAACCCTTGAACTTCCTGTTCCACAAGGGACAGCTCCTGGTGCGCGAAGACGGGCCGGCATTGCCGGACGCGGCGGCGCTGGAGCGCATGGGCGTGGCGCGCGACACGCTACAGCCGCTGGGCTTGCTGGACGGACGGTATTGCCAGGCCGGCTGGTTCGACCTGGAGCCGGCGCTGCCGCCGGGCCATGCCTGGCGCGGCCTGCGTGCGCTGTTCGGGGTGATCGACGAGGCGCTGGTGGGCATCGCGGGAAGGGCGGCGCAAGTGGCCGAGTGGGCGCGCACCCACCGCTTCTGCGGCGTGTGCGGCAGCGGCACCGTGCTGGCCGTCGGCGAGCGTTGCTTCAAGTGCGTCAATTGCGGCCACATGGCCTATCCGCGCATCTCGCCGGCCATGATGGTGCTGATCCGCAAGGGCGACTCGGTGCTGCTGGCCAAGCACCTGCAGCATGCGACGCAGCGTTTCGTGCCGCTGGCCGGCTTCCTGGAAGCGGGCGAGTCGATCGAGGAAGCGATCCACCGCGAGGTGTTCGAAGAGGTGGGCCTGCGCGTGCACAATCTGCGCTACTTCTCCAGCCAGTCGTGGCCGTTCCCGCATTCGCTGATGCTGGCCTTCACGGCCGACTACCTCGAGGGCGAGATCCGGGTCGACGCCAGCGAGATCGCCGAGGCGCGCTGGTTCGGACCCAACGACGAATGGCCGGAGCGGGTGCCGCAGATGTCGATCTCGAGCGTCCTGGTGGACGCCCATCGCCCGCCCGGCCGCTAGGGATCGGACGGCACGCTCAGGACCGGGCCGGCGCCACCACCACGGTCACGCCATCCGGCGCGCGGGCGGCGGCCGGCGCCGGCGTGGGCGCCAGGGACTGTTCGACATTGAGCGGGGCCGGCTTGGCGCCGGTGCTGCGCAGGTTGATCGCGCGCTGCAGGATGTCGAACCAGAACGGCGCGCCGAACAGGGTGGTGCTGGCGGTGACCAGCCAGCCCGAGGCCTGCAGCGCGAAATCGGCATCGAGCAGCGGCGGAAAGGCTTGCCAGCCGATCGGCAGCACCCACAGCTGGGCCATGACGTCGGCGTCCAGCCCATCGGGCACGGAAGTGATGTGGGCCGCCATGGCGGGATGCTGCCACAGGGTCTGGAACAGGTGGATGCTGTCGATATTGAACAGGATCGTCAGCAGCAGCGAGACCAGGAACGAGATCAGGAGCTGGCGCCGCTTGTAGACGCCGGACAGGCGTTCCATGGCGGTCTCGAACCAGCCGGCAAGGGCCGCCTGGAAGCGCTGCAGGTCGCCGCCCGCCTGCTGGTACAGGGTCTGCAGGGTGCGCCGCAACTGGGGATCGGGAACCGCGGCGATGTCGGCCTCGAGCGAGCCCTGACCGCCGCGGATGGCGTCGATCAGCGCGATCGCGAAGTTTGCCGGTTCGATGTAGGATGGGCGCAGCCCGGCGGGCAGGCGTGCGCCGGGATCGAGCGCACCGGCGCGCGGGTTGACCAGCGGATGCGCGTACAGCGCCCGCGCCGTGGCGTCGAAGCGGGGATCGTTCAGCATGCGCTTGATGGCATCCTGCAGCATGCCGGCGCGCAGGCGGAAGCTTGCTGCCAGCGCTTCCTGCAAGGTGGTGACGACCAGCGCCAGGGTGCCGTAGCAAAATGCCAGGCCGATGGCGACTTCCAGAACCGTGCTGCCGAACATAGCGCTCTCCCAGGCTGGAACCACACTCAACGCTAAGCGATCTGTGTCATATCGGATTTAATTTTCCTCAAGAATAGGGCGGCCGCCAGCCGGCTACGGTGCTTACCTATATACTTGCGGCAATCGTTTTTTTAAGGTGCACCATGTCTGACAAAGAAGCTTTCACCGAACACGACTGGCGTCGTCTCCTGACCAGCCTGGGCGAAAATCCGGAACGTCCGGGCCTGGTCGAAACGCCGGCACGCGTCGCGAAAGCCTGGAAGCACTGGACCTCGGGCTACAACCAGGATCCGGTGGAAGTGCTCAAGGCGTTCGAGGATGGCGCCGAGGAATACAATGAACTGATCGTGGTGCGCGGCATTCCGGTCTACAGCCACTGCGAACACCACCTGGCGCCGTTCTTCGGCAAGGCCACCGTCGGCTACCTGCCGAACGGAAAGATCGTGGGCCTGTCGAAGCTGACCCGCCTGGTCGACATCTTCTCCAAGCGGCTGCAGGTGCAGGAACGCATGACGATGCAGATCGCCAATGCGCTGATGGAAGTGCTGGAACCGAAGGCCGTCGGCGTCGTCGTCAAGTGCCGCCATATGTGCATGGAAAGCCGCGGCATCCGCGCCATCGGCGAAGAAACCATCACCTCGACCCTGCTGGGCGAGCTGCAACCGAACCTGGCGCTGCGCACCGAGTTCCTCGCGCTGGCGCGCGACTGAGATCCCGGGAATAGGTTACCTTGTAAATACAACGGGAACCTGTTCCAGATCAGGACCTCCAAGTTGTTTTGGAGGTCAATATGGATCGTCCAGCCTATCCCAGCGATATTCCTCGCGAGCAGTTCGAGGCGATACGCGCCATGCTCGAGGCGGCCCGGCGCAAGACGCGTCCGCGCAAGCATGATTTATACGATGTGTTCTGCGCCGTGCTGTACTTCCTGCACACCGGCACTACCTGGCGTGCGATGCCGGCCGGCTATCCGCCCTGGCGCACCGTGCACGAATATTTCACCCAGTGGACCATGCAGCGCGAGAACGGCCAGTCGCTGCTCGAAAGCGTGCTGGAGAAAGCGGAGAGGCAGGCCGAACTCGCCCAGCTGCGCTCCTTGATGCACAAACGCTAGGCGCCCCGCACGAGCTGTCACTTTTTTGTCACATTCTGTTGCACTTTGCCAAAGGTGCGCAGGAATGGATGGGCTAAGCTATGGAAAAAGTTATCAATTTTTCATCAATAGCCCCGCGCCATGTTCGAGCACGTCAATCTGATCCTGTTTTCCGCCCTGAATGCCCATGCTGGCCTGACTGGCTGGCAATTGTTGGGGGCTATGTTTGCAGCCGAATGGCTGATTTTCCTGGTGCCTTTTTCCCTGGTCTTGTTGTGGGCCAGTGGGACGGGTCCGCGGCGCGAGGTGGCGCTGCGCGCCTTCCTGGCGGCGGCCTGTGCGCTGACCTTGAACGCCATGATCGGCCACCTGTGGTACAGCCCGCGTCCCTTCGTGGCCGAGATCGGCCATACCTTCCTGCTGCATGCCCCCGACAGCTCTTTCCCCAGCGACCACGCGACCAGCATCTTCTCGGTGGCGCTGGTGCTGGCCTTCAGCCGCGTGCCGCTGGCGCGCAGCCTGGGACTGGTGATGCTGCCGATCTCGCTGCTCGTGGCCTGGTCGCGCGTCTATCTCGGCGTGCATTGGCCGAAAGACATGATCGGGGCCTTGCTGGTGTCGGGCGGCTTTGCGCTGCTGGCCTATACGCCGCTGGCGCAGGCCGCCTGCGCACGGGCGCTGCCGGCGCTCGAACTGGTCTATCACCGGCTGCTGGCGCTGCCGATCGGACGCGGGTGGCTGCGGCCCTGATTATTCTTCAGTCGACGCTTCCGGCTTTTCGAAGGTCAGCTTGTCGTCATCGCCGAGTTCGAAGATTCCCAGCGGCAGGCCGGTGACGGCGTCGGCATCCGGCGCTGCCAGCTCGGTGCAGCCCGTGGTGTCGATCTGCCAGGCCTGGTCGTCGGCGCGCAGGGTATACACGTTGTTGCCGTTGCCGAACAACTCGACCTGCAAACCCGACAGCCATACCGACCCCAGCTCGAGCTGGCGCTGGCATTCCGGCAGGCGCGACATGATCACGCGCAGCGTTCCTTCCTTGGCCCAAAAGGTTTCTTTCTCGACCCTGACCGTGATCGCGTGATCGGTATTGGGATCGATGGAATAGGTGGCCGTCTCGATGAAGCAGCCGGTCAACAGCAGCGGAGCCAGGAGGATGAGGGGAAGGCGCATCGGCAGTGTCATTGTTCATTCATGCAACAGTGTGGTGTGCCGAGTATAGCAATAGCGATAAGGACGGCGCCAATTCAGGCGGACAGCATGGATTGTCGTTTTGCGCCATCATGCGCCGCATGGAAAAGAACGACTACGAAGTGCTCGGCGGCCCGACGGCCAGTCGTCCCGTGAAGATGTGGACCAGGGGCGTGCCGGTCGAGCCGGAGGCGAAGGAACAGTTGTCGAAACTGGCGCAACTGCCGTTCGTCTTCCACCATGTCGCCGTCATGCCCGACGTCCATGTTGGCAAGGGATCGACGATCGGCAGCGTGATCCCGACCCTGGGGGCGGTGATCCCGGCCGCGGTCGGCGTCGACATCGGCTGCGGCATGATGGCCGCCAAGACCACCCTGCGCGCCGACGACTTGCCCGACAACCTGGGCAGGCTGCGCAGCGCCATCGAGCAGGCGGTGCCGCATGGCATGTCGCCCAAGACACGGCACGCCAAGGGCCGCGACGTCGGTTCCTGGAACAATCCGCCGCCGACCGTCGATGCCGGCTGGGCCAGGCTCAGGAACGAGTTCGACGAGATCTGCCGCAAGTATCCGAAGCTGCGGCATGCGAACCACTACAAGCACCTGGGCACCCTGGGCAGCGGCAACCATTTCGTCGAGGTTTGCCTGGACGAGGAAAACTTCGTCTGGCTGATGCTGCATTCCGGCTCGCGCGGCGTGGGCAATGCGATCGGCACCCATTTCATCGAGCTGGCGCGCCAGGACATGCGGCGCCACATGGTCAACCTGCCGGACCAGGACCTGGCCTACCTCGAAGAAGGCACCCAGCACTACGACGACTACGTCGAGGCGGTCGGCTGGGCCCAGAAGTTCGCACGCATCAACCGCGAAGTCATGATGCAGAACCTGATCCACGCCGTACGCAGCGTGATCAAGAAGCCTTTCGAGACGCATGTGGAAGCAGTCAATTGCCACCATAACTATGTGCAGCGCGAGCGCCACTTCGGCAAGGACGTCCTGATCACGCGCAAGGGCGCGGTATCGGCGCGCGAAGGCGAGCTGGGCATCATCCCCGGTTCGATGGGCGCGCGCAGTTTCATCGTGCGCGGCAAGGGTAATCCAGAAAGCTTCAATAGCTGCAGCCATGGCGCGGGTCGCGTGATGAGCCGCACCGAAGCCAAGCGCCGCTTCACGGTGGCCGACCAGGAGCGCGCCACGCGCGGGGTCGAATGCCGCAAGGACGAAGGCGTGATCGATGAAATTCCGATGGCCTACAAGGATATCGACGCCGTCATGCACGCCCAGCGCGAGCTGGTCGACGTGGTCCACACCCTCAAGCAGGTGGTGTGCGTGAAGGGATGAGCGCCCCATCTACCATCAAGCGAGCCTGTCCATGACTGAAGACCAGAGCCTGACTGCCCGTCGCGGCAATGCGCCGGTTGCGCCACCCTCCGAGGTGCACGATCCGCAGCGCAATCCGGCGCCATCGACGCCGCCCGACAACCTGTGCCGCGCCGGCAGCTATGCCGGCCTGGTCACGGCGGTACGCAAGGCGCTCGAGCGCAACGCCGACTTCGGCAGCTGAATCTGCCGGGGATGCTAGCGCCGCGCCAGCGACAGCAGGTCGGCCGGCGCGCCGAACTCGCGCTCCGGCGCCACCCGGCGCAGCGTCTCGATCGGCGCATAGCCCCAGCTGACCGCGCCGAAGGCGATGCCGGCGCGGCGCGCGGCGTCGGCGTCGGTGGTCTGGTCGCCCACGTACAGCGCCTGCGACGGCGGCGTGCTCGCCAGCCGCACCACCTTGCGGATGCGCGCGGCCTTGCCGAAGATCGACATGCCGCATTCGTACTGCCGCATCAGGGCCGCCAGCTCGGGCCCGAGCACGGCGCGCACGTTCTCCTCGGCATTCGAGGAGACCACCGCCAGCCGCACGCCGGCGCGGTCGAGCTCGCGCAGGATCGGGCCGATGCCGTCGAACAGCGGGATGCGGCCGGCGCCGGTGACGGCGCGCATGCGGTCGATGAAGGAGCGCGAGGCGAACGGCAGCTTCCAGGCCGGCATGCCGACGTGGCGCATGACGTCGCGCGGACCGTAGTGGCGCAGCCGCTCGGCCTGCTCGGCGTCGACCCGCCGGAAGCCGTGCTGGTCGGCGATATCGTTGAACACGCTCAAAAAGAAGGGCCAGGAATCGGCCAGCGTGCCGTCGAAGTCGAAGATCGCCAGGCGGTAGCTCATGCGGGGAGCCGGGAAGGAGTGGTCATGGCGCGATTATAGGAGACGGCGGCCATGGGGTGACGCCTGGTTTCCAATCGCCCGCAGGCGCCGCGCGCTGCTGATCCAGGAACCGAGCGCGCAGCGCATCCTGGAGCGGGTCCGCGGCGCGCCGGTGGCCGCCTAGCGCACCGCCTGCAGCAGGCTGGCGCCATCGAGTGACTGGCGCAGCCGCGTCGAGTCGCGCCCCGGCGACATGCCGAAGAAGCGCGCGTACTCGCGCGAGAACTGCGAGCTGCTCTCGTAGCCGACCGCATGGCCTGCGCGCGCCGCGTCCTTGGCGCCGGTGAGCATCAGGCGCCGCGCTTCCTGCAGGCGCAGCTGCTTCTGGTATTGCAGGGGGCTCATCGATGTCACCGACTTGAAGTGCTCGTGCAGGGTCGACGAACTCATGCCCACGTCGCCGGCCAGGCGTTCGACGCTCAGCGGGCGGTTGAAGTTGTCCTTGATCCAGCAGATCGCGCGCGTGACTTGGGCCATGCGGCCTTCGCCGCGCGCGATGTGGCGCACCACGTCGGCGTGTTCGCCGGTGAGCAGGCGATAGTGCAGCTCCTTCAACAGCAGCGGGGCCAGCACCGGAATGTCTTGCGGCGCCTCGAGCAGGCGCACCAGGCGCGCCGCGACGTCGGCCAGGCCAGGCGTGGTCTCGCTCAGGAACAGGCCGCGCGCTGACGTCGCGCCGCGTGCGCGTGGCATGGGGCGCCCCGGCAGTTCGAGGTCGAGCGCGGCCAGCACCTGGGGATCGAGGTCGACCCGCAGGCACAGATAGGGTTCTTCCTTGCTGGCCTGGGTGACGCAGCCGGTCACCGGCAGGTCGACCGACACCACCAGGAACTTGGCCGGGTCGTAATGGAAATCGTTGCCGGCCAGCGACACCAGCTTGGCGCCTTGCGCGATGATGCAGACCGCCGGCGCATGCACCACGTGCAGCGGTTCGGTGGTGCGGTCGCTGCGGATCAGCCACATGCCGGAAACAGGGCTCCGGTGCATGCCTTCGATGGGCGCATGGCGGGCAATCAGGTCGGCGAGTTCACGGATCGCTTGCATCGTCGGTCTCCTCGTGGCGGTGGCGGTTCATGCGCCTATTACACCCCATAACGCGCGTGAAATGCTCCGCAAGGATTGCCCAATCCTCCGGCTACACCACGCCGCCGTTGGCGCGCAGCACCTGGCCGTTGACCCAGCCGGCCTCAGGGCCAGCCAGGAAGGACACGACACGGGCGATATCCTCCGGCTCGCCCAGGCGCTCCAGCGGCGGCAACCCGGCGAAATGGGCGATCTGCTCGGGCGTCTTGCCGTCGAAGAACAGCTCGGTCGCCACCGGACCCGGCGCCACCACGTTGACGCGGATACGGCGGCCGCGCAGCTCCTTGGCGAAGATCTGGCTCATCGTCTCGACGGCGGCCTTGGTGGCGCCGTAGATCGCGTAGCCGGGCGGCTTGAGGCCGACCACGCTGGTGGAAAAGTTGACGATGCTGCCGTCTTCGTTCAGGCGGGTGGCCGCTTCGCGCATGGTGTTGAAGCTGCCCTGCACATTGATGGCGAAGGTGCGCGCGAACAGCTCGTCGGAGGTATCGGCCAGCGGCACCGTCTTGAGGATGCCGGCATTGTTGACCAGGACGTCGACCTTGCCCAGCTCGCGCTCGGTGGTGTCGAACAAGGCGCGCACCTGGTCGGGCTGGGCGACGTCGGCCTGGATCGCGATGGCGGTGTGGCCGGCGGCGCGCAGGGCGGCGACGGTTTTCTCGGCTTCCTGGGTATTGCTGGCGTAGTTGATGGCGACGCGGTAGCCGTCTTCGGCCAGGCGGCGGGCGACGGCGGCGCCGATGCCGCGCGAGGCGCCGGTGACGATGGCAACTTTGGATGGGGTCATGGATACTCCTCGGGTTGGTTGAGGACTCCATGATGCGCTGTTATCGGAAAAAGATCATTGCTGCGAAACCACCATCATTGTTTCGTTGCGGATAATTATTTAGTAGCAGGGATTATTATCGGCAGTCATGCAGACGGTGGCGACCCGTTTGCGTTCCACGTAGTCCGGCCGTGGGACGCTGCCGTCGTCCGGGCAAGCGCCGGGGCCATTGCGGTTGCAGGCGACCGACTGGATCGTGTAGATGTGCTTGACGGTCGCTTCCGGCTCGCCGTTGGCGCCGGGGTGTTGGCCTTCGCGGAAGACGCGGTAGGAGCAGGTGACCGTGACCCGGAAACCGCTGGCGTCGACGAAATCGCCGAGGTCCGTGACGGCGCCCGTTGGCGTGCAACGGCTGCCCAGGCCCTGGTAGACCCATTCGATGCCGGCGCGCGCCGCCAGGCCGGCGCGGGCGCCGAGCAGGGCCTGGTTGACGGTGGCTTGCTGGGTATTGGTCAGCTGCAGCAGGGCTACCGCAATCCCGGCGACCACCACCAGGAACACGATCGCCGCGATATAGGCGAAGCCGGATTGTGGGCGCGTCTGGCTCATGGCACGTTGTCCACGTGGGCGCCGATGGTGAGCGGGACCGACTCGCCCTTGTCGCTCAGGGTCAGCTGCAGCTGGATGAAGCCGCTTTCCTGGGTCGCGCCCTGGTTGGGAGAATAGATGAAGGCGCAATGCGATACCTTGTCCGCCACCAGCGCGGCGCCGGCCGGCGCCGCTGCCGGGCAGGTCTCGTTGAAGTGGAAGCTTGCGTCGGCGAGGCGGTACAGCTTGCCTGCGCCGGTGCCTCCGGCCAGCTCCGCACCGAGGCACAGGTAGGTGACGACTTTTTCGTCCTTCGGCACGATGACGAAACGTCCGCCGTCATAGCCCGGCGGGACCCGGATGGGGGCGTCGAGGGTGATGCTGGACACCCCGGTGGCGGCGTTGGTGGGAGCGCCCGATGCATTGACGATGCCGACGTTCACCTGGTCATAAACGTCGCTCGTGTTCTGGTTGCCGATCACGATGGCATCGCCCGGCACGGGCGCATTGACGTAGTCGGTCAGCACGTCGAAGCGGTCCCTGGGTTCGGTATCGTCGAGGAAGTCGCCGGCCACAGTGTTGCCTTCGATGTGGGGACCCATGCGGTAGCGGCCGCCATCCTTGGTCGGCACCAGTTCCATGCACGTGGACGATCCGAGCCGCAGCGAATTGGGCACCGCGCTGCGCACTTCGCCGACGATCTTGCGCAAGGCGGTGTCGGCCTGGTTGGTCAGCGCCGCGCGTTGCCCGACCAGCAGGTAGCTGCGGATCGCCGGCAGCAGCTGCAGGACGAGCACGCCGCCGATGATGCCGATCAGGACGATGACGACGATCAGCTCGACCAGCGTGAAGCCGCGCGCGAGGGGGCGCTTCATGGCTGTCATGGCCTGGTCCTCCAGCCGGTGAGCTGCAATTGCTGGCCGCCGCTTTCCGTCACCACCACCTGGATGCGCCGGACATTGTCTGCATCGGCGATGTCCGTCAGCGTTGCCGGTGTGACGCTGACCGCGACGTCGTAGCGGTCGAGGCCTGCGATCGGAGCGCCGGCCACGTCGACGATGCCGCCGCTGGTCGCATATCCGTTGTAGTGAGTGACCTCGGTATAGTCGGCGCGGTTTTCAGGCTGTGCGGCACTGCCGCCCTCTGTGAGGTAGGGCTTGAGCATGATCTCTTCCATCATGGTTTCGGCGATCGCCAGCATCTGCTGGGTGATCAAGGGGTCGGCGCTGGCGACGTTGGCGCGGTTGTAGACCGCGACCAGGCCGGCCAGCGCCGTGCCCACGATCGCGATGGCGATGATCAGCTCGACCAGGGTCATCCCGGCCATGCGTTTAATTGACAAGGCCGGTCCTCCCGTCGACGTGGATCGTGCGCCGCACGCCGCTCGAATCGCTGACCGTGATGTCGAAGCCCGCGAGCGGCGCATTGCCCGCCGTGGCGGCGACCGTGCCGTCCGGACGGAAGAACAGGGCGGGCTGCGGGTTGTTCATGCTGATCTTGCCATCGCTGCTGTCGAAGGCGCCATCGTTGGCGCCGTCGAGCTGCAGGTTGCAGGCGGCCGTGCCGGCAGCCGTGCTGATGCGCAGTTCAATGCGCCGCTCGAAGGTCGTCACGCACACGATGCGGCGCTTGGCCACCGCGCTCTTCTGGGCGGTGCGCAAGGCGCTGGCCACCTGGTCGCCGAAGACGACGGCATTGATGCTGTTCCCGCCCATCAGCCGCGGAATGCCGATCGCGGCCAGCACGCCGATCAGCACCATCACCGTGATCAGTTCGACCATCGAGAAGCCGTCCTGGCGCCGCCATGCGCGCTTCAATTGAACACCTCGCGCATGTGGATGATGCGTTTGCTCTCGGGCGCGAAGATGCCGAAGGTGGCGCGGCCGGATGGATCGGCGCAGCCGCCGAGCGATTGCAGCCAGGGCAGCTTGGCGCCAGCACTGGTGCGGATCGGGTCGGCCTTCAGGCAGGACTGGTCGTGCGTGGTGTCGATGCCGAGGTTGAAGGCAATGTCGATCCAGCCCGCCGCATCGCCCTGGACTGGCAATTTGGCCTTGCCGCCATCGAGCTTCAGATCGGAAAAGACCTGGGTCTTGGGCTTGGCGCCGCTGCCGTTGGCGTGGGCATGCGAGGTCTGGGCGATGGCCGCGGCAGGCACGATGGTGAAGTCATCCCTGTTGTTGAGGAGCCAGCTGGCGCCGCTCCAGTATTCCACCGTGACCGGTAGATCGAGCGTGGAGCCGGCGCGGCCGAACAGCGTGGCGATGCGCAGGCGCCCGCTGCGAATTTCCGGCTGCGCTTTTTCATGACTATCGTCGCCGCCCGAGCCGACCGTATTGTCGGCGTTCTGCGCGCGCAGGCGCATCACGCCGGGCGCGAGCGGCAGTCGCTTGCCATTGGCGTCGGCCGGCGAGGAATAGGTGGGATTGGCGCGCGCCACGCCCTTGGCGAAGGCGCTCGCCGCGATCGTCGCGGATCCCAGGACACCGCCGTTCGGGTTCGCTGTCTTGCCTTCCTTGTCGTAGGCAGTGAGCGTGACAGTCTGGCTGACGATGCCGTCCGAATAGTTTTCGGTCGCCTGGCCCGCGGCGTTCATTGCCGTGACCTTGACGGGAATCGGCTCGCCCGCATAGAAGAAGTCGAGCGGCTTGCGTGGCTCGTTGAACTGCTCGACCAGGAAGTACTTTGGAATGACCGGCCCGACGCTGGTGCAATGGTCGGTTCCGTTGGTGGCCTGCGTGCTGCCCACGGTGTCCAAGCCGGTATTCAGGAATGTCGTCTCCGTCTTTGCCGTCAGCTGAAGGCTGCCGGCTTCGTTCCACGACACCGCCGCGGTGGCCTTTCCTTCGCCGAACTCGAATGCTTTCTTCGTGAGTTGACCGGCTATGGCGCCGACCGGACGCACGCAGTTCAGGGAAATATTCGTCATGGTCGCGCTAGGCGGCAGCTTCGCCTTGTCGAAGTTCGCCGTGACCTTGTTGTTCTTGCTGAGCGCCGACACTGCCACATCGAACGTATCGCCCGCGTGGATCGGCCCTGCCGGCGCTGTGAGACCGAACTTGTAAGGTGCGACGCCAAAGGTGGCCTCGCCTTCCACTTCGCCGGACTTCGCTTTCAGGCCCAACTCACCGGCATCCTCGTAGGCCAGCGTTACCTTGGCGTCGCCATACCTGTCGAACAAGGTCGCCAGGGTTTGCGCCTTGCCGGCAGCGCAGGCGAGGGCGATGCCGCTGCCGCCGGTCACGTTCAGGGCTTCGCCGCCGGTGCCCGGCCGGACATAGGCGCAGCTGTATTCGACGTCGATCGTCTGTTCCTTGAACTTGGCGACGCAGGAGTCGGTGTTGTCGCTTTTCTCCCGGGCCTTGATGATCGCCTGGATGCTCTCGCCCGCCCTGAAAGGCTGGACCTCGATCTCGAAGCCGGCGCCGGCAAAGCTCATGTCGCAGCTATTCACGCTGTTCTCGCCGGGAGTACTGCGGATGCAGCGTACCGGCGTGGTGCCGCCGGACGTCAGGCGCAGCGTTTCGGAGCCCACCGTGTGGCGCGAGACGGTCGCCTTGACCGTGCCGGTGCTGCCGGTGTCCGCGCTCACGTTGCCGGGGAATAGCTTGACCTGCGCGCCGCCGGTGAACTTGCTGCTGCAATCGGCATTGGCGCAGGCGGCGACCGTCACCGATTCCGGCGCGCACACCGAGCCGCTGCCATCGTGCGAAATCAGGAAGTGGTCGAGCGCCCCGGCTGCCGGCTTGGGTGCCTCGCAGCGTGGCCCGTTGGCGGTATTGACCGGATAGTCGCTCTGGTTGTCGACGCAATCGCAGTAACCCGGCCGCGTGCCCTTCTTGCAGAAGATCTTTTCGCTGACGCGGCCATGCCAGTACAGGGTCGCGAAGTCGACCGCCGCATTGCCGTTGATGAGCGCGTCGGAGGCTTCCAGCTTGAGCTGGCCGGTGTCGACGTCGCCGTTGATGCGCACCGCGTGTCCCATGGTGAGGTATGTCGACGCCGTGACCTTGCCGGTGACGATGCTGCTGGCCGCATACATCTCGATTTCAGGCGAGGTGATATTGCCGTTGACCGTGCTGCCCGACGCCAGCGTGAAGCGGCTGGTGGCGACGATATCGCCTTTCAGGGTCACCGGCGAGCCGGTAGTGACGACGGTGCCGCTGATCGCGCCATCGATGTTCGCGTGCGAGCCGATCGTGATCGGCCCTTTCGAGCTCACCGTGCCGACGATGGTCGACGGGGAGTTGAGCGTGATCGAGTTCGTGCCGCTGACCGGCCCGCGGATCGTCGAATGGGAGCCGACCGTCAGGACGTCGCTGGCCTTGACCGTGCCGGTGATCGTGACCGAAGCGTCGGTGGTGATGGAGGTGCCGGTGACATCCGCGCCGACGGTGCTGCTGGAGCCGATCGACACCTTCCCCGTCGCGGTCACGCTGCCGCTGATCTTGACCGATGAGTTGGTGGTGACCTGGGCACCGCTGACCGAGCCGTTGACGATGCCGCTGGAGCCGATCGACACCTCGCCGGCCGACGCCACGTTGCCGGTCACGGTCACCGAGGAGTCGGCCGTGATGGACGAACCGCTGACTCCCGCGCCGATGGTAGTGCTGGAGCCGATCGACACGGCTCCCGTCCCGGCCAGGCTGCCGCTGATCCTGACCGACGAGCCGACGGTGACCTGGCCGCCGCTGACCGAGCCGTTGATGATGGCGCTGGTGGCGACCGACACCGCGCCTTTCGAGACCATATTGCCGGTGATCTGGAAGCCCGCTTCGCCCCCGAGCGTCATGGAGCCGGCCGTCACGTTGGCGGTCACGCGGACCGGCCTGGTCAGGGAGAACTCGCCGGCCGCGTCGAACGAACCCCCGGAGATTCTGATCTTTTCCGGGTTGATCCCGTTGAGGTTGATGGAACCCCCGCTGCTCAGGCGCGCGCTGCCGGACATCGACACGCCATAGTCCCAGCCCGGACTGATACTGGATCTGATATGGACGCTGTAGCCGTTGGCGATCGCCATCGAGTCGTCCCATGCGCTCGAGGGCAGGTTGCCGCAGGTGTATGCCTTGCCGTCGAGTTGGCAACCTTTCACCCTGCTTCCATTGAAGGCATGCACCTCGCCAGCTTGCGCCGGCGCCTGCGTCAGGCACAGCACGCACAGCAGCATCCACGTCCACAGGCGCAGCGCTGGAATTGCTGTAAGAACGGAAGGAAAATGCACGAAGACCCTGACGCTAAGCGTAATTCCCGAAAGTGTGCACCGGATTGCCGCCAGGCGACAATAAGTTTTTCACTTCGGCAACGATCTGGTCGCATTCCCGCCCAAGAATGCGTTCCCCGGACAACGGTGTGTGACTATCATGGAAACAGACTTACAATAGTTTCCACCTTACTAACGCTTGCGGACACCATGGCCCATATTCAACCAGCCGGCTGGCGCGAGATGGCGGTCACCGGCGCCGCCGCGCGCGAGATCGAAACCCTGACGTATCTCGAGCAGCGCCTGGCCGACACCCCCTACGTCATCTACCACGGCGTGCACTGGACCAATGTCGAGCAGGGTTACTCGGTGTATGGCGACGTCGATTTCATCGTGCTCGCCCCGAACGGCCGCATCCTGGTGATCGAGCAGGTCGCCGGCTTCCTGAACGAGACCCCGGAAGGCCTGGTGAAAAGCTACCAGGGCAAGCCGCGCAAGATCCGCAGCCAGATCCTGGCGACCATCGAGGGGCTGACCAAGCGCTACCACGGCACGCTGTCGGTCGACTATCTGCTGTACTGCCCCGACTACATCGTGCGCGACCAGCAGCTGGCCGGGATCGACCCGGACCACATCATCGACGCCACCAACAAGCCCAAGCTGGCGCGGGTGATCCGCGAGTCGCTGCCGGTCACCGACCGCACCGACGACTTCGACAAGGTCACGCGCTTTTTGGGCGACACGCTGAACCTGCGGCCCGATCCCAGCGCCATGATCGGCAATGCGGTGAAGATGGTGACGCGGCTGTCGGGCGGCCTGGCGACATGGGCCCGGCGGCTGGAATTTTCTCCGTTCCGCCTGCACGTGATCGGCACCGCCGGCAGCGGCAAGACCCAGCTGGCGCTGGCCGAATACACGGCCGCGCTCGACGCCGGCCTGCGCCCGCTCTACGTCTGCTTCAACCGGCCGCTGGCCGACCACATCGAACGCCTGGTCCCGGCCGGCGGGCGGGTGGCCACCTTCCACATGCTGTCCGACGCCTGGCTGCGCGCACAGGACGTCACGCCCGACTACGGCGCGGCCGACGTCTGGGACAAGATCGAGACGTCGATGACGGACGCCGAGCTGCCCGAAACCTGGCAGTTCGACGTGGTGATCGTCGACGAAGGCCAGGATTTCTCGGTGGCCTGGCGCGACATCGTGCTGCGCATGCTCAAGCCGGGTGGGCGCGCGATCTGGATGGAAGACCCGGACCAGAACCTGTACGGCCGCGCGATGGTGCCGCTGCCGGGCTGGGTGACCCTGCATTCGCACACCAACTACCGCAGCCCGCGCCAGATCGTCGACATGCTGACGGCGCTCGGCGCCGCGCGCCAGCCGGTGGAGGCGGGCAGCCCGTTCAAGGGCGCCGACATCGAGGAGCTGACGTATCCGGAAGGGGACGAGGAAGCGATGCTGGCGCAGACCCGGCGCGCCGTCACTTCGTGCCTGGCTGCGGGCTTCGGGCGCCAGGACATCGCGATCTGCGCGTTTCGCGGACGCGAAAAATCGGCCATCCTGAAGCTCGACCGGCTGAGCGATTCGCACACGCTGCGCTCGTTCACCGGGGCCTATGACTTGTTCGGGAACCCGGTGTTTCGCGAAGGGGGCTTGCTGGCGGAGTCGGTGTACCGCTTCAAGGGTCAGTCGGCGCCGGCGCTGATCTTCACCGAGATCGACTTCGAGGAGCTGGACGAGCGCGCGCTGCGCAAACTCTTCGTTGGCATGACGCGCGCGCGCCTGAAGCTGGTGCTGGTGATGAGCGAGCGCGCCTCGCTGCAGATGCTGGACCGGATGAGCGGCCCGGGCGCCACGGCGTGAAGCGCGCGCCGCCCGGCCCGCGCCGGCGTATAGTCGGTGCATCCGGCCACATCGGCAGGGCACAGGAGGCAGCATGCGCGAAGCGACCCCGGGCACCACGTTCCACGGCTTGCCATTGACCGCCGAACAGCATAGCGAGATCCAGCATTACATCCACCGCCGGCAGCGCGCCGGCGAGGACTGGGACACGCCGGAACTGCAGGCCATGCTGGCCGACATGCTCGATCCACCCGAGGCGGCCGTCCATTCGCGAGCCGACGACGATGCGTCGACCGCGGCCGAACGCTTCACGGCCGGCCGCGACGACGGCGAAGAGCCGATGCCGCATTGAGACAGTACGAACATTATTTTGTGCGCCGCACAAAAATGCTGTTATACTCGGCTGCTCGATCAGGCCACGCCTGGTCGAAAGTCCTCCGATCCGTGACCGCGCCTGTGCAGTGCGCGACTTTCCGGAGGACGTGTTTTCGGTATGTCAGTCAGCCTGTACAGCGGACGCACCGCGCAGATAGCGCGGGCGCCCATAGCTCCGGCACCACGCAGATAGCATGGGCGGGAGCGGCGATAAATCGGTAATGCTTTGAAACGAAGCCCGCAGGATGCGGGCTTTTTTTTCATCCCTCTCCTGGCGCTCGATGCCGGGCCCCATGATCCCCCCGCATCAACGACGCCCGGCGCCTGCCGGCGCCGCATCCCCAGGAGAACCCGCATGGCAAAAGAAGAACTGATCGAAATGAACGGCCTCGTGTCGGAAGTGCTGCCCGAACTGCGTTTTCGCGTCGAGCTGGAAAACGGCCACAAGATGATCGCCTACACAGCCGGCCGCATGAAGAAGAACCACATCCGCATCCTGATGGGCGACCGCGTCACGTTGGAGCTCTCGCCCTACGACCTGACCAAGGGTCGCATCGTGTTCCGCCATCTCGAGTCGCGCGGACCGGCCGGCCCGCGCCGCGCGCCGCAGCGCCGCCGCTGATCGATCGGCGGCGCCGGCAGGGCGTGCGCCGCCCCGCCTGGAACTTCAGGCCGCCAGCGCGGCCGGATTCTCTGCGCTCGCCGCCATGTGACGGTTCACCGCCGACAGCACCGACTTGAACGAGGCGGTCACGATATTGCTGTCGATGCCCACGCCGAACAGCGTCAGGCCATTCCCCACGCGCAGTTCGACGTAGCAGGCCGCGCGCGCATCGGCGCCCGAGCCGATCGCATGCTCGTGGTAGTCCATCAGGCGGATTTCCAGGCCCAGCGCGTTCACGAAGGCGTCGATCGGGCCATTGCCGGTGCCGGCGAAGGCTTGCTGCGCATGGTGGCGCGTCACGGTCACGTCGAGCTGGACTTCGTGCTCGCTGTCCTCGACCATGCGGTGCGAGATGTAGTGATACGGCTCGTCCTGTTCCAGGTATTCGCGCGCGAACAGGGCGTGCAGGTCGCCCGCGTTGATCTCGCGGCCGCTCTCGTCGGCCACGCGCTGCACGGCGCGCGAAAACTCGATTTGCAGGCGCCGTGGAAGCTGCAGGCCGTATTCCTGTTCCAGCAGATAGGCCATGCCGCCCTTGCCCGACTGGCTGTTGACGCGGATGACGGCGTCGTAGCTGCGGCCCAGGTCGGCCGGGTCGATCGGCAGATACGGCACTTCCCAGATCGCGTCGGGCTGCTGCTTGGCGAAGCCCTTCTTGATCGCGTCCTGGTGCGAGCCCGAGAAGGCGGTGAACACCAGGTCGCCCGCATACGGATGGCGCGGATGCACCGGCAGCTGGTTGCAGTCCTCGACCAGTTGGCGCACCGCGTCGATGTCCGAGAAGTCCAGGCCGGGATTGACGCCCTGCGTGTACAGGTTCATCGCCAGGGTGACCAGGTCGACGTTGCCGGTGCGTTCGCCGTTGCCGAACAGGCAGCCCTCGACGCGGTCGGCGCCGGCCATTACCGCCAGCTCGGCGGCGGCGACGGCGGTGCCGCGGTCATTGTGCGGGTGGACGCTGATGACCAGCGATTCGCGGTTGTTCAGGTGGCGGCACATCCATTCGATCTGGTCGGCATAGACGTTCGGCGTCGCCGCCTCGACGGTCGACGGCAGGTTGACGATCATCTTGTTGTCCGGCGTCGGCTGCCATACGGCGCTGACCGCGTCGGTGATCTGCTTGGAGAAATCGAGTTCGGTGGTCGAGAACGATTCCGGCGAATACTCCAGGCCCCATTGGGTCTGCGGATGCTGGGCCACCAGTTCCTTGATCAGCTGGACGCCCTTGACCGCAATCTGCACGATCTCGTCGCGCTCCATGCCGAACACCACGCGGCGGAACACCGGCGCCACCGAGTTGTAGACGTGGACGATGGCGCGCTTGGCGCCGACCGCCGACTCCACCGTGCGGCGGATCAGCTCATCGCGCGACTGGGTCAGCACGATGATGGTGACGTCGTCCGGAATGTGCTTGTCTTCCACCAGCATGCGCACGAAATCGAAGTCGGTCTGCGAGGCCGACGGGAAGCCGACCTCGATTTCCTTGATACCGATCTTGACCAGCATCTTGAAGAAGCGCAGCTTCTTCTCGACGCTCATCGGCTCGATCAAGGCCTGGTTACCGTCGCGCAGGTCGGTGCTCATCCAGATCGGCGGCGTGGTGATGGTGCGGCTCGGCCATTGGCGGTCGGCCAACGGGACGGCGGGGAAGGGACGGTATTTGGTGGCGGGATTGTTCAGCATGATCGGGGCTCCTGATGGGGTGGTCACTGGGCGACCTTGTGGGTCTGCGAGGTGGCGACAGGCTGCCGGACGGGCCACGAAAACGCTAGGCCCGGCAACCGATCGGTAGCTTTAGCAGCAGGCGAATGCCTGCGCGCGAGCCTGCCGCCAGGACGAGCCCGGTGGGAAAATGCGATGGTGCGAAAAATGGCGTGGTAGACATCGGTGCGAATCCTACTGCTGTTGGGGCCGGCGGTGCCGGGACGTACGGCGGAGCGTTACGCGCGTAGTAGCAGGGCAGCCAGCGATAGCGCGCCGGCGGCTGGTAGGGAGGTCGACAGATGCAGGGTGAAAGACATAATTTCGACTTTAAGGAACTCTTGGCCGTATGTCAAGCGGGAAAGTGCCGATTGTGGAAAAGAAAGTACGGGAAATTCGCCGCGTTGATTACGTGGGTTGTTTGGCGAAAGTGTCACTTCGACGCCGTGGGGCGCACTGGCGATGCAGTTTATGCAGCTACCATGGCTGAGAACAGCGGCCGGTAGTTTGCTGCGTGGTAGCATCGAAGACGGACCTTTTTGGAGAGATTCATGACTCGCCGTTCCGTGACTGACACTGCCCGACTTCGCCTCAAGCTGTGTGGCGCCGCCGCCCTGATGCTGCTGTGCTCCGCCTGTGGCGACGGCATACCGAAGGACGAGGACGACGAGGATGGCGGCGAATCTCCCCCGCCGCAGGCCGCGCTGTCGATCCTGGCGGGCGATCCGACGATCGAGGGCACGATGGACGGCGCCGGCACGGCTGCGCGCTTCAAATGGCCGCAGGGTATTGCGATCGATGCCGATGACAATCTGTATGTCGCGGACACCGGCAACTTCGTCATTCGCAAGATCACGCCGGCAGGCGTTGTCACGACGGTGGCTGGGGCGGCCGGCACCAGCGGCTTTGTCGATGGCGACGCGGGCAATGCCCGCTTCGGTAATCCGGTGGCCGTGGCGGTGAACAGGCGCGGAACAATTTATGTCGCCGATAATCTGCGCATCCGGAGCATTACCTCCGCTGGACGCGTCAGCACGACGGCCACGATCCCCATCGGGAACAACGTCAGCGACGGCCGGCTGGCCTCCGTGGTGCCTGGCGCGATCGCGGTCGATGCTAACGATAACCTGTTCATCACCAACAGCTACAGTACGCGCAGGATTGCGGGGGACAATACACTGATGCTGGAAGGCCAATCCGTCGTCAACAACCTGACGGGGGTGAGCCTGTTCGAGCCGCGCGGCGTGGCGGTGGACAACAACAACAACGTGTTCGTGTTCGACCTGGACCGCGAGATCAGCCGCTGGAACCCGAACGGCGTGATTGGCGTCAACAATATGATTTTCCTGGCCGGCGCAGCGAATGCCCGGGGATCGAACAACGGCATCGGCACCGCCGCGCGCTTCGAGCAGGTGGTGGCGCTGACGGTCGACCCGCGCGGCAATGTGTATGCAGCCGATGCGATCAACAACCTGGTGCGCAGGATCACGCCGGAAGGCGTGGTCACGACGTTAGCGGGCTCGACGCGCTCGACGACCCTGCGCACCGGCGACTTGCCGGGCAGCCTGGCCGACGTGCGCGGCATCGTCACGGATGGCAAGGGCAACCTGTATGTCACGTCCGGAAATGCGGTGGTCAAGATCAGGCTGCCGTAGGCGCTGACCCGCATCTTCGGATGATCGTGCAAGCTTCCCGGATGATCGAGCTACCGCGCGCCGGCGCGTGCGCTGCACACTAGCCGGAAGCGGAAGAGCCGGGATGGCCTTCCCATTCAACGATCATCAGGGAGTGCGATATGAAATTCTTTCGATCCGGTTCGGGTGGTTCGTCACGTTGGGCGGCTGCCTGGGTGTTGATAGCTGCGCTGGTGTGGTCTGCGTCTTCGGCGCGTGCCGACAGCGGCTCGGCGCAAGCGCAAGCCAACAAGGAAGCGGTTAATAAAGCATTCGCTGCCTGGGCCGCCGGCGGACGGACGTTCTTCGACGACATGCTGGCGCCGAATGTGGTCTGGACCATCAAGGGCAGCAGCCCGACCGCGCGCGTGCTTCGCGGCAAGCAGGAATTGATCGACGGCGCGGTCATGCCGCTGTCGACCCGCCTGCAACGCCAGATCCGGCCCACGATCCGCAACCTGTGGGCCGATGGCGATCACGTCGTCATCGAATGGGACGGCGAAGCGGTGGCGAAGGACGGCAAGCCTTATCGCAACAGCTATCTTTGGATTTTCCGCATGCAAGGCAGCCGTGCGATTGAGGTGACGGCCTATCTGGACCTGGCGCCGTATGACGACGTGTTGCGGCGTGTGCCGGCTTCGCAATAAACCCATGCAGGCCGTAATGGCGTTAAGTAAAGTGGAAAATCGTTCTTCAGTTAGCGTATGAACGTCGTTCCCGCGCAGGCGGGAACCTAATTTTTCACGCGTTTCGACGACGTTCGCAGCCTTGGGTTCCCGCCTGCGCGGGAACGACGTCGTGGCTGCTTTAAACTTAACAGCGCTATACTCAGGCCGGCATCACGACAGCCTGCTTTCCATACTCGACCATGCGCCCGCCGTGTTCACGCTGCCAAGCCGCGGCGGTCGGCTTGTCCGCAAACCAGATGTGCTCATGGTCGCCGAACGCGCCGAGATCGAGCCGGAAGCGGTCGAGCACTTCCGGCGGACGGCGGTCGATATCGCGCTTGCAGGCATCCCAGGTCGCGTAGCCCAGCTCCGCGGCCAGCGTGCGGAACATGTGCTTGAGCTGCAGCGTCGTGCGCGCGTGGTAGAGCTGTGTGACGCGCGTGTCCGCTGTCTTTCCAGCCGCATGCACGCGGCGCACGATGGGCAAGGCTTTGCTAGGCTGGTCCGAATGGGCGCTGCGCAGCATGGCGCGGGCGTGGCGACGCAGGAAATCGGTATTGGTGTCTGGAAGGGTGTTTCGATGGAGGCGCATGCCAAGTCCTTTTCACATGGTATTGGCCGCTCTCGCTACGGCATCAGTGAATGAACAGGGATCGAACTCCTGAGAAACGGTCACGTCGTGGACGTTGGCAGGTGCGCTGGCTTTCGCGAGAGTGGGCATCCTGCATAGCCCGGAGCGGATGGTAGCACGAGTTTTATGCCTTGTTGTCGCTGTGTTGCAAACGTGCCATGGCAAAAAAGGCGTAACCGGTCGCTGGTGTCGTTTGATACCATCCCGAAATGAACGTTACCCCTACTCACCTGGCCGCGACTGCGCGCATTCGCTACCGCCAGAATCTGGCATTGGCCCTGCTGGTCGTCACCGGCGTCATCAACTACCTGGACCGCGCCACGCTCGCCGTCGCCAATGAATTCATCCGCGCCGACCTTGGCCTCTCGCTCGGCGAAATGGGCGTGCTGCTGTCGGCCTTCTCGTGGAGCTATGCGCTGTGCCAGTTGCCGGTGGGCGCCCTGGTCGACAAGATCGGGCCGCGTTGGCTGCTCGGTGCGGGACTGGTGATCTGGTCGCTGGCCCAGGCTGCAGGTGGACTCGTCTCCACCTTTGGCTGGTTCGTGCTGGCGCGCGTCGTGCTCGGCATCGGTGAGGCGCCGCAATTCCCGGCTGCGGCGCGGGTGGTGAGCAACTGGTTCCCCTTGCGAACGCGCGGCACGCCGACCGGCATCTATAACTCGGCCTCGCCACTGGGCTTCGCGCTGGCGCCTTTGTGCCTGTCGCCGCTGATCGCCGCGACCAGCTGGCACTGGGCCTTCTTCATTACCGGCGCGCTGGGCATCGTCGCGGCCATCGTCTGGGTCATGCTGTATCGCGACCCGGTGCGCGAAGAGTTGACCGCCGCCGAGCGGGCTTATCTGGATGAAGGGCAGACCCTGGAGGCTGCGCCGGCGACGGGCTTCGCGTCCTGGCGTGCGCTGTTCCGCCAGCGCGCCACCTGGGGGATGCTGCTTGGCTTCTTTGGGTCGGTGTATTTGAATTGGGTTTTCCTTACCTGGCTGCCGGGGTATCTGCGTACGGAACGTCATATGGACGTGGCCTATGTCGGTGTGGCGGCGACGATTCCCTTCCTGTGCGGGTTCCTGGGCGCATTGTCGGCCGGCTGGGCGTCGGACCAGATCACGCGCCGTGCGAAATCGGTCGTCGCGGGACGGCGGTCGGCGGTGGTGCTGTCGATGCTAGGGATGGTGGCGTTCACGATTCCTGCCGCGCTGGTCGAGAGCAATACCGCGGCGATTGCCTGTATCTCGGTTGTGATCTTCTTGGCGAATGCGGCGTCGGCCTGTTCGTGGTCGCTGGTGACGGCGGTGGCGCCACACAGCCGGGTTGCCTCGCTAGGGGCGATCCAAAATTTTGGCGGGTTTATCGGCGGCGCCCTGGCGCCGATCTTGACCGGCTATATCGCTCAGGGCTGGTCGTTCGTGCCGGCCTTGCTGACGGGCGCCGGCATCGCTTTCCTTGGCGCGATGTCGTACCAGTTCCTGGTGGTTCGGCCGATACCCGAGCAAGATTGATTAGCGAAAGAGGGCTGTAATAAATTGAAGAGTAGAACTATTTTAGTCTGTCACATGCGTTGATCGTAGATCTAGCGCTACGGTAAAGGCGTGCAATGTCTCAACATGTCAGCTTTACGAAGAATTGCTTTTAAGGCAATTTTTCTGTAGTAGGACCCTGATAGTTGTCAGCTAGCAAATCTTCGTGACTGGCCGGCTTGTCAAGGTTGATACTGTTCATATATACAGTATTTTCTTCTGTACAGGGGTTAACGATCTAAGTGATAATGCTGTTCGGATGTAATAGCAGGTATTGCAGTGAACGTTCAAGCAAGTCTTCCACAGGAATTGATTGCACATCAACATTCTTGCTGCAGAAAAACAATTTTAGATAATTTTTGTAATATTCAATTCGATAACTTTTGAAGGTTGTTGGATTAATAGGAATAAATATGCCTTATGATTTAACTGATGAGCAACGTCAAGTTTATCGTGAAACTTCACGTCGTTCGCAGCAGAGAAAAATTGAACTACTTCAGCGCGCGATTGATAATCTGCATGAAGATGAAGGCATGCATGAACCGCGGCTCAACCCTGAAACGCTGATGCCTCAAGCAGAAACTAATGGATTAGCTGCATTGTCACTATTTTCAGGTGGTGGAGGACTAGATTTAGGATTTGAGCGTGGCGGATTTACGCATGTGGCCTCATATGAGTTGCTTGAAATTGGAGCGAAAACACTATCCTCAAATCGTCCTACATGGGAAGTGTTTGGCGGTGTGGCAGGAGACGTGCGCGGGGTAGATTGGCGAAATTATCGTGGCATAGTTGACGTAATTCATGGTGGTCCCCCTTGTCAGCCATTCTCTATTGCTGGACGTCAGGCTGGCATTGACGACCCTAGGAACATGTGGCCTGAATTCGTTAGGTGTGTTTTGGAAGTTCAGCCAAGGGCATTCATTGCTGAAAATGTTCCAGGATTGCTAGACGAGAAATTTAGCGGATTCGTTGAGGAATTTATCCTTAAGCCGCTTCGTGCTTTCTACAAAATAAGAATGTTTGTTTTAAAAGCAGACGACTTTGGAGTTCCCCAAGCGAGGAAGCGAGTTTTCTTTGTCGGCTTCCTCGAGGTCGAAGATTTTGAGAATTTTGTTATTCCGTTGCCGACTCACGGCGATGAGGCCCATCTTTTGCCTAAGAATACTGCAAGATACTCCCTCGGGCTTCCCGATATCGGCTTTGACTGCGTGGTTCCAACTCTTCGTTCTGGCTTTACTGGGCCACGAAATACGACCAGCGTCGTAAATAGCAAAGCATCTATGAATATATGGAACAGCCTACAAATCTGGCCTCACGGAGTACAACGTTCCAGAGCGCAAGCCATTGTTTATCCTCCAGAAAATGGGCATTACCGTCTTTCGGGAACTGATTGCGGGATATTACAAGGGTTCCCTCAAAGCTGGGTATTTGAGGGTGCTGCTTATCAAATTTTAGGTCAAATTGGAAATTCTGTCTGTCCTCCTGTAGCATATGCAGTTGCAACAAGTGTTGCGGCAGCATTAAGGAGAGCAGATGACCGTGCAGGATGATCAACGTGAGAGAGAATTATGTCGTACCTTTAATTTGCATTGGACTCCCGGTCATGAAAGGGGTGGGACGGATGCAACATTTAAAATAAAGATAGGTGACAGAACATTATTGGTGCCAGTAGAAGTCAAGTCGACAACTGGCTCCACTGTGTCTACTGCGCGTGATGTCGGTATCGAACATATCCGAAAATGGCGGTCTCATTTCTGGATAATTGGATATTATTCAAGAGGCGGGCGACCCGAGCTTCAGAAGACTTTATGCTTGAGCCCTAATGACATTGAGCCTTGGGTAGCGTCGATCGAGCAGAAAATACTACCTGATTTTCAAATTGCAGCTTCAGCAGCACGTCGAGTTCAAATGGCCGATCTTTATGCAATTTGCGGGGAAAAGGCAAGTTATACCATTAGTGATGCTCGGAAGCTTCATAAAAATCAGTGGGGAAAAGCAGATTATTTGCGCGAGGCTGATGTTTTAAAGGGTGGGGAGAAGCACTTTTCGCAAGAAAAAATGCTTTTCTTATTAAGATTAAGGTCTCAATATATTGCCGAGCGCGGAGCTACTTTAAATAATCCGCATATCACTAAAACATTTCTTGATAGTTTTTTAGGAACAAATCGCGAAATATATGAAGATTGGTCTTCAAACTTTAAGACGGTTGTTCAAGAATATTTGGCGGCATATCCTGATCATCCATTCGTTAGATGGGAATAGTAGAGCTAGAGCATATTGACTCAGCTTCCTTCTATAAAAGACCTGACTCTTTTTTCTACGAGTGTCAGGTCTTTTATTTCGCACTCCCAGATGACTAGCGACTGCCATCCTAGCGATTTCAGTTTGCTCAATGTTTCCTGGTCACGTTCAATATTTCTCTGAAGCTTTGCATTCCAGAATTCAACATTAGTTTTTGGTTTAAATCCACGTTTGCAGCTATGAGCGTGCCAAAAGCAGCCATGAATAAAAATCAATTTTTTTCTTGCAGCAAAAACAATATCGGGTCGGCCTGGCAAATCTTTCTTATGCAAGCGATAGCGATAGCCCATTGAATACACTAATTTGCGAACAATGAGCTCCGGCTTCGTGTTTTTACTTCCAATTCGCGCCATCAATGCACTGCGCGCTTCTGGATTCATAGGCTAAAATATTAACCTATTGCTATTGCAATAGGTATTAAACGTCGATATTCCCCGCCCGCAACGCATTAGTCTCAATGAAGTTACGACGCGGCTCCACCTCATCCCCCATCAGAGTCGTAAAGATCTGATCCGCCGCAATGGCATCCTCGATCTGCACTTTCAACAAACGACGCACGGTCGGATCCATCGTGGTCTCCCACAACTGCTCCGGATTCATCTCGCCCAGACCCTTGTAGCGCTGCTTGTTCACGCCCCGCTCAGCCTCTTCACGCAGCCACTCCATCGCCGCGTGGAAGTCGCGCACAGCAAACTCCTTCATGCGCTCGCCTTCGCCGCGGCGCACGATCGCGCCTTCGCCCATCAGGCCCTGGAAGGTGGCTGCCGAATCGGCCAGCACGGTGTAATCGGCGCCCGCCACGAAGTCGGCGTCGATCGCGGTCACCTGCACGTTGCCGTGGTAGATGCGTTCGATGCGCAGGCCGTGCTTCTCGGACAGCTCGTCCGACTTGACCTTGACCTTCACCGCCGGATCGTTGATCGCCGCTTCCATCGCCTTGGCCGACGCTTCCGCGCCTTCGAGCGTGGTCAGGTCCAGCACCACGCCGCCGCTGACGATCGCGGTCAGCGCAGCGCGGTCGATCACGCGCGCCAGGCGCATCATGATGGCGTTGGCCAGGTTGTACTTGCGCGCCAGCTCGGCCAGCGCCTCGCCCGTCACGGCTTCAGCGCCTTCGCGCGGAATCAGCGATGCGGTGTTCAGCGCCACGGTCATCATGTAGCTGGCTTCTTCGACGTCATCCTTCAGGTAACGCTCGTCGCGGCCGGCCTTGACCTTGTACAGCGGCGGTTGCGCGATATAGATGTGGCCGCGCTCGACCAGCTGTGGCATCTGGCGGTAGAACAGGGTCAGCAGCAGGGTGCGGATGTGGGCGCCGTCGACGTCCGCATCGGTCATGATGATGATGCGGTGGTAGCGCAGCTTGTCGACGTTGAATTCGTCCGGGCCGATCGAGGTGCCGAGGGTCGCGATCAGGGTCGTGATCTGTTCCGACGACAGCATCTTCTCGAAGCGCGCCTTTTCCACGTTCAGCACCTTGCCGCGCAGCGGCAGGATCGCCTGGAATTTACGGTCGCGGCCCTGCTTGGCCGAACCGCCTGCCGAGTCACCCTCGACGATGTACAGCTCGGCCAGCGCCGGGTCGCGTTCCTGGCAGTCGGCCAGCTTCGAGGACAGGCCCAGGCCGTCCATCACGCCCTTGCGGCGGGTCAGGTCGCGCGCCTTGCGCGCCGCTTCGCGGGCGCGGGCGGCTTCGACGATCTTGCCACAGATGATTTTCGCGTCGTTCGGCTTTTCCATCAGGAAGTCCGTGAGCGTCTTGGCGACGATTTCCTCGACCGGGCCGCGCACCTCCGACGACACCAGTTTATCCTTGGTCTGCGACGAGAACTTCGGCTCGGGCACTTTCACGGACAGCACGCAGGTCAGGCCTTCGCGCATATCGTCGCCCGAGATCTCGACCTTGGCCTTCTTGGCGAAGTCGTTCTCGTCGATGTACTTGTTGATCACGCGCGTCATCGCCGCGCGCAGGCCGGTCAGGTGGGTGCCGCCGTCGCGCTGCGGGATGTTGTTGGTGAAGCACAGCACCTGTTCGTTGAACGAATCGTTCCACTGCATCGAGACGTCGACCGAGATATTCGTGCCCTGGTCCGACATGCGGTCGCCGGTTGCCTGGAACACGGTCGGGTGCAGGACGGTCTTCGACTTGTTGATGTACTCGACGAAGCCGCGGGTGCCGCCTTCGAAGGCGAACAGTTCTTCCTTGCCGGTGCGCTGGTCGCTCAGCTTGATGCTGACGCCATTGTTCAGGAACGACAGTTCGCGGATGCGCTTCGACAGGATTTCGTAGTGGAACTCCACCAGCGTGAAGATCTCTTCGTCGGCCCAGAAGTGCACCTCGGTGCCGCGCTTGTCGGTCTCGCCGATCACCTTCATCGGGGATACTTCCACGCCGTCGACCACCTCGATCAGGCGATCCACCGGCACGCCGCGGGTGAATTCCAGCTGGTGCACTTTGCCGTTCTGGCGCACGGTCACGCGCAGCAGCTTCGACAGCGCGTTCACGCAAGACACGCCGACGCCGTGCAGGCCGCCCGACACCTTATAGGAATTCTGGTTGAACTTGCCGCCGGCGTGCAGCTCGGTCAGGGCGATCTCGGTCGCCGAGCGCTTCGGCTCGTGCTTGTCGTCCATCTTGACGCCGGTCGGGATGCCGCGGCCGTTGTCGGTGATCGAAATCGAGTTGTCGGAGTGGATCGTGACGTGGATCTCGGTGCAGAAACCGGCCAGCGCTTCGTCGATCGAGTTGTCGAGGACTTCGAACACCAGGTGGTGCAGGCCGGTGCCATCCGACGTGTCGCCGATATACATGCCCGGACGCTTGCGCACCGCTTCCAAACCCTCCAGGATCTGGATCGAGGACGCGCCGTAATCATCCGCCTGTGGGGCGGGCTTTTCTGCTGGGATATTCTCGGACATGGACTGCTTTCTATAAGACTATCTAGTTCAGGCAAATGCATACGGGCCGCCGAAGCGGCCCGCGCGACGCGTCAGATGCGCATCGGCATGACGACGTACTTGAAGTCGCCATTGTCGGGAATCGAGATCAGGGCCGACGAATTCGAGTCGCCCAGGGCGATGTTCACCTGGTCGCACTTCAGGTTGTTCAGCACGTCGAGCAGGTAGGTGACGTTGAAGCCGATGTCGATCGCGTCGCCGCCGTAGTCGATCTCGAGTTCTTCGACCGCTTCTTCCTGGTCGGCATTGGTCGAGCTGATCTTCATGACGCCCGGCTCGATGATGCAGCGCACGCCCTTGAATTTATCGCTGGTCATGATCGCGGCGCGCTGCAGCGAACGCAGCAGTTCATCGCGGCTGATCGTGAAGTCGTTCTTGTAACCCTTCGGGATCACGCGGGTGTAGTCAGGGAACTTGCCCTCAACCAGTTTCGAGACCAGCTCGATGTCGGCGAAGGTCAGTTTCACCTGCGAGGCCGCGATGTCCAGGCGCACGGTTTCATCGCTTTCTTCCAGCAGGCGCTGCAGCTCGATGATGGTCTTGCGCGGGATGATGACTTCCTGGCGCTCGAACTGCTGCTCGGTCTCCACCTGGCAGAACGCCAGGCGGTGGCCGTCCGTTGCCACGGCAATGATATTGCTGCCATCCAGCACCAGCAGCAGGCCGTTCAGGTAGTAACGGATGTCCTGCTGGGCCATCGAGAAGTACACCATATTGAACAGGTGCTTCAGCGTCTTTTGCGGCAGGGTCACCGAGGCGTTGTAGCTGTCGGCCACCGAGACGGTCGGGAATTCCTCGGCCGCCAGGGTCTGCAGCGCGAAGCGCGACTTGCCGCTCTGGACCGCCAGGCGCTTGTTCTGCAGGGTCATGGTGACGTCGCCCGATTCCGGCAGCGCGCGCAGGATGTCGAGCAGTTTACGCGCGGCCACCGTGGTGCCGGTCACGTCGTCGCCCGAGCCGATATTGGCGTGCGTGGTGATCTGCACTTCGGTGTCGGTCGACAGGAAGGACACGCTCTCGCCGGTCTTGCGAATGAGGATATTGGCCAGAATCGGCATAGTGTGCCGACGCTCGACAATACCACTCACGATCTGCAGTGGCCGGAGAAGCGTATCTCGGGTGGTTTTGACCAATTGCATAGTTATCCTCAGTACGTTTGAAAGGTGGTGTGTTACTAAAGCGATATTGTGCCATTGCCTGAGGCAAACACAAATATTCCGCTCAAGGGCAGAAAATCAACCCTTGAGCGTCTGTTCCAGTACGTGCAGCTCGTGGTTGCACTCTGGATTCTTCTGGCGGTCGCCAGCAATCTTGCGCACCGCGTGCAACACGGTCGTGTGGTCGCGGCCGCCGAACAGTTCGCCGATTTCGGGCAGACTCTTTTGCGTGAGTTCTTTTGCCAGGTACATGGCGATCTGGCGCGGACGGGCGATGTTCGCCGGCCGGCGCTTCGAATACATGTCCGCGACCTTGATGTTGAAGAAGTCGGCCACCGTCTTCTGGATGTTTTCCACAGAGATTTGACGGTTCTGCACCGACAGCAAATCCTTGAGCGCTTCCTTGACCACGTCGATGGTGATGTCCTTGCCGTGGAAGCGCGAGTAGGCCAGGATCTTGCGCAGCGCGCCTTCCAGCTCACGGACGTTGGAGCGCAGGTGCTTGGCCACGAAGAAGGCGACGTCGTCCGACAGGGTCACGTCCTCGGACTGCGCCTTCTTCAAGAGGATCGCCACGCGCATCTCGAGCTCGGGCGGCTCGATCGCCACCGTCAGGCCGGAATCGAAGCGCGAGATCAGCCGGTCGTCCATGCCCGTGATCTCTTTTGGATACGTATCCGAGGTGATGATGATCTGCTTCTTGGCCGCGATCAGCGCCTCGAACGCATAGAAGAACTCTTCCTGCGTCCGGCTCTTGCCACCGAAGAATTGAATATCGTCGATGAGCAGCATGTCGAGCGAGTGGTAATAGTGCTTGAAATCGTCGAAGCCCTTGCGTTGATAGGCGGTGACGACGTCGCGCACGTACTGCTCGGCGTGGATGTAGCGGATGCGCGCATTCGGCTGGTCGGCCATGACCTGGTTGCCGATCGCATGGATCAGGTGAGTCTTGCCGAGGCCGACGCCGCCGTAGAAGAACAGCGGGTTGTACGACACGCCCGGATTGTTGGCGACCTGGATCGCGGCGGCGCGCGCCAGCTGGTTGGCCTTACCGGTCACGAAGCTGTCGAACGTCAGCTCGGTGTTGATGCGGCTTTGCTCGCGCTTGGGCGAGTTGGCGATGTTCAGGTTCTGGGTCGGGCTCGGGCTGGCGGACGGGCTCGGGTTGTCGGCGCCGGGCGCAGGGCGCGGCGCATTGAAATCGACCGTGGCCGAATTGCCGGACGCGCTCGTGTCTGCCACCTTGCGGGCAGGATTGTTCTTTGGGTCGAGCACGAACTGCACCTCGACCGGCGCTTCCCAGTACTGGGCCGCCAGTTCGGTGATGCGAGTGGCGAACTGCGTCTTGACCCAGTCGAGCTTGAAGCGGTTGGGCGCAGCGATGCGCAGCTTGCCGTCTTCGTAGTCGAGGGCCACCAGCGGTTTGATCCACGCGCTGAATTGCTGCGGCGTGAGCTCGAGCTCAAGCTGCGCGGATGCTGACTGCCAAAAATTTTCCATACTTCGCTTTTGATTCGTAACACGCTATTTTACCTGTCTCGGCCGAAGTTATCCACAGGCGCTGCACATATTTTCCACCGAAACGGCAAGCCGGGGCGACCTCTTGCCAAGCTGGAAAGCTCGCACGATGGCGCTTGGCGAAACAACACCTGCCTTGACATGAGGGTGCGAAGTAGAGTCTAATTCAGGGTTCCCCGTCCGTGCGCCATGCCAGGCTGTGATTTTTCAGCGGCTGGTGGTTGGGCGACGAAAGACTTGCTGTGGCGTGACGCTGGTTTAACCTCGAGCGAAACTGTCATCGGCGCCGAATCTGACACGACGTCAGACCCGATTTTGCATCTTATTTTGCTTTAAGCGAGACCACCATGAAACGTACTTACCAACCTTCCGTCGTCCGTCGCAAGCGCACGCACGGCTTCCGCGCACGTATGGCTACCCGTGGTGGCCGTCAAGTCCTGAACGCTCGCCGCGCCAAGGGCCGCAAGCGTCTGGCTGTCTAAGTCACGCACCGCAGATCGATTGCGGTCGGTGATGACAGGCGAAGGTTCGCACGACTTCGCGCGCGTTCGGCGCATCGTTAAAACGGATGAATTTTCATCCGTTTTTCGTTTGCGGCCGACGCAAAAAACGGCGCATTTCGTGCTCTACACGCGTCCGAACGACCTGCCGCATGCGCGGCTGGGCGTCGTTGCGGCCAAGCGTTTCGCGCCGCGCGCGGTGACCCGCAATACGATCAAGCGCATGACGCGCGAGCTTTTCCGTACGAGCAGCCTGGCGCCGGTCGATTGCATCGTCCGCCTGTCGCGTCCCGTCAACGCCAAGGATGGCCCGGCCACCACGCGCGCCCTGAAGGCCGAGTTGAAGGTGGAACTGGCGCGCCTGTTCGCTTCCCAGAAGCCGCGCCCTGCGCGGGCCGGCTCGCCATGAAGACGCTGCTCGTCTGGTTGCTTCGCGGCTACCAGCTGCTGCTGTCCCCCATGCTCGGGCCGCGTTGCCGGTTCTATCCCAGCTGTTCCAATTACGCAATCGAAGCGCTGCGCGTCCATGGCGCCGCACGCGGTTCCTGGCTGGCCGCGCGCCGCGTGGGCCGCTGCCATCCGTGGAACGCGGGTGGCGTCGACCCGGTGCCGCCCAAAGACGGCGGCCCCAAGGAATCCCATTCAGCCGCTTGCGGTTGCAACCACTCCTGAAGACTCCAATGGAATTCAATAAACGTACTGTCCTGTGGATCGTGTTCGCCATCTCCCTGATTGTTCTCTGGAACAATTGGATGGTGGCTAACGGCAAGCAGTCGCTGTTCTCGGCGCAACCGCCGGCGCAAGTCGCTCAGCAGAATAAACCGTCGGACGTGCCGGCTGCCGCGCAGCCGGGCAGCGCCGCCGTGCCGGGTACTCCGGCGGCTGCCGCTACCGCCGTGCCGGGCGCTCCGGCTGCCCCTGCGGCGCCAGCCAGCCAGATCGTCACCGTCACCACCGACGTGGTGAAGGTCGACATCGACTCGGTCGGCGGCGTCATCAAGCGCCTCGAGCTGCTGCACTATCCGGATCACTTCGACAAGACCAAGAACCAGGTCCTGTTCAATGTGAACGGCCCGAACGTCTACCTGGGCCAGACCGGCCTGATCGGCACCAGCGCCGCCGGCGTGCTGCCGAACCACACCACGCCGTTCACCGTCAAGTCGGCGCAGACCACGCTGGGCGGCAACAACCAGGCGCAGGTCGTGCTGGAAGCCGAGCAGGGCGGCGTGCGCCTGACCAAGACGCTGACCTTCCGCAAGGGCGATTACCTGGTCGGCGTGCGTCATGACGTCACCAACATCAGCGCCGCACCGGTCCAGCCATCGCTGTACCTGCAGCTGCAGCACGACGGCAACAAGCCGGCCACCGATTCCTGGTTCATGCCGAGCTACACCGGCCCGACCCTGTACACCGACGCCGACAAGTACCAGAAGCTGACCTTCGAGGAAATCGAAAAGGGCAAGGCCGACCACTCGACCAAGGCGGATAACGGCTGGGTCGCGATCTCGCAGCACTTCTTCGTCTCGGCCTTCATCCCGGCCGACAAGGCGCCGCGCGACATCTTCACCAAGAAGATCGCCAACAACCTGTACGCGATCGGCACCGTGCAGTCGCTGGGCACCGTGGCGCCCGGCGCGACCGTGTCGAACGACACCCGCCTGTATTCGGGTCCGCAGGACGAGCAGATCCTGGAAACCATCACCCCGGGCCTGGAGCTGGTGAAGGACTACGGCATGCTGACCGTGATCGCCAAGCCGATCTTCTGGGTGATGACCCAGCTGCACTCGATGCTGGGTAACTGGGGCTGGACCATCGTCGCCCTGACCATCCTGATCAAGCTGGCCTTCTTCCCGCTGTCGGCCGCCGGCTACCGCAGCATGGCCAAGATGCGCGTCGTGACGCCGAAGATGCAGGCGATCCGCGAACGCTACAAGAGCGACCCGGCCAAGATGCAGCAGGCCACCATGGAGCTGTACAAGACCGAGAAGATCAACCCGCTGGGCGGCTGCCTGCCGATCCTGGTGCAGATGCCGGTGTTCTTCGCCCTGTACTGGGTGCTGCAGGCATCGGTCGAGATGCGCGGCGCGCCATGGGTCCTGTGGATCCAGGACCTGACCCAGCCCGACCCGTACTTCATCCTGCCGGTGATCTACGCGGTGTCGATGTACATCACGACCAAGCTGAACCCGCAGCCGACCGATCCGGTGCAGGCCAAGATGATGCTGTTCATGCCGATCGCGTTTTCGGTGGTGTTCTTCTTCTTCCCGTCCGGCCTGGTGCTGTACTGGGTGGTCAACAACATCCTGTCGATCGCCCAGCAATGGGTCATCACCCGCAAGTTCGAGAGCGGCGCGGCCAAGTAATTCGCAGCCTTCTCGTGAAAAGCCCGCGCTTCGAAAGCGCGGGCTTTTTGTTTTTGAAGATCCCGTATCCCTTACAATCGCCCTCATGAAACTCGATACATCACCCATCGCCGCCATCGCCACCGCCCCGGGCCGCGGCGGCATCGGCGTCGTGCGCGCCTCCGGCAAATCGCTCGCCTTCCTGGTCGACGCCCTGTTCCCCGGCGTGACCCTGGCGCCGCGCCACGCGACTTACATCCCGTTCAAGGCCGCCAATGGCGACATCATCGACGAGGGTCTGGCCCTGTACTTCAAGGGACCGCATTCCTATACCGGCGAAGACGTGCTCGAACTGCAGGGCCACGGCGGCCCGGTGGTGCTGCAGATGCTGCTGGCGCGCGTGCTGGAAGCCGGCGCGGCTTCAAGCCTGCGCCTGGCCGAGCCGGGCGAATTCACGCGCCGCGCTTTTCTGAACGATAAACTCGACCTGGCCCAGGCCGAGGCGGTGGCCGACCTGATCGACGCCTCCACCGAAGCCGCCGCCAAGTCGGCCTCGCAATCGCTGTCGGGCGCCTTCTCGCAAGTGGTGCACAAGCTGGTCGACGGCACGATCAATCTGCGCATGCTGGTCGAGGCCACGCTCGACTTCCCGGAAGAAGAAATCGACTTCCTCGAAAAATCGAACGCGCGCGGCCAGCTGGCCGGCATCATCGAGTCGCTCGAAAACGTGTTCCGCCAGGCGGCGCAGGGTGCGCTGCTGCGCGAAGGGCTGAATGTGGTGCTGGTCGGGCAGCCCAATGTCGGCAAGTCCTCGCTCTTGAATGCGCTGGCCGGGGCCGAGGTGGCGATCGTCACGCCGATCGCCGGCACTACGCGCGACAAGGTGAGCGAGACGATCCAGATCGAGGGCATCCCGCTCAACATCATCGACACCGCGGGCATCCGCGCAGTGAGCGAAGAGATCGACGTGGTCGAGCGCATCGGCATCGAGCGCACCTGGGGAGAGGTCGGCAAGGCCGACGTGATCCTGCACCTGCTGGACGCGAATCTCGGCCCGAGCGCGGCCGACGAAGCGATCGTCGCGGCCTTCCCGCCCAACGTGCCGGTGGTGCGCATCTGGAACAAGATCGACCTGTCGGGGCACAAGCCGTCGAAGGACGAAAGCGCGGACGCCGTTCACCTGTATCTGTCGGCGCACGAAAAGCTCGGCATCGACCTGCTGCGCGCCGAACTGCTGCGCATCGCAGGCTGGCAGCAGACCGGCGAATCGCTGTACCTGGCGCGCGAGCGTCACCTGATCGCGCTGCGCGCCGCGCGCGAACACCTGGAACTGGCGCGCCAGCACGCGATGCAGGACGACCAGTCGCTCGACCTGTTCGCCGAAGAGCTGAGGTTGGCGCAAGACCATCTGTCGAGCATCACCGGGCAATTCACGCCGGACGATCTGCTGGGCGTGATCTTCAGCCGCTTCTGTATCGGCAAGTAACGGTCAACAAGCGTCCAGCCGGCTCGTGCTAGGCTTGGAATATGGATCAATACAAGCCACCCCATTCCGCCGTGCCGATGCGGCGCACGGTCGCCAGGCTGGCCGCCATCGCGGTCGGCGCCAGCCTGCTGGCGTCCTGCTCCAGCCTGATCGGCCCGCGCCAGGTCGAGGTCCCGCTGCACAAGCTGCAGGCCGGCCTGGACAAGCGTTTCCCCGTCAACGAGCGCCTGCTGGAACTGTTCGACATCCAGCTCACCCGTCCGCAACTGGCGATCCAGCCCGAGGACGACCGCGTCGCGCTGGCCGTCGAGGCCTCGGTCGCGCCGCCGTTCGCGCGCGCCTGGACCGGCAACATCGCGTTTTCCGGGCGCCTGTACATCGATCCGGGCCGCGCCGCCGTCATGATGGCCGAGCCGCGCGTCGATCGCCTGCAGCTCGGCAACCCCGAGGCCGAGCGTCACCTGACCCGGGTCGCCAACGGCCTGATCGACACCGTCGCGCGCGACATGCCGGTCTACACTTTCGAGCAGAAAGACTTGCGCTATGCGGGCGTGCAATTCGTTCCCACGCGGATCCAGACCACGCGCAGCGGCCTGGTCGTCACGCTCGAGCCGGCAAAATAAGCCGGCGTACACAAGCGTGCACGCCGACAGTTGGCTTTACACTACGATTTTTGGCGGTGCACCGTGGCTCATGCAGCGACAAACGTTGCACGCATGTCAAATCGCTCTGCGGAAGCCAAGCGGAGATTGCACCCGCCTGGCATTGGGCGCACACTGATACGCAACGAAAGTCGTGATGGGTTCGCCTGTCGCGGTCCGGCTTGCGCTTTCTCATGCGCACGGAGTTCCGCTGAAGTAATCTTTCTCTGACTAAAGGCTGCCGTATCAGGGGGTGGATCTTGGAAACGACACACGAGAGTCTTCCGGACAGTGGGCTGCCCGCCGAGCCGCCGGTGGCCGTCTCAATTGCCTCCACAGGCAGCATGCCGACCCGCGCCAGTCTTCCGGCCAAGGGTTCGTGCTGGTACTGCGAAAAGCCGCTCGACAGCGTGCGGCGCTTTTGCGGCAAGTCCTGCGCCGATTCCTTCGACGAAGAAGCCGAGTTCACGCGCTGATGGCGCGCTGCGCAGTCAGCGTGGTCAGCCCGGGCCGGCCTGCTCCAGCAGCGCCAGCGCGTTCTCGAAATCGAAGCGCCTGAGCGCCGCGTCGAACGCCGCCACCTTCTCGCTTCCCATGCCCGCCAGCAGGCGCGGACGCAGTTGCGCGGCCAGGTCCGGCGCGCGCCCGTCGCCGATGTCGAGCATGTCGCGCAGGCGCGCCAGGTCGTCCCGGGCGGCCGGCGAGTTTGCCTGCACCTGCGCCGCCGTTTCAGGCGCAGCCAGCAGCGCGTCGACTTGCGCCAGCACCCGCGCCAGCTCCTCGTCCAGCGCCGCGATCAGCGCCAGCGGCGCCGCGCCGCCGGCCTTCAGCGCCAGTTCGACGTCCAGCGCCAGCCGGCGCAGCCGGTTCGCTTCGATCATCCCGGCCGCGCCCTTGAGCGTGTGGGCGATGCGGTGGGCCAGCACGGCGTCGCCGGCATCCAGCGCCGCGTGCAGGCGCGCCGCGAGGTCGCGGTAGTCGCCGGCGAAGCGGCCCAGCACGCGCAGGAACAGCGCGCGGTCATCCATCACCCGCTCCAGTCCGGCCGCGAAGTCGATGGCCGGCGCGCCGGGCGCCGCCGCCGAGCCGCTCACCGCGTCGTGAACGACCAGGCGCGCGACACCGCCGCGCCATTGACCGTACCGGTGAAATTGACCTCGTAGGTCGTGGCCGCGCGCAGCGGGAGCACGGGGATGATGGAGGCCGCGGTCGGCTGCCCGAGCGGATCGACGCGCAGCACCTGCAGGTCGGCGCCGCCGCGCGGACGCACCGTGAAACTGTTGACCGCCAGCGTCGAATCGAGATTGGTGTGCACGCTGATCGGATACCCTACCTCGTTGCGGTCGGGGACCGGGTCCGGTTCCTCGGTGTCGCTCAGGAAGTTGGGCGCGACCCCGGTCTGGCCGTTGAAGGGCCAGGTGACGATCGCGCCGCGCGCGATGCCGGGGCCGTAGCCGTTGCGGCTGGCGAAATCGGCGGTGAAATAGTGGTAGCCGCGGCTGGCGCTGGCGGCGCCGGTGCCGATCTCGCGGAACATCGGCTCGAAGATCACGAAACGGTGATAGATCGCCGTGATCAGTTCTTCGGTCATGAAGAAGCCCGAGCCGTTGCTGCTGCCGGAAATCACCTCGCCATAGGCGAAACCGCGCGTCCGATCCAGCGTGTAGCCGGCCGCGTTCAGGCGATCTTCCAGCTTGGCGCCGGTGAATCCCTGGAGGCCCGGCTTCTGGTCGTGGCTCATCAGGTTGTTGATGCGCAGGTATTCGGAGTGCCCGAGCGCGGCATTGTCGATCTGCGCGTTCTGGCTGACCGTCGGCACGCCGGCCTGGGCGCGCCGGTAGTTGATCCAGTTGCGGCCATCGACGGCGATATTGCCGGTCAGGGTGGGGGCACCCGCGGCCGGCGTGGGCGCGGGCGCGGTGGGGCTTGGCGTGACCGCCAGGCCGCCACCGGATTCGCCCGTCGGACTGCCGCCGCCACCGCCGCCGCATGCACTCAGGGCCAGGGCAGCGCCCAGGATCGCGGCAATCGACTGCCAGCGTGGCGTATAGCTCATCTTGCAACTCCTGTCAATACATAAGCGTGGGGCATCATTCTAGGCCAAAAACAGGGATCGTGACCGCCGCTGCAACCATCGCGCAACACCCTTGCAGGGCACCCTGTAAAATAAGCCAACCTTTCCCTTGTCGAGTCGACCATTGAAGCTATCTAACCAGCAACGCCTCGCGCGCGCCAAGTTCGCCCTGCCCAGTTCCGTGACGCTGCTGTCGATCGCCTGCGGCTTCGCCAGCATCGTGATCTCGGTCGACAACGCGCGCGTCGGCGACCCGGACGACTTCCGCCTGGCCGCGATCCTGCTGGTGCTGGCCGGCGTGTTCGACGCGCTCGACGGTTTCGTGGCGCGCGCCACCAATACCCAGTCCAGCTTTGGCGTGCAGCTCGACTCGATCGCCGACGTGATGAACTTCGGCTGCGCGCCCGGCCTGCTGCTGTATTGCTACGGCTTCACCCAGCTGGGCGACGTGCACCCGACCCTCGAGCGCATGGGCGGCCTGGCCTGCTTCGTGTTCGTCACCTGCGGCGCGTTGCGCCTGGCGCGTTTCAATATCAGCCATGGCCGCACCGACCCGCGCTACTTCGTCGGCATGCCGATCACCGCCGGCGCGGCCTGCGTCGCCTCGGTGGTGGTGGCCTGGCCCGATCCCGTCATCGCGACGGCGCCGGCCTTCCTGGTGTGCGCGCTGATGGTCTGCGTCGGCGCGCTGATGGTGTCGACCATCCGCTTCCCCAGCTCCAAGCACCCGAAAGGCAAGGTGATGCTGGCGCTGCTGGGCGTGTGCCTGGTGCTGCTGGCGCTGCTGCAGGAGCGCTTCTTCGTGCTGTTCTTCCTGCTCTACGTGTGCGCGACGCTGCTGCTGAACATCGGCTGGAAGCTGGGCTGGCGCGGCGTGGCGCCGCCCAAGGTGTTCGAAGATTAAGTCACGCGATTAAGTCACGCGAACTTGTCGAGCATCGCCGCCAGGTGGGCGGCGCGGGCGCGGGCGTCGTCGAGGTCTTGGGCGTCCCCGGTCTGGGTCAGGATCGATGAGGTCAACAGTTGCACGAAGGAGCGGTCGAGCGCCTTGCGCGCCGCCGCCATCTGCTGCGCGACGGCGTCGCAATCCGACGGCGAGTCGGCCAGCGCGATCAGTTTCTGCACGCCGCGCAGCTGGCCCTCGATCCTGGCCAGCCGGTTCAGCAAGTCCTTCTTCTGCTGCGCGCTGAGGGCCTTGCCCTCGACGATCCGGAGCGGGCCCTCGACCATCTCAGGCCACCTCGTGTCCGCGCGCGGCGCGCAGGATGCGGAACCAGTCCTCGCGTTCGAGCTCGAAGCTGGCGCCCAGCAGCGCCTCGCGGATCGCCGCGATGCGACCGCTGCCGGTGAGCGGGATCGGACGGCAGGGCAGGCGCATGATCCACGCGAACACCACGCTGCAGAACGGCTTGCCGATGCGCTCGGCCACCTCCTGGATGACCTGGCGCAGCGCGGCGCCGCGCGCGTCGTTCGTGTCGAACAGGCGCCCGCCGCCCAGCGGCGACCAGATCATCGGCGCGATGCCCAGGTCTTGCAGGCCGTCGAAGGTCTCGTCGAACATCGGCGCGGTGTGCAGGGGAGAGAACTCGACCTGGTTGGTGGCCAGCGGTATGCGGCGGTCGAGCGACTCGAACTGGCGGCGCGTGAAATTCGACACGCCGAAGTGCAGCACCTTGCCGTCCTGCTTCAGGCGCGTGAAGGCCGCGGCGATCTCGTCGAATTCCATCAGCGGATCGGGACGGTGGATCAGCAGCAGGTCGAGGCGGTCGGTGCCCAGCTTGCGCAGCGACTCCTCGGCCGAGCGCATGATGTGGCTGGCGCTGGTGTCGTAGTGCTGGATGGTGTGGCCTGGGTGCTTGTTCGACAACAGCTTGATGCCGCACTTGCTGACCAGCTCCATGCGCTCGCGCAGCGACGGTTGCGCGCGCAGGGCTTCGCCGAACAGCTCCTCGACGCCGTAGTTGCCGTAGATGTCGGCGTGGTCGAAGGTCGTCACGCCCAGCGCCAGGCACTGTTCGATGAAGTCGACGCGCGCCGCCACCGGCATGTCCCATTCGACCATGCGCCACATGCCGGCCACGATGCGCGACAGTTCGAGGCCGCCATCGCGCGTCGGAATGCGGGGGGTGAGAAGTTCGGCGGGCGCTTGCGGCATCGGGTTCTTTCGTGATGACTGGATGGCATCATTATAGCGGCCGGAAGCCTGGCCCGCGTCAGCCGCCGCGCATGAAAAAAGCCCGTCCGGCATAAGGCGCGGACGGGCTTTCGACGATCGAAGGCGGATGCTTACCGCATCCGGCTTATTGCATCCAGAGGCGCATCGAATCCCAGGCGCGCCCGAAGATGCTCGCTTCCTGCACTTCTTCCAGCGCCACCACCGGCAGCACCAGCAGCGGCTTGCCGTCGACCGTCATCTTGAGCGTGCCGACCTGGCCGCCCAGCGCCAGCGGCGCGACCAGCGGGTCGCGGCGTTCCAGCACCGGCTTGAGCTTGCCCGCCACGCCCTTCGGCACGGTGACCAGGATATCGCGCGTGAAGCCGATCTTGACGGTCGATTGCGCGCCCTTCCAGATCGACGGGGTCTGGATCGCCTGACCCTTCGAGTACAGCTTGACGGTGTCGAAGTTCTGGAAGCCCCAGTTCAGGAGCTTCTGGCTTTCCTGGGTGCGCACGTCGGTCGAGCTGGTGCCCAGCACCACCGAGATCAGGCGGCGTTCGCCGGTGCTGCCGTTCGGACGGCGCGCCGAGGTGATCATGCTGTAGCCCGAGGAGGTGGTGTGGCCGGTCTTCATGCCGTCCACGGTCGGGTCCAGCCACAGCAGGCGGTTGCGGTTCTGCTGGGTGATCTTGTTATAGGTGAACTGCTTGATCGAGTCGATCTTGTACAGGTCGGGGAAATCGCGGATCACGTGGGCGGCCAGCTGCGCCAGGTCGGCCGCGGTCGAGTAGTTGTTCGCGTCCGGCAGGCCGTGCGGGTTGGCGAAGCGGGTGCTCTTCAGGCCCATGCGCTGCGCTTCGCGGTTCATCAGGGTGACGAAGGTGGCTTCGTCGCCCGCCACCGCTTCGGCGATGGCGACCGCGGCGTCATTGCCGGACTGGATCATCAGGCCATGCAGCAGGTCGTTGATCGACACCGGCACGCGTGGATCGATGAACATCTTCGAGCTGCTGGCGTCGACTTTCCAGGCGCGCTCGGACACATTCACCATCTGGTCCAGGGAAATGCGTTTGTCGCGGATCGCGACAAAGGCGACGTAGGCCGTCATGACCTTCGTCAGCGAAGCCGGTTCGATGCGCATATTCTGTTCTTGCGAGGCGATGACCTGGCCGCTCGTCGCGTCGAGCAGCAACCACGATTTGGCGGCGATGGCGGGCGCGGGCACGGTTTGCGCACTGGCCGAGACCATCACCAGGCTGGCGGCGAAAGCCGCTAACAGTTTTTTCATGGGGAGTATTTCGTCATTAAAAGTAGAGCGGTGGTGGAGCGCAAGGCAATGCCCCGAAGGAAGCATTGCCTCAAGAGAAGGGAATTATTATAGGGGGTTGTTGCGACTAAATGTCACGTCGCCACAGTTGAATCACGAGATTTTTAATGTGGCCGAGCTTGCGATGGAAGAAGTGGTCGGCGCCTGTAATGACGGTGACAGGCAGGTCGAGCGGTCGCGCCCAGTCGAAAACTTCCTTCAGGGTAATAGTATCGTCCAGTTCGCCGTGGATCAGGATCGTGTCCTGCGGCACTTCCGGCATCGGCCACTTGCCGGCCGCCGTGCCCACCAGCACCAGGCGCTCGGCCGGCCGGCCTTCGGCCGCCAGGCGCAGCGCGAATTGCGCCTGGACGAAGGTGCCGAACGAGAAGCCGGTCAGCGTGATCGGCAGGTCCGGATATTGTTCGCGCATGTGGGCGTACATGACGGCCATGTCGTCGACCTCGCCCCGGCCTTCGTCGTGCACGCCTTCGGATTCGCCCACGCCGCGGAAATTGAAGCGCGCCGCCGCATAGCCGAGCGTCACGAAGGTGCGCGCCAGGGTCTGGGCCACCTTGTTTTCCATGGTGCCGCCATACAGCGGATGCGGGTGCGCCACCAGGGCGACGCCGCGCGGCGCGCCTTCCGGCAGGTCGAGCAGGCATTGCATCTTGCCGGCGGGGCCGTCGAGTTGGAACTTGTGCGAATGGATGTTCATAAAGCGTCTTGTCGGATCAGATCTTGAGGCGGTCGACGACCTTGCCGCCGACCAGGTGGGTATCGATGATGTCGTCGATGTCGTCGTTGTCGACGTAGGTGTACCAGGTCCCTTCCGGATAGACCACCAGCACCGGGCCTTCCTCGCAGCGGTCGAGGCAGCCGGACTGGTTGATGCGCACCTTGCCCTGGCCGCTCAGTTCCAGTTCCTTGATGCGTTTCTTGGCATGCTTCTGCGCCTTCTCGGCGCCGCACTTGCCGCAGCTCGGGCGCGCATCCTTGCCCTCGCGGATATTCATGCAGAAAAATACATGGTGCTTGTAAAACTGCTCGTCATTCACTTGGTCGTTCATGTCGTTCTCATTGGAAAGAGTGGCATGGCGTCGCGCCAAAGCGCCATGATACGCGCTCTTATTGCCGATTGAGTTTATGCGAGGGCAGCAGCAAGAACCATAAGGCAACAAAGGGCCAGGCCAGCGACAGGAACTGGGCCGCGCCATTAAAGTTGAGGAACTTGCCCTGCACCCAGCCCTGCAGGGTCGACGAGAAATACGGGTTCACCGGGATCGTATTGACCACCACCAGCGCCAGGATCAGGGTCACGACCGCCAGCCGGCGCTGCGCCACCTGCGGCGCGAACACCAGGCCGGACAGCATGATCAGGCCGATCAAAAAGCCGCCTTCGGCGCCCGGCGTGACCCAGACCAGCGCGTTATCGGGCCGGAACAGCAGCGAGCTGGAGAAAGCCTTCACCACGAGTGCGCCCGCCAGCAGGGCCAGCATGAGCCAGAAGCGCGGGGCGCCGCGGCGCACCAGGCACATCAGGGTGAGGGCGGCGCCGGTCATGCCGCAGGCGGTGATGATGGTTTCGGACAGCCAGTACTGCTCCACGCTCATGATGTCGTCGCCGGGGCGCAGCATGGCTACCAGGTCGATCTCGGTGTCGAGCCAGGACGACATCCAGCCGGACAGGATCGGCAGCACCTGGCCGTGGCCGAACAGGTAGCTCTGCGGGTAGATCTGGGCCAGCGGCCACATCGCCACCAGCACCAGGCCCTGGCTGGCGTGCGGCGCGAACCAGCGCTGGCGCAGCTTGAACAGGCGGCTGCGGTCGAGCAGGCCCGGGGCCCACAGCGCGCCGAGGATGGCGCCCAGGAAGCAGCCGCCGGCATTGGTGACGAAGTCGAGGTTCGACGGCACGCGGCTGGGCAGGTAGGTCTGCACCGCCTCCATCGTGCCGGTGGTGAGCAGCCCGGCGAGCGTGGCCAGCAGCACCGCCCACACGCCGCGCACGCGCGGATACATCGACAGCACCAGCAGCATGCCGAACGGGATGTAGCCGACGATATTGACGCCGGCGTCGAAGCCGGTCCAGTAGCGCTGCTTGACCAGGTTCAGGAAGGCCAGCGGCGAGATGCCGCTGTCGCGCCAGCCGGTGAACGGAAACCAGCTGGCGTAGACGATCAGGAGCAGGTAGGCCAGCAGCGCGGCGCGCACGATGGGCGAGCCGCGCGAGCGGCCTGCCGCCACCTCTGCCGGGACTTCCGCTTCGGTCATTTGCCTTGCAGGTTCAGGGTGGCCAGCCAGGCGCCAATGTCGTCCGCCAGCCCGTCGGTGCTGGCCGCCAGCGCCGCCGCGCCGCCGGCCGCGTCCTGGCTCGCTGCCGGCGTGCTGCGCTCGAAGCTGCGCTGGTCGACCAGGCGGTGTTCGGTAAACACCGAGGCGCGCAGCATGATCCGGCCTTCGCTCCGGTCCGCGCTCGGGAACGCGTGCACGAAGTCGTCGATCTCGATGCGCAGGACCGGCACGCCATTGGCGGCGTCGGTGGCCGACAGCACCTTCATGTGCGCCTGTGACAGGCGGGTTTTGATGCGGGTGGTGACCAGGGCGACCGGGGTCGCGCTCCAGCGGCTGCTGGCATAGGTGCGCGCCTGCTGGGCATCGGCGTAGTTCAGGCGGTAGAACATGCGCTCGGTGTCGAGCCCGCTGGGGCCGGTGACGTCCATCACCACGATCGCGAGCGGAGCGGCGGGCGGCGTGGCCGGTGTGGACGGCCGCGGCGACGGCGCGCCGAAGTCGTAGACGGTGTTCTGCGCGCGTTCCTGGCTGGCGCAACCGGCCAGCAGCAGAGCGCAGGCGACGGCGGCGGCGACGGGAAAGCGGAAGGATTGACGGTTCACGGTGGTCCTCATTTGGTCGGGGGCACGAAGCCGGGCTCGCCGGGGCCGGGCGCGTCGCCCGGGGTGCCGAACAGGATGCTCTGCGGGCGGTCGGAGAACGAGTTGGCGGTGCGCCGCACCGCGCGCAGCGAGGCGCGCGCCTCGTCGGTCATCCGCACCACGTGCGGCAGGGTTTCCAGTTCCAGTTCGCTGGTGGCGGCGCCGAGCGCGCCGATGGTGGTGTTCAGGCGCTCGATCGGGCCGTCCGGCGCCTGAAGGCGGGTCGCCAGCTGGTCGTAGTTGCGCGTCATCGAAGTGGCGCTGGTGGCCAGGGTGTCGATCGAATCCATGCTGCGGTCGACCTTCTTCACCAGGCCGGGCAACTGGTCGAGCACCGGATCGAGGCGCTCGGGAATGGCGGCGTAGGCCTCGGCGGCGCGGTCGACGCTCTCGAAGGCGCCGACCATCCTGGCGCGGTTGTCTTCGCTCAGCAGCTCGTCGAGGCTGGCGGTCACTTTCTCTGCCTTTTCGAGGATCGCCAGGCCGCGGTCTTCGAGCTGGTCGAGCAGGCCCGGACGCAGCGGGATGCGGGCAATGCGTTCGCCATTCGTCGCCAGCCGCGGCGAACCGGTGCGCTCGTCGTCGAGCTGGATGAAGGCGATGCCGGTGACGCCCTGGTAGCCGAGGGTGGCGTAGGTGGTGCTGGTGATCGGCGAGGCGGCGTCCACCGACAGCCTGATGAGGATCTGGCCGGTGACGCGCGGGTCGAACACGATCTCGTCGACGCGGCCGACTTCGAGGCCGCGGTAGCGCACCGTGGCTTGCGGGTTCAGGCCGGGGATCGACTGGGTGGTGACGATCTCGTAGGGCACCAGCTCGGTCTTGTCGCGGTTGAACCAGAGGCCGACCAGGATGGTCGCCACCAGCAGCGCGATCGTGAAGATGCCGGTCATCAGGGCATGCGACCTGTTTTCCATAACTATCGATTCTCCGATTCATGCTGGGCGTGGCGCTCGTCGAGCACTTCCAGCGCCCGCTGGCCGCGCGGGCCCAGGAAAAAGTGTGTGATGAAGGGATGCTCGACCTGCAGCACGTCGCACGACGGTCCCACCGCCAGCACGTGCTTCTCGGCCAGCACCGCGATGCGCGAAGACAGCGCGAACAGGGTGTCCAGGTCGTGCGTGACCATCACCACCGTGAGCTTCAGTTCGCGGTGCAGGGTCTGGATCAGGGTGACGAAGGCGTCCGACAGGTCGGGATCCAGCCCGGCGGTCGGTTCGTCCAGGAACAGCAGCTGCGGCTCGAGGGCCAGCGCGCGCGCCAGGGCGGCGCGCTTGACCATCCCGCCCGACAGGTCGGCCGGCATCTTGTTGGCGTGCTCGGGGCCCAGGCCGACCATATTCATCTTGAGCAGCACGGCGTCGCGGATCACGTCCTCGGGCAGCGAGCGCAGCTCGCGCATCGGCAGGGCGATGTTGTCGAACACGCTCAGCGCCGAGTACAGCGCGCCCTGCTGGAACAGCATGCCCCAGTGGTTGCGCATGCGCTGCAGCTGTTCGGGCGAGGCCGCGCTGATGTCCTCGCCGAACACGTGCACACTGCCCTGCGACGGCCGCTCGAGGCCCAGCATCTGGCGCAGCAGCACGGTCTTGCCGGTGCCCGAGCCGCCGACGATGGTGAGGATTTCGCCGCCGTAGATCTCGAGGTTCAGGTCCTGGTGCACCACCGTGCGTCCAAAACGGGTCCACAGGTTGCGGATCTGGACCACCGGCGCGCCGACTTCCTCGTCGGGGCGCAGGTTCAGTTCCTGGCGGCGTTGTTTGCTGGTGTCCGGCATCAGAAGCCCGTCCCGCTGAAGATGATGGCGTACACCGCGTCGGCCAGGATCACCACCGTGATCGCGGTGACCACCGAGGTGGTGGTGCCGCGGCCCAGGCTCTCGGTGTTGGGCTTGATGCGCAGGCCGAAGTGGCACGAGATCAGGGCGATCAGCACGCCGAAGGTCGCGCCCTTGAGCAGGCCAATGGTGTAGTTCACGAACGGCACCGCGTCCGGCAGCTTTTGCAAAAAGTAGCGGAACGACATGCCCATCTCGATCTTGGCCGAGACCATGCCGCCCAACAGGGCCATGGCGTCGGTCCAGACCACCAGCAGCGGCATCGAGATCGCCAGGGCGGCCACCTTGGGCATGATCAGGCGGTAGCCATGCGAGATGCCCATCACCAGCATGGCGTCGAGTTCTTCGGTCACCCGCATCACGCCCAGCTGGGCGGTGATCGAGGAGCCGGAGCGGCCGGCGACCAGGATCGCGGCCAGCAGCGGACCCAGTTCGCGGATCACCGCCATGCCGAGGATGTTGACGAGATAGGCGTCGCCCCCGAACATGCGCAGCTGCTGCGACGAAAGGTAAGAGAGCACGATCCCGATCAGGAAGCCGACCATGGCCGTGATGCCCAGCGCCTGGAAGCCGGAGTGATAGATATTGGCCGAGATTTCGCGCCACGGTCCGGTCTGGGGACGGCGCAGGAAGCGGCCCAGGTCCTGGATCACGATCCCGATCAGGCCGATGAAGCTGCGCAGGTGCTCGAAGAAGTTCAGGATGCCGGCGCCGAGCACGATCACCCAGTGGAAGGGGCTGGTGCGGTGGCGCGGCAGCTTGATGTGGCTGGCTTCCTCGATGCGGTGGAACAGGTCTTCCTGGCGCGGGTCGAGCTTGAGGCGTTTGGGGCGCTCCTTGTTCCAGGTATTCCAGAACATCTGGGCGCCGATGTGGTCGAGGCTTTCGATGCCGGACAGGTCCCATTCGCACGCCCCCTTGTCCTTCAGGCCGGCCAGCTGGCGCGTGATGCCCTTGAGGACGCCGCGCTGCGACAGGCCGTGGACTTGCCAGACCCCCTCGGCAATGACGGATTGGCCGGCCCCCTGGCCGGACTGTTGAATGGTTAATGTTGGCGCATTTTCAATCCGCATTGCGCCAGTGTAAAAGAGAATCGTTAGTGTTGCCAGCCGCGATCCTCTTGCGTGTTTGCCCCGTCAGGCAGCCAGATGGCGGACCTGGCGCGCCGGAGCGACCGCTTTCGGCGCATCCGCCGGCTTCACCAGGCGAGTCGGGGCGTCGACCTTGCCGGCATAGTCGCTGGCCAGCAGCGCCGCCGCTTCGCCGGCATCCATGCCGCGCACCTGCAGCCACTGGGCCACCAGCTTGGCCAGGCGGTCCAGCGCGATGCGGTGGGTGGCGTCGGTGTTCGCATAGATCCAGTCCGAGAAGGCCATGAAGTTGTCGAACGGCGCCTCGCCCAGCAGCACCGGGATGGTGTTGGCGAAGCGGCCCGAGTTGGCCACCAGGTCCCAGTAGCGCGCGAAGCGCACCAGGCGCTGCATGGTGGCGAAATCGATCCTGTTCGTTGCCAGCACGGTGTAGGGCGGGTAGGGATCGTAGACCATGCCGAAATCCTGGGTATGGCGGATGATCGGCGTGCCGCGCAGGCGCTTGAGGATGCCGAACTGGATCTCTTCGGCGCCCAGGCTCACCAGGTGGTCGAAGCCGCGCGCGAAGCTGGCCACGTCTTCGCCCGGCAGGCCGGCGATCAGGTCCACGTGCAGGTGGGCGGTGGAGTGCCGGGTCAGCCAGCGGATGTTCTCGGCCGCTTTTTCATTGTTCTGGCGCCGGCTGACCAGGGATTGCACCTCGGGGTTGAAGCTCTGGATGCCGATCTCGAACTGCAGCGCGCCGGCCGGGAATTTGGCGATGGTCTCCTTCAGCGCCTCGGGCAGGTGGTCGGGCACCAGTTCGAAGTGGGCGTAGACCGGGTCGTTTGGCGCCGCCTCGATCTTGTCGAGGAAGAACTGCATGATGCGCAGGCTGGTCTTGACGTTCAGGTTGAAGGTGCGGTCGACGAACTTGAACAGGCGCGCGCCTCGGGAGTACAACAGCTCGAGCTCGGCCAGGAACGTGTCCAGGGGGAAGGGCCAGGCCGTCTTGTCGAGCGAGGACAGGCAGAATTCGCACTTGAACGGGCAGCCGCGCGAGGCTTCCACGTACAGGGTGCGGTGGGCGATGTCCTCCTCACTATATAAAGAGTAGGGCAGGGCGATGTCTTCCATCGGCGGCTGCACGCCCGCATGCACCTTCATGATCGGCTTCGGGCCGTCCAGGATCTCGCGGCACAGCTTGGGGAAGGTGACGTCGCCCCAGCCGGTGACGACGTAGTCGGCCAGTTTGACGATCTCTTGCTCGCCTGTCTCGTGCGAGACTTCCGGGCCGCCCAGGACGATGGTCACATCCGGCGCCACGCGCTTGAGCATGGCCACCAGGCGGGTGGTCTCTTCCACGTTCCAGATATAGACGCCGAAGCCGACGATACGCGGCCCATGCGCCAGGATGCGCTCGACCAGGTCGGTGGTCTTGGCGCCGATGACGAATTCCTGGATCGTCGTCCGCTCTTGCAGCGGGCCCATATTGGCCAGCAGGTACCGCAGGCCAAGCGAGGCGTGCGTATAGCGGGCATTGAGGGTCGTGAGCAGGATCGTCATGGCGGGGAAAGGAGGGCGGCGGCGGGAAAGGCGGTATTTTACTGTGATTGCCAGCTCTCGCCTTTATATGGAAGCGTCTTTCGGGTGTGTTTTTACAGCTTGGCGGCAATAACGCTGGCGCTTGGTGGAATTGCTTGTTAGAATGCACGCCGGAATTCAGGAAGCCTGTTGCCCAGTAGAGGAACAGTTTTCCAGCAAGTTATGCCTGATGACCATAGCAAGTCGGTACCACCCCTTCCCATCCCGAACAGGACCGTGAAACGACATTGCGACGATGATAGTGCTGCAACCAGTGTGAAAGTAGTTTATCGTCAGGCTATTCAATAGAGAGAAAGCCCACCAGATGTCTGGTGGGCTTTTTTGCTTTCTGCGGTACTTAAACGACGGTGTTGCGTAAAACTCATCTATTTTGAGAAGTTGTGCGTAAGTGATGGTGTGTAGGTATTAATTCAGGGTTAAAGTTGTTGCACCTTTTGCCCTTCGTTCCGCCATCTTCCAATATGCGGCCGTCGCCGCGGAAAGCGCCCTGATGAAACCTCCTGTCCCTGCGGTCCGGTTTCTGTTTGTCTCGATGCTCGCGCTGGCGCTTGGCGCCTGCAGCAGCGACGACGATCCCGCGCCACCACCACCGCAGCCGCCTTCCGAACCCGCCGCCCGCGTCCAGGTCGAGCTTGCACGCACGACGCATGGCGTGCCGCATGTGCGCGCCGATGATTTCCATGGCCTTGGCTATGGGCTGGCCTATGCCTATGCCCAGGACAATGTCTGCATGTTCGCCGACTCCCTGTTGACCGTGCGTGGCGAGCGCTCGCTGTTCTTTGGCGCCGATGCGCGCCCGCGCCAGCGCACGGGCGACGAGTATGGCGGCGGCAGCGGGTTCATGGACTTGAGCAATGAAGAGAGCGACTTCTTCTTCAAGGGCTATCTCGATATCGGTCAGTTGCGCGCCGGCTATGCCGCGGGGCCGCGCGAGCCGCGCGATCTGCTCGAAGGCTTTGTCGAAGGTTATAACCGCTACCTGAAGGATGCCGGCGGCAAGCTGCCGGCCGCCTGCGCCGACGCCAAATGGGTGCGGCCGATGACGCTCGACGATATGGTTCTGGTGGTGGCGGAGAAGGCGCTGCACGCCTCGGGCCAGGCCTTCGCCAGGGATTTCGTCGCGGCCGGGCGGGTGCCCGGGGCCAGCGTGAGCCTGGCTAAAAGGGCGTCGCGCAAGATCGACGCCTCGTCGCTGGTGGCGCAGCTGGACCAGCTCAACAAGCAAGGTTTCGGCAGCAATGCGCTGGCGGTGGGCAAGGACTTGTCCGCCAATGGCCGTGGGCTGTTGCTGGGTAACCCGCACTATCCCTGGACCACGACCGACCGCTTCTACCAGGCTCACCTGACCGTGCCGGGGCGCTATGACGCGATGGGCGTGATCATCGGCGGCATCCCGGCCGTCGTGATCGGCTTCAATCGCGACGTTGCGTGGAGTCACACGGTGACGTTTGCCTATCACTTCACCACCTTCCGGCTGGCGCTGGACCCCGCCGACGCCAGCGGCACCACGTATGTATATGACGGCGAGCGGCGCAGGATGACGTCGAAGACGGTCCACGTCGATGCGCTGCTGCCGGACGGATTGATTGGCCGGCGCAGCAAGACCTTTTATTTCAGCCACCAGGGCGCCGTCATCAGCCGGCCGGCAGCGGGCATGACGTGGACGGCGGAGGCCGCCTATGTGCTGGCCGACCCGAACCGCAGCAATACGCGCATGCTCGAGCAGTGGCTCGGCATCGGTACCGCCGGCAGCGTGCGCGCGCTCAAGGATTCGCTGGACAGGGTGGTGGGCTTGCCGTGGGTGAATACGGTCGCGGCCGACCGTGAAGGCAATACGCTGTACGCGGACGCCAGTGTCGTGCCGCACATGAACGCCGACAAGTTCGTCAACGGCTGCCTATTGCTGCAGGCGGCGCTGCTGTTCGATGGTTCGCGCAGCAGTTGCGGCTGGGGGCAGGACCCGGGTGCACCGCCCGGCATTTATTCTCCGGCCACTGCGCCGTGGATGATGCGCACCGACTATGTCGGCAATTCGAACGACAGTTATTGGCTGGCCAATCCCAAGGCTTTGCTGACCGGACCTGCGCCGCTGGGCTACTCGCCGTTGTATGGGCGGACCAATGTCGAGCAGAGCCTGCGTACGCGGATCGGTTTCCGCCAGGTCGAGGATGTGCTGGCCCAGCGCAGCAAACTGGGCCTGGGCGACATGCAGGCGCTGGCGTTCTCGAACCGCGTGTATGCGGCCGAGCTCGTGTTGCCGGAACTGTTGCCGGCCTGTGCGGCGGCGAGCGATGCATTGGTAAGGCGGGCTTGCGCGGCGCTGCAGGGCTGGGATCGCCGCGCCGATCTCGATAGCCGTGGGGCGGTGCTGTTTCGCGAATTCTGGAGCAGGGCGACGGCGATTCCGAACAAATGGGCGGCGCCCTTCGATCCGGCCGATCCGGTGAATACGCCGTTCGGGGTGGCCTCCACAGCCATGCCGGCGATGCTGGCGGCGCTCAAAGGGGCGGCGGACAAGCTGCAGTCGCTCGGCGTGCCGTTCGATGGCCGGCTGGGCGACTACCAGGTCGAGCCGCGTAACGGCGTGCGCATTCCTCTGCATGGCGGCAACGGCAATCAGGAAGGAACCTATGGCTCGCTGACCATGCGCAGCGGATTGACGGCGCAGGGCTATGTCGGTGCACACTGGGGACAGAGCTATATCCAGACCGTGATGTTCGACGAGCAGGGGCCGGTGGCCCAGGCCATGCTGACCTATGGCCAGTCGACCGATCCCAGGTCGCCCTGGTATGCCGACCAGACCATGGTGTATTCGCGCAAGGAGTGGCCCAGCCTTCCCTTTACGCCAGAGAAGATCCGGGCCGATCCGCATTACACGACGGTCACGCTGCGGGAGTAGCGATCGCGTCCAGCTGCGCCAGGGCGTCTTTCGGTAGCACGAGCTGGGCTGCGGCCAGGTTTTCGCGCAAATGGACGGGCGACGAGGTGCCCGGGATCAGCAGGATATTCGGCGAGCGCTGCAGCAGCCAGGCGATCGCCACCTGCATGGGTGTCGCGCCGAGTTGCGCGGCAACGGCGGACAGGGCGTCCGACTGCAGGGGCGAGAAGCCGCCGAGCGGGAAAAACGGCACATACGGAATCCCCTGGCGCGCCAACGCATCGATCATGGCGTCGTCATTGCGGTGGACCAGGTTATACATATTCTGGACGCACGCGATCGGCATGATGCGCTGCGCCTCCTCGAGCTGGCGCGGCGTCACATTGCTCAGGCCGATGTGCCGGATCAGGCCGCGCTGGCGCAGCTCGGCGAGGGTGGCGAGTTGAGGTTCGAGCGAGCCCTCGGCCGGTTTGTAGGGGTCGAACATGGCGCGCAGATTGACGACCTCCAGGGTATCCAGCCCCAGGTTGCGTAGATTGTCGTGCACGGCCTGCTCCAGTTCGGGCGCCGAGAAGGCGGGCAGCCAGCTGCCATCCGCGCCGCGCCGCGCGCTGACCTTGGTAACGATGACCAGCTCGTCGCGGTAAGGGTGGAGCGCTTCACGAATCAACTGGTTAGTGACGTGGGGGCCGTAGAAATCCGAGGTGTCGATGTGGTTGACGCCGAGTTCCAGCGCTTCACGCAGCACCGCACGCGCGACGACCGCATCCTTGGGCGGGCCGAAGGCATTCGGGCCGGCCAGTTGCATGGCGCCATAGCCGAGGCGCCGTACCGTGCGGTTGCCGAGTGTATAGGCGCCGGCTTGATCGATCGTGGTGGACATGGTGTCGCTCCTTAGTGAGTTGGTGCGATCAAGATAAGTCGCGCCGATCTGTGTGACAATCCGCTTAAATTCACACAAGCTGTGCGAAAAAACGAACAATGAAGATTGAACTGGGAGATTTGTCGGCTTTCGTCGCCGTCGCACGCGCCGGCGGCTTTCGGGAGGCGGCACGCGCGACCGATGGCAGCGCGTCCGGCTTGAGCGAGGCGGTCCGGCGCCTCGAAGCGCGCCTGGGCGTACGCTTGCTGAACCGGACGACGCGCAGCGTCGTGCCCACCGAGGCGGGCAGCAGCCTGCTGGCGCGCCTGGATCCGGTATGGAGCGAGATCGACAGCGCCCTGGACGTGGTCAATGGCTTTCGCGACACGCCGACCGGCACCTTGCGCCTGAATGTCTCGATGAGTGCGGCGCGCCTGGTGCTGCCGTCTATCGTGCCCGCGTTTCTCGCGAGATATCCGGAGATCCGCCTGGAGGTGGTGGCCGAGGAGAGCTTCGTCGACGTGCTCGCGGCTGGCTGCGACGCCGGCATTCGCTATGAGGAACGGCTGGAACAGGACATGATCGCCGTGCCGATCGGCCCGCGCACGCAGCGCATGGCGGCGGCGGCCTCTCCCGCCTGGCTGGCCCGGCATGGGATGCCCGGGCATCCACGCGAACTCCCGCCGGGCGCATGCATCAGGGCGCGCTTCGCCAGCGGTGCGATGATCCACTGGACGTTCGAGCGGGGCGGGGAGGCGGTGACCCTCGAGCCGAACGGGCAGTTGCTGGTGCAGGTGGGCGGGGCGCTGGACCTGGCGATCGATTCGGCGGTGCAGGGCCTGGGTGTGATCTACCTGTTCGAGGATTGGCTGAAGCCGTATGTCGAGCGTGGGGAGCTGCAACCTGTGCTGGAGCCGTGGTGGCCGCAGTTTTCCGGTCCCTATCTGTACTACTCGGGCCGCCGGCTGGTGCCGGCGCCGCTGCGGGCCTTCGTCGACTTCATCCGCAACGAAGCGGTTTCGTCACAAAACTGAAAAATTAGGTGTTGACGAAGCTCAGCAGGACGAGCATAATCTCACTCCTCTGCTGCTGACGAACAAAACGATTCGAAGCAAACAGCAGATGATGCAGTACCGAATAAAGTTCTTTAAAAATTAACAGTCGATAAGTGTGGGCGTTTGATGAAGGTGCCGGCTGACTTGTTCAGCTGCATACTTAAAATATCAAATGTTCGCACAAAGTATTAAACGTTACTTCAGCAATGAAGTGACGGTCAGTATTTTGAGTGAGCGACCTCGCTAGCAATAGCGAGTGACTCGAAAGAGTCAACAAACAGAGATTGAACTGAAGAGTTTGATCCTGGCTCAGATTGAACGCTGGCGGCATGCTTTACACATGCAAGTCGAACGGTAACAGGGAGCTTGCTCCGCTGACGAGTGGCGAACGGGTGAGTAATATATCGGAACGTACCCAAGAGTGGGGGATAACGTAGCGAAAGTTACGCTAATACCGCATACGATCTAAGGATGAAAGCAGGGGACCTTCGGGCCTTGTGCTCCTGGAGCGGCCGATATCTGATTAGCTAGTTGGTGAGGTAAAGGCTCACCAAGGCGACGATCAGTAGCTGGTCTGAGAGGACGACCAGCCACACTGGAACTGAGACACGGTCCAGACTCCTACGGGAGGCAGCAGTGGGGAATTTTGGACAATGGGCGCAAGCCTGATCCAGCAATGCCGCGTGAGTGAAGAAGGCCTTCGGGTTGTAAAGCTCTTTTGTCAGGGAAGAAACGGCTGTGGCTAATATCCACGGCTAATGACGGTACCTGAAGAATAAGCACCGGCTAACTACGTGCCAGCAGCCGCGGTAATACGTAGGGTGCAAGCGTTAATCGGAATTACTGGGCGTAAAGCGTGCGCAGGCGGTTTTGTAAGTCTGTCGTGAAATCCCCGGGCTCAACCTGGGAATTGCGATGGAGACTGCAAGGCTAGAATCTGGCAGAGGGGGGTAGAATTCCACGTGTAGCAGTGAAATGCGTAGAGATGTGGAGGAACACCGATGGCGAAGGCAGCCCCCTGGGTCAAGATTGACGCTCATGCACGAAAGCGTGGGGAGCAAACAGGATTAGATACCCTGGTAGTCCACGCCCTAAACGATGTCTACTAGTTGTCGGGTTTTAATTAACTTGGTAACGCAGCTAACGCGTGAAGTAGACCGCCTGGGGAGTACGGTCGCAAGATTAAAACTCAAAGGAATTGACGGGGACCCGCACAAGCGGTGGATGATGTGGATTAATTCGATGCAACGCGAAAAACCTTACCTACCCTTGACATGTCAGGAATGCCGAAGAGATTTGGCAGTGCCCGAAAGGGAGCCTGAACACAGGTGCTGCATGGCTGTCGTCAGCTCGTGTCGTGAGATGTTGGGTTAAGTCCCGCAACGAGCGCAACCCTTGTCATTAGTTGCTACGCAAGAGCACTCTAATGAGACTGCCGGTGACAAACCGGAGGAAGGTGGGGATGACGTCAAGTCCTCATGGCCCTTATGGGTAGGGCTTCACACGTCATACAATGGTACATACAGAGGGCCGCCAACCCGCGAGGGGGAGCTAATCCCAGAAAGTGTATCGTAGTCCGGATCGTAGTCTGCAACTCGACTACGTGAAGTTGGAATCGCTAGTAATCGCGGATCAGCATGCCGCGGTGAATACGTTCCCGGGTCTTGTACACACCGCCCGTCACACCATGGGAGCGGGTTTTACCAGAAGTAGGTAGCTTAACCGCAAGGAGGGCGCTTACCACGGTAGGATTCGTGACTGGGGTGAAGTCGTAACAAGGTAGCCGTATCGGAAGGTGCGGCTGGATCACCTCCTTTCTAGAGTAGCACCGGGGTTTAACGACCCATCATCAAGCGTCCACGCTTATCGACTGTTGAACGAGTAAAGAACAGTTTTATCGGGGCTGTAGCTCAGCTGGTTAGAGCACCGTGTTGATAACGCGGGGGTCGTTGGTTCGAGTCCAACCAGCCCTACCACGTTTTCGGCATGACCCTAATGGGGGATTAGCTCAGCTGGGAGAGCACCTGCTTTGCAAGCAGGGGGTCGTCGGTTCGATCCCGTCATCCTCCACCAAAAAGTTCAAACGTAAGCCACAAGCGGTTTAGGTTTGGTCTTTTCGAGATCACTGTTTTTTCGTTCTTTAACAATCTGGAAGAAGTAAAGTTTTTTTAAGCGTGTAAGCGAATCAGAAATGATGAGCGAGCACACTTAGGGTAGTAGTAATTTGTATCAAGCAAACATAGTTGTACTCTTGATCTATGACGATCTCTGTAACTCATGCAGAGGCCAACGTTATAGGGACAAGTGAATAAGTGCACATGGTGGATGCCTTGGCGATTACAGGCGATGAAGGACGTAGTAGCTTGCGATAAGCTGCGGGGAGCTAGCAAACGAGCTTTGATCCGCAGATTTCCGAATGGGGAAACCCGGCCTTTTAGGTCATTGCATGCTGAATACATAGGCATGCAAAGCGAACGCGGCGAACTGAAACATCTAAGTAGCTGCAGGAAAAGAAATCAACCGAGATTCCCAAAGTAGTGGCGAGCGAAATGGGATGAGCCTGTATGTGATAGTCGATTGAATAGTGGAAGTCTCTGGAAAGTGACGCCATAGTGGGTGATAGCCCCGTACACGAAATTCAAACGGTGGTACTAAGCATACGACAAGTAGGGCGGGACACGAGAAATCCTGTCTGAACATGGGGGGACCATCCTCCAAGGCTAAATACTCGTAATCGACCGATAGTGAACCAGTACCGTGAGGGAAAGGCGAAAAGAACCCCGGGAGGGGAGTGAAATAGATCCTGAAACCGTGTGCATACAAACAGTCGGAGCCTCTTCGTGGGGTGACGGCGTACCTTTTGTATAATGGGTCAGCGACTTACATTCAGTGGCGAGGTTAACCGGATAGGGGAGCCGTAGAGAAATCGAGTCCGAACAGGGCGACAGTCGCTGGGTGTAGACCCGAAACCAAGTGATCTACCCATGGCCAGGATGAAGGTGCGGTAACACGCCCTGGAGGTCCGAACCCACTAATGTTGAAAAATTAGGGGATGAGCTGTGGGTAGGGGTGAAAGGCTAAACAAACTTGGAAATAGCTGGTTCTCTCCGAAAACTATTTAGGTAGTGCCTCAAGTATCACCACCGGGGGTAGAGCACTGTTATGGCTAGGGGGTCATTGCGACTTACCAAACCATTGCAAACTCCGAATACCGGTGAGTGCGAGCTTGGGAGACAGACATCGGGTGCTAACGTCCGGTGTCAAGAGGGAAACAACCCAGACCGCCAGCTAAGGTCCCAAAGATTGGCTAAGTGGAAAACGAAGTGGGAAGGCTAAAACAGTCAGGATGTTGGCTTAGAAGCAGCCACCATTTAAAGAAAGCGTAATAGCTCACTGATCGAGTCGTCCTGCGCGGAAGATGTAACGGGGCTAAGCCAGTCACCGAAGCTGCGGATATATTTCTCGTGATTTATCACTTGATCTATATGGTAGGAGAGCGTTCTGTAAGCCTGCGAAGGTGTCTTGTAAAGGATGCTGGAGGTATCAGAAGTGCGAATGCTGACATGAGTAGCGATAATGCGGGTGAAAAGCCCGCACGCCGTAAGCCCAAGGTTTCCTGTTCAACGTTCATCGGAGCAGGGTGAGTCGGCCCCTAAGGCGAGGCAGAGATGCGTAGCTGATGGGAAGCAGGTTAATATTCCTGCACCGTCGTATGATGCGATGGGGGGACGGATCGCGGAAGGTTGTCTGACTGTTGGAATAGTCAGTTTTTGACTCATAGAAGGTGCTTAGGCAAATCCGGGCACGTAATTCAAGGGGTCGAGACGAGCGCTCATGTAGCGCGAAGCAATCGGAAGTGGTTCCAAGAAAAGCCTCTAAGCTTCAGTCATACGAGACCGTACCGCAAACCGACACAGGTGGGCGAGATGAGTATTCTAAGGCGCTTGAGAGAACTCGGGAGAAGGAACTCGGCAAATTGGTACCGTAACTTCGGGATAAGGTACGCCCTAGTAATTTGACCACTTTACTGTGGAAGGATGAACGGGTTGCAATAAAATGGTGGCTGCGACTGTTTAATAAAAACACAGCACTCTGCAAACACGAAAGTGGACGTATAGGGTGTGACGCCTGCCCGGTGCTGGAAGATTAAATGATGGGGTGCAAGCTCTTGATTGAAGTCCCAGTAAACGGCGGCCGTAACTATAACGGTCCTAAGGTAGCGAAATTCCTTGTCGGGTAAGTTCCGACCTGCACGAATGGCGTAACGATGGCCACACTGTCTCCTCCCGAGACTCAGCGAAGTTGAAATGTTTGTGATGATGCAATCTACCCGCGGCTAGACGGAAAGACCCCATGAACCTTTACTGTAGCTTTGCATTGGACTTTGAATCAATCTGTGTAGGATAGGTGGGAGGCTTTGAAGCGGGGACGCCAGTTCTCGTGGAGCCATCCTTGAAATACCACCCTGGTTCATTTGAGGTTCTAACCTTGGTCCGTTATCCGGATCGGGGACAGTGCATGGTAGGCAGTTTGACTGGGGCGGTCTCCTCCTAAAGTGTAACGGAGGAGTTCGAAGGTACGCTAGGTACGGTCGGACATCGTGCTAATAGTGCAATGGCATAAGCGTGCTTAACTGCGAGACCGACAAGTCGAGCAGGTACGAAAGTAGGACATAGTGATCCGGTGGTTCTGTATGGAAGGGCCATCGCTCAACGGATAAAAGGTACTCTGGGGATAACAGGCTGATTCCTCCCAAGAGTTCATATCGACGGGGGAGTTTGGCACCTCGATGTCGGCTCATCACATCCTGGGGCTGTAGCCGGTCCCAAGGGTATGGCTGTTCGCCATTTAAAGTGGTACGTGAGCTGGGTTTAAAACGTCGTGAGACAGTTTGGTCCCTATCTGCCGTGGGCGTTGGAAATTTGAAGGGGGCTGCTCCTAGTACGAGAGGACCGGAGTGGACGAACCTCTGGTGTACCGGTTGTCACGCCAGTGGCATTGCCGGGTAGCTAAGTTCGGAAGAGATAACCGCTGAAAGCATCTAAGCGGGAAACTTGCCTTGAGATGAGATTTCCCGGAGCCTTGAGCTCCTTGAAGGGTCGTTCGAGACCAGGACGTTGATAGGCTGGGTGTGGAAGTGCAGTAATGCATTAAGCTAACCAGTACTAATTGCCCGTACGGCTTGTCCCTATAACCTTGGTAGTCCAAGGTCGAGTACAGCTGCTCGATACAAAGCTACAACCCAACTTGCTTCTTCCAGATTCAGAGCAGGCGCGAACTGTCGCGACTGCTCGTACAAGTCAAAGCCTGATGACCATAGCAAGTCGGTCCCACCCCTTCCCATCCCGAACAGGACCGTGAAACGACTTTGCGCCGATGATAGTGCTGCAACCAGTGTGAAAGTAGGTTATCGTCAGGCTAGTTATATGAAAAACCCCGTCCAGTGATCTGGTCGGGGTTTTTTGCTTTGGGCGACCAGAATCGGAGCGCCCATGGGCGCTTGACGAGGCGCAACGAAGAGCAGGATTCGCTTCCTGAATCGTTTCTCGCTTTTAATATTCTTTTGCGGCAGGGACAACCACATCGCCCGCGCTGACTGAACAGCACCGATCCCACGAATTCACCATCCACCTTGAGGCGACCATGCAAGAGCTCGGCTTCGCGGTACTGGCAATATTGGGTTATCCGTTTCTTGTCGCGTGGCTCATGGGACTGAGCAAGGCGAGCAGGATCGCCGAGCTGGAGCAGCGGATCGAGGCCCTGACCGAGCGGCTGCACCGGGTCACGACGCCACCATCGCCCGTCGCGCCTGCGTGGCGTCCCGCCAACGTGGTTCCGGTCGCGATGCCACTGCCCGATCTCATCAAGGTCCGCCCCCGCGCGCCCTCGGCCGAAGACAGCATCGCACCTTCGCCACCGCGGTCCGAAGCCACCACGCCGGCGCCCGAGCCGCCGACTCCAGCCGGTGTCGACGCCACACCCACAGCCCACGAAGAACCAGCCCCGGATCCTTACCTGGAACCGCCCCCACGCTGGCTCGTCGCCGCCAGGGCCTGGCTACTGACCGGCAACCTGGTGGCCAAGCTCGGTCTCGTGATCCTCTTCATCGGCATCGGCTTCCTGCTCAAGTATGCCGCCGCGACCTTCACCATTCCGATCGAGCTGCGCCTGGCCGCCGTGGTCCTGGCCGATCTTGGGCTGCTGGCCTGGGGATGGCGCCTGCGCCTGACGCGCAGGGAGCTCGCACTACCGATCCAGGGCACGGCGATCGCCATTTTGATGCTGGTGGTCTTCAGTGCCTACCAACTCTACGCGCTGATACCTTCCGGTCTTGCGTTCGCACTGCTGGTGTCCCTCACGACATTCACCTGCCTGCTGGCGGTCCTGCAGGAAGCGCCCTGGCTCGCGGCATTCGGCATCACGGGTGGCTTCGCATCGCCCGTGCTGCTGGCCAGCGGAGAAGGCGGCAGCCATGTTGCACTCTTCGCCTATTACGCGCTGCTCAATGCCGGTGTGTTCGCCCTGGCCTTCACGCGTTCATGGCATCCGCTCAATCTGCTGGGATTCATCTTCACTTTCATTATCGGCGCGGCCTGGGGCGGACTGCGCTACACCCCGGACCATTACTGGTCGGCGCAAGCATTCCTGATCCTGTTCTTCCTGTGCTACGTCGCGATTCCGCTTGCGTTCGCGACCAGGGAGAGAACGCGCATGAAGGACTACGTCGACATCACGCTGGTCCTGGGCACGCCGCTGCTGGCATTCGGGTTCCAGGTCGGCCTGGTCAGGGACATGCCGTTCGGCCTTGCCTTTACCGCGCTTGGCCTGGGCGGATTCTATCTCGCCCTCGGCATCGCATTATGGCGCAGCGGGCACGAACGCTCACGCCTGATGGTCGAGACCTTCGCCGTGGTCGGCGTCATCTTCGGCACGCTCGCCATGCCGTTTGCCCTCGATGCGCGCTGGACATCGGCCGCATGGGCGCTCGAAGGCGCCGGGTTCGTGTGGTTCGGTCTGCGCAACCGGCGCCGGCTTGCCTTGATATTCGGGCTGCTGCTGCAGGTGGGCGCCTGGGTGAGTTTCATTGCCGCCGCATCCAGGCTCACCGCGGACACGGCGCTCGCTGCCAATGCATGGCTGGGATTCCTGCTGCTCGGCGGCAGCGCGTTCATCATCGCGACCGAGCTGCGCAAGCATGCCGGCGATGACGACTGTCTGCCGGAGGTTGCCGGTATCGGCCTGTTGCTGGCTGCCGTCGCCCTGCTGGCCGCATGCTGGAGTGAAGCGGTTCTCCGTACCGCTGGCGGTACCCTGGCGAACTGGATGGTGGCCGGCGCCTTGTTCACAGCCATGCTGCTGTACCTTGTCGGCCTGCGCATGGCATGGCCGCTGGCGCGCGGTCTGGCCCTGACGGCCCAGATCGCAGGCGCTGCGGCCGTGGGGATCGTCTGCGCGCCGGGCTGGTCGTTCACCGCAATGCTCGAGGCCAGCGGGGAGCAACCCTTGTTGGGAGGCTTCATGCTCGCTGGCGCGGCATTCGCGACCAGCCGCATGCTGCAGCGCGCCGACGTCGGTCAGGCCGATTCCGGGCATTCCGGCAGTCCGGTCGCAGCGTCTCTTCTGCTGTGGGCCGGCATCTGGTGGTTCGGTCCCGTCCTCAATATTGCCGCATGCAGGATGGTCGACTACCTGCCTGCGGGGCTGGGCAATCCGTATGCGCGCTGGACCTTCCTGTACGCAGTCGCGGTCGCGGTCACCGCGATTGCAGGCGTGCGGCTCGCTCCACGCCTGGCGTGGCCACAACTGCGCTGGCTTGCGGCAGCCTGTTGGGGCATGCTGGCCGTGACCACGGCAGCCGCCTTGAACACGCTGTATCTGAAGCACTCGCTGCCGGAAGCGACGTTCTGGATCGCCTGGGCGATCCTGTGGGCGAGCGGCGAGTATGCGATGCTGCGTTGGCGCGCAGGCGATCTGAAAATCAATCGAGGCCTGCTCAAGCTCTTGCACGTGGTGCGTACCGGCGGGCCGTGGCTGGCCCTGTGGCCGGCCGGCGCCATCGTGATCGACCGCTGGCTTGCCGGTCCGGTCGACCCACTCCTCGCGGCGCAAGCCGATTGGGCCATCGATGCCGCCTGGAGCAATTATCTGCCGAGCTGGGGCATGATGCTGGTCATCGTACTCCTGCTGCGCCGCAGCCAGGCTGGCAAATGGCCGAGCGCACCGCTGGCGGACTGGTATCGCGCGGTCGTCATCCCTGCCGGCACCGTGTTGATGGCGATGCTGGCCGTGGCCTGGAACCTGGGCCATGACGGCGCCATGGCCCCGTTGCCTTATTTGCCGCTACTGAATCCGCTCGACCTGACCACCGGCTTCGTGTTGATGCTGTGGGCCAGTGCGCTGCGCCGGCTCGCCGGCCAGGCCGCGCTCCATCACGCGCTGCTTCATCGGCTGAAGATCGGCGCCGCAATCGCGGCTTATGTCTGGTTTAACCTCATCCTGTTGCGCAGCGCGGCGCACTATGTCGGCATCGACTACCGTTTCGGTACGCTCGCCGCGTCGCAGTTCGTGCAAGCCATGCTGTCCCTGGTCTGGAGCGCGAGCGCGCTGGTGCTCATGCGCTTCTGCGCACGCCTGGCCTTGCGGCGCAGTTGGTGGGGCGGAGCGATCGTGCTCGGCATCGTGGTACTGAAGCTGTTCCTGGTCGACCTGGCCAGCGGCGGCAGCATCGCGCGCGTCGTGTCCTTCGTCGGCGTCGGACTGCTGCTTCTCCTGGTGGGCTACATTGCGCCTTACCCGAAAACGGCGCATGGCGAACCATCGCCTGCTTCCGCTTGAGCTGACTGGAGAAGCCCATGTGCGCACTCATCGATCGACGCGCTATCGCCGCTGCGCTGTTGATGACGTCCCTTGCCGCCGTCGCAAGTCCGGGCGACGCGCAGGCCGATTATTCCCACATCCTGCCGCTCAGCGTCGACGCCGGCCAGGCCGTCGTGCAATTGCAGGTGCCGCGCGATGTGTACCTCAACGCGCGCTCGCCGACGCTGGACGACGTGCGGGTATTCGATGCCTCCGGCATATCGATGCCCTTCGCATTGGCCGACCTGGCGCCGCCAGCCACCGTGAGCAGGTCGGCCACGCCGGTTGCCGTCTTTCCCGTGCACGGTCGCGCGCGCGATGCCGGGCGTGTACACGACAGCCTGCAGATCCGCACCGGGAACGACGGCGCGGTTATTTCAGTGACGGCGCCGGCGCGCACGGTCAGCGACGAGCTGATAGGCCTGGTCCTCGACCTGCGGCCGGCCGCCCGCGCAGCGCAGGTCGAGGCCGCAGCGCCGGTGGGAGGGCTGATCTTGCACCTGCCGCCGGGAATGGGGAGCTATAGCGCATGGGTGGCACTCGACGTCAGCGACGACCTGCAAGACTGGCATGAGCTGGCCGAGTCCGCGCTGAGCTGGCTGGTCAATGACCAGGGCGCCAGCGTGCGGAAGGACCGTATCGGATTGACGCCACGGCCGTTTCGCTATGCCCGCATCCGCTGGCTGGACGGCAAGCCGATCGCGTTCTCCGCGATTCATGCCGAATATGTGGTCGAGCGGCAGCCGGCGCGGCAGCTCGACACCATTGTCCTGCAAGGTTCGCCGGGCCCCGAAGGGCGGGACCTGGTCTATACGGCGCCCATCGCGATCCCTGCGCGCTCGCTCGGCCTGGTGTTCACGGGGCAGAACGTCGTCATGCCGGTGCAGGTCGGGCACTATGAAGCCGTTCGCAGGCGTGAGGCGGGAGGGCGAACCACGGCGCGACTGCAGTCGCTGGTAAATACGACGTTCTACCAGATGGTCCAGGACGGGCGGCGTCGGGCTTCTGGAGATGTCGGAATTCCTGTGACGCATGCCTCCCAATGGATCGTGCGCCCGCAGACCGACGTGTCCGAGCGGCCGGCCCTGCGCCTGGGCTGGACGCCGGCGAGCATGGTGTTCGTCGCCGGCGGCAAGCCGCCTTACACCCTGGCTTTCGGCCGCACTGGGGCAGGCCCGGCCCGCGTCGGGCTGCATCAGGTGGCGCCGGGGTTCAGTGCACATGAGCTGGCCGCGCTGGCGGCGGCCAAGCCTGGAAATCTGGTGCGGCAGCAGCCACCTGGGCAAGCCGCAGGCGATGACGCCAGGAGTCCATCCGGGAACAAGCGGGGCTGGTTGTGGGCATTGCTGGTTGGCGGCGTCCTGGCATTGGGTGCGATGGCCTGGCATCTCTTCCGCCAGCTCAAGCGTGGCGCCGAGCGGCCGGTCGCCTGAATCCTCGCGCATGTAAAAAAGCCCGCCGGTTGGTGACTGGCGGGCTTGGCGACTGGATGATCGGTTCAGGCGGCGTGCATTCCACTGTTGATGCGCAGCTCGAGCTTGTCCCAGAACCGGTCGTGGATTGGAAGCAGCAGCACATTGCAGACCGGCTCGAGGATGGCGGCGAGGCCGCCGAAGGCGAGCGAGCCGGTGGCGCAGTAGATGACGGCGAACGCGACGCCCATGTGCATCAGCGTCTGGCTGACCTTCTCCGCAGCGATCTTCATGTAGCGGTCGCGTTCCGACGTTGCCCGGGCGCGGACGGCGGCCCATGCCTTTTCGTGGAACGGGAGCAGCAGGACGTTGATCACCGGCTCGATGATGATGGCCAGGCCGCTGAATACGACCGAACCCGTCATCGCATACGCGATCGTGAAGGCGATCGCCATGTGGGTGATGACCTGACTGGTTTTCTTCGCTGCGATGACCATGGGGTTACCTCTTCACTTCGGTTGCTGACTGTAGAGCCAAATGATAATGATTCTCGCTTATAGTGAAAAGCAAATA
>NZ_JRYB01000001.1:1962500-1965000 GCF_001866515.1 Massilia timonae
GGGTTTAAAACGTCGTGAGACAGTTTGGTCCCTATCTGCCGTGGGCGTTGGAAATTTGAAGGGGGCTGCTCCTAGTACGAGAGGACCGGAGTGGACGAACCTCTGGTGTACCGGTTGTCACGCCAGTGGCATTGCCGGGTAGCTAAGTTCGGAAGAGATAACCGCTGAAAGCATCTAAGCGGGAAACTTGCCTTGAGATGAGATTTCCCGGAGCCTTGAGCTCCTTGAAGGGTCGTTCGAGACCAGGACGTTGATAGGCTGGGTGTGGAAGTGCAGTAATGCATTAAGCTAACCAGTACTAATTGCCCGTACGGCTTGTCCCTATAACCTTGGTAGTCCAAGGTCGAGTACAACTGCTCGATACAAAAGCTACAACCCAACAATACTTCTTCCAGATTCATGGCCACGCTGAACAAAGCGTAGCGTGGGCGGCTGTGCCGCCCACGCGTAACTCAAGCGTAGCCAGACAAGTCAAAGCCTGATGACCATAGCAAGTCGGTCCCACCCCTTCCCATCCCGAACAGGACCGTGAAACGACTTTGCGCCGATGATAGTGCTGCAACCAGTGTGAAAGTAGGTTATCGTCAGGCTAGTTATATGAAAAACCCCGTCCAGTGATCTGGTCGGGGTTTTTTGCTTTGGACTCATAAATCGTCGTGTTCCCCGCAATACACGGCATGCTCCACCTGGCTCTAGTGGCGGAAGACGTCAGCGATTTCACCGCATGGCTAAGCGGCCAGACGACCAACCGCGGCTATACTGCCAGCCTATCCAATGAGGAGTCGCGATGAAACTGTATCTGGTGGTGGTCGATACCATGGCGGATTGGGAGATCGCTTATCTCACCGCGGAGCTGCACAGCCGCAGGTTCTTTGCCGACCCCGCAATGGATTTCAGCTTGCTCAGGGTCGGTCTTGGCGGCGCCCCCATCGACAGCATGGGAGGTGTGAGCTATACGCCAGACGTGACGTTGGATGCGGTCGAGTTGCAGAAAGGGGATGTGCTGCTATTGCCTGGCGCCGACATCTGGAACGCGGCGCAGGCGAAGCCGATGCTGGAATTTGCTCGCGATGCGCTCGACCAGGGGCACCAGGTCGCGGCGATTTGCGGCGCCACGGTCGGGTTGGCGAGTGTCGGCGCCCTGGACGCGCGGCGTCACACGTCGAACGACCTCGGCTTCTTGAAACAGGCATGCCCCGGTTACCGGGGAGAGGCCTTGTATCGCAAGGAGGCTGCGGTACGCGGCGATAACCTGATCACCGCGACGGGATTGGCGCCGCTCGAGTTTTCCTATGAAGTGTTGAAGATGCTGAAAGTCTGGCGACCGGAAACCACCAAGGCCTGGTATCGCCTGCACAAGACGCGCCAGGAACGGTGGTATCACGAGCTGGTCGCCTCGATGTCGCCGGAATCGCACGAACGGTGAGTTCGACGCACAGGCAAGGCATGCAAACTGGGGCTTGCGGACAATTCAGGCGTTTGCTATAGTCCTGTCCCTCGACGCAGGCATGTCCCGAAACGGATGTGACAGCGAAGAGTGAAGAAAAAAGAGGGGTTGACGAAGTAAGCGAAACACTGCATAATCTCATCTCTCTGCTGCTGACGAACACAACGATTCGCAACGATGCAGCAAGAAGAAGCACCGAATTCTGATCTTTAAAAATTAACAGTCGATAAGTGTGGGCGTTTGATGAAGGTGCCAGCTGACTTGTTCAGTTGCATACTTAAAATATCAAATGTTCGCACAAAGTATTAAACGTTGCTTCAGTAATGAAGTGACGGTCAGTATTTTGAGTGAGCGACCTCGCTAGCAATAGCGAGTGACTCGAAAGAGTCAACAAACAGAGATTGAACTGAAGAGTTTGATCCTGGCTCAGATTGAACGCTGGCGGCATGCTTTACACATGCAAGTCGAACGGTAACAGGGAGCTTGCTCCGCTGACGAGTGGCGAACGGGTGAGTAATATATCGGAACGTACCCAAGAGTGGGGGATAACGTAGCGAAAGTTACGCTAATACCGCATACGATCTATGGATGAAAGCAGGGGACCTTCGGGCCTTGTGCTCCTGGAGCGGCCGATATCTGATTAGCTAGTTGGTGAGGTAAAGGCTCACCAAGGCGACGATCAGTAGCTGGTCTGAGAGGACGACCAGCCACACTGGAACTGAGACACGGTCCAGACTCCTACGGGAGGCAGCAGTGGGGAATTTTGGACAATGGGCGCAAGCCTGATCCAGCAATGCCGCGTGAGTGAAGAAGGCCTTCGGGTTGTAAAGCTCTTTTGTCAGGGAAGAAACGGCTGTGGCTAATATCCACGGCTAATGACGGTACCTGAAGAATAAGCACCGGCTAACTACGTGCCAGCAGCCGCGGTAATACGTAGGGTGCAAGCGTTAATCGGAATTACTGGGCGTAAAGCGTGCGCAGGCGGTTTTGTAAGTCTGTCGTGAAATCCCCGGGCTCAACCTGGGAATTGCGATGGAGACTGCAAGGCTAGAA
>NZ_JRYB01000001.1:1967500-5969261 GCF_001866515.1 Massilia timonae
GTCACCGAAGCTGCGGATATCCGTAAGGATATGGTAGGAGAGCGTTCTGTAAGCCTGCGAAGGTGTCTTGTAAAGGATGCTGGAGGTATCAGAAGTGCGAATGCTGACATGAGTAGCGATAATGCGGGTGAAAAGCCCGCACGCCGTAAGCCCAAGGTTTCCTGTTCAACGTTCATCGGAGCAGGGTGAGTCGGCCCCTAAGGCGAGGCAGAGATGCGTAGCTGATGGGAAGCAGGTTAATATTCCTGCACCGTCGTATGATGCGATGGGGGGACGGATCGCGGAAGGTTGTCTGACTGTTGGAATAGTCAGTTTTTGACTCATAGAAGGTGCTTAGGCAAATCCGGGCACGTAATTCAAGGGGTCGAGACGAGCGCTCATGTAGCGCGAAGCAATCGGAAGTGGTTCCAAGAAAAGCCTCTAAGCTTCAGTCATACGAGACCGTACCGCAAACCGACACAGGTGGGCGAGATGAGTATTCTAAGGCGCTTGAGAGAACTCGGGAGAAGGAACTCGGCAAATTGGTACCGTAACTTCGGGATAAGGTACGCCCTAGTAGTTTGACCACTTTACTGTGGAAGGATGAACGGGTTGCAATAAAATGGTGGCTGCGACTGTTTAATAAAAACACAGCACTCTGCAAACACGAAAGTGGACGTATAGGGTGTGACGCCTGCCCGGTGCTGGAAGATTAAATGATGGGGTGCAAGCTCTTGATTGAAGTCCCAGTAAACGGCGGCCGTAACTATAACGGTCCTAAGGTAGCGAAATTCCTTGTCGGGTAAGTTCCGACCTGCACGAATGGCGTAACGATGGCCACACTGTCTCCTCCCGAGACTCAGCGAAGTTGAAATGTTTGTGATGATGCAATCTACCCGCGGCTAGACGGAAAGACCCCATGAACCTTTACTGTAGCTTTGCATTGGACTTTGAATCAATCTGTGTAGGATAGGTGGGAGGCTTTGAAGCGGGGACGCCAGTTCTCGTGGAGCCATCCTTGAAATACCACCCTGGTTCATTTGAGGTTCTAACCTTGGTCCGTTATCCGGATCGGGGACAGTGCATGGTAGGCAGTTTGACTGGGGCGGTCTCCTCCTAAAGTGTAACGGAGGAGTTCGAAGGTACGCTAGGTACGGTCGGACATCGTGCTAATAGTGCAATGGCATAAGCGTGCTTAACTGCGAGACCGACAAGTCGAGCAGGTACGAAAGTAGGACATAGTGATCCGGTGGTTCTGTATGGAAGGGCCATCGCTCAACGGATAAAAGGTACTCTGGGGATAACAGGCTGATTCCTCCCAAGAGTTCATATCGACGGGGGAGTTTGGCACCTCGATGTCGGCTCATCACATCCTGGGGCTGTAGCCGGTCCCAAGGGTATGGCTGTTCGCCATTTAAAGTGGTACGTGAGCTGGGTTTAAAACGTCGTGAGACAGTTTGGTCCCTATCTGCCGTGGGCGTTGGAAATTTGAAGGGGGCTGCTCCTAGTACGAGAGGACCGGAGTGGACGAACCTCTGGTGTACCGGTTGTCACGCCAGTGGCATTGCCGGGTAGCTAAGTTCGGAAGAGATAACCGCTGAAAGCATCTAAGCGGGAAACTTGCCTTGAGATGAGATTTCCCGGAGCCTTGAGCTCCTTGAAGGGTCGTTCGAGACCAGGACGTTGATAGGCTGGGTGTGGAAGTGCAGTAATGCATTAAGCTAACCAGTACTAATTGCCCGTACGGCTTGTCCCTATAACCTTGGTAGTCCAAGGTCGAGTACAACTGCTCGATACAAAGCTACAACCCAATAATACTTCTTCCAGATTCATGGCCACGCTGAACAAAGCGTAGGGTGGGCGGCTGTGCCGCCCACGCGTAACTCAAGCGTAGCCAGACAAGTCAAAGCCTGATGACCATAGCAAGTCGGTCCCACCCCTTCCCATCCCGAACAGGACCGTGAAACGACTTTGCGCCGATGATAGTGCTGCAACCAGTGTGAAAGTAGGTTATCGTCAGGCTAGTTATAAGAAAAACCCCACCAGGTGATCCTGGTGGGGTTTTTTGCTTTTGCGATCCAATTATCTGGTTTGCATAAAATCAACCCCAATCGGGTAATGTCTTCGCGCCGATCACTTACGTATGTCGGAGTATCTATACTGTGTCTTTCTTAGACTCATTATTGATGACGATGACCCACCTGTTTTCGACTTCGTATGCCCGCCTGGCCGGTCCGCTTTTGCTCGCGGCCCTGATGAGTTCCAGCCCTGCGCTTGCGCAATCGCTCCCTGCCGGCTGCGAGATGGGTGAACTGGCCACGGTGCCGCTCACGTTCACCGACGATCTGCGTCCCGTCATGAAGGCCAGTCTCAATGGCTTCCCCATTTCCGCCGTGGTGAACATCGGCTCGTCACAGCCGATCGTCCTCAACAAGAAGACCCTGGATCGTCTCGACATCAAGGTACGTCATGTCACCAGTACTCAGTTCCAGGAAAGCAGGAGCGGCACAACGGATTTCACCCCGCAAGGTGAAATCATTCCGTCCGGCCAATTCATCGTCAGGGAAGGCGTGACGACATTCGTCGACGACGCCTCTTTCGGTCGGACGAAGCTGATGGACAGCTGGTATCTGGTCGAGGATTTTTGGGACGACACTTTTGGCGCAAGGGTTGGCGCCGGCAATCTCTTGCTCACGGATCTCGAGGTCGCCCTGGATGAAGGCTATCTGAAACACTTCAACCCGCAAGGCTGCTTCAGGGAGCATCTCGCCTACTGGGACCCGGACGCCGTCGCCGTCCCCATCCGGGTAGACCTGTGGAAGCGCGATCCACGTCCGGTGTTCAGCGTGCTCATCAACGGCAAGGAGGTCTCGGCACTATTGTCGACCGCGACGCCGCATTCCTACCTTCCGGCAAGCGCCGCGGAGCGGCTGGGATTGACGCCCGCCGTATCCGGCGCGACCCGTGAGGAACCACTTCCCGGCCACGGCCAGGACAAGCCGGTGTGGAGCGTGCCAGTTGGGCAGATGTCGATCGGCGGACTCGAGGTCAAGGATTTCAATGTGCGCGTGATGGACTTGCCGTATTCAGGCGAGATCCTGATACTGGGCACCGACTTCCTGCACCGCCACCGGACCTATATCGCGATGAGCCAGCGGCAGGTGTACTTCTCCGCCGTCAAGAATCCGATCCTGAAACGCGGCTCGGTCGAAGTGATCTCGCAACCGGTGAAATAAGGCGCCGTCACTGCGCCGTCACCGTCACCGGCTCGGCCGTCGGCGCCACGCTCTGCCCACGGCTGATGCTGTCGCCATCGTTGCGGCGCAGGCGCCAGAACACGGCCGAGGAGAGCAAGGTCAGCACCGCCAGGACGGCGAAGCCATGATGCAGCGCCTGCGTCACCTGGCCCTGGTTGGTCTGCGACACGCCGCCCAGGAACCAGGCGGTGACGATCGACCCTGCAGCTAAGCCAAAGCTCATCGACAATTGCTGGAACGAGCTGGAGATCGTGCTGGCCATGCTGGTATCGGCCGGCTCGACGTCGGCATAGGCCAGTGTGTTCATGCTCGAGAACTGCAGCGAGTTGAAGAAACCCTGCATCAGGCCGATGCCGACGATCACCGCCAGCGGCGTGCCGGCATCCACCAGCGTGAACATCGCAATGGTCACGCCGATCATGATCGTATTCACCAGCAGCACCCGTCGATAGCCGAAGCGCGCCAGCAAGCCGGGCGCGAACACCTTCATGCCCATTGCCGCCAGCGCCGCCGGCATCATCAGCAAGCCCGACTGCCAGGCCGGCAGTCCCAGGCCCAGCTGGTACAGCAGCGGCAGCAGGAAGGGCAAGCCGCCGACGCCCAGACGGGTGACGAAGCCGCCCAGCACCGCGATGCGGAAGGTGCGCACCTTGAGCAAGGTCAGGCGCAGGAGCGGGAATTTGGTGCGGCAGGCATGCCAGGCATAGGCGCCCAGCAGGCCGAGCGCCAGCAGGAACAGCAGGCCGGCCGTCATGCCGTCGAGCGTATGCTCGCCAAACACTTCCAGCACCCACGATAACAGGGCGGTGCCGCTGCTGAACAGGATCAGGCCGAGGACGTCGAGCGGACGCCGCTGTTCGGAGCGGTAGTCAGGCATATGGCGCCAGACAAAATACAGCGCAGCCAGTCCGACCGGGATATTGACGAAGAAGATCACGCGCCACGAGGTCCAGTGCACGATCAGGCCGCCGATCGTCGGCCCCAATAGTGGTCCGATCAGGGCCGGGATGATGACGAAGTTCATCGCCCCCAGCAACTCGTTCTTGGGGAAGGTGCGCACGATCGACAGGCGGCCGATCGGGATCATCATGGCGCCCCCCAATCCTTGCAGCAGCCGGGCGCCGGTCATCATGTGGGCGCTCACTGACAGCCCGCACAGCACCGATGCGAAGGTGAACACGGCAATGGCCGTGAAGAACACGCGCCGGGTGCCGAAGCGGTCGGCCATCCAGCCGCTCAAGGGAATGCCGACCGCAAGGCCGAGGATGTAGCTGGTGACGACAGATTTCAGGCTCAGCGGGGTGACGCCGAGGCTGGCGGCAATGCTGGGAATGGCGGTATTGACAATGGTCGCATCGAGCTGCTCCATGAACAGGGCGGTCGCGACGAGCCAGGGAAGGTAGCGCTTGAGGGTGGGCGAAGGGGTCAATCGGGCCTCGTGAAAACGGCAGGCGGCAGTGGCCGCCAGAGGCACGATTGTGTCACAAACTGCAAGACGACCGCGCCATGGACCGGCCGCTGCCGGCCCATGCGCGCATCATGCACATCAGAAGCGGTAAGCCGCCTTGGCGATGAACCAGTTGGCGCCCGCGTTCGGGCTCTTGATGCTGGCGTTCGAGTAGTGCTGGTACTTCAGGCCGAAGTCCCATTTCTGGGTGGTGTAGCCGATGCCGATGTGGTCGCCGAACTGGAAGGCGGTCGACAGTTCCTTGTCTTCGTTCTTGTACAGGGTCGAGAACAGGTTGACGCCGATACCGATCTCGCCATACAGGCCGAGCTTGTTGTCATTCTGGTAGCGGAACACCGGGGTGAAGCCGATGACGCCGATGTTCTTGTTCTGGCCACGGACGTTCTCGTAGGAATTCAGGCGCCACAGGGCCAGGTTGCCTTCCCAGTAGCCCGACAGGTGACGGCCGTTGCCGGCGAACCAGCGCTTGTCCCAGTCGGACTGGACCGCAATGCGGTACATGCGCTGCTGCGGGTTGGTGCCGACTTCGAACGAGGCGGAATCGATGTAGCCATTGCCGACGGTGGACTGGGCCGAGGCGAACGGAGCGAACAGCGCGGCGCAGAGTGCAGCCAGCGCGCTGATTTTCTTGGTAGTGATCATGGTTATCCTTGGAAGGAAAAAGCGTCATTCTTATTTGATACGCTATTGTACAAGCGAGAACAATAGCGTGCTGGCGGCCACGCAACCATGCGACGAAGGTATCATAGACGCCCGCTGCGACATAACCACATCAACAATAATGGCCGAACCAATCGAACCCACCGAACCTACGATCGCTCCGTTATACCCGCTCGCCGCCCCCATGGCGCGCCAGCCCGAACCAGCGGTGTTGCCGCACGACCCGGTGGGCGAGCACATCGCCGCCCATCTCGGCAAGCCCGCCCTGTACTTCCACGAGACCCAAGCCGACGGCGTCCAGGTCGACATCCACGTGATCGGGCCGACCGACTCCTATCCCTATGTGCGCCTGGTGACGTCGGGCATGAGCAAGCAGCCGATGAACGTGCCGGAAGGCGCGCCGGCGTATGCCGAGCTCATGATGGCCCTGCCGGCGAACTGGCAGCTGGACGAAGCCGCGATGCAGGACGAGCGCTGGTACTGGCCGGTCGCCCTGCTGCGCCACCTGGCGCACTATCCGCACAAGGAGCGCACCTGGATCGGCCTCGGCCACTCTTTGCCGAACGGGAACCCGGCCAAGCCGTATATCGCCGGCATCGGCTTCTGCGGCGCCATCGTGCTGCCGCCCGCATCGAGCCCGGAACCGTTCCACTCGCTCACGGTCGACGGCAAGGACGTCTATTTCCACTGCGTCGTGCCGCTCTACAATGAAGAGCTGAACCTGGCGCGCCGCCGCGGCTTCCCCGAACTGATCGACAAGTTCAATGAGTACGACGTCACCGACGTGGTCGACCCGACGCGCAAGAACACGGCCCGAAAGAAATTCCTCGGGCTGTTCTAAGCTCCGGCCACCGGCAGGCTCATCTCCGCCAGCCGCACCCAGTAGCTGGCGCCGATCGGCAGCAGGTTGTCATTGAAGTCGTAGCTGGCATTGTGCAGCTGGCAAGGGCCGAGCCCATGGCCGCCGGCGCGGTGATCGCCTTCGCCATTGCCGATGAAGACATAGCAGCCCGGCTTGGCCTGCAGCATGAAGGCGAAGTCCTCGGCGCCCATGGTCGGTTCGACGTCGGCATTGACCTGGGCCGGGCCCGCCACCGCGCGCATCGCCTCGATCGCGAACGCGGTCTGTTCCGGATGGTTCACCAGCGGCGGGTAATTGCGCTTGAAACCGAAGTCGATGCTGGCGCCAAAGCCGGCCGCGATGCCATTCGCCATTTCTTGCATGCGGCGCTCGACCAGGTCGAGCACCTCGGTGGTGAAGGTGCGCACCGTGCCGACCAGTTCGGCTTCATCGGGGATGATATTGGTGGCGCTGCCGGCATGGATTTGCGTGATCGACAGCACCGCGGTGTGCAGCGGGTTCTTTTCGCGCGAGACGATGGTCTGCCAGGCTTGCGCGATCTGCACCGCCACCATCACCGGATCGATGCCGCGATGCGGCTGCGCCGCGTGCGCGCCCTTTCCGCGCACGGTCACGCGGAACTCGTTACTCGAGGCCATCATCGGGCCGGAGACCACGCCGAAATGGCCTTCCGGGATGCCTGGCCAATTGTGCATGCCATACACGGCGTCCATCGGGAAGCGCTCGAACAGGCCGTCGTCGATCATGCGCTTGGCGCCGCCGCCGCCTTCCTCGGCCGGCTGGAAGATCAGGTACACGGTGCCGTCGAAGTTGCGGTGCTGCGCCAGGTAGTGGGCGGCGCCGAGCAGCATCGCGGTGTGGCCGTCATGGCCGCAGGCGTGCATCTTGCCCGCGTGGGTCGAGGCATGCGCGAAGCCGTTCAATTCTTGCATGGGCAGCGCGTCCATGTCCGCGCGCAGGCCGATCGCGCGTTGCGAGGCGCCGTTCTTGATGATTCCGACCACGCCGGTCACACCCAGGCCGCGCACCACGGGGATGCCCCATGCGCCCAGGCGTTCGGCGACGATGTCGGCGGTGCGGTGTTCTTCGTAGCACAGCTCAGGGTGGGCATGCAGGTCACGTCGGATGGCCTGGATCTCTGCCTGAGACGCCAGGATAGGTTCCACTAGTTTCATCGTGTTCTCCTCGCTGTTTGCGAATGTGTTACCACGCTGTCCAGCCTTTGCATGGCATCGTTTTAACTATTGTAGCTTGCCTCAAACAGACTTGACAGAGGAGGGCGCGAAGCCCGCCGGAATCGTATAAAGTATTGGATTCACGCAGTTTTTTCACCGAAGTCCGATAAGAAAATGACCATTACCCACGTCCGTGCGACCTGCCCCCACGATTGTCCCGACACCTGCGCCATCCTCGTCAAAGTCGAAGACGGCGTCGCGAAAGAAGTGAAGGGCGATCCGGAGCATCCGACCACGGCCGGGGTGTTGTGCACCAAGGTGTCGCGCTACGTCGAGCGCACCTATCACCCGGACCGCGTGCTGTATCCGATGCGCCGCGTGGGACGCAAGGGAGAAGGAAAATTCGAACGCATCAGCTGGGACGAGGCGCTCGACGAAATCGCCACTCGCCTGAAGCCGATCGCCGCGCGCGACCCGCAAGCCATCCTGCCCTATAGCTATTGCGGCACCATGGGCCTGGTGCAGGGCGAATCGATGTCGCTGCGCTTCTTTAATAAACTGGGCGCCTCGCTGCTCGATCGCACCATCTGCGCCACCGCCGGCGCCACCGGTTACCGCTACACCATCGGCAGTTCGATCGGCACCGACCTGGAGGAATTCCAGGACGCCAAGCTGATCCTGATCTGGGGCGGCAACCCGATCGCATCCAACCTGCATTTCTGGATGCGCGCGCAAGAAGCCAAGCGCCGTGGCGCAACGCTGATCGCGATCGATCCCTATCGTTCCCTGACGGCCGAGAAGTGCCACCAGCACATCGCCCTGTTGCCAGGCACCGACGCGGCGCTGGCGCTGGGCATGATGCACGTCCTGATCACCGAAGACCTGCTCGACCACGACTATATCGAGCAACACACGCTCGGCTTCGAACCCCTGAAGGCGCGCGCCCTGGAGTGGACGCCGGAACGCACCGCCGACACCTGCGGCATCACGGTCGACGAAGTGGTCAACCTGGCGCGCCTGTACGGACAGACCGCGAAGCGCGGCGAAGCGGCGGCGATCCGCATCAACTATGGCATCCAGCGCGTGCGCGGCGGCGGCATGGCGGTGCGCAACATCGCCTGCCTGCCGGCGCTGGTGGGCGCCTGGCGCCTGCCGGCCGGCGGCATCCAGCTGTCGACCTCGGCGTCGTTCCCGACCAACCGCCAGGCCTTGCAGCGCCCGGATCTCTTGGCCGGCCGCACGCCGCGCACGATCAATATGACCACCATCGGCGACGACCTGCTCAGGGAAGCGTCGCCCGAGTTCGGCCCGAAGATCGAGGCCGTCATCGTCTACAACGCCAACCCGCTGGCGATCGCGCCCGATTCGCGCAAGGTGCAGCAGGGCTTCGAACGCGAAGACCTGTTCACCGTGGTGCTGGAACATTTTCATACCGATAGCGCCGACTATGCCGACATCCTGTTGCCGGCCACCACCCAGCTCGAGCACGTCGATGCGCACCTGGCCTATGGCCACCTGTACATGATGGCGAATAACGCCGCCATCGCTCCCGTCGGCGAATCGAAGCCGAACACCGAATTCTTCCGCCTGCTGGCGGCGCGCATGGGCTATGACGACCCGTGCTTCCAGGAGAGCGACGACGAGATCGCGGCCCAGGCCTTCAACAAGAACGATGCGCGCGCGATCCACTTCGACTGGGAGTCCCTCAAGCGCAGCGGCTGGAAGAAGCTGAACATGCCGGCCGCGCCGTTCGCCGAGGGCGGTTTCACGACCCCGTCCGGCAAGTGCGAGTTTTTCTCGGAGAGCATGCTGGCCGATGGGCTCGATCCGGTGCCCACGTATATTCCGCCTTACGAGTCTGTTGCTTCCAACCCTGTATTGGCCGAAAAGTACCCGCTGGCGATGATTTCTCCGCCGGCGCGGAACTTCCTCAACTCGACGTTTGTCAATGTAAAGAGCCTGCGCGCAACTGAGGGCGAACCGCACCTCGACATCCACCCGGACGACGCCGCGGCACGCGGCATCGCCCACGGCGACATGGCGCGCATTTTTAACGACCGCGGTTCGTTCATCGCCCGCGCACGCGTGACCGACAAGGCGCGTGCTGGATTGGTGGTGGGCTTGTCGATCTGGTGGAAGAAGCTCGCCAGCGACGGCAAGAACGCCAATGAAGTCACCAGCCAGCGTTTGACCGACATGGGCCGGGCGCCCACTTTCTACGACACCCTCGTGCAGGTCGAAAGAGCTGCACCCTTGACGCGAGATGAAACCATCTAGATTTTCCCAGGCCTTCAAGCCAGTCATGGTCGCGGCAGCCGCGGCCCTCATGTTGTCAAGCTGCTCATCCCTCTCCTACTACACCCAGGCCGCGCAAGGCCAGCTGCAATTGCTGACCAATGCGCGCCCGATCGACGACTGGATCGCCGATAGCAACACCAACGTCAAGCTGCGCCACCGCCTCGAATCGGCGCGCCAGATCCGCCGCTTCGCCATCCAGGAAATGAAGCTGCCCGACAACGGCAGCTACACCAACTACACCAATCTCGGCCGGCCCTACGTGTTGTGGAACGTGGTCGCCACGCCCGAGCTGTCGCTCAAGCCCATCCAGTGGTGCTTCCCGGTGGCCGGCTGCGTGAGCTATCGCGGCTACTACAGCAAGGCCGAGGCCCAGGCCTATGCCAGGCAATTGCGTGCGCAGGGCAACGACGTCGAGGTCGGGGGCGTGAGCGCCTACTCGACCCTGGGCTGGTTCAGCGATCCCCTGATGTCGACCTTCATCAATTATCCGGACGCCGAGCTGGCGCGCCTGATCTTCCATGAACTGGCGCACCAGGTGGTCTATGTGGCGGGCGATTCGCAGTTCAACGAATCCTTCGCCAGCGCGGTGGAGCAGGCCGGCGTGGAAGCCTGGCTCGAGCGCTTCGGCAATCCCCAGATGAGCGAAGCGTACGAGCGCTATAAAACCCGCAAGAGCGACTTCCTGGCGCTGCTGCTGCGCTATCGCGGCGAGCTGGAGCGTACGTACAAGAGCATGGAGCCCGACGGCGTCAAGCGCGCCGCCAAGGCGCGCCTGTTCCTGGCGCTGCAGGACGACTACCAGGTGCTCAAGGCAAACTGGGGCGGCTACGCCGGCTACGACCGTTTCTTCGCCGAGCCGCTGTCGAACGCCCACCTGGCCTCGGTGGCGACCTATAACGATTTCGTGCCGGCATTTCGCGTTTTGCTGCGCCGCGAGAAGTCGTGGCGCGGCTTCTACAAGACCGTCAACCAGCTGGCCAAGCTCGACAAGGAAGAGCGGCATCGCGTGCTCAAGCGCCTGGGCGCGACGGCCACGCCGGGCACGCTGGTGGTGCAGCGCACCATCGGCGCGTCGCCGTAGAGGACCGGTTCCAATCGCGGTAAAACCGCTTGCGCACAGGGGCGCTGCCCGATAGCATCACCATCAGCGATGGCAAACCTATAAGCCACGTGCGCAGGCGCGCCCGGCAAGCACCTCCGGCCGCCCGACCAGAACGATAAAAAATCGAGACAGAGGTGAGCGATGGACAAAATTTGGCTGCAGTCGTATCCCCCGGGCGTGCCTGCGGAGATTGATCCGGATCAATACCGCTCCTTGGTGCATTTGCTCGAAGAATCCTTCAGCAAATATGCGGACCGCAAAGCCTATGTGTGCATGGACAAGTTCCTCACCTACGGCGAACTCGATGCGTATTCGAAGCGGCTGGCCGCCTGGCTGCAGAGCCGCGGCCTGGCCCCTGGCGCGCGCGTGGCGATCATGATGCCGAACGTGCTGCAGTATCCGATCGCGCTGGCCGCCGTGCTGCGCGCCGGCTACACCGTCGTCAACGTCAACCCGCTGTACACCGCGCGCGAACTGGAGCACCAGATCGGCGACTCGGGCAGCGAAGCGATCATCGTGCTGGAAAACTTCGCCCACACCGTGCAGAAGGTGATGGGCAAGACCCCGCTGCGCCACGTGGTGGTGGCCAGCATGGGCGAGATGCTGGGCGGCGTGAAGGGCATGCTGGTCAACTTCGTGGTCCGCAACGTCAAGAAGATGGTGCCCGAATTCTCGCTGCCGAACATGGTCACCTTCAAGGAAGCGCTGGCCCAGGGCGAGCGCATGCCGTTCAAGCCGGCCGAACTCAGGATCGACGACGTCGCCTTCCTGCAGTACACAGGCGGCACCACCGGCGTCTCGAAAGGCGCCACGCTCACCCACCGCAACGTGATCGCCAACGTGCTGCAGACCGAGGCTTGGGCCGAGCCGTGCATGAAGCAGGCCGCGGGCGAGCAGGTCACGATCGTGTGCGCGCTGCCGCTGTACCACATCTTCGCGCTGACCGCCTGCGCGATGTGGGGCATGCGCATGGGCGCCCTGAACGTCCTGATCGTGAACCCGCGCGACATCCCGGCCTTCGTCAAGGAACTGGCAAAGTACCGCGTCAACATGCTGCCGGCCGTGAACACGCTGTACAACGCGCTGGCCAACAACCCCGACTTCGCCCACCTCGATTTCTCGGCGCTGCGCATGTGCAACGGCGGCGGCATGGCGGTGCAAAAGCCGGTGGCCGACAAGTGGCGCCAGATCACCGGCGTGGCCATCGTCGAAGGCTACGGCTTGTCCGAGACCTCGCCGGTGGCCACCTGCAACCGCGCCGACAGCACCGAATTCACCGGCACCATCGGCCTGCCGGTGCCGTCGACCGATATCGCGATCATCGACGACGAAGGCCGCCACATGGCGCCGGGAGAAATCGGCGAGATCGCCATCCGCGGCCCGCAGGTGATGACCGGCTACTGGAACCGTCCCGACGAAACCGCGAAGGTGATGACCGCCGATGGCTTCTTCCGCTCGGGCGACGTCGGCGTCATGGACGCCGGCGGCTACGTGAAGATCGTCGACCGCAAGAAAGACATGATCCTGGTCTCGGGCTTCAACGTCTATCCGAACGAGCTCGAAGGCGTGATCGCCGGCCATGCGGGCGTGCTCGAATGCGCCGTGGTCGGCGTGCCCGACGACCATTCGGGCGAGGCGGTCAAGGTATTCGTGGTAAAGAAAGACCCTGGCCTCACGGCCGAACAGCTGATGGACTACTGCAAGCAGCAGTTCACCGGCTACAAGCGACCGAAGTACATCGAATTCCGCGACGAGCTGCCGAAGACCAACGTCGGCAAGATCCTGAGGCGCGCGCTGAGGGACGAGAAAAAGCAGCCGGAGACGGTAACGTAAGCATTGTGACGGGACTACCCCGGCGAAAGCCGCCCCGTCGGGCGGCTTTCGCGTTTTATTGGAACCAACAAGGAAGGCAGGACAGATGGACAAATTTTGGCTCTCGTCGTACGAGAACGGCGTGGCGGCTCAGATCGATCCGACCCAGTACCGCTCGCTGACGCATTTGCTGGAGGAGGCGTTTCGCAAGTACGCCGACCGCAAGGCCTATGCCTGCATGGGCAAGTCCATCACGTTCGCGGAACTCGACGCCATGTCGCAACGCATGGCGGCCTGGCTGCAGGCGCGCGGGCTTCAAGCCGGCGCGCGCGTAGCGATCATGCTGCCCAATGTGCTGCAGTATCCGGTGGCGCTGGCCGCCGTGCTGCGCGCCGGCTACGTGGTCGTCAACGTCAACCCGCTGTACACGCCGCGCGAGCTGCAGCACCAACTGGTAGACTCGGGCGCCGAGGCGATCGTGGTGCTCGAGAACTTCGCCCACACGCTGGAGCAGGTGGTGCGCCAGACAGGGGTAAAGCATATCGTGCTGGCCACCATGGGCGACCTCCTGGGCGGCCTGAAAGGCTCGCTGGTCAACCTGGTGGTGCGCAAGGTCAAGAAGATGGTGCCGGCCTATTCGCTGCCGGGCGCGGTCGGTTTCAACAAGGTGCTGGCCGAAGGCGCGCGCGAGACGCTCAAGCCGGTGGCGATCGGCCACGACGACGTCGCCTTCCTGCAGTACACCGGGGGCACCACCGGCGTGTCGAAGGGCGCGGTGCTGCTGCACCGCCACGTGATCGCCAACGTGCTGCAGAACGAAGCCTGGTTCGGGCCGACCCTGGCCAAGCTGAAGGCAGGCGAACAGCCGCAGTTCGCCTGCGCGCTGCCGCTGTACCACATCTATGCGCTCACGGTCTGCGCGCTGCTGGGCCTGCGCATCGGCGGCATGAACCTGTTGATCCCGAACCCGCGCGACATCAAGGGCTTCGTGAAGGAGCTGGGCGGTTATCGCATCAACATCTTCCCGGCCGTGAACACGCTGTACAACGGCCTGCTCAACAACGACGATTTCGCCAAGCTCGATTTCTCGGGCCTGATGGTGTGCCCGGGCGGCGGCATGGCGGTGCAGAAGGCGGTGGCCGACAAGTGGCTCAAGACCACCGGCATCCCGATCGTCGAAGGTTACGGCCTGTCCGAGACCTCGCCGGTGGTGACCGCCAACCGCTGCGACATCACAGACTTCACCGGCACCATCGGCCTGCCACTGCCGTCGACCGAGCTGCGCATCCTGGACGAGGCGGGCAACGAAGTCCCGTTCGGCACCGCCGGCGAGATCGCCGTGCGCGGCCCGCAGGTGATGGCCGGCTACTGGCAGCGCGACGACGAGACGGCCAAGGTCATGACCGCCGACGGCTTCTTCAAGACCGGCGACATCGGCATCATGGACGACAAGGGCTATACCCGCATCGTCGACCGCAAGAAGGACATGATCCTGGTCTCGGGCTTCAACGTCTACCCGAACGAAGTGGAGGGCGTGGTGGCCGCGCACCCGGGCGTGCTGGAAGTGGCCTGCGTGGGCGTGCCGGACCAGAACTCGGGCGAGGCCGTGAAGCTGTACGTGGTGAAGAAGGACGCCGATCTCACCACCGAACAGCTCAAGGAGTTCTGCAAGGAGCAGCTGACCGGCTACAAGCGGCCCAAGTTCATCGAGTTCCGCCAGACCCTGCCTAAGACGAACGTCGGCAAGATCCTGCGGCGCGAACTGCGCGACGAAAAGAAGACCGCCTGATGCCGAAGGCCGCCGATCCGGCGGCCTTTTTTATTTAGCGGTGCGCCACCAGCGATTCGAGCGGCGGCAGCTGGCGCGGCTTGCGGTCCGGGCCGGTGGCGACATAGGTCAGCGTCGCCTCGGTCACCTTGACCACCTCGGCCGCCAGGCGGTTGCGCTCGGCGTACACCTCGACGAAGACGGTGACCGAGGTATTGCCGACCTTGGTGATGTCGGCGTAGAACGACAGCAGGTCGCCCACGAACACCGGGTTCTTGAACAGGAAGGAGTTGACGGCGATGGTCGCCACGCGGCCGTTGGCGCGGCGGGTGGCCGGCAGCGAGCCGGCCAGGTCGACCTGGGCCATGATCCAGCCGCCGAACACGTCGCCATACACATTGGCGTCGGATGGGGCGGGCATGACGCGCAGTTCCGGCATCTTGCCTGCGGGGAGGCGGACCGTGGTGGGCGTGGTGACAGTGTTTTCGGGCGTGGTCATCGTGAATTCTCGGTAAAAGCTACAATCGACCCGAATTGAACCATAAATCCCGAAGCCCCGTCATGCGCCGCAATTCCGCTCCACTCCCGCCCGATACCAAAGCTGGTCCCCGCAACGACTGGGCCACCCTCAAAACGCTGTTCCCCTACCTGTGGGTCTATAAATGGCGGGTGATGGCCGCCATGGCCGCGCTGGTCGGCGCCAAGATGGCCAACGTCGGCGTGCCGCTGGTGCTCAAGAAGATCATCGACGGCCTGGCGATCGACCCGGCCCACCCGCATGCGCTGCTCGTGTTGCCGCTCGGGCTGCTGGTCGGCTACGGCCTGCTGCGCCTGTCGATGACGGTGTTCACCGAGCTGCGCGAATTCCTGTTCGCGCGCGTGACCCAGCGCGCGGTGCGCACGATCGCGCTCAAGGTGTTCCGCCACCTGCACGCGCTGTCGCTGCGCTTCCACCTGAACCGCCAGACCGGCGGCATGACGCGCGACATCGAGCGCGGCACGCGCGGCGTCAATTCACTGATCTCGTATTCGCTGTTTAACATCTTGCCGACCCTGGTCGAGATCACGCTGGTGCTGGTCTACCTGGTGTTCAACTACGATATCTGGTTCACCATCATCACGGCGGTGGCGCTGGCGTCCTACATCACCTTCACGGTGGTCGTGACCGAGTGGCGCACGCACTTCCGGCGCACGATGAACGAGCTCGAATCGAAGGCGTCCACCAAGGCGATCGACTCGCTGCTCAACTACGAGACGGTCAAGTACTTCGGCAACGAGGACTACGAGGCGCGGCGTTACGACGAAGGCCTCAAGAACTACGAGAACGCCGGGGTGCGCTCGCAGACTTCGCTGTCCTTCCTGAACACCGGACAGTCGCTGATCATCGCAACCGCCGTCACGCTGATCCTGTGGCGCGCGACCGAGGGCGTCATTGCCGGCACCATGAGCCTGGGCGACCTGGTGCTGGTCAATACCTTCATGATCCAGCTCTACCTGCCGCTCAACTTCCTGGGCGTGATCTACCGCGAGATCAAGCAAAGCCTGGCCGACATGGAACGCCTGTTCGGCCTGCTGGACCAGAACCGCGAAGTGGCCGACAGTCCCAAGGCCCAGCCATTGGTGACGAAGGGCGCCGAGGTCGCGTTCTCGCACGTCGAGTTCAGCTACGAGAGCAAACGGCAGATCCTGTTCGACGTCGACTTCACGATTCCCGCCGGGACCACGACCGCGGTGGTGGGCCATAGCGGCTCGGGCAAGTCGACCCTGTCGCGGCTGCTGTTTCGCTTCTACGACGTGAACGGCGGCGCGATCCGCATCGACGGCCAGGACCTGCGCGACATCACCCAGGAATCGCTGCGCGCCGCGATCGGCATCGTGCCGCAGGACACGGTGCTGTTCAACGACACGATCGAATACAACATCGCCTACGGCCGGCCCGGCGCCAGCCGCGAGGACATCGTGGCGGCCGCGCGCGCGGCCTCGATCCACGACTTCATCGAGAGCCTGCCGGACGGCTACGGGAGCATGGTGGGCGAGCGCGGCCTGAAACTGTCGGGCGGCGAAAAGCAGCGGGTGGCGATCGCGCGCACCTTGCTCAAGGACCCGGCGATCCTGATCTTCGACGAGGCCACGTCGGCGCTCGATTCACGCTCGGAGCAGGCGATCCAGGCGCAGCTGAAGGAGATCGCGAAGAACCGCACGACCCTGGTGATCGCGCACCGCCTGTCGACGATCGCCGATGCGCAGCAGATCATCGTGCTCGACCACGGCAGGATCGTCGAGCGCGGCACGCATTATTCACTGCTGGCGGAGCAGGGCCTGTATGCGCAGATGTGGGAGCGGCAGCTGGCGCGGCCCGACGAGGACGTGGCCTCGCCGCCGCTGGAAATGGCGGAAGGCATGGACGGCGCGCCATCCATGCCGAAGGCGCGTTCCTGACGGCTCAGGGCTGCTTGTACACCACGCCGTCCTTCATCACAAATTTGACCTGCTCGAGCACCTTCACGTCCTTGAGCGGGTCGCCCTCGACCGCGATGATGTCGGCCGCGAAGCCCGCGTCGACCGCGCCCAGGCGCTTCGGCTGGTCGAGCAGGGTGGCCGCGTTCACGGTGGCCGAGCGGATCGCGTCGATCGGCGTCATGCCCGCTTCGACCATGTAGCCGAACTCCCTGGCGTTCTCGCCGTGCGGGAACACGCCGGCATCGGTGCCGAAGGCAATCTTCACGCCGGCCTTGTAGGCACGGCCGAAGGTGGCTTGCAGCTGCGGGCCGATCGCGGCCGCCTTCGGGCGCACCAGCGCCGAATAGTAATTCGGATCCTTGGCCTTGTCGGCCACGTAGCGGCCGGCCGAGATGGTCGGCACGTACCAGCCGCCGCCCTTCTTGAACAGGGCGATGACCTCGTCGTCCATCAGGGTGCCGTGCTCGATCGAGTCGACGCCGACGCGCAGCGCGCGCTTCATGCCTTCGGCGCCGTGGGCGTGGGCCGCGACGCGGAATCCGTAGTCCTTCGCGGTGCTCACCACGGCGCGCAGCTCGTCCTCGGTGTACTGCGAGTTGTGGCCGCTGGCGGCCTGGCTCAGCACGCCGCCGGTGGCGGTCACCTTGATCAGGTCGGCGCCGTCCTTGTAGCGGGTGCGCACCGCCTGGCGCGCTTCCTCGGGGCTGTTCAATACACCTTCGACCGGGCCGGGCGTGCCGATCTTCTCGGACAGGAAATGCGACAGATTGTTGGTCGGGTCGGCGTGGCCGCCGGTGGTGGCCAGCGATTTACCGGCGGTGAACATGCGCGGGCCCGGCACTTCGCCGGCGGCGATGGCGCGCTTGAGCGAGATGTTCAGGTTGTCGGCGGCGCCCAGGTCGCGCACCGTGGTGAAGCCGGCCATCAGGGTGCGCTCGGCGTACTTCACCGAACGATAGGCCATGTCGGCCGGATTGGCGGCCAGGCGGTCGCGGTAGGCGTCGACCGCGGGCTGGGTTTCGCTGGTCAGGTGCACGTGCATGTCGATCAGGCCCGGCAGGCAGCTGTGGCGCGACAGGTCGATATTGCCCGCAGCCTGCGTCATCGGCCCCACCGACACGATGCTGCCGTTCTCGATCACGATGCTGACGCGCTCGCGCCAGGCGCCTTTCTGGACGTCCAGCAGCCGGCCGCAGTCGACCGTCTGGGTGGCGGCGTGCGCGCTGTTCAGGGCCAGCAGCATGCCGGCGGCAACCATCTGTTTCATCTCTCGCTCCCTCTTTTCATTATTGACGCATAAAAAAAGGCCCTCCATCGCTGGAAGGCCCTGGTGCTACAAGCAGCCGTTCGCCACGCTTATCGCAGCGGTGAGACGGCCGGTTCCTTGTTCGGTTCTCCCAGGTCGCCCTCCCACTTGGCGACGACGGCGGTGGCGATGCCGTTGCCGATCACGTTGGTGGCCGAGCGCGCCATGTCCAGGAAGTGGTCGATCGCCAGCAGCAGCAAGAGGCCCGCTTCCGGGATGTCGAACTGGTTCAGGGTGGCCGCGATCACGACCAGCGAGGCGCGCGGCACGCCGGCCATGCCCTTCGAGGTCAGCATCAGCACCAGCATCATGGTGATCTGGGTGCCCAGCGACAGCTCGATGCCGTAGGCCTGGGCGATGAAGACGGCGGCGAAGGTGCAGTACATCATCGAGCCATCCAGGTTGAACGAATAGCCGATCGGCAGCACGAACGAGGCCAGGCGGTTCTTGACGCCGAAGCGCTCCAGGCTTTCCAGGGTGCGCGGGAAGGCGGCTTCGGACGATGCGGTCGAGAAGGCCAGCACGGTCGGGCCGCGCAGCTCCGAGATCAGGCGCAGGATGCGCGGGCCGATCACGGCCATGCCGATGCCGATCAGGACGATCCACAGCAGCGCGATGCCGAAGTAGAACTGGGCCATGAAGATGCCATAGGTCGACAGCACGCCCAGGCCGCTCTTGGCGATGATGCCGGCCACCGCCGCGAACACCGCGATCGGGGCGAAGTTCATCACGTAGCCGGTCAGCTTGAGCATCACGTGGGCGACGCCGTCGATGGCGTCGATCAGCGGCGTGGCGCGCGCGCCGACGGCGGCGGCGGCGGTGCCGAAGAACAGCGAGAACACCACGATCTGCAGGATCTCGTTCTTGGCCATGCCGTCGACGATCGAGGTCGGGATCAGGTGGGTGATGAAGTCCTTCATCGTCAGGCTGCCGCTGGTGATGCCCGACGTGGCGTCGACCGGCGGCATCATGCCCGCCGCGTGCAGCGCGTCGCCCGGACGGAAGATGTTCACCAGGATCAGACCGAGCGACAGCGAGATGACCGAGGCGATCATGAACCAGCCCAGCGCCTTGACGCCGATGCGGCCGACTTCCTTGGCGTCGCCCATCTTGGCGATGCCGACCACCAGGGTCGCGAACACCAGCGGCGCGATGATCATCTTGATCAGGCGGAGGAACATCGTGGTAATCAGCGACATCGTGTCGGAGAAGCTCGTCGCGCCCGCCGTATCCGTGTTGGCGTTGACCAGGTAGCCGACCACGATGCCGACCACCAGGGCGATCATGATGAAGGTAGTCAGGCGGTTTCGATTGTTCATAAAGCTTCCTGTCGTGTGGACCTGTGCAGGGCCGGCAACGGCGGATGGCTGTCGCTGGCGGATTGTTCGGGCAGTGACCGGTTTTCGAGGACCGAAGGCCGGGTGATTCTGAAGATTATGGCAAGTTCCGCAGTATCCTAGGCACTGTTAGTGCTGTCAAGCATGCTTACAAGGTTGACGCAACGGCACTCCGGCTACCCCGCCGGCATGCCTGGCCGGTCAATACAGGCGCCGTTCCGAGGTGCGTTAAACGCACCTTCGAGGCTGCCGCGCGGGTAAAATACGGCATTCGTTTTTCGAGAGCCGCCATGTCCACCATCGAGACCCCAGACACCATTACCATCACCCGTCCAGACGACTGGCACCTGCACCTGCGCGACGGCGCGGCGATGGCCAGCGTGCTGCCGCACAGCGCGCGCCAGTTCGGCCGCGCGATCGTGATGCCGAATCTGCGCCCGCCTGTGACCACGGCCGCCGCCGCCCTCGAGTACCGCGCGCGCATCCTGGCCGCGCTGCCGGAGGGCATGCGCTTCGAGCCCTTGATGACGCTGTACCTCACCGACAACACCAATCCGGACGAGATCCGCCGCGCCCAGGACACCGGTTTCATCCATGCGGTCAAGCTGTATCCGGCCGGCGCCACCACCAACTCGGACGCCGGCGTCACCGACCTGAAAAAGTGCTACAAGACGCTGGAAGTGATGCAGGAAGTCGGCATGCCGCTGCTGGTGCATGGCGAAGTCACCGACAACGAGATCGACCTGTTCGACCGCGAAGCCGTGTTCATCGAGCGCGTGATGCGCCCGCTGCGCAAGGACATGCCGGCCCTGAACGTGGTGTTCGAACACATCACCACCAAGGACGCGGCCCAGTACGTGGCCGAAGCCGAGGGCCCGATCGCGGCCACCATCACCGCCCACCACCTGCTGTACAACCGCAACGAGATCTTCCGCGGCGGCATCCGCCCGCACTTCTACTGCCTGCCGGTGCTCAAGCGCGAAGAACACCGCCTGGCGCTGGTGACCGCCGCCACCAGCGGCGACGAGCGCTTCTTCCTGGGCACCGACTCGGCCCCGCACGCGGTGCACACCAAGTACGCCGCCTGCGGCTGCGCCGGCTGCTACACCGCGCTGCACGCGATGGAGATGTACACCGAAGCCTTCGCCCAGGCCGGCGCGCTCGACAAGCTGGAAGCCTTCGCCAGCTTCAACGGCCCGGCCTTCTACAACCTGCCGCGCAACGAGGGCACGATCACGCTCAAGCGCGAAAGCTGGACCCTGCCTGAGTCGGTGCCGATGGGCGAACACCAGCTGGTGCCGCTGAACGCGGGCGAGAGCATCAACTGGAAGATGGTATAAGCACTACCGTGCTGCCACCGATCGACTGGGCGCAGCCGTGGTACGACACGGTGCGCCCGGCATTCGAGCGCGCCGCGCCGCCGCTTGACGGCTTCATCGACGCCTTCAACGTGGCGGCGCGCGAACTCGACCTGCGTAATGGCGCCGGCATGCCCTTGTGCTTCGTGCCGCAAGCCGCGCTGCCGGAAGGGATGGCGTATGAAGAATTCATCGGCGCCACCGGCCAGGTGCCGACCCGCGACAACCTGCACGATTTCTTCAATGCGCTGGTATGGCAGGCCTTCCCGGATATCAAGCGCGCGCTGAACGCGTTGCAGGCGGCGCAGATCGCGCAGGCCGGCGTCGGCAAGTCGCGCGGGCCGGCGCGCGACGCCGCCACCATCTTCGACGAGAACGCGGCCTTGCTGGTGGTGCGCGACAATGACGCCGGGCGGGCGCTGGTCAATGACTTGCGTGCGCACCGCTGGCTGGAGGCCCTGTACGATAAGCGTGACTTGTTCGGCAGGGACGCCGAGGTCTGGCTGTTCGGCCACGCGCTGATGGAAAAGCTGGTGGCGCCGCGCAAGGCGATCACCGCGCACACGCGGGTGGTGTACGCCGGCGACGACTACTTTGCGCTGGCGGCGGATGCGCGCCGCGCCTGGCTCGACCGCGAGGTGGCGGCCAGCCTGGCGGGCGAGGCCCTGGCGCCGGGCGGCTTCACGCCCCTGCAGGTGCTGGGCATTCCAGGCTGGTGGCCCGGACAAGACCCTGACTTTTATCTGGATACGACTGTGTTCCGTCCAAAGCGGACGGCTTGAATTGGGAGAAGCCGATGGCTGAAACGGTACGCTGGGGAATTCTCGGCACGGGCAAGATTTCGCGCGCCTTTGCCAATGCACTGAAGGACGTGCCGGGCGCCGTGCTGGCCGCCGTGGGCTCGCGCAGCCCGGACAAGGCCGCGGCCTTCGCCGAGGAATTCGGCGCGCTGGCCAGCTACGGCTCGTGCGAGCTGCTGGCCCAGGCCGAGGGCGTCGACCTGATCTACATCGGCACGCCGCATCCGGAACATGCCGGCAACGCCTTGATGGCGCTGCGCGCCGGCAAGGGCGTGCTGTGCGAAAAGCCGTTCACGATGAACCTGCGCGAGGCCGAGCAGGTGGTGACCCTGGCGCGCTCGAAGCGCCTGTTCCTGATGGAGGCGATGTGGACGCGCTACCTGCCGGCCTACCTGGAAGTGAAGCGCATCCTGGCCTCGGGCGAGATCGGCACTCCGCGCCAGGTCGTCGCCGACTTCGGCTTCGCCGCCGCCTTCGGTCCCGAGCACCGCGTCTTCAATCCCGATCTCGGCGGCGGCGCGCTGCTCGACCTGGGGATCTATCCGCTGTCGGTCGCGGCCGGCCTCTTGGGTCCCGTGCTCGAAGTGCGCGCGCAAGCCCAGATGGGGCCGACCGGCGTCGACGTGCAGACCGGCTTCACGCTCAAGCATGAAGGCGGCGCCATGTCGGTGTGCAGCTGCTCGTTCCTGGCGCGCTCGCCGGCCGAGCTGACCGTGTCGGGCGAGCGCGGCCAGGTGCGGATGAACACCATGTTCCACCGCGCGACCTCGGTCACCGTCAAGCTGGAGGACGGCAGCGAGCGCACGATCGAGACCCCGTATCTCGGCAACGGCTACGTGCACGAGGCGATCGAGGCCCAGCGCTGCTGGCGGCAGGGGCTGCTGGAAAGCCCGTCGATGACGCAGGACGAGACGCTGGCGCTGATGGGCGTGATGGACGAGATCCGGCGCCAGATCGGCCTGCGTTACGCGGCCGACCGCGCCTGAGGCGGATGCCATGAAGCTCGGGAGCGTTACGCCGATCCTGCGCATCTTCGACGAAGCCAAGGCGCGCGAGTTCTATGTCGACTACCTCGGCTTCACGGTCGACTGGGACCACCGTTTCGGCCCCGGCATGCCGCTCTACCTGCAGGTCTCGCGCGGCGACTGCGTGCTGCACCTGAGCGAGCATCACGGCGATTGCTGCCCTGGCGCGGCGCTGCGCATCGAGGTCGACGACATCGATGGCCTGCATGCCGAGCTGGTCGCCAAACAATATGGTTATGCGCGGCCCGGGATCGAAGACACACCGTGGGAAACGCGCGAGCTGAGCGTCAAGGATCCGTTCGGGAACCGGCTGACCTTTGCCGGCTAGCGGGCCGGGAGCCTACTTTGGCGCGGTGGCGGCATCCAGCCGTTTGAACAGCTCCCGGTGCAGTTCCCGCGTATGCTTTTCCATGTGCGTGCGCGCATGCTTGACCTCCTTCAGCTCGCGCTGCGCCACCGCCTCCTTGCCGTTGGCAAGCGCCCATAGCGCCAGTTCGACGCGCGCCTCGATGCTGCCGAAGCGTTCGACCACGGCCTCGAATTCGGCGCCCGCGTCGTCCTGCCGACCGGCAGCGGCATAGGCGCGGCCCAGCGCCAGCCCGACTTCATCGGCGCGAAAATCCGGACGCTTCGACTGCAGCGGCGCCAGCAGCGCAATCGCCGCCGCCGGCTGCCCGTGCGCCGCATTGGCGCGCGCGGCGCCCAGGATGACCTCGGGATCGCCCGCGAACGGTCCGTTCAGGCAGGCGTCGTAATGGCGCACCGCTTCCTCCGATTCGCCGGCTTCCAGCAGCGCAGCGGCCAGGCGCATCTGGTTGTGGGCGGTCGGCGTCAGGTCGAACGCGCTCCGTGCCTCGCGCACGTCGCGGCCAGGATCGAGACTCTTCTGGAGCGCCCGCCCGGCGATGCGGCCGCGGCGCTCGAGGCGCGAGGCCGGGAGGTATTCCACGACGAAGTAAGCGAGGCTGCCGAGCAGCGGGAAGGAGAACAGGATCAGCAGCCAGTACAGCTGGCGACCGTTGCGCACGGCATGGATCGCGAAGAAGAGGGCGATGAGGAAGTGCAGTCCAAGTCCGATGAGTGGCATTGCAGGTTCCGGGTTCTGTGTTGGTCGCGAAGACAACAAAGATAGCCGACCGCGCAGCCTGGATGTCTCACCGATTCTCACAGTGCGTTCCTCGCAACATTGTTAGCGGACCGTGAGGCAGGGCGTGTTTATCCGGCCGAGATCCTGCTAGAGTGAAACACAATTGCCCAAAAGGAACTCATATGACCCCGGACCAGAATGTCGCCGTCCTCGTGGACTGCGAGAATGCGCAGCCGACCGTGATCGGCGAGGCGATGCAGCTGGCATCGACCCTCGGACGGGTGGCCTTGCGGCGGGGTTACGGCAATCACACGGCCCTGGCGAGCAAATGGCAGGACGCGCTGGTGCGCCATGGGTTCGCCCCCTGCATGCAATTCCAATATGTGGCCGGCAAGAATACGGCGGACATCGCGCTGGCGCTGGATGCGCTGGAGATGCTGCTTGACCGGCGCGCCGACCGTTTCGTCATCGTCACCAGCGATTCCGATTTCGTCGGCCTGTGCCGCAAGCTGCAGGAGCGCGGCGCCAGCGTGCATGTCTTCGGTGAGGCGAAAACACCGGCCGCCTTGCGCCACGCCTGCGACAGGTTCCATGAATCGGCCCCGCCGGCGCCGCCGGAGGCCGCGCCGGCACCTGCAGCGTCAGTGGCGGCCGTCAAGCGCAGGCCGAGGTTCGTGGTCGAGGCGGTACGCTCGCTGGCGCTGTCATCGCCCGATGGCCGGGTCGATCTCGGCGCGCTGGGCAACCATTTGAGGGCGGCTCACGCCGGCTTTTCCCACGCGGCCTATGGGCACAAGAACCTGCGCACGATGCTCGAGGCGTATGATCTGTTGCGGATGCACCAGACCGAAGGAGGCCACTGCCGTGTGGGCCTGGCGTCGGAAGGTTTGCCGCAGCCAGCCATCCTGCGCGCGGTGTAGCCCCCGGCGCGGAACTCAATTCGGGACCGGCACATCCACGATATGCCGCACGTCGAGCGCGCGAATGCGCGGCTCGACGTAGTAGCCGCCCGCTTCGACATAGCTGAGGCAGTAGCGCAGGCACACGCTGCATTGCTGGACCGCGCAGCGGTTGTATGGGAAATAGTGGAGGGCGATCGGCGCGTCCGGCGACCAGTAATTGGTCCCGTGCGGATGGTATTCGGCGAACGTCGGATCAAGGTAGGGATCGCCGGCCAGCGTGCCGGCCGGGCGCATCTGCGCTTGCGGGAACGATACCGGCGTGCGCGTCCACCCAGGGTAGCTCGCGATCTCGCATGCGCAGCTGTCCAGCGCTGGCGCCGAGGCCGAGGCCAGGGCGCGCAGTTCATCGATTCTCAATGGTTGTTCCGGCTTCATCGTCTTCTTTCGATCAGACCTTCAGGAATTCCTCGCGCCCACCCAGCCAGCGCGCCAGGTGCGCATCGACCACCGCGATCTTCTCGGGCTTTTCGCCGTCGAGCAGATACTGCGCCACGTCGCGCGCCCGGTCGACCAGCCAGCCATCGAGCTCCAGGTCGGCGAAGCGCAGCATCGCCTGGCCCGACTGGCGCGCGCCCAGGAATTCGCCCGGGCCGCGGATCTCCAGGTCGCGCCGCGCGATCTCGAAGCCGTCGGTGGTCTCGCGCATCGTCATCAGGCGCTGCTTGGCCACTTGGCCCAGCGGCGATTGGTACAGCAGCAGGCACACCGAGGCCGCCGAGCCGCGACCCACGCGCCCGCGCAGCTGGTGCAGCTGCGACAGGCCGAAGCGCTCGGCATGCTCGATCACCATCAGGGACGCATTCGGCACGTCGACCCCGACCTCGATCACGGTGGTCGCCACCAGCACGTGCACCTGGCCGGCCGTGAACGCATCCATCACTTCCTGCTTTTCGAGCGGCTTCATGCGGCCATGCACCAGCCCCACCTGCAGCTCGGGCAGCGATTCGGCCAGGGTCTCGTAGGTCTCGGTCGCGGTCTGCAATTGCAGGGCTTCGGATTCCTCGATCAGCGGACAGACCCAGTACACTTGCCGGCCTTCGAGCGCCGCCGCGTACACGCGCTCGATCACTTCGTCGCGCCGCATCTGGTCGATCGCGCGCGTGACGATCGGGCTGCGGCCCGGCGGCAGCTCGTCGATCACCGATACTTCGAGGTCGGCGTAATACGTCATCGCCAGCGTGCGCGGGATCGGGGTGGCCGACATCATCAACTGGTGCGGCACCAGGCCGTCGCTGCCCTTGTTGCGCAGGGTGAGGCGCTGGCCGACGCCGAAGCGGTGCTGCTCGTCGACGATCACCAGGCCCAGTTTTGCGAACTGCACCGTGTCCTGGATCAGCGCGTGGGTGCCGATCACCAGGTTCGCCTCGCCCGACTCGATCAACTCGTTGGACGCGGCCTTCTCTTTTTTCTTGAGGCTGCCGGTGAGCCAGGCGACTTTCACGCCGAGCGGCTCCATCCAGGCCGCGATCTTGCGGAAATGCTGCTCGGCCAGGATCTCGGTCGGCGCCATCAGCGCGGCCTGGTAGCCGCTGTCGATCGCCTGCGCGGCGGCCAGCGCCGAGACCACGGTCTTGCCGCTGCCGACGTCGCCCTGCAGCAGGCGCTGCATCGGATAGCCTTCTGCTAGGTCCGTGCGGATCTCTTCGACCACGCGCTGCTGGGCGCCGGTGAGCTTGAACGGCAGCGCCGCAAGGAAGGCTTCCGACAACTTGCCCACTGCACGTAGATGCGGCGCGCCTTTTTCGCGCCGCGCGCGCTGCGCCCGTTTCAGCGACAGCTGCTGCGCCAGCAGCTCGTCGAACTTCATGCGTTCCCAGGCCGGATGCGACTTCTCTCCCAGCGCATGTTCGTCGACGTCGGCCGGCGGATAGTGCAGCAGCTTCACGGCCGGCTCGAAGTCGATCAGTCCCATTTTGGCGCGGATGCCGGCGGGGACGGTATCGCTCCAGTCGATCCGCTTCATCGCATCGGCGATCGCGCGCCGCAGCACGGTCTGCGACAGGCCTTCGCCGGCGGGGTACACGGGCGTGAGCGAATTCGGCAGCGGCGCGCCCTCGTTGACCACCTTATAAGCGGGATGCACCATCTCGGCCCCGAAGAAGCCGTGTTTCAGTTCGCCGCGCGCCCGGATGCGCACGCCTTCCGCCATCTGCTTGACCTGGCTGCCGTAGAAGTTCATGAAGCGCAGCAGCAGGTCGCCCGATTCGTCGGCGATGGTCACCAGCAGCTGGCGCCGCGGCTTGAACGAGATTTCGTTCTTGGTCACGACGCCTTCGACCTGCGACACGTGGCCGCCGCGCAGGCAGGCTTCGCGGATGGACACGATCTGGGTCTCGTCCTCGTAGCGCATCGGCAGGTGCAATACCAGGTCCATGTCGCTGCGCAGTCCGAGGCGGGCGAGCTTGCTTTCGAGGGTCTTGGGTGGATTTGTGGTCTTGGAGGCGGGCATATCGCGGCAAAATGGCGCTCGCTGGCGTAAAATAGAAGGTTCGCCATCAGCGCTGGAGCCTGTATTGTAAAGCTGGCAGCGCTTATTTTCCCAGAATTGAGAATAATGTACTCGCTTTCCGATTTCGACTTCGAGCTGCCCCCCGAGCGCATCGCGCAGCTGCCGCTGCCCGATCGCAGCGCCTCGCGTTTGCTGCAGCTCGACGGTGATCAGATCCTTGATCGCCACTTCTCCGACATCGTCGACCAGCTCCAGCCGGGCGACCTCTTGGTGATGAACAATACCCGCGTGCTCAAGGCGCGCTTCTTCGGCGTCAAGGAAACCGGCGGCCAGGTCGAGGTGCTGGTCGAGCGCGTGCTCGACGACCGCACCGTGCTGGCCCAGGTGCGCGCCTCGAAGTCGCCCAAGCCGGGCAACCGCATCCGCCTGGCCGACGCCTTCGACGTGACGACCGGCGAACGCGCCGGCGAATTCTTTACGCTCCACTTCGAGGGCGACGTGTTCGAGCTGATCGAAGCCCATGGCCGCCTGCCGCTGCCGCCGTATATCGAGCACAGCGCCGACGAATTCGACGAGCAGCGCTACCAGACCGTGTATTCGAAAGAACCGGGCGCCGTCGCCGCCCCGACGGCCGGCCTGCACTTCGACCAGCCGCTGCTCGACAAGTTGGCGCAAAAAGGCGTCAAGTTCGCCTACGTTACCCTGCACGTCGGCGCCGGCACTTTCCAGCCGGTGCGGGTCGAGGATTTGAGCGAGCACAAGATGCACACCGAGTGGTACACCATTTCGCAAGAGACGGTGGACGCGGTGCGCGCCGCGAAAGCGGCGGGCCGCGACGTGGTCGCCGTCGGCACCACCAGCCTGCGCGCGCTGGAATCGGCCTCGCAAAGCGGCGAGCTGGTCGCCGGCAGCGCCGACACCGCGCTGTTCATCACGCCCGGCTACACCTTCAAGACTGTTTCGCGCCTGGTCACCAACTTCCACCTGCCCAAGTCGACCCTGCTGATGCTGGTGTCGGCCTTCGCCGGCTTTGAACCGATCCGCAAGGCCTATGCCCATGCGATCGCCAATGAATACCGCTTCTTCAGCTATGGCGACGCCATGCTGCTGACGACCACTTCACGTTGATAGAAAAACGATGCTCGAATTTACCCTGCTTAAGAAAGACACCAGCGGCCTGTCGCACGCCCGCCGCGGCCGCCTGAAGCTGAACCACGGCACCATCGAAACCCCGATCTTCATGCCGGTCGGCACCTACGGTTCGGTCAAGGCGATGTCGCCGGTCGAACTCAAGGAAGTCGGCTCGCAGATCATCCTCGGCAATACCTTCCACCTGTGGCTGCGCCCCGGCGTGGACGTGATGAACAAGTTCGGCGGCCTGCATCAATTCATGGGCTGGGACAAGCCGATCCTGACCGACTCGGGCGGCTTCCAGGTGTTTTCGCTCGGCGCCATGCGCAAGATCACGGAAGAGGGCGTCAAGTTCGCCTCGCCGATCGACGGCTCGCGCCAGTTCCTGTCGCCCGAGATCTCGATGCAGATCCAGCGCGCGCTGAACTCGGACATCGTGATGCAGTTCGACGAATGCACGCCTTATGAAATCGACGGCCGTCCGGCCACCGCCGAAGAAGCGGCCAAGTCGATGCGCATGTCGCTGCGCTGGGCCCAGCGCTCGATGAACGAGTTCACCGGCGGCGGCAACCCGAACGCGCTGTTCGGCATCGTCCAGGGCGGCATGTACGAGCACCTGCGCGACGAATCGCTGGCCGGCCTCGAGGATATTAATTTCCCGGGCCTGGCGATCGGCGGCCTGTCGGTGGGCGAGCCGAAGGAAGACATGAAGCGCATCCTGGCCCACGTCGGCCCGCGCCTGCCCGAGAACAAGCCGCACTACCTGATGGGCGTCGGCACGCCGGAAGACCTGGTCGACGGCGTGGCGAACGGCGTCGACATGTTCGACTGCGTGATGCCGACCCGTAACGCGCGCAATGGCTGGCTGTTCACCCGCTTCGGCGACGTCAAGATCAAGAATGCGCGCTACAAGGACGACCAGGCGCCGCTGGACGAGAGCTGCGATTGCTATTGCTGCAAGAATTTCTCGCGCGCCTACCTGCACCATTTGCACCGCTCGAACGAAATCCTGGGCGCGCGCTTGAACACCATTCACAACCTGCATTACTACCTGAAGCTGATGCAGGAAATGCGCGACGCCATCGATGCCGACCGCTTCAACGAGTTCCGTATCGCGTTCAATGCGGGCCGTGCACGCGGCGTGTAAGCACTTGCTCACTCGCTGAGCCGGGCGCTGCCGTATTGACGGCGGCGCCGGAATTTAATTTCTAGCAAGCTCTTGCAATACCGAAAAGCAAGATCACCTACCTCCAGATTTGGTTTTCGGCGACTGGCCGATGCTAGAATACACCGCTTATTTTTTTAACTTCACAATCGGAGTTCTTGTGTTCATTTCCAACGCTTACGCGCAAACCGCCGCCGCTGACCCAGGCATCATGGGCAGCCTGACGACCTTCCTGCCGCTGATCCTGATGTTCGTGGTCATGTACTTCCTGATGATCCGTCCTCAGCAGAAACGCCAGCGCGAGCTGAAAGCGATGATGGATGCACTGACCAAGGGCGATGAAGTCGTGACCGCCGGCGGCATCGTGGGCCGCGTCTCGAAAGTGACCGATGCTTACGTGACCCTGGAAATCGCGACCGGCACCGAAATCACCGTGCAGAAGAACGCAGTGACCACCCTGCTGCCGAAGGGCACCCTGAAAGCCCTGTAAGAGCAAGCCCGTGCGGCCCGCAGGCCGCACTGCCCAACCTGAACGCCGGAACACTATGAATCGCTATCCCGTCTGGAAATACCTAATGATCGTCATCGCGCTGCTGCTCGGCGCGTTGTACACGGCGCCTAACTACTTCGGCGAAACGCCGGCGTTGCAGGTGACATCGGGCCGTTCGACCCTGAACATCACCAGCGCCTCCACCACCCTGGTCGAGGATGCGCTCAAGCGTGCCGGCATTGCCCATACCGGACTCTCCCTCGAAGGCAGCGGTCACACGACGTCGGTGCGTGTGCGTTTCGCCGGCACTGAACAACAATTCAAGGCCAAGCTGGCCCTGGAACGCGAACTGAACCGCGACCCGGCCAATCCCGATTACATCGTCACCGTCAACCTGGTCACCAATACCCCGGCCTGGATGGAAAAAATCGGCGCCGGTCCGATGAGCCTCGGCCTCGACTTGCGCGGCGGTGTGCACTTCCTGCTGCAGGTCGATACCCGTGCGGTGATCGACAACAAGGTCAAGGCGCTGCAGGCCAGCGTGCGCAGCAACCTGCGCGACGAAAACGTGCGCCACGCCGGCATCGAGCGCGTGGGCGACACCATCGAAGTGCGCTTCCGCGACGCCGCGACCCGCTCCACCGCGCGCAATGTGCTGACCTCGCGCTCGAACGAGCTGAACTTTGCCGACGCCGCCGACGGCGCCGACCAGAAGCTGGTCGTCAGCCTCAAGCCGGACGCGATCAAGCGCAGCGTCGAAGACGGCGTCAAGCAGAACATCGTGACCTTGTCCAAGCGTATCAATGAGCTGGGCACCACCGAACCGATCATCCAGCAGCAGGGCGCCGACCGCATCGTGGTCCAGCTGCCGGGCGTGCAGGACGTGGCGCGCGCCAAGGACATCATCGGCCGCACCGCGACCCTCGAGCTGCGCATGGTCGACCAGACCGTGACCCCGGGCACCGAGCTGTCGGCCGCGATCCCGCTCAATTCCGAACTGTTCACCGAAGGCCGCGGCGCCCCGGTCGTGCTGTCGCGCGACATCATCCTGACCGGCGAGTACATCTCGAGCGCCACCGCCAGCTTCGACCAGAACCAGCAGCCGGCCGTCTCGATCGACCTGAACGGCGACGGCGGCCGCCGCATCCGCCAGGCCACCCGCGACAACGTCGGCAAGCGCATGGCGATCCTGCTCAAAGAGAAGGGCGTGTACAACGTCCTGTCGGCCCCGACCATCCAGAGCGAACTGGGTTCGACCTTCCAGATCACCAATATGGGCACCTCGCAGGACGCCAACGAGCTGGCCCTGCTGCTGCGCTCCGGCGCGCTGTCGGCGCCGATGGAATTCGTCGAGGAACGCGTGATCGGCCCGCAGCTGGGCGCCGAGAACATCGAGCGCGGCCTGCACTCGACCATCTGGGGCTTCGTAGCGATCGCGGTCTTCATGGTCATCTACTACCACCTGTTCGGCGTGTTCTCGGCGCTGGCGCTGGCGGCCAACGTGCTGTTCCTGCTGGCCCTGCTGTCGATCCTGGGTATTACGCTTACCCTGCCGGGCATCGCCGCGATCGCGCTGGCGCTGGGCGTGGCGATCGACTCCAACGTGCTGGTCAACGAGCGCATCCGCGAAGAGTTGCGTGCCGGCGCCCCTCCGCAGGCGGCGATCGCGGCCGGTTCCAAGCACGCCTGGGACACCATCGTCGACTCCAACGTGACCACCCTGATCGTCGGCCTGGCGCTCTTGATCTTCGGTTCCGGTCCGGTGCGCGGCTTCGCCGTGGTGCACTGCCTGGGCATCCTGACCTCGATGTTCTCGGCGGTCGTCGTGGCCCGCGGCTTTGCCAACCTGTGGTACGGCCGCAAGAAGAAGCTGACCAAGATTTCAATCGGCACGGTCTGGCAGCCGGGCATGTCGCCCACCAAGAAGTAAGGACTCGAGACTGACATGGAATTTTTCAAGATCAAACGGGACATCCCGTTCATGCGCCACGCCCTGATCCTCAATGCGATCTCGGTGCTGACCTTTGTCGCCGCGGTGTTCTTCCTGTTCAGCAAAGGGCTGAACTTCTCGGTGGAATTCACTGGCGGCACCGTGATGGAGCTGCGCTATCCACATGCGGCCAACCAGGAAAAGATCCGCGACACGCTGCGCGGCATGGGCTATTCGCACCCTGAGGTGGCCAGCTTCGGCACCGCCCAGGACATCATGCTGCGCCTGCCGATCCTGGAAGGCACGGAAGCGGCCGGCACCTCGGCGCGCGTCTTCAACGCCATCTGCGCCGCCGAGGGCGGTGCGCCGAAGCAGAGCCAGATCACGACCGACAAAGGTGAAGTCGTCAACCACACCAGCTGCGCCAGCGCGTCCGGTGAAGAACTGATCAGCCTGCAGCGCGTGGAATTCGTCGGCCCGTCGGTCGGCGAAGAGCTGGCCCAGAACGGCCTGAACGCGCTGATCATGGTCGTCGTCGGCATCATGATCTACCTGGCAATCCGCTTCGAGTGGAAATTCGCCGTCGCCGCCGTGGTCGCCAACCTGCACGACGTGGTCATCATCCTGGGCTTCTTCGCCTTCTTCCAGTGGGAATTCTCGCTGACGGTGCTGGCGGCAACCCTGGCGGTGCTGGGCTACTCGGTCAATGAATCGGTGGTCATCTTCGACCGGATCCGCGAGATGTTCCGCAAGCAGCGCAAGATGTCGACGCCGGAAGTGATCGACCACGCGATCACCAGCACCATCTCGCGCACCATCATCACCCACGGCTCGACCCTGATGATGGTGCTGTCGATGCTGTTCTTCGGCGGCTACGCGCTGCATTACTTCGCGATCGCGCTGGCCATCGGCATCTGCTTCGGCATCTATTCGTCGGTGTTCGTGGCGGCGGCCGTGGCCATGTGGCTGGGCGTCAAGCGCGAAGACCTGATCAAGCCGATCAAGGAAAAAGACGAGACCGACGGCGCGGTGGTCTAAGCTACCCGCTCCGCATGAAAAATGCCGCCCCGGCCATGCCGCGGCGGCATTTTGTTTGATGTGAATCCGTTGCGCGACGAATTCGACAGTGTTGTGTGTGGCAGCGCACGGATTACCCCCTTTCGCACGCCTATAGTGGACCTGTCTCTTTCAGGACATCCCTAGTTTTGGACTTCACCCGCTTCCGCAACGAGGCGGGTTTTTTTTGTCCGGCATTTCCGGCCCTCGAATCGGGAATGTAAAAAAGACATGTTAAATGTGAAATGGCGCACCGAGGGGGGGGCGCCGCTCGCATAAGATGGACTCGTCTCTTTCAGGACATCCCTAGTTTTGGACTTTACCCGCCCCGGCAACGGCGCGGGTTTTTTTTGTCCGCAGTATCTATAACTGCCAGGGATGCTCGATCTTGCCGTCGAGCGCCGCATCGAGATAGGTCGCGGCGCTGATCAGGGCCAGGTGAGTAAAAGCTTGCGGGAAGTTGCCGAGCAGCTCGGCCTGATTGGTGAATTCCTCCGCATACAGGTGCACGTGGTTGCCGTAGGCGAGCAGCTTTTCCATATTGTTGCGGGCCTGGTCGATGCGGCCGGCGCGCGCCAGGCATTCGACGTACCAGAAGGAGCAGGCCGCGAACGCGCCTTCCTGGCCCTCGAGGCCGTCGTCGCGGTCGTAGCGCAGCACCAGCGCATCGTCGCCGAGCTGCTCCCCGATCGCATCCAGGGTGGCCAGCCACTGCGGGTCGGTCGAGCCGACGAAGCGCACCAGCGGCATCATCAGGAGCGCGCCGTCGAGGTCGCGCGAACCCTTGCTGCGCACGAAGTGCCCAAGCTCCTCGTTCCAGAAGGTGTCCCAGATGTAGCGCGAAATCTCGTTGCGCGCCGCGATCCAGCGCTCGAACGGCGCCCGCAGCGAGCGCTTGCTGGCCAGGCGCACCGCGCGGTCGACCGCCACCCAGCACATGAGCTGGGAATGCAGGTGCTCGCGTGGCGGCTCGCGCCCTTCCCAGATGCCGGCGTCGGGGCGCTGCCAGTTCTCGCAGACGAAATTGACGACCTCGCAGACGCCTACCCAGTCGGCATGGGAGATCGCCTCGCCATATTTATTGCTGAGATAGATCGAATCGAGCAGGGCGCCGAAGATGTCGAGCTGCAGCTGGGTGGCGGCGGCATTGCCGATGCGCACGGGCTTGGAGCCGGCGTACCCCGCCAGGTGGTCGAGTTCGATTTCTTCCCCTACCGGGCTGCCGTCCAGCGCATACATGATGCGCAGGTGGGCGTCGGTCGAATCGTGCTTCGGCCGCTCGGCCGACCAGCGCGTGAACGCCTTGGCTTCGTCGACGTAGCCGAGCCGCATCAGCGCGTACACGGTGAACGAGGCGTCGCGGATCCAGGTGGCGCGGTAGTCCCAGTTGCGCGAACCGCCCAGCACCTCGGGCAGGCCGAAGGTCGCGGCCGCGACCATCGAGCCGTGGCGGCACGAGGTCATCAGCTTGAGCACCAGCGCCGAGCGGTTGACCGCCTCGCGCCAGCGGCCTTTATAGGTCGAGCGCCGGGTCCAGTCCTGCCAGCGCCGCACGACCTCGGCCAGCAGGGCGTCGCGCGCGCCGGCATCGAGCGCCGAGTCGCCATCCTCGTCGAGCACGAAATCCATGATGTCGCCGTCGCGCAGCACCATGGAGGCGCCGGCGCCGCCGTCGGTCGCGGTGAATTCGACCGGCGCCGACAGGCGCAGGCGCGGCGCGCCGCTGGCCGCGAACAGCACGTGGTCTTGCCCCACCGTGACTTCGGGCCGCTGGCGCGCGTAGTCGAAGCGTGGCTGGCAATCGACCCGGATGCGGGCTTCGCCGCTGCTGACCCGCACCCGGCGCACCAGGCGCGCCGCGCCATGGCCGAGCTCCTCGGGACCGACCATGAAATCGATGAGCTCGACGTTGCACGTCTCGCCCAGCCACTGGGTCAGCAGCACATTGGTGTCGGGCACATAGGTCTGCACCACGCGCATGTCATCGATCTCGGGCGCGATGGTGAAGTGACCGCCCTGTTCGGGGTCGAGCAGGGCGGCGAAGATGCTGGGGCTGTCGAAGTCGGGCCAGCACAGGAAGTCGACCGTGCCATCGAGCGCCACCAGCGCGATCGTGGCCATATTGCCGATGGCGCCATGCTCGCCGATCGGGCGTGGCGGGCGCGTTGCGTTGGGTTCAGCCATTGTCTTCGAACCCCGGATAGAGCGCCATGCCGCCATCCACATAGACCGTGGCGCCGGTCATGTAGTCGGCCAGGTCGGAGGCCATGAACAGCGCCAGGCTGGCCACGTCGTCGACCTCGCCGATGCGTCCATACGGTATCAGCTCGAGCAGCTTCTTGCCCGCCTCGCCTTCGGTGGCGTCTTCGTTGATCGGGGTGCGGATGGCGCCGGGCGCGATGCCGTTGACGCGAATGCGTTCCTGCGCCACTTCCTGGGCCAGCGAGCGCATGAACATGCCGATGCCGCCCTTGGACGCGGCATAGTTGACGTGGCCGGCCCAGGGAATCGTCTCGTGGACCGAGCTCATGCACAGGATGACGCCGTTGGCGCGCATGCGGCCACGGTTGCCCTGCCGGCGAAAGCGTTTCACCGCGGCGCGGGCGCACAGGAACTGGCCGGTCAGGTTGACGTCGAGCACGGCTTTCCACTCGTCCAGCGACATGTCGGCGATGCGCGCATCCTTCTGCATGCCGGCGTTGGCGACCAGGATGTCGAGGCCGCCGAAGGCCTGCTCGGTCTGCGCGAACAGGCGCTCGACGTCGTCCTCGCTGGACACATTGCACTGCACCGCCAGCGCCTGGCCGCCGGCTTCCTTGATCTGACGTACGACTTCGTCGGCCTTGTCCTGGCTGCTGTTGTAGTTGACCACCACCTTGGCGCCGGCCGCGGCGTAGGCGATGCAGATGGCGCGGCCGATGCCGGAGTCGCCACCGGTCACGAGCGCCACCTGGTCGTTCAGGCTGATTTGCATGGGATGTCCTCCAGAGCGTGATTGCGCCGGACGCGCTCTGCGGTCGCGTCCTGGCTGGACGACCTTAGCAGAAAGCAGGGATGGAACATGCACGCCTGGACTGGCGTCTGGTGCAAGGCAAACGGAATGCGGCGCTTGTTCGATAGTGTGCGTGAACGTACGGAGTGCGCCACGCCGCAAGCATAAGATGGACCTGTCTCTTTCAGGACATCCCTAGTTTTGGACTTGGCCCGCTCCTCACCGAGCGGGCGTTTTTTTGCTCGCTTACAGCAGCGCCGACGTCAGGCTCTTCACTTCCTCGCCCGACTCTTCCAGCACGCCCTTGAGCGTGCCTTCGCCGAACACGAAGTCGATGGTCGCGGCCGCGGCATGGGTGGTGGCGCCGGGCGGCGCGAACAGCGGAGACGGCAGCGGCGACAGGTCGTTGGCCAGCAACAGGGTGTCGCCCAGGGTTTCCGGCGGCAGCGCGCGCATGCCGTCCCACAGCGCTTCGATCGCGCTCATGACCGGCGCCGGGACGCCCAGCTTGTGCAGCACGCCGCGGCCGATGGCCGCTTCGCCATGGTCGAGCCAGGCGTCGAGGTTGTCGTCCAGCAGGCCGGGCAGGGCTTCGGCGCGCGACAGCAGATAAAAGCCGCCGACCTCGTGCACGATGCCGGCGAACAGCGCCGTTTCGGGATCGACGAAGGACACGCGGCGCGCGATCACCTGGCTGAGGGCCGCCACGTGGGCCGAGTGGGCCCACAATTGGTCGGCCTTGTGGCGCAGGCCGGGATCGCGGATCTCGCTGGCCAGCTGGCGCACGATCACCGAGGCCGCCAGGGCGCCCAGCGTGCGAAAGCCCACGCGCTGGACCGCCGCGCGCACATTGGTGACGTCGTTGCCGCTGCGGTTATAGGCCACCGAGTTGGCGATCGCGACCGTGCGCGCCGCCAGCAGCGGCTCGGCCTGCACCAGGCGGGCGGCGGCATCGATATGGCAGTCGGGTTCGCCCAGCGCCCGCTGCAGGGTCAGCGTGGCGTTGACGCTGGTGGGGAAAGCAAGTTCGCCGCGGCTGGCTTCGGCGGCGATGCTGTCGAGTGCGGAGACTTGGTCCATGAAAAAATTATACCCCTAACACAACACCTTGCTTGCAAAAATATTGCCCTACGGTATCGATTTCAATGGGGCCGTGGCACCCAGGTGCTTACTCTTCGCCGAAAATGGCGTCGCACCCTTCCTTCTGTTCTTCGAGGTTTTCCAGTTCGTCGACCAGGCCGAGGTCGAGCAGTTCCTCGACCGCGTTCATGTAGCTGTTGAGTTTGGTTGCGCCGATGAGGCGATAGATCTCGCCGGCTTCGTTGCGCACGCCGATCAGCATCGGTTCCTCGCGCACTTCGTCCAGTGGGGCGACGTCGAGCAGGATGTTGCCGATGATGTGCTTGTCGAAATGGGCTGGCTTCTTGCCGTCGATGAGAGAGGTTTTCAAGGCGTTTCCTTCAGGTGGAATGGGGAGGGAGTGGGGCTGTCGCCATCGTCGTTGCCGCGGATGCGCGCACGCAGCAGGCCGAGCGCGTCTTCGAGCGCGGCGAAGTCGGCATCGCTGTAGGCGGTGAATAATTCTTTTCCACGTGCAATCACTTTCGGGAACACATCGCAGAACACCTGGTCGCCAGCAGGCGTCAGGCGCACGAAGAACGATCGCTTGTCGTCGCAGCTGCGCTCGCGCAGCACCAGGCCTTTTTGCTCCAGGCGTTCGATGACGCCGGTCAGGGTGCCCTTGGTGATCAGGGTGCGTTCGCCCAGTTCCTTGTAGCTCATGCCGGTCGTATTGCCCAGCGTGGCGATGATATCGAACTGCGCATGCGTCAACCCGTTCTGGCGCACCGCGTCGCCCGAGACCCGCTCGAAGCCTTGCATGCACTCGGCCAGCAGCCGGACGCTTTTTAGATATCGTTCCCCCATGGGCCGGGATTATAGCCGTCCGCCGCGCCTTCCGTTGCCCGCTACGCAAGATTCTGCAGGAGGCATAGCCGGCTCGAAACGTGCTGGTTGTTCTCCGGTATGATAGACGACCATGTTCTTTCATCACGCCCGCCGCGCATCCACCGCTCCCATGGCATCCGACACCCGCCGCGATGCAGCCTGACCTGTCCCTGCTGGCGCAGGAGCGGCCGCTGCGCATCCTGCTGGTGAACGCCGGCGAGCCCGATGCGCTGACCTGGTCCGGGCTGTACCAGCCGCTGCGGCTGGCGGCCAAGGTGCTGGGGCCGGAGCGCCTGCACGTCGACGTGCGCGGTCCCGATAAATTCATGGGCGATGCCGGGCGCCACTGGCACCTGGTGCTGCTGGTGGCCGACGAGTCCGAGGCGGCCCTGCGCCCGGCCAACCTGCGCGCGCTGATCGAGCGCTGCCGCGCCGCGCCATACTGGGGCGGCGTCGGCGCCGGCGTGCTGTGGCTGGCCGACGCCGGCGTCCTGCATGGCGCCCGCACCGCCTTGCCCTGGGCCCTGTATCCGGACGTGAACGCCCAGGCCGAGCAGGCCCTGCTCACGCCCCACCTGTACGAGTTCGACGCCAACCGCCTCACCTGCTGCGGCGGCGCGGCCAGCATCGACTTCGCCCTGACCCTGGTCGAGCTGCTGTTCGGCGCCACGGCCCAGGCGCAAGTAAAGGAAACCCTGTGCATCGACCGGGTGCGCGGCCCGGACGAACGCCAGCGGGTGGCGCTGCAGGCCCGCTTCGGCGCCCTGCAGCCGAAGCTGTCCGAGGCGGTGGCGCTGATGGAAGCGAACATCGAAGAGCCGCTCTCGACCGACGAGATCGCCCAGCTGGCCGGCATTTCGCGGCGCCAGCTGGAGCGCCTGTTCAAGCAGTACCTGGGCAGCCTGCCGTCGCGCTACTACCTCGAACTGCGCCTGCGCCGCGCGCGCCAGCTGCTGCTCGACACCAATCACTCGATCGTGCAGGTCGGGCTGATGTGCGGCTTTTCCTCCGGATCGCATTTCTCGACGGCATTCGGGGCCTTGTTCGGCAATACGCCGAGGGAAGAGCGGCAGCGAAAGCTGGCGCAGTAAGCCTGGGCAGCCAACGCGACAGACCGCCGCTGCTGCGCTGTCCCGGCGGCGAACGGTCACTGTCGGGCGCCAGCGCGGACCAGCATATGGTCATGGGCAAGCGCGCACCCGCTCAACACGGCCAGGCCGGCGCGGATGGCGCGCGGTCAAGGTCAGCAGCGAGCGCAGGATCTCCACGTAACGCATCGGTACCGTGTTGCGCGAACGAGTCAGCGTACGCCACAGCATGAAGGCCAGTACGACCATGCATGGCGCCGCCGCCGGGTAGGGCGACCGCCATCAACAGCAACATCGGCGTTGCGAGCGCTGCCGGCGCGGCAGCCGGCGGCGTGCCGGCGCGATACGCTGCGCCGGTCGTCACGTCAGGCTCGTTGGCAGCGTGGACACGGCCATGGCGTCGATCTCGAACAGCATGCCGTCGAGGGCCAGCCGGGCAACTGGTATCAGGGTGCAGGCCGGCGGTGGATGAACACCCCAGGCGGCGCCGAGTGCGCGGCCGAAGATGGCGAGCCGGTCGGCGTCGTGATCGACGATCAACACCGTGATCTTGACGACCTCGGAAAAGGTGGCGTCGGCGGCGGCCAGCGCCGCGCCGAGGTTGGTCAGCGCCTGCCTTACCTGCGTCTCGAAGTCAGCGGCCAACCGACCGGCATCGTCTTCTCCTCCCTGTCCTGCGACATGGACGATGCGTGCAGGTGTGCTGGCTACCACAACATGGGTATAAGCGTTGGGGCGCGGATCGTACAGCTGCGCCGGGTTGATGAATGAATGCCTTGCGTGTGTGGAGTTGACGGAATGCATGGGTGTCCCTGGGAAAAGCTGCAACGGCAGCGATCGGGTCACTATAAAATCTCAACTTAACTTGAGGTCAAGCGGTGTGGGTCGTCTGCGGGCACACGAGGACAGTGTGCGGTACTGTTGCTATCGAGCCAACGACAGCGCGCGTCAGTTCTCCGTCCAAAAATGAAAATGCCTGTCGCACTTCTAAAAGATGTTGTCAGTCAGCGTTCCTATAATGGCCCGACAATGCGGGTATCATCCGCGGTTCATTCACCATTGCAAGAGGAAGAAGCCAATGAACGCTCAGCTTGATTCGGGTATCGCCACGCTGCCGGTTAGCCGTCAGACCTTCGACGAGGTCCTGGTCCCCACCTACGCCCCGGCCGCGATGGTGCCGGTGCGCGCGTCGGGCCTGGACCTGTGGGACCAGGAAGGCAAGCATTACCTCGACTTCACCTCGGGCATCGCCGTCACCGCCCTGGGCCACGCCAATCCGGAAGTGAACGAAGCGCTGACCAAGCAATTGAACACCCTGTGGCATATCGGCAATGGCTATACCAACGAGCCGGTGCTGCGCCTGGCCTCGGCCTTGATCGACGCCACCTTCGCTGAACGCGCCTTCTTCTGCAACTCGGGCGCCGAAGCCAACGAAGCGGCCCTGAAACTGGCGCGCAAGTACGCGCACGGCAAGTTCGGCCCGCACAAGTCGCGCATCGTGTCCTGCCTGTCGTCGTTCCACGGCCGCACCCTGTTCACCGTCTCGGTCGGCGGCCAGCCGAAGTACACCGAAGGCTTCGAACCGCTGCCGCAAGACCTCTCCCACATCCCGTACAACGACATCGAGGCGGCGCGCGCCGCCATCACCGACGACGTCGCCGCCGTGATCGTCGAACCGATCCAGGGCGAGGGCGGCGTCATCCCGGGCAACCCGGACTACCTGAAGGCGCTGCGCGAGTTCTGCGACAAGACCGGCGCGCTGCTGGTGTTCGACGAAGTGCAGTCGGGCATGGGCCGCACCGGTTCGCTGTTCGCCTACGAACAGATGGGCGTGGTGCCGGACGTGCTGACCTCGGCCAAGGCGCTGGGCAACGGCTATCCGATCGGCGCCATGCTGACCACCACCGAGATCGGCCAGTACCTGGCGGTCGGCACCCACGGCACCACCTATGGCGGCAACCCGCTGGCGTCGAGCGTCGGCCTCAAGGTCCTCGAGCTGATCAACCGGCCGGCCTTCCTGGGCCGCGTCAAGGAAGCCAGCGCCAAGGTCATGGCCAATCTGCAGCAGCTGGCGGCGGATTATCCGAACGTGTTCGGCCAGCCGCGCGGCATGGGCCTGCTCATCGGCCTGCCGATGGCCGAAGGCTTCAAGGGCCGCTCGAAGGACTACACCAAGCTGTGCGAGAAGCTGGGCCTGATGCTGCTGATCGCAGGTCCCGACGTCGTGCGCCTGGCGCCGGCGCTGGTGGTGTCGGACGAACAGATCGTCGAAGCCGACCGCCTGATGCGCGCGGCGGTGGCGGAATTCGCCGGCGCTTGATCGCCACACCCCGGTCGCGGCCGGCCCGCCCGGGAGGGCGGGGCCGGCCGCGGGCATTGTCCTCACTGATTGTCTCTACTGATTGTCTCCACTTACGTATCACCAGGGAGTACACATGTATGTTGTCCGTCCGGTAGATCGCGCCGACATCGGCGCGCTGGAAGCGATGGCGGCTATCTCGATGCCGGGCGTGCACACGCTCCCGCGCACGCGTGAAGGCATAGTCGCGGCGGTCGAGCGCTCGATCGCCTCGTTCGCGGCCCAGGTCGATATCCCGAGCGAAGAGTCGTACCTGTTCGTGCTGGAAGACCTGCGCTCGCGCGAAGTGGTCGGCACCGCCATCATCCACGCCTCGGCCGGCTCGAACGGCACCTATTTCGCGTTCCGCAACGACGTGATCCAGCAGGTCTCGCGCGACCTGAACATCAGCCACAGCGTGCACGCGCTGACCCTGTGCTCCGAGCTGACCGCCTATTCGCAGCTGTCCGGTTTCTTCTTGCGCCACCGCGACAGCGCCGGCGTCGAGGCCGCGCTGCTGTCGCGCGCGCGCCTGCTGTATGCGATGCTGGCGCCGCACCGCTTCGGCGACCGCTTCTTCGTGCCGCTGGCCGGGCGCCTCGATGCCGACGGCCAGTCGCCGTTCTGGAATGCGCTGGGCCGCAAGTTCTTCAAGATGGATTTCCTCGAGGCCGAGCGCCTGATCGAGGGCGCCCGCAACCGCACCCTGATCGTCGAGCTGATGCCGCACTATCCGGTCTACGTGCCGCTGCTGCCGGGCGACGCCCAGGCCGCGCTGGGCCAGATCCATCCCGGCGGCCAGATGGCCTTCGACCTGCTGGCGCAAGAAGGCTTCGAAGCCGACGAATACATCGACATCTTCGACGGTGGCCCGATCCTGCAGGCGCACAAGAACGCGCTGCGCTCGTTCTGCGCCTCGCACAAGCTGCGCGTGGGCGCGGGGCCTGCTCACGGGCATGAACCTGCTCCCGATGTGGCGCCTGTCGACTACGCCGTCGCCACCGTCGACAACGGTTTCCGCGCCGTGACCGTGCGCACGGCGCCGATCGAACATGCGCACACCATCGCGCTGCCGCGTGACGTCCAGCAGGCGCTGGGCGTGGCGCCGGGCGACGAAGTGGTGTGCGTGCGCATCCAGGGAGAACCCGCATGCTCGTGATCCGTTCCGCCAAGACCTCCGACCTGGACGCCCTGATCGAGATGGCGCGCCAGGCCGGCAGCGGCATGACGACGCTGAAGCCCGATCCCGAGATGCTGGGCCAGCGCCTGGCCACCTCCGAGGCCTCGTTCGCCGAAACCATCCCGCCCGAGCAGCGCGACTACATGTTCGTGCTCGAGCACACCCAGGACCGCAGCATCGCCGGCGTGTGCGCGATCAAGGGCGCGGTCGGCCTGACCGAGCCGTTCTACAACTACCGCATCGGCACCCTGGTGCACTGCAGCCGCGAGCTGAACGTGTTCACCCGGATGGAGACGCTGTACCTGTCGAACGACCTCACCGGCTCGACCGAACTGTGCTCGCTGTTCCTGCTGCCGCAGTACCGCGCCGGCTTCAACGGCAAGTGGCTGTCCAAGAGCCGCTTCCTGTTCATCGCCCAGTTCCAGCACCTGTTCACCGAAAAGATCATCGCCGAGATGCGCGGTTACCAGGACGAGGCGGGCGACTCGCCGTTCTACGAAGGCCTGGGCCGCCACTTCTTCAAGATGGACTTCAACCACGTCGATGGCCTGACCGCGATCGGCAAGAAGTCCTTCATCGCCGAGCTGATGCCGCGCCAGCCGCTGTACGTCGACTACCTGCCGCAATCGGCGATCGACGTGATCGGCAAGGTGCACACCTCGACCCAGCCGGCGCGCCGCCTGCTGGAGCAGGAAGGCATGCATTACGAGGGCTACGTCGACATCTTCGACGCCGGTCCGGTGCTGCAGGGCCGCGTGTCCGAACTGCGCGCGGTGCGCGACAGCGTGCTGGCGGTGGCGGCCGAAGGGCTGCCGGTCGAAGACCATGACGCTGCCCCGGACACCGAGCACATGCTGGTGTCGAACACCCGCCTCGGCGATTTCCGGATGATCCTGACCCGCGCCGTGCCGGGCGCCACCAGCGTGGTCCTCAAGCCCGAGGAACTGGCCCAGTTGGGCTGCAGCGCGGGCGACAACGTGCGCACCCTGACACTCAATACCAGGAAGACTTCCCATGGCTAATCTCTCGAACTACATCAACGGCGAGTGGCTCGCCGGCAGCGGTCGCGAACTGGCCACCGTCGATCCGTCGACCGGCCGCCAGACCTGGACCAGCAGCGAATCGACCCAGGAAGACGTGGCGCGCGCGGCCCAGGCGGCGCGCGACAGCTTCGAAGCCTGGGCCTTGCGCCCGCTCGAAGAACGCATCGCCGTCGCCATCCGTTTTCGCGACCTGCTGAAGGAAAACGCCGAGGAGCTGGCGGCGACCATCGCCGAGGAAGTCGGCAAACCGCTGTGGGAAGCGCGCACCGAGGTTGCGACCATGGCCAACAAGATCGACATTTCTGTCCTTTCTTACAGCGCGCGCACCGGCGAAAGCCAGGCCAAGGTCGCGGACGGCAATGCCGTGCTGCGCCACCGTCCGCACGGCGTGTTCGCCGTGTATGGCCCGTACAACTTCCCCGGCCACCTGCCGAACGGCCACATCGTGCCGGCCCTGATCGCCGGGAATACCGTCGTGTTCAAGCCGAGCGAGTATGCGCCGCGCACGGCGGTGAAGACCGTCGCACTGTGGGAAAAGGCCGGCCTGCCGAAGGGCGTGCTGAACCTGGTCAACGGCGGCCGCGAGACCGGCATCGCGCTGGGCCAGGAATCGCTGGTCGACGGCGTGCTGTTCACCGGCAGCAGCCAGACCGGCGCCGCCTTGCATAAACAGTTCGGTGGCCAGCCGGGCAAGATGCTGGCGCTGGAAATGGGCGGCAACAATCCGCTGGTGGTCTGGGATCTCAGTGACAACCCCGTGGATATCGACGCCGCCGTTCACCATACCGTGATGTCGGCCTTCATCTCGGCCGGCCAGCGCTGCACCTGCGCGCGCCGCCTGGTCATCCAGGACAACGAAGCGGGCCAGGCTTTCCTGAAGCGCCTGGTCGAAGTGGCAGCGCAGCTGCAGGTCGGTCCGTCGAACGCCGAGCCGCAGCCGTTCATGGGACCGGTGGTCTCGAGCGCTGTCGCGGCGCGCCTGGTGCAGGCGCAGGCCGACATGGCGACCAAGGGCGGCGCCATCCTGCTGCAGATGCGCCAGCTCGATACCAATGCCGGCTTCGTCACCGCCGGCATCGTCGACACCACCGATGCACAAGGCATCCCCGACGAAGAATGGTTCGGCCCGCTGCTGCAGGTGATCCGCGTGAACGACTTCGACGCGGCCCTGCGCGTGGCCAACGCCACCGAATTCGGACTGGCTGCCGCGTTGCTGTCGCCGTCGGAAGAGTTGTGGAAGCGGTTTGCCGTGCGCGCCAGGGCCGGCATCGTCAACTGGAACCGTCCGACCACGGGCGCGGCCAGCTCGGCGCCGTTCGGCGGCGTCGGCAAGTCGGGCAACCATCGCCCTAGCGCGTATTACGCGGCCGACTACTGCGCCTACCCGGTGGCCTCGATCGAGACCGCCGAACTGGAAATGCCGGCCAAGCTGTCGCCCGGCCTGACCTTCCCGGCGCCAGGAGCCTGAGCATGCGTGACGCCCGTGAATTCAACTTCGACGGCCTGGTCGGCCCGTCGCACAACTACGCCGGCCTCTCGTTCGGCAACGTCGCTTCGTTCAACAACGTGCGCTCGGCCTCGAACCCGCGCCAGGCCGCGCTGCAGGGCCTGGCCAAGATGCGCGAACTGGCCGCGCGCGGCTTCGCCCAGGCGGTGATGCCGCCGCAGGGCCGTCCGAACTTCCGCTTGCTGCGCAGCCTGGGTTTCTCCGGCACCGACGCCGACGTCCTGGCGCGCGCCTACCGCGAAGCGCCCGTGATCCTGGCCTGCGCCTGGTCGGCCGCGCCGATGTGGACCGCGAACGCCGGCACCGTCAGCCCGTCGGCCGACTCGCTCGACGGCCGCGTGCACTTTACCGCAGCGAACCTGAACAACAAGCTGCACCGCTCCGAAGAGCACCTGCAGGCGACCCGCACGCTGCGCGCGATCTTCGCCGACAGCAATCGTTTCGTGGTGCACGACACCCTGCCGTCGGTGCCGGCCTTCGCCGACGAGGGCGCCGCCAACCACACGCGCTTCGCCGCCAGCCATGGCGCCGCCGGCGTCGAATTCTTCGTCTATGGCCGCGTGGAGTTCGACCCGTCGGCCCCGGCCCCCAGGAAATACCCGGCGCGCCAGACGCTCGAAGCGTCGCAAGCGATCGCGCGCCTGCACGGCCTGGACCCGGCGCGCACCGTGTTCGCCGCCCAGAATCCGGACGTGATCGACCAGGGCGTGTTCCACAACGACGTGATTTCGGTCGGCAACGGCAACGTGCTGTTCTATCACGAGCAGGCGTTTGCCGACGAAGAGGGCGCCCTGGACGCGCTGCGCCGCGCCCTGGCCGGCGTCGATACCGAGCTGCAGGCGGTGCGCGTGGCGAGCGGCCAGGTGCCGGTGGCCGATGCCGTGGCCAGCTACCTGTTCAACAGCCAGCTGCTGTCCAAGCCGGACGGCCGCATGGCGCTGGTGGTGCCGCACGAGTGCCGCGAGAACCCGGCCGTGGCCAACTACCTGGCCGGCCTGGTCGCCAGCGGCGGCCCGATCGACGAGCTGGTCGAATTCGACCTGCGCCAGAGCATGCGCAATGGCGGCGGACCGGCCTGCCTGCGCCTGCGCGTGGTGCTGACCGACGAAGAAGCCGCCGCCATGCACCAGGGCGTGATCATGACCGAGGCGCTGTATGCGCGGCTGGTGGCCTGGGTCGAGCAACATTACCGCGACCGCATCGAGCCGAAGGACCTGGCCGATCCGCAGCTGGCCATCGAATGCGCGACGGCGCTGGAAGAACTTACCCGCATCCTTGGATTGCCGGGGCTGTACGATTGGTAACGATGTAGTATTCGGGCGGGAGATCCCTGCCCTAGATAAGCAGGGCAGCGCTGGGCCACGAGCTTGCGGCGCACCAGGCACACAACTTTGGAGAAGCAAGATGAAAGACATGCCCAACGATCTGCGCAACCAGACGCTCGCGCTGGTCAACGCCAACCAGTCCGCCGACAGCGCCCAGGTCAATGCCCTGACCGCCGCCTGGATCGGATCGCTCGACGACGAAGACCTGGCCGGCACCGCGCCGCAAAGCCTAGCGCCGGTGCTGGTGGAAGGGTTCTCGCAACTGGCCCAGCGCAGCGGCCCCGGCGCCCAGATCGCCACCATGCGCTACTCGGACGGCCGCGGCGGCATCGCCACCGCACTCTTGATTCTGAACGACGACCGCCCCTACCTGGTCGACTCCTTCGTGATGGCCCTGCGCCGCGAACGCCTGACCGCCGCCGGCGTGATGAACGCCGTGCTGCCGGTGCGGCGCGACGGGCAGGGCGTGGTGGTCGCGGTCGGCGAAGCCGGCAGCCCGCTGGAATCGATCGTCCTGTGCCTGCTGAACGATGAACTGCAGTTCGAAGAACTGGACAAGCTGACCGCGCGCCTGCGCATGGTCGCCAACGACGCCGCCACCGTGCAGCGCGACGCCGTCGCCATGGGCGACCGCATGACCGCCGTGGCCGCCGCCGCCGCCGCCGCCGGCACCCCGGAAGGCCAGGAAGTCGCGGCCTTCCTCGAGTGGGCCAAGAACGAAGGCTACGAGCCGTTCGGCTACGCCTACTACGTCGTCAAGCCGGGCGCGCGCGAACTCGAACGCGACATCCCGAGCCGTATCGGCGTGCTGAAGGATACCGCGCACCCGGTCTATGGCACCTGCCTGGCCAGCATTCCGGGCGACTTCGAAACCCTGTCGCTGCGCGCCGAGAACCTGTCGATCGTCAAGGCCGACGTGGCCGGCACCCTGCACCGCGACGCGCCGCTGGACTTCATCGGCGTGCGCGACCTGGATGCGCAAGGCAAGATCCTGGGCGAGCACTGCTTCATCGGCCTGTTCACCCGCGCCGCCACCTCGACCCCGCTGGCGCGCCTGCCGTTCGCGCGCGGCCGCGTGGCGCGCGTGCTGTCGATCGCCGGCGTGCGCCAGGAGGGCTTCCGCGCCGAGAAATTCATCGAGATCCTCGAATCGCTGCCGCGCACCGAAGCGCTGGAAGCCGAGCCGGAATGGCTGGCCGAAGTCTGCAGCGCCGTGGTCTCGCTGTACAAGCAGCCGCGCGCGAAGGTGTTCGCGCGCCGCGACGTCTACCAGCGCCACCTGAACGTGCTGGTCTACCTGCCGCGCGAGCGCTTTTCCGCCGCGGTGGCCGCCAGCCTGGCCGGCGCCCTGAAGGAAAGCTCGGGCGCGCGCGACGTCGACGTCCAGACCCTGGTGGCCGACGGTCCGCTGGCGCGCGTCTACCTGATCGCGCACGCCGCGCGCTATCCGCTCGACCTGGAAAGCGACATCCAGCGTCCGCTGCTGGGCGTGCTCGATGGCTGGCACGACCGCTTCGCCGAGTTGATCAACTCGGTCGACGAAAGCCGCCAGCGCAGCCTGATGCGCAAGATCGTGCCGACCCTGCCGGTCAACTTCGTCACCGCGACCGCGCCCGAAACCGCGTTCCGCGACGTGCACGCGCTGCTCACCAAATGCCGTCCGGACCGCGTGACCGCGCGCATCGAGAACGATGACGCCGCCGGCGCCTCGATCCGCCTGTATTCGAGCGAGACCGTGCCGTCGCTGTCGCGCATCCTGCCGGCGCTGCAGAACGCCGGCATCGCGGTCGACCGCGAGCAGACCTACCGCCACACCGGCCTGGACGGCGTGCGCCGCTACGTGACCGCGCTGACGGTCGACGCCGAGAGCGCGGCCAAGCTGGCCAAGCCGGGCATCGCCCACGTGGCCGAAGAACTGTTCAGTGCCCTGTTCAACGACGAGGCCGAAGACGGCCGCATGAACGGCCTGACCATCGAAGGCGGCCTGGCGCTGCGCGAAGTGCAGCTGGTGCGCGCCTACATCAGCTACTGGCGCCAGCTGGGCTCGAAATTCTCGGTGCGCTACATGGCCGAGACCCTGCGCACCCAGCCGGCCCTGGTGAAGGAATTCGTCGCCGGCTTCATCCAGCGCTTCGACCCGGCCCTGAGCATTGAAGAGCGCAACGAAGGCAGCAGCAAGCTGACCACCCTCAAGACCGGCCTGCCGAGCGTGAATCACGCCGACACCGAAGAGATCATGGGGGCGCTGGTCGACCTGGCCCTGGCCACCGTGCGCACCAACTACTTCCAGAACAGCGGCGAGAAGATCATCTTCAAGGTCGACACCAGCAACCTGGCGCTGGCGCCGGAGCCGCGTCCCTACCGCGAGATCTACGTGTTCTCGCGCCGATTCGAAGGCGTGCACCTGCGCGGCGGCCCGGTCGCCCGCGGCGGCCTGCGCTGGTCGGACCGCATGGAAGACTACCGCACCGAGGTGCTGGGCCTGGTCAAGGCGCAGATGGTCAAGAACGCCGTCATCGTGCCGGCCGGCTCGAAGGGCGGCTTCGTGTGCAAGCAGATGCCGGCCGGCGCCCCGCGCGACGTGGTGGCGGCCGAGGGCGAGGCAGTCTATCGCCTGTTCATCGCCAGCCTGCTGGAAGTGACCGACAACCGCGTGCAGGGCGAGATCGTTCCGCCTGCTGCGACCGCGCGCCATGACGGCGACGATCCTTACCTGGTGGTGGCGGCCGACAAGGGCACCGCGACCTTCTCCGACATCGCCAACAGCATCGCGGTGGAACGCGGCTTCTGGCTGGGCGACGCCTTCGCATCGGGCGGCTCGAACGGCTACGACCACAAGAAGATGGGCATCACCGCCAAGGGCGCGTTCGAAGCGGTCAAGCGCCACTTCTACGAACTGGGCCACGACCTGGCCAACAACCCGATCACCGTGACCGGCGTCGGCGACATGTCGGGCGACGTGTTCGGCAACGGCGTGCTGCTGTCGCGCCAGCTGAAACTGGTGGCGGCCTTCGACCATCGCCACATCTTCCTCGATCCGACCCCGGACGTGGCGGTGTCGTTCAAGGAGCGCGAGCGCATGTTCGCGCTGCCGCGCTCGTCGTGGGAAGACTACGACAAGAACCTGATCTCGGCTGGCGGCGGCGTGTACCCGCGCAATGCCCGCTCGATCGAGCTGTCGCCGCAGATCCGCGAAGTGCTGGGCATCGAGGAGACCTCGCTGCCGCCTCAGGAACTGATGCACCGCATCGTCAAGGCGCCGGTCGACCTGTTCTACAACGGCGGCATCGGCACCTACATCAAGGCCTCGACCGAGACCCACGCGCAAGTCAAGGATCGCGCCAACGATCAGATCCGCGTCAACGGCAATGAACTGCGCTGCAAGGTGGTGGCCGAGGGCGGCAACCTGGGCGCGACCCAGGCCGGCCGCATCGAGTTCGCGCTCGCCGGTGGCCGCATCTTCACCGATGCGATCGACAACTCGGCCGGCGTGGATTGCTCGGACCACGAAGTCAACGTCAAGATCTGGCTCGACACCGAAGTCAACGCCGGCAAGCTGCCGGAAAGCGACCGTAACCGCATCCTGAACGAGATGACGGGCGAGATCGAGCGCCTGGTCTTGCGCGACAATACGCTGCAGACCCATTTGCTGACGCGCGAAGTGCAGGCGCAGGCCAATAGCGCGGTGGTCGACGGCTACATGGCCCTGATCGGCAACCTGGAAGCCGAAGGCGCGGTCTCGCGCGAGCTGGAGCAGTTGCCGCTTGATGCCGAACTGCAGCGCCGCAAGTCGCTGGGCCTGGGCCTGACGGCGCCGGAGCTGGCGGTCGTGATCGCCAACGTCAAGAACCGCTTCAAGCGCACACTGGCGGCGCTGCCGCTGACCGACGAGGTGTGGGCCGACTCGCTGCTGCGTCCTTACTTCCCGGCCCAGCTGGTGGCGACCCGCGATCCGCTGGACCATCCGCTGGCCAACACCATCCTGGCCACCGTGCTGGCCAACGAGGCGGTCAACCGCTGCGGCCCGCTGATGCTGCGCGACCTGGCGCTGGAACACCGCATCGACGAGACCGAAGTGGTCAAGGCCTGGGCGCGCGCCTGGGCGGCGCTGCACCTGGCCCCGGTATTCGAGGCGCTCGACCATGACGCCCTGGTGGTGCCGCGCGACGTCTCGGTCGCGGTCGACAACCGCAGCCGCGCCATGCTGCGCGCCGTGGTCGAAGGCGTGCTGTCGCTGCCGGCCAATTCGGAAGGCCTGAAGGAACTGTCGACCCTGTTCGCCGAGGCCGATGGGAGCCAGGCGCCGCAGATCCGTTCGGAGGCCGACGGCCATACCGGCCTGCCGGTGCCGTTCGCGGCGGCCTGGAAGGCGGTCGAGATCATCGAATCGCAGGCCTCGTTCCTGTTCGCCGCCGTGTCGGTGCAGCGCCCTGGCGGCATGACCCTGTTGCAGTTCCTGCAGATCGGCACCGTGCTGCGCCAGAAGGTCGGCATCGATACGCTGGAACTGGGCCTGAAGCTGCCGGCGCAGAGCAAGTCGCAGGAACAGCTGCGCAACTATGCGCTGCAATCGCTGCGCCGCGCCCAGCAGCGCCTGCTGCTGCAGGTGATCGAGCGTGCGGGCCAGGATGGCAATATGGAAGCGGCGGTCGAGGAAGTGATGGCCGCGCGCGGCCTGACCGGCTTCGCCCAGCCGGCCGACCTGGAGCAGGCGATGCTGGACGTGTGGGCCTTGTCCGAAGGCCTGAGCCCGGAACGTCTGGCGGCCTGAATCGTGAGCGCATTGCCTGAAGCAGTGCGCGCGCTGGCCGAGGCGGATTTCGCCTCGGTCGCGCAGCGCTTCGAGCGCGCCGGCTTTGCGGTCGCGCAGCCGGCGTCCGGCGTGCTGACCGTCAAGGCGGCGACGCCGGATGCCGGCCGTCCCAGCGTGCTGGTGTCGGTGGGCGTGCATGGCGACGAGACCGGGCCGATCGAGATGGTCGCCTGGCTGGTCGAGGCGCTGTCGCGCACGCCGGAAGCGCTGGCGGTGGACCTGATGCTGTGCGTCGGGAACATCGACGCCATCCGTCTTGGCAAGCGCTTCGTCGATGCGGACCTGAACCGCATGTTCCGTGCCGAGCGCGGTTCGCTGGCCGGGACCTTCGAGGCCGGCCGCGCCGACGTGCTGATCGATGTCACGCGCGCCTTCTTCGAAGGCAGCGGGCCGCAGCGCTGGCACCTCGACCTGCACACGGCGATCCGGCCTTCGCACTACCCGATGTTCGCGATCGTGCCGGAGCTGATCGAGGACCGGGCCCGTGCAAGCCTGATCGCGTGGATGGGCGAGGCCGGGATCCAGGCCATCATCATGAATCCGGCATCGGCCGGCACCTACAGCTACTTCACGTCCGAGCACCTCGGCGCGGCCGGCACCACGGTCGAGCTGGGACGGGTCGGCACGCTGGGGCAGAACGACCTGTCGCAGTTCGCCGATGCGGCCAGGGCGCTGGAGCGCCTGCTGCGCGGGCAGCCTGCCGGTGAAGCCAAGGCGGCGCCGCACGTGTTCGCGACGGCGCGCTCGATCATGAAGCTGTCCGACGCGTTCAGCATGCGCGTGGGCCGCGAGACCTGGAACTTCACGCCGATGAAACGGGGGGAGGTGATCGCGCTGGATGGCGACACGGTCTATACGGTCGAGCATGACGAGGAACTGGTCGTGTTCCCCAACCCCGACGTGCGAGTAGGACTGCGCGCCGGGATCATGGTGGTGCGCATTCTCTGAAGCGCAGTGCACAGAAGAGCGGGCCGCGGCTCGCTCTCTTGCCTTCTGCACGAATCCTTCCGGCGGGCTAGACTGGACCTCCTTGAAAAGCAGGAGGCACCATGAGCAAGCTGTTCTCTCCCTATTCCCTGGGCACTCTCGAGCTGTCCAACCGCATCGCCATCGCCCCGATGTGCCAGTACTCGGCCGTCGACGGCCTGCCCACCGACTGGCACATGATCCACCTCGGCAACCTGGCCCTGTCCGGCGCCGCGCTCCTGATCATCGAAGCCACCGCCGTCACCCCCGAAGGCCGCATCTCGCCGGACGACCTGGGCCTGTGGTCCGATGACCACGCCACCGCGTTGGCGCCGGTGATCGCCGCGATCCGCCGCCATTCCCCGATCAAGGTCGCGGTCCAGCTGGCCCACGCCGGGCGCAAGGCGTCGAGCGAAGTGCCGTGGGAAGGCGGCGCCAACATCCCGCCCGACCAGCCGCGCGGCTGGCAGACCGAGGCCCCGTCCGCGGCGCCGCATGCCGACGGCGAGACCGTGCCGCTGGCGCTGGACGCCGACGGCCTGGTGCGGGTGAAGGACGCCTTCGTGGCCGCCGCCCGCCGCGCCCAGGCGCTGGGCCTGGACGCGATCGAGCTGCACGGCGCCCACGGCTATCTGCTGCACCAGTTCCTGTCGCCGCTGGCCAACCACCGTGACGACGCGTATGGCGGTTCGCTGGAGAACCGCATGCGCTACCCGCTCGAGGTGCTGGCCGCCGTGCGCGCGGCGGCGCCGGGGATGACGGTGGGGATGCGCATCTCGGCCACCGACTGGGTCGAGGGCGGCTGGGACCTGGAGCAGAGCGTGCGCCTGGCCCAGGCATTGAAGGCCCAGGGCTGCGACTTCATCCACGTCTCGACCGGCGGCGTCTCGCCCCTGCAGCAGATCCCGCTGGGGCCGGGCTACCAGATCGAATTCGCCGAGCGCATCAAGCGCGAGACCGGCTTGCCGACCATCGGCGTGGGCCTGATCACCGAGGCGCGCCAGGCCGAGGACATGCTGCAGCGCGACCAGGCCGACGTCATCGGCCTGGCGCGCGCCATGCTGTACGACCCGCGCTGGCCGTGGCATGCGGCGGCCGAGCTGGGCGACCAGGTGTTCGCGCCGCCGCAGTACTGGCGTTCGCAGCCGCGCGAGCACAAGGAACTGTTCGGCGATACGCGGCTGCGCCAGCGCTGATCCGTTCGCGCCATTTTTTTGCAGTCCAGCGCGGCTTTATCGCAGTTCGTCGCATGCAGATGGCGACGGGGCAGGGGGCTTGCTAGAGTGCCATCACTCGAACAACAACCTGATTGGACTGCCATGCGTACCATTGTCGCCCTTGCCTCCCTTGCAGCGCTCACCGGCTGCGCCATCATTGTCGCCCCAGGCGATGGCGACACCCGCGTGCATACCGCGTGGAGCAGCGATGCGAAGGAAGGCAACGGCGTCGCCGCGCGCGACCAGCGCGCGATTGGCGCACTGCCGGCCATCAGCGTGAGCGGCTCGCTGCCGGTCGAGGTACGTGTCGGCCCGGCGCCGTCGCTGGTGGTCGAGGCGGATAGCAACCTGCTGCCGCTGATCCGCACCGAGACCGAGGGCGACACCCTGCGCATCTATTCCGAAAAAAGCCTGCGCAGCAAGACTCCGTTGCGCATCGTGTACACCGTGCCGCGCCTTTCCGAGGTGCGCGCTTCCGGCGCGACCCGCGTCGAAGTGAGCGATCTGGCTGGAACGCCGCTCGACGTACGCAAGAGCGGTTCGTCCGAAGTGCGCCTGAGCGGCAAGGTCGGCAACCTGAATGCGCGCTCCAGCGGCTCGGGCCTGCTCGACGCGAGCCGGCTGCAGAGCGACGGCATCGACGCGACCCTGTCGGGATCGAGCCGCATGCGCCTGGGGCAGGTGAAGGGGGATCATGCGCGCCTGGATCTGAGCGGATCGAGCTCGCTTGACGCCAGCGGCGCGGTGCGCTCGCTGAGCGCCCGCGTGAGCGGCTCGGCCAGCGTCGACCTGGCCGACCTGAAAACCGAGGACGCCGACCTCGGCGCCAGCGGTTCGGGTGGCATCCGCGCCACGGTGAAGCAGTCGCTGTTCGCCCGCACCTCGGGCTCGGGCGGCATCCGCGTGTATGGCCACCCGGCCCAGCGCAGCATCACCGGCGACCGGGTGCACCTGCTGGATTGATCAGATCAGGTTGTCCAGCAGGTCCGGACCGAACACTTCGCGGTGCAGGCGTTCGGCCGGGGCGCCGTCTTCCAGCAGCGCATTCCACTGCGCCTGCATGAACGGCAGCGGGCCGCACATGTAGACATTGGTCTCGCCGCGCGGCCACTTCGGCAGGCGCGCCAAGTCCATGAAGCCGGGCAGGGTGCCCGCATTGTTACCGGACTCGTTGCCCTGTTCGAGGAAGGTCACCACTTCCAGGTGCGGCATGCGCGCCCGGGCCGCCGCGATGTCCGCCTGGTGCGGATGGTGTGCGGCGCAGCGCGCGGCGTGCGCGAAGATCACGCGGCGCTGCGGATTGACCAGGGCGATGCGATTCAGCGCGCCGATCATCGGCGTGATGCCCACGCCGGCCGACAGCAGCACCACCGGCTCGTCGGACTCGGTATCCGGCAAGAAGTCGCCGAAGGGATGGCTCACCTGCAGGATGTCGCCCACTTTCACCTTACTGTGCAGCCAGTTCGACACGGCGCCGGCCGGGATGTCGGCCTTGCCTTCCTCGCGCTTGACCGAGATGCGCATCGAATCAAGACCCTGCGCATCCGACAGGCTGTACTGGCGCAGCTGCCTGAACCCGTCGTCGAAGATCGCTTCCACGCTCACGTACTGGCCGGCCTTGAACGGCGGCAGCGGCCCGCCATCCTGCGGCACGAAGCGGATCGACAGCACGTTCTCGCTTTCGCGTACCACTTCCGTCACGCGCATCGGACGCAGATGGCCAGGCTCGATGCCGGCGTCGGCATACATTCTGGCTTCGGCGTCGATGAAGACCTTGGCCAGCGAGCCATAGGCTTCTTCCCAGGCTTTCATCAACGGTTCGACGGCGGCGTCGCCCAGGGTCGACTTGATCGCGCCCAGCAGATGGAAACCGACGATCGGGTACTTGTCGGCGGTCAGGCCGACCGAGACGTGCTTGTGCACGATGCGGCTGACCACCGGACCGAGGGCGGCGGCGTTGTCGATGTTGGCGGCATAGGCGAACAGCGCCGAGGCGAGCGACTGCTGCTGCACGCCGCTGGCCTGGTTACCCATATTGAACAGCTTGCGCAGCTCCGGGTGGGCCTTGAACATATTGGCGTAGAAGGTCGTCGTGATGGCAGGACCGTGCTGGCGCAGGACGGGAACCGAAGCGTCGATATAGGGGCGGGAAGCGGCGGAAATCATGGAAGTTCCTTGATAGATGCAATTTAAAAGCATGTTTGAAGGCTGAAAAAAGCCCGCCTGTGGGTCTTCGTGTGCGGGCAACGGCAAGTCGACGGAAGAAATTCTATCAAAGATGCTCTGCAAATGCAGCTTATTTAAACTCCTTGTTTAAACTAATTATTGCGAGGGAGGCGGACTCACCTATAATCGCAACTTCGTTTTTGAGACTGTTGAGCTGCGGCCGTCGCCGCGATCACTACCGCGCATCGAAGGACTCGCCGTGAACCAGACCCTGGGCCAGAAGCTGTTACGTACCAAATCGGCAGCACGCCATCACGAGGAAACCGCCAGCGTCGGCGTCGCCGGCGCCGTGCCCGGCCTGCATCGTTCGCTCGGCCTGTTCCCCCTGACCATGATCGGCGTCGGCGCCACGATCGGCACCGGCATCTTCTTCACGATGGTCGAAGCGGTGCCGAAGGCCGGCCCTGCGGTCGTGCTGTCGTTCCTGCTGGCGGCGCTGACCGCCGGCCTGACCGCGCTGTGCTACGCCGAACTGGCCGGCCGCGTGCCGGCCTCGGGCTCCTCGTATTCCTTCGCCTACGCCACCGTCGGCGAATTCGCGGCCTTCATCGTCGCCGCCTGCCTGCTGCTCGAATACGGGCTGGCGGCCAGCGCGACCTCGATCGGCTGGTCCGACTACCTGAACAACTTCTTGATGAACGCGTTCGGCTGGCAGATACCGGAGCAACTGCGCTCGCCGATGTTCGTCTCGGACCACCATAACGTGACCTTCCATCCGGGGAACATCAACCTGCCGCCGATCCTCCTGGTGATCATGTGCGGCTTCCTGCTGGTGCGCGGCGCCAAGGAGTCGGCCACCACCAACGCCATCATGGTGATCATCAAGCTGGCGATCCTGGTGTTCTTCGCCGCGATCGCCTTCACCGGATTCGACGCCAACAACTTCCAGCCCTTCTTCAATATGAACGAGGCCTCGGGCTATGCCGGCATGGCCGGCGTGACCGCCGCCGCCGGCACCGTGTTCTTCTCCTTCATCGGCCTGGACACCATCGCCACCGCCGGCGAAGAAGTGAAGGACCCGCGCCGCAACGTGCCGATCGGGATCCTGGCCGCGCTGATCATCGTGACCGTGTTCTACATGCTGGTCGCGGTGGCCGCCATGGGCGCCCAGCCGGCCCATATGTTCGAAGGCCAGCAGGCCGGCCTGTCGGTGATCCTGCAGAACGTGACCGGCCAGGCCTGGCCGGCGCTGGTGCTGTCGGCCGGCGCCGTGGTCTCGGTGTTCTCGGTGACCCTGGTGACGATCTACGGCCAGACCCGCATCCTGTACGCGATCAGCCGCGACGGCCTGATCCCGCAAGTGTTCCAGAAGGTGAGCGCGCGCACCCAGGCGCCGGTGAAGAACACCATCATCGTGTGCGTGGTGGTGGGCCTGGTGGCCGGCAGCGTCGACTCCACCTTCCTGTGGGATATGGTGAGCATGGGCACCCTGACCGCCTTCATGGTGGTCTCGATCGCGGTGCCGGTGATCCGCAAGCGCCAGGGGCTTGATGCGCCGCCGGGCTTCCGCGTGCCGTTCGGCCCCTACGTGATCCCGGGCCTGTCGGTGCTGGCCTGCCTGTACATCATGAAAGACCTGTCGCCGGCGACCTTCCGGGTGTTCTTCATCTGGATGGCGGTGGCGGTCGTCGCCTATTTCGGATACGGCATGCGTAACAGCCGCCTGAACAAGGCAAAGTAGGATGGACAAGTTCGAACGACGGCGCGACCGTTTCGCGCTGTTCGACGGCATGGACAGCCCGTCGGTCAACCTGTGTTTTCCGCTCGAGCTGCCGGACTTTCGCCCGTGGTGCAAGCAGCAGGACCTGGCGCCATTCCACGTGCTGCTGTGCGCGGTGCTGCGCTCGGTCCTGAAGATCGAGAACTTCCGTTATCGCATCCACGACGACGAAGTGATCCGCATCGAGCGCCTGATCCCGTCGTTCACCGTCAAGAACCTCGACGACGACCTCAATTTCGCGACCTTCGACTGGTCGGATGACCTGCGCGAATTCGTCGCGCGCGGCCGTGCGGCCGGCGTCGAAGCGGCGAACATGACAGGACTGAACCAGCGCTACGCCACGCTGTCGCCGCGCGACGCCAAGGACCAGGTGTTCGTCACCTGCATTCCATGGCTCGAGTTCACGGCGATCCAGCATCCGACCACGCGCGTCGGCCGCTCGGATATCCCTTCGCTGGCCTGGGGGCGCTTCCGCGATGGCGCCGACGGCAAGCTCGTGCTGCCGTTCTCGGTGCAGGCCCACCACGGCTTCGTCGACGGCTTCCATATCTACCAGCTGGGCCAGCAGGTAGCAAGCGAACTGGCCGCGATGATGCGTCCTACTTCACCAGTGGCCGCACGTACTCCAGCAGGCTGACCAGGGTCTTGCCCGGTTCTTCCCACGGCGCCATGTGGGCCGAACGCTCGAACCAGACCGCCCGCTTCGACGGCGCCTTGACTTGCGCCAGCCAGGCCTCCGTGGGCGCGGTCGGCGTCGTGTAGTCGTGGCGGCCCAGGAACATCACGACCGGCACCGGGAATTCCCTCACCTTCGAATAGTCGACCTCGACGAATTCCGGCAGCAGCCGGCCCAGCGTGAGCAGGCTGCCGGCGTCGATGGCCTTGACCTGCTCCATCGTGTAGTCGGGCGAGAGCAGCGGTCCCTTGAAGAAATAGGTCGATTCGCTGCGCCAGGCCGACAGGCCGCCGTAGTGCTGCGGCCACTTGCGCGCGGCGACGATGCGCTCGCGGGTGATCGGCTGCTTGCCGGGGTAGGGGGCGATCGCCTGCAGCTCCTTCAACGCCTGCTTGTCGTCGTGGATGCGCGCCTGCTCCAGCGCATATTCGAAGCTGATGCGTTCATTCTCGCGCACGCTGATCACCTGGCCGATGCCGACGTAGGCGTGGAACAGGTCGGGGCGCTTGAGCGCCGCCGCCATCGAGATCACGGTGCCCCAGCTGTGCGCCATCAGCACCAGCTTCTGCTGGCCGTAGCGCCCGCGCAGGTGTTCGGCCACCTCGATCAGGTCGTCGACGTAGCGCTCGATGCGGATCGTTTCGCCCACGATGGCGGGATCGGCCTCGCCATAGGTCTTGCCGGCGCCGCGCTGGTCGTAGTTGGCGACCGTGAAGAATTCCTCGATCGGGCGCTGGAACTGCCACATGGTCGGCGTGATGGGCGAAGCCGGGCCGCCGTGCACGAACAGGATCATCGGATTGGCACGGTCCTGCCCGCGCACATTGATCCATTGGTCGATGCCGCCGATGCGGGTTGTATAGGATTCCTGCACGCCGTGCGGCGCCACGATGCGCTGCAGGTCTTCGACCGCGGCGCGGGCCCCGGCCAGCCGCTTCGCGTCGCTACTGTCCTGTGCCGAGACGTTCGCGCACAGCATGCCCAGCGCGGCCAGGCAGCACACCAGGGTGTTCTTCATCTCGCTCTCCCGAAACTGTTTGAACCGAGTGTAGCGAGCGGCTTGCTGCGCGTCGCGGCGTGCGCGACAGGCGGGCGAAACGGCGGAATGGACTGCGCGAAACGCCATGAAAAAGGCCGCGCCCCTTGCGGTGACGCGGCCCTTGAAGGAAGAAAGAACGATTACAGCGCGTTCATCTCTTTCAGCAGATTATCCGCCTTGTCGACTTCCTTCATATTCCACAGCATGTAGCGGGTGTCGACCTGGATCGAGCGGGTCATGGCCTTGTTGAAGTCCCAGTCCGAGATGATCGAATCCAGGGTGCCGTCGAAGGCCAAACCGATCAGCTCGCCCTTGGCGTTCAGCGCGGCCGAACCCGAGTTGCCGCCGGTGATGTCCAGCGTCGCCAGGAAGTTGACCGGCAGGGTCTTGAGCTTCGGATCGGCATACTTGCCGAAGTTCTTCGCCTGGATCGCGGCCAGCTGGTTGTCCGGCGCATCGAACTCGCCTTCGCCGGTGTGCTTGGCGGTCACGCCGCTGACCGTGGTGAACGCGGTCCAGCCGGTGGTGCCGTCGGCGCCCACGTCGCGGCCGGCGATCTTGCCGAAGGTGACGCGCAGCGTGGAATTAGCGTCCGGGTAGACCGCCTGGCCGCGGCTGTTCATGTAGGCGATCTTGGCCTTCATGTAGTTGCCGTAGGCTTGCTGGATCTTGCCGGCGGCTTCCTCGCCTTTTTCCTCGTCCTTGATGTCGGCGTCGTACATCGCGACCGCGGCCTTGATGAAGCTGTCGTTCGAGGCCTTGAACTCGGCCGGCGATTTCTTGAGCCACGCGGTGCGCTCTTCCTTGCTGGCCAGCTTGGAACCGGCATAGATGCGGTCCAGTGCCGACTTCAGTTCGGCTTCGCTCATGCCCGGCTTGATGCCGAGCGCGGCGTCGAAGGCGGCGTCATGTTCGGCGGCCGGCTGCGCGTTGTACTGCTTCAGGAAGTTCAGCACCAGGGCCTTGTCGACTTTTTCGTCGTAGGTGCGGTCCTGGCCTTCGATGACCGAGGTCAGGCGCGGCAGGTCGCGGTCCTGGTAGCCGGTCTTGCGCTCGGTGTCCGGCTTGGCGCGCTCGTTGGCCAGGCGGTACAAGGTGCGCGCCGAGCTCAGGAACTTCGGCTGCGCGTAGGTCAGGAAGAAGCCCTTCTTGGTGCCGGCGTCGCGTTCGGCGATCAGCTTCTCGGCCGCTTCGATGTCGGCGCCGTATTGGGCCTTGCGCGACGCATCGGCGTTCACCCAGGCCTTGAGCGCATTGTGTTCGGCGGTCTTGCGCTGCAAGAAGTCGCTGTTCTGGTACGAGACCAGCATGCCCTTGCGGTTCTTGTAGTAGTTGTTCACGCCGGCGATCTGGCCGGCGTATTTCAGGCGCGCGGCCGGGTCGTTCTTGGTCTCGCGGTCGATGATGGCCAGGGTCTCGCTAGATGCTTGCACGAAGGCCGGATAGTTCCAGTCGAAGGTGAAGGCCACTTCGGACGGCAGGCGGTGGCGGTTGGTGCGGCCAGGGTAGCCCAGCACCATCACGAAGTCGCCTTCCTTGGCGTGGTCCTGCGCCAGCTTGATGACGTGCTTCGGCTTGTACGGCACGTTGTCCTTCGAGAACTCGGCCGATTTGCCGTCCTTGCTGACGTAGGCGCGGTAGAAGCCGTAGTCGCCGGTGTGGCGCGGCCACATCCAGTTGTCGGTGTCGCCGCCGAACTTGCCCACGCCATCGGCCGGCGCGTGCACCAGGCGCACGTCGCGGATCTCGAGCTGCTTCAGGCGGTAGAACTCCAGGCCGCCGTAGAAGCTGGCCACGGTGCAGCGGTAGCCGGCATCCTGTTCGCAGGCCGCCACCAGGGTCTTCTGGTTCTTCTCGATGGCGTCGATGCGGGCCTTGCCGGTCAGCTTGGCTACTTCCGGGGTGATGACCTGGTTGCTGACGTTGGTGACTTCGTCGGTGACGAAGATGCGGCTGCCTGGCGATGCCGGCAGTTCCTCGGCCATGGTCTTGGCCAGGAAGCCGTTCTTCAGCAGGTCGCGCTCCGGCGTCGAATTGACGGCGATGCTGTTGTAGACGCAGTGGTGGTTGGTGACCACCAGGCCTTGCGGCGACACGAAGGAAGCCGAGCAGCCGCCCAGGCTGACGATGGCGCCCATCGGGAACTCGGTCAGCTTGGTCAGGTTGGCTGGATCCAGCTTGAGGCCGGCGGCTTTCAGTTGCTTGGCCACTTGTGGCAGCTGTTGCGGCATCCACATGCCTTCGTCCGCGTGGGCGGCGAAGCTGCTCAGGATGGCGAGCGAGAGAAGAGTCTGTTTCATGCGCGTGTGATCTGGTTGGGAAGGGGAACTCATGAACTAAGAACCTGTCTCGGTAGGTAGGAGTCGCTGCTGGCGCGCCTGGCAAGCGTGGGCGGCGTTGCTCGTCGTTGCATGGCGCCGCCATGCGGCCTCCTCGCGCCTTGCCCACACTTGCCATGCATCGCCATCAGCTTCCCCCCACCTGCCGAAACAGGTTCTGGAGCGTCCATGAGTATGGTAATCCCATGCAGGATCGTCAACCGCTATTTCGGCCGCGCAAGCAAATTCCGTTTTAGCCTCGTTTCGCCGTGTTTACTACAGCTGCTTGTCGATCAGCGACACCGCCCAGGTGCTCATGCGCTGCCACCACGGGCGCTGCGCGAACTTGTGTTCGGTCACCGGCGTGGCGCGCGCCCAGTCCTGTTCGTAGATCTCGCTCATCTGCGCCGCGAAGCCTTCGTCCAGCACGTTCAGGTTGGCCTCGTCGTTGATGCTGAACGAGCGGTTGTCGAAGTTGGTCGACCCCACTGACACCAGCAGCTTGTCGACGATCAGCGTCTTGACGTGGTACATGGTCGGCTTGTATTCCGAGATCTGCACGCCGGCGTCGAGCAGCTCGGGCCAGCGGTCGCGCGAGGCGGCTTTCACCAGGTCGGAATCGATGATCGGGCCCGGCGTGATCAGGCGCACCCGCACGCCGCGCTTGGCGGCCGCGATCAGGGTGCGGATGGTCAGGTCGTCCGGCACGAAATAGGCCGCCGACAGGTCGATCGTCTCGCGCGCGGCGGTGATCGACATCAGGTACATCAGGTGCATGCTCTCGCTGCCGCCGGTCGGCGAGCTCGAGAACATCTGGGCCGGCATGGTGCCTTTCGGCTCCAGGGCCGGGAAGTAGTCGGGACCATCGAGCACCGTGCCGGTAGCCTTGGTCCAGTTGTCGTTGAACACCGCCTGGATCTGGCCGACCACCGGGCCTTCGATCCTGAAGTGGCTGTCGCGCCAGTGATTCTCGTCTTCGGCATTGCCGCGCCACTGGTCGGCGATGCCGACCCCGCCGGTAAAACCGATCTTGCCGTCGATGACCAGCAGCTTGCGGTGGGTGCGGTTGTTCATGCGCGCCAGCTTCCACCAGACCGGCTTGTGATAGCGCTGCACGCGCACGCCGGCCTTCTTCATGTCGTCCACCAGCGCATTGTCCATCTTCATGCTGCCCATGAAGTCGAGCATGACATGGACCTTCACGCCGGCGCGGGCGCGCTCGGACAGCGCCTCGGAAAATTCCTTGCCGATCGATTCCGACCAGTAGATATAGGTTTCCAGGTTGATCGACTTTTCCGCCTGGCGGATCGCGGCCAGCATGGCGGGGAAGATCTGGTCGCCATTGATCAAGGCCTCGACCTTGTTTCCTTCAAGTATAGGGGGACCGAGCAGCACACCCATCGAGCGGCGAAATTGCGGGTCGTGGGTGTCGTACTGCCGTGTCAGTTGCCGCTCGATTTGCTTTTCGCTCGGCATGAAATTCAGCGCCAGCACACCGAGCACCAGCGTGGCGGCGATCGTGATCAACACTGTCCAGAACATTTTTGGGCTCATCAATAAAACCACGAAGGAAAAAAAACCAACGCGCGTGGCGTTGGTTTTTAGGAGCGGTGTTTCGCAATCATTAACGAACGCGACCGCGACGCAGCAGATTCACGATGGCCAGCAGGATGACCGCGCCCAGGAACGAGACCAGGAGCGAAGCGACACTGAAGTCGTCCGAGTTGATGGTGCCGGTGCCGAACAGCGGCGACAGCAGCCAGCCGCCCAGGAAGGCGCCAACGATACCTACGACGACGTTAAGAATGATGCCTTGCTCTGCGTCGGTTTTCATGACCATGCTGGCAAGCCAGCCCAGGATGCCGCCGACGACGATCCAGATGATGAATAACATGGTTGCTTCCTCCTCAAGTAAAAAGACATACCCCCAGGCCCAACAATTGCCGTGACCATGGGAAAAAGTCTAGAGATGCTCCCCCATCAGGTCGGTGCGGCAACTCACGTTAGATAGCGTTTTTGCATCGCTGTTCATGCACCGGTCCGTTGCCGGCCGGGCTCCACCGGGGAATGCGGCGGGTCAGCGCCCAAGCGTGCGTGAACGAACAGAGCCATAAAGACGAGCGGCATAAGGTGGACGTCCCTGGCAGCGCCGCTTGACAGCGCCTGGCCACCCCAACTACCAGAAAGGATTCGTCATGAGCAGCTTCGACACCACTCGTCAGAACCAGAACCAGCGCATGGTCACCGGCCTGTTCCCGGATCGCGCCAGCGCCGAGCGCGCCTATGGCACCGTGTCCGATCGCGGCTATACCCGCGACGACGTCAACCTGATGATGTCCGACACCACCCGCCAGACCCACTTCGCCGATAAAGATACGGAACTGGGCAGCAAGGCGGCCGAAGGCGCCGGTATCGGCGCCGGCATCGGCGGCACCATCGGCGCCGTGCTGGCCGGTATCGCAGCGGTCGGCACCACCCTGGTGCTGCCGGGCCTGGGCGTGGTCGTCGCCGGCCCATTGGCGGCGGCCCTGGCCGGCGCCGGCGCGGGCGGCATCACGGGTGGCCTGATCGGCGCGCTGATCGGCGCCGGCATCCCCGAAGAACGCGCCAAGCACTATGAAGAAGGCATCAAGAACGGCGGCATCGTGATGGGCGTGCATACCCGCTCCGACGAAGACGCGGCCCACATCCAGGAATCGTGGACCAAGCAGGGCGGCTCGCACGTGATCGGCGCCGGCCTGGGCATCGCGGGCGGCGCGGCGCTGGGCGCCACGGTCGGCACCGTGGCCGGTCCGATCGGCACCGTGACCGGCGCCGTGGTCGGCGGCGTGGCGGGCGGCATCGCCGGCAAGGGCGTGGGCGAAGTGGTCAATCCGAAGGCCGGCGACGACCTGGCCGAACACCACCTGGCCAAGGGCGTGGGCGCCGGCACCGGTGCAGCCGCCGGTGCGGCGGTCGGCGCCGTGGGCGGCCCGATCGGGATGGCGGCGGGCGCCGTGGTCGGCGGCCTGGCTGGCGGCGCGGCCGGCCGTGGCGCCGGCGAGGTCGTCAATCCGAAGGCCACCGACGAACTGCATGACCACAACCTGGCGCAGGGCGTGGGCGCCGGTGGCGGCGCCACCGCGGGCGCGATCATCGGCGCCGCGGCCGGCCCGCTGGGCGTGGCGGCGGGCGCGGCGATCGGCGGCCTGGCGGGCGGCGCGGCCGGCAAGGGCGTCGGCCACATGGTCAATCCGCACGAGGAAAACGAGTACTGGCGCACCCAGTACCAGACCCAGCCTTATTACTCGCCGGGCTACACCTACGACGACTACGCGCCGGCCTATGCGCTGGGCTACAACAGCTATGGCAAGTACGATGGCGGCTATGACGCCAACGAAAGCCACCTGGCCGGCGAGTGGGAACGCTCGAAGGGCAACTCGCGCCTGAAGTGGGAGCAGGCCAAGTCGGCCACCCGCGCCGGCTGGCACCGCGTCGAGCGCGCGATTCCGGGCGATTTCGACCGCGACGGCCGCTGATCGCACGGCGTTGAAACGCACGTAAAAAAGCCCCGCCGGTTTGCGCCGGCGGGGCTTTTTACATGATTCGATCGATGGTGCGGTCGATCAGCGCTTGACGGCTTCGACCTGGATCGCCAGCTTCACTTCCGGCGAGAAGTTCGGCAGGCCGAAGCTGATGCCGAAGTCGTCGCGCTTGAAGGTGCCCACCACGTCGGCGCCGCAGGCTTCCTTCTTGAGCATCGGGTGCATGATGCACTTGAACTTGTTGATCTGCAGGGTCAGCGGCTTGGTCACGCCGTGCAGGGTCAGCTCGCCGTCGACCGAGGTCGGCACGTCGCCGGTGTACTTGATCGACTTCGACTTGAAGGTCGCGGTCGGGTACTTGGCGGCGTCGAAGATGTCCGGCTTCTTGGCGTGCTCGTTCATCTTTTCGTGGCCGAAGTCGATGCTGTTGATGTCGACGGTGATGTCCAGCGAGCCGGTCTTGGCTTCGCGGTCCAGGGTCACGCTGCCGCTCGACTTGTTGAACTTGCCGCGCCATACCGACAGGCCCATGTGGTCGGCTTCGAAGCTCGGATAGGTGTGGTTCGGTTCGATGTCATAGGTGACCGGTGCGGCGAAGGCGGTGCTGGCGGCGAGGGCGGCGGCGGCCGCGATCAGGTGCTTGATCTTCATGTGGTGATGTCCCTTTGATAGGTGTGGTGGTGAGGCTTAAGGCGCTGCGGTGACGCGGAACTTGATGACGACTTCATCGGCGACCATGCTCGTGTCCTTCCACTCGCCTTCGCCGATGTTGAAGGCCAGCCGCTTGATCGGCAGCTGCCCCTCGAATACCTGTTTGCCGCCTTCGGCCTTGACCGCCAGCGGGAAGGTGACGTCCGCGGTCTTGCCCTTCAGGGTCAGCTTGCCCGACACGTTCAGCTTGCCGGCGCTGCCAGGCACGATGCTGGTGGACACGAAGCTGGCCTTCGGGAATTGCGCCGAATTGAACCATTCCTTCTTGGCGACTTCCTTGTTGTACATCGGGTCGCCGATGTCGAAGCTGGCGGTATTGATCTCGACGTTCGCCTTCGAGGCGGCCGGCTTGGCCGCATCGTAGTCGATGGCGGCGCTGAAGCTGCGGAACGGCGCTTCCACCGGCACGTTCATCTGCTTGAACACGGCCGAGACGCTGCTCTTGGCCGGATCGGTCTTGAGCGGGACGGCGGCGGCGATCGCGCTGGCGCCGACCAGGGTCGCGACCAGCAAAGCCTTGAATGGTTTCATCGTTTTTCCTTCGGGGTAGGGATGGGGAGCATGCGCTGCATCACGCCGTCGCGGTCGACCAGCAGGTGCTTGAACGCGGCCAGCACGTGCAGGGCCACCAGGCCGGCCAGCAGCATATTGAGCCAGTAGTGCACGCCGCGCAGCACGGCGCGCAACTCGGGATCGGGCCCGATCAGCACCGGCAGCGGGATCTCGCCGAAATACACCACCGGGAAGCCGGCCGCCAGGCTGAAGAAATACCCCGACAGCGGCACCGCGAACATCAGCACGTACAGCAGGACGTGCAGGCCGTGCGCGGCGCCGCGCTGCCAGGCCGGCATGTCGTCGGCATACTGCGGCGGATGGTTGAACAGGCGCCACAGGAGGCGCAGCGCGGCCAGGCCGAGCACGGTGACGCCGGCCCATTTATGCCAGTTGGTGTAGCGGATCTTGGCCATGCTGATGCCCTGGATGTCGGTCATGACCAGGCCGAGCGTAAAGGTGCCGATGATGGCGACGGCGATCAGCCAGTGCAGCACGATTGCGGGCAGCGTATAGCGGCGCATGTTTGTATTCAGGTAACTAGTACGAGTTAGAACTAACCAACTATAGCAAAAAAGCGATCACCCGTGCTGCCGGGCTTGAATTTCTGTCGCAAACACTAGCACGGACTTGTAAATCATGCACCATTCAGCTCGACCGAATGTAAAATCTGGTCATGAGCGCGTTTATTACTTATTGCTGCCGGAACCTTGTGTTGGCCACGGGCACAGCCGCCTGCCTCGCATTGCCCGCCACGGCGGCGCCTGGCGGGCAGATGCAAGACCTGGCCGACCTGTCGATCGAGGAGCTGGCCAATATCCAGGTCACCTCGGTCTCGAAGCGGCCCGAGCGCCTGCAGGACGCGGCGGCGGCCGTGTTCGTGATCACGGCCGACGACATCCGCCGCTCCGGCGCCGATTCGCTGCCCGAGGCGCTGCGCCTGGCGCCCAACCTGCACGTGGCGCGCATCAACGGTTACGCCTATTCCATCAGCGCGCGCGGGCTCAATAGCGGCAGCGGCGCGCTCTCGAACAAGCTGCTGGTGCTGATCGACGGCCGTTCGGTGTACACGCCGCTGTTCTCGGGCGTGTTCTGGGATGCGCAGGACGTGCTGCTCGAAGACGTCGAGCGCATCGAGGTGGTCAGCGGGCCGGGCGGGGTGCTGTGGGGCCTGAACGCCGTCAACGGCGTCATCAACATCACCACCCGCTCCGCGCGCGATACGCAGGGCGCAATGGTGGCGGCGCACGGCGCCAACGACGGCGACGCCGGCGCCGCCTTTCGCCAGGGCGGCGCCAGCGCGGACGGCGTCGCCTGGCGCGCCTTCGGCAAGTTCACGCGCCGCGCCGACGGCGATGGCGTCGGCGGGAGCATCGACGATGGCTATCGCCGCGCCATGGCCGGCGTGCGCGCCGACTGGGAGCGGGGCGCCGACCGCTTCACGGTGCTGGGCAACGTCTACCAGGGCCGGCTCGACCAGCCGGCGCCGGGCGAGATCGCCACCCCGGGCGGACCGAACCGCTTCGGCCGGGTGCATTCGGATGGCGCCAACCTCACGGCGCGCTGGCAGCGGGTGCTGGACGATGGCGGCAGCGTCGACGTGCAGGCCTATCTCGACCACACGCAGCGCGAGGCGCCGCCCTTGTTCGCCGAGCGCCTCACCACCGCCGACCTGCAGTTCCAGCACACGCTGCCGGCGCACGGCCGCCATGGCGTCGTCTGGGGCGCCAACTACCGGCATTCGCGCGACCGGGTCGACAACAGCCCCTACGTCGCTTTCTTGCCGGCGCGCACCACCCAACGCTGGGGCAGCCTGTTCCTGCAGGACGAGATCACGCTGCGCGACGACTGGCGCCTGGTGCTGGGCGGGCGGGCCGAGTACAACCATTACACGGGCACCGAGTTCCTGCCCAGCGCGCGGCTGTCATGGCGGCTGTCGCCTCAGCATGCGCTGTGGGCGGCCCTGGCGCGCACGGTGCGCGCGCCGTCGCGCCTGGACGTCGATGCCTGGGTGCCCGGCCAGCCGCCCTACATCCTGCAGGGCGGGTCGCAGGTGCGCAGCGAAGTGGCGCGCGTCGTCGAGCTCGGCTACCGCGGCCAGCCGACGCCGGCGCTGTCATATTCCGTCACGCTGTTCCACCACGACTACGAGCATTTGCGCACGCAAGAATTCGACCCGACCCGCACTTACCTGGTGTTCGCCAGCCTGATGGAAGGCTATGGCACAGGCGTGGAAGCCTGGGGCAGCTGGCAGGCCATGCCGCGCTGGCGCCTGTCGGCCGGCTGGACGGCGCTGCACCAGCGCCTGTACACCAAGCCGGAAAGCAACGACATTGGCAGCGTGCTGGCGGCGCGGCGCGACCCCACGTACACCCTGCAACTGCGTTCGAGCTACAACATCGACGATGCGCGCGAGATCGACGTCAGCCTGCGCCGGGTGGCCGAGCTGGCGGCGGTCGGCGTGCCTGCGTATACGGCGCTGGACGCGCGCTTCGGCTGGCGCCTGCGGTCGGGCCTGGCGCTATCGGTGTATGGAGAAAACCTGAATGGCGGGCACACCGAGTTCGGCACGGCGATGTACCGCGCGCAGTTCGAGCGCCGGGTGGGGGTCAAGCTGAGGTGGGATTACTGAGGCGATGCCGCCGGAGCGGCGGCATCGCATGATACGGCTTAGATGTCGGCCGCCAGCTTCGCCGCCAGGCCGGTGTAGTTCGCCGGCGTCATCGCCAGCATCAGGTCCTTGGCTTCCTGCGGCACGGCCAGGGTCTCGATGAACTCGCGCAGCGCGTCGCGGGTGATGCCCTTGCCGCGGGTGAGTTCCTTCAGCTGCTCGTAGGGGTTGGCGATGCCGTAGCGGCGCATCACGGTCTGCACCGGCTCGGCCAGCACTTCCCAGTTCGCGTCCAGGTCCTGCTCCAGGCGGGCGGCGTTCACCTCCAGCTTGTTCAGGCCGCGCAGGCAGCTGTCATAGGCCAGCAGGGCGTAGCCGAAGCCGACGCCGATATTGCGCAGCACCGTCGAATCGGTCAGGTCGCGCTGCATGCGCGAGACCGGCAGCTTGTCGGCCATGTGGCGCAGCACCGAATTGGCCAGGCCCAGGTTGCCTTCCGAGTTTTCGAAGTCGATCGGGTTGACCTTGTGCGGCATGGTCGACGAACCGATCTCGCCGGCCTTCAGTTTCTGCTTGAAGTAACCCAGCGAGACATAGGTCCAGATGTCGCGGTTCAGGTCGAGCAGGATGGTGTTGGTGCGCGCGATGGCGTCGAACATCTCGGCCATGTAGTCGTGCGGCTCGATCTGGATGGTGTACGGATTGAAGGTCAGGCCCAGGCGCTGTTCGATCACGTTCTTCGAGAAGGTCGGCCAGTCGAATTCGGGATAGGCCGACAGGTGGGCGTTGTAGTTGCCGACCGCGCCATTCATCTTGCCCAGGATCTCGACGTCGGCGATGCGCTTGACCGCGCGCTGCAGGCGCGCGACCACGTTGGCGAATTCCTTGCCGAGCGTCGTCGGGCTGGCGGTCTGGCCGTGGGTGCGCGACAGCATCGGCAGCGCCGCGTTGGCGTGGGCGATCTCGGTCAGTTTCGCGATGATGGCCTGCAGGGCCGGCAGCAGCACGCCGTCGCGCGCGCTTTTCAGCATCATGCCGTGCGAGGTGTTGTTGATGTCTTCCGAGGTGCAGGCGAAGTGGATGAACTCGCTGGCCGCGACCAGTTCAGGCACGTCCTTGACCTGCTCCTTGAGCCAGTATTCGACCGCCTTGACGTCATGGTTGGTGACCGCCTCGATTTCCTTGATGCGCGCGGCATCCTTTTCGCCGAACTCGGCGGCCATCTTGTCGAGGTGAGCGATCGCTTCGCTTGAAAACGGCTTGATCTCGGCAAAGCCGGCCTGCGACAGCGCCTGCAGCCACGCGATCTCGACCTTCACGCGGTGGTGCATGAAACCCGTTTCCGACAGGATCGGGCGCAGCTTGTCGGTTTTCGAAGCGTAACGGCCGTCGAGCGGGGACAGGGCCGACAAGGTAGGGGACAGGGCGGTAGAGGTCATGGCAGCAGTGGCGGTCAAAAACGCGGATTTTACCACCGGACGGGCGGCGAACCCTTGCGCATGCCGCGGTGCGGGAGTGTGTTGGGGCGGCGACAGCGCAGGTTTTGCGGCAGGGCCCGATGCTATACTGGGCTTCGATTCCCAACTGCGACCTCCCATGAAACTCATCGGTTCTGTCACCAGCCCCTACGTCCGCAAGGTCCGTGTCGTGATGGCGGATAAAAAGCTCGACTATTCCTTCATCCAGGAGAACGTCTGGGCTGCCGACACCACCATCCAGCAGACGAATCCGCTGGGCAAGGTTCCATGCCTGGTGATGGAAGACGGCAGCACCCTGTACGACTCGCGCGTGATCGCCGAATACCTCGACACGCTCACCCCGGTCTGCAAGCTGCTGCCGCCGAACGGGCGCGACCGGGCCGAGGTCAAGGTCTGGGAAGCCCTGGCCGACGGCGTGCTCGATGCGGCCGTGCTGGTGCGCCTGGAAACCACCCTGCGCCCCGAGGCCCAGCAAAGCCCCGAATGGATAGCCCGCCAGTGGGGCAAGGTGCACGCCGGCCTGCGCGTGATGTCCGAGCGCCTCGGCGAGTCGGCTTTCAGCGCCGGCAACCACTATTCGCTGGCCGACGTCGCCGTCGGCTGCGCCCTGGGCTGGATCGCCTTCCGCTTCCCCGACATCGACTGGCGCGGCGACTACCCGAACCTGGCCCGCCTGTTCGACAAGCTGTCCGAGCGCCAGTCGTTCAAGGACACCGTCCCCTTCCTCGCATGAGCGGCGCGCCGGGCATGTCCACCGCCGTGGTGTTCGGCGAAGCGCTGGTCGACGATTTTCAGGCCGAGCAGGTCGTCGGCGGGGCGCCGTTCAACGTGGCGCGCCACTTGGCCGCCTTCATGGCGCCGGTGCTCAGCATCACCCGCATCGGCGACGACAAGAGCGGCCAGCTGGTGCGCGCCGAGTTCGAGCGCTTCGCCATGAGCGAGGCCGGGCTGCAGCTCGACCCGCTCGAGGAAACCGGCCGCGTGCTGGTCGAGCGCGGCCCGCGCGGCCACCGTTTCACGATCCTGCCCAACCAGGCCTACGACTTCATCGACCGCGCCGCTGCGGTGGCGAGCGTCGACAGCGTCACGCCGGGCATCGTCTATTTCGGCATGCTGGCCCAGCGCCATGAGGTGGCGCGCGGCGCTTTGAGCGCCGTACTGGATGGCGCCGCCGGCACGGCTGTGCGCTTCCTCGACCTGAACCTGCGCGACGGCCAGTACGACGAGCGCGGCGTCACCCGCTCGCTGCAGGCGGCGAACATCGTCAAGGTCAACGAAGAAGAGTTGCAGGCGCTGTTCGGCTGGTACTTCCAGATCAAGCCCGACGATCCGGCGCTGGCGGCCGACGAGGTGCATGCCTCGTGCCAGGCATTGCTCAAGATGTTCTCGCTCGACGCGCTGATCGTCACCCTGGGCCACCGCGGCTCGGTGTACTTCGACAGCGAGGGACGGGTCCTGACCCAGCGCGACCATCCCGCGCCGCCGTTCGTGATCGATACGGTGGGGGCGGGCGACGCCTTCGCGGCGATCTTTTTGCTGGGACGGATGCGCGGCTGGCCGCTGGAAACCGCCTTGTCGCGCGCGAACGAATTCGCCGGCGCGATCTGCGCGATTCCCGGCGCGGTGCCGAGGGATATGGGGTTCTACGACAAGTGGATGACGCGCTGGCGCTGAAGGGTAGGGTGGGCAACCCGCAATGCAAAAGGGCCGGCGCAAGCCGGCCCTTCTTCAATCACAATGTGATTACGAAGCGATCTGGCTTTGCAGGTAATTCTGGATGCCGACCTTGACGATCAGGTCGAGCTGGGTTTCCAGCCACTCGATGTGTTCTTCGGTGTCTTCCAGGATCATCAGGAACAGGTCGCGCGACACGTAGTCGGCGGCCGCTTCGCAGGCGGCGATGCCTTCCTTGACGGTCACTTGCGCGGCGCGTTCCAGCTTCAGGTCGCATTCCAGCATTTCCTGGGTCGACTCGCCGATCAGGAGCTTGTGCAGCGCCTGCAGGTTCGGCAGGCCGTCCAGCATCAGGATGCGGTCGATCAGCTTGTCGGCGTGCTTCATTTCGCCGATCGATTCTTCGTATTCTTTCTTGCCCAGTTTTTCCAGGCCCCAATGGCGGTACATGCGCGCATGCAGGAAATACTGATTAACTGCGGTGAGTTCGTTGGTCAGCTGTGCGTTCAGCAGACGGATGACGTTTTGATCGCCTTTCATTTGGAGTGCCCCTGATGATTTTGAATGGGCTCCATGATAGCAAACAAGCCGTCACGATATGCCCTCAAAAGAGAGAAATTTCGCGAAAAAAGCGCATTAAATCGAAGAAAAAGCCACGAAATACGGCGTAATAAAAACCGTTCTCACTCCATGTTGAAAACGCTTCTCGCTACCGCGAAAATGAAAATGAAAGCGCTTCTCATTTCACCGCGCACGCATGTTTTTACCATTCCTCATCCATTAAAAAACCATTAATCGTCGCTTGGCATGATTCGCCTTGCCGTGGTTCGCCGCGGTACGCCCGTCGATTGCGGCCGGCGTCATTCGTATTTCCGCGTTCATGTCGCCGATGCATCCACGTCCCAGGTTTCTCTTCCCTACGCCGACCCGGCGCCTCCTCGCCGTCGGCGCCGGCGCCGCGGCGGCGCTCGCCGCCGGCTGGCTGGCGCTCGCACGGCAACCGGCGGATGACGCGTCTCCGGCCCCCGTGCGCCCGGCGCTGACCGTGACCCTGGAGCAGCCGCGCCTGCTGCGCTGGGAACAGGCGATCGAGGCCCATGGCGCGATCGAGCCCTGGCAGGAGCTGGTGATCGGCGCCCGCACCAGCGGCCTGCCGCTGGCCGAGGTGCGGGTCGAGGTCGGCGACACGGTGCGCCGCGGCGCGCTGCTGGCGCGCTTCGACGCCGCCCTGCCGCGTCTTGATGCGGCCCAGCTCGAGGCGGCGCTGGCGCAGGCGCGCGCCAGCGCGCGCAATGCGGCGGCGGTGCGCGAGCGCATGCGCAAGCTCGCGGCCAGCGGCGCCGTCAGCCACCAGGACGTGCAGCTGGCCGAGACCGAGGCCGACACCAGCGCGGCGCAGGTGGCGCTGGCCCAGGCCCAGCTCGAGGCCAAGCGCCTGCTGCTGGCCTATGCCGAGGTGAGGGCGGACGACGATGGCGTGGTCAGCGCCCGCACGGCCACGCCAGGGGCCGTCGCCAATCCCGGCGACGAGCTGTTTCGCATCATCCGCCGCCACCGTCTCGAGTGGCGCGGCGAACTGGCCCCATCGCAGCTGCGCCAGGTGCGCGCCGGCCAGCGGGTCGTGCTCGCGCTGCCGGGTGGCGGCGTCGCCCCCGCCGTGGTGCGCCAGGAAGCGCCGCGCCTCGACCCGCGCACGCGCCTGGCGACGGTGTATGCCGACATCGGGGCCGGCAGCGCGGCGCGCGCCGGCATGTACGCCAGCGGGCGCATCGGGCTGGGCAGCAGCGCGGCGGTGACGGTCGGCGCGCACAGCGTGGTGGTGCGCGACGGCCGCAGCTGGATCTTCGTCGCCGACGCCGGCGTGGCGCGTGCGCTGGCGGTCACGGTCGGCAGGCGCCAGGGCGAGCGTAGCGAGATCCTGTCGCCGCTGCCGCCCGGCGCGCGCGTGGTCGGGCAGGGCGCCGCCTTCCTGAAGGACGGCGACCGGGTCCATATTGCGCCGGCACGGACCGCCGCCAGCGCGGGAGGGGCGCGCTCATGAACCTCGCCACCTGGTCCCTGCGGCGGCCGATCCCGGCGGTGCTGCTGTTCGTGCTGCTGTCGCTCGCCGGCCTGCTGAGCTTTCACCGGCTGCCGATCCAGAACATGCCGGACATCGAGCTGCCCGAGATCGACATCCTGCTGGCGCAGCCGGGCGCCGCGCCGGCGCAGCTGGAAACCGAGGTCGCGCGCAAGGTCGAGGACTCGCTGGCCAGCCTGGCCGGCCTGAAGCACACCACCACGACCATCGGCGACGGCATGGTGCATGTGCGCGCCGAGTTCGTGCTGGAAAAGCCGGTTTCGGAAGCGCTGATCGAGACCAAGGACGCGGTCGACCGGGTGCGCGCCGACCTGCCGCCAGACCTCGAGCCGCCGTCGGTGAGCGCGGCCAGCGCCAGCAGCGAACCGACCGTCACCTATGCGCTGGCGTCCAGCCGCATGGACGAGGAAGCGCTGTCCTGGTACGTCGACGACGGCGTGACGCGGGCGCTGCTGGCGGTGCCCGGCGTGGCCCGGGTGGCGCGCCTGGGCGGCGTGGAGCGCGAGGTGCGGGTGGAAGCCGATCCGGCGGCGATGGCGGCGCTGGGCGTGACCGTGAGCGACCTGTCGCGCGCCCTGGCCGCCGCATCGCGCGACGCCTCCGGCGGCATCGGCCGCCTGGGCGCCGGCGAACAGGCGGTGCGCACGGTCGCCACGGTGCGCCAGGCGCACGAGCTGGCGGCGCTGGCCATCCCGCTCGGCGGCGGCCGGCGCGTGCGTCTCGACCAGGTGGCGCGCGTGAGCGACGGCATCGCCGAGCGGCGCTCCGCCGCGCTGCTCGACGGGCGCCCGGTGACCGGCTTCGCCGTCTACCGCGCCCGCGGCGCCGACGAGGTGCGCATGGCCGAGGGCGTGGAGCGGGCGCTGGCCGCATTGGCCGCGGGCCGGCAAGGCCTGGCCTTCGACCTGGTCGCGGGCAACGTTGACTACACGATGGAACAGTACCGCGGCTCGATGCAGATGCTGTATGAGGGCGCGCTGCTGGCGGTGCTGGTGGTGTGGTGGTTCCTGCGCGACTGGCGCGCCACGCTGGTCGCCGCCGCGGCCCTGCCGCTGTCGATCCTGCCGACCTTCCTGCTGATGGACTGGCTGGGCTACACGCTCAATACATTGACCCTGCTGGCGATGGCGGTGGTGGTCGGGATCCTGGTCGACGACGCGATCGTCGAAGTCGAGAACATCGCGCGCCACCGCCAGATGGGCAAGACGGTGGAACGCGCCACCCTGGACGCGGTGCAGGAAATCGCGCTGGCGGTGATCGCCACCACGGCGACCCTGGTGGTGGTGTTCGTCCCGACCGCGATGATGAGCGGCGTGCCGGGCCTGTTCTTCCGCCAGTTCGGCTGGAGCACGGTGGTCGCGGTGCTGGCCTCGCTGCTGGTGGCGCGCCTCCTGACGCCGGTGATGGCGGCGCGCTTCATGCGCGGATCGCTCGCGCACGAGGAGCGCGAAGGCCCTCTGATGCGCGCCTACCTGGGCGCGGTGCGCTGGTGCCTGGCGCGCCGCGGCGCCACGCTCACAGCCAGCGTGCTGCTGTTCGCCGGCTCGGTCGCGCTGATCCCCTTCATCGACACCGGCCTGATGCCGGCCGCCGATCGTGGCCAGGTCAATGTCGACGTCGAGCTGCCGCCCGGCAGCGCCTTGCAGGACACCCAACTGTCCGCCGAGCGCGCGCGCCTGGCGCTGGCCGGCATCGATGGCGTGGCGTCGGTGTTCGCCAGCATCGGCGGCGCCGGCAGCGACCTCGACGATCCGGTCGGCGGTGGCGTGGGCAAGGCCACGCTCACCCTGGGCCTGGACCCGCGCGGCGAGCGGCAGGCGCAGGCGGCGATCGAGGCGGCGGTGCGCCGCGCGCTGCAGGAGGTGCCCGGCGCCCGCTACGGCGTCGGCGGCGCCATGGGCGAGCAGATCGAACTGATCCTGGCCAGCGCCGACGTGCCGGCCCTGCAGACCACGGCCGCCGAACTCGAACGCCAGCTGCGCGCCGTGCCGGGCCTGTCGAACGTGCGCTCCAGCGCCAGCGTCGAGCGCCCCGAGCTGGTGCTGCGGCCCGATGCCGCGCGCGCCGCCGAACGCGGCGTGCGCACCCCCGACATCCACGAGACGATCCGGATCGCCACCGCCGGCGACACCGATGCGCGCCTGCCGAAGCTGAACCTGGACGCGCGCCAGGTACCGGTGCGGGTGCAGATGCCGGTCGCGCTGGGCGCCGACCTGGAAGCGCTCGGCAACCTGCGCGTGCCGGCCGAGGGCGCCCTGGTGCCGCTGGCCAGCGTCGCCGCGCTGGCGGTCGAGAACGGCCCCGCGCGGATCGACCGCTACGACCGCCAGCGCCATGTGACGCTGCGGGCCGACCTGGGCAGCGTCTCGCTGGGCCAGGCCCAGGCCGCCGCCATGGCGCTGCCGGCGGCCCAGGCCCTGCCGGCCGGCGTGCAGCTGCTCGAAGGCGGCGACGCCGAGATCGCGGGCGAGCTGATGTCGGGCTTCGGCGCCGCCCTGGTCATCGGCGTGATCTGCATGTTTTGCGTGCTGGTGCTGCTGTTCGGCGACTTCCTGCAGCCCTTCACCATCCTGTCGGCCCTGCCGCTGTCGCTGTGCGGCGCCTTCGTCATGCTGCTCGCCACCGGCAGCGAACTCGATGTGCCCTCGATGATCGGCCTGGTGATGCTGATGGGGATCGTCGCCAAGAATTCGATCCTGCTGGTCGAATACGCGGTGCTCGGCATGCGCGCGCACGGCGCGCGCGCCGAGCAGGCGGTGCTGGCCGCCTGCCGCCAGCGCGCGCGTCCGATCCTGATGACCAGCCTGGCGATGATCGCCGGGATGCTGCCGATCGCGCTCGGCCTGGGCGCCGACGCCAGCTTCCGCCAGCCGATGGCGATCGCCGTGATCGGCGGCCTGCTGTCTTCCACTTTACTCAGCCTGCTCGTGGTGCCGGCGGTCTTCGTGACCGTGGACGGCCTGCGCATGCGCCGACGACCGTCGGTGACCGTGGACGCCCTCGGCCACGAGATGTTTTGACCACCCAGTTTGACCCACCGTTAAAGGAAATCGATGAAACAAGCACTTCACCCCATTCGCATGCTGGCCGCGGCGGCCGCACTGGCCTGCGCCGCATCGGCGCAGGCCCAGGTCGTGGCGCCCGAGCAGCTCGCCGCCGAAGCCTCGCCCAAGACCTCCCAGTGGGGCCTCGGCTTCGGCGTCGGCTTCGATAAAAGCCCGCTGCGAGACTTCGACGACGAGGTCGACCCATTGCCGCTGGTGCTGTACGAGAGCAAGCACCTGAGCGTGTTCGGCGCGCGCATCGACTACAAGCTGCCCTCGTATGGCCCGCTGCAGTTGCGCCTGCGCGCGCGCTATTCGGGCGACGGCTACGAGGCCAAGGATTCGCCTTACCTCGCCGGCATGGAAGAGCGCAAAGGCGGCGTGTGGCTGGGCGGCGCCGCCACCTGGCGCAACGGCGCCACGAGCCTGGCCGGCGAATTCACCGCCGCCACCGGCGACGCCGAAGGCAAGCGCTTCAAGCTCGAACTGAACCGCGAATTCCGCAGCGGCGCCGTCACCATCACGCCGCGCATCGGGGCCGAGTGGTACGACAAGGACTACGTCGACTATTACTATGGCGTGCGCGCCGGCGAAGCCAGGCCTGGCCGCAGCGCCTACAGCGGCGACTCGTCGCAGGCGATCGAGGCCGGCGTGCGCTTCGGCTACGCCTACCAGCGCCACCACAACTTCTTCGTCGACGTCAGCGCCAAGTCGCTCGGCAGCGAGATCAAGGACAGCCCGCTGGTGGAACGCTCCACCGAGAGCAGCGTCAAACTGGGCTATCTGTACGCCTTCTGAAGGCGACCCGCACCGCGAAGCCCCGGCCGGCCAGGCCGCCGCCGGTCGTGATGCGCGCATCGTGCAGGCGGGCGATGGCGGCTACCAGCGACAGGCCGATGCCGCTGCCGCGGCCCTGGTTGCCGGGCAGGCGGTAGAAACGCTGGAAGATGGCCGTGCGCTCGGCTTCCGGCACGCCGGGACCGTCGTCGGCCACGCTCAGCCACGGGCCATCGGGCCCCACGCCGCAGGCCGCCTCGACCCATCCACCGTCGCGCGCGAAGCGCACCGCGTTGTCCAGCAGGTTGCGCAGCAGGGTCGCCAGCTCGTCGAGATTGCCGTCGACGCGGGCCGGCGCCGTGCTGGCCTCGAGCCTGCAGCCGAGGCTTTGCGCGTGATAGGCATACTCGTGCATCACGTGCTCGACCAGCCGTTCCAGGTCCAGCGTCTCGGTGCGCATCGAGGACGACATCGAGGACGACATCGCATCCAGCCGCGCCATGTCGAGCAGCTGCTCGGCCATGCGCGCGCTGCGCCGCACGCCCTGCTGCAGCATCGCCAGCGCGTCCTGGCGTTCGGCGTCGGTGCGTGCATGCAGGGCGACGTCGACGTGGGCCTGCAGCACCGACAGCGGCGTGCGCAGCTCGTGGGCGGCGTCGCCCAGGAAGCGGCGTTCGTTGGCGACCGCCTTGTCCAGTTGTTCCAGCAGGTGGTTGAACGAGGTCACCAGGGGCCGCAGCTCGACCGGCAGCGCATCGACCGGCAGCGGCGTCAGGTCGAAGTCGGCGCGCCGCAGCAGCGCGCGTTCGATCACGGACAGGGGACGCAGCGAGCGGTTCAGCGCATGCAGCAGCAGCAGCGCCACCAGCACCAGCACCGCCGTCATCATGGCCAGGGCCGCCAGCGTCTCGCCATACATCTCGCGGTCGATCGCGCTTTGCAAGTTGGCGACCTGCACCGAGACCAGGCTGTGGCGGTCCGAGATCGTGTACACGCGCCAGGTCTGGCCGCCCGCCTCCAGGGTGGCGAAGCCGTTGCGAAAGCCCGGCTGGAACGGCGTCGCCGGCGCGGCCGGCGAGCGGATCACCAGCCGGCGGTCGTTGCTCCAGACCTGGATCGCGAAATTCTCGGGGTCGCGCTGCATCGCCGGCGGCAGCTCCAGGCCTGGCCCGAACGGGCCGTCGTTGATTTCCTCGGCCGGCAGCGACAGCAGCAGGCGGGTGCCGAAGGCCTGCAGCTTGCCGTCCCACAGGCTGTGCTCGTTGCTGGCGGTGTAGACGGCGACCACGCCGACGCCGCAGATCCAGCAAAAGGCCAGCGCCAGGGCGAACACCCGCCGCACGCGGGCGCGGATCGAATTCATGCCAGGTCCTTGCCGAGGCGGTAGCCCTGGCCGTGCACGGTCTCGACGATGTCCTCGCCCAGCTTGCGCCGCAACTGGTGGATGAAGACGGCGATCGTATTGCTCTCGACGTCTCCATCGCTGCCGTAGATCAGCGCCTGCAGGTGGCTGCGCGCGATGATGTGGCCGGGCCGCTCCATGAAGGCGAGCAGGGTGCGGTATTCATAGGCGCTGAGCGTCACCAGCTGGCCGTCGCAGGTGACCGCCTGGCGCGCCACGTCCAGCACCACGTTGCGGCAGGTGAGCGTCGGCACCGTCTTGCCTTCGCTGCGCCGGGTCACGGCGCGCATGCGCGCCCACAGCTCGCTGAACTCGAAGGGTTTCACCAGGTAGTCGTCGGCGCCGGCGTCCAGGCCGGCGATGCGTTCGGACATCTGGGCGCGCGCGGTGAGGATGATCACGGGCGTCGCGTTATAGGCCGCGCGCAGGCCGCGCAGCAGGGAAAGCCCCGATTCGCCGGGCAGGCCGAGGTCGAGCAGGATCACCGAATAGGCATTGTCGAGCAGCAGCAGGCGCGCGCCGTCGGCGTCGCCCGCATGGTCGAGGGCCAGGCCCTCCTGGCGCGCGCGTTCGCGGATGGCGGCGGCCAGCATGGCGTCGTCCTCGACGAGCAGGATGTTCATGGAGCGTACCCGGAAGTCGTTGACCGACCAGTATAGCCGGCCGCGATGAACGACTTTTTAAGCGCAGGCCGCGGGCGAAAAAATGCCCCGCGATATGGCGGGGCGGGGCGGGAGCGACGATATCCGGGACTTCAGGCCGCTTGCGGGATGCGGCGCACTTCGGTGATCGTGGTCTTGCTGTCGATGTGCTCGTGCAGGACTTCACGCGCATAGCTGACGCACTTGCCGCACATGGTGCCGACGCCCAGTTCCTTGCGCAGTTCTGCGATGGAGGAGATGCCCAGGTCGGCCGCCTGGCGGATTTCACGGTCGGAGATGTTGTTGCAGACACAGACGATCATCGAAACTACCCTTGCTGTTTATGCTACAAAAATGCGAATCATTCTCATTTGCGTTGCTATTTTCTGTAAACTTGGCCGCGAAATCAAGCGAATTCTGCGAGTTATGTGCACTATTTTTGAGCTTTTCGATCTGGCAATGACAAGCTGCAAATAGAAATAATTCGCATTTAGCGCTATGATGTCGGCATTATTCCTGTCGCTGTCTCATAAGCGCAACAACCATCTGGAAGCTGCCATGACCCTAGCCCCCACCCTGCCCACCCTCGACTCGCTGAAAGCGGGCCAGAGTGCCACCGTAGTCCAGCTGGCGCCGCATGCGCAGGGCGGCGTCGACGTCCAGCGCCGTCTGATGGAGCTGGGCTTCGTGCCGGGCGAGCGGATCCGCGTGCTCAAGCGGGTGCTGGGCGGTCCGCTGGCGGTCAAGGTCGGCGAGTCGACCTTCGCGCTGCGCCGCTTCGAAGCGGCGCTCGTCTCGATCAATTCGATCAAGGCGGACTGAGCGCATGGGAGTGATGGAACAACAAGTGGCGGCCCGCACCCCGCTGGTCGCACTGCTCGGCAACCCCAATTGCGGCAAGACCGCGCTCTTCAACCGTCTCACCGGCTCGCGCCAGAAGGTCGCGAACTACGCCGGCGTCACCATCGAGCGCAAGGAAGGCAGCTTCAAGTCGCCGGCCGGACGGGCGTTCCGCGTGCTCGACCTGCCGGGCGCCTACAGCCTGAATGCGCAGACGCCGGACGAAGGCATCACGCGTGACGTGGTGGCCGGCCTGCGCGCGGGAGAACAGCCGCCGGACGCGGTGCTGTGCGTGGTCAACGCGACCAATCTGCGCCTGAACCTGCGCCTGGTGCTGGAACTCAAGCGTCTCGGCCTGCCGATGGTGCTGACCCTGAACATGGTCGACGTCGCCAGGAAGCGGGGCATCGAGATCGACACCGCGAAGCTGTCGCAGGAACTGGGCATGCCGGTGGTGGAGACCGTCGCCATCCAGTCGGGCGGCGAACAGGCCCTGCTGGCCGAGCTGGATCGCATGCGCTTCGACGCGCCGGTCAAGGCCAATCCGCTGTCGGCGATCGACGCGGTGCCGGTCGAGGAGACCCAGCGCGAGGTGCGCCGCATCTTGGCCGCCGCCGTCTCCACCGCCAAGGACACCGGCAACCTGACCGAGAAGATCGACAACGTCGTGATGCATCCGATCGCGGGCCCGGTCATCCTGGCCGCGCTGATGTTCCTGATCTTCCAGGCCGTGTTCAGCTGGGCCGGCACGCCGATGGACATGATCGAGGCCGGCGTCGGCGCCCTGGGCGGATTCGTCGGCGACCTGCTCGGCGAAGGCATCCTGCACAGCCTGATCGTGGACGGCATCATCGCCGGCGTCGGCAGCGTGCTGGTGTTCCTGCCGCAGATCCTGATCCTGTTCTTCTTCATCCTGCTGCTCGAAGACGTGGGCTACCTGCCGCGCGCGGCCTTCCTGCTGGACCGCATCATGGGCAGCGTCGGCCTGTCGGGCCGCGCCTTCCTGCCGCTGCTGTCCTCGTTCGCCTGCGCGATCCCCGGCGTGATGGCCGCGCGCACGATCCAGAATCCGCGCGACCGCCTGGTGACGATCATGATCGCGCCCCTGATGACATGCTCGGCGCGCCTGCCGGTGTATGCGCTGCTGATCGCGGCCTTCATCCCCGACCAGACCGTGGCCGGCATCCTCAACCTGCAGGGCCTGGTGCTGTTCATCCTGTACATGGCCGGCATCCTGTCGGCGATGGGCGTGGCCTGGTTCATGAAGCGCCGCAGCACCTACAAGCAGCACGCGCTGATGCTCGAACTGCCGGCCTACCACTGGCCGCAGCTGAGCGCCCTGGCTTCGGGCCTGTGGGAACGCACCAAGATCTTCCTGATGCGGGTCGGCACGCTGATCCTGACCATGATGGTCCTGCTCTGGCTGCTGTCGAGCTTCCCGGGCGCGCCGGAAGGCGCGACCGAGCCGCCGATCTACTACAGCGTGGCCGGCATGATCGGCCGCGCGCTGGAAGTGATCCTGGCGCCGATCGGCTTCAACTGGCAGATCGCGATCGCGCTGGTGCCGGGCATGGCCGCGCGCGAAGTGGCGGTCGGCGCGCTGGGCACCGTGTACGCGCTGTCGGGCGGCGACGAAGTCGGCGACACGCTGGCGCCGCTGATCGCGCAATCGTGGTCGCTGGCCACCGGCCTGGCGCTGCTTGCCTGGTACGTCTACGCGCCGCACTGCCTGCCGACCCTGGCCACCGTGGCCCGCGAAACCGGCAGCCGCAAGTACGCCTGGATCATGGCCGGCTACATGTTCGGCCTGGCCTACGTGGCGGCCTTCATCGTCTACCGCGTCACCCTCGCCATCACTGGAGCCTGATATGCAGGAATTGGCCGTCATCGTTATCGTGCTTGCCTCCGCGCTGTACCTGGGCGCGAAATACATGTCGGCCGGCCTGCGCGCGCGCCTGGTCATGCACCTGACCCGGGGCGGTCGCAAGTCCGTCCTGGCGCGCTGGCTGGACAAGTCGGGCGGCGGCGGTTGCGGCGGCGGCAGCTGCGGCAGCGGTTGCACACCCAAGCAACCGGATCCGCCCGGCAAGCACCGCGTGATCAGGCTGCACCAGAAGCACTGAGTTTTCTCTTCAATCCCGCAGCGCCGCGATCAGGCGCTGCGCGTCGAACGGCGCATGCACCTTGATGTCGTTGTCGAAGTAGCAGTAGACGTCGCGCTTGCCGCGCTTGCGCGGCGCCTTGCTCGATGCCAGGCAGGCATCCTGCGGTTGTCCCCCATCGCGCCAGGCGCGGATCTTCCTTGCCCAGTTCTCGATCGCATCGTCGTCATACCCGCTCGCATACAGTTCCTTGTCGCCATGCAGGCGCACGTACACGAAGTCGGCCGTCACGTCCTCGATCTGCGGCCAGCGCCCGGCGGTGTCGGCCACCACCAGCGCCACCTTGTGCTTGCGCAGCAGGGCGATGAAGGCGGGGTCGCGAAAGCTCTCGTGGCGGATCTCGACCGCGTGCCGCATCGCTCTCCTTGGTCCGGGATCGAGCGTGACCCTGCCTTCCATGCGCGCCTCATGACCCTTGGCCAGTTCGGCCGCGGCATGGGTATCATGCGGCAGCAAGGAGAGAAACGTCTCGAAGCGTTCCGGCTCGAAGGCGAAGTTGGGCGGGAACTGCCACAGCATGGGGCCGAGCTTCTCGCGCAGCTCGAACATGCCCGAGGCCAGCACATTGGCCAGCGGCTTGGCGACGTCGCGCAGGCGCAGCATATGGGTGATGAAGCGGTTGCCCTTGACCGCGAACACGAAGCCGGGCGGCGTGGCAGCGTACCAGGCGGCATAGCTCGCGGGCCGCTGCAGCGAGTAGAACGCGCCGTTGATCTCGATGCTGGGCAGCTGGGTCGCGGCGTATTCGAGCTCGCGGTGCTGGGCCAGCCCCGGCGGATAGAACTTGCCGCGCCACGGCACGTAGCGCCAGCCCGAGATGCCGATGTAGGTCGATCCGCTCATGCCTGCCACGATACACGGCCCGCGCGCACGCGGTCGTGCGCTGGCGCACCCAGCCGGAGCCCATGCCACCGGACCAGCGACGCCCTTTTGGCAAAGGCGCAACAGTGCTAAGCTAGCGCCCATCGTCACTCCCAGAGCCGCCATGATCGTCGTCCATCACCTGAACAATTCGCGCTCGCAGCGCATCCTGTGGCTGCTGGAAGAGCTGGGCCTGGAGTACGAGATCAAGCGCTACCAGCGCGACCCCAGGACCATGCTGGCCCCGCCCGAGCTGAAGGCGGTGCACCCGCTGGGCAAGTCGCCGGTGATTACCGACGGCGACCTGGTCGTGGCCGAGTCGGGCGCCATCGCCGAGTACCTGGTCGAGCGCCATGGCGAGGGCCGGCTGCGGCCCGCGGCCGGCACCCCGGCGCGCCTGCGCTACGCCCACTTCCTGCACTATGCCGAGGGGTCGGCGATGCCGCCGCTGCTGCTCAAGCTGGTGTTCGACAAGGTCGAGAACAGTCCGATGCCGTTCTTCGTCAAGCCGATCGCGCGCGGCATCGCGCAAAAGGTCAAGGGCAGCTTCGTGCTGCCGCAGATCGCGCTGCACCTGGGCTACCTGGAAGCGGAACTGGGCAAGCATCCCTGGTTCACCGGCGAGGAGTTCACGGCGGCCGACATCCAGCTCAGCTTCCCGCTGGAGGCGGCGGCCTCGCGCGGCGGACTCGATGGCAAGTACCCGAAGCTGAGCGATTTCCTCGAGCGCATCCACGTGCGGCCGGCCTACCGGCGCGCGCTCGAGCGCGGCGGCAAGTACGAGATTGGGAAAGCGTAAGAGGAGCCAACCAGCATGGCCAAGCTGCTCGCCATCGACGGCCTGAACATCGTGCGCCGGGTGTACGAGGCCAGTCCCGAGCCCGATTCAAGCCTGAAGGCCAGCATCGCGCTGCGCCACGCCTTCTCGTCGTTTCGCAACGTGCTCGAGACGCATGCGCCGACCCACGTGCTGGCGGCCTTCGACCATGGCGGCGAGAACTGGCGCCATGCGCTGTATCCGCGCTACCGCGAGGGCAGGGCGGCGATGCCCCATGAATTGCGCGCGGCGCTGCCCGAATTTCACGAGCGCCTGCGCGCAGCGGGCCTGCACGTGGTGTCGATTCCCGAGGTCGAGGCCGATGACGTGATCGCCACCGGCGTGATGCGCTGGCTGTCGGAAGGACGCGGCGAAGCCATCGTCGCCACCACCGACAAGGACCTGCACCCCCTGATCGCGCATGGTGCGCTGGTGTGGGACCATTTCAAGAACGAATGGCACGACGACGCCTGGGTGCGCCAGCGCTTCGGCGTCGCGCCCGAGCTGCTGCACGACCTGCTGGCGCTGATGGGCGATCCGACCGACGGCGTGCCGGGCGTGTCCAAGATCGGCATGAAGACCGCCGCGCGCCTGCTCAATGCCTATGGCAGCCTCGACGCCATCATTGCCGGCGCCGGCATCCTCAAGACGCCGCTGGGCGAAAGGCTGCGCGCCGAGCGTGAGATACTCGAGATCTCGCGTTGCCTGGTGTCGCTCAAGCTCGACGTGCGCCTGGGCGTGACCTGGAACATGCTGGCCTATGAATCGAATTAGAAGGGAAACGACGCGATGCTCAAGGCGGTAATCGTGGATGGAAACGCGGTGTCGCGTTCGATGCTGGGCACCGTGCTGGCCGACGGCAGCTACGAGGTGGTGGGCGCGACCCATACCAGCGCGCTCGGCTACGGCCTGGCGATCAAGCACCGTCCGCACGTGATCTGCATCGCGCGCGAGCAGGTCGAGGACGGCAACAACGTGGTCGAGCAGCTGCGCGCCGAGCTGCCCAAGACCCTGATCTTCCTGGTCTCGGGCACGCTCGACGCGCAGGCCGTGCAGTCGGCGGCGGCGCGCGGCGTGCACGGCTTCATCGTCAAGCCGTTCAAGGCCGACACCGTGCTCAAGACCATCCGCAATACCGTGATCGCCTTCGTCAAGAAGCAGCAGGCTTCCGCCGCCAAGCCCGATTGACGGTTCCTAGCCGCGGCGCCCGATTTCGTCGGACGCGATCGCGGCCAGTTCGCGCAGCGCGCGCAATTCGCGCTCGCGCAGGCGGCGCGGCTCGCGGTCCAGCACGCACAGCGAGCCGAGCGCCATGCCGCGCGCGTCCAGCACCGGATAGCCGGCATAGAAGCGGATGTGCGGTTCGCCCGTCACCAGCGGATTGGCGGAGAAACGCGGATCGGCGCCCGCATCCTCCACCACGAAGGCGCCGTCCTGCATGATCGTGTGGCTGCAGAAGGCCACCTCGCGCGGCGTCTCGCCTTGCGCCAGGCCGATGCGCGACTTGAACCATTGACGCTGGCTCGAGAGAAGCGTGAGCAGGGCCATCGGACAATCGGTCACATGGCTAGCCAGCCAGGTCAGGCGGTCGAATACTTCTTCCTGGGGCGAGCCCATCAGCTTGGTCGCGGCGAGCGCCGCCAGGCGCTGCGCCTCGTTGCGCGGCGCCGGATAGGCGGGGGCGCGAGCGGGGAGAAATTCACCGGTCGGCGGGGAACCGTCCACGGCAGCGGCATCCGCTTCGCGCTGGCGCAGGAAGCGGTGCACCTCGCTCAGACGCACGCGGCGATGGCCGCCCGGCGTTTTCCAGGTCGGCAGCGCGCCGCCCTCCATCCACACCTGGGCAGTGCTCACCGCCACGCCGAGCAGGCGCGCCGCGTCGCGCGTGGTCAGGATCGGATCGTCGTTCTCGGTTTTCATCGTCATGCGGGCTGTATTGCTCTGATGGTCCAATTTTACACGAAGCAACTTAAAATGACGAATATGACGATATGTCGCCGATAATTGTTGACTTGTGGAATTTTTTTCGCAACAATAGCTTCAATTTCGTCAATTTCGTCAATTTCTTTGCGCGTGTGCGCATCAGTCAGGGCCCCCATGAATTCACCCATCGAACCGGCACTATTTGCTTGTTCCGCTCAAGAAGCGGCACGTCTCGAGGCCCTGCATCGCCTGGAACTGCTGGACACGCCGCCCAGCGAGGCCTTCGACCGCATCACGCGCATGGCCGCCCAGCTGTTCAACCTGCCGATCGCGGCGGTGTCGCTGACCGACAGCGACCGCCAGTGGTTCAAGTCGAAGGTCGGCGTGGAGCATGATTCGATCCCGCGCCTGCGCGCGCCGTGCGCGGAGGTGGCCGATACCGCCCACCTGCTGATCGTGCCCGACCTGCTCGAAAACGCTTGTTTTCGCGACAGCAAGCTGGCCGCCGACGGCATCCGTTTTTATGCCGGCGCGCCGCTCGTGACCAGCGACGGGTTTGCGCTGGGCGCGATGTGCGTGCTGGGCACCGAGCCGCGCCAGGTGACGGCGGCCGAGAGCCAGGCGCTGGAAGACCTGGCGACGATGGTGATGGCGCAGATCGAGCTGCAGCACGCTCTGGGCCGGATCGACCCGATCAGCGGCCTGCCCAACCGCAACCAGTTCATCAGCGATTTCACCGACCTCGAGCTGGCCGGGCCGGCCGGCGACATGCGGCTGGCGGCCCTGGTCAGCCTGGCCAGTCCGCAGGAACTGAGCGACGCCCAGCGCGTGATGGGTTCCGGCTATCTCGACGAGATGGTGCGCGACGTGGTGCCGCTGCTGCGCCTGGGTGGCGCCGGCAAGATCTACCACGTCGCCAGCACCCAGTTCGCCTTCTTCGCGCCACCCGGCGTCTCGCTCGAGACCTTCCGCGCCCAGCTGCAGTCGTGGCTCGACGCCCGTTCCGGCCATGGACAGGCGCGCTTCATCACCACGACCACGGTCGGCATCGCCCCGTTCACGGTCGGCCAGACCGAGGGCCTGGACCTGCTGCGCAATATGCACAGCGCCGCCCACGACGGCCTGGCCGCCGAGCGCTGCGTGCGCGTGTTCTCGTCCGAGCACGACGCCATCCTGCAGCGCCGCTTCTGGCTGGTGAACGCCTTCCGCGCCGCGCTCGAGAGCCGCAGCCAGCTGCACCTGGTGTACCAGCCCAAGGTCGTCCTGAAGGGCGGGGCCTGCGCCGGCGTCGAGGCGCTGCTGCGCTGGACTCATCCCGAGAAAGGCGCCATCTCGCCGGGCGAATTCATCCCGGTGATCGAAGGCACCTCGCTGGCGCGCGCCACCACCGAATGGGTGCTGGCCGCCGCGATGCGCCAGGTGGCCGCCTGGCGCCAGGACGGCGTCGCCCTGCAGGTGGCGGTCAACGTGTCGGCGGTGAACCTGGAAGAACCGGATTTCTGCGACCGCGTGCTGAAGCTGCTGGCGCGCCACCGCGTGCCGGCGTCCAGCCTGGCGATCGAACTCACCGAAAGCGCGCTGATGCGTAATCCGAAGGTGGCGCAGGTCACGCTGGAACGCCTGGCGCGCGCCGGCGTGCAGCTGGCGATCGACGACTTCGGCACCGGCTACAGCAGCCTGGCCTACCTGCAAAGCCTGCCGGCGAACGTGGTCAAGATCGACCAGAGCTTCATGCGCAACCTGGCCCACGACGAACGCCGGCGCGCGCTGGTGGGGACGATGATCAAGCTGTCGCACGACCTGGGCCACAAGGTGGTGGCCGAAGGCGTGGAGACGGTGGAGGTGGAAGACTTCCTGCGCGCGGCGGGCTGCGACGAGGTGCAGGGCTACCTGCATGCGCGCCCGCTGGCGCCGAGCGCGCTGGCCGAATGGCTGGCCGGGCGCGCGCGCTGAGGATTACGCGACGCCCGAGCGGGCGTCGATGATGCCGCCGCCCAGGCAGACGTCGCCGTCGTACAGCACGGCCGACTGGCCGGGCGTGACTGCCCATTGCGGATCGCTGAAATCGAGGACGAATCTACTGTCGCCTTCGGCCAGCACGCGGCAGGCCACGTCGGCCTGGCGATAGCGGGTCTTGGCCGACAGCTCGCGCGGATCGGGGGCTTCGCCCGCGATCCAGCTGGCCTGGCCCGCTTCAAGGCGGTTCGACAGCAGCCATGGGTGGTCATGGCCCTGCACGATGTACAGGGTGTTGGCCTCGATGTCCTTGCGCGCCACGAACCATGGCTCGCTGGTGCCGTCCGCGTTCTTGCGCGACTTCAGGCCGCCGATGCCGATGCCCTTGCGCTGGCCCAGCGTGTAGAACGACAGGCCGACGTGCTCGCCGACCTTGGTGCCGTCGTCGAGCCTGATCGGGCCCGGCTTGTACGACAGGTAGCGGTTCAGGAAGTCGCGGAACGGGCGCTCGCCGATGAAGCAGATGCCGGTCGAATCCTTCTTGGCGGCGTTCGGCAATTTCAGCTTTTCGGCGATCTTGCGCACTTCGGTCTTGGGGATCTCGCCCAGCGGGAACAGCGACTTCGAGAGCTGCGCCTGGTTCAGGCGATGCAAGAAGTAGCTCTGGTCCTTGGTGGCGTCGAACGCCTTGAGCAGCTCGAACTTGCCGCTGCCGGTGTTCTGGCGCACGCGCGCGTAGTGGCCGGTCGCGATCAGGTCGGCGCCCAGCTTCATCGCATGGTCGAGGAAGGCCTTGAACTTGATTTCGGCGTTGCACAGCACGTCCGGGTTGGGCGTGCGGCCGGCCTGGTATTCGCGCAGGAACTCCGCGAACACGCGGTCCTTGTATTCGGAGGCGAAGTTGACCGCCTCGATGTCGACCCCGACCACGTCGGCCACGCTGGCCGCGTCGATCCAGTCCTGGCGCGTCGAGCAGTATTCGGAGTCGTCGTCGTCTTCCCAGTTCTTCATGAACAGGCCGACCACGTCGTAGCCTTGTTCTTTCAGCATCCACGCCGCGACCGAGGAGTCGACTCCGCCCGACATCCCGATCACGACTTTTTTCTTGCTCATGTTACGTCCGTATTGAATTCAGATCCCGCCCTCGAACACCGAGGAATGGGTGTATAGCAGGGACAGCGGCGTGCTTCGTCCGGCCAGATAGTCGTCCACGCACTGGAGCACGATCGGGCTGCGGTGGCGGTCGGCGGTGGCGGCGATCTCGTCGCGCGTCATCCACAGGGTGCGCAGGATGCCTTCGTCGAGCGGCTGGTCGAACTTGCGGCCGACCGTGCCGGCGAAGGTGAAGCGCAGGTAGGTGACGTCGGCATTGCGCGACTTCGAGTGGTAGCGCGACATGTACATGCCCACCAGCGTGCGCGGGATGAACTCGTGGGCGGTTTCCTCGAGCGCTTCGCGCACGACCGCCTGCTCCAGCGATTCGTGCGGGTCGAGATGGCCGGCGGGCTGGTTCAGCTTGACGCCCTCGCTCGTCTCTTCCTCGATCAGCAGGAAACGGCCCTCGTGCTCGATGATCGCAGCCACGGTAACCGATGGTTTGAAGATGTCGCTCATGCCTGTCCTTGAAAATGAGCCGGTATTCTACCTCGGGCCGGGCCTGCTCTGCTCAGCCTTGCCCCTCCTGCGGTGCTTGCCTGTCGTTAATTGGGCTTGATCTGTCGCAAAAATGCGCGCAAATACACTGCTTAGCTTGTGTTTGCTCAGCACAACAGCATTATCACCAAAAGAAATTTATATTTGGGCAATTGTTGTAAAGACGTGATAGATTGGGAGCCGGCGCATCCACGTACGGAGGAATCCATGAGGATAGGCATACCGGCCGAGACAAGGCCGGGCGAGACACGTGTTGCAGCAACACCTGAAACCGTCAAGAAGCTGGCCGCGAAACACCAGGTCCTGGTGCAGTCCGGCGCCGGCCTGCATGCCGCGGCGCCCGACAGCGCCTATGAAGCGGCCGGGGCCAGCATCGTCGACGGCGCCGCCGCCTTCGGCGCGGACATCGTCCTGAAGGTGCGCAGCCCGGATGCCGCGGAACGCGGCCTGATGCGGCGCGACGCGGTGCTGGTCGGGATGCTCGATCCCTTCGACGCCGACAATCTCGCCGCGCTGGCCGCGAGCGGCCTCACCGCCTTCGCGCTGGAAGCGGCGCCGCGCATCACGCGCGCGCAGTCGCTCGACGTGCTCTCTTCGCAGGCGAATATCGCCGGCTACAAGGCCATCCTGCTGGCCGCCAACACCTACGGACGCTTCATGCCGATGCTGATGACGGCGGCCGGCACGGTCAAGGCGGCGCGCGTGCTGATCATGGGCGTGGGCGTGGCCGGGCTGCAGGCGATCGCCACCGCCAAGCGCCTGGGCGCCGTGATCGAGGCGTCCGACGTGAGGCCTCCGGTCAAGGAGCAGGTGGAGTCGCTCGGCGCCAAATTCATCGACGTGCCGTATCTCACCAGTGAAGAACGCGAGATCGCCCAGGGTAGCGGCGGCTATGCGCGGCCGATGCCGGCCGACTGGATGCGGCGCCAGGCCGAGCTGGTGCACGAGCGCGCGAAACTGGCCGACATCGTCGTCACCACCGCCCTGATCCCGGGCCGCAAGGCGCCCACCCTGATCGGCGAGGAGACGGTGCGCGCCATGAAGCCGGGCTCCGTGATCGTCGACATGGCCATCGCCCAGGGCGGCAACTGCCCGCTGACGGAGCTGGGCAAGACAGTCATCAGGCACGGGGTGCACATCATCGGCGAGCCGAACCTGGCGGCGCTGGTGCCGGCCGATGCGTCGGCCCTGTATGCGCGCAACGTGCTGGACTTCCTCAAGCTCGTGATCGACAAGGACGACCGCTTCTTCATCGACCGCGAGGACGAGATCGTGACCGCGACGCTGGTGTGCGCGGGCGGGGACGTGTTGCGCAAGTAGATTCAGTCGGGCCAGAACAGAACAGGACAGGAGACTAGGCATGGACATCAGCCACACCATCATCAACCTGATCATCTTCGTGCTGGCGATCTACGTCGGCTACCACGTGGTCTGGACCGTCACCCCCGCGCTGCACACGCCGCTGATGGCGGTCACCAATGCGATTTCGGCGATCGTGATCGTCGGCGCCATGCTGGCCGCGGGCCTGACCGAGGGCCTGACCGGGCGCGTGGCCGGCACGGTCGCGGTGGCGCTGGCGGCGGTGAACGTGTTCGGCGGCTTCCTGGTCACCCAGCGCATGCTGGAGATGTTCAAGAAGAAGGAGCCGAAGGCCGCGAAGGCGCCGGTCGAGGGCAAGGTCGAGGAGAAGATCGAGGAGAAGCAGGCATGAACGCCATCAGCATGAACGTCGTCACCCTGTTCTACCTGGTCGCCTCGGTATGCTTCATCCAGGCGCTCAAGGGCCTGTCCTCGCCCTCGACCGCGCGCATCGGCAACGCCTTCGGCATGGCCGGCATGGCGATCGCCGTGGTCACCACGGTGGCGCTGATGCTCAAGCTGCAGGACAGCCTGGGGCAGGGCGGCGGCTCGGGCTTCGGCCTGGTGCTGCTGGGCGTCGTGGTCGGCGGCGCGATCGGGGCGTACGCCGCGAAGAAGGTCGAGATGACCAAGATGCCCGAGCTGGTGGCGGCCATGCACTCGCTGATCGGCCTGGCGGCGGTGTGCATCGCGATCGCCGCCGTGTCCGAACCCTGGGCCTTCAATATCGCCACCCGTGAGACGCCGCTCCCGTTCGGCAACCGGCTGGAGCTGTTCATCGGCACCTTCGTCGGCGCGGTGACCTTTTCGGGTTCGGTGATCGCCTTCGGCAAGCTGTCGGGAAAATACAAGTTTCGCCTGTTCCAGGGGGCGCCGGTGCGCTTCGCCGGACAGCACATCCTGAACCTGACGCTGGCGATCGCGATCATCGTGCTGGGATTGCTGTTCTGCTTCGCCGACGGCGTGGCGCCAAGCTGGACGCCGTTCATCGTGATGGCGGCGCTGGCCTTCGTGCTGGGCGTGTTGATCATCATCCCGATCGGCGGGGCCGACATGCCGGTGGTGGTGTCGATGCTGAACTCGTATTCCGGCTGGGCGGCGGCCGGCATCGGCTTCTCGCTGAACAACTCGATGCTGATCATCGCCGGCTCGCTGGTCGGCTCGAGCGGCGCGATCCTCTCGTACATCATGTGCAAGGCGATGAACCGTTCCTTCTTCAATGTGATCCTGGGCGGCTTCGGCGGCGAAGCCGCCGCGGACGACGGCGGCGCGAAAGAGCAGCGTCCGGTGAAATCGGGTTCGGCCGAGGACGCCGCCTTCATCCTGCAGAACGCCGAGTCGGTGATCATCGTCCCCGGCTACGGCCTGGCGGTGGCGCGCGCCCAGCATACGGTGAAGGAGCTGGTCGACAAGCTGACCGAACACGGCGTGACGGTGCGCTATGCGATCCACCCGGTGGCCGGCCGCATGCCGGGCCACATGAACGTGCTGCTGGCCGAAGCCGAAGTCCCCTACGACCAGGTGGCCGAGATGGAAGACATCAACGGCGAGTTCGGCCAGACCGACGTGGTGCTGGTGCTGGGCGCCAACGACGTGGTGAACCCGGCCGCGAAGGACCCGAAATCGCCGATCGCCGGCATGCCGATCCTGGAGGCCTACCGCGCCAAGAGCATCATCGTCAACAAGCGCTCGATGGCCTCCGGCTACGCCGGCCTGGACAACGACCTGTTCTACCAGCCCAACACGATGATGGTGTTCGGCGACGCCAAGAAGGTGATCGAGTCGATGGTCAAGGCCGTCGAATAACCGCAATCAATAACTCAACAATGAGGGTCAGAGTAGAATTATTGGCCAATAGCCACCCGGATAATTAGGGTCGGAGTCGAATTAAATGACAACATCGAGCCAGGAAATTGCTCAATAATTCGACTCTGACCCTCATTCAGGAACATTAGACAGCGCGAAAAATAATCCCCGAAATTTATAGACGACCGGTCTAATTATGGCTAAAGTGTCGTCATGGCGAAAACAAGCACACACCTGTCTTCCGACGTGCGTGACAATATTGTCGCGGTGGGACAGCGCATCATGGCCGGCAAGGGCTTTTCGGCGGTAGGACTGAACGAGATTCTGGTCACGGCGGGCGTCCCGAAGGGGTCGTTCTACCATTACTTCGGGTCGAAAGACGCCTTCGGCGAAGCGCTGCTGGCCAAGTATTTCGAGGACTACCTGGCCGACATGGATCGCTTATTCCAGGAGCCGGGAAAGACGATGGCGCAGCGGCTGGTGGACTACTTCGCCGCATGGCGCTCCAACCAGTCGTTTGAAGATTGTCAGGGTAAATGTCTTGCGGTCAAGTTGGGAGCCGAAGTAGCGGATCTGTCCGAGCCGATGCGCCTGACCTTGAAGCAGGGCGCCGCCGACATCGTGGCCCGCCTGGCGTATGCGATCGAGCGTGGTGCAGCCGATGGCTCGCTCAAGCCGCAGGGAGATCCCGCGCAGTTGGCCGAAAGCCTGTACCAGCTCTGGCTCGGCGCCAGTGTCATGGTCAAGATCGTGCGCAACGCATCGCCGTTCGATGCGGCAATGAATACGACGCGAAGCCTGCTGAACCTGGCCCGCTGATCGCGGGTCGAACCGGACGCTTTTGATCGAGCGTCTTTTTTTGAACCGTCATCTAGACGACTGGTCTACTATATTTGAAGGAGCCATATCATGAATATTTTGATCGTACTCACCTCGCACGACACCCTCGGCAGCACCGGCCGCAAGACCGGCTTCTGGCTGGAAGAGCTGGCCGCGCCCTATTATGCGCTCAAGGAGGCTGGCGCCCGTCTGGTGCTGGCCTCGCCGCAAGGTGGCCAGCCACCGCTCGATCCGAAGAGCAATGAGCCGGCCTTCCAGACCGCGCACACCCGCCGCTTCGAAGCCGATGCCGCCGCAACCGCCGAACTCGCCAATACCGTGCGCCTCGACAGCGTTTCCCACGACGATTTCGACGCCGTGTTCTACCCTGGTGGCCACGGCCCGCTGTGGGACCTGGCAGAAGATGCACACTCGATCGCGCTGATCGAATCCTTCGTCGCGGCCGGCAAGCCGGTGGCTCTGGTATGCCACGCGCCGGGCGTCCTGCGCCATGTGAAGAATGCGGACGGCACGCCGCTGGTCCAGGGGCGCAAGGTCACCGGATTCGCCAACTCCGAGGAAGCCGCGGTCGAACTGACCGACATCGTGCCTTTCCTGGTGGAGGACGAACTGAAGGCGAAAGGCGCCATGTATTCGCGTGGCGACGACTGGGCCCCGTATGTGGTGGTCGACGGCCTTTTGATCACAGGCCAGAATCCCGCGTCATCGGAAGCGGCCGCAAACGCCTTGCTGACGCGCCTGGCATGAGCGGCATCCAGGAGTGCCAGGCGGTGCCCCGACCTCATGACGTAGCATTGTTTCCCCCACTCTAAATGAGGGTCAGAGTCGAATTAATTTCCAATTGATTTACTGAAGTTGTCAAACAATTCGACTCTGACCCTCATTGTCGGGGTGGCAGAAGTCAGCGGCGGCCGAACATCATCAGGTCGGCGAGGAGCGTGCGCGCCGGGCGCGCCAGGTCGAGGGCGGCGAGGCCCAGGCCCAGCAGTGGCTGCAGCGGCTTGCTGCCGGTGAAGGCGCGGGCCATGGTGTCGGTCAGGCCGATCGTCAGCTTGCGGTCTTGCGCGCGTTCTTCCAGGAAGCGGCCGAGCGCGGCCGAGTTGGCGCCGCGCGCCAGCTGGCGCGCCAGGACGGCGGCGTCGCGCAGGCCCAGGTTCAGGCCCTGGCCGGCGACCGGATGCAGGGTTTGCGCGGCGTTGCCGATGGCGACCGTGCGCGCCGTGGCGCGCGCTTCGGCGTTCAGGCCGAGGGGGAAGGCGACGCGCGGGGAGACTTTCGTGAACGTGCCGAGGCGCGTGCCGAAGGCGTCGCCGAGTTGTTGCAGGAATCGGGCGTCGTCCAGGTCGAGGATCGTGCCGGCGCGCTCGGGACGCACGCACCACACCAGCGCATACTGGTGGCCATCGGGACCGTCTTCCGGCAGCAGCGCCAGCGGGCCTTCGTCGGTGAAGCGCTCGAAGGCGCGGTGCGCGATCGGCGCGTCGCTGGTCACGCGCGCGATCACGGCGCTCTGTTCGTAGTCGCGGCTCCTGGCGCGACCGTCTTGCTGGCCGAAGATGCCGCCTTCGGCCTGGACCGCCACCTGGGCGCGCACCGTGCGGCCATCGTCCAGCGCCAGCAGCGCACCGTCGGCGGTTTCGTCCAGCGCCTGCACGCGCGCCGGACGCAGCATGACGACGCCGGCCGCCTCGCAGCGCCGCGCCAGGGCGTCGACCACGGCGCCGTAGCGCGTGACGTAGCCCAGCGCCTCGACGTCGTGGTCGCGCCGGTCCATCAGGCTGCGGCCCAGCTGGCCACGGCGCGAGACGTGGATCTGGTGGATCGCCGTGGCCGGCAGCGGCCAGGCGCCAACTTCGTCCAGCAGTTGCACGCTGCCCCAGGACAGCGCGATCGAACGCGGGTCCGAGATCGCCTGGCCCAGCGACTTGCCGTCGACCAGGGCGATACGCGCACCCGGCACCCCGCGCCGCGCCAGGAAGGCGGCCAGCGCCAGGCCCACCGGGCCGGCGCCGCAGATCGCCACGTCGAAATCCAGAGTTTGTTCCGTCATCGTGTTTCCCGCATCAGTGCTTCCGCATCAAAGCTTCAATCTCCGCCACTTCCTTCGGCGCGCCGGCGCTCAGGATGCGGCAGCCGGCGTCGGTCACGACCACGTCGTCCTCGATCCGGATGCCGATGTTCCAGAATCGTTCCGGCACGCCCTCGCCGGGCCGCACATAGATGCCCGGCTCCACCGTCAGCGCCATCCCCGGCAGCAGGGGACGCGACGGCTTGTCGGGCAAGGTGACGTCGCGGTAGGCGCCGACGTCGTGCACGTCCATGCCCAGCCAGTGGCCGGTGCCGTGCATATAGAACTGCGTGTAGGCGCGCGTGTCGATCGCCTCGTCGAGCGTGCCCACCTTGCTCCGGTCGAGCAGGCCGAGGTCGAGCATGCCTTCGGTGAGCACCCGCACCGCCGCATCGTGGATCGCGCTGTACGGCCGGCCTGGATGGATGGCCGCGAGCGCCCCGGCCTGGGCGCGCAGCACCAGTTCGTACAGCGTGCGCTGGGCGTCGCTGAAGCGGCCATTGGCGGGATATGTGCGCGTGATGTCGCTGGCGTAGCCGTCCAACTCGCAGCCGGCGTCGATCAGCACCAGGTCGCCATCGGCGATACGGCGGTCGTTGGCGTTGTAGTGCAGCACGCAGGCTTGCGGGCCGGAGGCGACGATCGAGGGATAGGCCGGGAATTGCGCCCCGTTGCGGCGGAACTCGTGCAGCAGCTCGGCCTCGATCTCGTACTCGAACATGCCGGGCCGGGTGGCGCGCATCGCGCGCGCATGGGCCTGGGCCGAGATCACGCCGGCGCGCGCCATCAGGGCGATTTCGTGCTCGTCCTTCAAGAGCCGCATCTCGTCCAGCATGGCCAGCAGGTGGTGCATCGTCTGCGGGGCCGTCACGCCCGTGCGCCCGCGTGCGCGCACCGCCTTGAGCCAGCCGGCCACCCGGGCGTCGAGTTCGGCGCCGTGGCCCAGCGCGTAATACAGCGCCGGCGCGTCGGCCAGGATGTCGGCCATGCGCGCATCGAGTTCATCGATCGGCCAGGCGTCGTCGAAGCCGAAGGCATCGCGCGCCGCTGCGGGACCGAAGCGAAAACCCTCCCAGATCTCGCGCTCGACATTCTTCTCGCGGCAGAACAGGATCGTGCGCGCCGGCCGTTCGCCCCGGGCCGCGACCAGCGCCACGAAGCTTTCCGGTTCGGCGAACCCGCTCAGGTAATAGAAATGGCTGTCGTGGCGGTAGGGATAGTCGCTGTCGCCGTTGCGCGGCACTTCCGATGCGGTGCCGAGCACGGCGACCGCGCCCGGCTGCATTCGCCCAAGCAGCTGCGCGCGCCGGGCGGCATGCGCAGCGCAATGCGGCATCATGACGCCGTCTTGGCCGCCCGCAGCGGCGCGTTCAGTTCTTCCAGCTGTCCCACGGTGCCGACGTTGACCCACTGGCCCTGGTAGATCTCGCCGCCGACGCGGCCCTGTTCGATGAACTTGCGCATCAGGGGCCCGAACTTGAGGAATTCGCCGGCCTTGATCCCGTCGAACATCTCGGCGCGATACACGCCGATGCCGGCGAAGTTCCACTTGGTGGCGCCGTCGTTCTTGAGCGTGTACATGTCGAGCGCGAAGTCGCCCTCCGGGTTGTGCCACGGGTTCGGCGTCAGCCACAGCCAGGCGATGTCGCGCTGGTCGACCGGGTAGGGAACACCCACCGCGTCTTCATCCTTCAGCGCGTCCAGCGCCAGCGAAAAATCGAAGTAGGGCGCATAGATGTCGCCCGACACCGCCAGGAACGGTTCGTCGCCCAGCAGGTGCAGCGCATTGGCGATGCCGCCCGCCGTCTCGAGCGGCGTCGGCTCGTGCGAGTACACGATGCGCGCGCCATAGCGGCTGCCGTCGCCCAGTTCTTCCTCGATCATGTGGCCGAGGTGGGAGTGGTTGATGACAATCTCGGTGATCCCGGCGCGCACCAGGTTCAGCACGTGCCAGGTGATCAGGGGCCGCCCGCGCACTTTCAACAAAGGCTTCGGTAGCAGGTCGGTCAGGGGCCGCATGCGCTCGCCGCGGCCGGCGGCGAAAATCATCGCTTTCATGCGCGACCTCAGAAGGTGTAGCCGACTTGCGGCGCCTTGTTTTCCACCGCGTCGAGCAGGCGCAGCAGCGGCTTGAGTTCGGTGTAGCGGTTCGCGGTCTTGCGCACGTAGTCGATCACCGTCGGCAGGTCGCCCATGTAGTGCGATTTGTTGTCGCGGTAGTTCAGGCGGCAGAAGATGCCGAGGATCTTCAGGTGGCGCTGCATGGCCATGAATTCGAAGTCGCGGTAGAAGGCGTCGATGTCCGGGTTGACCGGCAGGCCGGCCTGCTTGGCGCTCTGCCAGTAGCGCACCACCCAGTCCAGCACGATCTCTTCGTCCCACTGGATGTAGGCGTCGCGCAGCAGCGAAGCCAGGTCGTAGGTGACGGGGCCGTACACGGCATCCTGGAAATCGAGCACGCCGGGGTTGCCCTGGTCGAGGAACATCAGGTTACGCGAATGGAAATCGCGGTGCATGAACACCTGCTGCTGCGCCAGCACGTTCGAGGCGATCGCCTCGAATACCTTGTCGAGTTGCGCCTGCTGCTTGTCGTCGAGCGTGACGCCCAGGTGGCGGTTCAGGTACCACTCGGGGAAGATGTTCAGCTCGCGCAGGATGAAGGCGCGGTCGAACTCGGGCAGCACACCCGGCTGGCTGGCCATCTGGAACTTGAGCAGGGCGTCGACCGCATCCGAATACATGAAGGCGGCGTTGTCGCTGGACAGGCGCGCCAGGTAGGTGGTGGTCCCCAGGTCGCCCAGCAGCAGGAAGCCCTGCTCGACGTTGCGCGCGGCGATCGCCGGCACGGTCACGCCGGCGTCGAACAGCAGGCCCTGCACGTGGATGAAGGCCGGCACGTTCTCGCGTTCCGGCGGCGCGTCCATGGCGACCAGGGTCGCGCCCAGCTTGTCCTGCATGGCGGGCACGACGTCGTAGCGGAAGTAGCGGCGAAAGCTCGCATCGACGGAGGCAGGGCGGCCGGTTCCGACTTCCACCAGGCCGGTCGAGGCCAGCCAGTCGTTCAGCTGTGCCAGGCGCGGATCGGTAGCAAGCGCGGCGCTGACAGAAGTGGAAGAATTTTGATACAAAGATGACATGAAGCGGCCTGACGAATCCGGTTGGTTGAGCTAATTCCCATATAATAAGGGATTCATTCTAAAAAAACCGCCCTTTATGGTGCACGTCCGATTTTCCATGAGCTGCGATTTTCCATGAGCTGGTCGTCAAGCCAACCTTTCCCACCGCGGCCGGTCCTCGCGCTCTATGCATTGGTTTCCGCAACCGCGGTTCCGGCATTCGCCCAGAGTGTTCCCCCTGCGCCACAAGCTGAAGACGAACTTCCCGTCGTTATCCAGGCCGAGGAGATCGGCGGCCGTCCCGACCGCCGGCTGGACCTCAACCGCAACGTCGAGATCACGCGCGGCCAGAGCGGCATCACCGCCGATACCGCCTGCTACCTGCGGGTCGAGGACGAAGTCACGGCCACCGGCAACGTGAACATGTGGCGCTTCGGCGACCGCTACAAGGGCGACGAGCTGCAACTGAACCTCGAGACCGGCAAGGGCTACCTGCTCAATCCGACCTATTTCCTGGCCGACAGCAATGGCCAGGGACAGGCGGACCGCATCGACTTCCTGGGCGAGCAGCAGGCCCTGGTGCGCAACGGCACGTACAGCACCTGCGAAGGCCCCGATCCCGACTGGTATCTCAAGTCGAGCACCCTGCGCCTGGACAACGGCCGCGACGTCGGCACCGCCGGCAAGACCATCATCTATTTCAAGGACGTGCCGATCATCGGCACCCCGGCGATGTCGTTCTCGCTGTCGGGCCAGCGCCGCTCCGGCTGGCTGCCGCCCACGGTGGGCTTCGGCTCCCAGGGCAAGGCCGAGGTGATGGTGCCGTATTACGTCAACATCGCCCCGAACCGCGACCTGACGCTGTATCCGCGCATGATGTTCGACCGCGGCTTCCAGATGGGCGCCACCGGCCGCTACCTGGGCAGCACCTACCAGGGCGAGACCCACGTCGAGGTCTTGCCGGACGATCGCGAGACCAATACCACGCGCTGGCGCGTCGACTCGCTGCACAGCCAGTCGATCAAGCCGAACTGGTCGTACGGCTGGAACCTGCACGGCGCCTCGGACGACGAATACCCGTCCGACTTCTCGCGCACCGTCGCCGCCAGCGCCGAGCGCCAGCTGCTGCGCGAGGTGCGCACCGATTACTATGGCCAGTTCTGGAGCCTGACCGCGCGCGCCCAGAACTACCAGGTGCTGCAGGACCCGGCCGCCGCGACCAATCCGAGCCTGACGGTGCCGCGTCCCTACGACCGCCTGCCGCAGATTAACTTCCGCGCCGCGCGCTACGACGTGGCCGGTTTCGACTGGTCGATCGACGCCGAGGCGACCCGCTTCGATCACCCGACTCTGGTCACCGGCAACCGCGCCGTGGTGCAGGGCCAGGTGAGCTATCCGATCGTGCGTCCGGGCTGGTTCGTCACGCCCAAGCTGATGTACAACGCGGCCAAGTACGACATCCAGGACCATATCGACCGGGCCGGCCTGGACACCAAGCTGACGCGCACGATCCCGACCTTCTCGTTCGACAGCGGCATGGTGTTCGAGCGCCAGACCACGCTGTTCGGCGGCGCCGCCACCCAGACCCTCGAGCCGCGCCTGTTCTATGTGTACACGCCGTACGAGAACCAGGACGACGTGCCGCTGTTCGACACCGGTCGCGCCGGCTTCAACTACGCCCAGCTGTTCTCCGAGAACCGCTACGTGGGCCTGGACCGCGTGTCCGACGCCAACCAGGTCACGGCGGCCCTGGTGTCGCGCTTCATCCAGGAAGACGGCGCCGAGCGCCTGCGCCTGGCCTTCGGCCAGCGCCTGTATCTCGAAGAGCCGCGCGTGCGCATCCCTGGCGAAGAACAACACAAGAGCCGTTCCGACCTGCTGCTGGCCGCCGCCGGCACCATTTCCGAGTCCTGGACCTTCGATAGCGGCGTACAATACGATGCGAACGGAAGCAGTTTGTACAGCTCGAATGTGGGTGTACAGTGGCGTCCGGGGCCGATGAAGGTGTTGAACGCCGAATACCGTTATCAGCGTGACAGCTTCCGCAATATCGACCTGTCGGCGCAGTGGCCGATCGGCCGCCGCTGGTATGGCGTGGGCCGGGTCAGCTACGCGCTGCGTTCGTATGGGGTGGGGCAGGAGGTCAATCCGGCCACCGGCGGCAAGCTGATCGAGAGCCTGATCGGTCTCGAATACAAGGCCGATTGCTGGGTGTTCCGGATGGGCGCGCAGCGTTTCGTGACCGCGGCGCAAGAGACCTCGACGCCGATCTTCTTCCAGCTCGAGCTCAATGGCTTGTCGCGCCTGGGCCTGGGTAATCCGCTCGAGTCGTTCAACAAGAGCATCCCGGGCTATACGCGACTGAATACCGGAATTGGACGTCCATAAGCAAGCGTTCAGACTAGCAGTCCATAATTCGTCCTTGATGTGAACTATCCTGAAATGAGTGCTTTCCAGATGATGCGTACTACCCGTTTGCAGTCCCTCCAGATGGCGGCAGCACTGCTGTGCGCGCTGTCCGCCGGCCAGGCGCTGGCCCAGGCCGCCACCACGCCAGCCGCCAAGGCGGAAACGCCGGCGTCCACCGGCGGCGGCTTCCTGCCGCCGGCATCGGCCAATGCCAAGGTGATCGATTCGATCCAGGTCGTCGTCAATGACGAAGTGATCACCCGCAACGAAGTGGCCGGCCGCGTGGCCCAGGTCAGCCAGAACATGAAGGCGCGTAACGCCCAGATGCCCGACCCGGCCACCATGGAGCGCCAGGTGCTCGAGGCGATGATCGTCGAACGCGCCCAGCTGCAGCTGGCCAAAGAAATGGGCGTCAAGGTCGACGACCGCACCCTGGACGCCACCATCGGCCGCATCGCCGAAAATCAAAAGATGTCGGTGCAGGACATGCGCAACCAGATGGAAAAAGAGGGCATGCCGTTCGCCCAGTTCCGCGAAGACATCCGCAACGAGATCATGATGCAGCGCCTGCGCGAGCACGAGGTCGACAGCAAGATCCAGGTGTCCGAGGCCGAGATCGACACCTATATGGCGGCCGCCAAGGCTGCCGAGGCCGACCGCATCGAGGTCGACATCTCGCAGATCCTGGTGCGCGTGCCAGAGAACGCCTCGCCCGAGCAGATCGCCGCGCGCGCCGCGCGCGCCGAGGAAGTGATGCGCCAGCTGCGCACCGGCGCCGACTTCGCGCGCATGGCCTCGACCTATTCCGACGCGCCCGACGCGCTCAAGGGTGGCGAGATCGGCTGGCGCGACGCCGACCGCCTGCCGCCGATGTTCTCGACCGAGCTGCGCAAGCTCGAAGCGGGCCAGGTCACGCCGATCCTCAAGACCAACGTCGGTTTCCACATCCTCAAGCTGGCGGGCAAGCGCTCGCTGGGCGGCGAGACCGAGAAGTCGGTGGTCGAGCAGACCCACGCGCGCCACATCCTGATCAAGGTCACCCCGACCATGACCGAGGGCGAGGTCAAGCGCAAGCTGCTCGAGCTGAAAGAGAAAATGGACAACAATGCCGGCACCTTCGAAGACCTGGCGCGCCTGCACTCGCAGGACGGCTCGGCCTCGAAGGGCGGCGACCTGGGCTGGTTGTACCCGGGCGACACGGTGCCGGAATTCGAGACCGCGATGAATGCGCTCAAGCCAGGCGAGGTGTCGGACGTGATCCAGTCGCCGTTCGGCTTCCACCTGATCCAGGTCATCGGACGCAAGAGCGAAGACGTGACCCAGCAGAAGGAGCGTAACGTGGCGCGCCAGGTGCTGCGCGACCGCAAGATGCAGGAAGCGATGGAAGACTGGATGCGCCAGGTGCGCGACCGCGCCTACGTCGAGTTCCGCGAGGAGCAGTAACACCATGGTTGCGCCACAGGCGCCCGGGCGCCCGTTGGCGCCGCAGCCGGCATCGCGGCCCGCCTCTCGCCCCATCTTGGCCATCACGGTCGGCGAGCCGGCCGGCATCGGTCCTGAGATCGCAATCCGCGCCGCCTGGGCCCTGCGCGAGCAGGCCAATTGCGTGCTGGTCGGCGACGCCGCCTTCCTGGCGATGACGGCCAGCTATATCGATCCAGCTATCCGCCTGTCGGCGCTGTCGACCCAGGCCTTGCGCAACGGCGGCCTGCCGCACTTCGGCGCCGACCGCCTGGCGGTGGTCGACGTGCCGCTGGCGGCGCACGTGGTGCCGGGCCGGCTCGATCCCGAGAATGGTCTTGCCGTGCTGGCCACGCTGGACCTGGCCATCGAAGGCTGTGGCTGTGGGTGGTTCGACGCCATCGTCACCGCGCCGCTGCAAAAAAGCACGATCAACGACGCCGGCATCGCGTTTTCGGGACACACCGAATACCTGGCCGAGAAGACCGGCACGCCCAAGGTGGTCATGATGCTGGCCGGCGCGCCGGCACATGACCAGCCCTACCTGCGTGTCGCCCTGGCCACCACCCACTTGCCGCTGAAGGATGTGCCGGGCGCGCTCACGCGCGACAACCTGACCCAGGTGCTGGACATCCTGCACGCCGACCTGCGCGACAAATTCGGCATCGCGGCGCCCGTGATCCTGGTCACCGGCCTGAATCCGCACGCCGGAGAAAACGGCTATCTCGGCCGCGAAGAGATCGACGTCATCACGCCGGTGCTCGAGGCCGCCCGCAGCCGCGGCATCGATGCGCGCGGCCCGTATCCGGCCGACACCCTGTTCCAGCCCAAATACCTGAAAGATGCGGATTGCGTGCTGGCGATGTACCACGACCAGGGCTTGCCGGTGCTGAAGCACGCGACCTTCGGGCGCGGCATCAACGTCACCCTGGGCCTGCCCCTGATCCGCACCTCGGTCGACCACGGCACCGCCCTCGACCTGGCGGCCGAGGGCCTCGGCCTGGCCGACTGCGGCAGCATGGAAGAGGCGATCCGCGCCGCCATGCACATGGTGGCTGCGCGCCGCCAGGCCACTTCCGAATAACCAAGAAAGCAAGCATGAAACACGTCGCACGCAAGCGCTTCGGCCAGAACTTCCTGACCGATGACCATGTCCTGAACAATATCATCGACGCCATCGCGCCGCGACGCGGTGAAACGATGGTCGAGATCGGCCCGGGCCTGGCGGCGATGACGGCGCTGCTGCTCAAGTCGCTCGACCATATGCACGTCGTCGAGCTCGACCGCGACCTGGTGGCGCGCCTGGAAAAAGCCTACCCGCGCGAGCGCCTCAGCGTGCATTCGGGCGACGCGCTCAAATTCGATTTCGGTTCGATCCCGGTGCTGGAGGGACAAAAACTGCGCGTGGTCGGCAACCTCCCGTACAACATTTCAAGCCCGCTGCTGTTCCACCTGGCCGAGTTCGCCCATCTGGTCGAGGACCAGCACTTCATGCTCCAAAAGGAAGTGGTCGAGCGCATGGTGGCCGAGCCGGGCACCAAGGCCTACAGCCGCCTGTCGGTGATGCTGCAATGGCGCTACGACATGGCCATGCTGTTCATCGTGCCGCCGACCGCCTTCGATCCGCCGCCGCAGGTCGACTCGGCCATCGTGCGCATGGTGCCGACCCGGCGCCAGTTGCCGTGCGACGGCAAGCGCCTGGAGGCGGTGGTGGCCAAGGCCTTCTCGCAGCGGCGCAAGGTCATTCGCAACTGCGTGGCCGGCATGTTCACCGAAGCGCAGCTGGTCGAGGCGGGCATCGATCCGGGCGTGCGTCCGGAAGCGGTCAGCCTGGAACAATACGTGGCGCTGGCCAACCTCCCCGTCTCCTGACCCAGGGTGGTCGGCTACGCCAACCACGCGTTCAGCATCATCTGCCCCCATCAGCGCCGCCCGTCGGCGCTTTTTTGCGTCCAAACACGTCCTGCTGCGCCGCAGCATACGGGTTATCACGTATTTTCGGGCGCCTGGTCGCCGTTTTACGCAGTCTGTCGCATCCCGCTGGAGAGGTGCGGCCCCATTTTCTATAGTGCTCACATGGACAGCCGATCCGGCGCCTCAACCGACCCACAGGAGCAAGAAATGAACGTCCTCAAGCACATGGAAGCCATCTTCATCGCCGCCGCCATCCTCGCCGGCTTCAGCAGCTACGCCGTTGCCGCCAATGCGCGATCGAGCGAGGCTTACCAGTCGCAGGTGTCGGTGGGCATGGAAAAGATCGCCGTGGTGAAGGTCAGCGCCGCCCGCTGAGCAGCGCCGGCACACCGTACCGATGCGGCGGGCAAAAAAAAGCCCGCTCAAGGAGCGGGCTGAAATCCAATTCTTTTCTGAGGAGAGTTGGAGGAGACAGGAGTTAGTATGCTGCACGACAGCATATAAGTCCAATTTTCCTTTCAAATACTCGACATAAGAATTGTGTATATCTGGTCAGGCTTACGCCGCGACGCAGTTGACCTGGATATTGGTCACTTCTGCATCAGGCATGACGCCAGTGCCGTTGACCACGGTGCACACCTGGCCAGTCGGGTTGGCAATCACCACCACGCCATAGGTCGTGCCATAGCTGACATTCGGCAGCTGGAAGTCGATCGGCGTCGTGACGCCGGCGGCCGGCTTCGTTACCGTACCCGCGCCGCCGGTGCTGCCGTTGGCCAGCACCAGGCCGTCGGCGGTCAGGCCATTGACTTTGCCGCTCAGCGGATAGTTGTTCACGATGCAGACGTAGGTGACGTTGATCTCCGCCAGCCGGCCCGCCGTATCGTTGAAGTTCGGGATCGTATTGTCCGGCGTAACGCATTGGCGCTGGAATTGCGGCGTCGACTTGAAGACGACGTTGTACACGTCACCATACTCGAGCTTGTTCGGGAACTCGAAGTTGACCGGGTCGCCCGGCTTGGCAGGCGGGTCGATCGGCAAGTCCATGCCATTGGTGGTCAGGACGGCGCCCGGATAGACGATGCCGGAGATCGTGCCTTTCACGGCGAACTCGGCTTTGTCGCTGCCGCCACAGCCGGCCAGGCCCGCGGCCAGCGCCAGCGCGAGGGCCGGACGGATCAGGGAAGACTTCATGCGTAACGCTCCAGGAAAAATTAAGGGGTGCAGGTGACGGCCACGTTGGTGACGTCGGCAGGTCCCACGGTGCCGCTGCCATTGTTGACAGTGCAAGTCTGATTGGCAGGCTGTTGCAGGATAGTGACACCGTAAGGCGAATCTTCGGCGACATCGGCCATCTTGAACGAGGTGGCGCCGGCCTGGAGTGCCACACGGTCGGAACCGTTGACCAGCACCAGCTCACCTTTCAGGTTGCTGACGCTGCCAGAGAGAGCGTGGCGCTTGAGCGTACACGTGATGTAGACGGTGTAGACGTGATAGCCCGCGCGGCCACTCGCATTCTGGATATCGCAGCGCTCGACGTTCGATGGCGTGGATTTGATTTCGACGGAATAGCGGTCGTCGGTCGAGATCAGGTTGTCAAACGCCCATCGCCCCGCACCGGAGCCATCGGCCGGCGGCGTGATCGCCTTTTCCTGGCCGTCGTTGGTCAGTACCAAGCCGGTCTTGGTCACACCGGAAAAACTACCGCCCAGCTCCAGCTGGCCATCGCTGCCGCCGCAGGCAGACAGTGCGACCGCGCAGGCCAGCGCCGCGCCGGCACGCAGGTAGGAACTCTTCATAACATCTCCAAAAAATCTAGCGGGAAAGCGCAGCTGCGCGGTGAGAATAGAAAAATCGCTCAACATTTTAGTCCATTTGGCAAGCAGCTGGTCCATTTCGGGCGTATATGGTTTTGTATCTTGGTGTAACCATAATTCAACAAAGGCAACATTCCAGGGTGCAAACGGCGTGCGCATTGCGTTCGGCGTAGCGCGTCGCTATGCTTGGGGCGCACCTTTTCTCCCTTAGTCTGGAAGCCGATGACCCGCCAACCCTGGCCGAAAGCCGTCCTGTTCGACCTCGACGATACCCTGTGGCCGATCGCGCCCGTGATCCTGGAAGCCGAAAAACTGTTGTATGCCTGGCTCGGCGAGCACGCGCCGCGGGTGGTCGAACGCTTCACGATCGACAGCCTGCGCGCCGCGCGCCTGGAATTGCTGGCCGCACGCCCCGAATTCGGGATCGACCTGGGCGCGCTGCGCCATGCCGGCCTGGTCGCCGCCTTCGAACAGGTGGGTGAGGATCCCGGCAAGGTCGAGCTGGCGATGACCGTATTCTTTGCCGCCCGCAATGCCGTGACGCCCTACGAGGATGTCGTGCCCGGGCTCGAGCGCCTGAAGCGACGTGCCCTGGTCGGCTCGGTCACCAATGGCGTGGCCGACCTGCAGACCATCGGCCTGGCCCACCACTTCCAGGCTTCGGTGGCGGCGCGGCAGTATGGCCGCGCCAAGCCCGATCCCGGCATCTTCCTCGCCGGCTGCGCCGCGCTCGGCGTCCTGCCTGGCGAGACCCTGTACGTGGGCGACGACCTGTTGCTGGACGTGCAGGGCGCCCAGCGCGCCGGCCTGCGCGCGGCCTGGATGAACCGGACCGGCAAGGTCAACGAACTCGCCCATGAAGTCCAGCCTGACGTCGAAGTGGCCAGTCTCGACGCGCTGCTCGACTGGCTTGAATCCCTGTAAAAGCGCGAGCAAGAGCGTTGGACATGCGTCACAGCAAGCCTTGCGCTGCCCGTGCCATGCCCCAACCTGCCTATAATGCACACGTTAAATACGCGCGCCATTAAACGTTTCCCGGAATCATGCAACTCGACCAACGTGCCCACACCCTGCTCAAAGCCCTCGTCGAGCGTTATATCGCCGACGGCCAGCCGGTAGGCTCGCGCGCGCTGTCCAAGCTGTCGGGCCTGGAATTGTCGCCAGCCACGATCCGCAACGTCATGGCCGACCTCGAGGAGATGGGCTTCGTCGCCAGTCCGCACACCTCGGCCGGCCGCATCCCGACGCCGCGCGGCTACCGCGTGTTCGTCGACACCCTGCTGACGGTGGGGCCGATCGACGACAAGGCGGTCGATGCCGAGCGCATGCGTTTGCCGCAGCCCTTGTCCAACCTGCAACCGCAGAAACTGATCGCCAACGCGGCGCAGATGCTGTCCTCGCTGTCGCAATTCGCCGGCGTGGTGCAGAGCCCGCGCCGCGAATCGGTCTTCCAGCAGATCGAATTCCTGCGCCTGGGCGAAAAGCGCATCCTGCTGGTGATCGTCGATCCGCGCGGCGACGTCCAGAACCGGCTGCTGCTGCTCGATAAGGATTATTCCCCGGCGCAACTGACCCAGTCGGCCAATTACCTGAACCAGAACTTCGCCGGGCTGTCCTTCGACGAGGTGCGCAAGCGCTTGAGCGGAGAGCTGCAGCAATTGCGCGACGATATGGGCCGCCTGATGCAGGCGGCGGTCGAGGCTGGCAGCGAAGCGATGGCCGAGGGCGACGACATGGTCATCGCCGGCGAGCGCAACCTGCTGTCGGTGTCCGACCTGTCGTCCAATATGAGCTCGCTGCGCCAGATGTTCGAGATGTTCGAGCAAAAAACCGGCTTGATGCAATTGCTCGACGTATCGAGCAAGGCTGGCGGCGTGCAGATCTTCATCGGCGGCGAATCGAAGCTGGTGCCGATGGACGAGATGAGCGTGGTGACCGCGCCGTATGCGGTCGACGGCCGCATCGTCGGCACCCTGGGCGTGATCGGCCCGACGCGGATGGCCTATGAACGAGTGATCCCGATCGTCGACATCACGGCCAAGCTGCTGTCGAACGCCCTCAGCCACTCCTGAATCGCTAAAAACTTAAGCCAGTGCAAGGCTGGCAACCTTCTTGCCACAATTTGACAAAGTTTTGGAAATGCAAATGAGTATGATTCTCAATTGCATTGAGCCGGAGCGCTCCGGCTTGTCCAGAACAATCAAATAACAGGAACAAGAGGGATGAAACTGACAGCAAACCGCATGACGCCGCTCGCCGCGGCCGTCGGACTGGCGCTCCTTGGCTTGCCGGCCATGGCCCAGCAATCCAACCAGCCGATGCACCAGGTGCACATCGTCGGCACCGCCGAGGAAGAACTCAAGCAGGCGATCGGCGTCTCGGTCATCACCTCGGAAGACATCGAAGCCCGTCCGCCGGCGAATGATCTGGCCGAGCTGATCCGCACCATGCCGGGCGTGAACCTGACCGGCAACAGCGCCAGCGGCCAATACGGCAACCACCGCCAGATCGACCTGCGCGGCATGGGCCCGGAAAACACCCTGATCCTGGTCGACGGCAAGCCGGTCAGCTCGCGCAACTCGGTGCGCATGGGCCGCAGCGGCGAGCGCAACACGCGCGGCGACACCAACTGGGTGCCGGCCGAAGCGGTCGAGCGCATCGAAGTGCTGCGCGGCCCGGCGGCGGCGCGCTACGGGTCCGGCGCCGCCGGCGGCGTGATCAACATCATCACCAAGGCGCCGGGCGACTATCTGACCGGTTCGGTCACCGCCTATGCGCTGGCGCCGGAGCACGGCGAGGAGGGCAACAGCAAGCGGCTCGGCTTCAACCTGTCCGGTCCGCTGGCCGGCAAGCTCTCGTTCCGCGTATTCGGCAACGTCAACAAGACCGACGCCGACGAGCTGGCGCTGAACGCCACGCCGGACAATACCGCCAACGGCGCGATCCCGCCGGCCGGCCGCGAGGGCGTGCGCAACCGCGACATCGGCGGCTTGCTGCGCTGGGACTTCATGCCCGACCAGGTGCTCGAATTCGAATCCAACTTCAGCCGCCAGGGCAATATCTACGCCGGCGACCGGGCCGTGAATGCGGCCGGCTTCCCGATCCTGGGCGAGCTGGCCAATGCGGCCGCCGAAACCAACGTCATGCTGCGCCGCACCGCCGCGCTGACCCACCGCGGCAAGTGGGGCGCCACCACATCGCGCCTGTGGCTGACCTATGAAGGCACCGACAACACCCGCATGAACGAAGGCCTGGCGGGTGGGCCGGAAGGCAGCATCAGCGACCCAACGAAGAAATCGACGTCGGAACTCGAAACCTATGGCGCCAACGGCGAAATCAGCACGCCATTCAATGTCGGCGGGGTGGCGCAGATGCTCACCGCCGGCTTCGAGGCGCGCAAGGAAAAGCTCAACGATCCGTATTCGATGACGCAGGCCGCCACCGCGATTCCCGGCATGCCGGAAGGCAACCGTGATGGCCGTTCGAGCGCCGAAACCTATGCCGTCTACGTCGAAGACAATATCGGCGTGAACACCGCATTCACCCTGACCCCGGGCCTGCGCTTCGACAAGCACAGCCAGTTCGGCACCAACTGGAGCCCGAGCCTGAACGCCTCGTATGCCTTGAGTCCGACCCTGACCTTGCGCGGCGGCGTGGCGCGCGCGTTCAAGGCGCCGAACCTGTACCAGTCGAATCCGAACTACCTGTACTACACGCGCGGCAACGGCTGTCCGGTCAACAACCCGAACCTGGGCGGCGGCTGCTATGTGCGCGGCAACGAGAACCTGGCGCCGGAAACCTCGGTCAACAAGGAAATCGGCATCGGCTGGAAGGACCGTGGATACGAGGCCAGCCTGGCCTATTTCCACAACGACTACAAGAACAAGATCACCGGCGGCATGGATCGCCTGCTCGGCAACACCTCGGCCAATGGCCGGTTGTTCCAGTGGGAGAATTCGCCGGAGGCGGTGGTGCAGGGCGTCGAAGGCAACCTGACGATCCCGTTCGGTCCGCGCCTGAAGCTGACCAACAACCTGACCTATATGATCGAGAACGAGAACAAGACCAATGGCGAGCCGCTGTCGGTGATTCCCGAATACACGCTGAACTCGACCCTGGACTGGAAGGTCAATGCCAGGTTGACGACGCTGTTGACGGTCTCCTATTACGGCAAGCAGGAACCGCGGCGCCTGACCGGCACCGGGGTCCAGGCCAGCGGCGAGGCGCTCAACACGCTGGCGCCATATGCCGTGGTGGGCGCCAACGTCGGCTACGCCTTCACGCCGAAGCTGTACCTGCGCACCGGCATCAACAACCTGTTCGACGAACGCCTGTTCCGGCGCAGCACCAACGGCAGCACCGGCGCCGAGTCGTACAATGAACCGGGCCGCTCGCTGTTCGTGAACTTGACGGCATCGTTCTGACGACGCCTGGATAGAGAAAGGGCGCATGGGATGACTCCCATGCGCCCTTTACTTACTTTTACACTGTTACTTTTACACCGGCCGTGCCGGCCGCAGGATTACTCCGGCTTGGCGATGCCCCGGCACTCCGGGCAGCTGCCATAGATCGCCAGCGCATGCTCGACGATCGTGAAGCCGTGTTGCTCTGCAATCATCTGCTGGCGCTTCTCGATCTCGTCGTCGTAGAACTCTTCGACGCGGCCGCAGGTGACGCACACCAGGTGGTCATGGTGGGAACCGGCGTTGAGCTCATAGATGGCCTTGCCGGTCTCGAAATGGTTGCGGTTGAGCAGGCCGGCCTGCTCGAACTGGGTCAATACGCGGTAGACGGTCGCGAGGCCCACGTCCATATTGTCAGCAAGAAGGATCTTGTAGACGTCTTCCGCCGTCAGATGCCGTACGGAGCTGTTCTGGAAGATTTCCAGGATTTTCAGTCGTGGCAGCGTGGCCTTGAGGCCGCTCGCCTTCAGGTCGGTCGGGTTGTTACTCATGTTTGTCACTCGAATATTGGCGGAGTGCTTTATGATATAGCGTTTTGAAAGCTCCCGCTCGAACGTATTGAGGTTAACTATGCCTGTCAAACAAGCCGTATTCCATCGATTCTCCGCCAAGGCGGCGCTGGCGGCGGGCCTCGCCTGCACCTTGACGCTGTCCGGCTGCGCCTCCTGGCGCAACCAGACGCGTCCGGCGCCGCCGGTGGCGACGGATGCGGCCGCCAGTGCGTCCGACGCGGAAAAGTCGGCCGCCATCGCCAATGCCGGCGCCCAGACCGTCCAGGCGACGCGCCTGCAGCGCTTCCTGTGGATCTTCTCGCCTTATCGTCCAGACATTCAGCAGGGCAACTTCGTCTCGCAAGAGATGCTGGACCAGCTCAAGGCCGGCCAGACCCGCGACCAGGTGCGCTTCCTGCTCGGTTCGCCGCTGCTGATGGATGCCTTCCACGCCGACCGCTGGGATTACCCGTTCTACCTGGCGCGCGGCAATGGCGAGCTGACCACCAGCCGCGTGACCGTGTTCTTCAAGAACGACGTGGTCGAGCGTTTCGAGGGCGGCAACCTGCCGAGCGAGCGCGAGTACATCGACCGCATCGCCGGTCCAGCCAAGAAGAAGTCGGAGCAACTGCCTCCAAAACCGGCCGATGCGCCGGCTGTACAAATTAATGCGGGCAACACCGAACGTCGCCCAGGAACGCCATAATGACCATGTTGAATATCGCCGTTGCCGGCGCCAGCGGCCGCATGGGCCGCATGCTGATCGAAGCCATCCAGGAAGCGCCCGACATGCGCCTGGCCGGCGCCCTCGACGTCCCGGGTTCGCCCTTCATCGGCCAGGACGTGGGCGCCTTCGCCGGCATCCTGACCGGCGTGGTCATCGAAGACAGCATCAAGCACGGCCTGCACAATGCCGACCTGCTGATCGACTTCACCCGCCCCGAGGGCACCCTGCAGCACCTCGAATACTGCGCCGCCAACGGCAAGCAGATGGTGATCGGCACCACCGGCTTCGACGACGCCGGCAAGGCCGCGATCCGCGCCGCCGGTGAAAAAATCGGCATCGTGTTCGCCCCCAACATGAGCGTGGGCGTGAACGTGACGCTCAAGCTGCTCGAAATGGCCGCCAAGAGTTTTTCGGAAGGCTATGACATCGAGATCGTCGAGGCGCACCACCGCCACAAGGTCGATGCGCCGTCCGGCACCGCGCTCAGGATGGGCGAAGTGATTGCCGACGCCATCGGCCGCGACCTGAAGGAATGCGCCGTCTATGGCCGCGAAGGCGTCACCGGCGAACGCGATCCGTCGACCATCGGTTTCGCCACCGTGCGCGGCGGCGACGTGGTGGGCGACCATACCGTGATGTTCCTCGGCACCGGCGAGCGCATCGAGGTCAGCCACAAGTCGAGCAGCCGCGTGACCTATGCCCACGGCTCGCTGCGTGCCGCGCGCTTCCTGGCGGACAAGGCCAACGGCCTGTTCGACATGCAGGACGTGCTGGGCCTGAAGGACAAATAATGGCCGTGGCAGAACTGAACGGCGCCGTCATCACGGACGAAGCGTCGTTTCACCAGCAGAGCCGCGAGGCCTTCGGTTTCCCGGCCTCGTATGCGGACAGCATCGACGCCTGGGTCGACTGCATGAGCTATCTGCGCGACGACGAGAACATGACCAAATTCAAGCTCAAGCCGGACGAGGTGCTGGAAATCGTCATCCTCGAGGCCGACAAGATGAAGGCGGCGGCGCCCGACCTGCTCGAAGAGCTGAGCTATTGCGTCGGCGGCATCAACGAACGCTACGAGGACTACGGCGAAAAGCCGGCGCTGGAACTGGTCCTGCGCTGATCCTCGAAGGCAGCGTTCAACGGGACGCTGCCTTTTTTGCATTTTCCTTCATGCACCGCGCCTCGCCGCAGTGCAAAATGAACGGGTTATAATGACCGGTTCCACCTTCCACATTACGTCTGCAGAATCATGCAAGAAAAATATAGTCCAGCCGAAGTAGAACAGGCCGCCCAGGCCTACTGGAAGTCGATCGACGCCTACAAGGCCGTCGAAAACGACCCGCGTTTCCCTAAAGGCAAGTATTACGCCTGCTCGATGCTGCCTTACCCATCGGGCAAGCTGCACATGGGTCACGTGCGCAACTATACGATCAACGACGTGATGTACCGCTACCTGCGGATGAACGGCTATAACGTCCTGATGCCGATGGGCTGGGACGCGTTCGGCATGCCGGCCGAAAACGCGGCGATGGCCAACAACGTCCCGCCGGCCGAATGGACGTATTCGAACATCGCCCACATGCGCGGCCAGATGGAATCGATGGGCCTGGCGATCGACTGGTCGCGCGAGATGACCGCCTGCAAGCCGGACTACTACAAGTGGAACCAGTGGATGTTCCTCAAGATGCTCGAGAAGGGCATCATCTACCAGAAGACCGGTACCGTGAACTGGGACCCGATCGACCAGACCGTGCTGGCCAACGAACAGGTCGTGGACGGCCGCGGCTGGCGCTCGGGCGCGCTGATCGAGAAGCGCGAGATCCCGATGTACTACGTGCGCATCACCGACTACGCCGACGAGCTGCTCGACCACGTCGACAACAAGCTGCCGGGCTGGCCGGAGCGCGTGCGCACCATGCAGGCCAACTGGATCGGCAAGTCGACCGGCGTGCGCTTCGCCTTCCCGCACACGATTGCGGGCGACAATGGTGAGCTGATCAATGATGGCAAGCTGTACGTGTTCACCACCCGCGCCGACACCGTCATGGGCGTGACCTTCTGCGCCGTGGCGCCGGAACACGCGCTGGCCCAGCACGCGGCCCGCAACAACCCGGCCCTGCAGGAATTCATCGCCGAGTGCAAGATGGGTTCCGTGATCGAGGCCGACATGGCGACCATGGAGAAGAAGGGCATGCCGACCGGCCTGTTCGTCACCCATCCGGTCACCCAAGAACAGATCCCGGTCTGGGTCGGCAACTACGTCCTGATCACCTACGGCGACGGCGCCGTGATGGGTGTGCCGGCGCACGACGAGCGCGACTTCGGCTTCGCGAAAAAATACAACCTGCCGATCAAGCAGGTGGTCTCTAGCGAGGGCCAGGAATTCTCGCTAGAAGCCTGGCAGGAGTGGTACGGCGACAAGGAAAACGGCCGCACCATCAACTCGGGCAAGTACGACGGCCTCGATTACATCTCGGCCGTGAACGCGGTCGCGGGCGAACTGGCCGAACAGGGCCTGGGCGAAAAGAAGACCACCTTCCGCCTGCGCGACTGGGGCATCTCGCGCCAGCGCTACTGGGGCACCCCGATCCCGATGATCCACTGCGGCGAGTGCGGCTCGGTGCCGGTCCCCGAGGCCGACCTGCCGGTCGTGCTGCCGGAGCACCTGGTCCCGGACGGCACCGGCAATCCGCTGAACAAGGACGAAGCCTTCCTCAAGTGCGACTGCCCGCAATGCGGCAAGCCGGCGCGCCGCGAGACCGACACGATGGACACCTTCATCGATTCGTCGTGGTACTACATGCGCTATACCTCGCCGGGCTCGAACGAGGCGATGGTCGACGCCCGCAACGATTACTGGATGCCGATGGACCAGTACATCGGCGGCATCGAACACGCCGTCATGCACCTGCTGTACGCGCGCTTCTGGACCAAGGTGATGCGCGACTTCGGCCTGGTGAAATTCGACGAGCCGTTCGTGAACCTGCTCACCCAGGGCATGGTGCTCAACGAGACCTATTACCGCGAGGACGAAGCGGGCAAGAAGACCTGGTTCAACCCGGCCGACGTCGAGCTGACGTTCGACGACAAGGGCCGTCCAGAGAGCGCGACCCTGCGCGCCGATGGCCAGCCGGTGGAAATCGGCGGCACCGAGAAGATGTCGAAGTCGAAGAACAACGGCATCGACCCGCAGGCCCAGATCGAACAGTACGGCGCCGACACCGCGCGCCTGTTCACGATGTTCGCCTCGCCGCCGGAGCAGACCCTGGAATGGTCGAACAGCGGCGTCGAAGGCGCCAGCCGTTTCCTGCGCCGCGTGTGGGCTTTCGGCTACGCGCAGCGCGAACGCATCGCGGCATCGTTCAACGGTGAAGCGCAGGGCACCTTGAACGACGACCAGAAGACGCTGCGCCGCGAAGTGCACAAGGTGCTGCAGCAGGCCGACTACGACCTCAAGCGCATCCAGTACAACACCGTGGTCTCGGCCTGCATGAAGATGCTCAACACCCTCGAGTCGGCGAAGCTGGACGACTCGCCGGCCTCGAACGCCATCGTCGCCGAAGGCTTCTCGATCTTCCTGCGCCTCCTGAACCCGGTCGCGCCGCACATCACGCACGCGCTGTGGCAGGAGCTGGGCTTCGCCGCCGCCCATGGCGACATCCTGAACGCCGCCTGGCCGCAGGTCGATCCGGCCGCGCTGGAGCAGTCCGAGATCGAGATGATGATCCAGGTGAACGGCAAGCTGCGCGGCTCGGTCAAGGTGCCGAAGGAGGCCGACAAGGCCGCCATCGAAGCCGCGGCGCTGGCTTCCGAGGCGGTGCAGAAGTTCATCGAAGGCACGCCGAAGAAAGTCATCGTGGTGCCGGGTAAACTCGTCAACATCGTGGTGTAAGGATCAATATGTCGAACAAGACCCTGGTGCGTGCGCTGGCGGCGCTCTTGATGGCAGGCGTGCTGGCCGGCTGCGGCTTCCAGCTGCGCGGCAGCGACGGCCAGTACAACCTGCCGTTCCAGAGCATCTGGCTGTCGTTCAACGAGTCCTCGCCGCTCGGCACGGAGCTCAAGCGCAACCTGCGCGCGGGCGACACCGTGCGCATCGAGACCGACGCCTCGAAGGCCCAGGCCCTGTTCGACGTGATCAGCGAAACGCGCGGCAAATCGATCCTGTCGCTCAACAGCCTGGGCCGGGTGCGCGAGTACTCGCTCAGCTACACCCTGGTGTTCCAGGTGCGCGACGCCAACAATCGCCAATTGCTGGCGCCGACCGAGATCACCCTGCGCCGCAACATCGCCTTCGACGAATCGCAGGTGCTGGCCAAGGAATCGGAAGAAGCGCTGCTGTACCGCGACATGCAGTCCGACCTGGTGCAGCAGATCCTGCGCCGCCTGGCGGCGATCAAGCCGGCATAAGGAAACCAGTAACGATGCAGTTGCGGCTCGAGGCGCTCGACGGCCATCTGAGCAAGGGCTTGGCGCCCTTGTACGTGATCACCAGCGACGAGCACCTGCTCGCGCTGGAAGCGGCCGACCGGATCCGCAAGACGGCGCGCGCGCAAGGGTATACCGAGCGCGACGTGCTCACGGTCGAGCGCAGCTTCAAGTGGGGCGAGCTGCTGGCAGCCAACCAGGCGCTGTCGCTGTTCGGCGACAAGAAGCTGATCGAGCTGCGCATCCCGACCGGCAAGCCCGGCAAGGACGGCAGCGCCGCGCTGCAGAGCTACGCCAAAGACCTCGGCCCCGACAACCTCACCCTGATCACGCTGCCGAAGCTGGACTGGCAGACCGCCAAGTCGTCGTGGGTGACGGCGCTGCAGCAGTCGGCGGTCTATATCGAGATCCCGAACGTCGAACGCGCCCACCTGCCGGGCTGGATCGGCCAGCGGCTGTCGAGCCAGGGGCAGAGCGCCGAACGCCAGAGCCTGGACTTCATCGCCGACCGGGTCGAGGGCAACCTGCTGGCGGCGCACCAGGAAATCCAGAAGCTGGGGCTGCTGTACGAACCGGGCAAGCTCAGTTTCGAGCAGGTGCACGATGCGGTGCTGAACGTGGCGCGCTACGACGTGTTCAAGCTGTCCGAGGCGATGCTGGGCGGCGACCCGGCGCGCCTGGCGCGCATGCTCGAAGGCTTGAAGGGCGAGGGCGAGGCGCTGCCGCTGGTGCTGTGGGCGGTGTCCGAAGAGATCCGCACGCTGCTAAAATTAAAGACCGGCATGTCGCAGGGACGCCCGCTGGGCGCGCTGCTGAAGGAATACCGGATCTGGGGGCCGCGCGAGCGGATGATGGAGCCGGCGCTGCGCCGCGTGTCGCTGGGCACGCTCGAGGCGGCGCTGCAGGACGCGGCGCAGGTCGACCGCATGGTCAAGGGCTTGCGCGCGAAGGGGTTCGCGGGCGATGCGTGGGATGCGATGTTGCAGCTGGCGTTGAAGGTGGCGCGCTAAGGCAGCCGCTTTCGATACGGATGTGCATCGCTCGGCGCGCCTGATCGATAACGCAACGGGAATACGATGGACATCACCGCACACATGCACCAACTTGGCCGCCAGGCCAGGATCGCTTCGCGCGCCATGGCGCGCGCCGACACGGCCACCCGCAACCGCGCACTGGAGCTGATCGCGACCGCCATCGAGCGCGACGCCGGGCTGCTGCGCGCGGCGAACCAGAAAGACCTGGACGCCGCGCAGGCCGCCGGCCTGGCCCCGGCCCTGATGGACCGCCTGGCGCTGTCGGATGGCGCGATCGCCACCATGGTCGCCGGCCTGCGCCAGATCGCCACCTTGCCCGACCCGGTCGGCGAGATCTCGAACATGAAGGTGCGTCCGAGCGGCATCCAGGTCGGCCAGATGCGCGTGCCGCTGGGCGTGATCGGCATCATCTATGAAGCGCGCCCGAACGTGACGGTCGACGCGGCGGGCCTGTGCATCAAGAGCGGCAACGCCGCCATCCTGCGCGGCGGTTCGGAAGCGATCCACTGCAACCGCGCGCTGGCGACGCTCGTGGCCGAGGGCCTGGCGGGCGCCGGCCTGCCGCAAGATGCCGTGCAGGTGGTCGACACGACCGACCGCGCCGCCGTCGGCGCCCTGATCACGATGCCGGAATACGTCGACGTGATCGTCCCGCGCGGCGGCAAGGGCCTGATCGCGCGCTTGATGAAGGAAAGCACGGTGCCGATGATCAAGCACCTGGACGGCATCTGCCACGTCTACATTGACGACAAGGCCGACGTCGAGAAGGCGCTGGCGGTCGCGTTCAACGCCAAATGCCATCGCTACGGCACCTGCAACACGATGGAAACCCTGCTGGTCGCGCGCGGGATCGCCCCCACCGTGCTGCCGCGCCTGGCCGCGCTGTATGCGACGAAAGAGGTCGAGCTGCGCGCCGATGCCGAGTCGCGCGCGATCCTGGCCGGCTATCCGCACCTGGCCAACGCGAGCGAAGAGGACTGGAGCACCGAATACCTGGCGCCGATCCTGGCGGTGAAGGTGGTGGCCGATATGGATGAAGCGATCGACCACATCACCGCCTATTCGTCGAAGCACACCGAGGCCATCATCACCGAGGACTACACGAGCGCCATGCGCTTCCTGCGCGAAGTAGACTCGGCCTCGGTGATGGTGAACGCCTCGACCCGCTTCGCCGACGGCTTCGAGTACGGCCTGGGCGCCGAGATCGGCATCTCGAACGACAAGCTGCACGCGCGCGGACCCGTCGGGCTGGAAGGACTCACGTCGCTCAAGTACGTCGTGTTCGGGCACGGCGAAGTTCGTCAGTAATCAACAATAACAAGGAATCGCATGTACCTCTGGATCAAAGCCCTGCACATCGTCTTCATCGCCTCGTGGTTCGCCGGCCTGTTCTACCTGCCGCGCATCTTCGTGAACCTGGCCCAGGAAACCAACCCGGCGGCGCTCGAGCGCCTGCAGGGCATGGCGCGCCGCCTGTACCGCTTCACCACGATCCTGATGGTGCCGGCGCTGCTGCTCGGCCTGTGGCTGGCGATGATGATCGGCATGAAGCACGGCTGGCTGCACGCCAAGCTGGTGCTGGTGATCCTGGCGATCGGCTACCATCATGCCTGCGGCTCGATCCTCAAGAAATTCGAGCGCGGCGTGAACACGCGCAGCCATACGTGGTTCCGCTGGTTCAATGAAGTGCCGGTGGTCCTGCTGCTGGTGATCGTGATCCTGGCGACGGTCAAGCCGTTCTAACGACGCAGTTTTCAAGCAGTATCTTGGCAGTCCCGCGCAGCGACCCATCAGGGCGTTGCGCGTTTTGCGTCATCGGCCAAGGGCCCTGGCGCGTTATTCCTGAACAGTTTCATCAACGGACAAAGGGTTCCCCTCATGGCTTCCTATTTTTGCCCATGCCCGCGCGGCATGGAAGCGGCGCTGGCCGAAGAACTGGGCGAGATCGCCCAACTTTCCACCACCTTCAAGGTGCACAACCAGGTGCCGGGCGGCGTGCACTGCTCGGGCACGATGCAGGATGCCTGGCTGGTCAACCTGCATTCGCGCATCGCCTCGCGCGTGCTGATGCGCATGGGTCAACGCAGCTACAGCAACGAAAACGACATCTACGACCTGGTGCTCGAGCAGCCCTGGGAAGACTGGTTCGGCCCCGACCACACGATCCGCGTGGACGTCACCGCCGTCAAGTCGCCGCTCAAGAGCCTCGAATTCACCACGCTCAAGATCAAGGACGCGATCTGCGACCGCTTCCGCGACCAGTACAACAAGCGTCCCTCGGTCAACACGCGCGAGCCGGACATGCGCATCGTCGGCTTCCTCGATCAGCGCAACTTCATCATCTACCTCGACACCTCGGGCGAAGCGCTGTTCAAGCGCGGCTGGCGCGAAGAGACGGGCGACGCGCCGCTGCGCGAAAACCTGGCCGCGGGCCTGCTGCGCGTCTCGGGCTGGAAGCCGGGCGTGCCGCTGTTCGACCCGATGTGCGGCTCGGGCACGATCCTGGTCGAGGCGGCCCAGATGGTGCAGGGCATCCCGCCCGGCGCGCGCCGCCGCTTCGCCTTCGAGCAGTTCGCCGACCACGACCGCCAGGCCTGGGCCGCGATGAAGGCCGCGATCAAGCCCAATCCCTTGCCGAGCGAGCCGACCATCTTCGGCTCCGACATCTCGGGCGACATGGTCGCCATGACGCGCCATAACCTGAAGGTGGCCGGCATCCTGTTCGACGTGCCGCTCAAGCAGATCGAGGCCCAGCACGTGTCGGCGCCGACCGCGCAGCCGGGCATTCTGCTTACCAACCCGCCGTATGGCGAGCGGATCGGCGTGCGCGGCGACAGCACCATGCCGCAGGACGAGATGGCGCTGGGCTTCTACTCGGCCTTTTCCACCACGCTCAAGCAGCGCTTCGCCGGCTGGACCGCTTATCTGTTCACCGCCGATCTTGGCTTGCCCAAGATGCTGCGCCTGAAGGAATCGCGCAAGACGCCGTTCTTCAATGGCGCGCTCGAATGCCGCCTGTTCCGCTTCGACATGGTGGCCGGTTTCAACCGCCGCGAAGAAGCAAAACCAAAGCAGGACTGACCTGGACTGACGATGCTGCCGCCAACCGACCCGCCCGATCTTCCCAAGGACCCCGTCACCCCGGTTCCACTTCCCACTCCCCACAAGATCGCGATGCTGTCGGCCGGCGGCCTGGCGACCCTGCTGGCGGCCCTGTCGATGCTGGGGCCGTTCTCGATCGACGCCTATCTGCCGGCCTTCCCGCAGATCCAGGCCGAGCTGCGCGCCACCCCGCTCGAGGTGCAGCAGACCCTGACCGCCTACATGCTGGCCTTCGCCGGCATGGTGCTGTGGCATGGCGCGCTGTCGGACGCCTTCGGGCGCCGCAACGTGATCCTGGTGGCGCTGGTGGTGTTCGCGATCGGCACCTTCGGCTGCGCCTCGGCCTCCTCGGTGCATTACCTGTGGGTGTTCCGCATCATGCAGGGCGTGTCGGCGGGGGCCGGCGTGGTGGTGGGACGCGCCATCATCCGCGACCTGTATTCCGACACCGCGGCGGCGCGCCTGCTGTCGATGGTAACGATGATCTTCTCGATCGCGCCGGCCATCGCGCCAGTGGTGGGCGGCTGGATCGTGCTGTGGTTCGACTGGCGCGCGATCTTCCTGGCGCTGTGCATCTACACCGTGCTGCTCGGCTGGTTCTGCTGGAAGCACCTGCCCGAGACCATCCCCAGCACTCAGCGCCAGCCGTTCAACCCGCGCTTCCTGGCCAAGAGCTATGGCGCGATCTTCAGCTCCTTCCTGTTCCACATGAAGGCCGGCGTGACCGCCCTGAACTTCGGCGGCCTGTTCCTGTACATCGCGGCGGCGCCGGTCATGCTGCCCGAAAGCCTGGGCCTGGGACCGTCGCAGTTCGCCTGGCTGTTCGTGCCGACCGTGAGCGGGATCTTCCTCGGCTCGCTGATGGCCAACCGCCTGGCCGGCAGGATGGACTTCGCGCGCCAGATCCGCATCGGCTACTTCTTCATGCTGGGGGCGGTGACCTTCAATGTGACCTACCACGCCTTCCTGCCGCCGGCGCTGCCGTGGACGGTGGCGCCGATGTTCTTCTTCACCTTCGGCAGCTCGCTGATCGCGCCCGGCGCGACCCTGCTGGCGCTCGACCTGTTCCCGCACATCCGCGGCACCGTGGCCTCGTGCCAGTCCTTCGTCTCGACCCTGCTCGGCGCGGTAGTGGCCGGCGCGGTCGCCCCGGCGCTGTCGCACTCGGTGCTGGCGCTGGCCGTCGGCCAGATGTTCTTCGTGCTGGTCTCGCTGGCGTTCTGGGACACGGCGCGGCGCCACCGGAGAAAATTGCGGGCGCGGGGGGAACACGTTCCCTGAGCGCGAACCCGGCGAATGCCGGGTTTTTTTGTGCCTGAATTTTACGATTTTTTATGCAACAGTCGTATCGATGCAACAAGCATATGTCTCATTTCGCTCTGCCATACAGTTAGAGCCGGCCCTCGGCAAGAGTTACTACTGTAACTATTGTTCCTGATCAGAAATGTATATATGCTACGATACGCGTTTTTACATCTGGAGCAGAGGGCAAGTTACTCGCCTGTTCCATTGACTGAAGTGCTAGATGTTGTGGCAGGCCTCCCGCAAGGGCAACGCCACCAACCAACCTTCGACAAGTGGCGCCGTGCTAGAAAACATGCACCAATCCGACCAGGACATCCGCAATCGCTTGCTGATTGCGCGTCTGCCGGCCATGCCGCAGATTCTGGTCAAGCTGATCGAGCATCTGCAGGCCGACGACCTCGGCATGCCGGAGCTTGCCGCCCTGATCGCGAAGGATGCCGGCATGACCGGCAAGCTGCTGGCGGTCGCCAACAGCTCCGCCTACCACCGCCACTCGCGCAGCGCCGACCTCGAACAATCGCTGGTGGCACTCGGCACCGACATGATCAAGACCCTGGTCATCAGCGATTCGGTGTTCCAGACCTTCAACAGCTTCCCCCATTCGAACAGCACCGACCTGCGCGCGTTCTGGAAGCATTCGCTCAGCGCGGCGGTGCTGGCGCGCGACGTGGCGCGTGCGCTGGGTTACGCGCATCCCGAAGAAGCCTACCTGGCCGGCTTGCTGCACAACGTGGGCCGGCTGGCGCTGCTGGCCGCGGCGCCCAAGGAATACGGCTTCAACTTCACCGCGCGCGATGACGACGACCTGTGCGCGGTCGAGCAGCGCACCCTGCAGATCACCCACACCGAGGCCGGCGCCTGGCTGATCGAGCGCTGGCAGCTCGATTCCTTCCTGGCCGACGCGGTGCTGTACCACCACGAACCGAGCGAACGGCTCGAGTCCAGCCATCCCCTGATCCGCATCGTGCGCCTGGCGCACGTGCTGTCCCATCATGCGGACGATGCGACGATGGTGTTTGAAGCCAGCGCGCTGTGCGGCCTCGACGCCGGAGACGGGGCCCAGCTGGTGGAAAAGGCCGCGCGCCAGGTGGAGCAGGCCGCCGCCCACCTGGGCATCGACCTGGCGGGCGCCGACGACATCCCGAGCCCGCCGGCCTACGCGCCGCCAGCGCCCGTCGATCCGGTGCAACAGCGCCTGAACGAGGAAGTGCGCAATATGGTGCTGGTGTCCGAAGTCGGCCAGAGCCTGGCGCGCCAGCAGGGCGAGTCCAGCCTGCTGGACGCGATGACGCGCACCGCGCGCATCCTGTTCGATTTCGACAGCGCCGTGGTGCTGCTCGAGAACCCGACCGGCCAGCTGCTTGCCGGCGCGCCGACCTTCGGCGCGCAGCGCATCGCCGAGTTCACGCTGCCGCTGGCGAAAGGCGGCCCGGTCGCGCGCAGCGCGCTGGAACGCCGTCCGGCCTTCGTGCAGCGCGCGCGCCACCACGACCAGCTGGGCCTGGCCGAGGAACAGCTGCTGCGCATGCTGGGCACCGACAGCCTGGTGGTGGTGCCGCTGGTCGCCGGCCCGCGCTGCCTGGGCGTGCTGATCGGCGGCGTGCCGGGCTGGCAGCTGCCGCATTGCCAGCGCCGCGAGCGTTTCATGCAGGCCTTCGGCGCGCAGGCCGCCGCGGCGCTGGAGAACCTGCTGCTCGAGCGCGGCCACGCGCGGCGCCAGCTGGCCAGCGTGGCCGAGGAATTCCGCGACGCCTCGCGCCGCGTGATCCACGAAGTGAACAATCCGCTGGCGATCATCAAGAACTACCTCAGCGTCCTGGACGGCAAGCTGGCGCGCCAGGAGCCGGTGGGCGGCGAGCTGTCGATCCTGAGCGAAGAGATCGACCGCGTCGGCCAGCTGATCGGCAGCCTGGCCGACCAGCGCACGCCGGACGCTGCTCCGCGTCCGCTCGACGCGGCCAAGGTGGTGGACGACGTGCTGCGCCTGTTCCGCGGCAGCGGCTACGTGCCGGCAACGACCCAGGTCGTGGCGCGCATGGAAGGCGATGGCGCGATCGAGGGCGATCCCGACCTGCTCAAGCAGATCCTGGTCAACCTGGTCAAGAACGCGGTCGAAGCCCTGGGCTCGCGCCCGGCGGGGCGCATCGAGATCGTCAACCGCGGCCACGTGAACCGCGAGCGCCGGGTCTACCTGGAACTCGTCGTCAGCGACAACGGCCCGGGCCTGTCGCGCGAGGTGCTGGCCAACCTGTTCTCTCCGGTCAGGAGCGCCAAGGACGGCCTCGAGGCCGGCGCCAACCGCGGCCTTGGCCTGTCGATCGTCCACGGCCTGGTCAAGCAGCTGGACGGCCACATCGCCTGCCGCAGCGGCAGCGCCGGCACTTCCTTTGAAATCCTCCTGCCGGCGTGGTCCGGCGCCGGCGCGGCCCCCGCGCTCCCGGCGCGCGCCCTCGGTTCCGCTTGACCCTCACCATGCACGCGCATCCAGTCACCGCCACCATGCTTCCCGGCGAACCCGCTCCCTTCTCCCAGACCCTCGAGACCGACAGCCAGCCACGCCTGCTGCTGGTCGACGACGAGCCACGCCTGCTGTCCTCGCTGTACGAACTGCTGCAGGGACGCGGCTACCGCCTGGTCACCGCGCCGTCGGGGACCGAAGCCCTGGCCCAGCTGTCCCGCCAGCACTTCGACCTCGTCCTGCTCGACCTGCGCCTGCCCGACATCGGCGGCCACGAGATCATGGACTTCATCAACGAGAGGGGCATCGACGCCGACGTCATCGTGATGAGCGGCGAGATCGGCATCGACGCCGCGATCGGCGCGCTCAAGCGCGGCGCCTACAGCTACCTGCGCAAGCCCTACAGCCGCGAGGAGCTGCTCTCCACCGTGAGCAACGCGCTGCAGCGGCGGCGCCTGACGCTGGATAACGCGCGCATCGCGAACCAGCTCGAGAACTCCGAGAAGATGTACCGCTACCTGGTGGACTCGTCGCCGGACATCATCTATACGCTGAACCACGAGGGCCGCTTCACCTTCGTCAACGACCGCGCCTACCAGCTGCTCGGCTACACGCGCGAAGAGCTGATCGGCCAGCACTACTCGATCCTGGTGCACGAGGAAGACCTGGAGCGCGCGCGCTACGTGTTCAACGAGCGCCGCGTCGACGAGCGCGCCTCGCGCAACGTCGAGCTGCGCCTGAAGTGCCGCGGCGGCAATGGCCACGACCGCACCTTCAACACGACCCTGATGACGATCTCGCTCAACGCGATCGGCATGCACGTGCCGGACCAAGAAGTGAAGAAGCTCGAATTCTTCGGCACCTATGGCGTGGCGCGCGACATCACCGACCGCAAGCGCGCCGAAGAGGTCATCTCCTACCAGGCCTACCACGACATCCTGACCGACCTGCCGAACCGCATCCTGTTCAAGGACCGCCTGGGCCTGGCCGTGATCCAGGCCAAGCGCAAGCAGACCGAGCTCGCGGTGATGTTCATCGACCTGGACCGCTTCAAGCTGGTGAACGACACGCTGGGCCACGTGAAGGGCGACGAATTGCTGCAGCAGGCGGCCAGCCGCCTGAAGGAATGCCTGCGCAAGGGCGACACCCTGGCGCGCCAGGGCGGCGACGAGTTCACCATCGTGCTGCCCGAGCTGCGCGACCGCGACGACGCGCGCATGGTGGCGGATAAATTCCTGGAAGTGCTGCAGGACCCGTTCGACCTGGACGGCCACGAGGTGCACATCTCGGCCTCGATCGGCATCGCGATCTATCCGAAGGATGGCGAATCGATCGACGAGCTGCTGCGCCACGCCGACATCGCGATGTACCAGGTCAAGGCGCTGGGCAAGAACGGCCACAGCTTCTACCACGACTCGATGCTCGAAGTGTCGCACCAGAAGATCGCGCTGGAGCAGGCGCTGCGCCGTGCGCTCGAGCACGACGAGCTGGAGATGTTCTACCAGCCGCAGATCGACGCCATGACCGGCCGCATCACCGGCGCCGAAGCGCTGATGCGCTGGAACCACCCGACCCGCGGCCGCCTGTCGGCGGGCGAGTTCCTGCCGTTCGCCGAAGAGAACGGCCTGATGCTGCCGATCTCGGACTGGATGATCGGCGCCCTGTGCCGCGACATGCTGCAGTGGAATGCGATCGGCGGCAGCGAGATTCGCCTGTCGCTGAACCTGTCGCCGCAATACCTGGACCGCGGCGACTTTTTCGAGAAGATGCGTGGCGCGCTGGCGCGCTACGGCATCTCGCCGCAGCAGATCGAGGTCGAGATCACCGAGAACATCTGCATCCGCAATCCGCAGTACGCGATCGAGCAACTCAACAAGCTGTGCCAGTTGGGCGTGTCGATCGCGATCGACGACTTCGGCACCGGCTACTCGTCCTTGTCGTACCTGCACCGCTTCCCGATCCACACCGTCAAGATCGACCAGTCCTTCGTCAAGGAGATCCACCAGGAAGACGGCCACTATCCGGTCATCCTGGCGATCATCTCGATCGCGCGCGGCCTGGGCCTGAACCTGATCGCCGAAGGCGTCGAGACCGAGGAGCAGGCGCGCTACCTGCGCGCCAACGGCTGCCTGACGATGCAGGGCTACCTGTACTACCGTCCGATTTCGCTGCAGGACTTCATGGCCGCGCTGCGCACCCAGTCGGGCGCCAGCCTGCGTGCGGTGCAGGCCTGACCGACCATGCTCGACGCCCCGCTAGTCTCTCGCGATACGCCTGCGTATAGCGCCGAATTCCTGCGTGTGAAAGCGCAGGCCGAGCGCGGCAACGCCCAGGCCCAGCACAGCCTGGGCTTCATGTACGTGAGCGGCCAGGGCGTGCCGAAGAGCGACGAGTTGGCGGTGGCCTGGTACCGGATGGCGGCGGCGGCGGGCCTGGCGCAGGCCCAGTACAACCTCGGCGTGATGTTCCAGAAGGGCCAGGGCGTCGAGCAGGACTTCGGCCAGGCGGCCCACTGGTACGGGCGCGCGGCCGACCAGGGTTATGCGCCGGCCCAGTACAACCTGGGCTGGCTGTACGCGAAAGGCCATGGCGTGGCCAGCGACGTGGGCAGGGCGCTGCACTGGTTCAGCCAGGCGGCGGACCAGGGCGAGCCGGGCGCGCAGCACAACCTGGGCATGATGTTCGAGACCGGCAAGGGGGTGGCCCAGGACCAGGAAGCGGCGCTGCGCTGGTACCGGCGCGCCGCCGAGCAGGGCTATGTGCGCTCGCAGTACAACCTGGGGCTGCGCTACGACGCCGGCCAGGGCGTGGCGCGCGACGCGCGCGAGGCGCTGGCCTGGATGCGCAAGGCGGCGGAGCAGGGCCATGCGCCGGCCCAGTTCAACCTCGGCCTGCGCTACGACAAGGGCCAGGACGTCGAGCAGGACAGCCGGCAGGCGATCCTGTGGTACGGCCGCGCCGGCGAGCAGGGACATGCCAGCTCGCAGTTCAATCTCGCCCTGATTTATGACACCGGCCACGGCGTCGCGCGCGACGAGGCGCTGGCCCTGGCGTGGTACCGGCGCGCCGCGGAACAAGGCCATGCCGGCGCCCAGAACAGCCTCGGCATGCGCCATGAACATGGACAGGGTGTGGCGGTCGACGCGGCGCAGGCGGTCGCCTGGTACCGGCGTGCGGCCGAGCAGGGGCTGCCGGCGGCCCAGTACCACCTGGGACAGTTGCTCGACGCCGGCAACGGGGTCGAGCAGGATCCGGCCCAGGCGACCGACTGGTATCGCAAGGCGGCCGAGCAGGGCCACCTGCGGGCCCAGTTCGACCTGGGCCTGCGCTATGAGAGCGGCAACGGCGTCGAACGGGACAGCGCGCAGGCGCTGGCCTGGTACCGGCGCGCGGCCGGCCAGGATTACGCGCCGGCCCAGTACATGGTCGGCGCGCTGCTCGACCGGCTGGAAACCGGCGACCCGGCCGAGGCGACCGACTGGTTCCACAAGGCGGCCGACCAGAAGCACGCGCTGGCGCAGTTCGAGCTGGGGCTGCGCTACGACTGCGGCAAGGGCGTGGATCGCGACTACGAGGCGGCCCATTTCTGGTACCTGTGCGCCGCGCGCCAGGGCCATGCGCGGGCCCAGTTCAATCTCGGCGTGATGTATGCCACCGGGCAGGGCGCCCAGCGCGACCTGGTCGAGGCCTATGCCTGGCTGCACCGGGCCGGCGGCGCCGGCGTGGCGCCGGCCAGCACCTACCTGGCGAAGCTCGCGGGCCGGATGGAAGCGCAACAGTTGTCCCAGGCCGAGCGCCTGATTGCTGGTTGACGTCCCGCATTTGAACCGTCGGCGGGCGCAGATGCCTGCGCCAGCGCACCGTGCGCGACTGCACGCGGCGTTATACTGTATGTCCATACAGTCACGCGCGCGCGATGGAACTCAACGACAAGCTCGAAATCCTGGCCGACGCGGCCAAGTACGACGCATCCTGCGCCAGCAGCGGTGCGCCCAAGCGCGGCTCCGAGGGCAAGGACGGCCTGGGCGCCACCACCGGCATGGGCATCTGCCACAGCTATACGCCTGACGGACGCTGCGTCTCGCTGCTCAAGATCCTGCTCACCAATTTCTGCATCTACGACTGCCAGTACTGCATCAACCGGCGCACCTCGAACGTGCCGCGGGCGCGCTTCGCGGTCGACGAGGTGGTCAAGCTGACCCAGGATTTTTACCTGCGCAACTACATCGACGGCCTGTTCCTCAGTTCGGGCATCATCCAGTCGGCCGACTACACGATGGAGCAGCTGGTGGCGGTCGCGCGCCAGTTGCGCGAGGTGCACCAGTTCCGCGGCTACATCCACCTCAAGACCATTCCCGACGCCGATCCATTGCTGATACAGGAAGCCGGCCGCTGGGCCGACCGCCTGTCGGTGAACATCGAGCTGCCGACCCACGACAGCGTGACCCGCCTCGCGCCCGAAAAAAGCGTCCACACGATCAAGCTGGCGATGGGCTCGATCCGGCGCAAGCTGGACGAAAAAGCCGAAGAACCGAAGGCGCCTGCCTTCGCGCCGGCCGGCCAGAGCACGCAGATGATCGTCGGCGCCGACGCCAGCGACGACCACACCATCCTGAACACGGCCGAGACGCTATACGGCAGCTACAAGCTCAAGCGCGTGTATTACTCGGCCTTCAGCCCGATCCCGCACAGCCCCGGCAGCGTGCCGCTGGCGCCGCCGCCGCTGCTGCGCGAGCACCGCCTGTACCAGGCCGACTTTTTATTGCGCGGCTACGGCTTCACGGCCGGAGAACTGATGCCGCAAACGGGCAACCTGGCGCTGGACGTCGACCCCAAGCTGGCCTGGGCCCTGGCCAATCGCGAGCACTTCCCGATGGACCTGAACCGGGTGGACGCGTCGCTGATCCCGCGCATTCCCGGCATTGGCCTGCGCAACGCCAAGCGCATCGTCGAGCTGCGCCGCCTGCGCCGCATCCGCTGGGAAGATTTATCTCGCCTGCGCTGCAGCCTCAAGAAGCTGGCGCCCTTCGTCGTCACCGCCGACTACAAGCCGGCGCAAGGCGCGACCAGCTCCGAGCTGCTGCGCAAGCACATGGCCGATGCGCCGCAGCAGATGAACCTGTGGCCCGAATTGCAGGCGGCATGAACCTGGACGCCAGCGCGAATGCCAGCGCCGCCGCCCTCGCCGCGACCGCGGTGGCGAGCGTGCACGCGGGGCGGCCGCTGCTGGTGGACGGCTTCACCGCATGGCGCGCGGTGGCGCGCGAACTGCTGCGCACCGGCGTGCCGCCCGAGGCGGTGACCTGGGGCGCGCCGGGCGCCGACCTGTTCTCGGGTGCGCCGGCTTGCCAGGCAGCTGCGCATAATGAAGGCGACCTCCTGTCTCCGGCCAAACCGCAAGCGGCCGAACAGGAGCCTTCCAATGCAACGGCGCCAAGGCCGCATGTCCCTCGCTCCCTGATGGAGATGCTGCAGACCGCCGCCTGCTACCGCGATCACGACCGCTGGGCCTTCCTGTATCGGGTGATCTGGCGCTGGCAACAGGGCGAGCACGACGTGCAATCGCCCGCCGATCCGGACGGGCAGCGGCTGCACGCGATGGTCAAGGCGGTGCGGCGCGAGGTACACGATATGCACGCCTACATCCGATTCCGCGAACGGCCGATCGAGGCCGGCGCGCCCCATTTCGTGGCCTGGTTCGAACCGAGCCACGACGTCTTGCCGCAGGTGGCCGAGCATTTTGTGGCGCGCATGGGCAAGGTGAGCTGGATGATCGCCACGCCCGACGCCAGCGTGCTGTGGGACGGCGCCACCCTGCACCATACCGGCCCGCTGATGTCGAGCGCCGCCGACCTTGACGATGCGGGCGAGGCGCTGTGGCTGACCTATTACCGCAGCATCTTCAACCCGGCGCGCCTGAACACGCAGGTGATGAACAGCCATATCCCGTCGCGCTTCTGGAAGAACCTGCCGGAAGGCGCGCTGGTGCCGTCGCTGGTGAGCCAGGCCGGCCTCGGCGCCCGCCGCATCGGCCAGGTCGAGGCGGTAGGGCGGCGCAGCGGTCGTACGATCCCGATCGAAGCCGACCAGGCGCAGCCCGAGCGGCAGCAGCCGTCGAAGCTGGACGAGTGCCGGCGCTGCGACCTGTGGGAACACGCGACCCAGGCGGTCGGCGGCGAAGGGCCGAAGCACGCGCAGATCATGCTCGTCGGCGAGCAGCCGGGCGACCAGGAAGACCTGGCCGGCCAACCCTTCGTCGGCCCGGCCGGCAAGCTGCTCGACCGCGTGTTCGAGCACGCCGGCGTGGAGCGCAAGGGCGTCTACATCACCAACGCCGTCAAGCATTTCAAGTGGGAGCCGCGCGGCAAGCGGCGCCTGCACAAGACGCCGGCGCAGAAGGAGATCGAGGCCTGCCATTACTGGCTCGAGAAAGAGATCGCCACCCGCAAGCCCAAGGTCATCGTGGCGATGGGCGCGACCGCGCTCAAGTCGGTGCTGCAGGCGGGTAGCGCGACGCTCAAGGACAAGCTGGGACGGCCCATACGCCATGGCGACAGCTGGGTGGTGACGATCTACCATCCGTCGTACGTGCTGCGCGTGCCGGACGAGGCGTCCAAGCACGAGGCGTTTTCGGTGATGGTCACGGGCTTGAAGCTGGCGCAGGAATTATTGGACCGGCCAGATGTGCCGGAGCCGCCGGAAGGCTGACGTATGCATGATATGCGTCGTTCATGTAATTGAAACAGCCGTGTTACAGCGGCTTCGCCGACGCTGCCATTGGCGTAAGATCTGGCGATTCCCATCACCGGATCATTTCATGAGCAAACTCGCCGTACCTGCTTTCTGCATATGCATGCTGGCCGCTCCCGCCTGGGCGCAATCGGAAGATGCGACCGTTCCGGCGCAGGCCGCCGTCGATGTGCTTGAGACCGCCGCCGAACCGGCGCCGGAGCAGATCCACGTCGTGGCCCAGCGCCCCGGACCGGGCATGTGGAAGGTAACGAAGGGCGAGCACGTCTTGTGGGTGTTCGGCATGTACGGGCCGGTGCCGAAGAACATGCAGTGGCGCTCGCAGCAGGTCGAAAACGTCATCATGAATTCGCAGGAATACCTGTCGGCGCCAAGCGTCTCGGCCAACCCGGGTTTCTTCAGGGGGATCACGCTGCTGCCAAGCTTCATCGGCATGCGCAAGAATCCGGATGGCGCAACCTTGCGCGACGTGATGCCGGCGGAAGAGTATGCGCGCTGGACCACGCTCAAGTCCAAGTACTTGCCCGAGAACGACGACGTCGAGCGCGAGCGCCCGATCTTCGCGGCGGAGGTGTTGTCGAACGCCGCGCGCAAGCAGGCGGGCCTGGTCGACAGCTACGCGGTGCGCAAGCCGCTGCTGGGCCTGGTCAAGAAGGCGAAGCTGAAGGAGACCTCGTCGACCTTCCAGCTGCCGATGGACAATGCGCGCACGGTGCTGAAAAACTTCAAGAAGTCGACCCTGGGCGACGCCGCCTGCCTGGCGCGCACGATGGCCACGCTGGAGCAGGACATCGATGCCGCCAGCCAGCGCGCCAATGCCTGGGCCAGGGGCGATATGGGTGAAATGCGCAAGCTGGATTTCGCCAGCCGCGAAGAGGCCTGTTTCGGAGCCTTGATGAACAGCGCGGCATTCGATGCCGAGCCCGAATTCAAGCATATGAGGACGCGTGCGAACGAAAAATGGATCGCTTCGGCCGAGAAGGCGCTCGCGGCTAATGCCTCGACCTTCGCCGTGCTGAAAATCGAGGATATCTTCGACCCGCAAGGGGTCATCTCGGCGCTGGCGGCGAAAGGATATGCGGTCGAGCAGCCGGATTGATCCGGGGCAGGCACGGGAGGGGCGGAAAATTGTCAAACCGTCCCAAACGCGCGTAGAATGCTGGCAACGCGGGTGTAGTTCAATGGTAGAACGGCAGCTTCCCAAGCTTCATACGAGGGTTCGATTCCCTTCACCCGCTCCAGTCAAATGACCGCTTCAGCCATCAGTCCGGACGTCGGCCTTGCCGGTCAGAGAATCAGTTCGCTCGCTGCGCAACAAGCCGCTTTCGGAACAGCACTGACGGCAGCGCCATCTCATCTTTAGACGCAGTATCCTGTTGATTCCTGCACTCAGCCATGCGAGGGACAAGGATGATACTGGACTCACCTTCACGCCGCCGCCTGCTGCAATCGATGCTCGCCGCATCCGGCAGCCTGGCGCTACCATCGCTGTACGCCGCGCCAGCCCCAGCGCCGCTGCTCACCCGCCCGATTCCCTCGTCCGGCGAGCAGATCCCGGTCATCGGCCTGGGCAGCTGGATCACCTTCAACGTCGGCCGCGACCCGCAGGCGCGTGCAGAATGCGCCGACGTGATGCGCCAGTTCTTTGCAGGCGGCGGCAGGTTGATCGACTCGTCGCCGATGTACGGCTCGGCCCAGGACGTGATCGGCGAAGCGATACAGGCCATCAAGCCGCAGCGCCTGTTCTCGGCCGACAAGGTGTGGATCAGCGGCGGCGCGCGTGGCGTGCAGCAGATCGAGACCTCGCGCAAGCTGTGGCGCGTGCCGCGCTTCGACCTGCTGCAGGTGCATAACCTGCTGTCGTGGGAAGAACACCTCAAGACCCTGCTGGCAATGAAGAAGGAAGGGCGGCTGCGCTATGTCGGCATCACGACGTCCGAAGGCCGGCGCCATGGCGAGATCGAAAAGATCATGGCCTCGCAACCCATCGACTTCGTTCAGGTCTCGTACAACGCCCTTGACCGTGAGGTGGAGCAGCGCATCCTGCCGCTGGCGCGTGAGCGCCGCATCGGCGTCATCGTCAACCGGCCGTTCCGCCAGGGTGACTTGACCCAAACGCTGGCCGGCAAGCCGCTGCCCGGCTGGGCCGCGGACATCGGCTGCACCACCTGGGCCCAGGCGCTGCTGAAGTTCATCGTGTCCCACCCCGCCGTCACCTGCGCGATCCCTGCCACCTCGAGTGTCGTCCACGTGCGCGAGAACCTGCTGGCCGGCACCGGCCGCATGCCCGACGAGGCCCTGCGCAAGCGCATCGCCCAGGATGCCGAAAGGCTGGCATGAGCGAGTGGTGGACTTATACGCTGTCGGACTTTTTGATGTTCTCGCAACGCAGCTACTACCGGCTCATCGCCCTGTACAACGAGGCGGTCTGGCCCGCGCACCTGCTGGCGCTGGCGGCCGGTCTGATCGTCATCGGCTGCATCGCGCGCCCTGGCGTCCACACACACCGCATCGCGCTGCTGGTGCTGGCCGTGGCCTGGGGCTGGGTGGGTTGGGCCTATCACCTGGAACGCCATGCGGACATCAACACCGCCGGCCCCTGGTTCGCGCTCGCCTTCGGCGTGCAGGCCGTGATGTTGTGCTTCATGGCGCTGCGTCCGCGCGCGACGACGCCGGCCGGCATGCAGAAACAGGTGGCGCTCGGCCTGACCGGCCTGGCGGTGATCGCGTATCCGCTGCTGGCGCCGGGTAGCGGCCGTGGCTGGAGCGAAGCCGAGGTATTCGGCATCGCGCCCGATCCGACCGCGATCGCGACGCTGGGCGTGCTGCTGGCCTGTCGTGCGCACCCGATTGCCTGGCTGATCCCGCTGGCGTGGTGCGCAGTGAGTGGGGCGACCCTGATGGAATTGGGCGTTGGTTACGCCTGGTTGCTGCCGACGTTCGCCATCCTTGCGGTTGCCGCCGGGTTGCTCTTCAGGCGCTCACCCCAGGCGCATTGGCACGGCCAGGACAAGTAGAGGCCGACCGATCGGCCCTCAGTTCGACAACAAATTGCCCGACCTGAACGAATCCGCCCCCGCCACCTTACACACGTGCATGCCACGCAGCAGGTGCCGATGCGCCGTGCTGGCGAACAGCAGTCCAGGGCGGCTGGCCGCCACCGGCGTGACCTGGCCGCTGACCGGATTGACGATGTCCGCGATCGGCTCGCCCGCCGCCACCTGATCGCCCAGCTTCTTGCGAAAGACCAGCACGCCCGCATGCGGCGCCGTCAACGGTTCGACCGCATCCAGCGGCGTCGGGCCGCATTGCGCCGGGGGCAGGGCGCTAGTGGGGATATCGAGCACGCCCTGGTGCGCCAGGTATTGCAGGATGGCCTCGGCATCCTGTTGCGCGTAGTCGTAGTTCACGTCGTTCTCGCCGCGCAACTCGACGGTGACGGCGGCGCAGGCGGGCGGGATGGCGGCGTCGATGAAATGGTCGGCCAGGTCCCACCACAGCCGGCTGCAGGCTTCGTCGAAGGCTTCGCCGCCCGATTCCTTGGCCACCAGCAGCACGCGTGCGCCCATCAGGTCGGCCAGCGGCTGCACCACCTCGACCAGCGGCGTGCCGGTGTACATGTGCAGCACCGCCTCGTTATCGCAGTGCAGGTCGAGCACGATGTCGGCGTCGATCGCCATCGTCAACAAGGTCTTCTTGAGCGTCGCGGCATTGTCCGGCGGCTCCCAGGCGGCGACCTCGCGCCGCGCATGCTCGCGGATCAGGGCGACGTTGGCCGCGGCGTCCGCGCCCAGCCGGCCTTCGAGCGCGCTCTTGAGCGCATCGGCGGCGTGGCGGTAGGCGCGATTGAAGTTGGTGCCGGTGGACAGGTCGTAGCGGCCGAACGGCGCGCCATGCACGACTTGCGACAATCCGAGCGGATTGGCGGCCGGGACCAGGATGACCTCGCCCTTGATCCGGCCCTCGGCATCGAGCTTTTCCAGCTGCCCGCGCAGCACGTGGGCCACCAGCATCGCCGGCACTTCGTCGGCATGGATCGCGGCCTGGATGTACACCTTCTTGCCGCTGCCGGGGGCGCCGTAGTGGAAGGACGTCAGGTGCAGGGTGGCGACGTTGTCGTCGATGGCGATCGGGTGTTTCGTCGAGTGCATGGCAAAGGGCTCCGGCGTTGCTGGGGGAAGACAATGATTATGCTTGATTCCGCCTTGCCGCCACGCACGGCCGATGGCAGGGGCGGCTGCGCTATAATGACAGCCGTTTTTTCCGCATATTCCACTCCCCATGTCTTCTGAAAAGCCCACCAGTGGTCCGGCACGGTCCATGCTGTACGATCCCACCGAACACCGCATCCGCAGTTTCGTCACGCGCGCAGGACGGCTGTCGACCGCGCAGGCGCGGGCCTTCGAGGAGCAGGGCCCCAAGTTCCTGATCGAGTACAAGAAAGAGCCGCTCGACCTCGAGCAGGCCTTCGGCCGCAAGGCGCCCGTCGTCCTCGAAATCGGCTTCGGCATGGGCGACACCACGGCCCACATCGCGAAACTGATGCCCGAGAAGGACTTCCTGGGCGTCGAGGTGCACACGCCGGGCGTGGGCAGCCTGCTCAAGCAGATCGGCGAGCAGGATATCGCCAACCTGCGCCTGGTCCAGCACGACGTGTTCGAGGTGCTGAACCACATGATTCCTGACGGCGCGCTGCACGGCGTGCACGTGTTCTTCCCCGATCCATGGCACAAGGCGCGCCACAACAAGCGCCGCCTGATCCAGCCGGCCTTCGTCAAGCTGCTGTGCCAGAAGATCGCGCCGGGCGGCTACCTGCACCTGGCGACCGACTGGGAAGACTATGCGGTGCAGATGCTCGAGGTGTTGAGCGCCGAGCCGGAGCTGGTCAATACCGCCGAGGGCTATGCGCCGCAGCCTGCATACCGTCCGCTGACCAAGTTCGAGAACCGCGGCATCAAGCTGGGCCACGGGGTGTGGGACCTGGTCTTCACGCGCAAGTAAGTGCCTATCCGGGGGCGAATCGTCGTTCGCTCCCCCGTCTTCGTCGTTCATCACCACTTGCTGTTCCGGGCTGCCGGAAGTTCCTAGACTGGACTTGTTGATATACATTAACGAGCACAGAGGAGAACGGCATGTGGAAGCGCATCGAACAATGGAACCGTGAGGTGGAAGCGGAGCAGCTCGCGGTGCTGCGCGACCCCTCGCTGGTGGAGCAGGTGCCGGCCGGCTGCCGCCGTTTCTTCGCCCGCAAGCTGGCCGAGATGTCGCCCGCCGAACGCGAATCCCTGTACCGGTTTTCCAGCACCGTCAGCACCTCGGCAGCCCTGCTGGCGCTGCTCAAGCTGTGCGTCCTGCTGTCGGTGCTCGGTTTCCTGATCAATCTGGCCTTCCTGCCGTCGAAACCATGGTGGCAAACGGTCATCGCCGCCAATGCGATCGGGATCGCGGTGGCCATGTCGCTGATGGGCGTCTGGTTCAACTACGGGAAAGTCGTGCGCGCCAAGGGCAGGGCGCTGGTCACGATCGTCGGCCTCGGCCTGGTGGGCGGGCTGTTCGGCGGATTGACCGCCATGTTCGAGACGGGCACGCATTGGTCGGTCCTGCTCGACAAGCTGCCCAGGATCGTCGTCACCGTGACACTCGTCGTGACCGCGCTGGTGGCGATACCGACCATCGTGGTCGCCGTGCTGCGCAATCGCCACTATCAGATCCAGGCCGAGCAGCTCAAACGCGATGCCGAACAGGAGCGCCTTGCGCGCGAACTGAGCGAAACCCAGCTGCGCCTGCTGCGCGCCCAGATCGAGCCGCACTTCCTGTTCAACACCCTCGGGGCGGTGCAGCAGCTGGCCGAGCAGGGGGCGCCGCGGGCCGCCGAACTCACCTCGCACCTGATCGACTTCCTGCGCGGCAGCATGAGCGATATGCGTTGCGAGCAAGTGGCGCTGGCGACCGAATTCGGCCTGGTCGGCTCCTACCTGCGGGTGATGCAGATCCGGATGGGCGAGCGCCTGCGCTACACGGTCGATGTGCCCGATGCATTGGCCGCCACCCGGATTCCCAGCATGCTGGTGCTGACCCTGGCCGAGAACGCGATCAAGCACGGCATCGAGCCGTCCCTGCACGGCGGCGAGATCGCGGTCACGGCCCATGACGACGGCGGAACGATCCGCATCCGGGTGCGCGACAGCGGCGTCGGCATGAGCGACACCCCGGGCGCCGGCGCCGGCCTGGAAAACGTGCGCCACCGCCTGCGCCTGGCCTACGGCGAGGGCGCCTGCCTGCTGCTTTCCGAAGCCGAGCCCGGCCTGCTGGCCGAGATCGCCATCCCCTGCAAGGAGCAAGCATGAGCGCCACCGTGCTGGTCGCCGAAGACGAACCGTTGATGCGCGAGCGCCTGCTCGGCCTCTTGGCCACGGCCTGGCCCGAGGCCAGTATCGTAGCGGTTGCCGAGAATGGCCTGGATGCCTGGGACGCTTGGCTCGAACACGAGCCGCAGGTCGTTTTCCTGGACATCCGCATGCCCGGCATGTCGGGGCTGGAAGTGGCCGAACGCATCGGCCGCCGCTCGCACGTGGTGTTCGTCACCGCCTATGACCAGTATGCGGTCGACGCCTTCGACGCCGGCGCGGTCGACTACCTGCTCAAGCCGATCCAGCCGGGGCGCCTGGACAAGGCCTTGACGCGCCTGCGCGAAAAACTGGATGTCCGCCCGGACGATGTCAGCAAGGTCATCCAGCAGGTGAAGGACGCGTCGCCCGAGCCGAAGCGCGAAAAGCTGAAATGGCTGAAAGCCAGCGTCGGCAAGCAGATCCGCCTGATCGACGTCGAGGAAGTGCTGTTCTTCCAGGCCGACACCAAGTACACGCGGGTGGTGCTGCCTGACTCCGAGGCGCTGGTGCGCATCCCGCTGAAGGACCTGGTGGGAGGGCTCGACCCAGGGCTGTTCTGGCAGATCCACCGCGGCACGCTGGTGAATGTGAACGCGATCAAGGCGGCCGAGCGCGTCGACGCCGAACGCATGCAGGTGCTGCTGCGCGGCAGCAGCGAGGTGCTCCCGGTCAGCCGCAGCTTTACTTACCTGTTCCGGGAGTGAACCTGGTCAGCTCATCTCGTTGATGATCGCGACGATCTCGTCGCCGTACGAGACGAGCTTCTTCTCGCCGACGCCCGACACGCCGCGCAGCTGGTCGATCGAGGTCGGCTTGACCTTGGCGATCTCGCGCAGCGTCGCGTCCTGGAACACGACATAGGCCGGCACGCCGTGTTCGCGCGCGGTGCCCATGCGCCACGAGCGCAGGCGGTCGAAGATCGCCTGTTCGTCGCGCGACAACTCGGTTTCTTCGTAGCTCGAGCGCGAGGTGGACGGGCGCTTGGCCTTGACCGGCTTGGCGTACTGGCGCAGCTGCACCTTCTGCTCGCCCTTGAGCACCGGCCGCGCGGCGTCGGTGAGCTTGAGCGAACTGAAGGCGTCGTGGTCGACCGTCACCAGGCCGAGGGCGATCGCCTGGCGCAGGATGGCGCGCCATTCCTGCTCGGAGCGGTCGGCGCCGACGCCATACACGGTGAGCTTGTCGTGGTGCCACTGGCTGATGCGTTCGGTCTGCGCGCCGCGCAGCACGTCGATCACGTGGCCGCCGGCGAAGCGCTGGTCGACCCGGTAGATGGCCGACAGCAGCTTCTGCACCGGCACCGTGCCGTCGAAGCTGACCGGCGGCACCAGGCAGGTGTCGCAGTTGCCGCAGGGGCCGGAGCGCTCGCCGAAGTAGTCGAGCAGGCGCATGCGCCGGCAGCTGAGCGTTTCGCACAGCCCGAGCATGGCGTCGAGCTTCATCGACAGCACGCGCTTGAAGGTTTCGTCGGCCTCGGATTCGTCGATCATGCGGCGCTGCAGGACGACGTCCTGCAGGCCATAGGCCATCCAGGCGCTGGCCGGCTGGCCGTCGCGGCCGGCGCGGCCCGTTTCCTGGTAATAGCCCTCGATGCTCTTGGGCAGGTCGAGGTGGCAGACAAAACGCACGTCGGGTTTGTCGATGCCCATGCCGAAGGCGATGGTGGCGACCATGACGATGTTTTCTTCGCGCAGGAATCTAGCCTGGTTGGCGGCGCGCACCGTGTGCTCCATGCCGGCGTGATAGGCCATGGCGCGGATGCCGTGCTCGTTCAGGAAGTCCGCCGTCTCCTCGACCTTCTTGCGCGACAGGCAATAGACGATGCCGGAATCCTGCGGGTGCTCGCTCGTGATGAAATCGATCAGCTGCTTGCGGCCGGTGGTCTTCTCGACGATCGAGTAGCGGATGTTGGGGCGGTCGAACGACGAGACGAACTGGCGCGCGTCTTCCAGTTGCAGGCGGTGCGCGATCTCGGCCCGGGTCTGCTGGTCGGCGGTCGCGGTGAGCGCGATGCGCGGCACGTTGGGAAAGCGCTCGTGCAGGATCGACAGGCGGATGTACTCGGGGCGGAAGTCATGGCCCCATTGCGAGACGCAGTGCGCCTCGTCGATGGCGAACAGCGAGATGCGCGAGGCCTCGAACAGCTCGAGGCAGCGCGGCGTCATCAGTCGTTCGGGCGCCACGTAGACGAGGTCGATCTCGCCGCTGCGCACCAGGCGCTCGATGCGCAGGGTCTCTTCGAACGTTTGCGTCGAGTTGAGGAAGGCGGCGCGCACCCCGACTTCTTCGAGCGCATCGACCTGGTCTTGCATCAGCGCGATGAGCGGGGAGACGACGACGCCGACGCCGTCGCGCAGCAGGGCGGGGATCTGGTAGCACAGCGACTTGCCGCCGCCGGTCGGCATCAGGACCAGCGCGTCGCCGCCGCTGGCCACGTGCTCGACGATCTCTCCCTGCTGCCCGCGGAAGGCGGGATAGCCGAAGACCGTCTCCAGCACGTGGAGAGCGCGCGCGCCGAGGTCGGCGCCGATATCGGGATTCATACTGTCTGTTTCAGTGTTTTGGACGAAGGTAAGGCTGGTAGTTTACTCCGACCAGTTGACCAAGCCAAAGTGAGCGGTCACCAGCACCAGGATACCGAATACGATACGGTACCAGGCGAAGATCGTGAAGTCGTGCGTGCTGATGTAGCGCAGCAGCCAGCGCACGCACAGGAAGGCCGCGATGAAGGCCGAGACGAAGCCGAGGCCGAACAGCGGGAAGTCGGCCATCGACAGTGCCTCGCGTTCCTTGACCACAGAATACACCGTAGCGCCGAGCATCGTCGGCATGGCAAGAAAGAACGAGAACTCGGTGGCCGCCTTGCGCGACAGGCCGAACAGCATGCCGCCGATGATGGTCGAGCCCGAACGGCTGGTGCCGGGGATCAGGGCGAAGGACTGGGCGAAGCCGACCTTCAGGGCGTCGAGCGCCGTCATCTCGTCGACGCTCTCGACCCGCGCCGGCGCGTTGCGCTGGCGTTGGCGCCGTTCCACCCACAGGATGATGACGCCGCCCACGACCAGGGCGATCGCCACCGGCACCGGGTGGAACAGCAGTTCGGTGATCGTGGCGCTGAACAGCACGCCGGCAACGGCGGCCGGCAGGAAGGCGATCGCGACGTTGCGCGCGAAGCGCTGCTGGAGCGGATCCGAGCCCAGCCCGGAAAACAGGCGCATGACGCGCTCGCGGTATTCCCAGACGACGGCCAGCACGGCGCCCAGCTGGATCACGATCTTGAATACCGTTTCTCTGACGCCTGTGAAATTGAGCAACTCGCCCGCAAGAATCAGGTGACCGGTGGAAGAAATCGGAAGAAATTCGGTGAAGCCCTCGACCAGGCCCATGATGATCGCCTTGATGGCGAGCGCAATATCCATGAATTGTATTGGTGTGGAAGTGATCTGGGGACGGGCCGCACAGGCAGGCCGGCTCGGGCTCGAAGCTTACCATGAGCCGGGCCGCCACCGTTGGGCTAACTGAACCGTACAGACGATTTTACGGACGGCAATGTGCAGCCGCCCGGCGTCTGGACAGGCGCGCGAATGAAAAAAGCGCTTGCACCGAATGTGAAATCGCGTGCTAAACTAAATCCATGAGTAATCCTGCACTCACCCAATGAGTCTATTATTAGTCATCATCCTTGCCGCGCTGTCCTGGCTGGCATTTCATGACTGGCAGTTGCCCAACGCATTACGCTACCGACCCTTCCAGGGCCGGGTCTGGCGCAGTTCCTTCCCATCCGCATCCCGTAAAGACATCCGCGATTTCCTGTCGGTGTTCGGCGCCGCCTTCTCGTTCGGCGACAGCGACAAGCTGCACCTGCGTCCCGACGACCAGGTGCTGGGCGTGGTGCGCGCGGCCCGGTCCGCACGCTGGATGCCCGATGCATCCGACATCGAGCCGCTGGCGCGCGCCTTGCGCGAGCGCTACGGCCTGCGCCTGGACGAGGTCTGGCATGACGGCTTGACCCTGGGCGGGCTGTTCCAGCGCGTGCAACAGGCGCGCGGCAAATCGGCGATGTAGGGGCGGCGGCTCGCCGTCGACCCTACGGCGCTGTCGCTTCTTCCAGCTCGCTCAGCCAGCGGATCGCCTGCGGACGATCATCGCCGCACATTTCATGCGACGGCTGCAGGCCGCCGCAGAAGGCCGGCCGTTCGGCTTGTCCAAAGAGTCGGCAGCGCTCATCCTCTCCCAATTGCACGCAACGCACTCCGGCCGGCTTGCCGTTCGGCATACCCGGAATCGGACTGGTGATCGAAGGTGCGGTGCAGCAGGCGCCACATTGCGGCCGGCACTGGAAGGAGGCGGACATGGACATCGGGGGAGTGCTTGGAACGGAGCCCGCCAGTATACCTCGGTCGCCTGCAAGCGAACGGCGACCTCTTCATAAAAGCAGTTGAATCTACGGTTACTACCACATTTCGACTAATATAGTTTCGCATATACAACGGTTGCTTGACTGTACGGACAAGCGCGTTCTATATTGATTGTTCCTTAGATAATTTCTGGGCGGGAATATGGACTGCCAAGTTGACAGCAAGCCGCGCTGGGAACGTCGCAAGGAAGCGCGTCCCAAAGAGCTCCTGGCTTCCGCGATCGAGCTGTTCGTCGAACGTGGTTTCGCCTCTACCCGCCTGGAAGACGTGGCCCGCCGCGCGGGCGTGTCGAAGGGAACGCTCTACCTGTATTACGCCAACAAGGAAGACCTGTTCAAGGCCGTCGTCCGCCAGACCATCCTGCCGATGATCGACGATGCCGAGACCTCGGTGGCGGAGTTCGACGGCCATAGCGCCGAATTGCTGCGTCAAGTGATCCTGTCCTGGTGGGTGCGCATCGGCGCGACCAAGGCGTCCGGCATCAGCAAGCTGATCCTCGCCGAAGCCGATAATTTTCCCGAACTGGCGCGCTTTTACCAGGAAGAGGTCATGACGCGCCGCATGCGCATGATTTCGAACATGCTCGAACGCGGCATCCGCCGCGGCGAATTCCGCGCGATCGACGTGTCGCAGACGGCGCAGGTGCTGATCGCACCGCTGCTGATGCTCTCGACCTGGAAGCATACGATCGCCCCCTGTGATCGCTGCGACCTGCAGCCTGAGGCCTTCCTGGAAGCATTCCTCGACATCACCCTGCACGGCCTGCTTCCCGCATCCAGGTAACTTGCCTATCACGCCAGGGACGGATTTCTGGCGTTCATCCCCCTCAAACTGCAGACTGTCGCAATTTTCCGCTGGCTCGGCCGTGCATCGTTAAGATGTGCGTCCAGAGGCCATTGAGCGATTAGAATATCGGATTATTTATTTTTCCACCGAGAACTGAAATGAATATCGAACAAGCCCGCTTCAACATGATCGAACAGCAAATCCGTCCGTGGAACGTCCTGGACGAAGATGTGCTGGCGCTGCTGCACGTGGTCAAGCGCGAACAATTCGTGCCGAAGGCCTACGAGAACCTGGCGTTCGCGGATGTCGAGATCCCGTTGCCGGGCGGCGAGACGATGTTCAATCCGAAGGTCGAAGCGCGCATCGTGCAAGAGATCGCGGTGAAAAAACATGAGAACGTGCTCGAGATCGGTACCGGTTCCGGCTACATGGCCGCGCTGCTGGCGCACAAGGCGCGCCACGTGACCACGGTCGAGATCCAGCCGGAGAGCGTCACCCTGGCCAGGGAAAACCTGGCCAAGGCCGGCGTCGGCAACGTCAGCGTGGAAGAAGGCAACGGCGCCCAGGGCTGGTCGGCTGGCGCCGAATACGACGTGATCGTGGTCTCGGGCGGCCTGCCGGTGCTGCCGGAAGCGCTGGTCAAGCAGCTGAAGGTGGGCGGCCGCATGATCGCCATCCTGGGCGAGGCGCCGGCGATGAGCTGCCAGCTGATCACCCGCACCTCGGAAACGGCGCACGATGCGGTCAAGGTGTTCGAGACCGTGGCCAAGCCGCTGACCGGCGCCGAAGCGCCGTCGCGCTTCACCTTCTGAGGGCGAGCGATGCGACAGATTACCGCACCCGAGTTGGCCGCCTGGCTGGCCGACCCGGCGCGCGAGCAGCCGCTGCTGCTCGACGTGCGCGAGGACTGGGAATTCGAGACCTGCAGGATCGCAGGCTCGACCCAGATCCCGATGCACCTGATTCCGGTCCGCGTGAGCGAGATCGACGACGACAGGGAAGTGGTGTGCATTTGCCACCACGGCGCGCGCAGCATGAACGTGGCCGCTTTCCTCGAGCGCAATGGATTCAGTAACGTAACGAATTTAACGGGCGGGGTACACGCCTGGGCCGTACAGGTCGATCCGTCGATGCCGAAGTATTGACCTGATCCTCAACTAGATGACTCCTGTGGAGATAGCAATGCAGAAACCCCTACTTGCCGTGCTGCTTGCCAGCGCGTGCTTCTCGCTTAACGCCCATGCTGCCGACCTGATCCAGGTGTACCAGCAGGCGCTGGCCAACGATGCGACGTATGCGAGCGCGCGCGCCTCGCTGGCCGCCGGCCGCGAGCGGATCACCCAGGGGCGTGCGGGCTTGCTGCCGACCGTGGGTCTCAGTGGTGGAATCAGCAAGAACGACAACGAGTTCGATCCATGGAATATCGGCCAGGTAGGCACCTTGCCGAACGGCCAGCCGGGCATCATCGATTCGAGCGGCTCGAACCTGCGCACCAACGAATACACGCTGTCGCTGCAGCAGCCGTTGTACCGTTGGGATCGCTGGCAGACTTACCAGCAGAGCAAGCTGCAGCAGGCGATCGCCGAGGCGCAGTTCGCCCAGGCCCAGCAAGACCTGATCACACGCGTGGCCACGGCCTATTTCGACGTGCTGGCGGCGCAGGATGCGCTCGAGTCGACCCGCGCCCAGAAGGAGGCGACCACCGAACAGCTGGCGTCGGCCAAGCGCAACTTCGAGGTCGGCACCCAGACCATCACCGACACCCACGAGGCGCAGGCCGCCTACGACCTGGTGCTGGCGCAGGAATTCGCCGCCGTCAACGAGCTGGACAACAGGCGCAACACGCTGCAGACGATCATCGGCACCGCGCCGGGCAACCTGGCCCCGCTCAAGCCGGGCGTGACGCTGGCGGTGCCGCAGCCGTCCTCGGTCGATCCCTGGGTGTCGTCGGCCGAGAACCAGAACTACGGCGTGACCGTCGGCCAGCTGCAGGTCGAGATCGCCATGCGCGACATCTCGCGCAACCGCGCCGGCCACCTGCCGACCGTCGACCTGGTGGCGAGCTCGACCCGCCGCGACGTCAACGGCCGCACCGGCAGCTCGGGCGACACCAAGAACAATGCGATCGGCGTGCAGTGGAGCGTGCCGATCTTCAGCGGCTTCGCCGTCACCAGCCGCGTGCGTGAATCGATCGCCCTGGAAGACCGTGCCCGCAACGACCTGGAAGCGACCCGCCGCAACGCGGCGCTGCAGGCGCGCCAGTCCTTCCTGGGCGTGAACAGCGGCCTGGCCCAGGTCAAGGCGCTGGAAGCGGCGGAAGTGTCGAGCCAGTCGGCGCTGGAGTCGAACAAGCTGGGTTACCAGGTCGGCGTGCGCATCAATATCGACGTGCTGAATGCCCAGCGCCAGCTGTACCAGACCCGCACCGACCTGTCGCGCGCGCGCTATGACGTGATCATCAACGGCCTGCGCCTGAAGGCGGCGGCCGGATCGCTGCGCGAGGCGGACCTGGTGCCGGTGAACAGCTTGTTGGGAGAGTGATCTTCGAGCCTGCGCCTTGGGGGCGCAGGTTTGAAAAGCCCGGGTGGCCAGCGTACTGGCAACCCGGGCTTTTTCATTTTTTAGATTACAGCGCCCGTGCGCGGCGCCACTGGATCAGTTCGGCGATGGTGAGGATCGGGAAGGCGCGCTCTTCGGCGAACTGCTCGATCTGCTCGCCGCGCATCATGGTGCCGTCCGGGTTCATCAGCTCGCACAGCACGGCGGCCGGCTGCAGGCCGGCCAGCCTGGCCAGGTCGACCGAGCCTTCGGTATGGCCGGCGCGCGCCAGCACGCCGCCCGGCGTCGCGCGCAGCGGGAACACGTGGCCAGGACGCACCAGGTCGTCCGGCTGCGCATTGCGCGCGATCGCGGCCTGGATGGTGGAGACGCGGTCCGCGGCCGAGACGCCGGTGGTCACGCCATGGCGGGCTTCGATCGAGACCGTGAACGGGGTGCCGTAGCGGCTGCCGTTCTCCGGCGCCATCGGCGGCAGTTCGAGCGCGCGCACCTTCTCGTCGGACAGGCACAGGCAGACGATGCCGCTGCATTCGCGGATCATCAGCGCCATGGTTTCTACGCTCAGTTTTTCGGCGGCGACGATCAGGTCGGCCTCGTTCTCGCGATCGAAGTCGTCGAGCAGGATGACGGGAATGCCGGCGCGCATGGCGGCCAGGGCGGCGGCGATACGACCTTCGAGGTCATTGCTTTGAAGGGTGTAGGTAGGGACTAACATGTGAAACGCTCCTCGCAGTGGTTGGCGAAAAACGCATCAGGGCAAAGCGAAACCGCGCACCTGTTCAACCGCGAAGGCGCGGGTGACCAGGCGCATGACAGCGCACATCTTCTTTCATCCGGACTATACCGTCGGCCCTGGCTTCTCACCAGGTCTGCTGACCCTGCTCAATGGGAGTTGAGCAGGCGCTCGCGGGCTCGACCCGTGAAGGTCATACCGCCGGTGGGGAATCGCACCCCGCCCCGAAGACGTAATTACATTGTGGTGCTCTGCTCAGTGGCAGGCGAAGGGATTGTAGCAGCGCTGGACGAACCTTGCTGAAGAGCACTTGAAATGCAGACTTACAACGTGGGCAGATACGTTATTGGTATATTTGGCTTGTTCTTCCCATTCGCTGGAGCTGGACTCTGCGATTTATCAATCGCAAGCTGCGGAGAACTCGGATAGATACCATTGCGCGCTGTGGAATTTAAAAATCAGGCCTTCAATGCACGCCTCATCTTTCAGATAACTTACTTTCAACTCATTCCTATTTGCATCAATTTCGGCATCCCATGCCTTTCCATTTGCCATTAACGATTCAATTGTTTCTTTGGTTGATTTCACCACCCTTGAATCCGGGCTAGCACCAGTCTCTTCATAATTGTTCTTTATTTCTGACTTCGAAAAAGTTAAAGCGGTGTTGATGTTCTTATCATTGTGCGTAGAGCAAAGAAAAGTCTGTATGGCTCGCCATGCTTTTTCAGGGGCTAAGGCTGAGCTTTTGAAAAGAACGGATCTTAATCTTTTTTGTTGATCTTCATTGCATGAGTTAGGGTAGATCACTCCATGTGTCGACAACGAAGGTCTGTCGTTCTGCGTTTGTGCCTTAGTCTGCACGGTTAGCAGAAGAGCTAGGAGTATCAAACTCAAATTTTTCTTGGTTGTGGAAAATTCGTTCATAATATTTTTGGTTCGTGGGCAGTTATGTGAAGGTGGTGCGCATGTAACTTCTCATTTTCATTTTTTTGGAGATTTGGAATTGCTGGCGAGCTGTCTTGAGTGCTAACATCCATAAACCATGGGTCAAATAATTGTCCAACATATTTGTTTGATGCCAGTGCTTCTCGGAATCGTCTCACTATACTTGATTCATTCTTGTCACGTTCGGTCAGCCACTCTATCTCTGCTTTCTTTAATTGAATTTCGTTATGGTCGTACTCCTCTTTTATCTTTCTTGTATTTGTTCTTGAATTCATTAGGGCGGATGAGTCCTCTTTCTCCAAGAGAGCATCTTTGTTCGCTTTCTCCAAAGATTTTCCCAATGATTCTTTGTTCGACTTTAGTTTTTCTAAATCTGCAAACAGGATTTTTTCGCGTTCACTGACAGCATTCGTGTCCACAGCGCTCTTCTTTCGGAGTTCTTGGCGATTTAATAGTTCTGAGTCTATATAGCTAACATCTAATCCTAAACCCGCACGGTGCGCTATTGATCCCAACAAAGGGCGCCAAGTTGAGGTCAAGACCAGCCTTTGCACTTTCGCTTCGCGAGCTGCTATAAAAAGTGCTGCATAGCCCGCCGGATGCACACGTGTTAAACCTTCTTTTAATAAGTTATATTCGTCGCTAATATTTTTCACGCAATTGTCGCTGTCTTGAAAAATAATATTAATTTCGCCTGCGCTGTGGCAGATGAGCAGATTTGGTTCGTCTAGTCCAGAGTATATTTTTGACACTGTTTGTTTTATTGTTTTATCCGGTTCGTTTGCCAGGATGCCGTTCACATCAGATATGGAGTATTTGTGTGAAATTTTCATCCAGATGTCGCCGGTGAGCAATGCGGTATAAACATCAACCGTTTCCGAACTTTTTTTGTTGTCTTTGATTAATTTTTCATCGCCGGAATGTTTGCCGAGTTTTTCATTAATCTCTACGACGATATTTTTTGTTGAAGTCGTGATCTGATAGACAGGCTTATTTCTGTTTCGTGGGTCTGCATCGCTGTTGAGGAAAAGTCTAATGCTTTGATTTGGTTTTAAATTCCGTATATCTATTTTTCCGGATAATGTCTTTAATAAAGCGGGTTTGCTTTTGAAGTCATCTCGAACTTTTCCGTCTATCTCAACGGCGTAGGGCAGAGTGAGGGACTTGGTGCTAACGATTCTGAAGATATAAGTGACTGATACCGTTTCCGTCAATATAACATCCGTCGGTGACGTCTTGTTCTCCTTCGTTGTGGAACTGGTTTTTTCAATTTTATTCATTCAGCATCCTCCATCTTCGATGTGGTTTTCAGTATTTCCATCATCGAATTCGGTATCCCAAAATACTTTTAGGGGCAGAGACTCAGTTGTCGTCGCTAGCATCGTTTCGCCAGCATCATCCGTTATTCCATTAATAACTGTTCCGTCAGCCAAAATCATCCTATACGGAAGTCCTATTATCGGTTTTCCTGTGGTCGAGCTAATTGCACGGAACTTCTCGCTATAAATCGGTGTTCTTGTGTCAGGAAGCCGTTCGAATGTGGCGGATGCGTTTTCGCCTGCATTAAATGAATGTTTTCCACCCTTGACCGAAAACTTCCCAGGGCAGGCGAACGTAATATCCCCACCTTCCAGCGTGATGGCCGACTCGCCCGCCTGCAGCACGATCTTTTCCTTGGCCTTGATCTCGATCCGGTCATTCACCGACATCACGGTGACTTCCTTGTCCGCCAGAATCTCCAGCTGATCCGTATGCGCTTGCAGCGACACCGGCCCATTCGCCGCAATCGCCTGGATCCCGCCCGCATGCGAAAACAGGCTGGCCGCGCCGCCCGCCACAGTCGACACCGTATGCGCCGCAGCGATATGGAAATCCGACTGCGTCGTCCACTGCATCTGTCCGCCCGCATAGACCACGGTCGATGCCGGGGTTGCCCAATTCACGCTGGCCGCCGAATCCATCAGCACGATCGCCGCCCCAAATTTTTCAACGGGTTGCCCGCCATCGAGCTCGCGCGACCCTGCCTTGGCCTTGAGCGCCGTCTGCCCACCAACCGCGCCGTCATACTTGCCCTTGGCCTGAGGATCGATCAGCGCGATGAATTCCTCCTGCGCCTTGGCTGCATCCCTACTAAACAGCGCCTGCGACTGGCCCGCCGCATCGCGCAGCGCGTCGCCCAGCGATTGCGCCGCCTTGAACTGCGCCACGGCCTCGGCCGCATCCATTTGCGTCGACGTGATCCCGCTCCCGAGCTGCGGCCGCGTACTGGTCGACAGCAGCACGCCTTCACCGCCGCGCACGACCGCCCAGGCATCGGTGCGCAGCTCGAAGCCGCTGCCGCGATAGCGCCCGCGCTGTGATGTGCCGGGTGGCTGCTCGATCAGATAACCAAGATTGAGTTCGCTGCCGGCGCTGCTGCTTGCCAGCCGCGTGCGCAGCTGGCCGGGCGTATCGTCCACCTGCCACTGATTGAAACCCCCGCCATCGAAGTTTCGGCTATGAATCCCCGACAGCACGCCGGCATGCTCGGCGCCGGAATCCACCCCAGCCGGAAAGGGCGGCAGATCGACGCCGTTATGCAACTGCGCGACGATGACTGGCCGGTCGATATCGCCTTCAATAAAATCCACCAGCACCTCGGTGCCGATGCGCGGCGTGAACACCGTGCCCCAGTTCGGCCCGGCCAGCGCCTCGGCCACGCGTATCCAGCTGCCGCAAGCATCGTTGCCCGGTGCGCTGCCCCGCTCATCCAGGTTGTGAGCAATGCCGCCGGGATTCGGATTGACGCCACGCTGCCACGCGAACTGGACTTTTACCTGATGGTCGCGCGTGCTGGTGGCGACCGCATTCGGCAAGCCGACCACCAGCGCGGTCTGCGGCCCCAGGCTCGTGCAGGGATGCGGCGCGGCGGTTGCGGCCGGCACCAGCGCGACCACGTCGCGCACGCAGGCGAAGGTATTGCGGTAGGTGCCGTTCTCGACCTGTTTCGACGCGCCCGCGATGCCGGTGTCGAAGTTGTTGCGCGCCTCGTGTTCCACCCACAGCACGGTGAAGGCGTTGGCGCCGGCCGGATAGCGGTCGTGCTGCGTCAAGCTAAAGCCATGTCCGGCCGCCAGCCGGCGCACGGCGCCCGCGCCTTCGAAGACCTTGTTGTCCAACTCGAGCGCCAGCAGCATCAACTCGCTGTGGCCACGCATCGCGGCGCCGGTGTCGCCGCCGATGCGTTCGCCGCTGCCGTCGTGGATGGAAAGCGCGGGCAGGGCGCCGGCATCGAGGTGCGAATTCAGTTCTGCCGCCGGCGCCAGCAAGATGGCCGGGTTCCAGCTGCTGATGCTGACGCCGTTGGCTGCTACCCGGCGCCGTGCGTGGAAGGTGTCGATTGCATCGTCGCGCTCGGTCGCACGCACGCCGTGAAAGCGCAACGTCGCGCCGCCGGGCGTCGCGGGAATCCGCGCCCGCCGGTCGAAGATCACCAGGCGGTGCCGCGCCTGGCCGTGGTCGGCGCCCGCCACTGTCTCGAACGGAGAATGATCGAAGCGCCAGCTCAGGCCCTCGGAGGCCAGCAGCCGCGCGAAGAATGCGTAATCGCTTTCGCGGTACTGGGTGCAGACGGGCCGTGGCGCCAGCTCCTGCGTCACGTCGAATGCGACGTCTACCTGTGGGTAATCGGCCAGTAATTCACAGACGATGTCGCGCACGGTCTTGTTCTGGAACAGGTAGCAATCGCGCCGCAGCGTCAGCAGCGCCAGCGCCGGTTCGAGCACCAGGCGGTAGCGGGCGACGCCGCCATCGGCGCCCAGCCAGGCGGCTTGCGTACACAGGCCATGCCAGGCGCGCCGGCCGCCGTCCGGCTGCAGCAGCCCGACGCTCAATTCTTCGCCGATGAAGGAAGACAGGTCGAGGTCGGTCGAGGTGCTGAGCGCATCGACTTCGAAGCGGAACAGTTCGTTGATGGCCTCGCGTCCCGCGAAGCGCTCCGCCACCAGCGATTGCGGCAAGCCGCTTTTCTGGCTGCTGGCCAGGGTGAGGAGCCGCGCGTGCTGGCTCAGGCCCGTGCCGTACAGGCCGAGCGAAGCGGGGGCGGGAAAGGCTCTCATTGGTGCGGGCAGGCCTGGATAGACATTGTGCACTCCGTCTCGTTGGCGGCAATGTCGATCTTAAGAGAGCGGGTCTTTTAGGTGATGCCTGCAGGCATGACGGTCGTCAAGCCGCAAGTCGGATATGCGCAGCGGGTAGGTCGGGATAAAAAAATGGCGCGGTGCCTGGAAGCGCCGCGCCATCCTTGCTGAAAATTCAGTCAGCGCTTAGTTGCTCAGCCCACCGCCGCCGGCATTGTCGGCGCGCTCGATCAGCTCGACCTTGTAGCCGTCCGGATCGGTGATGAAGGCGATCACGGTGGTGCCGCCCTTGACCGGGCCCGGTTCGCGGGTGATGTTGCCGCCGGCCGCGCGCACCTGGTCGCAGGTGGCGTAGATGTCTTCGGCCGAGATCGCGATGTGGCCGTAGGCCGTGCCCATGTCGTAGCTGTCGGTGCCCCAGTTATAGGTCAGCTCGAGCTCGGCGTGGTCCGGGTTGCTGCCGTAGCCGAGGAAGGCCAGGCTGTACTTGTATTCAGGATTGTCGCTGGTGCGCAGCAGTTTCATGCCCAGCACCTTGGTGTAGAAGTCGATGGAGCGTTGCAGGTCGCCGACCCTCAACATGGTATGCAGGATGCGCATTTTGGCTTGCCCTATGTGTTTCGAAGAACCGCCATTCTATGCGTTCGACGGCATCCTTGCCGGAGGCGCCGCGGGCAGGACGGCCCGCGGCGCGCCGGATCAGTTCTCGAGCCTGGCGTCGAGCGTGATCTTGGCATTCAGCAGCTTCGACACCGGGCAGTTTTCCTTGGCCGTGGTGGCCGCCTTGTCGAAGGCTTCCTGGCTGGCGCCCGGGATCTTGGCCACCAGGTCGAGGTGCACGGCCGTGATCGAGAAGCCACCCTCGACCTTTTCCATCGACACCGTCGCCTTGGTGCGCAGCTCGTCGGCGGTCAAGCCGGCCTGGCCCAGCTGGCCCGACAGCGCCATCGTGAAGCAGCCCGCGTGCGCCGCGCCGATCAGCTCTTCGGGATTGGTGCCCGGCGTGTCTTCGAAGCGGGTGTTGAAGCCGTAGGGCTGGTCCTTGAGCGCGCCGCTGCCGGTCGAGACCTGGCCCTTGCCGTCCTTGAGGCCGCCGCTCCAGACGGCGCTGCCATCGCGTTTGATCGTCATCTGTTATTTCCTTTCCTTGTCGTTGTCTTCGGGCGCCGGTTCGGCGTCATGGTCGCGCATATCGCGGTGGCGGTCGGGCTGCGGCTGGGCCTGGCCGCTGGCGCCGGGGGCCGGATCGACCGCCTCCGAAATGCCGGGCGTGTTGCGCGAATCGGTATCGACCAGGCCCTGCTCGAGGTCCTTGGCCGCCTGCTTCATGACGCCGCGCGGTTCCTGGTCTTGCCCGTCCGGCGTCTCGTCGCGTTCATGCGGCTGGCGTTTGACGCCATCGTTGCTCATCGGTTCCTTGGTATTGACGAACCGGTCCTTGGTTTCGGTCACCATGGTGCTCTCCTTTGCATTTTCGTCATCATCATCGTAACTGCCTGTTGGTGAATGAGTCGCGCAATTGAACTCCGTAATTTGATGATGCTTTTTTGCAATTACACCGCTAAGATGGGAAGGTGAACGTATTGACTGAAGGCGCGCCTTGAGCACCGACACCCTGACCCACGACGCCGGCATCGCCTGCAAGAACTGCGGTACGACTACGCAAGGCAATTACTGCCAGCAATGCGGGCAGGCCACCCACCTGCACGTGCCGAGCGCGCGTGAATTCCTGCACGAGTTCATCGCCCACTACGTGGCGCTGGAGGGCAAGCTGTGGAAGTCGCTGGCCCTGCTGATTGCCAAACCGGGCTTGCTGACCTGCGAATACATCGAGGGCCGCCGCGTGCGCTACCTGGAGCCGCTGCGCCTGTATCTCACCTTCAGCATCATTTTCTTTGCGCTGTTCAAGCTCAGTGGCGTCGAGGTGGCGCGTTTCGACGAGCCGTCGCCGGCCCTGGCCGCGGCGGTGGCCGAAGGGCACGCCAAGGAGACGGTGCTGGGCCCGGCCATGGGGGCGGACGCCGCCGAGTATGAACGAGTCCTGGCCGTGCTGAACCAGAAGGCCGGCAATGTGCATCCGGTATTGCGCGAGCGCGTGGCGCGCTTCCTGTCCCTGTCGCCGCAGGCGCAGAAGGCCGCGCTCAAGCAGGCTTTCTACAGTTATACGCCGTATGCGATCTTCGCCATGATGCCGCTGTTCGCGCTGTATATGAAGATCCTGTACCTGGGCACCGGGCGCCGCTACGGCGAGCATTTCCTGTTCGCCCTGCACGCGAATGCCTTTGCCTTCCTGATGCTATCGGTGATGATCCTGGTGCCGGAAAGCTGGAAGTTCATCACCTTCGCGCTATTGCTGTGGCTGGTGTTCTACCTGCCGCTCGCGATGCGCCGCGTCTACGAGCGCAGCTGGGTGGGCACCGTCATGCGCTGGGTCGTGCTGATCTTCGCCCACGTCGTGACCCTGGCCTCGGCCGTATTGACCGTGATGGGCATGGTACTGATGGGCTGAACTTGCAGGTCAGGGGCGGCGCCCGCTATACTGTTCATTTATACAGTCATTACCGAGCGCCGTATGGCAGCCGCAGGGATTATCGGTTAATCTCCAGCGTACGCTTAACCCTCAACTGCAGAGAACGTCATGCCCGCTTCGCCCCAACCGCAACAGATCATCGCGCTCGTGGTGCGGCACAACACGGCAGGCGTCGAGGAGCCGGTCGGCCGCATCCGCGATTTCCTGCAAGAGGCGGGCTACCGCGTGGTGTTCGAGGCCGATACCGCGGCGCACCTGCAACTGGATAACATCGATTCGATGACCGTGGCCGAGATCGGCGCGCAGGCGAAGATCGGTATCGTGGTCGGCGGCGATGGCACCATGCTCGGCATCGCGCGCCAGCTGGCCGAGTACGACATTCCCCTGGTCGGCATCAACCTGGGCCGGCTCGGCTTCATCACCGACATTCCGCTCGACGACATGCTGCCGGCGCTCGGCGAGATCCTGCAAGGCCGCTCGCGCGCCGAGAAACGCACCCTGCTCGAGGCGCGCGTGATGCGCGGCGGCGAGCAGATCTTCTGCAGCGTGGCCGTCAACGACGTGGTCGTGGCGCGCGGCACCGGCGCCGGCATGGTCGAACTCAAGCTGACCGTCGACGGTCAGTTCATGTACAACCAGCGTTCGGATGGCCTGATCGTGTCCACGCCCACCGGCTCCACGGCCTACGCGCTGTCCGCGGGCGGGCCGCTGCTGCATCCGAGCCTTGGCGGCACGGTGCTGGTGCCGATCGCGCCGCATGCGCTGTCGAACCGGCCGATCGTGGTGCCGGATACCAGCGAGATCGTGGTCGAGCTGGTCAGCGGACGCGACATCAGCGTGAACTTCGACATGCAGACCTTCACCAGCCTGCAACTGGGCGACTGCATCGTCATTTCGCGCTCGCCGCACACGATCACCTTCCTGCATCCGCTCGACTGGAGCTATTACCACACGCTGCGCCAGAAGCTGCACTGGAACGAATACCCCACCAACGACGGCAGGCTCAAGTAAGACGCCGGAATTGTCCGCCCGACTTGTTCGCCACAGAATCGCCAATCACCGGAGACCCGATTTTTCATGCTGCGCACACTGACCATCCGCGACTTCGTCATCGTCGACGCGATCGAACTGGAGTTCTCGAACGGCTTTTCGGTGTTCACCGGCGAGACCGGCGCCGGCAAGTCGATCCTGATCGATGCGCTGCAACTGGCGCTGGGCGGACGCGGCGACGCCAGCATGGTGCGCGAAGGCGCCCCCAAGGCCGACATCACGGCCGATTTTTCGCCGACCGCGGCGGCGTCGCGCTGGCTCGAGCAGCACGAATTCAGCGTCGAGGAGGGCGGGGCGCTGCTGCGCCGCGTGATCGACAACGCCGGCCGCTCCAAGGCCTATATCAATGGCGTGGCGGCAACCGCGGCCCAGCTGCGCGACCTGGGCGAGCTGCTGGTCGACATCCACGGCCAGCATGCCCACCAGTCGCTGCTCAAGCCGGACGCCCAGCGCGCGCTGCTGGACAATCAAATCGCGGTGCGCGATCCGCAGGCGCGCATCGAGGCGCAAGCCGTGTCGCAAGCCTGGCGCGCCTGGCGCGCGCTGGTGCGCCAGCGCGAAGAATACGAGACCAATGCCAAGAACGTGCTGATCGAGCGCGAGCGCCTCGAGTGGCAAGTCAGCGAGCTGGATAAACTGGCGCCGAAGGCCGGCGAATGGGTCGAGATCAGCAATGAACACAGCCGCCTGTCGCACGCCGCCAGCCTGCTCGAAGGCGCCCAGGAAGCCTTGGCCGCGATCTCGGAATCGGAGCATCCGATCCTGTCGCAGCTGTCCTCGCTCAATGCCAAGCTCGGCAAGCTGGTCGACGTCGACGCCCAGCTGCAGGCGGTGCTCGACTGCATGGAGCCAGCCCGCATCCAGCTGCAAGAGGCCGTATCGGAGCTGAACAACTATATCGACAAGGTCGAGCTCGACCCCGAGCGCCTGCGCGACGTCGATGCGCGCATGGACGCCCTGCACAGCGCCGCGCGCAAGTACCGCGTGACGCCCGAAGAGCTGCCCGACGAACACGCGGCGCTCGGCGCCAAGCTGCGCCAGCTGGCCGACGCCACCGATATCGAAGGCTTGCGCAAGCAGGAAGACAAGGCCAGGGCCGTCTACATGGACGTGGCCGGGCGCCTGTCGGCGCGCCGCGTCAAGGCCGCCGCCGAACTGGGCGCGCAAGTGACGGCCGCGATGCAGGAGCTCAGCATGAGCGGCGGCAGCTTCGCCATCGGCCTGAATAGCGGCGAGCCGGGCGCGCATGGCCTCGAACAGGTGGAATTCCTGGTCGCCGGCCACGCCGGCGTGGCGCCGCGTCCGCTGGCCAAGGTGGCCTCGGGCGGCGAACTGGCGCGCATCTCGCTGGCGATCTCGGTGATCACCTCGAACGCGACCACGGTGCCGACGCTGATCTTCGACGAGGTCGACACCGGCATCGGCGGCGGCGTGGCCGAAGTGGTGGGGCGCCTGTTGAAGCGCCTGGGCCAGCAGCGGCAAGTGCTGTGCGTGACCCACTTGCCGCAGGTGGCGAGCCAGGCCAACCAGCATTTCCAGGTGGCCAAGGGCACGACGGGCGAGGGCCGCACCGTGTCGCGCATCGACGTGCTCGACAGCCGCGCGCGGGTGGAAGAGGTGGCGCGCATGCTGGGCGGGATCGAGATCACCGAAACCACGCGCAAGCATGCGCGGGAGTTGCTCGCTTCCTGAACCACTGCGGTTCGCTACAGAACTCTTCATTCCGATGTCATGCCGCTTTCTTCATTCTGTGGCAGAGTGACGTTCGACCTGCGGCCTTCACGCCGCAGCATCGTCCGCCACCCCCAACCATGGAAGGAATTCGCATGAGCATCGAAAAAGTCCTGTACCGCGCCCAAGCCACCTCGCAAGGCGGCCGTGAAGGCACCTCGAAAAGTTCCGATGGCGTCCTTGACCTGAAACTGAGCACGCCGAAGGAACTCGGCGGTGGCGGCGGCCCGGGCACGAATCCGGAGCAACTGTTCGCGGCCGGCTATTCGGCCTGCTTCCTGGGCGCCCTCAAATTCGTGGCCGGCCAGGCCAAGGTCGCCCTGCCGCAAGACCTGACCATCACCGGCGACGTCGGCATCGGCCAGATCCCGACCGGCTTCGGCATCGAAGTCGACCTCACCATCAAGGCCCCGGGCATGGACCAGGCCCAGCTGCAAGAGCTGGTCGACAAGGCCCATATCGTGTGCCCGTACTCGAACGCCACCCGCGGCAATATCGACGTGCGCCTGCACGTGAACACCTGATTCCGGCGGCATAAGACGTGTCCGTGGCGCAAGCGCCACGCAAGGCGGTGGCGACGCCCTCGTAAAAGAGGGCGTCGCCTGCCGGGTTGGCAGGGCGCACTTATAATAGGCAGGTCCTGTCACCATTCCTCATGTATGCCATTCCGTAAAGAACCGCCTCACATCCACGGCAGCGTGTCGCGCAGCGCGATCGTCCTGGTCAACCTCGGCACGCCGGACGAACCCACCCGTTCCAGCGTGCGCCGCTACCTGAAGCAGTTCCTGTCCGATCCGCGCGTGGTCGAGATCCCCAGCCGCATCTGGTGGGTCATCCTGAACCTGTTCATCCTGCCGTTCCGTTCCGGCCAGTCGGCCGCCAAGTACCGCACCATCTGGACCCGCGAAGGCTCGCCCCTGCGCATCCACACCGCCCAGCAGGCCGCAAAACTGCAGGCGTTGCTGGCCGAACGCGGCCACGAAGACGTCAAGGTGGCGATGGCCATGCGCTACGGCACGCCGTCCCTGCCCGACGTGCTCGATCAACTGAAGGCCGACGGGTGCGACCGCATCGTCGTGCTGCCCGCCTACCCGCAATATTCCGGCACCACCACCGCCTCGATCTGGGACGCGGTGTTCAAGCATTACGGCCAGGTGCGCAACGTGCCCGAGCTGCGCCTGGTGAAGCACTACCACGACCATGAAGGCTATATCAACGCGCTGCGCGACAGCGTGCAGGCCCACTGGGACGCCCACGGCCGCGGCCAGAAGCTGGTGATGAGCTTCCACGGCACGCCCAAGCGCACCCTGGAGCTGGGCGACCCGTACTTCTGCGAATGCCAGAAGACCGGGCGCCTGCTGGCCGACGCGCTCGGGCTCGGGCCGGACGACTACCTGGTCACCTTCCAGTCGCGCTTCGGCAAGGCCGAATGGCTGCAGCCGTACACCGCGCCGACCGTGCAGCAGCTGGCGCGTGACGGCGTCGAGCGCATCGACGTGCTGTGCCCGGGCTTCACCAGCGATTGCCTCGAGACGCTGGAAGAGATCTCGATGGAAGTGCGGCACGATTTCGAAGCCAATGGCGGCAAGCAATTCCACTACATCCCCTGCCTGAACGCCTCGCCGTCCTGGATCCACGGCATGGCCGAGATCGCCGAGCAGCACCTGATCGGCTGGTCCACGATCCAGACCCCGGCCCAGCGCGAGGCCCGCCGCCTCGACGCCGAGCGCGGCGCGCAGAACGCGGCCCGCCTGGGCGCCTGACCCTCCACATGCCGGCCCCACGCCGGCATGTTTTTACGGACGTCCGCAAGCGCTTGCTTATTGACAACCTGCTAAAATGCCAGGTTGTTGGTGCTGGGTGCCGTATTTATCCGTTTTTCAGATGCCATCTCTGCAATTCCCCTTGAAATTGTAGGAGATCGCCCCATCTGGGGCGCTGTGTATCGATCCGGATACGTTTCTAACTCAGCCAAGTCCTTGATTCTAGGAGTTTTTCCGATGCAAGACCAAGAAAACAAAGAGGTGCTCGACCAGCAAGCTGGCGAAGCGCCTGCCGCTGACGCCACTGAGGGTGCGACCGCACAAACCGCCGCTCCGGCCGCGCCATCGGCCGAACCGGGCCTCGAAGAACAACTGAGCGCGACCGAAGCCAAGCTGGCCGAGATGCATGACGCCTTCATGCGCGCCAAGGCCGAAGCGGACAATATCCGCCGCCGCGCCCAGGAAGACGTGAGCAAGGCCCACAAATTCGCCATCGAAAGCTTCGCCGAGGCCATGGTGCCGGTGCGCGACAGCCTGGAAATGGCCGTCAAGGTCGAAGCCCCGACGGTCGAGTCGATCAAGGAAGGCGTCGAAATGACCCTCAAGCAGCTCACCGCCGCGTTCGAGAAGAACCGCCTGGTCGAAGTGATGCCGCAGGCGGGCGACAAGCTGGACCCGAACAAGCACCAGGCCGTGGCCGTCGTGCCGTCGGAACAGGAAGCCAATACCGTGGTCACCGTGCTGCAAAAGGGCTACATGATCGCCGACCGCCTGCTGCGTCCGGCCATCGTCACCGCCGCAGCGCCGAAATAAGGAGCCGCAGCGGCATCTGTGTGTGTTCTAACTGACGCTGTCAACTGAGCCACTTGAAAGCACGCTGCCCCTTCCCAATATTGAATCCATCAGAAATTCACAAATACTAAAGGAACACATCATGGGCAAAATCATCGGTATCGACCTGGGCACCACCAACTCCTGCGTCGCCATCATGGAAAACGGTACCCCGAAGGTGATCGAGAACGCCGAAGGCGCGCGCACCACGCCGTCGATCATCGCCTACCAGGAAGACGGCGAGATCCTCGTCGGCGCGCCGGCCAAGCGCCAGGCCGTCACCAACCCGAAGAACACCCTGTTCGCCGTCAAGCGCCTCATCGGCCGCAAGTTCGACGAGAAGGAAGTGCAGAAAGACATCTCGCTGATGCCATACCAGATCGTCAAGGCCGACAACGGCGACGCCTGGGTCGGCGTGCGCGACAAGAAACTGGCAGCCCAGCAGATCTCGGCTGAAGTCCTGCGCAAGATGAAGAAGACCGCCGAGGACTACCTGGGCGAAGAAGTCACCGAAGCCGTCATCACCGTGCCGGCCTACTTCAACGACTCGCAGCGCCAGGCGACCAAGGACGCCGGCCGCATCGCCGGCCTGGACGTCAAGCGCATCATCAACGAGCCGACCGCGGCCGCGCTGGCATTCGGCCTGGACAAGACCGACAAGGGCGACCGCAAGATCGCCGTGTATGACCTGGGCGGCGGCACCTTCGACGTCTCGATCATCGAGATCGCGGACGTGGACGGCGAGAAGCAGTTCGAAGTGCTGTCGACCAACGGCGACACCTTCCTGGGCGGCGAAGACTTCGACCAGCGCGTGATCGACTACATCATCGACGAATTCAAGAAGATCAACGGCCTCGACCTGTCGAAAGACCCGATCGCCCTGCAGCGCATCAAGGCATCGGCCGAGCGCGCCAAGATCGAACTGTCGTCGTCGCAGCAGACCGAGATCAACGAGCCGTACATCGCCATGGCGAACGGCGCGCCGGTCCACCTGAACCTGAAGATCACCCGCGCCAAGCTGGAATCGCTGGTCGAGGAACTGATCGCCAAGACCATCGAGCCATGCCGCATCGCGATCAAGGATGCCGGCGTCAAGGTCTCGGACATCGACGACATCATCCTGGTCGGCGGCATGACCCGCATGCCGAAGGTGCAAGAGAAAGTGAAGGAGTTCTTCGGCAAGGATGCACGCAAGGACGTGAACCCGGACGAAGCCGTCGCCGTCGGCGCCGCCATCCAGGGCTCGGTCCTGTCGGGCGAGCGCAAGGACCTGCTGCTGCTGGACGTGACCCCGCTGTCGCTGGGCATCGAGACCCTGGGCGGCGTGATGACCAAGATGATCCACAAGAACACCACGATCCCGACCAAGTTCTCGCAAGTGTTCTCGACCGCCGACGACAACCAGCCGGCCGTGACCATCAAGGTCTACCAGGGCGAGCGTGAAATCGCGCAAGGCAACAAGAGCCTGGGCGAGTTCAACCTGGAAGGCATCCCGCCGGCAGCACGCGGCACCCCGCAGATCGAAGTGACCTTCGACATCGACGCCAACGGCATCCTGCACGTCGGCGCGAAAGACAAGGCCACCGGCAAGGAAAACAAGATCACCATCAAGGCCAACTCGGGCCTGTCGGAAGAAGAAATCCAGAAGATGGTGAAGGACGCCGAGCTGAACGCCGAAGAAGACAAGAAGGTCAAGGAACTGGCCGAAGCCCGTAACCAGGGCGACGCGCTGGTCCACTCGACCCGCAAGTCGCTGACCGAATACGGCGACAAGCTGGACGCGGCCGAGAAAGAGAAGATCGAAGCGGCGATCACCGACCTGGAAGGCGCGATCAAGAGCGGCGACAAGGCCGACATCGACGCCAAGACCGCGGCCCTGTCGAGCGCAGCGCAATCGCTGGGCGAGAAGATGTACGCCGACATGCAGGCGCAGCAAGCTGGCGGCGCGGGCGCCGCGGGCGCGGGCGCCGGCGCGGCCGGTGGCGAACAGTCGGCCAAGCAGGACGACGACGTGGTCGACGCCGACTTCAAGGAAGTGAAGGACGCCAAGTAAGCGTCTTTGGCGCGGGAACGAACAGCTTCCCGCGCACAGGCCGAGCCGACACCTTCACTGGTCATCGGCTCGGTTTTTTTGTCAGAGATACAGCAGATAACTTTAGGTGCCGACCATGGCGAAGCGTGATTTTTACGAGATCCTCGGGGTCGCAAAGGGTGCGTCGGAAGACGAGATCAAGAAGTCGTATCGCAAGCTTGCGATGAAGTACCACCCTGACCGCAACCCGGACAACAAGGAAGCGGAAGAGAAGTTCAAGGAGGTCAAAGAGGCCTACGAGATGCTGACCAATCCGGAGAAGCGCGAAGCGTATGACCGCTACGGTCACGCCGGCGTCGACCCGAACAGCGGCATGGGCGGCGGCTTCGGCGGCGGCGCCGGCGGTTTCGGCGATGCCTTCGGCGACATCTTCGGCGACATCTTCGGCGGCGGCCGTGGCGGCCGCGGCGGCGGTCCGCAGGTGTACCGCGGCGCCGACCTGCGCTACAACCTCGAGATCACGCTGGAACAGGCGGCCCACGGCTTCGACACCACCATCCGCGTGCCGAGCTGGGACAAGTGCGACACCTGCCACGGCAGCGGCGCCAAGCCGGGCACCCAACCCGTGACCTGCACCACCTGCGCCGGCCACGGCCAGGTGCGCATGCAGCAGGGCTTCTTCAGCATCCAGCAGACCTGCCCGAAATGCCATGGCAGCGGCAAGATCATCCCCGAGCCGTGCGCGGCCTGCGGCGGCGCCGGACGCATCAAGCGCAACAAGACGCTGGAAGTGAAGATCCCGGCCGGCATCGACAACGGCATGCGCATCCGCTCGTCGGGCAACGGCGAGCCGGGCACCAACGGCGGGCCGCCGGGCGACCTGTATGTGGAGATCCACATCAAGCAGCACGCGGTGTTCCAGCGCGAAGGCGACGACCTGCATTGCGAAATGCCGATCTCGTTCAGCAAGGCCGCCCTGGGCGGCGAGATCGAGGTGCCGACGCTCACCGGCAAGGTGTCGTTCACGGTGCCCGAAGGCACCCAGACCGGCAAGACCTTCCGCCTGAAGGGCAAGGGCATCAAGAACGTGCGCTCGGGTTACACCGGCGACCTGTTCTGCCACGTGGCGGTCGAGACCCCGGTCAAGCTGACCGACAAGCAGAAGGAACTGCTGCGCGAATTCGACCGCCTCACCAGCGAAGGCGGTTCCAAGCACAGCCCGCAAAGCAAGGGCTGGATGGACAAGGTCAAGGACTTCTTCGAATAAGCATCCCTCTACCGCCGACAGCGCGAGCATCGGCGGTTTTTTTTGCCTGCCGGCTTGGCAATATGCCAACCGGTCGCGCCGGGGCCGCGAAGCAGGTGCCAAGACCGCGCCCATCAACACTGTTACACTTCACGTATTTTGAGGAGTGCCTCGCCAAGCGCCCGCATAGAACGGGCCTGGCAACGTCCCGCGCGGGACGGCAACACAAAGCATAAGGAATCACAATGGACAAGTACAAGACCAAGGGATTGACCGCGGCGGAGCTGTTCGAACGGAACCGTACCTGGGCCGCCTCGATGGTGGCCGAAGACCCGAACTTCTTCAAGGCGCTGCAAGACCAGCAGGCGCCCGAATACCTGTGGATCGGCTGCTCGGACAGCCGCGTGCCCGCCAACGAACTGCTGGGCATGGCGCCGGGCGAACTGTTCGTCCACCGCAACATCGCCAACGTAGTCGTGCACTCCGACCTGAACTGCCTCTCGGTGCTGCAGTTCGCGATCGACGTGCTGAAGGTCAAGCACATCATCATCTGCGGCCACTACGGCTGCTCGGGCGTGCATGCGGCGCTGACCGACGGCCGCGTCGGCCTGGCCGACAACTGGCTCGGCCACGTGCGCGACGTGCGCGACAAGCATGGCAAATACCTGGGCAACGTGGTCGGCCGCGCCGCCACCAACCGCCTGGTCGAACTGAACGTGGCCGAGCAGGTCATGAACACGGCCCACACCACCATCGTGCGCGACGCCTGGGAACGCGGCCAGCCGCTGACCATCCACAGCTGGGTGTACGGCGTGCACGACGGCCTGTTGCGCGACCTGGGCATCACCATCAGCAGCTTCGAGGAAATCACGCCGAAGCTCGAGCGTGTGCTGAACGGCTACGTGGACGGCGGAGAGGTGCGTGACGAACGCCGCGGACAGTGATCTCGCGCGCCTGCGCGACCTCGTTCGCGTATTCGTGGACGAGCGCGACTGGGACCAGTTCCACACGCCCAAGAACCTCGCCTCGGCCCTGAGCGTCGAGGCGGCCGAGCTGCTGGAGCATTTCCAGTGGCTGCAGACGGGCCGCGCCGAGGAACTCGGCGCTGCCAAGCTCAAGGAAGTGCGCCACGAGATGGCCGACGTGCTGGTCTACCTGGTGCGGCTGGCCGACAAGCTGGACGTCGATCTGTTCCAGGCGGTCGAAGAAAAGATGGTGCTCAATCGCGCCAAGTATCCGGCCGAGCTCGTGCGTGGCGATATGCGCAAGTACGACGAGTACAAGAAATAGGAAGGCCTCGCCTTCACGCATTTACCGGTCGTCGGCATCCCGCCGACGCCCCACCCCTCCAGCAGTACCGCGATCGCCATCCCTGGCGCTTGCCCCTATCCTTGCATCCCACAATTGCTTCATAAAGATTTCGTGACAGCCAGAAACGTGTGGGCCTTCTTTGTCGAATGACATTAAACTTTTGACATTGGAATAGCAGTTTTTGAGCAGATCGGCAGGAGAGCCGCCGCCGTGGATCCCATGGCGCTTGATCTGGATTAAAGGCCCTCGCGCAGGACCGGATTGCCCGTACCATGGTCTCGCGCGCTCGAACACAAGGTAGAAACCATGCGCCCCATCGTCATCGTTCCCGCATGCACGCGTGATTTCGGCGAACACCCGTACCACGCGGCCCAGCACAAATACGTCGACGCCGTCACCCTCGGCGCCGATTGCGCGTCCCTGATCCTGCCGTCGCTTGGCGCGTCGCTGGACCTGGACACCCTGTTCGCCACTATCGACGGCATCATGCTGACCGGTTCGGCATCGAATGTGCATCCCAGTTATTACTCTGAAGAAGTGCTCGATCCCTCGCTGCCGCAAGACCCGGCGCGCGACCAGACCACCTTGCCGCTGATCCGCGAGGCGGTGCGGCGCGGCGTGCCGATCATTGCGATCTGCCGCGGCTTCCAGGAGATGAACGTGGCGCTGGGCGGCAGCCTGCACCAGGCGGTGCAAAGCGTGGCCGGCAAGTTCGACCACCGCGAGAATCCCGAGCTGGGCATGGACGAGCAGTATGGCGACGCGCACAACGTCAGCCTGTGCCCCGGCGGCCTGCTGGAACGCATCCTGGGCGTGCCCGAGATTCCCGTCAATTCGCTGCACGGGCAGGGCGTGAACGAACTGGCGCCCGGCCTGACGGTCGAAGCCTTGGCAGAGGACGGTCTGGTGGAGGCATTCACGGTGTCGAACGCGCCCGGCTTCACGCTGGCCGTGCAGTGGCACCCCGAGTGGCGTATCCAGCACAATCCGTACTCGATGAAGATGTTCGGGGCCTTCGGCCAGGCGTGCCGCGAGTACCATGAGCGGCGCTGCGAAAATCATGACCGGCGCCGGAGCGCCGCATGAGCGCCTCTACCAAGGGGCCGGGATCGCGGCCCCCCGACTCTCCTGCCTGCTGCACCCTTCAACGACAGTGAGGCAACTACATGGCAATTCGCGAAAAGTTCAGCTATACCGATATGGAAGAGTGGCTCGATGCAAAGCGGGTCACCGAGATCGAATGCCTGGTCCCCGACCTGACTGGGGTGGCGCGCGGCAAGATCCTGCCGCGCGTAAAATTCGCCGACGACCGTGGCATGCGCCTGCCCGAGGTGGTGCTGGGCATGACCGTCACCGGCAACACGCCCGAGCGCGACGACGCCTATGAGCGCGCCATTTCCAGCATCGACCGCGACATGATCCTGCGCGCCGACCCGACCACCATCACCATGGTGCCGTGGGCGGCCGATCCCACCGCGCAAGTGATCCACGACTGCTATTACGCCGACGGCCGGCTGGTCGATTTCGCCCCGCGCAGCGTGCTGCGGCGCGTGCTCAAGCTCTATGAGCAGCGCGGCTGGAAGCCGGTGGTGGCGCCCGAGCTGGAGTTTTATCTCACCGCCAAGAACATCGATCCCGACCTGCCGCTGGCGGCCCCGATCGGCCGCAGCGGCCGCGCCGAGACCAGCCGCCAGGTGTACAGCATCGACGCCGTCAACGAATTCGATCCGCTGTTCGAGGACATCTACGATTACTGCGAGATGATGAACCTCGACGTCGACACCCTGATCCACGAGATCGGCGCCGGCCAGATGGAAATCAACTTCCAGCACGGCGAGCCGCTGGGCCTGGCCGACAAGGTCTTCTATTTCAAGCGTACCCTGCGCGAGGCCGCGCTCAAGCACGATATGTACGCCACCTTTATGGCCAAGCCGATGGCGGGCGAACCAGGATCGGCGATGCACGTGCACCAGAGCGTGGTCGATGCCGAGAGCGGCAAGAACATTTTCAGCAACGACGACGGCTCGCCCTCGACGCTGTTCCAGCAGTACATCGGTGGCCTGCAGCGCTATATGCCGTCGGCGATGGCGATCGTCGCGCCTTATGTGAATTCCTACCGCCGCATCGTGCGCGAAACGGCGGCGCCGATCAACCTGCAGTGGGGTATCGACAACCGCACGGTGGGCTTCCGGGTGCCGGTGTCGGGCTCGCAGGATCGCCGGGTCGAGAACCGCGTGATCGGCGCCGACGCCAATCCCTACCTGGCGCTGGCGATCACCCTGGCCTGCGGCTACCTGGGCATGACGGAAGCGATCGAACCGTCACCGATGGTCGAAGGCAATGCCTACGATATGCCGGTGGAGCTGCCGCAGGGCCTGTCCGAAGCGATCACCCTGCTGCGGCGCGAAGACCGGCTGCGCGACGTGCTGGGAGAGCGCTTCATCGACGTCTACACGGCGGTGAAGGAGCTCGAGCACCGCGAGTTCATGCAGGTGATCAGCCCGTGGGAGCGGGAGCATTTGTTGCTGCATGTCTGAGCGGCAGGCGCGAGCCTGACGAGCGACCGCTCGTCAGGCTCGCGCCTCCAGCACGTGCTGCGCCTCGCCGCGATTCTTGAACACCTGCGGCGCCAGCGACCCCACCACCATGCCGATGAAGGCGGCGATCAGCCCCGCCAGCTGGCCCGGGAAGTGCTCGCCCAGCGACGTGACCTGCTCGAAGAACAGGATCCAGGTGAACAGGCCGGCGCCGATCGAGAGCATGGCGCCCTGGGTGGTCGCGCGCTTCCAGTACAGGCCCATCACCAGCGGAATGAAGGCGCCGACCAGCGGCACCTGGTAGGCGCCCGAGACCAGCTCGTAGATCGAGGTGCCTTCCATCGCGATCGCGTACAGCAGCACCAGGGCCGCGAACACCACGATCGAGATGCGCATCGCGAACAGCTGTTCGCGGTCGGTCATGCCCGGACGCAGATTCTTGAGGATGTTCTCCACGAAGCTGGTCGACGGCGCCAGCAGGGTCGCCGACGAAGTGCTCTTGATCGCCGACAGCAGGGCGCCGAAGAACAGGATCTGCATGAACAGCGGCATCTGCGTCATCACGAAGGTCGGCAGCAGGCGCTGGTAGTCGTTCTGGGCCAGGTCGAGCGCGGTGCTGCCCATCACGACCACGGCGGCGGCCACGATGAACATCGGCACGAAGGCGAACACGATGTAGCTGGCGCCGCCGACGATGGCGCCGGTGCGCGCGGTCGGCGCGTCCTTGGCCGACATCACGCGCTGGAACACGTCCTGCTGCGGGATCGAGCCGAACATCATCGTGACCGCGGCGGCGATGAAGAACATCACGTCCTTGAGGCTGGGCTCGGGCAGGAAACGCCACAGGTCGGCCTGCTGGGCCATCGCCAGCACGTTGCCGGCGCCGCCGGCCAGGTCGGCGGCGAACCAGGCGATCACGCTCATGCCGACCACCAGCACGATCATCTGGATGAAGTCGGTCACGGCCACGGCCAGGAAGCCGCCCACCACCACGTAGATCAGCACCGTCAGGGTGCCGACGATCATGCCCACCGCCGGCGACATGGCGCCGGCGGTCAGCACCGAGAACACCAGGCCCAGCGCCGTGATCTGGGCCGCGACCCAGCCCAGGTAGCTCAGGATGATGGCCACCGAGCAGAACACCTCGATGCCCTTGCCGTAGCGCTGGCGATAGTAGTCGCCGATCGTCAGCAGGTTCAGTTTATACAGGCGGGCGGCGAAGAACACGCCGACCAGGATCAGGCACATGCCGGCCCCGAACGGATCCTCGACCACCGCGTTCAGGCCGCCCTGCACGAACTTGGCCGGGATGCCCATCACGGTCTCGGCGCCGAACCAGGTGGCGAAGGTGGTGGTGATCACCATGATCAGCGGCAGGCTGCGGCCGGCGACGGCGAAGTCGCTGGTGTTCTTGATCCGTGTGCCCGCCCACATGCCCAGGGCAAGCGTACCCAACAAGTAGAGCACGACGAAAGAGATCAGGGTGATATTCATGCTGGTGAGTGCTCCGAAGGCCAGGAATTATTATCGGGCGGAAAATTCGCGATTATAAAGGCAGAACCCGGCGGTAAGTGCAACTTTGCGCCGATTTGCCAGTCGATGTTGCCTGAAAGTAAATTCACTCAGATTGCCATCTCACGCAGCAGCTTCGAGGCTTCGCGGTTGGCGCCGATGCAGGCGCCGTCGCGCATGAAGATCTGCAGCTGCGACTGCTCGTCGGCGCGCATCGATTCGACGAAGTCGAGATTCACGAGCGCCGAGCGGTGCACGCGGATGAAGCGCTGCGGGTCGAGCTGTGTCTCCAGTTCCGAGATGCCGATGCGCACCAGGAAATGCTGGCCGCGCGCCACGATCACCGTGTACTTCGAATCGGCCTTCATGTATTCGATCTCGCCCACCGCGAGAGGGAAGATGCGGCCGCGGTCGCGCACCAGGATGCGGTCCAGCCGCGCCGGGCCGCTCGCCGCGCGCGCCAGCGCGTTCTCCAGGCCGGCGCGATCCTGCTGCGGTTCTGCGCCGTCCAGCAGGCGCGCCACGCTGGCCGCGAAGCGCGCCCTGGTAAACGGCTTGAGCAGGTAGTCGACCGCATGCAGTTCGAAGGCGGTCACCGCGTACTGGTCGTAGGCGGTGGTGAACACGATTTGCGGCAGGTAGTCGAGCCGGCGCAGCACCTCGAGGCCGGTCATTTCGGGCATCTGGATGTCCATGAACACGACATCGGGGCGCAGCTGCCCGATGCGTTCGAGCGCGCTGGCGCCATCGGCGGCTTCGCCCACCAGGCGCAGGGCGGGATGGGCATAGATGGCGTCGCGCAGCACGTCGCGCGCGAGCGGTTCGTCTTCGGCGAAGAATACGGTCTTGGTGTTCATGTGTCAGGTGCAGGGGAGGGTGACCGAGACGGCAAAGCCGGCCCCGGGACGCGAATCGATTTCCAGGGCCGCGCGCCCGGCGTAGTCGAGTTCGAGGCGGCGGCCGATGGTGCGGATGCCCAGGCCGGGCGAAGCGGCGATCGCTTCCTGCGCGGCGCCGGGTCCGTCGTCGCGCACGGTCAGGCGCAGCAGGCCCGCATCGGCGTCACGCCGGCTCTCGATGCGCAGCAGGCCGGGCCGGGTATAGGGATTGAAAGCATGCTTGATGCTGTTTTCGATGAGCGGCTGCAAGGTCAGGGCGGGCAGCAGGAGGTCGCCGGTGTCGGGATCGAGATCCCAGTGCACCTGCAGCCGCGATCCCAGGCGCAGCTGCTCCAGCTCCAGGTAGTCGCGCGAGAATTGCAGCTCGGCGTCGAGCGTCACGCGGTCGGCGCCGGCGCGCTCGGTATCGAGCACATAGCGCAGCATGTCGGAGAACTGGAACAGCGCCGTCTCGGCGGCGGCCGGGTCGCGCTGGGTAAGGGCGATGATCGAGTGCAGGGTATTGAAGAGAAAGTGCGGATTGAGCTTGCTGCGCAGCGCGCCGAGTTCGGCGGCAACGAGCAGGGTGCGCGCCTGCTGGGCTGCAAGCGCCTGGCGCTGGGCGGCGGCAGTGGCGCGCATTGTATGGAACAGGCCGGCCACCACGGTATAGCTCATGACGTTGTACAGAAACGGCCAGACATGCCACTCGATCCCGCGCTCGAGAGGCTCCTGCAGGAGCGTCAGCAGCATGTGCGCGCCGAAGGCGAACGCCAGCGCCGCCGTGAAGTGGATCGCGCAGCGCAACCCCAGCCCCACGCCGCGCCGCTCGAACCAGCCGGTGAGCGGCCAGACCAGCGTCAGCACGATTGCCGAAGGCGCGATGCTCACGAAGGCGAAGAAGATCATCGCCGGGTCGAAGTTCCCGGTCAGCAGGGTGTCGGTCTGGAGCACCACCGCGATCAGTACGATGTACACCAGCCAGATGGCGATATAGCCGCGCCACATCGGGGTCAGGGAAATGGACTTGATCAGGTTCATCTATTCAGTATCGTCGAGATTGCATCGCTTGCGCCATGCCATGCGCCCAGTTGCAGGAATTACGGCACGAGTTGCGGCCTGGATGCGACGACGAGTAGTGATGCATGTTTTTGCATGTTGTTGCATGAAGCTGCATGTTTGTGTACAGTGGCGCATCAAGCGAACTGGAGCGAATACATGCAATTGCCGGAAGAACGACGCCAACTGATCGCCGACGCGGTCGAGCGTGAAGGACGGGTCTCGGCGGCCGAGCTGGCGCTACGCCTGTCGACGTCCGAAGACACGATCCGGCGCGACCTGCGCGACCTCGATGCGGCCGGCCTGCTGCGGCGCGTGCACGGCGGCGCGATCCGCCTGCGTCCGGCCGCCAGTTTCGAGCAGCGCGCCGCCAGCGACCTGCCGCGCAAGACGCAGCTGGCGCAGGGGCTGCGCGAGTGCATCCGCCCCGGCGACACGGTCCTGATCGACGCCGGCTCGACCCACCTGGCGCTGGCGCGCCTGCTCGAAGACGGCTGCTGCGCCGCCATCGTCACCAACAGCCCGCAGATCGCGCTGGCGCTGGGTGGTTTCCAGCGCACCCGCATCGTGCTGCTGGGCGGGACCTATCATCCGAACGAGGGCGCGGTGATCGGCGCCGCCACCCTGGCCGAGGTGCAGCGCCTGCGGCCCGACCTGGGCGTGGTGGGCGTGTGCGCGCTCGACCCCGCGCGCGGCCTGGCTGCCTCGAATCCCGAGGAAGCGGCGCTCAAGGGGGCCATGCTGGCCGCGAGTGCGCGGCGCGCGGTCGCCGTCCTCAACGAACGCTTCGACGACCGCGCGCCTTTCCTGTTCGGCGCGCTGGACCAGATCGACCACCTGGTGCTGGAGGCCGATGCGCCGCCTGCCGCCATCGCCTCGCTGCGCGAACGCCATCCCGCGCTCGACATCAAACTCACCGACAAGGCCCCGGCATGACCCACGTCTCCACCATCGAACGACGCAGCATCGAAGCCGGCCGCTGGGCCATCTCGACCGTCTTCCTGCTCAACGGCGCCGGCATCGGCCTGTGGGCCGCCCACGTGCCGACCGTGCAGGCGCGCATGGGCATCGATACCGGCATGCTCAGCCTGGTGCTGCTGACGATTGCCGGCGGCGCCCTGATGGCGATGCCGCTGATGGGCGGCCTGACTGGGCGCTGGGGCACGCGCCGCATGGTGCTGCTGTCGGGCTTCGCCTTCGCCCTGATGACGGCCGTGATCATGAGCATGCCGAACCTGCCACTGCTGTTCGTGGCGGCCTTCCTGTTTGGTGTGTCCAACGGGGCGCTGGACGTGGCCATGAACGCCAACGCCAGCGAGGTCGAGACCGCGCGCGGCCTGCCCACCATGTCGTCGTTCCACGGCTTCTTCAGCCTGGGCGGCCTGTTCGGCGCGAGCCTGGGCGGGGTGCTGGTCGGCCAGGGCCTGGGGCATGGCGAAGGCGCGCTGATGGTGGCGCTGGCGACCGCCGTGGCGCTGGCCCTGACGGCCCCGCGCGTGCTGGGCTTCGCGGCGCACGCGAGCGGCAGCCACTTCATGCTGCCGCGCGGCGCCGCCCTCGGCCTGGGCCTGCTGGCGCTGCTGTGCTTCGCGGTCGAAGGCGCGCTGGTCGACTGGAGCGCGCTGCTGCTGGAGGAGCGCACCGGCGCCTCGCCGGCATCGGCGGCGCTGGGCTACTCGGCGTTCTCGATCGCGATGGCGGCCTGCCGCTTCGCCGGCGACCGCATCATCCTGCGCGTCGGCGCGATGAGGGTGATGGTGATCGGCGGCCTGGCCATGTTCGCCGGCCTGGCGCTGGCGGTCCTCAGCACCAATTTCGTGCTGTCGAGCTGTGGCTTCGCCCTGGTCGGCCTGGGCGCGGCGAACGTGGTGCCGCTGCTGTTCGGCGCCGCCGCGCGCATCCCCGGCATGCATCCCGGCGCGGGCGTGGCGGCGGTGGCCACGCTGGGCTATGGCGGCCTGTTGCTGGCGCCGCCGGTGCTGGGCTGGGTGGCGGTGCACTCGAGCGTGATGGTGGCGCTCGGCGCGCTGTCGCTGTCGGGGATCGTGATCGCGCTGAGCGCGCGAGTGCTCAAGCGCTGATGTACTCGCGCAGCACGGTGTAGACGCCGCCCTGCGATTCGACCAGCGCGTACCTGTCGGCCTGCCAGGCGATCGGCGGACCATCCTGCGGCACGGCGACGCCGCCGGCGCGGCGCGCCATGGTGACGTGCGGCCGATAGCTGCGCTGTTCCGGCTGCAGGCCGAGGCCGACCAGCGCATCCGCCAGCCGCGCGTGCAGTGCCAGCAGTGCGGGTGGCTCTGCGAAGGGTTCGAGCACCGCGATCCCGTGCGGCCACAGCACGGGTTTGCCGAGGTCGAGCCGGAACGGCACGAACGGCACTGAAAATCCATCGAGGAGTTCGGGCAAGCGTTCGGAGGGAACGTCGCCCAGGAAGTGCAGGGTGAGGTGCAGCTTGTCGGCATGGACCGGCGTTGCGCCGCGTGGCCACTGCCAGGCATCGCGCCGCTCGCGCAGCTGCCCGCGTATCGTGGCCGAGGGCCACAGGGCCAGGAACAGACGCGATGTCTTTTGCTGGCCCATGATGCTCACCTTAGAAGCAGTGCTCCGGCGCCGGGAAGCTGCCGTCCTTCACGGCCGCCACATAGGCCATGACCGCCGCGTCGATGCTGGTCTGGCCATCCATGAAGTTCCTTACGAAGCGCGCCTTACGGCCCGGGAACACGCCCAGCAGGTCGTGCATCACCAGCACCTGGCCCGAGCAGTCGGGACCGGCGCCGATGCCGATGGTCGGCACCGACAGCAGCTCGGTGACTTCGCGGCCCAAGGCCGCCGGCACCGCCTCGAGCAGCACCACGGCGGCGCCGGCCGCCTGCAGCGCCAGCGCGTCGTTCTTCAGGCGCTCGGCGCCTTCGCCGGTCTTGCCCTGCACCTTGAAGCCGCCCAGCTGGTGCACGAACTGCGGGGTCAGGCCGATGTGGGCGCACACCGGAATGCCGCGCTCGACCAGCAGGCGCACGGTGTCGGCCAGCCAGGCGCCGCCCTCGATCTTGACCATGTGGGCGCCGGCGCGCATCAGCTGCACCGCGCTGTCGTAGGCCTGCTGCGGGTTGCCGTAGCTGCCGAAGGGCATGTCGGCCAGCACCAGCGCGTTCTTGTTGCCGCGCGCGACCGACGCCGTGTGATAGACCATGTCGGCCACCGTCACCGGCAGGGTCGAATCGTGGCCGGCGCACACCATGCCCAGCGAATCGCCGATCAGGAGGATCTCGACGCCGCAACGGTCCATCAGCGAGGCGAAGCTGGCGTCGTAGCAGGTCAGCATCGCGATCTTGTCGCCGGCAGCGCGCTTGGCGAGCAGCGCGGGAACGGTCACGGCCTTCGGCAACGCGGGCACCGGCGCCGGCGCCGTGGCGGCGCCGGTCGTGGCCATATCGTTACCCTGCAAATAAGAGCTCATACAAATCCTTTGGTAAAACTGGAACGTCCAGATCCGCGTAGTGTAATGCGGCGCCCGCGAACCTGCAGGTAAATGGTCAGGACCGGAAGATGAAATACACCGCGCCGACCAGGCACAGGCCCGCCCAGACGTAGTCCAGCTTGAACGGTTCGTTCATGTAGAACATCGCGAACGGCACGAACACGGTCAGGGTGATCGCCTCCTGCATGATCTTCAGCTGCGCCAGCGAGAACTGGGTGTGGCCGATGCGGTTGGCCGGCACCTGCAGCAGGTATTCGAACAGCGCGATGCCCCAGCTGATCAGGGCCGCCACGTACCAGGCGCGGTGCTGCAGGCCTTTCAGGTGGCCGTACCAGGCGAAGGTCATGAAGACGTTCGACAGGATCAGGAGGCCCGTGGTCTGGGCCCAGACGGGCAGGTTCATGGGTGCGCTTTCCTACGCGAGCTTGGCGATGGTCTGGCCGGCCACCAGCGCCGCGAAATTGCGCGCCGGGCCGTGGCCGGGAATGTCGATGTCGGGGGCGATCTCGAGCAGCGGCTGCAGCACGAAGGCGCGTTCATGCATGCGCGGATGCGGCACCGTCAAGGTCGGGCTGGCGATGACCTCGTCGCCGTACAGCAGCAGGTCGAGGTCGAGCGTGCGCGGCGCGTTGCGGTAGGGCCGCTCGCGGCCATGGGCCTGCTCGATGTCCTGCAGCGCGGCAAGCAGGTCGTGCGCCGCCAGCGTGGTGTCGATGCAGGCCACGGCATTGATGTAGTCGTCGCCGCCCGAATCGACCGGGGCCGTGCGGTACAGGCTCGAGGTGTGCAGCAGCGTGCTGCCGTGGAGCCGCGCCAGGCGCGCCAGCGCGTCGAGCACGTTCGCCTGCGCGTCGCCCAGGTTGGCGCCGATCCCGACCCAGGCCTTCATTCCTCGCTACCACCTGCTGCCGGCGCCGGGGCGCCTTCGCCACTGGATTTGCGCGGGCCACGACGCGGCCGACGCTTCTTCGGCGCGCCATTGGTGGCGCCGCCTTCGCGCTCGCGCGTGTTGGCCGCAGCCACCAGGCGCTCGCGGTCGCCGCCTTCGGCTGCATAGAACTCGGTCCACCATTCGCCCACCTCGGCAGGCAGTTCTCCCGACTGGCAGCGCAGCAGCAGGAAGTCGTAGCCGGCGCGGAAGCGCGGGTGTTCCAGCAGCTTGTACGGCGCGCGGCCGGCGCGGCGCTCGAAGCGCGGCTGCATGGCCCAGATGTCGCGCATATCGGTGGCGATGCGGCGCTGCAGGGCCAGGTTCTCGGTTTGCGTCTCGAGCACGGCGTCGGCCGCCAGGTGCAGCGCGGGAATCGGCGCCTCGCCGGCGGCGCGGTAGGCGGTCCATTTTTCGAGCACCTGGTGCCACAGGAGCGAAGCGAACAGGAAGCCGGGCGAGACGCCCTTGCCGGCCTTGACGCGCGAGTCGGTCGAGTCCAGGGCCAGGGTCACGAACTTCATGCCGATCGGCTGCTCCAGCACCACGTCGAGCAGGGGCAGCAGGCCATGGTGCAGGCCGGCCGAGCGCAGTTCCTTGAGGCAGGCCAGGGCGTGGCCCGACAGCAGCAGCTTGAGCATTTCGTCGAACACGCGCGCCGCCGGCACGTTGTCGATCAGCGGGGCCATCACGGGGATCGGCGCGCGCGTGGTCGGCTCGATCGTGAAGCCCAGCTTGGCCGCGAAGCGCACCACGCGCAGCATGCGCACCGGGTCTTCGCGGTAGCGCGCCTCGGGCATGCCGATGATGCGCAGGGTCTTGGCGCGGATGTCCTCGATGCCGCCGTGGTAGTCCAGCACCGATTGGGTGGCCGGATCGTAGTACATGGCGTTGATGGTGAAGTCGCGCCGCGCGGCGTCTTCATGTTGCGGGCCGAAGCTGTTGTCGCGCAGGACGCGGCCGTGTTCGTCCTTGGGCGCGTTGTCGCTGCCGTTGCCGCGGAAGGTGGTCACCTCCAGCAGGTCCTGACCGAACATCACGTGCACGATCTGGAAACGGCGGCCGATGATGAAGGCGCGCCGGAACAGTTTTTTGACCTGCTCGGGCGTGGCGTCGGTGGCGATGTCGAAGTCCTTGGGCTTCACGCCCAGCAGCAGGTCGCGCACCGCGCCGCCGACGACGAAGGCCTTGAAGCCGGCTTCCTGCAGTGTCTGCGTGACGCGGATCGCGTTGGACGAGACGTTCTTGGGGTCGATGCCGTGTTCGGCCGGGCCGAGGATGGTCGGTTCGGTGGCGTCGCGCTGGTCTTTCACACCCAGGATTTTACGGATGAATTTTTTAATCATTGAATAGTTGGATGGTTGGCCAGCCCTGTTGCTGCGCGTGGCTCGCGAGCGCGGCGCTCGGATTGGTCGCGACCGGATGGGAGACGATGGACAGCAGCGGAATGTCGTTGTGCGAATCGCTGTAGAAATGGCTGCGGCCGAAGCTGCCGAACGGCTGCCCCAGGCGTTCCAGCCAGGCGTGCATGTGCGTGATCTTGCCCGGGCCCGAGGTCGGGGTCCCGGCCAGGCGTCCGGTCAGGTTGCCGGCGGCGTCGCGTTCGGGCATGGCCGCGATATGGTGCTCGACGCCGAAGGCGGCCGCGATCGGCGCCGTGATGTAGTGGTTGGTGGCGGTGATGATCGCCACCAGGTCGCCGGCGTCCTGGTGCTCGCGCACCAGCCTCAATGCCTGCGGCTTGATGGCCGGCTCGATCACTTCGCGCATGTAGCGCGCATGGAGGGATTCAAGCTCCAGGCGGGAAAAGCTCGCCAGGGTGCCGAGCGCGAACTCGAGGTATTCGACCGGGTCGAGCACGCCGGCGTTGTACTGGGCGAAGAAGGCGTCGTTGCGGGCGCGGTAGGCGTCGCCGTCGACCGCGCCGACCCGCGCCAGGAATTCTCCCCATTCGTGGTCCGAATCGAGCGGCAGCAGGGTGTGGTCGAGGTCAAACAGGGCAAGGTTTTTCATTCTTTGGGTTCAAGCGGCAGATTCTCTTGCAACAGCAGGTCGCGCAGCAGGGGCAGCGTGACCGGGCGCTGGGTTTCGAGCGAATACTGGTCCAGCGCGTCCAGCATGGTCGACAGGGAACGCATGTCGCGTTTGAAATGAGACAACAAATAGGGTAACACGCTGGCCGACAAGGTCAAACCGCGCGCCTCGGCGGCGTGCGTCAGCGCTTCGATCTTCTGGTCGTCCGACAGGCCGTGGATCTGGTACACCAGCCCCCAGCCCATGCGGGTGCGCAGGTCTTCGCGCACCCCCAGCACGGCCGGCGGCACCGGACCGGTGCAGACCATGTAGGCGCCGTGCTCGCGGATCTGGTTGAACAGCGCGAAGGCGTCGATCTGGCGTTGCGGGCTGAGGCGGTCGCAATCGTCCAGCAGGTACAGCGTGACCTCGGGCGCGTGCACGAACTGCTCGGCAGGCGCGCTTGCTGCGATGTAGCGCGAGGCCGGGCTGGCTGCCAGCGCCTGCAGCAGGTGGGTCTTGCCGGCGCCGGTATCGCCCCACAGATAGGCGAAGTGCTCGCGCGAGACGCGCTCGGCGAACAGGTGCATCAGGTGCGCCAGTTCGGCATTTTCCCCCACCTGGAAGGTGTCGAGGCTGTGCGCCGGCTCGGCGCCTAAATCGAGCACCAGCTGTTTCATGGCGTTCGTCGGTTCATGCCCGCGGTAAGGGAAAATGGCATGCCAGTAAGGTGATTTCCGCTGCGCTGTTAATCAAATTAGTTCGTCAAACGGTTATGGGGAGAACCGTTTTGCTAAAATAGTGGATTGACCAGTTTTGCCGGTCGCCTCCTATTTTACCGCCTCCGCTGCCAAATACCATGAGCCAACCATCTAATGTTTCTCTCTCTTACCGCGACGCGGGTGTCGATATCGATGCCGGCGACGCCCTGGTCGAAGCGATCAAGCCGCTCGCCAAGCGCACCATGCGCGAAGGCGTGCTGGGCGGGATCGGCGGCTTCGGCGGTCTGTTTGAGATCAGCAAGAAGTTCAAGGAACCGGTCCTGGTCTCGGGCACCGACGGCGTGGGCACCAAGCTCAAGCTGGCGTTCGAGCTGAACCGCCACGACACGGTCGGCATCGACCTGGTCGCCATGAGCGTCAACGACATCCTGGTGCAGGGCGCCGAGCCGCTGTTCTTCCTCGATTACTTTGCGTGCGGCAAGCTGGACGTGGCAACGGCCACCGCCGTGGTCTCGGGCATCGCCAAGGGCTGCGAAGAGTCGGGCTGCGCCCTGCTGGGCGGCGAAACCGCCGAAATGCCGGGCATGTACCCGGACGGCGAATACGACCTGGCCGGCTTCGCCGTCGGCGCGGTCGAAAAGTCGCAGATCATCGACGGCAGCAAGATCGTGCCGGGCGACGTGGTGCTGGGCCTGGCCTCGTCGGGCATCCACTCCAATGGTTACTCGCTGGTGCGCAAGATTATTCAAGTGGCCAAGCCCGACCTCGAGTCAGACTTCCACGGCCGCAAGCTGGCCGACGTGCTGATGGCGCCGACCCGTCTCTACGTCAAGCCGCTGCTGGCCCTGATGGCCTCGATGGAAGTGAAGGGCCTGGTGCACATCACCGGCGGCGGCCTGGTCGAGAACATCCCGCGCGTGCTGCAGGATAACCTCACCGCCGTGCTGGACGCGTCGTCGTGGACCATGCCGCCGCTGTTCAAGTGGCTGCAGCAGCATGGCGGCGTGGCCGACGCCGAGATGCACCGCGTGTTCAACTGCGGCATCGGCATGACCGTGATCGTCTCGAAAGAGAACGCGGATGCGGCGTTTGCCCAGCTGGAAGCGGCCGGCGAGACCGTCTACCGCATCGGCGAGATCCGCGCCCGCGAAGAAGGCCAGGCGCAGACCGTCGTGCTGTAAGCGGCGCATCGTCGCACGCAAGACGGGCGCCCGCGGGCGCCCGTTTTCACATCCGGCCGCTCAGCGCGCCGCGCCGCTGCCGATGTGCTTGTCGAGGAAGGTCTCGACCCGGCCCCAGAAGTCGAGGCGGTTCTTTTCCAGCGACCAGCCATGGCCTTCTTCCGGATACTCGATCCACTCGACGTTCTTGTTGGTGCGCATGACGGCGTTGCGGAACGCAGTGCCGTGGTTGATCGGCACGCGCCGGTCGACCCCGCCATAGGCCAGGATCAATGGCTGGGTGATGCGCGCGGCCTGCTGGATGGGCGAGGTGGCCTTGAACTGGGCCGCGTCCTTGACCGGATCGCCGATCTTTTCCGGCATGCTGTGTTCCTTGGTGTCGCGCGAGACGTCGTCGCTCAGGCTCCAGCCATTGTCGAACAGCAGGCCGATATCGGTCACGCCGACGATATTGATCCCGCACTTGTACAGGTCCGGATCGTTGACCAGGCCCATCAGGGTGGCGTAGCCGCCATAGCTGCCGCCGGCGATGCAGATGCGCTTGGGATCGACGATCCCCTTGTCGATCGCCCAGCGCGCGCCGTCGGCGATATCGTTCTGCATCGCCAGGCCCCATTGCTTGTAGCCGGCGCGCTCATGCTGCGAGCCGAAGCCCTGGCTGCCGCGAAACTCGGGTTCCAGCACCGCATAGCCGCGCGAGGCCAGGAATTGCGACACGGGCGACCAGCCCCAGGAGGCGCCGCGGACGTAGGGGCCGCCATGCACCATGACCACCAGGGGCAGGCCGCTGCGTTGCGCGCCCGGCGGCAGCGTCAGCAGCGCCGGGATGTCCATGCCGTCGCGCGCCTTGTAGCGGAAGAATTGCTGGCGTCCCATCTGCGCCGGCTGCAGACCGGGGCGCGCTTCGCCGATCTTGTTCAGCGCTTTCGTCCTGGTGTCGTACAGGAAGAAGATGGGGGCGACGACGTCGGAATACGCGGTGACCACGGCCAGCGGCGACGTCGCGTGCCCCGGCACCGAGACCAGGTTGACGGTCGTGGGCAGCAGCTTGTCGACGTCCTGCTGGACCTGTTTCATGGAGGGATCGAACCACTCGTTCGACATCGCGTCGGTCCGGAACAGGACCCCGAGCACCTTGTCGCTGTTGACCACGAGGCCGCCGTCGAAATCGTAGCCGGGGGCGGACAGCAACGGCTGCGGATCGCGCTTGCCGGTGGCAACGTCGAGGGTGTGCAGCGCCTTCAGGCCGGTCTTGCCGCGGGCCACGACGAACAGGTTGCCGGTCGGGCCGAAGCCCAGCGGCTCGATGGTGTCGGCGGTTTCCTGGAAAATCGGGGAGCTGGCCAGCGCGCGCCACTCGCCGGTGGCCGGGTCGAGATACTGGATCGTCCTGGTGAGGTCCTTGTGGGTGATCGCCAGGCGCGGCTCCCCCTTGTGGTCGAGCAGCCAGCCAAAGGTATTGCCCGGGCGCGGCACGGTGCTGTACTGGCCGGTGACGGTGTTGACGCGCAGCAGGTCGACGTGACTCATCTCTCCCTTCATGTTGCCGACCGCCGACGCCACATAGGTGTAGTCCGAGCCTTCCCACGGCATATTGCCGGCGATCCGGCTCTGGACCGGCAGCAGCTTGCGCGCCGTGCGCGACCCCTCGTTGGCCGACCTGCCGGTGCGGCTGGCCAGTTCGACGAAGCGTCCGCCGTCGTGGTCCACCGCATACAGGCCGGGCGCGAAACGCTGGTCGCCCGGCCCCACGCCTTTTTCGTGGGTGTCGAAGACCAGGCGCGTGTCGTTGATCCAGTAAAAGCCGTTGACGTCGGCATCGCTGTAGCTGGCGATGATCTTGCCGGCCTTGGTGTCCAGGTCGATCACCATCAGGAAGTCGCGCTGGCCGGGCGCGCTGGCGCGCACGGCCAGGTAGCGGGCCGTGGGCGAGAGCTTGGCGTCGCCGAATGGGGAGTTGCCGAAGAAAGCGGAGAGGGGAGGCGGTGCGGCGGACGTGGTGGCCGGGGCCGGGGCCTGGGCCTGGGCCGCGCCGCACAGCACCAGCGCCGCCAGCGAGGCGGCGCGCAATGCGCGGGTCAATGCAGTCATGGTTTTCCGTCTGAGATCGTTATTGTCGTAGCGGCCGCGGCGAGGCGACCTGCACGAATCACGATATCATCCGGAGCCCGGCCGGAATCTACTCAATTCTCACCTTGAAGTCACTCCGGCGCCCGGATGTAGTCGACCATGCCCTCGCTGCCGCGGCTGGGCGGCGCGGTGAGCAGGCTGACCGCCACCACCGTCAGCATCCCGGCCGGCACCCCGAACACGCCGGCCGCCATCGGCAGGATGCCGAACCAGGCATCGCCCAGGTTGCCGCCCAGCGCCGGACTCGCGCGCAGCATGTAGTACAGGCAGACCGCGAACCCGACCAGCATCCCGGCGATCGCCCCCTGGTGGTTGGCGCGCTTCCAGAACACGCCCAGCACCAGCACCGGAAAGAGCGTCGAACCAGCAAGTGAGAACGCCGCGGCGACAAGTGACAGGATGTCGGCCGGCTTTTGCGAGGCCACGTAGGCGGCGATGAAGGCCACCCCCAGCAGCAGCAGCTTGGAAATCGTCACCCGCTTCTGGGTCGAGGCGCCCGGGTTGACCATCTTGTAGTAGACGTCGTGCGACAGCGCGTTGGAGATCGCCAGCAGCAGGCCGTCGGCGGTCGACAGCGCCGCCGCCAGGCCGCCGGCCGCGACCAGGCCCGCGATCACGTAGGGCAGGCCGCCGATCTCGGGCGTGGCCAGCACCAGCACGTCGGCGTCGATCGCGAATTCGGCCAGCTGCACGATGCCGTCGCCGTTGATGTCGGCCACGCTCACCAGGGGATTGGCCTTGTCCACGTTGGCCCAGTAAGAGATCCAGGTGGGCAGCGCCGAGAAGTCGCTGCCGACCAGCGAGGTATAGATGTCGTACTTGGCCAGCACCGCCAGCGCCGGAATCGTCAGGTACACCAGCAGGATGAAGAACAGGGTCCAGAACACCGAGACCCGGGTATCGTTCACCGACGGCGTGGTGTAGGCCCGCATCAGGATGTGGGGTAGCGCCGCGGTGCCGAACATCAGGCAGAACACCACCGCCAGGAAGTTGTTGCGGCGCCCGTCCGATTCTTCCTTCGTGGCGCCGGGGAAGGGCTCGGCATGCGGCTCGGGCGGCCGGGCGCGCGCCAGGTTGGCGTCGCGCCGCTCGCTCCATTGCGAGCGCGCCTCGTCCACCGAGTTGGGATAGGTGGCCAGCGCGCGCTCGGCCTGGCGCACCTCGGTCAGCGAGGCGTTGCGCGCGCGCGCCGCCGCCAGCTGGCGCTGGGCGTCCAGCTTGCCGGTCTCCCACGATTCGGGCAGCGCCTCCAGCCGCGCCGCGTATTCATCGGCCCTGCGGCGGAACTCGGCGCGCACCTGTTCTTCGCGCGGGTCGCGCGCCAGTTCGGCTTCGCGCGCGGTCAGCTTGGGCAGCAGCGAGCCATACGCCACCGCGGGGATCGGATTGTCGGCGTGCTTGGCCGACAGCCACATGGTCGGAATCAGGAAGGCGACCAGCAGGATGATGTACTGCGCCACCTGGGTCCAGGTGATGGCGCGCATCCCGCCCAGGAACGAGCACACCAGGATGCTCGCCAGGCCCAGGAAGATTCCGACCGAGAAGTCGACGCCGGTGAAGCGCGAGGCGATCAGGCCGACCGCGTAGATCTGCGCCACCACGTAGGTGAACGAGACCAGGATGGTGGCGCCGACCGCCAGCGCGCGCACCGGGGCGCCGCGGCCTCCGCCTTTGTCCCCACTTCCACCGCCGTAGCGCGCCGCCAAAAAGTCGGGCACGGTGTACTGCGCGAACTTGCGCAGGTAGGGCGCGATGAGCAGCGCGACCAGCACGAAGCCGCCGGTCCAGCCCATGATGAAGGCCAGGCCGTCGAAGCCCTGCAGATACAGGCCCCCGGCCAGGCTGATGAAGCTGGCCGCCGAGATCCAGTCGGCGGCGGTGGCCATGCCGTTGAACATGGCCGGCACGCGCCGCCCGGCGACGTAGTATTCGGTGACGCTCGAGGTGCGGCAGATCACGCCGATGATCGCGTACAGGGCGATGGTGGCGAACATGAACAGGTGGCCGATCCACAGGCGCGGCATGCCTTCCTGCTCGAGCAGGGCGACGGCGACCAGGAACAGCGCGAAGCAGCCGGTGTACCACAGGTAGTAGCGCGCCAGCTTGCTGAAATAAGGCAGCTTGCCGCTCATCGTGGCGCATCCCCGGCGCCCGCCGCAGTATTGGCCGCAGCGTCGCGGTCGAGCCGGCGCATGCGCCAGGCATAGAAGCCGATGATGGCCAGCGACACCAGCGAGGCGCCTTGCGCCGCCATGTAGAACGACAGCGGCCAGCCGAACACCTCGAAGCGCGCCAGTTCGCGCGCGAAGAACACGGTGCCGAAGCCGGTCGCCAGCCACAGCGCCAGCAGCAGCAGGGTCATCTTGCGGGTGCGCTCCCAGTGCATGGCGTTGGCGCAGCGGCGCCGCGCCGCGGCGTCATGGTGGGGGTCAAGGGGCGGCGTCGGGTTCATGGAGCGGAGGAGGGAAGGTCAGGCGGAACAGGCTGCCCGGGAAGCGCGCGGAGTGGCTGCGCGGGTTGTTGAAGATGTCGATCTCGGCGCCGTGCTGCCGCGCGATCTCGCGCACGATCGCCAGGCCCAGGCCGCTGCCCTGGGTATTGCTGCCCAGGATGCGGTAGAAGCGCTCGAACACGCGTTCGCGCTCGCTCGGGGCGATGCCGGGGCCGGTGTCCTCGACCTCGAGCAGGGCCGGTCCGCCGGCGCCGTCGCGCCGCACGCGCACCGTGACGCTGCCGCCGGCCGGCGTGTAGCGCAGCGCATTGTCGATCAGGTTCGACAGCAGTTCGCGCAGCATCAGCGGCTGGCCGGCGATGACGACCGGGCCTTCGTCGGCGGTGGGCGGCTCGAAGCCCAGGTCGATCTCGCCCGCGAACGAGGCCTGCACCCAGTCCTGCACCGTCTCGCGGGCCAGGCGCGGCAGGTCGATCTCGGCGAAGGCCAGGCCGGCCTGCGGCTGGTTTTCGGCGCGCGCCAGCGCCAGCAGCTGGTTCACCAGGCGCGTGGCCGACTCCGAACTCTTGGCCAGCTGTTCCAGCGAGCGGTGGATCTCGGCCGGGTCGAGCTGGCGCAGGGCCAGCTCGGACTGCATGCGCATGCCGGCCAACGGGGTCTTCATCTGGTGCGCGGCGTCGGCGATGAAGCGCTTCTGCATCGCCACCGATTCGCCCAGGCGCTCGAGCATGTCGTTGAAGGAGCCGACCAGCGGCGAGATTTCTTCGGGCACCTGGCGTGGATCGATCGGCGACAGGTCGTCCTGGGGCCGCGCCCGGATGCGCTGCTGCAGCTCGGCCAGCGGGGTCAGGCCGCGCGACAGCGCGAACCAGACCAGCGCCAGGATCACCGGCAGGATGATGAACTGGGGCAGGATCACGCCTTTGATGATCTCGCCCGCCAGGTGCGCGCGCTTGTCGAGCGTCTCGGCCACCTGCACCAGGGCCAGCGGCGGTTCGAGCGGCGGCTGCGGGGAACGCTCGTGCAATGGGTCGAGGTTGATGTAGGTGTAGGCGACCCGGATCGGCGTGCCGTGGATGCTGTCGTTGCGGAACTCGACCGCGCCGCTGCGCGCATGCTCGTCGTCGGCGTTCATCCGCGGACGCGGCAGGTCGCGGTCGCCGTCCAGCAGCTCGCCGTCGGGCCCGGCCAGCAGGTAATAGACGCTGTCGACGTCGTCGGCGCGCAGGATGTCGCGGCCGGACGGATGCAGCTGGCCGGCGGCCTTGCCGGCCACGCTGCGGATCTGCTGGCCCAGCACCGTGACCCGGTCTTCGAGCGCGTCGTCGAAAGGCTGGTTGGCGATCGACTTGGCGACGAGATAGGTGATGGCGATGCTCATCGGCCACAGCAGCAGCAGCGGGGCCAGCATCCAGTCGAGGATTTCGCCGAACAGCGAATGGCGGATGTTTTCGTCCGGCTCGGGATTCGGCGGGACGTAGGTCGGCTCGGCCGGCGCAGCCGGGGCAGAAGCCGACCCGTGCTCAGGCCAGGGCGTCAAGCCGGCGTCGCGTTCGTTCACCTGTCGGCGACGGTTGCCGTTGCGGTTGCTGCGCTGCGCTCGGCGGAGGCGCTGGCGGCGGCCTCGGAGAATTTCTCGAGGCAGTAGCCCAGGCCGCGCACGGTGGCGATGCGCACGCCGCCGACTTCGATCTTCTTGCGCAGGCGGTGCACGTAGACCTCGATCGCGTTGTTCGAGACTTCTTCGCCCCATTCGCACAAGTGGTCAACCAATTGTTCTTTGGATACCAGACGACCGGTGCGCGCCAGCAGCACTTCGAGCAGGCCGAGCTCGCGCGCCGAGAGGTCGAGCATCTGGTCGTTGATGTAGGCGCTGCGGCCGACCTGGTCGTAGACCAGCGGGCCGTGGCGCACCACGGTCGGGCCGCCGCCGGCGCCGCGGCGGGTGAGGGCGCGCACCCGCGCCTCGAGTTCGGACAGGGCGAACGGCTTGGCCATGTAGTCGTCGGCGCCCAGGTCGAGGCCCTCCACGCGCTGCTCGACGGAATCGGCGGCGGTGAGGATCAGGACCGGCAGCAGCGAGGCGCGGGCGCGCAGGCGGCGCAGCACCTCGAGCCCCGACATCTTCGGCAGGCCGAGGTCGAGGATGAGCAGGTCGAACTCCTGGGTGGAAAGGGCGGTGTCGGCATCCTGGCCGTTCTTGACGTAATCGATGGCATAGCCGGACTGGCGCAAGGATCGCGTCAGGCCGTCGGCAAGTACGCTATCATCTTCAGCGAGCAGAATTCGCATAATGGCACCTCGGTTATCGCGTTAGACAAACTCAGACCCGTATTGTGTTTGATTTGTCGCAACAATGCGAGCCTGGCCCCATTTCTTGACAAGATGGCCACGTATTAGTGCTTGCAAAAACCACTGGATTTTTATACAGTAGTGGCTCTTGAAGTGCGCGTGCGCGCCCACACCTTGCCTACTCCACGATTGAAAGTACACCATGGACGACAAAAAATCCGCATTGAACGCCTCTGAAAAAGGCAAGGCGCTGGCAGCCGCCCTGGCGCAAATCGAAAAGCAGTTCGGCAAGGGCTCGGTCATGCGCATGGACACCAGCGCACCGGTCGAGGAAGTGCAGACTGTTTCCACCGGCTCGCTGGGCCTCGACATCGCACTGGGCGTCGGCGGCCTGCCGCGCGGCCGTATCGTCGAGATCTACGGCCCTGAATCGTCGGGTAAAACCACCCTGACCTTGCAGACCATCGCCCAGATGCAGAAACTGGGCGGCACCTGCGCCTTCATCGACGCCGAGCACGCGCTCGACGTGACCTATGCCCAAAAATTGGGCATCAACCTGGGCGACCTGCTGATCTCGCAGCCGGATACCGGCGAACAGGCGCTCGAAATCACCGACGCACTGGTGCGTTCGGGCAGCGTCGACCTGGTGGTCATCGACTCGGTGGCGGCACTGACCCCGCGCGCCGAGATCGAAGGCGACATGGGCGATTCGCTGCCGGGCCTGCAGGCGCGCCTGATGTCGCAAGCGCTGCGCAAGCTGACCGGTTCGATCAACCGCACCAACACGCTGGTGATCTTCATTAACCAGATCCGTATGAAGATCGGCGTCATGTTCGGCAGCCCCGAGACCACCACCGGCGGTAACGCACTGAAGTTCTACGCCTCCGTGCGCATGGACATCCGTCGTACCGGTTCGATCAAGTCGGGCGACGAAGTGATCGGTAACGAAACCAAGGTCAAGGTCGTCAAGAACAAGATCGCGCCACCGTTCAAGGAAGCCCACTTCGACATCCTGTACGGAGAAGGCACCTCGCGCGAAGGCGAAATCCTGGACTTGGGCGCCGACAACAAGATCGTCGAGAAGTCGGGCTCGTGGTACAGCTATAACGGCGAGCGCATCGGCCAGGGCAAGGACAATGCCCGTCAGTTCCTGAAGGATCGCCCGGCCCTGGCGCGTGAGATCGAAAACAAGGTCCGCGCCGCCCTGGGCGTGCGCGAACTGCCGCCGGTGGCAGCCGGTGGCGACGACAAGCCAAAGCTGCAGGCTGTTGGTGAGTAATCGTCTGGCGAGGGCGGCGCGGCAGGGTAGCGCCGTGGCTGTTCGCGCCATGTTGTCGACGATGGTGTTGCCATGCCAGCACCCGTACTGAGCCTCAAGGCGCGCGCGCTGCGCTATCTGTCGCAGCGCGAGCACAGCCGGTTCGAGTTGCGGCGCAAGCTGGCCAAGTATGCCCAGGAAGACGAAGACGTCGACGCCCTCCTGGATTTCCTTGAAAAGAATAACTGGCTGTCGCAAGAACGTTTTGCCGAGTCCCTGATCAACCGTAAGGCTAGCCGCTACGGCAACAGCCGCGTAGTGGCGGAGTTGCAAAGCCATGGCGTTACCGGCGATGCGCTGGTCGAGATCAAGGCCGGGCTGTCCGACAGCGAGACCGCGCGTGCCATCGAAGTCTGGCAGCGCAAGTTCGGCACCGTCGCCACCGACGCGGCGATGCGGGCCAAGCAAATGCGCTTCCTGCTGCAACGCGGCTTTTCCCAGCGCGCGGCGCGGGTGGCAATGCAAGGTAGCCCTGCGGACGACGAGTTGTCGTAGGGTGGACGGATTTTCCGTCCACGCGTTCAACTACAATATGCGTCGTTACAGCGTGCCTTTGACTAAGATGTACGTCACTACAGCGTGCCTCGAAGGACTTCATGTCCGTGACGCTGATCTGGCGGCCATACCTCTCCAGGCGCCAGCGTGGAGCGCCATCTCCCGATATGCCTAGGGCATATTCCTCAACGGGCGATGGCGCTGCACGCTGGCGCTTTGTTACGCCTGACCGTCCGATCACTGACTGATCCTATCCCAACTACATATCGTTCATTCACGCCGTGAATGGCTTGGCGACTCGCATTAAAGACGGGCGAATAATATAAGCGGCAAACGCGCCGTCATATTCCCCCGAAGTCCCTTCATCTCCTCGTAGTATCCCTTACCAACCTTTCTTTCCCATGCGCCGCTGTGGACGCTGTGCTAAACTTTGCGGGTTTAAGCAGCGCCGCATGAGCGGTTGTTGTCGCAGAAGCTGCGGCAACGTGCACGAAGCACACCGGCTGCATCACTAACCGCCGTCTCGACGGCACTGGTATTTATGCCTTTGTCACCTCCCGTATCGCGCTCGCTCCGGCATACGCGCGCCATCACAGTCGAAGCGTTCGCGCGCGACGATGGCTTGTGGGACCTCGATGCCAGCATCCGCGATGTGAAGACGCGTACTGTCGCGCTTGCTTCCGGCGAACGTCCCGGCGGCACGCCGGTGCACGACCTCAAGCTGCGCGTGACCATCGACCGCGACCTGAACATCGTCGATGCCGAAGCCGCATCCGATGCCGTCCCGTATCCGGGCTATTGCGATACCATCGGCCCTGCCTACAAGAAGTTGATCGGGCTCTCGCTCGTGAACCATTTCCGGTTGCATCTGAAAGACCGCCTATCCGGCGTGCTCGGCTGCACCCATTTGACCGAATTGGCCCAGGTGCTGCCAACCGCAGCCCTGCAAGCCTTTGCTGACGACAATGTCGATGCCCCAGGCGGGCTCGGCGGCTCGTCAACCGACCGTCCATTTGAGCTCGACCGTTGCCACGCCCTGCGCAGCGACGGCCCTGCCGTGGCCAAATACTACCCACGCTGGTCGATCAAGGCCGTCTCGGGTTAGCGTTCGTCGTTTTATTTTTGTAGTTCAACCGTATTTCTAATTCAGTAATAGAAGAAGGGAAGCCAGCATGAAGATCCATGAGTACCAGGGCAAAGAGATCCTCCGAAAATTCGGGGTGACCGTTCCGCGCGGCATTCCGTGCATGTCGGTGGAAGAGGCTGTCAAGGCAGCTGAAGAACTGGGCGGTCCGGTCTGGGTGGTCAAGGCCCAGATCCACGCTGGTGGCCGTGGCAAGGGCGGTGGCGTCAAGGTCGCCAAGTCGATTGAACAAGTCAAGGAATACGCTGACCAGATCATGGGCATGCAGCTGGTGACCCACCAGACCGGCCCTGAAGGCCAGAAAGTGCGTCGCCTGATGATCGAAGAAGGCGCCGACATCAAGCAGGAACTGTACGTCTCGCTGGTCACCGACCGCGTGACCCAGAAGGTCGTGCTGATGGCCTCGTCGGAAGGCGGCATGGACATCGAAGAAGTCGCGCACAGCAACCCTGAAAAAATCCACAACGTCGTGATCGACCCGGCCGTCGGCCTGACCGACGCCGACGCCGACGAAGTCGCCGCCAAGATCGGCGTGCCGGCCGGCTCGATCGCCGACGCCCGCGCCAACCTGCAAGGCCTGTACAAAGCCTACTGGGAAACCGACGCATCGCTGGCAGAAATCAACCCGCTGATCGTGACCGGCTCGGGCAAGATCATCGCCCTGGACGCGAAATTCAACTTCGACGCCAACGCGCTGTTCCGTCACCCAGAGATCGTCGCCTACCGCGACCTGGACGAAGAAGATCCAGCCGAAGTCGAAGCATCGAAGTTCGACCTGGCTTACATCTCGCTGGACGGCAACATCGGCTGCCTGGTGAACGGCGCCGGCCTGGCCATGGCCACCATGGACACCATCAAGCTGTTCGGCGGCGAGCCGGCCAACTTCCTGGACGTCGGCGGTGGCGCCACGGCCGAGAAAGTGACCGAAGCCTTCAAGATCATGCTGAAGAACCCGGAACTGAAGGCCATCCTGGTCAACATCTTCGGCGGCATCATGCGTTGCGACGTCATCGCCGAAGGCGTGATCACCGCATCGAAAGCCGTGTCGCTGCAAGTGCCGCTGGTCGTGCGCATGAAGGGCACCAACGAAGACCTGGGCAAGAAGATGCTGGCTGACTCGGGTCTGCCAATCATCGCCGCAGACACGATGGAAGACGCAGCGAAGTCGGTCGTCGCCGCCGCCGCTGGTAAAGCCTAATTCGCTAAGGAAATAAAAATGTCGATTCTGATCAACAAAGACACCAAAGTCATCACCCAGGGCATCACCGGCAAGACCGGCCAATTCCACACCCGTATGTGCCGCGACTACGCGAACGGCAAGGAAGCTTTCGTCGCAGGCGTGAACCCGAAGAAAGCCGGTGAAGATTTCGAAGGCATTCCAATCTACGCATCGGTCAAGGAAGCCAAGTCGGAAACCGGCGCCACCGTGTCGGTCATCTACGTCCCACCGGCAGGCGCAGCCGCCGCCATCTGGGAAGCCGTCGAAGCCGAGCTGGACCTGGCAATCTGCATCACCGAAGGCATCCCTGTCCGCGACATGATGGAAATCAAGGATCGCATGGCCAAAGCCGGTTCCAAGACCCTGCTGCTGGGCCCGAACTGCCCAGGCCTGATCACCCCTGACGAAATCAAGATCGGCATCATGCCGGGCCACATCCACAAGAAGGGCCGTATCGGCGTCGTGTCGCGTTCGGGCACCCTGACCTATGAAGCAGTCGGCCAGCTGACCGCGCTGGGCCTGGGCCAATCGTCGGCAGTCGGCATCGGCGGCGACCCGATCAACGGCCTGAAGCACATCGACGTGATGCGCATGTTCAACGACGATCCTGACACCGACGCGGTCATCATGATCGGCGAAATCGGCGGTCCTGACGAAGCGAACGCTGCTCACTGGATCAAGGACAACATGAAGAAGCCAGTGGTTGGCTTCATCGCTGGCGTCACCGCGCCTCCGGGCAAGCGCATGGGCCACGCCGGCGCGCTGATCTCGGGCGGCGCCGACACCGCGCAAGCCAAGCTGGAAATCATGGAAGCCTGCGGCATCAAGGTCACCAAGAACCCGTCGGAAATGGCGCGTCTGCTGAAGGCGATGCTGTAATTCTGGCGATCTCTTGATCGAAAGCTAAACGGGGAGCTTCGGCTCCCCGTTTCTATTTGCGGTTCTATTTTTCGTCGCCAATCTTCGTCGCCTGACAAAAATTGCCGTACGGCACTGACAAATTTTGTCACCTGAGCCGTCAAATTTTGTCGCGCCACAGGGTTTTGTTATCTCCTTGTTCATAAAATCGACCGTTTCTTGCTGCTTTTGAGCTGGCACGCGGCTTGCGTATAGGAAAGCGTAGCAGCTGAGCAGTACAAGATACGTCGTCCTACTTTTGAAATATCACTCCTGGAGAGAAAAATGAACTTCAAGCAAATGCCAAGCAAAAACGCCCAAGGCGGCTTCACTCTGATCGAACTGATGATCGTCGTTGCGATCATCGGTATCCTGGCTGCTGTCGCTATCCCGCAATACAGCAATTACACCATTCGTTCGAAAATCGCCGCAGCGATGGGTTCTGTCGCTTCGCTGAAGACTGCGGTTGGTCTCTGCATCCAGGAAGCCGGCGGTACTAAAGATGGCTGCGATACCACTGCAGAGGATGCCGCGACCGGCATCCCGGCGTTCACCCCGACCAAAGAACTGGCTGCAGTTAGCGTGACCGATGGCGAAATCAGCCTGACCTTCGCTGAAGGTATCGCCACCGGCGTTGACGGTCTGGTTGCTTCGATGGATGCTGAAGTAGCAGGTCCAAACATCAACTGGCGTAACAACGCAGGTACTGTCACGAACGAAATCGCTGTGGCTGAACTGACCAAGAATAATCCACCGGCTGCTGAGGAAGAAGGCGAATCTGGCGGCTAACCCTAATACGCCGAACAAAAAGCCCGCTTCACAGCGGGCTTTTTGCTTTCCAACTTACTTCGCAGCAGGCTGTGTCTTCAGGTACTGATCCAACCATCCCACCACAGTGTGATGCCACTGCACCGAGTTCGCCGGCTTGAGCACCCAATGGTTCTCATCCGGGAACACCAGCAGCTTGCTCTCGACACCCATGCGTTGCAGCGCGGTAAACGTCCCCAGCGCCTGCGCGGTAGGAATGCGGAAGTCCAGATCGCCCTGGATCACCAGCATCGGCGTCTTCCACTTGTTCACGTGATGAACCGGATTGAAGCGCTCATGGTTCTCCGGCACCTTGAAGTAAGGCCCGCCGCTCTCCCAATCCGTAAACCACTGTTCCTCGGTCGAATACGCCATGCCGCGCGTATCGAACACGCCGTCGTGGTTGACGATGCACTTGAACTCATCCGACCAGTTACCCGCGATCCAGTTCATCATGTAGCCGCCGTACGACGCGCCCAGTGCGCAGTCGCGTGAACGATCGAGCCATGGGAATTTCTGCACCGCCGCGTCATACCCTTTCTGCAGGTCGACCAGCGGCTTGCCGCCCCAGTCATTGCTGATCGAATCGGTGAACTTCTGGCCGTAGCCGGTCGAGCCGTGGAAATCGATGAACACGGCCGCATACCCCGCGCCCGCATACACCTGCGGATTCCAGCGATAGCTCCAGCTGTTGCCGAAGCTGCCCTGCGGGCCGCCGTGGACGATGAAGGCGACCGGATACTTCTGGCCCGGCTGCGCATTCCACGGCTTCATCACGTAGCCGTACACGGTCTCGCCATTGGCGCCGGCAAACGAGAACTGCTCCGATTCGCCAAAGCGCACGTCCTTCAAACGTTCCGTGTTCACATCGGTCAGCTGCTTCGGCTTGCCGCCCAGCTTCATCGAGAACAGCTGCGCGCCCGATTGCAGGTTGGCGTGGGTGTACGCCAGCGTGTCGCGCCGCAGGTCATACGCGCCGACCGCGCCCTTGTCGGTCAGCGGCGTCACCTTGCCGCTGGCGACGTCGATCGAGAACAGGCGGTGCTGGCCGATGTCTTCGGCATCGACGATCAGCGCCTTGCCGTCCGCACGCCACACCAGGTTGCCGGCCGAGCGGTCCCAGTCGGCCGCCAGCTTGCGCTTCTGGCCGGTGGCCACGTCCATCAGCATGACCTGGTAGCGGTCGGCCTCGAAGCCGGGACGCGCCATCGCGAGATAGGCCAGGGTGCGGCCATCCGGCGAGAAGGTGCCCTTGGTATCCCAGGCTGGATTGTCCTGGGTCAGGTTGCGCGGCGCCGCGCCGCCCGCGGCCGGCACGCTGTACAGGTCGAAGTTGGTCGACCAGGCTTCGGTCTTGCCGGCGATGCGCGCCGAGAACACGATGGTCTTGCCGTCCGGGCTGAAGCGGTACTCCTCGCGGTCGCCGAACGGCTTCGACGGCACGTCGCCGTCGAGCGAGCCGGACAGGCTGACCGGTTCGCCGCCGATCTTGCCGTCCGCACCCAGCGGCGCCGAGAACAGCACGGCGTTGCGGTGGTCGTTCCAGGTATCCCAGTGACGCACGAACAGGCGGTCATAGACCTTGCCGGTGGCCTTGTCCTTCTCCCTGGCATCCAGGCGCGATTTGGTGCAGGCCAGGTCGGTGCAGTCGCGGAACACGGCCAGGCTGAACGCCAGGCGGTCGCCGCCTGGCGCGAGGCGGAAGTTGTCGACGTCCAGCGGCAGGTTCGTCACCTGCACCGCCTCGCCGCCGGCGACCGGCTGGCGCCATACCTGCGACGATCCCGAGCGCGCCGACAGGAAGTAGACGGCGTCGCCCGAGGGCGACCATTCCGGGTCGCTGCTGCTGGACGCGTGCTGGCTCAGGCGCTGCGGCGCGGGCTTGGCGGCGCGCAGGTCGACCATCCACAGTTGGGTATTGCCGCGGTTCTTTTCCATGTCCGTGCTGCGCACGGTATAGATCACGCGCGTGGCGTCCGGCGACACGGCCGGGCTGCCTACCCGTTCCATATTGACCAGGTCTTCCACGGTAAAGCCGCGCGGCGCGGCCATTGCGGTGGTGGCGGCCAGCAGGGCCGCCGCCATCGTCAGCAAGCGAAATGTCATTCCATCCTCGTCGATCAGTGCCGCGGCAGGGTGCCGCAGGCAAGCCGGCAATTTACCACGATGTCATCGAGTATGAAGCTGACATCCTCCCCTTCACTGGTGTGACCAGGACGGGGAGCGCTGCTTGGCAAGGCGTTTATTTCGGCATGATGACGGTATCGATCACATGGATCACGCCGTTGTCGGCTGCGATGTCGGTCTTGGTGACGGTGGCCTTATCGACCATGACCTTGCCACCAGTGACTTTTACTGCGAACGCACTGCCCTCGACGGTCTTGACGTCGCCAGGTTTGACGTCGGCAGCCATGACCTTGCCAGGCACCACGTGATAGGTGAGTACTTTGGAGAGTGCTGCTTTGTCTTTCAGCAGGGCATCCAGCTTGGCTTTGGGGATTTTGGCAAATGCCGCATCGGTCGGGGCAAAGACGGTGAATGGACCCGGGCCCTTCAGGGTATCGGTCAGACCAGCGGCCTGAACCGCGGTGATGAGGGTATTGAACGTGCCAGCCGATTTCGCGGTATCCACAATATCCGCCGCCTGAACGGAAGCAAAGGCAAATGCGAGGGGCAAAGCAATCAAGATCTTTTTCATGTTGGCTCCAGAAGTCGGGGGTTAAAGGTTCAATATGAACCGTTCTGAAGCGAATTTACGCGGATTCACTGACGCGGTCTAATGTGCGAAGCGATGTTGTCCTATAAAATAGGTTCAAACGTGGTTCGCTTATGCGAATGTAAGATAGGAACGGTATTGCGTATGCGACAACAGCCGTCCTGCAGCATATTGTTGAGCATATAACTGTAGGCCTTTTCATTTCGTGACAGCATTCATTTTCAAATATTTAGTTCAATTTGGGGTGTTTAACTCATGGATTCATTCAAAACGGGACAAGAGCGGATCATGTACCGCACCGGCGCAGCCGCAAGGTTGGCAGGCCTGCCAGTTGAAACGCTGCGTGTATGGGAGCGTCGCTACAGTCTGTCGGATGCCCAGCGCTCCGAGCGTGGCCAGCGCCTCTACTCGGCCGAACAGGTCGCGCGGCTCGGCCTGCTCAAGCAGCTGGTCGATCAAGGACACTCGATCGGCGTGCTGGCAGGCCTGAGCCGGGACCAGTTGCAATCGATGCTGGGTTTGGATGGACAGGCACGGGCGCTCCAGGCCGCTCCAGTGCGTGTGCTGCTGGTGGGCGCCATGCTGGCGCGCCGCGTTGCCGCCATGGGGCAGAGCGCCCTTGGACTGGATGTGCGCGGCCACAGCGCTGGCCTTGCGATGGCGCAGGAGTTACCGCGTGATACAGGCGCCGACGTGCTGGTGATCGAGCAGTCCGAACTCGATGAACGGGTGATGCCGGCCATTGCCGCCGCGCGCGAGGCAAGCGGCGTGGCTGCGGTCGTTGTGCTGTACCGCTTTTGCTCCAGCGCCACTATCCGCACCCTGCGTGCGCAAGGCTGCCTGGTCGCGCGTATTCCCGCCGATCTGAATGAACTGGCCCTGCTATGCCATTCGGCCCTGACCGGCCACCGTCCGCCGCTGCAGGAGCCGGTTGCCGCCGCCGTCGCCCCACCGCGTTTCGCCGACGAAGACCTGGCCAATATTGCGGCCGCCGGCAACCGCCTGACCTGCGAATGCCCGCGTCACTTGACCGAATTGCTGATGATGGTCGGCAGCTTTGAGCGCTACAGCCAGCATTGCGCATCGCGTAATCCTGAAGACGCGGCGCTGCACGCCGAGCTGGCGCTGGCCTCGGGCCGCGCGCGGGTGGTGCTGGAGGCAGCGATGGAAAGGCTGGCGATCGAGGAAGGATTGCCGTTGCCGAAAGGCTGGGCCTAGACGATCTTGCCGCGGTCGGCCAGCAGCGCCTCGTAAGTCATGTTCTGCAGCAGCGTGTAGTGGACCGGATCGAGATCGATGAACTGCACGCCATAGCTGTACATCTCGGCCTGGCCGTCCGCCGGCTTGCCGACCGCCAGGTTCCGGATGCTGGCCCGGGTGCGCACCTGGGTTTCCCGGTTGTCGGGCGGGACCATCAGCGCGAACCGCAGATCCACGATGTCTTCATCGGGCGGCAAGGGCTGTGACGAATCGATGCGGGCGCCCGTCACCGACACGTTCGCCAGCTGGCAATCCATCGGCGCCGCGACCTTCATGCCGGCCACCCGCACCGGCAGGTCGGCGCGCACCCGCATCGCGCCGCGCAGGCTGGTGCCCTGGATCGAGGTCGGGAATGAAAGATGGACGTAGAACAGGGGCCGGCTGAAAACGCGCTCGACCGTGGAGGCGAACGAACACACGTTCACGCCCGAAAACACCCGGATCGTCACGCGCTCGCCTTCGGTCAGTCCGATCGGCACGCCGTCCTCGAAGGGAATCTTGAGGATGAGGTACTCGTCCCTGACGTAGCCGATGAGGCTGGAAAAATGCGCGACCGGCTTGAGCCGCCGGTGCGTGATGAGCTGCAGGCGGACGCCGACCTGCATGTTCAGCGTTTCGAATTCGTATTCCTGGGGCTTCAGCTCATGGGCTTGGGCGCTGTTCATATCGGTAAAACAAGCGGGCGGCCATTGCCGCAGAGAAAAGCCGGCATGATAGCAGCAGCTTTACCTCTGGAATGTATCTTAATGTCACTGCTTGCTTCCGACAGCTGGTAGCAATAAGTCAATGGCGGCCGCATTCGCCTGCCGGCTCCGATGACCAGCGAAGAAAAACGAGCCCCCTCGAGTCAGGTCAGGTTGAGCTGCCATGAAACGCCAAAGCGGTCGTTCAGCCAGCCGAACTTGCGGCTGAACCCATAATTGTCCGGCGGCATCAGCAGCTTGCCGCCGTCCGCCAGCCGGGCGAAGGCGGTGTCGAACTCGGCCTCATCCTGGCACTCCACGAACAGCGACATGGATGGCGTGAAGGTAAACGCGTGCCTGGCCGGACTGTCGATGCAGATCACGGGCTGGCCGGCGAGGGAGAAATCAGCCCGCTTGACGGTCCCTTCGGGGTCCATTTCGCCGCTCTTGTAGTGCTCGATCTGCTGGATTTCGGAGCGGGCGAACAGCGAGACATAGAAACGCATCGCTTCCTCGGCCGAACCTTCGAACATCAGAAATGGAGTGATGCTGCTTGCCATGGTCGTCTCCTGTTGAGTAATGGAGCGCGGCGCTCAGCGCGCCGTTTTCCAGCCGCCCGCCATGGCGTCGGCAAAGCTCTGCCCCATGATCTCGACCGCCTTCTGGTTGGCGCTGATGAGCCGGCCGAATGACTGCTGCTGGACCGACACGGCATTCCTGGTCAAGGCTTCGGCGCACGACTGCGAAGCGGCGATGAAGGCCTTCATCGTCTCTTCCATGACGATCTTGGACGAGCTGATCCAGAGCTGCTCCAGGCTGGCGCGGGTCGAATCCGCGTAGACATTGGCGATCTTCAGGAATGCATCTTGATAGGGCAGGGCGTTCAGCTGGGCGGTCGCTGCGGTGAACTGCGGGTATGCGGTCGTCATGACACATCCTCTCGGGCAGATAGCAGGTTGGAGTGGGGAAAGACGCTTTGGGCGTCGCCCATCAGTATAGGCCGAGTATGGACGTTGTCTACAGCATTGGGCAAGTTGTCGAACCGGTCAGGCGTCGATATCGGCGGTCCAGTCCCCGCTCTTGCCCCCGTGCTTCTCCATGACCCGCACATCCGTCATCACCATCCCCCGATCCACCGCCTTGCACATGTCGTACACGGTCAGCAGGCCAACCTGCACCGCAGTGAGTGCTTCCATCTCGACCCCGGTCTTGCCGATGGTTTCCACCTGCGCCCGGCAATGCACGCTGTCGGCCGCCTCGTCGATCTCGAAATCCACCGTCACGCGCGTGATCGGCAGCGGATGGCACAGCGGCACCAGGTCGCTGGTGCGCTTGGACGCCATGATCGCCGCGATGCGGGCGATGCCGATCACGTCGCCCTTCTTGGCGTTGCCCGACGTGATCAGGGCCAGCGTCTCCGGCTTCATGCGGATGGTCCCGGCCGCCACCGCGGTGCGGTGCGTGTCCTGTTTCGCGCCGACGTCGACCATATGGGCCTGGCCGGTGGCGTCGAAGTGGGTCAAATGGTCTGCGGTCGGGATCGGATTCGTCATTACTCGGTTAATACGTTCTGGTTACAAAATGGTTCGCTGAGCAGCAAGATGTGCGCGGATGCAGGTATGATAGCACCGTGAAATCCGTCGTCCGTCCAGCAATGACGCGCCGCTGGCGCTCCTCCCTGTCCGTCATGGCCTTGTGCATGGCGACCGCCTTCCCCGTTGCAGCGCAGTCCGACGTGTTCAGGCGGCCCGATTCGACCCGCCTGCCCACGCTCGGCGACACCGCGCGCGGCGACCTGTCGCCCGTCGTCGAGCGCAAGCTGGGCGAGGAATTCATGCGCGACGTCCGGCGCGATCGCGATTACCTCGACGACGAGCCGATCTCCGAATACCTGAACAATTTCGGCAATGGCCTGGTCGCCGCCGTGCCCGGCGCGCGCGGCGAGACCAATGCCGACTTTCACTTCTTCGCCGTGCGCGATCCCGCCCTGAACGCGTTCGCGATGCCGGGCGGCTTCATCGGCGCCCACTCGGGCCTGATCATCGCGGCCCAGACCGAATCGGAACTGGCCGGCGTGATGGCGCACGAGATCGGCCACGTCACCCAGCGCCATATCGCGCGCCGGCTGGGCCAGCAGCGCCAGGACGTCCTGCTGCCGCTGGCGTCGATGATCCTGGCGGCGCTGGCGGCCCGGGCCAGCTCGGATGCGGCTATGGGCGTGCTGATGGGAGGCCAGGGCCTGGCCGTGCAGCGCCAGCTGAACTTCAGCCGCGACGCCGAGCGCGAGGCCGACCGCGTCGGCTTCCAGATCATGGAGGCGGGCGGCTACGATACCACCGGCATCGTCGCTTTCTTCCGGCGCCTGCAGGCCGCCTCCAGGCTGTATGGCGACCTGCCTCCCGGCCTGGCCAGCCTGAGCAGCCACCCGCTGACCCAGGATCGGATCACCGACATGCAGGCGCGTATCCGCGAGATTCCCAAGAAGCAGCGCATCGACAGCCTCGATTTTCATCTGGTGCGCGCGCGCACCCGCGTGCTGCAGGACGGGAGCGAGCAGGGCCGGCGCGACACGCGCACCGCCTTCGAGACCCAGCTCAAGGAGCAGCCCCACCGCCAGTGGCAGGCCGGAGCCCAGTATGGCCTGGCCTATCTGGCGCTCAAGGAGAACGACCTGGCCGGCGCGCAGCGCTGGCTCGACAAGGCGCTCGAGACGATGAAGCCGCGCGAAGGGGTGCTGTCGGTGGCGCCGTCGAATGTGGGCGATGGCGCGACCATGTTCGCCGGGCTGGCGCTGGAGATCAAGATGGCGCCGGGCCAGCCGAGGTCCGTGCTGGAAGAAGCGGTCAAGGACGCCGATGCGGCGCGCCAGCGCTTCCCGCTGTCGCGTTCGCTCGCGCACCAGTACGCGCAGGCCCTGATCGCGACCGAACGTTTCGATGAGGCGGCGTTGTTCCTGCGCGACCAGGCCCAGCAGTATCGGGAGGAACGCAAGCTGCACGACATGCTGGCCAGGACCTATGCCAAGCAGGGCAAGATCGCGCTGCAGCACATGGCGCTGGCGGAATCGTACGTGCTGGCCGGCGCCGTGCCGGCGGCGATGGCCCAGCTCGAACTGGCGCGCAAGGCCAGCGATGCGTCGTTCTACGACCAGGCGGTCATCGATGCGCGCGTGCGCGAGCTGCAGGAGAAACAGAAGAAAGCGAAGGAAGAGGCCGAAGAGGAGTGATTCAAGGCATCGGCGTCCGGTTGAAGCCGAACCTGGACGCGATGTCGTCGGCCGCCATCCGTTCGACCTCGTGCTGCCTGCCGTTCCATGGCAGCACCAGGCGACCGTCGCCATTTTGCAGCCACGCCATCACCGCCTCGTCCGGGGCCGCGGCGCCGTCGAGCTCGAGCAGGCCCAGCACCTGGGCCACGTCGCGGTCGTCCAGCTGCGCCACCGTCTCGCCCGCCACGAACACCAGCGCGCCGGCATCGCTCAGACAAACCCGCTCGACATCGGCCAGCGCCTGCCCGGTCTGCAGCACCAGCCCTTGCTGCGGATCGGTGCGCGCGATGAAGGGCGTGGCCTCCAGGTTCACGTACACGCGCTGCGGCCCGTTCTGGAAATACCAGTTGCCGCGCTCGTCGTGCAGGTAATTGCGGTTGATGAAACCCAGCAGCGCAGGATTGTTCAAGCGATCGCCCGCCGCGTTGGCGCGCTGGGCCGCTTCGTCGCGCATGCGCCAGCCGCCGCGCGCGTCGAGCGCGAGCCAGCCGTAGCAGTGGGGCACGTTCGGCCACTTGGCCATTGCCTGTTTTACGATATCGTCCATTCAGGCAGCATCGCATGGTTCGGCCGGCGCCAGCGCGCGCATGCCATTGACGGAATCAAAGTGGTGCAGGATACGCCGCGGCAGCCAGTCGATCCGTCCCGGGAACGGGCCGACGGCAAAGCCGACGTGTCCACCCTGCGCCGGATACTCGAGCGTCACCGCGTTCGACGCCGACGTCGGCAGGTGAATGCCCGGCAAGAAGGGGTCGTTGCGGGCGTTGAGCACCAGCGTCGGCACCGTGATGTCGTGCAGCACGTGGCGGGCGCTGGCGCGGTGCCAGTAGTCGTCGGTGTCGCGGTAGCCGTGCAGCGGCGCCGTGACGACATTGTCGAAGGCATACAGGTCGCGCGCGGCCAGCAGGGCGGCGCGGTCGAACAGGCCGGGAAATTGCTCCAGCTTGGCCAGGCACTTCGGCTTGAGGGTCTGCAGGAACATCCGGGTGTACAGCATATTGAAGCCGGACGACAGCGCTTCGCCCCCGCGCGCCAGGTCGAGCGGGGCCGACACGGCGCAGGCTGCATCGACGATCTCGGCGCCATGGCCCGATTCGCCCAGCCAGCGCAGCAGCGCATTGCCGCCCAGCGAGACGCCGGCCGCGTACAGCGCGCCTTGGTGGGAGGCGCGCAGCTTGCGCACGATCCAGTCGACTTCGCTTGCGTCGCCCGAGTGATAGAAGCGCGGCGCCAGGTTGGCTTCGCCGGAGCAGCCGCGAAAATGCGGCACCACGCCCGACCAGCCGCGCGCGGCCAGCGCCGCCATCAGGCCGCGCGCGTAATGGCTGTTCGAACTGCCTTCCAGGCCATGGAACAGCACCACCAGCGGCTGGCCGGGCCGGCCGTCCACGAAGTCGAGGTCGACGAAGTCGCCATCCGCGCTGTGCCAGCGTTCGCGGCGGTAGGCGACCGGCGGCTTGGCGATGCAGGTCGCCGGATAGATGGTCTGCAGGTGGCCGCCGGGCAGCCACGAAGGAGCGGGGTAGCGCATGAAAAAGAGGCACTTGCGTGCCTCTGGAGAGAAATCAGTGGTGCTTGAGCACGGTGCCCGGCGCCAGGCGGTACTGGGTGCCGCAGTAGGGGCACTTGGCCTCGCCGTGGTGGTCGAAGTCGAGGAAGACGCGCGGGTGCGAGGACCACAGCGGCATTGCCGGGTTGGGGCAATAGGCCGGCAGGTCCTTGGCCGTGAGCTCCACCACAGGCATCGTCTTTTGATTCATCTGTTTCTCTCCGTCAGGCAAGTTGGGCAAAGACTGGATTTTAACGGATTCGCTCTATTGTCGAAATGACCGTAAAATAATGCGTTCAGCATAAAGAGCATGATCGACGCCTGTTATATTGAGCGTCCAACCATGCCACATCCATACATGCGTTTCATGCCCGACCGTTTCAAGCCTTCCGCCTTCGCCGACATCCCCGTCCGCCGTTGCAAGAATGCCACAGATATGTCTGTGCTGAACGCGCCGCGGTCTGTTGCATGAGCGCGGCCGACGATCCGGGCCAGCCTCCCGCCTCCATCGGCGACGCGCCGAACCGCGACGCCTGGAACGAAGGTTTCAAGACCGGCCTGCCGACCCTGTTCGGCATCGCCGCCTGGGGCCTGGTGGTCGGCATCGCCATGGTCAAGAGCGGCCTGTCGGTGCCGCAGTCGCTGGGCATGACCTTGTTGGTGTTCGCCGGCTCCGCCCAACTGGCCTCGCTGCCGCTGATCGCCGCCCAGGCCCCGATCTGGGTCATCTTCGCCACCGCCCTGGTGGTCAACCTGCGCTTCGTGATCTTTTCGGCGCTGCTGGGGCCGCATTTCGCCCACCTGCCATGGAAGCAACGCTTTTATCTTGGTTATATCTCGGGCGACCTGACCGTCGCGCTCTTCTTGCAGCGCTATCCGACCCTGGCGCCGGTGGCGGGCAAGCTGTCCTACCTGAAGGGGCTGATGTATCCGAACTGGTTCGCCTGGCAGATCGGCTCCATCCTCGGCATCTTCCTCGGCAGCGCGGTGCCGGCCGAATGGGGCCTCGGCTTTGCCGGCACCCTGGCCATCCTGTGCATCATGGTGCCGCTGATGATCAATAACGCTGCCCTGTGCGGCGTGCTGGTGGCGGGGGCGATCTCGGTGCTGGCCTACGACTTGCCGTACAAGCTGGGGCTGCTGCTGGCGGTACTGGTGGGAATGGTCACCGCGATGGTGATCGAAGAAACGTTTGCGAAAGCGAAGGTGCGCCGTGGCTGACTGGGAAATCTGGGTCGTGATCGGCGTGCTGTGCGTGGCCACCGCCGCCACCCGCAGTTCGTTCTGGATGATCGGCCACCGCGTGACGATCCCGCCGCGGGTACAGGAAATGCTGCGCTACGCCCCGGCCTGCGCGCTGGCGGCCATCATCGGGCCCGACTTCCTGATCGATGCGCAAGGCGACGTGCAGCTCACGCTGGCGAACCCGAAACTGCTGGCCGGCCTTGCCGCCTTCGTCTTTTATATGTGGCGCCGTAACATGTTGCTAACGATTTTATTCGGCATGCTTGTCTTTACGCTGTTGCGTGTACTGCACGTTTTCGGTCCCGTCAGCTAATGTACAATGACGTTTTTTCACTATTGCCACGCCGACCAAATGGACGCTCTCCGTTTCACCCGCCTGCAAGACCTGATCGATCAACAAGCGCTGCAAGGCAAGCGCGTCTTTATCCGCGCTGACCTGAACGTCCCTCAAGATGACGCTGGCAATATCACCGAAGACACGCGCATCCGCGCTTCGGTGCCGGCGATCCAGGCCGCCGTCAAGGCCGGCGCGGCGGTGATGGTGACGTCCCACCTGGGCCGTCCGACCGAAGGTGAATTCAAGCCGGAAGACAGTCTGGCGCCGGTCGCCAGGCGCCTGTCCGAGCTGCTGGGCCAGCCCGTCGAACTGAAACAGGATTGGGTCGATGGCGTCGACGTCGCGCCGGGTTCGGTCGTGCTGCTCGAGAACTGCCGCGTCAACAAGGGCGAGAAGAAAAACAGCGACGAGCTGGCGCAGAAAATGGCCAAGCTGTGCGACGTGTATGTGAACGATGCCTTCGGCACCGCCCACCGCGCCGAAGCGACCACCCACGGCATCGCCAAGTTCGCGCCGATCGTGGCCGCCGGCCCGCTGCTGGCCGCCGAACTGGACGCCCTGGGCAAAGCCCTGGGCCAGCCGCAGCGTCCGCTGCTGGCGATCGTCGCCGGCTCAAAGGTATCCAGCAAGCTGACCATCCTGCAAAGCCTGGCCGACAAGGTCGACAACCTGGTCGTCGGCGGCGGCATCGCCAATACCTTCATGAAGGCCGTCGGCCTGAACATCGGCAAGTCGCTGGTCGAGAACGACCTGGTCGATGAAGCCAAGGCCATCATCGAGAAAATGTCCGCGCGCGGCGCGCAGGTGCCGATTCCCGTCGACGTCGTGTGCGCGAAAGAGTTCGCACCGACCGCCGCCGCCACCGTCAAGGACGTCGCCGATGTGGCGGACGATGACATGATCCTCGACATCGGCCCGAAAACCGCCGCCATGCTGGCCGGGCAGGTCGCCAAGGCCGGCACCATCGTCTGGAACGGTCCGGTCGGTGTCTTCGAATTCGACCAGTTCGCCGAGGGCACCAAGACCCTGGCGCTGGCCATCGCCCAGTCCCAGGGCTTCTCGATCGCCGGTGGCGGCGATACCCTGGCCGCGATTGCAAAATACAAGATCGCCGACCAGATCGGCTACATTTCGACCGGCGGCGGCGCTTTCCTGGAATTCTTGGAAGGAAAAACCCTGCCAGCGGTCGACATCCTGCTGCAACGCAGCGTCCACTAGAACTAGCCTGAGACCCTAGCGCAGCCAGTCTGCGCTTTGTTTTTATACAAGGACAATCCATGTACCGTGGCACCAAGATCGTCGCAACCATCGGCCCTGCTTCGACCGACTTCGATATTCTCGTCAAAATGATCCGCGCCGGCGTCGACGTCGTGCGCCTGAACTTCTCGCACGGGAAGGCGCAGGACCATATCGATCGTGCTGCGCTGATCCGGCGCGCCGCCGAGGAGTGCGGCCGCGAAGTGGCGATCATGGCCGATATGCAGGGTCCGAAGATCCGCGTCGGTAAGTTTGAAGAAGGTAAGATCTTCTTGAACAATGGTGACCGCTTCATCCTGGATGCCAAGTGGGGCGATAACGGCGAGCTGGGCAACCAGGAGCGCGTCGGCCTGGACTACAAGGCGCTGCCGCGCGACGTCAAGCCGGGCGACAAGCTGCTGCTGAACGACGGCCTGATCGTCCTGATCGTCGACCGTGTCGTGGGCCACGAGATCTATACCACGGTCAAGGTTGGCGGTGAACTATCGAACAACAAGGGCATCAACCGCCAGGGCGGCGGCCTGACCGCGCCGGCGCTGACCTCGAAGGACATGGAAGACATCAAGACCGCGATGACCTTCCAGGCCGACTACCTCGCCATCTCGTTCCCGAAGAGCGCGACCGATATGGAAATGGCGCGCCAGCTGGCGAACATCGCCGGCGAGCCGTACGGCCACAAGCCGATGATGATCGCCAAGATCGAGCGCGCCGAAGCGATTCCGCTGCTGCAAGAGATCCTGGACGCGTCGGACGGCATCATGGTCGCCCGCGGCGACCTGGCGGTCGAAGTCGGCAACGCCGCCGTGCCGGCGCTGCAGAAGCGCATGATCCGCATGGCGCGCGACTCGAACAAGCTGGCGATTACCGCGACCCAGATGATGGAGTCGATGATCGTCAACGCCGTGCCGACCCGCGCCGAAGTGTCGGACGTGGCCAACGCCGTGCTGGACGGCACCGACGCCGTCATGACCTCGGCCGAGACCGCATCGGGCAAGTACCCGATCGAGACCGTCGAGATGATGGCCGCGATCTGCGTCGAAGCCGAGCAGTCCGAATACAACAAGATCGACGTCGACTTCCTGAACAAGCAGTTCACCCGCATCGACCAGACCATTGCCTATGGCACGCTGTTCACCGCCCACCACCTGGCCGTGAAGGCGATCGTGGCGCTGACCGAGTCGGGCTCGACCGCGCTGTGGATGAGCCGTCACAGCATCGACACCCCGATCTTCGCCCTGACCCCGCTGCAGGCGACGCAGCGCAAGGCGTCGCTGTACCGCAACGTGCGAGCATTCAATCTGCCGCAGGAAGGCGGCAGCCACGCGGTGCTGCGCAAGGCCGAGGAACTCTTGATGAAAGAAGGGTTCGTACGCAAGGGCGACCTGATCGTCGTCACCTGGGGCTCGCCGATGGGGCAGGCCGGTGGCACCAATGCGCTCAAGATCGTGCGCGTTGGCGAGTTTGATTAAAGGGAATCAACGAGTAGCCTGAGGCGCGACGGCGGCATCCGCCCGGCGCCGTCCAGGACGGATGGCGCCGCGCTCGGCATTCGAGATTCCCGGACAAGTTTCTTTATTGTTTTGGAGTACAACCATGGCACTCGTATCATTGCGTCAATTGCTGGACCACGCCGCCGAAAACGGTTACGGCCTGCCGGCATTCAACGTCAACAACCTGGAGCAGGTGCAGGCCATCATGGCCGCCGCCGACGCTGCCAACAGCCCGGTCATCATGCAAGCCTCGGCCGGCGCACGCAAGTACGCGGGCGAAGCCTTCCTGCGTCACCTGATCGACGCCGCCGTCGAAGCCTACCCGCACATCCCGGTCGTCATGCACCAGGACCACGGGCAGTCGCCGGCCGTCTGCATGGCCGCGATCCGTTCGGGCTTCTCGTCGGTGATGATGGACGGTTCGCTCGAGGCCGACGGCAAGAGCGTCGCCAGCTACGAATACAACGTCGAAGTGTCGAAAGAAGTGGTCAAGTTCGCGCACTCGATCGGCGTGACCGTCGAAGCCGAGCTGGGCGTGCTGGGTTCGCTGGAAACCATGAAGGGCGACAAGGAAGACGGCCACGGCGCGGACGGCACCATGACCCGCGAACAGCTGCTGACCGACGTCGACCAGGCGGCCGACTTCGTCAAGCGTACCCAGTGCGACGCTTTGGCCATCGCAATCGGCACCTCTCACGGCGCCTATAAATTCACGCGCAAGCCGACCGGCGACATCCTGGCGATCGACCGCATCAAGGAAATCCACGCCCGCATCCCGAACACCCACCTGGTGATGCACGGCTCGTCGTCGGTGCCGCAGGAACTGCTGGCCATCATCCGCGAATTCGGCGGCGACATGAAGGAAACCTATGGCGTGCCGGTCGAAGAGATTCAAGAGGGCATCAAGCACGGCGTCCGCAAGATCAATATCGACACCGACATCCGCCTGGCGATGACGGCCGCGATCCGCAAGTACATGTTCCAGAACCCGTCGAAGTTCGACCCGCGCGACTACCTGAAGCCGGCGCGCGAAGCGGCGATGGAAGTGTGCAAGGCGCGCTTCCTGGCGTTCGGCTGCGAAGGCCAGGCGAGCAAGATCAAGCCGATCCCGCTGGACAAGATGGCCGAGCGTTACAAGGCCGGCGAACTGGCCCAGATCGTCCAATAAGTCGGAATGCCGGCTTTTTGACGTAAAATATCGCATTGCACAGGCCTATACGGCCTGACTTTCTCAACCGGCGGCCTTTGTCGCCGGTTTCCGCTTTCCTGATAGCCCATCTATGAACAGCCTTTACCAATCCTCCATCCAGTCCCTGCCACTGCTCGGTCACGGCAAGGTGCGCGATAACTACGCCGTCGGCGACGACAAGATCCTGATCGTCACCACCGACCGCCTGTCGGCCTTCGACGTGGTCATGAACGAGCCGATCCCGGGCAAGGGCATGGTGCTGAACCAGATGAGCGATTTCTGGTTCGAGAAGCTCGGCCACATCGTGCCGAACCACCTGACCGGCGTGGCGCCGGAAAGCGTGGTCGCCGAGAACGAGGTGGAGCAGGTGCGCGGCCGCGCCGTCGTGGCCAAGCGCCTCAAGCCGATCATGGTCGAAGCCGTCGTGCGCGGCTACATCATCGGCTCGGGCTGGAAGGACTATCAGCAAAGCGGCGCGATCTGCGGCATCCAGCTGCCGGCCGGCCTGCGCCAGGCTGACAAGCTGCCGGAACCGCTGTTCACCCCGGCCGCCAAGGCCGAACTCGGCGAGCACGACGAGAACATCTCGTTCGCCGAGATGGAACAGCGCATCGGCGCCGAGTTGGCCGCCAAGATGCGCGACGTCAGCATCAAGCTGTACACCGCCGCCGCCGAATACGCCGCTACCCGCGGCATCATCATCGCCGACACCAAGTTCGAATTCGGCCTCGATGAAAATGGCGTGATGCACCTGATGGACGAAGTCCTGACCGCCGACTCGTCGCGCTTCTGGCCGGCCGATTCGTACGCGCCGGGCATGTCGCCGCCGTCGTTCGACAAGCAGTTCGTGCGCGACTACCTGGAAACCCTGACCGACTGGGGCAAGACCGCACCGGCGCCCGCGCTGCCGGCGGACGTCATCGAGAAAACCCAGGCCAAGTATTTCGAAGCCATCGAACGCCTGACCGGCGAGAAGCTGAAGGCGTAACAGGATGACCGAGCAAGCAAAACCTCTGGTAGGTGTGATCATGGGCTCGTCCTCGGACTGGGACGTGATGCAGAACGCCGTGGCCATCCTGAAGCAGTTCGGCGTGCCGTTCGAAGCGCAGGTGATCTCGGCCCACCGCATGCCGGACGAGATGTTCACCTATGCCGAACAGGCGCGTAGCCGCGGCCTGCGCGCCATCATCGCCGGCGCCGGCGGCGCGGCCCACCTGCCTGGCATGGTGGCCGCCAAGACCATCGTGCCGGTGCTGGGCGTGCCGGTGCCGTCGAAATACCTGCGCGGCGAGGATTCGCTGCTGTCGATCGTGCAGATGCCGAAGGGCGTGCCGGTGTCGACCTTCGCCATCGGCGAAGCCGGCGCCGCCAACGCGGCCCTGACCGCGGTGGCGATCATCGCCGCGGGCGACGACGCGCTGGCCGACAAGCTGGAGCAATTCCGCCGCGACCAGACCGCCGCCGCCCAGGCCATGACTCTTCCCGTGTAAGTTCGATGAATAATCCGTTTCTCCCTTCCGCCGATCCGTCGACCTGGCTTGGCGTGATGGGCGGCGGCCAGCTCGGCCGCATGTTCGCCCACGCCGCCCAGGCGATGGGCTACAAGGTCGCCGTGCTCGAGCCGAGCGCCGATTGCCCGGCCGGCCAGGTGGCCGACCGCACCGTCGAAGGCGACTACACCAATGGCGGCGCGCTGAGCGAGCTGGCGGCATTGTGCTCGGCCGTCACCACCGAATTCGAGAACGTCCCGGCCGACAGCCTGGCGCTGCTCGCCGCCGATAGTTTCGTCGCACCCGCAAGCTCCTGCGTCCAGATCGCGCAAGACCGCATCCTCGAAAAGAAGTTCTTCGTCGACTGCGCGCCGGCCTCGAAGGTGATGCCGGCCCCGCACAAGACCATCGCCTCGCATGCCGACATCGACGCCATTGACGACGACCTGCTGCCGGGCATCCTCAAGACCGTGCGCATGGGGTACGACGGCAAGGGCCAGGTCCGCGTGCGCTCGCGCGAGGACGTGCGCGCCGCTTTCGACAGCATGGGTGGCGTGACCTGCCTGCTCGAAAAAATGCTGCCGCTGGCCTACGAGGTGTCGGTGCTGACCGCGCGCGGCCACGACGGCGAGTCCGTCGTGTACCCGATCGCCGAGAACGTGCACCGCGACGGCATCCTGTTCACCACCACCGTGCCGGGGCCGAACGTGTCCGCGGCCTGCGCGCAGCAGGCCCAGGACGCGGCGCGCGCCATCGTCGCCCAGCTGGGTTACGTGGGCGTGCTGTGCATCGAGTTCTTCGTGCTGGAGGACGGCGCCCTGGTCGTCAACGAGATGGCGCCGCGTCCGCACAACAGCGGCCACTACACGATGGATGCCTGCATCACCAGCCAGTTCGCGCAGCAGGTGCGTGCGATGGCGCGCCTGCCGCTGGGCGACGTGCGCCAGCATTCGCCCGCCGTCATGCTCAACATCCTGGGCGATGCATGGTTCGAAGGCGAGAGCGACGATGCGCGCGAACCGGCCTGGGACCGGGTGCTGGCGCTGCCTGGCGCCAACCTGCACCTGTACGGCAAGAACGACCCGCGCCGCGGCCGCAAGATGGGCCATGTGACCTTCGTGGCGCCGACGCTCGCCGCGGCGCAGGACAGCCTGCGCGCCGCCTGCGCCATCCTGGGAATCGAGCCGTAAGATGGACACGCAGCAGTTCGACCCGGCGGCGATCGACGCCGCCGCCCGCGCGCTGGAGGCCGGCCAGCTGGTCGCCTTCCCGACCGAGACCGTGTACGGCCTGGGCGCCGACGCCGAGAACCCGGCGGCGGTCGCCGCCATCTACGCCGCCAAGGGCCGCCCGCAAGACCACCCGGTGATCGTGCATCTCGCTCCCGACGCGCCGCTCGACTACTGGGCCTGCGACATCCCGCCGCAGGCGCATGCGCTGGCCGACGCCTTCTGGCCCGGTCCGCTGACCATGATCCTCAAGCGCGCCCCGAACATCCCGGACGCCGTCAGCGGCGGCCAGGACACGGTCGGCCTGCGCTGTCCGGCGCACCCGGTGGCGCTGGCGCTGCTGCGCGCCTTCAAGGGAGGAAAGGGCGGCGTCGCGGCGCCGTCGGCGAATAAATTCGGTCATGTGAGCCCGACCCTGGCCGAGCATGTGCGCGATGAATTCGGGGCGGACGGCAGCGTGGCGATGGTGCTCGACGGCGGCCCCTCGCAGGTCGGCATCGAATCGACCATCGTCGATTTGTCGCGCCTGGAGTCGCACGGCCCCGTGCTGCTGCGTCCCGGCCAGATCTCTGCCGAGGCGATCGCCGCCGTGATCGACCAGTTGCCGGCCGCGCCGGACGCTGCCGCGCCGCGCGCCTCGGGCACGCTTGAATCGCATTACGCGCCGCACACGCCGGTGGCGATGCAGGAGCACGCGACCCTGCTCGATAGCCTGGCCGCGCTGCATGGCGCCGGCCGCAAGGTGGCTTTGATCCACATGAGCGACATGCCGGCGACCCACGCCGCACTGCGCCTGCCGGCGGCGCCCGACGGCTTCGCCTACGCGCTGTACGCCGCGCTGCGCGCGATGGACGGGCAGGGCGCCGACGTGATCCTGGTCGAAGCGCCGCCGCAGGGTGGCGACTGGCTGGGTGTGAACGACCGCCTGCGCCGCGCGGCGCACGGTTCGACGGGCATTGTGCACGGCCTGCTCAACGCGCAGGCGAAAGTTTAATTTATATCAATCAAGCAAATGACGGGGCGCAAACGCCCCGCATTTCGTTCTCGTCCGTTACAAATTCGTCTCTTTCTGCATAGAAAACGCTGGTTATAATCCGATCCCGCAAGCGACCCCATCTCTTTTAATAGGTGTGGTAGCCAAATGCCTACGCGCAATGGAATTTGCTATACAAGCGGTTTGAACGCTGGCATAGTGTTCATGATGCGAATAGCACGGGCGTTCGTTTCACAATAATTTCTATCCAGGAGACACAATGCGTCATACCAAATTCGCGCTGGCCGTTCTGACGGCCGCGCTCCTGACCGCATGCGGCGGCGGCACCAGCCCTGCCGGCGGCGACCAGACCACCAAGCTCACTTTCACCAATATGGTGTCGTTCGGCGACAGCCTGTCGGACGTGGGCACCTACCGTGTCGGCGCCGTGGCGGCGGCCGGCGGCGGCAAGTTCACCATCAATGGCGACAGCAGCGCCAAGAATGTCGACCTGAACGGCAAGATCTGGCTCGACTTCATGGCCGCCCAGCTCAAGCTGCCGGCCCCGTGCGCCGCCCAGACCGGCCTGCAGGGCGATGCCTCGCTCGGCTTCAACGTGCCGATCGTGAACCATCCGAATTGCTTCAACTATGCGCAGGGCGGTTCGCGCGTGATCAATCCGGTCGGTCCGGGCAATGCCGCGACCGGCTCGCCGATCGGCGAAATGACCACCCCGATGGTCACCCAGATCGCGAATCACCTGGCCAAGACCGGCAACAAGTTCAGCGGCACCGAACTGGTGACCGTGCTGTCGGGCGGCAATGACGTACTGATGCAGCTGGCCGCCGTGACCAATGCCGGCACCGCCGCCGGCGCGCAAGCCTTCGCCACCGCCCTGGCCACCCGCCTCGCGGCCGGCGCGACCAGCCCGCAAGCCGCGGCGCAAGCCATCGGCGCGGCGATCGCCACCGAGAACGCACGTCCAGGCAAGACCGACCAGACCGTGGTGCAGGCAGCCGTCCGCGCCGCCGCAATGCAGCCGGGTAACCAGGCCGTCGCCCAGCCGGCCGTGTATGGTCCGATCGTGGCCGCCGCCCAGGCCGACGGCACCGCCGCCGGCAACACCGCGGCCGGCGCCTACGCCAGCGCCAACGCGACCGCCATGGTCACCGCGCTCGGCACCGCCGGCGCGCAGATGGCGGGCCTGGTCAAGAACGAACTGCTGGCCAAGGGCGCCAAGTACGTCATCGTCGCCAACCTGCCGGACGTTGCCAGCACCCCGACCGCCAAGTCGCGTCCTGTGGCGATTCAGCAACTGGTGACCGCCATGGTCAACGCCTTCAACACCCAGCTGAAAGCCGGCCTGGGCGCCGACGACGCGCGCGTGCTGTACACCGACCTGTACACCGTCAGCAACGACCAGGTGAAGAACCCCGGCCCATACGGCCTGACCAATACCAGCGCTCCGGCCTGCGCCGAAAACGCGCTGGGCACGACCTCGCTGATCTGCACCGCGAACAACACGGTCGCTGGTGATGTGAGCCGCTACATGTTCGCCGACGGGATCCACCCGACCCCGTTCGAGAACGACCTCATCGCCCGCTACGTCTTCAAGGACATGGCCATCAAGGGCTGGCTGTAAGCAGCGGCAGGCCCGCCTCGATGGCGGGCCTCATCACACACATCAGGAGATAGCATGAATATTCGTTTCAACAGCATGATCAAGGTGCTGGGTGTGGCTGCCGGGCTGGCATTCGCGTCCGGCGCATACGCGCAATCGGCCGGCCAGATCACGGCCAAGGTCGGTTTCAACCGCTTGATGCCGAAGGTCGAGAGCGGCGACATCAGCGCGCCGGCGCTGCCGGGCACCAAGGCCGACGTCGGCAACGACATGCAGCCGGTGCTGATCCTGTCGTACAGCCTGACCGACAATATTTCGGTCGAAGGCGCGCTCGGCACGCCGTACAAGCACAGCATCTACGGCGCCGGCGCGATCCAGGGCACCGGCAAGCTGGGCGAGGTCGAGGCGCTGCCGCCGACCGCCTTCGTGCAATACCGCTTTGGCGCGCCGACCTCGAGCTTCCGTCCCTTCATCGGCGTCGGCCCGACCTATGCCTATTTCATGAAGGAGCGCGGCTCGGCCAAGATGACCGCGATCACCAACCCGGGCAGCGACGTGCCGACCACCTTCAAGATCGACAACAAGCTGACCTATAGCGCGCAAGTCGGCGTGGCGATGAACTTCGACGAGCGCTGGTTCGCCGACGCCACCGTCATCAAGACCCGCCTGCGCACCGACGTGCACTTCTCGACCGGCCAGACCCAGTTCATGAAGCTGGATCCGGTGGCCATCGTGCTGGCGGTGGGCTACAAGTTCTGAACGCGGCGTTTGCCACGTGACCGGAGCCCGCCGCGTGCGGGCTTTTTCAATTAGTGGATTCCGCGCGCGTACTGCGTGAAATGCTCGGCGCTGAGCGCGTGCTGGTACAGGAAACCCTGGTAGAGATAGCAGCCGGCATCCGACAGGAACTGCCGCTGCCCCGGCGTCTCCACCCCCTCGGCAATCACCTGCAATCCCAGGCTGTCGCCCAGCGCGATGATGGAGCGCACGATCGAGGCGTCGTTCTGGTCGGTCAGCACGTCGCGCATGAAGGAATGGTCGATCTTGAGCTGGTCGAGCGGCAGCTTGCGCAGGGTGGCCAGCGATGAATATCCGGTGCCAAAGTCGTCCAGCGAAAAGCTCAGGCCGCGCCGCTTGAGCGTGGCCATGGTGTGCGCGGTCTGGGTGAAGTCGGTGATGACCAGGCTTTCGGTCAGCTCCAGTTTCAGGCTCGAGGGCTGCACCCCGCTGTACTCGAAGATCCCCTGCAGCATGGGCACGAAATCCGGCTGGTTGAACTGGCGCGCGCTGACGTTGACCGACAAGGTCAGGCCGGCCGTCTCGGGCACGCGCTGCCAGCGCGCCAGCTCGGCGCAGGCGGTGCGCAGCACCCATTTGCCGATCTCGACGATGATTCCGCTTTCCTCGGCGGCGCGGATGAACTCGCCCGGATAGAGCACCCGGCCATTGGGCAGGCGCCAGCGCAGCAGCGCCTCGGCCCCGAGCACCCGGCCCGAGCGGTCGAGCTGGGGCTGGTAGTGCAGCACGAACTCGTCGTGCTGCAGCGCGCGCCGCAGGCTGCCTTCGAGCTCGGCGCGCGCCGACCAGGCGGCCTGCGCCGCCGGATCGTGGAAGCGGAAGGTGTTGCGGCCCGCGGCCTTGGCCTGGTACATCGCGGCGTCGGCCTGGCGCAGGGTCGACTCCACCGTGTCGTGGACGCCGCACAGCGTGACCACGCCGATGCTGACCGACACCGAGTAACTCAGCTCGCCCAGCTGGAACGGCGCGGCCAGGGCCGCCACGACCTTGGCGGCGACGATTTCGGCCTGGTTCGCGGCCAGTTCGCGCGCGTCTTCCACCGGCTGGATCAGCACCACGAACTCGTCGCCGCCCAGGCGCGCCACCATGTCGGCCTCGCGCACGCAGTGCTCGAGACGGCGCGCCACCGCCTGCAGCAGCTGGTCGCCGGCCGCGTGGCCCTGGCTGTCGTTGAGGAACTTGAAGTTGTCGAGGTCGCAGAACATCAGCGCTCCCCACTTGCGCGTGCGGGTGCTGGTGAGCAGGGCGCGGCGCAGGTGGTCGAGCAGGTTGGCGCGGTTGGGCAGGTCGGTCAGGTGGTCGAAGAATGCCAGGTGGAAGATCCTGGCTTCGTTGCTCTTGCGCTCGCTGATGTCGGTGCCGATCACCAGGATCTTCTGGCAGGCGTCCAGGGCCTGGTCCGGGCCCAGCAAGGTCCAGCTGGTATCGGTGTCGATCGTCGAGCCGTCGCGCCGGATATGGGCCAGTTCGCCCGCCCATTCGCCCGACTCGAGCGTGTGCCTGAAGGCGGCCTCGTAGAGCGCGGGCTTGTCGCACAACAGGTCGCAGAAGCGCTTGCCCAGCGCTTCCCGGGCGCTCCAGCCATACAGGCGCTCGGCGCCATGGTTCCAGTAGCTGATCACGGAATGCATGTCCATCGCGATGATGGCGTCGCGCGCCCGCTGCAGGAACGAAGCCTGCTCCTGCACCTTGAGGTCGGCCTTCTTCAGGCGCGTGAAGTCGGAGAGAAACCCTTCCAGCATGCCGGGCGGGCCGCTGGAGAGGTTGAGCGAGCCCTGTTCGCAGATCCAGCGCACGTCGCCGCTCGCGGTGCGGATCCGGTAAGTCACCTGGTAGGCGCGGCCCTGGGCCAGCGCCAGCGCGACCGCGCCATCGACCAGCACGCGGTCTTCGGGAAGAATGATGGAGCCGAACGGCAGGCCGGGCCGCGCGGTGAAGGCGGCCGGAGAGTAGCCGGTCAGCTTTTCGACGCCGTCGCTGATGAATTCGATGGTCCAGTCAGGGTCGTTATGACAGCGATAGACCGCGCCCGGCAAGTTACTCAGCAGCAGGTCGAGCGACAGGGCGCCCGCCTGCTCGGGCAGGGAAGGATCGGGCGGGGGCTGCGTCGTACTCATCTGCGCACTCATCTGTTCTCACGCTCAAGAAGGAGAGACCGGCACGATCATCATGCATCGCGCATTGATGGTAGCGTAAATATCCACGCGCACAGAGTGGACGCGAGGCCGATAGCGCTAAAGATTGTCAAATGAGAACGCCATACCACGGAATGTGACATGGCTAATAATCACTTTCACACTCGCAACCCAATGTGCATGGACTGTCGGTTGCATTTTCTTTTTAACAACCCGCATGCTAGACTGCCCGGCCCCCATCCCGAGCGATTCCCTTACGTGATCCTGCGCCGATTTCTTGTGCTGCTCCCCGTCCTCCTTGCTGCCGGCATCGCGCATGCTTCCGCCGACCGCGACGGCTTGCGCGCGCTGCGTATCGCCGCGCCTGAGGCGCCGGCCATCGACGGCGTGCTCGACGAGGCGGTCTGGCAGCGCGCGCCGCGGTACGACGAGTTCCACAAGCATGTGCCGCGCGACGGGCAGCCTGTTCCGACGGGCTTGCGCACCACGGTGCAGTTGCTGGTCGACGATGGCGCGCTGGTGTTCGGCATCCGCGCCTGGGACCCGGCGCCCGAGCTGCGCCGCGGCCAGCTGGCACGGCGCGACAAGGTCGCCCTCGACCAGGACTTCATCGGCATCTGGATCGACCCGGCCGGCCACGGCCGCTCGGCCCAGTTCGTGCGCATCAATACTCTGGGCGTGGTCAGCGACGGCATGCACCGCGCCGACGACGACGAATCCGACCTGGGCCCGGACTTCCCGGTCGAGACCGCCGTCAGGATCCTGCCCGACGGCTACAGCATGGAAGTGCGCTGGCCGCTGTCGAACCTGCGCTTCCCGTATGCGGACGGACGCAACTGGCGCATGATGGTCGAGCGCAGCGTCCCGCACGCCGGCGGCGCCCTGCTGGTGACGGCGCCGTTCCGGATCGACGCGCTGAGCCACCTCAGCTTCCTGCAAGAGATCGCGGGCATGGACGCCACCGTCGAAACGGTGCGCGACCGCGGCTTCGTCGAGCTGCGTCCCGAGCTGACCGTGCGCAGCGAACGCGCGGCGACACCGGGCCAGCGCTTGCGCGGCCAGCAGGCCGAGCTGGGCCTGGAGATCAATGCCCGGCCGCGCGCCGACTGGGTGTTCAACGCCACCATCAATCCCGATTTTTCCCAGGTCGAGATCGACGAGCCGTTGTCGCAGGGCGCCAGCAACGTGGCGCTCAGCCTGCCCGAGAAGCGCGGCTTCTTCCTGGAGAGCGCCGACGTGCTGGGACTGCCACTGCCGGCCTTTTATTCACGCACCGTGAACGATCCCGAATATGGCCTGCGCGCGACCTGGCGCGGCGCGCACATGGACGCCACCGCGATGAGCCTGCGCGACGAGCCGGGCGGCCTGGTGCTGCGCGGGCGTCCTTATGAAACGCTGGAATACGCACAGACCCGGCGTACGATGGCCAGCCTGGCGCGTGCGCGCTGGCACCAGGAAGGCCTGCTGCTGGGCGCCTTCGTCTCGCAGCGCGACTACCACCGCTTCGGCAGCAACGAGGTGCTGGGCGTCGACGCGCAATGGCGCGGCGAGACCGACGGCGGCGTGCAGCACCAGCTGTCCGGGGTGGCGATGGCCTCGCGCACCACGGCCGGCTTCACGGAAGACGACTTGCCAGCGCAGGTGGAGGAGCGCTCCGGCGGCTACCTGTGGGGCAAGTACCTGCACAAGACGGCGCGCTGGTGGCACGAGGCCGAGGTGGAAGCGATCGCGCCCGGCTTCGTCAACGACAACGGCTTCGTGCCGCAGGCCGGCATCGCCCGCATCACGGGCTCGATGAACCGCATCCTGGGTCCGCAGTCCCTCGGCTCGCTCGAGCTGTACGAGTTCGAGACCTATCTGATCGTGCACGAGATGCGCACCCTGGCCGACGCCACGACCGGCCAGCGCGGCGGCGAGACCGTCGAGCGCAAGCTCCGTCCCGGCGTGTGGATGGCGGCGCCGCTGCAGACCGGCCTGTGGGTCGAACTGGGCTTCGACCGCCAGCGCGCCGGGCCGGGCGGGCGCCTGCACGACACCCGGGTCGTCAACTTCGGCGTCGAGACCACGCCGGCGCCATGGATCTCGAAGATCGCGCTGGAGGCCGCGCTGGGGCGCCAGCTCGACGTCGACGCCGACCGCGTGGGGCCGGGCGGCAACGTGATCCTGGACGTGGGGCTGCGCTTTCCCTTGCGCCGCGGCTGGTCGCTGGAGCTGGACCATCACGTGAACCGGGCCTGGGTGCAGGGCACGCTGGGCCAGCCGGCATTTTCGGACACCGCCTGGCGCTGGCTGGCGATGCTGCATTTCAGCTCGCGCGATTCGCTGCGCCTGCTGGCCCAGAACACCTGGGCCGCGCGGCGCGACGACGGCGTGACCCAGCTCGAGGCGTGGAACGATCGCCAGGTGCACCGTTCGCTGCTGTATCGCTACCAGTGGCGGGTGGGCAGGACGGTGTCGCTCGGCATCGTGGACGACAAGCTGCCGCTGGTGGATGAGAGGAACAGGTCGCTGACGTTCAAGCTGCAATGGGAAGTCTGAGCATCGCCCGTTCATCGGGCTACGCAGCCATTCGACCCCGCGCCTCGTCGTTCCATCGGAACCGCCAGGCGCTTCGCAGTTCCGGCTGGCATAGTGCACTCATCCAGGGAGCGGGGGTGAACATGAACAAGGGATGGATTACGGCATGTCTGATGGCGGCAAGCGCCATGGCGGTGGGCGCCGACGAGAGCCCGGACCGGGCGCGCCTGGCGGCCGAGATCACGGCCGCCGACGCGCGCCTGTTCGGCGGCCTGAACGCGCGTGATATCGGGCCGATGAAGGAAGGCTTCAGCCGGCGCCTCGAGTTCTATCACGATCGCGGCGGCGTGACCGGCTACGACGAGAATATCGCCGTCTTCGAAAGGAATTTCGCGGCGCCGAACCGGATCCGGCGCGAAGCCTTGCTCGACACCTTCGAGGTCTTCCCGTCCGGGCCGGAGCATGCCATGCATATCGGCAAGCACCGCTTCTGCAACAAGCCCTCTCCCAGCGAGCCCGAAAGCTGCAGCGTCTACCGCTTCTCGATGGTCTGGGCGCGCGAAGAGGGCGCGTGGAAGCTGCTGCGCGTGCTCAGTTACGATCACTGACGCCGCGCCCTGCGCGCCGGTGATATGCTGGCGCCATGACTACCGAATCCGATATCGAACTGTCCGGCGCCTTCCAGGCCAAGGATGGGCAAGGCCGTACCCTCGACGTGAAGAACATCACCATCTTCGACGAGGGCTACGGGATCATTGACGTGTACGTGAAGTTCGCGGCCAAGCTCGAACCGGGCGCCTACAAGGACACGGTCCTGGTGCGCCAGATCGTCGACCGCCTGCGCGCGGTCGGCTACAAGGGGCCGGACTTCGGCCACAGCGATCCGGGCCTGCAGGAAAGCCGCCTGATCGTGCTCGAAGCGCCCGAGGAATTCGCGGCCTTCGCCAAGAGCCGCGGCTGGAAGAACCTGGCCGAAGACTTCGACGAATAAGCCAGACTGAAAAGGGCCGGGATCGCTCCCGGCCCTTTCTACATCGGCGTCACGATCTCACGCGCCCACGCCATCATGCGCCCAGGCGCAGTTCCAGCCCGGTGTCGGTATAGGTCGGCGTCACCGTGTAGCCCTCGACGGTGATGGTCTCGAACTTGCCCTTCAGGCTACCCGCGGTGATGACCTTCAGCGTCGCGCCGGCCGCCGGCTTGTAGCCGTTCTGGAACACGATGCGCAGCGTGCCGCCGCCGATCGTCACCGCGCCGCTGACGCTCAGGTGGCCGTGGGTCACCGCGCCGACGCGCATTTCGAGCGCGGCGCCCGCGAGCTGGGTGTATCCCTTCGCCAGCGCCAGCGTGCCCGCCGTATTGTTGACCACCGTGGCGCCGCCGGCGACATACACCTCGCCGGTGCCCAAGGCGGTCATCGACAGCGCTTCGAGCGTGCCGCCCTCGACCTGGGCGCCGCCGCTCCAGCTGTTCCTGCCGCCCAGCTTCAGCACGCCGCTGCCTTGCTTGACCAGCTTGCCGCTGCCCGAGATGTCGTTGCGCCAGCGGTCGACGGCATGGAAGCCGCCCTTGCTTGCGTCCATGTTCACCACCACGTTGCCGGTGAAGACGGCATAACCCTCGGCTGCGGCAAACAGATTGAGGCGGCCCCAGCCTTCAGGATCGTCCAGCACCGGGTAGCCGGAAGGGATCGCCGTCGTCTTGAGCACCACCCGGCGCTGCGCCTCGCTCAGGTACGGCAGGCGGGTTTCCAGCATCACCTCGGCGCCTTTCGGCACCACCGCCGGCGCGGTGGCCGATCCGATCTGCGGCAGGCCATAGGTCATGCGGCGCAGGTAATTGGCCTTGCTGGTCGCGTAGTCGGCGAAGCGGTCATTGGCAGGTAGGCCCGAGGCGGCGTAGTTCGCGAAGGTGGCCGGCGTCGTGCTGGTCAGCTTCATCAGCGTCGTTTGCGCCTGGGCGCGGGCGGCGGCGCGGGTGGTGGCGCCGGCGGCGATCAGGTTGGCCGCGGCGACGGCCTGAGCCTGCACGCGGCCGCTGATCACGTCCAGCGGCGAATGCATGCCGGCCAGGATGCGGCTTTCGCCGAGCTCCAGGCCGCGGCCGACCAGTTCCTGGAAGCGTTCCGGCACCACATAGGCCATGGCCACGGCGTTGCGGGTCGCTTCCGCCGAGTGGCCGCTGGTGAAGCCGCCGTCGGTGCCCGGCGTCGAACTCTTGGCCGGCTCCAGCTGCGGCACCACCTGCACCGCGCTGCTCCAGCGGTACGGCCGCGCGTACTTGTAGAAGCGCTTGGCCGGCTCGGTCGAGCCGTTGGCGCCCATCGCGTTGACCAGGTCGATCACCTTGCCGAACTCGGGATTGGCGTCGCCGCCGACGCCGTTGTTGTTGCCGCCGTCCTCGTACTTGACGGTGATGGCGTCCTGCGGCATGTCGTTGATGGTGGTGGTCTGGCGCGCGGCGCTGCGCCAGGCGTCGGTGAGTGGGCCCATGCCGCTGGCGGTGCTGTAGCCCTTGCCGCGCCGGTCGTCGAGGTAGGCCAGCAAGGTCTGCTCGGGCGTGCGGCTCGCGGTGGCCCTGACCACGTAGTCGATGTTCGCGTTGTGGACTTGTGCGTTGACGACCGTGCCGCCGGGCGTGCCGTCGTTCGGCAAGCCGGTCCAGCTCGAGGCGACGACGGCAGGGAAGCCTTCCACGGCCGGGGCGGCCTGGCCGGCGTCGACGATTTCCGTGAGTGGCTTCCAGACGTCGAGCATGCCGCCAAGCACGCGCACGCCGGCATTCGTGCCCAGGGTGGCGTAGCGGGCGTCGCCGCGCTGGTTGGTGGCGACGGTGTCCACGAAGGCCGTGACGGCCGGGACCGGCGCGGTATCGGCCGCGCCCTGGTCGGCCGGCGCCGATGGAAGGACGACGACGACGTCGGCATCGTCATGGTGATCGGAACCGCCGCAGGCGCTCAGGGCGAGGATGGCGCCGATGGCGATGGCGAGCGGAAGGCGGCGCAGTGGACTGGCGTAATGCATGGGCTAACCCTTCAATGGATTGTGAGGCAGAAAAAGTGAAGGGATGATATGAATGCCTTGTGACGTCTTCGTGACGAACCTGGGCATCAGAGGAGAGGCAGCGATGTTGAATGCGGTACGGGACTTGATGCAAGCGCCTGCGGGCATGGCCTGCGATTTCAGCCAGCCCGCGGGCGAGCCGGCGCTGGCGCCGCATGACGGCATTGCGTGGCAGGTCTTCGCCAACCCGGTCGCCCTGTTCGTGGGCGGGATGACGGCGGTGCTGCTCGAACTGGCCGAGCCGTCGGTGCGCTCGGGCGTATGGGACCACAGCAGCTTCCAGCGCGATCCGGGCACGCGCCTGCGCCGTACCGGCTTCGCGGCGATGATGACGGTGTATGGCCCCCGCTCAGAGGCCGAGAAGATGATCGCGCGCGTGGTGCGCATGCACGGGCGGGTCGAGGGCCGCACGCCCGACGGCCGCGCCTACCACGCCAACGATCCGCGCCTGCTCGACTGGGTGCAGGCGACCGCCTCGTTCGGGTTCACCGAGGCCTATCACCGCTACGTCCGGCCGCTGTCCGCTGTCGAGAAGGACGCCGCCTTCGCCGAATCGGAGCCGGCAGCGCGCCTGTATGGCGCGACCGGCGCACCGCGTTCATGGCTGGAATGGGAGACGATGCTCGCGCAGGCCGCGCCAGGGCTGGAAGGATCAGGCATCCTCGCGGATTTCATGCGGATCATGGGCGCGGCCCCCATCGTGCCGGCGCCTTTGCGTCCATTGCAGCGCCTGCTGGTGCGCGCCGCGGTGGAGATCACGCCCGAGCCGGTGCGCTCGCTGCCGCAGCTGCGCGGGCGGGGACTGCGTTTCGGCGAAGCGGCGCTGGTGCGCGCCCTGGCGCGGGGCGCCGCGCTGGCGCCGCTGGGCGACACGCCGCAGGCCCAGGCCGCGCGGCGCGTCGCCCAACGTTGATCAGAACGCCGCGATGCCGGTCTGGGCGCGGCCCAGGATCAGGGCGTGGATGTCGTGCGTGCCTTCATAGGTGTTGACCACCTCGAGGTTGACCATGTGGCGGATGATGCCGAACTCGTCCGAGATGCCGTTACCGCCCAGCATGTCGCGCGCGACGCGGGCGATGTCCAGCGCCTTGCCGCACGAGTTGCGCTTCATGATCGAGGTGATCTCGACCGCCGCCGTGCCTTCGTCCTTCATGCGGCCCAGGCGCAGGCACCCTTGCAGGCCGAGGGTGATCTCGGTCTGCATGTCGGCCAGCTTCTTCTGCACCAGCTGGTTCGCCGCCAGGGGTTTGCCGAACTGGGTGCGGTCCATCGTGTACCGGCGCGCGGTGTGCCAGCAGTCTTCGGCCGCGCCCAGCGCGCCCCAGGCGATGCCGTAGCGCGCCGAGTTCAGGCAGGTGAACGGGCCCTTCAGGCCGCGCACCTCCGGGAAGGCGTTTTCTTCCGGGCAGAACACATTGTCCATGACGATTTCGCCGGTGACCGAGGCGCGCAGGCCGAACTTGCCGTGGATCGCCGGCGCCGACAGGCCTTTCCAGCCCTTCTCGAGCACGAAGCCGCGGATCGCGCCTTCGTCGTCCTTGGCCCACACCACGAACACGTCGGCGACCGGCGAGTTGGTGATCCACATCTTGCTGCCGGTGAGGCTGTAACCGCCGTCCACCTTGCGTGCGCGGGTGACCATCGAGGCCGGGTCCGAGCCGTGGTTGGGTTCGGTCAGGCCGAAGCAGCCGATCCATTCGCCGGTGGCCAGCTTCGGCAGGTATTTCTGGCGCGTTTCCTCATTGCCGAATTCAAAGATCGGCACCATCACCAGCGAGGATTGCACGCTCATCATCGAGCGGTAGCCGGAGTCGACGCGCTCGACTTCGCGCGCGATCAGGCCATAGGCGACGTAGTTGAGGCCGGGGCCGCCGTACTGCTCGGGAATGGTCGGGCCCAGCAGGCCCAGCTCGCCCATTTCGCGGAAGATCGAGACGTCCATGGTCTCGTGGCGGAAGGCCTCGAGAATGCGCGGCTGCAGCTTGTCCTGGCAATAGGCCGCCGCCGCGTCGCGCACCATGCGCTCGTCGTCAGTCAGCTGGCTGTTCAGCAGCAGCGGGTCATCCCAGTGGAAAGAAGCTTTCTTGGACGAGTCGGTACGGGTCATCGCAAAATCCTGTCTCTAAGTTCTAGTTTGGTCGGTAGCACGCGCGGCGCGCCTGAACATTATAGAAACGTGCCGCACCCGCATCTTTTGAAACTGCGACAGGCATTTTCATTTTTTATCGATGCATCCTGCCGTGCTGACGGCAAGCTGACAAGGTCAGCGCGGCGCCGTGCTGCCGAACTTGCCGCCGTGGAAGATCAGCGCCGATTGCGGATGGACTTGGCACTCCTCGACCTCGCCGACGAAGATGACATGGTCGCCTTCGGGATAGCGGCTGCGGTTGTGGCATTCGAACCACGCCGACACGCCTTTCAGGATCGGCAGGCCGGTGCGCGACAGTTCGTACTCGACGCCCTCGAACGGATTCTCGGTGCGGCGCGAGAAGCGCAGCGCCAGTTCTTGCTGGCCGGCCGACAGCACATTGATCACGTAGTGCGAGTTGCCGCTGAAAATGGGCAGGCTGTTGGCGCCGGCGCCCAGGCTCCACAACACCAGCGGTGGGTCGAGCGAGACCGAATTGAAGGAGCTGGCGGTCAGGCCGCGGAAGCTGCCGTCGGCCAGGCGCGTGGTAATGACGGTCACGCCGGTCGCGAATTGCGACAGGGCATGGCGGAAATGTGTTGTATCGAAGCCGCGCGTCGTGGCGCGGGCGGAAAGTGTATTCATGCGATTCCTGAACGTTGGCGCTCATTATGCCATCGTCGGGGGAGTCCTTGCCGCGAGCTGGCCGCTATGCAGGCAGTTCGATGCAGGATGGGGCACTTTGCGCTACATTAAAGGATATCTAATCTGACAAATGCCAAGGTGAACTATGAGTGAGCAAAAAGCAGCCGAAGTCGCCATCCTCGGCGGAGGATGCTTCTGGTGCGTCGAAGCGGTTTACCTCGAGGCGCGCGGCGTCACCCGCGTCGAATCCGGCTATATGGGCGGCCAGGTCGACCATCCGACCTATGAGGCGGTGTGCGGCGGCGCCACCGGCCACGCCGAGGTGGTGCGTCTCGAATTCGATCCTGCCGTGATCAGCTACCGCGACATCCTCGAGATCTTTTTCACCATCCACGACCCGACCACCCTGAACCGCCAGGGCAATGACGTCGGCACGCAGTACCGCTCGGTGATCTTTACCACCTCGCCGGAACAGGCCGAGATCGCGCACAAGGTGATCGGCGAGATGGGCCTGGTGTGGGATGCGCCGATCGTCACCGAGGTCAAGCCCCAGGAAACCTGGTACAAGGCCGAGGACTATCACCAGAACTATTTCGCCCAGCACCCGCTGCAGGGCTATTGCGCCTTCGTGGTGGCGCCGAAGGTGGCCAAGTTCCGCAAGACCTTCACGGATCGCCTGAAGGCCTGATGGTCGGGCAGGGACTCAGGCAGACATTCAGGCAGACATTCAGGCATACATATACCTCCTCGACCACGGCAGCTGCGCCACGTCGCTTCCCGTCTTGCCGCACACGATCTGGTACAGGCTGATCCGGTCGTGGGCGAAGGCGTAGGCGCAGCCGGCCAGGTACACGTGCCAGATGCGGAAGCGCTTCGGATCGGTCAGGGTGCGGATGTGGGCCGCATTGCTCTCGAAATTGTCGGTCCAGAGCGCGCAGGTATGGGCGTAGTGGCGGCGCAGGTTTTCCACGTCGCGCACTTCCAGGCCGCCTTCCTGCATCGCCCGCACCACGGTGGCCAGGTGCGCCAATTCTCCCTGCGGGAACACGTATTCGTCGATGAACTGGCCACCGCCGTAGGGCGTCGCGCCATTGTCGACGTCGGTGGTGGTGATCCCGTGATTCATTGCCACGCCGCCAGGGGCCAGCAGGTCGGCGACCCGCGCGAAATAATCCTTCAGGTGCTGCACGCCGACGTGCTCGAACATGCCCACGCTGGTGATGCGCTCGAAGCGGCCGTCGACGTCGCGGTAGTCCTGCAGCCGGATCTCGATCCGGTCTTGCAGCCCGGCTTTTGCTACCCGTTCGCGCGCCAGCGCGGCCTGGTTTTCGGACAGCGTGATGCCCACGCAGCGCGCGCCGAATTTTTCGGCCGCGCGCAGCGCCAGCGCCCCCCAGCCGCAGCCGATGTCGAGCAGGGTCTGGCCGGGACGCAGGTCGATCTTGCGCAGGATGTGGTCGATCTTCTTGACCTGCGCGGTGGCCAGGTCTTCGTCGCCTCCCTCGAAGTAGGCGCAGGAATACACCATGCCGGGATCGAGCCAGGCGGCGTAGAACTCGTTGGAGACGTCGTAGTGGTAGCGGATCGCGTCGCGGTCGGATTCGCGCGTGTGGTTTTTCCGGAAGCCCAGCGCATCGGCCAGGCGGCCGCGCCTCGTGTCGGCCGCGCCGGACGCCGCCAGCGCATTGCCGATGGCGATGATGTCGGCCGCACGCCCCATCACCTCGATCGCGCCTTCGACGTAGGCGCGGCCCAGGCTGTACAGGGAAGGGGAGCGCAGGTAGCGCAGCGCGGCGGGGCCGGGGATGCGGATGGTGACCCGTGGCGGATCGGGCGACAGGTCGATGCGTTCACCGTTCCACAGCTCCACGCGCAGCGGCAGTGACAGTTGCGGCAATTTGCCGCGCAGGCCTGCTTGCCAGGCCGACAGCTTGATCTGATCGAACACGGTCCACCCCTTTTTATCAAAGGCGTAGCCGGCCGCGGCTCCTGGCCGGTTACGGTTGCAAACTACGGTTGCAAACGCTGGCGCGTCCAGCCGCCGTCTTCCCGCCGCTCGTAGACGATGCGGTCATGGAAGCGCGAACGCCGGCCTTGCCAGAATTCGATACGGTCGGGGATCAGGCGGTAGCCGCCCCAGTTGTCGGGACGCGCCGGATCCTCGCCGGCCCCCTGCGCCACGACGTCGTAGTTCTGTTCGAGTTGCGCACGGCTGGCGATCGGCGCGCTCTGATGCGAGGCGATCGCCGACAGCCGGCTCTTGAGCGGACGGCTGCGGAAATAACGGTCGCTTTCGTCAGGCGTCGTGCGCTCCACACGACCTTCGATGCGTACCTGGCGTTCGAGTTCGCTCCAGAAGAACAGCAATGCGGCGACACTGTTTTCGCGCAAATCCGAACCCTTCTTGCTGTCGTAATTCGTGTACCACGAGAAGCCGCGCGCATCGAATTGCTTGACCAGCACGATGCGCGAGCTCGGGCGGCCATTGGCGGCCACGGTGGACAGCGACATTGCGTTGGGTTCGTTGACCTCGGCCTTCAGGGCCTGCTCGAACCACGCCGTGAACTGGTCGATCGGGTCGTCCAGCACGTCGGCTTCGTCGAGGCTGGCCTGGCCGTAGTCCTTGCGCAGATCGGCCACGGCCTGGCCCAGGGCCGGTGACAGCGGCGTAGTCGCAGGTGTTCCCGATGCGGCGATGCCGCGCCGCAGCTGCATGGCCTGGCCCAGGCGCGCCATCTGCTCCGGCGAGAACAGGCGCAGCGCCATCGGCGCAATATTGCTTTCCTCGCGCTCCATATGGGAGGTATAGCTGGCCACGAAGCGCCGCACCTGGCTTTCCGACAGCACCGTGCCCGTGCCTTCGGCAATGGCGGTCAGCTGCTCGTGCAGGTCTTGCCACAGCGCGTCCATATCCTTGTGGTCTTGCAGGATGGTCGGCGCCAGCGCCTGCAGGATGGCGGCGTCGTCGCCCTGGGCGGTGGCGCGCAGCATCGGGATCAGGTCTTGCTCTTCGTCGTCGTGGTGCAGGTGGGCGGCCTTGTCGAAATAGCGCAGCACCGCGCCCGCCGCTTCGCGCGCCTGGTCGTCGGCGCCGTGCTGGGGCAGGTGCGCCAGCAGCTTTTCTAGGGTCGCGAGCTGCTTGCGGATGCGTCCGTGGCAATGCTTGAGCACGGCGATCGGTTGATCGAAATCGGGGGCGGTGTCGGGCAGCAGCGAGCTCATGGCAATCCAGTGGCATTTTAGTGACACGCGACAAGTTTGGCGCACCACTATTTGGTTATCTAAGAGGTATTTTAGTGCAGATGCGAAAGTGCTGTCCGCTACAATATTGGGATGAACCAGATCAACACTCAGCTCTTTTCGGCAACGTTGGACGAAGAAGTCGACTTTGCGCGCCGCTTCGGCGGCATCGCACGCCTGTACGGTGAGCGTGCGCTGGAACGTTTCCGCGCGGCGCACGTCTGCGTGATCGGCGTCGGCGGCGTCGGCTCGTGGGTGGTCGAGGCGCTGGCGCGCAGCGCGGTCGGCCACCTGACCCTGATCGACCTCGACAATGTGGCCGAGTCGAACATCAACCGCCAGATCCAGGCGCTGTCGTCGACCGTCGGCATGGCCAAGATCGAGGCGCTCAAGCAACGCATCGCCCAGATCAATCCGTTCTGCCAGGTCACGCTGGTCGAGGATTTTATCGACGTCGAGAATATCCCGGCAATGATCGCCGACAAGAATTTCGATTATGTCGTCGACGCGATCGACAGCGTGAAACCGAAGGCGGCCCTGATCGCCTGGTGCAGCGCCAACAAGATGCCGCTGGTGGTGGTGGGCGGCGCGGGCGGCCAGATCGATCCGACCAAGGTCGAGATCCGCGACCTGGCCCGCACCGAGCAAGAACCGCTGCTCAAGAAAGTGCGCAAGATCCTGCGCGCGCAATACGGCTTTTCGCGCGGCGAAAAGCAGAAATACCATATCGACGCCGTGTTCTCGATGGAACCGCTGCGCTATCCCGATGCTGGCGATGCCTGCGCGGTCGATCCGAACAGCATCACGGGTCTGAACTGCGCCGGTTTCGGTTCGAGCATGGTCGTCACCGCGACCTTCGGCATGGTGACGGCCGGCCAGGTGCTGCGCCGGCTGGCTGAGGCGGCGGTTGCCGCCAAGGCTGCAGAGGCGGCCCTGGAGGCCAGTGCGGTCCCGGCAGGGCAAACTGTGCAAGCCGAAGCGGCCTTGTTATCATAAGATTGTTGCAACCGTCCGGTTGCCTATTCTTGGAAGAGCACTCATGATTCGTCGATCCGCATTCATTGCACTGCTGCTGGCCGCCGCGAGCGTCCAGGCGCAGGAAGGCGCGCAGGACGCCAGCAAGCCGACCACCCAGCCGCCGCCGGACGTGCAGCAGTCGAGCACGCCGCCGGTCGCGCCGCCTGACAACCAGGTCCCGGCGCCGGTGGCCGAGGCCCCGGCGCCCCAGGTCGAGATCGTCGACCGCGTGGTCGGCACCGGCAAGGAAGCGACGCTGGGCAGCAATGTCGTGGTCAACTACTCCGGCTGGTTCCACAAGCCGCTGGCCCGGCAGCAGCGCGGCCGCAAGTTCGACTCCTCGCTCGAGCCAGGCCGCGAGCCGCTCGAGTTCCAGCTCGGCGCGGGCCGCGTCATCAAGGGCTGGGAGCAGGGCGTGGCCGGCATGAAGGTCGGCGGCAAGCGCACCCTGATCATCCCGAGCGCGCTGGCCTACGGCAAGCGCGGCGCGGGCGGCGGCGTGATCCCGCCCGATTCCGACCTGATCTTCGACGTGGAACTGCTGGACGTCCGATAACGTCAAAATTTGTTCGACAACGGGAGGCGGCATGAGAATCGCGAACGATGTCACTGAACTGATTGGCAATACCCCGCTGGTGCGCATCCGCAAGCTGGCGATGGAGAGCAAGGCCGACCTGGTCGGCAAGCTCGAATTCCACAATCCCGCGCACAGCGTCAAGGACCGCATCGGCCTGGCCATGATCGAGGCCGCCGAGGCGGCCGGCCTCATCACCCCCGACACCACGGTCGTCGAGCCCACCAGCGGCAACACCGGCATCGCGCTGGCGATGGTGTGCGCGGCGCGCGGCTACCGCTGCAAGCTGGTAATGCCCGAGACCATGAGCAACGAGCGGCGCATGCTGCTGCGCGCCTACGGCGCCGAGCTGGTGCTCACGCCCGGCAGCGAGGGCATGCTGGGCGCGATCCGGCGCGCCGAAGAGATCGTCGCGAACGATCCGCGCGCCTTCATGCCGCAGCAATTCAACAATCCCGCCAACCCCGAGGTGCACCGCCGCACCACGGCCGAGGAAATCTGGCGCGACACCGATGGCAAGATCGACATCCTGGTCGCGGGCGTCGGCACCGGCGGCACCATCACCGGCGTCAGCGAGATCATCAAGCAGCGCCGGCCCGGCTTCCAGGCGATCGCCGTGGAGCCCGAGGCGTCGCCGATGCTGTCGAAAGGCACCAAGGGCCCGCACCCGATCCAGGGCATCGGGGCCGGCTTCGTGCCGCAGGTCCTGAATACCGCGTCCTACGACGAAGTCATTTGCGTGAAGAACGAGGATGCCTTCGAGACGGCGCGCGCCGCAGCGCGCGAGGAGGGGCTGCTGGTCGGCATCTCGTCGGGCGCGGCGCTGTGGGCCGCGATCCAGGTGGCGCGCCGGCCGGAGAACGCGGGCAAGCTGATCGTCGTCATCATTCCCTCGTTCGGCGAGCGTTACCTCAGCACGGCCTTGTACGCCAATCTGGCGGGATAATCGTCTTCAACGCGTCCTGGTCAGTGCGCGTGGCCCTGCAAGGTGCAATGGTGGTGGATCGTTCCCTGTTCCACCTGCAGCGTGCAATGGTGGATCGCATAGTCCTTGCGCAGCGTGTGCTCAATGGCGTCGAGCGCCGCGTCGCCCGGATAGCCGCCCGGGATCACCAGGTGGGCGGTGAGCGCGGTCTCGGTCGTGCTCATGGCCCAGATATGCAGGTCATGGACCTCGGTCACGCCGGGCTGGCCGGCCAGGAAGGCCTGCACCTTGCCGGCGTCGACGTTCGGCGGCACGGCCGCCATCGACAGCTGCACCGACTCGCGCAGCAGCGACCAGGTGCCGATCACGATCACTACCACGATCCCCAGGCTCACGATCGGATCGATCCAGGTCCAGCCCGAATACATGATCGCCAGGCCCGAGATGACCACGCCCAGCGACAGCGCGGCGTCGGCCGCCATGTGCAGGTAGGCGCCGCGGATGTTCAGGTCGCCCTTGCTGCCGGCTAAAAACAGCCAGGCCGAGAAGCCGTTGATGACGACGCCAATGGCGGCCACGATCGAGACCGTGGCGCCGGCCACCGGCGCCGGCTCGGCGATGCGCTGCACCGCTTCCCAGGCGATGGCGCCGCAGGCCACCATCAGCAGCAGGCCGTTGCCCAGCGCCGCCAGGATCGACGAGCCGCGCAGGCCATAGGTGTAGCGGCCCTTGGGCGCGCTCTTGGCCAGCAGGGCGGCGCCCCAGGCCAGCATCAGGCCCAGCACGTCGGACAGGTTGTGGCCGGCGTCGGCCATCAGCGCGGTGGAGTGGGCGATGAAGCCGTAGGTGAACTCGACGATGACGAAGGCCAGGTTCAGGCCGATCGCCAGGGCGAAGGCGCGGCCGTGGCCGTCGGGCGAGGGCATGTGGTGGTGATGGTGCCCGAAGCCATGGGAATGGCCGTGATCGTGACCGTGGTCGTGGTCGTGATGAGCGTGTCCGTGCTGGTGGTCGTGTGCGTGGTTCATGCGTCCATTCCGTTGGCGGGTTCGGCGATGTGTTCGAACATGGTGGAGAGCAGGCTGCTGATGTGGGCGTCGGCAGCCGAATAGAAGACCTGCTTGCCCTGGCGCTCGGCCTTGACGATGCGGGCCGCGCGCAGCAGGCGCAGGTGGTGGCTGACCAGGGAGTTGGACAGCGTCAGGCTGGACGCGATATCGCCCACCGCCGTCGGCTGGGCCAGGCAAGCCAGCACGATGCGCAGCCGGGTCGGGTCGCCCAGCAGGTGGAACAGGTCGGCCAGCTGGCCGATCGCTTCCTCGGGCGGCGGGGCGATGGGCTGGGCGGGCGGGTGTGCGGTCGTCAAGGGTGGCTCTAACATGTGAATAGATGTTCATATGTTAGGCGAAAACAACCGCGCCCGGCAAGCGCGGTCGTGTTCAGTGTCGTTTCCTGTCGATCGGCTGACCGTCGTCGTCGCGCTCTTCGAGCTGCCCCAGCCCGAGCTTCTGCAGCTGCGGCAGGATCTTGCGCCGCTCGCCGACCGCCACCACGATCATCCGCTCCGGATCGAGATACTCCCGCGCGACTCGCTGCACGTCTTCCATGCCGACCTGCGCCAGCTGCCGCGCCAGACTGTCGTAGTAATCCGGCGCCAGGCCATACACGAACAACTCGGTCAGGCTGGCGCCGATGTCGGCATTGGTCTCGAACTGGCCCGGCAGCGACAGCAGCTGGGCGTTGCGCGCCGCGTCGAGTTCGGCCTGCGACAAGGGTTGTTCGCGCATGGCCGCGATCTCGCGCAGGATCTCGCGCACCGACTCTCCGGTGGCGTCCTGCTGCACGCTGGCCTCGACCGAGAACGGCGCCGGGGTGCGGTCGTAGTCGAAGTGCGAGTAGATGCCGTAGGTATAACCCCTGGTTTCGCGCAGGTTGTTGTTCAGGCGGCTCGAGAACATGCCGCCCAGCGCGCCGTTCATCACCTGCAGTGCCGGGAAGTCGGGCGTGTCGCGCGCGGGTCCCATGCACGCCACCTGCAGCGCCGTTTGACCTGCGTCCGGCTGGTCGACCAGCACCAGGCGCGCCGGCGTGGGCCGGGTCTCGGCCGGCTTCACCTCGGGCGCGGCGGCGGCCGGCCAGGCGCCGAACTGCGCCTCGGCCAGCGCTTCCAGCTCGGCGCGCGTGATGTCGCCGGTGACCACCAGCGCCGCATTGGACGGCACGTAGTGGCGCTTCCAGAAGCCGGCGATGTCCGCGCGCGTGGTGGCGCGGATCGCGCCTTCCAACCCCAGCTGGCCATGGGCCTTCGGATGGCCGCTGCCGAACAGGGCGCCCGCCGCCGCCAGCGCCGCCACCGTCTCGGGGTCGTCGCGCTGCTGCGTCAGGGAGCCCAGGCGGTCCTGCCGCTGGCGCTCGATCTCGGCCGCCGGGAACGACGGATGCTGGACGATGTCGGCCACCACCTCGAGTGCGCGCGCGAAGGTCGCGCGCAGGGCCAGCAGCGACACGGTCGAGACGTCGTCGCTGCTGCCGGTGTCCATGAAGGCGCCCAGTTGCGCGATCTCGTCCGCGATGTCCAGGGCGCTGCGCGTGGCCGTGCCTTCTTCCAGCATCTGGGCCGTGAAGCCGGCCAGGCCGGGCAGCTCGACCGGATTGGCCGCGCCGCCGCTTTTCACCACCAGCTGGCTCGAGACCAGCGGCAGCGCCGGATTGTGGTGGTGGATCACGGTGAGGCCGTTCCTGAGCTTGAAGGTCTCTCCGCGCGGCAGCTTCACCTTCGGCGTGGGACCGGCCACGGGCGGCGTCGCGCGCCACGGCTCGGCATCGTTGAGCGCAGCCTGGGCGGACTGCGGCGCCGCCGCCCTGGGCGCCTTGGGCGCGCGCGGATCGTCGACCTTCGGCTTGCCGGGCACGCCGGTCACCACGGCGCGCGCGTCCGGCTTGAGCCAGGCCTGCACCGCGCGCTGCACGGCGGCGGCGTCGATGGCGCGCAGGCGCGCCAGGTCCCTGGCCAGGTAGCCCGGGTCGCCCGTGTACAGGTTGTAGTGGTTGAGCTGCTCGGCCAGGCCGTCGCCGCCGAGTTTTTCGAGCGACGCCAGCAGGGCCGTTTCCAGGCTGTTGCGGGCGCGTTCCACTTCGCGTTCGGTCGGGCCGTCCTTGCGCAGACGCTCCAGCTCGGCGTCGATCGCCGCTTCCAGTTCCTGCGGCGTGTGGCCGGCGCGCGCGGTGACGTCGACCACGAAGGTCGAGCCCAAGGCCAGCGAAGTCTGGGTGCTCGACACGTCTTGCGCGATCTGGCGTTCGTACACCAGCGATTTGTACAGGCGGCTCGACTTGCCGCCGCCGAGGATGGTGGCGGCCACCGCCAGCTCGGCGTCGCCCGGCTGGTAGGCGGCCGGCGTCAGCCAGCCCATGAACACGCGCGGCAGCTCGACCCGGTCGCGCACCACGACGCGGCGCTCGGCCGTGATCGGGGGCGTGACCACCCTGGGACGCACGACGTCCGGCCCGCGCCGCAGGCTGCCGAAGTAGCGCTGCACCAGTTCGCGCGTCTTGCCCTTGTCGATGTCGCCGGCGATCACCAGGCTGGCGTTGTTGGGGCCATAGTAGTCGGTGAAGAATGCGCGCACGTCTTCCAGCCGCGCGCCCTGGATGTCGGCGTGCGAGCCGATGATCGAGGCCGCATACGGGTGGCCCTTGGGGAACAGCGTCTGCAGCAGCGCTTCCTCGACGAGGCCATACGGCTCGCCCTCGACGGTCTGGCGGCGTTCGTTGCGCACCACGTCCTGCTGGTTGCTCAAGGCCTGCTGGTCGAGCACGTCCAGCAGGTAGCCCATGCGGTCGGCATGCACCCACAGCGCCAGCTCGAGCTGGTTGCTCGGCACCGTGTCGTAGTAGCTGGTGCTGTCGAAGCCGGTGCCGCCATTGCTGTCGGTCGCGCCGGCGCCTTCGAGCAGGCGGTCGGCCTCGCCGCGCGGGATGTGGCGGGTGGCCGCGAACATCATGTGCTCGAACAGGTGGGCGAAGCCGGTCAGGCCGGGCGCCTCGTTGGCCGGGCCCACGTGGTACCACAGGTTGACGGCCACGATCGGCAGGCGCTTGTCCTCGACCAGGATCAGCTGCAGGCCGTTGGGCAGCACGGTTTTTTCGAAGGCGATCGACGGGACCGGCGCCGAGGCGGGCGCCAGGGGCGGCTCCTGGGCCTGGCCGGACGCCGCGGTGGTGGCCGACGCCGTGGCCAGCATCACCGGGACCATCAGGGTGGAAATATTCAAATACTCTCCGTAATTCAATGACAACTGCCGATGCCGCGGTCGAGCGTCGCCCCGGCCGGCACCCGCTCGGGTTCGGCGGCCAGGAATTGCCACTCATAGCCGTCCGCCAGCAGCCGCAAACGCAGCACGCCGTCGAAGCTGGCTTCGCGCACCTCGCTATTATCCCGGATACGCAGGAAAGGCGTGGCGTAGGCGCCGCCGGTGCCGACCACGAACTGGCGCAGGCCGCGCGCCCGGTCCGGCCGCCCCCGGGCATCCTGGGGCGCGAAGCGCTCGTAGTCGTGGTCGTGGCCGGACAACACCAGCTCGGCCCCGGCCCGGTGCAGGATGTCCCAGGCATCGGTCATGCGGCCCGGGCCGCGGTGGCCGCCGGAACTGAAGGAAGGATGGTGCCAGAATGCCAGCGTACAAGAGGCGGTGCTGTTTTCCAGCTCGGCGCGCAGCCACGCCAGCTGGGTCGCGTGCCGTTCGCCTTGCAGGTTGCTGTTGAGCGAAACGAGCAGCCACGAACCCAGGCGCAGGCTGTAATAGCCATTGCCGTCGACCCCGCGCGCACGGTCACCGAAGTAGTCGAAATAGGGCAGGGCGTCCTTGGTGTTGTACTCGTGGTTGCCCGGCGTCGGCCAGGTGCGCTCGCGAAAGCGGCCCCAGGTCGGGGCGTAGCAGTCGGCGAATTCGCGCGTCGTGCCATTCGGATAAGTGTGGTCGCCCAGGGTCAGCACCACGGCCCTGGGGTCGGCGCGCAGCGCCCATTCGACCAGGGTCGCGGTGGCGGCGGCGCCCGACCAGCGCGGGTCGGGATGCTTGCAGCGCGCGATGTCGCCGGCCGCGTAGACCGTATGCGCCGCGGATGAAGCGTGGGCCGGCGCTGCATGGGGCGCTGCATGGGACAGCCCAAGCGCTGCGCAGGCCAGCGACAACAGGATGGCGCCCGCGGCCGGGCAGCGCAGCGCCATCGCCGGTCTTACTCGACGAAGCGCAGGATGCCGCGCAGCGCGTGGGCGATGGCCTGCTCGCGCACCGCCTCGCGGTCGCCGGGGAATACCAGGCGCTCGGTATGGACATGGTCGCCGCGCGCCCAGCCGAAGCACACGGTGCCGATCGGCTTGCCGGGCACGGCGCCGGTCGGGCCGGCGATGCCGGTGGTCGAGACGCCGATGTCGGCATTGCTGTTGGCCACGGCGCCCGCGGCCATGGCGGCGGCCACTTCTTCGCTGACCGCGCCGAACTGGGCGATCACGGCGTCGGGCACGTCCAGCATCTCGTTCTTGGCGGTGTTCGAATAGGTCACGAAGCCGCAGTCGAACCAGTCGCCCGAGCCGGGGATGGCGGTGAGCGTGTAGGCGATGCCGCCGCCGGTGCAGGATTCGGCGGCGGCCAGCATCATTTTCTTGGGGCCGAGGGTGTCGCTGACTTTCTGGGCAAGATCGATGAGTTCGTTCGTCACGTGGGTCTCCTTTGCAAGCCGCCGGCCGGGCGAGTGCCACGTCGGGAAACCGGTCGGACTTGCTTCATTCTAGCGCGCTGCGCGAGCGCACGGTGAGCAAACGGCAGGCCAAAGTTTCAAAAATTGCTACCCAAACCGCAAGCGAACGTTTACAGTGCCAGCCGCATTCTCATCCCGGCCCGGCTTGATAAATGTTTCGTGCGACACACAGCACAAGCGTGCTGCTATGCTGGGATGATCGATTTCTCGTCTTTGTTAGAACTTTTACATGCCGCGCATGCGTTCCCGTGAGCGGTCCGTGGAGGAAGCATGAGCCGCCAGCGCTCTATCCGCAAGAAGCTGGTGGCGGTGGTGATGACGACCACGTTCGTCGCGCTGCTGGTCTCGATCGCCATCGTGATCGGCTATGACTTGCGCAGTTACCACCGCGCCCTGGTCAACGACCTCTCGACCCAGGCCGAACTGGTCGGCCACATGACGTCCGCCGCGCTGAGCTTCGACGATCCGCGCCTGGCCAACGAGAACCTGGCGCTGCTGCGCACCAGCCCCCTGGTGCGCGCCGCCGCCATCTACGATTTCCAGGGCAAGCTGTTCGCTTCCTACGCCGCCGCCGGCGAGCCACGCGATATTCCCCAACGCCTGGACGCGGCGAGCCTGCCCGGCGAAAACAGCGCGGAACTGGTGGTGCGCCAGCCCATCGTCGAGAATGGCGACACGGTGGGCACCGTCGTGCTGCGCGCCGAGAACCGCCTGCTGGCGCGCACCATCGACTATCTCGCGATCGCGGCCGGGGTGACCCTGCTGGCGATGGCGATCGCCTACCTGCTCATGTGGCGCCTGGGCCGCGGCATCACCGAGCCGATCATGGCGATCAGCGAAATCGCACGCGAGGTGGTGGCCACGCGCGACTATTCGCGCCGCGCGCCGCGCATCGGCGACGACGAGGCGGCCGAACTGGCCGACTCCTTCAACGCCATGCTGACCGAGATCGAGGGCCGCACCCGCGAGCTCGAGGGTTCGCACAGCACCATCCTGAGCGAAGCCCAGCAGCGCACGCGCGCCCAGCAGGAAGTGATGCGCCTGAACGAGCAGCTGGAACAGCGCGTCGACGAACGCACCCTGCAGCTGGCGCTGGCCAACGCCGAACTGGCCAACGCCAACGAAGAGGCGAAGAGCGCCAACCAGGCCAAGTCGGCCTTCCTGTCCTCGATGAGCCACGAGCTGCGCACGCCGCTCAACGCGATCCTCGGCTTCGCCCAGATCCTGACCTCCGACACGCTGCCCTCGACCCTGGAGCAGAAGAAGGAATTCGCGAACCACATCCTCAAGTCGGGCCGCCACCTGCTCACCCTGATCAACGAGATCCTCGACCTGGCCAAGGTCGAATCGGGCACCATCACGCTGTCGATGGAACCGGTGGCGCTGGCCGACATCCTGCTCGAAGTGCGCACCATGATCGAGCCGATCGCCGCCACCCGCAAGGTGCGCGTCCTGTTCCCGGCGGTCGACGGCGCGGTGGTGATGGCCGACCGCACGCGCCTGAAACAGGTGCTGCTCAACCTGTTGTCGAACGCGGTCAAGTACAACCGCGAAGAGGGCGCGGTCGTCGTCTCCTGCGAGCAGTCGGGGCCGGAGCGCCTGCGCCTGTCGGTGCAGGACACCGGCCACGGCCTGAATCCGGAGCAGCTGGCCAACCTGTTCCAGCCCTTCAACCGCCTGGGACAGGAAGCCGGCGCCCAGGAAGGCACCGGCATCGGCCTGGTGGTGACCAAGCGCCTGGTGGAACTGATGGGCGGCGAGATCGGCGTCACCAGCAGCCCGGGCGTGGGCAGCGTGTTCTCGATCGAACTGGGCAGCACCGCGCCGCTGGCGTCGGCGCTGCCCGAGCGCGGCCCGGAGGCGCAGGCGGCGCCGAGCGCCCCGCCCGCCGAAGGCGAGCCGCACCTGGTGCTGTACGTCGAGGACAACCCGGCCAACCTGCGGCTGGTGGAGGAAATCGTCGCCTTCCGGCGCGACCTGAGCCTGCTGTCGGCCCCCGACGGCCACCTCGGCCTGGAGCTGGCCAAGGCGCACCGCCCGGACGCCATCCTGATGGACCTGAACCTGCCGGGGATGAGCGGCTTCGAGGTGCTGCGCCAGTTGCGCGCCGATCCCGAGACCACCTGGATCCCCGTGATCGCGCTGACAGCCAACGCCATGCCGCGCGACATCGAGCGCGGCATGGCGGCGGGCTTCCACCGCTATCTCACTAAGCCGATCGACATCGACAAATTCACCGAAGCGATCAACAGTACGCTGGCGCAGCAGCCCGGGACGGGCCAGCCAGGCGAAAGGAAGGCCAGATGATTTCCCTGTCCGACATCCGGCGCGCGCGCATCCTCGTCGTCGACGACGAGCCGGTGAACGTGCAGCTGCTCGAATACCTTCTCAAGACCACCGGCTACGAGAACGTCAGCTCCACCTACGATCCGCGCCAGGTGGTGGCGCTGCACCTCAAGCACCGCTTCGACCTGATCATCCTCGACCTGCACATGCCGGGCATGGACGGCTTCGAGGTGATGGAAGCCCTGAAGCCGCTGGAAAGCGATTCCTGGCTGCCGGTGCTGGTGGTGACGGCCGAGCCGGACAAGAAACTGGCGGCGCTCGAAGCCGGCGCGCGCGACTTCATCGGCAAGCCCATCGACACGGTCGAGGTGATGACGCGCATCCGCAACCTGCTCGAGGTGCGGCTGCTGCACCGCGAATCGATCGACTACGGCAGCCAGCTAGAGCGCCAGGTGCGCGAGCGCACCGCCGAACTGGCGCGCTTTCGCGGCGCGATGGACGCCACGCCCGACGCCCTGTTCCTGATCGACACCGCCAGCATGGCGATGGTCGACGTGTCGGAAGGCGCCTGCCGCATGCTGGGTTTTTCGCGCGACGCGCTGCTGCGCATCGACCCGGTGGCGCTGGGCCTGGCCACGCGCACCCAGCTCGAACGCCTGCTGGGCGGCGGCCCCGCCCACGATGGCGAGTCCGAGTCCGAGGCCGACATCGTCGAGACCGAGCTGCTGCGCGCCGGCGGCGAAGGCTCGGTGGCGGTCGAGATCAGCTGGAAGCTGCAGGAACAGGACGTCGGGTACGCCGCGCAGCGCATGCTGATCGCGGTGGCGCGCGACATCAGCGAGCGCCTGCAGGCCCAGGAAAACCTGCGCCATGCGGCCAGCTACGACGCCCTGACCGGCCTGCCGAACCGCACCCTGTTCTTCGAAAACCTGCGCGACACCATCGAGCTGGCCCAGGACAAGAACTGGCGCGTGGCGGTCCTGTGCATCACGCTCGACCGCTTCAAGGTGATCAACGACACGCTCGGCACGCGCGGCGGCGACGAGCTGCTGCGCCAGTTCAGCACGCGCCTGGTGCGCTGCGTGAAGGTGCGCGATTCGGTCGGCCGCCTGGGCGGCGACGAGTTCGCGCTGATCCTCACCATGCCGCGCGAGCAGCAGGACGCGGTGAACATGGCCAACGACGTGCGCGATTCCCTGCGCCTACCGTTCGACCTGCACGGCCAGCCGGCCGCGCTGACGGCCAGCATCGGCATCGCCATGTACCCGGACGACACGACCGACCCGGGCGCGCTGGTCAAGTACGCCGATACCGCCATGGTGCGCGCCAAGGAGGCCGGCCGCGACGGCTACCGCTTCTTCACCGCCGGCATGAACGTGCAGGTGCTGGCGCGCCTGGACCTCGAGCTGGCCCTGCGCGGCGCGCTCGAAGATTCCCAGTTCGTGCTGCACTTCCAGCCCAAGATGGAATTGAACACCGGCCGCATCGCCGGCACCGAGGCCTTGCTGCGCTGGCACCGCCCCGGCTACGGCCTGGTGTATCCGGCCGAATTCGTGCCGGTGATGGAAGAGACGGGCCTGGTGGTGCGGGTCGGCGACTGGATCATCGACGAAGCCTGCCGCCAGATCGCGGCCTGGAACGCGGCCGGCGTGCGCGACGTGCGGGTGGCGGTGAACGTGTCGAGCCGCCAGTTCGTCGAGGGCGACCTGGAGGGCGTGATCAAGGACGCGCTGGCGCGTCACGACGTCGAACCGGGACTGCTGGAGCTGGAGCTGACCGAAAGCGCGCTGATGCAGAACGCCGAGCGCACCACCGAGGTGCTCACGCGCCTGAAGGCGCTCGGGATCCGCATCGCGATCGACGATTTCGGCACCGGCTACTCGAGCCTGGCCTACCTGAAGCGCTTCCCGATCGACAAGCTCAAGATCGACATCGCGTTCGTGCGCGACATCGTCAACAATCCGGACGACGCCGCCATCGCGCTGGCCATCATCAGCATGGCGCACAGCCTGCACATGCAGGTGATCGCCGAGGGCGTCGAGACGCGCGCCCAGATGGCCTACCTGCGGCGCCACCGCTGCGACCAGATCCAGGGCTTTTATTTCTCGCGCGCGCTGCCGGCCGACCAGCTGGCCGAGATGGTGCTGTCCAACCGCGCCAAGCCCGAAGAAAAGCAGACCGCCGACGACAAGGTGCAGACCCTGCTCGTCGTCGACGACGACCCGAACGTGCTCACCGCGCTGCACCGCCTGTTCCGGCGCGACGGCTACCGCGTGCTGACCGCGTCGTCGCCGGCCGAGGGCTTCGAATTGCTGGCGCTGTACCGCGTGCACGTGATCCTGTGCGACCAGCGCATGCCGGTGATGAGCGGCACCGAGTTCCTCAGCAAGGTCAAGGAGATGTATCCCGAGACCATCCGCATCATCCTGTCGGGCTATACCGGGGTGGACTCGGTGCTCGATTCGATCAACCGCGGCGCGATCTACCGCTTCTACACCAAGCCGTGGGACGACCAGCAGCTGCGCGACAATGTCCGCCTCGCGTTCCGGCATTACTGGATGACGTACGGGCCGTATGACGACCGCAAGACGCCGCGCGAGGAAGACCAGCGCGGCGAGGCGGCGGCCTAGGGTCTGGCTTGCTACTTGTTGGCAGTAGCAGCGGTTTGCAAATTAACCCGTACGCAGCGCAGTGCGCAAGGCCGGTCTGTCTTAATTCGATTGGTACATCTGCTGCATCTGCTGCAGTTGGACCCGGGTTGGCGCGAAACGACTGATCGATCTCGACCGCGCCGTGGATGAAGCGCGGCCCGAGCGGCGTGACCACGGGATGCGATTCCAGCGCCATGCGCTAGCCGGCCCTGAGGCGCCGCGGGCGGAAGTGCAAGAGCAGCGCCGAGACCAGGAAGTAGAAAGCGCCGAAGCCCGCGTAGCCGGCCACGGTGGCGACCGTCGGCTCGGCCGGCATGCGCGCCTGTCCGATGAATACGGCCCCGGCCAGCGCCGACTGTGCGCCGCTCAGGACCATCGCCCACTGGGCGCCATGGGTTTTCCAGCGCCGTACGCCGGTGCCCAGTTGCAGCAGGCCGGACAGGATGGCCCAGGCGCCGAACACGGCCAGCACGCGGTGCATGTCGGGCAGGGCGACGGCCAGCGCCAGCGCCACGACCAGGCTTGCGACGACGTTCAGCAACTGGGTGCGATTCGCCGCCAGTCCGCCGCTGCGGCGGGCGTCGACCAGGTTGGCGAAGGCATCCCAGGCGGGATAGGCGACCAGCAGCACGGCGCCGGCGAGCGTCGAATGCGGCGCGACCGCCAGCACCGCAAGCACCCAGGCGCTGGAAAAGACGGCGCGCACGAAGTAGTAGCGTTTGAGCCAGCCTTCATGGGTGCCGCCGGCAAGGTTGGTGTCGTGGTTCATGATGTCCTCCATTTATTTACCTACTAGTTGGTAGGCCGTTGAGTTAAAAAAAAGCCGGTCTGCCGGACCGGAATCGTTTTCAAGCCGGCGCCTCGACGCGCGCCAGCTGGGCGGCCGTAATGGCGCCGAACACCTTCGCATCGCCATAGGCACGTGCCGACAGCATGGCGCCGTGCACGGTGGCCATGAAGACCTCGGCTTCGACCTCGGGCGGCTGCATCAGCCGGATCGTGCCTTGCTGGACGCCCCGTTCCAGCACCGAGGCCATCCAGCCCGACAGGAAGCGGAAGTAGCCGCGCACCTCGACCGCCACGTCAGCCGGCAGGATCGGCAGTTCGCCGGCGAGCAGGGCGCACACGCAGAACGGCGCGCTCAAGTCCTCGATACATTTTTCCCAGTACTGGGTATAGGCACGCAACATGGCCAGCGGGTCGGGAATCGCCTGCTGCAGCCGCTCGATCCCGTCAGCCGTCGCCTGGCGGTGCTGCACGACGATGGCCTTCACCAGGTCGACCTTGTTCGGGAAGTGGTGGTGGATGCTGGCCTTGCGGATGCCGACCACGTCGGCGATGTCCGCGTAGCTGAAGCCGTTGTAGCCACCGGTCACGATCAGGGCGCGCGCGCAGGTCAGGATGTCTTCCGAGGTGTTGGACAGTTTCTTCATGCTGGAATCCTACCTTCTGGTAGGGAGGTGAGTCAAGCGACGTTTCAATCCGGCGTGCGCGCCATCGCACTGAGATAGTCAGCTGCCGCTGAAGTGATCCCAGCCTGTCAAGCCCAGGTGGAGCGGCGCGCCGTGCGCGTCGACCAGACGCAGGCCGGGGGCGGTCTCGATCGTGCCGACCCGGGTGACCGGCGTGGCGGCCAGCGTCGCGGCTTCCAGCACCGCCGCGCGCCGTGCAACGGGGGCCGTGAAGCACAGTTCGTAATCGTCGCCGCCGGCCGCGGTGAAGCGGCGCCGCAGTGCGCGGTCGTGGCGCGCCAGCGCCGGGCCCGCCGGCAATGCGTCGACGTCGAGCGTGGCGCCGACGCTTGACGCCGCCAGGATGTGCCCCAGGTCGCCCACCAGGCCATCCGAGATGTCGAGCGCGGCGTGCGCAATCGGCGCCGCGGCCAGGGCCAGGCCCAGGGCCACGCGCGGCGTGGGCATGTGCAGCCTTGGCGCGGCCTGCGCATGCGCCTCCGGGGAGAGTTCGACCTCTTTCCAATAGCCGGCCAGCGCCAGGCGCGCATCGCCCAGCGTGCCCGAGATCCAGATGTCGTCGCCCGGCCGCGCCGCAGCGCGCCGCAGCGCATGGCCGGGCGCCAGTTCCCCGAACACGGTGATGCAGATATTCAGCGGCCCCTTGGTGGTGTCGCCGCCGATCAGTTCGCAACCGTGTTCGTCGGCCAGCGCGAACAGGCCGCGCGAGAAACCGTCGAGCCATGCCTCGTCGGCGCGCGGCAAGGCCAGCGCCAAGGTAAAGGCGACCGGCCGCGCGCCCATCGCGGCCAGGTCCGACAGGTTCACGGCCAGCGCCTTGTGGCCCAGCATGAAGGGATCGGCGCCGGCGAAGAAATGGCGGTCCTCGACCAGCATGTCGGACGAGATCGCGATCTGGCGGCCAGGCGTCGGGGCGAGCAGGGCGCAGTCGTCGCCGATGCCCAGCGCGACGTCGGGGCGGCCGGGGCGCTCGCGGTGAAAAAAGCGTTTGATGAGGTCGAATTCGGAAAGCATGGCGGCGATTGTACCGTCCTCCGTTGGCCTGCCTGGAATTGCTGCAACCGCACATAAGTGTGGTGAAAATACGTAGCCATTGACAACTTGCTGTCTGATAGAATCAAAGACCCGATTTGCTTCAGGAAGGCTGCCCAGCATGGATTCGTCATCTGACAAAAAAGAAGAATTACGTCAGCAACTGCGTCAAGCAGCGCTCGAGTATCACCAGTTCCCCCGTCCCGGCAAGATCAGCGTGGCGCCTACCAAGGGCCTGCTGAACCAGCGCGACCTGGCGCTGGCCTATTCGCCGGGCGTGGCCGCGCCTTGCGAGGAAATCGTCAAGGATCCGGCCGCCGCCTACAAGTACACCGCGCGCGGCAACCTGGTCGCCGTGATCTCCAACGGCACCGCCGTGCTGGGCCTGGGCAATATCGGTCCGCTGGCGTCGAAGCCGGTCATGGAAGGCAAGGGCGTGCTGTTCAAGAAGTTCGCCGCGATCGACGTGTTCGACATCGAGATCAACGAGACCGATCCCGACAAGCTGGTCGACATCATCGCCGCGCTCGAGCCGACTTTCGGCGGCGTGAACCTGGAAGACATCAAGGCGCCCGAGTGCTTCTACATCGAGCGCAAGCTGCGCGAGCGGATGAAGATCCCGGTTTTCCACGACGACCAGCACGGCACCGCGATCATCGTCGGCTCCGCCATCCTGAACGGCCTGAAAGTCGTCGGCAAGAGCATCAAGGAATGCAAGCTGGTGGTCTCCGGCGCCGGCGCGGCCGCGCTGGCCTGCCTCGACCTGATCGTCGACCTGGGCTTCCCGATCGAAAACATCTTCGTCACCGACCTGGCCGGTGTCGTCTATAAAGGTCGCGTCGAGCTGATGGACCCGGACAAGGAACGCTTCGCGCAAGACACGCCGCACCGTTCGCTGGCCGACGTCATTCCCGGCGCCGACATCTTCCTGGGCCTGTCCGCCGGCGGCGTGCTCAAGCAGGACATGGTGGCCAAGATGGCCCCGAACCCGCTGATCCTGGCGCTGGCCAATCCGAATCCGGAAATCCTGCCGGAAGACGTCAAGGCGGTGCGCGGCGACGCCATCATCGCCACCGGCCGTTCGGACTATCCGAACCAGGTCAACAACGTCCTGTGCTTCCCCTATATGTTCCGCGGCGCCCTGGACTGCGGCGCGACCACCATCACGCGCGAGATGGAAATCGCGGTGGTGCACGCGATCGCCGACCTGGCCCATGCCGAGCAGTCGGACATCGTGGCCTCGGCCTACGGCATCTCGAACCTGTCCTTCGGTCCGGAATACCTGATCCCGATGCCGTTCGACCCGCGCCTGTTGACCCATATCGCTCCGGCCGTGGCCAAGGCCGCGATGGATGGCGGCGTCGCCAGCCGTCCGATCGAGGACCTGGCGGCCTACGCCGAACACCTGCAGCAGTTCGTGTACCGCAGCGGCACCTTCATGAAGCCGCTGTTCCAGGTCGCCAAGGATGCCCCGGCCGAACTGAAACGCATCGTCTACGCCGAGGGCGAGGACGAGCGCGTGCTGCGCGCGGTGCAGGTGGTGGTCGACGAAAAGCTGGCGCGCCCGATCCTGGTCGGCCGTCCGGCGGTGCTGGAGCAGCGCATCGAGAAGTTCGGCCTGCGCCTCAAGCTGGGCGTGCACTTCGACGTCATCAACCCCGACTTCGACGAGCGCTACCGCGACTACTGGACGACCTACCACCAGATGGTGATGCGCAAGGGCGTGACCCAGGACCTGGCCAAGCTGGCCATGCGCCGCCGCCACACCCTGATCGGCGCCATGATGATCCACAAGGGCGAAGCCGACGGCATGATCTGCGGCACCTACGGCACCACCCAGATGCACCTGGACTTCATCGACCAGGTGCTGGGCAAGCGCGCCGGCGCCAACGTCTATGCGGCGATGAATTTCATCATCACGCCGGAACGCCAGCTGGCCATGGTCGACACCCACGTCAACGAGAATCCGAACGCCGAGCAGCTGGCCGAGATCACGATCATGGCGGCCGAAGAGCTGGAGCGCTTCGGCATCAGCCCGCGCGCGGCCCTGCTGTCGCACTCGAACTTCGGCAGCGCCAATACGGAGTCGGCGCAGAAGATGCGCGCCGCCCTGGCCCTGGTGCAGCAGAAGAAGCCGGAACTGGAAGTCGACGGCGAGATGCACGGCGACGCCGCGCTCGACGCCAAGAACCGCGCCAAGATCATGCCGGAATCGACCCTGAAGGGCGACGCCAACCTGCTGGTGCTGCCGAACATCGATGCCGCCAATATCTCGTACAACCTGCTCAAGACGGCGGCCGGCAACGGCATCGCGATCGGCCCGGTCCTGCTCGGCTGCGCGCGTCCGGTCCACATCCTGACCCCGTCGGCGACGGTGCGCCGGATCGTCAATATGACGGCGCTGGCCGTGGTGGACGCTGTTTCCCAGCGGTAAATCATTCAGCCGGTTTGTACTTGACGCCTGCCTCGCGCGCCTTGCGCCGGGGCAGGCGTTTTTGTGTGCACCTGTCTCCAGCTGTCGCCGTTTGTCGTTTTGCAAAGACACTGGTAACAAACCGTAAGCGACGGTCGCAGCGCGTCATTTTCGGGTCATAATGTTCAGATAAGTGTTGATTTAATTGCACACATTTCTGGCGTGCAATTAGGCAAACCGACCTCCTCTGTTACAATCCTTGCTTTCGCCGGGCTCGTCAGGTAATACGTGGCGCCCGCAAGACCACTTCATATCCATCCAAGAACATGCAAAACAAACGAGCCCTCATCACCGGTATCACCGGCCAGGATGGCGCCTATTTGGCCCAGTTGCTTCTGGAAAAAGGCTATCACGTCACCGGCACCTACCGTCGTTCGAGCTCGGTCAATTTCTGGCGCATCGATGAGCTCGGCATCACCTCGCATCCGAACCTGTCGCTGGTCGAATACGACCTGACCGACCTGGCCTCGAGCCTGCGCCTGATCGAAACGTCGCAGCCGAGCGAGGTGTACAACCTGGCGGCGCAGAGCTTCGTTGGCGTGTCCTTCGACCAGCCGGTGACCACCGCCTCGATCACCGGCCTGGGCGCCGTCAACCTGCTCGAAGCGATCCGCATCGTCAATCCGAAGATCCGCTTCTACCAGGCGTCGACCTCGGAAATGTTCGGCAAGGTGCAGGCCATCCCGCAAAAAGAAGATACGCCGTTCTACCCGCGCAGCCCGTATGGCGTGGCCAAGCTGTACGCGCACTGGATGACCATCAATTACCGCGAGTCGTACGACATCTTCGGTTCCTCGGGCATCCTGTTCAACCACGAGTCGCCGCTGCGTGGCCGCGAGTTCGTGACCCGCAAGATCACCGATTCGGTGGCCAAGATCGTGCAGGGCAAGCTGGAGCTGCTGGAGCTGGGCAATATGGACGCCAAGCGCGACTGGGGCTTCGCCAAGGAATATGTCGAAGGCATGTGGCGCATGCTGCAGGCCGACAAGCCCGATACCTATGTGCTGGCGACCAACCGCACCGAGACCGTGCGCGACTTCGTCACCATGGCCTTCAAGGCGGCCAATGTCACGCTCGACTGGAGCGGTTCGGGCGAGCAAGAGGTCGCCCACTGCAGCCAGAGCGGCAAGAAGCTGGTGGGCGTCTCGCCCAAGTTCTACCGTCCGGCCGAAGTCGACCTCTTGATCGGCGACCCCGAGAAAGCCAAGCGCGAGCTGGGCTGGGAGCCGAAGACCACGCTCGAAGAGCTGTGCCAGATGATGGTCGACGCCGACCTGCGTCGCAACGAACAGGGCTTCTCGTTCTGATATGACGCGCCTGGCCACGGATGACGTTTCCGCCCTCGCCAAGCAGGCGAGCGGGCGCGAAGGGGAGGGCCGCCGCGCCCTGATCACGGGCCTGCGCGGCTTCACCGGCCATTACCTGGCGCAAGAACTCACGGCCGCGGGTTACCGTGTGTTCGGCACCGTGATGCCGGGCGAGGAAACCGGGCCGGATATGTTCGCGGTCGACCTGTGCGACCGTGACGCGGTGGCCGCCATGGTTGCCGAGGCCAGGCCCGACGTCGTGGCCCACCTGGCCGGCATCGCCTTCGTCGGCCATGCCAACGTCGAGGCGATCTACCGCGTCAACGTGGTGGGCACCCGCAACCTGCTCGAGGCATTGGCCGCCGGGGCGCATCGTCCCACCAGCGTGCTGCTGGCGTCGTCGGCGAATATCTACGGCAATGCCAACGTGCCGGTGATCGACGAAAGCGTGCCGCCGGCGCCGGCCAACGACTACGCGGTCAGCAAGCTGGCGATGGAATACATGGCGCGCCTGTGGATGGACAAGCTGCCGATCACGATCGTGCGTCCATTCAATTACACCGGCGTGGGCCAGGCCGAGAATTTCCTGCTGCCCAAGATCGTCAACCATTTCCGCCGCAACGAACAACGCATCGAACTGGGCAACCTCGCCATCGCGCGTGATTTCTCCGACGTGCGCATGGTGGCGCGCAGCTATCGCCGCCTGCTGGCGGCGGCGCCCGCCGGCGAAGCCTTCAACGTCTGCTCGGGCACCCCGCACTCGCTCTCGAGCGTCATCGAGACCATGGGCGAGATCGCCGGCTACCGCATCGATGTGCAGGTGAATCCCGCCTTCGTGCGCGCCAACGACGTGCTTCAACTGACTGGCAGCAATCGCAAGCTGGCCGCCGTGATCGGCGACCTGGCGCCGACCCCGCTGCACGAGACGCTGGACTGGATGTACAGGGCGTGAAACCGGCAGTCATCAAGGTCGGTCTGGGCACGACCATGGTCGAGCCCGGTTTGACCGGTGGCCGGCTGGACGGCATCGGCGTGTACACCCGGGCCCTGATGCAGCACCTGCCCGCAACGGGCTGCGAGGTGGCGCCGTTTTCCTGGCCCCGCCTGCGCCAGGGCGATGCGGGTATCTCCATCGGCCAGGCGTTCCCCCGATCGTTCGAGGCGGCGACCCTGACCGACCTGGTGACGCCCGGGGCGCACCGTGTCCACATGCCGGCCGACATCTTCCACGTGACCGATTACCGCGTGGTGCGCATGGATTGCCCGGTGGTGGCCAGCCTGCACGATGCCCTGCCGATCAAGCACCCGGAATGGTGCAACCCGCGCCTGCGCAAGCTCAAGAACTGGCTCCAGGCCAAGGCGGCGCGCAAGGCCGACCACGTGATCGCGCTGTCGCACTTCGCCATCGACGAACTGGTCGAATGTTTCGGCGTCGACGAGCGGCGCATCTCGGTGGTGCCCTGCGGCGTCGACGAGGAATGGCTCGCCGCACCCGAGCCGCGGGCAGTGGAGGCAACCCTGGATGCCTACGGCCTGCAACCTGGCTATTTCTTCTTCGTTGGCACCCTGCAACCGCGCAAGAACGTCGAACGCCTGCTGGAAGCGTATCTCGCGCTGCCCGCGTCCTTGCGGGGCGAGCGCGGCCTGGTGATCGTCGGCGCGCCCGGCGCGCGCAGCGAAGCCCTGGTGGCGTCGATCAGGGCGGCACAGGCGGCGGGCGAGAACGTGGTCTGGCTGGATCGCTTGACCGACCATGGGCAATTGCGCGACCTGTATGCCGGCGCCGGCGTCTTCGTTTTTCCTTCCTTGTACGAGGGCTATGGCATTCCGGTACTGGAAGCCTTCGCCTCGAACGTGCCGGTGGTGGCCTCGAACACGACCTCGCTGCCGGAGGTCGCGGGCGATGCGGCGCTGCTGGTCGATCCGCTGTCGAGCGGCGCCATCGCCGACGCCATGCGCATCCTGGCAACGGACGGTGTTGCGCGCGCGCGCTGTATCGCCGCCGGACGCGCTCGCGCCGAACAACTGACATGGCAAAACACCGCACGCCTGACGGCGGAGGTGTACCGTGCCGTCCTTTCGCAGTAAGCTGAGCTGATTATGCGTGTCCTTCATTTCTACAAGACCTACCACCCGGATTCGGTGGGCGGGGTCGAACAGGTGATCCGCCAGATGTGCGTGGGCACCGGCCGCCTCGGCGTGAGCAATACGGTGCTGTCGCTGTCGCGCCAGGACAAGCTGGACCCGTTCGAATTCGAAGGCCATATGGTCCACCGCGTGCCGCTCAATGCCGAGATCGCGTCCAACGCCATCTCGGTGCAATCGATCGGCGCGCTGGCGCGCCTGGCGAAGCAGGCCGACGTGGTGCACTACCACTTCCCCTGGCCGTTCATGGACCTGGCCCATTTCATGGCCCGGGTCGACAAGCCGACGGTGGTCACCTACCACTCCGACATCGTGCGCCAGCGCCACCTGCTGCGCCTGTACCAGCCGCTCAAGCACCGCTTCCTCAAGAGCGTCGACGCGATCGTCGCCACCTCGCCCAACTACCTCGGTTCGTCGACCGTGCTGGCGCGTTACAGGCAAAAAACCTCGGTCATTCCGTTCGGCCTGGACCGCGGCACCTATCCGCAGCCCGAGCCGGCCCGCCTGGCGCACTGGCGCGAGCGCGTGGGTCCGAAGTTCTTCCTGTTCGTGGGCGTGCTGCGCTACTACAAGGGCCTGCACATCCTGCTCGAGGCGGCCAAGGGTCTCGACTATCCGATCGTGATCGTCGGCGCCGGGCCGATCGAGGGAGAGCTCAAGGAACAGGCCGCGCGCCTGGGCCTGTCCAACGTGATGTTCGTCGGCGCGATCGACGAACCGGACAAGGCGGCGCTGCTGACCCTGTGCTATGCCGTGGCTTTCCCGTCTCACCTGCGCTCGGAAGCCTTCGGCATCTCGCTGCTCGAAGGCGCGATGTACGGCAAGCCGATGATCTCGAGCGAGATCGGCACCGGCACCACCTATATCAACGTCGATGGCGACACCGGCCTGGTGGTGCCGCCGTCCGACCCGCAGGCGCTGCGCGCGGCGATGCGCACCTTGTGGGACAACCCCGACATGGCGCGCGCCATGGGCCGGCGCGCCGAGCAGCGCTTCGAAGAGCTGTTCACGTCCGAGCAGATGGCGGCCAACTACACGGCGCTGTACCACGAGCTGGTGGCGCGGCGCGCCGTCAAGCCGAGCGGCACGGTCGCCGACCCGACCTCAGTCAGGCCGTCTCCGCCCACCTCGACCTGATCTCGCGGATCGCCGGCATCTGGTCGGCGAACAGCTCCACCAGCTGCGGGTCGAAGTGGCGGCCCTTCTGCTCGCGCAAGAAATTGACCGCCTCTTCTTCGGTCCAGGCCTTCTTGTACGGCCGCACCGAGGTCAGCGCGTCGAACACGTCGGCGATCGCCACGATCCTGCCGACCAGCGGAATATCCTCTCCTGCCAGGCCGTTCGGATAGCCGCTGCCATCGTATTTCTCGTGGTGGGTCAGCGCGATCTGGCGCGCCAGCGCCAGCATGCCGCCATCGTGCTCGCCGATGATCTCGGCGCCGATCGTCACGTGGCCCTGCATGATCTTCCATTCCTCGGCGTCGAGCGGCCCCGGTTTCTGCAGGATGCGGTCGGGGATGCCGATCTTGCCCACGTCGTGCATCGGCGCCGCGTGCAGCAGGTCGTCGGCTTCATGCTCCGTCATGCCGGCGGCGATGCCGAGGATGCGCGAGAAGTGGCTCATGCGGATCACGTGCAGGCCGGTCTCGTTGTCCTTGTACTCGGCCGCCAGGCCCAGGCGCTGCACGATCTCGAGGCGGCTGGCGCGCAGCTCTTCCATCCGCACCAGCGACAGGTGGGTGCGCACGCGCGCGCGCACCACCGGCGGGCTGACCGGCTTGGTGATGTAGTCGACCGCGCCGGCCTCGAAGCCTTCGACTTCGTCGGCGGTCTCGGTCAGGGCAGTGACAAAAATCACGGGAGTCGAGGCGGTGGCGGGGTGCGCCTTGAGGGCGGCGCACACTTCGTAGCCCGACATCCCGGGCATCATCACGTCCAGCAGCACCAGGTCGGGCTGCTCCTGGCGCGCCAGTTCGAGCGCGCGCGCGCCGTCCTTGGCGAACAGCAGGCGGTAGTGGTCTTGCAGGATCTGGCGCAGCAACTGCAGGTTGCTGGCTTCGTCGTCGACCGCGAGGATCAACGGGCGGGTATTCGGTTGGCTCATGCTGGGGATTCGTTGGAAACGTCGTCAAGCGCCCCATCACCCAGCAGGCCGATGACGGCCTCCAGGTGCCCGAGGGCGAGGTCGAAGTCGAAGTCGGCGATCGCCGACTGGACCTGGGTCACGCGGGTGGCGGCCGGATGCGCCGCCAGCGCCGCGGCCAGGCTGGCCATGGCGCCGTCGTTCAGGGCGCCGCGGCGCAGCGCCTCGAGCAGCACGCCGGCGGCGCGCCGCGCGCGCGCCAGGTCGACCGTGCTGCCCGGCGCGACTGGCGCGGGCGTCGCGGCGACGCTGCGCAGCGCCTCGAGCGCCGCGTCCAGCGCATTGTTCGCCACCACCAGGGCATTGGCGACCTGGCGCGCATCGGTCGGCACCGCATCGGTGGCCTGCTCCAGGGCGGCCAGGGCGTCGGCCAGCAGCTCGAGGCCGACGTTGGCGGCCGCGCCGCGCACCTTGTGCGCCAGCATGCGCAGCTGCTGGTGCTCGCCGCCTGCGGCGTGCAGGCGCAGCGCCTGGCCCAGCGCGGCGTACTGGCGGGCGAAGTGATCGAGCGCCTCGGCATAGGCGTCCTCGCGGTTGCTCCAGCGGTGCAGGCCGGCGCGCCGGTTCAGCACTTCGCGCGCCGCATTGGGCGCGGCATGTGCGTCCGGCGCGCTGCCGGGCAGTCCGAGCACGCGCGCGATCTCGTGCGACAGCGCGAACCAGTCGACCGGCTTGCTGGCGAAACCGTCCATGCCGGCGTCGACGCTGGCCTGGCGGTGTTCGGCCAGCACGCTGGCCGTCATCGCGATCACCGGCAGGCGACTGCGCCCGCTGGCCTGTTCCTGCTCGCGGATCGCGCGGGTGGCGGCCAGGCCGTCCATGGTCGGCATCTGGAAGTCCATCAGCGCCAGGTCGAATTCGCCGCTGGCCGCGAGTTCGACCACGGCGGCGCCATCGCGCACCGCGGTCATGGTGTGGCCGCGGCGCGTCATCAGGAGCTGCATCAGTTCCAGGTTCTGCGGCACGTCGTCGGCCACCAGCACGCGCAGCGGCGGCAGCACGGCGGCGCTGCGCACGCGCGGCGCTTGGCTGGCAAAGCGCGCCAGCACCAGCGGCACCCGCACGTGGAAGGTGGTCCCGCATCCGAGCTCGCTCTCGGCCCAGATCCGGCCGCCCATCAGCTCGACCAGCTGCTTGCTGATCGTGGTGCCGAGACCGGTGCCGCCGAAGCGGCGCGTCATCGAGGCGTCGGCCTGGGTGAACGGGTCGAAGATGGCGGCCAGGCGCTCGGGCGCGATGCCGATCCCGGTGTCGATCACGGCGATGCAAAGCTGGTCGCCTTCGGCGCCGACCTTGAGCGTCACGCTGCCCCTGGCGGTGAACTTGATCGCGTTGTCGAGCAGGTTGGTCAGCACCTGGCGCATGCGCAGCTCGTCGCCGCGCAGGCCGGTCGGCAGCGCCGGATCGTACTGGATGTCCAGGTGCAGGCCCTTGGCGCGGGCGTTCGCGGCCAGGGTCGAGGACAGTTCGTCGATCAGCGACAGCAGGTTGTAGTCGTTCTGTTCCAGCTCCACCGCGCCTTTTTCGAGCTTGGCGGTGTCGAGGATCTCGTTGAGCAGGCGCAGCAGGGCGCGGCCGGCGCTGCGGATGGTGTCCAGGTGGCGCCGCTGCTCCACGTCCAGGTCGCCGTCCAGCAGCACGTCGGTGAAGCCGAGGATCGAATTCATCGGGGTGCGGATCTCGTGGCTCATATCGGCCACGAAAGTCGCGCGCGCGGCGGCGGCCTGCTCGGCGGTTTCCTTGGCGGCGCGCAGCGCTTCTTCCATCTGGCGGCGCTCGGTGATGTCGAGGATGACGCCGTCCAGCCATTGCACGTCGCCGGCCTCGTCGCGCACCGCGGTGCCGTTTTCCCACAGCCAGCGCACGCCGCCGTCGGCGTGCAGCAGGCGGTATTCGACCAGGTAGGGCCGGCCTTCGCGCAGCGCGGCGCCGGTTGCCTTCGCCACCCGGATGCGGTCTTCGGCATGGATCAGGGCGCCGAACACGCGCCGCGGCGGTTCGCCCAGGAAGTCGGCGGCCGGATAGCCGGTGACGCGCTCGACCGCGTCGCTGATGAAGACCATCGGCCAGTCGCCACTGAGCTTGCTGCGATAGGAGATGCCGGGGATGTTGCCGATCAGGGAACGGAACTGCTGCTCGCTGTCGCGCAGCGCCCCTTCCATGGCGCGCCGCTCGCTGATGTCGGTGACGAAGCAGACGAACATGTCCTGGTCGCCCAGCTTGGCGTGCCCCATCGCGCCGCGCACCGGCACCAGGCTGCCGTCCTTGCGCAGGCCGAAGGTCTCGGTGCTGGTGTTGACGCCTTCCAGGCTGCCCCGGGACAGCACGTACAGCAGGCCGCGCTCGGACTTGCGGTCATTTTCATTGAGCAGCACAGCGATGTTGCGGCCGACGATCTCGTCGCGCTTCCAGCCGAAGATGCGCTCGGCCGAGGCGTTGAATTCGGTGATGGCGCCGTCGCGTCCGACCGTGATCACGCCGTCGACGGTGGTGGTGAGCAGCGCGCGCATCCAGGCTTCGCTGCGCGCCAGGCCGAGGTACATCTCGCGGTAGCGCAGCAGGCCATTGGTGGCCACCACGCCCAGCGACAACGCCACCGTGATGAGCGTGATCGACAGCGCCAGGAAGTCGCTGTTGGAACCGTTCAGGCCCAGCGGGTCGACCTCACCGGAGAAGCGCGCCGCCGCCATGCCGGTGTAGTGCATGCCGGCGATGGCGCAGCCCATCACCACCGCCGCGATCAGCAGGCGGCGCGCATCGGTCATCGACTTGCAGCGCGACAGGCCATGGCGCACGCCCAGCGCCAGCGTGGCCAGCACCACCGCGACCACGATCGACAGCGCGAACATGGCCGGGTCATAGTGGAGGTCGAGGAGCGTGCGCATGCCGGCCATGCCGGTGTAGTGCATGGCGCCGATGCCGGCGCCGACCAGCACCCCGCCCACCAGCAGGTGCGCCAGGCGCAGCTGGGGACGCGAGATCAGGTTGAGCGCGACCCAGGACGCGCCGATGCTGGGCAGGGCCGACAGCAGGGTGATGCCATGGTCGTAATGGACCGGCGTGCACAGGTTAAAGGCGAGCATGCCAATGAAGTGCATCGACCACACGCCGGCGCCCAGCGCCAGGCTGCCGGCGCCGAGCACGATGGCGCGGTGCGCGGGATTGCTGCTGGCGCGACCGGTGATCTGCAGGCCCATCCAGGAAGAAAAGATCGCCACCAGCAGCGACAGCACGACCAGGCGTGGCTCATAGACGCCATAGGCGAGCATGGACGGGTCGGTAGGGGCGTTAAATAGTTGCAACATGAATTCGTGGGTAGTCAAGACAGGAGAGTCCTGTCCGTAAGGCATGACCACGAAGTATGGCATTTTCCCAGCTGGAAATGTTGTTGGCGACCGGAATGAACAGACGATTGGCGCGGTTTTGTAGCGCCTGAGCGACCATTTTTGTGCATTCCTTGTTCAAGGATTATGGTCTTGGCATGCCGGAGCGCGCGGGACGGCACGCTCGGCGGATCGGGGCGCCGGCGCCGGTTATCGCGTTACGTCGGCCGGGCCGGGCGGCAGCGTCGCCTCGAAGCTGGCAGGCGGCAGGCCCTGGCACCAGCGGCGCCACATCAGGCGCAGCGCGTGCTCGATGCCGTCGGCGACCCGGGTCATGGAGTCCGACGTGGGCAGCGCATAACGTTCGCGCAGGGTGGCGCGCAGCGCCGCCAGCGCCGCCAGGTCGCCGCAGATGGCCAGGCCCTTGGCGACGAAATCGTCGGCGCTGTGCGCGACGAAATGGTGCAGCCCGCAATGCTCCAGGAAGCAGGCGGTTTGTCGTCCGGTCACGGTGCCTGCGTCCAGGGTCAGGGTCGGCACGCCCATCCAGCCGGCGTGCATGGTCGTGGTGCCGCCCGGGTACGGGAAGGTGTCGAGGCACAGGTCGACCTGCTGGTGCAGCTTCAGGTAATCGTTCAGCCCGATGCGGCCATGGAACTCGACCCGGTGCGCGGCGATGCCTTCATGGTCCAGCCAGGCGCGCAGCTGGGCATGGTCGTGCTGTTCCGGCATGCCGCCTACCAGCAGCCGCGCATCGGGCAGCGCGCGCAGCAGCATCCCCCAGGCCTTGATCACTTCGCTGTTGAATTTGCTGAGACGGTTGAAGCTGCCGAACGTGACGTAGCCGTTGGCCAGGGCGGGCAACGGGCCGACGTCGGGCGCGCTGGCCACCGGCTCGAAGGGTATCAACAGCGGCAACTGCACCAGCTTTTCCACGAACAGGTGGTCATACTGTCCGTGCGGCAGGAATTTTCGGTCGACCAGGTAGTAATCCATCGCCGCCAGGCCGGTGGTGCCGGGATAGCCGATCCAGGACGCCTGGACCGGCGCCAGCCGGCGCGCGAAGGCGGGCAGCCGGTTGAAGGCGGTGTGGCCCGACAGGTCGATCAGGATGTCGATGCCGTCGGCGCGCACCTGCCGCTCCAGTTCCTCGTCGTCGAGCGCGGCGACGTCGCGCCAATGGGGCAGGTGGCCACGCAGGCGTTCGGTGACCGCGTCGACCAGGGTATGGTTGTAGTAGGCATGCAGCGTCAGCCCGGGGCGTTGCCCGAGGCGCTCGAAGACCGGTTCGATGAAGGAGACGACCGCATGGTTGCGCAGGTCGCCCGACACGAAGCCGATGCGCAGGCGCCGCTCCGGCTCCGGCGTATTGTCCAGGGAGGTGGGCGGCGCGGTCCTTTGTTCGACCAGCCTGCCGTACAACCGGTGCTCGGCGAACAGTGCGTCCGGCGTCAGCCCGGGCATTTCGCTCAGGCAGAACAGCATATTGCTGTGGGCATCGGTCTGCTCCGGATTTCGCTCCAACAAGTCGCGATAGACGGCCACCGCTTCGACCAGCCGGCCCTGGGTCTGCAGGATCAGCGCAAGCGTGATGGCCGCCTTTTCATGCCGCGGATCGAGCGCCAGCGCCGCGTCGGCGTTGGCCTGCGCCTCGGACAGCCGTCCACGCTCGGCCAGGGTGATGGCCAGGTGGTTGTGAGCATCCACGTTGCCCGGCCGCAGCGCCAGGGCGCGCCGCAGCACGTTCTCCGATTCGTCGAGCCGGTTGGCGCGCATCAAGAGCATGCCCAGGTTGCTGAGCGTTTCGGCATCGTCGGGGTCGAACCTGGCCGACATGGCCATGGCGTTCAGGGCCCCATGCGCGTCGCCGCGCCGGTGATAAATGCCACCCAATAATTTCCAGCCGAATGAGTGCTGGGGAAAGCGTTCGACGAGCGCACGCGCGGCGTGCTCCGCTTCCTCGGTGCGTCCCTGCGCGAATAAGGCGGCGGCGGCATCGATCTCGCTGCTATCGGGCGCGCCCGAGCTGGCCAGCTGCCGTTCGATGTCGTCGATCGCCTGACCTTGCAGGCCGTGGGTCCGGCCGAGCTGGAGCAGTTCAGCGGCGGCGGCGAACTGGCGCGCCTCGATCAGGGCGGCGAGATAGGCCAGCCAGTGGGCCTCCTGGCCGGGGTCGGCTTCCAGGGCGGCGGCGAAATGCGGGATCGCCGTCTCGGCATCGCCGGCGCGGCTGGCCAGCACACCCACGGCGTGGTGGGCGCCGGCGTGGCCGGGCTGGAGGTCGAGCACCGCCCCGTACAGGGCCAGCGCCTGCTCGAGGTTGCCCGCTTCGGTTTCGTGGTGTGCGGCCTGCATGGCCTGGTCGACGATCTGGAGGACGTCGGCGCTGGGGGGGAGCGTGCTCATGGCGCTACATTAGGGTATGACGCGGGGGAGGGTCAAGGAGAGGGCATGCGCGGGCTGGATAACAAAAAAACCGCTGGTCCGGGGAAGGATGCGGGTTTCAAGCTTGGTTAGGTCGGTGCCTCCGGCCGGAATCTGAAATCCATAATAATCAGATGCTTAGTGGATCGGTGCGTAATTTTTGGGGAGTGGTTATTTGCCGACGAATCCAACTCCAACCTTCACCAAGGTTTGCTCGATGAAAGCTGCAGATACACTTTACTTATGTCTCTCCCAAATAATAAAGTGACAACTAGCGTGACACAGGGGATCGTCAGATGTGACCCCGCGACTGACCCTGTAATGGGTTTGCTTCACGGATGGATAGGGCTCCCTGCGAGCGGGCAACCCTCACGCGATCATGCATTTGGCGCGTTGCCGCGCTCATTTCACTATCGATCAGGGGCGGACGACCTGTCCTGCCTATGCCGACACTTGAGTCGCATCACAGGACACAGCACTCGTAATTCTACGCAACGAATTTTCTTGTTAAAAAGAAATCATGTCTGTACACTCCCCGTCGATACTGCGATAGCGATGTCACATGGTCTGGCGTGCTTTCGATAGAAATGCGGCTATCTCGGTCTTTCCTCAGCATGAACAAAAATGTTCGAGGGTTGATTGGGCCATCTAACCCGCGAAGAGGGAACTGTGCAAAATACAAATACATCAGGCAGCAGCCATCTGGCGAGTGGTCAGCAATTAGACTACTTGGATGGATGGCGGGGAATCGCTATTTCACTACTGCTGGTCGGACATTTCTTTCCCTACTCGCAACTCAAATTTTGTGGAACTGCTGGCGTGCATTTTTTCTTTGTTTTGTCGGGTTTCCTTATGGCAAAGCAGCTTTTCCTACACGAAACCCCGCTTCCGACGTTCTATAAGCGACGAATTTCGAGGATTTTCCCCGCTCTATACGCCTTTATCGCGATAACGATTATTTCCTATTTGATCGCGGGACTTCCTGTGTCGTGGGGGACGGCACTAGGCGCTACCGCGCTCATAAGAAATTATTATCCTGTCGGATTCGGAAATGCGCTTCCTTTCGATCATATATGGTCACTGTCGGTCGAAGAGCACAGCTATATAGTATTATCGGCGCTTGTGATTTTTTTTCCAAGTAAAATCGAGAGACAACGGATTGCACTGGGAATGCTTTCATTCTGCTGCCTCATCATGGCAGCGGTGTATACGATAAAATTTTCCGGCCCTGCGCTTTACCGCGAGAAGTTGATCCACACGGAAGTTGCCGCGTTCGGCATCTTCTTCTCCGGATTTTTGCTTCTATGCCTGCGAAACGGGATTAATAGATCGATCCCGCCCTTCGTTTTTTATACGCTACCGATAATTGCGATAGTAACTTATAGCACAAGTGCTCCACCCGCAGTGACTATGGTGGTCGGCCTGGTCTCGCTGGCGCTGACGGTAAATATTCTCCATAAAGCACCTGAGTGGATGCTGCGAGTCCTTTCGCTTCCCGCACTGCGCAAGCTTGGGTTATGGTCATATTCACTGTACTTATGGCAACAGCCATTTTATGCACTGAAGAATAAAGGACTAATTTCAACTTCGGCTGCGTTTCTTTTGGCATTGCTTGCCGGAGTATTGTCGTATTATCTAATTGAGGCGCCCGCTAGGAACTATTTGAATAGTACTTGGGCGCGGAAGAAGAAACCGGAAAATGCTACTCCCTTTATTTCAGATGCTTTACTTGCTGTTCGGAAAAACGAACATGACGATGTCGATAGAGAAGTGATGCCCCGTAGCGTGCCATGATTTGACGAGGACGCGTTTGCTGCTCGGATCGATTCGAATCCTAGTAGTCAATTCCCGTCTGATCATAGACGCATTTAACGAATAGCTAGGGCTATTCTCTATGCCAGTCATTGAGTGCCAGAATCGACGTTTTCCTGCCAGTGGCCTGTTGTGGAATCTGGTGGTCGTACAGCTTCAGATAGTTCAGCAACACATCCGGAGGGTCACATCCGGAGGGTCACGTCTGACAATCGGACATGGCCTCTACAGTAATCCCGGGTATTGGGCAATAACGGCTGAGCCCGTGTCCGATTGTCAGACGTGCTCCTGTCGCTTTTTGGTGGGCGGGATGGCGTTTGCGATCCGCTTGCCGCTAGTGGCACATCGTACGCTAGCAAGCGGCCCAGCTTGAAAAGCAAAAAACCCGCTCTTCCGAAGAAGTGTGCGGGTTTCGCTAATACTGTCTATCAGTGGTGCTCCGGCCGGAATCGAAGAATAGGCTAAAACCCGCATGAATGCTAGGGTTCGCTACCTTGTTCCGTAGAGATACCGTTAAAAATACCGTCAAATCTTCACGTAGCTACCCGCTCTCACACAATCTCACCGAGATTCAGCCCAGCGCGCTGGTCAGAGTTTACCATGCTGGTTCGCGCGGTTGACGTATCGTCTTATGATTGGTCCAGTCTGCCGTCTCCACTATCTGACACCCTTTGGAGCAGAATATGTCCATGAGTTCCAAGTCAGTGCACGATGCTACGGTTGTCCTTCAGGACGTTGCAAATGCAGCACATGCCCTCGGGCGCATTGCCAGCACGTTTAGCGAAATTCTTAAGAGTGTTACCGATTTGGAGGCACGCGTAGAGGCGCTTGAGCGTACGATTGCGCTTTCGGAATTTGCGAAGGCCAAGGGCAGTAGTGGAGGTTTGGAGCTGCAATGGCCAGCGTGCGAAGACATGGGCAGTCACGTTGACACAACCACGGCGGCGCGTCTACTTAGGCGCACGCCTCAAACTTTACGAAAATGGGCATGTTATGAAGATGGGCCACTACGCCCAGTTCGGATTAGCGGTCGCCTTGCGTGGGCAGTTGCCGACATTCGTCGCTTACTTAGTAACGGCAAATCATGAGATTTATCTGTGGGCCACTGTGGTCAGCGCCACAAGCCGTATTTGCTAATTCGTAATGCGAAGGTCACCAGTTCGATTCCGGTCAGCGGCACCAAAATTCAGTAATTAGATCAAGGGGTTACATGATTTTACATGTAACCCTTTTTTCTTTCGTGGCGCTGTAAGCAAGTTGTGTAACCGCTGTGTAACCCGGCTCACTCAACATTAGCCTTGCAGGTTGAGTGCCCGCATCCTATTGAATGGGATGCCTAATTTGCTGTGTGGACCGCTAGAGGCGGTCACAGATTCATCAACAGCAGACAGCATGCTACGGCGCTTCCTGGACATTCCCAGGCTCTGATAGGAGCCGTTCGACCGCGCCGATAAGGCCTTGCCTCTCGTGCGCGGGGATGCGGTGCAAGCGAATGAGAATTAGGGCCATGTCATCTTCCTTGCAATAGAAGTAGCATTCAGGGACATCAAGTACTTGGGCGACTCGCTCGACCAGTGAGAAGTCCGGCACATGCTTCCCCCGTTCGTACTGGTTCATACGCGCGCTCGAAGACATCTCATCGATCCCCGCCAAGACGCCAAGTTTTTCCTGAGACAGGCCGGCCTGTAAGCGGGCCTCCTTCATTCGCTTCCCAAACAAAGACATCCATAGCCCCTAAAGGCTAAGATATTCTTAGTATTTTATTGACGTTACACTAAGGAATCCTTAGGATTGCTGGGCTAAAAATAGGAGGCAATCAATGATTCACACCCGTATTCCACCTGCATCAACCCAGGACGATCGCATCGATGATTTTTTGGCCAAGACGGAGCGCGACCTGTTCATCTTGGAGGAGGCGGCGACACGCCGGGTACTCTTTAATGGCTTGAACAAGCGGCAGCTTATGGAGGTCGTGTGGACGCTCCAGGGGCGCGACTACCGCATCGAGCGCCGCATGGGCACCGCACTCGACGACATCGGTAGGGATACGGGAGCAACTTACCAGCTCGGTGATCTTTTTGGCCTTGAGTGGGATGTCTACTTTAAGAACGGCGCAGAGCAACCGTGGCGGAAATCCCGCCTTACCGCGTTCGGGGCGAACGAGCGCGAGGCAATCCTGAATCTGTTGGACGATGGCTTTCGGCGCGCCGCGTGGGACGACTACTTCTACGTCCGACTACAAGGCGTGACCGACCTGCGCGGGATGGGCACCACGTGTTTGAACACCAGAAGCCGGCTAGGCTTCTACTAAAGAGGAAAAGAAAGTGACACTTAAAAAAATTTGGTTGGTGGTGGTTTTAGCTGGTTGCGCTTCTACGACGGGCGTGATCTCGACGGGTAGTAATCAGTATATGGTTTCGCGAGAAGACAACGGTCCGACTGCGTCGCTGGGCCATCTCAAGGCCGCGACAATGAAGGACGCAAGCGCGCACTGCGCCGGCCAAGGGAAAACCATGCAGATCCTCCGGGAGACGGATACTCCGCGCTCGCTCGGCCAGTTCCCGCAAACCACGTTGCATTTCACCTGTATTTGAGCCGGATGGCTCCTAGCAGCTCTACGGCAGACTAGTGCCATGCCGCTAGGCGCCCTATTTATTGTCGAGCTGGCAGCGCGACGTTACGATACTGGCCATGACGAGTTTCTCTACGCCCTCAGTTCACGCATGCCCCGGTTGCGGTGCCTTTTTCCTTCGTCGGCGACTTCGCAGTTTTAATTTTTTCGGTTCCCGAGACTGGTCGGACGGCGTGCCGAGCATGTGGTGGCGCCAGGAGCCGTTGGTCCGTTGCACCACTTGCGCTGCACTCTTCTGGCTGGAGGATATCGAGCCTGTCGGGATCATGCCCGAAGCCTCGCGGCCGATAGGTCGGTTTAGACGCGCGTGGCTGCGCTTGCGCGGCGACCCGCAAGGGCTGCTTCAAGGCGAAGAGGAATGGGGCAGGGCCATGGCATCCTGGGGGCAGGCGAACTACATCGGTAGCGTGAACTTTGACGATGTCATGTACGTCTTGGCCCGCTCCAAAGGGATCAGCAGGCCCCGGGTTCTCTGGCTGCGGAAGCGCATCTGGTGGGGCTTGAACGACCGCTACCGCAGCTGTCAGGATGGCTCGCCCATTCCCGATGTACCGATTTGGCCGCAGGCTTTGGAACGGTCCAACATGGAGGCTATCCTAACCATACTGCGGGACGGCGATGGGCATCCATCGGAGATGATCGAGCAAGGCGAATTGCTGCGCCAGCTTGGCCGTTTCGACGAGGCGATCGCGGTGCTGAAAGCTGTGCCGGCTGACGGACATAGCGAGGTCAGGGCAGTCAAGATCGAACGGCTCGCAAGAAGCGGCGACTCGCAGGTGCGGGAGTTACACCCTGCAACATGGTGATAGATTCGATTGCTTTCAAACTTTAAAGTCCAATTTCCATCCGAAGTTGACGATGAGTAGCTAGGTCGGTTCTCATCCAAAAACTACGCGGGCGACTACCCAGCGGCCACGTGCATCGTCCCGATCACCACGTACCCGTGAAGCCCTAATCAGCGATCCTGATTTGGTCTCTGCCAACGTCCTCCTGCACGCATGCGATAACTTGGTCCCTGACTTGGGGTGGGGCGGGCTTCCTGCTTACTCAACAAGCATTTATCTGCGTGAAGAACTCATCAATCAGCGTCGAGAACATTTATTTCATCAACGATGCAGGTGGCGCAATAACGTGCGGAAACTCTGAACTAATTTGACTAGGAGCAAGCATATACATTTGCTTTCTAAACGAAACCGTATTGTGTAGCGTGACACAATACAATACCATTGAGCCGTCTTCGAAGGCTAACATCCGTTGAGAGCGATTTATGAACATTGCTACCGAACCCCGCCACCCTGGAGAGCGCATCAAGACCGAGGTCTTCCCGGCCAAGATGACCGTAACAAAGGCCGCAGAACTTCTCGACGTCGGACGCCCCGCGCTCTCAAATCTGCTCAACGGTAAAGCGTCCCTTTCCGCCGACATGGCGACCCGGATCGAGAAGGCATTTGGATTCCCGCGCAAGGACTTGCTCGAAATGCAGGCTCAGTACGATGCTTTCAAGGCTAAGCAGAAAAGCACTCCCGCGGGCGCGAAACCGTACGTGCCACCCTTCCTGTCGATCACCGCCAACGATATTGAGGCCTGGGCCTCACAAAACATTGCGGCCAGGAGTCGGTTCGCAGTATTTCTGCGGACCCTGGTGCATTCGACGGGCATCGGGCTGACCGAAGTGGACTTCCCGGGTAACGACGATTCCCAAAGAGTCGGCTGGGATGGCCGGGTCGTTGCCGGAGAAGGAACGCCATGGGTACCCTCCGGCCGTTCTGGCTGGGAGTTCGGCACTAATGAAGACCCGAAAACGAAAGCGGACGGCGACTACAAGAAGAGCGTAGACGCCGCTGACGCGGCAGATATGGTGTCCACAGCGTTCATCTTCGTCACCCCGCGGCGGTGGCCAGGCAAGAACGCTTGGGCAAGCAAGAAAAAGGCGGAAGGGCTATGGAAGGACGTCCGCGCCTACGATTCCAGCGATCTAGAGCAGTGGGTAGAGCAATCGATACCCGGGCAGGCGTGGTTCGCCAACGAGACAAGTGTGCCAGCTCACGACGTCCGCTCTCTGGACAAGTGCTGGGCGGATTGGGCGAACGTGACCGAGCCACCGCTTCCCGGAGCGCTGTTTGCCCCTGCAATTGAGGAGGCAAAACGGAAGCTACATTCCTACCTGTCGAAACCTGCGAGCGGGCCTATCGTCATCGCGGCTGACTCCACCGGCGAAGCGTTGGCGTTCGTGGCCCAGTGTATCGGCCCGATGGGAAGCGCAGACCTGGAAACCTACCGGTATCGGACCTTGGTATTCGACAAGCCCGGCGTCCTGCCGAGGCTGGCAGGTGGGGCCAGGCCCTTCGTTCCGGTCGTGCATTCGCGCGATGTCGAGCAAGAACTGGCGCCTTTTGCACACCAGATGCATTCGGTGGTCGTGTACCCTCGAAACGGTATCAATATCGAACCCGACATCGTGCTGGAGCCCGTAAGTTTCGAAACCCTCGAATCTGCGCTGAAGGAAACAGGGAGGAATAGGGACGACATCAAGAAGCTTGCAAATGAGTCGGGTCGCTCGCTGACGGTGCTGCGGCGTCGGCTTTCCAAGCTCGAGGGAGTGAAGACGCCCCCGTGGGCGACGCAGCAGCACAGCCCCGAAAGCCTCATTGCATTTATGCTAGTCGGCGCATGGAGCTCGGTGAACGAGACCGATAAGGCCGGGCTGTCCTTGCTTTCCCGTAACCGCGATTACGAGGACCTGGAAAAGGACTGCCAGCGCCTCGTCCAGCTGAATGACGCCCCAGTCTGGTCAATCGGCACGTATCGAGGAGTGGTCTCGAAGATCGACCTGCTCTACGCCGTTGCGGGGTACGTGACGCGCGACGACCTCGTACGGTATTTCGATGTGGCCCGAATGGTGCTTGGCGAGGACGACCCGTCGCTGGATTTAGCAGACGACCAGCGGTGGACGGCCTCGATCCACGGAAAGACCCGCGAGTTTTCCAGCGCCTTCCGCCAGGGAATCGGCGAGACGCTCGTTCTGCTGGCCGTGCACGGCGTTGCGCTCTTCAAAGGCCGTCTCGGAATCGACACCGAGGAGCAAGCGGCCTTGGTCGTGCGGGACCTTCTCAAGTCGCCCTTGACGACCCGGGCGCTGGAAGCGAACGACCGCGATTTGCCGCTCTACGCGGAAGCAGCCCCGACCGAGTTCCTTTCGATAATCGAGCGTGACCTCCAGTCTGACGAGCCGGCGGTTTTCGGTCTGCTGCGTCCGGCAGGAACCGGAATTTTCGGGAGTCCTAGCCGTACCGGGCTACTTTGGGCCTTGGAAGGGCTCGCTTGGAATCCGAACACACTGCCCCGCACAGTCATGGTTCTCGCACGGCTGACCCAGATAGAGATCAACGACAACTGGGTGAACAAGCCGGGGCATTCGCTTGGCGCGATCTTCAGGGCTTGGATGCCTCAAACGGCTGCGGGCCACGACGATCGGCTTGGATTGGTCAAGACCCTCTTCCGGAAGTTCCCAGACGTCGCCTGGACGCTATGCGTCGCGCAGTTCGGCAGCCACCACGAGGTAGGCGACTATAGCCACAAACCCGCCTGGAGGCCTGATGGGTACGGGTTCGGCGAGCCGTTCGCTACTTGGGGACCGATTCTGGAATTTCGGGCCGCGATGGTCGAGCTGGCCCTAACTAGGGATGTCTACACGCTCCGGATGCTGTGCGACCTCATCGACCGACTCCATGATTTAGGGACGGCCGAGCAGGATAGAGTTTGGGCATTAATCAAGGAGTGGGCGAATACCGCCAGCGACGGCGACAAGGTTGCGATGCGCGAAAAGATCCGCATCTCCACCCTCTCGCGTCGGGCTGCCGTTAGGGCGAAGACGAGCGGGAAAGACAGTCAGGTCGCGGCAACGGCGAAAGGCATTTACGAGGCACTTGAACCTGGCAACTTGGTGGACAAGCACGCGTGGCTCTTCAAGGGCCCTTGGATCGAGGAGTCAGCCGACGAGCTTGAAGACATCAACAGCACAGACTACGAGGAACGCGACAGGCGGATCCTCGCCCAACGGGTCGACGCGCTCAAGGATATCTTCAAAGCCCAAGGGATTGACGGCCTGCTTGACCTGGCGATCCGCTGCGGCGCATCCGGGACCGTTGGAGCAATCTCTGCGGAAATGGTCTTGAACAAAACGGAGCTTCTTGGGCTTCTTTCGCATGCATTTAATAAGAGGGGCGAAGGCGGCCCAGTGGCCCGAGCATCGGATTGGCTGATACAGGGAATCCTCGGCGCCATAGCCGAGGACAGCGAGCGTGAAGCATTCCTCACGTCCGCGATATCAGAGCTTGGACCAGAAAACGCCGTACCGCTTCTTATGCTGGCACCTTTCGGAGAATCTACCTGGTTGCTTGTTGAGAGCCAAGGGACGGACGCTGAGGAGTCTTACTGGAGAAACGTTGTTCCAAGCTGGATTCGCGACTCCTCCTCCCTGGCACTGACCAAGGCCGTCGAAAAGCTCATGAAGGCGCGAAGGCCAAGGGCTGCCTTTGCCGTATCCAAAGACCAACCGAAAAAGCTGCCGGTGCGAACGCTCTTCCAACTCCTTACCGAAATGGCGCGCGACGGGGACGACAAGCCGGGCGAGTACATGCTTGAGCACTATTACGTTGAAAAGGCTTTCAAGTGCGTTGACGCTGCTACTGAGCTTTCCCTGGAGCAAAAGGCAGGGTTGGAATTTGCGTATCTCGATGTGCTGGACCGCTCATGGGACCAGAGGGCGAAATCTGGGATCCCGAACCTGGAGCGCTACATCGAAGACCATCCCGAAGTCCTAGTGCAGGCAATGGTTTGGACATACAGGCGCGCGGACGGAGCGGAAGACCCGCCGGAATTCAAGGTGGAGCCGGACAAAGCCAAGCAAATGGCCGAGCGGGGCTACAAGCTTATCTCGGCGCTCAAGCGGATTCCGGGAAGCGACGCACCCAATGATAACGACGCCGTGAAGCGGCTTGCGAAATGGGTTGCAGAGGTCCGAAAATTGTGCGCCGAACTGTCGCGAGCCGGAATTGCGGACATTGTCATTGGGGAACTGCTCGCTTCGGCACCGGTTGGCAAGGACGGCGCGTGGCCGTGCGAGACTGTTCGTGCAGTCATGGAAGACGTGCAGTCGGAATCCATGATGAGGGGCGCCCACACCGGCAAGTACAACTCCCGTGGCGCACACACGCGTGGCCCGGGCGGAGACCAAGAACGCCAGCTCGCGGACATGTACCGCAAGTGGGCTCAACAAATCAGGGCCACTTCACCGTACGTGGCCTCAGAGCTCCTTCTGAGTCTCGCAGAAACGTACGAGCGAGAGGCCTCGCGAGAGGATACCGACGCGAAACTCAGTCATCGCCTTCGATAATGTGCTTGAAAGCCGACCGCCTCCTTGCGGGCTCTATGTGCATGATAGGTTCTGAGAGTCCCTCTAAAAGTGTCTCATAACGTCATGTCGCAGAGAGAGAGAGAGCGAGTAATTCTACTAGCTCAACAAAAAATTTTGACGGTTCGACCGATCGCTTGCTTGAAAGGGGGGGGGCGACTTTCTCACCCCCCCCCCGGAGGGAGGGGCACCCTCCGACTCATCTGCGAAGCGGCTTTAAAACATTTTCCACTCCAAAGATGCTGCGCAGCGAAGTGTGCGCATATCGTTCGTACTTGTGTAGCGTAAGTGTTGATGGCCAAACGAATTGATGTGTAGGGAAGTCAGCTACGGGTAGGAGGTAAATTTGTTCGACGTACTGGTTCGCTTGGTCTGCACGAACCCATATTACAAAGTCGGCAGCAGGTTCATGAGCCAGGGTGACCTTCCAGCATGGGTGGCTTCGCTCAAATCGACACCGAGTACACAGCAGACGAACTGTGACACCGTTCAGAATGTACGTGCGTGGGCTGAGCTTTATCATGGTAGCCTTCGCCGCGGCGGCACACCGTTCAAGCTCGATCGTCATATCGCGGGTGATGCATCGCATGCGATACCGTGTGATCACATTGCGCGACGTCGAGGGCCAGCTTACCCCCGCAAGGCCAAGCGCAGAGGTAAGTCCATTGAAGCGGAAGGCGTAGGATTTTACGGCCGGGCCACCGCTCGAATTGATTAGGTCAGGAGTGACCCTGCCGTGCTCGATGAAGATAGCGCGTAGGCTATCGAGCATCTCATCGTCAGTCCAATGGCGTCTACGCCGTTGCCGCTCTTGTCGGGCCTCCTCCAGCCTATCTCGTGAGACGATCGCCTGGAACGCGTTATCGACTTTTACCCAGTTCGCTGGAGTGTTCGACCGTTTTGAACTCTTCAAACGCTGGGTGCTGCGATTAAATACAAGTGTGCCTGCGTACTTGTCATTCGTAAGGACCTGTTTAACATGGAACGGTGACCAGGGCCGGCCAAACTCGTTCGCTGTCCCCTCGTCATTCAAGCGCCGAGCGATGCCAGTGTCGGACAGCCGTTCAATCAAATACATGTCGTAGATGCGGTTGATTACTTCGACTTCGTTCTTCGGTCCAAGCGTGTATGTGACGTGGTCAGTAGGCATGTTCTTGCGCTCACCTGGGCCAAGTACACTTTTCGCTTCCCCTGAAGCAGAGACCGAAATGCGCCTCAACCCGTAGCCGGCTGTACCTCCTTGCTTAAATCCTGCCTCTGTAAGCCGACACTGTGCTCGGAATACCTTAGCGGATAGCTCCCGGCTGTACTCGGCCGCCATCGCTCGTTTGAGGCCCTTGAGCACGGCGGCCAGTGGCGATCCATCGTTCTCGAACGGTTCGGCGCAGTAGGCAACTGCAATGCCAGCGCGGCGGCAGGCATACTCGTAGTATGCGCTTTCATCAACGTCTTGGAAGCGACCCCAGCGGCTAATGTCATAGACCAAGACTGTGCTGAACTCGGCACGCTCTGACTGAATGTCGGTCAGGAGTTTCAGCAATCCCACACGGCCATCAAGAGTCAGTCCGCTTCGCCCTTGGTCCCGATATATTTTGATGACTTCTAGGCCGTGTTGGGCCGCGTGCTCTCTTAAAGCCGCTTCCTGATGCGCCGTGGAGTAGGTTTGATGCTCAGTCGACGCCCGGACATAGAGCGCGGCCCTATTTGTCTCGCGTCTTAGCATTTGACCGCCTGACGAATGACAGTCGGGTTGCCGAAAATCGAGTCGATTGTCGCGAATCGTAGCGCGGCGTAGCGATCAAGGTTTGACGCTTTGAGATACATAGGTCCGTCTGCCAAGTCTGCGGACGAGATCAGGAAGTAGTCAGTGATTTCACCATGCGTCGGGTCCATTCGCCCGGCGATGACGAAGTCGACCTCAGGCTTTAAGCTAATCTTCCAACTCCGCAAACCACGTCGGGGAGTCCGAGGTACAGCTACCTCAATTTGTACACGTATGTCTCCATTGAGTACTACCTTGAATGGCGTTGAGGTGGGTTCGATGTTACCCCCTGCAGCCTGTATAAGTGCCTCGACCTGCGCTAGGAGGCGATGTCGCATGACCGACAACTTCGCCTTTGTTTCGACGAACGCATACGTCAGTGAGCGCGGCAGGGCGGCTGCTGTGTACGCCTTCACCAGTGAGCCAAACGACCGCACAAAGAGTTGCGGGTCTGGCATTGCTGAGTCCGCTGCAATCACCTTCGCGTTGACCTTTCCGTGCCGTCGATAGCAATCCTGTAGGAGGGCAAGCAGCTCAGGGCGAGTGTATCGGCGCAGTCGGCGAGCGTGCTCTGCCTGAACTCGCTCAAAGAAATCAAGCGGAATGATTGGCTCGACCGCATTAGGATTTACGACCCAGTCAGAGCGAGCGTTGCGCACGCGCCGATTAGACAGCTTCGATGAGCGCCTGTTATAAGCAAGAGCACCGCAGTATTTAATATTGGATAGCACAGAGTGCACCATGGCCTGCGTCCAAGGCCGTCCGAACTCACTTGGCACCTGCTCGCTCGTCAACAACCTGACGATGGCTGCTTCGCTGAGTTGATCGTTCAAGTAGCACGAATAAATTCTGCGCACCGTGGCGACTTCTTCATCAGGACCATGAATAAGAATCACCCGATCCGTAGCTGAGATTTTAGCTTCACCATATTCGAGTACTGCCCTTGGTTCGCCGCTGGCTTTGATGGCCAGACGGCGTAGGCCATACCCAGCATGGCCACCCTGCTTAAAACCCATTTCAATGAACCGGCACTGAGCAGTGAACACCTTCTCGGACAGCTCGCGACTGTACTCAGCGGCCATCACCCGCTTCATGCTTTTCAAGAGAGAATCGTAAGGGCCTCCATTGCCTGAGAACTGCTCGCCGCAGTAGACGACCTCGATACCTGCCCGCCGGCAGGTATGCTCGTGATAGGCCGCCTCATCAATATCCTGGAATCGCCCCCAGCGACTGATGTCGTACACGAGGATACGACTGAAGTCAGGTTGGACAGATTGGACATCACTCATTAGTGCACGCAGGCCAGCTCGACGCTTGATGTCAAGACCGCTTTTGCCATCGTCCGCGTACTCGCGGATGATAGCGATGCCATGGTTGCAGGCATATTCCTGGATTTTCGCGCGCTGGTGGTCTGTCGAATAGTCCTGACTCTCCGTCGACATTCTGACGTACATCACAGCGCGGTCCTTGACCTCGTGCATCATATTCGTCCCCAACGTTGAGCCAGCTCAATATGAACAATGGCCGTTGAGAGACTATATAAGAACAACCACAGCGCACGAGTGAACTATGAGTCCTTTAGTGTTGGCAACCGCCGTCGAGCTGTCACGGCTTCACGGGGTTCGATATGCTGCCGCCTACTTACATGAAAGTGGCGTCAGCATCCAGGTGGCCATAGATTTGCTTACACGCTTGCCAGCGAAGTTACCGGACGTGGGGTCACAACTGTCAGGACAGTGGAGCGTGAGACACCGAATTGTTTCGCCAGGGAGCTAATACTCTGCTTCCTAGCATGACCCTCCACTATCGCTCGGCGCTGCTCTTGCGTCAGCTTAGAGGGCCGTCCTAGGGACTTACCTTCCGCCTTGGCCCTAGCTAGTCCAGCTTGAGTACGCTCGACAATCAGATCGCGCTCCATCTCAGCCACAGCCGCCAACATGGCAAGCATGAGCTTCCCGGCAGGCGATGTCAGGTCGAGCTTCCCGAGCTGGAGCACGACGACCTCAACGCCAAGAGCGGCTAGTGTCTTAATGGTTGTAAGGACGTCTGGGGCATCGCGGCCAAGACGGTCTAGCTTCGCCACTACGACCGTGTCCTTCTTTCTCAATTTCGCCTGCATGGCGCTGAACTGTGCTCGCTGCGATGCGTGCGCTTTGCCGCTTACTGTGTCAGCGAACCAGTACTCAACTGCATACCCCGCGCGTTCAATCTCAAGCCGCTGGTTGTCCGCTGTTTGTTCTGCTGTTGATACTCGCCCATACCCAAACACCGCCATCGCCGCCTCCAAAGTGTTGAAAAACCTCATCAATATATATCAACATGTTGATAAAGACAAAGGCTATTTTTCTAACATTCGCTAAGGGACGAGCAACAGGGTGTTAGAAAACGGTCGTTTTTGACTTTATATCTAGAACGTCAGAGAACCAGATTGGGGATACAATACTTCGGTAGCCGATACTGCCACCTATGGAAAGAAAATGACACAAGAGCACTTGGAATTTGATGTTGAATTAGATGAGCCGGCAGAACATCAGGTTAATCGTGACCTCCTGAATCAGGCTGTCCTGTATGGGACAGATTGGACTGTTGAGACCGCGATTTCGCAGCTCCGGCAGGAAAATATCTTCTTGCAGCCGACATTTCAGCGTCGAGATGCTTGGCGTAAGCTGAACAAAAGCCGTCTTATAGAATCAATTCTGCTAGGGCTGCCAATTCCTCAAATCGTCCTTGCCGAGAGGCAGGATGAGCGTGGTAAGTTTATCGTGCTGGACGGTAAGCAGCGTCTGTTAACATTGTTGCAATTCTATGGTGCTGCTGCCGGAAGCCCGAATAATGGATTTGCCCTGACAGGGATGGAAATCCTTAAAGAATTTGAAAATTTGACGTTTGCCGAGCTGCCCCCGGAAGCTCAACGACAGTTCATGAACTATGCAGTTCGGAGCTCTGTCATCCGTAATTGGCCCGACTCAGCTTTCTTGGAGATCGTCTTCATTCGGCTAAACGAGGGAAGCGTGAAGCTTTCCCCGCAGGAGTTGCGCCAAGCCATTGCAACCGGCCCGTTTACAGAGTATTTGGAGGGAGCTTCTGCGGGGTCCCAAGCAATTAAATGTTTGCTCGGCTTGACTGAGCCTGATTTTCGAATGCGTGACGCAGAGTTGCTGCTGCGTCTAGTGGCCTTTAAGATGTGGCCTGCTCGCTATCGAGGAAACATGAAAGAGTTCCTTGATACCGCGACACGGGAGTTAAACGCTGCTTGGGATGTACATCAAGCGCGCGTTATCCAGGTTGTAGCAGACATCGAGGCCGCGATAGAATTTGGGATCGCCGCGTTCGGTGTCAAGACATTCGGTCGCAAATGGCTGGGCGACAGATTTGAGCGACCATTGAATCGCGCTGTAATTGATGTGCAGGTCGCCTATCTTCAGGATGCTGCGGTACGTGCAATGCTGACGGGGCGCGAGCCTGAACTTGTTCAGGAATTTCAGCGCGTCTCAGGTGACCCGGAGTTTGCTCGATCTGTTGAGTCAACGACGAAGAGTCTCGCGGCAACAAACGCTCGCTTCCAGTTGTGGGGGGCAGCGATGTCTCAATTGACCGGTGGAGTTGTTCAGCCACTCGTGATTGGCTGAGAGGTGCCGACTTGAATCAGCCGGTTCCTGCCGAGTCACCAGCATTCTCGCAATTCATACAAAGCGTATCTCAGCTAAAAATCGCATTCTTACCTGCAGCGCAAAAGACAACTTACTCGGATAGCGAAGTTGTTGCTGCGAAGGCATTTTTAGTTTTTGCTCATGCGGAATTGGAAGACTATTTGGAGCAAGCCTGTCGCATGAAAGCGAACAAGGCGTTGTCCGAACTCCAGACTAATGGGCTAACTGGAATCACCGCATTGAGCTTAATGGCATACTGCGGTGTGGCGACTTCTAGACCAACGGAAATTGCGAAATATCAGCAGACACATAAGAACTTGGCTAGAGACTTCGCAACGTTTGCTTCGCCTTCAACAAGAGCATTACTCAGCAGCCTCAAGACTGCAGTCGGTGTTCACTCGGAGCTTTGCCGCAAGAACAACGGCATCAAGGAAGCGAACTTGTTGCCTATGGTAGTCCCCTTGGGGCTAGATCCGTTGAAAATCGAAACGAGCTGGTTACTGGAGCTAAATAGTTTTGGGGTCGACCGAGGTGCTCATGCGCATCGCGGCCTGGCCAGCGTTAAACGAATCGACGACCCGTACGGTGCATCGAAGCAGTTGGATCGTATTATTGATGGCCCGCCTGGGAGCGCACCGGCAGCCGGCTCGTCAATTCAAGTCCACTCGCTACGATCCTTGGACGCATACCTGCGAAGCTAGCCTCTGCCCTTGTCCCTTCTTGCGTTTGGCACGCATGCGGAGGGGCTCCGGGGCTAGGACCGAGGTAGGGACTAACCTGCATCCCGGCGATTCAGCCAAGCGTGCACAGCTTGGTGATGGGTGCTGCTTAAGCGGGACAAACGCACTAGTAGTCGCCTGTGTCGACTGCGCCACTTGTAAGGTTGGCGTCCTACCACGGCCTTGCCTGGTTCGGCGCCCATCTGGGACAGCAACTTTGAGCGCGTAATGCGCGCACGATCTGCGGCGGTCGCGGCAACGTTCGTCCTATACCGAAGCCTGTGGCAGTGCCGGCACGCCAACTCACCTGCACGGTAGTACAACGACTGAAAATTCCCCTCGTGCGCGCGTGGACACTTTAGGAGGGGACGTACACGATCGTTTAGGCACTGAACGGGCACAATGTCCACGATCCACGTGCGACCGCCGAGGAAGACCGCGAGGCGGCTCTCAGCAAGCACAGCAATGGTCCGCACGTCCCCGTCGTCCAAGACGAGTCTGGATGATTGTGTGGCCTTCGCGGCCCGAATCAGCTTCGGCAGGTTCACCTCGAATGCATTTTCGAGGACCGGCACTCTTGGCGCCTTTGCTCTTTTAATTTCGGGTACCTAAAAGAAAAGCAAACCGGGCACATGCATGCGCGGTTCATGGTTGGGGTAGGGATCGGGGCGGGAACTCCAGCGCGTCTGTAATTGGCCCCAGGGATGCAGCTAGAATATCGGACGAAAAATAATTCGTCTGCCTGACCCAGGCGGCTGGCCGCTGCTGCGCCCCGAGTTCGATCCATTGGCGGCCAGCACAGGCGTCCGCAACTGCGTGTGTACGAAGCCGAGGGAGCACTGCCTGCACCACTGCATCGCTTGACCCATTGATGCTGCATGCGGAGCGCGCCTTCACGCGCCCCACCGAGGAGGTGCGCGAGCAACTGGCTGGGGTGATACGTTGCAATCAAAAGCAAAAGCCGCTTGCGGTCTATAAGGTAGGCCACATGCGGCTTTCGGGTAAATAGTATATAAAAGGATTCCCCTTTTCCTTACATATCCCCCTCTTGTCCGGTCCCATGCCGCGCCAGAGAGGATACTGCTTTTATTGCTCTTATTGCCGTTATTGCTTTTCGTCCGGTTGGTCGATGAACTCAGATGCGATGTAGGCCGCGCGCGTCTTACCTTTCCCGCTAGGCGACTTCGTATCGTAGCGGCGGATGTCGCGGTCTGATTCGAGATTCTCGAACACACTGCGGCGCATGCGGGTGTCTGCCCCTTTGAACTTCGCGGACTTCCTTGCCAGCTCGAAGACGGTCAGGCCACGGCGGCCGGCCTTCAGGATCAGATTGGCGACGTCGTTGCACAGGGCTGCGAATGGGGAGTCGGCGATGTTATCGGCCATTCGGCTGATCGCCCGGTCAGCCCAGAAGGTCACGTAGTCAATCGCCCATTGCGCGTGCTCGGCGCCGATTACGTTCGCCTCGCAGGAGTGAGCGACGATCAGTGAGACGCGCATGGCGATCTCCCGCACTCGGCTGTACATCTCGGCCATGCCGTGCATTTCCAGCTCGTCCATGCGCTCGATGCAGCGCAGCTCCAATTCTGTGAACAAACGTCGCGCCTCGCCCGAAAAATCCAAAATGCCCGGAAGCGCCACATCGCTGTGCGCCATGTCGATGACATCCGCCAAATCCCCGCCGCCCGTGACGCGGCACTCGCGGACCCAGCGAACCAGATCGTCGGGGATCTTGACTTGATCGACAAAGCGGGCCGGCTGGCGCCCCAGATCGGATTCAACGACGATAAGGCGGTTCAGAAAGCCATCCGTCAACGCTCCCGATCCTACGGCCTCGTAGAAAGGCGTGGGCGTGGTCATACCCAGCACCGTCAGTGCCGGATTCTCCACATGGCGTGGTCCCAACCCGTCACGTTGCGCCTGGGTCAGGGTGGCGGTAGAGAAAGCCTTGGGCTGGAGCGTGCCTCCGCAGCGGCCGAACACCTCCATGAGGCGTTTGCGCGCCGTACCGCCATTGGTATTATTCTTCGCGTTGGCGGTCTTCAGCATGTAGCCAAATTCATCAATGATAGCGATGTGGGTGGGATACGCGCGCAGCATCGAGTCAATAGCGCTGTCGGACGTGTATTCGGACGCCGGGGACATGGCGGAGAACTTGGCGGCACGCAGAGCGCGCTCGATGGCGGTCTTCGCATGCTCCTTGCCAGCGCCCGATACTCCGATGTTAAGGAAGAACAGCGACGGCCAGTTGTCATTGGTGGTGCGGAACTTGCGCCCCATGGCGACGCTGCCGAGCGCCAGCGCCGCCTGCACGGCGAACATGGGCTGCGGCTTCATGGCCGTGGCGTTGGTCCAGTCAACCATCAGGCCAAGCTTGCCGGGGATGTTCAGCAGGTGGGAGGGGATATCGCATACGGGCTTTGCGGGCATGTGAACTTCATCGGGCACGGCGACGGGATTTGCCGCCGTGCCGTACTCCGGTTCGGCGACACGCATGCGGTTCAGGCTGTCCAGCAGCTTGCTGATGTCCACATCCTTGATGCGTTCCTCCTCGGCCATTATGCGGACCGTCTCGTACGTGATGCCGCGGCCCGGCTTGAGGCTGTTCCATGCCTTGGCCACAGCACCGGCATCATATTTCTCCGGGCAGGTCCGGCTCCACTCGTCGGCAATATCGAACATCTCCTTGGACTGGTTGCGAGAGTGCAGGCCCATCAGCACCTTCAGCCATGTGTCCCGGCTGCACGCGGCGGAGATCACGGCCAGGTCGTATTTGACGCAAGCGAGCTCGTAGGGCAGCAGTGGTTCGGCGTTGGCCGCGATCTCTTCTCCCGACTTAGTCACCTTTGCGGACTTGCTGAAGTGGTCCGACACCCACTGCGGGAGGTCTGCCATCACCTGGCCCTCGAACAGGTCGCTGGAAGCTTCCATCTCGTAGCGGCGGCCAGATGAGTGGACAGAACCGGGACCGACTACGTAGCCGTTGACCTTCAGATCGATGTTCTTCCCCAATTTATCCGTGAAGCTGAGCGAGCTGTCGGCCAGGAAGTAATAGTGGCTGCCGCCCGCGCCGGTCAGCACCTCGACGGTTTCCGGGAGGTGGCCGTGGACCTTCTCCAGCTCTTCCAGAGCTTCTGCGCCGCCGACCTTATAGCGGTCCACGTCCACCACTACGGCCATTTTGTCGGTATTGCCGATCGCTTGGCCCAAGCGCACGCCGTAGTTCAGGTCAGGTTCGTATTTGAACCACATGTTGATAAAGGCCGGATTTTTGGTCGCGTCTTTGAAGGGGTTCGTACGGCGTGGATGTTTGCCGGCATGGGGGCAAGCAGCGTTGCCGCAGGTGCACTTGCCATTTTTCATTCCGTGCAGCGGGAACACAGTATGACCCAGCGATGCCATGAGGAGTGCCTGTGCGTGGGCTGGCGAGACGGTTGCAGAGGTATCGTAGGGATTGCAGTTAAGCGTCGCTACGGACGCTGAGTCAGTGGGCATGCCACCCATGCCGGCCTCAAAGGCATCGGCCTTGACCTGGGTAATGAAGTGCTCAGCGGTCGAGACAGCATTGCTGGCAGGCTCGTCGCTTGCCGGGCAGGCGATGGTGGCGGATGGCGGCGCCAGTTCGGCGACTTGCGCATCGTCCGGGTCTTTAAATTTGAGGGTTGAGTTCATTGGATCGAAGATGATGACGCGGGCAGCATAGCGCGCGTCGAGGTGGAGAAACGGGTTACCGCTAATAGGCGCTCAGGTTCTCGATGCGGATCTTGTCCAAGTCCGCCAAGTAGTAGGTGCAGACCCCGTCCTTGGTAACGTAAGCTACTTTGGGCATGTCCTCCCACGGGATGTTGCAGAACGCCATGGCGACTTTGTAATCAACCACCGTCAAGGGATGGAATTGAGGGTAGTTGGGCATCGGGATGGTCGCCGGAGCAAACGACTTGAGGTGGCCGCTCAGCCATTCCGGATTGTTTTTGATCAGCGTCAGCTCGTCCAGCGAGTATCGGCGCCGGTTCATGTAGCATTGACCGAAGATGTCGCGGTGGAATGCATTGAAATGGTTGAACGCCGGTTCGGTGAGGTTCAGGAACCAAGCGGCGTGTTGCACATCAACGATGGGCATGGAGGCCAGCAAGAGGCGTTTGTCAGTCAGCGGCGCAGCGTTCAGGGTGCGAATCTGGTGACCCACCGGCACCTGAGTCATGGCCAAGTTGCATTGCAGTTCATCGTCATCACCCGCGTTCCAAGCGTCCATCCGGTGGCGCAGCGCATTATTGAGTCGGGCCTGGGGGATGGTGGAGGGAGTCGCGTCGAACAGCAATTTCACCTTTGCGTCCAACGCGCGCAGCGGTTTGTAGTGAGCCATCAGCAGGGTTTTCGCGGCCAGGCTCGCGAGCAACTGCTGGGTCAAATAGGAGGAAAATGCGGTCATCATGTCTTTCTGAGAATTTACTCATGGGGCAGTAGAGGGCGGGGCAGCGGATTCGGGGTAATTGCCGAACCAAATGCCGGTATTGCGCGGGATTTAGTTGCTGATGGTGCGCTCCGCGATGAAGGCATCGACCTCGTGGGTGTGCCAGCCAGTCACGCAGGGACCGAGTTTCAAAGGCTTGGGGAATTTGCCGTCGCGCACCCAGCGCCAGATAGTGGCCGGGCTGACCGGCAGGATGCCGGGTTTCTTAGGCGTGCTCGCAAGTTCTGCGATGCGAATGATACGAGGGGACATCTGATACTCCGGTTTAACGTCACATAACGCAACCGAAGTATTCCAATTTCAGCCGGCTAAATCACCGACGAAAGGTGTCACAGTTTTTTGTTGCTCACCATGCGCTCAAGGTCACGAATGCTACGCGGGTGGAGCTTTGCCAGTGCTTCGAGCGCGGCCTTCACGGTCCGAAACTGTGGACGGATTTGTTTGTAGTCCGCGCGGACCATAAACCGCTCCAGCTTGACTTCCGTCTCCACCAGCCAGCCGGTCTTTGCCAAACGATCCATAGCGTCAAGCAGCACCTGAGCCGCACGCTCGCTCGAGATGATAATGTGATCTTCCGGGTCGTCCTCGGGGTTAAAGCAAAACGTACCGGACTCGCTACGGATGGGCGGCCCGTATGCTTTCAGCAAATCCTTAGCTGCATCGCGAGCCTCTTGCGAAGCTGTACCTCGTCGGCCCGGTGCGTGCGGCGTGCGATCGTGGCTCTCGTTCGGAAGCCGGCCGCTCTCGGCAAAGTACTCCCATGCGTCTAATAGCGCGGGGGCGGAAGCCACGTTAACCATGCTCGGTCCATAGGCCTCGACGAGTTTCGCCGCGCTAGATCGTGCTTTTTGTGACGCCTTACGGCCCTTCTTTGGGGAATGCGCCATTCGCTAGTCCTTCAAAATGTTGGTAGATACTTCAGCCGACAGGTTAGTCTCGCCACGAAGCGCGTCCAGGTAATCCGCCCAGCGCTGCATCATTGTGCGACGGGCGGGCAGATGGGCAGTGCGGTTATACGCCCGTCCGTTGGCATCCTTGACGGTATGCGCCAGTTGATGCTCGATGTAGTCCACGCGCTCTTCAAGTACCTCGTCGAGGATGGTGCGTGCCATGGCACGGAAGCCATGGCCGGTCATGACATCTTTGCCGAAGCCGAGACCGCGCAATGCTGCATTGATCGTGTTCTCGCTCATGCAGCGGTCTCCGGTGCGGATACTCGGAAAGACATACTTGCCGTCGCCCGTCATCAGGTGCACGGCGCGCAGGATGTCGACGGCCTGTGTGGCCAAGGGGACGATGTGATCGTTCCGCATCTTCATCTTGTGCCCAGGGATGCGCCACTCGGCGGCGTGCAGATCGATCTCGATCCATTCGGCGCTCCGTAGCTCACCAGGGCGGACGAACACCAGCGGCGCCAGCTTGAGCGCGGCAGCAGCATAGGGGTGGCCGCTATAGCCATGGATCGCCTTGAGCAGCTTGGCTACCTCGTGGGGTTCTGTAATCGCTGCGAAGTGGTTCGCCTTCACCGATGCCAGTGCGCCTTTGAGATCGGCCGTAACATCGCGCTCCGCCAAACCAGTGGCCACCGCGAAGCGAAACACCTGCCCGCATAGCGATTTGACGCGATGCGCGGATTCATTTGCGCCGCGCGCCTCGATCCTTTGGACCGCGACCAGCACATCGCGCGGCTTGATGGTGGAAATGGGCAGCGATCCGATGGCAGGGAAGAGGTCCTTGGATAGCCAGTTCTGGACCTTCTCCTGCGTCGTCGCGGCGCGTTCGGACTTGGTCTTCTCGAGCCAGCGACGCGCCACTGCCTCGAACGTGTGTTCGCCGGCGATCAGTTTGGCATTCTTGGCATCGCGCTTGGCGACACCCGGATCGATGCCGTCCGCAAGCAGTTCGCGCGCCTCTTGGCGTCGTGCGCGCGCCTTAGCGAGACTGACGTCGGGGTAGACCCCCAAGGCCAGCGTCTTGCGCTTCCCGAGGAAGCGGTAGTCGAAGCGCCAGTATTTGCCGGCGGCGTTGACGAGCAAGTACATGCCTTGCCCATCACTGTGTTTGTCTCCGCCAGGTTTAGTTTGTTTAACCTGTCGGATAAAGGTATCCGTTAAGCTCATGCTCTCTCTCATCGTGACGGTATGTGTTCATCGGTATTTGGAGATACCGCCAAAAATGACGGTATCTGCGTGCGATGGGCCGAAGCCTGATGAGATGAAGAGAGACAACAAAAAACCCGCTCTCCATAGGGAGGGTGCGGGTTTTAAGATGAGATAAGACGGTGTAATTCATGGGTTTGGTGCCTCCGGCCGGAATCGAACCGGCACGCCTTTCGGCGCTTGATTTTGAGTCAAGTGCGTCTACCAATTCCGCCACAGAGGCCCAATAGCAGGCGCGCATCTTAGCACATGGCGCACACAACTGACCAGTGTGCGAAAGAAATTGGCACAACGCGGCTTCAACTCACCCCTGCGCACGCAGCCAAGCCAGTCCCGGCGCAGCCGCTCAGCGCGCGATCCGATGCTGCAACAGCCGCAAGCTCCCCACCGGCCCGACGATCTCCAGCACGTGCTCGCGCACCGCCACATTGATCGCGCCTTCTTGCCCGCGCAGCCAGGGGCGCGGACGGAAGTAGCGGATGCTGGTGCTGTCGGTCGCGGTACGCCGGTAGCCCAGCGCGCCGAGCGCTTCGTCGAGCGTGCTGATCATGTAGTGGGCATCGAAGCGGGTGCGCATCTCGAAGCGGCCAGGCCCGAGCATGTACACCGGCAGCAAGCCGCCCACGATGGCCGGCAGCACCAGGTAGGGCAGCGGCGTGTCGGGGTCGATCACGTGCAGCGCCAGCACCAGCAACGGCAGCCCGCCCAGCAGGGTCAGCGCCCAGGGCAGGGACTGGCGCCAGGTGTCGATGCGCCGTAGAAATCCGGGTCGCTCCCGGACGCGTACGATCTCTGAAAACGTCACACTCTTCATGGTGATCTCTCCCTCACAGCATCTTGTGCAACGGTCCATGTTGACGCCTCAATTTATAGTGACGCAACACCCCATTCAGCCCGGTAATTGATCTGCATCGACTCGCCCATTGTGACGAGCGGCCCCCGGCCGGTGCTTGACTCCGCGCAAACACGCATCCTTTGCAAACAGGTTCTCATATTGGCAACACATGCCGCGCACAGGTGAAGTTCGTTGCCTGCAAGCTCCTTAAAACGAACAAGCCGCACGGTGTGCGGCTTGTCGAGGTGCATGTTTTACTGCGTGCGGCGGAACAATCTGAAGCGCTCATCGCGGTCCGAGGCGCGCCGGCCTTCCCACAGCGGGATCGTGTTGCGCACGCCCCATTTGCGCAGCAGCGCGCGGTCGTTGCGGCTGCGCAGGCTGTCCTGCAGCAGTACGTAGTCGCACTTGCCGCCGGCCAGGGTGACGAAGGGCAGGCGTCCGTAATAGGCCAGCGAGGCGCGCTGGGCCGGGCCGACATTGGTCTCGATGCAGTCGGTGTCGGCCGGCAGGCGCGCCGCGATCTGCTGGGCCACACCGGCGTAGCTCTTGCCGTAGTTCAGGTCGGGCAGGAACAAGGTCATCAACAGCACCCACAGCAGGATCAGGCCGCCGGACGACAGCACCACCGCGCGCCACAGCACCGCCGGCTGGCGCGACAGGCGCCAGTGCACCAGCATCACCCAGCCGACGCTGGCGGCGGCCGCCACAGTGAAGGTGACGATGCCGATTTCGGGCGTGAAGCCGGGCACCAGCTTGAGCGCGTTCTTCGCCAGCTGGGCCGGCCAGCCGGTCAGCTTGGCGATCCAGAACAGCCAGATGGTGGCGCCCAGCATGGTCAGCACCATCACCGAGAACCAGTCGATGGCGTTGATCGCGCCGCGCTTCATGGTCGGCAGGCCGAAGGCGGCCATCAGGGCCAGCGGCGGCAGCATCTTGAGGAAGTCGCTGTTCTCGGGCACCGGGTCGCACAGCAGTTGCAGCACCAGGGCCAGGAAGAAGAACACCGGCAGCACGATGTGCAGCATCTGCTGCTGGCGGCGCCAGGCCCAGACCGCCCAGATGGCGAAGGGCCAGGCCGGCCAGAAGAACCAGACGCCGATGCGGAAGAAGGTCTTCACCGCCACCCAACCGGGCAGGCCGAACTGCTCGGCGTTCCAGGCCAGCCAGTCGGCCACCGGCGGCAGGCCATACGGCTGCACGACGACGGCGGGCAGGATCCACACCAGGGTCAGGCCGAAGCCGACGCCGGCCGCCACCAGCAGGTGGCGCAGCGCCTGGCCGGCGGGCATGTCGAGGTAGCGGGTGCAGGCGAACAGGGCGACGATCAGCACCAGCGGCGGCAGGAAGCCCTGGGTCAGGGTCAGGGCGCCCAGGGCGACGCCGACCAGCACCGCATTGCGGGTGCTGGTGTGCTCGACGTAGCGCACGGCGCGGTACAGGAAATAGGCCAGCAGCGCGCCCTGCAGGGTCGCAGCCAGGGTCAGGTGGCTTTGCAGCAGCAGGCCCAGGCTGCCGAGGTAGATCAGGACGGCGGTGTCGCCCAGCGTGCGGCCATAGTCGTCGGGCTCGGGCTGGCCGCCGAAGGCCAGGCGCAGCGGCTGCGCCTCGGCGCGCCGGCCAAGGTGGAAGGCGGTGTACCACAGCGACATCGTGCCCAGCACGAAGATGCCGATGGTCGAGACGCGCGCGGCCAGCACGTCGCCCAGGATCCAGCCGAACAGCTTGATGCAGATGGCGCCCAGCCAGAAGGCCAGCGGGCCCTCGTCGACGCTGGCCAGGCCGGCGATGTTCGGGTACAGCCAGTCATCCAGGCCGCCGTGCGCCATGGTCCACATGATGCCGAAGCTGCCCGCGTCTTCCTTCCACAAATCGCGGCCGATGATGCCGGGCAGGATGTACAGCATGCCCAGCGCAAGCAGGGCCCAGCGGGGCAGCGCCAGGGTGGCGGCGGCGGGGAGACGGACTGGTTTCATCGGCGAATCTGATGGATAAATAACTGCGTAGTATAGCTGCGAAAAAAAAGAAGCCGCTGAGGCGGCTTCTTTCGCGAAGCCCGAAGGCTTCGAAGATTCTACTGCGGCAATTAGCCGTTGGCGACCGAGGTCTTCGAGCCGACCGAACCGAACTTCTGGCGGAACTTCTCGACGCGGCCAGCGGTGTCGACGATCTTGTGCTTGCCGGTGAAGAACGGGTGCGATTCAGCGGACACCTCGATCTTGACCAGTGGGTATTCTTTACCTTCGTGGGTGATCGTTTCGCGGGTGTTGATGGTCGAACGGGTCACGAATTTGAAGTCGCACGACAGGTCGTGGAAGACGACTTCGCGGTAATCTGGATGGGTATCGGTCTTCATGGTTCTGCTTTCTATTGAGTTGGTAGCCAAACAGCACTTCGTCGGTCGAACAGCTTCTTGACCCGATTGCCGATCACTTGCCAGGGGTTGGACTGAACCGGAGATTATAAAGCGGTTTCCGGCGTCAGGCAATGCCAAACAAAAAGGCAGCCCGAAGGCTGCCTCTGCACGCGTTGCGCTGGGGCTGGTCAGCCGCCGCGGCGCATCATGTCGAAGAACTCGACATTGTTCTTGGTCGCGCGCATCTTGTCGAGGATGAACTCCATCGCCTCGATCTCGTCCATCGAGTACAGCAGCTTGCGCAGAATCCAGATCTTTTGCAGCTGGTCGGGCTTGATCAGCAGTTCTTCGCGGCGGGTGCCCGATTTGTTCAGGTTGATCGCCGGGTAGACGCGCTTCTCGGCCAGGCGGCGCTCCAGGTGCACTTCCATATTGCCGGTGCCCTTGAATTCTTCGTAGATCACGTCGTCCATGCGCGAGCCGGTCTCGATCAGCGCGGTCGCGACGATGGTCAGCGAGCCGCCTTCCTCGACGTTACGGGCGGCGCCGAAGAAGCGCTTCGGACGCTGCAGCGCGTTGGCGTCGACACCGCCGGTCAGCACCTTGCCCGAGGCCGGGATCACGGTGTTGTAGGCGCGCGCCAGGCGGGTGATCGAATCGAGCAGGATGACCACGTCCTTCTTCATTTCGACCAGGCGCTTGGCTTTCTCGAGCACCATCTCGGCGACCTGCACGTGGCGGGTGGCCGGTTCGTCGAAGGTCGAGGCGACGACTTCGCCGCGCACCGAACGCTGCATCTCGGTCACTTCTTCCGGACGTTCGTCGATCAAGAGCACGATCAGGGTCACGTCGGGGTGGTTCGCGGTGATCGCATGCGCGATGTGCTGCAGCATGACCGATTTGCCCGACTTGGGCGACGCCACCAGCAGGCCACGCTGGCCCTTGCCGATCGGCGAGATCAGGTCGACGATGCGGCCGGTGATGTTCTCGGCGCCGTTCATGTCGCGCTCCAGGCGCAGCGGCTCGTTCGGGTGCAGCGGGGTCAGGTTCTCGAACAGGATGCGGTGCTTCGAGGCTTCCGGCGATTCGCCGTTGACCTTGTCGACCTTGACCAGCGCGAAGTAACGCTCGCCGTCCTTCGGCGTACGCACTTCACCTTCGATCGAGTCACCCGTATGCAAGTTGAAACGACGGATCTGCGACGGCGAGATATAGATGTCGTCGGTCGAAGCCATGTAGCTCGCGTCCGGCGAGCGCAGGAAACCGAAACCGTCGGGCAGGACCTCGAGGGCGCCGTCGCCGAAGATCTGTTCGCCCTGCTTCGCGCGCTTCTTCAGGATCGCGAACATCAGTTCCTGTTTGCGCAGGCGGGCTGCGTTGTCGATGTCGAGGCCGATTGCCATTTCCAACAGCGCGGAAACGTGCATCGCCTTCAGTTCAGATAAATGCATGTGTGTGGGTGACCCGTGACGGGTGAATGTGGTAGGGGAGGGGACTGCGTGGGTTAATCAAGGCGGGAGGGTGACTCCCGGCCAATATTGTGACTGCGTGGCGACTGCGCGGGCGCGCCGTCGCCGCTATATTACTTGGATCAGATGTTGCTGTCGATGAAAGCGGTCAGCGGACCCTTGGCGACGGCGCCGACTTTCTGGGCTGCGACCTGGCCATTCTTGAACAGGATCAGGGTCGGGATGCCGCGGATGCCGAACTGGGCCGGCACGGCCTGGTTCGCGTCGACGTCCATCTTGGCGATCGTGATCTTGCCTGCGTATTCCTTGGCTACTTCTTCCAGGATCGGGGCAATCATCTTGCAAGGACCGCACCACTCGGCCCAGAAATCGACCAGCACCGGCTGCTCGGACTTGAGCACGTCGGCTTCGAAGGATGCATCGCTGATGTGTTTGATGTTTTCGCTCATGGTTTCCTCAATGTGAGGTAAGAATCGTTATTAACGCCTTGAGACAAGTCATGCGGGAAGTCTCGACCGGCTGCCGTGTGTACTGCCTTGCCAATATTGCTGCTACACAATGGTGGAGGCACTGTGTGCGAATTTCAATATTGGAAGAACGGCTAGAGGGTGTCAGGCGGGGAATGAGGCGAATAATACCCCATTTTTTTAAAAAGTGTTCAGGGCCTTGTACAAAATCTCAACATTCCAGCGCATGACGCAGTTGCTCGGGCATGAGCGGCTTGCGGAACGAGCCCACCACCCGCAGGCCGAGGGCGCGCGCCAGTTCGGCGGCCGCCTCGCGCACTTCGTCCTCGAGGGCCGACAGCAGGATCACCCTGCCGGCATAGCCAAGGCTGGCCGCGGCCTGCAAGAACTCGATGCCGTCCATCTCGGGCAGCACCAGGTCGCAGATCAGGACGTCGGGCATGGCTTCGTCGAGCCGGGCCAGGGCCTGGCGCGCATCGAGTTCGAGGACGATCTCGCACGGCCCGCAGGCGTCGAGCATCTCGCGCATGACCTCCAGCAGCAGATGGTCGTCGTCGAGCACCAGCACGCGCAGTTGCGCGAAAGGCGGGTCGGCGTCGTCGGGAGGCATGGGCGACATTATCTGGAATGGGTAATCGGATCGACGGCCATTATCGCGAAAAACCGGCAAGCCGGGTTGTCTGAATCCGCATTTATTTATCAAACACTGCCGGTGAAGCGCGCCAGGTGTCCCGGATGCCACATGGTGGCCACCGACGCCACCCGGCCGGCCGAGGTGGTGCGCCGGTGCAGCACCAGGCACGGGGCGCCGGCCGCGATCGCCAGCAGGCGCGCCTCTTCCGCCGGCGCCGGCTGGGCCTCTATCGTATAGCTGGCCCCCTGCAGCGGCGCGGCCGCCATCAGGTGCTCGTTGGGCGTGATGCGCGCAAAATCCTGCTCCAGGTAGGCCGGGGCGCAGGCCGGGTTGACCCAGCGGTCCTCGAGCTGGACCGGCGTCTCGTTCTCGAAGTGGACGATCAGCGAATGGAACAGGGTGGCGCCCGGCTCCTGGTCGAACTCGGCGGCCAGCGTGTCATCGGCGCTTCTTGCCTCCAGCGCCAGCACGCGGCTGGCGTGCAGCTTGCCGCGCGCGCGGATCTCGTCGGCGATGTTGCGGATCTCGACCAGGGTGCCCTGATACTTCTGGGGGGCCACATAGGTGCCCGAGCCCTGGCGCCGCACCAGCACCTGCTCGGCCGTGAGTTCGCGCACGGCGCGGTTGACGGTCATGCGCGAGACGCCGAACTGGCGCACCAGCGCCTGCTCCGACGGCACCAGCTCGCCCTCTTTCCAGCGGCCGGAGGCGATTTCGCCAACCAGGTAATCCTTGATCTGCTGGAAAATGGGCGACTTTTCCTGCATGCTGTCTTGCGCGGTCTGTGCTTCCAAACTCAATCTCCGAATGCCTGGCCTGTCGTGGCCACGCCTGATTCTAGCATCGGGGATTCGAAAGCAAGACCCGGAGTGCGGCCTGGCGGCGGCGGCTTCAGGATGTCGCTATTGCTGAAGGAGGACACCATCATGACGACATTGGATAGCGACGAGATCGACAGTATCGGCGACGATGCGCGCTGGGACGCCGTACAGCGGCGCGATGCCGGCGCCGACGGCAGTTTTTATTATTCGGTGCGCACCACCGGCGTCTATTGCCGGCCCTCGTGCCCGTCGCGCGGGGCCAAGCGCGCCAACGTCGCCTTCCACGCCAGCAGCCAGGCGGCCGAGGCGGCGGGCTTCCGGCCCTGCCTGCGCTGCGCGCCGCACCTGCCGCCGCTGGCCGAGCGCCAGGCGCAGGCGGTGGCGCGCGCCTGCCGCCTGATCGAGGAGTCGGAGGACGAACCGGATCTGGATGCGCTGGCCCAGGCCGCCGGCATGAGCCGCTTCCACTTCCACCGCGTGTTCAAGGCCCGCACCGGGATCACGCCCAAGGCCTATGCGGCGGCCAGGCGCGGCGCCCGGGTGCGCCAGGAACTGGCGGGGGCCGCCTCGGTCACCGACGCCCTGTACGGCGCCGGCTATGGCTCCAGCGGGCGCTTCTATGCGGCGTCGAACGAGGTGCTGGGCATGCAGCCGTCGAACTACCGCGCCGGCGGGCAGGGCGAGACGATCCGCTTCGCCGTGGCCGAATGCTCGCTGGGCGCCATCCTGGTCGCGGCCACCGAACGCGGCATCTGCGCGATCCTGATCGGCGACCAGCCGGAACCGCTGGTGGAAGACCTGCAGGCGCGCTTTCCCAGGGCCGAGCTGCGCGGCGCCGAAGAAGGCTTCGAGCGCACCGTGGCGCTGGTGATCGGGCTGGTCGAGCAACCGCGCATCGGCCCGTCCCTGGACCTGCCGCTCGACGTGCGCGGCACCGCCTTCCAGCAGCGCGTGTGGCAGGCCCTGCGCGCGATTCCTCCGGGCCAGACCGTGACGTATGCCGAACTGGCCGAACGGGTCGGCCTGCCCGATGGCGCGCGCGCCGTGGCCGGCGCCTGCGCCGCCAATCCGGTGGCGGTGGCGATTCCCTGTCACCGCGTGGTGCGTACCGGCGGCGCGCTGTCCGGCTACCGCTGGGGCATCGAGCGCAAGCGCGCGCTGCTCGAGCGCGAGGCGCAGCAGTGACCGTCATCGATTGGGATGACGTCGGCGCCCAGCTCGACGACGCCGGCTGCGCCGTGATACCCGGCCTGCTCGATGCGCGCCACTGCGCGCGCTTCATTGCCGCCTACGACGAGCGGCAGCGCTTTCGCAGCCGGGTGGTGATGGAGCGCCACGGCTTCGGCCGCGGCGAGTACCAGTATTTCGGGTATCCGCTGCCGGAGCCGCTGGCCGCATTGCGCGCGACCCTGTATCCGCCGCTGGCGCGCATCGCCAACCGCTGGCAGGCCGCGCTCGGGCTGGACGCGCGCTTTCCAGGCGAGCATGCCGACTTTCTCGCACGCTGCCACGCGGCCGGCCAGTTGCGCCCGACCCCGCTGCTGCTGCGCTACCGCGCCGGCGACTACAACTGCCTGCACCAGGACCTGTATGGCGAGCAGGTGTTTCCGCTGCAGGTGGCGGTGCTGCTGTCGCGTCCCGGCGAGGATTTCACGGGCGGCGAATTCGTGCTCACCGAGCAGCGGCCGCGCATGCAGTCGCGCGCCGAAGTCGTGAGCCTTCGTCAAGGGGACGCCGTCGTGTTCGCGGTCAACCAGCGGCCGGTGCAGGGCACGCGCGGCGTCTACCGGGTGGCGATGCGGCATGGCGTCAGCCGCGTGCGGCAGGGCCTGCGCCATGCCTTGGGGATCATCTTCCACGACGCCACCTGAAGGGCCGCCGCCCTCATGCAGTACACTCTCCACACCGTGCCCACGAAGCGCGGAAAACCATCTATCGGAGAGAAGAAAAAGCATGCGCGCGCGCCAGATTTCCCTGCAGTGTTCCCTATTTGTCCTGGCTGCCCTCGGCAGCCTGTCGGCACACGCCGACACCCTGGTCGACAACGCCAACGGCTATACCCTGAACGGGAAGGGCGAGCTGGTCCAGTTCACGGCGATCGCCTTCGACGACAAGGGCCGCATCATCGCCGTCGGCAGTGGCGCCGACGTCGCCGCCAGGGCGCCGAATGCGAAGCGCATCGACATGGGAGGCCGCACCCTGCTGCCGGGCCTGATCGACGCCCACGGCCACGTGTTCGGCCTGGGCCAGCAACTGACCCAGCTCGACCTGTTCCACAGCACCTCGCTCGACGGCGCCCTGAAGTCGATCGGCGACTACGCGCGCGCCAACCCAGGCCACGCCTGGATCCGCGGCCGCGGCTGGAACCAGGAGAACTGGAAGCTGGGCCGCTTCCCGATGGCGCAGGAGCTCGACGGCGTCGTCGCCGACCGCCCGGTATGGCTGGAGCGCGTCGACGGCCACGCCGGCTGGACCAATAGCCGCGGCCTGGCGCTGGCCGGCATCACCAGGTCGACCCCGGACCCGGTCGGCGGCAAGATCGTGCGCGACGCCAACGGCGAGGCGACCGGCGTGCTGGTCGACACCGCCCAGGAATTGTTGACCAAGGTGCTGCCGCAGCAGACCGAGGCCGAGGGTCGCGTCATGCTCGACCGCGCACTGGGCGAACTGGCGCGCGTGGGCCTGACCAGCGTGCACGACGCCGGCGTCGACGTGGCCCAGGACCGCCTGTACCGCGCCTATGCGGACCAGGGCAAGCTGACCACCCGCGTGTACGGCATGATCGCCGGCACCGACAAGGACTTCGACCAGCTGGCCGTCAAGGGTCCATTGAAGGACTACGGCAACGGCATGTATGCGCTGCGTTCTGTGAAACTGTATTCGGACGGCGCGCTGGGCAGCCGCGGCGCGGCCCTGATCAAGCCGTACAGCGACGAATCGCACTCGCACGGCCTGCTGTTCTACAAGACCGCGCAGATGGACGCCATGATGGCCAAGGCCATGCGCAAGGGCTACCAGGTCAATGTGCACGCGATCGGCGACGCCGGCAACAAGCAGATCCTCGACATCTACCAGAAGGAATTGAAGGCGACGGGCAGCGCGGCGCAACGCCACCGCATCGAGCACGCCCAGGTCGTGCTTCCTTCCGACATCCCGCGCTTCAAGACGCTGGACATCATCCCGTCGATGCAGCCGACCCACGCGACCTCGGACAAGAACATGGCCGAGACCCGTATCGGACCCGATCGCATCAAGGGCGCCTATGCCTGGCGCAGCTTCCTGCACCAGGGCTCGCGCATCGCCTGCGGTTCGGACTTCCCGGTCGAGTCGCCGAACCCGTTCTTCGGCATCCACGCGGCCGTCACGCGCCAGGATGCGCAGGGGCAGCCGGTGGCCGGCTGGTATCCGAACCAGGCGATGTCGCTCAAGGAAGCTTTCCGCTGTTTCACGCTCGATGCCGCTTATGCCGGGCATCAGGAGAAAGACCTGGGTTCGCTGGAGCCGGGCAAGCAGGCCGACTTCATCGTGATCGATCAGGACCTGTTCCGCATGCCGACCTACGACATCCACAAGACCGGCGTGCTGGAAACCTGGGTGGCGGGACGCCAGGTCTTCAAGAAATGATTTGACGAGGTTGTATAGACAACCTAGACTTCAGAGCAGCTTTGCGGCGCGCGCCAGTGGCGTGCGCCGTATCCACGACCGAAGGAGCCGCCATGTCCCAAGATACCCGTCCTCTCGACGACCCGCGTTTCGACCCGACCCGCGTCATTCAAGCGCCACGCGGCAGCCAGCTCAGCTGCAAGAGCTGGCTGACCGAAGCCGCCTACCGCATGATCCAGAACAACCTCGACGCCGAGGTCGCGGAAAACCCGCAGCGCCTGGTGGTCTATGGCGGCATCGGCCGCGCCGCCCGCAACTGGGAATGCTATGACCAGATACTGGCGTCGCTACGCGCGCTCGAGGATGACCAGACCCTCTTGATCCAGTCCGGCAAGCCGGTCGGCGTGTTCCAGACCCACCCGGATGCGCCGCGCGTGCTGCTGGCGAACTCGAACCTGGTGCCGAAATGGGCCGACTGGGAACATTTCAATGAACTCGATCGCAAGGGCCTGTTCATGTACGGCCAGATGACGGCCGGCAGCTGGATCTATATCGGCACCCAGGGCATCGTGCAGGGCACTTATGAAACCTTCGCCGAAGCCGGGCGCCAGCACTTCGGCGGCGACCTGGCGGGCCGCTGGGTGCTGACGGCGGGCCTGGGCGGCATGGGCGGCGCCCAGCCGCTGGCCGCCACCTTCGCCGGCGCCGTCTCGCTGACCGTCGAATGCCAGCAGAGCAGCATCGATTTCCGCCTGCGCACCCGCTACCTGGACAAGCAGGCGCGCGACATCGACGAAGCGCTCGCCATGATCCGCCAGCACAAGGACGCGCGCGAGGCCATCTCGATCGGCCTGCTCGGCAATGCGGCCGAGGTGCTGCCGGAGCTGGTGCGGCGCGCGAAAGAGGGCGGCCTGGCGCCGGACCTCGTCACCGACCAGACCTCGGCCCATGACCTGATCAACGGCTACCTGCCGATCGGCTGGAGCGTCGAACAGTGGAAGGCGGCGCAGCAGGACCCCGCGCAACACCCACGCCTGAAGGCCGAAGCGGCGGCATCGTGCGCCATCCACGTGCGCGCCATCCTCGACTTCAAGGCGCTCGGCGCCCATGCCGTCGACTACGGCAACAATATCCGCCAGGTGGCCAAGGACGAGGGCGTGCAGGACGCCTTCGACTTCCCGGGCTTCGTGCCGGCCTATATCCGCCCGCAGTTCTGCGAGGGCCGCGGCCCGTTCCGCTGGGTGGCGCTGTCGGGCGACCCGGAAGACATTTATAAAACCGACGCCAAGATCAAAGAGCTGTTCCCGCACGACGCGCGGGTGCACCGCTGGCTCGACATGGCGCGCGAACGGATCGCCTTCCAGGGCCTGCCGGCGCGCATCTGCTGGCTGGGCCTGGGCGAGCGCCACCTGGCCGGCCTGGCCTTCAACGAGATGGTGCGCACGGGCGAGCTGAAGGCGCCGGTGGTGATCGGCCGCGACCACCTCGACACCGGCTCGGTGGCCAGCCCGAACCGCGAGACCGAGGCCATGCGCGACGGCACCGATGCCGTCTCGGACTGGCCGCTGCTGAACGCCTTGCTGAACACGGCCGGCGGCGCCACCTGGGTCTCGCTGCACCACGGCGGCGGCGTGGGCATGGGCTACTCGCAGCATTCCGGCGTGGTGATCGTGGCCGACGGCACCGAGGCCGCGGCCAAGCGCCTGGCGCGGGTGCTGGTCAACGACAGCGCCTCGGGTGTGATGCGTCACGCCGACGCCGGTTATGACAGCGCCATCGACTGCGCCAAGCGCAATGGCCTGAACCTTCCAATGATCAAATAAACGCAGCAGCAACCATGAACGACACTATTCAACGCCTCACCCTGCAACCCGGCGAACTGGCGCTCAGCGACCTGCGCGCCGTCTGGGCCGGCCACCAGCGGCTGGACCTGGCCGCCAAGGCCTGGGACGACATCGCGGCCTCCGCCGCCACCGTGGACGCCATCGTCGCCAAGGGCGACCCCGCCTATGGCATCAATACCGGCTTCGGCATCCTGGCCAAGGCCCACATCCCGGTCGAGCAGCTGGCCACCCTGCAGCGCAACCTGATCCTGTCGCATGCGGTCGGCACCGGTGAGCTTCTTTCGGACACCATCGTGCGCCTGATCCTGCTGACCAAGATCGGCAGCCTGGCGCGCGGTTATTCGGGCGTGCGTCCGGTGATCGTCGAAACCCTGATCGCCCTGTACAACGCCAACATCATGCCGGCCATTCCCTGCCAGGGTTCGGTCGGCGCCTCGGGCGACCTGGCGCCGCTGGCCCATATGACGCTGGCGATGCTGGGCGTGGGCCAGGTGCGCCACGATGGCGTGCTGGTGGAGGCGAGCGACGCGCTGCGCGCGGCCGGCATCGAACCGGTGACGCTGGCGGCGAAAGAGGGCCTGGCCCTGATCAACGGCACGCAAGTCTCGACCGCGCTGGCGCTGCACGGCCTGTTCATGGCCGAACGCCTGCTGGAGGCGGCGATGGTCACCGGCTCGCTGTCGGTCGATGCGGCGCGCGGCAGCGATGCGCCGTTCGATCCGCGCATCCACGCGGTGCGCGGCCAGCCGGGCCAGATCGCGGCGGCGAAGATCTACCGCGAACTGGTGGCCGGCAGCGCGATCCGCGCCTCGCACCTGGTGGGCGACGAGCGGGTGCAGGACCCGTACAGCCTGCGCTGCCAGCCGCAGGTGATGGGCGCCGTGATGGACCTGATCGCTAACGCCGGCCGCACCCTGCTGATCGAAGCGAATGCCGTGACCGACAACCCGCTGTTGTTCGAGGGCGGAGAAATCATTTCTGGCGGCAACTTCCACGCCGAGCCGGTGGCCTTCGCCGCCGACACGCTGGCGCTGGCGATCGCCGAGATCGGCGCGCTGGCCGAGCGCCGCATCGCGCTGCTGATCGACGCCAACCTGTCCGGCCTGCCGGCCTTCCTGGTGCGCGAACCGGGGTTGAACTCGGGCTTCATGATCGCCCACGTCACCGCCGCCGCGCTGGCCTCCGAAAACAAGTCGCTGGCCCATCCGGCCAGCGTCGACAGCCTGCCGACGTCGGCCAATCAGGAGGACCATGTGAGCATGGCGACCTTCGCTGCGCGCCGTCTCGACCAGATGGCGCACAATACGGCGGTCATCGTCGGGATCGAGCTGCTGGCAGCAAGCCAGGGCATCGAATTCCACCGCCCCTTGAAAAGCTCCGATACGCTGGAATCGGTGCATGCCCAGCTGCGCCAGCACGTCGCGCCCTACGATGCCGACCGCTTCTTCGCGCCCGATATCGAGGCCGCGCGCAGGCTGGTGGTCGACGGCGCGCTGTCGGCGTCGTGCAAGGAATTGTTTACCGTACTGCACCCGTAAACACAAAGGAGGCAAGATGGAGTTCCGGTTCAAGGCAGGCAGGCTTCCCATGCTGGTGTCGATGCCGCATGCGGGCACCGACATCCCCGACGAGGTGGCGGACACGCTGGCGCCCTGCGCCGCGGCGCGCGCCGACACCGACTGGCACTTGCCGGAACTGTACGGCTTCCTGGAAGAGATGGGCATCTCGACCATCTCGGCGCGCTGGTCGCGCTATCTGATCGACCTCAACCGCCCGCCCGAGAACACCAACCTGTATCCGGGCCTGGACACGACCGGCCTGTGCCCGCTCGACACCTTCGGGCGCGAACGTCTTTACCGGGAGGGCATGGAGCCCGACCAGGCCGAGGTGGGGCGGCGCCTGGAACGCTACTGGCGGCCATATCACGCGCAGCTGCGCGCCGAACTCGATCGCCTGAAGGCCGAACATGGCCGCGTGGTGCTGTGGGAAGCGCATTCGATCGCCTCGATCGTGCCGCGCTTTTTCGAAGGCAAGCTGCCCGACCTGAACTTCGGCACCGCCGAAGGCAAGTCCTGCGACCCGGGACTCGAGGAGGCCGTCCTGGGCGTGGCGCGCGCCCAGGAGCGCTACACGATCGCCCTGAACGGCCGCTTCAAGGGCGGCCACATCACGCGCCATTACGGCCAGCCGTCGCACGGCGTGCACGCGATCCAGCTCGAGAAATGCCAGTGCCTGTACATGAACGAGGCGGCGCCGTTCGACTACCGTCCTGACGTCGCCGCTCAATTGCAGCCGCTGCTGCGCGACATGGTCAAGGCCGCGGTGAACTGGGTGCGTCCATGACGACAGCCCTGTTCGCGCGCCATGCGCTGCTGCCGCAAGGCTGGCAGCGCGACGTCCTGCTCGAATGGGATGCGCACGGCGACCTGACCCGGGTGGCGCCCGGCGCCACCGCTTCCCCCGGCATGCGGCACGCGCAATACGTCCTGCCCGGCATGGTCAACCTGCATTCGCACGCCTTCCAGCGCGCGCTGGGCGGCCTGACCGAACGCGCCGGCGACGGGCCGGACAGCTTCTGGACCTGGCGCGACCTGATGTACCGCTTCGCCGCCCGCATCACCCCAGGCCAGATCGAGGCCATCGCGGCCCAGTTGTTCGCCGAATGCCTGCGCCACGGCTACACCTCGGTGTGCGAGTTCCACTACCTGCAGCGCGACGCCGACGGCGCCGCCTATGCGCGCCCCGCCGAGACGGCCGAGCGGGTGGCCGCGGCGGGACAGGCGACCGGCATGGGATTGACCCTGCTGCCGGTGCTGTACAGCCATGCCGGTTTCGGCGAAAAGCCGCTGGCGCCGGCGCAGGCGCGCTTTCGCACCGACGTCGACGAGGTGCTCGGCATCGTCGAGGCCCTGGGCCCGCTGCGCGGCGGCCAGCTGGAGGTCGGCGCCGCGCCGCACTCGCTGCGCGCCGCCACCATCGATCAGATCCGGGCGCTGGCGGGCGGCTTGCCGCCTGGGCGTCCGCTGCACATCCACATCGCCGAGCAGCAGGGCGAGGTGGAGCAGTGCCTGGCGCATGCCGGCCGGCGCCCGGTCGAATACCTGATGGACCACGTCGCGCTCGATGCGCGCTGGTGCCTGGTGCATGCGACCCATGTGAACCAGACCGAAGTCGTGGCGCTGGCAAGCAGCGGCGCGGTGGCCGGCCTGTGCCCGACCACCGAGGCCAACCTGGGCGACGGCCTGTTCCCGCTGGCGCCCTTCATCGAGGCGGGCGGGCGCTTCGGCGTCGGCAGCGACAGCCACGTGTCGCAAAGCCCGGTCGAAGAGCTGCGCTGGCTCGAGTACGGCCAGCGCCTGTTGCACCAGCAACGCAACGTGGCGCACACCCGCGAACGGCGCGACGTGGGCGACTATCTGTGGCAGGCGGCGCTGCAGGGCGGCGCCCTGGCGACGGGGCGCCGCGTCGGCCTGCTCGAGGCTGGCCGGCGCGCCGACCTGCTGGTGCTGGACGAGCAGCATCCGAACCTCGATGGCGTGATTGAATCCGAAGTGCTCGGACGTGTTGTATTCTGTGGCAACGACAACCTGGTGCGCGACGTGCTGTGCGGCGGCCGCTGGGTGGTGCAAGACGGGCGCCACATGGCGCAGGACGAGGTCGCCCAGCGCTACCGCCAGGCGCTCAGGGATTTGCGCGCAGTGACCCAGGAGGTGTGAAATGACAGTCTTGATTCCGTTTGCAGGCTTGGCCCCGGCGCCATGGAAGAACGGCGGCGGCAGCACGATCGAGATCGCGATCGGCCCGCCTGACGCCGGCTTCGACGATTTCGACTGGCGCGTCAGCCTGGCGACCATCGCCGAGGACGGCGCGTTCTCGCGCTTCCCCGGCGTCGACCGCACCCTGGCGCTGGTCGACGGCCATGGCCTGACCCTGCAGATCGACGGCGAGCCGACCCTGATCAGCGACGCCGAGCCGGTGATCGCGTTCGACGGCGATTCCGAGGTGCAGGCGCGGCTCAATCGCGGGCCGACCCTGGACTTCAACGTCATGTCGCGCAGCGAGCGCTGCTGGCACCAATTCGGGCGGCGGCGCCTGAGCGGCGACTCCACCTTCGTCGCGCGCGCCGAGGTGACGGTGCTGTTCCTGGCCGAGGGCGACAGCCTGCAGCTGGCCAGCGACGACGAGCGCATCGGCCTGGTGCGCTACGACGCCGTGATCCTCGACCAGGGCACGGTGTGGTCGCTGGAAGCGGGGCAAGCCACGATCTTCATCGTCGACGTCCACTATTATTCGGAAGACGACGACGCAGAGATGTATGACTGAGGGGCGGCCCGACTGCGTCTTCACCAACGTCCACCTGGCGACGATGGAGGACGGCTACGGCGAGCTGCCGGACGCCGCGCTGGCGGTCAAGGATGGCCGCATCGCCTGGATCGGCAAGCGCCTTGATGCCCCGCCGGCAAGCCGGGTGCACGATTGCGGCGGCGCCTGGATGACGCCGGGCCTGGTCGACTGCCATACCCACGTGGTCCACGCCGGCAACCGCAGCAACGAGTGGGAAGCGCGCCTGAACGGCGCCACCTATGAAGACATCGCGCGCCAGGGTGGCGGCATCATGTCCACCGTGCGCGCCACGCGCGCGGCCAGTGTCGACGACCTGGTCGCGGCCAGCCTGCCGCGCGTGCGCGCCCTGCTGGCCGAGGGCGTGACCACGCTCGAGATCAAGTCGGGCTATGGCCTCGAACAGGGCGCCGAAGAACGCATGCTGCGCGCCGCGCGCCGCATCGGCGAGCTGCTGCCGGTGCGGGTGGCGACCACCTTCCTCGGCGCGCACGCGCTGCCGCCGGAATTCGCCGGCCGCCAGGACGACTACGTGACTGAAGTGTGCGAGCGCATGCTGCCGGCGCTCGCCGGGCAAGGCCTGGTCGACGCGGTGGACGCCTTCTGCGAACGGATCGGTTTCACGCGCGCCCAGACCGAGCGCGTGTTCGACGCCGCGCGCAAGCTCGACCTGCCGCTCAAGCTGCACGCCGAGCAGTTGTCGGACCAGGGCGGGGCGGAACTGGTGGCGCGCTACGAAGGCCTGTCGGCCGACCACCTGGAACATCTGAGCCCGCAAGGCATCGCGGCGATGGCGCGCGCCGGCACCGTGGCGGTGCTGCTGCCGGGCGCCTATTATTTTTTGCGCGAGACCGTGATGCCGCCGGTCGACGCGCTGCGCGAAGCCGGCGTGCCGATGGCGGTGGCCACCGACTGCAATCCCGGCACCTCGCCGATGACGTCGCTGCTGCTGGCGATGAATATGGCGTGCACCTTGTGGCGCCTGACGCCGCGGGAAGCCCTGCTCGGCGCGACCGCCTATGGCGCGCTGGCCCTGGGCCTGCAGGCCGAGATCGGCACCCTGACGGTCGGCAAGCGCGCCGACCTGGCCTTGTGGAACATCGCCCGTCCCGCCGACCTGGCGTATGCGATCGGCTTCAATCCCTGCCAGGCCGTGGTCAATGGCGGCGTCCTGCGCGCGCCCCAACTTCCCGTGTAATTTGGCAACACTTGTCCCTTTGTCGCAACACTCGCAGCCACGGTGGGTAAGTGCTTGATCACCCTCAAGCCTGGCTTTCTTGCCTGGCCGATGATGGATTCAACACGCGATAACAACAAACGGTTACTACGGCAGTTACAGCGGTAAGCAAATGTAAGCCTTAATGGATCATTAAGAATGGCCAACTATAGTCATTCATGTGATTCCCATCTCCCCTCCCCATTTGCCAAAATGGGTTTGCCCACGGTGCCAAGGCCCGTGGGTTTTTCTTTGGGGCGTCGCTTTTATCGCGTGATTCAGCTGCGCTGCGCGAGCGACAGCAGGCTGTCGCCGGTGACGCGGCAGATGCGCCAATCCGGCATGACGTCCGCGCCCATGGCTTGGTAAAACTGGATGGCCGGTTCGTTCCAGTCCAGCACCGACCATTCGAAACGTCCGCAGCCGCGTTCGACCGCCAGCTGCGCCAGGCGTTGCAGCATCTGCGTGCCATAGCCCTTGCCGCGGTGCGCCTGTTTTACATACAGGTCTTCCAGGTACAAGCCCTTCTTGGTGAGGAAGGTCGAGAAGTTATGGAAGAACAGGGCGAAGGTGACGACTTCACCGTTTTCTTCACCAACAATCGCTTCGCACGATGGGCGCGCGCCGAACAGGCCTTCGTGCAGCAGGGCTTCGGTGGCGACCACCATGTGTTCGAGTTTTTCGAACACCGCCAGCTCCACGATCATGGCGTGGATGTGGGCGACGTCTTGCGGCTGGGCGGGGCGGATGGAAAAGGCGGTGTTAACATTCATGGCGATTCGATGGCATTGTTCAGGTTAGCGGATTGCACGCTCCTGGCGGCAGGCGCGCGCACGGCCCAGGCGACGCTGGCCAGGCACAGCACCATGCCCAGGAATTCGAGGAGGCCGGGGCGGTAGTCTTCGAGCTGGACCGACAGCAGCACCGACAGCACGGGCGTGACGACGCCGATGTAGACGGCCTTGTTGGCGCCGATGCGGCCGATCAGCGTGAAATAGGCGAAGAAGGCGATGACCGAGCCGAAGATCGACAGGTAGACCAGGCCCGCCCAGTAAGTGGGGCTCTCGGGCAGGGTAAAGGCATTGCCGTTGGCAAGCGACCATACCGCCACCATCGACGCGCCCCACAACATCGACCAGGCCATCGTCAGCGGCAGGTTGGACGATTGTTCCTTGACCTTGTTGACCACGATGCTGCCGGCCGAGCTGGCCAGGGTGGCGGCCAGCGCCAGCACCACGCCGGCCAGGAAATGGCCGTCGCCGCCCGTCTTCAATTCTTGCCAGGCATCGCTGATCGAGTGCCAGAACAGCAGGGCCACGCCGACGGTGGCGACGGCGCCGCAGGCCCAGGTGCGGCGACTGATGGTAGTGCCGAAGAAGACGCGGCTCCAGATCGGCGTCCAGAACACCATCAGCGCGAACATCACCGCCACCAGGCCCGACACGATGTGCTGCTCCGATTCATAGGTGCAGATATACGAGATGCCGAAGGTCAGCCCGCCCTGCAGCGCCATCCAGCGATGGGTGCGCCAGGGCAGGCGCAGGCTGTCGCGGCGCACCAGGCAGATGGCGAACAGGGCGGCGGCGGCCAGGAAGAAACGGTAGGCCACCGACACGGCGGGAGCGGTATGTCCCAGCTGTAAGGTGATGGCCCAGAAGGTCGAGCCCCAGATCAGTGAGGCGACGATGAAGAGGACGGGAGAAGACATTCGCGGGAGTATAGTCCTCCCGCTTTGTTCCTGCCGGCATCTTTTACAGCGATGGGGCGCTCCGCTGTATCAAAAGCGCAACATCGCCGTCTGGTGATCAATAGGCCAGCCGCATTCGCCGATACAGGAAGCTCAGCACGAACAATGGCCCGATCAGCAGGAAGCGCAGGTCGTCGAAGAACGATGGTTTCTTGCCCTCGATATGGTGGCCGATGAATTGCCCGATCCAGGCCAGCACGAACACCCCGATCGAGGTCACCAGCACGGTGCCTTCCGGCAGCATGTTCAGCAGCCCCAGCATCACGGCGGCCATCGCCGCCATGCCGAGCGCGAACGGCCTGGACAGCCTGATGTAATAGACCAGCGCGGCGCCCACGACAGCCAGGGCCACAAGCGGGTGAATTGCCCACAGGATGCCCAGCAGGCTGAACACGATGGCGGGGATGCAGACGAAGTGGATCAGTTCGTTGACGGGATTGCGGTGGCTCTCGGCATAGCGGGCCAGCAACACGTCGATATCGCGCGGCGTAGAGGAAAATTCCATGACGGCGGTCTCCAGTTGTGTAACGACGATTCTACGCCCGCATCAGTCTCCTTGTCCGGTCTGCCGCGCATTCGACGGCAGCGCCGGCACGGGCGCCGCGGTGTCGGCCGGCTGCAGGCGCAGGTTCGGATGGTTCGCGAACAGTTCCGAGATCCATTCGACGAACACCCGCACCTTGGCCGACAGGTGGCGGTTGTGCGGATAGACGACGTGCACCGGCAGCGGGTCGCAGCGCCATTCGGGCAGCAGGCGCACCATCTTGCCGGTGGCCAAGTGCTCGTTGAGCAGGTAATCCGTCATATTGATCACGCCCAGCCCCGACAGGCCGGCCTGGATATAAGCGCTCGAATCGTTCAGGGCGATCACGCCGGGCAAGGTCATGTCGATGCGCTCGCCGTCGCGGGTGTAGTCCCAGCTGGAGATCTTGCCATTCCTCGCCGAGAAATAATTCACGCAGCGGTGCCGCTCCAGGTCGCGCGGGTGCATCGGCATGCCGTAGCGCTCCACATAGGCGGGAGAGGCGCAGGTGACGAAGTTGATCACCCCGACGCGGCGTGCAATGAGGTTGGTATCGAGCAATTCTCCGCCGCGCACGGCGCAATCGACGCCTTCTTCGACCAGGTCGACCGGGCGGTCGGTGGTGCCGAGTTCGAGCGTGATGTCCGGATAGCGCTCGAAGAAGTCGGGCAGGGCGGGAATCAGGATCTCGGTCGACAGGCCGGTCGGCGCATCCACCCGCAGCCGTCCGCTGGGGCTGAAGCGGTGGCGCGACAGCGATTCCTCGGCGTCGCGCACGTCGGACAGGATGCGCACGCAGCGCTCGTAATAGGCAGCGCCGTCCGAGGTCACCGACACATGGCGCGTGGTGCGGTGCAAGAGCTTGGAGGCAAGCGAGGTTTCCAGCGCCTGTACCAGGGTCGACACCGTTGCCTTGGGCAATTGCAGGGTCTCGGCGGCGCGCGTGAAGCTGCCGGCATCGACCACTTGCACGAATACTTCCATGGCCTGGAGTTTGTTCATATCGTCTTCTTCGGATTAAAACAGTGCGATTGTTCAGCAATCCGAACAATCAATTCAGTATTGCCATCTTTATCTGATTGTAGATGAAGACTATTATGTGTGCATCGCAACAATGTATTGACCAGGAAGACGGAGCCGGCCATGAGCCATCGGAACATTCAGAACGGAATCTTTACCACGGTAGCAGTCGCCCTGAGCGGCGTCGCACTGGCGGCACTGCTCTGCACCGATGCCTACTCGCGCGCCGCCGGCGCCGAGGCGCGTGGTTTCCATGCGCTGTCCCTGGAAATGCAGATGAGCTGCGCCGGCGATTGCGCCGACGTCGACGAGCGCATCGTCCAGCTCCAGAAAGATGGAGCGGCCCGATGAGCGCCGTGCTGGACGCCGTCGACCGCAGCCTCAAGGTACGCGACCTCGAGGCAGGCGGCGCCGCCGGCCCCCTGGCCGCGCGGCTGTATGCCGCCGGCCCGGTCGCCAAGCGCGACCTGCTGGTGGTGTACTTCCACGGCGGCGGCTTCGACAGCGGCGACCTGGACGAGTGCGACGACTTCCTGCGCAGCCTCGCAGAATGCGACCACCTGCCGCTGGTGCTGGCTTCGACCTATACGCTGGCGACCGTGAGCCCGTTCCCGGCCGCGGTCGAGGACGCCCATGCGGTGCTGCAGTGGGCCAAGAAGAACAAGACCAAGCTGGGCTGGAACGGCAAGCTCCTGGTGACGGCCGGCATCGAAGCCGGCGCCAACCTGGCGGCGGTATGCGCGCTGATGTCGCGCGACCGCGGCGGCCCGGCCCTGGCCGGCCAGATCCTGGTCATGCCGATGCTCGACCCGGCGCTCTCCACCGGTTCGATGCGCCAGATGACCTATTGCGCCGATCGCGAGAAGGCGGCCACCGTCTGCGCGGCCGCCTATCGCGGCTACCTGCCGCATGCGGCCGACCGCTCGCATCCGTATGCGGCGCCGCTGCACTCGAGCCGTCTCAAGAACCTCGCGCCGGCGCTGATCCTGTCGGCCGAAGACGATCCATTACGCGACGAGGCTGAACAATACGGCGCCAAACTGATCAACGCCGGCATTTGCACCACCGTGCGCCGCATGGCCGCACCCGACCTGCAGGATCCGAACGGGCGCAACGAATGCGCCTGCAAGGTGCAGGCGATGCTCGAAATTTCCAGCTTCCTCGCGCGGCTGGAAGGGCGTGGAGGCGCCTGACACCTCAGCATCAACCACCTGATCCCGGCCACGCCGGATACAGCAAGCGTATCGCAAGACACCGTGCCCGGCGCACCGGTGGGGGACCCGTTGTAACTGCGTCTTATGCAGTCTTGATGGGTAAGTAAGAGTCAATCGAAAATGGAGGGTCGCCATGAATCACAACGAGCAGGCACAGAACCGGCAGTTGCAGGCAGCGCGCGACTGTCCCTGGGGCTAGGCCCGGCGCCGCCGGCATGAACTGACCGGCCGCGTTTCACTTATTTCCTGATTTTTTCCGCGCCACGGCGCGGAAGGGGATGTTTTTCGCCAGCGTTTCGCTCGACTCGACAAGTCGACGACGCCGGACGGGGTTTTATTGTCTTTTCAATCGTCGTTAATAAGAAAGGTTAATCATGAATAACCAGCCAAAACAGGGCAAACTACCGGGCAACCTGCGCGTGATCGTGGCCGCACTGGCTCTCAGTGGGCTCGTCGGCGCCGGCCTGACCGGCTGCGCCGATGCCAACAGCAACGATGCACCGGCAGCGCCGCCCGCGCCGCCGGTGTCCGCCGCCGTGGTCGTGCAAAAGCCCGTCCTCGAGACCCAGGAATTCTCGGGGCGCCTGGAAGCGATCGACGTGGTCGAGATCCGTTCGCGCGTCTCGGGCTACATCACCGCCGTCAACTTCAAGCCCGGCGCCGAAGTCAAGAAAGGCGACGTCCTCTTCGTGATCGACCCGCGTCCTTACCAGGCCGAGGCCGACCGCACCCAGGCCGCCGCCGCCGCCGCCCGCGCCAGGGCCGACCTGGCGCGCCTGGAACTGCAGCGCGCCGAGCGCCTGCTGGCCGATAAAGCCATCGCCCAGCGCGAATTCGACGAACGCGACGCCGGCCAGAAGGAGCTCGACGCCAGCGCCCGCGCCGCCGCCGCCGAGTACGAAGCCGCGCGCCTGAACCTGGCCTATACCCGCGTCACCGCGCCGATCGACGGCCGCGTCTCGAAAGCCGAAATCACCCTCGGCAACCTGGTCGATGCCAGCGCCGTGCTGACCTCGGTCGTGTCGCTGGACCGCATCTACGCCAGCTTCGACGGCGACGAAAGCACCTATCTGCGCGTGAGCCGCCGCACCCATGCCGGCCAGCCGGTCGACGTGAAGGTCGGCCTGGCCGGCGAGGAAGGCTTCCCGCACAGCGGCAAGCTGGAATTCGTCGATAACCAGCTCGACAGCCGCAGCGGCAGCGTGCGCATGCGCGCCACCCTGGCCAATGCCGACCGCCAGCTGGCGCCCGGCCTGTTCGCCCGTGTCCAGATCGCCGGCGGTGCGCCGAGCCAGCAGATATTGATCGCCGACCGCGCCATCAACACCGACCAGGACCGCAAGTTCGTGTACGTGGTCGACAAGGACGGCAAGGCCGAGTACCGCGCCGTCAAGCTCGGACCGCTCGACGACGGCCTGCGCGTGGTGCGCGACGGCTTGAAGCCGGGCGAGAAGATCGTCGTCAACGGCCTGCAGCGCGTGCGTCCCGGCGCGCCGATCGCCGCGCAAACCGTGCCGATGGTGGCCCCTGCGGCCGCAGCCCCGGCGGCCAAGGACGCCAAAGTGGCGCTGGCCGACGTCAAGGAGTAATCGAACATGAACTTTTCCAGATTCTTTGTCGACAAGCCGATCTTCGCGGCGGTGCTGTCGGTGATCATCTTCGTCGGCGGCCTGATTTCGATCTTCCAGCTGCCGATCTCGGAATACCCGGAAGTGGTGCCGCCGTCGGTGGTGGTTCGCGCCCAGTATCCGGGCGCGAACCCGAAGGTGATCGCCGAAACCGTGGCCACGCCACTGGAAGAACAGATCAACGGCGTCGAGGACATGCTGTACATGTCCTCGCAAAACACGTCGGATGGCGCGCTGATGCTGACCGTCACCTTCAAGATCGGCACCAACGTCGAACAGGCCGAGACCGCGGTGCAGAACCGGGTCCAGCGCGCCTTGCCGCGCCTGCCGGAAGAGGTGCGCCAGATCGGCGTGACCACGGTGAAATCGTCGCCCAACATCACCATGGTGGTGCACCTGAATTCGCCCAATGGCCAATATGATGACCTGTACCTGCGCAACTACGCGGTGCTGAACGTCAAGGACCAGCTGGCCCGCATCGAGGGCATGGGCGAGGTGCAGCTGTTCGGTTCCGGCGAATACGCGATGCGGGTCTGGCTCGATCCGCAGAAGGTGGCCGAGCGTAACCTGACCGCGGGCGACGTGGTCGCGGCGATCCGCGAACAGAATGTGCAGGTCGCGGCCGGCGTGATCGGCCAGGGGCCGGCCAAGGACGCCGACTTCCAGTTGACCGTCAACACGGTGGGCCGCCTGCAGTCCGTCGAGGAATTCGGCGACATCGTCCTCAAGACCAATGCCGACGGCGGCACGACCCTGCTGAAGGACGTGGCGCGCCTGGAACTCGGTTCCAGCTCGTATGCACTGCGTTCGCTGCTGAACAACAAGTCGGCGGTGGCGATTCCGATCTTCGCCGCCCCGGGCGCCAACGACCTGCAATTATCAAGCAACGTGCGCGCCACGATGGACGAGCTGGCGAAGGACTTCCCGCAGGGCGTCGAGTATTCGATCGTGTATGACCCGACCCAGTTCGTGCGCGAGTCGATCGATTCGGTGATCAAGACCCTGCTCGAAGCCGTGGTGCTGGTGGCGCTGGTCGTCATCATCTTCCTGCAAACCTGGCGCGCTTCGATCATCCCGCTGCTGGCGGTGCCGGTTTCGGTGGTCGGCACCTTCGCCGTGATGCTGGCCTTCGGTTTCTCGATCAACACCTTGTCGCTGTTCGGCCTGGTGCTGGCGATCGGCATCGTGGTCGACGACGCGATCGTGGTGGTGGAAAACGTCGAGCGCAATATCGCCAACGGCTTGACGCCGCATGACGCGACCATCCAGGCGATGAAGGAAGTGAGCGGCCCGATCATCGCGATCGCGCTGGTGCTGTGCGCGGTGTTCGTGCCGATCGCCTTCGTCGCGGGCCTGACCGGCCAGTTCTACCGCCAGTTCGCCCTGACCATCGCGATTTCGACCGTGATCTCGGCCTTCGTGTCGCTGACCCTGGCGCCGGCGCTGTCGGCCTCGATCCTGCAGCCGCATCACGCGCCGAAGGATCGCCTGACGCGCATGATCGACGCAGTCCTGGGGCGTTTCTTTGCCGTGTTCAACCGCTTCTTCGCCCGTTCGTCCGAGAAGTACGAAGGCGGCGTGAAGGGCGTCCTGCGCCGCAAGACCGCCGCCATCGGCGTCTACCTGGCGCTGGCCGTGGCCGCCGTGTTCATGTTCAAGGCAGTGCCGCCGGGCTTCGTGCCGCAGCAGGATAAAGCCTACCTGATCGGCTTCGCCCAGCTGCCGGACGCCGCGTCGCTCGACCGCACCGAAGCCGTGATCCGCCAGATGTCGGCGATCGCCAAGGAGATCCCGGGCGTGGAATCGTCGATCGCCTTCCCGGGCCTGTCGATCAACGGCTTCACCAATGCGCCGAACGCCGGCATCGTGTTCACCAGCCTGAAGCCGTTCAAGGATCGCAAGGGCAAGGACATGAGCGCGGACGCCATCGCGGCCGAGATCAACAAGCGCATGGGCGCCGTCGAAGACGCCTTCGTGCTGGTGCTGTCGCCACCGCCGGTGAACGGCCTGGGCACCACCGGCGGCTTCAAGATGATGATCGAAGACCGCGGCAACGTCGGCTACGACGAGTTGAACAACGCGGTGCAGGCGCTGCAGGCACGCGCCTGGCAGACCCCGGAGCTGGCCGGCGTGTTCTCGGGCTTCCAGATCAACGTGCCGCAGCTGTTCGCCGACATCGACCGCGTGAAAGCCAAGCAGCTGGGCGTGCCGCTGTCCGAGATCAACCAGACCTTGCAGGTCAACCTGGGTTCGGTGTACGTGAATGACTTCAACCAGTTCGGCCGTACCTACCAGGTGCGCGTGCAGGCCGACGCCGAGTTCCGTTCGCACCGCGAGCAGATCGAGCAGCTGAAGGTGCGCAGCAACAGCGGCGAGATGATTCCGCTGTCGTCGGTGATGCGCGTGAAGGACACCTATGGTCCGGACCGCGTGACGCGCTACAACGGCTATGTCGCGGCCGAGATGAATGGCGGCGCGGCACCGGGCGTGTCGTCGGGCCAGGCGCAAGCCATCATGGAACAGCTCGCGAAAGAGACGCTGCCGAAGGGCGTGTCGTACGAATGGACCGAGCTGACCTACCAGGACATCCTGTCGGGTAACACCATGATCTATGTGTTCCCGCTGTGCGTGCTGCTGGTGTTCCTGGTGCTGGCCGCCCAGTACGAAAGCTGGACCCTGCCGCTGTCGGTGATCCTGATCGTGCCGATGTCGATCCTGTGCGCGCTGGCCGGCGTGAAGCTGTCGGGTGGCGACAACAATGTCTTCACCCAGATTGCCCTGTTCGTGCTGGTGGGGCTGGCCTCGAAGAACGCGATCCTGATCGTGGAGTTCGCGCGCGAACTCGAAGACCATGGCCGCACCGTGATCGACGCCGCCCTGGAAGCGAGCCGCCTGCGTCTGCGTCCGATCCTGATGACGTCGATCGCCTTCATCGCCGGCGTGGTGCCGCTGGTGTTCTCGAGCGGCGCCGGCGCCGAGATGCGCCACGCGATCGGCATCGCCGTGTTCTGGGGCATGCTGGGCGTGACCTTCTTCGGCCTGTTCCTGACGCCGCTGTTCTACGTGCTGCTGCGCATGCTGGCCAAGCGCTTTGAAAAACCTGCGAAGGCGCCCGCCGTGGCGCACAACGCGGAAGGAGTACATTGAGATGAATAATCCGTTCATTCGACGCGGCGTAGCCCCGTTGCTGGCAGCCTTGTTGCTGACCGCCTGCGCCACGCCCGATTTCGTCCAGCCGCAAGTGGCGACCCCGGCCGCCTTCCGCGAATCGCAGGCCCCCAAGGCGGCCGACGTGGAAGTGGCGGGCATCGACGGCGCGCGCTGGAAGCCGGCGCAGCCGGCCGAAGCCCAGCCGCGTGGCCAGTGGTGGCTGGCCTTCAACGACCCGGCGCTCACCGCGCTGATCGAGGAAGCCGCCGCCAACAACGCCAACCTGTCGGTCGCGGCCAGCCGCGTCAAGCAGGCGCGGGCCATCGCCGGCATCGCCGAAGCCGACCGCATCCCGCAAGTGGGCATCGGCATCGGCGCCCAGCGCGCGCGCCTGTCGCCGCTGGAGTCGGGCCAGGCGCAGGGCAGCGATACCGAGGCCCACACCAGCTACACGGCGCGCCTGTCGGCCAGCTACGAGGTCGACCTGTTCGGCCGCGTGGCGGCCAGCGTGTCGGCGGCGCGCGGCGACGCCGCGACCTCCGAGGCGAACTTCCGCTCGGTGCTGCTGGCGCTGCAGGCCGACGTGGCCCAGACCTATTTCAGGCTGCGCGCGCTGGACGCCGAACTCGTGACGGTGGACCAGACGGTGCGCCTGCGCGAAGAGAGCGTGGGCGTGACCCAGCGCCGCTTCGACCTGGGCGACATCGGCGAATTCGACCTGTCGCGCGCCCGCACCGAGCTGGCCACGGCGCGCGCCGAGGCGATCGGCGTGCAGCGCCAGCGCGCCACCACCGAGCACGCGCTTGCCGTCTTGCTGGGCAAGCCGGCGGCCGACTACGTGGCCGGCCCCAGCCCGCTGCTCGATGCGAGCCTGATGCCGGCGATTCCCGCCGGCCTGCCGTCGTCGCTGCTGGAGCGCCGGCCCGACATCGTCGCCGCCCAGCGCGCGATGGAAGCGGCCAATGCCCGCATCGGCGTGGCGCGCGGCGCCATGTTCCCGGCGCTGACCATCAGCGCCGATGGCGGCGGCGTGGGCAGCGTGTTCTCCGAGGTCTTCAAATGGAGCAGCCGTTCATGGGTGGTCGGCGCGCTGGCATCCATGCCGCTGATCGACGGTGGCCGCAACCGCAACAACGTGGTGCGCAGCGAGGCCGCGCTCGAGGAATCGGTCGGCGCCTACCGCCAGAGCGTGCTGGTGGCGTTCGCCGAGGTCGAGGACAGCCTGGCCGGCCTGCGCATCCTGGCCGGCCAGTCGGCCCAGATCGACGCCGCCGTGGTCTCGGCGCGCCGTTCGGCCGACCTGGCGCAGAAGCTGTATGACGCGGGCCGTTCGAGCTACCTGGAACTGCTCGACGCGCAGCGCAACCTGGCGGCGGTGGAACGCAGCGCGGTGCAGCTGCGCGGCGACCGCGCGCTGACCACCGTGGCGCTGATCCGGTCGCTGGGCGGCGGCTGGGATGCGCCGCAGGCGGAAACCACGACGCTGGCCCAGCGTTGATCTGATTCTTTACCTCCTGGCAGATTGTTTGCCCTTTGCGGCGGTGCGTGCGAGCGTACCGCCGCTTTTTTTGCTTGGTGTAGCAAAACTACACATTTCACCCGGATTCAATTGACACGTTTCTCGCTCCCGCAGAGACTCATCCTGTCGAACTCATCGGCAGCGAAGATTCTTGGAGGAAAAAGGTAGTTTATCTACCTTGACGGCCGCTTCCGATGGGCGTGACAGCACGCTGATTTTTGAAGAAACCAATCCAACTGCAAAAAATCGGAGGAGACATAACAATGAAGAAAAGCATCATCGTCATGCTGGCGGCAAGCGCCCTGGCCGTCTGCGCCGGCGCCAGCGCCGCCACCCCGCCGGCCCAGTCCGGCAACAGCCAGGCCGTCCTGCTGCAAGGCTTCCATTGGAATTCGTCGGGCTACCGCAGCCCGAACTGGTACAACACCTTGCTGGGCAATGTGGGCGACCTGAAAGGCATGGGCTTTACCCACGTCTGGTTCCCGCCGCCCTCGGATTCCGCCGCCTCCCAGGGCTACCTGCCACGCCAGCTCAACGTACTGAGTTCCAGCTATGGCAGCTCGGCCGAGCTGACCAACGTCGTGCGCGCCTTCACCAACAACGGCATCAAGGCGGTGGCCGACATCGTGGTCAACCACCGCGTCGGCACCACCAACTGGTCGGATTTCACCAATCCCAACTGGACCCTGCACACGATCGTCAACAATGACGAATGCAACTGCGGCCTGGGCAATCCCGACACGGCCCTCGGCTTCGACGGCGGTCGCGATCTCGACCACCGCAATGTGGGCGAAGTCCAGAACGGGATCATCAACTGGCTCAATTACACGCTCAAACCGGTGGGCTTCAGCGGCATGCGGATCGACTACGTGCGCGGCTTCAGCCCGAGCTATGCCGGCCAGTATGCCAACGCCTTCGGCGCCGAATTCTGCGTCGGCGAGCTGTGGAACGATATGAACCTGAACAATATCGACGCCCACCGCCAGGAAATCATGAACTGGATTAACGGCACGGGCAACAGCTGCGGCGCCTTCGATTTCACCACCAAGGGCCTGCTCAACGATGCGCTGGCCAACGGCAACTACTGGCGCCTGCGTGACGCTTCAGGCAAGCCACAGGGCGCGCTGGGCTGGTGGCCGGCGATGTCGGTGACCTTCGTCGACAACCACGATACCGGTCCGTCCGAAAGCTGCGGCAATGGCCAGAACTACTGGTCGGTGCCATGCGGCTCGGTGATGGAAGCGTATGCCTATGTGCTGAGCCATCCGGGCATCCCGACCGTGTATTACCCGCACATCTACAACTGGAACCTCAAGACGCCGATTGCCGCGCTGATGGCGGCGCGCCGTACGGCGGGCGTGCATTCGACGTCGCCGGTGGCGATCCAGCAGGCGACCCAGGGGCTGTATGCGGCGATCATCAGCGGCAATACGCGCCAGCTGGCGATGAAGATCGGGCCGAACAGCTGGAGCCCGGCGGGCAGTGGGTGGACGCTGCAGACCTCGGGGAATAATTACGCGGTCTGGATCAAGTAAAGCCGCATGTTCCGACCGGCCGTCGCGCATGGCGGCCGGCTGTCCCTGCAGTGAGCGCAGTGCGTGCACGGCGCCGCTACAATGCAGCCATGTCAATCCCACCTTCTTCCCTGCTGACCGGCCTCGCTCCCGTGCTCGATGCCGGCGTACGCATTCTCGTCCTGGGCAGCTTTCCCGGCGCGGCCTCGCTGGCCGCGGGCCAGTATTACGCCCATCCGCGCAACCAGTTCTGGCGCCTGATCTCCAGCGTCGTGGGCGAGGACCTGGCGGCGCTGCCTTACGCCGAGCGCCTGCCGCGCCTGCTGGCGCATGGCGTCGGGCTGTGGGACGTGCTGGGCGAATGCGAGCGGGTCGGCAGCCTGGATTCGGCGATCCGCAAACCCGCCGCCAATGACTTCGACCGGCTGCGGGAACTGTGTCCGCGGCTTGTCACGGTCGGTTTCAACGGCCAGGCCTCGGGCAAGTTCGCGCCGCAATTCGCAGCGGCTGGCTATCGCACCGTCGTGTTGCCATCGAGTTCGCCGGCGCACATGGCGATGTCGTTCGAGCAGAAGCTGGATGTGTGGTCGCGATTGCGGGACGACGAGCAGCGCGGCCCGACGGTATCGCAGTCGCCGCTGTTCTGATGACGCCAGCATGGCGGGCGGCGCGGTCAGCGCAGCCGCGTCCCCGTCGTCGCCACCCTTCTTAAATGCGCCAGCTTGGCCGAGTACACCTCGCGCATATCCCCCCGCGTGCTGTGATCGACCGCCAGCGCGATATGCTCGCGCGCATCGCCCAGGTGCCCGAGCTTGAGGTGCGCGATCCCGAGCCAGAACCTGAACTCGTCGTTGTAGGGCGAGCGTTTCACCTCGCGCGCGAAGAGCGCCACGGCCGCGTCGAAGTCGCCGGCCTTGAGCGCCGCCATGCCCTTGTCGAAATAGTGGTACGGCGGCGTTGGCTCGATCGCGGCGATGCGTTTGGCCAGCGCCTGCGCTTCCAGCGGCCGGCCCAGCGTCACCAGCAGCGGCTCCAGGTTGCGCAGCACCGCCAGGTTCTCGGGCTCGCGCGCCAGCGCGGCCTGATAGGCGCGCTCGGCCAGCGCCAGCTCGCCGTGGCGGTGGTAGATCACGGCCAGCGTATTGAGCGTGGTCGCGGTGCCGGGACGCGCCGCCACCGCCGCGCGCGCCCACCAGTAGGCGTCAATGATGCGGTCCTGTATCAGCGCTTCGGCGGCGCGGTTGTTCAGGTAGAGGGCGACGACGTCTTCTTCTTCCAGCGCGCGGGTGCGCAGGCTCGCCGCTTCCTCGCGCGGGATGAAGTCGACCACCAGCACCCGCTCGGGATCGTAGCCGCGCAGGACCTCGGACGCATGTTGCCCCAGGCCGATGTTGATGTGGGCGCTCGACAGGTAGATGCCGGCGCTGCGGCTCCAGCTGTCCGCGACCTCCACGCTCTGGAAGCGCACCGGCATGCCGAGTTCCTTCGCGAAGGCGGCCGTCATGATGACCAGCGACAGGCAGTTGCCCATGCGCGCCTCATAGGTTTCGCTGGCGGTGCGCGTGATGCGCGATTCGTATTCGAGTTTCAGGTCGGTCTTGCTGTACAGCGCGTCCAGCAGGCCATGGCGCATGCCCTTGCTGCGCAGGCGCTGGGTGAAGGCGGCGCTGTGCAGGTAGTCGCGCATCGCGGGACTGAGCGCGAACAGGCCCTGCGCGCCGACCGGTTCGGACGGCGGCGCGAAGCGCTCGTCGGCGAACAGCGCGGATGATGGCGGGGAGGTGGGAGCGGTGCTGGCGCAGCCGCCCAGCAGCAGGGACAGCGACAGCAGTCCGGTCACGAGGCGCTTCATGTCTCCTCCCTGTACGCGCGGGTATTTACATCCCAGTATCCGCTCGCGTCAGGCAGAAGTCAAAAGGCTTCAGTCTTCGTGGAAGGCTTCCAGCAATTCGTCCAGGATCTCGGCGGTTTCTTCGCTCGACAAGCCCAGATAGGCGCAGGCCGCGGCGCCGCCCTTGTTCCACTCGGTCGATTCGGCGTGGCCCTGGTAGCGGCAGATCGCGTTCTCGGCCAGCAGCGACAGCGCGACCAGCGAGCGCACCGGCGATGCCGTCGACGCGTCTTCGATCACGGCGTAGTCATGGTGGTGCAGGATGGCCCACGACACGTGGTCCGACAGCCCCCAGTTACGCGCCAGCAGGCAGCCGACGGCGGCGTGGCTGGTGTCGTGGCGCTCGACTTCGAGCGCGGTGAAGGGACGGACCGCTTCGAGCGAGGCCGCGCCATAGGTGACGTTGTAATCCTTGAAACGCTCCATCAGCAGCGGCACGCCGGTGTCGCAGAACAGGCCGAAGGTGTGGGCCACGTCCGCTTCGCCCATGCGCAGGCGGCGCGACAGGAACACCATCGCCTGCGCGCGGCGGGTGGAGATGTCCCAGAAGCTGGCCAGGGCCGCGCTGTTGGCGGGAATCGCCTGGCGCGCCAGCAGGCCGGTCATCATGGCCGCGACCTGGTTAATGCCGAGGAACAGGATGGCCTGCTCGATCGACTTGGCCTTGCGCCGGCCGCCATAGATGGCCGAATTGGCAAGTTTCAGGAGGGCGCCGGACATGCCGACGTCGCTCGCCACGATCTTGCCGATGGCGTCCAGCGACGGATCTTCCGCCGCCAGTTCGCGTTGCAGGTCGGCGAGCAGGCTGGGCCGAGGCGGGATGCGGATCGATTTGATCAGGGCATCGACCTGGTCGATCTGCGGAATGGGCTCGACGACGGTGTTCATGGAGATGGAGGCGCGAATAGGCTTCGCGGAAATGCGGAGGACGCTGCCACTATACCCGAGTCATTTCGTTATTGCAGCAAGGCAATGCCATTATCACTCTATTCTTGTGTCAATTTCACCAAAACGGCGGGTCATGCTGTCCCGCGCTAGAATCGGCGCATGGCTATTTCTACAATTGCAGGGATCGATTTTTCAAAGCCGGCAGAGACGGTTGCGCAGCAGCTGATCGGCGTCACGGTGCTGGTCGACGGCGTCGGCGGCCGGATTGTCGAGACCGAAGCCTATGACCATGAAGACCCGGCCTCGCACGCGTATTCCGGGCCGACCGAGCGCAATGCGTCGATGTTCGGGCCGCCCGCGCATGCTTATGTCTACCGGTCGTACGGCATCCACTGGTGCCTGAATTTCGTGTGCCAGGAGGCCGGGCACGGCGCCGGCGTCCTGATCCGGGCGCTCGAGCCGGTGGCGGGCCTGGACCTCATGCGGGTGCGGCGCGACGCGCTGGACGAGCGCCTGCTGTGTTCCGGGCCGGGCAAGCTGTGCCAGGCGCTAGGCGTGACCCGTGCGCACAATGGCATGGCGTTGTCGGAACAACCATTCGAGCTGCTCCCGGCAGAGCCGGGGTTGGCGCTCGTGGCCGGGCCGCGCATCGGCATTTCGAAGGCGGTCGACGTGCCGTGGCGGTTCGGGCTGGCCGGCTCGCGTTTCGTCAGCCGGCCGTTCCGCTAGCCGAACCATATTTCAGGCGCGCCGCCGCGCGGGCGCCGCGGGCAGGGCGCGCACCGGGCCGCCGCGCATCGCGCTGCCCGATGCGCGCCGTTCGCCCACGCCCTGGAAGCCGGATTCCGGCGCTTCTTCCGCGCTCGCCTCCTCTTGCGTTTCGACGCCCGCCGCATCGGCGTCCAGGCCAGGCGCGACGCGGAAGATCGCCACCGCCTTCGCCAGGTTCACGGTCTGCTCGTGCAGGCTTTCGGCCGCCGCCGCGGCCTGTTCGACCAGGGCCGCGTTCTGCTGGGTCATGCCGTCCATCTGCCCGACCGCGCGATTGACCTCGGCGATGCCGTCGGCCTGCTCGGTGCTGGCGATGCTGATGCGGCCGATGATGTCGTTCACCTGGCGCACCGAGGACACGATGTCGCCCATGCTGGCGCCGGCTTCGCTGACCGAGGCGTTGCCGCGCTCGATGATGTTCACCGAATCGGCGATCAGGCCCTTGATTTCCTTGGCCGCCGCCGCCGAGCGCTGGGCCAGGGTGCGCACCTCGGAGGCCACCACCGCGAAGCCGCGTCCCTGTTCGCCGGCGCGCGCCGCTTCCACCGCCGCGTTCAGGGCCAGGATATTGGTCTGGAACGAGATGCCGTCGATGACGCCGATGATCTCGACGATCTTGCGCGAGCTGGCCTGGATCGATTCCATCGTCGTCACCGCCTGCTGCACCGCCTGGCCGCCGCGCGACGCCAGTTGCGACGCTTGCGCCGCCAGCTCCGAGGCCTGGCGCGCATTGCTGGCATTGTCCTTGACCGCCGTGGTCAGGGTCTCCATGGTGCTGGCGGTCTGCTCGAGCGAGCCGGCCTGCATCTCGGTGCGGGTCGAGAGGTCGAGGTTGCCGCTGGCGATTTCCTGCGACGCGGTGTCGATCGAGCGCACCGCGTTCATCACGCTGTGCAGGGCGGCGTTCAGGCGCGCGATGGTGTGGTCCAGCGCCCGTGCGGTGTCGTCGATCTCGTCGCGGCCTTTCGCATGCAAGGGCGGCGCGTCGAGCCGGCCTTCGGCCAGTTCGCCGACCGTGCGCGCGATCGCGTTGATCCCGCCCAGCATCGAGCGCCGCACCAGCATCGTCACCGCCAGCGACAGCCCGATCGACAGCAGCACCAGGCCGGCCATGCTCAAGCCCAGGCTGCGGAACTCGGCCTTGGCGGCGGCGTGGGCATCCTCGCTCATCTTTTTCTCGAGCTGGGCCAGGCGCGTCAGTTCGGCATCGAGCGCGACGAACTGCTGCTCGGCCTTCTGCATCGAGTTGGTGGCGATCGACTGGTCGACCGAGGCTATCTCGATCGTCTCGCCGACCGCCTTGCGGTAGCGCGTCAGCGCCGCTTGCGAGGCCTCGATCGGCGCGCGCTCGTGCTGTTCGGCCTCCTGCGCGAACTTGCCCAGCTGGTCGCCGATGGCGGCATGCCTGCGCTGGATGTCGGCGGTCAGGGCGCTCAGCCGGTTCTGGGCGAAGCTGCCGTTGACCCAGGCCAGCAGCTGGTAGGCGTTGGCATGCGCGAAGCGCGCTTCGCCGGCGACGTCGGCCACCGCCTGCAGGCGCGCGGCGCGCACCTGCACCATGTGTTCGAGCGAGGCATTCTGGCGCACCATGCCATAGTAGGCGGCCGCCGAAAGCAGGGTCAGCAGGACGAGCACGAGTCCCGGGGCCAGCAGCAGTTTCTGGCCTATCCGCAGTTTGTTCAGCATGGGAGTCACTCCTAGAGACGCGTGCGGCGGACGGATTCACCGTCCACCGCACGCCAACGGCAATCACTTCTTGTAGATGCCGGCTTCCAGCACCACGTCGTCGACCAGCAGGATATAGGTGGTCTTCGGCTCGATCTTGCCGGTGGTCGGGTTCTTGTACTGGTAATCGACCCAGCCCTTGCCCTTGGCCGCAGCCAGCTCGATGATCTCGCGCCGGTATTTCTTGCCGTTCGCATCGGGCACGTCGGTCAGGTCCTTGCCGACGATCGACGGGTTGTACGGATGGGCCAGCACGATGCCGGTCTTGACGTCGCGCAGGTCGACGTACAGCGAGCCCTGGACGAAGCTCGGATCCTTGGCGTTGATGAGTCTCATCATCTCGGCCTTGCCCTTGGTCTTGATGACGGTGGCGCCGCGCTCGGCCATCGCGATGGCGTCCTTCGCGGTCGGTTCGTTGGCATGGGCGGCGGTGGCGGCCAGCCCCAGGCAGAGGGCGGCGGCGGTGGCGATCATCTTCATGGGTGGCTTTCCTTTCGGGTGTGTTCGGTAGGATATTTCTCAAGTGCACGCACTAATGTACCGAGCCGTGACGGTGCCGGATTGCGTTCGCACAACGGCAGGAGCTGCGCGCCGGTCGCGTTGTGTCCTTGCCTCATTTCGCCAGGTTGCGTCGCGGGTTTGTTCTAAACACGGTCCGAGAAACAGTGAGGTTGATTGAAGGCAATTCCTGTTGCATACAGGCTCCCTAATATGAGTGCTTCCCGGCAACTTGCCGCCTGTCATCTCACTGGAGAATTCTCGTGACCACGACTGCATCGACGCCTTCCAAGTTCAAGCCGTATACGCGCCAGTCCATTGTTACTGCGCGCCAATGGGAATGGCTCACACCCGAGCTGCAGGAAGCCGTACAAGTGGTATCGCACGTGCTGCCGTTTCGCACCAATGCCTATGTGATGGATGAGCTGATCGACTGGAAGCGCGTGCCCGACGATCCGATCTACCGCCTGACCTTCCCGCACCGCGACATGCTGCCGGCCCATGAATACGAGCAGCTGCGCGAGCTGGTGCTGCACAAGAAGGACGACGCCGCCATCGCGCGCCTGGTGCACGACATCCGCATGCGCATGAATCCGCACCCGGCCGGCCAGATGACGCACAACGTCCCGCGCGTGAACGATGCGCCGCTCAAGGGCCTGCAGCACAAGTACAAGGAGACCGTGCTGTTCTTCCCCAGCGCCGGCCAGACCTGCCACGCCTACTGCACCTTCTGCTTCCGCTGGCCGCAGTTCGTCGGCATGGACGAGATGAAGTTCGACGCGCGCGAGTGCGGCGAGCTGGTGTCCTACCTCAAGATGCATCCGGACGTGACCGACGTCCTGATCACCGGCGGCGACCCGATGATCATGAACACCCGCTCGCTGGCCGAATTCCTCGAGCCGCTGCTGGCGCCCGAGCTGGAACACATCCAGAACATCCGCATCGGCACCAAGTCGGTCGCCTATTGGCCGCAGCGCTTCGTGTCGGACAAGGACAGCGACGACCTGATGCGGCTGTTCGAGAAAGTGGTGGCGAGCGGGAAGAACCTGGCCATCATGGGCCACTACAACCACGCGGTCGAACTGCGCGCGGCCGTAGCCCAGCAGGCGGTCAAGCGCATCGTCGGCACCGGCGCCACCCTGCGCATGCAGGGCCCGCTGATCCGCCACATCAACGAAGACCCGAAGAGCTGGGCCGAGCTGTGGACCACCGGCGTGCGCCTGGGCGCCATTCCCTATTACATGTTCGTCGAGCGCGACACCGGCCCGCGCGACTACTTCTCGCTGCCGCTGGCGCGCGCCCACGAGATCTTCCAGGAGGCCTATTCCATGGTGTCGGGCCTGTCGCGCACCGTGCGCGGGCCGTCGATGAGCGCCTTCCCCGGCAAGGTCGTGATCGACGGCGTGGTGACCATCAATGGCGAAAAGCTGTTCGCCCTGCAGTTCCTGCAGGCGCGCAATCCCGAGTGGGTGCGCCGTCCGTTCTTCGCCAAGTTCGACCCCAACGCCACCTGGCTCGATCATTTGAAGCCCGCGTTCGGGCGCGACCGCTTCTTCTTCGAGGTGGAAAGCGGCGGTCCGCTGCGCGGCCCCGGCGGACGGGTGATCCCGCTGGTGCCGGCCGGCCAGCGCGGCGAAGCCCAGCCCGACGCGGCCTGATGTCAGGCGCGGGTCCGACGATGCAACCAGGCGCCCTGGCGTCCGTAGCGCCCCTGCGCCTGTCCGGCGTGGGGGTGTTCTTCTACGTGTTCCTGCCGTTCGCGCTGGGGCACTTCCTGTCTTCGCTGCTGCGCAACGTGAACGCGGTGCTGGCCTCGCACCTGGTGGGAGCGCTGGCGCTCACCCCTAGCAAGCTCGGACTGCTGACCAGCGCCTTCTTCTTCGCCTTCGCCCTGGTCCAGCTGCCGGTCGGGATGGCGCTGGACCGCTACGGGCCGCGCCGGGTGCAGGTGGCGATGATGCTGCTCGCGTCCTGCGGCGCGCTGCTGTTCGCGAACTGCAGCGGCTTTTATGGCCTGCTGGCGGCGCGCGCCATCATGGGCTGCGGCTTGGGCGGCTGCTTCATGGCGGCGGTCAAGGCGATCTCCACCTGGATCGCGCCGGACCGGCTGCCGTCGGTGCACGGCTACCTGATCGCGGTCGGCGGCATGGGCGCCGCCAGCGCCACCATGCCGGTGCGCGCCGTGCTGGAATACACCGACTGGCGCGGCCTGTTCTGCCTGCTGGCGGCGCTGGTGGCCTGCACCGGGTTGTTGATCGCGCTGCTGTATCCGAAGGCCGAGGGCCCGGCCGCGCAGCGCGGTCCGCTGCTGCCGGCCCTGCGCGAAGTCTGGCGCGCGCCGAGCTTTCGCGCGGTCGCCTCGCTGGTCTTGATCCCGCATGCGGTGTTCTTCGGCGTGCAGGGCCTGTGGGTCGGGCGCTGGCTGTCCGATGTGGGGCGCTACCCCGAGCCCGCGGTCGCCTATCTGCTCTACCTGGGGATGGCGGCGGTGGTGTTCGGCGCGATCGCGGTCGGCATGGTCACCGAATGGGCCGGGCGGCGCGGCATGCCGCCGCTCGACGTGGCGGCGGCCGGCATCACGTTTTTCGTGCTGGTGCAGGCGGCCATGGTCATCGGCTACCGGCCCGGTGTCGCGATGCTGTCGGTGATGTTCACGCTGGTGGGCACGATCACCGGCATCGAGTACGCCATCGTGGCGCAGTCGATGCCGCGCGAATTGACGGGACGCGCCGCGACTTTCCTGAACCTCTTGATCTTCATCGGCGCCTTCCTGGTGCAGGCCGGCTTCGGGCTGGTGATCGGCCTGTGGCAGCCCGACCTGCTCGGCCGCGCGCCGCCGGAAGCCTATCGCGCCGCTTTCGCCCTGCTGGTGGCGATCCAGCTGCCCGGCCTGTGGCGGTTCGCGCGCCGGCGCACGGCTGAGCGTTCTCAGCCGTAACGTGCATGGGTGGCTTTGTCATATACACTTCCCCAGTCCATACTCTTGGGGAAAGTCATGCGCAAACCACTCCCGTTCATGTGCGCAGGCGCCATGCTCCTGCTGGCCGCCTGCGGCGACAAATCGACCTTGCCGGCCGGCGCCGACATGGGTTCGCAGCCGACCCTGAAGGAGCCGAACAAGACCCTGATCCCGACCGTTCACATCGCCCCGGCCAAAGGCTGGCCGGCGAACACGACGCCGGTCCCGGCGCCCGGCCTGGCGGTGAACGCCTTCGCCACCGCGCTCGACCATCCGCGCTGGGTCTACGTGCTCCCGAACGGCGACGTGCTGGTGGCCGAGACCAATGCGCCGCAGCGTCCGGCGAAGAGCGGCATCGGCAACTGGGTGACGGGCAAGGTCATGGCGCGCGCCGGCGCCGGCGTGCCGAGCGCGAACCGTATCAGCCTGCTGCGCGACGCCGATGGCGACGGCGTGGCCGAGCTGAAGCGCGTGTTCCTGAAAGACCTGAATTCGCCGTTCGGCATGGCGCTGGTGGGCGACACGCTGTACGTGGCCAATACCGATGCGGTGGTGCGCTTTCCGTACAAGCAGGGGGTGACCGAAATCCTCGACAAACCGCAGCAGGTGGCGCCGCTGCCGGGCGGTCCGCTGAACCACCACTGGACCAAGAACATCATCGCCAGCAAGGACGGCACGAAGCTGTACGCGACCACGGGCTCGAACAGCAACGTCGCCGAGAACGGCATGGACCAGGAGAAGGACCGGGCCGCGATCCTGGAGATCGACCTCGCCAGCGGCAAGACGCGCGTGTTCGCGTCGGGCCTGCGCAATCCGAACGGCATGGCCTGGCAGCCCGAGACCGGCGTGTTGTGGACCGTGGTGAACGAGCGCGACCTGATCGGCAGCGACCTGGTCCCGGACTACCTGACCGCGGTGAAGGACGGCGGCTTCTATGGCTGGCCGTACAGCTACTTCGGCAAGAACGTCGACACGCGCGTCAAGCCGCCGCGTCCCGACCTGGTGGAAAAGGCGATCGTGCCGGATTACGCGCTGGGCGCCCACGTGGCGGCGCTGGGCCTGGCCTTCTACGAAGGATCGCTGCTGCCGGGGCAGTACAGGAATGGCGCCATCATCGGCAACCACGGCTCCTGGAACCGCAAGCCGCGCTCGGGCTACAACGTGGTGTTCGTGCCGTTCAAGGATGGCCGGCCGAACGGCAAGCCGCTCGACATGCTGACCGGCTTCGTCAACCAGGATGGCGAGGCCCATGGCCGGCCGGTCGGCGTCGCGGTCGACAGGAAGGGCGCGGTGCTGGTGGCCGACGACGTCGGCAACGTGATCTGGCGCGTGGCGCCGGACGCGGGTTGATGCGCCGTCAGGCGCATCCACTGACCAGCAGGACCGGCATCCCGGTCCACGCGATCGCCACGAAGGCCAGCACCGCGCTGGCCGCCGCCACGTAATCCACGAACTCGGTCGACCCCTGCCGCAGGCGCTTGCCGGCGGCGGCGCCGCTCCACACGCACACGGCCAGCGCCAGCAGCGTGGCGCCGCCCAGCAGCCACGGGTTCGGCCCTTCCGGCCGCCAGGCGCCCGGCGTGCACTGGGCCGCGGCCACGATATAGCTGAAGCCGAAGTGCGCGGCCCAGGCCAGGAGGGGAAGCGAGGCGCGCGTGGCGCGCCGGAAGAATCGGTCGTCCATGTTCAATCCATCACCAGCAGCAGGCCGCGGATCACCACCATGGCGGTGATGCCCTGCAGGGTCACGTAATGCCAGATCAGCGCGATATTGTCGCGCGTGGCGCGGTTTTCGGGCTTGACCAGGCCGCGCCAGGCGCGCACGCACAGGTAGGGCGCGGCCAGCAGCAGCACGAACAGCATCACGCCCTGGAAGCCGAGCATGATCGCGATCGAGGCGTTCCAGGCATCCTTGGTGCCATCGAGGTGCACCAGGCGCCAGCTGTGCACGTCGAGCAGGAAGGCGGCCGTGGTGCAGGCCAGCGCCGCCAGCGTGGTCCAGGCCATGCCGTGGCCCTTCAGGCGGCCGCCGAACCAGACCAGGGCGGAACCCGCCAGCAGCAGGGCGGCGGCGGCGATGGTGTACGTTCCGTCGGGCAGCGAGGCGCCCGGCGGCGGGCAGATCTCGAGCCGCATCGAGGTGTGGATGTAGGTGTAGGCGAAGGACCAGAAGATCCCGTAGATCACGATCAGCATGATGAAGGTGCCCCACCACGAATGCGAGGCGACGCCGACCGCGCCGATCGGCAGCCTGATGCCGCCGCCGATCGGGGCGTGGCTCATGTTGACGCTGCGGTCCGATTGCCACAGCCAGCCGATGATGCAGGCGACGGCGACGACGCCGCAGATAGTGGCCAGCGCCATCGCCTTCACGGTCAGCAGCAGGAAGAAGCCGGCCGTGCCCGCGGCGCCGATCACGGTCAGCCAGCTGTCGCCGGGCAGGATCATCAGGTAGTTGGGCGTCGCGCTCACCGGGCTGGTGGCGATCGTCTCGCGGCGGCCGGTGACGGTATTGGGCAGGTAGTGGCGGCCTTCTTCGACCTCCTTCGACAGGGTCGGCTGGTCCCACAGCGGGTCGTCGGACGTGACGATCGGGATGCTGCGGTTGCCGTAGTCCTCGGACGGCAGCCACTCGAGCGTCGCCGCATTCCACGGATTGCCGACTTCCTTCGTTGGCCGGCGCAGGGTGCGGGCGGCGTCCACGATCATGCCCACGATGCCGAGGGCGAACATGAAGGCGCCGACGGTCGAGAGCATATTGAGCCAGTCCCAGCCCATCTCGTGCGAGTAGGTATAGACGCGGCGCGGCATGCCGTACAGGCCGGTGATGTGCATCGGGAAGAAGGTGATGTTGAAGCCGCCGAACAGCAGCCAGAAGATCGGCTTGGCCCAGCGCTCCGACATCTGGTTGCCGTTGATGAGCGGCAGCCAGTAATAGATGGCGGCGAACACCGGGAACACCATGCCGCCGATCAGCACGTAGTGCAGGTGGGCGACGATGAAATAGGTGTCGTGCACCTGCCAGTCGAACGGGACCACGGCCACCATCACGCCGGTCAGCCCGCCCAGCACGAAGATGAACATGAAGCCGAGCATGAAAAGAGTAGGAGCATTCAGCTTGATGCGCCCACTCCACAATGTGGCGATCCAGCCGAACACCTGGATGCCGGTGGGGATCGCCACCGCCATGCTGGCCGCCGAGATCAGGCTCATCTCGAGCACGCCCAGGCCGGCGGTGAACATGTGGTGGGCCCACAGGCCGAAGCTGAAGATGCCGACGCCGACCAGCGCCACCACGATCACGCGCCGTCCCACCAGGCGGTTCTGGGCGATGGTCGGGATCATGGTCGAGATCATGCCGGCTGCCGGCAGGAAGATGATGTAGACCTCGGGGTGGCCGAAGAACCAGAACAGGTGCTGCCAGATCAGCGGGTCGCCGCCACGCTCGGCATCGAAGATCGGCATGTTGAAGGCGCGCTCGAGTTCGAGCAGCGCGGTGCCGGCGATCACGGCCGGGAAGGCGATGATGATCATCACGCCCACCACCAGCATGGCCCAGGCATACACCGGCATGCGGCGCAGGGTCATGCCCGGCGCGCGGGTGAACAGGATGCCGACGATCAGCTCGATCGCGCCGGCGATCGCCGAGATCTCGATGAAGCCGATCCCCAGCAGCCAGAAGTCGGCGTTCAGGCCGGGCGAATACTTCATGCCGGTCAGCGGCGGATACATGAACCAGCCGCCGTCCGGCGCCAGGCCCCAGAACAGGGTGCAGAAGAAGGCCAGGCCGCCGAAGGCATAGGCCCAGAAGGCGTAGGCCGACAAGCGGGGGAAAGGCAGATCGCGCGCGCCCAGCATATTGGGCAGCAGGTAGACCGCGATCGCCTCGACGATCGGGATCGCGAACAGGAACATCATCACGGTGCCGTGCATCGTGAAGATCTGGTTGTAGGTGCTGGCGGCCACCAGGTCGTTGTCCGGCACCGCCAGCTGCACCCGCATGATCAGGGCCAGGATGCCGGCCAGGATGAAGAACAGGATCGCCGTCCCGATGTACATCAGGCCGATATTGGTGTTGTTGACCGACTTGAAGAAGCGCCAGCCGCTGGGCGTTTCCCAGATCTGTTCGAGGCGGGTCAGCTCCAGCGGTGGGCGGGGCAGGGGATTCGGCAAAGCGTCGTCGCGCGTCGTCATTTCAGGTGCTCGAGGTAGGTGGCCAGCGCGCGCAGGGTTTCGCCGTCCAGGTCTTGTGAAGGCGGCATGAACACGCCCGGCTTGATGGCTTGCGGGTCGGCGATCCAGCCGGCCAGCGTGCCGCGGTGGTTGCGCAGGGTGCCGGCCGCGATCTCGCGGCGGCTGCCGACGTGGGTCAGGTCGGGCCCGAGGCGCGAGGTGTCGGCGATGCGCGCCTGCTCCGAGAACGGCGGCACGTCGGTGACGCCGCGGATCGTGTGGCAGGCCTGGCATTGCTGCGCCAGGAAGGCCTCGCGGCCGCGCTGCAGCACGGTGGTGTCGGCCGGCAGGCTTGGCGCCGCCTGGCGCGCCAGCCAGGCGTCGAATTCGGGGCGCGGCAGGGCGATCACGTGGAAGGCCATGCGCGCGTGCTGCTCGCCGCAGTATTCGGCGCATTGGCCGCGGTACACGCCCGGCTTGTCGGCGCGCAGGGTCAGGCCGGTGACGCGGCCCGGGATCATGTCGCGCTTGCCGGCCAGCGACGGCACCCAGAAACTGTGGATGACGTCGGATGCCGTCATGCCCAGGTAGACCGATTCGCCGACCGGGATGTGGATCTCGTTGGCGCTGATGATCTCGCGATTGGTGGCCGGGTCGCGGTAGCGCACCTCCCACCACCACATCTTGCCGGTGACCGAGATCGTCAACGCATCGTGTGAGGTCTGCGGCGCCAGCTGCGCGCTGCGCCAGGTGCTCCAGGCCAGGAGGGCGGTGAGCACCACGACCGGGAAGGCGATGCCGGCGCCGAAGATCCAGACGGCGGGCCGGATCGGGCGCGCCTGGCGCCGCATGGCCAGGGTCAGCAAGGCCATCACGAAGATGAAGATCAGCGTGCCGCCGACGAACAGCACCCAGCTGAACTGGTGGATGATGGCGGCGTCGGCGCCGGCCGGGTGGAGGACGGATTGCAGGTCGTTCATTTCAGGGTGTACATGAAGGCCGCCATGTGGCGCGCCTCTTCTTCGGAAATGCCGAGCGCCGGCATCAACGTGCCGGGCTTGACCGCGGGCGGATTCCGCAGGAAGCGGACCATGTTCTCGGGCTGGTTCGGGATGCTGCCCGCGATATAGCTCAGGCGGCCCATGTATTGCAGCGACGGACCGGCGTCGCCGTTCGTGCCCTGTACCTCGGGAATGAAATGGCAGGCAGCGCACTGGTATTGCTGGGTCAGCAGGCGGCCGCGCTCCGGATCGCCCCCTTCGACGCGGCTCCGCTTGTCCTGGCTGCCGCAACCGCTCGCCAGCAGCGCGCACAGCAGCACGGCGCTGGCGCGTAGAGGGAATGGACGGCCGTATTGACAGATATTCATGCGCACGGTTGGTTTTTCGTGAAAAAGCTGTGGCTTTTATAATACAAGAAATTAGATGTCATTTTTTTAACTGAACGCCCTAGGTTATGCTATCCAATCGCGCACGACTTATTGTCAAGACCATGGTGCTGACCCTGCTGGGGGCAGGGCTGATCGGCGCCGCCATCGGCCTGATCGTCCTGCGCGGCGGCTTCTACAATATCGCCGCGACCGCGCAGCACTACCCGCTGATCTACACCGTGTTCGAGGAAGGCTTGCAGTACTCGGTGCAGAACCATGCGCGCGACATCCAGGTGCCCGCCGGGCTGGGCGCAGCGGAGCAGGTGCGGCGCGGCGCCGCCGTCTACGGGGCCAACTGCATCCAGTGCCACGGCGGGCCGGGCGTCGCGCCGCTCCAGCAGGGCATGAGCATGCAGCCGGTGCCCGGGCCGCTGGTGGACGCCGACCTCAATTGGGAAACGCGCGAGCTGTACTGGATCACCCGCAACGGCATCAAGATGAGCGGCATGCCGGCCTGGGAATACCACTTGAGCGATAACGATATCTGGGCCGTGGTGGCGTTCGTGTCGGCCATGCCGAACATGACGCAGGAAGACTTCCGCCGCATGACCTCCACCGAGGCCGCAACCGTAACCCAGGGGGAGGCGCCATGACAGCAGCACGCATTCCCGCCATGATGGCGCTGGCCATGCTGGTGGCGGCCTGCGGCCCGACGCGGCCGGCGCCCGGCATCCAGGGCGACCCCGAACGCGGCAAGATCGCGCTGACCCAGTACGCCTGCCACTCCTGCCATACGGTGCCGAGCATCGCCGGCTCGAAGGTCTACGTCGGCCGTCCGCTCGGCGACATGGCCGAGCGCCGCTACATCGCCGGCAAGGTGCCCAATACCCAGGACAACCTGGTGCGCTGGATCATGGATCCGCAGGCGATCGATCCGGGCAACGCGATGCCGAACATGGGCGTGAGCGAGCGCGATGCGATCGACATCAGCGCCTATCTGCTCAGTCAATAGCCGATCCTTGGTATCATCGCCGGTTTGACGCGGACCGCCACGGTCCGCGCGTTCACGACCGAGGAAGAATCATGAGATTGGTGCGCTATGGCCGCCCGGGCAAAGAGAAGCCGGGCCTGTTCGACGAAGAGGGCCGCCTGCGCGACCTGTCCGGCATCATCGACGACATCGATGCGTCGGTGTTGGGCGACAAGGCGCTGCGCAAGCTGGCCAAGATCGACCACAAGACCCTGCCGCTGGTGCGCGGCAATCCGCGCCTGGGCGTGCCGGTCAAGGGCGTCGGCAAATTCATCGGCATCGGCATGAACTACGCCGACCACGTCGCCGAAACCAAATCCACCACCCCGAGCGAGCCGGTGTTCTTCACCAAGGCGATCAGCTCCCTGAACGGCCCGGACGACGCGATCGTGCTGCCGAAAGGCGCGAAGAAGACCGACTGGGAAGTCGAGCTGGGCGTCATCATCGGCGCGCGCGCGCAATACGTGAGCGAAGAAGAAGCGCTGAAGTACGTGGCCGGCTACTGCGTGGTCAACGACGTCTCGGAGCGCGCCTTCCAGTTCGAGATGGGCTCGCAGTGGGATAAAGGCAAAGGCTGCGACACCTTCGGCCCGGTCGGCCCGTTCCTGGTCACGCGCGACGAGATCTACGACGTGCAAGACCTCGACTTGTATCTGGAACTGAACGGCAAGCGCATGCAGACCGGGAACACGGGCAGCATGATCTTCAGCGTGGCGCAGATCGTCAGCTACGTGTCGCGCTTCATGACCCTGGAGCCGGGCGATATCATCACCACCGGCACCCCGCCGGGCGTGGGCATGGGCCGCTCGCCGCAGCGCTTCCTGAAAAAGGGCGACCAGCTGCGCCTGGGGATCGCGGGCCTGGGCGAGCAGCAGGCCGAAGTGGTCGCCTTCCCCAAATAAGCGTCGCCCCCGCGAAGGCGGGGGTCCAAGTACATCTTTGACCCTAATCCGGCATGCGCCACGCGCCCGCCTCGGGCACGCTGGTGCGCGCCGTGTTCATCACCATCGCGAGCAGGGTGTAGTAGCCGTTGATCCCGATGAGGTCGACCACGCCCTGATCGCCGAACAGCGCGAGCGCGTCGGCATACACCCGGTCCGACACCGCCTTGTGCTCGTGCAGCTCGACGCAGAAGTCGTGCACCACCGCCTCGTCCACCAGCATGTCGCCCGGCCGCTCGCGCGCCGCGATGGCCGCGATGACCGACGACGGAATTCCCACCTGGGCCGCGATCGGCGCATGGATGGCCCACTCCACCTGCTGGTCCCACTGGCGCGCCGTGACCAGGATCGCCAGTTCCGACAGGCGCGCCCCGATCGCGCTGCGGTAGCGCAGGTATTCGCCCATGCGCTGCGCATGGCTCATCAGCTCGGGACTGCGCAGCAGCGGCACGAAGGGGCCGTAGACGGCGCCGCGCGGGCCGGCGACGATTTCCCGCGCGGCGGCGCGCTGGGCGTCGTTCAGTTCATGGTCGGGGATGGGGCCCAGGCGCTCGCTCATGTGCGCACTCATCTGTTGCTCCAATAATGATCCTAAGAAAATATTCGCACGGTCTGCGCTAAAAATCAAAAGAAGCCGACCCTCCCGCGCTTATCGTCAAGTGTCGTCCCTATCGGAGATCGGAGGTAAGCTTTCATGAGCCACATCATCCACCGCAGCCTGCGCCAGGTGCCGCCCCTCGCGGCCGGCGGCGAGGGTATTACGCTCGTCGACACCAACGGCAAGACCTATCTCGACGCCAGCAGCGGCGCCGCCGTCTCTTCGCTGGGCCACGGCCACCCGGACGTGATCGCCGCCATGCACCGCCAGATCGACCGCTGCGCCTATGCCCACACCGCCTTCTTCACCACCGACGTGGCCGAGCAGCTGGCCGCGCGCCTGGTCGAGGGCGGGCCGGAAGACATGGGGGGCGTCTATTTCGTCTCCGGCGGCTCCGAGGCGATGGAGACCGCGCTCAAGCTGGCGCGCCAGTACTGGGTCGAGATGGGCGAGCCGCAGCGCACCCGCTTCCTGGCGCGGCGCCAGAGCTATCACGGCAACACGCTGGGCGTCCTGGGCGTGGGCGGCAACGAGTGGAGAAAACGCGCCTTCGCCCCGCTATTGAAGGATGCGCTGCGGGTGTCGGCCTGCTACGAGTACCGCGGCCGCGCCGACGGCGTCAGCGTCGACGACTACACCGCCGGCCTGCTGGACGAACTGGAGACCACCATCCTGCGCGCCGGCCCCGAGAACATCATCGCTTTCGTGGCCGAGCCGGTGGTGGGAGCGACCGGCGGCGCGATCCCGCCCACGCCGGGCTACTTCCAGGGCGTGCGCGAGATCTGCGACCGCCATCGCATCCTGCTCATCGCCGACGAAGTCATGTGCGGCATGGGCCGCACCGGCACCATGTACGCGATCGAGCAGGACGGCGTGGCGCCCGACATCGTGGCCGTGGCCAAGGGCCTGGGCGCCGGCTACCAGCCGATCGGCGCGGTGCTGGCGCACAAGGCAATCGTCGAATGCCTGCGCAGCCGCAGCGGCATGTTCCAGCACGGGCACACCTATATCGGCCATCCGGTCGCGGCGGCCGCGGCGCTGGCGGTGCAGCAGGTGATCGAGCGCGACGACCTGCTGGCGCGGGTGCGCAGCCGCGGCGCGGTGCTGCGCCGCATGCTGGGCGACGTGTTCGGGGTGCACGAGCATGTCGGCGACATCCGCGGACGCGGGCTGCTGCTGGCGCTGGAGTTCGTGCGCGACCGGGAAACGAAGGAGCCGTTCGCGCCCGAGCGCAAGCTGCACGCGGCGATCAAGGCCAAGGCGATGGCGCGCGGCCTGCTGGTCTATCCGATGGGGGGAACGATCGATGGGCAGCACGGCGACCATGTGCTGCTGGCGCCGCCCTTCATTGCGACGCCGGCGGATCTGTCGGAGATCGTGTCGCGCCTGAGCGATGCGGTGGAGGCGGCGCTGTCGACGTGACCGCGCCGCCGATGGAGTCAGGCGTCAGGCGACGACCTTGCGAATCCACTTCGCGATGTCCTGCACCTCTTCCAGGCACAGCGTGTGCTGCATCTGGTAGGCATGCCACTCGACCTGGTAGCCGAGCGATTCGAGCACCTTGCGCGAATCTTCCGCGCGTGCGAACGGCACCACCGGATCCTGCACGCCATGCGCCATGAAGATCGGGGTGGACAGGCTGGCGTCATGGCGCTCGGCGCCGGCCACGCCCGCCAGCGGCAGGTAGCCCGACAGGCACATCATGCCGGCCAGCGGTTCCGGGTGGCGCAGGCCGGTCTGCAAGGTCATCGCGCAGCCCTGCGAGAAGCCGGCCAGGATGATGCGCGAGGCCGGGATGCCGCGTTCCTTTTCGCGCGCGATCAGCGCCTCGACCTGCAGCTGCGAGGCGCGCAGGCCGGCTTCGTCTTCGCGCCGCACCAGGTCGGTGGCGACGATGTCGTACCAGGAGCGCATCACGTAGCCGCCGTTGATCGTCACCGGCATCGTGTTCGCATGCGGGAACACGAAGCGGATGCCGGGCAGGCCCGACAAGTCCAGTTCGCGCACGATCGGCACGAAGTCGTTGCCGTCGGCGCCCAGGCCGTGCAGCCAGACGATGGCAATGGACGGGTTCGGCGCGGTTTCGATCTCGATATTCTCAAGCAGCTGGCTCATGGCTTCCTTCAATTAGGCGACAGGCGGACGCAATGCCGATTTGGGGCGGAAAGTCTTGCTCACCGCCGGATTGGTTTCCATGTACGGGCCGCCGATCAGGTCGATGCAATAGGGGACGGCCGCGAAGATGCCGCCGACGACCGTGTTGCCGGCGTCGTCCTTCAGCCCTTCGAGGGTTTCCTTGATCGACTTCGGCTGGCCGGGCAGGTTCATGATCAGGGCCGCGTGGTCCGCCGTTTCGCGAATTACCGCGGTCTGGCGCGACAGGATCGCGGTCGGCACGAAGCGCAGGCTGATCTGGCGCATCTGCTCGCCGAAGCCGGGCATCTCCTTGGTGGCGACGGCCAGCGTGGCCTCGGGCGTGACGTCGCGCCGCGCCGGGCCGGTGCCGCCGGTGGTCAGCACCAGGTGGCAGCGTGCGCTGTCCACCAGGTCGACCAGGGTCGCTTCGATACTGGCGCGGTCGTCGGGGATCAACCGGGTTTCGACGCGAAATGGCGTGGTGATCGCTCCCGCCAGCCACTCGTTCAGCGCCGGGATGCCCTTGTCTTCGTAGACGCCGCCGCTGGCGCGGTCGGAGACCGACACCAGGCCGATCACCAACTCCTGATTACTCGTCGTCGGATTCGTCATCGTTGCCTTCTTCTTCGGCGTCGGCGTCGGCTTTCTTCTTCTTGCTCAGGTCCTTCAGGATCTGGAAGATCTCGCGGTAGGCCTTTGGCGGCTTGGATTCGGCCACTTCCTTGCGCGCGTTGCGGATCAGGGTGCGCAGGTGCTGGACGTCGAGCTCGGGATTTTCTTCGAGCAGGACGGTCAGGGCCTTGTCGTCGGCCAGCAGCTTCTCGCGGCGGCGCTCGAGCGCGTGCAGGGCGGCGGTCTCGGACTTCGAGGCGCCTTTCCAGCTGTCGATGGCGCGCTGGATGGCGGCGACTTCTTCCTCGTCCAGGGTGCGCATCTTCTTGCCCACGAACTGCAGGGCGCGGCGGCGGCCTTCGTGGTTGGTGATGGTCTGGGTTTCGAGGATGACATCGCGCACGTCTTCCGGCATCGGCACGCGCTTGACGCGGTCGCGCGGCGCGTCGACCAGTTGCTCGCCGAGCTTTTGCAGCTCGTTCGACTGGCGCTTGAGTTCCGACTTGGAAGGACGGTCGTATTCGGGTTCGAACTCGTTCGACTGGAAGCCGACCGAGCCGCGATTTGGATTAGGCATGATATGAATGGATTTGATTGGCGCGGGGCCGATCAGTGAAAACTGTAAACGGCTGCTATGATAACTGTTTTAGGGCCTGCCACGAAAAACACCTATGAACGACAACGCTTTTACCCACACCCAGGATCAGCTCAAACAGCTGGCGCGCGACGTGCTGGCGTTCGCCCGCGAGCAGGGCGCGACCGACGCCTCGGTCGAGATCAGCGAAGGGAGCGGTTTGTCGGTTTCTGTGCGTAAAGGCAATATCGAGACGATAGAGCAAAACAAGGACAAGGGCCTGGGCGTCACCGTCTACGTGGGCCAGCGCCGCGGCAATGCCAGCACCTCCGATTTCTCGACCTCCTCGCTCAAGGCGACCGTCGAGGCGGCGGCCAACATCGCCCGTTTCACCGCCGAGGACGATTGCGCCGGCCTGCCCGACGCCGATCTCCTCGAGCTCGCGCCGCGCGACCTGCGCCTGTTTTACCCGTGGCAGATCGGCACCGAAGAAGCGGTGGAGCTGGCCAAGCGCTGCGAAAACGCCGCCTTCGAGGTCGACAAGCGCATCACCAACAGCGAAGGCGCCAGCGTCTACGTCCAGCAATCGCATTTCGTCGGCGCCAACTCGCGCGGCTTCATCGGCGGTTATCCATTCTCGCGCCACACGATCTCGGTGGCGCCGATCGCCGGCAAGGGCAATCAGATGCAGCGCGACGACTGGTACACCTCGTCGCGCAATCCCAAGGAGCTGGCCAAGCCCGAGAAAGTGGGCCGCTACGCCGCCGAGCGCGCGCTGGCGCGCCTGAACGCGCGCAAGCTCAATACCCGCACCTGCCCGGTGCTGTTCGAGGCGCCGCTGGCCGCCGGTCTCCTGGGCGCCTTCGTGCAAGCCGTGTCGGGCGGCGCGCTGTACCGCAAGTCGACCTTCCTGCTCGATACCCTGGGCAAGCAGGTGTTCCCGTCGCACATCCAGATCGTCGAAGACCCGCACCTGATCGGCGCGGTCGGTTCGGCGCCGTTCGACGAAGAGGGCGTCAAGACCGTGCGCCGCAAGGTGATCGCCGACGGCGTGCTGCAGGGGTACTTCCTGTCCTCGTATTCGGCGCGCAAGCTGGGCATGCAAACCACCGGCAATGCCGGCGGCTCGCACAATCTCGAGATCGTCTCCAAGGACACCCGCCGCAGCGACGATTTCGAAGGCATGCTGCGCAAACTCGGCACGGGCCTGCTGGTCACCGAGCTGATGGGCCAGGGCGTCAACTACGTGACCGGCGACTATTCGCGCGGCGCGTCGGGCTACTGGGTCGAGAACGGCGTCATCCAGTATCCGGTCGAAGAAATCACCATCGCCGGCAATATGCGTGAGATGTTCCAGCAAATCGTTGCCGTCGGTAACGACACCCTCGTACGCGGCAACAAGACCACCGGCTCGATCCTGATCGAGAAGATGGTCGTGGCCGGCAACTGAAGAGGAGAGCGCCATGGGCCGATTCGTCCGCATCGACAAGGAAAGCAGCCCCAAGACGGTGCTGCTCAATCTCGACCTGGTGGCCACCGTCGAGCTGGCCCCGCAATCCGACCTGCTCAGTTCTAGCGGCGCGGACAGCCGCAAGGTGTATGCCACCTTCCTTGCGCCCGATAAAACCGCGATCGCGACCCTGCACTTCGACAGCAGCGCGGATGCGAACGCCTGGGTCAACACCCATCTGGGCGTCGCACTCTGAACGTGGCGCCGTGCGGGATTGTTGGTCGATACTGAACTGACAATCCTCTTTCGGTATCTTTATCCCTGCAGCGCAGGCCGGCAAGATGGGCCGGTCTTCCACCACGCGCAAGGACCAGCGATGCCAACGACAGCCCCCGAGACCAGTTCGCCGATGGCGCGCGAGCGCCTGCTGCTGCCCCAACTGGACGCCTTCTACCGGCGCGCCGAACCCATCCTCTACGCCCTGCTGCGCTTCGTGTTCGGCGTCGTCATGTTCACCCACGGCCTGCCCAAGGCGCTGGGCATCCCGCACGGCTCGATGGCCGATCCGATGGCCGGCTCGACCCGGCTGATCCAGGACGTGATGGGCTTGCCGTTCGCGCCGCAACTGGCCTTTCTCGTCATGCTGCTCGAGACGATCGGCGCGCTGATGCTGGCGCTGGGATGGTGGGCCAGGCCGGTCGCGCTGCTGATCGCCCTGCAGATGGCCGGCATCTGCTACGCGCTCGGCCCCACCTGGCCGTGGATCGACCGCGGCATCGAGTTTCCGTTCCTGATGGGCTTCCTGGCGCTGTATATCGGCGTGCGCGGCGGCGGGCGGTTTGCGCTGGATCGGCGCTTCGGCGTGGCGGTCTGACCCTGGCGTGCCAATAAAAAACGCCCCGGCATGCGGGGCGTCGTCGCGACAGCGGGGCGTGCTTACTTGATCGCGCGGATCGCGTTCAGCACCGGCTGCAGCACCGCCGCGCCCAGGCGCGCGCTGCGGGCGCCATCCCAGCCCACTTGCGGATCCGGATCGTTGGCGTTGTCCTTGAACGGCAGTTCCAGCGTGAGCGAGAGGCAGCCGAAGGCGTGGGTGATGTGCGGCGAACCCATGGTCAGGGTCTCTGCGGTGTACGGCGTGGCGCCGTAGCCGTGCACGTCCTGGAAGTCCGGGCTGGCGATCTTGAAGTCGGCGATGAAGCGGTCCTGCGCTTCGCCTTGCTCCTTGGTGAAGTTCGGCAGCGATTCGCTGCCGGCCACGAACACATAGGGCAGGCCTTCGTCGCCGTGCACGTCCAGGCACAGGTCGACGCCGGTTTCATGCATCTTCTGCAGCACCAGGAACACCTCGGGGCTGCGCTCCATGCTCGGATTGAGCCACTCGCGGTTCAGGTTTGCGCCGGCCGCATTGGTGCGCAGGTTGCCGCGCACCGAGCCGTCCGGGTTCATGTTCGGCACCACGTAGAACACCGACTCTTTCAGCAGCTGGCGCCCGAACGGGTGGGCCGGATCGAGCAGCGCGTCGAGCATGCCCTCGACGAACCATTCGGCCATCGTCTCGCCCGGGTGCTGGCGCGCGATCACCCACACCTTCTTCTTGCCGTCAAGCGGTTCGCCGATCACCAGCATGTTCAGGTCGCGGCCGTCGACGGTCGAGCCCAGGTCGAGCATGCGCACGTTTTCCGACATCTGGGCGCGGTCCAGCAGCTCCAGGTGGCGTTCCCACGAATACGGCTCGAAATAGGCGTAGTAGACGCTGTCCATGCCCGGGGTGTGCTCGATGGTGAGCACCTGGCCATCGAAGGTGGTCGGCACGCGGAACCAGTTCACGCGGTCGTAGCTCGCCATCGCCTGGTAGCCTTCCCAGCCGGCCGGATAGGCGGCCTTGCCGGCGTTGAGCAGGCGGATGGAGCAGGCTTCGCCCTGCGCGCCCTGCAGGCGGAAGTAGAACCACTGGATGATGTCGGCGTGCGAGTCCTTGCGGATGTTCAGGTCGATGGCGTTGGCGCTGGTGGCGTTCACGACCTCGATGGCGCCAGCGTCGAATTGGCTGCTGATCTTGATAGACATGGTGTTGTCCTGTGTTGGGAAAGGCGTCAAAGCGTCGATGATACCCGCTTTTGGACGTGTTCTTGTGCGCCGGGCCTCAGTCCCGCAATCCGCCGAAGCGGCCGTAATAGGCGGCGTCGGCATCAAGCGTCGCCGCGTCTTCCTTGCGCAGCATCGCCAGCACGTGCTCCTCGGCGCGCGCGTGGCACAGGCGGTAGATCTCGCGCGCCAGCGCATAGGCGTCGGCACCTGGCCACGGCTGCGGCAGCAGGGCCAGCGGCAGCATCGGGTCGTGCAGCTGCACGCGGCGGTAGGCGTGGATCAGCAGGGTGCGGATCGCGAACGCATGCTCGGGCGTCACGTCGTCCTTGCCCAGCATGTCGGGCAGCGGCGCGAAGCGGTCGATGAAGCCGCGATAGGCGCCCACCACCGCATCCAGGTTCCAGCAGTCGCCCACCAGCTCGGGCAGCGGACGCGCGTCCATGCCGGGCAGCTCGTCGACCTGGCACACGAACACCTTGTCGGTGGCGTCCGCGCGCGCCAGGATCTCGCGCAGCGTGTCGCGCTCGGGCGCCGGATGCGCCATCACCCCCGTCGCCAGCATCGCGAAACCCTCCCACTCGAGTTCCTTGCGCAGCAGGGTGCGCAGCTCGCTGTCGATGCTGCCGCTCTTGCCATGCGGCGCCAGCACGAAGGTCCAGCGCCCGTCCCAGTCCAGGCCCGGCGCCGAATAGATGCGGCGGTTGGCGCGTTCGAAGCGCGGCAGCGCCTTCGGCTCGATCGCATAGCGGCTGCGCCGGCCTTCGCGGCTGGCCGTCAGCCAGCCTTCCTGCACCAGGCGGAACACGCTGGTGCGCACCAGCCGGTCGCCGACGCCCAGCGGGCCCACCAGCTCGATCATGCTGCCCAGCCAGAAGGCGCCGCCGTGCGGGGCGATCGTGTCCCCGCACACGGTCACCACCAGCGACTTGTGGCGCGGCGGATCGAGGGCCAGGTCGTGGGCGATCCACTCAGTGCTGGACAGTCGTTTCATGATTCCGGTCAATTTTTGGTGCTGCGATATGATTCAAAATTATTGTGTACATCAAGTTTTTTGTATCGTATTATGATTTGGACGGGTTTGCAATTGTAGAGAACCACGGGGGAAGCTATGTACGCACAGATGGTGGAGACCGGCCTCAAGAAAGTCCGCACAGAACAGGACATGAGCGCCGAAGAACAGGCGTTCCAGGCGCGCATCGACGCCGGGATCAAGATCGAACCGAAGGACTGGATGCCGGAAGCGTACCGCAAGACGCTGATCCGCCAGATTTCGCAGCACGCGCATTCCGAGATTGTCGGCCAGCTCCCGGAAGGCAACTGGGTGACGCGCGCGCCGACCCTGCAGCGCAAGTCGGTCCTGCTGGCCAAGATCCAGGACGAGGCCGGCCACGGCCTGTACCTGTACAGCGCCGCCGAGACGCTGGGCGTCTCGCGCGACGAGCTGCTGCAGGCCCTGCATGCCGGCAAGGCCAAGTACTCGAGCATCTTCAACTATCCGACCCTGAGCTGGGCCGACATGGGCGCGATCGGCTGGCTGGTGGACGGCTCGGCCATCATCAACCAGATCCCGCTGTGCCGCTGCTCGTATGGGCCGTATGCGCGCGCCATGGTCCGCGTCTGCAAGGAAGAATCCTTCCACGCGCGCCAGGGCTACGACATCATGATGGCGCTGGCCAGGGGCACGCCGGAGCAGAAGGCGATGGCCCAGGATGCGCTCAACCGCTGGTGGTGGCCGTCCTTGATGATGTTCGGTCCGTCGGACGCCGAATCGGTCAACAGCGCGCAATCGACGGCCTGGCGCATCAAGCTGTTCTCGAACGACGAGCTGCGCCAGCGCATGGTCGACCAGACCGTGCCGCAAGCCGAATACCTGGGCCTGACGATTCCCGATCCCGACCTCAAATGGAACGCCGAACGCGGCTCCTACGATTTCGGCGAGATCGACTGGTCCGAGTTCCATAACGTCCTGAAGGGCAACGGCCCGTGCAACCGCGAGCGTCTGCGCACGCGCGTGAAAGCCTGGGACGACGGCGAATGGTTCCGCGACGCCCTGGTCGCCCACGCCGACAAGCAAGCCGCCAAAAAAACCGCAGCATAAAAACAGCCGGAATCAGTGGGGTGGACGGCTCCGCCGTCCACGCGTTCGACCGACGCCCGCACACCGCAATAACGGAGACAACAATGAGCAAAGAATGGCCCCTGTGGGAAGTCTTCATCCGCAGCCAGCACGGCCTCGCCCACAAGCACGTCGGCAGCCTGCACGCCCCTGACGCCGAAATGGCGATCAACAACGCCCGCGACGTCTACACCCGCCGCAACGAAGGCGTCTCGATCTGGGTGGCGCGCGCCGCCGACATCGTCGCCAGCAGCCCTTCCGACAAGGAAGCGCTGTTCGAGCCGGCCAACAGCAAGGTCTATCGCCACCCGACCTTCTTCCCGATGCCGGAAGAAGTCAAGAACCTGTGAGCCCTGTGGAGACCAATGCGATGGACGCCAAATTCCAGTACCTGCTGCGCCAGGGCGACAACGCCCTGATCCTGTCGCAGCAGCTGTGCCAGCTGGTCGGCAAGGGCCCCGCGCTCGAAGAAGACATGGCGCTGTCCAACGTCGCCCTTGACCTGCTGGGCCAGACCCGCATGTGGCTGACGTATGCGGGCGAACTCGAAGGCAGGGGCCGCGACGAAGACCGGCTGGCTTTTCTCCGCGACGCCATCGAGTACCGCAACTGCCTGCTGGTCGAGCAGCCCAATGGCAGTTACGCCGACACCCTGACGCGCCAATTCTTGTTCGACACCTGGCACTACTTCCTGATGGACGGCTTGACCCGCTCGAGCGACGAGCGCGTCCGCGAAATCGCCGCCAAGTCGATCAAGGAAGTCACCTACCACCTGCGCCGCAGCGGCGACCTGGTGGTGCGCCTGGGCGACGGCACCGACAAGAGCCACGCCATGATGCAGACCGCGCTCGACGAGCTGTGGATGTACAGCGGCGAGATGTTCCTCTACGACGAGATCGACAACGCGATGGTGGAGCAGGGCGTGGCCCCATCGGTGGAATCGCTGCGCAAGCAGTCGCTTGACCACATGGCCGACATCTTTAACGAGGCCACCCTGACGATGCCGTCGCCGGACGCCTGGATGCAGCGCGGCGGCAAGCAGGGCCGCCACAGCGAACGCCTCGGCTTCATCCTGGCCGAGATGCAGTTCCTGCAGCGCGCCTATCCCGGAGCGGCCTGGTAATGACCGCGCTCGACGTCTCGGTCGAACAGGTGTGGGAATGGCTCGGCGAGGTTGCCGATCCGGAGATCCCGGTCATCTCGGTGGTCGACCTCGGCATCGTGCGCGCCGTACGCCTGGAGGGCGAGGCATGCGTGGTCACGATCACGCCGACCTATTCCGGCTGCCCGGCGATGGGGGTGATCGCCGATTCGGTCAGCGCAGCCTTGAACGCACATGGCATCGAGGATGTCCGCATCGAGAGCCGCCTGTCGCCCGCCTGGACCACCGACTGGATGAGCGCTGCCGGCAAGGCGGCATTGAAAGGCTACGGCATCGCGCCGCCGGTGCAGCAGGCGATCGACATCAGCGGCCTGCACGCCGGCATCCGCCGCCGCGCCGCGCCCGACGTCGCCTGCCCGCATTGCGGCTCGCCCCACACCCAACTGACCAGCGAGTTCGGCTCGACCCCGTGCAAGGCGCTGTACAAGTGCCTCGACTGCCGCGAGCCGTTCGACTACTTCAAATGCCACTGAGTTGTCCAATGAGGCCAGCATGAGCAAGTTCTATCCACTGACCGTGTCGAAGGTGAAGCACGAGACGCGCGACGCCATCGCCGTCACCTTCGACGTCCCGCCCGAGCTGAAGGACACCTTCGCCTACCGCCAGGGCCAGTACCTGACCCTGCGCACCACCATCGATGGCGAAGACGTGCGCCGCTCGTACTCGATCTGCTCGGCCGTGCAGGACGCGCAGTTGCGGGTGGCGATCAAGCGCTGCAGCGGCGGGTTGTTCTCGGGCTGGGCCAATGAAAGCCTGCAGCCCGGCGCCACGCTGGATGTGATGCCGCCGAGCGGCAACTTCAACGTGCCGCTCGACGCGGCCAGCAGCCGCCACTACCTGGCCTTCGCCGCCGGCAGCGGCATCACGCCGATCCTGTCGATCGTGAAAACGACCCTGCAGGCCGAACCCGGGAGCCGCTTCACCATCGTCTATGGCAACCGCGCCTCGTCGAGCGTGATCTTCCGGGATGAATTGACCGACCTGAAAGACCAGTACATGGGCCGCCTGCGCCTGGTGTACGTGATGAGCCGCGAGCAGCAGGATATCGAGCTGTTCAACGGCCGCATCACCGAAGACAAGTGCAGCCAGTTCCTGCGTCACTGGATCGACATCAAGGACATCGACGTCGCCTTCATCTGCGGCCCGGAAGACATGATGCACGGCGTCTCGCGCGCGCTGCAGGGAGCGGGTCTGCCGAAGGAACAGATCCGGATCGAACTGTTCGCCGCCAGCGCGCCGGCGCGCGAGCGCAAGCCGCGCGCCGCGCAAGCAGAGGCACGAAACCTGACCGAAGTGACCGTGATCATGGACGGCAACGCCGCCAGCTTCACAATGGACAAGGACAGGGAATCGCTGCTGGACGCCGGCCTGCGCGCCGGGCTGGACATGCGCTACTCGTGCAAGGGCGGCGTGTGCTCGACCTGCCGCTGCAAGGTGCTCGATGGCGAGGTCGAGATGGACGTGAACTACGCGCTCGAAGACTACGAAGTGGCGCGCGGCTTCGTGTTGAGCTGTCAGAGCTTCCCGGTCACCGACAAGGTCGTCGTCGACTTCGACATCCACGAATGAGCATCGAGACGTCATGAAACCAATAACGGAGACAGACATGACTTACGAATCCATACAGTTCAAGATCGAGAACGGCATCGCGCTCCTGACGCTGAGCCGGCCCGACCGCCTGAACAGCTTCACCCAGGCCATGCACCTCGAAGTGCGCGATGCGCTGCAACGCGTGCAGGCCGACAGATCGGTCCGCGTGCTGGTCCTGACCGGCGCCGGCCGCGGCTTCTGCGCCGGCCAGGACCTGTCCGACCGCGCCGTCGACCCGGGCGCGCCCAGCGTCGACCTGGGCGAATCGGTCGAAAAATTCTATGCCCCGCTGGTGCTCACGCTGAAGAACCTGCCGATGCCGGTCATCTGCGCCGTCAACGGCGTGGCCGCCGGCGCCGGCGCCAACCTGGCGCTGGCCTGCGACATCGTGCTGGCCGCCAAATCGGCCAGCTTCATCGAGGCCTTCAGCAAACTGGGCCTGATCCCGGACACCGGCGGCACCTGGCACCTGCCGCGCCTGATCGGCCATGCCCGCGCCATGGGCCTGGCCATGCTGGGCGAAAAGCTCAGCGCCGAGAAGGCCGAAGAGTGGGGCCTGATCTGGCGCTGCGTGCCCGACGAAGCCCTGATGATTGAAGCGATGGCGATGGCCGAGCACTTCGCCGCCGCGCCAACAAAAGGGCTGGCCTTCACCAAGAAAGCCTTCCAGGCCAGCCAAGCCAACTCGCTCGAAGACCAGTTGCAGCTCGAGGCCGGCATGATGCGCGAACTCGGCTACAGCCACGATTACCGCGAAGGCGTCGCCGCCTTCATGGCCAAGCGCACGCCGCATTTCAAGGGAGAGTGAACATGCACGCCATCCCTCCAGGCAGCACGGTCGCGGTGATCGGCAGCGGCGCCATGGGCGCCGGCATCGCCCAGGTGGCGGCCACCGCCGGCCACCAGGTCCTGCTGTTCGATACCCGGCCTGACGCCGCCGACAAGGCCATCCTCGAGATCGGCAAGACCTATGCGAAGCTGGTCGAGAAGGGCCGCATGGGCGCGGTCGAATCCGACCTGGCGCGCGAACGCCTCAAGCGCATCGCGTCACTGCAGGAAGCCGCCGGCGCCGTCCTCGTGATCGAGGCCATCGTCGAGAACCTGGACGCCAAGCGCGCCCTGTTCGCCGAGCTGGAAGGCGTCGTCGGCCGGCACTGCATCCTGGCCACCAATACCTCGTCGATCTCGGTCACGGCGATCGGCGCGCAACTGCAGCATCCCGAACGCCTGGTCGGCATGCATTTCTTTAACCCGGTGCCGCTGATGGCGCTGGTCGAAGTCATCAGCGGCCTGGCGACCAGCCGCGACGTCGCGAACGTCGTCCACGCCGTTGCGGAAAGCTGGGGCAAGAGCCCGGTGCACGCCAAGTCGACGCCCGGCTTCATCGTCAACCGTGTCGCCCGGCCGTATTACGCCGAAGCCCTGCGCCTGCTGCTCGAGCAAGCCGCCGACGTGGCGACGCTGGACGCCGTGATGCGCGACTGCGGCGGATTCCGCATGGGGCCCTTCGAGCTGATGGACCTGATCGGCCACGACGTCAACTTCTCGGTCACCAACTCGGTGTTCGCCGCCTATTACAACGACCCGCGCTTCACGCCCTCGATCCTGCAGCAGGAACTCGTCAGCGCCGGCTTCCTGGGCCGCAAGACGGGGCGCGGCTTCTACCGCTATGGCGACGATGTCCCGAAGCCGGCGCCGCAGACCGAGGCGGCGGGCAGCAAGCCGTCGGCGGTGCGCTACGCCGGTGCGCGAGGTGCGGTCGATGCGGTCGCCGGTCGCCTGCGCGGCGCCGGCCTGGAACCGGTCGCCATCGAAGCGGCGCCGGGCCTGTATTGCGAAGGCGCCGCGATCTACCTGACCGACGGCCGCAGCGCCACCGAGCGCGCCGAGGCCGACGGCCACCGCGACACGATCCTGTTCGACCTGCTGCTCGACCCGGCGGGCGCCACCCGCATCGCGCTGGCGCGCGCCGACCAGTGCGGCGACGCCGCCTGGCAAGCCGCGGCCGGGCTGTTCCAGGCCGCCGGTTTCGCGGTGACGCGGCTGGACGACGTGCCCGGCATGGCCGTGATGCGCACCGTGGCGATGCTGGCCAACGAGGCGGCCGACGCCGTCAACCAGGGCGTGTGCAGCGCCCGCGCGGTCGACATCGCGATGCAGAAGGGCGTGAACTACCCACGCGGCCCGCTGACCTGGGCCGACACGATCGGCCTGCGCCAGGTCGTCACCGTGCTGGCCAACCTGGCCGCCACCTATGGCGAAGACCGCTACCGCGTGTCGCCGCTGCTGCGCCGCAAGCTGGCTGCCGATCCGCAGGGAGCGCGTTTCCATGCACAGTAGCGCACAAGGACTGGCCGAACTGGCCGGCCGCACGATGTACGAACGCGATCCGGCCAGCCAGGGCCTGGGCATGCAGCTGCTCGAGATCCGCCCCGGCTATGCGCGCATGTCGATGAAGGTGCGCGACGACATGCTCAACGGCCACGCCACCTGCCACGGCGGCTACATCTTCATGCTGGCCGACAGCGCCTTCGCCTTCGCCTGCAACTCGCACAACTTCAATACCGTCGGCGCCGGCTGCACCATCGACTACCTCGCGCCCGGCCGTCCCGGCGACGTGCTGGTGGCCGAGGCGGTGGAGCAGGCGCTGCAGGGCAAGACCGGCGTCTACGACGTCGCCGTGACGGACCAGGACGGGCGCACGATCGCGCTGTTCCGGGGCAAGTCGCACCGCGTCGCCGGCACCCTGGTGCCGCTGGACGCGTGAATCAACACGTATAAAGGAGATCGAGATGGTCCAACGCATTCCGCTTGATGGCGAGCTGGAACCGATCGAACGCGCCAGCCGCGACGAGCTGCAGGCGCTCCAGCTGCAGCGCCTGCAGTGGACGCTCAAGCACGCCTACGAGAACGTGCCGCACTACCGCGCCGCCTTCGACGAAGCCGGCGTGCACCCGAGCGACCTGAAGACGCTGGCCGACCTGGCCAAATTCCCGTTCACCGAGAAAAAGACGCTGCGCGACAACTACCCGTTCGGCCTGTTCGCCGTGCCGCGCGAGCAGGTGGTGCGCGTGCACGCTTCGTCGGGCACCACCGGCAAGCCGACCGTGGTCGGCTACACGCAGAACGACATCGACACCTGGGCCAGCGTCGTGGCGCGCTCGATCCGCGCCGCCGGCGGGCGCAAGGGCGACCTGGTGCACATCTCCTACGGCTATGGCCTGTTCACGGGCGGCCTGGGCGCCCACTATGGCGCCGAGCGCCTGGGCTGCACCGTGATCCCGATGTCGGGCGGCCAGACCGAGAAGCAGGTGCAGCTGATCTGCGACTTCAAGCCATCGATCATCATGGTCACGCCCTCGTACATGCTCAATATCGTCGAGGAGTTCGCGCGCCAGGGCATCGACCCTGCCACCTCGTCGCTGAAGGTCGGCATCTTCGGCGCCGAGCCGTGGACCGACGCGATGCGGCGCGAGATCGAGGCGCGCGCCGGCATCGATGCGGTCGACATCTATGGCCTGTCCGAAGTGATGGGGCCGGGCGTGGCCAGCGAATGCATCGAGAGCAAGGACGGCCCCGTGATCTGGGAAGACCATTTTTATCCCGAGATCATCGACCCCGACACCGGCGAAGTGCTGCCGGACGGCGCAGAGGGAGAACTGGTATTCACCTCGCTCACCAAGGAAGCGCTGCCCATCATCCGCTACCGCACGCGCGACCTGACCCGTTTGCTGGCGCCGACGTCGCGCGCGATGCGCCGCATGGGCCGCATCAGCGGCCGTTCGGACGATATGCTGATCATCCGCGGCGTGAACGTGTTCCCGAGCCAGATCGAAGAATTGATTCTCAAGATGCCTGCGCTGGCGCCGCAGTACCAACTGGTGGTGGCGCGCGACGGCCATCTCGATACGCTCGAGGTGCTTGGTGAGCTGCGTGATGCCAGCCTGCCTTCGGACAGTGTCGACGCGCTGTGCCGCGACCTCCAGCACTGCATCAAGACCTATGTCGGCGTGACCACCCGCGTGACCCTGCTGCCGCCGCAAGGCATCGAGCGCACCCTGACCGGCAAGGCCCGGCGCGTTGTCGACCGCCGTCCAAAACCATAACTGGAGATTCTCATGATCGACGCCTTCATCGTTGACGCCGTCCGCACCCCCTTCGGCCGCTACGGCGGCGCCTTGTCCAGCATCCGCGCCGACGATCTTGGCGCGCTGCCGATCGCGGCGCTGATGGCGCGCAACAAGGATGTCGACTGGACGGCGGTCGACGACCTGTTCTATGGCTGCGCCAACCAGGCCGGCGAAGACAACCGCAACGTCGGCCGCATGGCCGCGCTGCTGGCCGGCTTGCCGCAAGACGTGCCGGCCAACACCATCAACCGCCTGTGCGGCTCGGGCATGGACGCCGTCGGCACCGCCGCGCGCGCCATCAAGGCCGGCGAGGCGCAACTCGTAATCGCCGGCGGTGTCGAAAGCATGACCCGCGCGCCGTTCGTGATGGGCAAGGCCGATAGCGCATTCTCGCGCGCGGCCAAAATCGAGGATACGACCCTGGGCTGGCGCTTCGTCAATCCGGCCATGAAGGCGAAGTACGGCATCGATTCGATGCCCGATACCGCCGAGAACGTGGCGCGCGAGTTCGGCATCGCCCGCGCCGACCAGGATGCGTTCGCGCTGCGCAGCCAACAGCGCTGGGCGCGCGCGAACGAAGAGGGATTCTTCAGAGACGAGATCGTGCCGGTGACCGTTCATGGCAAGAAAGGTGAGTCTCGTGTAGTGGATACCGACGAGCAGCCGCGCCCCGACACCAGCATCGAAGCGCTGGCCAAATTGAAGGGCGTGGTGACGCCGGACGGCTCGGTCAGCGCCGGCAATGCCTCGAGCCTGAACGACGGCGCCTGCGCGCTGCTGCTGGCGTCGAGCGAAGCCGCCGGCCGCCACGGCTTGACCCCGCGCGCGCGCGTGGTCGGCATGGCCACCGCTGGCCTGGCGCCGCGCATCATGGGTTATGGACCGACGCCGGCAGTGAAGAAGCTGCTGGCCCAGACCGGCCTCTCGCTCGACCAGATGGACGTGATCGAGCTGAACGAAGCCTTCGCCGCCCAGGGCCTGGCCGTCACGCGCGCCCTCGGCCTGGCGGACGACGACATTCGCGTCAACCCGAACGGCGGCGCGATCGCCATCGGCCATCCGCTAGGCGCCTCCGGTGCGCGCCTGGTGATGACGGCCGTGAACCAGTTGCACCGCACGGGTGGCCGCTACGCCCTGTGCACGATGTGCATCGGCGTCGGCCAGGGCATCGCCCTGATCGTGGAGCGGGTGTAATCGATGGTAAAAGTGTACGAAATCGACGGCGTGCGTCCGGTCGTGCATCCGAGCGCCTACGTCCACCCGTCGGCGGTATTGATCGGCGACGTGATCGTCGGCCCGCGTTGCTATATCGGGCCGCTGGCCTCGCTGCGCGGCGACTTCGGCCGCCTGATCCTGGAAGAGGGCGCCAACCTGCAGGATACTTGCGTGATGCATGGTTTCCCGAGCGAAGACACCGTCGTCGAGGTCGACGGCCATATCGGCCACGGCGCCGTGCTGCACGGCTGCCGCGTCAAGCGCAACGCGATGGTCGGCATGAACGCCGTCGTGATGGACAAGGCTGTCGTCGGCGAAGAATCGATCGTGGCCGCGATGAGTTTCGTGAAGGCAGGCATGGTGATTCCGCCACGCTCGATGGTGATGGGCACACCGGCCAAGGTGATGCGCGAACTCACGGACGAAGACGTGCAATGGAAGAGCTTCGGCACCCGCCAGTACCACGAATTGGCCGTGCGCTCGCTGCAGACCATGCGTGAGGTCGAGGCGGATACCGAAGTGGAGCCGGACAGACAACGCATCGCATTCGACGCTGACGGCATGCACAAGCCGAGAGTCTGAAGAGATAAACGAGGAGACAGAACATGGGTGACATCCCGACACTACAAAGCCTGATCGCCGGCCGCTGGCACGGCCAGGAAGCGCACACCGCGCTGCACAGCGCCCTCGACGACGCGCTGATCTATCACACGCATGCGGAGAAGATCGATTTCGACGAGGCGCTCACATTCGCGCGCAAGACGGGCAACAAGAGCCTGATGCGTCTCGACTTCCAGAAGCGGGCGCAATGCCTGAAGGCGCTGGCGCTCTACCTCATGGAGCGCAAGGAAGAACTGTATGACATCTCGCACCTGACCGGCGCCACACGCCAGGACAGCTGGGTCGACGTCGAAGGCGGCATCGGCACCCTGTTCGCCTATGCCAGCATGGGCTCGCGCGAGCTGCCGTCGTCGAACGTGTTGCACGAAGGCCCGGCCATGGCGCTGGGCAAGCGCGGCGGCTTCGCCGGCACCCACATCCTGGTCCCGCGCGGCGGCGTGGCGGTGCACATCAATGCCTTCAATTTTCCGATCTGGGGCCTGCTCGAAAAATTCGCGCCGAGCTTCCTGGCGGCCATGCCCTGCATCGCCAAGCCGGCCACCGCCACCAGCTACCTGACCCACGCCATGGTCAGGATGATGATGGAGTCGACGCTGCTGCCCGATGGCGCGCTGCAGCTCGTGATCGGCAGCACCGGCGACCTGCTCGATCGCCTGCAGGGCTTCGACGCCGTCACCTTCACCGGCTCGGCCGACACCGCCGCCAAGCTGCGTTCGAACCAGAACCTGATCCGCGCATCGGTGCCGTTCACGGCCGAAGCCGACTCGCTCAACTGCGCGATCCTCGCGCCGGACGTCACGCCCGACGACCCCGAATTCGACCTGTTCGTGAAGGAAGTGGCGCGCGAAATGACCGGCAAGGCCGGCCAGAAGTGCACCGCGATCCGGCGCGTGATCGTGCCGGAGGCGCTGGTCGATGCGGTCGGCGCACGCCTGCGCGAACGCCTGGCGAAGATCACGGTCGGCAACCCAAAAGTGGAGGGCGTGCGCATGGGCGCCCTGGCCTCGAAAGACCAGCACCACGACGTGAGCGAGCGGGTCGAGCTGCTCGCGCGCGGCAACGAGGTGCTGTTCAGCGCGCGCGACGGCTTCAATCCGGTTGGCGACAACGTCGCCGGCGGCGCCTTCTTCGCGCCCACCTTGCTGCTGTGCCGCAACGCCATGGACAACGACGCCGTGCACGACGTGGAAGCCTTCGGCCCGGTCAGCACCCTGATGACTTACCGCGACATCGACGAAGCGCTGGAGCTGGCCGCGCGCGGCAAGGGCAGCCTGGTGACGACGCTCGCCACCAAGGACCCGGCAATCGCGGCGCATGCGGTGCCGGTTGTCGCGGCCTCGCATGGCCGCGTGCTGATCCTGGACCGTGAAGCCGCGGTGGACAGCACCGGCCACGGCTCGCCGCTGCCGCAACTGAAGCACGGCGGTCCGGGCCGCGCCGGTGGCGGCGAGGAGCTGGGCGGCATCCGCGCCGTCAAGCACTTCCTGCAGCGCGCGGCGGTGCAGGGTTCGCCGACCATGCTGGGAGCGGTCACTGGCGAGTACGTGCGCGGTGGCGCCGTCAAGGAAAGCGAGATCCATCCGTTCCGCCGCTACTTCGAAGACCTGGAGATGGGCCACTCTCTCTTGACGCACCGCCGCACGGTGAGCGAAGCCGACATCGTCAATTTCGGCGGCGTCTCGGGCGACTACTTCTACATGCACTTCGACGAGATCGCGGCCAAGGACACGCAGTTTGGCCAGCGCATCGCGCACGGCTACTTCGTGCTGTCGGCGGCGGCCGGCCTGTTCGTGTCGCCGGCGCCGGGCCCGGTGCTGGCCAACTACGGCCTGGACAACCTGCGCTTCGTGGCGCCGGTGGCGATCGGCGACACCATCCGCGCGCGCCTGACCTGCAAGCGCAAGGTCGACCGCAACCGCGCGGACGAGCAGGGCAGGGGACAGGGCGTGGTGGCGTGGGACGTGCAGGTGACGAACCAGCGCGACGAGCTGGTGGCGAGCTACGATATCCTGACGCTGGTACTGAAGCGCGCCTGAGCGCGCGCCTTATTCATTCAGGGCAGCCGAAAGGACGTGCGATGTCGAGACTCGATCTGAACAGTATTCCGGTGTTGAGCGGCACCGGCTATCCGGCGCCATTTCATGAGGCGGTGGACGGCCGCACGCGCCAGGCGCTGGGCGATGCAGGCGGCCTGACGCAATTCGGCGTCAACCTGGTCGAGCTGCAGCCTGGCGCCGCATCGTCGCAGCGCCACTGGCACTCGCACGAGGACGAATTCGTCACGGTCATCTCGGGGGAACTCGTGCTCGTCACGGATGAGGGAGAGACCGTGATGCGCGCGGGCGACCACGCTGCTTTCCCGGCCGGGCGTCCCGATGGCCACCAGTTGGTCAACCGCAGCTGGGGACCGGGCGTGTTTCTCGTGATCGGGTCGCGCAACAAGGCCGACGTGGTGACCTATGCGGACATCGACATGCGCTATGAGCAGGCGTCGAACGCTTATCTGCACAAGGACGGGACGCCTTATCCGAAACGGGACGCCTAGCGTCCGGCTTCAGTCCAGCTTGCGCGCGTAACGGTCGCGCACATGCTGGCTGATGTAGGTCGACAGGCCTTGACCTTCGCGCGCCAGTTCGCGCATCCGCGCGATATGGTCGGCGCCGGTGCTGCCCACGTCGTACAGGTAGCGGTCGCCGCCCGTGAATTTCACCGTGATCGAGTCGGTCCCGAGTTCATAGGCGACGACGCCGGAATGGCCGCTTCGGTTGGCGTAGCGCTGCATGATCCAATTTCCACAATGCGGTAGTTCCCGTTATGGAAACACGTCCTGCATCATGCAGGAGCACGATTCAGGAGCGCGTGCGCTGCAGGCGCAGCAGGCCTTCCGGCGTGCGGATGGCGCGCAGGTCGTCGTAATCCGGCACGCCGGTGACCTTCGTCTCGAGCGGCTGGTGATGGGTGGCGGTGACGACGATGCTGTCCATCCCGGCCGCCTCGGCCGATTGCAGGCCTGCCAGCGTATCCTCGAACACCAGGCAGTCCTGCGGGCGCATGCCCAGCTTCTCGGCGCCTAGCAGGAAGGGATCCGGCGCCGGCTTGCCGCGCTGGACGTCTTCGGCGGCCACCATCACCGGCGGCGTCGGCAGCCCGGCCGCGGCGATGCGCGCCTCGGCCAGCGCGCGCGGGGCCGACGTGACGATGGCCCAGCGGTCGGCCGGCAGGGTGGCGAGGAAAGCCGCCACGCCGGCGATCGCCTCGATGCCCTCGACGTCCTCGATCTCGGCCAGCGTGATGCGCTGCGCCTCGGCTTCCGCATCGATATCGGGCAGGCCGGCGCCGCGCACCGTGTCGATGCTGCGCTTGCCGTGGATGGTCGGCAGGAAGACGTCGACGTCCAGGCCGTGGCTGCGCGCCCAGGCGGCCCAGACGCGCTCGGCGGCGATGATCGAAGTGAGGATGGTGCCGTCCATGTCGAACAGGAAGGCGGCGTAGTCGCGTGCGGGCAGGGCGGTCATTGAGTCGTCAATCGATAGTGGAAATGAAAAGCGGGCCGGCACGCGAAGAGCGCCGGCCCGCCGGAAAGGCGAGAGCTTACTCTGCCAGCTGCTGGCGCACGCGCACGATCGCCGCGCGCACCTGGTTCGGCGCGGTGCCGCCCACGTGGTCGCGCGCCGCCACCGAACCCTCGAGGGTCAGCACCTCGAACACGTCCTGCTCGATCAACGGCGAGAAGCCCTGCAGCGTCTCGAGCGACATCTCGGACAGGTCACAGCCCGCCTGGTCGCAGGCGCGCACGGCATGCGCTACGGCTTCGTGGGCGTCGCGGAACGGCAGGCCTTTCTTGACCAGGTAGTCGGCCAGGTCGGTCGCGGTGGCGTAGCCCTGCAGCGCCGCCGAGCGCATATTGTCGGCCTTGACCGTGATGCCCGACGCCATGTCGGTGAAGATGCGCAGCGTATCAAGGACGGTGTCGATGGTGTCGAACAGCGGCTCCTTGTCTTCCTGGTTGTCCTTGTTGTAGGCCAGCGGCTGGCCTTTCATCAGGGTCAACAGGCCGGTCAGGTGACCGTAGACGCGGCCGGTCTTGCCGCGCGCCAGTTCCGGCACGTCCGGGTTCTTCTTTTGCGGCATGATCGACGAGCCGGTGCAGAAGCGGTCGGCGATGTCGATGAAGCCGATGCCCGGGCTGATCCACATCACCAGCTCTTCCGAGAAGCGCGAGACGTGCATCATCAGGATCGAGGCCGCGGCGGTGAATTCGATGGCGAAGTCGCGGTCGGACACGGCGTCCAGCGAGTTGTGGCAGACGTCGTCGAAGCCCAGCGTTTTGGCCACGCGCAGGCGGTCGATCGGGAAGGTGGTGCCGGCCAGGGCGGCGGCGCCCAGCGGCAGGCGGTTGACGCGGCGGCGCGCATCCTGCATGCGCTCGGCGTCGCGGCCGAACATCTCGACATAGGCCAGCATGTGGTGGCCGAAGGTGATCGGCTGCGCCACCTGCAGGTGGGTGAAGCCCGGCATGATGGTGTCGGCGTGGCGTTCGGCCAGGTCGGTCAGGGCGCCGCGCAGGCCGTTCAGCAGGGCCAGGATGTCGTCGATGGCGGCGCGCACGTACAGGCGGATGTCGGTCGCGACCTGGTCGTTGCGCGAGCGGCCGGTGTGCAGGCGCTTGCCGGCGTCGCCGACCAGTTCGGTCAGGCGCTTCTCGATGTTCAGGTGCACGTCTTCCAGGTCGAGCAGCCATTCGAAGCTGCCGGCCTCGATCTCGGACCGGATCTGGGCCATGCCGCGTTCGATCTCGGCACGGTCGTGTTCGCTGATGATGCCCTGGGCCGCCAGCATCTCGGCGTGCGCCAGCGAACCCTGGATGTCGTATTGCGCCAGGCGCTTGTCGAAGAACACGGACGCGGTGTAGCGCTTGACGAGATCGGAGACGGGTTCGGAGAAGCGGGCCGACCAGGCTTCGGCTTTTTTGGAGAATTGTTCGGTCATGGTGGAATTCCGGTTGGGGATTCGAAGATTATAAACCGCGTCGCCGCTACGTCTTCCGGAGGGCAGATTACCTGGAGAAAGCTAGCGAAAAAAAGCCCGCTGCAGAGCGCAATCGAAACCGATCCGGGGGCCAAACGGCGCTAGAATGGTTTTTTTGCCAGCTTTGCAAGCCCAATGATTACGAACGATTCCAGCTTCCAGGTCAGTACCGACCAGTCCCGGCTCGATATCCCGATGATCTACCGCTTCCTCAGTGAGCAGTCGACCTGGGCCGTGGGCATTTCCCGTCCGATCGTCGAGCGCGCCATCGAGAATTCGCTGTGCTTCGGCGGCTACCTCGACGGCCGCCAGATCGCGTTCGCGCGCGTGATCACCGACTACGCCACCTTTGCCAACCTGGTGGACGTGTTCGTCGTGCCCGAGTACCGCGGGAACGGCTACGGCAAGCAACTGATCGGCGTGGTGCTGCGCCACCCCAGCCTGCAGAAACTGCGCCGCTTCACCCTTGCCACCACCGACTCGCACGAGCTTTACGCGCGCTTCGGCTTTACCCCACCGTTGCGTCCAGAGACATTGATGGAGCGGTATTTTCCCAACATCTATTTGTCCTGAGCGGACTCAACATGGCGACGTGAATCTGGAATCAGGCTTACGCTGATGGCTCATCAGAGGAAGTCTTATGCTCCAGATCGTCGTCCATGCCATTCTCGCGTTGGCATTGCTGGCGAGCAGTGCCAGCCATGCCGCCGACGCGGAACCCACGCCACCGAAAGGTTCGCTCGTCATCATCGGCGGCGCCCTGCGCGCCGATAATGATGCCGTGTGGGAACGTATCGTCGAACTCGCGGGTGGCAAAGGCGCACGCGTCGCCGTGTTCGCCTCCGCCTCGGCGAGCCCTGAACGGGCCGGCAATTATCTCGTCGAGCGCCTGAACCGCTATGGCGCCGACGCCTTCTTCGTCCCGGTCGCCGAGCGCCTGGACGGCGCCGACGGCCGCGCCGCGGCCGACGATCCCAAGCTGGCCGAAGCCGTGCGCACGGCCGGCGGCGCGTACTTCTCGGGCGGCGACCAGGGACGCATCACGGGCGTCTTGCGCCGGGCCGACGGCAGCAACACGCGGGTGCTCGACGCCCTGTGGGACATGTACCGGCGCGGCGGCGTGATCGCCGGCTCGAGCGCCGGCGCCGCCATCATGAGCAGCACCATGTTCGGCCACCCACGCTCGATCCTGTCCACCCTCCAGCATGGCGTCGACGACGGCCGCCAGATCACACGCGGCCTGGGCTTCATCGGCGACGACGTCTTCATCGACCAGCACCTGCTGGTGCGCGGGCGCTTCGCGCGCATGCTGCCGGCCATGCTGGCCAAGGGCTACAAGATCGGCCTGGGGATCGACGAGAACACGGCGATGGTGGTCAATGCCAGGCGCGACGTCGAGGTGATCGGCTACCGCGGCGCGCTGCTGGTCGACCTGAGCGAGGCCGCCACCCGCGACGGCAGCTTCAATCTCGCCAACGGGCGCCTCAGTTACCTCGACAATGGCGACCGCTTCAACCTGGCCACCAAGACCTTCATGCCGGCGCCCGAGAAGGCGCATGGCAAGGTCGACGCCAAGAAACCTTACTGGCGCGGCCCGCTGTTCTCGGCCGACATCCTCGGCAACGGCACGGTGGTCGACCTGATGGCCAAGCTGATCGACAGCGACCAGGTCGACGCGATCGGCCTGTCGCTGGACAGCCCGAACGCCGAGCGGCCCGACCTGGGCTTCGAGTTCAAGCTCAGTCGCGTGAACGAGAGCGTGGGTTACCAGTCGGCGTTCAGCGAAGCGTATTCGGTGTATAACGTGCGGCTCGATATTCGGCCGATCGTGGTGCAAAGACCCTTGTACCAATACCGGTAGTCGCCACGATAATCAGTCGCAGCGCCACCGCAGGCGCTCGGCCAGCACCTGTTTCTGCGCGTCGATCAGCGGCACATTCGGGTCGTGGCCGGCGCGCGGCGCCTCGACCAGCGACTTGTCCGGCGCGCTGATCGACTCGAACCAGCGCCGCGTGACCTGCGGCTCGGTCAGCAGGTCTTCCTTGCCCTGCACCAGGTGCACGGGCAACTCGAAGCGCGGGCCGAGGCGATACAGGTCGGTGGTCGACTCCATGCCGTCGCCCTTCCAGCCGACGTACTTCAGGAACGAATAATCCTCGCCGGCCGTGTAGTCGGCCAGCGCCTGCGGCGTCGCGTAGCGCGGCAGCACCTCGTACCAGGCGCGCGGTGTCGGATCGGTCACCTGCGCCTCGTACTTGCGCACGGCTCGGCGCACGACGCCGAAGTTGCGCGGATTGGTCCATGGCGGCGGCCCGAGCGCTTCGAGCTGGGTGACGGTTGCCGTGTCGCCGGCGGCGCGCGCACGCTCGAGCACCGAGCCCCAGGTGGTCATGTTCGCGCGATGGCCGACCAGCTGGGCCACGCCAACGTAGGCGCAGAACAGCGCCGGACTTTGCTTCGCCATGTGCACGCCGACCATCGACCCCCACGAGCTGCCCAGCAGGATCACCTTGCGCTTGCCGAAGCGCTGCGCCAGGTAGCGCGCCACCTCGATGCCGTCGTCGCGGATCTGCTCGACGCTCAACGGCACATCCTCGTCGGGGCGATGGCGGCTCCAGGTCATGCCGCTGCCGCGCTGGTCCCACTGTGCCAGCGTGACGTGCTTGCGCCACGGCGCATAGGGGCCGGCGCCGTAACGCGAGGTCGGGTTGCCCGGGCCGCCGTGCACGTACAGCAGCACCGGATTGGCGCAGTCCTCGCCGCTGACCGTGACCCATTGCTCGATGCCGCCGATCGTCACGAAGCCGCTTTCGTCGACGGGTTGGCCGGGCTTGCAGGCGGGAGCGGCGTGGGCGACCGAGGCCGCGAAGAGTGGGGCGAGGAGGATGGCGCGCAGGCGGGGCATGGACATACCGATTGGCAGAGAGGATCGATCGATTCTGGCGGCGGCGCATTCCCGCGTCAATGCGTCATGCATGGCGGTCGAAAAAGAGGGACTGTCGCGGCGGTGGATGCCAGGCTTACAATATCCCGATCTACTTTCAAGGAATCGCAATGCGCCTGTTCCACTCCTTCGTCGCGCTGCTGCTTGGCGCACTGGCCTCCATCGCCAGCGCCGCCCAGCCGGCCACGGTCCGTCTCGACTACACCCACAGCGGCAATGCACTACAAGACGCCTACGCCATCGAGCGCGTGGTGATCGAACCGCTGCCCTGGCCGGGCAGCATGGCGCGCAATCTCGACGACACCAACCGCGGCCAGAACCGGGTCGAGGTGGTCGATGCGAAAACCGGCGACCTGCTGTACTCGCGCGGCTTCTCGACCGTGTTTGGCGAATGGCGCACCACCGAGGAGGCGAACCGCATCAGCCGCTCGTTCCAGGAATCGGTGCGCTTCCCGCAGTTCGCGCAAGCGGTGCGGGTGCGCATCCTCAAGCGCGACGAGCGCAACCAGTTTTCGGTGGCCTGGAGCGTCGACGTCGATCCAAATGCGCAGGACGTCATCCGGCGCCAGCCGCCGGCGCTGGCGACACCGATTGCGATCCACTCCAGCGGACCGTCGGCCGACAAGGTCGACCTCCTGATCCTGGGCGATGGCTATACGCAGAAGGACATGAAGAAGTTCGAGCAGGATGCGCGCCGCCTGACGAAGCACCTGTTTTCGGTGTCGCCGTTCCGTGAACGCGCGAAGGATTTCAATGTCTGGGCGATGGCGGTGCCGACCGAAAAGTCGGGCATCAGCCGGCCGTCGACCGGCGTGCACAATCCGTCCGCCCTGGGCACGCGCTACGACATCTTCGGCAGCGAACGCTATGTGCTCACGCTCGACAACCGCGCGCTGCGCGATATCGCCCAGCATGCGCCGTATGAATTCATCGAGATCCTGGTGAACAACGACACCTATGGTGGAGGCGGCATCTTCGGCCAGTTCAGCACCGCGGCGGCGGGCAATGACTGGGCCGACTACCTGTTCGTGCACGAGTTCGGGCACCACTTCGCCGGCCTGGCCGACGAGTACTACACCTCGCCCGTGGCTTATCAGCCGGCCAGCGGCCGCATGGAGCCGTGGGAGCCGAACGTCACCGCGCTGCGCGACCCCGCCAACCTCAAGTGGAAGCGCCACGTGAAGGACGGCACGCCGCTGCCGACGCCGTGGCCCAAGGCCGAATACGAACAAGAGTCGCGCGCCTACCAGAAGAAGCGCGCCGCGCTGCGCGCCGAGAATCGCCCGGAATCCGAAATGAGCGCGCTGTTCCATGAAGACCTGAAGCGTACCAACGCATTGTTCGCGCAGCAGCCGCACCGGCATACGATCGGCGCCTTTGAAGGCGCCAACTACGAAGCCAGCGGCCACTACCGGCCGGCGATGCAATGCCTGATGTTCGATCGCAGCGACAAGTTCTGCCCGGTGTGCCAGGACGGTATCGGCGACATCATCGATCTCTATGCTGGGCCTGCTCAGCGGTAATCTTTGCTTACAACTCTGACAATTTGACTGTGGGCTGTCTAACAGACCCGGCGCTGCGATAAGCCTATTCTGGAATCACTGAAGAACAACAACGACTGCACAGGCAACCCCGCACTGTGTAGACCACCAGAAAGGAAACACATCATGAACAAACTGCTCGCTACCCTGATCGCCGGCCTGATGGCTACCGCTGCTCACGCACAAACCACCGCGCCAGCCACCACCGCCGCAGACAACCGGATCGTCAAGGCGGAAGCCAATGCCGAGAAAGACGTGATCAAGGCAGAACAGAAGGAAATCAAGACCGCCATCAAGGCGGACGAAAAAGTGAACAAGACCATGGCCAAGGCCGCCGAGACCAAGTCGAAGGCCCACGCCGACCTGGTCGAGTCGCACACCGACGCAGCTGCAAAAGTGGCCAAGGCCGATCCGGAAGACCGCGCCAAGGCGATGGCCAAGGCTGAAGAGAAAGTGGCCGACGCCAATCTGAAAGCCGAGAAGAAAATGATCAAGGCCGACGAAAAAGTGCTGAAGGCACAGGTTGATGCGGCAGCCGACAAGGCGACCGCTGCAGCCAAGACCGATCAGGTGCGTGCAGAAGCACAAGCCGACGTGCACAAGGCTGCTGCCCGCAACTAAGCCCAACGTTCGCTGACACCGCGCCTTCGGGCGCGTCGAGCCCCAAATCCGGATGACGGTTTTGGGGCTTTTTCCGTTGGTGTTGCAATCGCGGCGTTTTGGCGTGAGGCATGCGGCAGCGCAAGTCATCGGTTTCGGAGTGGGTATCCAATCAGGTGTCCGATGCCTCCAGGAACTGCCATGCTTGCAAAGGCCAGCTCACTATTCCAGCACTTTACGCAATCGCGCAGGCTGCTGCGATTGCACACGCCTCTCGGGCCGGATGTGTTGCTGGCCGAATGCGTGCGTGGGGAAGAGGCGCTCGGTGAAAACTATGCGTTCACGATCAGTGCCTTGTCCGAGGAGGCCGGCTTATCGCTGCGGCGATTGCTTGGCCAGCCTGCGCTGCTCGAGCTGGAGACAAGCGGCAGCGGACCCAGGCATTTTCATGGTCACCTGACGTCGGTCGGCATCAATGGCGCGAATGGCGGGATGGCGCGTTACACCCTGGTGCTGCAGCCATGGTGCGCATTCCTCGCACACGGGCGGGATAGCCGGATATTCCAGGACAAGAACGTCTTCGACATTCTCGACGCCGTCTTTCGTGTCTGGCAAGGCCGGGGAACCCTGGCGCCGGCATGGCGCTTCGATATCGTGGACAGGAGCATGTATCCCGTCCACAGCCTGAGCACGCAATATCAGGAAAGCGATTGGGCGTTCGCGCAGCGCCTGATGAGCGAGGAGGGGCTGTTCTATTACTTCGAGCACCAGGGTGACGCGGGCAACCGTGGCCTGGGCAGTCATCAATTGGTGATCGCGGATCACAACGGCGCATTCAGGACGAATACGCAGGCGGAAGTCCGGTTCACCCGGCCCGGCGCGGTCATGCGCGAGGACAGCATGGATCGCTGGCGCCATGAGGCACGCCTGCTCGCCACCGGCGTCGCCATGCAGAGCTGGGACTATCGCTCGGGCGGCAAGCGTCTGGTCTCGTCCGCAGCGATGCAAGCGGGGCCGATCAGCATGGTCAGCAGCGATGCGCCGGGACAGTATGCCTATCCCGATCGCGATCGGGGACAGCGCATTGCCGACAACCAGATGGAAGCGCTGGAAACCCGCAGCGAAAGCTTCGTCGGCGCCGGGACCGTGCGCACGATGGCGCCGGGAACGGTGTTTGCGTTGACCGGTCATGCCTGCCACGACAAGGAAACAGGGCGCGACGCGCGCCGTTTCATCGTGACGCGCGTGCGTCATCTGATGCACAACAACCTGACCGCGCAGATGAAGGCCGGAATAATCCAGGCGCTCGGCAATTCCCGGCTGGCGGAGACCATCGCCGCCGAGCAGAAAGACAGCCTGCACGCGGCCGGACAGCATGCCGGGGAGCGCCCGGTCTACAGGAATCGCGTCGATGCGATCCGGGCGCAGGTGTCCTACCGGACCAGCCGCAGCGACGGGCAGGGGCTGTTGCTGCATCCACGTCCGACGATCCACGGGCAGCAGACCGCCATCGTGGTCGGGCCCCGCGGCAGTGAGATTCATACGGATCGGGATCACCGGGTGAAGATCCAGTTTCATTGGCAGCGAGGCAGGGCGGGTCAGCCGAGTCACAGCCGTCTCGAGCATCCTGCCCCCGATGGCCATGCCGGCGCGCCCGGGGACGATACCGCGGGCACCTGGGTTCGCGTCCTTGCCGGGCTCGCGCCGGTGGCTGGACCCAATTGGGGCGGTCATGCCGTGCCGCGCGTGGGGCAGGAGGTGCTGGTCGATTTCCTGGATGGCGATATCGATCGGCCGGTCATCGTGGGCGCGCTGTACAACGGGCGCGGGGCCGTGGATGCCCAGCACAACCAGGCCATGCACGGGCCGGGTGCATCGACCGGGAATGCGCCGTCCTGGTTCGCTGGCGAGGCAGGCGGGCACGGCCATCCTGCCGTCTTGTCCGGCTTTAAAAGCCAGGCGATGGGGGCGAGCCAGGAGGGACTGGGAGCTTATAGCCAGCTCGTGTTCGACGACAGTGCGTCACAGGCGAGACTGAGCTTGCAGCGGCATGCTGCCGGTCATCGGGACAGCGATGAGCTCAGTCTGGGGCATCTACGGCATCAGACCGATAACCAGCGCCTGCAGACCGTGGGGCTTGGGAGTGAACTGAAAACCGGACACGCGGCGGCATTGCGGGCCGGAGGTGGAATGTTGCTGTCGACGGACCGTTCGCGCATGGCGCAGATGGATTCCAGCGCGGCGCTGGCACAGCTTGGCGAGAGCGAGAGTCTGCAGCGGGTGTTGGCGTCGACTGCGCGGCAGCATCTGGCGATGCTCAAGGGGGCAGGTGAGGGAGCCCAGGCCGGGCAAGACGACTTGCCGGCGATCGCGCAACTTGCGCACACGGCAGAAGTGCTCAACGGCTTGGCCGGCGACGCGTCGGGGCGCGGACAGGCCACGGCGTATCAGGAGCCGCATCTTCAGCTATCCAGTCCAAAGGGGATCGTCGCCGCGACTCCCGCGAATGCGGTGTTTTGCGCAGGGCTCACCTCGAACATCAGCGCTGGGCAGGATATCAATTTTGCCGCGCAGGGCGCGTGGCATCACGTCACGGCGAGCGGGATCAGTCTGTTTACGTATGGGAAGGCGAGCAATGGTAGCAAGCCAAATCAGGAGACTGGGATCAAGTTGCACGCTGCCAGCGGCAAGGTGAGTTGCCAGAGTCAGTCGGATGCGACGCGGATTATGGCGGACAAGGCGATCACCGTTGCGAGTGTCACCAAAACGGTAACGGTGGCGGCGAAGACGCATTTGTTGATGACGGCGCAGGGGGCGATGCTCAAGCTTGAAGGGGGCAACATCATGTTGCATGCGCCTGGGAAGGTCGAATTTAAGGCTGGCAAGAAGGAGTTGGGTGGACCAGTCAGCGTTTCAAATGCGGAGATCGCCAAAAAAATTCATGAACTCAATGTGAAGCGTGATTTAACCATCGAGTATGTGGATGCCGATGGAAATGCACTTACAAATGAGCTCATAAATATGAAATTTCAAGGAAATCAGTCCGAAACTGTTAGCTTGGATGGAAATGGCAAGGCCGTTTTGCGCAATGCGCCACTTGGTCCTTACCGCGCCGCACAACCTGACCGCAGATAGGTGATGCCATGTCTGAAAATTCTGCCCAATCCAAAAAATCGAGCGTGCAGGAATTGTGTATTGATTTGCCTGGAGAGTCCGTGCAATGCTGGCGCTCCGCTGATAATATCAGAGTCATCTTGCGAAAACATCGCGATGTGATTTTCGATCTAAAGCTGGCTGATAGGAATATTTATACAATCGAGGCCACGCATTCAGATTTCTATAATCCTAGGGATAAAAAACTCATATCCGTCAAGTCCCGGGATTCTGTCGCCTTTAAAGATGGTGAGAGAATGCACGTGTGGGTTTCGCGTGAATTCAGTGGGGCATTGCTTTTGAAATGTAGAGGTCAGGTATTGATGAGGTTAGAGCCAAATAGGCTAGATAATCACCAATATGACAAGTCTCCGCATACTAAGCCAGCTCCCATCATTGTGGCGTTTGATTCACAGGGAGCAGTATCGCTTTCATCAAGACATAATCCGCAAAGTTCGACGCCCGCTGTCCCACATGCCGCCGCTGCACCCGTCCATGAGGACATTGCGACCATTTGTGTGCTGGATAAAGCAGTTAACGATATTCCGGAAGAGATATTGGACTATTTCGGAAAGGGAGGCGGCAGCGCCGGCTTGGTTGAAATAGATGTATTTAATATCGCAAATAGAAACTGGTTGTGGGCGCAGGCGGCAGGGGCTGCGGCCTATATTGGAGATAATTGGGATTGGCTGCGAGCGAGTATTGATAGGCGAACTCACGATGGGCTTCGACTCGTTTCTGTCAAGGCGCACCATATTCGCGGGAAAATACGTTTTTATTTTTCTGGTTATAGTAAATATAATTCAGTGTTTGGACCCGGTGGGTTCGGGCCTGGACATGAAAGAATCTTGAATATATTTGGTGGTGCAGGAAAACTATCGACTCAGTTTGTTGCGGCGGGAACGTCGATCATGGGAACCCTAAAGGGAAACGCATTGGTTGCCCTTATATTTGGCTCAGCTATCTCAATTGCTGAATGGAAGGAAGATCTTCGAAAGGATGGCTTTGATCTTGCTGCAGCATTACTGACAAATCTGTTCAAAGTGATGCTTACAGCATTTATCACGTCATTGATTGTTGGTGCTATCGTTGTCTTCGTTTTAGTGGTTCTTAAGGCCGGCCTTTCGGTCCTGGTCATTGGTGGCGCAACGCTCGTCGTCGGCTTCGGTATTGGTTATGGAATTGATTTGTCCGATAAGCTGCTAGCAAAAGCAATTTCAAATAAAGACGATGCAAACAGTATTGCGGAGATAGTTGCTCCCGTGTTAAGGGCGGCAGGCGAAAAGGTGATAAGCCATTGGAACTATTTTGTCTGGAAATTCAAGTCAGATTATAGGGTGGAGGTATTTTGAGAAATCTTGATCAGATCAATCTGGCATTGCTCAGTCCTTCACGCACCGCAGTTTGGACATCCATATTCCCTCTCTTTTCAGGATTGTTTAGCCTGGCACTGGCTGGACAGACCCTGCCAGGTCCTTTATGGGGGAATCCATTTCAGATTGCCGGATTAGTGGTGTTTTCTGCTGCTTGTCTTGGCTTTCTTGTGCCATGGATTTTTAAGTGGGATTGGCAGGCAAAGTTCTTTGGGGTGTCTTTTATTTTTCTTGGAACACTCTCAATGATTTGCATTGTTCCATTTTTGCTTCTCGTTTTTTATGGTGAATTGTGGTGGGTCTTTCGATTTTTGATATTTTTTTTGTATTTTTCAATGCATGTTGTTTGGTGTCGCCGATTTTTTGTATTTTATAGAGGCATAGCTGATTCGAACGAATTGTTTTCGATGCTGTATGTCGAGGACGAAGATGCAGTATATTATTTGCAGGAGGTGGATCGGTATTTAATCGAAAAGGTTTTCAAGTTCAGGCAAATTCCATCGGATTTATTTGTTGCCGTGCCAATGGTGATTGCGTTAAGCACGTGCCTCGCCATTGAATTTGTCAGAGAGGTGGTCGGCTTATCATTCGTTCACATATTTATGGCGATAGCGGGACTCCCGATCAGCCTGATGTGTTTCGGAATCGCTGCCAAGGCCGTATTGGTTTTCTACTATTATCCCATAAAAATACGTTCTCGTACTGGAAAGCGAGTGTACGTAGATATGAATACATTGCCAGATAATCTTGGCGGGACTATGAGGAAATGGAAAGGAGCGAATCTGAGAAAATGAGGAGATATGGAATGCAAAAAAAACGCCGACTGCAAGTCGGCGTTCTCTTTCAAGTCACAGCGGTTGATTGCGAACTTAACCTCCTTCGCTGGCCCGCATCGCCAAATCCTGCGCCTTCAACCTCGCCGACAACGCCTTGCCCTTGCGCGCCCGCTTGCCAAAGTGCGGCTCCAGCCCCGACGCGAACAGTTCGACCGTCCGCGCCTTGTCACCCGACCAGGTGCCAATCACGTTCACACCCTTCTGCGTGATCGGCTGCGCCGCCAGCATCTTCTCTTTCGGCTCCAGCTCCATCAGGATCACACCCCGACCGCCATTGGTCAGCACCTTCATCTCGTCGATGCCGAACACCAGCACGCGGCCCTTCTCCGACAGGCAGGCAACCGCGCCGGCGTTGTCGGTGACGACCCGCGGCGGCAACGGCGCCGCGCCGTCGTTCAGGGTAATGAACGACTTGCCCCCCTTCAGGCGGCTGACCATATCGCCAGCCTTGGTAATGAAACCAAACGCATCCGAGGTCGAGATCAACAGGCGCGTCTCTGGATTGCCCGCGAAGTAGTGCAGGATCCGCACGCCGCCCGACAGATCGACCAGCGTCGTGATCGGCACGCCGTCGCCACGCGAACCAGGCAGCGCATTCACCGGCACCGAATACACCTTGCCGTTGTCGCCGATGCCCAGCAGATGATCGATCGTGCGGCACTCGAAGGCTTTATACAGCGAGTCGCCGGCCTTGAAGGTGAACTGCGCCGGATCGTGGCCGATGCCGGTGCGCGCGCGCACCCAGCCTTTTTCCGACACGATCACGGTCACCGGCTCGTCGATGACCTTCTGCTCGGCCACCGCGCGTTGCGCTTCCTCGATGATGGTGCGGCGGTCGTCGCCGTACAGCTTGGCGTCGGCTTCGATCTCGCGGATGATCAGGCGCTTCATCGACGATGGATTCTCGAGGATGTCCTCGAGCTTCTCCTTCTCGTTGCGCAGTTCGGCCAGCTCCTGCTGGATCTTGATCGCTTCCAGGCGCGCCAGCTGGCGCAGGCGGATCTCGAGGATGTCCTCGGCCTGGCGTTCGCTCAGGCGGAACTCCTCGATCAGCGCCGCCTTCGGCTCATCCGAATTGCGGATGATGGCGATCACCTTGTCGATGTTCAGCAGGACCGTCTCGCGGCCTTCCAGGATGTGGATGCGGTCGTTGACCTTGCCCAGCTTGAACTCGGTACGGCGGCGGACCGTCACGAAGCGATAGTCGATCCATTCCTGCAGGATCGAGCTCAAGCCCTTCTGGCGCGGACGGCCGTCGCCGCCGATCATCACCAGGTTGATCGGCGCCGAGCTTTCGAGCGAGGTGTGCGCGAGCAGCATCAGCATGAACTCGCCCTGGTCGACGTTCTTCGACTTCGGCTCGAACACCAGGCGCACCGGGGCGTCGCGGCCCGATTCGTCGCGCACCGCGTCGAGCGCGCCCAGGATCGTGTTCTTCAGCGCCAGCTGTTCCGGCAGCAGCGCCTTCTTGCCGGCCTTGACCTTCGGATTGGTCAGCTCTTCGATTTCTTCCAGCACGCGCTGCGACGAGCAGCCCGGCGGCAGTTCATGGACCACCGCCTGCCACTGGCCGCGCGCCAGCTCTTCGATCTTCCAGCGCGCGCGCACCTTCATCGAGCCGCGGCCGACCGCGTACATGTCGGCGATCTGCGAGGCGGGGGTGATGATCTGGCCGCCGCCCGGGAAGTCCGGACCGGGGATGTAGGTCATCAGCTCGGCGTGGGTGATCTTGGGGTTGCGGATCATCGCCACCGCCGCCGCCGCGACCTCGCGCAGATTGTGCGACGGGATCTCGGTGGCCAGGCCGACCGCGATGCCCGAGGCGCCGTTGAGCAGCACCATCGGCAGGCGGGCCGGCAGCGTACGTGGTTCGGTGGTCGAGCCGTCGTAGTTGGGTTGAGAGTCGACCGTGCCCATGTCGATCTCGTCCATCAGCAGGCGCGAGATCGGGGTCAGGCGGGCTTCGGTATATCGCATCGCCGCGGCGCCGTCGCCGTCGCGCGAGCCGAAGTTGCCCTGGCCGTCGATCAGCGGGTAGCGCAGCGAAAAGTCCTGCGCCATGCGCACCAGCGCGTCGTACACCGACTGGTCGCCGTGCGGGTGCAGTTTACCGAGCACGTCGCCGACCACGGCGGCCGACTTGCGCGGCTTGGCGGTCGGGCCCAGGCCCAGTTCGTTCATCGCATACAGGATGCGGCGCTGGACCGGCTTCTGGCCGTCCGACACGTCCGGCAGCGCGCGGCCCTTGACCACCGAGACGGCGTAGTCGAGGTAGGCGCGCTCGGCGAAGGTGGACAGGGTGAGCGTCTCGACGTCCGAGGGCTCGTGTTGTTGCTCAAAAAGGCTTGCTTGATTCGTCATGATGTCTGTTCGGTTGCTCGCGAGTTGCCGCGGATTAGATATCCGCCTCGGTCTCGTTCCCGTGTTCCTCGATCCACGCGCGACGCGCGGCGGCTTCGCCTTTGCCCATCAGCATATTGAAGCGCGATGCCGACTCGGCCACGTCGTACTGGCCGAACGATACCGGCAGCAGGCGGCGCGTGTCCGGGTTCATGGTGGTTTCCCACAGCTGCTCGGCGTTCATCTCGCCCAGGCCCTTGAAGCGCGAGATGCTCCACACGCCTTCCTTCAGGCCTTCTTTTTTCAGCTTGTCCTCGATCGCCAGCAGCTCGCCATCGTCCAGCGCGTACAGTTTCTGGATCGGCTTCTTGCCGCGCGCCGGCACGTCGACGCGGTACAGCGGCGGACGCGCGATGCAGATGTTCCCGTTGCGGAACAGGGCCGGGAAGTGCTTGAAGAACAGCGTCAGCAGCAGCACCTGGATGTGCGAACCGTCGACGTCCGCATCCGACAGGATGCAGATCTTTCCGTAGCGCAGGCTGGTCAAGTCGGGCGAATCGTTCGGTCCATGCGGATCGACGCCGATCGCCACCGAGATATCGTGGATCTCGTTGTTGGCGAACAGGCGGTCGCGGTCGGTTTCCCACGAGTTGAGCACCTTGCCACGCAGCGGCAGGATGGCCTGGAATTCCTTGTCGCGGCCCATCTTGGCCGAGCCGCCGGCCGAGTCGCCCTCGACCAGGAACAGCTCGTTGCGCGTGATGTCGGTCGATTCGCAATCGGTCAGCTTGCCCGGCAACACCGCCACGCCGGACGATTTCTTCTTCTCGACCTTTTGCAGCGAACGCAGGCGCGACTGGGCCTGCTTGATGACGAGTTCGGCCAGCTTCTTGCCGTATTCGACGTGCTGGTTCAGCCACAGCTCGAGCGGCGGCTTCGTAAACGTCGACACCAGCTTGAGCGCGTCGCGCGAATTCAGGCGTTCCTTGGTCTGGCCCTGGAATTGCGGGTCCAGCACCTTGGCCGACAGCACGAACGAGACGCGCGCGAACACGTCTTCGGGCAGCAGCTTGACGCCCTTCGGCAGCAGGCCGTGCAGCTCGACGAAGTTCTTCACCGCGCCGAACAGGCCGTCGCGCAGGCCGGCTTCGTGGGTGCCGCCGCTCACGGTCGGAATCAGGTTGACATAGGACTCGCGCACCACGCCGCCTTCTTCGGTCCAGGCCACGACCCAGTCGGCGCCTTCGCCTTCGGCGAAGCTGTCGTCGCCTGCGGCGGCAAACTGCGCGCCTTCGAACAGCGGGATCAAGGTCTCGCCGTTGGAACTTTGCGCCAGCGCCTCGTTCAGGTAGCCGCGCAGGCCTTCGTCGTAGCGCCAGGTCTGGACGTCGCCGGACTTGCCGTTGGTGAGCGTGACCGTCACGCCCGGCAGCAGCACCGCCTTCGAGCGCAGCAGGCGCTGCAGGTCGCCCAGCGGGATGTTCGGGGAATCGAAATACTTGCCGTCCGGCCAGGCGGTGACGCGGGTGCCGTTCTTCTTGCCGCCACGTTCGGCAGGGCTGGACGTGAGCGGCTCGATTACCTCGCCGTCGGCGAACACCAGCTTGTGCTGGCCGTTGCCCTGGTCGTCCTTGCGCCACACCTCGATCTCGAGGCGCTTCGACAGCGCATTGGTGACCGAGACGCCGACCCCGTGCAGGCCGCCCGAGAAGGCGTAGGCGCCGCCCGAGCCCTTGTCGAACTTGCCGCCGGCGTGCAGGCGGGTGAACACGATCTCGACCGTGGACACGCCTTCTTCCGGGTGGATGCCGACCGGGATGCCGCGGCCGTCGTCCTCGACCGTGATCGAACCGTCCGGGTTCAGGGTCACGCCGATGTTCTTGCAGTGACCGCCCAGCGCTTCGTCGGAGGCGTTGTCGATCACTTCCTGGATGATGTGGAGCGGGTTCTCCGTCCGGGTGTACATGCCCGGGCGCTGTTTGACAGGTTCGAGTCCCTTGAGGACGCGGATGGATGATTCGCTATAGTCTGGAGCGGGTTTCTTGGAGGCCATCTTGAAGATTGTTTGTCGAATGCTCCGGCATTCTAACTTGTCGGGAGGAAAAGGTTAGGCTTTTTTACTGTTTAAATATACAGTAGTTTGCGCTGTGACGTGCTTTTCGCTTTGCACGTTTGTGCTAGATTAAGCCGGATAACCACGGCAATGCCAGGGAGGGGCGTTACCGATGCACTTGTCCAGCTATCCGTTTTCCGTACGCCTGATCGGGTTTACCCCGGGCGAAAGCGCGCGGCTCGAAGTCCTGCTGGCGCGGGCGCCGGGCGTGGGGCCGTCGTATTCTTGCCTGCACGACGACAGTTTGCAAGAGCCGGACCTGTATATCGCCAACGGCGACAGCCCGACCGCGCTGACCCGGCTCGGCTGTCTGCCGCCGGGATCGCTGCAGCCCGCGCTCGTCATCGGTAACCCCGGCAACCCCGAGGCCGGCCCTTGGCGCACCCTGGCGCGGCCGGTCGATCCCCTGCAACTGCATGAAGCCCTGGCCGAACTGCTCGATACCCGGGTCCAGGCGCTGGTGCAGCAGAGCACCCGCACGGTCCGGCGCGTGCTGGCCGAGCGCCGCCGCCGCCCGCGCCTGGCGCCGGATTGCGAAACGCCGGCATTCTACACGCGCCTGCGCCGTGGTCCCGTAGATGGGGCCGTTCTGATCGTCGACAAGGAGTGCAAGCTGCGTAACCAGGTGGCGCGCGTGCTCGGCCCGCGCCGGGTGCCGGTGGAATGGACCGACAGCCTGTGCGCGGCGGTGCGCCTGTGCGACGAAACGCCGGTAGCGCTGGTGCTGATCAACACGGCGGCGGCCGGCATCGAACCGTATGAGGTGTGCAGCTCGATCAAGTCGCAGGATGGCGCGCAGCGCACGCCGGTGGTGTTCCTGGTCGAGCAATCGTTTCACTACGACAGCGTGCGTGCGCGCCGCGCCGGGGCGCGCGGCCTGCTCACGACGCCGGTCGCCGGCCGCCACTGGATGCTGACCTTCCAGAAGCTGCTCGACCTGCCGGTGTAGGCGGAACGCGACGTTTTGTAACAACTTTATATTGTGCGCAGCGGTGGCGAAGTTATATTAATAGCCATGGCTGAAGATGATCAAATCAAGCGCAACGATGATCCCGCGGCGGACGTGGACGAGCGCCGCGAGACCCGCGTGCGCGTGCCCGAACGCCGCGCCAGCGGCGGCCAGTCGCGCGGGCCCGCCCGCTACCTGCGCGATGGCGATAATGCCGTCGCCCTGGCCGGCCGGGTCATCACCTCGCGTTTTCGCTCGCTGCGCGAACGCTTCAACCGCGATTTCATGCAGCGCACGCTGCACATCGGCGTCTCGGCCCGCATCTTTCACCCGGCCGCCGGCGCCAAGGGGCTGCTCAGCAAGAACCTGCAGTATCTCGAGGAATCGATTGCCCAGTGGGTGATGTCGCGCGACGTGCTGGTGTTCATGATCCCCACCGTGAATACCAACGGCCTGCTGCACCCCAGTAATATCACCTTGCGCCACTATGCGCGCCACCTCGACGGCCTCGTGCTGCAGGGCGGGGCCGACGTGGCGCCGCAAACCTATTCCGAAACCCCCACCCGTCCCGAATGGAGCGGCGACCGCGCGCGCGACGTCTATGAACTCGAACTGCTGCACGAATTCGTCGACGCCGGCAAACCGGTGCTGGGCGTGTGCCGCGGCTGCCAGCTGATCAATGTCGCCTTCGGCGGCACCTTGCACCAGGACGTCGCCACCGACATGCCCGAAGCCCTGGCTCACGTGCACGACATCTATGACGCGCACCGCCACGCCATCGTCTTCCCCAAGGGCTCGTCGCTGGGCCGCATGTTCCCCAAGGTCGAGCGGGCGGTAGTGAACTCGATCCACCACCAGGCGGTCAAGGATCTCGGGCGCGACATCCGCATCGAGGCCATGTCCGAGCCGGACGGCGTCATCGAGGCGATCCGCTACCAGCGCGCCAACTTCGTCATGGGCCTGCAGTGGCACCCCGAATTCCACCGCGCCGGCGGCGTCGACCTGCTCGATTGCACGCCGGTGCTCGACGAATTCCTGCGCGCGGCGCGCGAAACCCGGCTGTAATTTCCGCTCTCAATTGCTGTCAGGAATCACTCGTCGCCAGACCTCATCCGGACTGCGATTCGATTGCCGAAAACGCTTGCTTTCGCCGCGCGAGGCGTGAATAATGAAATGAGAATCATTCGCATCTTGTGCGAATCTCGACTCTTCACGTCCGATCGTTGCCGACCGCAACCGCTTTTTTGGGAGACGCTTGCATGACCATTTCCACCCCCCGCACGACGCCGTCGGAACCGCGCAGCCAGGACGCATTGCTGGTCGCGTCGCTTCTGCACCTGATGTCCAACTACACGACCCGTGGCGATGGCGAGCAGCCGTGCGTCAAGCTGGCGTCGGTGATCGAGCGCCACCTGTGCGCGCTGTCGCGCCTGCCGAACATCGATCCGGTGCTGCGCGCTACCTGCGAACAGCTGGCCGACCAGTGGGCGGTGGTGGTCGACGCCAAGCTGCCGCCGCCGGCGCCTGTGCGCCAGCCCTTGCTGGCGCGCTTCATGAAAGGCGGCTGGACCGGCAAGGCCGCGCCGCTCGCCGGTTGATGCCGCGCGCTAGCTCGCGCGGCCGCCGCGGAAGTGCTGGATCGCAGCATTGACCATGCCCTCGACGCTGCCTTCGCGCTCCACATGGCGGCGCAGGATGGTCGCGTCGCTGCCGTCGTGCACCGCCGCCGCCAGGTGCTTCAAGGCGTCCACGCTGCCCAGCGCCTCGGCATGCGGCAGCATGGTTTCGAGCGTGGCCAGGATGTCGTCGCGCATCGGCACGTTGTCGTAGGTCTTCGGATGCGTGATGCTGCCGTCCAGGCCGAAGCGGCAGGCCTGGAAGCGGTTGTAGTTGTAGACCAGATAATCGTCTTCTACCGGGGCCTCTTCCTTCCGTTCCAGCAGATGCCGGCACAGCGCCTGCAGGTAGCCGGCCAGCGCCGCCGCCCGCTCCACCGTGAGCGGCGTGTCGCACACGCGCAGTTCGATGGTGCCGTACTCCGGCTTGGGCCGCAGGTCCCAATAAAAGTCCTTCATGCTCTTGATGATGTTGGTGCGTTCCATCTTGGCGAAGTAGACGTCGGTGAACTCTTGCCAGCTGAGCGTGAACGGCGCGCGGCCGCTCATCGGGAAGGCGAACACGGAATTCAGGCGCGCCGATTCGAACAGGCTGTCGTGGCCCTGCACATAGGGCGACGATGCCGACAGCGCGATGAAGTGCGGCAGGTAGCGGTTCAATGCATGCAGCAGATACAGCGCGTCGTCGCCGTTGGCGCAACCGATGTGCACGTGCTGGCCGAACACGGTGAACTGCTTGGCCAGGTAGCCGTACAGCTGCGACAGGTATTCGTAGCGCGGCTTGGCCGAGATGCGCTGGTCGGACCAGTGCTGGAACGGGTGCGTGCCGCCGCCGGCGATGCCGATATTGAGCACGTCGCTGGCCGCCACCAGGGTGTCGCGGATCTCGGTGAGTTCCGCCAGCAGCGGCGCGTAGGCCGTGTGCACGCTCGAGTTAATCTCGATCATGCTCTCGGTGATCTCGGGCGTGACGTTGCCCGGGAACGGCTTGCGCTTCAATAAGTGCATCAGGTCGGGGCTGGCCGCGGTCAGGTTGAAATCCGACAGGCTGACCAGTTGCAGCTCCAGCTCGACCCCGAAGGTGAGCGGCTGCGAAGGGTTGAAGGCTTCAAGCGACATGGGTCGACTCCGGTGCTTCGCGCGCCCAGATCAGCGCGCGCTGGATGATGATCGGGCCGAAGACTTCGAGCAGCATCGTCACGGCGGCCATCGCATACAGTTCTTCGACCACTTTCAGGCCGGCATAGCGCGCGTGCTCGAGCAGCAGGATCACGAACACGGCCAGCGGCGCCAGCCCGAGGCCGGTGAGCGCCCCCTTGCGCCAGGTGACGCCCGACAGGTGGGCGAACGCCGTCACCCCGGCCACCTTGGCGAACATGCGCGCCACCACCACGCTGATGGCGAGCAGCGCGCCGGCGGCGACCAGGCGCCAGTCGAGGGTCGAGGCGGCGTACACGAACAGCAGCACGGTCAGCACCTCGCCCAGCGCGCCGAAGTTGCGCTGGGTCTGGGTAAAGGCGACGCGCCGGTAGCGCACCGTCAGGCCGAAGGCGAGCGCCGCCACCACCGGCGTCAGGCCGGCGCTGTCGCACACGGCCACCAGCAGGATGATCGCGAGGGCGAAGGCGACGGTGGTGTCTTGCTGCGGATTGCCGATCGCGCGCAGCAGGGCCGGCACCACCACGCCGAAGATGGCGCCGATCAGGATCGAGCCGGCCAGCATCACCAGGCTTTGCCACAGCGCTTCGCCGACGGCGTCGTAGGTGCGGAACAGCCAGATGCCGATGATGGCGTTGAAGGCGAACACCGACAGCACGCAGTTCAGGGCCGACAGGTGCAGCACCCGCTCCGTCATCTGGCCCGAGCTTTTCTGTTCGTTGACGACCCGCACCACGGTGGCGGGCGAGGTCGCCATCGACAGCGCCGCCATCAGCAGGGCGGTCAGGCGACCGACCCCGAAGGCGCTGGCGACGACATACACGAGGATGAAGGTCAGCGCCGCCTCGACCAGGCCGGCCACGCCGATCCAGGGATTGTTGACCAGCCAGCGCAGGTTGATGCGGTTGCCCAGTTCGAACAGGATCAGGCCGAAGGCGACGTTGGCCAGCAGCGAGACCGGCCCCATGTCGGGGGCGGGCAAGGCGCCGATCTGGGTGCTGCCGAGGGCGAAGCCGACCAGGCCATAGAAGCTGATGCGCGGCAGGCCGGTCCAGCGCTGCCCAAATTCGCCGGCCAGCCAGGCGAGCGCGATCGCCAGCGGCCACGCGAGACTCGTCAACAAGGACAGCAGGTCTGGCATTCGTTTTCCCCTCTAGTCTTTTATATGGTGCGCGCTTGCCGCCGACGTCCGCGGATTCTACAAGCGGACGAGGCACGCACGATTGTCCTGGCTCGCCCGTCCACGCGCCTTGTGTCGAGACACGGCGAGCGGCGGGCGAGTGGCTCGATCATAGCGATTCCAGCAAGGCCGTCCGTGTCCGCACTAACACAGTGCGTAAAGACATTATTTGTCTAGGGGAATTACTTACTGAGCAGGCGCATTGCCCGTTCCAGGCCGTCCAGCGTGATCGGGAACATGCGGTTGTTCATGATCTGGCGGATCAGCGCGATCGACTGCCGATACTGCCACAGGTGTTCTGGCTCCGGATTGAGCCAGGCGAACTTGGGAAAGGTCGACACGAAGCGCGCCAGCCAGGCCGCGCCCGGCTCTTCGTTGTTGTACTCGACCGAGCCGCCCGGCGCCATCACCTCGTACGGGCTCATGGTGGCGTCGCCGACGAAGATCAGGCGGGTGTCGGGCGGATACTTGCGCAGCACGTCCCAGGTGTCGAAACGCTCGCTGTGGCGACGGCGGTTGTTCTTCCACAGGTAATCGTAGACGCAGTTGTGGAAGTAGTAGAACTCCATGTTCTTGAACTCGCTGCTGGCGGCCGAGAACAGTTCTTCGGTGCGCTCGATGTGGTCGTCCATCGAGCCGCCCACGTCGAGCAGCATCACCACCTTGATCCGGTTCTTGCGCTCGGGCCGCATGCGGATGTCGAGCCAGCCGGCATTGCTGGCGGTGGCGCGGATGGTGTCGTCCAGCGCCAGCTCGTCCGCCGCGCCCTGGCGCGCGAAGCGGCGCAGGCGGCGCAGCGCGACTTTCAGGTTGCGCGTGCCCAGTTCGCGCTCGTCGTCGTAGTCGCGGAAGGTGCGCTGCTCCCATACCTTGACCGCGCTGCGGTTGCGGCCCGTGCCGCCAATGCGGATGCCTTCCGGATTGGTGCCGCCGTGCCCGAAGGGCGAGGTGCCGCCGGTGCCGATCCACTTGCTGCCGCCGGCATGGCGTTCCTTCTGCTCTTTCAGCAGCTCTTGCAGGCGCTGCTGCAATTTGTCGTAACCGAATTTTTCCAGCTGCGCCTTCTGTTCCAGCGTCAGTTCGCGCTCGAAGCGCTTGATCAGCCACTCCAGCGGAATCTCTGCCTTCTCGTCGAACACCGCATCCACGCCCCTGAACCAGGCGCCGAACACGCGATCGAACTTGTCGAAGTGGGCTTCGTCCTTCACCAGCGTCAGGCGCGCGAGGTAATAGAACTCGTCGAGCGAGGGCAGGATCACCTGGCGCTGCAGGGCTTCGAGCAGGGTCAGGAATTCGCGGATCGAGACCGGGACCTTGGCCTCGCGCAGGGCGCGGAAGAAGTCGATCAGCATCGCTTGACCTTGGGGGCGATGGGCGAGACGGCGATCATCGCCGGCTCTTCGCCATGGCCATCAGGCGGTCGAACAGGGCGATGTCCTGCTCGTTCTTGAGCAGGGCGCCGTGCAGCGGCGGCGTTGCATTCTCGGCGCGCAGCGCTTCGGCCGGCACGTCCTCCGCCAGCAGCAGCTTGAGCCAGTCGAGGAATTCCGAGGTCGACGGCTTCTTCTTGATGCCGGGGACGTCGCGCAGCGCATAAAAGCTTTGCAGCGCGGCGGCCAGCAGGTCTTGCCTGAGCGTCGGGAAGTGCACGCCCACGATGTCGGCCATCGTCTCGCGGTCCGGGAACTGGATGTAATGGAAGAAGCAGCGGCGCAGGAAGGCGTCGGGCAGTTCTTTTTCGTTGTTGGAGGTGATGATCACCAGCGGGCGGTGTTTGGCCACCACCATCTCGCGCGTCTCGTAGACGTAGAACTCCATGCGGTCGAGTTCGCGCAGCAGGTCGTTCGGGAACTCGATGTCGGCCTTGTCGACTTCGTCGATCAGGAGCACGACCGGCTCGGGCGACGTGAATGCCTGCCACAGCACGCCCTTGACGATGTAGTTCTGGATGTCGCGCACGCGCTCGTCGCCCAGCTGCGAATCGCGCAGGCGCGAGACGGCGTCGTATTCGTACAGGCCCTGCTGGGCCTTGGTGGTCGACTTCACGTGCCACTGCAGCAGCGGCATGTTCAGCGCGGCTGCTACCTCTTCGGCCAGCATGGTCTTGCCGGTGCCCGGCTCGCCCTTGATCAGGAGCGGGCGGCCCAGCGTGAGCGCGGCGTTGACGGCCAGTTTCAGGTCGGCAGTGGCGACGTAGTTGTCGCTGCCTTCGAAGCGGGGAGAAGCATGCATGGCGGATGACGGGGAAATCGAAGAAGATGGGCCGAGTATATGACAAACTTCGCGCCTGTAGCCTGTCCTGCGGCGGACGCCGGTTTGTAGACTGGTGTCAAGTCTTCAGATAGAATCGGCCCGTTGGTAAGCCTTTGCTAAGTTTTTGTGCGGTTGCGGTTTTCGAAATATAACTAACGAGACGCCCATGAAAAAAACTCTGGTACCACTGGCGCTGGCGCTCCTTGCCGGCGCCGCCGGCAGCGCCCTTGCTGCGGAAGTGGTTGGTAATCCCCAGGCGGCCACCGCCAAGATCGAGATGTGCATCGGCTGCCACGCCATCCCCGGCGGCTACAAGACGGCATTCCCCGAGGTGTACCGCGTGCCGATGATCGGCGGCCAGTCGGCCAGGTACATCGAATCCGCACTCAAGGCCTATCGCAAGGGCGACCGCAAGCATCCTTCCATGACCGGCATCGCGCGCTCGATGAGCGACCAGGACATCGCCGACGTGGCGGCCTATTATTCCCAGCAAACGTCGACCCAGACGACCGCCAAGCGATGAGGACCGCCATGAAGAACACGATGCTCCTGCTGGTCCTCGGCGCTGTGTCTTTCGGCGCATCCGCCAACGACGTCAAACGCGGCGAAGCCCTGGCCCAGAAATACAACTGCGCCTCCTGCCACGGCGCCGACTACAACAAGCCGATCGACCCGACCTATCCGAAGCTGGCCGGCCAGCATGCCGACTATCTCACGCATGCGCTGCGCGCCTACAAGCGCGGGGCCGGCGCCAACGGCCGCGTCAATCCGATCATGGCCGGCATCGCGCAGCCGCTCTCGAACCAGGACATGGCCGATCTCGGCGCCTACCTCGCCAGCCTGCCGTCGCAGCTGGTGGTCAAGAAGTAGCAGGGCCGCCACACGCCCGCGGGCGCCAACTGGTAACATGCCATCCCCTCTGCTGCGGTGCAGCGAGGGGATCGTCATTTTGCCGCTGGAGCCGCCGTGCCGTCCCTTACCCCCGCTTACCTGAAGATCAACCTGCTGGCCGGCCTGACCGTCGCGCTGGCGCTGGTGCCCGAGGCGATCGCCTTCGCCCTGGTCGCCCACTTGTCCCCGCTCACCGGCCTGTACGCGGCGGTGATCGTCGCCTTCGTCACCTCCGCCTTTGGCGGCCGGCCCGGCATGATCTCGGCCGCCGCCGGTTCGCTGGCGGTGGTGATGGTGGCGCTGGTGGTGCAGCATGGCGCGCAATACCTGCTGGCCGCCGTGGTGCTGATGGGCGTGCTGCAACTGCTGTTCGCCGCCGCGCGCCTGGGTAAGTTCATCCGCATGGTGCCGCATCCGGTGATGCTCGGCTTCGTCAACGGCCTGGCGCTGGTGATCTTCCTGGCCCAGTTCAACCACTTCAAGGAGCCGGGTCCGGACGGCGCGGCGCAGTGGATGGCCGGTCCCGAGCTGGCGGTCATGGCCGGCATCATCATCGTCACGATGGCGGTGATCTACCTGACCCCGCGCCTGACCAAAGCGGTGCCGTCGACGCTGGTCGGCATCCTGGTGGCAAGCGTCGGCTGCGCGCTGCTCGGCATCGACACCAAGACCGTCGGCGACCTCGGTTCGATCGCCGGCGGCCTGCCGGGCTTCGCGCTGCCCGACGTGCCGTGGAACCTGGAGACGCTGCGCATCGTCTTTCCTTATGCGTTAGTGATGGCCGGCGTCGGCCTGATCGAGTCGCTGCTGACGCTCACCCTGATCGACGAGATCACCGACACCCGCGGCCAGCCGAACCGCGAATCGCTGGCGCTGGGCGCCGCCAACGTCGTGGCCGGCCTGTTCGGCGGCATGGGCGGCTGCGCGCTGATCGGCCAGAGCATGATCAACGTGAACAGCGGCGCCACCGGGCGCCTGTCGGGCATCGCGGCCGCGCTGTTCCTGCTCGCCTTCATCCTGTTCGGGTCCGGCTGGATCGAGGCGATCCCGCTGGCGGCCCTGGTCGGCGTGATGTTCGTGGTGTGCGAAAAGACTTTCGAGTGGGGCACGTTCCGCCTGGTTGGAAAAGTGCCGCGCGCCGACCTGTTCGTGATCGTGCTGGTGGCCGGCATCACGCTGGTGTTCGACCTGGCGCTGGCGGTGATCGCCGGCGTGATCGTGTCGGCGCTGGTGTTCGCCTGGCAGCACGCCAAGCAGGTACGGGCCGCCGTCTCGCACGACGAGCAGGGCTGGAAAATCTATGCGCTGGAAGGCACGCTGTTCTTCGCCTCGGTGACGCCGTTCCAGTCGCTGTTCGCGCCAAAGGACGATCCGCAGGACGTGATCATCGACTTCCTGCATGCGCGGGTGGTCGACCACTCGGCGATCCAGGCGATCGACGCGCTGGCCGAGCGCTACCGCCTGCTGGGCAAGCGCCTGCACCTGCGCCACCTGAGTCCGGACTGCCGCGAGCTGCTGGACAAGGCGCAGGGGATGGTCGAGGTCAACCTGCTGGAAGACCCGCGCTACCGGGTCGCGGACGACAAGCTGGCTTGAATATGGCGCCGGGTCAGGCGAATGCGCGCCGGCGCACGCATTCGATATAGGCCTCGGTGTCCGGCGGCACGCCGTTGCGTTGCGACGCCCAGATCATCTCGCCCAGGCACTCCATGATCTCGTGGTGGGCGTCGTGCTCGCCGCGCCGCGCCACCAGGGCGTCGTGGGCGGCGCGGATGCCGCGCGGCTGGTCGATCGAGATCTGCTCGGCGATCGACAGGTGCATCGACAGGTGCAGGAAGGGATTCGCCTTGCCGCCCTCGACCGAATAGTCGGCCGCGATCGCCGCCTCGACGTCCTCGAACTGCTCGTGGTATTCGGGATGCTGGACGATCCAGTCGGCCGCGATCGCGTCCATCGGGGTCAGGATTTCGCCGTTGCGGTGCTTGCGATAGGCTTCGCAGAAAAAGCGGCGCACGTCGTGCGAGGACGGAGTGAACATGGCGGAATGCGGCAGGAAGGGGAGGGAGCCGGCATTGTAGCGCGATGCCGGCCCGCCGTCACAGCGCCATGTCCGTGCCCGCGCCCGCGCTCTGGTACTGTTCGCGTATCGCCTTGCAATCGTTGGGCAGGGCGACGCTGGCCGGCTTGCCCAGTGTTTCCTCGTGCAGCAGGACCAGGTTGGCGGCAAAGCAGGCGCGCGCCGGCGTATCGGACGCAGCCAGCAGCTTGCCGCCGTCGATCTTGTCCAGGAAGTAATCGACCACCGGACGTGGCCAGTCGCTGTGTTCCTTGAAACGCGCTTCCAGTTCGGCGCGGGCTTGCGGGTCGCCGGCGCGCAGTTGGGCCAGGTAGAGCCACAGGGCGCCATTGCGGCCGGTGTGCCCTTCGCCCAGGCTCGCACGCAGGAGCGTGGCCGCCTGCTCCGGCTTGCCCTGCACCAGCATTCGTACGCCCAGCGACAGGCTCGCCTCGCGCTGGCCCAGCGCCGCCGCCCGCTCCAGATAAGCTTTCGCGGCCGCCGGATCCTTGTTCATGGCGCGCTCGGAAACCGCCATGCCGGCCATCGTGTACCAGGCGTCGGCATTGCCGGCTTCGGCTTCCTGGCGCATCCAGGGCCTGACTTCGCGCCGCGAATCGAACGGCTGGCCGCCGAGGTAGGACACGTACAGCTTGCCCTGGCTCATGGCGAACAGCACGCGGTGCGTGCGCAGGAAGTCGACGCCCAGCAGCACGTCGACGCTCAGCTGGCTGTCGATCACGTCGAACTCGGGGTCGTGAACGGTGGCGTCGCCGATCTTGAAAGTGTCTGCCCTGGCGATCCAGGCGCCCACCGACTGTTTGCCGACGCCGTGGGCATTGGCCACGCGCTGCGCGCGCGGGCCATCGAGGTCGATGCCGGCCCGATGCGCCGCGCGCCTGGTGATGGTCGTGATCGATGCGCCGCTGTCGATCATGGCGGTCAGGCGCGCGCCGTTGATGTGGACGAAGAACTGCGGGTTCGCCGTCAGTTCTTCGTGCTGGCGGAAAGGGATCACGCTCGCGTTCTTGTCCCAGTAGGCCAGCCAGGTGCTGCCGCAGCGTTGCGGACGGAAGAAGCGCAGTTCCTTGGTCGCCAGCGAGAATTCGAGGTCGCTCTGCAGCAGGAAGGCGGCGCCGACGATGGCGTCGAACCGCGGCGTAAACGAGGTTTCGCCGACGACCGACAGGTACAGGTCGCGCGCGCGCACCGGCCCGACGGTGAACTGCGCCACCCTGGCTTCGTACAGCCGCGACTTGCCGGCCACGCCCTGGACGTAGCGGCCGGTGGGCCGCTGGGTCAGGCCATGGCGTTCGACCCCGGTGCGGGTCAGGTAAGTGACCCCGGCGCCGGTGTCGGGCAGCAGCGTGGCGCGCTTGTCATTGATCTCGCCGGTCATCGTCAGTCCCAGGCCCGAGCCGGCGTAGTGCAGCGGCACCTGCGCTACCTGCAGGAACTGGCACGACGTTTGCGCCGCGGCAAGCAGGGGGAGGAAAAAGAGAAGGGGAGCGAGAAAAACGCTGAGCATCGAGGCAATAGAAGTCATGCCCCATTCTACTGGCACTAGTTGCTTTCGAAGCAATGCTCTGCGCATGAAATAGTGCGCGGGAGGGAAGTCTGGCGGAAACGGCGGCGCGGGCCACCGTTTCCGTAAAGACAAAAATTACTTGTTCGGCGAGAGCACCAGCGATTCCGGTCCCGCCGGACTGGCGCCGCCCGCCACCGCGACCATGTCTTGGGCCGGCTTGGCCCCTTGCGACCTGCCATGCGGCTGGCGCAGGTAGCGCGCGCTGTGGCGCCGCTCGCCTTGCTGGCCCCTGGCCGGCCAGGTGACGAAGCGCGACAGTTCCTGCAGGGCGCGCTGGTAGACGTCGCGCTTGAACTCGATCACGACATCCAGCGGCACCCAGTAATCATGCCAGCGCCAGGCATCGAATTCCGGGTGGTCGGTCAGGCGCAGGTTGACTTCGTTGTCGCGCGCAATCATGCGCAACAGGAACCAGATCTGCTTCTGGCCGCGGTAATGGCCGCGGATCTCGCGCTTGATGAAGTGGTCGGGCACCTCGTAGCGCAGCCAGTCGCGGGTTCGCCCCATGATCTTGACGTGCTCCTGGCGCAGGCCGATTTCTTCCTCAAGCTCGCGGTACATTGCCTGTTCTGGCGTTTCCCCGTACTTGATACCCCCTTGCGGAAATTGCCATGAGTGCTCGCGCACCCGCTTGCCCCACCAGACCTCGTTGTTAGCGTTCAGCAGGATGATGCCGACGTTGGGCCGAAACCCTTCACGGTCGAGCATAAGTGCACCTCGATACTTTCTGCCGGCGGATCGTCCCTTATGTTTTTACCTACAAATTCTGTACGCCCGCGGGGTGTCGGCGCCGTTTGTACGGCACATGCTGCTGGTTCCGGACCCTGTTTGTAGAAAGATTGGACGCATCAGCCGGCTAATCCTTTAAAATTAGGTCGATTATAACCCTCTCTTTTTAAAAAGAATTCACTGATATGCGCGCCTCACGATTTTTTATTTCAACTCTTAAAGAAGCGCCTTCCGATGCCGAGATCGTCAGCCACAAGCTGATGATGCGCGCCGGGATGATCAAGCGCCTGGGTTCCGGCATCTATACCTATATGCCGGTCGGGTTGCGCGTCATCCGCAAGGTCGAGGCGATCGTCCGTGAAGAAATGAACCGCGCGGGCGCGATCGAACTGCTGATGCCGCTGGTGCAGCCGGCCGAACTGTGGCAAGAGACGGGCCGCTGGGACAAGATGGGCGACGAGCTGATGCGCGTCAAGGACCGTCACGGCCGCGATTTCGCGATCCAGCCGACCTCCGAGGAAGTGGTCACCGACGTCGTGCGCAGCGAACTGAAATCGTACCGCCAGCTGCCGATCAACTTCTACCACATCCAGACCAAGTTCCGCGACGAGCGCCGTCCGCGCTTCGGCCTGATGCGCGGCCGCGAATTCACGATGAAGGACGCCTACTCCTTCGATCGCGACCTGGAAGGCATGCAGAAGTCCTACCAGACCATGTTCGACGCCTACACCAAGATCTTCAACCGCTTCGGCCTGAAGTTCCGCGCGGTGGCGGCCGACAACGGCGCCATCGGCGGCACCGGTTCGCATGAATTCCACGTCATCGCCAGCACCGGCGAAGACGCGCTGGTGTACTGCCCCGACTCGGACTACGCGGCCAATATGGAAGCGGCCGAAGCGGTGGCCAGCGGCACCCGCGGCGCGGCGACCCAGGCGCTGGCCAAGACCCCGACCCCGGGCAAGACCAAGTGCGAGAGCGTGGCCGAGCTCTTGAATCTGCCGCTGTCGCAGACCGTCAAGACCATCGCCCTGACCGTCGAGAGCGAAGAAGGCAAGAAGAGCTTCTGGGTGCTGCTGCTGCGCGGCGACCATGAGCTCAACGAGATCAAGGTCTCCAAGGTCGCCGGCCTGAAGGACTTCCGCTTCTCCACCGAGGCCGAGATTCTCGAGGTGTTCGGCACCGTGCCGGGCTACCTGGGTCCGATCAACACCAAGCTGCCGGTCAACGTCGTGGCCGACCGCACGGTCGCCAACATGGCCGACTTCGTGTGCGGCGCCAACGAGGCCGACTTCCACTACACGGGCGCCAACTGGGGCCGGGATCTGCCAGAGCCGGTCGTGGCCGACCTGCGCAACGTGGTCGAGGGCGACGCTTCGCCGGACGGCAAGGGCGTGCTGGCGATCGAGCGCGGCATCGAAGTGGGCCACGTGTTCCAGCTCGGCACCGCCTATTCGGAAGCGATGGGCGCGACCTTCCTCGACGAAGGTGGCCGTCCCGCGCCGCTGCAGATGGGCTGCTACGGCATCGGCGTGACCCGCATCCTGGGCGCGGCGATCGAGCAGAACTTCGACGACAAGGGCATCGTGTGGCCTGACGCCATCGCGCCGTTCGAGCTGGTGCTGTGCCCGATGGGCCTGGACCGCAGCGAGATGGTCAAGGAAGCCACCGAGAAGCTGTACGCCGACATGCAGGCAGCCGGCATCGACGTCATCGTCGACGACCGCGGCCTGCGTCCGGGCGCGATGTTCGCCGACTGGGAGCTGATCGGCGTGCCGCACCGCGTCGTGATCGGCGAGCGTGGCCTGAAGGAAGGCAACCTGGAATACCAGGGCCGCCGCGACGAAGCGGCGAGCAGCGTGCCGGTGGCCGACATGGTCGCCTTCATCAAGGGCAAGCTGGGCAAGTGATGCGTCTGCGCCTCGCCTCCTGGATCGGAGGCGCCGTGCTCGCATGCGCCTTCGGCCTGGGTGGAGGAGAGGCGTTCGCCGGCAACCAGAAGGAAGAAGCGCTGTCGGATTCGGTGCGCCTGGCCCTGGCCAATGCCATCGCCGACGCGCGCCCGCCGCGGCCGACTTTCCGCACCGAGGCGGCGCGGGTGCGCTACCAAGCCTGGTTCCAGGAGATGTCGGGCCGGCTCGCCAAGCGCCTGCCCGACGTCCAGACCCGCACCGAATTCCTCGAAACGGTCTGGTATGAATCGACCCGCGCCGGCCTCGATCCGGGGCTGGTGCTGGGCCTGATCCAGGTCGAATCGGCCTATCGCAAGTACGCGATCTCGATTGCCGGCGCGCGCGGCTATATGCAGGTGATGCCGTTCTGGACCAAGGTGATCGGCGACGGCGACCGCCGCCGCCTGTTCCACATGCAGACCAATCTGCGCTATGGCTGCGCCATCCTGCGCATGTATATCGACATGGAAGCCGGCAACCTGTACCTGGCGCTGGGCCGCTACAACGGCAGCCGGGGCAAGCCGCAATACCCGAACGCGGTGCTGGCGGCGTGGAAGAAGTGGGAATTCAAGCACGGTATCTAGACCGGGCATGCTGTACAAAACCCCAACATTTCAGTTCACCAACGTGTCACCTTAGCAGTGTAGACTTTCCGCTTTCCCAAGCAGAGGACTGCATGCGACCGACCACTCTTGCCTCCGCCGCGCTGCTGGCGGCACTCGCCGGCTGCGCGACAACGCCGCCCGCGTCGAATCCATCCACCGCCGCCACCGCGCAGGGCGTCAACGCCGTCGACCAGCGCGCGAAGAACGTCATCTTCTTCCTCGGCGACGGCATGGGCATCAACACCCTGACCGCGGCGCGCATCTTCGCCGCCGGCGAAGACGGCGAGCTGGCGATCGACAAGCTGCCCGAGTCGGCCTTCGTGAAGACCTTCTCGAACGATGCCCAGGTCACCGACAGCGCCGCCTCGATGGCGGCCTACATGACCGGCGTGAAACAGAATAACAATGTCGTCTCGATGTCCTTCGGCACCCGTGCGATCGCGCCGGGCAAGGATGCCAACGGCAACGCCCTGGTCAGCCGCTGCGAGAACGGCACCGCCGCAGTCACGCTGCTGGAACTGGCCAAGCGCCGCGGCATGGCGGTCGGCGTGGTCACCAATACCAGCGTCACCGACGCCACCCCGGCCTCGACCTATGCCCACGCCTGCCACCGCAAGCTGGAAACCGACATCGCCGCCAGCCTGGTGCCGGGCGGCGCCGGCTACAACCCGGCGCTCGGCGCGCGCGGCCTGGACGTGCTGTTCGGCGGCGGCGCCCAGCACTTCACGCCGTTCGCCAAGGGCGGCAAGCGCGCTGATAACCGCGACCTGCTGGCCGAACTGGGCTCCAAAGGTTTTCGCGTGGTGAGCGACACCGCGCAATTCGATGCCTTGCAGCCGGGCCAGCCGGCGGTCGGCCTGTTCGCGCCGAACCACATGAACTTCGACGCCACCCGCGACCCGGCGCGCCAGCCGGCCCTGCCGGCGATGGCGACCAAGGCGATCGACCTGCTGGCTTCGAACAAGAATGGCTTTTTCCTGATGATCGAGGGCGGCCTGATCGACCACGCGCTGCACGCGACCCTGGGCAAGCGCGCCCTGCAAGAGACGGTGACGTATAACGCGGCGCTGCAGGCGGCGATCGACCGCATGGAAGCGCTCGATCCGGGCCTGAAGCATACCCTGATCGTCGCCACCGCCGACCATGACCACACCCTGATCCTGAACGGCTACGCGGCCCGCACCGGCAAGACCACGCCGACCAACCCCGGCGTGATCGGCCTGGTGCGCAACGCCGACGGCAAGCCGGCCCTGGACGGCAAGGGCCAGCCATATACCATCATCGGCTTCGGCACCGGCGAGCAGCGCCACGCGGGCGACCGCACGGCGCACCTGACCGACGAGGTCGTGACGCGCGACGACTACCACCAGGAAGCGGTGGTGCGCACCCGCACGGGCGCCGAGACCCATGGCGGCAGCGACGTCTACCTGGGCGCGACCGGCGCCAACGCCGAACTGTTCCGCGGGACCATCGACAACACCCGCGTGTTCAACCTGATCAAGACCGCCGCCGGCCTGTAAGCCGCGACCAGGAGCCACCATGACTTTCACACGTTTTACTCCGCTGCTGCTCGCCGCCTGCTGCTGCGCTGCATTCTCCACCCCGGCCGCGGCCCAGCAAAAGGCCAAGAACATCATCTTCTTCCTGGGCGACGGCATGGGTCCGTCGGTGATCACCGCCGCCCGCATCTATCGCGGCGGCGAGGACAGCCTGCTGCATTTCGAACGCCTGATGGAGCGCACCGCGCGCATCAAGACCTATTCGGCCGACTACCAGACCACCGACAGCGCGCCGTCGATGGGCGCCTACATGACCGGCGTGAAGATGAACAACGACGTCATCTCGCAGGCCGGCGCGCGTCCGATCGATCCGAGCAAGGACGGCGTCGACCAGTGCGGCGCCAACAACGGCACGCCGGCCGTGACGATCCTGGAACTGGCCAAGGCCCGGGGCAAGGCGACCGGCGCCATCACCACCACCGAACTGACCCACGCCACGCCGGCATCGACCTTCGCGCACAGCTGCAGCCGCGACGCGGTCTATGCCATCGCGCAGCAGATCGTGCCCGGCGGCGCCGGCTACAACCAGGCGCTGGGCGACGGCGTGGACGTGCTGATGGGAGGAGGGCGCAACCACTTCACGCCGCGTGACGCCGCCACCAATCCCAAGGGCCGGCCCGACGGGCGCGACCTGATGGCCGAATTCGCCGGCGCCGGCTACTACGTGGCCGGCACCCGCGCCGGCATGATGTCGGCGCAGCCGGGCCGCAAGTTCGTGGGCATCTTCAGCGCCACCAGCCATCTCGACTACTCGTACCAGCGCCGCCCGGAGCAGCCGACCCTGGCCGAGATGACCGGCAAGGCGATCGACCTGCTGTCGAAGAATCCGAACGGTTTCTTCCTGATGGTCGAAGGCGGCAAGATCGACCACGCCCTGCACGACACCCGCGCCAAGCATGCGCTGGAAGAGACGGTGGCCTTCGACGATGCCCTGCAGCTGGCGATCGAGCGCATGCGCGCCATCGATCCGGGCCTGCAGAATACGCTGATCGTGCTGACCGCCGACCATGACCACACGATGCAGATCAACGGCTATCCGAAGCGCGGCAATCCGATCACCGACATCGTGCGCGACTATGCGTCGGGCGAGCCGAAGAAGGATGCGGACGGCAAGACTTTCACCACCCTGGTGTTCGGCAACGGCCCGAACCGCCCAGACGTGCGCGCCGACATCGACAGCGTGGTGGCGCAGAGCGACGATTACCATCAGGAAACCGGCGTGCACAAGTCGTCGGAAACCCATGGCGGCGGCGACGTCAAACTGTATGCGACCGGGGCCGGATCGGCGCCGTTCAAGGGCACGATCGAGAATACCCAGGTGTTTCACCTGATGAAAGCAGCGGCGGGCTTGTAATGGATTCGGATCGGGGCACAGCGTCGATCCGAAAGGTTATTAGCCGGTTGCCACTATTATTTACAGCCGAATAACAAAAAGCCCCGGGTTTGAAACCGGGGCTTTTTTAAGCTTGAAGCTTTTTGAAATAGCCGGTGGCTTATTTCAGGTGATCCGAAATGAGTTTGGTCATTTCGAACATCGAGACTTGTGCCTTGCCGCCGAAAACGGCTTTCAGCTTGTCGTCGGCATTGATCATGCGACGATTTGCTGCGTCTTGCAGGTCTTTCGACTTGATGTAATCCCAGACCTTCTTGGTCACTTCGGTGCGCGGCAGCGGCTTGTCGCCGACGACGGCGGCCAGCGTGGCGGACGGGGTCATGGCTTTCATGAAAGCAGCATTCGGCTTGCGCGCGGCTGCCGGCTTATCGGCCGACTTCGCTGCTGGTGCTGCCTTTTTTGCTGCCGGCTTGGCCGCTGCAGCAGGCTTGGCAGCGGCTTTTTTTGCTGGCGCTGCAGTGGTTTTTTTGGCTGTTGCCATCTTCGAGCCTCCTAAAACGAACACGTGGAAAAGTGCGTAATTTATCGCACGCCTATATTGGTAGCGTTTTACAGTTCGTGCAAGTCTTTTTCAAAACTTTTTCACTCGTAAAACCCGCCGAATGGGCGTTATCGCACACAACAACGCATGAGAACGAAAAAACGCTGACAAGCGGCGTAAAAAAAACCGCGCAAAGCGATACTTTGCACGGTTCTCGCCGATTGGCATGCGGATTAGCGCAAGCCGGGCATCATCCCCTTCATCCCGCGCATCATCTTCATCAGGCCGCCGCCCTTGAGCTTTTTCATCATGGTCTGCATCTGGTCGTACTGGTTCAGCATGCGGTTGACTTCCTGCACCTGCACGCCCGCGCCGGCCGCGATGCGGCGCTTGCGGTTGGCCTTGATCAGCTCGGGCTTGGCGCGTTCCGCCGGGGTCATCGAATCGATGATGCCGACCATGCGGCGCACCGATTTCTCGGCCTGGTCCATATTGGCGCCGCTCGCGGCCTGCTGGAACTGGGCCGGCAGTTTGTCCATCAGGCCGGCCATGCCGCCCATTTTCTTCATTTGCGTCAGCTGCGCCTTGAAGTCGTTCATGTCGAAACGGCCGCCGGCCTTGATCTTGTTGGCCATTTCGGCCGCGGCTTCGGCGTCGACGCCCTTGCGCGCTTCTTCGACCAGCGCCAGGATGTCGCCCATGCCCAGCACGCGGTTGGCCATGCGGGTGGGATCGAACGCTTCCAGGCCATCGAGCTTTTCGGACACGCCGGCGAACTTGATCGGCTTGCCGGTCACGTGACGCACCGACAGCGCCGCGCCGCCGCGCGAATCGCCATCGAGCTTGGTCAGCACGATGCCGGTCAGGGGCAGGGCGTCGTTGAAGGCCTTGGCGGTGTTGATCGCATCCTGGCCCAGCATGGCGTCGACCACGAACAGGGTCTCGATCGGGTTGACGGCGCCGTGCACGGCGGCGATCTCCTGCATCATCGCCTCGTCGATGCCCAGGCGGCCGGCGGTGTCGATGATCAGGACGTCGTGGTAATGCTTCTTGGCCCAGTCCAGCGCGTTGCGGGCGATGTCGACCGGCTTGTCGTTGGCGGTGGACGGGAAGAAGTCGGCGCCCACCTGCTTGGTCACCGACTCCAGCTGGGCGATCGCGGCGGGACGATAGACGTCGGCCGAGACGGTCAGGACTTTCTTCTTCTTTTGTTCCTTGAGGTACTTGGCCAGCTTACCAGTGGTGGTGGTTTTACCCACACCCTGCAGGCCGGCCATCAGGATGATCGCCGGCGGCTGCTGGGCGAAGGAAATCTGGGTGGCTTCAGGGCCGAGGTCGGCGCCCATCAGGGCGGCCAGCTCTTTCTGCACCACGCCGACCAGGGCCTGGCCGGGCGACAGCGAGCCGACGACTTCTTCGCCCAGGGCTTTTTCCTTGACCTTGGCGATGAATTCGCGCACCGCCGGCAGCGCCACGTCGGCCTCGAGCAGGGCCATGCGCACTTCGCGCAGCATTTCCGCGGTGTTCGCCTCGGTCAGGCGGGCCTCGCCGCGCATGGTCTTGACGACCTTGGCAAGGCGTTGGGTGAGGTTATCTAGCATGTCTACCTAATAGAAAGAAGCGCAAGAAAAAAGCGCAGTCGGATCTGGCGCAGGTCGCCAACGCATCATTTTACCTTGCAGCGCGGCCTCCCGGCATAGCGCGCCTGGCCGAACCTGGCCGAACCTGCCCTGTACCGACCATTTTTCCCAAATGCCGTCGCCTTTTGGGATAGCGCAAACACAAGCCGCGGTCGCCATGGTGTATTGCCTACTGGCCTTTCCGGCAAGCATTAGTGTTAACAATCGGTCCAAGGAGAACTGATATGAGGGAGATGTTTGGTAAGACATTGGTCGCGCTCACCCTGGTGGCCGCCGGCGGCAGCGCCACGGCCCAGGACGTGGTGCGGCTGGGGAATCTCAAGCTGGCGCATTTCGGCGCCGTGTCCTATATCAAGGAAATCGCCCCAAGCTGCGGCATCCGGGTCGAGGAAAAGATGTTCGCCAAGGGGCTGGACATCATGCAGGCCATCATCGCCGGCGAGCTGGACGTGGGCGCCACCGCGTCCGAGGCCGCGATCCAGGGCCGCGCCGGCGGCGCTCCGGTGGTGGTGGTGGCCGGCTTCGCGCGCGGCGGGGCGCGGCTGGTGGCGCGGCCCGAACTGAAGATCGCGTCCATCCTCCAGCTCAAGGGCAAACGCGTGGGCGTCACCCGCGGCGGCATCCAGGAAGTGCTCCTGATGGCCGAACTGGCGCGCAACAAGCTGAGCGCCGACACCAGCGGCCGCAAGGACGTGCAGCTGGTGTACCTGTCCTATCCGGAGCTGAACCAGGCGCTGCTGGGCCGGCACATCGACGCGATGATGCAATCCGAGCCGCAATCGTCGCAGGCGATCAATATGGGTTTCGGGAAGGAGGTCATGAAGCCCTACGGGACGCCGATCGGCGAGCCGGTGCGCACCATGGTCATGACCGAGAAGTTCTACCGCGAACGCCGGCCGCTGGCCGAGAAGTTCATGCGTTGCTTCGTCCAGGCCACGCGCACCTTCATCGACCGGCCCGACGTCGCCGAACACTATGTGCGCCAGTCGATGTTCAAGGGCCAGATCACGACCGCCGACTTCCGCGCGGCGATGGCCAATTCGCCGTACTCCTACGACATCACGCCCCAGCACATCCAGGTCACGACCGACGTCATGGCGCAGACCGGGGTGGGGCGCATGGCGCGTCCGCCGCTGGCCAGCGACTGGGTCCGCACCGACCTGCTGGCCTCGGCCAAGAAAAGCCTGAACATCCAGTAAGGGAGACGACATGGAACGCATCGAACGACGCAAGACGCCGCGCCGGGGTTCGCGCAATGCGCGGCTCCGATGGAACGACGCCACCGGCCTGGTGGTGCCGGTGCTGGCGATCGCGCTCTGGCAATGGGTGGCGGCCAGCGGCCTGGTCGACCGCCAGGTGCTGCCGGCGCCGCTGGACGTGTGGCGCAAGTGGGTCGACTACCTGCTTCCGCTCGAGCCGTTCGCGCAGTACACCGACGGCGGCTGGCTCAAATGGGCGCTGTCCGGCGAACTGCCGGTCGACGTCGTCGCCAGCTTGTACCGGGTGGTGGTGGGCTTCGCCATCGGCGCCGGGCTGGCGCTGCCGCTCGGGCTGGCGATGGGGGCCAGCCAGCGCGTGCACGCCTGGATGAATCCCCTGGTGCAGGTGCTGCGGCCGATCCCGCCGATCGCCTACATCCCGCTGGCGATGCTGTGGTTCGGGCTCGGCAATCCGCCGGCGGTGTTCCTGATCGCGATCGGGGCGTTCTTCCCGGTGTTGATGAACACGATCGCCGGCGTACGCCAGGTCGACGGCATCTATCTGCGCGCGGCGCACAACCTCGGCGCCGGCAAGCTGACGATGTTCCTGCGCGTGATCCTGCCGGCGGCGGTGCCCTACATCCTGTCCGGCGTGCGGATCGGGATCGGCACCGCCTTCATCGTCGTGATCGTGGCCGAGATGATCGCCGTGAACAGCGGCCTGGGTTTCCGCATCTCGGAGGCGCGCGAGTACTTCTGGTCCGACAAGGTCATCGCCGGGATGATCAGCATCGGCGTGCTGGGCCTGTTGATCGACATCGGTGTGAATCGGCTGAACAACTATCTGCTGCGCTGGCACCGCGGCCTGGAGCACTGACATGAACGACATCCATATCCGCATCGAAGGCGTCAATAAAGTGTTCGGCGCCGAAGACCATGAAGTGGTGGCCCTGCAGGGCATCGACCTGGAGATCCCTCGCGGGCAGTTCACCTGCCTGCTCGGCCCTTCCGGCTGCGGCAAGTCGACCCTGCTCAATGCGGTGGCCGGCTTCGCGCCGCCGTCCTCGGGCGCGATCCTGGTCGACGGCCGCCCGGTCACCGGGCCGGGGCCGCAGCGCGGCATGGTGTTCCAGGAATACGCGCTGTTTCCCTGGATGACGGTCGAGCAGAACATCCGCTTCGGCCTCGAGATCAAGCGCATGCGCGGACCGGAGATCGACCGCCGGGTGGACGACCTGCTCAAGCTGCTGTCGCTGGCCGACTTTCGCGCCCGCTACCCGAAGGACCTGTCCGGCGGCATGCGCCAGCGGGTGGCGATCGCGCGCGTGCTGGCGCTCGATTCGCCGATCCTGCTGATGGACGAACCCTTCGGCGCGCTCGACGCGCTCACCCGGCGCAACCTGCAGGACGAGCTGCTGCGCCTGTGGGCCGAGCTGAAAAAGACGATCCTGTTCGTCACCCACAGCATCGAGGAGGCGATCTACCTGGCCGACCGCATCGTCGTGATGACGTACCGGCCGGGAACGATCAAGCGCGACCTCCTGGTCGAGATCGCGCGCCCGCGCGACCCGGCGGCGCCGGAATTCAACCAGCTCAAGCGCGAGCTGGGGCTGATGGTGATGGAAGAGCAGGCGCGGCATCACAACGACGAGTTGCGGATGGCGGCGGTGGATTGAACATCCGCCATATATATATGTGGCGGCGCCATCGGCGGGGCAGAGGGGGGCTTCCCACCGGCGTTCGCCGATGGTGTAGACTCTTATTATGCAGAACTCCCTCTTCCTTGCCGCTGCCTTCCTGTACGCGGTATGCGCCCTGCTGCCGTCGCGGCTGGGCGCCGTCATCTCTGGCGTGACCGCCGGGGCCTGGGCCCTGCATGGCGTCGCGCTCGGCATGGACGTGATGGTGCCGGGACGGCTGCGGGTCGGCTTCGCCATCATGATTTCCAGCGCCTTGTGGGTCTCGGTGGCTGCCTACTGGTTCGAGAACCGCAATTTCGCCCTCGACGGCCTGCGCCGCCTGGTGATGCCGTTCGCGGCGGCGGCCACCCTGTTGCCGCTGCTGTTCCCGGGCACCCTGACGCCGCTGGCCGGCAAAACCGCCGCCTTCGGCTGGCATATCGCGGTCGCGGTGCTGGCCTACAGCACCCTGACCATCGCCGCGTTCCACGCCGTGCTGATGGCGCTGCAAGAAACGCGGCTGCATACCCGCACCGCCGGCGGCGGCTGGTTTGGCTCCGCGCTCGACCAGCTCCCGGCGTTGCTCACCATGGAAAAACTGTTGTTCCGTGTGATCTGGATCGGCTTCGTCCTGCTCAGCCTGACGGTCCTGTCGGGCTTCGTGTTCTCCGAACAGGTGTTCGGCCGGCCACTGCTGCTCGACCACAAGAGCGTGTTCGCGCTGCTCTCGTGGGCGCTGTTCGCGGCGCTGCTGGCCGGGCGCAAGTGGCAGGGCTGGCGCGGCAAGACCGCGCTGCGCTTCACGCTGGCAGGCTTCGCCACCCTGGCGCTGGCCTACGTCGGTAGTCGCTTCGTGCTCGAAGTCGTCCTGCACCGGGGAGTCTACTGATGCGTATCTTGTTCTGGATTGCCCTTATCGTCCTCGTGGTCTTCGCCGTGCGCAGCAAGCTGCGCGCGCTCGCCAAGCGCAACGGGGTTCCTCCGCATATGCAGCGCGGCCCGGCCGCGCCGACCGGCCAGATCGAGGCCATGGCCCAGTGCGCCCATTGCGGCGTGTATTTCCCGGCGTCCGAGTCGGTGCACGCCGACGGCCAGGACTACTGCTCGCCAGGCCACGTGCGCCTGCCGCCCAAGTAGTTGAAGCCCGCGTCCGGCAGGCTGTCGGCGGGCGCGCGCGTCACCCTGTGGCGTTCGCTCCAGACCTTCACCGTCACCCGCATCGTCATCGCCCTGGTGCTGCTGCTGTACCTGGGCGTCGACCTGGAAAGCGGACAGCTGCGCCCGGACCCGGTCAACACCGAAACCTGCGTCTTCTATGTGCTGTCCGCCGCGCTGTTCGCGCTGGCGGCGCGCTGGCAACGGCGCTTCCTGATCCAGCTCGGGGTGCAGATCGCGGTCGACCTGCTGGTGATTTCCCTGCTGTACCTGGCCGCCGGCGGCATGCGCAGCGGCCTGGGCATCCTCTATCTGTTCCCGCTGGCCGGCGCCGCGATCCTGGCGCCGCTGGTGCTGGCGCTGTTCTCGGCGGCGGTCGCGACCCTGTTCCTGCTGGGACTGAACGTCTGGCAGCTGGTGGTCGAGGGGCGCGACCCGCCGCTGATGCAGGCCGGGCTGTTCGGCGCCGCCTTCTTCGCCGGCGTACTGATGGTCAACCGCCTGGCGGCGCGCCTGCTCAAGCAAGAGGAACTGGCGGCCCGGCACGGCGCCGACCTGCGCATCCAGCAGGCGATCAACGAGATCGTGATCGCCGACGTCGGCGACGGCATCCTGGTGGTGGGGGAGGACGGCGCGGTCTTCACCGGCAACCCGGCGGCGCGCCGCATGCTGGGCCTGCAGGTCGACGCTGGTTTTTTGCTGCATGCCGTGCCGGCCTTCGAGCCGGTGGCGCTGGCCTTCGACGCCTGGCTGGCCGGTCCCGACAACGACAAGGCCTTCGTCACCCTGAAACCCTACCGCGAAGGCGACGGCGCCGGCGATGGTGAAGCCGAAATTCGCGGCCGGCGCGACCAGCCGGTGCACCTCAAATTGCGCTTCGCGCGCGTGGCCGACGGTGTCGATGCGGCCGGCCGCAGCGTGATCTTCATGCAGGACGTGAGCGCCATCGAAAACCAGGCGCAGCAACTCAAGCTGGCCTCGATGGGCCGCCTGACCGCCAGCATCGCGCACGAGGTGCGCAATCCGCTGTCGGCGATCGGCCACGCCACCGAGCTGCTGGCCGAAGACCTGCACGGCCCGGCCGAGGTGCGCCTGCTGAAGATCGTGCGCGACAACGTGACGCGCGTGAACCGCATGGTGGAAGACATCCTGCAGCTGTCGCGCAAGGCCCAGCCGAACGGCGAACCGGTGGCGCTCGGCCCGTTCCTGGAAGAGTTGAAGGCCGAATTCTGCGAAATCCACGGCCTGGCCGGTGATATAGTCTATATAGGCGATCCGGGCGGCAGCGCGGTGCGCTTCGATCCGCTGCACCTGCACGAGGTCTTGCTCAACCTGCTGAACAACGCGGTGCGCTACGCCAGCCGCCAGCCGGCCAGCATCCGCATCTTTCCGGCGCGCGACGCCGCCGGCCGGCGCGAGCTGCACGTGCAGGACGACGGCCCCGGCATCACGCCGGAAGTGCGCGACCACCTGTTCGAGCCCTTCTATACTACGTCGAGCAAGGGAACCGGCCTGGGACTCTACCTGGCGCGCGAACTGTGCCTGAACAACGATGCGAAACTCGATTATGAATACCGGTTCGACCCGTCCGCGCTGGGACCGCGCAAGGCCAGCGGCCGCTTTGTCATCACTTTCGCGCTGGAGTAAGCCATGAGCGCGCCCCGCATCCTGGTGCTCGACGACGAAGCCGACCTGCGCGAGCTGCTCGAGATCACCCTGCTCAAGATGGGTCTGGACGTCGACAGCGCCGCCACCCTGCGCCAGGCACGTGCCTTGTTCGAGGAACACGACTACGCGCTGGTGCTCACCGATATGCGCCTGCCGGACGGCCTCGGGCTGGAACTGGTGCGCGAGATCGCCGCCTCGGGCAAGGGCACGCCGGTCGCCGTGATCACCGCCTACGGCAGCGCCGAGAACGCGGTGGTGGCGCTCAAGGCCGGCGCCTTCGACTACATCGCCAAACCGGTGGCGCTCGACGCGCTGCGCGTAATGGTGCGCTCGGCCCTGAAACTGTCGGAAGGGGGCGCCGCGGCGCCTGACGGTGGAGCGATTGCTTCGCGCATGATCGGCCATTCCGCGGCGATGCAGTCGCTGCGGGCGCAGATCGCGCGCCTGGCGCGCTCGATGGCGCCGATCTCGATCACCGGCGAATCCGGCAGCGGCAAGGAGCTGGCGGCGCGCGAGATCCACGCCCAGAGTTCGCGTGCAGGTAAACCCTTCGTAGCGGTGAACTGCGGCGCGATCCCCGAAACCCTGATGGAGGCCGAGTTCTTCGGCTACCGCAAGGGCGCCTTCACCGGCGCGGCCGAGGAGCGCGACGGCTTCTTCCAGGCCGCCAACGGCGGCACCCTGATGCTGGACGAAGTGGCCGACTTGCCGCTGGCGATGCAGGTCAAGCTGCTGCGCGCGATCCAGGAGCGGCGCGTGCGCAAGATCGGCGCGACGAGCGAGGAGCCGGTCGACGTGCGCATCATCAGCGCCACCCACCAGGACCTGGCGCGCTGCGTCGAGACCGGCAAGTTCAGGCAAGACCTGTTTTATCGCCTGAACGTGATCGAGCTGGCGCTGCCGCCGCTGCGCGAGCGCCTGGACGACCTGGCCCTGCTGGCGAACGGCATCCTGGACCGGCTGGCCGGGCCGGGGCAGGCGTCGCTGGGGGCGGGCGTGCTGGAGGCATTGAAGGCGTATTCCTTCCCCGGCAATGTGCGCGAGCTGGAGAACGTGCTGGAACGGGCGCTGGCGTTCGCCAACGATGGCGTGATCCAGGTCGGGGACTTGTCGCTCAAGGCGGCGCGGCCGGTGGAAGGGGGGCGGAAGGACGACGGCGCCGCTGCGCCGGTTGCCGCAGCGGCGCCGACATTGGTGACCCCCGTCGCTGATCCGGCGCCGCCTGCACCCAAGGCGGCGCCTGCTCCGGTCGCCCTCGGCCCCGCCGAACTGCCGAGCAACCTGCCCGAATATCTTGAGCAGGTCGAACGCGACATCATCGGCCGCGCGCTGCAGCAGACCCAGTTCAACCGCACCCAGGCGGCGAGCCTGCTGGGGATCAGCGTGCGCCAGCTGCGTTATCAGATGCAGAAACTGGACATCAGCGCGCCGGACGATTGACGACATTCGTAGGGTTGGCGGCTCTGCCGCCGACGCGCTCAAGGGGCGCCAACGATCGCCGCGTCGGCAGGATCTGCCGACCCTGCCGATCGCCTCCAGTCACCTGGTTATGTTACTTTGTGGTAATTATTTTGGTGCATAATGCGCTGTGGCGGAGCATGCGCGCCTCGTTTTGATTCCTGCGTAATTTGCCCATTTGGTGCAGATTTTTCTGATGTTAGTGCTTGCTCACCGTGTGCTCCCCTTCTTTTGTACGACGCTGAAATGTCAAGACTGCGCACGCCAAAAAACAAAAAAAATGACCATTTATTAGCTTGCCTCGATCGCAAGCGAGGTACTACAATTAGTCTCATATCAAAGCTTGGCACTAGATGTAGTGGTAGCAGACCGAACGGTACTAGCATTTTGGCCAGCTGAGAGTTGTCCGCACGTTGTCCACAAGTTGCCCACAAATTGCCCACACGTTTGTTCAGCGACTTGTCTATTAAGCATCTGCTGACAAGCTTTATTTACATATTCTTAACCCTGCTTCTCTGGTTTGCCAGCATCGGCCACCGGCTGGCGGGGATTTGTTTTGCTTTTAATTTTGTTGACGGACCGCGGCGCCATTCGCCACCCGGTTCTCATGTACAAAGGCGGTCCGCCGCTCATCCTGGAGGCTCAATGCAAACAGCACAGAACATCTCGATCAACCAACACGTCACCCCAGGATCGGCGTCGACCAGCCCAACCCCGGCCGAGATCGTCGCGCGCGGCGATTACCGCGTCATCCGCCGCAACGGCGCCGTCGTCGCTTTCGAGCCGAACAAGATCTCGGTCGCGATGACCAAGGCCTTCCTGGCCGTGGCCGGCGGCCAGGGCGCGGTCTCGGCGCGCATCCGCGAACTGGTGGAACAGCTGACCGGCAACGTGGTGGCCGCGCTGGTGCGCCGCCAGCCGAACGGCGGCACCTTCCACATCGAAGACGTGCAGGACCAGGTCGAGCTGTCGCTGATGCGTTCGGGCGAACACGACGTCGCGCGTGAATACGTGCTGTACCGCGCCAAGCGCATGGACGAGCGCCGCGCGGCCAAGGAAGCTCTAGGTGGCGCGCCGGTCGCCGCGCCGCAGATCCACGTGGTCGACGGCGGCGAACGCCGCCTGCTGGACATCAGCGACGTCCACGCCCTCGTTAACGCCGCCTGCTCGGGCCTGGAAAAGCACGTCGACGCCGACGCGATCGTCGCCGAGACCCTGAAGAACCTGTACGACGGCGTGCCGGTCGAAGAGCTGTACAAGTCCGCCATCCTGGCTGCTAGAGCCCTGATGGAAAAAGACCCTGCCTACAGCCAGGTGACCGCACGCATCCTGCTGCACACCATCCGTAAAGAAGTGTTCGGCCACGAAGTGCCGCAAGCCGGCGCCGCCGCCGAATACCTGACCTACTTCCCGCAATACGTGGCGAAGGGCATCCAGGCCGAGCTGCTGGACGAAGAGCTGGGCAAGTACGACCTCGAGCGCCTGGCGAAAGCCATCGTCGCCGACCGCGACCTGCAGTTCGGCTACATCGGCCTGCAGACCCTGTACGACCGCTACTTCCTGCACGTGCGCGACGTGCGCATCGAAATGCCGCAGGCCTTCTACATGCGTGTCGCGATGGGCCTGGCCCTGCGCGAAGACGACCGCGAAGCGCGCGCCATCGAGTTCTACAACCTGCTGTCGTCGTTCGACTTCATGAGCTCGACCCCGACCCTGTTCAACTCGGGCACCCGCCGCTCGCAGCTGTCGTCGTGCTACCTGACCACCGTCGGCGACGACCTGGAAGGCATCTACGACGCCATCAAAGAGAACGCGCTGCTGTCGAAGTTCGCCGGCGGCCTGGGCAACGACTGGACCCCGGTGCGCGCGCTGGGCTCGCGCATCAAGGGCACCAACGGCCGTTCGCAAGGCGTGGTCCCGTTCCTGAAAGTGGTCAACGACACCGCCGTGGCGGTGAACCAGGGCGGCAAGCGCAAGGGCGCGGTCTGCGCCTACCTGGAAACCTGGCACCTGGACATCGAAGAATTCCTGGACCTGCGCAAGAACACCGGCGACGACCGCCGCCGCACCCACGACATGAACACCGCGAACTGGATTCCCGACCTGTTCATGAAGCGCGTGATGGAAAAGGGCAGCTGGACCCTGTTCTCGCCGTCCGAGACGCCAGACCTGCACGACCTGACCGGCAAGGCCTTCGAGAAAGCCTACCTGGCCTATGAAACCAAAGCGGCCAACGGCGAAATGGCGGTCTTCAAGAAGATCGAAGCCATGGACCTGTGGCGCAAGATGCTGTCGATGCTGTTCGAAACCGGCCACCCATGGATCACCTTCAAGGACCCATGCAATATCCGTTCGCCGCAGCAGCACGTGGGCGTGGTGCACTCGTCGAACCTGTGCACCGAGATCACCCTGAACACCAGCGCCGACGAAATCGCCGTCTGCAACCTGGGCTCGGTGAACCTGCCGCAGCACATGAAGGGCGATGGCCTGGACCACGTCAAGCTGCAAAAGACCATCCGCACCGCGATGCGCATGCTGGACAACGTCATCGACATCAACTACTACGCGGTGGAAAAGGCGCGCAATTCGAACCTGCGTCACCGTCCGGTGGGCATGGGCGTCATGGGTCACCAGGACTGCCTGCACATGATGCGCATCCCGTTCGCGTCGGAGCAAGCGGTGAAGTTCGCCGACGTTTCGATGGAAGCGGTCTGCTACTACGCCTACCTGGCGTCGACCGAGCTGGCCGAAGAACGCGGCCGCTACGAGACCTACACCGGCTCGCTGTGGGACCGCGGCATCCTGCCGCAGGACTCGATCAAGCTGCTGGCGGAAGAACGCGGCGGCTACCTGGAGCAGGACACCAGCGAATCGATGGACTGGACCCCGGTGCGCGAGCGCATCAAGCAGTTCGGCATGCGTAACTCGAACTGCGTGGCGATCGCCCCGACCGCGACCATCTCGAACATCATCGGCGTGTCGGCCTGCATCGAACCGACCTTCCAGAACCTGTATGTGAAGTCGAACCTGTCGGGCGAATTCACCGAGATCAACTCGTACCTGGTGCGCGACCTGAAGGCACGCGACCTGTGGGACGAAGTCATGATCGCCGACCTGAAGTACTTCGACGGTTCGCTGTCCAAGATCGACCGCGTGCCGCAAGACCTGCGCGACATCTACGCAACGGCCTTCGAAGTCGAGCCGAAGTGGCTGGTGGAAGCCGCCTCGCGCCGCCAGAAGTGGATCGACCAGGCCCAGTCGCTGAACATCTACATGGCCGGCGCCTCGGGCAAGAAGCTGGACGAGACGTACAAGCTGGCGTGGCTGCGTGGCCTGAAGACCACCTACTACCTGCGCACCATCGCCGCGACCCACCTGGAGAAGTCGACCACCCGCACCGGCGCCCTGAACGCCGTGCCGGTCTCGGGCGGCCTGCAGGCAGGTCATGCAGCGCCGGCAGCCGCTTCGGTGGCCGCCGCCGCGGCAGCGGCGCCAGCCGCACCGGAAGCCGAAGGCGCCGCCTGCTACCTGCGTCCGGGCGACGCCGGTTTCGACGAGTGCGAAGCCTGCCAGTAATGCTGTAACCGGGTGCGGGCCGACCGGACGGTCGCCCGCACCATCATCTCCGCTATCAACACATCATGTGGCCTCACCGCGCTTGTTCGCGCCAGGCCACGACAGAAGGAAATCACCATGCTCTCTTGGGACGACGAACCAACCAGCGCCCAGCGCGCCCCACAAGCCGCCAACCTTGACGCCGCTCCCGCCGCTGAAGTGGCCAAGCGCGTCAATGCCGACGACAAGCGCATCATCAACGGCGAAACCGACGTCAACCAGCTGGTGCCGTTCAAGTACAAGTGGGCATGGGACAAGTACCTGGCCGGCTGCGCGAACCACTGGATGCCGCAGGAAGTGAACATGCAGCGCGACATCGAGCTGTGGAAGAACCCGAACGGCCTGTCGGAAGACGAGCGCCGCCTGGTCAAGCGCAACCTGGGCTTCTTCGTGACCGCCGACTCGCTGGCCGCAAACAATATCGTGCTGGGCACCTACCGCCACATCACCGCCCCCGAGTGCCGCCAGTACCTGCTGCGCCAAGCATTTGAAGAAGCGATCCACACCCACGCCTACCAGTACATCGTCGAATCGCTGGGCCTGGACGAAGGCGAGATCTTCAACGCCTACAACGAGATCGAATCGATCCACGACAAGGACCAGTTCCTGATCCCGTTCATCGACGTCCTGACCAACCCCGACTTCAAGACCGGCACGGTCGAGAACGACCAGAAGTTGCTGAAGTCGATCATCGTCTTCGCCTGCCTGATGGAAGGCCTGTTCTTCTACGTCGGCTTCACGCAAATCCTGGCGCTCGGTCGTCAGAACAAAATGACCGGCGCCGCCGAGCAGTACCAGTACATCCTGCGCGACGAGTCGATGCACGTGAACTTCGGCATCGACCTGATCAACACGATCAAGATGGAAAACCCGCAGCTGTGGACCCCGGAATTCCGCGACGAGATCAAGGCCCTGTTCCTGCAGGCCGTCGACCTGGAATACCGCTACGCCGAAGACACCATGCCACGCGGCGTGCTGGGCCTGAACGCCCCAATGTTCAAGGGCTACCTGCGCTTCATCGCCAACCGCCGCGCGGTGCAGATCGGCCTGGAGCCGCTGTTCCCGAACGAAGAGAATCCGTTCCCGTGGATGAGCGAGATGATCGACCTGAAGAAGGAGCGTAACTTCTTCGAGACGCGTGTGACCGAGTACCAGACCGGCGGCACCCTGAGCTGGGATTGATTGCCATCGGCATCGCATGAATGACAAAACCCCGCAGCTGCGGGGTTTTGTTTTTCCGGACCGCCTCAGGCGCCGTCCACAGGCACGACGACGTTCACGATCCAGGTCACGCCGAAGCGGTCCTTCAGCATGCCGTACAGCGGCGACCAATCGGCTGCCGCCAGCGGCTGTTCGATATCGGCGCCGTGCGTCAGTCCATTCCACAGCGTCCTGATCTCGTCCTGCGATTCGCCGACCAGCGCGGCGAAGAAGGCATTGCGGCCCTGGTCCCATGGCTTGGCGGCTTCGACGTCGTAGGCCATGATATGAAAGCCACTCGGCGCCTTGACCTGGCCGTAGATGATGCGGTCGGCGTCCGCGGCATCGTTGACCTTGCCCGACTCGCCGTAGGTGACCTGCATGATCTCGCCGCCGAACACGGACTGGTAGAAGGCGAGGGCGGCGCGCGCCTGGCCCTGGAAATTGAGGTGGATGACTGCCTGGACCGACATGGTGAACTCCTTTGGGTGGTGGAAAAGACAGGTGCTACTATAGGAAATCGTCCTGCCAATTCCTGTCAGTAGCCATGTCCCGCCCCAATCGTCTTTTCCGCTTGCTCGATGCCCTGCGCCGCTTGCCGGCGCCGGTCACGGCGGCCCAGCTGGCGCAGGAGACTGGGGTTTCGGTGCGCTCGGTCTACCGCGACATCGAGAGCCTGCGCGCGAGCGGCGCCGAGATCGGCGGCGAGCCCGGGTTCGGCTACACCCTGGTCGAAGACGGCACCCTGCGTCCGCAGACTTTCAGCCGCATCGAGATCGAGGCGCTCACCCTCGGGCTGGCCGAAGTGCGCAATATGGGCGACCCCGCATTGGCCGCGGCGGCCGAGTCGGTGCTGGGCAAGGTGGCCGCGACCCTGCCGTCGCTGGGGCAGCAGCACCTGCTGCATGCGGTGTCGCGGGTCCACCATTTCAGCGAGCGTTTCGCACGCCTTCCCGACATGGCGCTGATCCGCGCCTGCTGCTGGCGCGAAGAGGCGCTCACGATCGATTACGTCGACCGCGATGGCGCCGCGACCAGCCGCACGATCTGGCCGCTCGCCATCGTCTACCTCGACCGGATGCTGGTGGTGCTGGCGCGCTGCTGCCTGCGCGACGACTTCCGGATGTTCCGCGCCGACCGCATCGCCGCGGTCGCGGCCACCGGCATCAGTTTCAGGCCGCGCCGCGCGGCGCTGCTGCGCGATTACGGCGCCAGGCTGGCCGACGAAGGATAAATGCGTGCGCAGGGATAACTTGCCCTATGATGGCGATTTTTCACGCCTGACCAGGAGACAACCTTGCAAGCCAACACCCTGACGCTGCATGCCCTCATGCTCGCCAGCCTGGCGACGGTATCCGTCGCTCATGCCGCCTCCGCGCCGCAAATCACCGCCGGCCGCACTATCTTCCAGAACAACTGCGCCAGCTGCCACACGGTCGATGCGAAGCTGTCGCCGCTGGCCGGTCCCGGCATGTTCGGCGTCGTCGGCCGCAAGGCTGCCGGCATCCCAGGCTTCGGCTATTCGGGCGCGCTGGCCAAGGCCGGCGCCGCGGGCCTGGTCTGGACCCGTGAAGAACTCGACGTGTTCCTGCTCGACCCGGCCAAGCGCGTGCCCGGCACCACGATGCCGGTCGGCGTGCCGGACCAGAAGATGCGCACCGCGCTGATCGACTACCTGGCCAGCCTGCAAGGCCCTGCCACGGCCGCCACCGCCACGATCGCGCCGGCCGCAGCCGCCAGGCCGGCGGACCGCGCCGGTTCCTGGGACGACACCCAGCCAGGCAAGATCTTCCACATCAAGCCGGGCGACCTGGCCAAGCCGTTCGCCACCGAGAGCGCCGGCAACAGCCCGCGCGTGCAGGCGCGTCCGAACGGCACGCTGCCGATCGTGATGCCGGGCTTCGAGGTGAGCGTGTTCGCCCAGGATGCCGACAAGCCGCGCGTGGCGTTGCGCGCGCCGAACGGCGACGTGTTCCTGGCCGCGACCGGCGCCGGTGAAGTCAAAGTGCTGCGCTCGAAGAACGGCGACAAGGCCGATACCGTCGCAGTGTTCGCCAGCGGCCTGTCGCGTCCTTACGGCATGGCGTTCTGGCCGTCCGGCGCCAACCCGCAATACCTGTACGTGGCGGGCGTCAATTCGGTGGTGCGCATCCCTTACCGCAACGGCGACCTGAAGGCGCGCGGGCAAGCCGAGGTGGTGATCCCCGAGCTGTCCGAGACCAGCGGCGGCCACACCACCCGCACCCTGGTGTTCTCGAAGGACGACAAGACGATGCTGCTGTCGATCGGCTCGGCCACCAACGTCGCCAGCGACATCGGACCAAAGCCGCCGCTGCCGCTCGCCGAGTGGGAGAAAAAGCACGGCGTAGGCAGCGCCTGGGGCGTCGAGACCGACCGCGCCACCGTGATGGCCTTCGACCCGGACGGCAAGAACCGCCGCACGTATGCGACCGGCCTGCGCAACTGCGTCGGCCTGCTGGTGTATCCGGCCACCGGCGACGTGATGTGCAATGTGAACGAGCGCGACGCGCTGGGCGACAACCTGCCGCCGGACTATCTGACGCGTGTGAAGCAGGGCGGTTTCTACGGCTGGCCGTGGTACTACATCGGCGACAACGAAGACCCGCGCCTGAAAGGCATCCGCCCCGACCTGAAGGGCAAGACGATCACCCCGGACGTGCTGCTGCAGGCCCACTCGGCGCCGCTGGGCATGGTGGTGTATCACGCGCCGAAGGGCGCCAAGCACGCTTTCCCGAAGGAGTACGAGGGTGAGGTCTTCGTCGCGCTGCACGGCTCCTGGAACCGCGGCGTGCGCACCGGCTACAAGGTGGCGCGCGTGTTCATGAAGGATGGCGTGCCGACCGGGCAGTACCAGGACTTCATGAGCGGCATGGTGATCAGCGACCGCGACGTCTGGGGCCGCCCGGCCGCGGTCGAAGTCGCGGCCGACGGCGCCTTGCTGGTGGTGGACGACGCCGGCGGCACGGTGTGGCGCATCGTTCCCAAACGCTAGATCGGCGCCAGGGCTTGCGCTATGATGGAACCGACGCGGCGGCCGCCGCGTCGATTCCTGAATACCTACGATCCGGAGCAGCGCATGCGACACCCCGGTAGTTTGCTGGCAGTATTCCTTGCCGTCACCCACGGCGCCTGCGCCGCCAGTCAAGCGGAACCCGTCCGGCTGCCGCTGGCCCCGGCCATCCATCCGGAGCGCATGCCCCGCGACGCAGCCTGCGCCGGCCTGATCGAACGCGCCCTGGCGCGCGACGCCGAAGGCGGGTTCAAGCTGGCCGGCATGCTCATCACGCACACCGATCCGAAGCCGGGCCACTCAACGGAGGCGCTGCGTCCCACCGGCAGCCATCCGGCCGACATCCCGTCCCGACAACTGGACGGCACCTTCCGCGCGCTGTTCGTCAACTGCGAAACGCGCCAGGCTTATGTTTCAAAGCGTGGCGCGGTCATCGACATCACTTACTGGTACGGGCCGTTCGGCCTGTGAACCCTTACGCCGCCAGCGGCAGGGCCTTGCGGCCGGTGGCCGCGTCCAGGCTCCAGGCGCCGGCGCCGAAGGCCACCACCTGCAACAGGCCGCCGGCCATCGCGACGTTTTTCAACAGGTGGATCAGCTGGTTCTGGTCGCCGATCGCGTTATGGAACACGAAGGCCGTCACCAGCGAGAACGCCGCCAGGCCGGCCGCGACGAGGCGGGTCTGGTAGCCGAGGGCGAGCAGAGCGCCGCCGCCGATCTCGATGGCGATCGCGCCGACCAGGGCGAGCGAGGCGAAAGGCAGCCCGACCGACTCGATGTAGCCCAGGGTCGCCTCCGGCGCCAGCGCCTTGCCGACGCCGCTGAAGACGAAGATCGTGGCCATCAGGATGCGGCCGATGGCGGGGATGATGGACTGGCTGGTCTGGGTGGCGTTGGCATACATGGTCGTTCCTTTCGAATGGTTGTCGTGGTTGACGCCAGCTCGTGTGCGGCGTCCATGAACAACATCTTAAGCATGCTTGATCGATCCAAGAAGCCTATATAATTCGATATTAACTATCGATGGAGTAGATGGATGCTCGACGGGATGTCCATGGACCAGCTGCGCACCTTTATCGCCGCAGCCGACGAGGGCAGCTTTTCCGCCGCCGGCCGCAAGCTGCGGCGCGCGCAGTCGGTGGTGAGCCACACGCTGGCCAATCTCGAGTCGCAGGTGGGCTTCGCGCTGTTCGATCGCTCGGGACGTTATCCGCAACTGACCGAGGCCGGACGCGCCTTGCTGGCCGAGGCGCGCCACGCGGCCGACGGCATGGATGCGTTCAAGGCGCGGGCGCGCGCGCTGGCCGGCGGCCTGGAGCCGGAGCTGTCGGTGGCGGTCGACGTGATGTATCCGATCGTGAAGCTCACCGAGGCGGTGCAGGCCTTCCACCGCGAGTTTCCATCGACGCCGCTGCGCCTGTACGTCGAGGCGCTCGGCGCCGTGGTGCAGCCGCTGCTCGATGGGCAGTGCCGTATCGCGGTGATCGGTTCGTTCCCGGACGTGCCGGCCGCCTGCGCTTCGGAATATTTGCTCGGCGTGCAGGCGGCGACGGTGGTCGCGCCCGGCCATCCGCTGGCGCGCACCGAAGGCACGGTGATGCGGGCGGAGGCGGGGCGCCACGTGCAGTTGGTGCTGACCGACCGCTCGAGCCTGACCCGTGGCCGCGACTTCGGCGTGCTGTCGCCGCGCGTGTGGCGGCTGGCCGATCTCGGCGCCAAGCACGCCTTCCTGCGCGCCGGCCTGGGCTGGGGCAACATGCCGCTGCATATGGTCGAGCAAGACCTGGCGAGCGGCGCGCTGGTGCGCATCGAACTCGAAACGCATCCGGTGCTCGGGTCGGGCTTTTCGATGCACGCGATCTTCATGAAGGACCAGCCGCCGGGACCGGCGGGACGCTGGTTCATCGAGCGCCTGAAATCCGGCGGTTGACGGCGAACGCGCAGTCGCTGGCGCGTCGACGCGGAGGCGGCGCGCTGCGTCGGACGATCGCCACCATGCGCGTCCTGCCGCCGGGCGCCGCGATGGCTGAGTGGCGCTCGTGCAGCGAATGGTGTGGCATGCCAGGTCATTTCGACTGGCGCGATTGGGTGCGGAGTATGCGCGCTCGCGTACAGCCAGACTTACTCGGATAACGTTGATTCAGATGCATTGGTGCGCTGGCAGGCGCTTTGCGGTCATGCGGCGCTGGAAACAGGAATATGCCCCGCTGGCGCAGGCAAGATGCCGGCGTGATTCCCGCTTATCGATCAGTTGAAATGCGATAGGTAAAGGCTGCAGCGCATGTCAGGCATGTCGGTGATTGGCGCGCGGGTGCGCAATTCAACGTCCAAATCGCGCGACTTTTTTTGCGATTCACGGTTGCGCGCTCACAAAGAATGCGCGTACTTTACGTGATTGAATTTGTCAAATCGAGAAGATGTGATATTGTCGCGGGCATCGGGCAAAATCGATCGAATAATAGGACGCTGAACCAAACAGTATGCACGGAAGCGAAGCGAAAAGAACAAGCCGGCTTGTCTGACCAATTGCTCAGGCAAGGCGGCTTTTTCTTTTCGCACCCGCAAGGGTAGCGATGTGAAACGCTGGAACGGTGACCTGTCGACGTTGGCTGAAGCGCTGCAACTGTGAGGAGTTGCAGCAGTTCAGCCGGTGCCGGATTCATTGGCCTAAATCGACGCTTGCTTTGGTCCGATGAATAATTCGCCGGGTTTGATCCGGCGGGTTTTAAACCTTGAGCGTATTTCTCATCGCAGATGAAGGAGAACAAGAATGGCAACCGCTAAGAAACCAGCAGCAAAGGCAGCAGCAAAGAGCGCGCCTTCGTCCACGACGAAGTCGAACGCAAAGGCTGCAGCAGAGAAACCAGTCGCAAAGAAAGCCGCGACCAAGACCACCACCACCACCAAGGCAGCCGCCAAGCCGGCAGCCAAGGCCGTGAGCAAGCCGGCGGCAAAAACCGCTGCTAAACCTGTTGCAAAGAAAGCTACTGCAACCAAGACCGCCGCGACCAAAACCACTGCCACCAAGGCAACGGCCAAAACCGCGACCAAATCGGCAGCCAAGCCGGCAGCAAAGCCTGCAGTGAAGAAAGCCGCTGCAAAACCGGCAGCCAAGTCGGCAACCAAGCCAGCAGCGAAGAAAGCCGCTGCTAAACCGGCAGCCAAGTCGGCAACTAAGCCGGCAGCGAAGAAAGCCGCCGCTAAACCGGCAGCCAAGCCGGCAGCAAAGAAGGCCGCCGCTAAACCGGCAGCAAAATCGGCAGCAAAATCGGCAGCTAAGTCGGCCACCAAGCCGGCAGCAAAGAAAGCCGCTGCTAAACCAGCAGCCAAGCCGGCAGCGAAAAAGGCCGCCGCTAAACCAGCCGCCAAGTCGACCGCTAAAACCGCGACCAAAGCCGCCGCTAAACCTGCAGCCAAAAAAGCGACTGCAAGCAAGGCCGCCGCTAAACCGGTAGCGAAGAAAGCGACCGCCACCAAGGCAGCCGCCAAACCGGCAGCGAAAAAAGCGACCGCGACCAAAACCGCCGCCAAACCGGCAGCAAAGAAAGCGACCGCAAGCAAAACCGCCGCCAAACCGGCAGCAAAGAAAGCGACCGCCACCAAAACCGCCGCAAAACCGGTAGCGAAGAAAGCGACCGCGACCAAAACCGCCGCCAAACCGGCAGCGAAAAAAGCGACCGCCACCAAAACCGACGCAAAACCAGCAGTGAAGAAAGCGTCGCCCGCAGCAAAAAAAGCCTCGCCGGCCGCTAATAAAGCTGCGCCGGCTGCAACCAAGGCTGCTCCAGCCGCCAAAAAAGCTGCTCCAGTGAAAGCTGCAGCCACCAAGACCGTTGCCGCCAAGCCAGAAGCCAAGCCAGCAGCAGTGGCCAAGGCCGACGCCAAGCCGGAAGCCAAAGTCGACACCAAGGCCGATACCAAGCCGGAAGTGAAGACCGACGCCAAGGCCGAAGCCAAGCCGGAAGCGAAAAAACCGGCCGCCAAGAAACCGGCCGCCAAGCCGGCAGCGACCACCGCCGCGCAACCGGCAGCCGCACCAAGCGCCGCTCCGGCAGCGCCAAGCGCCGCTCCTGCCAAGACCGTGCTGGCGCCGACCGCATGGCCGTTCCCGACCAGCAGCCGTCCTTAATACCGGACCTCGCCCAACCTGCCACGCGCCATGTGCGCATGGCAAGTCGGGGCTGCTTCAGGCACAATGCCGCTGTGTGATTGTTCGCACAGCGGTTTTTTTTTGAGGAGAGTCCGTGCTGTCCATTCTTCAGTTTATCGTCGATATCATCGCAGGCTTGCTGGGTGGAGTGCTGCTGCTGCGCTTCTGGACGAACGCCATCCGCGTGCGCTTGCCCGACCAGATCCGCCAGTTCGTGCACACCATCACCGACTGGCTGGTGATGCCGCTGCGGCGCGTGGTGCCGGGCACCCGGGGCTACGACTGGGCGAGCCTGATCGGCGCCTTCCTGGTGGTGCTGGTGGCCAGCACGCTCCTGCTGCTGCAGGGCGGCAGCGGCGAGATGGTGCTGCTGTATGCGCTGCACCGCTTCCTGAACTGGATCCTGTACGGCTTCATGGCGCTCCTGATCATCGAGGCGATCTTCAGCTGGGTGAACCCGAACGCGCCGCTGGCGCCGTTCGTGCACGCCCTGAACCAGCCGCTGCTGCGCCCGATCCGGCGCGTGGTCCCGCCGATCGGCGGCATCGACCTGTCGGTGCTGGTGGCGCTGGTGCTGATCCAGATCCTGCTGTTCGTGCTGAGGCAGGTGTTCGGCTTCTGAGCGCCGCCGCTGCCCTCCAAACGAGCTGGAAACAAAATGGCCTTGCATTGCAAGGCCATTTTTTATCCGGTGACGCCAGGCGTCATCAGCGGAAGGTGAAGCCGAAGGCGGCCTCGAACTGCTGGTCGAACTCTTGCGGCGTGAAGCTGTGGTTCTGGCCGCCCTGGGAGGCGATCTTGATCGCGCCCAGCAGGCTGGCGATGCGGCCGCTGGTGGCCCAGTCCAGGCCATTGGTGATCCCGAACAGCAGGCCGGCGCGGTAGGCGTCGCCGCAGCCGGTGGGGTCGACCACGTTCGCCGCCTGCACCGCCGGGATGCGATGGTGCTCGCCGCCGGCGTAGATGTCGGAACCTTCGGCGCCGCGCGTGATGACCAGCGCATCCAGGCGCGCCGCGATATCGGCCTGGCTCAAGCCGGTGCGGTCCATCACCATCTCGAATTCGTAGTCGTTGCACGCCAGGTAGCTGGCCTGGCCGATGAAGGTGATCAGCTCGTCGCCCGAGAACATCGGCAGCTGCTGGCCCGGATCGAACATGAACGGCACCTTCAGCTCGGCGCAGTCGCGCGCATGCTTGATCATGCCGTCGCGGCCGTCCGGCGAAATGATCGCCACCGCCAGCGGGCCCTGGTCGGCCACGTTGTTCTCGTGCGAGAACTGCATGGCGCCCGGGTGGAAGGCGTTGATCTGGTTGTTGTCCTCGTCGGCGGTGACGAAGCATTGCGCGGTGTACGCGTCGGCGATGGTGCGGATGCCGCGCGTCTGCAGTCCTTGCGCTTCCATGCGCTTGAGGTAGTCGCCGCCGTCCTGGCCCAGGGTGCCCATGATCAGCGGTTCGCCGCCCAGCAGCTTGAGGTTGTAGGCGATATTGGCCGAGCAGCCGCCGTACTCGGTGCGCAGGGTCGGCACCAGGAACGACACGTTCACGCGGTGCAGCTGGTCGGCCAGCAAGGTGTCGCCGAAGCGGCCGTGGTATTGCATGATCTTGTCGAATGCGAGCGAGCCGCAGATCAGGGCGGTTTTGGTCATGGTTCAGCCTTCAGGGGTAGAAAACGGCAATGTGGTAGCCGGAAGGTTCGAGTCCTTCCAGCCTGAAATGGATCTTGACCGGCTGCTCGGCGCGCGCGCCGAAGCCGGCGAAGTTGTCGGCGGAAGCGTTGGCCATCCGGGGCGCGTAGTCGCGCGGACCGAACACGCGTCGCACCAGCGGCTTGTCGTCGGCATCGTTCAGGGTCAGCTCGATGCTGGGCCAGGCCAGCGCCAGGTCGCCGCCGTTGCGCAGCACGGTGTTCAAGGTATAGACGTTGCCGCCCAGGGTGATCAATTCTCCGGTCTCGATCACCAGCGCGTCGGGCCGCGCCGGCAGGCCGACCTGGCAGCGGAACAGCGCGCAGGTCGAGACCAGGGCCGGACGCAGCGCCGGGTAGCGCGCCGCCAATACGTCGCGGAAGCTCACCATGGCCTGCACGGCGAGCGCCAGCAGCAGCAGGATGCTGCCGGCGACCATCGCGATGCGCACGGCCTTGCTCGACTGCTCGCGCTGGCGGCCGCGGCGCACGAACTCGGGTTCGTCGATCTCGGGCACGCGCAGCTTGGGCGTCTCTTCGATCCGGGTCGGGGTCAGCTTGGAACGACGCGAACGGGCGTCAGCGGCGCGTGCGCGCGGGGACTTGGGCGGCAACGGTGGCAGCGCCGGCGCAGGCGAGACGATCGGCGGCGAGCCGCCGGCCGATTCGCGCAGCAGCAGCGGCGGGGCGTCGGGCGCCGGCTGGCGCGCGGCGGGTTCGGGTGCGGATTCGGGGGCGGGTTCGTGCCGGTCGAGACCCTCGTCCGGCGGCGGGGCGGCCACGATCTCTTCATCGACCGGTAGCTCGGCCACGGCGGCATCCGTGTCTGGTTCGACCGTGGCTTGATCCTCGTTCGTGGCGTGCGGCAGGATCCCGAACGGCGACAGCGCACGGTCGAATTCGAGCGTGTAGATCGGTTGTTCGGTGTCGTCGGTCGCGGGAACGCCTGGCGTGATGGCCGGTTCGGCGACTGGCGGAGAAGGCGGGGAAGACGGCGGGGCGTTCAGGTCGACCAGCCCCGCATTGCCGTCGAAGACCTGCTGGCAGGCGCCGCAGCGCACGATGCCCCCACGCAGCTTGAGCTGGTCCGCGGCGACGCGGAACAGCGTGCCGCAGTGGGGGCATTGGGTGGCGAGCGCCATGCCTGCCTAGCCGCCAGTGCGGGGCGGCGGCGCGCTGTCCTGGCCGAGCGTCCCGTGAAGGGCGACCCAGCCGTCCTGCTCGGCCCAGACGCCCAGCTTGATGAAAGGTGCGTAGGCGGCGGCGACTTCTTCGGCCTGGCGCGCCAGCACGCCCGACAGGATCAGGTTGCCGCCGTCGGCCACGCGGCCGGCCAGCATCGGCGCCATCAGCTTCAGTGGGCTCGACAGGATGTTGGCCACCACGATGTCAAACTTGCCGCCCGCATGACGCTCGTTGCCGGAAGCGGCGAAGGTGTCGGGCAGGTAGTAGTCGATATCGACGCCGTTGCGCTCGGCGTTGGCGCGCGCCGACTCGATCGCCTGCGGATCGATGTCGACGCCGGCGACGTCTTGCGCGCCCAGCTTCTTGGCCACCATCGCCAGGATGCCCGAGCCGCAGCCGTAGTCCAGCACCGACTTGCCCGGCGCCGGATGGGCCTCGAGCCACTCCATGCACAGGCGGGTGGTCGGATGGCTGCCGGTGCCGAAGGCCAGGCCCGGATCGAGTTCGAGGATCAGGCCGGATGGATCGGGCGCTTCGTGCCAGCTCGGCACGACCCAGATGTTCTTGCCGATGTGGATAGGCTCGAACTGCGATTGCGTCAGGCGCACCCAGTCGGCGTCTTCGACCTTGCGGGTGGTGAAGGCCGGCACGACGGCCAGCCTGACCGCCTGCGCGGCCTCGGTGACGATCGCCAGCTGGTCGGCGTCGGCCTCCAGCAGGGCGACGACGCGGCTGTGGTCCCAGGCGGCCTGGGTCGGCTCCATGCCCGGCTCGCCGAACAGGGGTTTTTCGTCTTCGGTGCCTTCGTCGGCGTCCTCGACGGACACCGACAGCGCGCCGGCTTCCATCAGGGCGTCGGACAGCGCTTCCGCGTGGTCGCGGGCGATCTCGATGACGACTTCAGTCCAGCTCATTCTTGTACCTTGGCTTCCGATTTGGCGCCGAGCGCCGTTTCCTTCGGCAGGTCGGGCTTGGCGGCCAGTTTCTGCTCCAGGTAGTGGATATTGGTGCCGCCCTCGATGAAGCGGGCGTCGACCATCAGTTCGCGATGCAGCGGAATATTGGTGAGGATACCTTCGACCACCATTTCGGAGAGCGCGATTTGCATGCGGCGGATCGCTTGCTCACGGGTCGCACCGTACGAAATTACCTTGCCGATCATCGAGTCGTAGTGAGGTGGAACATAGTATCCCGCATACGAGTGCGAATCGACACGGATGCCAGGGCCGCCCGGCGGGTGCCAGCCGGTGATGCGGCCTGGCGACGGGGTAAACTTGAACGGATCCTCGGCATTGATGCGGCACTCGATCGAGTGACCCGACAGCATGATGTCGCGCTGGCGGAAGCGCAGCTTCTCGCCGCAGGCGATGCGGATCTGCTCCTGCACGATGTCGATCCCGGTGATCATCTCGGTGACCGGATGCTCGACCTGGACGCGGGTGTTCATCTCGATGAAGTAGAACTCGCCGTTCTCGTACAGGAATTCGAAGGTGCCGGCGCCGCGGTAGCCGATCTTGCGGCAGGCTTCGGCGCAGCGGTCGCCGATCTTCTCGATGAGTTTACGCGGGATGCCCGGCGCCGGCGCTTCCTCGATCACCTTCTGGTGGCGGCGCTGCATCGAGCAGTCGCGTTCGCCCAGCCAGACGGCGTTCTTGTGTTCGTCGGCCAGGATCTGGATCTCCACGTGGCGCGGATTCTCCAGGTACTTCTCCATATAGACTTCCGGATTGCCGAAGGCAGTGCCGGCTTCGGTCTTGGTCATCTGCACGGCATTGAGCAGCGCGGCTTCGGTATGCACCACGCGCATGCCGCGGCCACCGCCGCCGCCGGCGGCCTTGATGATGACCGGGTAGCCGATGCGACGCGCGGTCTGCACGATTTCCTTCGGATCGTCCGGCAGGGCGCCGTCCGAACCCGGCACGCACGGCACGCCGGCCTTGATCATCGCCTGCTTGGCCGAGACCTTGTCGCCCATCAGGCGGATCGAGTCGGAACGCGGGCCGATGAAGACGAAGCCCGACTTTTCGACGCGCTCGGCGAAGTCGGCGTTCTCGGACAGGAAGCCATAGCCCGGGTGGATCGCTTCGGCGTCGGTCACTTCGGCCGCGCTGATGATCGCGGGCATGTTCAGGTAGCTGAGGGTCGATTGCGCCGGTCCGATGCAGACCGATTCGTCCGCCAGTTTCACGTACTTGGCGTCCTTGTCGGCCTCGGAGTGGACGACGACCGTCTTGATGCCCAGCTCGCGGCAGGCGCGCTGGATACGCAGCGCGATTTCACCACGGTTGGCGATGAGGATTTTTTCAAACATGGTAGGTCCGGTATTCAGTGAAAACCGGCGCGGCTGAGAGAACAGGCGGCGCCGGACACGTCATGGGTGAGCCGGCGGCGCGCGTCGTGGGCGCTGGCCGGCTTGGAGAAGCAGATCAGCCGATCACGAACAGTGGCTGGCCGAATTCGACCGGCTGGCCGTTTTCAACGAGAATCTTGGTGATGGTGCCGGAGACGTCGGCATCGATTTCGTTCAGGAGCTTCATCGCTTCGATGATGCACAGGGTATCGCCTTCCTTGATGCTCTGGCCGACTTCGACGAAGGCGGCGGCGCCAGGCGCGGACGAGCGGTAGAAGGTGCCGACCATCGGCGACTTGACCACGTGGCCGGTCGGTTCGGCGGCGACGGCCGGCGCGGCTGCCGGCGCAGGCGCGGCAGCAGGGGCAGCGGCAGGCGCCGAGTATTGCTGCACGCCTTGGTGCGGCAGCATGACCATCTGGTTCTGCGGGATTGCGGACGATTTGACGATGCGAACCTTGCTTTCGCCTTCGGTCACTTCCAGTTCGGCGATGTCCGATTCAGCGACCAGGTCGATCAAAGTCTTGAGTTTTCGTAGATCCATGTGAAACCCCTTGGAATTATTCGTTTTAGAGAGCAGGCCGCAGCGTCGGAAATGGGTCGCGCGGCCGCTGTTACATGAAGTTGACGTAGATTAACGCTATTTAAGTGCGAAGTCGATGGCAAACCGATATCCGTCCGCCCCCAGTCCGCAGATCACGCCGCGCGCGATTCCAGACAAATAAGAGTGGTGCCGGAAGGACTCGCGTTGGTGGATATTCGAAATATGCACCTCCACGAAGGGAATGGCCACCGAGGCGAACGCATCGCGCAGGGCTACGCTGGTATGGGTCAGGCCGCCAGGGTTGATGACGATGAAATCCACGCCTTCGCTACGCGCGGCATGGATGCGGTCGATCAACGCTCCCTCATGGTTACTCTGGAAATATTCCAGCGCCGCGCCGGCCTGGCTGGCCTGTGCGACTGCAGCTTGTTCGATGTCGGCCAGGGTGGTCGTGCCGTACACCGCCGGTTCCCGCGTCCCCAATAGATTGAGGTTGGGGCCGTTCAGCAGCAGTAGCTTTTTCGCCATGGTGAGAGTCTGGTTGCCCGAAAGTCAGGCATTGTGCCGCCTAGCTCAGCTATTGGCAAGCAGTAAAATTGCCAGTCGATAGGAGAAGTTGGCGGCATTATCAATCGTACGATCGTTCGTAATTTTCCGGATCAGGAGTCGAGTTTGGCGAGGTCGGCGCGCAATTCATCGAACTTCAGTTCGCCCAGATAAGTCTTGATCACTTGCCCATCGGCGCCGATCAGCACGGTATACGGCAAGCCGCCATTCGTATTGCCGAATCCGCGCGACAGTTCGGTGCCGCCCATGCCGCCGACGTACAGCGGATAGGTGACGTTCATCTTGGCGGCGAATTCACTCATATTGGTGGGCGAATCGATGCCGATGCCGATCACGTTGAAGCGCTTGCCGCCGTCCTCGCTCGCCAGGTGCGCCAGCTCGGGCATCTCGCGCACGCAGGGACCGCACCAGGTGGCCCAGAAATTGACCAGCAAGGGCTTGCCCTTCCACTGGGCCAGCGGCTGCGGCTTGCCTTCGAGGTCGTTGAGCGACTGTGCATACAGGCTGGTGACGGGATTGGTGACCTGGCCGTCGCGGGCGACGGTGGTCGGCGCAGGCAGCACGCTTTGCGCCGGTTTCTTGTAGACCGCCACCAGGGCGCCCATCACGCCGAACAGCGCGGCGACTGCCGCATAGGCGGCCAGATGTTTCTTGTTCATTCGTCAGCTTCCACTCAGTTTCCGTTTTGCTCGCCAGCGGCGATCAGTGCGCGCAGGCCGGCCATGTCGATGCGCTGCGCCCGACCGTCGGCGCGCGGCTTGAGCGCGCCGCGCAGGTCCTGGTATTCATACAGTTCCGCATGCACCGTTTCCTTCATCCATGGGAAGGACACGGTCTCGACCGGAGCATGGCGGCCCCCCTTGAAATGCGGGGTTTCCGAAATGTCGATATTAACATTACGGTTGAGCAAGTAGATTTCCACCTCCTTGGCGCTGTCGGCGAACAGCTGCAGGTGGATGTCGTCGTGCGCGCCCGCGGTGCCGTTGAGGACGGCGCCGGTGAGATAGGGATTGAAGTCGGCCAGCGCTTCCATCGCCTGCAGCGCGGTCGCGCGCAGGTGGGCCAGGCGCTCGGTGTGGGCAGCGCCACCGAACAGGGCCAGGTACTTGCGCACCTCGTCCTCGATTTGCCCGTCGTCGGGCAGCATATTCGGTTTCAAAGGGGTGACGCCCAGCACCTGGCGGGCGGCCTTGCGGCGGGCGGTATCGAGATCGGCGCCGTCCTGCGCGACCAGGCGCGCAGCCAGCAGGGCGATCTCGTTACGCAACTGGAGGAGATCGGTGTTCAGATTCGGCATCATGCCTGGGATCATACTCTTGAACGGAAAATGACAGCGGCTCGGGTAGAATCGCGTATTCGTCCATTCATTCCTGGCTAGAATTTTCCATGCACATTCATATCCTCGGCATCTGCGGCACCTTCATGGGCGGCCTGGCCGTCCTGGCCAAGGAGGCGGGCCACCGCGTGACCGGTTGCGACGCCAACGTCTATCCTCCGATGAGCACCCAGCTGGAAGCCCAGGGGATCGAACTGATCCAGGGCTATGGCCCGGAACAGGTGGCGCTGAACCCCGACCTGTATGTGATCGGGAATGTCATGACGCGCGGCAATCCGCTGATCGAAGAGATCCTGAACCGCGGCCTGCCCTACGTCTCGGGCCCGCAGTGGATCGGTGAACATATTCTGCGCGAAAAATGGGTGCTGGCCGTGGCCGGCACGCACGGCAAGACCACGACCACCTCGATGCTGGCCTGGATCCTGGAAGACGCGGGTTACGCGCCGGGCTTCCTGATCGGCGGCGTGCCGATGAATTTCGGCGTGTCGGCGCGCCTGCATGGCGAAAAGCCAAGCGACTTCTTCGTGATCGAGGCCGACGAATACGACACCGCCTTCTTCGACAAGCGCAGCAAGTTCGTGCACTACCATGCCAAGACCGCGGTGCTGAACAACCTGGAATACGACCACGCCGACATCTTCCCCGACATCGGCGCCATCGAGACCCAGTTTCACCACCTGGTGCGCACCGTGCCGGGCGTGGGCCGGCTGGTCGTGAATGGCGATGAAGCGTCGCTCGGCCGCGTGCTCAAACGCGGCTGCTGGAGCGACAAGGAAAGCTTCGGTTCGGCCGACGGCGTCGACTGGGCCATGGTCGAGCATCCGGGCGGCGCCAGTTTCGACGTCCTGTTCAAGGGAGAATTTCAGGGCACCGTGGGTTGGGACCTGACCGGCAAGCACAACCGCTCGAACGCGCTGGCCGCGATCGCCGCCGCGCGCCACGTCGGCGTGCCGACCGCCCAGGCGATCGACTCGCTGGCGCGTTTCCAGAACGTCAAGCGGCGCATGGAAGTGCGCGGCGTCGTCAACGATATTACGGTGTACGACGATTTCGCCCACCATCCGACGGCGATCGCCACGACGGTCGGCGGCCTGCGCCAGAAGCTGGGAACGGGCGGCCGCATCCTGGCCGTGCTCGAGCCGCGTTCGAACACGATGAAGCTGGGCGCCATGAAGGATGCGCTGCCGGGCAGCCTGAAGGATGCCGACCTGGTGTTCGGCTTCGGCAGCCAGCAGGCGCTGGGCTGGTCGCTGGCCGACGCCCTGACACCGCTGGGCAAGATCGCGCACAGCTTCGACCAGATCGACTATATGGTGCAGGCCATCGTGCAGCAAGCGCAGCCGGGCGACCACATCCTCGTGATGAGCAATGGCGGCTTTGGCGGCGTGCACCAGAAATTGCTGGACGCCTTGGCGCCATGACGGCCACACCCTACCTGCTGTATCTGCACGGCTTTCGCTCCTCGCCGCGTTCGTTCAAGGCGCGCGTGGTGCAGGACAAGCTCGCGCAGGCCGGCATGCAGGATCGCCTGATCTGCCCGCAGCTGCCGGCTTCGCCGAAGGCGGCGATGGATCTTGCACTGGAACTGGCCGAGCGCCACGCGCCTCACGACCTCGCCATCGTCGGCTCTTCGCTGGGCGGCTTTTATGCATGCTGGCTGGCCGAGCGCCTGGGCGTGCGCGCGGTCGTCATCAATCCTGCGGTCGACCCGACGCGCAACCTTGAGAGGCATGTCGGCGTGACCACCGCCTGGCATTCCGACGAGCCGTTCGAATTCCGCCAGGAGTACATCGGCGAGCTGCAGGCGCTGCGCGTGGCGAATATCACCCGTCCGGAGCGTTACTTCCTGCTGGCCGCGACCGGCGACGAAGTGCTGGACTACCGCGACATGGTGGCCCACTATGCGGGAGCGCGCCAGCACGTGATCGAGGGCAGCGACCATGCGATCCCGGAGTTCCCGCAGTATGTGGACGAGGTGCTGGCGTTTTGCGGTTTTGCGCCGGTGGACGCGGCGCAGTGAGGGGCAAGTCGTTACGCCTGGCTGCATGGCAGCCGCATGCGCGCGCGGTGCGCGCGCCGGAAGGCATGCACGACTGGCTGGTCACGCCAGGTTCGCTGACGGCGCGCCTGGTGTCCAGCAGCGCCGCGTTTCGGGTGCGCCGCCTGCACCAGCGCAGCGCCACCTGCCTGGCGGACGAGGCGCAGGCGATCGGCCTGGCGCATCCACGCCGGGCCTGGGAACGCGAAGTGCTGCTGGAGTGCGACGGCGCGCCGGTGGTGTTCGCCCACACGGTGGTGCCGATGGATTGCGATGCCACCGATTGGCCGCTGTTCTCGGCGCTGGGCGAGCGCTCGCTGGGCACGACCTTGTTCTACGATCCGCTGGTACGGCGTGGACAACTGGAATTCGCGCGCCTGTCCGCCGACCATCCGCTGGTGCGCCGCGCGCACGCGGCGCTCGGCAGGCAAGGCGGCGCCGACACGACTATTTATTACGCGCGGCGCTGCGTCTATCGCCGCCGTCAAGGCCTGCTCCTGGTCACCGAGGTATTCTTGCCCGCGGTATTGGACCTGGGAGCGGCTGCAACCATGAAGAACATTACTTAATATGAACGTATTTTTCGAGGAATCGGGCGACTTCAAGGTCGGCGCCATCCTGTCGCAAGCGGGCGAGGCCTACCAGGTGGAGATGCCGAGCGGTAAGCGCACCAAGGTCAAGACGCGCGACGTGCTGCTGCAGTTCGACAAGCCCGAGCCGCAAGCCTTGCTGGATGCGGCCAAGGCGATCGTTCTTGATGTCGATCTCGACTTCCTGTGGGAAGTCGCGGGACAGGAAGAATTCGGTTTCGCCGAGCTGGGCGCCGAATATTTCGGGCACGCGCCGCTGCCGCACGAAGCCGCCGGCCTGGTGCTGGCCCTGCATGGCTCCCCCATCTATTTCTACAAGAAGGGCCGTGGCCGCTACAAGGCGGCGCCGGAACAGTCGCTCAAGGCCGCGCTGGCCGGCATCGAAAAGAAAAAGCAGCAGGCAATCGTCCAGGCCGGCTATGTGGAAGAGCTGAAGGCGGGCCAGCTACCCGCTTCGATGCAACAGATCGTGCACCAGCTGCTGTTCAAGCCCGACAAGAACACCATCGAATACAAGGCCTTCGAGACGGCGGCCAGCGAACTGCAGACCAGCGCGCCGCGCCTGATGCTGGACGTCGGCGGCCTGGCTTCGCCGAAAGAGCTGCACATGGGCCGCTTCCTGTTCGAGCACTTCCCGCGCGGCGCCGGTTTCGCGCCGGTGGACATCCCGAAGGCGCCGGGCGACCTGCCGCTGGCCAATGTTGCCGCCTTCTCGATCGACGACGTCACCACCACCGAGATCGACGACGCCTTCTCGGTCGTGCGCCTGGATGACGGCAGCGTGCAGGTCGGCATCCACATCGCCGCGCCGGGCCTGGGCATCCGCCCGGACGACGCGATCGACAAGATCGCGCGCGCGCGCATGTCGACCGTGTATATGCCGGGCGACAAGATCACCATGCTGCCGGACGAAGTGGTCAATGCGTTTACTCTTGCCGAAGGCAACGATTGCCCGGCCTTGTCGCTGTACGCCGTGCTCGATCCGAGCGACTGGAGCGTCAAGTCGACCACGACCCGCGCCGAGCGCGTGCCGATCAAGAACAACCTGCGCCACAACGACCTCGATCACGTGGTCAATGAAGAGACGCTCGAGAGCGGCGCGGGCGACTATCCGCACAAGGACGAACTGGGCTTGCTGTGGAAGTGGGCGCTGCAGCTGGAAGCGGGCCGCATGAAGAAGCGCGAAGCCTTCGGCCTCAAGCCGGAACAGGCGAACCGGGTCGACTTCAATTTCTACGTCGAGGACGACGTGGTCTCGATCGTGCGCCGCAAGCGCGGCGCGCCGCTGGACAAGATCGTGGCCGAGCTGATGATCTTCGCCAACAGCACCTGGGGCAAGCTGCTGCACGACTCGGGCGTGCCGGGCATCTACCGTTCGCAGACGCCGGGCGCCGGCGGCTGGGCCGCCAAGATGCAGGTGCGCATGGTCACGCACGCGGCGCCGCACCAGGGCCTGGGCGTGGACCAGTATGCCTGGAGCACCTCGCCGCTGCGCCGCTACACCGACCTGGTCAACCAGTGGCAGATCCTGGCCGCCGCCGAGCACGGCGTGACGGCGCCGCTGGTGGCTCCCTTTAAACACCGCGATGCGACCCTGTTTTCCATCGTCTCGGCATTCGATGCGGCCTATTCGGCGTATAACGACTTCCAGCAGAACATGGAGCGCTACTGGTGCCTGCGCTGGCTGGGGCAAGAGAACGTGAAGCAGGCCGACGCCGTCGTGCTCAAGGACGAACTGGTGCGCCTGGTCGACGTGCCGCTGGTGGTGCGCCTGACCGGCATGCCCCAGGTGGCGCGCGGCGCCCAGGTGAAACTCGACATCGTGCGCTGGGACGAGATCGACCTGCAGCTCGAAGCGCGCCTGCTCGAGGTGGCGTCGGCCGAACCGGACGCGTCGCTCGACTACGAGGAAGAAGCGGACACCGGCGAAGCGGCGGTGGCCGAGGTGGTCGAGGCCGAAGGCGCGGTGGCGGCGGTCGATACCGGGGACGCGCCGCAGCCGGCGCCGGCGTCGGCGCAATAACAGGTGGAGTAATATGCGGATCGTGGCGGACGGTTGCACCGTTCGCCACACCTGTTATCGAAGCAACCACGTTCCACATCCTCCGCATTGTTCGACCTCCCTCATCCGTTCGCGTCGGGTTAGAATGGATCAATTCTCTGATTCAATTGCCCCACCAGGCCACCCGTAGCGCGTGAAGTCCTTTCTCCAACACCGTCCCCTGATGATCGCCCTGGCCGTATCGGTGGCAGCCCACGCGGGCCTGCTGGCGCTGCGCTTCGCCGCGCCGGAGGCGTTTCGCCACCAGCCGGCCGATCCCGGACTGGAAGTGGTGCTGGTCAATGCCAGGCACGACCGGGCGCCAGCCAAGGCCGACGCGCTGGCCCAGGCCAACCTGGACGGCGGCGGGACGGCGGAGGCCGGCCGCGCCAAGTCGCCGCTGCCCGACCTGCGCAAGGTCGAGGACGGCGACAGCATCAAGGCCCTGCAGCGCCGCATCGCCGAACTCGAGCGCCTGCAGCAGAACGTGCTGACGCGCGCGCGCAGCGGCGGCAATTTCACCGCCCCGCCGGTGACCGAGCGCGACAAGCCCGATCCGACCCGCACCGGTAGCGACAACATCGACACCGCGCGCGCCATTTCGCGCACCAGCGCCGAGATCTTCGAGCGCATCGAGGAAGAAAACCGCCGCCCCAAGCGCACGCAAATCACGCCCAGCACGCGCCAGGTCGGCTACGCGCTGTACTACAAGGCGATGCAAAAGCGCATCGAGGAAGTCGGCACGCTGAATTTCCCGCAGCAGGCCGGCCGCAAGCTGTATGGCGATCTGGTGGTCTACATCCCCGTGTTCCAGGACGGCACCCTGTACCTGGGCGATGGCGGCCCGCGCGTCGAACGCAGCTCGGGCAATCCGGCCCTCGACAAGGCGGCGCTCGAGATCGTGCGCCGCTCGGCCCCGTTCGGCGCCTTCCCGGCCAATATGCGCACCCAGGGCAAGGACGACCTGTGGGAAGTGTTCACCCGTTTCCGTTTCACCCGTGAGGACAAGATGCAGGCAACCCTTGGAGAAGCCGCCAAATGAGCCGCCCTGTGACCGATAAATATTGCGTCATCGGCAATCCGATCGCCCACAGCAAATCCCCGCAGATCCACGCCGCCTACGCGCAGCAGACCGGCCAGGAGCTGACGTATGAGCGCTGCCTGGCGCCGCTGGACGGCTTCGAGGCCACCGTGCGGCGCCTGGTCGCCGAAGGTTATCGGGGCGCCAACGTCACCGTGCCGTTCAAGCTCGAGGCGGCGCGGCTGGCGACCCGGCTGGCGCCGCGCGCGCAGGCGGCGGGCGCCGTGAACACCCTGATCTTCGAACACGGCGAGATCGTCGGCGACAACACCGACGGCCCCGGCCTGGTGGCCGACATCGTGCGCAATGCCGGCGTGTCGCTGGCCGATAAACGCATCCTGCTACTGGGCGCCGGCGGCGCCGCGCGCGGCGCGCTGCTGCCGCTCCTGACGGAAAACCCGCGCCAGATCGTCATCGCCAACCGCACCCTGGCGACCGCCGAACGGCTGGCGGACGATTTCGCGGCGCACGCGCAGCAACTGGCCGTGAGCGGCTTCGCCGACGTGAAAGGCGGCTTCGATGTCGTCATCAACGCCACCTCGGCCAGCCTGGCGGCCGACGTGCCGCCCGTGCCGCCATCGGTATTCGGCCCCGGCGTGCTGGCGCTGGACATGATGTACGGGAAGGAACCGACCGTGTTCATGGCATTCGCCGCGCGCCATGGCGCGACCGCGCGTGACGGCCTGGGCATGCTGGTCGAGCAGGCGGCCGAGGCCTTCCTGCTGTGGCGCGGCGTGCGGCCGGAGACGAACGCCGTGCTGTCCGCGATGCGCCAGGCAGGCTGACCATGGCCAAGTCGCGCAAGGCCGCGCCGACCGGGCGCCGCTGGATCAAGTGGATCTTCCTGGCCCCGTTGCTGCTGGTGCTGCTGGCCCAGCTGTATTTCTTCGCCATGGTGTGCTGGTATTCCCAGTTCAATCCCGGCTCGACCAGCTTCATGCGCGAACAGCTGTCCCAGCTGCGCGAAAAGAATCCGGACGCGACCCTCAAGCACCAGTGGGTGCCGTACGAACGCATCTCGCGCAACCTGAAGCGCGCGGTGGTAGCCTCGGAAGACGCCAACTTCAGCGTGCATGGCGGCGTGGACTGGGAAGCGATCGAACGCGCCTACGAGCGCAACCAGCGGCGCAGCAAGGTGGTCGGCGGCGGCTCGACCATCACCCAGCAACTGGCCAAGAACCTGTTCCTGTCCGGCTCGCGCAGCATGTTCCGCAAGGGCCAGGAGCTGGTGATTGCCTATATGCTGGAAACGGTGATGAGCAAGGAGCGCATCCTCGAGCTCTACCTGAACGTGGTCGAATTCGGGCGCGGCGTGTTCGGCGCCGAGGCGGCGGCGCGCTACTACTACAAGACGTCGGCTGCCAATCTGAGCCCGGCCCAGGCCGCCCGGCTGGCGGTGATGCTGCCCAATCCGCGCTATTACGACAAGCACCGCTCGACCAGTTACCTGCAGCGGCGCACCAACGCCATCCTGCGCCAGATGCGCTTCGCCGAGGTGCCTTGACGCGAAATGTCGTTACTGAGTTGGCTCAGTGCACGGCGAGCGGTTACACTTGCGCTAATTTTTCTCCCCCGGCCAGAAAATAGCGAACGAGACCCCAGCGCATGATCAACGTATTTGTCCTACAGAATGGCCGCCTGAACCAGGCAACGATCGCTTCCCGGGAAGACCTGGAGAACGTCGCGCCGGTGTGGGTCGACCTGACCGACCCGGACGAGGAAGAGCGCACCTGGGTCAAGGCCAGGTATGGCGTGACCCTGCCGGGCGAGGACGAAGTCCAGGACATCGAAGCCTCGGCGCGCTACTACGAGGCCGAAAACGGCGACCTGCACCTGCGCACCGACTTCCTGCTCGAGGAGGAAGACGGCCCGTCGCGGGTGGTGACGGTGGCCTTCATCCTGTCCGGCAAAATCTTGTTCTCGGTTCATAACGACGACCTGCCCGTGTTCCGCCTGGTGCGCATGCGCGCGCGTTCGCGGCCCGGCTCGATCGAAGACTATATGGACGTGCTGCTCGACCTGTACGCGACCGACGCCGAATATTCGGCCGACGCGCTGGAAGGCATCTACGAAAGCCTCGAGGAAGTCTCGACCCGCGTGCTGCAGAAGGAATTCACCGACCAGGACGCGGCCGCCGCGCTGAACGCCATCGCCCACGAGGAAGACTTGAACGGCCGCATCCGCCGCAACATGATGGATACTCGGCGCGCGGTCAGCTTCCTGATGCGCGGCCGGCTGCTGAACTCCGACCAGTTCGAGGAAGCGCGCCAGATCCTGCGCGACATCGAGTCGCTCGACGGCCACACGTCCTTCCTGTTCGACAAGGTGAACTTCCTGATGGACGCCACCGTCGGCTTCATCAACATCAACCAGAACAAGATCATCAAGATCTTCTCGGTGGCCTCGGTCGCCTTCCTGCCGCCGACCCTGATCGCCAGCCTGTACGGCATGAACTTCGCCCTGATGCCGGAACTGAACTGGCGCTTCGGCTATCCGTTCGCGATCGCCCTGATGGCGGCCAGCGCGGTGGCGCCGCTGCTGTACTTCCGCCGGCGCGGCTGGTTGAAGTAATCCGGCAATGAAAAACGGCGCACCTCGGTGCGCCGTGTTGTTTCGCGTCGAGCGTGCTTAGCCGATGCGCTTGAACACGCGCCGCGCCGCCTCGATCGTGGCGTCGATCACGGCGTCGTCGTGCTGGATCGACACAAAGCCCGCTTCGAACATGGCCGGCGCGAAGTACACGCCTTCTTCGAGCATGCCGTGGAAGAAGCGGTTGAAACGCTCCTTGTCGCCCGCCATCATCTCGCTGTAGCTGGACGGGACGTCCTTCGAGAAGTAGAAGCCGAACATGCCGCCCACCGAGTCGCCGCAGAAATCGATGCCGGCTTCCTGCGCGGCTGCGGTGAGCCCCGTCACCAGCCGATCTGCGGTCGCGGTCAGCCTCTCGTAGAAGCCTTCTTCCTGGATCAGCTTCAGGGTGGTCATGCCGGCCGCCACCGCCACCGGGTTGCCCGACAGCGTGCCGGCCTGGTACACCGGACCGATCGGGGCCATCTTCTGCATCAGGTCGGCGCGCCCGCCGAAGGCCGCCACCGGCATGCCGCCGCCGATCACCTTGCCCAGCGCGGTCAGGTCGGGGGTGATGCCGTACATGCCCTGGGCGCCTTCGAGGCCCACGCGGAAGCCGCACATCACCTCATCGAAGATCAGCACCGCGCCGTGTTCGGTGCACAGTTCGCGCATGCGCTGCAGGAATTCCGGGGTGGCGCGGATCAGGTTCATATTGCCGGCCACCGGCTCCACGATCACGCAGGCGATGGTGTCGCCCATCGAGGCGAAGGCGTCTTCCAGTTGCGGGATGTTGTTGTAGTCGAGCACCAGGGTGTGCTTGACGAAGTCTTCCGGCACGCCGGCCGAGGTGGGGTTGCCGAAGGTCAGCAGGCCGCTGCCGGCCTTCACCAGCAGCGAATCGGCGTGGCCGTGGTAGCAGCCTTCGAACTTGACGATCTTGTCGCGGCCGGTGGCGCCGCGCGCCAGGCGCAGCGCGCTCATGGTGGCCTCGGTGCCGGACGAGACCAGGCGCACCTGTTCGATCGACGGCAGCAGGCGGCAGATTTCCTCGGCGATCTCGATCTCGCCCTCGGTCGGCGCGCCGAACGACAGGCCGTTCTCGGCAGCGGCCTGCACCGCCTTGACCACTTCGGACCTGGCGTGGCCGAGGATAGCCGGGCCCCAGGAGCCGATGTAGTCGATGTAGCGCTTGCCGTCGGCGTCCCAGAAATACGGGCCTTGCGCACGTTCGATGAAGCGCGGGGTGCCGCCCACCGAGCGGAAGGCGCGCACCGGAGAATTGACGCCGCCAGGGGTCGATTGCTGGGCGCGGGCGAACAGGGTGTCGTTGCGCGAGGTGGATTGTTCAGTGGTCATGATGGCTGCTTCGTGATTGAAAAGAACCCGTCCGCGCAGCGGGGCTAGGGACGGAAGAATTTACTGGGAATGAGCTTGCCCATGCCGAAGCGCTGCGCATGCTCGAGCGCGCCGGTGGTGTATTCCTGGGCCAGGGCCAGCGCCTGCGGCGCGTCCATGCCGCGCGCCAGGCAGGCGGTGAAGGCTGCCGAATACGTGTTGCCGGCGCCCAGGAAGGGGCCGGGCAGGTGCTGCCAGTCGACCCGCGCGACTTCGCCGCCGGCGTCGTACAGGCGGTTCGAGCAGCCGCCGTGTTCGTCGCGGCTGCCGGTCACCAGCACGTAATGCAGGCCGCTCGAGGTGAGCTCGGCCACGTCTTCTTCGAGGTCTCCGTCCTTGCGCTCGGCGCCATCGCGCCACAGCTCGGCCATGCGGCCCAGTTCGGACTGGGACAGGATCAGGACGGTGGCCTGCGGCGCCAGGATCGAGCGCAGCGCGGACAGCATTTCCTCGTCGCCCAGGCCGGCGTCGGGCAGGGCCGACAGGAAGGGGTCGAGGACCAGCGGCGCGTCCGGATAGTCGGACACGATCTCGGCGATCGCGGCCAGGTGCAGGGCCGAGCCGACGGCGCCGACCTTGAAGGCGGCGATCGGCATGTCTTCCAGCAAGGTGCGCGCCTGCTCGGCCATCCAGTCGCTGTCGAGCTCGTACATATTCTCGATGCGGGCACTGTCCGCGACCAGCAGGCCGGCGATGGCCGACAGCCCGTGACATCCGAGGGCGGCGAACGCGGCGCAATCCGCCTGCACGCCGATGGCGCCGACGGGATCGCAGACGCCGAAGCTCAGGATGAGGGGGAACGTTTGGTTTTGCACGTCGGGTAGATTAAGATGCCGGATTCCGATTCCACATTTTACTAGATACAAGGACCAATACTGTGAGTACCGAATCCACCGCGCCTTTCCAGACCTGGATGTGCCTGATTTGTGGCTGGGTCTATGACGAGGCTGTCGGTGCACCCGACGATGGCATCGCTCCCGGCACGCGCTGGGCCGACGTTCCGATGAACTGGACTTGCCCGGAGTGCGGCGCGCGCAAGGACGACTTCGAGATGACGGCAATCTGAAGCAATAATCATGCAATAATGATCACAATGTGATCAGCTTGATAATGGCATCTCGTCTACTCCCGGGATGCCATCTTCTGTAGTAGTTGACTCTCTGCAACACTTTGCGCACAAGAAAGATGCGCTGTGCTATCGTGGCGCTTCAAGCCGAAGTGAAACGAAAATGACGACATCGCCGCAATCCACGGCCCTGACCATCATGGTGATCGACGACAGCAGCACGATCCGCCGCTCCGCCGAGATTTTCCTGAACCAGGCCGGTTACCAGGTGGTGTTGGCCGATGACGGTTTCGACGCCCTGGCCAAGATCAACGACCATCATCCGGCGCTGGTGTTCTGCGACATCCTGATGCCGCGCCTGGACGGTTACCAGACCTGCGCCCTGATCAAGAAGAGCGCGCGCTTTCGCGCGACGCCGGTGCTGATGCTGTCGTCCAAGGATGGCCTGTTCGACCGCGCGCGCGGCGCGATGGTCGGCGCCAGCGCCTATCTCACCAAACCCTTTACCAAAGACAGCCTGCTGGCGGCCGTGCGCGAGCACGCCATGCCCCAGGACTGACATCCATACGAGCCGGAGCCGTAAGTGGCCATCAACAAGATCCTCATCGTCGACGATTCCCCGACCGAACGCCTGTACCTGACCGACATCCTGGTGAAGAACGGCTTTGCCGTCAGCACCGCCGTGAATGGCGACGAAGCGATCGAGCGCATCCGCGCCGAGCGCCCCGAACTGATCCTCATGGACGTGGTCATGCCGGGCAGTAACGGCTTCCAGGTGACGCGCGCCATCGCGCGCGATCCGGAGCTGGCGGCGCTGCCGGTCATCATCTGCAGCAGCAAGAACCAGGAAACCGATCGCATCTGGGGCATGCGCCAGGGCGCGAAGGACTACCTGGTCAAACCGGTCGATCCCGAGCGCCTGCTGGCCAGCATCGCGGCCGTGGCGACCGCCGGCGGCGTGAGCGCATGACCATCGCGGCGGGCGACGGCAAGGAGCGTGAAGAGAGCGGCCGGCGCGATCCCGCGGCGCGCCGTACCCGCCTGCGCCTGTACCAGGAGCAGCTGCTGGAAAAGATGCAGGCGGCCCGCACCGGCGCCGGCGGCAATGCCGGCCAGCTGGGCCTGGCGATCGGGGCCACGCGCTACCTGGTCGACCTGCTCGAGGTCGGCGAGATCGTCTCCCCAGCGCCCCTGACCGTCGTTCCGCTGACCCAGCCCTGGTACCTGGGCCTGGCCAATGTGCGCGGCAGCCTGCTGGGCGTGATCGACCTGGCGCGCTACCTGGGCGAGGAAGCATCGCCCGATGGCCCCGCGACGCCGCGCCTGGTGGTGTTCGCACCGCATCTCGGCTTCAACTGCGCCTTGCTGGCCTCGAACGTCCACGGACTGCGCCAGGCCGGCGCGATGGAGCGTGTGGGCGACGTCCTGCGCGACACCGACGGCAACACATGGACGCCGCTGTCGCTGGCGGCGTTGGTGCGGGAAGAGCGTTTCTTGCGGGTCGCACGCTAAAACAACACACTCACAGCAGGAAACAGGGAGCAGCAATGGGATTCGCTTCGAAACTGACCACGAATTTTTTCGCCAAGGATGATGCCGCCGTTGATGCGGCCACGCCCGGCGAGTCCCCGCAGGACGCCAACGGCGGCGGCTCGGCCGCCGCGGCCGCGCGCCGGCTCGGGGGCTTTCGCAGCCGCAGCGCGAGCGAGGCGCTGGCGGCGGAAAGCGCCGACGACCTGCGCGCCGTCCCGATCGGCGCGCAGTTCCAGCCCAGCCGCCTGAACTTGCTGCTCGGCGCCTTCGTGGGCGGCGTGCTGCTGACCATGCTGGCGGCCTGGCAGAATTCGGCGGTCGACGCCCGCCTGGCCGGCCAGAGCCAGGTGACCGGCGACGCCGTGATGCACTCCCAGCGTTTCGCCAAGGCGGCGCCGATCGCGCTGCGCGGCGACGCCGCCGCCTTCGACCAGCTCGAAGACAGCCGCGCCCAGCTGGGCCGCGAACTAGACCTGCTGGCGCGCGGCGGCCAGTCGCCGACCGGGCGCATCCCGGCCGCCAGCGGCCCGCGCGCGCAAGAACTGCAAAAGGCGATCGTGCTGTGGAACGCCTCGTCCAAGGCGGCCGCCAGCATCATCGCCAACAAGCGCAACCTGCTGGCCTTCGGCGTCAGCCTGCGCCAGTACGAAGAGGTGGGGCCGGAGTTGACCGCGATCGCCGAGCGCCTGCAAAAGGACGCGTCGAGCGACGCCCGGCGCCAGGTGGCGGCGCTGAGCATGCAGTCGCTGGCCCAGCGCCTGTCGGCCGGCACCCAGACCTTCACCACCCCTGGCTCGGCCCAGAACGCGGTGACCTACATCATGGGCGACATCGAGTCGCTGAGCGCGATCATCGACGGCCTGCTCGATGGCGGCGGCAAGCTGGGCCTGGCGCCGCTGACCGACCTCGAACAGCGCATGCGCCTGGCGCGCACCCGCGACAGCTTCGACGAGTACGTCAAGACCATCACTCCGCTGCTGGGCAACCTGACCAACTACGCCAGCGCGCGCGCCGCCGAGCGCGTGATCTCGCGCGACAGCGAACAGCTGCGCGTCATGCTGGCGGAGCTGCACCACGACTACCAGCGCGACCAGGCCGGCGCCAGCGGCTGGTTTTGGCTGACGGTCGCCGCCGCCCTGTTCACCCTGGTCGCGGCGCTGGGCATCTCGCGCACCATGCTGCAGGACGCCGCCGCCCGTGCGCGCGCCGCCGAGGAACGCCGCCGCGAAGCGGAAACGATGCGCCAGCTGGCCCAGGCCAAGGAAGAAGAAGCCAAGGCCACCAACGACCAGAACCAGGCCGCGATCCTGCGCCTGATGAACGAGCTGCAAGAGGTGGCGGACGGCGACCTGACGGTGCAGGCCACGGTGTCGGAAGACATCACCGGCGCGATCGCCGACTCGGTCAACTACACGGTCGAGGAATTGCGCGAGCTGGTGGTGCGCGTCATCAAGACCTCGGAACAGGTGGCGCGCGCCTCGAACGGCGCGCAGCAGGTCTCGACCGAGCTCCTGGGCGCGGCCGAGCGGCAGTCGCGCGAGATCCAGGACGCGTCCAGCACCACCATGCGCCTGGCCGGCCTGATCACCGACGTGTCGCGCTCGGCCCTGGAATCGGCCGACGTGGCGCGCCAGTCGGTGGCGGCGGCGGAGCAGGGCGCGACCGCGGTGCAGAACGCGATTCGCGGCATGCAGGAGATCCGCGAGCAGATCCAGGAAACCTCGAAGCGCATCAAGCGCCTGGGCGAATCGTCGCAGGAGATCGGCGAGATCACCGAGCTGATCTCGGACATTACCGAGCAGACCAACGTGCTGGCGCTGAACGCCGCGATCCAGGCCGCATCGGCCGGCGAGGCCGGTCGCGGCTTCTCGGTGGTGGCGGAAGAGGTGCAGCGCCTGGCGGAACGCTCGGGCGAGGCGGCCAAGCAGATCGGCGCGCTGGTGCGCACCATCCAGACCGACACCCACGACGCGGTGGCGGCCATGGAAAAATCGACCCAGGGCGTGGTCGAGGGCGCGCGCCTGTCGGACGCTGCCGGCGCCGCGCTGGCGGACATCTCGCGCGTGTCGAACCGCCTCGGTGAACTGATCGGGGACATGTCGCACGCCACCGACCGCCAGGCTACCCAAGCCACCGGCGTGGCCGACAAGATGCAGGAGATCCTGTCGGTGACCGAACATGCCCAGCAGGGCACGCGCCAGACCGCACAGTCGATTCATGAACTGGCCACCCTGGCCCAGGAGCTCAAGGATTCGGTGTCGCGCTTCCGCGTGGTATCCTGAGCGGCCCATGGCAACCCTGAGCCCGACCTTGCAACGCTCCAGCAACTTCGACACCGGCCCGCTGTCCTGGGTCATCGGCGAAATCCGCGATGCCCTGGCGCGCGCGTCGACCGCATTGCGCGAGGCCGCCGGGCGTTCGCCAGAAGCCCAGCCGACCCTGCTGCTGCACGCCAAGACCCACCTGCACCAGGCGCACGGCGCCCTGCAACTGGTCGACGTCGAAGGCGTCGGGGTGTACACCGGCGCGGCCGAGGCGGTGCTGGACGGGTTCAAAGATGGGAGCCTGCCATGCACTGTGGATAGCGTGCAGGTGGTGCTGGACGCCTTCGGGGCGCTCGGCGAATACCTCGACGAACTGCTGGCCGGCATGCCGCAACAGCCGGCGCGCCTGTTCCCGTATTACCGCGACATGGTCGAGCGCCAGGGCGAGCGCAAGGTGCATCCATCCGACCTGATGCCGCTCGACTTGTCGACGCCGCCCGAGCTGCCCGCGCCGGAAGATGACGGCCAGGTCGATGTCGCGGCCTGCCGAAGCCGTTTCGAAAAAGCCCTGCTGCCCTACCTGAAGGCCGAGGACGACGCCGGGCGCCAGATTCATGCCGCCGACCTGGTGGCGGCCATCGCGCCGATCGGCGCCGCGCAAGAGGATGTTCGCGCGCGCCTGTTCTGGCAGGCGATGCATGCCTTCGCCACCGTGGTGGCCGACGGCCAGGTCGAGAGCGATCTGTACATCAAGCAGCTGTTCGGTCAAATCAACCTGCAATTGCGGCGTCTGGCCAAGGGCGAGATGGACGCGCCCGAAGCGATGCTGCGCGACGCGCTGTTCTTCATCGCCGCCGCGCGCGAACCGGGACCGCAGGCGCGCGCGCTGCGCCAGGCCCTGGGCCTGGACGGCGCCGTGCCGCCCGACTATGCCGAGCGCCGCTACGGCAAGCTCGACCCGCAAGCCCTGCAAGAGGCGCGCGAAGCGCTGGCGCGCACCAAGTTGGACTGGGACCGCATCGCCGGCGAGGGCGAGCCTGACCTTGACGTCGAACACGACTTCAACGACGCATTGGCGCGCCTGGCCGGCGCCAGCGAAAAGCTGGGCGCCCCGGCGCTGGCCCAGCTGCTGCGCGAGCTGGGCCGCGCGGCCAGCGATTCGGTGCAGTCGGGCCGCGACGACCAGTTCGGGCTCGAGATGGCGGCCGCCATGCTGTTCGTCGAGAACGGCCTGGACCAGCTGCGCCAGCTGCCCGACGATTTCTCGGAAAATGCCGAAGCCGTCGGCGCGCGCCTGCTGGCGCTGGCCGCCGGCGAGACGCCGCCCGACGCCCCGCACTGGCAGGGCGAGCTGGCGCGCCAGATCCAGCAGGGCCAGACCGTGGCCGTGCTGGCGAACGAGGTCAAGGCGGGCCTGCGCCAGATCGAGAAGCTGCTCGACGACTACTACGACGACCCGGGCAAGCGCCAGGTGCTCGGGCAGGCGACGCCGATCCTGCACCAGCTGCAGGGGGCGTTCGCCATCCTCGACCAGGACCAGGCGGTGCTGGCCGTGCGCCACGTCGAGGAAGCGGTGCGGCTGCTGTCCGCCAGCGAGGCGGACGTGACCGACCAGCACGCGTCGCTGCACAACATCGCTCAGAACATCGGCGCGCTCGGTTTCTTCGCCGACCTGCTGGCCCAGGACAGCGAGGCCGCGCGCGGCCGCTTCACCTTCGACACCGACAAGCTCCTGCTGCGCGAGCTGCCGTTCGAGTTCGTCGCGGCGCCGGCCGAGGCCGCGCCTGTGGATATGCCGGCGCAGACGGCGCAGGCCGCGGACGGCGTCGACGCCGAACTGCTCGGCATCTTCATCGCCGAGGCGCAGGAAGTGCTGGCCTTCGTGGTCGAGACCCTGCCGCGCGCGGCCGACGAGCCGGCCAACCAGGAAATCCTGACCCAGCTGCGCCGCGGCTTCCATACGCTCAAGGGCAGCAGCCGCATGGTGGACCTGGAGGCCTTCGCCGCCACCGCCGCCGCCATCGAACGCGTGATGAACGTGTGGCTGGCCGACGGCCGTTCGGCCACCGCCGACCTGCTGGCCCTGCTGGCCCATGCCTATGCCGAACTCGATGCCTGGGTGGCCGAGCTGGCCGCCGGCCTCCTGCCGGAACGCGATGGCGCGGCGCTGATCGCCGCCGCCGCGCGGGTGCAGGAGGGCGGGCCGTTCGAGCCGCTGAAGTTCGAGCCACTGAAGTTCGAGCCACTGAAGTTCGAGCCACCGAGCGACGAGCCATTGGTGCTGGACGACATCATCGACACGCCGGCGCTCGACGACATTCCGCTGCTCGACGAGCCGCTGGCCATGCCGGGCGACGATGGCGTGAAGCGCGTCGGCGACCTGGCCATCCCGCAGGCGCTGCACGACGTCTACCTGGGCGAGACCGAGACCCTGTGCGCCACCCTCGAACAGGGCTTCGACGCGTTGCGCCGCGGCCTGGACAAACAGGTGGTGCACGACGCGGTGACGGCGGCGCATACCTTGTCCGGCACCTCGGCCACGGTCGGCTATACCTCGCTGCGCGACCTCGCGCACGAGCTGGAGACGACGCTCGAGAAGCTGGCGGCGCCGGGCACGCAGCTCGAGGACGGCCAGTTCGACCTGTTCGATTCGACCCTGTCGCGCATGCGCACCATGCTGCAGGTGTTCACCCTGGGCGAGCTGGCCCCAAGCCAGCCCGACCTGGTGGAACAGCTGGCGGCGCTGCGCGAGCGCCTGGCCAGCCAGCAGGCGGCGGCCTTGTATGGCGAGGCCGATCCGGCCCTGGCCAGCCAGCTCGACGCGCTGTTCGCGGCCGCCTACGAGCAGTTGCTGGCCGCGCCGCCTGCCTTCGAAGCGCGCCAGGCGCCGCCGGCCGCGCCAAAGCCTGCCGCGACGGACGACGTCGACGACTTGTTCGATTCCTTCCTCGACGATGCCTTCGCCGTGCCGGAACTCGACCAGGCGGCGCCGCAGGCGCCGGACCCCGCGCCGGACGCCAATTTCGTGGCCGTCACCCCGGACGAAGCGGTGCTGGCCGAAGCGGTGGCGGAAGCTGAACCCGAGCTTGAGCCCGAACCCGAACTGGTCGGCGCCAGCTATGCCGACGAGATCGACCCGGACCTGCTGCCGGTGTTCCTGGAAGAGGCGGCGGACCTGTTGCCGCGCATCGGCCACGACCTGCGCCAGTGGCAGCAAGAGCCAGGCAATACCGCGATCGCGCAGGGCATGCAGCGCGACCTGCATACGGTCAAGGGCAGCGCGCGCATGGCCGGCGCGATGCGCCTGGGCCAGCACGCGCACGAGCTGGAAACCCAGATCGAGAACATGGTCCACGCCGGCACCTCGACCTTGCCGGCCAGCGCCTTCGAGGAGCTGCTGGCCAACTACGACGCGGCGCTGCTGCTGTTCGAGGGCTTGCAGCAACCGGCGCCAGCGGACGCCGCGCCGGCGCAGACACAGGAGCGGGCGCGGGCGCACACGCCGCCGGCCCTTGAACCGGCCCGTGCGCCGCTGGTGCGGGTGCGCGCCGACATCCTCGACCGCGTGATGAACCAGGCCGGCGAGGTGTCGATCACGCGCTCGCGCCTGGAAAACCAGATGGGCGCGCTCAAGGGTTCGCTGGGCGACTTCTCGGACAATGTGGCGCGCCTGCGGCGCCAGCTGCGCGAGATCGAGATGCAGGCCGAATCGCAGATCGCATCGAAGCTGTCGATCTCGGGCGAACGCGAATTCGATCCGCTCGAATTCGACCGCTTCACGCGCCTGCAGGAACTCACGCGCATGCTGGCCGAGAGCGTCGACGACGTCGCCTCGTTCCAGGAAAGCCTGGCGCGCACGGTCGATGGCGCCAACGAGGAACTGGCCAGCCAGGCGCGCATGACGCGCGACCTGCAGCGCGACCTGATGCGGGTGCGGATGGTGCCGTTCGCCAGCCTGTCGGAACGCCTGTTCCGCGTCGCCCGCCAGACCGCCAAGGAAACCGACAAGCGCGTCAACCTCGACATCCGCGGCGGCGCCGTGGAGATCGACCGCGGCGTGCTGGAACAGATGGCCGCGCCGTTCGAGCACCTGCTGAGGAATGCGATCGTGCACGGCATCGAGCCGCGCGCGGCGCGCCAGGATGCGGGCAAGGCGGAGACGGGAGAATTGCTGGTGCAGGTCAGTCAGCACGGCAACGAAGTGCTGATCGTGTTCGGCGACGACGGCGCCGGCCTGGACCTGGAACGCATCCGCGCCAAGGCGCTCGAAAACGGCCTGCTGGCCGAGGAAGACGCCGCGTCCGACCAGGACGTGACCGAACTGATCTTCGAGCCGGGCTTTTCGACGGCGGACACGCTGACCGAGCTGGCCGGCCGCGGCGTCGGCATGGACGTGGTGCGTTCCGAAGCCCAGGCGCTGGGCGGACGGGTGGCGGTCGTGTCCGAGCCGGGGCAGGGCGCGCGCTTCACGATCACGCTGCCGCTGACGCTTGCCGTCGCCCAGGTGGTGCTGGTGACGGCCGGCGGGCGCACGCATGCGGTGCCCTCGACCCTGGTCGAGCGGGTGGAGCAGGTGCGTGAGCTGGACCTGGCGGCGGCGATCGAGGCCGGCAGTATCTCGCTGGCCGGCGCCGCGCTGGCGTTGCATGCGCTGCCTGCCCTGCTGGGCGAGGATGACGAAGAGCGGACGGCGCGCCAGCGTTCGACGCCGGTGCTGGTGCTGGGCGGCGGCGCCGGCCGCATCGCGCTGCGCGTGGACGAGGTGCTGGGCAACCGCGAGGTGGTGGTCAAGCACATCGGCCCGCAATTGTCGCGGGTGCCGGGCATCGCCGGCGCGACGGTGCTGGGCTCGGGCGAGATCGTCCTGATCCTCGATCCGCTGGCACTGGCGCAGCAGCCGCAGGCCGCCGCGCAGGTGAAGAAGGAAGTGGCGCGCCAGGTGCGGCGCCCGACCGTGATGGTGGTCGACGACTCGCTGACGGTGCGCCGCGTGACCCAGCGCCTGCTGGAACGCGAAGGCTATCGCGTGCAGCTGGCCAAGGACGGCGTCGAGGCGCTCGAACTCATTGGGCAGGGCGCGCCCGACCTGATGCTGGTCGACATCGAGATGCCGCGCATGGATGGTTTCGACCTGACGCGCAATGTGCGCGGCAATGAGGCCACCAGGGACATCCCGATCATCATGATCACCTCGCGCACGGCGGACAAGCACCGCAACGTGGCGCTGGGGCTGGGCGTGAACGCCTATTACGGCAAGCCGTACCAGGAACCGGTGCTGCTGGCGGCGATCGAAGAGCTGCTCAAACGCTGACGGTTTTCTTGACCACCGCAAACCGCTCCAGCGTGCGCCTGCGCGCCGCGTTGTGCTCCACGACCGGCGCCGGATAATCCTCGCCCAGCACCACGCCGCGCTCGGCCAGCGCCTCGGGCTTGACCAGCCACGGCGCGTGGATCTGCTTCGCATCCAGCTTGCGCAATTGCGGCAGGTAGCGCCGGATGAATTCGCCGCGGGCGTCGAAACGCGTCGACTGCGTCACCGGATTGAAGATCCGGAACCAGGGCTGGGCATCGCAGCCGGTCGACGCCGCCCACTGCCAGCCGCCATTGTTCGACGCCATCTCGTAGTCGTTCAGCTGCAGGGCGAAATACGCTTCGCCGCGGCGCCAGTCGATGCCGAGGTCCTTGGTGAGAAAGCTGGCCGTCACCATGCGCAGCCGGTTGTGCATGAAGCCGGTCGTGTTCAGCTGCACCATGGCCGCGTCGACCAGCGGATAGCCGGTGCGGCCCTCGCACCAGGCGGCGAACAACTCGTCGGCGTCAGGACCGTCGTCCCACTGCACCGCGTCGAAGGCCGGCTTGAACGAGCGCTCGACCACGTGCGGGTGCCGGGCCAGCACCATCGCATAGAAATCGCGCCAGATGAGTTCGGACAGCCATACCGAGGCGCCGGCGCCGCCCGCGCCCGACAGCGTCAATTGCTGCGCCGTGCGCACCAGGTGGCGGATCGAGGTGGTGCCGAAACGCAAATGCGTCGATAACCTCGACGTGCCATCCTCGGCCGGGAAATCGCGTGCGCGGCCGTAGTCGGCGATGTCTTCCACGAAGGCCTCGAACAGCGCTTCGGCCCCGTCCATCCCGGCCGGCAGCGGCGCTTCGCCGGACTCGAAACCGATGTCTTCCAGCGCGGGCAGGGCCGAGGTCGCGGCTGGCGGCGCGAACGCATGCGCGAACGCGTCGACCGGATACGCCGCCAGCGTCTCGGGACGCGCCGCCAGCCGCTTGAGCCAGGCGTTCTTGTAGGGCGTGAACACCGAGTACGGCTGTCCCGCGAGCGTTAGCACTTCATCCTTCTCGAAGATGACCTGGTCCTTGTACGTATGGAAGGCGCGGCCTTGCGCCGCCAGCAGCCGCGCGACCTCGTCATCGCGCGCGATCGCGAGCGGTTCATAATCGGTGCAGGCATGCACTACATCAACATCGAGTGCCTCCGCCAGCGCCACCACCTCATCCCGGGCGCTGCCGTGGCGCACGATGAGGTAGCCTCCAAGACGACGCAATTCCTCATCCAGGCTGGCCAGGCTGGCGTGAATGAAACGCAGGCGGCGATCGTCGCGCGGCAAGCCGTCGAGAATATCGGTGTCATACACGAAGACGCAGTACACCTGTTGCGAACAGCGCAAGGCGTGGTGCAGGGCGGCGTGGTCGAATGCGCGCAGGTCGCGCCGGAACCAGACTAAAGACTTGCTCAAATTCATCACTGTGTGCGAGGTCAAGGCGGGAGCAGATTTTACTGTCTAGGATCGGACCATGGTGTGCGTGTCGTGATGCTTCCGAGGGTCCTCCGGCCAAATGGGTGTAAACTAGGGAAAAGCGTAACGTTGTGCTGCAGAACGTTGGCAGTCGATCATGTTTAACGCAAGAGTGCGCCTTTTGAGAGTATCCGTATGAAAAAAAGCAAAGTTGGCAAAACTCTACCGATGCCGGGCATGCCCCGGGAGCAGGATGAAGCGCTCGCCAAGGCCGGTCCGGCAGCATCCGGGCTCAACCTTGCGAACCATTTCCTGATCGCCATGCCATCGATCCAGGATCCGATCTTCGGCGGCACCGTCGTCTATGTTTGCGAGCATAACGACAAGGGCGTGCTGGGCGTGGTCATCAACAAGCCGACCGACATGACGATGGAAACCCTGTTCGACCGGGTCGACCTGAAGCTGGCCGAAGGCCTGCGCGCGACCGTGGTGGACGAGCCGATCATGTTCGGCGGGCCGGTCCAGGACGACCGCGGCTTCGTGCTGCATTCGCCCGGCGGCCGTTATTCCTCGTCGCTCAGCGTCACCGACGACGTCGCCTTCACGACCTCGATCGACGTGCTCGAAGCCGTCGCCAGCGGCGGCGGTCCCGCGCGCATGCTGGTCTCGATCGGCTACGCCGGCTGGAGCCCGGGCCAGCTCGAAGAAGAAATCTCGCGCAACGGCTGGCTGACGGTGGGCGCCGACGCGCGCGTGCTGTTCGACCTGCCGATCGAGGAACGCTACAACGCCGCCATCAAACTGCTGGGGATCGATCCCTTCATGCTCGCCACCGAAGCCGGCCATGCGTGATTTGCTGTACCTGCGTGGTTGCGCATGATGGTCGATATCGTTCTCGGCTTCGACTTCGGCGTCAAGCGGATCGGCATCGCCATGGGCAACACCCTGACCGGGCAGGCGCAGCCGCTGCGCGTCATTGCCGCCATCGACAACGCCACCCGCTTCAAGATCATCGGCGAGCTGATCGCCGAGTGGCGCCCGGCGCGCCTGGTGGTGGGCGAGCCGCGCCATCCCGACGGCGCCGAACACGACATGACCCTGCGCAGCCGCCGCTTCGCCAACCAGCTGCATGGCCGCTTCAACCTGCCTGTCGAGCTGGTCGACGAGCGCTATTCGTCGGCCGTGATCGCATCGAAGCGCGGCGACGTCATCGACGACAAGGCGGCCGCCATCATTCTGCAGCAATATTTCGACGCATCTCCTTAGCCGCATCTTCTCAACCCTATGCCAACAACCAATCTCAACCTCGACGCCGAGGCGCTCTACCGCGAGCTGCTGGGCCAGGTCCGCGCGGGCCTGGACGGCGTGCCCGACGCCGCCATCGTCGGCATCCATTCCGGCGGCGCCTGGCTGGCCGAGCGCCTGGCGCGCGACCTCGATCTCACCGCTCGCCTGGGCTCGATCGACGTGTCGTTCTACCGCGACGACTATGCGCGCAAGGGCCTGCATCCTGACGTGAAGCCGACCCATATCCGCTTCCCGGTCGACGGCGCCACGGTGGTGCTGGTCGACGACGTGCTGCAGACCGGCCGCACCACGCGCGCCGCGATCAACGTGCTGTTCGACTATGGCCGGCCAAGCTGCATCAAGCTGGCCGCGCTGGCCGACCGCGGCGGGCGCGAGCTGCCGGTGGCGGCCGATTTCGCCGGCGCGCGCGTGTCGCTCGCGGCAAACCAGTCGCTGTGCCTGCAGCGCGACGAAACAGGCCAACTCTCGCTGACCATCGAAGAAGACAATGCCGACCCTGCACAATAATCCGCAACTGAACAAGAACGGCGAGCTGCAACACCTGCTCACCATCGAGGGACTCAAGAAGTCGCACATCGACCACATCCTCGACACCGCATCGAGCTTCGTCGGCATCTCCGACCGCGAAGTCAAGAAAGTCCCGCTCATGCGCGGCAAGAGCGTGTTCAACCTGTTCTTCGAAAACTCGACGCGCACCCGCACGACCTTCGAGATCGCCTCGAAGCGCCTGTCGGCCGACGTCATCAACCTGAACATCCAGGCTTCGTCGACCACCAAGGGCGAGTCGCTGCTCGACACCATCGACAACCTGGCCGCGATGCACGCCGACATGTTCGTGGTGCGCCACGCGCAATCGGGCGCGCCCTACATGATCGCCCAGCACCTGAACCGCACCCGCTCGGACGTGCACGTGGTCAACGCCGGCGACGGCCGCCACGCCCACCCGACCCAGGGCCTGCTGGACATGTACACGATCCGGCACTACAAGAAGGACTTCACCAACCTGCGCGTGGCCATCGTCGGCGACATCCTGCACAGCCGCGTGGCGCGCTCGGACATCCATGCGCTGACCACCCTCGGCGTGCCCGAAGTGCGCGCCATCGGCCCGCACACGCTGCTGCCGGGCGGCCTGGAACAGATGGGCGTGCGCACGTTCACCAACATGGACGAAGGCCTGAAGGACGTCGACGTCATCATCATGCTGCGCCTGCAGAACGAACGCATGAGCGGCGCGCTGCTGCCCTCGGCGCAAGAGTACTTCAAGAGCTATGGCCTGACGCCGGAGCGCCTGGCGCTGGCGAAACCGGACGCGATCGTGATGCACCCGGGCCCGATGAACCGCGGCGTCGAGATCGACTCGGCGGTGGCGGACGGCGCCCAGGCGGTGATCCTGCCGCAGGTGACTTTCGGGATCGCGGTACGGATGGCGGTGATGAGCATTTTGGCAGGAACCCACGCATGAAACTTCATATCAAGAACGGGCGAGTGATCGACCCGGCGAACGGCATCGACGCAGCGCAAGACCTGTTCATCGCCGACGGCAGGATCGCGGCGCTCGGCGCCGCCCCGGCGGGCTTCAACGCCGACCAGACCATCGACGCGACCGGCCTGGTGGTCGCCCCCGGCCTGGTCGACCTGTCGGCGCGCCTGCGCGAGCCGGGCTACGAATACAAGGCCACGCTCGAATCCGAGCTGCAGGCAGCGATGCAGGGCGGCGTGACCACGCTGGTGTGCCCGCCCGACACCGATCCGGTGCTCGACGAACCCGGCCTGGTCGAGATGCTCAAGCACCGCGCGCGCATGCTCGACCAGGCCAATGTGCACCCGCTGGGCGCGCTGACCGTGGGCCTGAAGGGCCAGGCGCTGACCGAGATGGCCGAACTGACCGAAGCCGGCTGCATCGGCTTCGCCCAGGCCGAGGAACCGATCCTGGACACCACCGTGCTGCTGCGCGCCATGCAGTACGCCAAGACCTTCGGCTACACCGTGTGGCTGCGTCCGCAGGACGCCCACATCGGCCGCGGCGGCGTGGCCCACAGCGGCCCGCTGGCGTCGCGCCTGGGCCTGTCGGGCGTGCCGGTGATGTCCGAGACCATCGCGCTGCACACGATCTTCGAACTGATGCGCGCCACCGGCGCGCGCGTGCACCTGTGCCGCATCTCGTCCGCCGCCGGCCTGGACCTGATCCGCGCCGCCAAGCAGGAAGGCCTGGACCTCAGCGTCGACGTCGGCGTGCACCACCTGCACATGACCGACGCCGACATCGGCTTCTTCGATTCCAACGCGCGCCTGACCCCGCCGCTGCGCTCGCAGCGCGACCGCGACGCGATCCGTGCGGCCGTGCTGGACGGCACCGTGGACGCGGTCTGCTCCGACCACACCCCGGTCGACGACGACGAGAAGCTGCTGCCGTTCGGCGAAGCCTCGCCCGGCGCCACCGGCCTGGAACTGCTGCTCAGCCTCACGCTCAAGTGGGCCGAAGACCAGCAGCATGGCGTGGATGGCGACAAGGCGCTGGCCGTGGCGCTCAGCCGCATCACGCGCGACGCGGCCCGCATCGCCGGCCTGCCGGCCGGCACCCTGGGCGTCGGCGCCGCGGCCGACGTGGTGCTGTTCGATCCGAACGCGCGCTGGAAAGTGGAGGACAAGACCCTGGCCAGCCAGGGCAAGCACACGCCTTTCCTCGGCTATGAACTGGCCGGACAGGTCAAGGCCACCATCGTGCGCGGCCGCGTGGCGTACCAGCGCTGATCCACCCGGGACGGCGGGCCTGCCATGACGCCGCCGTCCTCACCGTGTTTGCTATCTTGAAGATCCGCCTTGCCTGGCGCCTTGCGCGCGTCGTCGTCCACCTGTGCGAGGGCCTGGCGACCTGCGCGCTGGTGTTTCCCTTCGTGTCGTCCAGCCGCCGTGCGCGCCTGACCCGCGGCTGGTCGCGCCGCCTGTTGCGCCTGTGCCGGGTCGAGGTCGACCATGTCGGCGGCGTGCCGGCCCTCGAGCACGCGCTGGTGGTGGCCAACCACGTGTCCTGGCTCGACATCTTCGTCATCAACGCCCTCGATCCCTGCCGCTTCGTGGCCAAGGCCGAGATCCGTTCCTGGCCGGTGATGGGCTGGCTGGCGGCCGGCGCCGGCACCGTGTTCATCGCGCGCGGCAACCGGCGCGAGCTGCGCCACGTGTTCAAGGGACTGGTCGAGGTGCTGCAGCAAGGGGAACGGGTCGCCTTGTTCCCCGAAGGCACGACCGGCCTGCAGGGCGCGGTGCTGCCCTTCCACGCCAACCTGTTCGAGGCCGCGATCGATGCCGGCGTGCCGGTGCAGCCGTATGCGCTGGCCTATGTCGATGCCGCTGGCGGCCTGCACCCGTCGATCGAGTACGTGGGCGACACCACCTTCGTCGACAGCCTGCTGCGCATCCTGCAAGGCCCGCCCGTAAAGGCGCGCCTGGCCTGCCTGGCGCCGCTGGACAGCGTTGGCGCGCACCGGCGCGAGCTGGCGCTGGCGGCGCAGGAGGCGGTGGAAGCCGCCGTGCGCGTCTAGCGCTTCTTGCCGCCGTGTTCCCGGTACTCGGGACAATCCACCTGCAGCAGCGTGCGGTCGTCCAGGCACACCGCCGTCAGCTTGCCGCCCCACACGCAGCCGCTATCGAGGCCGATCAGGTTCGGCCGCTGCACCAGGCCCAGCGCCGACCAGTGGCCGAACACCACCGTCACATCCTGGGTGCCGCGCTGCGGCAGGTCGAACCAGGGCAGGAGGCCGCTGCCGGCCGGGCCGGCGTCGCTTTCCTTGTGCTTGAAGTCCATCGTGCCGTCCGGCGCGCACAGGCGCATGCGGGTGAGGGCGTTGACGATGCAGCGCAGGCGGTCGATGCCCACCAGGCCATCGTCCCAGCGGTCCGGCAGGTTGCCGTACATCGCGCCCAGGAAATCGATCCAGCCCTCGCCGCGCAGCGCGGCCTCCACTTCGGCGGCCAGCGCCATGGTCTGGCGCGCGTCCCATTGCGGCGCCACGCCGGCGTGCACCAGCAGGTGGGCGTCGACGAACATCGCCAGCGGGCGCTGGCGCAGCCAGGCGATCAAGGCGTCGCGGTCGGGCGCGGCCAGGATCTCGTCGAGGGTGTCGGAGCGGCTCAGGCGCTGGGCGCCGGCCGCCACCGCGATCAGGTGCAGGTCGTGGTTGCCGAGCAGGGCTTCGATGCGCCCGCCGCTCGATTCCGACAAGGCCTTCATGCGCCGCAGCGCGGTGAGCGAATCGGGACCGCGATTGATCAGGTCTCCCACGAACAGGATGCGCGCATCAGGGCCCGCCGTCTCGAAGATCCGGTCGAGGAGCAGTTGCGCTTCGTGCGCGCAACCCTGGAGGTCGCCAATGGCATAGGTTTTCATATTTTTCGAGATTGGCCCGTGAAGCTGTCGTTGTTGCTTTTGCGGATACTAAATGATTTTACCCGCCGGCGCTGTCGCCGGACACCGCGCTTGTGGTTCCCTGCGCCTGTCTCGTGCCCGAAATGCGCGCGCATCGGCATTTTTTGACTCGCTTCCAACACTGCGTGCGCGTTAAATACGTGCGCCCGGAAATACCGGTCCATTCCGGTACAATGAATCCGGCTTCCCTCCCGTGAATAGCGTGCACTGGCCATTCCATTTGCCAACCGCCGCTGCCCGAGGCTCCACATACAGGCATCGAAAGAAAACAATAATGTTCTCGTTTTTCGTGAGCTTCCTTTCCTGCGCATTGCTGACGCTGCTGGTTATCAAGACCGCGCGAAAACATGGGCTGGGGCTCGATGGCGATTTTGGCGGCGTGCAGAAAGTGCACTCGCATGCGGTCGCGCGTATCGGTGGCATTCCGATTTTCCTTGCGGTGGTGGTGGCGTCCGGGATTTCGATCCTGCGCGAGCCGCAAATGATGGCGTGGCTCGCCACCCTGATTGCCTGCGCCACGATCGCGCTCGCCGGCGGCATCGCCGAGGATTACACCGGCCGCGTTTCGCCGCTGCGCCGGCTGGCGCTGACGATGGTCGCGGCGGCCCTCGGCTACTGGCTGCTCGACGCGCGCGTCGGCCGGCTCGACCTGCCGTGGGCCGTGCTGCCGATCGAGGCGCTGTGGATCGTGCTGCCGCTGACGATGCTGGCGGTGGCGGGCATCGCCAACGCCATCAACATCATCGACGGCTTCAATGGCCTGGCGGGCGTGATCAGCATCTTCATGCTGCTGTCGCTGTCCTACGTGGCGCTGCAGGTGGGCGATATGTTCGTGCTGGTGGCGGCCCTGATCGTGGCCGGCGCCACCGCCGGCTTCCTGATCTGGAACTATCCGGTGGGGCTGATCTTCCTGGGCGACGGCGGCGCCTATTTCATCGGTTTCCTGCTGGGCGAGCTGGCGCTGCTGCTGGTGATGCGCAATCCCGGCGTGTCGACCTGGTATGCGGCGCTGTTACTGATTTATCCGGCTTTCGAAACGATATTCTCCGCTTATCGCCGCATGTTTGTGCGCGGTAAGTCGCCGGCGATGCCGGATGGTATTCACCTGCACAGCTTGATATTTCGCCGTATCGTGCAATGGACGGTAGGGCCGCGCGAAGCACGCGCATTGATGAAGCGCAATGCGCGGACTTCTCCTTATTTATGGCTGTTTTCACTGCTGGCCGTGATACCGGCAACGGTGTTCTGGAAAAACACCACGGCCCTGATGTTCTTCTGTTTGTTGTTCATAATCAGTTACCTCTGGTTGTATGGCCGTATTGTTCGATTCAAGTCCCCACGTTGGCTTTTTTTAAGCAAGAAGGACTAGTCCGTGTTTATTGTTGTATTATATTGCGACATTTAGTGAGAATTCACTAGATTCGGTAATTGCTGAATCTGCATTTAATCTTTAACGAACGAGGAATGATGATGGATCTGTCGAATATGTCCGTAGGCGATTTGCGCAACCTGCAGGAGCAAATCAAGCAGGAGATGAAGAAGCGTGAAGTCCAGGAAGTGCAAAAAGCACGCGACCAAATCCTGGCCATCGCCCAAAGCGTCGGCATGCCGCTGAAAGACCTGATGGCCGCCACCGGCCGCGGTTCGAAAGGCGCCACCGTCGCCGTGCGCTATCGTCACCCGGACGATTCCAACCTGCAGTGGACCGGTCGTGGCCGCCAGCCGAAGTGGGTCAAGGAATGGGTCGAAGGCGGCAAGTCGATCGACGATCTGCGCGTCTGATTCCATTTCCCCTGCGCTGAGGAACCTCACTTCCGCAGCGCAGGCGGTGGCGGCATGCCGCCAGGCGCCGGGCGCTTTCCACGCCGCCCGTTCTTCGCCGATCCTCCGCGCGCCAATCCCACGGCGCCAGCGCTTGCCGGTACAATAGCAAGCGATTTTTTATCATTCCTCCAACATCCGGCGATGACCACGGTCGATCCAGCGACCGGTGCATGCCTCTCAAGAATTCCAAGGAAGAACATGGTTGCTCTCTCGAAAACGATTTTCAAGGCCTATGACATTCGCGGCATCATCGGCAAGACCCTGGATGCGGGGATCGCGCGCCACATCGGCCGTGCCTTCGGCGCCGCCGCGCTGGCCAAGGGAGAGCGCAAGGTCGTGATCGGCCGCGACGGCCGCCTGTCGGGCCCGGAACTCAGCGCCGCCCTCAGCGAAGGCCTGCGCGACGCCGGCGTCGACGTGATCGATCTGGGCATGGTCGCCACCCCGATGGTGTATTTCGGCACCAACGTGCTGGAAACGCGCTCGGGCATCATGGTCACCGGCAGCCACAACCCGCCCGACTACAACGGCTTCAAGATGGTGATGGCGGGCGAGGCGATCTATGGCGACGCCATCACCGGCCTGCACGACAGCATCGCTGCCTACGACGGCGCGATCGCCGACCAGCGCGGCGGCTACAGCACCCACGACATCCGCGCCGCCTACATCGAGCGCATCGTCGGCGACGTCAAGCTGGCGCGTCCGATCAAGATCGTGGTCGACTGCGGCAACGGCGTCGCCGGCGCCTTCGCGCCCGAGCTGTTCACCCGCATGGGCGCCGAGGTCGTCGAGCTGTTCTGCGAAGTCGACGGCACCTTCCCGAACCACCACCCGGACCCGGCCCACCCGGAAAACCTGCAGGACGTGATTCGCGCGCTGCAAGAGACCGACGCCGAGATCGGCCTGGCCTTCGACGGCGACGGCGACCGCCTGGGCCTGGTCACCAAGGATGGCCAGATCATCTTCCCGGACCGCCAGATGATGCTGTTCGCGGCCGACGTCCTGTCGCGCAACCCGGGCGCCGAGATCCTGTACGACGTCAAGTGCACGCGCCACCTGGCGCCCTACATCGAGAAGAATGGCGGCAAGCCGCTGATGTGGAAGACCGGCCACTCGCTGGTCAAGGCCAAGCTGAAGGAAACCGGCGCCCCGCTGGGCGGCGAGATGAGCGGCCACATCTTCTTCAAGGACCGCTGGTACGGCTTCGACGACGGCCTGTATGCCGGCGCGCGCATGCTCGAGATCCTGACCAAGGGACCGAATCCGTCGGCGCTGCTCAACGGCCTGCCGATCGCCAGCAGCACCCCGGAACTGCACCTGCACCTGCAGGAGGGCGAGAACTTCGCCCTGATCGACCAGCTGCGCCGTGACGCCAAGTTCCCGACCTCGGAAAAGATCAACGACATCGACGGCCTGCGCGTCGAGTACGCGGACGGCTTCGGCCTGGCGCGTTCGTCGAACACGACCCCGGTCGTGGTGCTGCGCTTCGAGGGCGAGAATCCGGAAGCGCTGGCGCGGATCCAGTCCGAGTTCAAGAGCGTGATCCTGGCCGCCAAGCCGGATGCCGACCTGCCGTTCTGAGGTGATCGCTTGAAGATTCTACTTGTGCGGGTGTCGTCCCTGGGCGACGTGCTGCACAACCTGCCGATCGTGGCCGACCTGCTGCGCCGCCATCCGGGCGCCACGATCGACTGGGTGGTCGAGGAAGGCTACGTCAGCCTGGTGCGCCTGAATCCGCACGTGCGCAAGGTGATCCCCTGGGCGCTGCGGCGCTGGCGCAAGAGCCTCGGCAAATCCGGGACGCGCGCCGAGATCCGCGCATTCTTGCGCACCCTGCGCGAGGAAGAATACGACTATGTGTTCGACACCCAGGGCCTGCTCAAGACCGGCATCATCATGGGCGCCGCGCGCGTTCGCAAGGGCGGCAAGAAGGTCGGCCTGGCCAACGGCAGCGAAGGCTCGGGCTATGAAGGCGTCTCGCGCATCTTCCATACCGACAGCATTCCCCTGAGCCCGCGCACCCACGCGGTGGCGCGCGGACGGCTGGTGGCCGGCGCGGCGCTCGACTATCCGGTCGATACGGCGCCTGATTTCGGCCTGCCGGCGCCGGATGCGTCGCAGCGTCCGGCCTTCCTGCCGGCCGAAGACTACGCCGTGTTCTTCCACGGCACGGCGCGCGCGGCCAAGAAGTGGGCAGACGCCAACTGGATCGCGCTCGGCAAGGCGCTGGCGCCGATGCCGGTGCTGCTGCCCTGGGGTTCGGAGGCCGAACGCCGGGACGCCGAGGCGCTGGCCGCCGGCATCCCGAACGCGCGCGTGCTGCCCAGGCTGTCGATGATGGACGCCGTGACCCTGGCCCAGCATGCGCGGCTCGCGGTCGGCGTCGACACCGGCCTGACCCATATCGCCGCCGCTTTCGTGCGGCCGACGATCGAGATCTATTGCGATTCGCCGAAGTGGAAGACCGAGGGCAACTGGTCCGAGCGCATCGTCAACCTGGGCGAGCTGGGTGCGCCGCCATCAAGCGACGAGGTGGTGGCGGCCGCGCGCCGCCTGCTGGCCGCGCCATGAACCGCGCGCTGTATTCAAGCCTGTGGTGGCTGGCCCTGCCGGCCGTGCTGGGCCGCCTGTGGTGGCGTGGCCGCAAGGAGCCGGGCTACCGCGCGCACTGGGGCGAACGCCTGGCCCTGATCGGTCCGGCGCCGAGCGAACGTCCGACCATCATGGTGCACGCCGTCTCGGTCGGCGAGACGCGCGCCGCCGAACCGGTGGTCGACGCGCTCCTGGCGGCCTATCCCGACTGCCGCATCCTGCTGACCCATATGACGCCGACTGGCCGCGCCACCGGACAATCCCTGTTCGCCCACCATGGCGAGCGCGTGGTGCAAAGCTACCTGCCGTACGACACCGGGTTGATGACGCGGCGCTTCCTGCGCCGCCATCGCCCGCGCGCCTGCATCCTGATGGAGACCGAGGTCTGGCCCAACCTGATCCACGCCTGCAATCGGCTTGCTGTGCCGGTCGTGTTGGCCAATGCCCGCCTGTCCGAAAAATCCCTGAAGCGTGGCCGCAAGGCGGGCGCCGTGATGCGGGAGGCGGCGCGCGGCTTCACCCTGGTCGCGGCCCAGACCGAGGTTGACGCCGAGCGTATCCGCTCGCTCGGCGCGCCGAACGTGGAGGTCACCGGCAGCGTCAAGTTCGACGTGACGCCGCCGCCGGCGGCGCTGGAAAAGGGCGACTGGCTGCGCAGCCGCATCCGCTCCGGCGGCCCCGAGCGGCCCGTGTTCCTGTGCGCCAGCACGCGCGAAGGCGAAGAGGCGTTGATCCTCGACGCCTGGCGGCGGATGCCCGACAAGCCGGCCGGCGCGCTCCTGGTGATCGTGCCGCGCCATCCGCAGCGATTCGACGAAGTCGCTTCCCTGGTCGCGGCGCGCGGATTCACGCTGGCGCGGCGTTCGCAGTTCGGGATTGACCACGGCGTCGACCATGGCGTGGGCGGCGCCGACGTGCTCCTGGGCGATTCGATGGGCGAGATGTTCGCCTATTACGCGGCCTGCGATTGCGCGTATATCGGCGGCAGCCTGCTGCCGCTGGGCGGCCAGAACCTGATCGAGGCCTGCGCGCTGGGCAAGCCGGTGCTGGTGGGCGAGCATACCTTCAACTTCCTCGACGCCACCAATGAGGCGGTGGACGACGGCGCCGCGCTGCGGCTGCCTGACGCCGACGCGCTGGTGGCGGCGGCCGTGCGCCTGCTGCGCGACGGCGCGGCGCGGGTGGCGATGGGGGAAAAGGCGCTGGCCTTCGCGCGCCGCCACCGCGGGGCGACCCTGCGCACTGTTGAACTCGTGCAACGGCATATCCGGTAGGTTTTGTTACCATTCCAAACTGCACGGTACAAAACAAAAGGGGATGCGCCATGTTGTCGTTCAATCACCCGAGGCCGGTCGGTAGTGGGAAGCCCGCGGTTTTGCCAACTTCGGTACTGGTCCAGGAACAGGCGGCAGAGGCGCTGGAGGCGATCATGACCGCAGCACCGACCGAAGTCCCGGCATCGCCACCCGCTGGCGTTGCGCTCCCGCCGCTGGATGCGCTGCACTTTTTCGTGCGCTATTCGCTGCGCGAGTACACCAGTTTCATGTGGCAGCATGGCGGCTTCCTGATCCGCCGCCGGCGCGTGCGCTGGCCGGCCAGCCTGCTCCTGCGCCTGAGAAGCACCTTCAGCGCGGCCCTGAACTTCGTCCTGCTCGGACGCGGGCGCCGCACCTATGAGTTCACCATCGACGAACACGGCATCGTACGCACCAGCGGCGGCGTGACCCTGATCGGCTGGGAAGACGTGGCCGCCGTGCGCACCTATTCGCGCGGCTTCATGATGGTGCTCAAGCGCGGCACCCTGCCGATTCCATTCCGTTGCCTGTCCGAGGGACAGGTGGCCGCCATGCGCGAGCTGGCGGCGGCGCGGCACGAGCTGGCTTTGCGCTGATTTTTTCCCGGCCTGCGGGCAGTGTTGGACGCGTGGACGGGGGACCCGTCCACCCTACTCGAACAACGCCGGCATCTCGTGCGAACGCTTGCGCAATGCCAGGCGCGCGCCGTCGTAATCCGGATACACCTCGCCCACCGTGGCCCAGAACGCCGGGCTGTGGTTCATCTCGCGCAGGTGGGCCAGTTCGTGCGCCACCACGTAGTCGATCAGCGCTGGCGGATAATGGATCAGGCGCCAGTTGAGGCGAATGCTGCCGCCCACCGTGCACGAGCCCCAGCGCGAGCCGGCCGACGACAGCGTGAAGCTGTTGTAGCTCACGCCCAGCTGCGGCGCATAGTGATCGAGGCGCTCGCGGAACAGGCGCTTGGCCTCGGCCTGGAACCAGATCTTCACTCGTTCCTTGAGCTGCCATTCGGACAGCCCCGGCACCACGCCGATCCACAGCTCGTTGTTGGCGGCGTCGAACCGGCAGTGGCTGCGCTCCGCTTCCTCGAGGCGCAGCACGATGTCGCCGCCCAGGTAGGGCAGGCGCGCGCCATCCTTCCATTCGACAGGCAGCCGTTGCTGGCGCTGGTCGCGCCGTTCTCCCCGTTCGAGCAGCTTGGTGACGATCCAGCGCTGCTTGGCGCGCAGCGCGTTGTCGATCTCTTCGAGCGTCACGCGGCGCGGCGCCGTCACGCGCAGGCCGTCGTCGTCGATGGTGAAGCCGATCGAGCGCCGCGACGAGCGGCGCAAGGCATACTCGATGGTGTGGTGGCCGAGGACGATGCGTTTCAGGGGAGGGTCTTGCGGGCCGACGGGCGGCGAGGGGAGCTTGATGCGGGGCGGCGCCGGCGGCGCCTTGAACAGCGGCTGCGCGGGCGGCGCAGGCTTGTCGGAAGGCTTCAGCGCCGCAAAGAATTCTTGCGCGAACAACTCCAGCTGATGCCCGTCGACCTTCGCCGAGGCCATAGTCTGAGGCCTCGACTCACGAATCTGGGCGCTGACGTCGCTCAACCACCTTTGTAGGCGTGGGGCGAAATGACGCGCATTTCGGATTCTATCCAATTTTCTACCTCTTGCATCAGGCTGTCGGGGGTATGGCCTTCGGGCGAGATCGGCTTGCCGATCGAGACCGTGATCAATCCGGGCCGTTTGATGAATGAATTCTTGGGCCAGCACTCGCCCGAATTATGCGCGATCGGCACCACGACCGCTTGGGTTTCCACAGCCAGGCGTGTGCCGCCGCTCTTGTACTTGCCCTTCTGGCCGACCGGGATGCGGGTGCCTTCGGGGAACATGATGATCCACTGGCCGTCGGCCAGGCGGCGCTTCCCGTGGCGCACGACCGAACTGAAGGCGTTCTTGCCCTGCTTGCGGTCGATCGGGATCATGCGCAGCAAGCCCATGGCCCAGCCGAAGAAGGGGATGTACAGGATTTCCTTCTTGAAGACGTAGACCAGCGGCCGCGTGAGATTGGGCAGCAGGAAGATCGTTTCCCATGCCGACTGGTGCTTCGAGAGCACGATGGCCGGCGCGTCGGGCAGGTTCTCGTAGCCCTTGAATTCGTAGCGGATGCCGCAGATGACGCGCGCGCACCAGATGATGAAGACGTTCCAGCGCGAGGTGAACCAGAAGCGCTTGTTGTACGACAGCGGCGCTGCCAGGAAGCAGAGGGAGGCCCAGATGACGGTGGCGACGATCATGACGATCGTGAACAGCAGGGAACGCAGGAACAAACTGAAGTTACGCAAAGGGGCTCCGGACAAATCGATCTGGTTCTGGACTGGACTGCGAATTTTTTATTGATTATGCAGGCTGCGCGCCGGTTGTGCCAGAGGCGGCGCTCGACGGAGATCCCGGCTTGAGGAAGGCGGTCACCATCGCCGCCAGGTCCGGGAACACCTGGGTGCCGGGCGGCAGGCCGCCGGTGGCCTCGGTCTTCTCGCCCTTCCCGGTCAGCACCAGGTAGGGCGTGCAGCCGCGGTTGAAGCCCGCCTGCAGGTCGCGCAGCGAGTCGCCCACGGTGGGCACGCCCTTGAGATTGACCTTGAACCGCTTGCCGATCTCTTCGAACATGCCCGACTTGGGCTTGCGGCAGTCGCAGCCGTCGATCGCCGCGTGCGGGCAGAAGAAGATGGCATCGATGTCGGCGCCCACCAGCTGGGCCGCCGCATGCAGCTTGGCGTGGATGGCGTTCAGGGTCGCGATGTCGAACAGGCCGCGCGCGATGCCCGACTGGTTGGTCGCGACGACCACCCGGTAGCCCGCCTGGTTCAGGCGGGCGATCGCTTCGAGCGAGCCGGGAATCGGGATCCATTCGGCCGGCGACTTGATGAAGTCCGGCGAATCGTGGTTGATCACGCCATCCCGGTCGAGGATGATGAGCTTCATCGCCCGCTCTTCCTTGTCGCGCTCCTTGCCCATCTTATGCCGCCAGCTTCGAGATGTCGGCCACGCGGTTCATCATGCCGTGCAGCGACGCCAGCAGGGCCAGGCGGTTGTTGCGCAGCTTGACGTCGTCGGCCATCACCATCACGTCGTTGAAGAAGGCGTCGACCTGGTCGCGCAGCTGGGCCAGGGTCTTGAGCGTGCCGGCAAAATCGCCCGCGGCGAAGGCCGCGTCGACTTCGGGCTGCACGCGGGCGACGGCGGCCGCCAGGTCCTTCTCGGCCTGGTCCTGCAGCAGGGCTGGGTCGACCGCGGCGTCCTTCGGCATCGCTTCCTCGTTCTTCTTGAGGATGTTGGTGATGCGCTTGTTGGCGGCGGCCAGCGAGGCCGCCTCGGGCAGCGCCGCGAAGGCCTGCACCGCTTCCAGGCGCTGCACCACGTCGTCGACGCGGTCCGGGTCCTGGGCCAGCACCGCCTCGACCTCGTTCGGCGAGAAGCCGCGCTCGCGCAGCATGCCGCGCAGGCGGTCGAGCATGAAGACGGTGACTTCCGCGCGCGGGTCGCGCAGCGATTCAAAGCGCGCCGGCTCGTCGGCGAAGGTGGTCATCGCGTCGGCCAGCATGTCGGCGATCGACAGCGGCAGGCGCTTCTCGACCAGCATGCGCATGATGCCCAGCGCGTGGCGGCGCAGCGCGAACGGATCCTTCTCGCCGGTCGGCTGCAGGCCGATGGCCCAGATGCCGACCAGGGTTTCCAGCTTGTCGGCCAGGGCCACCGCGAGGCCGGTATTGGTCGCTGGCAGGGCGTCGCCGGCGAAACGCGGTTGATAGTGTTCGGACGCCGCGCGCGCGACGTCGTCATGCTCGCCGTCGTGGCGCGCGTAGTACGTGCCCATGATGCCCTGCAGCTCCGGGAACTCGCCGACCATGTCGGTGAGCAGGTCGGCCTTGGACAGGCGCGCGCCGCGCTCGGCCAGCGCCGCGTCGAAGCCCAGGCGGGTGGCGATATAGGTCGCCAGCTTGGTGACACGCTCGCTGCGCTCGGCCTGCGAGCCCAGCTTGTTGTGGTAGACCACGCTGGCCAGTTGCGGCAGGCGCGACTCCAGCGTTTTCTTTTTGTCCTGCTCGAAGAAGAACTTGGCGTCCGACAGGCGCGGGCGCACCACGCGCTCGTTGCCGCCGACGATGGCGGTCGGGTCATCGGTCGCGATGTTCGACACGATCAGGAAGCGCGAACGCAGCTTGCCTTCGGCGTCGGTCAGCGCGAAGTATTTCTGGTTGGTCTGCATGGTGAGGATCAGGCATTCCTGCGGCACGGCCAGGAATTCTTCCTCGAAGCGGCATTCATAGACCACCGGCCATTCGACCAGGGCCGCCACTTCGTCCAGCAGCGACTCGGGCATCAGGACCTGGTCGGCGCCGGCTTTCTCGAGCAGCTGGGCGCGGATGCTTTCCTTGCGCGCTTCGGCGGACGAGAGGACCTTGCCTTCGGCTTCCAGCACTCGGGCGTAGTTGTCGGCATGGTCGATCGCGATCGGGCCGCCGTGCGACAGGAAGCGGTGGCCCATCGTGGTGCGGCCGGCGGCGAGGCCCAGCAGGGACAGCGGCAGCACCTGCTCGCCATGCAGCGCGATCAAGAGGTGCACCGGGCGCACGAACTGCACGGTGTCGCCGCTCGGGCGCTGGTAGCTCATGACCTTCGGGATCGGCAGCTTGGCCACCGTCTCGGCCAGCACGTCCTGCACGGCGCCTGCCAGCAGGCTGCCGGCGGCCGGATAGGTGTAGAAGAAGCTCTCGGCCTTGCCGTCCTGGGCGCGTTCGAGCTGGTCGACGGTGAGGTCGGGGAAGCCCAGCGCGGCCAGTTTCTTGGCCAACGGCGCGCTCGGATTGCCTTCCTTGTCGAGGGCCACGGAGACAGGCAGCACCTTCTCGCGGATCGATTTGTCGGGCGAGGTGCCGCGCACATTGGTGATGGACACGGCCAGGCGGCGCGGAGTGGCGTGGGTGGTGATGGTGCTGTCGGCTTCCAGGAAGTCGCGCGCCTTCAGGCCATTGGCGATGCCGGTCGCAAAGGCCGCGCCCAGCTTGACGAGCGCCTTCGGCGGCAGTTCTTCGGTCTGCAGTTCGACGAGGAGTGTTTGGTTCATGGTCTGTTCTGTTCTTTTCAAGCTGCTTGTTCGGCCTTGGGCGCCATGGGGAAGCCCAATTTTTCGCGCGAATCGTAATAGGCTTGCGCCACCAGGCGCGACAGGGTGCGCACGCGGCCGATGTAGGCGGCGCGCTCGGTCACCGAGATCGCGCCGCGCGCGTCCAGCAGGTTGAAGCTGTGCGAGGCCTTCATGATCTGCTCGTAGGCCGGCAGGGTCAGTTGCAGCTCGACCAGGCGCTTGGCTTCGGATTCGTGGTTATTGAAAGCCTGGAACAGGATCTCGGTGTTCGAATGCTCGAAGTTGTAGGTCGATTGTTCGACCTCGTTCTGGTGGAACACGTCGCCGTAGCTCAGGGTCTTCTTGACGCCGTTTTCTTCCCACTCGGTCCACACCAGGTCGTACACGTTCTCGACGCCCTGCAGGTACATGGCCAGGCGCTCGATGCCATAGGTGATCTCGCCCAGCACCGGCTTGCAATCGAGGCCGCCGACCTGCTGGAAATAGGTGAACTGGGTGACTTCCATGCCGTTCAGCCAGACTTCCCAGCCGAGGCCCCAGGCGCCCAGGGTCGGGCTTTCCCAGTCGTCCTCGACGAAGCGCACGTCATTCTTCTTCAGGTCCAGGCCCAGCGCCTCGAGCGAACCGAGGTACAGGTCGAGGATGTTCTCGGGCGCCGGCTTCAGGGCCACCTGGTACTGGTAGTAATGCTGCAGGCGGTTCGGATTCTCGCCATAGCGGCCATCCTTCGGGCGGCGCGACGGCTGCACATAGGCGGCGCGCCACGGCTCCGGGCCGATCGCACGCAGGAAGGTGCCGGTGTGGAAGGTGCCCGCGCCGACTTCCATGTCGTAGGGCTGGAGCAGTGCGCAGCCCTGCTTGTCCCAGTAGGACTGCAGGGTAAGGATGATTTGTTGGAATGTGAGCATCTCGAATGGGACGGGGCTGGTGGGCCGCGAACACGGTATGTTTGCCAAATGACTAATTCTACTGAATTTTTGCGCCCCTCTGGGGGGCGATTTCACGTAGGGTGGACGGCTTCGCCGTCCACGCGGTGATAGTTGGCTGCAAAATCATCTGGCACGATCAGGAAACGATAACAATCGACGCGTGGAAGGCGGAGCCTTCCACCCTACGACGTTGCGGACTTTTGGCGGTAGCGGCGGCCCGCGAACCACGCACCGAGCAGCATCAAGCCGCCCAGCGTCAGGAAGGCGGCATTGCCGAGGCGGATGAACGGCGTCATGCCGCGCGCGCCGCGCACGGTCGCGCTCAGGACGCCGTCGGTATAGAAGGGCAGCACTTGCGTGATGTTGCCGCGGTGGTCGATCACGGCGGTGGCGCCGTCGTTGGTCGAGCGCAGCATCGGACGGCCCGTTTCCAGGGTGCGCATGCGCGAGATCTGCAGGTGCTGCGGGATGGCCACCGACTGGCCGTACCACGACAGGTTCGACACGTTCAGCAGCAGGGTCGCCGGGTGCTGCGCGTTGCGCAGCTGGTAGGCGATCTCTTCGCCGAACACGTCTTCGTAGCAGATATTCGGCAGCACCCACTGGTCCTTGACCTGGAACGGAGCCTGCAGCGCGGCGCCGCGGGTGGCGTCGCTCAGCGGGATGTTCAGGATGTCGGTGAACCAGCGGAAGCCCGGCGGGATGAATTCGCCGAACGGCACCAGGTGCGCCTTGTCGTAGCGATAGGGCCGTGGCTCGGGGCCCATCGCGATCAGGCTGTTGCCGTATTGTTCCGGGCCGTCGAACAGCGGCATGCCGATCGCCAGCGTGCTGCCGGTGCTCGTGGCATAGCGCTGCAGGCCGTCCAGGTAGCCGTCCGGCAGATTGTGCGGAAACACGGGCAGGGCGGTTTCCGGCGTCGCGATCAGGTCGGCCGGGGCCGCCGTGATCATCGCCTGGTAGCGCGTCACGATGCTGGTCAGGAATTCCATATCGAACTTCCTGTCTTGCGGGATATTGCCTTGCAGTAGACGCACGCTGATCGGCTGGCCGGTCTCCTGCGTCCATTCGACCGTGCGCAGGCCGGCGCCCGCCAGCAGCAGGCCGGCCAGCAGGCCGATCGCCGGCCAGCGCGCGCGCTGGGTCAGCATCGCGATGCAGCCGGCGCCGACGCCGACCAGGATGCCGAGGCCGTACACGCCGATCAGCGGCGCGAAGCCGGCCAGCGGCGCCAGGTCGTGGGCATAGCCCGACGAGGCCCAGGGGAAACCCGTGAACACCCAGCCGCGCAGCCATTCGGACACGCCCCACAAGGTCGGCAGCACCAGCAGCAGGAAGGCGGCCACCGGCAGCGACCAGCGCTTGCGCAGCCAGCTCGCCACGCCGGCGGTGAAGGCGGCGAACAGGCCCATGTACAGGCCGAGCAGGACGATCGCCACCACCGCCAGCAGCACCGGCAGGTGGGCGAAACGGGTCATGAGGACGGACAGCCAGTGCATGCCGGCGACCGACCAGCCGAAGCCGAAGGCCCAGCCGATCAGGGTCGCGCGCTTGACCGAATTGCCCATGCCGACCTGGTAGAACAGCCAGGCCAGCGACAGGAATTGCAGCGGCCACCAGCCGAAGGGCTGGAACGACAGGATGGATGAACCGCCGGCCAGCGCGGCGGTGAGCAGCAGCAGAAGCGAAGGCTTGCTGCCGCGCAGCGCCGCGCGTTCGGCCAGTTCCGCCGCGGTCAAAGGCTGGGTCCGGCGGCGCAGCATCAGTCGCGTTCGTCTTCCAGCGATGGCAACCGTTCGACCAGCAGGACGTGGATCTGGCGTGCGTCGGCGCGCAGCACCTCGAAGCGCAGGCCGTGCAGGTCGACCACTTCGCCCTTGTGCGGCATGTGGCCCAGGTGGCTGGCGATCAGGCCGCCGATGGTGTCGACCTCATCGTCCGGCAGTTCGGTGCCGAGCTCCTCGTTGAATTGCTCGATCTCGGTCAGCGCCTTGATGCGCCAGCGCGGGCCGTGCTGGCCTTCGCGGATCGAGATGATGTTGTCTTCTTCTTCGTCGAAGTCGTATTCGTCCTCGATGTCGCCGACGATCTGCTCGAGCACGTCCTCGATCGTGATCAGGCCGGCCACGCCGGAATACTCGTCGACCACGATCGCCATGTGGTTGTGGTTGGCGCGGAAATCGCGCAGCAGCACGTTCAGGCGCTTCGATTCGGGAATGAAGACCGCCGGGCGCAATTTGGTGCGCACGTCGAAAGATTCTTCGGCGTAATAACGCAACAAATCCTTGGCCAGCAGAATGCCGACCACCTTGTCGCGCTCGCCTTCGATGGCGGGGAAGCGCGAGTGGGCGGTTTCGAGCACGTAAGGCATCCATTCCTCGATCGGTTTCGTGATGTCGATCACGTCCATCTGGGAACGGGGAACCATGATGTCGCGCGCCGACAGGTCGGACACCTGGAACACGCCCTCGATCATCGACAGCGCATCGGCGTCGAGGAGGTTGCGTTCGTGGGCATCGTGCAGCACTTCGAGGAGCTCTGCGCGATTTTCGGGCTCGGGGGAGATGAAGGCGGTCAGCCGCTCCAGCAGTGACCTGTGGGGTTTGGCGTCCGGTCGGACGTCACTGGGATACTCGGGCATAGTTGGCGGGAAGCCGTTGTTGCAATGGGGTGTAGGATACACCAAATAGGGGTGCGCCCAGTATTTACACGAGTGCGCACCCGACTGCCTGCATCAATCAGCGTATGGATCCGGGAAGCCCAGCACCTCCATGATGTCGCGCTCGAACTGCTCCATTTCTTCGGCGTCATCGTCGTTTTCGTGGTCCCAGCCCTGGGCGTGCAGCACGCCGTGCACGACCAGGTGGGCCGCATGTTCCTCGACCGTTTTCTTTTGCTCCTCGGCCTCGCGCTGCAGCACGTCGGTGCACAGCACGATGTCGGCCTGGGTCGGGTCGTCCTCGCCCAGCTCCTCTTCTTCGTTGTAGGCGAAGGTGAGCACGTTGGTGGCGTAGTCCTTGCCGCGGTAGGCCTTGTTCAGGGCCTGGCCTTCCTCGGCATCGACGAAGCGGATGGTCAGCTCGGCCGGGCCGAGCAGGGCCGCCTCGACCCAGCGCTGCAGCTTGGCTTCGGTGATCTCGCCTTCGAGGCGGTGATCGGCGAACTGAACTTCCAGTTCAAGTGGATGTTTTTTTTCTTGCATTTTTCACCGGGGTCGGTTTGGGGAGGGCGGCCAGTTCCTGGACCGAAGTATCTTTATCGTATGCATCGATGATACGCGCCACCAGCGGGTGGCGCACCACGTCGGCGCTCGAGAACTGGGTGAAGGCGATGCCGCGCACATCCTTCAGCACGTGCATGGCGTCCACCAGGCCGCTGCGCTGGGTCTTGTGCAGGTCGACCTGCGTCACGTCGCCGGTGACGACGGCCTTGCTGCCGAAGCCGATCCGGGTCAGGAACATCTTCATCTGCTCGACGGTCGTGTTCTGGGCTTCGTCCAGGATCACGAACGCGTGGTTCAGGGTGCGCCCGCGCATATAGGCCAGCGGCGCGATCTCGATCACCTGCTTCTCGAACAGTTTCTGGGTACGGTCGAAGCCCAGCAGGTCGTACAGCGCGTCGTACAGGGGGCGCAGGTAGGGATCGACCTTCTGCGCCAGGTCGCCCGGCAGGAAGCCCAGGCGCTCGCCGGCCTCGACGGCGGGACGGGTCAGGATGATGCGCTTGACGGCGTCGCGCTCGAGGGCGTCGACGGCACAGGCCACGGCCAGATAAGTCTTGCCGGTGCCGGCCGGACCGATGCCGAAACTGATGTCGTGGTTCAGCACCGCGTTCAGGTACTGGATCTGGTGCGGCGTACGGCCGCGCAGGTCGCTGCGTCGGGTCTTGAGGAGCGGGCTTTCGAGGCTTTCCGGCGCGGCTTCGGCTTCGACGTCGGTTTCTTCAGGGGCGTCGGCCCTGGCGGCCGGGGCGGCATCGGGATCGGTGGCGCGCGGCTTGAGGCCGGCGCGCTGCTCGACCAGGGCCAGTTGCACCTCTTCGATCGGCACGACCTTGTTGGCGACCGCATAGAAGCGTTCCAGCAATTCGACGGCGCGCTCGGCATTGGCGCCGCTGACGATGAATTTCTCGCCGCGGCGGAAGATCGTGACGTCGAGCGCGGCCGAGATCTGGCGCAGGTTCTCGTCGAGCGGGCCGCACAGGTGGGCGAGCCGCGTATTGTCGAGCGGCTCGGGAGTGAAGTACGAGGGCAGGGTTGGCTGTGTTTTCAACTGGCTTTGGCTATCGTATCGAGGTTGGCGACGAGTTCGCCGCGCAAATAGTAATCGTGGCTGGCGACGATGCGCACGTCGGCCAACTGGCCGATCAGCGAGGCATTCGTCGAGTCCAGCGGGAACAGAACCACGCGGTTGTTCTCCGCGCGGCCCTGCAATTGGGTGGCGTCCTTCTTGGCGACGCCTTCGACCAGCACCCGCTGCACGGTGCCGACCATGGCGGCGCTGTGCTTGCGGGTGTTCAGGTCGATCAGGGCTTGCAGGCGCTGCAGGCGCGCCAGCTTGACCTCGTGCGGGGTGTCGTCTTCGAGGTTGGCGGCCGGCGTGCCGGGACGCTTGCTGAAGATAAAGCTGAAGCTATTGTCGAAATTCACGTCCTCGACCAGCTTCATCATGGCCTCGAAGTCGGCCTCGGTCTCGCCCGGGAATCCGACGATGAAGTCGGACGAGAACGTCATGTTCGGGCGCACCGCGCGCAGGCGGCGGATGATCGACTTGTATTCGAGGCCGGTATAGCCGCGCTTCATGGCATTGAGCACGCGGTCCGAGCCATGCTGCACCGGCAGGTACAGGTGGCTCACCAGTTGCGGGATCCTGGCATAGGCGTCGATCAGGCGCTGGCTGAATTCCTTCGGGTGGCTGGTGACGAAGCGCAGGCGCTCGATGCCGGGAATCTCGGCAATGTATTCCAGCAGCAGGGCGAAGTCGGCGGTGTCGCCGCTTTCCATAACGCCGCGGAAGGCGTTCACGTTTTGGCCCAGCAGCATGATTTCCTTCACACCCTGGGCCGCGAGGCCGGCGACTTCGGTCAGCACGTCCTCGAAGCGGCGCGAGACTTCCTCGCCGCGGGTATAGGGCACGACGCAGTAGCTGCAATACTTGCTGCAGCCTTCCATGATCGAGACATAGGCGACCGGACCTTCAACCTTGGCTGGTGGCAAGAAGTCGAACTTTTCGATCTCGGGGAAGCTGATGTCGACCTGGGACTTGCCCGACTGGCGCCGGTCCTGGATCAGCTGGGGCAGGCGGTGCAGGGTCTGCGGGCCGAACACCACATCGACATAGGGCGCGCGCTTGACGATGGCGTCGCCTTCTTGCGACGCGACGCAACCGCCCACGCCGATGACCAGCTCGGGATTCTTGCGCTTGAGTTCCTTGATACGGCCCAAGTCGGAGAACACTTTTTCTTGCGATTTTTCGCGGATCGAGCAGGTATTAAACAGGATCACATCCGCGTCTTCCGGCGTGTCGGTGCGCACCAGTCCATCGGAGGCGCCAAGGACGTCGACCATCTTGTCCGAGTCGTACTCGTTCATCTGGCAGCCGAAGGTTTTGATAAATACTTTTTTTTGCATGGAATTGCTAGTTGGGGGCGAGCGCGGCATCGACAAGGCGTGGACGGGAGCCAGTTTACCGTAATTCGGCATGGACCCCGTCGGCCACCGGTGTGGCTGTTTTAATGCTGCGCGGAATGGTTAATTTCTTTACCTAAAGTAATTGTATTTATGCTCAGATTGTTAAATGTATGCTAGCGAACATACTCTATTATTCGTGATACATAGCTTTGCTGTCATGAAGTGTTTCCCTATGTAAATCAACGACTTCTGAGTGGATTCCGATTTACAAAATTTATCCAAGAAATCTCTTGCGTGCGCCACAATTGAGCCCCATGTGCTGAAATGCAAACGTGACAAGCTTTCCACACGATAGCTTGATTTCCGACAAGGAGTCACATGCGCGGGTTCGTCATCGCACTGGCGTACGCGACAGATAATTTGTTTGAAAGACAAGTGCGTATGTGGAAAGAAACATGGAGCACTGTGGGCCGGAATTCTTAAGGGAATGTTCAGATTAGCGCTGTTTAATCCCTGAACAAGTTCCGGGAACTTATGTTGACGAAAGGTAGTCTTTAACAAAAGTTCGTAAGGGAACTATTTTAACCAAACTCGTGAGGTAATTATCATGGCACAACAACATCACGCTCTATCTTCGCAGGAAAGTTACAACCCGAACCACTTGTTGGACATCCTGCTCGGTAAGATGCAGCTGAAAAACGACGCCGCCCTGTCGCGCATGCTGGAAGTGGCGCCGCCGGTCATCAGCAAGATCCGCCACCACCGCCTGCCGGTCGGCGCCTCGCTGCTGATCCGCATGCACGAAGTGACCGGCATGAGCATCCGCGACCTGCGCGACCTGATGGGCGACCGCCGCACCAAATACCGCCTGTCGGACGCCCAGGGCCGCCCGAAGCCAGAAGAGAAAGCTGCACAAGCCGCGGCCGCTGCCGCCCAGCAACAAGCCCAGCCGGCACAAGGCCAGGGCGCGCAAACTAACGAAGCGTCGAACAAGACCTCCGGCAATTATGCGCACTGATGCCGTGGGCATGACAGCCGCATCTGTCATGCCTTCGGTATTGGCGGGCTGCGGCGCCGCCACGCTGATCTTACAGCAGCGGCGCCGCACTAGCTCCTATTGATTCATCGTGCACCGTCCTGCGGCCTAGGCCATCAGGATGGCTGTCATTTCCTCGAACTGCAGTTCCGTCTCGCGGAACACGTGCAGCCATGTTTCCTCAGGCAGACCGAGCGCCGTCCAGGCCACGCTGGACACGGCGGGCACCAGCTCGTCCGCGTCGCCGGCCAGGTCGAGCGCATGGGCCACCGCATGGGCCACATGGACGATGGTGGCCAGGAAGCCGGCCCCCGGCGTTTCGGGCGCATGATAAAAGGCGATCGCCTGCTGCATGGTGCCCGAGAACTGCCAGTGCTCGGCCAGCGCCGCGCCGGCCAGCAAATGGTCGACTCCCAGCATGGCCCGTTCGGTATCGAGCAGATCGCCATCGCGGCGCTTGCGTTCGCGCAGGACGGCGTCGTACTGCTCGGGATAGCGCGTCACCAGCACCAGCCGCCCAATGCCGTGCAGCAGGCCGGCCGTGAACGCCACGTCCTGGTTGAAACGCATATGGCGCGCCAGCACCCGCGCGCAGGCGGCGGTGGCGATCGACAGGCGCCAGAAGGCCTTGTCGTCGAAGCTGGGGCAGCGTCCGCTCGGGAAACATCCGGTCATCGCCGCCGCCATGATCAGGTTGCGCGTGGCCTGGAAGCCCAGATACGTCATGGCTTGCTGGATCGTGGTGGCCTTGACCTGCAAGCCGAAGGCCGACGAGTTGGCCAGGCGCAGCGTCTTCGCCGTCAGCGCCTGGTCGGCCGACACTTTCCTGGCCAGCACCGAGATGTCGACATCCTCCTGGTCGATGCTGCCGAGCAGTTCCATCACGACGGCAGGCAGCGAGGGCAGGTCTTCCAGGCCCTGGACCAGCTGTTCAGAGGTGATTGCCGGGGTGGCCGTCATGGCGCCACCTGCCGTTCCAGGCGGTAATCCTCGACGTAACGGCGCAGCAGCTTGCCGGCCCAGTCGTCGTCGCCCTCGAGATCGTGCTTGCGAAACAGGTGGTCGAGCCGGGCAACGACCGCCCCCTCGTCCGGCGCGCGGTGCGCCTCGACGCGCGCCACCGGCACCGCCTCGATATGGTGACGCTGCAGCGAGGCGATGGTCGCCTCGCCCAGGACGGCGCCCTTGGCCAGCAGTACCAGGCCTTGATTGTCCAGCAGCTCGTCCGAGAGCACCATGCCCGGCGTTACCTGGGTCACGGGGACCATCGTGTGGTCATCGCTCATATTCCCTCCATTCAATTCTGCGCCGATGTTATCACCGGCGCGGATGAATATCTGTAAGCATCGGCAATTGTTTCTCTGTCCCGGCCGCGATATGCGTCAAGACGCGCGCACCGAATGCCGGGGTCACGTTACCATGCCCCCATGACCAGCCAACGTTACATTGCCTTGTTGCGCGGCGTAAATGTCGGCCGCGCCAAACGGATTGCCATGGCCGACCTGCGCAAGCTGGTCGAAAGCCTCGGCTATACCGGCGTGCGCAGCCTGCTCAATAGCGGCAATGTGATCTTCGACGCCGACGTGGCGTCCAGCCAGGCGGCGGAGGCGATCGAGGAAGCGATGGTGCTGCGCCTTGGCGTCGCGGCGCGCGTGTTCGTGCTCGAGCGCCAGGAGCTGGCCGACATCATCGACGACAATCCGCTGCTGGACCTGGCCGACGACCATGCGCGCCTGTTCGCCTTCCTGCTGACCGGCGAGCCGCAGCGCGAGATGGCGGCCTGCCTGTGCGGCCAGGACTGGCAGCCCGAGGCGCTGGCGATCGGTCGCCGCGCCGCCTATGTCTGGTGCCCGGAAGGCGTGCTCGACAGCGCCGCCGCAGCGGCCCTCGGCAAGGGGCTGGGCGACGGCACGACCTCGCGCAACTGGCGCACGATCACCAAGCTGCACGGCTTGTGCAGCCATCCGGCCGGGTGCTGACCGGCAGTGGCGCGGCGCCGGCGGCACCGTCGGCCGTCTACTTGAACTTGTCGCTGCTGTCGCGGCCGGCCCGGTAGCCGATCAGGATCAGACCGACCAGCATCATCGCGAACACCTCCGGCTCGGGCAGTTCGGGCAGGTGCGACGGTGGGGTGACGATGTGCGTATGGCCCGTGACTGCCAGGTCGTGCACCGGTTGTGGCGCTGGAATGGCTTGAATGCCATTGCCAGGAACAAGATCGATAACGGCGGCTTGGGCTACATTGCCGAGGAAGACCGCAAGCGCCGCCGTCAAAGCATATCTTTTCATAGCCATTCCTCTTTACAAGCTAAATGCCACCAAGCTTTGGATGGGTTGAAACTTCATCCGCGGTCGCCATCTTGCCAAATCAGGATAGCAAATCCGCTGGCCTCACTGCGCGCAATTGAGCCGATGAGTTGTAGAAAGAAGTCATGTTTTTGCTGAAAGATGCAAACATGTTGCGTTCACTCAATGCAAAAGTTGACTGTGGTAAATAAGCTGCGCTCAGCAGTAACTCAGGTGTCAATATAATGCCTGGATTGGGTGGTTTGATAATGCGAATTTCGCAAGAAATCGCTGTTTGATTGGCATATTCATCATGATTGCTGTCACTCGGATAATCAAAAACGTTAGCAGCTTTTTCATCATCATCAAATTCCGCATTTTTTTGTTCGCAGGGTATTCACCGCGGTTTTTTTTGAAGGTATAGTCTCCTTATCCCCTTGCCTTCGGGCATCACAGCAACGTCCCAACCAACACGTCTGAAACCCTCGGCCCTGGCCGACGCCGCGCTCGCCGCCTTTGCGACACGGCACCAGCAGTCCCACTTTTTGCACGACGCACCTTTCGACGAGTAACCAGATGCCCAACTTCGCCCGACTTCAGATTGCCTTCAAGAACGTCTACGTCCGTATCCTGTCCGCCATCCTGCTGGGCATGCTGGTGGCGCTGGCGATCTTCAAGTCCGATGTGCCGCAAGATCCGAGCCCGGTGATCCACTCGCAGAACATCGCCGAGATCACGTCGCTGGCCGGTCAGAAGGCGCGCCTGGATTACCTCCTGATCGCCAACCCGCTGTCGGAGGCGCCGCGCTACATCTACAAATTCAAGGATGCGGCGAACCTGCACGTGGTGAAGGTGCCGAGCACCTCCCACCTGTCGCTCGAGCGCGAAGTGCTGCTCAAGAACGCCATCCCGTATTCGATCGCCAAGGATGATTTCCTGGCCAGCCACAAGGCGGTGATGGACGAGGGCGTGAGCATGCTCGACCAGGCCGGCGACTTCCTCAAGCGCAATGCATTCCCGATCATCCTGGTGCTGATGATCCTGTACGTGATGAAATTCGGCATCCCGGGCATGGGCACGAGCGCGTCGATGATCACCCCGGACAAGCTGAAAGGCAGCCTGGACGACCTGATCGGCATGGACGACATCAAGCAGGAAGTGCTGCACCTGGAAGACATGATCCGCAACCGCGCGGAATACCAGTCGCACAATATCGACAAGCCGTTCAACGTGATGCTGACCGGGCCCGCCGGTACCGGCAAGACCAAGCTGGTGGGCTACCTGGCCAAGCGCCTCGACATGCCGATGATCTCGGCTTCGGGCTCGGCGCTGGAGTCGGGCTACGTCGGCGGCGGCTCGAAGGCCCTGAACGCCTTGTATCGCAAGGCTTGCGCCAAGGGCAAGTGCATCATCTTCCTGGATGAAGCGCAAAGCCTGTTCATGCCGCGCGGCCGCAGCGAAAAGAAATGGGAAGACGATACCGCCAACACCATGCTGGGCCTGCTGGACGGCGTGAAGAGCGACAAGGGCCAAGGCGTGATCTGGATCGTCGCCTCGAACTTCGACGACAACACGACCGAGATGGACGAAGCGATGCTGCGCCGCTTCTCGGTGAAGATCAACTTCCGCTTGCCGAACAAGGCCGAGCGCCGCGAACTGCTGCGCAGCTTCCTGGCGCGTAAAAAGGACGGCCTGGTCGATTGGGAAGACCTGAACCTGGACCAGGTGGCCGAGATCACCCAGAACCTGAGTCCGGCGCTGCTGGAAACCGTGGTCGAGCGCGCCAGCATGCTGTCGATCCAGGAAAAGACCATCATCAACACCAACCTGATGTTCCGCGCCTATGAACGCGCCACCATCGGCTTGACCGACCGCGCGACGACGGCCGAGAAGCACAAGCAGCGCGAGCGCATCGCCCTGCACGAGCTGGGGCACTTCTTCATGCAGATCGATCCCTACCTGCGCGCCGGCCTCAGCCTGGCCGAAGTGAAGGAAAAGTCGCACTTGCTGAAGATCAGCACCGAGGCGGTGTCGAAGATCGGCGCGTTGGGTTACGTGCTGCAGTCGGGCGAAGACATGTCGCTGCGCACGCTGGAAGAGCTGGAGCGTGACGTGGTCGGCCTGTATGGCGGCGTGGCGGCCGAAGAGATGTTCTATGGCGCGCGCGGCATTTCGGTCGGCAGCCAGAACGACATCGAAAAGATCACCAAGATGCTGAACCTGATGGTGAGCCGCCTGTCGATGTATTCGCGCTCGAAGATCGATTACAGCCAGCTGGGGCAGGAAGCCAGCGGCGAGCACACCGTGCGCCTGGTGGAAGAGAAGGCGGATGCGCTGTACAGCTACACCCTCGACTCGATCCGCGATTACAAGCTGGTGATGGAGTCGCTCAAGGATACGCTGCTGGAACAGTATGTGTTGTCGAAGGACGAGGTGTTTGCGCTGCTGGAAGAGCGCAGCGAACTCTTGATGCCGCAGTTGCATGGGCATCGGACGGCCAAGCTGACTTTGTGTGAGGAAGAAGCCGCCGCTTAAGCAGCCGGTCCCTTTTTATGAAAACCCGTCCCGCGCAAGCCGGACGGGTTTTTTGTTTTCCTGGATTGTTCGGGTTAATTCATCAGCGCATGCAAGCGGAACGGGATGATCGGGCGCATTGAGCTCGACTATGATCAGAATGGGAGGCCGGACCTTTCATGTTTATATCGGGAGATCCCATGCGTATGCTGAAGCTTGCTTTACCAATCCTGCTGGCAGCGCAATGCTGCACGGCGATCGCCGAGGAGCGATCGCCGAATCAGATTCTGGGCACCTGGCGCATGGTGACCGCCCAGATCGACCCGGACGGCAAGAATCTGCCGGCTTATGGCGACAAGCCGAACGGCCTGCTCGTGTTCACCGAGGACATGCACTTCATCGAAGTGCTGACCGATGCGAACATGCCAAAATTCGCCTCGAACGTCCGAGGGGAAGGCACGGCAGAAGAAAACCGCGCCGCGATGGCCGGCAGCATCGGATTCTTCGGCACCTATACGGTGGACAAGGAAGGCGTCTTCAGCGGCAACCGCGTCGAGGCATCGACGTTTCCGAACTGGATCGGGCAGGTCCGTACCCGCAGGGAATTGCGCCTGGTCGTCGAAGGCGATCGCATGACCGAAAACTTCCAGAGGCCGGACGGCACCAGGATTCGGATCATCTGGCAGCGGGTCCAGGATGTGGCGATTGACAGACCCGTGCCAGCTATCCGCTAATATCGCTCAATGCTCGAGTGGAGCACGCTGCTGCTCCCGCAGCGTTTCCAGCACATGCCTTGTCATGCTGCCGGCCAGCTCCTCGTCACCGACAAACACCCGCCCACCCGTCTCCGCCCGCAACAACTCCGCTTCCTTGTCGCTATGCGTAAGTGCCACGCACCGCACGGCGGGATTGAGCGCCTTCGCAATCTCCACCATCTTGCGCACGTCGAAGGTATCCGGCGTCGCGATCACCAGCATCGCCGCCTTGTGGATATGCGCCTGGATCAGCACCGCCGGTTCCGCCGCATTGCCCACCACCGCCGGAATCCCGCGCTCGCGCGCCGTTTCGACCAGTTCGCGGTGCTGCTCGGCGAGCACGAAGTGAATCCCGCGCGCCGTCAGGTCTTCGGCAATGCGACGCCCGACCCGCCCGAAGCCCACCAGCACCACCTGGTTGCTCAGCTTTTCGCGCGAGGTCGTCATCGGCAGCTCCGCCAGCGGGTCGGCCGGCCGTTCCAGCTTGCGCGCCAGGTGCATCAGGTGATCCTGCTTGCCCAGCCAGCGCTGCACCGGCTCGATCGACGAGAACACCAGCGGATTGAAGGCGATCGAGATGATGGCCCCAGCTAGGATCAGGTTCTGCCCCAGCTCCGGCAATAGCCCGAGCTGCATGCCCAGCGCAGCGAGAATGAAAGAGAACTCGCCGATCTGCGCCAGGCTGGCCGACACCGTCAGCGCGGTATTGAGCGGATAGCGCAGCGCCAGCACCAGGATGAATGCGGCAAGCGACTTGCCGACCACGATCACCAGCACCACGCCCAGCACGTGCAGCGGATTGTCGACCAACACCATCGGATCGAACAGCATCCCGACCGAGACGAAGAACAGGACTGAAAACGCATCGCGCAGCGGCAGCGATTCCTCGGCCGCGCGGTGGCTCAGTTCCGATTCGCGCAGCACCATGCCGGCAAAGAAGGCGCCCAGCGCGAACGACACGCCGAACAGGCTCGAGGACGCATAGGCGATGCCGACCGCCGCCGCGATCACCGACAAGGTGAACAGTTCGCGCGACGCGGTCCTGGCCACGCGCCACAGGAACCACGGAAAGACCTTGCGCCCGACGATCAGCATGAAGGCGATGAAGCCGCCCACCTGCAGCAGGGTCATGCCCAGCGCCGGCCACAGATCGAGCCCGGCATCGCCCTTGCCGCCCAGCGGTCCGGCGAGCGCCGGCAGCATCACCAGCACCAGCACCATGACGAGGTCCTCGACCACCAGCCACCCCACGGCGATGCGCCCGTTCATCGAGTCGAGCACGCCACGCGCCTCCAGCGCGCGCAGCAGCACCACGGTGCTCGCCACCGACAGCGCCAGGCCGAACACGATGCCGGCGCCCAGGCTCCAGTCCCACCACCACGACAGGGCCATGCCCATCGCGGTGGCCACGCCGATCTGCAGCAGGGCGCCGGGCAGGGCGATGCGGCGCACGTCGAGCAAGTCCTTCAGCGAGAAGTGCAGCCCGACCCCGAACATCAGCAGCATGACCCCGATCTCGGCCAGCTGCGAGGCCAGGCCGATGTCCGCCACGAAGCCCGGCGTGGCCGGGCCGATGAAGACGCCGGCCGCCAGGTAGCCCACCAGCGCCGGCAATTTGAGGCGCACCGCCAGCATGCCGAATATCAGGCCAAAACCCAGCGCGGCGGCAATCGTGGTGATCAGGCTTAATTCATGGTGCATGCAGGGGGAGGCTTTCGATGTGGTTGGAAGATCTTCAGTATATGTCAGCAGTATGTACAGGCCGTGAAAACGCCGCGAGCAAGGTAGGCAGCGCCGGCGCGTCGTCCGCGCGGGAAGTGCGATAGCATTGGCATAACGTCACTGCCGAGCTAGCGCCGCATGGAAAAACAGGATGAACTGCGCCGTTCCAAACTGATCGCCCTGGGCTTCTTCGTGGGCGCGGCCGTGCTGTTCGTGATCAGCCTGCTGCTGCCGGCCACCTGGTGGACCGGTCTGCTGCGCGCCTTTTCCGAAGCGGCCATGGTTGGCGCGCTGGCCGACTGGTTCGCGGTGGTGGCCCTGTTCCGGCGCGTGCCGATCCCGATCGTCTCGCGCCATACCGCCATCATCCCCAGCAACAAGGACAAGATCGCCGACAACCTGGCCCTGTTCGTGCGCGAAAAATTCCTCGACACCGATTCCATCGTCGGGCTGATCCGGCGTCAAGATCCGGTGCAGAAGGTGGCCGAGTGGCTGGTCAAGCCCGCCAATACGGAGCTGATGGGCGCCCACCTGGTGCGCGCCGCCACCTTCATGCTCGACTTCATCGAGGACGCGGCGGTGCAGAACTTCATCCGCCGCGGCGTGCACACGATGGTGAGAAGCGTCGACCTGTCGAAGTCGAGCGGCGCGATCCTCGAAAGCCTGACCCGCGGCCGGCGCCACCAGGAGTTGCTCGACGAGGGCATCCGGCAACTGGCGCGGCTGCTGGACAACGCGGATACCCAGGACTACATCGCCCAGGGCATCGTCGATTGGCTCAAGGAAGATTACGCCTTCATCGAGAAGATGCTGCCGTCGGACCTCATCGGCCGCAAGGGCGCCGACATCGCCGTGCGTCTGGCCGCCGGCGTGTTGAACAAGGTCGCGGCCGATCCCGAGCATCCGCTGCGCCACCGCTTCGACGACTACGTGGCCGGCTTCATCGAACGCCTGAAAGGCGACCCGGCCTTCCTGGCCAAGGCCGACGACGTCAAGCGTTACCTGCTCGAGGACGAGACCCTCAACGCCTATCTGGGCTCGCTGTGGGCCGAGCTGAAGGCCTGGCTCAAGCGCGACCTGGAAAGCGCCGAGTCCAGCCTGCGCCGCCGCATCGTCGCCATGGGCGCCTGGATCGGCAAGGTGCTCAGCGAAGACCCGGCCTTGCGCCAGTCGCTGCACGAGAACCTGGAGGCGGCCGCGCGCGGGGTGGCGCCCGAGTTCGCGGGCTTCCTGACGCGCCACATCGCCGACACCGTCAAGCAGTGGGACGACCGCGAGATGTCGGCCCAGATCGAACTCAATATCGGCAAGGACTTGCAGTACATCCGCATCAACGGCACCATCGTGGGCGGCATGATCGGCGTGACCTTGTACCTGCTGTCCCACCTGCCCGCGCTCCTGAACTGAAGGCTTCATCATGCACACGCTCGCACTGAACGACTGGCTGGCCGCCCACCCCGAGGTCGAGCGCATTCCCGAGCGCAACCTGTACGTGGTGGCGCGCTACATGATCCCGCTGGACGCCAACCTGGCCCAGGGCTGCCTGGAAGCGTCGGGCATCCCCGCCATGCTGGCCGACGCCCACCTGATGCAGACCGACCTGCTGCTGGCGCCGGCCCTGGGCGGCGTGCGCCTGCTGGTCGATGCCGGGCACGTGCAACAGGCGTATGCGGTGCTCGAAGCCCTGGCGCGCGGCGACTATGCGCTCGACGAGCACGCGCCGGACGGCGAGTGGCATAAGGCTGAGTAGACCGCGCGCGAGCGTGGGGTGGCGCACGAATCGACGCGCGCCGGCGGCGTACGCTGTACTCTCTTGTATCGAAAGGAGAACATCATGCCCCAGGGTGATAAATCGTCGTACACCGATAAGCAAAAGCGCCAGGCCGAGCACATCAAGGAAGGCTACGAGAAGAAGGGCGTCGGCAAGCAGGAGGCCGAACGGCGCGCCTGGGCCACCGAGAACAAGGTCTCGGGTGGCGGCAAGAAGCATTGAACGATGACGCTGGAAACAACAACGGCCCGGTTCGCGAGAACCGGGCCGTTTTGTATCTGGTGGTGATAGGTGGACTTGAACCACCGACCCCAGCATTATGAGTGCTGTGCTCTAACCAGCTGAGCTATATCACCGAAACTGACAAAGCAAAAATGGCTTGACTCGTTGGAGAGCCAAGCCATTCGCTTGGAATTCTTGGTGGTGATAGGTGGACTTGAACCACCGACCCCAGCATTATGAGTGCTGTGCTCTAACCAGCTGAGCTATATCACCGCAACGACCAATATTATCGGGCGCGACCGGTTGCGTGTCAAGATCGTGGCGTGTTCTGCGCGGAAAAATGTCGCGCCGATGTCATTTACTTAACGTCGCCAGGTGATCCAGCATCGCCCCGGCTGGATCGGGGCCCAGGCAATCGATCACGATCCGGTCCGGCATCGCGCGCAGCCAGGTGATCTGGCGCTTGGCCAGCTGGCGGGTGGCGATGATGCCCAGTTCGCGCAGTTCCGCGCGGCTGATCTTCCCGTCGAGGTAGTCCCACGCCTGGCGATAGCCGACGCAGCGGATCGACGGCAGCGCCGGCGACAGGTCGCCGCGCGCGCGCAGGCGCGCCACTTCCGCCACCAGGCCCCCGTCGTCGCGATCGCCCAGCATCTGGTCGAAGCGCAGCGCGATGCGTCGGTGCAGCACAGCGCGGTCATCGGTCTCCAGGCCGAACGACACCAGTTCGAACGGCAGCTCGGGCTTGGCACGCTTTGCCAGCAGGGCCGACATCGGCTGACCGGACAGTTCGAAGATCTCCAGCGCGCGGTTGATGCGCTGGGCGTCGTTCGGCGCCAGGCGCGCCGCCGTCACCGGATCGACCGCGCGCAGCTTCTCGTGCATGCCGGGCCAGCCGATGCGGGCGGCTTCGGCATCGAGCGCGGCGCGCACGCCGGCATCCGCCGTCGGCAGGTCGTCCAGGCCGTCGACCAGCCCCTTGAAATACATCATCGTGCCGCCCACCAGCAGCGGCAGCTTGCCGCGCGCCGTGATCTCTCCCACCAGACGGATGGTGTCGTCGCGGAACTGCGCCACCGAATACGCCTCGAGCGGGTCGAGGATGTCGATCAGGTGGTGCGGCACGGCGGCCAGTTCGTCGGGCGTGGGCTTGGCGGTGCCGATGTCCATTTCGCGATACACCAGCGCCGAGTCGACCGAGATGATCTCGACGGGACGGGTCTGTGCGATGCGCAGTGCAGCCGCGGTCTTGCCGGACGCGGTCGGGCCCATGATGGCCACGGCCATTGGTTTCTTCATATCGTTCATTACTGGCCGCGCAAGAACAGTTTGTCGAGCGCGGCGATCTCGAGCTGGACCCAGGTCGGGCGGCCGTGGTTGCACTGGTCGGCGCGCTCGGTGCTCTCCATCTGGCGCAGCAGCGCGTTCATCTCTGGCACGGCCAGGATGCGGTTGGCGCGCACCGCCGTGTGGCAGGCGAGGGTGCCGAGCAATTCGTTCCTGCGCTCGATCAGCACGCGCGAGCCGCCGTATTCGCGCACGTCGCGCAGCACGTCGCGCGCCAGCGTCTGGGCGTCGGCGTTCTTGAGCAGGGTCGGCACGCTGCGCACGGCCAGCGTCGTCGGCGACAGCGCGGCGATGTCGAAGCCCAGCGCCTTCAGCGTGTCCTGGTGCTCGGTCGCGGTCGCGACCTCGATCGCGTCGGCGTAGAAGGTCACCGGGATCAGCATCGACTGCACCTGCATCTCCTGGCCCTGGGCCTGGGCGTCGAGCGCGTTCTTGATCTGCTCGTAAAGGATGCGCTCGTGGGCCGCGTGCATGTCGACCAGCACCAGGCCGCGCGTGTTCTGGGCCAGGATGTAGATGCCGTGCAGCTGGGCCAGCGCGAAGCCAAGCGGGAAGTCGTCGTTCGACAGCGGGCGTTCCGATGCCGAGAGCGGCACGTCCATCGGGGCGGACGAAGGCGCAGGCACCGTGGTCGTCGCATCCGACTTGAACAGCGCGCCATACGCCTCGGTACGCTGCGCGACGCCGCCTTGCGTGCTTGGGTCGTCCCATCGGCTCCCGGCCGGATAGGGCGACGGCGAGAAGGTCGACAGCTGCGACCCGAACGAGGTCTGCTCGTGTGGCCGCATCTGCGGCCGTGACGGCGATTCCGATAACTGCCATAGCGGCGTCCCGCTCGGCCTTACCTCGGCCGCCGTGATCGGCGCCGGCACGCTGCCGTGCGCCGTGGCCGAGGTCTGGGCCAGCGTGCGCTGCACCGCGTGGAACACGAACTGGTGCACCGCGCGGCTGTCGCGGAAGCGCACTTCGATCTTCGACGGGTGGACGTTGACGTCGACCAGCGCCGGATCGAGGTCGAGCGACAGCACGTACGAGGGAAAGCGGTCGCCGTGCAGCACGTCCTGGTAGGCGGCGCGCACCGCGTGCACCAGCACCTTGTCGCGGACAAAACGCCCGTTCACGTAGAAGAACTGGCCGTCGGCGCGCGCCTTCGAGGCCGTGGGCAGGCCGACGTAGCCGTGCAGGTGCAGCGGGCCGGCCGACTCGTCCAGTTCAAGACGCGCCTCGGCGAAATCGCTGCCCAGGATGTGGGCGCTGCGCTTGGCCGCTTCGCTCACGTTCCAGTGGTCGATCGTGCGGCCGTTGTGCGACAGGCTGAACGACACGTCCGGACGCGCCAGCGCGATGCGGCGCACGACCTCGGCGCAGTGGCCGTATTCGGTCTGTTCGGATTTTAAAAACTTGCGGCGCGCCGGCGTGTTGAAGTACAGGTCCTGCACGTCGATCGTGGTGCCGAAGGCGCCGGACGACGGCGCGACGGTGCCCTCGTGCGAGCCGACGATTTCCCAGGCGTGGGCCGCGTCGGGCGTGCGCGAGGTGATGCGCACCGCGGCCACCGAGGCGATCGAGGCCAGCGCCTCGCCACGAAAGCCCAGCGTGCCCACGTTCTCGAGGTCGTGCAGCGAGGAGATCTTGGAGGTCGCATGGCGCGCCAGCGCCAGCGGCAGCTGTTCCGGCGCGATGCCGCGGCCATTGTCGGTGATCGCGATGCGCTTGACGCCGCCTTCTTCGAGGCGCACGGTGATCTGGGTCGCGCCCGCGTCGAGCGCATTTTCCAGCAGTTCCTTGACGACGGCCGATGGCCGCTCGACCACTTCGCCGGCGGCGATCTGCGAGATGAGCTGGTCGGGGAGCTGCTGGATGGGACGGTGGGTCGGGGCTGGGGCGTTCATGGTGCGATTATATCGCGCTGCCATGGCCCCGGATCGTCGATGGCTTATTGCTGTTCGCGCACGGGAATCGGCACATTGCACAGGTCGATGGCGCCGGCCGCGACCTTGGTCCACGGACCGCCGCGGTTGCGCTGGGCCTCGATCACGGCCTGGAAGGCGGCGCTCTCGGTGCGCATCACCTCGAGCTTGCTGCGTTCAGGCAGCGGCACGTCGGCCGCCAGGCGCACGCTGGCGATCGGCGTGCGTTGCCCGGCTTTCTCGTAGAAGCCGGCGGCGCCGGTCCCGCGCGGCATCACCGTGAGCAGCGGCATGCCGGACACGATGCGGCCGACCACGGTGATGTTGCGGTCCAGGTGGCGCGGCGCGTGGCCGATCACGGTGTACAGCTGCGAACCGTTGCCGGTATTGGACGCCTCGTCGCGCGCCACGCCGACCATGGCGTAGCAGTGCGGCAGCCAGGCCTGGCCGGCCTTCGGGTCGCGCGCTGCCGGGAAGCCGTTCACGTGGCCCACCTGCGGCGCGTAGACGTCGCGTTCCTTCAGCTGCGTGAATTTGCCGGTGCCCTTGGCGGGCACGGTGAATTCGGCGGCCACTGTCTTGTCGGCCTTGAACGGGCGCGGCGTCTCTTCGTCCGGATCGCCCCATTGCACCACGAAGCCGTCTTGCGCGCGCATGATCCACAGGCCGTCGAAATAGCGCTCGCGCACCAGTGCGCGGATGTTCGCGGCCGCCTTCGGCGCGAAGCTCGGCGCCAGTTCCATGACCACGCGGCCGGCCGGCAGTTCCATGTACAGCGTGTTCTCCGGATCGAGGGGGCGCCAGTCGCCCGGCTGGGACGCCTTGACCACGTCCGCCACCGAAGGTTTGGGCGGCAATTCCTTGCCGGGCCTGGCCGGCGCCGCGCTGGCGCCGCTGCTGAACAGGGCGAGGAGGGCGCTGCCGGTGAGTGCTCCGATCATGGTCATTGCCTGCATGTCTGCTCCGCTTCTTATTTATGTGCGGGCAATTGTAGCCCAGCGCGCTGCCAGGCCCTCCAGATCGCGTAAACATCTTGCAAGAGGGGAGAGGGCTATAATGTCAGGCTCTCGTTTAGGAATATCATGGACCTGATGCACCTGTTCGACATGCTGCTGCACGTCGACAAATCCCTCGGCGCCCTGCTGGCCCAGTACGGCACCTACGTCTACCTCGTCCTGTTCGCCATCGTGTTCTGCGAGACCGGCCTGGTGGTCCTGTTCTTCTTCCCCGGCGACACCCTGCTGTTCATCGCCGGCGCCTTCTGCGCCACCGGCGAGATGAGCTATCCGCTATTGACGACCTTGCTGGTGACCGCCGCCGTCACCGGCAATACGGTGAACTATTTCATCGGCGAAGCGGTGGGCCATCGCATGTTCACGCATAACTATCGCTGGATTAACAAGGATGCCCTCACGCGCACCCATGCCTTCTTCGAAAAGCATGGCGGCAAGACCATCATCCTGGCGCGCTTCGTGCCGGTGGTGCGCACCTTCGCGCCCTTCGTGGCCGGCGTGTCCGACATGACGCACACCCGCTTCCAGCTGTACAACGTCGCGGGCGCGCTGCTGTGGGTGGTCAGCCTGGTAACGGCCGGCTATTTCTTTGGCCACGTGCCGATCATCAAGGACCACCTGACCGAGATCGTGCTGGTGGGCGTGAGCGCGGCCATCGTGCCGCTGGCGATCGGCGGTCTGTACAAGCTTGGCCGGCGCATGCTCAGCCGTAATTAACATTTAGAATGACAAGTCGGCAAAAGGCGTAAATTCAGCGCCTTTTGTTGCTGCAGCGCACTCAAGTTAGCTGCGCCGGGTCCGATAAGGATAGGGTAAGCACACTATCTGGACACCCATGCGTAACCTGATCGCACTATTCGCCTTGAGCCTGAGCCTGACCATGGCCACGGCGCATGCGAACGATGCAGCCCCGACCAAGCCCGCGGCCGAGAAGCCCGTGGCGATTGCCTCGATCAAGCCGAACCTGCGGCCTGCCGGGGCCACCCCGGCTGCCGCCCAAAAATCCGAAGAAGATGCGGAAGTCGACCTGTCGGTCCGCATCGCCGAAAAACTGGCCGAGCTGCGCGCCAAGCAGGCGCTGCGCGCCGAGGAAGCCGCACGCGCACGCCGCGCCGCGGACGCCCGCCGCAAGAAGGAAGCCGCCGCCGCTGCCGCCGCGGCAGTCGAAGCCGCCAAGCCGAAGAACGGCACCCACTGGACCTATGAGGGCGAGTTCGGCCCCGAGAACTGGTCGAAGATCAATACCGCCTGGGCGGCCTGCAATACCGGCAATCGCCAGTCGCCGATCGACCTGCGCGACGGCATCAAGGTCGACCTGGAGCAGATCAACTTCGACTATCACCCGAGCTCGTTCAACGAGATCGACAATGGCCATACGATCCAGGTGAATGTCGCGGGCGGGAACTTCCTGAGCGTGGGCGGGACCACCTACGAGCTGCAGCAATTCCACTTCCACCGTCCGGGCGAGGAGCGCATCAACGGCAAGGGCACCGAGATGGTCGTGCATCTGGTGCACAAGAGCTACGACAACAAGATCGCGATCCTGGCGGTGCTGCTCGAGCGCGGCGACGCCAATCCGATGATCCAGACCGTGTGGAATAATCTGCCGCTGGAAAAGCACATGACGGTGACGCCGTCGATCGTGATCGACGTCAACGAGATCCTGCCGGCGCGGCGCGACTACTTCACCTACATGGGGTCGCTGAGCGAGCCGCCATGCACCGAGAACGTGCTGTGGCTGGTGATGAAGCAGCCGATGACGGCGTCGCCGCAGCAGATGGCCTTGTTCTCGCGCCTGTATCCCTTCAATTCGCGGCCTGTGCAGCAGGCGAACGGGCGGATGATCAAGGAATCCATGTAAAACAAAAAAACGCGCCGAGGCGCGTTTTTTCATGATCTGGGCGCGAACGTCAGGAAACGCGGTAACGCCCTTCCCACACCGCACCCGGCGCCAGCTCGACCGGCGTCAACTGCGCCGGCTCGATGCACACGAAGCGCTGGTACTCGTCGTCTTCCATGTCGGCCAGCGCGGCGGTATCCGCGGCGCCCGGATTCCATACGACGGCATCCCGGAAGCCTTCCTGTTCCAGCGTCAGGACGCGCGCCCAGGTGCCCAGGGTGATGCCGTCGCCCACGTTCTCGTAGACCACGTCGAGCTTGTCCGCGATGGACAGCGTCCCCGCTTCGAGCCCCTCGATGCGCACGTCCGCCAGGTGCGGCACCAGGTGATAGGTATGCAGCGCCGCCGCGAACGGGAAGGGCGCCTCGCCCGTGTTGCGCACGCTGAACGCCATCTCCAACTGGTTGGCGCGCACGGTCACGCGCAGCGCCAGCGCGAAGCGGTGCGGCCAGGCGGCGGCCGCCGCCGGCGCCAGGTCGGCATCAGTCAGGCCGAACTCGGCCCACGCCGCATCGCCCTCGATGCCGTGCCCTTCCAGGCGCCAGCTGCTGACCCGCGCAAAACCATGGCGCATGCCGTCGCCGCGTTCGGCGAACTGGGGAAAGATGACGGGCACGCCGCCACGGATCGCGCGGCTGCCGTCCAGGGCCGAGCGGGTGCTGAGGAACATGCGCTCGCCGCCGTCGGCGCCATGCCAGGACACCAGGTGGCCGCCATACAGGGTAACGACGGCGCTGGCGCCGTCGGGCGCCGTGATGCGAATCGCGGGCAGTTGCCCGAAGGTGATGTTTTCCATGATGGGGTCGGACTCAGGTCTGGCGGCTCTTGGCCATGGGCGGATTATCGGCGAAATAGCGGCGAATGCCATTCGTGATCGCGTTGGCCAGCTGGTCCTGGTAGCCGTCGTCGTTCAGGCGCGCTTCTTCCTGCGGGTTCGAGATGAATGCGGTCTCGACCAGGATGGAGGGGATGTCCGGCGCCTTCAGCACGGCGAAGCCGGCCTGCTCGACCGAGGCCTTGTGCAGGCGGTTGATGCCGCCGATTTCCTTCAGCACGGCCTTGCCCAGCTTGAGGCTGTCGTTGATCTGGGCCGTGGTCGACAGGTCGAACAGCACGCTGGCCAGGTGCTTGTCGCTGGTGCCCGTCAGGTTGGCGCCACCGATCAGGTCGGCCTTGTTCTGGTCGTTCGCGAGCCAGCGCGCCGCGCTCGAGCTGGCGCCTTTTTCCGACAGCACGAACACCGACGAGCCGCGCGCGGTCGGCGAGATCCAGGCGTCGGCGTGGATCGAGACGAACAGGTCGGCCTGCACCTTGCGCGCCTTTTGCACGCGGGTGCCCAGCGGCACGAAGAAGTCGCCGTCGCGGGTCAGCATCACGCGGGTATTCGGCATCTGCTCCAGCTTGGCCTTGAGGCGCTTGGCCACCGCCAGCACGATGTCCTTCTCGCGGCTGCCCTTGGCGCCGATCGCGCCCGGGTCTTCGCCGCCATGGCCCGGATCGAGGGCGATGGTGATCATGCGCGCCACCTTCTGGGCCGGCGCCGGGGCGCTCGCCTTGGCCGGCGGCGGCTGCACCGCCAGGGCCGGCGCCGTACCCTTCAGGCCCGACATCTCGGCTTCCAGCTTGGCGATCGCGTCCGGGCCGGCGTTCGGCTGGGTGCGCGGGACGGCGGGCGGCGGCACGGGAATCTGCACCGGCGGCGTGCCGGTGGCGGGATTGGGCGAGGCCGGAGCGCCGGCCACCGGGGTGGCGGCGACAGGGTCGCCCAGGGCCGGCTGGTCGGCCGCCAGGGTCGTGGTCGGGCCCGGGCTCCAGTCGCCCTGTTCGATCAGGGCGGCGATCGGGTCGACCGGGGTGGCCGGGTACAGGTCGAACACCAGGCGGTGCTGGTAGCCGGCCACCGGCGCCAGGGTAAATACCTGCGGCTTGATCTCGGCCTTCAGGTCGAACACCAGGCGCACCACGTTCGGGCGGTTCTGGCCGACCCGCACCTGGTTGATGTAGGGGTCGTTCGGTTCGATCTTGGCCACCAGGCTCTTGAGCGTGTTGCTCAGGGCGAGGCCGTCGATATCGACCACCAGGCGCGGCGGATCGGGGATCAGGAAGTGTTCGGCCTTGAGGTCGGTGTCGTTTTCCAGCGTCACCCGGGTGTAGTCGGGGGCGGGCCAGACACGCACGGCCAGGATTTCATTGGCGCTGGCGCGCAGCGGGATGACGGACAGCAGCAGCGTGCCGCCGGCCTTGAGCAGGACACGGCGACGCGAGGACGAAGGTGTCACGCGGGCGGCTGGGGCGGCAGAAGGGGAGCGAGACGGTCGAGGCATAGCAGGCCTAATTCGGACAACGCCTGCAATTCTACATCACGGCCGGGCCCGCTAACGTTGAGCAAGATACGCAAGTCGGGCGCCGGCAACACCGGATCGCCTTTTTCGGGCCACTCGACGATGCACACATTGCGCCCGTCGAAGTCCTCGCGAAAGCCCGCGTCCAGGAATTCTTCCGGACTCGACATGCGGTACAGGTCGTAGTGGATCACGTTCAATGGCTTACCATCGAGCATCACCCGATACGGTTCCGACAAGGTATAGGTCGGGCTCTTCACGGTGCCGGCATGGCCGGCCGCCTGCAGCAGGGCACGGGTAAGGGCGGTCTTGCCGGCGCCGAGGTCGCCGTGCAGATAGATCACCAGGCCCGGCTGCAAGGCGCGTGCCAGGGCAGCGCCGAGGGCGGATGTGGCGGACTCGTCCGGCAGATAGCGCTGCAAGCGCGATTTAAAAGGCTGCATCGAATAAAATAGCGAGTTGTTCTGCGTGATTTCTTGCGGTATGCCCACTTCCCCCAACCCTGCCCCCGACCTGCCCGAGCTTGCGCGCGCCATCAAGGCGTGGGGCAAGGAGCTGGGCTTTGCCGACGTGCGCGTCGCCGACGTCGACCTGGGCCACCTGGAGGCCGGGCTGCAAGCCTGGCTGGACGCGGGTTACCACGGCGAGATGGATTATATGGCAAGCCATGGCATGAAGCGTGCCCGTCCCGCCGAACTGGTGCCGGGCACGGTGCGCGCCATCGTGGCGCGCATGGATTACCTGCCCGCCGCCCAGGATGCCGACTGGCGCGCCCGGGAGCGCCTGCGCCAGCAGGATCCGGAGGCCGCCGTGGTTTCGGTGTATGCGCGCGGCCGCGACTACCACAAGGTCTTGCGCAACCGCCTGCAGTCGCTGGCCGGCCGCATCCAGGACGCGATCGGGCCGTTCGGCTTTCGGGTGTTCACCGATTCGGCGCCGGTGATGGAGTTGCCGCTGGCCGAAAAGGCCGGCCTGGGCTGGCGCGGCAAGCACACGCTGCTGCTGTCGCGCGCGGCCGGCTCGACCTTCTTCATCGGCGAGATCCTGGTCGACCTGCCGCTGCCCGTCGACCCGCCCACCGGCGCGCATTGCGGGCAGTGCCAGTCGTGCATCGACCTGTGCCCGACCGGGGCGATCCTGGGGCCGGGCAAGCTCGACGCGCGGCGCTGCATCTCTTACCTGACGATCGAGCTCAAGAACAGTATTCCGGAAGAATTGCGGCCCCTGATCGGCAACCGCATCTATGGCTGCGACGATTGCCAGGTGGCCTGTCCGTGGAACAAGTTTGCGCAGCGCGCGGCGGTGCCGGATTTCGACGAACGCAATGGCTTGGGTGGAGGCGACCTGCTCGAGCTGTTCGCCTGGGACGAAGAAGAATTCAACCGCCGCATGGAAGGCAGTCCGATCCGCCGCATCGGCCATGAGCGCTGGTTGCGCAATCTGGCGGTAGGGTTGGGAAATGCCGCCGAGAAAAAGCGTGGGGATGCTGTCATCGTGGCGGCCTTGCAATCCCGGCTTGATCATCCATCCGAACTGGTGCGCGAACACGTCGCCTGGGCCCTGGCGCGCCACGCCGCCTGAGCCGGTATGCGTCAGGCCATCAGATCTCGATGCGCTTCAGGCGCAGGGCCGACCAGTCGCCATCGATCGAGATCATGGCCACGCCGGTGATGCCGTTCTCCTTGGCATAGGCATTGATGGAATCGCGGTTGATGTCGGTGGCCTTGGAGGCGGTCTGCTTGAGGTAGGCGATCCACAGCGAACCCTTCTCGCCCAGCTTGCGCTTGGCGATGTCGAAATAGTGCTCGAGATCCTTGCGGTGCATGCAGAACATCAGGATCGCGTCGAAGGGACCGTCGCCCTCCTTGACGATCTCGGCCGGCATCTGGGCCGCCACGTTCGGATTGACCTGGCCATTGAGCACCAGCATCGATTTAGCTGTTCGTAAAAACATCTTGTCTGCAACTGTCTTTTCGTTCATTGGAGTTTCCTAAAAGAGAGGTGCATCGCGGCGCCCGGGGCCGCGGCGCGTTCAAGACTATTTTACAAGGCTTCCCATGAGAAGTTGGAACGCTTGACGCGCGACAAGGTCGGCAAAAAGAGGGGTTATTTCAACAGCCCAGCCAGCTCGACGGCGGTCTTGACCTGCATCTTGTCGAAGATATGGGCCCGGTGCACCTCGACCGTGCGCATGCTGATGCCCAGTTTATCGGCCACGACCTTGTTCATCATGCCGGCCAGGATCAGGTCGAGCACTTCGCGTTCGCGCGCCGACAGGGTAGCCAGGCGCGCCTGTACGCCGGCCGAGGCGGCCGCCTTGCGCGAGGCGGCGAGGGCTTCCTCGACCCGGTCCATCAGCTGGTTGTCGTTGAAGGGTTTCTCGAAGAAATCGAAAGCGCCGCGCTTGAGCGAATCGACCGCCATCGGCACGTCGCCGTGGCCGGTGAGAAAGATCACGGGCAGGCGCGGCAGCAGGCCGCGGCCGATCAGCGCGTCGAACACGGCGATGCCGTTCATGCCGGGCATGCGCACGTCGAGCAGGACGCAGTCGCCGCTGACGTCGAGGTCTTGCAGGGCGTCGAGGAATTCCTGGCCGCCCGCGTAGCCACGCGCGGGCAGGCCGCGCGATTGCGCCAGCCAGGCGAGCGAGTCGCGAATGACTTCTTCGTCGTCGACGATGTGCAGCATGCAGGTCTCCGTAGTGGCGGGATGGGCTTCCCGCCTTGTTGCTTTTCTCGTAAAGATGGCGCATCCAGGATAGTCCTGCGCGCCGCAGACCGAATTTTAGCCCAGCGTCCGGCTGGCCGCTTGGGCCGGCAGCGAAAATGTGAACACGGTGCCGCCGGCCGGATGCGGCGCATGGCTCAGGGTGCCGCCATGGAACTCGATCGCGGTGCGGCAGATCGACAAGCCCATCCCCATGCCCTCGGCCCGGGTCGAGTAGAACGGAGAAAACAGCCGCTCGGCCACTTCGGGCGCGATGCCGTGGCCGCGGTCGATCACCGACACCGCCACCTGCTCGTCCACGTGTACTGCCTCGATGCGCAGCACGCGCTGGTCCGGCGCCGTGTCCTGCATGGCCTGGATCGCATTGCGGGTCAGGTTGAGCAGCACCTGTTCCAGCATCACGCGGTCGGCCAGCACCGTTGGCAAGCCGGGCGGCAATTGCACGCGCAGCGCCACGCCGGCCTGGCGCGCCTGCAGCTCGATCAGGGCATGTACGCTGGAAATGACGCTGCGGATCGTCACCTCCTGGCGCAGCGGTTCGCGCTTCTTGACGAACTCGTGCACGCTGCGGATGATCTGGCCGGCGCGCTGGGCTTGCTGGCGCGCCTGTTCCAGCGCATGGCGCAGCATGCCCGGCTTGAGGTCGTCGCCAGTGCCGGCGGCGCGCTCGAGCATGTTCAGGGCGCCCACCGTATAGCTGGAAATCGCCGCCAGCGGCTGGTTCAGCTCGTGCGCCAGCATCGACGACAGTTCGCCCATGGTGGCCAGGCGCGCGCTGGCCTGCAGCTTTTCTTCCTGCTGGCGGTTGAGCTCTTCGACCCGCTTGCGGTCGGTGATGTCGAGCACCGAGCTCATCCAGCCGGTATGGCGGCCATCGACGTCCACCAGCGGCGCCTCGAACACCAGCACCGGCACCCGGGTGCCGTCCGGACGCTGGAACACGGTCTCGAACTGCGGCGTGATCTTGCCCGACAAGATGCCCTGGAAGCGCTCCTCGTACTCGGCGGTCGCTTCCGGCGCCCAGTAGGCCATCGGCGGCTTCTTGCCGATCAATTCTTCCGGCGGATGGCCGACGATCTGGCAGAAGGCGCGGTTCACATAAGTGACGCGGCCCTCCAGGTCGCGCGCGCGCAGGCCCGTGAGCAGCGAGTTTTCCATCGCCGTGCGAAACGCCATCTGCTGGCGCAGCGCGCTTTCCGCCGCCAGCGTGCGCGAGATGTGGCGCCACAGCGCGGCCAGGCTGGACAACAGGCCCAGGGCCAGCACGATCACCGAGCCTACCAGCAGGTTCGGCAGCAGTTGCGGCGCGCGCTTGACGCTGTTGGTCGACAGCACCAGCTGGGCGCCCGGCAGGTCGAGCTCGCGCTGGTGGGTGTACACGCCGCGTCCCGGGCCGCCGGCGGCGCGCCGCGCCACCGCCTGTTCGTCGCGGTCGATCAGGGCCAGCGCATTATCCTGGGCAAACCACCAGGGCACGGTCTCGTCGAGCAGCACTTGCAGGCTGTAGGTCGCGACCAGGCTGCCCATGAACTGGCCATTGCGAAACAGCGGCAGGTAGAAATCGATCAGGCCATGGGTCGATGGCGTGGCGCCATACGGTTCGCTGTAGCGGCCGCGCCGGATCGAGCGCGCCATTTCTCCGGCCAGGGCCGTGGTCTCGGGCAGGCCGGCGGCGGGCAGGTCGGCGCCATGGCTGGCCAGCACCGCGCCGGCGGCGTCGCTCCACACCACGCGCACCAGTTCCGGGCCGTTGACGAACATCTGGCGGAAGCGCGCCTGCAGTTTCTCCGGCGGCAGCGGCGCGACCACCAGGTCGGCGCCGAGGGCGCTGAGCGCATCCTCGCTGCGCGCCAGCTCGAAGCGCAAGGTCTGCTCGACCCACAGCGTGTCTGCAATCAATTGCTCTTGGCGCTCGGTGCTTTCCATCTGGCGCGCCTGCCAGGGCAGCCAGATCAGCACGGCAAGGAACAGCAGCACCAGCAGCATCGGCACCAGCCAGCGCCAGAACCGCCAGGCGCGGATGCGCGCGCGCGGTTCCGACATGGGCTGGGCGAACGGAATTTTCATGCAAGAGTCCTGTATTGGTTAAACTGTCCAGCTGTTGTGGAAGTCCACGATGGCGGTCGACATGGGCACGGCACAGACTTGCGTGCGGCAGTGCATCCGCCAGTGTAAGGTTTCATTAGAAAGAATTAAACCGTCATGCAGATCAAGACCCTGGCCGCCAAAGCGCTCTTCGTGCTGGCGGCGGCCGCGAGTGTCGACGCCCTGGCGCAGGGGCCGATCGTCATCAAGTTCAGCCACGTGGTGGCGCCCGACACGCCCAAGGGCCGGGCCGCCGAGCGTTTCAAGGAGTTGGCCGAGCAAATGACGGGCGGCCAGGTCAAGGTAGAAGTGTATCCGAACAGCCAGCTGTACAAGGACCGCGAGGAGCTCGAGGCCCTGCAGCTGGGCGCGGTGCAGATGCTGGCGCCGTCGCTGGCCAAGTTCTCGCCGCTGGGCGTGCGCGACTTCGAGGCGTTCGACTTGCCGTATATCTTCCCGGACCGGGCGGCGCTGTACAAGGTGACCGAAGGCCGCATTGGGCGCAACCTGTTGCGCAAGCTCGAGCCCAAGGGCATCACCGGCTTGGCGTTCTGGCATAACGGCTTCAAGATCATGTCGGCCAACCAACCCTTGACCTCGCCCAAGGATTTCGAGGGATTGCGCATGCGTATCCAGGCGTCCAAGGTACTGGATGCGCAGATGCGCGCGCTGGGCGCCCAGCCTCTGGCGCTGGCCTTTTCCGAAGCCGCACCCGCCCTGCGCGATGGGGTGGTGGCCGGCACCGAGAACACGCCGTCGAATATGTACACCCAGCGCATGCACGAGACGCAAAGCCACCTGACTCTGTCCAACCACGGCTATCTGGGATACGCGGTGATCGTCAACAAAAAATTCTGGGATGGACTGCCGGCCGACACCCGCAACACCCTGGCGCGCGCCATGCGCGAAGCCACGCTGTACGAAAAAAAGATCGCCCAACGCGCCAATGACGACGCCATCGAAGCCATCCGCCAGGCCGGCACCACGACGATCCACACGCTCACGCCGGCCCAGCAGGCCGAATGGCGGCGTGCGATGCAGCCGGTGTATGGACAAATGGAAAGCCGTATCGGCAAGGAGACCGTGCGTGCCATCTTGCGCGAAGTCGAACGTTGACGTGGGGCGGGGATCAGTGAAGGTGGGCTGGCGCGCCGATATGCGCCTATAGCATCTCGACAATCACGTTTTGTTTATAAGTAAAATAATTTTCCAAATTTGTGGATGAAAAGATACATTTTCTGCAAGCATTTGCGTTATCATGGGGCTCATGCGCACTGGGATGGTGCGCGGCAGTGCCAAGAACAAGCAATAGAAGCGGCATGCAAGGTTTTTGGGGGAGCATTGATAAAAGCACGGTAATCCATACCGGAGACATTCGAGGAGACACCACGTTTGACAGAAGTCGCTGGCAAGACCCGGCGGCCGGAAACGTGACCCGAATTGGAGCGCACCCGAGGGTGCGCTTTTTTTTCGTTCGAATCGTCCAATCGCTGGCCCGCATGGGCGCTGCCCGGTTAAGATGCCTGGGCAACACATTGCTCAGTCGCCCCCACTATGAAGACCGATCCCGCCAGCCAGATTTTCAATGCCATCGTGCCCGCTCCCTTCGGCGCGCTGGGCATCCGTACCGCCGACGACAAGCTGCGCGAAGTGGTTTACCTGCCGCCTTCGTTCGCCGAAAAAAGCGCGGACAGCGCCATCGCGCAGCGCAGCGCCGAGCAGCTCGCGCGCTACCTGGCCGACCCGGATTTCAGCTTCGACCTGCCGTTGATGGACGCCGGCACCGAGTTCCAGCGCAAGGTGTGGCAAGAAATCAGCGCCATCCCGCGCGGCGCCGTGCGCACCTATGGCCACCTGGCCAAGGTGATCGGCTCGCATCCGCGCGCCGTGGGCCAGGCCTGCGGCGCCAATTGGTTCCCATTGGTCATTCCTTGTCATCGGGTCACGGCATCCGGCGGCCTGGGCGGCTTCTCGAACCAGAACGACGAGAACGGTTTCCATCTTTCGGTCAAGCGCTGGTTGCTGCGGCACGAAGGCGCCACCGCCGCTCCATGGCAGCAGCAGTCGATCTGGCCCTGATCGACGAGTTCTGCGACACGCTCTGGCTGGAACAGGGCCTGGCGAAGAACTCGCTCGACGCTTACCGGCGCGACCTGCGCCTGTTCGCCGGCTGGCTGGACGCCAAGCGCCCGGGACGCGGCCTGCTGGCCGTGGGGGCGGAAGATCTCAGCGCCTATTTCGCCGACCGCCATCCGGAATCGCGGCCGAGCACGGCCAACCGCCGGCTGTCGGTGTTCAAGCGCTTCTATGGCCTGCTGCTGCGCCGCGGACAGATATCGACCGATCCCTGCCTCAAGATGCCGTCGGCGCGCCAGCCGACCCGCTTCGTGCATACCCTGACCGAGGACCAGGTCGAGGCCTTGCTGGCCGCCCCCGATATTTCGACGCCGTTGGGTTTGCGCGAGCGCACGATGCTGGAGCTGATGTATGCCAGCGGCTTGCGGGTATCGGAACTGGTGGCCCTGAAACTGGTCGAAGTGAGCCTGAACGATGGCGTGCTGCGCGTGACCGGCAAGGGCAGCAAGACGCGCCTGGTGCCGTTCGGCGAAGAGGCGCGGCGCTGGCTCGAACGCTACCTGAAGGATGCGCGCGGCATCATCCTCAACGGCCAGGTCGACGACGCCTTGTTCGTCACTGGCCGCGGTGGCCCGATGACGCGCCAGATGTTCTGGATCCTGATCAAGAAACACGCGTCGAAGGCCGGCGTCACCGGTCCGCTGTCGCCGCATACGCTGCGCCACGCCTTCGCCACGCATTTGCTGAACCACGGGGCCGACCTGCGCGTGGTGCAATTATTGCTGGGTCACGCCGATATTTCGACGACCCAGATCTACACCCACGTGGCGCGCGAACGCCTGAAACGGCTGCACGCGCAGCATCATCCACGTGGCTAGCGCAAGAACCTATCCCGGTAGGTGAGAGTCGTTACTGCCGCGCCTGGCAAGCGCGTGCTGCGTTGCTCGTCGTTGCATGGCTCGCCATGCGGCCTCCTCGCGCATTGCTCACGCTCGCCATGCATCGCCTACGCGCATGTCGCCATGAACTTCCTCCCACCTACCGGGATAGGTTCAAAGTCGGGAACCGCGAAGTAGTCCATAATGGCTGTGCAGTTGCAGCATTTTCCTTGAATTAAACACGTCGAGGTGACTATGGCACGGAACAATTTTTCTTACGAAAAGCGGCAACGGGAACTCGAAAAGAAGCGCAAGGCCGAAGAAAAAGCCAAGCGCAAGCTGGAAGCGAAGAACGCGCCGGCCGACGGCGCCGGGACCGTGCAGCCGGACGGCGATGCGACCGGCGAGGAGGGCGAAGAGCGCACCCCTGCCGCAGCGCCGCCGAGCCTGGCCTGAGCGGCCGGCCCATCAAAAGGATTGCGCGCGTGCTCCGTCGACATCGATGGAGCCCCTGGCGCATGATGGAACTATAAGCATCCACAACGGTCTGAGCCATCTGAATGCGACAAGCTGTCAGTTGGCCGGTGTGAATGGCGGTATGGCGCGACAAAGCGCGTGCCGCCCGCCGTTTGCGAGCTCGCAAACGGCATGGCCCGCCACGGCATGACAATGTCGGTGTTGTCTACCTGCTTATTGTCGTTTCCATAGCGAAAGGCCATTGCTGTGAGCGAACCACCGCCGAATCCCGCGGCGCACCCGTCCGCGCCGTCGGCCGCGCCCTCCCTCGATTCTCCACTTGCCGGGGATGGGCAAGCCGGTCCCGCAGGCGACCTCCCGGGACGTGGCGACGGTGGGGCCGAAGCCTTCGGCTGGCTCCACCATTTCGTCACGGCGCTCGAGCTGGCGCCGGCGGTCGCCGTGCATTCGATGGACCAGGCCGGCACCATCCGTTTCTGGAACCGCGCCAGCGAAGAACTGTACGGCATTCCGTCCGGCGAGGCGGTCGGCAAGCCCTTCCGCGAGCTGGTGTGCCACCTCGACCGCCAGGCCGAGTTCGCGGATGCGATCGCCGCGATCTGGTGCAGCGGCCACGCGCCGCCGGCGCGCGACTGGCAGGTGCAGTCGCGCACCGGCCGCCGCCACTGGGTCTATTCCTGCCACTACCCGGTCAAGCACGACAGCGTGATGCAAGAGATCTTCTGCATGGAAGTCGACATCACGGCGCGTAAAGAGGCCGAGAGCAACCTGGCGCAGGCGGCCCAGGTGTTCCAGAACGCGCGCGACGCCATCATCATGATGGATGCCGACTACCGCGTGCGCGCCGTCAACGGCGCCTTCACCAGCATCACCGGCCACGTCCCCGAGCACATCCTCGGCCAGTCGCTGGCCAGCCTGGGCTGGGATGCCGCCGACGGCTTCTACGAGCGCATCTGGTCCGAACTCGACGGCCAGGACCACTGGGAAGGCGAACTGGCCAGCGTGCGCAGCAATGGCGAGCGCTATCCGGTGCGGGTGGCCTTGACGGCGATCCGCGACGCCCACGGCGACGTGTCCAGCTATATGGCGATGCTGTCCGACATCAGCGAGCGCAAGCGGCTCGAGGAGCAGGTGCGGCACCAGGCCGAGCACGATGCCCTGACCGGCCTGCCCAACCGCATCCTGTTCCTCGACCGCCTGCATCAGGCGCTGGCCACCTGGCGCCGCCAGCGCGACCGCTGCGCCGTGATGTTCCTCGACCTCGATAAATTCAAGCCGATCAACGATCACCACGGTCACCAGGCCGGCGACGCCGTGCTGCGCGAGGTCGCCGCGCGCCTGCGCGCCTGCGTGCGCCGGGTCGACACCATCAGCCGACTGGGCGGCGACGAATTCGTGGTGCTGCTGGCCGACATCAAGGGCGCCGACCAGGCCGCGCACGTGGCCGGCGCCGTCACCCAGGCGGTGGCGCGGCCCATCGACGTTGGCGGGCAGCAGGTGGCGCTGTCGGTCTCGATCGGCATCGCGCTGTGCCCCGACGACGGCGACGAGGTGGAGGCCCTGCTGCACCATGCCGACGTCGCGATGTACCACGCCAAGCAGGACGGACGCGACACCTTCCGCTTCTTCGATCCGGCCATGAACGCCCATGTGATCGAGCGGGTCGAGCTCGAGAACCGGCTGCGCCAGGCGATCGAGAGCCATGAGTTCGTGCTCGAATACCAGCCCGAGGTCGAGGTGGCAAGCGGCCGCGTCGGCACGGTCGAGGCCTTGCTGCGCTGGCGCCATCCCGAGCGCGGCCTGCTGCTGCCGCAGCACTTCTTGCCGGTGGCCGAGGAATCCGGCCTGATCGTCCCGATCGGCGAGTGGGTATTGAAGGAAGCCTGCCGCCAGGCGCGCGCCTGGGGCGATGCGGGGTTTCCGGTCACGGTCGCGGTCAACCTGTCCGCCGCCCAGCTCGCGCATGCGGGGCTGCTGGCGGCGGTCGACGCCGCCTTGCAGGACGCCGGCCTGGCGCCGGGAGCGCTCGAGCTCGAGATCGCCGAAGAGGCGCTGGTGCGCGGCGAGCCGGCTTTCGAGACGGCGATGGCGCTGCGCGCACGTGGCGTGCAGCTGAGCATCGACCGCTTCGGCACCGGCCTGTCGAGCCTGGAGGCGCTGCGCCGCTTCCCGCTCACCAAGCTCAAGATCGACCGCAGCTATGTGGGCAACGTCGGGCACGACCCGGTCGATGCGGCCATGGTGCCGGCCATCATTTCGGTGGCGCGCAGCCTGGGCTTGCGGGTAGTGGGAGAGGGCGTGGAGACGGCCGAGCAGCTGGACTTCCTGCGCCGGCATGGCTGTGACGACTACCAGGGGTTTTATGCCAGCGCGGCCATGGCGACACCCGACTTGTCACCGCATCCTGGCTGATACGTTGCGGTCACGTCAAATCACGTTGCCCGAACAACCGTACCCTGGCCAGCACCTGCCCATGATCCGACGCCTCGGGCAGCGCCAGATTCAGGTGATCGTTCAGGTACACCACGTCCACCACCTCCCCGATCGCGCCTGGTAGCGCCGGGTTGAATTCGGGCGACACCAGGATGTGGTCGATGGTCGAATGGCGCGTGTCGTGCAGGATCGAGAAGCCGACGTGGCGCTGGTGGTCGAGCCGGCGCTGCACCTGGCTGGCGTCGAACATGCGCTCGCCGACCGGCGTGCCTTCGCCCAGCACGATCTCGGTGGTCACCGAATCGGCCACGTCGTTGAAGTCGCCCAGCACGATGCGCGGGCGGCGGTTGGCGTGGGCCATGTCGGTCAAGAGCACGCGCAGCGCGGTGGCCTCGGTGCCGCGCCGGATCAGCGAGCGCAGGCAGGCCAGCGCATACAGGTGCGGGTCGGCGCCGCTGTCGCTCGAACGGTAGTCGGGCCGGCGCGACTTGAGATGGACCACGATCACGTCGATCACCACCCCCGGCGCCGCGATCACGCCCGCATGCAGCGGTGCGCGGGTGAAGCGGTCCGGGTCGCGGCTGCCGGGCGGCATCGTGACGTTAGCCGGGAACATCGGCAGCTGCGATCCGGGCTCGGCCAGCGGCAGGCGCGAGACCAGGGCCACGCTCGGGGTCAGGCGCGGGGCGGCCGGGTCGGGATCGAAGCCGATGTGGTGGGCGTCGCGATAGCGCCGGCTGCGCCGCAGCACTTCCTTCAGCACGCTTTGCGAAAAGATCTCCTGGAAGCCGATCACGTCGGCATTGATCAGGTCGAGCTGGTGTGCGGTCCAGTCGAGCTTGGCCTCGTACTCGGCGGCCGTGGTGGGCGCGAGATTGTCGTACAGGCGGGCGCCGGGCGGGGCCAGGTTGAAAGTGTTGAAGGTGGCAAACCGAAGTTCTTCCTGCATAATAGAAACCCCTATTGTTCGTCTTTAGCGTAACACGCATGGCCAAGAAAGAGCACGTCTCAGAGACACCCGCCACCCAATTCCTGCGCAAGCATGCCGTCGCATTTTCCGAGCATCCTTATGAGTACGAAGAGCATGGCGGCACGGCGGTGTCCTCGAGCGCGCTCGGCGTGCCCGAACACGACGTGGTCAAGACCCTGGTGATGCAGGACGAGGCCGCCAAGCCGCTCATCGTGCTGATGCATGGCGACTGCAAGGTGTCGACCAAGAACCTGGCGCGCGCCATTCCCTGCAAGTCGGTCGAGCCGTGCAAGCCGGACGTCGCGCAGCGCCACTCAGGGTATCTGGTCGGCGGCACCTCGCCCTTCGGCATCCGCAAGGCGATGCCGGTCTACGTCGAGGAAAGTATCCTGGCGCTGGACAAGATCTACATCAATGGTGGACGCCGCGGCTACCTGGTCGGCATCGACCCGAAGGTGCTGGTCGACGTGCTGAAGGCGCGTCCGGTGCAGTGCGCCCTGGCCGAGTAGCTTTTCCCACCAGCGGCCGATGGTGTATATTCACGACCGATTTCCGGTAATGACATCGGCCGGAACCCACTGAGAGATTAGATGAACACCCTGATTGCCACCATTGCCGCCTATTTGCTCGGCTCGATTTCCTTCGCGGTCGTGATGAGCCGCGTCTTCGGCCTGTCCGATCCGCGCACCTATGGCTCCAAGAACCCCGGCGCCACCAATGTGCTGCGCAGCGGCAGCAAGAAGGCCGCGATCGCCACCCTGGTCGGCGACGCCGCCAAGGGCTGGCTGGCGGTCTGGCTGGCGATGCGCTTCGGCCCCGATGTCGGCCTGGATGACACCGGCATCGCCCTGGTCGCGATCGCCGTCTTCATCGGCCACCTGTGGCCGGTGTTCTTCCGCTTCGTGGGCGGCAAGGGCGTGGCCACCGCGCTGGGCGTCCTGCTCGGCATCAATCCATGGCTCGGCCTGGCGACCCTGGCGACCTGGCTGATCGTCGCCTACGCCTTCCGCTATTCCTCGCTGGCGGCCCTGGTCGCCTCGATCTTCGCGCCGTTCTACTACGGCCTGCTGTTCGGCGTCGATCCGATCCTGTTCGCCGTGTTCGTGATGAGCGCGCTGCTGCTGTGGCGTCACAGCAGCAATATCGGCAACCTCATCGCCGGCAAGGAATCGAAAATCGGCAGCAAGTCGGCCGGGGCCAAGAAAGCCAAGTAAGCGAAACGGGCCGCCGCGCGCCGGATTTTCTTGCAGGCGTTACCATGCGTCTTGAACAGCGGCGCACCCGCGCCGCGCCGGACAGAAAGGTGGTACCCCGTGAGCAAGCAACTCAGGATCGATTTTGTGTCGGACGTCTCGTGCCCCTGGTGCGCGATCGGCCTGAAATCGCTGGAACAGGCCTTGTTGAAGGTCGGCGACGAAGTGCGCGTCGACCTGCATTTCCAGCCCTTCGAACTGAACCCCGACATGGGCCCGGACGGCCAGGACATCGTCGAGCACGTGACGCAGAAATATGGCGCCACGGCCGAGCAGCAAGCGGCCACCCGCGAGACGATCCGCGCACGCGGCGCCGCCGTCGGTTTTACCTTCGACATGGAGCGGCGCGGCCGCATCTACAACACCTTCGACGCCCACCGCCTGCTGGCCTGGGCCGAGGACGAGGGCATGCAGCGCCAGCTCAAGACCGCGCTGCTGGAAGCCTATTTCACCCGCTGCGAAGACCCGAGCAACCACGAGGTGCTGCTGCGCACGGCCGAAAGCGTCGGCCTGGACCGTGAGCGGGCAGCCATCATCCTGGGCTCCAATGAATATGCGGAAGACGTGCGCACGCGCGAACAATTCTTCCAGCGCGCCGGCGTCAAGTCGGTGCCGGCGATCATCATCAACCAGCGCCACTTGATTTCCGGCGGCCAGCCGCCGGAAGTGTTCGAGCGGGCGCTGCGCGAGATTCCGGGGCTCGAGCCGGAAGCCACGGCGTGATTCAGGCGTGGGGTCGGCGGCACAGCCGCGACCCCACGGTGTCCATCGATCAGGTCAGTTCCAGCACCACCGGCTGATGATCCGACGCCGCCGTCTCCGACTGCACGTCGAGCGAGCTCAAGCGCGACGCCAAGTCGTCGGTGACGAAAAAATAGTCATAGCACTCGGGCCGCTCGGGCCACGGGAAACCGTGCAGCCCGGTGGTCGGTGCGCGCGCCATGTCGCCGTGCACCACGCGCCATGCGTCCACCAGCGGCAGCGCGCCGGGTTCCGGCGCGCCCAGGAGCGCCTGGTAATCCGGCGCATCCGGCGCGAAATTGAAGTCGCCGCAAAGAATCGCCGAGCCAGGCCGGAAGCCCAGCTGGAACGGCGCATCGAGATTCGGATCGGGCTGGAACAAACGCGAGCGGGCGCAGGCCTCGGCATGCAGCTCGCGAATGCGCGCCACTTGCGCCATGCGCTGCGGCGGCGAATAGTACTCGAGATGGGTGGTCAGCAGGCGCAACTTGCCGGTCGGCGCATCGACCACGGTTTCGAGCAGGCCGCGCGGCATGCCGGCCGGGTGCTCCGGATCGGCCGGCCAGGGCAACAGGTGGCGGTGCACCTGCGAGATACGGTATTTGGAGAGGATCAGGTTGCCGAACAGGCGCGGAACGTTGTTCTTGTAGATTTCACTCGGGGCGTGCTCCATCGCGTGGTAGCCGCCGAATGCGCCGCTGAGCTGCTTGAACTGGTTGGCGCTGGCGCTGCCCTCGAGCTCGGGGTGGTTGGCGGCCACCTCCTGCAGGCAGATCACATCGGGGTTCAGCCGGCGCAGCACGTCGATGATCGCGTGGATGCGAATTCGACCGTCCTTGCCACAACCCCAACGAATATTCCAGCTTACTACGCGCATCGTTCACCTCCGTAAATCTTGATCGACGGATATTGCCACCGTTTGGCGAGCAACGGTCACACGGTAGGATCGATGTCAGGCTGGCAAGTTCAATGGCGAATTCGAGCGATTCCCTTGCTATTCATGCAGCTTCCAGCTCGTCCAGCGGCCAGCGCGGGCGCACCGTGAAGGCATAGTCGCGCTGGGCCAGCGCCGGGTTGCGCTCAAGGCGCATGGCGCCGGCGAAGGCGATCATGGCGCCGTTATCGGTGCAGAATTCCAGCTCCGGGTAATACACCTTGAACTTGCGCCTGGCGGCGGCCGCGTTGAGCGATTCGCGCAATTGCTTGTTGGCGCCGACGCCGCCCGCGATCACGAGGCGCTTCAGGCCCGTATGCTTCATCGCATTCACGCATTTCGCGGTGAGCACGTCGACGATCGCATCGACGAAGCCGCGCGCGATGTTCGCCTTGTCCTGCTCGCAGATATTGGCGACGACTTTTTCTTCGTGGTTCTTGACCACGGTGAGCACGGCGGTCTTCAGGCCCGAAAAGCTGAAATTGAAATCCTTGCTGTGGAGCATGGGGCGCGGCAGGGTATAGGCGGTCGGATCGCCGAACTCCGCCAGGCGCGAAATTGCCGGCCCGCCCGGGTAGCCCAGGCCCAGCAGCTTGGCCGATTTGTCGAAGGCTTCGCCGGCCGCGTCGTCCAGGGTCTCGCCCAGCAGCGTATAGCTGCCGACGCCGTCGACCCGCATCAGCTGGGTATGCCCGCCCGAGACCAGCAGCGCGAGGAAGGGGAATTCCGGGCGCTCCGACGCCAGCAGCGGCGACAACAGGTGGCCTTCGAGGTGGTGCACGCCGAGCACGGGTTTATCGAGCGCCAGCCCCAGGCTGCAGGCGACCGAGGAGCCGACCAGCAGGGCGCCGGCCAGGCCCGGACCTTGCGTATAGGCGATGGCGTCGATGTTCGATGCCGGCAGGTCGGCGCGCTTCAGGACTTCGTCCAAGAGTGGAATGGCGCGCCGGATATGGTCGCGCGAAGCGAGTTCGGGCACCACGCCGCCATACTCCTCGTGCATGGCGACCTGCGAGTGCAGGGCGTGGGACAGCAGGCCGCGCTCGGTGTCATACAGAGCAAAGCCGGTTTCATCGCAGGAGGATTCGACGCCGAGAACGATCATGGGAGGAGCAGTGTGAATTAGGCAGAACCGTCGATTTTACCGTACGGTTCGTTCGAATTCACGGACGCTGCAATAACTCCTTGTGCGCCTGACGCAACATGCTCTCGGTCTCTTCCCAGCCGATGCAGCCATCGGTCACCGAGCAGCCATAGGTCAGCTGCGACAGGTCGGCGGGAATCGCCTGGTTGCCGCTGACGATATTCGACTCGATCATCACGCCCACCAGCGATTGATTGCCATGGCGAATCTGCTGGATCACGTCCGACATGACGAGCGGCTGCAGTTCCGGCTTCTTGTAGCTGTTCGCATGCGAGCAGTCGACCACCAGGTTGGCCGGCAACTTGGCCTTGGTCAGTGCCTGCTCGGCAATCGCCACCGACACCGAATCGTAGTTCGGCCGCCCGCCGCCGCCGCGCAGCACGACGTGGCCGTAGGCATTGCCGCTGGTGCGCACGACCGATACCGAGCCTTGACCATTGATGCCCAGGAAGGCGTGCGGATTGGCCGAAGACAGCACCGCATTGATCGCGATGCTGACGTCGCCGTCGGTGCCGTTCTTGAAGCCCACCGGCGTGGACAGGCCGGACGACATCTCGCGGTGGGTCTGCGATTCGGTGGTGCGCGCGCCGATCGCGGTCCAGGCGATCAGGTCGCCCAGGTATTGCGGAGAAATCGGGTCCAGCGCCTCGGTCGCGGTCGGCAAGCCCAGCTCGCACACGTCGAGCAGGAAGCGGCGTGCGCGTTCCATGCCGACGTCGACGCGGAACGAGTCGTCCATGAAGGGATCGTTGATATAGCCCTTCCAGCCGGTGGTAGTGCGCGGCTTCTCGAAATACACGCGCATCACCAGCACCATGGTGTCGCTGACTTCGTCCTGCAGCGCTTTCAGGCGGCGCGCATAGTCGAGGCCGGCTTCGGGGTCGTGGATCGAGCAGGGGCCGACCACGACGAACAGGCGCTTGTCCTTGCGGTCGAGGATATTGCGCAGCGTCTCGCGGCCACCCATGACGGTCGCATAGGCGCGCTCGCTCAGCGGCAGGGCCGCATGCAGTTCGACCGGCGTAGGCATCCGGGTGAACGAGCTGACGTTGGTATTTTCGATTTGTGGCGTGCTGGTCATGATGCTGTCTACAATTCTTCAGGTGGATCGGCCAGTGTAGACGGAAATTGCTGCACGTGCACAAGCGATCTCGCAAAAACCATGCCCCGGCGCCGCCCTGTGCTGCAGGCCAGTCCCGTTCCCGTGTATCCTTTTGCCATGACTACCGACACGAATGACATCGAACGCTTTGTCGCGGCCCCCTTCATCAAGGAAATCGGCCGCGGCGTCAAAGGCGCGCGCAGCATGACGCACGAGGATGCGCGCGCGCTCTACGCCGCCATGCTGGAAGGCCGGGTCTCGGACCTGGAACTGGGCGCCATCCTGCTCGCCATGCGCATCAAGGGCGAGTCCGTGGACGAGCTGGCCGGCTTCATGGACGCCGCTAGCGCCTCGTTCGCGCCGCTGCCCACGCCGCGCGGCGAGTTCGCCCCGGTCCTGATCCCGACCTATAACGGCGCGCGCAAGCTGGCCAACCTGACGCCGCTGCTGGCCCTGCTGCTGGCGCGCGAGGGCGTGCCGACCCTGGTGCACGGCGTGCGCACCGACCCGGGGCGCGTGGCCACCGCCGAGATCCTGCGTGAATTGGGGCTGATTGAAGCAACCACCGCCGCCGAGGTGCAGAACGAGTTCGCTCACCTGCGTCCGGCCTTCATGCCGATCGAGCACCTGGCCCCGCGGCTGGCCCATATGCTGTCGCTGCGGCGGGTGCTGGGCGTGCGCAACTCGACCCACACCCTGGTCAAGATCCTGCAGCCCTTCGACGGCCCGGCGCTGCGCCTGGTGTCGTACACCCATCCCGAATACCTGGAAACCCTGGGCGGCTTCTTCGAAGGTGTGGACAGTGAAACCCAGGGTGACGCCTTCCTGATGCGCGGCACCGAGGGCGAGACCGTGGCCCACCCGCACCGCGCCCAGCGCATCGACTGGTTCCATGCCGGCCAGCGCGCGCTGCTGGTCGAGCGCGATGCGCCGACCGACGCATTGTCCGAGGTGCCCGATGGCCGGGATGCGGCCACCACCGCGGCCTGGATCGGCGCCGCGCTGCGCGGCGAGGTGCCGGTGCCGGCCTCGATCGCGACCCAGGTGGCGTATTGCGTGGAAGTGTCGCGCAAGATCCGCGCGCGCAGTCAGCCTGTCGAGTAGCTGCTGACCGGGACCCGCCGCTGGGATTACAATGGCGGGTTCGACGGACGGCGGGAAGCAGCAGGCATGGCAAAACAATACGATGTAGCGGTGATCGGCGCGGGCGCGGCCGGGATGATGTGCGCGGCCGTGGCCGCCCAGAACGGCAAGCGCGTGGTGCTGATCGACCATGCCGTTAAACTCGCCGAGAAAATCCGCATCTCGGGCGGCGGCCGCTGCAATTTCACCAATATCAATGCCGGCCCGCAAAATTACCTGTCGCAGAATCCGCACTTCTGCAAGAGCGCGCTGTCGCGCTACACGGCCCAGGACTTCCTGGCGCTGGTGAAGAAATACCGCATCGCCCACCACGAAAAGCACAAGGGTCAATTGTTCTGCAACGATTCGGCCGAGCAGATCATCGCCATGCTGCGTGCCGAGTGCGAACTGGGCGGCGTCGAATGGCGTATGCCATGCAAGGTGGCCGGCGTGCAAAAACTGGAGACCGGTTTTTCCATCGACACCGACGGCGGCGAACTGCTGGTCGATAGCGTGGTGGTGGCCACCGGCGGCCTGTCGATCCCGAAGATCGGCGCGACCGACCTGGGCTACCGCATCGCAAAACAGTTCGACCTGAAACTGGTGGAAACCCGTCCCGGCCTGGTGCCGCTGACCTTCGACGGCCCCAGCTGGGAGCCCTTCGTGCCGCTGGCCGGCATTGCGCTCGAGGTCGAGGTGAGCACGGGCAGCGCGAAAGGGAAGGGGAGCTTGCGCGGCCATTTCCGCGAAGACTTGCTGTTCACGCACCGCGGCCTGTCCGGCCCGGCGATCCTGCAGATTTCCAGCTACTGGCAGCCGGGCACGCCGATCGTGCTCGACCTGCTGCCCGAGATGGACGTGGCGGAGACTTTGATTGGCCTGAAGAAGACCGAGAAAAAGCAGCTGGGCAATGTGCTGGCCCAATGGCTGCCGGCGCGCCTGGCCGACGGCTTGCTGACGGCCAATGGCTTCGACCCAGCCGCGCGCTTGCCCGATATGGCCGACGCGAAATTGCGCAAGCTGGGGGATGCGATCAATCGCTGGTCCATCGTGCCGACCGGCTCGGAAGGGTATCGCAAGGCCGAGGTGACCCTGGGCGGCGTCGATACCAGGGAATTGTCGCAGCAGACCATGATGGCCAGTAAGGCGCCGGGTTTGTACTTCATCGGCGAAACGGTCGACGTCACCGGCTGGCTGGGCGGCTACAACTTCCAGTGGGCCTGGGCATCGGGCGTCGCGGCAGGCTTGGCCATTGCCAATGGCTGATGTGTCAATTGCGGCACACCGCAGTTGACGGCGTGATAAACGCTTCCATTGATCGAAAAACGGTGCTAGAATTTCGTTCTTATCTAAATCCAACGGTTTGATTTTTACATGACCACTATCCGCCTTAAAGAAAACGAGCCGTTCGAAGTCGCAATGCGTCGCTTCAAACGCACCATCGAAAAAACTGGTCTGCTGACGGAACTGCGCGCACGCGAGTTCTACGAAAAGCCAACCGCAGAGCGCAAGCGCAAGCTGGCAGCTGCCGTGAAGCGCCACTACAAGCGTATCCGCAGCCAGCAACTGCCGAAGAAACTGTACTAATTACAGCTCAGCCGGCCAAGACCCGGTGACGGCCATGTCTGTCCCGGCGAGTCGCTGATGTCCGCAAACCCGCTTCGGTTTCGCCGCAGCGGGTTTTGTCGTTTGTGCCACGCCACAGACGGTCTCGTCAGTGGCGTCGCACATCCAGTCACACCACCGAATACGGAGATTCCATGAGCTTGAAAGAACAACTGACCGAAGACATGAAAGCCGCGATGCGCGCCAAGGAAAGCGGCCGCCTGGCCGCCGTGCGCCTGATCATCGCCGAAGTCAAGCGCAAGGAACTCGACGAGCAGACCCAGCTGGACGACACCCAGGTGCTGGCCGTGATCGAAAAGATGATCAAGCAGCGCAAGGATTCGATCACCCAGTTCGAAGCCGGCGGCCGCGCCGACCTGGCCGACGTCGAGAAGGCCGAGATGGCCATCCTGTCGACCTATATGCCTGCCGGCCTGTCTGACGAAGAAATCGCCGCCGAAGTCGCCGCCGCCGTGGCCGCCACCGGCGCCAGCGGTCCGCAAGACATGGGCAAGCTGATGGGCGTGCTCAAGCCGAAGCTGGCAGGCCGTGCCGACATGACCGTCGTATCAAGCCTCGTCAAGAAGGCCCTCGCCGGCGCTTGATCGATAAGCCACATGATGTCCCCGCGCGCTACCGTGCGGGGACATCATCTTGTTGCATATCAATTTGCAGCAAGCGCTGCGGTATAGTCTGACCCTAGACAAACACTGTGTAACGCCAAGTGATTCCGCAAACTTTCATTACCGATTTGCTCAACCGTGTCGACATCGTCGACATCGTCGGCCGCTACGTCCAGCTGAAAAAGGGCGGGGCCAACTTCATGGGCCTGTGCCCATTCCATAACGAAAAATCCCCCAGCTTCACGGTCAGCCCGACCAAGCAGTTCTATCACTGCTTCGGCTGCGGCGCCCACGGCACCGCGATCGGCTTCCTGATCGAGTATTCGGGCATGGGCTTCGTCGACGCCGTCAAGGACCTGGCCCAGAACGTCGGCATGATCGTGCCCGACGCCGACGACCGTATCCCGCCGGCCCAGCGCGCCGCCCAGCAGGCGCAGACGCTGGCCATGACCGATGCGCTGACCCAGGCCTGCAATTTTTACCGCGCCCAGTTGCGGGATGCGCCGAGCGCCATCGCCTACCTCAAGAACCGGGGGCTGACGGGCGAAGTGGCCGCTCGCTTCGGCATGGGCTACGCGCCGTCCGGCTGGGACAGCCTGCGCGCGATCTTCCCCGACTACGACGCCCACGTGCTGGTCGAATCCGGCCTGGTGATCGACAAGGTCGACGAGCAGGGCAATCACCAGCGCCGCTACGACCGCTTCCGCGAGCGCGTGATGTTCCCGATCCGCAATACCAAGGGCCAGGTGATCGGCTTCGGCGGCCGGGTGCTCGACGGCGGCGAACCGAAATACCTGAACTCGCCCGAAACACCGCTGTTCCAGAAAGGCCTCGAACTGTACGGCCTGTTCGAGGCGCGCCAGGCGATCCGCGACGCCGGCTACGTGCTGGTGACCGAAGGCTATATGGACGTCGTTGCGCTGGCCCAGTTGGGCTTTCCGCAAGCAGTCGCCACCCTGGGCACCGCCTGCACCACGACCCACGTGCAAAAACTGCTGCGCCAGACCGACGACGTGATCTTCAGCTTCGACGGCGACAAGGCCGGCCGCCGCGCCGCGCGCCGTGCCCTCGAGGCCTGCCTGCCGCAGGTGAGCGACGACAAGACGATCAAGTTCCTGTTCTTGCCACAGGAGCACGATCCGGACAGCTTCGTGCGTGAGCGCGGGGCCGAAGCCTTCGAGCAAGAAATTGCCGACGCGATGCCGCTGTCGCAATTCCTGCTGCGCGAAGTGACGCAGGAACATGACCTCGACACGCCGGAAGGGCGCGCCCACGCCCAGTTCGAGGCCAAGCCGCTGCTGCAGGCGATGACGCCGTCGAGCCTGCGCCTGCAGATCGTGCGCGGCCTGGCCAGCATGACCCAATCGACGCCGGCGGAGATCGAAAGCCTGTTCGAGTTGTCCAAGCCGGTGGCGACCGCGCGCCGCGCGCCGCCGCGCCAGGGACGGCCGGAGCCGGTGGGGCTCGAACTCAAGATGCTGCGCATCCTGGTCGCGCACCCGCACCTGGCCCTGCTGCTCGACGAGCAGGCGCTGCAGGCCTTCGATTATTTTGGAGAAGAAAGTTCCGATCGCCTGCGCCACCTGGTCGAGACCGCGCAGGCGCTGGGCGAACACGGCACCTTCGCGGCCCTGTCCCAGCAGCTCAGGGAAGTGACGAATGAATACGACGCGATGATCGCTGAAATCGCGGCGGAGCCGGAAAATGAGGTCGATGGAGACCGCATTGTTCTGTTAAGTTCTGTGCGACAGATCAAGATGGATTCGTTAAAACAGGAGCTTAACCAGTTGTTTTCTTCTGGATTGACCCCAGATCAGGTGAGTGCTCGCTACCGCGAGATTGTCGCTCAGCAGGACCTTCTGGCCCGCGAGGCTGCTGCCGAGATGGCACCCCGATGATCACCTGGCTCCGCCCTGGACGCCCAGGCGCTCGCAACTGGAAAAAGGTGGGGTGCGTGCTATAATAAAACGCTAACTATTGCAACTGTTGAAACGATTTTCGGTTCAATCGGACGCGTGGTGTTTCAGTTAGCGAGGCCCATGGATTTGTGCCTGCAGGATGATGTAAGGTAACAAAACTTTATTTTTAACCATCGTAAAGTTAGTCGTTGTGACATCGAAAGCGCCTGTGCCAACCAAGAAACCCGAAACCAACGTGGCTGCGAAAACCACGAGAGCGTCTGCCGCCAAGGCGGACAATTCGCAAGACAAGGCCGAGGTTCGTACGGCGAACCCAGCGCCTGTCAGCCAGACGACCGATGCGGCTACCCTGGCCGCGATCGACACGTCGGGCTACGTCCTGCCTTCCGTCAAGGTGCCGGGACGGCGTGGCCGCAAGCCGAAAGAATTCACCCCCGAGAACGACGAGATCGCCGCGCTGAACGCGGTCGAGCGCGCCGAGCTGAAGGCGGCCGACAAGGCCAAGGCCAAGGACCGCAAGGCCAAAGAAAAAGCGCTGTTGAAAGATGCGTTCTCGTCCGATACCGAGGCCAGCGAGGAAGAGCTGGAGCTGCGCCGCAACAAGCTCAAGGCCCTGATCAAGTCGGGCAAGGAGCGCGGCTTCCTCACGTATTCCGAGATCAACGACCACCTGCCCGAGAATATCGTCGATCCGGAAGCGATCGAAGGCATCATCGGCACCTTCAACGACATGGGCATCGCCGTGTACGAGCACGCACCCGATGCCGAGACGCTGCTGCTGTCGGATAACGTTCCGAACGTCACGAGCGACGACGAAGCCGAGGCTGCCGCCGAGGCTGCGCTGTCGACGGTCGACTCCGACTTCGGCCGCACCACCGACCCGGTCCGCATGTATATGCGCGAGATGGGCTCGGTCGAGCTGCTCACGCGCGAAGGCGAGATCGAGATCGCGAAACGCATCGAGGATGGCCTGAAGGACATGATCCAGGCGATTTCCGCCTGCCCGGTGACCATTGCCGAGATCATCGACGCCGCCAACAAGATCGAGCGCGACGAAATCAAGATCGACGAGATCGTCGATGGCATGGTCGACCCCGAAGAAGGCGAAGAAACCTCGCCGAGCGCGGTCGCCCCAGCCTCGACCGATTCCGACGAGGAGGAAGAAGACGAAGAGGACGCCGAAGAAGAGGAAGAGGAAGAGGAAGCCTCGACCGGCACCGGCGCCGCCGCGGGCTACTCGGCCGAGCAGCTCGAGGCCCTGAAAGCCGCCGCCCTCGGCAAGTTCGACGAGATCGGCCAGCAATTCGACAAGATGCGCAAGGCCTTCGAGAAGGACGGCTACAACTCGAAAGCCTACGTCAAGGCGCAAGAAGCGATCTCGAACGAGCTGCTGGGCATCCGTTTCACGGCCAAGGTGGTCGAGAAGCTGTGCGACACCTTGCGCGGCCAGGTCGACGAAGTGCGCCACATCGAGAAGCAGATCCTCGACGTCGCGGTGAACCGCTGCGGCATGCCGCGCGCCCACTTCATCAAGGTCTTCCCGGGCAACGAGACGAACCTGGAATGGGTCGACGGCGAAGTGGACGCCGGCCACGCCTATAGCGCCATCCTGGGCCGTAATATCCCGACGATCAAGGAACTGCAGCAACGCCTGATCGACCTGCAGGCGCGCGTCGTGCTGCCATTGCCAGACCTGCGCAACATCAACCGTCAAATGGCGGCTGGTGAAATGAAGGCCCGCAAGGCCAAGCGCGAAATGACCGAGGCGAACTTGCGTCTGGTGATTTCGATTGCCAAGAAGTACACCAACCGCGGCCTGCAATTCCTCGACCTGATCCAGGAAGGCAATATCGGCCTGATGAAGGCGGTGGACAAGTTCGAATACCGTCGCGGCTATAAATTCTCGACGTACGCAACGTGGTGGATTCGCCAGGCGATTACCCGCTCGATCGCGGACCAGGCGCGCACGATCCGTATTCCGGTGCACATGATCGAAACGATCAACAAGATGAACCGGATCTCGCGCCAGATCCTGCAAGAGACCGGCGCCGAACCGGATCCGGCGACCCTCGCGATCAAGATGGAAATGCCGGAAGATAAGATTCGCAAGATCATGAAGATTGCGAAAGAGCCAATCTCCATGGAAACGCCGATCGGTGACGACGACGATTCGCATCTGGGCGATTTTATCGAGGACAACAACACCCTGGCGCCGTCGGATGCGGCCCTGCACGCCTCGATGCGCGGCGTGGTGAAGGACGTGCTCGACTCGCTGACGCCACGCGAAGCCAAGGTGCTGCGCATGCGCTTCGGCATCGAGATGTCGACCGACCACACGCTGGAAGAAGTGGGCAAGCAGTTCGACGTGACCCGCGAGCGGATTCGCCAGATCGAGGCGAAGGCGCTGCGCAAGCTGCGTCACCCGTCGCGCTCGGACAAGCTGAAGAGCTTCCTCGAGGGCAGCAGCTGATTGGTCGTGAAGGCTTGACGTACTGGCAGTAAAGGCAATATGCTCTCGCCACTTCGCTCATCTGGTGTCCAGCCGGTGAGCAGGTGGCGAGTTCACTTTCCACCGTACCAGTTTCTGGGCCTCTAGCTCATGCTTGGTTAGAGCAGCGGACTCATAATCCGTTGGTGCCGTGTTCGACTCACGGGAGGCCTACCAATATAAACAAGGCTTATGCGAACTTTCCGCGTAAGCCTTTTTTATTTTTCCGTCGTTTTTGAGAAAACGAAAATTCCTGGTTAGTCGGGTTAATGTGCTCTGAGAAATTGCCACAGTAGCGAGCACTTTGATTGTCATTAAAGCCCGTTCAAATCGATTCCCGCTCACGTTCAGATATGTAAGCATCACATAGCTTGCTTGCCTGTCAACTTGAACGAGCGGAGGGGGCGTGAACACTGCAGCGGCATCCCGTCATCAGAAACTCACCGACTACCGTCCCGACATCGACGGCTTGCGCGCGGTAGCAGTCATTGCAGTCGTGCTGTATCACGGCCGGCCAACCTATCTTCCCGGCGGTTTCATCGGGGTAGACATCTTTTTCGTCATCTCCGGCTACCTCATTACCTCGATCATCCTGTCTGCACTGGAACAGGATCGCTTTAGCATCCTCGAATTCTACGCGCGCCGTGTCAGACGTATTTCCGCAAGCACCAGCCGCCGATGCTCATCGTCTGGGGCAAGAACGACAAGATCTTTCCGGCGGAAGGCGCCACCCCCTATCTGCGCGACCTGCCCAAGGCCCGGCTGCACCTGCTCGACGCCGGCCACTTCGCGCTGGAAGAGGACGGCGAGCAGATCGCGCGCCTGATGCGCGACTTCCTTGGGCGCACGGTCAAGCGCTGAGCCGAGAGAGGTCGAGGTCGCACTCATGCATAATGATGCCCATCGACCACCCGTCCCGAGAAGGCGCATGAGCGGCAACGCAAGAGCAGAGCAGCAAATCACCGTCAATGACATCGAGGTCGGCGTGCGCGTCTACGAAGCGCTGGCGCACCACGCGAGATCGGGGCAGGGCGTGCCGATCGGCTTCAAGGATTTGCTGACGCTGGCGCGCTCGCTGTACCCGAAGGATGCGGTGCTCGGCAGGGCGGTCCCGATCGGCATCGGCATGAAGCTGCGCTTCGTCGACGCCTATTGCGCCGCCCATGCCTGGCCCAGGCTGTCGAGTCTCGCGGTCGACCAGGAAAGCATGCTGCCGGCCAAGGGATACGACGGCGATTGGGAAGCCGACCGGCGCGCCGCCGCCGCATTCGACTGGTCGGGCGCCGACGCGCAACTGCCGGCGTTCGCCAGCGCGCAGCGCGCCGCCGTGCCGGCCCGCCTGAAGCCGCGCAAGGAGCGCCCGGCCGATGTCTCCTGGTATGCCTATTTCTGCTCGCACCGCAAGGACTGCGAGTGGATCGGGCAGGAAGACAAGCAGGAAATCATCAACCTGATCATGGCCGGCCTGGACCCGGAAACCGCGCTCGGGCGGGTCAAGGCTGCCAGGGCCGAAGCCGCAGGGACCATCGGTGCAGATGAAAGTGTCCAGTCTTGATTAAATATGATTGCCGACCTTGGGTCGGGCATGAACTATCGCAAGAAAGGCTTGAAATTTTTGCTCGGCGTGATTGTCGAAGATGAGGTTGGGCGCTTGGTCTTGACGCACAAGGATCGACTGCTGCGTTTTGGCGCGGAGCTGATATTTTCCATGTGCCAGGCAAGACAAATCGACGTGGTCATCATCAACCAAGGCGAGGACATCAATTTCGAAGAAGAGCTGGCAAGCGATGTGCTCAAGATCATCACCGTCTTCTAGGCATGTCTCTATGGAAGCCGCATTCACCGCAACCAGAAGCTGATCGTTGGCGTGTGCAGCAGCCAAGGAGTCGCAATGTTTCTAGCCCATCGCATCCGACTCGATCCGAACAATGTCCAGGCGACATACTTGGCGCGTGCCGCCGGTACTGCACGTTTCGCCTATAACTGGGCCTTGGTCCAATGGAGGCGGCAGTACGAGGCAAGCAAGGTCGACCCGGCGGTGGACAAGCCAAATGAGGCCGCATTGCGACGCCAGCTCAACGCGATCAAGCGTGAGCAATTCCCCTGGATGCTAGAAGTGACCAAGAACGCACCGCAGATGGCGATCATGCAGTTGGGGCGAGCATTCGAAAATTTCTTCAAAGGGCGTGCTCGCTATCCCACCTTTCGCCGCAAGGGCCGTGACGATCGATTTACATTAAGCAATGACCAGTTCCGTGTCGAGGAGAAGCGCATCCACATTCCAATACTGGGATGGGTCCGCATGCACGAATCCCTGCGTTTCTTCGGGCGCATCGTCTCGGCCTCGATCAGCCGGATTGCCGATCACTGGCATGCGAGCATAACCGTTGACATCAAGGATCAACTTCAACCTTCAGCCGAAACCCAAGGCGCGGTGGGAGTCGACCTCGGTGTCTCGGCGCTGGCCACGCTGTCGACCGGTGAAATCTTTACCGGCCCAAAAGCGTTGGGCACACTGCTCGCGCGTCTGCAACGCCTGTCGCGCGAGGTTTCACGCAAAGTCAAAGGGTCGCGCAATCGTGCAAAGGCGAAAACCAAGCTTGGCCGGCTATACGCCCGGATTGCCGATCTGAGGCGCAATGGCCTGCATCAATTGAGCACCTATATCACCCGCCATTTCCACACCATTGGTATCGAAGACCTGAACGTGAAGGGCATGCTCGGAAACCGTTGCCTGGCCCGGGCGATCGCTGACATGGGATTTGGTGAGCTGCGCCGCCAGTTGGAGTACAAGGCGACGCGGCGCGGCGGTCAGGTCGTCGTGGTGGATCGCTGGTACCCGAGCAGCAAGACATGCTCGTGCTGTGGCTACCGGATGGATGTGCTCCCACTGACGGTGCGCCATTGGCGTTGCCCTGGTTGTGACGCACCGCACGGCCGGGACGTCAACGCGGCAATCAACCTGAAAAACATGGCGGTGAGTTCTACCGCATCGGCCTGTGGAGGGGCAGGCGCTGGCCTCGCGCGTCAAGTGCAAGGCGAAACCAGCCCCTGTGAAGCAGGAATTCAACAGCGAAGTTAACTATGGGTAGCTTTGCGTAAGTTTGAACGAACGGACAGGCGATGACGCAAATGCATGCCGATCCCCTTTTGGGGGAAGAGCGCCGAAGCGATGCGGGCCGCATCGGATCCACGCCGTCACCGGTTGGCGCACTTCGGCGCCTCGCGCGCCAACAGCTTCACCATGGAAAACTTACTGCGTAACCGGCCGCGCCACCTCGCGTTCCTGGGCCTGCGCCTCGGCCTTGGCCAGCGCCGCCTCCAGGGCCGGCGACGCCGGGAAGGCCAGCAGCTCGGCCCGGGCCTCGGGCTCCAGCGCCGGCGCCGGGTTGGTGTGTGGACGGATCAGGTCCAGGCGCACCGCGTAGCGCACGCCGTCGCGGGAGGCGACGGCCGCGATCTGTCCGGCGTCGTTGATGGCGACCGGGTTGCCGATGTCCCAGCCCGATGCCGGATCGATCAGCGCGTTGAGGCTCTCCATGCGCTTGCCGCGCCAGATGAAGCCCGACAGGTGGTCGCTGGTGCCGACCACGTGGCCGCGGTTGTTGATGCCGGCGCCGGCGCTGAACCTGTACTCGGTCGCCGGGCGGTCGTCGATGCCGGCCATGCGCCCATGGCTGTACAGGAAGGCGACGCTGTCGCGCGGTCCAGCCGGCAGGAAGGCCTGGCCGGTGATCTGGCCGCGGTCGTTGATCGCGAGTCCGAGGTTGGGCGTGGAGCCCAGGTCGCCCAGGTCGCGGATCGCGCCGTTCTTCCAGACGAAGGCGCGGTATCCCGGCTCCGGGGAATTGAAGCGCCCGGACCGGCCGGTGATCTGGTTGCGGTTGTTGAGCGCGGCGGGAACGGTTTCCGGCGCGCCGTTGCCGTCCCAGTCGATCGCACCCAGGTGCGTGAAGGCGCCGTTCGGCGCGCGCAGGTAGCCGAGCGTTTCACCGGTGGCCGGATTGCGGCCCGAGGCGGTGATGTAGCCGGCGTCGTTGATGTCGCTGTAGCCGGTGACCTTGCCGGGAATCGTGCCGATGTCGCGCGCCTTGCCACAGGCGTAGATGAAGCCGCGCTGGCGCCCGTCGGCGCTGCGCCAGTTGCCGACCACCTCGCCCCGGTCGTTGATGCCGCTGGCCGAACTCCACACGCCCGTCAGGGCGCCCAGGTCGACCAGGCCCTTGCCGCGGTTGAGGAAGGCGCGCCGTCGGTCGCCGCCTGCGGCATAGTCGCCGACCACCACGCCGGCGTTGTTGATGCCGTAGACCCAGCTGCCGGCCGGGCCGACCACCGTCACCCGGTACTCGGGATAGGCGCTGGCAGCGCCGGCCACGGTGAACGACAGCAGGACCAGCGACACGCGATGATGCAGGTACATGACGATCTCCTCGATGGATGAGAGTAGGGGCCTCATTGCGCGACCGGCTGCACGAGTTCGCGCGCCTGCGCTTCGGCCTCGGCCCGCGCCAGCGCCGCCGCCTGCGCCGAAGGCGTCGCGACGGCGGCCAGTTCGGCCGCCTGGCCGGCGTCCGGCAGCGGCGCCGCCAGGCCGTGCGGCCGGATCAGGTCGAGCCGGATCGCATATTGCACGCCCGCGCGGACGGCGGTGGCGGCGATCTGGCCGGCGTCGTTGATGGCTTCGGGCGCGCCGATGTTCCAGCCCAGCTTCGGATCGACCAGCGCGTTCAGGCTCTGCATCCGCTTGCCGCGCCAGACGAAGCCTTGCAGTTGCTGGTGGTTGCCGACGATGTGGCCGTGGTTATTGATGCCCGTTCCTTCGCTGTAGGTCTGTCCGGGAGCGTTGGCGTCGTCGATATTGAGCAGCCGGCCGTTGCTGTACAAATAGGCCACGCGGTCGTGCGGGCCGCCGGTCGTGACCGAGGCGAAGCCCGTGGCCTGGCCGCGGTCGTTGATGGCATTGGCGCTGTTGGGCGTCACGCCGAAGTCGCCCAGGTCGCGCAGCGTGCCCCTGGTCCAGATGATGGCGCGGTAGGGCTGCTCCGGGAATTCCAGCGGCCCCGACTTGCCGGCGACCTGGTTGCGGTTGTTGAGCGCGTAGACCTGGGTGATCGGGTGCTCGACCGGCAGGTGGCCGATGGCCGTCAAGCGACCGTTCGGCGCGCGCAGGTAGCCGCTCGGGTCGCTGTCGGCGTAGCTGGTGGCGATGGTAAAGCCCGCGTTGTTGATGTCGCTGTAGATCGAGCCGGCGCCGATCACGCCGATGTCGCGCTGCGCGCCGCAGGAATAGATAAAGCCGCGCAAGCGGCCGTCGGCGCCGACCCAGTTGCCGAGCACCTCGCCCTTGTCGTTGACGGCCACCGCGCCGCTGGCGCTGCCCAGCGCGCCGAGCTTGACCAGGCCCTTGCCGCGGTTGATGAAGCCATGGTTCGTTCCGCCGACCGGGTAGCTGCCTGCCACGGCGCCGGCCTGGTTGATGTCGGCGGCGCTGCTGCCGGGCGGACCGACGATCGTCACCCGGTACTCGGGGTAGGCGCAGGCGGCGCCGGCCACGGCGAAGGACAGCAGGAACAGGGCAATGCGATAAGGCGTGTGCCACATGATAATTCTCCTTGATAAACAAGGGCTTGCGTCGAACTGGCGGGCCCGTCGATTCAAAGTACGCCGTCGCCGTGCGCTGGATTTGGCGCCGCACAAGCCGGGCAGGCGAAGCTCCGCCCGGGCATGCCGAATCGATCAGCATGCATGGTGAATGGCTTGGCGCGAAGAATGAAAGGCTGGCTGCGGCGGGTCCTGCGTGCATGGCAACGCCGGCAAGCACAATCGTGCGAATTTGGTTGTGTGGGAATTAAGTTTTTTTCTTACATTTCGTCCAAAAGGCATGGCGGATCGACTAGACTCCCACACAACTACATCATTGAGCCTTGAGATGTCCGATCCCGCCGTCGCCACCAGTGCCCTGCCCACCGAGCCGGACATCGTTCCCAGCAACCTCCATTTCCCGGTGGTCGGGATAGGCGCCTCGGCCGGTGGCCTGCCCGCCCTGCAGCGCCTGTTCGAGAACATGCCGTCGTCCCACGAGATGGCCTTCGTCGTCATCCTGCACCTGTCGCCCAGGCATCCGAGCTCGGCCGCATCGATCCTCCAGCGCGCCACCCGCATGCCGGTGGTGCAGGTGACCTCGCGGGTCCAGATCGAACCCGGCCACGTCTACGTGATCGCGCCCAACGTGCACCTGACGATGATGGACGGCCTCCTGATCGTCGAGGAGCTGCAGCGTCCGCGCGGCCAGCACGTGGCGATCGACCTGTTCTTCCGCACCCTGGCCCAGGTGCACCGCGAGCGCTCGGTCGCGATCGTGCTGTCCGGCACCGGCTCCGACGGCGCCGTGGGCCTGTCGCGGGTCAAGGAGCAGGGCGGCGTCACCATCGTGCAATTGCCGGACGACGCGGAACACGACGGCATGCCGGTGGCCGCGATCGGTACCGGTGCGGTCGACTTCGTCATGCCCGTGGTCGAGATGCCGCAGAAGCTGGTCGACCTGTGGGACAACGCCAAGCGCATCGAACTGCCGCCGCCGGGCAACCTCGAAGCGCCGATCGAGCATGCCGCCACGCCGGCCGAGCTGGAAGCCGGCACCGAAGAGGCGCTGCAGGAGATCATCGCCTCGCTGCTGACCCGCACCGGCCACGATTTCCGCCATTACAAGCGCGCCACCGTGCTGCGCCGCATCGAGCGGCGCATGCAGGTGCGCCAGATGCGCACCTTGCCCGACTACCGCGACCTGCTGCGCGGCGACGTCGGCGAGAACAAGGCGCTGCTCGACGACATGCTGATCGGCGTGACCAACTTTTTCCGCGACCGCGAAGCCTTCGATTCGCTCGAGCGCGACATCATGCCCGAGCTGTTCAAGGACCGCGCCGCCGGCGACGAGGTGCGCGCCTGGGTCGCGGCCTGCGCCAGCGGCGAAGAGGCGTATTCGCTGGCGATGCTGATGGCCGACCAGGCCGCGCTGATGGAAACGCCGCCGGCGTTCCAGGTGTTCGCCTCGGACATCGACGACCATGCGATCGACGCCGCGCGCGCCGGCACCTATCCGGGTTCGATCATCACCGACGTCGCGCCCAGCCGCCTGCGCCAGTATTTCAAGCGCGAGGACAGCCGCTACCGCATCCGCAAGTCGCTGCGCGACCGCATCCTGTTCGCCTCGCACAACCTGCTGCGCGACCCGCCGTTCTCGCGGCTCGACCTGGTCAGCTGCCGCAACCTGCTGATCTACCTGAACCGCGACGTGCAGATGCGGGTGCTGCAGACCTTCCATTTCGCGCTCAAGCCCGGCGGCTACCTGTTCCTCGGTTCGTCCGAGTCGGCCGAGTCGGTGGCCGACTATTTCATCCCGGTCGACAAGAAGAATCGCATCTACCGCGCGCGCACCACCGGGCGCCAGCTGCATTACCAGAATCCGTCCTCGGCCCTGTACGGGGTGCGCCTGCCGGAAGTCAGCCGGCCCAAGCTGCCCGGCAGGCGCGCCAGCACCTATGCCGAGATGCACCAGCGCGCGCTGGCCCAGTTCGCCCCGCCGTCGGTCGTGGTCGACCGCGAGGGCAACCTGGTCTATGTGTCGGAGCAGGCCGGCCAGTACCTGCGCATGGGCGGCGGCGAACCGTCGCGCAACCTGCTGACGCTGGTGCTGCCCGAACTGCGCCTGGAGCTGCGCTCGGCCATGTACCAGGTGGCGCAGAACGGCGGCAGCGTCGAATGCCGGCCGATCGAACTGGCCGGCGGCGAGGCGCAGGGCGCGGTGGCGGCCACGGTGCGCGCCTTCCGCGACGAGGAGTCCGAAACCGACTACCTGCTGGTGCTGTTCAACCGGGTCGAGGAAGGGCCGGACGGCGCGCAGCCGCCGCGTCCGGACGGCAGCCACGACGTGGTCCTGTCCCAGCTCGAGGCCGAGCTGCAGCGCAAGCGCGAGCAGTTGCAGGAGACGATCGAGTATTCCGAGATCTCCACCGAAGAGCTGCGCGCCTCGAACGAAGAGCTGCAGGCCATCAACGAAGAGCTGCGCTCGGCCGCTGAGGAACTCGAAACCAGCAAGGAAGAGCTGCAATCGGTGAACGAAGAGCTGGTGACGGTCAATTTCGAGCTCAAGGTCAAGGTCGAGGAAACCGGCAAGGCCAACGACGACCTGAACAACCTGATCGCCTCGACCGACATCGCCACCATCTTTGTCGACAGTGGCCTGCGCATCAAGCGCTTCACGTCGCGCGCCGTCGACCTGTTCTCGATCATCGCGACCGACGTCGGCCGCTCGCTGCTCGACCTGACCCATAAGCTCGACTACGACCAGCTGGCCGAGGACGTCAGCGCCACCTTCGACACGCTGCGCCTGGTCGAGCGCGAAGTGCGCAGCAACGACGGCCGCTGTTACATCGTGCGCCTGCTGCCCTATCGCACCAACGAAGACCGCATCGAAGGCGCGGTGATGACCTTCTTCGACATCACGGCGCGCCGCCATGCCGAGGAACAGGCGCGCGCCAGCGAGGCGCGCATGCGCATGGTGGCCGAAAGCGCCAAGGACTACGCCATCATCACGATGGACGAGGAGGGCCGCGTCACCAGCTGGAACAAGGGCGCCGAGACGTTGTTCGGCTACACGGCGGACGAAATGCAGGGCCAGAATCTGGACCGCCTGTTCGTGCCCGAGGATATCGCCGCCGGCGTGCCCGAGGATGAACTGCGCCGCGCGCGCGAGGACGGCCGCGCCGAGGACGAACGCTGGCACCTGCGCAAGGACGGCAGCCGCTTCTACTGCAGCGGCGTCACCACGCCGCTGCGCAACAGCGAATTCTATGGCTACGCCAAGATCGCGCGCGACGAGACCGCGCGCGAGCGCCAGGGCAAGGAACGCGAGCAGGCGCTGTCCCACGAGCAGACGGTGCGTTCCGACGCCGAAAGCGCGGCGGCGCTGAAGGACGAGTTCCTGGCCGTGATGTCGCACGAGCTGCGCCATCCGCTCAATATGATTCACATTAACGTCGAACTGCTCTCGCGCATGCCAGAGTTGCGCCAGTCGCCCAACTTCATGCGCGCAGCCACGATCATCCGCAGTTCGGTCATGAGCCAGACCAAGATCATCGACGACCTGATGGACATGTCGCGCGTGCGCACCGGCAAGCTGTCGCTGACCATGGCGCCGGTGGTGCTCGACACGCTGCTGCAGGGCGTGGTCGACGCCGCGCGCAACGATCCGGCGGCCAAGGGCCTGCGCATCGAGCTCACCGGCGGCGCCGACGGCATGCCGGTGCTGGCCGACGTGGTGCGCATCGAGCAGGTGGTGATGAACCTGCTCAGCAATGCGATCAAGTTCACTCCCGGCGGCGGATGCATCGAAGTCCACCTGGAGCGCGAGGAAGAAGCGCTGCGCATCGACGTGATCGACAGCGGCCAGGGCATCGCCCCGTCCTTCCTGCCGCACGTGTTCGACATGTACGGCCAGAGCATGTCGGTGACCACGCGCTCCAAGGGCGGCCTGGGCATCGGCCTGGCGCTGGTGCGCGAGATCGTGGCCCTGCACGGCGGCCGGGTCGACGTCGCTTCGGAAGGCGTGGGCAAGGGCGCGCGCTTCTCGGTCTGGCTGCCGCTGTTCGAAAACAAGGCGGCGCCGTGCGGCGGCGGCGAGGCGGCATCGGACGACCTGGCCGGGCTGCGCATCCTGGTGGTCGACGACATGGAAGACATGCTGATGGTGTTCAAGTCGCTGCTCGAGATGAGCGGCGCCACCGTGTTCGAGGCCTCCAGCGCCAAAGGCGGCCTGGCGATCCTCGAACAGGAAGACGTCGACCTCCTGATCTCGGACATCTCGATGCCGGAGATCGACGGCTACGAATTCCTGGGCATGGTGCGCGCGCTGCCGAAGTGCGCAAGCCTGCCGGCGATCGCCATCACCGGCATGCGGCGCGACGCCGACATTGCGCGCGCGCGCGCGGCGGGCTTCTCGGCCCATCTCGGCAAGCCGGTGTCGGTCGAGCGCCTGAACGCGGTGGTGCGCGACCTGCTGCCGCGCAAGGGGTAATGGATAGCGGGCCGCGGGTTCAGGCGCCGGCCAGCTCCCTGGCCAGTTCGTCGAACTTGACCGGCTTGACCAGGTGGGCGTCGAAGCCCGCCTCCAGCGCGCGTTCGCGGTCGCTCGCCTGGCCGTAGCCGGTCAGGGCGATCAGGCGCATCGGCCGCGTGGCGGCGTCGGCGCGCAGGCGCGCCGCCAGCTGGTAGCCGTCCAGGCCGGGCAGGCCGATGTCCAGGATCGCCAGCCCGGGCCGGGCTTCATGGGCCAGCGCCAGGCCGTCGATGCCGTTGTCCGCTTCCAGCACGCTGTACCCCGATGCCTCCAGGTGCGCCGCCAGCATGCGGCGCGCATCCTCGTTGTCCTCGACCAGCAGCACGGTGGCCGGCGCCGTCCGCGCCGGGGCTGCCGCGGCCGGCGTGTCGACCAGCGCGTGTTCCAGCAGCGGCAGGCGCAGGGTGAAGACGCTGCCCTGGCCGGTCCCCGCGCTCGCGGCATCGATCGATCCGCCGTGCAGCGTGACCAGGCTGCGCACCAGCGACAGCCCGATCCCGAGTCCGCCTGGGAGCGGTCGAGCGAGACCTTGCCCTGCACGAAGATATCGAACAGGCGCGGCATCAGGTCGGGCGCGATGCCCACGCCGTCGTCAAGCACCGTCAGCACCGCCTGGCCCTTGCCGGCATGCGCTTCGAGCGCGATCTCGATCGCGCCGCCCGGCGGCGTGTACTTGAGCGCATTGGTGACCAGGTTCGTGACCACCTGTTCGATGCGGGTGCGGTCGGCGCGCACCCAGGCCGGCTCCAGGTTGGTGGTCAGCGTGTGCTGGACGCGGCCGGCCATGCGCAGCGCGGCCACGGTCGGCTCGACCACCGCCGACAGCTCGACCGGCCCCATGTCGAGCTTGATCTTGCCGCGCGCCAGACGCGCCAGGTCGAGCAGGTCGTCGACGATGCGGGTCAGGTGGCGGCTCTGGCGCATCAGGATGTCCTGGGCCTGGCTCTTGAGCTCGGGCCGGGGGCTGTCCATGCGCAGCAGCTGGACCGCGCCGACGATGCCGCTCAGAGGATTGCGCAGCTCGTGGCTCAGCATGGCGAGGAAGTCGTCGCGGATGCGCACCTGCTCTTCGGCCAGCGCGCGCGCCTCCTGTTCGCGCTGCAGGAGGGCGCTGCGTTCGCCCTCGGCCGCGGCCAGCTTGCGGCCGGCTTCGCCGATGCAGCGCTGCAGGTGGTCGAATTCGGCGATGCCGGTGCGCGGCCGCGGCGGCAGGCCGCCATGGCCGAGCGCGGTCGCGCTGGCGGCCGCGCCATGGGTCGCGTTCACCAGGCGGCGCCCGAACAGCGCGGCGGCGCCGGCCGCCACCAGCAGCGCGGCCAGCATGCCGATCGCCACCAGCATCACCGCGCGCCGGGCCACGCCGTCGATCTCGGCGGCCGGCACGCTGACGGTGACGATCCAGCCCGACATCGGCGAACGGGTGAAGGCGTGGTAGGCATCCACGCCGGCGCGGGTGTCGAAGCGCACCATGCCTTGCTGGCGGCCCGCGGCGGCGCGCATCAGGAGCGGGTTGGCGGCATGGCCCAGCCGCGCCGGCTCGCTCGAGCGCGCGATGAAATAGCCTGCGCGGTCGACCACCGAGAGTTTCCAGCTGGCCGGCATCGCGCGCCGGTCGATCACCCTGGAAAAGTAATCCGGCGAGAACACCGAACCGAGCACGTAGCGGCGGCCGCCATCGATCGGCACCGGGACGTTGATGGTGGTGACGGGGATCTGCTGCACCGCCCCCTTGATCAGGCCCGAGACCACGGTGCGGCCGCTCTCGATGACGTCGCGGGTGCGGGTGCGCACGTAGTCGGGCGGCGGCGGCAGCGTGGCGCCGAGCGGCGCCACGGTGTTGATCACCTGCTGGCCGCTGGCCAGGAACAGGATGGTGCGTCCGCCGTCGCCGCGGTCGGCCGTGCGCGCGTGGCGATAGAAGTTCTCCATGTCGCCGCTGGCCAGGTGCGGCGACTGCGCCAGCACGCGCAGCGCGGCTTCGGCGCTGCTCAGCTCATTGTCCACCAGCAGCGCCGTGGCGTCGGCGGCTTCCTTCATCGTGCTCAGGGCGGCGTCGCGCTCGGAACGCAGCAGCGTTTCCAGCGCCACGGCGGCGAAGATGGCGATCGGCAGCACGATGGCGCCGGTCATGATCAGGATATAGGCACGGATTTTCATGGCCATATGATTATGCCAATGTTGAGGACGCAGCGGTGCAGGTGACGATCGGGTGGGGCGCCAGCGCCGGGACGGTAGTTATATGACGGCCTGCCGCAGTTCGCCGGTGCGGTCCAGCACGTAATGATCGAGGTCGCGCGCCAGCAGCAGGTGGCCGCCGTACCGGGCGCGCGCCTCCTCTTCGAGCAGCGCCAGCGGCAGCGGGCCGCCTTCCTGGTAGCGCGGGCTGAAATGGGTCAGCACCAGGTTGCGCACGCCGGCGCCTTGGGCGAAATGCGCGACCCGCATGGCCGAGCTGTGCTGCGGGCCGGGACCGATCTTCTGCAGCACTTCCTCGGTATAGGTTGCCTCATGCACCAGCACGTCGGCGCCCTGCGCGCCGGCGGCCAGCAGTTCCGGGCTGTCGTTGTCGCCCGCGACCACGATGCGGCGCGCGCGCCGCGGCGGCAGCAGGTAATCGGCGGCGGTGATGGCGCGGCCGTCCGGCAGGACCACGTCGCGGCCCTGCTGGATCTCGCCCCACAGCGCCGACGAGGGCACCGCGTCGGCCCGCAGCTTCTCGGTATCGAGCCGGCGCTCGATCGCGGCCTCGGTGAAGCCGTAGGCCCAGGACGGGATACGGTGCGACAGCGCGGTGGCGTCGACGGCAAGGTCGGGCAACAGCGGCCCATGCGCCAGGTCGTCGGGCGTGAGCCAGGCGAGTGGAAAGGGCAGGCTCAATTCGCTGGCCTGCATGATGCACTCGATCATGGTGCGCAGCGGCGGCGGGCCGACGATGGTCAAAGGCTCGCTGCGGCCCAGCAGGCCGGCGCTGGCCAGCAGGCCGGGCAGGCCATAGCAGTGGTCGCCGTGCATATGGGTGATGAACACGGCGCGCAGGCTCATCACCGATAGCGGGGTGCGCAGGATGCGGTGCTGGGTCCCTTCGGCGCAGTCGACCAGCACCCACGAACGCGCGCCGCGCAGGCGCAGCGCGAGGCCGGACATATTGCGTTGCCGGGTCGGCGTGCCGGACGACGTGCCGAGGAAAATGAGTTCCATGGGTGATTCTCGCGTTAAGGCGTTTCATTATCCGGCAACACGGCCCTGGCCGGCGCGCAGCCAGAACTCGGGGGGCGGGCCGGTGTCATACGGGACGGGAACGCCGCCGATGGCGCGGCCATGCCCGCTTTCGACCGAGGAGAACGATATGCGCACGAGTTTCGTTGCCGCCGCGTTCGCGGCTGGCGTTGTGGCATTGCTGGGACCATCTTCCGCCGTTGCCGCACCGGCGCTGCAAGAGATGCAGGTGCCGGTGGCCGGCATCAGCTGTTCGCGCACCGGGCCGCCGCCGCAGCGGGTGATGCCCAGCGCCGAAGTGATCGAGTCGATCGACGGCGTCTACCGGCTGTCCAACGGCCAGAAGCTCGGGATTGCCGCCAGCGACCAGCAGGTGGTGGCCGACTTCGGCCGCTGGCATCAGATCCCGCTGGTGGCGACCGCGCCCGAGCGCTTCGAATCGCGCGACGGCCTGGTCTGGGTGCGTTACGAGGCCGACGAAGACACCGAGCGCATCGTGGTCAGCTATCCGGCCGACGCGCGCGGCCGCTACGTCGACGCCTGCTAGCGCCTGCCGCTAGTGCTGCGGCGCGAGGCCGAACAGCAGCGAACGGTGGGCGCCGACGCCGGCCATCGCGCCATCGGCAACGGCGAGCGCCACCGAGCTGGCGGCGCGCATGGCGTCGCAGCCGGCGAACACGCCCGGCACCGTGGTCTGGCGTCCTTCGTCGGTGCGGATGTAAGGGCCCAGCGGTCCTTCGTCGAAGGCGCAACCGAGTTGCGCGGCGATCGGGCTGGCCATGTGCAGGCGGCCGAAGGTGAACAGGCCGGCCATCGCTTCCCGCCTGCCATCGGCCAGCACCACGGTGGCGTCGCCGGCAAGCCGCGCAACCGGCGTCTCGTCCACCTGCACGCCGCGTGCCTGCAGGTCGGCCCGTTGCGCCTCGTCGAGCGGGCACACGCCATTGGTGAACAGCGTCACCTGGCCCCAGTGCGGCAGCATCTGCGCCTGGTGCACCGACAGCGGGCCGCTGGCCAGCACGCCGATGCGGCCCTCGTCCAGTTCGTAGCCGTGGCAGTAGGGGCAGTGGAACACGCTCTTGCCCCAGCGTTCAGCCAGGCCCTCGATCGGCGGCAGCTCGTCGCGCACGCCGGTGGCCAGCACCAGGCGCTGGCCGCGCACGCTGTCTGCGCCATCGAGGTCGACGATGAAGCCGCCGGCGTCAGGGCGCGCGCCCTGCGCCAGCCCGTCATGCCAGGCCACGTTGGGATAGGCGGCGACGTTGGCGCGGCCCTCGCGCGCGATGTCTGCCGCCGGCTGGCCGTCGCGGGTCAGGAAGCCGTGCGAGTCGCTGGCGAAGCGGTTGCGGCGCTGCCCGGCGTCGACCACCAGCACCTTGCGGCGCGCCCGCGCCAGCTGCAATGCGGCCGACAGGCCGGCATAGCTGCCGCCGATGACGATGGCGTCGTAGTCATTCGTGATGTTCATGTTCGGCCTGTCGATGAGGATGGTTGTCGTAGCGCAGGTTGAAATCGCGCGACAGGTCGGCCAGCGTCACTTGTCCCAGGCGTTGCACCAGCAGCGCCTCGGCTTCCTGGAAGGCGTCCGCGAGCGAGGCGTTGACCACCTGTTCGACCAGGCATGCGCTGTGCTCGTTGCGGTTGCCCATCGCGAACACGGTGGGGGCGCCGACCGCGTCGTAGACGTCGCGCAGGGTGACCGTGGCCAGGTCGCAGGTGACGGTCCAGCCGCCGCCGTGGCCACGCTCCGAGCTGATGTAGCCGCGCTCGCGCAGCCCGGCCAGCACGCGCCGCACCAGCACCGGATTGGTGCCGAGCATGCCGGCCATCTGCTCCGAGGTCATCGGGCGCTCGCTATGGGCCAGGTGCAGCAGCACGTGGAGGACGGAAGAGAGTTTGCTGTCGCGTTTCATGTAACTAATAATATTACAAAATCGGCGGCAGCATGAAATTTTCTAACGCTCCGGTTGGGATTCCTCGACCGGCCCAGTCTTCGGCGGCAGCTTGAGCGTCGGCAGATACCACCACATATAGGTGCTCACGCAGGCGCCGATCACGACCATCGAGATCAGGATGGCGACACTGTCGAAATGGCGCGTCGACCATGCCATCGAGCCCCACAGCATGACGGTGGCGACGATCTTGCCCTTCAGCGGAATGCCGTGTCCGGCCTCGAAGTTGGCAAGGTATTTTCCGAACACGGGATGGGCCAGCAGCCAGCGGTGCAGGCGTTCGGACCCGCGCGCGAAACAGGCCGAGGCCAGCAGCAGGAAGGGCGTGGTCGGCAGCAGCGGCAGGAAGATGCCGAGGATGCCCAGCAGGACGGCCAGTACCCCGGCCACGTTATAGAACAGTTTCATACCGTCACTCTAGCATCCGGCGCGGCAAGAGGAGCGATCATCCCTGTTATCGATCCGGTTATGCAAAAAGGAAGCAGCCGAGAATATCGGACTGGAACTTTTAAGTTCCGTTCTGCAACTTTTGGCGTCCGACTCGGTATAATGTCCGGCTCGACGACGGACGCGTCTGTTCGGCAGTGGCAGGAATCGTTCTACGCCCGACTCCTTTTCCGCCTGCTGTCCGATTGCCGCCTGGCTCGCGCCGGCCATCGTCTTGATGCCTTATCCCACATCGTCCAATCCCATCGTGGCCCGGTTCGGCGGCTACTTCCACCGGCGCGTGCTGCGCCAGTTCGCGCTCTACCTGACGCTGATGCTGGCGCTCGTATGGGGTGGGGTGGCGGTGGAGCAGGCGCGCTTCGCCTCCCTGGCCGAGAGCGGCGCCCAGGCCAATGTGCGGAACCTGTCGCGCGCCTTCTCCGAGGAAGTCAAGGCCACCGTCGCCCTGGTCGACCTGTCGCTGGTCCAGCTGCGCGGCACCTGGCAGCGCGATCCCGCCAACTTCGCGCGCAGCGCGGCCGAGCATGCGCGCCACCTGCGGGTGCCAATGCACATCACCGTCACCGACGCCCAGGGGCGCCTGCTGTACACCGACGCCGCCGTCGGCGGCGCCACGGCGCCGCAGGGCCTGGCGCTGGGCGACCTGCGCCAGTTCGCCGTCCACCGCGAGCGCGGCGGCGACCGGCTCTACGTCGGCCGCCCCGAACGCAGCCGTCTCTCGCAGCAGTGGGTGGTGCAGTTTACGCGCCTGATCCGCGCCGCGGACGGCCGCCTGGCCGGCGTGATCGCGGTGGCGATCCGGCCCGAATACTTCCTGCGCTTCTACGACAGCATCGACCTCGGCCCGGATGCCGCCGTCAGCCTGATGCGGCTGGACGCCACCGTGATCGCGCGCAGCTCGCGCGCGGACGGCAACCGCCACATGGGCGTGGCGATCCCCGACGCGCCGCAGACGCGCGATGTGGGCATCAGTGGCGCCTTCCGCAAGGCGAGCCGCCTGGACGGCATCGAGCGCTTCTATGCCTGGCACAAACTGCCCGAATACGGCCTGGTGGTCACGGTGGGCCAGGCGGTGCCGGATGCCGAGGCGCGCTTCGCCCAGCAGCGCGAGGTGATGCGCAGCGCCGGCCTGGTGGTGTCGCTGGTGCTGGCCACGCTGGGCTGGGCGGCGATCGGCGCGGCCGACCGCCGCCGGCGCGCGCTCAAGGCCCTGGCCGCGGCCGAGGCGCGCTGGAAGCTGGCCCTGAACGCGGCCGGCGATGGCGTGTGGGACTGCGATATCGCCACCGGCATCGCGACCCTGTCGCCGAGCGCGCAGCGCATCCTCGACAGCGAGCATCCGACAGTGTCGTGGTTCGGCGAGAAGGGCCTGGCGGAGCTGGTGCATCCGGACGAGCTGGAACAGGTGCGCGCCGGCCTGCGCGCCCACGTCGACGGCATCACCGCCGATTACACGATGGAACACCGGCTGCGCACGCGCGACGGCGGCTGGCGCTGGATCGAGGCGCGCGGCGCCGTCACCGAAAGGGGCGAGCGCGGCGAGCCGCTGCGCATGGTGGGCACCTTCTCCAACATCGACGCGCGCAAGCGGGAAGAGCAGCGCATGCGGCGCATGGCGCACGAGGATGCGCTCACCGGCCTGCCCAACCGCGTGCTGCTGCACGACCGCATGCGCCAGGCCATCCTCACCGCGAACCGCGAGGGCCACAAGGTCGGCCTGGTCTATTTTGACCTGGACAACTTCAAGCCGGTCAACGACACCCATGGCCACGCGGTGGGCGACCGCCTGCTGCGCATGGTGGCGCAGCGCCTGCGCGCGGCGCTGCGCGAATCGGACACGCTGGCGCGGGTCGGCGGCGACGAGTTCGCGGTGCTGCTGCCGCGCTGCCAGCAGCCCCAGGACGCCGAGCGGGTGGCCGCCACCATCCTGGCGCGGCTGGAGCAGCCGTTCGAGGACGGCGAGCGCATCCTGCGCATCTCGGGCAGCCTGGGTTACGCGCTGTATCCCGATTGCGGCGCCGGCGATGGCGATGGTGATGCGGCGGCCGCCGCCGAAGCGCTGCTGCATAGCGCCGACCTGGCGATGTACGACGCCAAGGCGCATGGGCGCAACCGCATTTCGGGCAGTTACCGCACGCGGGTCGGCTGAACCCCGTCCGTTTCCACGGTGTTCTCTCACGTATGCTTACGTAGGTTCAGGCACCAGAATTGTGACTAGCGTTCCGCTACAGATCAGTGCTTCGCTAGGGATGGGCGCCCACGTCCGGCTCCGCCAGCGCGGGCAGCACCGGCGCGACATGGCGCGGCAGGTAGATGGTCACCGTGGTGCCGGCGCCCGGCGCGCTCTCGAGCCGGATCTGGCCGCCGCTCTGGCGCACGAAGCCGTGCGCCATCGACAGCCCGAGCCCCGTGCCCTTGCCCTCGGGCTTGGTGGTGAAGAAGGGTTCGAAGGCGTGTTCCATCACCTCCGGCGGCATGCCGTGGCCCTCGTCGGCGATGGAGATCACGACGTAGTCGCCGGGCGCCGGCTCGCCTTCGAGCGGGCTGGCGCCGGCGTCGACCGTCAGGTTGGCCAGGCGCAGCGCGATGCGCCCGCTGCCGTCCATCGCGTCGCGCGCATTGATCACCAGGTTGAGCAGCACGTGTTCGAGCTGGTTGGGGTCGACCAGGGTCGGCCATAGATCTGGCACGGCGGTGCGTTCGAGCACGATGCCGTCGCCGGCGGCGCGCTGCAGCAGGCTGTCGCTGCGCTCGAGCAGCTGGGCGACGTCGACCACGCTCGGATGCAGCGGCTGGCGGCGGGCGAAGGCGAGCAGCTGGCCGGCCAGCTTCGAGCCGCGGTCCACCGCGTCGAGCACGTTGTGCAGGCGCTTGCGGCTGGGCGGACCTTCGGCGCGCAGCATCAGCTGCACGTTGGCGCTGATGATGTGCAGGATGTTGTTGAAGTCGTGCGCCACGCCGCCGGTGAGCTTGCCGACCGCTTCCAGCTTCTGGGCCCGGGCCAGGGCCTGGCGCGCCTCATCCAGGCGTTGCTGGCGCTGCAGCTCGCGCGCCTCGGCTTCGCGGCGCGGCGTGATGTCGCGCACGAACACGGTCGCGCCCGAACCGTCGCCAGGGGGCAGCAGGGCCACCGCCAGCTCCACCGGCACCCGCCGGCCGCTGGCGTGCAATACCTCGGTCTCGGTGGGCTGGCCGGCCATGGGGCCGGCGCCCCCGCGGATGAAGGCGTCGAAGGTGGTGCGGAAGGCGGCGCGCCGTTCTTCCGGCAGCAGCTGCTCGGCCGGGCTGCCGATCGCCTGCGCGGCGTCGAGGCCGAAGATGCGCGTGGCCTGGGCATTCCAGTCGGTGATGCGGCCCTGGCGGTCGACGGCGACGAAGCCGTCGTAGGCGGTTTCGAGGATGGTCTTGAAACGGCGCTGGTCGGCCGCGATGCGGCCGTGCGACTCGCGCAGCTCGAGCGTCATGGCCTGCGCCAGCTGCAGCGCGCGGCGGCGCGAGCCGGCCAGCAGCCACACCACCATGCTCACCAGCGCGCCCAGCACGACGCCGGTGGCGGCCACCATCTGCGGGCGCTCGTGGTCCAGCGTGGCCTCGAGGTTGGCGCTGGACGCCATCCGCACGGTCCAGATGCGGCCCGCCATCGCCATGCGGGTGGCGGTGGAAAAGCGTGGCGTCTCGCCGCGGTCGGCGCCGGGGGAGCGGTACAGCAGCGCGTCCGGGGCCATGTGGTCGCCGTCGTAGATCTCGACGTCGAGCTGGGGCGCGGCGATGCCGCCCACGCCGCGCATCAGGTCCTTCATGCGAAACGGCGAATAGATCCAGCCCACCAGCGCCGCGCGGCGTTGCTCGACAGTCTCGACGTCGCGCCCGCTGCGGTACACCGGCAGGTACATCAGGAAACCGGCATCGCGGCTGGCGCCGCCTTCCTGCACCAGCACCACCTTGCCGCTGAGCGCGGCCTGGCCGCTGTCGCGCGCCGCCGCCATCGCCGCGCGCCGCACCGGCTCGCTGTACATGTCGTAGCCGAAGGCGCGCAGGTTGCGCGCGTTGAACGGCTGGATGTGCGAGATGGCCGTGCGCGGCTGGCCGTCGGCCGGATGGACGCGGTAGTCGGGAAAGCCCTCGGCGCGCACCCGGGCCTCGTGGGCGGCGAGGGCGCCGGGCGGGATCGCGCTGGCGATCGCCAGCGCCTCCAGGCCGGGGAAGGACTGGTCCAGGCGCAGCACCTCGTAATACTCGGCGAACTCGGCCCGGCTCAGGTCGACCGAGCCGCGCAGGTAGCCGCGCGCGCCGCGCAGCACCTGCTCGTAGACCAGCAGGCGGCGTCCGATGGCGTAGCCCATGTCGCGCGTGCGGTAATCGAAGGCTTCGTGCAGCTGGGCCTCGGCGCTGCGCTGGGCGCTGGACCAGGCGCCGAAGGTGACCAGCAGCGTCAGCACGAACACCAGCAGCGCCATCAGCAGTGGCGCATGGCCGGCATGGGGCGCCGGGGTCGGGGCTGGGGTGTGGTTGGCGGTCTGCTGCATGTCCTTGTGCGTGGCAGCCGGAGCGGCGGGGTTGATCGGAGAGACCGGACTACGTAGCATACGCATCCTTGGATTGACGGGGCGCACGCGACTTTGCGCCTTTGTCAATGAAGTTTGTCAATCTGGCACAAGTCATGCTCTGCTAAATGAAACATTCTAATCTGAAACACTTTCCTTGCAAGAGTGCAAAGGCGGGATGAGTTCCGCACTCGCATCGCTGCTGAAACGCCATTGGCCCTTGACTGCGCTTGCCGGCCTGTGCGGCCTGGCGCTGCTGCTGGGCATGGTGGCGCCGTTGCGGGGCGGCAGCCATGAACTGCTGCTGGCCTTCCCGTCCACGGTCGGGGGAGAACTGGCGCTGCCGGCGGAGATCCGGCTGACGCGCGGCGTGCGCGACGTGCTGCTGCTGCGCAACGAAGGCAGGGTGCCGGTGGTGTTCGGTCCGCTCAAGATCGGCGCGGGGCGCGAGCTGCGCCTGCCGTTCGGCGAGGCCGGCCTGTATACGTATGCCTGTCCGCCGGTCGCCGGCAAGGTGGTGCGGGTGAGGGTGGTCGACGCGCCCGGCCCCGGCTGGGGCCGCCTTCGCTGGCGCCTGGACGACCTGCGCCAGTGGGTGCGCTACCTGCCGCTGAGGTCACCGGACGAATAAATCGGTCGTCGATCGACCGCAATCGTACACCCGCGATGGCGCCGATTCTGTCATCATGGAAGCCATGTCGACGATTTCCATGCCACTGTTCCCGCTCAGTACGGTGCTGTTTCCGGACGGGGTGTTGCCGCTGCAGGTGTTCGAGGTGCGCTATCTCGACATGATCAGCCGCTGCATCCTCGAAGGCACCCCGTTCGGCGTGGTGCTGCTGACGCATGGGCACGAGGTGCGCCGGCCCGATGCCGAGCTGGAGCGTTTCGTGGCCGCCGGCACCATCGCCTCGGTCACCGAGACCACCACCGACACGCCCGGCCTGCTGCAGGTGCTGTGCCGCGGCGGCGCGCGCTTTTCCGTCGTCACCGCCGAGCAGCGCGTCAACGGCCTGTGGATGGCCGAGGCGCAACTGGTCGAGGACGATCGCAGCGTGAACATCCCGTCCGAGCTGCAGGGCGCCTCCGACGCGCTCGACCGGGTATTGAATTCGCTGCACGACGTCCCCCAGCACCGCTGGCCGGTGCAGCCGCCGTTCCGGCTCGACGACTGCGGCTGGGTGGCCAACCGCTGGTGCGAGCTGCTGCCGCTGCCGAACCAGCAAAAGCATCATATGCTGATGCTCGACAACCCCGTGATCCGGCTCGAATTGCTGCATGACGTGCTGGATGAACATGGCTTGATCACTTCTTAGGGAAGCAGCGCAGGGGCCCGGCATGACATTTTCTGACGATCTTCTCATCGGGTACATCAACGGCGAACTCGCCGAGCCGGCGCGCGCGGCGGTCGAGCGGGCCATGCGCGCCGATCCGGTGCTGGCGGCGCGCATCGCGCATCACCGGGCCGAGCTGCAGCTCAAGGGCAATACACGCAACGGGCGCGTCGGCGTCTCGGCCAACGGTCACGACGGCAGCCACGCCCAGCGCAGCGTGCCGCCCTGCGGCGCCAAGGTGGTGCAGCTCAACAGCCTGCGCCCCGGCCGCACGGTGCCGCCGCCGCAGATCGCCTACAGTAACTGGTGCAAGCGCCACTGGGTGGCGGTCGGCGCGGCGCTGCTGGCAGGCGCCGCCCTGGGCGCCTTCGGCTGGCACAGCCTGGCGCAGGCGCCCGGCCTGGCCACGCTCGACCACGTCGATGGCGCCCTGGTGGCGCGCGGGCCGCTGGTGGCGGCGCTGGACGGCCAGCTGGCCAGCCCCGGGCCGTCCGACAACGGCGTGCGCATCGGCGTCACCTTCGTCGCCAGGGATGGCGGCTATTGCCGCAGCTTCGTCGTCGACACCACCGCCGGCCTGGCCTGCCTGAAGAGCGGGCGCTGGAGCATCCCGGTGCTGGCCCAGGATGGCGGCGGGGCCGCCTGGGTCGACGGCAGCCAGCCGCCGCCCGTCGTGCGCGAGGCGATCGACGCGCGCATCGCCGGCACCGTGCTCGATCCGGTGGCCGAACGCGCGGCCCAGCAACGCGGCTGGACGCGGTGAGGCGGCCCGCGGGAGAGCCCGTCCGCGCCGCCGCGCGGCAGGGAGTCGATTTCTTTTGGTAAACTGTTTAAAAACAGGCCGGCATATACATGGGTGGCGATTTCGGGTATCGTGTCACCCGCTAAAAGTGTCTCTACGTCCGTTACTCCGGCCTGCCGCCGGGCTGTCCCGCTTGCCGGCTTATCCCCGGTCCCCTGCCTGCCATGCGCGCCGGAGCCCGGTTCCCGTTCCGCCCTTCGCCGCGCGTCCATCGACCCGCGACGGGGAGAACATGCCCGAGCGTAGAGCTGAACGAATGAATGCAACTAAATAATATGTCTGATTCTCCGAGCAACATCGCGAACAACAACGACGTCGCCGCCACCGCTGGTGCCACGCCTCCCATGCCCGCCGCCCCGGCCGCGGCGCCGGCCGCCGCCGAGGCTCCCACGGTACGCTTCGCCGACTTCGGCCTGGCGCCGGAAATCCAGCGCGCGCTCTCGGACCAGGGCTATGTCCATCCGACCCCGATCCAGGCCCAGGCGATTCCGGTGGTGCTGCAGGGCCGCGACGTGATGGGCGCGGCCCAGACCGGCACCGGCAAGACCGCCAGCTTCTCGCTGCCGATCCTGCAGCTCCTGATGCCGCACGCGAACGCCAGCATGTCGCCGGCGCGCCATCCGGTGCGCGCCCTGGTGCTGGTGCCGACCCGCGAACTGGCGGTGCAGGTGGCCGACAACGTCAAGGCTTATGCCCGGCACACGCCGCTGCGCGCGACCGTGGTGTTCGGCGGCATGGACATGAAGCCGCAGACCGAGATCCTGCGCCGCGGCGTCGAGATCGTGATCGCCACCCCGGGCCGCCTGCTCGACCACATCGAACAGAAGAACGTCAGCCTGGGCCAGGTGCAGATGCTGGTGATGGACGAAGCCGACCGCATGCTCGACATGGGCTTCCTGCCCGACCTGCAGCGCATCATCAACCTGCTGCCGAAGCAGCGCCAGAACCTGATGTTCTCGGCCACCTTCTCGCCCGAGATCAAGAAGCTGGCCAACACCTTCCTGAACAACCCATTGACCATCGAAGTCGCGCGCAGCAACGCGACTGCGGAAAAGGTCACGCAGATCGTGTACAAGGTCGATGAGGAACAGAAGCGCGACGTGGTCGAGCACCTGATCCGCTCGCGCGACATGAAGCAGGTGATCATCTTCTCGAACACCAAGATCGGCGCCTCGCGCCTGTCGAGCCACCTCGAGAAGCGCGGCGTCAAGGCGTCGGCGATCCACGGCGACAAGACCCAGCAGGAGCGCATGGCGGCGCTGGACGCGTTCAAGAACGGCAGCGTCGAAGTGCTGGTGGCGACCGACGTCGCCGCGCGCGGCCTCGACATCTCAGACCTGCCGGCCGTGATCAACTACGACCTGCCGTACAACGCCGAAGACTACGTGCACCGCATCGGCCGCACCGGCCGCGCCGGCGCCTCGGGCGATGCGCTGTCGGTGTACTCGGACAAGGACGAGCGCCTGCTGGCCGACATCGAGAAGCTGATCAAGCAGACCATCACGCGCGGCACGCTGGAAGGCTTCGTGGCCCCCGGCAGCCGTGGGCGCGAGTTCGGCCGCGAGGGTCGCGAAGGTGGCCGTGAAGGTGGCCGCGACTACGCTTCGCGCGACGGCGAACGCGGCGCCCGCCGCGGCGATGAGCGCGGTGAGCGCGGCGGCGCAGCGCGTGCGCCGCGCTCCGGACTCGGTCCGGGCGCGCGCCGCGAGAAGATCGATCCGTGGTTCCTCAAGCCCTACGAACCGACCAGCAGCCCGCGCAAGGACGTCGATGCGGCGCCGCACGCGCCGGCCAAGCCGGCCAAGCAGAAGCTGGCTTTCCTGCTGGGCGGCGGACCGAAGGCGCAAGCCTGATCCCCTAGTGTGTAAACGTCGTCCCCGCGCAGGCGGGGACCCAAGTTAATCAATGTAGCCACTGGAATATGCCTTGGTGGTTTGCATGGAACTTGGGTCCCCGCCTTCGCGGGGACGACGTTCCTTGGCTGACAATATAAAACGCAGCCCGGGATTCGCCCGCTCCGCCGCCAGCCGCCAGCCATGCGCCCGCGCCACCTCCTGGCAGATCGACAGTCCCAATCCCGCCCCGAGGTCGCGCCGGTGCGGTCCGCGCCAGAAGCGTTCGAACAGCAGCGCCAGCTGCGCCGCCTCGACGCCCGGCCCATGGTCGCGCACCGACAGGCTGTCGCGGGCGATCTCCACGCTCACGCGCGAGCCGTCGGGCGCGTGCTCGATCGCATTCTCCAGCAGGTTTTTCAACAGGGTGAACAGCGCGCCGCGATCGGCCTGCCACGTCAGTCCCTGGTCCACCGTGGACACCGCCAGCGTCACGCCGGCCGCCTCGGCCATGCGCCGCAGGTAGCCGATCGCCTCGTCGGCGACCTCGCCGACCCTGACCGTGCCGAACGCGTAGTTGGTCGCCTCGCTGGCCTCGGCCAGCAACAGCAGCTGCTGCACCTGGCGCGACATGTAGGCGACGTCCTTCAACAGCGCGGCGCGCTCGGCTTCGCCGTCGACCCCCAGCTCGACCTGGGCCCGGATCATCGCCAGCGGCGTCTTGAGTTCGTGCGCCGCGTTGCCCAGGAATTCCTGCTGCACCCGGTAGGCCTGCTCGAGGCGCTCGAGCACCCGGTTGAAGCTGTCGACCAGCGGCGCGATCTCGCCCGGCACGGCGTCGGCGCGCAGGCGCGCGTGCATCGACTGCAGCGAAATGCCGGCCGCCGACGCCGACACGTCCTGCAGCGGCTTCAAGGTATAGCGCAAGGTGATCCAGGTGCACAAGCCGAAGGCGACCAGCAGCACCAGGGTGAACAGGGCGATGCCGTAGGCCACCAGCGGCAGGGCGACCCGGTGCAGCAGGTGCATCATGCGGCTGCTGGCGGCCACTTGCAGATACAGTCCATGGCGCCCTTCGAGCGCGAGCGGCTCGCTGGCGCCGAAGAAGGTGACGCCGTCGCGGCTGAACTCGAAGCGGTCGCGTCCCGCACCTGGCGGCAGCACGCCGTCGGGCCAGAAGCGCGAGCCCGCCTCGGACAGCAGGGCCGCGTTGCCGGCGCGGTCGACGACGCGGTAGGCGACTTCGCGCCCCAGGCTGTCGAATGCCCATTTGATGGCATGGTGGTCTTCGGTCCCCAGGCGCAGCCTGCCGTCGCGCCCGACGTGCACCTTGGCCGACAGGTCGTGCGCCATGTCCGACAGGTCGGTCCGGGCCAGCACGTTGGTCTGCAGGACGAAGGCCGCGACCAGCACCACCAGCATGACGCTGAGCAGCGTCCCGGCGACGAAGGCCATCACGATTTTCAGGCGGATGCTATTGAGCCGCATCGTCCGCGCGCAGCACGTAGCCGACGCCCCTGAGGTTGACGATGCGCTGGCGCGAGCCGATCGCGGCCAGCTTGCGGCGCAGGCGGTGCAGGGCGACGTCGAGCGCGTTCGGGGTGACGGCGTCGTTCAGGCCCCAGGCCGCCGCTTCCAGCGCGCCGCGCCGCACCGTGGTCTCGTGCTTGCGCAGCAGGAGCAGCATGATCTGCATCTCGGCCGGCGCCAGCGTGATGCGCTCGGCGCCGCAGCACAGCAGGTCGGCATCGGGCTGCAGCGCCAGGTCGCCGCGGGCGTGGTCGAGCGGCCGGAATTCCACCGGACGGCGCAGCAGGGCGCGCACCCGCGCCACCATCTCGTCCATGGCGAACGGCTTGGCGAGATAGTCGTCGGCGCCGGCCTCGAGGCCCTGGACGCGGTCGTGCAGCGCTTCGCGCGCGGTCAGCACCAGGCACGGGATGCCGAGGCCGGCCGCGCGCATGCGGCCCAGCAGGGCCAGGCCGTCGCCGTCGGGCAAGCCGCGGTCGAGGATCAGGGCCTGGTAGGACATCTGCTGGAGCGACGCCCAGGCGCCGTCGATGCGCGTGGCCACGTCGACGGCGATGCCGGCCGCCGCCAGGCCCTTGGCGATCAGCTGGGCCAGGCGTTCGTGGTCTTCGATCAGGAGGACGCGGCTCATCGGCTCACCGGAAGCGGTACAGGTAGCCGACCAGCACCCGGTTCTCGGTCGAGCGGTCGACCAGCGGGCTGTCCTTGATCGCGTCGGCCAGGCGCGCCACCTCGAGGTCGACGAACATGGAATGGCGCCGGTCGAACGCATACATCGCGCGCACGCCCGCTTCGGCATTCACGCCCGACTCGCCGCGGTAGGCCGCGCGGCCGGGGCGCGCCTCGTCGGCCCGCACGCCGTAGTAATAGTCGACGTATTTTTCGTCGTGCCAGCTCGCGGTCACGCGCGGCGTGATCGTCATGCGCTCGCCGATATGCCATGTCCTCTCCACGCCCAGATTGAAACGCCTGCCTTCGCTGTTGCCGGAGGCGTCGCCCAGCGCTTCGGCGCTGAGGACGGCCCAGTTGCTCTTCCATTCGATTCTAGCACCGGCCCAGGCGCCGCTTTTCCGCTCGCGCATGCCGGCCAGGACCGGCGTGTCCTCGATGTCGTCGTCGTCGTAGCCGCTGCCGTCGTAGCGCACCACCAGGTCGAGGTTCAGCGTGTGCGACGGCGCCGGGGCGAGTTCGAGCAGCTTGAAGCCTACCTGCGGACCGGCGATCGAGAGCCAGCGGTTCTCGTACTGGACGAAGGGAAGCGGCAGGTGCTCGCGGTCGATGCCGGCGTAGGCCTTGTCGAAGGTGATGGCGCCGACGCCCAGCGCCCACGACGAGGGAGCCGCTGTGCCCGCGCCCGGTTCGGCCAGGGCGGGAAGGGCGCAGAGCATGGCGGCGAGCAGCGGCATGTGCGCCGGGCGCAAGGCGCGCGCCAGGTGGCGGCGCGGGGAAGTGGGGGAAGTGGGCATGGGTGTCTTTCTCGTTGTCGAAAGCGCCATGCTCGGTCTCTCCGGCTTACGCAACACTTACCGCGGCGACATCGCCGCGACGTTGTTCAGTAAGTATGCGGAAAGTCGTCGCGCCGGATAGTACTGTCCGTCGCGAACCAAGATGGGGATTACGATGGACACTTCCTGCAAGCTGGCGCTGGTCGCCGCTACGTCGATCGCCGGCGCCGCCCTGGTCGCGGGCCTCGCTTCCGGCACGCCGGCCCCGCTCGCCGTGATCGATGCGGGCCCTCACGAAAAGGTTTGTCCATCCGACAGCGTGAGCGGCGATGTGACATTCTGCGTGCACGGTTGACATTTGGCGGCGCCGGGGCCGGGCGCTCCAGTATCATGAGGCGATGAATCACACTCAATCCGAACCGGGTCACGCCTCGTTTGCGAGTGACCAGCAGGCCCCGGAACAGCGGCTTTCCCCCAACGCGAGGCGAATGCTCGCCCTGCGCGAGGTCGTGTTCGCCGAATGGGAAGCGCGCGTGCGCGAGCGCATCGTCCAGGCGCGCACGGTGCAGCACCCGATTCTCATCGATACGCTTCCCGTTTTCTACGACAACATTGCGCAGAGCATCAGTCCGTCCTATCCCCGGACCTCGGGGGTCGACGGCACCACGGTTGCGGCCGAACATGGCGGCGAACGCGCGCGCGTCACGTCCTACGACCATGCCGCGCTGATCGGGGAATACCAGATCTTTCGCATGACCCTGTTCGAGGTGCTGCACCGCGAACGGGTCGTGCTCGACCATGCCGAGGCCCACACGATCCACGCCTCGATCGATTCCGGCATCCAGCAAGCGGTCGAGGCGTTTTCGCTCGTGAACAGCGGCTTTCGCGAACGGTTCGCGGCGGCGCTCACCCACGACATGCGCGGCCCCCTGAGCGCCACCATGACAGGTCTTGAGCTCATCCTGCTGAGCAATGACCCGACCAGGATCAAGACCGTCGCGGCCAAGGCGCTGACGAATCTGCAGCGCATGAGCGGCATGGTCGACGAGCTGCTCGACACGATGGCATTCCACAGCGGCGAGAACATCCGGCTCAGCATGGACAGCGTGGACATCCTCGAAGTGATGAAGGAAGTCCAGGCCGACGCCCTGGCCGCCTACGGGCCGCGCGTGCACGTGCAGGGTGGCAGCGTGGTTGGCTGCTGGGACCGCGCGGCGCTCAAGCGGGCCGCCGAGAATCTGGTGTCGAATGCGGTGAAGTATGGCGTCCCCGGTTCGCCCATCGACGTCCAGATCCAGGAGGTCCACGGACGCCTGCTGCTGACCGTCCATAACGAGGGACCGCCCATCCCGCCTGCCGAACAGGAGTGCATCTTCCAGATGTATCGCCGCGCCGATGCGGCCAGGAAGGGACAGAAGCAGGGCTGGGGAGTCGGCTTGCCTTATGTGCGCGCGGTGGCCGAGAGCCACGGCGGCAGCGTGGGCCTCGACAGCGACGTGGAACGCGGCACCACCTTCGTCATCGACATCCCGCTCGATGCGCGCACGCTCGACGCGGCGCCAACGCTGGAATCCGCGGCGCGGCCAGCGTCCTGAAGGCGGCTTCTGGTGGCGGGCGCGATCCTCGGAATGCTCAGGCAGCCCGCTTGAGCGCGGCCCCGACCCGGTCCAGCAAGTCCTGGTGCTGGTAGGGCTTGGACAGCACGTCGAGCGTGCCGCTGGGCTTGCCGCGGCCGGGCAGTTCGTCCATGTAGCCGGTGGTGACCAGCACCGGCAGGCCGGGACGCCTGGCGTGCACGCGCTCGATCAGCTCCAGCCCGTTCATCCCGCCCGGCATGATCACGTCGGTGAACAGCAGGTCGGCCTGCTCGCCGCTTTCCAGCAGGCCGAGCGCGCGCTCGCCGCTGGGGGCCGACAGCACGTCGTAGCCGGCCATTTCGAGCATGCTTTCGGCCAGTTCGCGCACGTCGTCGTTGTCCTCGACCACCAGGATGCGGCAGCGCCGCTGCTGCGGCTCATCTTGCGTGCCGCCGCGCCGTTCGGCCAGTGAAGCGTCGTCGCTGGCCGCCTGCTCGGCGACCCGGAACACCATGCGCACCTGGGTGCCGCGGCCCGGCTCGCTCTCGATGTCGAGCTTGCCGTGCGATTGCTGCACGAAACCATGCACCATCGCCAGGCCCAGGCCGGTACCCGGTCCCTTGGTGGTGAAGAAGGGCTCGGTGGCGCGGCGCTTGACCTCGGGCGTCATGCCTTCGCCCTCGTCGTTTACGCAGATACAGACATAGTCGCCGGCCGGCAGGCCCAGCAGGCGGCGGCGCTCGTCGCCCAGCACGGCGGTGCCGACCGTGACGGCGCCGCCGTCCGGCATCGCGTCGCGCGCATTGAGCACCACGTTCAGGAGCGCCATCTCGAGATAGGTCGGGTCGATCGTGCAGGCCGGCAGACCGGGCTTGAGGTCGAGCCGCAGGTCGATCTTCTCGCCCAAGGTGCGCACCAGCATGTCGGAAAACTCGACTACCAGGCTGTTCATGCTCAGGCGCTTCGGCTCCAGCCGCTGCTTGCGCGCGAAGGTGAGTAATTGTTGGGTCAACTTGCCGGCCTGCATCGTGGCGCGCTGGGCGCGCCGGATCGGCTCGGCCGCCTTGTGCTGGGGACCGGCGCCCAGCAGGGCGACTTCGAGGTTGCCGTTGATAACTTGCAGCAGGTTGTTGAAGTCGTGGGCCATGCCGGCCGAGAGCTGGCCGATGGCTTCCATCTTCTGCGCCTGCAGCCAGGATTCCTGGTTGTTGCGGCGCTCGGTGATGTCCATCTGCGAAGCGAAGAAGTACAGCAGCTTGCCTTGCTGGTCGAAGATGGGGCCGAAGAACAGGGCGTTCCAGAACGGCGTGCCGTCGGCCTTGTAGTTCACGATGTCGACCGCCACCGCGCGCTGTTCCTCGACCGCGCGGTGCAGCTCGGCCACGGTGGCGCGGTCGGTGTCGGGCCCCTGCAGGAAACGGCAGTTGCGGCCCAGGATCTGCTCGATGGGATAGCCGGTCAGGTCGACGAAGGCGCCGTTGGCGAACACGATCGGATTGTCTTCCTGGCGCGGATCGGTGATCAGCATCGGCATGCGGGTCATCTCGACCGCGGCGAAGAAGATGTTGCCGCGGTCTTGCAAGCCCTCGCGCTCGATGTAGCCGGACTGCCAGTGGTGGATGCCGGGATTGTCCTCGGGCGGTCCCATCGGATGGACGGAATTGCCCTCGACGTCGCCGTCGGCCGGCACGCCGCGACTCTGGCCGCCGCCCTGGACGTCCAGATCTTTCTTGAGTGAATCGTCCTTCGTCGGTCCGAGTACCATGGGGCATCCTGGGCGGTTCGGGGCCGGCGGCATGCCGCCCCCTTTGGAGCTACTCTAGCCGTCGTGGCCGTTGTGTCTCCGTTCGTGAGCGCACAGAGGCGCCGCAGGGACGCCAAATAGGCGGCTATGCCGCCGAGGCTTGCTGCACCACTATTTTTTCACGCCATCAAGGCTTCTTCATTGGTCGGCGCTGTTGCCGATTGCGATCTCGACCAGGCCGATGCCCAGCTCGCGCGGATCAGGCCATTCGCCGCGCGCCTTCGGTGAGATCGGCTTCGGCACGTCGATCGTCAGGGTGCGCTGCGTGCCGTCGGTGGTGAGGCGCAGCCGCGCTTCCTGGACGCTGCCCGGGAGGCGGAAGGTGGCGCTCTGCTCACCCACGCGCACGGTGAACGGCAGGCCCGCATTGTCGGCATAGGCGCGTCCCTTGATGATCAGGTCCAGCCGCTTCGGCAGCGGGCGGGCGAAGTGCAGCGCCACCTGCTTGCCATCCGACCAGCGCCCCCAGCCCTCGGCATGCGACAGGCCCTCGAACCGCGTCAGCAAGCCGCCTTCGACCAGTTCCTGCGACAGCTGGAAGGCGCCGATCGGATGGAATTCGCCGGCCAGGCGCACCAGCGCGTAATCGTCGGTCTTGATTACCGGCTTGACGTCGGCTGGCAACGGGTGTTGGCCGATGACCAGCAGCCACTTCTTGCGCACGGGCAGCTGGTAGCTTTCGATCGGGGCGCCCGGCGCCAGTTCCAGCATGGCGCTGTCATTGTCGTCGATGTGGAATTGGGCGCGCATGATGTCCACCTCCCGGGAGGCGGCGATCGTGATCTGGTTGCGCTCGTGGCGCGGCACGTGGTCGCGCGCGGCGATGCCTGCGTGGTCCGGCGCCCAGCCCGAGACGATCTGGGCCAGGTAGGCGGTGGTCAATTGGGCGCCCAGCGCCACGGTGGTCGGCAGCAGCACGAACAGGAACAGCGAGGCCGCGCTCTGCTGGCCGAACGCCCACAACGCCAGCGCCAGCAGGCCGAGGCCGCCGACCATCCAGCCGCTCCACAGGGCGACGTCGATCGACGTGATTTCCGGGCTGTCGATCGGAGCCAGCGCATAGTGCGGCAGCAGCGCGAGCGCGGCCACGATGGCGGCGCCCACCAGCACGGCGGCGGCGACGCGCGCGCGCGGCGCGGCGGTGCGCAGGGCCGGCATCGAAAATGCGGCGCCGGCCAGCAGCAGCAGCAGCGGGAAGGTGAAGCTGTAGTAGCGCAGGTGCAGGCGCAGCACTTCCTGCGGGCCGACGCCGGCGATCGAGGCGGTGTAGGCCACCGTCATACCGGCGGCCGAGCCGAGCATCAGGAAGGCGTACAGCGCCAGGCGGTTGAAGCGGAGGGCGGCGGCCTCGCGCGTGGCGCGGCTGAGCACCCATTGCAGCAGGATCGCCATCGGCAACGGCAGCAGGATCGCCAGCGCCATCAGGTGGCCGCGGCCGTTGATGAAGCCAGCCGCGGCCAGCAGGCCCAGCTTGCTGCCGGCGCTCGAGCTGGCGGTGGAACCGTAGAAGCTGCCGAACAGGCTCAGGCCGGCGTCGCCGGCCAGCACGTAGCCGAGGCCGAACTTGACGGCCAGGGCGCTGGTGGCCAGCACCAGGGCGGCGCCCGCGCCCTCGCGCAGCCAGCCGCGGCCACTGCGGTCGCCAGCGCCACCACCGCCGCTGTCGGCGGATTCTTCCATCCGGGCGGCGATCACAAGGAACAGGCACAGGCCCGGCAGCAGGAACAGCGCATGCACTTTCACCAGGCTCATCATGCCCAGCACCAGGCCGGCCGACAGCGCAAGGCGTGCCCAGCCCCAGCGCGCTTGGGTGAGCAGCATCCAGCTCAGCACCAGGACGCCGAAGTAATAGGTGGCCTCGGGCATGAAGAAGGCGGTGTACAGGTTGAACGGCCCCATCAGGCACAGCAGGGTGATGGCGATCGCCACCACGGGCCGCGCCACCTGGCGTCCGATCATGTAGATGAAGGGGCCGGCGCCGACATACAGCAGCACGTTGCCGAAACGCGCGCAATCATAGAAACCGGTGCCGCAGGCGCTGGTGGCGCTGAACAGCCACAGGTACAGATAGGACGGCACGATGGCTTCGGCCAGCGGCTGCAGGCGCGACATCCTGCTGTAGTACCACTCGTCGGCGAAGATGGCCGGATACAGGCCGTGGTTGCGCAGCGCCAGCCAGGCGAGGACGGCCGCCAGGCCGGCGGCCAGGATCAGCCATTCGCGTTTGTCGGTTGCAGGCGTGGCCGCAGGCAGCATCGTGGTTTCCTTTTTATTATGGTCGGGAAGGCAGGGCGCGCCATGCCGCGATCGCCGCGTGCATTCGCTCCCAGTCGAAGAATTTGCGCTTTTCGTAGTACAAAGGGCCCGGGTGCGGACGCTCGTCGAGACGGGCCGGATCGACTTTCTGCAGCGCCTGCTCGCCGCGCAGCAGGTAGTGCAGCAGCACGAAGGGGAACAGGCCGATCCAGGTATTGCGCTGCGACGGATAGGACAGGCACAGGCGCAGGTAGCGCCGGCGCGCGGCCCAGGAGATCGGGGTCGCTTCGACCGGGCCGTTGGCCGCCATCGGCGCCAGCACCCGGAACAGCGGTCCGCCCAGGCCCTCGGCCTGGTACAGCGAGAATTGCCAGGTGCGCGCCAGCAGGCCGCGTTCACAGGCCAGGGTCACCGTCAGCGCATGCAGGGCGTCGTGGTCGTGGTGGCCGCCTTCCCAGGCCGTCACATGGATCGCCTCGATCGGGCAGAAGCTGTCGATCCATTGGCCGATCCAGCGTCCGGCCTGTTCCAGGTGCAGCGGCAGGCGCGCGTCGCCGATGCCCAGCTGCTGGCCGGCGAAGAACACGTCGCCGGGGCCACGCCCAGTTGCGCGAGCACCGCCAGCGATTCGGCGTTGCGCTGCGCGGCGCTGCTCTTCGCGGTCTGGCCGTCGGTGAGATAAGCGCAGGCCACCCGCACCCCCTGGCGGCGCAGGGTGGCGATGCGTTCGAACACCCCGAACTCGTCGTCCTGGTGCGCGAACAGGAACAGGGCGACCGGCTCAATAGGCATCGAAGTCGAGGAAGCTGAACTGGATACGGGAAGGATCGAGCGCGGAAACACGCGGCACGAACGAGCGGTAGATCAGGTTCAGCGGCGAAGGCCGCAGGCGCTGCGGGATGCTGGCGTAATTCCACCAGCTGGCGTTGGCGTCCGGGGCCAGGCCGATCAGCAGGCGCAGCGGCGACAGCAGCGGCGCGGCGCCGTTGTCCGGCGCGGCTTGCAGCGGCCCATCCAGCTCGGCATAGGCCGGCAGGCGCAGGCCGAAGGCGGCGGCGTAGAACTGCTGGCGCGCGCCATGCGCGCGGCGGTGCACCGGATTGTGCGGGTTGGCGCAGCGCCAGGCCAGGGCCTCGGGGCTCCAGCTGCGTTCGAACGACAGTTGCGCGGCGGGCGCCTTGGGGCCGTGCGACAGCGTGCCCAGGCCGACCCGCGCCTCGAGCGGGCGCACCAGCTGGAAACCCAGCTTGCGCACGAAGCCCGGCGTGCTGTTGGCGTTGGCCACGCCGTACACGCCGTCGAAACCGGCGGCGGCGCCGGCCTCGAAGGTGGCCGCGGCGAGCTTGGTGAACAGGCCCTTGCCCTGGTAGTCGGGGTGGGTGGCGGTGTTCAGCGACAGCAGGACCAGCGCCTCGCGGCCCTCGACCCAGGCGCGCTGCGGGATGCAGACGTAGTGGGCCGCCAGGCGCTCGCCGTCCCAGGCGTCCATGCCGACCGCGGGGCCGTCCGGGTTGGCGGCGTACAGCCAGGTGAGATACTCGGGCGTGAACTTGTCGGCGCCGGGGAAGCAGGCGGCGAACAGGGCGCCGTATTGCGCCAGCGTGGCCTGGTCATGGGCAATGGAAGCGATGCGCATCACTTGAAGATCCAGTAGCGGCTGAGCAGGTATCCGTTCACCGCCACCAGCGGCAGCGACAGGATCTTCCCGGCCAGCGGGTTGTCGACGAGGGCCACCGTCAGCGCGACGCAGGCGATGGTCAAACCATAGTTCAGGCCCACCACGCACATGTAGCGGGCAAAGCTGCTTTTCGACGCCGCCTGGTCGAACGTGACCCGGCTGTGGAAGGCGTAGTTGACCAGCAGGCCGGCCACGAAGCCGGCGCTGGCGGCGGCCGTGTGGTGGAATCCTTTCATGACCAGCAGCTGCATCAGGCCGACGTCGATGCCGGCGCACAGCAGGCCGCCGGCCACGAATACGCCGAACTGGCGCAGGCGCGCGGCGTCAATCATCGCGGCGGCGCCGGAACAGCGTCTTCTTGTGCAGCGGCCGGCTCGGCACCGAGGCGATGTCGTAGTTCAGGAAGGCCAGGATCAGCTGCACGCCCATGATCACCGGCAGCGCGGCCAGCATCACGGTGCCGGCCGGGGTCTCGACGTCGCTCTGGGCCGAGGCGATCCAGTGCGCGACGCCATACACCAGGCCGAAGGTGGTGAGCAGCACGCCGATCGGCAGCTCGAGCGAGGCTATCGACAGATTGCGCAGGTAGTAGTTGTAGAACAGGCGCTTGAAGAAGTTGCGCACGTTCTTGACCGCGAACTCGGTGATGACCTTCGAGACCTTCAGGTTGCTCACTTCGTCGCCATACACCGCGTCCATCGGCACGTCGACCGCCACCGCGCCCAGCGTGTTCAGGCGGAACAGCATGTCGCTTTCGAAGAAGTAGCGCTTGCTGATCTTGTCGAAGGGGAGGTAGCGCGCGGCATCGGCGTGGATCGCGGTATAGCCGTTGGTCGGATCGAACAGGTGCCAGTAACCCGAGGACAGCTTGGTCATGAACGACAGCATGGCGTTGCCGAACAGGCGCACCGGCGGCATCGCGCCCAGCCGTTCGAGGTTGAAGAAGCGGTTGCCCTTGGTGTAGTCGGCTTCGCCGGCCAGGATCGGGGCCACGAACACCGGGATCAGGGACGCGTCCATCTGGCCGTCGCCGTCGATCTTGACGATCACGCTGGCGCCGTCCGCGATGGCGGCGCGATAGCCGGTCATGACGGCGCCGCCCACGCCCTGGTTCTCGGCGTGCTCGAGCACGGTCACGCGCGGGTCGCGGCAGTTGGCGCGCACGAACTCGCCGCTGCCGTCCGGGCAGCGGTCGTCGACCACGTAGACGCGCGCCACTTCGGGACCGATGCCGGCGATGACGCCGATGATGTGGCGGGTGACGCGGTAGCTCGGGATCACCACTGCGATCGTTGCGGGCGCAGGTGCGGCGCCGGCGGCGCGGGCGCCGGCCGGTTGGTCGATGGCGTTCATGGCTTGGGTGACGGTGACGTTCATGGGATTTTATGATTATCGGGTATTGACGCCCGCCTGTGCTGATCCAGGCAGGGTCTTGTACCAGCGCTGGCGCACCAGCGCGTCCAGCGCCTGCCGGGCGCTGCCGTCCCAGGTCAGCCACGGCATGCCGGTCGACGGCGGCGCCGTGCCGGCGCGCTGCAGCGCCAGCCAGCCGGTGACGGCGTCGGCCAGGTCTTGCGGCGCCAGGCCTTCGAAGTAGGCGGCGTGCTCGCCGGCCACCTCGCGGAACACCGGCAGGCTGCGCGCCAGGATCGGGATGCCGTGCTGGGCGGCCTCGATCAGCGGCAGGCCGAAGCCTTCGCCCTCGGACGGCGCCAGCAGGGCCGAGGAATTCGCATACAGCTTGAGCAGCATCTCGTCCGAGATGCCGGCCAGCCAGAACAGGCGCTTGGCCTTTTCGGGATGGGCGGCCATGCGCTCGCACACCTTCTCGACCATCCAGCCCTGCTTGCCGACCACCACCAGGTTGACGTCGACCCCGCTCTCCCACAGCAGCTCGAAGGCGGCCAGCGCCTGGGCATGGCCCTTGCGCGGCTCGACCGTGCCGACCATCAGGAAGCTGGGGCGCTGGCCAAGGGCGGCCAGCACCTGGTCGGCGTCCGGCGGCAGGCCGAAGCTCGGGGCGCTGGCGTCGATGTCGGCGCCCAGGTGGAAGTGGGCCAGCTTGAGCGGGCTGCGGCGCTCGAGCTTTTCCTTCTCCACCCAGCCGGCCAGTTCGTCGGCCACGGCGCGCGAGATGCACAGCACGCCGTCGGCCACCTTGTGCACGGTGCGCAGGAAGTCGCCGAAATACTGTTCGGTCCCGAACGGGAACACCTCGGGCCGCAGGATCGGCAGCACGTCGTAGACGACGAAATAGACCTCCACGCCGCGCGCGCGCATCTCGAGCAGGCGCTGCTCGTTCTGCGAGGTGCCGTTGGTGAACAGGTCGAGGCCGAAGAACACGTCGCCGGGACGGATCTCGCACGGCGCGTCTTCCAGCGCCAGCTCGGATTCGCCCACCTGCTTCATGCCGAAGCCGCGCGCATAGCAATACGGCTGATTCGCGCCGACCGAGTACACCGGCTCGATCCGGAAGCCCGCCGGCGGCGCGGCGAACAGCGACAGCAGGATGCTGCGCACCACGCGCTGGATGCCGGTCTTGAGGTCGGACTGCACCATGGCCGAGACGTCGACCAGCAGCTGGCGCTGCGGCGCCGGCGCGCGGTTGAACGCGATGGCGGCGGCCAGCGCCGGCAGCTCGGCCTGGGCCGCCAGCGGCGCCGCGGCGTTCACCACGCGGCGGTAGACGGCGTCGCGGCCATTGCGCGCGAAGTCCTCGATCGCCTCGAGGTACAGGCGCCCGACCTGTGGCGGCGCGTGATGGCGCGCCATGTGTTCCAGCGCGTTGCCGGACAGGCGTTCGCGCAGCGCGCGGTCCGCGCGCAGGCTGGCCAGGCCGGCCGCCAGGTCGGCGGTCTCGAAGCGGTCCTCGAGCTTGACCAGGACGTCGTCCGGCAGCAGCGCGGTCGAGCCGTGGGCGTTGACCACGGTCGGCACGCCGTACAGCAGGCAGTCCAGCACCGAGGCCGAGGTCTCGCCGCGGGTCGCATTGCGCAGCTGCACCGCGCCGTCGCAGGCGGCCAGCCAGTCGGCGTACGCCGCGGCGTCGACGAAGCCGGTGATGCGGATGCGGTCGGCCGCGGCGCTGGCGGCGATCCGTTCGGCCAGCTGCTCGCCATAGGGGCCGGGATCGTTGGCGCCGACGAACACCAGCCGGCAGTGCGGATCGGCGCCCAGCGGCGACGCCAGGAAGGCGTCCAGCAGCTCGGCATTGAGCTTGGTGCCGCCCAGCATGCCGAAGGTGCAGACCACGAAGGCGTCGTCGTCCAGGCCGAGGCGGCGGCGCGCGGCGGCGCGCGCCGCGGCGCGCCCGGCGTCGCTGGCGGCGCCGTCCGGACGGCCGCGCAGCAGCGGGATGGTGCGCCAGCCGTCGGCGGCGCCGGGGCCATACCATTCCTCGGCCAGGGTGCGCGAGAAATCGGAATGCACGATCACGCCGTTGGCGTGGTCGAGCACCGCCTTGTTGAGCGGGTAGGTCCAGATCGACGGATTGCGGCCTTCCTTGCGGTGCGACAGCAGGCCGGTATAGCCGTGCGATTCGTACAGCGCGCGCAGGAAGCCCCTGGGCAGGTATTTTTCGCGCTCGAGGTTGTCGAGCACGCCCGAGAAATAAAAGTCGTGCAGCACCACGGTGCCGGGCACGTCGCGCAGCAGCTCGAACATGTGCTGGTGGGCGTGCGAATTGCCGAAGTGGTAGACCACGCGCTCGAATTCGCGGGCGTGGGCGCGCAGCCAGTCGGGGTCGCGCAGGCGCATGCCGTCCAGGCGGCGGTCGTCGACCTTGTCCTGGGCCACCACCAGCTCGACGTCGTAGAACGCCGACAGCTCGGGCACCAGTTCGGCGCTGTAGTCGGCGATGCCGGAATGGACCGGCGGCAGCGGCGAGACGTAGGCCAGTTTCGGGCGGCCGGACGGCATCGGCGCGGGCTGCGCGTGTGCCGTCGTGGCCGCGGCCACCAGCGCGTCGAGCAGCGCGTCCGGCGCGTGGGCGCCGGCGGGGTCGCGCGACAGCGCCGGCCAGGGCGTGGCTTCAGCGGCGCCGGGCTGCCCTTCGAGGACGAGCACCGCGGCCGGCGCCAGGCCGGCGATCGCATGGCGGCGCAGCAGCGCGCCGACGCGCGTGTCGGGCGACAGCTCGAAGGCGCGCACGCGCCCGGCCAGCCTTGGTTCGAGACGCAGGATTTCCAGCGCGTCCATGTCGTGCAGGGGCGCGGCCACCCACAGCTCGCACCGCCCATCCGCCTGGCGCGCCAGCGCGGCGCACAGTTCCAGGACGGCCGGCGCGACGCTGCCGTGATGAGCGAGAAGATCGATAATGATGCGCATGATTCAAGTGCCTGTGTGTGGATTGCGGGCGCGCTGCAGGTCGGCCAGCACGTTGCGGACCGAGACCGGCAATCCCCTCAGTTCGTCGGGGACGTGGGTGACGTCCGCCGGCAGCGGATCGGGCGCCGCCTGCTTGACGGCGACCAGCGTCACCGCCACGCGCCGGCCCAGCGCCGGATAGCGCAGCAGGATCGGTATCAACAGGCGGCGCAGCAGCTCGACCCTGGTCAGGCGCTTGACGATGCGCGCCAGCAGGTTCGGGCCGCGCAGTTTGCGCGCCAGGCTGCCCGCGCGGCGCAGCGGACGCGTCACGCGCCAGGACGTGCTCTGTTCCATGGCGGCGATCTGGTTCTGCATGCCGACCGCCCAGGCATGCATTTTGGCGGCGTCGGCGTGGACGCGGTCCAGCTCCTGGTTCACGGCGGCGATGCGGCCTTCGGCGAGTTCGGCGCGTTCGTGCGCATAGTCGGCGCGCGCGTTGGCCTGGTCGGCGCGCTGGTTGGCGCCGTCCATCTGCCACAGCAGCTCGGTGTTCTGCGCGCGGTAGTGCTCGGTCTGCTCGGACATCTCGCGCACCCGCTGGCCGGCCCCGGCCAGCGCCTCGTTGAGCGTGCGTTCGGCCTGCCAGGCATGCTCCAGGTGCCAGGAGATGAACCCGTCGAACACGTTCGGCTGGATGCCGAAGTGGGCCAGCAGCTCGGGATGCTCCTCGGCCACGTAATAGCGGTTCAGCCCATCGAACCAGGCGAAGCGGTAGCGTTGGCTGGTCACCAGGTGCTCCCAGCTTTCGTGGTTGGTCTCGCGGCTGTTGGGCAGGGTCGCCTCGATCACCAGCACCCACGGGCGCCAGCGCGCGAAGTCCATCCCGCGCAGCACCTCGCCCTCGAATCCTTCGACGTCCACCTTGAGGAAGTGGATCTCGCCGCGCACGTGTTCCGCGCAGACCGACGCCAGGGTGCGCACCGGCACCTTGAGTTCGGCCACGTCGTGGCCCTCGGCGCGGTGCATCTCGGCCACCGACTGCTCGGGCGAGGCCCAGCCGCGCACGGCGGGCACGTCATACAGGGTCAGCTCGCCGTCGGCGGCGCCGGCCGCGATGGCCAGGTTGACGTCGTGCGGGCGCTGCTCTTCGAACGCCTGGTGGAAGGAGGGCAGCGGCTCGATGCTGATGCCGCGCCAGCCGCGCTCGTAGAAGGCCTTGGTGACCGAGTGTTCGACCGGGTCGTTGGCGCCGACGTCGATGTAGAAGCCGTGCTTGACGTGGCCGAGCGCGCGCCACAGCAGCACGTCCTCGGAATTCTGGGCGTAGGATACGAAAGTCATGTGCGTTGGATGTCGATGGCCGGGTCGAGCCAGGCCGAACCTTCGAAATGGGGGCGGCGCATGTTCATCACCGTGAACACCAGCGCCAGGTCGCGCCATTCGTAGTTGTTGACCAGGTGGGTGTCGGTGCTGACGATCGCGGTGGCGACCGAATAGGTGCCCGGTCCCAGGTTCATCGGGAAGGCGAAGCGGTAGACCACTTCCTCGCCGGCCGCGACGTCGTCGAGCGGCAGCGCCTTGAGATGGGTATTGGTGCCGTACATCGCCTGGCCGAGACGGTCCTTGATCATGTAGCCGAGCACCATGCGCGGGATCGGCGCGTTGACCTTCACCTTCACTTCGAGCGTGACCGGGCTGCCGACGTCGACCACTTCGACCCGCTCGCCGTTCTCGTCCAGCAGCGCGATATCGGCCACGGTCGCTTCGCCGGTGCCGGACACGGTCTGCACCTTGCCGTCGGCGATCTCCTTGAGCCGCACGGTGTCGTTCTCGCGCTCGGCGATCATGGCGTTGTAGTAATCCATGATTTCCTCGGGCCGGCCTTCGCGCGCCAGGCGCCCGCCGTCGAGCAGGATGGCGCGGTCGCACACCGACTGGATCGCCTGCTTGTCATGCGAGACCAGCAGCAGGGTGGTGCCCTCCTTGCGGAACTGGCGGATGCGGTCGAAGCTCTTGTGCTGGAAATAGGCGTCGCCCACCGACAGCGCCTCGTCGACGATCAGGATGTCGGGACGGCGCGCGGTGGCGACCGAGAACGCGACCCGCATCTGCATCCCGCTCGAGTACACGCGCACCGGCTGGTCCATGTAGTCGCCGATGTCGGCGAAGGCCTCGATCTGCGGCATCAGCTCGCGGATCTGTTCGACCGACATGCCGAGCAGCTGGCCCGCCATGTAGGCGTTCTGGCGGCCGGTGAAGTCGGGATGGAAGCCCATGCCGAGCTCGAGCAGGGCGGCGACGCTGCCTTCCATCGCCACGTGGCCGGTGCTGGGCTGGGTGGTGCCGGTGATCAGCTTGAGCAGGGTGCTCTTGCCGGCGCCGTTGATGCCGATCAGGCCCACGGCTTCGCCCGGCGAGACCTGGAAGCTGACGTCGCGCAGCACCCATTTGAGGGAATGGCGTGGACCGCGGAACGGCAGGATCCACTCCGCCAGGCGCGACAGCCGGGTGGGGTAGGTCTTGTACGCCTTGCCCAGGTTGGAAACGGTAATCGTGCCCATCAGAGTTCATCCACCATTTCGCCGGCGCGCTTGCGGAACAGGCGCATGCCGAACACGCACAGCAGCAGGGCCAGCAGCGCGACCCATCCGATCGATGTCCAGTCGGGCGCCGTGCCGTGGACCAGGATCGCCTGGTAGGCTTCGATCAGCGGCACCATCGGGTTCCAGGCCAGCATCCCGCGCACTTCCGGCGGCAGGATCGAGGCCGGATAGACGATCGGCGTCAGCCAGAACCAGAACTGCATCGCGATCGTCACGAACTGGCCGACGTCGCGGAAGAACACATTGAGCACGCCGACGATCATGGCCAGCCCGATCGCCAGCAGCACCTGCACCAGCAGCACCGGCAGCAAGGCGGCAAACATCAGGCCCGGGAAGTTGCCGGTCGCGATCAGGAATACCAGGAACAGGCCGAAGATGATGCCGAAATTGACCAGGGCATTGAGCACCACGATTACCGGCAGGCAAATGCGTGGGAAACTGATCTTCTTGATGACGTTGGCCTGTTCGATGAACATGTTCTGGCCACGCGCCACGATCTCGGCGAACAGGCCCCAGGTCAGGATGCCGGCGCACAGGTAGATCGAGTAGGCGAAACCGGATTCGGCGCCGGGCAGCCTGGTGCGCATGACCTCAGAAAAGATCACGGTGTACACCAGGATCATGGCCAGGGGACTGAGCACCGACCACAGGGCGCCCAGAATGGCATTGGCGTATTTCGACTGGAATTCGCGTTTGACGCTGCCCAGCACGAAACCGCGGTAGGCCCACAGGCCTCGCAGCATCAGGGGCGAAATCATGGGGTCGTCGTCAGAGGCGCCTCGGGGGAGGGCAGGAGAGTTGTCGTCATAGTAATGCTGAGCGTGAAGAGCGGAATTATACCCCACGGTCCAGCACACAAATTGTTCAATTGTAACGACCTGTCAATTGGCGAGACAGGCCGCGACAGGCTTCCCGCAGCCGGCGCTTCAGCCGCCCTGCGCCAGCCTGTGCAGGCCATCGGGATCGAGAATGATCAAGCGGTGCGCATCCTTTTGCACGATTCCCTGCTGGGCCAGCAGCAAGAGGGCCCGGGTGACGGTTTCGCGGCTGGTATTGATCATGTTGGCGATGTCCTGGTGCGTCGGCAGGTTCTCGACCACGCGGCGGCCGTCCTTGTCTTCGCTCTGCTGCATCAGGGTGATATAGGTATAGATGCGGCGCGTCGTGTTGTTAATGCTGAGCAAGGCGCGGAATTCGGAATCGCGCTGGATCTTCTGCGCCAGGTGGCCGAGCATCTTGCGCGCCACCGACGGCGAGTGCGAGAACAGGTGCATGGCGGTCGAGGCCGGCAAGAACGCGACCAGCACCTCGGAGGTGGCGATCACCGAGGCCGAGCGGGTCGAGCCGTTGATCAGGGCGATCTCGCCGAAGAAGTCGCCGGCCGCGAGCATGCGCAGGCCGACCGCGCGCCCGTCCTCGGTCACGTCGATCACCTGCAACTGGCCCGACAGCAGGAACAGGAGGGCGTCGCCGATGCCGCCCTTGTGCAGGACGACCGAGCGCTTCGGGAAGTGGCGGTAGCGCAGCTCACCCTTGACCTTGGCGATTTCCTCGTCGCTCAGGTCGGCCAGGAGCGGAATCTTGCGCAGGTGGACCTGGATCTGGCGTTCCTGCAACTGCGGGGCGGCCCCGTTGGCGGCGTCGGAAGCGCTGGCGAGTGCTGATAGCTTGGTGGTGGAACTCATCGATTGCTTCGGTCTCGTCAAAAATGCCCGATCAGGAACATGGCGATGGCGGCGCCGCCAATGCCGGCGGCGTTGGCGCCGATGTCGCGCCAGCAGAAGCGGCGGTCAGGCACCAGCGCCTGCAGGCATTCGATCAGCCAGCCGCCGATCAGCAGGCCGGCCAGCCACCATGCGGCCTCGCTTCCGGTCCGGGCGATGCGCAGCGCCAGCACCGTCAATACGGCATAGGCGGCGAAATGCAGGAATTTATCGTTCGGCAGCGGCGGCAGCCAGCGATTGGGCACCAGGCACCCCACGCATAGCCCGAGGGCCGCGCATACGAACAACATCACATCCAGACCCATCTCGCCAATCGCTTCCCGCCAGATTCAAGACAGCGATTGTACCGCCTGGATCACTGAGTATGCCACTGCCAACTCAGCTGCAGCTGGCGGTTATTGTACTGAAAGATCGAGATGTTCTCGCGGTTGCGCACCGCGCGTGCTTCCAGCACGATGCTCTGCTGCTTGCCTATCCGGTAACTCAGCGAGGCGCGCGCCACCTGGGTGCGCTGGGCGCGCACCTGGTCGATCAGCAGTTCGGGCGAATAAGGGCTGGCGCTGTCCCAGGTCTGGCGCGTCCAGGCGAGTTCGCCGGTCAGGCCCCAGGCGATCGGCTGGCGCAGGTTCAGGCTCAGGTAATTGCCGTGACGGTTGCCGCCCGGGCGGTCGCCCAGCGCCCGGTCGGACATCAGGCCGGCGCTGGCGGTGGCGCTGAAGCCGTCCAGATGATGGCTGAGCAGCACGCGGCCCTCGAACAGGTTCGAATCGAAGGCGCTCAGCGTCGCGTAATCGTTGCGGGTGACGGCGCCGATCAGGTGCAGCTGGGTGCGCGCCGGCAGCGGCAACGGCGGCGTCACCCGCAACTGGGCCTGGCCCTGGCGCTGGTACAGGTGGCCGCCCATGCCCGAGACGCCGAGCGAACCGGTGGCGCGCAGCAGCCAGGTCTTCAGGCGCCAGGCCGACTCCAGGCCGCCATACAGCGCCGCCGTGTCATAGTCGCGCAGCTGGTCGTAGCGCCGGCCCTGCAACTGCAGGAAGCCGAGGGTGCCGTTGGCGGTGACGTCGCGCACGTAGTCGGCGCTCACTTGCGTGTACCCGTCGCGCTTGGGCAGGAAGTCTTCCAGCAGCGGCAGTTCGACGCTGCCGTCCGGCCCCTCCACCACGAAGGACGAGTTGCTGGCGCCCTGGTTGACGTTGTCGTCCACGCCGCGGGTCAGGCTGACGGTGCCCGAGACGGTCGGGGTCCAGCTGACGCAGCCCGTGTCGCGCGCCTCGGCGATCAGTTCCAGGATCTCGCGCCGTGGATTGAAGCGCGTTTCGACGTTGGCGAACAGGCGTTCGGCCTCGTCGCCCTGGCCCAGGCTGCACTGGATCAGCGCCAGGTCGAGCCAGGCGCCGGCGTGCTGCGGCACCATCCCGATCAAGCGCGCCATCTGCTCGGTGGCGTCGTTCCTGCGGCCCTCGGCCAGCGATTGCAGGGCTTCCTGGTACAGCAGCTCCGCGGCGGTCGGCGCGCCCGGCGTGGCGGACGGCGCGGCGGCGGACTGCGCCAGCCCCCAGCAGGGGGCCAGCGCGACGGCCAGGCAAACGAGCGAGCGGATGATGGCGGACGGCTGGCTCACGGCGCGCCCTCCATGGTGGCGCGATTGGCGCTGGCCTGCGGATTCATGCTGGTATCGAGAGTATAGAGGGGAGTTGCTTTTTCCTTGCCGCGCAAGTGGCGTTCGCCCAGCGGGAGAAAGCGGTGGCGCCGGCTGTGCTCGACCGTGCCGGGCCCGATGATCATATCGTGCGGAAAATCGCGCGCGACCTGCTCCAGGCGGGCGGCCGTGTTGACGCTGTCGCCGACGGCAGTATAGATGCTGCGGAACGAGGTGCCGAAGTCGCCCGCCATCGCGGCGCCGCTTTCGATGCCGATGCGCACCCGCAGCGGCTTGTGGCCCTGCGCCACCCGCGCCGCGCTCAGTTCGGCAACGCGGCGGCGCATGGCGCAGGCGGCGTCCAGCGCCAGGTCGGCGTGCTCGTCGAGCGGTAGCGGCGCACCCCAGAACGCCATCATGCCGTCGCCGGTATATTTGTCGAGCGTGCCCCGGTGAGCGATCACGGGGCCGGTCAGGCAGTCGAGGAAATCGCGCGTCAGCCTGGCCGCTTCTTCCACCGGCAGGGTCTCGACCTGGCTGGTATAGCCTTCCATGTCGGCCACCAGGGTGGTGACGTCGCGCCGGCGCGGACGCAGCGGGTCCTGCTCTTCGCTGCGCAGCAGCTGCTCGACCACGGCCGGGGCCACGTATTGGCGCAGCGTCTGCAACAGGTGACGCGAACGGCGCTGGGCCTGTTGCCATTGGTAGGGAACGGCCACCGCCAGCAGGAACAGATTGGTCGCCAGCGGGCCGACCGGCGCGAAGTCCGGATCGTGCGGCGCCGCCAGGCAGGCGAGCAGCAGCCACAGCGCCGAGCTGGCGCCCAGCAGGACCACGCCGGCCGCGGCCGACAGGCGCGGGAACAGCAGCGTGCAGGCGATGCACGAGGCGGCGGCGAACAGGCAGGCGATCAGGCGTCCCGGCCACGGCGCGGGCAGCTTGCCCTCCTGGCGGTCGAGCAGGGCCGACAGGATGGTGGCCTGCACGCCCAGGCCCGGACGGTTGGCGGCGAGCGGGGTCGAGACCCGGTCGCCCATGCCGAGCGAGGACGAGCCGACCAGCGCCAGGCGTCCGCTGGCGCTGGCCGGGACGATGCGCTGGGCCAGGATATCGGCGGCGCTCACCACGGTGTAGGCGCGCCAGTCGCGTGCGTAGGGAATGCGCATCATGCCGGTGTCGTCCAGCGCCGGCGGCGCCTTGCCGCTGCAGCAGTTGAGCAGGGCCAGGCCCAGCGCAGGGTAAGCCTGGCCGCCGAAGCGGGTCACCAGTGGCACATGGCGCAGGGCGCCGTCGGGATCCGGGATGAAGCCGATCGCGCCGATATGGGGCGCCGCCGCCAGCGCGGGATAGTTGCCGATATAGCCGGTGGCGGGGACGCCGCCGGCGTAGCCCTTGACGGCGCCGCCCAGGTGGCCGTCGAGCACCGGCTGCGGCCGGTTGCCGGCGAAATCGAAGTCGAAGGCCTGGGCCGGCACCACCGGGCCGTGCGCCGCCAGCAGGGCCAGGCGGGTGTCGCCTTCGGTGCCGGTCGGCGCCGGCAGCAGGATGTCGAGCGCGACGCCGCGCGCCTCGTAGCCGGTGAGCAGGATCTCGACCAGGTGGGCCAGGCGTTCGCGCGGCCAGGGCCAGGGGCCGAGTTCGTCCAGCGAGGCTTCGTCGATGTCGACCACCAGGATGCGCGGCTCGGGGGCATCGCTCACCTGCAGGCGCAGGAAAGCGTCGCGCAGCCATTCGTTGGGCAGGAACGACACCTGGTTGAGCGTCAGTCGCATCCAGCTGTTGTCGGAAAGCGACAACGGCGCATGAATGCCATATTGCGACCACAGGGTCACGACGAAGGCCAGCGCAGCGATGACCCAGCGTCCCCGGGGTCGTGCTTGATTTCTCGGTTCAGCCACGCGCTGCGCTCTTATATTAGGTCGGTCGATCAGAAAAGGTGAGCAAGTATAGCGTTCGGGTTGCTCAATTGCATTGTTTTTATTGAAACGTCATCAATAGTAATTGATAGGTTGGCTGATGGGTCGGATCGGGCCTTTGCGCTAGAATGTGATGGTTGTCACAGATCACTGTCTTGACGGCACGGTACAGTGGAGAAGAAAGGGGAACCATCTTGCAAAAATTATTGTTGATCGCAACGCTCGCATGCGCCGCACAGTTCGCCCATGCCGCCGATGCGGGCAAGATCGTCTTCGTTGCCGGGGCCGCGCAGGCCGGCGACCGTCCCGCCGTGGAAGGAAGCCAGGTCGAGGAAGGGCAGATGCTCTCCACTGGCGCCGACGGTTATATCTATGTGAAAACGCCCGACAACGGCCTGTTCATCCTGCGCCCGCAGACCCAGGCGCGCATCGTCACCTACCGTATCGACGAAAAGAACCCGGCCAATACCCGCGTCAAGTTCGAGCTGATCAGCGGCACGGCGCGCAGCAAATCGGGCGACGCGGTCAAGCACGCGCGCCAGAATTTCCGCTTCAACACCCCGGTTGCCGCGATCGGCGTGCGCGGCACGGACTTCACCGTGTTTACCGATAACGACACCTCGCGCGTGTCGGTGTTCTCGGGCGGCGTGGTGGTCAGTGGCTTCGTGGGTGGTTGCCGTCCGGATGGCGCCGGGCCGTGCGAAGGCGCGACCAGCCGCGAATTGAGCGCGGCCCAGCGCGGACAGCTGGTGCAGGTCACGCGCGGCCAGGGCGCGCCGCAGGTGCTGGAAGAAAGCGCGCAGGGAGCAGGGAGGGCCGCGCCGGCGCGGCCGGACGAGCCGCTGTCCAAGAAAGATAATGACCAGCCGAAGGTGAACGTCGAGGTGGCCAAGAATATCGGCTTGAACGAGGCAATCGACAAGGTCGTCAATGCCAATCCGGGCGTCCCGGTCGACCCGGGGCCTGGGCCGACGCCAACGCCGGTGCCAGTGCCGGAGCCGGCGCCAGGTCCGGTCGACCCGGTCGGACCGCCGGTCGGCGTGCCCAACCCGCTCGAACGCACGGCGATCTGGGGCCGTTGGCAGCCCTTTGAAGGCGAGCCTCCGGTGATCGATTATGCGACCCAGGGCAAGGACAGCGAGCTGATTGCACTGAACGGTTATTTTGCGCTGTATCGCTCCCGCGGGAATGAATATGTCACGCCGAATAACGGCAGCGTTGGCTTTGGCCTGCGCAGCAGCGAGGCATATGTCGTGACCGAATATGGCAGCGGTAATACGGTGACCAACAAGGCGACTTTATCCGGCGGCAGCTTGAATGTGGACTTCGGCAAGCGAAGCTTCTCCACCAATATGGACCTGGTCACGCGGACCGATACCGTCAAGCTGCGCGGGGAGGGCACCGTGACCGGCGATGGGCGCTTGTACAGCACTGCCGACGGCCGCCTGGGCTACCTGAACATCCAGGGGTTGATCACCAACGAGCGTGGTCCATCCAGCACCGCTGCGACGATTTTCGACGGTCGGATCGACGACCGGCGGACAGTCAACGGCGGCGCGACATGGCGTTGATCCACTTTCTGACGTATTTTGCAAACCCCGGGTAACCGGGGTTTTTTTATTTCCCACATATTTAAATGCGGAATTAAATGATATGTATCGAGTGTTTCAAAATGTAAGCGTCGACAAGGAATAAAGGCGGGATATTGACGCTCTGCCGCAGGTGAGAATGTTAGAGAATCGCAGTTGAGTACGGACGAAGGCAAAGAATTTGTCGAGATTTTGTAATTTTTTCGAGAACTTTGTCCGTTGTGTGACGGCCATCACACAACACATGAGTCCGCTTCTGTCATGATGCGGTCCGTTGGGCTTCAAGGGTGCCAGCACTCTTGCAATAACGAAACAACATTTCGATCGATCGATCTATTTTATTGGAGTAATACATGGCAATCGTCGCTACCCACGTCGCAGCAGTTCAAGAACTGTACGTCGCATACTTCGGCCGTCCAGCTGACCCAGCTGGCCTGGACTACTGGACCAACATCGTCGAAGCCCAAGGCTCGACCGCTGCTGTGTCGGCAACCTTCGCTGCTTCGCCAGAGTACATCGTTTCGTACTTCGGCAAGACCAATGGCCAGATCGTTGACCAGATCTACACCAACCTGTTCGGCCGCACCGCTGACACCGCTGGCCGCGCTTACTGGGTCAACCTGCTGAACAACGGCACCATCAAGGTCGACACCATCGTCGCTGAAGTCGCTGCCGCCGCACTGACCACCGACGCTGAAATCATCGAGAACAAGGTTGCTGCCGCTACCGCCTTCACCGCTGCTGTCGACACCGACGCTGAAATCGCTGGCTACAACGGCACCGCAGCCGTGACCCTGGCCAAGGCATTCATCACCGGCGTGACCACCGACGCATCGCTGGCTACCGCTATCGCTACCGCTAACCTGAACGCCAAGGTTGCCGAAGTCGTCAAGGCTGGCACCCCGTTCACCGTGACCGCTGGCCTGGCTGCTTATGAAACCGCTCAGGACAACCTGGCTGACTTCGTGGAAGAACACGACGGCGCCACCTCGGTCACCCTGACCGCCGATGTCGACGCCGCAGTCGGCGTGGTCGACGGTCTGGTTGCTGGCACCTACACCGGCGCAGCTGCCGGCGTTCAGGCAGCTCTGCTGGCTGAGCAAGTTCGTCTGAACAACGTCGCTCTGACCACCGCCAACACCGAACTGACCAACGCCAACGCCGCAGCCGCTGCTGTGAGCTCGGCTCTGGTCGCAGCGATCGCCAACAAGCGTTCGGCTACCGTCGCTAACGAAGAAGCCATCGAAGCTGCTGCTGCTTCGCAAGTCGAACTGGACGTCGCTCAAGCTTCGCTGAACGCACGTGTCGGCGGCACCCTGGACGTGACCCCAGTTGCTGCACCTGCAACCGGCACCACCCCGGTCGTGACCTTCGAAAACACCGACGGCGACACCGTCAACCTGATCTCGATCAATGCTCGCGGCAACCTGGTCCTGGCTACCGGCGTGACCGAAGCTGACTACCCAGGCGTGACCGCCCTGCGCGACGCACTGGCAACCGACATCGCCGCTGACGTCGACGCTGGCCTGGCTGCTACCGCCCTGACCCAGGCTTCGAACGAGCCAGTCCTGACCGCCAACGCTGCTGTCGTGACCCGCGTTGAAACCGCCGTCACCGGCGTGGAAAATGCTCAGACCGCAATCGAGACCCTGACCGATGCAGTTGCTGACCTGACCGAAGCACGTGCTGACCTGGCCGAGTTCAACGCTCTGACCAAGGCTGTCACCGACGCAGGCGCCGCGTTCACCGCTGCTGGCTACGTTGCTCCTAAGTTCCTGGAAGTCGACGGTCCTCAAGCCGCTACCTCGGGTTCGGACATCTTCGTCCTGGGCGACGCTGACACCGTGTCGATCACCAGCTTCGGCCGTTCGGGTTCGGACTCGCTGTTCATCGGTTCGCAGTTCACCCTGAACACCGGCGACCTGGATGCAGGCAACGACGCAGTGATGGAAGTCTTCTTCATCCAGAACGGCACCCGCACCGAAGTCCACGTCGAGCAAGCTGCTTACGGTTCGGACAGCGGCGCTGTGAGCGTCATCACCCTGATCGGCGTTGATGCTGACGACCTGCAACTGAGCAACGGCATCATCTCGCTGAAAGCACCGACCGCCTAATGTCTTGCCCGCATTAGCGGGCGGCATGAAACAGTCGAAACCCGCCACCGCAAGGTGGCGGGTTTTTTTTATGGGGACAGCTGTGGATGGCGAGCCACTGAACAATGATTATCATGACAATTATTTGTGACGAGGATCACATCTTCCGTTTGTTTTAGGTCATAATACGCGTGCTGAGCAATTTGCTTGTTTTTCGGCAACTTGTGGGGCCAGTCCGAGTTCCGCTCGATACTGTTCTGCATTCCAGATCACAGCCCATGAAAAAACTGCTAGACGAAAAAAACGAGATCCAACGCGCCTTACTCGGGTTCAAAAGCACGTTCATCACCATCGGGGTGTTCAGTGCGATCATCAACATACTGATGCTCACGCCGTCCATCTACATGCTGCAGGTGTACGATCGCGTGCTGGCCAGCCGGAACGAAATCACGCTGCTGATGCTGACGCTGCTCATGCTGGGCGCGTATCTGTTCATCGGCGCGCTGGAAGTGGTCCGCTCCTTCGTGCTGGTGCGCGTTGGCGCCAAGTTCGACATGACGCTCAACAAGCGGATCTACACTGCTGCATTCGAGCAGAACCTGAAGCAGGCCGGCGGCAATGCCGGCCAGGCCCTGAACGACCTGACCAGCCTGCGCCAGTTCCTGACTGGCAATGCGCTGTTCGCATTCTTCGACGCGCCCTGGTTCCCCATCTATCTGTTCGTCATCTTCCTGTTCGAGCCGTCATTGGGCTGGTTCGCCCTGGGTGGCACCGTCATTCTGGTGATCCTCGCGATCGTCAACGAACGCGTGACGCGCGCGCCGCTGTCCGAAGCGAATTCGATGGCCGTGTCGGCCAGCACCATGGCCACGAACAACCTGCGCAACGCGGAAGTCATCGAGTCGATGGGCATGCTGCCGAACCTCATGGGCCGGTGGTTCAAGACCCATGGCAAGTTCCTTTCACTTCAGGCGGATGCGAGCCAAAAGGCCGGCAGCATTGGCGCCGCCACCAAATTCGTCCAGACTGCATTGCAGTCGCTGGTGCTGGGCTTCGGCGCACTGCTGGTGTTGGAAAACAAGATCACGCCGGGCATGATGATCGCCGCGTCGATCCTGGTGGGCCGTACCCTTGCACCGGTCCAGCAGGTGATCGGCGTGTGGAAGAGCTGGGCCAGCACCCGCAGTGCGCACGAGCGCCTGACCAAGCTGCTGGAGACCAACCCGGCGCGTCCGGCTGGCATGGAACTGCCCAAGCCACACGGCGCGCTGACGGTCGAAGGGGTCACCGCAGCGCCGCCGGGCGTGAATGTGCCGATCGTCCGTAATCTGAATTTCGGCATCAACCCCGGCGACGTGCTTGGGGTGATCGGCCCGAGCGGATCGGGCAAGTCTACCCTGGCGCGCCTGCTGGTCGGTGTCTGGCCGTCCATGGTGGGTAAGGTGCGCCTGGATGGCGCGGACATCTACCAGTGGAACAAGGCTGAACTCGGCCCAAATATCGGCTACTTGCCGCAAGATATCGAACTGTTCAGCGGCACGGTCAGCGAGAACATCGCCCGCTTCGGCGACGTCGACGCCGAAAAAGTGGTGACGGCCGCCAAGCGTGCCGGTGTGCATGACATGATCCTGCGCCTTCCAAAGGGCTATGACACCCCGCTGGCCGACGGCGGCGGCGGCTTGTCCGGTGGCCAAAAACAGCGACTGGGCCTGGCGCGCGCCATGTACGACGACCCGGCGCTGATCGTGCTCGACGAACCGAACTCGAACCTGGACGACGTCGGCGAGCAGGGCCTGGTCAATGCCGTGATGGACCTGCGCAAGCGCGGCAAGACCATCATCCTGATCACGCACCGTTCGACCATTCTGGGCGCCACCAACAAGCTGCTGGTCATGAAGGATGGCTCGGTCCAGGCCTTCGGCCCGACCCAGCAGGTGATGGCGGCGATTCAGGACGCCAATAAGAAGGCGCTGGAAGCAGCGCGGGCGGCGGAAGCCGCGAAAACGGCGCAGCCTCGCGTCGCCGGGCCTGGAGCGCCGGCAGCGCCTGCCGCCACTACCACGCCAGCTACTGGAGAAACGAACTGATGAAGTTGGTAAAGAAAGAGAAAGACGCGGCGGAAGTGATCACGCACGACGTGACGCCGCTCGAAGTGCAGACCGATGCGCGCGCCTTCAGCCGCATCGGCTGGTTTGTCGTGCTGTTCGGCTTCGGCGGCTTCCTGCTGTGGGCGCTGCTGGCGCCGCTCGACAAGGGCGTGCCGCTGTCCGGCACCGTGGCCACCGAATCGAACCGCCAGGCCGTGCAGCACCAGGCCGGCGGCACCGTCCAGGAGCTGCTGGTGCGCGATGGCGACGTGGTCAAGAAGGGCCAGGTGCTGGTGCGCATGAATCCGATCACGGCCCGTTCGGCGGTGGAGGTCACCGACGCCCAGTACCTGTCGGCGCTGGCCAATGTCGCCCGCCTGACGGCGGAACGCGACGGCGCCCGGGCGATCAAGTTCCCGGAAGAGATGGAAAAGCGCCGCGCCGAACCGCGTGTCGCTGAACTGATGAGCACGCAAAACCAGCTGCTGATGGCGCGCCAGAGCTCGCTGCAAAATGAACTGGCCGGCATCGACGCCAGCATCGAAGGCCTCAAGGTGCAGATCAGCGGCCTGCAGGAATCGCGCGACAGCAAGAAGGAGCAGGTCGAGTTCCTGAAGGAGCAGCTGGGCGGCATGCGCGACCTGGCCAAGGAAGGCTACGTCGCCCGCAATCGCCTGCTCGACCTCGAGCGCACTTATGCCCAGCTGGGCGGCGCCATCTCGGAAGACATCGGCAACATCGGCCGCTCGCAGCGCCAGGTGATCGAGCTGACGATGCGCCGTGCCCAGCGCGCGCAGGACTACCAGAAGGAAGTGCGCACCCAGCTGGCGGATTTCCAGCGCGAGGCGGATGCCCAGGGCGCGCGCCTGCAGGGGCAGCGCTTCGAGCTGTCGAACGTCGAAGTGAGGTCGCCTGCCGACGGCGTGGTGGTTGGCCTGGCGGTGTTCACCAACGGCGGCGTGGTGCCGTCCGGCTTCAAGATGATGGACATCGTCCCGAGCAACGCCCCGCTGATCGTCGACGGCCAGCTGGCGACGAACCTGGTGGACAAGGTTCATCCGGGCCTGCCGGTGGAGCTCATCTTCTCGGCCTTCAACACCAACAAGACCCCGCACATCGACGGCGAAGTGCTGTACATCTCGGCCGACCGCAGCGTCGACGAAAAGACCGGCGCGCCGTACTACAAGGTGCACGTGAAAGTGACGCCGGAAGGCCAGAAGAAGGTCGCCGCGCACAATATGGACATCCGCTCCGGCATGCCGGTCGAGCTGTTCGTGAAGACCGGCGAGCGCACGATGATGAGCTACCTGCTCAAGCCGATCATGGACCGCGCCCACTCGGCGCTGAGCGAGGAGTAAGCGATGGCGCGCACACACGCATTCCGTTTGCGCGGCCTGGCGGCGGGCGCGCTGCTCGTCGCCGGTTTCTGCGGCGCGGGCAGCGCCGGCGCGGTCACGCTGGAAGAGGCCTACCAGGCCGCGCTCAAGAACGACCCGACCTTCCGCATGCGCTACTACGAGAACGAGAGCGGCAAGGAAAACCGCATCCTGGGGCGCGCGCAGTTGTTGCCCCAGGTGTCGGCCAGCCATTCGGTGAACCGCAACATTACCGACCAGTTGCAGTACGATCAGTTAGGTCGTCCTGTGCTGCAGCATCCGAGGTATTTCAGCCGGTCGTCGGTGGTTCAGCTTCGCCAGCCGCTGTTCAATATGGACGCTGTTCAGCGCTATCGCCAGGGTAAGGTGCAGAGCGACCAGGCCGAACAGGCCTATGAGGCCGGGGTCGACGAGGTGTCGGTGCGCGTGGTGAGCGCCTATATGGACGCCTTGTTCGCCGAAGACCAGCTGGCGCTGGCGCGCGTGCAGCGCGATATGTATGCCGAGCAGCAGAAGGTCAATGACTTCCTGTTCCAAAAAGGCGAGGGCACCAAGACCGATTCGCTGGAAACCCAGGCCCGGCTCGACCTCGCCGAGGCTCAGCTGGTCGAGGCCCAGGATCACGTGGTCGCGGTGCGCAACACCCTGGCCGGCGTGATCGGCATGGACCCGGGCACGCTCGACCAGCTCGGCCCGAATTTCCGTCCGGTGACGCTCGACGTGGCCGGTTTCGAGGAGTGGCGCAAGCTGGCACTGGAGCGCAACAACACGCTGGCGGCGACCCGCCTGGGCGTGGAAAATGCGCGCCTGGACATCAACCGCAACCGCGCCGGCCACTTGCCGCGGGTGGACTTCGTCGCCGCCTACAGCAAGAACGACAGCGAAACCCTGAACCTGCGCGGCACGGAGTCGACCAACCGCTCGCTCGGCATCCAGGTCAACATCCCGATCTATTCGGGCGGCGCCATCAACGCCCAGACGCGCCAGGCCGCAGCCACCTATGGCCGCGCGCAGGCCGAACTGGACGCGCGCACCAACGAAACCCTGCTCGAGCTGCGCCGCGCCCACGACCTGGTGATGAGCAGTGGGCGCAAGATCGACGCCCTGGTCAAGGCCGTGGACTCCAGCAAGGAGCTCATGAAGGCCACCGAGCAGAGTATCAAGGGTGGGGTGCGCATCAACCTCGACCTGCTCACCGCCCAGCAGACCTTGTTCACCAGCCAGCGCGACCTGGCCCAGGCCCGCTATTCCTACCTGGTGGGCCTGATGCGCCTGCGCGCGGCGTCCGGCACGCTGGCGCCGGACGCCATCCGCGAGATCGGCGCCTTCTTCCGCTGATCCGAAAAGGGGGGGCACTTGCACCCCCTTCATCTATCTGGGCTGGCAGTGGGCGCTCGATGGCGGGCGAGTTACTTCTGTCGAGCAATTGCTGCGTATTGCATTCGGGGTCATCAACAGATAACGGTGACAGCGCCTTTATCTGCGGTCAACCAGGCCTATCTGGATGGCAATTTCCGTTAAAAGATTTCATCCCGCCATCAACCAGACGCCGCCGTTATGCGGATTGGATTAATATCAATTATCCATTCAATAACGGAGGTAGCAATGGCAGTTGATGCAATCGAAGTTCAAAAACTCTATGTGGCCTACTTCGGCCGTCCAGCCGATCCGAACGGCATGGATTACTGGACCGACGCGCTCGACGCGAATTCCATTGGCATGGCCGACGTCTCGGCCTCGTTCGCCGCATCGCAGGAATACCGCGACACCTACGCCGGGCTGGATAACCGCGCCATCGTCGCCGAGGTCTACCAGAACCTGTTCGGCCGCGCGGGCGAGGAAGCCGGCGTGAATTACTGGACCGACCTGATGGACCGCGGCGTCATCTCGATCGATGACGTGGTGAAGGATATTTCCGAAGCCGCCAATGGCAGCGACAGCGTCGCCTTCAACGGCAAGGTGGCCGCCGCGAGCCTGTTCACCGCGCGCGTGGACGAACCCGACGAGATCGCCGCCTACACGGGCGATGCCGCGAATGATATTTCGATGGAATTCCTGGCCACGATTACCGACCTGGGCAGCGCCGCCGACGCGCTGAAACCGGACGTGGTGGACGCCTGGATCGAGCGCATCGTCGATGCCCATGGCGCCAGCGCCGAAGGCATCGCGCTGGTCGGCGTGGCGCCGGCGGCGGAGCCGCTGCCGGGCGCCTGACGCATCGGGCGGGTCAGGCCGCCGCGTGGCCGGCGACTGGCGCGCCCGTCTTGGTCTCGCCCGCGCAATGCGGGCACGACACGCCCACGACATAGCTCGGCGACAGCTGCTGGCGCGGCGTGACCACGGCGCGGCACGCGAAGCACTGCGCGGTCTCGGTCGGTTCCAGCTTTGGATTGAGGGCGGTGCGGTAATCGAACACGAAGCAGTCGCCCGTGTAATGGTCGCCGCCGACTTCCTCGAAATACTTCAGGATGCCACCCTCGAGCTGATACACGCGGTCGTAGCCGATGTCCTTCATGTGGATCGCGGCCTTCTCGCAGCGGATGCCGCCGGTGCAGAAGGTGACCACGGTCTTGCCGTTCAGCTCATCCTTGTGCTCGGCCGCGACGGCCGGGAATTCGGTGAATTTATCGATGCGGTAGTCGAGCGTGTTGTCGAAGGTGCCCACGTCGACCTCGAAGGCGTTGCGGGTTTCCATCATGACGACTTCGACGCCGTCGTCGTCATGGCCCTGGTCGAGCCAGCGCTTGAGCGTCCTGGCGTCGACCGCCGGTGCGCGGCCCAGTTCCGGCTTGATCAGCGGCATGCGCATGGTGATGATTTCTTTCTTGATCTTCACCAGCATGCGCTTGTGGGATTGTTCGCCCGACAGGCTTTCTTTCCATTCCAGGTCGGCCAGGCGCTCGTCGCTGCGCACCCAGGCCAGGTACTGGTCGATGTGCTCGCGCGTGCCCGACAGGAACATATTGATGCCTTCCGGCGTCAGCAGCACGGTCCCCTTCAAGCCAAGCTCGTTGCACAGGGCCTGGTATTGCGGGCGCAATTCCTCCAGGTTGTCGAGCGTGATGAATTTATAGGCGGCAATATTGACGTACTGGTTTTCGGAAGACATGGTCGATGGGCCTTGCAAAGGCGGTTGAAAAGACAGGGCGATATTATAAGTCAGCAGGGTGGGCTTACCACATGGAGCAGGATTTTTCCGTGTCGAAATTTCTTACAGTAAATACAAAGCGATCTTGACTAGAAACAACTAAGTTGTTGATTTTTAAGTATAGTGACCGGTTGGCATCATAATTGCTTGGTTGAGCATGTTCTTGACCTTTAAATAACTAGGGATAACCATGCTTCGCAAACTCGCCTTCCTGACCGCCGCGCTCGCCGCAGGCACCGCTTCGGCTGCCCAGATCCTGCCATCGCAGTCGTTTACCACTGACTCGAACACCGCTTACACCTACACCCTGGCCGAGACCCAGACCGGCAGCTTCGTGCTGGATTTCACCTTCAGCTTCAGCGGCAAGGTGCAGAACAACGATTTCCTGGGCGTCTGGTTCGGCAATGCGAACAACATCAATGAAGGCTACAAGGGCCCGAACGTCGGCTTCAAGGCCAACTGCGACGAAAAAGGCAGCTGCACCGATGACCTGTTCGTGCGCACGGTCGGCACCGGCGGCTACTTCGTCCCGAACAGCAACCTGGTCGAAGGTGAGACCTACCGCCTGTTCGCCCACCTGTACAAGAGCGCTGCAAACGGCTTCTACGACCGCTTCGACCTGTGGCTGAACCCGACCGCGACCGAGATGACCACGCTGACCGGCGCCGACGCCTCGGCCACCGAAGCAAGCAAGCTCAAGTCCTTCGACACCGTCGGTATCCGTACCGCCAATATCAACGGTGGCCTGGTGTTGAACGTCAACCCGGCCGAGGTGCCGGAGCCGGGCAGCGTCGCGCTTCTGGGCCTGGCAATGGCCGGCCTGGCGTTCACCCGCCGCAAGCGCGCCTGATCGCGGCCAGCGCGACCGGTCGCGCAACGATTCGCCGATCATGAAAACGGCGTTCCCGCCAGCGGCGGGAACGCCGTTTTTCATTTCCCATCCTCGAGGCGCTGGCCGATCAGGCGCCGCGCTCGCTGGGAGAGATCGAAGAGGCGGTCGCCACGCGGCATCAACCTGATTCGCATCGTCGAAGCGGTCATGGTATTGGCCGGCAACGGCACGCTGCACCCGGCCCAGGACGACGCCGCGATCGCCCATGCCCGCCCGCGCACGGTGCTGCTCAATGCGCGCCTGTGCGCGCTGGCGCGCCACGCCGACGACGTCACTTGCCTGGCTTCGCCCGTCACCGGCGGCGCGGTGCAGGTGGCCCGGATCGACCAGCTGTTCCTGCTGGCGCGCTCGCTCGGCCATGAGGGGCGTTGCGGCCATGGCGGGCTTTGCCGGCCAGGTGCTGGCGCCCAGGGCCAGCGCATCGTCCAGGACGGCAAGGCGCTGGCGGATGCCGAGCAGGCGCAGGCGCTGGGGCGCGAGGCCCAGGTCTTCGACGCCGAGCGCCTCCCGCTGTTGCGCGCCTTCGGCCTCGCCTGAGGCAGCGACTGCGCTCGATGCGGCCTTGCCCGCCTGAAAGCCGGCTTGTCGTCACAACAAGATGGTCCTGGCGAAATACATAGCATGTCGATGTGTACGGGCTTGTCGAAAACACCAAGCTGCAACCGCTTATTATTGTACAAAATGTATTTCTTGTAGGAAAAAGACGACAGATTCATACTATTTTGGGATAGTTTCCTGTTCGCATTTATCCACGCCCTCATACTCATGCTGCATGGCAACTTTAGCCATGGTTCATCTTAGCGACGACACATGAGCACATCCAGCATCCACGATTCCACCGTCAATGCCTTCTATCTCGCCTTCTATGGCCGTCCCGCCGATCCGGCCGGTCTGAAGTTCTGGGCCCAGCAGCTCGCCAGCAACAACGGCGAACTCGGCGCCATCACCCAGGCTTTCGCCACCTCGGAAGAAGCCCAGGTGCGCTTCGGCGACGAGACGCTGGCCGGCCGCATCGGCGAGATCTACCAGGCGCTCTTCAACCGCGCCCCGGACGCTGCCGGACTGGCATACTGGATGGGCGTCGTCGAGCAGGGCCACGCCTCGCTGGCCGACGTGTCGGTGGCCATCATGCGCGGCGCGCGGGGCAGCGATGCGACCCTGACCGCATTGCGCCAGCAGGCGGTCGATGCCTTCACCGCCCAGGTCGAAGCGGGCGGCACCGAATACAGCGGCTACGCCGCGGTCGAAGCCGCGCGCATCCTGGTGCGCGCGGTCACCGCCGACGCGACGGCCGCCGACGTCGACGCGCTGGTGAAAGCCGCCGTCTCGTTCGCCGATACCGCCACCACGACCCCCGCGGTGGTCGAGGCGATCGCCGTCAACACCACCCTGCTGGCCCTGTTCGACACCACGCGCGGCAAGGGTGATCCGGTCGCGCTGGCCCAGGCCCTGTCCGACACCGCCAAGGCGGCTGCCGGCGACCCGGTCACGCTCGAATCGCTGCTGCGCGGCGGCGGCATGGACAAGGTGCTCAAGGTGATGCCGGCCAGGGCGACCCTGCAGGACGTGGTGGACGCGCTGGCCAAGGGCGGCCTGCCGGCGGCGGTGGAAGTCGTGTACCCGAGCGCGCCCGCGACGCCGCCGGTGAAGGCCATGGCGATCCAGTTCGCCGGCGTGGCCCAGGGGGAGGATGACCTGGCCCCTGCCGACAACGTCACCAATGTGAAGTACGCCGACGTCAAGTTCAAGTACTCCGGCAAGGACCTGGCCGCCGGCCAGCACTTCGAATACAGCACCGACGGCGCAACCTGGCACACCGTCGACGCCACCGGCGTGGACGCCCAGGCCAGGACGGTCACGATTGCCGGACTGAACCTGTCCGGTTCGCTGGACGAATACCGCGTCGCGCCGGCGCCGGCCGCCGACGTGACCACCACGGTCGCGCTGCGCGCGGTCGAGGGCAGCAAGGTCATCGCCAGGGCCGAGACGGACATCGTGTATGACGCCAGCGCCCCGCTCGGACAACTGAGCTTCCAGGGCATCGACGACGGCCCGGCGGACGTCAACACGACGACCGCCGGCAAGGCCGACATCGCGTTCGGCCTGGACGGCGCCTATGCGGATGCGATCGTCCAGTGGCGCATCGCGGGCGACGAACAGTGGGCCGTGCTGGACAAGCCGAGCATCAATGGCGTATTCACCCTGGCCGACATCGACCTGTCCGAGGACGATGTGACCATCGAGATGCGCCTGATCGACGCGGCGGGCAATGTCGGCGACACGATCACGCAATTCATCGACGGCCCGGCAGGCGTGGCGGTCACGCCGACCTTCACCGTGATGCCATCCGTCGATGGCTTGATGGCCGGCGCCAATGTGGCGGGAACGCTGCAACTGGTGGACGGCAAGCACGTGACCGACGTGAAAGCGGCCACGCAAACCCAGAATGGCATGACCGTGTTCACGATCGGCGCCCAGGACGCTGTCGCGAGCGGCACGCTCCACTTCAAGACGACCGGCGGCGCGCTGCTGGACGACCAGTTCGGCCTGGCCTACACGCTGGGCACCGACGACGGCGACACGATGTCCGGCCCGATCGTATGGGGCTTCGATGGCGACGACACGATCACCGGCACGAGCGGCCGCGACACCCTGGTGGGCGGCGCCGGCAACGACACCATTTCGGCGGGCGCGGGCGCAGACATGGTGTATGGCGGCGCGGGCGCCGACCTGATCGACCTGGGCGCCGACGAGGCTGCCGACCGCGTGTTCTATGAAGCCGGCATAGCTGCCGGCGCGGTGTTCGTCGACGGCGGCAGCACGCAGGCCATGGACAAGATCTCGTCCTTCGGCACGGGCGATACGATCACGGTGCAACGCTCATTGCTCGGCACGTCGACCGTGCAGTCGACCTACCTGAGCGCGGGCGACAGCACCGCGTGGGCGGTCGTGCGCGGTTCCGACGCGGACGGCCATTTCAAGGCCGGCACGGGCGCGAGCGACGACGACTACATGGTGCAGTGGGGCGACGGCGAGCACGTCAACAGCGTGATCGTCCGCGACTACGGCACGCTGGCGCCGATGGCCATGTTGACCGACAACGCCAACACGCTCGGCTTCATCCCGCGGCCGACCTCGACGTATGTCTCCAGCAACCTGCAGTTACAGGGCGTCACCAGCCACCTCGTCATGTGGACGTCGGAGGGCGGCATCGGCGACGTCACGGATCCCGCCGGCTTCGCCCTGTACGACGTCGCGACCGGCAGCGACATCGCGGCCACCGCCTACACCAGTCCGGTCACGGTGGCGGGAAGCGTGCTGTCCTTCAGCGGCCGCCTCGACATCGGCCTGTACAAGATGAGTTGGGACACCGGCGCCTTCACGACCGGGCCGAAGGTCCTGGCAGGGAAGGACGTCCTGATCGCCGGCGGCGTCGTCGGCCACTTCCACTATCGCGGGTTCGAGATGGCGAGCCAGGTCACCGTCCATGGCGATGCAACGTTCGCCAACGACGAGGTCAAGAACCAGGCTTTCGTTTCGGACGGCCTGCATGACGCGCGCATCCGCACCGGCGGCGGCAACGACGTGGTGTCGGACAATGGCGCCCGGCTGACCATCGTCTACGACGTCTTCGACGAGGCGGCGCACGACATCATCCTCGGCTTCGACAGCGAGGGCGAGGACGACGCGATTTCGTTCGAAGGCGCTGCCGCGCTCCTGCTGGACAAGGACGGCAGTGGCCTGATCGAGTGGGTGGAGGCGCCTGGCGCCGCCGTCCTGGCGGACAGCGAAGCGGTCGCCATCACCGCCACCAGCGACATGCATTTCGGTCCCGGCACGGCCCTGGGCACGTCGGCCAACGCGATCAGCCGCGTGGTCAACGTGGGCGCGATCGCGCAGGACGATCACCTCCTCATCCTGGTCCGGGACGACGTCGAGGATGCCGGCGTTCTGCTGCTGTACCGTAACCTGGACGGCTCGGGCACCATCGAGGGCAACGAGCTGACCACGATCGCGCTGTTCAATGACGGCATTCCGGACACGGACGACATCGTGGTGGTCGGCACCGCGCAACTGGGCATCCCGGGCGGCTGATCCGGCAAATCCGGCGGCATTGGCGGATTCGCCACGCCGCCGGCCGCGGGGGAGGGCCGGGCATCGCGACCGGCCCCGGGTCGCGGTAAAATACCCGGATGACTTCCCCGACTTTCACCCACCTGCGCGTCCACTCCGAATACTCCATCGTCGACGGCCTGGTCCGCATCGACGACCTGGTCAAGGCGGCCGTCAAGGACAACCAGCCGGCGCTGGCCGTGACCGACCTGGCCAACACCTTTTGCCTGGTGCGTTTCTACAAGGCCGCGCGCGGCAAGGGCATCAAGCCGATCGTCGGGGTCGACGCCTGGATCACCAACGACGACAACCGCGACAAGCCGCACCGCCTGCTGATCCTGGCCAAGAACCATACCGGCTACCTGCAGCTGTGCGACCTGCTGGCGCGCGCCTGGCTCACCAACCAGCACAAGGGCCGCGCCGAGATTCGCACCGAGTGGCTGGAGGCGCTGGCGACGTCCGTCTCGACCCTGCATCCCGACGAGCCCCAGGCCAACGCCCTGATCGTGCTGTCGGGCGCCCATTTCGGCGACATCGGCCAGGCGATCGAGAACGGCGATTTGCCGAAGGCCGAGGCGAACGCCCAGCGCTGGGCGCGCATCTTCCCGGGCCACTTCTATATCGAGATCCAGCGCGCCGGCCAGCCGAACCAGGAACAGCAGGTGCGCCACTCGGTGGCGCTGGCCGGCCGCCTGGGGCTGCCGGTGGTGGCCACGCACCCGGTGCAGTTCCTGGACAAGAGCGAGTTCATCGCCCATGAGGCGCGCGTCTGCATCGCCGAAGGCGAGATGCTGGCCAACGCCAAGCGCGTGCGCCGTTTCAACGAGAACATGTGCTTCAAGTCGCAGGACGAGATGCTTGAATTGTTCAAGGACTTGCCGGGCGCGCTGGCCAACTCGGTCGAAATCGCCAAGCGCTGCAACGTCACGCTCACCCTGGGCAAGCCGCAGCTGCCGAACTTCCCGACCCCGGGCATGACGATCGACGAATTCCTGGTCGCGGAAACGAAAAAAGGCCTCGAGGAGCGCCTGGTCCAGCTGTATCCCGACCCGGCCAAGCGCGAGCAGGAACGGCCGCGCTACGAGGCGCGCCTGGAGTTCGAGAACAACACCATCATCAAGATGAAGTTCCCGGGCTACTTCCTGATCGTGGCGGAGTTCATCCAGTGGGGCAAGAACAACGGCGTGCCGATCGGCCCGGGCCGCGGCTCGGGCGCGGGTTCGTTGGTCGCCTACGCCCTCAAGATCACCGACCTCGATCCGCTGAAGTACAACCTGCTGTTCGAGCGTTTCCTGAATCCCGAGCGCGTCTCGATGCCCGACTTCGACATCGACTTCTGCCAGGAAAAGCGCGAACTGGTGATCCAGCACGTGAAGGACCTGTACGGCCGCGACGCGGTGTCGCAGATCGCCACCTTCGGCACCATGGCGGCCAAGGGCGCGATCCGCGACGTCGGCCGCGTGCTCGACTTCGGCTACAACTTCTGCGACGGCATCTCCAAGCTGATCCCGTTCAAGCCGGGTAAACCAGTTTCGATCGCCGAGGCGATCGAAGAAGAGCCGCTGCTCAAGGAGCGTCTCGAGAACGAGGAAGAAGTGAAGCAGCTGCTCGACCTCGCGCAGCAGGTCGAGGGCATCACGCGCGGCATCGGCATGCACGCCGGGGGCGTCCTGATCGCGCCGGGCAAGCTCACCGACTTCTGTCCGCTGTACACCCAGGGCGGCGACGCCGGCGTGGTGTCGCAGTACGACAAGGACGACGTGGAGGCCGTGGGCCTGGTCAAGTTCGACTTCCTGGGCCTGACCACGCTCACGATCCTCGACCGCGCCGTCAACTACATCAAGGATCTCGACCCGGCCGAGGCGGATTTCGACCTGGCCGCGCTGCCGCTGGACGACCGCGCGTCGTACAAGCTGCTGTCCGAGGCCAAGACGGTCGCGATCTTCCAGCTGGAATCGCGCGGCATGCAGGGCATGCTGAAGGACGCGCGTCCCGACCGCTTCGAGGACATCATCGCGCTGGTGGCGCTGTACCGTCCGGGTCCGATGGACCTGATTCCCGACTTCTGCAAGCGCAAGCACGGCGAGAAGTTCGACTATCCCGACCCGCGCACCGAGTCGATCCTGTCCGAGACCTACGGCATCATGGTCTACCAGGAGCAGGTGATGCAGATGGCGCAGATCGTGGGCGGCTACTCGCTGGGCGGCGCCGACATGCTGCGCCGCGCGATGGGCAAGAAGAAGGCCGAAGAGATGGCCGAGCACCGCGAGATCTTCCGCGCCGGCGCGGCCAAGGACGGCCTGTCGACCGAGAAGGCCGACGAGATCTTCGACCTGATGGAAAAGTTCGCGGGCTACGGCTTCAACAAGTCGCACGCGGCCGCCTATGCGCTGCTGTCGTACCACACCGCCTACCTGAAGGTGCACCATACCGCCGCGTTCATGGCAGCCAACATGTCGCTGGCGATGGAAGACACCGAGAAGATCAAGATCCTGGTCGAGGACGCAAAAGAAGTCTGCAAGCTCGTGATCCTGCCGCCGGACGTCAACGAATCGCAGTTCCGCTTCACGCCGGAAGGCGAGCCGAGGTCGAAGACTGGCAAGCAGGTGACCAATATCCGCTACGGCCTGGGCGGCGTGAAAGGCGCGGGGCAGGGCGCGATCGAAGCCATCATCGCCGCGCGCAAGGAGGGCGGCAAGTTCAAGGACCTGTTCGATTTCTGCAAGCGGGTCGACCGCAAGCAGATCAACCGCCGCACCATCGAGTCCCTGATCCGCGCCGGGGCGATGGACGCCTTCGGCGTCGACCGCGCCGTGTTGCTGGCGTCGGTGGCGTTCGCGATGGAAGCGGCCGGCCAGGCGGCGGCGGCGGCCAACCAGGTCAGCCTGTTCGGCGGCGACGATTCCGACCTCGTGGCGCCGCCCGAGTACGTCAAGGCCACGCCCTGGACCGACCGCCAGAAGCTGTCCGAAGAAAAGATCGCGCTCGGCTACTACCTGTCGGGCCATATGTTCGACTCGTACGCGCAAGAGGTGCGGCGCTTCGCCAAGACCAAGCTGAAGGACCTGGAGCCGTCGCGCGACCCGCGCATGATGTGCGGCGTGATCACCGGTGTGCGCACCCAGATGACCCAGCGCGGCAAGATCCTGATCGTGGCGCTGGACGACAAGACCGCGGTGCACGAGGTGACGATCTACAGCGAGGTGGCCGAGGCCAACAAGCACGCCCTCAAGGAAGACGAGTTCCTGCTGGTGGTCGGCAAGGTGTCCGAGGACCGCTTCAACGGCGGCCTGCGCATCACGGCCGAGAAGGTGTTCGACATCGCGGCGTCGCGCATCCAGTACGGGCACAAGCTCGAGATGGACCTGAGCACGTCGATCGACCCGGCGAAGATCGCCGACGTGCTGCAGCCCTACCGGGTGCAGGACGGGATGCCGGTGAGCCTGCGGCTGGAGACGAACGGGATTCCTTATGTGGTCCAGCTGGGCGACGACTGGCGGGTGGCGCCGTCGGATACGCTCAAGCAGGCGCTCGAGCTGACGCTGGGGGCGAAGGACGTGGCGGTCGAGTATTGAATGTCAGCCACGCGGCGCGAACCTCGTCCATGGGCGAGGTTTTTTTTTGCGCTGTCACCGTTTAGTGTTGAAACTGCCGAGCGCCGCTTGCGCCGCCCATCGTGCGAACGCCGCCGCTTTCATCGCCCGCTCCGTTCCAGGCGCGATAAAGCAGAAAGCAAGGTGTCTTTGCCAAGTACTGCTTTTTACAACTATGCGGCTTTGCTATAAAGACGCGTAGATGCTCTAACAATATATGTCGGAATAATCCCACAATCCAGCATATTCGAACATCAATTTTGCTTATGTTGTTTCCTCATGGATATACTTTCAGCCGTCTCAAAACTAGTTGCATCTGTTGTCAATACTGAAAGATATTCATGAATAATTATGATTCGGTGGTCAGTTCGTTTTACCTGGCCTATTACGGCCGTCCGGCCGATCCGGCCGGCCTGGCATTCTGGAGCGCTCACCTCGAGCGCGCGAACGGCGACCTGACCGCGATCACCCGCGACTTCGCGCAATCCGAAGAAGCCCTCGTGCGCTTCGACACGAAAACGACTTCCGAGCGCGTCGCGGACATCTACCTGCAACTATTCAATCGCGCGCCGGATGGGGCTGGCCTGCAATTCTGGGCCGAGGCCGTCGACAGCGGCCGCACCACGCTGGCCGATGTGTCGATGGACATCCTGAAAGGGGCGCAGGGAAGCGACATCACCATCTCCGGCAAGCGCCAGGCCGCGGCCGAGGAGTTCACCAGGATCGCCGACGCACTCGATGCGAAGTTCAGCGGCTACGCCGCCGTCACGGCTTCGCAGGCGATGCTGATGGCGATTAACGAAGATACCACTCAGGCCACGATGCTCCAGGTGGTCCAGAGCCTGGTCCCGATGGTCAACGCCCTGGATGCCAATCCAGCGGTGCTCGACGCGCTCGCTCCCAAGGGCGATATCGGCGCGCTGTTCCTGTCCCCGCGCGGCCGCGCCGAGCCTGAAAACCTGTTCCTTGCCATGTCCGACCTGACGAAAGCGGCGGCCGGCAATCCCGCCACCCTGGACACGCTGCTGCGCGGCGGCGGCATGGGCAAAGTGCTCGAGGTGATGCCAAGCAAAGTCAGCCTGAACGACGTGGTCGGCGCACTGGCCCAGGGGGGCAAGAATGGCCTGGATGCTGCGGTGGAGCTGGTCTACCCAACCCCGCGCCCGGGTCCGATCACGGTCCCGGCGCCAACGATGAAGTTTGGCTTCGAGGCCGGCGCGCTCACGCTGCACGGCAAAGCCACCGATCCGGTCGTGGTCGATCTCGGCAAGAATATCGTCACGTTCAAGGGCCAGGACCAGCAGGTTGCGGGCACGATCGAAAAAATCGTCGCCAGCGACTACGCCGGCAAGGTCGCGGTGGCAGGCAATATCGCGCAGCTGAAACTCGTGGGCCCGCAGTCTCCGGGCGTGGATCTGCAGATTATCGACAGCAAGACCGTGATCTTCAACCTCGTGCAAGGCAACACGTCGGTCGCGCCTGAAATCGCAGACCTGATCGTCAAGTCGACGTCGATCAAGCTGCTCGAGACGGTCTCGGCAAGGGAATTCGAGGCGCTGAAGGCGTTGGAAGGCTTCGACATCGCCAAGCTGCAGTCAAGCATCGATCTGACCCCTCCGGTCGCCGGCAAGATCGTGTTCGAAGGTCTGGACTTCGCCGATCCGCAAAACCCGGTGGCCTACACGAACAAGGACAGCATCTCGTTCAAGGCGCTCGACATGGAAGCCGGCGCCCAGGTCCGCTTGCAGCAATTCGACGAGCAACTGTCGGACTGGAGCGACCTGCCGACGTTTGAAGTGAATGGCCTGGCCGAGGGCGAGCACAGGTTCCGCAGCGTGGTCGAGGATGCCGCAGGCAACGTCAGCTATGCCGAAGCCATGGTCAGCATCGACAAGACGCCGCCCAAGGTCACCAAGCTGCAATTCGCCGCAAACGACGGCACCATTGCCGCCGGCGAGAGCATCGAGCTGACGGTGACGTTCGATGGCCCGATCAACGTCAGCGAAGACACCCGCATCCAATTCTCCAATGACGGCAGCGCGGCATACCAGCGCGGCAACGGCACCAGCGAGCTGGTGTTCAGCTACACGCCGCAGGCGGGCCACGGCACGCCGGTGCTGAAGCTCGACCCGTTCAATCCGTTCACCGGCACGATCGTCGACCGCGCCGGCAATGCGCTGTCGCTGGGCGCGTTGGCCGATATCGAACTTGGAGCGGCGCCGCAAGTGGACGTCTCCGCGCCGGCCCAGTCGATCGCCTTCACGACCATCAGCCAGCGCCAGGGCGCCAGCGCGAGCGTCGAAGGCGGCAACGATCCTTTGACGACCAACCTGGAAACGGCCACGATTTCCGCGACCCTGTCGGGCGTGCTCGGCAATGGCGAGTACGTCGAGTATTCGCTCGACGGCGGCCAGAACTGGTCGGAAGACGGCGTGCTGGTCGAGGGGCGCAGCGTCTACATCAATGGCGTGGCCACTGCCGGCAATCCGGTCATGACGGTGCGCGTGGCCGACGCGGCCGGCAACGCCGGCAATGAGACCAGCCATGCCATCGTGCTCGACCAGATTGCCCCCGAGGCCGGCAGCCTGGCCTTCGCGTCCGTCACCGACAGCCCGCTCGAAGACGATACCGACACCGTCACGAACGAGAACGTGGTGACGGTGGAATTCACGCATGCAGGTCCATGGTACGGCGCCGGCGAACGGCTGCAGTACAGCACCGATGGCATGTTCTGGCATGAAAATGGCTTGACGGTGGATACCGATGCCAACCTGGTCAGCATCGCCGGCGTAGACCTGAGCCACGGCAAGCTGGTTCCCGATAGGAGCGGCAATCTCATGACCACGGTCACGGTGCGTGCGATCGACGCCGCCGGCAATACCAGTCAGGTGGGCGGTGCCGAGCTGGTGCTCAATGTCCCGCTGCCGGCGCCGGGCCTGCGCCTGTCGAGCGATACGGGCGTGAGCGCGGTCGATAACATCACCTCCAAGGGGTTCGTCGTCATCAGTGGGCTGAACAAGGCTCAGGGCAGCAACTGGCAGTGGGCAGTGGACGGCGGCCCGTGGCAGAATGGCTGGGGCAGCGACCAGAACGGCGTCGCCACCCATACCATCGGTGGCGAAGGCAAGCATACCCTGCTGGTGCGCCAGTTCGACAAGGACGGCGATTACAGCGCTGAAGGCAAGCTCGAGTTCACACTGGATACCAAGGCCGCGGTGCTGAGCTTCCAGTCGGTCAGCGGCGCGACAGTCGCCGAGCCGAACGTCGTCGACAGCGACCGGGCGGACGTGACCTTCGGCTACACGGGCGACGTGGGCGCGGACGATCGCATCGCATACCGGATCGATGGTGGCGAGTGGATCAGCGATGACAGGATCATGCTGGACACCGCCCACGGCACGATCACGCTCGTGAACATGGACCTGAGTAAGTCGGACCCGCTGATCGAGCTCCAGGTCACCGACGTCGCAGGCAATGCCAGCAATGTGGCGCAAGTCACTGTCGATGGCGCGTATGGCGTGGTGGCGCCGAGCGTGACCACCATGCCGACCGCCGATGGCCTGGTCGTTACCAGCACCGTGGCCGGTTCGCTGTTCACCATGTTCGACGCTACCGCCGGTTACGGCGCCTATCATACGGGGGGCAGCGACGCGATCGCGGCCAACGTGCCCGTCACGATCGGCGCCCAGCCCTGGGTCGAGCCAGGCCCCCTGGCCGTGGGTACGGGCGGCGCGAACTTCGTCTACGATGCGAGCGGCCGCTTCTACCTGTTTGGCACGCCAGGCGAGGACACGCTCGAATACCTCGGCACGTCGAACGCAGGTGTCTGGGGTTTCGATGGCAATGACACGATCCGGACCGGTGACGGCGACGACATCATCTATGCCGGCAATGGCGCCAACACCATCACCGGCGGCAAGGGCGCGGACCGTATCGACCTGGCTCTGGGGGCGAATACCTTGAAGTTCGCCGCCGGCGATTCCTCGATCGCCAACGGCATCGACGTCGTGGACTTCGGCAGCGGGAACTTCGATACCCAGAAGTTCCAGTTCCACGTGATGGCCAATGCGCAATCCACCCGCGGTGGGCAGGCCGACCCGGTCGACGGCTCGGATGCCGCCCTGCTCGCGGCGCTTGCCAGCGGCTATGCCGAGGTGAACGGCAACGCGCAGTCGATCATCACGATCGTCACCTTCGTCAACCAGGACCGCTACCTGGTGCTCGATACCGGCGATGGCGTCATTGATGCCAATGACTACGTCATCCAGCTGGTCGGCGCCGTGCCGGGCATGGGTGTGATGATGGGCGAGGCCTGGTTCAGCGCGGCGCCGTAAACGCTTCGCGGGCGGCGCACGTGGGCAGCTACGTCGCCTCGTGCGCATGCTCGCGCAACCCGATGGTGGCCTGGGTGGTCCCGTTCGCGGCCCGCTCCAGCACCACCTTGCGGTTGCTCGATTCCTGGTCGCGCTGCGCCTCGCGGTGCCACAGGTGCAGCACCTCGGTCGCCAGCGCCCCGTCCTTGCGCAGCACGCCGGCGTGGAACAGGCGCACCACCAGGTCCGAATCCTCGTGGCCCCAGCCGGTGAAGCTCTCGTCGAAGCCGTTCACCTTCACCAGGTCCGATTTCCACACCGCCAGGTTGCAGCTCTTGATGCGGCGCCAGCTGAACTTGCGCCGCACGCGGCCGAGGTCGGGCCAGCGCAGCATGGTCTGGATCACCTTGTTCATGTCGCCGGCGAGGCGGTGACGCAGGCGTTCGCCCACGCTCATGCCGGCGACGTCGATGTGCTCGCGCAGCGCACGTTCGGTCAGTCCCTGGCTCAGGAGGATGCGGCTGCCCGACACCAGGAAGCCGGGCTGGGCCAGCGCGCGGTGGCGGCGGATGAAGTCGCGTTGCGGGACGCAATCGCCGTCCAGGAAGATGATATAGTCGCCTGTTGCCGCCAGGGTGCCGCGGTTGCGCGCCATGGCGGCGCGAAAGCCTTCGTCCGGCTGCCACACGTGCCTGACGGGCACCGGCGCTACGGCCGCCAGGCGCTCGATGCAGTCCCGCGTGTTGGCAGTCGAGCCGTCATCGGCGATAATGATTTCGAAATTCTTGTCGTCCTGTAAAAAACAGGCTTCCACCACCGCCTCCAGGGCGTCGGGCCGGTTGTACGTGGTGATCACGACCGAAATTGTCTGTGTTTGCTGCATTGCTGTCCGATTTTAGGCCTAGGCCGCAAGAATATCCCACAAGAACCTGAATGAACAATAAGCCGATGATGTCCCGGGAGCCAATGCAGGTTTGGATCGGCTTCCAGGTGTTCCTGTTTCCCTTCCTTAGCCTGACCACGCCTTCCGGCATCGGATTTTCCAGCCTCCTGTTCCTGCTGACGGCCCTGTGCGTGCCGCGCAAGGCCTGGGCGGCGTTGACGCCGCACTGGAAAGAGATCCGCTGGGTGGTCGCCGCCTTCTGGTTTCAGTTCGCGCTGGCCATCGTGGCCGTGTTGGTCCGGCCCGAAGCCGGCCTCGATTTCCTCGACAAGCCTTCGCGCATGCTGCTCGGCCTGAGCTGCATGGCCCTGGTCCTGCTGGCGCGGCCGTCGCCCGCCACCCTGTGGTGGGGCGTGGTGGCCGGCAGCGTGGCCGCGTTGCCCTTCGTCGCCTGGCAGCGCATCGTGCTGCAGGTCGAGCGCCCCGGCGGCTTCCTGAACGCGATCACCTTCGGCGACCTGGCGCTGGTGCTGGGCCTGGTGGCGCTGACGGCGGCGATCGACTATCGCCACCATACCCGCAAGGCGATGCTGGCCGGGATCGGGGCGCTGGCCGGGCTGGCCGCCTGCATGCTGACCGGCACCCGCGGCGCCTGGGTCGCGCTGGCGCTGGCCGCGCTGCTGTTCCTGAGCTATGCCCAGCTGCTGAAGAGCCGCAAGGTGCGCCTGCTGCTGGCCGGCAGCTTCGCCCTGGTCGGCGCCGCCTTCTTCGTGCCGGCCACCGGCATGCAGGAACGCGCGCTGCAGGGCGTGGACGACGTCCAGACCTGGGTCGACGGCGGCAACGTCTTCACCAACGTCGGCACCCGGCTCGAATTGTGGAAGGGCGCGGCGATCCTGATCGAGGAGCGGCCGCTGTTCGGCCTGGACCGCAACACGGTGCGCGCCGAGATCCGCCGCCTGGTGGAAGAGGGCACGCTCGATCCGGCGATCCTGTCGCTCGAACACCTGCATAATGACGCCCTGCAGGCGCTCGCCACCGGCGGCGTGTTCGGGCTGGCGGCCTGGATCGGCATCCTGGCGGCGCCTTTCGTTTTCTTCGCGCGCCAGCTGGGCCGCAGCAGCGCGGACCGCGCGCTGGGCGCCAGCCTGCCGCAATTCGCGCCGGCGCTGGCCGGCATGCTGGTGGTGCTGTGCTACTTCAGCTTCGGCCTGACCGAAGTCATTTTCTGGTCCCTCAAGGGCAGCATGTTCTATGCGCTGATGGTGTTCCTGCTCATGGGATTCTGCCTGGCCGCCCAGCCGGCGAGGGAAGCAAAGGTTGAACAACGTGGAAACTAACCTCATCGTCCGGCGCCTGCTTGGGCTGGTCAAACCGTATCAATCGCGCGCCTGGATGGCGCTGCTGTCGATGGCCATCACGGCCGCCACCCAGCCGCTGCTGGGCGAGGCGCTCAAGGTCCTGCTCGACGACGGCTTCAAGGAGAACATCGACTTCAGCCTGTGGTGGATCCCGGCGATCCTGGTGTCGATCTTCATCCTGCGCGGCATTGGCACCTTCGGCACCGCCTACTTCAACAACTGGGTGCTGTCGCGAGTTCTTAACGACATGCGCGCACTTGCTTTTGAACGTGTTTTGCGCCTGCCGGTGGCGCGCTACCAGGACGAATCGACGGGCAAGATCATCAACACCGTGGTCAACGACGTGCGCCAGGTGGTGGACATGATCCAGTCGGTGTTCGTGGCCTGCGTGCGCGACGTGCTGGTGGTGATCGGCCTGCTCGGCACCCTGCTGTACCTGAACTGGAAGCTGACCCTGGTCGCCATCATCGTGATCCCGCTGACCGCCGTCATCGTGCGCACCACCACCAAGCGCCTGCGCAACCTGAACCGCGAGAGCCAGCGCGTCACCGCCGAGATGACCGGCGTGGTCGAGGAAGCCGCGCGCGGCCACCAGGTGATCCGCGTGTTCTCGGGCGAGAAGTACGAGCGCCAGCGCTTTCACAAGCGCAGCGAAGCCCTGCGCGGCTTTTCGCAGCGCATGACGGTGGCCTTCGCCGCCACCACCCCGGTGACCCAGATCGCGACCTCGCTGGCGCTGTCGCTGGTGATCGTGCTGGCGATCCAGGCCGACATGACGGTGGGCGAATTCACCCAGTTCGTGACCATGATGCTGATGCTGCTCACGCCCCTGAAATCGCTGGCCGAGGTGAACGGCCCGATGCAGCGCGGGATGGCGGCGGCCGAGACCGTGTTCGGGATCATCGATTCGGAACCCGAGGTCGACACCGGCAGCCGCGAACTGGGTCGCGCCAAAGGCCACCTGGTGCTGGAAAACGTGGTGTTCCGCTATCCGAACGCGCTGAACCCGGCTATGAATGGCGTCTCGCTGGAGGTCAAGCCGGGGCAGACGGTGGCGCTGGTGGGCGTGTCGGGCGGCGGCAAGTCCACTTTCGTGAACCTGGTCACGCGCTTCTACGATCCGGAAGCCGGCCGCCTGCTGCTCGACGGCGTGCCGTACACCGACATCAGGCTGGCCTCGCTGCGCGGCCAGCTGGCGATGGTGAGCCAGAACGTGGTGCTGTTCGACGATACGCTGGCGGCGAACATCGCCTACGGCGCCGAACAGGTCGACTACGAGCGCCTGGCGGCGGCGGTGCGCGCCGCGCACCTGACCGACGTGGTGGCGCGCCTGCCCGACGGCATCGACACCCGCATCGGCGAGAACGGCTCGCGCCTGTCAGGCGGCCAGCGCCAGCGGGTGGCGATCGCGCGCGCGATCTACAAGGATGCGCCGCTGTTGATCCTCGACGAGGCCACGTCGGCGCTGGACAACGAGAGCGAACGCGCGGTGCAGGCGGCGCTCGACACCCTGATGGCCGGCCGCACCACGATCGTGATCGCGCACCGCCTGTCGACGATCGAACGCGCCGACCGCATCGTGGTGATGGAGGCCGGGCGCATCGTGGAGCAGGGGACGCATGACGAACTGCTGGCGATGAAGGGCATGTATGCCAATCTGTATCACCTGCAGTTCACGGCCGAGGCCAAATAACCACCGCCGCCCCACGTGCCGGCGCGCTCAGCGCGCGTAATGCGCCGCTTCCCCCGCCTGCTCGTGGCCAAGGCTGACGCCATTGGCCCTTTCCTGCACCGCTTCCACATACCGCTTGAGCGCATCGTCCAGCGACGGCAACAGCAGGCCGCGCTCGCTGCTCAGGGCGCTGTAGCCCGGCCGGCGCGCGGCGTAGCCGCACTCCTCGATCGAGACTTCCTGAAGCCGCTCGCTCGAGACGCCGGCCGCCGCGCAGGCGCGCCGGGCCAGCTCGAACCAACTGACCGCCTCGCCGTTGGTCAGGTGCCAGATCCCGCGCTCGCGGTCGATCAGCAGGTCGAGCGACACGTTGACCAGGTCGGGCACGTAGGTCGGCGACACCGTCACGTCGCGCGCCGCCTGGAACGGCAGGCCGACGTCGAGCGCGTTCAGGGCCTGGGTCACGAAGTTGTGCTGGTCCCAGGGGCCGAAGAAGGAACTGGTGCGGATCACCAGCGCCTGCGGATCGGCGTCCAGCACGCGCTGCTCGGCCTCCAGCTTGCTGCGGCCGTACACGCCGAGCGGGTTGGCCAGGTCGGACTCGACATACGGCTGTTCCCTGGCGCCGTCGAACACCAGGTCGCTCGAGAAGGTCATGAAGCGCAGCGCATGGCGGATGCAGGCCAGCGCCAGCACGGTCGGGCCCAGCGTGTTCTCGCGCATGCAGCGGTCGAAGTCGGCTTCGGCCTCGTCGACCCGCACGTAGCCGCCGGCATTGACGATCGCCCACGGCTTGAAGCGCACGATCGCCGCTTCCACCGAGGCCGGGTCGGTGATGTCCATCTCCTGGCGCGTCAGCACGTGGCAGGCCAGGTTGCGCTTTTCGCAAATGCGCTTGAAGGCTGATCCCAAGGTGCCGCTGGCGCCCGAGATCAGGATCGGCTGCACCAGGCTCGACTTGAACTGGCTGCGCACGGCGATGTCGGCCACCGCGGTGCGGGTCGCGACGGGTTTGCACAGGAAGCGGCCCGGCCGGCGCCACCAGCCTTCGCCCTGCAGCACCGGATTCGATAGCGGCCGCTTGCTGGCCAGCTCGCGCATCAGGGTGGCGACCGCGGTCGGCCGCGGCGCCGGGCCGCGCACGTCGAACGGGCCCGGTTCGTAGTAGCCGCGGCATTCGGTCACCAGGCAGTTCCAGTCGAAGGAGCCGAGCAGGGCCCACACCGTGACCGCGCGCACGTCGGCGCCTTGCTGGCGCGCCTTGAGCGCGGCATTCCAGATCTCGAGCAGCCAGCGCATCTGGTCTTCGCGGTTGGCGTCGATATGGGCTTCGGTGATCGCGATCGGCAGCCCATAGCGTTCCCAGGTCTCCATCAGCAGCGGGGCAATGCCCGGCGTCGGCGTGGCCAGCGCGCGCGGCGCCTCGATGTCGGCGTGCGGCACGCCGCGGTAGACGTGGCGGTGCGAGGCCGGATAGCGCTCGGGACGATGGTCGAGCCAGCGCTCGCTGGTGATGTAGTAGTTCACGCCGACCACGTCGGGCGGGCAGGGGTTCTCGCGGAACCAGCGCAGCTCTTCCTCGCCCGCGCCGGAGTCGAGCAGGTAGCTCCACAGCTTGTGGTTCTCGTCGATCATCCCGCACAGCAGGTCCCAGGCCAGCCAGCGGCGCTCGTTGAAGAAGCTCGTGATCTCTTCCATCTCGGGGGTGCCGTAGGTCTTCGACAGGTCGTCGGTCTGGACCAGTTTGGCCTGCGGATTGACGGCGCGGATCGCGCGCATCGACAGCACGGTGGCGCGGCATTGCACCAGCAGGGCGCGGATGAAGGTGGCTTCGTCGCCGCCGTGCGGATACCAGACCCCGGCCAGGCCCGAGAAGCGCGCCGTGGTGCAGATCTCGTTGACCGGCGTGTAGTACTCGACCCAGGGATAGCGCGCCGCCACCGCGCCGGCGTATTCGGCCAGCAGGTCGGGGAAGGCGGGATCGATCAGGCTGGTGTGGCGCGGGCCGCTGCCGTGGTGGACCAGGCCCACGATCGGCGTGACGCCCAGCTGGCGCAGCGCCGGCAGGCGTTCGTCCGGCCACGACCAGTCGGCCTTGTCGACGCCGTCGGGAGCGGTGCGTTCCCACAGCACCGGATAGCGGATCGCCTGGATGCCGAGGGAAGCGAAGCGTTCGATGTCCTGCAGGCGCCCGGCGTGGCCGTTGCGGTCCATCTGGCTGAAGTAATTGTCGCGTACGCGGTTGACCGTGCATTCGAGACCGCCCCAGAGGGCGAGGTCCGGCGTGGAAGAGTCGGTGTGAATATTCATGAAGTCCGTACCTGCGTAATGAACACAGATCCCAGCCTAACGGCCCGGTGCAACGGGCTATGTGAAGTAGCCAACACAATTCGGACTTTTCGGACAAATCCTACTTTCTGTAGGCATTTCTTTATTTACCCTTTATAACTCAAAGACTTACAGCTATTTACCCGAAGCTTGTGACATCCGGGCACCGCCGTCGGGTCCGGCATGAACCGCTACTGCACCGTTGGCGCGCCGCCGGCCCGCGGTTCGGGCGACAATGTGCGCCAGGACGATATGGAAGGGAACGAGGCATGTACATGGTGTACTGGACGGTCGTGGATGACGAGGGGGCGCAGCCGCATTCCGAATCGTTCGATACCAGCGAGATGGTGGCGGCGATGCAGTTCATGGAAGCGCTGCGCGCGCGCCAGCGCGCCGGCGAAGGCGTGCGCTTCATCACCATGTGCTCGGAGCATCCGGACGTGGTCGGGCATCCCGGCGTGGACGTCACCGGTCCCGATTACAACTGGAAGAAGCGGCGAAGGTAAGGAACTTGGGTCCGCGCCTGCGCTGGGAGTCATTGCCGCCAGTGGCGGGAATGACGTGTCACGGCAGGCGGCTCTTCAGGATCTTGCCGCTCGGCGCCGCCGGCAGCGCGTCCATGAACACGATGCGCGCCGGGCGCTTGTAGGGCGCCAGGCGCGGGCGCAGCCAGGCCTGCAGCGCCGCCTCGTCGACCCCGCGCGCCTCGACGAAGGCCACCACTTCTTCCTCGGCCGCCGGCAGCGGCCGGCCCACCACGGCCGATTGCACGACCGCCGGATGCGCGTTCAGCGCCGTCTCGACTTCCAGCGGATAGACGTTGAAGCCGGAGCGGATGATCAGCTCGCGCGTGCGGCCCAGCAGGAACAGGGCGCCGTCGGGATCCTGGCGCGCCAGGTCGCCGGTCGCCAGCCAGCCGCCCGCAGGCAGTGCGGCGCTGCTCGCGGCCGGGTCGCGGTAGTAGCCGCGCATGCGTCCCGGACTGCGTATCCACAGCTCGCCGGCCTCGCCCTGCGCCACGTCGAGACCATCGCGCGCCACGATGCGCACCTCGACGCCGGGGATCGGCAGGCCGACCGACGTGTCGGTGCGCGGGGCGTCCAGGCGGGTCTGGCTGACGGTCGGACCGCCCTCGGTCAGGCCGTAGCCGTTGTGCAGCGGCAGGCCGAACATGGCTTCGACCGCGCGCTTGAGGACCGGGTCGAGCGGCGAGCCGCCGGCGTAGCAAAAGCGCAGGCGCGACGACAGCGGCCTGGCCGCGTCCTCCACGATCGCCAGCAGGCGGGCATACATCGCCGGCACGCCCTGCACAATGGTCAGCTCGCCGGCGCGGATCGCGGCCAGCAGGGCCGGGGCATCGAAACGCGGCGCCAGCTGCAGGCAAGCGCCCGCGTACAGGGTGCCGAGCAGCACCGAGGTCAAGCCATAGACGTGGGAGATCGGCAGGCCGCCCCAGGCGCGGTCTTGCGGGTTCAAGCCGCGCAGCCGGCTCGAGGTCGCGGCCACGAACAGCAGGCCGGCGTGGCTCAGCATCACGCCCTTGGGCTGGCCGGTGGTGCCGGTGGTGTACATCAGGGCCGCGACCTGGTCGGCGCCCGCTTCCACCGGCTCGGGCACGCAGGTGGTGTCGAGCGGGCTGGCCAGCAAGCCGCCAGTCACGCTGTCCGCGCCCGCGCAGGGCAGGGCGCCGCCGCGCGCCGCGTGGCGGGCGGCGTCCGGTGAGCTGGCCGTGAGGTAGAGCACGCGCCGCGCGCCGCTGTGCGCGCGGATGGTGTCCAGTTCGCCCTCGCTCAGGCGGGCGTTGGCGATGACGCTCCAGGCGTCGATGGCGGCGGCGGCGAACAGCAGCGCCACCTGGGCCACGCAGTTCTCGGCCACCAGCAGCACGCGGTCGCCGGGGCGCACGCCGAGATCGCGCAGCAGCGCCGCATACGCATCGGCGGCGCTGGCCAGCTGCGCATACGACCAGGTGCGGCCGTCCTCGACGAGGGCCGGGGCGTCCGGGCGACGGGCGGCCCCATGGCGCAGGATGTCGCTGATGCGGCGAAATTCGGTGGACTGCATGACGGTGAATGGATCGACGGGGCAGATGTTATACCGCCTGGCGCGGCGCATCGCAAGCGAACTTGCATAAACGTAAATGATTTCAGCCGTGCGCCGGCCCTGGAGGTTTATACTATTTTTGTAAAACCGCCAACAACCAACAGGAGACAGTGTCTTGGCCAGGAAGGACGCAAGCGGCAACGGGTTGCACAGCGTGATGCGCAGGGATGCGCGCCATGGGTCTGCGGCCGGCCGGCCGGTGCTGTCCGAGGCGCGCGCCGTCCTGACCCACGAGGTGCTGGCCATCGACGAGCGCGGACGCCGCTCCGGCATCGCCATCCCCGCCGAACGGCCGCTGACGATCTACGTCGACCGGCGCGAGCTGGTCACCCTGATGACGCTGGGCGGCGCGCCCGAGGCGCTGGTGCTGGGCTACCTGCGCAACCAGCGCCTGGTGCGCGCGCTGGAAGACATCGTGTCGATCCAGGTCGACTGGTCGGTGGACGCGGTGGCCGTGGTCACGCGCCACGGCATCCAGGACGTCGAGGCGCGCACCGCGAAGAAGGTGGTCACCACCGGCTGCGGCCAGGGCTCGGTGTTCGGCGGCCTGATGGACGAGGTGGACCAGATCGCGCTGCCGGCGCAGGCGCGCCTGGCGCAATCGAGCGTCTACCGCATCGTCGACACCATCCGCACCCAGCAATCCGTTTACAAGCAGGCCGGCTCGGTGCACGGCTGCGCGCTGTTCACGGGGGGCGGAGACTTGCTGTACTTCGTCGAGGACGTGGGCCGCCACAACGCGGTCGACGCCATCGCCGGCCTGATGTGGCTGGACGGCGTCGACGGCGCCGACAAGGTGTTCTATACCACCGGCCGGCTCACGTCCGAGATGGTGATCAAGGGCGCCCAGATGGGCATTCCCTTCCTGCTGTCGCGCTCGGGCACGACGCAGATGGGCCAGATGGTGGCCGAGCGGGTCGGCATGTCGCTGCTGGCGCGCTGCAGCGGACGCCATTTCCTGCTGCTGGCCGGGCACGAACGCCTGGTGTTCGAGCCGCAGCTGCTGGATACGCCCTACGTCCGTCCCGACCTGCGCGCCGACCCCGAACCGCGCAACTAGATGGCCCTGCTGGACGCCACCGCGCACGCCTTCACGCTGCTGTTCAGCGGCGACGCGGCCCTGTGGCACATCGTCTGGGTCTCGCTCAAGACCAGCCTGCTGGGCCTGATGCTGGCCACGCCGCCGGCGGTGCTGCTCGGCTACCTGATCGCCATGCACCGCTTTCCGGGGCGCCGCATCGCGGTCTGGCTGGCCCAGGCAGCGCTGTCGCTGCCCACCGTCCTGATCGGCCTGCTGCTCTACCTGATGCTGTCGCGGCGCGGGCCACTGGGCGGGCTCGAATGGCTGTTCTCGCAGCCGGGCATCGTGCTGGGCCAATGCATCATCGGCCTGCCGGTGCTGCTGGCCTTCACGCTGGCGGCGGTGCAGGCGCTCGACCCGCGCTACGCCGAGACCGCGCTCGCCCACGGCGCTTCGCGCGTGCGGGTGATGTTCACCGTGCTGCACGAGGCGCGCTACGGCGTGATGGCGGCCGTGATCAGCGGCTTCGGGCGCGTGATCTCGGAAGTCGGTTGCGCGCTGATGGTGGGCGGGAATATCGAGGGCGAGACGCGCACCATCACCACCGCGATCGCGCTCGAGACCAGCAAGGGCGAGTTCGCCCAGGGCATCGCGCTGGGCATCGTGCTGGTGACGCTGGCGCTGCTGATGAACGGCGTGCTGGTGCTGCTGCAGGGCGAGGCGCACAACCCCGGGGCCCGGCTATGACGGCACTACTCACGGTGCACGGCCTGCGCAAGGCCTACGGAGAGCGCCTGCTGTTCGACGTCGCCCGGCTCGAGATCGAGAAGGGCGGCGCCTACGTGCTGACCGGCGCCAACGGCACCGGAAAAAGCACGCTGCTGCGCATGCTCGGCGGCCTGGAACGCTGCGACGCCTGCACGGTCGAATTCGAAGGCAGCCGCCTGCCGCTGTACCCGTATCCGCGCCAGCTGCGGCGCGGCATCGTCTACGTGCACCAGCACCCGATCATGTTCTCGACCAGCGTCGGCCACAACATCGCCTACGGCCTGCTGGCGCGCGGCGTGGACCGGCAGCTGGTGCGCGGCCTGGTCGACGAGGCGATGGCCTGGGCCGGCGTGCTGCACCTGCGCGACAACGATCCTGCGCGCCTGTCGGGCGGCGAGAAGCAGCGCGTGGCGCTGGCGCGCGCGCGTGTGCTGCAGCCGCGCCTGTTGCTGCTGGACGAACCCACGGCCAACCTCGACGGCGCGGCGCGCGAGCAGGTGATCGGGCTGATCCCGACCCTGGTCGAGCAGGGGGCCAGCGTGGTGATGGCCTGCCATGACCGCGACCTGATCAACCTGCCCGGCGTGCGGCGGCTCAAGCTGCGCGAGGGGCGATTGGAAGTACGCTGAACCACGTCCCATTACAACAAGGAGAAAGACCATGCAACGCCGTTCACTGCTCGCCGTCCTGCTGTGCGCCACCTTCGCCTCGCCTTCGCTGCTGGCGCAGGAGGTGATCAAGCTGTCCACCACCACCAGCACCGAGAACTCGGGCCTGCTCAAGCACCTGCTGCCGGTGTTCGAAGCCAAAACGAATACCAAGGTCCACGTGATCTCGGTCGGCACCGGCAAGGCGCTTGAACTGGCCAAAAACGGCGACGTCGACGTGACCCTGGTCCACGCGCGCGCGATGGAAGACAAGTTTGTCGAAGAAGGCTGGGGCGTGGACCGGCGCGACGTGATGTACAACGACTTCATCGTGGTCGGCCCGGAATCCGACCCGGCGCGCATCAAGGGTTCGAAGGACGTGGTCGACGCCTTCAAGCGCATCGCCGGCGCGAACGTCAAGTTCATCTCGCGCGGCGACAACTCGGGCACCGACGTGATGGAAAAGGGCTACTGGCAGCGCGCCGCCGTCAAGCCGCAGGGCGCCAACTACGTGTCGGCCGGCCTGGGCATGGGAGAAGTGCTGAACATGGCCGCCGAGATGCGCGCCTACACGCTGACCGACCGCGCGACCTATGGCGCCTACAAGGCGAAGACGGGGCTGGCCATCGTGGTGGAAGGCGACAAGCGCATGTACAACCCCTACGGCATCATCGCGGTCAATCCCGCGAAGCACGCGGGCGTGAACTACAAGGGCGCGAAACAGCTGATCGAGTGGATCACCTCGCCCGAAGGGCAGGCGCGCATCGCCTCGTTCAAGCCGGCCGGCGAGCAGCTGTTCTTCGCGCCGCTGCGCTAAAAGCCTGTCAGCGCGACGGGTCGTTCATGCCGGTCAGGCTGACCACCTGGCCGTCCTTGACCACGACGCCATCCTCGAGCACGAACGTCGAGGCGCCGTTGACGTCCGGGAGTTCGAGCTCGATCGTGTCGCCGCGCTGCACGAAGCTGCCGCGCGCCGCGCAGGTGCCGAACATCGGCGTCGGCTCGAGCCCGGCCGCGTCGGCCAGCAGGAAGAAGAACAGGGTCTCGCAACTGGCGCCGCGCCCGCCGCTGCTGGCCATCAGGATCGCCTCCTTGCCGCCCGAGAGCGTAAAGCTGCGCAGCGGGAACTGCCAGCCGGCGTCCTCGCCGCTGAACAGGACCCTGCCGCCCAGGGTGACGGCGCGGCTGCCGTCGGCATTCGTACGGCGGTCGAGCAGGCCGGCGACGGTCGACAGCGAGGCCGGCAGGTTGTCGGCATTGCTGTCGACGAGGCCGCGCGCGGTGACGCCGGCGTCGTTCGCGCGCGCCGGCGCTTCGTCCTGATCGCGCTGCACCGTGACCGCGCGGCCGGCCTCGTCGACGTCGGGCGCGAGCATGGCGGCCAGCACGCCCAGGACGATGGCGGCGATGGTGATGCCGATCCCCCACTGCGACCACTTTCGCTGGACCCGGTTGAAGTGTTCCAGGCTGTCCCACTGCTTGTTCTTCCAGGCCATCTCGCGCCCCTTGAAGCCGAGCCAGAACGCCATGATCCAGCCGACATAGGGAACCATCGCCAGCAGTCCGATCCAGCTGCGGTTGCCGATCGCCCAGATCCAGTTGAGCAGGAAGGCGCCCCAGCTCCAGCCCTTTACTCCTTCCGGAATGCCGTCCGGGATGCCGCCATCCGTCTGCGGCGCAGGCGCGGAAGGCTTGTCCAGGTTGACCGGGCTCGTGCCGGCGGCCTTGCCGCACACGGAGCAATAGGCGGCGTCGGGCGCCATCTGCGCGCCGCAATGTGAACAGAACATCGGAAGTCTTTCCTGCAGGTTAAAAAAACGGCGCCGCGAACTGCGCGGCGCCGCTGGACGATTATAACGATCGGCGCGGGCGGGAAACTAACTCTTTCCCACCGTGGCCGGGATCAGACCGATGGCGGATCGGTCTCGCGCGCGAACACGCGGTGCGCGCTCAGGGCCGTCTTGAAGGCGTCGAGCGCCGCGTCGGCATTGGCCGGGTCGCCCAGGATCAGTCCCGGATCGGCCGAACCGTCGGGCAGCTTCTGCGGGATCATGGCTTTCGTCAGCAGGTCGGAACCGCTGCCGTAGGCCAGGATCGGCTTGCCGTGACGGTACTGCTCGCGCAGGAATTCCAGCACCTGGGCATTCTTCGCCAGCGCCTCGGCGGCCGCGGCGCCGTCCGGCACGATCACGCCGTCATACATCACCGACGGCCCGGCCTCGACCGAGATCTCGACGTCGATCGGATCGCCATCGACCGCCGTCACCTTGCCCAGCATATTGCCGACCATGCGCGGCACGGCGCCGTCCTTGAGCAGGCTGGCGTATTGCTTCTTGACCGCCTTGTCGTCCACGCCGCTCGCGACCAGCACCGCGACGCGGCGGCCCTTGATGCCGACCTGGCCCGGGCGGCTCAGCAGCGACAGCGCGGGCGACGGCGGGTACGTTGGGATCGGCGCATCGGTCGCCAGCGGCAGCGGCTCCGGCACTTCCAGGCCCAGGCCCTCGGCCACGCGCGCCACCAGAACCGCGTCGACGTTCGCCAGCAGGGCCAGCGTGCGGATGCGCACCGCCGGCGTCTGCACCCGGGTCAGCTCGAAGCGGAAGGCGTTGACGATGTGGTTCTGCTCGGCCGGCGTCTGGCTTTGCCAGAACAGGCGCGCCTGCGAATAGTGGTCGGCGAACAGCTCGGGCTTGCCGCGCACCTTGTCCTCGCTGATGCGCTCGGGGAAGCTCATGAAGCCCATGCGGCCGGCCTGGAACGGACAGCCGCCGCCCAGCGAATTCGGCTCGTAGTTCACGCGGCCGCGGTTGATCGCCTGGCGGTGGAAGCCGTCGCGCTGGTTGTTCTGGATCTGCACGATCGGCGAGTTGATCGGGATCTCGTGGAAGTTCGGGCCGCCCAGGCGCGTGAGCTGGGTATCCTGGTAGGAGAAGTTACGGCCTTGCAGCAGCGGATCGTTGGTGAAGTCGATGCCCGGCACCACGTGCGAGGTGCAGAACGCCACCTGCTCGGTCTCGGCGAAGAAGTTGTCGGGGTTGCGGTCCAGGACCAGCTTGCCGACAGGGCGCAGCGGCACCATTTCTTCCGGCACGATCTTGGTCGGGTCGAGCACGTCGAACGGGAAGCTGGCGGCCTGCTCTTCGGTGAAGATCTGCAGGCCCAGTTCGTACTCGGGGAAGTTGCCGGCTTCGATCGCTTCCCACAGGTCGCGCCGGTGGAAGTCGGGATCGGCGCCCGAGATGCGCACCGCCTCGTCCCACACCAGCGAGTGGGTGCCGGCCAGCGGCGTCCAGTGGAATTTCACGAAGCGCGATTCGCCCTGCGCGTTCACCAGGCGGAAGGTGTGCACCCCGAAGCCCTGCATGGTGCGGTAGCTGCGCGGGATGGCGCGGTCGGACATCGTCCACAGCAGCATGTGCGCGATCTCGGGCGACAGCGAGGCGAAGTCCCAGAAGGTGTCGTGGGCGGTGGCGGCCTGCGGCATGGCGTGGTGCGGTTCCGGCTTGGCGGCATGCACCAGGTCGGGGAACTTCATCGCGTCCTGGATGAAGAACACGGGGATATTGTTGCCGACCAGGTCCCAATTGCCTTCCTCGGTATAGAACTTGACGGCGAAGCCGCGCACGTCGCGCGCGGTATCGGTCGAGCCGCGCTCGCCGGCCACGGTCGAGAAGCGCACGAACACCGGGGTACGCTTGCCCTTCTTCGAGAACGGCACCGCCCGCGTCAGGTCGCTCAAGTCTTCATAGGCCTCGAAATAGCCATGGGCGGCCGAGCCGCGCGCATGCACCACGCGCTCGGGAATGCGCTCATGGTCGAAGTGCATGATCTTTTCGCGCAGGATGAAGTCTTCCAGCAGCGTCGGGCCGCGTAGGCCGGCCTTGAGCGAGTGCTGGTTGTCGGCGACCGGCACGCCCTGGTTGGTCGTCAGGTGGCGCTTGGCCGGGTCGACGCGCACGCGGTCGAGCGGGTCCGTGGTCGGGTTCTCGCCCTCCGGCGGATTGCCGTCGCCCACCTTGTCGTTGGCGATGATCTCGCTGGCGGTGCTGCCGGTGGCGGCATGCGTCGACGGCTTGAACTGCTCGCCTTCAGTCGGCGTGCGCGCCGCCTCGCCGTATTCGCTGGCCTTGGTGGCGTTATAGGGGCGGTCGGCCGCCAGTTCCTGCTCGGACGGGATCTTGTCGAGCAGGCGGTCGGCGACCGGGTTGCTGACACCCAGGCTCTTCGGTGGATCGGCGTCCGAGGGACCGGAAACGGTGCTCAGGATCGAGCCGGCGCCATCGACAGGGCTGGAATGGTTGGAAGTGGTCATTCTTGTCCTCGCTGGTTGTAGGGTTATGAAATAACCTCAACAACATAGCTCAGCAAGAAAACCCATCTCTGTGAGATGACACACACAATGCAATAAATGCATCAAATTATTTCTATCGGCTTGATAGCGGATGGCTATTGCAAGCTCGGTCCACGACCTGGCGCACCTCGAGCGAGCGCAGCCATTTGACGTAGCGAAGGCGAGGGCAAAGGCGAAATGCGGCCGGATGGATAGCGCAGGCCCTGCATGGGTTTGCCCTTCGGTTGGTCGTCGCGTCGTGAACTACGCGGCCTTGGCCGAACCGGATGCCCGGCACCGGACCTACATCAGGATGACGTCGTACTGTTCCTGGTGATACCCCTTCTCGACCTGCAGCGAAATGCGCTTGCCGATGAAGTCGCCCAGCATGGCGAGATGCTGCGATTCTTCTTCCAGGAACAGGTCGACCACCTCCTGCGAGGCGACGATGCGGAATTCGCGCGGGTTGAACTGCTTGGCTTCGCGCAGCAGTTCGCGCAGGATCTCGTAGCAGATCGTGCGGCTGGTCTTCACCTGCCCCTTGCCCGAGCAGGCCGGGCAGGGTTCGCACAGGATGTGGGCCAGCGATTCGCGGGTGCGCTTCCTCGTCATCTCGACCAGGCCCAGGGCCGAGAAGCCGCTCACCGAGACCTTGGTGCGGTCGCGCGCGAGGGTTTTCTTGAGCTCGGCCAGCACCGCGTTGCGGTGCTCGTTGTTCTCCATGTCGATGAAGTCGAGGATGATGATGCCGCCCAGGTTGCGCAGGCGCAGCTGGCGCGCGATGGCGTGCGCCGCTTCCAGGTTGGTTTTGAAAATCGTGTCGGCAAAGTTGCGGCCGCCGACATAGCCGCCGGTGTTGACGTCGATGGTCGTCATCGCCTCGGTCTGGTCGACGATCAGGTAGCCGCCCGATTTCAGGTCCACGCGCCGGCCGAGGGCGCGCAGGATTTCCTCTTCCACGCCGTACAGGTCGAACAGCGGCCGCTCGCCGGTGTAGTGCGCCATGCGCGACAGCACGCTCGGGGTGTAGACCTGGGCGAATTCGGCCAGCTTGAGGAAGTTCTCGCGCGAGTCGACCTGGATGCTGGCCGTCTCGTCGTGCACGAAGTCGCGCAGCACGCGCTGGGCCAGGCTCAGGTCCTGGTACAGCAGGGTGGTGGGCGGCAGGGTGCGCGCGCCCTGCACGATGGCGCCCCAGGTCTTGCGCAGGTAGTCGACGTCGGCGGCGATGTCGTCGCTCGACGCTTCCTCGGCCATCGTGCGCACGATGTAGCCGCCTTTTTCCTCGGCCGGCAGCAGGCTTTGCAGGTGCGCGCGCAGGCGTTCGCGTTCGGCTTCCTTTTCGATCTTCTGCGAGATGCCGATGTGGTGGTCCTGCGGCAGGTACACCAGCATGCGGCCGGCGATCGAGATCTGGGTGGAGAGGCGCGCGCCCTTGGTGCCGATCGGGTCCTTGATGACCTGCACGGTCAGCACCTGGCCGTCGAACAGCAGTTTTTCGATCGGGGTAGGCGGGGCGTTGCCGCCGTCGTGGCTGCGCGCTTCCCAGATGTCGGCCACGTGGAGAAAAGCGGCGCGCTCCAGGCCGATGTCGATGAAGGCCGACTGCATCCCCGGCAGCACGCGCACCACCTTGCCCAGATAGACGTTCCCCGCCAACCCGCGCGTGAGCGTGCGCTCGATGTGCAGCTCCTGTACCGCGCCCTGCAAGACCAGCGCCACGCGCGTTTCCTGCGGTGTGATGTTGATGAGGATGTCTTCGTTCATGGACCCTGCCGTGCGTATTGTTCAGGGTGACATGATACACGCGCCGGCCGTGGGGCCGAAGCGGTGGAATCAGATTGCCAGGCCCGCCTTGCGCAGCAGGTTGGCGGTCTCGAACAAGGGCAAGCCCATGATGCCCGAATGGCTGCCCTCGATGTGTTCGATGAACAGCGCCGCCGGACCCTGGATGCCGTAGCCGCCGGCCTTGTCGTAGGGTTCCAGCGTGGCGCAATAGGCCCTGATCCGGGCCGGGGTGAGGGTGGCGAAGCGCACGTTCGACACTTGCGTGACCTGCTCGGCCACGTGCTGGGAATGCACGGCCACCGAGGTCAGCACCTGGTGGGTGCGGCCGGACAGGCGCTCCAGCATGGCGACCGCCTCGCGGTTATCCGCCGGCTTGCCGAGGATCTCGCCGTCGATGGTGACCGTGGTGTCGGCCGTCAGCACCGGCCGCAGCGGCTGGCGCCGCTGCAGCAGGAGGTTGAAGGCGAAGGCGCCTTTGGCCCGCGCCACGCGCGCCACGTAAGCGTGGACGTCTTCGCCCGGCAGCACATCCTCGCTGACGTCGACCGCGCGGCCCGGGTCGCTGCGCAGCAGCATCAGTTCGAAGTCGACCCCGATCTGGCGCAGCAGTTCGCGCCGGCGCGGGCTCTTGGAAGCGAGGTAGATTTTATTGTGCTGGTTTTTCATCGCTGTTCTTGACCGCTGTTCTTGACTGATGCCGGGCCGCTTCAGACCCGGTGGTAAGGATGGTTCTGGGTGATCGACCAGGCGCGGTAGAGCTGTTCCGCCAGCATGACCCGGACGATTCCGTGCGGCAGGGTCATGCTGGAGATGCGGATCAGTCCTTCGGCGCGCGCCTTCAGTTCGGGATCGAGGCCGTCGGCCCCGCCGATCAGGAAGGCGGTGTCGCGGCCGTCGCGCTGCCAGGTTTCCAGTTGCTGCGACAGACCGACGCTGGTCAGGTCCTTGCCGCGCTCGTCCAGGGCGATGATGCGCACGCCCTTCGGCAAGGCCGCCTCGATGCGCTCGCGCTCGAGCGCCATCGCGGTGGCCGCGGTCTTGCTGCCGGAGCGCTCGACCGGCTTGATCTCCTTGAGCACGATGCGCAGCTCGGGCGGCATGCGCTTCGTGTACTCGGTGAAGCCGGACTCGATCCAGGCCGGCATCTTGTGGCCGACCGCGGCAATGATCAACTGCATGAGAACCCTTACTCAGCGTCCTTCTTGATGCGGCGGATCACCTTCTTGACCGGCGCATCGGCGGCCGGGGCGGCCTTCGGTGCGGCAGCCTTGCTCACGCGCTTCGGCGGCTTGGCCTTGGTCGCTTCGACGGCGGCGACTTCGGTCTTGCTCGGTGCGACCTTCACGGTCTTGCCGGTCGGGACTGCCTTGGCGGCGGCTTTCTTGGCGGCCGGTTTCTTGACGGCGGTCTCGGTCGTGGCCGCGGCCTTGGTCGCGCGCTTGGCGGCCGGCTTGCGTTCGTTGACCGGCTTGGCTTCTTCCTGCGCCTGGTTGGCGGCCAGGTGCTTCGACTTCGGCTTGACGGCGTCGGCTTCGATGCCTTCAGCGGTCGACTTGCGCTTGGCGGCGCCCAGCTTGACCGGCTTCTCGCCCCAGATTTCCTCGAGGCGGTAGTATTGGCGGATGGCCGGCTGCATGATGTGGACGATCATGTCGCCCAGGTCGACCAGCACCCATTCGCCGGTGTCTTCGCCTTCCAGGCCGACCACGTCGCCGCCCGCCGCCTTGACCTTGTCGCGCACCGAGGCGGCCAGCGCCTTGGTCTGGCGGTTCGACGTACCCGAGACCACGGCGATGCGGTCGAACAGGCTGGTCAGGTGAGTCGTGTCGAACAGGACGATGTCCTGGCCCTTCACATCTTCCAGGGCGTCGACGACGAGGGTTTGCAGTTTCTTGATATCCATTAGTTTTTGTACAGGTTATGTTGTTGAATATAGTCTAGCACTTGCGCCATCCCGAGCGCGCTTGCATCCGCGCCGGATTGCAAGGCCGCGCGCAGCTGGCTGGACGAGAGATCCACGTCCAGCGTCGGCGCAAGGCAGACTTTTCCATGCGCCAGCAGGCGCACGGTGTCGGGCGTTGCAAGCCGCGTCGACAGTTCTTGGGCCACCACCGGCGGCAATGCTTCCTGCGCCAGGTCGTAGCCGGGGCGTGTCGCCACGCCCAGGTTGGCAAGGGCGAACAGTTCGCGCCACTCGTTCCAGCTGTCGAGCTTGCGCAACTGGTCGGCGCCCATCAGGAACACGATCGAGGTGCGCGGACCCAGTTCCGCGCGCAATGCGCGCAGGGTTTCGACCGTATACGTTGGCGTTTTCCGTTCGATTTCCTGCAGGTCGATCGTGACCGGCAGGCTCGGGCTCTTCAAGGCCTCGAAAGCCAGTTCCAGCATCGCGACCCGGTCGCGGTCGCTGGCCTGGAGGCCATTCTTTTGCCACGGCTGGCCGGCCGGCAGGATGCGCAAGGCGTCCGGCCGCAACAGGCCGGCGAACAGCCGCGCCAGCGCGACGTGGCCCTGGTGCACCGGATCGAAACTGCCGCCGAGGACGGCGACGCAGCGGTTGCGCCCGGACGCGCCGGCGGCCAGGGTCACGGCGCCAGCCAGTCCCGGTGCACCAGGAAGTCGGAGTACAGCCGTGCCTCGGGGCTGCCGGGTTCGGGATGCCAGTCGTAGCGCCATTTGACGATCGGCGGCATCGACATCAGGATCGCCTCGGTCCGTCCGCCCGACTGCAGGCCGAACAGGGTGCCGCGGTCCCACACCAGGTTGAACTCGACGTAGCGGCCGCGCCGGTAGGCCTGGAAGTCGCGCTCGCGTTCGCCATACGGCTGGTCCTTGCGGCGCTGCAGGATCGGCAGGTAGGCGTCCAGGAAGCGCTCGCCGACGGTCCTAACCATGGCGTACGACTGCTCGAAGCCGAGCTCGTTGAAATCGTCGAAGAAGATGCCGCCCACGCCGCGCGGCTCCTTGCGGTGCTTCAGGTAGAAGTAGTCGTCGCACCAGGCCTTGAAGCGCGGATGCAGTTCGTCTCCGAACGGCGCCAGCGCGTCGCGGCAGGCCTGGTGGAAGTGGCGCGCGTCCTCGACTTCGCCGTAATACGGGGTCAGGTCCATGCCGCCGCCGAACCACCAGACCGGTTCCTTGCCGGGCGCGGTCGCTTCAAAAAAGCGCACGTTCATGTGCACCGTCGGAGCGTAGGGGTTACGCGGATGCAGCACCAGCGACACGCCCATCGCTTCCCAGGCGCGGCCCGCCAGTTCCGGACGCACGGCGGTGGCCGACGCCGGCAGCGTAGCGCCGCGCACATGCGAGAAGTTGACGCCGCCCCGTTCGAGGACATTGCCTTCCTCGACCAGGCGCGAGATGCCGCCGCCGCCTTCGGGGCGCTGCCATTCTTCGCGCAGGAACGGTTTGCCGTCGACCTGTTCGAGACCGTGGACGATGCGCGCCTGGAGCTCGAGCAGCCAGGCCTTGATGGCGGCGGGATTGGGGGAAGACATGAAGAGTGACCGACTGGGAATGAAAAGTGGGCCGATTGTACACCGGCCCACGAAATAGCTACATCTGGCGTTGGTTGCGAAAGGCGTGGAGCCTGCCGGGGCAGGCTCGGAAAAGCCTTCTGAGGGCGGCTTTACTTGACGCCGCGCCAGCCAATGTCGCGCCGGTACTGCGCGCCATTGAAGTGGATCCTCTCGACGGTTTCATACGCCTGCTTCTGCGCCATCTTGACGCTGTCGCCCAGGCCCACCACGCACAGCACGCGGCCGCCGCTGGTCTGCAGCTTGCCGTCCACCAGGCGGGTGCCGGCGTGGAAGGTGATGCATTCCGGCGCTTCTTGCGGGATGCCGTCGATGACGTCGCCCTTGCGCGGGCTGTCCGGATAGCCGGCGGCCGCCATCACGACGCCCACGGCGGTGCGGCGGTCCCATTCCAGCTCGACCGTGTCGAGGGTGCCGTTGCAGGCGTGTTCCAGCACGGTCGCGAAGTCGCTCTTCAGGCGCGCCATGATCGGCTGGGTTTCCGGGTCGCCCATGCGGCAGTTGAATTCGAGCGTGCGCGGGTTGCCGTCGCTGTCGATCATCAGGCCGGCGTACAGGAAGCCGGTGAACGGGATGCCGTCGCGCGCCATGCCCTGGATGGTCGGGTTGATAATCTCGCGCATCACGCGCGCATGCATCGACGGCGTCACGATCGGCGCCGGCGAGTAGGCGCCCATGCCGCCCGTGTTCGGGCCCTGGTCGTTGTCCTTCAGGCGCTTGTGGTCCTGGCTGGTGGCCAGCGCCAGCACGTTCTTGCCGTCGCACATGACGATGAAGCTGGCTTCCTCGCCGGCCAGGAATTCTTCGATCACGATGCGGGCGCCGGCGTCGCCGAAGGCGTTATCGGACAGCATGTGGTCGACCGCAGCGTGGGCTTCTTCCAGCGACATCGCGACCACCACGCCCTTGCCGGCCGCCAGGCCGTCGGCCTTGATAACGATCGGCGCGCCGTTGGCGTCGATGTAGGCGTGGGCCGCGGCGGCATCCGAAAACGTTTCGTACTTCGCGGTCGGGATGCCGTGGCGGTGCATGAAGGCCTTGGCGAAGTCCTTCGAGCTCTCGAGCTGGGCCGCCTCGCGGGTGGGACCGAAGATCTTGAGGCCGCGCGAGCGGAACAGGTTGACGATGCCGGCCGCCAGCGGCGCTTCCGGGCCGACCAGGGTCAGGGCCACGCCTTCACGCACCACGAAGTCGGCCAGCGCCTCCGGCTCAAGCACGTCGACCGTCACCAGGCGATCGTCGAGCGCGGTGCCGCCGTTGCCGGGCGCGACGAAGACCGTCTGGATGCGTTCCGATTGGGCCAATTTCCACGCCAGCGCGTGTTCGCGGCCGCCCGAGCCGACTACGAGGATTTTCATATTCGCTACCAATTATTCTTCGATCACGGCGTTGGTGAAGACTTCCTGGACGTCGTCCAGGTTTTCCAGCGCATCGAGGAGTTTCTGCATCTTGACCGCGTCCTCGCCCGTGAACACGGTCTCGGTGGCGGGCTTCATGATGACTTCGGCCACTTCGGCCTTGAAGCCGGCGGCTTCCAGGGCCTCTTTCACGGCGGAGAAGGCGTGCGGATCGCACAGCACCTCGAAGCCGCCTTCTTCGTCGGCCATGACGTCGTCGGCGCCGGCTTCGAGCGCGGCTTCCATCAGTTTGTCTTCGTCGACGCCCGGCGCGAACAGGAACTGGCCGGTGTGCTTGAACATGAAGGCGACCGAGCCTTCGGTGCCCATATTGCCGCCGAATTTGCTGAAGGCGTGGCGCACTTCGGCCACGGTGCGGACACGGTTGTCGGTCAGGCAGTCGACGATGATCGCCGCGCCGCCGATGCCATAGCCTTCGTAGCGCACTTCCTCGTAGTTGACGCCTTCGAGTTCGCCCGAGCCTCGCTGGATCGCGCGGGTGACGTTATCCTTCGGCATATTCGCGTCCGCGGCCTTCTCGACCGCCAGGCGCAGGCGCGGGTTGGAAGCGATGTCGCTCCCGCCCATGCGCGCGGCCACGGTGATCTCCTTGATCAGGCGCGTCCAGATCTTGCCGCGCTTGGCGTCGGTAGCGGCTTTCTTATGCTTGATATTGGCCCATTTGCTGTGTCCAGCCATGTCGAGAATTCCTTAGACGGTATGCAAGAGTGGCCGATATTCTAGCATAGGCCCCCCTTGCAAATTCGTCGCCGGGCACGTCGAAAAACCTGCTGCGCGTTGCATTTTCGGTCTGCGATGCTCGCTGTACTATAGTACAGCTGCGCTTCTCGACCGAAACTGCTGCCGCTCGCGACGGTTTTTCGAGGTGCCCGTTGGAATGTCACGGAAACAACAGTCTGGTTCCCAGGGCGAGCAGCGCCAGGCCGCCCGCACAGGCGATCCAGTGGCCGCCGACGAGGCGGATCTCGGCCAGCACGAACAGGCCGACGACGGCAATCGCGGCCGGGTTGTCCGGACCGGTGGCCAGCAGCAGGAGCATCAGGAGCCAGCAGCAGCCCAGGCACTGGCGGGCGTGGGCGGCGCCGCGCCAGAACGCGCCGGGCAGGCCGTCGCGCCAGCCGGCTAGGATGCCGGGCAGGGGCGCCCGACAGTGCTCCAGGCAGTCATGCTTGGTGGGTGTCCACTGGTAGACGCCGGCCGCCACCATGGCCAGGCCGAGCAGAAGCGGGTGGCGCACGGCGCCGCCGTGGTCGGACTCGTGCAGCGTCCATTGGGCGATCGCGGCCAGCAGCGCGAAACCGGTCCAGGCGCCCAGGTAGCCGAGCACGAACAGGCCGGTGCGCAGGCGCGCCCGCTGGGCCGCATGCTCGCCGGCGAGGCGCGCGAACAGCACCGTGGCGCGGCTGGCCAGCGGCAGCATCATGGCCGTGCACAGGCCGGCCCAGGTCAGGAAGACCAGCGCCAGCTGGCCGGCCTGGTAGGCCAGGGTGGGCGCGGCCATGGCCGCGCTGGCCGCACCCGCGGTGCGCGCGGCGCCGGCTGCCGCGTCCGCAGCAAGAGGCTGGCTGCTGAGCACCAGGCCGCCCAGCACGAGGCCGGCCCAGCACAGGCTGGCCAGCAGCGATACGACGATCAGGACCAGCAGCACGAATCGGTCGCGGCCAAGCCGTGCTTCGATGTCACTCAGGTTCATTGCGGCGCTCCCGGTGGACCCGTGCGCTCGGTCTTGCAGGTCATGATGGATTCTCCTTTTGGTTGAAATGCATGGGTTCGACCGCGCGCGCGTCAAACCCGTTCGGCGGGCGCGGCCGGATGCGTCTTGACGCCGAGGCCGCCATCGCCGGATGAGCCCTGGCGATGACGCCAGCGGTGCAACTCCCTTGCCACAGGCGCGATGCTGCACCGCCGCGATCGACCCCGTCGTGACGGCGAACTTCGGCGTTGCCGCCACAGCCTTGCGCCGATCTTGATCTCTTTCAGAACGTCATCGCTCCGTCGGTGGTTTATATGACCGCGTGGTCGAATGCGGTATTCTTATGAGGTCCCGACCACACCGACCGCCGCCCTCGACATGACCATCACGACCCCGACCGCCGCAGCTCCGAACATGCCTCGCATTGCCCTGATCGCGCACGACAAGAAGAAGGACGACATGATCTCGCTCGCCGCCGAGTACCGCGCCTTCCTGCAGGGCTGCGCCCTGTCGGCCACCGGCACCACCGGCGGGCGCCTGATCAACGAGCTGGGCCTGAACGTCGAGCGCAAGCATTCGGGGCCGGTCGGCGGCGACCTGCAGATCGGTTCCCTGCTGGTCGACGGCCTGATCGATTGCGTGATCTTCCTGCGCGACCCGATGACGCCGCAGCCGCACGAACCCGACATCAACGCCCTGGTGCGCGCCTGCGACGTGCACAATATCCCGTGCGCGACCAACGTCTCGACCGCGCGCCTGGTGCTGTCGCAACTGATGGGCGTGCGCAGCGCCGTTTGACCCACCTGACAGGAGGAGCCATGCTCGCCAAAGCGATCCGGATCGCCGCCACCGGCGGCCCAGAAGTGATGGAATACGTCGACGTCGAGGCGCGCGCGCCCGGGCCGGGCGAGGCGCGCATCGTCCAGCACGCGATCGGCCTGAACTTCATCGACGTATATTTCCGCACCGGCCTGTATCCGCAGCCGCTGCCCGGCTTTCTCGGCAAGGAAGGGGCGGGCGTGGTCGAGGCGGTGGGCGAGGGCGTGACCCACGTGCGGCCGGGCGACCGCGTGGCCTATGCCGGCGGTCCGCTGGGCGCCTATGCCAGCGTGCGCACCATGCCGGCCCGCTTCCTGGTCAAGCTGCCCGACGCGATCGGCTTCGAGACCGCGGCCGCCATGATGCTGCAGGGCCTGACGGTGCAATACCTGCTCCGTCAAACCTACCGGGTCGAGGCCGGCGACACGGTCCTGTTCCACGCCGCGGCCGGCGGCGTCGGCCTGATCGCCTGCCAGTGGGCGCGCGCGCTCGGCGTGCGCCTGATCGGCACCGTGGGCTCGAAGGAAAAAGGCGAGCTGGCGCTGCGCCACGGCGCGGCCCACGTCATCAACTACAACGACGAAGACATCGTGGCGCGCGTGCGCGAGCTCACCGGTGGCGAGGGCGTGCCGGTGGTGTACGACTCGGTGGGCAAGGACACCTTCACCGCCTCGCTCGACTGCCTGCGCCGGCGCGGCCTGATGGTCAGCTTCGGCAACGCCTCGGGCGCGGTGGAGCCGTTCGCGCCAGCCGAGCTGTCCAGGCGCGGCTCGCTGTTCCTGACCCGTCCGACCCTGTTCGACTACATGCACACCCAGGAAGAGCAAGAGGCGATGACGGCCGAGCTGTTCGACATGGTCGCGAGCGGCAAGATCGAGGTCGGGGTGCGCCAGACCTTCGCCCTGGCCGAGGCGGGCGAGGCGCACCGCGCGCTGGAAGCGCGCCGCACGACCGGTTCGACGGTGCTGCTCCCATGAGGGATACGCGCGACGACGAACCGCTGCCGCCGTTGCCGCCGTCGGCGCAGCCGTCGGGCGACGGCGCGCCGAAGTTCGGGCGCCTCTTGATCGTGCTGGCGCTGGCCATGCTGCTGGTGGTGGCGCTCACCTTCGGGTCCGAAGCCTATTTCACCTGATGGCTCACTTCAACCGCGCCTACGCGCAGGTCTTCGTTCCCGGCCGCCTGACGGTGGGGTTGATGACGCCCATGGCAGGCAGTCCCGGCGCCCTGGCCGACCTCGCGCTGGCGCAACAGCATGCGCGCCTGGCGGACGCGCTGGGCTTCGCCGCCCTCTGGACCCGGGACGTGCCCCTGATGATCCCGCAGGGCAGCGCCAACGAGACCGCGGCGCTGGACGATCCCTTCCTGTGGCTGGCCGCGCTGGCGGCGGTGACGGAGCGGATCGCGCTCGCCACCGGGGCCGTCGTGCTGCCGCTACGCCATCCGCTGCACGTGGCCAAGGCGGCCCTGAGCCTGGACCGGATCAGCCATGGCCGCCTGCTGCTGGGCCTGGGTTCGGGCGACCGGCCCGAGGAATTCGCCCGTTTCGGGGCCGACCTGGACACGCGCGACGTGGCCTTCCGCGATCATTGGGAAACCGTGCGCGCCGCGCTCGAACCGGCGCCGGCTGCCGGGGCAGAGGATGGGCAATACCGCGTGCTGCCGCCGCCACACACGCGCATCCCGATGCTCGCGGTGGGCAGCGCGCGCCAGTCGCTGCAGTGGATCGCCGGGCATGCCGATGGCTGGACCAGCTACCACCGCGAGGAAGACCGGCAAAAAGGTCGGATCGCCCTGTGGCACATGGCGCAGGACCAGCGCGCCCCAGGACTGCGCAAGCCCTTTATCCAGTCGGTGCAGCTGGACTTGCTGGACGATCCGGCGGCGCCGCTTGATGCGATCGAACTCGGCCTGCGCACCGGCCGCCATGCGCTGGCCGCGTATCTCGAACGCATGCGCGGACTCGGCGTCGCGCACGTCCTGTTCAACCTGCATCGGGGCGCGCGGCCGGCTAGCGAGGTCCTGCATGAAATAGGGGCGGAGATCCTGCCGCGGATATAGGGCGCGCCCTGCGCGGCGCGGCCGGCATCATCCGCCGCCGGACCCGGATGCTAGAATCGCCTCATGGAAACCCCCGCCAAGAAGGACGCCCCAGCCCATCCCCGCAAGAGCCGCAAGGGCGCCACGCCCACGGTGCGCGACGTTGCGCGCCTGGCCGGGGTGGCTCCGATGAGCGTCTCGCGCGCGCTGAACAATCCCGATTCGGTTTCGCCCGAGATCCTGCAGCGCGTGCGCGAGGTGGTGGACCGGGTGGGCTACGTGCCGAACCTGCTGGCCGGCGGCCTGGCCTCCAAGAAGAGCCGCATGGTGGCGGCCGTGGTGCCGACCATCAGCGGCTCGGTGTTCCTTGAGATGGTGCAGGCGCTCACCGACGGCCTGGCTGCGCGCGGCTACCAGCTGATGCTGGGCCAGGCCGGCTACGAGAACTCGCGCGAGGACGCGCTGCTCGAGGCCATCATCGGACGCCGTCCGGACGGCGTGGTGCTGACCGGGATCATGCGCTCGGAGCAGGGCCGGCGCCGCCTGCTGGCCAGCGGCATCCCGGTGGTCGAGACCTGGGACCTGACCGACAGCCCGATCGACATGCTGGTGGGCTTCTCGCACGAACAGATCGGCAAGGCGGTGGCCGAATACCTGCACGGACGCGGGCGCCGCAAGATTGCCGCCATCAGCGCCGACGACGAGCGCGCGGTACGCCGCAACCGGCAGTTCGCCGACACCGTGCTGGCGCTGCAGCCGGGGCTGGGCACGGATCGAAAGGCGGTGCCGACCTGCATCGTGCCGGCGCCGACCTCGCTCGGCAGCGGCCGCACCGGCCTGCGCGAACTGCTGGCGCGCGACCCCGGCATCGACGCCGTGTTCTGCAGCTCCGACATGATGGCCCAGGGCGTGCTGCTCGAAGCGCTGGCGCTGGGCATCGAGGTGCCCGGGCAGCTGGCCGTGGTCGGCCTGGGCGACCTGGCGTTCTCGCGCGACCTGCATCCCCCCTTGACCACGGTGCGCATCGACGGCACCGCCATCGGTTCCCTCGCCGCCTCGCTGATCATCGACCGCGCCGAAGGCCGGCCGGTGGAGGCGCCCGTGCGCGACGTCGGCTTCGTCATCGTCGAACGCGGCAGCAGCTGAACACCCCTCCAGCGGATTGACTTGGTCATCAAGATACCGGTATCATCGGCTTATCTTGATACCGGTAACATCGCTTTAGGGAAAAATGATGACCATGGAATCTTCGACACTGGGCAGCACGCCATTGATCACCGCGATGCGCGTGGTGCCGGTCGCGGGCCACGACGGCATGCTGCTCAACCTCAGCGGCGCCCACGCGCCGTGGTTCACCCGTAACCTGGTGATCCTCACCGACAGCAGCGGCCAGCAGGGCGTCGGCGAAGTGCCGGGCGGGGAGAGCATCCGCCAGACGCTCGAGGATGCGCGCGCGCTGGTCGTCGGCCAGCCGATCGGCGCCTGGAACGGCGTGCTGCGGTCGATGCGCACGGCGTTCGCCGGACGCGATGCGGGCGGGCGCGGCCAGCAGACCTTCGACCTGCGCGTGACGATCCACGCGGTGGCCGGCGTCGAATGCGCCTTGCTCGACCTGCTGGGCAAGTTCATGGGCGTGCCGGTGGCCGACCTGCTGGGCGAGGGCCGCCAGCGCGACCAGGTCGAGATGCTGGGCTACCTGTTCTACGTGGGCGACCGCAGGGCCACCGACCTGCCGTATGCGAGCGAGCCCGATGCCGACGACGAGTGGCTGCGCCTGCGCCACGAGCCGGCCATGGACGCCGACGCCATCGTGGCCCAGGCGCGCGCCGCGCAGGCGCGCTACGGCTTCAGGAGCTTCAAGCTCAAGGGCGGCGTGCTGCGCGGCGAACAGGAAATCGAGGCGGCGCGCGCGCTCAAGGAAGCCTTCCCGCAGGCTGGCGTCACGCTCGACCCCAACGGCTGCTGGCTGCTGCAGGACGCGATCCGGCTGTGCCGCGACATGAAGGGCGTGCTGGCCTATGCCGAGGACCCGTGCGGACCCGAAGGCGGCTATTCGGGCCGCGAGACGATGGCCGAGTTCCGCCGCGCCACCGGCCTGCGCACCGCCACCAATATGATCGCCACCGACTGGCGCCAGCTGGCGCACGCGGTGCAGCTGGGGGCGGTGGACATCCCGCTGGCCGACCCGCATTTCTGGACCATGCAGGACACCGTGCGCGTGGCGAAGATGTGCGAAGCCTGGGGCCTGACCTGGGGCTCGCATTCGAATAACCACTTCGACATTTCGCTGGCGATGTTCACCCATTGCGCGGCGGCGGCGCCGGGCGACATCACGGCGATCGACACCCACTGGATCTGGCAGGACGGCCAGCACCTGACCCGCAATCCCCTGCGCATCGTGGACGGCATGGTGGCGGTGCCGACCGCGCCGGGACTGGGCGTGGAACTCGATATGGAGGCGGTGGAGGCCGCGCACCAGCGCTATCTGGCGATGGGACTGGGCGGGCGCGACGATGCGGTGGGCATGCAGTACCTCGTCCCGAACTGGAAGTTCGACAGCAAGAAGCCGTGCATGGTGCGCTGACCCGTTGTCTCCCATTGACCCGTCGCGCGGCGCGCGTGACGGGTCTTTTTTCATCCTGCGTTCCCATGAAAAAAGCCGGGCAATGCCCGGCTCCATGAGCGGCGAACGGCGCCGGTCAGCCCTTCGGTTCCTGCGTCACCTCGACCCGCCGCGCCACGCCCGACGGCCCCGGGAAGCCCTCGAAGGCGCTGTGCACCAGCGCCGGCATGATCTCCGGCGTCGACATATTGCGGCTGGTGTTGTGCACCGTGACGTCGAACAGGCGCTTGCCGTCGCGCGCCGACTTGATCGACACCTGCAGCTCGCGCCGGTAGTGGTGCTCGACCGAGGTCTGGTAGGCCGGATACGGACCCCAGAACGGATCGTAGAACGGGCTATACCAGCCGCCCCAGTAGCGGCGGTGGAAGCCTCGGTAGCCGTAGCCGAAGCGCGCGCTCGGATAGAAATACGGCGTCATGATCGGCTCCAGCACGCGCACCGGCAGGTCGGTGGTGGTGAAGCGCATCGCCACCGTCAGCGCCGGCGTGGCGCCCTCGGCGTCGCGGAAGCCCTGGCGCGCCAGCTGGGCGCGCACCAGTTCCTGGTAGCTGCGCCATTCCAGCGTGTCGTCCTGCGGCGCCGGCACCTCGAAGACATAACTCTTGTCTTCCATCTGGGCCGGCCATTGGTGGAAGGTCGTGACGTCGCTGCGGATGGTGGTCGCGCAACCGCCCAGGAGCAGCGCAAGCGCCGTGCCGGCGGCGACCATGATGAGGCGTTTCATACCAATCTCCAAAATATTTATGCGGAATTTCCCCGATGATCAAGCTTACCGCTTGTTCAAAATCAATGAACCGGTTTTTACACCCCGTTACCGTGCATACACTGCGATACATGGAATCGTACGAAGCGCCGGAAAAGCTTGTTGGTAAAATAAGCACTTCTCCACTGTGTTCTTGGACTCTTCCTATGCGCACCGATACGCCCCAGACCGTTTACCGGAAAGACTATACCCCGCCGACTTACCTTGTGGATACTGTCGAGCTCGGCTTCGACCTGGATCCCGCGCGCACGGTCGTGGCCAACCGCCTGACCTTGCGTCGCAACCCGGCGGCCAGCGGGCGCGCCATCGAGCTGCATGGCGAGGACATCGAACTGGTGGCGCTGCGCCTGAACGGCAAGGCCCTGGTCGGGGCCGACTATACGCTGGCAAACAATCTCCTAGTCATCCACGAGGCGCCGGACGAGGTGGTGCTCGAGATCGAATCGGTCTGCGTGCCCGAGCAGAACACGACGCTCAGCGGCTTGTATGTATCGAATGGCAACTTCTTCACCCAGTGCGAGGCGGAAGGCTTCCGCCGCATCACCTATTTCCCGGACCGCCCCGACGTGATGGCCAAGTACACCGTGATGCTGCGCGCCGACAAGGCGCGCTATCCGGTGCTGCTGTCGAACGGCAACCTGATCCAGGAAGGCGACCTCGACGACGGGCGTCACTATGCGCTGTGGGAAGACCCGTTCAAGAAGCCCTCTTACCTGTTCGCGCTGGTGGCCGCCAGGCTGGTGTGCCAGGAAGAGACCTTCCGCCTGGCGGACGGCCGCGACGCGCTGCTGCAGGTGTGGGTCGAAGACGGCAACCTGGACAAGACCGACTATGCGATGCAGTCGCTCAAGCACAGCATCCGCTGGGACGAGGAAAAATACGGCCTCGAGCTCGACCTGGACCGCTTCATGATCGTCGCCACCAGCGACTTCAACATGGGCGCGATGGAGAACAAGGGCCTGAACATCTTCAACACCAAGTTCGTGCTGGCCAACCCGCGGGTGGCCACCGACGTCGACTTCCAGGGCATCGAGGCGGTGGTAGCGCACGAATACTTCCACAACTGGACCGGCAACCGCGTGACCTGCCGCGACTGGTTCCAGCTGTCGCTGAAAGAAGGCCTGACGGTGTTCCGCGACCAGGAATTCACGGCCGACATGATCGGCACCGACACCGGCCGCGCCGTGACCCGCATCGACCAGGTGCGCACGCTGCGCCAGCACCAGTTCCCCGAGGATGCCGGCCCGATGGCGCACCCGGTGCGTCCCGACTCCTTCGTCGAGATCAACAATTTTTATACGGTGACGGTGTACGAGAAGGGCGCCGAAGTGGTGCGCATGTACCACACCCTGTTCGGCGAGGAAGGCTTCCGCAAGGGCATGGACCTGTACTTCGCGCGCCATGACGAGCAGGCGGTCGAGTGCGACGATTTCCGGCGCGCGATGGCCGACGCCAACGGCCGCGACCTGACCCAGTTCGAACGCTGGTACAGCCAGGCCGGCACCCCGGTGCTGCGCTTCGAGGGCCGCTGGGACGAGGCCGTCCACACCTACACGCTCAAGCTGATCCAGTCCTGCCCGCCGACGCCGGGACAGCCAGAGAAACTGCCGTTCCACATCCCGGTCGCGGTCGGCCTGCTCGACGCCGCCGGCAACGACATGCGCCTGGTGGAGGGCGGCGTCGACCGCGGCACGACGGCGGTGCTCGAGCTGACCCAGGCCGAGCAGACCTTCGTCTTCACCGACGTGAAGGAGCAGCCGGTGGCGTCGGTGCTGCGCGGCTTCTCGGCGCCGGTGATCCTGCAGGGCAGCTATACCGATGCCGACCTGCTGCACCTGTTCAGCCATGACAGCGACCCGGTCAACCGCTGGGAAGCGGGCCAGCGCCTGGCCATGAGCCGCCTGCTCAAGCTGACCGGCGAGGCCGCGGCCAAGGGCAATAGCGGCGCCAGCCTGAACCTGGACGAGACCTTCATCGAGGCGATGCGCAAGGTCCTGGTCGACGAGACGCTCGACCCGGCCTTCCGCGAGCAGGCGCTGCTGCTGCCGTCCGAGAGCATGGTGGCCGAGCAGATCGACGGCGTCGACCCGCTGGCCGTGCACATCGCGCGCCAGTTCATCCGCGCCGACATCGGCGCGCGCCTGCGCGCCGAGCTGCTGGCGCAGTACGAAGCCAACCTGACGCCGGGGCCGTACAGCCCGGACGCGGCGTCCGCCGGCAAGCGCGCGCTCAAGAACATCGCGTTGTCCTACCTGAACGCGGCGCCCGACGATGAGAGCGTGGCGCTGGCCCAGCGCCAGTTCGACGAAGCCGACAACATGACCGACCGCGCCGCCGCGCTGGGCGCGCTGATCGCATCGCGCGTGCCGGAAGCCGCCGACGCTCTGGACGCGTTCTACCAGGAGTTCCAGAACGAGGCCCTGGTGGTGGACAAGTGGTTCATGATGCAGGCTGCGGCGCCGACCACCGACGTGGCGGCCGTGCGCGCGCTGATGCGCCATCCGGCCTTCACCCTGCGCAACCCGAACCGCGCGCGCAGCCTGGTCGCCGCCTTCTGCATGAACAATCCGGTGCAGTTCCACGCGCCGGACGGCAGCGGCTACGCCTTCTGGGCCGAGCAGGTGATCGCGCTCGACGCGCTCAACCCGCAGGTCGCGAGCCGCCTGGCGCGCGCCATGGACCGCTGGCGCCGCTATGCGCCGGCGCTGCAGGAGAGAATGCAGGCCGCGCTGCAGCGGGTGGCGGGGCAGGGCAAGCTGTCGAACGACGTGCGCGAAGTGGTCACCAAGGCGCTCGCCAATTAAAAGAATTCACACCCAACCTGAGGAAGTCATGAAACGCGTAAGTCTGACGCAATACCTGGTCGAAGAGCAGCGCCTGCACCAGAACATCAACGCCGAGCTGCGCCTGCTGATCGAGGTCGTCGCCCGCGCCTGCAAGCGCATCAGCTATTCGGTGAGCAAGGGCGCGCTGGGCGAAGTGCTGGGCAGCGCCGAGACCGAGAACATCCAGGGCGAAGTCCAGAAGAAGCTGGACGTGATCTCGAACGAGATCCTGCTGGAAGCGAACGAGTGGGGCGGCCACCTGGCGGCGATGGCGTCCGAAGAGATGGAAACCATCCGCCAGATCCCGAGCCGCTATCCGAAGGGCGAATTCCTGCTGCTGTTCGACCCGCTGGACGGCTCGTCGAACATCGACGTCAACGTCTCGATCGGCACCATCTTCTCGGTGCTGAAGGCGCCGGAAGGCATGACCCAGCCGACCGAGCAGGACTTCCTGCAGCCCGGCACCGCCCAGGTGGCGGCCGGCTATGCGGTCTACGGCCCGCAGACCATGCTGGTGCTCACCACCGGCAACGGCGTGCACTGCTTCACCCTGGACCGCGAGATGGGTTCGTGGGTGCTGACCCAGAGCGACATGCAGATCCCGGTCTCGACCAAGGAATTCGCCATCAATATGTCGAATAAACGCCACTGGCATCCGCCGGTGCAGCGCTACGTGGACGAGCTGCTGGCCGGCAGCACCGGCCCGCGCGGCAAGGATTTCAATATGCGCTGGATCGCCTCGATGGTGGCCGACGTGCACCGCATCCTGAACCGCGGCGGCGTCTTCATGTATCCGGCCGACCTGCGCGACCCGCAATCGCCGGGCAAGCTGCGCCTGATGTACGAGGCCAACCCGATGGCGATGATCGTCGAGCAGGCCGGCGGCGCCGCCACCGACGGCCAGGGCCGCATCATGGACATCCCGCCGACCAAGCTGCACCAGCGCGTGCCGGTGTTCCTGGGCTCGAAGGAAGAAGTCGCGGTGGTGACGGGCTATCACCAGGGCTGAATTCCCTGTTTTCGGCCGATAATGCGGCACGCTAGCGATACACACTAGCAAGTTTGCCGCATTATTTGCTAGAATATGGTTCTTTCGTCACGGCGACTCGTTGTCGTGCGCCGAAAGGCAAGGCGAAGCACAGGTTTCGCCGCTGTAGCTCAGTCGGTAGAGCAGCGCATTCGTAATGCGAAGGTCACCAGTTCGATTCCGGTCAGCGGCACCAATACTCAGCAGGTCCAAAAGGTTACAGGCGCAAGCCCGTAACCTTTTTTGTTTTCCGGATGTGAAACAAGCGCGCGCCATGCAGCCCGCATGGAATCGCACCATGCGGACGAGTTCACATCGTGCGTCCGCCCGGGTGGATATACTCTCGGTATCCGATACCGAGGAACGATCATGGCAACCGCATTCACTTCGCAGGCCAGCGCCGCCGAATCCACCTGGCCGCTCCAGCCGCGGTTTTCCTATCCCAACGGCGACGTGGTGCAGGTGGCCGAAAATACGCGCGACGTGACCGTCGACATCATCTCCCAGGGCCCGTCCGGCCCGATCTACAACGACTATGTGATCACCGGCGGCGCCGACGCCGCGCTGTTCACGATCGACCAGGCTACCGGCTTGCTGCGCTTTATCGCGGCGCCAAACTACGAGTCGCCGCGCGACCGCGGCGCCGGGGCGGGGAACAACACCTACCAGGTCGAGGTCACGCGCACCGATGGCGCCGGCACCGCCGCGCAGCTGTTGACGATCTGGGTTACCGACGTCGACGAGCGTCCCGGCACGACGCCGCAGGTCAGCGTGATCGATAACCGCGAAGTGCGGGTGCGCACGGTCACCGAGGCCGACGGCAAAGAGCGCCAGGTGCTCACGGCCGGCACCGCCCGCGTGGACGGCCCGGACACCAACGGCACCGGCCTCACGAGCGCGGTGCCGGTCGTCGTCGACGGCAGCGGTCGGGTTCTGCTGCGCGCCGACCTGCCGTCGGAAGTAGGCATGACCGCCAGCGGCAGCGTGGCGCCGAAGGCGGCCGGCGCCGCGCTGGCCGACCTGTTGCGCGAGGTGCGTCAGCACAGCGAGGCCGGTTCCGCCTCGCAGGCCAGCCTGGTCGCCGGCGCCACCCGCTTCATCGCCGAGGCGGCGAACACGCCGCTGCTGCTGCAGACGATCGCGCCGACGGCCGCTTTCGGCACGGCGCCGCTATTCGGCCCGCTGGAACTGGTCGGCGTCGAGGCCGGGGCCGGCAATCCGCTGGTCGCCGTGGTCATCGATACGCGCGGCCTGTGGAGCAGCAGCGTCACCCTGGACCACATCGGCTTCGCCGCGCTGGCCGGTGAAGTCACGGTCAGGAGCGGCGCCGGCAACCAGCACGTGGTGGCCGATGCCGACGCACAGACCCTCAACCTGGGCGAGGGCGACGACGTGGCCTATGCCGGCGGCGGCGACGACGTCATCGACGGCGGGGCAGGCAATGACCGCCTGCATGGCGAGGACGGCGACGACCACATCACCGGCGGCGCGGGTGACGACTGGATCGACGGCGGCATGGGCATCGACACCGTACGCCTGGCGGGGAGCCGGGCCGATTACACGATCCGGGTCGAACAGGGGCATGTCGTGGTCATGGCCCGCGACGGCACCGAAGGCAGCGACTCTCTCGCGAACGTCGAGATCCTGAATTTCGGCGGCGACGGCGCCGAACGCTCGGCGCGCGGCACCATCACGCGCATGATCGAATCGCTCGAGGACCGTGTGGCGACCCGCGTCGAACTCGACGCCTGGGAAGCGCAGCATGCCGCCGGCATGTCGCTGCTCGAGATCTCGGCCAGCCTGCTCGAGGCGAGCGGCGCCGACGACGCCATGAGCGACGACGATTTCGTCAGGTCGCTGTACGAAAACGGCATGGAGCGCGGCGGCAACCTGAGGGAGTTGTATGGCTGGCTGGTCGGGCTGGACGCGGGTGCGCGCACGCGGGCAGACGTCTTGCTGGAATTCGCCGACCACTTCGCCATGCTGCAGTATATGGACTGGTATGGGTCCAGCGCCTGGATCGCCGACACCGATGTCGGCATGCTGGTGCGCATGTATGACGTCTTGTTCGACCGCGCGCCCGACCAGGATGGCCTGAACTACTGGATCGCGGCCAGTGAAAACGGCATCGGCATGGCGGCCATCGCCGACACCTTCGTGGGCGCGGCGGAAGGCCAGTTCGGCGGCATGAGCAATGCGCAGTATGTCGCCCACCTGTACCAGGCGGGCCTGGAGCGCACGGCCAGCCAGGCCGAGGTCGCGGGCTGGGCCGCCCTGATCGACGACGGCACGCTCAATCGCGGCGACGTCCTGCTCGGCATCGCCAATTCGGCCGAGATGGCCGCACTGGTCGGCGTGATGAGCACCTCGATCGACCTGCTCTGAATCCGCCGTCTCAGGCCGGGGACGCCGCCAGCGGCTGGAACTGGTGCAGCGCGACCTTGCCCGCGGCCGGCGGCATGGTCGCGCGCAAGCCATCCATATCGGCCTGCAGCCGCGCGCGCATCGCGCCCAGCATCTGGCGCGCGAAGGGCGACAGCGGCCGGCCGGCGGGCCACATCGTCAGCGCCGTGAATTCGAGCCGCTCCGAGAACGGACGAAATACCAGGCCGGCATCGAGGTAGTCGACCGCCGTGACCGGATTGACGAGGGCGACGCCGATGCGGTTGCGCACCAGCTCGCACAGGCTGAAGGTGTACGAGGTTTCGACCACTGTCTGGAGTTGCACGCCATGGGCGTGCAGAATCGCGTCCAGGCGCTGGCTCACCGCGTCGTCTGGATGCAGGGCCACGAAGGGATGACGCGCCAGCTGCTTCGGCGTGACCACGCTGCTGCGCGCCAGCGGATGCCCGGGAGGCAGGGCGACCACGCCGAAGTAGTGCGCGAACAGCGCATGCTCGACGCCGGCGGTGGATACGTCCTGGGCCGCGATGCCCAGCTCCACCTCGTCGCGCAGCACCTGGCTGCGCACGTCCTGTGAACCCACCACCTGCAGCGACACCATGCTGCGCGTGCCGGCCGCTGCCAGGTCGGCCAGCACGCGCGGCACGAAACCGGTGCCGAGGCCGGGAAAGGCGGCGATGCGCACCCGACCGGCGCCGAACTGCTTCAGGCTGCGGATGCGCTGCTCGATCACGTCCATGCCGACGAAGTGGCGCTGGACCTCGGCCAGCAGGGCCTGCGCCTGCTGGGTGGGCTGCAGCTTGCCGCCGGGGCGCTGGAACAGTTCCAGGCCGGCGCGTTCCTCGAGCCGGCGCAGCGCCATGCTGACGGCCGGCTGCGACAATCCCAGCACTTTCGCCGCGCGGGTGGCGGAGCCCGAGGTCATCACGGTGCGGAAGATCTCGATGTCGCGGCTGAGCATGGCGCTGGTCCGGTGGTGGTGGGTGTTGGCGCGATTCTAACCCGGCGGCGCGCCGGCCGGCCCGGGGTATCAACGGCGCTTATGGGGCGATCATTCCAGGGGCAGGCGCGCGGCGCTGGCCTGCCTATACTTTCCTGCACATCCATTCTCGCGGGAGCCTTCATGAAACCGATCGCCTATCGCCGCCGCAAGCTGCTGCGCACCGCCGCAGGCCTGAGCCTCGGGGGCGCGGCGCTGCCCTGGCCGGCGGCCGCCGCTGCCGACGATGCCGGCCTTGGCGCCAGCTACGACGTGGCCGGCGACATCGTCAATTTGGAAAACGCTTATTACGGCGTCATGGCGCGGCCGGTGCTGGACGACTACAAACGCAATCTCGACTACCTGAACCGCCACAACTCGCACTACCTGCGCACCCGCTTCGATCGTGCGGACATGACGGCGATCCGCGCGCAGCTGGCGGCGTATGCCGGCGCCGCGCCGGGCGAGATCGCGCTCACGCGCAGCGCGGTGGAGGCGCTGCAGAACCTGATCCTGAACTACCGGCTGTTGAAGGCCGGCGAAGCAGTCATGATCTGCAACCTGGACTACGGCACGGTGATGGACGCCATGCGCGAGCTGGCCAGGCGCCGCGGCGCCGGGCTGGTCTCGGTGACGATTCCCGAGCCGGCCACGCGTCAGAACGTGATCGACGCCTATGCCGAGGCGCTGCGGCGCCATCCGCGCACGCGGCTGCTGCTGCTCACCCACATCAACCATCGCACCGGCCTGGTGCTGCCGGTGGCCGAGATCGCGCGCATCGCCCGGGAACGCGGCGTGGACGTGGTGGTCGACGTCGCGCAATCGTTCGGCCAGCTCGATTTCCGCATTCCCGACCTGGGCGCCGACTTCGTCGGGGCCAACCTGCACAAATGGATCGGGGCGCCGCTCGGTCTCGGGTTCCTCTATGTGCGCGAGGGCCGCCTGCAGGACATCGACATCGATTGTGGCAACACCGAGCATCCGCCGACCGACATCCGCGCGCGCGTGAACGCCGGCACCCTGAACGTGGCGGCGGTGATGACGATTCCGAGCGCGCTGGCCTTCCATGCGCGCATTCCGCTCGCGGCGCGCGCGGCGCACCTGCGCGCGCTGCGCGACTACTGGGTGACGCGGGTGCGCGAGCTGCCGGGCGTGCAGGTGCTGACGCCGGACGACGCCGGGATGACGGGCGCGGTGACTTCGTTCCGCCTGCAGGGAAAGACGTCGTTCGAGGACAACGTGGCGCTGGCGCGCACGCTGCTCGACCGGCATGGCATCTTCACGGTGGCGCGCGAAGGCCCGGTCGGCGGCAGCTGCATCCGCGTCACGCCTTCGTACTACACGACCACGGCGCAGCTGGAGCGCCTGGTGGCGGCGATCCGCGCGCTGGCTGCGTGAACAGCGTTAGCCGGGTTGGGTGTCCTCGGTGGCGGCTTCCTGCAGGCCGCGCACCAGGCTCGAGACGCTCGGGTTGTCGACGAAGACGCAGCGCTTGCCGTGGCGCTTGCAATGGTCCTTCACGCGCCAGTAGGCGCTGTGGCTGATGCAGCCGGTCTGGCAGATCACCAGGTCGGCCGCGGCCAGGCTGGCGTCGAGCTGGCTGCTGCTGTCCTCCAGGCCGCCGTCGTGGTGGGCGAACTGGGCGCCGACCCGCTCGATCATATTGCGGTAGATCGGCACGCTGCTGCTGCGGCCTCCGACGCACAGCACGCTGCGGTTTTCCAGGCGCACCGGCGTCGCGACCGGCGCCACCTGGATCGGTTCGGGCGCGGCCTCGGCTTCCGGCGCCGGGGTGGGAGCAGGAGCGCGCGCCGCCTTCAGCTCCGCCAGCTGGGCGCGCAGCGCCTGTTCGCGCGCCTCCATCTGCGCCACCCGCTCGGCCAGGCGCTCGCGCGTGTCGAGGTCGGGAACGCTGGCCTGCAGCCGCGCCAGTTCGGCGCGCAAGGCCTGGACGTCGCCATCGCGCGCGATGGTCGCCGCCCGCGCCGCGCGCAGCTGGTTCTCGAGGCGCTCGCACTCGACCGCCTTTTCCTGTCCCAGCGCATTGCAGCGTTCCTGCAGGCGCGCAACGTCACGTTCGAGGCGCGCGTTGTCGGCGACGACTGCGTTGAACTTGTTGATGTCGGCGCGCGCGCAGGCGCCGGCCTGGTGCTGCACCATATGGATGTCGCGGCACATCTTTTCTTCGAGCGCGGTGCTGCAGCGCGGATGCGACAGCCCGGCCCAGAACGCCCCGGCGACGTCGCCGGCGGCCACCGCGGCGTCCCACATGGCCTCGACCTGCTCGGTGCTCTTGGCGGCGCGGAAGCGTTGGACGTGCTGCGCATAGCGGCGCTCGAGCTCTTTCTGCACCGCATCGGCGACCGGCGTGCGCAGGGCGCACTCGCTGACGGTGCCGACGTGGATGTCGTAATCGTCGTGCAGCACCTTCCCGCCCGTCACCTTCTCCACCAGCTTGCGCAAGCCGCCCAGCGGCAACCCGACCCCGACCAGCGGGCAATGGCAGGCATGGGACAGCTCCCACACGCGCCGCCGGCGCGATCCCTGCGTGCCGTCAGCAGGGCAGGGCACGTTCGAAGCGTGTTTGTCGCACATATCGTTCCTCTCGACGCAGGTTGGTGGCATCAGATGATAATGATTCTCATTCATTATTCTATCTCACCCATCACGCCGCGCAAGCGAAATCTTCACCCGTGCGCCACCACCCCCACCCCCAACATGAGGGTCAGAGTAGATTTATTGAGCAATTCTTCAGAATTGCTTGTAATTCGACTCTGACCCTGATTATTCGATTGGAAAGGAAATTGCCGGCCAAGCTGACTCTGTCCCTACTTAATTCAATTTGGTGAGAAATTGCTCAATAATTCGACTCTGACCCTAATTATTTAAAGGCTTTTGAATTGCACTGAGATATCAAACTAATGAGAGAATCTTGCAAGTCGAGAAATGATTTCCTCTATGAGAGGATAATGTTCCCAAGGCGGCGGTTTGGCGATAAATACAATGAGGGTCAGAGTAGAATTATTTTGCAATTTCTTTTAAAAAGGGCGTTGTAAACATGGCCCGGATAATAGTTGATTGCGAGTTATTGGCAATTAATTCTACTCTGACCCTCATTATTAGGAGTGCGGAGAAATTGCTCAATAATTCTACTCTGACCCTCATTGAGGGAGGGTCAGGCGGGGAGGGTGATGGTGGCGGTGAGGCCGGGGGTGTTGTTGGTCAGGGTGAGGGTGCCGCCGTGGGCTTCGACGCAGGAGCGGGCGATGGAGAGGCCGAGGCCGACGCCGCTGCCGCCGGCGCCGCCGTGGCCGTTGTCGCCGCCGGTGTCGCGGCAGCGGGCGCTGTCGAGGCGGGCGAAAGGTTCGAAGACGCGGTCCAGCTCGGCCTCGGGAATGCCGGGGCCGTTGTCGATCACGGCCAGGATCACGTCGCGGTCATCCCCCGGCGCGCTGGCGCACAGCGTGACCTCGGCGCCGTGGCGGATCGCATTCTCGGCGAGGTTGCCCACGGCGCGGCGCAGGGCGATCGGGCGGCAGCGGTAGGGCAGCCGGTCCGGGCCGGCGTAGCGGATGCGCTTTCCGGGACGCGCCAGCTCCGCCGCCAGCTCGCGCATCAGCGCCGCCAGGTCGACGTCCTGCGACGGCTCGCCGACGCAGTCCTCGGCCGCGAAACGCAAGGTCTGCTCGACCATCAGGCCCATCGTCTCGAGCGTGCGGATCATCGCCGCGCGCAGCTCGGGGTCGTCGATCAGTTCCACCCGCACGCGCAGGGAGGTGATCGGCGTGCGCAGGTCGTGGCTGATCGCGGCCAGCATGCGCGTGCGGTCTTCGATGAAGCGCTGCTGGCGCTCGGCCATCGTGTTGAAGGCGACCGTCAGCTCGCGCGCCTCGCGCGGCCCGGTCACCGGCAGCGGGCCGTCGTGCTCGCCGCGGCTGAAGCGCTCGGCGGCGCGCTCCAGCGCGCGGATCGGACGCAGGATGCGGCCGATGAAGGGCAGCGCCACCAGCAGCACCGGCAGGGTGCTCACCGGGATCGAGAAGTGCAGCGGACGCCACCAGGGACTGCCGCCGGGCGACTGCTGGTAGCCCACCAGCCAGCGTCCGTCCGGCAGCTCGACCGAGGCCAGCATGCCGGCCTGCTTGACGCCATCGTCGCCCGGCGCATGGTCGGTCAGCTGCACCCAGCTGCGCGGCGCCGGCGCCGACGCCGACATGCCGGACAGGCGCTCGGCCAGGGCCTGCGCCTGCTTGCGTTCGGCCTCGTTCATCGCCAGGCTGGTGGAGCTGGCGCCGCTGGCCAGCCAGAAGCGCGCGCTCGGCGAGCCGATCGCGGCCAGCATCTCTTCTCCCTTGTCCGGCGACAGGCGCAGCGACTGGTAGATCCCGGCCATGCGGTCGAGCATGTAGCGCGCGGCCAGCGGATGCATGGCGTCCGGGGCCAGCTGGCGCGCCACGATGGCGGCGGCGTGCGCCAGCAGCACGGCCACCAGCAGCGTCGCGACCAGCTGGCCGCCCATGGTCTTCGGGATCAGGCGCATCAGCCTGCCGCCGGCAGCGGCTTGACGTCGGCCGTGAACACATAGCCGTCGCCCCACGAGGTCTTGAGCAGGCGGGGCCGCCGCGGATCGCTTTCCAGCTTCTTGCGCAGCCGGCTGACCTGGCTGTCGATGCTGCGGTCGAAGTTCTGCACCTCGCCGTCGCGCGTCAGGTCGAGCAGCTCGTCGCGGCTGAGCACCTTTCCGGCGCGCTCGACCAGCACGCCCAGCAGGCGAAATTCCGACGTGCTCAATGCCACCGGTTCGCCGCCGGCGTCAACCAGCTCGCGCCTGGCCATGTCCAGGGTCCAGTCGCCGAAGGCGTAGCGGCGGCCGTGCCAGCCGGTCGCGGCGCGGCTCAGGCGCCGCAGCATGCCCTTGATGCGGGCCACCAGTTCGCGCGGATCGAAGGGCTTGGTGACGTAATCGTCGGCGCCGATCTCGAGCCCGGCGACGCGGTCTTCCTGGCTCGCCATCGCGGTGAGCAGGATCACCGGCGTGCTGCTGGTCTCGGCCAGGTGGCGGCACAGCGACAGGCCGTCCTCGCCCGGCAGCATGACGTCGAGCACCACCAGGTCGATCCGATGCTGGCGCAGCAGCGTGCGCGCGGTCGCGGCGTCGGCGGCGGTCAGCACCTCCAGGTCGTGCCGGCGCAGGAAGGCGGCGAGCGGGTCGCGGATGTCGGCGTGGTCGTCGACCACGAGGATACGGGATGAAGTGGAAACAGGATTCATTGCTGGAATATCAAGACTTGCCACAACTTGACAAACTTTCTGGCGGTTAATTGCATATGATAATCATTATCATTCACCGCGAACGGGCCTGGCAATAGGTGTTCGCCGTATAAAAGAATTTTGAGCGACAGAGAAAGAACGAAGCGTATGCAGCACACGACAACGGCATGGTTCAAACGGACGACCATCGCGGCGGCGCTCCACGGCGCCCTGGCCCTGAGCGCCCACGCCGCACCGGAAGCACCGGATTTCAACCCGCAAGCCGCCGGCGCGTCCGGCACCGTGCCGACCGTCGTCGTGACCGCCGCCGGCTTCGAGCAGTCGGCCACCGACGCTCCCGCCAGCATCACCGTGATCACCCGTGAAGACCTGGAAAAGCGTCCGTTTCGCGACCTGACCGACGCGCTGCGCGACGTCCAGGGCGTCACCGTCACCGGCGTCGCCAACGAACAGGATATCCTGATTCGCGGCCTGCCGGGGCAATACACGCTGATCCTGGTGGACGGCAAGCGCCAGTCGACGCGCGACGCGCGCACCAACGGCAACGCCGGCTACGAGCAGAGCTTCATTCCGCCGCTGGAAGCGATCGAGCGCATCGAAGTCGTGCGCGGCCCGATGTCCTCGCTGTACGGCTCCGACGCCATGGGCGGCGTGATCAACATCATCACGCGCAAGGTCGCCAAGGCCTGGGGCGGCTCGCTCGGCGTCGACGGCACCCTGCAGGAACACAGCGATTCGGGCAACTCGACCCAGGGCCAGTTCTTCCTGAACGGTCCGATCGCCAGCAACGTCCTCGGCCTGCAGCTGTGGGGCAAGCAGAACAAGCGCACCGAGGACGAGATCCTGAACGGCTTCAACGGCGCCAAGGACCGCGACCTGACCGCGCGCCTGGCCTGGACCCCGAACGCCGCCCACGACGTGCTGCTCGAAGCCGGCAAGAGTGAGCTCAAGCGACACAGCTCGGCGGGTGGCGTGCTGGCGCCGAACGCTGCCAACACCCGCCAGGAACACAGCCGCGACCACTGGTCGCTGTCGCACAACGGCCGCTGGGGCTGGGCCACCTCGCAGGTCGCCCTGACCCAGGAAAAAGGCCAGCGCGAGACCTACGCGCAAGACCGCGCCGGCGACTACATCCGCAACACGCGCGCGCCGGAAATCAAGAACACGGTGCTGGACGCGAAGCTCAACACCCGCCTGGGCGACCATTTCCTGGTGATCGGCGGCCAGTACAACCGCGGCGAACTCCTAGACCAGAACCCCGGCCGCCGCACCGGCGTGGACGAGCACTTCAGCATCATCCAGAAGGCGCTGTTCGTCGAAGACGAATGGAGCCTGACCGACACCCTGGCGCTGACCGCCGGCCTGCGCGCCGACGACCACGAAATCTACGGCAACCACTGGTCGCCGCGCTTGTACGCCGTCTGGCATACCAGCGACGCGGTCACGATCAAGGGCGGCGTCTCGCGTGGCTTTCGCGCGCCGGAAATCCGCAACATCGCGCCGGGCTATGCCTACACCACCGGCGGCGGCGGCTGCACCTACGGCCCGAACGGCACCTGCGGCGTCATCATCGGCGACCCGGACCTGAAGGCCGAGACCAGCACCAGCTACGAACTGTCCGCCCACTACAACAACAAGGCCGGCATCCAGGCGAATGCGACGCTGTTCTACACCGACTTCAAGGACAAGGTGTCGAACGCGCTGATCTACAACGACGACGGCTCGATCGCGCGCTGGTCGGAAGACCCGAACTACCGCCTCTGGTACAGCTACAACATCGACGACGCCACGATCCAGGGCCTGGAACTGGGCCTGACCTGGCAGCCGCTACGCGCGCTGTCGTTCAAGTCGAACTACACCTATACCGATTCGGAGCAGAAGGGCGGCGCCTACGCCGGCTATGCGCTGACCCGCACGCCGAAGCACCGCGGCACGCTGCGCGCCGACTGGAACCTCACCGACGCGCTCGACCTGTGGGCCTCGGTCACCTACAACGGCAAGGAAATCAATGCCGCCGCGCGGTCGGGCAGCAATGGCGTGACCCTGCCCAACGGCGCCAAGGAATATGGCGACTACACGATCGGCGACATCGGCATGACCTATGACTGGAGCCGCAGCGTCGCCATCAAGGCCGCGCTGTTCAACGTCAGCGACAAGCGCCTGGACGAGCTGACCTACAACACGGTCGGCGACGGTCGCCGCCTGTGGCTCGGGGTGACCACACGCTTCTGACCACACGCTTTTACATACCCCATTTGTTGAACGAGACAGGAATACCGACATGACCATCAAGAACATCTTCCAAGGCCGCCGCGCAGTGCTGGCGGTCGGCGCTGCCCTGGCCTTCGGCGCGCTTCCTGCGCAAGCCCAGAACACCGTGCAGATCAAGCATGCGAGCGGCACCACCGCCGTCCCGGCCAATCCGAAGAAGGTCATCGTGCTCGACGCCACCACGCTGGACAACCTGTCGGCGCTGGACGTGAATGTCGCCGGCGTGCCGACCATGAGCACCACCGCGCGTCCGCTGCCGCGCCACCTGGCGCGCTACAACAGCGCCCCCAAGATGGGCACCCTGTTCGAGCCGGACTATGAAAAAATCCACGGCGCCAAGCCCGACCTGATCATCGTCGGCGGCCGTTCGCAGGCCAAGTACGCGCAGCTGGCCAAGATCGCCCCGACCATCGACCTGACCCCGGACCGCACCAACCTGGTGGCCAGCGCCAAGAACAACGTGAATACCCTGGCCGGCCTGTTCGGCAAGCAGGCGCGCGCCAAGGAACTCACCACCAAGCTGGACAGCTCGATCGCCGCCCTGAAGAAGCAGGCCGAAACGGCCGGCGCCGGCCTGATCGTCCTGACCACCGGCGGCAAGATGAGCGCCTACGGTCCGGGCTCGCGCTTCGGCGTCCTGCACGACACCTTCGGCATCAAGCCGGCGGTGGCCAAGCTCGACACCTCGAACCACGGCCAGGCGATCTCCTTCGAATTCATCCAGAAGACCAATCCCGACTGGCTGTTCGTGATCGACCGCGACGCCGCCATCGGCCGCGAAGGCACGGCCGCCGCGAAATTCCTGGACAACGAACTGGTGCGCCAGTCGAACGCCTGGAAGAACAAGCGCGTGGTCTACCTCGATGGCCTGAACTGGTACACCCTGGGCGGCGCCGGCATCACCGCGCTGCAGGAGAACGTCGACCAGCTGTCGCGCGCACTGAACACCGCAGGACGCTGATTGCAATGGTTGTAAACAAGCCGCCGCTCTGCGGCGGGGCGCCATGATGCGCCAAGCCGGGGGCCACGCCAGCGCGCGTGCCCCTCGTCACATCTCGCACGCCTGGCTGGCGCTGCCGTTATTACTGACGGCGGCGCTTGTCGCGTTGAGCGTGGCCATCGGCGCCGGCGATTTCAGCTTCGCCGGCCTGCTCGCGGGCACGCAGTCGACCGACTGGCAACTGCTGGTCGTCAGCCGCCTGCCGCGTACCCTGGCCCTGCTGCTGGCCGGGATGTCCCTCGCCGTGGCGGGCCTCATCATGCAGATGCTGGTCCGTAACCGCTTTGTCGAACCGTCCACCGCCGGCACCATCGAGGCCGCCACGCTGGGCGTCCTGGTGCTGGCGCTGCTGGCGCCCGATACCCCGGTGTTCGGCAAGATGCTGGTGGCGGCCGCCTTCGCGATGGCCGGCACCTTCCTGTTCCTCGGCCTGTTGCGCCGCATCCCCTTGCGCTCACCCTACCTGGTGCCGCTGGTGGGCCTGATCCTGGGCGGCGTGATCCAGGCGGTGACGACCTTCTTCGCCTTCCGCTACGACATGCTGCAGACCCTGCACGCCTGGACCGTGGGCGACTTTTCCGGCGTGCTGCGCGGGCGCTACGAGCTGCTGTGGCTCGGCGCGGTGCTGGCCTTCGCCGCCTGGGTCGCGGCCGACCGCTTCACCGTGGCCGGCATGGGCCAGCAGTTCACCACCAACCTGGGGCTGAACTACAAGCGCCTGACCTTCTATGGCCTCTTGATCGTGTCGGCGATTTCGGCGGTGGTGGTGGTCACGGCCGGCAGCATTCCCTTCCTGGGCCTGATCGTGCCGAACGTGGTCAGCATCCTGTTCGGCGACAATATGCGCCGTTCGGTGCCCTGGGTCGCGCTGCTCGGCGGGCTGTTCGTGCTGGCCTGCGACATCATCGGCCGCCTGGTCGTGTATCCCTACGAGATCCCGATCGGCACCGTGGTCGGCATCATCGGCGGCGCGCTGTTCCTGTTCCTGTTGCTGCGAGGTCGTTCACGTGACGCTTGATCTATCCCCCAAAGCGCGCCTGGCCCTGCTCGCAACGCTGGCGCTGTCCGTCGTCGCGGCCTTCATGCTGATCGGCGCCGGCGGCAACTGGGACTTCGTGCTGCCGTTCCGCGGCGCCAAGCTGGCCGCCATGCTGCTGGTGGCGTATGCGATCGCGGTCTCGTCCGTGCTGTTCCAGACGATCACCCACAACCGCATCCTGACGCCGTCGATCATGGGCTTCGACGCCCTGTACCTGTTGATCCAGGCCACGATCATCTTCAGCCTCGGCATCGATCCGTTGACGGAGACCGGCAACCCGAACCTGCGCTTCGCGATCGAGGTGGTGCTGATGACGGGCTTCGCCTGCCTGCTGTTCCGGGCGCTGTTCAACGGCGCCGCGCACAGCCTGCACCTGATGCTGCTGGCCGGCATCGTGTTCGGGCTCCTGTTCCGCAGCCTGTCGAGCTTCGTGATGCGCCTGATCGATCCCAACGAGTTCATGGTGCTGCAAGACCGCATGTTCGCGTCCTTCAATACGATCCAGACCGGTCTCTTGTGGGTGGCGGCGGTCGCCATCGGCCTGGCTTCGCTGCTGGCCTGGCGCCTGCGCCACCAGTACGACGTGTTGACGCTGGGCCGCGAGATCGCGGTCAACCTCGGCATCGACTACCGGCGCACGGTGATGCTGACGCTGGCCCTGATCGCGGTGATGGTGTCGGTGTCGACCGCGCTGGTCGGCCCGGTCACCTTCTTCGGCCTGTTGGTGAGCAACCTGGCCTATGTGACGGCCGGCTCCGGCAAGCATCGCTACCTGCTGCCGATGGCCGTGCTGTGGGGCGTGGTGTTCCTGGTCGGCGGCCAGGTGCTGCTCGAGCGCGTGCTCGAACTGAACGCCACCGTCAGCGTCGTCATCGAGTTCGTGGGCGGCCTGCTGTTCCTGTTCCTGATCACCCGTAGAAAGTCCTAGATGATCGAGATTTCCCATATCAGCAAGCGTTATGCCGACACCGTGGTCGTCGACGACGTGACGCTCACCCTGCCGGCAGGCGGCGTCACCGCCATCATCGGCCCCAACGGCGCGGGCAAGTCGACCGTGCTGTCGATGATCAGCCGCCTGCTGCCGATGAGCGCGGGCCGGGTGCTGGTCGATGGCATCGACGTGGTCAAGGGCGATAGCAAGGAGCTGGCGAAGCGCCTGGCCATCCTGCGCCAGGACAACCACCTGCCGATGCGCCTGACGGTGCGCGACCTGGTCGCCTTCGGGCGCTATCCGCACACGCAGGGCCGGCCGACGGTCGAGGATGCGGCCCACGTCGAGCGCGCGCTCGGCTACCTGGGCCTGGAAGCGCTGGCCGACCGCTACCTCGACCAGCTCTCGGGCGGCCAGCGCCAGCGCGCCTTCGTGGCCATGGTGCTGTGCCAGGACACCGACTACGTGCTGCTCGACGAGCCGCTCAACAACCTCGACATGCGCCACGCGGTCGACATGATGGGGCTGCTGCGCCGCACCTCGCGCGAACTGGGCAAGACCGTGATCCTGGTCCTGCACGACATCAACTTCGCGTCCTGCTACGCCGACCGCATCGTCGCCATGCGCGGCGGGAAGGTGGCCTACCACGGCACGCCGCAAGAGCTGATCCAGCCCGAGGTGCTGCGCGACCTGTACCAGCTCGACATCCGGGTGCACGAGGTCGACGGCCAGCGCATCTGCGTCTATTATTAAGGACGGCACATGGAACGCTGGGTGGTATATGCCTTCCTGTCGATGCTGTTCGCCGGCGTGACGGCCGTCATCGCCAAGCCCGGCCTCACCGGCATCTCGGGCGACCTTGGCATGGCGGTGCGCACCTGCTTCGTGTTCGTGTTCGTGCTGCTGTTCGCGGCCGCCGTGGTCCCGGCGCGCGAGCTGCAGGCGCTCACCCCGACCAATATCGCGTGGCTGGCAGGTTCGGCGGTGGCCACCGCCCTGTCGTGGATCTTTTATTACAAGGCGATCAAGGAGGGGCAGGTGTCCACCGTCGCCCTGATCGACAAGGGCAGCGTCGTGATCGCGATGGTGCTGGGCTGGCTGTTCCTGCAAGAGGCGCTCACCCCGGCCAAGCTGGCCGGCTGCGGGCTGATCGTCGCCGGCCTGCTCGTGATCGCGCGCGGATGAGCGGACGCCATCTGCTACACTCGGCCGATCGTTTCCCTTGATGACCGTGCCGCGTTGATCCAGACTGTTCCTTCCACCGACCTCCCGCCCGTGCTGGCCGGCCCCATCCTGCGCCGCCTCGAGCCGGGCCGCCTGGTGCTGTGGCTCGTCGGCAGCGACGCGCTCGACCTGACCCTGGCGCTGGCGCCGCAGGGCGGCCCGGCGCGCCGCCTGCGCCTCGACGGCGCGGCGTGCCGCGTCGTTCGCGTCGGCCGCCATGCCTACGTGCACCTGATCGACGTCGCGCTGGACGAGCCGCTGCCGCAGGACGTGCTGGTCGAGTACGACCTGCTGCTGGACGGCGGCGCCGGCGTCGCGCACTGGGCGCCGCACCTGCTGCACGCGGGGGCGGAGCGGCCCAGCTTCGTGCTGCGCAGCCGCATGGACGATATCCTTTACGGTTCCTGCCGCAAGCCGCACCACCGCTCGCGCGACGGACTGGCCTGCGCCGACGCGCTGCTGGCCGATCGCATCCAGGAGGCCGGCGCGCGGCCCGCCATGCTCATGCTGTGCGGCGACCAGGTGTATGCCGACGACGTGGCCGGCCCGATGCTGGCGGCCATCCACGCGCTGATCGAACGCCTGGGCCTGTACGGCGAATGCCTGGAGGGCGCGGTGGTGGAAGACAGCGAAGCGCTGTATGCCCACCCGGCCGGTTATTACCGGCGCGAAGACCTGCTGCCCGCGTTCAAGTCGAACGACGACTTGCGCGACCGCTTCTTCGGCGGCTCGGAAAAGCCGATCTTCACCACCGCCAACGCCCATAATCACCTGGTGACGCTGGCCGAGGTGATGGCGATGTATTTATTGGTGTGGTCGCCGGCGCCGTGGCAAATCGTGGGCGAACCGCCAATGCCGCCCTTGACGCCGAAGCACGTCGAACGCTGGCGGCGCGAAGGCGCGGCGCTGCAGGGCTTCTGCGCCGACCTGCCGGCCGCCGCGCGCCTGCTGGCGCACGTGCAGACCCTGATGATCTTCGACGACCACGACGTCACCGACGACTGGAACCTGTCGGCGAAGTGGGAGACCACCGCCTACGGGCACCCGTTCTCGCGCCGCATCATCGGCAATGCGCTGGCGGCCTATATGCTGTGCCAGGGCTGGGGCAACCGGCCCGACGTGTTCGGCGAAGCGCTCGACGCCATGGCGGCGTTGACCGCCGCGCCCGATGCGCGCGGCCGGCTCGAGCCGAGCGCGCAGGACGCGCTGATCCAGCACCTGCTCGCGTTTCGCCAGTGGGACTATATGCTGCGCACCCAGCCCGCCATCATCGTGCTCGACACGCGCACGCGGCGCTGGCGCAACCGGCGCACGCCCGGTCATCCGTCGGGCCTGATGGACTGGGAATCGCTGACCGAGCTGCAGCACGAACTGCTCGACGAGACGGCGGCCGTGATCGTCTCGGCGGCGCCGATGTTCGGCGTCAAGCTGATCGAGGTGGTGCAGCGCATCGCCACCTTCGCCGGGCTGGCGCTCACGGTCGACGCCGAGAACTGGATGGCGCATCGCGGCGCGGCCAGCAGCATGCTCAATATCTTCCGCCACTCGCGCACCCCGGGCAACTACGTGATCCTGTCGGGCGACGTGCACTATTCCTTCGTGTACGACGTCGAGGTGCGCGAATCGGACCGCCCGCAGCACGTGTGGCAGATCACCAGCAGCGGCATCAAGAACGAATTCCCGCGCCGCCTGCTCGACTGGCTCGACCGCCTGAACCGCTGGCTGTATTCGCCGCGCTCGCCGCTGAACTGGTTCACCAAGCGGCGCGACCTTGCCCTCAGCCCGCGCCTGCCCGACCAGCGCACGCGCGGCGAGCGCCTGTGGAACGGCGCCGGCATCGGCCAGGTATGGCTCGACGCCCACGGCCGCCCGCGCCGCATCGTGCAGCACAATGCCGATGGCCGGCCCTCGACCGAGTTCCTGGTGCCGGACGACGCCGACGCCGCCACGCCGGCGGCCGAGGAATCGCAGCGGGCCGCCTAGGCCGCGTGGGCTAGCCCAGCGCGAGCGGCTGCCCGCGCGCCCAGCGGTTCGACGACAGCGAAAAGCTCAGCGCCCGCACCTGGTGGTACCAGCCGGCCGGCACGTACAGCATGTCGCCGGGCTCCACGACGATCTCGACCAGCGCCGCCTGGCGCGCCAGCGGGAAGGCGTCGAAGTCGGGCGCTTCCGGGTCGAACGGAGAGCCGAACAGCAGCGGATTGGCCTCGCGCGCATACAGAAAGGCGTCGTGGTGCGGCGGCGCCAGGAAGATCCGTTTGGTCCCCCACAGCTGGGCGAAGATATTGTCGTCGTAGTCGCAGTGCAGCGGCGTCACCGTGCGCGCCGGGCCGATCCAGAAGCGGGGAGGGCCCATCTTGTCGAACCAGGTCGGCCAGTGGCACAGCCGGTTCAGCTCGCGCAGCGACAGGTTGCCCACATAGGGCGGCAGGTCCGATGTGGCGTCGGGGGGCGTCAGGTCGAGGTAGTCGCGCAGCAGCATGTCCCGCATCGCGCGATCCGGCGCGAAGGCCGTATTGACGTAGTCGCCGACGCGCGCACGCACCGGCAGATGCCCGAACTGCGCGCGCAAGTCCTGCGGTGTCAGGCTGGCCAGCGGCCAGCGCTTGACGATGCCGGTGACCAGGAAGGGCATGCCGGCCGCCGCCCGCGCACGAAAACCGGCCGCATCCAGCCGGGCCAGGCGCGGCACGGCGGTGAACGGGGGAAGCTGGCGCGCGGCCTGGCGGATGGCGTCGCGCATCGAAGCGATCGAGGCTACGCCGCGTATCTGCGCCGCTTTCTCGGCCTCGGCCTGCTTTTTCGCCGCCGCATCGGCCGCCGCCGGCAGGGCCTGGCGCGGCGGCAGGCGGCTGCCTGTAATTTTTTCTACTGCCATGTCATGTCGTACTGGACGCCCGGATAAGACGAAACCCCGTATGGTACTGCCAACACGCGTTTCATCCCGCTGCTCATTGATAAAAAGCAGCTTTTGAGGCGGATGGAACGGCTCTGTTAGTCAGCGCACGGTCTCTTAATACTGGTCCATTGTATTTTTTGTATCGCGACGCAGTTGGTTCGATACTGCGCTCGTGACGAAGCCCTGGAAGGGCGCTCGCCCCGAGATAGGGACGATGAGCCTGGGACATTGATGGAACCTTTGCGGTGGTTTGAGGTCAGTGAACCAATAAACTGATCTTAGGCATGAAGCCGCGCAGCCATTGATGTACCGCAGGCAGCTTTCGTTCCCGCGTCATGTATCGGACTGAATCAAGGAAGAATGTGGTGATAGTCGAATATCGGTCTACTCCGCGTTGGTCACACATTTTATGAGGGATACATCATGGATAATCAAAAGTCTACCGAGGGTAAAGGCATTGACGCCAACAAGGCCGGTTCGAGCATTGGCAAAAGCCAGGATTCCAGCCTGAACAAGGGCACCACCGCCTCGTCGGGCAGCCAGCAGAGCGCGTCGTCGAACCTGAGCAGCACGGGTTCGTCGCCATCGTCGTCGAGCCAGCAAAGCGCTTCGTCGAGCGGCAATATGGGCAGCAGCGTGGGCAGCACCGGCTCGTCGACCTCGGGCTCGGCGCCGGGTTCGCCGTCGTCGCAGTCGTCCTCGTCGATCGGCTCGCAGTCGTCGTCGTCGAACATGAGCTCGGCGGCAGGCAGCACCGGTTCGCTGGGCAACAGCGGCCTGGGCGCATCGTCGTCGAGCCAATCGTCGACCCCATCGTCGGACTCGTCGTCCTCGTCGTCGGCTTCGTCGTCGGATGCGAACGGCGATAAATCGTCGGGCGGCATCAAGGCAGCGATCTCGTCGATCTCGCCAGACAAGGTGCACGCAGGCATCGACAAGGCAGCGCAAGCCGCCCAGCCTGTCGTCGACAACCTGGCTTCGCGCGCCCACGCCGGCGTCGACAAGGTCACCGGTCTGCTGAGCTCGGCTCAAGAGAAATTCGGTGGCGGCTCGGCCCAGCTGAGCGAGAAGTGCTCGGACCTGTCGGCCCAGGGCAAGGAATACGTCAAGAACAACCCGGGCAGCGCGCTGCTGGCCGCGGTCGGCGTGGGCTTCATCCTGGCCAAGCTGCTGGGTGGCTCGAGCGACCGTCACGAATATCGCAACTACCGCGATTACCGCGACTGATCGTGATGACAAGAAGCGGGCCGTCGGCGCGCTTCTCGCATGACCCGGCCGGCTTTTGCCGGCCGGGCTTTTTTCATTCTCGCTTTTCCTCGTCGCATTATTTAACGCTTCCTTAACGCCTCACTAACATCTCGATGACAGCATGCAACCTAGCATGCCTATCATGAACATCGAGAAACTTCATCTGCCCAAGGGCATCAATGGCGCTCCGGCAACCACACGTCAGCGCGCCGCCGGACTGGCGCGCCTCACCGAATGGGCCGGTCCATTCGCGCCATTGGTCCAGTTGTTGTGCATCGGGCTGCTCGTCCTGTCGGCTTTTCGGATCGCATTACTCGCATGGCAATGGCCGCGTGTGGCCGCGACCGGCATCGTGCCCGAGATCCTGCTGCAGGGCGTGCGCGCCGACTTGATCTTGCTTGGCTATTTCCTCGCCGTCCCCTTGCTGCTGGCGCCCTTGCTGGCGCACGCCCGCAGCGCCCGCCTGTGGCGCCGCGCCAGCGTGGCCTGGACCGGCTTCGCGCTGATCTTCATCGTGTTCATGGAAGTGGCCACGCCCCAATTCATCATGCAATACGATGCGCGGCCGAACCGCCTGTTCATCGAATACCTGGGTTATCCGCAAGAAGTGTTCTCGACCTTGTGGCATGGCTTTCGCACCGCGCTGCTGCTGGGTTGCGCGCTGACCGTCGTGCTCGGCATCGCCCTGGTGCGCCTGCTCAAGCGCACTGCGACCGGCATGACGCTGTGGCCGAGCCGCAAGCTGCTGCTGGCCTGGCCCATCCTGTGCCTGCTGGTCTTCATGCAGATCCGCTCCACCACCGGCCACCGCCCGGCCAATCCGGCGATGTTTGCCATCACTGGAGATGCGCTGGTCAATTCCCTCGTCATCAACTCGGCCTGGTCGGTGCTCGATGCGATCCGCTCGATGGGCAACGAGGCGAAGTCGTCCGAGATCTATGGCGACTTCCCGCGCGAACAGGTGTTTGCCGAGGTCAAGGCGGCGCCCTGGCTGCGCGACTATCGTTTCCCGAATCCGGAACTGCCGACCCTGCATTACCAGCAGGCCGCGGTCCAGCGCGCCAAACCGCTCAACCTGGTCATCGTGCTGCAGGAAAGCCTGGGCGCCACCTTCGTCAAATCGCTCGGCGGCCTGCCGGTGACGCCGGAGCTGGAAAAGCTCAAGGACGAGGGCTGGTGGTTCGAGCAGCTGTACGCCACCGGCACCCGCTCGGTGCGCGGCATCGAGGCGGTGGTGGCCGGCTATGCGCCGACGCCGGCGCGCAGCACGGTAAAACTGTCTCTGTCGCAGAACAATTTTTATACGCTGGCCGACGGGCTGGGCCGCCAGGGTTATCACACCGAGTTCGTGTATGGCGGCGAAGCCCATTTCGACAATATGCGCAGCTTCTTTACCGGCAATGGCTTCCAGAACATCGTCGACATCGGCGACATGAAGCCGCGATTCGTCGGCAGCTGGGGCGCCTCGGACGAAGACCTGTTCGACAAGTCGCTCGAGCGGTTGAAAAAACTGCATGCGCAGGATAAACCGTTCTTCAGCCTGATCTTCACGTCCTCGAACCACGAGCCGTTCGAATTCCCGGATGGGAAGATCGACTTGCACGAGCCGAACAAGCAGACCGTGAACAACGCGGTCAAGTATGCCGATTACGCGCTGGGCAAGTTCATCCGCGAAGCGAAGCAGCAGGCCTACTGGAAGGACACCGTGTTCCTGATCGTGGCCGACCACGACAACCGCGTCTATGGCGATAGTCTGGTGCCGATCAAGAAATTCCACATCCCGGGCCTGATCCTGGGCGCCGGCGTCGAACCGAAGCGCATCGCCCCCATCGCGAGCCAGGTCGACCTCGCTCCCACCTTGCTGTCCTTGCTGGGCGTATCGAGCACGCACCCGATGATCGGGCGCGATTTCGCGAAGGACGCGACGACGCCGGGCCGCGCGCTGATCCAGTTCAACGACTATTTCGCCTACCTGGAAGGATCGCACGCGACCGTGCTGCGGCCCGGCCAGGCGCCGCTCGCCGCGCGTTACGACGCGGCCAGCGGCAGCTTCGATCCCGGCAGCGCTGCGCCCTCCCAGGGCGAGGTCGACCGCGCGATGGCGCACGTGATGCTGCCGTCGCTGCTGTACCGCGAGCAGCGCTACCGGCCGCGCTAGCAATTTCCGGCCCGCGCAAGGCGGGTGACCGGCAGCGCCGGCGCACCCGTCATTTCCACTTACAATATCCGCATGCGCATCCTCATCGTCGAAGACAATCCCGACATCCTGGCCAACCTGTACGGCTTCCTCGAGCCGAAGGGCTACACGGTCGATTCCGCCCGCAACGGCTATGGCGGGCTCGCACTGGCATCCGAAAACAGCTATGACGTCATCGTCCTCGACGTCATGCTGCCTGGCCTGAACGGCCTCGAACTGTGCCAGAAACTGCGCACCGAGTTGCGCACGCAGACGCCGGTCCTGATGCTGACCGCGCGCGACAGCCTGCCCGACAAGGTGGCCGGTTTCGACAGCGGCGCCGACGACTACCTGGTCAAGCCGTTTTCGCTGGTCGAACTCGACGTTCGCCTGAAGGCGCTGACCCGGCGCGCGGGAGGGCAGCATGCGTTCAGTCCCGCCTTGCGCTTCGGCGGCCTGGTGTTCGATCCCGACCAGCAGGATGCCTCGCGCAACGGCACCAGGGTGGTGCTCACCAAGACCGGCTACATCCTGCTGCGCTGCCTGATGGCGGCGGCGCCGCGCATCGTGCCGCGCGAAGCGCTCGAGCAGGCGGTGTGGGGCGACGACCGCCCCGAAAGCGACGCCTTGCGCACCCATATCCACGCCTTGCGCCAGGCCATCGACAAGCCGTTCGACGTCTCCCTGATCCATACCGTGCCGGGTGTGGGCTACCGGCTCGCCTTGCCCGATGCGCAAGGTTGATTCGCTGAGCCGACCCATCGTCGGCGCCTTCATCCTGTTCGGCGTCGTGCTGTCGGTATTCTTTGCCGTGCTGGCGGCGCTGGTGGTCGAGGGCATCGAGGTGCACCTGGTCGACGAGCGGCTGGCCGAGGTCGAGAAATGGGCCCGTCCGCGCGCCGCGGCGGGACTGCCGGCCGATCTTCCCGCCGGCCTGCGCTTTCATCGCGGCGAGGACATACCGGGCTCGCTGCGCGGCTTGCCGGCCGGCGTGTCCGAGGCCGAGATCGACGGCATCGGCCTGCACGTGCTGTCCGGCGCGGACGAACTCGGCCCCTACGTCGTGGTCGACCACGAAAGCGACTACGAGCAGATCGAGCTGCTCGTGTATTCGATGTTCGCCACCTTCTTCGCCGGCTTCGTCATCCTTGCGCTGTTCCTGGGCCGCTTCGTCGGCAGGCGCATCGTCACGCCGATCCGCGAACTCGCGGACGCCGTCGGGCATGGCGACTTCTCGTCGCCGCATACCGAGCGTGTCGACGAGCTGGGCGTGCTGGCGCGGGCGCTGGATGCGCACACCACCGAGCTGCGCGAATTCCTCGACCGCGAACGTTTCTTCACGGGCGACGTGAGCCACGAGCTGCGCACGCCGCTCACGGTCATCATGGGCGCGGCGGAGATCCTGATCGAAGGCGCGCAAGGCCCGGCGGTGCGCGCGCCCGCCCAGCGCATCTACCGCGCCGCCCAGGAAGCGACCGAGTGCGTGACGGTCCTGCTGCTGCTGGCGCGCGCGCCCGAGCTGGGCGCGTTCGCGCCGGTGTCGGTGAGCGAGATCGCGCGCCGCGAGACCGAGCGCTACCAGTCCATGGTGGCGGACAAGCCGGTGACCTTGCGCTGTGTCGGCAGCGCCGACGTGAGCGTGCGCGCGCCGGCCGAGCTGTGCGCGTCGGCGATCGCCAACCTGGTGCGCAATGCCTGCCAGTACACCGAACAGGGCGAGGTGACGGTCGTGATCGAACCCGGACGCGTCACGGTGGAAGATACCGGACGCGGCCTGCCGGATGCGGTGCGGCTGACGCTGGGCGAAGGCGCGATGGCGATCCCGTCGAGCGGTTCGGCCGGGACCGGGCTTGGCCTGTCGCTGGTCCGGCGCATCTGCGAATACCTGGGCGCCTCGCTCGTCTACGCCAACCGCCAGGGCGGCGGCAGCCGCTTCAGCATCGTCTTTGCGGCCGAGTTCACGCAATCCTGACGTCGGCTTGACGGCCGCCTGACCCCGGCTTTTCTATCCTTCAGGCAATGCAGCCCGTGCGCTGCCTTGCCCGCGAAGGATGGAGAGGATGGAAAAGCTGTTCGCAAGAAGAATCGATGCGCCGGTGCTCGTGCTGGCCGTGGCGCTGTTGCTGGCCAGCGTCGGCAATATCAAGTTCTGGGCGGTCCTGAGCAGCGCCGCGGGCGGCTTCTCGCTGGACAGCCTGCCGCTGCTGGCCGGCGCGTTCCTGATCGTGGTGCTGTTCTTCAACGCCTGCCTGACGCTGGCCAGCTTCCGCCCCGTCGCCAAGCCCTTGCTGATCGCGCTGGTGCTGGCCGCATCGGCCGCCAGCTATTTCATCGCGACCTATGGCATCGTCATCGACAAGGCCATGATCCAGAACGTGTTCGAGACCGACACGCGCGAGGCCACGGAGCTGGTCAGCTGGCAGATGGCGGCCAGGATCGGCCTCCTGGGCGGGTTGCCCGCGTGGGCGATCTGGCGCGTCAGGATCGCGTTCCCGCGCGGCGCGCGCGGGCTGCTCGAACGCGCCGGCATCGCCGGCGGCTCGTTGATGCTGGCGCTGGTGCTGCTGGCGCTGCTGTACAAGAGCCTGGCGCCGGCGCTGCATGAGCATCGCGAACTGCGCTTCCTGCTCACGCCGACCAACTTCATCCAGGCGACGCACGGCTACCTGCGCGCGCGCTGGGCGGCTCCCATCGTGGTCGCGCCGCTCGGGCGCGACGCCGTCAAGGGCGCCGCGTGGAAGGGCGCGCAGCGCCGCACGCTGACCGTGATCGTGGTCGGCGAAACGGCGCGCGCGGCGAATTTCTCGCTCAACGGCTATGCGCGCGACACCAATCCGCTGCTGGCGCGCCAGGGCGGCCTGCTCAACTTCTCGCGCGTGCGTTCCTGCGGCACCGCCACCGCCGTCTCGGTGCCCTGCGTGTTTTCGGCCTTCGGCCGCGAGGACTACAGCCAGTCGAAGGCCGAGCGCCAGGAAGGCTTGCTCGACGTGCTCGCGCATGCCGGCTTCGACGTCGTCTGGCGCGACAATAACTCCGGCTGCAAGGGCGTGTGCGACCGCGTGCGCTACGAGGACCTGTCGCGGCCGAAGCCGGGCAGCCCTTGCGCGGACGGCGAATGCCACGATGAAGTCCTGCTCGACGGCTGGCCCGAACTGCTGCGCCGCGGCGGCAGGGACATGGTGGTGGTGCTGCACCAGAAGGGCAGTCATGGTCCGGCCTATGCCAGCCGCTATCCGCGCGCCTTCGGCCGCTTCGGTCCGGTATGCACCAGCAACCAGTTCGAGACCTGTTCGCGCGAATCGATCCGCGCCGCCTACGACAACACCATCCTGTACACCGACTACTTCCTGAGCACGACCATCGACCGCCTGCGCGCGCTGGCCCAGGACGAGGACGTCGACACCGCGATGCTGTACTTCTCGGACCATGGCGAATCGCTGGGCGAGAACAACGTCTACCTGCACGGCACGCCCTATCTGTTCGCGCCGCGCGAGCAGACCGAGGTGCCGATGATGCTGTGGATGTCGGACGGCTTCAGCGAGCGCTTCCGCATCGACCGGCGCTGCCTGGGCCAGCGCCGCGACCAGCCGCTGTCGCACGACAACGTGTTCCACTCGGTGCTGGGCATGCTCGACGTGAACACGGCGGTGCTCAATCCGCGGCTCGACATCTTCCATGCCTGCGTGCGGGGCGAGTGAGATGGGCGCCGCCACTTCTGCCGCGCTGCTGCCGGCGCGGGCCATCCGGCGCATGGCGGCGGCGCTGGCCGCCGCCGCGCCGGTCATCTTCTGGATCGGCCGCTGCACCGACCTCGACCTGGCGCTGGCCGATGCGGTGTTCGATGCCGCCAGCGGCGTCTTCCCCTGGCGCCATGCCTGGCTGGCCGAGACCTTCGGCCACGTGATCCTGAAATGGCTGCTGATGCTGCTCGCGCTGGGCTTCATCGGGCGCGCGCTGGCCGACCTGGCCTGGCCGCGCGCCGCCATGAGCGGGCAGGCGCGCCTGCGGCTGCGCATCGTCGCGCTGTCGGCGCTGCTGGTGCCCCTGGCGATCAGCATGCTGAAGCGGTTCAGCACCTCGCATTGTCCGTGGGATTTGCTGCGCTATGGCGGCGACCAGCCCTATGTGCGCCTGTTCGAGGCCTTGCCGGCCGGCGCCGTCGCCGGACAGTGCCTGCCGGCCGGGCATGCGTCGAGCGCCTTGTGGCTGGTGTCGCTGGCGGTGTACTGGCTGCCGGCGCGCCCGCGGATGGCGGGCGCGGTGGCCGTCCTCGCGCTCGCGTTCGGCGCGGCGGTCGGCTATCTGCAACAGCTGCGCGGCGCCCATTTCATGACCCACACCCTGTGGTCGATCTGGATCGCCTGCGCCATCGTCCTGTTCCTGGCCGCCGCCCCGCGGGCGCGGCCATCCAACCCCTTATCGGAAACCGTCCATGTCGCAACAGCAGATCAGTGAATTCAAGAGCAAGCAGGGCCTGGGACGGATACTGTCCGCATCCCGCTATTCGGCCGAAGGCCTGAAGTTCGCATGGCGCTCGGAACATGCGTTTCGCCAGGAACTGATGGTGGCCCTGCCTGCCATGCTGGCGGCCGCATTGCTGCCGCTGCCGGCCCTCGAGCGGCTGGCGCTGGTCGCGGTGCTGGTCATGGTGCTGGTCGTCGAGTTGCTCAATTCCGCCATCGAAGCGGTGGTCGACCGCATTTCACTCGAGCGCCATCCTCTGTCCAAGAGCGCCAAGGACCTGGGCAGCGCGGCCGTCGCGCTGGCCGTCATGCTCGCCGCCCTGACCTGGGGTGTGCTCGTGCTGCCGCTGCTGTTCGGCTAGCCGGGCGTGTGCTCCTCGGCCTTCGCGGGCCGCGGCGCCGGCTGGCGCCGCAGCCTGCGCCCGTGGCGCTTGAGCCAGTGCTCCAGGTCGTCGATATAGGTGTAGACGGCCGGCACCACCAGCAGGCTCAATAAGGTCGAGGTGATCAGGCCGCCGATCACCGCCACCGCCATCGGCGAGCGGAAGCTCGGGTCGCCCGAGAAGCCCAGGGCCAGGGGCAGCATGCCGGCGCCCATGGCGATGGTGGTCATCACGATCGGGCGGCTGCGCTTGTGGCAGGCGTCGACCAGGGCCTCGAAGCGCTCCATGCCGGCTTCGCGCGCCAGGATCGCGTAGTCGACCAGCAGGATCGAGTTCTTGGTCACGATCCCCATCAGCATGATCAGGCCGATCATGGTCGGCATCGACAACGCATTGCTGGTCAACAGCAGGGCGACGAATGCGCCGCCGATCGACAGCGGCAGCGCCGCCAGGATCGTCACCGGCTGCATGAAGTCCGAGAACAGCAGCACCAGCACGCCGTAGATGCACAGCACGCCGATCAGCATCGCCACCCCGAAGCTGTTGAACAGCGCCTGCATCTCCTGCGCGTCGCCCAGCTCGGCGATCGTCACCGACGACGGCAGCGACTGGAACACCGGCAGCGCGCGCGCCTCGGCATTGACTTCGCCCAGCGCGCGCCCGGACAGCTCGACGTCGAGCGTCACGTTGCGGCTGCGGTTCAGGCGGTCGATCTGGGCCGGGCCGCTTTCCATGGTGATGTCGGCGACGGTGGACAGCAGCACCGGGCCGTTCGCGCCGGGCACCGTCAGGCGCCCAATGGCGTCGAGGTCGGCGCGCACCGCGTCCGGCAGCTTGACCCGGATCGACACCTGGCGCTCGTCCAGGTTCATCTTGGCCAGCGATTGCTCGTAGTCGCCGGCGGTGGCCACGCGCACCGTCTCGCCGATCGACGCCGCCGTCACGCCCAGGTCGGCCGCGCGCGCGAAGTCGGGCCGCACGATGATCTCGGGGCGCACCAGCGAGGCGCTGGAACTGACGTTGCCGATGCCGCGCAAGGTGCGCAGCTCGCGCTCGGCCTGGCGCGCAGCAAGCGTGAGCGACTGCGCGTCGTCGCTGCGCAGCACCAGTTGCATCTTGGTGCCGGCGTCCGGTATGCCGACCGTGAAGCGCGCGCCCGGGATGTCCACCAGCGCTTGCCGGATGTGGTTCTCGATCACGCCCAGCTTCACGTCGCGCTCGCTGCGATGCACGGTGGTGATGGTCAGCACCGCGCGCCGCGCCTCGGCCGCCGCGCCGGGCGAGAAGGCGTCGCCGCTGGAGCCGCCGCCGATCGAGCTGAACACGCTCTGCACACCGGCCACCTTCATGACCTGCTGGCGCACCTGCTCGGCCACCGCATGGGTCTGGGCCAGCGTGGCGCCCGGCGGCAGCTCGACGTTGACCTGGCTCTGCGAGCGGTCGGCCGGCGGCATGAAGCCGGTCGGCAGCAGCGGCACCAGGGCCAGCGAGCCGACGAAGAACAGGGCCGCGCCGAGCATGGTCAGGCCGCGCCGGCGCAGGCACCACCGCATGACGGCGAGATAGCGGCGCATCAGCGGGCCGTCCTGCGGCTCGTGGCCTGGCTTGCCGGCGTTCTTCGGCGCCTTGAGCAGGTAGGCGCACATCATCGGCGTGAGCAGCCGCGCCACCAGCAGCGACGCCAGGATGGCCAGCACCGCGGTCCAGCCGAACTGCTTGAAGAATTTGCCGGGGATGCCGCCCATGAAGGCGGTCGGCAGGAACACGGCGACCAGGGCGAAGGTGGTGGCGATCACCGCCATCCCGATCTCGTCGGCCGCTTCCAGCGCCGCCTGCATCGGCGTCTTGCCCATGTGGAGGTGGCGCGAGATGTTCTCGATCTCGACGATCGCATCGTCGACCAGCACGCCGACCACCAGGGCCAGCGACAGCAGCGTCACCATGTTCAGGGTGTAGCCGAACAGGTACTGGCCCAGGAAGGCCGGGATCACCGACAGCGGCAGGGCGGCGGCAGCGATCAGGGTCGCGCGCCAGTCGCGCAGGAACCACCACACCACCAGCACCGCCAGCAGCGCGCCTTCGTACAGCATGTGCATCGAGGCGTCGAAGTTTTCTTCGACCGAGTAGGAGTTGTCGATCACTTCCTTGATGACCAGCTTGGGATTTTCCTTGCCCAGCTGTTCCATGGCGGCGCGCGCCCCGGTGGCGACGTCGATCTCGCCGGCGCCGCGGGTGCGGAACACCTCGAAGGCGACCACCTTGCGGCCATCCTGCTCGGCCAGCGCGCGCTGCTCCTCGACCGTGTCGATCACGTTCGCCACCTGGTCGAGCCGCACGTGGTGCCCGTCCGGCAGCGGGATGTCCAGCGCCGCCAGCTGCTGCGCGGTCTGCACGGTGGCCAGGGTGCGCACCGACTGCTCGACGCCGGCCACGTCGCCGCGCCCGCCCGGCGCCTCGCGCTGCACATTGCGCAGCTGGCGCGACACGTCCAGCGCCGACACGCGCAGCGCGGCCATCCGCTGGTCGTCGAGTTCGACCCGCACTTCGCGCGTCACCCCGCCCACGCGTTTTACCGCGCCCAGGCCGGGCACGCTCAGCAGGCGCTTGGAGACGTCGTTGTCGACGAACCAGCTCAGGTCCTGGTCGTCCAGTCCCGAGCCTTCGCCTGCTGCGACGGTGAAGGTCGAGACCACGCGGCCGGCGGTGGCGGTCTTGGTCACCGTGGGGTCGCGCATCTCGGCCGGCATGTCGGCGCGCACGCGCGAGACCGCGTCGCGCACGTCGTTGACGGCATCGGCCGGATCGCGTTCGAGGATGAACTCGACCGTGATGGTGGCCACGCCGTCCAGCACGCGGGTATAGATGTTCTTGATGCCTTGCAGGGTGGCGATCGAGTCTTCCATCTTGCGCGCGACCTCGGTCTCGAGCTGGGCCGGGGCGGCGCCGTCGAGGGTCGCGGTGACGGTCACGATCGGCAGCTCGATGTCCGGGAAGTCCTGCACCTTGCTGGCGTTGAAGGCCAGCAGCCCCGCCACGGTGAGCAGGGCGAACAGCATGATCGCCGGGATCGGATTGCGGATCGAGAGGGCGGAGAAATTCATCGCGTCGTCCTCAGCGCGCGGCCGTGGCGCGGGTGGCCGCCGGCGCCGGCGGCGCCCGGAGCGCCGTACCGGCGATATTGCGCACCAGGTCGCCGTCGTTGAGGAAGCCGGCGCCCTGGACCACGATCGCCATGTCGGGGGTCAGGCCGCTGACCACCTCGACCCGCTCGCCCAGCCGGCGGCCCAGGTTCACCTTCACCTGGCTCACGCGGCTGTCGGCATTCAATCGGAACACGTAGCTGAAGCCGTCGCGCACGGCCACCGCCTGCTGCGGCACCGTCAGCGCGTTCGACGCGCCCAGCTCGAAGCGGCCGCTGGCGAACATGCCGGCCTTGAGCGGCATGTCGCTGGACAGGGACGGCGGCAGGTCGACATACACCAGGGCGATGCGGGTCTGCGGATCGACCGATGGCGCGACGGTGCGCACCTTGCCGGCGATCTCGGCCCCGCTGGCGGCGCGCACGACGGCGCGGCGGCCGGGCTTGATGCGGCCCAGGTCTTGCGCCACGACTTCGGCGCGCCATTCGAGGCGGCCCTGGCGGATCATGCGGAACAGTTCGGTGCCGACGCCCACCACGGCGCCGACGGTGGCGCTGCGCGCCGAGATCACGCCGCCGTCGGGCGCGACCACCTGCGTGTACTTCAGGCGCAGCTGCTGCTGGGTGAGGGTGGCCTGGGCCGATTTCACGCGCGCCGCGGCGGTCATTTCGCCGGTGACGTACTGGGTGACCTGCTGCGCGCTCAGCGCGCCCGAGCTTTCCAGCGCGCGGGCGCGGTCGGCGTTCGCCTTCGCTTCCTTCTGGTTGGCCTGGGCTTCGAGCAGCGCGGCGCGCGCGCCTTCGATCTCGGCGCGCACCGTCTCGTCGGCAAACACCGCCAGCACCTGCCCCTTCTTGACCACGTCGCCGACGTTCACCCGCACCTCGGCCAGGCGCAGGCCGTTCGATTCGCTGCCGATCACCGCCTCTTGCCAGGCGGCGATGCTGCCGTTGGCGGTGAGGTTGATCGGCAGGCTGGTGGTGGCGGGGCGGGCCGTGGTGACGCTCAGGGCGGGGCGCGGCGGCGCTTTTGCATTCTCCGCGGTGGCGCGGTTGGCCGTGGCGAATGCGATGGTGGCGCACAGGGCGGCGGCGCCCAGGGCAATGACGAGCGTACGCGGAGCGCGAGTGTTTATCATGGTCTCTATGTCTTTTGGCTATAGCAAAGAAGTGTAGCAAAAGCGATACGGCAGGCAGGTGCGCACGCGCCGTGCCATGGCCGGTGCGCCTGCGTAGGTGGAGCGGTTCGTTGGCCCGAAAGGCGGCCGAAAAGGAGGGAATATTAGGGAAAAGGAAATGGCGCACTGCCGCAAACGCCCAGGCCGCCGGCCCGTTTAGAGGGCTTCCTCTATTGAAACAACTACAGTACTTCTACCGTATTGCACTGCACAATAAAAAAGACTATATTGGAACTGTCTCCTCCAGTTTTCTCCGAAAATTGGATTCCCGCCCGCCAACCACCAGGTTCGCGGGCGTTTTTTTTTGCTTATGGAAGAGATTCAGGCGTCTTCGCCCTGGAAGGCGTTGGCGCGCCAGGTCAGCACCAGCGTGTCGCGGTAGCCGTGCTCTCCCAGCGGCTGGATCGGCGTCGACTCGTGGATCACGGCGGCGTCGTCGAGCAGCAGCAGGGTCCAGGGCTCGAGCATCGTGAAGCGCTGGCCGGCCGGGCCATGGGCGTCGAACACGCGCGTTTCGCCGCCCTTGATGTCCTTGCGATTGATGAGGATCACGGCCACGAAGTTGACGCCGTCGCGATGCGCGCCTTCGGGCGTGGGGCGGCCGATGCCGTCGGCGGTGTCGATCCGGAACTGGTGCGCTTCGACGAACCAGCGCTGCTGGCCCGCGACCGTTGAACAGACCGCGCCCAGCGCGCGCAGCAGCCTGTCCCAGGCCGGATTGGCGACGGTGGCCGCTTCCATCGGGGCGAACAGGCGGTGCATGCCGCCGTGCAGCGCGTTGTACTCGACCGGTTGCCAGTGCGCGCGGTGCGGCGTCTGCGTCAACTGGCCGGCGTCGTCGATGAAGCAGGAATGGCGCCGGCGCCGGTAGCGGCCGCCGTCCTTGAGGTATTCGTCCAGCTCGAGCCGGTCCCAGCTCGGCACGAGCGAGTCCAGCTCGCCGATGCCGCAGCCGGCCAGCGCGGCGACGTCGGCAGGACGCAGGACGGCGTAACCGGTGCTGCGCAGGGCATCCGTCAGCTGCGACGGCGCGAGATAGGGAAGTTGCGTTTGCAATGTAGTCATCCCGCTAGCGTAGCACTTTTCGTCTTTACGGGTGACCGCCCCCGCCGAACGATCGATGCGCTGGATCAGGCAGCCGGCAGGCGCCGTCACCACTGTTTGACCAGGGTCAGGCGCAGCGAGCGCGGCTCGATCGGGTGGAAGTGCACGTCGGCCACCGGCGCGGCCTCTCCCTGCAGCTGCGACTCGTAGAAGTAGTCGATGGCCGAGGCGCGCCGGTTGGTGAGATTGAAGCCTTCCAGCTCCAGGCGCAGGTCATTCGCCAGCCGGTAGCCGATGCGGCCATTGAGCGTCAGGCTCGAACTCGAGCGCACGCTGTCGTCCTCGATCAGCGGACGCGGGCCGAACCAGCGCAGGCGCAGGGAACCCGACCACGGGCCGCTCGGGTCGACCGTCACGCCCAGCTGGGCGACGCCTTCGATGGCGCCGGGAATGCGATTTCCTTCGAGGTTTTCGCCTCGCGAGCGGGCGCGCGCCCAGGCCGCGTCGAGGTCGATCGACAGCCATTTGAGCGGGCGGTAATAGTTCGAGAACTCGATGCCGTAGCGGCGGCTCGGATCGCCCGCTTCGGTATTGCCGGCGTCGCCGATATAGGTCAGCTCGGAATCGAAGTCGAGCCGGTACACGGCCAGCGAGGTCTGCATCTTCGGGATGGCCTCGGTGCGCACGCCGAATTCGAACCCACGCGAACGCACCAGGCCGGGCGTCGGGTCCACCGCCTCCAGGGTCTTCGGGTCGACGGTCGCCACCGTGCCGCGCGCGTCGTTGCTGTGGAAGCCGTGGCCGTAGTTGGCGTACAGCTCGGTCGCGGCCCACGGGCCATAGACGATGTTCAGGGTCGGCGTGACCAGCGTGTCGTGCGCCTTTCCGGCGTTCTCGAGGCGGTCGCCGTCCACGCGGAAGCGGTAGTTGCTGGCCCGGACGCCCGCCACCGTGCGCAGCGCGTCGCTCCAGCGCGTCGCGTTTTCGATGAAGACGGCGCCGCTGGTCTCGACGATGTGGTCTTCGCGCGTGGTCGCGATGCGCTGGCGCCGGCGCGTGTCGTACAGGCCGTTGAAGATATTGTCGTTCTGGAGCTGCGCGCCCACCGTCAGGTCGGACGACAACTCCTCGGTGCGGTGCATGTGCCAGGTGTGGGTGGCGTCGATGCCGGTGGTGACGCGGCGGTCGGGTTGGGCGAACTGGTCGCCGTTCACCGGGTCGTTCAGGAAATAGGTGAAGTTCGAGAACAGCGCGAGCTGGTTGCGGATCGCGTAGGCGCTCACCTTGCTGGCCGAATCGGCGTCGGTCCGGCGCCAGACGCCCGACAGGCTGAAGCGCCGCGCCTCGCCGCCGTCGCTGTCGTCGACCAGGTCGTATCGCCCGATGCGGCCATCCTGCACCGCGCGCAGCGGGATCTGGTCGGTGGAGTTCCAATCGCCGCGATAGCCCATCGCGGTGACGCTCCAGCCGTTATTGGCGTAGCCCTGGCTGAACCGCAGCACGGCATTGAACTTGCGGTAGTCGTCCGGCCGCGTCCACGGGCCGTCGTTATGCATCGCTTCCAGCGCGTACAGCAGGCTGCCGCCCGCCACCTCGGGCGATCCGGCGATCATGGCGCGCCGGTAGCCGTCCTGGCCGACGGTGGCCGAGGCGACGTCCTTCACCAGCCGGTTGGCATAGGTGAGCGAGGCCACGCCGGCCGACGAGAAGTCGCCTTCGCGCGCCGAATACGGGCCCTTGCGGTAGTCGAGGCGGCCGACCAGCTCCGGGATCAGGAAGTTCAGGTCGGTCCAGCCCTGGCCGTGGGCGTGGCTGCGCTGGTTGACCGGCATGCCGTCGACCCAGGTCGCCAGGTCGGTGCCGTGGTCGAGGTTGAAGCCGCGCAGGTAGAACTGGTTGGCCTTGCCTTCGCCGCTGTGCTGGCTGGCGATCAGTCCGGGCGTGACCTCGAGCAGCTCGCCCGGGCGATAGGCGATGCGGCCGGCCAGGTCCTTCGCGCCGGCGCTGCCGGCGCCGGCCGAATCGGCGATGCCGAGCTGGGATGCGCGGGCGCCTTCGACCAGCACGCGCTGGAGCTGGAAGTCGTCGGCATGGACGGCGGACGTGGCGGACAGCGCGGCCAGCGCGCAGGCGATAGGACGAAGAATCATGGCGTTCGGGAAGGTGTTTTTTACTGCGCCGGCTGCTCGAGCGCCTGGCGGGTGAAGGTGAGCGAACGGACTGCGCCGCCCGCGCCCAGGTTGACGGTATTGACCTGCTCGGGCAGGAAGTCGATCAGCACGCCCTGGCGGATCGTGGCCGCGCGGGTCAGCGGCGTGTCGTCGATTTCCTGGTAGATGACGACGCTGTTGGCGTCGACCGTCATGCCGACCCACTTGGCCGGCAGGCGCTTGCCATCCTGGCCGGCGAGCCAGAACTGGCGCTCGACGTACTGGCGCAGCACGTCCTGGTCTTCCGGGTCGGAGAGGTCGAACTGGCGCTGGTACAGGTTCAGCAGCAGGGCGTCGATGTCGTGCGCCGTATAGGTGTGGACGATCTCGGTGCTCCCGGTGCGTTCGTTGTACGAGATGTCGGTCATGCCGAAGTGGAAGCGGTGCGCGCTCGCCGCTGTGCTGACGCACAGCAGCAGGGCGAGCCACAGCGTCGTGAACCCGCGCAGTGTCATTGCGCGCCCTTCAAAGGCGTCTTCATGTCGCGCATCAGGTTGTTCGGATCGCGCTCGGTCTTGAACAGCTCCAGGCGCGACGGCGCGGCCCTCCTCGGCCAGCTGTTGTTGCTGGTGTCGATGTCGGCGGTTTCCCAGAACGGATCCTGGGTCAGGCCCACGATCGGCTCGTCAAGCACGAACAGCTTGGTGATCTGCTTCGACGAATAGCGCCACACTTCGGCGGGAATGCGCTCGACGATCTTCTTGCCGCTTTTCAGTTCGATCTCGACGATCAGCGGCATCACCAGCCCGCCCTTGTTGGCAAAGTCGACCAGGGTCAGGTGCTTGCCTTCCTTGAGCAGCGCCTTTTCCCAGTCCTCCAGGCCGGCCATGGTTTCCTGGTACTTGTTGCGGTCCTTGTTGGTGACCGTGAACTCGTCGTGCTCGTTGTAGAAGTCCTTCAGCTCGGGATGGGCGTCGATGCGGCGCGCCATCCCCTTGTTGCGCTGGTCCATGACCGACACCGGTTCGCCGTTGGCGCGTTCGCGGCGCAATGCCTTCTCGACCTCCGGGTCCTGGCTGCTGACGGTGTACTCGGTGATGCCCTCGACGCTGATGTCGACCGCGTCGGTGGTGTAGAACCAGCCGCGCCAGAACCAGTCGAGGTCGGTGCCGGACGCGTCTTCCATGGTGCGGAAGAAGTCGGCCGGGGTCGGGCGCTTGAACTTCCAGCGTTCGGCGTATTCCCTGAAGGCGAAGTCGAACAGTTCGCGGCCGAGGATGGTCTCGCGCAGGATATTGAAGGCCGTGGCCGGCTTGGCGTAGGCGTTGTTGCCGCGCTGGAGCGTCGATTCGGCATTCGTCATGATCGGCGCCTGGTTGGTGCTGCGCATGTACGAGACGATGTCGCGCGCCTCGCCGCGGCGCGACGGGTAGTTTTCTTCCCAGGCCTGCTCGGCCAGGAACTGCAGGAAGCTGTTCATGCCCTCGTCCATCCAGGTCCACTGGCGCTCGTCCGAGTTGACGATCATCGGGAAGTAATTGTGGCCGACCTCGTGGATGATCACGCTGATCAGCCCATACTTGGCGGCCTTCGAATACGTCATCTCGCCGGTCTTGGCATCCTTCACGGGACGGCGCCCGTTAAACGACAGCATCGGGTATTCCATGCCGCCCACCGGGCCGTTGACCGAGATCGCGACCGGATACGGGTAGTCGAACGAATACTTGTTGTACTGTTCGATGGTGTGGATCACGGCCGGCGTCGAATATTTTTCCCACAGCGGATTGGCCTCGGCCGGGTAATACGACATCGCCATCACGTCCTGCTTGCCGCTCTTGATGCCTTGCGCATCCCAGATGAATTTGCGGCTGGTGGCGAAGGCGAAGTCGCGCACGTTCTGCGCCTTGAAGCGCCAGGTCCGGGTGCCGGTGGCGCGGCCTTTTTCGTTCGCCTGGGCTTCCGGCTGGGTGATGATCATGACCGGCTTGTTCGCCGTGCGCGCCTGCTTGAGCCGCTCGCGCTGGACCGCGGTGAGCACGTCGCCCGGGTTCTGCAGTTCGCCGGTGGACGCCACCACGTGGTCGGCGGGCGCCGTGATCTGGACGTCGTAGTCGCCGAATTCGAGGGTGAATTCGCCGTCGCCCAGGTATTGCGCGTTCTGCCAGCCTGCGGCGTCGTAATAGGCCGCCATGCGCGGGAACCACTGGGCGATTTCAAAGATGTCGTTGCCGTCGTCGAAGCGTTCGAAGCCCATGCGGCGGCCCAGCACGTTCATCTCGGGAATGTTGAAGCTCCAGGCCACGTCGAACGAGGTGCGCGCGCCGGGCTTCAGTGGCTGCGGCAGGTCGATCCGCATCATGGTCTTGTTGATCGTGTGGCGCAGGGGCTTGCCGTCGCTGCCGGTCACGCTGGCGATGTGGATGCCGCCGTCGAACTTGCGCGCCTCGAGCGTGAAGCGCAGGGCGTCGAACTTGACGCCATCGTTGCCGCGCGGCTGCCAGGCGTCGCGCGACGGCAAGGTGGAAATATTGCGGTTGTCCGAATCGTTGCGGAACATGTTCTGGTCCAGCTGCACCCACAGGTAGGACAGGGTATCCGGCGAATTGTTATGGTAAGTGACGGTGCCCGAGCCGCTCAATGAACGCTTGTTCTCGTCGAGCGTCACGCGCAGCCGGTAGTCGGCGCGCTGCTGCCAGTACTTGTGACCCGGCGCGCCCGACGCGTTGCGGGTCTCGCCGGGCGTCGGCAGCAACTCATCCAGCTGGCGGAACTTGTCGTCGAAGACGGGGCCGGCGGCAGTCGCGGAGGTGGAAAGGACGAGGGCGGCGAGCGCCGCGTGCAGGTGCTTGAGATTCATGTGGGTGACAGCAGAAAGTAAAACACCGGCAGCTGGGCCGGCGTAGGGTCGGCGGCTACGCCGCCGACGCGTTCAACAGGAGAGGGAGCCGCCGCTCACTCGGCCGACGGCGCTTCCGCCTTGTCCTTTTCCTTGAGCTTCGTATTAAAGTCGCGCATCAGGTTGTTCGGATCGCGCTCGGTCTTGAACAGCTCCAGCCGCGACGGCGTCGCCTTGCGCGGCCAGCTGTTGTTGCTGACGTCGACGTCGGCCGTCTCCCAGTACGGGTCCTGGGTCAATCCGACCATCGGTTCGTCGGTGACGAACAGCTTGGTGATCCTCGCCGGCGAATAACGCCACACCTCGGCCGGAATGCGCTCGATGATCTTCTTGCCGCTCTTGAGTTCGATCTCGACCACCAGCGGCGTCACCAGCCCGCCCACGTTCGTGAAGTCCACCAGGTACAGGTGCTTGCCTTCCTTGAGCAGCGCCTTTTCCCAGTCCTCCAGGCCGGCCATCTTTTCCTGGTAGCGGTTGCGGTCCTTGTTGGTGACGGTGAAGTCGTCGTTCTCGTTGTAGAAGTCCTTCAGCTCGGGATGCGCATCGACGCGGCGCGCCATCCCCTCGTTGCGCTGCTTCGTGACCGAGACCGGTTCCTCCGCGCGGCGCGCACGCTGCAGGGCCTTCTCGACCTCCGGATCCTGGCTCGAGACCGTGTATTCGGTGATGCCGTCCACGCTCACGTCGACCGCGTCGGTGGTGTAGAACCAGCCGCGCCAGAACCAGTCGAGATCGGTGCCGGACGCGTCTTCCATGGTGCGGAAGAAGTCGGCCGGGGTGGGGCGCTTGAATTTCCAGCGCTGGGCGTATTCCTTGAAGGCGAAGTCGAACAGTTCGCGGCCCAGCACCGTCTCGCGCAGCACGTTCAGCGCGGCGGCCGGCTTGGCATAGGCGTTGTTCCCGAACTGCAGCAGCGACTCCGAGTTGGTCATGATCGGCACCTGGTTACGGCTCTTCATGTAATCGGTGATGCGGCGCGGCTCGCCGCGGCTGTCCGGCCAGTTCTCTTCCCAGGCCTGCTGCGCCAGGTATTGCACGAAGGTGTTCAGGCCCTCGTCCATCCAGGTCCACTGGCGTTCGTCCGAGTTGACGATCATCGGGAAGTAGTTGTGGCCCACCTCGTGGATGATCACGCCGATCAGGCCATACTTGGTGCGCTGCGAATAGGTGATCTCGCCGGTCTTCTTATCCTTGCTTGGGCGCGGACCGTTGAACGAGATCATCGGGTATTCCATGCCGCCCACGGGGCCGTTGACCGAGATCGCGGTCGGGTACGGGTAGTCGAAGGAGTACTTGTTGTACTGCTCGATGGTGTGGATGATCGCCTGGGTCGAGTATTTCTCCCACAGCGGATTACCCTCCTTCGGGTAATAAGACATCGCCAGCACGTCGACGTCCCCGCTCTTGACGCCCTGCGCGTCCCAGATGAACTTGCGGCTCGAGGCGAAGGCGAAATCGCGCACGTTCTTCGCCTTGAAGTGCCAGGTCTTGGTGGCGCCGCTGCTTACTGCGCTGCGCGCCTTCTCGGCCGCTTCGGCTTCCGCCTGGGTCACGATGACGACCGGCTTTTTCGCGGTGCGCGCCTGCTTGAGGCGCTCGCGCTGGGCGGCGGTCAGCACGTCGCCCGGGTTCTGCAGCTCGCCGGTCGACGCGACCACGTGGTCGGCGGGTACCGTAATGCGCACGTCGTAGTCGCCGAATTCAAGAGTGAATTCGCCCGAGCCCAAGAACTGCTTGTGCTGCCAGCCGTAGACGTCGTAGTAGGCGGCCATGCGCGGGAACCACTGGGCGATCTCGAACAGGTCGTTGTTGTCGTCGAACTTCTCGTAGCCGGCGCGCCCGCCCAGCACCTTCTGCTCGTTGATGTTGTAGCGCCAGTCGACGCTGAAGGTCACGCGCGCGCCGGGCTTGAGCGGCTGCGGCAGGTCGATCCGCATCATCGTCTTGTTGATGGTGTGCGGCAGCGCGCGGCCGTTCGCGTCCTTGACCGCCAGGATGTCGAAGCCGCCGGGGAAGGTTTGCTGCTCGAGCAGGGTGCGCAGGCCGTCGAACTTCAGCCCGGTCTGCGCCGTCGCGCCGGTCCAGGCATTGCGCGAGGGGAGGGCGGCGCTCTGGCGCGCGTCCGAACCAGGCTTGTAGATGTTCTGGTCCAGTTGCAGCCACAGGTACTTGAGGGTATCCGGGGAGTTGTTATGGTAGGTCACCGTGCCGGCGCCGGTGAGCGCGCGTTTGTTCTCGTCGAGCGTGGCGCGGATCGTGTAGTCGGCGCGCTGCTGCCAGTAGGCGTGACCTGGAGCGCCGGACGCGGTGCGGATCGCGCCCGGCGTCGGGAGCAGTTCGTCGAGCTGGCGGAACTTGTCGTCGAAGGGCGCGGCTGCGAACGCCGACGTGGCAAGGCATAGCGCGGCTACGCCGATAGGCAAACGGAACATGATTCCCCTGGGCTTTTAATTGGTATTAGAAAAGAATTCTAATCCTGATATTAATCAAGTGCCCATGGGATTTGTAAAAATGCTGAAACATTCAGCTGATCGCCGGCCCGATAAGTCGCAGGACGATGCTATGCGGCTGGCATGCTGAACCTGAACGTGGTGCGGCCGGCGTCCGAAGTGACGCTGATCGTGCCGCCGTGGCCGCGCGCGATCTGGTCGACGATGTACAGGCCCAGTCCCAATCCCTCATCGCCGGGACGCGAAGTGGCGCGCCAGTAAGGCTTGAACAGCTGGGCGATGACGGCCGGGCCGAGCGGCGAGCCGGCGTTGCTCACCTCGAGCACGAAGTCGGCGTCATCGATCCCAACCCTGACTTCGGCCGGCTGTGCCGGTTCGCCATGCACCAGCGCGTTCTTGAGCAAGTTGGACAGCAGCTGCGCCAGGCGTTGCGGATCGCAGCGCAGAACTATGCCGCGCGCGATGCTGCTGGCGATCGCGCGGTTGGGGTAGGCACCGCGCAGTTCATCGACTACCTGCTCGAGCACCAGGTCGACGTCGTGGTGCCGGGACAGCTCAAGGGCCAGTCCGGATCCCATTCGCCCGCGCGTGAAATCGACAACGTTGTCGACCAGCCCGGTCATGCGCAGTGCACTGCTTCGCATCCGTTCCACCACCTTCCTGGTGACCGGATCGTCGTGGCGGCGCGCCAACAGTTCGGCGCCGCCCAGAATCGCACCCAGCGGTGTGCGTAGGTCGTGGCCCAGCACCGCGATGAACTGTTCGCGCAGCTCCGCCGTTTCGCGCTCGGACAGCAGGGCCGAGCGGGTCGCGTTCAATGAGCGTTCGGTCTCGAGCTGGTGCGAAATGAGTTCGGCAAACAGCGTCAGGGCCGGCACGATGGCGCCTTCGCTCAGCTTCCTCGGTTCTGGATCGAGGCCGCACAAGGTGCCGAAATAGAACCCGTCAGGACGAAAGATCGGAATCGAAAAATAGCTCTGGAAGCCGTAGATGCGCGGGGTGTGGTGGTCACGGTAGCAGTCGCTGTCGCGGACGCAGTCGATGACGATGGTCGCCCTGGTCTCGCGCACTTCTTCGCACAGCGTGGTGGTGACGTCAAGCTGGGCGCCGGGGACGAGGCCGAATCCCAGCTGGTCGTGCACTGCGCAGGTAGTCTAGCTGGTCGCGGTGACGTGGGCGATGCAGACAAAGCGCAGGCCGGTGAGGGCAGCGACGGTTTCCAGCATGCGCGGCACGGCAGCGATGGACTGGATTTCCCTCACATGGCTGGAAAGCGAATCCGGCATGGTGCAAAAGACGGAATGAAAATCCCATCATAGCATGCAGGTCGCGGCCTGGAAGCGTTGCTTCAGGCCAGCCAGCGCCCGTCCTGGTACACCCTTTCCTCGCCAAGGTACACCGCATCGGTCACCGCGAACACGTCGATGTGGTAGCGCGCATCCTTGCGCTTGAAGCCGGGCTTCGGATACACGCCATGCTTGGCGCCGAGCGACAGGTGGATGCCGCACATGCGCTCGTAGGTGCCGATGTCGTCCACCCGCAGCTCGCGCGTGAAGGCGCGGTTCAGGCCGAAGCCCAGCTCGCGCACCCAGACTTCGCCTTCGTCCGCGCGGATATTGTCCAGCACCTGCTGGAAGGCCGGCGTCGCGTTCTCGGTGGCGACCACGCGGCCGGCCTCGATCACCAGCGTCACCGGCACGTCCGGCCGGTTCGAGCGGTAGCTGGTGTCGCCGAACACGTGGATTTGCACCCGGCCGTGCACCGCTTCGAGGTCGAGCGCTTCGGTGAACACTTCGCCGATCGGGAACTGGCCGCCGACGTTCTTCATGTCGCTGTAGTCGCCGATGTTCAACTTGGCCGGCTCGAACGGCGAGGCGAAGGTGAGCGTCTCGCCGCCGCCGACCACGCGGCCGTGCGGCGCGCGGTCGATGCGTTCCTTGAGCGCGCGCCCGGTGCCGCGAAAATACGCCGGATCGTAGGCCAGGGCGTCGATGTAGTGCTCGCCCTGGATGCCCGGCATGCGCGACAGGTGCACGTGCTCGATCACTTTCAGGTCGAGCTTGAACAGCTCGACCCGCATGCGAAAGCCGTCGAGGCGGAAGTTCGACGATTGCAGCAGCACCACCAGCTCGCCCGCCGCCATCGTGCGAAACGCCGCCAGCACCGCTTCCGGCGTCACGGCGTCGAAGTCGATGAAGGTCGCGTCCGGCAGGTTGCGCCGGTAGCCTTCGAGCAGGGCGCGCGACAGGCCGGTGCGGGTGTCGTACACCACCAGCGCGCGCTCCCCGGGACCGTGTTCGAGCGCGATCGTCAGCACGTCGGCTAGATGCCTGGTGGCGGCATCGATGGCGTGCGCAGGGAGGTCGGCGTGGGGATCGGCAGCGGTCATGGCGGAATCGGAAAGCGCAAGAAAGAATGGACAGGCAGGCGCCCATTATACGTACGTCGGCCGAAAGTTCCCGCCGGGGCACGCGATGAGTTCGATTATTGATGCGTCCGGGATCGCACGACGCTACCTCGTGAACGGCGCGCCGCGCGACAGTGCGCGGAGCTATCATTTGAGCAATAGCAAAGCCACGGCCCACAGGTCGTGTTTCGACAAATTATTTGGCAGAGCGAAAGGCAGCAATGGCGTACAGATGGGAAACGCCTGCCAGTATCTGGCAGGAAGACGAGGCAAGCGGCGAATTCGCCCTGCTCGCCAGCGCGGGCCTGGGTCCGGTCGACTGGCAGGGGCGCGCGCGCCAGCGCCTGCCCGACGTCGCCCACGTGCTCGGCGCTTCGCTACCCCTCGATTGCCGCTGCTCGCCGATCTATCCCGAAGGCTTCGCCTACTGCCCGCGCTGCGGGCGCCCGCTGCTGCGCCTGGCCGGCACGCCGGCGCATGCGCGCGGGTGGTGGGGCCCGGGTGGGGACGAGATGCTGCCGCGCCACGTGCCGCACGGTTTGCCGGTCACGTCACTGCCGCTTGGCGACAGCCTCGAAGAACGCCCGCCCGCGCCGACGCCGGGCCGTTGCGACCTGACCATGCCGGCGCCGCCGAATGCCTGCTCGGTGTTCGCCGCCGCCGGCTTCGGCTTTCCCGGCGAACGCCTGCTGGCGCTGGCCCACACCCGCGGGGTGTTGCAGTACTGGGATCCACTGGGCGGCAGCTGGCATGTGCTCACGCCCGAAGCGGGCGCCGCCAGCCTGGTGTTCACCGCGTCCAGCCACGCCTGGATCCCGGCGCTGGAGCCGCGCCGCGGCGAGGCCGGCGTGGTCCCCGGCCTGGACGGCCTGCAACGGCTCTGGATCGACCCGGTCAGCGAAACCTACCGCACCGAGAGCGTGCTGGCCGCGCCCATCGTGGCCGCGCCCGGCCTCATGCGGCGCCACCTGGCCTGCCTCGCGGGCGGCATCGATGGCGTGCGCCTGTGGAGCATGCGTCTCGACCTCGATGAAGCGCAGGAATATGCCTGCCCCGATGCGCCGGCAGCCGGCTGGAGCCGTCCGCTCGGCTACGACGGCCGCCTGTTCTGGCTGCATGCCCAGGGCCAGCTCACCTGGCGCCCGGGCGAGGCGCCGCTGTTCACCCCATGGCCGCTGCACTGGCAACCGCGCCTGGACTTCGGCGGGCCGACCCAGAGCCGCGACGGCCGCCTGTGGCAGATCGGGCACGATGGCCAGGGCTATTCCTACCTCGAACTTGGCGCCGGCCCCGACCACCTGCCGGCGCGCATGGCGATCGACGGCGCGCGCCTCGGCTTCGCCAATTTCCTGTTCCGGCGCGGGCATCCGGTGCTGGACGAGCCGTGGTCGAACGAGCACGTCGAAGACCCGCACCACGACGACACGCTGGTGCTGCCGCTGCTGCGCAGCTTCAACAACAACCGCAGCCAGCCGAGCGGCCTGGTGCTGCGCTTTCACAAGGCAAACTTCCGCGCCGAAGAAGCGTTGGGGACCGGAGCAGACGTGAGCACGCCTGCGCGCGTCATTCCACGCACCACGGTGGAGTGGATCGGGCGCCGCAACGTGATCCTGGACGAGATCGCGCGCCTGGCCCGTCCGCTCGAGTGCGTGCCGGTGGTGGCGGGCGGCTGCCTGTGGTTGCACCATCCCGACTGGAACCAGATGCGCGGCTGGCGCCTGGACGAGCTGTTGTGATCACGACGATGATGAAGACGATCGCACGTCCACTGGTGGCGGCCTTGCTGGCCGGCGTGTCGCTGTGCGCCGCAGCTGCGTCGCCTTCCGTGCCGCACGTCTTCCTGGTGCAGAACTCGGGCTGGATGGAGCCCTTCTACAGCGATCCCAGGTCGCCCTTCAAGCCGCTGGTGGCGGCGCTAGCGGGCAGCGTGGTGCAGCCGGGAGAAGCGCTGGTGCTGGCCAGCTTCAATCAGTCGCTGCCTGGGACGCCGTCGCCGCGCGCGCTGCTGTCGTTCAAGGCAAGCGAGGAACCGGTCCGCGCGCGCGTGGCGCAAGCCATCTCTAGCCTCGACACGGCGCGCAAGCCGGGCGGCGCCGCGCTGGCCGACACCGACCTGGGCGAAGCGGTGCGCGCCGCGACGGGGCAGGTGCTCCAGGGCCGGCCGGGCATCGTCTGGCTGGTGACGAACAACCGCAACAGCCCCGACAACGACCAGGCCACGGCCGCGCGCAACCGCGAATTCTATGCGCTGATCCACGGCGGCGACGCGATCACGAAGGCGCTGGCCTTCCCGCTGCGCATGCCGGTGCAAGGCAAGCACTACAGCGCGAATGGCCTGATGGTGTACGCCTTCGCGGTCGGGCCGCAAGGCGCGGCGGCGCTCGATGCGCTGCTGGCGTCTGGACGCATCGCCCGGGTGATCACCGAGCCGCCGGCGCGCCTCAAGCCGCTCGACCGCGATACCGTGCGGCTGGCGCCGCGCCGCGTGGTCAATGCGCCGGGCGTGTCGTTTGCCGCGGACGCCGGCGGCGTGCTGCGCGCCGACGTCGCTTCCGATGCGCGCACGCCGCAGGCGCGCATCGAGTGGAACCTGGAAAACACGATGTATCCGTACACGATCGGATCCGCCACCCTGAGCGCGCGCTCCCTGCTTGCCGGCGAGAGCCATCCGATCGTGCTCGATACCCAGCGCGTGCGCGCGCTGGCGCCCGGCCAGCCGGCGCCGCTGGGTTCGAGCATGCCGCTGCCGGTGGCGCAGATGCCCGACAAATGGTCGCTGGCCGCGCTCAAGTCCGCGGGTTCCGCCTACGTGCTGCCGGGCCGGATCGAGCTGCACCTGGCCGACCAGAAGCTCGTGCTGTCGCAGGCCTTCCGCCAGCGCATGGCGGCGCTGTTCCCGGGCGACCCGCTGCCGGACATCTTCATCCCGCCGGCGCGGGTGCAGGCGTCGACGGCGGTGCTGCCGCTGGAAGTGCGCGTCCACTACGGCATGGGACCGTTGCTGGCGCTCGTCGGTGGCCTGTTGGCGCTGCTGGCGCTGCTCGCCGCCGGCGCCTGGGCCTGGACCAGGCCGCGCACGGCGCAGGTGCTGGTGGATGAAGAAGCGCGCACCTTGCGCGGCCGCCCCGGCACCATCCAGCCGGTCCATGACCGCCATGGCGAGCAGGTCGCGCAACTGAAGACAACGCTGTTCGGCCATCGGCTGCTCGCTGTGCGCGAAGGCGCGCAAGTGCGGCTCGGCCGCTGAATACCAGAAAGGAAGACGCCATGCAGGCAACCCAGCCACCGACAAATGCGCCATCGCCCGCCGATCCCGGCTTCAAGCTGCCGGAGGAGTCGGCATCGCCACAAGACTCGTTGCCGCAGACTTTACCCGACACCGCCACTCGCCCGGTCGAAGTGATGCCGGTCGACCCGCACACCTTGCCGGTGGCCGACACCTCGGACCGCGACCTGGCGATCGGCGGCATCGTGTTCCTGATCCTGCTCAGCGTCTACTTCTTCGTGCGCGGCGCCTACGTCCACCACCTGGTGCGCAAGCGCGTGGCGCCTTCCTCGGCCGGCAACGCGGGCTGGCTGCTGTTCGTCGGCCTCGGCTTCCTGTCGGCGGCGGCGGTGCTGGCCATCATCAACGCCAGCCGTTTCCTGACCTTCGCCGTCACCGGTCCGCTGGTGGCGGTGGGCCTGGTGGCGCTGGTCGCGTCGCTGTTCATCGGCCGTCGCTAAGAGGGGGTTCCTATACCATGGCAGAATTCCCGAACCCATCGAGCCTCAACAGCCGTCCGGCCGAACTGAAGGTCGACCTGCGGCCGACCCTGTTCATCGGCGCCGGCGGCACCGGCATGGAAGTCATGATGCGCATCCGGCGCCGCATCCTGTCGGCGGTCTGGAACCGGCGCCATCCGACCCGGGTCGAATCGATCGCCGACTTCCCGGTGGCGCGCTTCCTGCACTTCGACCTCGACAGCAATGCCGTCATCGACGAGGGCAAGTCGCAGCGCACCGATCCCTGGTACGAGCTGGTGCGCCTCTCCGACGAGGAGCGCCTGGTCGAGCCGCTCGACCTGCCGCAATACCACGAGTCCGACGACAGCCTGGCGCGCTTTCCGCTGATCGAGAGCTGGATGCCGCTGCGGCCCAAGAAGCTGCGCTCGCTCGGCATCGATCCGTCGAAGGGCGCGGGCCAGATCCGCGCGCTGGCGCGGCTCTACCTGTTCGACAAGTATCCGAAGCTGCGCGGCCGCATCAAGGGCGCGCTGAACTACCTGAGCAGCAATGCCGGCATCGAGCGCAAGGAAAATTACCAGCGCCTCGGGCTGCAGGTCGACACCTCGAAATTCAGGATCGTCGTCATTGCCTCCGCCGCCGGCGGCACCGGCGCCGGCAGCGTGCTCGACCTGGGCTGGCTGTCGAAGGCGATCGCGCGCCAGGAAGTGTCCGACAGCCAGGTCGACCTGGTGCTGCTGATGCCGTCCGGTTTCGCCAAGGCCAACAAGGAGCGCACCGAGGCCAATGCCTACGCCACCCTGATGGAACTCGAGACGGCGATGCGCGACATGAACGCCAATGTCACGTGGCTGGACCCGGACAGCATCGCCGGCCGCGGCGCGCCCTACGACGACGTGTATGTGGTCGACACCGCCAACCTGGCCAACAAGGCCACGCTCGACGTCAAGGACGTCTACCAGATGGTGGCCGACACGCTGTTCGAAGACTTCGCCTCGGCGGACTTCGCCAACCGCAAGCGCTCGGTGGCGGTCAACCAGCAGCAGCACAAGCTGGGTCCGTACAACCCGCGCGTGCCCGAGGCGCGCTTCGGCGACATGCGGCTGTCGTACTCGAAGGCGTATTCCAGCTTCGGCCAGTCGGTGCTCGACACCCAGCAAAGCCTGCATGAAGACATCCGCGCCTATGAACTGGCGGCGCTGATGGTGAAGGCCTTCTTCGGGTTGGCGGGCACGGACGGCGTGGCGGCCAGGCGCGCCGGCGACGCCGAGCGCGACGCCTTCATGCGCGAGCAGATGGAAATGGCCGAGCGGCCGTTCGACGAGTTCCCCGACCTGCGCAAGGGTTCGGTGGACGTCACGCCCTTCACCGAGTACGCGCTGACGACCGCGCTGCTGCAGGACCGTGACGGCCGCTCGCTGCTCGAGCGCGTGGAAAGCCGGGTCCAGCTCGAGATGGACCGCATCATGGCGTCCTACGACATCAAGCTGTGGCGCGAAAAAGTGTCCGAGCTGCTGCCGCAGCTCGAACGCGACGCGATCCGCGAAGCCGGCGCCACCGCCGAGACCAGCGAGGACCGCATCAAGCGCCATACCGGCGAACTGACGAACCGCGTGAAGGGCAGGGTGCGCGAGCGCCTGTACGCCCTGCTCGACGACCGCCGCCAGGGCGGACTGGAATTCGTGCTGTCGCTGCTGGAGCAGGTCAAGGCGCGCCTGGCGCAGCGCGACCTGGCGCATGCCGAGCGCAATGGCCGCCGCTACCGCGACATCCGCGACGCGCTGCGCACGCGCCAGGTCGAGGAATCGCTGAACAACCTGGGCCAGGCCGCGGGCCGCCTGTTCGGCAAGGAGCCGCAGGCGCGCGAAGTGATGGGCCACCTCAAGCGCGACCTGGCCGACTACCTGCGCTTCCACCTGCTCGCGGTGGCGGCGGGCCAGGCGATCGAGGTGATGCGCTCGCTATCCGGCTGGCTGGGCGATCCGCAATCCACCGATGAACACGGCCATGCGCAGTGGAGCGGCATCGCCGGCGAATTCCAGGAGGGCCGGCGCGCCGTGCAGGCGATGCTCGGGGCGGTGGACCAGCGCATCATGCAACTGCGCGCCGACGCGCGCCAGGAACATGCGACCACGATCAAGCTCGGCCTTGATACGACGCCGGCGCCAGTGAGGCTTACCGGCGACACCAGCATCTGGAGCGAGGAAGTGCTGCTCGAATTCGGCGGTTCGGCGCGCCTGTTTCCGCAGCTGGGCGACGAACGCCTGCGCGCCGAGCTGCTGCTCAAGCTGTTCCGCCGCGCGCAGTTGCAGCTGTCCAGCCAGGGGCTGGATCAGCAGGAGCGCGCCGATCCGCTGCTCGAACGTTTATCGAACCTGTCGCCGCAGGAGCGCCAGCGCATTTTCGCCGAGTGGATCCGCAGCGCGATGCCGTGGGTGAATGCGCGCTTCTCGGCCGAGTTCACGCCGAACGCCGACCAGTTCAAGTGCTTCATCGGTGTGGGTGACCCGATCGCGTGGCGGCGCATGGAGGCCGAGATCCGCGCCGCCGTGCCGACCGGTTACTTCCATGGCGAGCTGGTGTCGATCGTCAACACCGGGGTGAGCGGCAGGGCGGTGTGCTATATCGAGCTGTCCGGCTATCCGATGACGGTGCTGCGTGGCCTGCCAACCTGGCGCGCCTCGTACCAGATCGAGAACCCGAAGATCCCGACCCACCTGCATTTCGACGCCACGCGTTTTCGCCATCCGATCTCGCCGTCGATGGACGAGCTGGGACGGCTGGCCGACGATTACGAGTGGTATTTGCAGGCGATCGCGCTGGGCGTCATCCGGCGCAAAGCGGAGCTGGGCGACCGCGAGGCCGCTTTCCAGCCGCGTGGCCAGTACCTGTTCGAGGTCGAAGCGGGGTCCGGCGAATGGCTCCAGGTCGGCAACGAGTTCGCGATCCGCTCCAACGGCCTGCCGCCTTATTATCGCGAGGGGATCGTCGCGGCGGTCCAGGCCCGCCTGGCGAATCTCGGCCCGCAGCGGCTGATGCTGCTGGCGGCGCTGATGCGCTATTACCAGCTGCGCGTGTACGAACCGCGCCTCGAAGTCGACGAGACGGGCGCCCAGCTGCCATCGCCCTCGCTGCCGAACATCACCGCGCGCCGCCTGTACGACAGCTGGATCCGGCGCGCGCAGGCGCTGGACCCGGCCCTGGGGCCGGCGCGCGTCGAGGCCTTGCTGGGCCATGTCGAGCGCTGGACCGAGGCCGTTCCCGGCTCGAGCCAGGACGCCTACGGCTGGGAAGTCGAGCGCGCGGTCGACAAGCGCGTGATCCTGCCCGCGTTGCTGGCGGACGAGGAAGCGGCGGCGCAGGCGCTGGCGCCGCGTCCGGTCGCGCCGCCACCGCTGCCGAGCGCGACGCCACGCTTCAAGCTGTTCATCGGCGGCGCCCAGCGCGGGCCGTTCACGGTCGACGAGGTCGCGCAGCAGGCCGCGCGCGGCGAGATCGACCACGCCACCCGCGCCTGGGACATGCGCTGGCATCCGAAGATCGGCAAGTGGAGCACGGTGGGTGAGCTGCCCGAATTGGCAACCGCGTTGGCGACCGCGCTTGGCCGGACGCGCGATGATGGGATACCCGATCCCGACGACGGCGTGCCGGACCCGGACTAGGAGCAGGTATGGAGCAAGCCCAGTCCCTCCACCGCTGCGTGAACGTCGGCTGCGGACGCGCCTTTCCGCGCCGGGTCGCATTCTGTCCCTGGTGCGGCACGGCGCAGCAGGCGGCCGCGGCGCCGATCGCGCCGCCGGCGCCCAGCCTGGCGAAACGGCCGGAGCCGGCCGCCGTTCCCCCGCCAGCCCCGGTTGCGGCGGCTCCGCGACCAGCGCCGCCAGCACCGCCAGCACCGCCAGCACCGCCAGCACCGCCAGTGCCGCCGGCACCGCCCAGATCGCCCCCACCACCGGCAGCGCCGCCCATCCGCCCGAGTGCGGCGCCCCGTCCGGCCGCTCCGGCGCGCAAGCCGATCCGCCTGCGCTGGTGGCTGATCGCGCTCGGCCTGCTATGGCTGGCCTGGATGCTGACCAAGCCGACGGCGGCGCGCATCGAGCGCCGCATGACATCGGCGGTCGCATTGGCGAAGGAATGCAAGCCGAAGGAGGCGCAGGACGAATTGATCGCGCTGCGCAAGACGCGCGCCAGCGAAGCGCAGCTGCGCAAGGTGCAGGATGCGCTCAATGCCGCAGCCGCCGCCTGCACGCGCGAGGAGCGGCGCCGGCGCAGCCATCCGCTGGCCGATCCGAAGCGCGGTGGATGAAGCTGTAAGCACATCCACGCCGGATGGCCCGGTGTATCATGCAAGGCGTCGAGAAAACCGCAAGGAGCAGGGAATGAAGGCAAGCATGACGAGGGCGCTGCTGGTGCCGGTGATGCTCATGGCGCTGGCCGGCTGCAGCCGCGACGAGGACGGCGCCGGGCCGGCGGAACGCATCGGCAAGGCGCTGGACGATGCCAGCGCCAAGGTCACCGATTCGGTGCAGGACGAATTGGCCAGGGTCGACGACGCGGTCGACGAGGCGCGCGACAAGGTCAGGGACGCGACCGAGGAAGCCAGCCGCGGCCTGGACCGCGCGACCGAGGAAGTCGGCAAGTCGGTGGAACGCGCCGGCGAGAAGATCCAGGAACAGGCGGACGAGATCAGGGAAGACGATTAAACAAACGTCATCTCCGCCAGCGTGCCGTGCGCGGGGTCGGACGAGATCGCCAAGGTCCAGCCGAAGCGCTCGCACACCCGGCGCGTCAGGAACAGCCCCAGGCCCTGGCCGCCACCCTGCTTGGCCGAGGTGCGCAGCGCCTGCGTGTAGCGGCGCGCGGCGGCCACCGTGTCGAAACCTGCGCCGCTGTCCTGGATGGAGAGGCGCCCCTGCGCCAGGCTGACGCGGATGGCGCCCTGGTAGCTGTTCTCGGCCGCGTTGCGCAGCAGGTTGCCCACCACGATGCGCGCGATCGCTTCCGGGCTGTTCACCGTCAGGGGTTCCAGGGCTTCGACGACGAAGTGCGCGTCCTTGCCGTCCAGCAGATGCCGGTGGTCGTCGATCAGCGCCAGCAGCAGCGCATCGAGCCGGGTGGTCTCCAGCGGCGCCTTGCCGTCCTCGCGCGACAGGAACAGCAGCGCCGCCATGATCTCGGTGAGGTTCTCGGCGGTCGATTCGATGCGCGCCAGCGGGGCGCCGGCGGCCGGCGGCAGGTCATGCAGCTTGAGCACGTCCACGGCGCCGGCGATGACGGCGATCGGCGTGCGGAATTCGTGGCTCGCCTGGTCGAGCAGGCTGCGTTCGCGCTCGATGAAGCGCTCGACCCGTTCCAGGTGGCCGTTCACGATGACGGCGATGTCGTGCAGTTCGCTCAGGGCGAAGTCGGTCGCCAGGCGCTGCGACGGCTGCTCGGGATCGAGTTCTTCCATCCGCTGCGCCAGCACGCCGATCGGCCGCCGCAGGCTGCGGTAGACCCAGGCGATCGAACCGGCGATCATCGCGGCGCTCAGCACCGCAATCAGCACGCTGACCAGGGCCATATTGTTCTGGTAGTTTTCCAGGTCGGTGATGTCGACCGCCATCACGATGCGTTCGCCGTCGCCGACCGGCGTCACCAGCACCGCATGGCTGAGATCCGACTCGTAGCTGTCCATCCGCTCTTCGTCGTAGTAGCCGGGCCGCAGCGCGGCGAAATAGGGCGGCATGTCGGCCGGAATCGGCCCGGCGCCCAGGCGCCAGCCGCGGACCAGGCCCGTCGGCGGCTGTTCCTCGCCGGGCGCCGGCTTGCCGCCCGCGAGCATCCGGGCGGTGCTCGATTCCAGCAGTTCCTCCCACAAGGGATGCACGATCAGGTGCTGGCTCAGGTTGCCCTGGACGGTCAGGCCCAGGGCCATGGTCAGGAAGAACAGGACGAAGATGGCGCTGATCTTGCGCTGCAGGCTCGACATGCCGCGGATGCGCCTATTCATCCGATAGCCCCAGCCGGTAGCCGCTGCCCGCGATCGTCTTGAGCAGCTTGCGCGGAGATTCGCCGTCGACCGCCTTGCGCAGCATGTGCATGTGCGAGCGCAGGACGTCGGTGTCGGGCACGTCGTCCTTCCAGATCAGGGTTTCGAGTTCCTCGCGCCGCACCAGCGCGGGCGAGCGGCGCATCAGCAGTTCGAGCAGCTGGCGCCGCACCGGCGTCATCGCCAGCACCTTGCCGGCGCGGCTCACCTCGAGCGTGCCGAGGTCGAAGCGCAGGTCGGCCACTTCGAGCACCTGCGATTCGGCCACGGCGCCGCGCGTGCGCTGCACCAGCACGCGCAGGCGCATTTCCAGCTCGGCCAGCGCCACCGGCTTGACCACGTAGTCGTCGGCCCCGGTCAGGAAGCCGTGCAGCTTGTGCTCGAGCTGGTCCTTCGCGGTGAGGACGATCACCGGTATCCGCGACTTCATCTCCTGGCGCAGCCGCGCCAGCATCGTCATGCCGTCCATGCGCGGCATCATCCAGTCGAGGACGATGGCGTCGTAGCGGTTGATGGCCAGCAGCCCCAGGCCCGATTCGCCATCCGGCGCGGCGTCGGGATGGTGCCCGCAGGCTTCCAGGTAGTCGTAGATGTTCGCGGCCAGGCCGGCGTTGTCTTCGATGATGAGTATGCTCAGGGGCTGCTTGATCATGGGGCGCAACGAGGTCGGTTGAAATGGCCGGAGCAGTATCGCACCAAACCTTAGAAGCCGCGGCTGAAGCCGATGAAGGCCGACACCGAGCCGTCCTTGTCCTTCTCCACCAGCGGGCTGTCCGACAGCTTCGTCGGCAGCTTGCGGTAACCGACGTTGCCGATGAAGACCCAGTTGCCGGCGAAGGGGCGCACCGCGTCGATGCCGATGCGGGCCACCGCCGCGCTGCCTGGCTGGTAGCTGGCCACGCCGCGCGCGACTTCCCCGGGCAGCGTGCCGTAGTAGTAATTGGCCAGCTTCTTCGACAGGTGCGACACGCCGACGTTCGGCGTGATCCGCATGGCGCCCCACTGGAACGGATAGCCATAGCTCAGGTTGACTTCAATCCCCTTGCTGGCGCTGGTGACATCGCCCTTGACGCCCAGCTCGAGCTGGCCCATGGCGCCGCGCCAACTGGCGGCCAGACCCAGGTCGAAGGCGTCGTCGCGGTCTACCAGCAGCTTGCGGTCGATGCCGCGCTCGGCCAGCTCGGCCACGCCGAAATCGTCCCGGTCGATGCCGTCGAAGCGGGCCGACAGGGTCGCGTCGAGCGCGAAACCGCCGCGCTTGACGAGGTGGACGCCGCCCATGACGCCGCGCCAGTAGAAGCGCTCGCCCTGGTAGGTCACGAGCGGGAAGGGGGTGACGCGCGTGCCCTCGCCGGCGTACACCGAGTCCGAGACGGCGGCGCCGACGCCCAGGCCCCAGCGTGACGGTTGCTGCGCGCTGGCGAGGCTGGAGACGGCAAGAAGGGTGGCGAAGAGGAAAAGAGGCTTCATGGATAGTCCTGTCGATGGTCGTGAATGCGTGCCTGCACTATGCGGCAGGCGTGTCGATGAAATGTCGTTGGCGCGGCGGCTTACCTTGAAGGCGCGCCGGCCGCGACGACGGTGGCGTCGATCCAGCCGAGGTAGTTGCTCGAATGGCGCACCCGGTTGCCGGGTTGCAGATAGATGCGCCTGGCGGCCTCGCCGGCCAGGTAGCGCTCGATCTGCGCCAGTTGCGCTGCGCGGTCCTTCGCACCCATCACCGCCTCGATCACGTCCGGCGCGGGCTCCTGGAACACCACGCCGTCGCCGGTGCCGGTCAGCACCGCGCTCTCGGTGCCGATCGCCTTTCGTGCGACCATCGGGATGCGCCCGCCCGCATACGACCAGGTGCGGCTTGTCGCCTCGCCTAGCGTCTCGGTCACGATCGCGCGCAGGTCCTTGATCATGTCGCCGGCCCGGGCGTGCTGGCGCTGGCGGCCGTCGACGTGGGTCGCGATGGTGACGCCCCGCAGGAAGGCCTTCCAGTCGCGCGGCACCACCAGCAGGGCGCCGGCCGGGAAGCGGTCAGGCCCGCTCTTGGCGTCGGCGAAGCCGTCGCCGGAGGCGGGATTGGCCAGGTTGATGTTGCGCACCAGCGTGGCGCGGTCCGAGAAGTCGCCGCACAGGAAGAAGCCCTTGCGGGCGGCGTCGAAATCGGCGCCCGAGCGCAGTTCGCGGTCGAAGCGCGCGCACACTTCCACCTCGTAGTCCAGCAGGGCGCCGGGGGCGGCGGCGACGCGCGCGCGGGGAGCGCCGGCCGCGGACAGCTTGGGGAACAGGAAGGCCTCGTGCATGCCGACCTCTTTGCCGTGCGCCGGGTAGTTGGTGCCCGCGGCGATGTGGGCCAGGCCGCGCGGCCCCACGCCGAGCAGGTGTTCGAGCGGATGGCTGACGGCGCCCTGCGCCTGCCGCGCCAGGCGGTCGAGGGCGGCGGCATCGAAGCGGTTGATGACGTCGAAGGCGTCGGGGCTGTACGAGCCGCTGGCCGCGCTCAGGTCGATGGCGGTGAGCTTGCCGGCGCCCATCTGCAATGCCAGCAGGGTGTGGACCCGGCCCCCCTGGCGCACCTGGGCGAAGGTATGGGCCTGCGCGAGGGGCGCCAGCGTCGGGGCGGCGGCCGGCGGCGCCGCCGGCGCGGTGGCAGCGGCGAGCGCCAGGCTGGCGCTGGAGAGAACGGTACGAAGGCGGAACATGATGGACTCCAGGTGATGAACGAGCCGGCATCGTAGCGAGGCGATGTCGCGACGTTGTCGTGCATATCCGATCCTTGCCAGGCGCACTGTAGCCGCTCAGGCAAGGGATCATCGCCAAGTTGTATCCAGAGGTAACGCAATGCATATGCCCGATCGGCACGGAACGTGCGGCGAACGGCGCGCAATGTTGCGACAAGTCGCGGTACCTGTCCGTTCGACGAATGTCCGAGCCGATATTCGTTACAACCGCTTACGCATCAACGGTTCAACTCGGCTTGTCATTGGTGCTACCTTTCTAATACGCAATTCAATGAGGAATTGCGAACCAGACCAGACAGAGGACATCATGAAAAAAATCCTGATCACGCTCGCAGCCACCTTCGCTGCCATCGGTTCCGCACAAGCCCAGACCGTCGTCGCCGATGGCGGCGCATCGCGCCCTTATATCGGCGCCGCCGTATCCGGCGCCAAGAACCAGACCACGGATGACTGGCAGGCCGGCGGCAAGATCTTCGGCGGCTATAACATCGACCAGAACTGGGCGGTGGAAGTCGGCCACGCGCGCTTCGGCAACGAGGACTTCAGCGTCACGTCGGCGCCGGGATTTCCGGACGCCCGGGTGAAGAGTTCGCGCACCTATGCGGCGGCAAAATACACGATGCCGGTGAACGCCGAACTCTCGGCCTACGGCAAGCTGGGCGCGTCGTATAACGAGACCAAGACCTCGTTCATGGGTGACAGCTATACCGATCGCGACACCGGCGCCTATGCCGCGCTGGGCGTGCAGTATGCGCTGGCCCCGAACGTGTCGCTGTTCGGCGAATACGAACGCTACGGCAAGAAGAAGGAAGTGGGCGCCAAGGCCGACGTCGTGTCGGTGGGCCTGCAGTACGGCTTCTGATGCATGAGATCTGCGCCGCGGACGCTCAGCCGTTCGCGGCGCGCGGCAGGTCGCGCTCTCCCATCACGACCGACAGGTCGACCTGGCCGGCGCGCCAGGCATGCTCCAGGTTCTGCTCGATCGCATCGATGCTGGCCAGCCTGTCGTCGGCGAAGCCGCGCACGCCATAGGCCCGGTTGCGCCCGTGCGACTTGGCCAGGTACAGCGCCATGTCCACCAGGTTCACCACCCGTTCCCACGCCAGGCTCTGCTTGCCCACCGACAGCGGGAAGGGCGCATAGCCGATCGAGACGTTCACGCTCAGGGCCATGCCGCCATGGTCGACGACGGTCGCGCCGATGCCGGCCAGGATGCGCTCGGCCACCTCGTCCAGCCCTGACTTGCCGGCCGGCGCGGTCGGCAGGTAGGCCAGGAATTCCTCGCCGCCCCAGCGCACGATCATGTCGGTCTCGCGCAGGATCTCGCACAGGCGCGCCGCGATCGTGGTCAGCACCGCGTCGCCGGCCGCGTGGCCATAGGTGTCGTTGATGTTCTTGAAGTGGTCGACGTCGAGCAGGAACAACGCTCCAGCCGGGGCGCCACCCGGTGCCTGCGCTTCCGGCGGCGTGCGCATGTACTCCAGGAAGTGACGGCGGTTGTACAGCCCGGTCAGCGGATCGCGCACGCTCTGCTGCTTGAGTTCGCGGTTCTTTTCGTGCAGCTGGGCGTTGGCGTGGCGCACCTTGCGGTACAGCAGGCCCACCACGGTCGCCGCCAGCGCGAACACCGCCACCAGCAGCCACCACACGCGCTGTTGCAGGCGGCGGTTGTCGATCTCGGTCGACTTGATCAGGTTCTCGCTGCGCAGCAGCTCGATCTGGCGCTGCTTCTTGTCGCCCTCGTACTTTTCCTGCAGGTCGAGCATGGCCTGCTGGCGGCGTCGTTCGAACAGCTCATTGGAGATCTTGCGTTCGCGGTGGTAGGCCTGCAGCGCGCCGGCCAGGTCGCCGGCGCGTTCCAGCGCGAGGCCGTATTCGACCAGCGCGGTCTGCAGTTCCGGCTTGTCGCCGATTTCCTCGTAGCCGGCCATGCCCATCTCGATCTGGCGCTTGCCTTCGGCCAGGCGGCCGGTGCCGAGATAGGCCTGGCCCAGGTTCAGGTGTGCGGTGGCGTCCAGCGCGCGGTCGTTCAGCGGACCCACCGCCGCCAACGCCTGTTCGGCGTAGCTTGCCGCGTGCTTGAAGTCCCCGGTCTTGAGATAGAAATCCGACAGGTTGATCAGCGACACCACGACCCGCTTGTTGGCGCCGATCGAGCGTTCCAGCGCCAGTCCTTCCTGCAGCGCGCGCAGCGCGCGTTCGCGCTGGCCGGTGTCGATCGCCAGCCCGTACTCGGCGTTCCGGATGGTGGCCATGCGGCCGGGCGACCGGGCTTTTTCGGCGGCGGCAAGCGCCTCGTCGAGCAGGACGAAGCCTTTCTCGGGTTCGCGCATCTGGGCATACAGGCGCACCAGCGAGTTGAGCGCCATGACCACGTGCACCGGCTCGCCCTGCGCGCGCGCCAGCGCGGCCGCGCCCTGCAGCCGTTCGAGGGCGCGCGGCAGATTGCCTTCCTCGGCATGCGATTCGCCCGACGAGATGGCCGCGCGCACGCGCAGGTCGATGTCGTCGGTGGTGTTGGCCAGCTTTTCCGCTTCCCAGACCAGGCGGTGCGCCTCGCCCGGGCGATGCTGGGCGAAGGCGGAATACCCTTGCATCAGGAGGCCCTTGGCCAGCGCGCCGGCATGATCGTATTCACGGCCCAGCGCAATCAGCTCGTTGGCCAGCGCGAAGGACTGCCCATGGTGGCCGAGGCCGTGGCGCGCCATGGCGAGCTGGTTCAGGAACTCGATGCGCTGCGTCAGCGGCGCCTTGCGCGCTTGGGCCTCGAGCGCTTCCAGCTTCGGCAGGGCGCGCTCGGGCACGAAGCGGTTGAGTTCGCGGATCTCGGCAATGCGCTGGTCCAGCGACAGGGCGTCATCGGCGAACGCCAACGCCGATGCCGCGCACAAGGCCAGCGCCAGTGCGTGGGAGCGGGAGCGCGCGAATGCGCGGTGCAGGACAGCCAACATGCCGGTTCTCGTCGGGCCGGTCGTTCCGGCGGAAATTGTTTGGTCCATTATATGGCTGTTGCAAAGTAGAAATTTCACTTTCTCTTTAAATGTCACAAAAATGACACAGGCTCGCGCAGCAATGGCCGAGCCCCTGCGAGTTGTCCAGAAAGCCCGCCAATCCAGGCCAAACCGGCCGCCGCCCGCGCTTGCGGCATGGAACGAAGTGTTGTATTTCGACATATACCGTCGATCAGCAAATCACACATTATTTGTTGAGGGAATGGTGCGATGCCGTTCCGCTTCACCTCCTATACTGGCTGCGGGACAGCGTTGAGGAGATGGATATGTTGAGATCGCCATGGGCCAGGTGGGGCGCGACGCTGGGCTTTGCGCTCGGCGGCTTTTTCGACGGCATCCTGCTGCACCAGATCCTGCAGTGGCACCATCTGCTCAGCCTGGTTCCCGGCATCGACGACCTGCGCCTGCAGGTGTTGTGGGACGGCTACTTCCACCTGCTGATGTACGTCGTCGCGCTGGCCGGCCTGGTCGGTCTGTGGCGCGCGCAGCGGCGTGGTGGCGTGGACTGGGGCCGGCCGCTGGCGGGTGCGCTGCTGGTGGGCTTCGGTGTCTGGCACACGGTCGACGCGCTGCTGTCGCACTGGCTGCTCGGTATCCACCGCATCCGCATCGACAGCCCGAATCCGCTGTTGTGGGATCTGCTCTGGCTGGCCGTGTTCGGCATCGTGCCCTTGGTGCTGGGCTGGCGCTGGCTGCGCCGCCAGGGAGGGGGCGGTAGCGGCAAAGGGATGCGCAACGCCACCGCGGCGATGGCCCTGCTGGCCGCCGGCACGGTCGGCGCCGGCGCCTGGGCGCTGATGCCGCCGCCGGGGCAAGACCTGACCACCGTCGTGTTCCACCCCGGCGCCGGCCCGCGCGGGGTGTTCGCGGCGCTCGACGCGGTCGACGGCCGGCTGGTGTGGAGCGACCGCGCCATGGGCGTGGTGGTGGTGGCGGTGCCGCAAGCGCGCCGCTGGGATCTGTACCGGCACGGCGCGCTGCTGGTGAGCGGCAGCGGCGCGCCGGCCGGTTGTTTCAACTGGAGTCGAATCTAGACGGCGATCTGCTGCAACAAATACAGCCGCTGATACAAGCCGCCCTCGATCCGCATCAGTTCCTCGTGCGGTCCGGCCTCGGTAATCTTGCCGTGATTGAGCACGATGATGCGGTCGGCTTCGCGGATGGTCGACAGGCGGTGCGCGATGGCGATGATGGTCACCTTGCCGCGCAATTCTTCCAGGGCTTCCTGCACGATCTGCTCGGTGGCGCTGTCGATGCGCGAGGTCGCCTCGTCGAGCAGCAGGATGCGCGGCTCGCCCGCCAGCGCGCGCGCGATCGCGATCAGCTGCTTCTGGCCGGACGACAAACGCGAGCCACCTTCGCCCAGCTGGGTCTCGTAGCCGTCTTCCAGCGCGGCGATGAAGTCGTGGGCGTGGGCCGCGCGCGCCGCCGCCTGCAGGCGCTCGAGGGGCAGGCCGCGGCCCATGTCGATGTTCTCGCGCGCCGTGGCGGCCAGGATGAACGGGTCTTGCGGCACCAGGCCGACCTCGTTGCGGAAACGCTCGTTGCCGATGCCGGCCAGCGGCAGGCCGCCGATCTCGATGCTTCCCTTGTCGGCCACGTAGTAGCGCAGCAGCAGCGACAGCAGGGTCGACTTGCCGCTGCCGGTGTGGCCGACGATGCCGAAGAAGGCGCCCTGCGGCACGTCGAGCGACAGGTCGTGCAGCACCGGCTGGCCCGCCACGTAGGCGAATTCCACGTTGCGCACCCGCACCGCCGGCGCGCCGGCGACGAACGCCGCCTCGTCCTGCGCGCGCGCCGGATCGTGTTCCGGCGCGCCCGCTTCATCGAGCAGCGTGTTCACGCGCGCCGCCGCCACCACCGCCTGTTGCAGGCCGCTGAACTGCATCGTGATCTGGATGAGGGGCTCCACCACGCGCGCGATATAGCTGACGAAGGCGTACAGCACGCCCACCTCGACCGCGCCGATCTCGCGCTGGCCGAAGGCGAAGATCACCAGCGCCAGCAGGGCGACGTTGAGCAGGTCGAGCGCGGGCCGCAGCAGGAAGGCGTTGGCGCGCAGCTCGGCCACGCGCGCCGTGTAGTGGCTGCGGTTGGTGCCCAGGAAGCGCTCGCCGAAACGCACTTCGGCATTGCTGGCCTGTAGCACGCTCATGCCGCCGATCGACTCGGCCATCTGGGCATTGATGTCGCTGCGCAGGGCGCGCGCGCGGGTGACCGCCGGCGCCGACAGGCGCTGGTAGAGCCAGACGATGCCCACCACCGCCGGCACCAGGGTCAGCACGATCAGCATCAGGCGCCAGTCGAGCCAGGCCATCGCGATCATGGTGCCGACCAGGACGATCGAGTTGTCGAGCATGACGTACAGGACCTGGATGTACAGGGTCTTGACCGCCTCGGTGTCGTTGGTCACGCGGCTGACCAGCTGGCCGGTGATGGCGCGATCGAAGAAGGCCATCGGCAGGCGCAGCACGTGGCCATAGACCCATTCGCGCAGGCGCTGCACCGAGCGCATCGCCAGGCCCGACAGGCGGATCAGCTGCAGGTAGCGCACCCAGCTCGAGATCCAGCCGGTGACCACCAGGCCGCCCAGCAGCAGGGTCATCTGCGTCCAGTCGAGGTGGCGCGGCAGCAGGTGGTCGTCGATCAGGGCCTTGCCCAGCAGTGGTCCCAGGACTTCGAAGGCCGCGGCCAGGATCAGCCACAGCGTGGCGACGACCAGGTGGCGTTTTTCGGGGGCGGCGGCGCGGCGCAGCAGGCGCGTGGCCAGCTTCGCCTGGTTGCGCAATTCGCCGCGCTCCACGGACGTTGCGTCAGATTGCATCGAGGCTGGCCTCCAGTTGTTGGTAGCGCCACTGGCTGGCGTACCAGCCATCCAGCGCGAGCAGTTGATCGTGGGTGCCGGCTTCGACCACGCGGCCGGCCTTGAGCACGACGATGTGGTCGGCCGCCACCACCGCCGACAGACGGTGGCTGGCGATGATGGCGGCGCGTCCCGGCTGCGCCTGGCGCAGCTCGGCCAGGTGCTCGAGGATGCGGGTCTCGGTGCCGGTGTCGACCGCCGACAGGGCGTCGTCCAGCAGCAGCAGGGAACTGGCGGCCAGCAGCGAGCGCGCGATCGCGACCCGCTGGCGCTGGCCGCCCGACAGGGTGATGCCTTTTTCGCCGACCGGGGTGTCGTAGCCGTGCGGGAAGCGCAGGATGTCGTCGTGGATGTCGGCCATCTGCGCCGCCGCGATCACCTCGGCGCGCGAGGCGCCGGGACGGGCCAGCGCGATGTTCTCGGCGATCGAGGCCGAGAACAAAAAGGACTCTTGCGGCACCCAGCTGGTCGCGCTGCGCAAGGCCGACAGGCGATAGGCCTCGAGCGGCTGGCCGGCCCATTCGGCGCGGCCGGCCTGCGGCGTGGCCTGGCGCAGCAGCACCCGCAGCAGGGTCGACTTGCCGGAACCGGTCGGGCCGACCAGGCCCAGGGTCTGGCCCGGTTCGAGGCGCAGCGACACCGCGTCGAGCGCCGGCTGGCGCAGATCCGCTTGCGCGCCGCCATAGGCGAAGGTGACCTTGTCCAGCACCAGCGCGCCCTGGCCGACCTGCTCGACCGTGCCGGTGTCTTCGACCGAGAGCGGGGCGTCGAGCAGCGGTTGCAGGCGCGCCAGGCCGGCGCGGCCGCGTTCGATCAGGGTCAGCACCCAGCCGGCCGCGAACATCGGCCAGATCAGCTGGCCCAGGTACATCGTGAAGCTGGTCAGGGCGCCCACCGTGAGTTCGTTCTGCCACACCAGGTAGCCGCCCAGGCCGAGCGTGAGGCCGGTGGCGGCGGTGAGCGTGAGGCCGACCGCCGGCTCGTAGGCGGCTTCCCATTTCTGCGCCGTCAGGCTGGCTTGCGCGGCGTTGCCGGCAAGTTCGCCGAACTGGCTGGCGCTGCGCCCTTCGAGGCCCAGGGCGCGCAGGGTGCGCACGCCGGACAGCGATTCCTGGACGTGATCGTTGAGGGCCGAGAAGCGCTTGAGCGCATCGCCTTCGGCCGTGTGGATATGGGTCGAGATATACCAGAACGCGAGGCCCATCAGCGGGAACGGCAGCAGCGCGACCAGGGCCAGGCGCCAGTCGACGCCCAGCATCATGATCCCCAGCACCATCACCAGGGTCAGCGTGCCGTCGAAGGCGGCCAGCAAGGCTTCGCCGGCCGCCATCTCGATGGCGTCGATGTCGTTGGTGGCCAGCGCCATCAGGTCGCCGGTGCGCTGGCGCTGGTAGAAGGCCGGGCCCTGCGCCGCCAGGCGCGCGTACAGGCGGGTGCGCAGCTCGACGCCCAGGTTGTAGGCGGCCGAGTACAGCCGGATGCGCCAGCAGACGCGCAGCACGTAGATCGCCACGCCCAGCGCGACCAGTTCGGCGATCCCGAGCAGCAGGTCGTGCTGGCCGAGGCGGTTGGCGGCGAGGGCGTCGACCATGGCGCCGACCTTGCGCGGGATGAGGACGGTGCAGATCGCGACGCCGACCAGCATGACGGCCGACGAGGCATAGGATTGCCAATGCCGGCGTACGAAGCCGCCGATCAGCCTGGACAAACTCATTCGAAATCCTTGGAAATGCGCCCGAAAAAAAAGCGGGCCAGAGCCCGCTAGTGTAGTCGTTTTGCCTATCCGGCGCATTTCGCGACGCATTTCGCCGCCTTATTCGCGCATCCTGTCGCGCATCCTATTTGCGGCGCTTCGACGACGTGCCGATGCGGGTGACCGTGGTCGAATCCTTGTCCTCGACCGGAGCCGCGAGCGGTTGCGGCGCCGCTGCCGCCTTCGGCGCGCCCTTGCCGACGGCCTTGGCGATCGGCTTCTGTTCGGACACCGGAACGGGCTCGTCGAGGACGGTCGCCTGCACCTCTGCCGCGCTCGCGATCGGCTCGGGCTGCTCGACCACGAAGGGCTGCGGCGCGGCTGCCGCTTCGGGTAGTTGCTCGACAGCCCCCTCGATTTGCTCCGCGGCCTCCTCGGCAGCCTTGGCGGCGACGTTCGGGGCTTCCTGCACGACCTCGGCGATCGGCGCTTCGCGCACGACCGATGCGAGGACGGCCGGCGGCGCGGCTGACGACGCGGCCTCGGCCGCGATCGTGCGCAAACCGTATGGCTGGGCGTTGGCGGTGATGTTGGCCAGTTCGCGGCCATAGTTGAACAGGCTGCGCACCTGTTCCTCGGCGTGGGTGCGCAGCACCAGCAGATCGCGCGGCTGGGTCGCTTCGATCAGCTGGCGCAGGGTGTGCGAGGAGCGCTCGACCGAATCGCGCGAGGCCGACAGGTTGAGCGACATGAGGCGGCTGGCGTTGTCCAGCGCCTGTGTGGCGAAGGTATTGAAGAAGCGAAACTGCGCATCCAGCTGGGCGCTCAGTTGCCTGGTAGATGCTGCGGACAATTGCTCGGGAAGTGAAGTCATTGGATTTCCTATCGGTCAGTATGGCGCGCTGCAATATCGACCAGTGTACCCACGATTTGCTGGGGTTGCAAAGCACAAAGATGGCTTATTTACCAAGGGTAATATTGCATCGCAGCATTGTTTGATTTTTCTCAAGGACCATGTGCCCGAATTGCTACAATTTACCGATCAATAAGGGAGTTGATATGGATCTCGTGATTCGCAACGCGACCTTGCCCGACGGCCGGCAAGACATCGATATCGGCATCGCCGACGGCCGCATCGCCGTCCTCGCGCCACGCCTCGCTGCCCGGGGCGCGCGCGAAATCGATGCCGCCGGCGATCTGGTCAGTCCCCCCTTCGTTGACGCCCATTTCCATATGGATGCGGTGCTGAGCTATGGCTTGCCGCGCGTGAATCGCAGCGGCACCTTGCTCGAAGGTATCGCCCTGTGGGGCGAGCTCAAGCCGGCGCTGACCCAGGACGCCCTGGTCGAGCGCGCGCTGCGCTATTGCGACTGGGCGGTGGCGCGCGGCCTGCTGGCGATCCGCAGCCACGTCGACGTCTGCGACGACCGCTTGCTGGCGGTGGAAGCCCTGCTCGAAGTCAAGCGCCGGGTGGCGCCTTACCTCGACCTGCAGCTGGTGGCTTTTCCGCAGGATGGCCTGCTGCGCAGCCCGACCGCCTTCGACAACCTGAAGCGCGCGATCGCCATGGGCGTGGACGTGGTCGGCGGCATCCCCCATTTCGAGCGCACCATGGCGCAAGGCGCCGAATCGGTGCGCCTGCTGTGCGAGTTCGCGGCCGAGCGCGGGCTGCGCGTGGACATGCACTGCGACGAGAGCGACGATCCGCTGTCGCGCCATATCGAGACGCTGGCATACGAGACCCAGCGCCTCGGCCTGCAGGGCAGGGTGGCCGGCTCGCACCTGACCTCGATGCACTCGATGGACAATTATTACGTGAGCAAGCTGCTGCCACTGATCGCGGAAAGCGGCGTGGCGGCGATCGCGAACCCGCTGATCAACATCACGCTGCAGGGCCGCCACGACACCTATCCCAAGCGGCGCGGCATGACCCGCGTGCCCGAGCTGATGGCGGCCGGCGTCGACGTCGCCTTCGGCCACGACTGCGTGCTCGATCCCTGGTATGGCATGGGCTCGGGCGACATGCTCGAAGTGGCGCACATGGGCCTGCACGTGGCGCAGATGACGGGGCTGGAGGCGATGCAGGCCTGCTTCGGGGCGATCACCGAGACGCCGGCGCGCATCCTCGGGCTCGAAGGCTATGGCCTGGCGCCGGACTGCCATGCCGACCTGGTGATCCTGGACGCTGGTTCGCCGGTCGAGGCGATCCGCCTGCGCGCGGCGCGCCGCCTCGTGCTGCGGCGCGGCCGGGTGGTGGCCGAGGCGCCGCCAGCTGCCAGCCGCCTGTATCTCGATGGGCGGCCCGATGGCGTCGACTTTCGGCTGCCTCAAAGCAACAAGCCCGCAAACCAGGGTGCTCCGTGATTATTTGTGAGATTTCAGGCAAAATAACTGACCGCCGAGTTCTGGCATTTGCATACTGATTGTTGTGAGAGATATTGAAATCCGTCCCGCCGTGGAAGCCGACTTCGAGGCGATCTGGACCATTTTTTGCGCCCACCTGATGGCCGGTGAAAGCTATGTCTTCACCACCGCGACCTCGCGCGAGGCCGGCCATCACTACTGGCTGGGCCAGGGCGTGCACAGCTTCGTCGCCGTGAGCGCGGCGGGGCGCGTGCTGGGCATGTACCGGCTGGTGCCGAACCAGGTCGGGCGCGGCCACCACGTGGCCAACGCCTCCTACATGGTCAGCCCGTCGGCGCAGGGCGCGGGCATCGGCCGCCTGATGGGCGAACACAGCCTGATTGAAGCGCGCAGCCAGGGCTTCCTGGCGATGCAGTTCAACCATGTGGTCAGCACCAATGCCGCCGCCATCGGGCTGTGGAAGAAACTGGGCTTTTCCATCGTGGGCACGCTGCCCAAGGCCTTCCGCCACAAGCGCCTGGGCTATGTCGACGCCTACGTGATGTACCAGCTGCTGCAAGACCCCGACCACTGGCCGACCGCGGACGAGTAGCAAAAAGTCAATCACCAGGCGTATGATCTCGGCCATGACCGAGATTCTCACCACCGACCGCCTGCGCCTGCGCCTCGTCACCCATGACGACGCCCCGTTCTACCTGGCGCTGGCGAACGACCCCGCCTTCATCGAGCATATCGGCGACCGCAAGCTGCGCACCGTCGACGCCGCGCGCCGCGGCCTGGACGAAGGACCGATCGCGATGCAGGCGAAATACGGCCATTCGCTGTACCTGGTCGAGCGGCTGGCGGACGGCGCGCCGCTCGGCCTGTGCGGCCTGGTCAAGCGCGACACCCTGGAACACGTCGACATCGGCTATGCCTTCCTGCCGGAGCACCGTGGATGCGGCTACGCCTTCGAGGCGGGACAGGCGGTGGTGGGCCTGGCAGCGCGGCTGGGCATCCGGCGTCTGGCGGCGATCGTCGCCCCCGGCAATGCCGCCTCGATCGCGCTGCTGCAGCGCCTGGGCCTGCGCCTCGATCGCCGCGCCAGCCTGGCCCCCGGCCAGCCGCAGGTGGACGTCTACCTGGCCGATCTGGATGGTTGAGTAGCGCACCTTGCGCGGATATCGACAGTGATACGATGGCGCATCCACGACGCCCACCTTAGCGAAACGACCCCGATGCCATCCACCGCGCTGCCGCCAGAGGCCCATTTCTACATCGTCCTGAATGCGGGTTCCGGGCATTCCGAGACCGAGGAGCGCATCTCGACGATCCGCGAGGTCATGGACAAGTCGGGCCGCGTCTGCCACCTGGAAGTGGTGGGCAATCCCGAACGGCTCGAAGACATCGCGCGCGAGATGGCCGGCAAGGCGCTCGCCAGCGGCGGCGTGCTGGTCGCGGCCGGCGGCGACGGCACCATCAACACGGTCGCGCACCAGGCGGTGCTGGCCGGCTGCCTGTTCGGCGTGCTGCCGCAAGGCACCTTCAATTACTTCGGCCGCACCCACGGCATCCCGGAAGACCTGGCCGAGGCGGTATACGCGATGCTGCGCGCCGAAGTAAGACCCGTGCAGATCGGCATGCTCAACAACAAGATCTTCCTGGTCAATGCCAGTGTGGGCTTGTATCCGGCGCTGCTCGAAGAGCGCGAGCACGACAAGCGCGAATATGGCCGCAGCCGCCTCGTGGCCTTCTTGTCGGCGATCAAGATGGCGCTGCGGCCGCACCGCCACTTGCGCATCACGCTCGAACTCGACGGCAAGGAAAAACGCTTGCGCACCACGACCTTGTTCGTGGGTAATAATCGACTGCAGATGGAGCAGGTCGGGATGGAAGACCTGACCGAGGCGGTGCAAGAGGGTCAATTGGTGGCGCTGGCGCCCAAACCGATGGGCAAGCTCGGGCTGCTGGGCCTCTTGATCCGCGGCGCTTTCGGCAAGCTCGGCGCGGGCGACGATGTCGTCGCCTTCGCGTTCAAGAGCATGACGGTGCGCACGCCGTCGTTCTATGGACGCAAGCGCCTGAAGGTGGCGGCCGACGGCGAGGTGAGCAAGATGGCGACGCCGTTCGAGTTCAGGGTGCTCGAAGGGCGGCTCAAGCTGCTGGTGTCTTCGAGCGGACGAGGCAAGCCGCGTCCGGTCGAGGGCACGTTCGAGACCGCGTGACGCTTATTTCACCCGCAACAATCGCACGCCGTAGATATCGAACCGGTTCGACGGCTCGGCGCCGCCGGCGCCGGTGAAGCTGCGGTTACTGTCGAGATAACTCATATTGTAGAAGTCCGTCATCTCCAGATGGTAGCTGCCCGCCTCGATGCGCGCCGCCAGCGGCGTCGAGTACACGCTCGGCGTGTCCTTCTGCAGCAGCGGCGCATGCGGCAGCTGGATCACGCCCTGGGCCACGACGCGGCCACTGCCATCCTTCAGCGCCAGCCATTTCACGCCGCCGCTGATGCCCAGGTTCACCTGGTTGGCGCCGTTGTGGTAACGCACCTGGAGCCGATAGTCGCCTGGCTGCTCGATGCGGATGCCGTCGACGGCGAAGCGGTCGCCCGGCTTGCCCCAGTCCTTGAGGTGCGGCTGGGTGAAGCGCGCATCGGGCGCCGTCACCTTCAGGTTCGAGGCGATGCGTGCGTCGGTCACGGGAATCTCGATGCCCGCGTCGACGCAGCGCGGCTGGCTGTGGTGGCTGACGTTGCCGCTGTCGGTGTACACGGCCTCGACCGCATAGCAGGCGGTGGCGCTGGCCTTGCCATCGGTCCAGGCCCCGGCCGGCAGCCTGTCGGCCACCAGCTTGCCATCGCGGTAGACGCGGTAGCGCACGGCGGCGGCATTGCCGTTGGCGCCGATCCGCAAGGTGACCGGACCGGAGGCCGCGCGCGCCAGGCCGTCGATGGTCGGCTCGCGCGGGCCGAAGACGGCGCTGGCTTCTTCATGGGGATTGGCGTTGACGCGGCGGATGTCCTGCTGGCCGGCCACCAGCTTGCCGAGCGTGATCTCGATGCGGTTGCTGTCGGCCAGGTCGGCCAGGCGGATGCTGCCGGCGACCTGCTTGCCGTTCAGGACGATGCGCTCGACGGCGTAATAGCCGTCTTTCTCGCTCGCGGCAGGCAGTTGCAGGCGCACGTCGATGCGCTTGCCGTGCAGGCGCAGGTCGTGCAGCGCGATCTCGTTGGTGGCGCCGAAGGTTTCGCGGCGCAGTTTCGACGTGACGAAGGGCCGCAGCGCGATGCCGTCGTCCAGCGTCTCCACGCCGAACACATTCTTGACCACCATGCCGAGATAGCCGCCGACCGACCACAGCTGGCGGCGCGAGTTGATCACCGGGCCGCTCAAGGCCGGATTGTGCTCGTCGAGCAGCAGCGGCTGGCCGGAGAGCCACTCGAGGTTTTCCATATTCGACAGATTGACCGCCGCCCCGCGCATCAGACCGGCGTAGGCCAGGTCGGCCACCGCCGTGTTCTTGCCCTGGCTCGCTGCGCGCAGGCCATAGGCGGTCACGAACGGCCAGCTCGAGCGGTTGTGGTACACCGGCGCGCCAATCTGCTGCGGCCAGATCATCGGGGCGCCCAGCGGGCCGTGCGGATAGCGCGCCAGGATCGAACGCGCCTGGCTGTCGTCGGCCACGCCGCTGACGATGGCCAGCGCCTGTCCCAGCCAGTCGAACTTGTGCAGCGGCGCGTCGTCCAGGTGGCCGGCGGTGAGGCTGCTGTACATGCCCTCGTCCTTCAGCCACAGGCGGTCGTTGATCGCGCTTTTCAGCGCTTGCGCCCAGCGCGCGTAGCGCTGCGCCTTGTCGTCATCCTGGTGCTCGCGCGCCAGCTTCGCGGCCAGGTTCAGCGCCTGGTACATCACGACGTTGGTCGACAGCGCCTTCGAACTCGCCATCGAGGCCAGGTCGCCCGGGATCCAGGCCGCATACGTCTGGTCGCGCCAGTCGAGGAAGGATTCCTCGCCCGTGTACAGGCCGGACACCGGATCGAAGGCCGCCACGCGGTCGATCTCGATCGTGTTCGACAGCGCTTTCAGGGCGCGCGCCGCGAATTGCGCACGCTCGGACGAGGGCAGGGTGCGCAGCGTTGCATCAAGCGCCAGGGCCCAGGTCAGCCGGTCGGTGCTGACCGGCCAGCTGCCGCCGCTGCCGGTGTCCTGCACGATCTGCAGGCCGTCCGGCGTGCCCGGGATCTGCGCCGCGGCGGTGATGTCCGGGCGCCAGCCCGAGAGCTTGAAATCGAGCGAATTGCGCACCCGCTGCGGGTCGAGCAGGGCCAGGCCCAGGTCGGCCGCATACGACAGGTCGCGGGTCCAGACGTAGGCCCATTTTTCTCCGGTGGCGAAGCAGTCGCAGTCGATCGCGTTGCCGCCGTTGTAGTTGCCGTCCTTGATCTGGCTGACCGAGTTCTGGCGCATCTCGCGGCCGGCCAGCGCGAACAGGGCGTCGAAGGCCAGGTTGCCGCTGCGTACGCGCGGCAGGCCGTCTTCTTCGGCGTATTCGACGTGCTGCGGACCGGGATCGCGCAGCAGCATGGTGCTCGACTGGACGTAGCGGCGGAGCGGCGCATCCGCATCCGGCGTCGAGTAGCGCACGGTCTCGACCTTGCCGTCCCAGGTCGGCCATTGCTGGGATGCCTGGGCCGCGTGGCCGGCATGCGGATCGGGGCCGCCGCCGCGCCGGGCGTCGGCGATGCGCGTCACCTTGAGCGCGGGCCTGGCGGGATTACGCGCATCGATCGTGAAGCGATAGGTGCCCGGCTGGCGCACGAACAGGAAGGTCTCGGGACCGGACTGCCGCGCCAGGCGGTAGTCGGTATCGGGCTTGACGCTGGTGCTTCGATCCGGATCGATCACCCATTCGGCGCTCCAGTCGCCGGTCCCCAGCTTGAAGGCGTGGTTGCCGGGCATGACCTCGACGTCGGCCTGGTAGATGCCGTCGCCCCTGGCCGCCAGCGGACTGGCCGTGCCCCAGCCGTTGAAGGCGCCGCGCACGTACAGGCCGTCGATGTTCTGGGCAAGGACGTGGGTTGGCAACATGCTGCAGGAGAGCAGGGCGGCCAGGGCGATGGCATGGCGCTTCATCGCGGCGCGTCCAGCTCGAGGACGATGGCCGCGCGCGGCGCCAGCACCAGCTTCTCGCGCAAGTCATAGGTCTTGCCGGTCAGCGCATCGGTGCCGCCGGCCACGCCGGAGAGCATTTCGCGGAAGCGGTCGACGTCCAGCGACATCTCCTTGGCATTGTTGTTGAAGGCGACCAGCACCTTCTTCTCATCGTTGTAGCGGAAGTAGACCCAGGTATTGTCCTGCGGGCCGTAATGCATCATCTTGCCGTGATGGATGACCGGCTGGCCCTTGCGCCAGTTGGCCAGCTTGCGTACGAAATCCTGTGCAGTGCGCTGCTTGGTCGTGAGGCCGACGCCCGCAAACGCATCGACCTTGTCGCCGGCCCAGCCGCCCGGGAACGGCGTGCGGTAGGTCGCGTCGTTGCGTTCGCCGACGGCGCTGGTCATGAGGATCTCGTCGCCCGTGTAGAACTGCGGGATGCGCGGCGCCGTCATCATGAAGATCATCGCCATGCGGTACTTGTCGAAGTCTTCGCCCACTTCGCTGTAGATGCGCGACATGTCGTGGTTGTCGGCGAACAGCACCAGGTTGCCCGGCTCCGGATACAGGTAGTCGAGCGACAGCGTCTCGTAGACGTCGGTGAAGACGTTGCCGCCTTTTTTGTCGGCCAGCGCCTTGCGCATCGCCTCGGCCACCGGGAAGTCCATCAGGCTTGGCGTATAGGCCTGGAAGCCGTCGAAGTTCTGCTTGCCGCGCTGCCAGTAGGCCACCACCGGCACCTTGGTCGACCATTCCTCGCCGACCAGGTTCAGGTTCGGGTATTCCGCCATCAGGCGCTTCGTGTACTCGCCCAGGAAGGCTTTGTCGGAATAGCCGAAGGTGTCGATGCGCAGGCCCGACAGGCCCGCGTACTCGATCCACCAGATATTGTTCTGGATGAGGTAGTTCGCCACCAGCGGATTCGATTGGTTCATGTCGGGCATGCTCTTGACGAACCAGCCGCGCGTGAAGTTGTCGGCGTCTTCCTTCGAGCCGTACGGGTCCTGCACCGCCGTGTGGTAATGCTGGGTCGGCACGAACTTGTCGGTGTAGTTGATCCAGTCCGGCGCCGGCAAGTCCTTCATCCACCAGTGCTGGCTGCCGATGTGCGACAGCACCACGTCCTGGATGATGCCGATGCCGTGCTTCTTCGCTTCCTGCGACAGGCGCTTGAAATCCTCGTTGCTGCCGTAGCGCGGATCGATCTTGTACAGGTCGGTCGCCGCATAGCCGTGGTAGGAGTAGCCCGGCATATTGTTTTCGACCAGCGGCGTCGGCCACAGCTGTGTGAAGCCCAGGCCGGCGACGTAGTCGAGGCGGTCGATGATGCCCTTGATGTCGCCGCCGTGGCGGCCCAGGCCGCCCTTGCGGTCGAGTCTGTCGGGCATGCCGTCGACGCTGTCGTTGGACGGGTCGCCGTTGGCGAAGCGGTCCGGCATGATCTGGTAGATCGCATCCTTGCTGGAAAAGCCCTGGCGTTCGGCGGAGCCCGCTTCGCGCTCCAGCAGGCGATAGGTGTAGCTGGCCGTGCGGCCCGCGCCCTTGAAGGCGATGTCGAAGCTGCCGGGCTTGACCTTCGGGTCGAGCGCCAGGTCGATGAACAGGTAGTTGCGGTTCGGGGTGCGGGTCACCGAGGCGATGCGCACGCCCGGATACGCCAGCGACGGGTCCAGGTCGGCGATCTTGTCGCCATACACCATCAGCTGCACCTGGGCGTGTTGCATGCCGGCCCACCAGAAGGGCGGCTCCATGCGGGCGATGTCGGGGGTCTGGGCGTGGACGGCGAGCGAAGCGCCGCCGAGCACGAGGCTGGCGAGGAGTTGTCTCATGATTATGGGGCGCTGCTATCGCTAACATCCGCTAGGTAGTAAGACTACAAACCTATGCCGGAAGAATGCGAAACGGGCGCAAAGTGTTGTTGTGTTGGCGAAAGCGTACTATAGAAATCAGCTGCCAACAATCAATACACCCGTCCTGCCTCTAGTAGAACTACGGTCGAGAACCTTTACTGAATCTTTAGATTTCCTTTAGAAACAGTGCGAATATCGCGCCGGCAAGGCGAAATGCGCGGATTTTCGTAGCTCAGTTACAACGCGCGCGACACTGTTTTTTTCGAAACCTGCGATCATGCTCAATACACACAGTTTTCCGACTGCAAGATCTAGTTTTAGTACAGCAGCGTAGTCGGGGACTGATAAAAATTGTCGGGCAATGAGCCCCGCCTTTCACCGAGGAGACACATGAAAGCTACCGCCACCAGGCGCGCCGGCAAGTCGGCGCGTACCGCATTCCCGTTGAACCCGTTCGCCGCGGGCTGCGCCGTCCTGCTGTCGGCGCTGGCTGGCCAGGCCTTCGCGCAGGCATCCGGCAGCGAAGCGCAGACCGCCGTCGCGCCGAACACCCCGACCGCCGCCGCTACCGGCGAAGTCATCGCCACCCCGGCCCCGGCCCCGAACGTGTCCACCGTCACCGTGACCGGCATCCGCCAGGGCATCGAGGCGGCGATCTCGGTCAAGCGCAATTCGAATTCCATCGTCGAAGCGATTTCGGCCGAAGACATCGGCAAGCTGCCCGATTCCTCGGTGGCCGAATCGATCGCGCGCCTGCCGGGCGTGACCGCCCAGCGCAGCCGCGGTTCGGGACGCGCGTCCGAGATCTCGGTGCGCGGCCTGTCGCCGAGCTTCAACGGCACCCTGCTCAACGGCCGCGAAATGGCCTCGACGGGCAATGCGCGCAATCCCGAATTCGACCTGTTCCCGTCCGAGCTGATGGGCGGCGTCGTGATCTACAAGACCCCGGACGCGAGCGTGATCGGCTCGGGCCTGGCCGCGACCATCGACCTCAAGACCGTGCAGCCGCTCGACTTCGGCAAGCGCGTCGTTGCCGTCAACTACAAGAAGAGCCGCCTGGGCGTGCGCACCGCCGAAGAAGGCGATGGCGACCGCTTCTCGCTGTCGTACATCGACCAGTTCGCCAACCGCACCTTCGGCATCGCGGTCGGCCTGACCTCGTACGACGAGACCGGCGGTGAACAGCGCAAGTTCGACGCCTGGGGCGGCAACACGGCCGAGCTGCCGTACAACGGCCAGAACGTGCGCGTGCCGACCGGCTTCACCGCCGACACCGAGACCGGCTACCACAACCGCGACGGCGCCTTCGCCTCGCTGCAGTGGCGCCCGAACCGCAACTTCCGCTCGACCCTGGACCTGTTCTACTCGGCCGGCGAAACCGGCTTCAAGCGCACCGGCCTGGAAGGCGCGATCGGCAACAACGAATCGGGCCGCTACGATCCGGTCGGCGTGCTGCAGGACGTCACGGTCTCGAACGGCATCGCCACCAGCGGCACCCTGACCAACTACAAGGCCGTCATCCGCAACCACATCGAAGCGGCCGAGGACGACCTCAAGACGGTCGGCTGGAAGAACGAGCTGAAGCTGGGCGACTGGAATACCAGCGCCGACCTCACCTGGTCCAAGGCGACCAAGCTGAGCTCGCGTTATGAAACCACCGCCGGCCTGCCGGGCAATGCCGCCAACCTGGACACGATTTCGTGGACCGGCTTCAATGGCCTGAACTACGCCGATGTCGCCTACCGCACCGGCCTGAACTATTCCGATCCGAACGTCGCCCAGCTGACCGACGTGAACGGCTGGTCGGGCACCGCGGCCGAGCCGCTGGCGCAGGCCGGCTACCTGGCCCAGCCGCATATCGCGGACACGCTCAAGGCGGTCCGCCTGAACGCCAAGCGCAACGTCGAGTGGGGTCCGGTCTCGGCCTTCCAGGTCGGCTACAACTTCACCGACCGCGAAAAGCGCCGCACCGGCGAAGAAGGCCGCCTGATGATCGTCGGCGGCGACCTGTACGGCGCCGTGCCGATGCCGAACAGCACCCCGAACACCGCCGGCACCACCGGCATCCCGGTCGCTTCCTGGAACCCGCTCGGTTCGCTGGGCACCGTGTACGAGCTGGCCGAGAAGGTCAATGCCGACATCTTGACCAAGCTGTGGGACGTCAAGGAAACCGTGCAGACCGCCTATGTGATGGGCGACCTGAACGGCCAGCTGTTCGGCTTCGACTACCGCGGCAACGTCGGCACCCAGTTCGTGCACACCAAGCAGACCGGCGGCGGCTACAACAGCGGCAACTGCACCGGCGAGACCGCGGCCTCGTGCCCGGTGGTGCGCGCCGAAGACACCGCCGACTACTGGAACGTGCTGCCGAGCCTGAACCTGTCGTTCGACCTGAACAACGACCAGGTGCTGCGCATGGGCGTGGCCAAGGTGCTGTCGCGTCCGAGCCTGGACGACCTGCGCGGCGGCATCGGCTTCGGCGTGAACACCAGCGTGGCCAACCCGTTCATCAGCGGCGGCGGCGGCAACCCGCTGCTCAAGCCGTTCGAAGCCAAGTCGTTCGACCTGTCGTACGAAAAATACTTCGCCAAGAAAGGGTATGTGAGCGTGGCCGGCTTCTACAAGAAGCTCGACAGCTTCATCCTGCGCACGCCGTCGGAATACGACTTCGCGCCATGGGTCACGTCGACCACCCCGTTGCCGACCTCGGGAACCTTCGAAGGCTCGACCATCGGCGTGCTGAACCGTCCTGAAAACGGCGAAGGCGGCCGCATCCGCGGCTACGAGCTGGCGGTGAACGTGCCGCTGGACATGGTGCACTCGTGGCTGGACGGCTTCGGCGTGCTGGCCAACCACTCGTACACCAGTTCCGCGATCGACATCCCGGCGCTCGGCTTCGGCAACGTGCAGACGGCGGCGCAGTCGATCCCGCTGCCCGGCCTGTCGCGCAAGGTCAGCAACCTGCGCCTGTACTACGAAAAGAACGGCTTCCAGATCGCCGCCGCGGCGCGCAAGCGTTCGGACTTCCTGGGCCAGTCGCCGGACTTCTCGGACACGCTGCAGTACACCTTCGTGAAAGGCGAGACCATCGTCGACTTCCAGGTGTCGTACGAGATCCAGAAGGGCTTCGCCAAGGGCCTGTCGGTGTTCGCCCAGGCGAACAACTGGAACAACGCGCCGTACCAGGAGTACACGGATAATCCGGATTCGATCACCCGCCGCGTCGTGTACGGCCGCACTTACCAGTTCGGCGCCAACTACAAGTTCTGATCGCGGCACGCACTACAATGCAACCCTCGCGGCCCCCGGCCCCGGGGGTTGTTTTTCGTTGGAAGAGACTAGGGCACAAAATATGGAAAACCAGGCAATCAAGGACATCGTGATCGTCGGCGGCGGCACCGCCGGCTGGATGACGGCGGCGGCGCTGTCGAGCATGCTGAACGGCCGCTACCACATCCGGCTGGTGGAGTCGGATGAGATCGGCATCGTCGGCGTGGGGGAGGCGACCATCCCGATGATCCAGCGCTTCAACCGCGTGGTCGGCATCGACGAGAACGAATTCATGCGCGAGACGATGGGCAGCTTCAAGCTGGGCATCGAGTTCGTCAACTGGGGCCGGATCGGCGAGCGCTACATGCACGGCTTCGGCCGCATGGGGCAAGACCTGGCCACCGTGCCGTTCGAGCAGTACTGGCACAAGATGCGGGGTCTAGGCAAGGCCGCGCCGCTGGAGGAATACTCGATCACGCGCATGGCGGCCAAGGCCGGCAAGTTCATGCCGGCGCGCCAGGACGTGCCGAATTCGCCGCTGCGCGACATCGCCTACGCCTACCACTTCGACGCCAGCCTGTACGCGAAGTACCTGAGAAAGCTGTCCGAGGCGCGCGGCGTGGTGCGCATCGAGGGCAAGATCGCGCGCGCCACCCGGCGCGAGCCGGACGGCTTCGTCGATGCGGTCGAACTCGACAACGGCCAGCGCATCGAAGGAGAATTGTTCATCGACTGCTCGGGTTTCCGCGGCTTGCTGATCGAGCAGGCGCTCGAGACCGGCTACGAGGACTGGACCGGTTGGCTGCCGGCCGACCGTGCGCTGGCCGTGCCCTGCGAATCGGTGCCGGCGATCACGCCGTTCACCCGCGCCACCGCGCACAAGTCGGGCTGGCAGTGGCGCATCCCGCTGCAGCACCGCACCGGCAACGGCCATGTGTACTGCAGCCGCTTCATCAGCGACGACGAGGCGGCGGCGACCTTGCTGGCCAACCTCGACGGCCGCGCGCTGGCCGAGCCGCGCCTGATCAAGTTCCAGACCGGGATGCGCAAGCAGGCCTGGAACCGTAACGTGGTGGCGATCGGCCTGTCGAGCGGCTTCCTGGAGCCGCTCGAATCGACCAGTATCCACCTGATCCAGTCGAGCATCGCGCGCCTGGTCGAGCTGTTCCCGGACCGCCGCTTCAGCGACGTCGACCGCGACGAGTTCAATCGGCAGTCGCGCTTCGAGTACGAGCGCGTGCGCGACTTCATCATCCTGCACTACCACCTGAACCAGCGCACCGACTCGGCCTACTGGACCGAATGCGCGAACATGGCGATTCCGGAGACGCTGCGCCAGAAGATGGACCTGTACCGCTCGCGCGGCAAGGTCGTGCGGGTCGATAACGAACTGTTCTCGGAAGTCGGCTGGTTGCAGGTGTTCGAAGGGCAGAACATGCCGCTCGACGGCTACCACCCGCTGGCCGATACCCAGTCCGAGGCCGACATCGCCGAGTACATGGAGAGCGTGCGCGAGGTGATCCGCAAGTGCGTCGACGTGATGCCGTCGCATGACGAGTACATCGCCAAGCATTGCGCGGCGCGCACAGCCTGAGCGGCAAGCGATCCCGCCACCTGGCCGCCCCGAGGGGCGGCCTTTTTTTCGCGGCGCTGTCATCGTTATCTGTTGATGACCCCGAATGCGACCCGCAGCAATTGCTCGATAGAAGTGACTCGCCCTCCATCGAGCGCCCAATGCCAGCCCAGATAATTGGGCAGCCAGCGCGACGCCACCCCATGGAAGCGCGCCAGCCATTCCTTGAAGCGCCGATGGTAGGCGTTGACATTCTGAACATGGATGGCGCCATCGACGCCGTTGCGGACCCGCTCGCCGGCGCTGAGGTTGACGGCTTGGTGCGCGACGCCATGGGCGCGGGCGAAGGCGTGATAGGCGGCGTTGGCATCGGTGACCAGCAGCGCCTGGGATTCGAGTTTCGGCAGCAGGTGTTTCACCAGCTGGGCCACCTTCAAGGCGCCGCGTCCGGTGACGGCGTCGATAGTCTGGCCGCCGCGGTCGCGCGCCACCAGGATGCAGTCGAGATGATGCGAGATGCCGCGCAGCGCGGCCCTGCCGCCGCGCTTGCGCGGCGGGCGATCGAGCTTGCGTGAACCCTTCTGTGATTCGAGCAGGAACATCTCGTCGGCCTCGACGATGCCGACCAGGCGCTCGGGCCGGTCGTCCTTGACGCGCTCGAGAAAGCGATGGCGCCAGCGAAAGGTGGTGTTCGGATGCACGCCGACACGCTTGGCCGCAGAGCGGACTGTGCGCGAATCGAGCACCGTGTCCAGATAATCGAGCCACTTGCCCCTGTGCCTGAGCCGCGCCAGCGGCGTGCCGGTCAGGTCGTTGAAGGTGCGGCCGCACGCGCAGCAGCGATAGCGTTGCAAATCGTTGGCCTGGCCGTGCCGGTGACACCGCTCACAGGTGCAATCGGGACAACGCCGCCCCTTTGATCGATGATCGCTGATGAGGGCAATCACCCGGTCCAGCCCGGCTGCTGGATGCAGGGCCGCCAGTACCTGCTGGCGCTGGGGCTGGTTCAGCAGCGCCAATTGGTCAAACAGCTTCTCGAACTTCGGCGCTTGCATGGCGTGCTCCCCAATCGATGGCGACCGGGATTGGACCGCGAGTCAGCTCAGCAGTTCAATGCTCATCCATATCTAACGAGTACAGCGCCTTTTCGCCCGCATGATGGCCCCGGCCTGCGGACAGGCGTCTTACTTGTAGCAAATTTTCAGGCTTTCCACGCCGCCTCCAAGGTTCTGATTGATTTACTACGAGATATGCACCGAGATGGTGCATTTAGGAAAAATCGTGCCGGTTTTTAGGGCATTTGTAGCGCGACTACAGAATCACCGAATTGCCATGTAGCTCATAAACAACGAAAAAACCTTGGATTTACGGCCTCTTAGGCAAAAACGTGCCATGATCATTGCTGCAAGTAACTCCCGTTGACAGTGCATCTAGTTTTAATACAGAATCCCGGCCAACGTTGATTTTGTCGCAAAAAGCCGATCCCGGCCGGCCGACGGGCTGTTTTCGGGAATACATCGTTCTATCTGAGGGGACACATGAAAAACATCGCCACCAAGCGTGCCGCATTCCAGCTGAGCCCGGTTGCCGCCGGCTGCGCCATCTTCGTCACCGTCCTGGCCGGCAGCGCCCACGCGCAAACCGCCAGCACGGGTGAGACCGCCAACCTGAACCCGGACGCGCCCGTCACCACCGTGACCGTGACCGGCATCCGCCGCGCGATCGAAGATGCGATCGCCGTCAAGCGCGAATCGACCGGCATCGTCGAAGCGATCTCCTCGGAAGACATCGGCAAGCTGCCGGACGTGTCGATCGCCGAATCGCTGGCCCGCCTGCCGGGCCTGTCGGCCCAGCGCGTCAACGGCCAGGCCCAGTCGATCAGCATCCGCGGCACCTCGGGCGACCTGTCGACCGCGCTGCTGAACGGCCGCGAGCAGGTCACCACCAGCTCGGACCGCACCGTCGAATACGACCAGTACCCGTCGGAACTGATCAGCGCCGTCACCGTGTACAAGACCGGCGACGCCAGCGTGATCGGCCAGGGCCTGTCGGGCACGGTCGACCTGCAGACCATCAAGCCGCTGTCGCTGCGCGAGCGCGTCGTCACCGTCAACGTGCGCGGCGAAAAGAATTCGAAGGGCTCGATTAGCGCCGGCTCGCCGGACACCGGCAGCCGTATCAGCGCTTCCTACATCGACCAGTTCGCCAACCGCACGCTGGGTGTGGCGATCGGCTATGCGCGCCAGGACAAGCCGAACGTGCACCAGCAGTTCGAGACCTGGGACTGGGTGGACGACACCAACGTCGTGCCGGGCTCGACCGTCAAAGTGCCGAAGGGCATGAAGTCGATGGCCACCACCGGCGACCAGGTGCGCGACGGCCTGATGGGTGTGCTGGAATGGCGTCCGAACCGCAACTTCAGCTCGACCTTCGACGTCTATCACTCGCGCTTCGACCAGGAAGAAATCCGCCGCGGCATCGAGATGCCGCTGAAGGACGACGGCGAAGTGCGCTTCTCGAACGCGACCGTGGTCAACGGCACCGCGATCGCCGGCACCGCCAACAACGTCAATCCGGTCGTGCGCAACAACCGCATGACGCGCGACGACAAGCTGACCGCCTTCGGCTGGAACAACCGCTACAGCAGCGGCGACTGGGTCGGCATCATCGACATCAGCCGTTCCAAGGCTGACCACAAGGAGGAGCTGATCGAGATCAACTCGGGCCGCGCCACCCGCCAGACCCTGGACTACAGCTACAACGGCGGCACCATTCCGCAGCTGTCGCTGTCGGGCGTGTACGACGATCCGTCGCAGATCGCCATCGGCGGCCAGTTCGGCGACGGCTACGTCAACGCCCCGAACATGACCGACAAGATGACGTCGTTCCGCGTCAGCCTCGAGCGCAAGTTCTCCGACGGTCCGTTCAGCAGCCTGGAAGTCGGCTACAACCACTCCAAGCGCGAAAAAGAGAAGGAACACCTGGAAACCGGCTTCACCAAGCTGGGTGACGGCACCTTCGCGCCGGGCGTGCTCAACGGCGTGCAGAACCTGTATGCGCTGCAGAACTCGCTGAGCTGGGACATCGACGCGGTGCTGGCGAATAACTTCGGTCCGTTCACCCCGTCGGTGCTGGTGCCATGGGGCGCGACCAAGAACTGGTCGATCGAAGAAAAGGTCAAGACCGGCTACGCCAAGCTGAACATCGACACCGAACTGATGGCGATGCCGCTGCGCGGCAATATCGGCATCCAGGTGATCGACACCGACCAGAGCTCGACCGCGAACACGCTGCGCGCCTGGCCGTTCGCCGACCTGGTGCCGCTGACCGACGGCAAGAAGTACACCGACTACCTGCCGAGCGTGAACCTGGCCTGGAGCCTGCCGGACCAGCAGTTCATCCGCTTCGGCGCCGGCAAGACCCTGGCGCGCGCCAAGCTGAACCAGCTGAACGCCGCCCTGGAAGTGGGCCTGACCGCGCAGACCACCGGCACCCCATGGGGCAACGGCGGCAACGCCCAGCTCGATCCATGGCGCGCCAAGCAGGTCGACCTGTCGTACGAAAAATACTTCGGCAACAAGGGCTACATCTCGGCCGCCGGCTTCTACAAGGACCTGTCCTCGTACATCTACAGCGTGACCGTGCCGCGTGACTTCTCGGAGTTCAACCTGCAGGGCGCCCTGACCAATATCGGCACCATGACCCAGCCGATGAACGGCGAAGGCGGCACCCTGAAGGGCCTGGAGTTTGCGGCCTCGACCCCGCTGGACATGATCCACCCGATGCTGGACGGCTTCGGCATCACCGCCAACGCCTCGTTCACCAACAGCGAAATCTCGATCGTCGACCAGCGCTTCGGCAGCCTCGCGATCCCGCTGCCTGGCCTGTCCAAGCGCGTGTTCAACGTCACCGCCTACTATGAGAAAGACGGTTTCTCGGCCCGCGTCAGCCAGCGTTATCGCAGCGACTTCGTGGGTGAAATCGGCGGCATCGGCGGCGCAACCGAGCTGACCTACGTGAAAGCTGATAAAGTGGTCGACCTGCAACTGGGTTACGACTTCAAGCAGATCGAAGGCCTGTCGGTGCTGTTCCAGGTGAACAACCTGACCGACACCGCCTTCCGCAGCTACGCCGGCACCGAAGACCGTCCGCGCGGCTACAGCAAGTACGGCCGCCAGATGCTGCTCGGCCTGAACTACAAGCTGTAAGTTTCACACCGTAATACCGGCGCGCCGCCTTGCGCGGCGCAGCCAGCCCTCATCGGGGCCCTTGCAGGTTTTTGCCTGCAAGGGCTTTTTTGTTTTTTCGGATTCTGTGGTTTTCGTCCCTGCATCCACCCTATTTAGCGCCTTGGGCGAGGCGACAGTGTAAACTGTCGGTTTCGTTTCTACTTATTTAAGAGCAATTCCTCCATGTCCGACACCCCCATCCCATCGTTCTCCGACCTCGACATTTCGGCGCCCGTCCTGAAAGCGCTGAAAGACGTCGGCTACGAAACGCCGTCGCCGATCCAGGCCGCCACCATTCCTTTGCTGCTGGAAGGGCGCGACGTGCTGGGACAGGCCCAGACCGGCACCGGCAAGACCGCCGCCTTCGCGCTGCCGATCCTGTCGCGCATCGACATCAAGCAGGCCACGCCGCAGGCGCTGGTGCTGGCGCCCACGCGTGAACTGGCGATCCAGGTGGCCGAAGCCTTCCAGAGCTACGCCGCCCACATCAAGGGCTTCCACGTGCTGCCGATCTACGGCGGCCAGAGCTATGGCCCGCAGCTGTCGAGCCTGCGTCGCGGCGTGCACGTCGTGGTCGGCACCCCGGGCCGCGTCATCGACCATATCGAAAAAGGCTCGCTCGACCTCTCGATGCTCAACACCCTCGTGCTGGACGAAGCCGACGAAATGCTGCGCATGGGCTTCATCGACGACGTCGAGCACATCCTGCAGCAGACCCCGGAAGGGCGCCAGACCACGCTGTTCTCGGCCACCATGCCGCCGGCCATCAAGCGCATCGCCAAGACCTATCTGCGCGACCCGGCCGAAGTGACGGTGGCCGCCAAGACCGGCACCGCCGAGAACATCACCCAGCGCTACTGGCTGGTGTCGGGCATGCACAAGCTCGACGCGCTGACCCGCATCCTCGAGGCCGAACCGTTCGACGGCATGATCATCTTCGCGCGCACCAAGCTGGGCACCGAGGAACTGGCGACCAAGCTGCAGGCGCGCGGCTTCGCCGCCACCGCCATCAACGGCGACATGGCCCAGCAACAGCGCGAACGCACCATCGAGCAGCTCAAGAACGGCAAGATCGACATCCTGGTGGCGACCGACGTCGCCGCCCGCGGCCTGGACGTCGAGCGCATCAGCCACGTGATCAACTACGACGTGCCGTCCGACCCCGAGAGCTATACCCACCGCATCGGCCGCACCGGCCGCGCGGGGCGCAGCGGCGACGCGATCCTGTTCATCACCCCGCGCGAGCGCGGCCTGCTGAAGGCGATCGAGCGCGCCACCCGTCAACCGGTGGCGCCGCTGTCGCTGCCGACGATCAAGGAAGTCAACGAAGTGCGCATCAGCCGCTTCAAGGACCAGATCCGCACCACGCTGGCCGAAGGCGGCGGCCTGGAAGTGTTCCGTTCGCTGATCGAAGAGATCGAGCGCGAAGACAATGTGCCGGCGATCGAGATCGCGGCCGCGCTGGCCAAGCTCGCGCGCGGCGACGAACCGCTGCTGCTGACCAAGCCGGACCGCGAGGCGCGTCCGGAAGGCGTGCCGTCGCAGCGTGAATTCGGTGGCGGCCAGGAGCGCGGCTTCCAGGAGCGTCCACCGCGTGGCGACTGGGAAGACCGTCCTGCGCGTCCGCCGCGCGAGCCGGGCTTCAAGAAAGAGCGCGTGGCGCGCGAGCCGGAGCCGGGCATGGCGACCTTCCGCATCGAAGTCGGTTACGTGCACGGCGCCAAGCCGGGCAATATCGTCGGCGCGATCGCTAACGAAGCCAACATCCCGTCGAAGCATATCGGCCGCATCGAGATCTATGACGATTACTCGACCCTGGACCTGCCGGACGACATGCCGAAGGACCTGGTGGATCACCTCAAGACCGTCTGGGTCGCGGGCCGCCAGCTCGACATCACGCGCGACGGCGAAACCCCGGCCACCCCGGCCGCGAAGAAGCCGTACGCCGCCAAGAAGGGCGTCGAGCGCCGCCTGAGCGAAAAGCCGGCGCCGGGCAAGAAGCCGCATCGCAAAGGGCAGGCGTGATCATGTAGTCAAACAATGGCGGTTGCTGTTGTTTGACTACAAAACTCTGTCTTTACCTTGAGTCGTCACGGCGTTCTCACTATGAGAACGCCGCGATTGACACTCAGAAATCACCATGTTATTTTGCTACAGATACGCTAGCCGGACTGTAGGGTGGACGGCTGCGCCGTCCACGCGGTGATCGTTACCGGTTCCGAGTTCGCGCCACATCCTGCACAAGGCACACTGACGGCACGCTCAAGCGAGCGGCCGCGCATTCACACACGAGAGAAGCCCGCTAACGTCCGGGCCAGATTGGGGACACACAATGGATATGCAATCGGCCGTGGGGAAGCCCCGCCTGTCGTTCTGGCAGCTGTGGAACATGAGCTTCGGTTTCTTCGGCATCCAGTTCGGCTTCGCGCTGCAGAACGCCAATACCAGCCGCATCTTCGCCACCCTCGGCGCCGATCCCGACAACCTGGCCCTGTACTGGCTGGCCGCGCCGGTCACGGGCCTGCTGGTCCAGCCCATCATCGGCTACCTGAGCGACAATACCTGGCACCCGAAATGGGGCCGCCGCCGTCCCTTCTTCTTCATCGGCGCCGTGCTGGCGGCGATCGCGCTGTTCCTGATGCCTAACTCCACCGCGCTGTGGATGGCGGTTGCCGTATTGTGGATGATGGACGCGGCCATCAACGTGTCGATGGAGCCGTTCCGCGCCTTCGTGGGCGACAAGCTCGACCCGGCCCAGCAGACCGCGGGCTACGCGATGCAGACCTTCTTCATCGGCTGCGGCGCCGTCATCGCCTCGCTGCTGCCGACCTTCTTCGAGAGCATGGGCGTGTCCAACGCCGCCGTCGGCGGCGTGATCCCGGACACCGTGCGCTATTCGTTCTACGCCGGCGGCCTGGTGTTCTTCCTGGCCGTGAGCTGGACCGTGCTGTTCGCCGACGAACTGCCGCCGCCCGACATGGACGCCTTCCACAGGGAGCGCAAGGCCTCGCGCGGCGTCGGCACGATGTTCGTCGAGATCCTGGGCGGCTTCGGCAAGATGCCGCGCACCATGGTGCAGCTGGCCTTCGTGCAGTTCTTCACCTGGATCGCGCTGTTCGCGATGTGGATCTATACCGGCACCGCGATCGCCGACAACGTCTACGGCACCACGGATGCGCAATCGAGCGCCTACCAGGACGCCGGCAACTGGGTCGGCATCATGTTCGCGGTATACAGCGGCGTGTCGGCGCTGGCCGCCTTCATCCTGCCGGTGTTTGCCCGCGCCACCTCGCGCAAGATCGTGCACGCGACCTGCCTGGTCATCGGCGGACTGTCGCTGGCCAGCATGTTCCTGATCACCGACAAACAGATGCTGGTGCTGCCGATGATCGGCATCGGCATCGCCTGGGCCTCGATCCTGACCATGCCGTACGCGATCCTGGCCGGTGCCTTGCCGGCCAAGCGCATGGGTTACTTCATGGGCCTGTTCAACTTCTTCGTCGTGATCCCGCAGATCGTCAGCGGCCTGCTGCTGGGCAGCATCACCAAGCACCTGTTCGACGGTCATGCGGTGCTGACCCTGGTGCTGGGCGGCGGCTGCATGCTGGTCGCGGCGCTCCTGACCCTGTTCGTCACCGACAAGGCGGCGCCGGTCTCGAAGGCCTGATCCAGGCGGATTCCGCCAACCACCCGCCCACGCGCGCCGTCATTTTTGCGGCTGTCGTATCGTAATGTTTTACTAACATATTCGCCCTGACCAGTCCTGGTCGGGGTGACTATGTGAGCGCAAACTTACCCAGACAGGAGCACAGCATGACCATCCAGACCGTCGCGACCACCCCGTTCGCCGGGCAGCGTCCCGGCACCTCGGGCCTGCGCAAGAAGGTGACCGAGTTCCAGCAGCCCGGCTACCTCGAGAATTTTGTCGAATCCATCTTCCTGACCCTGGGCGAAGGCAAGTGCCGTCACCTGGTGGTGGGCGGCGACGGCCGCTATTTCAATCGCGAGGCGATCCAGACCATCCTGCGCATGGCCGCCGCGCACGGCGTCGAGAAGGTGCTGGTGGGCCGCGGCGGCATCCTGTCGACGCCGGCCGTGAGCTGCGTGATCCGCAAGCACGCCTGTCATGGCGGCATCGTGCTGTCGGCCAGCCACAACCCGGGCGGTCCCGAGGGCGACTTCGGCATCAAGTACAACATCGAGAACGGCGGCCCGGCGCCCGAGAAGATCACCGAGGCGATCTACGAGCACACCAGGGCGCTGACGCAGTACCGCATCGTTGATGCGCCGGCCGTGGACCTCGACCGGCTGGGCACGACCCGCATCGAGAACATGACCATCGAGGTGATCGATCCGGTCGCCGACTACGCCGAGCTGATGGGCCGCCTGTTCGACTTCGATGCGATCCGCGCGCTGTTCGCCAGCGGCTTCCGGATGCGCTTCGACGCCATGCACGCGGTCTCGGGGCCGTATGCCAGGGCGGTGCTCGAGGACATCCTGGGCGCGCCCGCCGGCACCGTGGTCAATGGCCAGCCGCTGCCTGACTTCGGCGGCGGCCATCCCGATCCGAACCCGGTCAATGCCGCCGACCTGGTCGCGGCGATGGCGGCGCCGGATGCGCCCGATTTCGGCGCGGCCTCGGACGGCGACGGCGACCGCAACATGATCGTCGGGCGCGGCATCGCCGTCACGCCCTCGGACAGCCTGGCCATCATCGCCGCCAACGCCACCGTGGCGCCGGGCTACGCCGACGGCGTCACGGGCATCGCACGCTCGATGCCGACTTCACAAGCGGCCGACCGCGTCGCCGAGGCGCTCGGCATCTCCTGCTTCGAGACGCCCACCGGCTGGAAGTACTTCGGCAACCTGATGGACGCCAACCTCGCCACCCTGTGCGGCGAGGAGAGCTATGGCACCGGCTCCATCCACATCCGTGAGAAGGATGGCCTGTGGGCCGTGCTGTTCTGGCTCAACCTGCTGGCCGTTCGGCGCCAGTCGGTCGGGGAGATCCTGCGCGCGCACTGGGCCCGCTTCGGCCGCAACTATTATTCGCGCCACGATTACGAGGCGGTCGACGCCTCGGCGGCGGCCGCCATGATGGATGCGCTGCGCGCGCGCCTGCCCGAGCTGGCGGGCCAGACGCTGGACGGCCACCACGTGGCGCAGGCCGACGACTTCGAATACAACGACCCGGTCGACAATTCGTGCTCTACGGGGCAGGGCGTGCGCATCATCATGAGCGACGGTTCGCGCATCGTGCTCCGGCTGTCCGGCACCGGCACCGAGGGCGCCACCGTCCGACTCTATCTCGAGCGCTACGAGGCCGATCCGGCGCGTCACGACCTGGACACCCAGCAAGCCTTGCAGGGCTTGATCGCGGTTGCCGAGAGCGTGTCCGGCCTGCGCCGGCGCACCGGCCGCAACGAACCCACCGTCATCACCTGACACCCACCCACCTACAGGAAACCGCATGAAATTACCCGTCCTTGCCGCCTCCATGCTGATCGCCTTCGGCGCGCTGTCGTCCGTCTCGTCCGCCATCGCACAAACGAAAGCGCCTGCCGGCAAACCCTTCGTCTGGGAGAACGCGACCGTCTACTTCCTGCTGACGGACCGCTTCAACAACGGCAATCCGGCCAACGACAAGGCGTATGGCCGCAAGGACGATGCCGCGACGATGCGCGGCTTCATGGGCGGCGACATCGCCGGCATCACGGCGAAGATCAAGGAAGGGTATTTCAACGACCTGGGCGTGAACGCGATCTGGTTCACGCCGGTCGTCGAGCAGATCCACGGCTCGACCGACGAGGGCACCGGCAAGAGCTACGGCTTCCACGGCTACTGGGCGAAGGACTTCACCGCGCTGGACGCGGCCTTCGGCACCGAGGCCGAGCTCAAGGAGCTGGTCGACACGGCGCACGCGAACGGCATCCGCATCGTGTTCGACGTGGTGATGAACCACACCGGGCCGGTGACGAAGCAGGATCCGGTGTGGCCGGCAGCGTGGGTGCGCACCGGCCCGCAGTGCACCTACAAGGACGCGCGCACCACGATGGATTGCACGCTGGTGGCGAACCTGCCGGACTTCCTCACCGGTAGCAATGCCAACGTCGAGCTGCCGCCGCAGCTGGCGGCGAAATGGAAGAAGGAAGGGCGCTACGAGCGCGAAGTCAAGGAACTGGACGACTTCTTCAAGCGCACCGGCTATCCGCGCGCGCCGCGCTACTACCTGATGAAGTGGCATGCGGACTGGGTGCGCAAGTACGGCATCGACGGCTTCCGCGCCGACACCGTCAAGCATACCGAGCCCGGACTGTGGAAGGAACTCAAGCAGGAAGCCAGCCTCGCCTTCGAGGACTGGAAGCGCGCCAATCCGAAGCAGCGCCTGGGCGAAGACAAGTTCTGGATGGTGTCCGAGGTCTACAACTACGAGATCAAGCACGCGCGCAAGTTCGACCTGGGCGGCGGCGAGGTCGTCGATTACCTGGATCAGGGCTTCGACAGCATGATCAGCTTCAGCCTGCGCAGCGACGCCAGGCAGCCTTACGAAAAGATCTTCTCGGATTATTCGAGGATCCTGCAAGGCGAGATGAAGGGCTATTCGGTCCTGAACTACATCAGCTCGCACGACGACGGCAGTCCCTTCGATCCGCTGCGCGAGCGCCCGTTCGAATCGGCCAACAAGCTGCTGCTGGCGCCGGGCGCCGCCCAGATCTACTACGGCGACGAGACCGCGCGCATCCTGCGCGTCGAAGGCGCCGAGGGCGACGCCACCCTGCGTTCGTTCATGAACTGGGACGAGCTGAAATCGAACGCGGAACGTGGCATGCACCGCGTGGCCGACATCCGCGCGCACTGGGCGCGCCTGGGACGCTTCCGCGCCGCCCACCCGGCGGTCGGCGCAGGTGCGCACCAGATGATCAGCCATAGCCCGTACACCTTCAAGCGCACCTGGGAAAAGAATGGCGTGAGCGACCGCGTGGTGGTGGCGCTCGACCTGCCAGGAGGCCAGCCGGCCACGATCCAGGTCGGCGGCGTGTTCCACGACGGCGCCACGGTGCGCGACTGGTACACCGGCAAGACCGCCGTGGTCAAGGGCGGCAAGGTGCGCTTCGACACCGCCGCTCCGGTGGCGCTGATCGCCCAGGACTGATGTTGGCATCGCGGCGCACGGCGGCGACTGTGCGCCGTGCGCCAATTTGCTATCCCATGTCATGCGACCCGCATGATTTCCTGCCGCGCGGAATTCCCGGCCGCGCCGCGCTGCCTCTGAGCGAACACTGCTAAGCTGCTAATACATTCATGTTTTGCGGACCAGCCGCCGATGAGCGTGCGGCCGCAGCGCGTCAATGCCGACCGACGCGAGAGGGGAGAGAACATGCGCAGCATGAGCAGAGCAAGAATGATTTATCGCCTGGTGCGGGGGCGGGCGCGCCTGGAGGTGAAGAACGTCGCGCCGCAACCGGGCCTGCATGCGCTGGGCGGCGAGGACGGCGACGAAGTCCTGACCGAATCGCCCGACCCCAAGCTCGACTACATCACCCGCCTGGCCGTGCAGGCCAGCGGCGCCGAGATCGGCGGCATCAGCCTGATGTTCAAGTCGCGCATCTGGCTGCCGTCGCACATCGGCATCCAGGGCAGCTTCCTTCCGCGCGAAGGGTCGTTCTGCGACCGCGCCCTGGACGTCGGGGGCGACTGGTTCGAGGTGCCTGACGCCAGCCTCGATCCGCGCTTCGCGGCCAATCCGCTGGTGGCCGAGCCGCCGCGCTGCCGTCACTACGCCGCCGTTCCGCTGCGCGGCGAGAGCGAGCACCTGCTGGGCAACCTGTGGGTGATGAGCGCCAGCGCGCGCACGCTCGACGTCGCCCAGGCCGCCCAGTTGCGGCTGCTGGGACGGATCGCGGCCGACCTGCTCGAACTGCGCTACTGCGATCCGGTCACCGGCATGTTCAACCGCGCGGTGTTCCTGCACCACCTGCAACGCGTGCTGCTGGAAGAAGAGGGCGCGCTGGTCACCGTCGGCATGGTCGACCTGATCGGCTTTCGCCAGGTGAATGACCTGTTCCGGCGCGAGACGGGCGACCGCATCCTGCGCCTGATGGGCAAGCGCATCGAGGACTGGGCCGACGGCGCGCTGCTCGGCCACCTCGGCGCCGACCAGTTCGCGTTCGCCCTGCTCGCGCGCCCCGAGGAGATCGACGCCCATCTCGCGCGCCTGTGCGCCGCCATCGACCAGCCCTTCGAGGTGGAGCCGGGCTGCATGCACACCCTGCATGCGCGCATCGGCATCCGGCGCCAGGCCTTGCCGTGCGAGGAAAGCGCCGACGGCTTGCTGGATGCCGCCGACATCGCGATGTCCTCGATCCGCCAGCAGCAGGGCGCCAGCGTCGTGCACGAGTACGATGCGGCGCTGATGGCGCGCGCGCGCCTGCGGTACGAGTTGCGCGAAGCCATGCGCGGCGCGCTGCGTTTCGGCCGCCTCGAGGTGCATTACCAGCCCCAGGTCGACGTGGCTCATGGACGCCTGATCGGGCTGGAGGCCCTGGTGCGCTGGCGCCATCCGGCCTACGGCCTGGTGGGCCCGGGGATGTTCGTGCCCCAGGCAGAGAGTTCGGGCCGCATCTTCGAGCTCGACATGCACGTGCTGGACCTGGTCTGCCGCGACCTGATGGCCTGGCGCGCGCGCGGACTGGCGACGCCGCCGGTGGCGCTGAACTTCTCGCGCGCCTCGCTGATGCACACCCAGGTCTTCGCGCGCCTGGCCGAGATCCTCGAGGCCACCGGCGTGCCGGGCGAGCTGCTCGAATTCGAGGTCACCGAGAGCCAGCTGCTCGACTCGCCGACGCTGCTGCACCAGCGCATCTCGGCGCTGCGCGCGCTCGGGGTGCGGGTCGCGGTCGACGACTTCGGCACCGGCTACTCGAACCTGGACGCGCTCACCAGCTTCCCCTTCGACCGGCTCAAGGCCGACCGCCGCTTCGTGCACGGCGTGGCGAGCGACGCCCGCACCGCCGGCGTGTTCGCCCTGATCCAGGGCATCGCCGCCGTGTTCGACGCCGAGCTGCTGTGCGAAGGCCTGGAGGACGAGGCCGACCTGTCCTGGCTGGCCGAGCGCGGCGTGCACTGCGTGCAGGGCTGGTACTTCAGCCGCGCGCAGCCGGTGCAGGCGATCGAGCGCATCCTGGGCCGCTTCCAGGAAGCGCAGGACGCGCCGCTGTCGGTGCCCGAAATGCGCGCCTTGCTGGCCTGAGTTTCTGCATATCGAATCGGTGGCGATCCGGGTTAGACTGGTGGTTCCGTCAACTTTGCACAGATTGCCATGCCAGTCTTTACACGTATCGCCCGTGCCGTCGCGGGAGCGGGTCTCGCCCTCGCGCTGCTGCCGGCCCAGGCCTTCGCCCAAGCCGCGTCCGAGCCGGTCTACGGTCCCGAGCTGGAAGAGTTCACCTATCCCGAACCGACGCAGCAATACCGCTTCAAGTCCCAGGGCGTCGATCTCCAGATGACCTATATGGACGTCAGGCCGGTCAAGCCGAACGGCCGCACCGTGGTGCTCATGCACGGCAAGAACTTCTGCGGCGCGACCTGGGACGGCACCACCAAGGCCCTGACCCAGGCCGGCTACCGCGTCGTGGTGCCCGACCAGGTCGGCTTCTGCAAGTCGACCAAGCCGCAGCATTACCAGTACACCTTCCAGCAGCTGGCCGACAACACCCGCAAGCTGCTCGAATCGATCGGCGTGAAGAAGGCGATCGTCATCGGCCACTCGACCGGCGGCATGCTGGCCACGCGCTATGCGCTGATGTATCCGGAGCTGACCGACCAGCTGGTGATGATCAACCCGATCGGCCTGGAAGACTGGAAGAACCTCGGCGTGCCGTCGCTGGGCGTGGACAAGTGGTACGAGCGCGAGCTGAAGACCTCGGCCGAGCGCGTGCGCGAATACGAGCGCACCACCTACTACAACGGCCAGTGGAAGCCGGAGTACGAGGTGTGGGTGCAGATGCTGGTCGGTATGTACCGCGGCAAGGGCAAGGAGATCGTGGCCTGGAATTCGGCGCTGATCTACGACATGATCTATACGCAGCCGGTGGTCTACGAGTTCCCGCTCATCAAGGTGCCGACCTTCCTGTTGATGGGCCTGAAGGACACCACCGCGATCGGCAAGGACGCGGCGCCGGCCGCGATCCGTCCGAAGCTCGGGAACTACACGGTGCTGGCGCAGAAGACGAAGGAGGCGATTCCCGGCGCGAAGCTGGTGACTTTCCCGGAGATGGGGCATGCGCCGCAGATGCAGGATCCGGTGAAGTTCCACAAGGCGCTGGTCGACGGACTGGTGCGCTGATTGTCGTTGGGCCGGCGCTGCGGGAGCCGGCGCCGGCCCCATTCTCTTGCAATTCGTTCAATGGTATCCTTGCACGATGACCGTTGACCCAGACACCAAACTGAAACCCGCGCGCGCGGCCTTCGCCGACGGTCCGCGCCTGCTGGCCGACATCGGCGCCACCCATGCGCGCTTCGGTCTCGAGACCGCGCCCGGGGTCCTCTCCCAGGTGAGCGTGCTGCGCTGCGACGACTACGACGGCATCGTCCCGCTGCTGAACGCCTACCTGGCCGAGCATCCGAACCAGCGCATCAGCCACGCGGCTTTCGCGCTGGCCAATCCGATCAGCGGCGATTTCATCCGCATGACCAACCGCGACTGGCAGTTCTCGACCGACGAGGTGCGCCGCGCGCTGGGCCTGTCGACGCTCCTGATCGTGAACGACTTCACGGCGCTGGCGATGGCGCTGCCCGGCTTCCAGCCGAAAGACCTGCTGCAGGTCGGCGGCGGGCAGGCGCAGACGCACGCGGTGTCGGGCGTGCTCGGTCCCGGCACCGGCCTGGGCGTGTCGGGCGTGATCCCGACCATCGACGGCTTCGTGACCCTGGGCAGCGAGGGCGGCCACGTCAACTTCGCGCCGAGCGACGAGCGCGAATTCGCGATCCTGCAGTATGCCTGGCGCGAATGGAAGCACGTCTCGAACGAGCGCCTGATTTCCGGTCCCGGCATCGAACTGATCTACCGCGCGCTGGCGCAAAGAAACGGTGTGGAAGCTCCGGCGCGCAGCACCGCCGAGATCATGGGCGGCGCGCTGGACGCCGGCGACGCCCTGTGCCTGGAGGTGCTGGAAACCTTCGCTGGCATGCTGGGCAGCGCCGCCGCCAACCTGGCGGTGACGCTGGGCGCCTTCGGCGGCATCTTCATCGGCGGCGGCATCGTGCCGCGCATGGGCGAATGGTTCGCCACGTCGCCGTTCCGCGCCCGCTTCGAGGCCAAGGGCCGCTTCACCGACTACATCGCCCAGATCCCGACCTTCGTCATCATGACGCCGAACCCGGCCCTGTACGGCGTCTCGGCGATCCTGTCGGAACACCTGCGCGGGCGCAGCGGCGCCAACACGCTGATGGACCGCGTGCAGCAGCTGCGCCACGAACTGTCGCCGGCCGAGCAGCGCGTGGCCAGCCTGGTGGTCGACCATCCGCGCAAGGTGCTGTCCGAACCGATCGCCGAGATCGCGCGCCTGGCCGACGTGAGCCAGCCGACCGTGATCCGCTTCTGCCGCTCGCTGGGCTTCCAGGGCCTGGCCGAATTCAAGCTCAAGTTCGCCGGCAGCCTGACCGGCACCATCCCGGTGCGCCACAGCCAGGTGCGCGTCACCGACAGCACCCATGACCTGTCGGCGAAGGTGATCGACAACACGGTGTCGGCGATCCTGAAGTTCCGCGACGCGCTCGACGTGCATGCGATCGACCGCGCGATCGAACTGCTGCGGCGCGCGCGCCGGGTCGAGTTCTACGCGATGGGCAATTCGCGCGCGGTGGCGCTGGACGGCCAGCACAAGTTCTTCCGCTTCCGCATCCCGGCCGCGCTGTACGGCGACTCGCACCTGCTCAACCTGGCCGCCGGCCTGCTGGGGCCGGGCGACGTGGTGATCGCGATCTCCACCGGCGGCCAGCTGCCCGACCTGCTGGAGGCGGTCGACACGGCGCGCGCGCAAGGCGCCGACGTCATCGCCATCACCAGCAGCAAGTCGCCGCTGGCGAAGAAGGCCAGCGTGTGCCTGGCGGTCGACCACAGCGAGGACAGCACCACCTTCCTGTCGATGATCTCGCGCATCCTGCAGCTGCTGCTGATCGACATCATGTCGGTCGGGATCTCGCTGGGCGCGCAGGGGGAGGGCAGCCAGGGCAGCCAGGGCAGCCAGAACGACATCGAGCAGCGCCGGCTCCTGATCTCGCACCTCGATATCTGACCGGCGGCGTCATGCCACGCTGTCATGCCACTGTCACGGCGCGCCGCGACAATGCGGACAAGTCCGGCAACCGGAGACAGCCCATGCGGCACCCGCCATCCTCGCGCATCCTCGGCTGCGCATTCGTCGCGCTGCTGGCCAGCGGCTGCGCCAGCCACGACCTGAAGAACCCCGGCCAGTCCTGGCCCCCTTCGCCCAGCGTCATCGCCCACCGCGGCGCCTCGGCCCTGCGGCCCGAGCACACGCTGGCCGCCTACCGCAAGGCGATCGAGGACGGCGCCGACAGCGTCGAGCCCGACCTGGTCGCCACCCGCGACGGCGTGCTGGTGGCGCGTCACGAGAACGAGATCTCGGGCACCACCAACGTCGCCGAGCTGGCGCGGTTCGCCGCACGCAAGACCAGCAAGACCATCGACGGCGTGGCGGTCAGCGGCTGGTTCACCGAAGACTTCACGCTCGCCGAACTGAAACAGCTGCGCGCACGCGAGCGCATTCCCGCCAACCGGCCCGCCAACACGAGGTACGATGACCAGCATGCGATCCCGACCCTGCAGGAGATCATCGACCTGGTCGACGGCGAGAGCCGCGCGCGCAACAAGACCATCGGCCTGGTCCCGGAGCTGAAGCACCCGAGCTACTTCAAGTCGATCGGCCTGCCGCTCGAGCGCCGCCTGGTGGACGTGCTGGCGGCGAACGGCTACCGCGGCCGGGATGCGGCCGTGTTCATCCAGTCTTTCGAAACCGGCAACCTGAAGGAACTGCACGCGATGGCCGGCTACCGCCTGGTGCAGCTGGTGGCCGCTGACGGCGCCCCGCACGATGCGGTCGCCGCCGGCAGCGGCCTGACCTATGCCGACATGATCACGCCGGACGGACTGCGCGCCATCGCGCGCTATGCCGACGTGGTGGCGCCGTACAAGACCATCGTGATTCCGCGCGACGCGGGCGGCGCACTGGGCACGCCGACCCGCTTCGTCCGGGAGGCGCGCGGCGCCGGGCTGGCGGTTCATGTGTGGACCATGCGGCCCGAGAACCCGTTTTTGCCAAGTGATTTTCGCGCGGCGCCCGTCGCCTCGCCCAGCCGGCGCGGCGATGCGGCGGGCGAGATCCGCGCCTACCTCGAAGCGGGTGTGGACGCGATATTTACTGACGATCCGGCAAGCGGCCGCCGTGCTGTTGATTCTGCAAGGAAACACTAATTTCCTCCATTCATTTTTCCAGGAAAGCTGTCGTATTGACGAACGATCCGCCCGTGCGTAAAAGCGTCTACGCCACGCAACGCTGTCCGCGGAAACAGTAGTTTCCGCCAGGAACCCAATGTAAGATTCGGCCGTGGACGCCCTCATCCCCGGCGTCTCCGCATCGTCCCGGCCTCGACCCGCCGCCCCAGAACCGGTATTTGGAAGAGCACCATCATCGTCACCTACGCCCACAACGAACAGGCCCGCCTAGCCGCGCTGGCCGAGCTTGAAATCCTCGACACGCCTCCCGAGACCCGCTTCGACCGCTACACCCGGCTCGCCGCGATGACTTTCGGCGTGCCGATCGCGCTCGTCTCGCTGGTCGACGCCGACCGGCAGTGGTTCAAGTCGCGCACCGGTCTTGAACCGCAGGAGACGCCGCGCTCGATCTCGTTCTGCAGCCACACCGTGCAGGCGCGCGACATGCTGGTGGTGGAGGATGCCGCACGAGATCCGCGCTTCGCCGACAACGTCCTGGTGACGGGCGAACCGCATATCCGTTTCTATGCCGGGCAGCCGGTCTACAGCGATGGCCAGGCGGTCGGCACGCTGTGCATCATCGACCGCGCGCCGCGCGTCTTCAGCATCGAGGAGCGCCAGGTGCTGAAGGACCTGGCCGGACTGGTCGAAGTCGAACTGAATCACATGAAGGCGGTGATGGCGCGCATGCTCGCCGAGCAGGCGCTCAAGTCGCTCAACACCGAACTCGAAGCCCGCATCGCCGCCCGCACCGCCGAGCTGGAAGAGCGGATGGCCGAGTCCATGCGCATCCGCCTGCAGCTGGAAGAGAAACAGGAACTGCTGGACGCGGTGCTGGAATCGATCGACGTCGGGGTGGTGGCCTGCGACGCCATCGGCAACCTGACGCTGTTCAACCGCAGCGCGCGCGACTTCCACGGCCGCGACCTGAAGGCGGTGGCGCCGAGCGAATGGTCGCAGTACTACTCGCTGCACCACGCCGACGGCCGCACGCCGATGGAGATGGACGAGGTGCCGCTGGTGCGCGCGCTCAAGGGCGAGGTGGTGCGCGACGGCGCAATGGTGATCGCGCCGCACGGCCGCTCGCCCTGCACCCTGATGGCCAGCGGCCGGCCGCTGCGCAATGCCCAGGGCAAGACCCTGGGCGCGGTGGTGGCGATGAAGGATGTCACCGAGCTGAAGGCGTCGAGGGACCGGCTGGTCGAGAGCGAGGAACGGCTGCGCACGATCACCGACAACCTGCCGGTGCTGATCGCCCATCTCGACCAGGACCACCGCTATGTGTTCGCCAACGCGGTGCACCAGTCCTGGCTGGGCAAGGCGCCCGAGCAGGTGGTCGGGCAGACCATGGTCGAAGCCTTCGGCGAAGAATACTGGTTGCAGCAGCAGGAAGCGCTGAAGGATGCCTGGGAAGGCAAGGCCTCGCAGTGCGAGCACGACATCGTGCGCAAGAAGCACATCCGCATCGTGCACTCGACCTTTCTGCCGCACCTGCGCGACGGCAAGGTGGTCGGCGTCTACATCCTGACCACCGACGCCACCGCGGCGCGCATGCACGAGCGTAACCTGCATGCGCTGGCGCATACCGATGCGCTGACCGGCATCCCGAACCGGCGCCAGTTCGAGCTGGCGCTGCAGGCGGCGGTGCAGCGCGCGCCGCAGCGCGAGCGCGCCTTCGCCCTGCTGTACCTGGACATCGACCACTTCAAGCGGATCAACGACAGCCACGGCCACGCGGTGGGCGACATGGTGCTGGTGGAGTTCGCGCGCCGCGTGCGCAACGTGGTGCGCAGCTCCGACCTGGTGGCGCGCCTGGCCGGCGACGAATTCACGGTGCTGCTCGACGAAGTCGGCTCGCCGCGCGACGTCGAGCTGGTGGCCAAGAAGATCATGCAGGCGATGGAAGCGCCGTTCGTGGTCGGTAGCCATGCGATTCCCGTGGGCGTCACCATCGGCGTCGGCCTGGCCGACGCGCCCGGCGTCACGGCGCAGGCGATCAGCGAGCTGGCCGACGGCGCGTTGTACGAGGCCAAGGGCATGGGCCGCAACACCTTCGCCATCGCCCGGCTGGCCGACACGCTGGCGCTCGCCGCCGCCTGACCCTACTCCACGAACACCACGGCCGTGCGCGCCGGCACCGTGAAGGTCCCGCGGGCGCTGTCGAAGCGCGCCTCGCGCGCGCGCTGGTCCGCCGCGCCGCTTGCGGCATGCACCGGATGCAGGCGCAGCTTCTTGCCGCGCAGGAGCGCGGCGTCGATGGTGTGCGCCTTCTTGTCCACGTTCACCAGGTAGCCCAGGCCGGCGAAGTTCGCGCCGGGATAGCCCTGGCCGTCGATCCAGGCCGCGAGCACGGTCGGCACCTGCTGCGGGCCGGTGTTGAAGAAACGCAGGCGGGCATTGATGTCTTCCGCGCTGCGCAGGCGCAGCAGCGTGGAGCTGGCGCGGATTTGCAGCAGGTCGCGGAAGGCGTCGCGCGCGAACGCGATGTCGCCAGGGGCCGGCTTCAGGGCCGCATTGGCCAGCAGCGGCTTGAACAGCGGCCAGTCCTTCGCGTTGTCGGCGGCGGGCGGCAGGCCGGTGCCGAAGAAGTTGTCCCGGTAGGTCCAGTCGAGACGGTTGAACCAGTCGCCCGAATTGAAGCTGTTGCGGTCCAGGGATTTCGAGCGCAGCACGTCGATGCCGGCGTGGTAATAGGCCACGCCCTGGCTGAAGGCGTTGATCGCCATGCCCAGCGCCTGCACCCGCGCGCGCTCGGCAGCGCTGGTCGCCACCGGCAGCTTGAGCGCGTTGATGTCGTACAGGGTCTGGTTGTCGTGGTTCTCGACGTAGTTCACCGCCTCGGAAGGCTGGCTCGCATAGCCGGCCGGCTGGTTGCCGCCGTAGACGATGTCCTGCAGCTGGCGCACCTTGCCGTCGAAGGTCTGCATCGGGAAACTCCGCACCGAGCCGGCCAGGCCGACGCGGATCAGGTCGGCCGCGCGCAGCAGGGCATCGGGCCTGGCGTCGCCGCCCAGTGCATTCGGGTCGTACGCCAGGCCGTTGATATAGCCCTGCTGACGGATCACGATCTCGCCCGAGTCGCCCGGTGAGCCGCCGCGCACGGCGTCGCGCGCGCGGTCGCTGAAGGTGCCGATGCCGGTGCCGTTCAGCGACAGCTGCGAGGCCTGCACGAAGCGCGCGCCGTCGGCAACCTCGCCGAAGTTCCAGCCTTCGCCGATCAGCTGCACGTGGCGGCCGGCGGCCTCGTTCACCTCTTTCTGCAGCCGTTCCATCGCCGCGCGCGGCTGGTGGCCCATCAGGTCGAAGCGGTAGGAATCGATCTTGTAGTGGCGGGTCCAGAGCACCGACGAGTCGATCATCAGCTTGGCCATCATCGTGTTCTCGGTGGCCGTGTTGAAGCAGCAGGTCGAGGTCTCGATGGCGCCTCGCGCATCCAGGCGGTGGTAGTAGCCCGGCACCACGCGGTCGAGGATCGATTTTTCTTCCTGGCCGGCGATGAAGGTGTGGTTGTAGACCACGTCCGTGCCGACCCGCAGGCCGGCATTGTGCAGGTTCATCACCATCTCGCGGAACTCGACGATGCGGCGCGCGCCATCCTGCGGGTCGCTGGCGTAGCTGCCCTCGACCGCGTTGAAGTGCTGCGGGTCGTAGCCCCAGTTGAAGCAGTCGGTATGCGCGGTCTTGCCGATCAATGCCTGCTGGCTTTCGCCGTCCGGCGCGCCGGACGGTTGCGGCATCGCGCAGCCGATCTCCGGGATGCTGCCGATGTCGTACACCGGCAGCAGGTGCACGTCGGTCAGGCCGGCTTGCGCCAGCGCGCGCAGGTGCTTCATGCCGTTCGAGTTCGTCTCGGAAAAGGCGGTGTACTTGCCGCGCTTGGACTCCGGCACGGTCTCGTCGATCAGCGAGAAGTCGCGCACGTGCAGCTCGTAGATGACCATGTCGGTCGGGGCCTGCACCGTGGCCGGCGGACGGGTGTCGTCCCAGCCGCGCGGCTTGAGGTGCGGCGCATCGAGGTTCGCGATGTAGCTGCGCTTCGAATCCGCGTTCAGGCTGACCGAATACGGATCGGTGACCAGGTTGCGCACCAGGCCGGCGCCGGGCACGACGACGTCGACCGCGTATTTGTAATACGTGCCCGACAGGTCGCGCGGCAGGCTGGTCGCCCAGGCGCCGGTCTTTTCGTCGAGCGTCATCGCGTGCACGGCGCTCGCCCTGGCCGTCGGGCCGTCATAGGTGCAGACCGCCACCTGGCGCGCGGTCGGCGCCCACAGCTTGAAACCGGTCTGGTTCGCGGTTGGCGTGGCGCCGAGGTCGGGGATGGCTTCGGCGGCGGCGTACAGGTCGTCGAGGGCGCCGGCCGACTGGATGCGGGTGGCGGCGACCACCATGCCGCGCGCGTCTTCCTGCACCAGCACCAGCTGTTCGCGGTGCAAGGCGGGCAGGCGCGACAGGTCGCTGTCCGCCACGCGCAGGGTCGGACCGGTGGCGACCCACTTGAAACGCTCGGCCGCTGCGTGCGGGACGGCGGTGGGCGAGATGTCGAGCTTGATCGAACCGGCGGCGCCGGTCACCTTGCCGCCAACCTTGGCATTGAGCGATGCGGCAGGGGAGTGGTACAGGCGGAAGCGCCCATCGAGCGGGACGCCGGGCCAGCGCACCAGGCGCTTGTCGAGCCAGACGGCGCGCGCGTCGAGCTGTTCGCCATTGGCTTGCAGGACTTCCTGGAAGCCGGCGCTGTTGCAGGTATCGAGAGGCACGGCCGCATAGGCGGTCGTGGAGAGTGAGGCCGCGACGAGGGCGAGATGAAGTTTGCTCATGTAGGGTGGACGGGTCCCCCGTCCACGCGTTCAAGCGACCGGAGCACACCGCCAGGATAGACAGGTTTGAGGGAGATTGGACGCGTGGACGGCAGAGCCGTCCACCCCACGATTTACGCGGCGTTGCCGCGATAATGGTCGACCATCTTGTAGCGCGTCGCATACCAGCCGAACACCAGCGCCGACAGCAGCGCGAAGCCGGCGAAGAAATACATCTGCGCCGCCATCACGCCCATGCCGGTGCCTTCGATATAGCCCACCACCGACTCGTTCTTGACGCTCGCGTTCACGATCAGCACCCACAGGTTGCCGACCGTGACGGCCAGGTACCACAGGGCCATGATCACACCCTTCATCGAGGCCGGGGCCTGGCTGTAGGCGAATTCGAGGCCGGTCGCCGAGACCAGCACCTCGCCCAGGGTCAGCAGCGCATACGGCGCGATCTGCCAGGCGATCGAGACCGGATCGCCGGCGTCGAGCGCCACCTGCAGGTTGCCGACCACGATCCAGGCGGCGGCCGACAGCACGATGCCGGCGGTCATGCGGCGCAGCGGCGACGGTTCGATGCCGAGTTTACGCAGCAGGGGGAACAGGAGCAGGTTGTTCACCGGGATCAGGATCATCACCAGCAGCGGATTCAGGGCCTGCATCTGGGCCGGGATGACGTCGAAGGTCCAGCCGAGGAAGCTGACCTGCGTCGTCATTTCATTGGCCTGCACGATCCAGGTCGAGGCCTTCTGGTCGAACAGCGACCAGAACGGCGTCACCAGCGCGAACACGATCAGGATGCGCAGCACGGCGCGTACGCCGTCCACGGCCTCTTGCGGATGGATGCCGCGCGCGCGATCCAGCTGCATCGAGGCGCCGATGCCGCCGAAGGCCATCAGCAGCACCAGCGCGGTGCAGGCGCCGATCACGAAGCCCCACTGGACCGACATCGCCAGCGAGACCACGGCGCCCGCGGCGCCGATCAGGGCCACGTTCAGGCCCGGACGGCCCTGGCCAGGTTCCTTGGCCAGCAGGGCGGTCTTGGCCACCTGCATGAAGGAGTGCGGATTCGGCGGCGCCGGCGGCACGTGCACGTATTTCTTCTTGCCGCTCCAGAACACCATGGTGGCGATGAACATCAGGATGCCGGGCACGCCGAAGGCCCAGGCCGGACCGTAGTCGCGCAGCAGCACCGGCATCAGCAGCGAAGCGAAGAACGAGCCGAAGTTGATGATCCAGTAGAAGGCGTCGAACACGATCTTCGCCTTGTCCTTGTTGGTCTGGTCGAACTGGTCGCCGACGAAGGAGGCCACCAGCGGCTTGATGCCGCCCGAGCCGAGCGCGATCAGGAACAGGCCGAAATAGAAGCCGTTGACGTTGTCTTCGAAGATGGCCAGGCAGGCATGGCCCGCGCAATACACGAGGCTGAGCCAGAACACCGTGTTGTACTTGCCGAAGTAGCGGTCGGCCAGCCAGCCGCCCAGCAGCGGGAAGAAGTACACGCCGATCACGAAGGTGTGGAACACGTGCTTGGCTTCGCCGGTGCGCATGTCTTCCGGCAGGAACATCAGGAGCGTCGTGATCAGGAAGGGCGTCAGGATGTTGCGCATCCCATAAAAGCTGAAGCGCTCGCAGCCTTCGTTGGCAATGATGTAGGGAATCTGCCGCGGCATTCGCCCGGAACCTGGTTTTGCTAGATCAGTCATCGACCGCTTCCTTGAAATGTCAAACAGACGCGATGCTATGACGAGGGCGGTTCACTTTGCAATAAAAATATTGTTGTGAAACAAACGAGAAACATATCGACGTAGTTTAGTTACGCACGCAACGCTGCTGGAAACGTTTTCGAAACGCCAAGGTATTGAATCGTAAGGATAAATTATGGATTTCTAGAAAACTTCCGGAATTGTCAAGTTTTGTTGCGTCCTGTATATTGCCTAGAATTCCAAACCACGGACCAGCCATGACCCAGATCCCGACCACGACGAATCCGAACTGGTGGCGCGACGCCATCATCTACCAGGTTTATCCGCGCAGCTACCTCGACACGAACGGCGACGGCATCGGCGACCTGGCCGGCATCACCGAGAAGCTCGACTACATCGCGAGCCTGGGCGTGGACATCGTCTGGCTGTCGCCGTTCTTCAAGTCGCCGATGCGCGACTTCGGCTACGACATCGCCGATTACTGCGACGTCGACCCGATGTTCGGCACCCTGGCCGACTTCGACCGCCTGGTCGCCAAGGCGCATGGCCTGGGCCTGAAGATCATGATCGACCAGGTGATGTCGCACACCGCCGACTCCCACCCCTGGTTCGTCGAAAGCCGTTCCAACCGCGACAACCCGAAATCGGACTGGTACGTCTGGGCCGATCCGCTCCCGGACGGCAACCCGCCGAACAACTGGCTGTCGGTGTTCGGCGGCTCGGCCTGGCAATGGGATACCCGCCGCAAGCAGTACTACATGCACAACTTCCTGGTGAGCCAGCCGCAGCTGAACTTCCACAATCCCGAGGTGCAGAAAGCCCACCTGGCGGCCCAGCGCTTCTGGCTCGAGCGCGGCGTCGACGGCGTGCGCCTGGACGCCTGCGTGTTCCACTTCCACGACCGCCAGTTGCGCAGCAATCCGCCGGCGCTGGTGCGCGACACCTCGACCGTGACCGACGTGAACCCGTACGGCATGCAGGCCCACATCTACGACAAGACCCAGCCCGAGAACATCGCCTTCCTGGAGCAACTGCGCGCCCAGCTGGATGAATTCGGCGCGGTCTCGATCGGCGAGATCAGCTCGGACGACGCGCTGGCCCAGATGAACGAGTACATGGCGGGCGGGAACAAGCTGCACATGGCCTACAGCTTCAACTTCCTGACGCCGGTGTTCACCGCTGCCCACATCCGCGCGCAAGTGGAAGACTTCGAGCGCCGCGTCGAGGAAGGCTGGGCTTCCTGGTCGGTCGGCAACCATGACGCGATCCGCGTGATGACGCGCTGGGGCGGCCCGCACGCCACCGCCGGCTTTGCCAAGATGGTGCTGGCGATGCAGCTCTCGCTCAAGGGCACCCCCTGCCTGTACCAGGGCGACGAGCTGGCGCTGCACGAAGCCGACGTGCCGTTCGAACTGCTGCAGGACCCGTACGGCATCACCTTCTGGCCCGAGTTCAAGGGCCGCGACGGCTGCCGCACCCCGATGCCGTGGCAGGCCGCCGCGCCGCACGCCGGCTTCACCACGGGCAAGCCGTGGCTGCCGGTCGAGCCCTCGCACGCCGCCGCCGCGGTCGACCTGCAGGACAAGGACCCCGATTCGATGCTGAACTTCCAGCGCCGCTTCATCGCCCTGCGCCGCACCATGCCGCAGCTGACGCGCGGCGAGATCGCCTTCATCGACGCGCCGGAGCCGGTGCTGGCCCTGCGCCGCGACCTGGAGGGCGAGCGCAGCGTGCTGGCGGCGTTCAACCTGTCGAACGCGGAAGTCACGTTCGACTGGCCGGCCACCGAAGCCACCGACCGCCTCGCGGTCGACGGCCTGGCCGGCGACGCCCGGGGCGGCCGCGTGACCCTGCCGCCGTTCGGCGCCTGGTTCGGCCTGGAACGCGCGGAGGGCTGATGACTATCCAGCAGGAGCCGGAAAAGTTCGCGCGCACGGCGTTCGCCGACGGCCCGCGCCTGCTGGCCGACATCGGCGCAACTCACGCGCGCTTCGCGCTGCAGACCGCGCCGGGAGTGTTTCGCTCGGTCCAGGTGCTGCGCTGCGACGACTTCGAGGGCATCGTCCCGCTGCTGCGCCATTACCTGGCAGACCATGAGGACGTGCGGCTGAACCACGGCGCATTCGCGGTCGCCAACCCGATCAACGGCGACTACGTGCGCATGACCAACCGCGCCTGGGAGTTCTCCACCGACGCGGTGCGGCGCGAGCTGGGCCTGTCGACCCTGTTGATCGTCAACGACTTCACCGCGCTGGCCACCGCGCTGCCGGGCTTCGCCAAGGAAGACCTGATGCAGGTGGGGCCGGGCACGCCCGTGCCGGGCGCCGTCATCGGCGTGCTGGGGCCCGGCACGGGCCTGGGCGTGTCGGGCGGGATCCCGACCGCGGACGGCTTCGTCACGCTGGGCAGCGAGGGCGGCCACGTCAACTTCGCGCCGGCCGACGAGCGCGAGTTCGCCATCCTGCAATACGCCTGGCGCGAATGGCCGCACGTGTCGAACGAGCGCCTGATCTCGGGGCCGGGCATGGAAGTCATCTACCGCGCGCTGGCCGACCGCAACGGCGTCAGGGCCGAAGAGCGCAGCGCGGCCGCCATCGTGGCCGGCGCGCTCGAGGCCGACGACCCGCTGTGCCTGGAGACGCTGGAGTGCTTCTGCGGCATGCTGGGCGGCGCCGCCGCCAACCTGGCGGTGACCCTGGGCGCCTTCGGCGGCATCTTCATCGGCGGCGGCATCGTGCCGCGCCTCGGCGAATGGTTCGCGCGCTCGCCGTTTCGCACGCGGTTCGAGGCCAAGGGACGCTTTTCCGACTACCTGGCGGATATCCCGACCTATGTGATCACCACGCCGAACCCCGCCTTCCACGGCGTGGCGACCATCCTGGCCGAGCACCTGCGCGGGCGCAGCGGCGCCAACACGCTGATGGAACGCATCGGGCAGCTGCGCGAAGAGCTGTCGCCGGCCGAGGCGCGGGTGGCGACGCTCGTGCTCGAGCATCCGCGCACGGTGCTGAACGAACCGATCGCCGAGATCGCGCGCCTGGCCGACGTGAGCCAGCCGACCGTGATCCGCTTCTGCCGCTCGCTGGGCTTCCAGGGCCTGGCCGAATTCAAGCTCAAGTTCGCGAGCAGCCTGACCGGCGCGATCCCCGTGCGCCACAGCCAGGTGCGCATGAGCGACAGCACCCACGATCTGTCGGCCAAGGTGATCGACAACACGGTCTCCGCCATCCTGCGCTTCCGCGACCAACTCGACGTGCGCTCGCTCGACCGCGCGATCGAACTCGTGAGCCGCGCGCGGCGCGTCGAGTTCTATGCGCTCGGCAATTCGCGCGCGGTGGCGCTGGATGGCCAGCACAAATTCTTCCGTTTCAAGATCCCGACCGCGCTGTATGGCGACGCCCACCTGTTCACGCTGGCCGCGGGCTTGCTGGGGCCGGGCGACGTGGTGATCGCGGTCTCGAATTCGGGCGGCTTGCCGGAGCTGCTGCAGGCGGTGGACATCGCGCGCGCCGCCGGCGCCGACGTGATCGCCATCAGCAACAGCCAGTCGCCGCTGGCGCGCAAGGCCAGCGTATGCCTGGCGGTCGATCACAGCGAGGACAGCACCAGCTTCCTGTCGATGATCTCGCGCATCCTGCAGTTGCTGCTGATCGACATCATGGCGGTGGGGATCTCGGTCGATGGCCAGCATGGGCAGGGCGCCGGCCAGGATCCGCGCCGCTTGCTCATCTCTCACCTGGACAGCTGAGCGCTGCGGCGCACGGCGTCAGTTGGCGCTCTTGATATCCACGCGCTCGATGGTGCGGCGCCATTCCTGGAGGCTGAGCAGGGTGTCCGAATCGGCGTCGTCGACCAGGATCTCGCTGCCGTCCTGGGCCACCAGGAAGCTCTCGCGGCGGCGCGCATCCTCGGCGCGGTTCTCGACAAAACTCAGCTGGTAATACTTCTTGCCGTTGACTTCGCGCGGGACCGGATCGTCCTCGATCACGGCGCCGCGCGCCTTGCCCTGGCTGCGCTGCTCGATCTGCCGCGACCACGCCTGCAGTTCCGGCAACGCCAGCAGCGAGGCCATCGCTTCTTCCTTCGTGTGCGCCGGCACGTGAACGCTTGGCGCGGCCGGCGCTGGCGCCGGCGGCGCTTCGCGTTCGGCGCGCTTGCAGCCGGCGACGGCGCAGCACAGCATCAGTGCGGCAATGGTCAGGCGCAAGGGAGAATAAGAAGCGGCGCGTGTGGACATGGCGGGTCTCGTGAGGGCAGGCGGTCATGGTAAACCATGCGTGTTCGACCAGCAACACGGATGCCATCTGACCGACTGCATCGATTGCGCGGAACGCAAGGGCATTGCAACGATGCTTTGCGCCTGTCGTGCGAAATATTTCTATACAGAAAGTAATTCGTGTTTTTTGCCACGAAATCACATTTCTCACCATGGAGCCGTAATTTATTCATAGAAATAATGCTATTCTGTAGGACCACTCCTACTTTGCACCCTCGCCACTCGTCCCCATGGACCGCCGCCGCTCTGCCTACAGCCGCAGCCTCGTCAAAGCGTCGCAACGCGAAAAGCGTCTTGGCATCCTTGCGATGCTGGGCCTTGCCACGGGCGTCGCGGGCGTGCTGGCGCCGCCGCTGGACATCGACTGGACCTGGCTGGACCGCAAGCCGGACGAGGTCATCCATGTCGGCGCGAGCCCCAGCGCCGCCATCGCGCCGGCCGCCGCCAGTGCGGCGCCGGCCGCGGAGCAGGGCGCCGCGCGGCGCATCTATCCGTTCTCGATCATTCCCGGCGGCGTGGCGGACGCGGACGAGCTGGCGCGCGTCATCCGCACCGACGCCGTGGTCGCGGCGCACTATGCCGGCTTCGACGTCGCCAACGCGCGTGCGGTCACCGTCACCAAGCCGCGCGCCGTGTACGTGTCGTACCGTAAGGGCGACCAGGTGTACTGGACAAAGAAGAAACTCATGCTGGCGCCGGGCGAAACCTTGCTCACCGACGGCAGGAACGAGATGCGGGCGCGCTGCGCCAACCGGATTTCGGACGTGCCGATGTACCCGGTCGAAGCCAATGGCCCGACCGAATCGGAACTCGATTCCTTCGTCACCGAGGATGGCGGCGGCCTGATGGCGGTGGCGGCCGGCCTGGAGGGACTCGACGACGGTCCCGGAGCAGGACCGGCTTACTACCCCGACGTGTTCCCGGACGGCGCCGGCCTGCTGCGCGGCGCCGCGCCGGTCGCGCAGCCGCGCCTGGCCGACCTCATGGGCAGCCCGCCCGCGCGGTATGGCTCGGGCATCTCGAGCGGCGGCACGCTGGGCGATGGCAGCGGCGATGGCGCGACGGCGCCGCCAGCCGCTGGCAACCCGACGCCGGGCAACGCCAGCGAGGGCGATGGCGGCACTGGCGGCGGAGGCAATCCCGGCGACACGGGCGGCAGCCCGCCGGATACGCCGACGCCGTCGACACCGACGCCGGAAACCGGAACCGGTCCGGGCTCCGATCCCGATCCCGGCCCGGGTCCGAACCCGGAGCTGCCGCTGCCCACGCCTGGCGTGCCAGGCACGCCGGGTGGACCCGATACGCCGGCCATCCCGGGCACGCCGGGCACCCCGGGCCTGCCCCCGGACGATACCGAGGTCGAGCCGAACGATCCGGTCGACGTGCCGGAGCCCGGCACCCTGTGGCTGGGCGGCGTGGCCATGGCGGCCATGCTGTGGCTGCGCCGCAAGGGGCCGCGCGCCCGGCGCTGAGCCGCCGTCCCGGTTTTTCAGTATGTCGGACAGCAAAAAGCCCGCGAGGCGTGAACCTCGCGGGCTTTTCGTCGTGGAGGACTGGCGCGCCGGCGTTGCCGCGGCGCGCCAGGCGACCGGCTGGATTACATCATGCCGTCCATGCCGCCCATGCCGCCCATGCCGCCCATGCCGCCCATGCCGCCGGCTGGCTTGTCTTCGACGACTTCCGAGACCATGCAGTCGGTGGTCAGCATCAGGCCGGCGATCGACGCTGCGTTCTGCAGTGCCGAGCGGGTGACCTTGGCTGGATCCAGCACGCCCATTTCGACCATGTCGCCATAGGTGCCGTTGGCGGCGTTGTAGCCGTAGTTGCCGGTGCCGCCCAGGACGGCTGCGACCACGACCGATGGCTCGTCGCCCGCGTTCTGGACGATCATGCGCAGCGGCTCTTCCATGGCGCGCAGGACGATCTTGATGCCGGCGTCCTGGTCAGGGTTGTCGCCCTTGACGTCCAGGGTAGCGCGGGCGCGCAGCAGGGCCACGCCGCCGCCTGGCACGATGCCTTCTTCGACGGCAGCGCGGGTTGCGTGCAGCGCGTCTTCGACACGTGCCTTCTTCTCTTTCATCTCGACTTCGGTGGCTGCACCGACGCGGATCACGGCAACGCCGCCGGCCAGCTTGGCCACGCGCTCTTGCAGTTTTTCGCGGTCGTAGTCCGAGGTCGCTTCTTCGATCTGGGCGCGGATCTGCTTGACGCGGCCTTCGATCGATTCAGCCTGGCCGGCGCCGTCGATGATGATGGTGTTTTCCTTGCCGACTTCGATGCGCGAAGCCTGGCCCAGTTCCGCCAGGGTGACCTTTTCCAGGGTCAGGCCGACTTCTTCGGCGATGACCTGGCCACCGGTCAGGATGGCGATGTCTTCCAGCATGGCCTTGCGGCGGTCGCCGAAGCCTGGCGCCTTGACGGCGACGGTCTTCAGGATGCCACGGATGTTGTTGACGACCAGGGTCGCCAGCGCTTCGCCTTCGATGTCTTCGGCGATGATGACCAGCGGACGGCCGGCCTTGGCGACTTGCTCCAGCACCGGCAGCAGGTCACGGATGTTCGAGATCTTCTTGTCGCACAGCAGGATGAACGGCTGCTCGTGGACGGCGACTTGCTTGTCCGGGTTGTTGATGAAGTACGGCGACAGGTAGCCGCGGTCGAACTGCATGCCTTCCACGATGTCCAGCTCATCGTTCAGCGACTTGCCGTCTTCGACGGTGATGACGCCTTCCTTGCCGACTTTTTCCATTGCCTCGGCGATGCGCTCGCCGATCGAGGTTTCCGAGTTGGCCGAGATCGCGCCGACTTGCGCGATTTCTTTCGAGGTGGTGGTTGGCTTGGCGATCTTCTTCAGTTCTTCGACGGTCGCTGCGACGGCCTTGTCGATGCCGCGCTTCAGGTCCATCGGGTTCATGCCGGCGGCAACGAACTTCATGCCTTCGCGCACGATGGCTTGTGCCAGCACGGTCGCGGTGGTGGTGCCGTCACCGGCGTTGTCGCTGGTCTTGGAAGCGACTTCCTTGACCATCTGCGCGCCCATGTTCTGGAGCTTGTCTTTCAGTTCGATTTCTTTTGCGACCGAGACACCATCCTTGGTGACGGTCGGGGCGCCGAACGAGCGCTCGAGCACGACGTTGCGGCCTTTCGGGCCCAGGGTGACCTTGACTGCGTTGGCCAGGACATTGACGCCTTCGACCATCTTGGCGCGCGCTGCGTCGCCGAACACTACTTCTTTAGCTGCCATTTGTTATTTCTCCGAATGTATCGTGAATGGGGTCAGGGAATGAGACTTACTGGGCCACGACGGCCATGATGTCTTCTTCGCGCATCACCAGCAGTTCTTCGCCATTGACCTTGACGGCCTGGCCGGAGTACTTACCGAACAGCACGCGGTCGCCGACTTTCACTTCCAGCGGACGAACCTGGCCGTTGTCTTGCACTTTGCCGTTACCGACGGCGAGGACTTCGCCTTGGTCTGGCTTCTCTGCCGCGGCATCAGGAATGATCAGGCCGGACGCAGTCTTGGTTTCCTGGTCGAGGCGCTTCACGATAACGCGATCGTGCAGAGGACGAAGGTTCATGCAAAACTCCTTAATATTCAGTGGTTTAACTTGCGTTTTTTGACACCGTCGCAGTCTTGTGGCAAGCACCGCGTCGGTCTGCAAAGAGTTGTTAGCACTCTCTACTAACGAGTGCTAATTATAGGGACGATAATTTGCCATTTCAAGCAGCAAGATTGCTAAATACTTTCGTGCGCTTGAGCTGGCACAAGCCTTCAGGGCTTCAAGCAATGTGTTTTTGGCATCTCTCGCCACCCGGTGCGAACCTGGCAAGAGGCGGGCAGCGTACACCGCCTGGCGCTTTCCTGCCGCACGCCAGGCAGCCGGGACGGCCGGCGGCGGGCGCGGCATGCCGCACCGCAGCGCGATTCGGTTGACGGAAAATCCCTCTCGATCCTATAGTGTCGAATGATTTCCGAATTCCAAGACCTCTCAGACAAAATCGACCGGCTCGCCCAGCTGACCCAGTCGTTGCGCGCCGAGAACTATTTGCTGCGTCAGGCCAATACCCTGCTCAGCGCCGAGAACCTGGCATTCAAGGAGCGCCTGTTCGAGGCCCAGCGCCGGGTCGAGGCGCTGCTCGACGAGTTGCCCAAGCCGCCGGGCGAAGCGCAAGCCGAAGGCGAGGGTGGGCAACCCGAGCCCGGGCCGGATGAACCGCGGCCGCTCCATCTCGCGCATGCCGCCCGCCAGCAGGAGCAACGATGATCCATCTCGACGTCACCATCATGGGCCAGCCCTACCGCCTGGCCTGCCGCGACGGCGAAGAGCGCACCCTGCGCGAAGCGGTGGCCTACCTCGACGGCAAGATGTGCCAGCTGCGCGATTCGGGCAAGGTGAAGGGCACCGACCGCATCGCCGTGATGGCCGCGCTGAGCGTCGCCGCGGAATTCCTGTCGGTCAAGTCGCCGCAGGGACCGCTGTCGGACATGTCGATTCTCGAAGTCAAGCAAAAACTGGAAGCGATGCACACCGTGCTCGACAAGGCGCTGACGCCCCAGGAAAATCTTTTCTGAAAACCGAATCCATTTGACATGACGGATCAAAAGAGTAAACTGCGCTCTACCCTGCGGTGTTCGAGATTTGCCATATATTCCTTGAACCATTCTTACGCATAGGTCGTGGAACAAGTTCGATGGGAGTGAGCGTCACTCGTTTGACGAACCCGAAATTGATCTGACCGTGACCGCCTTGAACCGTTTTGGTTCAGGATGCCGGCAATAACGGCACTGGCGGGGGCTAGGATACACAAGCGGTTGCGCACTTTGTACGCAGCCGCTTTTTTTGTGCGCGCGTCAAACCTGTCGGCGCGCCTTGCAGGGAGATCGGCGCAATGCGCTATTGGTTGATGAAATCCGAACCGGACGAAGTCAGTTTCGACGACGTCCTGTCCGCACCCGGCCAGACCGTGGCCTGGTTCGGCGTGCGCAACTACCAGGCGCGAAACTTCATGCGCGACGCGATGGCCGTCGGCGACGGCGTCCTGTTCTACCACTCCAGCTGCGCCGTGCCCGGCGTGGCCGGGCTGGCCGAGATCGCGAGCGGTCCCTATCCCGACGCCACCCAGTTCGACCCCGCCAGCCATTACCACGACCCGAAAGCCACCCCGGAAACGCCGCGCTGGATCTCGATCGACGTGCGCGCGCGGGAGGCGGGGCGCTATCTGCCGCTGGCCGAGATGCGCACCGTTCCCGCGCTGGAAAGCATGGTGCTGCTGCAAAAGGGCAGCCGGCTGTCGATCTCGCCGGTCACCAGATCCGAATGGGATGCGGTCGTCCAACTCGTGCGCGCCAGGGAGGCCTGAATGGATCCCTGGCTGATCCTGGCCCTGCTGGCGATGGGCACCTTCGGCGGCTTCGCGGCCGGCCTGCTCGGCATCGGCGGCGGCATGGTGCTGGTGCCCTTCATCACCATGATCTTCACCGCGCGCGGCATCGCCGACGAACTCGTGGTCCACATGGCGATCGCCACCGCGCTCGGCGTCATCCTGTTTACCTCGATGTCCTCGGTGCGCGCCCACCACAAGCATGGCGCCGTGCTGTGGCCCGTGGTGCGCCTGCTGGCCCCGGGCATCCTGATCGGTTCCTGGATCGGTCCCTGGATCGGCAAGCAGATGAATACCTCGGTGCTGGCCTTCTTCTTCGGCTGCTTCGTCGCCTTCTCGGCCACCCAGATGCTGATCGGGAAGAAGCCGACGGCGGCGCGCGAATTGCCGGGCCGGGCAGGCATGTTCGCCACAGGTGGCCTGATCGGGATCCTGTCGGGACTGGTGGGCGCCGGCGGTGGCTTCGTCTCGGTGCCGTTCATGACGCGCTGTAACGTGCGCATCCATAACGCGGTCGCCACCAGCGCGGCGCTGGGCTTTCCGATCGCGCTCTCGGGGACGCTGTCGAATGTGTATTATGGCTGGGGCGAACCGGGCCTGCCGGCATGGTCGCTGGGCTTTGTCTACCTGCCGGCGCTGGCCATCATCGTGCTGGCCAGCGTGGCCATGGCGCCGCTTGGCGCCCGCGCCGCGCACAAGATGCCGGTGCGCCAGCTGCAGCGCATCTTCGCCGTGATCCTGTATGCGCTGGCGGCCTATATGTTCTGGAAGGCGTTCAATTAAGCCTTCCTGACGCGCGCGCGGTCGAGCGGCAGGTCGCGCATGCGCAGGGCGCAGGCGTCGAACACCGCGTTCGCGATCGCCGCCGCGGCCGGGCCTTGCGCCGCCTCGCCGGTGCCCAGGAAGGGCTGGCCGGGGCGGTCGATCAGGTGCACGTCAATTTTCTCCGGTGTTTGGGCGAAGCGCAGGATCGGATACGAGGCCCAGTCCACGGTGAGCACGCGCGCGGCGTCGAAGCGCACCTGTTCCAGCAGCGTCCAGCTGGCCGACTGCACGATGCCGCCCTCGATCTGGTTGCGCACGCCGTCCGGGTTGACGATCTCGCCGCAATCGACGGCGCTCGACACGCGCGTCACGCGCACCAGCCCCGTTTCGCGCGCCACTTCCACCTCGACCGCCAGCGCGCAATACGACGCCAGGTTCTTGTAGCGCGCAAAAGCAAAACCGCGGCCACGCCGCGCGGTCTTCTTGTAGCCATCCCAGCCGAACTTCGCCGCCGCCAGCTCGACCACGTCGATGGCGCGCGGATCTTCCAGGTGGCGCAGGCGGAACGCGACCGGGTCGACTTTCGCCGCGCGCGCCAGCTCGTCCATGAAGCTCTCGATCGCGAACACATTGCAATAGGCGCCCAGGCCGCGCATGGCCGAGGTGCGCAGGACCGCCTTCGGCTGGAAGTGATGGGTCACGCGCGCGTTCGGCAGCCGGTAATAGGGGATCGCGTTGCGGTCGCCGCTGCCTTCCGGCTGCGGGCTGGGTTTCGGGGTGGGCGGCGCGAATGGTTTCGCCAGATGCGTGGCCGGCAGCAGGTTGCCGGCCTTGCCGGGACGGGTGTTGTGCGGGGGCGTGAAGACGTCGTACTGCCAGTCGGCGATGCGGCCGTCGGGACCGAGCGTGGCCGCCACCTCGGCCACCATCGCCGCGCCGAACGGTTCCCATGCATGCTCGTCCTCGCGCATCCACTGCACCCGCACCGGCCGGCCCGGGAAGGCGCGCGCCAGCAGGGCGGCGTCGGCCGCCACGTCGTCGGCGCCGTTGTGGCCATAGCAGCCCGCGCCCTCGACGTGGATGCAGCGGATCGCGTCTTCCTTTACCGCCAGCAGCTCGGCCAGCGCGCCGCGCAGCGGGAACACGCCCTGCGAGTGGGTCCAGACCGTGTAGCGGTTCTCCACCAGCTGCGCCACCGCGCACGAAGGCCCGATGGAGGCGTGCAGCTGGAAGGGACGGGTATAGGTGGCCTTCAGGTGCACGCCTTCTTGCACCCGCGCGCCGCGTTCGAGGATGGTGGTCGGTTCGGCCGGCTGCGCCATCACCAGGGCCTTGACGTCCGGGTGGACCGGCAGCGCGGCCGGCGTCTCCCAGCGTGCGCCGCGCGCGAGCAGCGCGGCGGCCTTCACGGCGCGGTATTCGCCGTCCGCGATCACGGCCAGGAAGCGGCCGTCGCGCACGACTTTCAACACACCGGGCAGGCGCATGACGGCGGCCGTATCCACCGCGATCAAGGTCGCCGCCTGCGCGGGAGGGCGCACCACGCGCGCATGCACCATGTTCGGCAGGCGCAGGTCCTGCACGTAGGCGCGTCCGCCCGTGACCTTGGCCGGGATGTCGATCCTCGGCAGCGACTTGCCGATCGCCGTCGCCAAGCCGGGCGCTGGCGGCGCCGGCTGCGGCGTAGCGCGCAGGCGCAGTTCCTGGCCGGTGACCAGCTGGCCGAAGCTGGCGCGGCGGCCGTCGGGGGCGATGAAGGCGCCATCCTTCAATGCCAGGCCGGCCGCTGGCGCTGCCAGGCGCGCCGCCGCCAGTTCGCCCAGGCGCATCCGCACCTGGCCCGCCGCATGGCGCAGCGCGGCGCCGCTGTCCTTCATCGAGTTGCTGCCGGCGGTCATGCCTTCGTCCGGCGTGCGCGCGGTGTCGGCGGTGACGAGGGTCAGGCGCTCAGGCGCGATGCGCAACTCGTCGGCCACCACTTGCAGCAGCGCGGTCTTGATGCCTTGCCCCAGCTCGGCCTTGCCGGTGAAGACCGTGATGCGTTCATCGGCGTCGATGCGGATCCAGGCGTCGAGCCAGGGCGTTTTTTCCAGGCTCTTCGGCAGTGCATCCTGCGCCGACCACGCCGGCATCGCGAACGACAGCGTCAACCCGCCGCCCGCGGCCAGGAAGCGGCGCCGACCCTGGTCGAGGCTCATCGCTTGCCTCCGGCCGCAAGCCGGTCCGCCGCGCGCCGCACCGCGCGCAGGATGCGCATATGGGTGCCGCAGCGGCACAGGTTGGGCGACATGTGGGCGCGGATCCGGGCGTCGCTCGGATTCGGTTCGCGCTCGAGCAGCGCGGTGGCCTGCATGATCATGCCCGCGATGCAGTAGCCGCATTGCGCCGCCTGCTCGTCGATGAAGGCCTGCTGCAGCACGCCGGGCGTGTCGCTGTTGCCCAGGCCCTCGACGGTGCGCACGGCGCGCGCGCCGACGCTCGACACGGGCACCAGGCAGGACATCACGGGCTTGCCGTCCATGATCACGGTGCAGGAGCCGCACTGGCCCAGGCCGCAGCCGAACTTGGCGCCATTCAGCCCCAGGTCGTTGCGCAGCACGTACAGCAGCGGGGTGTCGGGTTCAAGGTCGACGGCGTGGCTCTTGCCGTTCACCTGCAGGCGGTAGGTCGTCATGGTGCTCTCGCTTTGCTCACTTGCTCGTCCAGTTCCGGCCAGGCCGGCTGGCCGGCGCCGTACTTGCGCAGGTAGGCGGCCAGCGCGCCGGCCTGCTCGTCAGTCAGGATCGCCTTGAAGCCGGGCATCCAGCGTCCCGCTTCGCCATCCGGCGGCAGGATGCCGCTGTCGACGATATGGATCAGGCTGCGCGGGTCGGGGTCGTACAGGGCGATCGCCTTCTGCAGGGGCAGTGCGGCGCCCGAGCTCGGGGCGCGGCCGACGTCATGGCAGCGCGCGCAGGAATTGGCGTAGAGCTCGTAGCCGAGGCGCATGCGCGGCAGTTCGGGATCGTCGGCGGCGGGCTGGGGCAGCGGGCCGTCCTGCTGCGCCGGCGTCGTGCGCGCCGGCGCCTGCGACAGGTGGCCGTGGGTCCAGGCGGCCAGCGCGGCGACGTCGCCCGCATCGGCCTGGGCCAGGTGCATCACCACGTCCTGCATCGGGCCGCCGGCCACTGCGTGGTCCTCGGCCATGCCGGTGCGCAGGTAGGCCTGCAGCGCTTCGCGCGTCCATGGCAGCGGCGACGGCGAGTGACGGTTCAGGGCGGGCGCATACCAGTCCTCGGCTTCGCCGCCATCGAGCTGGCGCTTCAGATCCGGACCGCCCAGCTTCGTGCGCGGCGTATGGCAGGCGGCGCAGTGGGCGACGGCGTCGGCCAGGTAGGCGCCGCGGTTCCATTCGGCGGATTGTCGCGGGTCGGGCCGCCACGGCGCATCATCGAGGTACAGCACGTTCCAGAAACCGACCAGCGGCCGGAAACCGAAGGGGAAGGTCATGGCGTTGTCGCGCGCCGGCGCGGCGATCGCGGGCCGCGTCATGAAGTAGGCGTACAGGTCGTCGATGTCGTCCTGCGTCATGCGCACGTAGTGGTTATAGGGGAAGGCCGGATACAGCAGGTGGCCGTCGCGCGAGACGCCCTCGCGCATCGATCGGGTAAAGGCTTCAGGGCTCCAGGCGCCGATGCCGGTGTCGCGGTCCGGCGTGATATTGGTGCTGTGGACGGTGCCGAACGGCGTCTCCATCGGCTTGCCGCCGGCGAAGGGGCGGGACAGGTCGGCGGTGTGACAGGAGGCGCACATGCCGAGGTTTGCGAGGTTGGCGCCGCGCTCGATGCGGGCCTGGTCGAAGGAAGGTGGCGTGGCTTGCGGCGCCAGCGCGGGGCGCCACATGATGGAGAAGGCGATGCCTGTCAATACGACGATGGCCGCGAGGAGCAGCCACCATCCGATATGCCGCCTGCGCCTGGGTCGATTCATGAAGGCTCCGATCCGTGGAGCCTCATTGTCGAGCAGTAAAGAGCGAGCGCTCTGTGCGCTCGCTCACTCAGAGGCGGATCAGGCGGTCACCGGCCGTCCCGGCGCCTGGCGATAGGCCCAGGCCAGCATGACGAGGGCGGCGACGATCATCGGCAGCGACAGCACCTGGCCCGAGGTGATCGGCAGGCCGAACACGGTGGTTTCCCAGTCCGGCACGCGGAACCACTCGGTGAAGAAGCGCGCGCAGCCGTACAGCAGGGTGAACATGGCGCCGACCGCCAGGCGCGGACGCGCCTTGCGCGCGAACAGCCACAGGATCACGAACACCAGCACGCCGTCGACCAGCGCCTGGTACAGCGGCGACGGATGGCGCGGGCCGGCCACGCCTGGCCACAGCATGGCCCACGGCAGGGTCGGGTCGGCCAAGCGACCCGGCAGTTCGGCGTTGATGAAGTTGCCCATGCGGCCGGCGGCATAACCGAGCGGCACCAGCGGCGCGATGAAGTCGTAGACGTCGAGCAGGTTGCGCTTGCGTTTGCGGGCCCACAGCGCCATCGCGATCAGCACCCCCAGGAAGCCGCCGTGGAAGGACATCCCGCCCTTCCAGATCATGAAGATCTCGAGCGGGTGCGCGAGGAAGTACAGCGGCTGGTAGAACAGCACTTCGCCCAGGCGGCCGCCCACGATCACGCCCAGCATCCCGTAGAACAGCATGTCGTCCAGGTCGTCGCGGGTCCAGCCCTGCGCCGCGACGTGCGGCATGCGGATGCGCACCCGGCCCAGGATGATGAACAGGGCAAAGGCGACCACGTACATCAGGCCATACCAGTGGATTTGCACCGGGCCGAGCGAGATCGCGATCGGGTCCGGCTGCGGATGAATCAGCATAGTCAGTCTCTCTTCAATTCTTCAAACATTCCAGGAAGCCCTTCAGCACGGGCGAATCGTTGTCGCGCCGCCAGGCCAGGCCGGTTTCGGCCAGCGGCGCCGGATCGATCAGGGCACGGTATTCTACGCCGGGACGCATCAGGTTCGACACGGATTGTGGCACAAGTGCCAAGCCCATGCCGCCGGAAACCAGGCTGACGATGGTCTGCATCTGGATCGCTTCCTGGCCGATGGTGGGCAGCACCCCGGCCGCGCGAAAGCAGGCCAGGATCGCATCGTGCAGGCTGGGCGCCACCGTGCGCGGGAAGATCACCAGCGGCAGCGGCGGCAGGTCGCGCAGGCGCACCGGGCCTGGCCTTTCCAGCGCCGCCAGCCCGCTCGGCGCGCACAGCACCAGCGGCTCGTCGACGATCTTGAGGTAGTCCAGGGCGCCGTCGGCCATGCCGTCGGGCGCGCCCGGTTGCGGCGGGATCACGAAGCCGGCGTCGATGCGGCCCGAGAGCAGTTCTTCGAACTGGACGTCGGAGGTCGCTTCCTGCAGCACCAGGCGCACCGCCGGATAGGCGACGCGATAGCGGCGCAGCACGTCGGGCAGCATGCGCAAGGCCGCGGTCGAGACGAACGACAGGGCCAGGCGCCCAGCCTCGCCGCTGGCCGCGCGCCGCACCAGCTCGGGCAGCGCGGCGGCTTCCTCGAGGATGCGGCGCGCTTCCGGCAGCAGGGCGGCGCCGGCCGCGGTCAGGCCGACCATGCGCCGGTTGCGCACGAACAGCGGGGCCTTGAACAGTTCTTCGAGATTGGCGATGCTCTGCGACAGCGGCGGCTGGGTCATGTGCAGGCGGCGCGCGGCGCGGCCGAAATGCAGCTCTTCGGCCACGGTGACGAAATGGCGCAGCTGGCGCAGTTCGGGATGCATGAGTGATTGGACAAGCTGTGATACGTGCAATGTATCACAGGGCACCTACAGGCGCCGTTCAGCGACGCTTGTCGAGGGTCTTCTTGACGCGCTCGTTGCGGCGCTGGTCCTGCAGTTCGTGTTCTTTCTTCTTGTCGAGCCCGAGCATTTTCTCGATGTACTCGAACCAGATAAAGGCAGCAACGAACAGCCCGGCGATGACCCACCAGGACAGCTCGGCAAAACGCCAGACCTCGAAGAAGCGCAAGGCGGCCAGGGCGACGATCAAGAGGATGAGTGGCATGATGTGGAAAGCTCCTTCAGGCCTCACATCTTACAAAGAAAAGAATGCCGACGGGCAAAAGTTGCTATTTTCTTGTTACAGGATATTGGTAAACGTGGCGATCGCGTTACAGAGTGTATCGCTCTCTTTGCCCCGCAGGGAAAGGGGGTAGAATCCACTCAGTCATAAATTCGGAGAAACAAATGAAGCGGTCCCTGATGTTGTGTGTGGTGCTGTCGGCTTTCGCGTCATCGGGTGCATTCGCCCAGGCCGACCTGGCCAAGGCCAAGAATTGCATGGCTTGCCACACCGTCGCCACCAAGCTGGTCGGTCCTGCCTACAAGGACGTCGCGCAGAAGTACGCGGGCCAGAAGGGCGCCGAGGACAAGCTGGTGCAGAAGGTGCTCAAAGGCGGCGCCGGCACCTGGGGGCCGATCCCGATGCCGGCCAATCCGCAGGTGAGCGAGGCCGAAGCGCGTTCGCTGGTCAAGTGGGTGCTGGCGACCAAGTAATCGCCTGAAAAGACGCACGAAACGAAGCGCGCCTGCGTGAGCATGGCGCGCTTGTTCGTTTACGCGTTCGCGGCTTGCCGCCCACGCCTGGGATATGACAGGCCGCACCGCATGCGCGGATGCACGGCCAGGTCGGCTACACTGGTGGCCCACCTACCAGGAGCGACCATGAGCATGATTCGAACCGCAAGCATCGCATTGAGTATGGCCACCTTGTGCGCTACGAATGCGTTTGCGCAGCAAGTCAACATCAAGCCTGGACTGTGGCAGATCGACATGACGCTACCCGGCCAGGCAGGGGGCAATCAGATGGCGGGTATCGTCGCGCTGATGAAGAGCCAGATGGCCTCGATGCCGCCCGCCCAGCGCGCGGAAATACAAAGAAGGCTCGGCGCCAGCGGCACGGAATTCACCGACGATGGCTTGCGCACCAAACAGTGCATTACGAAAGAAGACATCGCGAAGTTCGACGTGTTTGGTAAAAAAGGTCCTGAAGGCTGCACCAGGAACGCGACGCCGACGGCTGGCGGCATGAATGTGAGCATGCAGTGCAACCAGCCGCAAGTGAAAATCGATGCTGTCGTGAAGACCCCGAGCGACACTGCCTACACCTTCGACTCGACTGCCACGATGGCCGGTCCAGGCGGCGCGATGATGACCCAGAAAACCAGCGGCACTGGCAAATGGCTGGGCAGCGACTGCGGCAATATGGCGCCGGTGTCCGGCCAGGGATGAATGCGTTGCGCGCGGCCCAACGACCTGGCATGGACGAAGCACAGCGCCGCGCCACACGTTCCGGTCTTCGGAAGGCGCTGAACACAAGCTCGTTCAGCGCGTGATGCGCCGCCTGGCGACGTCCGCCAGCGCCTTCGACAGGTCGCGGGCGCCGGCCTCGCCGCTGGCGGCCATGTAGCCGCGCACGTAGGCGGCCTGCTTGGCGATCTGGCTGCCGCCGCCCTTGAGTTCCTCGAGCAGGTGGTCGGCCACCGCCATGTCGTTCAGGAGGCCAAGGCGGTCCTGCAGCTTTTCCAGGTGGCCGACGTAGCGCTTGACGCGGCGCGCCGGCAGCAGGTCGCGGAAGAATTCGGCCGCGTAGCGCGCCTTCTTGGCGGCGATGCGCACCCGGTGGCGACCAGGCGCGTCGCCCTCGTCCAGGCCGTCGATGCGCCTGGCCAGGCGCTTCTCGGCCTTGCGCAGCAGGGGCAGGGCGGCCCTGGCGGCGCGTTCGGCCAGGGGCGAATCCTTGTCCAGCGTGGCGTCGAGACGCCAGCGACGTTCGCCGAGCCATTCGTTCAGCTGCGTCATCAGGTCACGGTAGCGCGGCTCGCGCAGCACGTTCAGGATGTGCGCGTGATGCGCGTTCGCGCGCTCGTGCGCGGCCTGGCGCAGCGCCGTCGCGTCGAAACCGTGGACCCGGTCGAGGGTGGAGTCGGCCAGCACGTCCCAGTCGCGCGCCGGTCCCAGTTCGCCGGACAGCCATTCGATGTCGGCGTGCAGGGCGACCGGCGGCGCGGCCAGGTCCTCGAACATCGCAAGCAGCGCGCGCAGGCGGCGCAGGCCCACCCGCATCTGGTGCAGGCTTTCGACGTTTTGCTTCAGCACGCCCGGCACGTTGGCCTCGATCTGGCGGACGCAATTCAGGCCGATGCTCTGGAACGCGTCTTCCAGCGTCATGCGCCCGCGCAGGCGCACCGGTTCGGCCTTGACCGGGCGGATCGGTTTCTCCTTCGGCAGCGGCTGGTCTTCTTTCGGATCTTCCGCGGCCGGCGGGGTGGCGGCGGCTTCCCGGCTCAGTTCCTGGTCCAGCTGCTGGAACGACTCCAGGCCGCTCGCCGCGGTCTCACGCGGCTGGGAAGCCGCCGTCGGGGTTGCCTTGGACACCGGCTGCGCCGGTTTTTGTTGCTTGGCCATGATGGTCCTTTCACTGACATGACGTCGATGACTCGAGCATACTCTTGCTCACTGCCCGGCACGCTTCATCATGACAGGAAGGTGACATCGGAAGCGCGGGGGCGGCGCCTATTTACCGATCCGGTAGATCACGTCCACGCCCTGCACCAGCTTTTGCACGCCCACCAGAAGCGGATCGCGCACCGCCGCGACCGGGGTATAGCGCGGGCCGTCGGTCGCCAGTCCCATCGCGTTCGACAGGTTCTTCAGCGGCGCCAGCGCCACGCCGTTCGCCGGTCCCAGCCTGGCGCCGATGCCGCGCGCGATGTTCTGCGCCTTCAGGCGCGCCGCAGCCAGGGCCTGGCTCACCAGTTCGGCCTCGATCTTGTCGGCGTCGCTGCGGCTGAAGGCGACCGCCAGCGACTCGACGTTCGGCATCGTCATCAAGGCCTGGATCAGCGCCGTCCAGCCATCCAGGTTGCGCACCGTGGCGTGGACCGCGGCGCGGGTCTCGATCGCTGGCACCGTATCGCCCTGTATATCGGCCTGCCTGAGTGGACGGCGCAGCAGGTCCTGCACCGCGATGTCCTCGACCGCGACACCGTGCTGCGCGAGCAGCGCGCGGCTGGCCTCGAGCCGTTCGCTGACCAGCTTCCAGGCCGCTTCCAGGTCGGGCTCCAGGCTGACGATCTCGAAATCGATCTCGCCCGTGTCCGGCATCACGTGCAGGTCGGCGGCGGCGTTCACGTGGATGAAGGGGTAGGCCGGCAGGTCGGCCGCGTGGGCGGGTGCGAACGCGGCGCAGGAAGCGATGGCGAATTTGACGGCGAGTTTCTTCAGCATGACGGTCCTTGTGAGGCGGGACGATTCCCGGCGACAGTCAGCTTAGGTTATCTAGACATTGATGTCTAAAATGGCGGCGGCATTTCATGCCGCGCGGGTAGCGTCAGTCGCAGAAGCGCCGGTAGGCGCGGTCGCGGAAGTAGTGGGCCAGGGCATCGGGGCCATGGCCCGGATCGCACAGGGCGACGTGGCCGTCGGGCCGCACCAGATAGTGGGCGTTGCGCGCGAAGCCGGCCGCTTCATGGCGCGCGCTCCAGGCGAATTCGCGTAACGGCATGCCGTGCAGCTGGCACCAGGCGCGCAGGCCGTCGCCCGCCTCGCCATAGACCTGCACCTGCCAGTCCATGTTCTCCAGCGGCGCGTGGTTGTCCGCGCCGTCAGCGTCCACCCAGGGCAGCCGGTCGCCGGCCTTGACGCTCCCCGCGCTGCCGATGCTGAGCGGGCTGTCGTGGTAGCTGATCGTGATCTGCGAGACGATCTTGAAGATCAGTTCGCGCACGGTGTCGACGCCGTAGGCGACCGTGGCGAACAGCGGCGCAATGCGGGTGCGCACGAAGTCGGCGAAGTTGCCCTCGGCGGTGATGAAGTTGAACATGCGGTCGGTGGTGTCGACCAGCTTGCGCGCGAACGCCAGGCGCTCGGTCTCGTAGCTGTCGAGCAGGCTGTCCGGCGCATCGTGGCGCACCACGGCGGCCAGCTTCCAGGCCAGGTTGACGGCGTCGCCGATGCCGGTGTTCATGCCCTGGCCGCCGGCCGGGCTGTGCACGTGGGCGGCGTCGCCCACCAGGAACACCTGGCCGCTGCGGTAATGGCTGGTCACGCGGTGGTGCACGCGGTAGGTCGAGAACCAGTGCACCTGGTCGACCCGCAGGCCCAGGCTGGACAGGGCGCTGTGGCCGACGTCGTCGAAGGTGTAGGGGCCGGCGCCGTGGCTGTCGGTGGAGATGCGGTGCACGGTGCCGATCAGGCGTCCGCGGCCGGTGTCGGTATAGGGCAGCATGATGACGAAGTCGGACGTCTCGAGCGAGACGTGCACCTCGCCGTCGGCCGCCACGCCGGCGGCCTGGACGTCGGCGACGTAGAAGACGTGGTCGTAGGTGCCGCCCGGGAAACCGGCGCCGAGCTTCTGGCGCACGGTGGAGCTGGCGCCGTCGCAGCCGGCCAGGAAGCGCGCCTCGCATTCGCGCAGGCCGCCGTCAGCATCGCGCAGGCGCGCCACCACATAGTCTTCGCGGTCCTCGAAGGCGACCAGCTCGACCGGCCGCTGGACCTGGACCCCGGCCTGCCCGAGATGGCGCAGCAGCAGCCGCTCGTGCAGGTCTTGCGGATACACCAGCACGAAGGGGTAGGGCGTGAGCTTTTCGCCGGCGTCCTGGAACGACAGGCGCGCGCGGCGCTTGCCGCGCACCCACATATTGAGGGCGATGTTGCGCTTGCCGGCGGCGATCGTTTCGTCGGCCAGGCCGAGCTGGCGGTACAGCTCGAGGGTGCGCGCCTGGACCGCCATCGCGCGCGAGGTTGTGCCGGGCTGCGCCGCCTTGTCCACGACCGCGACCTTCACGCCCTGGCGCGCCAGCCACAAGGCCAGCACCAGGCCGGTCGGCCCCGCGCCGGCGATGAGCACGTCGTACCTGTCCACGGGCTTCTCCTTCATCCGTCCTACTCAGATGCCCGCGTGGCGCAATGGTTCCGTGGCCGTCGGCCCGGTGCGTTCTACTCCACCACGAAGGCCAGGTCGCGTCCCTCCTGCGCCAGATTGCCGGCGAAGTCGGCGGCGTGGATGCGCAGCGTGTAGCGGCCGGGCGCGAGCTCGCCGATGCGCCAGCTGCCGGTCTCGATCTCGCCGTCCTGCAGGCGGTTGCCCAGCGCATAGTCGAACTGGGTCGACTTGCTGCCATAGACCGTGATGCCGCTGGTCGGCGCGTAGACGGCCTTGACGGCGTCCTGGTTGCGCGGCAGGCGGTCGAAGACCTGGGTGATGACGGGCTGCCCGAAGCCGGGCAGCGGCGTGCCGTCGGCCTGCAGGAGCTGGTAGCCCAGCTTGTACAGGCCGAGCTTGCGGCGCGCCAGGTTGCCGTTCACCTGGTCGTAGGCATTCACGACCACCTGCACCTCGCCCAGGCTGCGGGTCAACAGGATCGGCTGGCCCTTCTTCGCCGTGATGCGCTTGCCGGCGCCGTCGTACAGCGCGATGCGCTGGATGAACGGCGGGACGGTGTCGGTGAAGCCCGTAAAGGGAAGTGTGAGCGGATTGACCACCGCGCCGCCCTGGTAGTAATCGAGGTGGACGTGGGCCATGGCGTTGATGGTGCCGAGCGCATCGCCCACCGCGAAGCGGGTGCCGCGCGGCACCCGCACGCGTTCAGCTTTACCTTTGGCGTCACGCAGGATCTGGAAACGCGGATCGAGCGGCCGGCCCTGTGGGTCGCGTCCGACGCGCATGTGGATATACGAGAGCGGGCCCACGCTCAGGCCTTCGCTGAGCGTGTTGAAGCCCCAGTTGGCATGCGGGTCGGTCACTTTCGACGGGAACACCGCCAGCACCTTCGCGCCGACGTCGGCGCGCACGTCCAGGCCGGCGTGGAAATGGTGGCGGCTGTCGCCGTTGTAGGCGCCGCGCACCTCGCCCATCACGCCGACGACTTCATGGACCATGTCTTGCGGGCCGACCGGCCACGGCATCGGTTCGGTGCGCGTGACCAGCGCCGGCCGCGCCAGCACCGGCGCCGGTTCGCCCTCGCGCGGCGGCGCCAGCCGGTGCACGCGGTGGGCATTGGCGTCCGCCACCACCAGGCTGCCGTCGCGGCCGACCGCGATGCCGCGCGGACCGTACAGCTGCACCGTGCCGTCGCTGCCGAAGCCGTTCGGATCGAGCGGGCGGTCGACGTCCTGCAGCGGGCGCATTTCTCCTTCCGGCGTCAGTTGCAGGATGCGGCCGCCGGCGCTGGCGGCGATGTACAGGTAGCCGTCGCGCGTGAGCGCCAGGCCCGCCGGACGCCGCAGCGGCGGCCTGGTCTCGCCTTCGAGCGGGATCGCCAGCGTGTCGACCGTGCCGTCGGGCTTGATGCGGCGCACCGCGTGGTTGCCGGTGTCGGCCACGTACAGCGTGCCGTCGCGGCCGGCCGCCAGCGCGCTCGGGGTGTCGAAGCCGGCGTCCAGCAGCGCGCCATCCAGCAAGCTGGGTTTGCCATTGCCGGCCAGCGTCGTCACCATGCCATCGGGCGCGATGCGGCGGATGCGGTCGTTGTAGGTGTCGGCCACGTAGACGATGCCGGCGTCGTCCACCGCGATGCCGACCGGGCCGTTGAACTGGGCCGCACGGCCGATGCCGTCCAGGTAGCCGGGGCTGCCGCTGCCGGCCACCGTGGTGACCGTTCCGTCGGGCGCCACCTTGCGGATCGCATGGTTGCCGGTGTCGGCCACGTACAGGTTGCCTTCATGGTCGAGCGCCAGGGCGGACGGGGTGTGGAAGGCGGCCGCGGCGCCGATGCCGTCGGCAAAGCCTTCCTTGCCGCCGGCCAGCGTCGAGACCGCGCCGTCGGGCTGGATCAGGCGGATGCGGTTGGCTTCGCCCCCGTCGGCCACGTAGACCGCGCCGCGCGCGCCGATGGCCACGCCATAGGGATCGCTGAAGCGGCTCGCGCCCGCCGGCCCGTCGATCACGCCGTCGCGGCCGTCGCCCGCCAGCAGGCTCACGCGCGCCGGCCAGAATGGCGTGGTCTTCGCGACGGGCGGCGTCAGGATGGCCAGGGCGCCGGGACGTTGTTCGATGGTATCGGTGAAGTAGACGGCCGTGCCGATGGCCAGGATGGCGGCGCCCACGAGCGCGGCGATGAGGGAAGTTCGTTTCACTGGTACGGCCGGATGATTGCTGAACCTGCAATCTTAGCCGAAACCACCGATGAGACGGAAAACAGGAGAGGTGGCGCCGCCGGACGTGGTCACGGCGGCGCACAGGAGTTGCCTCGACAGGGAAAGGCCGCGGTCAGATACGCAGATCGTCCAGCGACTTGCCCTTGCCCAGCGCTTCGACGACCCATTTTGGCTGGCGGCCGCGGCCGGTCCAGGTCTGGGAATTGTCGGCCGGGTTGTGGTATTGGGGATTCACCTTGGCGCCGCCGCCTGCTTTCTTGCTTTTGCCAGTGCCCTTGGCCAGCAATTCTTCCACCGAGATTCCCATATTCTGGGCGATCTCGAGAATCTGCTCGCGCGCTTTCTTGACGTCTTGCTGCTGGCGGTTTTTGATCTCCTTTTCGATATCGAATTGAAGACCCTTCAGCTCGGCGAGGTTATAACCCGACAGATCGATGTTTGCCATTTTGTTTCATCCTTGATTAGGTGATTCGATTCGTTTCGAAGTGCCGCGCAGCGATTTTACTATTTAATCGCCGAATATGAATGACAATCGTGCGCGGGGTGATTTCGAATCAAATACATGGCAAATCGTTAATGCATGTGGGGTTATTTTCCCAGGTTCTGGAGATGGGCAATTTCTTGTGAAACGGCGCGGGTCACGACCTGGCCCAGGGATTGATGCAGGCTCGCGCGAATTTCGGCCGAAAAACCCGCCATCGCTTTATCCACCGCTTCGGCGATGCCGTCACGCAGTCGCTGTTCGAGCACGAAATCGATCCGGCCCTGCAATTGCTGCAGCACGCGTTCGGTCAGGCGTCGTTCCATGACGCTCCACTGCTCGCCGCTCCAGCGGTCGGCGGCCCGCCGTTCCAGGGCTTCCGGGGACTCCGCGTCATCGGCGCCGTTCGTTCCGGTCGTGGCGCCGGCTGCCGCAGCCGCAGCCGCAGCGGGAGCGCTTGACGCCACTGGCGCGGCAGGCGCCGGCGAGTCGGCGACGACCTCGGTCAATACGGGAATGCTGGCATCGAAAGCGGGATCCTGGTTCATGTCTGTCCTGCGACGAAGTGGGTCAATGGATAGGATTGCCTTTTATAGGCGACATAGCGTTTGCGTCCCTCTGCGGCATCGTCTTCATCAAGCGAAATGATTTCGAACACGCGCGCGAATTGCGCGAAATTGTTCGGCATGCGGCGCGTGAGGTTCACCAGCATATCGTGGTGCGGCAGCGCCGCGTCTTCATTATCGGTAATCACGATCGGCGTCTGCGGCGCCAGCGGATCGCCGGCCAGCACGTGCGGAATGAAATCGGTATCCCCCACGTTCCACAGCGCCGCATTCAATGCCTCGGCCTGTTCAGGGCTTTCTGCCAGCACCACGACTTTGGCGCGCGCGCCATATGCCTTGCGCGCCAGCCGGCAGGCATAGGACAGCTTATCGGGGATATTGGTATGGAAGTCGATCCGGGTCATGACATCACTAAAAAGAGGAGGGCTTTCGCCCTCCGGTGCAGTTTCCTGCGCAGTTTTCCAAATGATCAGGCATTCATGCCGCTATGGCGCAGCAAAGCATCGATCGAAGGTTCGCGACCGCGGAAGGCCTTGAACGATTCGAGCGCCGGCCGCGAGCCGCCCACGGCGAGGATCTCGCGGTGGAAGCGCTGTCCGGTCTCGAACAGGTCGGCCCCGGATTCGACGGCTTCCTCGAATGCGGCATAGGCGTCGCTGGATAACACCTCGGCCCATTTATAGCTGTAATAGCCGGCCGCGTAGCCGCCCGCGAAGATATGGCTGAACGAATGCTGGAAGCGGTTGAACGACGGCGGCGTGATGACGGCGAAGTTGCGGCGGATGTCGTCGACCAGTTCCTGCACCTGCTGGCTGTGCGGATCGAAGTCGTAGTGCAGGTGCATGTCGATCAGCGAGAACTCGACCTGGCGCAGGGTCTGCATCCCGGACTGGAAGTTCTTCGCCGCCAGCATCTTGTCGTACAGCGCGCGCGGCAGCGGTTCGCCGGTCTTGTAGTGCGCGGTCATCTGCTGCAGCTTGTCCCACTCCCAGCAGAAGTTTTCCATGAACTGCGACGGCAGCTCCACCGCATCCCATTCGACGCCCGAGATGCCGGCCACCGACAGTTCTTCGACTTCGGTCAGCATGTGGTGCAGGCCGTGGCCGAATTCGTGGAACAGCGTGGTCACTTCGTCATGCGTGAACAGCGACGGCTGCAACACGCCGTCCACCATCGCCGGCGGCGTGAAATTGCAGACCAGGTAGGCGACCGGCGTCTGCACCGCGCCGTCGGCCAGCAGGCGGCGGCCGCGCGCGTCGTTCATCCAGGCGCCCTGGGCCTTGCCGGCGCGCGCATACGGATCGAGGTAGAACTGGCCGACCAGCTGGCCGTTGCGCTCGATGCGGTAGAAGCGCACGTCCGGGTGCCATACGGGCGCGTCTTCGGGAATCACGTCGGCCTCGAACAGCTGGCGGATCACGCCGAACAGGCCTTGCAGCACCTTATGTTCGGGGAAGTATTCCTTCACTTCCTGGGCCGAGAAGGCATAGCGCTTCTCGCGCAGCTTTTCGGAGGCGTAGGTGACGTCCCAGGATTGCAGATCGTCGATGCCAAGCTCGGTGCGCGCGAACTCGCGCAGCTCGAGCAGGTCTTTCTCGGCGTACGGACGCGCGCGGCGCGCCAGGTCTTCGAGGAATTCGATCACGTGCTGCGGGCTCTGCGCCATCTTGGCCACCAGCGAGACGTCGGCGAAGCTGCCGTAGTCGAGCAGGCGCGCTTCTTCGTTGCGCAGCTTGAGCAGGTTGACGATATTGGACGAGTTGTCCCACTTCTCGACCTCGGTGAACATGATGCCGGCATCCGACGCCTTGGTGGCGCTGGCGCGGTAGATCGTTTCGCGCAGCGCGCGGTTGTCGGCGAACTGCAGCACCGGGAAGTAGGACGGGAAGTGCAGGGTGAACAGCCAGCCGCTCTTGCCATCGCGCTCGGCGGCGGCCTTGGCGGCCTGCTTCACGTCGTCCGGCAGGCCCGCGAGTTCTTCTTCGTTCTCGACCACCAGCTTGTAGTCGTTGGTCGCGTCCAGCACGTTTTCCGAGAAGCGCGTCGACAATTGCGATTGCTGCTCCTGGATCTCGGCGAAGCGCGGCTTTTTATCTTCCGGCAGTTCGGCGCCGCCGAGGCGGAAGTCGCGCAGGGCGTTTTCGACGATGCGCTGGCGCACAGGGTTGAGGCTGTCCCAGTGCGGGCCATTACGCAGCTGCTTGTACTTGGCGAACAGCGCCTCGTTCTGGCCGATGGCAGTGGAGAACTCCACGACCTTCGGCTGGTTCTCGTTATAGGTGGCGCGCAGCTCGGGCGTGTCCACCACGTGGTTCAGGTGGCCGACCACGCCCCAGGCGCGGCCCAGGCGTTCGCTGGCGTCGTCGAGCGGGGCCAGGGTGTCCCAGGTGACGTCATCCACCGGGGCTTCGAGTTGCGCCACGATGGCATTGGCGTCAAGGATCAGCTGCTCGATGGCGGGCGTGACGTGCTCGGGCTTGATCGCGTCGAAGCGCGGCAGGCCGGAAAAGTCGAGGAGGGGATTGGTAGCGGTCGTCATCGTAGTCCTTCCATATTCGTTAATCACTGGTACGCCGAACGCTCATGCAGATGCCATGGCAGCCAATGAGCGGCCATGGCGCCATGACGGGCTTACGCCAGGCCTGGTTTCGGTTCCATGCCCGACGCCTGGCCCGCCGGCGGCTGGCCGCTGGCGTGCACGCGCTCCGCGGACTCGAGGGTATTCATCAACAACATCGTGATCGTCATCGGACCGACGCCGCCAGGCACTGGAGTGATGTGCGACGCCACCTCGGACACGCCCGCGAAATCGACGTCGCCGCATAGCTTGCCCGCGTCGTCACGGTTCATGCCGACGTCGATCACGATCGCGCCCGGCTTGACCATCTCTGCGGTGAGGGTATTGCGGCGGCCGACGGCGGCCACGATCACGTCGGCCTGGCGGGTGTGGTAGCCCAGGTCCGGCGTTGCGCTATGGCAGATGGTGACGGTGGCGTTGGCTTGCAAGAGCAACAGGGCCATCGGCTTGCCGACGGTATTCGAGCGGCCGATCACCACTGCGTGCTTGCCGCGCAGGTCGATGCCGGTGGTCTCGATCAGCTTCATGCAGCCGTACGGGGTGCAGGGGCGAAAGCCCGGCAGGTTGGCCACCAGCTCGCCGGCCGACAGCACCGAATAGCCGTCGACGTCCTTGGCGGTCGAGATGGCCTCGATGACTTTCGACGGGTCGATGTGCTTCGGCAGCGGCATCTGCACCAGGATGCCATGGATGGCCGGGTCCGCGTTCAATGCTGCAATGCGGTCGAGCAGGGCTTGCTCGGAAAGGTCGGCCTCGTATTTCTCGAGCACCGAATGGAAGCCCACGTCGCCGCAGGCCTTCACCTTGTTGCGCACATAGACCTGGCTGGCCGGATCTTCGCCGACCAGGATCACGGCCAGGCCAGGCTGCTTGCCGGCGGCGGTGAGTTTGGCGGCGCGCGCGGCGATATCTTCGCGCAGTTGTTTGGAAAGGAGGACTCCGTCGATCAGTTGTGCAGGCATGGTGAAAGCTCGTCGCTGGGCAAAAAGAGAATTATACGGCCCACGCATGCAATCTCCTCCTTTCAGCGTATAAATGGGCCGTTTTTTGCCGCCGATCAGGCGCTCCGGTATACGATGTTCATTGATCGAAAATCCAATGTTTCTCTATGAAAATTGTGCACTTGCAGCATGGGATTTTATATTGTGAAATGCCATACCGTAATTTGAAAATGCCAAAATCCACTGGTAGAATCCATTGGTTTATCTAAAAAGATAGTCTGAAATTTCACCACTCGCCGCCAGCCTGCGCAGGGATCGGGTCGGGGCGCACCACTCTAGGAGACGCATGACATGTCAGCTCAACTCGACCAGTTGACCGCGCAAGCCGCCAATGATCCGGACGCGATCGAGACCAAGGAATGGCTCGATGCGCTGGAAGCGGTGATCGAACATGAAGGGACCGAGCGCGCCCATTACCTGATGGAGCGCCTGGTGGACCTGGCGCGCCGCCGTGGCGCCCACGTTCCGTTCTCGAGCAATACCGCCTACGTCAACACCATCCCGGCCCACCTGAACCAGAATTCGCCGGGCAATCTCGAATACGAAGAGCGCCTGCGCTCGTGGATGCGCTGGAACGCGATGGCGATGGTCGTCAAGGCCAACCGCGCCGACGGCGACCTGGGCGGCCACATCTCGTCCTTCGCCTCGCTGGCGAACATGCTGGGCACCGGCTTCAACCACTTCTGGCACGCCCCGACCGAAGACCACGGCGGCGACCTGCTGTACATCCAGGGCCACTCCTCGCCCGGCATCTACGCGCGCGCCTTCCTCGAAGGCCGCCTCTCCGAAGAGCAGCTGCTGAACTTCCGCCGCGAAGTCGACGGCAAGGGCCTGTCGTCGTACCCGCACCCGAAACTGATGCCGGACTTCTGGCAGTTCCCGACCGTGTCGATGGGCCTGGGCCCGCTGATGGCGATCTACCAGGCGCGCTTCCTGAAGTACCTGCACGCGCGCGGCATCGCCAAGACCGACAACCGCAAGGTCTGGGTCTTCTGCGGCGACGGCGAGATGGACGAGCCGGAATCGATGGGCGCGATCGGCATGGCCGCGCGCGAGCAGCTGGACAACCTGGTCATGGTCGTCAACTGCAATCTGCAGCGCCTGGACGGTCCGGTGCGCGGCAACGGCAAGATCATCCAGGAACTGGAAGCCGACTTCCGCGGCGCCGGCTGGAACGTCGTCAAGGTCATCTGGGGCTCGCAGTGGGATCCGCTGCTGTCGCAGGACAAGGAAGGCATCCTGCAGCGCGTGATGATGGAAACCGTCGACGGCGAATACCAGAACTACAAGGCCAAGGACGGCGCCTACGTGCGCAAGCACTTCTTCGGCAAGCATCCGAAGCTGCTCGAGATGGTCTCGAAGATGAGCGACGACGACATCTGGCGCCTGACCCGCGGCGGCCACGATCCGCACAAGATCTACGCCGCCTTCAAGAACGCGCAAGAAAACAAGGGTTCCCCGACCGTCCTGCTGGTCAAGACCGTCAAGGGCTTCGGCATGGGCAAGTCGGGCGAGGCGCGCAACACCGCGCACCAGACCAAGAAGCTGGACGACCAGGCGATCCGCGACATGCGCGACCGCTTCAATATCGCCATCCCCGACGACAAGCTGGCCGACATCCCGTTCTTCAAGCCGGCCGACGACGCGCCCGAGATGGTGTACCTGCACGAGCGCCGCAAGGCCCTGGGCGGCTACCTGCCGCAGCGCCGCGAGAAGGCCGACGAGCAGCTGACCGTGCCGAAGCTGGAATCGTTCAAGGGCGTGCTCGAGCCGACCCCTGAAGGCCGCGAGATCTCGACCACCCAGTCGTACGTGCGCGTGATCACCAGCCTGCTGAAGGACGAAAGCATCGGCCAGCGCATCGTGCCGATCCTGGTCGACGAATCGCGCACCTTCGGCATGGAAGGCCTGTTCCGCCAGATCGGCATCTTCAACCAGCAGGGCCAGTTGTACGAGCCGGTCGACCGCGACCAGGTGATGTACTACCGTGAAGACAAGGCAGGCCAGATCCTGCAAGAGGGCATCAACGAAGCGGGCGGCATGAGCTCGTGGATCGCGGCGGCGACTTCGTACTCGTCGAACAACCGCACGATGATCCCGTTCTACACCTTCTACTCGATGTTCGGCATGCAGCGCGTGGGCGACCTGGTCTGGCTGGCCGGCGACATCCGTGCGCGCGGCTTCCTGATGGGCGGCACCGCCGGCCGCACGACGCTGAACGGCGAAGGCCTGCAGCACGAAGATGGCCACAGCCACGTGATCGCCGCGACCGTGCCGAACTGCCTGCCGTATGACCCGACCTTCGGTCACGAAGTCGCCGTCATCATCCAGGACGGCCTGCGCCGCATGGTGGAAGAACAGGAAGACGTGTTCTACTACATCACCATCATGAACGAGAACTACTCGCATCCTGGCCTGAAGCCGGGCCAGGAAGAGGGCATCCTGAAGGGCATGTACCTGCTGCAGGAAGGCGCCGCGATCACTGGCGACAAACCTGCGCCGCGCGTGCAGCTGATCGGCTGCGGCACCATCCTGCGCGAGTCGATCTTCGCCGCCGAGCTGCTCAAGAACGACTGGGGCGTCGATGCGGACGTGTGGTCGGCGCCTTCGCTGACCCTGCTGGCGCGCGACGGCCAGGACGCCGAGCGCTGGAACATGGTCAACCCGGAACTGCCGCAGCGCGTGCCGTACGTGACTTCGCTGCTGCAGAACACCAGCGGCCCGATCGTCGCGACCACCGACTACATGCGCATGTTCGCCGAGCAGATCCGCGCCTTCATGCCGAAGGACCGCACCTATAAAGTGCTGGGCACCGACGGCTTCGGCCGCTCGGATTCGCGCGTCAAGCTGCGCGAGTTCTTCGAGGTGAACCGCTACTACGTCACGGTCGCCGCGCTGCGCGCCCTGGCCGACGAAGGCAAGATCGACCGCGCCATCGTGTCGCAGGCGATCGCCAAGTACGGCATCGACCAGAACAAGCCGAATCCGGTGACCCAGTAAATGCTCATGCAGGCCGCTTCTTCCTGTCGGAAGCGGCCTGCCTAGGCTAACTCGAATAAAAAATTTGGAGCTAACACTATGAGCGTTGTGGAAGTCAAAGTCCCCGATATCGGCGACTTCAAGGAAGTCGAAGTCATCGAACTGATGGTCAAGCCGGGCGACACCATCAAGGTCGACCAGTCGCTGGTGACCGTCGAGTCGGACAAGGCCAGCATGGAAATCCCGTCGAGCCATGCCGGCGTCGTGAAAGAGATCAAGGTGAAGGTCGGCGACAAGGTCGCCGAAGGTTCGCTGGTGCTGCTGCTCGAGGAAGCGGGCGGCGCCGCCGAAGCGCCTGCCGCCGCCGCTCCTGCGGCTGCTGAAAAACCGGCTGAAAAACCTGCCGAAGCGCCGGCCGCAGCCGCCCCAGCGGCGTCCGGCGGCCCGGTCGACGTGACCGTGCCCGACATCGGCGACTTCAAGGAAGTCGAAGTCATCGAGCTGATGGTCAAGGTCGGCGACACGATCAAGGTCGACCAGTCCCTGATCACGGTCGAGTCGGACAAGGCCAGCATGGAGATCCCGTCGAGCCATGCCGGCGTCGTGAAGGAACTGAAAGTGAAGGTCGGCGACAAGGTCGCCAAGGGCTCGCTGGTGCTGGTCGTGGAAGCGACCGGCGGCGCATCGGCTGCTCCTGCCGCCGCGCCCGCACCTGCCGCTGCCCCGGCAGCCGCACCTGCCGCTGCGCCGGCTGCCGCGCCAGCACCGGCGCCAGCGCCTGCCGCCGCTCCGGCGCCAGCCGCCGCGCCAGGCGTCACCGGCTCGAAAGCCCACGCCTCGCCATCGATCCGCAAGTTCGCGCGTGAACTGGGCGTCGACCTGGGCCGCGTGCCGGGCACCGGTCCGAAGGGCCGCATCACCCAGCAGGACGTGCAGACCTTCGTGAAGGGCGTGATGTCCGCCCCGGCCGCCGCTGCGCCTGCGGCAGCGGGCGCCGGCGCCGGCATCGGCGGCATCAGCCTGCTGCCATGGCCGTCGCTCGACTTCTCGAAGTTCGGTCCGACCGAAACCGTGCCGCTGTCGCGCATCAAGAAGATCTCGGGCCCGAACCTGCATCGCAACTGGGTCATGATCCCGCACGTGACGCACTTCGACGAAGCCGACGTGACCGACCTGGAACAGTTCCGCGTCGATTCGAACGCCGCGCTGGCCAAGCAGAAGTCCGCCGTCAAGCTGACCATGCTGGCTTTCGTGATCAAGGCGAGCGTCGCCGCGCTCAAGAAGTTCCCGCAATTTAATGCGTCGCTGTCGGAAGACGGCGCGGCCCTGATCACCAAGCAGTACTACAACATCGGCTTCGCGGCCGACACCCCGAATGGCCTGGTGGTGCCGGTCGTGAAGGATGCGGACAAGAAGACCATCTCGCAGATCGCCGTCGAAATGGGCGAGCTCTCGGGCCAGGCGCGCGAAGGCAAGCTGCCGCCGACCGCGATGCAGGGCGCGACCTTCACCATCTCGTCGCTGGGCGGCATCGGCGGCACCAACTTCACGCCGATCATCAATGCGCCGGAGCTGGCGATCCTGGGCCTGTCCAAGTCGGCGATGAAGCCGGTGTGGGACGGTTCAAACTTCCAGCCGCGCCTGATGCTGCCGCTGTCGCTGTCGTACGACCACCGCGTGATCGACGGCGCCGGCGCCGCGCGCTTCGCCGCCTACCTGGCCGAAGTGCTGGCCGATATGCGCAAGACCCTTCTGTGATTGGAGCGCACTGATGAGCACTGTTGAAGTGAAAGTCCCGAACATCGGCGACTTCAAGGACGTCGAAGTGATCGAGCTGATGGTCAAGGCTGGCGACACGATCAAGGTCGACCAGTCCCTGATCACCGTCGAATCGGACAAGGCCAGCATGGAGATCCCGTCGACCCATGCCGGCGTGGTAAAGGACATCGCGGTCAAGGTCGGCGACAAGATCAACGAAGGCACGCTGCTGCTGACGGTCGAAGAGTCTGGCGCCGGCGCGCCGGCGGCCGACAAGCCGGCCGACAAGCCGGCTGAAAAGCCGGCCGCGCAGATCGGCGCGCAAGCCGCGGCGCCGACCGCCGCCGCCGCGCCGACCGATTCGTATGCGCCGGCACACCCGGCGCCGGCCGCCCAGCCGGGCGCCGCGCCTGCGCCGAATGCGTCGAGCTACTCGGGCCAGGTCGACATCGAATGCGAGATGATGGTGCTGGGCGCCGGTCCTGGCGGCTATTCGGCCGCCTTCCGCGCCGCCGACCTCGGCATGAACACCGTGCTGGTCGAGAAGTACGCGACCCTGGGCGGCGTGTGCCTGAACGTCGGTTGCATCCCGTCGAAGGCGCTGCTGCACGTGGCGCATATCATGGATGAAACCGCGCACATGGCCGACCTGGGCGTCTCGTTCGCCAAGCCGCAAGTCGACATCGACAAGCTGCGCGCGCACAAGGATGGCGTGATCAAGAAGATGACCGGCGGCCTGGCCTTCATGGCCAAGGCGCGCAAGGTCAATGTGGTGCAGGGCGTGGGCCAGTTCCTCTCCCCGAACCACATCGAAGTCACCGGACCGGATGGCGCGAAGAAGGTCGTGGCCTTCAAGAAGGCGATCATCGCCGCCGGCTCGTCGGTGGTGAAGCTGCCGTTCGTGCCGGAAGATCCGCGCATCGTCGATTCCACCGGCGCGCTGGAACTGCGCCAGGTGCCGAAGAAGATGCTGGTCATCGGCGGCGGCATCATCGGCCTGGAAATGGCGACCGTCTATTCGACCCTCGGCGCGCGCATCGACGTGGTCGAGATGATGGATGGCCTGATGCAGGGCGCCGACCGCGAGGCGGTCAAGGTCTGGCAGAAGTTCAATGCCCACCGCTTCGATAACATCATGCTGAAAACCAAAACCGTCGGCGTGGAAGCGCTGCCGGAAGGGATCAAGGTCACCTTCGAAGCGGCCGAAGCGGGCGCCACTTCGCCGGAACCGCAGCTGTACGACCTGGTGCTGGTGGCCGTGGGCCGCAGCCCGAACGGCAAGAAGATCTCTGCCGACAAGGCCGGCGTGACGGTGACCGACCGCGGCTTCATCCCGGTCGACGGCCAGATGCGCACCAATGTGCCGCACATCTTCGCCATCGGCGACCTGGTGGGCCAGCCGATGCTGGCGCACAAGGCGGTGCACGAGGCGCACGTGGCGGCCGAAGCAGCCCTGGACAAGAAGACCCACTTCGACGCCAAGGTGATCCCGTCGGTCGCGTACACCGATCCCGAAGTGGCATGGGTCGGCCTCACCGAGGACGAAGCCAAGCAGAAGGGCATCAAGGTCGAGAAGGGCCACTTCCCGTGGAACGCCAGCGGCCGCGCGGTCGCCAACGGCCGCGACGAAGGCTTCACCAAGCTGCTGTTCGATGCCGAGACCCACCGCATCGTCGGCGGCACCATCGTCGGCACCAATGCCGGCGACATGATCGGCGAGATCGCGCTGGCGATCGAGATGGGCGCGGACGGCGTGGACATCGGCAAGACCATCCACCCGCACCCGACCCTGGGCGAGTCGATCGGCATGGCGGCAGAGGCCTACGAAGGCGTCTGCACCGACCTGCCGCCGCCGAAGAAGCGCTAAGCCGCAAAAAGCTGGGGTCAGGTCTGACATTCGGACACGGCCTCAGCATTCATCAAGCAACAGCTCGGCCAGAAGCTGATATTCGTACACCGGTGTTGTAGAGCCCGTGTCCGAATGTCAGACCTGACCCCGCTGTTGCTTTTTTACATCTGCCGGAACACGTCCATGTAGTTGCGGCTCACCACCAGCTGCTCGTCGCGCCCCTTGAGCTTCACGTGCAGCCGCCCGCGAAAATCGGTGCGCGTGCCCGCCACGTGGCGCGCCGCCACGATCACCCCACGGTGGATCTGCCAGAACTGCTGCGGGTCCAATTGTCCGAATGTCAGACCTGACCCCGCTGTTGCTTTTTTACATCTGCCGGAACACGTCCATGTAGTTGCGGCTCACCACCAGCTGCTCGTCGCGCCCCTTGAGCTTCACGTGCAGCCGCCCGCGAAAATCGGTGCGCGTGCCCGCCACGTGGCGCGCCGCCACGATCACCCCACGGTGGATCTGCCAGAACTGCTGCGGGTCCAATTGCTCCTTCAACTGCCGCAGCGGCGTGCGGATCAGGCTTTCGCCATCCGGCAGGAACACGCTGGTGTACTTGTCGTTGCTCTGGAAGTAGATCACTTCCTCGACCGCGATCAGGCGCGTCTCCTGGCCCGCCGCGGCGCGGATCCATTGCAGCGGCGCCGGCGCGGCCGGGGCGGCCGGAACGCCGGCCCCCAGCTGGCGCAGCAGTGCCTGCAGGGCGTCCGCCGGCAGCGCGGGCGCTGGCGCCGACAGCGCGGCGCGCAGCCGCTCGACGGTGCGCGCCAGCCGCTCCTGGCGTATCGGCTTCAGCAGATAATCGAAGGCCTCGTGCTCGAAGGCCTGGGCCGCGTAATGCTCGTGGGCGGTGGTGAACACCACGCGCGGAGGATTGCCGCCGGCGCACAGCCGCGCGGCCAGGTCGATCCCGGTCAGGCCCGGCATCTGGATGTCCAGGAACGCCACCTGCGGCGCCAGCTCGTCGATCAGGCGCAGCGCTTCGATGCCGTTCGGGGCGCGCACGATCTCGAGGCCGGGCCAGGCTTCGCGCAGCTGGGTGGCGAGATAGTCGAGCAGATGGGGTTCGTCGTCGGCGATCAGGGCAAGGCAGCGGTCGATGATGTCACCTCGGTGTGTGAAAGGGGAAGCAGCAGGCGCGCGACCACGCCGCCGCCGGGATTGTCGAGCAGTTCCAGGCGCGCGCCCGGCCCGTGCAGCTGGCGCACACGCTCGCGCAGATTGGACAGGCCGACGCCGCCGCCGGGACGCGGCGGCGCCGGTACCAGGCCGCGCCCGCTGTCGCGCACCTCGACCCGCAACACGCCGTCGTCGTCGACGGCGGCGCGCAGCACGATCTCGCCGCCGTCCACCTTGGGTTCCAGTCCGTGCATGACGGCGTTCTCGACCAGCGGCTGGACCAGCATCGGCGCGATCGGCAGCGCGCGGCAGGCGTTGTCCGCCTCGATGCGCCAGCGCAGGCGCTCGCCCATGCGCACGCCCAGCACGTCGAGATAGCTTGCCACCAGATCCAGTTCGGCCCCGAGCGTGGCGCTGCCGGCGCGGCTGGCGGCCAGGCTGGCGCGCAGGTAGTCGATGAAGCGCTCCAGCATGCGCCGCGCCTGGGCCGGCTGGGTATCGATCAGGCTGACCACGTTGGCCAGCGTGTTGTACAGGAAGTGCGGCTCGATCTGGGCCTGCAGCGCGCGCAGCTGGGCCTCGGCCAGCAGCCGCGCCGTGGTCGCCATCTGCTCTTGCCGGCGCGCCTCCAGGGTCTGGCGTTCGATGCGGCGCTCGCCGGCGACCAGCACCATCAGGATGGCCACGCCGATCGCCAGGCCAAAGGCCAGCAGGCCGCCGAGCGCGTCGGCATTCAGGATGGGCAAGGCGCCGCGCAGGATGGCGCCCGAGACGGCGATGCCGAAGGCGGCGCACAGCACGATCGCGGCCAGGTCGAGCAGGCGCGCATTCGTCCGGCCGGTGGTCGGCGGCACCACCTTCTCCAGCACCCGCAGCGCGCCATGAATGGGAAAGCCGACGCATTGCGATGCCAGCAGGCTGTAGCCGAACAGCGTGAGGAACGACGCCCTCCAGTTGCCGAACGTGGTCAACGCCAGCGAGATCCCGAGCGCGATCAGCGTATTCCACAGCGCGGTGTAGAGCAGGTCGCGCGCGGCCGAGCGCGGCCAGCGCCGGAATACCGGGAACAGTTCCAGCGGGTGGCCGCGCCTGTGCGCGGAGATCGGAGCGGATAGTTTCATGCTGTTAAGAAATTACCATGAAAGCAGTGCGGTGCGCGATAGGGAAGTCGCGCCAGCGCCACCGGCCCATCCTTGACGCCGGCGGCGTCGAACACCGTCATCACCGTGACGCCGGCGCGCAAGTCCTGGGCCACGCCGACCAGGTAGCCATCAGTCTCCGAGCGCGCGTTGCGGCGCGGGACCAGCACGTGTTCCTCGACCTGCCAGCCGGCGCCGAAGACGTAAGCATCGACCTTGCCGCTATCCGTATCGACCAGGTTGACGCTGTCGAGCCGCAGGTCGGGCGAGGCGCCGCTGGCGCCCAGCAGGGCGAGGCGGCGGTGGCGCGCCATCGCCACCTGCGGCATCACGCGCGGGAATTCGCTGGCGCCGAACAGGCACCCGGTGCGCGCCTGGCCGCCGGCATAGTCGAGCGTGACCTGCACCGTGCGGCTGCGCGGCGGCGTGTGCTCCCCGCGCATCACGCTGCCCACCTCGGCCAGTGCGTCGCCCTCGTGCAGCACCACGTCGAAGCGGGTGCAGTCGCCGTCTTCCCAGGCGTTCCCGAAGTGGAACACCATCTGCGGCGGCAGTTCGAAGACCTGGCGCAGCGCCAGCGTGTCCTTCGCAATCACGATCACCCGCGCCGCACGTTCACTGTTCCAGACATGGCGATCGGCGAAACTCAGACCCGCATCGTTCTGCAGATCGTAGGGCGGCACGATGAAGATCAGGTGCTTGCTGCTCACTACGAAATCATGCACCATCGCAAGTTGCGGCACCGGCAGCACGGCGGTGCGCAGCAGCTGGCCCCGGGCGCCGATCTGGTAGATCGCCAGGCGGTTGGCGCCGGGCAGCGTGCCGAAGTTCCACATGCCGCCCTGCGGATCGAGCTTGGGGTGGGCCGAGAACGGCATCGCGCGCAAGTCAATGCTCCAGGTCTTGATGCCGCGCGTGGCCAGCGACTCCGGATCGAGTTCGGTCGCCGAGCCGCCTTCCCACAACGCATACAGCCGGCCGTCGAACGGCAGCAGATTGGTGTTGGCGGCGTTCATGGTGTCGTTGTCGCGCACGCCCCGGCGCGTCACGAGCGTGCCGAAGGCCGGATACAGGAACTGGCCGGCCGCGCTTTCTTCGACGTAGCGCTGGGTTTCGACGTAGCGGCCCCGGTGGCGCACCTTGCCGTCGCCCACGGTCCAGGCCTGGGCGAAGCCGTCGCCGTCGAACCAGTGGTGATAGCGTTCGCCACCCAGCTCGAAACGGCCCGGCCCGTTGCGGTAGAAGGTGCCGCACAGGTCGCGCGGCAGGCGGCCCTTGACGAGGGCGTCGCCTTGCTGGCTGCCGGCCTGGTTGGCGTAGACCGCCAGCGACGGGTCGCGCGCCAGGGCAGCGTGGAAGCGTTGGTAGGTGGCCTCGTCGGCGCGGACCGCCGGGGCGAGGGCGAGGGCGCCGAGTGCGGCGCCGGCATGCAAGAAGGAGCGGCGGTCCATGGCGGCCTCAGCGCAGGGTGATGCGGATGGCGTTGCCGCCCTGCGGCAGGTCGATGCGGGCAGCCTCGAACGCCGGCGGCCCCATATTGCCCAGCGCATCGTTGCTGAAGCCGGTCGCCTCGACCGGGATGCCCATCATGTTCTGGTCCAGCTTGCCGTTGTCGTCGGCGTCATGGTAGGCGGCGATGGCGTACTGGCCGGCGGCCAGGTCCTTGAGCGCGAAGGTGGCGCCGCCATCCCGCACGGGCGCGCTGGCGCTGTGCAGCGGGCGCTTGAGGAAGCGGTCGGCGCTGTCGAACAGGGCGATCTTCACGCTGCCGCCGTCGCCGCGCGCGCCGTCGACCTGGATCGACAGGTCGGCGGCGTGGCTGGCGGCGGCGCTGGACAGCAGGGCAAGCAGAAGGACAAGGCGGTGCATGAACGTCTCCGTTGAGTGGTCGATAGGGCCATTCTGGAAGAGCGAACCGCGCCCCGCCGCGGTGTGCGACGAAGCGGCGCCAGGCGGCGCGAAATGCACGGATACGGCGCGAATCGTCATCAAGAGAAGCCGCCACGTGCGCCGCTTGCCAGCGCCTGCCAAAAGCCTATGATGAGGGAGTACGGCGGGAAATGCGGCGGCAAGCCGACTTGCCGCGCCCGCGTTCACAGGAGGGCAAGATGGACGAGCACTGCAACGAGTACGTCGGGACCGTCTACGTGTTACCGGAAACCCGCTGTTTCGAACTCCATACCACGGTCCACGGCGCGCCGGCGACCATCTGCGGCACGGTGTCCCAGCTGCTGGCCTCGCAATTCAGCCAGTACGTGCCGGGCGCCATCGGCACCGTCGATCCGCAGCAGGTGGCGGTGCGGCCGCGCCGGGTCGAGGTGCTGACCCGCGAACTGCACGAGCGCCACCGGGCGCCGCGCAAGGTGCACCTGCTCACGCGCGTGCATGACGTGGAAGAGCAGGCCAGGCCGGTGCCCGTGTCGGCCGTCTGACGAGCACCATAAAAATGAAAATGCCGCCCGGCTTGCACCGGACGGCACTGTTTTGGAGGCGACTTTGCTTCAGCTAAAGCTGACGAAGCGCTCCGGGATATCGATCGTGCCGGCCTTGGCGGCGGCGGCATAGGACCGCATTTCAGCGATCACGGCTTCCATCTGGTCGGCGCCAGGGTTTTCGATAAAGTTTTTCATGCGTTCTTGCAGCGATGCCTGTTGATCACGCCATTCGTATCTGGACGACTTGCTCATGCTTTCTCCTCGCGGTCTCACCGCTGTTATTGATATTCACGACACCCTCTGTGAAGGCTTACAGAGTGCCACAAAAATGCCCGTTGTGTCCGTGCGATGCCGCACTTAGTCATCCAGCTCTCGTGATTATTTAACAGTTCTTCAGAACGCTGGCATAAAACAGCTCGAGACGCGCCGCCAGCTCGCGCCGCGCCTCCTCGCGCGTTGGTTGGGTGTCGGGGAACAAGAAGCGCCCGATCGGATCGCCGCAGATGCAGCCGATCAGATGGATCGGCAGCAATTCCAGCGGCACCTCGTCGCGCAGCTGGCTGCGGATGTCCGGGCGCGAAAAGAAGCGGTACAGCATCTCGCGCGTCAGGCGCGGCCCGCCCTCATAGAAAGCCTTCGCCAGTTCCGGATTGCTGGCGGCTTCGGCGATCACCACGCGCTGCATGGCCATCGTATCGGGGTCGACCAGCAGATCGTAGAAGTCGCGCGCGAAGTCGTCGACGATCGCGCGCAGCGGCCGGGTGTCGGCGTCCATGCTGTGTCCGGCAAACAGGCGTTCGCGCCGTGAGGCGAGCACGGCCTTGAGCAGGCCGGCCTTGCCGCCGAACTTCACATAGATCGTGCGCACCGCCACCCGCGCCTCGCGGGCGATGGCTTCCAGGCTGACCTTGGTATAGCCATGGCGCAGGATGAGGCAGCCCGCGGCCTCGATCAATTCCTGGGTACGGGCCTCGACTTCCGACGCCTTCGGGCGTCCGGCGGATTTGACGGTCGCCGGGGTTTCACTCTGTGCTTTGCTCATGGCAAGGACTCTAGTGCAAACCAAAATGAAACGCAACCGTTTCATTTCTTGACTTCCCCGTGTTGCTGGCAAATAATGCGATGAATCCATTTCATTTCATTTTCCGGAGCTTTTCCATGGCAGAGATGCACAGCACGGCAGGGCAGGCGCCCGCGGCACAGACCCCAGCGGGCGCGGCGCCAGGCAGCGGGCCCGGCAAGAGCGGGCCCAACAAGCGCGTGCTGGTCGTGGTCGGCCTGATCGCGCTGGCCGCGATCGGCGCCGGCGGACGCATGTGGTACCGCAGCCATCACTTCGTCGAGACCGAAAATGCCTATGTCACCGGGCGCGTGCACCAGGTGTCGTCGCGCGTGGCCGGCGTGGTCACCAAGGTCCTGGTGGACGACAACCAGCTGGTGAAGGCGGGCGACGTGATCGCCGAGCTGGACCCGGTCGACCACGCCGTGCGCGTCGAGCAGATCGAAGCCCAGATCGCCAGCATGCAGCAGCAGGTTGGCCAGGCCGAGGCGCAGATCCAGCAGGTGCGCGCCCAGGCCGCCGCCGCCGGGGCCCAGGTCAAGCAGTCCCAGGCCCAGTTGCTGCGGGCGCGCCAGGACGCCGAACGCTTCGGCCAGCTGTACAACGAGACCATGAAGGCGGTGTCGAAGGCCGAGGTGGATGCCTCGAACGCCGCGCGCGACGCCGCCGTGGCCGACCTGGCCGCGCGCCGCGACAATGCCGCCGCGGCGCAAGCCCAGATCGGCGCTGCCGAGGCGGGCCGCGACGTGCTCAAGGCGCAGGTCAAGGTATTGCAGGCGCAGTGGAAGGAAGCGCAGCAGCAGCTGGCCTACAACCGCATCGTGGCGCCGGTGGACGGCCGCGTCGGCCGCCGCAGCGTCGAAGTCGGCGCCCGCGTGCAGCCGGGCCAGGCGATGCTGGCCGTGGTCGAGGACAACGTCTGGGTGGTCGCCAACTTCAAGGAAACCCAGCTCGCCGGCCTGGCGCCGGGACAGAAGGTCAGCCTCGAGGTCGACGCGCTGCCCGAGCATCACCTGGTGGGCCGCGTGGACAGCTTCGCCCCGGCCTCGGGCAACCAGTTCGCGCTGCTGCCGGCCGATAACGCGACCGGCAACTTCACCAAGATCGTGCAGCGCGTGCCGGTCAAGATCACCTTCGACCCGCAGGACGTGAAGAAATACGCCGGCCGCCTGGTGCCCGGCATGTCGGTGGTGGCCGAGGTCGAACTGGGCCAGGACGTCAAGCCGACCCAGACCGCCGCCGTGCACTAAGCGCTTGCCATGACGACCCTGAGCAAACCCGCCGCAGTCGGCCCGACATCGGGGGCAGTCCCGGGCGCGCCTGCAAACGGCGCCGCGGCCTTGCGCGGCCCGGTGGACCTGCGCACCTGGATCGCGATCGCCGCCGGCATGCTGGGCGCCTTCATGGCGGTGCTCGACATCCAGATCACCAACTCTTCGCTGCGCGACATCCTCGGCACCCTGTCGGCCACGCAGGAAGAAGGCTCGTGGATCTCGACCGCCTACCTGTGCGCCGAGATCGTCGTGATCCCGCTGACGGCGCTGTTCACGCGCGCCTTCGGCGTGCGCAACTACATGATCGGCACCACCGCGCTGTTCCTGGTGTTCTCGACCCTGTGCGGCGCGGCCTGGAGCCTGGAGAGCATGATCGTGTTCCGCATGCTGCAGGGCTTCACCGGCGGCGCGCTGATCCCGATGGCGATGACCCTGGTGATGACCTTGCTGCCGCCGTCGAAGCGCGCCACCGGCATGGCCATCTTCGGCCTGACCGCGACCCTGGCGCCGGCCATGGGCCCGACCCTGGGCGGCTATTTGTCGGAGCTGTATGGCTGGCCGTCGATCTTCTACATCAACTGGGTGCCGGGCGTGCTGCTCATCGCCGGCATGGCCTGGGGCCTGAATCCCGAGAAGGCCAACCTCAGGACGCTGGTGAAGGCCGACTGGCTCGGCATCGCGCTGATGGCGATGGGCCTGGCCTGCCTGACGATCTTCCTGGAAGAGGGCAATTCGAAGGACTGGTTCGATTCGAGCTTCATCGTGACCTTCGCCGCGCTCTCGCTCACGGGCCTCTTGGGCTGGGTGGCGCTGAGCTTCTCGAAGCCGGAACCGTTCGTCAACCTGCGCCTCTACGGCCAGCGTAACTTTCTGGTGGCGACCACGCTGTCGGCGGTGATCGGCATGGGTCTGTATGGTTCCTCTTACCTGTTGCCGCTGTACCTGGGCCAGATCGCCGGCTATACGCCGATGCAGATCGGCGAAGTGATCGCCTGGGTCGGCCTGCCGCAATTGCTGGTGATGCCGTTCGCGGCCAAGCTGTCCTCGAAAGTGGACAACCGCATCCTGTGCAGCTTCGGCCTGTTCATGTTCGGCATCTCGTGCATCATGAATTCGTTCATGGACGCCACCACCGGCTACGACCAGCTGATGTGGACGCAAGTCGTGCGCGCCATCGGCCAGCCGTTCGTGATGCTGACCCTGTCGAACTTCGCGATGTCCGGCCTGTCGCCGCGCGACATGGGATCGGCCTCGAGCCTGTTCAACATGACCCGCAACCTGGGCGGCTCGATCGGCATCGCGCTGCTGGCGACTTCGCTCACCAACCGCGAACACTTCCATTCGGCGCGCCTGGGCGAAGCGGTTTCCAGCTATGCGCCGGCGACGCAGGAACGCCTGGATGCGCTGACCCAGGGCTTCATCGCCAAGGGCATCGACCCGGCCGCGGCAGCCAGCCAGGCGCTGGCCGTGGTCGACCGCCTGGTGCGGCGCGAAGCCTATGTGATGGCCTATAACGACGGCTTCTGGATCATCGGCATGATCCTGCTCGGCTGCATCGCGGCGATCTGGATGGCCGACAAGGTCAAGTCGCCGGGTGGCGGCTCAGGCGCCCATTGATGCGGCCATTGATACTGAATCGAATGAAGAGATCAACCATGTTCAAACCTCTCGCCACCGTCATCGCGATCAGCGCATTGCTCGCCGGCTGCACCACGCTCGGCCCAGACTTCAAGGCGCCGGACGCGCCAGCGCAATCTGCGTTCCGCCATCTCGACGCGGGCAGCGACAGCGCGCGCCTGCCGGCCGCCTGGTGGACCGTGTTCCATGACGCCACCCTCGACAGCCTGGAGGCGCGCGCGCTGCGCGACAATCCGGGCGTGCAGGCCGCGGCCCAGCGCCTGCTGCAGGCGCAGGCGCAACTCGGCGTGGTGCGCGCCGGCCAGCTGCCGAGCGTCTCGCTCGGCGCCGGCGTGTCGAATAGCCGGACCTCGGCCGAAACGTCGCAGGGCCTGGCCCTGGGCGGGCGCTCGATCGAGGGCAATAACTACAGCGTCGGCGCGTCGCTGTCGTATGAGCTCGACCTGTGGGGCCGCGTGCGCCGCGTCGTCGAGGCCAGCGATGCGCAGGCGCTGGCGGCGCAGATGGATCGCGACGGCGTTCTTCTGCTGCTGTCGGGCCAGGTCGCGTCGTCGTACTGGCAGCTGCGCGGCCTGGACGCCGAGCGCGCGATCCTCGAGGACGCCCTGGCCACCCGCCGCGAGTCGCAGCAACTGGTCGAGGCCCGCTTCAATGCCGGCCTGTCGAACGAGCTGGACGTGTCGCGCGCGCGCATCGAGCGCGCCAACGCCGAAGCCGACCTGCACGAAGTGCAGCGCCAGCGCAACCTGGTGGAACACGCGCTGGCCACGCTGGTGGGCAGCACGCCCAGCGCGCCGTTGCTGGCGGCAGCGGACGTGCAACTGCCGCAGCCGCCCGCGATTCCCGTCGGCCTGCCGGCCAGCCTGGTGGGCCAGCGGCCCGACCTGGCGGCGAGTGTGGCGCAGCTGAAGGCGGCCAATGCGCAGATCGGCGTGGCCGAAGGCGCCTTCTATCCGGCGTTGTCGCTGACCGGGAATTTCGGCTATGCCTCGCAAAGCCTGAACGACCTGACGAGCGGCGGCGCGCGCCAGTTCTCGGCCGGCCCGCTGGCGCTGTCGCTGCCGATCTTCGATGGCGGACGCAATCGCGCCAACCTGGCGCTGGCCAGGGCGCGCTACGACGAGGCGGTGGCCAACCACCAGACGAAGCTCCTGAGCGCGCTGCGCGAGGTCGAAGACGCGCTGTCGGACCTGCAGCAGCGCCAGCAACAGGGAGACGTGCAAGCCCAGTCGCAGCAGGCCGCGGCGCGCGCGCTGCTGGTGGCGCAGGCGCGTTACGAGCGCGGCGTGTCGACCTATCTCGACGTGACCGACGCCCAGCGCAGCACGCTGGCGGCGGACCGCGCCGCGGCCCAGATCCGCACCCAGCGCCTGCTGGCGACGGTGGCGGTGGCGCGCGCGCTCGGCGGCGGTTGGGAGCAGGGAGAGGCGCTGGCGACGGTGCGATAATGGTCCGGTTGTCATCCACGACCCGAGAGACCATGAAAACCATCCTCGCACCACTCGTCCTGTGCGCCGCCATTGGCGCCGCTTTTAGCCCGACCGTGCAGGCGCAAACGGCGCCCGCGGTCGCCAGCGCCGACCAACTGCACGCCATGTCGAAACGCTTCGCGCCGGTCGAGCTGCGCGCCGACGTGGCGCACTTGTCCAAAGGTGACCGCGCCGCCATCGCCAAGCTGATCGAAGCGGCGAAGATCGTCGACACGCTGCAGCTGCGCCAGCGCTGGGCTCACAACGAGGCCCTGTGGAACGCGCTCAGGAAGGATACCACGCCGCTCGGCCGCGCGCGCCTCGATGCGTTCTGGCTCAACAAGGGCCCGTGGTCGAACCTCGACAACAATGCCTCGTTCATGCCGGCCGAGTATGCGGGCATCAGGATTCCGGCGCAGAAGCCCGAGGGCGCCAACTTCTATCCGGAAGGCGCCACCAAGGCATCCCTGGAAAACTGGATGAACGGCCTGGCGCCGGAGCAGAAGAAAGAGGCGCAGTGGTTCTTTACGGTGATTCGCACTGGGCCGGACGGCAAGCTGCGCACCGTGAAGTATGCGGATGAATACCGCCCCGAACTGGAACAGCTGGCGAAACTGCTGCGCGAGGCGGCGGCAGCCACCGATAACGCCTCGCTCAAGAAATTCCTGAACCTGCGCGCCGACGCGTTTCTTTCCAACGACTATCTCGCCTCGGACTTCGCCTGGATGGACCTCGACTCGCCGGTCGACGTGACCATCGGGCCGTACGAAACCTATAACGACGAGCTGTTCGGCTACAAGGCCGCGTTCGAGGCCTATGTGAGCATCCGCGATCCGCAGGAAACGGCCAAGCTCGACTTCTTCGGCAAGCACCTGCAGGAACTCGAGGACAACCTGCCGCTCGACAAGCAGTACCGCAACCCGAAGGTCGGCGCCATCGCGCCGATGGTGGTGGTCAACGAGGTGGTTGGCGCCGGCGACGGCAATATGGGCGTGCAGACCGCCGCCTACAACCTGCCGAACGACGAGCGCGTGATCCGCGAGCGCGGCTCCAAGCGCGTGATGCTCAAGAATGTGCAGCAGGCCAAGTTCGCGTCCACGCTCACGCCGATCAGCAAGCAGGTGCTCAAGCCGGCGGATCAGAAGGACCTGGACTTCGATTCCTTCTTCACCCACATCCTGGCGCACGAGATCATGCACGGCCTGGGACCGCACCATACGAAGAAGGATGGCAAGGACTCGACCCCGCGCCAGGACCTGAAGGAAACCTATTCGACCATCGAGGAAGCGAAGGCCGACATCACCGGCCTGTGGGCGCTGCAATACATGATGGACAAGGGCCTGCTGAAGGACACGCTGGGGCAGGGCGCGGCGGCCGAGCGCAAGCTGTACAACACCTTCCTGGCCTCGAGCTTCCGCACCCTGCACTTCGGACTGGGTTCGTCGCACGCGCGCGGCATGGCGATCCAGGTGAATTACCTGCTCGACAAGGGCGGCTTTGTCGCCCACGACGACGGCACTTTTTCGGTCGACTTCAAGAAGATCAAGGGGGCCGTGATCGACCTGGACCGCGAATTCCTGACCATCGAAGCCACCGGCGATTATGCGCGCGCCAAGGCGATGATGGACAGGTACGTCGTGATCCGCCCCGAGGTGCGCAAGGCGCTCGACAAGCTCAAGGCGGTGCCGAACGATATCCGTCCGGCCTTCGTGACGGCGGACAGTTTGCTCAAATAAGGGTGCTGTAAGCACGCCGCGCAGCACCGTGCTATAGTCAAATCGTTTCCAATAGGAAATACCTATGGTGTTTCCTTTCACTGAACGACTAACACGGTGCTACCCATGAAAACCAAGAATCTGACCATCGGCGCCCGGCTGGCATTCGGCTACGGCGCCGTTTTCTTATTGATGATTGCCCTGGTCGCGCTGGCGGTGAGCCGCGTGGGCCGGATCGAAAGTGTTCTCAACCATATCAACGAGGTCAACAGCGTCAAGCAGCGCCACGCCATCAATTTCCGCGGCAGCGTGCACGACCGCGCGATCGCCCTGCGCGACGTGGTGCTGGCCCAGGACGGGGCGGCGGCGGCCGCGCCGATCGCGCTGATCCGCACGCTGGACGACAACTATGCGCGCGCAGCCGGCCCGCTGGATGCGCTGTTCAATGAACGCAAGGACATCCTGCCGGAAGAGAAGGAGGCGCTGGCCGCGATCAAGACCCAGGAAAGCCTGGCCAAGCCGCTGATCGCGCGCGTGATCGCGCTGCACGCGGCCGGCCAGGTCATCGAGGCGAATGCGCTGCTGGCGCAAGAGGCGGCGCCGGCCTTCACTGCCTGGCTGGCCAGCATCAACCAGCTGATCGACCTCGAGGAACAGCTGAGCCACGAGGCGGCCGCCGAGGCGCGCCACATGGCCAACGGCTTCTTCGGCTGGATGGCGCTGCTGTGCGCGGGCGCGATCGCGGCCGGTTCGCTGGCGGCCTGGTACATCAGCCGCGGCCTGCTGCGCCAGCTGGGCGGCCAGCCTGATTATGCCGCCTCGATCGCCAGCGCCATTGCCAGCGGCGACCTGGGCGTGGAGATCGTCACCCGCCCGGGCGACCGCGCCAGCCTGCTGTTCGCGATGCAGGGCATGCGCGACAGCCTGGTGCGCATCGTGGCCCAGGTGCGCAACGGCACCCTGGCGATCGGCGCCGTATCGACCGAGATCGCGGACGGCAACCGCGACCTGGCCAGCCGCACCGAACGCCAGAACGGCACCCTGCAGGCCACCGCCGCCTCGGTCGAGCAGCTGACCGGCACCGTGCGCCAGAATGCCGACAACGCGCGCCAGGCGAACATGCTGGCCGAATCGGCCTCCGACGTGGCGCAGCGCGGCGGCCAGGTGGTCGCCGAGGTGGTGGGCACGATGGCGGCGATCAACGAATCGTCGAAGAAGATCGTGGACATCATCGGCGTGATCGATGGCATCGCGTTCCAGACCAATATCCTGGCGCTCAACGCGGCCGTGGAAGCGGCCCGCGCCGGCGAGCAGGGCCGCGGCTTCGCCGTGGTGGCGACCGAGGTGCGCAACCTGGCGCAGCGTTCGGCGGCGGCGGCCAAGGAAATCAAGGTCCTGATCGGCAGCTCGGTCGAACGGGTCGATGCGGGCGCGCGCCTGGTGGACCAGGCCGGCGCGACGATGGACGAGATCGTCACCGGCGTCAAGCGCGTCACCGACATCATGGCCGAGATCAGCCATGCGTCGGCGGAACAGAATGCCGGCATCGAGCAGGTCAATGGCGCGATCGGCCAGATCGACTACGCCACGCGCCAGAACGCGGAACTGGTGCAGCAGGCCAGCCAGGCCGCGGCCTCGCTGGAAGAAGAAGCCGAGCGCCTGGCTCAGCTGGTCAGCATTTTCCGGCTGGATGGGGCGACGGTGGCGGCCTTGCCGGCTGGCCGCAAGCGGCCAGCGCTGACAGCCTGACGCCGACCGGGGGCCGCGCTGCCGGCCCCTTGCTTTTTTGAGCATAGGGAAATATTTTCCTGAAAGTAGTGCGCGATCTGGGGATAGAATTTCCGATAGGAATTTCGCTCATCCTGGAGACGCACCATGTCCAAGCCCCTCCTGTTCGCGGCCGTCTGCGCCGTCGCATCCGCCGTCTTGCCATCCCAGGCCGCCCAGCTGACTGCGCAGGAATCGCGCTGGCTGCGCGCCGCCGCGCCCGTGCTGGCGTACTCGAAATCGATCGACCTGCCGGTCGACGTCATCGTCCAGCCGCAGGCGCCGGCCGGCGCGGTGCCGCTGGCGATGGGCTTCGACAAGGGGCGCTGCAAGCTGGTGCTGTCGATGCGCGGCAATCCCGAGGCCGAGCAGGTGCTGGCGAACGTCCCCGCCGACGAGCAGGCGCTGCTGATCGAAGCCATGGCCGCGCACGAACTGGCCCATTGCTGGCGCTATGCCCAGGGCGAATGGCATCTGCTGCCGGCCGGCTTCGTCGAAACGGGCCATGAAACCTCGCACGATCCCGCCCTGCTGGCGGCGGCGAAGGCGATGCGCGACACCCGGCGCGAGGAAGGCTTCGCCGACCTGGTGGCGCTGGCCTGGATCCAGCGCACCCAGCCGGGCGGATATGCGCGGGTGCACGGCTGGCTGAGTGGCGTGCGCGCGACGGTCGCGGTGCCGGGCAGCGGCCACGATACGCGCGCCTGGGTGGGCCTGGCGGCCAACGGCAGGCAGTTCGACGGCCGCCTGTCGCCGTTCGAGGCGGCCGATGCGTTGTGGCGCGAGGGACTGCTGCGCGGCGACCGCTGAGCGGGCGGCTATCGCCCGCATTAGCTTAATTGATTTTTTTATAAGCGTTCGATGCCGCACAGAGTGCTCGTCAGTACAGGCGTTTAATGAGTCCACCAATAACTCAATAGAGGGACTCAACATGAAATCGTTCATCGCCACCCTGATCGCCACCGCCGCCGTCGCCGCTATCGGCATCGCTCCCGCCGCTGCCCAGACCAACAAGGACGCCCACAAGACGGCAATGGACAAGGCGAAGGCCGACTACCGTGTTGCCAAGGACAAGTGCGATGCCATGAGCGGCCACGCCGAAGACGTCTGCGAAGACGAGGCCAAGCTGGCCCGCGCGAAAGCCGAACTGGACGCCACCACCAAGTTCGACAATACCGGCAACAATGTGCGCAAGGCACGCGACAACGTGATCGACGCCGAGTATGAACTGGCCGATGAAAAATGCGATTCGCTGAAGGGCGACGCTGAAGACAAGTGCGAAGCGCAGGCCAAGTCGACCCGCGACGCCGCACGTGACGCCAACAAGGCCAAGTAATCGCTGAGCACGTCGCGTTCGCACCTCACTGCGGCCGCGACTGCATTGCCCTGAGGACGTCGTTCCTGCTGCTGGCGGGAACGGCGTTTGTGCGTTAACGGGGCATGCGCAAGGCAAGTGATTTGCGGCGATGTCCCACAGACCGGTTTGTCCGAACAAGGTACGTTGTCGCACAGATGTTGAAGGGTACAGGGCGTTTAATGGATGCCATCCTAACAACGCATGCAAGGGAATCCGATCATGAAAACCCTCATCGCTACCCTGATCGCAACCGCCGTCTCCGCCGTCGCCGTTGCTCCCGCCACTGCCGCCCCCGTCGACAAGGACGCCCACCGCGCCGCGATGGACAAGGCCGCCGCCGACTACCGCAGCGCCAAGGCCAAGTGCGACGCCAGGAGCGGCAATGCCGAGGAAGTGTGCGAAGACGAAGCCAAGCTGGCCCAGGCGCGCGCCGAACTCGATGCCTACACCAGATACGACACCACCGGCGGCAACCTGCGCGATGCGCGCGCCAAGGTGATCCGCGCCGAGCACGAGCTGGCCGATACCCAGTGCGACGCCACCGCGTCCGGCGACAAGGACCGCTGCAAGGCCACGGCCGGCTCGATCCGCGACGCCGCGCTGGCCCGCCTGGACGACCGCAATATCGACCGCGCCGTCGGCCCCAGCAGCAGCGGCGAGCTGGTGAGCAGCATCGACTCGAAGGATCCGGCGACGGCCGCGGCCGTCCAGAAGTGCGAACAGATGACCGGCGATGCGCGCAGCGCCTGCGTGGTCGACCAGCGCGGCAACGTCACCACCGCCACCAACGTGGCCAGCACGACCGGCGCGGCGGTTGCCGCCAACACCCGCGAAGCGGCGGCGAACGCGGCCGAGAACACCCGCGAAGCGGCGCGCAACGCGGCGGACAAGACCCGCGAGGTGGCGTCGAACGTGGCCGAGAAGACCGGCATGGCCGGCGCAGGCGAACGCACCCGCGAAGCGGTCGCCACCGTGAAGGAAAAGACCGCGGCCGCCGTCGACCGCACCAAGGAAATGGCGTCGAACGCCGTCCGCAAGACGGAAAACGCCACCGAGCGCGCGGGCGAGAAGACGGCCCGCGTGGCCTCGGACAGCACCATCACCACCAAGGTCAAGGCCGGCCTGGTGGCCGATCCCGCCCTGAAGGGCATGGACATCAGTGTCGACACCGAAGGCGGCGTCGTGATGCTGAGCGGCTTCGTCGAATCGAAGGCCGAAGCCGACAAGGCCATGCAAGTGGCCAAGGGCGTCGACGGCGTGACCAACGTCAAGAGCGCGATCAAGGTCAAGTAATGTCGGCCTGACGTAGTGCGCCAGCCCGCGGCCGTCCGGCGCGCGGGTGTTTCTTTTCGGTGAGTGCTTATGCCGTGTGGATGACGCGCCACAGTTTGGGCAGCCGGCGGAGAGGGGGCCGCCATGGCCTCCGGTCCGGCATCCGGCGGGGGCTATAATTACCGACGTGAATAAACTCGAAGCATTTGGATACATCGCGGCGCAGGCCGTTCGCGGTGAGATCACTTTCCCCACCAGCGTCAATGCCGTGCTGCGCCTGCAGCTCGCCCTCGACGACCCCGATTGTCATATCGACGAGGCGATCCGCCTGGTGCTGGCCGAACCACAACTGGCCGCACGCACGGTCGCCATCGCCAATACGCCCGCCTTCGGCGGCAGCAGTACGATGCCGGTGACCAATGTTCGCGCGGCCGTGGCGCGCATCGGCTACCGGCGCCTGCAGGCCCTGGTGGCCAGCCTGGTAGTGCGGCAGTTTGGCAACCGGATCAACGATCCGGGCTTGCGCGCCAAGGCCGAGCAATTGTGGGCGCACACGACCCAGGTCGCCTCGATCGCCCATTCGCTGGCGCGCCGGGTTACCGGCGTCAATCCCGATACCGCCCTGTTCGCCGGCATCGTGCACGAGGTCGGCGCCTTTTACCTGCTGGCGCGGGCCGACGAGTTTCCCGGCCTGCTGGACGACGATCCGGAGAACTGGGGCGCCCTGTGCGAAGACGTGGTCAGCGCCGAGGTGATGAAGAAGCTGTCGATTCCGCCGGCGGTGTCGGAGGCGATCGCGGACATGCGCGGCGGCTGGCTGAACATGCCGCCGGGCACCTTGCTCGATACATTGCTGCTCGCGAACCAGTACGCGCCGGTGGCGTCGCCCCTCGACAGCCGCCGTGCCCGGCTGCCGGACCATGGCGAGAGCGCACTCGACTTCGTGTTCGACGAAGTCACTCTGCAAGATATCCTGGATGAGGCGGCCGAGACAGCGAAGGCCATGGGCGACATCGCCCTGGTCTGATGGAATATCCGCGATAGCGTATCGTTTTTGCAACCAAGCAGCGCGCCAGGAGTGATACTCTTGATCATTATTAATTTCCTGTCGGATTTTTCATGATCAAGCTTGGCGTACTTCTGGGCATGGCGCTGGCCGGTACGGGCGCACAGGCCGGTGTCATCGACCTCGGTTCCATCATGGGCGGCGCCAACGTCTATACGGCGCGCGACTTCAAGGCGATCTCGAGCGACGTCGAAGGGGCGATCGTCGCGGGCGGTAACGTCACGATCCAGAATTACGCGGTCAACCTGAAGAACAAGGCGGCCTACGCCGGGTATTCGATCGTAGCGGGCGGCAATATCTCGCTGACGAGCGGCACGATTCACAATGGTCAAACCTATGCTGGCGGCCAGGTTTCTTTGGAAAGCGCGGCCACGCCGCCGCGTTCGACGGTCAATCCAGTCGATTTCGCGAGCGCGACGGAGCAGTTCAGGGAGATCGCCGCCGGCCTGAGCCTGGTCGATGCGACCGGCCGGGTCGAGCGCGAGCACAGTGCCAACAAGCTCATCGGCAGTGGCAATGGTGTTCTTGACATATTCAATGTCTCGGCCGATTTTCTCAATGGCGGAAACAACTGGGTGCTCAGCGGCCTGACGAAGGATCAGACGCTGATCTTCAATATCAGCGGCAAGCACGGCGCCTTCACTGGCGGCATGGACCCGCTGAAGGACTACAACGTCCTGTTCAATTTCTTCGAGGCGGAAACGGTCGACGTGAAAGGCATTCTCGGCAGCGTGCTGGCGCCGCATGCGACCGTTACCGCCAACCATGGCGTCATCAAGGGGCAGGTCATCGCCGACGCTTGGGATTCAAGCGTGCAGGTGGACGCGGAAAATTATTTCAGGCCGGTCGACATTCCCGGCTTCGAATTGGTGAACGACAACCCACCGGTGGACACGCCGGCCGAAGTGCCGGAGCCCGGCACCCTCGCGCTGGTGATGGCCGGATTGGCCGGCGCAATCGCCATGCGGCGCAGGCGTGCCTGAGCAATCGTAAGCAATATCAAACAGTGAACGCGGCGGCCATGGGCCGCCGTTTTTTATCGCGCGCTCAGACGCAGCCGGCCAGCACGCGCGTCTGCATGCGGTGGCGCGCCAGCATGATCGCCGACAAGCCCACGCCGCACAGCGCCAGGGCCGCCGCCACCCACTGCGGCGCCGTGTAGGCATAGCCCAGGGTCAGCGGGACGCCGCCGAGGAAGGCGCCCAGCGCATTGCCGATATTGAAACCGGACTGGCCCAGCGAGGAGCCGAGCATCTCGGCTTCGCGCGAGTGTTCCATCAGCAGCAGCTGGATCGGTGGCCCGATCGCCAGCGCATTGGCGCCGGTCAGGAACGCCAGCACGACCATTGCCAGCTTCGACTCGGCGAGGAAGCCATTGCACAGCAGCAGTACGGTCATCGACATCATGAGGATCAGCAGGGCGGGCAGCGGGTGCACGCGGTCCGCCAGGCGGCCGCCGAACTGCACGCCGACCGTCATGCCGACGCCGACCGCGGTCATGATCAGGGGAATCGTGGTCGAATCGAAGCGCGTCACGTCGGTGAGCAATGGCGCGATATAGCTGAACCAGGCGAAGAAGCCGCCGGTGCCGATCGAGACGATGCCCAGCGCCAGCCAGAGGTCGAGGTGGCGGAAGATGCGCAGGTCTTGCATGATGCCGGTGCGCTTGCCCGGTTCGATATGCGGCACCCACTGGCGCAGGCTCCACATGGTGAGCAGGCCGATCACGGCCACGATCAGGAACACCAGGCGCCAGTCGATGACGTGGCCGATCCAGGTGCCGAGCGGCACGCCCAGCACATTGGCCAGGGTCAGGCCGGTGAACATGGTCGCGACGGCGGCGGCAGTGCGGCCCTCGTCGGCCAGGCGGCTGGCCACGACCGCGCCGACGCCGAAGAAGGCGCCATGCGGCAAGCCGGCCAGGAAGCGCGACACCATCATGATCTCGAAGTTCGGCGCGAAGGCCGACATCGCATTAAAGATGGCAAACATCAGCATGAACCAGACCAGCACGCTGCGCGGCGGGCGGCCGGCCACCAGGCTGACCAGGGTCGGCGCGCCGACCACGACGCCCAGTGCATAGGCGGTGATCAGGTAGCCGGCTTGCGGAATGGTGATGTGCAAGCCGTTGGCGATGTCGGGCAGGATGCCCATCATGACGAATTCGGTCATGCCGATGCCGAAGCCGCCAAGGGCGAGTGGAAGTAGGCTTTTCTTGATCACGGGGATTGTTGTTGTTCGGGGTGGAAAGAGGAAAGCCGGCCGAAGCGTATGCGCGGCCGGGTCTGGCACTATACCGGGAGCGGGCGGGTGCGTCCGCTTTCGTGTCGTGATGACGGGTATAGGGCGCGGGAATGGCTTCAGGCGGGTTCGCGGTCCCCGTCGTCCGCGTCGGACGGCCATTGCAGGCGGCCGTGGCCGGCTTCGTCGAGGCGGGCGCGCAGCGCGTCGGCGGCGTTGGCCGGCAGGCTGAAGGTGAAGCGCACGTCGTCGCCGTGCTCGACCGCGTCGAGGCTGGCGCCGGCGGCATCGAGTTCGCGCCGCAGCATGCCTTCCATGGCGTACGGGGCGGTGCAGCGCAACCGGCGCAGCTTGATGATCGGAACCTTGGTCGCCGTCAGCAGGGCCTGGGCCACGCTGTCGGTATAGGCGCGCACCAGTCCGCCCGCGCCGAGCTTGACGCCGCCGAAGTAGCGCACCACGGTGGCCAGCACGCCTTCCAGGTCCTGGTGGCGCAATACGTCGAGCATGGGACGGCCCGCTGTGCCGCTGGGCTCGCCGTCATCGACCGCGGCCGACTGGCCGCCGGCCAGCAGGGCCCAGCACACATGGGCCGCGCCCGGATGCTGGGCGCGCAGCTCGGCCACGATCTTGACGGCCCCGGCACGGTCCGGCATCGGCTGCACGCAGGCGATGAAGCGGCTTTTCTTGATGACCAGTTCGTGCTGAACGGCGCTGGCGATCGTCTGGGGCATGGCGTTCGGAAAGTGAAAACAACAACGCCAACCCGAAGGCTGGCGTTGTTGTTTGAATCTTTGGTAGGCCGTGCGTGGCTCGAACACGCGACCAACGGATTAAAAGTCCGCTGCTCTACCAACTGAGCTAACGACCCGAAGAAGACGAGATTATAGCGGCACTTAGCCGATTTACCAAGTGCTTCGAATCACTTTTATGCGAATCACTTTATGGATTCAGGCGCACGCAGCCCGTCTCGTCTCATTCCTTGCGCCCGGGCGGGTGGCCGGGGTGCGGCTGTCCTGGCGCATGGTGGGGCGGTATTTCGTTCGCATGGACGGGCTCGGTCTCGGGTTTGTCGCCGCTGTCCTCGCCTTCGACTTCGTCGTCCTCGGCCTTGACCTCGGCCATGGCTTCCGGCTCGAGCTTCTCGGCTTCGGTATTCATGCGCACGAACAGGCCCCAGGTCGCCAGGATCGCCGCGGCGGCCAGGCCGACCGAGGCCGCATGCGGCAGGTACTCGGGTTTGCCGTGCACGAACTGGAATACGCCGATCAGGGTTTCCACCGACAGCGAGACCACCACCACGATCAGGAAGCGCGACAGGAAACGACGCACGCGGGTGGGCGAGCTGATGTTGGCCGAGCGCTGGATCTCTTCTTCCAGCACGGTCTGGCCGAGTTCGAGGGAAGCAACGGCAATGGTCAGCAGGCCAATGCACTCCAACAGGATTTCAAAACGGGCACGCACGGGAGCGTCGATGCCCGGGTTGAGGGCATTCCAGGCTTCGAGTGCGGACAGGACGATCAGGCCGATGCCGCAGGTAAAGAAGAGGGCGACGATCAGCAGGTATCCGACGAGGAAAATTCTGGAAATAAGGTGCATGGCGCGATGGTATAGATAGTTGCAATTACTTTAACATCAAATTCTCGCAGGGCTGCGTTCGGCTCGCGCTGTCGCGTGCGCGTGCTCTTCGTTCCGCGATTTGCCGCTTAAGGCTTGCGCTAATGACGGTGCGCAATTCTCCACTGCCCTGCTGCTTATATCGTGTGCCTGATCAGTTGATGAGGAGCACGTATTGCCATGGCGAATGCATTGATCGAGGAGGTGAGCGCCGCGCTGGCAGAGTTTTCTGGAGCAAGCAGACTCATCGACCTCAGGATCGGTGAGCGCGACGAGTACGGGCTGCTGGTCGAGGCATTCGCGGCCGAAGAGGCGGTGCAGGAGGTCGGTTTACGGGATGTAATCGCCTTGTCGACCAGCGCCACTATCCCGGTGACAGCGCTGCTGGGGCAACCGGCCACGCTCGAACTCGCTCTGGCCGATGGCACGCGGGAACGGTTCTCGGGCGAGATCTGCGATGCCGCCATGCTGGGCAGCGATGGCGGGCTGGCGCGTTACCGGATTCGCATCGCCCCCTGGATCTGGCGCCTGGCCCATGTGCGCAATTGCCGGGTATGGCAAGACAAGCGCGTGATCGACATTGTCGATGCGGTCTTCGCCGACTACCGGCCGGCGGCGCGCTGGCGCTGGAGCGACGAGACCGCTTCCTTCATGGCCGACGCACTGCCGCGCAGCTATTGCTGCCAGTACCGCGAGTCCGATCTGGACTTCGTGCTCCGCCTGCTGGCCGAGGAAGGCCTGTGCTGGCGGGGCGAAGAGAGCGACGAGGGACACGGCCTGGTGCTGTTCGCCGACAGCAGCCAGCCGGGCGCCGTGCCGGAGGACGCGAGCAGCGCGTCGGACGGCGGCATTCGTTACCACGGCGTCAGCTCGGTCGAGCAGCGCGACTCGGTGCAATCCCTGCATGCCCGGCAGCGGCTGCACGCCTCGCTCATGACGGTGCTCAGCAGCGACTACAAGGCCAGGCGCAGCGTGAGCGCGAACTCCCCGTCCCATGTGCGCTACAACAAGCTGCCGGAACTCGAATCGTATGATGCACCTGGGCAGTATGCCTACGCCAATAGCGCGCAGGCACGGCGTTATGTGGATCTGCAGATGCAGGGAAAGGAGGCGCGCGGCCAGCTCTGGTCGGGAAGTTCGACCGTGCGCACCTTGCGTGCCGGTACGCGAATGAACGTGACCGGCGCGCCGCTGCGGCAACTGGGCGCGGCCGGAGCCTTCACCGTCCTGCGGGTGAGCAGCGTCGGCATCAACAATCTGCCGCCGCCGGCCCGGGAGGCGCTGGCGGAGTTGTTCGGTCCTCTTCCGGAACTGCTGGAGCAGGCGCTGCGCGTAGTGCCGGCGGATTTTGGGCTGGCGATCGCACAGGCGCGTCGCACCGGCTATGCCAATTGCTTCGAGGCGATTCCTTCCGCGGCGCCCTGGCGTCCGGAACTGCCGGGCAGCGATGGGCGCACGCACGCCAAGCCGACGGCGCGCGGGGCGCAGAGCGCGATCGTGGTCGGGATGGGCGGCAGCGACAGCGCGCAGGGCGCCGATGAACTGTGCTGCGACCGGCTGGGGCGGGTGCGGATCCGGTTTCACTGGCAGGACGGCGGCAGCGCGACTTGCTGGGTGCGCGTGGCGCAGCGGTCGGTGGGATTCCAGTTCTTGCCGCGCATTGGGCAGGAAGTGCTGGTCCAGTTTTTGGAGAACGATATCGATCGGCCGGTGATCGTCGGAGCTTTGTATAACGGCCAGGGCGAGGGAGGCGTCGTGCCGACGCCAGGTGGCGAGCGGGTTGCCCAAGGCAAGGTGTCGCCCTTCGAGAAAGCGAATGATCATGCGCGGTCGGGACAGGGCAATCTGGCGGGCGGTAATAGTCCGGTGTGGCATGGGGCGTCCCCGGAGAGCGAGGGACATCGCAATGGCGCGGCGCAGTGGGGGATTCGGAGCAAGGAGTTTGGTAGTTCGGGGTATAGCCAACTGCTGTTCGACGATACCGATGGGCAGGGGAGGGTGCAGCTCAGATGTAGTCATGCGGCGACCGAGTTGAATCTAGGGCATTTGATTCACTCGGCGGATAACTATCGGGGAAGTTTTCGCGGCTTGGGGGCGGAGTTGCGAACTGATGCGTTCGGGGCGGTAAGGGCTGGCGGCGGCCTCTTGATCTCGAGTTACGGGATTAATCATGGAACGGCTGTGCGGGATACGGCTAGCGAGAATGCGGGTGGGGTCGGGCTGGTGGAGCAGGCGGTGAAAATGGCGGAGGTTTTTCATCGGGCGGCGATGAATCATGAAACCGTTGGGTTGGCGGCGTATGCGGGGGCTGCGAAGGCTTGTTCGAGTGTGCTGGATCAAAATTTGGCGCCCCTGAACGCAATACTTGCCGCATTGTCGGAAAACGTCGATGTACGTCGGCTTGACACGGCTGAGGGCGCGCCGGCTGGTGCGGGCATGTCGCAACTGGCTGCCCCGATGGTGGCAATTGCAGCCAAAAACGGCGTCGGCGTGGATGCGGGGCAGAGCTTACAAATAACGAGTGATGAAACCGTTTCGATGATAGCTGCGCAAGATATGCAGTCTATCAGCGGCGGTCACATTTGCATTCATTCTGGCCAAGTTATCGGAGTGCTCGGTGGGACGGTCGAGGCTGATGCGGTCAGCGCAGGTTTGCAGTTGGTTGCCGCACAGGATGCAATCGATATTCAGGGTCAGGCTGATGAGCTGAAGATTCAAGCGCGCGACGAAGTCAGTCTACTGAGTACGAATGCGCACATCGATTGGGCCGCGGCGAAGAGTATTAATTTATCCATTGCAGGCGGTGCGAGCATCGTCATCGATAGTGGGAATATCAACGTTCTGTGCCCTGGAAAGATTGTTATACAGGCAGGGAAGAAGAGCTTGAGTGGGGCAAGCAAGCTGGACTATCCATTGCCGACTCTACCGGCCAGCATCTGCATAGAGTGCCTGATACGAGCCCGCAGAACGGGCTCCCCCTTCGTCCTGAGGTCGGCATGAGTGAATATATTGATTTCAGAAAAATAACTACGGAATTGCTCGAATTCCAACCTCGAGAAAATATTTTTCTTCTACTTGATCACGGTGGATTGCCGGGATTATCTCAACAATTACGGAATTGTTCAGCGGAGTGGATGAGTTTGTTTGATGGGACCAAAGAGGAAAGCGTACTGGTGGTCGCTCCCATTCTCCTTCTTGCTGCTAATGGAGGGAAAATCAGGTTGTCCCGTCTTGTATTTGACTGGCTGCGGAAACACGGAACTTATTCTTCGTCAGTAATGATACTCGTCTCGCCATTGGATTTGGCATACCTCGCAAGCCAGCTTGGCGCACGCCTGCATATCACTCTCGCAGGAGGTGTCGAAGCCATGCTTCGCTTTTTCGATCCTCGTGTATTTGAAAGTCTACTCGATATCCTGACGCAGGAGCAGGTGGAAGATTTTCTTGGTGGAGTCAGCTCGTGGTACTACGTTGATCGAGCCGGCCGGATTGCACAAGCCAGAGAGAAGTATAGAGAAGTCAAGGTCCTCTCAAAATCTATCTCGCTGAGTCAGGAACAGGAAAATCTCTTGCTGGAGTCTTCCGAAATCGACCAAATATTGGCTTCATTAAGGTCAAGTGTGCCGGATCGGTTCTTCGAGATTCCATGTGAATCTCAATATGATTTTGTCTTGGAAAGCGTCATCGAGGCAAGGAAAGAAAGGCTTGGATCGGTATTGCAGATGTCGCTATATGCGATGATCAGGTTGTTTGGCGTAAATGAAATGCCGATGAAGGTGTATCAGAAGACGCTTGAGTATATTAGATCCAATGACGTCAATAATTTGAAGGCCTTCCTGAATAGTGGTGAATTTGGAAACTAGAGGGGTGTAGTAAAAATGATACCAAAAAAACTATTGTTCAGTCTTGCTTTCATAGCGATATTTTTCGTCGGGTTGTCGGTGCGAGATGCTATCGCAAAAGAGGTAGTAGATGGTGGTGTGGTGGAGGAAAGTGATGCTGGCGAATATTTTATATTAGGATTGATTGGCTTCAACTACACTAATCGGCTCATCGATCATTACTCAATAGATAGTTCAGGGGGCGGGCACGTGCACTTGAGTTCGCCGACTAGCGGAGGTAGTGGAGTTGTGTGTTGCACAAGGATTTCGAAAGCTCAGCGTGAGAAAATAACAGTCAAGGTCAAGTGGCAAGTTGATGGATGTACCTATCCAATAAAAAGCCTGACAGGACGCGTTGGCGAAAGGCGAATCTTTTATTATAAGGAAGCGCTGGTCTATATGGATCCGCCCACCAGTTTAGAGCCAGCGTACTTGGAGACACATTTCTATCCCGATGGTTCCGTGAAGGTCAAGGTGACGGAATTCATCTCTCTTCCGGAAATGCGCCTTGATGAGGATCGTAAAGATCAGACCATTTTTTCGAGGTGCAAGGATGAGAAGAAATCCAGATAATTCAAAGGTTGGCGATGCTAAATCTCCCGCCTCAAGAAAGTCAGCGGCAGATCTGCGAGATGCAGTCGATGTTTCGGCAAAAGCTCCTGCGACGATGCCTCAAGTTGCGCATCAAGCTTCTCCTATATCGAATGCTGTTGCTGCTATTTCTGATGAGATTGAAAGAAATGCTCAACCTTCAAAATGCAGGCAGAGAATTTGGTTCTCATTCTTTTTTGATGGGACGGGGAATAATCTTGAGGCAGATATGAAATTGCAGAAGCATAGCAATGTTGCGCGGTTGTATCGTGCTCATCTGGCGACTAATGCAGCAAACGGTATTCACTCGATCTACATACCTGGGATCGGGACATATTTTCGCGAGATAGGAGATCCCGGTGGAACAATAACAGGCGCAGCGTTTGGAGCAATGGGTGGGGCTCGTCTTGATTTTGCGTTGAAAGAGTTTGACAGATATCTAAAAAGACCGATGGCCAGGGCAGTTGCTCCAGCGAATGCTATTGAGGAAATCAGCGTTGCAGTATTCGGATTCAGCCGTGGAGCCGCGTTGGCTCGAGCGTTCGTCAATGCCCTCATGGACACTCGCTGCAAACTCATCGATCAAAGGTGGGTTCTGAGACAGGGAGGTTGGCCAGTACGGTTCTCGTTCATGGGCTTATTCGATACGGTAGCGTCGGTGGGGAAGCCGATGAGCCAAAATAATACTGACTATTATAATCCGATGCTTTCCGATGTAAGGGGCATGCTAGATGAGAGGGCGGAAGATTATTCCGATACTCGTCCGGTAAGACTGGCGTTTTCTGACAGCGGAGTACCCGGAGCGGATCCAGCTCCTGGGAAAAATGCGGGGCACAATTCGTGGGCGGACAAGCTGGAGATTCACGAGAGTGTCGAGGAAGTCCGGCATTTTGTTGCTGCTCATGAGATACGTAACTCGTTTCCTCTCGATAGCATTAGTGTCATGAGAGAGGGGCGTATCGTAAAGCCCGCTCACTTTTTCGAAGTGATCTACCCTGGCGCTCACTCGGATGTAGGTGGAGGATATGCGGCAGGCGAAGGAGCCAAATCGTTATTGGAAGACGAGAGCTTGAGTCTGATACCTTTACGTCATATGTACGATTTCGCAGTTTCGAAAGGCGTACCAATGCTGCCTGAAAGCCGGTTGATTCGCGGGGACTTTCGTACAAGCAGCGATCTTCGTGAAGCATTCAACACATACCTGCAAGCTGTTGGTAATGCCCCTACCCTTGGAGAAGGTTTTAACAGGCACATGAAATTCTATTTAGCCTGGCGCTTTGAATGTATGAAGCGAAGTGCGAAGGAAAAGAATGACTTCTCCGAATCGTTGAGAAAGGAGGGAGGAAGATTCAGGAGCGAAAAAGCTGCGTACGAGTCGAAAATCAAGGCACTCGAACAACAACTTGGGGTGGCCGAAAACGCTCTGATCGCCGCCAGAGGAGCCAGTGATGCAATGGCGCCATCAAGTCACATGATCGAAAAAGCAAAGGCCGAAGTGGCAGCGAGAGAACACGAATATTTAACAATGAAAGCTGAGCGCGATGCCATCCCGGATATGTCGAGGGTCTACTCCTTGGCTCCGCTCTATGATCGCCAATTGCTAGACGATGCACAATCTATCCGTTCATTATTACAATCAAAAAATGTTAAGTATGCCAAGAGTAACCTGCGCCCCCACTATCGAGGCTTGATCGATTCCTATGAGAGCGAAATATTTCGCGTCGAGAAAAATCCGAACGAGGCCGTTGCTCGAATCTTTGAGCATTATGTCCATGATTCACTTGCCGGTTTCGGGAGGGATGCAACTTATCCCTCAGACCCGCGTGTAATTTATATTGGCGGCGACGAAAAATTACGTTTTGCCGTTCACGCTAATGGTACTGAAGATGTGATGATGGGATGAAGGTTCGCGGTCGAGCGCTGCCGCTTGGCGGCATCTCAAGTCAAATGGAAAGACGCTTCATGCACAGGCAGCGTGTGCGAAGTGAAGCAGTCAGTCTGTAGGATGCAACTGTGGATTGTATTCGTCGGGCAATCTTTTTGGTTTCGAATATGGTTCACTCGGCTTTGAAAAACAAAAAAGGCGTCACGATCACTCGCAACGCCTTCTTTGCTACAACATATTCTGGTAGGCCGTGCGTGGCTCGAACACGCGACCAACGGATTAAAAGTCCGCTGCTCTACCAACTGAGCTAACGACCCGAAGAGGCAGCATTATAGCCGGCGATTCCGGTTTGCGCTAGGGCTGTCCAACATTTTCGACACAACGCCGTTCACGACAGCGCCGACGTCACCTTCAGCACCTCATCCGCCGTCGTCACCCCCTCGACCACCTTCATCGCCCCGGCAATGCGCAGCGGCTTCATCCCATCCTTCACGCTCTGCTCGCGCAAGGTGCGCATCTCGCCCGATTCGCGAATCAACCGCCCGAACCCCTCGCTCACTGTCAGCAATTCATAAATCCCGGTCCGCCCCCGATACCCGGTCTGCCGGCATTCCGGACATCCCACCGCCCGATACACGGTCGCAGGCTTCGCGATCTTCCACGCCCCGCCAATGCTGTCCCACACCTCATCGCTCAATTCCCCGCCCGGCGCCTTGCACACGGGGCAGAGCGTGCGCACCAGGCGCTGCGCCATCACGCCGATCAAGGTTGCCTCGAGCAGGTAATCCGGCACCCCCAATTCGAGCAGGCGCACCACCGCCGACGGCGCGTCGTTGGTATGCAGGGTCGAAAACACCAGGTGTCCCGTCAGCGCCGCCTGGATCGCCATCTCGGCCGTCTCCAGGTCGCGGATCTCGCCCACCATGATGATGTCGGGGTCCTGCCGCATCAGCGAACGCACGCCATCGGCAAACGACAGGTCGATGCCCGGCTGCACCTGCATCTGGTTGAATGCCGGTTCGACCATTTCGATCGGATCCTCGACCGTGCACACATTCACTTCGCTCGTCGCCAGCGCCTTGAGCGTCGTGTACAGCGTCGTGGTCTTGCCCGACCCCGTCGGCCCGGTCACCAGGATGATCCCGTGCGGGCGCTTCGTCAGCGCATCCCAGCGCTGCGCATCGCCAGGCGGAAAACCCAGTTCCGGCAGGGTCTTGACCACCACATCCGGATCGAAGATACGCATCACCAGTTTTTCGCCGAACGCGGTCGGCATCGTCGACAGCCGCAATTCGACTTCCCTGGCGCCGGCGGTGCGCGTCTTGATGCGGCCATCCTGCGGCCGGCGCTTCTCGATCACGTCCATCCGCCCCAGCAGCTTGATGCGCGCGGTCATCGCGATCATGACCGCCGCCGGCACCTGATAGACCTGGTGCAGCACGCCATCGATACGAAAACGCACGGTCGCGAATTCGCGCTTGGGTTCGAGGTGGATATCCGAGGCGCGCTGCTCGAAGGCGTAACCCCATAGCCAGTCGACGATATTGACGATGTGCTGGTCGTTGGCGTCGAACTGCTTGTTCGATTTTCCCAACTCGACCAGCTGCTCGAAGTTGTTGCGCATCGCGACGTCTTGCCCGCTGCTGCGGTTGGCGTCGCGGATCGACTTGGCCAGCGCGAAGAACTGGGAGATGTACTGGGCGATGTCGAGCGGATTGGCCAGGACGAGCTCGATGCGGCGGCGCGAAACCTTGGCGATCTCGGGCTCCCATTCGGTCAGCGCCGGATCGGCCGTCGCCACCACCAGCGTGGTCGCGGTCATTTCCACCGGCAGGATATTGAAGCGCGCCGCATAGCTGGCCGACATCACGTCCGCCACCTTGGTGAAATCGATCTTGAGCGGGTCGATGCGAATGAAGGGCAGACCGACCTTGGCCGCGCACCATTCGGTCAGCACATCCAGCGTCAGCAGCCGGTGCGGCGGCAGATTGGAGACCAGTTTGCACTGCGCCACCGCCGTCAGCGGATGCATGGTGCCCGGCGCATTCTTCAAGATTCCCTGGGCCTGGGCGAAATCGGCTTTGACTTTCTCCTTGGTGACGATCCCGTCGGCCAGCAGCCACGAGAAAATCGATTGCAAGTCGAGCTTGCGCAGGCTGGCGGGTTTTTGCGGGATGGCGTTCACGGTGGCCCTGGCTGAATGGTCAATCGGTGGCGAGCAATCCCTTGACCCAGGATTTGGCAGGCAGCTTGGTCTGCGCCACGATCTGCGCGGCACGCGCGGCGAGCGCTTCCTTGTCGAGCGTGGGGCGGGTCTTGAAGCATAGCGCCACCACATTCCCGTCGTGCACCTCGGGCAGGCAGATCACGTGGCCGAAGGCGAACTTCATCGCCTTCAGGTTCTTGGCGAAACTCGGGTGGTCGCCGAACAGGTTGACGGTCATGATGCCGTCCTGCGTCAGGCAGGCGGCGCAGGCCTGGTAGAACTCGGGCGTGTCGAGCACCGGGCCGCGCGCGGTGGCGTCGTACAGATCGCACTGCAGCACATCATAGGCTTCGTGGTTGGCCGCGTCCTCGACGAAGTCGAGCGCATCCATCTCCAGCACGCGCAGGCGCTCGTCCTCGGGCGGCAGCTTGAACATCGAGTTGCAGATCGCGATCACGGATTCGTTGAGTTCGACGGCGGTCACGTGCGCCTGCGGGAATTGGCGATAGCAGAACTTGGTCAGGGCGGCCGTCCCCAGGCCGAGCTGGGCAATGGCCTGCGGTGTCTCGATGAACAGCATCCACGCCATCATCTGCTGCGCGTATTCGAGCTCGGGCCAGTCGGGCTTGCGGATGCGCATGGCGCCTTGCACCCACTCGGTGCCGAAGTGGAGGTAACGGACACCGTCCTGTTCGGACAGCGTGACGGGTGCGAACTTCGGTTTGCGCGCGGGACGGCGCGAGGATTCGACTTGTTCGATGGATTTGCGTTTGATGAGCATAGAGGAGCCTGGTGGAATCGCCCTATTATCGGGGGATGGGTTCCCCCAGCGCAAGCTCGGGCCCGAATGCACAACGCGGCCTCGTGGGCCGCGTTGCTCGATTTCTAATGCTACAAAGATCAGTACTGGCTGTACGCCTGCTGGCCGGTGTAGCTGTCCAGCGGCTCGACCGAGACGCGCAGGCGCACACGGTTGCCCGGGTCGCGGTTCATCAGCGACGTGTAGGTCTGGCCACGGTACTCGTACGTGACGTTGTAGCCGGCGGTGCGCGATTCGATCGCTTCCACGGTACGGCATTGCTGCACGGCTTGTTCCTGCACGGTGCTGCCCTGCGGACGGCCATTGTTCTGGACCCGGTCGCCCACCATGGCGCCGGCGATCGCGCCCGCCGCCGAGGCGGCCACCTTGCCGTTGCCGCTGCCGACCTGGCTGCCCAGCAGGGCGCCGGCGATGCCGCCGATGATCGTGCCGCCGGCGCCGCGTTCTTGCTGCACCGGCACTTGCACGTATTCGGTACGGCATTCTTGGCGCGGGGTACGGACTTGCTCGAGACGCGGCTCGACGCGCACCACGCGGCCGAAGTCTTCGAAGTCGGCGGCCTGGGCCAGGGGCAGGGTGGCGATGCCGAGGGCCGAGATGATCAGTTTGGCTTGCAAGTTCATGAGAGTACCTCGTTGAGTGGTGCGACTTGATTCGTCGATTCGTTACAGACTTCATGGTACGCCTATCGCAAAAAACCATCGAATCCGCGTGGCAACAAAATGTAACAGCGAATAAAGCGTGGAACAACTCGCGCCAGAATGAAACCGGCCCCCAAAGCGGCGTTTTCGTGTCACAGATGGACCTACCGATTCTTACAAATAGGCATCTGAAACTCACATTTGGGTTGCTTCCAATACCACAAAACGTTACCCTTACACAAATCATGGACTTATTGGCGTATAGCAACGACAGCGAGGTAAGAAGCAGCAGCGCTACCCAGCGCCGCGAGGGGTGGCGCCATGGCGCGTTATTGACAGGTCGATTTGAGGAAAAAATGAGTTTGTTGATGAGAGTGGCGCCAAATCTTGTTCAAGCCATTCGCGCGTTTCGCGTTGGCGATTTGCAACAGGAGGCCGGGCGACTCGGACATCATTTCCTGTACGCCCACTGCGCCAATACGCTCACCAAGCAGCAGGTTTGCGCCCGCATCGGCGAGAATTTTTATTTCCCCAAGCCGTGCAGCAAGAACTTTGATGCGCTGCGCACCTGCCTGACCGAAACTATCCACGAAGCCGGCCCGCAGCCGGGCTTTATCGTGGTGCTCGAGCAGTTGCCGAGCGCTCAGAAGTTCGACAAGGAAGCGCGCGAAAACCTGCTCGACGTGTTCCGCGACGCGGCCGAATTCTGGGCCGAGAAAAAGGTGCCGTTCCGCGTGTTCTACTCGTTCGCGACGGTCCCGCCGACCGCCTGAGTCCGCCGCCAACCCTCCCCGAGGGCTGCGGTTGGCAGCCGGCCTTACGGTACAATGCCGGCTATGAAAAACATCGTGATCCTCATTTCCGGCCGCGGAAGCAATATGGAAGCGGTCGTGCGCGCGGCCGAGGCGGAAAGCTGGCCGGCCCGTATCGCAGCGGTGATCAGCAACAAGCCGGATGCCGGCGGCCTGGCTTTTGCCCAGTCGCGCGGCATCCCGACCGCCGTGGTGTCGAACAAGGAGTTCGCCACCCGCGCCGAATTCGACGCCAGACTCCAGGAAGTCATCGATACCTACCAGCCCGACCTGGTCGTGCTGGCCGGCTTCATGCGCATCCTGACCGCGCCATTCGTGGAGCACTATGCGGGCCGGATGTTGAATATCCACCCGTCGCTGCTGCCCCTGTTCCCGGGGCTGCACACGCACCAGCAGGCGCTCGACGCCGGCATGAGCGAACACGGCGCAACCGTGCACTTCGTCACCGCCGAACTCGATCATGGCCCGTCGGTGCTGCAGGCCAGGATTCCAGTCCTGCCTGGCGACACACCCGACTTGCTGGCTGCGCGCCTGCTGGCCGAGGAACACAAGATCTACCCACGCGCCGTACGCCTGTTCATCGAGGACCGCCTGGTCGTCGAAGACGGCGCGGTGCGCATCGTCGAGTCCACGGATCACTCCCAGGCCGACGCCATCAGTATTTAATCAAGGATTTACATGAGATTGCCTCCAGCGATCGTCGCCAAGACCGAAGAAGTCTTGCGCGAGATTCTCCGTTTTACTTCGCCCGCCGACGTCACCCTGTCGCGCTTCTTCAAGGACAACCCGCGCTTCGGCGGCCGCGAGCGCGGCGTCATCGCCGAAGCCGTGTACGCCGTGCTGCGCAATAAATCGTTCTTCACCGACTTCGCCGGCCATGGCAACACGCCGTCGATGCGCAAGTTGGCCCTGCTGGGCTTGGCCGAGACCGTCGGCATCGACAGCATCGGCGGCCTGACCGAAGATGAGACCGATTTCCTCACCCGCATCAAGGAAGTCGACCGCAACCTGCTGCCGGGCCCGATCCGTGCCAACCTGCCGCAGTGGCTGTTCGACAAGCTGGTGGCCCAGTTCGGCGAGCAGGAAGCCCTGGAGCTGGCCGCGGTGCTGAACACCCCGGCGCCGCTGGACCTGCGCGTCAATTCCATCAAGGCCGAGCGCGACGACGTGGTCGCCCAGCTGGCGCAAGCGCCGATCGTGGCCGAGCCGATGCCGTTCGCGCCGCTGGGCCTGCGCGTGCAAAAGAAGCCGGCGCTGCAAAACCTGCCGCTGTTCAAGGAAGGCGCGATCGAAGTGCAGGACGAGGGCAGCCAGGTGCTGGCCCAGATCGTCGGCGCGCGCCGCGGCGAGATGGTGGTCGACTTCTGCGCCGGCGCCGGCGGCAAGACGCTGGCCCTGGGTGCGCTGATGCGCAATACCGGCCGCCTGTACGCGTTCGACGTATCGGAAAAACGCCTGACCAAGCTGAAACCGCGCATGGCGCGCAGCGGCCTGTCGAACGTGCATCCGGTGGTGATCGCGCACGAGCGCGACGCCAAGGTCAAACGCCTGGCCGGCAAGATTGACCGCGTGCTGGTCGACGCGCCGTGCTCGGGCCTGGGCACCCTGCGCCGCAACCCGGACGTGAAGTGGCGCCAGCAGCCGGGCGCCGTCGCCGAGATGCAGGAGAAGCAGGCCTCGATCCTGGACGCGGCGTCGCGCCTGGTCAAGAACGGCGGCCGCCTGGTGTACGCCACCTGCAGCCTGCTGAACGAAGAGAACGACGTCATCGTCGAAGGCTTCCTGGCCAACCATGCCGACTTCGAGCTGGTGCCGATGAGCCAGGTGCTGGCCGAGCAAAAGATCCCGCTCGAAATGGACGACTACCTGAAGCTGCTGCCGCACAAGCACCAGACCGACGGCTTCTTCGCTGCGGTCCTGCAGCGCAAGGCGCTGGCGAAGCCGGCCAAGCCGGCCGCGAGCGAAGACAGCGCCGGCGCCGCCGCAGCCGCGGACGGAGAGTAAGGAGTCGCGATGCCGCTGTCGGACCTGCTGAACGTCCTGCTGGACGATGCCCGTCGTCCCGCCATCGCCTGGCAGATCGTCGCCCTTGCCCTGTGCGTGGCGGTGGGCTGGGGCCTGGCGCGGCTGATCCACCGCTCGCTGCTGAAAGACCGGGCCCAGACGGGCGGCCTGATCAGTGTAGGCCTGGGCAGTTTCAGCCGCGTGCTGTGGCCGCTACTGACCGTCGGGCTGCTGGCGCTGGCCAAGACGGTGCTGGAGCAATACCAGGGCGTGTCGCTGCTGCGCGTGGCGCTGCCGCTGTTCATGTCGCTGGCCGTGATCCGCACCTTCTTCTACCTGTTGCGGCGCGCCTTCGCGCGGCGCGGCCAGCTGGGGGCGGCCTTGCAGACCTTCGAGAAGGTGTTCGCCTTCTTGGTCTGGATCGTCGTCGCCATGCACCTGACCGGCATCCTGCCGGACGTGATGAGGGCGCTCGAGAATACCGTCCTGCCGGTCGGCAAGAACAAGATTTCGATCGCCGACCTGCTGCAGGGCGCGATCTCGATCGTCGTGCTCATGATGCTGGCGCTGTGGGCCGGCGCCGCGCTCGAAGAACGCCTGATGGGCTTCGAGCGCATGCACAGCTCGCTCAGGGTGGCGATGGCGCGCGTGGGCCGCGCGGCCCTGATCCTGGTCGCGGTGCTGTTCAGCCTGTCGCTGGCCGGGCTCGACCTGACCGTGCTGTCGGTGTTCGGCGGCGCGCTGGGCGTCGGCCTCGGTCTCGGCATGCAGCGCATCGCCAGCAACTATGTGTCCGGCTTCATCATCCTGTTCGAGCGCAGCCTGTCGATCGGCGATCCGATCACGCTGGATAAATATTCCGGCAAGGTGGCGCGCATCAACACGCGCTACACCGTGTTGCGCGGATCCGACGGCACGCAAACGCTGCTGCCGAACGAGATGCTGATCACGGGCGTGGTGCTGAACCAGTCGGGCACCAACCGCAACGTGCGTGCGGTCACCAAGCTGGTCGTGTCCTACGACAGCGACCTGTCCGTGGTGATGCCGCTGCTGGAAGCGCAGCCGCTGGGCGTAACGCGCGTGCTCGAGACGCCGGCGCCGAACGTGCTGCTCAATGCCTTCGTGGCCGACGGCTACGAGCTCGAAGTCGGCTTCTGGCTGGGCGACCCCGAGAACGGGCAGGGCGGTCCGATTTCCGACGTGAACCGCAAGATCTACGCACTTGTGCAATCCGGCGCGATCAAACTCGGACATCCGTCGATGGACACGCGCTTGCTCGACGCCCATATCACGAAGGTGATGGGGCGGACTCCCCAGGAAGAAGGCCGGGACAAGACCGGGACTGGCGCAAATTTGGGCAAGTAAAACTGCCGTGCGGCAGTAGAACCACGTAAAATGCCCGGGTTGTAGGTGTGCGGTCACAGTGGTTGCACATTGGATAAGCCCTTTGGAGACTGAATGAATTTCTTTGACGACGCCCTGCACGCCGTGCTGTCGTTCCTGTCCACCGGCCTGCTCGATTTCTCGGCATGGCAAGTCGTGATCTATACGCTGGTGGTCACCCATATCACGATCGCCGCCGTGACGATCTACCTGCATCGTCACCAGGCGCACCGTGCGCTCGACCTGCATCCGATTCCAAGCCACTTCTTCCGCTTCTGGCTGTGGCTGACCACCGGCCAGGTCACCAAGGAATGGGCGTCGATCCACCGCAAGCACCACGCCAAGTGCGACACCGAAGAAGACCCGCACAGCCCGCAGACGCGCGGCATCCGCAAGGTGCTGTTCGAAGGCGCCGAGCTGTACCGCGCCGAAAGCAAGGTCAAGGAAACCATGGACAAATATGGCCATGGCACGCCGGACGACTGGATCGAGCGCCATGTGTACACCGGCCGCAGCACGCTGGGCGTGGCGTCGCTGTTGGTGATCAACGTCGCCCTGTTCGGCGTGATCGGCCTGACCGTGTGGGCGATCCAGATGATGTGGATCCCGATCACGGCGGCCGGCATCATCAATGGCCTGGGCCACTGGTGGGGTTACCGCAACTACGATTGCAACGATGCGGCGACCAATATTTTCCCGTGGGGCATCCTGATCGGTGGCGAAGAGCTGCACAACAACCACCACACCTATGCCACCTCGGCCAAGCTGTCGAGCAAGTGGTATGAATTCGACCTGGGCTGGGGCTATATCCGCATGCTCGAGATGGTCGGCCTGGCCAAGGTGAAGAAGGTGGCGCCGAAGCCGAAGCTGGCCAAGAACAAGGCGCAAGCCGACTTCGACACCCTGCAGTCGGTGATCGCCAACCGCTACGACGTGATGGCGAAATACGCCAAGTCGGTGCGTCACGCTTTCCACGAAGAATTCGAGCACCTCAAGCACAAGGCGCAGCTGGAATCGCGCTTCCTGAAAAGCTCGCGCAAGCTGATGCAGCGCGAGCCGGCCAAGCTCGAATCGTCGCAGAAGCAGCAACTGGTCGAGCTGTTCCAGCACAGCAAGGCGCTGGAGACCATGCACACGATGCGCGTCGAACTGGGCGCGATCTGGGAACGTTCGCATTCGACCCGCGACCAACTGCTGCACCAGCTGCAGGATTGGTGCAACCGCGCCGAAGCATCGAAGATCAAGGCGCTGCAGGACTTTTCGATCCGCCTGCGCACCTATGCCTGATCCTGGCGGTCGGTAGATGGTAACAACAACGGCTTCTTCGGAAGCCGTTGTCGTTCCTGCCTTACGCGCCGCGCCGCATCGGCGGCCAGGTCAGGTAAGTCAGCGCCCGCCACACCCATTCGAGCGGCCCGTACTGGAAACGCGCCAGCCACCAGTGGCTGAACACGATCTGCAGCGCGCACAGCAGCAGGGCGATGCCGAGCTGCTCGGTCCTGCCGATGCCCCACCATCCCAGGCCGTAGGCGTAGAACAGCAGGGAAAACACGAGCGACTGCATCAGGTAATTGCTCAGCGCCATGCGCCCAAATGGCGCCAGGACGCGCACCCGGGCCAGCACGCCGTGGCTGTACAGGGCCAGCAGCACCGCCGCGACGTAGCCGAGCGAGGCCGGCAGGCTGCCCATCGTCATCAAGGCGTTCGCCAGGTCATAGCCGCCATCGTCGACGCCGGCAGGACGTCCGGTGCTGATCAGGCTGCTGAGCAGGCCCAGCCCGACCCCGAACACGATCCCGCCCGCGGCCAGGCGCCGCAACAGCGGCAGATGATGTCCGGCATTGGCGATCACGCCGGAGCGCACGAACCAGACCCCGACCAGGAACACGCTCACACCGACCACCACGAAGCCGGTTTCGTCGCGCATCCGCGCCGCCAGGTGGCCCAGGCGCATCGCGACCGCATCCGCATAGCTGCCGTTGGTGAGCACCTCCTTCTCTTCGATGCTGCGCGCGGTGCGCTCGCGGTATTGCAACAGGGTGGCGGACGCGCTATCGGTCTCTGCGCTGGTGACGCTGGAGACTGGTCCCGACTGGGGCGCGTAGTGGCGCATGGCGCCGTCGAGCGCGGTGAGGCCATAGGTGAGCACGAAGATCGCGACGCCGGCGCGCAGCGGCCGTGCTCGTTCTGGCTGAACAAAGCCCCAGGCCAGCAGGCCGAGCAGTACGAGGGCGCCGCCGATCGCCAGCAGCGCCCCCATATCGTCCTCGCCGCCGACGATATTCAGGATGGCCGCCAGCAGCATCAGGCTGCCCGGGACGATCGCCACCAGTGGAAACAACGCACGCCGTTCGGCGCGCAGGTAGACGCCCACCAGGCCGGCGAACACGAGCGGCGTGACCAGCCAGCCGGCGAAGCCGAAGCCCGGCAACTGGGCCAGCACGAAACAGGCGGCCAGGACGCCGATCATTGGGCGGGCTCTCGCGAACAGCATCAGCATCAGGGCCAGCGCGCCGATCGCATAGCTGATCAGGATGTCGCCGCTCCACAGCAGCAGGTAGTGCAGCAGGCCGAACAGGCCGAGGACGGCGATCCGGCGGCCATAGGCGGGCAGGAAGGGACGCCCGGCCGTGCGCGCCCGTTCCAGCATCAGGGCGAAACCCATGCCGAACAGCAGCGAGAAAATGGTCCAGAACTTGCCGCTGACAACATAAGCGACGACAAAGGCGACCAGCCAGTCCAGGCCGTGCAGCCCGGCCGGGATGCCGTTGCCGGATTCGGCCACGGGACGGTTGAAGAATTCGACGTTGGCGATGCAGATGCCGATCAGCGCGAAGCCGCGCAAGACATCGAGGGCATCGAGACGGTCCTGGCTGGGAATGGGAATGAAGGGGGAGGAGGCAGGCGGACTGGTCATCCCCCGATGGTAGCGCGGATCGGCGGGACGACAAAAAAGCCGCCGGGCTTGCGCGCCGGCGGCTTCGTCAAGAAGACAAGATCGATTACTTGATCTTGGTTTCCTTGTAGATCACGTGCTTACGTGCTTTCGGGTCGAATTTGGTGATTTCCATCTTCGCCGGCATCGTGCGCTTGTTCTTGGTGGTGGTGTAGAAGTGACCGGTACCTGCGGTCGATTCCAGCTTGATTTTGTCGCGGCCAGTTTTTGCCATGATAGCTCCCTAATTAAACTTTTTCGCCACGGGCGCGCATGTCGGCCAGCACGGCGTCGATGCCGAGCTTGTCGATCACGCGCAGGCCGGCGTTCGACAGACGCAGCGAAACCCAGCGGTTTTCGGATTCGACGTAGATACGGCGGTTCTGCAGGTTAGGCAGGAAACGACGCTTCGTTTTGTTGTTAGCGTGGGAGACGTTGTTACCAACCATCACACCCTTGCCGGTTACTTGGCAAACACGTGCCATAGTGCACTCCTTAAATATGTTCCAGAATTGGAAAAACGAGAGTATAGCGTGAAAAGCAAAGCGGAATCAATCACTTACGAAAAACAATGGTGTCTTTTCTTGATCGAAAAATTTAACAATTCCCGCTGAGCGTCGTAACTCGCTGTTTACGCTGTGTAATTTCAAACAAACCTGACAGCCCATGTAAGGACGCGGGCGAGGCGCTGCCGAGGTTTATCGGTCACAACTGCCCATTCTCGGCAAAGGAATGCACCTGGTTGCCCGCCACCACGAAGTGGTCCAGCACCCGGATGTCGACCAGCGACAGCGCCTGTACCAGCGCGCTGGTCAGGCGCAGGTCGGCTTCGCTCGGCTCGGCCACGCCGGACGGGTGGTTGTGGGCCAGGATCACCGCCGCGGCATTCCTGCGCAGCGCCGCCTTGACCACCTCTCTTGGATAGACGCTCGTATGCGTGAGCGTGCCTCTGAACATTTCCTCGCAATTGATCAGGCGATTCTTCACGTCCAGGAACAGCACCATGAACGATTCATGGGTCTGCAGCGCGAACTGGCTGCGCAGGTACTGGCGCACCGCCTCGGGCGAGCACAGCGCCTCGCGCCGGAACTGCTCGGCCACCGCGCGCCGCGCCAGCTCGAGCGCCGCCTGCAGCTGCGCATACTTGGCCGGCCCCAGGCCGTGCAGCCGGCCGAACTCGCTCGATTCGGCATGCAGCAGCCGGTGCAGCGAGCCGAAGTGCGCCAGCGTGTCGCCCGCCAGCGTCACCGCGCTTTTTCCCGCCACGCCCACGCGCAGGAAGATCGCCAGCAATTCGGTATCCGACAGCGCATGCGGTCCATCGCGCAGCAGGCGCTCGCGCGGACGGTCTTGTTCGGGCCAATCGCAAATTCCCATGTTTGATTCCTCGCCAAAAAAAGAGGCAGCCAAGGCGCAAGCGGCGCGCGTGGCTTACAATAGCGGTTTGCCTGATCAGGTATGCCCGTCACCACAAAGAACATGTCCAACGCTGCTCCCGTCGTCAACGAATCCTCTTACCTGACCCTGCATTACCGTCTGGCAGTTGCCGGTGGTTCGGATGTGGTCACGACCTTCAATGGCACGCCCGCCACCTTGCTGCTGGGCCAGGGCCAGTTGGCGCCGTTCCTCGAGGCGCGCCTGATCGGCCTGCCGGAAGGCACGCACCAGACTTTCGAGCTCAGCGCTGCACAAGCGTTCGGCGAGCGTAACCCGGAGCTGATCCAGTCGGTATCGAAAGCCACGCTGGAAGAAAACTCGGTGCCGGGCACGGAATACAACGTGGGCGAGGTGGTCGAGTTCAACGCGCCGAAGGGCGGTCGCTTCGCCGGCGTGCTGCTGGAATTGCGCGACGATGCGGCCTTGTTCGACTTCAACCACCCGATGGCCGGCCGCGCCCTGCAATTCGAAGTGAAACTGATTTCGGTTCTGTAAGGACGACAGGAACAATGATGGAAAACGAAATTCTGCTGGCCCAGCCGCGCGGCTTCTGCGCCGGCGTGGACCGCGCGATCGAGATCGTCGAGCGCGCCCTGAAACAGTTCGGCGCGCCGATCTATGTGCGCCACGAGATCGTGCACAACGCCTACGTGGTCGAAGACCTGCGCGCCAAGGGCGCGATCTTCATCGAGGAACTCGAAGACGTCCCGCCCGGCAACACGCTGGTGTTCTCGGCCCACGGCGTCTCGAAGGCCGTGCGCGCCGACGCTGAGGCGCGCGGGCTCACCATCTTCGACGCCACCTGCCCGCTGGTGACCAAGGTCCACGTCGAAGTCGCCAAGATGAGGAAGCAAGGCGCCGAGATCATCATGATCGGCCACGACGGCCACCCGGAAGTGGAAGGCACCATGGGCCAGGCCGAAGAAGGCATGCACTTGGTCGAGACGGTCGAGGACGTGCAGAAACTGCAGGTGCGTAATCCCGAACTGCTGGCCTACGTGTCGCAGACCACCTTGTCGGTCGACGACACCCTGGACATCATCGCGGCGCTCAAGGCGCGCTTCCCGAACATCATCGAGCCGAAGAAGGGCGACATCTGCTACGCCACCACCAACCGCCAGGAAGCCGTGAAGTTCATGGCGCCGCAGGTCGAGGTCGTGGTCGTCGTGGGCAGCCCGAACAGCTCGAACTCGAACCGCCTGCGCGAAGTGGCCGAAAAAATGGGCACGCCGGCGTATATGGTCGACAACGCGAGCAAGATCGACCCCAGCTGGATCGCGGGCAAGAAGCGGATCGGCGTGACCGCCGGCGCCTCGGCGCCCGAGGTGCTGGTGCAGGCCGTGATCGACCGCCTGAAAGAACTCGGCGCGGCCAGCGTGCGCGCGCTGGAAGGGGTCGAAGAACACGTGACCTTCCCGCTGCCGAAAGGCCTGGACGGCGTACGTCCTGAGCCATCTTCGCCAGCAGCCTGAACTTTATTTCTCGTACACACAGAAAACAAAATTTGCTACTGCACGGATTTACCGTGATAAGTTTTCCAACAGCCAAGTTATGATGGCGGCGCTCGGAAAATTGTCATGGTAGCCAACCATGAGCGGCACTTCGGGAGGGATCCCGCGGTGCCGTTTTTTTGCAAGGCAAAAATACACAGGCAGAACGATGGAAACCTTTATTCAACAGCTGCTGAACGGCCTGGTGCTGGGCAGTATGTATGCGCTGGTCGCGCTCGGCTACACGATGGTGTACGGCGTGCTCAACCTGATCAACTTCGCCCACGGTGACGTGCTGATGATCGGCGCCATGATCGGCCTGACGATCCTGCAATTGCTCGAGGCTTATGTTCCCGGCCTGCCGGGCTATGTCCAGCTGGCGGCCGCCATCCTCGGCGCGATTCCCCTCACCATGCTGGTCAGCATCCTGATCGAGCGCGTCGCCTACCGCCGCCTGCGCCATGCGCCGCGCCTGGCGCCGCTGATCACGGCGATCGGCGTCTCGATCCTGTTGCAGACCTTCGCCATGATGATCTGGGGCCGCAGCCCGCTGCCGTTCCCGCAACTGCTGTCGTCCGAACCGATCATGATCGGCGGCGCCATGATCTCGCAGACGCAAGTGCTGCTGCTGGTGCTGGCGGCCGTCGCCATGGGCGCCCTGGTGCTGCTGGTCGAGCGCACCAGGATGGGCCGCGCGATGCGCGCCGTGGCCGAAAACCCGCGCGTGGCCGGCCTGATGGGCGTGGACGCGAACCGCGTGATCGTCGCCACCTTCGCCATCGGCGCCGCGCTGGCGGCCGTCGCCGGCGTGATGTGGGGCGCCAACTATGCCTCGATCACCTTCACCATGGGCGTGCTGCCGGGCCTGAAGGCCTTCTGCGCCGCAGTGCTGGGCGGGATCGGCAACATCTACGGCGCCATGCTCGGCGGCCTGCTGCTGGGGATCATCGAGGCGCTCGGCGCCGGCTACATCGGCGACCTGACCGGCGGCTTCCTCGGCAGCCACTACCAGGACATCTTCGCCTTCGTGGTGCTGATCCTGGTCCTCACCCTGCGTCCGTCCGGCATCATGGGCGAACGCGTGGCCGACCGCGCCTGAGCACGAGGAGCACACCATGGCACTCCTGACCTTCGACACCCGGCACAAGCCGCGCCAGGCCTATATCAGCATGGCGGCCGTCCTGATCCTGATGCTGATCTTCCCGTTTGTCGCCTCGCAATTCGGCAACTCGTGGGTGCGCATCATCGACATCGCGCTGCTGTACATCATGCTGGCGCTGGGCCTGAACATCGTGGTCGGCTTCGCGGGCCTGCTCGACCTGGGCTATATCGCCTTCTTCGCGGTCGGCGCCTACCTGGTCGGCCTGTTCTCGTCGCCGCAGTTCGCGGCGCTGCTGGAGTCGCTCATCTATTATTCGCCGGCGCTCGGCGAAGCGCTGGTGGCCTTCTTCGGACCCGAGATCGCCGCCAACGGCATCCACCTGTCGCTGTGGGCCATCGTGCCGCTGGCGGCGTTGTGCGCCGCGCTGTGCGGCGCGCTGCTGGGCGCCCCGACCCTCAAGCTGCGCGGCGACTACCTCGCCATCGTGACGCTCGGCTTCGGCGAGATCATCCGCATCTTCATGAACAACCTGAACGACCCGATCAATTTCACCAACGGGCCGCAGGGGATCAATATGATCGACCCGATCCGCGTGTTCGGGGTGTCGCTGGCGGGCGAGCCGGGCTCCGGCGCCAACGTCATGATCGGCGACTATGCGATGCCGTCGGTGAACGCCTATTACTTCCTGTTCCTGGCCATGGTGATCGCGACGATCTTCATCACCGGCCGCCTGCAGCATTCGCGCCTGGGCCGGGCCTGGGTGGCGATCCGCGAAGACGAGATCGCGGCCAAGGCGATGGGCATCAATACCCGCAACGTCAAGCTGCTGGCCTTCGCCATGGGCGCGTCGTTCGGCGGCGTGGCCGGCGCGATGTTCGGCGCCTTCCAGGGTTTCGTGTCGCCCGAGTCGTTCTCGCTGACCGAGTCGATCGCGGTGCTGGCGATGGTGGTCCTGGGCGGCATCGGCCACATTCCGGGCGTGGTGCTGGGCGGCGTGCTGCTGGCGGCTTTGCCCGAGGTGCTGCGCCACGTGGTCGATCCGCTTCAACAGGCCGTGTTCGGCAAGGTGATCATCGAGGCCGAGGTGCTGCGCCAGCTGCTGTACGGCCTGGCCCTGGTATTGATCATGCTGATCCGCCCGGCCGGCCTGTGGCCGTCGCCGAACAGGGAAGAGCGTCCCAACGCCGCCCTGGCGCGCGAGGAAGAAAAAGCGTCGACCGCCTGATGAGTGTACAGATACATGAGCAGACCATGAGCGAACAAATCCTCCTGAATATCCAGGGCGTCAATAAACGCTTCGGCGGCCTGCAGGCGCTGACCGACGTCGGCATCCGGATCATGCAGGGCCAGATCTATGGCCTGATCGGCCCCAACGGCGCCGGCAAGACCACGTTCTTCAACGTGATCACGGGCCTCTATCAACCGGACAGCGGCACCTTCGAGCTGGCCGGCAAACCCTATTCGCCATCGGCGCCGCATGACGTGGCCAGGGCGGGCATCGCCCGCACCTTCCAGAACATCCGCCTGTTCGGCGAGATGAGCGCGCTCGAGAACGTGATGGTCGGGCGCCACGTGCGCACCAAACAGGGCGTGCTGGGCGCGATCCTGCGCCACAAGGCGGCGCGCGAAGAAGAAGCCGCGATCCGCCTGCGCGCGCAGGAACTGCTCGACTTCGTCGGCATCGGCCAATTCGCCAACCGCACCGCCAAATTCCTGTCCTATGGCGACCAGCGCCGCCTGGAAATCGCGCGCGCGCTCGCCACCGATCCGCAGCTGCTGGCGCTGGACGAACCGGCGGCCGGCATGAACGCCACCGAAAAGCTGGCGCTGCGCGAGCTGCTCGTGAAAATCAAGGCCGAGGGCCGGACCGTGCTGCTGATCGAGCACGACGTCAAGCTCATGATGGGCCTGTGCGACCGCATCACGGTGCTCGAATACGGCAAGCAGATCGCCGAAGGCTTGCCAAGCGAGATCCAGAAGAACCAGGCCGTGATCGACGCCTACCTTGGAGGTGCCCACTGATGCTCCATCCCGTTCTGAAAATCGCCGGCCTGAAGGTCGCCTACGGCGGCATCAAGGCGGTCAAAGGCGTCGACCTGGAGGTGGCGAAAGGCGAGCTGGTGACGCTGATCGGCGCCAACGGCGCCGGTAAGACCACGACCCTGAAGGCCATCACCGGCACCCTCCCGCCGTGCAAGGTCGAGGGGACGATCGAGTATCTCGGCCAGCCGCTCGGCGGCACGCAGTCGTTCCGGATGGTGCGCCAGAAGCTGGCCATGGTGCCGGAAGGGCGGGGCGTGTTCACCCGCATGTCGATCCACGAAAACCTGTTGATGGGCGCCTATACCCGTGACGACAAGGCCGCGATCGATGCCGACATCGAGAAGTGGTACACCGTCTTCCCGCGCCTGAAAGAGCGGTCCAGCCAGCTGGCCGGCACCCTGTCGGGCGGCGAGCAGCAGATGCTGGCGATGGCGCGCGCATTGATGTGCCATCCGACCCTGCTGTTGCTGGACGAGCCGTCGATGGGCCTGGCGCCGATCATGGTCGAGAAGATCTTCGAGGTGATCCGCGACGTGTCGCGGCAGGGCATCACGATCCTGCTGGTGGAGCAGAACGCCAAGCTGGCGCTGCAGGCCGCGCACCGCGGCTACGTGATGGAGTCGGGCGCGATCACCATGACCGGCAATGCGCGCGACATGCTCGACGATCCGCGGGTGCAGGCGGCATACCTGGGCGAGTGACGCCACCGACCGCGTGAGCGGCGCGCGAACGACAAAAAGCCGACAGACGCGATTGCGTCTGTCGGCTTTTTGTCTTGGCTTATTACTTCACCAGCCGCAGCTTAGGCCGCAGCGGCAGCCGTGGCAGCGCTGGCAGCATTGCCAGCTTTAGCAGCAGTCGCAGAAAATTGCGACACGGCGGCGTTCATATTGCTTTCGAGCGCTTCGACCGCCTGCTTGGAGGTCTTGCTGAATTGCTCGTAGCCGGCGTTGGCGTTGCTGATCGCGGTCTTGACGGCGGCGACGAAGCTTTCCGAGCCGGCCGGGGCGTTCTTGCTCACTTCGTCGACCAGCGAGATGACCTTGCGGTTGGCTTCGACGATCTGGCTTTCGGCGGCTTTCGAGAATTCGGCGCCGGTGCCGGTGGCGATCGAGGCCAGCTGGCGGCTGTACGACAGGGCTTTCTCGGCGTTCGGCTGCGCCTGCGCGGCGGTCAGCGAGAAGAATTCTTGCGGGTCCTTGGCGCCCAGCAGCTGGCGAGCGGCGGCCGACGAATCTTCCAGGGTCGAGCGTGCGGTGCTGATGTTCAGTTCAACCAGCTTTTCCACGCCTTCGAAGGTCTTCGAGGTCAGTGCCGAAAACAGGGCGAATTGCGAATCGAGGCTGGCCTTGGTAGCGTTCGAAAATTGTTCAGGGATTGCAAACATGTGGCTCTCCAAATATGTCGTTTCAAGAATGGACTATTGCTCTGTGAGACAGGTTCTTCATTAAAACGCAACGAAACTCTTTTTGTGCACCGCAACAGGGCAGATTTTCTGTCAGTTCGTTTGAAGCGTCAAGCGTTTTTGATGCGACGCACCATCCAAGATACATAATTTTCTAGAATGCATTTAATGCAATAAAAGTCAATTGATCTCGCGCAAAATCTGTGCATCTTTCAGCCGGTCAAAACTCCATGGTAGAGACATGCTAGACTCGACGCTTGCGATTTATTCAATGCCGTGCAGCGCGCATTGCCAGCATCATGTCGACCCACGCCACTTCCATGCCCGGCAGCTCCTGGCTGTCGCCCGTGCCGCTGTTCTTCGTCTTCCTCTGGAGTACGGGATTCATCGTCGCCAAGCTCGGCCTGCCGTATGCGCCGCCGCTGACCTTCCTCATCCTGCGCTGCCTGGGCGTGTTGGCGGTGCTGCTGCCGTTGATGCTGCTCTGGCGCGCGCCATGGCCGCGCGGCCAGGTCCTGCATCTCGCCGTGGCCGGCGTGCTGCTGCAGGCGGGCTACCTGGGCGGCGTGTGGGCCGCCATCAAGCTCGGCATGCCGGCGGGACTGACCGCCCTGATCGTGGGCATGCAGCCGATCCTCACCGCCGCTTGCGCGCCGCTGATCGGCGAGCGGGTGCGGCCGATCCAGTGGCTGGGCCTGCTGCTCGGCCTGTCCGGCGTGGCGCTGGTGGTCTACGCCAAGCTGGGCCTGGCCGGGCTGTCGCCCGCCGCCCTCGGCCTGTGCGTGTTCGCGCTGCTCTGCATCACGGCCGGCACCATGTACCAGCGCCGCTTCTGCCCGCGTTTCGACCTGCGCAGCGGCACCGCGATTCAGTTCGGGGCCACGGTGCTGGTGCTGGCGCCGATCGCGGTGTGGCTGGAAGACCTCGACCCGGCGTTCTCGACGGTTACCTGGAGCGCCGACTTCGTCATCGCCTGGCTGTGGTCGGTGTTCGCGCTGTCGATCGGCGCCATCTTCCTGCTGTTCAAACTCATCGGGCGCAGCCAGGCCACCGAGGTGACCAGCCTGATGTACCTGACCCCGCCGACCACCGCCATCATGGCCTGGCTGCTGTTCGGCGAAGCCTTCAACGCGCTCGGCCTGGCGGGCATGGCGGTGGCCGTCACCGGCGTCGCCTTCGTCGTGCGCAAACCACCGGAGACCACATGACCATCGAGAATCCTGGCCAGGCGGCCGTCGACGCCGCCATCACCTCGCGCCGTTCGATCCGCGCCTTCCTGGACAAGCCGGTCGCGCGCGAAGACGTCGCCCGCATCCTGGACGTGGCGGCGCGCGCGCCGTCCGGCACCAACACCCAGCCGTGGAAAGTCCATGTGCTGACCGGCGCCGCGCGCGCGCGCCTGTCAAGCGCGATCCTGGCGGCGTATGCCGACCCCGAGCAGGCCGCCCAGCACCAGGAGGAATATCCCTACTATCCGCGCGAATGGGTGTCGCCGTACATCGACCGGCGCCGCAAGGTCGGCTGGGATTTGTATGGCCTGCTGGGCCTGACGCGCGACGACAAGGCCGGCATGGCGGCCCAGCATGGGCGCAACTTCACCTTCTTCGATGCGCCGGTCGGGATGATCTTCACCATCGACCGCATCATGGAGCAGGGCTCCTGGCTCGATTACGGGATGTTCTTGCAGAACATCATGGTAGCGGCGCGGGCGAGGGGACTCGACACCTGTCCGCAAGCCGCCTTTACGCAGTATCATCGGATCATCGCGGCCGAACTCGGGCTGCCGGCGAACGAGATGGTCGTGTGCGGCATGGCGCTGGGCTGGGCCGATCCGGCGCGGATCGAGAACACCCTGGAAACCGAGCGCGAACCCAGCCACGTGTTCGCCCGCTTCATGGAGTAAAGTAATAACCAACAATATCTCATTGATATCAAACGAAAGTTTGAATTCAGGGGAGGTGTTGGTTTTCGCGGATTATTTCCGCACGGAATGTTCTTTTCTCTTGCGATCGAGCGTCGTTCCGCTACACTTTCATCTGTATCTCATCGGTTTGGTCCAGGGGCGTTTCGATGTTTAAACTTGCTTTGGCTGCAGTTGCCGCCGCGTTGTTCGCTATTGCACCAATGCAGGCATCCGGTGCCGGGGCGGGCGCAGGAGCGGGCGCGACCGAACAAGCGCAGAAGTCCAAGCCTGCCAAGGCTGCCAAGAAAAAGCCCAAGCGCAAAGCGAAGGCGAAAAAGACCGCCAGGAAGCGCAAGGAAGTCGCCAGCGCCGGCGACAACGGCCAGCGCATGGTGCGCCGGGTCCGCACCGTCAACGGCAAGCGCGTCGTCACCTACCACCCGGCCCGCGCCGCGGCGGGCGCCGTCGCCGTGGCGGCGGTGGCGACGGCCGGCGACAGGGCCGGCCTGAACAAGACCGACGATCCGCTGTCCCTGCGTTCCAGCGTCGCCTACGTGGTCGACCAGAACAGCGCCGAAGTGCTGTTCGAAAAGAACGCCAACGTCGCGCTGCCGATCGCCTCGATCACCAAGCTGATGACCGGCATGGTCGTCATGGAAGCCAAGCAAGACCTCGACGAAGTGCTGCGCGTCACCGACGCCGACGTCGACCGCCTGAAGTACAGCAGCTCGCGGCTGCCGGTCGGCGCGCGCATGACGCGGCGCGAACTGCTGCACATCACCCTCATGAGTTCCGAGAACCGCGCCGCCTCGGCGCTGGGCCGCAACTACCCGGGCGGCATCGAGGCCTTCGTCGCCGCGATGAACGCCAAGGCGCGCCAGCTCGGCATGATGGACACCCATTACGTCGATTCCAGCGGCCTGTCGAGCCGCAACGTCTCGAGCGCGCGCGACCTCGTCAAGCTGGTGATGGCGGCCCACGAAGACCCGCTGCTGCGCGAATTCTCCACCACGCCGAAATCGACCGTGAAGGCCAGCGGCCGCACCATGCATTACGCGAACACCAACTACCTGGTGTCGCTGCCCGACTGGAACATCGGCCTGCAAAAGACCGGCTTCATCAACGAAGCGGGACGCTGCCTGGTGATGCAGGCCATGATCCATGGCCGCAATGTGGTGATGGTGTTCCTGGATTCGAAAGGCAAGATGTCGCGCACGGCCGACGCCGGCCGCATCCGCCGCTGGATCGAGTCGCTGCCGGACCGCATGGACGTCGATGCGGTGCGCACGCCGACCATCACGGCCAGCGCGCCGGCATTGCATTAATCCTTGATCACACCGGCGCGACCGGCCGGTAACCCAGCGTCGACGAAATCCGCGACGCCGTCTGCACCAGGTCTTCGAGCCAGTCTTCCTGCAAGCGGTCGGCCGGCGCCGAGATCGACAATCCCGCCACCAGCTTGCCGCTGTCGTCATGGATGCCGGCCGCCATGCAGCGCACGCCCAGTTCCAGTTCCTCGTTGTCGCGCGCATAGCCGCGCGCCCGCACCAGGCTCAGTTCGCGTTCCAGCCGCGCCAGTTCGGTGATCGAATTGCGCGTGTGGCCGGCCAGCCCCGTGCGGGTGGCATAGGCGCGGATCGCCTTGACGTCGTCGACGGATAAAAACAGCTTGCCGGTCGAGGTCAGGTGCAGCGGGCCGCGCCCGCCGATGGCGCGCACCACCTGCATGCCGGAGCGCTCCGAGAAGGCGCGGTCGATATAGACGATCTCGTCGCCCTGGCGCACCGACAGGTTGACCGTCTGCTGGGTCTTGCGGTGCAGGGCGCGCATGGCGTCGAGCGCCGCTTCGCGCACCGACAGCCGGCTCTTGACCACATTGCCCAGCTCCAGCAGGCGCATGCCGAGACGGTAGGTGCCCGGCTCGACCCGGTCGACGAAGCGCGTGACGACCATGTCGTTGAGGATGCGGTGCGCGGTCGAGGGATGCAATCCAGATACCCGCGACAATTCCTTGAGGCTGACCGGATCGGTATAGCTCGCCAACGCATCGAGCAGCGCCATCATGCGTTCGATGACCTGGATCGACGTCTTGGCTGGAGTAGGGGTTTCCATTTTCATGATGTGGTTGGTGCAGTGCAGTATCGTTCTCTTTATACCATGATGTGAAAAGACCATGCAAACCGGCGGCTTGCGTCGCGGGCCAACTTGCCACATGCTTGTGCGCGGACGGGGCATAATGTCGTTCCTGCATGTTGGAATGCCAAGAACGATGGAAAACCCGATCAGCGAATTCAAGACCTTGCGCGGCCTGGAGCGCATCGGCGCCGCCTGCCGCAACACCTGGGACGGCCTGCGCTGGGCCTGGCGCAGCGAAGCGGCGTTCCGGCAAGAGGTCGTGGTGATCGTCATCGCCGGCGTGGTGGCGCTGCTGTTGCCGGTGTCCGGCTTCCAGAAGCTGGCCCTGGTCGGCGTGCTGGTCGTGGTGCTGGTGGTCGAGCTGATCAATTCGGCGATCGAAGCGGTGGTCGACCGCATCTCGCTGGAGCGCCATCCGCTGTCCAAGGCGGCCAAGGACCTGGGCAGCGCCGCGGTGGCGCTGACCCTGCTGCTGGCGGGCGCCACCTGGGCCGTCGTGCTGTACAACCGCTTTATGTAGGCTTTGCGTTGCGTCGTCCGCGGACGGCGCTGTATGAATCAACCATGGAGAAGACTATGACCTTACGCCTCGGCGACACCGCTCCCGATTTCGAGCAGGATTCCAGCATCGGCAAGATCCGCTTCCACGAGTGGGCGGGCGATTCCTGGGTGGTGCTGTTCTCGCACCCGGCCGACTTCACGCCGGTGTGCACGACCGAACTGGGCCTGACCGCCAAGCTCAAGCCGGAGTTCGACAAGCGCAACGTCAAGGCGATCGCGCTGTCGGTCGACCCGGCCGACAAGCACGTCGACTGGATCAAGGACATCGAGGAAACCCAGCAAACCGTGGTCGGCTTCCCGATCGTGGCCGACGCCGACAAGACCGTGTCCGGGCTGTACGACATGATCCACCCGAACGCCTCGGCCACCGCCACCGTGCGCTCGCTGTTCGTGATCGACCCGGCCAAGAAAGTGCGCCTGATCATCACCTACCCGATGAGCACCGGCCGCAACTTCGATGAAGTGCTGCGCGTGATCGACGCCCTGCAGCTGACCGACGGCTACACCGTCGCCACGCCGGGCAACTGGAAGGATGGCGACCCGGTCATCATCCCGCTGACCGTCACCGATCCCGAAGTCATCAAGCAGAAGTACCCGAAAGGCTTCGAGGCGCCGCGTCCTTACCTGCGCCTGACGCCGCAGCCGAACAAGTAAGCGGCAGCGCACGGGCGAAGCTTGCCCGGGTGTACCACAAGACGGCGAACCTGGGTTCGCCGTTTTTTCGTGGTATCCAGGCAACAAACTCGCGATGATCATCGTCGTCGGACGAATATCTCTGCATAAGCAAATGAGAAAGCTGTCGTTTGGAAAACGGCAGCCCGCGCCTTACCCTGTGCTCCACAGGAGAGCTCGGCATGTCGATGACGTATGTGATGGCAGGATTCGCGGTAGGTTTGTTGGTCGGCATGACCGGGGTCGGTGGCGGCTCGCTGATGACGCCCTTGCTGACCCTGCTGTTCGGCGTCTCGCCATCGGTCGCGGTCGGCACTGACCTCGCCTTCGCCGCGATCACCAAGAGCGCCGGCACCATCACCCACCGCTTCACCCGCACCGTGCAATGGCAGATCGTCGGCCGCCTGTGCCTGGGGGCGCTGCCGGCGGCCGTGCTGGCGGCGATCGCGCTCAACCATTTCGGCGCGCTCAGCGAACAGCTGGGGCAGGTGATCCGCTACACGATCGCCGTCTCGGTGATGCTGACCGTGGTGGCGCTGCTGCTGCGCAGCCGCCTGCTGGCCTGGATCCACGCCCACCCGGAACGCCAGCTGCAGGGCCGCGGCCTGGCGGCGGCCACCATCATCTCGGGCGCCGTGCTGGGCGTGCTGGTGACGGTGTCCTCGATCGGCGCCGGCGCCATCGGCGCGACCTTGCTGGTGTTCCTGTATCCAAAGCTGAGCCCGGCCGAAGTGGCCGGCACCGACATCGCCTACGCGGTCCCGCTGACCGCCATCGCCGCGCTCGGCCATTGGTGGCTCGGCTCGATCGACTGGATGCTGCTGCTGACCCTGCTCGTCGGTTCGCTGCCCGGCATCACCCTCGGCGCCATGGCGGCGCGCGCCGTGCCGGAGCGCTTCTTGCGCGCCTTGCTGGCCACCACCCTGACGGCGGTCGCGGCCAAGCTCGTCTTGTAAATTGCGCTCTACCAAATAGCAATTACTGTCTATGCAAATAAGTATTCTTTCGTTTGCTTTATGAACATAGCGTGAGAATATTCGAGTCCGATAGAAGAATTTGTAATAAGGACTCGCATGACTTCGCTTGCATTGCCGGGCAACGCGGCAGCAACCAAGCCCAAGCGGCCAGGCCGGGTCATCCCCGGCTTCGGCATTTCGCTGGGCTTCACGCTGTTCTACCTGGCGCTGATCGTCCTCATCCCGCTGTCGGCGGTGTTCCTCAAGACGTCCAGCATGAGCTGGGCCGATTTCTGGGCGACCGTCACGTCCGAGCGCGTGGTGGCGTCCTACCGCCTGAGTTTCGGCGCGTCCCTGATCGCGGCCGCCATCAACGTCGTCTTCGGCGGCATCGTCGCCTGGGTGCTGGTGCGCTACCAGTTCCCCGGCAAGCGCCTGATCGACGCCCTGGTCGACCTGCCGTTCGCGCTCCCCACCGCGGTGGCCGGCATCACGCTCACCGCGCTGTACGCCCACAACGGCTGGATCGGCCAGTACCTGGCCGAGCTGGGCATCAAGGTGGCCTTCTCGCCGTTGGGCGTGGTGGTGGCGCTGACCTTCATCGGCCTGCCGTTCGTCGTGCGCACGGTGCAGCCGGTGCTAGAAGAAGCCGAGCGCGAACTCGAGGAAGCCGCCGCCAGCCTGGGCGCGCCGCCGCTGCAGACCTTCATCCGCGTGGTGCTGCCGACCATCGTGCCGGCGCTCCTGACCGGCTTTGCGCTGGCCTTCGCCCGCGCCACCGGCGAATACGGTTCCGTCATCTTCATCGCCGGCAACCTGCCGATGGTGTCCGAGATCACGCCGCTCCTGATCATCTCCAAGCTGGAGCAGTACGACTATGCCGGAGCGACCGCGATCGCGGTGGTGATGCTGGTGTTCTCCTTCATCCTGCTGCTGGCGATTAACCTTCTTCAGGCGTGGACGCGCAAACGGGCGGGCAAGGCATGAGCGCGGTCCTCGACAACCTGGCGCAGCCTGCGAAGCGCGCCGCCAACAACAAGCGCCTCGACACCAGCGTGCTCGAGCCGCGCTGGGTGCGCGCGGCGCTGATCGCCGTCGCGCTGATCTTCCTGACGCTGTTCCTGTTCATCCCGCTGGCGGCGGTGTTCACCGAGGCGCTCAAGAAAGGATGGGAGCTGTACGTCGAATCGATCCTGGATCCGGACGCGGTGTCGGCGATCAAGCTGACCCTGATCGCGGCCGTGATCTCGGTGCCGCTGAACCTGGTGTTCGGCGTGGCGGCGGCGTGGGCCATCGCCAAGTTCGAATTCCGCGGCAAGAGCATCCTCTTGACCCTGATCGACCTGCCGTTCTCGATCTCGCCGGTGATCGCGGGCCTGATGTACGTGCTGCTGTTCGGCGCCTCGGGCTGGTTCGGCCCATGGCTGGCGGAGCACGACATCAAGATCCTGTTCGCGGTGCCGGGCATCGTGCTGGCCACGGTGTTCATCACCTTCCCGTTCGTGGCGCGCGAACTGATTCCGCTGATGCAGCAGCAGGGCACGGAGGAAGAAGAAGCCGCGCTGGTGCTGGGCGCCTCGGGCTGGTCGACCTTCTGGCGCGTGACGATGCCGAACATCAAATGGGGCCTGCTGTATGGCGTGATCCTGTGTAACGCCCGTGCGATGGGCGAGTTCGGCGCGGTGTCGGTGGTGTCGGGCCACATCCGCGGCGAGACCAACACGATGCCGCTGCACGTCGAAATCCTCTACAACGAATACAACTTCACGGCCGCCTTCGCCGTCGCATCGCTGCTGGCGCTGCTCGCCCTGGTGACCCTGGCCGTCAAGTCCTTTATCGAATGGCGCCTGCACGAAGCCCGTAAGGCTTCGACGGACGCCCCTCACTGAAACAACGCCGGAGCCACGCATGACGATCGAAGTACAACATATCCGCAAGCAGTTCGGCCAGTTCACGGCGCTCGACGACGTTTCGCTGCAGTTCCCCGACGGCGAGCTGACCGCCTTGCTGGGGCCTTCGGGCTGCGGCAAGACCACGCTGCTGCGCATCATCGCCGGCCTCGAATACCCGGATTCCGGATCCGTGCTGCTCGACGGCCAGGATTCCTCGCACCGCCACGTGCGCGAGCGCCAGGTCGGCTTCGTGTTCCAGCACTATGCGCTGTTCAAGCACATGACCGTGTTCGAGAACGTCGCCTTCGGCCTGCGCGTCAAGCCGCGCAAGGAGCGCCCGAGCGAAGCCCAGATCCGCGAGAAGGTCAAGAAGCTGCTCGAGCTGGTGCAGCTCGACTGGATCGCCGACCGCTATCCGCCGCAGCTCTCGGGCGGCCAGCGCCAGCGCATCGCCCTGGCGCGCGCGCTCGCGGTCGAACCGCGCGTGCTGCTGCTGGACGAACCGTTCGGCGCGCTTGACGCCAAGGTGCGCAAGGAACTGCGCCGCTGGCTGCGCCGCCTGCACGACGAACTGCACGTGACCTCGATCTTCGTCACCCACGACCAGGAAGAGGCGCTCGAGGTGGCCGACCAGGTGGTCCTGATGAACAAGGGCCGCGTGGAGCAGCTGGGCAGCCCGGACCAGGTGTACAACAACCCGGCTTCGCCCTTCGTGTACGGCTTCCTGGGCAACGTCAACCTGTTCCACGGCCGCGTCAACGACGGCGTGCTGGCCAGCGGCGACGTGCGTTTCCAGGCGCCGCAGCACGCCGGCGTGGTGGATGGCGCCGGCATCGGCTACGTGCGCCCGCACGACCTGGACGTCGAGCGCTACACGCCCGGCGCCGCGGGCGTGGTGGCCAAGCTGCGCCGCGCGCATGCGATCGGCCCGCTGGCCCAGCTCGACCTGGAGCGCGCCGACAACCAGCAGCTGATCGAGGCGGTGATGCCGAACGAGCGCTTCGCCAGCCTGGGCCTGAAAGAGGGCGAGACGCTGGTCGTGCGTCCGCGCCGCATCGAAGTGTTCGTCGACGAAGGAAACGCGATATGAACTTCCAGCAGCTGCGCTCGGTCCGCGAAGCGGCCCGGCGCGATTTCAACCTGACCGAAGTCGCCAACGCCCTGTTCACCTCGCAGCCGGGCGTGTCGCGCCAGATCCGCGAGCTCGAGGAAGAGCTGGGCGTGGTCATCTTCGAGCGCAACGGCAAGCGCCTGACCGGCCTCACGCCGCCGGGCAAGGGCATCCTGCGCATCGTCGAAAAGCTGCTGGTCGAGGCCGAGAACCTGCAGCAGGCCAGCCGCGAATACGCCGCGCAAGATAGCGGCACGCTCACCGTCGCCGTCACCCATACCCAGGCGCGCTACGCGCTGCCGCAGGTGGTGCAGTCGTTCCGCGCCGCCTTCCCCAATGTGCGCATCGCCCTGCAGCAAAGCGCGCCCGAGCACATCGCCGAATGGGTGGCCTCGGGCAAGGCCGACATCGGGATCGCGACCGAAGGCCTGTCGGCCTTCCCCGACCTGGTGTCCTTCCCGTGCTACCGCTGGAGCCACCTGGTGGTGGCGCCCGAGGGGCACCCGATCTTCGCCAGCAAGACGCCGCTGCGCCTCGAAGACCTGGCCGAGCATCCCCTGATCACCTATGACGTCGGCTTCACCGGCCGCAGCCACATCGACGCCGCTTTCGTCGAAGCCGGGCTGGCGCCGGACATCGTGCTCACCGCGATGGATTCGGACGTCATCAAGCAGTACGTGTCGCTGGGGCTGGGCGTCGGCATCGTCGCCTCGATGGCCTTCGATCATGGCCGCGACAAGGGCCTGCGCGCGATCGAGGCCTCGCACCTGTTCGCGCAGAACGTGACGCGCCTGGCGGTGCGGCGCGGCTCCTACCTGCGGGCGTATGCCTTCCACTTCATCGAGCGTTTCGCGCAAGGGTATACGCGGGCGGATATCGAGAAGGCGATCGCGACGGCGGAGTAGTGCTATGCCAGGAATGGATGCAGCTTTGCACCATGCAGTCTGACGCTCTCCTGCCTTGCCTACGAACAGCCAGTGTAATCAAAAGCAACAATCGAATTAGAAAGCGTGTTGGACGCTATCTACCTGTATCGTCCATGGCCTGGTTGCTGGGCCATGTGTGTCTAACAAGGTAGCATATGATTTGTGTTGCTTGGGGCCGCAGTCAATGCGGCCCCTGCAAACGCGTACGCACGGTCTGACAATTCATAGTTCGCATATTTCCACACTAATGCCCATCCATCTACAATCGTTCATGTCGGCCACCCATGTCTTCAATTTGGTGACGGCTTTCTTTGCGCAGCGCAGCGGATTCGGATCTCTGCCGAGAGCGGCTGACATGAAAGGCAGTCTGCTGCGCACGGCCTGCGTTGGCAATCCCGAGCGTACCATTCAAGGTGAACTGCTCGCCTATCTGAAGTCCAGAGACCAGAATGCCGTGCTGGAGTATCGCCTGCACAGCTTTGCTTCCAGTCTCGGCGGTTTGTCGAAGAACGGCCGCAGCGTTGACATCATGGTGCTGGACGACGACTTTGCACGGGTGTGCGCCATTGAGTTGAAACACTACAGTCGGGTACAGAGTAGTCTGCAGCCATTACTCAGCTTTCTGGAACAGGACCGGAGAAAGTATGAGGGCGTCGACGTACCACTAATCCAGGTCGGTGTGTACACCGAGCTTGATTGTCTTCCCGATGGGCCTCGCGAATCTTTCGAAGCGTTCCGCTTCATCAGCTGTTACGCCTATGATCGTAATGGTGACTTGCGCAAATGGCGAACAGGATACGACGCGACGACTGAGGTTGGATACGCTGCACTCGAAGAGTGGGCGCAGCGGACGTGTAGTATCTATGCCCATGAGTTCCATGGATCGGCCGAGCAATTCGATACGCCAAACGGACCAGTGTCAGGCCGCGTGCACTACTTCGTCGGCCTGGCTAAGGAATCAACCGCGGCATGTTCAATGGGGCGGCGCGTCACTACATATAATGAGATAGGACTGTGACGGCACTGGAAGAGCGAACGAGGTCAGGCTGCCATCAGATAACTTATGCCGATTACTGTCCCGGATTAGTTATCCTGGCGTGAATTTCGTCGATCCGCCGCACCACCTCATCGCTGAGCACGATCTGCGCCGCATCGATGTTTTCCTCGAGCTGCGCCAGCGTGGTCGCCCCGACGATGGTCGAACCCACGAACCAGCGCGAATAGCACCAGGCCAGCGCCATCTGCGCCGGAGTCAAGCCGTGCTCGCGCGCCAGCGCCGCATATGCGCGGGTGGCCTCGAACACGCTCGGCCGCAGGTAGCGCGGGCTCCAGGTCGGCGGATAGATCGTCAGGCGGCCGCGCGCCTGCGGGTCGTCGACATACTTGGCGCTCAGCTGGCCGAAGGCGAGCGGGCTGTAGGCCAGCAGGCTGACGTCTTCGCGGTAGCAGACTTCGTCCAGCAAGGTGGTCTCGAATGCGCGCGCGGTCAGGTTGTACAGATTCTGGATGGTGGCGATGCGCGGCAGGCCGTGGAGTTCGGCCTGCTTGACGAATTCGCACACGCCCCACGGGCTTTCGTTCGACACGCCGATGTGGCGGATCTTGCCCTCTTTGATCAGGTCGCCCAGGGCACGCAAGGTATCCTCGATCGCCACGCCGTCGCGTTCCTTGCGCGGATCGAACTGATTGGCGCCAAAGATTGGCACGTTGCGGCTCGGCCAGTGCAGCTGGTAGAGGTCGATGTAGTCGGTCTGCAGGCGCCGCAGGCTGGCGTCGACGGCGGCGCGCAGGTTGGCGGCGTCGAGAGTGTGTTTTGAACCGCGGATCCAGGCCTGGTTGCCGTTCGGGCCGGCGATCTTGGTCGCCAGCACCAGCTTGTCGCGGCCGCCGCGCGCCTTGAGCCAGGAGCCGATGAAGCGTTCGGTCGAACCCTGGGTGGCCGCGCTCGGCGGCACCGGATACAGCTCGGCGGTGTCGATGAAGTTGATGCCACGCCCGATTGCATAGTCCAGCTGGGCGTGCGCTTCCTGCTCGGTATTCTGCTCGCCGAAGGTCATCGTGCCGAGGCAGACGGTGCTCACCTCGAGGTCGGTGCGGCCCAGTGTCTTGCGCCGCATGCTCATTGCTTTTTCTTCTTCGCGCCGTTGTCGCGCAGCGCGTCGGCGCAGTCGCGCACCAGGGCCGGGCCGGCGTAGATCAGGCCACTGTACAGCTGCACCAGCTTGGCGCCGGACGCGATCTTGGCCTTCGCGTCCTGGCCGCGCATGATGCCGCCCACGCCGATGATCGGGATGTCGTCGCGCAGCTCCTTCTTGAGCGCGCGGATCACGATGTTCGACTGCTCGAACACCGGGGCGCCGGAGAGGCCGCCGGCCTGCTGCGCGTGCTTCATGCCTTCGACGTCGCGCCGGTTGAGCGTGGTGTTGGTGGCGATCACGCCGTCGATCTTGTGGCGCAGCAGGGCGCCGGCGATGTCGCGGATCTGGTCGCCGTCGACGTCGGGCGCGATCTTGAGCGTGATCGGCACGTAGTGGCCGTGGTGGTCGGCCAGCCTGGTCTGCTCGGCCTTCAGCTGGGACAGCAGGCCGTCCAGTTCGGACGCGCCCTGCAGCTGGCGCAGGTTCTTGGTGTTGGGCGACGAGATGTTGACCGTCACGTAGCTCGCATACGGATAGACCTTGCGCAGGCAGTGCAGGTAATCCTCGGCGGCTTGCTCGATCGGCGTGTCGGCGTTCTTGCCGATGTTCAGGCCCAGCACGCCCTGGCGTTCCTGGTAGAAGCGCGAGGCTTGCACGTTGGCCACGAAGGCGTCGACGCCGCCGTTGTTGAAGCCCATGCGGTTGATGATGCCGCGCGCGCGCGGCAGGCGGAACATGCGCGGCTTGGGGTTGCCAGCCTGGCCGCGCGGGGTCACGGTGCCGATCTCGATCGAGCCGAAGCCGAGCGCGGCCAAGCCGTCGATGTAGGCGCCATCCTTGTCCAGGCCGGCGGCCAGGCCGACCGGGTTGGGGAAGGTGATGCCCATGACGGTGCGCGGGTCGGGCAGCGGTTTCCTGAACGCGCCCGTCAGGCCGAGCGCGGCTGCCCGACACAGCATGGGCAGCGTGAAGTTGTGGGCCGTCTCGGGATCGAGCGAGAACAGTGCGGGGCGGACGAGGGTGTACAGGAATTTGTCGGGCATGGGGAACTCAAAAAGGATCTCCCCATCATTCTAACGTGATGCGCTGCGGCATACGTAGTTGAGTGTCAACGACTTTGTTAGCACTTGTATCACACGGCGACAACCCGGCCTAGCGCTGCAGCACGCCCCATTCGCCGTCGATGCGCGCTTCGAGCGGCCGGAAGTTGATCTTGTAGGCCATCTTGGGGCTCTGTTCGATCCAGTACCCGAGATACACGTAGGACAGTCCGAGCTCGTGCGCCTGGTTCACCTGCCACAGGATGTTGTAGGTGCCGTAGGAGGCATTCTCGATGTCGGGATCGAAGAAGGTGTACACCGATGACAGGCCGTCGGACAGCACGTCGATGATCGACACCATGCGCAGGGTGCCGTCCGGTTCGCGGAATTCGACCAGGCGCGTGTTGACGCGGCTCTGTAGCAGGAACTGGGCGTACTGGTCGCGGCTGTCCTGGTCCATGCCGCCGCCCACGTGGCGCGTGGTCTGGTAGCGCAGGTAGAGTGCGTAGTGCTCGTCGGAAAAGGCCAGGTTGGCCACCATCGCGACCAGGTTGCCATGGCGCTTCCAGGCGCGGCGCTGGGTGCGGTTGGGCGTGAAGTCCTCGCACTTAACGCGCACCGGGATGCAGGCCTGGCAGCCGTCGCAGTAGGGGCGGTAGGTGAAGATGCCGCTGCGCCGGAAGCCGTTCTTGACCAGCTCGGAATACACGTCGGCATTGATCAGGTGCGATGGCGTGGCGACCTGCGAACGCGCCTGGCGCGCATCGAGATAGCTGCAGGGATAGGGCGCCGTCGTGTAGAACTGCAGCGTCGCAAAGGGCAGGTCGTGTAGGTGCGTCATGCAAAAAACTCTCGAGACGACGTGTGATGAACCTATTCTAGCGAAAACCCGCCCGCGATACCGTTAGCCATCCAACGGTATCGCGGGCGAATTGCCGGATTTGTCGGCCGCTGCAGCGGACCCTGCGGACGCTGCGGATGCGGCCGGCGCGCCGGCGCCCGGCGCCGCCAGCGGCGCACCGACCGTCCAGTCGCGGATGGGTGGCTCGGCGATGGCGGCGCGCAGGTGCTCCAGGAAGCGGCTGCGCGGGATCGGCGCCGCGCCGAGCGAGGCCAGGTGGCCGGTCTCCTGCTGGCAGTCGATCATCCGCACGCCGTGGCCGCGCAGGAAGGCCACCAGGTAGGCCAGCGCGACCTTGGAAGCGTCGGACACGCGCGCGAACATCGATTCGCCATAGAACATGCGGCCTATGCAGACGCCATAGGCGCCGCCCACCAGTTCGCCGTCGAGCCAGACTTCGGACGAGTGGGCATAGCCCAGCGCATGCAGGCCGCTGTAGCCGTCGATGATCTCGCTGGAGATCCAGGTGCCGGGGCCGTCGCGGCGCGGCGCGGCGCAGGCGCGCATGACGTCGCTGAAGGCCGAGTCGAAGCGCACGTCCCAACGGCCTCCCTCGTGGCGGCTGCGCTCGACCTTGCGCAGCGTCTTGGCCAGGCTGTCGCTCACCTTGAAGTCGCTTGTGTACAGCACCATGCGCGGGTCGGTGCTCCACCACAGGATGGGCTGGCCTTCGGAAAACCAGGGAAAGATGCCGTTGCGGTAAGCCTGCAGCAGGCGCGGCGGCGACAGGTCGGCGCCGGCCGCAAGCAGGCCCGGCGCTTCGACCGTCAGTGCCTTGGATACGTCGGGAAACGGCGTATCGGTCTCGAGCCAGGGAATCATCTCAATCCGGTTCGCGTGGGCGATCATCGGGCGATGGATGTCGCGGCTGTGAAAGCCATAGCTGCCGCCCTCGCGCACTTTGATCCGGTCGGCGAAGAACAGTTCCAGCGTGGTGCGGATGGTGGGGAAGGCCAGGTCGTCCCAGGGGATCTCGTCTTCGGTAAACAGCTGCACGTCGAGGCTTTCGATGCCGGCCGCGAAGTCGAGGTCGAGCAGGCGCGCCCGGTAGAACAGGTGGACCTGGTGCACGTGGGCCACGTTGAGCAGGGTGAACAAGGGCCCGAGCTCGATGTTGGCGCCGGCTTCTTCCTCGGTCTCGCGCACCGCCGCCTGCCCGGTGGTCTCCTCGTTTTCCATGAAGCCGGCCGGCAGGGTCCAGTAGCCGTAGCGCGGCTCGATCGCGCGCTTGCACAGCAAGACCTGGAGCCGGCCGTCGGCCTCCCAGACGGGAATCGAGCCGATGACGAGTTTCGGATTCTGGTAGTGGATCGTGTGGCAATGGGTGCAGACGTAGCGCGGCCGGTTGTCGCCTTCGGGGATGGTCAGCAGGACGGGGTGGGCGCACTCGGAGCAGAATTTCATGGTCGTGTGACGAATTGGCATTGCCCTTACTTTACACCGAATGCGGGGGCGGTAGGGCAGCGCCCGGGTGGTGAGCAGGCCCTGTTTTTGGCGCAGACCATGAGATATATCGTGTTGCAATCGCACATGGCCGCAGTATTGCATTTGCCTAATAAGGGGAATGGGCGTATAATTCATTTCATCAGACGCGGGGTGGAGCAGTCTGGCAGCTCGTCGGGCTCATAACCCGAAGGTCACAGGTTCAAATCCTGTCCCCGCAACCAGATTCGAAGCCGCTGATTCGCAAGAGTCAGCGGCTTTTCCGTTTTCGAACCGGCGTTGCCCAAGCAGGCACGTCCTTTCTCGGTTTTAACGGCCTCGACGCAGGTCAAACCCGCTCGCCTCTGCTGCAATGCACACGGGCCCGGCCTGTCCAACCCTGCGAACCGCCGCGCGCATGCGCCATGGCGACATTCAGGGGCGATGACCATGATCGATGTAGACGACATCAACGAGGCCTGGGGCTGGGTCGGCATGAGCGCCGTCGAAGTTCTCGGGGCCAATGCCTTCGGCAACCTCATCATCCGCGACGAGGACGACCATTTCTGGTGCCTGCGTCCGCAAGAACTGGTCTGCGAGCCGCTGGCGCGCAGCCGCGCCGCGCTCGACGCGCTGGCCTACAACCAGGATTTCCTCAACGACTGGTACATGCCCGAGGCGGTGCGCCTGGCCGAAGCCGCGCTGGGGCCGCTGACCGAGGGGCGCAGATACTGCCTCAAGATTCCCAGTGCGCTGGGCGGCCACTATGGCTGCGACAACCTGGCCACCGTGCCGCTGGCCGAACTCATCCGGTTCTCGGGCGAGGGCGCGCAGCAGTTCGACGGTTTGCCGCGCTGGAACTGATGCCGCAGTCGGCCGCGCCGAGGCCCTCCCGGCGCCAGCCGCTCATTCCTTGCGCGGGGCGGCCTGGGTGCGCAGGCGACCGGCAACGATCTGCCAGCCCACCGCCGGCACATACAATGGCAGTGTAGGGTCCATGGCCAGGTGCTTCCGCAGCAGCGGGCCGTTGATGGGTTTGCGGTGAGTCAGCCGGTGGACGATGTCCTTGACCATGGTGTGGCGCAGGAAGCGCAGCTTGGCGCGGTTGCGTCCCTGTTGTTCGGCGTTGAGCTTGAACAGGCGCGGCAGTGCGAGTTCCAGCTTGGTTTCGTAGTGCAGGCGGTCCATCGATTTCTCAGTGCCCCAGCCCGAGCCGGCATAGATGTTCACGCCGCGACCATAGGTCACTTCCGGCGTGGTGCCGAAAACATACGCCTTCGTCAGTGTGCTCAGTGTCAGCCAGAACAGGAAGTCCTCGCCGGCATAGACGAATTCTTCGCGAAAACGCAGGTTGGCGAACTTGCGGAAGCGGTACACGACGGTCGACGTGCCGATGACGTTGGCGCCGAGGATCTGTTCCGTCATGTCGCCCTGGTACTGCGCGACCGGGTAGCCACCCGGCAGCACCGGGTGCGTGTCCTTCTTGAACACTGCGCTCTGTTCGAACACGGTTGTCGAATGGCCAAGGCGGAAAAAATCCGAAAAATAAAAGTCGTTGCCCTGCGCCAGGGCGGCGCTCGCGTGCAGCAGGTGCGTATCGTGCCACTCGTCATCGGAATCCAGGAAAGCCACGTAGTCGCATTGCGGCGACACGCTGTCGAGTCCCTTGTTGCGCGCCCCGGCGGGTCCGCCGTTCGGCTGTTCGATCACGCGTACGTTCAGGTTCGGCCAGCGCGCCCTCACTGCCTGCACCTCGCCCCGTGCCGGCACCGGCGAGCTGTCGTCGACCACGATGACTTCGGCGGGGTACAGCTGCTGGCCGGCAATCGATGCCAGCGCCTTCTGCAGGACGCCTTCCTGGCGCTGGAAATAAGGAATCACGACGGCGATCGGCGCACTCGCCGGCGTCGCTGCAGCATGGTCCGCGCTGCTGGAAGTAGTGAAAATCGGGGTACTCATGTTGCTGAATATATCACACGCTCGTGGTGTAACGCCCCTTGTCTTTCCAATTGAAAACAGTGCACGGCTTCGCCGTCTGCTATTCGGCGAGACTGGCCCACAGGTAGGCGGCCGCCATAGTGCGGTGCGGCGCATAGCGCGCCAGCAGGCGCTGGGCTTCGGCCAGGGTCGGCCGCTGGGCGCTGCCGGTCAGATGGTGCAGGGCGGTGCGCACGGCGACGTCGCCTTCGAGCGAGCAATCCGTGTAGCCATAGCCGCGCAGCAACACATAATTGACGGTCCAGGGGCCGATGCCCTTGATCGCCAGCAGTTCCTGGCTCACCTGGGCGGCGTCGCGCCGGCGCTCGAGCGCCAGGCTGCCGTCGACCGCCATGCGCGCCACGCGCAGCACGGTCTCGGCCTTGGCGGTCGAGAACTTGCGGCTGGTCAGATCTTCCAGCGCCAGGCGGGCGACGTCGGTCGCTTCCGGATAGCACCACAAGCCACGCGAATGCGGACGACCGGCCAGCCTGATCAATGTGCGGCGCAGGGCGATCGCGAAGGTCAGGTTGATCTGCTGGCCGATGATGGCCCAGGTCAGGGCCTCGAACACGGTGGCCGATTGCACGATGCGCAGGCCCGGCTGGCGCGCGAGCACGGGGCCGAGCACGGCATCGTCGTGCGCGAAGGCGGCGAAGGCGGCCGGGTCGATGCGCAGGCCCAGCACGTTCAGCAGCGCGTCCTCGGCCAGCGCTGCGAGCGCGGGCGTGACGGGCGCGTCGAAGGCGAGGCGGCAGCGGGCCGCATTGCCGTCGAAGCGGATGTCGAGCAGGGTCGGCACGCCGTCCAGCAGCACGCCCTTGCGCAAGCCGTCCGGGCCGACCTGCTCGGCCAGGCCTTCGGCGTCGCGGCCATGAAAGGCGATGACGTCGGCCACGCGGTAGCCTGGCGGCAGGACAATCTCCTGCGTCGTCTCCATCACTTGCCGCCCGCCGGCGCGGCTGCGCGTCCAAAGCGCGGCCGGAAGCCCGTCACCAGCGCGGTCCCGAGCAGCACGATGGCCGAGCCGGCGATCGTGTGCCAGCCGATGGCTTCGTGCAGGAACAGCGCGCCCCACAGGATGCCGAACAGGGGATTGAGGAAGGTGACGGTGAGCGCCGAGGTGGTGCCGACTTCCTCGATCAGCTTGAAGTAGAGGATGTAGGCGATGCCGCTGCAGACCACGCCGAGCGCCAGCACCGCGGCCATGACGCCCGGCGTCGGCTCGCCCGGCGCCGGGAAGAAGGCGACCAGCGGCAGCACCAGGATGGCGGCCGCCCACATCGAGCCGTGGGCGTTGGCGAATGGCGCCACCGCCGGAGCTGATTTGGCGTACTGGCTGGCGATGCTGTAGCTGAACGCCGCGACCAGGGCCGCGCCGACGGCGATGCCGGCGCCGGGCCGTTCGGCCACGTGGTCGAAGCCGACCAGCAGGGCCACGCCGCAGGTGCCGAGCAGCAGGCCGAGCGCGCTGTTCCTGGACACCTTCTGGCGCGCCCACACGGCGCCGACCAGCGCGCCCCACATCGGCGCGGTGGCGTTCAGCACCGACAGCACCGAGGCCGACAGGGTGCGCGCGGCGAAGGCGAACAGCAGGAAGGGCAGGGCCGAATTGAACAGGCCGAGGATCAGGTAGTGCTTCCAGTGGCGGCGCACGCCGAGCGGGGAGCCCTTGCCGCGCAGGTGGAACACCCAGGCCACCAGCGCCAGGAACAGGGCGGCGAAGCCGACCCGGTATTCGATCAGCACCGCCGGGCCGAGCACGGGCGCGGCGATGCGCATGAAGAGGAAGGAGCCGCCCCAGATGGCGGCCAGCGCCACCAGGCGCAGCATGTTCGCGGTGTTCATTGATAAAAAAGATGGCCCGTCTGATAACGGGCCATTGTGGCAGGACCGGCGTTTTCGTGCCAGCCGATCCTTGCTTTTGAATTGACGCTACCGATTCAGGCCGCGCTGGCCAGCGTCAGCGCCGCGGCGTGCGGCACCAGCATCTGCTGCGGCACCGCGTTCTTCACGGCCGTCATCTCGGCCATGATCGAGATCGCGATCTCGGCCGGCGTCTTGCTGCCGATGTAGATGCCGATCGGGCCATGCAGGCGCGCCAGTTCGGGCTCGGTGAGGTCGAACAGCTTGAGGCGCTCGCGCCGCTTGGCGTTGTTGGCGCGCGAGCCGATGGCGCCGACATAGAAAGCGTCGGACTTGAGCGCTTCCATCAGCGCCAGGTCGTCCAGCTTGGGATCGTGGGTCAGCGCCACCACCGCGCTGCGCGCATCGAGCCTGGCCTCGATCACGAGGTCGTCGGGCATGGCGTGCACCAGGCTCACGCCGGGGATGGAAAAGCCGCTGCGGTATTCCTCGCGCGGATCGCACACGGTGACGCGGTAATCCATGCCGGCCGCGATCGTGGCCAGGAAGCGCGACAGCGGGCCGGCGCCGATGATGTACAGGCGCCAGCGCGGGCCGTGCAGGGTGTGCAGCACGCCATCCTCGATGCGCTGGATGGCGCTGGCCTGGGCCTGCTCGAGGCTGACCGCGCCGCTGGCCAGGTGCACGCGGCGCTCGACCAGCTCGCCGCCATCCAGGCGCGCCAGCAGTTCGGGAATGCGGCTCTCGATCGACAGCGGCTCGATGGCCAGCTCGATGGTGCCGCCGCAGGGCAGGCCGAAGCGATGCGCCTCGTCGGCGCTGATGCCGTAGCTGATGATTTCGGGGAGGGTGATCTCGATGCCGTTGTCGCGCACGCGGGCGATGAGGTCGTCCTCGATGCAGCCCCCGGAGACCGAGCCGACCACCTGGCCGTCCTCGCAGATGGCGAGCATGGCGCCGACCGGGCGCGGGCTCGAGCCCCAGGTCTTGATCACCGTGACCAGCTGGCAGCGCTGGCCGCCGGCAAGCCAGGCGGCGCAGGTTTTCAGTACGTCGAGGTCGATGCTGTCCATGGTGTGGTCGCCGCCGTATGCGGGATAGATACAAGATGGACAATCATACAAAAAAAGCGCGGAGGGCGCTGGCGCCGGCGTGCGCGGCACGGGAGCGCCGCGCACGCCGGCATGGCCTGGCTTTCAGGGCACCAGCGGTTTCTTGCCGCTCTGCTTGGCCTTCACCTCGGCCACCGTCTTGTCGATCGCCGCGATCCGCTGCGTGGTCGACGGGTGGTTGGCCGTGTAGCCGTTGAGGATGCGGGCCGGGTAGGTGGCCGCCAGGCGCTTCCAGAAGGCGGACGCGCCGTCGATGCGGTAGCCGGCGCGCGCCACCAGGTAGATGGCCAGGCGGTCGGCCGCCACGTCGTCGGCCACCGGCATGGCCTTGATGCCGCCACTGCCGATCAGCATCGAGGTGTCGGGCGTGATCGCGGTGAGGTTGTCGATGATGCTGCCGATGGTGGCGGCGTTGCGCTGCGTGGCCGCGTGGCCCAGCATATTGTGCGCCATCGTGCGCGCCACGACGTAGGCCAGCTCGTCGTCGTTCTGGGCGAAGCCCAGCATGCCGCGGGTGACCATCACGCGCGAGCCGTCGGCGTAGGCATTGATGTTGTCGGCGTTGCCCAGTTCGATCGCGAAGGCGCAGGCGCGGGTGACCGGGATGGTCAGGTCGCGCTGGTTGCCGTTGCGCTCGATCGACAGCGGCAGGCTGGCCTGCTTCGACATGATCGGACCGAACACGGCGCCGGCCTGGGACAGGGCGTTCGGGCCTTCGGGCAGAGGCGTGCCGCCGGCCGCCACCAGGCGGTCGCCCTGGCGCAGGCCGGCGCGCGCCGCGCCGCTGCCGGCGAGGACGTTGGTGACCTGCAGGCGCTCGCCCATGCCCAGCACCACCCAGGCCGCCTCGTTGTACTGGCCAGGATAGGTGTAGCGGTTCTTGGCGGTGAAGCCGAGCAGGTTGCGCGCGTGCTTGGTGCACAGCTGGGCGTTGTCGATCAGGAGGGGGGCCGCGATCCGGTACAGGCGGTCGTGCTGGGTCGCCATGCGGGTGAGCGTGTCGGCTGCCGCCGCCATCTGCGGCGTCACTTCGGGCTTGCCCGGCGCCTGGCTCGGGATCATGCCCGGCGTGCTCGACGATTGCATCTGGCCTGGCGTGCTGCAGGCGGCCAGCAAGGCCGCCGTGCCCGCGATCAGGGCCGCGGACTTGAAGCGTTGAAGACGGTGCATTGGGATCATGGTCCTCCTCACGTGTTGTTATTGTTTGCCGGTGCTGCCGAAGCCTCCGGCGCCACGGTCGCTCGATGCGAACTCCTCCACCACGTTGAAGCCGACCTGCAGCACCGGCACCACGATCAGCTGCGCCAACCGGTCCATCGGCTGCAGCACGAAGGTGGCGGCGCTGCGGTTCCAGGTGGAGACCATCAGCTGGCCCTGGTAATCGGAGTCGATCAAGCCTACCAGATTGCCCAGAACGATGCCGCTCTTATGGCCGAGCCCACTGCGCGGCAGGATCATGGCGGCGTAGCCCGGATCGCCGATGTGGATGGCCAGGCCCGTCGGCACCAGCACCGTCTGGCCAGGCTCGATGGTGAGCGGCGCATCGAGGCAGGCGCGCAGGTCGAGGCCCGCGCTGCCAGGGGTGCCGTAGGCCGGCAGCAGTTCTTTCATGCGCGGGTCGAGGATCTTGAGGTCGATATTCTTCATGTGATGCTTGTCGTGTGTGTTAGGTGAGCAGGGAGCGCTGTTCGATGCGCTTGGCGATTTCGGACACCAGCTGGCGCGCCAGGGTGAGCTTGTCGGCCCGCTCGAGCACCGTGTGGCCGCTCTCGTCGAACAGGATCACGGTATTGTCATCCTGCCCGAAAGTCTGGTGGCCGATATTGCCCACCAACAGAGGGATGCCTTTCTTTTCGCGCTTGGCGGCGCCGTACTGTTCCAGCTGCTCGGATTCGGCCGCGAAGCCCACGCAGTAGGGCCAGCCCGACAACGACACCGTGCCCGCCACCGCGGCCAGGATGTCGGCGTTCTGTGCGAATTCCAGTTGCGGCGGCGCGCCGTCCGCCGTCTTCTTGATCTTCTGGTCGCTGGCATTGGCGACGCGCCAGTCGGCCACCGCCGCCACGCCGATGAACACGTGCTGGCCTTCCACGCCCGCCATCACGGCGTCGTGCATCTGCTGCGCGGTCAGCACGTCGATGCGGCGCACGCCATGCGGCGTGGGTAGCGACACCGGGCCCGAGACCAGGGTCACCTCGGCGCCCGCTTCGCGCGCCGCGCGCGCCAGCGCATAGCCCATCTTGCCCGAGGACAGATTGGTGATGCCGCGCACCGGATCGATCGGCTCGAAAGTCGGGCCGGCCGTGATCAGGACGCGCCGCCCGGTCAGCACCTTGTGCTGGAACGAGGCGATCAGCTCTTCGACCAGTTCCTCGGCTTCGAGCATGCGGCCCAGGCCCGTCTCGCCGCAGGCCTGCGAGCCGCAGCCGGGGCCGAACAGCTTGACGCCGTCTTCAAGCAGCTGGGCGACGTTGCGCTGGGTGGCCGGGTTTTCCCACATCTCGACGTTCATCGCCGGCGCCACGTGCAGCGGCACGTGACGCGGCCGCGCCACGCACAGCAGCGACAGCAGGTCGTCGGCCGCGCCGTGCGCGAGCTTGCGCATGAAGTCGGCCGAGCAGGGCGCGATCAGGATGGCGTCGGCGTTGCGGGTCAGGTCGATGTGGGCCATATTGTTGGCCATGCGCGCATCCCACTGGTCCAGGTAGACCGGCTGGCCCGACAGAGCCTGCATGGTGACCGCGCCGATGAAATGGGTCGCCGCTTCGGTCATGACCACCTGCACGCTGGCGCCCTGCTTGCCCAGGGCGCGACACAGCTCGGCCGCCTTGTAGCAGGCCACGCCGCCGGTCAGGCCGAGGACGATGCGCTTGCCTTTCAGCTCCATGTTGAATCTCCTTGCGACTAGGACTTGTTCACCCGGCGCAGCTCGTCGAGGACGAACAGGACCGCGCCCACCGAGATGCCGATGTCGGCGATGTTAAAGGCCGGGAAGTGGCCGATGCCGGTCCAGTAGAAATCGAGGAAGTCGATCACGTGGCCATGCACCACGCGGTCGATGCCGTTGCCGATCGCGCCGGCCATGATCAGCGCCAGGGCAAAGCAGAACAGGCGCTGGCTCGCGTTCTTCGACATCATGTAGATGCAGAACACCACGGCGGCGATCGCGATCCCGAGGAACAGCCAGCGCTGCCAGCCGCTGGCGTCGCCCAGGAAGCTGAACGCCGCGCCCGGGTTGTACACCTTGATCAGGTTGAAGAAGCCCGTGATCGGCAGCGTCTCGGCATAGGCGAAGGTGCGTTCGACGGTGATCTTGGTGACCTGGTCGAGCAGGACGATGATCAGGGACAGGCCGATCCAGGGGAACAGGCTGGCGCTGGTGCTGCGGGTGACAAGTTTGGGACCGGATGCGGATGCGGCTGGTTTCTTTTTGGTTGCCATGGTGTGTGGTGTCGGTGCGCGCCATGCCGCGCGGGACGGCGGCATGGCGGAAAACCCGCGGGTCGATCGACCCGCAGGAGCTTAGGCGTAGCGGCGCTTCTCGCCGGCGCCGAACAGGTTGCTGGTGCAGCGGCCGCACAGCGTCGGATGCGCGTGGTCGTGGCCGACGTCGCGGCGGTAGTGCCAGCAGCGCTCGCACTTCTCGGCTGTCGACGGTTCCACGGTCACGCTTTCGTCGGCTTCCGCAGTCACTTCGCTGACGCTCGCCTGCGAGGTGATGAAGACGAACTTCAGGTCGTCATCCAGGCTGGCCAGCGCGCGGTACTTCTCGCCCGCGGCCTTGATCGCCAGCTCGGCCTGCAGCGAGGAACCGATGGCGCCCGAGGCGCGCACTTCTTCGAGCTGCTTGGTGACGTCGGTGCGGACCTGGCGCAGCAGCGCATATTTCGCCAGCAGCGCCTCGGCATCCGGCAGTTCCGGGAAGGTCCACAGCGTCTGGGTGAAGATGGTCTCGTCGCTGGCGGCGAACGCCTCGGCGCCTGCGAACTTTTCCCACGCTTCTTCGGCGGTGAACGACAGGATCGGCGCCATCACGCGCAGCAGCGAGTGGGCGATGTGCCACAGCGCGGTCTGGGCCGAACGACGCGCCTGCGACGCCACCCCCGTGGTGTACAGGCGGTCCTTCAGGATGTCGAGGTAGAAGCCGCCCAGGTCTTCCGAGCAGTAGTTCTGCAGGCGCGACACGACCGGGTGGAACTCGTAGCGCTCGAAGTGGGCGGCAACGTCGTTCTGCAGCTGCGCCATCGAGGCGATCGCATAGCGGTCGATCTCGAGCAATTCAGGCATCGGCACCGCGTGCTGCGCAGGATCGAAGTCCGAGGTGTTCGCCAGCAGGAAGCGCAGCGTGTTGCGGATGCGGCGGTACGACTCGGTCACGCGCTTGAGGATCTCTTCGCCGATCGACAATTCGCCCGTGTAGTCGGTCGAGGCCACCCACAGGCGCAGGATGTCGGCGCCGAGGGTGTCCGAGATCTTTTGCGGCGCCATCGTGTTGCCGAGCGACTTGGACATCTTCTTGCCGTTCTCGTCGACGGTGAAGCCGTGGGTCAGCAGCGCTTTGTAAGGCGGGGTCCCGTTGAGCATCGACGAGGTCAGCAGCGACGAGTGGAACCAGCCGCGGTGCTGGTCCGAACCTTCCAGGTACAGGTCGGCCGGGAAGCTCGACTGCGCCTTGTGCGAGCCGCGCAGCACGGTCTGGTGGGTGCTGCCCGAGTCGAACCAGACGTCCAGCGTGTCCTTGTTCTTTTCATAGGTCGCGGCGTCCTCGCCCAGCAGGGTGGCCGGGTCGAGATTGTGCCAGGCGTCGATGCCGCCGGCTTCGATCAGCCTGGCCACCTGCTCCAGCAGTTCCGGGGTGCGCGGGTGCAGCGCGCCGGTTTCCTTGTGCACGAAGAAGGCCATCGGCACGCCCCACTGGCGCTGGCGCGACAGGGTCCAGTCCGGACGGTTCTCGATCATGCCGTGCAGGCGCGCCTGGCCCCAGTCCGGGAAGAATTGCGTCTTCTCGATGCCGGCCAGCGCGGTCTGGCGCAGGGTCGGGCCGCCGTCCTTCGGCGTGATGTCCATGCCGGCGAACCACTGGTTGGTGGCGCGATAGACGATCGGGGTTTTATGGCGCCAGCAGTGCATGTAGCTGTGGTCGAACATCTTCAGTTCGAACAGGGCGCCGGCTTCGGTCAGCGCGCCGCAGATCGGCTTGCTGGCTTCCCAGATCGTCATGCCGCCGAACAGCGGCAGGCTCGAGGCGAAGCGGCCATCGCCCATCACGGGCTTGAGCATCTCGTCGTCCTTCATGCCGTGCGCCTTGCACGACTGGAAGTCTTCCAGGCCGTAGGACGGGGCCGAGTGGACCACGCCGGTGCCGCTGTCGACGGTCACGTAGTCGGCCAGGTAGACCGGCGACAGGCGGTCGTAGAACGGATCCTGGGCGTGCAGCGGGTGCTTGAAGCGGATGCCTTCGAGCTTGGCGCCGACGGTGGTGGCGATGACCGTGCCTTCCAGCTTGTAGCGGGCCAGCACCGACTCCACCAGTTCCGAACCCAGGATCAGCAATTGCGGTTGGCCGTCACGCTTGACCTGCACCAGCGAATAGCCGACTTCCGGACCCACGTTCAGGGCCTGGTTCGACGGGATGGTCCACGGGGTGGTGGTCCAGATCACGATGAAACCCTTGTCGACCGGGAGTTTGTCCAGGCCGAAGGCGGCGGCGATCTTGTCGTGTTCGTGGAAGGGGAAGCCGACGTCGATCGCCGGGTCGCGCTTGTCCTGGTATTCGACTTCGGCCTCGGCCAGCGCCGAACCGCAGTCGAAGCACCAGTTCACCGGCTTGAGGCCGCGGTACACATAACCTTTTTCCAGCAGGGTGCCGAGCGCGCGCAGCTCGTCGGCCTCGTTGCTGTAGGCCATGGTCATGTACGGGTTGTCCCACTCGCCCAGCACGCCCAGGCGGATGAAGCCGGCGCGCTGGCGGTCGATCTGCTCGAGCGCGTAGGCGCGCGCCTTTTGCAGCACCTCGGCGGTTGGCAGGTTTTTGCCGTACAGTTTTTCGATCTGGATCTCGATCGGCATGCCGTGGCAATCCCAGCCCGGCACGTAGGGCGCGTCGAAGCCGGCGATGGTGCGCGACTTGATCACCATGTCCTTGAGGATCTTGTTGACGGCGTGGCCCAGGTGGATGTCGCCGTTGGCGTACGGCGGACCGTCGTGCAGGATGAACTTCGGACGGCCGGCGGCGGCCTTGCGCACGCGCTCGTAGATTTTTTTATCCTGCCATTGCTTGACCCAGCCCGGCTCGCGCTTGGCGAGGTCGCCGCGCATCGGGAATGGGGTGTCGGTCATATTGACCGGGTATTTGCTTTCAGGCTTTTTCGCGCCTTTGGGCGTGTTGTTCTGTTTGGTATCGGACATAAGCTTCTTCTGGTAAGTGTTCGGTGTGCACAGCGCATGGCGCTGCGGCAGAGTCTGGTGAGGCGCTGCCGACCATCGCCAGGATGGCCGGAGCGCGCTCAAATTCGGTCGGTCGCCGTCAGCGCGCTGTTGCGGTGGGCGAAGAAGGCGCGCGCCTGGGCCGCGTCGTTGTCGATCGCGGCGGTGAGCGTGGCCAGGTCGTCGTATTTCTCTTCGTCGCGCAGCTTGGCCAGGAATTCCACGCGCACCAGCTTGCCGTAGCATTGTTGGGCGTAGTCGAACACATGGACTTCAAGCAGCATACGGCCGGCATCCTCGACCGTCGGACGCACGCCCAGGCTGGCCACGGCCGGCAGCGGCGCGTCCGCCAGGCCGTGCACCTGCACGACGAAGATGCCCGAGAGAGCAGGGCGGTGCGCCACCCGCAGGTTCATGGTCGGAAAGCCCAGCGTGCGGCCCAGCTTCTGGCCATGGATCACGTGGCCCGACATCGCATACGGATGGCCGAGCAATTCCTTGGTACGGACGAAATCGCCTTCCAGCAGGGCGGCGCGCACGGCCGAGGACGAGATGCGCTGGTCGCCGTGCATGACGGCGCTGAGGGTGTGGACGTCGAAGCCGAATTCGCGGCCGGCCTCGACCAGCATCGCGATATCGCCCTGGCGCCTGGCGCCGAAGCGGAAATCGTCGCCGACCATCAGCCATTTGACGTGCAGGCCGTCGACCAGCACGCGCTCGATGAAGTCGCGCGGCGACATGGCGGCGAACTGTTCGTTGAAATGCTCGACGATGACGCGGTCGATCCCGGCCTGGTCGAGATCCTCGAGCTTGTCGCGCAGGTTGGCGATGCGGGCCGGGGCGCGCGACAGGTCGCCGGATTTGCGGGCGAAGTATTCGCGCGGATGGGGTTCGAACGTCATCACGGCCGCTTCCAGGCCGAGGCCCGCGGCGGCGCTGCGCACATGGGCCAGCAGGGCCTGGTGGCCGCGATGGACGCCGTCGAAATTGCCGATCGTGAGCGCGCAGGGCGCGCGCGCCCTGTCGTTGGGAAGTCCGCGAAATACCTTCATCAAATCTGGGTCCGGTTGCAAGCCGCGCGACAATGGAGCGGCGCCAAAACCCTGATTATACGGTAAAGCGATTGTTGCACCGAGGCGATGGCCATGGATCTGCCCATTCATGTCATCGAATGGCGCAATAAAAAACGCCGCCCCGAAAGGCGGCGTTCCTTGCATCCCCGCCTGCGCGGGAACGGGTCGATCAGGACAGCGGATTGTTGATCGCCAGGATCCAGTAGCGGGCCAGTTCGGCGGTGCCGTCCTTGCCGCCCACGGTCTTGAGCGTGGCGATGGCTTGCTGCTTCTTGCCGGCAGCGGCGTAGGCTTCGCCCAGGCGCAGCTTGGCGTCCTCGGGGTTCTTCAGGCCGCCGGCCTTGATGGCCGCTTCCATCATCTTGAGGCCCTTGTCGGCCTGGCCAGCCTGCACCAGTGCGTAACCGAGGCCCACCAGCGAGTCCTGGTCCTTGACCGCGGTGTGCTCGGCTTCCAGCGCAGCGAAGTTCTTGTTCTGCTCTGCCAGGTTCTTCTCGGCCAGGTCCTTCAGACGCTGGTGACGCGCGGCGTCGGTGCCGGTGCCCAGGGCGCCGGCCTTGTAGCCCTTGTCGATGATCTTGATCGCTTCGGCCGGGGCTTTCGCCTGCAGCACCAGCTGGGCCATTTCCATGTACTCGCTCGGCTTCTTGAGCAGGTTGTTGGCCAGCTTCAGGCGATAGACGTCGACGTTCAGGCGCTGCGAGTAGCCCGGCTGGCGCTGCACGCGGTTCAGCAGGTCGGTCCAGTACTGCGCCTTCGGATAGCTGGCGGCCAGCTTCTCGATGGTGCGCACGTAGCCGGCGGTATCGTTCTTCTTGAGCTGGATATTGGCCAGCATGCCGAGCTGGTCTTCGCTCAGGCGGCCGCTCTTCTCGATGGTGCGCAGTTCTTGCTCGAGGGCGGCGGTATTGCCTTGCTTGTAATAGTTCTGCAGCAGGTAAGCGCGCAGCTTCGGATCATCCTTCTGCTTGAGCAAGTTCTGGATGGTGGCGTTGGCCTTGTTCAGGTCGCCTGCACGCATATAGATGCCCACCAGGCCTTCGGCGAATTGCGAACGCTCGTTGGCGCTCAGCTTGCCCGACGCGAGCAGGGCTTCGAAGGATTTGGCGGCGGTATCGTAATCGCCGGCCGACGACGCTGCCCCGGCGCGCACGCGCTCGATCAGGTAGCTTTCATTGGCGGTCTTGTTGCCCACCTTGTCCAGTCCGCGCAGGGTAGCCAGTGCCTCCTTGTGCTTGCCCTGTTTCATCTGGGCCTGGGCTTGCTGCAGCGGTTTGCCAATCTCCGGGCGCATTGCTTCCTGCGCGACGGCGGAAGACAGGCCGATTACCGGGGTGAGCGCGGTAAAGCCCAGAGCGGCCATTGCAAGGCTGAGGTGAGCGAGACGGAACTTGATCATCTGAAAAATCCTTATTTCAAAATGGACACGGCAGGGATAGCCCTGCCGTGTTGGTTCAAACATGGAACGATTACTGGAACTGCTCGTTACCGACCATGCCGATTTTGGTGACGCCGATACGCTGGGCGGATGCCATGACACCGGCAACTACCTTGTACTCTACCAGCTTATTCGGACGCAGGTGCACTTCAGGCTGGTCGGCCATGGCTGCAACTGCATTCATCTTGGCTTCGAGCGTCGCGCGATCCGGGATCACTTCGCCATCCCAGAGGATGGTACCGTCGAAGTCGACGTCGATCGTGATCACCACCGGTTTGATATCGCTTTGCGGCGGGTTACCAACTGGCATGTTCAGATTGACCGAGTGGTTTTGCTTCGGAATCGTGATAATCAGCATGATGATCAGAACGAGCAGGACGTCGATCAACGGCGTCATGTTCATTTCCATCATCGGTTCCGGATCGGCTGCTGCTGCGGAGCCGCCTCCACCTACGTTCATACTCATGGGTGTGTCCTTATCTAATGTTGGGGAGAAGGTTACGGCGCCCGGCTCGAAAGCCAGGCGCCGCATGCTGGGCTATCAGCCCGGTGGCTCGATAACGAAGCCAACCTTCTGCACACCAGCACGTTGTGCCGTGTAGATCACGCGGCCGATCGCTTCGTAGCGGGTTTCCTGGTCGCCACGAACTTTCACCGCCGGTTGCGGCACTTTCACCGACTGCTCCGCGAGGAACTTGAACAGCTCGTCCGTGTTCGCGAGGTGAGTCTGGTTGTAGTACATCTCGCCGTCTTTATTGACGGTGATATTCACATCTTCCGGCTTGGTCAGGGTGACCTGGTTCTCTTCTGAAGGAAGGGTCACTTTCTGCAGATTCAGCACCACCGGGCTCGTGATCAGGAAGATGATCAGAAGAACCAACATGATGTCAACGAGTGGCGTCGTGTTGATCTCTGAATTCAGTGCATCTTCGCCGGAATCGGAACCGACACTCATCGACATAGTTTATCCAATCTTTTTAGCTGCGGCAGCTGCGTTCGAGGTCGACATTGCGCCCGAGATCAGGACCGAGTGAACGTCAGCCGAGAACGAACGGATGTCTTCCAGGACGGTCTTGTTACGACGCACCAGCCAGTTGTAACCCAGAACGGCAGGAACTGCAACGAACAGACCGAAGGCGGTCATGATCAGTGCTTCACCGACTGGACCTGCGACCTTGTCGATCGATGCGTTACCCGACATGCCGATGGCGGTCAGTGCGTTGTAGATGCCCCAGACGGTACCGAACAGACCGATGAACGGCGAGGTCGAACCGACGGTTGCCAGGAACGACAGGCCGTCTTGCAGACGCGACTGGACGCGGTCCACTGCGCGCTGGATCTGCATGGTGACCCAGGTCGACAGGTCGATCTGCTCGAGCAGGGCGCCGTCGTGGTGCTGGGTTGCCTTGGTGCCGGTTTCAGCGATGAAGCGGAATGGCGAACCTTCTTTCAGCTGAGCCGAACCAGCAGCGATCGACGGTGCTTTCCAGAACTTGGCTTGCATGTCTTTCGACTGCTTCATGATCTTCTGCTGATCGATCAGCTTGGTGATGATGATGTACCACGAACCGATCGACATCAGCGACAGGATGATCAGGGTGCCCTTGTTGACGAAGTCGCCGTGTTCCCACATCGCTTGCAGGCCGTACGGGTTGTAGACTTCTTCGGTTTGCTCGCCACCTGGAGCAGCGGCTGGCGCGCCAGCGTCTGCAGGAGCGGCGGCAGCGTCTGCAGGAGCAGCAGCTGGGTCAGCAGCTGGTGCAGCTGCGTCGGTCGCCGCTGGCGCAGCTGCGTCGGTTGCCGGGGTTTCTTGAGCGAAGGCCGGAGCGGACACCAGAGCCGATGCTGCGGTTACCGACAACAGGACAGCCGCCAGGAAAGCGGACAAACGGGTATTCTTAAACATGCTTCCTCCAAAGATATTAAATAGACAGTTCGCTGAACTTAACGACAACGACAATCAAAGTTTGAGACGGTGACCTGTCTCGGTTTATTCCAGCGTCCAGACGTACTGCACCGCTGTCCACGCCTGTTCCGGCTTGCCATCGATCATGGCGGGCTTGAATCGGCATTTGCTCAGAGCCGATTGCGCGGCTCGGTCCAAGTCACGGAAGCCACTCGACTTCGCCAGCTTGGCTTCCATCACCCGACCATCGACACCGATCAGGAACTGCAGGGTCGTGGTACCGGTTTCTTCATTGCGCTGCGACGAACGTGGATATTCCGGACGTGCGCAAGTATTAAAGTCAGCCACTGCCTCGGTACGGCTAGGACCACGTGCCGGCGGCGCCGGCGGAGCCGGAGGAGCTGGCGGCGCCGGCGGAGCCAGCTGGGTGGTTGGCGGCGGCGTGTTGGTCGCGGTAGCGATCGTGTTTTGCGGTGGTGGCGGTTGCTGCACCTGCACTTCGACCGGCGGGATGAACGGCGGCGGCGGCGCTTTCATTTCTGGCGGCGGCGGCGGCGGCGGAGTTTCCGGCGGCGGCGGCGGCGCGGTCTCTTCAATCAGCTTGGTTTCCACAGCTTCGGTCACCGTGCTGACGATCCGGGTACCCAGGCCAGCGACGAGCGCCCATCCCACGATGATGTGAAGGATGACGACTACGATGAAGCCTGTGAAATTTTTCCCGGGTTGCTTCTCATTCGAAAAATTCATGCCATATTTCTCCAATACCAACTCTTTTTTGTTGCTACCAAACCCACTAAACACGACAAAAGCCTAGAGCCGCATCCGGGACATCGAAGAATTATACCTACGAATTCTTTTTTGCACATACATTTTTACAGCAGCGAAAGGTGCGCTAACTACCTGTAAATGCAGGCAAACAAGCTCATCTATACAAGCCTGGCGAGGTCGGTTTCAGGGGTCCGGAAGGCCGGAAAATGTGTAGTTTTATGTATCGATTCTCCTCATCGCGTGGAAGATCAGTGTAGATGTCAAGTTTGCCAAATTTCTGATGCTAAATCAGTCGCTTGGCAAATTTAATATGACTCCACAATGGTCTTTCTGCAAACAATAGCCAATTCTTATTACCCTCCGGCCTCCTCGGATTTCCCTGGAAGCCGTCCCGAGCGTACTTAGGTATAGATAAAAGTGATACGCCTTAGACTGCTTGCGATGGCTCAACCGTGCGCCATTTGATGCTTCGTCTCGACAGGAATGAAAGCTGCGCGCTCCCACACCTTCTGCGACAAACTATATTACTTAGTTAGTGCTAGGGCCTTCACCGTCAAATTACCATGACTTGGTTGTGACAGCGCTAACATGTGATGTCGGGAACATACCATGAAATCTGTATGTTGGCGATAGCAGAAGAGCCTAATTGAACATGCATAGGCAAGGCAAGGTGCTGGTGCCGCGCAGTAGGGTGTCAATGCGGAATAAAAGGTAGGGCAAAACCGCCGGCAGGAACGGTTAGCCGCGAATTCATGGGGGGACGGCTCTGCCGCCCGCGTAGTCAAGCAAGGCGTGAATCGCCATGCGAGCGTGGATTGGACGCGTGGACGGCGTAGCCGTCCACCCCACGGTCGCGGTGGTCAACAATGAGCCAGGCCGCGCGCGCCGCTCAGCGCCCGCGCTTCTCGCGCCGGCACTCGAGGAAGCTGACCACGTGCCCGGCCGGATCGGCCGTTTCGAGCCGCACGTCGAAGCCCCATAGCCGGGCCACGTGCTTGAGCACCTCTTGCGCCTGTCCGTTGAGCGGGCGGCGGTTGTATTGCGTGTGGCGCAGGGTCAGGGCGCGGTCGTCGCGCGTATTGACTTGCCAGACCTGGATGTTCGGCTCGCGGCTGCCCAGGTTGTACTGCTCGGCCAGCTTGTGGCGCACGTAGCGGTAGCCGGCCTCGTCATGGATGGCCGAGATGGTCAGCTTGTCGCTGCGGTCGTCGTCCAGCACGGCGAAGAAATGGAAGTCGCGAATCAGCTTGGGCGACAGGTATTGGGCGATGAAGCTCTCGTCCTTGAAGTTGCGCATCGCGAAGTCGAGCGTCTTGAGCCAGTCGCTGCCGGCGATGTCGGGGAACCAGGTTTTGTCTTCATCGGTCGGGTTTTCGCAGATGCGCCGGATATCGGTCATCATCGCGAAACCGAGGGCATAGGGATTGATCCCGCTGTAATACGGGCTGTTGGCCGGCGGCTGGTAGACCACGTTGGTATGGCTTTGCAGGAACTCGAGCATGAAGCCGTCGCCGACGATCCCCTCTTTATACAGGTCTTGCAGGATCGTGTAATGCCAGAAAGTGGCCCAGCCCTCGTTCATTACCTGGGTCTGGCGCTGCGGATAGAAGTATTGCGAAATCTTGCGCGTGATCCGCACCAGCTCACGCTGCCAGGGTTCGAGTAGCGGCGCGTATTTCTCGATGAAATACAGCAGGTTTTCCTCGGGCTCGGGGGGGAAGCGGTGGGTCGGCGCATCCGCCGCCACCTGTTCTTCGCGCTGGGGCAGGGTGCGCCAGATCGAATTGACCTGGGATTGGGCGTATTCCTCGCGCTCCTTGGTGCGCGCCGCCTCTTGCGCGACCGACAGCTTGGCCGGCCGCTTGTAGCGGTCGACGCCATAGTTTTGCAGCGCATGGCAGGAATCGAGCAACTCCTCGACCGCATCGATCCCATAGCGCTGCTCGCATTCGGCGATATAGTTCTTGGCAAACACCATATAGTCGACAATGGCGTCGGCATCGGTCCAGCTGCGGAAGAGGTAATTTCCTTTGAAGAAAGAATTGTGGCCGTAGGCGGCATGGGCGATCACCAGCGCCTGCATCGTCAGGCTGTTTTCTTCCATCAGGTAGGCGATGCAGGGATTCGAGTTGATGACGATCTCGTAGGCCAAGCCCATCTGGCCACGGCGGTAGCTTTTCTCGGTGCTCAAGAAATGCTTGCCGAAAGACCAGTGGTTATAGGAGACCGGCATGCCTACCGAGGTGTAGGCATCCATCATCTGCTCGGCGGTAATGATCTCGAGCTGGTTCGGATAGGTGTCCAGGCCATAACGCTTGGCCACCCGCTTGATTTCTTCGTGCGCCTGCTCGATCAGGTCGAAGGTCCACTCCGACTGTTCGGGCAGGGCGCGCGGATTGCTTGGATCTCTTGGCATGGGGCGCCTCGCTGTTGACTGCAGTATGTCTTGTGACCCGTCCAGGCTATTTGGCCTGCTTCTTGAACAGTTCGCGGAATACCGGATAGATGTCGGCCGGGGTCACGATCTTTTGCATCGCGAAATTGCGGTGCTGGGCGGCGACGTCGCAATACTGCTCCCACAGGTTCTGCGGCGGGCCATCGGTGATCTCGACATAGGTGTAATACTGCACGCGCGGCATGATCGCGCTGGTGAGAATCTGTTTGCACAGCACCGAATCGTTGTCCCAGTTGTCGCCGTCCGACGCTTGCGCCACGTAGGCGTTCCAGTCGGCGCTGCCATAGCGCTCGGTGATCACCTTCTGCAGCAGATGCAGCGCCGAGGAGACGACGGTGCCGCCCGACTCGCGCGAATGGAAGAACTCGTTCTCGTCGACCTCGGCCGCCGCCGTGTGGTGGCGGATGAAGACGACGTCGATCTTTTCGTAGACCCGCTTGAGGAAGAGATACAGCAGGATGAAGAAGCGCTTGGCCGTATCCTTGCGCGTCTCGTCCATGGAGCCCGACACGTCCATGATGCAGAACATCACGGCCTGGGTGCTGGGCTTGGGGACCTTGATCCGGTTCGAGTAACGCAGGTCGAACGGATCGATGAATGGAATGGCGTTCAGACGGATGTGCAGGTGGTGGATGCGGTCCTTCAGCGCGACCACCTGTTCATCGTCGGACGGTGCGCCTTCGTCGAGCAAGGCTTGCAATGCTTCTTCGGCTTCGGCCAGCTGGCGCCGGGCAGGGCCGCCGACGGCGATGCGGCGGCCCAGGGCGCCGCGCAGCGAGCGCAGCACATGGATGTTCGAGGGCGTGCCGGACACGTTGTAGCCGGCGCGCTGGTTCTTGTATTCGATGGTCTGGGTCAGCTGCGTCTTGACCATGTTCGGCAGCTCGAGATCCTCGAAGAAGTAATTCATGAATTCTTCGCGCGACAGCTCGAAGATGAAATCGTCTTCGACGGTCTGTTCGCTGTTGCCGGCGCGGCCGCGCCCGGCGCCGCCACCGCCGCCGCGGGGCCGGTTGAACTGGTCGCCCTTTTGATACTCGGTATTGCCGGGGTTGACGGTTTCATACACGCCGCCATGGGCGTGGCCGAAATGCGGTTCGTTCACGTCCTTGACGGGAATGGTGACTTTTTCACCGTTCTCGATGTCGGTGATCGAGCGGCCCTTGATGGCGCGGCCGACAGCATCCTTGATCTGCGCCTTGTAGCGGCGCAGGAAACGTTCGCGGTTGACCGCAGACTTGTTCTTGCCCTGCAAGCGACGGTCGATGAGGTAAGTCAAAACAGGCCTCCTGCTTTTAATAAGCGCGGAACTGGCGACATATGGCGCTTGTCGCTGGCGCTTTGGCGCCGTCGCGAACGACGGCACCCCTATCTTAATACGCTGCGCGAACGAGCGTGCGGCGCACGCGCAGCGTCGCGTCTTGCCGGTGGCGGCCTGCAGCCATTCGGCAACACGCAAGACGCACCGTTACGACGACTTGCGCACACGCAGATACCATTCGCACAACAGACGCACCTGCTTCGGTGTATAGCCTTTCTCTACCATGCGGGCGACGAAGTCGGCATGCTTATTCGCATCCTCGGCGCTCGCTTTTGCATTGAAGGAAATCACCGGCAAAAGTTCCTCGGTATTCGAGAACATCTTCTTCTCGATCACGCTGCGGAACTTTTCATAGCTGGTCCAGGCCGGATTCTTGCCGGCATTGGTGGCGCGCGCCCTGAGGCTGAAGTTGACGATCTCGTTGCGGAAATCCTTCGGATTCGAAATCCCGGCCGGCTTTTCGATCTTTTCCAGCTCGGCGTTCAGCGATTCGCGGTCGAAGCTTTCGCCGGTATCCGGGTCGCGGAATTCCTGGTCCTGGATCCAGAAGTCGGCAAAGGTCACGTAGCGGTCGAAGATGTTCTGGCCATACTCGGAATAGCTTTCCAGGTAGGCGGTTTGAATTTCCTTGCCGATGAAATCGACGTAGCGCTGCGCCAGGTGTTCCTTGATATAGGAGAGATAGCGCTGCTCGGTCTCGGGCGGGAATTGCTCGCGCTCGATCTGCTGTTCGAGCACGTACAGCAGGTGCACCGGATTGGCCGCCACCTCGGTATTGTCGAAGTTGAAGACCTTGGACAGGATCTTGAAGGCGAAGCGGGTCGACAGGCCGTTCATGCCTTCGTCCACGCCGGCATAGTCGACGTACTCGTGCAGCGACTTGGCCTTGGGGTCGGTGTCCTTCAGGTTTTCGCCGTCGTAGACCAGCATCTTGGAGAAGATGCTCGAGTTCTCGGGATCCTTCAGGCGCGACAGCACGGCGAACTGCGACATCATGCGCAGGGTGCCGGGCGCGCACGGCGCCTTGTCGAGCGAGGAGTTGCGCAGCAGCTTGTCGTAGATCTGGATTTCATCGGACACGCGCAGGCAATACGGCACCTTCACGATATAGATACGGTCGAGGAACGCCTCGTTGTTGCGGTTGTTGCGGAAGGTCTTCCATTCGGATTCGTTCGAGTGCGCCAGCACGATGCCGTCGAAGGGAATCGCGCCGAAGCCTTCGGTGCCCTTGTAATTGCCTTCCTGCGTGGCGGTCAGGAGCGGGTGCAGCACCTTGATCGGCGCCTTGAACATCTCGACGAATTCCATCAGGCCCTGGTTCGCCAGGCACAAGCCGCCGGAATAGCTGTAGGCGTCCGGATCGTCCTGCGGGAAATCCTCGAGCTTGCGGATATCGACCTTGCCGACCAGCGAAGAGATATCCTGGTTGTTTTCGTCGCCCGGTTCGGTCTTGGAAATCGCGATCTGTTTCAGGATCGACGGATAGCGCTTCACCACGCGGAATTTGTTGATGTCGCCGCCGTATTCGTGCAGGCGCTTGACCGCCCACGGGCTCGGAATGGCGCGCAGGTAGCGGCGCGGAATGCCGTAGTCTTCTTCGAGGATGGTGCCGTCTTCTTCTTCGCTGAACAGGCCCAGCGGCGATTCATTCACCGGCGAGCCCTTGATCGCATAAAAGGGCACGAGTTCCATCAGGCTTTTGAGTTTTTCGGCGATCGACGATTTGCCGCCGCCGACCGGGCCGAGCAAATACAGGATCTGCTTGCGCTCTTCGAGTCCCTGCGCCGCATGGCGGAAATAAGACACCACCTGCTCGATCACTTCTTCCATGCCGTAGAACTCGCGGAAGGCCGGATAGATCTTGATCACCTTGTTGGCAAAGATGCGCGACAGGCGCGGATCGAGGCGGGTATCGACCAGGGTGGGCTCGCCGATCGCGGCCAGCATGCGTTCCGGCGCGCTGGCATAGGTCAGCGGGTCTTTCTTGCACAGTTGGAGATATTCCGCCAGGGAGTATTCCTCTTCCCGGGTACGCTCATAGCGGGCCGCGTAGTTTTCAAAGATGCTCATTGAAGTTCCTTTAATGTGCCAACAACGAATCACTGTCACAGCAGCCACTGTCGAAGCTGCCCGGGGCCCCGGTATCTTTGTCGCGGTCTCCCTGTTCGGTCGTCACGTGCCGCGCCGGGATGGCCGGCGCCGTTAAAGGAATTCACGTGCGATTGCGTCTTGTCGATTCGGCGGATAGCCAAATCCTTGCGTGGTGGAGAACGCCTTTTTTGCGTTTATGAAATTTATTATGTGCCTATTAGTTTCCGAAGTCAAAGCAGTGTCGTGCGAGCTGTTGAAGCGGTACCAAGTGCTTGATTTAACTATAGAAAGCCGGTTTTTGCAGGCGTCGCGGCGGCCCTGGGAAGGTGGGGGCCGGAACACGGCGTCGAGGCCGGTTTGAACGAAAGATCGGCATGCCGGCGGCATCTCCATTTTCTTCCGTTGTGCGCCGATAGTGCACGAACTGCTCAACACGCGGCGCACGCGAATCGTGCATGTCATAAAGCCGAACGCAGCCATTTTCGCCTTGGCGCAGGCGGAAAGCCGGCATGCGTTACACTTGTCGGTCGGGTCAACCTGACCCGCACCATTGAATATTTACTGATGTACCTGTTGGAGAAAACCATGCTCGACGAACGCCTGCGCAACCTGCTGCAGAACATGCCCAAGGCAGAACTGCACATCCACATCGAGGGCTCGCTCGAACCGGAACTGATTTTTGAGCTTGCGCAAAGAAACGGCGTCGACCTCGCTTATAGCTCGGTCGAAGCGTTGCGTGAGGCCTACGCTTTCACCGATCTCCAGTCTTTCCTCGACATTTATTATGCCGGCGCCAGCGTGCTGCTGAAGGAACAAGACTTCTACGACATGACTGCGGCTTATCTGGCGCGCGCCCATGCCGACAATGTCCGCCACGCCGAGATCTTCTTCGATCCGCAAACCCATACCGCGCGCGGCGTGCCGTTCGAGACCGTCATCAACGGCATCTGGCGCGCCTGCCAGGATGCGCCGCTCAGCGCCAGCCTGATCATGTGCTTCCTGCGCCACCTGTCCGAAGACGAGGCCATCGCCACGCTCGAGCAGTCGCTCCCTTACCGCGACAAGTTCATCGGCGTCGGCCTCGATTCGTCCGAGGTCGGCCATCCGCCCGAGAAATTCGCGCGCGTGTTCGAGCGCGCCCGCTCGCTCGGCCTGCGCCTGGTCGCGCATGCGGGCGAGGAGGGCCCGCCGGCCTATATCGAAAGCGCGCTCGACGTGCTCAAGGTCGAGCGCATCGACCACGGCGTGCGCAGCCTGGAAAGCCCGGCCCTGGTCGAGCGCCTGGCGCGCGAGCAGATGGCGCTGACCGTGTGCCCGCTGTCGAACATCAAGCTGCGCGTGTTCGACGTGATGGGTTCGCACAATCTGCGCACCCTGCTCGACGCCAATCTCGCGGTGACCGTCAACTCGGACGATCCGGCCTATTTCGGCGGCTACGTCAACGAGAACTACTTCGCCGCCTTCGAGGCGCTGCCGCTGGACGAAAGTCATGCGCGCCAGCTGGCGCGCAACAGCTTCCAGGCCGCCTTCGTCGACCCGGAGCGCAAGCGCGCCTTCCTGGCCGAAGTCGACGGCTTCTTCGCCAACGCCTGACCTTCAAGAACGGAGCGGATCCATGTTCGTCCAGGCTCTTCGCATGACGGCGCGCGACTGGCGCGCCGGTGAGCTGCGCTTCCTGCTGGTGGCGCTGATCGTCGCGGTCGCGGCATTGAGTTCGGTCGGCTTCTTCATCGACCGCATGCGCTCCGGCATGGACCGCGACGCCCACCAGCTGCTCGGCGCCGACCTGCTGGTCAATACCGACGACCCGGTGCGCCAGGAGTGGCGCGACGAGGCCCTGAAACGGGGCCTGCTGCTGGCCGACACCGTCACCTTCCCGAGCATGGCGCAAGCCGGCGAGGGCGACGACTCGCTGGCCCAGCTGTCGTCGATCAAGGCGGTATCAAAAGGCTATCCGCTGCGCGGCCAGATGAGCATCACGACCGACCCTGTCGCCGCCGGCGGCGCGCAGGGCACGCCGACGCGCGAGGTGCCGGCGCGCGGCACGGTCTGGGTCGATCCCGGCCTGCTGCCGCAGCTGCGCACCGAGGTCGGCGCCATGCTCACCCTGGGCAACAGCCAGTTCCGCATCGCCCAGCTGATCGCCACCGAACCGGACAAGGGCGCTTCGTTCGCCAACTTCGCGCCGCGCGTGATGCTGGCGCTGGAAGACCTGCAGGCCACCGGCCTGGTCGACGACTTCGCGCGCGTGAGCTTCCGCCTGATGGTCGCTTCAAAAGACGTGAACGACATGGCCGCGGTGCGCGACTACGAACAGTGGATACGCGCCCAGATCCGCGACAACAATATCAAGGGCGTGCGCATCGAGACGCTGGAAAACGGCCGCCCCGAGATGCGCGCGACGCTCGATCGCGCGGGGTTGTTCCTGTCGCTGGTGGGCCTGCTGTCGGCGATGCTGGCGGCGGTCGCGGTGGCGATGGCGGCGCGCCGCTTCATGGGCCGCCACCTGGACGCCTGCGCCATGCTGCGCTGCCTGGGCCTGACCCAGAACCAGGTCACGGTGCTGTACCTGCTCGAATTCGGATTCATCGGCCTCCTGGGCAGCGTGATCGGGGTGCTGGTCGGTTTCGGCGCCCACTTCGTGCTGCTCGAGATGATCGCCTCGCTGATCAAGACCGAGCTGCCGCCGGTGTCGATGCTGCCCGCGCTGCAGGGCGTGGCGACCGGCTTGATGCTGCTGGTGGGCTTCGCGCTGCCGCCGATTCTCCAGTTGCGCAACGTGCCGCACAACCGCGTGATCCGGCGCGAGCAGGGCGCGCCGCAGCCGGCCGCGCTGGCGACCTATGGACTGGGCGTCGGCGTGTTCTTCCTGCTGCTGCTGTGGCAGGCGGGCGACCCGACCCTGGCCCTGATCACGGCCGGCGGCTTCCTGGGCGGCTTCGCCTTCTTCGCCCTGGTGGCCTGGCTCGGCCTGCAGGGGCTGCGCCGGATGCGCGGCGCGTTCAAGAGCCAGGGCTGGCGCTTCGCCGTCACCTCGCTGCAGCGCCGGCCCGGCGCCACCGTGGTGCAGGTGGTGTCGCTCGCGCTGGGACTGATGGCGCTGCTCCTGCTGACCGTGGTGCGCGGCGACCTGATGGCGGCATGGCAGCTGGCCACGCCCGCCGACGCGCCGAACCGCTTCGTGATCAACATCCTGCCCGAGCAGAAGCAGGCGGTCGAAGGCCAGCTGCTGGCGGCCGGCGTCAAGGAACCCGTGCTGTACCCGATGATCCGTGGCCGCCTGACGGCCATCAATGGCAACGCGATCACGCGCGACACCTTCCAGGACGGCGAGGCGCGACGCCTGGCCAACCGCGAATTCAACCTGTCGACGACCAATGTGCTGCCGCAGGCGAACGAGGTGGTGCAGGGCGAATGGTTCAGGGATGCGCCGGGCGTGGCCGAGGCCTCGGTCGAGCAGAGCATCATGGAGCGCCTGGGGCTGAAGCTGGGCGACACCATGCGCTTCGACATGGCGGGCTTGCTCGTCGACGCGAAGATCACCAGCGTGCGCAAGCTCGAATGGGGCTCGATGCGCGCCAACTTCTTCGTCATCATCAATCCGGCGGCGATGGCCGATGCGCCGACCACCTACATGACGGCCTTCCATGTGCCGCCCGAGGGGGCGAACCTGGGCAATGCGCTGACCCGCAACCATCCGAACCTGACGGTGATCGACGTCTCGGGCATCATCCGCCAGCTGCAGGACGTGCTGGACCAGGTGGTGACGGCGGTCGAATTCCTGTTCCTGTTCACGCTCGCTTCCGGCGTGCTGGTGCTGTATGCGGCGCTGATGGGATCGCAATCCGAGCGCACGCGCGAAGCGGGCCTGCTGCGCGCGCTGGGCGCCACGCGCCAGCAGCTGGCGCAGGCGCAGCGCATCGAGTTCGTGCTGGTGGGCGGCCTGGCGGGCCTCCTGGCGGCGAGCGGCGCGGCGGCGCTGGGTTGGGCGCTGGCCACCTACCAGTTCAAGTTCCCATGGGTGTTCGAGCCGGGCGTGTGGATCGCGGGCCTGTTCGTCGGCGCGCTGTGCGCGATCGTCGGCGGCTGGCTGGGCCTGCGCGGGGTGCTGCGGCAGCCGCCGTTGCAAACGCTGCGCGAAGCCTGAGCGCAATGATCGACCGGCTGCGGACAAGGTCCGCGGCCGTGCGCTATCATGGCGGGATGTCCGAACATCACACCGAAACCCCCGCCGAATCCCAGACCTTGTACGAGATGATGGGCGGCGGCGAGCGCCTGCGGGCGCTGGTCGACCGCTTCTATGACCTGATGCAGCTGGAGCCCGATTTCGCCGGCATCCACGCCATGCACCCGGTGCCCAACGACAGCTCGCGCGAAAAGACTTTCATGTTCCTGTCCGGCTGGATGGGCGGTCCCGACCTGTACATCGAGCGCTACGGCCACCCGCGCCTGCGCGCGCGCCACCTGCCGTTCGCGATCGGCAGCGCGGAACGCGACCAGTGGCTGCGCTGCATGGCCTGGGCCATGGAAGACCTCGGCTACGACGACACGCTGCGTGTGCGCATGATGAATTCCTTCTTCCAGACCGCGGACTGGATGCGCAACAAGCCCGATTGAGCGCCACCATGACCGTCGCCGAAATCCTCATCCTGGTCGGCCTGGTCGTCGTGGCCGGCCTGCTGGTTGTCGTCCTGCTGCGCATGCGCGGCAATGGCGACGGCAATCACGTCGAACGCCTGGAACGCGAGCTGCGCCAGGAGCTGCAATCGAGCGCCCAGGCAACGCGCCAGGAACTGGCCGCTCACCTCGCTCAATATCACAATGCCACCGTCCAGCAACTGGACAGCATGCGCCAGCAGATGCAGCTGCACTCCAGCACCGGGCGTGAGGAACAGGCGCGCGCGCTGAAGCGCTTCGCCGACACCCTGCAGCAGACGCTGGGCAATCTGACCGAATCGAACGCCCAGCGCATGCTCGAGGTGCGCAACACGCTGGAAACCAAGATCCGCGATCTTCAGACCGATAACGCCAGGCGCCTCGAAGAGATGCGCCAGACGGTCGACGAAAAACTGCATGCGACGCTGGAGACGCGCCTGTCCGAATCGTTCCGCCAGGTGTCGGAGCGGCTGGAAAAAGTGCACCAGGGCCTGGGCGAGATGCAGCAGCTGGCGATCGGCGTGGGCGACCTGAAGCGGGTGCTCACCAACGTCAAGACCCGCGGCACGTGGGGCGAGGTGCAACTGGAGATGCTGCTGGAGCAGGTGCTCACCGTCGACCAGTACGCCAAGAACGTCGAGACGGTGGCCGGTTCGAATGCGCGGGTCGAGTTCGCGATCAAGCTGCCCGGCGTGGTCGACGGCGGCGCGCCGCTGTGGTTGCCCATCGACGCCAAGTTCCCCAAGGAGCAGTACGAACGCCTGCTGCTGGCCAGCGACGAGGCCGATGCCGAGGGCGTGGCGCGCGCCGGCGCCGAGCTGGAACGGGCGGTGCGGGGCGAAGCGCGCACCATCTGCGACAAATACGTGTCGCCGCCGCAGACGACCGACTTCGCCATCCTGTTCCTGCCGACCGAGGGCCTGTACGCCGAGGTGATGCGCCGTCCCGGCCTGGCCGACGAGCTGCAGCGCACCCTGCGGGTGACGATCGCGGGGCCGTCGACGCTGGCGGCGCTGCTCAACAGCCTGCAGATGGGTTTCCGCACCCTGGCGCTGGAAAAACGTTCGTCCGAGGTGTGGCAGGTACTGGGGGCGGTCAAGACCGAGTTCACCAAGTTCGGCGACGTGCTGGCCACCACCAAGCTGACGCTGGAAAAGGCGGCCAAGAACATCGAAAGCGCCGAGGTGCGCAGCCGTCAGATGGCGCGTAAATTGAAATCGGTGGAGGCGTTGCCGAGCGAGGCGGCGCAGCTGATGCTGGGGCCGGACGGCATGGAGCGCGACGACTGATTGTTGAACCATGTGAACCATGTGAACCATGTGAACCATGTGGGGTGGGCGGCTCCGCCGCCCACGCGTCCAACCATCTCCCGATTATTCGAGTTCAGTTCCCCAAGCTGTATCGATCTCGCCCCAAGCCAGCGGGTACATCCCATTTCTGACATACCGCCGGAACGATGAATAAGGCCACCCAGCCGCGCTGGCGGCATGGCCATGCTTGACCGGGTTGTAATGGATGTAATCGGTATAGCGTTCCAGCTCCGCGTCATTCCTGATCATGCGCTCGTAGAAGCGCCGTTGCCAGATCGCCGCTTCGCCGCGGCTGCGGCGAGATGCGGTGCAAATGAAATCATCGTACAAGCCACGGCAGGACCATGAGACGTGGTGCTTGATCTGGGACCAGCGCGTCGAAATGTCGAGGTCTCCATCCGGCAGGGTCCAGATACAGTGCAGGTGGTCGGGCATCAGGACGATGGCATCGACAGTGAATGGACGGCGGTCACGTGTTTGCGTGAATGCATCGTGCAAGGCGGACCGGATTGCGTCGTCGCACAGGATCGGGCGGCGATGATACGCAACCACAGTGAAGAAATAGGTGGGGCCGGAGCGGATGCGGCGGAAGCGGGACATGCCGCGATCGTAGACGCGACGGGAAAAGGCGCGGTGCGGCGGATCAAAGGTGGGTTGGACGCGTGGACGGCGGAGCCGTCCACCCCACGAGTTCAGTGCCTATCGAGCTGTCAGAACAACCCCTCGAACGGCAAGATATCCACCATCTCCCCCGCCGCGACACTGCCTTGTCCATCATGCAGCACGACCATGCAATTCGCCTCCGACATCGAACGCAGGATGCCCGAGCCCTGCGACCCGGTGATGCGCACCTCCGGCTCGCCATCGGCCCCGCGCGCGACGATGCCGCGCTGGTATTCGGTGCGCCCCGGCTTCTTGCGGATCGCCTCGATCGAGCGCGCACGCAGCAGCGGCAGTGGCGCCTCGGCGCCCATCATGCGCAGCAGCGCCTCGCGCGCGAAGAAGTAGAACGACACCATCACCGCCACCGGATTGCCCGGCAGGCCGAATAAAAATGCGCTGCGGCCGTTGGACGACACCCGGCCGAAGGCCAGCGGCCGGCCCGGACGCATGCCGATCTTCCAGAACGTCACGTCGCCCAGCTCGGCCATCACCTGTTTGGTGTAGTCGGCCGCGCCGACCGAGACGCCGCCCGAAGTGATGATGGCGTCGGCGTTCTCGCAGGCGGTGCGCAGCGCTTCTTCCAGTGCCTCGGGGCTGTCGCGCACCACGCCCATGTCGATGATCTCGCAGCCCAGGCGCTGCAGCATGCCGTAGATCGTGTAGCGGTTGCTGTCATACACGCAGCCCTCGTCGAGCTGTTCGCCGATCGAGCGCAGCTCGTCGCCGGTCGAGAAGAAGGCCACCCGCAGGCGGCGCTGCACGGGAATCTCGGCGAAGCCAAGCGAGGCGCACAGCCCCAGGTCGGCCGGGCGGATGACGCGGCCGGCCTTCAGGGCGGCGCCGCCGGCCTTCAGGTCTTCGCCGGCCAGGCGGCGGTTGTCCCCTGGACGGATCGCGCCGGCGCGCAGGGTGACGGTATCAATGGTCGTGCTCTCGGCGAATTCCTGCGGCAGCACGCTGTCGCAGCCGGCCGGCATCACGCCGCCGGTCATGATGCGCACGCATTCGCCAGGTCCCGGCGTGATGTCGAGCGGCTTGCCGGCGTAGGCGACGCCGACCACCTTCAGCGTGACCGTGCCCTCTAGCGGCAGGTCGCCGCCGCGCAGCGCATAGCCGTCCATGGCCGAATTATCGTGCGCCGGCACGTTGATCGGCGAGACCAGGTCGCGCGCCAGCACGCGGCCGAGGGATGAACGCAAAGCCACCATTTCCACCGCGCGCACGGGTTGCACGAAGTCGCGGATGATGCGCTGGGCGTCCTGCACGCGCAGGGCGTCCGGATCGTAGCCGTTGATGCAGCTCGCCACCTGGGCCAGGCTGGCAGGGAAGGGCGGAGAAGGGTCGTCCAGTCCGCGCAGCTCGTCCAGGGTATTGATGTTGCGGAAGGCGTCGGCGTCGTCGAAGACCACCTCGACCGCCTTCAGGTCGCGGTGCCAGCCGTCGACGCGGCGCCCGCCCTCGAGCAGGTAGGCCGACAGCTGCGGCAGCCGCTCGGCGCGCACCAGGCAGAACACGGGATGCGGCTGCGCGCGCTTGCCGGGCTCTTGCGTCGCGGCGTAGGCGACGTCGGCATCGGCTTCCTGCAGCGCGGCGAACAGGCGAGATGCCAGGTCGGTCGGCAGGAAGGGCGAGTCGCAGGGGACGGCCAGCAGGTAGGGCGTGGCGCAATGGCGCAGGCCGGCTTCGAGGCCGGCGAGCGGCCCGGGATAGGGTTCCACCCCGTCCGCGACTTCGTCGGGCAGCACCATCGCGTCGAAAGCGCGGTAGGCATCCAGGTTGCGGTTGGCGCTGATCGCCACCGGCCCGACCTGCGGCCGCAGGCGCGCCAGCACGTGCTCGACCATGGTGCTCGAGCGGAAGGGCTGCAAGCCCTTGTCGACATTGCCCATGCGCGAGCCGCGACCGCCCGCCAATACCAGTCCGCTGATCATCCCTTGTTCCATTATCCGCCTATATAGGACATTTCAACCTTGCGCGCGCCGTCGCGCTGCCCGATGCCGGTCTCCGCCGTGCGTGTCTCGGAATAACGGTCGGCCCGTCCGCGCCACAGCTGGGCGATGGCGCTAGACAGCTCGAGGTCACTGCGATCCGCGCGCAGCAGCGCGCGCAGGTCGTGGCCGCGCGTGGCGAACAGGCAGGTGTACAGCTTGCCCTCGGTCGACAGGCGCAGGCGCGAACAGTCGCCGCAGAAGGCCTGGGTGACGCTCGAGATGACGCCGATCTCGCCACTGCCATCCACGTAGCGCCAGCGCGAGGCGGTCTCGCCGCTGTAGTTGGCCGCGACGGGTTCGAGCGGCAGCTCGGCCGAGATGCGCCGCACGACCTCTTGCGACGGCACCACCTCGCGCATATTCCAGCCGTTCGAGGCGCCGACGTCCATGAATTCGATGAAGCGCAGGATGGTCGGCGAGCCCTTGAAGTGGCGCGCCATGGGCAGGATCTGGTCGTCGTTGGTGCCGCCCTTGACCACCATATTGACCTTGACCGGCCCCAGGCCGGCCGCGTGGGCGGCGTCGATGCCGTGCAGCACGTCGGCGACGGCGAAGTCGACGTCGTTCATGCTGCGAAACACCTGGTCGTCCATCGCGTCGAGCGAGACCGTGACGCGGTCCAGGCCCGCATCCTTCAAGGCCTGGGCCTTGCGCGCCAGGATCGAGCCATTGGTGGTGAGGGTGAGGTCGAGCGGACGGCCGCTCGGCGTCGGCAGCGCGCGCAGCATCGCGACCAGGCGCTCGAGGTTCTTGCGCAGCAGCGGCTCGCCGCCGGTCAGGCGCAGCTTTTCGACGCCGTGCGCGATGAACAGCCGTGCCACGCGCGTGATTTCCTCGAACGACAGCAGGTCGCCGTGCGGCAGGTACTGGTAATCCTTGTCGAAGACTTCCTTCGGCATGCAGTACACGCAACGGAAGTTGCAGCGGTCGGTGACCGAGATGCGCAGGTCGTGCAGGGGCCGGCCCAGCGCGTCGCTGAGCAGGCCGGTCGGTGCTTCGGGCACAGCCGGGACCTGCAGCGCGGAAGAGCGCAGGTCATTGATCAGAATGATTTTTTCAGCCATTTCAGTACGATAGCACGGGGCTGATGAAGCTGCCCGTACCAGATCCAGATGGAAATGCTACTGCTTGCTGCTCCAATAAAAAACGTCGTTCCTGCAAGCGCAGGAACGACGTGATGGCGCAGCCGATGATTGCTTACTGGCGCGTATCGACCTGCACCAGCGGCTCGTCTACCGGCGCGACCACTGGCTTGCGGGCGCGGCCCAGGCGGACCGGCGGCGCCACGGCCGCTTCCTGGGCGGCGCGCAGTTTTTCAGGGTCGGTCGATGCCAGTTGCAGGCCGGCCTGGGCCAGCACTTCGTCCAGCTTGGCCGGGGCTTCGACCGGCGCAGCCGCCAGGGCGGCGCCCGGCGCAGGTGCGCTGGCCACAGGCGCGGCGGCTGGCGTCGGGGCGACGCTGACCGCCGGTGCGGCTGCAGGCGCCGGCTCGACCGCCGACGCGGCGACCGGTTCGGCTGCCGGCGCGGTGTCGACGACGGGCGCCGGCGCCGGAGCAGCCGCAGGTGCGGCAGCCTGAGCGGCCTCGGCGCGTGCTTCGGCAACCGACGCCGCGGTCGGGAACATGTTCTGCTGAGCGGCAACCGAGGCTGCGGTCGGGAACGGGTTCTGTTGAGCGGCAACCGAAGCTGCGGTCGGGAACGGGATCTGCTCGGCAGCAACCGGCGCCGGTGCGACAGGCGCAGGAGCAGGCGCAGGCGCAGGAGCGGCAGCCTGCTCGGCCTCAGCCTTCGCAGCCGCCACCGACGCCGCGGTCGGGAACGGCCATGCATCGTGCGTGGCGGCGCGTGCCGGCTTGGCCTTCGCGGCCTTGGCGGCGGCGGCGACCTTGGCCGCTTCTTCATCGGCTACCGGGGCGAAAGCCGGCGCGTCGTCCGCACCTTCCAGCGCTTCTCCCTCGACCTGGTCACGGTCGCGACGATTGCGGTTACGGCCGCCACGGCGACGACGGCGGCGCGGCTCGTCGCCTTCGCCTTCGATTTCCTCGCCATCCGGGCCGATCGTCGTCACCGACTTCACGACCTGCTGCACGATTTCCTGGGTGCCTTCCGGACCGCTGGTGCTGACTGCAACAGTGGCGCTCGACACGACCTGGCTCACGCTGACTTCGTCGAGCTTGGCTTCGATGGCCTGGGTGGTGCGCTCGACACGTTCGGTGCGCTCGCGCGGCTGGCGTGGCTGGCGCTCCTTGCGCTCGCCGCCGCGTTCTGCACGCTCGGGACGCTCGGCGCCCTCGACGCGCGCCGCGCCTTCGACCTGTTCGCGCGGTTCACGCGGCTCGCGTGGCTCGCGTGGCTTGCGCTCGCGCGGCTGGCGCGGCTGGCGGCCTTCGCGGGCCTCTTCGCCTGGTGCGCCCTTGGCGATTTCCTCGCCCGGCGCGCCCTTGGCGACGGTGGTGGCGACCGCGTCGCGCTCTTCGCGCTCACGGCCCGGCTTGGCGCCGCGTTCGCCGCGCTCGCCATTGCGGCCACCGTTGCGGCCATTCTTGTTGCGGTTGTTGCGCTCGCCACGCTCGGCCGGCGCAGGCGCGGCCGGCTTCTCGGCCACCACTGGCGCCGGGGCCGGTTCTTCCGGCTTGCCGAAGAAGAAGTCGCGCAGGCGGGCGAAGAAACCTTTCTCGGCCGGGGCCGGGGCAGGGGCAGGGGCAGGGGCCGGCGCGGCGGCGGCTTTCGCCGGCTTGGCCGCTTCGCTGCGGTCGACCACCGGGGCCGGCTGGGCCGGGGTGATGGTCTTGACGACGGCTTCCTGGCGCGGCTTCGCTTCTTCCTTCTGACGCTTGGCGTAAGCCATGTCGGTGTCGGCGGTCTCGGCCATCGCATAGCTGGCGTGCGCGTCTTCCAGGCGCGGATCGTCGTGCTTGATGCGCTCGAGCTTGTAGTGCGGGGTGTCCAGATGCTTGTTCGGGATCAGGATCACGGTGATGCGGTGGCGGTTCTCGATCTTGAGCACTTCGCCGCGCTTTTCGTTCAGCAGGAAGGCGGCGACGTCGACCGGCACCTGCACGTGGATCGCGGCCGAATTCTCTTTCATGGCCTCTTCCTGGATGATACGCAGGACTTGCAGGGCCGACGATTCGGTATCACGGATGTGGCCGGTGCCCGAGCAGCGCGGGCAGGTCACGTGCGAGCCTTCCGACAGCGAAGGACGCAGGCGCTGGCGCGACAGTTCCATCAGGCCGAAGCGCGAGATCTTGCCCATCTGGACGCGGGCGCGGTCGTGGTGCAGGGCGTCCTTGAGGCGCTGCTCGACTTCGCGCTGGTTCTTGGCCACTTCCATGTCGATGAAGTCGATCACGATCAGGCCGCCCAGGTCGCGCAGGCGCAGCTGGCGGGCGACTTCGTCGGCCGCTTCGCAGTTCGTGTTGAAGGCGGTGGTTTCGATGTCCGAGCCGCGGGTGGCGCGCGCCGAGTTGACGTCGATGGAAACCAGGGCTTCGGTGTGGTCGATCACGATCGCGCCGCCCGACGGCAGCGGCACGGTGCGCGCGTAGGCGGTCTCGATCTGGTGTTCGATCTGGAAACGCGAGAACAGCGGCACGTCGTCGCTGTAGCGCTTCACGCGGTGCGCCATGTCGGGCATCACGTGGCTCATGAACTGCTGCGCCTGTTCGTAGATCTCGTCGGTGTCGATCAGGACTTCGCCGATGTCGGGCTGGAAGTAATCGCGGATGGCGCGGATGACCAGCGACGACTCCTGATAGATCAGGAAGGCGCCCGGGGCCGACTTGCCGGCGCCTTCGATCGCGCGCCACAGCTGCATCAGGTAGTTCAAGTCCCACTGCAGCTCTTCGACGGTGCGGCCGATGCCGGCGGTGCGGGCGATCACCGACATGCCTTGCGGCAGGTCGAGCTTGTCCATGGTTTCGCGCAGTTCCTGGCGCTCTTCGCCTTCGACGCGGCGCGACACGCCGCCGCCGCGCGGGTTGTTCGGCATCAGGACCAGGTAGCGGCCGGCCAGCGAGATGAACGAGGTCAGGGCGGCGCCCTTGTTACCGCGTTCTTCCTTCTCGACCTGGACCATGATTTCCTGGCCTTCCTTCAGCGCTTCCTTGATGGTGCAGTTGCGCACGTCGACGCCCTCGCGGAAATACGAGCGGGCGACTTCTTTGAAGGGGAGGAATCCGTGGCGGTCTTCGCCGTAGGAGACGAAGCAGGCTTCGAGGGAGGGTTCGATGCGGGTGATGACACCCTTGTAGATGTTGGACTTGCGTTGCTCGCGACCGGCGGTCTCGATATCGATGTCGATCAGTTTTTGACCGTCGACAATCGCTACGCGCAGCTCCTCTTGCTGCGTAGCGTTAAACAACATACGTTTCATTTTTATAAACTCCGCGACCCGGGGGCCGTGTGATGGCCGCCCTCGCGGGCGGCGCAGCTACAGGGATGTATGCGGGGATGGGAGTCCAGGAGGGGAAATGCCCGTGGCGTGCGATACAGCGGGAAACAGTGACCACCGCGAAAAACTGCGAGTGAACACCGCGTCGCTGCCGCAACAGGGCGCTGTGGGGCCGAACGTCATTGTCCACGCACGCCGCGACCTGCGCTGGCCGCCTGCCACCACGTTGGGGTGGCACAGCGGAGCGAGGGGGTGTGCTAAAACCAGCCCGGCTCGAAGCCGACGACCGTCCAGGACCTGGAGGCGAAAAGACAGCCTAACTCACAAGTCTCGAGGACGGCCTTGCATCGGGCCCGGCGAAAACGACAAGCGTTATCGACACCATCACCCGACAAGCAAGATTTGCTTGCCGGTACTTATCCTTAAGAATCCTGACAATCCAATCCTGCATCTTTGCGCGCAACCCGATTACAACTGCAGGTGCAACCCTGATCGGCGCAAGGATGTGCGTACACGTTACTTTCCATCGAATTTGCAATGAGCGGGGCCGATGGAGCGCGCCCCTGTGTAAAATATCGTTTTAATTCTTACACCAGCAGAGGTTTGACCGCCGCCTGTCGATTATATATTCAAAATGAAGGACTTAGAGAGAATTTCTGGGAAGACAGAGCGAATGGCGACCCAAAACGATGTTGTTCCCCCTTCATCACAACAGGCTCTGCAGGCGCAATTTGTCACGATCGGCGAAGAAGACGCCGGACAGCGTATCGATAACTACCTGTTGCGTGTCTGCAAAGGTGTACCGAAGAGTCATATCTACCGCATCCTCCGTTCGGGTGAAGTGCGTGTCAACAAGGGCAGGATCGACCAGTTGTACCGCCTGGTCGAGGGCGATATGGTGCGCATCCCGCCGATCCGCATCGCCGAAAAAGCCAGCAACGACACCGTGCCGGGGACCGAATTCCCGGTGGTGTTTGAAGACGCGCACTTGCTCGTCATTAACAAGCCTGCCGGCGTGGCCGTGCATGGCGGTTCCGGCGTGTCCTACGGCGTGATCGAGCAATTGCGCGCGGCGCGGCCACAAGCCAAGTTCCTGGAACTGGTGCACCGGCTCGACCGCGAAACCTCGGGCCTGCTCCTGATCGGCAAGAAGCGCAGCGCACTGACCCACCTGCACGACCAGATGCGCGACGGGACCACCGACAAGCGTTATTTTGCGGCGGTGAAGGGCAACTGGCAGAACAAGCGCCAGCACGTCAAATTGCCGCTGCATAAATACACGACGGCGGATGGCGAGAAGCGGGTCGTGGTCCAGGCCGGCGGCCAGGAAGCGCACACCATTTTCAATCTCTTGAAAAAATGGCATGATTTCGCCCTGCTCGAAGCCGAACTCAAGACGGGCCGCACGCACCAGATCCGGGTGCATCTCGCCTCGAGCGGGTTCCCGATCCTGGGTGACGAAAAGTATGGCGACTTTGCTTTCAACAAACAGTTGCACAAGGCGGGCGGGGGACGCGGGGCGCTCAAGCGCATGTTCCTGCACGCGCACCAGATCACGTTCACCCACCCGGACAGCGGCGAACGGATGACCTTGCGCGCGCCGATGCCCGAAGAGTGCGAACGGTTCCTGGTAAGCCTGGGAGAGCCCAGTGCGTGATATAACACCTGCGCACGATCGAACAACTAAGGAGACAGGCGCCCTGGGTCGCCGCTAAATAATGGCAAGAAAACAATTTGACCTGATCGTGTTCGACTGGGACGGCACGCTGATGGACAGCACGGCGGCCATCGTCAAGTGCATCCAGGCGGCGGCGCGCGACCTCGGCCTGCCGGTCCCGAGCGACGCCTCGGCCGCCCACGTCATCGGTCTCGGCCTGGCCGAGGCGATGCAGGCGGTGATGCCCGACATCCAGCCGGCCATGTATCCGCGCATGGTCGAGCGCTACCGCTATCACTTCCTCACCAAGGACCACGAACTGGTGCTGTTCAAGGGCGTTCGCGAGATGTTGGCCGATCTTAACAACGAGGGTTATTTTTTGGCGGTGGCTACCGGCAAGAGCCGGGTAGGCCTCAACCGGGCCCTGAACGCCACCGGCCTGTTGTCGATCTTCGACGCGACCCGTTGTGCGGATGAGACATTCTCGAAGCCCCATCCGGCCATGCTGCAAGAACTGACCCGCGAACTGGGCCAGGACCTGCGCCGCACCGTGATGATCGGCGACACCACCCACGATCTCTTGATGGCGAACAATGCCGGCGCGTCCGGCATCGCTGTCGAGTTCGGCGCACACCCGGTGGCCCAGCTGCAAGCCTGCCACCCGCTGTTCTCGGCGCGCTCGATTCCCGAGCTGCATGCCTGGCTGCTCGAGCATGCCTGAATCCGCGGGCGCGCAGATGGCGGACGATGAACGCCTGTTCGTGTGCGATGCCGAGGGTTTATTGGACGGCGGCCGTGGCGTCCGCTTCGCGCTGCTGGCCTGGGGGCAGCCGGCCACCGGTTTCGTGATCCGCCACCGCGGCCAGGTGCATGGCTACCTGAACCGCTGCGCCCATGTGCCGATCGAGCTCGATTGGCGGGAAGGGGAGTTCTTCGAGTCCGGCGGCCAGTACCTGATGTGCGCCACCCACGGCGCGGTCTACGAGCCCGACAGCGGCAAATGCGCCGGCGGTCCGTGCCGCGGCGGGCGCCTGCATCCGATCGCCGTACACGAAGGCGCGGGCAAGATATACTGGCTGCCCGACGAGCGGTTCCGCGCGCCTGCGCAGGGATAGCGCTCGCCTTCGACCCCATCCGACTTTATGAGTGACCAAACGAACCACCCCGGCGACAGCCGGCTCGCATCGAATCCGACGATCGGCAACTGGGAGCGCGAAACGCTCGAGAAACTGGTGTTCGCCACCGTCCAGGAGCGGCGCCGCGCCCGGCGCTGGAGCATTTTCTTCAAACTGAGCTTCCTTACTGTCGCCCTGCTGGCGCTGTGGGCGTATTACGACTTCAATTTCGGCAGCGGCGACGTCGAAAACCTGGGCCGCCACACGGCCCTGATCGAAATCAACGGCGAGATCGAAGCCGAGGGCAGCGGCGCGGCCGATACCGTGATCCCCTCGCTGAACAAGGCGTTTTCCGACCCCGGGTCGGCGGCGGTGGTGCTGCGCATCGACAGCCCCGGCGGCAGTCCGGTCCAGGCCGGCATCATCGTGGACGAGATCCAGCGCCTCAAGCGCGGCTACCCCGACAAGCCCCTGTACGTGGTGGTGGACGAGATCTGCGCCTCGGGCGGCTACTACATTGCCTCGGCGGCCGACCGCATCTACGTCAACAAGGCCTCGATCGTCGGCTCGGTCGGCGTGCTGATGGACAGCTTCGGCTTCACCGGCACCATGGACAAGCTCGGCATCGAGCGGCGCCTGCTGACGGCCGGCGAGAACAAGGGTTTCCTCGACCCGTTCAGTCCGCAATCCGAAAAACACCGCGAACACGCCCAGGAGATGCTCAACGAGATCCACCAGCAATTCATCGCGGTGGTGCGGGCAGGCCGCGGCAAGCGCCTGAAGGAAACCCCGGAAACCTTCTCCGGCCTGTACTGGACCGGCGCCAAGGCGGTGGACATGGGCCTGGCCGACGCCTTCGGCACCGTCGACACGGTGGCGCGCGACATCGTCAAGGCCGAGGACATCGTCGACTACACGGCGCACGAAGGCTTGCCAGAAAGAGTGCTCAAGAAATTTGGCGCCGCGGTCGGCGAAAGCGCGGTCAAGGCGGCCTACCACGGAGCCGTGCCGAAATTGCGCTGAACATTTTGTCCTTGAATACCGACGGCTAGCGGCTATAGTGGAACGGTAGCGCGAGCAGCAAGGGTCGGCGAGGCAGATGCGTCGATCGGCCCGGACGGCGACACGCTATCCACCGCACGCGGTGCGGTTTTCGAGAGAATTCAATTCCTCACGGTAGTACGTCCCTGGGAGGCTTGCCGCATGGCCTGCCTGCCGCAGGAACGGAAACGACGGCCTTGGCCGTCGTTTCCATTTATACCTCATCGGTTTGTACTTCATCGGTACGGCTACCGCGCTCCTCCAGTTTTTCCGTCGCCCTGTTTTCCGGTCTCATCGAGGTGCCTCCGGCGTCCTGCCGGGAGGCGTGCCGGTTCAGGTACAAGTGCCGCACTGACGGGCATCGCCATCGCGATCCGAACGGCAGGTGGGCTGTGAATTCTGCTGCGTAGGGTATTGGCTGTGTTGTTGGGAGACCTGCAATCCACCTTGTGGCAAGCTGACCTTTGGTGGATGCCACATCGACGGCTTTCGGAAAGGTATCTGCTCTTCATGCTGGGCAAAGCCGCCACGGTCGAGCCAAGCCTGGTGGTCGCGCACGGTGCGGGCATACCAGGCGGCGCGCAGCGGTGGGTGGCCGCCGTGCAGGTGGGGAATTCCGCCGCCGCGCCAGCGCGCCATGGCGAGTCGGGTCGGGAAAAGCGCCGCATGGTCCTTGGCGAGCCGTTGGCGCGCACAATGGGCCTCATGAGCGGAAAGCTTTCCATTTGCTGTGTCGAGATCGTCGTTCACGTTCATTCCTATCCTTTGGCTATGGCCGCCCCCTTTCAAGGACGTCGTAGGTGCCGTTAGGCGGATTCCTAACGTGTTGAAGTCTATCAATGCGAATTTCGAAAGGCTTGACGCTGCTCAAATGAACGGGTGCATGCAAAATGGGTCGGAGGTAACGGTAACAGATTGACCCGATAACGCTAACAGTCTTGCCTGGCAATGCTTTCCCAAGGGGCGTGCGCATCTGGTAAAGTCTCGGCCCATGAGTAAATTGTCCTTAGACCGCATCTTGCAATCGCAGGGATTCGGCACCCGCAAATATTGCCGCGCGCTGATCGAGGACGGCGACGTCGCCGTCAACGGCGCGACCGTCGACAGCTATAAAGCCACCTTCGACACCGATGGCCTGGTCCTGACCGTGTTCGACGAAGAATGGCCGTATCGCGAGCACGTCTATATCGCGCTGTACAAGCCGGCCAACTTCGAATGCTCGCGTAAACCAAGCCACCATCCGGGCGTGCTGACCCTGCTGCCGGAACAGTTTACCTGGCGCGAGGTGCAGCCGGTCGGCCGTCTCGACCACGACACCACGGGCATGCTCCTGATGTCGGACGACGGTCCGTTCATCCACGCCCAGTCCTCGCCCAAGCGCCACGTGCCCAAGGTTTACCAGGCCACGACCGCCGAGCCGGTCACCGCCGAACTGGTCGCCCACATGCTGGCCGGCGTGCAGCTGAACGACGAGCCGGCGCCCCTGAAGGCGGTGTCCTGTGTCCAGCGCGGCGAGCACACCCTCGAGATCGTCCTGGAGCAGGGCAAATACCACCAGGTCAAGCGGATGCTGGCCGCCGCCGGCAACCATTGCAGCGCGCTGCACCGCTCGCAGATCGGCGGCCTGACGCTGGAATCGCTCGGCCTCGAAGAGGGCGAATGGTGCTTCCTCGACCAGGCCCAGCTCGACTTGCTGGTGCCTGCCTGATCGATCCCGCAAACAGGCAGGCTTAACTGCATGCCTGGATGCAATACGTGCGACACCCACAAGAAATATCCGCGACACTTACGCGCGATGGCAACTGAATACCAGTTGCTGCGCGAACGTTTTGATATAAAACAATAAATATGCACGCCTATCGCCCGAGAATTTCTCATACCATCGCCCTGGTTCCTCTCTTGCTGGCACTGCCGGCATTGGCCCAGACCGCACCGCAAACCCTGGCCGAATGCGCCGCCATCGCCGACGGCAGCCAGCGCCTGGCCTGCTTCGACGGCGTTGCCGCCAGCCAGGCGGCCGCAGCTGCCGGCGCCGGTCCGGCCACCGCCGCCGTCGCCACGCCTGCCACCCCGGCCGCCGTGCCGCCGGTGCCGACCACGGCGCCAGTGGCCGAGGGCGCTTTCGATGCGCCGCGCACCAGCGCGGTGGACCGCACCGCCTCGGTCGATCCGGTGGTGCAGGCCGCGTCCCAGTACACGTTGAGCAGCCACTGGGAACTCGACCCGCGCGACAAGCGTGGCGTGTTCAAGTTCCGTCCGCATCGCCCGAGCTACCTGATGGCGACCCGCACCCACCGGCCGAACGAAGAGCCGTACCGCGACTTCCTGGCCGCCGATCCGGATGCCGAAGGCCTGTCGAAGGCCGAGCTGGAGTTCCAGCTCAGCTTCAAGATGAAGATGGCCGAGACGCTGTTCGAGCTGCCGGTCGACGTCTGGTTCGGCTATACCCAGAACAGCTTCTGGCAGGCGGCCAACCATGAGGCGTCCAGCCCGTTCCGCGAGACCAATTACCAGCCCGAGGTCATGGTCGTCACGCCGCTCGACTACGCGCTGGCGGGCGTCAACGTGCGCTTCCTGAACCTGGGCTTCGTGCACCAGTCGAATGGCCAGTCGTCGACGCTGTCGCGCAGCTGGAACCGGTTCTATGCCCAGGTCGGCCTGGAGCGCGGCCCGCTGACCATGACGGCCAAGGTCTGGAAGCGCGTCAACGAATCGTTCGACGACGACAACAACCCGGACATCATCGACTACATGGGCCGCTTCGAACTCGAAGGCAATTACCGCTTGAACGGTGGCCACGAGCTGTCGGCCATGGTGCGCCGTAACTTCAGCACTGACAAGGGTGCGGTCCAGGTCGGATGGGCCTTCCCGCTGGCGGGCCCGGTCAAGGGCTATGTCAATGCCTTCGCCGGCTATGGCCAGAGCATGATCGACTATAACTACTTCCAGCGCGCGCTCGGCGCCGGCATCATCGTCAAGTACTGAGGCCGGGGTACTGAGCCGTATCGTAGAATGGCGGCCTCGCACCAGGAGGCTTCCATGAAACTCGCCACGCTCGACGACGGCACCCGCGACGGCCAGCTGGCCGTGGTGTCGCGTGACCTGAAAACCGCCCACGTCGCCGACGGCATCGCGCCCAGCCTGCGCGCCGCCCTCGACGACTGGGCCTTCATCGCGCCCCAGCTCGACGTTCTTTATCGTCAACTGAACGAGGGCAAGGCGCGCCGTCCCTTCGACTTCGACCCGGCCCGCTGCATGGCCCCGCTGCCGCGCGCGAGCGGGCGCGTGTGCAGCGCCGCCTACCTGCATCACCACGAACTGGAACGCCGCGCCGCTGGCGCCGAATTGCCGGCGGCCTGGCGCGACGAGCCGCAACTGGCGCGCGCGGCCGGCGACGCCTTCCTGGGGCCGCGGCAAGACCTGGTGCTGGCGCGCGAGGAGTGGGGCATCGACTTCGGCGCCGAACTGGCGGTCGTGAGCGGCGACCTGGCGCAGGGCGCGACGCTGGACGCGGCGCATGGACAGATCCGCCTGCTGTTGCTGGCCAATGACGTCACCTTGCAGAACCTGGCGGCCAATGAGCGCGCCACTGGCCTGGGCCTGCTGCATGCCAAGCCGGCGACCGCTTTCGCGCCGGTGGCGGTGACGCCGGACGAGCTGGGCGAGGCCTGGCGCGGCGGCAAGGCCGCGCTGCCGTTGCGGGTGGTGTGGAACGGCAATCCGGTCGGGACCCTGGAGGCGGGGGAGGACATGGCCTTCAGCTTCCCGCAACTGCTGGCGGCGCTGGCCGCCGGCCGCAAGGTCACGGCGGGCACCATTCTCGGCGCGGGCGTGGTCGCGAACCGCGCGACGCGCCGCCACACGCCGGGTTACGCCAGCATCGCCACGCAGCGCTGGCAGGAAACGATCGATGGCGGCGAAGCCGTCACCCAGTACCTGCGGTTCGGCGACACGGTGCGCATCGAGATGCTCGATGAGAACGGCAAATCGTTGTTCGGGGCGATCGAGCAGACGGTACGGCCGGCGGTGTAGCCGGCTGCGGGCGCCGGCCGACCCTACCGCCAAAATCCACTATCGTCGCGCTCGCCCCGCATGTCCACTTCGACCGGCCGGCTGACCCGGCGCAGCGCATCGGCGCGCAGCAGCCGGCCGTCCGGCTCGTGCAGCCGGTACCAGAGAAAGGCGACGCCGGACAGGGACAGGCGTTCGCCGCCGAACAGGTTGCCGCGCACCTGGGTCAAGCCTTCCAGCCGCAGGTCGACGTCCAGCACCAGGGCGCCGGCGCTGCGTTCGGCCTGGCCAAGGTAGCGCGCCGCGGTAAACAAGGGGCTTTTGTCACTGGCTTCGCCTGCCCGTAAGCCCTCGGTGAAGGCGTCGACCGCCTTCAGCTGCGCCCTGGCGGCGGCCTCGACGGCCTGCAGTTCTTTCTTGAGTTCGCCTTTGGCGGCGTCGGCCAGCATTTCCAGCCGCGCCGCGTGCTGGGCCAGCACCGACCGTTCCCCCGCCACCAGCCTGACCTGGTCGAGCAGGCGCGCATGCCGCGCAATGTCGAGTTCGCCCATATAGCCGCCGCTCAGTCCCGCCAGGCGGGCGGGGCAGGAACGCGCCAGCGCGCTGGCGAACAGGGCGCGCGCGCCGTCGCCATAGGCGCTGCCGGCCAGCGTCGCGTCGCTCTTGAACAGGCTGGCGAGGTCGGCCCCGGCGCGGAGTAATACCGTGGGCGCGGTGAGCCAGATCAACGGTATCGCCGTGCGGCGGTCAGCCGATTCCGGGGTGTGCGCGTTAATGTAGCGTTGCAGCTCGAGATTGCGCGCGGCCAATTCCTGCGCGGTGCGCGCGAGGGCGCCGTCGACGGTGCGCGCCGCCACCACGCCCTGGCTGACGATCGGGTCGTACAGGGTGACCTGGCGGTCCTGGGGCAGGCCGGCGCAGACTTCAGTGGCGAGTTCCAGCGCCAGGTCGAAGGCACGCGCCAGCCCGGCGGCGCCGAGTTTGGCGGCGTCGACGTTGCCGCTCAATGCCTTGGCCTGGGCCGGCGGCAGGCGCGCCAGCAGTTCCGCGCGCTCGGCTTCGGCCAGCGCCTGCCGGGTTTCTGCTTCCAGCAGGCGGGCCTGGGCTTCCAGCAATTCGGGGGAAGGGGCGGCCTGCGACCGGGCCAGGCCCGGGTGCAGCGCGCTCAGGCATAACACAATATAAAAAATGAAACTAAATGGCTTGCGATTATGTTTTGCCATGGTTCACCTTGTTTGTGAACGAGAAATAAATCTATCTAAATATCACTGAAGAAAAGTGTAACAATTTGTCGAGAAATATTAGGAGAAGTTTCAGGGCGATTGATTGGCAGATCGCAACGTCCCTAGAATCGTCGAATTGTTCTTGCACAATCAATAGCTTGCATGACGTAACAGTGCGTTTGTGACATTGGGATAGAATCCGTGGCCGAGCACGTTTGCCGGAAGATCAACAAGAAATGCGCTAGAATTGACGAGTTAACAAAGTGGTTCTATGAGTATTAATAACCTGCCCATGGCTGGCCTCGAAATCGGCTTTGCCACATCGCTGATCTGCTCCCTCCTGCTCGTGTTCACCACACGCTGGCACGGGCGCTATTCGCTCGACGCGACGCGCGGTGTACAGAAATTCCACATCACCCCGACCCCGCGCATCGGCGGCGCCGCCATCATGATCGGCCTGTGGATGGCGCTGGGCGTGCTGCCGCAGGCGCAGCAGGAATTGTTGCTGCCGGTGCTGATCGCCTCGCTGCCGGCCTTCGTGTTCGGCCTGGCCGAAGACCTGACCCGCACCGTGTCCGTGCGCGCGCGCCTGCTGGCGACCATGGCCAGCGGCGCGGTCTGCTGGTTCCTGACCGGCGTCACCCTCCAATACACCGGCCTGGCGCCGCTCGACGGCTTGCTGGGCTGGCTGCCGTTCTCGGTGCTGTTCACCGCCTTCGCGGTGGGCGGCGTGGCCAATGCGGTCAACATCATCGACGGTTTCAACGGCCTGGCCAGCGGCACGGTCGTGATCGGCCTGGCCACCCTGGGCCTGATCGCCCTGGGCGCCGGCGACGTCCACCTGGCCCAGCTGTGCTTCGTGATCTGCGCCGTGACGGCCGGCTTCTTCGTCGTCAATTTCCCGTTTGGCAAATTGTTCCTCGGCGACGGCGGCGCCTACCTGCTGGGCTTCCTGCTGGCCTGGCTGTCGGTGATGCTGGTCTACCGCAATCCCTCGGTCTCGGCCTGGGCCCCGCTGCTGGCCTGCGCCTATCCGGTCTTCGAAACCCTGTTCACCATCTGCCGCCGCCTGTGGTGCCGCCGCCATCCGGGCCATCCGGACAGCTGGCACCTGCACAGCCTGGTCAAGACGGCGATCACCGCGCGCTATCTGCGCATGCTGCCGGCGCCGCTGCGCAATGCCTGCGTGTCGCCGGTGTCGTGGAGCATCGCCCTGGTGCCGGCCACGCTGGCCGTCAACCATGCGAACACCCCCGCCGTGCTGATGCAGGGCGTGGTTGCCAGTTTCGCGCTGTACCTGGTCGTGTACGGCCTGGTGGTCGCCGCCTGGCGCGCCCGCCGCCGCCTGCCGGCGCACGTGGCCGCCGCCCCACTGGCGCCGGCCACCACGTCCACCGTCAAGGTGGTCAAGCCCGTGGTCGCCCCGATCGCCCCAGTGATCGCGCCGGTGATCGTGTCCGCCCGCATCGCCAAGCCGACCGCGGCCAACCAGCCGGCCCCGCTGTCCGACCTCGGCCGCGAGCAGCCGGCCCCGGCCTTCGTCCGTCGCCGCATGTAATGCCAGGCATCCGGCCGCGAACAGCGGCCGCTTTCCCATCCTGTTTTATATCTAGCCGCACGGCAATTCCGGCGATAATTTCATTTGCGCGGTACAAAGGCGCATGTGACATAGTTTGGCGGAGTAGGCATGTCGGAAGATAGCGACGCAGAAAAGACAGAAGACGCATCGCCCCGGAAGATCGAGAAGGCGCGCGAGGAAGGCGACGTTCCCAGATCGCGGGAGCTGGCCACCTTTACCGTCCTGATGACTGCCGGGGCTTGCCTGTGGGCCTTTGGCGGCATGCTCGTCGGCAAATTGAGCCTGGCGCTCAAGTCCGGCCTGTCGCTCGACCGCGAACAGGTCTTCAATCCCGCCATCCTGATCGAGCGCATCCTCAATGACCTGGTCGCCGTGCTGCTGGCGTGCCTGCCGATCGCCGGCGCCATCATGGTCATCGCCCTGGTCTCGCCGCTCCTGATCGGCGGCTGGCTGTTCTCGTCCAAGGCTTTCATGCCCAATTTCATGAAGCTGAACCCGATCAAGGGTATTGGCAATATGTTCTCGAAAAACGCCCTGGTCGAGCTGCTCAAGGCGGTCGCCAAGACCATCGTCGTGGGCGTGGTGGCGTATATCGTGGTCAGCGGCCAGAAGGAGGCGATGCTGGGCCTGGCGGTCGAGCCCCTCAATGAAAGCAGCGCCCACGTGGGCGCCATGATCGGCAAATCCTTCCTGTTCATCGTCGGCGCGCTCGGCTTCATCGCCCTGATCGACGGTCCTTACCAGTTATGGCACTGGAAAGACAAACTGAAAATGACGCGCCAGGAAATGATCCAGGAATCCAAGGAGTCGGACGGCAATCCTCAGATTAAGGGGAAGATTCGCCAGTTGCAGCGCGAAATGGCCCGGGGACGGATGATGCAAAATGTACCTACTGCAGATGTGATCGTCACTAACCCGACCCACTATGCGGTGGCGCTGAAGTATACGGACGGCAAGGGTGCGCCGCGGGTCGTGGCCAAGGGCATCGACGACGTGGCCGCCAAGATCCGCGAGCTGGGCCAGGAACACAAGGTCACGCTGATGGAAGCCCCGGCCCTGGCCCGCGCCCTGTACAAGCATACCGATATCGACGAAGAGATCCCGGAAAAGCTGTACTCGGCGGTGGCGGAAGTGCTGGCCTATGTCTACCAGCTGCGCGCCTACAAGAAGGGCGAAGGGGATTACCCGGATCGCCCGACGAAGTTGAAAGTGCCCGACGAGATGGACCCGCTGAACCCGGCGTCGCAACAGCCAGCGCCGCCTAAGCCAGGGGGGGCCGAATTGAACTGAACACGGAGTGAACTGAATGACCAACAGCATGAAACTGCCAGCCTGGATGAGCGGCCTCGGTGCACGAGGCGGCAAGGCGGCAGCCGCGCCCGTACTGATCATCATGCTGCTGGCAATGATGATCCTGCCGTTGCCGGCCTTCGTGCTCGACGTGTTCTTCAGCTTCAATATCGCGCTGTCGATCATCGTGCTCCTGACCGCACTGTATACAGTCAAGCCGCTCGACTTCCTGGCCTTCCCGGCCATCCTGCTGGTCTCGACCATGCTGCGCCTGGCGCTGAACGTCGCTTCCACCCGTATCGTTTTGACCGAAGGCCACACCGGCGGCGCCGCGGCCGGCAAGGTCATCGAGGCTTTCGGCCACTTCCTGATCGGCGGTAACTACACCGTCGGTATCGTCGTCTTCATCATTCTCACCATCATCAACTTCTCGGTCGTGACCAAGGGCGCGGGCCGTATCGCCGAAGTCGGCGCACGCTTCGCCCTGGATGCGATGCCTGGCAAGCAGATGGCGATCGACGCCGACCTGAACGCCGGCCTGATCGGCGAAGCCGAAGCCCGCAAGCGCCGCCAGGAAGTGGCGCAGGAAGCCGAATTCTACGGCGCCATGGACGGCGCCTCGAAGTACGTGAAGGGCGACGCCGTCGCCGGCATCATGATTACCGTGATCAACGTCGTGGCGGGCCTGATCGTCGGCGTGGTGATGCACGATCTTGCTTTCGGCGAAGCGACCAAGGTCTACACCCTGCTGGCCATCGGTGACGGCCTGGTGGCCCAGATTCCATCGCTGATCATCTCGATCGCGGCCGGTATGGTCGTGTCGCGCGTCGCCAACGACGAAGACGTGAGCTCGCAGCTGACCAACCAGCTGATGGCCAAGCCCGAGACGATGTACATCACCGCCGCCATCATCGGCGGCCTGGGGATGATCCCGGGCATGCCGAACCTGGTGTTCCTGCTGCTGGGCGGCTCGCTGGCCGGCGCCGGTTACCTGATCTCCAAGCGTCGCAAGGAAGCGCCGGCCAAGGAAGAAGCGGCCGCCGCGGCCGCCGCCGAGGCGACCGCCGCCAAACAGGCCCCTAGCGAGAGCGAAGAAGCGACCTGGCAGGACGTCATGCCGGTCGACACGCTGGGCCTGGAAGTCGGTTACCGCCTGATCCCGCTGGTCGACAAGAACCAGGGCGGCGAGCTGCTCAAGCGTATCAAGGGCATCCGCAAGAAGTTCGCGCAAGAAGTGGGCTTCCTGGCGCCGCCGGTGCACATCCGCGACAACCTGGAACTCAAGCCATCGGCCTACCGCATCACCCTGAAGGGCGTGGAAGTGGGCAGCGGCGAAGCGCTGAACGGCCAGTTCCTGGCAATCAACCCGGGCATGGCCAGCGGCACCTTGCCTGGCCTGGTGACCACCGATCCGGCCTTCGGCCTGCCGGCCACCTGGATCGAAGCCGGCCTGCGCGACGAAGCGCAGAGCATGGGCTACACCGTGGTCGACGCCGGCACCGTGGTGGCGACCCACCTGAACCACCTGATCACGATGCACGCCTCGGAACTGCTGGGCCGTATGGAAGTGCAGGCGCTGCTGGACCACCTGGGCAAGGAAACGCCGAAGCTGGTCGAAGACCTGGTGCCGAAGGTCGTGTCGCTGTCGACCCTGCAGAAAGTGCTGCAGAATCTGCTGGTCGAAGGCGTGCACATCCGCGACATGCGCTCGATCATCGAGGCGCTGTCGGAGCACGCGAACATGACGCAAGACCCGTCGGAACTGACCGCCGTGGTGCGTGTGGCCCTGGGCCGCGCCATCGTCCAGCAGCTGTTCCCGGGCGAGAACGAGTTGTCGGTGATGACCCTGGACAACCGCCTCGAGCGTCTGCTGATGCAGGCGATGGGCGCCGGCGGCGACGGCACCGGCATCGAGCCGGGCCTGGCCGACACCATCGCCCAGCAGGCGGCCCATTCGGCCAACCAGCAGGAACAGATGGGCCACACCCCGGTGCTGCTGGTGCCGGCCCCGCTGCGCGTGCTGCTGTCGCGCTTCCTGCGCCGCGCCGTGCCGCAGCTGAAAGTGCTGTCGCATGCAGAAGTGCCGGAAACCAAGACGATTCGGGTGACCAGCCTGGTGGGTGTGCCGATGTAATGGGGGAGGGCGGTGTTCGTATGCCGCCCGGTCAGTCGGTGATCGCCGTGAAGCGGCCGGCTCTGCGCCAGATGAATCGGCAGAGCGCCGTGACGAGCAGCACGACGATGAATGAGAAGCCGAGTGCGAGAAGCGTTTCGAGATCTGCCAGTTCCTCGCCATTTGTCGAGCCATATACATCGATTGCCCAGAGTGCGAATGACTCGGGCACGCGAGGGAAAAGATCAGGGCGAACGAGGATCAGTCGGGTGAGCGCGACAGTGGCGACGAGGATCCAGATGGCGACAAGGACACGCGTGACGGTTTTGTTCACCTGACGATGACCCTTCCATAGGCCTGCAGCGGGCTTCCCGGAACGTCGACCTGGTTGCTTGCTTTGAGATGGGCGCGCAATATGTTGAAGTCAGCCAGACTCTCCAAAGTGATGCAACCCTGGCTCACGCCGCCGACTCGGTTCGGATGAAGTCTGAAGTTTCCTCGCTTTACATCGTCGCAAAATACTTCGTCATCAATCTTGCCGTCCGCTGCATAGAGGGCAAACCACTCCGATCGGTCTCGCAACAGATCCCGTAGAGCGCCTAATCTGCCACCTGACTGACGATCCACAATATAGTAGGTGCCGGGAGGAATGGGACCGAGGTTTGGGGTGCAAATAAACTCCCGTTGGTTCACATGCCTGCCAAGGCCTGAGAACGCCGGAAAGTGAGTTGCGCCCATCTTGAACAGGCTCATCGGTTTGCCGTTGAGTTCGAACGTGCACTCGACCATTCGCTATCTCCTAAATTTAGCCAACAAGCTTTTGATCATAGGGAGATGGCGTATGCAGTCAGTGAGTCTTCGCAATAAGTTGGCAGGTACCCACCCGTAAGCTGTCATGGAATTTCCTGCTATATTTATTGGCCGACTGGCTTTCAGGTGCGAGCGAATGATGCACGCTCATGATGATAGATCGCGTTCGCTCGCTGAGCCGCAACAACAGGCTCGTCATTTGACGTTGATCGTGCGCTCGACCAGGCCCAGGTCGGTAATGGTCACCAGTACATCCAGCGGCGTGTCGGAGTCGGCGTGCAAATAGAACTCGACGCCGCCTGGCCCGCCCTCGGAATCGTGCGGCCCGATATTGGTCACATATACATTGGCCTGGCCCAGGTGGGGGTGGCCGGGAGAGGAATCGTGGGTAAAGGTCACGGCACCCGTCCCGCCCCCGCAGCTCCACTCGACAGCGGTGACCATGACGGCGGAGCGCTCGCACATCTTTTGCCAGTCCCAGTTGTAATTGCATCGCACGCGGCCCTGGACGTTGCGATACAGCAATCGAATCGATTTGACCATGGTGTCCTCCCGGCGCCATCGACAGATGGCCTGCCTTCCTGTTTAGACCTCCACGCGCGAGCAAAGATCGTCCAAGCATAGACGCCTTTTGACGACAATCCCGGCTTGTCACTTCGTCAAAAAGTATCGATTTTACTGATTCCGTCGAAATAGACCATTTTCCCCATCCTTTTCCCCTGATGGTTTCCTGAGGGCATCGTTAATAATGCTTCCTATCGATGGGCATCGTGCCCGTCATGCAGAATCAGATTGAAGCGCGGAGAACCAGATGAAGGTGAAGAAATTTACGGCAGCAACGTCCCGAGATGCATTGCGCAAGGTGCGCGAAGCCCTTGGTCCGGATGCCGTCATCCTCTCCAACCGTCCAGTCGACGGCCAGGTCGAGATCCTGGCGCTGGACAACGATGACGTGGCCTCGCTGGCCGCGCCGGCCGCCGATTCGGAAATGGCCCAGCCAGCGCCGCAGCTGCAGCACTTCGACGACCTGGCCCCAATGCCGGCTGCGGCCCCCGCCGCCGCCCCGGCCTTCCTGTCGCGCCGCCTGCAGGACGCCGCCCCGGCCGCGCCAGCGGCGCCGATCGCGCCAGCCTACGCGGAAGTGCCCCCGGCCCCGACCTACGCCGAGCGCCGCGCGCCGGCCCCGGAGCCGACCATCGACATGAGCGCCATGACCTCGATGATGAGCGCCGCCATCGCCCAGGCCAAGGAATCGGCCGCCGCCGAGATGAACGGCATGATGAGCGAGATCCGCGCCATGCGCGGCCTGATGGAAACCCAGCTGGCCGAACTGTCGTGGAACGCCACCGCCCAGCGCGAGCCGCACAAGGCGACCGTGCTGCGCGAGATGCTGGCCGCCGGTTTCTCGGCCACCCTGGCGCGCTTCCTGATTGAAAAAATGCCGGCGACCAAGGATGCCGCGGAAGCCATGCGCTGGGTGAAGACCGTGCTGGCGCGTAACCTGACCACCATCGGCAACGAAGACGCGCTGCTGGAGCAGGGCGGCGTGTACGCCCTGGTCGGCCCGACCGGCGTCGGCAAGACCACCACCACCGCCAAGCTGGCCGCGCGCTGCGTGATGCGCCACGGCCCGGACAAGCTGGCCCTGATCACCACCGACGCCTACCGTATCGGCGGCCACGAGCAGCTGCGCATCTACGGCAAGATCCTGGGCGTGATGGTGCACTCGGTGAAGGACGAAGCCGACCTGCGCATCGCCCTGAAGGAATTGCGCAACAAGCACACCGTGCTGATCGACACCATCGGCATGTCGCAGCGCGACCACATGGTGGCCGAGCAGGTCGCCATGCTGTCCGGCTCGGGCGCCGACGTGAAGCGCCTGCTGTGCCTGAACTCGACCTCGACCAACGAAACGCTGAACGAAGTGGTGCGCGCCTACCAGGGCAGCGGCCTGCACGGCGCCATCATGACCAAGATGGACGAAGCCGCATCGATCGGCGGCGTGCTCGACGTCGTGATCCGCCAGAAGCTGAACCTGCACTACATCTCGAACGGCCAGCGCGTGCCGGAAGACCTGCACGTGGCCGACCGCAACCTGCTGGTGGACCGCGCTTTCCGCAACCGCGGCAACGGCGCAAATGAAGCCGACATGCCGCTGATGATGGCTGCGGCACAAGCCGCGCGCGAGGTGAACCGTGGCTAGTTTCGATTTCGACCAGGCCGAAGGCCTGCGCCGCATGCTGCAGGGCCCGCGTCCGCGCGTGGTCACCTTCCTGTCGGCCACGCCTGAAGACGACAAGGGCGCCATGCTGGTCAACCTGGGCGCCTCGCTGGCCCAGACCGGCAACGACGTGCTGATCGTCGACGCCTGCGAAGTGGAATACGGCGTCGCGCGCCGGCTCGGCATGAACCGGCGCGCCTCGCTGCTGCAGGTGGCGCGCCAGGAAAGCGCGTTGAACCAGGTGATCCGCCCGGCGCCGCAAGGCTTTTCGGTGGTGCCGATGGGCGCGCCCGAAACCGCAGCCGAGGCGCGCCGCCTGGGCAATACCTTCGACGTGCTGGCGCTGCAAACCGGCATCGTCATCGTCGACGCCGAGCTCGGCCCGGACGGCGATTTCCCGGTGGCCTCGATGCTCGATTCCGAGATCGTGGTGCAGGTGTCCACCAGCGCGGCGTCTATCACGAACGCCTATGCGCTGATCAAGCGGCTGTCGCAGCAACTGGGCCGGCGCCCATTCGGTATCCTTGTTACCGGTGCGACAGAGGCAGAGGCCAAGGTGGTATACGATAATATGTCAGCAGCAGCAACACGTTACCTTGCCGTCAAGCTCAGTTTCATGGGCTCGGTGCCGGCCGACGAGTATCTGCACCGGGCCGCGCGCCTGGGCCGGGCCGTGGTCGACGCCTTCCCGCTGGCCGGCGCGTCGGTGGCGTTTCGCCAGCTGGCAGGCAAGTTCGCGCTGCACGCCATGCCGCAGTTCGGCAAGCAGGGGAGCGCGGCCCACTTTGGTTCGTAATCGACATCGGCAATAGAAGACACGTAGAGAGAAGACTGACACCAGCATGTACACGGTCAAAGGGAAAGCGGACAAGAATTCTTTGCTGACGGAGCATATGCCGTTGGTAAAGCGTCTTGCTCACCACATGAAGGCCAAGCTGCCGCCTTCGGTGGAGGTGGATGACCTGGTGCAAGCTGGCATGATCGGCCTGCTGGACGCCATCAACCGCTACGAGGACAACCACGGCGCGCAGTTCGAGACCTATGCGGTGCTGCGCATCCGCGGCGCCATGCTCGACGAATTGCGCAGCAGCGACTGGATGCCGCGCAGCACGCGCCAGAACATGCGCAAGGTCGAGACCGCGATGCACGAGCTGCAGCAGCGCCTGGGCCGGCCGCCGAGCGAATCCGAAGTGGCCAAGTCGCTCAAGCTCTCGCTCGAGGATTACCAGGAGATGCTGGCCGACTCGGGCGGCCACCAGCTGGTCTATTACGAAGATTTCCACGACGACGACGGCGACGGCAACTTCCTCGACCGCTACGCGGTGGACGACAGCGACCCCTTGCGCGGCCTGATGGAGACCGACTTCCGCCACGCGGTGATCGAGGCCATCGACAACCTGCCGCCGCGCGAGAAACTGTTGATGGGCTTGTACTACGAAGAGGAATTGAACCTGAAGGAAATCGGCGCCGTCATGGGTGTGAGTGAATCGCGGGTGTCGCAGCTGCACACCCAGGCCGTCGCGCGCCTGCGCACCACTTTGCGAGAGCATATATGGACTGGGCCAGCGTAGGCGGCCTGGTGCTGGCGATCGCCGGCATTTTCCTCGGCTACACGCTCGACGGCGGCAAGTTTGCATCGCTGATGCAGCCGGCCGCCTTCGCCATTGTCGTGGTCGGCACCTTCGGCGCCGTGCTGCTGCAGAGCGAAACCCGCACCTTCCTGCGCGGCCTCGGCATGCTGCGCTGGGTGTTCGTGCCGCCGAAGAACGGGCGCCAGAAACTGTCGCGCGACATCACGCTGTGGAGCCAGTCGGCGCGCCGCGACGGCCTGCTGTCGCTGGAGCAGTACATGAACAAGGCCGACCCGTTCGTGGCCAAGGGCCTGCGCCTGGTGGTGGACGGCATCGCGCCGGACAAGCTGCGCAGCTTGCTGGAACACGAGATCAACGGCTATGAATTCGCCCAGCGCCAAGCGGCGCGCATCTGGGAATCGGCGGCCGGCTATGCGCCGACGATCGGCATCCTGGGCGCCGTGCTGGGCCTGATCCACGTGATGGAAAACCTGTCCGACCCGGCGCGCCTGGGTTCCGGCATCGCGGTCGCCTTCGTGTCGACCGTGTACGGCGTGGGCCTGGCCAACCTGTTCTTCTACCCGGTCGGCAACAAGCTCAAGGCGATCGTCAACGACCGGGTCTCGCAGTACGAGATCCTGGCCGAGGTGTTCGCCGATCTCGCCAGCGGCGACCACGGCCGCGTGGTCGACGAGCGCGTCGCCAGCCTGCTGGCGCGCCACTGACGGCAGGCGACATCATGGCCCGCAAGCGCTACGACGACGACGTCCCGCAAGAGCACCACGAGCGCTGGCTGATCTCGTACGCCGACCTGATCACCTTGCTGTTCGCCTTTTTCGTGGTGATGTACGCGATCTCCATCGTCAACGAAGGCAAGTACCAGGTGCTGTCCGACGCCCTGGGCGACGCCTTCGGCGGACGCGGCGCGGCCACGCAGGTCAATACCAACGTCGAGCCGGTGCTGCCGCTGTCGCACATCATCAACCGCAAGCGCAACGAGGCCGCGCGCCGCGAGCAGGAGCGCATGGGCGTGATGGCGCGCGAGCTGTCGGCGACCCTGCTGCCGCTGGTGAAGTCGGGCCAGGTGCGGGTGACCCAGAACGCGCGCGGCGTCAGCGTCGAGATCAATGCCAGCGTGCTGTTCGAGCAGGGCGAAGCGGCGCTCGACCCGGAGGCGCGCGAAGTGCTGGGCGCCGTGGCCGGCCTGCTCAGGGACGATACCCACCGCATCGAGGTCGAGGGCCATACCGACGACGTGCCGATCGCCAGCCCCGTGTATCCGTCGAACTGGGAACTGTCGACCGCGCGCGCATCGAGCGTGGTGCGCCTGTTCATCGACAACGGCCTGCCGCCGGCGCGCCTGTCGGCGATCGGCTTTGCCGACACGCGGCCGGTGGCGCCGAACACGGACGTGGCCGGGCAGACCCGCAACCGGCGGGTGGCGGTGACCATCCTGGCGGCCTTGCCTGAAACAGGCGGTAACATTCTTCCCTGAACTGCAGCGATAACTCATGTCATAATCGAAAGGCGGTTGCCGTATCAGCGGCAGCCTTTTTTGAACACCATGGTGGCCCCGTGTCGTAAGGAGACGAGATGCATGTCAAACGAAGCATGCCGGCAGCTGTGCTGGCGACGTTGCTGGCGCTGGGCGGCCTGGTCGGCGCGGTCAAGGCCGTGGAGGCCAAGGTGAACGTGCATCACCGGCTCGAGGTCGAGACCGGCGCCAAGTCGGTCAAGGTGCGGGTGCTGATCGAGAACCGCGGCGACCAGTCGGTGTGGATCCCGCGCGAGATCGCCCTGGGCGACGACCTGACCGCCCCGCGCTTCAACCTGCGCACGCCCGAGGAAGAAGTGGCCTATACCGGCCGCATGGTCAAGCGCGCCGCGCCGGGCCCGGCCGACTACCTCGAGGTCAAGCCGCAGACCACGCACCTGAACACGATCGACATCACCCAGGCCTATGCCTTCAAGCCGGGGCAGCACAGCTACGAGATCCGCTATGCCGGGCCGTGGCTGAGTAGCCTGGGCAAGCTCGATGCGGCCAGCATCAAGAGCAGTCCGGCGATTCCGGTGAAGTTTTCGTTTACGCAGCGGTAGAGCCTACTACCTGACCGGTTGGGTGGATGGCTCGGCCGTCCACCCAACCGGTCCGGCCATCATTGCTGCGCAGGCGTATTCTCCCCAAAATACTCATGTGAGTCGGCGTTGTTGATCGCCCGCTCCGGCGCCGTGCGCGCCAGTTCGGCCGCGCCGGCCTGGCCGTACACATGGTCGTCGGTCGCCGCCACCACGTCGAAATGGCTGAGTTCGTGCAGCAGGGTGCCGCCGCGCGAATCGGTGCCGGTCACGGCCGCGGCCCAGAACGCCCTGCACACCCACACGGTGTAGGGCCGCGCCGGGTACACATAGGCGAAATACGGCTCGTCGCAATCGCAGTCGAACTTGACCGGCTTGTTCTCGAACGCGTCCTTGATGGCCGTGAAATTGCTGGTGACCTTGGCGCCGCGCGCGGCGTCGAGGGCGCCGAACCAGGTCGTGTAGCGCTCGCCATATTGCTTGCCGGACGTCAGATAAGCGTGGCTGTCGGCCGTCATCGCGCGGCCCGCGTCCATCGCCGTCACCAGTTGCTCCTGCTGGGCGTTCGAGCAATTGGCGTAGCTCAGGCCGGCCCCGCCCGGTTCCGGCGCCATGGCGGCCGGCTTGGCGCCGCGCGGCAGGCGGCCGTCGACCCAGATGCTGACCGGCTTCGAGACCAGTTCACCGACCACCGCCTGGACGCCGGCGCCCGGCGCCGGCATGGCCGCGCTGTGGTAGCGGATCGTGTAGCTGCCGGTCACGCTCATTTCGTACAGCCGCGACAGCTCGACCGTCTTGCTGAGCGAAGCGCCGGGATCCAGGCGCACGTAGTCCGCCGGACCGGGCGCGGCGCGCTTGATGCGCCGGCCGAGATAGCGCACCGGCTGGCCGTCGCGCCGTACCTCGAACAAGGGCGCCTCCACCCCATCCAGCGGCGTGCGCCAGCGCAGCAGGTGCTGGGCGGCGCCCGACGAATTGGTGAGCGTGACGCGCACCATCACGTCGTCGCCGCGCTCGACGGTGGGCTTCACCGGCGTGACGGTGACGTCGACGGCGGCCGCGGGGCTGCTGGACAACGCCAGCACCAGGGCCGCGGCGGCGGCCGAAGGCAAGAGAGGGTGGGGGGACATGGCGGGCTCCTGAAATGATGACGATTCCCCACTGTCACCCCATCCCTGCGCTGCATCTTGTGCTGGTGCAACGTCCAGCGCTTCTCGACTTAAACCAAGTTAATAGGCCGGCAAACACTAAGACAAATAAACAACAGATCGCCAGTAAGTGACAGACCGCCATGAAGCTATTTGCTATCATGCAACTAAGATATCCAGCAGGTTATTAATTCTTGGTCAAGACGATTGACCAGAGGCGTTTCCCATGATTACCCAGATGAGAAGTGGTACGGCCAGGTCGGTGCGGTTCTTGCAGGCGCGGAGGATTGCATGAGGGAAACCCGGGAAATGATCGACGCCCTCGCACGAGAGATCGGCCTGGACGACGAAGAAATCGCGGCGCGCCGCAGTTTTCTGCAGTTCGACGAGCGCGACGCCGCCGTCCTGCGCGAGGTGCACGCCTTGCTGGACCAGGAGCGCGACACCTTCTCGGACAGTTTTTATGCACACCTGTTGGCCTTCCCGCGCCTGCGCGAGCTGCTGGCCGACAGCGAAACCACCTCACGCCTGCGGCGCGCACAGGCCGGCTACTTCAGCAGCCTGACGGCCGGCGACTACGGCCCGGCCTACATCCACGAGCGCCTGCGCGTGGGCGCCACCCACCAGCGCATCGGGCTCGACCCGAAATGGTATATCGGCGCCTACCGCAAATACCTCTCTGAACTGTCCAGCCTGCTGTGGCAAAAGCTGGACCACGATCCGGCGCGCTTCATCGAGGCCTGGGATGCGGTGCTGAAGGTGGTCTGCTTCGACATGGGGCTGGCGCTGGACACCTATGCCCACGCCGACCAGCGCAATGTGCGCCAGAACCGCGACTACCTGGAACAGGTGATCGACGGCATGCCCGCCGGCCTTGTGGTGGTGGATGCCGACCGCAAGGTGCGCTCGATGAACCGCACGATGGCCGACCTGGTCGGCGCGCCGGAAGAAGCCGCCGCAGCCGGGCACCCGCTCGAGCAATGGCTGCCCGCCCCCGAGCTGGCGGCGCGCGTCGACGAGGCGCTGCGCACCGGCGCGCCGCAGGACAACGTGCTGGTGACGCTGGACGGCCGCGCCGACGGCGTGCGCTACGTCGAGTTCAACATCCGCCGCACCCAGCAGGCGGGCGGCCACATGCTGCTCCTGATCGGCCAGGACGTCACGTTCCGGCGCAAGGCGCGCCTGCGCCTGCAGGAGAGCGAGGAGTTCTTCCGGCTCACCTTCAGCCAGGCCGCGGTGGGCATCGTGCTGCTGGGCCCGGACGGCCGCCTGCTGCGCGTGAACCGCAAGATGGCGCAGATCCTGGGCTACAGCGAAGTGGAGCTGCTGCAGCGCTTTTTCCAGCAACTGACCCATGAAGCCGACCTGCCCGACGAGCTGGCGCTGGTAAAACGCCTGCGCGCCGGAGAAATCGGCGACTACCAGCGCGAGCGGCGCCTGCTGCGGCGCGACGGCACGCCGATCTGGGTGAACATCAGCGTCTCGATGATGCGCGACGCCAACGGCAACCAGCGCTTCATCTCGGTGGTCGAGGACATCTCGCGCCGCAAGAGCGCCGAAGAAGCGCTGCTGCGCATGGCCAACCACGACGCCCTGACCGGCCTGCCGAACCGGGTGCTGCTGCAGGACCGCCTGGCGCAAGCCATCGTGCACGCGCACCGCGCCGGCACGCAGGTGGCGGTGATGTTCATCGACCTGGACCGCTTCAAGCACGTCAACGACAGCCTGGGCCACGACGCCGGCGACAAGATGATCGTCGAGATTGCGCGCCGCCTGGCGAGCAGCCTGCGCGAGAGCGACACGGTGGCGCGCCAGGGCGGCGACGAATTCGTGGTGGTGCTGCCCGAGCTGGGCGGCGAAAACGATGCGGGCAAGGTAGCGCAAAAGCTGCTGGATAACCTGTTCCAGCCGCTGATGCTGTGCGGGCAGGAGGTCTTCCCGACCGGTTCGATCGGCATCGCGATGTATCCGCGCGACGGCCTGGACGCCGCGACCCTGCTCAAGTGCGCCGACAGCGCCATGTACCAGTCAAAAGGCACGGGCGGCAACCACTACAGTTTCTACATGGCCGACATGGGCGCCCAGTCGGTGGAGCACCTGCGCATGGAAGGCGCGCTGCAACGCGCGCTGCAGCGCCAGGAATTCCTGCTGCACTATCAGCCGGTGGTGGACATCGCGAGCGGCAACGTGAGCGGCGTGGAAGCGCTGCTGCGCTGGAAGCCGCACGGCCGGCCGATGGTGGCGCCATCGGACTTCATCCCGCTGGCCGAGGAAACCGGCCTGATCGTGCCGATCGGCGAATGGGTGCTGGAAACCGCGATGGCGCAGCAGGTGGCCTGGCTGCGCCGCGGCCTGCCGCCGGTGCGCGTGAGCGTGAACCTGTCGGCGCGCCAGTTCCTGGGCCAGGACGTGGCCCAGCGCGTGGCCGAGTTGCTGAACAAGACCGGCTGCGATCCGCGCTGGCTGACGCTGGAGATCACCGAGAGCGTGCTGATGCAGAACCCGGCCGCCGCCACCGAAACCATGGCCAGGCTGGCGAACATGGGCGTGCAGCTGGCGATCGACGATTTCGGGACCGGGTATTCGAGCCTGGCGAGCCTGAAGCGCTTCCCGATCCACAGCCTGAAGATCGACCGCTCTTTCGTGAGCGACCTGACCCAGGACGCGGACGACGCCGCGATCGTCAACGCGGTGATCGCGCTGGCGCATTCGATGAAGCTGAACGTGATCGCGGAAGGGGTGGAGACGTCGGAGCAGCTGGCCTTTTTGCACGAGCATGGGTGCGACCAGATGCAGGGGTATTGTTTCAGCAGGCCGGTGGAGCCGCAGGGGATCGAGGTGTTGTTGAAGGCGGCGGAGGCGGCGTGAAAGCGGGGTGGGAATCCGCGTATTTTCATGCACCCGGCATTTGTTATGCTTATGGTCTGTAGCGGCACGGCGGACTGATCCATCGTCCATGCGGTAAGATCCGGCAGCCGGAGCTCCGCACCAGCACGGTTTCCACGCCGCCGTCACATTGACAATCCGGCCAGATCGCGCCGAAAATGTTACGGTAATCCTCGGGCTCGGGTATGCGCCCTGGCGCTGCCGATCTCTACACATCTACCAGGAAACGCAGGAATGACCATCCTTGTGACGGGCGGAGCGGGCTTCATCGGCTCGAACTTCGTCATCGACTGGCTGGCCCAACACGATGAGCCAGTCGTCAATCTCGACAAACTGACCTACGCCGGCAATCTCCAGAACCTCGCCAGCCTCGACGACAACCGGCGCCACCACTTCGTGCGTGGCGACATCGGCGACGGCGCCCTGGTGGCGCGTCTGCTGGCCGAACATCAGGTGCGGGCGGTGCTCAACTTCGCCGCCGAAAGCCATGTCGACCGTTCGATCGAAGGCCCGGGAGCCTTTATCCAGACCAATATCGTGGGCACGTTCAACCTGCTCGAAGCGGTGCGGGCCTACTGGAACGGGTTGGACGACAAGGCGCGCGGCGCATTCCGCTTCCTGCACGTGTCGACCGACGAAGTTTACGGTTCGCTCTCGGGCGACGCGCCGGCCTTCAACGAGCAGCACCGCTATGAGCCGAACAGCCCGTACTCGGCCAGCAAGGCGGCGTCGGATCACCTGGTGCGCGCCTACCACCACACGTATGGCCTGCCGGTCCTGACGACCAACTGCTCCAATAACTACGGCCCGTTCCACTTCCCGGAAAAGCTGATCCCGCTGGTGATCCATAATGCGCTGGCGGGCAAGCCGCTGCCGATCTATGGCGATGGCCAGCAGATCCGCGATTGGCTGTACGTCACGGATCACTGCAGCGCCATCCGCCGCGTGCTGGCCGAAGGCCGGTTGGGCGAGACCTATAACGTCGGCGGCTGCAACGAGAAGGCGAATATCGACGTGGTGCGCACCTTGTGCGCGATCCTCGACGAGCTGCGTCCGCGCGCCGACGGCGCATCGTATGCGGCGCAGATGACGTTCGTGAAGGACCGCCCGGGCCACGACCGCCGCTACGCGATCGATGCGGGCAAGCTGGAACGCGAGCTGGGCTGGCGTCCGGCGGAGACCTTCGACACCGGCATCCGCAAGACGGTCGAGTGGTATCTGGCCAATGAGGAGTGGGTGCGCAACGTCACCAGCGGCGCCTACCTCGAGTGGGTCGAACGGCAATATGCGGACGGACGGCCGGCCGCATGAAGATCCTGTTGCTCGGCAAGGATGGCCAGGTTGGCTGGGAGCTGCAGCGTGCGCTGGCGCCGCTGGGCGAGCTGCGTGCGTGTGGCCGTGGCGAAGCCGATTTCACCGCCCCCGAGTCGCTGCGTGCGCTGGTGCGCGATGTCGCGCCCGACGTGATCGTCAACGCCGCGGCCTACACGGCGGTGGACCGGGCCGAAAGCGACCGGGACGCCGCGCACGATTGCAATGCGGTCGCGCCCGGCGTCCTGGCAGAAGAAGCCGCTGCCCTTGGCGCCTGGCTGGTGCATTATTCGACCGACTATGTGTTCGACGGATCGAAAGAGGGCGCGTGGGCCGAGACCGACGCCGTCAATCCGCTGTCGGTGTATGGCCAGACCAAGGTCGACGGCGAGGAACGGATCCGCGCGAGCGGCGCCATGCACCTGATCTTGCGCACGAGCTGGGTATTCGCTCCGCGCGGCGGCAATTTTGCCAAGACCATGCTGCGCCTGGCAAAGGAGCGCGAGTCCCTGAGCGTGGTCGCCGACCAGCATGGCGCGCCGACCGGCGCCGAACTGCTGGCCGACGCCACGGCGCTGGCGCTGCATCGCATCGCGGCCCTGGGGGCTTACGCGCGCCGCCTGTCCGGCACCTATCACGTCGCCGCAAGCGGCAGCACCACCTGGCATGCGTATGCCACACATGTGCTGGCGCAGGCGCAGGCGCATGGCGCGGTGTTGAAAGTGGCGCCGGATGCCGTGCAGCCGATCGCTGCCAGCGCATTTCCGACGCCGGCCATGCGACCGGCGAACTCGCGCCTTGATTGCAGCAAATTTTGCGCGAGTTTCGGATTGGTGCTGCCCGACTGGCGCCACCACGTGAACCGCATGATCGCCGAGCTGTCGGCGCAAGGAAACCTATGAGCGAACCCGTGAAACGCAAGGGCATCATCCTGGCCGGCGGCAGCGGCACCCGGCTGCATCCGGCGACGCTCGCGATCTCGAAGCAGCTCTTGCCGGTCTTCGACAAGCCGATGATCTACTATCCGCTGAGCACGCTGATGTTGGGCGGGATCCGCGACATCCTGATCATCTCGACGCCGCAGGACACGCCGCGCTTCCAGCAACTGCTGGGCGACGGCGCGCGCTGGGGCCTGAACCTGTCGTATGCCGAGCAGGCATCGCCGGACGGCCTGGCGCAGGCTTTCCTGATCGGCGAACGCTTTCTCGGCGGTGCGCCGTCGGCCCTGGTCCTGGGCGATAACCTGTTTTATGGGCATAACCTCCATACCTTGCTCGACCGCGCGAACGCCCGTACCGATTGCGCCAGCGTCTTCGCCTATCATGTGCAGGATCCCGAACGGTATGGCGTGATCGAATTCGATCGCGAAGGAAAGGCCGTGAGCCTGGAAGAGAAGCCAGCCGTGCCGCGCTCGAACTACGCGGTCACGGGGCTGTACTTCTACGACGAGAACGTGGCGCGGCTGGCGCGCACGCTCAAGCCGTCCGCGCGCGGCGAGCTCGAGATCACGGACCTGAACCGCCTGTACATGGAAATGGGCAAGCTGCACGTCGAGATCATGGGCCGCGGCTATGCCTGGCTCGATACGGGCACCCACGAGTCGCTGCTCGATGCGAGCCAGTTCATCGCGACGATCGAGCATCGGCAAGGCCTGAAAGTGGCATGTCCGGAAGAGATCGCCTACCGCAAGGGCTGGATCGACGCCGCCCAGCTCGAGACGCTGGCGGACCCCATGAAGAAAAACGGCTACGGCCAATACCTGTTGCGTGTTTTGAAAGAAACGGTGTTTTGATGCAGATTACCCGCTTGGCCATTCCCGACGTCCTGCGTATCGAACCTAGCGTGTTCGGTGACGAACGCGGATTCTTCTACGAGAGCTTCCACCAGGCCCGGTTCGAGGAAGCGATCGGCCGGCAAGTCACCTTCGTGCAGGACAACCATTCGAAATCGGCGCACAACGTGCTGCGCGGCCTGCATTACCAGATCCGGCAGCCGCAGGGCAAGCTGGTGCGCGTCGTCGCCGGCAGCGTGTTCGACGTGGCGGTGGATTTGCGCCGTTCGTCGCCGACGTTCGGGCAGTGGGTTGGAGAAGTGCTGAGCGCCGAGAACAAGGCGCAGATGTGGGTGCCGGAAGGGTTTGCGCACGGCTTCGTGGTGCTGTCGGAGTCGGCTGAGTTCGTGTACAAGACGACCGATTATTATGCGCCGGAGTACGAGCGGTGCATTGCATGGAACGACCCAGCCGTTGGCGTCGAGTGGCCGATCGGCCATCCGCCAATCGTGTCGGCCAAGGATGGTTGCGGCTTGCTGCTCAAGACGGCAGAAACTTTCGATTGAAATCGGGCCGGCATGCCTGCCCGACTTCTATCCATCGACATGCCAGGATGCTGCTCAGGGACGGAGTCGGCGCTTCTCGCGAACGCCGTGCTGCAGGTAGTGCTGGGCTGGATCGACACCGGCCGCCGCCACATCCGGATTGGCAAGCAGATACAGCTGCGGATCGAATGCGTCTTCTTCCCGCCACTTCGTCTGGCCCGGCGTCGTCGCTTCGATGAAGCGCGAAGGCACCTCGTGTCCAGCGACACGGCCGGGGACTGGTTCCCCGGTCACGATGTTGGTGAGCGTGCGAAACGCGATGCTGCCATAGAAGGGATCGGACATCATTGGCGTGTAGTAGGCACAGTTGTCGAAGAAGTAGTGGGTGACCTGCGACCAGCGGGTGCGGCTGGGGTCAAGTTGTTTAGTCCCACCGTGCATTAGATTGGCGGCCCAGATCAGGACTTGACCCTTCTTTGCGTGAAAGTATTCGGGCTGCATACCTTGCGCTTCGACCAAATCGCGCCACATCGCTTCGTAGATGGCCTGGGTCGGCGTACCGTCCAGCTCGGCGATGCATTTGCCGATATGCTCGTTGGTATAGATTGGCCAGCGGTGGCTACCGGGGAAATACATCAGCGGACCATTGGTCTCGTCGATGTCTTCCATTGCCACCCAGACCCCGCACATAAAGCGTTCGGGACTCGAGCTGAAGTGGATCGAGTCGGTATGGTAGTGCTGCTGTGTGCCGACCGGGAAGTTCAGCGTCTGAAAGGGCCAGGCTTGGCGCCCATAGAGACGCGACAGCAGGGCGACGATGTGCTCGTTGCAGGCGATGCGTTTGACGTTCTCGTCGAAAGTCCAGGCATCCTGCACGCGCAGGCTGATGCCGGCTGCGTGGCCGTGGGTGCGCCACCCATCGAAGTCGTAGTGGGCATGGAGGTTTGCCTTGATGCTATCGGCCATTCCGGCGAATCCGGCATCCGGGAAATCGAGCACGGCGTAGCCTTTGACGGCTAGTTCGAAGGCGATACGGCGAGTTTCCTCGTCCATGTCGGGAGCATCGAAGATGCGCGAGAAGAAGGGCGACTCGACATGTGGAACGCCGGAAAGGGAAGTAGTAGTCATATGCGCTGGCATAGAATTCGATCGTTCCTAGCAGGCCGAAGCCTGCGCAGCTCGATTGAGCCACGCCATGTATTTTGTAACTCCTTCTTCGATCGTGTGAAAAGGTTTGTCGTAACCAGCTGCGCGGAGATTGCGAATGTCGGCCTGGGTAAAGCTTTGGTAGACACCTTTCAGATGCTCGGGGAACGGAATATATTCGATATGGCCGCGACCGTGCCATGCAATGACCGCGTTGGCGACGTCATTAAAAGTGCGCGCCACACCGGTGCCGAGATTGAATATCCCGCTGCGCTGTGGGTTATCTAAGAACCAGAGGTTCACCGAGACGCAGTCTTCGACATAAACGAAGTCGCGCTGTTGTAAGCCATCACCAATCCCGTCGATGCCACTGAAGAGACGCGCAACGCCGTTCGCGACGATCTGATTGTTGAAATGGAAGGGCGTGCTGGACATCGATCCCTTGTGCGACTCGCGCGGACCATACACGTTGAAATAGCGCAGGCCGACGACCTGTTGTTTCAGCTCATTTTTCAGCGACCGGACGTACTGGTCGAACTGGAATTTCGAGAAAGCGTACATATTGATCGGCATCTCGCATTCCCGATTTTCGCTGAACCCGCGTTCGGCCAACCCATAGACTGAGGCCGATGAAGCGTAGAGAAACTGTGCGTTTTCTCGCTGACACCAATGCAGCAATTCTTTTGAATATTCAAAATTGTTGCGCATGATGAACTGTCCGTCCCATTCAGTAGTGGCTGAGCACGCGCCTTCGTGAAAAACAGCCTCCACCTTGCCGAACGAATGGCCCGACCGCAGGCGCGCGATGAAGTCCTCCCTGTCCATATAGTCGACAAAGTTGAGGTCGGCAAGATTGACCATCTTGCGGCCATTTTTCAGGTGGTCGACCACGAGGATATTGCTTATCCCACGTGCGTTGAGCGCAGCGATAATGTTGCTGCCGACAAGGCCGGCACCGCCAGTGACAATGATCATTTTTCTGCCCTCCGGATGCGCTCGATGAGCGCACTCGTCGAATGCCCCTCAGTCAAACCAAGAATCTGCACGCATCCACCCGATGCGCGCACGACTTCTGCCCCTGCTACCTGATCCACGGTGTAGTCGCCACCCTTTACCAGAATATCCGGAAGAACGGCGGCAACCAGCCGCGCAGGGGTATCTTCGGCAAATGGAACCACCCAGTCGACGGATGCCAGGCCAGCCAGCATCCGCGCCCTGGTATCGATGCTGTTTACCGGACGCTCATGCCCCTTGAGCCGGGTAATCGATGCATCGTCGTTGATCGCAACGATCAACCGGTCGCCCAGCATGCGCGCTTCTTCCAAATAGTCGAGATGACCAGGATGCAGCATATCGAAACATCCGTTCGTCATAACGATGCGCTCTCCTCGTGCACGGGCTGCACGGACTGCGCGAATGAGGCGCTCTTCAGATAGAAGGCCTTTCTCGCTGTATTCCGGCGCCCCGGAATGAAGTGCATTCTGCAGCTCTTCGACCGAGACCGTTGCCGTACCCAGTTTGGCCACCACTATGCCTGCTGCCATATTCGACAGTATGACGGCTTCATGCAAGGATAAGCCCGCGCCCAAGGCGGCGCCCAGAGTCGCAACGACCGTATCGCCTGCGCCGGTTACATCGAATACCTCCTGCGCGCGCGTCGGCAGGTGGAATGGTTCGTGCCCGCGGGCCAGCAAGGTCATGCCTTTCTCGCTTCGCGTGATCAGGACCGCATCGAGTTCGAGCCGGTCGCGTAGCGCGGTGCCACGTTCGACGATCTCCTCATCACTGTGGCATGGCCCGACGATGGCTTCGAACTCGGACATATTGGGCGTGATGACGGTGGCGCCGCGATACTGGCTGAAGTCGGATCCTTTTGGATCCACGACCACCGCCTTACCGAGACTCCTTGCCGCACGAATAAGCTCCGGGCATTGGCGTAATGCGCCCTTCTTATAGTCGGAAAGAAGGACTACGTCGACATCTGCTAGTCGGTCGCGGTATTCCGCAAGCATGCCGCCCATGTCCCATTGCGGGAAATTGTCTTCGAAGTCGGCACGGATCAACTGCTGGTGTTTCGAGACGATGCGAAGCTTGGTAATCGTTCTGGACCCAGGGACCTCTTGTAGCAACGGCTCGACGTTCGCGGCCGACAGCAGCGCGCGCAACTGGCCTGCTGCAGCATCTCCACCGACCAGTCCGATCAGGGACGACGAAGCGCCAAGGGACGCCACGTTGAGCGCTACGTTGCCTGCACCGCCGACCCGGACTTCTTCCTGGTCGATTTTCACCACGGGGACAGGCGCCTCCGGCGAAATTCGGTTAGTCATCCCATGCCAGTAGCTGTCGAGCATGACGTCACCGACGACCAACAGCCTTGCTGCCGAAAAATCGGGAATCCGTGTAAGGAAACGTTGTCCGTTACCTGAGTCCATTACAATCCAATCCTCTATCGATACTTAAAAATGGTTAGTAGCCAAGCTTTTGCTCGAGCTCCGAGCAGAAATGATGACCAATGAAGATGTGCGCTTCCTGAATATGCGCTGTCACGTTTGAGGGCACAACGATGGCTACATCCACCATGCCCTTGAGCGCGCCGCCGTCACGGCCGAGCAGCGCGACCGTATGTATCCCCTTCTGTTTTGCTGCTTCTACGGCACGTATAACGTTGGCCGAATTGCCCGAGGTGGAGATGCCGATGAGCGTGTCACCTGCGCGGCCGAGCGAACTCACTTGGCGGGAAAACACGTGCTCATATCCATAGTCATTACTTATGCAGGTTAGTGCCGAAGTATCTGTAGATAGAGCGATTGCAGCGATTGGAGGTCGATCATTGATGTATCTCCCGACAAACTCTGCTGCAAGGTGTTGGCTGTCGGCAGCAGAGCCACCGTTTCCGCAAAACATCAGTTTGGCGTCGTTCTTCAACGACTTGTACATGATTTCAATCGCACGCTCCAGTTCAGGCTCAATCGAGAGGAGACGGCTGAAAACTTCTAAGTGATTCTTCAGAGATTCTTTAAACATGATCCACGTTATTGTTTGATGATATTGTTGATTGCTGAGAGTATGGTTGGGTCGTTCGGGCTAAGCCTGTCGGCTTCCCTGTAGTGACCAACTGCGGCTTGTATCATTCCTATGTCCTTGTAAGTATTCGCGAGACAGAACTGCACTTCACTAACGTTGTGGCCACCTTTTTCCATGGCCGCGATGAAGTTGTGTATGCTTTCCCAGAGCTTCTGCATTTTTGCTAAGTTGCGGGCTTTCCAGTAAAAATACCGCCAGTTCGCTGTCCTTTCAGTAGGATAATGCTCGAACTCGACATCCACCGCAATGCCATACTCCCGGCAATAAAGCGCATACGTCGAGGCCGCAATACGGGCATCATATAAGGAGGCACGCAAGGGAGCAATTTTATCTTCTGGAATTCGCGATGTCCGAAGATACGAGTTCACCAACTCAGGCAGTGGAAGGTGGGTATTGATATCGTGCGTACAGTTAAGGTAGTGGATCGCCAGATTTGGATAATCCCCTTCCAGTGCCAATGCATCAGCGATGTTGGCCCCGTCTTGATGGTCGAAGCATGGCAAGAACAGATGTATATCTGCCGAGGTGCTCGTTAAACCCTCAGTCACGCTTCCCGCTCCTCCTTTGTGCTGTATTTCCATCTGCAATGCTGAGCGGGAATAAGGGTGATCTAGCCTGAAGGCCGGAGCATAAGAGAACAGTGCAACTGTTTCCTCGAACTGGGGGCCGAACAGTAAGGCACCGTAACCCCCCATAGAACTGCCACAAATGATCAATCTTTTCGCCTGCGTCACAACCAGTGAGCTGGAAATAAGCTCTTTAACCTCTGCTTCGCAGTCTAGGTAGAAATTCGAATTTGCCGGATTGATCAGGAGTTTGCTGGCATTGATGACCTCCGAGTTCCTGTAGTGCGGCAGTTGCGATGCTGGCAAGTTCATCGGCGCTAGGATTACAACCAGCGTGTCTGACTCACAGGGCCGAAGCAGGGAGTGGATTTTGGTTTTCATATGATCTCTGTAGCGCTTGTGAACGGTCGTTGCGGTTGCTCTGTGGGCGTCCGTCAAGTTAATGCGATTGTGACCCACGCGCGTGTTGCTCAGATGGTCGCCGTTCGCGCTAAGCGGTCAATAAGTCGCTGATAATGAGTGCAATGTCATTATTGTTCGGAGCGCGTTTGAATGCCTCTTGATAATAACCGAGCGCTGCATGTTTCAGGCCGAGATTCTTTAGTGTGTTAGCAACGCAAAAGTGTGTTTCTACTACCTTGTCTCCACCATTCGCCATTGATGCCATGTAATTGCATAAGCTTTCCCAATGCAGCCCCTGCTTTGCTTGATAACGGGCTTTCCAGTAAAAATACAACCAGTTTGTGGTGTTTTCCAATGGCATGCTTGTGATCTCGAATGTTGGTTTCGAGTTTTCCAATTCCGCAAGGTAGAGTTGATAGGTATTTTGCGAGAGTTTCTTATCCTCTTCAGTGGCGGCCAGCCGCTCGATCGCTTCTGCTGAAACATCGCCCGAGTGTATGAGGCGGGCTACCAGAGCTGGCAAGCTTACATGCTGATGAATATTGTGTTCGCACATCAGATAATATCTGGTGATATGTGTGCACTCGTTAAACGCTTCCGACTCGGTAATTTTTATCCCATCTTGTCCATCAATGCAGGGATAGAAGAGGAATAGTTGGGCTTTCGTATTCTTTAATCGTTCTAGCAATTCTCTAGAGTTTCGGTCTTCATCCACGAGGAATTCAGGAGCGATGGACGATTTCGATAATGTGCCAGGATGGTCAAGCCGGATGAACGGTGCGTAAGCCACAATGTATTTGGTTTCGGAGAATAACGAACCCATATAAACCGCCCCGAATGCTCCCATCGACGATCCGCAGAAAACCAAGTATTTGGCACCAGTCTCCTTTAAGGCGGTTGATATGGCGTCTCGTACTTCTGCAACGCAGTCTTTGTAATAATTTCGAGTGCCAGGATTGATCAGTATCCGACTGAAATTCTCGAAATTTTCGTCTTTGTAATGGGGAAGTTTTTCAATCGAAAGTTTCATTGGCGACATCACGACAATGAGGTGCTCAGTCGATTTGTTAAAAACTTCAAAGTTTATTCGGGTGCAGCTATTCATTATTTTGTTCCATGGTGCGGATTTAGGATGTGGCGAGAATGATTGGTCAAGGCGTGACTCATTCGTTCAACGGGAGCCGCGCACACGATTGTCAAAGATCACGTCAAACGTTTCTTAAGTCGTCCCTAAATCGGCAACATAATTTCCGCTGGATTCAATGGTGATGCGTACTGTATCTACCCATTTTTGGATACGGAATTCGCATAATAATGCCGAGACATTGTCAAAATTTATTATCCGTTGTTGGTCATCCGTTGCGCTATGAACCGTCACCTTGAAATTTCCTGTGCCGCCGAGAGCAGCTAGGGAAAGCGAAACGCGTCCTTCGTTCCCCAGATAAACGCTACGCAGTGCTAGCGTCGTACTCTGATTTAACCAGCGCAGGTCATGAATGCGACTTTCAAACGGCTTTTTCTTATACATAAGCATTGCGCCGCGTATGCATATCCATCGTTTGAAACTCAGGTCGTGGTGGAAAAGGTCATGGTCTTTCGGTGGCGTCGAGGACGAAATTTGCTGAAATGCATAGCCGATATCGCCGCTTTGGAGTTGGAAGTTTTTGTATCCGACCGCTTCCGCAAAGTAGTGGCGCAGTCGAGATCGATAGAGTGGCAGCTCCTGAAAGCCATGTCTGATCAGCCAAACGTTGCGATCCTGTTGACTATGCAGTTGCGATCTGGTATCCGGACGAATATATGCGAGCAGTTTCCGGGCAGTTGTATGCCGTGGTTGGCCGTCCTCGACGAGCACGTCGTCCCATTCGCCCAAGGGCAAGGCCGCCCTGTAAAAGTCTAGCAGGCAAGCATTGATGACGTCACCGTGAAGCTGGGATGAGTTCTTGGCGCGCAGGTAATGTAAGCCTTGCAGAAGCAATGGGATATCGTGCCCCAATGGACTGATGCCGAAGCGCCGTCCGAGAAGCAGTTTCAGGAAATCCTGGTCCAGGTAGGCTATGAGGTTAGCGTCGGAGAGGTCGCCGGAATTCGTGTTCGTAATCAGATTGCAGGCCAGAGTAAGACTTGCATCGAAATAATTCGGACGGACTTTGTCCGGCTGGGCTTGTAGCGAAGATACTAGGTCTTCCATCAATCGTGCGACGTTCATTCTGCCGCCCACCTAATCGTGACGTAGTAGTTGGCATCAGACGACAGCTTTTTCGGTTTGAGCGCTTTGAAGGGACGGCCTTTCGCAGTGAATGCGCAAATGATTTCCTGGAATGCGGTCTCGATGTCGCCGGACGACAAGGCATTCAACTTCTGCGCATCAAGCTTACCCACGACAATCGTGCCTGCCCCTTCCGCGTCGAGGATGTTCGGCAGGTTTGTCACCTGCAGAGCCAGTTTATGGAGGTCGGACCCATCGATGAAGGTATGTCTCTTGATAGACAAGGCATGGGGAACATTGTTCCTTTTCAGAACAAGGGTGCCGGAATCGCCCCTGTAATCGACATAGGATGACACTAGCGTATGTGGCACTGAACTTCCAGGGATGTCCGGATAGATGGTGCCCATATCTGGAAGGCCATCGCTTGGCGCCGCATCAGGGCTGAGCTGGTTTATCGCAACGATTGCGAGTTCTAGCTTGCGGGTCTGCCTGCTGTGCAAGATCCTTACGCCTGCGACCAAATCGGCAGGGCTCACCTGTTTCATACAACCGTGCTGCTCGGTCTGCGAAATGCAGCGCGTCATCCATTCACGCGTAGTCCACCAGCAAGGCGTACATGTATTAGTGCTGATGTTCACGTTTTCGTCGTAGCCGAAAAACGCTGCGGGCGTGGGACCGAAGGAGACCACGGATGGAGTGCCCACCGCTTTTGCCATGTGGACCAAACCGCCCTCCACACCGACGAAGCAGACAGCCAGTTTCAGGATCGCGGCGGATTCGCGAATGGCAAGGCGACCACGCAAGTCGACCGCAACGCTCCCGATCATGGGCTCATGAGACATTCCGAGTTGAACGGTCAGATATCCCAGTTTGTTGAGTTCCTCAACCGTCGCATTGACGGTTTCCAATGGAATGGTCTTCGTCGACAAGCCCTTGTCGCTAGCCATCTTGGCGTCACTACCGATACCCAAGCATACGATGGGCTTCTTAAACGCTAGGAGTTCATTGATCGCGATAGAGTAGCTTGGCTCGATGTCCATCACCGGGCTCATACGGACGTTACCGAGCGCCAGCGAGTGCGGGAACAGCGAATATGCGGTGAGCTTGGCTTCCATCGCCGCATTCGCGAAATGGTGGTTCAGGTGCGGCCAATCGAAGAGGTTGTATTTGAACCAGGGCTCGCTAAAACTACGTACCGTAAGTTGATACTCGAGCGGGACCCTGGATTGCGGCGGAAAGAATGCGACTGCCGCATATCGGACGTCGATCACGATGTCAAAGATATCGATTGCAGTCGCTACCGAGAAAAGCGCATCCCGGGTGTCATGGTTGAGGGAGATCACTGCGTCCGCCAGTGCAGTGTCGGCAAAGATATCCTTGACCTGTTTCGATTCAAAACCGACCGCCAAGTAATCGACCGGGAGGTAAGCGCGGACCAGTGCTGCCAGGTAGGTGAGGATCAGGCAGTCGCCCATGCCGCCCGCGCTCAACAGCAGGACGCGGTAATGGCAGCCCATTCCGTTGTGGGGATGTAGCGCCAGCAGGCTCTCGCAGCCAGGAATATCCGAGACGAGCCGCAAGAATGCTTCTCGTCGAGTCAGGATGTCCCCCATATTACCGGCAGCAGGCTCTCCCGCGATCCCGTACAGGGCGGTCCGGTGCCGGCGGTATAGATCGCGGCGGTGCTCGCTGAAGTAACGTTCGAAGCCGGCATGCTGGATACGAAGGGAGCTGTTTTCGGATTCAAGCTGGCTGACGCGGCCAGACAGCGTGGCATTTTGCGCGATCAGCGTATCAATCAGCGATTTGTGATGCATTTCCGTAGTCATTGGAATCTGTTTCATTGTGTTTGTAGTCATGTCGCGGCGCTGGTGCGGTGCCGAACAGCAACGCTTCGGCAGCCGCCGGTGTCGGTACTATCGCTCGGCCGGAAATGCGGACCCTCTTGGAACTGGTTCCCGCGGCGGCAGTGCCATTCCCCCAAATGCATGGCTATTCGGGTCCAGGTTAAGTGCCGGGTGATATGCTGGATCCCGCATCAGTACATGCCGCCACTTCAGCCGAAGTTGATCGACTTCGCGCTGCGCGCGCGCCTTCTTCTGGGGTGTGTCCTCATGCCCTCGGCTGGCAGATTCGGCGTGCAGCAATTTGGCATGCGGAGTCCAGATGATCGCCTTGCCTGATGCGCGCACTTTGAGGCACAGGTCGACGTCGTTGAAGGCGACCGGGAACGCATGTGCGTCCATGCCGCCAAGCTGGAAGTAATCCTCCTTGCGCAGGAACAGGCAAGCGGCCGTGCAACCGCTGACCTGCTGCACCAGCTGGTTGCGCCCATGATCGCCCCAATCTGCGTCCGCCAACCGGTTGCCGAAGTGGCCGGCAACGTCGCCAACGCCTAGCAGAACGCCGCCATGCTGCACCATACCATTCGGCCAGAGCAGCTTGGCGCCGACCGCGCCGACTTCCGGCCGCAACAGTTGGGCCACGATCTCGTCCAGCCAACCCGCGTGCAGCGCTTCGATGTCGTTATTGACCAAGCCGATGATGTCGCCGCTGGCCTGGGCGATCGCGCGGTTGTTCAGGTCCGCGTAGTTGAAGGGACCGGGCATCGGCAGTACCCGCACGCCTTGACCGGCGATCTCTGCAAAATAGGCATGCGTCGCTTCTTCGGTCGAACCGTTGTCGATGACGATGATCTCGAGCTTCGGCCAGTCGGTGAAAAGCTGAATGGTATCGATGCAGCGCTTCAGCAGGTCGGCGCGGTCGCGCGTTGGGATGACGAGGCTGACGGTCAGTTCGCGTGCGCCGGATGGCAGCGGATGGCGGACCCGACGCGCGGCATGCGCGCTGCCAGGCGGGACACCATCCAGCTCTTCCAACACGGAATCCGGCCAGATAGCACTTGAGGCGCGCGTGGCGGCCGTCAGGCGCGCGGCGTGCTCGGCGGCATCTGGCAGTAAGGCTTTCCGCAGCAGCACGCGGGGCACATGGATGATGCTGTCTGAGCCTTGCGACCAAGCCGCGGTCAACGCTGACCAAGCGAAATCGGCGGCGTCATGCGCATCAAGCAGGCCTCGGGCCACTGTCGAGCGTACCAACAGCAAATCGAGCGGATAATCGCTAGCCAGCGCATAGTCAGGATTCCACGCCGGCTTGAACCACGGCGTGCCATTGGTTTCGCTATCGGTATAAACCACCTGCGCCTCCGGCAGCGCGAATCCTTCCAACGCCCAAGCCAACGCATGCGGCGCCAGGGTGTCCCCGGCGCGCACGCAGCAGATAACGTCGCAGTTCGATTCCAGTGCCTGCGCCAGCAGGGCCGCGAATGGCTGGCCGGAGAAAGCTTGCACGGGCATCCCGTGTTGCGATTGCAGACTCGCCAGCGTGCGCTCCAGCGCCGCCGCATCCGTATCGCCCGTCACGATCACGGCGGTCGTCAGTGTCGGCAGGATGGCCGGGCCTTCGCGATCGAAGCGCGCCGACCATTCCGGCCAGGCCGACATCGGCAGACTGCGCGGCAGGTGACGTTGATAGATATCGGCCACCTTCAGCAGCAGTTCGTCGGCATCGTCCGGCAGCAAGCCGACGAGGCCATCCATCGAGCAGCAGATCGTCAACGGGCTGCCATTTAACGGCCGTCCCTCGTCATCCACCACGCGCACACTGTGCACGGCGCCGTCCGCCAGCGACGCAGGCAGGGCGAGGTCAAAGCCGTGCGCGCCGTCGACATAGCCGCGCATCGACGGATGAATGATGTTGGCAACGGCTTGCGCCACCATCTCTTGGCCGACGAACGCGCGCACCGTCACGGTTCGTTTCTGGTCTGCCGGGTCGAGCGCCCACCCATGCAGGCGCAGGCCGCCGTCGCCGACGACGGTATTGATGGCGGCCGCTGGCGGCGCCTTCGGTTCTTCGAGTCGGAAACTACCTGTCAGCGTGACCTCGGTGTTGGCCACGCGTGCCGAGATCACGCCGCCTGCCGATGCCGGGAGCGCGCCGAGATCGGCCACGAAGCCATGGCACAGGTCCGGTGCACCGAGTGCTTTTAGCTCCGCCTGAAGGTCGGTGCGCGCCACGTCGGCCAGGATGCAGGCGAAAGGCACATCGTCGCGGCAGATTTCAACGATCACGCGCGCGTCGGGACGAGTGCGATCAAAGACCCAGCCATATACCAGTTGCTTATAGATGCCATCGACGGCGCCATGCCAACGCGCGGCGCCGACAGTCGCCTCATCAAGAATTTCGGTTTCGTTTTTCATTCAGGGAAAGCAGGTATCAGGCGGCCTTGGCGCCTGCGTTGCGGGTAAGCCAATCGTTCAGCCAGGCGGCGGCATCGAAGCCGTCGTCGAGGAGCACGGGACGCAGCTTGGGAGGCAGGCCCGCAGGGTCGTCGGTCAGCACGGCGCGGCAGCCGGCAACCTGGAGCAGGCGTACGTCGTCCAGCAGCGGCAGGGCATCGCCCTGCAATTGCGGCACGTGGTCGACTACGCCGGTGTGAAGGAGCGCATCGCTCGCGCCGCCGATCACCAGCAGCCGCATACGCAGCTGCGGCCGGCTGGCAATCATGCGCGCCAGTGCCAGCACTTGTCGCGCCGCCGGCGCCAGCGGGTCGTGTCGCCAGACCGCGATGCGCTGCATGGAGGAAGGCAGCGCCGGCAGCATCGCCGGCAAAGGCTTCTTCGCCACGGTCTGCGGCAAGGCGGCGGTGTGCTGCGCCGCATCGGCCTTGCGCAGCCAGCCGGATGCGCGCGACTGTGCGAGCGCATCGCGCAATTGAAGGCGTGCAGCGGCCAGTGGATCGCCGTGCTGGAAGGCGGTAAATTCGGAGTAATAGTCGGGATAGCGCGCCACCACCACGCCCCGGTTCTGCGCCACGCGCAGCGTCTTCTCGGCACGGAACGACACCGTGCCTTCGTGCGCGACGAACACGCCGGTGGCCTGCAGGTGGCGCCAGCCGGCGGCGCGGGCGCGCATGCACCAGTCGACTTCTTCGCCGTAGCCGCGGATCAGCGCGGTGCCGTCGAGCATGCCGATGGCGTCGAGCACCGTGCGCCGGATCAGCATCGTGAAACCGCAGCAGGACGGCAGTTCGATGTCGGCGCCGCCCGGGGCGGCGCGCACGTCGGCCGCCACCTGGTCGAGCAGCGCGAGTTCGCGCGTGTCCGGGGCGGGCGCGGCCTGGCTCATCACCGGGAAGCTGCTGATCTCGCCGTTATTGGTCCAGGGCGTGACCGAGGCGACGTCCGGCGTCGCGTACAGGGCGCGCGCCAGGCGGTCGATCCAGTCGCCGTGCACCTGGGTGTCGGCATTGAGCAGCAGCACGTCGTGGTTCGGATGGGCGCGCATGCCGCGGTTGACCGTCTCGATGAAACCAAGGTTGCAGGCATTGCGCAGCAGCGTGATGGCGCCGGCCGCCGCCTGCTTGTCGAGCCAGGCGGAAAGGGCGGGCTCGGGACTGCAGTCGTCCACCACCACGATCTTGGCCGGCGTGCCGTTGAGCGGCAGGCTGGTCTTCACACTCTCGATGCAGGCGCGCACCAGCGCCAGCTCGCGGTAGACGGGGATCACGACCGATACCGGCCGCACGGCGGTATCGGCAGGGTTCGTCGGGGCCGGCTCCGAGCCGGCGCGAACGGTCGGCGTCTCGTAGAACGCCAGCGGCGAGCCGGGCAGCAGTTGCCGGCGGCCGTCGGGTTGCAGCAGGGTGATCGACCACACGGCGCCGGGGCGCGGCGGCGTCAAGCGCACGCGGGCGCCGTCGCCAGGCACCTCGAACTGGTACTGGGTGGTCTCGTCGGACAGCAGCAGGGTCGCGCGTGGCGCGCCATTGCCGAGGAAAACCATCGCTTCGATCGCGTCGCCGTTCTTCCAGCAAGCGCCGGTATGGGTGACGCCGGCCGCGCGCAGGATGGGCATCAGGCTGTCATGGCGCCCCGCGCGGCAACGCGCGGGCAGGAAGGCCGGGCCCAGGCTGGCGACGTCGGCGCGGCCGCCGTCCTTCAGCCAGGCCTGCAGCATGACGTCCTGCAGCAGGGGATTCTCCGCTTCGCTCAGCCATGCGGCGTGCCAGGCGCGGGAGGCCATGAACGGATAGGCCGTTTGCAGGATCTTGGCGCGCAGGATGGCGGGAATGCGGTTCATAGGCAAGCGGCGGCATACGTATTCGGCGGCCAACAGCGCATCGGCGTGCTGGCCAGCCGTGAACAATTCCACAGCTCGCGTCAGAAGTGCATCGTCCCGCAGGCGGGACGTGCACGTAGAGAGGAAAAAGGGGGCAGGGCCCCCTTTTGGGTGTTGCATCGTGCTACTTAATTACACGGTTGGGTCGATGATGGTGACCGTACCGACGATCTCCACTTCGGCGCCGTCGACCGACGCTTCCGCGAACGCGGTTGCCACGTCAGCGCGCGAAGCACCGTCTTCCAGGCGATCCAGCCAGTAATCGGCGCCGGCTGCATCGGCTGGACGGCCGAACAGACCTGCGTACAGGGCGTCGACGAACTCGGCGTTGTCCTGGTCCTTGGCGGTGTACTCGGCCGACTCCAGGAAGCCCGAAGCGATCGTGTGCAGGGTGGTGGTGCCATCGGCGTGGTCGTACCAGAACTCCAGACCGCCGGCGTCCGCGTTACGGCCCAGCAGTGCGTGGTACAGGTTGGCCACGGCTGCCTGCTTCTCGTTGGCAGCGAAGATCAGCACGTCGTCGCCATCCAGCTGGACGAAGTCGACGTCGCTCATGGTCACCGACACGCCGGTCGCGGCGTTGACGATGGTGGCTTTGCCGCCTTCGGTGGTGATGACGAAGTCTTCTTCGGCGCCCACTGCCTGGACGACGGTCTTGTCGTTGCCCACGACGGTGCTGCTGCCTTCGGCGGCGACCACCAGGGTGCGGCCCGAACCTGCGACGACGGTGTCTTCGTCACCGGCGACCACTTGGGTGTTCACGCCATCGGCGATGGTGATGGTGTCGGCGCCTGCGGTGCCCACCACGACGCGCGCGATTTCTTCGCCGGCCACGGTCGCTGCCGACGAGTTGCCGGTTGCAGCTGGTGCTGGTGCGGTGCCGATGGTTGCGTCAACGCCGCCATTGCCCTGGAAGAAGATTGCAGGGACGTCACCGGTCACGGTGAGGGTGGTCTGCTGGGTAGGCGAGGTCTCGATGAACACGACATCGACGCCTGCTGCCGCGGTGATCGTGGCATTGTTGGCGGCGGTGACATTGTCAGCAACGACGGTGCCGCTTGCTGGCAGCAGGTCCAGAATGCTTGCAATGGTTTCATCGCTGAAGAATTGCGCCGAGGTAGCTTTCAGCTGGTTGCTGATCGCGGTGGCGTTGGTATCGTACATGTACTACTCCTAAGTAGGATCAAAATTCCCGGTAAGACCGGACGCTCCAGGTGCACAAGCACTGCCTGTGGACCTTGCTTGCGCACCCTAGATATCGTGGGCCCGTCGTGACAGGGGCGGCTCCCGATGCAATGCTGCAAACGGGAAATCGATACAAATCGAAGAGTTCGGCACGAGCTTCGCCGGCATTGCCATGGGCTAAGTTGAGAGCGTTATCAATACAGGCCAACAACCTTGGCCCCACCGATTCACGGAGTTTCCATGATGCAGTGCGCAATCGTCGGGGATTCTACATGGATCGTTCTTCAACAAAACTCTCCGATTGTTTCATGGTCATAAAATGTATTCAATTGTGCATGGTGTATTTACGCAAAAATGAAACAGGATTATGAACAGATACATGTACTATACCAACTGTATTCCTTTTATGAAACATTTCCGGCCAGAATTGGTGCCATGCCGCATCGGCATTTTTTAGATCACTATCGATCATGCCGGCCGGCATCGCTGGCGTCAGCCGCGTTGTGCGTATCACGCTGCGGCCGCGGCGGCAACTGGATTGCCGCCAGTGCCCCATACAGCGGCGGGCCGAGCACGCGCGACACCGTGCTCGCCACGACCGCGCAAGCCATCAGGCTCAGCACCATGCCATGCCCGTCGACCATCTCCATGACGATGATGAAGGCCGTCAGCGGCGCCTGGGTCGCCGCAGCGAGGAAGCCCACCATTCCCAGCGCGATCAGCGCCGGCGCATGCGGATAGCCGGTCAGCACGGCGATGTCATGGCCCAGGGCGGCGCCGATCGACAGCGATGGCGCGAAAATCCCGGCCGGCACGCCCGACCAGGCGGTCAGCCAGGTGGCCACGAACTTGAACAGGGCGAATGCGACCGGCACGCTGGCTTCGTTCTCGAGCAAGCCGCGGGTCGCCTCGTTGCCGCTGCCATAGGTGGCGCCCCCGCTGACGATGCCGATGACGGCGACCACGAGGCCGCAGCCGAGGGCGAAACGCACCGGGTAGCGGGCGCGCCAGCGGCTGGGCAGGTCGGGCGACGTTCCGCGCAGGCTGGCCAGCAGCAGCCGCGCGAACAGGCCGCCGGCGAAGCCGCACACCACGGCCGCCAGCAATCCCGGCCACAGCAGGGCCAGGCCGATCGGTCCGGGGTGGATCACGCCGAAGTGGGGGCCGTTGCCGTGAACGGAAACGGCGATCAGGCCGGCCAGCACGATGCCGGCGACGATCAGGCCGCTGTTGCGCTGCTCGGGCGTGCGCGACAGCTCTTCGATCGCGAACATGATGCCCGCCAGCGGGGTGTTGAAGGCGGCGGCGATGCCGGCCGCGCCGCCCGCCACTAATAAAGAGTGCGCGCTGATGCCGCTGCGCCGCGGCAGCCAGCGCCGGGCCGACAACATCACGCCGGCCGCGATCTGCACCGACGGGCCTTCGCGCCCCAGCGACAAGCCGCCCAGCAGGCCGGCCGAGGTCAGGCCGATCTTGGCCAGGCTCAGCTTGAGCGACACGAGGAGGGGACGGCGTCCGCCCGACAGCGCGGGATCGAGCGCCGCCATCACTTGCGGGATGCCGGAGCCGCCGGCGCCGCGCACATAACGGCGCGTCACCCAGACGATGGCGGCGCAGCACAACGGCGTCCAGAGCAGCGGCGCCCACCATGCCATGTCATTGAGTTGCTGGAATCGTCCGAAGGCGGATTCGGCGAGCCAGGTGAAGGCCACCACGACCAGTCCGGCGATGGCGGCCATGCTGACCACGACGATCCGGGTGCGCCAGAGGTGGGGAGAAACGAATTCACGCCGGAAGGCGGAGCGCACATCGTGCGGAGAGGGGTCGGGCGCCATGATGGCCGGGAATTTATCGGAGCCATCATTATAAACATTTGGACGAATGTATTGCTGTTCGGCGTGCAATCAGGACGCCGAAACATGCCGTGGTATCCGCCCCGCCACATCGTTGGCGGGGCGCCACGCTGCTGGAACTGAGCTTTGTAAACTACCGCGGGCCATCCCCCGGCGTCCCCGAACTCTCGGCGCCCTCGGCCAGCCGCTCGCTGATCTTGTCATCGCTGGCACGCCCCACATAATCCTGCGTCGCCCGGTCGTAGTGGGTGCCGGGCGAGCCGCCGGTGGCCGCGCCGCCGATCGCCGACTGGCCGTTCTGCCTGTCTTCGGACTTGCCCAGCACGCCGCCGGGAATCGGCCCGGATGCATTGCCATGGCTGCTCTGCGCCGCGCCGGCCGGGCCGACGTTGCTTTCGGGCGAAGCCTTGGCGAAGTTGCTCTGGATGCCGGACTGCTGGTTGCCCGAGCCGATGCTCGAGATGCCGTTCGTATCGTCGGTCACGAAGCCCGCATAGGAATCGGCGCGGCCCTGGCGCAGGTCCTGGTCCGGATTGTCCTGCCGGGTGTCTTTCGGTTTTTTATCTTCCATGATGCTCTCCTTGGCACAGCTGACAAAATGACCAGGTGGGACCGCGGGTCATCGTTCCCAATAGGAGGGGAGAGCGCCGCCACGTAGGACTTTCCGTGCAAGCTGGTCGGTCGTGCGGGGCGGGTCCTAGCCGGCCTGGCGCGGGCGCATCGGCTGCAATTGCGGCGCCAGCGCGATCACCTTGTCGCGGCCGGCCGACTTGGCTGCGTACAGCGCGGCGTCGGCGCGCGCCAGGGTCGCCTTGAATGCCTCGTCGGCCTGGGTCGCGGTCACGCCGATGCTCAGGGTCAGCGGGGCTTGTCCGGCATGGCGCTCCAGGGTGGCGGCCAGCTGGCGCAGCTCGGCCTGCAGCTTTTCGCCCACCGTGCAGGCCTGGGCCAGGGTGGTGTCGGGCAACAGCACCGCGAACTCGTCGCCGCCCAGGCGCGCCATGCAGTCGGCCGCGCGCAGCGAGGCGCGGGCGCGTTCGGCCACCAGCTGCAGGGCGACGTCGCCGGCCTCGTGGCCGCCGCCGTCGTTGATTTCCTTGAAATGGTCGAGGTCGATCAGCATCAGGGCCAGCGGCTGGCCGTTGCGCCGGCTGCGCCCCAGCTCGCGCTCGGCGATGTCGAAGAAGGCCTTGCGCGACCAGGCGCCGGTCAGGTGGTCGTGGTTGGCGACGTACTCGGCCTGCTGCAGGATGTAGCGGTGCATGGTCAACAGGCCGCCCAGCGTCAGCGCCGGCAGCGCCAGCGCGGCGGCGGTCAGGATCGCCAGGCTGGCGCTGCTCGGCTGCAGCAGCGAATCTGGCGGTTCGGCCGCCAGCAGCAGCCAGGCCATGCGCACGGCGTGGCCGGCCACGACCAGGCCGCACATGAGCAGTACGAAGCGTTGCACCTTGTTCAGGGCAGCGGGCGCCAGCACGCTGCGCGCGATGTCCACGCAGACGGCGGCCTGGAACAGCGAGGCGACGGCGCTGCGCGCGGCGAAGGAATCGAAGCGGTAGTGAAATAGCGCGATCAAGAGGCCGACCGCGCCCACCAGCAGCGCCAGCGGCCCGAGGCGCGCCGGCAGGCCGGCCAGCTGGCGGTAGCCGGCCGCCAGCGCGGCGCCGGCGCCGGCATAGGCCATGTTCGCCACTTCATAGGCCAGCAGCGGCGGCAGTTCGCGCCCGAAGGCGTACAGCAGATTGCCCACCAGGCCCAGCACGGCCGAGGCCAGCATGGCGCGCATGCCCCGCACGTTCTCCGATCCGGCGGCCAGCAGGGCCAGGAAGACGAGAAAGCAGAGCAGCGAAGCGATCAGGAAAATCTGCTGGGTGGCGAGCATGTGACAGGCCTGTGCGCGGTGACGCAATAGAAGGAGCAACGGGATGGACCGGTATTATGCCCCCTTAATTGCCAGGCGGAATTCTTATTGCGCTCGGTTAGCGCCACCAACTGCGGGATTACCCGACAACGTACCGCTTCGATGCCCCCAGCCCCACGGTCTGGCCGCTGGCGCCGTAGATCGCGCCGGTCGGCGCATTGGTGGGGGTGCGCAGGGCGTTGAGCACGCCCTGGTTGTGCGCCAGTTGCTTGCTGATCAGCATGCCATTGACGCGGTTGAGTTCTTTTGCTTCGCGGGCCACGTCCAGCATGCGTTCCCATTGTTCCCGCGCGCCGCCATCGTCGCTGGCGGCCAGCCATGGACCCATGCCCGCTTCCGATCCCTCGCATCCGGCTGCCCGCAGCGCTGCGTGGCGCTGTTGCGACAGGCTCGACAGGCTGGCCAGCAGGGCGTTCTTCTGCGTGGTCAGGCTGGACAGTTCGTCGGCGTCGAGCGCGACCAGGGATTGCTGTTCCTGTTTCATCAATGCCACGAGGGCGTCGAGGTGCTGGTGTTCGGCTGCAATGGTCTGGGTCGGGCTCGGAGTCATGGTTTAGCGTTGTCTTGAATGGAGCAAGTCGCGTACGGTTTCTAGCAAGCCGTCCGCCACTTTCTCGGAGTTGACTTGGAACTGGCCATCGGCGATGGCCATCTTGATGCGTTCGACCTTCTTCGCGTCGAACACCTGCGCGCCGCCGCCCACCGCATTGGCCATCGCCTGGCCCTGCGAGGACAGCCGCACGCTGTCGGTCTGCGCCTGGGTCGTCGGCGCCGTCGTTGCGGCCTTGTCGGCGCCACGCGCGGTATTCGTCTGCGCGGTCGCCGGTTGGAGGCCGGGGTTGCCCTTGAGCGTATCGTTGATTTTCACAGCATCATCCTTCTCGGTTCGAAGCTACAAGCTCCGGGATCTGCTTGATGTAACGGCTGCGCCTTTACAAACTTTAGCGATCAATCACGATTTCGATGCCGCGAAAATCACATTTCTTTATAGAACTATTTCCACCATGCCGCCGTTGCGCGCCAGGCCGCTGACGACGGTGCCGGACTGGGTGCGCACCTGCACCACCTGGCCGTCGCTGGCGTTGTTGATCGCCTTCGCCTCGCTCGTCACGGAGAAGTTCGAACCGCGCGACACCAGTCGTACCGCCTGGCCCTGCTTGATCACCTGCTGCGCGCGCAAGGTGTCCGTGCGCAGCGCGGTGCCGGCCGGCAGCGAGATGGTCGGGGTGCGGCCGATCGCCTGCGCGATGTCGGTGATGATGCCGTTCGGCATGGCGGCGATATCGGCCTTCACCAGCACCAGCTGGCTTGCGTCCAGCGGCTGGCCCTGGGCCAGCGGCACGGCGGCGGCGACGTAGTCGGCCACCACGCTCACCTGCGCCTGCAGGTACAGCGACCAGGACGGGGCGGCGCAGCGCACGCCCACCGTGGTCTTGCCCCAGGGGCGGGCGCCGGGTTGCAGGAAGGCTTCCGGCGCCGGGCAGGCCGGCAGGCTCAGACGTGGGTCGACGCCGCCCACCTTCACCGTCACCTGGCCCGGCAGGCCGGCGCTCTGGGTCTTCAGGAACTGTTCGGCGACCGCGCGCACGCTTTCCGCCTTCTGGCGCCCGGCGCCGGATGTCTGTTGCGCCTGCGCGCCGCCGAACACGAGGGCGAGCAGCGAAAAGGCGACAAGTTGCTGTTTCATGGAGATTCCAGTTGATGGGAGATCGGAATGCTGCCATCTTAGGTCGAATGATTCCGTAGCGAAACATTGAATAACGGGGGATTTTTACCTCCTACTCCGTCGATTGGCCGGCAAGCCGGGTCCGTATCATCGCTTCTGTCCCAACAAGCCACCCTCGGAGGCAGCATGATCGGCAATCTCGACAACTACCTGCGTTTCAATGAAACCGCACTGTCCCTGCGCTCGCAGCGCCAGGAACTGCTGGCGTCGAACATCGCCAACGCCGACACGCCCAACTACAAGGCGCGCGACATCGACTTCGCCAGCGCCCTGCAGAATGCGATGGCAGGCGGCAAGAACGCCGGCGCGATGAACACCACCAATAACGGCCACATCCCGCGCGGCGCCGCTACCGGCGACACCCTGGCGAATGGCACCCCGGTGCTGTACCGCGGCGTGGTGCAGGGCAGCGTCGACGGCAATACCGTCGACATGGACGTCGAGCGCAACCAGTTCGCCGACAACGCGCTGCGCTACGAGGCCGGGATCATGATGATCAACAGCCAGCTGAAGGGCCTGATGACGGCGCTGCAGAGCCAATAAGGACTGACCATGTCGCTATTTAATATCTTCAATGTGTCGGGCTCGGCGATGAGCGCCCAGGCCCAGCGCCTGAACACCACCGCCAGCAACCTGGCCAATGCCGACAGCGCCACCTCGCCCACCGGCGAAGCCTACCGCGCCAAGGCGGTCGTGTTCGAGTCGGTGCCGACCGCCTCGGGCGCCACCGGCGTGCGCGTGCGCGAAGTGGTCGAAGACCCGTCGCCGCTCAAGCAGGTCTACGATCCCAAGCATCCGATGGCCGACGACAAGGGCTATGTATCGATGCCCAACGTGAATGTGGTCGACGAGATGGTGAACATGCTGTCCGCCTCGCGCTCCTACCAGACCAACGTCGAAACCATGAACGCAGCCAAGACCATGCTGCTCAAGACCCTGACCATCGGCCAATAACCTTCTTATCTACCATGACCAGCCCGATCAGCACCCAGAGCGCCACCTCGAATATTTCCGACCTGCAGACGGCAATGAACGCCAAGGCCAAGACCGAGACCGACAGCGTCCAGGCCGACACCGACAAGTTCATGACCCTGCTCGTCACCCAGCTGCAGAACCAGGATCCGTTGAACCCGATGGACAATGCGCAGATGACCAGCCAGCTGGCCCAGCTGCAGACGGTGACCGGCGTGAACAAGCTGAACACGACCCTGGAATCGCTCAAGTCGAGCTACCAGTCGACCGAGTCGCTGCAGGCGACCCAGCTGATCGGCTCCGGCGTGCTGGTCGAAGGCGACGGCATCCTGCTGCAAAAGAGCCAGGCGATCCTGGGCGTGGAGCTGGAAACCCCGGCCGACAAGGTGCAGATCGTCATCAGCGACGCCAGCGGCAAGGACGTCGCTTCGCTGGAAATGGGCGCGCAGGAAGCGGGCATCATCCCGATCGCCTGGGACGGCGTGCCCGACCCGAACAATCTCGATGCCGACGGCAAGCCGGTCGTGCTGGCGGACGGTTCGTATTCCTTCCGCGTGGTGGCCACCCGCGGCGGCGAGACGCTCACGGATGCCAAGGCGCTGGCCTTCGACAGCGTCGCCAGCGTCACCACTGGCGGCAAGGATGGCGTCAAGCTCAACCTGCCGGGCAAGGGCGCCGTGACCCTGGCCGACATCAAACAAGTCATGTAAGCAAGCCGCTTACCTTTACCTCATTCAGGAGTATTACCATGTCTTTCCAACAAGGCTTGAGCGGCTTGAACGGCGCCGCCAAATCGCTTGACGTCATCGGCAACAATATCGCCAACGCCAGCACGGTCGGCTTCAAGGGGTCGACCACCCAGTTCGCCGACGTCTACGCCAATGCGCTCAACGGCGCCGGCGGCACCCAGGCCGGCATCGGCGTGAAGGTCGCGGCCATCGCCCAGCAATTCAACCAGGGCAATATCGAAACCTCGGGCAACCCGCTCGACATCGCCATCAACGGCGCCGGCTTCTTCCGCATCGAGCAGGCCGGCGTGGTCCAGTATTCGCGCAATGGCCAGTTCTCGCTCGACAAGAACGGCTATGTCGTCAACGCCCAGGGCGCCAAGCTGACCGGCTACGGCCTGGGAACGAACGGCCAGCTGGCCGCCGGCGCCCCGGTGCCGATCCAGATCGACACCTCGGACCAGCCGCCGAAGGTCACTTCGAACATCTTCGCCGAGATCCAGCTCGATTCGCGCTCGCAGCCGCCGGCCAACAAGCCGTTCAATCCGGACGATCCGACCACGTATAACAAGCAGAGCCCGCTGAGCACGTACGACACGCTGGGCAATCCGCATACCCTGTCGCTGTATTACGTGAAGACCGAGGCGGGCACCTGGGACGTGTACACCAGCATGGACGGCAGCGAAACCAACGCCCTGAACGTGGCCGGCGTCACCCTGACCGACGCCGAGACGGTCGCGGCGCGCGCGGCCTGGGACAATGCCGCCACGGCGGACAAGGCCGGCGCGATCGGCGACTATGCCGAAACGGCGGCCCAGACCGTGCTGGACAAGGCGCTCGAAGCCTACCAGGCAGCCGGCCTCGAGATGAGCCAGGACGACCGCGACGCCATCGCGGCCGCCGCCAACACCGCCGCCGCCGTGCCGGGCTCGACGCCGGAGCAGGTCGACGCCGCCATCCTGAAGGCGCTGAAAGTGCCGAGCGCGAAGCTGGGCACCCTGAACTTCGACACCAACGGCGCGCTGAACATGGCGACCAGCGGCACCGGCCCCGGCTTCAACGGCAAGTTCTCGGCTTCGCTGCCGGTCGTGCCGTCCACCGGCGCCGAGCTGCAGATCCCGGTGACCTTCGACTTCGCCAAGAGCACCCAGTACGGCAACGCCACCAGCGAGAAGCGCCTGGACCAGGACGGCTACAAGCCGGGCGCCCTGCAGCGCTTCACCACCGGCGCCGACGGCGTGATCCTGGGCCAGTACAGCAATGGCCAGACCAAGGCGCTGGGCCAGGTGATCCTGGCCAACTTCACCAATCCGAACGGGCTGGAGCCGCTGGGTAACAACGCCTGGGCCGAATCGGCCCAGTCGGGCACTCCGCTGATCGGCACCGCCGGCACCGGCGGCATGGGCGTGCTGCAGTCGGGTTCGGTCGAAGCCTCGAGCGTCGACCTGACCGCCGAGCTGGTCAACATGATCACCGCGCAGCGCGTGTACCAGGCGAATGCGCAGACCATCAAGACCCAGGACTCGGTGCTGCAGACGCTGGTGAACCTGCGCTAACGATCATGCCGGCGGTGCTTGAACGCACCGTCGCATTTCCGCACTACTTAAGGACCACGACATGGACCGCCTGATCTACACCGCCGCCTCCGGCGCCAAGCACATCCTCGAACAGCAGGCCACGACCTCGAACAACCTGGCCAACGTCAGCACCACGGGCTTCCGGGCCCAGCTCGACGTGTTCCGTTCGGCGCCGGTGCAGGGCCCGGGCCTGCCGACGCGCGCCTTCGTGGTCGACTCGACCGCCGGCAACGACTTCTCGTCGGGCGCGCTGCAGGTCACGGGCCGCGACCTGGACGTGGCGGTGAAGGGGCAGGGCTGGCTGGCGGTGCAGATGCCGGACGGCACCGAGGCGTATACCCGCAACGGTTCGCTGCAGATGAGCCCGAACGGCGTGCTGACCACGGCGTCCGGCCAGACCATCGCCGGCGAGGGCGGCCCGATCACGATCCCGCCCGACGCCACCGTGACGATCGGCGGCGACGGCACCATCTCGACCATTTCCAACGTCGACTCGCCGGCCGCGCCGGCCGTGCTGGGCCGCCTGAAGCTGGTCAATCCGCCCGAGGGCGACCTGGTGCGCGGCGACGACGGCCTGTTCCGCCTGAAGGATGGCGGCAACGCCCAGCTCGACCCCACGGTGCAGGTGGCCGGCGGCGCGCTCGAGGGCAGCAACGTCAATCCGGTCGATTGCATGGTCGATATGATCTCCCTGGCAAGGTCGTTCGACACGCAAATGAGCCTGTTGAAGAACGCCGAGAATAACGCCGCAAAAGCGACCCAGATCCTCGCTTTGAATTGATAGTTGCCCCGGCATAATTCTATTGTGCGTGGCGGTGTTCGCCTGCCACCAATAGGAGAATGCCATGATTCGTTCGCTGTACATCGCCAAGACCGGTCTGGAAGCCCAGCAGACCAACCTGGACGTCATTTCGAACAACCTCGCCAACGTCAGCACCAACGGCTTCAAGAAGTCGCGCGCCGTGTTCGAGGACCTGCTGTACCAGAACGTGCGCCAGCCCGGCGCCCAGTCGTCGCAGCAGACCAACCTGCCATCGGGCCTGCAGATCGGCACCGGTGTGCGCACCGTCGCCACCGAGCGCATCCACACCCAGGGTAACCCCCAGCTGACCGGCAACGACAAGGACGTCATGGTCAACGGTCCCGGCTACTTCCCGGTCCTGATGCCGGACGGCACCCAGGCGTATACCCGCGACGGCTCCTTCCAGAAAGACCAGAACGGCCAGCTCGTCACCTCGAGCGGCTTCGTGGTCCAGCCGGCGATCACCGTGCCGGTGAACGCCGAATCGATCAGCGTCGGCCGCGACGGCACCGTGTCGGTCAAGATCGCCGGCGAAGCCGCGATGACCCAGATTGGCGCCCTGCAACTGGCCACCTTCATCAACCCCGCCGGCCTCGAGTCGCGCGGCGAGAACCTGTACGTCGAAACCACCGCTTCCGGTGCGCCGAACCTCAACGTGCCGGGCACCAATGGCGCAGGCAACCTGATGCAAGGGTATGTCGAAGCGTCGAACGTCAACGTGGTCGAAGAAATGGTCGCCATGATCCAGACCCAGCGCGCCTACGAGATCAACAGCAAGGCGATCACGACTTCCGACCAGATGCTCCAGAAACTGTCGCAGCTCTAATCCAGTCATCATGAAAACCCTGTCTTTGTCCTTCCTCGCCGCGGTGGCGCTGCTTGCCGGTTGCAACACCGCGCCGACCACCATCGTGCAAGGCCCGACCAGCGCCCGTCCGATGCTGGTCGACACTGCCCCAGCCACCGACGGCGCCATCTTCAACGTCAACAGCTACCGCCCGATGTTCGAAGACCGCCGCGCGCGCCACATCGGCGACCTCTTGACCGTGAACATCAGCGAGCGCACCAGCGCCACCAAGACCGGCGCCAGCTCGGGCAACAAGACCGGCAGCGCCAGCTTCACGGCGCCTGGCGTGATCGCTGGCGTCATCGGCGCCGGCGTCGACCTCGAGTCGGGCACCAAGTATGCCGACGGCGACAACCAGAGCGCCTCGAACAACTTCAGCGGCACCATCGGCGTGACCGTCACCGAAGTGCTGCCCAACGGTAACCTGATCGTGGCCGGCGAAAAGCAGGTCGCGATGAACAAGGGCACCGAGTTCATTCGTTTCTCGGGCATGGTCAGCCCGGACACGATCCAGGCCGGCAATACGGTCTCGTCGGCGGTGATCGCCGATGCGCGGGTCGAGTACCGCACCAACAGCCGTCTCGACCGCGCCGAGGTGACCTCGATGCTGTCGCGCTTCTTCCTGTCGATGCTGCCGTTCTAATTTAAAGAGTCATTCATGCGTAAGATCACCGTCTTCATGCTGCTCGCCGCCGCGCTTGCGGGGACTGCTCCAGTGGCCCAGGCCGAGCGCCTGAAGGACCTGGCGACCATCGCCGGCGTGCGCCAGAACCAGTTGTCCGGCTACGGCATCGTCGTGGGCCTGGACGGCACCGGCGACCAGACCACGCAAACCCCGTTCACCGTGCAGTCGATCAAGGCGATGCTGCAGCAGAAGGGCATCAACCTGCCGGCCGGCGTCCAGCTGCAACTGAAGAACGTGGCGGCCGTGATGGTCACCACCTCGCTGCCGGCCTTCGCCCAGCCGGGCCAGACGCTGGACATCACCGTGTCGTCGATCGGCAACGCGAAAAGCCTGCGCGGCGGCACCTTGCTGATGGCGCCGCTGCACGGCGCCGACGGCCAGGTGTACGCGATGGCCCAGGGCAGCCTGGTGGTCGGCGGCGTCGGCGCGCAAGCCCCGGGCGGCGGCGCCCAGGTGCAGGTCAACCACCTGTCGGTGGGCCGCATCTCGGGCGGCGCGACCGTCGAGCGCGCGGTGGCCTCGAACCTCGGCGCGGACAACCAGATCCGCCTGGAACTGAAAGAAACCGACTTCGCCACCGCGGCGCGCGTGGTCGAAGCCGTCAACGACCAGTTCGGTCCCGGCGTCGCGACGGCGCTGGACGGCCGCGTGGTGCGCGTGCGCACCCCGTCGTCGAGCGACCAGCGCGTGGCCTTCCTGGGCCAGCTGGAGCAGATCGACGTCAAGCAGCCGCTGGCCTCGGCCAAGGTGATCATGAACGCGCGCACCGGTTCGGTGGTGATGAACCAGGCCGTGATGCTGGAAAACTGCGCGATCTCGCACGGCAACCTGTCGGTGACGATCGGCGCCGACACGCAGGTGAGCCAGCCGAATCCGGGCACCCTGGGCGCCACCGTCGTGACCCAGAATCCGACCGTCGAGATCAAGAAGGAACCGGGCCAGGTGCTCAACGTCAAGGGCGGCGCTTCGCTGGCCGAAGTGGTGAAGGCGATGAATTCGATCGGCGCCACCCCGCAAGACCTGCTGGCCATCCTGCAGGCGTTGAAGGCGTCCGGTTCGCTGCGCGCCGAACTTGAAATCATCTAATTCATTGAGCCACGCATGATCGCCTCGCGCCTCTCCAACGACCAGACCGCCAAGCTCGCGCTCGACACCAACAGCCTCAACGGCTTGCGGCAGAGCGCGAAGGATGGCTCGCCGGCCGCCCTCAAGGAAGCGGCGACCCAGTTCGAGGCGATGTTCATCAATATGATGATGAAGAGCATGCGCGACGCCACGCCGCAGGAAGGTCTGATGGACAACCAGCAGACCAAGACCTTCACCACCATGCTCGACCAGCAGATGAGCCAGAACCTGGCCAAGCGCGGCGTCGGCCTGGCCGACGTGCTGGTGCGCCAGCTGAGCTCGCAGCAGATGGGCCAGCAGGCGCTGGCGATCGGCGCCGACGGCGTGAGCGCGGGCGCAAGCACCGGCATGGGCACGCGCGGCCTGCCGGGCGCGATGAATGGCGCCGCCATGTACCAGAACAGCGCCGGCACGGAAGGCGCCGGCAAGGCGCCGGCGCTGCCGGCCACGCTCGAGAATGGCCGCACCCAGGCGCCGCACGTGCGCGCCTTCCAGGAAAAGCTGCACGAGCACGCCCACGCGGCCGAGCAGAGCACCGGCATCCCGGCCAAGTTCATGCTGGGCCAGGCCGCGCTCGAGACCGGCTGGGGCAAGCGCATGATCAAGAATGCCGACGGCACCAGCAGCAACAACCTGTTCGGCATCAAGGCCGGTCCGAGCTGGAAGGGCAAGGTCGCCACCGCCGTGACGACCGAGTACGTGAACGGCAAGCCGCAGACGAAAGTGGAGAAATTCCGCGCCTACGATTCGCCCGCCGATTCGTTCCGCGACTACGCCAGGCTGATCGCCAACAACCCGCGTTACGAAAAAGTCATCGCCAGCGGCGGCGACGCCGAAGCCTTCGCCAAGGGCCTGCAGCGCGCCGGCTATGCGACCGACCCGAATTACGCGGCCAAGCTGACCCGATTGATCAAGAACTCGCTGGCCTGAAGCGCCGGCCCAGAAAAATGTCGTTACAAATGACCGTCAAGTTTTTCCAAAAGCTGCCGTAGACGGACTTGTTAAAGAGAGAAAAAAGTCATGAGTAGCCTTCTCGCCATCGGTAAGACCGGCCTGTACGCAGCCCAGGCGGCCCTGTCCACCACCGGCCACAACATCACCAACGCCAACGTGGCCGGCTACAGCCGCCAGGTGGTGGTGCAGGCCACCGCGGCCGCCCTGAACACCGGCGTCGGCTTCATGGGCACCGGCACCCAGATCGCGCAGATCAAGCGCTACAGCGACGACTTTTTGAACACGCAAGTGCGCAACGCCCAGGCCGGCAGCAGCGGCCTGGAATCGTATTATTCGCAGATCAAGCAGATCGACAACCTGCTGGCCGACACCACGTCGGGCCTGACCCCGGCGACGCAGAGTTTCTTCAAGGGCGTGCAGGACATGGCCGCCAACCGCGCCTCGGTGCCGTCGCGCCAGGCCATGCTGTCGAACGCCGAATCGCTGGCCACGCGCCTGAACGGCCTGGATGCGCGCCTGGGCGAGATCCGCGAGGGCGTCAATTCCGAGATCGAATCGAGCGTCACCGCGATCAACACCTATGCCCAGCAGATCGCCAAGCTCAACGAGCAGATCGGCAACTATGCCTCGTCGCCCCAGCGTCCGCCGAACGACTTGCTGGACCAGCGCGACCAGCTGGTGCTCGAACTGAACAAATATGTCAAAGCCACCGTGCTGCCGGGCGATAACAACAGCCTGACGGTTTCGATCGGCAATGGCCAGCCGCTGGTCGTGGGCCAGGATTCCTTCCAGCTGGCGACGATGCAGTCGCCGACCGACCTGACGCGCCTGGAAGTGGGCTACCAGGTCGGCAACAAGGTGTCGGTGCTGCCCGACGGCGCGCTGCCGGGCGGTAAGCTGGGCGGCGTGCTCGATTTCCGCAGCAACACGCTGGACAAGGCCCAGAGCCAGCTCGGCAAGATCGCGATCGGCCTGGCCTTCGAGTTCAACCGCCAGCACGAGCTGGGCCTGGACCAGAACGGCGAGCCGGGCAAGGCCTTCTTCAACGAAGCGCCGGCCTACGTCGGCAAGAGCGTCAACAGCTCGCCGCTGAGCACGTCGGAACTGACGGCCAAGGTCGTCGATCCGTCCAAGCTGACCGACAACGACTACGAGGTCAAGTTCTCCGAGGGCCGCTACCACGTGCTCAGCCTGCCGGACCGCACCTCGGTCGGGTCGGTCGAGCCCGATGCCGACGGCAACGCCACCTTCGAGGTCGGCGGCGTGGAGATGACCTTCTCGAAGAGCGCGCGCGAGGGCGACACCTTCCTGGTGCGCCCGACCATCAACGGCGCGGCCGACTTCAAGGTGCTGGCCACCGACGTGTCGCAGATCGCGGCCGCGGCCCCGGTCCTGAGCAATGAACCGTCGACCAATACCGGCAGCGGCAAGATCAGCGAGATCAAGGTCGACAGCGAGTTCCTGGACACGCCGCCGGCGCTGCCGATCACGCTCACCTTCAACAAAGGCGCCGATGGCGCGGCCGACACGCTGACCGGTTTCCCGGCCGGCGAGACCGTCTACAAGGTCGACGACAAGGGCAACAAGACGCCGATCACCGGCGACGTCGTGTTCGAGAACGGCGCCACTTACAGCTTCGGCGGCATCAGCGTGACCATGACCGGCGCCCCGGGCGGCGGCGACAAGTTCGAGATCGCCGACAACAGCAGCGGCGTGGGCGACACCCGCAACATCGCGGCGCTGGGCGAGCTGCAGACCAAGAACATCTTCAACGGCGGCACCGCGACCATCCAGTCGTCGTACGCCCAGATGGTGAGCGAAGTCGGCAACAAGACGCGCGAAGTCCAGATCAATGCCTCGGCCAACAATGCCCTGCTGGCGCAGGCGCAGGGCGCCCAGGCCGACGTCGCCGGCGTCAACCTGGACGAGGAAGCCACCAACCTGATCAAGTACCAGCAGGCCTACCAGGCGGCCAGCAAGGTGATGCAGATCGCCGGCACGATCTTCGATTCGCTGCTGTCGATCGGCCGCTAACGCCTGACCCGAGCAAGGACCACCATGCGCATCAGTACCCTGAACCTCTACAACACTTCGACCAACCAGCTCAACAACCTGCAGTCGGCGCTGGCGCGCACGCAGATGCAGCTGTCGACCGACCGCCGCCTGTTGACCCCGGCCGACGATCCGGTGGCGTCGGCGCGCGCGCTCGAGGTGACCCAGTCGCAAAACATCAACGCCCAGTTCGCGACCAATCGCAGCAGCGCCAAGTCGGCGATGGGCTTCACCGAATCGGCGCTGCAGAACGCCGGCGACCTGCTGCAGGAAATCCAGGAACTGGCGGTGGAGGGCGGCAATGGCATCATGCTGCAGAGCGACCGCGAAAAGCTGGCCACCGAGCTCGAAGGCCGCCTGGCCGACCTGCTGGGCGTGGCCAATACCGCCGACGGCGCGGGCGGCTACCTGTTCTCGGGTTTCAAGACCACCACCCAGCCGTTCACGGCGACGCCGACCGGCGCCGCCTACCAGGGCGACTCGGGCGTGCGCCAGCTGCAGGTGAGCGAATCGCGCAAGGTGCCGCTGTCGGCGTCGGGCAGCGCCGTGTTCGAAGCGATCCCGACCGGCAATGGCACGTTCCAGACCCAGGCCGCCAGCGGCAACACCGGTTCCGCCATCATCTCGTCCGGCTCGGTGGTCAACCGTCCGGCGCTCGACAGCAGCAAATATGAGATCGAGTTCGGCATGAGCGCGGACGAGCCGCCGGCGCCGACCTATACCGTGTACAACACCAGCACCGATCCGCGCACCGCCTTGCCGGACCAGCAAGACCTGCCGTACAAGGAAGGCCAGCAGATCGCCTTCGGCGGCATGGCGATGGACATCAAGGGCGTGCCGGCGGCCGGCGACAAGTTCACCGTCGAGCCGAGCCAGAAGCAGTCGGTGTTCACCACCGTGACCGACCTGATCAAGACGCTGCGCATGCCGGGCGACGGCGCGACCGGCAAGGCGGCCCTGACCAACCAGCTGAACACGGCGATCGACAACCTCAAGAACGCCCACGACAACGTGCTGACCGTGCAGGCGTCGGTCGGCGCCCACATGAACGAGCTGGACTACCTGGACAGCGCCGGTTCCGACCTCGATATCCAGTACGCGACCACGCTGGACGACCTGCAGGGCCTGGACACGGTCAAGGCGATCTCGGACTTCTCCCAGCAACAGCTGACGCTGCAGGCGGCGCAGATGTCGTTCAAGACGATGTCGGGGCTGTCGCTGTTCAACGTCCTTTGATTAACGCCTGGTGATCAGCGCGCCGCTACCGGCTTCGGCGGCGTCTTCGCATTCACTTTCGGCGGCTTGGTCGCCTCCCTGATCTCGGCGCCGCAGTTGGTGTCCGGCGCCTTGTCGACGTTAATCAGCGGCAGCAGGGCGGCCAGCGGATTCACGGTGGCCAGCGCCACGGCGGCGCCGGCCTTCAGCGCCAGCGGACCCGCCTGCGGTCCGACCTTCGGCTCGGTGAAGGTGCCGCGCGCATACAGCGGCGTGCGCAGCGACAGCACGCGCGCGCCCTTGGTTTTCGGCCGCACGTCCAGGTCCAGGCGTTCGCTGGCCAGGTCGACGTAACCCGACATGTTCACCACCGCATCCTCGCTGTCGAGCACGAAGCGGTCGATGTTGGCGCGGCCATTGCGCACCGTGGTCTGGGCCGCCACGCAATTGAGCATCATCTGCTTGTCGCCGAAGATCTTGACGAAGATGGCGTTAGCCACGTTCAGGCCGGCCAGTTCGAGCATGAACTGGCTGACCGTGCCCTCGGTGACGACGGCATTGATTTCGCCGTGCGAGGTGCCCAGCATGGCCGCCACCGTATTGCCCTTGCCGGCCAGCACACCGTCGCCATTGACCTCACCGAAGCTGGCCTGCATCGACTGCAGCTTGGGGAACAGTTCGCGGATCTTGAGGCCGCGCGCCGCCAGGCGGGCCCCGGCGTCCAGCGTCTTGCCGCTGCCGTCGAGGCGGATGTTGGAGGTGATGCGTCCGCCCGCCATGCCGAAGCTGAGCGGGGTGAGGGTGAGCACCTTGTTCTTCATGCGGATGGTGGTCTCGAGGTCTTCCAGCGGAATGTCATGGGTGCGCACGATGCGCTTGCCGGAGAATTTGACGTCGGCATCCAGCGCTCCCCACTTCTCGGTATTGAACCCTTCCACCGGCAAGGCCTTGCCGGGCGGCGGCGCCTTGATGCGGCCCGCTTCCTTGGTGCCGGCGCCGGTGTCGGCGCCGACGGTCGGCCCCAGGTCGGCCAGGCGCAGTTGCTTGGAGGTCAGGGCGCCGCTCAGGAACGGGCGCGGCTTGCGCTGGGCATAGGTCAGGGTGCCGGCGAGGTCGCTGGCGCCGACCTTGCCGGTGAAGTCTTTATACGTGAAGCTCCAGAAGTCGCCGTCCTTCTTGCCCAGCAGTTCGCCGCGGGTCGAGTAGGGCGGGGTTTCCGGCAGCAGCACGCCGGTCAGGCCGTACAGGTCGGCCATGCTGGCGCCGGCCAGCTCCATCTTGAGGGCGAAGCCGGACGGCGAGCGCGGATCGCGCACCACGCCGCGCAGGCCGAGCTTGTTCTGGCCGGCGCTGGCCTCGGCCTCGATCGGGAAGGTGATGTCTTCGCCGGTCAGCGACAGCACCGCGCCGGCCTTGCCGCCGCCCGTGATCTTCGCCTTGTTGTAGGTGCCCGACAGGGTGAAGGCCAGGCCGTACGGCGGCACGCCCGCGGCCGGCGCAGGCTGCTGGCCGTCGATCGTGCGCGCGTCCGCGCGCAGGTCGATGCCGAGCGGCTCGTCCGCATAGCGCAGCTTGCCGCTGTTGAAGGACAGGCGCTGGATGTCGACATTCCACTGTGACGGGCCGTTGTCCTTGAAGGTCCAGGAGTTGCGGCCATCCTCGAGCCGCTGCACGGCGATGTCGGGGGCCGCCAGACGCAGGTCGGTGATGACGACGTCCTTGCGCAGCAGCGGCAGCACGTGCAGGCCCACCTCGACGCGCTGCGCCCCGGCCATTTGCGGGCCGACCGTGCTCCAGGTCGGGTTGCTCATGGTGACGTCGTTGGCGCTGATGTACGGGCGCGGCACGTAGCGTCGCCAGCCGCGTTCGCTGTCCAGTCCGCGCTGGAACTTGACGTCCAGGTCGCCTCGGATCGCGAATTCACGGCCCGTGGTTTCCGATATCTTGCGGTTGATATACGGCCGCAGCATATTCCAGTCGAACAGCAGGAAGAAGAGGATCACGATGACCGTGATTCCAAGCAGGATCCAACCGACGATCTTGAGAGGTCTAGATGTTTTCATGTCGATAGCGGCCACATGCATGGCTTGGTGGAGGCGCTACGCCCTGGGATGTTCAGGCTACCCCTGCCGTGCGCTTTTGTTTGTTGGCTAAGTAGCATTACGGGCCAAAAGGTGGCGTTTCAGGCATGCGGCATCGAAGGGTGAGAAGCGTTGACGATCCGGTCGGCACGAATATACACTGTTATATATCGCGTTATGGAGATTGCCGATGTCGGATTTATTGAAAGAGCTGGGCCCGACCTTCCTGGGCAGCCGCCTGAAGCGCCTGGGCGAACGGATGCAGGCGGGCGCCGCCAGGGTCGCGTCGGATGCGGGCTTGCCGGTGCAGCCGGCCCACATGCCGCTGCTGGCCGCGCTCGACGGCCAGGCGCTGACCATCGGGCAACTGGTCCAGGTGGTCGGCGTCAGCCAGCCCGGCATCACGCGCGGCATCGGCCAGTTGGCCGACCTGGGCCTGGTCGAGTCGCAACAGGACAGGGACGGCGATGGGCGCCAGCGCACCATTTCGCTGACCTCCGAGGGCAATGCGGTGCTGGCGCGCGCCAAGCTGTATGTGTGGCCGCAGATCGGCGAGGCGGTCAAGACCTTGTTCGGCGGCCGGCCTGAAGAGTTCATGGAGCAGATCGCCGCCATCGAGGCGGCGCTGGCGGAGCATTCCATTGATGCGCTGGCCGCGCGCTCGGCGCCGCAGCTTCTCACGATCCACGAGTTCAGCGACGAGCTGGCAAGTCACTTCCACGACATCAACGCCGAATGGATCAACGCCATGTTCAAGCTCGAGGCGACCGACCGCGAGGTGCTGGAAAATCCGCGCGCGAAGATCGTCGATCCGGGCGGCGCGATCCTGTTCGTGGAAGCGCGCGGATTGGGCATCGTCGGCACCTGCGCGCTGCAAAAGACCGGCGCGCGCAGTTTCGAGCTGACCAAGATGGGCGTGCGCGAAAGCGCGCGCGGCCTGAAGGCCGGCGAATTCCTGCTCGAGGCGATGATCGCCCGCGCCATAGGGCTCGGGGCCGAGCCGCTCTACCTGCTCAGCAACGCCAGGTGCGCCGCCGCCATCCACCTGTACGAGAAGCTGGGTTTCGAACACGACGCCGGCATCATGGCGGACTACGGCGCGCGCTATGCGCGCTGCGACGTGGCGATGCGCTACCGCGCGCCGGCGCGCTAAGCGAGGAAAAACTCCAGCCCGCGCGCCATGGCCGGGAACATCGCCGAGCCATGGTTCTCATGCGCCAGCAGGTGGAACCGGACCCGTGCCAGCGTCTGGTCCGCCTGCAGCCGGTCGGCGAGTTCGCGCGCCTCGTCGACCATGCGCCGCCTGGCCGCGACCGCCTGGCGGCCTTCCAGCGCGGCGCCGTTCGCCGCCGGCTGTTCCAGCTCGCCCACGGCCAGCATCAGGGAGGGTTTCGACGGCAGGGAAGCAAGGCGTTTGGCGAATCCCTCCATGCCCGTCAGCACCCTGCGTTCGCCATACCAGATCGACGGGCTGGCCGCGAGATAGGTCTGGAACATGGCGGGGCGGCTGAACAGCGCGTGCAGCGTGCACAGGCCGCCGTACGAATGCCCGTACAGCGCCTGGCGCGCCGGGTCGAGCGGCGCCAGCGTCGCCACCAGCGGTTTCAGTTCTTTTTCGATGAAGTCGAGGAACAGGTCGGCGCCGCCTTCGGCCGCCGGTCCCGCCTTGCCGGTCGGCGGCGTGTAATCGCGGCCGCGCGCGCTGCTGTAGGGCTGGTCGCCGGCATAGCCGATGCCGACAATTACCGGTGGCGTCTGGCCGGTGACGCGGCTGCGCACGCCGGCGCTGCGCGCCATGAGCGCCAGGGTCGGGAAGGTGGCGTTGCCGTCCAGCGCATACAGCACCGGATGCCCCGCGGCGGGCGCCGCGCCGGGCGGCACGGCGACGAAGATGCGGTAGTGCTGGCCGGTGATGGCGGATGTCAGGTCATGTTGCCGGGCCAGCGGCAGGGTGGCGGTCTGCCACCCTTCGGCGGCGCGCGCCAGCGGCGCGGCGAGGCCGGCCAGGGTGGTGACGGCGGCGGCGCCGAGCAGGCGGCGGCGAAGCAGGGAATCGGGCATATGCAACAAGATGAATGAGAATTATTCTCATTCTAACCTTGTTTCCTCTGATCAGCCAGGCGCAGGCACCACCGGCGCCGGTTGCGCCGGCGCCGCTCCCGCCGTTCCCGGCTGTGGATTGCCGGCGCGCGGCAGCGACCGGGTGGTTTCGATGCCCTGGTTGAACAGGTTGACGATCGGCGCGCTGAGGTAGGGCAGGGCCAGGCTCAGGGTCAGGAAGCCCACGCCCAGCGTGATCGGGAAACCGATGCCGAAGATGTTCAGCTGTGGCGCGGCGCGCGTCAGGATGCCGAGGGCGACTTGCGTGATCAGCAGGGCGGCGATGATCGGCATCGCGATCTGCAGGCCGGCCGAGAAGATGCGTCCGCCCCAGCGCGCCAGTTCCAGCGCCGCGTTGGACGAAAACGGCGTCTCGGTGATCGGCATGGTGACGAAGCTTTCGGCCAGCGCCTCGAGCAGCACCAGGTGCCCGTTCACGGCCAGGAAAGCCATGGTCGCGACCAGGGCCATGAACTGGCTGATGGCCGACGAACGTCCGCGCGTGCTGGGATCGAAGAACATGGCGAAGCCCAGGCCCATGGTCTGGCTGGCCACCTCGCCCGCGTACTCGACGGCGGCGAACACGAGGCGCATGGCGAAGCCCATCGCCAGCCCGATGATCATTTCCTTGACCAGGATGAGCAGGCCTGCCCACGAGGTTGGATCGGCTGCCGGCACCGCCGGCACCAGCGGCGCGATCACCAGCGCCAGGAACACGCCGAGCAAGACCTTGACGCGCAGCGGCACGCCGGCGTTGCCGAACAGCGGCGCGGCGGCGATCAGCCCCAGGATGCGCGACAGCGGCCACAGCAGGCCGGCGATCCAGGCGTTGATCTCGACCGAGGTCAGCGTCAGCACGCGGGCCTTACCCGATCAAGCCCGGAATCCCGGTGAACACCTGGCGCATGTAGTCGAGCATCACCGACAGCATCCACGGCCCGGCCACCACCAAGGCGACGAACACGCCGACCAGCTTCGGGATGAAGGACAGGGTCGCTTCGTTGATCTGGGTCGCGGCCTGGAAGATGCTGATGATCAGGCCGATGATCAGCGCCACCAGCAGCAGCGGGGCCGAGATCATCAGCGTCACTTCCATGGCCGTGCGGCCCATCGTCATCACGCTTTCGGGTGTCATGGCCGCCTCCTCAGTAGAAACTCTGGGACAGCGAGCCCAGCAGTAACTGCCAGCCGTCGACCAGCACGAACAGCATCAGCTTGAACGGCAGGGCGATGACGGCGGGCGACATCATCATCATGCCCATCGCCATCAGCACCGACGCCACTACCATGTCGATGATCAGGAAGGGGATGAAGATCGCGAAGCCGATCTGGAACGCCGTCTTCAGTTCGCTGGTAACGAAGGCCGGAATCAGGACCCGCAGCGGAATGTCTTCGGGCCCCTGCAGCGCTTCGGAACGCGAGATCTTGACGAACAGCGCCAGGTCGGACTGGCGCGTCTGCTTGACCATGAATTCCTTGAGCGGCACCGCGCCGCGGTTCATGGCCTCGGTCATCTGGATCTCGTTGCGCTGCAGCGGCAGGTAGGCCTCGCTGTAGATGCGGTCGAACGTCGGTCCCATCACGAAGAAGGTCAGGAACAGCGCCAGCCCCACCATCACCTGGTTCGGCGGCGCGGTCTGGGTGCCCAGCGCCTGGCGCAGCAGCGACAGCACGATGATGATGCGGGTGAACGCCGTCATCATCAGCAGCGCGGCCGGCAGGAAGGTGAGTGAGGTCAGCAGCAGCAGGGTCTGGACCGGCAGCGAGTACGACGTGCCGCCGCCCGGCGCCGGGCTGCTCTGGAATGCCGGGATGCCGGGCTGGGCCGCCGCGATCAGCGGCAGGGCCAGTGCGCCGGCCAACAAAAGGTGTTTAGCTCGCATTGCGTTTGTCGATCGTCTTCTTGAGCCAGTCCGCGAAGTGATTGGCCGGGAGTGCGCCGTGGGCGGCGGTCGGGGCCAGTTCGCCTTCCTGGCGCGGCATGGTGTGCAGGGCGTTGACGCGGCCCGGCGCGGCGCCGACCACGATCCACTGGTCGCCGACTTCGACCACCATGATGCGTTCGCGACCGCCCAGGTTCAGGGCGCCGACCACGCGCAGGTTGGCGCTGCCGCCGCTCATCTTGGGACCGAAGCGTTTCATCATCCAGGCCAGGCCGGCCAGCAGGCCGAGCACCAGCGTCAAGGCCATGATGGTCTTGAGCAGGCCGCCCGCGCCGGGGCTGGCGGTGGACGAGGTGGGCATCGACGATGGCGTCGAGGCCGGCATCGATACGCGCGGGGCTTCGCTCAGCGGCGCGGTGGACGCCGGCGACACGGGCGCGGTGGAAACCGGCGGGGTGGTGTCAGTGCTTGCGGCGGCATCGCCGGGCAGCGGGGCGGTCGGCGGGGCTTTCGCGGTGGGTGTGGTCGCCGGGGCCGGCACGGCCGGCGCCGGCGGGCGGCCGGTGGTGGTTTCGCCGGGGCGGCGTGGCGTTTCGGAGTCCGCGTGGGCGGCCGGGGCCGGCGCGGTCGACGTGTCGGTCGCCGCGCTCTGCTGGGCGAAGGCGACGACGGGAGCGAACAGCAATGCCGCCAACCCTACGCCTGCGTATCCGGTGACAGGAGTGCGATCGAAAAACAGGGCAGGGGCGCGGCGCGGGGTCATTTATTCAGTTTGCGAATCCGTTCAGATGGCGTGATGATATCAGTGAGTCGGATCCCGAACTTGTCATTCACGACCACCACCTCGCCCTGGGCGATCAGGCAGCCGTTGACCAGCACGTCCATCGGCTCGCCGGCCAGGCCGTCCAGCTCGACCACCGAGCCCTGCGCCAGTTGCAGCAGGTTCTTGATGGCGATCTTGGTGCGGCCCAGTTCCACCGTCAATTGCACCGGGATGTCGAGAATGAAGTCGATGTCGTTCGGCGTCTCGTTGCGCGCGCCCTTGTTCGAGAAATCCTTGAACACGGCGGCAGCCGCGGCCGGGGCGGTCGCCTGCTGCTGTTGCTGGCGCTCGAGCGCCGCGGCTTCGGCCGCGGCCTGCTCGGCGATCGCCGCGCCCCAATCGTCGTCGATGTGGTCCTGGTCTTCCTGGTTGTCCGACATGGTGTTCTCCTGTATTGCTTCTTGCTTCGGCCGGCGCCCTGCGCCTGGCCAATCATATCGATTACTTGCTGAAGGTGTCGCTATTGGCGAGCAGCTTCTCGACCTTCAGCGCATATTGCCCGTTGTGCACGCCGTAACTGCAATCCATCACCGGCACGCCGTCGACCGTGGCCTGCAGCATGTCGGGCACCACGATCGGGATCACGTCGCCGATCTTCATGTTCAGGATCTCGTCGAAGTTCGCCTTGCCGTTGCCCAGCACCGCGACCAGCTCGACCTCGGCGACCTGGATCTGTTGCGTCAGCAGGCGCACCCAGCGCTTGTCGACTTCCAGCGCCTCGCCCTGGATGCTCGAGGTCAGCGCGTCGCGGATCGGCTCGATCATCGAGTAGGGCATGCAGAAGTGGATCTGGCCCGACACCGAGCCCAGCTCGACCGTGAAGGTGCAGGACACCACGACTTCGTTCGGGGTCGCGATGTTGGCGAACTGCGTGTTCATCTCGGAACGGATGTACTCGAACTCGATCGGATAGACCGGCTCCCACGACTTGCCGTAGGCCTCGAACACGATGTCGAGGATGCGCATGATGATGCGCTGCTCGGTCTGGGTAAAGTCGCGGCCCTCGACGCGGGTGTGGAAGCGCCCGTCGCCGCCGAACAGGTTGTCCACCAGCAGGAACACCAGGCCCGGATCGAACACCATCAGGGCGGTGCCGCGCAGCGGCTTCATGTGGATCAGGTTCAGGTTGGTCGGGACCACCAGGTTGCGGATGAACTCGCTGTACTTGGAGACCCGCACCGAGCCGACCGAGACCTCGGCGCTGCGGCGCAGGAAGTTGAACAGGCCGACCCGCAGATACCTGGCGAAACGCTCGTTGATGATCTCGAGCGTCGGCATGCGGCCGCGCACGATGCGCTCCTGCGTTGCCAGGTTATAGGTGCGTACCCCCGAGGTGTCTTCAGGCGTCGCAATGTCGTCCTGATCGCCGTTGACCCCTTTTAAGAGGGCATCGACTTCTTCCTGTGAGAGGAAATTATCGGCCATGTTTCTTCGTGTTTACTGAATGCTTACTGGATGATAAACGAAGTGAATAATACGTCGGACACTTCCTGTTCGTCGCCATGTTTCTCGAACGGCTCGGTGATCGCCGCCTGGATTTCGGACGCCAGTTGCTGCTTGCCCTCTACCGTATTGATTTCGGACGCTTTTTTGCTCGACAACAGGAGCAGCACGCGGTTGCGCACGATCGCCATATTGTCTTTTACCATGGTCGCCTGTTCGGCGCCGTCGACCTGCAGGGTGAACTGTACCTGCAAATACTGCTCGCCGTTCTCGGGCTGCAGATTGACGGTGAAGGCCTCGATCGGCACGTATTCCGGCTTGGATTCCGGATCTTTCTTTTTCTTCTTCTTGGTTTCCTTGGCCGGGGCTTCTTCTTCGCCATGGGCGGCCGAGGACTGGCTGAAATACCAGCCGCCGCCGGCGCCCGCGCCAAGCACGAGGATCGCGGCGAGGATCATGATGATGAGCTTTTTCTTCGAGCCGGCCGGTGCCGCTGCTGCAGCCGGGTCCGCTTTCGGATCAGCTTTCATTTTCGGATTCGCTTTCAAAATAGGTCTTCAGTGCTGGTTAATGGGTACAACATTATGGCATTGTCGCGGAAAGATGCACCCGGGCAAGCCTAGAAAAGAGGGAGGAAGAGGCAGTAAATCCGGAATTGTTGCAGGCGCGCGATGACGGAATGGAAAAGGGCGGCCGTCGGGCCGCCCCTTGCGCGCCGTCCCGGCCGGGATTACGCGAACAGGTCGACCATTCCGCGCTCGCCCAGGCCCACGGTGCGGGTGCGCGGCGCGACTTCGTTCACCGCGGCCTCGCCCTCGTTGCCGGCGCCAGCGCCGGCCAGGTTGCCATTGGCGCCCGTGCCGCCGGACGCACGGCGTTGGTCATCCTGCTGCTGCTGGCGTGCGCCGGCGTCGACCGTCGCGTTATTCAGGGCGATGCCGCTTTCACTCATCATCTCGCGCAGGCGCGGGAGGGCGTTTTCCAGCGCCTGGCGCACTTCCAGCTGCTCGGCCGAGAAGGCCACGCTGGCCTGGTCGTTGCTCACGTTGAGCACGATCTGGACCGGGCCCAGGTCGGGCGGGTTCAGGGTCAGGGTGGCGGCCTGCTCCTTGCCGACCATGTAGACGATGCGCTGGCTGACCTGGTTGTCCCAGGCCTGGCTGCCGACACGGGCCGGGATGCGGTCGCCCGGCACGGCGGCCGGGTTGCCGACCGCGTCCGCCATCTTGGCGGCCTGGGCCTGCAGCTGGGCCAGCGGGGCCGGGGCTTCCTCGACGGCCGTTGCCAGTTGCTGCTGGCTTTCGCGCAGCTGGGTCTGGAACTGGGCGGCATCCTGCTGGCCTTCCGGCAGCGCGCCGGTCTGGACCTGGGGCGCGTTCGGGTCGACCGGGGCACGCTGCACGCCGGCGGCCAGCGAGACGCCTTTGCCGAGCTCGTCGGTGACGGCGGCGCCGGCCGCGGCGTCACCGGCCGCGCTGCCGGCCGCGCCGGTCATGTGCTCCAGCGCGCTTTCCAGCGCCTTCGATTGCAGGTCGCCGGCAGCGGCGGCGTCAAGCGGCACGGCAGCGGCGTCGGCGCTTGCGGGCCTGGTCAGGCTGGCCATGAAGGCCAGCATGTCGGTGACCGGCGTCGTGGCCGCGGCGGCGGCTTCGGCCGCGCCTTCGGCCGCGCCGGATTCTTCCGCGCCCTCGGCGGACGCGGTCTTCGCTTCGCCTTCGTGGCTGGCCGGCTTGACGCCGGCCTTGGCCTGTTCGCGCACCGGCTCGCGGTTGGCGGGCTTGTCGGCGGCATTCGGTTTCGATTGCTGCTGCTGCGCGGCCGGCTTCGGCTGCTGGGCAGCCGGGGTCGGCGCCTGCGGCTGCGGCGCCTGCTGGCGCGCCGCCAGTTCGCGCGCCAGGGTGGCGCCGAAGGCGCCATTGTTGCGTGCGCTGTCGGCCAGCCGGTCCTGACTCGCACTGCGTGGCGCGCTGGCATTGGCGCCCGTGGTCTGGAACAGGAGATTCGTGGTCTGCGTCGTCATGATTCGCTCAGCGTTGTTTGTAGCGGGCGCCACGCGCCGCGTGGTCGTCCATCAGTTTCTGGTCGCGCTTGTTCTGCACCTTGAGCGCTTCGCTCGCGGCGCGTTCGTTCAGCGTGCGATACGACAAGCGCTTGCGTTCGCTTTCCTGCAAAGTCTTGCGCTCGGATTCCGCCTTGAACTGGGCATGCTTCAATACGTCGCGCTGGCCATTCAAGGCATGGTCCAACTTGCCAATAAAGGCAACGAAGTTGTGGTACGCGAAAGGCGTGATGCCGGCCACCTGGGCGGCATCGAGCTTGCGCGCGTATTCGTCGCGGTAGCCGACCAGCATTTCCAGCTTCTGTTCGGCTTCCTCGACCAGTTTGTTGGCCGCGCCCAGGCGCTTGGCGGCAGCATCGGAATCCTTCTGCGCCAGGTCGATCAGTGTTTCAAGTGCGGATAATTGGGCCATGGTGCAGCGATTTTAACGCTGAGCAATTCTCGCCGATCAGTTGAATAGCGAGGAAAGTTGCCCCAAGCTCTGGGGAAGCGTGGCGTTGTCGTGAATTTCCTGGCACAGGAATTCTTCGATGGCCCCATGCTTCGCGATGGCCTGGTCGAGCACCGGATCGCTGCCGGCGGCATAGGCGCCGACATTGATCAGGTCGCGCGAGCGTTGATAGCGCGAATACAATTGTTTGAGCTTGCGCGCCGCCAGCTGGTGTTCGTGGGTCGTGATCGAGTGCATCGCCCGCGAAATCGACTGCTCGATATCGATCGCCGGATAATGCCCGGCCTCGGCCAGGTGGCGGTTGAGCACGATGTGGCCGTCGAGAATACCGCGCGCCGCATCGGCGATCGGATCCTGCTGGTCATCGCCCTCGGACAGCACGGTATAGAAGGCCGTGATCGAGCCGCCGCCCTCCAGGCCGTTGCCGGCCCGTTCCACCAGCACCGGCAGTTTTGCAAACACCGATGGGGGATAACCCTTGGTGGCCGGCGGCTCGCCGATCGCCAGCGCGATCTCGCGCTGCGCCATCGCATAGCGGGTCAGCGAATCCATGATCAGCATCACGTTCTTGCCCTGGTCGCGGAAATGCTCGGCGATCGCCGTGGCGTAGGCCGCCCCCTGCAGGCGCAGCAGCGGCGGCGAGTCGGCCGGGGCCGCCACGACGGCCGAGCGGGCGCGGCCTTCAGGGCCCAGGATCTGGTCGATGAATTCCTTGACCTCGCGGCCGCGTTCGCCGATGAGTCCGACCACGATGACGTCGGCTTCGGTATACCGGGCGATCATCCCAAGCAGCACCGATTTGCCGACGCCGGTGCCCGCGAACAGGCCCAGGCGCTGGCCGCGGCCCACGGTCAGCATCGCATTGATGGCGCGCACGCCGACGTCGAGCGTGTCCTTGATCGGCGCGCGGTCGAGGGGATTGACCGGCCGCGCATTGAGCGGCCCCACCTCGCTCGTGCCGAGCGGGCCGAGGCCGTCGAGCGGGCGGCCGGCGCCATCGACCACGCGGCCCAGCAGCTGCATGCCGACCGGCAGGTGGCGCGCGCGGTCTTGCGGACGCCGGCGCCCGTGCGGCACGGTGCCCGGCGGCGGCAGCACGCTCTCGACCGGGAAGACGCGCGAACCGGGCACCACGCCTTCGGTATCGCTTTGCGGCATCAGGAACAGGCGTTCGCCCTCGAAGCCGACCACTTCGGCCTCGATGAAGCCGCTGGCGGTGGGGATCGTGGCGGCGGCGCCGACCGCGAGGCGCAGGCCGACGCATTCCATCACCAGCCCGGCCACGCGCGTGACGCGGCCCGACACTTGCAGCGGATCGGCGAAGCTGACCAGGGTGTCGCAGTCGCGCAGATAGGATTTCCAGCGCCCGGTGTGCGGGTCGCCGCTGCCCGTGCCTTCCTGGTGGTGCTGGTGGTCGTCCATCAGTCGCCCAGCCATTCGACGTTGGCGCCCAGCGCGTGGGTCAGGCGGTTCCAGCGGGCCGCGGCTTGGGCGTCGATCTGGTTAGTGGCGGTCTCGACCTTGCAGCCGCCGCGCGCGATTGAACCGTTCTCGACGATGCGCCAGCCGCCCTTGCTCAATTCTTCGGCCATGCCATGGCGCACCAGTTCGGCATCCAGCGGGTTCAGGGTGAGCACGGCCGGCTGTTGCAGCACGGGCAGCTGGTCGATGGCGTCGCGCACCACCGACAGGATCAGTTCGGGACGCACGTCGAAACCGGTGCGCACCATGCCGCGCGCCAGGCGCAGGGCCAGTTCCAATACGTCGCGGGAGATGGTCTCGTTGGCCTGGGCGATGGCGTCGCCGAAGCTGGCGGCCACCTGGCGCAGCTGCTCCAGCTCGGCCGCGGCTTCGCGCTGGCCAGCCTCGGCGCCTTCGGCGTAACCTTGTGCGCGGCCCTCGTGATGGCCCTGGGCGCGGCCTTCTTCCAGCCCTTGCGCGAAGCCTTCCTGGCGCGCCGCTTCGCGCATCGCTTCCAGTTCTTCGACGCTCGGCAGATTGAATCCCGGCGGCAGGGCGGACGTGGCGTCAGCAGAAGGGGAGGCGCTCGACGCCGCCGCGGCCTCGGCCGCGCGGCGTGCGAGCGTGCTGGGACGGTCGTCGCCGAACGACGCCATTTCCCAGCGCTGGTAGGCGCTCTGCTGTTCTTTCGGTATTGCCATCAGACGAACGAATCCTCACCTTTTCCGCCCAGCACGATCTGACCTTCGTCCGCCAGGCGGCGCACGATCTGCAGGATCTGCTTCTGCTGCGATTCTACTTCGGACAGGCGCACCGGACCCTTCGATTCCAGGTCTTCGCGCATCATCTCGCTGGCACGCTGCGACATATTCTTGAAGATCTTCTCGCGCAGGTCCTGCGAGGCGCCCTTGAGCGCGATGATCAGCATCTCGGACTGCACTTCACGCAACAGCAACTGGATGCCGCGGTCGTCGATGTCGATGATGTTGTCGAACACGAACATCTCGTCCATGATCTTCTGCGCCATGTCGTTGTCGTAGTTCTTGATATTGTCCATCACGGCTTGCTCTTGCTCGCCGCTCATGAAGTTCAGGATCTCGGCCGCGGTGCGCACGCCGCCCAGCGAGGACTTCTTGATGTGTTCATTACCCGACAACAGCTTGGTCAGCACGTCGTTCAGCTCGCGCAGGGCGGCCGGCTGCACGCCGTCCAGCGTGGCGATGCGCAGCACGACGTCGTTGCGCAGTCGTTCGGTAAAGTTTGCCAGAATTTCGCAGGCCTGGTCGCGCTCGAGGTGGACCAGGATGGTGGCGATGATCTGCGGGTGCTCGTTACGGATCAGCTCGGCCACCGAGACCGAGTCCATCCACTTCAGGCTTTCGATGCCGGATGCGTCCTTGCCGCCGAGAATGCGGTTCAGCAAGACTGCGGCCTTGTCGTCGCCCAGCGCCTTGGTCAGCACCTGGCGGATGTACTCGTCCGAATCGAGGCCGACGGTCGAGTGCAGATTGGTCTCTTCGACGAACTCTTCGAGCACCGTGACCACCTGGCCGTGCTGCACCGCCTTCATCTGCGCCATCGCCGCGCCCAGCTTGAGCACTTCGCGCGGGCCGAGGAACTTCATCACCTCGGCCGCTTCGGCTTCACCCAGGGCCAGCATCAGGATTGCCGCCTTGTTCGTGCCGTCCTTGTCTTTATCACTCATTTGAACCCAACCATGCCTTGATGACGTTTGCGACGATGCGCGGATCTTCGTTTGCCAGGTCTTTCGCCAATTTCAGGTTGGCGCGGTAACCCATGTCCCGGCGAATCTTCTCTTCTTCCTCGAGGTCTTCCTCGTCTTCCTCGGCCTCCTCTTCGCCTTCCTCGCCTTCGGCCTTCTCGTCTTCCTTCGGCTCTTCCGGGATGGCGGTGGCTTCGTCGAACTTCTTGATCGCCGGACGCAGCAGCGGTCGCAGGAAGCGGTAGTACAGGAAGGCGATCACGGCGAACACGAAAGCGTAGCGGGCCAGGTCCTTGAACAGCGGCATATTCGCCGGGTCACGCCACCAGTCCGGTTCTACCACCGGATCGGCCGGCTTGTCCACACCGTCGAACGGTGCGTTGGTCACGTTCAGGGTGTCGCCGCGGGCCTGGCTGTACCCCATCGCCTGCTTGACCAGCTCATTGATCTGGGCCACTTCGTTGGCCGCGAGCGGACGCACGGTGACCTTGCCGGTGGCCGGGTCGACGATGCGGCGGTAGTTCACCACCACGCCGACCGTCAGGCGCTTGATGCCGCCCATCGGACGCTGTTCGTAGCGGATGGTCTTGTCGACTTCGAAATTGGTGGTTGAATTCTTGGTGCTCGGGCCCGTCGCGGCAGGCGCTTCGGCCGGCGGCTCGCCGTCGATCGGCGCGGTGTTCACGCCCGGCGGCTGGTTCGACAGCGCGCCCGGGATGCCCGACGGGCCGGCGCCGGCGCCTTGCGTTTCCGAGGTCTGCTGGCTGCGGATGGCCTGCGGCTCGGGCGGCGAGTTCGGCTTGTACATCTCGGCCGCGGTATCGACCTGGGCGAAGTCCACCTCGGCGGTCGCTTCGGCGCGCACATTGCCCTCGCCGACCAGCGGCTTGATGATCGATTCGACCTGCTTGATGATGTTCTGCTGGACCTGGTCGACGTATTTCAGCTGGGTCGGGTCCAGGGTCTTGCCGCCCGCGCCCTTGTTGGCCTGCTCGGACAGCAGGGTGCCGTTCTGGTCGACCACGGTCACGTTGCCGATGGTCAGTTCAGGCACGCTGGACGCGACCAGGTGCGAGATGGCGCTGACCTGGCCCTGGTCCAGGGCGCGGCCCGGCTGCAGGTTGAGCAGCACCGAGGCGGTCGGCTTTTGCTGGTCGCGCACGAACACGGACGGCTTCGGCAGCGCCAGGTGGACGCGCGCGGCGCTCACCGAGCCCAGCGACTGGATCGAACGCGCCAGCTCGCCTTCGAGCGAGCGCTGGTAATTGACCTGTTCCAGGAACTGGGACACGCCCAGCTTCTGGTTTTCCATCAGCTCGAAGCCGACATTGCCGCCCTTCGGCAGGCCTTGCGCGGCCAGCTTCAGGCGCAGGTCGTGGATCTGCTCGGCCGGCACCAGGATCGCGCTGCCGCCTTCGGAAAACTTGTACTGCACCCCCATCTGGTCGAGCGAGGCGGTGATGGCGCCACCGTCGCGGTCGCTGTAATTGGAGAACAGCACGCGATACTCGGGCGCCTGGCTCCACATCCAGACAGCGATCATCAGCGCCAGGATCAGCGCGATGCCGCCGCCGATGGCGACGCGCTTGCCCATGGTCGTCTGGAAAAACGACGGGGGCGCAGCCGGGGGCTGGCCCTGGGTGGTGTCGAGAAGGTCTTCCGCAGTTGCTGCCATGTTCGATGGATTCAGGTGAATGGGTGGGGACAGGCAGCATTATGGAGCCCTGGGGCAACATTCAAACCCCGAAATAGGGGGCGTTTACCGCTTTAACTCGTACGTGAAATGGGCGCCCGCGCTGCTATTCTGCTTTCCTGAGTGCATTTGTAGGTGATTCTACAAGGCAATAACATGCAGGAGGGTAACATGAGTATTGGCGGTATCGGCGGCATCGACAGCAGCCGCATCCAGGCCATGATGGAGCAGTTGAAGGCGGCGGCCACCAAGCCGGAGTCGGCGGGCCCGGTCGCCCCTGGTGGGCTCGGCAATGCCAGCGCGGTGGGCGGCAAGTCCGCGGTCAAGCTCGACTTCGCGGAAGCCTTGCACAATTCCTTGCAGGGCGTGAGCAACCGCTCGGCCGAGGCGCAGGCGCTGAGCCGGCGCTTCACCATGGGCGACGACACGGTCAGCCTGTCGGACACCATGGTCGCGATGCAGAAATCGAGCATCGCCTTCCAGGCGACGGTGCAGGTGCGTAATAAACTGGTGTCGGCCTATCACGACATCATGAACATGCAGGTGTGATGCCGGCGGCGGGACGTCGAGCCAGGCCAGTCATGGCCGACCGTCCCGTGGTGCCGGAGGCGCCGGGAGACTTCTGCGAGCAGAAATCCCCGGGCGTCCTCCGGCAGCGCTGCTTCCTAGATCTGCTCGACGTTCCCGCCGGTGGGAACGCCCTGGCCGGACTTGTAGGCCCCCAGTTCCACGTCCCCGACGGGCACCCGGTTGGTGGTCGCATAAGCCACCTGGGCCGCCTGGGTGAAGGCGCCGCTCTCGACGTGCGACACGTGCGGCTGGGTCTGGCGCCGGTAGTAGGTGATTGCCGGCAGCCTGCCGGAACTGGTTTTCTGGGTCATGTAAAGAGGCATGTTATCTCCATAATGCCTGAAGAGCGAAGGGGTTGAAGGAAGCGCCGTGGCCGATGGCGTGCTCAGGCGCTTTTACCCATGGTGATCGGCACCACGGCGATGACCTTGGGCGAGTTGGTGTTGTCGGTGATGGTGATCGAGGTCTTGTCGGAGGACATCGTCACATCCTGGCTGAAGCTGCTGGCGCCTTGCGACATATTGGCCTGGGCGCTCCAGCAGAAGCCGCCGATGGAAATGCTGCTCGCGCTGTTCTGCGACATCTTCGAGAACAGCGCCTGGATGCTCTGGGTGTCCGACGTCAGGGTCACCGAGGGCTTGAGCACCACCAGCAGCTTGCCGGCGCGCAGGTTCAGGATGCCATCGGGGCCGAACAGCTGCTTGTTGGCCAGGGCCGAGGTCGGCGAAACCTGGTCGTAGAAGTCGGCCACGATGCTCGAATCGAACCAGGCCCCGGGGACGATCGAAAACAGCTGGGCAGCCTGCGCGGTATAGGTCATGGTCATGCCCTGGACCAGGCTCGTGTAATCCTGGGCGTCGCTCGATTGCGAATACGAGGTCGAGGCCGAACCGCCCCAGAAGAATGCGTCGTAGGTGCCGGACGCCGAGACGTCCAGGAAGCTGCTGACCACCAGGTTGCTGCTGTTGGAATCGTCGAGCTTGATGGTCATCGAGATCTGCGGCGGCGCGCTGCTGGCCAGCGTCTGGAGTGCGCTCACGTACCAGTCGTTGAGGCCGGGCGTGATGACGTACGCCGGCTGCAGGTTGCCGGATGGATCGGCGATGCCGTTGCCCGCCGCGGGGCTCAGCACCACCTTGGCCTGGGCGCCGGAAATGGTCTGGTAGTCCGGGCCGCCGACCTGCTCCAGGGCCTGGTTGTACAGGGTAACCTGGGCGGAGACCGCGTTCTGGGCACTGGTGATCACCTGGTTCCAGCCGTTCTGCTGATACCACTGGGTATAGGTGGACTGGGCCGACGGCGGCAGGCTGGACTGGGCCGTGTTGAAGGCGACCCAGGCGGTCATGCAATTGGTGGTCGTCGTCGACAGCGCCTTCTGGGCAGCGATGACCTTGGCCCCATAGCCGTCGGCGATCTGCTGCAGGGCCGGATTCCCGCCCTTGAGGGCGATGGCGAACAGGAAGGCCTTGTACTGGTCGTAGAAATTCATCGACGACGGCGCGTACGACGGCGACCATGCCGGCATGACGTTGGCCCAGTTCTCCAGCCCGCTTACCACGGTGCTGCCCGGCACCGGCGGGGTGCCGGCGGCAGCCGGCAGGCCGGTCACGTCCATGTACTGCCAGTCGGCGTTGGTGAGCCCGCCGGTGGGCATCAAGGTTTTCGGGTCGAGGCCGGCCCCGGCGCTAGACGAGTTCAGTCCCTGGACGAATTTTTGCCACATGATGCTTGCTTGATTGACAGCCATGATCGTTCTCCAGAAAGTTGCGAGGACTTCGTATGTTCCCCAGTGGTTGGAATGGACCGGCGTCAAGCTGCCGGCCGGTGCGGCCGCCAGCGCGGTCCGCAGGCCATCTATCGCAAGGGGTGTGCCAGCGCCGCACGCAAGGCTGTCGCGCGCATGAAGAGGCGATTTCATGCGCGGCGCATGCGAACAGGGCGTTATGTGGCTGGTTTACCGCTTTCGGGATTGTCAAGGGAGTGTAAAATTGACTTCCTGTTTCCACGACATATACATTGCCAGGGACCCGGACATGGCCGCTGTGAGGATCGCGCATGCATGACCTCAATGACGCCCGTACGCTGACCGCGCCGTTGATGCACGCGGACGGCGCCGCCAGCCGTTTACTGACCCTGACCATCCTCTGGCATCCGGACGCCGCCCGCATCGGCGAGCAGTGCATCGCCAGCGCGCCCGGCGGCGTGCTGGAACTGAGCCGCTACGCGCCGCTGTTCAGCCGTCCCGGCGCCGCAGGCCTGCCGCTCGGGCATGGCGCCATCTCGCGCGAGCCGCTGCGCATCGTGCGCGTCGGCGACGGCGTCTCGCTGCAGGCGCCGCTGAGCCGCATGACCACCGAATTGAATGGCCGCGAGATCGGCGCCGGCGTGGCGCTGGACCACGCCGACCTCGAACGCGGCCAGGTGATCGCGCTGGGGCGGACCGTGCTGCTGTGCCTGCACTGGAGTACGGTGCTGCCGAAAGCGAACGAGGTGCGCGGCCTGCACGGCGTCGGCAGCGCCGCCGTCATGCTGCGCGACCAGATCCGCATGGTGGCCCGCAGCGATCTGCCGGTGCTGTTGCTGGGGGAAACCGGGACCGGCAAGGAAGTGGTGGCGCGCGCCATTCATGCGCTCGGCGCACGCGCCGACGCCAGGCTGGTGACGGTCAATATGGCGGCCCTGAACGAGTCGCTGGCCGCGGCTGAACTGTTCGGCGCGGTCAAGGGCGCCTACACCGGCGCCCAGGGCGAGCGCAAGGGGCTGTTCGGCGAAGCCAACGGGGCGACCCTGTTCCTCGATGAAATCGGCAACGCCCCCGCCTGTGTCCAGCCGATGCTGCTGCGGGTGCTGGAGGGCGGCGACTATCGGCCGCTGGGATCGGCGCAAGAGCTGCGCTCGACCGCGCGCATCCTGGCGGCGACCGACCAGCGCCTGGACGGCTCGCACTTCAACCAGGCCTTGCTGCGCCGTCTGGAAGGCGTGGTCATCCAGTTGGCGCCGCTGCGCAGCCGGCGCGAGGACATCGGCGTGCTGATCCGGCAGCTGTATCCGGCCGACGATGGGCGCGTGGACCTGCCGTGTTCACTGGTGGCCGAACTGGCGTGCTACGACTGGCCGGGCAATGTGCGCCAGCTGGCGCGCGTCCTGCAGCGCGCCGCGCTGATGGTCAGGAGCGGCGTCACGCCGCGCTTCGACCAGCTGGTGCAAGAGCCGCCCGCGGCCGATGCCGGCAAGCTCGCGGGGGCGCGCGCGGCGCGCCGCAAGCCCTCCGCGCTGAGCGACGATGAACTGGTCGCGGCGCTGTCGCGCCACGGCTGGATCCTGCGCAGCACCGCCGAATCGCTCGGCATCTCCCGTCCCAGCCTGTACAAGCTGCTCGACCGGCACCCGTTGATCCGGCGCGCCGAGGGCATCGAGGCCGGGGAGATCGGCCGTGCCTGGGCGGGGGCGCAGGGCGACGTCGAGCGCTGCGCCGCGGCCCTCAAGACACTGGCCGCGCCGCTGCGCCGCCAGCTCAACAAACTGGGGCTGCTGGAGCGTTCAGGCGCGAATCGAACCGACCTGTAGCTCCGGATCGGGCACGAAATAGAACGAGGTGGTGCTGTCCGCGTGGGCCACGGTAAACGCGATGCTGAATCCCCACAGCCCGGTCGACGTGCCGACCTTGAGCTTCATTGTCTGGCTCAGGTCGATCAACGCGCCTTCCTCGAACGGCGCGCCCTTGGTCTGGTCGGACTGGGAGCCGGACAGCAACACCGATTGCACCACGGCGCCGCCGCTGTCGTCGGCCTCGGGCTGGATGGAGAAGGCGATGCTGTCGCTGGTGTACACCTTGCAGGTGTCGATGTCATCGGCGCCATCGAATTTCCAGCGGATCTGGCGGTCCGCCTTGCTGTAGTAAACCTGGAAGGTGTGGTCGGTGGTCGGAACTGGCTGACTGATTTCGCTCATGGTATCGCCTTTCTGGTGGAAGAAACGGACAGGATTGGGGCAAGGAGAGTTCAGGGATGGCGGTAGCGCAGGTCGCGCCGCAGTGCCAGCAGGTCGGGTTCGGCGTCGATGAAGGCGGCGGGATATCCCAGCCGCCGGGCGCTGGCGATCGATTCCAGCGCCAGCTCGCGCTCGCCCAGCAATTCACGCACCAGGCCGGCGCGGAACTGCACGTCGGCGCTGCGGGGCGCGAGCTTTGTAGCGCGCGCCGCCAGCTGCATGCCCGCGTCCCGGTCGCCGCTGCGGGCGGCGTACAACCCCATGCGCGAGACCAGGGTCGCATCGTGCGGCGCGCGCTGCAGGATGGGCGCGAGCAGGCGGCGCGCTTCGCCGTAGGCCTGGCGGGCCTCGGCCTCGCGTCCCGGAATCCAGAGCAGGGTATCGGCCAGGTTGGCCCAGTTGAGGTATTCGCCCGGCGCCCCGCGCACCGGCGACACCGCATGCTCGAAGGCGGCGGCGGCGCCGACGTAGTCGCCGCGCAGGAACAGCGCGTTGCCGAGGTTGGCGTACAGGGTGGCGCTCGGGCGCACCTGCAATCCCTGCTGCAGCACGCGCAGGGCCTCGTCGGCGCGGCCCTGGCGCAGGAGGGCGGCATTCAGGTTGGCATAGCCGGCGACCGCGTCGGGCTGCAGGGCGATGCTGCGGCGGAAGGCCCGCTCGGCGCCGGCATGATCGCCGCGCTCGTAGAGCAGGCTGCCCAATTCGTCGAAGAACACGCGCTCGCGCGGAAAGCGGGCCTGGGCCAGCCGCAGCGTCTCGAACGCCTGCGCGTCGCGCCCGGCGTGGCGCAGCAGTTGGGCCTTGCCGTACCAGGCGAAGAAATCGGCCGGGTCGAGCTGCAGCGCGCGCTCGAAGGCCTGTCCGGCGCGCTCGTGCTGTCGCTGGCTGGCGAGCACCCAGCCGCGGGCGATGTGCGCCAGCGCCAGCTGATCGTTCAGCTTCATGGCTTGCTGGGCGCTGGCGTCGGCCTTGCGCAACCACACCTCGTCCTGGGTGTCGCCGCGGTAGCGCAGCGTCTGCACCAGCGCCATGCCGGCCGCCGCCGCCGCATGGCCGCCGTCGCCTGCCAGCAGCGCGCTGAAGTGACGCTCGGCCGCGTCCAGGCTGCCGGGACGGTCGAAATGCTTCAGGGCCGCCAGCCCCCGCTGCATCGCGAGCGCGGGCGAATCGACCGGCGCGGGCGCCGCCGAACGGACCGGCGCGCGCGCCGCGGATTCGGTCCCGAGCCACCCAATGCCGCCCGCCAGCACGAGCGCCAACAGCATCGCCACCGGGCCCTGCCAGCGGCGGCGCGGCGACGGCGGCGGATGCGGCGCGTCCAGGGGCGCGATCCCGGCCAGCCGCTGCGCCACCTGCGCCATGCCGGGCAGCCGCTGCGCCGGCTGTTGCGCCGTCATGTCCCGGATCAGGGCCACCAGCGGCGCATCGATGGTCTCGGGATAGTGCCAGCTGGCCGAGCTCGACTGCATATGCGCGGCCGCCAGCGCCAGGCCGCTGAGGTGGCTGTGCGGGCGCGTTCTGGCCAGCAGTTCGTACAGCAGCACGCCGACGGCGTAGATATCGCACAGGGCATCTGCGCGGTGTCCGAGCAGGCGTTCCGGCGCCATGTAGGCGATGGTCCCGACCGGCCCGGTCGATTCGACCGCGCCGGTGGCCAACTGGTCGCAGCGCGAGGCCAGGCCGAAGTCGAGGATCCGCACCTTCCCGGATGGCTCGATCATCAGGTTGGAAGGCTTCAGGTCGCCGTGCACCAGGCCTGCCGCGTGGGCATCCTGCATGGCGGCGGCGATCTGGCCGATCCAGTCGAGCGCCGTGGCGCGGGCGATGCGAATTTTCTGGGCCAGTTGCCCGATGGTGCGGCCCTGCACCAGTTCCATCACGATCGACGCGCCGGACGCATCCTCTTCGATGGCATACACGGTGACGAAAGACGGGTGGTGCAGCGACGCCGCCATGCGCGCTTCATGCAGCGGGTCGGCGTGGGCGGCGGCATGGGCGGCGCGTTCGATGCGCTTGATCGCCACGCTGCGCTGCAGCTTGTTGTCCCAGGCCTCGTACACCTCGCCATAGCCCCCGGCGCCGAGGCGCGCGCCCAATTCGTAATGGCTGGGAAGCGCCGTGCTTGCCGGTAGCGCCTCCGCTGGCATTTCGCTGAGAGAGCAGAGCTTTGCGATCATGGAAAGTCGCGCATGGTTATCGAGTGGGGCGCCGGCGCACCTTATGCCAGGCGCCTGTCATGGCCGTTACAGCGATCTCGCGCGGTCAGCGGCAGGATGTTTTCCGCTACATGAGCACCCGAAATTTCGGAACATCAAGATCAAGGTGCATAGTACGTAAAACCGGCTCCAGGGAAAATTTTGTCGGATTGACCGTTGATTTTTATCAAAAGCTGGCGATCCCAGCGCTCCCACAGCGTGCCGCCAGCGCCGGTTCCTGTGCTGGCGTAATACCGCCGGGTTGCCATTGTGGTCCGGGATCGCCGGGCGTTTTTCAGGCCGGCGTCGCCAGCTTCAGTCCGATGATGCCGGCCGCGATCAGGCCGATGCAGGCGATGCGCGCCGGGTTGGCCGACTCGCCGAACAGGACGATGCCCACCAGGGCGGTGCCGACCGCGCCGATGCCGGTCCAGATCGCATAGGCCGTTCCCAGCGGCAGCGTCTTCATCGCCTGCGACAGCAGGCCGAAACTGATCGCCATCGCCGCCACGGTGCCGACCGTGGGCCACAGGCGGGTGAATCCTTCCGTGTACTTCAGGCCGACCGCCCAGCACACCTCGAACAACCCTGCAAGAAACAATACCAACCACACCATGATGCTCTCCTCGACTGGATGCGGCAGACGTTGCCGCTGATAAGGAGCGCATCTTATGTGAATCAGGATGATGGAAAAAGTCAGCAGCTGTCAGTATGATTGATAGATGGCTTTCGATCTCGACCATTTGCGCATCCTGCTCGCCGCCGTCGATGGCGGCTCGTTCTCGGCCGCCGCGCGCGCGCTCGGGCGCGTCCCCTCGGCCATCAGCATGTCCATCGCCAACCTGGAAGCCGAACTCGGCCTGGAACTGTTCGACCGCAGCGGCCGCGAACCGCGTCCCACCGACCACGCGCTGGCCTTGCTGCCGCAGGCGCGGCTGCTGGTCGAGCAGTTGCGGCTGCTGAACCAGCACGCGCTGTCGCTGAGCCAGGACCTCGAGCCTTCGTTGACCCTGGTGCTGGTGCCCGAGTTGATGGCCGCCGCGCCCTGGCACGCTGCGCTGCGGGCCCTGTCCGACGAGTTTCCCTTGCTGGAAGTGAATGTGCTGAGCGCCGCGCAAGCCGATGCCCTGGCGATGTTGCAGGATGGCCGCGCCGACCTGGCGCTGGTGTTCGAGCGCTACGGCATGGATCCGCGCGAAGGTTTCCAGGAAGTGGCCCAGGAAACCCTGGTGGCGGTGCTGGCGCCTGACCACCCCTTGCTGGCGCGCGTGCCGGCCGGCGCGATCCGCGACCAGCACCTGCTGGGCGAGCGCCAGATCGTGATGGCCGGCCGCCACGCCGACCAGGTCGACAAGCGCATCGCCATGTCGCGCCTGCAGTGGAAGACCGACAATCCGGTCGCCGCGCTGAGCCTGGTAACCGCGGGGCTGGGCTGGGCCTGGTTGCCCGCCGGCTTCGTGCGTGCGCCGCTGGCGGATGGTCAGCTGGTGCAAATCCCTTCCGCCAATTTCACCAACATCATGAAGTTGTTCGTCGACGTGGTGTGGGCGAACAGCCGTCCCATGGGCCTGGCGGCGCGCCGCTTCGTGACCCTGCTGAACGAGCGCCGCACGCATTCGTCCTGAGGCGGTAGATGAAGGAAGCGCGGTCGACGCTGAAGGTTCAGGCGGCCTTGCGCCGGTGCACGGTGACCGGCATGTCGCGCGGACGCGGCTCGGGCAGCAGGGAAGCCAGGGTGTGACGGTCGAGTTCGGCCAGATAGGCGGCGGTGGCATTGCCCAGCACGCTCTTCAGGCCGCAAGCCTTGACCAGGCCGCATGGCGTGCCGTTGGGGTCGAAGCACTCGGCCATGTAGAAGTCGCTCTCGCTCATGCGCACGATGGCGCCGATATTGATGTCCTTCGGTTCGTGCGCCAGGCGAAAACCGCCGTTGCGGCCACGAATGGTTTCGATCGTGCCGTTGCGTGCGAGCTCGTTCACCACCTTCATCAGGTGGTTTTTAGAGATGCTGTGCAGGTCTGCGATCTCCTGGATCGTCACCAGGCGGCCGGGATTGCTGCCCAGGTGCAGCAGCGTGCGCAACGTGTAATCGGTGAAGGAGGTCAGACGCATGATCGCCCAAGTATAACGCATTCGCATGCCAGCCTATCGAAGCGCCGCCCGGCGCCTGCCGGCGCATTTTTTACATGGTTTAACTTGCCGGACTTAACTTGTCGTTCCAATATGAACGAACGGGTAGCGTGCCCGACGCAGCCACATCAGGAGTACACCATGCCGACCATCCCATCCGCCGTTCATATCATCCACACCGATCCGGTGATGACCGCCGGCCTGCACGCCATCCTGGCCGGCCGCCAGGAATGGCGCGTCAGCACCCACCTCAGCACCCACCTGAGCCAGCCGGAGGCGCGGCAGGTGGCGCGGGTGCTGGTCGCCGACTACGACACCGGCCTCGCGCTGGCGCGCCGGCCCGAGCACGCTGGCCTGGGCCGGCCCAGTATCCTGATCGTCACCCAGCTCGACAAGGAATGGGAAGTGCGCCTCGCGATGGACGCGGGCGTGCAGGGCTACGTGCTGCAGTCGTGCAGCCAGGGCGAGCTGCTCGAGGCGGTCGCGTCGCTGGTCCAGGGCCAGCGCTACCTGAGCGAATCGGTGACGCGCAGCGTGGCCGCTAGCCTCAGCCGCGAAACCCTGACCGGCCGCGAGACCGACGTGCTGCAATTGCTGGCCGAGGGCTGCTGCAACAAGTCGATTGCGCGCAGGCTGGGCATCGGCGTCGGCACCGTCAAGACCCATGTGAAGGGCGTGATGAGCAAGCTCGACGCCACCGCGCGCACCCATGCGGTGGTGGTGGCCACGCAGCGCGGCCTGATCCGTCCGGGCAGCGGCATCCGCAGCGCCTATAACTGATCGATCGGGATGCGGCCCCCGATGGTCCTGGGGCGAGCAAAGGAACACGCCAGGCTCTCAGATGAGTCCGAGAGTCAGGGCCTTGAGGGTGGCGGCGGCGCGGGTCGAGCAATCGAGCTTGCGGAAGATGCTCTCGACGTGGGTGCGCACGGTGCTGGGGCTGATGCGCATGGCGCGCGCGGCCTCCTTGTTGCTCTCCCCGAGGCTGATGCGCTGCAAGACCTCGGCTTCGCGCGCCGACAGCGTGGCGCGCACCGGCGCGCCACCTGCGGCCCCCGCGCCCGCAGTGCCCGTTCCATGTGCCGGCGTGGTGCGAACGCCCGCCGCCGCGGCCAGCACGGCGTCGACCGTGGCGCGGTCGAAGCGGCCGCCCGTCACCTGGGCCTCGAGCAGGGCGATCGCCGCCGCCGGCTCGTGGGCTGCGCGCCATGGCCGCGGCGAGCGCAGCGCCGCCCAGGCGGCGGCCACGCCCAGCAGGCGCTGCGGCGCGCCGAGGGCGCTCGCGTCCAGGCTGCGAAAGTAGCCGCTGCCGTCCAGCCGCTCGTAGACGTGCGAGGCCAGTTGCGCGTCCGGCCCCAGGCCGTCGATGCGGCTGCCGGCGCGCGCGGTCCAGTAGGGCACCAGGCGCACCGCTTCCCAGTCGGCGGCGCTCAACCTGCCGCTGCGTTCCCACACCGTGTTGGTCACCGCCGCGCGCCCGATCCCGTGCAGCAGGGCGGCGCGCGCAAGGAGGCGCTGCTGCGCCTCGGGCAGGCCCGCCAGCTGCGCCGCCTCCTGCGCCAGCAGCGCGACGCGGCGTGAATAGCCAGCCAGCCAGGGCAGCTTCAGTTCGATCATGTCGGCCACCAGGGTGAGCGGCACCGACACCGGAAGAAAATCCGGCTGCGACGATGGCGCTTCGGCGGCCTCGAGCTCGTCGAGCCAGGCGCGCGCGTGCGGCGCCACGAGCGCCACCAGGCGCGCCGGGTACTTGACGTCGCCCAGCTGCGCGATCATGTCCAGCGCGCGCTCGACGCCATGCACGCGCGCCAGGATCTCGAGGTCGCCGCCCAGCACCGCGTGGTACACCACGTTCGGCACTTCGTCGCCGCGCAGGCGGAGCGGAATGCCGCTGCCGTCATGGTGCTCCCACACGTGGCGCAAGCCGCTTTCGACCGCGGCGGGCAAGCCCATCATGGCCGCGATGTCGCCCGCGACTTCGCAGTGGACTTCGGCCAGTTCGGTGGTGTCGGAGAGGCGCGCCGCCTGCCGGGCATCGAGGGTGCGGCTCACCAGCGCATGGCGCACGCCGACGTCGTCGCCCAGCATCGCGGCGAAGCCGGCCGCGTTGGCGGTGCAGCCCGACCAGCGCAGCAGCGCCACCATGCGCGCATGCCCGCAGGCGGCGGCGTTGGCGCCGGCCGCCGCCGCCACGCGCGCGGCCAGGCGCGCGGCGCGCTCCGACCCGTCGATCGGCTGGCCCATGCTCAGGTCGCCGACGATGGCGAGCAGTCCCATGGCCTGGGACAGGGTTGCGGTGTCGTGGCCGTGCAGGGCAGCCGCGGGAAGCGACAGGGAGGGGGTAGATGCGCGCGCGGCCGGGTCCATCGATCGTTGGTTGCATGCCCGGGGCGGGGTGCCCCGGGATCTGGTTGCGCAGACCGGGTTGATGACGTTCCAACCACGAATCGCCGCGCTAGTATAGCCAAGTTCGGCGAGCTCGTTCCCGCTCCGTCACACGGCGCCGGCGCCGCGGGCCGCCTGAAGGTTCAGGCCAGGCCGGCGAGCTTCGCGTTGCGTTCGCGTTCGAGCTTGGTGATGTAGCGCTGCACCGCGGCCAGGCCGCCGCGCGAGATGTCGACGAACTGGCAGCCCAGGCGGCGGCTGGTCTTGTGGTTCAGCAGGGTGAGGTCGAGCGAGTTGCGGATCTCGAGCGAGGTCGCGATCGGCCCGATCTCGGGCAGCTCGATGCGGCAGCCCTCGATCACGCGGCCGACGCTGGCGCCCAGCTGGAGCTTGTTGTCGAGCAGGGCGACGCCGCCGACGCTGATGTCGTGCAGCGGGAACACGCCCATGCCGCCGCCGGCGTCCATCGGCACCGGCACCAGCGCGCGCACCGGATTGCTGACCGGGGTCGGCATGCGGTAGTACTCGCGCCGCTGCAGGCGGATCAGGGTGGGCGGGATGTCGGCGCGCAGCGCGGGCTCGCCGCGCCAGGTGGTGGGGCCCAGGCCGTCGGCGCCGAACAGGATGCGGATCTTGTCGAGCGTGGTTTCGCATTTCACGCGGCTGGCGGCCACGATGCGCTCGTTCTGGGCGCGGTCCACCGAGCGGTCCAGCACCACGGTGCCGCTGTCCTCGTCGACCGCCAGGATCGAGGTGACGCAGACGTCGGCCTCGCCCTTGATCAGCATGCGAATCAGCTGGTTCTTTTCTCCGATCTGGCGCAGCAGCGCCACGATCTCGCGGCGCGAGCCTACTTCGTAGTCGTGCCAGTCTTCCAGTTCTGCTTCAATCATCGCTTGCATCTGTCCTTGCCGCTAATTCCGTTGGGAGGTGGGGCGTCGGATCGGGCGCGGGAGGCAACAGCCCACCATGTTGTCGAGCCGACTCGATATGATATAGCCATGCCAACAGTTCCGCAATTGCCCGGTACAGGGCGGGAGGAATCTCGCGGTCGAGATCCACCTGCATCAGCAGCGACACCAGCTCCTTCGATTCGTGCACGAACACCCCGGCGTCCTGGGCGCGCCGGATGATCTGCTCGGCGACGAGGCCCGAGCCCTTGGCCACCACGGTCGGCGCGCGCTCTCCGGCGCCGTAGGCCAGCGCCACGGCGTTCTGGCGCCGCTTGTCGGCCTGCTCACCCATGCTCGCCATCCGTGTCGTCGGCCGCGCCGGCGCGCGCACGGGCGTCGAAGCCGGCCAGCGGCGTGCCCACCGCATCGAGCGCCCCGGCCAACTGCGGCATGTGCTCGCGCAGCAGGCCGGCGGTGGCCTCGTCGGCCGCGGCGAACCGCACCTGCAGGCTTCCGTTCACCATGCGCAGCTGCGCCTCGAGTTCGCCCAGCTGCGGAAAGCGCAGGCGCAGGCGCGAATGCCAGATCGCCTGCTCGCCGTCGCCATCACGATGGGCCTCGCGCTGCACGTCCCACTCCATCGGCTGGCCCGGCCACAGCTGGCCCTTCCAGGCCAGGTGCGATTGCTCCTGGGCCGCCAGCTGCATGCTGATGAATTGCGCAGTCGCGGGATCCTGCGCATTTGGGCGTGCGCCGCCCTGCGCAGCCTGCTGCTGCGGCTCGTTCGCCAGTTCGGACAGGGGCAGGGCGCCGCGCGCCCATTCGGCCACGTGCGATTCGTAGAACAGGCCGCTCTTGCCGAACGCCTGCTGCAGGCCGGCGGCAAGCAGGGCCGGATCGGTGCCGGGGCCGGGCGCCAGCGGCGCGCGGCCGATGATGCTCGAGAGCTGGCTGTCGGCCTTCTGGGCTGCGGCCAGCACGCCGGCCAGGGCCTGGGCGGTGGGACTCAAGGTGGTGTTCTTCGCTTCGGTGCCGCCGGCGAACGCTTGCGCGCCGAGCGCGGCGCCGGACGCCAGCAGGGCGCCGGCGCGGCCGACGGCGGCGCCTTCGCGGTACGACAGCGGCGCATGCGCGCCGTCGGCGTCTTCTTGCGGCGCGGGACCGGCTTCGGCAAAGGCGGTCGTGGCGCTGTTGGCCTGGGATCCGACCTGGAAGGTGGGGCGCGGATGCAGGCCGACCAGGGTCATCGGCACGTCGGCGCCGACCTGGGCGCCGGGAGGCAGCTGCATGCGGGCCTGGGTGTCGGCGAACTTGACGACGAAGGTGCCATCCAGCAACCGGGCCTGGACCGTGCCGTGGATGGCCTTGCCCAGCAGCGGCGCGATCTCGCGCGCGAACGCCTGCTGGCGCGGATCGGCGGCCTGCTCGGCCGGCCGGGCCGCAGTGACAGGCGTGACGCTGCCGACGAGTTCACGCGGCAGCATCCCGCCCTCCCATCATCAGACGCCGTAGGCGCGCACGACGCGGCGTTCGGTCGAGGTGCTCTTCATCAGCGACGACAGGTGCGCCATCCATGGCGTGGTGAGGTCGCGGATCTGGCGGTCGGTGTCGAGCATGCGGCGGATCGCGTTGACCTTGCGCAGGCGCTCCTGTCCGCCCAGCGGCGCGCCGCCTTCATTCGCTTTCAAGCGATTCGCATGGCGCGCGCATTCCTGCTCCAGTTCGGCCAGGCGGTCCCACTCGTTGGCGCTGGCCGCATCGAGCATGCGCTCGGTGATGCCGACCATGGTTTCATAGGTGGTCACGACTTCCTGTCCGCTCATCGTCATCGTCGTCATCTCTCTCAGGCGCTCATCAGGGTAGGGGCTTTCTGGATCGCGGGCGGCATCGGCTCGGCCGCGGCCTGCTGCTCGCCGATCTGGACCCAGGCTTCGCGCAGGTTCGCCATCAGGCCGTGAATCTCTTCGACGATGGTGGCGTCGTTCTTGATGTTCGCTTCCAGCAGGCGGCGGCTCATGTAGTCGTACAGGGCGTCGAGATTGGCGGCGATTTCGCCGCCGGCCTTCTTGTCGAGCGAGGCGCGCAGGCCGTTGTCGATGATCGTGATGGCCTTCGAGATCGAGGCGCCCTTGGTGGCGATGTTCGACGACTTGATGCCGTTGATCGCGCTGAGCAGGGCGACGATCACGCCGTCGTACAGCATGACCACCAGCTTGTGCGGCGAGGCCGAAGCGACGCCGGTTTCCAGGCCGACCGTGGCATAAGCGCCGACGCCGCGTTTAGGGGTTCCAAACATGTGATTCTCCAGTGATGCTCAATTAACCCCAGTTGGCCGACAGGGTCGCCAGCTGCTGGGTAAGATAGTTAGAGGTCGACTGCATCGAGGCCAGCATGGCGTCGAGCGCGACGAACTGTGCGCGGTAGCGCTTTTCCATGCTTTCCAGGCGCGTCTCGAAGCGCGAACGCTGTTCGGCAACCGACTTGATCGAGGCGTTCAGGCCGTCGGTCTTGCTCTTGAGCAGACTGTCCTTGCCGACGAAGCCGGTCGCCAGGTTGTTGAGCTGGTAGGCGAAGCCCTGCGAAAAGGTGACCGAGCCGCGGTCGCCCACCAGGCCGCCGGTGATCGACACCTGGATGCCTTCGGCAGGCGAGCCGGCCGCTGCGGTCAGCGATTGACCATTGCCGGTGGCGGCGACGCCACCGATGGTGCCTTCGACGTCCTTGCCCTTGGTCGGCGTGGCGCCGCCGAAGATGCTGTTGACCGCGCTGCCGCTGACGCCGGCGATCGAGATATTCGACACATCGCCGTACTTGCTCGACGACAGCGTCAGGCGGCCATCGTCGCCGACCGAGGCCTCGACCGTGTCGCCGGCGCCGGCGAAGGTGGAGTTGCCGTTGATCGCGGAGCGGATCAGCGCGGCCAGGTCGTCGTTGCTGTAGGTGCCGGCCTGGAGCTTGATTTCCTGCGTCTTGCTTTCGGTGACCGGGTCGGTCTGGTTCAGCGTGACGCGCCAGACGGTGTTCGGGGCGATCGTGGTCGAGCCGGTGAGGGCGGCGCTGCTGACCAGGTTGCCCTGGGTCGCCAGGCTGGTGATGTTGATCGCATACGTGCCCGGCTTGGTGGCTGCGCTCGACTTGTCGAACTTGATCATGTTGTCGGTGGTCGAGCCCATTGCCGCGAACAGGCCGCCGAAGTCGGCCGCGTTCTCGGTGATCGCTTTGTTGAGCTTGGTCGAATCCACCTTCAGGCTGCCGTCCTGCTGGAAACCGATGCCAATCTGCGTCAGCGAGTTCAGCTTGCCGCCGGTGCCTTCCATCACGGCGCTGATCTGGCGCCGCAACTGGCTCTGGATCGAGCGCACGCTGGCGTCGCCCTGCAGGATTGCGCCCGTGCCGGTTTCGGCGTTGTAGCTGGTAAGGCCGGTAATCGTCTTGTTCAGGTCGTTGTATGCCTTGACGAAGTCGTTCACCGCAGTGGTGATCGCCGCCGTGTCCTTGGACACGGTGAGCGTCGTGCTTCCGAGCGAGGTGACGTCCAGCGTCACGCCCTGGATCGCATCCGTGACCGTGGTGCTGTCGCTCTTGATCTCGATGCCGTTCATGTTCAGCTTCGTGCTCTGGGCGCCGGCCGTCTGCGTCAGGTTCTGCACGCCCGCCGGGTCGTAGCCGAGCATGGCGGCAATGGCTGGATCGCCCGCATCGCCATCCTCGCCGGCGACGCTGATCTTCATCGTCGTTGCCTCGCCGGTCTTGTTCGAGGTCAGCACAAGGTGGTAGGGCTTGGCGCTGCCATCCGACACGATGGTCGCGGTGACGCCCATGTCGGCCTTGTTGATGGCGTCGCGGATGCCCTGCAGCGACTGGTCGCCCGCTTCCAGGGTGATGGTCTTGCTGTTGATGGCGCCGTTGAGCGAGAAACCGGAGTCCATATGGGAGCCGACGCTACCCGCGGCAAAGCCGGCGGCAGCCGGGTTGGTGCCGCCGACCACGATCTGGTTGCCGTCGTTCGAGCGCAGGGTGACGCCGGCCGTCGCACTGAAAGTCGAGCCCGCGTTGGCATCGGCAGGGTCCTTGCCGATGCCGCCGCGCACGGCGCCGGTCACGGTCTCGGTGATGTCGATGGTCGAGCCATCGGACGCGGTGAACTGCAGCGTGCCGTCTTCGGCGCTGCCGCTGACGGTGATGTTGGCGGCCGCCAGCGCATTGCGGGTGCCGGCGCTGGCCAGGGCGGTATCGAGGTCGGCCGCGGTCAGTGGCGCACTGCTGCTGTTCAGGCTGGCCAGCTGCACACCGCCGACCGACAGCGCATAGCTGGCGCCGTTGTCCATGCTGACCTGGCCGAAGTTGTCGAACAGGCCGCTCTGGGTGGTGGTGGTGCCGGCGGTGGCGACGACGCCGGTCTTGTCGCTCTGTGCATTGATGGCCTCGGCCAGCGCGCGCGCGCTGCGCGTGGTCGGGCCGGTGCTGATCGCGATCCCGTTCAGGCTCAGGGAGCCGTTGCCGATGCCGCCGCCCGCGGCGCCTGCGCCCAGCGCAGCGCCGGTGGCGCCGAAAGTGCCGCCGGTGACGGTGCCGAACTGGAAGGTCAGGGTGGTCGGGGTGCCGGAACCGATGGTGGCGGTGGTGCTGGAAAAGCCGCTGGTCTTCAGGCTCTGGGCCTGGGCCATCTGGGTCACGTTGACCTTGTAGCGGCCCGGCACGGCGCCATTGCCGGCGGTGCCGGAAAGGATGTCCTTGTTGGCGGAGGAAGCGCTCAGTCCCTGGAAGGTGGCCGGCTGGTTCAGCGACGTCAGCGCACCCTGGAACGCGCCGACGGCAGCGCTGACCTGATTGAGGGCCGCCGCGCGCGCCTGGAATGCCGCCGTCTTCTTGTCATAGTTGGCAAGAGGCGCGGACTCGGCCTGCATCAGCTGGCTGACGATGGTATTGATGTCTAGCGAGGTTGAACTGACGGCCACTTGTTTCTCCCGTGAAAGCGATATCGTATGTGATTATCGACAGAAACAAAGCGGACTTAAGAGCGGTAAATGCGGCTTTATTTTGATTTTGCTGAACAGCATCCGGTAACCGGTGCGGTACGCCGATGAAAAAGGCGCTGTACCCGCTAGATATGGATGAGCATTGAACTGCTGAGCTGACCTGGGGTCCAATCGCTGTCCTAGTAGATCGGGAGCGCACATGAAAGCGCCGAATTTTGCGAAGCTGTTCGCCCAGCTGATGCTGCTGAATCAGCATCAGCGCCAGCAGGTGCTCGCGGCACTGCATCCTGCAGCCGGGCTCGACCGGGTGGTCGCCCTCATCGGCGATAGTCGGTCAAAGGGGCGGCGTTGCCCCGATTGCGCCTGCGAGCGGTGTCACCGGCATGGGCAGGCCAACGATTTGCAACGCTATCGCTGCTGCGCCTGCGGCCGCACCTTCAACGACCTGACCGGCACGCCGCTGGCGCGGCTCAGGCACAAGGGCAAGTGGCTCGATTATCTGGACACGGTGCTCGATTCGCGCACGGTCCGCGCCGCGGCCAAGCGTGTCGGCGTGCATCCCAACACGGCGTTTCGCTGGCGCCACCGCTTCCTCGACCGGGTCAAGGACGACCGGCCTGAGCGCCTTTTGGGTATCGTCGAGGCTGATGAAATGTTCCTGCTTGAATCGCAAAAGGGTGCGCGCAAGCTGGATCGCCAGCCGCGCAAGCGTGGCGGCAGGGCCGCCCTGCGCGGCATCTCGCATCACCTCGACTGCATCCTGGCGGCGCGCGACCGCAGCGGCCAGACCATCGACGCCGTGATCGGACGCGGCGCCTTGAAGGTGGCCCAGCTGGTGAAACACCTGCTGCCGAAACTCGACAGGCAAGCGCTGCTGGTCACCGACGCCAACGCCGTCTACTCCGCCTTCGCCCGTGCCCATGGCATCGCACACCAGGCTGTCAATCTCAGCGCCGGCGAACGGGTCCGCAACGGCGCCGAGGGCGCCATCCACGTTCAAAACGTCAACGCCTATCACCGACGGTTCAAGGAATGGCTGGCGCGCTTTCATGGCGTGGCCTCGCGCTGGCTGCCCAACTACCTGGGCTGGCAGTGGGCGCTCGATGGCGGGCGAGTCACTTCTGTCGGGCAATTGCTACGTATTGCATTCGGAGTCATCAACAGATAACGATGACAGCGCCATGAAGAAAGCGCCACATCCTTGCGGATGTGGCGCTTCATGGCGGCGCTGGCGGTCAGGCGGTTTGCCGGATCAGCAATCCCTGCATCTTGTCGATCGACTTGGCCATTTCCAGGGCTTCCTCGGTGGGGATCTGGCGAACCACCTCCTTGGTGCTCTGATCGATGAGCTTGACGACGACTTGCTTGCTATCCTCGTCGATCTCGAATTCCAGGCTTTGGGCCGAAGGCGGCATTGCCTCGTTGAGCTTCTTGACGGCGGCCGACACTTCTTCCTTGCCCGGTGCGGAGGCTGGCGCGTCGGGGGCCTGCTGGCGCCCCACGACCGCAGCTTGCCCGGCCACCGCGGCTGGACGTTCATCCAGTTTCGGTGCGGGCGACGAACCCATTGATTGGATCTGCATGTCGATTTCCCTAGTAAAAATTCCCCGGCTGAATTTCTTCAGCCGAGGAACCGCTTACTTCGCGTTGTTGTTACTGCCTGGGCGATTAGCCACGCAGCAGCGACAGGACGCCGTTCGGCAGCGAGTTGGCCTGGGCCAGCATCGAGGTGCCAGCCTGCTGCAGAATCTGACCACGGGTCATGTTCGCGGTTTCGGCAGCGAAGTCGGTGTCGACGATGCGGCTGCGCGATGCCGACAGGTTTTCAGTCGACGAACCCAGGTTCGAGATCGCCGATTCGAAGCGCGACTGCAGTGCGCCGTATTCCGCGCGCTTGCTGTTCACCGAAGCCAGGGCCGCGTCAGCGGTCTTGATGGCAGCCTGGGCGCCTGCGAAGGTGCTGATGTCCAGGTCGGCGACCGACTTCAGTTCCGACGCGCCGCCGCTACCGGCCAGGGCGAAATCGCTGTCCTCATCGACGACCGAGAAGCTGTTTTCCGAGTCCAGCGTCAGGCTGCCCTTGACGGTGCCGACGCTGTCGTCGGCGTCCGACGCACCGGCCAGGGTTTGCGGGGTGGCGCCAGCGGTGCCGTCGGTCTTGACCGAAGCGAGGGTCGCGGTCGTCGTGGCATCGGTCGAGGTGTTGGTCAGCTTGATGTCGTTGCCATCGGCGTGCGTCAGCTTGAGGCCGCCGGCGGTCGCGTCGTAGGAAGCGGTCACGCCGGTCTTGGCCGACTGCGCATTGAAGGCGCTGATCGCTGCGGCATAGCCGTTGGCGTCCGCTGCGGAGCCCATCGAGAACGAGATGGTGACAGCTTCGTCGTTGTCCGACTCCAGCGAGAAGGTGTACGACGAATTGGCGGTCGCACCCAGCACGGCTTCGGTCTTGGCGGTGGCGGTCACGCCGGTGTCGCCGCTGAGCTTGTTGATCTGGGCAGCGGTGGTCTTGGCCGAATCGCCGTCGGCGATGGTGATCTTCTCCGAGCCGCCCGAACCGTTGATGGTGACGTCGCCACCGGTGAATGCGCCCGTGCCCTTGATGGCTTCCGGTGCGTTTTCCGCCAGGCGGTTGTTGCCGTAGGTGGTGGTCGTGAAGTTCGAGCCGTTCATCGAGATCAGCTGGCCTGCATTGGCGCCGACCTGGAAGTTCGCGGTGCCCATCGAACCGTCCATCAGCTTCTGACCGTTGAATTCGGTGGTGTTGGCGATACGGTTCAGTTCCGAGGTCAGCTGGGTGACTTCGGTTTGCAGCGCTTTGCGGTCGCTGGCCGAGTTCGACGAGTTCGACGACTGCACTGCCAGTTCGCGGATACGCTGCAGGATGTCGCCCGAGCTCGACAGCGCGCCTTCGGCGGTTTGCGCCATCGACACGCCATCGTTGGCGTTACGGGTAGCCTGGGTCATGCCCTTGATCTGCGACTGCATGCGGTCGGAAATCGCGAGGCCAGCGGCGTCGTCCTTGGCGCTGTTGATACGCAGACCCGACGACAGGCGCTGGATGGAGGTGTTCAGCGATGCTTGCGAGGTCGACAGGTTGCGCTGCGAATTGAGGGATGCGACGTTGGTATTGATTACGGATGCCATGGTGTCTACTCCAGAGACTTGGTCTTTCAGGGTGCAGCGACTGTGCTGCTGTGTACTTTGGTCCGTCGCGCTGTTCCGTGACGTTCAAACCGCTGTTGTTGCTGGTAACGGTGCCCCATGGAAAAAGTTTAGGGCCCCATTGTGGAAAAAGTGAGGATTTTCAAGCACCTCGGCCAAACATGGTCTCTCTTGGCGGCAGGCAAAGAGAGAACTTGAGGGCAAAAAAATCTTTTTTTGCAGAGCTAAAGAGGGGCCTGGGGCTGATCGGTGCAGGCCGTTCTTTATTGAAGTTGCAATGCAACGCAGCCTGGATCAGGTCCGGAGCAGCCTGTACAACCTGGCCAACTCGGCCCAGCCGCTCTGATACAGGGCTTCCTTGACGCGTTTGGCGTGCGACGGGTCGTGCTGGAAGCGGCGGCATTGCAGTTGCACGGTCGAGGCCAGCGTCGCGCTCGAGGGCAGCGCGCCGTCGGTATTGCATTGCACGGCCAGGAGCAGGCGCAACAGGCCGAATCGGGAGATCAATTGCACGTAGCTGTCATAAGGAGAACTCCCCTTGAACGGAACGAACTGGGAGAACATCTCATTCACCAGATAGTTCTCGAGTAACCACGGCGTGTGCGCCAACGCCTCGTCCATGCGCGCCAGGCCGCGCCGGTAGGCGCCGACCAGCGCCTCGGGACTCACCTGGCCGTTGAAATCGGCGCCAAAGCGCGAGGCGATCTGCTGCATCATGTCGCGCTGGAACGCCGAGGCCGTGTCAAAACCTTTTTCCGCCCACAAGGTGGCGAATACCATGGCCTGGGCGGCATGATCGGGCTGGATCTGCTCCAATGCCGTCGTCAGTTCGCCGTTCTCGATCACGCGAATGAAGTTCTCGATCATGTCCGGGATGCGCGCTTGCTCGTTCCCGGAACACAGTGCATCGAGTGATTCGCAGAATGTGCCCAGCATGGCTAATCGTTGCCACAATGCCAGTTCACGCGTGCGCATCAAGTTGATGCAGAACATACGGATGTCCGCCATGCGTTCCGGCACGATCCCGAAGTGTGCATCGACCTGGGGCAGGAGCGACCCCCGCAGCTGGACCGGGGCCTCGACGAAATCCATGGCGTCCTCGGCCAGCAGCGCCAGGCGCGCTGCCTCCGGGCATGACAGGCTGATCGACTGCTCGACCTGGCCCAGCATGCGGCGGTTGGCGCGCGGGTAGAGATGGCAGGTATTCGACAGATACGATTCGCCGAGATGGGACTGTACGGCGCACATGCCATCTTGCAGCGCCGAGCATCGTTGTTGCTCACCGATCGTCTTGATCATGGCGTAGGAACCCGTGGTCTCCGGGTGGTCCAGGCGCTCCATATTGGCCATCAGCTGGTCCAGCGCCGGCACGGCCTCGTTGCGATAAGCCTTGTAGGTCTTCTTGTCGATATAGATTGTCCAGCCGGAGCAGCAGGTGTCTTCGCAATTCGATCCAATGCAGCGAAAGCGCTCCACGAAGCGCGGCATGAGAGCCGGGAATGTCTGGGTGCGATGCAGGATGGGCATGGACTGTCTGTCAAGTTGAGCGTAACACAGGGCAGTGTAAGCCAAGCAAGTCGACGCTCAATCCGCGATCACCACCCGATTCTTCCCGCTATTCTTGGCTTGGTACATCGCTTTGTCGGCCCGCGCCATGAGCGACGCCTGCTCTTCGTTGGGCACCCGGAGCGCCACCCCGCACGAGAACGTGATGAGCATCTTCTCGTTATCGTGCAAGAAAAAGTGCTTGGTAAGCTCGCGCTGCACCCGCACCATCGCCGCCGCCGCCGCCTCGACCGTGGTCTCCGGCAGCAGGATCAGGAATTCCTCGCCGCCGAAGCGGGCGATCACGTCCATCGAGCGCAGGGTCTCGCGCACCACCTTCACCAGGTGCTTGAGCGCGGCGTCGCCCGCCATATGGCCATAGGTGTCGTTCAGGCGCTTGAAATTGTCGAGGTCGAGCAGGGCCACGCACAGCGGCGTCTTTCTGCGGTCGGCGCGCGCGCTCTCGCGTTCGAACACGTCGTCCAGTCCGCGGCGGTTGAGGCTGCCGGTGAGCTGGTCTTCGCGCACCAGTTCGCTCATATGCTGGAGCTCGGCTTCCAGCTCGCGAATGCGCTGCTCGGCCTCCTGCACCTCTTTGTGCGCGCTGACCATGCGGTCGCGCGAGGCCAGCGCCTCGTCCTGGGCGTTGCGCATCTCGCGCAGCACTTCGTCGAGCACGCCGTTGATCTCGTTCACGTCGGTGGCCTTGCCGATGCGTTCCGAGAAGCCGCCCAGCCTGGCGTGGTAGTCGCTGGTGGCGGCGGCGGCCGAGCCGAGGCGGTCGATGAAGGTCATCATCATGTTCTTCATCGCCCCGCGCACGTCGTCGATGCCGTGCTTGAGGTGGCCCTGCTTGATGATCACGTCCTTCAGGCCGCGGGTGGCGTCTTCCAGCGCGCGCGTGTCGAGCGGGCCCTTGATCAGTTCCTGCACCACCAGCACCTGGCCGCGCATGTAGTTGTCGTCGTCGAGCAGGCCCTCGATATTGTCGAGCAGCAGGCGGAACAGGCGCAGCAGCAGTTCCTGCTGTTCGGCGCCGTCGTCCTTGCGCAATTCGATCTGGAAGCACAGTTGCTTCAGGCGCGCCGCGATGTCCTGCAGTTCGGACTCGCCGACGGCGGTCTTGACCGCCGCGCCGAGCGCTTCGGCCTCGGCCGACAGTTCGGCGTCGCCGCTCAGCAGCGAGGCGCAGGCGAAGGACAGGGTGCGCGCCAGCATCTCGCGCAGCAGGACGGTGTCCGGTTCCTCGTCGCCCAGGGCCATCACCGGGGTGTTGCGGCGCAAATGACGCTCAGACATTTGTCCCAGCGCCTGGGTATAGCCGGTCCAGTCTTCCAGCTTGACCGCGCGCGTCATCCGGCGGCCGTACTCCGCCAGCTCGCCCGGCGTCTCGGCCATGCGGCGCGCGAAGCCGGCCAGCACCTCGATCGCGCCCGAGTCCGGCGCCGGCGCGGGAGCTACCGCCGGCGGCGCTGGCGGAATGCCGGCGATCTCGTCATAAATGGCGCGGTAATTGTCCGGCGTCGGCGCGATGCGGCGCGTGGCGAGGCGGCGGAACGCCTCGCGTGCGATTTCAGCGGGATTCGCAGCAGGATTGGCTGGTTGGTTCACGGCGGGCGCGGCGGGAGTGGACGAGATGGACATGGATGACTGCGCAGTGACGAATTCGCGGGATTGGCGACATGATAATCAGCTTTTTTGCCGTGCATCAATTAAAAAACAGTAACACTGTCCTTGAGCGCACTGGTTGCCGCCGCAGCGCAACGGAATGTCACATTCAGTCCACCAAACCGTTACGGATGGCGTAGGTCGTCAGCTCGGCGCTGGTCTTGAGTTTCATTTTGACCAACAAACGGGCGCGGTATTCGCTGATGGTCTTGACCGACAGCGACAGCTCGCGCGCGATCTCGCTGACCGTCATGCCGGAGGCGATCATGGTCAGGGTCTGGTACTCGCGGTCGGACAGGCCTTCGTGCACCGCCGCCTCGTGGTCGGCGCCGATCGAGCTGGCCAGGGTCTGGGCCAGCGCCGCGCTCACGTATTTCTGGCCGCCCGCCACCTGGCGGATCGCCGTCACCAGCTCGCGCGGCGCGCTCTGCTTGGTGAGATAACCGGACGCGCCGGCCTTCAGCGCGCGGATCGCGTACTGGTCTTCGCGGTGCATCGACAGCATCAGCACCGCCAGTTCGGGTCGGTCTTTCTTTATCTGTTTCAATACGTCGATGCCGTTGCGGTCGGGCAGCGAGATATCGAGCAGCATCACATTGGCCTTGGACTTGCCCACCAGCCGGGCGGCGTCGACGCCGTTCTCGGCCTCGCCGGCGACGTTGATGTCGCGCTGCTCGGCCAGGATCTGCTTCAGGCCCTCGCGCACGATGGCATGGTCGTCGGCGATGAAAACGCGGATGTTTACTTTGTCGGTCATTCTTCTTCTTGCGCTGCCTTGTGGGCCGCCGCCTGCTGGGCGGAAGCCTTCGATGCCAGCCTGGTCTTGATGGTCACCATCGTGCCACCTCCGGGCGCGGACGACAAGGCCAGCGTGCCGCCCAGCGCGCTGGCGCGCTCGCTCATGCCGCGCAGGCCGAACGATTGCGGCTTGAGGCGGTCGGCGGGCTGGATGCCGCGGCCGTTGTCGCAGATCGCCAGGGTGAGCAGGTTGCGCTGGCGCCGCAGCGACACCGTGACCCGGGTCGCATTGGCATGCTTGGCGATGTTCGTGAGCGCTTCCTGGAAGATGCGAAACAGCGCGCTCGCATGGTCGGGCTCGAGCTCCAGGTCCCCATCGTCGTCTCGATGCGGACAGCGCATGATGACGGCGATCCCCATCTGCTTCTCGAACTCGCGCGCCTGCCACTCCAGTGCGGCGACGATGCCGAGGTCGAGCGTGCTCGGGCGCAGGTCGAGCGAGATGCGGTGCACCGCCTCGATGGTGCGGTCGACCAGGCCGTCGACGTAGTTCGCCTTGTCGTGCAGGTCCGGCTGGTCTGGCGGCAGGCGCGCCGACAGCATGGCCAGCGCCATCTTGATCGCCGTGAGGTTGCCGCCCAGGTCGTCGTGGATCTCGCGCGCGATGCGGGTGCGCTCGTCTTCCTTGGCCTGCTCGATATGCGCGGTCAGCTCGGCCAGGCGCTCGCGCGAACGGTGCGATTCTTCCTGCTCCTGCTTGCTTGCCGTGATATTGGTCATGATGCCATCCCACTGTACCGCGCCGTCCTCGCGGGTATGCGGGGTGGCGCGCAGGTTGATCCACTTGACGTCGTTCCAGGCCGGGATGCGGATCCGTCCTTCCCAGTTCCAGGCCGCCAGGGCGGCGGCCGACTGCCGCATCGCCTCGTGGTAGGCGCGCCGGTCTTCCGGCAGGATCAGGCTTTCGAACAGCGCGGGTTCGTCCTGCAGCTCGCCGGGCGCCAGGCCGAGCAGCGCGCTGCAGCCGTCGTTCAGGCAGGGGAAGCTGGTGCTGCCGTCGGGGTGCAGGACGAACTGGTAGACCAGGCCGGAGGTGGGAGGATGTTCGGTATGGAAAGGAGAGGGCAGGCTCATTGTTTTGTCTCGTCGTTTCTTTTGCGTGCACTGCTTTGGCTTGTCTGCATCATACGATAAAAGCGCGCGAATCCTGGCGCAGGCGACGCCAAGTCTCGTTACAATAAGGTCATGAATAAGGCATTTGTAAAAGAGTCCGATAACGACGACGACGAAGAATCTTTGGCCCTGGCGCAGGCGATTCCCGCCGGCGCCAAGAATTACATCACCCCGGCCGGCTACCAGCGCATCAAGGACGAGTTGCTGCAGCTGATCGACGTCGACCGGCCCGAGGTGGTGCGCATCGTGCACTGGGCCGCCTCGAACGGTGACCGTTCCGAAAATGGCGACTACATCTACGGCAAGCGCCGCCTGCGCGAGATCGACCGCCGCATCCGCTTTCTCACCAAGCGCATGGATTCGGCCTTCGTGGTCGATCCGACTGTTCACTACGGCAACGACCAGGTCTTTTTCGGGGCCACGGTGAGCTATATCAACAAGGCCGGCGAAGAGCACACCGTCACCATCGTCGGCGTGGACGAGCTCGATCCTTTGAAGGGCAAGATCAGCTGGGTGTCGCCGGTGGCGCGCGCACTGACCAAGTGCCGCGAGGGCGACGTGGTGCCGCTGCAGACCCCGCTCGGCATGGACGAACTGGAGATTATCTCGGTCGATTATCCCGAACCCGTGGCCGACTGAGTTCCGGGTTGGCTGCTAAGATGAGGTCATGAACCGACCTCACGACCCGGCGTCCGACCTGGACGCCCTGGCCGCGCTGCGCGCCGCCACTTCCGCACGCCACGAACGGCTCGACAGCGGCTTGCCGTTGTCCAGTCCTGCCCCCGATGTGCACGACTATGCCACGCACCTGACGATGGTGCGCGACTGGCTGGCGCCGCTGCAGGGCTGGCTGGACGGCTTCGCCGACGGTCCGCAGACGGTGTTGCCGACGCTCGGGCGGCTGGCGCTGATCGATGCCGATCTGAATGAGCCGGGCATGCCGCCGCTGCGCGCGCCGTCCAACCCGCATGCCTGGCCGCAGGATGCCAGCGCCGCCTACCGCTGGGGCGTGGCCTACGTGATCGAAGGATCCCAGCTGGGCGGGAAGGTATTGTACGGAAAGCTCTCGGAACGGCTGGCGCCGCATCCATTGCGCTACCTGCGCGGGGCCGACGAAGGCCCGGGGCCGCGCTGGCGCGCGTTCATGCTGGCGCTGAAAGAACACGTGAAGTCGCCGGACGAGATTGCCGACGCGTGCGCGGGGGCGTGTGCGGCGTTTGACAGCATCCTGGCGCTGGCGCCATTGCGATAACTGGAAACATGACGTGGGGTCGGCGGCGTAGCCGCCAACCCCACGGGCGGCAAGACGTTTTACGACCGCTCCCGCTCCACGCGATTGACTCCCGCCACCCGGCGCAGATTGCGAATCAGCTGCGCCAGATGCACCCGATCCTTGATCTGGATCGTGAAGCGCAGCTGCGTCATGCTGTGCTCGTCATCCTCGTCCATGCCGACATAGGTGATGTTGGCGTCCGACTCGCCGATCTCGGCGGCCACGCGGGCGAGAATGCCTTTTTCGTTGTTGATCAACAGGCGGATGCGGCAGTCGAAGCGGCGGTTGAGCTCGTCACCCCACTGCACCGCGATCCAGCGGTCCGGTTCCTTGGCGCGGATGCGCTTGGCCGGCAGGCAGTCGCAGGTGTGGACCACCAGCGCCTGGTCGCGCCGCAGCTGGCCGGTGATCTGGTCGCCCGGGATCGGCAGGCAGCAGGGCGCCAGTTGCACCGCCACGCCTTCGCTGCCATAGATCGTGACCGGCGCGATCTCGCTGGCGGGCAGGGGTTTACTCGACGGCAGCAGTTCGGGGTCGCCCTCCATCAGGCCGAAGATATGGCGCGCCACCAGGGCCGGCATGCGCTTGCCGATGCCGATGTCGGCATACATTTCTTCCATCGACTTGGCCGAGGTTTCGGCCAGCAGGCGCTCGATGACGGCGTCCGACAGGTCTGGCTTGATATTGCGTACGGCCAGCGCCTGGGCCAGCAATTCCTGCCCCAGGTCGACCGATTCGTTGACGTCGATCGCGCGCAGGTGGTGACGGATCGCCGAGCGCGCCTTGCCGGTGCGCACAAAAGTGAGCCAGGTCGGGCTCGGACGCGATTCCGGATCGGTGATGATCTCGACGATGTCGCCGTTGTGCAGCTCGGTGCGCAGCGGCTGGTCTTCGTTGTTGATCTTGACGCCCACCGTGTGGTCGCCGATGCCGGTGTGGATCGAGTAGGCGAAATCCAGCGCCGTGGCGCCGCGCGGCAGGGCGATGATCTTCGACTTGGGCGTAAACACATACACCGAATCCGGGAACAGGTCGACTTTCACGTGTTCGAGGAACTCGGCCGAGTCGCCGGTCTGCTGCTGGATGTCGAGCAGCGACTGCAGCCAGGCATGGGTGCGCTGTTGCAGGTCAGACATGTTCGAGTCGCCCGTCTTGTACAGCCAGTGCGCCGCCACGCCGCTCTCGGCGGTGCGGTGCATCTCTTGCGTGCGGATCTGGAATTCGACCGGGGTGCCGTAGGGGCCGATCAGCGTGGTGTGCAGCGACTGGTAGCCGTTGATCTTGCCGATCGCGATATAGTCCTTGAACTTGCCGGGCATCGGCTTGTACAGGGCGTGCAGGGTGCCGAGCGCCACGTAACAGTTGGGCACGCTGTCGACGACGACGCGGAAGCCATACACGTCGAGCACCTGCGAGAACGACAGGTGCTTGTTGCGCATCTTTTTATAGATGCCGTACAGCGTCTTTTCGCGGCCATAGACTTCGAACTGCAGGCCGCTGGTCGCGAGCTGGTTCTTGACCGCCTCGAGGATCTTCTTGACCACTTCGCGGCGGTTGCCGCGCGCGGCCTTGATCGCCTTCGACAGCGTCTGGTAGCGCAGCGGATACAGGTGCGAGAACGAGAGGTCTTGCAGCTCGCGGTAGATATTGTTCAGGCCGAGGCGGTGGGCGATGGGGACGTACACTTCCATCGTCTCGCCGGCGATGCGGCGCTTCTTGGCCGGCACCATGACGCCCAGGGTGCGCATATTGTGCAGGCGGTCGGCCAGCTTGATCAGGATCACGCGCACGTCGGACGCCATCGCCAGCAGCATCTTGCGGAAATTTTCCGCCTGCGCTTCGAGCTGGCTCTGGAATTCGATCTTTTCGAGCTTGGACAGGCCGTCGACGAGGTTGGCGACCTGGGCGCCGAAACGCTCGATCAGTTCGTCTTTCTTGACGTCCTGGTCTTCGATCACGTCGTGCAGCAGGGCGGCCATGATGGCTTGCGCATCGAGCTTCCACTCGGCGCAGATCTCGGCGACGGCGATCGGATGGGAGATATAGGGCTCGCCCGACTTGCGGACCTGGCCCAGGTGCATCTCGTCGGAGAAGCGGTAGGCTTCCTTGACCTTCTTGAGTTCGGCGGGCGTGAGGTATTCGGACAGCATCGTGATCAGCTGCGTGACCGATGCGACGCCGGGAGCGACGGGCTCGAGGTAATCGGGAGGACGATTGTCGGCGCGCCGCTCGCGTGGAGCAGCAGGGTTGCGTGTATTGGTCGAATCTGGGGACAGGTTCATTACGTTAAATCGTCAAGCCGTAGTGATCACAGAATAACAGAAGACGGGATAACGCTAATCCAGGCAACCCCGAAGGGAATTACATCGGCACTTTTTTCAGCATTTCCAGGCCAACCTTGCCGGCGGCGATTTCGCGCAGGGCGACGACGGTCGGCTTGTCTTTCGCTTCGACCTTCGGGGTGTGGCCTTGCAGCAACTGACGAGCACGGTAGGTAGCGGCCAGGGTCAGCTGGAAGCGGTTCGGGACGTTCTTGAGGCAGTCTTCGATGGTAATGCGGGCCATGTGTGTGCTCCTGATATGCGAAAAAATTCAGTTCAAAACGGGTAACGACAACGGTGAAAAGCGCGCCTGAATGGCGCGCTGATCACGATTGAGGTTGATGCGCGTGGATTCCCAGCTGGGCAAACAGCGTAGCGTTGCGGGCGGCCTGTTGGGCGAACCGGCAACGTGTCGCTTTGACAATCGCCTGCAGTTCGGCCAGGGCGACGTTAAACTCTTCGTTGATGATAGCATATTCGAACTCCGGAGCGTGAGCCATCTCGCCGCCGGCCGCCAGCAGGCGGCGCGTGATGATGTGCGGCTCGTCCGTGCCACGCTTGTGCAGGCGCTCTTCCAGCGCCTCGATCGACGGCGGCAAGATGAAGATGCCGGCCGCGTCCGGGAACAGTTTCTTCACCTGGCGCGCGCCCTGCCAGTCGATCTCGAGCAGGATGTCGGTGCCGTTCTTCATCTCTTGTTCGACGGTCAGGCGGCTCGTGCCGTAGTAATTGCCGTGCACCTCGGCCCATTCCAGGAATTCGCCGCGTTCGGCGCGGGTGACGAAATCCTCGGCGGTGGTGAAGTGGTAATGCTCGCCATCCAGCTCGCCCGGACGCGGCTTGCGGGTCGTGGTCGAGATCGACAGCTTGATGCCGGGTTCCTGCGCCAGCAGGGCGTTGACCAGGCTCGATTTGCCGGCGCCGGACGGGGCGGCGACGATGAACAGGCTGCCGGAGAAGGCGTGTGGGAGCATGGTGGTTCCTTTGTTAATACGTTTTTGACGCGAGTGCGTGCCGCGATAATAATGACAATCACGCTAGCATAAATACGTCGTTCCCGCGAAGGCGGGAACCCAAGTTTTTGGCGTTTCGATAACGCTTGCAAACTTAGGTTCCCGCCTGCGCGGGAACGACGTTTTGGGGCTAACAAAAAAAATAAATCTACGGGCTGAACAACGTCAGCCGGATCACTCCAGATTCTGCACCTGCTCCCGCATCTGCTCGATGAGGAGCTTGAGTTCCATCGACGCATCCGCCAGCTCCTTGACCGAGGCCTTGGCGCCCAGCGTGTTCGCTTCGCGGTTCAGTTCCTGCATCATGAAGTCGAGGCGCTTGCCGACCTGGCCGCCTTTTTTCAGGATGTGACGGGTTTCGTTCAGGTGGGCCGACAGGCGCGACAGCTCTTCGGAGACGTCGATGCGGATGCCGTACAGCGTCACTTCTTGCCGGATCCGCTCCAGCACTTCCTGGCGCGTGAGCGTCGACGGATTGCCGTGGCCGGCCAGGCCCAGGGCGTCCTGCATGCGCTCGACCGCCTTGTGCTGGAATTGCGAAATGACTTGCGGGATCAGCGGCGTAATGCGCTTGACGATCGCTTCCATCGATTCGATGCGCGATTGCAGCATCGATTCGAGCGCCGCGCCTTCGCGCTTGCGGCTGTCGACGAAAGCGGCGATGGTGGTGGCGGTGAGGGCGGCGACGTCGGCCTGGAGCGACTCCTGGCCGATCGTCGATTCTTCGATGACGCCCGGCCAGCGCAGCAGCTCGGCCACCGTCATCGGGGAGGCCTGGGCAAAGTGACGCGTGACTTCGCCCTGCAGGCGGGCGAGGTCGGCCAGCAGTTCCTGGTTCAGCGCCGAGGAGCCGCCGCTGACCTTGCGGCCGAACGACAGGCGCACCTCGACCTTGCCGCGCGTGATCGCGGCCATGATCGCCGAACGCAGGTCGGGCTCCAGCGCGCGCAATTCGTCATTGATGCGGAACTGGAGATCGAGGAAGCGCGAATTGACGCTCTTGATTTCGATCGTGAGGGTTCCTGCAGCGCCTTCGCTGGTGGCGACCGCGTAACCTGTCATGCTTGAAATGCTCAATGGGATCCCCGGTTTTTATTCTTTACAAAGCCGACATTTATCCACACAATCGCCCTGTTTAGCAAGGAAACCCACTTGGATGGCTGCACAGAATAACGCTCCCCTGCCCGATGGGCTGGACATTGCCGGATACCGCATTGTAAAGAAAATTGCGTCCGGTGGGTTCAGTATTGTTTACCTTGCCTATGACGGCGAAGGGAACGCGGTCGCCATCAAGGAGTATTTGCCGAGCGCGCTGGCGCTGCGCCAGCCGGGCGAATTGGTGCCCGTCGTCGCCAAGCCGCACCTGGCCGTGTTCCGTATCGGCCTCAAGTGCTTTTTCGAAGAGGGTAGGGCGCTCGCGCGCATCGTGCACCCGAATGTGGTGCGCGTGCTGAACTTCTTCCGCGCCCACGACACCGTCTACATGGTGATGGCTTACGAATCCGGGCACTCGCTGCAGGAACACATCGCGCGCGCCGCCGCCAAGGGCAGCCGCCTGGGCGAGGGGTTCGTGCGCCAGGTGTTTGCAGGCGTGTGCGCCGGCCTGCGCGAAGTGCACGCCAACAAGCTGCTGCACCTCGACCTCAAGCCCGCCAATATTTATTTGCGCCTTGATGGTTCGCCGCTGCTGCTCGATTTCGGCGCCGCGCGCCAGACCCTGCACAGCGATGCGCCGATGCTGGCGCCGATGTACACGCCGGGCTTCGCCGCGCCCGAGCTGTCCGCGCGCGGCGCCAGCCTCGGACCGTGGACCGATATCTACAGCCTGGGCGCCGCCATGCTGGCCTGCATGAGCGCCACGACGCCGCAGTCGGTCGAGGCCCGGCGCGCCGGCGACCGGCTGCTCGAGCAGCTGGATACATTGGTGGGACGTTATTCGCCCGAGCTGATCGACCTCGTGCAATCCTGCCTGGCGCTCGATCCGCTCGCGCGTCCGCAGAGCGTGTTCGCGATCCAGAAAGCGCTGCAGGCCGCACCGGCGGCGCCGCGCGCGGCGGCGTCCGTATCGGTGTCCCCATCGGCGCCGGCACAGGCGCGCGGCGGCTGGCGCGGACTCGTCGACCGTCTCGGCGCCTTCGGGCGCGGCCAGGGGTAATCATGCAATTCTCCGTCTACCAGCAAAGCCATATCGGCGGCCGCAAGGTCAACCAGGACCGCATGGGCTACTGCTTTACGCGCGACGCGCTGCTGCTCCTGCTGGCCGACGGCATGGGCGGGCACATGAACGGCGAGATCGCCGCGACCATCGCGCTGCAGACGGTGTCGATGATGTTCCGCATGCAGGCGCGTCCCTACGTCAAACGCCCCGAGCGCTTCCTGGAAGAAGCGCTGCTGCAGGCCCACCACGACATCCAGGCCTATGCCGCCACCCACGGCCTGCCCGAGATGCCGCGCACGACCGTCGTCGCCTGCCTGGTGCAGCACAACTGCGCGGTATGGGCCCATGCCGGCGACTCGCGCCTGTACTGGGTGCGGCGCAACCAGGTGCTGGCGCGCACGCGCGACCATTCGCATTTCGAATACCTGGTCGACCGCGGGCGCGCCGATCCGAGCGAGCGCGCGACCCACCCCGACCGCAACAAGCTGTACAACTGCCTGGGCGCCTCGAGCGCGCCGAAGATCGAGCTGTCGCACCAGGTCAGCCTGCAGCCGGGCGACGTGCTGCTACTGTGCTCCGACGGCCTGTGGTCGATGCTGCCCGAGGCCGAGATCGTGCACCGCCTGGCGACCGGCAGCGTGGTGCAGGCCGTGCCCGCGATGGTGCAGACCGCGGCCGCCGTCGGCGGCGCCCAGGCCGACAACACGACCGCGCTGGCCATCGCCTGGCAGGGCGCCGACACCGCACAGGCCGGCCTGCCCAATGTGATCTCGACCCAGCTGCTGGGCGAGGACATGGTCAGGTCGACCATCGTCGGGGCCGATGCCGCCCCGGGTGGCGCGGACGCCTTCGGCGACGACGACATCGAAAAAGCGATCGCCGAGATCCGTGCGGCGATCGAGAAGTCATCCCAGGTCATCAAGTAAATAAGCAAACAAGAAAGCAACCATCATGACATTTGAACAGCGCCCCAGCGGCCGCGCGGTCGACCAGCTGCGTCCCGTCTCCATTACCCGCAACTACACGCGCCACGCCGAAGGCTCGGTGCTGATCGAGTTCGGCGACACCAAGGTGATCTGCACCGCCAGCATCGAAGAGAAGGTGCCGGGCTTTTTGAAGGGGAAGGGCCAGGGCTGGCTGACCGCCGAATACGGCATGCTGCCGCGCTCGACCCACAGCCGCATGGACCGCGAAGCCGCGCGCGGCAAGCAGAGCGGCCGCACCCAGGAAATCCAGCGCCTGATCGGCCGCTCGCTGCGCGCCGCCTTCGACCTGGAAGCCTTCGGCGAGCGCACGCTGCACCTCGATTGCGACGTGATCCAGGCCGACGGCGGTACCCGCACGGCAAGCATCACCGGCGCCATGGTGGCGGCCCATGACGCCTTCGGCAAGCTGGTGGCGGCCGGCCTGATTCCGGCGATCCCCGTGCGCCATTTCGTGGCGGCGGTATCGGTGGGCGTGTATCGCGGCGAGCCGGTGCTCGACCTCGACTATCCGGAAGATTCGGATTGCGATACCGACATGAACGTGGTGATGACCGAGGCCGGCCACTTCATCGAAGTGCAGGGCACGGCCGAAGGCGCGGCCTTCGACCGCGCCGGCATGAACCGCCTGCTGGACCTGGCGCAGCAGGGCATCGCCGACCTGATCCACCTGCAGAAGCAGGCCTTGCGGCTCCTGTGACCTGCATGGGGGGGGGAAGCCGGTAAAATAGCCGGCTTATCCAATCCAATCCGCATAACCATGACCCAACGCCTGATCCTCGCCTCCAATAACGCCGGCAAGCTGAAGGAGTTCGCCCAGCTGCTCGGCCCCATCGGTTTCGAACTGCACCCGCAGGGCGAATTCGACGTGCCGGAGGCGGAAGAGCCGTTCGGCACCTTCGTCGAGAACGCGCTGGCCAAGGCGCGCCACGCGTCGCGCCTGACCGGCCTGCCGGCGCTGGCCGACGACTCGGGCGTGTGCGTGAATGCGCTCGGCGGCGCGCCGGGCGTGTACTCCGCACGGTTCGCGGGGGAGCCGAAATCGGACGCCCGCAACAACCAGAAGCTCGTCGCCGACCTGGCAGGGCTTGCCGACAAATCGGCCTATTACTATTGCGTGCTGGTCTACGTGCGCCATCCGGACGATCCGCAGCCGGTGATCGCCGACGGCCGTTGGAATGGCGAGATCATCGCCAATCCGCGCGGCGAGAACGGCTTCGGCTACGATCCGCATTTCCTGATCCCGTCGCTCGGCAAGACCACCGCCGAGCTGGCGCCGGAACAAAAGAACGCACTGTCCCACCGCGGCCAGGCGCTGCGCGCGCTGGTCGAGAAACTGAAGTCCGCCTGACATGATCCCGATTAAAGTCGCCGCCCCCGGGCCGGGCGAGCCGCGTTCGCCGGCCAGCGCCGCGCTGCAATACCTGCAGCCGGGCGCGCTCAACCTCTCCGCCTTGCCGCCGCTGTCGCTGTACGTGCACTGGCCCTGGTGCGTGCGCAAATGCCCGTACTGCGACTTCAATTCGCACGAGGCGAAGGGAGAGTTGCCCGAGCAGGCCTACCTGGACGCGCTGCGCCTCGACCTGGAGCAATCGCTGCCGCTGATCTGGGGCCGCAAGATCCACACCGTCTTCATCGGCGGCGGCACGCCGAGCCTGATGTCGGCCGCCGGCCTGGACCGCCTGATGTCCGACCTGCGCACCCTGCTGCCGCTGGAGCTGGACGCCGAGATCACGATGGAAGCCAATCCCGGCACCTTCGAGGCCGAGCGCTTCAAGAGCTACCGCGCGAGCGGCATCAACCGGCTGTCGATCGGCATCCAGAGCTTCAATCCGGCGCACCTGAAGGCGCTGGGCCGTATCCATGACGGTGACGAAGCGCTGCGCGCGGTCGAGATCGCGAAGAACACCTTCGAGAACTTCAACCTCGACCTGATGTACGCGCTGCCGTCGCAGACCCTGGAAGAGGCACGGCGCGACCTGGAAACGGCGCTGTCGTTCGCGCCGCCGCACCTGTCGCTGTACCACCTGACGATGGAACCGAACACGGTGTTCGCCAAGTATCCGCCGGCGCTGCCGGACGACGACCTGAGCGCCGACATGCAGGACATGATCGCCGCGGTGACGGGCGCCGCGGGCTACGAACACTACGAAGTCTCGGCCTATGCCCAGCCGGGCCGGCGCGCGCGCCACAACCTGAACTACTGGAAGTTCGGCGACTACCTCGGCATCGGCGCCGGCGCCCACTCGAAGCTCTCGTTCCCGCACCGCGTGCTGCGCCAGGCGCGCTTCAAGCAGCCGGCGTCGTTCATCGAGGCCGCCAGGCGCGGCAATCCGGTGCAGGAAGAACACGAGATCGGCCGCGCCGACATGGGTTTCGAATTCATGCTCAACGCGCTGCGCCTGACCGGCGGCTTCGATCCGAACCTGTTCGGCGAACGCACCGGCATGAACATCGGCGCCATCACGAAGGCGCTGAACGAGGCCGAGGCGAAAGGGCTGATCTACCGCGACCACAAGCTGATCAAGCCGACCGAGCTGGGGCAGCGCTTCCTGAACGACCTGCAAGAGATGTTCCTGGCCGAGTAAGGCCTAGATTTCCACCGCGCCGGCCAGCGCCTCCAGGGTGCGGGAGAGGCCGCCGACGATGCGCGCCATGCCGTCGTAGTCGTTGCCATCCTGCGTCCGGTTTTGCTCCTGGTCGGGCTCAGCGCCGGCGTGGAAATAAGGAAAGCGCAGGAAGCCGGCATCGGTGATCACCAGCGCAGGCCCGTCTTCCGGCCCGCTGCCATGCCCCGACAGGGTGAGCCCCATCACGTGGGCCGGCGCCGCCAGTCCTTGCCGGGCTTGCATCGGATCGTTGCGCAAGGCGGCCAGCGCCTGGCGCACCTGGGTCGACGATTCGCGCGTTCCAATGAAGGCCATGAAGTTGCCGCCATCGCGGCGCGCGGCGATGGCGCGCCGGTCCGCTCCTGCGGCAGGTTCATCATTCACGAAAAAGACGAAGCGGACTTCGGTGCCGTAGGCGGGATGCAGCGTCGTGGCCGCGCGCGCCAGTTCGAGCACGGCGGCGGCGCCGGCGATCCCCGCAGGGGAGTCCTGGTCGAGGTGGGCGCCGACGATGAAGGTGCGGGCGGGGCGCTCGCCGGGCGCCAGCCTGGACACCGCCACCTCGATGCTGCGGCCCGGATGCGCCGCGTCGCCGCCTTGCCGCACGCGAGGAGCGTAACCGTAGCGCCGCAGCGAGGTTTCGACATGGCGCAGCGCGCTGTATGGCGTGGCCGACGCGGCGGACGCCAGCGCCTGGGTGTGCATCTGCAGGCGCATCGCCAGAGGCGGCACGCTCGACCTGGTGTCGAGGGTCACCAGGGCCAGCACGATCGCCAGCAGGATCGCGAGGATGACTTTCCAGTGTGAGTTGAAAAAATTGCGCATGGCGTCACACTGCGCCGCGGGGCGCATCGTCGACAGTCGATGGGGCCAGTGTATCCAAATCGCTGGCCGCGCGCCCCGCCGCGCTGGCAATTCCGCGTTACAACTTGGACAAGACGCGCCTTGCCGGTCCAGACGACGCCCCGGACGGGAGGGCGCGCAATAAAAAACCGGGCCACGCGGGCCCGGTTCCGTGATCACGACAGGTGTCGCGCAGTGCTTAGCGCGCCGCCACCGGCGTGGCGCCGTCGGCCGGCGCCGCCGGCTCCGTCCATCCGCCACCCAGCACGCGATACAAGGTCACCTGATTCTGCAAGCGCAGCAGATTCGCCTGCACCGACAACTGCTGCGACTGGAACAGCGAACGCTGCGCATCGAGCAGGTCGAGGTAGCTGGCCGCGCCGCTGCGGTAACGCAGGTCGGACAGGTTGAAGCGGTCGGCTTCGGCCTCGGTCACCGCGGCTTGCGCGCGCAGCTGTTCGCTGAAGGTCGCCTGGCCGGCCAGCGCGTCCGCCACTTCGCGGAACGCGGTCTGGATCGATTGCTCGTACTGCGCCACCGCGATGTCGCGCTGGGCCCTGGCGCTGCCCAGCGTGGCGCTGTTGCGGCCATAGTCGAAGATCGGCAGGATCGCCTGCGGCGCGAAGGTCCAGCCCCAGGTGCCGCTGTCGAACAGGCCCGACAGCTCGTTGCTGGCGCTGCCGGCGGTGCCGGTCAGCGTGATGCGCGGGAAGAAGTTCGCGCGCGCCGCCCCGATGTTGGCGTTGGCCGCGATCAGCTGCTGCTCGGCCGAACGGATGTCGGGACGGTTGGTCAGCAGGTCGGACGGCAGGCCGGCCGGGATGTCGGGCAGCTCGGTCTTGGCCAGCGTGGCGCCGGCGCTCACGTCGGCCGGCAGCGGGCCGCCGACCAGCAGCGTCAGCAGGTTGATGTCCTGGGCCCGCAGGCGCTGCTGCTGGGCCAGGGTGGCGCGGGCCGTCTCGACCAGCGAACGCGATTGCTGCAGTTCCAGGCGCGAGGCCACGCCGTTCTCGAAGCGCAACTGGGTCAGCTTGTCCGATTCCAGGCGCGTGTTCAGCGTGTCTTGCGTGATGCGCAGCAGCTCTTCGTCGGCCAGCAGTTGCAGCCAGGCGCTGGCCACCGACGAGATCAGGCTGATCTGGGTGGCCTTGCGCGCCTCCTCGGTCGCCAGGTATTGCGCCAGCGCCGCTTCGGACAGGTTGCGCACCCGGCCGAACAGGTCGAGCTCGAAGGCCGAGACCGACAGGCCCGACTGGTACACGCTTTCGATCGGCTGGTCTTCGCCGGTGGTCTGGCGGTTGCCGCTGATGCCCAGGCCCACGCTCGGCAGGCGGTCGGCGCGGGTGATGCGGTATTGCGCACGCGCCTGTTCGATATTGGCGATCGCCACGCGCAGGTCACGGTTGTTCACCAGGGCCGCATCGATCAGCGAACGCAGGCGGGCGTCGGTGAAGAACGACTGCCAGGCCACCGTGGCCGGGGCGGCGTTCAGCACCGGGCTGGTCGACTCGGTCGCCGCCTTCGGGGTTTCCGGGAAGGCCGCAGCCACCGGGGCCGCCGGACGTTCATAGTCCGGCGCCAGCGAGATGCAGCCTGCCAGCGTCATCGCCAGTGCCAGCGGCGTCGCCAGTTTGATGTGCTTGATCATGGTTTGCTTCCTTCTTCTACATGCTTCTGATGTTGAGTCGCGTACATCTTCTGCTGGCGGTCGCTGCCCTTGAAGAGCGTGCGGACCACCACGAAGAAGACCGGCACGAAGATCACGCCCAGCACGGTCGCGGTGATCATGCCGCCCATCACGCCGGTGCCGATGGCGCGCTGCGATGCCGAACCGGCGCCGCCTGCGATGACCAGCGGCAGCACGCCGAGGATGAAGGCCAGCGAGGTCATGATGATCGGGCGGAAGCGCAGGTGCGCCGCTTCCAGCGCCGCCTCGTACGGCGTCTTGCCCTCGGCCTGCAGGTCCTTGGCGAATTCAACGATCAGAATCGCATTCTTCGCCGCCAGGCCGATGATGGTGATCAGGCCGACCTTGAAGTAGACGTCGTTCGGCAAGCCGCGCATATTGGCCGCGATCAGCGAGCCGAGCACGCCCAGCGGCACCACCAGCATCACCGAGACCGGGATCGTCCAGCTTTCATACAGCGCGGCCAGGGCCAGGAACACCGCCAGCAGCGAGAAGGCGATCAGGATGCCCGCGGTCGAGCCGGACAGGATTTCCTCACGCGACTGGCCGGTCCATTCGAAGGCGAAGCCGGCCGGCAGCTGGGCTGCCAGGCGCTGCATCTCTTCCAGCGCATCGCCGCTCGAATAACCCGGAGCCGGCTCGCCGGTGAGCTTCATCGCCGGATAGCCGTTGTAGCGGTTGGTCTGCATCGGGCCGGTGGTCCATTCGGTGGTCGCGAACGACGACAGCGGCACCGGCTGGCCCTGGGTATTCAGGGCGTTGATGCGCAGCAGGTCGTCCGGCTGCATGCGCTGCGGCGCATCGGCCTGCACGATCACGCGCTGCAGGCGGCCGGCGTTCGGGAAGTCGTTCACATACGACGAACCCAGCGAGGTCGACAGTGCGGTATTGATCGCGCCGAAGGTCACGCCCAGGGCTTGCGCCTTGTCGCGGTCGATGTTCAGCTTGAGCTGCGGCGCGTCTTCCAGGCCTTCCGGACGCATGCCGGTCAGGACCTTGCTCTGCATGGCCATGCCCAGCATCTGGTTACGCGCGGCCAGCAGTGCCGCGTGGCCGTTGCCGCCACGATCCTGCAGGCGGAACGAGAAGCCGGTGCCGGTGCCCAGTTCCGGGATCGGCGGCGGGCTCACCACGAAGATGAACGAGTCGCGCACCGCGCCCATGTGGCCGGTGATGCGGCCGGCGAACGATTGCGCGTCCTGGCCTTGCTCCTTGCGATCGTCCCATGGCTTCATTGGAATGAACGCGAGACCCATGTTCTGGCCCTGGCCCGAGAACGAGAAGCCGGTCACGGCCACGATGTTGGCGGTCTCGGGCTGCTTCATCACGAACTCTTCCAGCGAACGCAGCACGGTGCCGGTACGCTCGGCGGTGGCGCCTGGCGGCAGCTGGATGTTGGCGATCACATAGCCCTGGTCTTCGTTCGGCAGGAAGGCGTTCGGCATGCGGGTGAACATCAGGGCGACGATGGCGACCAGCAGCGCGAACACGACCATCCAGCGGCCGGCGCGCTTGAGGATGGCGCCGACGAAGCCTTCATATTTCTTGGCGCCGGCCGTGAAATTGCGGTTGAACCAGCCGAAGAAACCCTTCTTGTCCATGTGATGGCCGGCTTCGACGGGTTTCAGCAGGTGCGCGCACAACGCCGGGGTCAGGGTCAGCGCCAGGAAGGCCGAGAAGCCGATCGAGGTCACCATCACGACCGAGAACTGGCGGTAGATGTTGCCGACCGCGCCGGCGAAGAAGGCCAGCGGCACGAACACGGCGATCAGCACCACGGTCACGCCGATGATGGCGCCCGAGATCTGGCCCATCGCCTTGCGCGTCGCTTCCAGTGGGGGAAGACCTTCCTCGCTCATGATGCGCTCGACGTTCTCGACCACCACGATCGCATCGTCGACCACGATACCGATCACCAGCACCATGCCGAACATGGTCAGCACGTTGATCGAGAAGCCCAGCGCCAGCAGGCAGGCGAACGAGCCCAGCAGTGCGATCGGCACCACGATGGTCGGGATCAGCGTGTAGCGGATGTTCTGCAGGAACAGGTACATCACCAGGAACACCAGCACGATCGCTTCGAACAGGGTGTGCACCACTTGCTCGATCGAGATGTCGATGAAGGTGGTCGAGTCGTAAGGAATCGAGTACTTCATGCCTTTCGGGAAGTACTTCTGCAGTTCCGCCATGCGCGCCTTGATCAGCTCCGCCGTCTCGAGGGCGTTGCCCGACGGCGCCAGCTGCACGCCGATACCGGCCGACGGCTTGCCGTTCAGGCGCGCGGTGGTGGCATAGGCCTGGCCGCCGATCTCGATGCGCGCCACGTCCTTCAGGCGCACGGTCGAGCCGTCCGGATTCGCGCGCAGCACGATGTTGCCGAACTGTTCGACGTTCGACAGCTGGCCGGTGACGATCACGGTGGCGCTGATCTGCTGGCCCTTGGCGACCGGCAGGTCGCCGATGGTGCCGGAAGCGACCTGGGCATTCTGCTGCGAGATCGCGGCGGTGACGTCGGCCGGCGACAGGTTCAGGCCGACCAGCTTGGTCGGGTCGATCCAGACGCGCATCGCCTTCTCGGTGCCGAACAGCTGGGCCTGGCCAACGCCGGTGATGCGCTGGATTTCAGGCAGCACGTTGCGCGAGGCATAGTCGCCCAACTCGATGTTGCCGATGTTCGGGTCATCCGACGACAGGATCGTAAACAGCAGGAAGTTCGAGCGCGCCTGGTCGACGCGCACACCCTGCTGGGTCACCGCCGGCGGCAGGCGCGGGGTGGCGCGCGACAGGCGGTTCTGGACGTCGACCTGGGCCAGGTTCGGGTCGGTGCCGGTCTCGAACGAGACGGTGATCGAACCGGTGCCGTTGGCCTGGCTGGTCGATTCCATGTAAATCATGCCTTGGGCGCCGTTCATCTCGCGTTCGATGATCGAGATGACGGAGTCTTCGAGCGTCTGCGCCGATGCGCCCGGATAAGCGACGTTGATGACGATCGAGGGTGGCGCCACGGTCGGGTATTGCGCGATCGGCAGCTGCTTGATGGCGACGCCACCGAGCACCATGATGAATAGCGCGATCACCCAGGCAAAAATCGGGCGGTCAATAAAAAAACGTGCCATTGGAAAGTCCTATTCCTGTGTTCTTAGCGGCTGCTGTCGGCCGGCGTGGTCGCGCCCGCGACCGGCGAACCGGCATCCGGGGTGCGGGTATCGCCGGCGCCGGCGGTGGCAGCCGCCTTGGCGCCGGCCGCGTTCGGCTGGGCCGCCGTCGCGCCTGCCTGGGCCGGCGCCTGCTGGGCGCCTGCCGGCGTCCACTGCACCGGCTTGACCGGGGTGCCCGGCGGCAGCATCTGCAGCTTCTGGAAGCCGTCGACCATCACTTTTTCGCCTTCCTTCAGGCCGCCGGTGACGACCCAGTTCTCATCCTGCTGCGAAGCGATCTGGATCTGGCGCGGGACCGGCTTGTTGTCGGCGCCGATGACGGTCACGGTGTCGCCGTTCTGGCCGCCGCGGGTGACCGCCTGCTGGGGAATCAGGATGCCGTTCGGCAGCGAAGCCTGGGCAATGCGCACGCGCACGTACTGGCCCGGGAGCAGGGCGTTGTTCGGGTTCGCCACGGTGGCGCGCAGCGTGACCTGGCCGGTGCCCTGGTCGACGGTCACGTCCGAGAACAGCAGCTTGCCGCGCTGCGGCAGGGCGGAGCCGTCTTCCAGCAGCACGGTGACCGGCACGTCGTTGGCGCCGCCGCCTTGCTTCCTCAGGCGCTGCAGCTCGGTGGCCGACTGGGTGATGTTGAGGTACATGGTGTCGGTCTGCTGGATCAGGGCCAGCTCGGTCGACTGGGTCGCCGACACCAGCGCGCCTTCGGTCACCAGCGCGCGGCCGATGCGGCCCGTGATGGGAGCGTTCACATTGGTGTAACCAACATTGATCTGGGCAACGCGCAACTGGGCCTTGGCTGCGGCGACTTCGGCCTCACCTTGCTTCTGGGCGGCGACGGCGTTGTCGAATTCCTGTTTGCTGACGGCATTGGCTTCGACCAGCGGCTTGTAGCGCTCGGCGATGGCGCGCGAGGCTACCAGGTTGGCTTCGGCGCGCGCGACATCGGCGCGCGCTGCGGCGAGCTGGGCCTGGTAAGGCGCCGGGTCGATGGTGAACAGCGACTGGCCCTGCTTGACGATGCTGCCCTCGGTGAAGGAACGCTTGAGCACCACGCCGTCGACACGGGCGCGAACCTGGGCGGTGCGGATCGGTTCCACGCGCGCCGGCAGTTCGTTCTGCAGCGCGACGGTCTGGAAGGCGGCGGTGACGACGCCGACTTCGGGCGCCGGCATCTGCTGGCCGGCGGGGGCGCCGGCCTTGGCCGGATCGTCTTTCTTGCCGCAGGCAGACAGCAGGACCACCGCAGCCATGGTGGCCGCCGCGACCCGGGTGAGGGACATGGATGAGGAGTTGGCAGAGCGCATTACGTGTGCATCCTTCTAGTTAGAAATACTTGCCGATGTCACATCCCAGTCACTAACATATGCACGGGATGCGAGATCAACGCTGGCTTTTGCAAATAGTTTTATATACTATCACGACTGTATGTAAAATGTTTAAGCACCTTTAATTCGAGGGTTACTCAAAAGAAATGGTTCGCAGGACGAAGGAAGAAGCAGCGGCGACCCGCGACAGCATTCTTGATGCAGCAGAGATCTTGTTCGCAAAACAGGGCGTTTCGCGAACGACATTACAGCACATCGCGACTGCGGCGGGTGTAACGCGCGGGGCGATTTATTGGCATTTTGTCGACAAGGGCGCGCTGTTCAGCGCGATGATGGATCGCGCCACGATGCCGATGGACACCGCCATCCAGCAGCTGGGCGAGCGCGAGGTCGCCGACCCGTTGCAGCGCTTGCGCGACGAGCTGATGGCGGTGCTGCACATCGTCGTCAGCGACGAGAAGGCGCGCCGGGTGTTCGAGATCGCCACCCTCAAGACCGAGTTCACCGACGAGGTCGACTCGGCCCGCGTGCGCAAGCGCGAAGCGGTGGCCGAGTGGCGCACGCGCATGGAAGCGCAGCTGACCGAGGCGCGCGCGAACGGCCAGTTGCCGGCCAGCGTCGACCCGCACAATGCGGCGACCTGCATGTGGATCATGCTCGACGGCCTGCTGCGCAACTGGCTGTTCGACCTGGAATCGTTCGACCTGATGGCGCTGGGCGGGGAGGTGATCGATACCTTCCTGGCGGGGTTGAAGGCGCGCTGAAGGCGTAACCCCCCAATAAAAAACCCGGCCGCGGCCGGGTTCGTCGTTAACGCGGTGGCGTTTAACGCATGCCTTCGATCATCTGCTTGAGCTTGAGCGAATCGGCGACGAAGGCGCGGATGCCTTCGGCCAGCTTCTCGGTGCCCATCGCGTCTTCGTTCAGCATGAAGCGGAAGGTTTTTTCGTCCATCGCGATCTTCTCGATACTGATGCTCTCGTCTTTGCTCAGCTTGCGCTCGACCGGCGCGTCGCTGTCGGCCAGCTTTTGCAGCAGGTCGGGCGAGATCGTCAGCAGGTCGCAACCGGCCAGCTCCAGGATCTGCGAGGTATTGCGGAAGCTCGCGCCCATCACTTCGGTGTCGTAGCCGAACTTGCGGTAGTACTGGTAGATGCGCTTGACCGACTGCACGCCCGGATCGTCGGCGCCTTGATAGTCGGTGCCGGTCGATTTCTTGTACCAGTCATAGATGCGGCCGACGAACGGCGAGATCAGCTTGACGCCGGCTTCGGCGCAGGCCACCGCCTGGCACAGCGAGAACAGCAGGGTCAGGTTGCAGTGGATGCCGTCTTTCTCCAGAATCTCGGCGGCGCGGATGCCTTCCCAGGTCGACGCGATCTTGATCAGGACGCGTTCGCGCGACACGCCGTTCTTTTCATACAGGGCGATCAGCTCGCGGCCCTTGGCGACGGTCGCTTCGGTATCGAACGACAGCGCGGCATCGATCTCGGTCGAGACGCGGCCCGGCACGTACTTCAGGATCTCGACGCCGAAAGCGATCAGGAGGCTGTCGACGATCGCTTCGGTCGACGCGCCCGGCGCATCGGCGATCGCCTTTTCCAGCAGCGGACGGTATTCCGGCTTTTGCACGGCCTTCAGGATCAGCGACGGGTTGGTGGTCGCGTCCTGTGGGGCATAGGCCTTGATCGACTGGAAGTCGCCGGTGTCGGCGACCACGGTGGTGTACTGCTTGAGCTGTTCGAGTTGGTTCATGTGGGTCTCTGGATGGTGTGGCGCAATTAGAAATCGGTGGCGGCAATGAATGCCGCGAGCATGGCTTCGAGGCCGGCGCGATCTTCTTCCGAGAAACGGTCCGGCTTCGGGCTGTCGATATCGAACACGCCAATGAGCTTGTCATCCTTGATCACCGGAATGACGATTTCCGAGGCGGACGCCGAATCGCAGGCGATGTGGCCTGGGAAGGCATGCACGTCCGGCACCACGATGGTCTCGCGCTTGACGGCGGTCGTGCCGCAGACGCCGCGGCCGAACGGGATGCGGGCGCAGGCGGGTTTGCCCTGGAACGGGCCGACCAGCAGGTCCTGGCCTTCGCCTTTTTTCGAGGGAACCGTGAAGTAGAAGCCGGCCCAGTTCAGGCTTGATAACGTGTCGTAGACCAGGGCCGAGAACTGGGAAGCATTGGCGGTCAGGTCGCGCTCGCCCTCGAGGACGCTGGTGACCTGGCGCACCAGCAGGTCATAGTCGGGACGGTCGCTGCGTTCGGGATTGATATGCATGTCAGGCGAAAATGCTGGTCGAAAACCGCTATTTTACAGCCACCGCTGCCGCAGGCGCTCCGGGCTCCGGCGGTGTCATCGAAATAACCATCCTGAACCGCTGGCGCAGCCTCGGCTTGCCGTCGGGGAGCTTGCCAGGACGATAATGCACGTCGACCTGCAGGCGCTCGCCGTTCACCCGCAGGCGTTGCAAGGTCGCTTCGGCGCGCGCGTCGAGCGGCATCGCGACCTCGGTCTGGAACAGGTGCTTGCCGGTCGGGTCCAGCAGGTCGAGCAGCAGGTGCGCGCCGTCGCCCGACGCCACCAGGATGAAGTTGCCGGTGCAGGCAAAGCTGTCGACGTCGGACCAGGGCCGGAACGACCACGCGCCGGCATCGAACTGCCGGGGCGACGCCGCCGTCTCGATCCGGTAGGAAGGCGGACAGCCATCGCCTCCATGGATGGGAGGGTCGATGCGGCCGGCCCGGAGCGCCGTGTGCGTGACGGGCGCTGCGCCGTACGATGGCTGGTCGAGCCGGCCGCCGGCCGGGGCCGCCGTGCCCAGCACCCTGCGCACGAACGCCATGGCCTCTTCGCCGACCGGGACGCGTCCGGCCTCGATCTGCCGGGCGCGCAGGTATTTCCGGCCGAGCAGTTCTTGACTGTCGCGGTCGTGGATGGACAGGCTGGTGATGCGGTCAAGTCTTTCTTCGGACCGGTCCGCGTGTTCCTCGACCACGTAGCGCGCGCGGACGTCGCCGCGGGGATGCACGACGAAGCTGCCCGGACCGGCACGGCGATAGACCTTGTCGAGATATAGCACGGACGGATAGTTGGCCCACAACGCGTCGTCAAGGCCGAACAGGGGCTGGAATGGACCCGCGCCGGGCTGGTCGAAGCCGATGTGGCGCAATTCGACGTTCTCGACGCCGCTCACGGCGCGCATCACGATCGGCGCGGGCAACTGCAGCTCGGACTTGGCCATGCACATCGTCAGGGCGCCGGCCGCAACGAGGGTCGACAGGAGTAGCTTGTAGAACGTCGGCATTTAACTAGTCAGGACCGATCGGCCATTGAAAGATCGAGATCCATGGGTTGATCGGCAAGGGTCAGGAACCGCCCATTCTAGACCAAATGCGTTTCTTGCCGTCAGCGCAGGCCCCTGAGATGGGCCAGTGCCCGCTCCAGCACCGGGTCCACGCCCTTGCGGATCGACTGCACGGTCGGCCCGGCTTCGATGTCCGGCTTCAGGCCGCGGCCGACGAACGTTCCGCCGTCGGGCAGCAGGTCGCGTTTGATGCAGATGCGTCCCCAGCCGCCGCCCGGCAAGCGGATGCTCATCGGCTGGCCGGTGCTGCCGCTGGTCGTGGCGCCGATCGTGGCGCCCCGCCCCAGAGCATTGAAGGCAAGGACGAAATCTTCGGCGGCCGAGAAGGTGGCGGCGCTGGTCAGCACCGCCACCGGTCCTTCGTAGACATCGCCGTCGCGGCTGTGCGCAGGCGCGGAGCGCGCCACCGGTTCCCATGTCACCAGGCGCGATTGCGCGCCCGCCACGATGCTGGTGCCGCGCATGAAGCTCATGGCGCGCGGGATTGCCTGCCGGGTCAGGTGTTCGAGTATGCGCTCGCCATGGACACCCGAGCCGCCGCCGTTCCTGCGCACGTCGATGATCAGGCCCTTGGCGTGCATGATCTGCGGCAGGGCTTTCGTGAATGCATTGACGCCCTCGTCGCTCTCGAAATGGTCGAGCGAAATATAGGCGACGTCGCCCGCAAGCATGCGGAATCCGAATTTTTCATGGCTGTTCAGGTCTTGCTCGCCGCGCGCAACGCTTTCTTCACGCTGGCGTCCGGCACTGTCGCGCAGGGTCAGGCGCACCGGCCGGGCCGCGTCGCCCGCCAGCAGCTGGTAGGAATAAGTGCGCAGCGCGTGATCCTGCGGCGTCGAGCTGCTCACGAACGGCGCCACCTTCTCTTCGGCATGACGCTTGACCGGCACGCCGTCGACGGCGACCAGCTCGTCGCCGATCTTCAGCCGTCCCGCCAGCGCGGTGCTGTTCACGGCGACCACCAGCACGGTGTCGCCTACCAGGTCCGTCACGATCGGCGGGCGCGCGTAAAAGCGTTCTTCCAGTTCTTGCGGGGCAAAGATATTGGTGTGGCCGTCGCGCAAAAGCGGCGCCAGCTGCATCAGCACCTGGTAATAGTCGGCGGTGGTTTCCGCCGCCATCACCCTGGGCAGGAATTCGAGATAGGTCTTGTTCCAGTCCAGTTCCGGCGCATTGTCGAAGTGGACGAAGTACTGCCTGGCATCGGACCAGAATTGCGTCAGGCCGGCGATGCGTTCCTCCACCGGAAGTCGTTCGCGATAAGGGGAGTCGGCGCCAAGATCCTTCAGCATGCGCTGCGGGGTGGTGGAAGTGCGCAGGATGGCCTGGAAACGAGGCTCGCCGCGGATCGCCGCGAACGCTTCGTCGCCCAGCACGGCCACCATCGCGTCGCCCAGCCAGCCGTAATCGAGCATGCTCTCCAGCGCATCGAGCGCCTTGCCGGTATTGCCCAGCCGGAGATGGATGATGGCCAGCTCACGTTGCACGTCCAGGCCGCGGAAGTACAGGGCGCGGGAACCGGTGCCAAGGTCGCGGGTCAGGGGCGTGTCCAGCCAGGCGAGCAGTTGCTCGAGGCGCGACGCCGCCTGTTCGAGGCTGGCCCGGTCCGGGTGGTCCTTGAGCGCGGCACTTACCTCGTTGCGCACCGTTTGCGCGTAGTCGTAACTGGCCTGGGCCGGAGAATAGCCGAGCTGCTCGCCGGCCCCGGCGGGCAGGGACAGGATGGCGCAAAGGAGAAATGCAAGGGGATGACGGGGCATCGAGGTACTCGGCAGTTGGTATGCCGAAAAGTGTACAAGGATGCAAGGGTGAAAAATTCACCCTTTTCCACGGCAGTGGATCAGCCGATGAACGAATCGAACTGCATGTCGAACTCCTGCAGCGCCTTCTGCGCGTTCTGCATCTTCTTGCGGAACTCCGGCCCGCGGCGCAGCGCCAGGCCCACCGCCAGCACGTCGATCACCACCAGGTAGGCCAGGCGCGCCGAGATCGGCGTGTAGGGGTCGGTGGCGAACACCAGGTCGATCGGGATGAGCAGGGTGGCCATCTCGGCCAGCGGCGTGCCGGACGGCGCCAGCACGATCACGTCGGCGCCGCCGGCCTTGGCCAGCTTGGCGGAACGGGTCAGCGCCGGGTTGTTGCCGCGCTGCGAGATCGCCACCAGCGCATCGCCTTCGCGCAGCAGGGCCGCCGCGATCGAATGGATCGACGGGTCGGTGTAGGCCACCGTCGGCACGCCCGAGCGGAAGAACTTGTGCTGGGCGTCGGCGGCCACGAAGCCGGACGTGCCCTGGCCGTAGAACTCGATCTTGTTGGCGCGCGCCAGGATCTCGAGCGCCTGCTGGACGAGTTCCGGCTTGAGATTGTTGCGCAGGTCGAGCAGGGTGTTGATCGAGCGGCTGCAGATCTTGTTGATCAGGTCCGACGCCAGGTCGTCCTGGTGCGGCGCCTCGCTGGCGCCGGGCAGCGCCAGCGCCAGGCCTTGCGCCAGCTTGAGCTTGAACTCGTGCCAGCCGTCGTAGCCGAGCGTGCGGCAAAAGCGCACCACGGTCGGTTCCGACACCTGGGCATTGCGCGCCAGGGCGGTGATGTTCTGGCTCACGGTCGCGGAAGGGGCGGCCAGCACCGCGAGCGCGACCTTGCGCTCCGATTTGGAGAGCGTGTCGAGCTGGGTGCGGATCGAGTCGAGCAGCATGGTGGATACCGCGTCAGTCTTCGGGCAGCGCTTCTTCGCGCCACTGCAGGCCGTCGCGGCCGATCAGGGCGCTGGCCGCCGCCGGGCCCCAGGTGCCCGAGGTGTACGGCGCCGGCGCGCTGTCGTCCTGCTCCCAGTGCTCGAGGATCGGCTCGACCCATTCCCAGGCCGCTTCCAGCTCGTCGCCGCGCATGAACAGGGTCAGCTGGCCGCGCAGCACGTCGAGCAGCAGGCGTTCGTACGCCTCCATGCGGGGCGCCTTGAACTGTTCGCGGAAATCGAGTTCGAGTTCGGCCTGCTTCAGGCGCATCGAATCGCCCGGGGTCTTGGCCATCAGGTTCATCGACAGGCCTTCGTCCGGCTGCAGGCGGATCACCAGGCTGTTGGGCTGGAAGCTCGACGTCGGCTGGTTGAAGATCGAGTGCGGGATCGGCTTGAAGCGCACCACGATCTCGGCCAGGCGGTCGGCCATGCGCTTGCCGGTGCGCAGGTAGAACGGCACGCCGGCCCAGCGCCAGGTGTCGATCTCGGCCTTCATCGCCACGAAGGTCTCGGTGCGCGAACTCTTGGGCGCATCGGGTTCCTCGCGGTAGCCCGGCACCTGCTGGCCGTCGATGTAGCCGGCGCGGTACTGGCCGCGGATGATGTTCTGCGACAGCGTGGTCGGGGTAAAACGCTTCAAGGACCGCAATACCTGCAGCTTGGCGTCGCGCACGGCGTCCGGCGCGATCGAGGTCGGCGGTTCCATCGCCACGATGCACAGCAGCTGCAGCAGGTGGTTCTGCAGCATGTCGCGCAGCGCGCCGGAATTGTCGTAGTAGCCCAGGCGGTTGCCGACGCCGATCTTTTCGGCGATCGTGATCTGCACGTCCGAGATCCATTCGCGCCGCCACAGCGGCTCGAACAGGATGTTCCCGAAGCGCAGCGCCAGCAGGTTCTGCACGGTCTCCTTGCCCAGGTAGTGGTCGATGCGGTAGATCTGTGATTCGGCGAATACCTTGCCGACGTCCAGGTTGATCTGCTTGGCCGAGGCCAGGTCGCGGCCCAGCGGTTTCTCCAGCACCACGCGCGAGTTCGGCGTCGCCAGGCCGGTGGCGGCCAGGTTGTCGCAGATCTTGGCGAACAGCTGCGGCGGCGTGGCCAGGTAATACACGCGGGTGAGCGATTCGTCATGGCGCAGGGCCTCGACCAGCGCCTGGTAGGTCGAGACGTCGGTCGCGTTCAGCGCCACGTAGGTGATGCGCTTCAGGAAGCGCGCCCAGCTGGCTTCATCCGGGCCGTCCTTGATATGCGGTTTCGAATTCGTTTCGACCATGCGCAGGAACTCTTCCTGCGTCGCGTCGTCGCGGCCGACGCAGATGATGCGGCTGGCGTCGGGCAGGTCGTTGCAGACATCGCGCGAGTACATCGCGGGCAGAAGCTTGCGCATCGCAAGGTCGCCGCTGCCGCCAAAGAAAACGAGATCGAAATCGGAAAGGGCCATGGTCGGTCGGTGCAGAAAGGGGTTGGAACCGGAAAGCGTATTGATGTAAATTTACTACACAAATACCCTGTTAGCAAGTAAATTTACTACGTGGCGTCAGGTGTCGCACCATGGTGCCATATCCGATTCATGCCGGTCGCATCCGAGGTGGCATGGATGCGACGTGGGTAGTGGATGTGCATGACAGTTGCAGGAAATGCGACTATAGTTTCCTTACGAAAACATCTCTGCCAATCGAGCAGCGAACGGAGGGGACATGGTGTGGTTGCATAAAATCGGTCGTGCGCTGCGGCAGGTCGCTGCGCCATTCAATGGACGCTCCTTGTCCGGCAACGTACGCACGCTGGTGGTCAAGGCGCGCGACGGCAGCATCCGCACGGCGATCAACGCCGCGCGCCTGCACAAGGAAGTCGACCAGGCCCAGGCCCAGGCGGCGCGCCAGCACGCGGCGGCCGATGCGCTGGCGGCCAGCGCGCGCGAAGTGGCCGCGCTGTCGGCCGACGTCAATGCCGGCACGGTGCGCATCGCCGACACCGCCCAGCGCAACCTGGCGCAAGCGCGCGAATCGATGGAAGAACTGGCCAGCCTCGAGCGGCGCATGAAGCTGATCGAGGAACAGGTGCAGGGCTTTTCCGGCACCGTGACCCAGCTGGTCGGCCACCTGCGCGAGATCGGCGAGTTCGGCACCGTGATCGAGAACGTGGCCAACCAGACCAATCTGCTGGCCATCAATGCCGCGATCGAGGCCGCGCGCGCCGGCCCGGCCGGGCGCGGCTTCGCGGTGGTCGCCTCCGAAGTGCGGCGCCTGTCGCAGGTGGTCAATACCGAAGCGGTCAAGATCGCGACCGCCAGCGGCGCGATGCGCGAGCTGGTGACATCAACCTCCGGCGCCACCGCCGGCATCCTCGACGGCGTAAACGTGTCGGCCCGCGAAGCCGGCAGCGCGGCCAGCCACCTCACCGCTTTCGTCGCCGATTTCGAGCGCATGACCGCCACCGTCGACCAGATGGCGGCGGCGATGCAGTCGCTCGACGGCGTCAACCAGCAGATCAATGCGAAGGTGGAGGAGGTGGCGCACAACGCGTCCAGCGCCAAGGCCACGATGCAGGACGCCTCGCGCCGCGTGGACGAGGTGCGGGTGGCAACCGAAGAGCTGCAGGGCGTGCTGGCGGGTTTCCGCACCGGCGGCACCGCCTTCGATGCGCTGGTGGACACGACCACCGCGCTGCGCGACGAGGTGCTGGCCTGCCTGAGCGGGCACGCGGCCGGCGGCGCCAACATCTTCGACCAGCAGTACCGGCCGATCCCGCAATCCGACCCGCCGCGTTTCACGACCTCGTACGACCGCGCGGTGGAGCGCGACCTGCAGCAGCTGTTCGATCGCGTGCTGGCCGACCTGCCAGGCGCCGCCTATGCGCTGGCGGTCGACAACCGGGGCTATGCGCCGACCCACAACACCAAGTTCTCGCGGCCGTCGACCGGGCAGCGCGAGCATGATCTCGTGTACTGCCGCAACAAGCGGATCTTCGACGATCCGGTGGGGATCCGGCTGGCCAAGAACCGCGAACCGTTTCTGCTGCAGACCTATCTGCGCGATACGGGAGAGGTGATCAATGACTTGTCGATGCCGATCGTGTTCCAGGGGAAGCACTGGGGTGCGGTGCGGATCGGGTATGACTCCGCACGGATGATGGGCCGTCCCAGCTGAGGGATGCGGCCTCTCGGCCGCGCATCCCCGTTTGCCCATCCGTGGCGAACCGTTCCCGATGTTCATGCGACAATTCGCCGGATTGTACTGACACCATCAGCCGAAGAAAGCCGTCCGCCATGATTAGCCCCACGCCGCGCCGCGGTTCCTTTATCCTGTTGCTGTCGATCTTCCTGATCGTCGCGGTCATAGCGCTGTTGTTTGCCTGGGTCGGCGGCTGGTTCGGGGGCAAAGGCGTCACGCCGCAGGCCATGGCCGATACGGCAGAAGCATCGGGTTCGCCCCAGCCGGGTTTCCGCCGCGCCCACAGCAAGGGCATCTGCATCGTCGGAACCTTCGCGCCGACGTCGGAAGCGGCGCAACTGTCGACGGCGCGCGTATTCTCGCAAGCGTCGACGCCGGTGCTGGGCCGGTTTTCCAATCCCGGCAATGATCCGCATGCGCCGGACAACAAGGCAGCCGTGCGCGGCATGGCGCTGCAGCTCAAGACGGACGACGGGCAGGAGTGGCGCATGGCGATGAACAGCTTCCCGTTCTTCGCGTCGTCCACGCCGGAAGGGTTCCAGGCGATGAACGTCGCGCGCCTGCCGGTTCCCGCAACCGGCAAGCCCGACCCGGAAAAAATGAAGGCAGTCCTGGCAAAATATCCCGAGATCGCCAATTTCATGGCTTGGTCGAAGGATGCACGGACGCCCGACAGCCTGGCCAACACGCGTTTCAACGGCGTCAACGCATTCCGCCTGATCGACGCCCAGGGCAGGGAGCGCGCGGTGCGCTGGTCGATGCGGCCGCATGCGCCTTTCGTGGCCGCCGACCCTGAACGGCTCGCGAGCGCGAGCCGCGATTTCCTGGGCGAGGATCTCGACCGGCGCCTGGCCGCCGGGCCGCTGCAGTGGGATATGGTGATGCAGTTTGCCGCGCCCGGCGATCCGATCGAAGATCCTTCGAAAGCCTGGCCCGATACCCGGCCCGAGACCAAGGTCGGTACCTTGAGCCTGACGCGCGCCCAGGCGCAGGCCGGCGGACCCTGCTTCGACCTGAACTTCGATCCGCTGATCCTGCCGCAGGGGATCGCGGCGACCGACGATCCGGTGCTGCATGCACGCTCGGCGGTCTATTCGGTCTCGTTCAACCGTCGGGAACGTGAAATCAGCCGGGGCCAGGCCCATGCCGACAGCGGGAGCGTGCAATGAACCGTCAACCCCACTTCAACCTGCTGGCCCGCGTGCTGCACTGGTCGATGGCTCTCGCCATCCTTGCCATGCTGTTCGTCGGCGCTGCCATGGTGGTGTCGCTGCGCTATCGCGAGCCGCTTCTCGACCTGCATCGCCCGCTCGGGCTGGCAATCCTGTTGCTGGCGATCGTGCGCCTGGTCAACCGGCTGCGGCATCCACCGCCACCGCTGCCGGCGGACCTGCCGCGCATCCAGGCATGGGCTGCCAAGGCATCGCACTGGCTGCTGTATGCCCTGATGTTCGCGATGCCAATCATCGGCTGGGCCATGCTGTCGGCCGGCGCCTATCCGGTCGAGTTGTTCGGGGGCGTGAATCTGCCGCCGATCCTGCCGCATAGTCCGGCCATGTACGGCTTCCTGCGCCCGCTTCATGGCGTGCTGGCCTATGTTTTGTTCTTCACTATCCTGGCCCATCTTGGCGCAGCGCTATTCCATGCATGGGTGAGGCGCGACGGCGTGTTCGGGCAGATGGCGCGGCGGGGGTAAACCCGGGTTCAACGCCGGTGCCTGCCGAAGAACTCGAGCGCCAGGCGGCTGGCGTTCGGCGTCGCTTTCGCATTGAACCTGAGCGTCGGGTCGCCGCCGCTCCATTCGTGGCGCAGGCCCGCGATGCGCACCACGCGCAGGACGAGCTTGCGGCGCGCCGTGAAGTCCTGGATTTCATGCGCGTTGCGGCTGCCGCCGCGTCCCGCCGGCATCGCTACGACGCGGTTGGCCGGCCCCGGCGGCAGGCCGTTCAACTGCAGCCATTGGCGCGTCAGGTGTTGCTGGTTGACCTGGCTGACCACCGGATCGTCTTCGCCATGGATCAGCAGCGCCGGCATCAGGGGCATCGCCTGGGCGGTCAGATGCGTGGCGCGGCGTTGCAGCACGCCGTGGATCGCCGCATCGGCCTGCGCCGCCGCGCCATGGCGCATCACGTGCAGGGCGCCCAGCGATGTATGACCGACGCCGAACACCGGGCCGGAATGCAGGGCAATCGCGGCGATCAGCTCGGGATGGTTCAGGGCCAGCATGGCGGCCATGCCGGCGCCGGCCGACAGGCCGCAGGCATAGATGCGGCGGCGGTCGATGCGGTGCTCCGCGCACACATGATCGATGAGCGCCGCCAGCACGCCGGTCTCGCCGCGGCCTTCCTGGGCGGCGCGATCGAACCAGCGCCAGCAGCGTTGGGCATGTGCGCTCGCCGGTTGTTGTGGGTACAGCACCGCATAGCCCTTCGCCTGCGCCAGCCGGTTCATGCGCGTGCCTTGCGCGAATTCGGGCGCCGTTTGATGGCAGCCATGCAGCATGACGACCAGCGGCCAGCCGGCTTGTGCCGCGTGCTCGGGTGTGCGTCGCGGAAGATACAGCCAGTAGGGAAGTAGGTGATGCCCCTCGAGCCATCGGCCCGAGGCGGCCGGCAGGCGCGCTTGCGCTGGAGGCGCTGTTTTCGCCCGCGCCGGCTTGGGAGGCCTGGCATTGGCCCGCGCGCCCGGCTTCGCGCTATAGATATCGAATAGCTTGGCGACCAGCTTGCGTTGCGATCTGGCGGCGCGCGTCAGGTCGCGCAGCAAGCGGGTGCTCGAGGTAGTTTTTGCCACAGCCGCCTCCGCAGTTATGTTGCAGTGCAATATAACTGCGAAGGCGGACTTCTTCGGTGCGCTGGCTCACGCCATCCGCGCCCGCGTCGGCGTCAGGCGCGGTATTCCGGCTCTTCGCGCCCCGCCACGTCCATTTTGAGGCACAGCACCTTGCCGCTGAGCGGATACTGTTCCAGTTCTTCCTTCGACCTGCCATGGCTGGCGCTGGTGATGTACAGGGTGCGCAGGTCCGGCCCGCCAAAGGCGACCGAGGTCGGGCACTTCACCGGCAGCTTGATCTCGCGCAGGATCTCGCCGCTTGGCGCGATGCGCAGGATGCGCGCGCCTTCGAACATCGCCACCCAGTACATGCCCTCGGAATCGATCGTGGCGCCGTCCGGGCGGCCGCCGTAGTCCGGCGCCGACTTGTCGCTCGGGAAGGTCACGATGGTGCGGCGGTTGCTCTGCTCACCAAGGGCCGGATCGAAGTCGTAGCAGTCGATGCGGTGCGTGGTGGTGTCGGCGTGGTACATCGTGCGGCCGTCCAGGCTCCAGGCCAGGCCGTTCGAGTTGGTCATGCCGCCGCTCCAGGCGCGGCGCAGCTGGTCCTTGTCCAGCACGTACATCTCGGCGGCCGGCTGGTCGCGCGGTTCGTACATGGTGCCTATCCAGAACCGGCCCACTGGATCGACCCGGCCGTCGTTGAAGCGCACCTTCGACGGATCGTAGGGCGCGTCCGTGATCGGCGACTCCGACCCGTCGGTGGTGTTCAGGCGCAGCAGGCCGTGGCGGGTGGCCACGACCAGGAAGTTGTTGTCGTCGATCGCCAGCGCCGACGGGTTCGACCCCATCTTCCACGAGGTGAACTTGCCGCTTGCCGCGTGCAGGCGGTTGACGGTGTAGCCCTCGATGTCGACCCAGTACAGCGCCGATTCGACTTCGTGCCAGATCGCGGATTCGCCGACCAGCATCGGCGCATCGTGTACTACCTCAAATTTTTCCGTTGCCATAATGTGATGGTGAAGGTTTCAGAAAGCCGCCTTGGCGCGGGCGATCAGGCCGTTGGTGGAACTGTCGTGCTGGCCGGGCGCGGGTTCTCCGGCCAGCTCGGCTTCGATCTTCTTCGCCAGCACTTTACCTAACTCAACGCCCCACTGGTCGAAACTGTTGACATCCCAGATCACGCCCTGCACGAAGGTCTTGTGTTCGTACAGCGCGATCAGGGCGCCCAGGGTCGATGGCGTCAGGCGTTCCATCAGGATGGTGTTGCTCGGACGGTTGCCCGGGAAGGTCTTGTGCGGCGTGAGGCGCTCGATCTCTTCCGCCGCCAGGCCCTGGGCCTGCAGGTCGGCGCGCACTTCAATCGCCGTCTTGCCCTTCATGAACGCTTCGGATTGGGCGAAGCAGTTGGCCAGCAGGGCGGTGTGGTGGTTGTCCATCTCGTGGGCCGGGCGCAGGGCGGCGATGAAGTCCATCGGCGTCACGTCGGTGCCCTGGTGCAGCAGCTGGAAATAGGCGTGCTGGCCATTGGTGCCGCACTCGCCCCAGATCGCCGGGCAGGTCGGCGTGTCGACCGGCTGGCCGTCGCGGGTCACGCGCTTGCCGTTGCTTTCCATGTCGAGCTGTTGCAGGTAGGCCGGGAAGCGGTTCAGGTCTTGATGATAGGGCGCGATCGACACCGAGGCGCAATCCAGGAACTGGCGGTTCCAGAAGCCGATCAGGGCCAGCAGCGTCGGCAGGTTCTGCTCGAGCGGGGCAGTGCGGAAGTGTTCATCCAGCTCGTGCGCGCCCGCCAGGAAGTCCTTGAAGTAGCCGAAGCCCACGGCCAGCGCGACCGGCAGGCCGATTGCCGACCACACCGAATAACGGCCGCCGACCCAGTCCCAGAACGGGAACATGTTCGCCGGGTCGATGCCGAAGGTCTTGATTGCCTCGGTATTCGTCGACACGGCGACGAAGTGCCTGGCCAGCGCATCTTCAGGCGCATGCTGCAGGAACCAGGCGCGCGCGGTCTGCGCGTTCATCATGGTCTCGGCCGTGGTGAAGGTCTTGGAGGCCACGATGAACAGCGTGGTCTCGGGATCGACTTGCGACAGCGCCGCGTCCATGTCGTGGCCGTCGACGTTCGACACGAAGTGCATGCGAAGGCGCGGGTGGGCGTAGTGGCGCAGGGCCAGCACCACCATCTTGGGGCCGAGGTCCGAGCCGCCGATGCCGATGTTCACGATATCCGTGATCGGCTTGCCGGTATGGCCCAGCCACTCGCCGCTGCGTACGGCGTCGGTGAAGGTTTTCACGCGGTCGAGCACGGCGTGGATGTCGGCATTGACCTCCTGGCCGTCGACCACCAGCGTGGCGCCGCGCGGGGCGCGCAGGGCGGTGTGCAGCACCGCGCGGTTCTCGGTATTGTTGATCTTTTCGCCGGCGAACATCGCGTCGCGGCGCGCCTCGAGGCCGCGCTCGCGCGCCAGCTGGACCAGTAGTTCAAGCGTGCGCCCGTCGAGGCGATTTTTTGAATAGTCTAGGAACAGGCCTGCGGCCTCGTCCGAGTAGCGCTCGAAGCGGTCGGGATCGGCGGCAAACAGGTCGCGCATCTGCCACGTCTTGGCGACGTCGGCGTGTTGGGCGAGGGCTTGGAAGCTGGCGGTGCTGGTCAAAGGAGGCTGGCGCATGGGGTCGGGGTGCGTGGCACAATGTTGGCAATAATAGATTATCGAATAATACAAGCATCTGCGCGTAAATTCACTACAAAAAACAGCGCGAATCCAATTTGCCGGATGCTTTTCCCCTCTGTAGAGCGCCGCGCGACCGTTCCGCCGTCATAGAGAAACGGGCTGGAGATGAGCGCAGCGTACTAATCTGTAGTAAAATTTCAGATACTAAATTCAGGAAGGAACGAACATGGCGCTCCACCCCGTAGTAGAACAGGTCACCAATCGCATCATCCAGCGCAGCAAGCGCTCGCGCGCAGCCTATCTCGAACATCTCGAAGCGGCCCGCATCAAGGGCGTCCAGCGCGGCGCCCTGTCGTGCACCAACCTGGCCCACGGCTTCGCCGCCTTCCCGGCCAACGACAAGCTGAAGCTGCGCGAATACAAGGAACCGTCGGTCGCCATCGTTTCTTCCTATAACGATATGCTGTCGGCGCACCAGCCGTTCGAGTATTTCCCGAAAGTGATCAAACAAGCCGTGCGCGAAGTCGGCGCCGTGGCCCAGTTCGCCAGCGGCGTGCCGGCCATGTGCGATGGCGTGACGCAAGGCCAGCCAGGCATGGAGCTGTCGCTGTTCTCGCGCGACACCATCGCCATGGCGACCGCGGTCGGCCTGTCGCACAATATGTTCGACGCCGCCCTGTACCTGGGCATCTGCGACAAGATCGTGCCGGGCCTGCTCATCGGCGCGCTGCACTTCGGCCACATCCCGGGCATCTTCGTGCCGGGCGGCCCGATGACCACCGGCATCTCGAACAAAGAGAAGGCCGCGATCCGCCAGCGCTACGCCAAGGGCGAGGCCACCCGCGAAGAACTGCTCGAAGGCGAGTCGGCCTCGTACCACGGCGCCGGCACCTGTACCTTCTACGGCACCGCCAACAGCAACCAGATGCTGATGGAAGTCATGGGCCTGCACCTGCCGGGTTCGGCCTTCATCACGCCGGGCACGCCGCTGCGCGACGCGCTCACCGCCGCCGCGGCCCAGCGCGCGGTCGCGATCTCGCAGCAGGGCGGCGACTACATGCCGATCGGCCACATCGTGGACGAGAAAAGCATCGTCAACGCCATCGCCGCGCTGCACGCCACCGGCGGCTCGACCAACCACACGCTGCACCTGGTGGCGATCGCGCGCGCGGCCGGCATCGTGATCGACTGGAACGATTTCGACGAGATGTCGAAAGTGGTGCCGCTGCTGACCCGCATCTATCCGAACGGCGACGCCGACGTGAACCACTTCCAGGCCGCCGGCGGCCCGGGCTTCGTGATCCGCGAACTGCTCGACGCCGGCCTGGCGCACGAGGACGTCAACACCATCCTCGGCCGCGGCTTGCGCAACCACTGCAAGGAACCTTTCCTGGGCGAAGACGGCAAGGTCGTGTTCCGCGACGCCGCGCCAGTGAGCGGCGACGAGAACGTGCTGCGTCCGGCCACCAACCCGTTCAACAACAACGGCGGCATGGTGCTGGTGAAGGGCAACCTGGGCCGCGCGGTGATGAAAGTCTCGGCGGTCAAGAAAGAACACTACGCGGTCGAAGCGCCGGCGTTGACCTTCGACTCGCAGGAAGACTTCATGCACGCCTATAAAGACGGCAAGCTGAACCGCGACTTCGTGGCCGTGGTCCGCTTCCAGGGTCCGCGCGCCAACGGCATGCCGGAACTGCACGCGCTGACCCCGGCGCTGGCCAATCTGCAGGATGCCGGCTACAAGGTCGCGATGGTCACCGACGGCCGCATGTCGGGCGCGTCCGGCAAGGTGCCGGCGGCGATCCACGTGTCGCCCGAGATCCTGGCCGGCGGCCCGCTGGGCCTGGTGCGCGACGGCGACATGATCCGTGTCGACGCCAACACCGGCACCATGGAAGCGCTGGTGCCGGCGGACGTCTGGGCGCAGCGCAAGCAGGCCACGGCAGACCTGACCTCGAGCCACATCGGCATGGGCCGCGAACTGTTTTCCATGTTCCGCAACTCGATCAGCGCGGCGGAGGAGGGTGCCGCCACCTTCCCGCTGCCGTCGCCGAAACAGACCGTCGTGCCGCTGCACGATGGCATTGACGCCGGCGAGATCATCCCCGGCTCCGACGAAGACCATCTTTTCAGGACTAACAAGTGAGCCAACCAATGACCCTACTTGAAATCATGCGCTCGGCGAGCGTCATCCCCGTCATCGCCATCGACGACCCCGACCACGCCGTGCCGTTGGCCAAGGCCCTGGTGGCGGGCGGCATCCGCGTGCTGGAAGTGACCCTGCGCACCGAACACGGCCTGGGCGCGATCCGCGCCATGAGCCAGGTCGAAGGCGCCATCGTCGGCGTCGGCACGCTGACCCAGCCGGAAGAATTCGCCGCCGCGCGCGACGCCGGCGCCGTGTTCGGCGTCTCGCCGGGCCTGACCCAGTCGCTGATCGACGCGGCCAAGTCGAGCGGCCTGCCGCTGCTGCCGGGCGTGATGACCCCGTCCGAAGTGATGGCGGCGCGCGAGGCAGGATTCAGGCAACTGAAGCTGTTCCCGGCGGTGCCGGCGGGCGGTGTGGGCATGCTCAACGCGATCGGCGGCCCGCTGCCTGACGTGACCTTCTGCCCGACCGGCGGCATCTCGATCGAGAGCGCGCCGAAATTCCTGGCCTGCAAGAACGTGGCCTGCGTGGGCGGATCGTGGCTGACCCCGAAGGACGCGATCGCGGCCGGCGACTGGGCGCACATCACCGAGCTGGCCAAGGCCGCGGCGGCGCTGCGCGCGGCTTGATGGCAGAAGGATCGCATGCTGCGATCGCGCTATCCGTTCCTTCAAACTTACGCAAAGCTATCCATAGTTAGCTTTGCTGTTGAATTCCTGCTTCACAGGGGCCGGTTTCACCTCGCACTTGACGCGCGAGGCCAGCGCCTGCCCCTCCACAGGCCGATGCGGTGAAACTCACCGCCATGTTTCTCAGGTTGATTGCCGCGTTGACGTCCCGGTCGTGCAGTGCGCCACAGCCGGGACAACGCCAATGGCGCACCGTGAGTGGAAGCACACCCATCCGGTAGCCACAGCACGAGCATGTCTTGCTGCTCGGGTACCAGCGATCCACCACGACCACCTGACCGCCGCGCCGCGCCGCCTTGTATTCCAGCTGGCGACGCAATTCACCAAATCCCATGTCGGCGATCGCTCGGGCCAGACAACGATTTCCAAGCATGCCCTTCACGTTCAGGTCTTCGATACCGATGGTGTGGAAACGGCGGGTGATATACGTGCTCAACTGATGCAGGCCGTTGCGCCTCAGATCTGCGATCCGGGCGTATAGCCGGGCAAGCCTGGCTTTTGCCTTGGCACGATTGCGCGATCCTTTGACTTTGCGTGAGACCTCGCGCGACAGGCATTGTAGACGGGCAAGCAGTGTGCCCAACGCTTTCGGGCCGATAAACACGTCACCGGTCGACAGCGTGGCCAGCGCCGAGACACCGAGGTCGACTCCCACCGCGCCTTGGGTTTCGGCTGGCGGTTGAGGTCGATCCTTGATGTCAACAGTGATGCTCGCGTACCAGTGGCCCGCAATGCGGCTTATCGAGGCAGAGACGATCCGCCCGGAGAAGCGCAGGAATTCGTGCATACGGACCCATCCCAGTATTGGAATGTGGATGCGCTTTTCCTCGATACGGAACTGCTCATTGCTTAGTGTAAATCGATCGTCACGGCCCTTGCGGCGAAAGGCAGGATAGCGGGCACGACCTTTGAAGAAATTCGCGAAGGCTCGCCCCAACTGAATGATCGCCATCTGCGGTGCGTTCTTGGTTACCTCGAGCATCCAGGGGAATTGCTCGCGCTTGATCGCGTTGAGCTGGCGCCGCAATGCCGCCTCATGTGGCTTGTCCACCTCCGGGTCGACCTTACTTGCCTCGTACTGTCGCTTCCATTCGACCAAAGCCCAGTTGTAGGCGAAACGTGCAGTGCCGGCGGCACGCGCCAGGTACGTCGCCTGGACATTGTTCGGATCGAGTCGGATGCGATGGGCTAGGTACATTGCGACTCCTTGACTGCTGCACGCACGCCATCGATCAACTTCTGGTTGCGGTGACTGCGGCTTCCATAGAGACGGGCCGAGAAGACAGTGACGATCTCGAGCACATCGCTGGCCAGCTCTTCTTCGAAATTGGTGTCTTCGCCCTGGTTGATGATGACCACTTCGACCTGCCTTGCCTGGCACAGGGACAAAATCAGCTCCGCGCCGAAACGCAGCAGCCGGTCCTTGTGCGTCAAGACCAGGCGTCCAACCTCATCTTCGACAATCCCGTCGAGCAAACGTTTCAAGCCCTTTTTGCGATGGTTCATGCCCGACCCAAGGTCGGCAATCAAATCGAACGCCCATCCATGACTCGCGCAGTACAATTCGAGTACCCGCTTTTGCCGCTCCAGGTCAGCCTTTTGATCATGACTGGACACCCGTGCATAGGCGACAGTCTTGCGCACCGCCTGGGAACCGCCCTGCGTTCAGGTCGCAAGGCAGCCAAGTCATACCTGCCCTGACCTCCATTTGTTGGCTCTGGAGTGAGCCGACCGCTGGCCTCCCAGCGACGCAAGGTACTGGTCGAGACGCCCAGGGCTTGCGCGGCCAAGCTGATGGAAACGAACTTTTTCATAGTGCATAAGACTGCATAATCAAACAAGTTCTCATCTAACTGTTAATAACCCTTAATCAAATTTTAATTTTTCAAAAATTCAAGATTCCGAAATTTGACTTGCCATTACGTCAGCGCCTTATTGATCGCGGTCGGCTGAACTGCTGACAAACGACAACTCTTTCCGATCAGGTTCGGTCAAGAATCGTCGTCACTTCCCGAGCAAAGAACGGAGACGACTATGACAGGCCGCAAGCACTCCAAGATCGTAGGAAGGGTGTCGTGATGGACAGGGCTACGAACAGCGCGATTCAAGCAAAAGCGAACAAGCCCTCGGCCTACATTGGCGAAGTGATGCACAACTGCTTCGTCCAGCCGTCAAACTTCAATCACGCCTGTGTTGTCGTCGTATCCGGCGATAGCATCAACTTCTGCGGGCATGCCCTGCTGCACATCGGCGGGACAGGCTGATACTTCCACGTGGCAGGATTCAATGAAGTACCGCGATACATGGCCGAGGCCGGATACAAGCGCTACCTGAAGGAAGGGGGCAAGGTAGAAATCCGTCGCTGGACAGTACCCATCCGTAACCCACTCGGAGCGCATCGAAAGCTCGAAGAACTGCTGTCCAAGCGATGGCAATGGCTTCTCTTACCCAACAACTGCGTGTCGTTCGTGGAGAGATTGTGTTTGCTGGTGGCTCCAATGCTCACTTGCATTACAACTGCCCAACGTTGGAAGCCTTCAAATGAAAACCACCCTCATCTCCCTTGCCGCCGCGTTTCTGACGGCTGTGCTTGTGTACATCGCCATGCTTATGTTCGCAACGGGCGTATACGTCGAGACTGTCGGGAACATCATCGTACTTTCATCCATCGGTGCGGGGGCCGCTACGGCATTAGTCCTGCGACTTCGGAACCGTCGCCAGTAAGCAGCGCCCCCAATCACGAGGCAGATTCGCCACGCTGCTGGGATCGGCTAGAAAGCCCGCAAGCACCTCTTCATACAGCACTAGACTGCCTGCGTAACGCCGCTGGCGCATCGCTGCCGAAGAGCGTAAGTGCTTGAGGGAAAAGTAATCTGCCAACAAGTCGCCTTGAGCCTCCATGTTGTAGTCTGCAAGCGTTTTACCCGGTGCCAGTTCGTAGTGGTATGGCAGTCCAACACGCACCGCACCGCGTAGACGCACCGCGTATCCAAGCTGATGCTGCCAAACATGCACCATCTCATGGAGATACCAGTGCACCGCTGGCGGGTCGCCCCGGGTGTAATCGGGCAGGAAACAGGAACGGTGAAAGTACAAGCTGCCGTTGGGCGTCATGCAGCAGTTCTTCGGCTGGAAAGGCATGTAGCGGCGAGCATGGACGCGCACCCGCCGATAGTCGACGGAGTCCTTGAACAGCAGTCGAGCCATCGCTGTCTCCCCGGCGGTCAAGCTCCGGGAACGCTGTTCGCTGTGAAGGCCGCGATGGGTTTTTCGCAAGCGGCCATTGATTTCGTAGTCCATGGACGAATCGTACAACAACGGCGATGGCACGACTCGTGACGCTCGAAACGAGCGCGTGCTGGCGCCGTTCCTGCGTGACTTCGGCGACTGCACCAACCTGCACCGTGAGGCCGGCGCGCTGGCTGGCGCTGCGTTTCAGGCCGGCCTAGCTCAGAAGCTGTGCCGCAAGCCGATATTGAAAGCCCGGTCGCCTGAACCCGCCTCGGCGTTGTTGCCCACCGTGTAGCCGGCGCCATTCTTGTTGTCGATCATCCCGTACGAGGTATAGGCGCTGGTGCGCCTGGACAGGGCGTGGAGGTAACCCACCGCGTACTGGACGGCGTCCTGGTTCAGCGCCGTCTTGTCGTTCTTGCGGATGACCGAGGTCACGAAGGTGCCGGCGGCGCCCACCGGGATGGTGGCGCCGACCAGCGTGTCGTCGCCCTCGAGCGTGGGATTGAACTCCCGGCCATAGGGCAGCGGCGTGGCATTGTTCAGCGGCGCGCTGTTCGGTCCTTCGTCGCGGCTGTAGGCGAAGAACACCTTGATCGCCTTGAAGTCGACGTTGGCCACGAACAGCGTGTTGCTTCCGCTGGCCGTGCCGGTGAGCGTGGCGTTGTCGTTGTTGCGGTGGTTGTGCGCCAGCCGGGCGTTGATCGCTCCTTTCGAATAATTGAGGCCGACGTTGTACTGGCGTCCGGCCCCGCTGCTCGCGCCGCCGACTTCGCCCAGCGAATACAGGACTTCCGCGCTGAAGCCGTTCTTCACCGGCGTCGCGTAGATGATCGAATTGTTCGCGCGCAGGTTGGCGCCCGCGACCGGGAACAGGTTCTTGGCGCTGCCCGACATGCCGCTGCCGAAAGGGTCGCCCACCTGGCCCAGGGCGTTGTAGGTCAGCGTGTACTGGCGGCCGATGGTGAGGCTGCCGGCCTCGCGGCTTTTGAGGCCGACGAAGGACTGGCGGTTGAAGGCCTGGCTCGATGAGGCCAGGGCGCCGGTGTCGATCGAGATGCCAGCCTCGAGCACGAACAGCGCCGAGACGCCGCCGCCCAGGTCTTCCGAGCCCCGAAAGCCCAGGCGCGAGGCGGACGCCACCCCGCTGCTGACCTTCGTGATATTGCCGGCCGCGCCGCCGCGTTCGGACACGATGCCGGCGTCGGCGACGCCATAGATCGTGAGGTTCGATTGCGCCGTCGCCGCATTGCTGGCGGCGCCATAGGCGAGTGCGAGCATGGCGATGCGAATCGCCGCCGATATGTTCATGCTTGTCTCCTTGGATTTTTTTGTGGGTGAAGCGTGCTGCTGGACTACGGCGCCTGGATCTCCATGTCGAGCAGCACCGAGCTGAGCGACTTGCCATGGGCGTCCAGGGCCAGCGAACGGGTTACGCCGCCGCCGAGGGCGCGCTGCATGACGAAGTTCATCGCGCCCAGTTGCGGCAGCAGGTAGCGCGTGACCTCGCCGTGCACGATGCCGGCGAAATGCCGGCGTACCCGCTCCGCCGTCACGGCGTGTTCGAGCAGGGCGTAGTCTTCCTGGCGGTAGGCGATCAGGGACAGGTTCGAGATGTCTCCCTTGTCGCCGGCGCGCGAATGCGCGATATCGCGTAGTTTCATGTCAGGTCTCCTCGAAGTGGATGGCCGGGGCGACCTGCGCGGCAGGCAGCAGGGTGGAGCGGATGGCGACCACTTCGCGCGCCGACCTGGTGGCCCCGCCGCCGCCGGCCGGTCCGCAGGTGTACAGGGTCTCGACCTCGTTGCCGACGCGGACCGCCTCACGCATGCTGTCGGCGCGGCCCACCACGCGCAGGCGCACCTCGAGCGGCTCGGCGCCCGGCGCCAGGCTGTCGCCCTGCAGCGGGTTGACGCTGTTCACGCCGATCAGGTCGTAGCGCACCTCGGTCAGCGCGACCCCGGTCAGCGCGAGCCGGCTGGCGACGATCTCCTGCGCCAGGCGCGCGCGCGCCAGGGCGCCCGGCCCGGCGTAGGAGATCTGGCCCTCGCCGACATAGCTGTCGACATAGCCGATCGACACCTTCAGCATGCCGCTCTTCGGATGGCCGCCGGCGCCGTCGATCGCCACGCGATCCGGCCCGGCCTGGTTCATCGTCACGGCGGAAAAATCGGCCACGACGTCGGGCGTCAGGTAGGCGGCCGGGTCGTGGATTTCATACAGCAGCTGCTCGGTGCAGGTGGCGGTGGTCACGCTGCCGCCGGAACCGGCCACCTTGGTGATCTCGACGCTGCCGTCGGCGCCGATGACGGCGATCGGGAAGCCCAGCCGCGCCAGGTCGGGCACGTCCTTGCGGCCCGGATCGGCGAAGTAGCCGCCGCAGACCTGGCCGGCGCATTCGAGCAGGTGGCCGGCGAGCGTGCCCTGTCCCAGCCGTTTCCAGTCGTCCATCGCCCATCCGAAGGCGTGGATCGCCGGCGCCAGCACCAGGGCGGGGTCGGCCACGCGGCCGGTGACGACGACGTCGGCCCCTTGCGCCAGCGCTTCGACCAGCGGCGCCGCGCCGAGATAGGCATTGGCCGACAGCAGACGCTCGCCCAGGGCCTTGACCGGTGCGCCGGTATCGTCCAGGTAGTCGCCCTGGCGCAGCTGGTCGAGGACGTCGTCGCCCGTGACGGCGGCGATCTTCAGGCCCTCGATGCCCAGCGCGAGGGCGATTTCCTTGATCCTGGCGGCGGCCGCGAGCGGGTTGGCGGCGCCCATATTGGTGATGATCCTGATGCCCTTGGCGGCGCAGGTCTCGAGCACCGCCAGCATGCGCGCCTCGAGCAGCGGATCGTAACCGAGCGCCGGATCCTTCATCCTGGCCTGCTGGGCCAGGGCGATGGTGCGCTCGGCCAGGCACTCGAAGATGAGGACATCGAGCTCGCCGCGTTCGGCCAGTTCGAGCGCGGGCTCGATGCGGTCGCCCGAATAGCCGGCGCCGCCACCGATGCGTAGGGTTTTCATCATGGTTTCCTGGATGTGGTCAATGGGATCTTCAGAAGGGGAACAGGCCGACGAGCACCGCGACGCAGGTCATGAAGACCGTGGTGGCGAACAGGTACGGGATCGTGAAGCGCTGGTGCTCCCCGAGGTCGATGCCGACCAGTCCGACCAGCAGGAAGGTGGCCGGGGTCAGGGGGCTGACCGGGAAACCGGTGGTCATCTGGCCCATCAGCGAGGCCTGGGCCAGCTGCACCGGAGGCACGCCGAGGGCCGCACCGGCTTCGGCCAGCACCGGCAGCACGCCGAAGTAGAAAGAGTCGGGATCGAAAATCAGGCTCAGCGGCATGGACGCAAGGCCGGTGACGAAGGGCAGGTGGCTGGCCAGGCTGGCCGGGATGCTGGCCGCGAGCAGCTGGGCCATCGCGGTCAGCATTCCGGTGCCTTTCATGATGCCAGTGAAGACGCCGGCCGCGAACAGCAGGCTCGCCATCATCAGGGCGGCCTTGGCGTGTGCATCGACGCGCTTGCGCTGTTCGGCGACGTCCGGATAGTTGATCAACAGGGCCAGCACGGTGCCGAGCATGAAGCAGGCGACCGGATCGAGCGTGTTGGTGATCATCGTCGCCAGCACCACGATCACGAGCAGCACGTTGACGATGAAGCGCCGCGGCCGGCGCAGCTTCAGCTGTTCTTCGTCGATCTCGTGCACATGATGGCTTGCCGCGCCGGCGCTGGCGCCGGCCAGCATGGCGCCGGCCAGGCCGAGGCGGCGCTGTTCGCGCATGCCCATCAGCCAGGCGCAGGCGAAGACGAACAGCATGCCGGCGATCTGCACCGGCACCATGGGCAGGTAGAGCTCGGACATCGGGATGTGCAGCGCCGCCGAGGCGCGCAGCGTCGGTCCGCCCCAGGGCAGGGCGTTGGCGACGCCGGCGGCCATGGCGACGATGCAGGCCAGGATGCGCTTGTCCATCTGCAGCTTGATATACAAGGGCAGCATCGCCGGCACCACCACCAGGAAGGTGACCGCGCCGGAGCCGTCGAGGTGGACGATCGCCGCCAGCACGGCCGTGCCGAGCGTGATGCGGGCGGGATGGGTGCCGACGATTTTCAGGACCCCGTTGACGATCGGGTCGAGCATGCCGGCATCGGTCAGCACCCCGAAGAACAGGATGGCGAACACCAGCATGCCGGCGATGGGCGCGATCGCGCGGATGCCGTCGGTGATGAAGGTGCCGACCTGGGGGCCGAAGCCGCCTGCCAGCGCGGTGAGCACGGGGATCGCGATTAATGCTACCAGTGCGGACATCTTCCTGCCGAGGATGACGAACAGCAAGGCGAAAATAGTGACGAAGCCGAGGAAGGCCAGCATGGGAAGTCTCCAATCTTTTTTGATGTGCTTGTCGATGCAGCACTTGAGTCCATTCTGGGGTCGCTTGGTTTTTCTTGTAAAATGGATTTTTCCGATTGATTATGCGGTTTTTTCGATAAGTGGCCGGGACGATGCTTCCGAATATCTCCACCAAACAGCTGCAGGCTTTTCTCGCGCTGGACCAGCACCGTCATTTCACGCAGGCGGCCGAACGCTGCCACCTGTCGCAATCGGCCTTCAGCGCCGTGATCCAGAAGCTGGAAGCGACCGTCGGCGCCAGGCTGGTCCAGCGCGACACGCGCAACGTCACGCTGACCACCGAAGGCGAACTGTTCGTGGAAGTGGCGCGCACGCTGCTGTCCGACCTGGACGCCGCCTTCACCGACATGAGCGATTTCATCGCCCGGCGCAAGGGCAGGGTGGCGCTGGCCGTCCTGCCTTCACTGGCGGCGAACGGCCTGCCGGAGGTGATCGCGCAATACAAGGCGCGCTATCCGGGCATCACGGTGCAGCTGTTCGACGCGCTGTCGGACCAGTGCCTGCACCTGCTGCGGCAGGGGAAGGTCGATCTGGCGCTCACCGCCCCGGGAGCCAACCTGTCGGAATTCGATACCCGGACCTTGTGCAGCGATCCGTTCTTCTTCGTGTGCCGGCGCGACCATCGGCTGGCGCGCAAGCGCAAGATCAGGGTGGCCGACCTGGCGGGCTGCGAACTGATCCACCTGGCGCCGTCGACCAGCGTGCGCCAGCACGTCGACCAGCTCACGCGAGGGCTGGCGGTGCGCCATTCCGGGCTCGAGGTCGAGCACCTGGCCACCGTGGCCGGCCTGATCGGCCACGGCCTGGGCGTCAGCCTGGTGCCCGAGCTGACGCTGTTCCAGTTCCGCAGCCTGGACCTGGTCGCCATTCCGCTCGAAACGGCCGCCGTGGTGCGGCCGATCCTGATCGTGCAGCGCAAGGACCGGGCCTTGTCGAGCGCCGCCCAGGGGATGCTCGAACTGATCGAGGCACGGCTTTCCACGCACGGCCGGCAACGCGTGGCCACGCCGGTGGACGTCTAGTCGTTCACCGGCGCGGCGTGAGGTCGACCGTCCGTGGGCACGGCCTACTTGTTCGCCGCCGGCGCGGAGCCGTATTCGTCGGCGCCGAGGTCGATCGTGCCTTCGATGCGGGCCTGGCCGTTGATGTCGGTGACGCCGTTGACGGGAATGGCGCCGCCGGCAAAGTAGCGGCTCCACAGCGGCGAGGTCCAGGTGGTCAATGCGGCGCCCGTCGCGCCGACGCCGATGGCGGGCGAGGTCGCCTGCAGGTTCAGGTTGCCGCTCTCGGGCGCGATGAAGCGCGGATCGGCAAGCACGCGCACGCCGGGCAGGCTGCCGCCGCTGGCGTTCGTGCCCCACCACAGGTTGGTGCCCCACACATTGCCGCTGTGGCCGCTGCCTTCGTTCAGATAATTGTCGGCTGCGGGACCCGTGCCGAAGAAGATGTTGTTGGAAAAGCGCGAGTCGATGACCTTGTGCTGGAACACGATCTCGGTGCCCCAGCCCTGGTTCTTGTAGAACGAGTTGTTGTGCACATGGATGCGGCGCGCCGCGCCGAGGCCAGCATCGTAGCCGCCGACCGTCAGTCCCACTTCGCGGTTCTTGTAGACGACGTTGTTCGACATCACGATATCCTCGGTCGCCTTGCCGGCGTGTTCGCTGGCGAACTCGAAACCGAGATCGTTGCCGGTCGACGTGTTACCGTCGAAGACGATGTAGCGGCCGCCATCGACATAGAAGCCGGCAGCCGAGCCTTCGCCGCCGTACCACGGATTCGTCGAACTGGAATTGTTCACCGCGCGATTGTTCCTGACGATGCCGTTGCGCGCCCGGTCCTTGTCGCCGCAGCCCGAGCACTCGCCTTCGAAACCGATGAAGTCGAAGCCGATATTGTTGTTGTCGTGGACGTGGTTGTTCAGGACTTCGAAGCGGTCCACGTTGCCGTTGATGACCAGCGCTTCGCTGGCCTGCAGCACGTTCTGGTAGACCTCGTTGCCCTGCACCAGCAGGTCGGTGATGCCGGCGCTGGTCGTCCCGAATACCGCGAGACCGTGGGCGCCCACCGCGCACGGGTCCCTGCAGGTGCTCGTGTGCTTGATGCCGTGGATCTTGTTGTCGACGATCTGCAGGCCGGCGCCGCTCCCTTCGATGAGGATGCCGACCGGCGTGGCGCTGCTGCTGCCGGAAGTAAAGCCGGTCACCTCGAAGCCTTCTACCCGGACATGGTTCGCATTCCTGATGGTGATCAGGCCCTGGCGGCCTGAAGGCGTCACGCCGCTGCCGCCTTTCAGTACCACGCCGGGATCGGCCTTGATCGTGATGGGCGCGCTGGCGGTGCCGGATTTGTTCGCCACCAGCACCTTCTGCGTATAGGTGCCGGCAAGAACGCGGACGGTGTCGCCGGCGACGGCGCCATTGACCGCTGTCTGGATCGATTGGCCGGGACTCACCGTGATGGTGGCCGCGTGCGCGGTACCCAACTGTGCGGCCAGCAGCAGGCAAGCGGCGGCGCCGGTCGACGCGGTCGACTTCATGAAGGCTTCGAGATAGTTCAACGGTCTCTCCAAATAGTCAGTGGAGTGTAAATACTAAGCGTCGCCGTTGGTGAAATCAACATATTTCGTCATTTAAAATTAGTTTTCGAAAGCTGATATGAAATATTTCGATATTTTCGATATCTTTCGAATTGATGGTCGTTTCAGCCTGCGGGTACCTCGTCTTCCATCGCCGCTGCCGCGCTGCGGCGGGCTTTCGGACCTGCCACGAATCCGTGGCCGGCAGCCGGCGCGCGCAGGCTGGAGACGGCATGCCGCTCGTCGTCGCCGATCTTGAACACGCTGACCAAGCGCGCCAGCGTGGCCGCCTGATCCTCGAGCGAGGCGGCGGCGGCCGCCGCTTCTTCCACCAGCGCCGCATTCTGCTGGGTCACGCCGTCCATCTGGGTGATGGCTTCGTTGACCTGCTCGATGCCGACGGTCTGCTCGGCGCTGGCCGAGGCGATCTCGGACATGATGTCGGTCACGCGCGTGATGCCCTCCACGATCTCCTGCATGGTCGTACCGGCTTCGTCGACCAGGCGCCCGCCGGCGTCGACCTTGGCCACCGAGTCGGTGATCAGGCCGCGGATTTCCTTGGCCGCGCCGGCCGAGCGCTGCGCCAGGTTGCGTACTTCGCTGGCCACCACCGCGAAGCCGCGGCCCTGTTCGCCGGCGCGCGCAGCTTCCACGGCCGCGTTGAGCGCCAGGATATTGGTCTGGAAGGCGATGCCGTCGATGACGGCGATGATGTCGCCGATCTTCTTCGACGACGCGTTGATCGAGGCCATGGTGGCGACCACCTGCGACACCACGTCGCCGCCGTGCGCGGCGATCCGGGAAGCGTTCCTGGCCAGGACGTTGGCCTGGCGCGCGTTGTCGGCGTTCTGGCGCACGGTGCCGGTCAGCTCTTCCATCGAGGACGCCGTTTCTTCCAGCGAACTGGCTTGCTCCTCGGTGCGCGATGACAGGTCCAGGTTGCCGGTGGCGATCTGCTGCGAGGCCGTGACGATGGTCTCGGTGCCGGCGCGCACCGCGCTGACGGTCTCGAGCAGGCTGGCGTTCATGGTCTTGAGGGCGGCGAGGAGCTGGCCGACTTCATCGCGCGAAGCCACGTCGATGCGGGCGGTCAGGTCGCCCGCGGCGACTTGCCGGGCCAGTCCCACTGCATGGCCCAGCGGCACCGTGATGCTGCGGGTGAGCAACCAGCCGAACACGGCGCCGATCGCGAGCGCGCCCACGCCGAGCGCCGTCAGCACCTGCCTGGCCGAGGCATTGAGTGCGTCGATATTGGCCTGCGCCTCGGCCGACAGCGACTCCTCAAAGGCGACGACCGCCTGCACCGCCGCGACGTATTTGTCGACCTCGGGCATCACCTTGTCGCGAAAGAAGGCCTGGACCTCGGGATGCCCGGCGCCCAGCGCCGCCTTCCGCTTGAAGCCCTCGTCGCGCAGCCCCGTGTAGCGGCTGCGCTGGCTGGCGACGGCGTCCATCAGCGCCTTGCCCTGGCCGGTGTCCACCATGGCCTCGAGCCGCTTCTGCGTGACGCTCACGCCGGCGCTGGTCTTCTTCATCTCGGCATCGTAGTGCGCGTCCTCGGCCGGATCGGCGCTGGCGGCCTTGGCGCGGGTGCGCACCGCATTGCCTTCGATGCCGCGCAGCCACTGCTGGGCAAGGTTGACGCTGAGCGCAGCGTCCGCCATCACGGTCTTGGCTTCGGCGATGCGGCTGAGTTGCCACAGCGCGCTGACGAGCATGACGGCCACGAGGGCGAGGACGGCGGCGAATGCGCCGCCGAGACGGATTCCAATCTTGAGATCGCTGATTTTCATTGGTGTCTCCTGTGCGAATGACGAGGTGGCCTTCATCGCACGCAAGGGCACAGGTGTGACATTGCGTGAGATTTATTGCTCTACATCAAGGATAAGCGTGGATCGGGGAAGGCGGACTACCGGAAGTCCGTAAATCTCCACGCTTGTTGCTGACAGGGAACAGAAAAGTAGCGGAACGATATGAAGCGGTGAGTGATTGATATCGTTTGTGGTCGCGGCGACCACGGCAGGTCGCCGCGACCGGGCGGATCAGGCGATCGCGTCTTCTTCCACTTCCGCCTGCAGGCTGCGCTCGACACGGCCTGGGGCCGGCTTGCTGCGCACGACCAGCGCCCGGCCGCTCTGTGCCCGATGGACGCTGCGGACGGCGTTCTCGTCGCCGACCTTGAACACGCTCACGATCTGCGCCAGTGCGCTTGCCTGTTCCTGCAGCGAGCCGGCCGCGGCGGCGGCTTCCTCGACCAGCGCGGCATTCTGCTGGGTCACGCTGTCCATCTGGGTGATGGCTTCGTTGACCTGCTCGATGCCCATGGTCTGCTCGGCGCTGGCCGAGGCGATCTCGGACATGATGTCGGTCACGCGCGTGATGCCCTCCACGATCTCCTGCATGGTCGTACCGGCTTCGTCGACCAGGCGCCCGCCGGCGTCGACCTTGGCCACCGAGTCGGTGATCAGGCCGCGGATTTCCTTGGCCGCGCCGGCCGAGCGCTGCGCCAGGTTGCGCACTTCGCTGGCCACCACCGCGAAGCCGCGGCCCTGTTCGCCGGCGCGCGCAGCTTCCACCGCGGCGTTGAGCGCCAGGATGTTGGTCTGGAAGGCAATGCCGTCGATGACGGCGATGATGTCGCCGATCTTCTTCGACGACTCATTGATCGACGCCATGGTCGCCACCACCTGCGACACCACTTCGCCGCCGTGCGAGGCGATCTGGGACGCGTTCTTGGCCAGGACGTTGGCCTGGCGCGCGTTGTCGGCGTTCTGGCGCACGGTGCCGGTCAGCTCTTCCATCGACGAGGCGGTTTCTTCCAGCGAGCTGGCTTGCTGCTCGGTGCGCGACGACAGGTCGAGGTTGCCCGAGGCGATTTCCTGCGATGCGGTGACGATGGTCTCGGTGCCGGCGCGCACTGCGGTGACGGTCTTGAGCAGGCTTTCGTTCATGGTCTTGAGCGCCCCCGTCAGGGCGCCGAGTTCGTCGCGCGAATCGACGTGGATGTCGGCGGTCAGGTCGCCCGACGCCACTTGCTGGGCCAGGCCGACGGCGCGCGCCAGCGGGTGGGTGATGCTGCGGGTGAGCAGCCAGCCGAACACGGCGCCAATGGCGACCGCGGCGACGCCGATCAGGATCAAGGTGCGCCGCACCGAAGCGCTGATGGCGTCGATGCTGGCATTGGCATTGGCGGCCATCTTTTCCTGGAAGTCGGCCAGCTTGCCGGCGGCCTCGGTATAGGCGCGCATCTCGGGCATGACCTTGGTGTCGAGGAAGGCCAGCAGTTCCGGATTGCCGGCCCCGAGTTCGGTCTTCATCTTGTAGGCCTGGTTGCGCGCCGCGCTGTACTTGGCGCGCTGTTCGATCAGCGCCGTCAGCAGCACCTTGCCGCCGGGGGCGACGATCACTTGTTCGAAGATTTTTTGCAGCTCGCCGGCGCGCTTGCTGATCGCCTTCATGCCCTCTTCGTAGGACTGCTCGTCGGCCGGGTCGATGGCCCGGATCTTCGCCACCGTGCTGACGGCGTTGGTGATGATGCCGGCGCGCATTTCCTGGGCCAGCTTGGCTTTCTCGGTGGCCGCCGCCATCTCTTCCTTGGCGTCGGTGATATGTTTCAGCTGCCAGAGCGCGGTGCCCAGCATGATGACCATCATGGCGAGGATGACGGCAAAGGCGGCGCCGAGGCGAACGCCGATGTTGAGATCTTTGATTTTCATGGTTTCCAGTTCCGAGAACAAAAGGCCGGCTTGTGACTTGTTAAATCCAGGCATGTGGCGTTAGAGCAACATCGCTGAGTCCGGTCAAAAGTACACGTTGTAGGTGGCCCTGGGAAACCCAAAAGTGTGCTTTTTGCCTCCGATGTTGCGAACGGGAAACGAAATAATGTATGGATGTTACGGGCCCATAACACTTACATACTAGAGTTATCTAGTAATCAATATAATTTGGGTGGTGATTTATAGCGCCATCATATATATGGTAAGGACCCATTTTTAACAAATCTTCGACAATCGCTTACAAAGGCGCGTGTTTTTCCGCCGCCTCCAGCACGCGCAGCAGGTTGCCGCTCCAGAGCTTTTGCAGGTCGGCGTCCGACATGCCGTTCGCCTTCAGGCGCTGGGTGATGCGCGGCAGGTGCGCCACGTTGTCCAGTCCCGCAAGGCCGCCGCCGCCATCGAAATCGGCGCCCATGCACACGTGATCGATGCCGGCCACCGCGATCAGGTGCTTGAGCGAGGCGATGTACTGTTCGAAGCTGGTCTGCCACAACGGTTCGACCGCATCGAGCGCCAGCCACTCCTTGCCCAGCGCGGCTTGCTCGGGCGGCGCCAGGGCGCCGATGTGTTCGAGCCGGTCGAACAGCGCCGCGCGTTGCGGCCCCATCCTCAGTTCGCTCAGGTAGATGGTGGAGGCGCAGATCGCGCCGCCGCCGGCCGCGATCTTGCGGATGCGGGCGTCGTCGATATTGCGCGGGTGGTCGTAGCTGGTGCGCGAGTTCGAGTGCGACAGCAGCAGCGGGGTGGCGGACAATGCCAGCAGCTGGTCGACCGTCGCATCCGACGCGTGGCTGGCGTCGATCACCATGCCCAGCCGGTTCATCTCGCGCACCCAGTCGCGCCCGAGCGGCGACAGGCCGTTCCACGTCGGCTTGTCGGTCGACGAATCGGCGAACTGGTTGTTCTTGCCATGGACGATGCCGACCAGGCGCACGCCCTGGCGCTGGAACTGGGCCAGCGCCGTCATCGCCGCGGCGCCGTCGCCGAGCGGATAGCTGTTCTCGATGCTCTTGAACGCCACCAGCTTGCCAGCGGCGTCGAGACGGCGCGCTTCGGCGGCCGTGGTGGCGACGCCGATGCGGTCGGCATGGGGCGCCAGCGTCGTGTCGATCAGTTGCGAACGCGCCAGCGCATGGGCGCGCGCCGCCGCATAGCCCTCGGGCGTCAATGGCCCCTGGTCGGTGAAGATGGCGAAGAAGCCGCCATCGAGGCTGCCCTCGCGCATGCGCCCCAGGTCCACCTGGGCGACTTCGACGGCGGGATCGTGGCGCGCGCCGAAGTCCCAGCCTGCGCGGCCGAAGTGCACCGGCGTGTCGAGGTGGGCGTCGAGCGTGAGCAGGCGACGGTGCGTGTCATCCACCGGCGCACCGGCGGGAGCGGCGCAGCCGGCGAGCGCGAACAGGAGGGCGAGACAGGAAGGCGTGGTCGTTTTCATTCAGGCGCTTTGACAGGGGTGAAGTTCAGGTCCGCGTAATCCCAGCTGAAATCGGCGATCGGCGACACCGGCGCCAGCTTGATGCCCTGCACCTTGCCGTCCTGGTCGAAGGCGAAGCTGAGGTAGGCCGGCTCCAGCGCATGATCGTCGAAGCGGGTGATCCAGGTGTCGTATTGCCAGTGATCGAGGCGGCCCGCCATGCGCTGGGTCGAGGTGAAGTCGACCCGCAACCCATTCTTGTCCCGGGTGATGGCGAGCTTGCCGTACCAGGGATCGGCATACTCGCCCACCAGGGCCGCCGGCGGCAGCGACGGCGTCGATTTCACCGGCGTGGCCTGCTTGGCTTTCAGGAGCTCCAGCCCTTCCTTGACCTTCTTCGCCTTGTAGGCCTGGAAGGTCGCCGGCCAGTCGGCCCGTGGTTTACCCAGGTAGTGGTCGGCCAGTTCGTACATCAGGCCGCGCACCAGCTCTCCATCCTCGCTGTTGATGGCGATGGCGAAGCCCACCTTCTGCTCGGGCAGCAGCACCACGGCGGTGCCGAAGCCGAACACCGCGCCGCCGTGCCAGATCATGCGCGCGCCCCGGTAATCCATCAGGTCCCAGCCCAGGCCATAGCTCGACAGCTTCGACTCGAGCAGCTTCAGCTCGGGCGGCATGGGTCCGGTGGGCATCGGCATCGATGGCGTCCACATCTGCTCGTGGGTCGCGGCGCTGAACACACGCTTGCCCTCCGGCGTCGCGCCGGCGCCGAGCAGCGTCTGCAGCCAGCGCGCCAGGTCGTTGGCGCTGCTGGCGACGCCGCCGGCCGGGGCCGCGTTGCGTCCCAGGTCGTCGCGCTCGTCGAGCCGCACCTGGTCGCCGGCGCCGCGCAGGCCGCCGCTTTTCATCCCACCTATCCGCGCATGGGGATAGGCGCGGTTCTCAGTGGCGAAGTTATCGAGGTTATGGGTGGTCGACACCGTCATCCCGGCCGGGCGCAGCACGTGCTCGCGGGTGTACTCTTCCCAGGTCTTGCCGCTGACCTGCTCGATCAGCTGGCCGGCCACCACGTACATCAGGTTCGAATAGGCATAGGTGCTGCGAAAGCTGGTCGCCGGCTTCAGGTAGCGCACGCGGCGCACGGTTTCGGCGCGCGAGAGCTTGCTGCGCGGGACGAACAGCAGGTCGCCGGCGCCGTAGCCAAGGCCGCTGCGGTGGGTCAGCAAATCGCGGATCGTGATCTCGCGCGTCACCCACGGGTCGTACATCTGAAAGCCCGGCAGGTGCTCGATCACCTTGTCGTCCCACTTGATTTTTCCATCATCGACCAGCGTGGCCAGCGCCGCCACCGTGATCGCCTTGCCGGTGGAGCCGGTCGGGAACAGGGTGTCGCCATCGACCGCCGCCGGCGCGCCCAGCTGGCGCACGCCGAAGCCGCGCGCCAGCGTGGTCTTGCCGTCTTCGACAATGGCGATCGCCATGCCCGGCACGCCGATGCGCTGGCGCAGCAGCTCGGCGCGGGTTTCGAAACCGCCTGGGGGCGCCGCCAGCGCGGGAGCGCAGGCGAGGACCAGCAACAAGGAAAGAGCGTATTTCATGGAGTCTCCTGGCAGGCGTCGAGCAGGCGTTCGAAGGCGGGGCCGCCGCGCATCGGATCGGCAACAGGATACGGCAAGCGCGCCGCATACGCAGCAATTTCGGCCTCGGCCGCCTGCGCATCCATGCCGCCGGTGTTCAGGGCCACGCCCACGCAGCGAATCGCGGTATTGGTCACCCGGCCCAGCGCGATGGTCTGCCCGATCACGGTCTCGATCGACGGCAGCGGCGAGGACGGATAGCCGAGCAGGTGCTCGCGCCGCGGATCGTGGCACACCACGAACATATCGGGCTGGCTGCCGTGCAGCAGTCCCAGCGAGACGCCGGCGAAGGCCGGGTGGAACAGCGAGCCCTGGCCCTCGATCACGTCGATGTGGCCGGGCGCCGCTGCGGGGCTGAGGATCTCGGCGGCGCCGGCCACGAAGTCCGAGACCACGGCGTCGATCGGCATGCCGCCGCCGGCGATCATGATGCCGGTCTGTCCGGTGGCGCGGAAGCTCACGTCGGCGCCGCGCGCCGCCAGGCCGCGGCTGAGCGCCAGCGCCGTGTACTTCTTGCCCAGCGCGCAGTCGGTGCCGACCGTCAGGATGCGGCGTCCGCTGCGCGGCAGGCCGGTGGCGATCGGGATGCCGGCCGGCGGCGTGCGCACGTCGACCAGGCGCCGGCCGCTGCGCGCGGCGGCCTCACGCAGGGCGGGCAGGGCGTCGAGGCGCACGTGCATGCCCGAGACGACGTCCAGGCCGGCGTCCAGCGCGGCGGCCAGCGCCGGCACCCAGGCGTCGGGGATGCCGCCGCCGGGCGCCGCCACGCCGATCACCAGCGCGCTCGCGCCCTGCGCCGCCGCCTCCTCGCAGCTCAGGTGCGGCAGGCCGGCCGAGACGGTGGCTTGCGGCAGGCGCAGCTCGCCGACGCAGCGCTCGCGCGCCCAGTCGCGCAGTCCGAAGGCGGTCTTGGCGAAGCCCGGTTCGGTGACGTCGCCGAGGAACAGCAGGCAGCGGCCGACGGCGCGGTTGTCCAGTGCTGAAGCCATCAATACTCCCGGGTCAGGGTGAAGCCGACGGTGCGCGGCGCGATCACGCCGGTGCCGAGCGCGCCGTTCGGATAGGCGAACATCCCGTTCGGCATCAGCTCGGCCGTCGACAGCTTGCCGTCGCTATTGCCCAGGTTCTTGCCGAACACTTCGACGGTCCAGTTGCCGAGTTCGAGGCCGGCATAGGCGTCGACCACGTTATAGGACGGGATTTCGCGCTGGCGGCCGTTGGCCGTGCGGTAGTCGAGATCGAAGCTGGCATGTTGTCCGGCCATGCGCCGCACCGAGGCGCCGGCGAAGGCCGGCGTGGTGTCGCCGATGGTCCAGCGGTAGTCGGCCAGCAGCGAAGCGCTGTACCGCGGCGAGAATGGCAGGCGGTCGCCCTTGAAGCCGCCCACCAGCGCATCGGTGTCGTCGTCCAGACGCGCCTTGTTCCAGGCGCCGTTGGCCGACAGGCGCAGCCCCCGCAACGGACGCCAGCCGGCGCTGATCTCGACCCCGTCGGCGGTCGCGCCGGCGCCATTGGCGTTGATGCCGAAGCCGTTCACGTTCGCCAGCAGCTGGATGTCCTTCCACTTGATCTGGAAGGCCGACAGGTCGAGCGACCAGCGGCCATCGTCGCTCTGGGTCTTGAGGCCGGCCTCGTAGCTCATCACGCTGTCCGAGTCGTAGGTGGCCGGCGTGTCGGGCGGGGCGGCCGGGGGAAGCACGTTCGGCCCGCCGGGACGGAAGCCCTTGGCCGCGCGCGCGTACACGGCGGTGCGTTCGCTGAACTTGCGCTTGAGCGAGACGGCATAGGTGAACACGTCCTCCGACGATTCCGCACGGTTGTCGGCCGGTGTCGTCAGCACCCCATCGCCGAGCTGGTGCGCGTCCTGCTTGTTGTGGCTGTAGCGGCCGCCGATGTCGAGGTCGTACACCGGGTTCAGGTGGATGGTGGTGTTGGCGAAGGCGGCGACCTCGCGGTAGTTCGAGCCCAGTTTGACGTCGGCCAGCGTCGGCAGGCCGGAGGCCGGTGTCATCGTGCCCGGCACCAGGGCGTGGTAGCGCTGGGCCAGGTCGCCTTCCTCGTCGGTGTAGTAGAGACCCGCCAGCCAGTCGACCCGACCGCCGCCGTTGGAACTCAGGCGCAGCTCTTGCGTGAACTTCTTGACCTCCAGTTCCATGCCCATGTACAGCTCGTTGGGCACGCCCAGGTTGTCTTCGACGAACTGGCTCAGATTGAACGTGACGTCCTCGCGCGCGTACTGCTTCTGGGTGCTGTAGCTGGTCGACGAGGTCAGGCTGGCGCTGCCCAGGTTCCAGTTGGCGGTGCCGTTGAAGACGCGGTAGTGGATGTCGCGCATCTGCGGCACGAACTGCGACTGGGTCGGACGGCCATACAGGGTCTCGAGCGAGTCCGGATCGCTCTCCACGATGCTGGGGGCGTCGGTGGCGATGTTCTGCGCCACCGCCGTCAGGCGCAGGTCGAAGTCCTTGTGCGGCTTGTACAGCAGCGAAGCACGGCCGCCATAGTTCTCGGCCTTGTTGATGTCCCTGGCCACGTCCGAGCCGGCGGTGCCGATCGAATCGATGAAGCCGGGCTCCTTCTGGTACGAGACCGAGGCGCGCGCGGCCAGCGTTTCGCTGATCGGGGTGTTCACCACCAGGTTGGTCCGGTACGAGACGCCGCCGCCGTCGACCGATGCCGCCCCGATGCGGGCGCGCATGGCGAAGCCGTCAAAGTCCGGCGCATTGGTCACGAACTTCACCAGGCCGCCGAGCGAGCTGGCGCCGTACAGCGCGCCCTGCGGGCCGCGCAGCACCTCGACCCGCGCCAGGTCGAAGGTGTCGAAGTCGCCGGCCAGGATCGCGCCGTTGGCCAGGCCGCTGCTGGAGCCGAACGGCGTCTCGTCCAGGTAGACGGCGACGGTGGACGCCACCCCGCCGGTGTCGAGGCCGCGCAGCACCAGGCGGCCTTCGCCCGGGGTGCTCTGCACCAGCTGCAGGCTGGGCACCAGCTTGAGGTAGTCGGCAAAGCCGGTGGCCTGGTGTTTTTCCAGCGCGTCGCCGCCGACCACCGACATCGACTGCGGCACGTCGACCATGGTTTGCGCGCGCTTCTGGGCGGTCACGACCACCTGCTGGACGTCGTCGCGCGCTTGCTGTTGCTCCTGTCCGCCAGCCCAGACACTGGATACCGCGAGCGCCATGGATGTCAGGACGATGCTGCCTGCTGCTGTTCTTGGCGTGGGAAGTGCCATGTGGTTCTCTCCTGTTTCTCGTTATCGTTTATCAAGCGTTGGCGCCGGCGACGCCGCCGGCATGCAGCCGGTCCGCGTGCTGCATCGGACCGTTGAGATGCCACAGCAGGCCGGCGGCGACCGTGGCCAATGCCGCCAGCAGGGCGAAGAAGGCGCCGGGTTCGAAGCGGCTCCACAGCCCGCCCACCAGGCCGGCCGACAGGCTGCCGGCGAAGGTGACCAGGAACCAGGCGGCGACCGTGGTGCTGCCCAGGTCGCGCGGCGCCAGCCGGGCAAACAGCCCCAGGCCGGTGGGCAGGATGAACAGCTCGCCGATCGTCAGCACCAGGAAGAACAGCACCAGCCAGATCCAGCCTGTAGCCGCACCTTCCGCGCCGTTCGCGCTCCAGCCGGCCATCGCCAGCAGCAGGTAGGCGCCGGCCACGATCAGCGCGCCGCAGGCCATGCGCCGCAGCGGCGCCTGGTCGACGCCGGCCGCCGCACGGCGGTGCCAGTACGCCAGCAGCGGCGGCGTGAGCAGCATCACGAACAGCGGATTGAGCGACTGGAACCAGGTCATCGGGATGGTCCAGTCGCCCAGGGTGCGGTCGACGCCGCCGTCGGCCCACAGGGCCACCGTGTTGCCGACCTGCTCGTAGGCGGCGCGGAACACCGTGACGGCCAGGCCGATGCCGACCAGGACCAGCACCGTCTCGCGACCCAGCCCGCGCGGGGCGCCGTCGTGCAAGGGTTCCGGCGTGCGCATGGTTTCGGGCGGCAGGTAGCGCTGTCCGGCGACGTAGATCACGAGGCCGAGCAGCATGCCGATGCCGGCCAGGCCGAAGCCGTAGTGCCAGCCATACAGCTCGCCGACCGTGCCGCAGATCAGCGGCGCCAGGAAGCCGCCGATATTGATGCCGACGTAATACACATTGAAAGCCCAGCCGCGCCGGGCGTCGGTGCGCGCGTACAGGTCGCCGACCTGGCTCGGCAGCGACGGCAGGAACAGGCCGTTGCCGAGGGCGATGGTGGCCAGCGCGACGTAGAACAGGGCGTCGAAGGTCATCATGAAGTGCCCGGCCGCCATGATCGAAGCGCCGATGATGATGGCGCGCCGCTTGCCGAGCCAGCGGTCGGCCAGCACCCCGCCCAGGATCGGGGTGAAGTAGGCGGCGGCCGTATAGGCGCCGTAGATGAACGAGGCCTGGGCCTGCGCCAGCAGCAGTTCCTTGGTCATGAAGTAGACCAGCAGCGCGCGCATGCCGTAGTACGAGAACTGTTCCCACATATTGGTCAGGAACAGGATCGTCAGCCCGCGCGGATGGCCGAACCAGGTGGCGTCGGTGCTCATGCTTGCGCTCATCGCGATGTGAAGGCAGCCAGGGTGGCGCGCCCGCCCCAGACTTCGGGACCCGACCAGACATTGCCGTCGACGTACTCGACGCCGGGACGGCGGTCATTCGCCAGGAAGATCGGACCGTCGAGGTCGACGATGTCGCATTCCTGGCCGAGCACGAAGCTCGGACCCATGGACAGGCTCGAGCCGCCCATATTGCCGACCATGACGCCAAGGCCCAGACGCCGCGCCTCCTGCGCCATCAGCAGGCCCTCGGTCAGTCCGCCGCACTTGTCGAGCTTGATGTTGACCACGTCATAGCGGCCGACGCTTGATGCGACGTCGCCGAGGGACAGGATGCTCTCGTCGCCCGCCAGCGGGATCGGCGAGCGCAATCCCTCGAGCTCGGCCTCATGCCCGCGCGCCAGCGGCTGTTCGAGCAGGCGCACGTCCTGGGCCAGCAGGCCGGCGATCAGGGCGTCGAGCTGGCCGGCCACGAAGCCCTGGTTGCCATCGACCCCGAGCCAGGCGTCGGGCCGCGCGGCGCGCACCGCGGCCACGCGCGCCAGGTCCAGATCGAGTTCGCCGGTCAGCTTGATCTTGATGGCGTGGGCCTGGGCGTAATCGAGGGCCGTCGTCGCCATCGCTTTCGGCGCGTCGGCGCCGAGCGTGAAGGTGGTGCGCAGCGGCCTGGGCGCCGCCTTGCCGGCCAGCTGCCAGACCGACACGCCGGCGCGCGCCGCTTCGAGTTCCCACAGCGCGCAATCGACCGCATTGCGCGCCCCGCCGGGAGGCAGAATCGTGCGCAGTTCGTCGCGCGTGGGGCCGGCGGCGATGTCGCCGCTGGCGCGGTCCAGCAGCGACAGCATGTGGGCCGCATTGTCGCCCAGGTAGTAGACGCCGCAGGCTTCGCCGCGCCCCTGGTGGCGGCCGTCGCCCAGGGTGACGACCACCACCTCGAAAGCTTCGAACACATGGCCCGAGATGCGGAAGGGTTTGAGGAGCCGCAGCTTTTCGGTCGCGACCGAGATCGTCAGGCGGGCCATCAGTAGTTCACCGTCATGGAAAGCAGGCCGCCGCGCAGGGCCACGTAGGCCAGCAGCAGCGCCGACAGGAGGTACAGCACGCTCCAGAACTTGCGCAGCCGGCCCGTCTCCTTGAAAGCCAGTTGCAGGTTGCGCGCGCCGGAGACCAGCGCCGCCGCGAAGGCGAACAGGCCGCCGATCTGCAGGAGCCACAGCCATGGGTCGAGCGGGGAGGTCGCGTTTTCCAGCGTCGACTCGAAGGCCGCCACCACGCCGCCCCAGCCGGCCAGCACCGCCAGGATGGCCAGCGCGGAAAGACGCGTGGCCAGCGCCGCCTGGCGCGCCGGCTTGTCCAGCGTGTGCTGCAGCTTGTAGCGGCGGCGCACGATCCAGCCTCCCGGCATGGCCAGCACGGCGAACAGCAACACCGCGGCGGCGACGCAGGCGGCCGGGATCAGCCAGGCGCCGTCCTTGCCGGCCGGGACGCGGTCGAACACCATGAAGGGAGACATGAAGTCCATGCTCCAGCGCACCACCTGACCGTTTTCGAGCTGGGCCGCGAGGCGGTCTTCGCCGTTCTTGTCGCGCCACACGAAGGGCGCGATCTCGACCCATTCGCGCGGACGGCCGTTGGGGCCGAGCAGGGCCGGCACCACCAGGTTCCCCTTGTCGTCGAGCGTGACCTTCACCTGGCCCAGCAGGCTGAACAGGGCGAAGAAGTTCGATTCGGAGCGGCGCGTGCTTTCCCAGGAACCGGTCATCATCTCGGCATGGCGCTTGGCCTCGGCCTCGGCCACGCGGCCATCGGGCGGGAGGGTGGTGGGGAAGTAGCGATCCGAGAAGTCCTGGAACACGGCGCTGCGCAGCGTATTGGAGGCGCCGGCGCGGCCGCCGCTGTTGACCGACAGGTACAGGCCCACGCCGTCGTCCATGTACAGGTGCAGCGAGCTGTGGAAGCCCTCGGTGTCGCCCAGGTGGGCGATCACGTCGCGGCCGTTGACGTTGGTCTCGAAAAAGCCCAGCTCCATGCGATTGAGCGGCGGCAGCAGCGAGGACTTGCCGATCTTGTCGAGCGGGCTGTCGTGCATGGTCTTGGCAGTGGCGGCGGACAGGATGCGCTGGCCGTTGAATTCGCCGCCGGCCAGGTGGGCGATCATGAAGTTGGCCATGTCCAGGCCACTGGCCGAGAGCGATCCGGCCGGCGCCGAATTGACGATCTCGAAACCGAGCGACGGCTGGCCCGGCTTGCTGTAGCCCTTGGCCATCAGTGGTTCCAATGCGGCCGGCAACGGCTGGCGGAAGGTGACGCTGCGCATGTTCAGCGGCGCGAAGATCTGCTTCTCGACGTAGTCGTTGAACGGCATGCCGGACACGCGCTCGACCACGTAGCCGGCCAGCGAGGTGGCGTAGTTCGAGTAGGCGGGCGTGGCGCCGGCGTCGAAAATGCGCTCGGGAACCCATGCCTTGAGCAGTTCGCCCAGCGGCCTCGCATTGCCCTTGTCATAGACGATCAGGTACTTCACCGACTCTTCGAAGCCGGCGGTGTGGGTCATGATCTCGCGCATCGTCACCGGCTTGCCGGCGCGCTGCGGGATCTTGAAATCGAGGTAGGTGTTGACGTCGGCGTCGAGGTCGATCTTGCCCTGCTCGACCATCTGCATGACGGCGGTCCAGGTCACCAGCTTCGACACCGAACCGGGACGGAACAGCGTGCGTTTGCCATCGACCGGCGTGCGCTTGTCGACGTCGGCATAGCCGAAGCCGCGCGCGCTCAGCACCTGGCCATCCTTGACGACAACGACCACCGCGCCCGGGATGTCGCTGGTGTTGAGGGCGAACGGCATGTAGCCGTCGAGCCAGGTGTCGAGATCGGCCTTGTCGAGGGTGTGGCCGGCGGCGGCGGGGGACTGGACGGCCGTCTGCGCCGTAGCGGAAGGGGGCTTGGCGACCGGGCCGGGGGAGATCGGCGTCGGCGGCAAGGTGGGCGTTTGCGTGGCCTGCTGGGCAAGCGCGCCGGCATTCCAGCACAGCATGCCCAGCAGCAGAATCTTCAGAAATCTCATCGAGTCTCCCTTTTCCCTGTTCGTTCGGTTGATTGCGGTCCACCGGCCCAGCCTATAAAATAAAGCTTGATCCGAGTTATTTTTCTCTGATTAGAGAAATATCTTCCTAATCAGAGACTATGTCAACATATAAAAAATTCGCTTATGCCATCTGAATCCCCGACACTCGGCGCATTGATCCGCAGCCTGCGCAGCCGCCAGGGCTGGACGCTGAAGGAAATGAGCGTGAAAAGCGGCATCCCGGTGTCCACCTTGTCGAAGGTGGAACACGGCCAGCTGACGCTGACCTACGACAAGCTGTACCAGCTGAGCCAAAAGCTCGGCATGCGCATGTCGGAACTGTTCGCCGAGGAGCCCGAGGCCGAACCGCCGGTCACGGCGCGCCGCAGCCTGGGCGACCTGCAATCGGCGCTGCGGGTCGAGACGCCCAATTACGACTACCACTACCTGTGCGCGGAGCTAAGGCGCAAGCGCATGATCCCGGTGATCGCGCGCATCCGCGCCAAGTCGGTCAAGGAGTTCGGGCAGCTGGTGCATCACTCGGGAGAAGAGTTCACCTACGTGCTCAAGGGCGCGGTGGTGCTGCACAGCGAGTTCTACGACCCGGTGGTGCTCAGGGAAGGGCAGTCGATCTACTTCGACTCGAGCATGGGACATGCCTACCTGACGCCGGAAGGCTGCGACGAGGCCGAGGTGCTGACCGTGATGTCGAGCGCGGACGAGGAGCAGATGCAGTCGATGATGTCGACGCATACGCACGCGCATGCGGGGGAGGGAGATCAGGTGGACGCAGCGCCGGCAAGACCGCGCAAGCGCAGCGTCAAGAAATAGTCGTCATCCGGTAGGGTGGATGGGAAACCCATCCACCCTACTCGTAACGCAAGCAGTCGACTGGCAGCAGTCTCGACGCCCGCCGCGCCGGATAAAACCCGAAGAACATCCCGACCGCCGTCGCGAACCCGCACGCGATCAGCATGCCCGACAAGGTCAGGTAGACCTCGAAATCCGCGAACTTCGTGATCAGCGCCGCGCCGCCCGCCGCGATCGCGATCCCGACCAATCCGCCGGCCAGGCAGATCACCACCGCCTCGGCCAGGAACTGCAGCAGCACGGCGTTCGGGCGCGCCCCGATCGCCATCCGGATGCCGATCTCGCGCGTCCTTTCGGTCACCGACACCAGCATGATGTTCATGATCCCGATCCCGCCCACCAGCAGCGAGATCGCGCCGATCAGGCCGAGCAGCAGGGCGACGCCGGCGCTGATCTTGTTGGCCGTGTCGGCGATCTCGCTCAGGTTCTGGATGCGGAAGTCGTCCGGATCGTCGACCCGGATCCGGTGCCGGTCGCGCAGCACTTCCTTCATGTCCTCGATCGCATCGGTCATCGCCACGTTCGGGCGGCCCTGGGCATTGATGTAGTGGACGTTCTGCGGGAACGGCGACTTGACCAGGTGGGCGCTGGCCGCCGTGATCGGCACCACGATCTGTTCCGACAGGTCGGTGCCGTCGGGCTGGCGGCCTTCGCCGGCCAGCACGCCGATCACCTGGAACGACACGTTCTCGATGCGCAGGTAGCGCCCGAGCGGGTCGGCGCGGTAGAAGAACTGGTCGGCCACCTTCTGGCCGATCACCGCCAGACGCGCGCCGGCGCGCACGTCGGCCTCGCCGAACAAGGTGCCCTGGTCGACTTTCCAGTTACGGATCGTGAACATGGCCGGCGTCACGCCGAGCACGGTGCTGCTCAGGTTTTCGTTGCCGGCGCTGACCTTGAAGCTGCCCTGCAACGCGGGCGCCGCGCCGGTCAGGCTGGGCAGGGCGTTCAGGGCCTCGGCATCGCCCCGGGTCAGCACCGCGACCTTGCCTTCGCGGGCGCGCTGGGCCGCGGTGCGGTCGCCGCCGGGCATGATGTAGACCATATTGGTGCCCAGCATCTGCAGCTGCTTGCCGATGAAGCGCTGCATGCTGTCGCCGAGCGCCAGCAGCAGCACGACGGAGGCGATGCCGATCACGATGCCGAGCATGGTCAGCGCGGTGCGCAGGCGGTTGGCCGCCATCGAGCGGAACGATTCGATCAATACCTGGATCGGGTTCATGGCGTGACTCCGATCTGCACGCTCGCGAACTGGCGCAGGCCTTCGGCGGCCGGCCCGTCGTACAGCACCCGGCCATCCTTCAGGCGCACCAGGCGGCGGCTGTAGGCTGCGACGTCGGCTTCGTGGGTCACCAGCACGATGGTGATGCCGCGCTCGCGGTTCAGTTGCTGGAAGCTGTGCATGATGTCGTCGCTGGTTTGCGTGTCGAGGTTGCCGGTCGGTTCGTCGGCCAGCAGCAGCGGCGGATCGGTGGCCAGCGCGCGCGCGATAGCCACGCGCTGCTGCTGGCCGCCCGAGAGCTGGCTCGGCGTGCGCTGTCCCAGCGCGCCCAATCCCACCCGTTCGAGTTCGGCCATGGCGCGCGCGTGGGCCTTGCCGCGTCCCACGCCGCCGTAGATCAGGGGCAGGGCAACGTTCTCCGCCACCGACATGCGCTTGATCAGGTTGAAGCTCTGGAACACGAAGCCGATGGTGCGGTTGCGGATGTCGGCCAGCTGCGGCCGTCCCAGGCTGCGGGTGTCGACGCCGTCCAGCAGGTAAGTGCCGCCGCTGGCCTGGTCGAGGCAGCCGAGGATGTTCATCAGGGTCGACTTGCCGGAACCCGATGCGCCCATGATGGACACGAAGTCGCCGCGCTCGACCGTCATGTCGACGCCATGCAGCACCGGCGTCTCGACGCTGCCGCTGAGGTAAGTCTTGGTGACGCCGCGGATGTCGATCAGTGGCCCGGTCATTGGTTCTCCGGCTGCGACAGCGCACGGGTCACCACGCGGTCGCCCGGTTTCAGGTCGCCCGACAGCACTTCGGTGTAGCGGAAGTTGGAGAGTCCGGTACGGATGTCGACCGGCTGCGGCTGGTTCATCGCATCGAGCTTGTAAATCTTGAACATGCGCGCGGTCTCGCTGGCGCTGCGGAAGGCGACGTCGTCGTCCTGGGCGGCGGCCGGCGCCGGCTTGGCGGCCACCTGCTTCACGTCCTTGTCCGTTGCCTTCGCTTTTTTGCGCTCGGCCGCCTGCTCTTCTTCGGACAGGCGGAAGCGCAGCGCCGTGGTCGGGATGCGCAGCACGTCCGGGCGGTTCGCCACCACCAGCCTTACCTGCGCCGTCATGCCGGGCTTGAGCAGTTCGTCGGCGTTGTCGACGTCGAGCACGACGTTATAGGTCACGACGTTCTGCACCACGTTCGGCGCCAGTCGGAACTGGCGCATGGTGGCGTTGAATTCGCGGTCGGGATAGGCGTCGACCACGAAGCGCGCCGGCAAGCCGTCCTTGAGCAGGCCGACGTCGGCTTCCGACACGCTGGTGTCGATCTGCATCTTGGTCAGGTCGTTGGCGATCTGGAACAGGTTCGGCGTGTTGAACGAGGCCGCCACGGTCTGGCCCAGGTCGATGGTGCGCTTGATCACCACGCCGTCGATCGGCGAGCGGATCACGCTGTTGTTCAGGTCCGCCCGCGCGCGCTCGAACTGGGCCTGGGCCAGCTTGAGGTTGGCGGCGGCGACGTCCATCTCGCGCCGCGACTGGTCGAGCGCCAGGCTGGAGACGAAGTTCTGCGCCACCAGCTGCTCGTTGCGCTTGTAGGTGGCCCGGGCCAGCTGCAGGTTGGCGCGCGCCGAGGCGATGCTGGCTTCGGCCTGTCCCACCTGGGCATTGAAGATGGTCGGCTCCAGCTTGAGCAGCACCTGGCCCTTCTTGACGCGGTCGTTGAAGTCGGCGTGCAGCTCGGCCACGGTGCCCGAGACCTGCGAACCGACGTTGATCAGGGCCACCGGATTGATGGTGCCGGTGGCGGTCACGACCTGGTTGATGGCGCCGCGGTCGACCGCCGTGCTGCGGTATTTCGACGGCGGGACGACGTTGTCCCTGGGCTTGAGCAGCACCGCGGCGGTCGCGACGGCGACGAGGAGGGCGGTGGCGATGACGATGCGTTTCTTGGTAAAGATTTTCATTGGTTCCAGGCAAACGAACGGCAAGTAAAGCATCAAGTGTGATGCCTTGGTAAAAGATTAGCAAATGCAAGCTGCATGATCGATGCATGCATATACCAGGAAGAGCCGCGGTTTTTCGGCAGGAAGATCGTGCCGATCCGCTAGAATGGCGTATTCTTTTCTACCTACCAACCGCATCATGACTCAAGACGAACTGAAACAAGCAGTGGCGCGCGCCGCCATCGATTACGTGGTCGACGGTGAAATCATCGGCGTCGGCACCGGCTCGACCGCCAACTTCTTCATCGACGAACTGGCGAAGATCAAGGGCCGCATCAAGGGCACCGTGGCCTCGTCCGAAGCCACCGCCGCCCGCCTGCGCGGCCACGGCATTCCGGTGTTCGACCTGAACGACGTCGAATCAATGGCCGTCTACATCGACGGCGCCGACGAGATCAATGCGCAAGGCGCGATGATCAAGGGCGGCGGCGCGGCGCTCACGCGCGAGAAGATCGTGGCGTCGGTGTCGAAGAAGTTCGTCTGCATCGCCGACGGTTCGAAGCTGGTCGACACGCTGGGCAAGTTCCCGCTGCCGGTCGAGGTGATCCCGATGGCGCGTGCGGTCGTGATGCGCAAGCTGGCCGCGCTTGGCGGCCAGCCGAGGCTGCGCCTGAAACCCGGCACCGACCAGCCTTTCATCACCGACAACGGCGGTGAACTGATCGACGTGGCCGGCCTGTCGATCCTTGACCCGGTGGCGCTGGAAGAAGAGATCAACCAGATCACCGGCGTGATCGCCGTGGGCCTGTTCGCCAAGGCCGGCGCCAACGTCTGCCTGCTGGGCACGCTTGACGGCGTCAAGACCCTGTCGCTCTGAGCGGAGAGCTGCCATGAAATGCGCGTGGATTGCGGCGGTCGTCCTGCTGGGCGGTTGTGCCGTCGCCGGCAGCGGGGTGGATCCGTCGGAACCGGCCGTGACGCCGTCGCCCGACGTCGTCGAGATCCAGCGCGTGCCGTTCAAGGTCGGCGTGTCGTCGACCACGGTCGAGCAGCTGGCCAAGGCGCAGGCCTGCACCAGCGAGCAGGGCGCCGGCCTGATCACGGAGCCGGGGCCGGTCGAGGTCTACCGGATGCAGTGCCAGGATGGCAAGGTGTTCATGGCGCGCTGCGAATTGCGCCAGTGCCGCAAGATGTAAAAAAATCCCGCTGACGGCAGGCGCCGCAAGCGGGATTTTTCATGGATGATGCGCGTCGATCAGGCGGTCGGCGGCACGTAACCCATCGCCTGGTCGGCGCCTTCGCCGAAGAAATGCTTCTCCATCTGCGTCGCCAGGTATTTGCGCGCGCGGTCGTCGGCCAGGTTCAGGCGGTTTTCGTTGATCAGCATCGTTTGATGCTTCAGCCATTGCTGCCATGCCTCTTTCGAGACCGACATATACAGCTTCTTGCCCATCTCGCCTGGGACCGGCGGGAAATCCAGGCCTTCGGCTTCCTTGTTCAGTTTGATGCAGTGGACGGTGCGGGCCATCGTGTACTCCTGTTATCCGTGACAGTCTAAAACCGGTATTATAAAGTCTTGATCAGCACCTGTGACCGGCGCTGCCAGTTGTACATGTGTTGCCGATCCTTTGGCAGATCGTCCACGGTGGCCGGCACGAAGCCGCGCTTCTTGAACCAGTGCGAGGTGCGCGTGGTCAGCACGAACAGTTTCGTGAGGCCGGCGGCGCGCGCGCGGTTTTCCATGTGCTTGAGTATGCGCTCGCCGTCGCCCTGGGTTTGCGCATCGGGGCTCACCGTCAGGCAGGCCATCTCGCCCATCTTCGATTCCGGGAACGGATACAGCGCCGCGCAGCCGAAGATCACGCCGTCGTGGTCGATCACCGAGAACTGGTCGATCTCGCGCTCGATCAGCTCGCGGCCACGGTACACCAGCGTGCCATCGGCTTCCAGCGGTTCGATGAGCTTGATAATTCCGCCGACGTCCTCAATTGTGGCCTGGCGCAGGCTTTCCAGGTTCTCGTGGCTGATCATGGTGCCCACGCCGTCGTGGGTGAACACCTCGAGCAGGGCCGAACCGTCCATTTCGAATGGAATGATGTGGGCGCGGTCGACGCCGGCGTTGCAGGCCTTGATCGCGTGCTGCAGGTAGAACGCGGCGGAATCGGACAGGAAGCCCGCCTGCAGCACGGCTTCGGCCATGTGCGACGACAATTCGCGCAGCTCGGCGCCGCCGGCATCCTTCATCATCGGCGATTCGGTGATGAAGATCAGCTTGTCGGCGTGCAGGGCGATCGCGGCCGACGCGGCCACGTCTTCCATGGTCAGGTTGAAGATCTCGCCGGTCGGCGAGAAGCCCAGCGGCGACAGCAGCACCAGGTTGTCCTCGGTCTGCAGGATCGGGTGGATCTTCTCGGCGGCGATCTTGCGGGTGACGCCGGTGAGCTCGAAGTCGACGCCGTCGATCACGCCCAGCGGACGGGCCACCACGAAGTTGCCCGAGACGATGCTGATCTGGGCGTTCGACATCGGCGTGTTGGGCAGGCCCTGGCTGAAGGCGGCCTCGATGTCGAGGCGCAGCTCGCCGGCGGCTTCCTTGGCGCATTCGAGCGCGGCGGTGTCGGTGATGCGCACGCCGTCGTGGAAGCGGCCTTCGACGTTGCGCAGCGCCAGCTGCTCGGCCACCTGCGGCCGCGAACCGTGCACCAGCACGATGCGGATGCCGAGGCCGACCAGCAGCGACAAGTCTTGCGCCAGCACCGGCAGGGCGCCGGAGGCGACCAGTTCGCCCGGGAAGGCGACCACGAAGGTCTTGCCACCGAACGCATGAATATACGGCGCGACCGAGCGCAGCCACTGGACGAATTGGGTAGGAGTTTCCATTTGCCGCATTATAATTCGCTGCGCGTTGTGCGCACCAAATCCTTGTAAAAATCAATGTCTGAACAGAGTAACAAGCCTTCGCAACAGCCGGCGCGCGAAGCGAGCGCCACCGCCAACGCAGCCTCCGCCGAACGCCGGCCTCGACGTGCACCAGGTGCACAGGGCGGGCGCGGCGAGTCGCGTCCACGCCAGGAGCGCCCGCCGCGCGAAGAAGCTACCGTGGTGCGCAATCCGCTGCCGCCGATTACCTTCCCCGAAGACCTGCCCGTATCGGGCCGCCGCGCCGAGATCGCGAAAGCCATTCTCGAGCACCAGGTGGTCATCGTCTCGGGCGAGACCGGTTCGGGCAAGACCACGCAGTTGCCGAAGATCTGCCTCGAACTGGGCCGCGGCGGCAAGGGGCTGATCGGCCACACCCAGCCGCGCCGCATCGCGGCGTCGTCGACCGCCAAGCGCATCGCGCAGGAACTCGGCTCGCCGCTGGGCGAGCATGTCGGCTTCAAGGTGCGCTTCAACGACACCTTGCAAAAAGGGGCGTCGGTCAAGCTGATGACCGACGGTATCCTGCTGGCGGAGACGCAGACCGATCCGCTGCTGCGCAACTACGACACGATCATCATCGACGAGGCGCACGAGCGCAGCCTGAACATCGACTTCCTGCTCGGTTACCTCAAGCAGCTGCTGCCGCGCCGGCCGGACCTGAAAGTGATCATCACTTCGGCGACCATCGACGCCGAGCGCTTCGCGCGCCACTTCGCCGCCAACGACAAGCCGGCGCCGGTGATCGAGGTCTCGGGCCGCCTGTACCAGGTCGAGGTGCGCTATCGCCCGATCGACCGCGACCCGGTGCCGGGCGCCCCTGCCGTCGACCCGACCAAGCCGCTGCCGAAGGCGCAGGCCGCGCGCGAGAAGCGCGACCTGATGGATGGCGTGGTCGACGCGGTCGATGAGCTGTGCCGCATCGGCTCGGGCGACGTGCTGGTGTTCCTGCCGGGCGAGCGCGAGATCCGCGACTGCGCCGAGGCGCTGCGCAAGCACCATCCGCCGCACGTCGACATCCTGCCGCTGTTCGCGCGCCTGTCGGTGGAAGAACAGGACCGCGTGTTCCGCCCGAGCGGCAACGCGCGCCGCATCGTCCTGGCCACCAACGTGGCCGAGACCTCGCTGACCGTGCCGGGCATCCGCTACGTGGTCGATACCGGCCTGGCGCGCGTGAAGCGCTACAGCTTCCGGAACAAGGTCGAGCAGCTGCAGGTCGAGCCGATCGCACAATCGGCGGCCAACCAGCGCGCCGGCCGCTGCGGCCGGGTGGCCGACGGCGTCTGCATCCGCCTGTTCGAGGAAGACGATTTCCTCAAGCGCCCCAAGTTCACCGAACCGGAGATCCTGCGTTCGTCGCTGGCGGCCGTCATCCTGCGCATGAAGTCCCTGCGCCTGACCGACGTCGAGACCTTCCCCTTCATCGAGGCGCCGCAGGGCCGCGCGATCGCCGACGGCTACCAGCTGCTGCAGGAAGTCGGCGCGGTCGACGACAACAACGAGCTGACGCCATTGGGCCGCAAGCTGGCCAAGCTGCCGCTCGACCCGCGCGTGGGCCGCATGATCCTGGCCGCGCTCGACAATCACTGCCTGACCGAGATGCTGATCGTGGCCTCGGCCCTGTCGACGCAAGACCCGCGCGACCGCCCGATCGAATACCAGCAGCAGGCCGACGAGAAGCACAAGAAGTTCGCGGACGAGAAATCCGAATTCCTGAGCTACCTGAAGATCTGGGCCTGGTTCGAGGACGCGATCGCGCACAAGAAGACCAATCGCCAGCTGCAGGACAACTGCCGCGCCAACTTCCTGTCGCAGCTGCGCCTGCGCGAGTGGCGCGACGTGCATTCGCAGCTGCTCACCATCGTGCGCGAGCAGGGCTGGCGCCTGAACGAGTCGCCGGCCACCTACGAACAGCTGCACCTGGCGCTGCTCACTGGCCTGCTTGGCAATATCGGTTTCAAGTCCGAGGACGAGCAGGGCGGCGTCTATCTTGGCGCGCGCGGCATCAAGTTCCACATCTGGCCCGGCTCGACGCTCGGCAAGAAGGCGGGACGCTGGGTCATGGCGGCCGAACTGGTCGAGACCACGCGCCTGTATGCGCGCACCATCGCCCAGATCCAGCCCGAGTGGGTGGAAAAGATCGGCGGCCACCTGCTCAAGAAATCGTGGGGCGAGCCGCGCTGGGAAAAGAAGCAGGCGCAAGTCACGGCGCTCGAGCGCGCAACCCTGTACGGCATCGTCATCTATGGCGGCCGGCGCATCAACTACGGCCAGCGCAATCCGCGTGAGGCGCGCGAGATCTTCATCCGCGACGCGCTGGTGGCGGGCGACTTCGAGACCCGACTGCCGTTCTACATCCACAACCACAAGCTGGTGAAGGACATCGAGAACCTCGAGCACAAGTCGCGTCGCCAGGACGTGCTGGTCGACGACCAGCTGATCGCGGCCTTCTACGACAAGGAGATTCCGCTCGACGTCGTCAACGGCGCCGGTTTCGAGAAGTGGTACAAGGACCATGCGCGCGACAATCCGAAGCTGCTCTACCTGAACCGCGAAGAGCTGATGCGGCACGAGGCGGCCGGCGTCACCACCGAGCTGTTCCCGAAGACGATGGTCGTCACCGGCATCGAGATGGGCCTGACGTACCACTTCGAACCGGGCAGCGTGCGCGATGGCGTCACGCTCGCCGTGCCGCTGTTCGCGCTGAACCAGATTCCGCAAGAGCGGCCGGCATGGCTGGTGCCGGGCATGATCAAGGAAAAGGTGCACCTGCTGCTCAAATCGCTGCCGCAGAAGCTGCGCCGCCACTGCGTGCCGCTGCCGGAATACGCGGCCAGGTTCGTCGATCGCATCCATGCGGCGAACGCCTTCGGGCGCGGCGACCTGGTCGACGTCTTGATCATGGACGTGCGCGCGCAGACGGGCGTGGCGGTGAAGACCGCCGACTTCAAGCTCGAGACCCTGCCGGCGCACATGTTCATGAACTTCAAGGTCGTCGACGAGCATGGCCGCCAGCTGGAGATGGGGCGCAATCTCGCGACGCTCCAGGCCGAGCTGGGCGGACAGGCGCGCCAGAGCTTCCAGAAGATGGCGGAAGCGACGCCCTCTGCCGCCAATGGGCGTGCGCAGGCGGCGCGGCCGGTGGCGGCTGCGCCGAGCGCTCCGCCGGCACCCGCAGGCAAGGGGAAGGGCAATGCGCCGCAGACCGCCCCTGCGCAAGAAGCGGCATCGGGCCGCCAGCACACCGGTCTCACCAGCTGGACCTTCGGCGAGCTGCCGGAACTGCTGGAGATCAACCAGGGCAAGCTGACCCTGATCGGCTTCCCGGCGCTGGTCGACAAGGGCACCCATTGCGACCTGGAGGTGTTCGACGACCCGAACGTGGCCGCGCGCACCCATCGCGTGGGCCTGCGCCGCCTGTTCGCGCTGCAGTTCAAGGAACAACTGAAGTTCGCCGAAAAGAACATCCCCGGCCTGCAGGGCATGGGCATGCAGTTCATGAACATCGGCTCGCAGGAAGACTTGCGCGACCAGATCGTGGCCAAGGCGATCGACATCGCCTGCCTGCAGGATCCGCTGCCGGTCGATGCGGCTTCGTTCAACAAACGCAAGGACGAGGGCAAGGGCCGCATCGGCCTGCTCATCAACGAGGTGGCGCGCCTGGCGGGCCAGATCCTGGGCGAGTACCACGGCCTGCCCAAGCGCGTGCAGGCACTGCCTTCGGCGGTGGCGTCGGACATCCAGGCGCAGCTGCAGGCGCTGGTGCACAAGCGCTTCATCGCCGACAACGAATATAGTCAGCTGGCGCATTTCCCGCGCTACCTGAAGGCGATCAACGTCCGTCTCGAGAAGTTGCGCGGCAATCCGTCGCGCGACGCGCAGCTGATGGCCGAGTGGCAGAACGCGGCCAGCCAGTTCCAGCGCACGCTCAAGAATATGGCGGGCAAGAACAACGATCCGCGCATGGTCGAGTTCCGGTGGATGCTGGAAGAGCTGCGGGTGTCGCTGTTCGCGCAGGAGCTGAGGACGCCGATGCCGGTGTCGGCCAAGCGCCTGCAAAAGGTGTGGGAGTCGATGCTGCGCTAGCCGCCCGTCGGACCGGACGCTGTCGGGTCCGGTCCGGTGAAAAACCGCTTGTGGATTCGCACGCCTGTGCTAAAGTGGCTTCATGAACACCACCGCCAAAAGCGAAGCCACCTACGCCACCATCCTCGATGCGGCGGTCGGGATGGCATCGACCGAGGGCATCGGCCAGCTGTCGCTGGGCGAGCTGTCCAAGCGCACCGGGATCAGCAAGAGCGGCGTCTTCTCGCGCGTCGGCTCGCTCGAGGCCCTGCAGTCGGCCGTGCTGGACGAGTACGATCGCCGCTTTTCCGAAGAGATCTTTCTGCCTGCGCTGGCCGCGTCGCGCGGCCTGCCGCGCCTGTCCACGATGGTCAATCTGTGGCTCAAGAAGATCGCCGGCGAAACCGTGCGCGGCTCTTGCCTCTACACGGCCGGCGCTTTCGAGTTCGACGACATTCCCATGCCGCACCCGCTGCGCGAGCGCATCGAGGCGGGCGTGCTGCGCTGGCGCGCGACCTTGCGCAAGACGGTGCTGCAGGCGATGGAAGCAGGGCACCTGCGGCCCGACACCGAACCCGAACAGCTGGTGTTCGAGATCTACAGCCTCGTGATCGGCGTGATGCACGACGCGCGCTTCCTGCATGACGCAGACGCCCCCAGGCGGGCGCAGCGGGCGTTCAACCGCCTCATTTCCACCTACAGGAGTTTCAGCGACCTCGAATGAGGCCGGGCCGGGGAGGGCGTCGTCCTCCCTTTTTATTGCAATAATTTCGCACACCTGTGCGAAAGCGGGCTGTGCACAAGGAGTCGATCATGTCTGGATTGTGGTTGCTGGTGCTGTCCCTGGCCGGACTGGCTGGGTATGCGGTACGTGACGTGCTGCGCAGGGTGCCTCGGTCGAACGAGGATTTCGTGTTCTGCTGAGGAAGTGGTGCAGACACGAAGGGCGGCGGTAAGCCGTCCCTCATGTCGATGCCCGCGATAACGGGCTTAGCCGATATTGCTGCCGCGGATGCGGCTGATGTCCGTGTCGTCGCCCAGGTTGCCGGAGCGCGGATCGATGCTGTGGCCCGGGCCCTGGTTCGCGCGCGAATCGCCCATGCCGGCGCCTGCGCCGCCCAGGCTGCTGGAACCGGCGTGCCCGGCGCCCACGCTCGAACCCATCGCGCCGCCCGCATAGGTGCTGCTTCCGGTGCCGGCGCCGCCGACCATGCCGCCCATCGGCACGCCCGGCCCCATGGTCGGTGCGCCCGAGCGGTTCGGGTCGGTGCCGTAGAAGCTGTGGATGCCGCTGGCCCAGCTCAGGTCGCTCATGTCCGGCCAGGCATCCTTGTCGAAGCCGGGCGCCGATTTCAGGCGGTCCTTCTCGACGTTGAGCACGAAGCGCTTGTTGACCGTGTCGAGGTGCAGCGCCTGCCAGGGCACGGCGAACAGCTTTTCGCCCACGCCCAGGAAGCCGCCGAAAGCCAGCACGGCATAGGCCACCTGGCCGGTCTGCATGTCGAGCATGATTTCCTTGATGTCGCCCAGGTCTTCCTCGGCGGCATTGACGACGCTGTCGCCGATCAAGGTGTCGGCGCCCATCAGGGACGGTCCCGGACCTGCGTTGGTGCTGTCCTTGTAGATACCGTATTTATCGCGGTCTGCGTAGCCCATATGTTCCTCCTTGTCTATTGACGTTGCGAACAATGCGACGGTCACTCCGATTGGAGCAGACTCTCGCCCTACGAAGGGTTCATGATAGGACGCTACCGGATCGGGGCGCGCGCGCTAGCGTCGAGCAGGCTGGAGCCTTATGCGATCCAGCGCACAGATGAGTACGCGTGGCATGGCTAATCTGCCAAGCTATGTCTAGGAGGAAATGAGATGACCGTCATTGCACGCTGCACCAATGCCGGCCCGCTGGGCCAGCAGATCCGCACCCGTTCCTTCGTCTCGCTGCTGACGCGCCTGCTGCGCCGCGGCTGAGGCCCGCCCGGCAGCACCGGACAGGCCGAAGCGAATGCTTACGGCTGTCCGCCGCCGCCCGCCGCGCCATACACGTGGCCGGTGGTGTAGCTCGCCTCGTCCGAGGCCAGCGTGACGTAGATCGTCGCCAGCTCGGCCGGCTGGCCCGGACGCTTCATCGGCGTGTCCTCGCCGAACTTTTCGCGCCCCTCCGGCGAATTGCCGCCCGCCAGCTGCAGCGGCGTCCACACCGGGCCCGGCGCCACTGCATTCACGCGGATTCCCTTCGATGCCATCTGCTTGGCCAGCGACTTCGTGAACGCCACCTCGAAGGCCTTGGTGCCCGAATAGTCGAGCAGTTTTTCCGGCGGATCGTAGGCCGTCTGCGACGAGGTATTGATGATGACGCTGCCGGCCGACATATGCGGAATCGCCGCCTTGGTGATCCAGAACACGGCGTAGATATTGGTCTTGATGGTCCAGTCGAACTGCTCGCTGGTGATGTCGAGGATCGAGGCGTTGTTCTGCTGGCGCGCGGCATTGTTGACCAGGATGTCCAGGCCGCCCAGCTCGCGCACCGCCGTCTCCACCAGTTTCTTGCAGAAGGCCTCGTCGCGGATGTCGCCGGGAATGGCCACCGCCTTGCGGCCCGCGTCGCGGATCAGCTGCATGACTTCGCGCGCATCCGGTTCCTCGGCCGGCAGGTAGCCGATGGCGACGTCGGCGCCTTCGCGCGCATAGGCGATCGCGGCGGCGCGGCCGATGCCCGAGTCGCCGCCGGTGATCAGGGCCTTGCGTCCCGCCAGGCGGCCGCTGCCGCGATACGTGGTTTCACCGTGGTCGGGACGCGGCGTCATCTTGCTGGCCAGGGCCGGCCACGGCTGGTCCTGCTTGGGGAAGGGCGGACGCGGATAGCGCTTGGCCGCTTCGCGCATCGCGCCGGGCGCCGGCTGGTTGCCGCCCGCCTGCTGGGCCAGGGCCGGGACGGCGGCGGCCGAGGCGGCCACGCCCGCGGCAACGGTGCTCACGAAACGGCGGCGCGACGGCGTCACGCCTTCTGGCTTCTGGTCTTCCGAACTCATGCTTGCTCCTTGATGGGGTGGGGCTGCCAACGCAGCCAGGTAGTGGCGAAGATGTTAGTCGTTATCGAAAAGACACGGAACACGGTAGCTTGTTGGCAAGATCTGGTGCTGGGCTGTTGTAAGTGGGTGCTTTGCCTGCTGAGTAGAAGTGATCTGGGGTAACATTTCGTTTTTACCGATTTGTTTTTTTCCATGGCAATCATCCGCGCATTCCTTGTCCTTGCCTTGCTGGGGCTGTATTCCTTCGCCCAGGCCGCCCAGGCCGACACTGTGCCGGCCGCCGCGGCTGCGGCCGCGCCGGCCCAGCCGACCGCGCGCGCCGACTTCACCGTCGCCACCCGCAAGGTCTTCGTGTTCCGCGCCACCCTGGCCGGCCACTCGCCGCAAGACCGCCTCGAAGCGGCCCAGCGGCGCCTCGACAAGGCCCTGTCGGGCAAGGGCCCGCAGCGCGTCACCGTCAACGGCTTGGCGGAGGGCAGCCAGGTGCTGCTCGACGGCACGCCGCTGTTCCTGGTGACGCCGGCCGACGTCAATGTGCTGGCCGGCGACACGCCCCAGGACGTCGCGCACGACAGCGCGGGCAAGCTGGAGCGCGCGCTGGCCGCGCGGCGCGAGGCGAGCGACCCGCGCGTGCTGGTCGAAGCCGCCGCGCTGTGCGTCGCCGCCACCCTGGCCTACGTCGTCGTGCTGCGCGCGCTGGTGCTGCTGCGCAGCGCGGTCAAGAGCCGCTTCGAGCGCCTGCTCGGCGTGCGCCTGGCGCGGGTGAGCTTTCGCAACGTGCGCCTGCTCGACGCCCAGCTGTATGTGAGCTTCCTGCGCCAGGTGACGATGGCGGTGGTATGGGGCCTGCGCCTGCTGGCCACCTATATCTGGATCAGCTTCCTGCTCGGCGAATTCGCCTACACCCGCAGCTGGGGCGAGTGGCTCAAGGGTTACCTGGTGGAGCTGGCGGTGGGGATCGGCCAGTCGATGGCGGCCGCCATTCCCGGCCTGCTGGTGGTGCTGGTCATCGCCGCGCTGGCGCGCCTGGTGATGCTGACCGCGGCCTCGGTGTTCAAGCGGGTCGAGAGCGGCGAATTGCAGGTGGGCTGGCTCGACCAGGACACGGCGGCGCCGACCCGGCGCCTGGTCAACCTGGTGATCGGGCTGTTCGCGCTGGCGATGTCCTATCCCTACCTGCCCGGTTCGCACACGGCCGCCTTCCAGGGCGTGACGGTGCTGGCCGGCCTGATGGTGTCGATCGGCGCCTCGAGCATCGTGGCGCAGGGCGCCGCTGGCCTGATCCTGATGTACACCCGCTCGCTGCGCAAGGGAGAATACGTGCGCGTGGGCGACAAGGAGGGCACCGTGGTCGACATGGGCATGTTCGAGACGCGCCTGCGCACCGGCAGCGGCGAAGAAGTCCTGATGCCCAACGCCTGGGTGCTGTCCAACACCACCAGCAACTTCTCGCGCGACGGCGTGATCGAGGACGGTTTCGTCACCGAGGTCAAGGTGACGCTCGCCTACGAGACGCCGTGGCGCACCGCGCACGCGCTGCTCGAACAGGCGGCCGCGGCGACGCCAGGCATCGCGGCCGAACCGAAACCCTTCATCGTGCAGGCGGCGCTGTCGGATTTCTATGTCGAATACCGGCTGTGCGCGCATTCCTCGGCCGACAGCCCGCGCGAGCGGGCCGAGGTGCGCAACCATCTGCACCAGAACGTGCTGGACGTGTTCGATGCGGCGGGCGTCGGGCTGACGTCGTCGCACTTCCACCGCGTGACGTTGACGGAAAAGCGGGCTTGATGAAAAAACGGGTGACCCGGCCATGCCGCGTCACCCGTTCTAGTGGGGTACTACAGGATCGAGTGGATCAGTCGACGGTCGCGCCGCTGTCCTTCACGATCTTCGACCATTTCGCGCTTTCGGCCTGCACGAACTTGGCGAAGTTCTCAGGCGTATCGCCCACGTACTCGGTGCCGGTGTCGGCCAGCACGCGCTGGAAGTCCGGCTGCTTCATGACTTTCTGCGATTCGGCGTTGATCTTGTCGACGATGGCTTTCGGGGTCTTGGCCGGCACGAACAGGCCGTACCAGGCGTAGGACTCGATGTTCAGGCCGGCTTCGGCGAAGGTCGGCACGTCCGGCAGCAGCGGCGAGCGCTTGCTGCCCGAGATGGCGATCGGCTTGACCTTGCCGCTCTTGATGTGCGGCATGATCGCGATGGTCGAGTCGAACATGATCGGGATGTGACCGCCCAGCAGGTCGGAAATCGCCGGCGCCGAGCCCTTGTACGGCACGTGCACCATGTCGAGCTTGGTCACGCCGCGGAACAGTTCACCGGTCAGGTGCTGCGGGGTGCCGTTGCCGGCCGACGCGTACGAGAACTGGCCTTTCTTGGACTGGATGTGGGCCAGCAGTTCCTTGACGTTCTTGGCCGGCACCGATGGGTGGGCGACCAGCACCAGCGGCGCGCGCAGCAGGTTGGTGACCGGAATCAGGTCCTTGGCCGGGTCGAAGGCCATCTTCTTGTACAGGCTCGGGTTGATCACGATCGGCGCGCTCGAGGTGATCAGGAGGGTCTGGCCGTCCGGCTTGGCGCGGGTCACGGCCAGGGTGCCGATGTTGCCGCCGCCACCGCCGCGGTTATCGATCACGAACGACTGCTTCAGGTCGGTGGTCAGGCCTTTCGCCAGCGGACGCGCCGCGATGTCGGACGGGCCGCCGGCCGGCCATGGCACGACCACGGTCACGGTGCCGGTTGGCCAGTTCTGGGCGAAGGCGCTGGCGGAGAGGACGGTTGCTGCGAGAGCGAACACGAGGGATTTTCCTTTGGACGGGAAGACTCGCATGGTTTTGTCACCTATATAGTTGAATTATTTCGCGGTTGTTCGCGGTTGCTTCGATAACCTGCTGAAACGATTTTACACGAATGCTCATGCGGATTGCGTACGTAGTAGTACGTTCCCGCAATGTGTGTTGTCTTTACACGGTCCGTCGCTACGGCGCCACGTCGCCCGCCTTCTCGGCGATCGGCCGCACGTGGCGCAGCAGGGCGTCGAGCATCTTGCCCGGCTCTTCGTTGAACATCTCGTGGCCCGAGTGCTCGAACCACACCAGTTTCTTGTGCGGCGCCTTCACCGTCTCGAACCACTCGGCGGTCACGCTGGATGAGACGTTGTAGTCGTAGCGGCCGTTGAAGATGACGATCGGGCAGTCGAAGCGTTTATGAACGCTGAAGTCGGTCGAGATGACTTCAGCCAGCAGGTGTTCCTGAGAGAAGTCATTGGCCTTCCACATGGTGCGCAGGTCGGCGTCGGTGTACTCGGGCGCCAGGCGCGCCGCCGCGCCTTCGTGGGCGAAGTCCTTGCGGCCGTGCACCGCGCCGCCGTAGTAGCCCAGCCACTTGCGCTGCAGGTACAGGTCCTTGAGCACGATCGGGCGGCCCGGCGCCGCGTAGGGGCCGAGCGATTCGAGTTCCCGCACCGCCTTGGCGTTGTTGTCGCGCCGCGCGGCGTCGAGCGCGAAGCGCAGGCCGCGTCGTTCGCCCTCCGGCCCGTCCGTAGCCTGGCCCATGCCGATGTAGGCGTGCAGCCACTCCGGATGCTTGCTCGCCAGTTCGATGCCGAGCGAGCTGCCCCAGGAGTGGCCGAGCACGAAGATGCGCTCCTTGCCGAACTCGCGCCGCAGCCATTGCACCATTTCCTCGGTGTCGGCGACCATGCGCGCGCGCGTCATGGTCGGCGCCACGACGGCCGGATCGTTGGCGGCGTAGGTCTTGCCGGCGCCGCGCTGGTCCCATTGCACCACGGTGAAGAAGTCTTCCCAGCCGCGCTGGAAATACCAGCTGGTGGGCATCGACACATAGCCCGGGCCGCCGTGGATCATCAACAGCACCGGGTTGCGGCGGTCGACGCCGCGCACCGAGATCCACTGGTCGATGCCGCCGATGCGCACCGCTTCGGTACGCTCGATGGCGCCCGGCATGACCAGGCGCCGCATGTCGGCCACGATCTTGACCGCTTCGGCGCGGCTTTCGGGCTTCTGGGCCGCTGCGGGAAGGTGAACGGCAGCGGCGAGGATGGTGAACAGGAGGGTGGCCAGACTCTTAATCATTTGGAATCCTTGCTGAAGAGTAATGGAATATTATCCATCAACCCGGCAAGGCGCCCAAGAATCGAAAGCCTGGATCGCTCAGGGACTTGCTGGGGAAAGCGGCTCCCAGATGACGGTCGGCATCCAGCCGGTGGCGGCCAGCGTGGCCTGCATGACGGTGGCCGCGTTTTCCTTGGCCGTATTCAGCACGGCAGGCTGGCTGCAGGCCGCCTGCACCGCCTTCTGCGCCGTCTGCAGCGCATTGTTCATCGCATTGGTGCGGGTCTGGGCGGAAGGGATGAAGGCTTGCAGCCCCTGTTCGGTGACCGCATAGAAATAGGAGCCGCCCCGGTTGCGCGCCTCGTGGCTGATGCGCGCCTGCAGCGGCATCGGCGGCGGCAGCACGACGCTGAGGGTGCGCGCGCGCTCGTCGATGTCTTCGTAGCGCGCCTGGCGCAGGTCGGTCGCGATCGTGCAGTCGCCGCGCGCGACCAGCAGCACGCGGGTGCTGCCCAGCCGGACTTCCCATTGCGACCAGGGAATGTCGACCGCATTCGGTTGCGTGAACTCGATGACGTCCGAATAATTCATCTTGAGCGAGACCAGGTGGCCCATCTTCTCCAGGGAGACCAGCGGCGGTGGCAACGCCTCCTGCTCGGGCGGCTTCTTGATGAAGGCGAAGGTGATGGCGGCGGCCGTGACGGCGACGAGCAGGATCGGCAGGCGTTGCGGAGATTTCATGGACGGCAGGGCGGGTGCGTTGGAACCCGGCCAGTCTACTGGATGATCGCGATGGCCGCCGCATGTCTGGGACTGGCCCGCCGTCTCATGCATAATGAGCCAAAAGGAGACGCCATGACCGATCACACCGACGCCGCAATCCTCGCATCCTGGTCGCGCAACGCGAACCCCTGGACCAGCGCAGTGCGTGGCGGAGAAATCGAGAGCCGCACCTTGGTGACCAACGCCGCCATCGTCGAGGCGGTGCGCGCGCACGCGCCGCGCACCGGCGTCGATCTCGGCTGCGGCGAAGGCTGGCTGGTGCGCGCGCTGCCCGAAGTGACGATGGTCGGCGTGGACGCGATCGAGGGCCTCATCAAACAGGCGCGGGCCGCCGGCGGCGGCGACTTTCGCGTGCTGTCGTATGAACAGATCGCGGCCGGCGCGCTGGCGCTGGCGGCCGACGTCGCGGTCGCCAACTTCTCGCTGATCGGACATGAAGCGGTCGACGGCCTGTTCGCCGCCGCGCCGACCTATCTGCGCAAGGGCGGCACGCTGGTCGTGCAGACCGTGCATCCGGTGATGGCCTGCGGCGACGCGCCGTATGTCGACGGCTGGCGCGCGGGCAGCTGGGCCGGCTTCAACGATGAATTCCAGGACGCGCCGCCCTGGTACTTCCGCACGATCTCGAGCTGGATCGCGCTGTTCGAGCGGCACGGCCTGCGCGTGGTCGAGATGCGCGAGCCGCTGCATCCGCGCACGGGCAAGCCGGTGTCGCTGATCCTGGCCGGGGTCAGCTGATCTCCGCGAACACCTTCCAGCGCCGCAGCAGCAGCTTCTCGACTTCGAGCACCGCCATGAACGCCAGCCCGATGCCGAGGATCGCCACGCCGTCCGCGAGCGCCACGGCGCGGGTATCGAACAACGCCTGCATCCACGGCAGGTAGGTGAACGCCAGCTGCGCGACCACCACGACGGCGATCGCCCACAGCACCGCCGGCGTGCCGCGGGCGCCGCGCCAGGTGAACGAGCGCATGTGCAGGTAGCGCACGTTGAACAGGTAGAAGATCTCCAGCACGCACAGCATGTCGACCACCATCGTGCGCGCCGCCTCGGTGTCCAGGCCGCGGCGTTCGGCCCAGGCCATTACGGCGAACACGCCGGCGGTGAACAGCACCGACACGAACGCCACCCGCCACAGCATGAAGGGCGACAGCAGCGGCGCTTGCGGGTCGCGCGGCCGGTGCCCCATCACGCCCGGTTCGGCCGGCTCGAAGGCCAGCACCAGGCCGAGCGTGATGGTCAGGATCATGTTGATCCACAGGATCTGCGGCGGCGTCATCGGCAGGGTCAGGCCCAGCACCAGCGCCGCGACGATGGCCAGCACCTCGCCGCCGTTGGTCGGCAGGGTCCAGGCGATGACCTTGCGGATGTTGTCGTAGACGGTGCGTCCCTCGCTCACGGCCGCCACGATCGAGGCGAAGTTGTCGTCGGCCAGCACGATCTGCGCCGCTTCCTTGGCCGCCTCGGTGCCCTTGTTGCCCATGGCGATGCCGACGTTGGCCTGTTTGAGCGACGGCGCGTCGTTGACGCCGTCGCCGGTCATCGCGACCACCTCGCCCTCGGCCTGCAGCGCGCGCACCACGCGCAGCTTGTGGGCGGGATTGGTGCGAGCGAAGACGTGGGTGCGGCGCGCCAGGGTCCGCAGCCCGGCGTCGGAGGCGGCGTCGACGTCCTGGCCGGTCGCCACCACCGGCTGCTCGGCCAGGCCGAGTTGCGCGGCGATGGCGGCGGCGGTCGCGCCATGGTCGCCGGTGATCATCTTGACCGCGATGCCGGCGCTGCGGCAATCGGCGATCGCGGCCAGCGCCTCGGGCCGCGGCGGATCGATGAAGCCGACCAGGCCCAGGAACACCAGCTCGTCCACGGCGTCGAAGTCCAGCTGCGGCGGCGCATGCGCGAAGCGGCGCAGGGCGAAGCCCAGCACGCGCTCGCCGCTGGAGGCCGCCCCCGCGACGTGGCCTTCCCAGTAAGCGGTATCCAGCGGCATGGTGGCTCCGGACGCGTCGAGTTGCGCGCCGCTCATGGCCAGCACGCGTTCCGGCGCGCCCTTGACGAACAGCTCGGCGCCGCCGTCGGCCAGGCCGTGCAGCGTGGCCATGAAACGGTGCTGGGCGTCGAACGGGATCTCGTCGGCGCGCGGATGGCCGGCGCGCAAGGCGTCCGGTTCGAGCCCGGCCTTCATCGCCAGCGCCACCAGCGCGCCTTCCATCGGATCGCCATCCACATGCCAGCCGCCCGCGGCCTGGCGCAGGTGGGCGTCGTTGCACAGCAGGCCGGCTTCGACCAGGCGGCGCGCATTGGCCGGCAGGCCGGCGCCGTCCCCGGGCAGCGCGAACGCGCCCAGCGGCGCGTAGCCGGCGCCGCTCACGCCGATGCTGCCCGCGCCGGTCACCACGCGGCAGGCCGTCATCTCGTTGCGGGTCAGCGTGCCGGTCTTGTCGGAACAGATCACGGTGGTCGCGCCCAGCGTTTCCACCGCCGGCAGGCGGCGCACGATGGCGTGCCGCGCGGCCATGCGCTGCACGCCGATGGCGAGGGTGATGGTGATCACCGCCGGCAAGCCTTCGGGCACCAGCGCCACCGCGATCGCCACCACCATCATCAGCGCCTCGACCCAGTCCATCCTCTTCAAGCCGACCGCATAGGCGAACAGCAACGCGGCGACGGCGATCGACAGCACCGTGAAGCGCCGCCCGAAGCCGTTGATCTGGCGCAGCAGCGGCGTGGTGAGCGGCTCGACCTTGCCGAGCATGGTGCTGATGCGGCCGATCTCGGTATGGCTGCCGGTGGCGACCACTAGGCCGAGGCCCTGGCCGGCGGCGACCAGCGTACCGGAATACGCCATGCCTTCGCGGTCGCCCAGCGCCGCACCGGCGTCGGCGGCGTGGCCGGTCTTGACGCTGGCCACCGATTCGCCGGTGAGGATCGCTTCGTCGACCAGCAGGGCGCGGGCGCGCAGCAGGCGCAGGTCGGCGGGGACGCGGTCGCCCGCTTCGAGCAGCACCACGTCGCCCGGCGCCAGCGTGGCCACCGGGACGGTCGCGTGCTGGCCGGCGCGCACGACGCGCGCAGTGGGCGCCAGCATGGCTTGCAGGGCGCCGAGGGCCTGCTCCGCCTTGCCTTCCTGGACGAAGCCGACGATGGCGTTCACGGTGACCACGCCGACGATCACGGCCGCGTCGACCCAGTGCCCGAGCACGGCGGCCAGCGCCGCGGCGGCGAGCAGGAACAGGATCAGCGCGTTATTGAATTGCAGCAGAAAGCGCAGGAGGGCGGGCGTGCGCGGTGGCGATGGCAGCGTGTTGGGGCCGTGCAGCGCCAGGCGCCGCGCCGCTTCATCCGGTGCGAGTCCGTCGGGGACCGAAGCCAGCTGGCGCAGGACGGCGTCGGCCGGCATCGCATGCCAGTCGGCGACCGGCGCGGAAGGGATGGAGGACGTGGTCATGGACATGCAAGGAAACAGCTCCCTGATTACCTGATGAGCAAAACTTAGCATAGTAAGTTTTGGTCATCAAGGTGTCCCGACCTTGGCGCTCGGGTATGGCGGCGTCAGCGCAGCAGCTTCAATCCCGGCGGCAGGGCATCGCCCAGCAGGCGCGTCTCGACCGCCTGGTCCAGCTCCACCACCTCGCGCACCATCGCCGTCCACATCGGCGGCGCGCCGCTGGCGGCCAGCCGGCGCAGCACGTCCGCACGCACTTCCTCGCCGATGTCGCGCGAGCGGTCGCCCGTCATGCGCGCGATGTGGGCGGCGGCGAAGCCAGCCGGCTCCACCTTGCGCCAGTCCAGTTGCAGCAGTTTTCCCAGCCAGTTTTCTGCCACGTCGGGCGGCGCCACTTCGTGGGCGCTCGACTGGAACGACTGGCGCGCGCCGACCCGGCCCAGGGCCCACAGGTAGCGGCCATAGCGCGCGCCGGCGCGCGCATCGAGCTTGCCGGCGGACGGGATGGCTTCGATCTGGCCCAGCAGCCATTCCCCGATCTCGGCCTTGTAGGCGGACGGGATGCGTTCGAGCGAGGCGCCGACGCGCAGCATGTCTTCCTCGCTGCCGTCGACCAGGGTGACCGGCCGGCGTCCGCGCTCCGATTCGTCGGCCTGCAGGTTGAAGGCGAAATCGTCCAGCACGCGCAGCTGGGATTCGGTCGACAGGCCGCCCGCCACCCGGCGCCACAGCGTCCACCATTCGGCGCGCACCTGGCTGTCCTTGTGGTGCTGGACGCCGCCCTCGAACATCGCCCACAGCTGCTCCATGCGCCATTCGTCGAGCGGATGGCCGAAGCCGGGGCGCAGGCAGTAGCCGGCCAGGTTCAGCCAGGCGCGCTCGTGCTCGACCGAGCGCCGCCGGCCTTTCGCGCGCGCCAGCAGGGCGTCGAACAGGCGCCGCAGCAGGGGCGTGGTCCAGCGCTCGCGCCCGCCCAGCAGGTGCTCCAGGCCGGCGCGCAACTGTTTCACTTCCTTCGGGTCGACCTGTTTCGAGCGGGCGCCGAACACGCGCTCGATCTTCTCGATCGCGGCGTCGAGTTCGAGCGGCAGCACTTCTTCCTGCGTGTCGCCGTCGTCCTCGCCGCGCAGCTGGAAGGCGAGCTGCCAGCGCTGGCCGCCATCCTCGGCCACGCAATGCACGTCGAGCGTGCCGACTTCGCTCAGCGTCGTGACCAGCCGCACCGGGGTCTCGCTTGGCGCGCCGCGCGCGGCGCGCAGCACGGTGGCGATCGCCGGCAGGCGCACCACCTCGGATGGATCGAGGTCGACCAGGTCGCCGGCCTGCGGCGGCGCGCCGCTGTCGGCGATGGTCGACACCAAGTGGAAGCGCACCGGACGGCCCACGCGCAACGCGAAGCTGCGGTCCGCCAGCGCCACCTCGAGCGCGGCTGGCGTGCCGCGCGGGAGCAGGCAAACGGTGCGCAACCTGTCTCCTTGCGCCTCGCCATCGAGCAGCAGGTAATAGCTGCGCGCGGCGCCGCTTTCGATGGCTGGCGCCAGGCCCTGGCGCGCCAGCGTATAGGCCACGGCGCCGCGGGCGACGGCGATGTCGGGGTTTTCGTTGTGCAGCACGCGTACAGGAGTACCGCGCCATGCCGTCAAGGTATCGACCAGCCGCTGCGCCAGCGCCGCGCCCCTGAACACGCCGCCGTTGAGCAGCACGGTGTCGGGCACCGGCAGCGCGCCATCGTCGGGCAGGCCAAGCGCCTCGCGCGCGGCGGCCGCGTGCTGGCGCAGGAAGCCCGCCAGGTGGCGCGTGATGGCCGGGTCGCTCGCATACGGCAGGCCGAATTCGACGATGCCGGCGCGCGCGCGTTTGGCATCCTCTTGCGCCGCATTGAGCGGGAAGAAGCCATCGAGCACGATGCGCTCGATGTCCGCGCGCCGCAAGTCGGCCTTGCGGCTGGCGCCGATCAGGCGGCTGCCGGCGCCGAGCAGGGTGACGGTGACGTGGTCGGGCGCATCGTCGGCCAGCAGCTGTTCCTTGGCGGCGCGGCAGCGTTCGGTGAGCTGGGCCAGGCGCGCGCTCGACAGGCGGCTGCGCGTGGCGTCTTCGCCGGCTTGTTCGGCCATGCGCGCTTCGACCAGGTGGGCCAGCGCCAGGTCCATATTGTCGCCGCCCAGGATCAGGTGGTTGCCCACGCCGATGCGGGTGAGCAGCGGCTCGCCATCCCTGGCCTCGACCTTGACCAGGCTGAAGTCGGTGGTGCCGCCGCCGACGTCGGCCACCAGCACCAGGCGCGCATCTCCGAGGTCCTGCGCCAGGTCGGCGCGATGGCGGTACAGCCAGTCGTACAGCGCGGCCTGCGGTTCTTCCAGCAGGCGCACGTCCGGCAGGCCGGCCTGCTTCGCCGCCTCCAGCGTCAGCGCCCGCGCGCCTTCGTCGAACGAGGCGGGGACCGTGAGCACGATCTGCTGGCGTTCCAGCGGCTGCTTGGGGAAGCGCGTGTTCCATGCGGCGCGCAGGTGGGCCAGGTAGCTGGCGCTGGCCGCCACCGGCGACACCTTGGCGACGTCACCGTCGGCGCCCCAGGGCAGGATGGGCGCCATGCGGTCGACGCCGGGATGCGACAGCCAGCTCTTGGCGCTGGCCACCAGGCGCCCCGGCGTGGCCGCGCCGAGCGCGCGCGCCAGGCGGCCGAGCGCGACGCGTTCGACGCCGGCCACATCGAGGGCATTCCAGGGGAGTTGCAGTTCACCGGGCGCGAGTTCGTCCGCGCCCGGGTGGTAGCGCATCGACGGCAGCAGCGGCGCGCCGGCGACTTCGCCGGGCGCCACCAGCTGGTCGACCGAAAACAGCTCGACCGCGCCTTTGCCGTCACGGGCAAAGGCCAGCACCGTATTCGTGGTGCCGAGGTCGATGCCTACCAGGTACGTCACTGTGCGTCGGAGACAGTACGAACGTCGAACTCGACCTTCCAGCGCTGGCCGTCACGGGCGACGGCGGCCAGTTCCAGCGTACCGGCGTCAGTGGCCAGTGCATGCAGTTTCACCTGCACGACTTCGCCCGCCACACGGCCTTCAGCCGGCAAGGTAGCCTGGATCTCGTTCAGTTCCTGCAGCTCTTCCGGACCCCAGAACTCGAGCACGTCGCCGATGCGGTCCTGGCGGCGGGTGGTCGAACCGAAGAAGCGGAAAGTCACCGGCTCGCCGATCACCAGGCCGAATTCCTGGCCGGGCAATTCGAGTTCGCTGCCTTCTTCCATGCCGAACGGCGCCACGCACAAGGCTTCCAGCGGTGGCTCCATGCCGGGGATGGCCGGCATCGACGATTCGACGCCGACGTAGTAGGAACGCGCCGTGCCGCCGCGGATGCGCACGCCGCCGCCGCGCCGCGCGTAGCTGAAATAGGCCGCGCCGCGCGCGACGGCCAGGTCGAGGTCGGCGCCTTCGAGCATGCGCGCTGGCTCCGCGCCTTCCATGTACAGCCAGTCGTTGATGGTGTCCATCACGCGCTGGGCCAGGATGCCGGACTTGAACACGCCGCCGTTGAACAGCACCGCGCTCGGATGCAGGAAGGTGTGTTCCGCATTCACGCGGCCCTGGAAACCTTCGAGTTCGGCGGTGGCGCCGGCCTGGCGCGCCAGGAAGGCGGCCAGGTGGCGCGTGATCGCGGCGTCCTGCGCATATGGCAGGCCGAGCTGGGTCAGGCCGGCGCGGGCGCGCACGGCAGGACGCGCCGATGCTTCGACGCGCGGGAAGAAGCCATCGGTGATGAAGGACGTGACTTCTTCGCGCGTGAGTTCGGTGCGGATCGAGCCGCCGATCAGCTTCGAGCCGCGACTCGGCACCACGATCGGATGGGTGGTAGCGTTGGGGTTAGCCAGCAGTTCTTCCTTGGCGCTGCGGCAGCCGTAGGTGAGGGCGCGCATCTGCCAGGCGTCGAGCTGGGTGCCGTTGGTAGCCAGCTTGCGCGCCACGAAGTGGGCCAGGGCCAGGTCCATATTGTCGCCGCCCAGCAGGATGTGGTCGCCCACGGCCACGCGGTGCGGTTCGAGCTTGCCGTCGCGTTCCAGGATCGCGATCAGCGAGAAGTCGCTGGTGCCGCCGCCGACGTCGACCACCAGGATGATGTCGCCCGGCTGCACTTGCTTGCGCCAGCGGCCGCCGCTGCCCTGGATCCAGCTGTACAGGGCCGCCTGCGGCTCTTCCAGCAGGGTGGGCGCGAAGCCGGCCTGGCGCGCCGCTTCCGCGGTCAGTTCGCGCGCGGCCGGGTCGAACGAGGCGGGGATGGTGACCGTGACCGATTGCTGGTCGAACGGCGCTTGTGGGTGCGCCGCGTTCCAGGCCTGGCGCAGGTGTTCGAGGTAGCGGGTCGATGCGGCCAATGGCGACACGCGCGGCACTTCGTCCGGCGCGTCCTGCGGCAGGATCGCGGCGCGGCGGTCCACGCCGGGATGGCACAGCCAGCTCTTGGCCGACGACACCAGGCGGATCGGCGTGGTGGCGCCGCGGCTGCGCGCCATTTCGCCGGCCACCGCGGTTTCTTCGCCCTGGCTCCAGGGCAGGGCGCGTTCGCCGGCCGGCATCTCGTCCGGATGCGGCAGGTAGAGGAATGACGGCAGCAGCGGCAGCGCCTCGATCGTGCCGGGCGCGGTCAGCTGCGGGATCGGCAGCACCGACTCGACGGCCTTCTCGCCGTCGCTGGCCTGCAGGTCGACATACGAGAGGGCGCTGTGGGTGGTGCCCAGGTCGATGCCGATGGCATAGCGTGCGTTGTCAAGCTGGCTCACAGTTCCACCTCCGCCGGGGCCAGCACGCGCGCATCGTGGCTCTCGGCCAGCTGCGGCAGCGTGACCTTGGAAGCGCGCCAGCCGCGATGGCTCAAGGTGCCGGTGAACGGCGCCTTGCCGACCACGTTGCCGGTGAGGCGCACGCTGGCGGCGTCGAAACCTTCGTTCAGGGTGAGGCGGCTGCCTTCTGCCTCGGTGCGGACCGGTTCGATCGCGAAATGCTCGCGCAGCACGCGCGCGCAGCCTTCGTGCACGACGCGGGCGGCGGCGCCGATGTCGGCGTCCGAATAGGCGGACAGGTTTTCGTGGGCGAAATCGATCAGGCGCGCTTCGCGCTGGAATAGGCTCAGCAGTTGCAGGGCCGAATCCGGGGTCGGGGCGCGCAGTGGCGCCGGGGCCGGGGTAGGTGCTGGAGCTGGTGCTGGAGCTGGAGGCGGGACGGGCGCAGGCGCCGGCGCGGCGGTCGGGCCGACGCCGTCATCGCGCACGCGCGCGGCGAACTCGGCGTCGCCGAGCGACTTGAACAGGGCGCCGAAGGCGATCGACAGGCGGCTGAAGAAGCCAGGCAGATTGGAAGGTGTGCTCATTTTTTTCTTGGTAATCAGGTGCGGGATGGCTGCCTGTCATGTCGGACAATGGGAGAGCCACCCCCGGAAAAAGGCGAATCATACCAGTTGGCGCCTGTTTTTCGCGCCGACAACTGGGGGATAAGTTTATTCGATGAGTCGTACACCGCCCACCAGGGCGGCCGAATAATCGGTGAAATCGTCGAGGCCGCGTTTGATGATGGTCACCAGCGCCGGCAGCGGCGACGCCTGATGATCCCATTCGGCGCGGCAGAACTCGCCGGTGCGCTTGAGGTCTTCGGCCAGGGTGGGCGTGATCCAGCCATGTTCCGCCAGCAGGGTGATGACTTCGCGCTCGTCCTGCGGCAGGCCGAGGCGGGCGTTGCCGATCACATAGTCGCCCATCTCGATCGCCGCTTCCCAGGCGCGGATCACGTTCAGGGTGGCGGCGTCCTGGCGCGTGATGTCATCAGGGAAAGTATTTGGGTCTTTTTCATACTCGTCGCGGGCACGCCGGCAGCAGCGTTCGATGGTGCCGGCCTTGCTGACCAGAATGTCGTCATCCATGGCGCCTCCGTTTTCGGTGGTCATCGTGCGCCCTCAGGGGGCAAACCATGCAGATGGTGCCAGTACGTCAAACAACAAGGCGCGGCGCCCGTCTTGTCTGGATCATGCGACCAAGGTCCAATTGTCTGAACCGTGCAAGCGGTCGAGCATGTGACAGACATTCCACGGGGGCCTCATGAAGCTCGAAGGAAAGGTTGCTGTCATCACCGGCGCCGCCAGCGGCATCGGCAAGGAAATCGCGCTCACCTATGCGCGCGAAGGCGCGCGCATCGCCATCGCCGACCTCGACCTGGAAGCGGCCGAGCTTGCCGCGGCCGGGATGCGCGACGCCGGCCACCAGGCGCTGGGCGTGGGCATGGACGTCGCCAATGAAGCCCAGGTCGAGGCCGGCATCGAGGCGGTGGTCGCGCAATGGGGCGGCATCGATATCCTGGTGAGCAATGCGGGCATCCAGATCGTGCATCCGATCGAGGCGTTTCCGTTCATCGACTGGCGCAAGATGCTGGCGATCCACCTCGACGGCGCCTTCCTGACCACGCGCGCCTGCGTGCGGCATATGTACGCGGGCGGCCGTGGCGGCAGCATCATCTATATCGGTTCCGTGCACTCGAAAGAAGCGTCGGTGCTCAAGTCGGCCTATGTCACGGCCAAGCATGGACTGGAAGGCCTGACCAGGGTCGTGGCCAAGGAAGGCGCGAAGCATGGGGTGCGCGCCAACCTGATCGCGCCGGGTTTCGTGCGCACGCCGCTGGTCGACAAGCAGATTCCGGAGCAGGCGCGCGAGCTGGGCATTTCCGAGGATGAGGTCATCAAGAACGTGATGCTCAAGGAAACCGTCGACGGCGAGTTCACGACGGTCCAGGATGTGGCCCGGGTCGCGCTGTTCTTCGCCGCCTTCCCCTCGAATGCGCTCACCGGCCAGTCGCTGATCGTGAGCCATGGGTGGTTCATGGAGTAGGCAACGATAGAAAAGGACCGCCCCGTGAACGCACCCTACGAGCTCGATAGCAACCTCGAAGAACGCCTGTCGAGGAAGCTGCTGGATGTGTTCATCCGGGCCGGCATCGTGTTCGGGCTGGCGCTGCTGAGCTATCGCATCTTCGCTCCCTTCCTGGCGCTGGTGGCCTGGTCGATCATCCTGGCGGTGACCCTGTATCCGGCGCACCAGAAGCTGGCGCAGCGCCTGCGCGGCAAGCAGGGGCTGGCGGCCACCCTGCTGGTGCTGGTCGCCATCGTGGTGATCGGGGTGCCGACGGCGATCCTGATGACCTCGCTCGGCGAATCGCTGCAGAACGCCGTCGCCAGCGTCCGCGCCGGCACCCTGAAGGTGCCCGCGCCGTCGCCCAACGTGGCCGAATGGCCGCTGGTCGGCAAGCGCATCCACGAAGTGTGGTCGGAGGCCTATACCGACTTGCCGGCGCTGCTGCGCAGCAGGCATGCGCAAGTGGCGGACCTGACCAGGAGGGCGCTGCAGGTGGTGGCCAGCATCGCCGGCGCGATGCTGCTGTTCCTGTTCTCGTTCATCGTCGCCGGCATCATCATGGCCTGGGGCCGGGCCAGCGCCAACGGCATCCGGGCCATCTTCGTGCGCATGGTGGGCTTCGAGCGCGGCGAAGAGTTCGCCGTGCTGTGCACGGCGACCATCCGGGCGGTGGCCCTGGGCGTGCTGGGCGTGGCCTTCATCCAGGCCATCGTGATCGGGCTGGTGTTCATCATCGCCGGCGTGCCGTTCGCCGGCCTGCTGTCCCTGCTCATCCTGGTGCTGGGCATCGTGCAGGTGCCGGCCATCCTGGCGACCTTGCCGGTGATTATCTATATCTGGACCAGCGGGGATTACAGCAGCACACAGGCGATCACGTATTCCGTGCTGCTCCTGGTCGCCGGCTCGCTCGACAATGTGCTCAAGCCGCTCCTGCTGGGACGCGGCGTGGATGCGCCGATGCCCGTGATCCTGCTCGGCGCGCTGGGCGGCCTGGCCAGCGCCGGCCTGCTGGGCATGTTCGTCGGCGCGGTCTTCTTTGCCCTGAGCTACCAGGCCTTCATGTGGTGGGTGGCGAACAGCCCCGATGCCGTGGCGCCGCCAGCGCCTGCGCCGGCGCCTGTGTCCGTGCCTGCGGCGGCGCCGCCGGAGTAGCCGTGTGCGGCGCGCTCGGGAAGCGGTCGGGCAGGGGCGCGCTGGCGCTGGCGGGCGCGGCGCTGCTGGGCGCCTGCACGACGGTCGGGCCCGACTTCGAACGCCCCGGCATGCCGGCCGCGCTGGCCGGCTGGGACGGCGGCTCGCTGGCCTCCCTGGACCCGCGCGCCGGCGCGCAGGGGAGCGCATCGGTCCAGCAATGGTGGCGCAGCTTCGATGATGCCGTGCTCGACGCGCTGATCGCCGAGGCGCAGCGCGTGAACCCCACGGTGCGCGCCGCCGGCCTGCGCATCATGGAAGCACGCGCCGAGCTCGGGATCGCCGGCAGCACGCTCTATCCGCAGGGGCAACAGTTCAGGAGCGAGCTGCTGCGCGTGGGACAGCGGCGGGCAGGAGGGCCGGACAGCACCCTGACCGACTTCAACACCAGTGTCGACATCAGTTGGGAGCTCGATTTCTGGGGCAAGTTCAAGCGCGGCATCGAGGCGGCCGACGCCGGTTACCTGGCCAGCATCGCCCGCTACGACGACGTGCAGGTCTTGATGGCGGCCCAGGTGGCCAGCCTGTATTACACGATCCTCACCACCGAGGCGCGGCTGGCGATCGCGCGCGACAATGCGGCCTTGCAATTACGCAGCCTGCAGATCACCGAGCTTCTGTTCCGCGGCGGTAACGAGGCCGAGCTGGATGTGCAGCAGGCCCGGACCTTGTACCTGGGCACCCTCGCCACGATCCCTCCGCTCGAGATCGGCCTGCGCCAGGCGCAGAACGCCTTGAGCACGCTGCTGGCGCGCGCGCCGGGCCCGCTGCCCGAGATGAACGCAAGGGAGGAAGGGCGGCACACGATGACCAGGCTGCCGGTCGACGTGGCGGCCGACCTGATCACCGAGCTGCCCGCCGATCTGCTGCGGCGGCGGCCGGATGTGCGGGCGGTGGAGATGCAGCTTGCGGCCCAGTCGGCCCTGATCGGCGTGAGCGCGGCCGAGCTCTATCCCTCGATCTCGCTGCTGGGATCGGTGGGCCTGTCGGCCACCTCGCTCGATGGCGCGCCGCGGGTGCTGAACTGGGCGCTCGGATCGGGCCTGCTGTGGAATGTGTTCGACCATGGCCGCCTGAACAACGGCGTGCTGGTGCAGGATGCCCGCTTCCAGCAGCTCTATGAGCAGTACCAGGGCGCGGTGCTGAATGCGGCGCGCGAGGTCGACGATGCTGCCGCCGGCTTTGCCCGGACGGGCGCGCAGATCGTGCTGCTGGCCGATGGCGTCAAGGCCGCCCAGCGGTCGCTGGATATCGCCAGCTTCCAGTATCGCGAGGGCTTGACCGATTTCCAGCGCGTGCTCGATTCGCAGCGCGTCCTGTATAGCCAGCAGGAGCTCCTGGCCACGACCCGGGGCAGCCTGGTGCAGAACCTGATCGCCCTCTATAAAGCAATGGGCGGCGGCTGGGAACAGGGCAGGAGCCGGCCGCCGATGGACGAGGCGACCCGCGCCGTCATGGAGCGGCGCAGCGACTGGAAAGACGTCCTGCGCGCGCCCTTGCCGGCGCCCGGCGGGGAGCACAACCCATGAGCCCGGAACCGGTCAAGCTCGAACAGACGGCGCCGCCCGGCGACGCGGCGCCGACGCCCATCCCGGCCGCATCGGGCGCGCCGGCGCCGGCGCGGCCGGGCAGGAAAAGCCGGCTGGGCTTGACCATCGTGCTGGCGCTGATCGTGGCCAGCCTGGGCTGGTATCTGGTGGCGGATCGCCTGACGCCATACACCTCGCAGGCCCGGGTGCAAGCCTTCGTGGTGCCGGTGGCGTCCGAGGTGACGGGCATGGTGCAGGAGGTCTACGTCAAGAACAACGACGAGGTGGAGGAAGGGCAGCTCCTGTTCCATATCGACCCCAGCACCTACCGCATCGCCCTGCGGCGCAGCCTGGCGGACTATGAATCGGTGCGGCGTTCGGTGAATGCCTCGGCGCTGGCGGTCAAGGCGGCCGATGCGGCGCTGCAGGCCGCCAGGGCCATGCATGTGTTCGCCAAGCAGGATGCGGGCCGGCTGGAGCAGATCTTTGCCGAAGACCCCGGCGCGCTGTCGATCCGCCGGGTCCAGAACGCGCGCGCGTCGCTGGCCACGGCGCGCAGCCAGGAAATCGCCGCCCAGGCGGAGCTGCGCCGCGCCGAAGAGGCGGCCGGCGACGAAGGGGAGCGCAATGCGCAGCTGCTGAGCGCCCGCGCGGCGGTCGAGAAGGCCGAGCTCGATCTGGAGCGTACGGCCGTGACCGCGCCCGCGCGCGGCCTGGTGACCGACTTGCGCACCGATGTCGGCCAGGTCTTGCAGCCTGGCTCGGCGGCGATGACCCTGATCGCCGTGCACGACCTCTGGATCAGCGCCGACATGACCGAGAATAACCTCGGCAATATCGCGCCGGGCGACGAGGTCGCGATCGTGCTCGACGTCGTGCCGGGCAAGGTGCTGAAGGGGCGGGTGCGCAGCGTGGGCAGCGGGGTCAATGCGGGCCGGGAGGCCAAGGCCGGCACCTTGCCCGAGATCGACAACAGCCGCGACTGGCTGCGTCAGGCCCAGCGCTTCCCGGTCGCCGTGGAATTCGACCCGTCCGAACGCGCGCAGCTGCGCGCGGCCAGGATCGGCGGGCAGGCCGACGTGCTGGTGTATACGGATGACCATGCCGTGATGAACTGGCTGGGCGCCGTCTTCATCCGCCTGATGAGCTACCTTTCTTATCTTTATTGACGATGGAGCGCGCTGACAAGGCGGTCTTGCGGCTGGCGACCGGCCTGGCGCTGGCCGTGCTGCTCGCCTATGGCCTGGCGCTGTCGTCGCCGTTCGTGCTGTGCGTCATGACGGTGCTGATGCTGAGCAAGCCGGGACCGCCGATGCCCCTGCTCAAGGGGATGGTGGTGGCCCTGCTGATCGCCGCGGTGCTGGCGGCCGGCGTGCTGATGGTGCCGCTGCTGGAGCATTACGCCAGCGTCGCGATGCTGTTGACGGCGCTGTTGCTGTACACGGTATTCTTCATCGGCCTGCAAAGCGGCAGCCCGCTGGCGAATATCGTGGCGATTGCCTTCACCCTGGTGCCGGTGGCCGGCGTGGCCGACCAGGCCCTGGTGCCGGCGATCAGCACCGCCATCGCGCTGGGATTGGGTGTCGGCGTGCTGGTCGGCAGCCTGTCGCATGCCTTGTTCCCCGATGGAGCGGACCCCGCCGCCAGGCCGGCGCTCCCCGCCGTCGCCGCGCACACGGCCAGATGGCGCGCCGTGCAGGCCACGCTGGTGGTCATGCCGGTGCTGGTGCTGGCCCTGGTCAACCCGGCCTTCTATCTGTCGGCCATCATCAAGTCGGTGCTGCTGGGCCAGCAGGCCGGCGCCACCGGCGCCCGTTCGGCGGGGCGGATACTGGTCGGTTCGACCCTGGCGGGAGCGGGCATGGCGACCCTGGCCTGGTTCGGCCTGGCGATGTTGCCGACCCTGTGGATGCTGGTGCTGTGGATGGCCGCCGCGGCGCTCTGGAGCGGGGCCCGGATCTTCGGCCTGGAGGCCTCGGCGCTGCCGCCCTCGTTCTGGAGCAATGCCCTGGTGACCATGCTGATCCTGCTGGGCCCGGCCATCGAGGACAGCGTGGTGGGGAAGGACGTCGGTCACGCCTCCCTCGTGCGGGTGAGCCTGTTCGTCGCGCTCGCGCTGTATGCCTGGGCCGTCGTGTGGGCGCTGGAAGGGTGGCGCGCAGCGAGGGCGCTGCGGCTCCGACGAGTGAATAAGCAACAAGACGTTTAATTTTAGTCAATACCAGTGACCCAATTGGTATAGCCAAAATGAATAGGTCTTGCAAAACGCGACTTCAGCGAGTACTGTACGTTTATACAGTATTTGTCTGATAAGCCTGACATGACCCATTCAGCCATCCTTGCCGCACCCGAGGCAGTGCACCCATCGCTGTGGCGCGCGTCGCAGCTGGCGCATGCCGACACGCGCTGCATCGACACCGGCCACGCGACGCTCTCGAGCCAGCTTCCCGGCGGCGGCTGGCCCGGCGGCACCCTGGTCGACCTGCACCTGCAGCAGCCCGGCATCGGCGAAATGCGCCTGCTGCGGCCGGCCCTGGCCGCCTGCGCCGAACGCCGCATCGTGCTGCTGCAGCCGCCCCATCCACCCCAGGCCCTGGCGCTTGCCGCGCTCGGCCTGGAGCCATCCCAGTTGCTGTGGCTGCGCACGACGCGCACCGCGGATGCACTCTGGGCGGCCGAGCAGGTGTTGCGTAGCGGCAGTTGCGGCGCCTTGCTGTTCTGGGCCAACCACATGCGTAACGACAATCTGCGCCGCCTGCACCTGGCGGCGCAAGGCGGCGAAACGCTGTTTTTCATGCTCCGCCCGCTGGCCGCGGCGCAAGATGCATCTCCCGCGCCTTTGCGTCTTGCGTTGCGGCCGGCGGCCGGCGGCATGAATATCGACTTCGTCAAACGCCGGGGACCGCAGCGCGAGGCGCCGCTGTTCCTTCCTCTTGGATCTTCACTACTGCAACGCCATGCGCCTCTGGATCGGCCTGTATTTGCCCCAGCTACCGCTCGAGGTCTTCAGCCCACGCTGGTTCAGTGAGGCGAGCGAGGCGGGCGGCGCTGTCGGTGGCCCGATTGGGGGGCCGGTTGTTGGCTCGGTTATCGGCCCGGTTGTTGGCTCGGTTGTTGGCTCGGTTATTGGCCCGGTTGGTGGACCAGATGGCAGCGCGCCTGGCGCTGATGGCCATGGCGGTCCGGGCCGCGACCATGGCAGCGTCATCCTCGAGCAGGAGCGGGTGATGGCGCTGTCGCCGGCGGCGCGCGCTGCCGGCGTGCAGATCGGCATGCGCCGCGGCGGCGTGTTGATGCTGATGCCCGAGGCGCGCATCGAACTGCGCAGCCATGAGCGCGAGGCCGAGGCCATGGAGGCGGTGGCCATGACCATGCTGCAATACACGCCGCAGGTGGCGCTGGCCGAAGAAGCGACGCTGCTGCTCGATATCGGCGCCAGTTTGCGCCTGTTCGGCGGCATCCGGCGCCTGTGCGAGCGGGTGCGCGCCAATATGGCGGCGCTCGGCTTCACGGCCTGCGTCGCCTGCGCGCCCACCGCGCGCGGGGCCTGGCTGCTGGCGCGCCGTAATGCGGGGCGCGCCCTCACGATGGACTCGCTGGTGCGGCGCCTCGACCGCTTGCCGGTGGGCTTGCTGCCGCCGGCGCGGCCGTTCGCCGGCTGGTTCGAGGGCATCGGCTGCCGCCGCCTGGACGAGCTGCGGCGCCTGCCGCGTCCCGGCCTGCAGCGGCGCTGCGGGCGGGCCCTGCTCGACATGCTCGACGCCGCCTATGGCATGCACGCCGAATTGTTCCAGTGGGTCGCGCCGCCGGAGCGTTTCCATGCGCGGCTCGAATTGTTCGACCGGCTCGAACAGGCCGAGCTGCTGCTGGCCGGCGCCCACCGCCTGGTGCTGCAGATGACGGGCTGGCTGTGCGCGCGCCAGCTGGCGGTCGAGCGCATCCGGCTGTCGCTCGATCACGAGCGCGGCCGCATGGCGCGTCCACCGACCCTGGTCGAGGTGGCGCTGGCCGAACCCACCTGGCGCGACGAACACCTGCTGCGCCTGCTGCGCGAGCGCCTGGCCAAGCTCGAACTCGAGGCGCCCGTGATCGGCATCGGCCTGGAGGCGCAGCAATTACAGGCGATGGCGCCGCCGACCGACTCGCTGTTCCCCGATCCCGGCGGCAGCGAAGAAGACCGGATGCGCATGATCGAACTGCTGGTGGCGCGCCTGGGGGCAGACAATGTCTTGCAGGCGCTGCCGATGGCCGATTACCGGCCCGAAGTCGCCAACGCCTGGGTGCCGGTGCAGCAGAAGGTGAGCGCCGCCGCGCGCGCGGCGCAGATGCCGCCCGACGTGCGCAGCCTGCCGCGCCCGACCTGGCTGCTGGCCAAGCCGATCGCGCTGCTGATGCGCGACCACCGGCCGTTCTACGGTTCGCCGCTGCGGGTGGCGTCCAATCCCGAGCGCATCGAGGCCGGATGGTGGAGCCAGACGCAAACGCGCGACTACTTCATCGCCGAGGGGCAAGACCACGCGCTGTACTGGATCTATCGCGAGCGCATCAACGGCACCGGCGAGGATGCCGCGCCGCGCTGGTTCCTGCATGGATTATTCGGGTGATGGGGGCCTTCGCGAGAGCGATGGCGCGAGTCGATGGCGCCGCTCCAGGGCTCTAGATCCCGCCGCCGCCAGCAGCCGCTTGAACGTCGGACATTCCATATGCCTGGGCGCCGGGCAAGCCGCCGCATGCCGCAAGCCCTTGCTCATCGCCGTCAATCGCAGCACCAGCGCGTCGATCTCGTCGGCCTTTGCCGCCAGCATGCGCCGGTCGATCTCCGGTTCCGATCCACCTCCGAACATCGCCTGTATCTCGTCCAGCGACAAGCCCGCCGCCTGCCCCAGCGCGATCAGCGCCAGCCGGTCCAGCACCTCGGGCGTGAACGTGCGCCGCAATCCCTGCCGTCCGTTTGAAACGATCAGGCCCCGCTTGTCGTAGTAACGCAGCGTCGATGCCGGCACGCCCGTTCGTTTCGCGACCTCAGCAATATCCACGCAATCCCTCTTGACTTGAAGTTGACTTCAACTTCTATAGTGAGACGCATCGCTTGCCCCGTCAACCACACAGGAGATTCATCATGAGGAATCAGATCATCGCGATCGTGCTCATCGGCTGCGGCGCCACCGCGCTGCTCGACGCCTGGCTGGCGCTGCTGCGCCGGCTCGGCACGCCGACGCTCGGCATGGCGCTGCTGGGACGCTGGATCGGCCACCTGTTGCGCGGTCGCGTACGCCATGCGGCGATTGGCAAGGCGCATCCGGTGCGCCATGAAACGGCCTTCGGCTGGATCGCGCACTACGCGATCGGCATCGGCTTCGCCGCCGCCCTGGTGGCGCTGGCCGGCATCGACTGGCTGCGCGACCCGAAGCTGGCGCCGGCGCTGGCCTTTGGTTTCGCCACGGTGACGGCGCCCTTGTTCGTGATGCAGCCGGCCATGGGCGCTGGCATCGCCGCCTCCAGGACGCCGACGCCGCTGCGCAACTGCCTGCGCAGCATGACCAACCACATCCTGTTCGGCTTCGCCCTCTACCTGTGCGCCAGGCTCGTGGCCGGGGTGGCGCGATGATGCCGCAAGCGCTGTCGTCCGCCCCAGCGGCCCGCACGCTCGCCGTGGTCTACCACAGCGGACATGGCCACACCGCGCACATCGCCAGCCAAGTGGCCGCCGGCGCCGAGTCCGTCCCCGGTACCAGCGTCGTGCTCCTGCAAGCCACCGACGTGGCGCGCGAGAGCGCCATGCTGGTCGAATACGACGGCTATATTTTCGGCTCGCCCACCTATCTGGGCGGCGTTTCCGGCCCGTTCAAGCTGTTCATGGATGCGACCGGAGGACTGTGGCGTTCGCGCCGCCTCGCAGGCCGGCTGGCGGCCGGCTTCACCGTGTCTTCGCTGCCGGCCGGCGACAAGCAGTCGACGCTGCTGTCGATGCTCACCTTCTGCATGCAGCACGGGATGCTCTGGGTCGGCAATCCGTTCCTGCCCGAGCAGCATGCCGGCGTGCCGGAGGCAGAAGCGGCGAACCGGCTCGGATCGTGGACGGGCATGATGGCCCAGGCCGGACACGGCGCGCCGGCGCATGACTTCCCTCCGGGCGACATCAAGACCGCCCGCATGTTCGGCCAGCACGTGGCCGCCACCTTGCACCGCCTGGGCCGCGTCGAGCCATGAGCAACCCGGCGAACGGTCGCGCCGTCCTGGTAAGGCATAATCCGCCCATCGAAGCCGACCGGAGGACCCATGAAGCGATTCACGAACCTGGCAGCCATCGCTGCCCTGACGCTGGCCGCGTCGACCCATGCCCACGCCCAGGCAGAGCAGACCCTGGAAACGCCGGGCTTCACCGTCAGGATCACGCAGCAGTGCGAAGAGGGCAACGTCACCTGTGACGACGTGCGCTACGTCGGCACCAGCAAGAAGTCGGGCAAGGCGATCACCCTGCGCGGCAAGACCATGCACTCGCTTGCTGCCGACGGCGTCACGCCCGGCGCCTTCCAGGGCTATGTGTTCAAGTCGGGCCGCGTGAGCTATACCGTGTTCGCGGACGGGCGCCTGGTGGTCACCGAAGGCAGGAAGACGCTGGTGAACCAGCGCGGCGAATGGAAGTGACGCGCGTCGACGCCGCGCAGCTGGAGGTCCTGCGCGCGTTTGCCGAAGAACTGGCGGACGCCGCGGGCGCCGCCATCCTGCCGCACTTTCGCGCCGACCTCGTCGTCGAGGACAAGGCCGCGCAAGGCCAGGGGGCGGTATTCGATCCGGTCACCGTGGCCGACCGCGCCGCCGAACGGGCGATGCGCGAGCTGATCGCCACCCGCTATCCCGGGCACGGCATCGTCGGCGAAGAAGAAGGCAGCGTCGACGGCGCCAGTCCATGGAAGTGGGTGCTCGACCCAATCGACGGCACGCGCGCCTTCGTCACCGGCCTGCCGATCTGGGGCACGCTGATCGCCCTCAACGACGGAATACAACCCGTCATCGGCGTCATCGACCAGCCGTTCACGCGCGAACGTTTCATCGGCACGCCGCATGGCGCCTGGTGCAACGGTGCGCCGATCCGCACGCGCCGCTGCCCGACCCTGGCGCAGGCGCGCGTGATGCTCACCGTGCCGGCGGCCGGCGCGAAAGTCGCGGACCAATCCGTGTTCGACGCCATCGCCTCGCAGGCGCAGATCGTGCGTTTCGGCGGCGACTGCTATGCCTACGGCCTGCTGGCCCATGGGCTGGTCGACCTGGTGCTGGAAGCGCACCTCGACGTCCACGACGTGCAGGCCCTGATTCCCGTGGTCGAAGGCGCCGGCGGCGTGATCACCAGCTGGGACGGCGGCGATCCGCAGCACGGCGGCTCGGTCATCGCCTGCGGCGCCCCCGAGCTGCATCGGCAACTGCTGCCAATGATCGCGCGCCTGCGCTTGAAGGGCTAGTAGATTTCCTGCTCTTCTGCCGCGACCACGATGCGCACGTGCTGCTTGCGGCCCGCGGACAACACCCATTCGGCGCGATCGCTCGCCAGCGGCACATCGGCATCCATCGTCGCCACGCCGTCCAGCCGCAGGCCTCCGCCCGCAGCGAGGCGGCGCGCCGCGCCGCGCGATGTCGCCAGTCCCGCTTCCACCGCCAGTTCCGCCAGCGTCACGCCCGCGCCGCGGCGCGCAGCGTCGATCGCATGCGTCGGCATATCGCCCCGATCCGCGCCGCCGAAGGCCGCCGCCGCCGCGCGCTGCGCGGTGTCGAGCGCATCCTGCCCGTGCGCCAGCCGCGTCGCTTCGTTGGCGAGAATGATCTTGGCCTCGTTCAGTTCCGCGCCCCGCAGTGCGCCGAGCCTGCGCACCTCGTCCATCGGCAGCTCGGTGAACAGCGCCAGGAAGCGCTCCACGTCGCGGTCGTCGACGTTGCGCCAGAACTGCCAGAAGCCGTAGGGCGACAGGCGATCGGCGTTCAGCCACACCGCGCCGTCAGCCGACTTGCCCATTTTCCTGCCGTCGCTGGTGGCCAGCAGCGGCATCGTCAGGCCGTACAGGTCCAATCCGGCGGAACGTCGCCCGAGATCGATGCCGTTGATGATGTTGGCCCACTGGTCGGCGCCGCCGATCTGCAGCGTGCAACCGTGGCGGCGCGCCAGTTCGACGAAATCGTAGGCCTGCAGCAGGGTGTAGCCGAATTCGAGGAAGGACAGCGAGTGCTCCAGGCGCGAGCGGATCGCGTCGAAGGTCAGCATGCGGTTGACGCTGAAGTGGCGTCCGACCTGCCCGAGAAAGTCGAGGTAGCCCAGGCCGTCCAGCCATTCGGCGTTGTCGACCACGCTGACATCCGGGCCAAGGTAGCGCGTGAAGGCGCCCTTGATGCCGGCGATATTGGCGTCGATGGCGGCGGCGTCCAGCACCGGGCGCGAGGTGTCGCGAAAGCTCGGGTCGCCGATGCGGGTGGTGGCGCCGCCGATCAGCAGCAGCGGACGATGACCGGCGCGCTGCAGCCAGCGCATCAGCATCAGGCCCTGCAGGTGGCCGACGTGCAGGCTGTCGGCGGTGGCGTCGAAGCCGAGGTAGGCGGTGAGCGGCCTGGCCAGGGCGTGGCGCAGTCCGGTCGCGTCGGTGCACTGGTGGATGAAGCCGCGTTCTTGCAGCAGCTGCAGCAAATCAGGGAGGTCGGAAGAGTGGGTCATGTGGTTTCCTGGTGGTGGAACGCCCCAGGATGACCGATTGCCCATGCGTGGTCCGCCTGAGGCGGACCGGGTTGCGTGACAGCCCCTACCGCCGCGAGGTGCGGTAGGCGTAATAGCTGGCAGGGGAGGTCACGATGAAAGTCATGAGTCCATCTTAGCCGCAGCGGCCAAGACAGGTCAAGATTATTTGACGGCCTTGAACAGGGCGTCCAGGCGATCCTTCGTGCCTGGAATGCGCTCCAGTTTCGGATAGCGCAGGCCGTCGCGATAGTCGAGCGTGATGGTGCGCAGGTTGTCTCCCTTGCGTACCAGGAGCGCGATCGGCGCCTTGCCGTCCTTGTTGGCGCGCACCGCCGCCTTCAGCACGTCGCCCTTGTACACGCGGTTGTTGACGGCCACGATGGTGGTGTTGGCCGCCAGGCCGGCGCGGAAGCCCACGCCGTCCCACACCACGCCGGTGACGTCGCCATTGCTGCGCACCGAGAAGCCGAGCGAATAGGTGAAGTCGGCGCTGCGGCTGCGTTCTTCGACAGCGCGCACGGCATTGCTCGGGGTGTCGCCGTACACCAGCTTCCAGCCGGCGCGGGCCAGGCCGTCGAGCGGCGCGCCCGGGCCATGGCCGTCCAGGCGCGCGCGCAGGAACGGCGCCCAGTCGAACTTCTGCACCTTGCCCAGGGCGGCCACCACGTCGTCGAAGGTGTAGTACACCGTCTCGATGCTGCCGTCCTCGACGCCGAAGAAGGCGCGCGCGAAGTCTTCCAGGCTGCGCTTGTCGCCCGAGAGTTCGCGGATCCTGGTGTCGACGTCGAGCCAGATCAGCATGCCCTCGGTGTAGTAATCCTCGCTGCGCTGCCAGTTGCCCCAGCCGATCGGCTTGCGCCCGTTGATGATCGGATCGTTGACCGTGTCCTGCACCGCGCGCCAGTCGCGGCCCTGCGTGTTGTCGTAGCGCGCCGCGTCGATCGCCAGCGCTTCGCGCGCATGGTTCTGCGACACCAGGCCGGAACGCGCCGCCAGCACCTTGCCCCAGAACTGGGTCTGGCCCTCGTACACCCACAGCAGCTCGTTCTGCAGCGGGGTGTTGAAGTTGGCCACGTCCTGGCCCGCGGGACGGCGGAACTTGCCGTTCCACGAGTGCACGAATTCATGCGGCAGCAGTTCGCGGCCGGCTTCGTTGCGGCCCCAGTCGGTGAAGTAGCCGAGCCGCACGCCGTTCTCGCTCGACTGCTGGTGCTCGCGGCCGATGCCGCCGAATTCGTCCGAGATCGCGAACAGGAAGTCGTACTGCTTGTAGTGGCGCGAGCCGAACAGCTTGATGGCCTGGTCGACCATCGCGCGGTGCAGCGCGACCTGCTCGGGCTTCGCTTCCAGGTTCTCGGGATTGTCGGCCACCACGTTCAGCATCACCGGATTCTTGGCGCCCGGCGCCAGGTCGATGCGCTTGAAGTACCTGCCGGCGAACAGCGGCGAATCGACCAGGGTATCGAGGTCGTGCGGCTTGAAGCGCACCTCGTCGCCGGTGCGGCTTTCCACCGCCAGCGAGCTGGCGAACTGCCAGCCGGCGGGCAGGGTGAGCGTCGGCTGCACCGTGATGCGGCGCGCGTGGTAGCCGGCCGGGTACAGCGCCACCGATTGCCACTGCACGCCGAGGATGTCGTCGGTCATCGTGATGCGGCCCTGGCTGGTGTCCAGCGGCGACAGGAACTGGTATTCGGCCACCAGTTCGGTGGCGCCTTCCGGCACCGTCACATGAAAGGCGTGGACCTGCACCGGGTCGCGCGTCCACTCGAGCGGCTTGCCGCCCGCGCTGAACTTCAGGCCGGCCAGCTGGGTCAGCGGAATATTGGGGCCATGGTTGCCCGGCGCCCACTGCGGATAGAGCAGCGTCATCGGACCTGCTTGCACCGGCATCGACAGCCGCATGCTGAAGATCTGCTGCGACAGGTTGCTGGCGTCGACGTGCAGCGCGATCGTGCCCGGATACGGGGCGTTGCCGACGACAGGGACCTGGGCGGAAGCGGGCAGGGCAAGCGCGAGCGCGAAAGCGAGGGCGCCTGCCTGACGGGCGGCGCGGGCGAGGAAGGGGAAGGCAGTCATCGTGGAGCGGGAAAGCTGAGGGGAAGCCGGCGAGTGTAGCACCGCATTCCAACACAAATTTCCGTTGATACATCATGCAAATAAAATTTGCAAAAATGCTTAAAAATCCGTATTTCGTATGACTTGAAAATCGTTTGGCGTGACATTAGATTGGTCCCAACGGAATGCTTAACAGAGGTTCCGTCCCTTATCGCTTAACTTTCAAAAGGATATGACATCATGCGTACTTTCGACCTGACTCCCCTGTACCGTTCCGCCATCGGTTTCGATCGCCTGGCCAGCCTGCTCGAGCAACGCGCCGAAGCGCAGCCGAGCTACCCGCCGTACAACATCGAACTGGTGAGCGAAGACCAATACCGTATCGTGATGGCGCTCGCCGGCTTCAGCCGCGACGAGATCGAGATCGTCACCGAGCGTGACAGCCTGCACGTCACCGGCCGCAAGCAGAAGGACGACGTCCAGCGCACCTTCCTGCACCGCGGTATCGCCGCGCGCGATTTCGAGCAGCGCTTCCAGCTGGCCAACCACGTGAAGGTCACCACCGCGTCGTTCGACAACGGCATGCTCACCATCGAACTGGTGCGCGAAGTGCCGGAAGCCCTGAAGCCGCGCAAGATCGCCATCGGCGACGCCGCCGGCGTCATCAGCGGCGACAACGTCAAGACCCTGGAACAGCGCGAAGCCGCCTAAGGCTTGGCAATGCCAGCAACGGTAACGGCCCGGTAGTCGTTTGAAAGAAGGGCGCTCGCAGTCGGGGCGCCCTTCGTACGTCCGGGCCGCCCGCGTCCGCTCATCTTAAGACGCGCCTAAGCGTCACGCCTTGTCAACTTAAGCATGATCTAAGGCGGTTGCGCGAAGATACGTCCATCGATGCTCAACATCGATTCAACACATTTTCACCAGGAGCACACACCATGTCGAACCCAAGTGCCGTTACTGCCATCACTGCCAAACGTCTCATGCTGGCCCTGGGTGCCGCGGGCGTCATCGGTGGCGCGGTCGGTGCCATCGCTGTCAATCACAATAATGCCGTCGCCAGTGCCGCGGCCGAAAGCGCGCCTGCCGTTGCAGCTGCGCCGGCCCCTGCACCCGCGCCGGCCGCGGCCGCAGGCGCTCCAGCGTCGACCGTCGCGCTCCCCGATTTCACCCGCATCGCCGCCCAGCAGGGCAAGGCGGTGGTCAATATCCGCGTCGTCGGCGGCACCAAGACCGCCAATCGCGGCGGCTTGCCGAACCTCGACCCGAGCCATCCGTTCTATGAATTTTTCCGACAGTTCCAGGATCCACGCGGTGAACGCGGCGGCGATCGTGGGACTCCCGTTTTCGGCGCCGGATCGGGCTTCATCGTAAGCCCGGACGGCGTCATCCTTACCAACGCCCACGTCGTGCAAGGCGCCGACGAAGTGACCGTCAAACTGCAGGACCGCCGCGAATTCCGCGCCAAGGTCCTGGGTTCCGACCCGCGCACCGACGTGGCCGTGCTCAAGATCGACGCCAAGGGCTTGCCCGTGGCGCCGATCGGCAAGTCGCAGTCGCTGCTGGTGGGCGAGTGGGTGCTGGCCATCGGTTCGCCGTTCGGCCTCGAAAGCACCGTCACCGCCGGCGTGGTCAGCGCCACCGGTCGTTCGATCCAGGGCGATTCCAACGTGCCGTTCATCCAGACCGACGTCGCCGTCAACCCGGGCAACTCGGGCGGTCCGCTGTTCAATACCCGCGGCGAAGTCGTCGGCATCAACTCGCAGATCTACAGCATGACGGGCGGCTACCAGGGCCTGTCGTTCTCGATCCCGATCGACCTCGCGGTGCGCATCAAGGACCAGATCGTCGCCACCGGCAAGGTGCAGCATGCCAAGCTGGGCGTGGGCGTGCAGGAGGTCAGCCAGGCCTTCGCAGACTCGTTCAAGCTCGAGACGGTCGAAGGCGCCCTGGTCTTCAGCGTCGAACGCGGCGGCCCGGCCGAGCGCGCCGGCCTGAAGTCGGGCGACGTGATCCGCCGCGCCAACGGCAAGAACATCGTCTCGTCGATCGAGCTGCCGGCCATGCTGACCCTGGCCAAGCCAGGCGACAAGGTGGCGCTCGATGTCTGGCGCGAAGGTAAACTGGTGCGTATCGATGCGACCCTGGGCAATGCCGCCGACAAGCCGCGCCGTGAACAGGAACTGGCCGAGGTGGCCGACAACAGCGCCAAGCTGGGCCTGACCCTGCGGCCATTGGCCCCGGTCGAGCGCCGCCAGAGCGGCATCCCGTCGGGCCTGGTGATCGAGGACGCCTCCGGCGCCGCCATGATGGCCGGCATCGAGCCGGGCGACGTGCTCATCTCGGTCAACGGCCGTCAGGTCAGTTCGGTCGAGCAGGTGCGCGACATGGTGTCCAAGGCCAGCAAGTCGGTGGCCTTGCTGATCCAGCGCGGTGGTGACAAAATCTTCATTCCGGTGCGGATCGGCTAAAAAGCGTCCTCGACCCGCACGGGCTTCATATTAGGGAAACACATGCGGCTACTGCTGGTGGAAGACGATACGATGATCGGCGAAGTGGTGCTCGACCTGCTCAGGGCCGAGCACTACGCCGTCGACTGGGTCAAGGACGGCGAGATGGCCGACACGGCCCTGCTGCAGAACCAGAACTACGATCTGGTGCTGCTCGACCTGGGGCTGCCGCGCAAGGACGGCCTCGAAGTGCTGCGCTCGATGCGCACGCGCAAGGACCGCACCCCGGTGCTGGTCGCCACCGCGCGTGACTCGGTCCAGCAGCGCATCGCCGGCCTCGACGCCGGCGCCGACGACTACGTCCTCAAACCCTACGACCTCGACGAGCTGCTGGCGCGCATCCGCGCGCTGCTGCGCCGCGCCGCCGGCCGCGCCGAACCGATCTTCGAATACCGCAACATCAGCATCAATCCGGCCACCCGTGAAGTGCTGGTCGACGGCACGCAGGTGTCGCTGTCGGCGCGCGAATGGGCGGTGCTCGAGGCGCTGGTGGCGCGGCCCGGCGCGGTGCTGTCGCGCGCGCAGCTGGAAGAGAAGTTGTACAGCTGGCGCGACGAAGTCTCCAGCAATGCGGTCGAAGTGTATATCCACGGCCTGCGTAAGAAACTGGGCAGTGACCTGATCCAGAACGTGCGCGGCGTCGGCTATATGGTGCCCAAGGCATGAAAATGACGCACTCGCTGCGCGGGCGCCTGCTCTGGTTCCTGCTCGCGGCGATCACCCTGGCGGCGGTGGCGCAGGCGACGATCGCCTACCGCACCGCGCTGCACGACGCCGACCAGATCTTCGACTACCACATGCAGCAGATGGCGCTGTCGCTGCGCTCCGGCACGCCGCTGTCTAACGACGAGGCGCGCGCGCGCATGGAAGCCGAGAGCAGCGCCAGCGGCAACGACGACATGGTGGTGCAGATGTGGTCTCCCGACGGCGTGCAGATGTTCCACAGCGTCTCTCGCGCGCGCCTGCCGCAGCGCGCGGTGCTGGGCTTTTCGAATGTGCGCGCCAACGGCACCACCTACCGCGTGTTCTCGATCCAGACCTCGAACCAGACCGTCCAGGTCGCGCAAGACCTGGCCGTGCGCCGCAACATGGCGGGCAATCTGGCCCTGCGCACCCTGGGCCCGATCGCGGTGATGATGCCGATCCTGATGCTGGTGGTGTGGTGGGTCGTGAGCGGCTCGCTGCAGCCGGTGGCGCGGGTGCGCTCGCAGGTGGCCGCGCGCCAGGCCGACGACCTGTCGCCGGTGTCCGACAACGGCTTGCCCGACGAGGTGCGGCCGCTGGTGCAGGAGCTGAACCTGCTGTTCGGCCGCGTCAAGACCGCCTTCGAGGCCCAGCAGCATTTCGTGGCCGACGCCGCGCACGAGCTGCGCACCCCGCTGGCCGCCCTGCGCCTGCAGGCGCAGAGCCTGGACCGCGCCGACAACCCGGAAGCGCGCCGCGTCGCGGTGGCGCGCCTGACCGCCGGCATCGACCGCGCCACGCGCCTGGTCGAGCAGCTGCTGGTGCTGGCGCGGCAAGAGGCGACGGCGGCCGAGGGCGCGGTCGCGCGCCCGGTCGACCTGGCCGACCTGGCGCGCCGCACCGTGGCCGACCTGGCCGGCGTGGCCGCCGCCAAGGGCGTCGACCTGGGCGTGCAGCAGGCCGATCCGGCCACCGTCCTTGGCCAGCCCGACGCGCTGCAGATCCTGCTGCGCAACCTGGTGGACAATGCGGTCAAGTACACGCCGGGCGACGGCACGGTCGACATCTCGGTCCAGCACGATGGGCAAAAGATCGTGGTGCAGGTCGAGGACAGCGGGCCGGGCATCCCGCCGGATGAGCGCGAGCGCGTGTTCGACCGCTTCTACCGCGTGGCCGGCAGCGATGCCGCCGGCAGCGGCCTGGGCCTGGCCATCATCAAGGCGATCGCCGAGCGCCACGGCGCGACCCTGACGCTGGACGCATCGGCGCGCCTTGGCGGGCTGAAGGCGGTCGTCACATTCAAGGCGCCGGCCGTCACCGCGGTCTAGCTCTCATCCATCGTCGTGCCACACGCGCCGCGCCCGCTCGCGGTAGAATGATCGGTTCCGCGGGCCAACCATGGTCCTGGCCCGCATCGCAATGGATGAGGAATCGATGAACAAGAAGATAATCATGGCAGCCGTGCTGTCGACCCTGGCCGGCGTGGCCTCGAGCCAGGAAGTGGTGCGGATCGCCCACGTGGCGGGATTGACCGGCCCGGTCGCCTATTTTGGCAAGGACACCGAAAACGGCGCGCGCATGGCGATCGAGGCGCTCAACGCCAAAGGCGTGACGATCGGCGGCAAGAAGGTCACCTTCCAGCTGGTGGCCGAAGACGACGCGGCCGATCCGAAGCAGGCCACCAGCGTGGCGCAGAAGCTGGTCGACGCCAAGGTGAATGGCGTGATCGGTCACCAGACCTCGGGCACCACGATCCCGGCCTCCAAGATCTACAACACCGCGGGCATCCCGCAGATCTCGCACTCGAGCACCAGCCCGAAATACACCCAGCAGGGCTTCAACACGGCCTTCCGCGTGATCGCCAACGACGTGCAGCTGGGCCAGGCCCTGGGCCGCTACGCCACCGGCACCATGAAGGCGAAGCGGGTGGCGGTGGTGGACGACCGCACCGCCTACGGCCAGGGCCTGGCGACCGAGTTCTCGCGCAGCCTGCAAAAAGCCGGCGGCAGCGTCGTCGCGCGCGAATTCACCAACGACAAAGCGACCGACTTCAGCGCCATCGTCACCCGCATCCGCGCCACCAAGCCGGACCTGGTGTTCTTCGGCGGCATGAACGCGACCGCCGGCCCGATGCTGCGCCAGATGAAGCAGCTCGGCATGAACGTGCGCATGATGGGCGGCGACGGTATCTGCTCGGACGAGATCTACAAGCTGTCGGGCGGCACCATGGCGGACGGCCAGGTGGTGTGCGCGGAAGCGGGCGGCGTGCAGGGCGACGCCAAGGCCGGCATGGACAAGTTCCGCGCCGACTACAAGAAGCGCTTCGGCATCGACGTGCAGATCAATGCGCCGTATGCCTATGACGCGACGATGGCCATGGCCGAGGCGATGGTGAAGGCCGGCTCGGCGGCGCCGGCCAGGTATCTGCCGGTGCTGGCGAAGATCCAGTACAAGGGCGTGACCGGCCCGATCGCCTTCGACCAGCGCGGCGATATCCGCGACGGCACGATCACGCTGTACACCTTCAAGGGCGGCAAGCGTTCGCTGCTGACCGTCACGAAGTAAACGCTACAAGAAGCAAACAGGCCCGCAGCTTGGCGCTGCGGGCCTGTTTGCTTCAGTCTCCCGGTCCCTCGCCGGGCATCGTATCCGCCATCAGGCGCAGTTCTTCCGGCGTCAACTCTTCGGGTTTCTTGTTCTTCAGTCCATCGGTATCGGCCGGCTGGACGGTCGGCGGCTGTTCCGGTTTTTGCTGGTCTGTCGTCATGAGGCTCTCCTTCACATGCAGGATTCAAGGACGGCCAGTGTCGCATGATGGCCGATCGGGCGGCGTTCCGCTTGGGAAGCGCCGTCAGTCGCGGCGTGGCGGTGGAATCAGGTGGCGGAACGTCGGTTCGATGTTCATCGCATGCAGGTGACGGACGATGTCTTCCAGCGTCGCATCCTTGAGCAGCAGGCCTGGCGTTGGCGCATGCGGCGCAAGCGATGGCGCCGGTGCGACGGCAACGGCGGGCAGGTTCGCAGGAACGGCCTGCTGTGCCGGTTCGAGCGCCTGGAAGACCTGCTCGAACTGTTCCTTGCCGATGCTTTCCAGCCCTTCGAGGAAGGCGGCCTGGCCCAGCGGCGGCGGCGCCAGGTCCAGCCCCGGCTCGTCGGCGAACGAGGCGCCCATGCCCGGATGGATGAACGCCGCCCACTTGCCGGTGCGCGGATGCAGGCAGGGCGGCAGCGCGATCGGCGCGCGCACCGCGTCCGTGTCCAGTTCGATTTCGGGGAAATACGCGTCGCGCAGGCGTTCGAGGAAGGTCTGGGCCTGGTCGGCCGGCACCGGCTCTGCCAGCGACAGCCACAGGTAATAGGCGTCGCCGCCCGAGATGCTCACCGCCGGCGCGGGCAGGCCGAGCGTGTCCTGCAGCGTGTTGGCGACCTCGCACAGGCGCAGCCAGTGGGCGTCGCCCTCGAGGCCCTTGGTCTTGCGGAAGGGGATCATCATGGCGCGCGTCTGGCCGTCGCCGCTCGTCAGGCTGATCGGCACGTTCTGCTGGCCGAGCACGTGCAGGGTCAGCACGTCGGCCGGCGGCGCGTCGGCGGGAAGGTAAAGCCGCATCAGTTCGGCGATCAGTTTTTGCATGTCATTCTTGGAGCATCAAAAGAAAAGCATGATATCTCGCCCGCCGGCCGAGCGGTGGACCGTTCCAAATGAAAACGGCCCGCGATGATCGCGGGCCGTTGCTGTCCGATCAGGGGGCGATCAGAACTTGTGCGCCAGGCGCGCGAACATCGATGCGCCGTTCAGGCCGAACTGCACGCTCTCGTACTTGAAGCCGTTGTCGGTCTCGTTCGGATCCTGGCGGGTCGGCTTGACGTCGAAGATATTGGTGCCGCCCACGGTCAGGCGGGTCTTCTCGGTGAAGGCCCAGGTGAACGACAGGTCGGCCGAGGTCTTCGCCTCATAGTGCTGGTTCGGCACCGGCGGGCCCGAGAAGGTGCCCAGGGTCTGCGGACCGAAGTGGATCACGCGCAGCGAGGTCTCGAGCTGGCCTTGCGTCCAGTCGAGGCCCAGCGTGGCCTTGCGGCGCGGCGCGCCTTCCTCGATGAACAGGCGCTCGCGCTCCGACAGCAGCACGTCTTCGAAGCCTGCCAGCGCCGCCGGCGCCTTCACGCGCTGCACTTCGGTCTTGCTGAAGTTCACGGCCAGGAAGGTGGTGAGGTTGCCGATGCCCACCTTGCGGCGGTTGGACACGGTCAGGTCCAGGCCTTGCGTCTTGGTGTCGACCGAGTTGACGAAGAACTGCGCCTGGCCCACGCCGAGCTGTTGCAGGGTGGCGCCCAGCGCCGGATAGTTGTCGGCGTCGAAGCGGCCCGACAGCACGATGCGGTCGTCGATGTCGATGCGGTACAGGTCGGCCGTCACCGAGGTGGCGCCGGTCGGCGACCAGGTCAGGCCCAGCGTGTAGCTCTTCGATTCCTCGTCCTTGAGCTGCGGGATGCCGGCGGCATTGGCGACCGGGCCGCCGTTCGGCGCCAGCACCACGTCCAGCGGCTGGCCGCCGACGAAGTCGGTGAAGGTCGACGAGAAGTACATCTGCTGCAGCGACGGCGCACGGAAGCCCGTGCTGGCCGAGCCGCGCAGCAGCACGTTCGGCGCCACGCGGTAGGCGCCGGCCAGCTTGCCGGTGGTGGTCGAGCCGAAGTCCGAATAGCGTTCGTGGCGCAGCGCGGTCTGCACCTTGAAGCGGTCGGTCACGTCGGTTTCGATGTCGAGGTAGGCGGCGTTGCTATGGCGGTCGGCGTCGGTCTCGTCGCCCGGCTGGAAGCCCGGGAAGCCCTGGCTGCCGGCGTTGCCCCCTATGCCCACGCCGTCGGCGTCGATCCACGAGCCGGCCTCGCCGGCGAAGATCTTGTAGTTCTCGCGGCGGTGCTCGAGGCCGAAGGCCACGTTCATGCCCTTCAGTACGTCGCCGTAGAAGCGGCTGATGTCGAGGTTGGTGGTCGACTGCTGGAACGAGAAGCCGCCGGCGTAGAAGCGGCTGGCGCTGACGCCCTGGCCGCCGTTGATCAGGTCCAGGTTGGCGATCGAGGCGTTGAGGGTATTGTTGATGTCGTACTTCAGGCGGTTGTAGCCATAGGTCTGCGAGACGTCGGCATTCCATTCGCCGACCGCCCAGCGGTAGCCGACGGTGCCCCAGCGGTCGTCGACGTCGCCGTCGATGAAGGGGACGAAGCCGTCCGGGTACATCGCCGCCGAGTTACGCGACGGGATGTCTTCGGAACCGATGCCTTCGCGCGCCCAGGCGGCCGAGGAAGCGTCGCGCTTTTGCGCGCCGGCCGTGAAATACAGCTTGCCGGGGCCAGTGGGGAATTCGCCGTTGAGGTAGACGGTCTGGTTCTCGGACTTGGTGTCGCCGATGATGCGCGGGTTGCCCGGTTCGGAGCGGTTGGAGCGGCCGCGATCGTAGTATTCGCCGGTGATGCCCAGCACGCCGCCGGCCACCGCCACGCCGCAGTAGGCCGACGCCAGCCAGTTCTCGCCGTCGCCCGCGGTGTACTGGCCGTAGCCGAGCACCGATTCGCAGCCCAGGCTGCGTTTGAGGTCGATGTTGATCACGCCGGCGATCGCGTCCGAGCCGTATTGGGCGGCGGCGCCGTCGCGCAGCACCTGCACTTCGCGGATCGCCATCACGGGGATCGCGTTCATGTCGGTGCCGGTATTGCCGCGGTTGCGCGCGCCGAACAGGTTCACCAGCGCCACCGTGTGGCGGCGCTTGCCGTTGACCAGCACCAGGGTCTGGTCCGAACCCAGCCCACGCAGGGCGGCCGAGTCGATCAGGTCGGCGCCGTCGGCGCCCGTTTGACGAGTCGAGTTGAACGAGGGCGACAGATTGGTCAGCACCTGGGCCAGGTCGAACTGGCCGCTTTGTTCGGCGGCCTTGGTCATCGGAATGAAGTCGATCGCCACCGGGGTATCGGTGCTCGATGCGGCGCCGACGCGGCGCGAGCCGACCACGCTGACGCTGGGGATCACATCGCCGCTGGCGACGCCTGGCGCGGTCTGCGCGTGGGCGGTAGCGGGGACGAGGGAAAGCAGTGCGGCGCTACCATATAAGGCCAACAGCACCGAACCAGACATTATTTTGAGTTTAATCACAATTTTCTCCGAAGGAAATTCGGATATTACTCAATTGTTTCTTCGGTAACCATCGTAATGTAGCAATAACACAACGGTGTGCTGCTATAGCTAAAACTTATTCGACCAAGTGATGACAAAGCATGACAATTCTGCTTGTCAAATTGTCTCGACACGGCCTCCGACCAGTATCGCGCCATCTTCGATCCGCGTGCGGATCAGGCAATCGTGGCCGGTGGCGTGGCCCTGGCGCACGGTCAAGGCGTGGCCGAGCAGGACGGTGAGGGCGCCGGCCGCGACGCCGGTGGCGCTGTCTTCGAGCCGTGGGTCGAGGTGGTTGAAGTTGCGGCCTTCAAAGGCCTGCGCATCGGCGTCGCCTGCGTAGGCGTACAGGCCGTTGACGCCGTGTTCCTTGCCCCATTGCGCGATCGCTTCCAGGTCGGGCGCCAGCGCGTGCAGGGTGGCCGGGTCGCGCACCCGCACCAGCAGTTTCGGGCTGCCGACCGAGGCGACTTGCGGCGCTGCGACGATGGCTGACGTAGGGATGCCGAGCAGGCGTGCCGGCAGCTCCGGCGAAAGTGCCGGTTGCGGGGCGGGCTGCGGCGCCAGGCGCACGAACAGGTATTCTGCTTCGCGGGTCAGTGCGAGCGGCAGGCCGTGCATGGCGGTCTTCACCGTTAATGGTGGATTGGCGCCTGGGCGGGCGAACAGCCGCGCAGCGGCGGCCAGCGTGGCGTGCAGGCACAGGGGACTGCGAGTGTGCGGATAGTAGAAGTCGACGATGGCCGCCATGCCCTTGTCCTGCGGCGGATCGATCCAGACGCAGGTGGTGTTGCGCTCGCGCGCGAAGGCCTGGCGTGCATCTGGACGTGACGGATCGTCTTCGATGACGATGGCGGGGTTGCCCGTGTTGGCGGCGGCGCCGAAGCAGCGCAGGGTGTGGATGTGCATGGGTTTCCTTCTTGTCGGGCATGATGCTCGAGGCTGGATGGATCATAGCTGGATTGGCTTGTCAGGGGCTGGCCGGATCACGACAATTTGCTGGGTTTCCAGCGGCCGCCGAGGCGTTCCGATCGGTTAGAATTTGTGTATATCTTTCATCAGGCGGATTGTGCCCACTTAGCCCATGTTTCAGGAATATCTCGATGCCCTCGGCGCTTACTTCGTGAGTGGACAAGCGTGAGCGATCCCGACGCGACACTGACCAGCTATGGGATGGCCGAGGACTTCGCATCGGCGCCGGTGCTCGGCATCACGGTTCTCTGGCACCCGCAGCGCGAACGAATCGGCGAACAGATGCTCGGCCCGGCCGCGGGCGGCGCGATCGCGCTGAACCGGTTTGCGCCGCTGTTCGCGCCGCTTTCCGTACGCCCTGGCGCGGGGCATGAAGGAACGCCGCTGGGCGAGCGCTCGATCACACGCGAGCCGGTGCATATCCGCTTCGTCGCCGAGGGCGGCATCCAGATCGATCACGTGCGCGGCAAGATGGGGCTGGAACTCAATGGGCGGCCGTCGAACGGGACCGACCGCTTCACGGCGGGTGAACTCGAGCGCGGCATCGTGATCGGGCTCGGGAGCCAGATCTTCGTGTGCCTGCATCTGATGCGCAGCCTGCCGCGCGCGGCGAACCTGCCGGGACTGATCGGCGTAGGCAACGGGGCGACCAAGATGCGCGAAGCGATCGCGCAGGTGGCCGGGACCAGCATGCCGGTGCTGTTGCTGGGCGAGACCGGCAGCGGCAAGGAGGTGGCGGCGCAGGCGATTCACGCGCTCAGTGGGCGCCGGAGCGGGCGGCTTGTTGCAATCAATATGGCGACCTTGAATGAGTCGTTGGCGGCGGCCGAATTGTTTGGCGCGGTCAAGGGGGCGTACACCGGGGCGACCAGTGGTCGGCGCGGGTGGTTTGCCGAGGCCGAGGATGGCACCTTGTTCCTGGACGAGGTCGGGGATACGCCGGCGTCGGTGCAGGCCATGCTGCTCCGCGTGCTGGAGAGCGGCGAATATCGGCCGCTTGGGGCGGGCGCGGATGCGAGGTCGAATGCGCGGATCGTTGCGGCGACGGACCAGGATCTGGGAGAGGATGGGTTCAATCAGGCCTTGCGGCGGCGTCTCGAGGCGTTCGTGATTCGGGTGCCGGCGTTACGTGAGCGGCGTGAGGATCTTGGCGTGTTGGTGCGGCATTTTCTGGAGGCCGAAGCGCCGGGGGATGGGTGGAATCTGCCGTTCGAGTTGCTGAGCCAGGTGTTCAATGGGGACTGGCCGGGCAATGTGCGGCAGCTGGGGCATGCGATGCGGCGGGTGGCGCTGGATTTGCAGGCCGGGAATGTGCCGGTGTTGGAACAGGCGGTGGGGCTGCCTGTGGTGGCGGAGGTAGTTGCTCCTCCCGATGCTGCCGTGGCTTCTTCGTCTGCTGTTTCGAGGCCGGTGCGGCGCAAGATGTCGGAGTTGAGCGACGACGATCTTGTGGAGGCGATGGAAAAGAGTCAGTGGCAAATTCTGGCTGCTTCCAGGATGCTGGGGATTTCGCGGCCGACGGTTTACAAATTGCTGGAGGCTCACCCTCGGATTCGTTTTCCTGCCAATATTTCGGAGGAAGAGATTCGTGCGGCCTGGGAGGCTTGTGAGGGGGATCTCCAGCGGTGTGCTTCGCAGCTCATGACGCCGGCGGAGGCGTTACGGCGTCATGTGGGGTCGTTAGGACTTGGCGTTAGCGTTTAAAGCTGCGGCGCATTCGGCGGTTTTGTGCCGTTGCCTACCTCAGTTTCGGGATCAAAGTAGAACACCCGCTGCTGTGCCACCTTTTCTCCATTTCGTTTGATGCTGACGGTGACGTAAAACGAAAGCTCCCAGAAGCCATTATATGGCCCCACAATTAGATGGCTGTTCCACAATAGCGTGATCTTTCGGCCCTTGGTTGGATCTACGCCATTGCTATGTATGGTGAACGCAGTAGGGTCGATTCGGTATAGCGCGCCTAACTGGTTGCCAGTGTTGTCGACGAACAGCGATGGGGGGGCGTACCAAGTGCGGACGTCCGGTCCGCAGCATATAATGCGCGGACGAGTGATGATGCAGCAGTCAACTACTTCAATCGATTCAAAATCGGTTTTCTCCTGATCGCCCGCTACGATTGCAAGTCTAAATTCTTGACCAGCGGAGAAGTTTATATCTCGATTCCAATGTGGGTCTTCTGGAGTGCGTTCAACTCCGTCAAGCGACTCGATGTCGGTAAACAGCCAATCGATGCCGTCATCAACTTGGTTGACATCGAAACGTGCTGCTAGTGTCATTAACGGTTGTGTCATCATTCCCTTTCCATTCGGAGTAAATCAAATCGCGGATCGCTCCGCAGTGCTAATAAATCGGGTTCTGTCCCGATTAATTTAGTGGGATAGCCAAGACGTTGTGCACTGCTCAGTTCATTCAAGGCATCATCACGCCGCCCTATAATTTCATAGGCGACAGCAGCCCGAAAGCGGATATTCGGGTTGTCAGCGTCAGTAGTAACAGCCTTTTGGCTCATCAGAAAGGCTGTGGTCTTGTCGCCTAATTTCGCCGCGTATAACCCCATGCGTGAAACATTTGTTGCGTTGTCTGGAGATTGCTTAAGAAGTGGCCTCAGTATTGCGGCGGCATTGCGATAGGCTTGCTGAGAATCTTGCTCGCGGCCTGGTATCCAACGAAGTGTGTCAGCTAAATTGGCCCAACGCAAGTACGCTATACTTGTGCCTTTAGATGCCGAGACCGCGTGTTGGAACGCTTTAGCTGCGCCCACATAATCTTCGCGATTGAATAGCGCAGCACCGAGATTGCTATAGAGTTGGCCATTTGGGCGCACTTGCAAGCCTTGTTGCAATATTTGGAGTGCTTCGGTGTCCCTGCCTTGCCTGATCAATGCCGCACTTAAGTTGGCATATGCATAGACTGCATCAGGATCAACGTCAATACTCTGACGAAAAGCTTGCTCGGCGCGTATGTAATCATGCTCGCGAAAGCGGAGGTCTCCTATTTGGTCAATGAAGAGACGCTCTGTCGGATGCGCCTCGCGTGCTTTATTAATACTGAGTTCAGCTTCTGAGTATCGCTGTAGGTCTAGCAAAGCGCCATTTTTGGTGTTCAACGCAAACAGGTTTGATGGATCTAGTTGCAGAGCCTGTTGAGAAAATTTTAGACTTTCTTCGTTTCGATTCTGCTGCCAGCGTACCAACGACTTTGCTGCATAGCCAAGTGCTAGCTGATCGTTCAATGCCAATGCCATTTGGGCGCTAGCATCTGCACGCTGTAACCAGCTAGCATCGCTGCGATCACCTGCATAGCGAAGTGCATAGGCGATTGCCATGCCTGCCATTGCCGCCGCGTGTTCAGGCTGTTTTGCTAAGATAGCCTCAAAATTTTCTGTTGCTATGTCTAGACTTCCATCACGGTCAAAATGGCGCAGCGCGGCCATGCCATTCGACATTCGTGCTGCATCGGAGACTGAAGGAATCCACTGACGAGGCAGATTATTTGATCCGGACAGAGATGTTATGAATGCACCGATCAATAGCAAAATGAGTACTAAGGCACTATATGTAATTCTGCGTCGGTTAATAGGTGATGGACCGGATACTGCCGCCAAATTAGGCACGGTTGGAAGGCTCGGGGCTGTATGCGTCCCCGCTCTGTACAATGACCGCGCAGTCTGTTGAACCTCCATCATCGTTGGTATGCGTGTAGAAGGATCCGGGGCACACATCGCTCGCACCAAGGCAACCATGTCCTGATCAGCGTCCAGAGCAAAGGTCCACTTAGCACAAGAGGATTGCACCTGAGCTGCGGCAAGCGCCAGCCCATGCAAATGCGCAAACGGCCTCTCCCCATGCATCATCTCGTACATCAGCACACCGACTGCATAAATATCGCTGAGCGTATTTGGATGCTTGCCATTCAAGATTTCAGGCGCTAGATAAGCAATCGTCCCTTGCGTCTGCAGCACATCCCCCGACTCGGTCGCCAGCGGATCGATCTTGCGCGCCAGCCCAAAATCCATGATGCGGACCTGCCCCGACGGCTCGATCATCAGATTAGCCGGCTTTAAATCACCATGAATCAACCCAGCCGCATGCGCCTGCGCCATCGCATCCGCCAACTGGCAAACGATATCGAGTATCTGATCCCGCGCCAGCTTGGTCGTGGCCAGCAGCTGATGGAGGGTCTTCCCCCCAACCAGCTCCATCACGATCGACTTGCTATGGCCGTCGTCTTCGAGCGAATAGATCTGGATGAAAGCAGGATGCCGCAGCGAGGCCGCCAGGCGCGCCTCCTGAAGCAGGTTATCCGGCTGGTCGCGCACCAGGTCAGGCTTCAGGCGCTTGATGGCAACGCTGCGCTGCAGCGCCGGGTCCCACGCCTCATGCACGTCACCGAAGCCGCCATTGCCAAGCAACCTACCGAGGCGATATCGCTCGGTGCTGGGGTTGGCAAGCAAGTCAGGCGATGAGGTCATTTGCGGCTCGTTTGGTCGGCGCAGGCGCCGTAAATACTGCAGGGAAAGAAACTTGCCGAATACACATTCCTAACTTCGCGATTCAGGCAACCGGCGTGTCAACTTCTTCGTTGACATGTAAAAACACCCGCTGTTTTACACCCAACAGGCATAGCTAGTCGACTAAATCCTCGATTCTGTTGCTTCTACACCATGTTTCAACGTGGCACGGAGTTTGCAAACTATTGCGTATCAACAATGGAGGGCGTAACGGAAGATCGTCGCGCTGCCATCGCAATTGTCGCAAAGCATGTTATTCATTCCGGAAAGAAGATTCAAGTATGGCTACCCAAAGCACAGGCGTTCTGCAGATCGTTGGCGCGGCTTACGGACTCAAGCAGGTCACCGCTCAGGTCATCAAGCAAGTCAACCGTCAGTCTTTTCCAGAAACCCTGTGTGTGTTGGCGAGCAGTCGGGCATTCGGCGACACCTGGATTGGCCACGAAAAGACGCTGACGGTCATTTATCGTTATGACGGCGGCCCGACGCTCGTGGCAACGGCTTCGGAAGGCCAGACGCTGAACATCGGCGCACAGCAGTTCGAGCAAGCCATCCGAACCCCTGCCTCAACCTCGGAAGACAGCACCGCCCAGCCGGCGCTGACCGTGTGGGGCGCCAGCTTCGGCTCCGCCGACGTAAGCGCGACAGTGCGCAACCTGGCCGACCATTCGACCGGAAGCTTGTCCCTGGTCGCCGACAGCACCACCCTCGGCGAAACCAGCAAGGAGAAGCGCAACACCTTCGTCATCGTGGCCAGCTACAGCGGCCAGGTGCCGTTCGTCGACATCGTCGTCGAGGGCAATCCCTATGCGCTCAGCTACCGCCCACCGCTGCACATCCTGAGCGCCTTCTATGGCCTGAAGGACGTCACCGACATCGTCCGCGCCAGCGTGAGCCGGCGCAGGCTGTCGGTCGCCGCATCCAGCAGCGTATTCGGCGATGGCTGGCCGGCCATGCGCAAGACCCTGCACGTGGTCTACCAGTACGCCGACCGCAAGCCGCAAATGGCCGCGACCACCGAGAACCAGATTCTCCACATCGATTACGACCCGGCCGCTCCCGCCGGGCAGGCGTCGCTCGACCCCCGCGCCCTGAACATCATCGCCGCCGCCTACGGACCGGTCGACGTCACGGAGAAGGTCGCCGCACTGGTGGAAAACGCCAGCCTGTCGTTCACGGCCGACAGCCCGACCTTCGGCGACACCTGGCCGGCCGCCGTCAAGTCGTTCTCGATGGTCTATAGCTGGGGCGTGGCGGCCGTTTCGAGCGTTAACGTGCCCGAAGATACGCCGGTCTCGATCACGCAGCCCGAGCCCGCGTTCACCACTGACAGAAACTACGTCTCGCTGGCCGGGCTGCTCGCCGCCGGCGACGAGATCAAGCTCCAGACCGCCGCAGGCGGTTACTGGTCGATCGCCGCCGACGGCCAGATCACGGCGCTCGAGACCTCGAGCGATGCGGCCGAGGTGTTTACCATCGGCATGCCCGAGGCCCAGGATGCCGCCGCCATCACCCTGCAATGCCGTGACGGCAGCTACGTGATCGCGAATAGCGACGGCCTCCTGCGTGCAGGCGGCAGCGCGCAGGAGGCACTCCAGTTGATGGCATCGCTCCAGGCCAATGGCGCCATCAATATCGGCGTCGTCGGTGGAGCGGGAGCGCCGTTCATCGCGGTGACCGCGAGCGGCGCCATCGCGGTGGACGGCAGCTACGATCCCAATTTTTCCACCTGCTTCAATCTGCTGCTGAGCCCTACGCATGCCGGCAATGGCAGCCATCTGCAAACCTTCGCCAGCGCGACGATGATGGATGGTCCGGTCGACATGAAGCTGGTGAAAGTGGTGTGGAAGCTCACTGGCGGCTGCTTTCTAGCGGCCGGTCTTGGTCGGCTGCTTGGCGACCAGCAGCAGATCGGGCCCGCCTTGTACCGCTTTCTGCGGCGCTATCCTGGCGTGATGAACAAGATCGCGATCCTGATCGCAACCATCGACTGCAACCGCGCAATGCCGGCCGGCGCCTTGCTCGGCGTGCTCAAGGCGATCCACGAAGCGGGCATTCTCATGCCGGTGCTGCGCATGACGCTTGCGACGACTGGATGGATGGCGATTTCGTGGGCCATCGTCACGATCCTGACGAAAGTGCAGGGCGGCGTCACGAGTGCCGGTGCGGCGGCGGGGGGCGAACTGGGCGAGAGCTTTTCTGGCTGGGCTTACGAGACCACGATGGATATGCTCGATTACATCAATTCAATGGGCGGTACGGCATTGATGCTGGCGTATGAGCGCATGATTGGCGCCGACCAGCAGGTCATGCGCCGTGCGCACGGTGGTGGCGTGTCCAGTCTGCGTGCGCGGATGGGAATGCAAGATCCTTCAGGGGCGTCCCTCGGACCCATGCCGCGCCCCTTTCCCACACACGCCTGAGTAGGGCGGGAGGCACTATGCCTGAGTCGTAGGTTTTTTCGCCGACGTGGTCGGCTCGGTTATACTGTGTTTTTATACAGTATTGGCTGTTTGACAGCCCACGAGCGTGACCAAGCCCACCCCCGCCGCCCAGCCCCCATCCCCCCAGGCGCTGCCCCCCTACGCCGAGTTGTTCTGCCTCTCGAACTTCTCGTTCCTGCAAGGGGCCTCGCACGCCGAGGAGCTGGTCGCGCGCGCGGTGCAGCTGGGTTACTTCGCGCTGGCGCTCACCGACGAATGCTCACTGGCCGGCGTCGTGCGCGCCCACGCCGAAGCGAAAAACGCCGGCCTGCCCCTGATCATCGGCGCCCACTTCCACCTCAAGAGCCTTGACGGCACCCCGGCCCCCTCCCTGATCCTGCTGGCGCAAAACCGCAACGGCTACGGCAACCTGTCCGAACTGATCACGATCGGCCGCACGCGCAGCGAGAAGGGCACCTACCTGCTCACGCCCGACGACCTGGCCAATCCCGTCCAGGAATACGCGCACCTGCAGCACATGCCCGACTGCCTGGCGATCCTGCTGCCGCCATACCCCGGCCACGAAGCCCAGGACGTCGACCGCCTGCACGCCCAGGCGGCATGGATGGCCACCACCTTCCCGGGCCGCGCCTGGCTTGGCCTCACCCAGCTGCACCGCGCTTTCGACGACGCCCACCGCGCCACGGTGGAAGAGGTGGGCTGGCAGCATGGCCTGCCGATCGTCGCGCTGGGCCACGTCTGCATGCACGTGCGCTCGCGTAAACCCTTGCAGGACACCCTGAGCGCGACCCGCATTGGCAAGCCGGTGGGCGCCTGCGGCTACGGCCTGGCGCAGAACGCCGAGCAGCACCTGCGCGCGCGCCTGCGCCTGGCCAATATCTATTCGCGCGAGGCGCTGGCCGAGACCGTGCGCATCGCGCGCCTGTGCACCTTCTCGCTCGACGAGCTGCGCTACGAATACCCGGATGAGGTGGTTCCCGAAGGCCACGATGCCAGCAGCTACCTGCGCAGCGAAACCTGGATCGGCGCGCACCGGCGCTTCCGCGACGGCGTGCCGGCCAAGGTGCAGGCCCAGATCGAGTACGAGCTCGAACTGATCGCCGACATGGGCTACGAACACTACTTCCTGACGGTGTACGACATCGTGCGCTACGCGCGCTCGCAGCACATCCTGTGCCAGGGCCGCGGCTCGGCCGCCAATTCCGCGGTGTGCTACTGCCTCGGCATCACCGAGGTCGACCCGGCCCGCGCCAGCCTGCTGTTCGAGCGTTTCATTTCGCGCGAGCGCAACGAGCCGCCCGACATCGACGTCGACTTCGAACACCAGCGGCGCGAAGAAGTCATCCAGTACATCTACAACAAGTACGGCCGCCAGCGGGCTGCGCTGGCGGCGGTGGTGATCAGCTACCGGCCCAAGAGCGCGCTGCGCGACAGCGGGCGGGCGCTCGGCATCGATCTCGCCATTGTCGAGAAGGTGGCCAAGACCCACCACTGGTTCGATAGCCGCGCGGATCTGCTGGGCCGCCTGGCCGAAAGCGGCCTCGACCCCGAGGCGCCGCTGTCGCGCCAGTGGGCCACGCTGGCGCAGTCGCTGCTGAACTTCCCGCGCCACCTCTCTCAACACCCGGGCGGCTTCGTGATCGCGAAGGGCAAGCTTTCGCGCCTGGTGCCGATCGAGAACGCAACGATGGTCGATCGCAGCGTCATCCAGTGGGACAAGAACGACCTCGAAGAACTGGGCCTGATGAAGGTCGATGTGCTGGCGCTGGGCATGCTGTCGATGATGCGGCGCGGGCTGGAGCTGGTCGGCCAGCGCTATGGCGATGTGTTCGAGATGCAGGACATCCCGCTCGAGGACAGCGCCACCTACGACATGATCTGCCAGGCCGACACCATCGGCGTGTTCCAGATCGAGTCGCGCGCGCAGATGAGCATGTTGCCGCGCATGTTGCCGCGCCGCTTCTACGACCTGGTGATCGAGGTGGCGGTGGTGCGGCCCGGCCCGATCCAGGGCGGCATGGTCCATCCCTACCTGCGCCGGCGCCAGGGGCTGGAGCCGATCGAGTATCCGAGCCCCGAGATGAAGGTCGCGCTCGGGCGCACCCTGGGCGTGCCGATCTTCCAGGAGCAGGTGATGCAGGTGGCGATCCTGGGCGCCGGCTTCACGCCGGGCGAGGCGGATCAACTGCGGCGCGCGATGGCGGCCTGGAAGCGCAAGGGCGGCCTCGAAAAATACTACGAGCGCATCGTGGGCGGCATGCTCGAACGCGGCTACAAGCAGGAATTCGCCGAGGCGATCTTCAGCCAGATCCAGGGCTTCGGCGAGTATGGCTTTCCCGAATCGCACGCGGCCAGCTTCGCGCTGCTGGCGTATGCGAGTTCGTGGCTCAAGTGCCACGAGCCGGCCGCTTTTCTCTGCGCGCTGCTCAACAGCCAGCCGATGGGCTTTTATAGTCCCTCGCAACTGGTGCAGGATGCGCGCCGCCACGGCATCGAGGTGCGGCCGGTCGACGTCGCCATCAGCGGCTGGGATTCGGCGCTGGAGGAATACGACCCCGTCGACCGCTCGCGCCAGCCGGCGGTGCGGCTGGGCTTCTCGCTGCAACGCGGATTGAAGCAGGAGGCGGCCGAGCGCATCGAGCAGGCGCGCGCCATACGGCCGTTCGACAGCGTGGCCGACCTGGCGCGGCGCGCGCATCTCGACCGGGGCGACCTGCAGGTGCTGGCCGCGTCCAACGCGCTGCGCTCGCTGGCCGGGCACCGGCGCGAGGCCTTGTGGCAGGCCTCGGGCGCGGCGCCCGACAAGGATCTGTTGCGCCCGACCGTGCCGCGCGAAGAGACGCCGGCATTGCAGGCGCCGAGCGAAGGAGAGGAAATCGTCGGCGACTACCGCGCGCAGGGATTGACGCTCGGCCGCCATCCGTTGGCGCTGCTGCGCGAGCGCCTGCTCAAGCAGCGCTTCATGCCGGCGTCGACCCTGATGGATTTCCAGGACGGCCAGCTGGCGCGCGCCTGCGGCCTGGTCACGGTGCGCCAGCGCCCCGGCACGGCCAAGGGCGTGCTGTTCATGACCCTGGAAGACGAGACCGGCAACGTCAATGTGATCGTGTGGCCGACCCTGGTCGAGCAGCAGCGGCGCGAGGTGCTGAGTGCGCCGCTGCTTGGGGTGTACGGCATCTGGCAGCGCCAGGGAGAAGTGCGCCACCTGGTGGCCAAGCGGCTGGTCGATATGTCGCACCTGCTGGGCGGGCTGGATGCGCGCAGCAGGGATTTTTGTTGATCAGGCAACGTTCATCCCAGGGCCGCCACGAAAGGCCTGGTTATTGTTGATAGAATGGAACCAGGGATGAAGAATGCTACGACAGGATGACCATGGATAAGACGGGCCGCAGCAAGGGCAGGGGAACGGGGCGCGCGACGCTCGAGCAGGTGGCGGGCATGGCGGGCGTATCGATCATGACCGCCTCGCGCGCGCTGAGCCAGCCTCAGATGGTCTCCGAGGTCACCCGGGTCAAGGTGGAGCGTGCGGTGGCGGAGCTGGGCTACGTGCCCAACCGCGCGGCGCGCGCGCTGGCCTCGTCGCAGTCGCACGTGATCGTGGTGCTGGTGCCGTCGTTCTCCAACGCCGTGTTCACCGCCGTCCTCGAAGGCATCCATGACGCCGTCGCGCCGGGCCAGTACCAGCTCCTGATCGGCAATACCTATTATTCGCAGGCCGAGGAAGAAAAGCTGCTGCGCACCTATCTGCAATCGAGCCCGGACGGCATCCTGTTCTCGAGCCAGGCCCACAGCCCGGCCGTGGCGAAGATGCTGGAAGCGTCGCAGGTGCCGTCGGTGTCGATGATGGACCTGTCGGACGAACCCGGCGCCCTGTCGGTCGGCTTCTCGCAGTTCGAAGCCGGCATGGAGATGACGCGCCACCTGCTCAAGAAAGGCTACCGCCGTATCGGCTTCATCGGCGCCCAGCTCGACGAGCGCACGCTGCGGCGCGCCGACGGCTATCGGGCCGCGATGGTCGAGGCCGGCCTGGCCGACCCGCGGCTCGAGCTGATGGTGCCGGAGCGCTCCACGATCGCGCTCGGCGCCGAGTTGATGGGGCAGATGATGGCGAACATGCCCGACTGCGACGCCGTCTTCTGCTGCAACGACGACCTGGCCCACGGCGCCGTCTATCACTGCCAGCGCCACGGCGTCCAGATCCCGCAGGAGATCGCCGTCTGTGGTTTCAACGACCTCCCTGCATCGGCATGGATGATGCCGTCGCTGACCACCATCGACACGCCGCGCTACCAGGTCGGCTTCGAGGCCGCCAGCCTGCTGCTGCAGGTGATCAAGGGCCAGGAACCCGAACGCAAGCGCATCGACCTGGGCTTTACCTTGCGCGAGCGCGAGAGCGCCTGAGCCGACGATGGTCAGTAGGTCTTATAAGGCAGGAATTTACCGGACAAGACCACGTTGACGCGGTCACCCTTCGGATCTTCGGTGCGCTGGATGTCCATCGAAAAATCGATGGCGCTCATGATGCCGTCGCCGAATTCTTCGTGGATCAGTTCCTTGATCGTGGTGCCGTACACGTTCACCAGCTCGTACCAGCGGTAGATCAGCGGATCGGTCGGCACCGCGGTAGGCAGCGAACCCTTATAAGGCACGATCTGCAGCCAGGCAATGGCTTCGTCGGATAGTTCGAAGATCTTGCCGACCGCCTCGGCCTGCTGCTTGTCCAGCGTCATCTGGCCGAGGCAGGCGGCGGTGGTCCATTCCTTCGACAGGCCGGTGGCCTCGGTCACGTCGCGCCACTTGATGCCCTTGCGGACCTTGGCGGACAAGATCATTTTAGTGACGTCTTCACGGCATGAAATCATATCGGGCTCCATCGATGTGGTGGTGGTAAAGGCGGATGCTCAGGCCGAAGCCCGGGCAGGGTAATGGTCGGGGACAGGCTGCGCATCGTCTTCCAGGCCGGGACGTACGATGCGCGTCGCCGAGGGCTCGGCGCCGTCGGCGCCGGACTGCTGCAGCATCTTCGAACGGCGCACCAGGAAATCGACCAGGTGGTTGCGGATCTTGTAGAACTGGGGATCGCGGTGGATCGTGGCGCGGCTGCGGTCGGCCGGCAGCGTGTTGACGACGATCTCGGCGATCTGCGCCCGGGGGCCGTTGCTCATCAAGAAAATGCGGTCGGCCAGCAGGATCGCTTCGTCGACGTCATGGGTGATCATGAAGACGGTCTGGCGCGTGGCCGCGCAGATGCCCAGCAGCTCGTCCTGGATCGTGCCGCGGGTGAGGGCGTCGAGCGCGCCGAACGGTTCGTCCAGCAGCAGCATCTTGGGTTCGACCGCGAAGGCGCGCGCGATGCCCACGCGCTGCTTCATGCCGCCCGAGAGCTCGGCCGGCTTCTTGCGCGCCGCGGCGCTCAGGCCCACCATCTCGATGAAGCGCGCGCCGTGCTCGCGCACCTTGTCGCGCGGCCAGTCGGGATGGCGCGAACGCACGGCGAAGCCGATATTGTCTTCCACGCTCAGCCACGGCAGCAGGGCGTGGTTCTGGAACACCACCCCGCGGTCCAGGCCGGGGCCGGTCACTTCGCGGCCGTCCATGATCACGGTGCCGGCGCTGGCCGCTTCGAGCCCGGCCAGCACGTTCAGGATGGTGCTCTTGCCGCAGCCGGAGTGGCCGATGATGCAGATGAACTCCCCGCGCTCGATCGCGAACGACACCTGTTCGAACACCGGCGGCTGGCCGGCGCGGTAGGTCTTGGCCAGGCCGTCGACCTGGACGAAGCGATCATTCGGCATAGGTCACCTTCTTTTGCAGGGCGGCGAACATCAGGTCCAGCGCCATGCCCACGACGCCGATCATGAGCACGGCGAACAGCACGTTCGCCAGCGACAGGTTGTTCCATTCGTTCCACAGGAAGTAGCCGATGCCGTTCCCGCCGATCAGCATTTCGGCGGCGACGATCACCAGCCAGGCGATGCCCATCGAGATGCGCATGCCGGTGATGATGGTCGGCGCCGCGGCCGGCAGGATCACCAGGAAGGCCTTGCGCAGCGGCGACACTTCGAGCGTGCGCGCGACGTTGAGCCAGTCCTTGCGCACGCCGGCCACGCCGAAGGCGGTGTTGATCAGCATGGGCCAGATCGAGCAGATGAAGATCACGAAGATGCCCGAGATCGACGAATCCTTGATCGTGTAGAGCGCGATCGGCATCCAGGCCAGCGGCGAGATCGGCTTGAGCACCTGGATGAAGGGATCGATCGCGCGGTACAGCAGCGGCGACATCCCGATCACGAAGCCGAGCGGGATCGCCACCAGCATCGCCAGCAGATAGCCCAGGGCGACGCGCACCAGAGAATGCGCCAGCTGGATGCCGACGCCGCGGTCGTTCGGGCCGCGGTCGTAGAACGGATCGGCCAGGTGGCCGCCCGCTATCTGCGCGAACTGCGACGGCGTGGGAAAGCCGCTGCCGGCGGTGGGCGCCGGGTCCGCCGAGGTAGCATCGACAGCGGCCGGCGCCTGTCCCATCAGGGCGGCGTACTCGGCTTCCTCGGCGCTCATCGCCGTCACCGGCGCCGTGGCGCGCGGCGCGGTGGCGATGTGCCAGACGCCGAGCAAGACCAGCAGCAGCGCCAGCGACAGCAGCGCCGCCTTGAACTTCATGTGCTTGTGCATGGATTCTTCCGTTCCAACTCAGGCGCGCTTGATCGCGAAGCTGTCCAGGTAGGCCTGCGGCTTGGCCGGATCGTAGGTCTTGCCCATGATCGTGAACGGGCGGTAGCCGCTTGCCGCGGCGGCCGGCGCCGGCATGCCGAGGGCCGCCATCTGCCTGCGCGCATCGGTCAGCAGGAACACCTGCTCGGCCAGCGCCTTGTAGTTGACGTCGCCTTTCAGGTAGCCCCAGCGCTTCATTTGCGTCAGCATCCAGGTCGCCATCGAATACCAGGGCAGGGCGTCGAAGTCGGCGCGGTCCGGCTCGTTGCGCACCTTGCCCAGGCCGTCGGCGAAGCGGCCGGAGAGTGCTTGCAGCACCACGGTCTCGGGCTGGTTCAGGTAGGCCGGCTTGCTGATGGCCTTGGCGATCTCGGCCCGGTTCTCGGCCTTGTGCGCCATCGCGGTGGCGTTCAGGATGGCGCGGTACAGCGCGGCGAAGGTGTTCGGGTTCTGGTCGATGAAGGCCTGCGAGGCGCCGAAGGCGCAGCAGGGATGGCCGTTCCAGATGTCCTTGGTGAGGATGTGGATGAAGCCGATCTGGTCGAACACGGCGCGCTGGTTGAACGGATCGGGGCCGAGGAAGCCGTCGATGTTCCCGGCGCGCAGGTTGGCGACCATCTCGGGCGGCGGCGTCACGCGCAGCTGGACGTCGCGGTCCGGGTCCAGCCCGTGCTCGGCCAGGTAGTAGCGCAGCAGGAAGTTGTGGACCGAATACTCGAAGGGGATCGCGAACTTGAAGCCCTTCCAGTTGCGCGGGTCGCGGTTGTTCTTGTGCTTGAGGCCGAGCGTGATCGCCTGGCCGTTGATGTTCTGGATGGTGGCGACGCGCATCGGCTGCGGCGTGCCGCCCTGGCCGATCGACATCGCCAGCGGCATCGGCGCCAGGAAGTGCGAAGCATCGAGCTCGCGGTTGATCATCTGGTCGCGCACCAGCGCCCAGCCGGCGGTCTTGCTGAGGGTGACGTTCAGGCCCTGCGCCTTGTACATGCCCATCGGGTCGGCCATGATCAAGGGGGTGGCGCAGTTGATCGGGATGAAGCCGATCTTGAGGTCCTTCTTCTCGAGCGCGCCCGTTTTTTCCATCGCATTGGCCTGCAGGCTGGCCAGCGGCAGCAGCGAACCGATCGCCGCCATCAGCGTCGGCGCGCCCACCGCCTTGATCAGGTTGCGGCGCGTCGCTTCATGCGGAAACAGGGCGCGCACCGCGGCCGCTTCGACGAAATCGCCCGACAACGCTTCGGCATCGCCGGCGCGCCGCAGCCTGGCGGCTTGCGCCTCGCGATCGTGCTCGTCCTGGGAACCATGCCGGCCGCAAGCGCAGCCGCAGCCGGTCAGGGAAGATTCGGTCGAATAAGGACGGTACAGATTCTCATCTTTCATTGGCGAAGACCCCTGATAGTGGTGATGACGCAAAAAGTGAAACTGCGAGGCGGGCGTGACCATGCCTGAGCATTGTCGACAGCAAGACCTGTGCCATCTGGAATCGTGTGGGGTTAAGCCATTCATTTCAAAGACGAAAACCGCTTTTTGCCTTGACAAGCGCCGGCCGGGCGGGGTGTGCGATTGCTGCCGACAGGCACCGGCGCCGCGCATCCGCCCAACCGTGGTGCATGATGCTTTACATCCTTCGTGCCCAGGCGCTACAATCGGCTGTATTGATGTTAGCGTTAACATGAGGCAATGACGACACAAGCGCGAGACGACAACAAGGGGACGGCCTGGGTAGTCATGGGCGTGAGCGGCTGCGGCAAGACCAGCATCGGCGAAAAGCTGGCCGCCGCGCTTGGCGTGCCGTTCATCGAGGGCGATGCCTTCCATTCGCAGGCCAATATCGCCAAGATGAGGGCCGGCACCGCGCTGACCGACGACGACCGCCGCGACTGGCTCCTGACCCTGCGCGACAAGCTCGCCGCACGCGAGGGCGGGGCAGTGCTGTCGTGTTCCTCGCTCAAGCGCGCCTATCGCGACCTGCTGCGCAGCGCCGGCGGCGACGTGCGCTTTGCCCACCTGGCCGGCGAGCGCGGCCTGCTGCTCGAGCGCGTCAGCAACCGCCCCGGCCACTACATGCCGCCATCGCTGCTCGACAGCCAGCTGAATACGCTCGAACCCCTGCAGCCGGACGAAGCCGGCATCACCCTCGACATCCGCGACAGCCAGGAACAGCTGGTCGCGCAAATCCTCGCCAGCGTCCGAACCTGACGCGGCGCCCTCCACCCCGTCGCATGCATATGCCGGCGGGATAATCGCACACGAAACGTTCACATCCGTTTGACGCCTCGCGAGAATCGGACTATATTTTTCTTTCCAGTTTGGAAAGGTTTCCAACTTCCATATTCCGCACGAATCCGCATGCATTCGAGACCAACGGCAAGTTGGCGAGGCGCGGCACGGCCATCCCGGCACGGCCGCATTTTCTTGTAGTGAGAACAAGAGGAGTCGACGTGAACAACCAGAACCAGAATCATCGCTCGAGATGGAAACCTTTCCATGTGGTTGCCGCCAGCATCCTGCTGGCGTGCGGCGCGCAGGCCGCGGCCAGCGTGACCAACCCGGTCATCGGCCAGCTGCTGTGGTCCGAGGAGTTCAATGGCAACAGCGTGAACACCGGTGTGTGGAACCTGCAGGACGGTAACGGCTGCCAGATCGGCCTGTGCGGCTACGGCAACGCCGAGCTGCAGTACTACAGCCCCAACAACGCCAGCATCGTCAACGTGCCGTTCGAATCGGGCACGCGCGCGCTGGCGATCCAGGCGCGCAGCCAGACGATCGGCAGCAATGTCTTCACCTCGGCCCGGCTCGACACCAAGAACAAGGTGCAGGTGCAGTACGGGATGATCGAGGTGCGCATGGCCACGCCGAACCTCGGCACCGGCTTGTGGCCGGCCGCGTGGATGCTGGGCGTCAGTCCGCAGACCTGGCCGCGCAACGGCGAGATCGACATCATGGAGATGGGCCACAAGGCGTCCGGCCGCGCCGAGGGCGGGGCGCCGTCGTCGAACCACTTCGTCGGCTCGAACGTGATCACCTGGCAGCAGGCCGCCTGCGTGCCCGGCAACGAAAGCTGCGCCGCCTCGACCGCGTGGCAGACCAAGAACTGGTACGTGCCCCAGAACTCGCTCGCGAACCGCTTCGTCACCTACCGCTTCTATTGGGACGAGAGCCAGATGCGCTTCACGACGGTCGACAACGGCGTCGAGCACAATATGTACAACGCGCCGCTGCCGGTCAATTCGAGCGCGCTGCAGGCGCCGTTCTACCTGCTGCTGAACATGGCCGTGGGCGGCAACTTCACCGACGCCGCCAACCCGGGCCAGGTCACGGCGCCGCTGCCCGCCACCATGTACGTCGACTACGTGCGCGTCTACCAGATGGACGGCAAGGGCCAGGTGAAGCTGGGCGACCAGACCGTGCCCGAAGTAGCCGGCAAGTTCGGCGTGTTCACCGACACCACGGCGGTCAACAACAAGCTGGTGGCAGGGACGAGTTCCGACATCTTCCTGTGGAACGCCGCCTCCACCGGCGCCGGCAACACCGCGCCGTTCGAAGGCAGCAACGTCATCGCCTGGAACTACACCACGCCGGGCCAGTGGTTCGGCGGCGGCATCCAGGCGCGCCAGGCGCGCAACCTGAGCAACTACCGCGCCAACGGCACCGTCAAGTTCCGCATCCGGATCCCGGCCAACGTCGGCTTCAGGATCGGCATCGGCGACACCTACACGAACCAGAACTGGGTCAACTTCCCGGCCAATACCACGGCCTATGGGTTGACGCGCAACGGCCAGTGGGCGCAGGCCTCGATTCCCGTCTCGACCCTGCTCGGGCCGCTGGTTGCGGCGCAGTCGCTTCACGACATCTTCATGATCTCGAGCATCGACGGCGCGCTGCCGTCATCGAGCTTCCAGTTCGCGATCGACGACATCGTGTGGGAGTCGGGCGGCGGCGGCGCCACGCCGCAGCCGGAGCCGAGCGGCCCGACCTCGGTCAGCCAGACCTCGTCGACGATGCTGCAGTTCCGCACCACCACCGGCGGCTGGGCCGACGTGCACTACACCGTCAACAACGGACCGCAGCAGAATGTGCGGATGCAGCTCAGCGGCGCCAACAACACGTACACGGCGGGCGGGCTGAAGATCGGGGACGTGGTGCGGTACTGGTTCACCTACTGGGACGCGCAACGCGGGTTCGCGGTGGATACGCAGCAGCAGACGCACACGATGCAGTAAGCTAGGGCACGCTTACCTCGAGCCGGTAGGTGCGGCCCGCTTCGATGTTGTCGACGCGGGCCGCAGGCAGGGCCACACCATCGCATGTCACCTCGACCCGGTCGACCGCGCCGCGCCTGATGTCGACCTCGAAGGTCGCGCCGCGGAAGCGCCGCGTCACCGTCATGCCATCCCAGCCGGACGGCAGCTGCGGCGCCACCGTCAGGCCTTTCAGGTCGCCCTTCAGGCCGCACAGCCCCTCGATCAGGCAGCGGTAGACCCAGGCCACGGTGCCGGTGTTGAACAGCTGGCTCGAGCGCCCGGCAGTGCGCGGATACTCCTTGTAGGCGCCGCGATAGTAGTTCGGGATGAACACCGGCAGCTGGCCGCGCTGCAGGTAATCGTCCAGGCCGGGGCCGGGGATCATCTTGCGCAGCGCGTCGAAGGCGCGGTCGGCTTCGCCGATCGTGTACAGGCTGTAGATGTAGAACACCGAGGCGTGGTTGTACACGGCGCCGTTCTCGGCCGAGCCGGGATGCTTCTGCGTGACGCGGCCGACATCCTCGCGCATGCTGCTATAGGGCGGCGCGAACATCTGCACGCCGTAGGGCGTGCGCAACTGCTCGTCGATCGCCTTCAACATCAGCGCGCGTTGTTCGGCGTTGGCGGCGCCCGACAGGAAGGCCCAGCTTTGCGGGTTCAGGTAGATGCGGCCTTCGGTATCGCTGGCGACGCCGAACTTGACGTCGTCGTCGGTGATGCCGCGCGCGAACCAGGCGCCGTCCCACAGGTGCGCTTCGGCGGCGCCGTTCATCGCCTCGGCGCCGGCGCGGTAGCGCGCCAGCGAAGCGGCGTCGCCGCGCGCGGCGCACACGTCGGCCCACAGGTTCAGCGCATAAGCCGCCGCCACCGTCAGCCAGCCCGAGACGCCGCGTCCCTTGTAGCCGACCATGTTCATCGGATCGCACCAGTCGCCCTGCTCGATATAGGACAGGCTGCGCGCATCGCGCCGCTGCAACAGCCAGTCCATCGCCAGCGAGATGCGCTCGAACGCGGTTTTCACGTCGCCGTCGTGGGTGGCGACCGGCGCATCGAGGATGGCGTCGTCGCCGGTTTCGTCGAGGTAGGCACGCAGGCATACCGGCAGCCACACGCAGTGGTCGGTGTGCGGGATCTGGTTGATGTATTTCAGTTCCGCGCCTTCGAACAGCAGGATCCCGTCCGGCATCGCGCCATTGGCTTCCTGCTGGCTCAGCGCATGCAGGAAGGCGGCGCGCGCCGCCGCCGGCTTGACGAAGGCCATGCCCATATTGTCCTGCAGGTAGTTGCGGGTCTGCGGGTCGGTGGAGAGGCGGTTGACGTCGCCGTGGTAATAGACCTGGCGCGCAAGCCAGGTGTTGACGAAGTTGTCGAGCTCGCGGTCTGGGGTCGCGATCCGGAGCACGCCTTCACCTTCGGCGATATAGGCCGCGTAGTCGCGCGCGGCGGCGGCGAAGCCTTGCTCGCTCAGGTATGTGTCGCGCAGGGACGCGATCTCGGCATCGTCGAAGGCGGGGCCGAACAGGAAGCGCCGCGTGGCCGCTTCGTTTGGCGCCAGCGCCAGCCGGTACTGGACCACGGCGGCCGGCGTCTCGTAGCGCGCGTCGCCGCAGCCCAGGCGTTCGCCCGCCAGCGCGGACGGCGCATGCAGGCCGCCTTCGCCCTCGAAGGCGATCTGGCCCGTCTCCCAGGCGTCCGGCGCCTGCTCGCATAGCAGCACCGTGCGGTCCTTGAACAGGCGGTTCTTGAAATAGTCTTCGAGCTTCTGGTACGGCGTAACGCTGGAGGCGACGATGCCGCCCAGGTCGTGGCGGTACTCGCTTGACTGGTTCATCCACGACATGTAGCCGATCGTGAAATAGGGATAGACGCTGATGCGGCGCGGGCGGTCCGACAGGTTCGTCACTTCCATCGACCACAGCTCGGCGACGTCGTCGACCGGCAAGCCGAGAACGAGGTCGATGCGGATGCCGAACTTCTCGACGGTCCAGCGCAGGTCGTGGCGGCCGACCGAGAATTCGAAGCGGTCGGTGCTAGCGCGCACCGGCTCGTAGGGCGCCGAGAACAGTTCGCCCGTGTCTTCGTCCTTCACGTAGAAGAAGCGGCCCGGATGGTGGGCGTAATAATGCTGCTCGGGCTGCATGAAGGACTTGGCCTGCATGTTCGGCGCATGCGAATACTTGCTCGGCTCCGGCTGCATGAACTGGGCGGTGGCATAGCCGCGGCAGGTCGACTGGATCATCATCCTGCGGTTCCACAGGAAGCCGCCGGCCTGCGGCATCGCGGTGGGGCTGGTGAGCACGTAGCGGTCGTCTTGCGGGTGCAGCATGGATGGAAACTCCTGTGTGTTCATGGCGCCGCCTTGCGCGCCGCCAGGTCCGCCTGGATGCGCGCCAGCAGCTTGCCGTCGAGGTGATAGAAGCACATGACCAGCACCGCCAGCAGGGCGAACGAGGCCGGCACGAAGGACATCAGCCACACGATGCCGGCCTGCGAGCCGGTCGTCTGCGCGGCGTTGGGTACATAGCCCAGCGCGGTGAAGACGGCGCCGATCACGCTCACCGCGACCGCGGTGCCGAGCTTTTGCGAGAAGGTGGCGGCGGCGAAGGTCATGGCGGTGGCGCGGCGGCCGGTGGTCCATTCGTTGTAGTCGGCGGTGTCGGCATACATCGAGAACGCCAGCGGCGACTTGGGGCCGAGCACGAAGCCGGTGGCCGCCTGCAGCGCGAACATCAGGTCGATGCGGTCGCCGGGGATCAGGAAGAAGGCGGCCGAGAAGACGGCGGTCGCGCTCATCAGGACGATCATGAGGACCTTCTTGTCGACGAAGCGCGTCATGAGCGGCGTGCAGGCGGCGCCGATGGCGGCGAAGATCATATAGGTCGGCACGAAGCTCGCCATCAGCTCGGGGCGTTCGACCACGTACTTGAAGTAATAGGCCGAGGTGGTGGTGCGCAGGGTGATGGTCACCATGATCACCAGGGCCAGCACGAACAGCACCACCCAGGGACGGTTGGCGGCCAGGTCGCGGATGTCGCGCAGCACGTCGCTCTTCTGGCCGGGCGGCGGGGCGATCCGCTCGCGCGTGTTGGCGAAGGTGATCAGGAACATCAGCGCGGCGGCGACGCTCCAGGCCACCATGGTCAGCTGCCAGCCGCGTTCATCGTCGCCGCCGCCCAGCCACCCCACCATGGCCGGCGTGGCGGCCGTCACCAGGGTGGAGCCGGCGAAGGCGAAGATGAAGCGCAGGCCGTTGATGGTGGAGCGTTCCTGCGGGTCGGCCGACATCACGCCGGACAGCGCGTTGTAGGGGATGTTGACGCAGGTGTAGAACACCATCATCGCCAGGTAGCTGGCGTAGGCCCAGACGAGTTTGCCGTCGGCGTCGAGGTCGGGCGTGGTGTAGGTGAGCACGGCGGCGGCGCCGAGCGGGATCGACATCCAGACCAGGTAGGGGCGGAACTTGCCGAAGCGCGTTGATGTGCGGTCGGCCGCGGCGCCGATCAGCGGGTCGGTGAAGGCGTTGATCAGCTTGATTGAGGCGAGCAGGGTGGCGGCCTGGGCCGCCGAGATGCCGAACGTGTCGGTGTAGAAGATCAGCAGGAAGGTCGCGATATTGGCCCAATAAAAATTGAAGCCCATATCGGCCACGCCATAGCTGAGCTTTTCGCGCCAGCCGAGAGCATTACCGATGCTTTTTTCTTCAGGAACCAGGGCTTCAGGCGCGCGCTTGAGCATGGTTTGTCTCCGTGTATATTTTTGTGCGACGACGGAGAGGAAACGTCCACCGTGCCTTGAATGATAACGCTAACATCAGCGGCAAGTATGCGGCGGGGTGAATGGAATGTCAACACACGCGTTGCGTCTGTTTCAGCCGGGAGGTGACAGTGTGCGCATCTTGATGAGGCAGACGACTGCTAGCATGAACTGTCCAGCCAACAGGAGAAGCAAAGTGTTCGCACCGCCATCAACGACTTTCTTGAAGAGCCAACTGTACGCTACTTTGCTGCTCGGCATCCTGGCAAGTCCATCCAGCCTCGCCTGTTACGCGCCTCCACGCGAGCAGATGGTCACACCTGAAGCGCAGATCGCCATGGCTACGGATGTCTCCGTCGCCAAAGTCGTCAGAGCGACGCCCACATCGATCCGCGGAGGTGGAGGACGCCTGACCGTTGAATACGAATTCGAAGTGCAAGAGCGCATCCGGGGCTTCCCCGCACAGCGGTTCATTATCGTTGGAGCAGCGGGAGAGACGCGATCGTCGCCGTCATCCCTTGACCACAGTGATGACAAGTTCTGGGGACGTGGAGGGGGACGCCTGTACAACGATTCCGACTGTGTGTTGCGACCGAACTTCGAGATCGGCGAAATGTATTTGATTTTCCGCGACAAGCCCGCCACCTGGCGCAGCTTCGAGTACATCGAAACCGTGCGCGGCCAGCCCAATCCAGACGACAGGTGGCTGGCCTACGTGAGGGAACAGCTGGAAAGCCGGAGCCAATGAAAAAGCCGCCGTGCCTGAAAAGGGACGGCGGCTTCATTTAGCGGCGAGAGACGGTCAGAACTCTTCCCATTCTGCCTCATTGACCTTGGCTGGTGCTGCAGGCTTGCCGGTGGCCTTGGCGGCTGCCGGCTTGGCGACAGGTGCTGGCTTGGCCGCCGCACGCGCCACCGGCTTGGCCAGCGCCGGCCGTGCCGGCGGACGCTTCACCGCAACCACCGGCGCCGCCGGGGTCACATACCGCGCATCGAGCTTGAACACATCGACCACCTGCGCCAGGCGCTGCGCCTGATCCTGCAGCGCCGCGGTGGCGGCGGTGGCTTCCTCGACCAGCGCCGCGTTCTGCTGGGTCGCGTTGTCCATCTGGCCCATGGCCTGGTTGACCTGGTCGATGCCGGTGATCTGTTCCTGGCTGGCCGACGAAATCTCGCCCATGATGTCGGTCACGCGCTGGATCGAGTCGACCACTTCGCGCATCGTCGCGCCGGTGTGGTCGACCAGCCTGGTGCCGGTGTCGACCTTTTCGACCGAGTCGCCGATCAGCTGCTTGATTTCCTTGGCGGCGGCGGCCGAGCGCTGCGCCAGCGTGCGCACTTCCGAGGCCACGACCGCGAAGCCGCGGCCCTGTTCGCCGGCGCGCGCCGCTTCGACGGCCGCGTTCAGCGCCAGGATATTGGTCTGGAAGGCGATGCCGTCGATGACCGCGATGATGTCGACGATCTTGCGCGACGAATCGTTGATCGAGCCCATGGTGGCGACTACCTGGTCGACCGCCTGGCCGGCCTGGGTGGCCACGCTCGAGGCGGCGATCGCCAGCTGGTTGGCCTGGCGCGCGTTGTCGGCGTTCTGGCGCACGGTGCCGGTCAGTTCTTCCATCGAGGCGGCGGTTTCTTCCAGCGCCGCGGCTTGCTGTTCGGTGCGGCTGGACAGGTCGAAGCTGCCGGCCGCGATCTCGCTCGAGGCGCCGCTGATGGTCTGGGTGCCGCTGCGCACTTCGTCGACGATCTTCGACAGGGACGTATTCATATGGCCCAGCGCGCGCAGCAGGGCGCCGGTTTCATCGGTCGCCCTGGTGTCGATCTCGACCGTCAGGTCGCCGGCCGCCACCTGTTCGGCCGCGTGCACCGCCTGGCGCAGCGGACGGGTGATCGAGCGGGTCAGCAGCCAGGCGAACACGCCGCCCAGCAACAGGGCGCCGGCGGCCAGCGAGCCGATCACGACGTTGCCGCGGGCCGCGGTGCTGGCGATCAGCCCGGCGCTGGCGGCGATGCGCTTGTGCTGCAGGTCGACCAGTTCCTTCACGCGTTCCTGGTAGGCCTTGGCCGTGGGATTGAATTGCTGGGTCAGGATCTGTTCCGCCAGTTCGACGTTGCCTTCGGCCTTGGCCTTGACCGCGCCATCGCGCGCCTTGCTGTAGGCGGCGCGGTGTTCCATGACCGACTTGAACAGGGCGGTTTCGTCGTCGCCGCTGATCAACGGTTCGATCTGTTTGACCAGGTCGGCCGACAGCTTGCCGGTGGCGGCCGAGTCTTCCTTGAAGAACTCGGTCAGCGACGGGTCGCTGCTCTTGACGATGGCGGCGGTGCGGCGCACGGCGGCGAAGATCTGGGTATACCACTCGGCGATCATGCGCTCCTTCGCCAGCGGTTCTGCCAGAATCGCCTCTGTCTCGTGGGCGACCTGGTTCAGGCGCCAGACGCCGACGGTAGCGATGATGACGGTCATCAGAAGCGTCAGGGCGAAGCCGGCGGCCAGGCGCGTACCGATGTTGAGTTTGATGAAATTGCCCATGTTTTGTGTAATTGAGATAGGGTTTTTTCCGCCGGAATGGCGGCATCCGTGCGGCGTTTGTCTTATGACACCAGAACTGTCTGTACAAATGTTGTCGGTAAAATATTGTCTCGTCCGACCGGTTACAATTATTGCCCAACTGAAACGAAAATGCACTCGGAATAGTGGTTTTGTGAACGGTCCACGACACTGTTTTTTGGGAACTTGCCGTCTTGATATGAAGAAGTATTTGCAGGATTAAGGTATAATTTCTATTTCCCGCGCGTGCCATTCGGCACCATCAGCACAATGACCAAATTCGTATTCGTCACTGGCGGCGTCGTGTCTTCCCTGGGCAAAGGGATCGCGGCCGCCTCCCTCGCCGCGATCCTCGAGAGCCGCGGCCTCAAAGTCACCCTGCTCAAGCTCGATCCCTACATCAACGTCGACCCGGGCACCATGAGCCCGACCCAGCACGGCGAAGTGTTCGTCACCGATGATGGCGCCGAGACCGACCTCGACCTCGGCCACTACGAGCGCTTCATCAGCACGCGCATGAAGAAGGTGAACAACTTCACCACCGGCCAGATCTATGAATCGGTGATCCGCAAGGAGCGTCGCGGCGAATACCTCGGCAAGACCGTGCAGGTCATCCCGCACATCACCAACGAGATCCAGGATTACATCCGCCGCGGCGCCGAAGGCGTCGACGTCGCGCTGGTCGAGATCGGCGGCACCGTGGGCGACATCGAATCGCTGCCGTTCCTGGAGGCCGCGCGCCAGCTGTCGCTGCGCTCGGGCCGCAAGGGCGCCGCCTTCGTGCACCTGACCCTGGTGCCGTACATCGCATCGGCCGGCGAACTCAAGACCAAGCCGACCCAGCACAGCGTGCAGAAGCTGCGCGAGATCGGCATCTCGCCGAACGCGCTGCTGTGCCGCGCCGACCGCCGCATCCCGGACGACGAACGCGCCAAGATCTCGCTGTTCGCCAACGTCGAAGAGCAGGCCGTGATCTCGGTGTGGGACGTGGACACCATCTACAAGGTGCCGCAAGTGCTGTGCGACCAGGGCCTGGACGACATCATCCTCGAAGCCCTGGGCCTCGAAGCGCCGAAGGCCGACCTGTCGATGTGGACCAAGCTGATTCACACGCTGGAAAATCCGAAGCACGAGATCACCATCGGCATGGTCGGCAAGTACGTCGACCTGATCGAATCCTATAAATCGCTGACCGAGGCGCTGCGCCACGCCGGCATCCACACCGAGAGCCGGGTCAATATCGAATACCTCGATTCCGAGGAGATCGAGACCCGCGGCTGCGAGCACCTGGCCAAGTACGACGCCATCCTGGTGCCGGGCGGCTTCGGCAAGCGCGGCGTGGAAGGCAAGATCATGGCCGCGCGCTACGCCCGCGAAAACAAGATCCCTTACCTCGGCATCTGCCTGGGCATGCAGGTCGCGCTGATCGAGTACGCCCGCAATATGGCCGGCCTGCCGAACGCGAACTCGACCGAGTTCGATCCGGAAACCGACCAGCCGGTCGTGGCCCTGATCACCGAGTGGCAGAACCACGACGGCAAGGTCGAGAAGCGCGACGTGAGTTCGGACCTGGGCGGCACCATGCGCCTGGGCGCCCAGACCTGCGCCGTCAATCCGGGCACGCTGGCGGCCGAGATCTACGGCAACGTCGTGACCGAGCGTCACCGTCACCGCTACGAAGGCAACAACTACTACCTGCCGAAGGTCGAAGCGGCCGGCCTGACCGTGTCCGCGCGCACTCCGAACGAAGACCTGTGCGAGATCATGGAACTCCCGCGTGACGTCCACCCGTGGTACATGGGCGTGCAGTTCCACCCCGAGTTCAAGTCGACGCCGCGCAATGGCCATCCGCTGTTCACCTCGTTCATCCGGGCGGCGCTGGCGCACCAGGCTTCCAACACCAATATCGCGGCAGGCGCGGCCAATGCGGCGCCCGCACTGCAAGGAGATGCAGCATGAAACTCGCTGGATTCGACGTCGGCCTCGAGCACCCGATCTTCCTGATCGCCGGCACCTGCGTGATCGAATCGCGCCAGATGGCGATGGACACCGCAGGCACGCTGAAAGAGATCACCTCGGCGCTGGGCATCCCGTTCATCTATAAATCGTCGTTCGACAAGGCCAACCGCTCGTCGGGCAAGTCGTTCCGCGGCCCCGGCCGCGAAAAGGGCCTGGAGATCCTGGCCGATGTGCGCCGCGAAATCGGCGTGCCGGTCCTGACCGACGTGCACGACGAAGAGATGATCCCCGAAGTGGCGAGCGTCGTCGACGTGCTGCAGACCCCGGCCTTCCTGTGCCGCCAGACCGACTTCATCAACGCCTGCGCGCGTTCGGGCAAGCCGGTCAACATCAAGAAGGGCCAGTTCCTGGCCCCTGGCGACATGAAGAACGTGATCGACAAGGCCCGCGCCGCCGCCCGCGAAGCCGGCCTGCCGGAAGATAACTTCATGGCCTGCGAACGCGGCGCCTCGTTCGGCTACAACAACCTGGTGTCGGACATGCGCGGTCTCGCCATCATGCGCGAATCGAACTGCCCGGTGGTGTTCGATGCGACCCACTCGGTGCAGCTGCCGGGCGGCCAGGGCACTTCGTCCGGCGGCCAGCGCGAGCACGTCCCGGTCCTGTCGCGCGCCGCCGTGGCGGCGGGAATCGCCGGCCTGTTCATGGAGACGCACCCCGACCCGGCCAATGCGATGTCGGATGGCCCGAACGCCGTGCCGCTGGGCCATATGAAGGAACTCCTGACCACGCTCGTCGAGATCGACCGCATCGTCAAGAAGACCGGTTTCATGGAAACCAAGTTCAAGTAATCGCAACTTCGGCGCGCCGCGCAGGTCCAGCAGACTGCACGCGCGCGCCCGTCACCCATTTCTACCCTTTCTGGAGACTGAGAAACATGAGTGCTATCGTTGATATTATCGGCCGCGAAGTCATTGATTCGCGCGGTAACCCGACCGTCGAATGCGACGTGCTGCTGGAATCGGGCGTGATGGGCCGCGCCGCGGTGCCGTCGGGCGCCTCGACCGGTTCGCGCGAAGCGATCGAACTGCGCGACGGCGATCCGAAGCGTTACTTCGGCAAGGGCGTGCTGCAGGCCTGCGAGAATATCAACACCGAGATCTCCGAAGCGATCATGGGCCTGGACGCCAATGAGCAAGCCTTCCTGGACCGCACCCTTATCGATCTCGACGGCACCGAAAACAAGAGCCGCCTGGGCGCCAATGCCATGCTGGCGGTGTCGATGGCCGTCGCCAAGGCCGCCGCCGAAGAAGCCGGCCTGCCGCTGTACCGCTACTTCGGCGGTTCGGGCGCGATGCAGATGCCGGTGCCGATGATGAACGTCATCAACGGCGGCGCGCACGCCGACAACAACCTGGACATCCAGGAATTCATGATCATCCCGGTTGGCGCTCCTTCGTTCAAGGAAGCGATCCGCTACGGCGCCGAGGTGTTCCACACCCTGAAAAAGATCCTGCACTCGAAGGGCCTGAACACCGCCGTCGGCGACGAAGGCGGCTTCGCCCCGTCGGTCGCCAACCATGAAGAAGCCATCAAGCTGATCATGCAGGCGATCGAGCAGGCAGGCTACGTGGCCGGCCAGGATATCGCCCTGGGCCTGGACTGCGCGGCCAGCGAATTCTTCAAGGACGGCAAGTACGTGCTCGAAGGCGAAGGCGGCCTGGCCCTGTCGGCAGCCGACTTCACCAACATGCTGGCGACCTGGTGCGACAAGTACCCGATCATCTCGATCGAGGACGCGATGGCCGAAGGCGACTGGGAAGGCTGGGCAACGCTGACCGCGGCGCTGGGCAAGAAAGTGCAGCTGGTGGGCGACGACCTGTTCGTCACCAACACCAAGATTCTGAAGGAAGGCATCCAGAAGGGCATCGCCAACTCGATCCTCATCAAGATCAACCAGATCGGCACCCTGACCGAGACCTTCGCCGCCATCGAGATGGCCAAGCGCGCCGGCTACACCGCCGTGATCTCGCACCGTTCGGGCGAAACCGAAGACTCGACCATCGCCGACATCGCGGTTGGCACCAACGCCCTGCAGATCAAGACCGGCTCGCTGTCGCGTTCGGACCGCATGGCCAAGTACAACCAGCTGCTGCGCATCGAGGAAGACCTGGGCGACATCGCCAGCTATCCTGGCCGCGACGCGTTCTACAACCTGAAGTAATCCACCTGGCCGGCGGGCGGGGAGGGCGCTTGCGCTTCCTGTTCTCCGGCCAGATCGCATCTTTTTTGCCGCCATGCGCCTGATCACGATCGCCCTCGCCGTCCTGCTCGTGCTGATCCAGTACCCACTCTGGCTCGGCAAGGGAGGCTGGTTGTCCGTGGCCGACATGCGGGGCCAGGTCGATGCCACGCGGCTCAAGACCGAACAGCTCACCGCGCGCAACGCCAAGCTGGCCTCGGAGGTCGAAGACCTGCGCGAAGGCCTGGGGGCGGTGGAAGAGCGCGCGCGCTACGACCTGGGCATGATCAAGCAGGGCGAGATCTTCGTGCAGGTGCTGCGCAAGAACGAGCAGCCGGTCGAGTCGATGACCGTGCCGCCTCCGCCGCCGCCGGCGAAGGATGGCGCCAAGCATGGCGCGACCCCGACCAACTAGTCAATCCCCATGAGTGAACAGCATTCCCCGTTTGACCCCGCCAGCCTCGATTCGCTCGATGCGATCGCGGACTGCCTGGCCGATGCCTTCGAAGATGGCGATGGCGCCGTCGTCGGCGCGGCGTTGAAGGCGGTGTCGCAGGCGCCGGGATTGGGCGCGCTGGCCGCCGCGGTCGGCGTGCCGCGCGAGCAGCTGGGCGCTGCCTTGGCGTCGGGCGAGTTCGACCTCGATCTCACGCTCGAGATCATGAAGGTGGTCGACTTGCATATGAGTGGTGGACGCAGCGGCGATTGAGCCGCTTGCAGGTCCGGTTCAACGCTGGTTGCGGCCCCTGCGGACCGCAACCCCACATCATCAGTTCTTCGAATCCGACGACGCTTCACCCTGGGTATGGCCCGCGCCCTGCTCCAGGAAGGCGCGCAGCATCCACGCATTCTTCTCGTGCACTTCCATGCGATTGGCCAGCATGCCGGCGGTCGGCTGGTCGTCGGCGGCATCGGCGATGCGGAAGGCCGCACGCGCGGTGCGCGCCACCGCTTCCTGGCCCGCGACCAGCTGGCGGATCATTTCTTGCGCGCCCGGCACGTCCGCTTCTTCCTTGATGGTCGACAGCTCGGCGTAGCGCTTGTAGGTGCCCGGTGCGAAGTGGCCCAGGGCGCGGATGCGCTCGGCGATGTCGTCCAGCGCGTTCCACAGCTCGGTGTACTGTTCCTGGAACATCACGTGCAGGGTCTGGAACATCGGGCCGGTCACGTTCCAGTGGAAGTTATGGGTCTTCAGGTACAGCATGTAGCTGTCGGCCAGGACGTGCGACAGCGAGTCGACGATTTTTGCGCGGTCTTCGGTGCTGATGCCAATATCGATGTTCATGTGCTTCCTCCGTAAGTCAGTGATGTTTAGATGGTGTCGCTGTTCGAAAATGCAACAGTGTCAAAGATGCATCAGCTTACCACTTCGGCGAAAAAGTCGTAGGACATCAGGCGGGGTAACGCTGCTCCGGCAGACCATTACTAGTCGGATACAAAGAGAGAGACCATAATAAGTCGTCTGCTACCCTAATATTTATTAGGGTATTATGATACCTAACGCTGCCCGGCTACTTGCTTGGCTGGCTTCTTGGCTACCTACTTATTTGGCAACCTGGCTGCCTCCACTACGATCCGTTGGCAGGAAAATCGAGCGATGAACAAGATTGACGCCATCAAGACACTTTCTGTGCTGGACCAGCGGGGCGTGTACGTCTTTTCCAAGAGCGACCTTGCCAAGGCATTTCCGAGCGAAAAAGAAAAAGCCCTTGAAAAGTCCTTGCAACGACTGGTATCCGATGGAATCCTCGAGCGGGTCGCGAAGGGCGTCTATATCAATCCCATGGCCAGATCCATGAAGGGGCGGGTCATCGAGGACATCGCGTCTGTCTTGAGGCGCGGTCATTTTTCGTATGTGAGCAGGGAGTCGATGCTGTCCGAGTATGGTGTCATCTCTCAAGTTCCCGTGAGCCGGATCACCCTCATGACCACAGGCGCAAACGGCGTATATGAGACCCCGTACGGCGTCATCGAATTCACGCATACCAAGCGCCCACCAGCGGAACTCGTCAAACGCACGACGTCGATGAAGGGGCGCCCGCTGCGTATCGCTACGAAGCGGGCGGCTGTTGCCGACCTCATGCGCTCCGGGCGAAACACAAATATGATTGACGCAAGAGAGCTTTCTGATGCCTGAAAACTTCAATGATCTGGTCGACCTGGCAATGCAGCAGCCAGGCCGCACGGCCATGCGTCCCGTCGTCGAGAAAGAGATTCTCCACTACGATATCTTTTATTCGCTCGACCGGGCCGGTTTGCTCAATGACCTGGTCTTCCAGGGCGGGACATCCTTGCGGCTCTGCCGCGGATCGAACCGGTTCAGCGAAGATCTCGACTTCGCGGGAGGCCGCGACTTCACGTCGCAAAAAATGCAGGCAATCAAAGCCTGTATCGAAAAGCATCTGGGCGGAAGATATGGACTCTTGGTCGAGGTTAAGGAACCCAAGGAAATGGCTGCTCTGCCAGACTACGAGAACGTTCGAGTCGACAAATGGCAGGTCAGTGTCGAGACGTCTCCCGAGCGGCGTGACCTTCCACGCCAGCGTATCAAGTTGGAGATCGCGAATGTTCCCGCCTATACGCGTGAGCTGGTGCCATTACGGCAGAACTATGACTTCCTGTTGGGTTACGGTCAGCTGCTGGTCAATGCGGAATCGATCGATGAAGTATTGGCTGACAAAGTGGTGGCCTTCCCGGCCTCGGTCAAGAATATTCGCTACCGGGACATCTGGGACATTGCCTGGCTCGTCCAGCAGGGAGCGGCACTGGAGCCCTCGCTCGTCGAGCGCAAGGTCGCCGACTACCATATCGATGGCTACGTGGGACTATTGGATGACGCGATCGCCAGGCTTCCCGGGCTGGTCGATGGCAAGCCTTTCGTCGAGCAAATGACCAGATTTATCGATGCGGACACGATCGCACGGACGCTGGGCGACGCCAGGTTTTCGGTCTATCTCAAGAGTACGGTCAGCCAGGTGCTTGGCGCCATGACGGCCCATCTTCACGGAGAGCAGGGTGCGCTCGCCCACGGTTTCAGGATGTAGCCGATAGTGCGTCGCAGCTCGATGCGCTTGCCATGCGCCCCCCTGGACAGGCGTAATGTTCGGCGGCACCACGGCGTGGACCGATCGCTGTCGACATCGTCGAGCGAGGGCGCCGCGGTGCGCTGACCGGACCGGTGCGCCGGCGTGCCCGGCGCAAGCGATCTCAGTGCGTGCTGCCGCTCGGCGGCATCATGGTCTGCACCGGGCTGTCGCTGGCGAACAGCTGGGCGCAGTCGACCTTGTCGAAGGCGTAGTGCTTGCCGCAGAAATCGCAGTTGATGCCCAGCTCGCCCAGCTCGGCCAGCGCCGATTCGACTTCTTCCTGGCCCAGCATCTTGAGCATGTTGCCGACCTTTTCACGGTTGCAGCTGCAGTGGAATTGCGGGTGCAGCGGGTCGAACACGCGGATGGTCTCTTCCCAGAACAGGCGGTGCAGCAGGGTCGAGATATCGGTCGACAGCAGCTCTTCGCGCTTGACGGTCTGGCCCAGCATGGCGGCGCGGTTCCAGGTTTCCAGGTCTTCGGCCTCGGTGGCCTGCTTGGTCTGGTCTTCCTTGCCGCTGTGGCGCGGCAGCTTTTGCAGCAGCAGGCCGCGCGCGACCTGGTCGTCGGCCGCCAGCCACAGGCGCGTGTCCATCTGTTCCGAACGCAGCATGTAGTTCTCGATCACGGTCGCCATGTCGTCGCCGTCGAGCGGCACGACGCCCTGGTAGGGCTGCTGGCCCGGGACCTTGTCGGCCGGGTCGAGCGTGATCACGAAGCGGCCCTTGCCGTTGACGTTGAACAGCTGGCCCAGCGTGGCGTCGTCGGCGATCTCGACGTCGGGCGCCAGCTTGGCCGTGGCGCGCATGCGCAGGTCGGCGTCGCACTCGACCACCAGCAGGCGCACCGGGCCGTCGCCGTGGATCTGCATCACGATCGCGCCGTTGAACTTGAGGTTGGCCGACAGCAGGGCGCCGGCCGCCACCATCTCGCCCAGCACCGAACGCACTGCCTTCGGGTAAGCATGACGGGCCTGGATCTCGCGCCAGGTGTCCGAAATCTCGACCAGCTCGCCGCGCACGGCCGCATTGTCGAAGATGAATTTTTGCAGGGTGTCCCTGTTGGTGGTGCCAGTATCCGTAGTCGTCATTCTTTATCCGATTTTCTTGAGCTGCGCCTTGAACAGCTGGCCGCGCGCCACATAGCTCGCGGCGGTGCCTTCCAGGCGCAGCAGGTCTTCTTGTGTCAGTGTCCGCACCACCTTCGCGGGCGAACCCAGGATCAGCGAGTGGTCGGGAAATTCCTTGCCTTCCGTGACCAGGGCGCCGGCGCCGACCAGGCAACCCTTGCCGATCCGCGCGCCGTTGAGCACCACGGCCTGGATGCCGATCAGCGATCCGTCGCCCACCGTGCAGCCGTGCAACATGGCCTGGTGGCCGATCGTCACGTTCCTGCCGATGTCGAGCGGGTAGCCCGGATCGGTGTGCATCACGGTGCCTTCCTGAACATTGCTGTTCTCGCCGATCGTGATGCGCTCGTTGTCGCCGCGCAGCGTGGCGCCGAACCACACCGACGCATTCGCGGCAAGCGTGACCTTGCCCACCAGGGTGGCCGTGTCGGCGACAAAGGCCGACGGATCGATCTCGGGCGCATGCTCGCCCAGCTGGTAAATCGCCATGGATGTGCTCGCGGAGGTGGAAATGCCGCTATTTTACCGCCACCGTCCTGTCCCGAAGTCCGGCAGATGGGGCCGCGGCGCGCGAATTCAACCACCGGCCCGTATAATCATCCGAACGACCGTACTAATTTAGGAACAGCATGAAACCTTCCCGTTCTGAATTCCTGACCGTTCGCGGCCTGCGCATGCACGTACGCCACTGGGGCACGCCCGGCGCGCCCAAGCTGTTCATGCTGCACGGCTGGATGGACGTGTCGGCCTCGTTCCAGTTCATGGTCGACTGCCTGCAAGGGGACTGGCACGTGATCGCGCCCGACTGGCGCGGCTTCGGCCAGAGCCAGCGTTCGGGCTTCGACACCTACTGGTTCCCCGACTACGTGGCCGACCTCGACGTCGTGCTCGACCACTACGCCCCGGACGAGGCGGTGAACCTGCTCGGCCACAGCATGGGCGGCAATATCGCCGGCATCTACGCCGGCGTGCGGCCGCAGCGCATCGCGAAGCTGGTCAACCTGGAAGGCTTCGGCCTGCCGACCACGCACCCGAAGCAGTATCCGGGCCGCGTGGCCAAGTGGCTGGACGAGCTGCGCGATCCGCCCGAGATGCGCGGCTACGCCAGCCTGGAAGAAGTGGCGGCGCGCCTGCGCAAGACCAATCCGCGCCTGGCGCCCGAGCGCGCCACCTTCCTGGCCGCCCACTGGGCCGAGCAGGACCGTGACGGCCTGTGGAAGATCCTGGGCGACCCGGCGCATAAAATGAGTTCGCCGCTGCTGTACCACGTCGACGAGATCATGGCTTGCTGGAGCGCGATCACGGCGCCGGTGCTGTGGGTCGAGGCCGAGGACACGGATATGTGGCGCTGGATGGGCGCCAAGGAGCAGGCGCGCGCCGAGGTCGACCGCAGGATGGCCTACCTGAAGGACGTGACGCCGCGCATGGTGCCGCAGGCTGGCCATATGCTGCATCATGACCAGCCGGAACTGCTGGCAAGCATGGTCGAGGAATTCCTGGCCGTCACCTGAGCACCTTGCCCGGCCGCATCGTCAGCGCACTCCAGGTGTGGCGCAGCGTGGCCAGCAACGTCACCAGCGCCACCCCGGCCAGCGCCAGCCAGGGCATCGAATACATGCGCGGCGCATGCTCGACGAAGCTGGCCCGGTAATGGCCGAGCGCGAGGAAGGCCAGCGGCAGGCCGAGCACGGCGGCCACCCCGACCAGGCTGCCCAGTTCGCGTCCAAGCAGCATGGCGATCTGGGCGCGGCCGGCGCCGTAGAGCTTGCGCAGCACGATTTCGCGCGCGCGCCGCTGCACGATCGAGGCCGACAGCGCGACCATGCCGAAGGCCGTGATCGCCAGCGCGATCAGCGTGGCCAGCGCCAGCAGCCGCGCCAGGCGGCGGTCGTCGGCATAATTGGCGGCCAGTACGTCGCCGGCACGCTCGGTATGCATGATGGCATGCGGGAAGTAACGATTCCACAGCGCCGCCACGGCGCGCTCGGTGTCGGGCACCGATGTGTTGCTGCGCACGCTGAGCACGGCGGCCCAGTCGGTACCCAGCACATACAGCGTGGCGCGCGGCTCGTCGTGCAGCGAGCGGAAGCGTAGTTCGGGTGCGATGCCGAGCACGCGATAAGGAATCATCTTGCCGTCATCCCCCGGGTGCAGCAAGGTCTGGCCCACCGCGGCCTGGGGCGTGGCGAAGCCGAGCTGGCGCGCGGCGATGGCATTGATCACGACCGGCCCGACCGCGTTTTCCCGGTCCAGGCGCGGATCGAACAGGCGACCTGCCACCGGTTTCAGGTCATACACCTCGAAGAAATTGGTGTCGACCATTTTCGTTTCTGCCGAGACGCTGGCGCCGCCGTCGCGCTTGATGTCCTGGATCAGGCCGTTGCCGGAGCGTCCGACCACGTGCTCGGACAGCACCATGCCGTGCACGCCTGGCTGCTGGCCGAGCGCCGTCATGAAGCCGCGCACGGCTTCGTTCTTCTTTCCGCGCTCCGGTAAGTCCACGATCAACAGCGGTGACGCGTCGAAGCCGGGCGAGGCATTGACCGCGAAGCTGGTTTGCAGCGCGATGCCCATGGCCAGGCTGGCCAGACCGACGGCGGTGGCGATCTGCAGCACGGTCAGCGCCTTTGCCAGGTGCGCACCGGTGCGCGACCCGGTATTGGCGCGCCCGGCCAGGGCCTGGGCGGGGCGCACACGCAGCGCCGTCCAGGCTGGTTGCAGGCCGGCGATCACGCCCAGCACGACGCCGATCAGGAGCGCCGCCGCCACGTTGACGGGCGCAAACAGCCCATCCAGCCTGCGGTTGACCAATTCGGCGAACAGGGGCAGGGCGAACCAGGCCAGCAGCAGGCCCAGCAAGGTCGCCAGCAGCGACACCAGCAGCGACTCGGCCATGAATTGCAGCACGATCCGGCGCACGCTCGCGCCCAGCACCTTGCGCATGCCGATCTCCCGCTCGCGCCGCAGGACGCGCACCGTGGCGAGGTTCACGTAATTGATGGCGCCGATGGCCAGGATCAGCAGCGCCACCACGGCCAGTCCGGTCACCGTGGTGCGGTCGCCCCGATCGCCGGGCGGCGAGACGGGATTGCGCGCCACGTCGCGGTCGAAATACGCTTCGCGCAGCGGTGACAGCGCCAGGTCCATCACCTTGCGTTCGCCCAGGCGCGCACGCACGTCCGGCGGCACGCCCTGCACCGCGGGCGCGGTGTCGAGCGCACGCTGGAGCGCCGCCGCCACCCGCGGCACGGCGTCCGGGTTCTCGATGCGCAGCAGGAGACGGCCCCAGGCGCCGTGTTCGCCGGTCTGGAGTTCGGTGCGCATGCCCGGGTCGTTCAAGACGGAGTTCACGCCGTACAGGGCCTCGAAGGGAATGGTGGTATTGGCCGGCGGGTCGGGCACGATCGCCGCCACGCGCAGCACCTTGTCGCCGATCTGGACGGTCCGGCCGAGCGCACGCGCGGCGCCGAACAGGCGCTGGGCGGTCGATGCCGTCAGCACCAGGCCTTCGGGCCGGGTCAGGGCCGCGTCCAGGTCGCCCTCGAGCGCGCGCAGCCCCAGCACCTGGGTGAAATGGGGCAGCACCAGCAGGCTCGGCATCTTGTGCAGGGTGGCGCCCACTTTGACGGTCGGCGGGTCCGGGCGGAAGAATGCGGTAGCGTCGTCCACCCCCGGGGTCTCGAGTGCGATCGTGCGCAGCAGCAGCGGTGCCTGGTCGAACCAGGGCGCCACCGGGTCGACGTTGAAGCGCTGCTTGACGACGTAGACCTGTTCCACCTGCGGCACGTGGGCGTCGTAGCGCCAGGAGTACTGGACAAAGCCGAGCAGGAGCAGGCAGGCCGCGAAACCGACCGCGAGGCCCAGGATGGCAATGGCGCTGTAGCCCGGCTCGCGCACCAGGTGGCGCAGCCCGATCCGGAAATCGTCCAGCCTCATGGCGCCACCTCCGCCAGGACGGCATCATCGGAAGCGGCAGCGGAGGCGGCTTCGATCCGGCCGTCGAGCAGGCGCACGATGCGTCCGGCCTGGGCCGCGTGCTCGAGCGAGTGGGTGACCATGACCACGGTGGTGCCTTCGTCGTTGATCTGACGAAGCAGGCGCATGACTTCATCGCCGTGCCCGGTATCGAGGTTGCCGGTGGGTTCGTCGGCCAGCAGCAGGGCAGGGCGCGCCACCAGCGCACGCGCGATGGCCACGCGCTGCTGCTGGCCACCCGAGAGCTGGGATGGGCGGTGCCGGGCCCGATGGCCGACGCCGAGTTTTTCCAGGATCGCCGCGACGCGCTCGCGCCGCTCCGGCCGCGACACCCCGGTGTAAGCGAGTGCCAGCTCGACGTTCTCCGCCACCGTCAATTCTTCGAGCAGGTTGAAGTCCTGGAAAATGAAGCCGATGCGCCCGCGCCGCAAGGCGTTGAGCGCCATCTCGCTGTGGCCCGCGACGTCCTGGCCATCGAACCAGTACTGGCCGCTGTCACAGGTTTCGAACAGGCCCAGCACCGACAGCAAGGTCGATTTTCCGCACCCGGACGGGCCGGTGATGGCCACGTATTCGCCGGCCTGGATGTCGAGCGAAATATGGTCCAGGGCGGTCGTTCTGACCTCGCCGCCGATGAATGACTTGCTGAGGTTGACAAGCTTGAGCATGTGTTCTCCTGTTGGACGATGCGGACGCGCCGCGTGGGGCAAGACTAGTCGACCAATCGCAGGCGTTCGGCCTTGCCGAACGCGGCGACACTCGACACGATGACCCGCTCGCCGGCAGCGATACCGTCGAGCAGTTCGATCTGGCTATTGCTGCGTCGGCCGACCCGGATCGGTCGCCGCATGGCGCTGCGGCCATCGCCCGCCACCACATAGGCATAGGCGCCGCCGCTGTCGTTGACGAAGGCGCTATTGGGCAACAGCAGGCCCTTGCTGGCCGCGCCGAGGGTGATGCGGGTATCGGCGCTCTGGCCTGGGCGCAGCGAACCGGGCTGCGCCCTGGTAAAGACCAGCTCCACGACGAAGCGCCCATCCTTGATCTGGGGGAATATGCGACTGACTTCGACCAGATAGCTGCGCCCGTCGACTTCGACGCTGCCCCGGTGGCCGATGGCGACGCGCGTCAGGTAGAACTCGTCGACCTGGGCCGTGAGCTTGAAGCGCGCCGGGTCGTCGATGCGGCCGATGCGCTGGTCGGGCCGCACGGTTTCGCCCACCTGCAGGCGGAAATCGGTCAGGCGGCCGGCCACCGGGGCGCGCACGGCGAGCGCATTGACCGTGTTGCCGACCAGGGCCAGGCCGGTCTCCAGGCCCGCGATCGCCTTTTGCATCTGGCGCACCACATCCTGCTTGATGGCCAGGTCGGTGCGCGCCGCGCTGTTGGCCTCGGCCAGCAGGTGGCGCTGCTGGGCCAGGCGGTCGGACGCTTCCTCGGCCTGGGCCGGCGACAGGAAGCCTCTGGCGGCCAGTTCGGCGGCGCGCTGGTGGTGCTTGCCCGCCTGCGCCGTTTCATAACTGAGTTCGGAGATGCGGCGCTGGTGGTCGGCGCGGCTCGTTTCGAGCGCGACCCGCATGCTTGCGAGGTTGGAAATCTGCTGGGCGTGCTCGGATTGGCGGGCCAGCAAGTCGAGGTGGCGCTGCGGGTTCGACAGGCGAAACAGCAGTTCACCTTCGGTCACGACGAGGCCGTCGCGCGCGATCACTTCCTCGACCCGGCCCGATTCGGTCGAGTCGAGCATCACCGAGGTCAGCGCTACGGCCTGGGCCCGCACCACCAGCTCGTCGCGAAACGCGCCGAGCTCGGCGGTGGCGATCTGCACGTCGGCGCGCGCCACCAGGAGTCCGCGCGGCCAGGCGAGGTAACCGGCGGCGGCGGCGCCGGCCAGCACGGCGGCGGCAAGGGCGCGCCAGGGAAAGCGCCGGACGGTGATGGGAGCATCCATGGCCGCTCCCGTTGCCGGGCCGGTGCGGACAGGGTCAAGGTCCGCCTGGTTCCTATCCTGCCCGCTGCATTTGTCCGGCTGGCTCACCCTGGATTCCCCTTGCCCTGATGTGTGTTATTAGCTTAGCACGGTAATTCTGTTGGTTAGCAATAAAAACTACCCGATTGTAGAAATAAAAGCTCTTTAAAGATGAATTTATGCATGCCACATGTTTAACGTATTTCTTGCTACATCGCAGATGTTCAAGATGTCGCATGCGATCTGGGATGCGCCGGCAGAATGGTCACGACATGCGCCGTTGCCGTTGTAATCACACCTCATCCTCGACGGATAAATTGCTGGTGGGAAACTGCTGTGATACAGTCGCCCCCGAGCGTGCGCCAGTCCGGTCGCACCATAGACCGACAGGATTCACGATGGCTTACCGAGGCGCCTGCGCACTCGCCGCCGGCCTGCTGCTCGCAGGCTGCGCCATGCCCTACAGCCCGGCCCCCGTGGCCAGCAATTTCCCCAGCACCCACCAGCTCAAGGTGCAGGCCGCGGCCCATTGGGGCGTGATCGCGCGCCATATGGCCACCGAACTGGGACCGACCCTGAAGACGGCGCCGAGCCGCTCCCTGTACGTGCAGCCGCTGCAAGCGTCGACCTTCGGCGAGGGCGTGAAGACGCATCTGATCACGGCCCTGGTCAACGATGGCTTCGTGGTCGTCAAGCATCCGGCGCCGGGCGCCCTCAAGATCGAGCTCGACACGCAAGTGGTCGCCTTCTCGGCCGACCGTCCGCAGTACCGCTACGCCGGCCTGCCGACCGCGCTGGCCAGCGGCGCCTGGGTCCTGACCAGCATCCAGCACAGCCCCGAGTGGCTCGTCACGGCCGGCATCTACGGCTACGACGCGCATCGCTGGTTCACCGCCCAGTTCGCGCCAGGCGACACGCCGAAGACCGAAATGATCGTGACCGTCTCGGTGGCGGACGAGCAGCGCTATTACGCGCGCAATACCTCGGTCTACTACACCAACGACGAAGACGTGTCGCTGTACGACGCCGCCCTGGCGGCGAAGCTGGCCCCACCGGCGCCGGCATCGAAGACCTTCGCGGTCAAGGACCATTGAGCCGACTATGCGCACATTGAAACTATCGGCGGCCGCGCTGGGCCTGGCCTTGCTGCTGGGCGGCTGCGCGCTGGTCGAGCAGCCCAACTACACCTCGGTGAGCGCCAACGATTTCGTCGCCGCCAACTATCGCGCGGCCGACGCGTTGCAGGCCCAGCTGGCCGGCAAGCTGGCCGGCGACCAGCCCCTGATCATGGCCACCCTCGTCAATATCGACGCGCTCGAGCGCAGCTCGATGCTGGGCCGCGTGGTGTCGGAGCAGATCGCCACCCGCCTGGCCCAGGGCGGCTTGCCGGTGCTGGAAATGAAGCTGCGCAACAGCGTCTACCTGAAGCGCAACCAGGGCGAGCTGATGCTCACCCGCGAGCTGGGCGAAGTGGCCGGCACGCACAATGCGCAGGCGGTGGTCGTGGGTTCGTATGCCGAGACGCGCGACACCATCTTCATCAACGTCAAGGTGATTCAGCCGACCACGAATCTGGTGCTGGCGGGGCATGACTACGTGCTGGCGAAGCAGGGGACGATCCGTTCCATGCTGGTGCCGGACTAAACAAGACGACCCGTCGCACGATCTCCGGCAACTGGTTGCGCATCCAGCGCAGCGCGGCTTCTTCCAGCGGCTCTGGCGCCAGCGCCAGCGCAGCCATCCGCTCCAGCACATCCGCCTCGATCCCGTAGACAGCGCCCGCGTTCCCGATCGCGGACACGAAGCGCTGCGCCACCGGGCCGACCGGCCCGCCTTGCGCGCGATAGCGCTGCAACTCGCCCATCAGATGCAGGGCGAGGTCAGGCTGGTCCGCATCAGGCCGGGTTGCCGGCGGCATGCAGTTCGCGCACCAGCGTCTCCACCAGTTCCGCCGCCGGCATGGCCCGCGCGAGCGGCGCGCCTTGTCCGGCCCAGTGCGCCGCATATTCGTGGTTGCCCGCCTTTGCCGCCGCCGCGTGCAGCTGCTTGGCCGCGTCATAGGCGACCGGGTAGGCGGCCGGGACGCCGGACGCGCCGTGGGCGCTCAAGCGGTTGACGATGCCGCGCGCCGGCCGTCCCGAGATCGCCGCGCTCAAGCTGGTGGCGGCGGCGCGTGCGCTCTGCAGGTTGGCGCGGTAGGCGTCGTTCGCCGCCGATTCCGGGCTCAGGATGAAGGCGGTGCCGAGCTGGGCGCCGGCCGCGCCGAGGTCCAGCGCCGCCTTGACGCTGGCGCCGTCCATGATGCCGCCGGCCGCGATCACCGGCAGCGTTGTCCGCTTGACCAGCAGGCGCACCAGCACCGCCATGCTCAGCCGTTCGTCGGTCGCCTCCAGGTCGAACATGCCGCGGTGGCCGCCTGCTTCGATGCCTTGCGCCACGATCGCGTCCACTCCCGCCCGTTCGATGTTCAAGGCTTCGTCCAGGTTGGTGGCGGTGGCCATGGTGCGGATGCCGGCCGCGCGCAGCGCCGTCAGGCGCTCGCCCGAGGGCAGGCCGAAGTGGAAGCTGACCACTTCCGGGCGCAGCGCGAGCAGCATCCGGAAACTCTCTTCGTCATCGTTGAAAGTGCGATAGATTTCCTCGAGCGACGCTGGCAGGGCCGCGCCGGCTTCATCGAACAATGGCGCCAGGTGGGCCAGCCAGGCGGCTTCGACGCCGGCATCGCGCCGGGCCGGAGCATGGCAGAACACGTTGACATTGATCGGCTTGCCGGTCAGCGCCCGCGTCTCCTCGATCATCGCGCGCGCCTGGGCAGCCGTGCTCGCGCCGATTCCCAGTGAACCCAGTGCGCCCGCATTCGACACCGCCGCCGCCAGCCGCGGCGTCGACGTGCCTGCCATTGGCGCCTGGATGATCGGATGCTGGATGGACAGCTGGCTGAAGAATGGGTGGAACGACTGCATGGCTGGCTCCTTTGGCACTTGACTTGTATTCTCAAATCGAGAATGAAGTGATGGTATCATTCTGTTTTGAGAAAAGATATATGGAAACTGAATCTTTAAGGATTTTTTGCGCCGTGGCTGCGGAACTCAGTGTGACGCAGGCCGCCGCGCGGCTCGGGCGAGCGCCGTCGAACGTGACGACACGCATCCAGCAACTGGAGGCCGACCTCGGCGCCGAGCTGCTGGTACGCGTGGGTAAGCGTATCTCCTTGTCGACCGCGGGCGAACAGTTTCTTGCCTATGCCGAGAGGCTGTTGGCGCTGGAAGACGAGGCGCGGCAAGTCGTGTCGGATGGCGCGTCCGGCGGCGTCCTGCGCATCGGCAGCATGGAAAGCACGGCGGCCAGCCGCCTCCCGGGTGTGCTGGCCGCCTTCCACGCCGATCATCCGGCGACGCAGCTGGTCTTGCGCACCGGCCCGTCGCGCCAGATCGTCGAGCAGGTGAGAGCCGGCGCGCTGGATTGCGCCTTCGCCGCTTTCCCGGACGATGTCGCAGACCTTGCCGAGATGGGTTTGCGGTCGATGCCGGTGTGGGCCGAGGAATTGTTATTGCTGCTGCCGCCCGGCGAGGCGGACGTCGACGACGCCCGGCAGGTGAGGGCGCGCTCGCTGGCCGCCTTCCCGCGGGGGTGCACCTATCGCAGCCTCGCCGAAGAGCGGCTGGGCATCGCCGGCGCCACCGCCTGGCGGGTGCAGGAAATGAACTCGTATCACGCGATGATCGCCTGCGTGGCCGCCGGCGCCTGCGTGACGGTGCTGCCGGCCAGCGTGCTGGCGCTGAGCGGGGCGCCGGCCGCGCTCAAGACCTTGCCGCTGGGGCGCCTCGACACCTGCCTGGTCTGGCGCGACGGCTTCGCGACGCCGGCGTTCCGCGCGTTCGCCGAGCGGCTGCGCGCGGCGTGAGGCGCCCGTGAAGTGCGGGCAAATGCGCGTACAATGTGTCGTTCCAGATACCTCATTTGCCCCATGCTGAAAGTCGACCTCCACTGCCATTCCACCGTCTCCGACGGCGTCCTTGCTCCTTCCGACGTGGCGGCTTATGCGCGCAAGGGCGGGGTCGACGTGTGGGCGCTCACTGACCACGACGAGGTCGGCGGCATCAAGGCCGCGCGCAAGGCGGCGGGTGAGCTGGGCATGCGCTTCGTGGCCGGGGTCGAGATCTCGGTCACCTGGGCCAACGAGACCGTGCACGTGGTCGGCCTGCAGGTCGACGAGGATAATCCGGCCCTGATCGCCGGCCTGGCCGCGACCCGCAATGGCCGCGAAAAGCGCGCGCGAGAGATGGCGGCCCAGCTGGAGCAGGCCGGCATTCCCGGCGCCTACGAGGGCGCGCTGCGCTACGTCGCCAATCCCGACCTGATGTCGCGCACCCATTTCGCGCGCTTCCTGTGCGAGATCGGCGTGTGCGACACCACCTCCGAAGTATTCCGCCGCTTCCTGACCGAAGGCCGGCCCGGCTATGTGCCGCACCGCTGGGCCACGCTGGGCGAGGCGATGGGCTGGATCCGCGGCGCTGGCGGCATTCCCGTGATCGCGCATCCGGGGCGTTACAAATTCAGCGCGACTGCCGAAGGCGTGCTGTTCGACGAGTTCCGCCAGCTGGGCGGCAAGACCATCGAAGTGGTCACCGGCAGCCACACGCCGGACCAGTACCAGACCTATGCCGAGGTGGCGCGGCGCTACGGCTTTTTGGCATCGCGCGGCACCGATTTCCATGCGCCGGGCGAGGCGCGGGTCGAGTTTGCCGAGCTGCCGCCGCTGCCATCCGGCGTGACGCCGGTGTGGCACGACTGGTTCTGAAAGCACCCGCACGCACCGTACCGTCAGGAAATGAAACAGGCATCTTCGTCTGGTGCGGCGGCACGGGCGCTGGCATGCACCAGTAGCGCCGGCTAACAGTAGTTCGCAGTCCAGCTCTTTGGCCAGTTGCCCGCGATATGGCGCTGCCAGACTTCTTCGGGCACCGCCAGGGACAGATAGTGTTCGCCTTCACGCCAGAGCAGGCGATATTCGTCCGCCAGCAACTGGGCGGCAGGCGCGATGGCGTCCCGGTGGAATTCCGGCAATGCCAGTGTGATGGCATCCAGTGTCTGGGTCGCGTCATCGCAGGCGAGCAGCAGGCGCCGCTCGAGGCCGTCGAAATGCCGCGTGCATTCGGCGCCGAAACGGCTGTCGTGCACGGTCAGCGCTTCGCCGTCATCGACATAATAAAGATAGACATCCCGGTCGCGATGCTGTGCCTTCCAGTGGTCGACCTGCTCCACCAGCATCCGATAGAGCGTCCCGAGTTCTTGCGGGTATTCGAAGCCGCGGGCGAAATAATAGGCATAGTCGTCCAGCCGAAAGTCGTGTTCTTCCTGGAAGGCTTGGGAAAACATGACGTCATAGCAGCGATGATGGCGCGGCTTGCTCGACAGGCCGAAGCGCGCCGGGTCGGCTTGCAAGGGCGCGAAGCGGGTGACGATCGTTTCGGTGCGGCTGACTGGCGGCGTCAGGTGATAAAGCTTGGGCAATTGACGCAACATGGCGCGATACCACGCCGCCTGCTCGCCGGGCAGACCATACAGGATGTTGTAATTGATCTGAATCCCGTGCCGGTAGCCGGATTTGAGGGTCAGGACGTTGTGAATGCCGCGCACCCCCTTGTCCATCAGCTTGAGCACTTCGGACGAGAACGATTCGATGCCGGGTTGAAGCTCGACGAAGCCCGCTGCCGCGAAACGGCCCAGGCGCTCGTCGCTCTGGTTGGCCTTGATTTCTCCCATCAGGCGCAGCCGGGGGGAGGTCTGTGACAGACGATCGAGCATGTCGTGATAGTACTGGCGCGGAAGAATGTAATCCGAGAAACGATAAATGCGATCGCCATAACGTTGGCGCATGGCGTCGAGCATGGCCAGCACCTGCCCGGACGATTTGGCGCGATACCGCAGGCTGTCCTCGTCGATGCCGCAGAAGACGCAGTGCTTGTGCTGGCCCCACCAGCAACCGCGTGACGCCTCCACCGGCAACACCTTGCTGTGGACGGTGATGGATTCTTCAGACCGAAGGGCATCGAGGTCGGCGAACCAGTCGGTGTAGTCGGGCGGCGGATTGCGGTTCAGTTCAGCCGCCAACCCTTTGGCGGCGGATGGGGGCGCGATCCCCGGCCCGGCGCGCACCTGAATGCCGGGAATGCGGGCGAGGTCGTCCTTTCCCACCGAAGCCCAGGCCAGGCGCGCGATTTGCGGTTCGCCGTCTCCGCGCGCCACGGCATCGATCCATGGGAAGCTGCGAAGCACGTTATCGCCAGGTATTCCTTCGAGCGCATAGCCACCCAGGATCACGGGCAGGTCGGGGCGCCGCATCTTGAGCAAGCGTGCCAGGGCAACCGAGGCGATGGTCTGGTCGAACATGCAGGTGAACCCCACCAGCGTGGGGTGCGAGGCCAGGATGTCGTCGGCGCACTCGGCCAGGTACTGGGGCATGACGTCGTCGCGCAGCCGGAGACAGAGATGCAGCAGCGCTTCGGTCGAGCGGTAGCGGTCTTGCTGGACCGTCGCCGCATGCACCGCGCAGCGCTCGGCAAGGCATGCGGCTTGCTCGTCGTCCAGTTCGCCGTCGAGTAATCCCGTGAACAGGAACTCATTGATGCCCCAGAACGTGGCCAGCATCGAACACGATTGCGCACTGACATACCGCAGCAATCGCAGGTTCAAGTGGCGAACCCGGCAGGCAATGCCCGCTCTGTCCAGCTCCGCTTTCAATGTCGCCAGGCCCAGGGAGGGCTCGGCGTAGGTAGCCCACGGCAGGCTGGCCAGCACGACCTTCGGCGCCGATGTCTCCATGCCCTACAGTCTCACCAGGCCGCGCTGGTCGATGACGAGTTCTTCCAGCGGATCGATGCCCTTGACGATCACGACGGTCACGGCCACGGCGACGGCCACGACGGCGATGTTCATCACCGTGCTTCCGGGTGGAAGCAATTGGTTGACGGTGACCAGCCGTTCGATGGCTTCTTTGGAAAGCGGCAATTTCAGTTTCTCGGCCACTTCTTGCGGCGCTTCGAGCAGGCGATCGATATAGCGGCCGTCTTGCACCACCTTGTTGTAGAAGTCGAGTGCTTCCTGGGCCGTGCCGCGAGAGATGTCGAGGCGGTTGCCCACCAGCTGTTCGGTGTTGACATAGGCCGCTTCGAGCGCGCTCGTGGAACTGATGTATTTGTTCAGTGCCGGCCAGCGTCGGGAAAGTTCTTCACGGGCAAATAGCTGCTGCTTGAAGGCAATGCGATCAGTCGACTTGCAGTCCATGATGAGCCCCCGGAGTGACGTGATAAGGAAAGCCTAATGGACCGCTCGACGCACTTCAATACAGCGTATGCAGGAGAGAGTGCGACCTTGATTCCTCTCACAACGCCAACCGGCTCCAGGAACTTTCGCTCAGCGGAACACCAGTAATGCACTCGATGCCGCGCGCAGGACGATGTTGCGCCGCCGGCACGCGGGGACCGGTGCAGCGCCAGAAAAAGCTTGTACGCCACCGGTTATCGGCATAGGATACTCCAATTGGAGTATAAGAGGAGTATGTGGGGATGGCAAAGCGCGCACTTTCACAAGCAAGGCTGCCAGACAGCGACAAGGTCACCGTGAATGTCGGCCTGGTCGACCTGGCCCAGGTCGACCTGCTGGTCGATGAGGGTTTTTATTCCAATCGTACCGACCTCGTCCGCGCGGCAATTCGCAACCTGTTGCAGCAACATGCCGACGTGATCCGCCAGGCCGTCGTGCGCAAGCGCTACGTCATGGGCTTGCACCGTTATTCGCTGCGCGAACTCGAGCAGGTCGTGGCTCAGCGGGAGCAGCTTGAAATCAATGTGCTGGGTTTGGCCGTGATCGAAGACGACGTCCCGGTCGAGCTTGCCGTCCGGGCGATCGCCTCGATCCACGTGCTCGGCGCCTTCGTAGCCGCTCCGGCGGTCCGGCAGGCGTTGGCAGACCGCATTTACACCCGTTACGGGAGTTGACATGAAAAACCTCGATCGTTTTATCGGCCAGATGCTGGAATCGGCGCGCCTGGCGCGCGCCAAGGACGTGTCCGGAGCGACCGCCGTGATCCAGCAGGCGCTGGCGCAGGCCGGCCTCGCCACCCCGGAGGCGCACCCGTCGGCCAGCGCGTTTACGCGCCAGCCGGAATTCGTCGACCTGAACCCGGCGCCCGACTGGAGCCGGCATACGACCGGGCGCTCCGCCCCGCCCCGGCCCGCTGCCCGCCAACCGGCGTCCAGGAAGACGGCGCCCGGCCGCTTCATCACCGGCAGCCATGGCGGCGAAGCGGGCAGCCGCCGCTACAAGCTGTACATCCCGGCGAAACCGGCCGAGGGCCGCCGCCCGCTGGTGGTCATGCTGCACGGCTGCACCCAGAACCCGGACGACTTCGCGGTGGGCACCGGCATGAACGCGCTGGCCGAAGAGTTCGGCTTCCTGGTGCTGTACCCCGAGCAGGACGGCCGCGCCAACCGTTCCCACTGCTGGAACTGGTTCGAGCCGGGCCACCAGGCGCGCGACGCGGGCGAGCCCGGCATCCTCGCCGGCATGACGCGCCAGGTGGTGCGGGAATACGATGCCGAGCCGTCGCAGGTGTTCGTGGCCGGCATGTCGGCCGGTGGCGCGATGGCGGCGGTGCTCGGCGCCGAGTATCCGGAACTGTTCGCCGCGATCGGCGTCCATTCGGGCTTGCCGGCGGGCAGCGCGCGCGACATGATCACGGGCCTGCAAGCCATGAAGAAACCGGGCCGCGCGCGCAGCCTGCGCGAGGCGGTGCCGGTGATCGTCTTCCATGGCGATGCCGACCACGTGGTCGATCCGGGCAACGGTGAAGCGGTGCTGAAGCAATTCGTCGGCGCCCACGCCGGCCTGCGCGCCACGCCGCTGCATGCGAGCGAAACGGCATCCACGCAGGGCGGACGCCGCGCTACCCAGCGCATCTGGCGCGACGAGGAGGGAAGGGCGATGGCGGAACACTGGATCGTGCATGGCGCCGGCCACACCTGGGCGGGTGGCGATGCGGCCGGCTCCCACACCGATGCGCTTGGCCCCTGCGCCTCGCGCGAGATGCTGCGGTTCTTCCTGCAGCGATAGGACAGCCCGGTCCGCTAATGGCTGTGCCCTTGATTTTTCGCTGGTCCAGCCCAATCTTGGCATCCTGTCATGAACTCACTGGAGATGTCTGCCATGAAGCGTGTCGTTCTGTTCCTTGCCACCAACCTTGCCGTCGTGCTGGTGCTGACGCTGGTCATGAACCTGCTCGGCCTGGGGCGTGTCGTGTCCGCGCAAGGGCTCAACATTCCTGCCCTGGCGGTCATGTCCATCGTCATCGGCTTCACCGGCGCCTTCATTTCGCTCCTGATGAGTAAGCCGATGGCCAAGTGGTCGACCGGCGCGCGCGTCATCGAGCAGCCGGCCAATGCCACCGAGCAATGGCTGGTGCAGACTGTACGCCGCCTGTCCGAGCGCGCCGGCATCGGCATGCCCGAAGTCGCCGTGTATGACGGCGAGCCCAACGCGTTTGCTACGGGCGCCTTTAAAAACTCGGCGCTGGTCGCCGTCTCGACCGGTCTGCTGCAGAGCATGAACCAGGACGAGGTCGAAGCCGTCCTCGGCCACGAGGTGGCGCACATCGCCAACGGCGACATGGTTACCCTGACCCTGATCCAGGGCGTGGTCAACACCTTCGTCGTGTTCCTGGCGCGTGTGGTCGGTTTCTTCGTCGACAAGGTATTGTTCCGCAAGGAGGGCGAAGGCCCCGGCATCGGGTACTACGCGAGCGTGTTCGTGCTCGAGATCCTGTTCGGCCTGCTGGCCTCGATCATCGTTGCCTGGTTCTCGCGCCAGCGCGAATTCCGCGCCGACGCCGGCGCCGCGAAACTGATGGGCAGCCCGGTGCCGATGCAGCATGCGCTGGCCCGCCTGGGCGGCTTCGCGCCGGGCGCGCTGCCGAAAACGATGGCCGCGTCGGGCATTTCCGGCAGCGGCGGCGGCTGGGGCGCGCTGTTCTCGACCCACCCGCCGATGGAGCAGCGCATCGCCGCGCTCCAGCAACTGCGCTAACAGATGAAGGACGTTTAGATGGGCCAATATTTCCAGATCCACCCCGAGAATCCCCAGGCCCGCCTGATCAAGCAGGCGGCGCAGATCGTCAGCAGCGGCGGCATCGTCGCCTTGCCGACCGATTCCGCCTATGCGCTGGTATGCCGCCTGGACGACAAGACGGCGGTCGACAAGCTGCGCCGCATCCGCGGCGTCGACGACAAGCACCACCTGACCCTGCTGGTGCGCGACCTGTCCGAGGTCGCGCAATATGCGCGCGTGGACAATTCACAATATCGCCTGCTCAAGGCCACGATGCCGGGTCCGTACACGGTGATCCTGGAGGCGACGCGCGAACTGCCGCGCCGGCTGTCGCACCCGTCGCGCAAGACCATCGGCCTGCGCGTGCCCGAGAACCGCATCACGCTGGCGCTGCTCGAAGAACTGGGCGAGCCGCTGATCGGCACCACCCTGCAACTGCCGGGCGACGACCACATGCTGTCCGACCCGGAAGAAGTGCGCGAGCGCCTGGAAAAGCAGATCGAGCTGATCATCGACGGCGGCGCCGGCATGCTGGAGGCGACCACCATCATCGACCTCACCGGCCCCGAACCGGAGCTGGTGCGCGAGGGCAGGGGCGATCCGGCGGCTTTCGGCCTGTAAGGTAATGCTGGCTTAAGAATTCCACAGGACAAGTGCGTACCGCCCTCTGATAGAATCCTCCTTATGGATGAAACGATACGCAACATCGCCGTCTACGCGCTGCCCGTCCTTTTTGCGATTACCCTGCACGAAGCCGCCCACGCCTACGCCGCTAAATATTTCGGTGACAACACCGCCTATTCCCAGGGCCGGATGAGCCTGAATCCGCTGGTGCACGTCGACATCTGGGGCACCATCGTGATCCCCATCATGATGTATCTGTTCACGCCCTTCGTGTTCGGCTACGCCAAGCCGGTGCCGGTCGAGTTCGGCCGCCTGCGCAATCCGAAGCGCGACATGGCCTGGGTCGCGCTGGCCGGCCCTATCGCCAACCTCATCATGGCCGCGCTGTGGCTGCTGTTCGCGGCGCTGCTGGTGTTCTTCGGCGTCAGCGAGGCGTTTCCGCGCCGCATGGCCGAAGCCGGCATCCTCACGAACCTGTTGATCATGGCCTTCAACCTGCTGCCGATCCCGCCGCTGGACGGCGGCCGGGTGTTGACCAGCATGCTGCCCAACAGCCTGGCCTGGAAATTCGCCCGCATCGAGCCCTACGGCTTCTTCATCGTGCTGGGCCTGGTGTTCCTGCAACTGGTGGGCTACTGGGTGGTGCCGGTGATGCAGCTGGGCCGCTGGATCGTGGACCTGATGGTCCTGCCGTTCACCTTCGTGCTGTTCTGACGCCATGCCAGTCGACGCGCCACGCGTGAACATGCAGACTCTGCCGCCGTCGCCGTGGGTGGAGCGCTTCGTTTCCCTGGCGCCGCCGGGCGAGGCGCTCGACCTGGCTTGCGGCAATGGCCGTCACACGCGCCTCTTGGCGGCACGCGGCCTGCAGGTGCTGGCGCTGGACCTCAGGCCCGAGGCGCTGGCCGCCAGCGCCGGCCACAACGTCACGACCATGGCCTATGACCTCGAGGCCGAGGGTTCGCCCTGGCCCTTCGAGGCGGGACGTTTCTCGGCGATCGTGGTCACCAATTACCTGCACCGGCCCCTGTTCGCGCAGCTCGCGGCCAGCCTGCGGCCGGACGGCATCCTGATCTACGAAACCTTTGCGCAGGGCAACCAGATTTACGGCAAGCCATCCAATCCCGCCTTCCTGCTGGGGCCCGGCGAGTTGCTGGGGCTGGCGCAAGACGGTGGATTGCAGGTGCTGGCCTACGAGGATGGCCATGTGGAACGGCCGCATCCGGCCCAGGTGCAGCGCCTGTGCGCGGCCGGCCCGGCTTTTGCCAAAACCGAGGCCCGGCTCGACCATATTGTGGTCAGGAATGAACCATAGCGGCGGGCTATCCGCTACAATCAGATTTTTTATTGAATGGCACGGCCAAGATTATGATTAAGGGCAGTATCGTAGCACTCGTCACTCCGATGTTCGAAGACGGCAGTCTTGACCGCGATTCCTTGCGCAAGCTGATCGACTGGCACGTCGCGGAAGGCACGGACGCGATCGTCATCGTGGGCACGACGGGCGAATCCGCCACCGTGTCGCCGGAAGAGCATTGCGAACTCGTCAAGCTGGCCGTCGATCACGTCGCCGGCCGCATCCCGGTCATCGCCGGCACCGGCGGCAACTCGACCGCGGAAGCGATCGCGCTGACCCGCCATGCGAAGGAATGCGGCGCCGACGCCTCGCTGCAGGTCGTTCCCTATTACAACCGTCCGACGCAAGAGGGCATGTACCGCCATTTCCGCGCCATCGCGGAAAGTGTGGACCTGCCGATCATCCTGTACAACGTGCCGGGCCGTACCGTGGCCGACATGGCCAACGAGACCGTCGCGCGCCTGGCGCCGATCGAGAACATCGTCGGCATCAAGGACGCCACCGGCAATATCGGCCGCGGCATCGAGCTGCTCAAGATGGTCGACAAATCGTTCGCCGTCTATTCGGGCGATGATCCGAGCGCGATGACCCTGATGTTCTGCGGCGGCGCCGGCAATATCTCGGTGACGGCCAACGTCGCCCCGCGCGCGATGCATGAGCTGTGCGTGGCGGCGATGGCCGGCGACGTCGCCCGTGCGGTCGAGATCAACAACCGCGTGCTCGGCCTGCACGGCAAGCTGTTCGTCGAACCGAACCCGGTGCCGGTAAAGTGGGCGCTGGCCGAAATGGGCAAGATGCCGGCCGGCCTGCGCCTGCCGCTCGCGCCGCTGTCCGCCCAGTACCACGAGACCGTGCGCGCCGCCCTGGTGGAAGCCGGCGTTCATTCCTAATCCCGGCCCGCAAGGGTTCGGGTTCCTGACCTGATATCGAACGACATGACTAAAAGCAAGTACTCGGGATTCAACTCCGCGCGTTCCAACTTCTCGCCCCTGGTTTCCGCTCCTGCTGCCGCGCGCGTGCTGACGCTGACCGCGCTCGCTTTCAGCCTGGCGGCCTGCACCACCATCTTCGAAGGCGACAAGGTCGACTACAAGGGCGCCAAGAAAGCCGCGCCGCTGGACGTGCCGCCCGACCTGACCAAGCTGCAGCGCGACAACCGCTACGCCATCCCTGACGGCCGTGGCGTCGCCACCGCATCCGGCCAGGCGGCCGCTGCCGCCGGCACGGGCGGCGGCTTCGTGCCTGGCGCCGTGGCGAGCAACCAGCAGATCGGCCCGATCTCGACCGACGCCGTCAGCGTGCAGCGCAACGGCGACCAGCGCTGGCTGGTGGTCAAGCAGACCCCGGAACAACTGTGGCCGCAGCTGCGCCAGTTCTGGGAAGAGCAGGGCTTCGCCATCGAGACCGAGTCGTCCACGACCGGCACCATGGAAACTGCCTGGGTCGAGAACCGTTCGAAGATCCCGCAAGACTTCATCCGTAACACCATCGGCCGTGTGTTCGACCGCGCCTACTCGACTGGCGAACGCGACAAGTTCCGCACCCGCCTCGAGCGCCTGCCGGACGGCTCGACCGAGGTGTGGGTCAGCCACCGCGGCGCCGAGGAAGTCCTGACCGGCCCGCAGAACGAAACCACTACCTGGACTTCGCGCCCGAACGATCCGGGCCTGGAATCGCGATTCCTGGGCCGCATGGTCGCGATGCTGACCGGCAGCAAGGAAGTGGCGACGGCCGAAGCGACGGTCGCCAACGCACCGGTGGCGCCGCAGCACGCCAAGCTGGTGGGCGACACGGTCGAGGTCGACGAAGGCTTCGACCGCGCCTGGCGCCGCGTCGGCCTGGCGCTCGACCGCGTTGGCTTCACCGTCGAAGACCGCGATCGCGTGCAGGGCATCTACTTCGTGCGCTACGTCGATCCGGACGCGGCCGAGCAGAAGGAAGGCTTCTTCAAGCGCCTGTTCTCGTGGGGCGGCAAGTCGGAAGACGAGCTCAAGGAAGCCCAGCGCTACCGCGTGCTGGTCAAGACCGAGCAGGGCGCCAACGTCAGCAAGGTCACGGTGCAGAACAACGAAGGCCAGGCGGATACCTCGCCGACCGCGGGCAAGATCCTGAACCTGCTGCATACCGAGCTGAAGTAACCTTCTCCTCGTGCATGAAAAAACCGGCCTGCGTGGCCGGTTTTTTCATGGGGCGACCTGATATCGCCCCCGTCGTGATATCGACAGACGAAAAAAAACCGGTCCGCAGACCGGTTCTTCTTACCGAAGTAACGAATTACTTGGTGGTAGCAGCAGCGTCAGCAGCCTGGTCAGCCGAGGTCTGAGCAGCAGCAGCAGCGTCGGTTGCGGTGGTTGCAGCAGCAGCAGCGTCAGCGGCAGCAGCGTCAGCAGCAGCTGGTGCGGTTGCGTCAGCAGCTGGGGTTGCGGTTGCGTCAGCTGGTGCAGCAGCTGCTGGGGTTTCGGTAGCAGCTGGTGCGACTGGCGCTTCTTCTTTCTTAGCGCAAGCAGCCAGGGTCACAGCGAACAGGGAGGCGATCAGCAGGGTTTTTTTCATGATTTTTCCTTAGTATTTACAAGAGTCGAACACTTGTTGCGATTAATAATTACCGGTAATTATTTCTCTGTGGAATTCTCGTGCCTTCACAAATAGCGTTAACGCCATAGACGCAACGGAACCTTCCTGATTGATATTATAGACAATTTTACTGTTTCGCAATAGCGAACACATGCCGTAGCGAAAGAAATTTGCGGGCGAATAAGCTTCATATTGTTACAAGATGCAACGTGGCTAAGAAACACCGCAATATGTAACTATGTGGCGTTTTTCAGTCAGCGATTGAGGCTGCTCATAAGCCAGTAGTGGACGTTTGCAATACGAGATGTGACTCTTGCCAGATCGCCTCGAAGCGGTGCTGCGACAGTTCGCAGGCGGCAGGATTGTCGAAGGCCGCTTCGCCACGCATGTGGTCGCTGTGGAAGCGGCGTACGATGTGCCGCTCATCGCCAATACAGAAGGAATCGGTGAGCTGGCGCAGGCTGCGTGGCGTTTGCCGGCACTCGCACAGGTGGCTGTAGTCGCGCAGCAAGCGCAAAAAGCGCGGATAGTGGCGCGCGATGTGGGAGGGATCGTGCAGCGCCAGGCGCAGCCGGCCGCCGCGGGCAAGAAAGGCCCGCAGCGCGGTATCGGTCCTGGTGCTGCCGAGTGGAAAGACCGCGGCATCCGGATCGACAACGGCCAGGGTGGCCTGTGCCGCTTCGATGCAAGCGAGAAAGTGCGCCTCGCAGTCGAGGCGGGTGTCGAAGGCAATCGTGCGTGGTTCGCTCATCGACACCTCGTCGTTCAGCCCAGCTCGACCCAGCCGTCCTGGTACCAGGTGTACAGGGCTTCGAGCACGTCGTCGGTGGCCTTGTCCAGCACGGCGCCATCGATGCGGCGCTCGTTGGCCAGCACGTCCAGCACCACCTTGTCGGCGCGGCCGACGGCGAACGATTCGCCGTTGATGAAGACGTGCTTGCCGCGGTACAGCATCAGGGACTTGCTGGACAGCTTGATGCCGCGCTTGGCGGCGCTTTCCATGAAGCGGCCCACGGTCAGCGGTTTCGCCGGACCGGTGAAGAACACATTGTGCTTCGGCTCGGACATGGTTTCGCCCAGGAAGACGGTCACGTCTTCCTGGTCCCAGCGCACCTTGTTCAATTCTTCGGTGACGGTGTCGAGCATATCGCGCGGAATCTCGGCCGGATTCTTGGCTGGTTTCAATTCCGGATCGCCATAACGGCCCGGCAAATCGATGGAATCGGCCATGAATTGCAGGAAGGCTTCGCCCAATTCCTGGAACGAAGGCGAGCGGAAACCGATCGAATACGTCATGCATTCGCCTTCGGCAATGCCGTCGTGGGCATAATGCGGCGGCAGGTACAGCATATCGCCCGGCTCGAGCACGAATTCTTCTTCGGGCTTGAAATTGGCCAGGATCTTGAGCGGCAAGCCTTCGACCAGGGTCAGGTCTTGCTGCGAACCGATCTTCCAGCGGCGCTTGCCGTGGGCCTGCAGAAGGAATACGTCATACGAGTCATAGTGGGGGCCGACGCCGGCGCCATCGGTGGCGAAGCTGACCATCAGGTCGTCCAGGCGGGCATCGGGCACGAAGCGGAACTGGCGCAGCAGCTCGTCGGCGCGTTCATCATAGAGATTGACGCCCTGGACCAGCATCGTCCAGTTCGGTTCGGTGCGCGCGGGGAGTTCGGCCAGGGGACCGTGCTGCATGTCCCAGTTGCCGTCCTTCTGGGTGACCAGGCGCGATTCGACGTGATTCTGGCGCGCCATCTCGGCCAGTTTTTCGAATTTGAGCAGGGGCTTGAAGCCGGGGATGGCGCCACGGATCAGGAGCGGTTTCTTGTGCCAATAATCGCGCAGAAACTCGGCGGGAGTGATATTCCCGAGAAGCGGTAATTTTTTCATGCGTCATTATAACCAGCCGGACAAGGTGGGGAACCCATCGGGGGTATAATCGGCCCCTTACAACGAAAGGATGTGCGATGAAGATTGCCAAAGACACGGTCGTGACGGTTAACTACAAGCTGTCGGATGCCCAGAACAACCTGATCGAAGAAGGCGTGCAGCCGATGGTTTACCTGCACGGCGGCTACGAAAACACCCTGCCAAAGATCGAAGAAGAGCTCGACGGCAAGGAAGTCGGTTATTCGTCGATGATCCAGGTGGAACCGGACGATGCGTTTGGCGACTACGAGCCAGAGCTGGTCAAGGTCGAAGACCGCGCGCGCCTGCCGGAGCCGATCGAAGTCGGCATGCAGTTCGAAGGCGTGGCCGAAGGCGGCGACGACGAGCCGGTGATCTTCACCGTGACCGAGATCGCCGAAGACAAGGTCGTTCTGGACGGCAACCACCCGCTGGCCGGCATGGCGCTGCGCTTCGAGCTGTCGGTGATCGACGTGCGCGCGGCCACCGCCGAGGAAATCCAGCACGGCCACGTGCATGGCGCCGGCGGTCATCATCACGAGATGGATGACAGCGAAGAAGGCGACCACTTCCGTAGCCAGCCGCTGCAGTAATCACTGATACGTTCGCGGTCCCTGCGTCGTGCGGGGCCGCGAATGCTCATTGCTTCGCGTCTTCGACCGCGAACGTCGCTTCTTTCCCCAGCTTCACATTTACCTCGACCGCCTTCGTTCCCACCGACAGCTGTCCCAGGTTGCCCTTCCATTCGATCCCGGGCTTCTTCCCATGCGGCGTGCCGCCGTCGACCAGCAGCACCTTGCCGTCGAACTTGACCGCCTGGCCCTGGATCTGGCGCCGCACCGCCTCGAACCCGTCCTTCTCCACCGGATCGCGCCGCAGCAGGCCGCGTAGCCCCGCCGGCTGGTCCAGGTAGAACGGCCGCACCGCGCCTTCCGAAAACAGCACCAGCGCCTCGGCCTTGTCGCTGCGCGCGATCGCGAACAGGCGGTTCAGCCAGAAGCGGTTGGCGACCGTCCGGTCTTCGTACTCGCTGTTGCGGCCGGCCGCCTCCAGGTAGTGGTTATTGTTGGCCGGGAGATTGATGGTGGCGTACAGCACCTTGCCCACCTTCCAGTGCGCATTCTCGGCATAGCTGCGAAAACGCGGGCTGGCCGACAGCTGGGTGAGGTGGATCTTTACGCGGCCCAGCGACTCCGGCTCGCCGTGGAACAGTTCGCGCAGGCGGTTGAGACGCTCGATCGCATTGGTGCGGTTGGCCGAGTTGCGGCAGGCGGTCCAGTCGCTGCCGGCCAGCGACACGATGGTCGGTCGTCGGGCGCGCTCGATGATGTCGCGCCGCTGCTGGTACAGCCGGTCGCCGCAGCTTTCCTTCCCGCCCTTGATGCCGTTGATGACGACGAAGGCCAGCGATTTTTCGGACGAATCGGCCAGCGCCTGTTTCAGGCGCGCCTCGCCGTCGTCGTCGCCCTGGCTGCCTGCGCTGTTGCCGATCACCGCGAACCGGTGCGCGCTGTTGTCTGCCTTGTCCACCTTGTCCCTGGCGCCGGCGAGCGGCGTGAAGGACAGGAGGGCTGCCAGCAGCAGTGATCGGCGCCGTGCTTGCATCAGGCGGCGAGGCGCTTGAGCTCGTAGAGACGTTCGAGCGCTTCGCGCGGCGTGAGCGCGTCCGGATCGATCGCGTCGAGCGCGTCGCGCAGGCCGTCGTCCTGCGGCTCTGCAGCAGGCGTCTGCGCCGGCGCTTCGCCGATCTCTTCCTCGGCTGTCCGAGCAGCGAACAGGTCGAGCTGCGGCGTCGCATCCAGCGCCTGCGCTTCCAGGCGCGCCAGGTGCTTGCGCGCGGCCTTGATCACCGGTTGCGGCACGCCCGCCAGCTGCGCCACCTGCAGGCCGTAGCTCTGCGAGGCGGGGCCGTCCTGCACCGCGTGCAGGAACACGATGCTGTCCTTGTGCTCGACCGCCGACAGGTGCACGTTGGCGGCGCTCGAATAGGTCTCGGGCAGCTGGGTCAGCTCGAAGTAGTGGGTCGCGAACAGCGTGAAGCTGCGGCTGGTGTCGATCAGGTGGCGTGCGATCGCCCAGGCCAGCGCCAGGCCGTCGAAGGTCGAGGTGCCGCGGCCGACTTCGTCCATCAGGACCAGCGAGTGCTCGGTGGCGCCGTTCAGGATCGCGGCCGATTCGGTCATCTCGACCATGAAGGTCGAGCGGCCGTTGGCCAGGTCGTCGCTGGCGCCGATACGGGTGAAGATGCGGTCGATCGGACCGATCGTGGCACTGGTGGCCGGCACGTAGCTGCCGACGTAGGCCAGCAGGGTGATCAGGGCCACCTGGCGCATGAAGGTCGATTTACCGCCCATGTTCGGGCCGGTGATCAACAGCAGGCGCCGGTCGTTGGACAGCTTGCAGTCGTTGGCGATGAAGCGCTCGATCTGGTTTTCCACCACCGGATGGCGGCCTTCGACGATGGTGAGGCACGGCGCATCGCTCAGGACCGGCGCGCACCAGCCGTGGCGCAGCGCGTGACTCGACAGGGCCACCAGCACGTCGACCTGGGCCAGCGCGCGCGCGATGGTCTGCAGGCAGCCGATGTGCGGCGCCAGGTCGGCCAGCAGCTGGTCGTACAGGATTTTTTCGCGCGCCAGCGCGCGGTCTTGCGCCGACAGGGCCTTGTCTTCGAAGGCCTTCAGTTCGGGCGTGATGTAGCGTTCGCAGTTCTTGAGGGTCTGGCGGCGGCGGTAGTCGTCCGGCACCTTGTCGGCCTGGCCGTTGGTGACTTCGATGTAGAAGCCGTGCACCTTGTTGTATTCGACCCGCAGGTTGGCGATGCCGGTGCGGGCGCGCTCGCGCGTCTCGAGGTCGACCAGGAACTGGCCGGCGTTCTCGGACAGCGCGCGCAGTTCATCGAGCTCGGCGTCGAAGCCGCGCGCGAACACGCCGCCGTCGCGCACCATCGCGGCGGGTTCCTCCATCACGGCGCGCGTGAGGAGGTCGACGCATTCGCCTGGCGTGGCCAGGTCGTCGTGGATCTCGCGCAGCAGGCAGGTGTCGCCCGGGACGAAGCAGCGCGCCACCTGTTCGCGCACCACCGGCAGGGCTTTCAGTCCATCGCGCAGGGCGGCCAGGTCGCGCGGGCGCGCGGTGAGCAGCGCCACGCGGGTGGTGATGCGTTCGATGTCCGGCACCTGGGCCAGGGTCGACGACAGTGCATCGTTGGCCTCGGCCTGGATCAGCGCTGCGATCGACTGGTGGCGGCTGCGCGCCACGGATTGGTCGCGGCGCGCATGGTGCAGCCAGTGGCGCAGCAGGCGCGAACCCATCGCGGTGCGGCAGCCGTCCAGCAGCGAGAACAGCGTCGGCGACTCCTGGCCGCGGATGGTCTCGGTGAGTTCCAGGTTGCGGCGGGTGGCGGCGTCCAGGCCGATGTATTCGTTCTCGGTTTCGCAGGCGAGGCCGCGCACGTGCTGCAGGCCGCGGCCTTGCGTCGATTGCGCATAGCGCAGCAGCGCGCCGGCCGCGCCGAATGCGGCGCCCATGCCGTCGGCGCCGAAGCCGGTGAGGGTGGCCACGCCCAGTTGCTCGAGCAGGGCGCCGTGGCCCTTGAGCACGTCGAAATGCCATTCGGGCACACGCTGGAGGTGGGCATTAGAACCATCAGTCTCGAACATGTCGGCGCAATCGGCGCGCAGGATCTCGGCCGGCGAGATGCGTTCGAGTTCGTGCGCCAGGCGCTGTTCGACGGCGCGCGCGTCGCCCGAGAATTCCATCAGGCGCAGGTTGCCGCTGGCGAGCGACAGCCAGGCGAGACCTGCGGTGACCGTCTTGCGCTGGTTGATCAGGCACAGCGCCAGCAGCGGGCGTTCGGCCTTTTCGGGCAGCAGGTCGGAATCGGTGAGGGTGCCGGGAGTGACCACGCGCACCACCTTGCGCTCGACCGGGCCCTTCGACAGGGCCGGGTCGCCGATCTGCTCGCAGATGGCGCAGGATTCGCCCAGCTTGACCAGCTTGGCCAGGTAGCCGTCCAGCGAATGGAAGGGCACGCCGGCCATCTTGATCGGCTGGTCGCCCGACTTGCCGCGCGCGGTGAGGGTGATGCCCAGCACGCGCGAGGCTTTCTCGGCGTCGTCGAAGAACAGCTCGTAGAAGTCGCCCATGCGGTAGAACACCAGCATGGTCGGATAATTTGCCTTGATGCTCATGTATTGCTGCATCATCGGAGTGAGCTTTTCCGTCGCGCTGTTCTTGATGGCGGCGGCGTTGATTTCTTTGGGAGCGGTGGTCATGTCTTCGTGATTCGGTACGGCGAGGCGGGTGGGGCCGGGATGTGCCATTTTACCTTGATTGACCTGCCCGGACACCAACCCGGGTGCGGCTGGTGACAGGCCCGTCATGAGCAGGATTCATAGGGTTATCCGCGTTTGGCCATCTAGCCGCACGATTCTCCCCTCTTTATATTGTTCCCAACAGTCTCGACGCAGACTGCAACAATGCATCCAGGGAGCATGAAAATGGAATTGGCACGCAATGGCTCGCAGCCTTCGCAACAGGGCCCGGCGGAGTACTTCACCGGTACCGTTCGCATCGACCCGCTGTTCACGGCGACGGAACCGAGCCGGGTCTCGGGGGCGAGCGTCACCTTCGAACCAGGCGCGCGCAGCGCATGGCATACCCACCCGCTGGGGCAAACCCTGCTCGTGACTGCCGGCTGCGGCTGGACCCAGTGCTGGGACGGGCCCATCGTGGAGATCCGCGCTGGTGACGTGGTTAAGTGCCCGCCAGGACACAAACATTGGCATGGCGCCACCGCGACGACCTCCATGACCCATATCGCGATCCAGGAAGCGCTCGATGGAAACAATGTGAACTGGCTGGAAAAGGTCAGCGACGAACAATACCTGGCCGGTTCGGTCGACAAGGGGGGCGCGCAATGATGGTCAACATCCTCGTCCCGGCATTGTTGTTGGCCGCCGTGGGCGTTGCCGGCGCCGCCGAGCCTGCGGCTTCCCGCTCGCAGCTGGTCGGCAAGGCGGGCGCGCAGGCGGCGACCAAGGGACCGGCCGCGTACTTCACCGGCGATGTCGACGTCGGCCCGTTGCTGGCTGCCGGCGGATCGAGCAGCTTTTCGGCGGCGCAGGTCACTTTCCCGGCGGGCGCGCGCTCGGCATGGCATACCCACCCGGCCGGCCAGTACCTGGTCGTCACGGCCGGCAGCGGATGGACCCAGGAGTGGGGCGGCAAGCCAGTGGCAATCCGCGCCGGCGACGTGGTCTGGTGCCCGCCCGGCGTCAAGCACTGGCATGGCGCCACGCGCACGACCGGCATGTCGCATGTCGCCATGACCGGCACGCTGGACGGCAAGAACGTCGACTGGATGGAGAAGGTCTCCGATGCCCAGTATCCACGATAAGGAAAGGGACGCAGGCATGATGATCCAGGCATCCGGCAAATCGATGATCGCGGCCCTGGCGGCCCTGTCGTCCGCCGCCGCGCTGGCCGCGGCGCCGGCCATCAAGAAGGAAGCACCGATGAACACACCAGTACTCGAGCACTACACGCAGGGCACGCTGGACGGCGTCTGGAAGCGTCCCGGCCTGTCCATGCGTGACCGCAGCATCGTCACGGTCGCTGTCCTGATCGCCCGCGACCAGGCCGCCAGCCTGCCGCACTACCTGAACCTGGCCCTCGACAGCGGCGTCAAGCCGGCCGAACTCGATGAGATCGTGGCGCACCTGGCCTTCTACACGGGTTGGGGCAATGCCGTCGCCGCCGACCAGGCCATCGCCGGCGTCTACGCCCGGCGCCGGATCAAGACCAGCGACACCAGCGCCCAGGCGGCCCGGCTCGAGCTCGACGAGGCGGCCGAACGCCAGCGCGCCACCACGGTGGCCAACAACTTCGGCGCCGTCAGCCCGGGCGTGGTGCAATACACCACCGATGCCTTGTTCCGCGACCTGTGGCTGCGCCCTGGCCTCGCGCCGCGCGACCGCAGCCTGGTGACCGTCGGCGCGCTGGTCGCGTCCGGCCAGGTGGCGCAAGTCACCTTCCACCTCAACCGCGCCATGGACAATGGCCTGACCCGGGACGAGGCGGGAGAAGCCCTGACCCAACTGGCGTTCTATGCGGGCTGGCCGAATGTGTTCTCGGCCATGCCGGTGTTCAAGGAGGTGTTCGCGAGCCGCGCGAAAAAGGATTGATCAGGGCAGCCGCAGCGCATCGACGACCAGCGCGAAGGCAGCCGAGTGCTGGCGCCGGCTGGGGTAGTACAGGTGGTAGCCGGGCAGCGTGGGCCACCAGGATTCGAGCACGGCGACCAGGCGGCCGGCCGCGACGTGATCCTGGATCATGTCTTCGGGCAGGTAGGCCAGCCCGCAGCCGTCGAGGGCGGCGGCCAGTTTCTGCGGGGTGGTGTTGAACACGCACTGGCCGTCGACCTGCCACTGCGAGGTCTTGCCGTCCTTCGCAAACTCCCAGGACGACAGGGCGCCATGGGTCGGCAGGCGCAGGTTGATGCAGTCGTGCGCGGCCAGGTCGTGCGGCGATTGCGGCGGCGGGCGCCGCGCGAAGTACGACGGCGCGCCGGCCACGGCCATGCGCATATCGGGCGCGATCCGCAGCGCGATCATGTCCCTGGCGACGATGTCGCCGCAGCGGATGCCCGCATCGAAGCGTTCTCCCACGATATCGGTCAGGCCATAGTCGATGCTGACCTCGACCTTGATGTCCGGGTAGCGCGGCAGCAGCGTCGCCAAGCGGGGCCACAGCACCTTGCTGGCCGCATGGTCGTGGGCGGTGATGCGGATCGTGCCGCTGGGCTTGTCCCGCAGTTCGCTGACGGCGCTCAGCTCGGCCTCGATGCCCTGGTAGAGCGGGGCGATATTGGCCAGCATGCGTTCCCCGGCGTCGGTCGGCGACACGCCGCGCGTGCTGCGCATCAGGAGCCGGACGCCGAGTCCTTCCTCGAGCTTGCGAATGGTGTGGCTCAGGGCCGACTGCGATATCCCGAGCTGGGCCGCGGCGCGGGTGAAGCTGCGCTCGCGCGCCACCACGATGAAGGCCGAGAGGTGATTGAGGTCGATTTTTGCCATATGCGTGTCGGGATTTCAGTCTTGCAGGGCCGGCGCGCGCAGGGCCTTGACGTCGCGTAGCGGCGAACGGCCGAAGAAGCGGCTGTATTCGCGGTTGAACTGGCTGGCGCTTTCATATCCGACTTCGAATGCGGCGCTGGCCGCATCGAAGCCATCGATCAGCATCAGCGTGCGCGCGGCCTGCAGGCGCAGGCGCTTCTGATACTGCAGCGGCGTCATGTCGGTCAACGCGCGGAAATGCCGGTGCAGCGTCGATTGGCCCATGGCCGCGATGCCGGCCAGTTCCTCGAGCGGCAGTGGCTTGGCGTAGTTCTCGTTGATCCAGGCCACCACGGCCGCGGTGCGGTGGCTGTGCTCTCCCAGCGTGGCGATGCTGCGCAGGCGTCCGCCTTCGGTGCTCTGGAGCACCCGGTAGACGATCTCGCGCCCGAGCAGGTCGCCCAGGAACGGAATATCGCCCGGAGCGTCCTGCAGGTCGAGCAGGCGCACGAAGGCGTCGGTCAGCTGCGCGGTGGTCTGGCCGGTGGTCATGGCCAGGCCGCTGTCGCCGCGCGCTGCCGGCGCGATGCCGTCGCGCGCCAGCAGTTCGCGCACCATGCCCATGTCGAAGGCCAGTCGCACGCACAGGTAGGGCTTGTCGATGCTGGCCTCGATGACGCGGCTGGTGACCGGCATCTCAAGCGAAGTCAGCAAGAAATGGGATGCGTCGTAGATGAATAGGGTGTCGCCGAGGGCGGCCTGCTTCTTGCCCTGGGCAACCAGCGTCATGCTCGGCTGGTAGTTGCTCGAGATCGCTTCGGTCGGCGCGGTGTAGCGGTAGATCGTCAATCCCGGCACGTCCAGTTCGCGCACGCCTGCGTTGCCGATCAGCGCGGCGATCTTGCCGGCGAGCTGGCCGTATGGTGGGGCGTTGTGCGGCGGGACGGAGAAAGCATGCATGGATTGCGCTCGCGATGGGTTGCTGGTATCGATCGGCGATGATACCCGCCGGCTCGGCCGCTTGCCTATCGTGGCATGGCGCCGGCGAGAAGATCAGGCAATAAATCGAGAACTTCCGGACATTGTGCGCCTGGCGATTGTGCGAAGCTGGGGCAAACGGTCGCATCGACCATGGACGCATTTGGACAGGCAAGGAAACGACATGAAATTCGACAAACCCGCAACACGCAATCCGATCGATCAGCTGCGCGTCGTCGGCCAGCCGGTCGACCGCATCGATGGCCCGCTGAAGGTGACCGGGAGGGCCGTCTACGCCTACGAGCAGAACGACGCCGCGCCCAACGCCGCCTACGGCTACGTGCTCGGGGCAGCCATCGCCAAGGGCCGCATCGCCTCGATGGCGCTGGAAGAGGCCAGGCGCGCGCCGGGCGTGCTGGCCATCGTGACGGCGGATAACGCCGGCAAGCTCGATCGCGGGGAGTTCTATGTGGCGCGCGCCCTGGCCGGCCCCAGGGTCGACCACTATCACCAGGCGGTCGCGGTCGTCGTCGCGAACACCTTCGAGCAGGCCCGCGCCGCTGCTCACCTGATCCGCGTGGAATACGTGCGCGAAGCGGGCGCCTTCGACCTGGCGGCCACCAGGACCAGCGCGCCGGTAGCCAGGCAGGGCGCGTTCGGCCCGCCCCCGGAGACCGGGCTGGGCAACTTCATCGGGGCGCATGCCGCCGCGCCCGTGCGGCTCGATGCCGACTATTCGACGCCCGACCAGGCGCACGCGATGATGGAGCCGCATGCGACGATCGCGGCCTGGGAGGGCGACAAGCTCACGCTGTGGACTGCAATCCAGCAGATCAACTGGGGCGTGCGCGATATCGCCAGGACGCTCGGCATCCCGAAGGCGAATGTGCGCATCGTCTCGCCCTTCATCGGCGGCGGCTTCGGCGGCAAGGGAACCATCCTGTCCGACGCCGTCATGGCGGCCCTGGCCGCGCGGGCTGCGCGGCGTCCGGTCAAGGTGACCCTGCAGCGCGCGCTGATGTTCAATAATGTCACGCACAGGCCGGCCACGATCCAGCGCCTGCGCATCGGCGCGACCAGGGACGGCAGGATCACCGCGCTCGGCCACGAGAGCTGGTCCGGCAACCTGGAGGGTGGGCGACCCGAGTCCGCGACCATCCAGACCGGCGTGTTGTACGCGGGCGCCAACCGCATGACACGCCTGCGCCTTGCGCACCTGGACTTGCCGGAAGGCGGCGCGATGCGCGCGCCGGGCGAGGCGCCGGGCATGATGGCGCTGGAAATCGCGATGGACGAAATGGCCGAGAAGCTGGGACTCGATCCGGTCCGGTTTCGCATCCTGAACGACACGCAGGTCGATCCGGCCGATCCCAAGCGGCCATTCTCGCGCCGCCAGCTGGTCGAGTGCCTGCAAACCGGGGCCGAGCGCTTCGGCTGGAGCGAGCGGCGCGACAAGCCGGCGACCCGGCGCGAAGGGAACTGGCTGATCGGCCTGGGGGTTGCGGCCGCGATTCGCGGCGCGCCGATCATGGCCTGCGCGGCGCGGGTGCGATTGAATGGCGCCGGCGTGGTGACGGTCGAGATGGACATGACCGATATCGGGACCGGCAGCTACGGCATCATCGGCCAGACCGCCGCCGAAATGATGGGCGTTGGCATGGACAAGGTCGTGGTCAAGCTCGGTGATTCGAGCTTCCCCGAGTCGCCAGGCTCGGGCGGCCAATGGGGCGCGGCATCGTCGACCGCCGGCGTGTATGCCGCCTGCGTCAAGCTGCGCGAAGCGGTTGCCGCGCGGTTCGGCATCGCGGCGGCCGACGCCCAGTTCGTCGACGGCGCCGTGCGCGCGGGCGGCAAGACCTTTGCGCTGGGCCAGGCGGCGGATGCGGGCGAGCTGGTGGCCGAGGACCGCATCGAGTATGGCGACCTGGCCAAGCAGTATGTCCAGCAAACCTTCGGCGCCCACTTCGTCGAGGTGGCGGTCGATGCCGCCACCGGCGAGATCCGCCTGCGGCGCATGCTGGCGGTGTGCGCCGCCGGGCGCATCCTCAACCCCAAGACGGCGCGCAGCCAGGTCATTGGCGGCATGACGATGGGCGCGGGCGCCGCCTTGATGGAACACCTGGTGGTGGACAAACGCATCGGCATGTTCGTCAACCACGACCTGGCGGGCTACGAAGTCCCGGTGCACGCGGACATACCGCACCAGGACGTGATCTTCATCGACGAGGTCGATGAAACGATCTCGCCGGTCAAGGCCAAGGGTGTTGGAGAACTGGGCATCAGCGGGGTGGCCGCCGCCATCGCCAATGCCGTATACAACGCCACCGGCGTGCGGGTCAGGGATTATCCGATCACGCTCGACAAGCTGCTCGACCAGTTGCCCGGCTGAGCTGCGCCTCCGGATCAGCGCTTGGCGGCCGCCTTCGCCTGCGCGATCCAGCTATCGAACAGCGCCTGGTGGAACTTGATCCAGCCTGCCGTATGGCGCGCGATATCCTCCTGCGACCCCTGGCCGTTGCGCACACGCTCGTTCTGCGCATTGATGTCGGCAATCGGCAAGCGCATGACCTCGAACAGCTTGACCGCCGCCGGATTCTTCTCGGCCCAGGCACGGTTCACGACGAAGCGCGTGGTGTTGACCGAGAAGCCATAGTTGCTGCCATCGGCCATACGGGTGTCGGCATTCTGCGGATTCGACGAGTGCGGCACCTGCAGCCACACGACGTCCTTGCCGGGGATGAGCACGCTGCTCACCCAGTAGGGCGTCCAGGTGTAGTACAGGATCGATTCGCCACGCTTGTAGCGGCCGATCGTATCGGCGATCAGCGCCGAATAGCTGCCCTGCACGTGCTTGACCGTCGGACGCAATTTATAGCCGTCCATGTGGTGCTCGATCATGGCCTCGCAGCCCCAGCCCGGATCGCAACCGGTCAGGTCGGCCTTGCCGTCGCCGTCATGGTCGAACAGCTTGGCGATGGCCGGGTCGCGCAGCTGGTCGATATTGGTGATGTTGTGCTTCTCGGCCGTGGCCTTGTCGATCAGGTAACCCTGGGCGGCCGGGCCGGCATACGCGCCGACACGCATCAACTTGGCGTCGCCGCCCGCGTTGTCGTAATAGTCCTTGTGCAGCGGGTCCCAGTGCACCGCGAGGAAGGTCGCGTCGCCGTTGCCGACGGCGATGTGGGCGGTCGGGTAGGCGATTTCCTTGCTCGGCTGCGTTTCGTAGCCCAGCTGGGCCAAGGCGCGATTGGCCAGCATGGTCTGGAAGGTTTCTTCGGCCAGCGGGCCCTGCAGGGCCTGCACCTTGATGCCCTTGCCGGGCAGGTCGGCGCCTGGTGTTTGCGCCGTCGCGATGCCGGTGCTCAGGGCGAGCCCGGCAAGCACCAGGGCCGAGATCCAGCGGAACGCGCGCTGCGTTTTATAGGTGGCGTTGAAGTGTTCGGTTTGACGCATCGGTATCCTTTCTAATCTTATTGTGCGGTGGCGGGCTTGGTGCTTGGCGCCGCCTCGGGGCGGGCGGCACCGCCGACCAGGCGCAGGACGAAGCCGGCCGGACCGGTCTGGTACCAGTGACGCACGCCGCGGCGTGGTTGCCCCATGGCCTGGGTCAGGCGGTCCAGCATGATGGCCAGCAGGACGATGCCGAGGCCGCCCACGGTGGCCAGGCCCATGTCCAGGCGGCCAATGCCGCGCAACACCATCTGGCCGAGGCCGCCGACCGCGATCATCGAGGCGATCACCACCATCGACAGCGACAGCATCAGCGCCTGGTTGATGCCGGCCATGATCGACGGCATTGCCAGCGGCAGTTGCACGCGGGTCAGGAGCTGCCAGGGCGAGGCGCCATAGGCGCGCGCCGCTTCGATCAGGTCGGGACGCACCTGGCGAATGCCGAGGTTGGTCAGGCGCACCAGCGGCGGCAGGGCGAAGATGATGGTGACGATCACGCCCGGCGCATTGCCGATGCCAAACAGCATGACCACCGGCACCAGGTAGACGAAGGCGGGCGTCGTCTGCATGGCGTCGAGCAGCGGGCGCAGGATGTTTTGCGCGCGGTCGCTGCTGGCCAGGAAGATCCCCAGTGGTAGGCCGATGATCAGGCAGAAAACCAGCGAGGTGAGCACCAGCGACAGGGTGATCATCGCTTCCGGCCACACGCCCAGCGCGGCGACCGCCACCAGCGCCAGCACGGTGCCGACGGCCAGCGTACGGCTGGTGAACTGCCATGCCAGCAGGCCGATGATGGCAATCAGGACGAGGGAGGGCACGGCCAGCAGCAGCTCGCTGGAACCGGTCAGCGTCGCGTCGATCGGCGCGCGCACGGCCTGGAAGAAGGGGCGGAAATGCTCGACCACCCAGCCCAGTCCATCGTTGATCCAGGATTGCAGCGGCAGCGCGCCGTCGAGGGCGTGCGCCAGGTCGAAGCTGCTGGCGTGTTCGGGCGCGGCGGCCGGCGCCGCGGCGTCGAGCCAGGAGGTGTCGCTCGGCGGCGTCGGCAGCCAGGGGTTGGCCTGGGCTGCCGCGTCTGCAGCCTGCGCTGCGGCCGGCTGTACTGCGGTGATGCTGTTGTCGGTCGTGCTCATGCTTGTCCTTTCTGGGTCGAAGCCTCGGGGATGGCGGGCGTGTCGGGGTCGAGGAATTTCAGCAGGGTGGTCTTGCTGATCGCGCCGCACAGGCGTCCGTCGTCGCCCACCACCGGCACCGCATACGGCAGTTGCGCCACCTGGCCGAACAGGCCGGCGACGGGTTCGTCCGCCTTGATGGTCTGCACGTCCGGCAGGAAGGCATGCGCCAGGCCCAGCGGGCCGGTATGGCCGTCGAGGGCGCTGCGCAGGGAGTCGACCGACACCAGGCCGAGGAATTCGCGCTGCGGATTGACGACGTAGGCGTAGGTCCGGTCCTGCTCCTCCAGCATCGACAGCGCCGCGCGCGAACCGCGGGACGGCGATTCCGACACCACGATCTGGCTCTTGCGGGCGATGTCGCCGGCCTTGAAGACCGCCGCCGCGTCGACGCCGCGCACGAAATTGCGCACGTAGTCGTTGGCGGGCTTGCGCAGGATTTCCTCGGGCGTGCCGACCTGCACCACGTGACCATCCTTCATGATGGCGATCCGGTCGCCGATGCGCATCGCCTCATCGAGGTCGTGCGAGATGAAGACGATGGTGCGGCGCTTGATCTGCTGCAGACGCAGCAGCTCGGACTGCATCTCGGTGCGCATGATGGGGTCGAGCGCCGAAAACGCCTCGTCCATCAGCAGGATCGATGGATCGCTGGCCAGTGCCCTGGCCAGGCCGACGCGCTGCTGCATGCCGCCGGACAGCTCGTCGGGATAGCTGGCGGCATAGGCCGCTAGGCCAACCTGTTCGAGCGCTTGCCGGGCCTGCGCATGGCGCTCGGCCTTGGGAATGCCGGCCAGCTCCATGCCGAAGGCGGTGTTGTCGAGCACGGTGATATGCGGCAGCAGCGCGAACGACTGGAACACCATGCTGATGTCCTTGCGGCGCAGGGCGCGCAACTCGGCGTCCGGCAGCGTGTTGATGTCGTTGCCGTCGACCAGGATGCGGCCGTCGGTGGGTTCGACCAGGCGGTTCAGCATGCGCACCAGGGTCGACTTGCCCGAGCCGGACAGGCCCATGATGACGAAGATCTCGCCGGCTTCGATGGTGAAGGTGGCGTCGAACACGCCGATCGTGCAGCCGGTCTTGGCCAGGATGTCTTGCTTGTTGGCGCCCTGGCGGACCAGCGCCAGGGCGTCGTCGGTCTGGTCGCCGTACACCTTGAAGACATGGTCGATGATAATTTGTTTTGCCACGTTGTTGTTCTCCTTCGATTTGGCGAATGGAATGAAACCCTGCAGCCATTGGCGTTCATGGGAATCGATGGCCCCGAGCCGTCGGCGGTGCGAATGGCGCGATAAGCGCCCAGGCGGCGGAAAGGGCAGGCACGCTTTGCCGGCGCGACGGATGCTGACGAGAATGTCGTCAAACGATGTCGGGATGTAGGCGCTTGGCCTAAGAGCTATTTCCCACCCAGCGGATGGTAAATACGGTGCAGCAGGGGTGTTGCTAAGAGTAACTATTGTCTAGTGGGCATGAATTATAAAGCAAGTCGAATGATAAGTCAATTTGATTTATTTATTCGACGTTACGAAGCCGGAACGGCTATCGTTTGTGTTCGCTTCGCCATGCGCCCGGCGACGCGCCGATCATTTTTCGGAACGTCCTGCCGAAGTGGACCGGGTCCGCGAAGCCCATGGCGTGCGCGATCTCGCCCAGGGTCGCATCGGATGCGGACAGCAACTGCTGCGCCCGTCGGATGCGGGCGTCGAGCTGCCATTGGTAGGGCGCCAGCCCGGTCGATATCTTGAACGCGCGGCTGAAATGGGCTTGCGACAGATTGACCAGTCCCGCCAGGGTTTCCAGCTCGATGCGGTGTGGGAGATGCGCTTCCATATAGTCGATCACCCGCCGCAGCTGCCATGGCACGAGTCCGCCCGTCTTGAACCCCGTGATGCGCGGCGCCGCGAACAGCTGGGACGACACGGCGGTGATGATGCCGTCGCCATACAAATGCATCGACGGGTCGGGGTGATGGACCGCCTCGGCAAGCAGCTTGACCAGGTTCCAGATCCGGTCATTGGCAAAGCGCAGCCTCGGGACGCCGGTCCTGCCCGGGTCCAATGGCATTTTCAGGCGTTCGCTCAGGATATCGGTGTCGAATACGAGCACGGCATCGACGACACGCCGCGCGGTTTTCGTGTAGCCCCAGATCTCCATGCCGGCCGGCGCGAAATACATATGTCGCGGCACATGCTCGACGGGGCAGGGACGATCCGGATGAAACCGTGGCTCGCATGCACCGCCGTGCTCTTCCAGGACCACGCTCAGGCGCGGCTGGTCGCGATGCGGCAAGGGGCTCGTGCCTTCGCCGTCACAGTCGTAGCCGGTGACGACGAGCTGGACGCCGCTCCACCCGCGCTGCGCCTGCGTCAGGCCGGTCACGTTGGCGGGGAGCGAGTCAATGACCATTGGGGCGGGAATGATGTTCTCCTAAGACTGTCATTGTGGATCCGGCGCAGCAGGAATGAACCATCGATAGCAGGATTGAACATTGCCGCGCCGATATCGGATTGGTATCGTTCTGTCTCCAACGCCTGGGCGCAAGAACGATTCTGCTGGCCATGCGGCGTACGCGCTAGTGCCGTTCCCGGACACGCTGTGTTGCGCAATCGGGAACGCCTGCGCCTGCCGTTGCGCGTCGCGCGATAGCAGATGAACGCATCGAATGAATGAGATGAGCGAGGAGAATTGATGGCTGGAGCAAGCCTGGGGCAGACGATCGGCCCCGTGGTCGTCCTGATGGGGGCGGCCGTGATCGCCGTGCCGTTGTTCAGGCGGCTCGGCCTGGGAGCGGTCCTCGGCTATTTTGGGGCGGGCATCCTGGTGGGACCGTCGGTACTGGGCCTGGTCACCGATGCGCGCTCGATCCTGCATTTCTCCGAGTTGGGCGTGGTGATGTTCCTGTTCGTGATCGGGCTGGAACTGCGGCCGCACAAGCTGTGGGCGATGCGCGGCCAGATTTTCGGCCTGGGCCTGGCCCAGGTCTTCGCCGCGACCGCCGCGCTGGCGCTGACCGGATACGCGCTGTTCGGTCTGTCCGGGCCGGCCGCTTTTGTTGCCGGCGCGGGCTTCGTCCTGTCCTCGACCGCCGTCATCATGACCGCGCTGCAGGACCGGGGCGAGATCGCGAGCGAGCAGGGGCAGAAGTCGGTCGCCATCCTGCTGTTCGAGGACTTGATGATCGTGCCGCTGCTGGCGGTGGTCGCCTTCCTGGCGCCGCAGCTTGACGGACAGCAGGGGCAGGGCTGGTCCGGCCTGCTGCTGGCGATCGCCGCGCTGGCGGCGCTGCTGGGCGTGGCGCGCTGGGGGCTCGACCCGTTCTTCGCCCTGCTGGCCAGGTCGCGCACGCGCGAAGTGTTGACCGCGGGTGCGCTGCTGGTGGTCCTGTGCGCGGCGCTGCTGATGGAATTCGCCGGCCTGTCGATGGCGATGGGCGCGTTCCTGGCCGGCGTGATGCTGTCGAGTTCGAGCTACCGGCACCAGGTCGAGAGCGATATCGAGCCGTTTCGCGGCCTGCTCATGGGGTTGTTCTTCCTGGCGGTGAGCATGTCGCTCGACCTGGCCATCGTCGCGGCCGAATGGCGGCTGCTGCTGGCCATGCTGTTCTGCTTCATGGTCGCGAAGGGCATCGCCGTCCACGCGGTCGCGCGCATGTTCGGCGCCTCCAACCGCCAGGCCCTGCACCGCACCTCGATGTTCCTGCAGGGCGGCGAGTTCGCCTTCGTGCTGTATGCCGCCGCGCTCTCGGCCGGCGTGCTGGGCGAACGCGAGAACGCCTTGTTCGCCACCGTCGTGATCCTCTCGATGGCGCTCTCGCCCCTCCTGACGCTCGTGACCGACCGCCTGCTGCGGCATGAAAAGTCGATGGACGGCGTCGAGCATGCGCGCGACCTGAAGGGGCGGGTGCTCGTCATCGGCTTCGGACGCTTCGGCCAGATCGCCTCGCAGGTGCTGCTGGCGAGCAGGGTCAAGCTGGCGGTGATCGACAAGGACCCCGACCGCATCCGCGATGCGCAGCGCTTCGGCTTCAAGGTGTTCTTCGGCGAAGGCACGAGGATCGACACCCTGCGCCATTCCGGCGCCGCCGAAGCCGATGCGATCATGGTGTGCGTCGACGAGCCCAAGGCGGCGAACGACATCGTGGCGCTGGCCAGGCGCGAGTTTCCGCAGGCCCGGCTGCTGGTGCGCGGCTACGATCGCGGCCACGCCATCACCCTGATCCGCGCCGGCGTCGATGTCCAGGTGCGCGAGACCGTCGAATCGGCCTACCTGATGGGCGCCGAGGGCCTGCGCGCGCTGGGCTTCGCCGAGGCCGACGTCCAGGAGGCGTCGCTCGACATCCGCCGGCGCGACGCCGAGCGGCTGTCCGAGCAGATCCACGGCGACGAGCTGTCGGGCCGCGACCACCTGCACCTGCCCGTCATGCCCGAGCCGCTCGGCAAGCCCGCGGCCTAGACGGCAGTATCATCTCAGCGACGCCGTGTGGCACAACCGGGAGCAGGCAAGTGGATATCGAAGAGTTGCAGACATTCGTGGAAGTCGCCGATGCCGGCGGCATTTCGGCGGCCGCGCTGCGGCTGGGCGTATCGAAGTCGATCGTCAGCCGGCGCCTCGCCCGCCTCGAGGAAGAGCTGGGCATCCAGCTGCTGTCGCGCACCACGCGCGGCGCGGCGCTCACCGAGGCCGGCACGACCTTCCGCGACTATGCGGCCAGGGTCTGCGCCGAGATCTCCCTGGCGCGCGAGACGATCCTGCCCGCCGGCGAACTGCGCGGCCGCCTGCGCATCGCCGCGCCGCTGTCGTTCGGCCCGACCCACTTCGCGCCGGTGCTGGCCGACATGGCGCGGCTCCACCCGCGGCTGCACATCCACACCTGCTACAGCGACCACAACGTGGACCTCATCGCGGACGGTTACGACTGCGCGATACGGCTCGGCTACCTGCAGGATTCCAACCTGGTGGCGCGGCGGATCGGGCCGATCCATGGGCTCACGGTCGCGAGTCCCGCCTATATCGCGGCCCACGGGGCGCCCGAGACGCCAGACCAGCTCTTGTCGCACCAGGCCCTGATGCAGGGCACCGAGGCCTGGCAGTTCCTGGATGGCGAGAAGATCGTGTCGGTCCGGCCGCAGGGGCGCTTCAAGGCGGACAACGGCACCGCGCTGGTCGCAGCCGCGCTGGCGGGGCTGGGCGTCGCCTATCTGCCGTATGGCCTGATGCATGAATATCTGGATGCCGGCGCGCTCGTTCCGGTCATGACGCGCTATCCGCCGCCGCCGGCCGGCGCCTACGTCGTGCGTCCGCCGGGCCAGCATCCGGCGCGCAAGATCCGCATCCTGACCGATCTGCTGGTGGCGTATTTCGACACCAAGCCGCCGATCGCCCGCGCCTGGCCCCGTGCCTAGCGCTCCTTCAATCCACTATGGAGCCATGAAAACCATGATTGACATGATCATCGAGCAGCGCCGCCGCAGCCTGGGCGGCAGTTTCGAAGTCGGCCGCGTGCTGCCGTTCGCCAAGCGGCGCATGGTGGGGCCATTCATCTTCTTCGACCACATCGGGCCGCTCGACCTGGCCCCGGGCATCGACCGCAGCGTCGACGTGCGCGCGCATCCGCATATCGGCCTGTCGACGGTGACCTATCTGTTCTCGGGCCGGATCATGCACCGCGACAGCCTGGGCGTCGAACAGGAGATCCATCCGCACGAAGTCAACTGGATGACCGCGGGCAGCGGCATCACGCACAGCGAGCGCTTCGAGCACGCGCGGGCGCACGGCGACCACCTGCACGGCATCCAGGCCTGGGTCGCGCTGCCGAACGGGATGGAAGAAGTCGACCCGTCGTTCTCGCACCATTCCGGCGCCGACCTGCCGCAGTGGCGGGATGGCGGCGTCACCGGGCAACTCATCGCCGGCAGCGCCTATGGCCTCTCCGCCGGCGCCAAAACGTGCTCGCCGCTGTTCTACGCCCATCTCGACATGCAGCCGGGATCGACCGCCGAGATCCCCGGCGGCTACAAGGAGCGCGCGCTCTACATCGCCACCGGCGCGGTGGAGCTCGATGGCATGCGCCACGAGAGCGGCCGGATGCTGGTGCTGGGGACGGCGGCCTCGCGCGTCAAGGCGCTGGAGCACGCGACGGTGATGGTGCTGGGCGGGGAACCGGTCGGCGAGCGTCACCTGTACTGGAATTTCGTGTCGTCGTCGAAGGACCGCCTGGCGCAGGCGGCGGCCGACTGGCAGGCGGGCAGGATGAAGCTGCCGGATGCGGACGACAAGGAGTTCATTCCATTGCCGGATGCGCCGCCACCGCCGGCGCCGCCGGCCATGTCCTAGCACTAATGTCGGCGGCGGTGGAGATGCAGTGAGCCGGTCATGCCACGACTCTGTTCGCCGCCAAGTCCCATCCGCCGACAGTGCTGCCGCCGCCACCGCCGCCGATCTTCTGTTGGGTGTAGCGCCACTTCACTTTGGAAAATTTGAGACTGACGTGCTCGTCGAGAATGGTGCCGGGCTCGATACCGGGCGCGATACCACCGACGAGTACATTTTCCAGTTCAATCTGGAAGTAGCAGATGGGTTCGCCATTGCCATCGGCGCGCATGAAATCGAACTTTGCGTTGGGGATTGTCTTGCCCATGGCGCAGGTCTGCATCAGGATGGGTGAGGCCAGATCTGCGATCTTGGTGAACGAAATCTCCTTTAACTCCGCACGTTCCGCAGTGTGGCCCCCGCCGGTCGAAGCAGTCGCTGATCTTGGTTGAAGAATGCCCCAGTGCACGCTCGTACACTCTATCCAGTCCCTGTGCTTGGCATCCTGCGACTCGCCCTTGATGCCGTCAATCTGCAGATATACATCGATGGCCACGATTTGCTCCTCTATGTCAGGTACGGCTGCAATTGTTCGCCAGCAGTAGCAAACATCGCTTGTGGCCCCACAACAGACGAGCATGCTAGGGCAGATAGATTGGACCACTAGCGATTCTGCAGGAGGAATTATGGGGCAAGCAGCCAGCGGAGCAATCGGGGGAGCAAACGACCATTTGAGTATGAGCGGAGAAACGCGAAAACGGATGCAACGGCTGGAGGTGGTCGTACTGAACTACTACGATGATATGGGCCCAGGAAAAGGGAACTGCACGTGGGGGGCCGGTATCCTGGCGCATCGCGGGCCTTGCACAAAGGAGGAATTAGATCGGCCGGTTAGCCGGGCTGAGGCAGATGCAGAGTTTGCGCGCAGGGTCGCCTATATGGAACGGGTAGTGCGTCGGAACGTCATCACTCAGGCGCTGACTCAAGCACAGTTCGACGCCCTGGTGAGTCTTGCGTACAACGCTGGTGAGCGCGGTGCAGGCACGACCTTTGATCTGGTCGATAGCGGTGACCTCAGAGGCGCCGCCGCCAACATCTTGAAAATGACAAGAACAACGGTCAAGGGCAAGAAGGTCATTGCACGCGGCTTGGTGTACCGGCGAAGAGAAGAAGCAGCGCCATTCCTGAAAGCCGCTGAAGCGCAGACCGTCGGAAAGTGAGGATACTGCAATGTTATTTCTGAAATCAGCTGTGCGTCCCAAGACGTTGTCGAGCGCTACGGTCTTCCTGATGATCGCGTGTGCATCGCACGCGGGGTGGGCTGACGTATCGAGTAATAGTAATGAGTTGGTGGGCACCTGGACTCTTACAAAAGTCCTTGATTCCTCCTCGATCGCATCAATCGACGATACAGAGGCCGCAGAGCTGGTGGGAAAGGCTCTGGTGATCGCGCCAGACAAGATAACAGTCGCAGGCGAAAGCTGCCGCAAACGTCCCACATTCACGCGCCATTACGAGGACGCCGCACGATATATCCGGGAAACTGCGCATGCGCGGGTGGGCCGACTGGGCATTCCGACGATCGTGGAAGCTGTCGAGTTGTCGTGTACTGAAGCGCTGATCAAGGGCTACAATAAGATTGTCGTGTATTGGAAAGGATTTTTCTTCGACGCGGTGAAGAATGAGTAACCGTGGCGTGCTGCGCACAATCGTCCTGATGCTTACTGCTGCGCGGCGATCCCGATCAATTCAAGTGCTTCGGTGAGTTCGCGCATGCGGCCTTCCTTCGGCCACCCCGCGAAATGCGTCTGCAAGGCGCCGTCGCGGTAAAAGTAAAACACCGGGAACTGCCGGTTCCTGAGCGCATCCCAGTCCTCGTTCTTGTAGGCCTGCGAGATCGGGGCCTGGGGATAGCGCCCGTTCCAGTCCAGGTAGGCTTGCAGCGAACGTTCGGTCTGCTGCGGCGCCAGCCACTTGATCCGGTTCTTTAGCGCGGCCATCAGGGGCTGGTCTGCCGTGATCCGGGCGACGGCGTCCCGCGTGAAGCCACAATGGGGATCGGCGACGACGATCACGTAAGCGCCGCCTGGAAAGGAAAAAGTACGCGCGCTGCGCTTGCCGTCCGTGAACAGCAGTTCGGCGGCCTGACCGGGCGGCAGTGGCGGCAGGTCCACCTCGTGCAGCTCTACCTGATTCACCGCGAGCGCATGTTCGATGCGCCACGCGCGCGCGGCCCCGTATTCGCGCGCGCCGATGAGGGCGTAGTAGGTGTCGTCAAGTTGCCCGGCGCTCGCGACCTGGCGCGCCGCGAGCTCGCGCGCCACCGCCAGCATGTCGAGCGCATGTTCGCTCGAGGGGGTGTAAAAGTGCGCGCCATTCGCAGCCTGGAACAGGAGGTGCAGGTCGGCGGTGCCGGCGTCAGGCAGGACGAGCCGGTAATCGAGGCCCTTCTTCATCTGCCGGTAAGCCAATGAAACGCTGTGCGCCTTCGCTTCCGGCGTCTGGGCGTCGTCCCATGCCTTCAGTTCGGCATCGAAGCGCTGGAATCGATCGCCGATCGGCGTGGCCGCAGCGCCTGCTGCAGCGGCTGCGAGCAGAACGATGGCAAGAAAGCCTTTCATGAATACCTTCCTTCCATGGCGATACGACCGTCGCACATGACCGTGAACTCGCCCTCGCTGCCGCCCACAAGCAAGATGGCGTCGGCGTCCAGCGCCACCGGCTGACGGAAGCGGCACCAGACCTCGGCGATATCGTGGCCCGTCGATGCCTGCAAGAGCGAGCACGCCTTCGCCAGCGTATGCGCCCCATGGATGATCGGCGCGCGCATGCCCATCAGGCGCGCCGACCATGGCCACAGGTGGATCGGGTTCCAGTCGCCCGACAAGGCCGCATAGCGCCGGCCGGCGTCACGCGCGACCGTCCACCCGCCGAGCGCCGAGCCACGCGGTGGCTCGGGCGGCGGCGTAGCGCGGCCCGAGCGGCTTCCACGCCGGATCAGATAGGTGCTGTCGCAGGAAAAGATCGGCCGTTCGCCATCGAAAGCGCGCGTCTCCAGCACGCAATGCAGGGCGCCGTTCGGGGCAGGGGGTGGCAATTGCAAGTTGGTCGTCACCGCCAGCGGCGCGTCAGGCACGACCGCCCCCTGCATCGCCAGGCGGTTCTCGACATGGATCAGGCCCGGTATACGAAAAGGGATCGGGCAGGCCAGCATGGTCGCCAGCTGCGCGCGCTGCGCCAGCAGGTACAGGAAGGTGAGCGCAATGGCGTCGCCGTTGAATCCGAACGCGGCGTTATAGCGGCGCACGTGATCGAGGTCGATCCGCTCGAGGCGCCAGGTGGCGCCGACCTGCCCGGTCGGCGGGCGCGCCGGCTGCTTGAGCAGCGCCCGCAGCAGCATGGCCGCGCCAGACGGAGGAAGAGAGGGCAGGGAAGCGAGGTGCGCAGGGCTCATCCGCGCAGGATACCATCGTTGCCAGCCCTCTACGATCCGGCCGGTAGCCGGTGATGATCCGGTTCCGACACAGCAGGATCGGCCTGCAAACCGCAGGAACCGTCATTGCCGCTCGATCCATGCGTTGCTACCTTATTGATCCCAGGCGCGCCCCGGCGCTTGGTCAATTTAAGGGATAGATAAAATGAGCAAGAATGGACTCAAGGCGCTGTTGCGTCCGGAAGACAGCATCGTCGTTCTCATCGATCACCAGCCATTTCAGTTCGCCTGCTTGAAGAGCCATGAGCCGACCATGATCATGAATAACGTGGTCGGTCTGGCCAAGGCGGCGAAGGTATTCGATGTGCCGACGATCCTGACGACCGTGCTGGAAGAGCGTGGCGGTTACCTCATCAAGGAACTGCAGGCAGTCTTCCCTGAACAAAAGCCGATCGATCGCACCTTCATCAATACCTGGGAAGATGCGAAGGTGACCGACATCGTCAAGAAGAGCGGCCGCAAGCAGCTGGTGCTCGCGGGGCTGTACACCGAGATCTGCCTGGCGATGCCGGCGATCCAGGCCGCGGGCGAAGACTACGACGTGTTCGTCGTCACCGATGCATCCGGAGGGGTGAGCGAGGAAGCGCACGAGATGGCCGTACGGCGCATGGTCCAAGCCGGCTGCACGCCGATCACCTGGTTCGCCGTGGCGGCCGAATGGCAGCGCGATTATGCGCGCGAGAGCACGCTCGAGGGCGTGTCCAACCTCATTTACGAAAACGGCGGCGCCGCCTCGGTGGCCCTGTCGTGGGAAACGCAGTTGCTGGCAACCCGCGCCAGGAATTCGGCCTGACCGGGTTGTCGGGGACGGCCAGCAACTGGCCGTCCCCTGCGGCAAGACGACTCAGGCCGCCTTGGCCTGGGTCACGCGCCGCGTGATGTGCGCCAGCGCCGCATCGACCTGGTCGATCAGCACCAGGCACAGGTCGCCCTCGTTCAGGCGGTCGAGCGCGCGGTCGATGGCGACGAACTCGCCATTGATCTCTTCCACATGCCCGGTGCGGGTGGCGCCGGCCAGGCCGGCGCGCAGCAGCGCGATCACCTCGCCGTCGGCGCGGCCGCGCTGGCACTGGTCCTGGTACAGCAGCACGTCGTCGAAGGCCTTGCCGAGGATTTCGGTCTGCTGCCGGATGTCCTGGTCGCGGCGGTCGCCGGCGCCGCTGATCACCACCGAACGGCGCTTGGCCGGCATGCCTTCGACCGCATTGACCAGCGCCGCGATCGCGTCCGGATTGTGGCCATAGTCGGCGATCACGGTGGCGCCGCGGTAGTCGAACACATTGAAACGGCCCGGCGCGTTGTCGCTCTCGCCCACGAAGGTCTTCAGGCCCAGGCGGATCGCGTCCCACGAGGTGCCCACGCCCCAGGCGGCCGCCACCGACGCCATCACGTTCTCGACCTGGAAGCCCACCACGCCGCCACGGGTGATCGGCACTTCCTTCAGGTCGATGCGCTCCACGAAGCTGCCCTGCGCGGCGACCAGGTAGCCTTCCTCGACGAACACGACGCGGCGGCCCTGGGCGCGGTGCATCGCCATGATCGGGTTGCTCACGTCCTGGGCGAAGAAGGTGACTTCGCCGCGGGTCTTCTCGGCCATCGCCGCCACGGTCGGGTCGGCGGCGTTGAGCACCGCCATGCCGCCCACGGCCACGTTCTGGACGATCACGCGCTTGAGCACGGCCAGGTCTTCCAGCGTGGTGATGTAGTTCAGGCCCAGGTGGTCGCCGGCGCCGATATTGGTCACCACCGCAACCTGGCACTTGTCGAAGGCCAGGCCTTCGCGCAGCAGGCCGCCGCGCGCCGTCTCGAACACGGCGGCGTCGACGTCCGGGTGCAGCAGCACGTTGCGCGCGCTGCGCGGGCCGCTGCAGTCGCCGCTGTCGATGCGGCGGCCTTCGATGTAGACGCCGTCGGTGTTGGTCATGCCGGTGCGCAGGCCCGACGCGGTGAGCAGGTGCGCGATCAGGCGCACGGTGGTGGTCTTGCCGTTGGTGCCGGTCACGGCCACCACCGGGATGCGGCCGTCGTCGCCATCCTTGAACAGGGTGTCCATGATCGCTTCGCCGATCGCGCGCGGCTTGCCGAACGACGGCGCCAGGTGCATGCGCAGGCCCGGCGCGGCATTGACTTCGACGATGCCGCCGCCGACGTCTTCCATGGGTTTGAGCACGCTGTCGGCCACCAGGTCGACGCCGCAGATGTCCAGGCCGATCATGTGGGCGGCGGCGATCGCGCGCTCGGCCACTTCGGGATGGACGTCGTCGGTCACGTCGGTGGCGGTGCCGCCGGTCGACAGGTTGGCGTTGTTGCGCAGGACCACGCGCTGGCCCAGGGCCGGGACCGAGTCGGCGTTCATCCCTTGCTGCACCAGTGTGCCCAGGGCGATGTCGTCGAAACGGATCTTGGTCAGCGAGGTCGCGTGGCCGTCGCCGCGGCGCGGGTCGCGGTTCACTTCGTCGACCAGTTCGCGCACCGTGTGCTTCCCGTCGCCGATCACCTGCGGCGGTTCGCGCCGCGCGGCGGCCACCATCTTGTCGCCGACCACCAGCAGGCGGTAGTCGTGGCCCGGCAGGTAGCGCTCGACCAGGATGTCGTCGCGGAACTCGCTGGCCGCCCTGAACCCGGCGTCCAATTGCTCGCGGGTGGTGACGTTGACCGTCACGCCCTTGCCCTGGTTGCCGTCCTTCGGCTTGATCACGACCGGCAGGCCGATTTCCAGGGCGGCGGCCCAGGCATCAATCGGGTCGACCACGCTGCGGCCCTGCGGCACCGGCACGCCGGCCGCGTCGAGCAGTTTCTTGGTCAGTTCCTTGTCCTGGGCGATCGACTCGGCGATGGCGCCGGTGGCGTCGATCTCGGCGGCCTGGATGCGGCGCTGGCGGCTGCCCCAGCCGAACATCACCATGCTGCCTTCGGTCATGCGGCGAAACGGAATGTTGCGGGCCACGGCGGCCTGCACGATCGAGCCGGTCGATGGGCCCAGGCGCACGTCTTCGTCAAGATCGCGCAGCTGCTTGAGCGCGCCGGCCAGGTCGAACGGGGTGTCGTCGCGCGCCGACCCGATCAGCTGCTGCGCCAGGGCCAAAGCCAGGCGGCCGACGTCTTCCTCGCTGTATTCGACCACGACCTGGTAGATGCCGGGTTCCAGCGTGGCGGTGGTGCGGCTGAAGGTCACCGGGCAGCCGGCTTCGGCCTGCAGCGTCAGCGCCACCAGTTCCAGCACCTGCGCCAGCGGCACCGTGTCGTTATGTCCATAGGGTTGCAGGGCGCCCATCTGCGGGAAGCGCACGCGCAGGCGCGCTTCGAAACCGGCCAGAGCGTCGATCGATGCTTCCTCCGGCGTGCACGCCACGATCGCCTCGACCGAGGTGTGGTGGCTCCAGAGATTGGGGCCACGCAGGGCCCGTACGCGAGATACTTCCATAAACCGTCTTCCTTTATTAGGGATTACTTCTTCGGCGTCGCGTCGAAGGCGCGCAGTCCGCCGCACAGCAGGTCGCTCGGCACGCCGAGGGCCCATGCGGCCGCCACTGCCGCCAGCACGTTTTCCGGGTACTTCACGGTCGACGGCTTCATCGCCGACAGCGCGATCAGCGGCGTTTCCTGTTCGCCCGCGGCCAGCACGATGCGGCCGTCGCGCGCGAACACGACGCGTTCGCCGTTCTGGCGGTGCGCGGCCAGGATCGGGTTGGTTTCGTCGGCGGCGTAATAGATCACGCTGCCGTCGCACAGCTCGGCCAGGCCGGCGACTCGTTCGTCGGCCGCGTTCAGCACCGCCACGCCGTCCGGCAGGATCACGTCGACCTGGCTGCGGATCACGTTGCGCATCGCATCCTCGTCGCGCACGTAGAACTCGGCCACGTCCTCGATGCCGTTCATGTCGGTCACCACGCCGACCGTGCAGCGGTCGTAGGGCAGGCCTTCCTGCAGGATCGAGCGCGCGTTCGATTCGAACACCGCGGTTTGCACGTTGCGGTTGATCAGGATGCGCTGGGCCGCCTCGACGCCGGTCGAATCGCGGGTCGAGATGGCGCGCGCGTTCAGGTACAGGCCTTCGCCGTTGGCGACGCCGACTTCCTTGCGCGTGATGTTGACCAGGCAGCCGACCAGGCGCGTGATCAGGCTGCAGCCCTTCGAGCCGGTCACGCCGACCACCGGGATGCGCGCCGTTTCGCCCTCGGCGAACAGGTGGTCGACGATGTCCTTGCCGACGTTGCGCGCCGTGCCGCTGGCCGGCTTCATGTGGGCCAGCAGGCCCGGGCTGGCGTTGACTTCGATGACGGCGCCGCGCTGTTCCTCGAGCGGACGCGAGATGTCTTCGCACACCAGGTCGATGCCGGCGATGTCCAGGCCGACGATGCGCGCGGCCAGGGCGGCGGCGTGGGCGACGTCGGGGTGCACCAGGTCGGTCACGTCGTCGGCGACGTTGCCGTTCACCTGGATCAGCACTTTCTGGCCCTCGGGCGGAACCGAGTCGGGCGTGAGGCCCTGGCGCTGCAGCTGCAGCTGGTTCTCTTCGCTCTCGCGCGGCTTGACGGGGCTGAGCGGGAATTCCTCGCTCTCGCCGCGGCGCGGGTCGATGTTGATCTGGACGTCGCACAGCTCGGCCACGTTGCTCCGGCCGTCGCCCGTCACCCAGACCGACTCGCCACGCGCGGCAGCGACCACCTTGCGGCCGACCACCAGCAGGCGGTGTTCGTTGCCGGTGACGTAGCGCTCGACCAGCACGGACTTGCTCTCGCCTTCTTCGGAAGCGATCGTGTAGGCGGCCTTGACTTCGGCCTCGGTCATCAGGTTGAGCGACACGCCGCGGCCGTGGTTGGCGTCGATCGGTTTCACGACGACCGGCAGGCCGATGTCCTGGGCTTCTTCCCAAGCGTCTTCAGGGCTGCGCGCGATCGCGCCTTCCGGCACCGGCACGCCGCAGGAAGAGAGCAGGGACTTGGTCATGTCCTTGTCGCTGGCGATGCCTTCGGCGATCGCGCTGGTGCGGTCGGTTTCGGCGGTCCAGATGCGGCGCTGGGCCGCGCCATAGCCGAGCTGCACCAGGTTGCCGTCGGTCAGGCGAATGGAGGGAATGCGGCGATCGGTGGCGGCGTCCACGATGTGGGCGGTGGACGGACCCAGGCAGTGACGGTCGACCATGTCGGTCAGGCGCGCGACTTCACTGGAAAGGTCGAACGGCTCGTCGTTGATCGCGGCCATCATCAGGCGGTGGGCGACGTCGAGCGCGGCGCGGCCGACCGTTTCATCACGGGTGCGGAAGGCCATCTTGTAGATGGCGTGCTCGCCGGTCGAACGGGTCTTGCCGAAGCCGGTCTTCATGCCGGCCAGGTTCTGCACCTCGAGCACGATGTGTTCGAGGATGTGGCCGGCCCAGGTGCCGTCACGCAGGCGCTCCAGGAAGCCGCCGCGGTAGCCGAGCCCGCAGTGGTGCTCGACCAGTCCGGGCAGCCAGGTGCTCAAGCGCTCGGTGAAGCCGGGAAGAAGGTTCGAGGGATAGTCTTCCAGCTCGCCGATGTCGAGCCAGGCCTCGAGGACCGGACGGTAGGTCCAGATGTTCGGTCCACGCAGGTAGCTCACGCGCAGGAATTTGATGTCATTCTTCTTGGTCATGTAATCACTTTTGCCACCTGGCGCCTCTCTCGCGCTGGCGACTTGTCCTTGTCTGCCCGACTTCCAAAACGGTGCCGAAGGCGGCCGCGACCCGCCGAATACAGGTACACTTGCCGGCCTGCTGCGCCGCAACATTCCTACTAACACGTTTCTCGTGTCATCCAAACGATACGCACAAACGTTCTAGCGCTCTGTGGAGCGTTTCACGCAACGGCGTAACGACGGTCCTTGTGCATCGCCGGTCCGGCGCCATGTCCACCCTTAGAGAACAAAAGCCTGTTATCGGGCGCAATACATGACAACTCAACAACCTGCTATTCCACCGTCGCTTGCGGTAGCCGCCAGTTCCGTACCTGAACGGTGGCAAAGTGACGTCGCGAAACAGCTTGCACCAGGGGAAAACGTTTTAAGCAGCGTGGAGGTTGACCTCGACGCGAAATTACATTTTTCAAAAGGCCTGTTGCTGGTGACCAATCGCCGCCTGCTGGCGCGCGCGCCGGGCGAGACCGCGTGGCGCGACTGGCCGCACCGCGCCGGCACCGCGCTGCGCCACCATGACCACGCCGGCGTCGGGCATCTCGAGCTGGTCGACGAAGGCGGGTTGCTGGCTGCCTGGCGCTTTACCCTGGGCCAGAACCTGCACGCGATCCGCGTCGCCGACCAGTTCCGCGACCAGGTCCATAGCGTGGCCACGGGCGTGCCCGTGCTGCCGCCAGATCAGCACACTTGTCCAAGTTGCAAGGCGCCGCTCGAGCCGGACCAGGAAGACTGCCCGATCTGCGAAAAAGTGCTGCATACGCCGCCATCGACCTGGACCTTGCTGCGCCTGTGGCGCTTCGCCAAGCCCTATAAAGGGCAGCTGCTGCTGGGCTTCCTGCTGATGCTGGGCTCGACCGGCGCGCACATGATCCCGCCATACCTCACGATGCCGCTGATGGACAATGTCCTGATCCCGTACCAGAACGGGCAGGCGATTGACACCAGTCTTGTCTATTTATACATGGGCGGCCTGTTCGGCGCCGCACTGCTGGCGTGGCTGCTGGGCTGGGCCAAGACCTATGTGCTGGCGCTGGCGTCCGAGCGCATCGGCGCCGACCTGCGCTCGACCACCTATGAACACCTGATGCGGTTGTCGCTGGAATTCTTCGGCGGCAAGCGCACCGGCGACCTGATGGCGCGCATCGGCAGCGGTTCGGACCGGATCTGCGTCTTCCTGTCGCTGCACCTGCTCGACTTCCTGTCGGACGTCCTGATGATCATCATGACGGGCCTCATCTTGTTCACCATCAATCCGTGGCTCGCCGTGGTGACCTTGCTGCCGCTGCCGTTCATTGCCTGGATGATCCACATCGTGCGCGACAAGCTGCGCACCGGCTTCGAAAAGATCGACCGCGTCTGGGGCGAGGTGACCAATGTGCTGGCCGACACCATCCCCGGCATCCGGGTGGTGAAAGCCTTCGCCCAGGAAAAGCGCGAGGCGGCCCGCTTCCGCGAAGCCAACAAGCACAATCTGGCGGTCAACGACAAGCTGAACCGGGTGTGGTCGCTGTTCTCGCCCACCGTGTCCTTCCTGACCGAACTGGGCTTGCTCGTGATCTGGTGCTTCGGCATCTGGCAGGTGTCGCGCGGCGACATCACGGTCGGCACGCTGTCGGCCTTCATCGCCTACAGCGGCCGTTTCTACGTGCGCCTGGATTCGATGAGCCGCATCGTGTCGGTGACGCAAAAGTCGGCCTCGGCCGCCAAGCGCATCTTCGACATCCTCGACCACGTCTCGAGCGTGCCGGACCCGGTCAATCCGGTGAAGGTCGACAAGATCGAGGGCAATATCGAGCTGCGCGAAGTCGGTTTCCGTTACGGCAACCGCGCGGTCAACCGCGGCATCTCGCTGAAAATCAAGGCTGGCGAGATGGTGGGCCTGGTCGGCCACAGCGGTTCGGGCAAGAGCACGCTGGTCAACCTGATCTGCCGCTTCTACGACGTGGCCGAAGGCGCGATCCTGCTCGACGGCCAGGACATCCGCTCGTTCGCGGTGGCCGATTATCGCCGCAACATCGGCCTGGTGCTGCAGGAGCCGTTCCTGTTCTTCGGCACGATCGCAGAGAATATCGCCTATGGCAAACCGAACGCCACGCGCGAAGAGATCATCGCGTCGGCGCGCGCTGCCCACGCCCACGAATTCATCCTGCGCCTGCCGCAGGGCTACGATTCGATGGTCGGCGAGCGCGGCCAGGGCCTGTCGGGCGGCGAGCGCCAGCGCATCTCGATCGCGCGCGCGCTGTTGATCGATCCGCCGATCCTGATCCTGGACGAAGCGACCTCGTCGGTGGACTCGGAAACCGAAAAGGAAATCCAGAAGGCGCTCGACAACCTGGTGCAGGGCCGCACCACGATCGCCATCGCGCACCGACTGTCGACCCTGCACCGGGCCGACCGCCTCGTGGTGCTGGACCGCGGCGTGGTGGTCGAGGAAGGCAGCCACGACGAGCTGATGGCGCGCGAAGGCGCTTACCACCGCCTCTACGAAGCGCAGGCGCGCAACGTGGACCAGGACCTGGACGACAAGGACGCATAAATGACATCGACTACGTTGAATACGGCCTTCCAGCTGCGCCGCGACAGCTTTGGCAAACTCATTATTACCTTGGAAAACGGCGAGGAATGGGTCGGCGTGACGCCGGTGCGCGCCTTCCCGATCCAGGCGCCGACCAGGGGTATCTCGCTGGTGCGCGACGGCGGCAAGGAAGTCGCCTGGATCGACGACCTGGCCGACATGCCGGACACGATCCGCACTCTGATCCGCGAGGAAATCGAAGGCCGCGAGTTCATTCCCGAGATCCTTGCCATCAAGGACGTCTCGAGCTTCGCCACGCCCTGCACCTGGTTCGTGAAAACCGATCGCGGCGACACCGAGTTCGTGCTGAAGGTGGACGAGGACATCCGACGCATCGGCGAAGCGTCGCTGCTGGTGGCGGACAACCACGGCATCAACTTCCTGGTGCGCGATATGTTCAAGATCGACAAGCACAGCCGCAAGATCCTGGATCGCTTCCTGTGAACCTGTATTGAACCGGGCGCTGGACAGTTCGACTATCCAGCGTTCGGCCACCCACATACCCGCGTTGACGATCCGGCTACAGTCTCCTCATCGGCCACATGGCCATGCTCTCAGGAGAAGACAATGGATTCCATCAACCGCAACCAACCCGAAGAAAACCGCCGCGACCTGGCCGGCGTGGACGCGATCGAGCGCATCAAGGACATGATCGACGACGCCGATTCGTGCTTCTTTTGCACCGGCAATGGCCAGGGCCCGAGCCGCGGCGTGCGCCCGATGAGCGTGCGCGAGACCGACGACGCCGGCGCCATCTGGTTCCTCAGCAGCGTCGACAGCCACAAGAACCAGGAATTGCAGGCCAATCCGAGCGTCAAGCTGTTCTTCCAGTCGGGCAAGCATTCCGGCTTCCTGGAACTGGACGGCCACGCCGAGATCTCGCAAGACAAGGCGCGCATCAAGCAATTGTGGAACTCGATGCTCAAGACCTGGTTCACCGAGGGCGAGGACGATCCGCGCATCACCGTCATCAAGATCACGCCCAAGTCAGGCTATTACTGGGACAACAAGCATGGCGATGCGGTGGCCGGCGTCAAGGTCGCGGTCGGCGCGGTGATCGGCAAGACGCTCGACGATTCGATCGAAGGTACACTGTCCTTCTAATATAAGGAGGAGGGCGGGTGCATTTCATCCTGGCGACGATCGGCTCGGCCGGCGACCTGTTTCCCTTCCTCTGGATCGGCCGCGCACTGCGCGAGCGCGGCAACCGGGTCGATTTCCTCGGCCCGCAGCAGCATGCGCAGTATGTCAAGGCGGCCGGACTCACTTTCCACGGCTTGCCGGCCGATATGGCCGTGCTCGACCATCCCGACTTGTGGCACGCCACCCGCGGCCTGGCCGTGGTGTGGGAAGCGACGCGGCCGGCGATGGCGCAGCTGCCGCCGGTGGTCGAGGCGCTTGCCCGCAAACAGCCGAACGAGCGGCGCGTGCTGCTGGTGCATCCGCTGGCCTTGCCGGAAGCCGACCTGTGCCGCCATGCCTGTCCTGGCCTGAAGATCGCGGCGGCCTGGCTGGCGCCTTCCAACCTGCCGACCGTGCACGATCCGCTGCTGCTCGGTCCCTGGCCGGTGCCCAGCTGGGTGCCGCATGGCGCGCGCCGCTGGCTGTGGCGTGCGCTGGCGGCGCGCTTCCTCGACCCGGTGGCGCTGCCCAGCCTGAACACGGCGCGCGTGGAGCGGGGCTTGCCGCAAGTCGACAGCATGGTCGATACCATCCCGTCCATCCCCGACCTGTCGCTGGCCCTGTTCCCCGACTGGTTCGCCGCGCCGCCGCCGGACTGGCCCCGGCCGCTCTACCAGGCCGGCTTCCCGCTCTACGACCCGGACCCGAATGCCGCGCCGAGCGTCGAGCTGCGCGCTTTTCTGGACGGCGGCGCGCCGCCGGTCGTGTTCACGCCCGGCACCGGCAACCGCCAGGCGCGCGGCTATTTCGAGGCGGCGGCGCAGGCGGTGACCCAGCTCGGCCTGCGCGCGGTGTTCCTGACGCCGCACATCGAACAGTTGCCGGCCCCGCTAGCGCCCAATATCTGCTGGCAGGAGTACGTCCCGCTCAAAGCCTTGCTGCCCCACGTGGCAGCCCTGGTCCATCACGGCGGCATCGGCACCACGGCCGAAGCCTTGCGCGCGGGCACGCCGCAACTGGTCGTGCCGCTGGCCCACGACCAGTTCGACAATGCGGCCCGGGTGGTGGCGATGGGCGCCGGCGCCAGCCTGCATGCGGCGCGCGTCACGCCGGAGCGTATGGCGCATGTCTTGCAAAAGGTGGTGGGGAATACGCAGGTCGCGGCGCAGAGCGCCGCGCTCGCCGCGCGCTTCGCGGGGCAGGGCGGGGTCGATGGGGTCTGTGCGCGCCTGGAAACCCTGGCTTGACCGCATTGTTGGCAAGCGCACCGACGTCGGGCGATGGCAGGCGTCCAATGAGGCATTCTCGATCATGCCGGAGGGCAGATGCCCAACAAAACTTCCAACAAGAAAAAAAACATGGCCGAAGACGGCTACGTCCACGTGCGCGGCGCGCGCGAACACAATCTGAAGAACGTCGACCTCGACATCCCGCGCGGACAGCTGGTGGTGTTTACCGGGGTCTCCGGCTCGGGCAAGTCGTCGCTGGCCTTCGGCACCCTGTACGCCGAAGCCCAGCGGCGCTACCTGGAATCGGTCTCGCCCTATGCGCGCCGCCTGTTCCACCAGATGCCGGTGCCCGAGGTCGACGAGATCGAGGGCTTGCCGCCGGCCGTCGCCCTGCAGCAGCAGCGCGGCACGCCGACCGCGCGCTCCTCGGTCGGCAGCGTCAGCACCCTGAGCAATTCGCTGCGCATGCTGTATTCGCGCGCCGGCGACTATCCGCAAGGGCAGGAGCTGCTGTATGCCGAATCGTTCTCGCCGAATACCCCGCAGGGCGCCTGCCCGCGCTGCTCGGGCCTGGGCCGCATCTACGACGTGACCGAACAGTCGATGGTGCCGGACGACAGCCTTACCATCCGCGAGCGGGCGATCGCCGCCTGGCCGCCGGCCTGGCATGGCCAGAACCTGCGCGACATCCTGGTCACCCTCGGTTACGACGTCGACACCCCATGGCGCGAGCTGCCGAAGAAGGACCGCGACTGGATCCTGTACACGGACGAGAACCCGACGGTGCCGGTGTACGCCGGCCTGAGCCCGAAGGAAACGAAGGCGGCATTGAAGCGCAAGGACACGCCCAGTTACCAGGGCACCTTCACCGGCGTGCGGCGCTACGTGATGCAGACCTTCGCCAATACCGAAAGCGCCTCGATGAAGAAGCGCGTGGCGCGCTACATGGTCAGCACCGCCTGCCCGGAATGCGAAGGCAAGCGCCTGCGGCGCGAATCGCTGTCGGTCACCTTCGCCGGCCACGACATCGCCGAGATCTCGCGCCTGCCGCTGGCGCGCCTGGCCGAGCTGCTCCAGCCCTACGCACAGGGCAAGGACAAGGATGACGGCCACCTGCACAACGAGCAGCTGATCGTGCGCCGCCGCATCGCCGCCGACCTGGCGGCGCGCCTGGAAGTGCTGCTGGCGCTGGGCCTGGGCTACCTGGCGCTGGAGCGCAGCACGCCGACCCTGTCGCCGGGCGAGTTGCAGCGCCTGCGCCTGGCGACGCAGGTGCGATCAAGCCTGTTCGGCGTGGTCTACGTGCTGGACGAGCCATCGAGCGGCCTGCATCCGGCCGACACCGAAGCCCTGCTCGACGCGCTGGCCCAGCTGAAGGCGGCCGGCAACTCGCTGTTCGTGGTCGAACACGCGCTGGACGTGATCCGGCAGGCCGACTGGCTGGTCGACGTCGGCCCGCTGGCCGGCGAGCGTGGCGGCCAGGTGTTATACAGCGGCGTGCCGGACGGGCTGCGCAAGATCGAGAAGTCGCAGACCCGGCGCTACCTGTTCGGCGAAGCGCCGCCGCCGCAGCGCACGCCGCGCGAACCGAGCGGCTGGCTGACGCTCGCGGGCATCCACCGCAACAACCTGAACGACCTGGAAGTCGCCTTCCCGCTCGGCGTGCTGACCAGCGTGACCGGCGTGTCCGGTTCCGGCAAGTCGAGCCTGGTGAGCCAGGTGCTGGTCGAACTGGTGGGCCAGGCCCTGGGCCAGGGCGGGGCGGCGCAGGACGAGCAGCCGGACGAGCCGGATCTGGAACGCGACGAGGAACTGCCGCTCGAGGGCCGCATCGTGTCCGGCATGGAGGGCGTGCGGCGCCTGGTGCGGGTCGACCAGAAACCGATCGGCCGCACGCCGCGCTCGAACCTGGCGACCTACACCGGCCTGTTCGACCAGGTGAGGAAGCTGTTTGCCGCCACCAAGGTTGCGAAGAAGCGCCGCTATGACGCCGGCCGCTTCTCGTTCAACGTCGCCAAGGGGCGCTGCGAGCATTGCGCCGGCGAAGGTTTCGTGATGGTCGAGCTGCTGTTCCTGCCCAGCGTCTATGCGCCGTGCCCGACCTGCGAGGGGGCGCGCTACAACGCCGAGACGCTGGAGGTGACGTATCGCGGCAAGAACATCGCCGAGGTGCTGGGCATGACGGTGGGCGAAGCGATCGACTTCTTCAAGGACGAACCACTGGTCGAGCGCTCGCTGGAAGTGCTGAACGAGGTCGGCCTGGACTACCTGCGCCTGGGCCAGCCGGCCACGGAACTCTCCGGCGGCGAAGCGCAGCGCATCAAGCTGGCCTCCGAACTGCAGCGCGCCACGCGCGGCAATGCCCTGTATGTACTGGACGAGCCGACCACCGGCCTGCACCCGGTCGACGCCGACCGCCTGATGGTGCAATTGAACCGCCTGGTCGATGCCGGCAACACCGTGATCGTGGTCGAGCACACGATGCGGGTGGTGGCCGGCAGCGATTGGGTGATCGACGTCGGCCCCGGCGCCGGCGACGAAGGCGGTTCGGTGGTGGCGTCCGGTCCACCCCAGGAAGTCGCACGCAACAAGAAAAGTCGCACTGCGCGCTACCTGGCTGCGCAGATAATTTAATGAGAGTAATAGAAACCGGCGAGCCGAGCGGTGCGCCGGTTTTGTGTGCATTTTGATAAGATCGTTCCTTCGCCAGCCGGGACGCGCTTGCGCACGACCGTGCCGCTTTCGTGTGCGCGAAATTTCACGTTTGCGTTACACTTAGGATATTTTTTTTCTAACAGAACAACAGGCATGGCCGGTCCAACCATCGAAAACAGCGAGTTTCGCCGCATTCTCACCCGTAACGTCGCGCTGCCGCTGGGCATGAGTATTGTTAGCGCGATCGTGTTTGTGGGCATCATCGCCTACCTGATCAACAGCCTGACCTGGGTCGAGCATTCCCAGAAAGTCATCGGCGGCGCCCATGAAATCCGCAAGCTGTCGGCCGAGATGGAATCGGGCATGCGCGGCTACCTGCTGGCGGGCGACGAGGAATTTCTTTCTCCCTACGTCCTGTCCAGGCAGCGCATGGCGTCCAGCCTGGAGTCGCTGGGCGAACTGGTCGAGGATAACCTCGCCCAGGCCGAGCGGCTGACCCGCATCACCCAGATCCAGAAGCAATGGGAAGCCTTCGCCCAGGAGATGATCGATCGCCGCCGGGCCAATGACGTCAGCTATCTCGATGCCGTGAGAAGCGGCCGCGGCAAGGCGCTGACCGACGAGATGCGCCGCAACTTCGACCTGGTGCTGGCCTCCGAGATGCGCCTGCTGCAGGAACGCAGCGATTCGGCGCGCACCACCACGTTCTGGTCGGTGGCGGCCTTCCTGCTCCTGTCCGCGATCGTCGGCGGCAGCCTGGCCGCCTTCGGCCGGCGCCAGCTGGTGCGCCTGTCCGACACCTATAACGAGGTGCTGCGGCACGAGGCCGAGCACAACGACAAGCTGCGCCACCAGGACTGGCTGCGCACCGGCCAGAACGAACTCAATGTGCGCAGCGCCGGCCAGATCAACCTGGAGCCGCTGGCCGAGGCCGTGCTGCCCTACGTGGTCAAATACCTCGACGGCGTGATCGGCGCCATGTACGTGCGCAGCGACGACGGCGCGATGCGCCGCATCGGCGCCTATGGTTTCAAGCATACGGACACCGAGCGCGCCGAGATCATCGCGCCGGGCGCCACGCTGGCCAGCAAGGCCGCCGAAGAGAACCGCCTGATGGTGCTCGACCAGCTGCCGCCCGACTACATCAAGGTCAGTTCGAGCCTGGGCGACACGCCGCCGCGCGCCGTGGTCATCGCGCCGTTCCACAACCACGGCAAGGTCAAGGGCGTGTTCGAGATCGCTTTCCTGCGTCCGGTGGAGCAGCGCGACCGCGAATTCCTGGGCTTCATCGCGCAATCGGTCGGCGCCGCCATGGCCGCGGTGCTGTACCGCCAGCGCCTGCAGGACGCGCTGGAAGAGAGCCAGACCCTGAACGAGGAATTGCAGGTGCAGCAGGAAGAGCTGCGCACCGCCAACGAAGAGCTGGAAGAACAGTCGCGCGCGCTGGAAGAGTCGCAGTCGGCGCTGGAAAACCAGCAGGCCGAGCTGCGCACCACCAACGACCAGCTGGCCGAGCAGGCGCTGAACCTGGACATGAAGAACTCGGCCCTGCAATCGGCCCAGGAGCAGCTGCACCAGCGCGCGGTCGAACTCGAAAGCGCGAGCCGCTACAAGTCCGAATTCCTGGCCAATATGTCGCACGAGCTGCGCACGCCGCTGAACAGCTCCCTGATCCTGGCCAAGCTGTTGGCCGACAACACCAGCGGCAACCTGTCCGACGAACAGGTGCGCTTCGCCCAGACGATCTACTCGGCCGGCAACGACCTGCTGCAGCTGATCAACGACATCCTCGACATCTCGAAAGTCGAGGCGGGCAAGCTGGAACTGGTGCCGGAAGACGTGCCGGTGCGGCGCGTGGTCGAGGGCCTGGCGCGCACCTTCGAGCCGCTGGCGCGCCAGAAGCAGCTCGAGTTCAGGATCGCCGTCGAGCCGGGCGTGCCGGCCAGCCTGCACACCGACCGCCAGCGCATGGAGCAGATCCTCAAGAACCTGCTGTCGAATGCGGTGAAGTTCACCGAGGTCGGCGCGGTCAGCCTGTCGGTGTCGACCACGCCCGAGGGCGACATCGCCTTCCGCGTGCAGGACACCGGCATCGGCATCGCGCCCGACCAGCAGGACAAGATCTTCGACGCCTTCCACCAGGCCGACGGCACCACCAGCCGCCGCTTCGGCGGCACCGGCCTGGGCCTGTCGATCACGCGCGACCTGACCCGCCTGCTGGGCGGCAGCGTGGCCGTGTCGAGCGCGCCGAACGAGGGCAGCGTGTTCACCCTGGTCCTGCCGCGCGGGATCCCGGCGGTGCCGGCGCCGGCCGAGCTGCCGGTCGCCTCGGCCCCGCTGCCGCATTACGCGCCGGCGCCGGCGCCGAGCGCTCCGGCGTCCGCCGCGCCCGCGGCCAGCCTTGAGCCGGTCAACAGCTTCCCGGACGACCGCGACAAGCCGGCCGACGGCCGCCGCACCGTGCTGGTGGTGGAGGACGAGGCACCGTTCGCGCGCATCCTGTACGACCTGGCGCGCGAACTCGATTATCGCTGCCTGGTGGCGATGAGCGCCGACGAGGGCCTGGCGCTGGCCGTCAGCCAGCGTCCGGACGCCGTGCTGCTGGACGTGCGGCTGCCGGACCGCTCGGGCCTGACCGTGCTGCAGCAACTGAAGGACAATCCGTCGACCCGCCACATTCCGGTGCACGTCATCTCGAGCATCGAGAACGGCGGCGAAGCGCTGCACCTGGGCGCCATCGGCTATGCATTGAAGCCGACCAGCCGCGAAGAGCTGGAGGACGTGTTCCGCAAGCTGCAGGAGAAATCGAGCCAGAAGATCAAGCGCGTGCTGCTGGTCGAGGACGACGAGCGCCAGCGCGAGAGCGTGGTGGCCCTGATCGCCGACGACGACGTCGAGATCGCGGCCGTGGGCACCGCCAGCGAGGCGCTCACGCACCTGAAGAACGAAGTCTTCGACTGCATGATCATCGACCTCAAGCTGCCCGACATGCAGGGCGGCGAGCTGCTCGAGCGCATGTCGCATGAAGAGCTGTGCTCGTTCCCGCCGGTGATCGTGTACACCGGCCGCAACCTCACGCGCGACGAAGAGGCCGAACTGCTGCGCTATTCGCGCTCGATCATCATCAAGGGCGCGCGCTCGCCGGAGCGCCTGCTGGACGAAGTGACGCTGTTCCTGCACAAGGTGGAGTCCGAGCTGTCGACCGAGCGCCAGAGCATGCTCAAGGCGGTGCGCGGACGCGACCGCGTGTTCGAAGGCCGCACCATCCTGCTGGTCGACGACGACGTGCGCAATGTGTTCGCCTTGACCTCCGCGCTGGAGCAGCGCGGGGCGAAGATCGAAGTTGGCCGGAATGGATTCGAAGCGATTGCGAAACTGGATGAAGTGCCGGGGATCGACCTGGTGCTGATGGATATCATGATGCCGGGCATGGATGGCCTGGAAGCGACGCGCCGCATTCGCGCCGACGGCCGCTTCGACCGCCTGCCGATCATCGCCATCACCGCCAAGGCCATGAAGGACGACCAGGAGCAGTGCCTGGCCGCCGGCGCCAACGATTACCTGGCCAAACCGATTGACCTCTCCCGCCTGTACTCGCTGTTGCGGGTCTGGATGCCTACCCTGGAGCGAATTTGAGCCAACCCCCGAGCGACTTCGACATCGAGCTGCGGATGCTCGTCGAAGCCGTCTACCTGAAGTACAACTACGATTTCCGCGACTACACCGGCGCTTCGCAGAAGCGCCGGGTGCTGGTCGCCATGCGCGAGATGGAATGCGACACGGTGTCGGAACTGCAGTCGAAGGTGCTGCACGAGCCGAACGGTTTCGCCCAGTTGTTGCAATACCTGACGATCCCCGTCACCGAGATGTTCCGCGACCCGGAGTACTTCCTGGCGGTGCGCGAGCAGGTGGCGCCTTTCCTCAAGACCTACCCGTCGCTCAAGATCTGGGTGGCCGGCTGCAGCACCGGCGAGGAGGTGTATTCGCTGGCCATCCTGCTCAAGGAAGAGGGCCTGCTCGAGCGCAGCATCATCTATGCGACCGACATCAATCCCGAGTCGCTGGAAGCGGCGCGGCGCGGCGTGTTCCCGCTGGAGCGCATGCGCTTGTACACCGAGAACTACCAGAAGTCCGGCGGGAAGGCCGCGTTCTCGGACTATTACACGGCCGCCTATGGCGGCGCGCTGTTCGAGCGCAGCCTGATGGACAACGTGACCTTCGCCGACCACAGCCTGTCGACCGACAGCGTGTTCTCGGAAACCCACTTCGTCAGCTGCCGCAACGTGCTGATCTACTTTAACCGGCGCCTGCAGGACCGCGTGCTCGGGCTGTTCCACGACTCGCTGTGCCACCGCGGCTTCCTGGGCCTGGGCAGCAAGGAAAGCATCGACTTTTCCAGCTACGCCGACCGCTTCGAGGCGCTGGCCAAGCGCGAGCGCCTGTTCCGCAAGGTGTCGCCATGAGCCCCGCACAGCAACTGGCCGCGGCCATGGGTGCGCGCCGGATCGAGATGGTCGTCATCGGCGGCTCGGCCGGCGGCGTCGACGCGCTGGTCGGCCTGGTGCCGGCGCTGCCGGCCGGGTTCGGCCCGGCCGTGACCTGCATCCTGCACGTGCCGCCGGACCGCGAAAGCCGCCTGGCCGAGCTGTTCGCCCTGCGCGCGGTGCTGCCGGTGCGCGAAGCGCAGGACAAGGAACCGATCCAGCCCGGCACCGTATATTTCGCCGGTTCCGGCTACCACCTGTCGATAGAACAGGACCGCAGCTTTTCGCTCAGCTGCGAGCCGCCGGTGCAGTTCGCCCGGCCGGCGATCGATATACTGATGGAATCCGCCGCCGACGTGTATGGTCCGGCGTTGGCGGGTATACTGTTGACCGGCGCCAATTACGACGGCGCCGACGGCATGTGCCGCATCCGCGAGCGCGGCGGCCTGACCATCGTCCAAGACCCTGAAGAAGCACAAGCCAGTACGATGCCCGAAGAGGCGATCCGGCGCTGTGCCCCGCACCTGGTGCTGCCGCTGGCCGGCATCCGCGCCGTGCTGCCCCTGTTGGAGACCCCATGAACCAGGACCCAAGCAAGATACTGATCGTCGACGACCTGCCGGAAAACCTGCAGGCGCTCGAGGCGCTGCTGCGCCATGACCAGCGCGTCATCTACCAGGCGGGGTCCGGCGAACAGGCGCTGGCGCTGCTGCTCGAGCACGAGTTCGCGCTGGCCATCCTCGACGTGCAGATGCCGGGCATGGACGGCTTCGAGCTGGCCGAGGTGATGCGCTCGACCACCCGCACCCGCCACATTCCGATCGTGTTCGTCTCGGCTGCCGGGCGCGAACTCGATTACGCCTTCAAGGGCTACGAGAGCGGGGCGGTCGACTTCATGTACAAGCCGCTCGACGCCGACGCGGTGCGCAGCAAGGTCAACGTCTTCGTGGCGCTCGACCAGCAGCGGCGCGAGACGCGGCGCCAGATGCTGGCGCTGGAGCAGAGCCGGCAAGAGCAAGAGGTGCTGCTGCGCGAGCTGAACCAGACCCAGCAGGAGCTGCAGCGCTCGCTGCGCATGCGCGACGAATTCATGTCGCTGGTGGCGCACGAGCTGCGTACGCCGCTCAACACGCTGTTCCTGGAAACGCAGATGCGCAGCCTGCAGCTCAAGCGCGGCAACACGGCCGCCTTCGGCGCCCAGCAGATGGAAGCGATGATCCAGCGCGACGAGCGCCAGATCAAGTCGATGATCCGGCTGATCGACGACATGCTCGACGTCTCGCGCATGCGCAGCGGCAAGCTGTCGATCCGCCCGGCCCAGGTCGAGCTGATGAACCTGCTGGAACGGGTGGTCAGCGACCTGTCGCTGCAGGCCGCCACCACCGGCAGTTCGCTGACCCTGCGCCCGCACGACGGCGTGACCGGCTGCTGGGACGAATTCCGCGTCGAGCAGGTGATCGTCAACCTGTTGACCAACGCGCTGCGCTATGGCTGCGGCCAGCCGGTCGAGGTCAGCGTCGAGCGCAGCGGCGACATGGTGCGGATCGACGTGCGCGACCAGGGCAAGGGCATCGCTTCGTCCGACCTGGAACGCATCTTCGAGCCTTACGAACGGGGCGCCCGCAACGGCGAGCCGAAAGGCCTGGGCCTGGGCCTGTACATCTCGCGCCAGCTGGCCATCTCGCACGGCGGCGAACTGCGCGTGACGAGCAAGCCCGGCGAAGGTTCGGTGTTCAGCCTGGTGCTGCCGTGCACCGACGTCCCGGTGTGCGCCGAAGCCGACGTTTGATCCATCCATAGGCGGGTGCATGTGGCGTCCTGGAGAGACGCCGGTTGCACCCGCTTGCCATTTACGACACACTGTCCGGGTTTGCTTCGAGCCTTCCTATATGAGGACGGCAACACCGCACTTGACTGATAGCCAAAATCAATCAAGAATATCGAATCAATCAATTTCACAAACGACGAGCAGGGCGGTAAACTGCTTGTCATACGTTTCATCAACCCCCAAACAGGAGATTACATGTCCCTCATTAACACCCAGATCAAGCCGTTCAAAGCAACCGCTTACCACAACGGCAAGTTCATCGACCTGACCGAAGAGAACTTCAAGGGTACCTGGTCGGTGGTGATGTTCTACCCGGCAGACTTCACCTTCGTCTGCCCAACCGAACTGGAAGATCTGGCCGCATTCCAGCCGGAATTCGAAAAGCTGGGCGTCAATGTGTACGGCGTCTCGACCGACAGCCACTTCGCTCACAAGGCATGGCACGACACCTCGGACGCGATCAAGAAAGTGAACTACCCGCTGATCGGCGACCCAACCGGCGTCCTGTCGCGTAACTTCGAAGTCATGATCGAAGAAGAAGGCATGGCACTGCGCGGCACCTTCGTGATCAACCCGGAAGGCCAGATCAAGATCATGGAAGTGCACGACAACGGCATCGGCCGCGACGCTTCGGAACTGATGCGCAAAGTCAAGGCAGCCCAGTACGTCGCTTCGCACCCAGGCGAAGTCTGCCCAGCCAAGTGGACCGAAGGCGCAGAAACCCTGACCCCGTCGCTGGACCTGGTCGGCAAGATCTAAGCAATACCTGTAGTTAAGTAGCACCCGTGAACGGGCCGCTGCGGCGGCCCGTTGCACGCCCGGTCTGTGCAAGTTAAGTGAAATAAACAAAGGAAAAACATCATGCTGGACGCAACCCTCAAGAAACAGTTGCAAGCCTATCTGGAAAAAGTGGTGCAGCCGATTGAGCTGGTTGCATCGCTGGATGATTCGCCAAAATCGCGCGAAATGGACGAGCTGCTGAACGAGATCGCAGCCCTGTCCGACAAGATCACCGTGCGTCAGGAAGCCAACGAGCGTACCCCGTCGTTCGCGATCAACCGCGTCGGCACCGATATCGGCGTGCGCTTCGCCGGCATCCCGCTGGGCCACGAATTCACCTCGCTGGTGCTGGCCCTGCTGCACGTCGGCGGCCACACCATCAAGCTGGAACAAGCCGTCATCGACCAGATCGCAGCCCTGGACGGCGATTACGTTTTCGAGACCTACATCTCGCTGTCGTGCCATAACTGCCCGGAAGTCGTGCAGGCACTGAACACGATGTCGGTCATCAACCCGCGCATCAAGGTCGTGACGATCGATGGCGGCGTCTTCAAGAAGGAAGTGGAAGACAAGCAGATCCTGGCCGTGCCGATGATGTTCCTGAACGGCCAGCATTTCGGCCAGGGCCGCACCAACGTCGAAGAGATCCTGTCGAAGATCGACGTCAAGGGCGGTGAGCGCAAGGCTGCTGAACTGAGCCAGAAAGACCCATTCGACGTGCTGATCGTCGGCGGCGGCCCCGCCGGCGCGGCAGCCGCGATCTACGCCGCTCGCAAGGGCATCCGTACCGGCGTGCTGGCCGACCGCTTCGGCGGCCAGGTGCTGGACACCCTCGCGATCGAGAACTTCGTGTCGCTGAAGGCCACCGACGGTCCGAAATTCGCCGTCGCCCTGGAAGAACACGTCAAGGAATATGACGTCGACATCATGAACACCCAGCGCGCCAGCAAGCTGGTGGGCGGCAAGATGATCGAAGTGCATACCGAGAGCGGCGCGGTGCTCAAGTCGAAGACCGTGATCGTGGCGACCGGCGCGCGCTGGCGCGAGATCAACGTGCCGGGCGAGAAGGAGTACAAGAACCACGGCGTGGCGTACTGCCCGCACTGCGACGGTCCGCTGTTCAAGGGCAAGCGTGTGTCGGTGATCGGCGGCGGCAACTCCGGCGTCGAGGCGGCGATCGACCTGGCGGGCATCGTCAAGGAAGTGACCCTGATCGAATACGGCAATGAACTGCGCGCCGATGCGGTCCTGCAGCGCAAGCTTTACTCGCTGCCGAACGTCAAGGTGATCAAGTCGGCCCAGACCACCGAGATCCACGGTGACGGCAAGATCGTCAACGGCCTGAGCTACAAGGACCGCAATACCGGCGAACTGCACAAGCTGGACCTGGAAGGCGTGTTCGTGCAGATCGGCCTGGTGCCGAACGCCGAATGGCTCAAGGGTACGATCGACCTGTCGGCGCACGGCGAGATCGAAGTCGATGCCCGCGGCCACACTTCGCTGCCGGGCGTGTTCGCCGCCGGCGACGTGACCACGGTGCCGTTCAAGCAGATCGTGATCGCCGTGGGCGAGGGCGCCAAGGCATCGCTGGCCGCTTTTGACCACCTGATCCGTCTGCCGGTGGAAGAGGAAGAGCAGAAAGCTGCTTGACGAATGATGGCGGGCTTCACGGCCCGCCACTGCAGAAACACAAACGCCGCCTCCCTGTGGGACGCGGCGTTTTTTTAGGCGCTGTACTCGTTAGATATGGATGAGCATTGAACTGTTGAGCTGACTCGCGGTCCAATCCCGGTCGCATCGATCGGGGAGCGCGCCATGCAAGCGCCGAAGTTCGAGAAGCTGTTTGCCCAGCTGGCGCTGCTGAACCAGCCGCAACGCCAGCAAGTGCTGGCGGCACTGCATCCTGCAGCCGGGCTCGACAGGGTGATCGCCCTCATCGGCGAGATCCGCTCGAGCGCGAGGCGCTGTCCTCGTTGCGCCTGCGAGCGTTGCCACCGGCATGGCCAGGCCAACGACTTGCAGCGCTTTCGCTGTCGTGCATGCTGCCGCACCTTCAACGACCTGACCGGCACGCCGCTGGCGCGGCTCAGGCACAAGAGCAAGTGGCTCGACTATCTGGAAACGGTGCTCGACTCCCGCACAGTCCGCGCCGCGGCCAAGCGTGTCGGCGTGCACCGCAACACGACCTTCCGCTGGCGTCACCGCTTCCTCGACCGGGTCAAGGACGACCGGCCCGAGCGCCTGGTCGGCATCGTCGAGGCCGACGAAATGTACCTGCTCGAATCGCAAAAGGGTGCCCGCAAGCTCGATCGCCAGTCGCGCAAGCGCGGCGGCAGGGCTGCCCTGCGCGGCATTTCGCATCACCTCGACTGCATCCTGGTGGCGCGCGACCGCAGCGGCCAGACCATCGACGCCGTCACCGGCCGCGGCGCCCTGAAGGTGGCCCAGCTGGTGAAACACCTGCTGCCGAAACTCGATTCGCAGGCGCTGCTGGTCACCGACGCCAACGCCGTCTACTCCGCCTTCGCCCGTGCCCATGGTATCGCACACCAGGCTGTCAATCTCAGTGTCGGGGAACGAGTCCGCAACGGCACCGAGGGCGCCATCCACGTTCAAAACGTCAACGCCTATCACCGACGGTTCAAGGAATGGCTGGCGCGCTTTCATGGCGTGGCGTCACGCTGGCTGCCCAATTATCTGGGCTGGCAGTGGGCGCTCGATGGCGGGCGAGTCACTTCTGTCGAGCAACTACTGCGTATTGCATTCGGGGTCATCAACAGATAACGATGACAGCGCCTTTTTTTATGCTGCCCGTTGCGGCTATATTTCGCCCCGCACTTTCAACCGGTCATTTCTGCCACTGGCAGAAATGACTTCCCGCCCTCGCCGGGCGCCTTGGCGGGAATCCAAGTCTGACGCGTACCGCAGCGGCGTGATGATGTGGCTGTACAGGCAAGCTTAGGTTCCCGCCAAGGCGCCCGGCGAGGGCGGGAACGACGTATCGACGCTACTTGCCAGAAACTCAGTGGAATGAGAACAGCAACGCCGACGACAGCGCGCCGGACTCCAGCAGGAACCAGGTGGCCGCGCTGGCAAGGGCCAGGTGGACTGCGGTCCAGGTCATAGGGCGGCGCGACATGATGGTTCTCCTGAAGATGGCGGATAGGTGAATGATGGTCACAATAGTAAATGTCTAGCTGGACACCCGGCATCGGTCAAATATCCGTCGGGTTGTAGGACTAAACCTTGTCGAGAATTTGTGTCGCACAATTGACACAAGTAGCCGTGGCACTACACCCATAACGTGACGACCCCGCCAAAAGTTGACCTCCTACGCTTGAAGTAGGTGGCGTCCTATAGTCGAGTTGTCGCCGTACTAATAAAGTCGGCGTCATCATGACCCGACACGATCCCACCCTCATGCACCGCGGCCTGCTCGCCGTGCGCCGCAATACCATCCGACGCCTCCTGAACGCCGTGTTCGGCATCGCGCAGCTGCGCGAAGGCCAGCAGCGCGTGATCGACAGCGTGCTCGACGGCAAGGACACCCTGGCCATCATGCCTACCGGCGGCGGCAAGTCGCTGTGCTACCAGATCCCGGCCAAGATGCTGGAGGGGATCACGGTCGTTGTTTCGCCGCTCATCTCCCTCATGAAGGACCAGCTCGAGAAGCTGGAAGAGATCGGCATCCGCTCGGTCCAGGTCAACAGCAGCTTGTCCGCCGAAGAAGAACATGCCGCGCTCGAGGCGATCGCCAGCGAATCCTGCGAAATCGTGTTCTGCACGCCGGAACGCCTGGTCTCGCCCGAGTTCATCGACGTGCTGCGCAAGGTCACGCTCGACATCGTCGTGATCGACGAGGCGCACTGCATCTCGCAATGGGGCCACGACTTCCGCCCGGCCTATATTGGCCTGGCCGCCGCGATCGAGGCGATCGGCCGCCCGCCGGTGCTGGCGCTCACGGCCACCGCCACCGACGAGGTGATCGCCGACATCGGCAAGCAGCTGGGCCGCAAGCTGAACGTGATCAATACCGGCATCTACCGGCCCAACCTGCATTACCGCGTGCGGCAAGTCACCAGCGCCAGGGAGAAATACCAGGAGGCGCTGCGCCTGGTGCAGGAGACGCCGGGCGTCGGCATCGTGTACGCCGCCACTGTCAAGGTGGCCGAGGAGATGCTGGCCGTGCTCGAAGAAGCCGGCGAATCGGTCACGCTCTACCATGGCAAGCTGTCGGCAGCCGAGCGAAAGATGAACCAGGACCTGTTCATGGAGGGCGAGCGGCGCGTGATGGTGGCCACCAATGCCTTCGGCATGGGCATCGACAAGAGCGATACCCGCTTCGTGATCCACCTGCAGATCCCGGCCAACCTCGAATCCTATTACCAGGAATCGGGCCGCGCCGGCCGCGACGGCCTGGACGCCGAATGCACCCTGCTGTTCCTGCAGGACGACAAGCGCATCCAGCAGTTCTTCCTGGTCAAGCACTATCCGGATGCGCAAGAGCTGCAGCTGGTGCACGAGACCGTGCGCACCCTGCACGAGGACGGTCCCGTGACGGGCCGCCGTCTCGAACAGGCGCTGGAAGACATCGCCGAGTCGAATATCAAGGTCTGCCTCAAGCTGCTCAAGGACGCCAAGCTGGTGCGCCAGAACCGCAAGCTGGAATACCTGCCCAGCGCATCCGAGCCGCGCCCCGGCGTGTATGCGCGCCTGGCCCATGTGTATGTGCAGAAGCAGGAGCGCGACAAGGACGCGCTGGACCAGATGGTGAGCTACGCGGTGAGCGGCTTTTGCCGCTGGAAGCTGCTGCTCGATTACTTCGGCGACCAGGCGCCCGGTTTCGAGAAGTGCTGCAAGTGCGATAACTGCCTCAACCCGCCGGCCATGAGCCTGACCGAGGACATCGTCATCCGCGACGATGAGTTCGATCGCGAGCCGGCGCCCGAGCCGGTCAAGCCTAAATTCGAGGTCGGCGCGCGCGCCAGGTCGGCCAAGTTTGGCGAAGGGGTGGTGGTCGCCATCGCCGGCGAGCAGGTCACGGTCGACTTCCCGGATGGGGAGAGCCGCAGCTTCATGGCCGACTTCCTCGAACAGGTGGAAGCGTAAGGGATGCCGATGGGAGACATGGTCGTCGTCCGCAAGGAGGGGCTGTACTGCGTGCCGGGGGATTTCTATATCGACCCGTGGCGGCCGGTGGCGCGCGCCGTCATCACGCACGCCCACGGCGACCACGCGCGCGTCGGCCACGGCCACTACCTGGCGGCGGCGCCCGGCATCGGCGTGCTCAAGTCGCGCCTGGGCGACATCTCGGTCGATGCGCTCGAGTATGGGGAGCGTGTCACCCACAATGGCGTGACGATCTCGCTGCACCCGGCCGGGCATGTGCTGGGGTCAAGCCAGGTGCGCATGGAGTGCGGCGGCGATGTCTGGGTGGCGTCGGGCGACTACAAGGTCGAACCGGACAAGACCTGCGCGCCGTTCGAGCCGGTGCGCTGCGACACCTTCATCACTGAATCGACCTTCGGCCTGCCGATCTACCGCTGGCAGCCGGAGCAGCAGGTGATGGACGAGATCAACGCCTGGTGGCGCAAGAACGCCGAGGAGGGCCGCTGCAGCGTGGTGTTCGCCTATTCCTTCGGCAAGGCGCAGCGCATCCTGGCCGGGCTCGATCCATCGATCGGTCCCATCGTCTGCCACGGCTCGGTCGAGCCGCTCAACCGCGCCTACCGCGCGGAAGGCGTCGAGATTCCGCCGACCGTGATGGTGAGCGACGTCGACAAGGCCTCCTTGCGCCGCGCGCTGGTGGTGGCGCCGCCGTCCGCGAGCGGCTCGCCGTGGATGAAGCGCTTCGGCGACTACAGCGATTCCTTCGCCAGCGGCTGGATGCTGCTGCGCGGCGCGCGGCGCCGGCGCGGCGTCGACCGCGGCTTCGTGCTGTCCGACCACGCCGACTGGCCAGGCTTGATGAGCGCCATCAAATCGACCGAGGCCGAACGCGTGATCGTCACCCACGGCTCGATCCCGATCCTGGTGCGCTGGCTGTGCCAGAACGGGCTGGATGCGTCGGGCTTCGAGACCGAATATGGCGACGAGGAAGAGGACGACGCAGTGGAGCAGCCATCGCCACCGGCCGGCGCGGCGGCATCGAGGGAAGCGGCGCAGGAAGCTTCCAGCGGAGACGCCGATGCGTGAATTCGCGCGCCTGTACGCCGACCTCGACGAAACCACGTCGACCACCCGCAAGCTCGACGCGCTGCAGGGTTACTTCGCCAATGCCGCGCCCGAGAACGCCGCCTGGGCTGTCTACTTCCTGGCCGGCGGCAAGCCGCGCCAGGCGGTGCCGACCAAGCTGCTGCGCCAGTATGCCATCGAATACGCAGGCCTGGACGAATGGCTGTTCGACGAGTCCTACCACGCGGTCGGCGACTTCGCCGAGACCATCGCCCACATCCTGCCGCCGCCAGGCGAACGCTCCGACGTCGGCCTGGCCGAGTGGATGGAGCAGCGCATCGGACCCTTGCGCGGCGCCGATCCGGGCCGCATCCGCGAGGCGCTGTTCATGTACTGGAACGAACTGGATTGGCGCGAGCGCTTCCTGCTGGTGAAACTGATCGGCGGGGGTTTTCGGGTTGGCGTCTCGAAGCTGCTGGTGACGCGCGCGCTGGCGGCGATCGCGGCGGTCGACAGCAAGCTCATTGCCCAGCGCCTGATGGGCTGGACCGACGGCCGCGTGAAGCCCACTGCGACAGGCTTCCTGCAACTGATCGCCGAGCAGTCCGACGAAGAGCACAAGCTGCGCGGCGGCCAGCCTTACCCCTTCTTCCTGTCGCACCAACTGAATGGCGACCCGGCCAGCCTGGGCGAGCTGGACGACTGGCTGGTCGAATGGAAGTACGACGGCATCCGCGCGCAGCTGGTGCGGCGCGACGGCCAGAGCTTCCTCTGGTCGCGCGGCGAAGACCTGATCACCGAACGCTTCCCCGAGCTGGCGGCGGCGCGCCTGCCCGACGGGATGGTGCTCGACGGCGAGGTGCTGATCTGGCAGCCGGGGTGCGACATGCCGTCGCCCTTCGCCGACCTGCAGAAGCGCATCGGGCGCAAGACCCTATCAAGCAAGCTGCTGGGCGAGCTGCCGGCCGTGCTGTGCTGCTACGACCTGCTGGAGCTCGACGACGTCGACCTGCGCGGCCTGCCGCAGCACGAGCGGCGCGCGCTGCTCGAAGTGGAGGTGGCGAAGCTCGACCAGCCGCAGCTGCGCCTGTCGCCGCTGGTCCACGCCGACAGCTGGGAAGCGCTGGCGACCTTGCGCGCCGGCTCGCGCGCGCGCAGCGTCGAAGGCATGATGCTCAAGAGCCGCACGGCCCACTATGGCGTCGGCCGCACCAAGGACGTCGGCACCTGGTGGAAGTGGAAGATCGACCCTTACGCCATCGACGCCGTGCTGCTGTACGCCCAGCCGGGCAGCGGCCGGCGCGCCTCGCTGTACACCGACTACACCTTCGCCGTGTGGGATGGCGAAGGCGCCGAGCGCAAGCTGGTGCCGTTCGCGAAAGCCTATTCGGGCCTGACCGACGCCGAGATCGCCCAGGTCGACAACACGATCCGGCGCACGACCATCGAGAAATTCGGCCCGGTGCGCTCGGTCAAGCCGACCATGGTGTTCGAGATCGGCTTCGAGGGCATCGCGCTGTCGCCGCGCCACAAGGCGGGGATCGCGGTGCGCTTTCCGCGCATCCTGCGCCGGCGTCTTGACAAGCCGGTGGAAGAAGCCGATACGCTCGACACGCTCAAGGGCTTGCTGGAGGCGGCCACCGCATGAGCCGTAATCCGGTAAGCGCCCGCATCGACACCTGGTTGTCCAGCCGCGGCTGGACCGCCTTTCCCTTCCAGCGCGCGGTGTGGAAGGCCGCGCTGAAGGGCGAATCGGGCCTGCTGCATGCGAATACCGGCGCCGGCAAGACCTTCGCGGTCTGGTTCGCGGCGCTGCAGCGCGCCGGCCTCGACACGGGAAGGGCCAGGGCGGGCTTGCGCGTGCTGTGGATCACGCCGATGCGCGCGCTGGCGGCCGACACCCAGCGCGCGCTCGAGGATTCCGCCGCCGAGCTGCTGCCCGAGTGGCGCATCGGCGCGCGCACCGGCGACACCAAGTCGGCCGAGCGGGCGCGCCAGACGCGCAGCATGCCGGCGGCCCTGGTGACGACGCCCGAGAGCCTGTCGCTCATGATCAGCAATGCGGCCGCCCACGAACAGTTCCGCCATCTCGACATGGTCATCGTCGACGAGTGGCATGAGCTGATGGGCAGCAAGCGCGGCGTGCAGGTGCAGCTGGCCCTCAGCAGGCTGCGGCGCTGGCGTCCCGAACTGCTGGTATGGGGCGTGTCGGCGACGATGGGCAATCTCGACCTCGCGCGCCAGGTGCTGCTGGGTAGCGATTCGGGCGTCCTGGTCGAGGGTGACACGCGCAAGAAAATCGTCGTCGACTGCCTGATCCCCGAAAACGTCTCGCGCTTTCCCTGGGGCGGCCACCTGGGCCTGCAGATGCTGCAGCCGGTGATCGCCGAGATCGAGGGGCACGAGGCGACGCTGGTGTTCACCAATACCCGCTCGCAGGCCGAGATCTGGTACCAGAACATCCTGGAGGCGCGGCCCGACTGGGCCGGCGTGATCGCGCTGCACCACGGCTCGCTCGACCGCGAGGTGCGCGAGTGGGTCGAGCTGGGCCTGAAGAACGGCATCCTGAAGGCGGTGATCTGCACCGCCAGCCTCGATCTTGGCGTGGACTTCCTGCCGGTCGAGCGCGTGCTGCAGATCGGCAGCGCCAAGGGCGTGGCGCGCCTGCTGCAGCGCGCCGGCCGCAGCGGCCATGCGCCGGGCCGGGTCTCGCGCGTGACCCTGGTGCCGACCAACAGCCTGGAATTGCTGGAGGCGGCCGGCGCGAAGAAGGCGGTGGCCGCGCGCCGCATCGAAGGCCGTTACGTGCCGAATAAACCGTTCGACGTGCTGGTGCAGCACCTGGTGACGGTGGCGCTGGGCGGCGGCTTTCGCTCCGCAGAGTTGTATGAAGAGGTGCGCCAGGCCTGGTCCTACCGCCACCTGACCGAGGAAGAATGGCAGTGGGCGCTCGACTTCGTCGCGCGCGGCGGCCAGAGCCTGACCGTGTATCCCGAATACCGCCGCGTGTTGCCGGACGACGAGGGCGTCTACCGCGTGCCCGACAGCGCCATCGGCCGCCGGCACCGGATGGGCATCGGCACCATCATGTCCGACGCCACGATCCAGGTAAAGTACATGAGCGGCGGGCGCATTGGCAGCGTGGAGGAATCCTTCATCTCGCGCCTCAAGCCCGGCGACCGCTTCCTGTTCGGCGGGCGCATCCTGGAATTCGTGCGCGTGCACGAGCTGACCGCCTTCGTGAAGCGCGCCAGCGGCAGCCGCGGCGCCATCGCGCGCTGGCAGGGCGCCAAGATGCCGATGTCGAACGAGCTGGCCCACGCCGCGCTGGAAGAGCTGCGCCTGGCGGACCAGGGCGTGTTCGACGGCCCCGAGATGCGCGCCATCGAGCCGCTGATCGCCATCCAGCAGCGCTGGTCGGCGCTGCCCACGAGCGAGGTGCTGGTGCTCGAGTCGATGAAGAGCCGCGAGGGTTACCACCTGTTCATGTATCCGTTCGCGGGCCGCTCGGTGCACATGGGCCTGGCGTCGCTGATCGCCTTTCGCGTCGGCCGCGCGCAGCCGATCACGTTCTCGATCGCCATCAACGACTACGGCTTCGAGCTGATGGCGCCCGAGCCGGTCGACTGGGCGCGCATGTTCGACGCGCCGACCGGCGCCGGCGTGGACCTGTTCGATACGGCGCGCCTGCTGGAAGACGTGATCGACAGCCTGAACGCGACCCAGCTGTCGCAGCAGCGCTTTCGCGAGGTGGCGCGGATCGCCGGCCTGGTGTTCTCGGGCTATCCGGGCCAGCCGAAGTCGAACCGCCAGCTGCAGGCCTCGTCCTCGCTGTTCTTCGAGGTGTTTCGCAAGCACGATGCCGGCAACCTGCTGCTCACCCAGGCCGAGCGCGAGGTGATGGAGCAGGAACTCGAACTGACGCGCCTGCGCGACACGCTGGCCGAGCTGCACGCGCGCCGGATCGCCTATCGCGAGGTGAAGCGCGCGACGCCATTCGGTTTCGCCCTGATGGTCGAGCGCTTCCGCGAAAAGGTCAGCACCGAGAAGCTCAATGACCGCGTGGCGCGCATGCTGCGCGAACTCGAGAAGGCGGCGGCATGAGCGGCGCGATGGTGCAGGTGGCCGGCGAATCGCTCCTGCTGTTGCCGGAGAAGGCGATCTATTGGCCGCGCGAACGGATGCTGATCATCGCCGACATCCACTTCGGCAAGGCGGCCGCCTTCCGTTCGCTCGGGGTGCCGGTGCCGCGCGGCACGACCTCGGAAAACCTGGCCGGCCTCGACGCCCTGGTGGCCACCCACGGCGCGCGCCAGGTGGCCTTCCTGGGCGACTTCTTGCATGCGCGCGCCGCGCACGCCAGCTCGACCCAGCTGGCGATGCTGGCCTGGCGCCAGCGCCATCCGGATCTCGGCTTGATGCTGGTGCGCGGCAACCACGACCTGCATGCGGGCGACCCGGCGGCGGCGCTGGGAATCGCGCTGGTGGACGAGCCGCATGCGATCGGGCCGTTCGCCTTTTGCCACCATCCCGGCGTCGACGCGCCCGGCTATGGCCTGGCCGGCCACGTGCACCCGGTGTATGTGCTGGCGACCCGCTTCGATGCGCTGCGCCTGCCATGTTTCGTGGTCGGCGAGCAGGGACTGATCTTGCCGTCCTTCGGCGCGTTTACCGGCGGCCACGCGGTCAAGCCGGGGCCGGGCGACCGCATTTACGTGACGTCGGGCGATGCGGTCCACGCCGTGCGCTGAGGCTATCGGTTCGTAACCGTACGGACCTGGCTCTTTCGTACAGGTACTGTCTCCTGGAACTGAAGGCGGTGTAATGCCGTCTGCCAACCGAAGGAGATTGCCATGAAAAAACGCATCCTGATGTGTTCGCTGGTGGCTGCCCTGGCGCCGGCCGGCATGCTGCTGGCGACGAGCAGCACGGCCCTGGCGCAGACCGCGCCGCCCGGCCGCACCGTGACGCCCGCCATCGAAGGCTTCCACGTCGAGAAGGTCGCGCGCCTGGAGCAGGGCGCCGCCTTGCACTTCCATGTCTACGGCACCCGGAACGCATCGGTGAACGTGACCATCGACGGCGCCACCCGCGGCGTCCAGATGCAGGAAACCGATCCCGGCCAGTACAGCGGCAGCTATGTGATCGGCAACCACGACCGCTTTCAGCCGAACAGCCCGGTGACCGCCGAAATGCGGCTGGGCAGCCAGGTCGCCACCACCGTGCTGCGCGACGGCCTGGTGAGCGGCGCGGCGGCCTCCGCGCAGGCGCAAGATCCCGCGCGGCAACTGGCCTCGAAGGAGGCCGGCGTCGCCAGCGCGGCCCGGGCGCCGCGCCGCCGCCGCCGCGCACGACCGAGCGTCCGCGCGTGGCGCGCTACTGCACCAGTTGCGCGGTCGTCGAGAAGGTCGAGATCGTACGTGAAGCAACCGGGGGAGCGCGGCCACTGGCCAGCGACGTGCAGGCCGCCCAGCGTTACCGGGTAACCGTTCGCTTCGACACGACGGAAGCGACGCAGGCGATCGAATACGACAACAACCCGGGCTACCGCAAGGGCGACCGGGTGCGTATCAATGACGGGGTGCTGTCGCTCGACAAGGAGTAAGGCAGGCGTCAATGAAAACGCCCGCCTGGGCGGGCGGGCATCGTCGCTGGCTTGATGAGGGATAGTCAGACGGTGGCCAGCACCTGGTCGTCACCAGGCTGGTCGAGCTCGGCCTTCTGCTTGGTGCTGCCCTTGGTGCGCGAACGCGAGGGCGGCAGGCGGCGCAGCGTCTTGAGCGATTCGGCATCCTTGATGCCGATGGTGCGCTGGTCGACGGTGATCAGGCCGATTTCGTTGAAGGCCGACAAGGTGCGGCTGACGGTCTCGAGCGTGAGGCCGAGGTAGCTGCCGATCTCGTGGCGCGTCATGCGCAGGTTGAACAGCTTGCTGGAATAACCCATCGCGGCGAAGCGGTCGGCCAGCGAGACCAGGAAGCGGGCCACGCGCGCCTCGGCCGACAGGGCGCCGAGCATGCCGATCATGGTCTGCTCGCGCACCAGTTCGCGGCTCATCACGCCGTACATCATGTTCTCGAGTTCGCTGTGGACGCGACCCAGTGCGGTCAGTTTCTTGAACGGCAGCAGGATCAGGTCGCAGTCGGACAGCGCCACGGCCTCGGAGGCGTAGTGGCGCGTATGGATGCCGTCGACGCCGAGCATATCGCCCTTCATGGGGAAGCTCAGCACCTGTTCGTTGCCGAATTCGTCGATCAGCACCGTCTTGAGGAAGCCGGAATTGACGATGTACAGGGTGTCGAAGGCCTGGCCGATCGTGTGCGCGCGCTGGCCCGTCTTGAACTGCACGTGCTGGAACAGTAATTCTTCGGAGCTCACCGAGACGCTGGCTGGAATACGGAGCAGGTCGCACACTTCTTTCAGGTTGGACCAGAGGCGACCCTGGCGCTGGCGTCCGGCTTCCATCGGGGAATGCAGGGTAGGCTGGGTAACGTTGCGTTGATCTGACGGTGGCTGGGACTGCATGCTCATCTCCGGTAAGGAACTCAGGTTTCACGCGACCCCGGCGGCACGGCAGCGTGCGGAAAGCGCGTCTGCCATGCCATGGTTTTATATGGCTGACGCCGTGACTTGGATCGCAAGCAAGTCGAAACGCTGAATTCAGTATGCCAACACGAGTCCGGCACGAATATCAGCGTTGCCTGAATATGTAGGTAGGACAGATGGTGTGGTTGTAGGAATACTCCTACTACCAGGAACGCCGCCCGAATGACGGAAGGTGGCACAACAGAAACAGATGGGGTGTGTCCGGGTGCCGGCGCCAGCCTGCGAAAAGAGGCGCGCGCCGCACGAAAACCACGCGCGGCGGTCAAAGGAAATCAGCGAGTCACGCCTTCAGTGGCGACAACAGGCGGTGTGCGACGGCATATTGCACCATTTCGGACAGCGAACTCATGCCCATTTTCTGCATGATGCGGGTCTTGTGGGTGCTGACGGTTTTCACCGACAGGTGCAGGCCATTGGCGATCTCGGTGATCGACTTGCCGCTGACCAGCAGCGAGAATACCTCGAATTCGCGGTCCGACAACTGCTTGTGCAACAACTGTTCGCTTGGCGCCATGATGTTCAGCGCCAGCTGTTCGGCCACTTCGGTACTGATGTAGGGCCGTCCCGAGGCGACCTTGCGGATCGCCCCCACCAGCTGCGTGCCGGCGCTTTCCTTGGTGAGATAGCCCTGGGCGCCGGCCCGGATCGCGCGCACCGCGTACTGCTCTTCTTCGTGCATGGTCAGGATCAGGATGGCCAACTTGGGCGCTTCGCTGCGCACCTGCCGGATCAGGTCGACGCCGCTGCGGCCGGGCATGGACAGGTCGAGCAGCAGCAGGTCGAAACCGCCCTGGCGTACCAGCGACAAGACTTCGAAGCCATTGGTGGCTTCGCCCACGATGTCGACTTCCTCGGCGCCGTCCAGGATGCGCTTGAGGCCTTCGCGCATGATCGTGTGGTCATCGGCGATGACGATTCTTACCATTATCGATTCCTCGAGCCTGAAGCGGTTTCCTACCCTGATCAGCAAAAAAACTATTGTAGCTGTAAATACAAGAGCGCGCGGACGGCGGGGTCAGGAAGCCGCCGGCTCGGCGATCAGGCGGTGCACCAGCACCGGCTTGGTCGTATGCGACAACACCTTGTTGGTGACGCTGCCCAGCAGCAGCTGGTTCCAGCCGCTGCGGCCGTGCGAGCCCATGAAGATCAGGTCGCAGCCTTCCTGCTCGGCGACGTCGACGATCTTGAGCGCCGCCGAATCGGAAAACGCCGTCATGCATTGGTACCGGAGATTGGCGCCGGCGCAGGAGCGCGTGATCTTGCCCATGTATTCCTCGCCCATGCGCCGCATCTGGGCGATGTAATCCTCTTCGCTGGGGTAGGAGGGCGGGATGATCTCGACGTAGACGGGGTACTGGTACTCGGGAGCGACGAACAGCGCCAGCACCTCGGCGCCCATCTGCTGCGCGAATTTGACGCCGGCGCAGGCGGTGTGCTGCGACACGGCCGAACCGTCGGTGGTGATCAGGATCTTTCGGTACATGATGTTTCCTCCTCCTTGCCACGCCCATTCTGACGACTCAGTGCAGGATGGCGATTTCTGAGACGCAAACAGTTGAGGTCTATCAAATGAACAAACACTGCTGCGCTGCGACGGGAAAACCGACCTACGATTACAAAATACAACACCATGCTTATGAAAAGCATCAGGAACACCCGGTTTTAATTGTCGCGGAATTAAGTTTCCCTGTCCATTTTGTTGCATTGTCTTCTCTGAGATTTACCTACGGCAACCACACTGCTACACTCGCTTCAATTACTCCACCGCACTTTTTACGGCCGAACCGGCCCGGTGGATGCAGCAGAACCCCCGGATTGCAGAGCTGATTGCACATTTATACATTATGGAGAAGCAGGGATTATGACCGACGCCGCTGACGATTTCGACGCACTATTCGAGGAAGTGGCGGCGCAGCGCACCAGCGCACCGCCCGGTCCTGCGGCCGAGCCGGCCCCCGCCGCGGCCAGCAATGACGAGGACGACCTGGAATCCTTGTTCGACCAGGTGTCCGCCACCGCCGCGCCGGCTGTCGCCGCCGTGGCCGCCACTGCCGCGGTCGCCACCGTGGCGCCGGCCGCCGCGCCAGCCACCGGCACCCATGCCGAGGATGGCCAGGAACACGGCATGTTCGAACGCCTGGGCGGCATCGTTCGCCTGCTGCACGACTCGCTGCGCGAGCTGGGCTACGACAAGGCGCTGACCGAGGCGTCGTCGCAGATCGTCGACGCCCAGGACCGCCTGGAATACGTCGCCACGCTGACCGAACAGGCCGCCAACAAGGTGCTCAACACCCTGGACGAGGGCATGCCCGCGCAAGACCAGCTGCAAAAGCAGGCCAAGGACATGGAGACCCGCTGGGCCGACCTGTTCGAGGGCAAGCTGAGCCTGGACGAATTCAAGGCCCTGGCCGGCGATTCGCGCCAGTTCGCCGCGCTGGTCAACGAAGCGACCGAAGCCGAACGGGCGCGCCTGCTCGAGATCATGATGGCCCAGGACTTCCAGGACATCACCGGCCAGCTGATCAAGAAAGTGGTCAAGATCACGCAGACCGTCGAGAGCGAGCTGGCCCAGCTGCTGCGCGACAATGCGCCTCCGGACATCAAGGAAAAGCTGGCCAAGAAGGAACAGCCAGCGGCTCCCGCGCCGCTGATGCAAGGCCCGTCGGTGCCCGAAGCGGCGCTGAACCAGGATAGTGTTGACGATCTTCTTGCCGATCTGGGATTCTAATGGACGATATGCTGAAGGATTTCGTCGTCGAGGCGATGGATCTGGCGGTAAACGTAGAAGAGCACCTGCTGCGCCTCGAACGCGACCCCGATAACAAGGAAACGCTGAACGCGGTGTTCCGCTCGTTCCACACGATCAAGGGCGGCGCCGGCTTCATGGGCCTGCCCGCGCTGGTCGCGGCCTGCCACCTGACCGAGAACCTGTTCGACGCGCTGCGCACCGGCGCCGCGCCGGTGACGCCGCTCGCGGTCGAGGCGGCGCTGCAGGCGTCGGGCTTCGTGGCCGACCAGCTGGGCGACCTGAACAACGGCACGCCGCCGGAAGGCCTGGCGCAGATGCCGGGCGACCTCGAACGCATCCTGATGGATGCGATCGAAGGCAAGGACAGCGCCCCGGCGGCTGCCGCGCCGGCGCCCGCGGCTGCGCCGGCGCCGGTCGTCGCGGTGGCGGCCGAGGTTGCCCCGGCCACCCCGGTTGCGCCCGCTGCCTCCGGCGAGGATGGCCTGGACTGGACCAGCATGTACAACGCCGTGGTCCCGGCCGCGAACGCGATCGACGCGAGCGCCGCATCCGCGGCTGCTCCCGCTGTCCCCGCTGCCGCCCCGGCTGTTGCCCCCGCTGCTGCCGCGGTTGCCGTCGCCGCCCCGGTTGCCGCCCCTGTTGCTGCAGCGCCCGCCAAGAATTGGGACGGCGTCGAGCGCCGCACCGACACCAAGCCCGCCGCCGCCGCGCCGGCCAAGGACGAAAGCATCCGTATCGACGCGGTCAAGCTCGACGCGCTGCTCGAAGTGGCAGGCGAGTCGGTGCAGGCCGCTAACCAGGCCGCCGTGCTGCTGGAACGCCTGCAGCAGTTCAAGTTCGAAGGCCAGGCTGCCGTGCTGATCGCCACGCTCACCGAAACGCTGGAGCGCGCCTCGCGCTACTCGGCCGAGCTGCAGCGCGCCACGCTGGCGACCCGCATGCAGCCGGTGGGCCGCCTGTTCCAGAAATTCCCGCGCCTCGTGCGCGAGCTGGCGAAAGACCTGGGCAAGGACGTCGAACTGACCATCGAAGGCGCCGAGACCGAAGTCGACCGCGTGGTGGTGGACAGCCTGTACGATCCGCTGGTGCACATGCTGCGTAACGCGCTCGACCACGGCGTCGAATCGCCCGAGGAACGCGTCGCCGCCGGCAAGCCGGCCAAGGCCTTCATCCTGCTGAAAGCCTGGCAAGAGGCCAACAGCGTCATGATCGTGCTGCAGGACGACGGCAAGGGCATGGATCCGGTCAAGCTGCGCAAGAAGGCGGTCGACAAGGGCCTGATCGGCGAGAACGGCGCCCAGAGCGACGAAGACGCCTACCAGCTCGTGTTCCTGCCGGGCTTCTCGACCAAGGAAGTGGCTTCCTCGGTGTCGGGCCGCGGCGTGGGCATGGACGTGGTCAAGACCGCGGTCGAGAAGAACCGCGGCGCCATCCGTATCGAATCCTCGCTGGGCAAGGGCACGCGCTTCGCGATCCGCCTGCCGATCGAGCTGTCGATCGTGCCGACCATGCTGGTGTCGACCTCGGGCGCGCAACTGGCGCTGCCGATGGCCGTCGTCGAGCGCGTGGTCGAGCTGCCGGACGATTTCGCCTGCGTCGGCGGCGCCCCGGTGCTGAAGGACCAGGGCCGCCCGCTGCCGGTGCGTTCGCTGGCGCTGGCGCTCGGCTACGAGGCCGCTTCCGAGAAGGTCGGCATCGTCATCAACGCGCCGCAGCCTTACATCCTCGCGATGGAAGCGGTGGACGGCACCGCCGACCTGGTGATCAAGCCGATGACCGCGCTGACGGTCGAAGGCATCACCGGCACCGCGCGCTCGGCCGAGGGCGAGCTGGTGCTGGTCGTTGGCTTGTCGTTCCTGATGGATGGCTGCAGGAGCAGCGTCAGGCTCGCAGCCTGAGGTAATTCGCAATATCGCGATCCGCGCCAAAAGCGCAGACAAAAGCCTGTGTCCTCGACACAGGCTTTTTTTATTTGCATCCAGCAAACCCCTTGCAAATATTATTTGCTGCGTGGTAAGGTCGTTGGCATAAACTGGCGCCGCCCCGCCTTGGTGCGGCACTGCACAACTATGGCATAATCGAAAACCGTCCCGCCTGTCGCACGATGGCGGGCCGCGCTTCACTTCACCGCAACACTGGATCGACCATGCAAAAAACGCTCTACGACAAACTCTGGGATTCCCATGTCGTGCGTGCCGACGCCGATGGCACCACAGTCCTCTATATCGACCGCCACCTGGTGCACGAAGTCACCAGCCCGCAAGCCTTCGACGGCCTGCGCGAAGCTGGCCGTGGACTATGGCGCGTGTCCGCGAACCTGGCCGTGGCCGACCACAACGTGCCGACCACCGACCGCGCGCAAGGCATCGCGGACCCGACCTCGCGCCTGCAGGTCGAGACGCTCGACGCCAACACCAAAGCGTTCGGCCTGACCTATTTCGATATGAACGACAAGCGCCAGGGCATCGTGCACGTGATCGGGCCCGAGCAGGGCGCGACCCTGCCGGGCATGACCGTCGTCTGCGGCGACTCGCACACCTCGACCCACGGCGCCTTCGGCTGCCTGGCGCACGGCATCGGCACTTCCGAAGTCGAGCACGTGCTGGCCACGCAGACCCTGCTGGCCAAGAAATCGAAGTCGATGCTGGTCAAGGTCGAGGGCGCGCTGAACGCCGGCGTGACCGCCAAGGACATCGTGCTGGCCGTGATCGGCAGGATCGGCACCGCCGGCGGCACCGGCTACGCCATCGAATTCGGCGGCTCGACCATCCGCGCGCTGTCGATGGAAGGCCGCATGACGGTCTGTAATATGGCGATCGAAGCGGGCGCGCGCGCCGGCATGGTGGCGGTCGACGACACCACGATCGCCTACGTCAAGGATCGTCCATTCTCGCCCAAGGGCGAGCAGTGGAGCCAGGCCGTGGCCTACTGGCGCACCCTGCACACGGACGAGGGCGCGGTGTTCGACACCGTGGTCGAACTCGACGCCAAGGACATCCAGCCGCAGGTCACCTGGGGCACCTCGCCCGAGATGGTCACCGCGATCGACGGCCGCGTGCCCGATCCACAAAGTGAGCCCGACCCAGTGCGCCGCGGCGCCATCGAAAAGGCGCTGGCCTATATGGACCTGGCGCCGAACACCCCGATCGACGCCATCGCGATCGACAAGGTATTCATCGGCTCGTGCACCAATTCGCGCATCGAAGACCTGCGCGCCGCCGCCGAGGTGGTGCGCGGCCGGCACCGCGCGCCGAACGTCAAGCTGGCCATGGTGGTGCCGGGTTCGGGCCTGGTCAAGGAACAGGCCGAGCGCGAAGGGCTGGACCGCATCTTCGTCGATGCCGGCTTCGAATGGCGCGAGCCGGGCTGCTCGATGTGCCTGGCGATGAACGCCGACCGCCTGGAGCCGGGCGAGCGCTGCGCCTCGACCTCGAACCGCAACTTCGAAGGCCGCCAGGGCCAGGGCGGACGCACCCACCTGGTGTCGCCGGCGATGGCGGCGGCGGCGGGCATCGCCGGCCGCTTTGTCGACGTGCGCGCGCTCTGATGCGTTAACCGGACACGACCGTATATCAAGTAACAGGAAGATCATGAAAAAAGCACTCGCACTGTCCCTCATCACTGTTCTGCTGGCCGGCTGCAACACCATCTCGGGCATTGGCCGCGACGTGTCGAAAGTGGGCCAGGTCGTCACCAGCGCTGGTGGTAAATAAATAACTGAGATCCCCGCTTGCGCGGGGATAAACCTTGGGTCCCCGCCTGCGCGGGGATGACGTTAAATGGACAAATTCACCGTACACCAGGGCCTGGTGGCGCCGCTCGACCGCGCCAATGTCGATACCGACGCCATCATCCCGAAGCAGTTCCTGAAATCGATCCGCCGCACCGGCTTCGGCCCGAACCTGTTCGACGAGTGGCGCTACCTGGACCACGGCGAGCCAGGCCAGGATTGCAGCACGCGTCCGGTCAACCCGGACTTCGTGCTGAACCAGCCGCGCTACGCCGGCGCCTCGATCCTCCTGGCGCGCAAGAACTTCGGCTGCGGTTCCTCGCGCGAGCACGCGCCGTGGGCGCTGCAGCAGTATGGTTTCCGCGCCGTGGTCGCGCCGAGCTTCGCCGACATCTTCTTCAACAACTGTTTCAAGATCGGCCTGCTGCCGATCGCGCTCTCCGAAGAAGAAGTCGAGGCGCTGTTCCAGGCGGTGGAAAGCAATGAAGGTTTCCAGCTCGTGATCGACCTGGAGCAGCAGCGTATCGGCACCCAGGACGGCAGCCTGTCGTTCGCGTTTTCCATCGACGAGTTCCGCAAGTACTGCCTGCTCAACGGCCTGGACGACATCGGCCTGACCCTGCGCCATGCCGACGAGATCCGCGCCTTCGAGCAACGCCACGTCGCGGCCCAGCCGTGGCTCGCCAACACCATCTGATAGAAAGCAGCTGAATGAAAATCGCGATCCTGCCGGGTGACGGCATCGGCCCGGAGATCACCGCGCAAGCAGTGAAGGTATTGAACGCCCTCGGCGAATCGTTCGAGATGGAAAGCGCGGAAGTCGGCGGCGCCGGCTATGCGGCCCACGGCCATCCGCTGCCGGAAGGCACGTTGAAGCTGGCGAAACAGGCCGATGCGGTGCTGTTCGGCGCCGTCGGCGACTACAAGTACGACACGCTCGAGCGCGCGCTGCGTCCGGAGCAGGCCATCCTCGGCCTGCGCCGCGAGTTGAACCTGTTCGCCAACCTGCGTCCGGCGATCCTGTATCCGGAACTGGCCGGCGCCTCGACGCTGAAGCCCGAAGTCGTCTCTGGCCTCGACATCCTGATCATCCGCGAACTGACGGGCGACATTTATTTCGGCAAGCCGCGCGGCGTGCGCGAGTGCCCGGACGGTCCATTCAAGGGCCAGCGCGAAGGCTTCGACACCATGCGCTACGCCGAAGGCGAGATCCGCCGCATCGCCCACGTCGCCTTCCAGGCCGCCCGCAAGCGCGACAAGCGCGTGACCAGCGTCGACAAGGCCAATGTGCTGGAAACCTTCCAGTTCTGGCGCGACATCGTCACCGAGGTCCACCAGGAATACCAGGACGTCGCGCTCGAACACATGTATGTCGATAACGCGGCCATGCAGCTCGTTCGCGCGCCGAAAAAGTTCGATGTCATCGTTACTGGTAATATGTTCGGCGATATCCTGTCGGATGCCGCCGCGATGCTCACCGGCTCGATCGGCATGCTGCCGTCGGCCTCGCTCGACGACAACAACAAGGGCCTGTACGAACCGTCGCACGGCTCGGCGCCCGACATCGCGGGGCAGGGCGTGGCCAATCCATTGGCGACGATCCTGTCGGCGGCGATGATGCTGCGCTTCTCGCTCGGCCTGCTCGACCAGGCGGACCGCATCGAGAACGCCGTCAAGCGCGTGCTGGCGCAAGGGCTGCGTACGCCGGATATTTTCGAAGCAGGTTCCACGAAAGTGGGCACCGAAGAGATGGGCAACGCGGTGGTCGCGGCGCTCGCATAACGTTTAGTTAACCCTGAAAGAAGATGATGAAATTAGTTGGTCTGGTAGGTTGGCGCGGCATGGTCGGCTCGGTCCTCATGCAGCGCATGCAAGAGGAAGGCGATTTCGACCACATCGAGCCGGTGTTCTTCACCACCTCGAATCCGGGCGGCGCCGCGCCGAAGATGGCGAAAAACGAAACTACCCTGAAAAGCGCGACCGACATTACCGAACTGTCGAAATGCGAGATCATCATCTCCTGCCAGGGTGGCGACTATACGAGCGAGGTGTTCCCGCAACTGCGCGCGGCCGGCTGGAACGGCTACTGGATCGACGCCGCGTCGACCTTGCGCATGAACGATGACGCCGTCATCGTGCTGGATCCGGTCAACCGCAGCGTGATCGACGCCGCGCTGGCGAAAGGCGTGAAAAACTACATCGGCGGCAACTGCACCGTGTCGTGCATGCTGATCGGCCTGGGCGGCCTGTTCGAGCAGGGCCTGGTCGAGTGGATGACCTCCATGACCTACCAGGCGGCATCGGGCGGCGGCGCCCAGCACATGCGCGAACTGCTGACCCAGTTCGGCACCATCAACAATTCGGTGAAGTCGCTGCTCGACGATCCGGCCTCGGCCATCCTCGAGATCGACCGCACCGTGCTGGCGACCCAGCATGGTCTCTCGGCCGACGAGACGAAGCAGTTCGGCGTGCCGCTGGCCGGCAACCTGATCCCGTGGATCGACAAGGACCTGGGCAACGGCCAGTCGAAAGAAGAGTGGAAGGCGGGCGCCGAGACCAACAAGATCCTGGGCCGCGGCGCGGGCTTCGACACCAAGGCGATTCCAGTCGACGGCCTGTGCGTGCGCATCGGCGCGATGCGCTGCCACTCGCAGGCGCTGACCATCAAGCTCACCAAGGATGTGCCGCTGGACGAGATCAACGACATCATCGCGCAGCACAACGGGTGGGTGAAGGTGGTGCCGAACACCCGCGAAGCGTCGATGCGCGACTTGTCGCCGGCGGCCGTCACCGGCGGCCTGGGCATCCCGGTCGGCCGCCTGCGCAAGATGTCGATGGGCGACGACTACCTGTCGGCCTTCACGGTCGGCGACCAGCTGCTGTGGGGCGCCGCCGAACCGCTGCGCCGCATGCTGCGCATCGTGCTCGAGCGATAATCCTGCCTGTTGCCTTGATGGCAACTGACATGCAATCCGAGTATCGAATGCCCCGCTAGCGGGGCATTTGTTTTACAGAAGGCGCATACTCCGGTCGTCCGGGTGCGTCGAGACCTTGCGTGCTCCAGAGCATGATGTTATGTTGAGACTCCGGGAAACCGCCTTTCCCTCGGCCAACTCATTCCGCTGCTAACTATGCATTCTTCGCACCAATCTCCGCTCGTGGCAACCGCGCTGAAATCGATCACCGCCGCCGTCGCCAGTGCAGTGTTCCTGACTTCCGCCGCCAACGCAGCCGGGCTGGGGAAATTGACGGTGCTGTCGGCGCTTGGCCAGCCGCTGCGCGCCGAGATCGAGCTGACGGCCGGCGCCGGCGAAGACCCGGCAAGCATGGCGGTCAAGCTGGCTTCGCCCGAAGCCTTCCGCGCCGCGAACATCGAATTCAACCCGGCCCTGCTGTCGCTGCGCTTCGCGGTCGAAGAGCGCGGCGGACGCCAGGTGATCCGGGTCAGCTCTACCCAGCCGCTCAACGAGCCTTTCGTCGACATGCTGCTGGAGCTGACCTGGAATAACGGCCGCCTGGTGCGCGAATACACCTTCCTGCTCGACCCGGCCGAGCTGCGCACGACCCAGCCGGCCCAGGTGGCGGCGGCGCCGCAGAGCCGGCCCGCCGCGCCGCGCGCATCGTCCACGCCTGCCGCGCCAGCGGCGGCGGCGCCTGCTGAAGAAGCGCGCATCGCCGCCGCCCGCCGCGGCGCCGAACGCCAGGCGCGCGAAGCCCAGGCGCGCGCCGCGCAGGACAGCTACCGCGTGCGCCGCGGCGACACGCTCAGCGGCATCGCGCTCGACGTCAAGCCGGCCGACATCTCGCTCGACATGATGCTGGTCGCGCTGTACCGCGCCAATCCCGACGCCTTCATCGGCAACAATATGAACCGCCTGAAGTCGGGCCAGATCCTGAGCATCCCGGACGCTGATTCGGTGCGCGGCGGCGCCAGCCAGGGCGAGGCGCGCGGCGTGGTCGTGGCCCATGCGGCCGACTTCGACGCCTACCGCAACAAGCTGGCCGGCCAGGTGGCCAGCAGCGCGCCGAGCGCCACGCCGCAGGGCGGCCAGAGCGCCAGCGGCCGCGTCACCGCCCGCGTCGAGCAGCAGCCGACCGCCGTCAGCGAGGCGCAGGACAAGCTGCAGCTGTCCAAGGCCACGCCCGGCGCGGCCGGCGCGCCGGACGACGGCACCGCCAGCGTCGAGGACACGGTGGCCAAGGAGCGCGAACTGGCGCAGGCCGAGGCGCGCGTGAAGGAACTCGAACGCAACGTCAACGAACTCGAAAACCTGATGACGGTGCCGAGCCGCTCAGGCGCCGAAGCCGAGCAGGCCGCCGCTGCTGCCGCTGCTGCGACGGCCGCCGCCGAGAAGCCGGCGGCCAAGCCCGCGCCGCGCCCGCGTCCGGCAAAGCCGGCCCCGCCGCCGGAAAAAAGCCTGGTCGACACCATCCTGGACAATATGCTCTACATCGGCGCCGGCGCGCTGGTGCTGCTGCTGGCCGCGCTCGGCATCTCCCAGCGCCGCAAGCGCAACGCGCAAGCGGTCAAGCCCCCGCCGGCCGAACCGTCGGTGCTGGGCGTGCCCGGCGCCAGCGCCCACTCGCTGTTCGCCGAAACCGGCGGCCAGAGCGTGGACACGAACAACAGCGTGTTCAATTCCAGCTTCGCGCCATCGGCCAGCCAGCTCGACACCAACGAGGTCGATCCGGTCGCCGAAGCGGACGTCTACATCGCCTATGGCCGCGACGCCCAGGCCGAGGAAATCCTGAAAGAGGCGCTGCGCGTCCATCCGGAACGCCATCCGGTGCGCCTCAAGCTGCTCGAGATCTACGCCACCCGCAAGGACCTGCGCGCCTTCGAAGCCCAGGCGCGCGAGCTGCATGCCTTCACCGGCGGCCAGGGCGACGAATGGGCCCAGGCCGCGGCGCTGGGCCTGAGCCTGGACCCGACCAATCCGCTGTATGCGAACGCCGCCCCGGCCTCGAGCCCGACGCCGTCGCCGCAGGAACGCAACCAGCAGGCGATCCTGTCGCAGCAGTTCGAGGACGCCTTCCGTGGCGGCCCGTCGGTGGGCGCGGGCGCCGCGGCCGGCGTGGCTGCCGGCGCTGCGGCCGGCGCTGCCGCCGTGGCCCTGGCCAAGGACGACGAGGACCGCACGGCCGCGCCGCAGGCCGAGCCGGCCCCGGAGGCACGCACCGAAACCCGCAACGACGACAACACGCTCGACTTCGACCTCGGCGGCCTGACGTTCGAGCCGGTGACGAATGCCGACACGGCGCCGCCGGCGGCCAGCCGTCCTGACCCGGATGCGACCGCCGTGCCGGACCTGGAATTCGACATGGCGCCGTTCGCGCCGCCAGGCAGCGCGCCAGAGCAGGTCAAGAGCACGGCGGATGCGAACGACCTCGATTTCGACATGGACTTCGGCGCCGCGGCGACCTTCCAGCCAGCGGCTGCCGCGGCCACGGTCGACGAGGACGACGACTTCACGCTCGACCTGTCGCCGCAGTCGCAGGTGCAGGCGACCCCGGTCGACATGGCCGGCCTGGCCAAGGACTTCGAGGGCTTGCCGCCGCTGCCGGGCAGCACTCCGCAGCCGACCGTGGCGCAGGCCGATCCGCTGCACGACCTCGATGCCATGGACTTTTCCGCGCCAACCACGCCGGTTACGCCGGCGTTCGACGAGACGCCTGCGCGTCCTGCCGCCGCGGCCAGCGCATCGGAAGATCCGTTATTCGACCTGGACAGCATGGACTTCGGCACGCCGGGCGAAGCACGCGCGGAAGGCGGCGCCGAGCCGAAGGACTTCGGTGCGCGCGTCGACGATCCGTTCGACATGTTCGACCTGCCCGAGACCCCGGCGCCAGTGCCGGCGCCGCAGGAAGTGTCGGCGCGCGATGCCTTCGAACCTGCTTCGGCTCCCCCTTCGGCGCCGGCCGGCGACAGGGCCGCGCCATCGTTCGACCTGGCCGACTTCGACCTCGACCTGCCGCCTGAACCCGCCACCGCGCAGCCCGCGGCGACCGCGGCGACCGATCTGGGCGCGCTGGAATCCGAACCGGGCCAGATGTCGCCCGAGCACATGGAGATGGAAACCAAGCTCGATCTCGCCATCGCCTATCAGGAGATCGGCGACAAGGAAGGCGCGCGCGAGCTGCTGGACGAAGTCATCAAGGGCGGCAATCCCGAACAGGTCGGCAAGGCCAGCGCGATGAGGGAACTGCTGGCGTGACCCGTATCGCTTTGGGTGTCCAGTACATCGGCACCGGTTGGAACGGCTACCAGAAACAGCCGGAACGAAACACCGTCCAGGACCGTCTCGAGATCGCGCTGGAGAAGTTCGCCTGCGTCCCGCTGCACACCACCTGCGCCGGCCGCACCGACGCCGGCGTGCACGCCATCGAGCAGGTCGTCCATTTCGACACCGACCTGGCGCGCCCGGCCCAGTCGTGGGTGCGCGGCGTGAATGCCTTCTTGCCCGAGTCGATCGTGGTGCGCTGGGCCGCCGTGGTGGAGCCCGACGCGCAGGGGCAGGATTTCCACGCCCGCTTCTCGGCCCGCTCGCGCACCTATCACTACGTGCTCTACAACCATCCGAATCCGTCGGCGCTGCTGGCCAGGCGGGCAGGGTGGGTGTTCCGTCCGCTCGACGTCGAGCGCATGCGCGAAGGCGCGCGGCACCTGATCGGCACCCACGATTTCTCGAGCTTCCGCGCCAGCGGTTGCCAGGCGAACACGCCGGTGAAGGACATGCACGAGGTGAGCATCGCGCGCCATGGCGACATCATCGTGTTCACCCTGCGCGCCAGCGCCTTCCTGCATCATATGGTGCGCAATATCGTCGGCTCGCTGATCTATATCGGGACCGGCCGCAACGAGCCGGCGTGGATGCGCGAGGTGCTCGAAGCCCGTTCGCGCGACGCCGCCGCGCCGACCTTCATGCCGGACGGCCTGTATTTCGCGAAGATCGAGTACGATCCGAAGTGGAAGCTGCCGCAGGAGGACGCCACGCCCCTGCCGTGGCTGTGATCGATTTTCCAGGAATAGCCATGCGACGTACCCGTATCAAGATTTGCGGCATCACCCGCGAGCAAGACCTGCGCGCGGCGGTCGAGCAGGGCGCCGACGCGCTCGGCTTCGTGTTCTATCCGAAAAGCCCGCGCTACATCACGCCGGCGCGCGCGGCCGAGCTGTGCGCGACCCTGCCGCCGTTCGTGAGCGGCGTCGCGCTGTTCGTGAACCCGACCCTGGACGAGGTGCGCGCGGTGGCCGATGCGATGCCGCTGGGCCTGATCCAGTTCCACGGCGACGAAACGGTCGAGGAGTGCGCGGCCATCGCGGCCGCGGTCGGGCGGCCTTTCGTGCGCGCCTACCGCATCAAGCCTGACACGCCGCCCGCGGCTTTGCTAGAATGCGAAACTGCATACCGCGCCGCCAGTCCGTGGTTCTCGGGCCTCCTGCTCGACACCTGGGTGGATGCCTACGGCGGCGCAGGAAAGGTCTTCGATTGGTCTCTTATTCCAAAAGAGCTCGCGCCTCGGGTCGTTTTGAGTGGTGGGTTGAGCGTACACAACGTCCTTGAGGCGACCGAACGTGTTCGTCCCTTCGCCGTCGACATCAGCAGTGGTGTCGAGGAAGCGAAGGGGATCAAGGACGCCCGCAAGATCGCCGCCTTCGTCGCGGCGGTGCGGGCAGCCGATGCCACCATCGATAGCGAGTCGCACCATGACCACCAAAGACACCATCACGGCCCAGCTTAACGCTGCGCCCCTGTTCAAGACCCCGGATTACGCCCTGCCCGATGCGGTCGGGCACTTCGGTCCCTATGGCGGCAGCTTCGTCGCCGAAACCCTGTCGCACGCGCTGGCCGAGCTGAACGAGGCCTATGCGAAGTATGCGCAGGATCCCGAGTTTCTCGAGGAATTCCGCTACGAGCTGGCCCACTTCGTCGGCCGTCCGTCGCCGGTGTACCACGCGCGGCGCTGGTCCGAGCTGGCCGGCGGCGCCCAGGTCTATTTCAAGCGCGAAGACCTGAACCACACGGGCGCGCACAAGATCAATAATGTGATCGGCCAGGCCCTGCTGGCGCGGCGCATGGGCAAGCAGCGCATCATCGCCGAAACCGGCGCCGGCCAGCACGGGGTGGCCACCGCCACCATCTGCGCGCGCTTCGGCCTGGAGTGCGTGGTGTACATGGGCGCGGAAGACGTCAAGCGCCAGGCGCAGAACGTGTACCGCATGAAGCTCTTGGGCGCGACCGTGGTGCCGGTGGAATCGGGCTCCAAGACCCTGAAAGACGCGCTCAACGAGGCGATGCGCGACTGGGTCACGAATATCGAAAACACCTTCTACATCATCGGCACGGTGGCGGGCCCGCACCCGTATCCGATGATGGTGCGCGACTTCCAGTCGGTGATCGGCGAGGAATGCCGCGTGCAGATGCCGGCCATGGCGGGGCGCCAGCCTGATTACGTGGTCGCCTGCATCGGCGGCGGCTCCAACGCGATGGGCATCTTTTACCCGTATATCGGCGAGCCGGGCGTGCAGCTGGTGGGCGTCGAGGCGGCGGGCGAGGGGCTCGGTTCGGGCAAGCACGCGGCTTCGCTGACGGCCGGCCTGCCGGGCGTGTTGCACGGCAACCGCACGTATCTGCTGCAGGACGAGAACGGCCAGATCATCGAGACGCATTCGGTGTCGGCCGGCCTGGATTATCCGGGCGTCGGTCCGGAACACGCCTGGCTGAAGGATTCGGCGCGCGCGCAATACGTGTCGATCACCGATGAAGAGGCGCTGCAGACCTTCCACGACTGCTGCCGCATCGAGGGCATCATTCCGGCGCTGGAATCGTCGCATGCGATCGCCTACGGCGTGAAGCTGGCGGCGACCCTGCCGAAGGACAAGATCATCCTGGTCAACCTGTCGGGCCGCGGCGACAAGGACATGCACACGGTGGCGCAGCGGATGGGAATGGATTTCAGCTGAGATCCAGTTCCGTCCTGTTCCGGCCGCACGCGGCCGGAGCCCCGCACCCTCCGTGACTTTTACAAAGGAAGAACAGCATGTCCCGCATCGCATCCACTTTTACCGCACTCAAGGCGCAGAACAAGACCGCCCTGGTGACCTTCATCACCGCCGGCGACCCCGGCCCCGAACTGACCGTGCCGCTGATGCACGCCCTGGTGGCGGGCGGCGCCGACGTCCTGGAACTGGGCGTGCCGTTCTCGGACCCGATGGCCGAGGGCCCGGTGATCCAGCGCGCCTGCGAGCGCGCGCTCAAGTTCAATGTCGGCCTGAAGGACGTGTTCGCCTTCGTGCGCGAGTTCCGCCAGACCAACGCCACCACGCCCGTCGTCCTGATGGGCTATGCCAACCCGATCGAGCGCATCGGCCAGTCTGAATTCATCCGCTGCGCGAAAGAAGCGGGCGCGGACGGCGCCATCGTCGTCGACTACCCGCCCGAAGAATGCGCGGACTTTGCCGCCGCCATGCGCGACAACGGCCTCGACCTGATCTTCCTGCTGGCGCCGACCTCGACCACCGAGCGCGTGAAGCAGGTGGCCCAATACGGCGGCGGTTTCAGTTATTACGTCTCGCTCAAGGGCGTAACGGGTTCCGGCGCGATCGACACCGCCGACGTGGCGCGCCGCGTGAGCGCCATCCGCGAACACGTGAAACTGCCGATCGGCGTCGGCTTCGGCATCCGCGACGGCGCGACCGCGAAGGCGGTGGCGCAGGTGGCGGACGCGGTCGTGATCGGCAGCCGCATCATCCAGGAAATCGAAGCGCACCCGGCAAGCGAGGCCGTGGAGGCCGTCCGCAGCTTCACCTCCGGCATCCGCACCGCCCTCGACGCTCGCTAAGCCGATAATGAGGGTCAGAGTCGAATTATTGAGCAATTTCTCGGCTCAATATTGTCATTGAATTCGACACTGACCCTCCTTGAGGTTTCGTAGCAGACATTACCCAACAATGAGGGTCAGAGTCGAATTGTTTGACAACTTTTCGTTGGTCTGTGCATGCACCCCATCCTCATCCGTCATTAATTGTCTTCCCGCAAGTTCAGGTTTGCTCCTGCGCTATTCTTTTAGAAGTTGCCTCAAGTAAATTGTGTCTTCCATTTTCAATTTCGGGAGGACTCAGTGGACATTCGCATCAAACGCGTCGGCGTCGCCCAATGCGCCAAGATGATTGCCGGGATTTATTTCGTCATTTCGCTGCCCATCGTTGCCATTGTCCTGCTGCTGGCGATGGCAACGGGGAAGGCGAGCATCGGCATCGGCGGCCTGATCCTGCTTCCTTTCGTCTACGCATTCGTCAGCTACCTGGCTGGGCTGTTAAGTGCGTGGATCTATAACCTCGTGGCCGATCGGATTGGTGGTTTCGAATACACCACGGCGGAAATTACCTCTTGAATCGGTAATCGACACACTGCTACAGAAATATTGGCCAATAATTCGACTCTGACCCTCATTGTTGGGCTATTGATTGCCTTCTAGTAGCGCGTGACTCTGTCCCTAATATGAGTGAAAGGAATTTGTATTAAAAAAAGAACGACGAGGGTCAGAGTCGATTTATCGGGCAACTCCGAAAGTTGTCAAACAATTCGACTCTGACCCTGCTTTGCGGGCGGGAAGGTGGGGATGTCAAACAGGCAATTGGCAGCTTGCTACGATTCGACAAGCCGGGCTTGAGCGGCTACACTACCGCCACCTGAAAGATTTGCCGCAAAGGAGAGAACATGAGTTGGTTGGAAAAGCTGCTGCCCCCTCGGATCCAGCGCTCCGATGCCGCTAACCGCAAGACCATGCCGGAAGGCCTCTGGGTCAAGTGCCCGTCGTGCGAGTCGGTGCTGTACCGTGCGGACATCGAGTCCAATCTGCACGTGTGCCCGAAGTGCGACCACCATATGCGCATCCGCGCCCGCGACCGCCTCGACGCCTTGCTCGATGAAGGCGGCCGCTACGATATCGGCCAGGAGACCCTGCCGGTCGATACGCTGAAGTTCAAAGACAGCAAGAAATATCCGGATCGCCTGAAGGCGGCCATGGACGCCACCGGCGAAACCGATGCGCTGATCGTGCAGGGCGGTTCGATCATGAGCCTGCCGGTCGTCGTCGCCTGCTTCGAATTCGAATTCATGGGCGGCTCGATGGGTTCCGTCGTCGGCGAGCGTTTCGTGCGCGGCGCGCAAGTGGCGCTCGAGCAGAAAGTGCCGTTCATCTGCATCACCGCCACCGGCGGCGCCCGCATGCAGGAAGGCCTGCTGTCGCTGATGCAGATGGCCAAGACCACCGCCATGCTGACCAAGCTGTCCGAAAAGAAGCTGCCGTTCATTAGCGTGCTGACCGACCCGACCATGGGCGGCGTCTCGGCCTCGTTCGCCTTCATGGGCGACGTCGTCATCGCCGAACCGAAGGCCCTGATCGGCTTCGCCGGCCCGCGCGTGATCGAGAACACCGTGCGCGAGAAATTGCCAGAAGGTTTCCAGCGCGCCGAGTTCCTGGTCACCAAGGGCGCCGTCGACATGATCGTCGACCGCCGCAAGATGCGCGAAGAAATCGCGCGCCTGCTGGCCCTGCTGCAAAACCAGGCGACCGAAGTCCTGGCCTGATAGACACAAGGGCGACTTCGGTCGCCCTTTCAGCTTGTGCGCCCGCGCAGGGCCGCCGAGCACATCGATCGTATTCACCATGTCCCCACTTCCCACCACCTTGCCCGATTGGCTGGCCCTGCTCGAGTCGCGCCATGCCGAAACCCATATCGACATGGGCCTGGACCGCGTGCGCGCCGTCAAGGAGCGCTTGCAGCTGGCCTTCGATTGCCCGGTGATCATGGTCGCCGGCACCAATGGCAAGGGTTCCACCTGCGCGATGCTCGAATCGGTGCTGCTGCAGTCCGGCTACCGCGTCGGCCTCTACATCAAGCCGCACTTCCTCGACTTCAACGAGCGCGCCCGCATCAACGGCGAGATGGCATCAAGTGAAGCGCTGGTCGATGCCTTCAACGCGGTCGAAGCCGCCCGCGCCGGCACCGACCTGACGTATTTCGAATTCACCACCCTGGCCATCGCCCACCTGATCTCGAAGAGCGGCGTCGACGTCGCCATCCTCGAAGTCGGCCTGGGCGGACGCCTGGACGCGGTCAACGTCATCGACGCCGACGTTTCCATCGTCACCAGCATCGACATCGACCACACGGCCTACCTGGGCGATACGCGCGAGCAGATCGGCTTCGAGAAGGCCGGTATCTTCCGTCCTGGCAAGCCGGCCATCTGCAGCGACCCGGTGCCGCCGCAATCGCTGATCGAGCATGCCGAACAGATCGGCGCCGACCTGTGGCTGCTCGGCCGCGACTTCAACTACCAGGGCGACCAGCAGCAGTGGAGCTATGGCGGCCGCGGCCAGCGCCGCAACTCGCTGGCCTATCCGGCCCTGCGCGGCGCCAACCAGCTGCTCAACGCTTCGGCCGCGCTGGCCGCGCTCGAGGCGCTGCGCATGCAGCTGCCGTGCGGCGCTCAGGAAACCCGCGCCGGCCTGGCCCTGGTCGAACTGCCGGGCCGGTTCCAGGTGCTGCCGGGCCGCCCGACCCAGGTGCTGGACGTCGCCCACAATCCCCACGCCGCCGCCACCCTGGCCCAGAACCTGGGCAATATGGGCTTCCACCGCTTCACGTACGCCGTGTTCGGCATCATGGAAGACAAGGACATCGACGCCGTGATCGCGCCGATGGCCGGCTTGATCGATCACTGGTGCGTAACCGGGCTCGATTCGCCGCGCTCGGCCGAGCCGGAAGCGCTGGCCGACAAGCTGCGCGAACTGAAGCCGGCCGGCGCCAAGGATGACGATTTTTCTGTGAGCAGTTTCGCAACGCCAGCCGAGGCCTATGCGAATGCGCTGAGCCGGGCAGGGGAGAATGATAGAATTGTGGTCTTTGGCTCTTTCTACACGGTTGCAGGCGTCATGGCGGCGCGTAAATCGAGTCTTCACTGACCTCCTTCACCCTATTACCTGAACCACATGGGCTTGTTCTCGTTCGGCAATAAAAACAAGCAAGAAACTGTCCGGGACAGCGGGCACTTCGTCAAGGACGACGATGCCGCTTATACCGAGCGCGCCCGCTCCAAGCGTGCAAGCTCCGCGGGCGAGGCGGGCCGCCGCACCAGCCGCGGCGACCCGATCCTGCCCGAAAAGAAGCGCGCCCGCCGCCGCCTCGTCGGCGCCATCGCGCTGGTCCTGGCGGCCGTCGTCGCGCTGCCGATGCTGCTCGATTCCGAGCCCAAGCCGCTGGCCACCGACATCGCCATCCACATCCCGGACAAGGACAAGGCAGCGCCGCTGCCGGTGCCGTCCGAGCAGGTGGCGCCGATGGCCAGCGTCGACAGCGACGAAGAGATCATCGAGCCGGCGCCTGCGGCCACCGGCCCTGCGGCCGGTGTCCCCGCAACCGAGGCACGCGTGACGGCCCCGGCGGCCAACGATCCGCCGCCGATGCGCATGCTGGAACAGGCCGAGCCGCCGAAACCGGAGCCAAAGCCGGAGCCAAAGCCGGAACCGGTCAAGCCCAAGGCCGAACCGAAGCCCGAGCCGGTGAAGCCTGAGCCGAAGCCGGAACCCAAGCGGGAACCGGCGCCCGAGAAGAAACCCGAGCCCGCGAAGAAACCGGCCGAGACGCACCCGAAGGCCGAGCAGGTCGCCAAGCCCGCGCCGAAGGACGACGCCGCGCGCGCCATGGCCATCCTCGAAGGCAAGCCGGCCGAGCCGCAGAAGGCGCAAGGCCCGGCGCCGCGCTTCGTGGTGCAGGTCGCCGCCCTGGCCAGCCAGGAAAAGGTCACGGAATTGCAGGAGCGCCTGCGCGGCGCCGGTATCGCGTCGTTCACCCAGAAGTCGGGCGAACTGATCCGTGTGCGGATCGGTCCGTTCAGCAAGGAAGAAGCCGAGAAAGTGCGCGCCAAGCTGGGCGGCATCGGCCTGTCCGGCACCATGGTGCCGCTCTGATCTTGCTCTGAAGCGTGACGATTTTCGATTACCTGGTGCTGTTCGTGCTGATCGCCTCCGTTGTCATCAGCACCCTGCGCGGCCTGGTCAAGGAAATCCTGTCGCTGCTGGGCTGGATCGTCGCCTTCGTGGTGGCCAATGCCTACGGCGCCGGGCTCGCGCCGCTGCTGCCGGAAGTGATTCCCGGCGACACGGCGCGCCTGATCGTGGCCTTCATCGCGCTGTTCCTGGGCGTGCGTATCCTGATGGGCCTGCTGTCGCTGGCGATCGGCGCCCTGGTGGAAGCCACCGGGCTCTCGCTGGCGGACCGCGGCCTCGGGGGATTGTTTGGATTGGCGCGCGGCGTTGTAATCGTGCTGGCCGGCGTCATATTGTGTGGGATGACGGACATTCCGAAGCAGGCATTCTGGCAAGAGGCCCTGTTGTCGCCGATCGCCGAGACCGGCGCCCGTACCGTCAAGCCCTTCCTGCCCGCTGCCATGGCGCAGCACGTGAATTTTTGACCAGCATTCCTCAGTCGTAGAACTTTTTTCTGTAATCAAGCACTCAAGCTTTTAGGAGCACACCATGTGTGGCATCGTCGGCGTCGTCTCTCACTCTCCCGTCAACCAGTTGCTGTATGACGCATTGCTGCTGCTGCAGCACCGCGGCCAGGATGCGGCGGGCATTGCGACCAATCACAGCAGCATGTTCTCGATGTTCAAGGCCAATGGCCTGGTCCGGGACGTGTTCCGCACCCGCAATATGCGTTCGCTGTCGGGCAATAGCGGCATCGGCCACTGCCGCTACCCGACCGCCGGCTCGTCGAGCGAGGAAGAAGCGCAGCCGTTCTACGTCAACGCGCCGTTCGGCATCACGCTGGCCCACAACGGCAACCTGACCAACCAGGCCCAGCTGAAGGACGAGCTGTTCCGCAACGACCGCCGCCACATCAACACCGATTCCGACTCCGAAGTGCTGCTCAACGTGCTGGCCCACGAGATGCAGGAAGCGGCCGACGGCTATACGCTCGACGCCGACGCCGTGTTCAAGGCGGTCGCCGCGGTGCACCGCCGCGTGCGCGGCGCCTACGCCGTGGTGGCCCAGATCTCGGGCCACGGCATGCTGGCCTTCCGCGATCCGTTCGGCATCCGCCCGCTGTGCCTGGGCGTCAACGAGACCGAGCAGGGCAATGAGTACCTGGTGGCCAGCGAATCGGTGGCCCTGGAAGGCCTGGGCTTCCGCTTCGTGCGCGACATCGCGCCGGGCGAGGCGGTCTTCATCGACGAAAACAACCAGCTGCACGAGCGCCAGTGCGCCGAGAACCCGTCGCTCAATCCGTGCGCCTTCGAATTCGTCTACCTGGCGCGTCCCGATTCCGTGATCGACGGCGCCTCGGTCTACGCCACCCGCCTGCGCATGGGCGAATACCTGGCCGACAAGGTCAGCAAGGAGATCCCGGTCGACGAGATCGACGTCGTGATGCCGATCCCCGATTCCTCGCGCCCGGCCGCGATCCAGCTGGCGCTGAAACTCGGCGTCGAATACCGCGAAGGCTTCATCAAGAACCGCTACATCGGCCGCACCTTCATCATGCCGGGCCAGGGCATGCGCAAGAAGTCGGTGCGCCAGAAACTGAACGCCATCAGCTCGGAGTTCAAGGACAAGAACGTGCTGCTGGTCGACGACTCGATCGTGCGCGGCACCACCAGCCGCGAGATCGTGCAGATGGCGCGCGAAGCCGGCGCCCGCAAGGTGTTCTTCGCCTCGGCCGCGCCGCCGGTGCTGTACCCGAACGTGTACGGCATCGACATGCCGACCCGCGACGAGCTGATCGCCCATGGCCGCACGGTCGAGGAAGTGTGCCGCGAGATCACGGCTGACCGCGTGGTGTACCAGGACGTCGACGCATTGAAGCGTGCGATCTCGGACGTCAATCCGGCGCTGAAGAACTTCGAGGCCTCGTGCTTCGACGGCGTCTACGTCACCGGCGACGTGACCCCCGAATACCTGGACCGCCAGGAATCGGCGCGTCACAATCCGAAGTCGAAGGACGCCGAGGACAAGGTGCGCACCCAGCTCAACCTGAACCCGCCGGTGGCGGCCGAGTAAGCCATGTCGGATAACAAGCACTACGGTTTCACGACCACCATCCTGCACAACGATCGCCGCAAGACGATCGAGCAGGGTTCGCTGCACAAGCCGGTGCACACCTCGGTCGCCTTCGGCTATGCCGACGCGCGCCAGCTGGCATCGGTATTCCAGGGCAAGGAGCCGGGCTTTCGCTACGGCCGCCAGGGCAACCCGACGGTGTCGGCCCTGGAAGACAAGATCAGCAGGATGGAAGACGGCGTCGCCACCCTGTGCTTCGGCACCGGCATGGCGGCGATCGGCGCGCTGTTCCAGGCGCTCCTGAAAGCCGGCGACCACATCGTCTCGTCGAGCTTCCTGTTCGGGAACACCAACAGCCTGTGGCAGACGGTGGCGGGGCAGGGCGTCGACGTCGCTTTCGTCGACGCCACCGACGTGGCCCGGGTGGAAGCGGCGCTGCAACCGAACACCCGTATGGTGTTCGTCGAGACCATCGCCAATCCGCGCACGCAGGTGGCGGACCTGGCCCGCATCGGCGAACTGTGCCGCGCGCGCGGCATCCTGTACGTGGTCGATAACACGATGACCACGCCCTGGCTGTTCCGTCCCAGGGACGTGCATGCCGGGCTGGTGGTCAATTCGCTGACCAAGTCGATCGGCGGCCACGGCATCGCGCTGGGCGGCGCGCTGACCGACACCGGCCTGTTCGACTGGGCCGCGTATCCGAACATCGCCCAGAACTTCCGCAAGCAGGCACAAAGCGCGCAAGGCATGGCCCAGCTGCGGGCCAAGGCGCTGCGCGACTTCGGCGCCGCGCTGGGGCCGGAAGCGGCGCACCACATCGCGGTCGGCGCCGAGACGCTGGCCCTGCGCATGGAGCGCACCTGCGCCAATGCGCTGGCGCTGGCGACGATGCTCGAAGCCGATGACCGGGTCGCCGCCGTGCATTATCCGGGCCTGGCCTCGCACCCGCAGCACGCGATCGTCGAGACCCTGTTTCGCTCCGGCGGCTCGCTCTTGAGCTTCGAGCTCAAGGACGAGATCGACCCGTTCGACTACCTGAATCGCCTCAAGTTGGCGATCCCGGCCTCGAACCTGGGCGACAACCGCACCCTGGTGATTCCGGTGGCGCACACGATCTTCTTCGAGATGGGCCCCGAGCGGCGCGCCAGCATGGGCATCGCGGAAGGCTTGATCCGGGTGTCGGTGGGCATCGAGGACACCGCCGACCTGGTCGGCGACTTCCGCCAGGCGCTGGATGCGTAAAGCCAGGTAAAACTGTCCTGATCGGGCCGGCAAATGCCGGCCTCGTCATTTTTGCGGTTGAGCCCAGCCGTAAAACACGGCTATCATGGACTTTTACCAGCCCAGCCTTACGGTATGCCCATGAAACGAATCCTGTCCTGCCTGTTCCTCGCGGTGTCCTTCGCAAGCGGTGGCGCCGCCTTCGCCGGCGAACTCGAGGATGCCAACGCCCTGTTCGAGAAGAAGGACTATGCGGGCGCGCTCACGCTGTACACCAAGCTGGCCAATGCCGGCAATCCACAGGCCCAGCAGCAGCTGGGCCAGATGTACTGGTATGGCGAAGCCGGCGCGGTCGACGAGGCCAAGGCGAAGGAGTGGTTCGAAAAGTCGGCCGCCAAGGGCAACAAGATCGCCGCCGACTCGCTCGTGATCATGCAGCAGCGCGTCCTTCGCCGCGCCGAGATCGACTACTGGATCAAGGGCTACGATGGCGCCGACCTGCAGTCGGGCGAGTACCGCTGCCCGTCGCCGCGCATCCCGGCGGTATCGAAGATCAATGAAGAGATCGAGCGCGTGAACAACGCCGTGACCGGCTGGCAGGATTGCTACAACAAGATGGTGACCAACCTGAACGCGCAGTCGCCGCTGACCAAGCGCATCCCGCCCGACATCGCCAAGCTGATGAACAAGCAGGAAACCGAGGCCTCGACCGCCTATCTGGAGGCGGTGCGCCAGAACATCGCCGAGGGAGCGAAGGTCAATTCGAAGATGGTATTGGCCGATTTCGCCGCATGGCGCAGCGCGACCGAGGCCTTCGTGGACCAGCACAATGCGGTGGTCAACAAGGCCAAGCAATAATAGTGAATGCCGGCCCGCAGGCCGGCGTACTCAAGAGGTGAAGCCGATCAGTTCCAGCTGCGCATCAACCCAACCGCCAGTCCCTCGAGCGCAAACTCTTCGTCGGGCGTGACTTCGATGACCTTGAAGTCGGGGTTCTCGGGTAGCAGTTCGACCAGGTCGCCGGTCTTGCGGTAGCGCTTGACGGTGACTTCCTCGCCCAGGCGGGCGACGACGATCTGGCCGTTCTTGGCGCTATCGATTTTCTTGACCGCCAAAAAGTCGCCATCCATGATGCCGGCGTCGCGCATCGACCAGCCTTTTACCTTGAGCAAAAAGTCGGGCCGCGCCGCGAACATCGCGGTGTCGACGTTATAGGTCGCTTCGACGTGTTCTTGCGCCAGGATCGGATTGCCGGCGGCGACGCGACCGACCAGCGGCAGCGACATCAGGGAAGGCGGTGGCATCGGGATCTGCTCGACGCTGGCGCCCACCAGGCGGATGCCGCGCGAGGTGCCCGGCGAAATCTCGATCGCGCCCTTGCGCGCCAGGGCTTGCAGGTGTTCTTCGGCCGCATTGGCCGAGCGGAAGCCCAGTTCGGCCGCGATTTCGGCCCGGGTCGGAGGGAAACCCGTGTTCTCGATCGCTTCCTTGATCAGGTTAAGGATCTGTTCTTGCCTTGCAGTGAGCTTGAGCATAAATAATCTTGCAGCAACGGGTTGTAGAGGTAGACTGTATTTTTGTACAGTATTCTGCTATACGCAAGGGATATACACGAAAAAGCGCAAAAAAAGCGCGCACGAGACAAAAAACAGGGCGTCCATGGGTCTAATTGTCGAGTGAGCGCGGCGCCGCGATGGGGCGCTTGACAGCCAGGTTCCCTTTTTGCCCATTTCACGCTATACTAGCTGGCTGTTCCCTTCCCACACTCGTCTTGACGCCGAGGTGGGCATTTATGTAAAACGTCCTCAAGGAGTAATGCATGCGTCATTATGAAATCGTTTTTATCGTCCATCCGGACCAGAGCGAGCAAGTCCCGGCGATGATCGAGCGTTACAAGACCACGGTGACCAGCCGCGGCGGTAACATCCATCGCGTGGAAGACTGGGGCCGCCGCCAGATGGCTTACCAGATCCAGAAGCTGCCAAAGGCTCACTACATCTGCCTGAACATCGAGTGCGACAACGAGACCCTGGTCGAGCTGGAAACCGCATTCAAGTTCAATGATGCCGTTCTGCGTCATCTGACCGTCAAGATGAAGAAAGCAGAAACCGCACCGTCGCCGATGATGAAATCGGTGCAGCGCGAAGACGCAGCCAAGAGCCACCGTGCAGAAGCAGCCGCTCCTGCAGCTGCCCCGGCCGCCGCTGCCTAAGATTTTTTCCAGGAATTCGTAGTCAGAAGTAGTAGAACCGGGCAGACGTTGGACAATAATCAGCTTCAGCTCGTCGCGACCATCGCCGAGCGTGATGTCCTGCGCTACACCCCGGCCGGCGTGCCGATCGTTTCAGCCGTCCTGATGCACAGTTCGCATCAGCGCGAGGCGGGGATCGATCGCCTGGTCGAGTTCGAAGTTCCCGCGTTCGCCGCGGGCGAGATTTCGGGCAGGTTCGGCAACGCCGAGCTCGGCGCCAGCTACCGCTTCGATGGATTCCTCGCACGAAAAAATCGCAACAGCAAAGCCCTGGTGTTTCACATCATTGATTTCAGTGCCGCCTAGTTCGGCAATTTAGATATACAGGAGCCTCAAATGGCATTCGGTAAAAAGTTCGACAAAAACAAAGCCAAAGAAAAACTGAAGCGCAAACAGCAGAACCCGCTGTTCAAGCGCAAGAAATTCTGCCGCTTCACCGCCGCCGGCGTTGAGCAGGTCGACTACAAAGACGTCGACACCCTGAAGGACTTCGTCCAGGAAAACGGCAAGATCATGCCAGCACGTCTGACCGGCACCAAGGCGCACTACCAGCGTCAGGTCGACACCGCCATCAAGCGCGCCCGTTACCTGGCGCTGCTGCCGTACACCGACCTGCACCACGGTTAATCGTCGGTCACGACAGTCAGATATCCTGGAGATAAAACATGCAAGTTATTCTGTTGGAAAAAGTTATCAACGTCGGCAACCTGGGCGACGTCGTCAAAGTCAAGGATGGTTACGCACGTAACTTCCTGATCCCACAAAAGATGGCACGCCGCGCTACCGCGTCGGCAGTGGCCGAGTTCGAAGCCAAGCGCGCCGAACTGGAAAAAGCAGCCGCCGAGAAACTGGCAGCCGCCCAAGCCCAAGGCGACAAGCTGAGCGGCCTGACCGTCACCATCGGCCAGAAGGCCGGCGTCGACGGCCGTCTGTTCGGTTCGGTCACCAACGCGGACATCGCTGAAGCGCTGACCAAGCAGGGCTTCCCGGTCGAAAAAGCTGCCGTTCGCCTGCCGAACGGCCCGCTGAAGACCACCGGCGAATTCCCGGTTGCAGTCGCCCTGCACACCGACGTCGTGTCGGAAATCACCATCGCTGTCGTGGGCGAAGCTGCCTAAGCGAATGCTGAACTGAAGTAAAAGCAGTGCACAAAAAAGCCGGGTTCTCCCGGCTTTTTTGCTTTTGAAACTCACCAATTATGACAGCCGTGTGACAGGAGAAGGTATAATGCCGCCCATGAACGCAGCACCCTCAGACCCGCAGATCGAAGCCCTGCGCATCCCCCCGCACTCCATCGAAGCAGAGCAGTCCGTCATCGGCGGCCTGCTGCGCGATAATGCCGCCTGGGACCGCATCGCCGACTTCATGCATGCGGAAGACTTCTACCGTTACGATCACCGCATCATCTTCGAACAGATGGTCCGCCTGATCAACGCCGGCAAGCCGGCCGACGTGATCACGGTCTATGAAGCCTGCAACCAGCTCGGCAAGGCCGAGGAGGTGGGTGGCCTGCAATACCTGAACGCGATGGCGCAGAACACGCCGTCGGCCGCCAATATCCGCCGCTACGCCGAGATCGTGCGCGACCGCGGCATCCTGCGCCAGCTGATCACCGTCGCCGACGAGATTTCCGGCAATGCCTTCAATCCGCAGGGCAAGGAAGTCAAGCAGATGCTCGACGAGGCGGAATCGCGGATCTTCGCCATCGCCGAGCAGGGCGCCCGCGGCGCCCAGGGCTGGCTGGCGGTGCAGCCGCTGCTGACCCAGGTGGTCGAGCGCATCGACGAACTGTACTCGCGCGAGAACCAGGGCGAGATCACCGGCGTGCCGACCGGCTTCATCGACCTCGACCGCATGACCTCCGGCCTGCAGCCGGGCGACCTGGTCATCGTCGCCGGCCGTCCGTCGATGGGCAAGACCGCGTTCTCGGTCAACATCGGCGAGAACGTCGCGATCGAGGCCGGCCTGCCGGTCGCCGTGTTCTCGATGGAGATGGGCGGCGCCCAGCTGGCCATGCGTATGCTCGGCTCGGTCGGCCAGCTCGACCAGCACCGCCTGCGTACCGGCCGCCTGCACGACGAGGACTGGCCGCGCCTGACGCACGCCATCCAGAAGATGAACGATGCCCAGCTGTACATCGACGAAACCCCCGCATTGAATCCGATCGAGATGCGCGCGCGGGCCCGCCGTCTGGCGCGCCAGTGCGGCAAGCTGGGCCTGATCATCGTCGACTACCTGCAGCTGATGCAGGGTTCGAAGCCCGGCGACAACCGCGCCTCCGAGATTTCCGAGATCTCGCGCTCGCTCAAGGGCCTGGCGAAGGAGCTGCAGTGCCCCGTGATCGCGCTGTCGCAGCTGAACCGCTCGCTGGAACAACGCCCCAACAAACGTCCGGTGATGTCCGACCTGCGCGAATCCGGCGCTATCGAACAGGATGCGGACGTGATCATCTTCCTGTACCGCGACGAAGTCTATAACCCGGATTCGCCTGACAAAGGCACCGCCGAGATCATCATCGGCAAGCAGCGTAATGGCCCGATCGGGGCGATTCGCCTGACCTGGATTGGCCAATACACCAAATTTGGCAATTACAGCGGCAACCTGTCTATCTACCAGGGCGACTAAGCCGCATACCGCGGCCAGCGTCACGCCGCATTCCATGCCGTCGCTTTTCCCGGAGCGGCGGCAATACCGAGAGAAAAACGGAGAAAAACAATGTTTGGACGCTTTTTGCCTAAAGAAGGCAATTTTTTTGAACTGTTCAACCAGCACGCGGCCTTGTGCGTGAAGGGTGCCCATGAAATGGTCGGCCTGATGACCAATTTCGACGATCTGGAAACCCGCACCCATGCGGTCGAAACGATCGAGAAACAGGCCGACAAGATCACCTACGCCACCGTCGACCTGCTGCACAAGACCTTCATCACTCCGCTCGACCGCGACGACATCCACAAGCTGATCACGCGCATGGACGACATCCTGGACATGATGGAAGACGCGGCCCAGACCGTGTCGCTGTACGACCTGCATGCGGTCACGCCGGAGGCGAAGCGCCTGGCCGAGCTGTGCCTGTCGTGCTGCCTGAAAGTGCAGGAAGCGGTCTCGATGCTGCACGATATGGACAATGCGCCGAAGATCGTCGCCATCTGCGAAGAGATCGACCGCTTCGAGTCGGACGCCGACCATGTGATGCGCGCCGCCATGTCCAAGCTGTTCCGCGACGAACCGGACGTGCGCAACCTGATCAAGATGAAGGCGATCTACGAGATCCTGGAAACCGTTACCGACCGCTGCGAAGACGTGGCCAACATCATCGAAGGCATCATCGTCGAAAACGCGTAAGCGTCGTTCGAGCGAAACAACCATGGATACTGTTAACATCAGCATTTATGTGCTGGGCATGCTGGTGGTGCTGGCACTCATCTTCGACTTCATGAACGGCTTCCACGACTCGGCGAACTCGATCGCCACCGTCGTGTCGACCGGCGTCCTGAAGCCGCAGCATGCCGTCGCGATGGCCGCCTTCTTCAACTTCATCGCGATCTTCGTGGTCAACATGAAGGTCGCGCAGACCATCGGCAAGGGCACCATCGACCCGAGCGTGGTCGATCACTATGTCATCTTCGGCGCCCTGGTCGGCGCGATTTCCTGGAACCTGATCACCTGGTATTACGGCATCCCGTCCTCGTCCTCGCACGCCCTGATCGGCGGCCTGGTGGGCGCCGCGGTGGCCAAGGCCGGCACCGGCTCGCTGATCTCCGGCGGCCTGCTCAAGACCGTCGCCTTCATCGTGGTCGCGCCGCTGCTGGGCTTCGTGCTCGGTTCGGTCATCATGCTGATCGTGGCCTGGGTCTTCGTGAAGGCGACGCCGCGCAAGGTCGACGGCCTGTTCCGTAAACTCCAGCTGGTCTCGGCCGCGGCCTACTCGCTGGGCCACGGCGGCAACGATGCACAAAAAACCATGGGCATCATCTGGATGCTGCTGATCGCCGCCGGTTACGTCAGCGCCAACGACGCCCATCCGCCGGCCTGGGTCATCATCTCGTGCTACGCCGCGATCGCCTTCGGCACGCTGTTCGGCGGCTGGCGCATCGTCAAGACCATGGGCCAGAAGATCACCAAGCTCAAGCCGGTGGGCGGCTTCTGCGCCGAGACCGGCGGCGCGATGACGCTCCTGATGTCGAGCGCCTTCGGCATTCCGGTGTCGACCACCCATACCATCACCGGTGCGATCGTCGGCGTGGGCGCCGCGCAGAAGGCCTCGGCCGTGCGCTGGGGCGTGGCCGGCAACATCGTGTGGGCCTGGATCTTCACCATTCCGGCGTCGGCGTTCATTGCCGCGGTGGCGTGGTGGGTGGGCACCCACATCATGTGACAGCGCCTTTCAGGCACAGGAAAACGGAGCCGCGCGGCTCCGTTTTTTTTGCGCTCGCACCGCGCGCCGGTTCAGCGCAACAGGCCCTCGTTGCTTCCGGCGCCGTTACCGGTATTCTTCATGTTCTCGAGGTCGGTCTTGTCGACGGTGCTGGCGTTGTTCGCGGTCTGCGTCCGCTTGCGCGGCAGGTAGGTGCCGATCGGGACGTAGCGCTCTTCTTTGGCGCTGGCGCTGACGGCGGCGTCGCCGCCTGGGGTGGTGGACGCGCACCCGGCAAGCAGCAGGGCCGCCGCCGGAACAATCAGGGTGATCTTCATTGATGCTCTCTCGTGGACTGGGACGGACCGGGCGCCGCCGGTATGGATGGACCGCTTCCATTCTAACGCCGCAGGGCAGGCCAGTTCCTCTCGATTCTGGCAGGTTACGCGCATCGCGCGCTGTGCTAATCCAGGACGCTAGCCGAGGTCGACCTCGAGGCCTTCATGGGCCAGGCATACCCGCAGGCCGTCCAGGCGGTCCTGGTAACGCGCCATGACCTCGGCGAAGACCGCTTCGAGTTCATCGTCGCCGCGCGTCGGCTCGTGGTGCGTGCAGTACAGCGCCCGCGCGCCCACCCGCAGCGCCATCTCGAGCGCGCCGTCGAAGGTGCCATGGCCCCAGCCCCGCTTGGACGGGTATTCCTCGCGCGTGTAGGAGCAGTCGACGATCAGGGCGTCCACGCCGCGCATGACGGCGTCCATGCGGCGTTCGCGCTCGCGCAGCTGTTCCTCGCAGGCGGCGTGCTCGGCGCTCCCGGCCGGGTGCGGGTTGGGCCAGGGCTCATGGTCGCCGGTGAAGAACAGCGACTTGCCGTTGCAGTCGATGCGGTAGCCGAGATTGAGCACCGGATGGTTCATCGCCACGTTCGACACCACGGCGTCTTCCAGCGCGATCGGCACGCCGACATCGAGCGTGCGATAGTCGAGGGTGGCGCTCATCTGCGCTTCGCCGACCGGAAAATAGCTGTTCTGCAGCTGCGCGTTCATCACGTGTTCGATGCCGTGGCCCGTGATTTCGTCGTGGGCGCCGTGCAGGCGCACCCGGTTGCCCTTGACGAACAAGGGCGCGAAGAAGGGCAGGCCGTGGATGTGGTCCCAGTGGCTGTGGGTGATGAAGATATTGGCCGCCACCGGCCCTTGCTCGACCAGGTGCTGGGCCAGCGGGAACAGCCCGGTGCCGCCGTCCAGGATCAGGAGGGCGCCGGCGTCGGTGCGCACCTCGATGCAGGTGGTGTTGCCGCCGTAGCGCGCGGTGCGCGGACCCGGCGAAGGGATCGATCCACGCACTCCCCAGAACCGGAATTTCATTGCCGCTCTCCCGTCACGATCACTTGAGTTTTATTCTATCCAGCCTCGATCATAGCGGTATGTATCCTTCCGGCATAGACATTAATTAACGCGCAGTATTTGTTCCGGATCAGGCATCGGCGGCATCGCGCACCCGCGCCAGCAGCAGTTCGCGCTCGGCCGCATTGGCGGTGAGCGCGGCCGCGCGCGCGAATTCGGCGCGCGCTTCCGGCCGGCGGCCGAGCTTGAACAGCAGGTCGCCGCGCACGCTCGGCAGCCAGTGGTAGCCGTCCAGCCGGCCATCCACGAGCAGCCGGTCGGCCAGCGCCAGGCCGGCCGCGGGGCCGTCGGCCATGCCCACCGCCACCGCGCGGTTGAGTTCGACGACGGGAGAGGGCTGGACCACGGCCAGTTCGCCGTACAGGTCGGCGATGCGGCGCCAGTCGGTCAGCTCGGCACGGTGGGCGCGCGCGTGACAGGCGGCGATCTCGGCCTGCAGCACGTAGGAACCACGCGGGGCGCCAATGCGCGCGGCGCGCTCGAGGGCGGCCAGGCCGCGCCGCACCAGCACGCCGTCCCAGCGCGCGCGGTCCTGGTCGAGCAGCAGCACCGGCCGCCCGGCCGCGTCCAGGCGCGCCGCCATGCGCGACGCCTGCAGTTCCATCAGCGCCACCAGGCCATGCACCTCGGGCTCGTTCGGCGCCAGCTCGGCCAGGATGCGGCCCAGGCGCAGCGCCTCGTCGACCAGGGCCGGACGCATCCAGTCGTCGCCCGCCGTGGCGGTATAGCCTTCGTTGAAGATCAGGTACACCGCCTCCAGCACGGCGCCCAGGCGCTGGCCCAGCTCGCCAGGCGGCGGGAGTTCGAACGGCACCTTCGCCTCGCCCAGGGTGCGCTTGGCGCGTACGATGCGCTGGGCCATGGTGCTCTCTGGCACCAGGAAGGCGCGCGCGATCTCGGCGGTGGCCAGGCCGCCGAGCAGCTTGAGCGTCAGCGCCAGCCGCGCATCGAGCGACAGCACCGGGTGGCAGGCGGTGAACATCAGGCGCAGCAGGTCGTCCTTGACCACGTCGTTGCGCCGGGCGTCGAGGTCGTCCACGAAATCCGGCACTGTCAGGGCCTCCTGGGCCTCGAGGTCGAGGCCGATCCGTTCCAGTTTCTGGCGCAGGCTGCGGTCGCGCCGCAGCAGGTCGAAGGCGCCGTTGCGCGCGGCCGTGAGCAGCCAGGCGCCGGGGCGGTCGGGGATGCCGTCGTGCGGCCAGCGCTCCAGCGCCGCCACCAGGGCGTCCTGGGCCAGCTCCTCGGCCAGCCCGACGTCGCGCACGATGCGCGCGACGCTGCCGACGATGCGGCCGGATTCGATCCGCCACAGCGCGACGATGGTGTCCTCGACCCTGCCTGTCATTGCGCTCGCATGCGTTCGATGGTCTCGGTGGGGGCGAAGTCGTCCAGCTCGAACAGCTGGCGCACCTCGATCTCGGCTTCCAGGCCGGGGCCGCGCGGGTTGGGAAAGCGGCGCGTCCATTCGAGCGCTTCCTCGCGCGAGCGGACCTGGATCAGGGTATAGCCGGCGATCAGCTCCTTGGTCTCGGCAAACGGGCCGTCGACGACGCGCCGTGTGTCGCCTTGGTAGCGGATGCGCCAGCCCTGGCTGGTGGGCTTGAGTCCATTGCCGTCGAGGAGGACGCCGGCGCGCGCCAGCTCCTGGTGGTAGTCGTTCATTTCGGCGAGCAGCGGCTCTTGCGGCATCTCTCCCGCTTCGGACGCGGCGCTGGCCTTGACGATGATCATGAATCGCATGGGGTTCTCCTGTGCTGGTGAGTGGCCTGCGGGAGCGGGCCTTTCATTTGCCACGACGAACGGCGTCCAGCGTATTCGACAGCACTGAAAAAATAATTACCGCATGAAGCAGGGGGCCAGCGCGCGCACTTCGACCGTGGCCCATTCGGCGGCCGGGCACTCGGCGGCCAGAGCGACTGCCTCGTCGCGCGAATCGACGTCGACCAAGAAGAACCCACCCACCATTTCCTTGGCCTCGGCGAACGGGCCGTCGACGATGCGCGGCTTGCCGGCCGGGACGCTCACCCGCACCGCGCTGTCGAGGGACGCGAGCGACTCGGCCGCCAGCAACAGGCCGCGTTCCTTCAGGTCTTCTCCCCAGCGCAGCATGCGCTCGTAGGCGGCGCGTCCTTCGGCATCGCTGCGGGTGGCGCGCTGGCCGACCGGCTCGTGGATGAGCAGCATATGGGGCATGTTTTCTCCTGTGGGCGGATGGGTCTGGATGCGTGGACGGGTGTGGCCGCCCACCCTATGGTAGCGCTGTTTGCGGTTCAGGCAAAAAAAACGCCCGCCGGTGAGGGCGGGCGTTTGGCGGCACTGCCGCCTGTTGCGGGCGGCCTGCGGTGTTTTACAGCACGTCGCTGGCGTGGTCGGCCAGGCGCGAGCGTTCGCCGCGCGCCAGGGTCACGTGGCCGCCGTGGCTCCAGCCCTTGAAGCGGTCGACCACATAGGTCAGGCCGCTCGAGCCCTCGGTGAGGTAAGGCGTGTCGATCTGCGCGATATTGCCCAGGCACAGGATCTTGGTGCCGGGACCGGCGCGCGTGACCAGGGTCTTCATCTGCTTCGGCGTCAGGTTCTGCGCCTCGTCGATGATCAGGAACTTGTTCACGAAGGTGCGGCCGCGCATGAAGTTGAGCGACTTGATCTTGATGCGCGAGCGGATCAGGTCTTGCGTGGCGGCGCGGCCCCAGTCGCCGGCGTCGCCGTCCGACTTCATCAGCACCTCGAGGTTGTCGTCGAAGGCGCCCATCCATGGCGACATCTTCTCTTCTTCGGTGCCCGGCAGGAAACCGATGTCCTCGCCCACCGGCACCGTCACGCGGGTGACGATGATCTCGTTGTAGAGCTTGGTCTCGAGCACCTGCGCCAGGCCGGCCGCCAGGGCCAGCAGGGTTTTGCCGGTGCCGGCCTGGCCCAGCAGGGTGACGAAGTCGACCTCGGGATTCATGAGCAGGTTGAGGGCGAAGTTCTGCTCGCGGTTGCGCGCCGTGATGCCCCAGACGTTGTTCTTGTTGTGGCTATAGTCGCGCAGGGTCTGCAGCACGGCGGTCTTGCCGTTGATCGACTTGACCTGCGCGTACAGCGGCGACTGGCCATCCTTCGGCTCGAGGAACAGGAACTGGTTCACCAGCAGGGTCGGGATCAAGGGACCGGTGACGCGGTAGTAGGTCGCCGAGCTGCCGTTCTTGTTTTCCTGCCAGGATTCGACGTCCTTGCCGTGCTTGTCCCAGAAGTCGTCCGGCAGCTGGACGATGCCCGAGTACAGCAGGTCGGTATCTTCCAGCACGTGGTCGTTGAAGTAATCCTCGGCCGGCAAGCCGATGGCGCGCGCCTTGATGCGCATATTGATGTCTTTCGACACCAGCACGATGGCGCGGCCCGCCATCTGCTGCTCGAGCGCGCGCACGACGCCCAGGATCTGGTTGTCGGCCTTGCCCGACGGCAGACCTTCGGGCAGGGCGGCGCTGTTCAGGCGGGTCTGGAACAAGAGGCGGCCCTTGGCATCCTTGTTGCCCAGCTTGGACAGCGGAATGCCCGACTCGATGGCGTCGTCGTCGACGTTGGCGATCAGGGCGTCGAGTGTGCGCGAGACCTGGCGCGCATTGCGCGCGACTTCGGACATGCCCTTCTTGTGGTTGTCCAGCTCCTCGAGCGTCATCATCGGCAGGTAGACGTCGTGCTCTTCGAAGCGGAACAGCGAGGTCGGATCGTGCATCAGCACATTGGTGTCGAGCACGAACACCTTGGTGGCGCCGGAGCGGTCGGCCTTGCGGCTGGTGGACGACTTGATGGTGACTTCGACCGGCTTGTGCTTGGCCGGATGCGGTTGATCGGCGTCGGTCTCGCGCAGCCTGGCTTGTGCAGGGGCGGCTTCAGGCCAGTTCTGCTTGCCTTGCCTGGTGGTCTTGCGGGCCGGCTGCCCAGCCTGTTCGGCGACGGTTGGAACGGCTGCGACGGGTTTGGCAGCCGCGGGCGCTTGCGCCGCGGCCAGGGTGTCTTGCGCCTTGCGGCGTGCGCGCGATTTCGGCGTCGGCACGGCCTGGCCGCTGATCAGGTCTTCGACGTCGTCGTTGGCCTGGGCCGAGACGGGACGTACCGGCGATTTGCCGGGTTCGGCCTTCGGGTAATCTTTTGCCAGCAGCATGGTCGCTGGCTGGGTAGGCATCTTTGGCAGTGGCATCAGGTTCTCAATCTAAAAAAAGTCTGGATGGCCGTGCGCGCGCGGGCCACGTGGCGCGCTGCCGCACGGAGTCGATGCTACTAACGGGAATGGCGGATGAGCCGCCGGGGTGATTGCGAGGAAAAATGTCTGCAGTACGGCCGAGCCCGGAAATGCTCCGGCCCGGCGGGAAACCAGATTGGAAGAATGTGGATGAATTACGGGTTGACTCAAAATAAGGGGTAGCGATCCAGCAGGTTGAACAAACTGGAGCCATCCGTAATTCAGGGCTGGCTCTTCAAAAATTCCAGCACTTCGGTGACGTGATCATTGACTTTCACGCCACGCCATTCTTTCACCAATCGGCCTTGAGCGTCAATGACAAACGTACTGCGCTCGACCCCACGCACTTGTTTGCCATACATATTCTTCATCTTCATGACATTGAATTGCGTGCAGACGGTTTCGTCCGGATCGGAGATCAGTTCGAAGGGCAGGCCCAGCTTGGCCTTGAAGTTCTCGTGCGAGCGCAGCGAGTCGCGGCTCAGGCCAACAATCTCGGCGCCCAGCGCCTGGAACTCGGGCCAGGCTTCGCGAAAGGCGATGCTCTCGGTGGTGCAGCCCGGCGTATTGTCCTTGGGGTAGAAGTACAGCACGGTGTACCTGGCGGGACGGCCAGCCAGCTCGAAGGTCTGGCCACCGGTCATCGGGGCGGAAAATGGGGCGATGGTTGCTTGGCTCTCGGCCACGGGCTTCTCCTGGGCAGTGACAGCGCGCTGCGCTGCAAATATTAACCTCCCGGCGCATGGTGGCGGGGAGCGGCACTGGCATGATAATCCGGCCATGCCACCTGCCGCTAGTGCCCCGGCTGGCCAGAATCGCAATATTTACCCCGATTTGGAAATGTTTCTGGAGATTTAAGATCCGGCTAATGAAATCAGGCGCCGATAATCAGGGCCAGCGTCACCTTGCGTCCTTCACCCATCAGCACGTTATAGGTGCGGCAGGCGGCCTGGCTGTCCATGCTTTCGACGCCGACGTGCATGGCCGACAGGCTGGCCACCAGGCGCGGGTGCACGAAGCGCTGGCGCTCGCCGGTGCCGAGGATGACGACGTCCGGCGCGTCCTTCGCGATCTCTTCGAAGTGGGCGGCGGTCAGGTCGTCGAAGCGGGTCACGTTCCACGGCCGCGGCGGGATCTCCGGGAGCACCGTCAGGCTGTAATTGAAGCGTTCGGCATTGATTTCCACGCCCGAGGCGTCATAGCCGGTCACGGTCTGGTATTGTTGGGTGTTGTCGGAATGAAGCTTCATGGCGTTGGCTGAAATCCGGTGGGCTGCAAAGGCCCATTGTAACCGGATCGGCAAGGTTGCCTAAACGGGGCGCTTTCGGCAGAATGGTATTTTTCGCACTGCAACAGAGCACGCTCACATCTGGGGAAATTTTGAGACCGATCGCCAAATCCAACAAGCTCGACGACGTCTGCTACGAAATCCGTGGTCCGGCCCTGGACAAGGCGCGCCAGATGGAAGAAGACGGCCAGAAGATCATCAAGCTCAACATCGGCAACCTCGCCGTGTTCGGCTTCGACGCGCCCGACGAGATCGTCAGCGACATGATCCGCAATATGCACGGCGCGGCCGGCTATACCGATTCCAAAGGCATGTTCGCGCCGCGCAAGGCGGTCATGCATTACACGCAAGAGAAGAACATCGCCGGCGTGGGCATGGACGACATCTACCTGGGCAATGGCGCCTCGGAACTCATCGTGATGTCGATGCAGGGGCTCTTGAACAACGGCGACGAAGTGCTGGTGCCGGCGCCCGATTACCCGCTGTGGACCGCGGCCGTGAGCCTGGCCGGCGGCGCGCCGATCCACTACGTGTGCGACGAGCAGTCCGGCTGGCTGCCCGACATCGAAGACATGCGGCGCAAGATTACGCCGAACACGCGCGCGATCGTCGTCATCAATCCGAACAACCCGACCGGCGCCCTGTACCCGCGCGAGGTGCTGCTCGACATCATCGAGCTGGCGCGCCAGCACCAGTTGATCGTCTACGCCGACGAGATCTATGACAAGACCCTGTACGACGGCGCCGAACACGTCTCCATCGCCTCGCTGGCCGACGACGTGCTGTTCGTGACCCTGAACGGCCTGTCGAAGAACTACCGTTCCTGCGGCTACCGCGCCGGCTGGATGGTGGTCTCGGGCGAGAAGCGCCACGCGAAGGGCTATATCGACGGCCTGAACATGCTGGCCTCGATGCGCCTGTGCGCCAATGCGCCGGGCCAGTTCGCCATCCAGACCGCCCTTGGCGGCCACCAGAGCATCAACGACCTGGTGGGGCCGGGCGGACGCCTCTTGAGGCAGCGCGACCTCGCGCATAAATTGCTTACCGATATACCGGGCGTGTCCTGCGTCAAGCCAAAAGCCGCGCTCTACATGTTCCCGCGCCTCGATCCGAAGATGTATCCGATCACGGACGACCAGCAGTTCATCTGCGAACTGCTGTCCGAGGAAAAAGTGCTGCTGGTGCAAGGCACCGGCTTCAACTGGATCGCCCCGGACCATTTCCGGCTGGTGTTCCTGCCCAATTCCGACGACCTGACCGACGCTTGCGGCCGCATCGCGCGCTTCCTCGACGGTTACCGACGACGCCACGCCTGAACCGGACGGGCGTCCTGACCATCAAGAGACACAGATTTTATGAAACCGATTCAAGTTGGCCTCCTGGGCATCGGCACCGTGGGTGCCGGTACCTTCAACGTCCTTCAACGCAACCAGGAAGACATCCGCCGCCGCGCCGGACGCGGCATCGAGATTGCGATGATTGCGGCGCGCAATATTGAACGCGCGCGCGAAGTGACCGGCGGTGCGGTCGAGATCGTGACCGACCCGTTTGCGGTGGTCAACCATCCGGACATCGACATCGTCGTCGAGCTGATCGGCGGCTACGAGCTGCCACGCGAGCTGGTGCTGAAGGCGATCGCCAACGGCAAGCATGTCGTGACGGCCAACAAGGCGCTGCTGGCGCTGCACGGCAACGAGATCTTCGCCGCGGCCCAGGAAAAGAGCGTGATGGTGGCCTTCGAGGCGGCCGTCGCCGGCGGCGTGCCGATCATCAAGGCCCTGCGCGAAGGCCTGACCGCGAACCGCATCGAATCGGTGGCCGGCATCATCAACGGCACCACCAATTTCATCCTGACCGAGATGCGCGAAAAGGGTCTGGATTTCGCTTCTGTCTTGAAGCAGGCGCAGGAACTCGGCTATGCCGAGGCCGACCCGACCTTCGACATCGAGGGCGTCGATGCGGCCCATAAACTGACCATCATGTCGGCGATCGCCTTCGGCATCCCGGTGCAGTTCGACAAGGCCTATGTGGAAGGCATCAGCCAGCTGCAGGCGGCCGACATCCGCTACGCCGAACAGCTCGGCTACCGCATCAAGCTGCTGGGCATCACGCGCCGCACCCACACCGAGTCGGGCGAGGGCGTCGAGCTGCGCGTGCACCCGACCCTGATCCCGGCCGCGCGCCTGATCGCCAATGTCGAAGGCGCGATGAACGCGGTGCTGGTGCAGGCCGACGCGGTCGGCGCCACGCTGTACTACGGCAAGGGCGCCGGTTCCGAGCCGACCGCATCGGCCGTGATCGCCGACCTGGTCGACGTGACCCGCCTCCTGACCGCCGACCCGTACAGCCGCGTGCCGCACCTGGCGTTCCAGCCGAACCAGATGACCGACGTCGCGATCATGCCGATGTCCGAGATCACCAGCAGCTATTACCTGCGCGTGCACGTGCAGGACAAGCTGGGCGTGATGGCCGACCTGACCCGCATCCTGGCCGACGCCGGCATCTCGATCGACGCCGTGCTGCAGAAGGAGCCGGGCGACCAGCTGGATATCGACATCATCATGCTGACGCACCAGACGCGCGAAAAGAACATCGACGCGGCGATCGCCAAGATCGAAGGATTGCCGGCGGTGATCGGCAAGGTGACGCGGATTCGCCTGGAAACGCTGGGCTGACCTGACTGGCCATGCCCCTGCAACCGCCGTTGCCCGTGCTGGGCCACGGCGGTTTTTTCATGGCGGCGGCATGCCTTCGTGGGCCAGCAACGTCGATGGATACGGCTCGAAACGGCGCGGCAATTCCTCGTCATCGTCGAGGAGGGCGGTGGTGAGGAGCAGCAAGTCCTGCTCGATGTGCTCGAACAGCGCATTGGCGACGCTGGCGTAGCTGATGTGGAAGTTGGCGGAAGTCATCCGCGGATTCTACCTGCGCTGCATTGCACCAATGTGCCAGATCAAGCCCAATTTGACCGGCTTCAATCGTCAATCGCTCGCATGGCACTGTTTCGGTGCGCACGCTTGCCGTCCGCTGCGGTTTGTGCTCGCGCAAATGCTTCGTACTGTAGAGCAAGGCCGGCAGTATTAAATGCGGATACGCAAGCATGAATGTGAGAAACAGCGTTTGTTCCGCCATGCCTGCCGTTGTACATTACGCACTCCATCACAGCCGAGCTTTCGAGCATGAGCCAACCGAATCAGTTTTCCCTGCTGACCCAGCGCCGTTTCGGCCCGTTCTTCTGGACCCAGTTCCTGGGCGCCTTCAACGACAATCTGTTCAAGACCGCGCTGCTGGTCGTCATGACCTATGATGCGATCAACTGGACCACGCTCGATCCCTCCCTGCTCAACAACCTGATCCCGGGCCTGTTCATCCTGCCCTACGTGCTGTTCTCGGCCACCTCGGGCCAGATCGCCGACAAGTTCGACAAGGCGAAGCTGGCGCGCATCGTCAAGATCGCCGAGATCGCGATCATGCTGGTGGCCGGCATCGGCTGGATGACGCACACGCTGTGGCTCCTGATTGCGGCGGTGATCGGCATGGGCATGCATTCGACGCTGTTCGGTCCGGTGAAATACGCGTATCTGCCGCAGAACCTGAAGCCCGACGAGCTGGTGGGCGGCAATGGCGTGGTCGAGATGGGGACCTTCGTCGGCATCCTGCTGGGTGAGGTGGCCGGCGCGATCCTGGTCGGCTACAAGCCCAACGGCATCATGCTGGTGGCCGCTGCGACCTTGCTCTTCGCCGTGCTGGGCCTGGCCGCCGCCTGGCGCATTCCGCCATCGCCGGCGCCGGCGCCCGAGCTGCGCATCAGCCGCAATTTCATCACCGAATCGTGGCGCAACCTGGCGTACTCGCGCCAGAACCGCACCGTGTTCCTGTCGATGCTCGGCAATTCCTGGTTCTGGTTCTATGGCGCCTTGCTGCTGGCCCAGTTCCCGGTATTCTCGAAAGACTATCTGATGGGTGACCACAGCGTGTTCGTGCTGCTGCTGACCGTGTTCTCGCTCGGCATCGGCCTTGGCTCGCTGCTGTGCGAGCGCCTGTCGGGCCACAAGGTCGAGATCGGCCTGGTGCCGTTCGGTTCGATCGGCCTGTCGGTGTTCGGCATCGACCTGTATTTCGCCAGCGAAGCCTTTATTGCCAGCACGACGGTGGTGGACTGGACCGGCCTGCTGAACCAGCCCGGCGCCTGGCGCATCCTGGGCGACCTGGTGATGATCGGCGTGTTTGGCGGCTTCTTCATCGTGCCGCTGTTCGCCCTGATCCAGACCCGCTGCGACCAGAAGCACGTGTCGCGCACGATCGCCGGCATGAACATCCTGAACGCGATCTTCATGGTCGCCTCGGCCGGGGTCGCCATCCTGCTGCTGGGGCAGGGCTTCAGCATCCCGCAACTGTTCCTGACCACGGCCCTGCTCAATGCGGTGGTGGCGGTGTACATCTTCTCGCTAGTGCCGGAATTCCTGATGCGCTTCCTGGCCTGGCTGTTGATCCACACCGTGTACCGGGTGCGCACCATCGACACGGCGCGCATTCCGAGCGAAGGCCCGGCGGTGCTGGTGTGCAACCACGTCAGCTATGTGGACGCGATCGTGATCAATGCCGCCAGCCCACGGCCGATCCGCTTCGTGATGGACCACCGCATCTTCAAGACGCCATTTTTGCGCTGGATCTTCCGCGCCGTGAACGCGATCCCGATCGCGCCGGCCAAGGAAGACCCGTGGACGATGGAAAAGGCGTTCGTGGACATCGCCCATGCGCTGCACGACGGCGAACTGGTGTGCATCTTCCCGGAAGGGCGGCTGACCTCGACCGGCGAAATGAACGAGTTCCGCCATGGCATCACGAAAGTCATGGAGCGCAGCAAGGTGCCGGTGATCCCGATGGCGCTGCGTGGCCTGTGGGGCAGCTGGTTCACGCGCGACAAGAGCAATCTGTTCGAGCGCAGGATTGCGCGCGGCATGCGCTCGCAGCTGGCGCTGGCGGTCGGCCAGCCGGTCGCGCCCGAGCTGGCGACGCCGGCCTACCTGCAACAGCAGGTGATGGCGCTGCGTGGGGAGTGGAAGTAGAGCCTGCCAAATGCCGGCCAACGAAGATCTTGCACGGTATGGCAAAAACGCAAGATTTTTTCGCTGGCTCTGATATAATTATCGACTAGTCGGGGCGTAGCGCAGCCTGGTAGCGTACGTGCATGGGGTGCACGGGGTCGGAGGTTCGAATCCTCTCGCCCCGACCAAAGTATCAGTGAAAAAGCCAGCTTTCGAGCTGGCTTTTTTACGTCCGTTGTCACGTCAAGGCTGCGGTCCTCGCGATGCCGGCGCCAGCTCGTCCAGCACGCCCAGCAACTGACCGACATCCACCGGCTTGACCAGGTGCCTGGTGAACCCGGCCCGTTTCGACGCCGCCATGTCCTGCGGCTGGCCGTAGCCGCTCAGCGCGATCATGGCGGCGCCGGCCACCAGCGGCGCCGCGCGCAGCTCTCCCACCAGCCGATAGCCATCCATATCCGGCAAGCCGATATCCAGCAGGCAGACGTCGAAGCCGTCCTTCTGCACCCGCCGCAGCGCCGCCATCGACGAATCCTCGACCTGCACCCTGTGTCCCACCGCCGACAGCACGATGCCCAGCGATTCGGCGGCGTCGCGGTTGTCGTCGACGATCATGATGCGCAGCGTCGAATGCGCCGCCAGCGCGGCGTCGTCCTCGCGCCGACTCGCGTCGTCACCAGCGCCATCCACGCCGAGCGGCAGGACCACGCTGAAGCAGCTGCCCCGTCCCGGTCCGTCGCTGTGCGCCTGCACCTGCCCGCCATGCAGGCTGACCATGCTGCGCACCAGCGCCAGCCCCAGTCCGAGACCGCCCTGGGCGCGGTCCGGCGTGCGCTTGGCCTGCGTGAACAACTCGAACACATCGGGCAGCAGCGCGGCATCGATGCCGATGCCATTGTCCTTCACGCTCAGCTTCACCTGGCCGGCGTCCGGCACGGCGTCGGCGCACACCGTGATCTCGCCGCCGTCCGGCGTGTACTTGGCCGCATTGTTGATCAGGTTGGCCATCACCTGCACCAGCCGCTTGCGGTCGCCCGTGACGGTGACGTTGGCCGCGCCGAGGCGGGTCGACAGCGTGTGGCCCTTCTTTTCGATCAGCGGGCGCGCCTGCTCGATGGCGTTCTGGATCACCGACTTGAGGGCGACCGGTTCGCGCTCCAGCTCGACCAGGCCGCGCGTCACGCGCGAGACGTCGAGCAGGTCGTCCACCAGTTCGACCATGTGCCGCACCTGGCGCCCGATGACGTCGCTGGCGTGGGCGATGCGCTTCGGGTCGGCGCCGGACAGTTTCAGCATCTGGGCCGCGGTGCTGATCGGCGCCAGCGGGTTGCGCAGCTCGTGGGCCAGCATGGCCAGGAACTCGTCCTTGCGCGCGTTCGCCGCCTTCAGTTCTTCGGCGGCTAGCTTCTGGTCGTGCATGTCGGTGACCGTGCCCATCCAGCGGATGATGCGGCCGGCCTCGTCGCGCACCGGCAGCGCGCGGTTCAGCACCCAGCGGTATTCGCCGCCATGGTGGCGCAGCCGGTGCTCGAGCTCGAACAAGGCGCCGCTTGCCACGCTGTCGGCCCACAGCGCCAGCAGCGCGGGCAGGTCGTCGGGATGGATGGCGGCGGTCCAGCCGGTCGGATCCACGTTCGACAAGCCGGTGAAGTCGCTCCAGCGCCGGTTCGTATAATCGTTCGCGCCGTCGGCCCGGCACGACCACACCATCTGCGGCATCGCGTCGGTGATGGTGCGGAATTTTTCTTCGCTCTCGCGCAGCGCCCGCTGCGTATCGACCTGGGCCGTGAGGTCCATCGAGGCCGCCACTGCGCCGGTGATGGCGCCATCCTCGGTGCGGATCGCGGTGGCCCGGGTGAGCAGGATGCGGCGCTCGTGTGGACGGCCGAAGGGTTCGATCTCGACCACGTCGGCCTCGACCTGCTCGCCGCGCAGCGCGCGCGCCAGCGCCCACTCGTCCGACCGTATCTGCCTGCCGTGGCGCTCCGAGCCGTCGGCCCACCAGCCACGCCATTCGGCGTACTGGTCCTGGCTGGTGGGCATCGGATGATCGCCCCATAGCTGGCGGTTCATGCGGTTGACGGACGACAGCGCCCCATGCTCGTCCACGTAGACGATCCCCACCGGCGCCGAGCTGAGCAGGGCGTCGAGGCGGCGCCGGTCGGCCTCGGCCTGGCCGGCCGCGGCGCGCGCGGCCATCTCGCTGGCCTGCAGCGCGCGCTCGGCATTCTTCTGGTCGGTGATGTCGGTGAACAGCAGGGCCACGCGGCGCTTGACCGGATGGGCGATCGGGCTGGCGTAGACGGTAAACCAGCGTCCCATCGCCTGCGAGTATTCCTCGAATCGGCGCGCCACGCCGGCGTGCGCGATCTCGTCGTAGGTGGCGATCCAGCGCTGTTCCAGGTCCGGCACCAGCTGGCGCGCGGTCTTGCCCACGCTGTCGACCAGGCCGGTATGGCGGGCAAAGGCGTGGTTGGCTTCCACGAACACATAGTCGACCGCATGACCCTGTTCATCGTGCACCAGGTCGATCAGGCAGAACGCATCGTCCATGGTTTCGATCAGCGCATGGTTCGTCTGCTCCAGGCGCTGCCGCAGCAGGTGGTCTTCGGTGACGTCGTTGCAGATCACCAGCACCCCGTGGATGCCGGCTTCGTCCTCGATCGGGCTGTAGCCGTAGGTCCACCATACGTCTTCGCGCCGGCCGTTGCGGGTCAGCGGGACCAGGCGGTCTTCGTACCAGGCGCTGGCGCCTTCGCGCATGACGCGCTCGATGTCCGGTCCGATCAGGTCCCAGGCTTCTTCCCAGCACGGGCGGCCGGGCTGGCCGAGGGCGACCGGATGGCGCTCCGGGCCCAGGGTCTGGCGGTAGCCGTCGTTGTAGAACTGGATCAGGTCGTCGCCCCACCAGATGAACATCGGGTGATTGCTCGACAGTAGAACCCGCAGCACGGTCTTCAGGGTCGAGGGCCAGCCATCGGGCGGGCCGAGCGGGCTGGTGTTCCAATCGTAGGCGCGCATGAGGGCGCCCATCTCGCCGCCACCGGCCAGGAAGCTGAAACTCGAATTCAAAGTGTGTGGAATAAAAGGTGGGAAGCCGTAAACGATACGGGGTGACTGATCCACCGGCAATTGTAATGGTGTGCGGTAATACCTGCTCGGCGGCCGTCCTCCGGTGTGGTGGTCAGCCGGTCGCCCCGTCGGCCTGCTGCTGCTCGGCCAGGTATCTGTGGATCTGGGCCACCACGGCCGCGCCTTCGCCGGCCGCCGCGGCGACGCGCTTGGTCGAGCCGGCGCGCAGGTCGCCCACGGCGAACACGCCCGGCACGCTGGTCTCGAGATCGCGTCCGCCATGCCGCCCCGTGGCCTCATAGCCGGTCAGCACGAAGCCCTTGCGGTCCAGTTCCACGCCGCATTCGCGCAGCCAATCGCTGTTGGGATCGGCGCCGATGAACAGGAACAGGTGGTGGGTGTCGAACACGACTGGCGGACCGCCGCTGCGGCTGCGGCAGTGCACCCGCTCCAGGCCGGCATCAGTGCCCTCGAGTGCGGCCAGTTCGAGCCGGGTGTGCAGCACGATGTTCGCGCTCGCCCGGATGCGCTCGATCAGGTAGCTCGACATGCTGGCCTCGAGACCGTTGCCGCGCACCATCAGGTGCACGGTGCTGGCGTGCGCGGCCAGGTAGACGGCGGCCTGGCCGGCCGAGTTGCCGCCGCCGACCAGCACCACGGTCTGCTGGCGGCACACCTTTGCTTCGACCGGCGAGGCCCAGTAGTACACGCCGCGACCCTCGAAGCGGGCCAGGTCGGCGAGGTCGGGCTTGCGGTAGCGCGCGCCGGCCGCCAGCACCACGCTGCGCGCCCGCGCGCAGGCGCCGTCGTCCAGTTCCACGCGCAGCGGCCGCTCGCGGCACAACAGCCGCATCGCCGGCGCGGGAATGGCGATTTCGGCGCCGAACTTGCTGGCCTGGACGAAAGCGCGGCTGACCAGGGCGTGGCCCGAGATGCCGGTGGGGAAGCCGAAGAAGTTCTCGATGCGCGCGCTGGCCCCGGCCTGGCCGCCATAGGCGCGCTGTTCCAGCACCAGCACCGACAGGCCTTCCGAGGCCGCGTACACGGCCGTGGCCAGGCCGGCCGGGCCGGCGCCGACCACCAGCACGTCGTAGACCATGTCGCGCGTGATGCGCGGCATGGTGCCCAGGAAGCGGCCCATCTCGAGCAGGCTCGGGTTCTTGATCACGAAGCCGTCGGGCATGGCGACCAGCGGCCAGTCGTGCTCCTGGCGCCAGTGCTCGCGCACCAGCTGGGCGGCGTCCTGGTCGGAGTCCGGGTCGCGCCGGGTATACGGTTGCGCATTGCGCGACAAAAAGCTCTCGAGCTCGAACAGGCGCGCATGGCCGGACGGCCCGATCAGGATCGGCCCGGTCGGCTGTTCGCCGATCAGGCGCGCGCGGCGCAGCATGAAGGCGCGCATCACGCGCTCGCCCAGCACCGCCTCGGCCATCAGGAGCGCACGCAGCGCTTCCGGGTCGAGCACCAGGGCTTCCAGGCGGCCGACCGCCACGCCGTCGACCAGCGGCGGCCGGCCCGACAGCTGGGACACTTCGCCGGTGAACTGGCCCGGTTCGAACAGGTGCACCTCGACCCGGTGGCCGAGGGCATTGCTGCGGCTGCAGCGCAGCTGGCCGGACAGCACCACGACCATGCCGGGAGAATCGACCAGGGCCCGGAACACGACGTCGCCGTCGTGCCAGGCGCGCTCGGTGGCGAAACGGCGGATGCGCTTGAGATCGTCTTCGCCGAGGACGGGATAGACCTGGTGGCCGCGCGTTTTCAGGTCGATCAGGTAGCGCGGATCGATGATGGACGGTTCCGGCAGGGATTCTGGCGTGTCGTTCATGGCGGCTCTCGGCTGGTCGCGTCGGATCTGACGCAGGCGAATGCATGGTAATGCAGCCGGGCCGTTTTGTGCGCTATGTCTCAGGGTGGGGCGCCATGGGGGCTTTTTAACAGGACGCTGTTGCCGCTTCAGCGCTGGCGCTGCAGTCGCAACAGCAGCCAGCCAGCCACCGTGGTGAAGGCCGCGACCAGGCCCAGCGCGATCCAGAAGCCGTGGCTCTCGTCGGCCAGCGGGATGCCCCCGACGTTCATGCCGAGCAGGCCGGCGATCAGGTTGATCGGCAGCGCCATCACGGTCACGATCGTCAACAGATACAGGCTGCGGGCATTGTCCTCGTTGACGCGGGCGGCGATTTCTTCCTGCAGCAATTTGATGCGCTCCTGCAGCGCGGCCAGGTCGCTCAGCACCACCGTGAATTCCTCGGTCGCCTGGCGCAGGTCCTGGCGGTCGTCGCCATCGACCCAGCCTGGTGGGCGCTGCAGCAGGCGGAACAGGGCGGCCGGTTCCGGCGCCAGCAGCCGCTGCAGGCGCACCAGCACCCGGCGCAGCGAGCCGAGGTCTTCGCGCTGGCGGGTGAGGCGCCCGGCCAGCAGCCGGTCTTCGATGGTGTCGACCCGCGCCACCGCCTCGCGCACGATGTTCACCAGCACGTCGGCCTGGTCGCGCAGCAGGTGGATCAGGAGCTCGCTGGATGAGCGCAGCGGGGCGCCCTGGCGCACGTCCTGGCGCAGGCGCTCGATCGAGGCCAGGGGCTTCCTGCGCGCGCTGATCGCGACCTGCGGCGTGACGTGGACCCACAAGGTCGAGATCTCGGCGCTGTCGAGCGAAAAACCATGCAGCACGTCGTTGACGACGGCGATCAGGGCATTGTCGGCCAGCTCGAGGCGGGTCGAGCGCGAACCCTGGTGCAGGGTCTCGTAGAACTCGTCGGCCAGCATGGCGTGGCCGCGCAGCCAGCGTTCGCTGGCGGTGTTCGACAGGTTGAAGTGCAGCCAGATGAACTGTTCCGGTTGCGGATCGCGCATCCAGGCCAGGGCCTCGTGCACGCCGATCGGCGTCGCGGTCGTGTCGCGCCGGAACAGGAAGCCCCATACCAGGCCCGAATCGTCGGAGCCGTAACTGAAGCCGGGAGCCGCCATCTGCGCCATTGACCTTCCTGGATGAATGAACGATGGGCAATTGTAGAGCGTTCTGACGGCGCGATGTTGGCTGTCGGCGACGTGCGCGGGCAACCTTGCGATGTCATCAAGTTGAAACCATCGTCCGCTAAGATTGCCGCTGTGTCTCTCCGCGTGATCCCTCAACCGGATACTGCGTTTTTCCGTCGGCCTCACGGTCGGCGGATTTTTTTTATGTGAGGCTCCCGGCGGGCATGGGATGCCTCGAGGAAAGGAAACAGATGCACATCTCTCAGATCGATCGCCGCGGCGCGGCGCCGGGCGACATGGCTGACAATAGCCTTGCCAATCCCTATGCGGGCGCAACCCACGTGGTGCGCCAGGGCATCCTGATCCAGGCGAGCCTGGGCACCCGCAGCGCCGTCGAATTCCTGAAGCAGCATGGCGTGCACGGCGCGGTGATCCACCGCGTGCTGATGGGAGAGCAGGTGCGCCAGGATGACCACGCGTCGCTCGGCGACCAGGCGGCGCTCGACGATCGTGCGGTGATCGACGATCCCAGGATGTAATCGGGGGCCTGCAGCGGGGTTCAGGCGTGCTCGGTCAGTTCGCGCAGGATCGCGCACTGGCCGGCGGGCCGCGTCGAATCGCAGCGCGCGCGCAGGCGCGACAGTTCGGCGCGCAGCGCCTTCAGCTCCAGGATCTGACGGTCGATCTCGGACAGCTGGTGGTCGACCAGCGCGTTGACGCCGCTGCAGGAACGTTCCGGCTGGTCCTGGTAGCCGAGCAGGGTTTCCACTTCGCCGAGCGACATGCCCAGCGACCGGCAACGACGGATGAAATGCAGCCGCTCGGCATGGTCGGCGCCATACATCCGGTAGTTCGCCTGCGACCTGAGCGGCGGCGGCAGCAATCCCTTTTGCTCGTAGAAACGGACAGTCTCGGACTGGCAGCCCGTCAGTTTCGCCAGTTCACCAATACGCATCAGCATGTTTATTCCTTGACCTTGTAGTTACTACAGGGATTCTAATGGAGTTATTGCCATTGGAGGTGCGATCATGTCCGCTTGCTGTTCCGGATCCTGCAGTCCGACCACGCCGCCGCCCGACGGGCGCTACCGCAAGGTGTTGTGGGCGGCGTTGCTCATCAATTTCATCATGTTCGGCGTCGAGCTGGCCAGCAGCCTGGCGGCCGGCTCGGTGTCGCTGCTGGCCGACTCGGTCGACTTTCTCGGCGACGCCGCCAATTACGGGGTGTCGTTGTTCGTGCTGGGGATGGCCGTGGTGTGGCGTTCGCGCGCGGCCTACGCCAAGGGCGTCGTGATGGGCGTCTTCGGCGTGCTGGTGCTGGCGCGCGCCTTGTGGCTCGGCCTCGACGGCCACCTGCCGCATGCCCAGACCATGGGAGCCGTCAGCCTGCTGGCGCTGGCCGCCAACGGCGCGGTGGCGGTCATGCTCTACGCGTTTCGCAACGGCGACGCCAATATGCGCTCGGTGTGGCTGTGCACCCGCAACGACATGATCGGCAACCTGGCCGTGATGCTGGCGGCGCTGGGCGTGTTCGGCGCCCGCGCCGGATGGCCGGACATCGTGGTGGCGAGCATCATGGCGTGCCTCGGCCTGTCGGCGGCGCGCCAAGTGATGCGGCAGGCGCGCGCCGAGCTGCGGGCGCAGGCGGCGGCACGCTCGCCGGTGGCGACGCCGATGCCGATGCCCGTGCCAGCGACCATGCCCACACCAGCGCCGGCGGCGTCGTCGGCGTCGATCGTCGAGATCCGGCGCCGCTGAACGGGGGGATCCGGGGTGCCGGCAAATGCCGCCAGTCCCCGTCAACTTGGCGAGCGTGAACCCGCCTGCGGCCGTACGTCCTCGCGCTCGCCGTGCTCGGCGATCAGCATGGCCGCGCTGTATAGGTCCGGCGCGATGCGCGTGGGCAGGCGGCGTGGCCCCAGGCGCCATTCGGTCTCGCCGCCGTTGTCGATCAACAGCGTGCGGCAGCCGGCGCGGTTGCCGGCCTCGACGTCGTGCAGGATGTCGCCGATCATCCAGGAGGCGCGCAGGTCGATGGCATGCTCGTGCGCCGCGCGCAGCAGCATGCCGGGCGAGGGCTTGCGGCAGGCGCAGGCGAAGGCATAGTCGCTGACGGTGCCGAGCGGATGGTGCGGGCAATAGTAATAGCCCGCGAGGGCGAGCTGCTCGCGAAACAGCAGGTCGTGCAGGCGGTCGGAGACCGGGCCCATCGCCGCTTCGGTGAAACAGCCGTGCGCGATGCCGGACTGGTTGCAGACCACGAACAGGCGATAGTCGAGCTCGGCCAGCAGACGCAGCGCCGCGCCGGCGCCGCTCACCAGGCGGATGCGGCGCGGCTCGGCATTGAATGGGATGTCGTCGACCAGCGTGCCTTCCTGGTCGAGAAAGATGGCCTTCATGCGCGCTTACGCGAAGCGCACGCGGTAGCGCACCGCGCCGGCCAGGCGCCAGAACACCGACAGTGGCGGCAGCAGGACCGAGGTGATCGCCATCTCGGCCACGTGCGAGGCGCTGTGGGCCGTGCCCTTCAGGCGGCGCAGGCACAGGCGCACCGTGAGCGCCAGCCAGACCAGGGTGGCGGCCAGGGCCAGCCAGCGCACGCCCAGCACCCAGCAGGGCAGGGCCAGCAGCAGGGCGGCGACGATGGCGTAGTGGTCCCAGCACGGACGCGCTTCGATGCGTTCGCGGTACAGCGCTGGATGCTTCTTGTACAGCAGCGCGTCGAACACGGCATGGCGGATCTGCAGCAGGCTCGCGCCCCAGGGCGCCGGACGCACCGGGTGCACGGCCAGCGCCTGCGGCGCGCGCACGATGCGGATGCCTTGTTCGAGCAGGCGGAAGTGCAGGTCGGCGTCGCTGCCGCGCTGGACGCTGAAGCGCTCGTCGAAGCCGTCGAGCCGTTCGAGCACCGGCTTGTGGAAGAAGCAGTTGGCACTGGTGAAATCGGCCAGTTCGTGCGCATGCGCGCTGCGCTGGCGGTCGGTGGGGCGCGCCGGCACCGGGGTCTCGATGCGGCCGCAGACGACGGCGGCGCCGCCGTCGAAGGCGGCCAGCCCCTGGGCCAGCCAGTCGGGGCTGGGCACGGCGTCGTCGCTGGTGAAGGCGATGACGCTGGCGCGCGCCGCGCGCCAGCCGCGGTTGCGCGCGGCGCCGGGGCCGCGCGGGCCGGTGTTGGCGACATAGGCCAGCCGCGGCCCACGGTCGAGCGTGCGGGTGCGCCAGCCGGCCACCAGGTGCAGCGTATTGTGGTTGGGTTCGTCGTCCACGACGATGACTTCGACGCTGCGCGGATCGACGCTCTGGCGCATCAGGGCGTCCAGGCTGCGGTCGAGCAGGTCCATGCGGCCGCAGGCGGGCAGCACGACCGACACCGTGGGGATGGCGGCGGGCGTGGCGTTAGTTGAGGTGTCGTCCGTTGCAGGCATGCGAGGTCTCCTCGTTCTCTCCGCTGGTCTCGCGCCACGGCGCGAGCGTGGCGATGTCGAGCGGTTCGATTGCCTTGCGTACGACGCGGTTCCTGCGCTCCGGTACGGCTTGGAGATGGATCAAGCCGAAAGCCGGAAATAAAAACCTTCGGATGCCATGGCGTAGGGTGGGCGGCTTGCCGCCCACGCGTTCGGATCATGCCGGGTCCGTAGCGACGCAGATCATGCTGGGTCCCTAGCGACGCGGACGGTGTTTGAACGCGTGGACGGCAAAGCCGTCCACCCCACGATGGTGGATCAGCCGCGCGAGAACCCGGTGTCGTCGTCCATCTTGCGGTCGCCCGCCAGCTTGTTGGCGCCGCCCGGGCTGCGCGGGTAGCCGCCGGCGGCGTCGTTCGACTGGTGCACCGGATTCGGATCGGCATGCATGCTGCCGCCCACCTGATAGCCTTCGCCCTCGGTGCGCGGACCCGAGTTGCCCGGGCTGCGCGGCAGGCCGCCGGACACGTTGTTCGACTGGTGGACGTTCTCGGTGCCCGTATCGCGCGCGCCGGCGCCGGTCTGCGAACCCTGGCGGTCGGTGCTTTGCTGGACTGCGCTGGCGCTGGCGTCCTGGGTGTCGGCGCGGTTGTCGTCGGCGCCCTGGCGGTTGCCGTAGATGTCGCCGTGCTGCACGCCCGGCACGCCGGCCTCGGTGCCGAGCGGGTCCGGCGCCACGGTGCCCGGCACGCGGCCGTCGCGGCCCGGCTCGTTGCGGTGCAGTTCCGGCTGCGCCGGGTCTTGCGGATTCAGGGTGTCGGTGGTCCGCGTCGCGCCCTGGCGGTTGGCGACGTCCTCGTTGAGCGAGACGCCGGTGTCGCGCTGGCGGTTGCCCACCGGCTGCTCCAGCTTGCCCCAGGCATCCGAGTGCATTTCCATCTGGCGCTGGTGGCTGTCGGTGATGCCTTGTTGCGGGCCCGAGCCACCGGTTTGCTGGGTCTGCATCGAGCCGCCCGGCAGGTCGCCCTGGCGCGATTGGCCGCTGCCGTCCGGGCTGCCGCCCAGTCCGGCCTGGTCGTGGCCGCCGGCGTGCGCCATGCCGGTGCCCGACTGGCCACCCTGCTCGCTGGCGCCGCGCGGGTAGGTATGGTCCATCGGGCCGCTCTGGGTATTTCCTTTGGAACCTGGCGTCCATTTTTCATTGGCGCCATTATTGGTCTGGTTGTTGGCTTCGCTACGTTGATTCGCGTCCATGTCGGTCTCCTGTGCTTGGTGAGCGGGCAGGTCGAAGTCCTGCCGAATAGCACCATGATGCGCGCCGACAGCCTGGCACAGAATAGGAAGAGGTAGGGGAGGGATGTAGGACTGGTCCTGACGAGTTTGTTGACTACTGGCAGTTATTTTTCGAAGTGCATTATTTGTCGCGCAAAGTCCTACAAAGTCATCTGAAATGCTCCTATAGCCGCATCGGAGATGCCTGCCTAAGATGGGCTTCGACTCATCGTTCGCCGGCGAATGGTCGGCGGCGATCGGGTCTCAAGCCTGCCGCAGGACGCGGCGGTTTCCACAAGTGCTGTATAAGGGAGAACGTCATTATGGCCTCAAGCAATCAAGGTAACAAGCAATCGGGCAACCAAGGCAACAGCCAGAGCAGCGGCACCCGCAATCGCGGCTTCGCCTCGATGGATCCGGCGCGCCAGCGCGAGATCGCCAGCCAGGGCGGCAAGGCCGCCCATGCCAAAGGCACCGCCCACGAATTCACGTCGGAAGAAGCACGCCGCGCCGGCAGCTTGAGCCACGGCAATCGTCAGTCGGCCAACGCCAGCGCCGGCGGCGCTTCGCGCAGCTCGAGCTCCTCGAGCAAGAGCGGCAACCGCCAGAGCGCCCAGGGCGGCAACCGCAGCGGCGGCTCGAAAGAGTAAACATGCGGCCGGCTGAGCCGGCGACAGTCAGGTAACGGGGAGCCATGGGCTCCCCGTTTTGCTTTGGTTTTGCCTGTAATACACACAAAACGGGAAGGGGATAGGTTAGAATCGCAGCGCCTTTTTCAACCTTCCCCAAGGATCAAGTCGTGAAACCAGCGGTCATCCGTCAAGTCAAGAGCCTGTCCATGTCCTGCGACCGGGTCGGCAATCTGTTGCTCACCAAGTTCTCCAGCCAGGGCGCGAGCGACCTGTGCATCCACATCCCGGCCTCGATCGTGTTCTGGCTGCTCAAGCACCTGCCGGTCAATCGCGATCCGCAACTGAAGGCGCCGCCGGCTGGTCCCGGCATCACCCAGGCCGATTGGGACAGTCCCTACGTGCCGCGCGCGCAATACGTGAACTGCAAGGAACTGCCGGGCGCGATCCGCATGACCTTCGTGCTCGACCGCAAGCCCGAGCTGACCGTCGTGCTCGACCGCGGCAACGTCGAACTGATGCGCCAGATCATGGCCATGTACACCAAGGACCTGATCGACCTCGACGCGCAGTAAAAACACGCGTCCCCGCCCCGGCCCGGTATCAGCGGTCGGCGTGGCCGATCCGGTATCATGGCCGGCGCTGCTTATGCACTGATCGTCGGGCAGGCGCCCGACGCCCCGATATCTGCACACCGTCCACCGCGACGGGCCATGAAAGGATCCCACGATGCCCATCAAGATCAGCACGATGTTCGACTCCGGCTCGATCGACGTCGTCCGCGCCGACAATCCCAAACAGATCGACTTGAACCTGCGCAAGGATTCGCACGCCGACATCCACCAGTGGTTCCACTTCCGCCTGCAGGGCGCGCGCGGCCAGGCGGTCACGATGCGCTTCCTGAACGCCGGCCAGGCCACCTATCCGAAGGGCTTCGAGGGCTACCAGGCTGTCGCGAGCTACGATACCGAGAACTGGTTCCGCGTTCCCACCAGCTTCGACGGCCAGGTGATGACGGTCGAGCACACCCCGGAACTGGACAGCGTCTACTACGCCTATTTCGAGCCCTACACCTGGGAACGCCACCTGCGCCTGCTGGGCGAAGTGGCCGAGAACCCGATCGCGCGCGTGCACGACATCGGCAGCACGGTCGACGGCCGCGACATGAACCTGGTCGTGATCGGCAATCCGCAGGCAGAGAAAAAGATCTGGGTCATCGCCCGCCAGCACCCGGGCGAATCGATGGCCGAGTGGTTCGTCGAAGGCATGATGGATGCGCTGCTCGACAACGCCAATCCGGTGGCGCGCAAGCTGCTGCAGCGCGCGGTGTTCTACATCGTGCCGAACATGAATCCGGACGGCTCGGTGCGCGGCAACCTGCGCACCAATGCCGCCGGCGCCAACCTGAACCGCGAGTGGATGAACCCATCGCTCGAACGCAGTCCGGAAGTGTACTGCGTCAAGAAGAAGATCGAGGAAGTCGGCATCGACATGTTCTTCGACATCCATGGCGACGAGGCGCTCCCCTACAACTTCGTGGCCGGCTGCGAGATGCTCGAAGACTTCACCGCCGAGCGCGCGCTGGAGCAGAGCACCTTCATCGATCGCTATATCTCGTGCAGCCCGGACTTCCAGAAGGAATACGGTTACGCCGCCAGCAAGTATAACGACGAGCTGCTGACGCTGGCCTCGAAGTACGTCGGCCACCACTACAAATGCCTGTCGCTGACGCTCGAGATGCCGTTCAAGGACAACGCCAACCTGCCCGACCCGCACGTCGGCTGGAACGGCGCGCGCAGCGCCGGCCTGGGCGCGGCGATGCTGCAGCCGATCCTGCAGGCGCTGGGCTGATTCCATGGGCGTCGAAATCGAACGCAAGTTCCTGCTCGCGAGCGAGGCCTGGCGCCAGCTGGGCACGCCCGTCCTGCTGCGCCAGGGCTACCTGACTGCCGACCCGATGCGCACGGTGCGCGTGCGCATCGAGGGTGAGCAGGGCGTCCTGACCATCAAGAGCAAGAGCGAAGGGGCGTCGCGCGGGGAATGGGAGTATCCGATCCCGCTCGAAGACGCCAGCGAGCTGCTCGACCGCCTGTGCGAGCGGCCGCTGGTCGAAAAATACCGGCGCCGCATCGGGCATGCCGGCTTCATTTGGGAAGTCGACGAGTTCCTGGGCGAGAACGCGGGCCTGGTGGTGGCCGAGATCGAGCTGCCGGCCGAAGACGCCGTCTTCGACAAGCCGGACTGGATCGGCCAGGAAGTCACCAGCGACAAGCGCTATTACAACTCCAACCTGATCCGTTCTCCGTATTCCACCTGGACCGATACCGAATAATGACGACCGCTTCGCCCACCATGCTACGCCGCAGCCTGCTCGCACTCTCCCTCACCACCGCACTGGGCCTGGCGCTGCCGGCCGCCGGCGTGTTCGCCGCCGACAAGGCAGCCTATTTTCCACCGGCCGGCGAATGGGCCCGCAAGGACCCGGCCCAGCTGGGCATGGACCCGGCGGCCCTGGCCGCGGCCGTCCAGTTCGCGCAATCGCGCGAGACCGAGCGTCCGCTCGACCTGTCCGACCAGGAAGCCATCTTCGGTACCCGCCTGGGCTCGATGCCCACCAGGCGCGCCACTACCAACGGCGTCGTGATCTACAAAGGCTATGTCGTCGCCGAGTTCGGCGACACCCGCTTCGTCGACCCGACCTATTCGGTGGCCAAGAGCATGCTCGCCACCGTCGCCGGCGTGGCGGTGCGCGACGGCCGCATCGGGGTCGGCGACCCGGTCGCGAAGACGGTCGATGACGGCGGTTATGCGACGCCGCACAATGCGCAAGTGACCTGGAAGCAGCACCTGCAGCAGGAATCCGAGTGGGAAGGCGAGCTGTGGGGCAAGCACAGCAATTTCATCGGCAAGCAAGCTTTCGGCAAGGGCGAAAAGAAGCCGCGCGCGATCAAGGCGCCGGGCAGCTTCTACGAGTACAACGACACCCGCGTGAACCGCTTCGCCCTGTCGCTGCTGCGCGTGTTCGGCCAGTCGGTGCCGGACGTGTTCCAGCAGCAGGTCATGGATCCGATCGGCGCCTCGTCGACCTGGAAGTGGGTTCCTTACCATAACAGCTACGTGGAAGTGAACGGCAAGCAGGTGCCATCGGTCAGCGGCGGCACGCGCTGGGGCGGCGGCATGTGGATCGACAGCTGGGACATGGCGCGCTTCGGCTACCTGTGGCTGCATCGGGGTAACTGGGCCGGCAAGCAGATCCTGCCCGCTTCTTACGTGAAGGAAGCGCTCACCCCGAGCGCCCATGGTCCGGACTATGGCTATCTATGGTGGCTCAATACTAAGGGCAAGAACTTGCCGGGCATGCCGGCCACCGCCTTCGCGGCGCTGGGCGCGGGCAGCAACGACATCGTCGTGTCGCCGGAGCATGACCTGGTGATCGTATGGCGCTGGCATGCCGGTAACGCGGCCGAGTTCGCCACGCGCGTGATCGCCGCGATCCGTAAGTAAAGACGTTCCATATCCGCAACGTGGGCCGCTCCAATTGTGCGGGGCAAAACGGGACTTGAATGATATATTTTTATCATTAATCCCACCCGCGATGCGGTGTTGTGTGTCCTCTGGTTAGACCCGACAATTTGTTCTTGCAGTCGCCCGGTCGGGTCGAGGTCAGGCATACGCTCCGGCATTGCCAACACCACCAGGACACACAAGAATGAGCAAGAATATCGCCATCGTTGGCGCTGGATTCTCCGGGGCCGTGATCGCAAACCAGCTGGCGCAGGCCGGCTATACCGTCGACGTGTTCGAATCGCGTCCCCATATCGCCGGCAACTGCTACTCGGAACGCGATGCCGAGACCGGCGTCATGGTCCACGTCTACGGCCCCCACATTTTCCACACCGATAACGAGCGCGCCTGGGCGTTCGTCAACCGCTACGCCGAGTTCAAGCCCTACGTCAACCGCGTCAAGGCCATCACCGGCGGCAAGGTGTTCACCCTGCCGATCAACCTGTTGACGATCAACCAGTTCTTCAACAAGACCATGGGCCCGGCCGAGGCGCAGGAATTCCTGCAGAACCTGGGCGACAAGTCGATCGAGAACCCGACCACCTTCGAAGAGCAGGCGCTGCGCTTCGTCGGTCGCGAGCTGTACGAAGCCTTCTTCAAGACTTATACGATCAAGCAATGGGGCCTGCACCCGAGCGAGCTGCCGGCCAGCATCCTCAAGCGCCTGCCGGTGCGTTTCAATTACGACGACAATTACTTCAACCACAAATACCAGGGTATGCCGGCCGACGGCTACACGGCGCTAGTGCAGAACATCCTCGACGTGCCCGGCGTGACCGTGCACCTGAATACGACCTTCGATCCGCTTGAGAAGGGCAATTACGCCCACGTGTTCTACAGCGGCCCGATCGACGCCTGGTTCAAGCACGAAGAGGGCCGCCTGCCTTACCGCACGCTGGATTTCGAAACCTTCCGCGCCGACGGCGACTACCAGGGCAATGCCGTCATCAATTATTGCGACGACGAAAAGAAATACACCCGCATCACCGAGCACAAGCACTTCTCGCCGTGGGAAAAGCACGAGAAGACCATCTGCTACGCCGAGTACAGCCGCCAGTGCGAAGAGAAGGACGTTCCGTACTACCCGATCCGCCAGACGCGCGAGAAGGCGCAGCTGGAGCTGTACGTGAACAAGGCGAAAAACGAAGACAACGTCACCTTCGTCGGCCGCCTGGGCACCTACCGCTACCTGGACATGGACGTCACCATCCACGAAGCGCTGCTCACTTCCGACAAATTCCTGGAGACCGCGAAGAACGGCGAGCGCATGCCGGCCTTCACCATCGATCCGATGGCGTAAGGCGTCAAGCTCACGCAGCGAAACCGCCGTCGATCAGCAGGTCGGCGCCGGTGACGTAGGCCGCTTCCGGTCCGGCCAGGTAGGCGACCATGGCCGCGATCTCTTCGGGGCGGCCGTGGCGCTTGATCGCCATATAGTCGTGCAGGCCGGCGCCGAACTCGGTCTTTTCCGGATTCATGTCGGTGTCGACCGGGCCGGGCAGCACATTATTGATCGTGATGCCGCGCGGCCCCAGTTCGCGCGCCAGTCCCTGGGTCAGGCCGCTCAGGGCCGACTTGCTCATCGCATACACCGACCCGCCCACCATCGGCATGCGCAGCGCATTGGTGCTGCTGATGTTGACGATGCGTCCGCCTTCCTTCATGTGCGGCAGCGCCGCCTTCACGCCGGCGAACACGGCGCGCACGTTGACGCCCACCGTCTTGTCGAAATCTTCCAGCGTGAAGTCGTCGATCGGCCCGAACACGGCGACGCCGGCATTGTTGACCAGGATGTCGATGCGGCCGCGAGCTTGCGCGACATGGGCGATCGCGGCGTCGATCGCCGCCGGATCGGCGGCGTCGCTGCGGATCGCCTCGGCGCTGCCGCCCTGGGCCTGGATGTCCGCCACCAGCGTCTCGGCGGCGCCGGCCGATTGCTGGTAGGTCAACGCCACATGCGCGCCCTGGCTGGCCAGCCGGCGCGCAATCGCCGCGCCGATGCCGCGCGAACCGCCGGTGACGACGGCGACCTTGCCTTCGAATGCCTTGTTCATGATGGACTCCCTGTGAATGATTGGACGAGTCGGCAGTATGCTGCCGACCAGGAGTTGAAACTAGCCAGTCCAAAGTCGTATGACTTTCAACCGCAGGTATAAAATCCCCGGATCATCACCGTCCAGACACCGCCATGCCGGAATCGATCAGCCATCTCGTCTCGTTCATCTACAGCGCCGAGGAGCGCGGCTTTTCGCCCGCCGCGCGCCGTCTGGGCCTGAGTCCGGCCGCGGTCAGCAAGAACGTCGCCCGGCTTGAGCAGCACCTGGGCGTGCGCCTGTTCCAGCGCACCACGCGCCAGCTGCGGCTCACGGCCGAGGGTGAACGCTATCTGTACGAAGTGGCCGAGCCCTGGCGCCGGATCGAGGAGGCGACCCTGGCCACGCGCCAGGGTGCCGGCCAGCCGGGCGGCACCTTGAAGATCGGCATGGCGCCGCTGGTCGGACGAACCTATTTCGTGCCGATGCTGGACGAATTCCTGCAGCGCTATCCGGCCATCGTTCCCGACCTGCATTTCGCGAACCGCCAGGTCGACCTGATCAAGGAGGGTTTCGACGTGGCGATCGGCGGTGGCGTCGACCTGAACGAGGGCATGGTGGCGCGCGAACTGACGATAGTGCGCAGCATCGTCGTGGCCAGCCCGGCCTACCTCGAGCGGCGCGGCTGGCCACGCGATCCGGACGGCCTGGCGCGGCATGACGGCATCGCCCGCCGCGCCGTGGGCAGCGGCCGCTTGCTGTCCTGGACCTTGCGCCATGGCGACGGCCGGCAGGCGCCGGTCGACCTGCGCACGGCGCTGGTGTGCGACGATCCCGAGGCGATGGCGCAGGCGGCGCTGGCTGGCATCGGGATCGCGGTATTGCCGTTGCCGCACGCGCAAGCATTCCTGCGCAGTAGAGCGCTGGTCGACGTCCTGCCGGGCTGGTTCGTGGAGGGGCGGGCGCTGTGCCTGTATTACGCGAGCCGCAGGCTGTTGCCGGCCAAGACGCGGGTGTTCATCGACTTCGTCGTCGCGCGTTTCGAGGAGCAGGGGCTGGCGCGGCAGTTCATGACGCCAGAGCGTGCGGCAGGGGAGGGAGGAGAGGCTCCCGCCGCGGCGGGAGCCTGAACGACATCAGTGGAAGTGCTCGGTACCGGCCGGCGCGTCTTCCGGCATTTCGGCATGCACCAGTTCGCCGGTCGGATCGGCGAACAGCGGCGCGCCGCAGTCGTCGCAGTACTCGGCCACGTAGCGCTCGTTGATGCGCTTGATGTGGGCGATGCCGGCGTCGTTGAGGTGGGCCGCGATCTCGTTGATCGGGGACAGCGGCGTGGCGGTGACCGCCAGCGGGCCTTCCATCGGCGTGCCGTTCTCGTCTTCCTGGCCATACAGCGGCCAGACGATGCCATACACCACGTCGGCGCTCTGGCGCATGGTGAACGAGACGCGGTACTCGTCGATCTGGATGTCCGGCGACTCTTCGCCGAAGCCGGCGATCACGGCGCGCAGGTCGGACGCTTCCACGCCCAGCGTATTGGTCAGGTAGTGCACGGCGGCGCGGATCGAGATCGGGCGGATCAGTTTATCGGCTTCGCGGCAGGCCACGTAATACGCTTCCGGCAGCAGCAGCTCGATGCCGCAGCCCGGCAGCAGGCGCGCGATATTTGCGGTGGCCTGGGCGCGCCACTGCTCGAGGCTGCGATTGCGCTCTTCGGCGAAACGCACGTGGTGCTGCGGCTCTTGCCAGCGGAACAGCGGCTCGCCGGCCGGGGCCACGATCGCGATCAGGAGGTAGCGGGTATCGGCCAGGAAGGGCGCGGTTTCGTCCAGGTGCTGGGCCGGCTTGATGGTGCCACCCTTGTGGGCGGCGGCAGCCAGCTTCTGCGTCAGCGCCGCGGTTTCGGCGTGGGTGCGCGGCAGCTGGTCGAGCGAATACAGGGTGGGCGCAATTGCCATCTTGGTGCCGTCGGCCAGCAGGTGCGCCGAGAAGTGCGCGCCCAGGGTCGACAGCAGGTCGTTCGGGATGGCGCCGGTGGCGATCGAGAACCGGGTCCAGGCCAGGATCGGCGCCGCGACCAGCAGCGCCTGCCACGTGACGTCGCCGTGCTCGCCTTGTTCGACCATGGTGGCCGATTCGCTGACGGCCTCGACCGTATCCATCAGCACGTCGTAGGAGGCCAGGTCGTCCTTGAACAGGGCGTTCAGGGCGGCATCGATGCTGTCCTGATGATTGGTCTTGAGCAGCTTTTGCAGGCAGGTGTCGAGTTGGCGTTCCCACGCCCGCTCTTCGGCACGGCTGGCGGCTTGCATGAGGGCTTGCGAGAGGCTGACGAGGCGCTGGCTTTCTGCGGAAAGTTTTGGAGTTGAATCTTTGGAAGGACGACGCATGGCGCTGGTGGGTCTCTTGTCAGTGAATGTTTCGAAAGTCCGAGGGGTGATGATAAACCCATATCCCCGGTATTGTAGTTGATTCGGCCACAGGTCATGAACAATGGCTGTCATGGAGGCAGGACGAAAGCCATATGACGGGCGCGCACGCAAACGCTTGCACAATGCGCGAACAGGGTACATAATGAGAATAATTCTCATTCAAGCATGTTTGGGAAGAACGATTGGAGTGTTCACCAAGTTGTGTTTCCAGCTTGTGTTGCAGTAGCCGCCGGCGACCGGGAAAGCGCTGGCGGATGTTTCTCACGGAGTACCACCCCCGCCGGGCAACCGGATTCTGCCCTCCTGGCTATGTCAGGAGGGATTTTTTTGTTGGCTCGATAAAAAGCAGAACGACATGATGCTGCATATTCCCGGCGTGCTGACGCCGGACCAGGTGGCCCACATCCGCGCCCGCATGGCCGGCGCGCCGGAATGGCTCGATGGCCGCGAGAGCGTCGGTCCCCAAGGGGCGAGGGTCAAGCGCAACCGCCAGCTGGGCGAGGGCACGCCGCTGGCCGTCGAGCTGGGCCAGATCGTCAGCGCGGCCCTGATGGCCAATCCCATGTTCTTTTCCAGCGCACTGCCGCTGCGGGTGCTGGCGCCTTACTTCAACGCCTACGGCGGCGGCGAGCATTACGGGCTGCACGTCGATGGCGCGATCCGCGCCCAGCGCGGCGGCGGGGCGCCGGTGCGGGCCGACGTCTCGACCACCGTGTTCCTGAGCGAGCCGGACGAATACGAAGGCGGCGAGCTCGAAGTGGTCGACCTGTACGGCACCCATGAGGTCAAGCTGGCGGCGGGCGATGCGATCGTCTATTCGTCGGGCAGTGTGCACCAGGTGCGGCCGGTGACGCGCGGCGAACGGGTGGCTTCTTTTCTCTGGACCCAGAGCATGGTGCGCGACGATGGCAAGCGGGCGATGCTGTTCGATCTCGATACCCAGATCCAGAAGTTGCGTGCGCTGCATGGGGAGTCGGAGGTTACGGTGGGGCTGACGGCGCATTATCACAATTTGCTGAGGATGTGGGCCGAGGTGTAATGGCGATGATACCAACGTGAAAAGGGCTGGAACCCGCAAGGATTCCAGCCCTTTTGCTTGTCGAGCAGCCCGCCGCAGCGGGCCTTCGGGATTTAAGCAGCCAGCAGCTGACGCAGCACGAACGGCAGAATACCGCCATGCTTGTAGTAGTCGACTTCGATCGGGGTGTCGATACGCAGCAGCACTTGCACCTCTTGCGATTCGCCGTTTTCGCGGTGGATCACCAGGGTCGCCAGTTGTTGCGGCTTGATCTCGCCTTCCAGGCCCTTCAGGTCGTAGGTTTCCTTGCCGGTGATGCCCAGCGATTCGACGCTGTCGTTGCCGATGAACTGCAGCGGCAGCACGCCCATGCCGACCAGGTTCGAGCGGTGGATGCGCTCGTACGAACGCACGACCACGGCCTTCACGCCCAGCAGCTGGGTGCCCTTGGCGGCCCAGTCGCGCGACGAGCCGGTGCCGTACTCTTCGCCGCCGAAGATCATGGTCGGGGTGCCTGCGGCCACGTACTTCATTGCAGCGTCGTAGATCGACATCTGTTCGCCGGTCGGCTGGTGCAGGGTGATGCCGCCTTCGACCGCGGAACCGTCCGCCTTCGGCGGGATCATCTTGTTCTTGATACGCACGTTGGCGAAGGTGCCGCGCATCATGATTTCGTGGTTGCCGCGGCGCGAGCCGTAGGAGTTGAAGTCCGCCTTCAGGACGTCGTGTTCCTTGAGCCACTTGCCTGCAGGACCGTCTTCCTTGATCGAACCGGCCGGCGAGATGTGGTCGGTGGTGATCGAGTCGCCGAACACGCCCAGCGCGCGTGCGCCGGTGATGCCGGTGGCGGCTGCTTTCGGGGTCATCTCGAAGTCGGCGAAGAACGGCGGTTCGGCGATGTAGGTCGATTCAGGCCAGTTGTACACCTGACCTTCGGTCGACGACACGCGTTCCCACAGCGCGCCAGGGTTGCCCTTGACGTCGGCGTAGTTCTTCTTGAAGACGTCCGAGTTCATCGCGAAGCGCATCAGTTCGCCGATTTCCTGCGAGGTCGGCCAGATGTCGCCCAGGTAGACGTCGACGCCGTTGCTGTCCTTGCCGACCGGTTCGGTCATCAGGTCCTTCGTCATGTTGCCGGCGATCGCGTAGGCGACGACCAGCGGCGGCGAGGCCAGGAAGTTCGAACGGATGTTCGGATGGATACGTGCTTCGAAGTTGCGGTTGCCCGACAGGACGGCGGCAGCGACGATGTCGTTCTGGGTGATCGCGGCGTTCAGTTCCGGGGTCAGGTCACCGGCATTGCCGATGCAGGTGGTGCAGCCGTAGGCGGTCACGCCGAAGCCCAGCTTGTCCAGGTAAGGCAGCAGGCCGGCGGCGGTCAGGTACTCGGTGACCACGCGCGATCCAGGCGCCAGCGACGACTTGATGTGCGGCGCCACGGTCAGGCCGCGCTCGACGGCTTTCTTGGCCAGGAGGCCGGCGGCCAGCAGCACGCTCGGATTCGAGGTGTTGGTGCACGAGGTGATGGCGGCGATCAGGATGTCGCCGTTCTTCACGCGCACGCCGTTGGTGGTCTCGTAGACCTTGTGCAGGTCGTCCGGGTTCTTGTTGAAGCCGTTCTGGGTGGTCGGCTTGCTGAACAGTTCGGTGAAGGTGTTCTTGACGTGGCCCAGTTCGATACGGTCTTGCGGACGCTTCGGACCCGCCAGCGATGGGGTCACGGTCGAGAGATCCAGTTCCACCACGCGGGTGTAGTCGATCTCGCCTTCCTGCGGGATGCCGAACATGCCCTGGGCCTTGTAGTAGCCTTCGAAGGCAGCCAGTTCTTCTTCGGTACGGCCGGTGCCGCGGAAGTAGTCGACGGTTGCTTCGTCCACCGGGAAGAAGCCCATGGTCGCGCCGTATTCGGGCGCCATGTTGCCGATGGTGGCGCGGTCGGTGGTCGACAGCGAGCGGGTGCCTTCGCCGAAGAATTCGACGAACTTGCCCACGACTTTCTCTTTGCGCAGCAGTTCGGTGATGGTCAGCACCAGGTCGGTCGCGGTGCAGCCTTCGCGCAGCTTGCCCTTCAGGTTGACGCCGATGACGTCCGGGGTCAGGAAGTAGACCGGCTGGCCCAGCATGCCGGCTTCGGCTTCGATGCCGCCCACGCCCCAGCCGACGACGCCGACGCCGTTGATCATGGTGGTGTGCGAGTCGGTGCCGACCAGGGTGTCAGGGTAGTACATGTCGCCCTGCTTCATGACGCCGCGCGCCAGGTATTCCAGGTTGACCTGGTGGACGATGCCGAAGCCCGGCGGCACGACGCCGAAGGTGTCGAAGGCTTGCATGCCCCACTTCATGAACTGGTAGCGCTCGTTGTTGCGCTGGAATTCCAGTTTCATGTTCAGGTCGAGCGCGCCTGGCTCGCGGAAGTGGTCGATGGTGACCGAGTGGTCGACCACCAGGTCGACCGGCACCAGCGGCTCGATCTTCTTCGGGTCGGCGCCCATCTTGGCGGCGACGTTGCGCATCGCGGCCAGGTCGGCCAGCAGCGGCACGCCGGTGAAGTCTTGCAGCACGACGCGGGCCACGACGAACGGGATCTCGTCGGTACGCTCTGCGGTCGCGCCCCAGTTGGCGACTTGCTTGACGTGTTCTTCGGTGACCTTCTTGCCGTCGCAGTTACGCAGGACGGACTCGAGGACGATACGGATCGACACCGGCAGGCGCGACAGGTTCACACCGAGGTTTTCCGCCAGCGCCGGCAGCGAATGGAACTGGCCGCTCTGGCCTGCGCCGATCGGGAATTCCTTCAGTGTGTTCAGAGTGTTGCGAGACATAATCTCTCCTTCAGTGGGAATATTGTTATTTCAACAGCAGCGTTCACGGAAATAACGGACCAGATAACTTCGGGCGACAGAACGGCGCGCACTTCCGGGAAAGTCCGCGCCGCATCTTCAAGTCTTGCTCGCCTCCGGTTCCGCGGTCGCCACGATCGCGGACTGTTCGGCGTTCTTGCATTCATTGGCCAACTGGCGGTTGAGCTTCGAGTCGAGCAGGATGCCCTTGGACGGGATACCGATCCAGATCAGGCCATAGTGCGGATTTTCAAAGCGCAACGCGCCGGTGGTGGTGCCGATGCGCGCCAGGCGGTGCAGGCGCTGCTTCCAGCGCAGCGCGATATGGCTGTCATCGGTGTCGTTGGTATAGATCGTGATCTTGTTGCCGAGTTCGCAAGCGTATTCGGTCACCTTGGTGTCGGTGATGTCCGGCTCGTCGACTTCGAGAGGATTGGCGGCTGCAGCCGCCGCAGCGGCCGCTGCAGCAGCCGCTGCGGCCTGCGCCTTCTTCGACGGTTTCTTCTTGGCTTGCGCCTTCAGGACTTTTTCCGCTTTCGGATGCGTTTCCTTGGCGGCTGCAGCGCTTGCCGGCGCGCATACGACGGCAGCCGCGAGCGCGACTGCGCAGGCGGCGATCATTTTCGGGAGGAGGGTGGCCATGGTCGGATTATTCGCTGTCGGGGAGGTTGACGATTGCCGCAGCGGCTTCCGGCAGCGCGAGGCCCGCCAGTTTGGCACGCTGCAACACCGACCAATAATATCGGTAGCTCGCACGGTCGTGCAAGCGGCCATGTTGGGCAATCGGTCCCCAGTCCGCCGCCATGGCCTCCGTCAAAATATTCGTCGCTTCATTCACCTCGGACAGGCGCGGCGTGAACGCTTTCAGGATCGGCTTGATCTGGTCCGGATGGATGCTCCACATGCGGGTAAAGCCGAATTCGGCGCCGGCGCGCTGGGCGTCGTTGGCGACAGTCGCGCTGTCCTTGATGTCGGTCGTGACGTTGTGCGACGCCACCTTGCCGTGGGCGTGGCAGGCCGCCACCATCTCGAGCTTGGCGCGCACCACCAGCGGGTGGGTGAACTGGCCCGGGGTGCGCATCGCACTCGCGGGGATGGCCCCATAGTGGCTCGACACAAAATCCATGATGCCGAACGACAGGCACTCGACCTGGGGCAGGGCGGCGATGTCGTACGCTTCGCGCAGCGCGCCGTGGGTTTCGATCAGCACGTGCACCGGCAGGCCCGGGCGGCCGGCGGCCTGGGCGTGCTGGTTGATCAGGTCGATCGCGCGCGTGACTTCCATCGCGCTTTCCACCTTGGGCAGCACCACGTAGGCGAGGCGCTTGGCCGCGCCGCCGACGATGAATTCGACGTCTTTCGCGAAATGGGGGCTGGCCGGCTCGTGCAGGCGCGCGCCGATGCGGCCGAAATGGTTGTCGTCGCTGTTGACGAGCTGCGCCACCAGGATGGCGTGCTCCAGTTCGCTGCCGGCGGTGGCGCCGTCTTCGCAGTCGAAGGTGATGTCGAACAGGGGGCCAAGCTCTTGTTGCAGGGCCATCGATTTGCGCATCAGCTTCTCGGAGCCGGCGTAGTGGTCGCAGGCGGGGAGAAGGAGTGGCTGGCGTTTGCCCTGGAATAAAACCTCGGAAGGGTGCATATCTCTCACAACATGAAACGGCCGTGCCAGTTGGATGGCACGGCGCGGTCGACGCGCGGCAAATGCCGCGCGCCATGATTCAAACTCAGCCCAGCAGATGAGCGACGCCGGCTTTCTCTTCTTCCAGCTCTTTCAGGGTCAGGTTGATGCGCTCTTGCGAGAACGCATCGATGTCCAGGCCCTGGACGATGGTGTATTCGCCATTCTCGGTGGTGACCGGGAAGCCGAACATGGTGCCTTCAGGGATGCCGTAGGAACCATCCGAAGGGATGCCCATGGTGGTCCACTTGCCGTTGGTGCCCAGCACCCAGTCGCGCACGTGGTCGATGGCGGCGTTGGCGGCCGACGCAGCCGACGACAGGCCGCGCGCTTCGATGATGGCGGCGCCGCGCTTGCCGACGGTCGGCAGGAAGGTGTTGGCGTTCCATTCCTGGTCGTTGATCAGGTCCTTGATCGACTCGCCGCCGGCGGTGGCGAAGCGGTAGTCGGCGTACATGGTCGGCGAGTGGTTGCCCCACACGACCATCTTCTCGATGTCCTTGACGGCCTTGCCGGTCTTGGCGGCCACTTGCGACAGCGCGCGGTTGTGGTCCAGGCGCAGCATGGCGGTGAAGTTCTTGGCCGGCAGGTTCGGGGCCGATTTCATCGCGATGTAGGCGTTGGTGTTGGCCGGGTTGCCGACCACCAGCACCTTGACGTTGCGCGAAGCGACGGCGTCCAGGGCCTTGCCTTGCACGGTGAAGATCTGGGCGTTGGCTTCCAGCAGGTCCTTGCGCTCCATGCCTGGGCCGCGTGGGCGGGCGCCGACCAGCAGGGCGACGTCGGCGTCCTTGAAGGCGGTCATCGGGTCGGAGTGGGCGGTCATGCCTTCGAGCAGCGGAAATGCGCAGTCGTCGATTTCCATCATGACGCCCTTGAGCGCCTTCTGTGCCTTCTCGTTGTCGATCTCGAGCAGCTGAAGGATGACCGGCTGGTCCTTGCCCAGCATGTCGCCGTTGGCGATGCGGAACAGCAGGGAATAGCCGATCTGGCCGGCCGCGCCGGTGACGGCGACGCGCATTGGGGTTTTAGCCATGATGAATCTCCAAAGTGGGAATGAAAACGGTTTGCGCCGAGGTCGACGCCGAGCATACGCCTGTCTGGTTACAAGTTACTTTCACTGCGGTTTGATGAAGCTGCAATGATACCAAAAGCGCACTTCAAGCCTTCAAGGTCGAATGACGGGTGTCGCGCGCGTACAATGATGTCAAGAGTGGCGCCGACTCCCGGTCGGCCATGAGTGTATTCCTCTGCCGTTTGGTCTGTCAATTCAATATCATATGTCTTATATAAGACACATATCTAAAGACCTCTAATACTGGACGGTCATGCTCTTTTGTGGTGAAATCGCGGTCTATGAATTCCGCCCCGTCCAATCCGGCCGTTGATCCTGTCAGCAGTGGCTCGCCGTCGTTCCGGCCCCTGTACCAGCAGATCAAGGCACTGATCACCCAGAGCCTGCAGGCCGGTGAATGGAAACCTGGCGAACTCATGCCGAGCGAAGTCGAGCTGGCGGCCCGTTTCAAGGTCAGCCAGGGCACCGTGCGCAAGGCAATCGACGAACTGGCCGCCGAGAACCTCGTGGTGCGGCGCCAGGGCAAGGGCACCTTCGTTGCCAGCCACGCCGAAGAGCGCGCCCATTTCCGCTTCCTGCGACTGATGCCCGATGAAGGCGTCCCCCATCATCCCGAGAACCGCTTCCTCGAGGTCAAGCGCATCCGTGCGCCGGCCGAGGTCGCGCGCCTGCTCGAGCTCAAGTCGGGCGACGCCGTGGTCTACATCAAGCGCGTGCAGTCGTTCGACGGCCAGCCGACTATCCTGGAAGAGCTGTGGCTGCCGGGCCAGCTGTTCAAGGGCCTGAGCGCGGAGCGGCTGCAGGAATACAAGGGGCCGATGTACGGCCTGTTCGAGACGGAATTCGGCACGCGCATGATCCGCGCGACCGAAAAGATCCGGGCGGTGTCGGCCGACGCGGCCACGGCCGAGCACCTGAAGGTGGCGCCCGGCACGCCGCTGCTGTTGGGCGAGCGGGTGTCGTTCACCTACGGCGACAAGGCCGTCGAGCTGCGCCGTGAGCTGTACTCGACCGCGAAACACCATTATTTGAACGAGTTGTCGTAAGGAGAATAAAACAGAAAATAGACGAGTAAATATTCTCTGTTTTCTGTCTTTTCAAATAATTCGGAAAATAGCAAGTGGAATAAAACTCCCCTCTGCGGCGATCGCGTGAATGCGATTAAAATATATTGGTTTTGGGTACGCGACGGACATGACCCGGTTCGCCGCTCGCTGTCCCGCTGGCTTGGTCCCACTTTCCCGGACCGGGCCTTGAAATCGGCAAGAATGCAGGGTTCATACAAAAATTTGTCATAAATGGGAGGTGTACCATCATGTCGGAAGCCGTGAGAGAAGCAAGCAAGAAAGGGCGGCCGGTGTATCGCAACGTCGGAATCGGCGATATCACGACGAAATATCGCATGCCGCCATCGGCGATCGTGTCGATCCTGCACCGCGTCAGCGGCGCCGGGCTGTTCCTGCTGCTGCCGTTCCTGCTGTATTTGTTCCAGCAGAGCCTGCTGTCGGAATCGTCGTTCGGCTACTTCGCCGGCATCGTCTCGCACCCGCTGGTCAAGATCATCCTGCTGGGCCTGTCCTGGGCTTACCTGCACCACTTCACCGCCGGCATCCGCCACCTGTTCATGGACAATCACTTTGCCCTGGACAAGGACGCCGCCCAGAAGACCGCGCGCTGGGTGCTGATCATCAGCCTGCTGCTGACCGCCCTGGTCGGCCTGAAACTGTTCGGAGTGTTCTAAACCATGGCAAGCAAGAATAATATCGGCCAGCGCCGCCTCGTCGTCGGCGCCCATTATGGCTTCCGCGACTGGCTGGCCCAGCGCGTCACCGCGATCCTCATGGCGGTCTACACCGTCGTCCTGCTGGCCATGTTCCTGTCCGGCCAGAATTTCACGTATGAAGGTTGGGCCGGCCTGTTCGCGAAACAGTGGTTCAAGCTGCTGTCGATGGTCACCTTCCTGGGCCTGTACTACCACGCCTGGGTCGGCATCCGCGATATCTGGATGGACTACGTCAAGAACGTCGGCCTGCGCCTGACGCTGCAATTCATCACCATCTTCTGGCTGGTGGGCTGCGTCGCCTATACCGTGCAAATTCTCTGGAGTGTGTAATCGTGGCAGCAATCAAAACTGCAATTCCTACCCGTCGTTTTGACGCGGTCATCGTTGGCGCCGGTGGTTCCGGCATGCGCGCCTCGCTGCAACTGGCCGAAGCCGGCCTGAACGTCGCAGTCCTGTCGAAAGTCTTCCCGACCCGCTCGCACACCGTCGCGGCGCAGGGCGGCATCGGCGCCTCGCTGGGCAATATGAGCGAGGACGACTGGTACTGGCACATGTTCGACACCGTCAAGGGTGGCGACTACCTGGGCGACCAGGATGCGATCGAATTCATGTGCCGCGAAGCCCCGAAGGTCGTGTACGAGCTCGAACACTTCGGCATGCCGTTCGACCGCAACCCCGACGGCACCATCTACCAGCGTCCGTTCGGCGGCCACACCGCGAACTTCGGCGAGAAGCCGGTCCAGCGCGCCTGCGCCGCGGCCGACCGTACCGGCCACGCGCTGCTGCACACCCTGTACCAGCGTAATGTCCGCGCCCGCACCCACTTCTTCGTCGAGTGGATGGCCCTCGACCTGATCCGCGACGCCGAAGGCGACGTGGTCGGCGTGATGGCCCTGGAAATGGAAACCGGCGACGTAATGATCCTGGAAGCGAAGACCACCATCTTCGCCACCGGCGGCGCAGGCCGCATCTTCGCCGCCTCGACCAACGCCTTCATCAACACCGGCGACGGCATGGGCATGGCGGCGCGCGCCGGCCTGCCGCTGCAAGACATGGAGTTCTGGCAGTTCCACCCAACCGGTGTCTCGGGCGCCGGCGTCCTGATCACCGAAGGCGTGCGCGGCGAGGGCGGTATCCTGATCAACTCGAACGGCGAACGCTTCATGGAGCGCTACGCGCCGACCCTGAAGGACCTGGCGCCGCGCGACTTCGTGTCGCGTTCGATGGACCAGGAGATCAAGGAAGGCCGCGGCTGCGGTCCGAACAAGGACCACGTGCTGCTCGACCTGCGCCACATCGGCAAGGACACCATCGAGAAGCGCCTGCCTTCGATCCTGGAAATCGGCCACAAGTTCGCCAACGTCGACGCGACCAAGGAACCGATTCCCGTCGTCCCGACCATCCACTACCAGATGGGCGGCATCCCCACCAATATCCACGGTCAAGTCGTCGCGCCTGACGGCACTGGCGGCCAGAAGATCGTCAATGGCCTGTACGCGATCGGCGAATGCGCCTGCGTCTCGGTCCACGGCGCGAACCGCCTGGGCACCAACTCGCTGCTCGACCTGGTGGTCTTCGGCCGCGCGGCTGGCAACCACGTGGTGGCCTCGAACCTGAAGCAGAAGTCGAACAAGCCGCTCCCAAGCGACGCCGCCGACTTCGCGCTGGCGCGCCTGAACAAGCTCGAGACCTCGACCGGTGGCGAGAAGGTGCAGCACGTCGCCAACGACATCCGCGCCACGATGCAGAAATACTGCGGCGTGTTCCGTACCCAGGAATTGCTGGATACGGGCGTGAAGGAAATCATGAAGCTCGACGAGCGCCGCAAGCACGTGTCGTTCCAGGACAAGTCGAAGGTGTTCAACACCGCCCGCGTGGAAGCGCTGGAACTCGACAACCTGATCGAGACCGCCAAGGCGACCATCGTGTCGGCAGCGGCTCGTCCGGAATCGCGCGGCGCCCACGCCCACAGCGACTACCCGAACCGCGACGACGCGAACTGGATGAAGCACACCCTGTTCTTCTCGGAAGGCAACCGCCTCGAGTACAAGCCGGTGGTGCAGAAACCGCTGACCGTCGACACCTTCAAGCCGAAGGCCCGTACTTTCTAATATTGACTGGGCCGGGGCATCGCGCACCGGCCCGATACAACAGGTAATCAAATGGCACGCACCGTCCAACTGAAAATCTACCGCTACGATCCGGACAAGGATTCGAAGCCATACATGCAAGACGTGACCGTCGAGCTGAAAGACACCGACAAGATGCTGCTGGACGTCCTGCAGCGCATCAAGTCGGACGTCGACGATTCGCTGGCCCTGCGCCGCTCCTGCCGCGAAGGCGTGTGCGGTTCGGACGCGATGAACATCAACGGCAAGAACGGCCTGGCCTGCACCACCAACCTGAACGAGCTGACCGAGCCGATCGTGCTGCGTCCTCTGCCGGGCCTGCCGGTGGTGCGCGACCTGATCGTCGACATGACCAACTTCTTCAAGCAGTACCACTCGGTCAAGCCGTACCTGATCAACGACTCGATCAAGCCAGAGAAAGAGCGCCTGCAGTCGCCGGAAGAGCGCGAAGAGCTCGACGGCCTGTACGAATGCATCCTGTGCGCCTGCTGCTCGACCTCGTGCCCGTCGTTCTGGTGGAACCCGGACAAGTTCGTCGGCCCGGCCGGCCTGCTGCAGGCCTACCGCTTCATCGCCGACTCGCGCGACGAAGCGACCAACGACCGCCTGGACAACCTGGAAGACCCGTACCGCCTGTTCCGCTGCCACTCGATCATGAACTGCACGGACGTGTGCCCGAAGGGCCTGAATCCGAACAAGGCGATCGGCAAGATCAAGGAACTGCTGGTTCGTCGCGCCATTTGATGGTCGCGTAACGCATGCGGCGCCGTCATAAGGCGTCGCATGCATTCAGTCCGGTATGCAGACGTGCGTCGAGCTCGCACGCGTTCGACGCACGTGTGCATCACCCGCTTTGGGCTTAAATGTGCCGAAGCAATACAGTAAAAGTACCGTACTGCCGAAACGCGGCAGCCGGAGTATGATGTCGAACCAACAACGGACTCTAGTGTGAAACCTAGTGCAAACGCGCATCAATCCGATCCCGCCAACCGTGCCCGCCTGCGTTGGCGCGCACGCCGGGGATTGCTCGAGAACGATCTGATTCTCACGCGCTTCCTCGATGCGCACGAAGAAGAAATGACCGACGAAGAGGTCGATGCGCTGACCCGCCTGCTCGATCTGGCGGACAACCCGTTGATGGACCTGCTGCTGGGACGCTCCGAGCCTTCCGGCGAAGTCGACCTGCCGCATGTGCGTGCCCTGTTGGCGCGGTTGCGGCAAGCGTAAGCGAAATTGGGCATCCGGTCTGCCTCGCGGGCTGGTCGCGGCGCCCTCCGGTTTCGTTTTATTTTGTAGACCCACTCCCACAAGAAGGAAGTGCCATGAACATCTCTGATACCAAAGCCACCCTGTCGTTCTCGGACGGCAGCCCGTCGGTCGACATGCCGATCTACAAGGGCACCATCGGCCCGGACGTCATCGACATCCGCAAGCTGTACGGCCAGACCGGCAAGTTCACCTACGACCCTGGCTTCATGTCGACCGCTTCGTGCAATTCGAGCATCACCTACATCGACGGTGACAAGGGCGAACTGCTGTACCGCGGCTACCCGATCGAGCAACTGGCCGTCAACTGCGACTTCCTGGAGACCTGCTACCTGCTGCTGAACGGCGAGCTGCCGAACGCCAAGCAGAAAGAAGAGTTCAGCGACACCGTGACCAAGCACACGATGATCCACGAGCAGATGAACTTCTTCTTCCGTGGCTTCCGTCGCGACGCGCACCCGATGTCGGTGCTGGTCGGCACCGTCGGCGCGCTGGCGTCGTTCTATCACGACTCGCTGGACATCAACGACGCCAAGCAGCGCGAGATCTCGGCGATCCGCCTGATCGCCAAGCTGCCGACGCTGGCAGCCATGGCCTATAAATACTCGATCGGCCAGCCGTTCATGTACCCGCGCAACGACCTGTCGTACAGCGCCAACTTCATGTACATGATGTTCGCCAACCCGTGCGAAGAGTACAAGGTCAACGACGTGCTGGTGCGCGCCCTGGACCGCATCCTGATCCTGCACGCGGACCACGAGCAGAACGCATCGACCTCGACCGTCCGTCTGGCCGGTTCGTCGGGCGCCAACCCGTTCGCCTGTATCGCAGCCGGCATCGCCTGCCTGTGGGGCCCGGCGCACGGCGGCGCGAACGAAGCCGCACTGAACATGCTGAAAGAGATCGGCTCGGTCGAGAACATCCCGGCCTTCATCGAGAAGGTCAAGGACAAGAACTCGGGCGTGAAGCTGATGGGCTTCGGTCACCGCGTGTACAAGAACTTCGACCCGCGCGCCAAGCTGATGCGCGAAACCTGCCACGAAGTGCTGAACGAGCTGGGCCTGCAGGACGATCCGCTGTTCAAGCTGGCGATGGAACTGGAAAAGATCGCCCTGAACGACGAGTACTTCGTGTCGCGCAAGCTGTACCCGAACGTCGACTTCTACTCGGGCATCGTGCAATCGGCCCTGGGCATCCCGACCTCGATGTTCACCGGCATCTTCGCCATGGCCCGCACCATCGGCTGGATCGCCCAGTGGAACGAAATGATCGCCGATCCGGAACAGAAGATCGGCCGTCCACGTCAGCTGTTCGTCGGTTCGCCGGTGCGCGACGTGCCAGCGATCGACAAGCGTTGATTCGACGCGCTGTCACTGGAAAAGCGGGCTTCGGTCCGCTTTTTTTGTGCCCGTCGCACCAGCAGGCAGTGGCCGATCATTCGTCCGTCATCGGGAAGGCTTTCGCCTGGCATCGAGGACAATACAGGTAGAGCGTCCGGCCGTCGCTCAGCTTGAGCGAACCGGCGCGATACCGCTGGATTGCCCAGGTACCCGTGAGGCCATTATTGAAGGTTATCTCGCCGCTCGCATGGCAGGGGGACCAGTCGAGCATGTGCAGGTAATCGTGTTCGGTGACGTGGGACGCTTTATCGATGTAGGCACGGATTTCATGATAACTGAGCTTGAAATCGGCGCACTGGTCCGCCGGTTCGCCTGATGCGGGGGATGTCGTGCCACTGTTTCGGATCGTGATCGTGCTGATCGGGGAGAGATGCGTGTTGCCCATATTTGGTTCAGTCCCTACACCATCGACCGTAGCCGGGGGCGCGCCTGCTGCGAGGGCAAGGAGCAATGGAGCAATTACCATAACGCGCTTCTCGCTTCAGTCGGGTTTTTGCGGGAGACGACCGGGTGTCGGAATATCTCAGTCGTCGGTATTGCAGAACTCCGCGTTCGATCAGAGGCGCTGCCACCGGACACGCGCATTGACAATGTAGCCGTCCCTGTTCACATGAAGCATAAGCCCCCTCATTTGAAAGGTTACTTTGACGACAGGAAGCATGGAACAACTGTGCTGGTGAGGTCTTGCGGCTAAACAGTTAATTCACAACGTCCCATGCCAGCAAGCGACGCTGGTAAACGCTTGGCGTACACCCGAACGCTTCCCGGAACACGGCAATGAAAGCGCTGGCCGTGGAATAGCCCAGGTCGAGCGCGACCGTTCCCACCGGCTCGCCTGCCGCCAGCATCTCGAGCGCGCGCATCAGCCGTGCGCGCTGGCGCCAGGCAGTGAACGTAAAACCCGTCTCCATGACGAAACGCCGGCTCAGCGTACGGCTGCTGAGCGCCCCCCAGGTCGCCCAGGCATCGAGATCGCGCTTCGATGCCGGATCGTCGACCAGTGCGCTGGCGATGCGCTGCAGGCGCGCATCCTGCGGCATCGGCAAGCCAAGCGGTTCCGGCGGCAGGTCGCGGATCTCGTCCATGATGACGCCGGCGATGCGCTCCTGCGCCGGCGTCAGCGCCCGGTGGCGCTCCAGCGGCCAACTGGCGGCGCGCATCACGGCTTCACGCAGCAGGTTCGAAATGCGGATGGTGCAGGCGGACGAGGGCAGGTCGGCGCATGAACTCTCGGCCACGTAAGCGCCCCAGCCCTCGAAGGGGCCGTGCGAGCGCGCCGAATGCACGTGGTGCGGAGGCAGCCAGACGGCGTGCACCGACGGCACTACCCAGACGGCGTCGGCCACGCCGATCGTCAGCAGGCCGCGCATCGAGGCGAACAGTTGGCCGCGCGCGTGGGAGTGCGGTTCCGATTGGCGCATGCTGTCGTCGCGCCCGGCGGCGACGATGACGGACGGCCCATCGGCCCAGTTGACCAATCCATGGTCGACGACGAAGTTACTCATGCTGAGATTGTGGCGCCATTTCGTTATTCGATGGCGTGGTTGCTGTACAGCCGCCATCGATCCCGATGCTACCCTGCTTCCATCATGACTACAAGGAACAAACCCATGTCCACGATGGAGGCATTCCCGGCCGTTCCGGGCGGCGTCGATCTCGACGCCCTGTACGCGGCGCCCGCCGAGCGGATCCAGAAGGCCGTGCTCGACCGCCTGGTCGACGTGCACGAGCAGTACCTGCAGGTCGCCACCTTCTTTTGCCTGGCGACGGCCAGCGGCAACGGTCTCGACGCCTCACCGCGTGGCGGTCCGCCCGGTTTCGTGCGCGTGCTCGATCCGCACACCGTCGCCTTCGCCGACTGGCCCGGCAATAATCGCATCGAGTCGATGCGCAACCTGGCGCAGGACGAACGCATCGGCATGCTGTTTCTGTTCCCTGGCCTGGACGTGTTCTTGCGCATCAACGGCATCGCGCGTGTCAGCGCCTGGCCCGACTTGCTGGCGACCCTGAGCGAGAACGGCAAGATGCCGAAAAGCGCGACCGTGGTGCGCCTGAACGAAGTGCTGTTCCATTGCGGGAAGGCGGGCAATCGGGCGAGGCTGTGGGAGCCGGAAAGCCGGCTGGAGCGCGGCGCGGTGCCCACGCCCGGCCAGGTCCTGGCCCGGCTCACCGGCATCTCGCAGGAAGAAGGCGCCCAGCTCGACACGCACTATGCGCACGCAGTGCGTCACGACCTGTATTAGGCGGCCGTCGACACTTGAAAAAGTGGTAATCTCGCCTTCGTCTACATATTTGCCGAAGGAAAGATATGCGTCTCATGCGTTTTGCCCCGCATTTTGTCCTGACTGCGGCCGCACTGGCGGCTGGCGTCGCCAACGCGTCGCCGCTCGAGCCGCGCAACGGCGCCGAATTCACCACCCTGGCCGCGCCGCAGGCAACCCAGGCCGTCGGCAAGAAGGTCGAGGTGATCGAGTTCTTCGCCTACCACTGCGGCGCCTGCAACGCATTCGAGCCGACCCTCGTCAACTGGGCGAAGAAGCAGGGCGACAATATCGTCATGCGCCGCATTCCGCTACCGTTCCAGGGCCCGCTCGACCCGGAAGCGCGCCTGTTCCTGACGCTGGAAGCGATGGGCAAGCTCGACGAATACCATCACCGCGTGTTTCGCGCCGTGCACGTCGAGCGCAAGCGCCTGATGAAGGACGACGACATCATCGCCTGGGCCGCAGCGAACGGCCTGGACAAGGCGAAATTCATGGAAGCCTGGAATTCGTTCGGCGTGCAGACCAGGCTCAAGCGCCTGTCGCAGATCGCCAATGCCTACAAGGTGAGCGGCACGCCGACGGTGGTCATCGATGGCAGGTACGTCGTGTCGCCGGATGCGGTGCGCCAGGCCAACAAGATCCAGGACGTGGGCCAGCTGATGACGGCCACCGGCCAGGTGCTCGACGCCCTCGTGAGCAAGGCCGCTGCCACCAAGTAATCAAGCGATCGTCCAGCCGCCGGTTGACTGGACGACAAAGCGGGCTATACTGCGTTAATCGCCTTCGCCGCCCGCCATGAACCAAGCACGCCTGTCACAATTTGCCGCCGCATCGCTCCTGAGCGCAGGTGGCGTGTGCACGTGCGCGGCATCGCGCCGAGCGGCGCACCTTTCCAGCCTCGACCTCGCCCGGCTTTCCCGGGCTCGGTGAGGAAACATGGCAGGCCAGCGCCTGCCCATCCTCCCGGGCCGCCTCCATGCACTGAAGCGCCGCATCGACCATGCTGCGCCGTCATCAATCTCGACCTTATCCGGTCATTTTGTGGAGTACACATGAAACCATCCATCGTCGTATCCTGGCTCGACCTCGAGCGTCTCGAACGCATCCTCGACCGCCTTCCCGCCGCGCAAGCGAATGCGCGCGACGCCCTGTTGAGCGAACTCGAGCGTGCTGAAATGGTCGAACCATGGGACATGCCGCCCGACGTCGTCACCATGAATTCGCGCGTGCGCTTCCGCTTCGCGGGCTCGGACGAAGACGTGACCATGACCCTGAGCTACCCCAAGGACATGAAGGACAGCGGCGAGCAGCTCTCCGTGTTGACGCCGGTCGGCACCGCCTTGCTGGGCCTGCGCGTCGGCGCCAGCATCACCTGGCAACGCCCGGGCGGCGGCACCTTCGAAGCCACCGTGCTCGACATCGACTACCAGCCGGAACGGGCAGGGGAGCTGCACCGATAGCAGGGTGGAAGCGTGGTTCGATACATTTCCATGTGTACAATAACCGCGCTCAACAACTCCAACGAAGGGACATTCCGTGAAACGCTTCCTGACCGCCTGCTTCCTGTGCCTGGGCTTGATTGGCGCTGCCAACGCCGCCACCGATGCCGAACTGACGAAGCAGGTCAACGCCTTCGTCGACGGATGGCACGACGACGCGGCCAATACGCGGATGGCCTATTTCGACAAGATCGCCAAGGACGGTGTCTACATCGGCACCGACCGCAGCGAGCTGTGGACGCGCGACGAATTCAAGGCCTGGTCGAAGAAGTATTTCGACGCCAAATCGGCCTGGACTTTCAAGGCGACCCGCCGTAACGTCTACGCTTCCGCCGACAAGTCGCTGATCTGGTTCGACGAATTGCTCGACACCAAGAACATGGGCCATGCGATGGCCAGCGGCGTAATCCGCAAGACGGCGAACGGGTTCGAGATCGTCCATTACCAGCTCTCGCTGGCGGTGCCGAACGAAGTGATCGACCAGGTCACCGGCATCATCGCCGAGCACGAAAAGAAAGCCAAGAAATAAGCCAGTGAGCCAACCGTATATCGGCCGCTTCGCCCCATCGCCCTCCGGCCCGCTGCACGCCGGCTCGCTGGTGGCGGCGCTGGCCAGCTACCTCGACGCGCGCTGGCACCAGGGCGCCTGGCTGGTGCGCATCGAAGACATCGACGAAGGCCGCAGCGTGCCTGGCGCGGCCGAGGGCATCCTGGCGCTGCTCGATGCGCTGGGCATGCATGCCGACGGCGAGATCGTCTGGCAGAGCCGGCGCAAGGACCTGTACCAGGCGGCGGCGGACCGCATCGCGCAAGACACCTATCCCTGCGGCTGCAACCGGCGCGAGATCGCCGATTCGCGCCTGGGCTTCGCGCCCGACGGCGCGGCGATCTATGCCGGCACCTGCCGCCACGGCCTCGGGCCGGGCCGCACCATGCGCAGCCTGCGCGTGCGCGTGCCCGAGGCCGGCGCGGACGAAATCACCTTCATCGACCGTTTCGCGGGCCAGGTCACCCAGCACCTGGCGCACGACTCGGGCGACTTCCTGCTAAAACGCGCCGACGGCTTCTGGGCCTATCAGCTGGCGGTGGTGGTGGACGATGCCGAGCAGGGCGTGACCGACGTCGTGCGCGGCGCCGACCTGCTCGATTCCACGCCGCGCCAGATCTACCTGCAGCGCCTGCTGGGCGTGCCGACGCCACGCTACCTGCATGTGCCGGTGGTGCGCAACGAAAACGGCGAGAAATTGTCTAAGCAAACTGGTGCGCTGGCGGTGACGGCGGGGGACGAACCCGCCGCCGTCGCCGCACTGGTGCAGGCGGCGCGTTTCCTCGACCTGGAGCTCGACTTCGCGCTGGCGCCCCCGCGCTCGCGCCAGGCCTTCTGGCAGGTGGCGATTCCCGCCTGGGGCCGCCTGCTGGCGCGCCGCGCAGCCGCGGCAACTATTTCGCGAGACGCGGCCGCGGAGTAAAACGGCGCTGCGCCAGCAGCGCCAGCATGCCCAGTCCCAGCCCCATCATCGCCCAGGTGGCCGGTTCCGGAATCGGGGCCGCGACCGCGAAGCCTCGGATTTCGCCAGCTGGATAAGCGGTGCTGTGGATGTTGATGTAGGCCTGGTTGCCGTTGAACGCATTGATGAGCGCGCCGCTGGCCAGCTGCGGCGTGCCGCCGTTTTCGGCCAGGAAGTCGGGGTTGTAGACCGCCGGGTCGCCCAGGTCGAAGGTGGCCGTGTAGACGCCGGCCGTGACCTGCAGCGGGAAGTCAGCGAAGGGAATGGCGACTGGCGCCACCCCGCGGAAGGCGTCCACCGTGCAGCAATGGATGTGGGCGCTGATGGTCGGGCTGGACAGGTCGCGGAACGGCACCTCGGCGCGCAGGGTGAGGTCGTCGATCTCGAAGGCCGCGACGCTCGACCCGGGCGAACCGTTGGGAATGTCTTCGGCGGGGCCGCTGGCAACCGCGCGGTAGTAGACCGGCGCGGCCTGGCTGGTGGCGGCGACCAGGGTCGACGCGGCCAGCGCGAATACGGTGAGGGCTCGTTTCATGGTAGACCTCCTGATCAGGAAAGAAACCAATCGCGCCGCCGGATTGGCGGCGGTGCCCAAAAAATTAGCACAGGAAGAGTAGCCCGCCCACACCGTACGGGTGGTCAAAGGCTGCTGAGAAATCTCGGCAGTTGAGACAAGAGCGGCGCGGCAAATCGCCGCCCGTTCACTGGGGATTGCGCATGATGCTGATCCGGCCGTCGGCTTCGAGGAAGGCGCATTTCATCTCGGGCCGCGGGCAATCGGCCTCGCGCAAAGCTTCCTCGATATCGCTTTGCGACAAGCGGCAGCCTTTCATCACGTTCTCGAAGAATACCCCATCGCGTCCGATCAGCACCGGGCTGCCTTCGATCAGCCGTTCGATCTTCTTGCTGCGCGAGGTGAGGAAGGCGAACAGCACGGTCAGGGCCACCAGCGTGGCTGCGATGATCAGGCCGCCGAACAGCGAATCGTCGCCGCCCGTCAGCGAGTTCGAGACTGCCTCGGACAGCAGCATCACGACCAGCAGGTCGAAGGGCGTGAATTGGCCGACCGTGCGCCGGCCGGACAGGCGCATCATCAGGAGCAGCGCGCAGTAGACGATCGCGCCGCGCGCGACTAGTTCCCACCAATCAAGATCGAGCTCGAACATATGGCCTCCGCAAGCATGAGTCTGTTCAGTCAATTGTAAGCACTTTGCTAACAATTTTCTGGTCAAGCGTGCGCGTCTCTCCGGCCAGCGGTTCTTGCTAAGGTATGATGTTCCTTTCAGTCAGCTCCGGCGCGCACTGTTTCGCCCATGGACTTCCGTCAGATTCATTATTTCATTTCCCTGTACGAGGAAGGCACGGTCACCCGCGCGGCGCACCGTCTTCACATCGTTCAGCCGGCGTTGAGCATGCAGATCGGCCGGCTCGAAGAGCATCTCGGCCAGAAGCTGTTCGAGCGCACCAAGCATGGCATGGTGCCCACCGACGCGGCGCGCCAGATGTACCGCCTGTTCCTGCCGATCATGCGCGACTTCTCGAATGCCGAGGCGCAGATGCTGAGCAGCGAAGGAGAGATCCGCGGGCACGTCAATATCGGCCTGATCGCCTCCATCACGCAAGGCGTGCTGGTCGAGACGCTCGGCGCGTTTTCACGCCAGTATCCCGGGGTCGACGTGTCGGTCAGCGACGGCTACACCAGCGTGCTGGCGGACCGGGTCGCGGAAGGACGCCTCGATGCCGCGATCGTCAACAAGCCGCGTCGTCCGCTGGCGCTCGACGTCGAACACATCATCGATGAAGAAATGGTGCTGATCGTCGGCCACAGATTCGAAGGCAGCCTCGCGCCCAGCATGACGCTGCGCCAGATGGCGGGGATCGGGCTCGACCTGGTGCTGCCCACCCGCGGCCACGGCCTGCGGGCGAATATCGACAGCTTTTTCGAGAGCGAGAACATCGAGCTGGCGCCCAAGTTCGAGATCGATTCGCTGGTCGCGACGATCAAGCTGGTGGAGCAAACCCGGATGGCGACCATCGTGCCGCGCGTGGCGGTGCACCGGCAACTGTATGACGGCAGCCTGCGCGCCCACGGCATCGTGTCGCCGCGCCTGGTGCGGCGCGTGGTGAGCGTGTCGAATCCACGGCGGCCGCTCAGTCCGGCCACGAAACTGTTCATTTCGATGCTGGCGGCGAACCTGCGCCTGCGCGCCCCGGGCGCCGCCACCGAGACGCCCGAAGCCGCGGACTAGCCGACGCCTTGCTCAGAAGTGGTGACGCAGGCCCATCATGACGCCGTTCTGCGCCATGCCGACGCCTACCGTGCCGCCCGCATCCAGGGGGACCGCCGAGGCGCCGTCGTTGTCCATGCGGCCTGCCGCGGCGTAGACGTGGCTGCGCTTGGACAAGGAATAGGTCAGCCGCGCCACCAGCATCGTCACGTCGGACGGCGAATCCTTGAGGTCGCGCCTGGCCCACTGGGCGTCGAGCGTGAACGGTCCCATGGGGTGGCTTGCGCCGACGTACCACAGGTTCGACTGCGCCTGGCCGGTCGCGGCCTCGGTGTCGCGGTGGATGACGCCGGCGCCGAGGCGGGTCGGTCCCAGCATCAGGTAACCGTTCAGGGTGGTGCGCACATCGGTATGCGCGCTGCTGGTCAAGCCGAAGGCGGCGCCGTCGTTGCCATGCAGTTTGTCGTACGAGCCGATCACGCCCCATCGCTTGGTTTCCCAGCCCACCAGGGCCGTGTACTGGCGGCAGGCCTTCGCGTCGCCCGCCACTTCACCGGCGCAGTTCGTGGCGGCCGGCCCGCCGGCGCTGGAGGCGTCGCGTCCGACACTCCAGGTGGCGCCCACCACGAGGCTGCCAAAGTTGCCCATGTAGCCGATCGCATTGTCCGAGCGCGCGTTCGGCAGGTAGCCGTCGATGCTGCTGATCGCGAACAGGTTCGGCCCCATCACGTCGGTCTTGATGGTCGCGATATACGTCATGTTCACCTGGCGCCCGACCGTCAGCGTGCCCCAGTCGCCTTTCAGGCCGACATGGGCGGCGCGGCCGAACAGGCGGTTGCCCTGGCCGAGCGCGCCGCTGTCCATGGCGATGCCGCTTTCCAGCACGAAGAACGCCTCTAGGGCCCCGCCCAGGTCCTCGGCGCCGCGAAAGCCGATGCGCGACGGGAAGGAGCCGGTCAGCGACGGCACCTTGGTGATCGAGTCGCCCTCGGCGTCGGCATTGGTGGTGTGGACCACGCCGCTGTCGACGATGCCGTAGATCTGGACCGAGGTTTGCGCGCTGGCGCTGGACGCGGCGCTGGACGTGGCAATGCAGCAGGCGAGCGCGAGCGCGCCTCTGGTGAGGTGGTTCATGGTGTCTCCAGTCGTTGTAGTTTTTTACCGGGCGCTGATCAGAGCAGGCCCGCGTCGCGGAAGATGTGCTTGGTCTCCAGGAAGTCCGCCAATCCTTCATAGCCATGCAGGCGGCCGATGCCGCTGCGCCGGTATCCTCCGGTTTCGGCTTCCGCGAACAGGCGGTTGTGGTCGTTGATCCAGACCGTGCCGTTGCGCAGCGCGCGGGCCAGGCGCATTCCCCGGTCGCCGTCGGCGGTCCAGACGCTGGCCGACAGGCCGAACACGGTGTCGTTGGCGCGCGCCACCGCCTGCCGTTCGTCCTCGAAGCGTTCCAGCACCACGAACGGGCCGAAGATCTCTTCCTGCGTGAAGAAGGCCGAGGCGTCGGCATGCGCCACCAGCGTCGGCGTCATGAAATGCCCGCCCGGCGGCGCGCCGTCGGGCCGGCCGCCGCGCAGCACGACCTCGTCGCACAGGTCGAGCGCGCGCGCCACGTCGGCCGACACGCGCCGATGCGCGTCGGCGTCGATCAGCGGTCCCATGCCGGCGCCCGGGGTGGTTCCCGGCGCGACCACGATTGCCGCCAGCGCGCCCTTGAGCGCTTCCTTCATGGCGTCGTAGCAGGCCGCGTGCACCAGCACGCGGCGGGCCGCGGTGCACTGCTGGCCCGAGATGATGGTCGCCGCCGTGGCCAGGCGCCGCGCGACCGCGGCGACGTCGGCGTCGGGGAACACCAGGCAGCTCGACTTGCCGCCGAGTTCCAGCGACAGCTTCTTCATGGTCGGCGCGGCCGCGGCCATGATGCGCTGGCCGGTCAGGTTCGAGCCGGTGAAGCTCAGCACGTCGACGTCGGCTGAGGTGGTCAGTTCCTGGGCGGCCTCGCTGCCCTGTTCCAGCACCAGGTTCAGCACGCCGCGCGGCAGGGTCTCGACGGCGGCCAGTTCGCGCAGCACGGCGGCGCTGATCTGCGCGCTCTGGTGCGCGGGCTTGACCACGACCGTGCAGCCGGCCGCCAGCGCCGGCGCCAGCGAGCGGATCAGCAGCACGACCGGCGCGTTCCACGGGATGATCAAGCCCGCCACGCCGGCCGCTTCGCGCAGCGTCGCCGAATAGGCGCCCGGCTCGACTTCCATGAAATGGCCGGGAATGTGGCGCGCGAGGCCCGCGTAGTAACGGATCTCCGAGATGGCCGCCGCCATCTCGCCGTGCGCCTGGGGCAGCACCTTGCCGTTTTCCCGGGTGAGCAGGGAGGCCAGCCCGGTGTTGCGCTCCAGGCGGTCGGCCCATTGCAGCAACACCATCTGGCGCCGGCGCGCATCGTGGGCCCAGTGCGACTCGTCGAAGGCCCGGCGCGCGCTGGCGATGGCGCCCCGGGCATCCTCCCCGGCGCTGGCGGCGAAGCGGCCGATGGCGGCGCCGCTGGCCGGATCGTGGCTGGCGCCGGTGGCGCCCGAAGCCGCCTTCCGCCACTGCCCATCGATATAGTTCTGTGCGTGCAGATCGCTCATGTCGGCGCTCTCCCTCAGGAGCCGTCGAACACCGGAGGGCGCTTGGCGTGGAACGCCTCGACGCCCTCGCGGAAGTCGTTCGACGAACGCAGGCGGCTGTAGCAGTGGCCTTCCAGCTCGATGGCGATCGACAGCGGCGAATCCTCGGTGTCGTTCAGCAGCTTCTTGGCGGTGCGCTGGGCGATCGGCGAGAACGCGCGCAGTTCGTCGACCAGGCGGTCGGTTGCCGCTTCCAGCTCGGCGTCCGACACGCATTCGGTGGCCACGCCCCAGTCGTAGGCCTGCTGGCCCGGGATGCGGCGCGAGCGCATCACGATGTCCTTGGTGCGGGTGATGCCGACCATCTTCTGCAGGCGCGCCGAACCGCCCGAGCCCGGAATCTGGCCCAGCTTCTGTTCCGGCAGCGCGTAGAAGGTGGTGTCGGTGACCAGGCGGAAGTCGCAGGCCAGCGAGATCTCGAAGCCGACGCCGAAGCAGAAGCCGCGGTTGGCGGCGATCACCGGCTTGCTGCAGCGGGTCGGGGCGGCGACGTTCCAGGCCAGCTTCGACACATGCTCGGGGCTGGCCTCCAGGAAGCCGCGGATGTCGCCGCCGCTCGAGAAGTGCTGGCCGTCGGCGCGCAGCACGATCACGCGCACGCGCTCGTCGGCGTCGAGCGACTCGAACACCAGGCGCAGCTGCTCGCGCTGGGTCATCGAGATGATGTTGAACGGGCCGTTCGACAGGACGATGTCGGCGCGCTCGCGCCCGGCGTCGATCTCGACCCGGAAGCCTTCGAGATTGGCCAGCAGGCTGTGGGCGGGGTGGTTCAGTTGGTTCATGCGGTTCTCCTGGTGTTATCGGTTTGTATGGTCTAGATTGGTCGGTTCGTGCGGCGCCCCGGCGCCGGCCCTGCCCATGCCTTCCCAGCGCTTCACGAGGCCCTGGTGGGGCAGGTCGAACAGGTCGAGCAGGCGCCCGACGGTGTGGTCGACCAGCTCGTCGAGCGAGGCTGGCCGGGTATAGAAGGCCGGCGCCGGCGGGAACACGATGCCGCCCATTTCGGTCACGGCCGTCATGTTGCGCAGGTGCGCGAGGTTGAGCGGCGTCTCGCGCGCCACCAGCACCAGCTTGCGGCGCTCCTTCAGCACCACGTCGGCGGCGCGCGTGACCAGGTTGTCGGCCAGGCCGTGGGCGATGCCGGCCAGCGTCTTCATCGAGCACGGCGCCACCACCATGCCGGCCGAGCAGAACGAGCCGCTGGCGATGGTGGCGCCGATGTCCTTCACGTTGTGCACCACGTCGGCCAGCGCCTCGATATCGGCGCGGCGCAGGTCGAGTTCCTGCTGCGCGGTCATCACGCCGGATGCCGACATCACCAGGTGGGTCTCGGCGACGCCGGACGCGCGCAGATGCTGCAGCAGGCGCACGCCGTACACCGCGCCGCTGGCGCCGGTGATCGCGACGATCAGGCGTGGTCGGTTCATGCGCGCACCGCCGCGTCGTTCCAGTCGATCGTGGTGCCGCGCACGATTTCCCGGTCGAGATCGATGTCGCGCTCGCCGGGAATGCTCACCTTGGTGAAGACGTGGCCGTGATAGGCCACCGGCTTGGTCGCGTCCAGTCCCATCTTGGCGCTGATTCCCTGCAGGTGCGGCGGCGCGGCTTCGCCGTCCTGCATCTGGCCGACCGTGGTCGAGGGATCCAGCGCTGAGCCCTGGGCGCCGGCGATGACGATCAGGTCGCGGTCGGCCTGGAAGCGCGTGGCCACCGCCCATTCGACCTGCTGCGGGTCGTGCACGTCGACATCCTCGTCGACGATCGTGACCTGCTTGATGTCGTAATGGGCGCCGAAGGCGCCGAGGATCACGTTGCGCGGCTCGCCCTCGCGCTGCTTGCGGAACTTGACGAACAGGTGATAGCGGCCGACGCCGCCGACCGACAGGTGCACGTCCAGCACGTTCGGGAAGCTGCGTTGCAGGTGCGCCAGCATGGTCGCCTCGCGCGGGATGGAGCCGAGCAGCAGGTGTTCCATCTCGGCCGGCACGATGGTATGGAAGATCGGCTGGCGGCGATGGGTCACCGTGTCGACCGCGATCACTTCGCGGTTCTCGCGCGCGCTGTAGTACTTGGGGAATTCGCCGAACGGGCCTTCGGGCTCGCGCACCTTCGGCAGCAGCTTGCCCTCGATGACGATTTCGGCATTGGCCGGGACGCGGATCTCGCTGCTGCGGCACTTGACGACCGGCAGCGGCGCGCCGTGCAGGGCGCCGGCGATCTCCAGTTCGTCGAAATCGATCGGCGTGATGGCCTGCGAGGCGAGCAGGGTGAGCGGATCGGCGCCGATGACCACCGCCACGTCCAGCGCCTGGCCCTGTTCCTCGGCCGCCTTGTAGAACGCCAGCAGGTGGCGCGGCAGCATCAGGATTGCCATGCGGTCGGGGCCGTGCACCTGGATGCGGTTGATCGAGACGTTCTGCACGCCGGTGACGGGGTTACGGGCGATGACCAGGCCGGCGGTGATGTAGGGGCCGTTGTCATGTTCGCTGTGGGTCGGGATCGGCAATAGGGCATGCAGGTCGCCGGCCGTCGCGCCGAAGTCGTGCACCACCTGCTGGCAGGGAGCATCGGCGGCGTCGACCTCGCGCCACGGCAGCGGATGGTCGACCGCGCGGCGGAACGCGCCGAGCAGGCCGGCCTGTTCGACACCCATGGCCTCGGCGATCCAGGCGCGGCGCGCCACGAACCCGGAGACGACGGGGATGTCATGGCCGTCGGGACGCGGGAAGAAGGCAGCCTGCTTGCCGTCGAGGCGCTTGGCGATCGCCGCCAGCGTGTGCTTGAGCGGCACGCCTTCGCGGATCACGGCCAGGCGGCCGGTCGCTTCGAGGTGGGCCAGCCAATGGCGCAGGTCGCGCGCCTTGTGGTTCGGAAGCTCGGCGTTGTTCATTGTTTGGTGTCTCCATGTTCGTTGGCGCCCGGCGCCGCCATCGATTCGTATTCGCCGGCGACCAGCTTGCGGCGCAGGATCTTGCCGACCGGTGATTTTGGGATGTCGCGCACGAACACGTATTCACGCGGGCGCTTGAAGTTGAGCAGGTCGGAATTGCGGCAGTACTCGTTCAATGCGTCGGCGCTGACTTCACCGTGGGCCTTGACGAAGGCCACCACCTTCTGGCCCCAGCGCTCGTCGCGCAGGCCCGCCACGGCGACTTCGTCGACCGCCGGATGCAGCGACAGCACCGATTCGATATCGACCGGCGAGATGTTCTCGCCGCCGCTGATGATCATGTCGTCCATGCGGCCGGTGACGAACAGGTCGCCGTCGGCGTCGAGGTAGCCGGTGTCGCCGGTGAAGTACCAGCCCGCGCGGATCGACTTGGCGTCGGCGTCGGGCCGGTTCCAGTAGCCGTCGAAGGATTCGTCGCCCTGCAGGTCGCAGATGATCTGGCCCTCTTCGCCGGGCGCCGCCAGGCGGTCCGGCCCCTCGGCGCTGAGCGGCACCACGCGCAGGCGCGTGTTGATGCCGGCGCGCCCGGCGCTGCCGGCCTTGCGGGTGGCGTCCTGGTCGATCGCGAAGGTGTAGACCTCGGACGAGCCGTAGTGGTTGACGAACAGCTCGGGCCGGAAGGTCTCGGTCAGGCGCTTGAGCAGCCCGTCCGGCATCGGCGCGCCGGCGAAGCCCAGCTTGGTCACCGACGAGATGTCCGCGCCATGCTTCTCGCGCCAGGCCAGCATGTCGTGGTACAGCGTCGGCACCAGGTACAGGTTGCTGACGCGTTCCTGCTCGATCGAACGGAACGCGGCGGCGCAGTCGAATTTGGGAACGCACACGAAGCGCCCGTCGACCAGCGCCATCGCCAGCAGCGAACGCACGCCCATCGTGTGATAGAGCGGCATGACGCCGAGCGTGCACTCGCCGCGCCGGTACATGTTCTGCGCCACATGGCCGAGCGCGGCGGCGCGTTCGGCGCGGTGACGGCGCGGCACGCCCTTGGGCTTGCCGGTCGTGCCCGAGGTGTACAGCATCAGCGATATGTCGTCGCTGCCGGCCTGCAGGATCGGCGCGGCGGGCGCCTCGGCCAGCAGGTCGTCGAAGGCCAGCGTGCCGCCTTCGGCGCCGCCGACGGCGATGCGCGGCAGTGCGCTGGCCGACAGGCTGTCCGCCACCGCCGGCGCGCTGACGGGTTCGAACGCGACCGCCTTCGCACCCGAGTCGACGGCGCAGTACTCGACCTCGTCGGGCTTGGCGCGCCAGTTGAGCGGCGTGGCGATCACGCCCAGGAACTGGCAGGCCCAGTGCAGCGTCGCCATCTCGATGCGGTTCTGCAGCACCAGCAGCAGGTGGTCGCCGCGGCGCAGGCCGAGCGCCGACAAGCCATTGGCGACGCGCTGTATGCGTTCATGCCATTCGGCATAGGTGAGACGCTGCGCGCCGTCGACGACCGCCAGCGCATGGGGGCTGCGTTCGACGCTTTGCAGGAATGTGCGTCCAAGATCGAGCACGATGTTCTCCTTGTCGTTGTTGTGATAGGGGTGTCGGCCTCAAGCGTCGACCAGGCGCGCCTGCTCGGCCGCGCCGATGGCGGCGTGGCCCGGCTCATCCGGCCGGGCGCCGGGCGCGCGCGGCTTGCCGAGCCGGTCGGCGGCGGTCTCCAGCACGGCGCGCACGATATTCGTGTAGCCGGTGCAGCGGCACAGGTGGCCCGACAGCATCGCGCGCACCTCGTCCTCGCTCGGATCGGGATTGCGGCGCAGGTAGTCGCTGCACGACATCATGATCCCGGCGGTGCAGAAGCCGCACTGCAGCGCGTGATTGCGGCGGAACGCTTCCTGCAGGTCCGACAGGCCGTCTTCGCCCGCGGCCTTGCGCGCGCGGTCGAGGCCTTCCACTGTGTCGACGCTGCAGCCTTCGGCCTGCACCGCGAGCGTCATGCACGAACGCCCGGCGACGCCGTCGATGGTGACCGTGCAGGCCCCGCAGACGCCGTGTTCGCAGCCGACGTGGGTGCCGGTGGCGCCCAGTTCCTGGCGCAGGAAATCCGACAGCAGGGTGCGCGGTTCGCAGGTGCCGCTGCGCGGCTGGCCGTTGAGCACCAGCGCGATGCGCACGACGTCGTTCTTGCGGTAGGTCTTCATGTGGATGCTCTCCGGATCGCGGTGGCGCCGAGGTGGCGCACCAGTTGACGCCTGAACTTGGCCGAGGCGTGATGGTCGTCCTTCGCCTCCAGTTCCCAGGCGAAGTCGTTGATGGCGTGCTCCAGGTCGGCGCCGGCCAGCCGCGGCCAGGTCTTCACGCGCGGGCGGTCGGAGACGCCGCCGACCGCCAGCCGGATGCCGTCGGAGCCGACCACCGCCGCCACCGCGCACACGGCGAAGTCGCCGTGGCGGCTAGAAAATTCCTCGAATGCGTAGCGCTCGCCGGCACGCGCGAGCGGGTAGCGCGCTTCCTCCACCAGTTCGTCGGCGGCGCGCGCCGTCATCAGCATGCCCTGGAAGAAATCGGCGGCGGCGACGACGCGCCGTCCGCGCCGGCTGCGCAGCGCCACCTCGCCCTGCAGGGCCAGCAGCGCCAGCGGCAGCTCGGCGCTCGGATCGGCATGCGCGATCGAGCCGCACACGGTGCCGCGGTTGCGGATCTGGAAGTGCGAGATGTGCGGGAAAGCCTGCGCCAGCAGCGGCACCTCGGTGGCCAGTTGCGGGCGCCACTCGACCGCGCCCTGGGTGGCCGCGGCGCCGATCGCGAGATGGGTGGCGCCGGCGCGCACATAGTTCAGGTCGGGGACCCGCGAGATGTCGATCAGCATGGCGGGCTGGGCCAGGCGCAGGTTCAGCACCGCCATCAGCGATTGGCCGCCGGCCAGGATGCGGGCGTCGTCGCCGGCCTCGGCCAGCAGCGCCACCGCCTCGTCGGCGCTGTCGGGACGTGCGTAGTCGAATGCTTGTGGTTTCATCGTGTTACTCCAAACAGGGCCAGCAGGCGCCGCCACAGGCCGCGCCCTTGATCGGCGCGCGCCTGCGGCAGCGCGCCCTGGCCGCCGGCTTCGCGGCCGAGCTGCTCGAACAGCTGGCCGAGGACGATCTTCGCCGCGCCTTCGAGCATGCGGCTGCCCACCGCCGCGACCTTGCCGGACACTTCGGCCGCATAGTCGTAGCGCAGGCGGGTGCCGCCGTCGGCGGGTTCGAGCGTCACCAGGCCGCTGCCGCTGGCGCTGCCGACCGCCGACAGGCCGGAGCCGGCCAGGCGCAGGCTGCGCGGCGGATCGAGTTCGGACAGCGCCACTTCGGCCGCGTAGCGCGCCTTGATCATGCCCACGCCGACGCTGACATCGGCGCGGTAGCGGTGCTCGCCGGCCGGTTCCAGCGCGTTGCAGCCCGGGATGACCTTGGCCAGCGCGACCGGGTCGAGCAAGACCCGGAACACGGCCTCCGGCGGCGCCGCCAGCACGACTTCGCCGCGCGCCGACAGCGCCTTGCCGCCCTTGCCGCCTGCGGCAGGCGCGGGCGCCGGCATCGCCTGGCGCACCGCCGCGGATGGCGGCGGTTCGTCGGCGCCGATCAGCGCCATGACTTTCGACGGCGTCAGCGGGAGCACGATATCGGCCACGCCGAGCGCGTCGGCGACCGCATTGCCGATGCAGGGCGGGGTGCTCATGTTGTTGCCTTCGCCGAGGCCTTTCGCGCCCAGCGGCGTGAACGGCGACGGCGTCTCGAGGTGGATGATGTGCGGCTCGGGCACCTCGCAGGTGGTCGGCACCAGGTAGTCGGCGAAGGTGCCGGACTGGAAGCTGCCGTCTTCGCCGTAGCGGAATTCTTCCATCAGCGCCGCGCCCAGCCCCTGGGCGAAGGCGCCGCGGATCTGGCCGTCGGCCAGCGCCGGATTCAGGATCTTGCCGGCGTCGTGGGTGGTGACGTATTTGTCGATCGTGACGCGGCCGGTGTGGCGGTCGATCTCGACCCCGCACACGTCGAAGGCGAAACCATAGGCGGCCGAGGTGTTGACGCGGTCGTCGTCGTCGGGCGCGCCCAGTTGCGGCGCGCTCCAGAACGCGGTTTCGCGCAGGCCCGGTCCGACGCCCTCGGGCAGCAGCGCCGGCGCCCAGTGCGGGCTGGCCGCCATGCGCGGGAAGGGCAGGGCGCGCGCCGGGTCGTCCTTGACGTGCACGGCGCCGCCGGCGAACACGATGTCGGCGGCGTCGACTCCCAGCTGCGGCGCGGCGATGGCGGCCAGCTTGTCGCGGATGCGCATGGCGGCCAGGTGCACGGTGCCGGCCACCGCGCCGGCGAAGCGGCTCGAATAATTGCCGGCGGCGACCGACCAGGCATCCTTCTGGGTGTCGAATTCGACGTTCACCGCGACCTGGTCGGGATCCACGCCCAGCACGTCGGCCACCACCTGGGCGCACACCGTGCGGTGGCCCTGGCCGGCCGGCGCCGACGCGATCGTCACGTTGACGCCGCCGAGCGGATCGATGGCCACGGTGGCCGAGGCGATCGCGCCGTTCTTCGGCCCCACCTTGGCGCGCGTTTCCTTCGGCAGCACGGTGGTGATGTAGCCCATGTTCGAGATCGACGGCTCGATGATGGCGGCGAAGCCGATGCCGTACAGCCGGCCCTCGGCGCGCGCCCGTTCGCGTTTCGCATACAGCGCGGCCAGGCCGCCTTCGTCGGCGACCAGCTCCAGCGCCCGCTGGTAGTTGCCCGAGTCGATCAGGGCGCCGGCCGCGGCCTGGTAGGGGAAGGCGTCGGCCGGGATGAAGTTGCGGCGGTACAGGTCGACCGGGTCGATCCCCAGTTCGACCGAGATGCGCTGCATCAGGCGTTCCAGCGCGAAGTACACCTGCGGGCCGCCGAAGCCGCGCACCAGGCCGGCGGGCGTCTTGTTGGTCAGCACCACGCGGTTGCGCACCGCCAGGTTCGGGATCGCATAGGCGCCGGTCAGGCAACCGTGCATGCGGTAGAAGGTGGCCGGCTCCGGTGCGCGCAGGTAGCCGCCGACGTCGTCGAACTGGTCGTAGTCGAGCGCCGTGATGCGCCCGTCCGCCTCGACCGCGGCGCGGATGGTGGATTGGCGGCTGGTGGCCGAGGTCAGGCCGCCCAGGTGCTCGAGGCGGTCTTCGACCCATTTCACCGGCGCCCCGGCCTTGCGCGACGCCAGGCACATCAGCACCGCATACTGGAACACCGCGTGCTTGACGCCGAAGCTGCCGCCCGAATCGCGGAAGGTGCGATGGCGCAGCTTGTGGCCCGGCACCCGCAGCGCCAGCGCCATCACCGTGTGCAGCGAGAACGGACCCATGAAGTTCGAGGCGACGTCATAGCCTTCCTCGGGCGACAGGTAGTCGGCGACCACCACCGCACACTCGATCGGGGTGCACGAGTTGCGGGGGTAGCGCACGCTCAGTTCGACCGTGTGCGCGGCGCGGGCGAATGCCGCTTCCGGGTCGCCATAGCGAAAGCTCCGGTCGCTCGCGACATTGCTGCCGACGCCATCGTGCAGCACCGGCGCGTCCGGCGCGATGGCGGCGTCGATCGAGGTGACCGGCTCGAGCCGGGTATAGTCGACCACCAGCAGGTCGGCCGCGTCCTCGGCCAGGTAGCGGGTGTCGGCGACGACCACCGCCACCGGCTCGCCGGCATAGCGCACCCGTTCGCGCGCCAGCGCCCACATTTCCATCGACGCCTTGACGCCGACGACGAACGGTTTCGACCAGTCGGCCAGGTCGTCGCCGGTCAGCACCGCGCGCACGCCCGGCGCCTGTTCGGCGCGCGTGCTGTCGATGCCGTTGATGAGGGCGTGGGCATGCGGCGCCCGGACGATCGCCGCGTGCAGCGTGCCGGGCTTGACGCCGACGTCGTCGCCGAACTGGCCGCGGCCGGTCAGCAGCGACACGTCTTCGATGCGTTGCAGCGAACGCCCGATGAAGGGCGCCGACGATTGCCGCTCGGTGGAGCGAGCGCTTGTCATTTCCATGCTGTCAGGCTCCAGGCGCGGCAGGTTCGTCGAGCTTGCCGATGGTTTCGGGAACGATCAGGGCGCCGATCAGGAAGATCAGGCTGATACCCGCGAGGAACAGCGCCAGCGACATCGGCACGTCGGACGGCATGGGCGAGGCCAGCGACACGAAGGTCGGCAGCACGCCGCCGATGGCGAAGCCGATATTCCACGACAGGCCGGTGCCGGTGGCGCGGATCTCGGTCGGGAAGCGTTCGTTCAGGAAGATCAGTAGCGGCGCATAGCCCATGCTGCCGAGCATGCTGAACACGATGACGTAGATCGCCAGCGTCAAGGTGTCGGTCACGCCGGGCATCAGCAGCGCGATGCCCGGCAACATGATCAGGCGCAGCACGCCGACCCAGACGAAGGTCTTCTTGCGGCCGATGAAGGTACTGATGTGGCCGGTGGCGATCGAGGCGATGATGACGCCGACGCTGGCCAGCATCAGGATGAAGCCGGCGGTCTCGGAAGGCGTGCCGTTGACCACTTTCAGGAAAGTCGGCAGGAAGCCCGAGGTCAGGTAGTAGCCGGCGCCGCCGCCCAGGGTCAGCAGCAGGTTGACCAGCAGGACGCTACGGTATTTGCCGGTGAACAGGGTGCGGATCGGGTTGGCGGTCGGCGCCGCGTTCGCCTTGCTGCGCGCCTTTTCGGCCTGCAGTTTCTTGAACATCGGCGATTCTTCGAGCTTGCCGAAGATGGTGATGCCGAGCACCGCGCTGATGATGCCGGTGAAGAACATCCAGCGCCAGCCCCATTCGTCGAACTGCTCGCCCGGGAAGATCGAGGACAGGACCCAGAACGTGAACGACGCGAACAGGGCGCCCAGGCCGGCGCCGCCGCCGCCGATCAGGCCCGAGACCGCCCCGCGCCAGCGCGGCGACACCGATTCGGTGCCGATGGTGTGGGTCGATGCGACGACGCCGCCCACGAAGACACCCTGGACCAGGCGCAGGATGATGAACAGCACCGGCGCCATGACGCCGATGCTGGCCACCGTCGGCAGCAGGCCGAAGGCGGCGGTAGACACGCCGACGCCGATCATCGAGGCGATCATGGCGGCCTTGCGGCCCTTGCGGTCGGCGTAGGAGCCGAACAGCGCCGAGCCGAGCGGACGCATCAGCAGGGTGACGCCGAACGAGGCGTACACCGCCGCCAGCGACAGCATCGCGTGCTCGGAAGGAAAGAACAGGCGGCCGATGATCGGCGCCACGTACAGCAGGATGAACAGGTCGTACAGGTCGAGCGACCAGCCCACGCACGAGGCCACCACGGCCCTGAACGTGTTGCGGTCGTTCTCCTTTGCGGTCATTACAGTATCGGATGATGCCAGCGCCATGGTTGTCTCCTGTTGAATGGTTATGGTCCCGGCGCCTCGGGGCGCCGTGGTGGTGGTCTCGACTGCGTGCGTGCCGTCTGCTGCGGGCCTCAGTAAGCCTCCGCCAGGGCCGGTTCGCGCGGCACGTCGCCGCTCCGGCCTCGTGCGCGAATGGCGTCGGCGATTTTCTCGGCCATCATGATCGTGGGGATATTGGTGTTCGCCGAAGGCAGGCTCGGCATCAGTGAAGCGTCGACCACGCGCAGGCCGGCCACGTCGTGCACGCGGCCTTCGGCATCGGTCACCGCGGCCGGGTCGTCGACGGCGCCCATGCGGCAGGTGCCGCTGGCATGCCAGACGCCGAACACCGCCTTGCGGATGAAGGCATGCAGCGCCCCGTCGTCGGCCAGCAGCGCGCCCATGCGCTGGCCGCCGGTCACGAAACGCTCGATGATCCAGCGCCGCAGCGGCGCCGGAGTGTCGAGCGCCAGTCCGAGCGCCTGCGTCAGCAGCGCGTTGGCCGGCGTCACGCGGCTCAGCGCCTTGACGCGCGGCGAGAACGAGGCCGGGAAGAAGTCGCCGGCGTGGCGGTGCAGCTCGCTGCCCATGACAACCGCGGCCAGTTTGCGCACCCCAATCGCCATGCGCAGCAGGTCGCGTTCGTCGCTCAGCAGGTTGAGGTCGACCTCGGGCGGCGCGAGCGGATCGGGCGAGGCGATGCGCACCTGGCCGCGCGAGAACGGCCGGTTACACCACAGGAAGAACAGGCCGAGGCGGTTGCCGAGCGCATGCCAGGCGGCGCGGGTCGAGCTCGACATATACATGTCGGACGCGTCGCAGCCGGCCAGCCCGGAGGAGAAGCGCGCCGCCGTCATGCTGGCGCGGCGGCGCGCCAGCGGCATGCGGAATTCGGGCGCCAGGAAATGGCAGAAGGTGAGCGAAGGGTGGTCTTGCAAGTTGCGGCCGACGCCGGGTCGGTTGGCCACGACCGCGATGCCGAGCCGGCCGAGGTCGGCGGCATCGCCGATGCCGGCGTGCAGCAGCAGGGCGGGCGACTGCAGCGCTCCCGCGCACAGAATCACCTCGCGCGCGTCGATATGTAATGGATGCCCGGCGCCGTCGCGCGCCTGCACGCCACATGCCGTGCGGCCGGCCATGACGACGCGCTCGACCCTCAGGCCCGCATGGATGCGCAGGTTCGGCCGCGCCCGCGTCGCCGCGTCCAGGTAGCCGGCGGCGCTCGACACGCGGCGGTCGTCGATGTTCGAGAACGCCGTCGGAAACATCCCATCGCGAAAGTCGGCGTTCTGGTCGTCCATGTAGGCGAGGCCGTTGGCTTGCATGCCGCCGGCGAACGCGTGGCAGAAGCGCGGCCAGTCGGCGCGGGCGATGCGGCGGATCGGAATCGGACCGCGGTCGCCGTGCAGCGGCGAGGCGCCGAAATCGAGATCGCGTTCGAGCTTGCGGAAGTAAGGCAGCACCTCGTTCCAGCTCCAGCCCGCGGCGCCCTGGCCGGCCCAGCCGTCGTAGTCGCGCGGCAGGCCGCGGTTGGCCGCCTGGACATTGATGCTGGAGCCGCCGCCCATCACGCGGCCCTGCTCATAGGTCTTCAGCGGCGAGGTCGGGGTGGCGCGCGCCTTGAGGTCGGGCCAGATGAAGCGGTCGCCGCAGAACAGCGGCATTGGGTAGCTGTCGAGGATCTCGGCCGGCTCGGCGCCTGGTGGGGTGTCGCTGCCGGCCTCGATCAGCGCGACCCGCACGGCGGGGTCTTCGGACAGGCGGTTGGCCAGCACGCAACCGGCAGAGCCGCCGCCGACGATCAGGTAATCATAGTGTTCACTTGCCTTGCTCACACATGTCTCCTTGCTGTGCAACATCGCCGGTGTTCGTCGTGTTGCTACTTGTATGCAAGAAGATTAACGTGGAATCTTTATCTATTCTAATAATGTTTAATGATCCGTAATATCAAACTTTATGATAGTTCCGTGTTCAAGTTCCCGGTCGTGCCGGCGCCGAAAATGAACCGGCCGCCGGCAGCAATGACCTGTGCGCTGCGCTCGCGGTGGGGGGAATGCCCGCAGCCGGGCAAGACCAGCAGGCGCGTATCCGGAACGAGGCGCGCGATCGTGTAGACCTGGTCGAGCGTGCCGTAGGGGTCGTCCTCGCCCTGGATCGCCATCAGCGGGGCCGTGATCGCCGCCACGTCCGCACGGATGTCCCAGTCGCGGAAGGCGGAGTCGAGCCAGATGTCGTTCCACCCGCGGAACGCCGCATCGACGTCGGCATGGTAGGGCGCCAGCCGCGCGCGCAGCGAACCGTCGCGGTAGGCGTCGCGCGCCGCCGCGATGGCTTGCAGCGCGCAATCCTCGACGTACAGGTGGGGCGCGGCGACGATCAGCCCGCTCAGCTCGGCGCTGTGGCGCGCCGCGTACAGCAGGGCGATCGAGGCGCCGTCGCTGTGGCCGAAGAGCCAGGGTTTCACGATGCCCAGTTGGGCAAGCAGCGCGGGCAGGACTTCATGCGCCTGCTGATGCAGGTAGTCCGGCGTCAGGGCGGCGGTGCGCTCGCTCGAGCGGCCGTAGCCGAAGCGCGAGAACACGAGTCCGCGCAACCCGTGTGCGCGGCAAAATTCATCGGGAAAGTTCTTCCAGTGTGAGACGGATCCGAGACCTTCGTGCAGGAACACGACGGTCGGGGCCGGCGACGCGGGGGCGCCGACCCACTGCGCTTCCAGCTGGATGCGCTGGTCGCGCCAGCGAAGGTCGACGAAGAACGGTTGATGGTCTGGCATGGGCTGTGTCATGGTGAACATGCTACCGCAAGCACGACATCGCCTGCGCCAGGCGCCGTTCAGTCGTCGAGGCGATAGCTGCGCAACTGAAACACCATCCTGCCGTCTTCGCGTTCGCAGACGCCGGCCATCGTTTCACCGGGGCGCAGCGTCATGCTCAGCCTGCTCCCATCGTTCTTGTCGGCACAGGCGTCGTGCATGGCGTCGGGGATCGCGGGGAGGACGAGTGCGGGCGGCGCCGGTGGAGCCGGCAGCGCGGGGAGGGCGGGAACGGCATGACCGGCAGGCGGCGCCGGGGGCGCGGGCGGCTGCGGTGGCGCGGGCGGCGCCGGCGGCGCCGGGCACTTGCCGCGCACGGCGGTGCACTCGATATGGATCGCTGCCTCGGCGGCATTGGCGCCGAGCGCAAGCATGGCAATCAGGATCAGGGGGACGGTGTTCTTCATGGCTGTTTCCTCGTTGTCGATGAAGGCCATCCTGCCAGCCGAATGTGGAGAAAACATGGAGGAAACATGGACGGCGCTAGCAATCGCAGCGGTAGCCGAGTCCGTAGATCGAGCGGATCGCTTCCAGGCCCGGCGCGGCGGCCTCAATCTTGCGCCGCAGGTTCTTGACGTGGCTGTCGATCGCGCGGTCGTTGGCGTCGAGGTTGTCGGCCCTGGCCGCATCGAGCAGCTGGGCGCGCGACAGCACCTGGCCGGGACGGCGCGCCAGCGCCGCCAGGATCGCATATTCGCTCGGCGTCAGGTCGAGCGCCCGGCCGTGGACCGCAATGCGGCGCGCGGCCTCGTCCAGGACGAGCGCGGGCGCCGCGGCCGGCGTGCCGGCGCGGCGCAGGATGGCCTTGATGCGCGCCATCAGCTCGCGCGGGCTGAATGGCTTGCACAGATAGTCGTCGGCGCCCGTCTCCAGCCCCAGCAGACGGTCGACTTCTTCCACCCGCGCGGTCACCATCACGATCGGCACGCTGGAGAAGGCGCGCACCGCGCGGCACAGTGACAGGCCGTCCAGGCCGGGCAGCATCAGGTCGAGCACGACCAGGGAAGGCGGCGCATGGCGGATCGCCGCCAGCGCCTCCAGGCCGTCGCCGCACACGGCGGGGACATAGCCCGCGGCGCGCGCATAGTCGGCAATGACGCTGGCCAGCTCCGCTTCGTCCTCGACGATCAGGATCGTGGTGCTCATGCGGCATCCTTTTCCGCCGATGGCATCGACACGGTGACGCGCAGGCCGCCGAGCGGCGAGTGGGCGAAGGCGAGGGTGGCGCCTTGCGCCTCCAGCAGGCGCCGGCACAGCGCGAGGCCGAGTCCGGCGCCGCCGTGGTCGCGGCTGCGCGAGGCGTCGACCCGGTAGAAACGCTCGGCCAGCCGCGCCAGCGCCGCATCCGGCACGCCCGGCGCGCTGTCGTCCAGCACCAGGTCGATCTTGCCGGCATCGCGCTGCGCATGCAGGCACACCGCGCCGCCGGCCGCGGTGTAGCGCAGGCTGTTTTCGAGCAGGTTGGCGACGACCTGGCGCATGCGGTCGGGGTCGGCCATGACGGTCGCCGGCGCGTCGGCAGGCTGGAGTTCGAGCGCGATCCCCGCCGCCTGGAAGCGCGCCGCGAAGGCGCCGGCCTCGGTGGCCGCCAGCGTCCACAGGTCGAGCGGCTCGCGCCGGCAGGCGAGTTCGCCCACGTCGGCGCGCGCCAGCGCGTACAGCTCGTCGATCAGCTTGCTCAACGCCAGCACCTGGCGCCCCATGGCGTCGATGGTTTCCGGCGTCGCCTGGCGCACGCCGTCCTGGATCGCTTCCAGCTGCGCGCGCAGCACGGCCAGCGGGGTGCGCAGCTCGTGCGAGGTATCGGCCACCCATTGGCGGCGCGCCGCTTCCGCCTGGTCGAGGCGTTCGGCCAGCACGTTGAAGTGACGCGCGAGGTCGCCCAGCTCGTCGCTGCGCCCGAGCGGCAGGCGCACGCCGTAATCGCCCGCGGCCAGCGTGGCGGCGCCGCGCGCAAGGCGATCGATCGGGCGCCGGAAGTGGCGCGCCAGCAGGATCGCGGCCAGTGCGCTCAGCGCCACGGCCACGGCGCCGATCAGCCACAGGCTGTGCTGCAGCCGGGACAGGAAGGCATAGGCCATCGCATCGCTCGGCCGCTGGCTGCGCGCCACGCCGAGAAAGCCGACGGTGTCGCCGTCCACCGCGATCGGACGGCGCGCCAGCGGCAACGTGCCGGGCATGCGTCCGGCCAGGTAGCGGCCATCGGCATCGAGCAGGGTGATGCGTGCATGCAGGTCCTGGGTGAATCCTTCCTGGCCGGCGGGCGTGCCGGGAGGGGAAATGACAGGCGGCGGCAGCGGTGGCGCCGGCGGTGCGGGTGGCGCCGGTGGGGCGGGTGGGAGCGCCCCTCGGGCGGTGCGGCGGGTGCGGCCGGCGCTGCGGGCGCGACCGGTGCGACTGGCGGCACAGGCACGCTGCGCGCGGCTTGCAGGCGCGCCAGCTCGGCCGATATCCAGGCGCGCCGCCCGAAGGCCGGGATGAACGTCCAGTCGCCGCGCCGCCCATATTGGCGCGCGAGCGACGCCGACAACTCGTCCAGGCGGTCGAGTTCGATGGCTTGCGCATAGTCGCCAAAGTGCTGCATGACGTTTTGCCGCAGCAACAGAACTCCCGCTCCCGCCACTGTCAGAATGGCCAGCAGGACGGCGCCGAACAAGCGGTACCCGATACCAATGTTCATGTATTCGAGTGGAAATTCGACTCGACTAAAGTAGCCGATTCATACTGTTCAAGTTCTATTTTCATAATTATTATTCTATAAATTGATCGATTTATAATAGATTTTTCTTTCAGGATGACGGCCGATGCCGGTAGTCCGGCAAGGCCCGGTCCTACAAGCCGACTGCCGTATTTTGGTGTTCAGACCGATATTGGCGGCCTACCATGAAGTCCTTCGAGTCAGCTTACTGCTGGCACTTTTTCATCATGTAAGGAGGCAATCATGGCAAACAAGTCGCAAAACAACAACCCGCAAGGTAACAACCAGTTCACCAAGCAAGGTAGCCAGCAGAGCGGCAACCAGGGTAATCAGGGCAACCAGGGTGGCAGCGGCAACCAGGGTTTCGCATCGATGGACCCGCAGCGCCAGCGTGAAATCGCCAGCGAAGGCGGCCGCGCGGCGCACGCATCGGGCAATGCGCACGAGTTCAATTCGCAGGAAGCACGCGAGGCCGGTTCGATGAGCCACAAGAACGACGGCAACAAGCAGAGCGGCAATCAGGGTGGCGGCAACCAGGGCAGCAACCAGCAGAGCGGCCAACGCGGCGGCTCGTCCGAGCAGCATGCCCAGGCCGGCCGTCAAAGCCACAAGAACGACAACCGCTGACCGCCTTGAGGCGCCAGCTTGATCGATCCGCCGGCATTGCCGGCGGTTCTGTTTTACGTCTAGTAGACGTCGCGCCGGTAGCGGCCATCCGCTACCATGGCGTCGACCGTGTCGAGCCCGAGCGCCGACACGAGCGCATCGTGCACGCCGCCGGCCATGCCTTGCAGGCTGCCGCAGACATAGACCGCCGCACCATCCGCGACCCAGCGGCGCAATTCTTCCTGATGCGCATCCACCAGGTGCTGCACGTAGCGCGCCTTGCCCTCGTCGCGTGAAAACGCCAGGTCGAGCCGCGCCAGCATGCCGCCACCGCGCCATGCTTCCAGTTCCTCCCGGCACAGGAAATCGTGGGCCGCATTGCGTTCGCCGAACAGCAGCCAGTTGCGGTGCATGCCGGCATCGATGCGCGCCTTGAGCAGCGAACGCAACCCTGCCAGGCCGCTGCCGTTGCCGATCGCAATCAGGGGCCGCCCCGCATTCGTGCCCAGCCGGAAGCGCGCATGCGCGCGTACGCGCAGGCGGATCGTGTCGTCCTGGTCCGCGCACACGCACAGCCAGCCGGATGCCGCGCCAGGCGTGCCGTCCGCGCGCGTCTGCAGACGCACCAGCAGTTCGAGCCGGCCTTCGCCCGGCACCGACGCGATCGAATATTCGCGCGGATGGCTCGGGTCGAGCGGCGCGCTGACCTGGGCCAGGTCGCCCGCTTCCCAGGCGGGCAGCGCGCCGGCGCGCGGCGTCAGGGCGATGCGGTACAGCGGCGCGCCGGCGCTGCCGGGATTGAGGTGGATGCGGCTGGCGATGCGCCATTCGCCGTAGGCCGGCGCTTCCCAGTCGGGCGCATCGCTGGTGCCGGCCAGGTGGCTCAGGTGGTGCTGCCATGCGGCCAGCGCCTCGGGCGCGCCGCGGTCGACGTCGATCCGGTCGAACAGCGCCGTAGCGCCGCGCTCGCGCAGCCAGGCATCCAGCGCGCGGCCGAAGCCGCAATAATGGGAATACGTCGCATCGCCCAGCGCCAGCACGCCGTAGTGCAGGTGCGACAGCGCTAGCGCCTGGCCCATCGTGTGGCCGGCGAAGCGCGCGGCCGTGTCGGGCGCATCGCCTTCGCCGTAGGTGCTGCAGATGAACAGCACGCGCGAGGCGGCCGCCAGCTGGGCGCCGTCCAGGGTCGACATGCAGACGGCGCGTGCGTCAAGGCCGCCCAGGGCCAGGGTGGCGGCGGTGCGTTCGGCCAGGAATTCGGCGCTGCCGGTCTGGCTGGCGTGGACCACGAGCCAGTCGGCCGCGCCACCGGCCGCCCGGGTGCGCACCAGGCGGCTGCGCCAGATGCCGAGGCACATCGCCAGATAGACGCAGGACAGCGCGAGCGCGCCGCCCAGGCGCAGAGGGTCGATCGTCAACATCATTGCAGCAGGGCGCGCCAGTCGCTGGACGTGGTTTCGAGCAGGCCGCCAGGTGCGCGCACCAGGAAGCGCGCCGCGATGCCGCGCGCCTCGGCGAAGGCCAGGCCGTCTTGCGGGCCCAGCACGGTGAGCGCGGTGGACAGCGCATCGGCCGCCATACAGGTCGGCGCCAGCACCGTCACCGAAGCGACGCCATTGGCAACCGGATAGCCGCTGCGCGGATCGAGGGTGTGCGCGGCGCGCCGGGCGCGGTGTTGAAAGTAGCGGCGGTAGTCGCCCGAGGTGGCGATCGCCAGGCCATGCAGGGCGACCACGGCCTGGGTGGCGCCAGCGTCGGCATTGTCGGCATCCGGAACCCCTTCGATCTCCACCCACCACGGTTCGCCATTGGCCTTGGCGCCGGCGCCGCGCAGCTCGCCGCCGGCTTCGACCACATAATGGCGCACGCTGCGCTGTTCGAGGCAGCGTGCCATGCAGTCGACCGCATAGCCTTTGGCGACGGAAGAGAAATCGAGGAGGGCGCCGCCCGGCTGCAGCAGGCGGCGCGTGGCGCGGTCCAGCAGCGGTTGACTGGCGCCGCGCTGCGCCAGCGCGGCCCCGATCGCTGCCGCATCCGGTGCGTAGAAGCCGGCCTGGTCGTAGCGCCGGGTGGCGCCGAAGCCCCACAGGTTCACCAGCTGGCCGCCGGCCGGGTCGTAGGCGCCGCCGCTGTCTTCATGCACCCGCAGCGCGTAGTCGGCGACGTCGAAGAAGTGCGGCGGCAGCGCATGCCAGCTGCCGGCCGGGGCCTGGTTGTAGCGCGACAGCAGGGAATCGGGCTCCCAGTGACTCATCTGCGCGACGATCTCATCCAGTTCACGCTGCAGGGCAAGCGTCAAGGCAGCGCCGTCGGCGCCGGGCGGCAGCATCAGCCGCGCCGACCAGCCGGTGCCCATCGCCGTGCCCGACGTCGTGTACAGGGTGCTGCCGCCGGGCGGCAGCGCCATGTCGACTTCCAGCGGAACGAGAACGTCGCGCATCCGGATTACTGCGGCAGGACTTCGAGCGTGGCCGCGTAGCTGTAGCGCTTGGCGCCCGGCTGCGGTTTTCCTTCGCCGAACGGGAAGCCGGCGCTGAGCCAGTACATATTCGCCGCCGGCACGGTGAACGACGCTTCGCCCTTGGCGTCGGTCGTCAAGCGCTGCTCGCCGGAGGCGCCGCGGTATTTGACGGTCCCCTGCACGATGCTGAACGGCAGGTTGGCGACCGGCTTGCCGTCGAGGAGGAAACGCACGCGGATCGGCTCGCCGACGCGCAGGTCGGAAGGATTGGTCAGCGGGATCATTTCCAGGCCTTCGCCGGTCGGCTTGAGGGCCGTGTCGCTGAGCTTGTTGGCCGAGACGAAAGTCTCGTTGCGCGAGTGGACCGCGGTCGTCTGCACCTCGCTGGCGCCGGCGGGAATCGCGACCGCCGGGCTGCCGGCGGCGCCGCGGAAGCGCTTGGTCTCGCCGCCCAGCTTGTAGCTGCCCATCACGTTGTTGTTGACGATCGACAGGCGATAGGTGCCGTCCTTGGGCAGGCGCAGGTCGAGCGTGCTGCGGTACTTGCCGACCACGGCGCCTTCGGCCTTGGCTTGCACGCCGTCCGGATCGGTGACCACCAGGTTGTCCAGGCGCAGCGGATGGTGGTTGAACTCGAACACCTCGTTCGAGATCGCGGCATCGATCGTGACCCAGGCTTCCTTCGAATCGACCATGGCGGTATTCGGCAGGATCCAGGCGCGGTGGGCCTGGGCGGTCAGCGAGGCGCCGGCGAGCAGCAGGCCGACGATGGCGGCTTTGTAGAATGTGTTCTGTTGCATGGGTTTCTCCTGATGGTGGTTGTCGTTATTGGATCTGGAGCGACACGGCGCCCAGTTCGTCCTTGCCGGCCGCGTTCGCCGCCAGCTTGCCCTTGCCGGCCCAGGTGAACGGCACCTTGACCACTTCGCGTCCGCCGGCTTCGCGCGCCGCCTCCACCACCAGCTTGTATTCACCGGGCGGCAGCTTGTCGATGCCATACCTGGCGCCGGCGAACTTCATGGTGTGGGTGCCGGGCGCGCGGGTGGCGCCGCTGACGCCGTCGATCGGCAGGGCGGCGTCGCGCCCCGCCTTGCGCCACCAGGTGCGCAAGTCCTTGACCCATTTCTCGCCGCCCTTGTCCTTCATCTTGACGTCGTACAGCACGGCCAGGTTGGAGGCGATGTTCTGGTCGGCATTCTCGATCCAGATCGCCACATAGGGCTTGTGATATTCGGCCACGTTCAGCTGCGGCACGTCGAACTTGACGGACAGGTCGGCGCCCATGGCCCAGCTGGACGCGAGCGGGAGGGTGAGGGCGAGCGAATGGGACAGTTTCATTCTTGGTCTTCTCTCGGTAGGTGGATCAGTGGACGAACAGGAGGGCCAGCACGATCGGCAGCACGATGCCGAAGCCGACCACCGGCCAGGTCGACGGCCGCTTGGCCGCGTGGTACTTCAGGATCAGGAAACCGGTAATGCAGAACACCACGCAGGCCACGGCGAAGAGGTCGATGAACCAGCTCCAGACCACGCCCGTGTTGCGGCCCTTGTGCATGTCGTTGAGCCACGAGATCCAGCCGCGGTCGGTCTTCTCGAATTCGGCGCTGCCGTCGACCGCGATGCGCAGCCAGGCGTCGCCGCCGGGACGGGGCAGGGCGACATACGCGTCTTCCTCGCTCCATTCGGCGCGCTTGCCGCGCACGTCGACCGGGAAGGCGCCATTGGTCCAGTCCGCGATCTCGCTCGGCAGCGGCACTTCGGCGTCGACGTGGTCTTCGGCAAAGGCCTGCAGCTGGACGCGCAGCGGCTCGGGGAGCGTCGCCTTCAGGCGCGTGACGACGGGCCTGGCCTCGATCAGCGTGGCGTTGTTCAGGGTCAGGCCGGTAAAACTGAACAGCAGCATGGCCATCAGGCAGATGGCCGAGCTGATCCAATGCCATTGATGCAACTGCTTGAGCCACATGGCGCGGCGAGCGCCGGGCAGGGCGGTCCCAGCCGCGGCGCCGGCAGGCGCGGACTCGGCCGCGATGGCCGGCTCGGTTGTATTCTTGAGAGGAGTTGCGGAAGAAGGCATCATTAAATGATAACGATTATCATTTACATGGTCAACTCAGCAATGGGCGCAATGCGGGTTTCGTGCCAAAAGTGCGACTCAGAAATACACATTTTGTAATAAATAATTTCTTGGAAGGGAGTCTGCCCTGGCCGAGATCATGCGTTACAATAATGTGCGCAAATTGGCAGGATTTTGCACACGTATTTTTTAGTACCGAACAGTCCTTCCCCCACAACTTGATGTCTTGAAGTGCAATCCGCTAACCGGTCAGGCCGTGTCGCGGAAGGTTTTAAACAACCCGCCCAAACCTCGCGAAGCGCGAAAAGAAAGGTGAGCAAGAATGATGCAACAATATAACGCCAACTCCTACCTGTTCGGCGGCAATGCCCCGTACGTGGAAGAGTTGTACGAGGCCTATCTGGATAATCCGACCTCGGTGCCCGAAAACTGGCGCGCCTACTTCGACCAGATGCAACACGTGCCGGCAGTCGACGGCTCGAACCGCCCCGATGTGGTGCATTCCTCGGTGGTGGCCTCGTTCGCGGAACGCGCCAAGCAGGGCCCGATCCGTACCGTCGTCGCTTCGGCCGACTCCGAACTGGGCCGCAAGCGCGTCGCCGTCACCCAGATCACCGCCGCCTACCGCTACCTCGGTTCGCGCTGGGCCAACCTGGACCCGCTGCAGCGCCAGGAACGCCCACCCCTCCCAGAGCTCGACCCCGCCTTCTACGGCTTCACCGAAGCCGACCTCGACACCGTTTTCAATATCAGCAACACCTATTTTGGCCAGGAAACCGCGCCGCTGCGCGACATCCTGAACATGTTGCGTGATACGTACACCCGTTCGATCGGCGCCGAGTTCATGTACATCAGCGATCCGACCGAAAAGCGCTGGCTGCAAGAGCGTCTGGAATCGATCCGCTCGACCCCGACTTTCAGCGGCGAGAAGAAAAAGCACATCCTCGAGCGCCTGACCGCGGCCGAAGGCCTGGAACGCTACCTGCACACCAAGTACGTTGGCGCCAAGCGCTTCTCGCTGGAAGGCGGCGAATCGTTCATCGCCTCGATCGACGAAGTGATCCAGCGCGCCGGTGAAAAAGGCATCCAGGAAATCGTGATCGGCATGGCCCACCGCGGCCGCCTGAACGTCCTGGTCAACACCCTGGGCAAGAGCCCGGCCGACCTGTTCGAAGAATTCGAAGGCAAGCACGCCGACGACCTGCCGGCAGGCGACGTGAAATACCACCAGGGCTTCTCGAGCGATATCTCGACCCCGGGCGGCCCGGTCCACCTGTCGCTGGCGTTCAACCCGTCCCACCTCGAGATCGTCAACCCGGTCGTCGAAGGCTCGGTCAAGGCGCGCATGATGCGTCGCGGCGACAAGAAGGGCAAGGAAGTGCTGCCGATCCTGGTGCACGGCGACGCCGCGTTCGCCGGCCAGGGCGTGGTCATGGAAACCCTGAACCTGGCGCAGACCCGCGGCTACGGCACCGGCGGCACCGTGCACATCGTCATCAACAACCAGATCGGCTTTACCACCTCGGATCCACGCGACGCGCGCTCGACCCTGTACTGCTCGGACGTCGTCAAGATGATCGAAGCGCCGGTGCTGCACGTCAATGCGGACGATCCTGAAGCTGTTGTGCTTGCAAGCCAGATCGCCCTCGACTACCGCGCCGAGTTCGGCAAGGACGTCGTGGTCGACATCATCTGCTACCGCAAACTGGGCCACAACGAGCAGGACACCCCGGCGCTGACCCAGCCGCTGATGTACAAGAAGATCGCCAAGCATCCGGGCACCCGCAAGCTGTACGCCGAGAAGCTGGCCGCGCAGGGCACCATCGAAGCCGACGGCGGCGACAAGCTGGTCGCGGCCTACCGCGACGCCATGGACGCCGGCAAGCACACGGTCGATCCGGTGCTGACCAACTTCAAGGGCAAGTACGCGGTCGACTGGGCGCCGTTCCTGAACAAGAAGTGGACCGACGCCGCCGACACCGCCGTGCCGGTCACCGAACTGAAGCGCCTGGCCGAACGCATCACCAAGGTCCCTGAAGGTTTCAAACCACACTCGCTGGTCGAAAAAGTGCTGGCCGACCGCGCCGCCATGGGCCGCGGCGAAGTGAACCTCGACTGGGGCATGGGCGAGCACCTGGCGTTCGCCTCGCTGCTGTCGTCGGGCTATGCGATCCGCCTGTCGGGCCAGGACGCCGGCCGTGGCACCTTCGTGCACCGCCACGCCGTGCTGCACGACCAGAATCGCGAGCGCTGGGACCAGGGCATCTACCTGCCGCTGGCCAATATCTCCGACAACCAGGCCGACTTCACCGTGATCGATTCGGTGCTGTCCGAAGAAGCGGTGCTGGGCTTCGAATACGGCTTCTCGACCGCCGAACCGAACACCCTGACCATCTGGGAAGCCCAGTTCGGCGACTTCGTCAACGGCGCGCAAGTCGTCATCGACCAGTTCATCGCCTCCGGCGAAGTGAAGTGGGGCCGCGCCTCGGGCCTGGTCATGATGCTGCCGCACGGCTATGAAGGCCAGGGTCCGGAGCACTCGTCGGCCCGTATCGAGCGCTTCCTGCAACTGTGCGCCGACAACAATATGCAAGTGGTGCAGCCGACCACGGCCGCCCAGATCTTCCACCTGCTGCGCCGCCAGATGGTGCGCCAGTTCCGCAAGCCGCTGGTGATCTTCACGCCGAAGTCGCTGCTGCGTAACAAGGATGCCGGCTCGCCGCTGACCGACCTGACCAAGGGCGGTTTCCAGACCGTCATCGGCGAATGCGACGACAAGATCGACGCAGGCAAGGTCAAGCGTGTGATCGTGTGCTCGGGCAAGGTCTATTACGACCTGGTCAATGCACGCAAGACGCGCAACAGCGCCGACACCGCGATCATCCGTATCGAGCAGATGTACCCGTTCCCGCACAAGTCGTTCGCCGCCGAACTGAAAAAGTTCCCGAACGCGACCGAAGTGGTGTGGGCACAGGACGAGCCGCAGAACCAGGGTCCATGGTTCCAGATCCAGCACAACATCTTCGAAGGCATGGAAGATGGCCAGCGCCTGGCTTACGCCGGTCGCGCCGCGTCGGCATCGCCGGCCGTGGGTTATGCGGACAAGCACATCGCACAGCAAAAAGAACTGCTGGAGACCGCGTTCTCGAAACTCAAGGGTTTCATCCTGACTAAGTAATTAGTCACATCAGGTAAAACCACGCCCCCCGCGTCCCGTGCGCGGGGGCACTTGCAAAGAATAATTACTGGAGTTTTAAAAAATGGCACAAATCGAAGTCAAGGTACCTGTTCTGTCGGAATCCGTTGCTGAAGCAACCCTGCTGTCGTGGCACAAGAAAGTCGGCGAATCCGTCTCGCGCGACGAAAACATGATCGACATCGAGACCGACAAGGTGGTCCTGGAACTGCCGGCGCCGAGCGCAGGCGTGATCGTGCAACTGCTGAAAGCCGACGGCGATACCGTCGTCGCAAACGAAGTCATCGCGATCATCGATACCGAAGCATCGGCGCAGACCAGCCCGATCGCCGTCAAGGCCGTTCCATCGGCAGCGCCGAACGCATCGATCGCTGCGCCGGCCGCCGCGCCAGCCGCTGATCAGTCGAAAGCCGGCGTCGCCATGCCGGCCGCCGCCAAGATCCTGGCCGACAACAATATGAGCGCTTCGAACGTCGAAGGCTCGGGCCGCGATGGCCGCGTGACCAAGGGCGATGCCCTGGCTGCCGTCGCCGGCAAGCCAGCCGCCGCAGCTGCCGCTGCACCGGCCGCCGCGCCGAAGGCAGCCCTGCAGCAAGTCGCTGCCCCTGCACCAGCCAACCTGGGCGACCGTCCGGAAGAGCGCGTGCCGATGAGCCGCCTGCGCGCCCGTATCGCCGAGCGCCTGCTGCAATCGCAGTCGACCAACGCCATCCTGACCACCTTCAACGAAGTGAACATGGCTCCGGTCATGGAACTGCGTAACAAGTACAAGGACAAGTTCGAGAAAGAACACGGCGTCAAGCTGGGCTTCATGTCCTTCTTCGTCAAGGCCGCCGTCGCCGCGCTGAAGAAGTACCCGATCCTGAACGCCTCGGTCGACGGCAACGACATCATCTACCACGGCTACTTCGACATCGGCATCGCCGTCGGTTCGCCACGTGGCCTGGTGGTGCCGATCCTGCGCAACGCCGACCAGATGTCGATCGCCGAAATCGAGAAGAAGATCGGTGAGTTCGGCCAGAAAGCCAAGGACGGCAAGCTGACCCTGGACGACCTGTCGGGCGGCACCTTCTCGATCTCGAACGGCGGCGTGTTCGGCTCGATGCTGTCGACCCCGATCATCAACCCACCGCAGTCGGCGATCCTGGGCGTGCACGCGACCAAGGACCGCGCCGTCGTCGAGAACGGCCAGATCGTCATCCGTCCGATGAACTACCTGGCAATGTCGTACGACCACCGCATCATCGACGGCCGCGAAGCCGTGCTGGGCCTGGTCGCGATGAAGGACGCGCTGGAAGATCCGGCCCGCCTGCTGCTGGACCTGTAATTCTCGTCACGTGCCGGCGCCGCCATGGCGGCGCCGGCTTGCTGTTTGCCGGAGAACGCGATGTTGTCAGACGAAATCAAGCGGCTGCACGAGTTGCACCAGGCCGGCGCGCTGTCGGATGCCGAGTTCGAGCAGGCCAAGGCGCGCATCCTGTCGGGTGCGTCGACCGTGAGCCTCAATAAGGAACCGCCGGCCACCGAGCGGATCTCCTTCGACCAGCACCGCGACGACCTGCTGAGCGGCCTGCGCCGCTCGCGGCTCGACCGCTGGCTGGGCGGCGTGTGCGGCGGCCTGGCGCGCACCTACGGTCTCGAATCGTGGGTCTGGCGCCTGATCTTCGTGCTGTTCGTCCTGACGTTCGGCTTCGGCATCCTGATATACCTGCTGCTGTGGGTATTCATTCCGGAAGAATAAAAAGGAATCAAAGTAATGAGCGATAAACAATTTGACGTCGTCGTGATCGGCGGCGGTCCTGGCGGCTACATCGCCGCCATCCGCGCAGCCCAGCTGGGCTTCAAGACCGCCTGCATCGACGAGTGGAGCAACGCCGCCGGCAAGCCTGCCCCGGGCGGCACCTGCACCAACGTCGGCTGCATCCCGTCGAAGGCGCTGCTGCAATCGTCGGAACACTTCGAACACGCCGGCCACGCCTTCGCCGACCACGGCATCAAGGTCTCGGGCCTGGAGCTCGACCTGGGCACCATGCTCAAGCGCAAGGACACCATCGTCAAGCAGAACAACGACGGCATCCTGTTCCTGTTCAAGAAGAACAAGGTCACCTTCTTCCACGGCCGCGGCGCCTTCGCCGGCAAGGCGGAAGGCGACGCTGGCTACACCATCAACGTCAGCGGCCCGACCACCGACACCATCAGCGCCAAGAACGTGGTCGTCGCGACCGGTTCGAACGCACGCCAGCTGCCGGGCGCGGAATTCGACGAGAAACTGATCCTGTCGAACACCGGCGCCCTGGCGATCGACGCCGTGCCGGGTAAACTCGGCGTGATCGGCGCCGGCGTCATCGGCCTGGAAATGGGCAGCGTGTGGCGCCGTGTCGGCGCCGACGTCACGGTGCTCGAAGGCCTGCCGACCTTCCTGGGCGCGGTCGACGAGCAGATCGCCAAGGAAGCGCACAAGCTGTTCACCAAGCAGGGCCTGAAGATCAACCTGGGCTGCAAGATCGGCGCGATCACCAAGGGCGCCAACGACGTCACCGTGGAATACGCCGACAGCACCGGCGCGGAGCAGAAAGCGACCTTCGACCGCCTGATCATCTCGATCGGCCGCGTGCCGAACACCAACGGCCTCGGCATCGAGACCGTGGGCCTGCAGCTCGATGAGCGCGGCTTCGTGGTGGTCGACGACGAATGCCGCACCAGCCTGCCGGGCGTGTGGGCGGTGGGCGACGTCGTGCGCGGCCCGATGCTGGCGCACAAGGCCGAGGAAGAAGGCGTGGCGGTTGCCGAGCGCATCGCCGGCCAGCATGGCCACGTCAACTTCAACACGATTCCATGGGTGATCTACACCTCGCCGGAAATCGCGTGGGTCGGCAAGACCGAACAGCAGCTGAAGGCCGACGGCGTGCAGTACAAGGCCGGCACCTTCCCGTTCATGGCCAACGGCCGTGCGCGTGCGCTGGGCGACACCTCGGGCATGGTCAAGTTCCTGGCCGATGCCACGACCGATGAAATCCTGGGCGTGCACATCGTCGGCCCGATGGCCTCCGAGCTGATCTCGGAAGCCGTGGTCGCGATGGAGTTCAAGGCATCGTCGGAAGACATCGCCCGCATCTGCCACGCGCACCCGTCGCTGTCGGAAGCGACCAAGGAAGCCGCGCTGGCAGTCGACAAGCGTTCGCTGAACTTCTAAGCAAACAGGAGCATTCGTCGGCGCCGTGGACGCGGCGCCGGGGAACGGTATCCCGTAATGTGGGCGGGTTTCCCCGCCCACATTACGTTTACAGCGGTAAGAATATGAATGTTCAAGAGTATTACCAGCACGCGCTGAACGAGCGCGGCTTCAAGTCAGACCCGGCGCAACAGATGGCGGTGGACCGCCTGCAACAGGCGTACGACGACTGGGTCCACTACAAGGCCCAGCGGTCGTCCGCTTTCAAGCGCCTGATCAACCGGCCCGACGTGCCCAGGGGCGTGTACATGTGGGGCGGGGTGGGGCGCGGCAAGTCCTTCCTGATGGATTCGTTCTACCTGGTGGTGCCGGTGGTGCGCAAGACGCGCCTGCACTTCCACGAGTTCATGCGCGCCGTGCACGGCCAGCTGGATGAGCTGAAGGGCGTCGCCGATCCGCTCGACGAAGTGGCCAAGCGCATCGCCAGGAAGTATCGCCTGATCTGCTTCGACGAATTCCACGTTTCGGACATCGCCGACGCGATGATCCTGTACAACCTGCTCAAGGCCCTGTTCGACAACGGCGTGAGCTTCGTGATGACCTCGAACTATGAGCCGTCGACCCTGTATCCGGACGGCCTGCACCGCGACCGCATGCTGCCCACCATCGCGCTGCTGCAGGAGAAACTCGACGTCTTGAACGTCGACGCCGGCAACGACTACCGCAAGCGCGCGCTGGAGCAGGTGGAAGCTTATTACATGCCGCTCGACGCGGCGTCCGACAAGGCGCTGCGCGACGCCTATGCCAGGGTGGCCGACACCGCCGACGAAGCGCCGGTGGTGACCATCGAAAAGCGCGAGATCCGCGCGCTGCGCCGCGCCGGCGGCGTGATCTGGTTCGACTTCGCCACGCTGTGCGGCGGGCCGCGCTCGCAGAACGACTACCTGGAACTGGCCAGCCAGTTCCATACCGTGATCCTGTCCGGCATCCCGGCGATGTCGGCGGCCCAGTCGTCCGAGGCGCGCCGCTTTACCTGGCTGATCGACGTGTTCTACGACCACAAGGTCAAGCTGATCATGTCGGCCGCGGTCGAACCGGAAGAGCTGTACACCACGGGCCAGCTGGCGAACGAATTCCACCGGACCGTATCGCGTATCATCGAGATGCAGTCGCGCGAGTACCTGCTGGCCGAACGGCGCGGCGCGGCCGACGCCATTGCATGATCGAAAGGAACACCATGACAAGACAACCGATGCTGCGCGCTACCGCAGCCGCCGCATTCACCCTGTTGCTGGCGGCTTGCTCGAGCACCGAGCTGGCGCAGCAGGAGGCGCCGTCGGCGCCCACCACGTCGCCCGAACAGGCCGAACAGCGCCTGGCCGCGGTCGCGGCCGAGCGCGCCGCGATCGAGGCCCGTTTTGCCGAGCGCGAAGTGGTTTGCTACGACAAATTCTTCGTCAACCGCTGCCTGGACGAAGCCCGCGAAGTGCGGCGCGCGGCCCTGGTGACGCAGCGCGCGATCGAGATCGAGGCCTCGCACTACCTGCGCCGCCTCAAGGTCGAGGAGCGTGACAAGGCGATCGCCGAAGCCGATGCCGCCTATGCGGAACAAGAAGCCAGGCTGGCCGCCGATCCGGCGCCGGCGAAGGATTCGGCCGCCGCGGCGCTGCCGCCGCCACGCACCAAGCCGGGCGAATCGCGCGTGGTGCGCAACCAGCAGCGGGCCCAGGAAAGCGCGGCGAACGCCGAGAAGGAAGCCGCCGAGCGCGCGGCCAATGTCGCGGCCTATGAAGAGCGCCGTCGCAAGTCGGAAGAACGCCAGAAGGAAGTGGCGCGCCGCGTGGCCGAGCGCGAAGCCAAGGCGGCCCAGCGCGCGGCCGAGGAAGCCAAGCGGACGGGCGGCAATCAGCCGGCGCCAACGAACTAGCGCTGACCGGCGAACGACCCGTCCTGGGCCGGCTTGACCAGCTTCACGATGGCCATGGTGCAATTGCCGCCTTTGCCTTGCGAACGCTCCGTGGCTTTGTTGATGAGCATTTCGGAGGCCTGGCGCGGCGTCGTCCTGGCGGTCACGGCCGCCAGCTCGGCGTCGGTGAAGAAATGCCACAGGCCGTCCGAGCACAGCAGGAAGCTGTCGCCCGCGGCCAGCCCGGTATGGCTGCCGGTCGTGACGAACGGTTCCTTGCGGCTGTTTCCCAATACATTGAGCAAGAGCTTGGAGCGGCGGTGGTTGCGCGCCGCCTCCGGCGGCAGGCGGTCGCTGGCGACCAGGTGCTCGACATAGGCGGCGTCGCTGGTGCGCACCGCGCACTTGCCGTGCTCGAAGCGGTACAGGCGCGAATCGCCCACGTGGGCCCAGACCGCCTCGCCGTGCGGGCTGATCACCAGGCCGACGAAGCTGGCGTGGATCTCGGCCTGCGTGGCCACGGCATTCATCTTGATCACCGTGTGGGTCTCGCTGATCATCTCGTGCAGCAGCTGGGCCAGGCGCTCGATGCCGGGACGGTCGCCGGGCTTGAATTCGTCGAAGACCTGGCGCGCCGTGTGCAGCACCTGGTCGGCCCCGGCCGGACTGGCGACCCCGTCCGACAGCACCGCCAGCACGTAGCCGGGGGCGCGGGCGCCGGTGAACAGGGCGGCGCGGTCGTTCTGCTGGGGGCGGTTCCCGATGTGTTGCGCGGTGCCCGCTTCGATCTTGTAAGAAGTCATAAATCCGTGTTTTCCAGGACGCTAACGCCAATCTTTGTTGGCGGCAACCTCCGCCTCGATTAAACTATGCACTGAGAAGCCACCAGCTTGCAAGTTAATCTTGTAGCAACAAGATAGCATAATCCGGAGCGCCCGCCCTGGCCGGCGCTTTTCGCCATTCTTTCCCGTAACTGCATCCAACATGACTGACGTACAGGACATCCAGCGCCGTATTATCGAACTCGATGTGGAGCACCGCGACCTCGACGCCGTCATCTCCCTGTTGACGGCGGACGGTCATGCTGACCAGTTACAACTGCGCCGCCTCAAGAAGCGTAAACTGCAGCTCAAAGATCATATTACGCTGCTGAAGATGCAGCTGGTACCCGATATCCCGGCCTGATTCAATCCCAGGCCCAACGAAACCACGTATTTTGACCGACCAACTTTCTGCTTCTCCGGATGCGGTAGAGACTATTGCTCCCGCAACACCGGAATCCCAGGCTCCCGCCGGCAAGTACGACGCCGATGTCGATCGCCTGTTCGGCGCCGGCGGCCCGCTCGCACCCGCCGTCGGCACGTTCAAGCCGCGCCAGTCGCAGACCGAGATGGCCAAGGCCGTGGCCCAGGCCATCGCCGACCAGCAAGTGCTCATGGCCGAGGCCGGCACTGGCACGGGCAAGACCTTCGCCTACCTGGTGCCGGCGCTGCTGTGGGGCGGCAAGACCATCGTCTCGACCGGCACCAAGAACTTGCAAGATCAATTGTTCCTGCGCGATATCCCGACCGTGCGCGCCGCCCTGCGCGCGCCGGTCTCGGTCGCCCTGCTCAAGGGCCGCTCGAACTACGTCTGCCATTTCCACCTCGAGCGCACCCTGCAGAACGGACGGCTGACCTCGCGCGACGACGTCGGCCACCTGCGCGAGATCTCGCGCTTCATCAAGATGACGAGCTCGGGCGACAAGGCCGAGCTGGCCAAGGTGCCCGAGACCGCCACCGTCTGGAACCTGGTTACCTCCACGCGCGACACCTGCATGGGCGCCGAATGCCAGTACTACCAGGATTGCTTCGTGATGAAGGCGCGCAGGGAAGCGCAGCAGGCGGATGTCGTGGTGGTCAACCACCACCTGTTCTTCGCCGACGTGGCGCTGAAGGATACCGGCATGGCCGAGCTGCTGCCGTCGGCCAATACCATCATCTTCGACGAGGCGCACCAGCTGCCCGACGTCGCGACCCTGTTCTTCGGCCAGTCGGTCTCGACCTCGCAAGTGCTGGAACTGTGCCGCGACGTGCTGGCCGAGGGCCTGGCCCATGCGCGCGGCGGCCCGGACTGGGCCAAGGTGGTGACCGTGGTCGAGAAGGCCGCGCGCGACCTGCGCCTGTCGTTTGGCGACGGCAACCTGCGCCTGTCGCTGCCGCAGATCATGCCCACTTCACAGTTTTTCCCGGCACTTGAAAATCTCAAAGAACAAATCGCCGGCATGATCACGGTGCTGGAAGAAAATTCCGCGCGCGCCGAGACGATCGAAGCCTGCCGCGTGCGCGCGCACGAGCTGGCCGCCGCCTTCGACGCCTGGAAGCCGGACCACAAGGCGCCGGCCAACGAGCAGGCGGTGTTGTGGGCCGAGGCTTTCTCGTCTTCGCTGCAACTGCACAAGACGCCGCTGTCGATCGCGCCGATCTTCGCCAGCCAGAGAGAAGGCACGCCGCGCAGCTGGATCTTCACTTCGGCGACGCTGGCGGTGAAGAACGACTTCAAGCATTTTTCCGACCAGCTGGGACTGACCGGCGAGCCGGCCAAGACCTGGCCCAGCCCGTTCGACTACCAGAACCAGGGCATCCTGTACGTGCCGACCGGCCTGCCCGAGCCGCAGGCGGCCGTGTACACCGACGCCGTGGTCGATGCCGCCTTGCCGGTGATCGAGGCGGCCGGCGGCCGCACCTTCTTCCTGTGCACGACGATCCGCGCCGTCAACAAGGTGGCCGAGCGCCTGCGCGCTGAGTTCGCCGAGCGCGGCTGGGATTTCCCATTGTTCGTGCAGGGCGAGCGCGGCCGCACCGAACTGCTCGATTCCTTCCGCAATGCCGGCAATGCGGTGCTGGTCGGCAGCCAGAGCTTCTGGGAAGGCGTCGACGTGCGTGGCGATGCGCTGTCGCTGGTGATCATCGACAAGCTGCCGTTCGCGCCGCCCGACGATCCGGTGCTGGCCGCGCGCATCGAGGTGATGGAAAAGCAGGGCATGAACGGCTTCATGCACCACCAGTTGCCCGAGGCGATCATCACCCTGAAGCAGGGCGCCGGACGCCTGATCCGCGACGTCGAGGACCGCGGCGTGCTGATGATCTGCGATCCGCGCATCATCACCAAGCCGTATGGCCGCCGCATCTGGCAGAGCCTGCCGTCGTTCAAGCGCACCCGGGTGCAGGAAGAGGTGATCCAGTTCTTCCGGCCGGTCGAAGAGGCGGACCAGAGCGCGGCCTGAGCGCGGCCTGAGCGGCGTCAGGGCACGATGATCACCTTGCCGATGACCTTGCGCGCCGCCATGTCGTTCAGGGCCTGCGCGGTGTCGGCCAGCGCATAGCGCCGCGACACCAGCGGCCGCAGTTTCCCTTGCGCGATCCAGCCGGTGATGCGCGCCATCGCCGCCAGGTGCGCATCCTGCTCCTTGCGCGTGAAGTCGCCCCAGAACACGCCTACCACCGACGCCCCTTTCAGCAGCATCAGGTTCCACGGCAGGCGCGGGATCTCGCCGGCCGCGAAGCCCACCACCAGGTGGCGTCCGCGCCAGGCGATCGAGCGCAGCGCCGGTTCGCTGTACTTGCCGCCGACCGGATCGTAGATGACGTCCGGGCCGCGGCCATCGGTGGCGGCGCGCAGCGCTTCGCGCAAGTCCGCGGTTTCATAATTGATCAGCACGTCGGCGCCGTGCGCCTTGCACGCCGCCAGTTTCTCGTCGCTGGACGCGGCCGCGATCACGCGCGCGCCGAGGGCCTTGCCGATCTCGATCGCCGCCAGGCCCACGCCGCCGGCCGCGCCCAGCACCAGCATCGTTTCGCCCGGCTGCAAGGCAGCGCGGTCGGCGACCGCGTGGTACGAGGTGCCGTAGGTGAGCGTGATCGCGGCGGCGACGTCGAGGTCCATGTCGTCCGGCATCGGGAGGAAGGCGCTGCCCGGGGCTACGGCCTGCTCGGCGAAGGCGCCGGTGCGGGTGAAACCGATCACGCGCTGGCCGGGGACGAAGCCGCGGACGTCGGCGCCGACGGCGCGCACTACGCCCGCGAACTCGTTGCCCGGCGTGAAGGGAAGGGGAGGACGCACCTGGTATTTGCCCTGGACCGTCAGCACGTCGGGGAAGTTGACGCCGGCCGCCTTCACGTCCACCACGACGTCGCCCGGACCGGCGACCGGTTCCGGCAAGTCTTCCAGCACCAGGCTGTCTGGTGGTCCCCAAGCGGTGCAGCGTACGGCTTTCATTGCTTCCTCACAGTTTTATTAGCGGGGTTATTGGCGGGGCGAATTATGCCTTAAGAAACAGAGCGAATCTTCGTCCGCAAGGCCTGTGTCTGCTTGTCCGCCCGCAAAGCCGGCAAGGGACTGCGCGCTAGAGTCTTGGGATGCGGGCGCCACGCGCGCCGGGACCAGAGGACAAGCATGGCAATCCGTTACGGTTGTTTCTTCAGTTATGCCCACGGCCGACACGCGCTGATGCAGCGCTTCAAGTCGGCCCTGGCCGACGCCCTGCGCTGCTATCTCGAACCCTACTTCGACAACGAAGACGAACTGTTTGTCGATACCGAGCAGTTGGGCGGCGGCGACGATCTCGACCGCAAGATCGCACGCGCCATGTGCGAGAGCGTCTGCATGATCCTCATCTACACGCCCAAGTACGAGGCCCACGCCTATACGCGGCGCGAGTACGAGGCCATGCGCCTGATCGAGGCCGAGCGCGGCAAGTGGTACACGCTGCCGAGCCGCCTGATCATCCCGGTCGTCATGACGCGCCACCCCGAATCCCTGCCGCCCCAGATCAGCGACGCGCGCTTCTATGTCGACTTCTCGCACTACACGATGGCCACGCCCGATCTGATGTCGAATCCAGACTTCTTGCCGGACATTGACAAGATGGTCAAGCGGATTGCAGCCCATTATGCATGTCAAAAAAAGCATACGCCGCTCGACCACGACTGCAACCAATTCGTGCTTCCCGCTGTCCCACCCGAATGGCGCGATGTTCCAGAACTGACGTTTCCAAAAGAATGAGGAGCCATATGGACCAACAAGGTATCTCGCTCCAGCCGCTGGCCATGCCAGGCGCGGTGACGAGCTTCTATGCCTACGAGGGCGGCGCGGCGCGCAATGCCGTGCTCGCGGCGCTGGCGCTGCAGCTGGCGGGTGGGGACGCCGGGGCGCCGGTGCTGGTGATCGACTGGGATCTCGAGGCGCCGGCGCTGCATCGCCATTTCGCAGTGCCGGCCGATGAACCGTTTGCCGACCTGGCTGTTTCCCTGCATGGCGCCGGGCCGGCGCCCGCGCACCCGGCGGCGCCTGCGGGCGCGCATGCCACCGACGACGACGCCGGCGACGCGGCCCGGCCCGGGCTGCTCGAATTCCTCGAGGCCTGCCGCGCCCGGCTGCGCAACACCGCCGGCCGCGGCGAGGAGCTGGCCGACCGCGTGATCGACGGCGTCGGCTGGCAGGCCTATCTCGAGCGCGCCGACGGCCGCCGTCCGCTCTACCTGCTGCGCGCCGGCCGCTTCGACGGCAGCTATGCCGAACGCGCGGGCCGGCTCGACTACCCAGCCCTGTTCGACGCCTGCCCGGCGCTGTTCCGCCGCTTCGCGGCGCGCCTGGCGCAGCATTTCGGCCACGTGCTGGTCGCCAGCGCCGCCGGGCGCTCGGCCGCCGTCAGCGTGTGCTCGACCCTGGTGCCCGACCGCCTGGTAGGCCTGTTCACGCCGGCGCCGGGCAGCATCGAAGGCATCGAAGGCGTGCTGCGGCGCGCCATCGATTACCGCTGCACCCACGAAGAAGAACAGCGTCCGCTGCTGCTCTACCCGCTGGCCTGCACGGCCGACGGCGCGCGCAGCGATCCGCATGCGCGCTGGCGGCGCGGCGATGCGCGCCATGGCCCGGGTTACCAGCCGCGCATCGAGGCGCTGCTGCGCGCCAGCTATGGCTGGTCGCGCGTCAACCTCGACAGCTGGTTCGACGAGACCCAGCTGGCGCTGGCCGACGCCTTGTCCACCGCCGGCCCGGGCGGCGACCGCCGTGCGCTGGGGCGCCATGCCGCGCTGCTGGCCGAATGGCTGGCGCCAGGCCGCTTCCCCTGGCAGTCGCTGACCGAAGTGCGCCTGCGCGCGGCGGTCGCGCAGGCCCGCCGCCAGACCGGCGGCGACGACATCGGCTCACCGTCGCTTGCCGATCACCTCGGCCGCTTGGGCGAGCTGTGCCGACGCGAGCGGCGCCGCGACGAAGCCCGCGCCTGCCTCGAAGAAAGCCTGACCGTGCGCGAACGCCTGCTTGGCGACGACCACGCGGCCACGCGCCAGGCCCGCGTCGCGCTGGCCGCGCTCCTGCTCGACAGCGGCGTCGTGCAAGAGGCGCGCCGCCATTACGACCTGCTGGTCCAGGCCTGCGCGCGCACGGCCGGCCCTGATGCGCCCGAGACGCTGGCGGCGCGCTCGCAGCTGGCGCGGGCGCTGGCCGCGCTGGGCGAGGGCGAGCGCGCGCTGGCGCTGCACGAGCAGGTGGTGTCCACCTGCGAACGCGCGCTCGGCGCCGAACACCTGGTCACGCTCGACTGCCTCGAAGACCTGGCGCATAGCCTGGTGCAGCAGCGCGAATTCGAACGCGCCCGCATCGTGGTCGAACGGGTGCTCGACGCCCGTCGCCGGCGCCAGGGCAGCGAGCATGCCGATACCCTGCGTTGCGGCCAGCAGCTGGCGCTGCTGCTGGGCGAGACGGGCGAACTGGGCAACGCGCGGCGCATGCTCGAATCGGTGTTGCGGGCCCATGAACGTCACGACGGCCTGGACGCCGCCGGCACACTGTCGGTGCGCGAAGCGCTGGCCGAGATCCTGGCGGCGCAGGGCGACCTGGCGGCGGTGCGCAGCATCCAGGAATCGCTGGCGCGCACGCGCGAGCGGCACCTGGGAGCCGGCCATCCCGAAACGCTCAATATGCAGCTGCGGCTGGCCTCCACCCTGGGCCAGCAGGGCGAGACCGAAGCCGCGCGCCGCCTGCGCGAACAGGTGGCCGAGCTGCGCCAGCACTTGCGCGAAGTCGAAGGCGCGCCGCCGCCCGGCGGCGCCCTGGACGATGCCGTGCAGGCGCAGCTGACACACCAGATGCGGGACCAGATGCGGGCGCACAGCGGGGCATCCGGTTCCAGCCTGTCGCCGGGCGGCGTGGCGCCCGGCCTGTCATCGTCGCCGCCTGCGGCGGACGGCGTTGCAGCGCACGGCCAGCATGAACTTGCGGCGCCGCGCGAGCATGCCGAAACCAGTCATGCGGCCGACAGCCTGGGTCACAAGCTTACCGAGTTGCAGAACCTGATCGACAGCCGCAGTCCTGAAGAAGCCAGGGCGCTGGCCGACAGCCTGCGCACCTCGGTGCTCAGGCCCAGCGCCGCCCATCCGCTGCGCCGGCGCGGCGCCGCCATGATCAAGCAGGTCTATCTGCAAGAGGGCGACAAGGATGCGCTGTTGTCCTTCACCCAGGACGAAGTGTCGCTGCTCGAAGGGGCCTTGATCGAGGCGGCGCGCGACAATCCGATGGCGATGCGCTGAAAGCGCGTGCGGGCGCTGCGCCAGCCTCGACGCCCGGCATGGTCCGGGCAAGTGCTTGCGCCGGCGCCCGTATGCCGGCGCCCGTATGCCCGATCGCCGGAGCGCCGAACCGCCAGCCGGCCCGCTTGCCCGCAGACGACCAGTCACCAGTCCACCAGTCCACCAGTCCACCAGTCCAACGGGCCGCCGTCCCGCCGAGCCCTTGCCGCGCCAACTTGTCGACTTGCCAGCCGGGTTCACCGGCCCCGGCTCGCCGGCATCGACCCGACATCCATTGCGGCGCCAGTCCATAGCAGCCTGGCCGGCTTCGCATCGCGCCGCGCCGACTTGCCATCGCTACCGCACCACGCCCCGCATTAACTGCGCGACAAGCAACTTGACAGGACGGCATCGCGTGGTTATCTCCGAGCTTGTCAGCCTGTCCAGTAAACTGTCGCACGGCCGCCGCACTGTTATCAGGCGGTTCATCGGCCGTCCCGGATTGTGAAATCCGGGCGTGAATTTCTGCTGCCGGGCGTCGATACAGGCGTTGCTTCGGGTAAAATCTCCGCCATGCGAATCTTGATCAGTAACGATGACGGTTATCTGGCGCCTGGGCTGCAGGCGCTGGCGGACGCGCTCGCGCCGATCGCCGACATCGTCGTCGTCGCCCCCGACAGCAATCGCTCGGGCGCCTCGAATTCGCTGACCCTGGACCGGCCGCTGTCGGTCTACAAATCGGCCAACGGCTTCTATTTCACGAATGGCACGCCGACCGACTGCGTGCACATCGCCCTGACCGGCATGACCGATGCGCCGCCCGACCTGGTGGTTTCCGGCATCAATAATGGCCAGAATATGGGCGACGACACCCTGTACTCAGGCACCGTCGCCGCCGCCACCGAAGCCTTCCTGTTCGGCCTGCCGGCGATCGCGTTTTCGCAGGTGCACGGCGGCTGGGCCCACGTCGATTCGGCCGCCCGCGTCGCGCGCGACATCGTCGAGCGTTTCGCCGCCGGCGGTTTCGACATGCTGCCCAAGCCTTTCCTGCTGAACGTGAACATCCCGAACCTGCCGTACGAGGACATCGGCCCGCTGACGCCGACCCGCCTCGGACGCCGCCACCAGGCCGAGCCCGTGATCCGCGCGCAGGATCCGCGCGGCCGCGAGATCTTCTGGATCGGCGCCCCCGGCGCCTGCCGCGACGCCGGCGAGGGCACCGACTTCCACGCGACCGCGCAGGGGCGGGTGTCGATCACGCCGCTGCAGATCGACCTGACCCACAAGACCCAGCTGGCCCTGCTGGCGGGAGGGTTCGCATGAAGGATGCGCGCCCGAATTTTCCGCTGCCGCTGTCGTCGGTGACGAGCGGCGTGCGCAAGCCCGGCACGCCGGCGCCGGTGCAGACGCCGCAGACCGCCACCCGCAACGCCACCACCTATACCGGCGCCAGGACGCCGCCGTCCCCGGGTCCGGCGCCACGCACGCCTGGCTATGTGCAGGCGGCCAGCAGCGCGCCGGCCGCCCAACGTTCCGACCTGGCGGCCACCGAGGCGGTGCGCCGTGCGATGGTGGGCCGCGTCGCGCGCCAGGGAGTGAGCGATCCGCAGGTCCTGATGGCGATGGAAACCGTGCCGCGGCACCTGTTCATCGAACCGGCCATGTCCGGCCAGGCATATGTCGACGCCTCGCTGCCGATCGGCCATAACCAGACGATCTCCCAGCCCTATATCGTCGCCCGCATGATCGAAGTCATGAATGGATCAAGGCAGGCCGGCGGCGCGCTGGGGAAGGTGCTCGAGATCGGCACCGGCTGCGGCTACCAGGCCGCGGTCCTGTCCTTCGTCGCGAAAGAGGTGTATTCGATCGAGCGCATCAAGCCCTTGCACGAGCTCGCGAAGACCAATCTGCGGCCGCTGCGGATATCGAACCTGCGTTTGCAGTATGGGGATGGTATGCTAGGCTTGCCGCAGGTCGCGCCTTTCGATGGCATCATCCTCGCCGCCGCCGGGCTCGAGGTGCCGCGGGCCCTGCTCGAGCAGCTGGCCATCGGCGCGCATCTCGTGGCGCCGGTCGGCGCCCAGGTGCAGCACCTGCACCGTATTACCCGCACCGGCAAATCCGAGTGGACCAGCGAAACGCTGGAAGCGTGCCACTTCGTGCCGCTGCGCCCAGGCACCATCTGAAACCCAATAAGGGCCGCCAGGCCCGCCGTACGCCGATAAGACAATAGAATGCCAATGACACAAGCACCGCGTTTAGCCCTCCTGACGATCCTCATCGGCCTCGTGGCCGGTTGTTCCACCACCACCCGCCAGGCGCCGGTCGTCGAGCGCCCCGTCACCGCCGCGCCAAGCCGGCCAGCGCCCGCGCGCGTGGAAGAAGCGCCGAAACAGGACGAGCGCGGCATGTACACCGTGCGCAAGGGCGACACCCTGCTGCGCATCGCGCTCGACTTCGGCCAGAACTACCGCGACCTGGTGACCTGGAACAACCTGGCCAATCCGGACGACATCAAGGTCGGCCAGGTATTGCGCGTGACCCAGCCGGAAGGCGAACGCAGCGCCAATGTGCAGACCCAGCCGGTGCCGATGCCGCCGTCGGCCAGCGTGCCGCGCAAGACCGAACCGCGCGCCGACAAGACCCCTTACAGCGAAGGCAAGGTGGCTACCGCCACGCCGCCGGCCACCACCGCGCCGGCCACACCTGCCGCCCCGGCCGCCAGCGACGAAGCGCGCCTGAGCTGGATGTGGCCTTCGGAAGGTCGCGTCATCGCCACCTTCGACGATGGCCGCAACAAGGGCATCGACATCGCCGGCAAGATGGGCCAGCCGGTGGTCGCCGCCGGCTCGGGCAAGGTAATGTATGCTGGCAGCGGCATCCGCGGTTATGGTAATCTCGTCATCGTCAAGCACAGCAACAGCCTGTTGTCCGCCTATGCCCACAACCGCAAGATCGTGGTCAAGGAGGGCGACAACGTCAGCCGTGGTCAGGTGATCGCCGAGATGGGCGACTCCGACGCCGACGCGGTCAAGTTGCACTTCGAGATTCGTCAGCAGGGCAAGCCGGTCGACCCGACGAGGTTCTTGCCCGTTCGTTAGGAACGGTATGACGCAGCCGCCGCACCCGCTGGACCAGGAGGAGACGGACGAGTTTCCGGATGAGCCGGAAAGCGGGCGCGCGCATGCCGATGACGATCTCGACCATGCCGACCGCGTCGACGGCGCGGCCGGCGCGGCGGGCGAGGATGCCCTCGCGCGCCACGCCAGCATCGACACGGTCGACGAGCTGCGCAAGGTCTTGCAGGCCGAGCTCGCGACCGACACCACCCAGCACTACCTGAACCAGATCGGCGCCAGGCCGCTCCTCACGGCCGTCGAAGAAGTCCACTTCGCCACCCTGGCCAAGGCCGGCGACTTCGGCGCGCGCCAGAAGATGATCGAGCATAACCTGCGCCTGGTCGTCTCGATCGCCAAGCACTACATCAACCGCGGCGTGGTCCTGCTCGACCTGATCGAGGAGGGCAACATCGGCCTGATGCGCGCCATCGACAAGTTCGAGCCCGAACGCGGCTTTCGCTTTTCGACCTATGCCACCTGGTGGATCCGCCAGAGCATCGAGCGCGCCATCATGAACCAGGCCCGCACCGTGCGCCTGCCGGTGCACATGGTGCGTGAGCTCAACGGGGTGCTGCGCGCCAAATACCATCTCGAGGCCCAGAAGCACGACGGCAAGGAAGCCTCGAGCGAGGACATCGCCAGCCTGGTCGGCCGCCCGGTCGAGGAAGTGCAAGACATCCTGACCCTGTCCGAGCACGCGACCTCGCTCGATGCGCCGCTCGACAACGATCCGCAATCGAGCCTGATGGACATGTTGCCCGACGACGGCGAAGGCAGCCCCGACGCCCACGCCGAGCAGCAGGAGGTGGCGCTGCTGGTGCGCGACTGGCTGACCCGGCTGCCGGACAAGCAGCGCCTGGTCGTCACCCGCCGTTTCGGCCTCGACAACGACGACCCGGCCACCCTGGAAACCTTGGCCGAAGAGATGGGCGTGACGCGCGAGCGGGTGCGCCAGATCCAGCAGGAAGCGCTGGTCAAGCTCAAGCGCGCGATGGCGGCGCGCGGCGTGGTGCGCGATTCATTGTTGTAACGGCAACCCTACCAGGTAGCGTCCACTTCGATTCCTTGCTATCATGCCCGCCGGGCCGTTTCGGCCATTTTTCTTTTATGCGCGGCCTTTGAAGCATGCGCCGCCGGCCGGGGCCGGCTCCTGCCTTCACTCCACTTTCTCATCACCATGCAAGAAATCTTCATCGACATCAAATCCCTCGACATGGACGGGCGCGGCGTTGGCCACCTCGAGAACGAGGACGGCTCGCCAGGCAAGGTGATCTTCGTCGAAGGCGCGCTGCCGGGCGAACGCGTCAGCTTCGAGACGACGCGCAAGAAAAAGAACTGGGAAGCGGGCCGCATGGTCACCCTGCAGCGCGCCTCGTCGATGCGGGTCGAGCCGAAATGCCAGCATTTCGGCTACTGCGGCGGCTGCTCGATGCAGCACCTGGAGCCGAGCGCGCAGGTGGCGATGAAGGGCCGCGTGCTGGAAGACAACCTGTGGCACCTCGGTAAAGTGAAGGCCGAGATGATCATGCGCCCGATGTATGGCCCGACCTGGGATTACCGCTATCGCGCGCGCCTGTCGGTGCGCCACGTGGCGAAGAAGGGCGGGGTCCTGGTGGGCTTTCACGAGCGCGCCTCGTCCTATGTGGCCGACATCACCACCTGCGAGATCCTGCCGGACCACGTCGCGCGCCTGCTGGTGCCGCTGCGCGAGCTGGTCGGCGCCCTGTCGATCTACAACCAGATGCCGCAGATCGAGGTGGCGATCGGCGAAGAGACCACGGTGCTGGTGCTGCGCATCATGGCGCCGCTCACGCCGGCCGACGAGTTGCTGGTCAAGGCCTTCGCCGACAAATGGGAGATCCAGTGGTGGCTGCAGCCGAAGGGCCCGGACACCGCCTATCCGTTCTACCCATTGGGCAAGGAGCTGTATTACACGCTGCCCGAGTTCGGCATCCGCATGCCGTTCAAGCCGACCGACTTCACCCAGGTGAACCATCACATCAACCGCGTGCTGGTGTCGAAGGCGCTGCGCCTGCTCGACGTGCAGCAGGACGACCGCGTGGCTGACCTGTTCTGCGGCCTGGGCAACTTCACCCTGCCGCTGGCGACCCAGGCGCGCGAGGTGGTCGGCATCGAGGGCAGCACGGCGCTCACCACGCGCGCGCTGGACAATGCGAAGGCGAACGGCCTGGCGGAAAAGACCTCGTTCTCGACCCGCAACCTGTTCGAAGTCACCAAGGACGACCTGGTGGCGCTGGGCAAATTCGATCGCATGCTGATCGACCCGCCGCGCGACGGCGCCATGGCCCTGGCGCTGGCGCTGGCCGAACTGCGCGAAACCCACGAAGAGCTGATGCCGCAGCGCATCGTCTACGTCTCGTGCAGCCCGTCGACCTTGGCGCGCGACGCCGGCATCCTGGTGCACAAGGCCGGCTATGTGATGAAGAAGGCGGGCGTGGTGAACATGTTCCCGCATACCTCGCACGTCGAGTCGATCGGCGTGTTCGAGCTGGGAGACAAGCCGGCGCGGCCCGCCGATGGCGCACACTATGTGCCGGCCGACGTGCCCGCGACGCCGGACGCCGCCTGAGGTCCGCAAGCTGCCGCGTTTTGGTAAGCAGCTGTAACGGATGAGCGACACCGTACAGACCGCGCTATCCATCTCGGTTTTACTGTTGGGAAACAGAGGTGCGTATGGACACTACCAAACACGGCAATAACGACGAGCATCATGGCGGACGCTTCTGGCGCTTTTCCCAGGAGCTGCTGGTCGTCGCCGCATCGGATGGGACGATCGAGGCGGTCAATCCGGCATGGAGCAAGCTGCTGGGCTATGCCGACGACGAGATCGTCGGCCGGAAGTTCATCGAGTTCACCCATCCGGCCGACCTCGATGCGACGCTCGCCGTGTTCGCGGGCATCCTCGAACAGCCATTGGCGACGCCCTACGAATACCGCTTCCGCCACCAGGACGGCTCGTGGCGCTGGTTCGGCTGGACCGGCGCCTTCGAAGAGGGCAAGGTGTATGCCGCCGGGCGCGACCTGACGCACGAGCGCCGGCGCGAGAAGGCCTTGCAGGACGCCGAGGACTTCACCCGCCTGGCCCTGCATTCGGTGGGCGGCGTCGGCATCTGGACCGCCGACCTGCAGGCGCGCACCTATGTCTGCGACGCCGCGATCGCCGACCTGTACGGCGTGGATCCGGTGCGCGCCGCCGGCGGCTTGCCGGCCGAGGAACTCATGGCCAACATCCATCCGGACGATCGCCCGGCGCTGATGGCCGAGATCGCGGGCAGCCTCACCTCGGGCAAGGACGCGAACTTCGAATACCGCCTGCGGCATCCGAACGGCGTCGTGCGCTGGGTGCATTCGCGCTGGCGCACCTATCTCGACGAACACGGGCAGCCGCTGCGCCGCACCGGCGTCGGGATCGAGACGACCGCCCAGCGCCACCTCGAAGAGCAGCTGCGCCAGGCCCAGAAAATGGAGGCCGTGGGGCAGCTCACCGGCGGCCTGGCCCACGACTTCAACAACCTGCTGGCCGGGATCACCGGCGCGCTCGACCTGATGCAGATCCGGATGCGCCAGGGGCGCTTCGGCGACTTCGAGCGCTACGTCGCGGTGGCGCAGGGCGCCGCCCGGCGCGCCGCCGCGCTCACGCATCGCCTGCTGGCCTTCTCGCGGCGCCAGACGCTGGCGCCGACGCCGATCGACGTCAATGCGCTGGTGGCCGGCATGGAAGAGCTGATCCGGCGCACCATCGGGCCCCAGATCGCGCTCGAGGTGGTCGGCGCGGTAGGACTGTGGCCGACGCTGGTCGATGCCGGCCAGCTCGAGAACGCCTTGCTGAACCTGTGCATCAACGCGCGCGACGCCATGCCCGACGGCGGCCGCATCACGATCGAGACCGCCAATAAATGGCTCGACTATTCGGCTTCCAGGGCGCACGACATCCCGGAAGGCCAGTACCTGTCGCTGTGCGTGACCGATACCGGCACCGGCATGACGCCGGAGATCGTGGCCAAGGTGTTCGAACCCTTCTTCACCACCAAGCCGATGGGTGAGGGCACGGGCCTGGGCCTGTCGATGATTCACGGTTTCGCGCGCCAGTCGGGCGGCCAGGTGCGCATCTATTCCGAGGTGGGGAAGGGCACCACGGTCTGCATCTACCTGCCGCGCTATTATGGCGAACTCAAGCCCGAAGACATCGGCCTGCCGCCGGCGCCGCAAGCGCCGGCCGGCCAGGGCGAGACGGTGCTGGTGGTCGACGACGAGCCGTCGGTGCGCATGCTGGTGACCGAGGTGCTGGAAGACCTGGGCTACGTGGCGCTCGAAGCGGCCGACAGCGTGGCCGGACTCAAGCTGCTGCAGTCCGATACGCGCATCGACCTGCTGGTGACCGATGTCGGCCTGCCTGGCGGCATGAACGGTCGCCAGATGGCGGAAGCCGGCATCGAGCGCAGGCCGGAGCTGAAGGTGTTGTTCATCACCGGCTATGCCGAGAACAGCCTGATCGGCAACGGCCACCTGATGCCGGGCATGCAGGTGCTGACCAAGCCGTTCGCGGTGGACGCGCTGGCGGTGCGGATCAAGGAGCTGGTCGAGTCGCGCTGACGCGTCCGGCCGCCGAGACATCGGAAGGAATGAAATGAAGGAATTCACCCGGCTGCTCGCCGCCTGGCTGGCCGCCGCGGTGGCGACCGCGGCCGTCGCCAGCGTCGTGCAGACGCAGATCAATCTCGGCGAGCTCAGCGCCCTCGGCGCGTCGATCGGCCCGGCGGACCGGCTTCGGGTCACATTGGGCGACCTGGCCGGCTTTGGCGCGGTCATGACCGGCATCGCGCTGGTCGCGCTGTTGCCGGCGTTCGGCGCCGGGCGCCTGCTGGCGCGGCGCGCGCCGCCCCCATGGCGCGCCGCCATCTTCGCGCTGGTGGCGGTCGTCGCCCTGTGGGTGGCGTTCTGGCTGATGCTGCACGTGATTCCCATGCCGGCCATCGCCGCGACCCGCGGCGGCATCGATCACGCCTTGATGGCCGCGACGGGTATCGTCGGCGGCCTGCTGTACGCCCGCATGAGCGCGCCGGCGCGCGGCCCGGGCGATCCGCGGCGCCACGCCGCGCTGGCGGCCATGCTGGCGCTGGTCCCGGCCTTGCTGTTCCTGGCGACGTCGCCCGGCGCCGCCGGGCGGCTCGATGCGGTCGATCCGGCCAGCTACCGCGTCGAGACGGTCGCGCTGGGACTCGAGCGGCCATGGTCGCTGGCCTTCCTGCCGGACGGCCGCATGCTGGTCACCGAGATGGGCGGTCGCCTGCTGGCGATCGGCGCCGACGGCGCATCGACGCCGATCGCGACGGACGGCCTGCCGCCCGTGTTCCAGCGCGGCGGCACCATCGGCCTGATGGACGTCGCCCCCGACCCTGCATTCGCACGCAATGGCTTGCTGTACCTGACGATGGGCCATGGCGAGGAGGGCGCCAATGGCACGCGCCTGGTGCGGGCCAGGCTGCAGAATGACCGGCTGGAAGACGTCCGGATCCTGTTCAGTTCCACGCCCAAGCCGCGCGCCGGCAATAACGGCGGCCGCATCGCTTTCCTGCCCGACGGCACGCTGGCGCTGACGGTCGGCGACGGCAACTGGCGCCGCGAAGAGGCGCAGAACCCCGCCAACCACCTGGGTACCGTCGTACGGCTCGACCGCGACGGCAGGGCGCCGCCCGACAATCCTTTCCTCAAGCGCCCCGGCGCCGCGCCCGAGGTCTACAGCCTCGGTCACCGCAACCCGCAGGGCATCGCCGTCGACCCGGGCACAGGCGAATTGCTGCTCACCGAGCATGGCGCGCGCGGCGGCGACGAGATCAACCGCATCGTGGGGGGCAAGAACTACGGCTGGCCGCTGGTCACGGCCGGCATCGATTACCCGTCCGGCCGCGTCACGCCGTTCAGCCGCCTGGCCGGCTTCGAGGCGCCGCTGCTGGAGTGGACGCCGTCGATCGCACCGAGCGGCCTGGCTGTCTACGATGGCGCATTGTTCCCGGAATGGCGCGGCGACCTGCTGGTGCCGGCGCTGCGAGGCCGCGCCCTGCACCGCGTCGTGCGCGACGGCGGCAGGATCGTCGAGCAGCAGACGTTGTTGGCAGAATTGAATCAACGCCTGCGCGACGTCAAGGTTGGTCGGGATGGCGCGATCTACGTCCTGACGGATGGCCTGGACGCCAGCCTGCTGCGTTTGAGTCCACCATAAAAAAACCGGCCGCGAAGGCCGGTTTTCTTTTGGGGATGCGACCGATCAGTCGTCGCCGCCCACGATGCCCAGCAGGCGCAGCAGGCTGGTGAAGATGTTGAACACGTTCAGGTAGATCGACAGGGTGGCGGTGACGTAGTTGGTCTCGCCGCCGTTGACGATGCGCTGCACGTCATACAGGATGAAGGCCGAGAAGATGCCGATCGCCAGGACCGAGATCACGATCGACAGCACCGACATCTGCAGGAAGATGTTGGCGACGACCGCCAGCAGCAGCACGACGACACCGGCCATCAGCCAGCTGCCCATGCCCGAGAAGTCGCGCTTGGTGGTGGTGGCGATGCTGGCCATCACGGCGAACACGGCCGCGGTGCCGCCGAAGGCGGTCATGATCAGGCTGGCGCCGTTCGAGTAGTTGAGCGTGTGGGTCAGCAGCGGGGCCAGCATCATGCCCATGAAGAAGGTGAAGCCGAGCAGCAGGGCGACGCCCAGGCCGGAATCCTTGTTCTTTTCGATGGCCCACATGAAGCCGAAGGCAACCGCGAGGAAGATCACGAAGCCCATGATGCCGGTGAAGGCGATGCCGAAAGACATGCCGGCGACCGCGCCGAGCACGGTAGGAATCATCGACAGCGCCAGCAGCCAATACGTGTTGCGTAACACTTTGTTACGCGTGGCCTGACCACCTTTGCTCAGGTCGATGGTACTTTGCTGTTGGGTACTAGGGTACATATAGTGCCTCCGGTTAGATAAATGGTACGTGCGAGTGCTACGCAAGGTACGTCAGCTTGATCCTATCGCATCTTTCTTAACTGAAGATGAAGAAAGGCTCACATCGGACGGACTTTTCCGCCACTGTAACACCATGCTTGCCACGACCGCAATATCGGATATCTGGGGCAGGTATGGTAAAATTAAAGGTTGATTGAGTCCCAAAGTTCAAACGAATTTCTCAGTTCAAAACCTTTCTTTTATTGGAGTTTTCTCATGGCAATCGAACGCACCCTGTCCATCATCAAGCCGGACGCAGTTGCAAAAAACGTGATCGGCAAAATCTATAGCCGTTTCGAAGAAGCCGGCCTGAAGATCGTGGCTGCCCGCATGGTGCAATTGTCGCGCGCTGAAGCCGAAGGCTTCTACGCAGTGCACGCTGCGCGTCCGTTCTTCAAGGACCTGGTCGACTTCATGATCTCGGGTCCGGTGATGATCCAGGTGCTGGAAGGCGAAGGCGCGATCCTGAAAAACCGCGACCTGATGGGCGCTACCGATCCGAAGAAAGCCGACGCCGGCACCATCCGCGCCGACTTCGCCGACTCGATCGACGCCAACGCCGTTCACGGTTCGGACGCTGCCGAAACCGCCGCTGTGGAAATCGCTTACTACTTCCCGGCGCTGAACGTCTACTCGCGTTAATTAGTAAGGGGGAGCGCAGTCCGGGCGTTCCCCGGATCGATTCCCCCGGACTAATTTAAATGAGTAACCTGCTCGCCTGCGCCCCCGGGGCGATGCGAGCGGGTTCGGAAATATAGGATTACATCATGACAACTCTCACCAATCTGCTGGACTTTGATCCCGCGCAACTCGTCGCCTACTGCGCCGACTTGGGTGAGAAACCGTTCCGCGCCAAGCAACTGCAGCGCTGGATACACCAGTTCGGCGCGTCGGATTTCGACAGCATGACCGACCTGGCCAAGTCGCTGCGCGAAAAGCTGAAGTCGCGCGCCGAAGTGCGTGCCCCTAGCATCGTGAGCGACAAGACGGCCAGCGACGGCACCCGCAAATGGCTGGTCGACGTCGGCAACGGCAACGCGGTCGAGACCGTGTTCATCCCGGAAGAAAACCGCGGCACGCTGTGCATTTCCACGCAAGCCGGCTGCGCCGTCAACTGCCGCTTCTGCTCGACCGGCAAGCAGGGCTTCAACCGCAACCTGACGGTCGCCGAGATCATCGGCCAGCTGTGGATGGCCGAGTTCGAACTGCGCCGTACCAAGGGCATCGAACCGGGTCCGAAAGGCGAGCGCCAGATCACCAACGTGGTGATGATGGGCATGGGCGAGCCGCTGCTCAATTACGAGCCGACCGTCACCGCGCTCAAGATGATGCTCGACGATAACGCCTACGGCCTGTCGCGCCGCCGCGTGACCCTGTCGACCTCGGGCGTGGTGCCGAATATCGACAAGCTGTCGCAAGACGTGCCGGTGGCCATGGCCGTGTCGCTGCACGCCTCGAACGATGCGCTGCGCGACATCCTGGTGCCGCTGAATAAAAAATATCCGCTGCGCGAGCTGATGGCCGCCTGCAAGCGCTATCTCGAATTCGCGCCGCGCGACTTCATCACCTTCGAGTACTGCATGCTCGACGGCTTCAACGACAGCGACGAGCACGCGCGCGAACTGATCGCGCTGGTGAACGATCCGGTGGTGGGCGTGAACTGCAAGTTCAACCTGATCCCGTTCAACCCGTTCCCCGAGTCGGGCCTGACCCGCTCCAAGAACCCGCGCATCAAGGCCTTCGCCGAAGTCCTGATGAACGCCGGCATCGTGACCACCGTGCGCAAGACGCGCGGCGACGACATCGACGCCGCCTGCGGCCAGCTGGCGGGCGAGGTCAAGGACCGCACCCGCGTGGCCGAGCGCATGGAAAAGATGGCCGAGTACCAGAAGAAATTCGGCGCCGATTTCGGCCGCATCGTGGAGATCCCGACCTGATGAAATTCGCCGCCGCCTGGCTCGCATTCGCATCGACCCTGTCCCTCGCTTTGCTGGCCGGTTGCGCCGGCACGGGGGCGGGCGGCGCGACGACCATGCGCGACGGCGAAATCAAGACCGCCTCGGACCAGACCGCGCTGGAAAAGCGCGCCTCGATCCGGGTGCAGCTGGCGGTCGGCTACTACCAGGAGGGCAAGCACGAGATCGCCCTCGACGAAGTCAAGCAGGCGCTGGCGGCCGATCCGAACTACGCCGACGCCTATGGCCTGCGGGCCCTGATCTATACCTCGATGGGTCAGTTCCCGCTGGCCGACGAAAACCATCGCCACGCGCTGCGCCTCGAACCGGGCAATCCCGAGTTCGCGAACAACTATGGCACCTTCCTGTGCCAGTCGGTGAACAAGCCGCTTGATGCCTTGCGTTATTTCGATGCCGCGCTCAAGAATCCCGCCTACCAGACGCCGCTCTCCGCGCTGGTCAATGCGGGCGCGTGCAGCATCAAGAACCGGAATATCGACGCGGCCGAGCGCTACCTGCTCGAGGCCCTGCGTTTGAGCCCGGCGCTGCCGGCCGTGAATGCCGGCCTGGCGCGGGTGTACTACGAGCGGCGCGACATGCAGCGCGCCGGTTTTTTCGTGAATCGCCTGATCGAGACGGCCAGCATCGAGACACTGCCGGCCGACGCGCTCTGGCTTGCGCTGCGCGTGCAGCGCAAGCTCGGAGACCGGACCCATGAAGCGACGCTTGCGGCCCAGTTGCGGCGGCGTTTCCCCGGTTCGCCCGAATACGCGGCGTTCGAGCGCGGCGCTTTCGACGAGTAAGCAATAAGACAAGCTCAACTAGAAGCTCAGTTACACGGACAAGGACGAGGACAATGAACGAGCAAGCAGATCAGCCGGCTACGCCAGGCAACCAGCCCGGCATCCCTGGCAAGACCCTGCAATCCCAGCGCGAAGCGATGGGCTGGAGTGTGGAACAGGTGGCGGACCAGCTGAAGCTGGCCCCGCGCCAGGTGGTGGCCCTGGAAGCCGGCGATTACGCTTCACTGCCGAGCCCGGCCGTGACACGCGGCTTCGTGCGCGTCTATGCCAAGCTGCTCAAGATCGACGCCGCGCCGCTGGTGTCGATGATCGAACTGAACATGCCGCCGGAAGCCCAGGCCGGCGCGCCCATCAACACCGGCGCCGTGCGCCGCGAACAGCGTCCGGCCACGTTCTCCGAGACCCGCTTTCCGATCGCCGGCCGCCGCAACCGCCTGCCGCTGGGCTGGATCGCCGCCGCCGTGGTGGTGGCCGGCGCCGCCGTTGCGGCCTGGCAGTTCGACCTGATTCCGAACTTGCAGCGCGACGGCCAGGCGGGCGACGCCACGGTGCTCGAGAACCCGGCCGCCGGCGTCGTCGCGCCAGGCTCGGCGCCCGCGGCCGGCGCCCAGCAAGGCCTGATCAATCCATCGGTGCCGTTGATCTCGGTGCCGGCGCCGGCTGGCGAAACTGCGCCGCCAGCGGCAGCGCCCGGTTCGGCCCCGGGCGCGGCGCCGGCCACCCCGACCGCACCGGTGCCGGCCGTGCCGCCGCCGGCCAATGCGCCGGCCAATGCGCCGGCCAACGCACCGGCGGCGGGAACGCCGAGCGCGGCCGCGCCTGGCGTGACGCCGGCCCCGAACATCTCGACCGCTGCCGCACCGGTCACCGCCGTGGCCCCCGCCGCCGGCGCCAACACCCTGGTGCTGAACGTGCGCGAGGATTCCTGGATCGAAGTGCGTCCGAGCGCCGGCGGCCGTCCGCTGATCTCGCGCCTGGTCAAGGGCGGCAGCACCGAGTCGGTCGAGCTGAGCGGCCCGGCGACCCTGGTGGTCGGGGCCCCTGGCGGCGTGACCGCGACCCTGCGCGGCGCCAACGTCGCGCTGCCGCAGCAGTCGGGCCGCACCATCGCGCGCGTGGCGCTGAAATAAGCTGAAGCTGGAATACACCAAATGAATTCGTTGAACGAAGCCTGCACTCCTGAAGCCATACCGTCCGGCCCGCTGGCGCGCCGCACCAGCCGCAAGGTGGCCGTCTCGCACGGCCAGCGCACGGTCTGGGTGGGCGGCGACGCCCCGGTGGTGGTGCAGTCGATGACCAATACCGATACCGCCGACGCGATCGGCACCGCGATCCAGGTCAAGGAGCTGGCGCGCGCCGGTTCCGAGATCGTGCGCATCACGGTCGACACCCCGGCGGCAGCCGCCGCCGTGCCGGCGATCCGCGAACAGCTCGACCGCATGGAAGTCGACGTGCCGCTGGTGGGCGACTTCCACTACAACGGCCACCTGCTGCTGCGCGACTATCCGGAATGCGCGCAGGCGCTGTCGAAATACCGCATCAATCCGGGCAATGTGGGGCAGGGCGCCAAGCGCGACACCCAGTTCGCCCAGATGATCGAGATCGCCGCCAGGTACGACAAGCCGGTCCGCATCGGCGTCAACTGGGGCAGTCTGGATCAAACGCTGCTGGCCCGCATCATGGACGAGAACGCCGCGCGCGCCAATCCGTGGAGCGCCCAGGCGGTGATGTACGAAGCGCTGATCACGTCGGCGATCGAGAACGCGGTACGCGCCGAAGAAGTCGGCCTGGCGCGCGACAAGATCATCCTGTCGTGCAAGGTGTCGGGCGTGCAAGACCTGATCGCGGTCTACCGCGAACTGGCGCGCCGCTGCGATTATCCGCTGCACCTGGGACTGACCGAGGCCGGCATGGGCAGCAAGGGCATCGTCGCCTCGACCGCGGCGCTGTCGGTGCTGCTGCAAGAGGGCATCGGCGACACCATCCGCATCTCGCTGACGCCGGAACCGGGCGGCGACCGCACCAGGGAGGTCGTGGTTGGCCAGGAAATCCTGCAGACCATGGGCCTGCGCAAGTTCACCCCGATGGTGATCGCCTGCCCGGGCTGCGGCCGCACGACCTCGACCGTGTTCCAGGAGCTGGCCGACAACATCCAGAGCTTCTTGCGCGAGCAGATGCCCGAATGGAAGAAAACGTATCCGGGCGTGGAGGCGATGAACGTGGCCGTGATGGGCTGCATCGTCAACGGTCCGGGCGAATCGAAGCACGCGAACATCGGCATCAGCCTGCCGGGCACCGGCGAATCGCCGGCCGCGCCGGTGTTCGTCGACGGCCAGAAATTCGCGACCCTGCGCGGCGAGCGCATCGTCGATGAGTTCAAGACCATCGTGCTTGATTATGTGAAGAAGAATTACGGGCGAGCCGGGGTTTCGAGCGACATGTCGCTCGCCGGCGCAGCGACCCAGGCGTAAGCCTGGGGCTGGGAGAGCTGGCCGACCTGCGCCCACGAGCAGCGCCAAGAATTGAGAAAGAAAACCATGTCCAAACCAGAAAAAATCGTCGCCATCAAAGGCATGAACGACATCCTGCCGCAAGACGCGCCGCTGTGGGAGCTGTTCGAGAACACCACCGAAACGATCCTCAAAAGCTACGGCTACCAGAAGATCGTGACCCCGATCGTCGAGCAGACCGCTTTGTTCTCGCGCGCCATCGGCGCCGTCACCGACATCGTCGAGAAGGAGATGTATTCCTTCGAAGACTCGATGAACGGCGACCAGCTGACCCTGCGTCCGGAAGGCACGGCCAGCGTCGTGCGCGCCGTGCTCGAGCACAACCTGGTCTACGACGGCCCGCGCCGCCTGTGGTACAAGGGCCCGATGTTCCGCCACGAGCGTCCGCAGCGCGGCCGCTACCGCCAGTTCTTCCAGTTCGGCGCCGAAGCGATCGGCTTCTCGGGCCCGGATATCGACGCCGAGATGATCATGATGTCGCGCCGCCTGTGGGATGACCTGGGCCTGCAGAACGTGCGCCTCGAGCTGAACTCGATCGGCAACGCCGAGGAGCGCAACCGCCACCGCGCCGACCTGATCGCCTATCTCGAAAAACACGAAGACATCCTCGATGCCGAGGCCAAGCGCCGCCTGCACAGCAACCCGCTGCGCATCCTGGACACCAAGAACCCGGCGATGCAGGAGATGGTCAACGCCGCCCCGCGCCTGCTGGACTACCTGGGCGAAGAGTCGCTGGCCCACTTCAACGGCGTCAAGGCGCTGCTGGACAAGAACGCGGTGCAGTACACCGTCAACCCGCGCCTGGTGCGCGGCCTGGATTACTACAACCGCACCGTGTTCGAATGGGTCACCGACGAGCTGGGCGCCCAGGGCACGATCTGCGCCGGCGGCCGCTACGATCCGCTGATCGAAACCTTCGGCGGCAAGCCGACCCCGGCGGTCGGTTTCGCGATGGGCATGGAACGCATCATCGAGCTCATGAAAGGGTTGGGCGAACCGGCCGAGCCGAACGTGTGCGACGTCTACATGGTCCACCAGGGAGAAGAGGCCCAGCTGCAGTCCTTCATCCTGGCCGAGCGGATTCGGGATGCCGGCCTGGATGTTGTGTTACATTGCGCAACGCCAACAGGTGCTGGCAGCTTCAAGAGCCAGATGAAGAAGGCCGATGGCAGCGGCGCCGCCTTTGCCGTCATCATCGGCCAGGACGAGATCGCGAACAATGCCGCGCAAGTGAAGACCATGCGCGGCGAAGTGGGCGAGCAGCAGCAGGCCGCCGTGCCGTTCGAGGAAGTGGTCGACTACCTGGTCGACCAGATCGTCGGCAGTCACGACCACGGCCACGACCACGATCACGTGCACTACCACCCGTAACCGGCGTTCGGCACCACCAATCAACCATTTAATACAAGAATACGCACATGGCATACGATCACCAGGAACAGGAACAGCTTGATTCCTTCAAGGCGTTCTGGTCGCAGTACGGCAACATCATCATCTGGGTCCTGATTCTCGCGCTCGGCTCCTACGCCGGCTGGAATTACTGGAAAACCCACCAGCGCAACAAGTCGGTCGAGGCGTCGGCGCTGTATGACGAGCTGCAGACCTCGCTGCTGGCGAACGACAATGCCAAGGTGCAGCGCGTGGCGGGCGACATCCGCGCCAAGTACGAATCGTCGGCCTATGCCCCGATGGCGGCGCTGGCGGCGGCCAAGACCGCCTTCGAAGCGAACGACCTCAAGACCGCCAAGGCGCAGCTGCAGTGGGCGGCCGAGCACGGCAATGACGAATACAAGTCGATCGCCAACCTGCGCCTGGCCGGCGTGCTGCTCGACGAGAAGGCATTCGACGAAGCGCTGAAGGTCTTGAACGGCAAATTCCTGCCGCAGTTCACCTCGGAAGTGAACGACCGCAAGGGCGACGTGCTGGTCGCGCAGAACAAGCTGAACGAAGCGCGCGCGGCCTATGTCGCGGCGATCGCCGCCATGGATCCGACCGCGCCGGGCCGCCAGCTGGTGCAGATCAAGCTCGAAGCGATCGGCGGCACGGTGCCGGCCGACAAGAAATCGGAACAAGAAAAAGCTGCCGAGCAAAAGGCAGCCGCGTAATCCTCCCCCATGAGAGGGCCCGCGCACGCCTGACGGCGGCGCGGGCCTTGCGTCCTCTATAGTCCAGGAACAAGGTAGAACAAAATGCGTATTTGCAGCAAGCTTGTTGGTGTCGGCGTACTGGCCCTGATGACGGGTTGCTCGACCCTCAATTCGCTCAATCCATTCGCGTCGGATAAGAAGGGCGACCAGCCGGCCAAGCTGGTCGAGCTGAAAGGCAGCATGGCCGTGCGTACCGCATGGAAACTTGATATCGGCAAGGCGCGCGGCTACACCTTCTCGCCTGCGCTGACCGGCAACACCGTGGTCGTGGCCGGCGCCGACGGCGCCATCGCGCGCGTCGAAGCCGGGAGCGGCAAGCAGCTGTGGCGCATCAAGGCCGACACCGAACTGTCGGCCGGCGTCGGCACCGACGGTAACCTGATCGTGGTCGGCGGCGACAAGGGCCAGCTGCTGGCCTTCGACATGGATGGCAAGAAATTGTGGACGAGCCAGCTGTCGAGCGAGATCCTGTCGGCGCCGGTGGTGTCGCAAGGCATCGTGGTGGCGCGCTCGATCGACAACCGCATCGTCGGCATCGATGCCGCCAACGGCAACAAGAAATGGACCGTGCAAAAAGTCGCGCCGCCGCTCACCCTGCGCAATGCGCCGGGCATGATCGTGGCCGGGACCGACGTCATCGTGGCCCAGCCGGGCGGCAAGCTGTCGTCGATGATCCTGGCCACCGGCGCGCCGCGCTGGGACGTCGAGGTCGGCGTCTCGCGCGGCGCCACCGAACTGGAACGCGTGACCGACATCGGCGGCGCGCCGGTGCTGTTCGAGAACGAGGTGTGCGCCGCGTCCTACCAGGGCCGCGTAGGCTGCTTCGACCTGGTCACCGGTTCGGCCAAGTGGACGCGCGACCTGTCGTCCGATGCCGGCGTCGCCGTCGACCAGCTGTACGTGTTCGCACCGGACGACAAGGGCGCCCTGCATGCCTTCACCCGCGACACGGGTTCTTCCAGCTGGAAGAACGACAAGCTGGCCTTCCGCCGCCTGTCGACCCCGCTGTCGTATGGCCGCGCCGTCGCGGTCGGCGACTTCGAAGGCTATGTGCACTTCCTGTCGCGCGAGGACGGATCTTTCCTGGCGCGCGCAGCGACCGATGGCAGCCCAATCATGGGTACGCCGCTGGTGGCCGGCACGAACCTGATTTTTCAAACACAAAATGGAACTGTGACCGCCATCGCGGTCGAATAGAATAAAACATGAAGCCGGTAATCGCACTCGTAGGTCGTCCCAACGTCGGGAAATCGACCTTATTTAACCGCCTGACCCGTTCGCGTGACGCGCTGGTGGCCGACCTCCCTGGCCTGACGCGCGACCGCCACTATGGCGAAGGCCGGATTGGCGAACGGCCATTCCTGGTCATCGACACGGGCGGTTTCGAGCCGGTCGCCAAAGAAGGCATCATGCATGAAATGGCGCTGCAGACGCGCCAGGCCGTGGCCGAGGCCGACGTGGTCGTATTCATCGTGGACGGCCGCCAGGGCCTGACCCCGCACGACAAGACCATCACCGACTACCTGCGCAAGAGCGGCCGCAAGGTCATGCTGGTGGTGAACAAGTCGGAAGGCATGAAGTACACCTCCGTCACCGCCGACTTCTATGAACTCGGCATGGGCGACCCGTACGTGATCTCCGCCGCCCATGGCGACGGTGTGCACGACCTGGTCAACGAGGCGCTCGACATCGCCTTCGCCCAGCGTCCCGACGAACCGGAAGAGCTGGAAGCGGCCGATCACGGCTTCAAGATCGCCATCGTCGGCCGACCGAACGTCGGCAAGTCGACCCTGATCAATACCCTGGTCGGCGAGCAGCGCGTGATCGCCTTCGACATGCCGGGCACCACCCGCGATGCGATCGAAGTGCCGTTCGAGCGCGACGGCAAGAAGTACACGCTGATCGACACCGCCGGCATCCGCCGCCGCGGCAAGATTTTCGAGGCCATCGAGAAATTCTCGGTGGTCAAGACCATGCAGTCGATCTCGGATGCCAACGTCGTGATCCTGCTGCTCGACGCCCAGCAAGATATTTCCGAGCAAGATGCCCATATCGCCGGCTTCATCCTGGAATCGGGCAGGGCGCTGGTGGTGGCCGTCAACAAGTGGGACGGCCTGCAAACCGACCAGCGCGACCAGGTCAAGAACGACCTCGACCGCAAGCTGGACTTCCTGGGCTTCGCCAAGACCCATTTCGTCTCGGCGCTGCGCGGCACCGGCATCAGCCAGCTGCTCAAGTCGGTGGAATCGGCCTACGCCGCCGCCACCGCCAACCTGTCGACGCCGCGCCTGACGCGCGCGCTGCAGGAGGCGGTCGAGAAGCAGGAGCCGAAGCGCAAGGGCACCTCGCGTCCGAAGATGCGCTACGCCCACCAGGGCGGCCAGAATCCGCCGATCATCGTCATCCACGGCAATGCGCTGGAGGGGATCACCGAGCCTTATAAACGCTATCTGGAAAAGCATTTCCGTGACACGTTCAACCTGGTCGGCACCCCGCTGAGGATCGAGCTGCGCAGCGGGAAAAATCCGTTCGCAAAAGACTGAATTGTTTAGGCTGAAAGTCGTAGCAGTACGACAAAAAGCGGCAAAACAGGTTACAGTAGGCTTAGGGCTGCATTCGCTTACGCAGAATATGGCTCTAACTACTTGAAAACCGGCAAATCGCCTCAAACTTTTAACTACAACAACATTACGGAGCTGTTATGAGCAACAAAGGGCAACTGTTACAAGACCCATTCCTCAACGCCTTGCGCAAGGAACACGTCCCTGTCTCGATCTACCTCGTCAACGGTATCAAACTCCAGGGTCATATCGAATCCTTCGACCAATACGTCGTTTTGCTTCGTAATACCGTGACCCAGATGGTCTACAAGCATGCCATTTCCACTGTCGTGCCGGCCCGTGCCGTCAACCTTAACCTCGACTCCAACGAAGCCGAGTAAGGCCGATGGCTGACGCCCCCGGCACTCCAACCCTGCGCGCAGCGCTGGTCGGCATCGACTTCGGGACTGGCGACTTCGCCGCCAGTCTCGATGAGCTGTCGCTGCTTGCGCGCTCCGCCGGCGCCGATCCGATCACCACGATCACGGCGAAGCGCAGCAGCCCGGACCCCGCGCATTTCGTCGGCAGCGGCAAGGCCGACGAAATCGCCCTCGACGCCAAGGCCCTTGGCGCCGAGATCGTCATCTTCAACCACGCTCTCTCTCCCGCCCAGCAGCGCAACCTGGAGCGTCGCCTCCAGCTGCGCGTGATCGACCGCACCAGCCTGATCCTCGACATCTTCGCCCAGCGCGCCAAGAGCCACGAAGGTAAGCTCCAGGTCGAGCTGGCCCAGTTGCAGCACCTGGCCACGCGCCTGATCCGCGGCTGGACCCACCTGGAACGTCAAAAGGGCGGTATCGGCCTGCGCGGTCCGGGTGAAACCCAGCTCGAGACCGACCGCCGCCTGATCGGCGAGCGGGTCAAGATGCTGCGCGCGCGCCTCGGCAAATTGCGCAAGCAGCACGAGACCCAGCGCCGCCAGCGCGGACGCAACAAGACCTTCTCGGTGTCGCTCGTCGGTTATACCAATGCCGGCAAGTCGACCCTGTTCAACACGCTGACGAAAGCCGGCGTGTATGTGGCGAACCAGCTGTTCGCGACCCTCGACACCACCAGCCGCCGCATGTACCTGGGCGACGAGGTGGGCAGCGTCGTGATCTCGGACACCGTCGGTTTCGTGCGCGAGCTGCCGCACCAGCTGGTGGCCGCGTTCCGCGCCACGCTGGAAGAAACCATCCATGCCGACCTCTTGCTGCACGTGGTCGACAGCGCCTCCCCGACGCGCATGGAGCAGGTCGAACAGGTCAATGAAGTCTTGCGCGAGATTGGCGCAGATCATGTTCCGCAAATTTTGGTGTGGAACAAGATCGATGCCGCCGGGCTGGAACCTGGGGTCGAGCGTGATGAGTATGATAAGATCAACCGGGTTTTCATCAGCGCCCACAGTGGCGCCGGCCTGGATCTGCTGCGTTCGGCAATCGCCGAGGCGGCCAAGTCCGCGCCGGGCCCAGGCGGGTACAGCAACCCAGAAAACGAAGAGCACGACGAAGCCTTCGGGCTCGCCGAGGAAGACGCGTCGGTGGACGCGCACCCCGGCGGTCTTGCCGACAATATGCCAACTTCCACCCATGTCAGGCCCAACTAGCCTATGCTTGTTTCTCTACTAAAAAGATTCGGCGTCAAATTGTCGCTGAACGACCCACGCTGGGGACGCAACCCCGAAGACGACCGCAAGGCCCAGGATGGTCGCCGCCCCGGTGACGGTCCTCCCGACCTCGACCAGATGTGGCGCGATTTCAATGCGCGCCTGAACCGCATGTTCGGCGGCCGCGGCAATAACAATGGCGGCGGCGACAACGGCGGCCCGCGCGGCGAAATGCGCGGCGCCGGCATCGGCGCCGGCGTCATCGCCATCATCGTCGGCTTCATCTGGCTCGCCAGCGGCGCCTTCATCGTGCAAGAGGGCCAGGTCGGCGTCGTGACCACCTTCGGCAAGTACAGCCACTCGACCACGCCGGGTTTCAACTGGCGCTGGCCGTATCCGTTCCAGGCCCACGAGACCGTCAACACCTCGCAGATCCGTACCGCCGAGATCGGCTACCGGGCGAACGTGCGCAACAAGCAGCCGCAAGAATCGCTGATGCTGACCGATGACGAAAACATCATCGACATCCAGTTCGCGGTGCAGTACACGCTGAAGGACCCGGTCGCCTGGCTGTTCAACAACCGCGACCAGGACGACAGCGTGCGCCAGATCGCCGAGACGGCGATCCGCGAAGTGGTCGGCCGCAACAAGATGGACTTCGTCCTGTACGAAGGCCGCGAGAAGGTCGCCGCCGACGTGCATTCGATGATGCAGGCGATCGGCGACCGCTACGCGCTCGGCGCCCTGATCACCAACGTGACGATGCAGGGCGTGCAGCCGCCGGAACAGGTGCAGAGCGCCTTCGACGACGCCGTGCGCGCAGGCCAGGACCGCGCCCGCGCCCGCAACGAGGGCGAAGCGTATGCGAACCAGATCATCCCGCAGGCGCGCGGCCAGGCCTTCCGCCTGCAGCAGGACGCCGAAGCCTACCGTTCGATGGTGGTCGAGAACGCGACCGGTAACGCCGCCCGCTTCGACCAGGTGGTGGCCGCCTATTCGCGCGCCCCGGCCGTGACCCGCGACCGCATGTACATCGACACCATGCAGCAGATCTTCACCAGCACCACCAAGGTGATGGTCGACTCGCGCGCCAACAACAATATGCTGTACCTGCCGCTCGACAAGCTGATGCAGCAGCAGGCAGCCAACGATGCCCAGGTCGGCAGCAAATCGGGTCCGGTGCAACTGCCGCAGTCCGGCCAGCCTGCCGAAGTGAGCCAGGCCATGGAAGCGGTGCGCCAGCGAGACGAGCGCAGCCGCGATTCCTCACGTGACAGGGAGACCCGCTGATGAACCGCCTCGTAACTCTTTTCGTCGCGGGCTTCATCGCACTGATGCTGCTGTCGTCCACGATCTTCGTCGTCGACCAGCGCCGCTTCGCGATCGTGTTCGCGCTCGGCCAGGTCAAGGAAGTGATTTCGACGCCGGGCCTGCACTTCAAGCTGCCGCCGCCGTTCCAGAACGTGATCTACCTGGACAAGCGCATCCTGACGCTGGACACGCCCGACGCCGACCGCTTCATCACGGCCGAGAAGAAGAACATCCTGGTGGATGCCTTCATGAAATGGCGTATCGAAGATCCGCGCCTGTACTACGTCAGCTTCGGTGGTGACGAAAGCCGTGCGCGCGACCGCATGTCGCAGATCATCAAGGCGGCCCTGAACGACGAGATCACCAAGCGCACCGTGCGCGAAGTGATTTCCGGCGAGCGTGCCGCGGTGATGGCGGCGGTGCAGGCCAAGGTCGTGGCCGAAGCGAAGGAAATCGGCGTCGGCATCGTCGACGTGCGCCTCAAGCGCGTGGATTACATCGAGCAGATCAACAACTCGGTGTACGAACGCATGCGCGCCGAGCGCGTCCGCGTCGCCAACGAGCTGCGTTCGACCGGCGCCGCCGAGTCCGAGCAGATCCGCGCCGATGCCGACCGCCAGCGCACCGTGATCATCGCCGAAGCCTTCCGCGACGCCGAGAAGGTCAAGGGTGACGGCGACGCGAAGGCCTCGGCCATCTACGCCGAAGCTTTCGGCAAGAACCCGGAATTCGCCCGCTACTACCGTTCGCTCGAAGCCTACCGCGCCAGCTTCAAGGACCGCAGCGACGTGCTGGTGGTCGATCCGAACTCGGAGTTCTTCAAGTACTTCAAGCAGCCGGCGGCGTCGGGTCGCTGAGCCGCGCTCCCAGGCCTTGCCCAGGACGGGCTCCCGCACAACGGGAGCCCGTTTTTCATGGGATTTGCTAGCTTGTATAGGCATCCGTGACGTGGCAGATTGTTAACCAGACAAGGTGTCGAACCAGCATTCCCTGCCTCACCCGCGCGGTTTTCGGGTAAAATCACCGATTCGGCGTTCGCGCCATGCGTTGGCACGTCTATCGTCGTCCCTGCCAGTCGCAGCTAATTATCCCAACTCCCATCTGTTGCCCATGCCGAACTGGCTATTGCCTGAGAATATTGCCGATGTCTTGCCGTCCGAAGCGCGCAAGATCGAGGAGCTGCGCCGCCTGATGCTCGATAACTTCCGGCTCTACGGCTACGAGCTCGTGATGCCGCCGCTGCTCGAATATACCGAGTCGCTGCTGGCAGGCGCCGGCGAAGACACCGACCTCAAGACCTTCAAGGTCATCGATCCGCTGTCGGGCCGCCTGCTCGGCCTGCGCGCCGACATGACCACGCAGGTGGCGCGCATCGACGCGCACCTGCTGAACCGTGAATCGATCACCCGCCTGTGCTACGCCGGCAGCGTGCTGCACACCCGTCCGTCGGGCCTGCACGCCACCCGCGAGCCGGTGCAGATCGGCGCCGAGATCTACGGCCATGCCGGCCTGGAAGCCGACGCCGAGATCCAGGAACTCGCCCTCGGCTCGCTGGCCCTGGCCGGCTTCGCCAACGTGCGCCTGGACCTGGCCCACGTCGGCGTGCTGCGCGCGCTGCTGAACGAAGACCCGGCCGCCAAGCGTGACGAAACCCAGATCTACTGCCTGCTGCGCGCCAAGGATGCGCCGGGCCTGGACGCCATCTCGACGAACTACTATCCGCAGACCCGCCAGGCGCTGCTGGCGCTGCCGCACCTGTACGGCGACGTCGAGGTGCTGGCCAAGGCGCGCGAACAGCTGCCGGCGCTGCCGGGCATACAGCGCGCGCTGGCCGAACTGGCCGCGCTGGCGGCGGGCGCCATCGGTCGCGCCGAGGTGGCGATCGACCTGGCCGACCTGCGCGGCTACCAGTACGAAAGCGGCGCCATGTTCGCGCTGTACGTGCCGGGCCTGCCGAACGCGGTCGCCAGGGGCGGGCGCTACGATCACGTCGGCGAAGCCTTCGGACGCGCGCGTCCGGCGACCGGCTTCTCGCTCGACCTGCGCGAACTGGCCCGGCTGCTGCCGACGGCCGAGCGCAAGCATTCCATCCGCGCGCCGTGGGGCAATGCCCCCGAGCTGAAGGAAAAAATCGCTGACCTGCGCAAGGCAGGCGAAGTCGTGATCCAGAGCATGCCTGGTCACGACAATGTTCAGGACGAGTTCGAGTGCGACCGCGTGCTCGTCCTCGAAAACGGAAATTGGATTCTCAAAAACTTAGGTTAAGTGATGTCAAATACTAACGTGGCAAAGAACGTCGTTGTCATCGGCACCCAGTGGGGCGATGAAGGCAAAGGGAAGATCGTCGACTGGCTCACCGACCACGCCGCCGGCGTGGTGCGTTTCCAGGGCGGCCATAACGCCGGTCACACCCTGGTCATCAAGGGCCAGAAGACCGCGCTGCAGCTGATCCCTTCGGGCATCATGCGCGAAGGCGTGGCCTGCTACATCGGCAACGGCGTCGTGGTCTCGGTGCCCGACGTGATGCGCGAGATCGACAAGCTGCAGGCCGCCGGCATCGAAGTGGTGTCGCGCCTGAAGATCTCCGAGGCTTGCCCGATCATCCTGCCTTACCACGTCGCCATCGACAAGGCGCGCGAAGCCAAGCGCGGCGAGAACAAGATCGGCACCACCTGCAAGGGCATCGGCCCGGCCTACGAAGACAAGGTCGCGCGCCGCGCGATCCGTATCGCCGACCTGCTCAACGCCGAGCGCTTCGCCGAGAAGCTCAAGGAAAACCTGGACTACCACAACCACGTGCTGGTCAACTACCTGGGCGGCGAAGCGATCGACTTCCAGACCACCTATGATGACGCGATGGCCCTGGTGCCGCGCCTGCGTCCGATGGTCGCCGACGTGTCGTCGCTGCTGTACGCGGCCCACAAGCAAGGCGGCAAGCTGCTGTTCGAAGGCGCGCAGGGTTCGCTGCTCGACGTCGACCACGGCACCTATCCGTTCGTCACCTCGTCGAACTGCGTGGCGGGCAATGCCGCCGCCGGCGCCGGCGTCGGCCCGAACATGCTGCACTACATCCTGGGCATCACCAAGGCCTACACCACCCGCGTCGGTTCGGGCCCGTTCCCGGCCGAACTGCCGACCGAAGAAGGCGTGGGCGAGCACCTGTCGCGCATCGGCCATGAGTTCGGCACCGTGACCGGCCGCGCCCGCCGTTGCGGCTGGTTCGACGCCGCGCTGCTGCGCCGCTCGGTCCAGATCAACGGCGTGTCGGGCATGTGCCTGACCAAGCTGGACGTGCTGGACGGCATCGAATCGCTGAAGCTGTGCACCGGCTACAAGATCGACGGCCGCGACGTCGACATCTTCCCGGTCGGCGCCGAAGAAGCCGCCCTGTGCGAGCCGGTGTACGAAGAAATGCCGGGCTGGACTGAAAGCACCGTCGGCGCCAAGTCGATGGAAGAGCTGCCGGCCAATGCCCGCGCCTACATCAAGCGCATCGAAGAACTGGTTGGCGTGCCGATCGACATGGTGTCGACCGGTCCGGACCGTGAAGAAACCATCGTCCTGCGTCACCCGTTCGCAGCATAAATCAATAAGAATCTGGAGTAGAAGATGAATACCCCCGTATCGACCGACAAGGACCTGTGGGTCTCCTGGGATGAATACCACCGCCTGATCGAGCGCCTGGCGCTGCAGGTCTATGAATCGGGCTGGAAGTTCGATCAAGTGCTGTGCCTGGCGCGCGGCGGCGTGCGTCCTGGCGACGTGTTCTCGCGCATCTTCGACGTGCCGCTGGCGATCCTGTCGACCAGCTCGTACCGCGAAGAAGCCGGCACCAAGCAGGGCGACCTGGACATCTCGAAGTACATGACCATGACCAAGGGCCCGCTGGCCGGCCGCGTGCTGCTGGTCGACGACCTGGCCGATTCGGGCGTCACCCTGCGCAAGGTCAGCGAGCACCTGACCGAGAACTACAAGGACGTCACCGAAGTGAAATCGGCCGTCATCTGGGTCAAGGGCACGTCTTCGATCCGTCCTGATTACTACCTGGACGACCTGCCGCACAATCCGTGGATCCACCAGCCGTTCGAAGAATATGACGGCCTGCGTCCGCATCAGCTGGCGGCGTGGTTGAAGAAGTTCGAGAAGTAATACCGGTCCGCGCGATCGAATCGAAGCAGGGAAGGGTACAAGCCTTTCCCTGTTTTTTTTCGTCGGCCGAGGTGGCGGCTGCTAGTATTGCGCTACTAACATTTCTGGCAACCCAACAATAACAAGCCATGACCCAAAGCTTCTTCCAGACCTTCATTCTCCTCATCCTCGTCACCGACCCGTTTGGTAACGTCCCCCTGTTTGCTGCCGCCCTGAAAGACACCCCGATCGAGCGTCGCAACAAGATCGTGATCCGCGAATGCGGCATCGCCTTCCTGCTGTTGCTGGTGTTCATGTTCTTCGGCAAGCACTTCCTCGAGGCGCTGCACCTGAGCCCGGTCGCGCTGCGCATTGGCGGCGCCGTCATCCTCCTGATGATCGCGATCCGCATGATCTTCCCGCACCCCGACGGCGTGCTGGGCAAGAGCGAAGGCGGCGAGCCCTTCATCGTGCCGCTGGCGATTCCCGCGCTGGCCGGGCCGTCGGCGCTGGCCACCGTGCTGCTGTTCTCGTCCACCAGCTTCACCGACACGATGGTGCACGTCGCCGCGCTGGCGGCGGTGGGCGTGGTCTGGCTGGCAGTGTTCCTGAGCGCCGAAAAGCTGCAGCAGAAACTCGGCCCGCAAGTCATGACCGCCTTCGAGCGCCTGATGGGCCTGATCCTGACGGCGATGTCCATCGAGATGCTGCTGGGTGGTATCCGGGAGTTCGTGCAGACGCTGTAAGCGGGCGGCAGGGAACCCGCCACTACATTGACTCGCGTCAGATGGCGTTCCTTGACGTCGTTCCTGCGGCGATCAATCATCGTTTACTTCCGGATGTGCTCAGAGGAGGTCTCGATGAAACCCGTAATGCGTGTCGCCGCGGCAATCCTGCTTGCGGTGGCAGTCGCCGTGCCGGCAAGCGCCAATATTGTCCGCGACGGCGATTTTGAACTGAACGATGGCAGTTGGGAACTCACCGAAGGCTGGTTTCTGGGAGACGCCGGCCGCGGCGCGAGCAGCGGCGTCAACTCGCTCAGTACCGGCTGCTTCGGGCCCGAGTTTTCCTGCTTTGCCACCCAGGCCCTGCCGACGACGACCGGCCAGCGCTACGACCTGAGCTTCTGGCTGTATGCGGACGGCGTGATCGGCCCGGATGGCTTTCCGATCTTTCAGTTTGACAATGGAATCAGGGTGATGTTCGGGGACGCGATCGCGACGACCATCTACAATTTCCCGACCACGAACACGTCTACCGATATCGGGACGGGCGGCCCGTCCACGCAAATCATCGTCCGCAACCTGCTGGCGACATCGGCATCGACCATCCTGCAATTGTCCGGCTACCACGACCCTTCGGGAATCTTCTTCGACGACATCTCGGTCGAGCTGGCGGTCAGCCAGATCCCCGAGCCCGGAACCTTGTCGCTGTTCGGCATGGCGCTCGGCTGCCTTGGCCTCAGCAGGTGGCGGCGCGCACGCGCTGCCTGAGCCGCAAGCAGCCTGTGCCGGGCATCCGTGCGGGAGTCGTTGCCCCAAATCTGGCACACTGCAGTCGCGCAGATTGCGCGCGACTCCCGGACCATGAATGAAACAGGAACCAGCGACACCCTCCGAATGGCTGCCTTTCCTCAGCGGTGGCGGCATGATGGGCGCCATGATGCGCGCCCACGACTGGAGCGCGTCGCCCCTGGGTTCGCCACGCCAGTGGCCGCAGGCGCTGCGCACCGTGGTCGGCCTGATGCTCAACTCGAAGTTCCCGATGTTCGTCGCCTGGGGCGGCGAACTCGGGTTTCTCTATAACGACTCGTATATCTCGATCCTGGGCGACAAGCATCCGACCTCGCTCGGCAAGCGTTTCCACGACGTCTGGGCCGAGATCTGGCACGACATCCACCCGCTGATCGTACGCGCGCTCAGGGGCGAGGCCAGTTATATGGACCGCCTGCCGCTGCGCATGCGCCGTCACGGCTACGACGAGGACACCTGGTTCCGTTTCTCGTATTCGCCGGTGCGCGACGAAGACGGCACCGTGGCCGGCATGTTCTGCGCCTGCGTCGAGATGACGGGCGAGGTGCTGGCCCAGCGCTACCGCGAGGAGGAGAACGAGCGCCTGGTGACCCTGTTCGAGCAGGCGCCCGGCATCATCGCCGTGCTGCGCGGCCCGGACCACGTATTCGAGATCACCAACCGCTCCTACCTGCAGCTGGTCGGCCACCGCGCGCTGGTCGGCAAGGCCGTGCGCGACGCGCTGCCCGAGGTGCAGGGGCAGGGCTTCTTCGAGCTGCTCGACCACGTGTACCAGAGCGGCCAGCCTTTCGTGGGCCACGCGGTGCCGCTGCGCGTGCAGCGCGACCCCAATGCGCCGCTGGAAGAGCGCTTCATCGACTTCGTCTACCAGCCGATCCACGACCAGCACGGCAAGGTCTCGGGCATCTTCGTGGAGGGCAGCGACGTCACGGCGCGCAAGCGCATCGAGGACGAGCTGCGCGCCGCCAATCGCCAGAAGGACCAGTTCCTGGCGATGCTGGCGCACGAGCTGCGCAATCCGCTGGCGCCGATCACCACGGCGGCCCAGCTGCTGCAGCGCGGCCAGATGGACGCGCCCGGCATCCAGCGCGCCAGCGACATCATCGCGCGCCAGGCCCAGCACATGACGTCCCTGGTCAACGACCTGCTCGACGTCTCGCGCGTGACGCGCGGCCTGGTGACCATCTCGAAAGAGGCGCTGGAAATGCGCGAGATCGTGCACGAGGCGGTGGAGCAGGTGCGACCGTTGATCGATGCGCGCGGCCACGCACTGCAGTGCGAAATCACAGCGGGCCCCTTGCGCGTGGAGGGCGACCGCACGCGCCTGATCCAGGTGGTGTCGAACATCCTGAACAACGCCGCCAAGTACACGGCGCCGGGTGGAAGCCTCGTGCTCAGCGCACGCAGCGAGTCGGGCTGGGTGCGGGTTGCGGTGCGCGACAACGGGCAGGGCATCGATCCACCGATCCTGCCGTACATCTTCGACCTGTTCATCCAGGCCGAGCGCACGCCCGACCGTTCGCAGGGCGGCCTGGGGCTCGGGCTGGCGCTGGTCAAGAGCCTGGCCGTGCTGCATGGCGGACGGGTGGAGGCGCACAGCGCAGGGTTGGGCATGGGCAGCGAGTTCGTGGTGTATCTGCCGTGCCTGGCCGAGGCGCCGGAGACAAGCCCGCCGCGGCTTGACGCGCAGCCGCGCGGCGCGCGCGGGCTGAGGGTGCTGGTGGTCGACGACAACGTCGACGCGGCCCAGATGCTGGCGACGCTGCTCGAGATGAATGGGTATGAAGTCGACATCGAATACGACGGCCAGGGCGCGCTGGCGAGCGCGGTGCAGGCGCCGCCGGACGTGGCCTTGCTCGACATCGGCCTGCCCGACATCGATGGCCATGAACTGGCGCGCCGGCTACGCGCGATGCCCGAGACCACGCAGGCGGTGCTGGTGGCCCTGACCGGCTACGGGCAGGTCGAAGACCAGCAGCGCGCCTACAAGGCCGGGTTCGACCATCACATGGCCAAGCCGGCCGACCTGGCCAAGCTGCTCGAACTGCTGGCGGCAGTCGGGACGCCGCACGCCTGAACATCGTCCCCGGCGTGCGACGCGGCGCAGGCGTGCGCGGGCCGGCGCAAGGAGCGCGGTATGCTGCCGCTATCGTCAACGCGGCATGGAAGCTGGATGAGAGCCTGGAGAATCTGTATCAATGAGGTGGCGCTCGATCGCGCCTGCGAGGGAGCGCGCAAGAACGGCGGCCATTGGCACGAAGCGGGATGGCCCGCGCTGTATGCGGCGATGACGGTGGAGCTGGCGGTGCTGGAGAAGTTCGTGCACACCGAGGGCGATGAGCCGTCGCTGGTGCTGGTGGCGATCGACCTGCCGGACGACCCGGCGCTGGGCCTGGACATGCGGGCCGACCAGCTGCCCAAGGGCTGGGACGACCTGGAAGATGGCGGCAGCGCGGCGGCCTTCGGCACGCGCTTCCTGGAGGAGTGCGAACACCTTTACCTGCGCGTGCCGTCGGTGATCGTCGGCGAAGGCGTGAACCTGGTGATCAATCCGCAGCATCCGGCCTATGCGCAAGTGAAGCTGTCGGTGGCGCGGTCGTTCAGCTTCGATCCACGGATGTTCGGACGGCCGGATACTTAAGTGGGGTCGGCGGCGGAACCGCCAACCCCACGTGGAGATGCTACTTGCCGAGCATCGACACCACATTGTCCGCCCCCGGCGCCCCGAACGCCTGCTGCTTGAGCACATGCAGCTGGTCGCGCACCTGCGCCGCCTTCTCGAACTCGAGGTTCTTGGCATGGTCGACCATGAGCTTCTCGAGGCGCTTGATCTCCTTGCTGATCTGCTTCTCGCTCATCGACTCGACCTTGGCGGTGGCCGCATCCTCGTGCACGCCCTCGACCATGGCCTTCTGCGCGGCGCTGCTGTACACGCCGTCGATCATTTCCTTGATCTTCTTCTGCACACCCTTCGGCGTGATGCCATTGGCCTCGTTGAAGGCGATCTGCTTGGCGCGGCGGCGCTCGGTCTCGTCGATCGCGCGCCGCATCGAATCGGTGATCTGGTCGCCGTACAGGATCGCCACGCCGTTGAGGTTACGCGCGGCGCGGCCGATGGTCTGGATCAGCGAACGCTCGGAACGCAGGAAGCCCTCTTTATCCGCATCGAGCACCGCCACCAGCGACACTTCAGGCAAGTCCAGGCCCTCGCGCAGCAGGTTGATCCCGACCAGCACGTCGAAGGTGCCCAGGCGCAGGTCGCGCAGGATTTCCACGCGCTCGACCGTGTCGATGTCGCTGTGCAGGTAACGCACCTTGATGCCGTGGTCGCCAAGGTATTCGGTGAGCTGCTCGGCCATGCGCTTGGTCAGCGTGGTGACCAGCACGCGCTCGTCCTTGGCGATGCGGTCGTTGATTTCGCTCATCAGGTCGTCGACCTGCGACAGGGCGGGGCGCACGATGATCTGCGGATCGACCAGGCCGGTGGGGCGCACCACCTGTTCGACCACGTTGTCGGCGCGCTGCTGTTCGTATTCGGCCGGCGTGGCCGAGACGAAAATCGTCTGGCGCGCCTTGCCTTCGAACTCCTGGAACTTCAAGGGCCGGTTGTCCAGCGCCGACGGCAGGCGGAAACCATAGTCGACCAGGTTGGTCTTGCGCGAACGGTCGCCGTTGTACATCGCGTTGAGCTGGCCGATCATCACGTGCGACTCGTCCATGAACATCAGCGCGTCTTTCGGCAGATAGTCGATCAGCGTCGGCGGCGGCTCGCCCGGCATCGCGCCGGACAGGTGGCGCGAGTAGTTCTCGATGCCCTTGGTAAAGCCGATCTCGGCCAGCATCTCGAGGTCGAAGCGGGTGCGCTGTTCGAGGCGCTGTTCTTCGATCAACTTGTTTTGCTGGCGGAATTCCTCGAGGCGGTCGCGCAGCTCGGCCTTGATCGATTCGACCGCGCGCAGCACGGTGGAACGCGGCGTGACGTAGTGCGAGCCCGGATACACGGTAAAGCGCGGGATCTTCTGGCGCACGCGGCCGGTCAGCGGGTCGAACAGCTGCAGCGATTCGATCTCGTCGTCGAACATCTCGACGCGGATCGCCAGCTCGGCGTGCTCGGCCGGGAAGATGTCGATGGTGTCGCCGCGCACGCGGAAACTGCCGCGCGAGAAATCCATCTCGTTGCGGGTGTACTGCATCTGGATCAGGCGCGCGATGATGTCGCGCTGCGCCACCTTGTCCTTGTGGCGCAGGGTCAGGATCATCTTGTGGTATTCGTTCGGATTACCGATACCGTAGATTGCCGACACGGTGGCCACGATGACCACGTCGCGGCGTTCCATCAACGACTTGGTGCACGACAGGCGCATCTGCTCGATGTGCTCGTTGATCGACGAGTCCTTTTCGATGAACAGGTCGCGCTGCGGCACATAGGCTTCGGGCTGGTAGTAATCGTAGTAGGAAACGAAATACTCGACCGCGTTCTGCGGGAAGAATTCGCGGAACTCCGAATACAGCTGGGCCGCCAGCGTCTTGTTCGGCGCGAACACGATCGCCGGCCGGCCGGCGCGCGCGATCACGTTGGCCATCGTATAGGTCTTGCCCGAGCCCGTCACGCCGAGCAGCGTCTGGTACGACAGGCCGTCGTTGATGCCTTCGACCAGGCCCTCGATCGCGGTCGGCTGGTCGCCGGCCGGTGGGAAGGGCTGGTGCAGCTTGAACGGCGAATCGGGGAAGGTGAGGACCGTCGGTTCGGGTGAAGTTGCGATGGATAAATCAGCCATACTTACAGACCTTTGTTAGAATGAGAATCCGCTCGCGGCCTTGCAATATAAAGGCCGCTGTCTATACAACCGCTGTCAACCCAGCCGAAACAACTGAGTTTATCACGATGACTTCCACTGCCTCCGCCAGCCTTTTTGGCGCCATTGAGATGGCCCCGCGCGACCCGATCCTGGGTATTACCGAAGCCTTCAATGCCGACACCAATCCCGCCAAGATCAATCTTGGCGTGGGCGTCTATTATGACAATAACGGCAAGGTGCCACTGTTGGAGTGCGTACAGAAAGCGGAAGCGAAGCTGATGGAGCAGCCTGCGCCGCGCACCTACCTGCCGATCGACGGCCTGGCGGCTTACGACAAGGCCGTGCAAGGACTGGTATTTGGTGCCGACAGCGCGGTAATTCAAGAGAAGCGTGCGATCACCGTGCAAGCCCTGGGCGGTACCGGCGCGCTCAAGATCGGCGCCGACTTCCTCAAGCGCTTCCTGCCGCACGCCGACGTCTACATCAGCGATCCGAGCTGGGAAAACCACCGCGCGCTGTTCGAGAGCGCCGGCTTCACCGTCCACAACTACGCCTACTACGACCCTGCTACGCGTGGCGTGAACTTCGACGGCATGCTGGCCGCGCTGAAGGCGATGCCGGCCGGCTCGATCGTCGTGCTGCACGCCTGCTGCCACAACCCGACCGGCGCCGATCTGTCGCAAGCGCAGTGGGATGAGGTGATTGCCGCCGTGCAGGCGGGCGGCCTGGTGCCGTTCCTGGACATGGCCTACCAGGGCTTCGCCAACGGCATCGACGAAGACGGCGCCGTCGTGCGCCGCTTCGCCGAGACCGGCATGCCGCTCTTGGTGTCGAACTCGTTCTCGAAGTCGTTCTCGCTGTACGGCGAGCGCGTCGGCGCGCTGTCGATCGTCGCCACCAGCGGTGAAGAGGCGGCCCGCGTGCTGTCGCAACTGAAGCGCGTGGTGCGCACCAACTACTCGAACCCGCCGACCCATGGCGGCAAGGTCGTCGCCACCGTCCTGTCGAACCCCGAGCTGCGCAAGCTGTGGGAAGAAGAGCTGGCCGGCATGCGCGTGCGCATCCGCGAAATGCGCGGCGCGATGGTCGAGAAACTGAAGGCCAAGGCCCCGGGCCACGACTTCGAATTCGTGCGCCAGCAGGTCGGCATGTTCTCGTATTCGGGCCTGACCAAGGAACAAGTGGGCAAGCTGCGCGACGAATCGATCTACGCCGTGGACACCGGCCGCATCTGCGTTGCCGCACTGAACTCGACCAATATCGATCGCGTCGTTGACGCGGTTGCCAAAGTTCTCTAAAATCCCGGCTCTCCGCAAGCGTTACGGCGTGTGCGGAGAGCAGCAGGAGTGGCGCTTGCGATCTGGGCAAATTTGACAGAAACGTTTCAGCAGCCATATAATGCAAGCATCAATTCCCTGATAGCTCAGTCGGTAGAGCGACGGACTGTTAATCCGCAGGTCCCTGGTTCGAGTCCAGGTCGGGGAGCCAGAATACTGAAAAGGCCGCGTCGTGAGATGCGGCCTTTTTGCTTTGCGGCGCGTGCCAGGGCGTCGTTGGTCACAGGAGATTCTTGCGTGAAGCAATTGCCGAAAAGCCATGCCACCCTGATCGAAGGGCAGATGTTCCGCTTGATGAAGTCGGGGCAGGGCAAGCCGTCGATCGTGCTGATCAATGGCGCGGGCGGCCCGCTCGACGGCTGGTACAAGCTGTATCCCGAGATCGAGCAATTGGGCACGGTGTTCGCCTACGACCGGCCCGGCGTCGGCGGCAGTCCCAAGCCGCGCGAAGCGCAGTATGGGGAAACCGTGGTGGCTCAGCTGCGCCTGCTGCTGCAGGCGGCCGGCGTCGAGCCGCCGTTCGTGCTGGTCGGCCATTCCTTCGGCGGCCTGCACGCCAACCTGTTCGCGCGCGCCTTCGCCGACGAAGTGGCCGGTGTATTGTTCCTGGAGGCCACCGCGCCCGACGACGTCACCACGCTCAAGCAATTCCAGTCGCCGCTGCAGCGCGGCTTCATCAAGCTGCTCGACCGCATCTCGCCGCGCGACCAGTTCGACGAGATCCGGAACGAACTCGAGACCGTGAAGGACATCCAGGAAGCGCCGGCGTTTCCTCCGGTGCCGGTGACGGTGTTGTCCGGCACGAAGCGCCTGCCGCGCTGGATGGTGCCGGCCGCCCTGGTGCGCGAGCGCGAGCGCACCCAGCTGGGGCTGGCGGCGCTGTCGCCGCTGGGCGAGCGGATCGAGGCCAGGCGCAGCGCCCACTTCCCGCAACTGACCGAGCCGGACGTGGTGCTGGACGCCTTGAAGCGCCTGGTTGCGCGGGCGAGGGTCTAGTTTCCCGTTTTTTCGTCGTGTGAACACTTGCGAAATCGAAATCAGCAGGTATAATGCGGCCTCCTTTCCCTGATAGCTCAGTCGGTAGAGCGACGGACTGTTAATCCGCAGGTCCCTGGTTCGAGTCCAGGTCGGGGAGCCAGAATTGAGAAGGGCCGCATGCGAATGCGGCCCTTTTTGTTTGGCGCGTGGCGGGTCAGTCGTGCGGCAGCGCGGCCAGTACCTCGTCCGTGCTGCGCACCTGGGCGTATTCGTCGTGCAGGTTGCCCAGCGCCATCAGGTGCACTTCCTCAGCGCTGCGCCAGGTGCCGCCGAAATCCTGCTTGTCGAAGGTGAAGCAGGCGTCGGACACCACCACCACGTCGAAGCCCAGGTTGCCCGCTGTGCGCGCCGTCGCCTCGACCGAATTGTTCGTGCTGACGCCGGCGATCACCAGCCGGCGCACGGCCCGCGCATGCAGCCATCGTTCCAGCCCCGTATTGATGAAGGCATCGGGCACGTTCTTTTCGACGACGTGCTCCTGTGGCCGCGGCAGGAAGCGCTCCTGGAATGCGGCGCCGGGCTGGCCGGGTGCGAACAGGGATGCCGGCGAACGGCTGATGTGCCGCACCGATACCAGCGGATGCCGCGCGTCGCGCCAGGCGCGTTGCAGGCGGGCGATATTGTCCTCCGCCGCCGGGTTGTTGCGGGGCGGAAGGGAATCGCTGCGCATGGCGTTCTGCATGTCGATGACGATCAATGCAATCGGGTGGTGCATGGCGATGGTCCTTATTCAATGCAAGATGTTGCGCATAAAACCGCATCATGCGCTCAAACGCCAGGGTCACGTATTCCGGCTTGTAATACGTATCATATTGGCCGGCGCCATCGATGACCAGCAGCAGAAGCCGCGCGCGGCGCCCCGGCCGGCTCAGAACGTCGCGTGCAGGCTCAGTTCCACGCTGCGCTCGGCGCCCATCCAGCAGTTGTCGGCATCGAAGCAGGCGCCGACGTAGCGCTTGTCGCCCAGGTTGCTGGCGGTGAGGCCGACGCGCCAGGTGTTATCCAGCCGGAACATGGCGGCGGCGTCGAACACGGTGTGCGAAGGCACGATGCCGGTGTTGAGCGCGTCCATCTGGCTTTCGCCCACGTAGCGCACGCCGGCGCTCAGGTCCAATCGGTCGAGCGGCTTGTAGTTTACCCACAGCGACGCCTGCTTCTCGGCCACCCAGACCGGCGTCTTGCCGACCAGGGCGGTGTCCTGCTCGTTCTCGGTCACCTGCATGTCGAGATGGGTCAGGCCCAGCGTAAAGTCGAGGCGGTCGGTGACGGCCTGGTTCCACGAGACCTCGGCGCCTTTCGAGCGCACTTCGCCGTTTTGCGTGTACTTGCCGAAGTCCGGCGTGTTGACCACCACGTTGCGCTTCTTGATGTCGAAGTACGCCGCGGTGAGCTGGGTGGCCCCGTCCTGCGAGCGGTATTTCAGGCCGCCCTCGAACTGCTTGGCGGTGGTCGGCTTGAAGGCCTCGCCGGTCTCGGTGTCGACGCCCGAGGTCGGCTCGAACGAGGTCGAATAGTTCAGGTAGGGCGCCAGGCCGTTGCCGAGCTGGTAGATCGCGGCCACGCGGCCGCTGGTGCGGTATTGGCGGATCTCGGTGGCGCCCGCCGACGGAAAACCATTGTAGCTGGTGCGCGCGTCGTCCTCGCTGCGGTAGCGGTCGCGGCGCACGCCGGCCAGCAAAGTGAGGGCGCCGACCTTCGCTTCGTCCTGCAGGTACAGGCCCAGCTGCGACTGGCGGATTGCATGGTTCTCGGTATAGAAGCCGAACGGCAGCGCGGCAGGATCGAACAGCTGGTGGTTCGGCGCGCCGAGGTCGATCGATGGCGTCGCCGTGCCGAGGGTGTCGCCATACCCGACGCCGGTGCGCAAGCGCTGGTAATCGAGGCCGGCCAGCACGCGGTGCCGGAATGGCCCGGTGTCGACACGCAGCGCGAACTGGTTGTCGACCACCCAGCCATGCATCTCTTCGTCGGTGAAGTAGGCGGAACGTGTTAGCGTGCGGTTGTCGGGCGCAAGGCCATTATTATAGGTATTGCGCTGGAAGCCGTTGGCCTTGGTGTAGCGGAAGTTCTGCAGGAAGCTCGCCGTATCGCTGAAGGCATGCTCGAACTTCCAGCCGGCGAGCGTCGTTTCGCGCCGCATGCCGGACCAGCCGGCGTCGCCGGCAAAGGCGTCGGCATCCAGGCGGCCATAAGGCGCATCGCGCAGCGTGCCGACGGCGGGCAGTGGCGTCGATGGGACCAGGGCCGGATCGTCCTGGTAGTACAGGTTGACGTTCAGGCGGGTCGACGGACTGATGCGCCAGGTGACGGATGGCGCCACCAGGCGGCGTTCTTCCTCGGTGGTCGCCTGCTGGCCGTCGCGCTCGCGCGCCAGGGCCACCAGGCGGTAGTCGACGTCCTTCGACAACGGGCCGGTCGCGTCCAGCGCCAGCTCGCGCAGCGCATTGGTGCCGACACGGGCGCGCACCGTGGTCTCCTGCTTCGAACGCGGTTGCTTGGCGGTCTGGTTGACCATGCCGCCCGGCGGCGCCGAGCCATACAGCACCGACACCGGGCCCTTGAGCACTTCGACGCTCTCGGTGGCGAAGGCGTCGACCTGCGGCACCAGGTTCCACAGGCCGTCGTATTGAAGCGGCAGGCCGTCGTAGTAATTGCGGTAGCTCTCGAAGCCGCGGATCGTGTACTGGTCGAAGATGGTGACGGTGGCGCGGCTTTCCGGCGTCACGCCCGGCACGTAGCGCAGCGCCTCGTTGACGCTGTCGGCCTGGCGCGCGCTGAGCAGCTCGTTGTCGTAGACCTCGTAGCTCATCGGGGCTTCGAGCGGCTTCAGGTCGGACTTGGTGCCGGTGGTGCGGTAGCCGGTGGCGGTGACGACCACCTGGGCGGTGTCGTCGCCGGTCGGGGTGGCGCTGTCCTGCGCCCCGGCGGTGGACGCTGCGGTCGATGCGGCGAGTGTGGACAGGACGAGCAAGCCCGACAGGCTGCGACGGGGAGTGACCGGAGTAGGCATGGGGTGTCTAGTTAATGATAATGAGAACCATTATCATTTTTGACCCCGTGCCTGTCAATATGCGCCGTTCAGCGCTTGCCGGATACCGGCTTGACCTTCGAGGCGGCTTCCAGCGCACGCCGGCGCGCGGTCTCGATGTCGTCGGCGGTGGCCAGCGCCACGCCCATGCGGCGGCGCGCGAACGATTCCGGCTTGCCGAACAGGCGCAGGTCGGCGCCCGGCACGCGCAGCGCCTCGGCCACCCCCTCGAAAGCGATGCCGGCTTCGTCCAGCTGGCCATAGATCACGGCGGAAGCGCCGGGTGCGCGCAAGGCCGGGTTCACCGGCAGGCCGAGGATGGCTTTCGCGTGCAGCTCGAATTCGCTCTGCACCTGGCTCGCCATCGTCACCATGCCGGTATCGTGCGGGCGCGGGCTCACTTCCGAGAACCACACCATATCGCCCTTGACGAACAGTTCGACGCCGAACACGCCCAGGCCGCCCAGGTTGGCGGTGACCTTGGCCGCGATGTCGCGCGCGCGCTCCAGCGCCAGCGGCTGCATCGGATGCGGCTGCCACGATTCGACGTAGTCTCCCTGCACCTGCTTGTGTCCGATCGCCTCGCAGAAGCTCGTTTCGACCTGGCCGTCCTGCCTGAGCGAGCGCACGGTCAGCAGGGTGATCTCGTAGTCGAAGTCGATGAAGCCTTCGGCGATCACGCGGCCGGCGTCGACCCGGCCGCCCGCGGCGGCGTAGTCCCATGCATCCTGCACGTCGGCGGCCGAATCGAGCTTCGACTGGCCCTTGCCCGACGACGACATCACCGGCTTGACCACGCAGGGAAAGTCGACCGCGGCGCAGGCTTCTTCCAGTTCCACCAGGCTGCTGGCGAAGCGGTAGGGCGAGGTCGCCAGACCCAGTTCCTCAGCCGCCAGCCGGCGGATGCCTTCGCGGTTCATGGTCAGTTGGGCCGCGCGCGCGGTCGGGATGCAGGTGATGCGGCCCGAGGCTTCGAGTTCGGCCAGCTTGTCGGTGGCGATGGCCTCGATCTCGGGCACCACCAGGTCGGGGCGCTCCCGGTCGATCAGCGCTTCCAGCGCGGCGCCGTCCGTCATGTCGATCACGTGCGCGCGGTGCGCCACCTGGTGGCCGGGCGCGTTCGGGTAGCGGTCGACGGCGATCACTTCGACGCCCAGGCGCTGCAGGGCGATGATCACTTCCTTGCCGAGCTCGCCGGAGCCGAGCAGCATGACTTTGGTTGCGGAAGGAGAGAGCGGGGTGCCGAGGGTGCGGGGAGTGGTCATGGTTTGTCTGTGAAAAGTAGCAGGCCGCAGCTGGCGGCGAAGCCGAAACTATAGCAAAGCGGGCGGCGCGGGATCGGTGGCGAAGGCGATTCGCATACGGGACTGGTCAAACTGCAAACGCCCGGCTATAATATTGCCTCAATTCCCTGATAGCTCAGTCGGTAGAGCGACGGACTGTTAATCCGCAGGTCCCTGGTTCGAGTCCAGGTCGGGGAGCCAGAATGCAAGCGGCCCCGCCAGAAATCGCGGGTCCGCTTTCGTTTGTTTATTTCCCCAATTTTTCCACTTGGGGAATATCCGCCATTTCTGCTTCTCCGCGCTCGCGAAAATCCCCATTTCCACTTGCAACTGTGGCGGTCGGCATTACACAACTCAAAAGAAGGTCAGTACGCGCAGTACCTTTTCGGCTGGCTTGTACTCTAGCGCAGCCATCCTTCGCGCTGGATTGCCATCGGGTCGGTTTAGTTCAACGATAAGATTGAACTTCGCTACATCGAAGTCTTTGAGGTATTCGAGGTTATAGATGTAGCTCGAATTGATCTTCGACTGGATCAGTGCTGCAATCTCGTTCCGATCGGCGTCGGCGAGCCCCGCCGAGCCGAGCTTTCCTTGCTTCGCGTTAAGCAGATAGGCGTGCTTCGCTTCGTCTAGGGCGACGGTGAAATCACCCAGTCGGCCCACTGTCTCCGAAATCGCGTTGAGTGCCATTTCCGAATCCTCCTCGAACGCAGCGAATACGGGCCGCTCGATCTTGTACGATAGGTAGATCCCGAAGTAATTCGACTGGAGGCTCGCTATCCTGTAACCCGAATTCTCCAGGGGGTACCTCGTGATATTGATGTCTTCGCTGTTCGGACGGTCGTCCTCATGCCCAAGGATGATGGTATTGCCGTGCTTCAGGAAGAGGTTGACAAGGCTGAACGAAAGGATGGTTTTCGCGCGGGACCCGTTTGTCGTCGGTATGTAGCCCAGGTATGCCGGATAACCAGCCAATCCCTCATGAATCTTGGCAACGGCTGCGCTGGATAGGTTGTTGAGGTAGACGGCGTAAAGTAGCGAAGAATGGCGGAAGGCGAACGAGCGGGATAGGAGCATCGATTCCTTCAGCACCTCGAACGCAAGCTCCTGGTCCTTGCAGAGGATGTCCCCGCACAAGACGCTTTGGGTTACGCGCTTGTCCAGCAGCGGCAGAACTCGGGATATCACTTCCGGCCCGTAGGCTCCTGACTCGATCTCGGTGGAGTCGAAGACGAAGGCGGCCTCATGCTTGTCGGTCTTGGGAACCAGCGCGGACCGAAGCGAGTCGTAGTCGATTTTCTTTGACGCCAGGATCCTGATGGTATCTTCGTGCATACGAAGGATCTCATTCCGCATCGCGGAGGCGCCGATCTTGAAGAAGTCACGAATCGTGCCCAGCATCAGGTGGCCGCGGGCATTGAGGGTATGGATCGACTGCATTCTGGCTACTCCTTCGGATGGGGCGTACAAGGTTTCATAGCGTTGGCAATTGCGGTACCGGGGCGGTTATCTGCCGTCGCCGCCGGCTCCCGACAAGCCCTGCAGCAGCGCAAGGATCGTCGAATGGGGTTCGGCCAGGCGCTTGGGAAGGATCCTGCGCCGACTATAGGACTTTGTTTCCGGAACCCATTTGCTGTGCACCCACACATCGTCGCCGAGATCGTCGTTATAGATGCCGTTCTGGTATTTGTAGCCGACGAGAGAGTCCGTGTTGATGAGGAGGAGTTTCGCGAGCGTCAGGTGGAAAAGGTGGGTCGGCACGTCTAGCAAGGACTTCGGCCGCCGGACCGTGATGCGCAGGCATTGGCCGGAGTTGATTTCTTTCCAGCCTGGCCCGACTACCTCGCCAGCGTTAAGGAGCATCTTTTCCGACTGTTCGCTTTTCGCGCGTACCGGGGCTATCGAAAAGTCCTGCGACTCCCTGAGACCCACGGAGACCGCAAGCCGTTTTGTCCATGCCAGCAGCCTCTCCAGCTCCGCGTCGCTCGCGAAGACGAGGAACTGGTGGCTCTTGCCCGATTCGCCCAGCATGGGCGGCAACTGAACGTAGAGTGGGTAGAGCAGGTCGTGTAGGTACACGAACGTGGACCGCCTGCCTTCGCTGTGCGACGCCGTAGTCGCGGTGAGCGCCTGGTTCGCCCATTGGGGCGTGAGTTCGTCTAGAGCCATGCCCGTTATGTCGACCGATATCAGCGGGAACGCCTGCGACTTCGCGATAAGGGCCTTCCTGCCGTCGAAGGCGTGGCCGCGTTCGATCTCGATCCCTCCGAGCACGAGCGGCTTCTTTCCGATTGGCTTCGAGAGTATCCCTACGTCCAGGCGGTAGGAGGAGCCGAAAGCAGTCCTGACGGTCATTTCCGTTGACACTGACTCCGCGCCTAGCAGTAGGTTGCCGCTCAAATGGAAATCGGATGCCTCGGAGTCCGCGAAGGACCACGGCATGCCGCGCTTGGACTTGAGCCTGTTGGCGAGCGCTGCCGCAATCAGCTCTTTCGCGCACGCGTGCTCGGCGCTTTCGGAGACGGATCTGGACCTCTCGGCTTCCTCCTTGTCGAAATGGGCAGCGACGTCAATCGGGTGGCCGCCGGGAAGGGTTCGGAAATGGCCGCGCCGGATGAGGGCGTCGTCCTCATTGAAAGCCGGGCTCACGTACGTCAAGAGCTGGTGGGGAGCCGAAGGAGTAACCAGAGGCCAGAGCTTCCGGGCATGTTCCCTGCTCGTGATGTCGCGCGCGAGAACTGTCCGTTTCATTATTCCGGAGCGGGAAAGCGCGATAAGTGCTTCGTTCATGCTGTCCTTGGTTACTTATGCGACTGGCCCACCGCAAAAGGTGGGGAGCACCTCATTCTCGAAGTGGTCGTGAGCGAGGTAAGGCTACTTGGAATCGAAACACCAGCCTGAGCCGCGACCAGGTCGCTACCCTCATTTTGTCCCTATCGCATCAATGATTGTGCTTTGGAGCCGTTGCTAAAACAATACCACGAATTATCACAATGTCGCTATTCCTTGACCAGCGGCATTATCTTCCCAAAACTGTCTGAAGCGCCCCGTTTCCCTTAGTGGAATGGCTCATTTCTCACGCATTTTTTGGAAATCTGAGTATTTTGGTGCCGAAATGCGCCTTCTTCTCCTGGTGGGCCTGTCGGGAGCAATTTCGTTACTTCATTTACTCAGGAGAACATGAACATGTCTGATTCGACTGCGGCGGCTGTTGCCGCCGATTCCTTCGATACGTGGATTGCAGCGCGTCCCAAGTGGTTGCAGACGGCAGCTTCAAACATGCTCGAAAAGCGGGCCCTCCCGGATGCGGGTGAAATCGAAGCCTTGTCCAATCTTTGCGCCGAGGAGTCGTGTGGGGCTGGAAAGGACAAGTTCAAAGTGCTTGGTGTGGGAACATTGGGAGAGGCGCAGAAGGGGCCCCATCTCCACCTTCTCCGGCTGGACAAGGTAAATGGTGTCAATGCTATTTCCAGCGATGCAGAACTGGAATTTGGGGATGCGTCCCTGGTCGCGATATACGGCCCTAATGGGACTGGAAAGTCCGGCTATTCCAGGCTCCTTAAACATGCTTGTGGCTCGCGCGCCAAAGAGGATATCCTGTCCAATGTATTTTCAGACAAGCCGGTTGCTCCTAGCGCATCCGTCTGCCTGACTTACGGAGGAGCGGACAGACGCGTTGACTGGACGCTGAGCGGTGCAACGAGCGCACTGCTGAAAAAGGTACATATCTTCGACGCACACGCCGCAGCGCTCTACTTCGGCCCGAAGAATGAGGCATCGTATGAACCGCGAAGGATCCGGTTCGTCACCTCTCTAATCAAGATTTGCGAGGAGGTGGCCACCAATCTAAATCGCCGGAAGAGCGCGCTGCCGTCAAAGATGCCCAGCGTCCCGGGAAACCTCCTATCCACCACAGGAGCCAAGTGGATCTTGGCGCTTTCCGCTACGACGAAGGATGCCGATGTCAATGCGCGCTGCACGTTTGGCCAGGAACTCGAAACCGAAAGGCTTAACGCGGAGCAGGCCATCCACCAGAAGAACGTTCCAGAGAGACTCGTTGCGATCACCGCGAGCCTTAGCACCATTGCCATGGCCGAGAAATATATCTCAAATCTGAGTAAGGCATTTCACGACGATACTGCGGGGGCTGTCGTGAAGGCGCGGTCGGATGCCATCTCCAAGCGAAAGACTGCCAGCGAAGAAGCGGACAAGGTATTTGCCAAGGCCTCCCTCGAAGGCGTCGGACAGGAAACATGGCGGTTTCTTTGGGAAGAGGCTCGGAAGTACTCGGAACACGCTGCCTACAACGGAACGGCATTCCCTGTCACGGGCGAAGGAAGCCAATGCGTCCTTTGCCAACAGCAGCTCGACGACGACGCCAAGGTGCGGCTGGCTTCCTTCGAACAGTTCGTCAAAGGCGGTCTCGAAGCGGCTGCAGCGAGGGCAGAGGAGGACCTCAAAAGCCTGCTGTCAAAAGGCCCAACCATGCCGGAGGAGGGCGCTTGGAAACTCCAGTGCGGGGTCCTTCAAATAGATGCTGCGCTCACAGATTCCAGCTACGCACTGCTGAAGTCCCGGTGGGTCGCAATTCAATCGTCGACTGACGCTAAGGGCATCCCGCAGTTCGACTGGACACCGTTCGAACAAAAAATCAGCACGCTCAGGGGCGCTCTGGAAGTGGAACAGAAGACCCTCAACGAGCTAAAGAACGATGACAAGCGCAAGGCGCTCGAAGCCAGGCTGGCCGAACTCCAATGTATGAAATGGCTGTCGGAGAACAAGCAGTCCGTCGTGGATGAAGTACAGCGCCGCAAGAAGCTGAAGGAGATCGATTCCGCGCTGGGTCTGACAAAGACGAACACGCTAACTACGAAGGTAAACGAGCTCAGTGAACTCGAATTGACGAAGGACTACCAGGACCGCTTCCTGTCCGAATTGTCACTGCTGGGCGGCAAGAAGATACCGATCTCGACCTCCAGCAGGAAACAGGGGAAGGGCAAGGTAAGCATTGGCCTCTCGATAAAGAGCGGCAAGGCCGCTACCGATGCGAAACATATCCTGAGCGAAGGCGAGAGTCGAGTGGTCGCCCTTGCGGCATTTCTCGCGGACATCGCTGGATCCGGCGAGCCAACGCCGTTCATCTTCGACGATCCCATTTCCTCGCTCGACCAGACCTATGAGGAGGCCGTAGTTAATCGACTTGTCGAACTCTCGAAGATACGGCAGGTCATCGTGTTCACGCACCGCCTTTCCATGATCTCATTGCTCGAGGAGGCCGTTGGAAAGATCGAAAAGCAGGCCGAGGCAGCGAAGGAAATCCCGCCCGTAAAGCTAACGGTCCACACTCTTCACAAACTCGGTTCGAGTTCGGGTATTGTGGAAAAGTCGATAGTCAAGAATTCAAACACGCAGAAAGCTGCCAACGCATTGCGCGACCAGGAATTGGCAAAGCTTCGTAAATTATTGGAGGCCAAAGACGTTGCGGGTTATGAGGTACAGGCAAAGTACATGTGCAGCACGTTTCGGACGCTTGTCGAGAACTCTGTCGAGAAGGTTCTTTTGAATGGCGTCGTCGCTCGCTTCAGGAGGTCTGTGGAAACCAAGAACAAAATCGGGGCGCTCGCGAAGATCAATCCAGACGATTGCTCCATGGTCGAAGACCTTATGACCCGTTATTCAGTCTTCGAGCACTCGCAGTCGAACGAGCTTCCTGCCGAACCTCCAGATTACGACGGTTTGAAGGAGGACATTGAGAAGTTCGCCACGTGGGTGGGTGAATTCGCGAACCGTAAGTATGGGCCGTTAGCCTAGATCCGATGAAAGGCCATCAAGGAGGACCATCCATTGTCCTCGTAAGATCTCGACCGTGAACTGTTCACGTAACTGTCTAAGAGCGGGGAATATTCTTCGAAAAATTTCCGGCATCCGAGAAGAGAGACGATAGAATTCGAAGAAGTATTTCCCATGGTTTTCGCGGAAGACTAGTATCCATGCGGATCTTCGGCGAAAAGGCTGACGGACTGTTAATCCGCAGTCCCTATTTGAGTCCAGGTCGGGGAGCAAGAACAAGAGAAGGGCCGCATGCGAATGCGGCCCTTTTTTGCTTCTGTCGTGCCCCTCACGCGGCCGCGCGCTGAGCCCCGTGCCGTTGAAGCAATTCGTAGATCCCCATCCCCGCCACCATCGCCAGGAAGAACAGCAGCGGCTTGACCCCGCCCACCAGGACCGACGCCACCGCCGGCCCGGGGCAATACCCGGCCAGTCCCCAGCCGGCGCCGAATATCAGACTGCCCGCCAGCAGCCGGCGGTCGATACGCGTCGCAGTGGGCAACTGCAGCGGCTCGCCGAGCAAGGAGCGGCGCCGGCGCCGTGCGAGCGCATACGCCGGCGCCGCGGCCAGCAGCGCGCCGCCCATGACGATGCCGAGCGAGGGATCCCAGGCGCCGGCCAGGTCGAGAAAGGCCAGCACCTTGGCCGGATTGGTCATCTCGGAGAGAATCAGCCCGATCCCGAACAGCAGGCCGGCCCACAGGGCGAACAGGATGTTCATGCGACGCTCCCGAACACATGGCGCAGCAGGTAGACGACGGCGAAGCCGGCGCCGATGAAGGCGACGGTGGCGGCCAGCGAGCGCGGTGAGCCGCGCGCCATGCCGCACACGCCGTGGCCGCTGGTGCAGCCGCCGCCGTAGCGGGTGCCGATGCCGACCAGCAGGCCGGATACGACCAGGGCCGGCCAGCCCGCATCGACCTCGGCTTGCGGCAGCGTCGCCACCAGGCTGTAGAGCAGCGGTGCGCCGGCCAGGCCGGCGAGAAACGCCAGGCGCCAGCCGCTCTCGCCGGGGGCAGGATGCAGCAGGCCGCCCAGGATGCCGCTGACGCCGGCGATGCGCCCGTTGAACAGCAGCAGGCCGCCTGCCGCGAGGCCGATCAGCAGTCCGCCGGCCAGCGCCGGCCACGGCGTAAAATTGACCCAGTCGACGTTCATCGCGTCCTCCAATCCAGCTTGGACCGCGAACGCGCGCCAAAGTTGTTGGCAGCCTATCGCTCAGCGGCTCTTTTTCTTGTTGGATGTGTAAGTACGGGTATAGAACTCCGGCGGCTTTTTCGCCACCCAGGCGATGAAGGCTGCGATGTCTTCGTGCCCGCGCAGCGCCTCCCAGGTATGGTAGCTCTGCAGCAGCTCGCGCTCGGTGAGCGCCGAGTGAATCTTGCGATGACAGATCTTGTGGATCGCGAACTGTTCCTTGCCCTTGAAGGTCTTCGGGATCAGGTGATGGCGGTCGATATTGACCGTTCCCAGGATGCGCCCGCACAGCGGGCAGAGGTTATCGACCACGTATCACTCCGGGTTGTTTTTGCTTGCTCAATGAGATATGGTGCGTAATCAATAGCTGCACAAGACTTGTCCCGCTATTTTCACTAAGGAAATAACGTCAATTCCTCCTTGTTAAATGGTATTGAGGTAAAATTAACCCTTACAAGTTTGCAATAACGTTCCACCAGCCCTGAAAGCGACGCCGTTGCATGATCGAAGACGACTCCACCCGCTGTTCCGTGCTGTTGATCGACGATGAATCGTTCGCCCAAGACATCATTGCCCACGGCCTGAAGGGTTGTGCCGGTCACCAGCTGATGTACGAATCCAGCCCGGAACGCGCCGTCCAGGTGGCGCGCGAGGTCGACGCGACCGTGGTGCTGGTCGACCTGCGCATGCCCGGCGGCCTCGACGGCTTTGCCGTGATCGCCCGCCTGCGCGCCCATCCCGACACCGAAGACATCCCGGTCATCCTGCTCTCGTCCGAGGACGATCCCGACATCAAGGCCAAGGCCTTCGCCGTCGGCGCCAGCGACTACATGGTCAAGTGGCCCGATCCGCGCGAGCTGGTGGCGCGCGTGCGCCACCACAGCGGCGCCTGCATCGCGCGGCGCGAGCGCGACCAGGCCTTCGCTTCGCTGCGCCGCAGCCAGGAAGAGCTGGCCGCCAGCCAGTCGGCCCTGCAGCAGGCGCAGAAGATGGAAGCGATCGGCCAGCTCACCGGCGGCGTCGCCCACGATTTCAATAACGTGCTGCAGATCATCGGCGGCAACCTGCAGCTGCTCAAGCTGGTCGGCAACCTGAACGACGCAGCGCGGGCGCGGGTCGAGATGGCGCTGTCGGGCGTCGAGCGCGGCGCCAAGCTGGCCGCGCACCTGCTTGCCTTCGCGCGCCGCCAGCCGCTGCAATCGGTGGTGATCGATCCTGGTCACCTGCTGCGCGAAATGGACGATATGGCGCGCCGCGTACTCGGCGCCAGCACCCTGGTGCGCACCGAGATCGCGCATGGCCTCGGCAGCACCATGATCGACCCGAACCAGCTCAACAACGTGCTGCTGAACCTGGTCATCAATGCGCGCGACGCCATGCCCGATGGCGGCACGCTCACCATCCGCGGGGCCAACGTCGGCGCCGACGACGAGCTGCCGGCCGAGGTGCCGGACGGCGACTACGTGATGCTCGAGATCGCCGACACCGGCAAGGGCATGCCGCCCGATGTGCTGCGGCGCGCCTTCGAACCCTTCTTCACCACCAAGCCGACCGGGCAGGGGACGGGGCTGGGCCTGTCGATGGCCTACGGTTTCGTGAAGCAGTCGGGCGGCGAGATCGTGCTGCACAGCGAGGAGGGCAAGGGCAGCAGCGTGCGCATCTACCTGCCGCGCAGCAGTTCCGCGCCGGCGGAGAAAGACCATGCGTCGCCGCACCTGGCGCTGGCCGGCGGCCTGGAGACCATCCTCGTGGTCGAGGACGAAGAAGAGGTGCGCTCGTCGACCTGCGGCATCCTGTCGGCGCTGGGCTACGAGGTGCTGGAAGCCTGCGATGCGGCCGAGGCGGCCGCCATCGTCGAGAGTGGCCGCCATGTCGACCTGGTGTTCACCGACGTGATCATGCCGGGGCCGGTCAGCAGTCTGCAGCTGGGCGAGATCGTGCGCCGCCACCTGCCGGAATGCCAGGTGCTGTACACCTCGGGCTATGCCGAGGGCGTGCTGGCGCATGAAGGCAAGCTGGACTCATCGGTCCACCTGCTGCAGAAACCCTACCATCCGGACGCGCTCAGCGCGCGCATCCGCCACCTGCTGCGGCGCGCGAAGCGCGCCGCCAACCGGCCGTCAGCGCCGACTCACTTCGGCTTGATGTAGCGGCGCGAGCCCGGCGGCGGTTCGTTCAGCACCGCCCAGAAGATGCCGAGGTCGCCGATCGCGCGCACGAACTCGTTGAATTCCACCGGCTTGACCACGTAGGCGTTCACGCCCAGCTGGTAGCTGCGCACCACGTCCTGTTCTTCCTTGGACGAGGTCAGCATCACCACCGGGATCGACTTGAGGCCGTCGGAGTTGCGGATTTCCTTCAGCACCTCGAGCCCGTCGACCTTGGGCAGCTTGAGGTCGAGCAGGATCACGGCCGGGCTGCCCAGCTGGCGCTCGGCGAACTCGCCGCGCCGGTGCAGGTAATCGAGCGCTTCGGCGCCGTCGCGCACCACCACGACTTCATTGGCCAGCTGGCTCTTCGACAGTGCGATGAGCGTCAGTTCCAGGTCGTGGGGATTGTCTTCCACCAGGAGGATGGGCTTGAGCATGGGAAATCGCCTTAGTTGGATGAGTCTTGTATTGGAAGGCTGAAGGAGAACGTTGCCCCTTCGCCGGGTGTCGAGTTGGCCCAGACGCGGCCGTTATGGCGCTCGACGATGCGCCGCACGTTGGCCAGGCCGATGCCGGTGCCCTGGAAGTCTTCCATGCGGTGCAGGCGCTGGAACACGCCGAACAGCTTGTGTACGTAGTCCATATTGAAGCCGGCGCCGTTGTCGGCAACGTGGAACAGGTACTCGTGGCCGGCGTCCTCGTGCCAGACGCGGATCACGGCCTGCTCGCGCTCGCCGGTGAACTTGACCGCGTTCGACAGCAGGTTGAACATCGCCAGGTGCAGGAAGCTCGGGTCGGCGCACACGGTCGGCAGGCGGTCGATGTGCCAGTCGATCTTGCGCTGGCCGATTTCCAGGTCCAGCTTGTCGATGCAGCCCGAGACCAGTTCGGTCATGTCGACCTGGGTCGGACGCAGGGCCGCGCGGCCCATCTGCGAGAACGACAGCAGGTCGTCGACCAGCTTGCCGGCCAGGCGCGCCGACTGCTTGATGTTCTTCAGGAAGCGCTCGCGCATGGCGGCGTCCTCGCTGCCGGCCGCTTCGATCAGCAGGTCGGAGAAGCCGACGATGTGGCGCAGCGGCGCGCGCAGGTCGTGCGAGACCGAATACGAGAACGCTTCGAGTTCCTTGTTGGCGCGCGTCAGTTCCTCGGCCAGTTCGGCCATCTGCTCGGCGCGCTCGAGCGCAATGCCGAGCAAGGCGCTGCGGAACTCGATCGCCAGTTCGATCTCGGCCGCGTGCCAGGGCAGGCTGTGGCCGTGGATGGTTTCGCGCCAGGCGGCGAAGCTCTGGCGCGGTGAAAGCTGGGTCGGCGCGCCCGGCGGCGCCTGCTTTTCATGGGGATTGCCGGCCCATTCCACGGTCTGCACCAGTTCCGGGCGGAACCACAGCAGGTAGTGCTGGTGGATGCGCGAGATCGGCAGCGCCAGCAGGCCGCTGGCGACGCCCGTCAGCGCGCTCGCCGGCGGGTACGCGCCGGCCAGGTGGTTCGTGTGGAACAGCTCGGTATGGCCGTGCACGGCGAGCCAGGTCGACAGGGCGCGGATCGCCTTGTCGTCCGGCGTGTCGCCATAGGTCAGGATGCGGTCGTCGACCACCACCGCCACGCCGCCGGCGCGCGCGAAGCGCAGCAGCTCGGGGAACACGCCGCTCAGGTTGTCGAGGAAGTCGGCGCCCTTGGTCAGGTGGCCCAGCATCTCGACCATGATGCGGCGCACGTCGAGGCGGAACTGCAGCTCGGCGCCATCCTCGCGCGTCTCGATGCACAGCGACAGGATCTGGCCCAGCTGCTCGCAGGCGGTGCGCTTCTCGACCGACACCGGGCAGGGTTCGGCGTTATGGCAGGAGATCAGGCCCCACAGCTTGCCCTTGACGATCAGCGACACCGACATCGAGGCCAGCGTGCCCATATTGCGCATGTACTGCAGGTGCACCGGCGAGACGCTGCGCAGGGCGGCGAACGACAGGTCGTTGCGGTTCCCGGTGACCGGGTTGGCGCCCGGGACCAGCGGTGCAGCTTCGTAGTTCGCATCCTGGATCAGGCGGATCGGCGACAAGGTGTACAGCTCGCGCGCCTGGGCCGGGATGTCGCTGGCCGGGAACGACTGTCCCAGGTAGGAATCGTAACCGGGCGCCTTCGACTCGGCCACCACGCGGCCATGGCCGCTGGGGTCGAACTGGTAGACCATCACGCGGCCGTAGCCGGTCACCGAGCGCACATGGCGCGCCGCCAAGTCGGACAGGGCGGGAATCGAGGCGTGCTCGTTGACCCGCGCCAGGAAATCGGTGATCAATGGATACAGGTGGCGGAACTCGGCCGGCTGGGCGCGCTCGACGGTTTCGAATTCCGCGATGATCAGCCCGTCCCAGGCATGCCCCAGCACGTCGAAATGGCGGCCGTTGGCCAGCGTGACGGTGCCGAGGTAGCCGGGACGCTGGCCCAGGGTGCCGCTGCCCAGCTCCAGGGTAAGGCGTTCGCTGGCCGCCATCCCGATCGCGTCGGCCAGCGGCCGGCCGAGCACTGCCTGCGCGTCGACGCCGCTCCAGTGAGCGAGGTTGGCGCTGGCCTGCAACACCTCGAGCGCAGGCGACAGGGTCAGCATGAAGCCATGCGGCTGGATGCTTCCGGGCGTGCGGATGGGTTCCTTGTCGCAGCCAGTGATGTCGAGATGGTCGGGGAGGGGCTGGGTCATGATGCCGTATGCTGACGAGCGGGAGAAACGAGCCTCTATTGTAGCGTGAAAGCTTGCTGCAATTTATATACTGCTTGTTACCAAGCACGATTTACTGGGCTTTGTGTTATCGCAGGTGTTACATCTCGATACCCAATATTGTTGCAGGTGCACATACAGTCGCGTGGCAAATTGTGGCAGAGCAGATGTATGATAGGCCACTTTACCGGACTCAGCAGACAGGAAGTCGCACTGCCCCCCATGGACACCTCACTACCCGTCAAGCAGCCGCTGACCGACGAGCAGCGTTTTCAGTACCTGATCGCCGGCATCAGCGATTATGCGATCTACATGCTCGACCCGCAGGGATACGTCAACAGCTGGAATGCGGGCGCCCAGCGCTTCAAGGGCTATCTCGAGCACGAGATCCTGCAGCAGCATTTCTCCCGTTTCTACACGCCCGAGGACCGCGCGTCCGGCCTGCCGGCGCAGGCCCTTGCCCACGCGTTGGCGCATGGCCGCTACGAATCCGAAGGCTGGCGCGTGCGCAAGGACGGCGGCCGCTTCTGGGCCCACGTGGTGATCGATCCGATCCGCGATGCCGGCGGCGAGCTGATCGGCTTTGCCAAGATCACGCGCGACGTCACCGAAAAGAAGCAGGCGGAGGACCTGCTGCGCGAGAGCGAGCAGCGCTTCCGCCTGCTGGTGCAGGGCGTGACCGACTATGCGATCTACATGCTCACGCCCGAGGGCGTGGTGTCGAACTGGAACCTGGGCGCCCAGCGCATCAAGGGCTACAGCCAGGACGACATCGTCGGCCACCACTTCTCGCTGTTCTACACCGACGAAGACCGCCTGCGCGGCCTGCCGGCGCGCGCGCTGACGGCGGCCGGCGACGTCGGCCGCTACGAGGCCGAGGGCTGGCGTGTGCGCAAGGACGGCACCCGGTTCTGGGCCAACGTCGTGATCGACGCCATCCGCGGCGACGACGGACGCCTGCTGGGCTATGCCAAGATCACGCGCGACCTGACCGAGAAGAAGGCGGCGGCCGAGGCGCTGGACAAAGCCCAGGCGGCGCTGTTCCAGGCCCAGAAGATGGAGTCGATCGGCCAGCTCACCGGCGGCATCGCGCACGACTTCAACAACCTGCTGTCGGTGATCTCGAGCGGCCTCGAGGTGCTGAGCATGCAGCGCAGCCCGGGCGGCGACGCCAAGACGCTCGACAGCATGCGGCGCGCGATCGACCGCGGCGCCACGCTCACCCAGCAACTGCTGGCCTTCGCGCGCCAGCAGCCGCTGGAACCCGAAACGCGCAACGTCAACCGCATCATCAGCGGCTTCGAATCGGTGCTGCGGCGCGCCGCCAATTCATCGATCGACTTCGTGCTCAAGCTCGACCCCAGGGCGCCGAACGCCGTGATCGACGCCGCGCGGCTGGAGTCGGCGGTGCTGAACCTGGTGGTCAATGCGCGCGACGCCATGCCGGGCGGCGGGCGCATCGTGGTCGAGACCGCGGGCGTGGTGCTGGCCGAGGGCGAACACGCGGCGCTGGCGGCCGGCCCCTGGCTGCGCCTGAGCGTGAGCGACACCGGCACCGGCATGACGCCGGAGACCATCGCGCGCGCCTTCGAACCCTTCTTCACCACCAAGGAAGTGGGCAAGGGCACGGGCCTCGGCCTGTCGCAGGTGTACGGCTTCATCAAGCAGTCGGGCGGCGAGGTGACCATCGAGAGCACGGTGGGCGAGGGCACCAGCATCATTATCTGGCTGCCGGCCGTGACCTCGCACGCGCACGACCTGGCGCAGATCGAGACCGAGACCGTGCTGATCGTCGAGGACGAACCCGACCTGCTGGACGTCGCCTCCTCGCTGTTCCTGAGCATGGGCTACGACGTCATGACCGCCGCCAGCGGCAGCGACGCCCTGAACCTGCTGGCCAGCCGCGACATCGACATCCTGTTTACCGACGTCGTGATGCCGAACGGGATGAACGGCATCGAGCTGGCGGCCTACACGCGCAACAACTATCCGAACGTGAAGGTGATGCTGGCCTCGGGCTATCCGCAGCCGGCATTGAAGCTCGACCGCTCGCGGCTGGGGGAGTTCGCCTTCGTCAGCAAGCCGTACCGGCTGTCAGACCTGGCCAGGAGCCTGCGCAGCGCGCACTAGGCGCCTGGCGAAGCGTTTGCATTGAAATGAGAATCATTCTCATTTAATATGGTGCCTACGGCGCGCGGTGCGCCGTGGTTTTCACAGGGGGTGCCGATGCTGGCCGAACGGGACGTCGATCGACTGCTATGCGAGCACGGGGCGCTGTTGCGCGCCCATGCCCAACTCCAGGCGCGCTGCACGGCCCTGTTGCACGAGCAGGCCGAGCGCATCCGTCGCCTCGATGCCGATCTGGTGCGCACGCGGGCGGCGGCGATCCGCAGCCTCAGCGCGCTGGCCTGGGAACGCGAAGACCGCGCCGCGCTCGAAGAGGCGGCGCCTGGCCTGAAGCGGCGCGCGGCCATGGGCCGCCAGGTCGAGGCCTTGCAGGCGCGCGTGCACGAACTGACGCGCCGGCTGCATGCGCGCGAACTGGCCGGCCATGCTGCGCGGACCGACGACGCCTTGCCGCGCGCACTCGACGCCAGCCTCGAAGCCAGCCTGGAAGCGGCGGACCTGGTGATCTGCCAGACCGGTTGCCTGAGCCATGGCGACTACTGGCGCGTGCAGGACCACTGCAAGCGCAGCGGCAAGGTGTGCATGCTGGTCGACCAGCCCGACCGGGTGCACATCGTGCGCATCGGGAGCCTCGCCTGAGGCTTACAAGGCGAAGATGATGTCGCTGATCTGCTCATAGAGCTTGTCGGCCGACGGCCCCTGGTTGGGCCAGTTCAGGATGTCGAAGTGGTCGTAGCCCTTGTAGTTGCCGAGGAAATTCCAGGCCCCGCGCACGGCCGTGCCGTCGTAGTCGCGCGCCGGGTGGCCGCTCGGCGAGCGCATGCTGATCGTGTTGACCACGCCATCGTTCGAGAACCAGTCGCTGTCGATCTTCACGCGGTTGGGCAGGTCGAGGGTATAGCTGCCCATGCCGCGCTGCGCCACCGAGGGCACGATCCACTCGCCGGCGAACGATTTGAAATAGGGGATCATGTCGGCGCGCGCATACTGGAACAGCGTGGTCTGGACAGGGGCGACCACGCGGTCGGTGCCGTTGCAGCACCAGGCGCCGCCTTCGGTGGCTACCGTGCCGACCGAAAAATAATAGATGTGCGGCGAGGTGCGCGCCCATAGATTGAATTCGCGCGCGCCGTCCGGCGCCAGTTCCCAGCCCGCCACCCGGTGCCCGAGCACGTCGCGCAGCGGCAGGCGGATGCCCGGCAGGATGTTGAACACGGCATCGGTGAGGGTGGTGCCGTTGTGCGGCGCCGAGATCGTGGTCACGCTGCGGATCCAGCCGACCTTGCCGCCCTTGAACAGTTCGCCATCGCCTTCGTCTTGCGGCGAGCCGTGTTCGAGCAGCTCGATCAGCGCCCGGATCGTGGTGCCGCCCTGGCTATGGCCGATCATGTGGATCGGATGGTCCTGGTCCCAGGCCGGGTACAGGGCCAGCGGATAGTCTTGCGGGTTGTTGCGCGGGTCGGCGGCCCAGCATTTGCCGGGCGGCTTTTGCACCTGGCCCGGCAAGCCGTGGTCGCGCACATGGGCCTTGCCATAGTCGACACAGCCGCCCTTGATCTGGGCATACAGGTCGGCCGCGCGGTCCCAGTTGGACGAGATCGGGCCGACCGCCGCGGCGAACACGGCGCGTGGACCGCGGTAGATCTGCATCTGCGAGGCGATGTCGCCATAGCCGCCCCAGTAATTGAAGCCGCTGTGCTGGAATTCCTCGGGTCCGAAGCCGAGGAAGCCGTGGACGAGGATGACGGGATAGTTATTTGCCGCGCTGCAGGCGGGAGCGGCGAACATGCCCAGCGCAACCAGCAGGGCGGCGCAGGCGCGAGCGAATCGAACCATCTGGCTTCTCCGATAAATGCGTCAAGCACATTGTCGGAGGTAGGACGACGGTCGGGTTTGCGCTGTGTCGACCCGCGGCGAAGGAATTAAACTTCACGCAAGGAAACATGCGCATGCCGCTTGACAACGCCGTGCGACATTCCTTGCGTTGATTGCTTGGACGATCAGCGCACCGTGGTGCTGCCGACCGACGTGGTCGGCTCCGAGACCGCCGTCGCCGGCGTGGCGCCCGGCGACGGCGCGGTCGAGGCGGTGGCCGCCGCCTTCTCGGCCTGCTCCAGGCGGCCGTCGGTCCACACCACGTAGTCGTCGACCGAGTACAGGCGGCACGGATCCTTGCTCTTGGCCGAGCAGGTGGCCAGCGCGCGGCCTTCCGGGTCTTCGCCTTCCTCGGCCCAGGTCCAGCCGCCGCTCGGCGACACGGCGAAGGCGCGCGGCGTCATCTTGGTCAGGTAGTCGCGGTAGGCGCGGCGGCCGTGCTCGGACAGGAAGGGCACGGCGTCGACGTCGTCGACCCCGGCGTAATCGGTGCGCGGCTGGCTGGGCGGAGGCGGGACGTCGACCACGACCGCGGTCGGCATGCCGATCTCTTTCAGGAAGCGTTCCGTATCTTGCAGCCACACCTTCTCGCCGTCGCGGCTGGCCAGCATGCCGTGGGCATCGCGCTTGAACGACGGGAATTCCACCAGGCGCCCGCGGCCGCCGGCCTGGACGTAGGAAGCGTGCATGCGTCCGGCCAGTTCCGGGCCGAACAGCGAGTCGTTCTGGCCATACATCCACAGGCTCGGCACCTTCGCCTTGGCGCCGTATTCGGCGAAGGCCGACACCAGCTGCGAGCGCCAGGCGCAGCGGTCGCTGTCGTCGCGCAGGCCGCCGGCGAAGTTGATCAGGCCGCGCACGCCCGGCAGGTCTTCGGTGCCGAGGGCGATCGTGGCCAGGCCGCCATACGACTGGCCGGCCACCACCATGCGCTCAGCATCGACCCAGGGCTGGCGGCGCGCATAGTCGAGCGTCGAGCGGATGTCTTCGGCTTGCGTATAGCCATTGGCCGTCATGTCGCAGCCATGGTCGCGGTAGCGGCCGCCCGACTTCGAAAAGCCCTGGCGCATCGGCACCATCACTGCATAGCCGCGCTTCACGAAGGCGCTGGCCATGTAATAGAAGCGGTCACGCGGCTGCAGGCTGGGGCGGCCGGGATCCTTGCCATGGTTGATGACGATCAGCGGGAAGGGGCCGGGACCGTCCGGCTGGAACACGGTGGTCTCGAGCGTGACGCCGCCATCGCCGGCGGGCACCTGGACGACGTGCTCGTTCATGCGGTAATCGAGCTGGGCAGGGGCGGCAGCCGGCAGTTCCCGCAGGTGCGCCACGGCTGGCAGCATGGCCAGCACGGCAATCGAAGTGGAGATCAGGGTGCGGACGGACGGTGTTCTCGACATGGATGACTCTGGTAATGCTGCCATACGGAACAATTTCCTTACGGCATAAACCCGAGTCTAGGACGAGTAAATCTTGAGAGCAATATCCGGTTGACCAGATCGACAGGTATATTTTTGTGTGTGGCGAAAGTGACATCCGACGCGTTTTTTTACAAAGGAGTATCATCGCCTCCCTATGAGTGGTAAGGGAAATTACGCATGAGCAAGTATGCGCCGCGCGAGTGGGCACCCGACGAAAGGCCGATGATGCCCGGCTCGCCGTCCACGCCGGCACATCCGACCCCACTGCGCTTCGCCTACCTGTTCGTCGGCGTCCTGATCACGATTACGGGTGGTCTCGGCAACGCACTGGTGACCGTCAACCTGGTTCACCTGCAGGGCGTGCTGGGCGCGTATTCCACCGAAACCACCTGGTTGCCGGCCGCCTACGTGATGGCCAACGCCTCGATGAACCTGCTGCTGGTGAAATTCCGGCAACAGTTCGGCCTGCGCCTGTTCACCGAGATCTTCCTAGTGCTGTATGCGCTGGTGACCTTCGCCCACCTGTTCGTCAACGACCTCGCTTCGGCGATCGCGGTGCGCGCCGCCCACGGCATGCTGGCGGCGGCGGTGTCGCCGCTCGGCCTGTACTACATCCTGCAAGGGTTCAAGAAGGAATGGCGCCTGCGCGGGGTGGCGCTGGCGATGGGGGCGGCCCAGCTGGCGCTGCCGCTGGCCTACATCTTTTCCAACGACCTGCTGCAGATCGCCGAATGGCGCGGCCTGTACCTGTTCGAGCTGGGCCTGGCCCTGGTGTCGCTCGGCGCCGTGCTGCTGCTCAAGCTGCCGCCGGGCGACTACATCAAGGCCTTCCGGCCGACCGACTTCGTCACCTTCGCGCTGTTCGCGCCGGGCATGGCGCTGCTGTGCGCGGCGATCAGCTTCGGCCGGGTGGAGTGGTGGTTCGAGCGTGCCTGGATCGGGATGGCGCTGGCCGGCGCGATCCTGCTGCTGGCGGCCGCGCTATGCGTCGAGCATAACCGCGCCAATCCGCTGCTGAACCTGCGCTGGCTGGCCAGCGGCAATATCGCGCGCCTGGCGCTGTCGATGCTGCTGGTGCGCATCGTGCTGTCGGAGCAGAGCGTGGGCGCGGTCGGCTTCCTGCGCGCCGTGGGCCTGGACAACGACCAGCTGCAGACCCTGTACGCGATCGTGCTGGCCGCCACGGTGGCCGGGATCGTGGTGTCGGCGCTGACCATCAACGTCAAGCACCTGGTGGCGCCGCAGGTGATCGCGCTGTTGTGCATGGCGCTGGGCGCCTGGATCGACGCCCATGCCAGCAACCAGACGCGGCCCGAGCAGATGTACCTGAGCCAGAGCCTGCTCGCCTTCGGCGGCACGCTGTTCCTCGGCCCCCTGGTGGTGTCGCTGCTCGGCGCCGTGATCCCGAATCCGCAGAACCTGATCAGCTTTTCGGTGCTGTTCGGCCTCACGCAGAACCTGGGCAGCCTGCTCGGTTCGAGCCTGGTGGGCACCTTCCAGGTGATCCGCGAAAAATACCATTCGTCGCTGATCGTCGAGGGCCTCTCGAGCCTGGATCCGCTGGTGGCCAGCCGCATCCAGTCCGGCGCCGCCGCGGCCGGGCGCCTGCTGGCCGACCCCGCCGCCGCGACGCGCCAGAGCCTGCAATCGCTGTCGACGACCGCGACGCGCGAAGCCAATATCCTCGCCTATAACGACGTGTTCCTGGTGCTGGCCGCCCTGGCCGCGGCGAGCGCGGCCTGGATCTTCCTGCATGCCGTGTGGCTGCACTGCTTCCCGGCCGTGCAAGCCGTGCCGACCCCCGCGCCCAAGCCGGGAACCCCACCACCACCCGACCCCGTGACCGATTAATATGCCAGAACCATCGACCGTACCAAACCGTTCCAGACGCATCCTGCTGAGCGCCCTCGCGTTCGGCGCTATCGCCATCGCCGGCGTGTTGATCGTGCTGTATGCCTGGAACCTGCCGCCGTTTCGCAGCACATTGCAGAGCACCGAAAATGCGCTGGTGCGCGGCCAGGTGACGATCATCAGTCCGCAGCTGAGCGGCTACGTGGTCGAGGTGCGGGTGCAGGATTTCCAGCACGTCAAACAGGGCGAACTGCTGATGCGCATCGACGAGCGCATCCCGACCCAGCGCCTGGCGCAGGCGCGCGCCGAGCTGGCCAACCGCCAGGCGGCGCTCGCCAATTTCGCCCAGAGCCAGTCGAGCGCGCGCGCCACCATCGCCCAGAACCAGGCGCTGCTGGCGTCGAACGAGGCCCAGGCCCGGCGCGCCCAGGCCGACCTGCGCCGCGTGGAACAGCTGGCGGCCGACGGTTCGCTGTCGGCGCGCGAACTCGACGCCGCGCGCGCGACGCAGGCCCAGGCCAGCGCCAGCCGCGACCAGTCGCGCGCCGCGATCGAGATCGCGCGCCAGAACCTGCGCTCGGTCGACGTCAACCGCGCCGCGCTCGAGGCGGCGGTCGCCAATGCCGAAGCCGCGGTGAAGCTGGCCGAGATCGACCTGGCCAATACCCGCATCACCGCGCCGCGCGACGGCCAATTGGGCCAGGTGACGGTGCGCCTGGGGGCGTTCGTCAATGCCGGCGCCCAGCTCACGGCCCTGGTGCCGGACACGATGTGGGTCATCGCCAACATGAAGGAAACGCAGATGGCCAACGTGGCCGTCGGCCAGCCGGTGACCTTCAGCGTCGACGCGCTGGGCAATGCGCGCCTGCGCGGCCACGTCGAACGCATCTCGCCGGCGACCGGTTCGGAATTCTCGGTGATCGCGCCGGACAACGCCACCGGCAACTTCGTCAAGATCGCCCAACGGATTCCGGTTCGGATCAGCATCGATCCGAACCAGCCGCTGGCCGCGCGCCTGCGGCCGGGCATGTCGGTGGTGACCACGATCGATACGGCGCACGTCGGAGCCGCACGGTGAGGCGGCGCGGTCTCGTCCTGGCGGCGCTGCCGTGGCTGCTGTCGGCCTGCGCGATGGCGCCGCAGCCGGCGCCGGAACCGTCGCTCACCGTGCCGCCGGCCTGGCGCACCGCGAGCGATGGCGCCAACGCGGCCATCGAGCGCGACTGGTGGCGCGCCTTCGGCGATCCGGTGCTCGACTCCCTGGTGCGGCGCGCGCTCGACAATAACGGCGACCTCAAGATCGCCAGGTCGCGTCTGCAGGAATACCAGGCGCGCATCCGCGTGGCCGACAGCGCGCGGCTGCCGGCACTGAACCTGTCGCTGGGGCCGATGCGCGCGCGCACGATCGGCCCGTTCGGCGACCCGGTCGAGACCACCTCGGTGGTCGGCGCGGTGCAGGCCAGTTATGAGCTGGACCTGTTCGGCCGCATCGCCGGCAGCGTGGAGGCGGCGCGCTTCGAGTCGCTGTCGCAGGAAGCGGCCTTGGAGGCGGCGGCGCTGGCGGTGGCCGCCAACACGGCGTCCGGCTACCTGAACCTGCTCGGCCTGGACGCCCAGCTGGCGCTGGCCAGGGCGACGCTGGAATCGCGCGAGCGCTCGTTCGAACTGGCGCGCCACCAGTTCGAGGTCGGCTACAGCTCGCGCCTGGAGATGTCGCAGGCCGAGGCCGAGCTGCACTCGACCGCCGCCACCGTGCCGCAGCTGGAGCGCCAGATCGCGCTGCAGGAGCAGGCGCTGAACGTGCTGCTCGGCGCCAGTCCCGGCCCGGTGGCGCGCGGCGCCGAACTCAAGGCATTGCATGAACCGCGGCCGGCCCCGGGGCTGCCGTCGGAACTGCTGCGCCGGCGTCCCGACATCGCCCAGGCCGAGCGCCTGGTGGCCGCCAGCGACGCCAGCCTGGCGGTGGCGCGCGATGCGCTGCTGCCGTCGATCCGCCTGACGGCTTCGCTGAGCGCGCAGGGACACAGCCTGTCGCAGCTGCTGCGCTCTCCGACCGAATTGTGGAGCATCGGCGGCAGCGTGCTGGCGCCGCTGTTCGACGCCGGCCGGCTGCGCGCGCAGGCCGAGATCGCGGGCACGGTGCGCGACCGCGCGGTGTACACCTACGAGACCGTGGTGCGCACCGCGTTCGCCGAAACGGACAATGCGCTGGCCTCGATCGACGGCTTGCAGCGGCAGCTGGTGGAGGCCGAGGCGCGGCGCCGGGCGGCGGGCGAGGTGCTGCGGGTGGCGGGCAACCGCTATCGCAACGGTTACGCTTCCTATCTGGAGGAGCTCGACGCGCAGCGCACGGCCTTCAACGCCGACCTGAATGCGCTGCAGCTGCGCACCAGCCTGCTGGCGGCCCACGTCGACCTGTACCGGGCGCTGGGCGGTGGATGGACGCCGGCGCAGTGAGTGCAGTCGTCGCGAAACGTGCGGTTTGCGCCGTGTGCCTGCGCGCGCAGTCGGCCTGCATCTGCCGCTGGATCGCGCCGGTCGCGCCCCAGGCCGCGCTGCTGGTCCTGCTCCATCCGCTCGAGGTCGGCAACGCCAAGAACAGCGGGCGGCTGCTGCACCTGAGCGTGGCGGGCAGCGAGCTGGCGGTCGGTGAAGCGTTCGATGCGGACGTGCTGGACGGCCTGCTGCATGCCGGCGGACGCACGCCGGTGCTGCTGTATCCGCACACGCCGGACGACCCGAGCCTGCCGCTGCCGTTTCCTGCGTTGCCCGCGTCCTCGCTGCGCCTGGTGGTGCTCGACGCCACCTGGCGCAAGAGCCGCAAGATGCTGTACCTGAATCCGGCGCTGCAGAAGCTGCCGCGGCTGGCGCTGACCGACGTGGCGCCGTCCAACTACCGCATCCGCAAGGCGCATGCACTGCACCAGCTGTCGAGCCTGGAAGCGGCGGCGCAGGCGCTGGGCCAGCTCGAAGGCGATGGCGCGCGCTACGGGGCGCTGCTGGACGCCTTCGATGGGTTTGTTTCACAACAGGCAGCGTACGTGCGCGCTTGAATTCGGCACCCGGGCGGCGTAATATACTGTACAAATATACAGTATCGGAGCGCCAGCCATGGGTACCATCGATTTTCCACTCCAGCGCGAACCGTTCGACGACGGACATGTCGCCCTTGCGCCGTCCCCGCCGCCGCTGGCGCGCAAGGGGCGCGGTGCGGTGTCGAACCTGCAAGGCCGCTACGAGGTCAACGGCCGCGAGCGCTTCGACGATGGCTGGGCGATCGACGACGACGATGCGCCGGCGTTCAAGACCGTGGTCACCGACGAGATCGCCAAAAGCATCCTCTCGCGCAATACATCACCGGACATCCCGTTCAGCGTCTCCCTGAATCCCTACCGTGGCTGCGAGCACGGCTGCATCTATTGCTTCGCGCGGCCGACGCACAGCTACCTCGGCCTGTCGCCGGGGCTCGATTTCGAGAGCCGCCTGTTCGCCAAGGTCAACGCGCCCGAACTGCTGCGGCGCGAGCTGGCGAAGCCCGGCTACGTGCCCGAACACATCGCCATCGGCGTCAACACCGACGCCTACCAGCCGTGCGAACGCGAGCGCAAGCTGACGCGCGCGGTGCTCGAAGTGCTGGCCGAGTGCCGCCATCCGGCCGGCCTGATCACCAAATCGTCGCTGATCGAGCGCGACATCGACATCCTGGCGCCGATGGCCGCCAAAGGCCTGGCGTGCGCGGCCATCACGCTCACCACGCTCGACGCCGAGATTTCGCGCACGCTGGAGCCGCGCGCGGCGGCGCCGATGCGGCGCCTGCGCACCATCCGCACGCTCACCGAAGCCGGGATCCCGGTGAGCGTCAGCGTGGCGCCGATCATCCCCTTCGTGACCGAGCCCGAGATCGAACGCATCCTCGAGGCGGCGCGCGACGCCGGCGCGGTCGGCGCGCACTACACGGTGCTGCGCCTGCCGCACGAGGTGAATCCGCTGTTTCAAGAGTGGCTGCAGGCGCACTTCCCGGACCGTGCGCAGCGGGTGATGAACCGCATCCGCGAGATGCGCGGAGGCAAGGACTACGACAGCGACTTCGCGACCCGCATGAAAGGCGAGGGCGTGTGGGCCGACCTGATCCGGCAGCGTTTCGAGAAGGCGTCCGCGCGGCTCGGGTTCTCGGACCTGCGCGGGCGCTTCGGGCGGCTCGATGGGTCGCAGTTCAGGCGGCCGCTGGTGGTGCCGCCATCGTCTGGAAAGCAGCGCGCTGGCGCGAGCGGCCAGCTGGATTTGTTCTAGGTACACGGTCCGCGAAAAGATGCCAGGTCACTGGGATGACGTCCTGAAATTGTTCAGTGCCCCGGCTGCCGGCGCGCCGCCGCGATCCTGGCTTCTACGTCGGTCCAGGCCGGCTTGTCCGGTGCGAAAGTGGCGCGCAGGTAGTGCAGCAGGTCGCGCACCTGGGCATCGCTGAAGCTGTTGGCGAAGCCCGGCATGTAACCCAGGTCGGCATTCGCGGGTTCGGGTATGCCGTGCAGGATCACCTTGACCAGGTTGTCCGGCGTGTCGGCATGGACGTTGGTGTTCACCTTGAGCGAAGGGCGCACGCCGAACAGGGTCGGGCCGCTGCCCTCCATGTGGCAGGCGGCGCAGGCGCCCGTAAACAGGCGCTTGCCGCTGGCGGTATCGATCGCCTGGGCCGCGCTGGCCGCCGGGGCCGACGCAGGCGCAGGGCCGGCCGTGACGGCGGCCGTGGCCGTGGCGGCCGGAGGCCGTCCCAGCGAGGCGATGTAATGCGCGATCGCGCGCACGTCCTCGGCCGGCAGCTGGGCCAGCTCGCTCACCACCGGCGCCATCGGCCCGGCGGCGACCCCGTGGCGCGCCGAGAAGCCGGTGCGCAGGTACGCGAACAGTTCGTCCTCGGTCCAGGGCTGCGGCGACTTCGACGACGCCGTGAGCGATGGCGCCTCCCATCCGTCAACCACGCCGCCGCTCAAGTGGTGCAAGCCCTTCTTTTCGGCGCCCAGCGCATTGCGTGGCGAATGACAGGCGGCGCAATGGCCGGCGCCCTCGACCAGGTAGGCGCCGCGGTTCCACAGCACCGAGCGGTCGGGGTCGGGCCGGTACACCTCTGGCTGGTGGAACAGCACCTTCCATCCCGACAGCAGCGGGCGCAGGTTGAAGGGAAAGCGCAGGCTCGACTCGGGCGGCTGGCTCTCGACCGCCGGCTGCGCCATCAGGTAGGCATACAGCGCCTGCATGTCCGGCTCCGTCATCTTCGCGTAGGCGGTGTAAGGGAAGGCCGGGTACAGGTTGCGGCCGTCGCGATGCACGCCCTCGCGCATGGCGCGCTCGAACGCGGCATACGACCAGTTGCCGATGCCGGTCTTCGGGTCCGGCGTGATATTGGTGGTGTAGATCGTGCCGAACGGCGTGTCCAACGCATGTCCGCCGGCATTCGGGATGCCGCCATCGGGCGCGGTATGGCACACCATGCAGTCGCCGGCCAGCGCCACCAGGCGCCCGCGTTCGATCGTCGCGGCCGAATACAGATTGGCGTCGGGCGGCGCGATCGGAGCGATGGCCGGGCGCCAGGGCAGGGCCAGCGACAGCGTCGCGCCCAGCGCCGCCGCCGCGCCGCCGAGCCAGCCGGCGGTGCGCCAGCGGCGCTTCGCGGGCGGCGTCGCGCGCTCGGCCAGGGCCAGCTTGATCTGGGCGCCGGAAAACGGCGCCTCGCGCAGCCTGACGCCGGTGGCGTCGAAAATGGCGTTCGCGACCGCAGCCGCGGCAGGCAGCGTGAAGGCGCCGCCCGCCTTGAGCTGTACCTCGGGCGACGGCAGGGACGAGGCGTCTTTGAGCTGGTCGGGCACGGGAGGACTGTGCGTGGTGATGGCGCCGGGCGGCACCCGCGCCTCGTTGTCCGACCAGCCGTCCACGCCGGCGTCCGGCGCGATCAGCCGCGCCATGGCCTGGCGCGCCTGTTCGTCGAGGGCGCCGCGTGCGGCAGGCGGCAAGGCGGCATGGGCCGCCGCGTCCTGCGCATCGTGGCCGGCGATGGCGCGCGTCACGCTCAATTCTCCCGAGGCCGGGTCGTAGGCGACTTCGGCCACCCAGGCCGACCAGCTCTGGACAGGCTGCGGCGCCTGCTCGATCGTGCTGGCATAGGCGAAGCCGCGCCCGTGCATCACCGGGCCGGGATCCGCGGCGCGCGCAGCGCGCGCCTGCCAGGCGGCAGCCTGGCTCACCGAGCGGACCAGGCGCGCGCCGGTGGGGTCAGGCAGGTGCGCGAGCCGGTAGGCGACCGGGTCGTGCCCGCCGTGGCGCGCCACCTCGTCGAAGAAGGATTCCTGTGCGAAGACCGCCGCCGCAGCGGGCGTGGACGCGCCGTCGCCGCTGCTGCTGATCTCGAACGCGTCCCAGGCATACGGCGGCTGCAGCGCGTCCAACGGCGCGATGGCGGCATCCTCGATCGCGTCGGCGCGTCCGGTCAGCAGCCAGGCCAGCGGCGGGGCGGGGCGGGCCTGGGCCAGGTTCAGGGTGTAGCGCTCCAGGCGCTCGGCGTCGACACGCGCGCCGGCCTGCAGCAGCGTGGGCTGGCCAGCGTCGATCCCGCACTCCAGCACCAGCGACAGCGCGGCCTTGCAGTGCAGGGTCAGCAGGGCCGCCACGCCGGCGCCGTTCGCGGCGTCGCGCGCTTCCTGGTCCGATTGCGGCGGGCGCGCGCTGCGCACCTCGACCAGTTCGGGCGGCAGTTGAAGCAGGGCCGCCAGTGCCGGCGCGATCTGGCCAGGATTGCCGTACGGGAGGTCGACCTGGATGCCCGGACCGGCCGGCCTGGCCAGGATGGACAGCGTCGTCGACCCGGTCGCGGCCGGCGCGCCTTGCCAGCGGTATTGCGCGGTCACCAGGTCGGGAGCGTCGTCGGCGCGCATGCCGCGCTGCAGCAGGATCTTGCGTTGCCGTTGCTGCGGCAAGTCTTCGCCAGCGGACGCGCGCCGCCAGCGGATGCGCACCAGCGGCCGCGCGGCGCGCGCCGCCGCATCCGACTCGGCGATGACCGCCACCAGGTGCTGGCGCACGAAGACCTCGCGCACGCCAGGGCGCGACAGCGCCGCCGCCGCATCGATGCGCTGCAGGCGTGCGCCGCAATAGCGTTCGCCATTCCAGTCAAGCGCGGGCGGCAGGATCAGGCGCGCATGCAGCAGCGCCGGGGCGCCGGACACGGGGATCGGTTCTGCAGCGTGCGGCATCAGCTTGCGCTTTCCCTGGCCAGTTCGACCGCGCGCAGGGCGCAGCGCATGATCTCGACATGGGTGCCGCAGCGGCACAGGTTGAAGTCCAGCTCGGCCCGGATCTGCTGTTCGGTCGCGTCGGGACAGCGCAGCAGCAGGGCCTTGAGGGTCATGATCATCCCGTTCATGCAGTAGCCGCATTGCGCGCCCTGTTCATCGATGAAGGCCTGCTGCACCGGATCGAGCCGGCCGTCGCGGGCCAGGCCATCGAGGGTCGTCACCGAGCGCTGGGCCACGCCGGCCAGCGGAATCACGCAGGAGCGCGCCGCGACGCCGTCGACCAGCACCGTGCAGGCGCCGCATTCACCCAGGCCGCAGCCGAACTTGGGACCGTTCAGGCACAGGTCGTTGCGCAGGACGTTGAGCAGGGGCGCGTCGCCCGGAATGTCAAGCAGGCGCGGCTGGCCGTTAACGACGAGGGCGATCGCGCGGGTGGTGTGATGGTTCATAAGCAGCCACAGTGTATTGCAAGGCGGCCCGATGGGTTGGGTCGGACGTGAAATCGAGTGTACACGATGGAAAATGCCAGCACAATGCGTAGATTCTCGTGCGTATTCGAATGCTGCATTGCAGTGCGAATTCCCGGGCATCGCTCCCGCTGGTGGTGCCGCGCCGCACGGAAAGAGGGCTTCGCTTGCGCCGTCCGGCTCGCCTGCGAAATCCTTGTTGCAAAACCACGCAAAGTGGTTAACTATAGTGTGTGCACTATAAATTCCGTCTTCCATCCGAAGCCATGGACCACCAAGGAGATCATCGAATGCAGCAGCGTCTTTATCGTATCGGACAAATCGTCCCGAGTTCCAACACCACCATGGAAACCGAGATCCCGGCCATGCTCACGGCGCGCCAGGCGATTCGTCCCGAGCGCTTCACTTTCCACTCGAGCCGCATGCGCATGAAGAAAGTGGTCAAGGAAGAACTGGCCGCGATGGACGGCGAATCCGACCGCTGCGCCGTCGAATTGAGCGACGCCCGCGTCGACGTCCTGGGCTACGCCTGCCTGGTGGCGATCATGGCGATGGGCCGTGGCTACCACCGCGCCTCCGAGGAGCGGCTGACCGCCCACACTGCCGCGAATGGCGCCAATGCGCCGGTGGTGACCAGCGCCGGCGCCCTGATCGACGCCTTGACAGTCATCAAGGCGAAAAAGATCGTGGTCGTCGCGCCTTACATGAAGCCGCTGACCGAGCTGGTGGTCGACTACATCCGCCACGAAGGCTTCGACGTGCTCGACTACCGCGCGCTCGAGATTCCGGACAACCTGGACGTGGCCCGCCATGATCCGGCCAACCTGCCGGCGATCGTGGCCCAGATGGATACCAGCCAGGTGGACGCGATCGTGCTGTCGGCCTGCGTGCAGATGCCTTCGCTGCCGGTGATCGCCCAGGTCGAGGCGATGACCGGCAAGCCGGTGATCACCGCCGCCGTGGCCACCACCTACGCGATGCTCAAGCGCCTCGACCTGGATCGCATCGTGCCGGGCGCCGGCGCGCTGCTGTCGGGCGCCTACTGAGGGGAGGGCGCATGACCAGCACCTTCCACAGCAGCTTCGTCCACGGCGCCAACGTCCACGCCAACGGCATCCGCCAGCACTACCTGCGCTACGGCGGCGCCGAGGGCGAACGCGCGCAGCGCGACGCCGTCATCATCGTTCCCGGCATCACCAGCCCGGCCATCACCTGGGGCTTCGTGGGCGAACGCTTCGGCCGGCAGTTCGACACCTACGTGCTCGACGTGCGCGGACGCGGCCTGTCCTCGAGCTCGGGCGAACTCGATTACAGCGTGGATGCGCAGGCGGCCGACCTGGTCGCCTTCGCCGACGCGCTGGGCCTGGACCGCTACGCCGTGGTCGGTCACTCGATGGGCGGGCGCATCGGCATCCGCGCCGCGGCCGATCGTCCGCGTGGCTTGACCAAGCTGGTGATCGTCGATCCGCCGGTCTCCGGCCCCGGGCGGCGCGCCTATCCATCCAAGCTGCCGTGGTATGTCGACTCGATGCGCCTGGCGCGCCAGGGCTGCTCGGTGGAGCAGATGCGCGACTTCTGCCCGACCTGGACCGAGGAGCAGCTGCGCCTGCGCGCCGAGTGGCTGCACACCTGCGACGAGCGCGCCGTGATCGCCAGCTTCGAGGGCTTCCATACGGACGACATTCACCAGTACCTGCCCGCGCTGACCCAGCCGGCGATGCTGATGGTGGCCTCGCGCGGAGACGTGCTGCTGCCGGTCGACATCGAGGAATTCCGGGCCAAGGTGGCGGGCCTGGCCGTGAGCCGGGTCGAGGATGCCGGCCACATGATCCCGTGGGATAACGAAGAAGGTTTTTACGCCGCGTTCGGCGACTTCCTGGGTGCGCGGCTGTGATGCCCACGCCCTTAGAACAAGGAGAAAGCAATGGCCGTCAGCGACCATGACCTGATTGGCGCCTGGAAGCAGGTGCTCACCCTGTCGAAGCTCGAGCCGGGGCAGATCGTCACCGTGCTCACCAGCAGCACGACCCACCCGCAGACGCTGTCGACCGCGCTCACCGCGGTGCAGCAGTTGGGCGCCGTGGCCAACCGGCTCGACCTGCCGCCGGTGAACGGCGACAAGGCGCTCAGCCGCGATTCGCTGGCCTATCTCGGCACCACGCCGCTGACCGGCAACCGGGCCGCCATCGCCGCGCTCAAGGAGAGCGACCTGGTGCTCGACCTGATGACGCTGCTGTTCTCGCCCGAGCAGCACGACATCCTCTCGGCCGGCGCCAAGATCCTGCTGGCGGTCGAGCCGCCCGAGGTGCTGGTGCGCATGGTGCCGACGCTGGACGACAAGGCGCGCGTGGCCCAGGCCGCGCGCCGCCTCGAGGGCAAGCGCGAAATGCACATCACCTCCTGCGCCGGGACCGACCTGCGCTGCCCGCTGGGCGAATTCCCGGTGATCCAGGAGTACGGCTTCGTCGATGCCCCGGGCCGCTGGGACCACTGGCCGAGCGGCTTCGTGCTGACCTGGCCCAACGAGCGCCAGACCTGCGGCACCCTGGTGATCGACCGCGGCGACATCCTGCTGCCGCTCAAGCGCTATGTGGCCGAGCCGGTGCGCGTCACGGTCGACCAGGGCTACGTGCAGGGCATCGAGGGCGGGCTCGATGCCGAGCTGCTCAGCGAGTACATGGCCTCCTTCGACGATCCGGAAGCGTATGCCATGTCGCATATCGGCTGGGGCCTGCAGCCGCGCGCGCAGTGGACCACGCTGGCGATGTACGACCGCGAAGCGACCATCGGCATGGATGCGCGCGCGTTCGAGGGCAACTTCCTGTTCTCGTTCGGCCCGAACAACGAGGCCGGCGGCTCGCGCGCCACGGCCTGCCACATCGACATTCCGCTGCGCCGCTGCACCGTGAGCCTCGATGGCGAAGCCGTGGTCCGTGACGGCAAGGTGCTCGACGGCTTCGTCTATTCCACCGGGAAGGGGGCGTCATGATGCACCAGGAAGCCGCGACCTACGAGCGCCAGGGCTTCGGCCAGTCGCTCGAGATGATCCCGCCGTACGGTCTGTTGATCGTCGACTTCGTCAACAGCTTCGCCGATCCGCAGGTCTTCGGCGGCGGCAACATCCCGCCCGCGATCGCGCGCACCGTCGACCTGCTGGCCCATGCGCGTGCGCAGGGCTGGCCGGTGGCGCACAGCCGCATCGTGTTCGCCGACGACGACAGCGACCGCAATGTGTTCGGCCTGAAGGTGCCGGGCATGGTGACGCTCAAGGAAAACGACCGCGCCAGCGCCATCGTGCCCGAACTGGCGCCGGCCAGGGGCGAGCTGGTGGTGCGCAAGACCGTGCCTTCGGCCTTCTTCGGCACCTCGCTGGCGCCATGGCTGACGCAGAACGGCGTGCAGACCCTGCTGGTGGCGGGCGCCGTCACCAGCGGCTGCGTGCGCGCCAGCGTGGTCGACGCCATGTCCTGGGGCTTTCGTCCGCTCGTGGTGTCCGACTGCGTGGGCGACCGCGCGATCGGGCCGCATGACGCCAGCCTGTTCGACATGGGGCAGAAGTACGCCACGGTGGCGCCGCTGGCCGAGGCGCTGGCGCTGACCGCGCGCTCCCGCTAGCAATACCGCCATGCCGTTCGCATGGACGGCGTGGCACAATGATGTCGATGATGAAGCACGGACCCGAATCCATGAACACTCCCAAGGATGCGCGCCGCGCGCTGTTCGAGCGCAGCGACCTGCTGCTGGTCACGCGCGCGCCGCAGCCGGGCGCCAGGCCCTCGCCCGGCCAGCCCGGCACCGCGTCGAACTACGTCCAGCCCTTGCCGGACGTGTTCATCGCCTTGCTGGCGGACGGCGCGGTCCTGGCCTTCAACGGCCACGTCGACCTGGGCACGGGCATTCGGACCGCGCTGGCCCAGATCGTGGCCGAAGAGCTCAGCGTGGGCCTGGAGCGGGTCACGATGGTGCTGGGCCATACCGAGGAGGCGCCGAACCAGGGGCCGACCATCGCCAGCGCCACCATCCAGATCTCGGCCATCCCGCTGCGCAAGGCCGCGGCGCAGGCGCGCGAGCACCTGCTGGCGCTGGCGGCAAAGCGCCTGCAGGCGCCGCCGGGCGCGCTGGCGATCGACGATGGCGCGATTCACGTGCGCGGCGACATGACGCGCCGCACCAGCTACTTCGAGCTGGTGGCCGGAAAGACGATCACGCTGACGCTCGAAGCGGGCGACGTGCCGTTGAAGCCGGCCGCCGACTACACCCTGGTCGGCCGCGACGCGCGCCGGGTCGATATTCCCGCCAAGGTGCGCGCCGAGGCGGTCTATGTGCATGACGTGCGGGTGCCCGGCATGCTGCATGCGCGCGTGGTGCGCCCGCCATATCCGGGGCGTGACGGCGGCGCGTTCGTCGGCGCCAGCCTGCTGTCGGTGGACCGCGGCTCGATCGGGCACTTGCCGGGCATCGTCGCCGTGGTGGTCGAGGGCGATTTCATCGGTATCGTGGCCGAGCGCGAAGAGCAGGCCCAGCGAGCGATGCGCGCGCTCAAGGTGCAGTGGAAGCCGGCGCCGCCACTGGCGCCGATGGACGACCTGGAAGCGAGCCTGCGGGCGATTCCCGCGACCCGGCGCGAGCTGGTGCGCGAGGGCGATGCCGAAGCGGCGCTGCGATCGGCCAGCGCGGTGCTCGAACGGACGTATGTCTGGCCCTATCACATGCATGCCTCGATCGGCCCGTCCTGCGCCGTGGCCGACTGGCGTGACGATGGCCTGACCGTGTGGTCGGGCACCCAGAACCCGCACGTGATGCGGATCGACCTGGCCCGCCTGTGCGGCCTGGACGAAGGCCGCATCGAGGTGGTGCGCCTGGAGGCGGCGGGCTGCTATGGCCGCAACTGCGCCGACGACGTCGGCGCCGACGCCGCGCTGCTGTCGCGCGCCGTGGGGCGGCCGGTGCGCGTGCAGCTCACGCGCGAGCAGGAACACGCCTGGGAGCCGAAGGGCGCGGCGCAGCTGATGGATGTGCGCGGCGGCATCGGCGCCGACGGCGCGCCGGCGGCATATGAGTTCACTACCCGCTATCCGTCCAACGACGCGCCGGTGCTGGCATTGCTGCTGACCGGCCGCATCGCGCCCGAGCCGCGCGTGCTGGAGATGGGCGACCGCACCGCCGTGCCGCCCTATGCGTATCCGAATGCGCTGGTGGCCTGCGATGACGTGGCGCCGATCGTGCGCTCTGGCTGGCTGCGCGGGGTGTCGGCGCTGCCGAACTCCTTTGCCCACGACTGCTTCATCGACGAACTGGCCGAAGTGGCCGGCCAGGACCGCCTGGCCTATCGCCTGGCCCACCTGCCGGACGAACGTGCCTGCGACCTGCTGCGCGCGGTGGCCGCCAGGGCCGGGTGGGTGGAAGGCGCCGCCGGCTCGCGCGGCCAGGCGGCGGGCGACGGCAAGCTGCACGGACGCGGAGTCGCCTACGCGCGCTATGTGCACAGCAAATTCCCCGGTTTTGGCGCCGCCTGGTCGGCCTGGGTGATCGACATCGCCGTCGATCCGCGCGATGGCGCGCTCGCCGTGAAATCGATCGTGGTCGGCCAGGACACCGGCCTGATGGTCAATCCGGCGGGCGTGCGCCACCAGATGCACGGCAATATCATCCAGTCGCTCAGCCGCGTGCTCAAGGAGCAAGTCACCTTCGGCAGCCAGGGCACGACCAGCCTCGAATGGGGCGCCTACCCGATCCTGCGCTTCACCGAGGTGCCGCCGATCGAGATCGTGCTGATGGACCGGCCCGACCAGCCGCCGCTGGGCTCCGGAGAGTCGGCCTCGGTGCCGAGCGCCGCGGCGCTCGCCAATGCCCTGTTCGACGCGACCGGGCAGCGCTTCCGCCAGCCGCCGTTCACGCCCGAGAACATCCTGCGGGTGCTGGGAGGCCTGTCCGGCCGGAAGGACTCCCGCCCGCCGGGACGGGTCAAGGGTTCAGCTGTCGATCATCTTGCGTAGCAAGAAGACCAGCGCCAGCCGCTCGGCTGGATTGAGGTTGCCGTAGGTCGCCTCGGTGATCTCGGCGGCCAGCGGCACGGTGTCGGCGACCAGCTGGGCGCCGCTCGGGCTGAGCGAGACCAGCACCTTGCGGCGGTCTGCCTCGTCGTGCGACAGCACGATCAGGCCGCGCGACTTGAGGCGTTCGACGATGCCGCGGATCGTTCCCTGGTCGATCGCGGTCACTTTCACCACGTCGCTCAGCGAGCAGGTCTTCATATCGCGGATCGCGCACAGGCTGACGAATTGGGCAGCCGTGAGATCGGAATCCAGGATGTGTTGCTGGAAGATGGCGGTATGGTGCTGGTAAGCGCGCCGCAGCAGATGGCCGATCTGGTCGGAGAACTGGTAGTCCTTGGTAGAAGATTTCTTGTTCATGGTCGCCATGGTAGCGCGGCTTTCCACGGCTGTGCCATCGCGGGCGAGCAAAGGGCAACATATTGTCGCCGTTCCCGGCTCGCTCGTGGCATTGCGCGAAGAGGGCGTTCGCCTGGATGACTTTTTCAGCTGGTTCATATGATTGTGAGGTAAATACATGTTGATCGATTTCGCGGACCTCAAGCCCGCACAGGCCTATGCCTGGATGGCGTCACTGATCGTGCCGCGGCCCATCGCCTGGGTCTCGACGGTCAGTGCTGCCGGAGTGCGCAATCTCGCGCCCTTCAGCTTCTTCCAGATGGTGACCAGCAAGCCGCCCACGCTGCTGGTCTGCCCGCTGCTGCAGCGCGGCGGCGCGCCCAAGGACACGCTGGCCAATATCCGCGCCACCGGCGAGTTCGTGGTCAACCTGGCCGGGCCGGCGCATGCCGAGGCGCTCAATGCCACCTCGTCGGCGTTCGACGCCGGCGTCGACGAGTTCACGGCCTGCGGCGTCGAGGCTGCCCCGAGTCGCCTGGTGGCCGCGCCGCGCGTGGCCGGGGCCGTGGCCAGCTTCGAATGCCGGCTGGCCAGGCTCGCGCCGTATCCGGAAGAGGCGCCGTCGTGCCACCTGGTGTTCGGCCAGGTGCTGGCGGCGCATGTCGACGATTCGCTGCTCGGGGCCGACGGCTTGCCCGACGCCGGCCAGGTCGACCTGCTGTTCCGGATGGGCGGCGACTGGTATGGGAGCACCGGCCCGGGCGCCAACTTCACCTTGCCGCGGCCCGCTTGATCCCGACTTTCGCTCCATGCATACCCAATCTGGTGCAAGCACGCAACGCCACCTGCACCTCATTCGCGCAATCGCGCTGCAGCACAAAAAATATAATGCACACATTATAAATCAGTGCGCGAGAAAGCAAGTCGGAACAAGCGCGAAGAAGCGCGACATTCGCCGATAAACCTGGATTGAGTCAAGAAAACACAGTCATTGTGCGCTGCGGTCATGCCCGTAGATGTGGCTGGTACGGGACTTGCTAAAGTGTTTTGGAAGCAGTGTATACACCATAAAATGTCCGGGCACTGTGCAGTATTCCAATTCACCACACCATGTTAGGGATCGCATCGATGAAAAAGATTTTGGCGGCAGGGGCGCTTGGGTTGCTTTGTGCGGGCGGGGCGACGGCCCAGTCCAGCGTCGTGGTCTACGGCGTGCTCGACACGTATATGGGTTACACCAATGCCGAAGGCACCGGCAACGTGGTCTCGATGGACAGCGGCGGCTACCAGGCCAGCCGGGTGGGCTTGCGTGGGGCGGAAGACCTGGGCGGCGGCCTGCTCGCGACCTGGCAGCTGGAAAGCGGCCTCGCCTCGGACACCGGCGCCCAGCACGACACCACCCGCCTGTTCAACCGCCAGGCCTGGGTCGGCCTGGGCGGCAAGTGGGGCGAGCTGCGCATCGGTCGCCAGAATTCGTCGAGCTTCCTGATGATCGCGCGCCTGGATCCCTTCGCGGGCGCCACCTATGCCTCGTTCCTGAACAACGTCTCGTCCTATACGCCGCGCTACGACAATGTGATCGGCTACATCTCGCCGGTGGTGAACGGCTTCAAGATGCAGGCCTACTATAGCCTCGGCGAGCGCACCGACGACAGCGATGGCCTGAGCACGGCGATCCTGGCCGCCGAATACGAGAAGGGGCCGCTCTACCTGGGCGTCAGCTCGTCGCGCCAGAACAGCGCCAACGGCCAGGAGACGACCCAGTCGACGTTCGCCGGCGGCTCCTACGACTACGGCCAGGGCCGCATCTATCTCGGCTACTATCGCGGCAACAACCTGGGCGCCGCGCCCGCCACCAATGTGCGCGGCTCCTACTACAGCGCGTATTCGATCGCGGCCAACTACCGGCTCGGCGGCGGCACCACCATCGGCGCCGGCTTCGGCTGGGGCGTCGACGGCACCAGCAACGACCGCGATGCGCGCCAGGTCAGCCTGATCGTCACCCACGACCTGTCCAAGCGCACCATGCTGTACAGCACCCTGGCGCACATGGTCAACGACGACGGCGCATCGTTCACCTTCAGCGCGGCGGCGCCGATCCCGAAGAACATCCCGGCGGCGGGCGGCAACGTGGATGGCGTGCAGTTCGGCATCCGCCACCTGTTCTGACGAATTATTATGGTGTGTGCACTTTAAAATGTGCGCTCGCAACCGGGTTCCGGAGGCGCGCAATCAGCCCTGGGAACGCACCGGATTGGCAATTTTGTCCCTCAAAAAGGGATGAAAATGCACTGCATTGCGGCACGATGAAATATATGCAGAGTATGGCTATGATTAGAATAAACTAGCGTGTACACTCTAAATCATCGGTTCCTCCAATACGTTTCCAGCGCTGGGAACGGGCCTGGCGGGACCGTGCATCCGACCAGATTTCAAGTGTGTTCACATTTCGCAAGGAGATAGACATGTCCAGTTCCCCCCGCATCGCCGTCGTCGGCGCTGGCCTTGGCGGCGCCGCAGCCGCGGCCCTGTTGATCAAGGAAGGTTTCAACGTCCGCGTCTACGAGCAGGCGCCGAGCTTCTCGCGCCTGGGCGCCGGCATCCACGTCGGGCCGAACGTGATGAAGATCCTGCGCCGCATCGGCATCGAGGACGCCCTCGCCGCCCAGGGCTCGCATCCGGATGCCTGGTACAGCCGTCACTGGGAAACCGGCGACGTCCTGGCGCGCATCCCGTTCGGCGAATATGCAGTGAAAAACTATGGCGCCGCCTACCTGACGGTGCACCGCGGCGACTTCCACGAGCTGCTGGTCAAGGCGCTGCCGCCACAAGCGGTCGCCTTCGGCAAGAACCTGACCGAGGTGGAAGACCGCGGCAACGAGGTGCTGATGCGCTTCGCCGACGGCAGCAGCGAAACCGCCGACATCGTGATCGGCGCAGATGGCGTCAACTCGCGCATCCGCGAAGCCCTGCTGGGGCCCGAGGAGCCGAAGTACGCCGGCTACCTGGCGCACCGCGCGGTGTTCCCGACGCCGGTGCTCGAGCGCGGCATGCTGCCGTTCGACCAATGCGTCAAGTGGTGGAGCGACGATCGCCACATGATGGTGTACTTCGTGACCGGCAAGGCCGACGAGATCTACTACGTCACCGGCGTGCCCGCCACCCACTGGGACCTGAAGGACCGCTGGCTCGCGTCGAGCAAGGACGAGATGCGCGAAACCTTCCGCGGCTGGCACCCGACGGTGCAGGCGCTGATCGAGAACACGGTCGAGGTGACCAAGTGGTCGCTGCTCGAGCGCGATCCGCTGCCGCTGTGGAGCCGGGGCCGCATGGTGCTGCTGGGCGACGCCTGCCATCCGATGAAGCCGCACATGGCGCAGGGCGCCGCCATGGCGATCGAGGATGGCGCGATGCTGGCGCGCTGCCTGGCCGAGGTCGGGGTCAGCCACTACCACGACGCGTTCGCGCTGTACGAGGCGAACCGCGCCGAACGCGCCAGCAAGGTGCAGCGCATCTCGCACGACAACACCTGGCTGCGCACCAACGAAGACCCATCCTGGTGCTTCGGCTACGATGTCTTCAATGTTCCGCTGGTGTCGCCGCAGAAAGCTGCGGCCTGACGAGGTTTTTGCCATGGCGCGCTTCTTGCAGGACGCTTGCGGGAGGATCGTGCCACGGCGGGGGCTGTCCAGAGCGCGTTGAGACGATAAAACAATGACGAAAATGTGAGGACGATTACCATGGTTACTTCAGTCACGGCAGATGGCGCAGGCATGGCGCCGCCATCGGGCACTCCCGGCGTCGCGCCGGCGTCGGTAGAGAAAGGCCTGCAGACCGCAGGCGTGGGCAAGTTCCAGTATCGCCTGTTCGTGATCTTCGGCCTGGTCTGGCTGGCGGACGCGATGCAGGTGCTGTCGATCGGCTTCAGCGCGCCGTCGATCGCCAAGACCTTCGGCATCACCATGCCGCAGGCGCTGCAGACCGGCACCTTCTTCTTCGTCGGCATGCTGATCGGCGCCTTCGTGTTCGGCCGCCTGGCCGATCGCATCGGCCGCCGTCCGGTCTTGATGATGGCGGTCGTGATCGACGCCTGCTTCGGGGTGGCGTCGGCGTTCGCGCCGGATTTCACCTGGCTGCTGGTGCTGCGTTTCCTGACCGGCATCGGCGTGGGCGCGACCCTGCCGGTCGACTACACGATGATGGCCGAGTTCCTGCCGAGCGACCGGCGCGGCCGCTGGCTGGTGCTGCTGGAATCGTTCTGGGCCTTCGGCACCATCTTCCTGGCGATCCTGGCCCTGTACGCGGTGCAGTGGGGCGACGACGCCTGGCGCGTGATCTTCTTCGTCACCGGCCTGCCGGCCCTGATCGGCGTGGTCCTGCGCTTCTACGTGCCCGAGTCGCCCATGTACCTCAACCGCAACGGCAAGTCGGAGCAGGCGCGCGTGATCCTGGCGCGGGTGGCGAAGGTCAATGGCCGCAACGTCGAGATCCCGAAACTGCAACCTGAAACGACGCCGCGCAAATCGCTCTCGGCGCTGTTCTCGGGCGGCCTGCGCCGGCGCAGCCTGGCGCTGATGGTGGCCTGGGCCCTGATCTCGGTGGCCTATTACGGCGTGTTCGTCTACCTGCCGGTGAAGCTGAGCGCGGAGGGCTTCGGCTTCATGCGCGGACAAGAGTTCCTGATCCTGCTGGCCGTGGTCCAGTTGCCCGGTTTCGCCCTGTCGGCCTATGGCGTGGAGCGCTGGGGACGCAAGCCGACCCTGGTGGGCTTCCTGCTGCTCAGCGCCTGCGGCTGCCTGCTGTACAGCCTGGGAACCTCGACCGCGGTGGTGGTGGGTTCGACCCTCCTGATGAGCTTTGCGCTGCTGGGCACCTGGGGCGCGCTGTATGCCTTCACGCCCGAGGTGTATCCGACCGACCTGCGCGCCAGCGGCATGGGCATGGCCGGCGCGATCGCGCGCTTCGGCGGCCTGTTCGCGCCGATGATCATCGCTCCCGTGATGGCGACCCAGTTCACGCTGTCCCTGGTCATGCTGTCGGCCTTCCTGGTCGTCGGCGCGATCGCCATCATGTGCGTCGACCAGGAGTCGCGCAACCGGGCGCTCGACTGAGCCGGCCCGCCGGCCCTGCATGGCTGTTGAGAGTTTGGATCGGCTCGGCTACGATAGCGGGCTGATTCTCACTGGATGCGGATATGGAACAGCAGGGCGGGCGGCGCGATGCCGGGATGGTCGTGTTCGTGGGCGCGGAGTCGACCGGCAAGTCGACCCTGGCCCGGCATCTGGCCGAGCGCTGCCGGGCCGGCTTCGTGCCCGAGATCGGCCGCTTCATCTGGGAAGAAAAGCAGGGCCGGCTCACGGCCGACGACTACGTCGAGATCGCGGAGCGCCACCGCGCTGCCGAGGATGCCGCCGTCGCGCTCGAAAACGGCCCCCATGTGTTCGTCGACACCAATGCGCTCACCACGCTGCTGCTCGGCCTGTGCTTCGGCCAGGTCACCGAACCGGCGCCCCCCGCGCTGCTGCGCTACGCCGACGAGTGCCGCACCCGCTACCTGCACCATTTCGTCTGCGCCGACGACATCCCGTATGAAGAAGAGCCCGGCGTGCGCGAGAACGCCGCCTGGCGCACGCACATCCAGGCGCTGGTGCTGGAAGACCTCGACCGCCGCGGCATTGCATACACGGTGTTGACGGGCGCGCTTCAAGCGCGCGCCGCGAAGGTGACGGAAGTCCTGTCCCGGATCGAACAGGAGCGGCAGCTCAAGCGCGCAGCTGCGTAAGCTTGAGATCGGCAAGGTGCTGCTCGAGCGCGAACACGTGCGGGTCGGGCTTGCCGAGTTCGCGCAATGCCTGCGCCAGGCCGAGCAGGTATTCGCTGTTCGGCCCGCTCGGTCCGCGCGCCGTGGCGATCTGGCGTGCGATGTCGATTTCGTCGGCCGGACCGAGATAAGCCTCGTTCTCGTGCGTGGCGATGTACACGATTCCTTCGTCGCTGCTGCCGTCGTCGAAATGCATCTCGGTCGCCAGGCGCAGGTAGCCGTTCTTTTCGCGGTGATCCAGGTGCGCGAATTCTTCCGGCGTCACCAGATAGGCCATGCCGTGGCATAGCGCGCCGGCGTCGGGCACCAGGGTGACGACGCGCCCCGGCGCCGTCTCGGTGCCGCGATGGTCGTGCGAGCCTTGCCAGAAACGCCGCGACCAGCCGCCGATATGGGCCGGGCGCCGGTCGAGATAGGGAAAATCGGCCTTGAAGATCAGCGAACCGTAACCGAACAGCCACACGCTCTTGTGGCCGTCGAACTTGTTCATGCGCTGGTTGATCGCGATTGTATTGTGGGACATCGTGAGGGCAGGGCAAAGACAGATGCCGTTCATTGTAGCGCGGCGGGCGCCGTCAGCGTTGCGACCGTTTTACATATCCAAACAGGAAATTGATATAACTCTCGGCCGCCGGCGACAGCGAGCGGCCGGGGCGGGTGTAGATGAAGAAACGCCGCGTCAGCACCGGTTCGTCCAGTGGCCGCAGCACCAGGCCATGCAGCTTCACCAGCGGCTCGGCATACGGCAGGCAGACCGTCACCCCGAGCCCGGCGCTCACCATCGCCAGCGCCGTGGTCATGAAGGTCACCTCGTGCGCCGGCTTGATGGGCGTCTCGCGCAGCGAGGTATGCATGTCATCGAGCAGCCGCTCGGTGAACTGGCCCTGCAGCGAAATGAAGGGGTGGTGCGCCACGTCCTGCCAGGTCAGGCGCGGCAGCGCGGCCAGCGGGTGATTCTCCGGAAACACCAGCGCGAACGGCATCTCGAACAGTTCGCGCGCCTCCAGCGGCGGCGCCGGCACCCGCTCGGGGCCGATGCCGACGTCCGCCTCGCCCGACAATACGCGCGCGATCACGCCCTCCACCTCGGTATCGCTCAGGCGCACCTCGATCGCGGGATGCTCGGCGCGGTAGGCCGCGATCGCCTGCGGCAACAAGGTGCACGACATCAGTTGCGGCGCCGCGACGCGCACCAGTCCCTTCTTGAGTCGCGTGTGATCGGCCACGTTAGCCAGCGCACCGTCCAGGTCATCGATCATCTGGCTAAATAAGGGGAACAGTTCGCGCCCGATGTCGGTCAGGACGATACGGCGCGTGCTGCGGTCGACCACGCGCGCCCCGAGGGTCTGTTCGAGCTCCTTGATCAGCCCGGACAGCGCCGACTGCGTCACGTGGATCGCCTGCGCCGCAAGGGTGAAATTGCCGGTCTTGGCCAGGGCGACGAAGGCGCGCATCTGGCGCAGGGTGGGATTCATAAGAAAACCTGATAAATCGGGTTGAAAATACTGTTTGTATGATAGTGGCTTTTGATTTGTAATGGTGGCTACTCAGCAATAAGGAAACGCCCATGAAACTCGCCACCCTCAAATCCGGCGCCCGCGACGGCGCCCTGGTCGTCGTCAGCCGCGACCTGGTCACGTATCAAGCCGTGCCCGACATCGCGCGCACCATGCAGGCCGCGCTGGACGACTGGGACGCGGTCGCGCCGCGCCTGCAGCAAGTCTACGAGCAGCTCAACGACGGCAATGCCGACGGCGCCGAGTCCTTCATCGAGCAGGAATGCCACTCGCCGCTGCCGCGCGCCTACCAGTGGGCCGACGGCTCGGCCTACATCAACCACGTCGAGCTGGTGCGCAAGGCGCGCAATGCCGAGGTGCCGGCCTCGTTCTATACCGATCCGCTGATGTACCAGGGCGGCGGCGATTCCTTCGTCGGGCCGTGCGACCCGATCGCGGCCCTGTCCGAGGATTGGGGCATCGACCTCGAGGCCGAGGTGGCGGTGGTCACGGGCGACGTGCCGATGGGCGCCAGCGTGGAGCGGGCCGCGAGCGCGATCCGCCTGGTCATGCTGGTCAACGACGTCTCGCTGCGCAACCTGATCCCGAACGAACTGGCCAAGGGCTTCGGCTTCTACCAGTCCAAGCCGGCCAGCGCCTTCTCGCCGGTCGCGGTCACGCCGGACGAGCTGGGCGACGCCTGGCAGGGCAGCAAGCTGCACCTGCCGCTGATGGTGACGCTCAACGGCGCCGCCTTCGGCCGTCCGAACGCCGGCGAAGACATGACCTTCAGCTTCGCCCAGCTGGTCGCGCACGCTGCGGCAACGCGCGAGCTGTGCGCCGGCAGCATCATCGGTTCGGGCACGGTGTCGAACAAGCAGGGCAGCCTGCACGGTTCGAGCGTCGAGAACGGCGGCGTCGGCTACTGCTGCCTGGCCGAGGTGCGCATGTACGAGACCATCGAAGAGGGCAAGCCGAAAACGCCGTACCTAAGATTCGGCGACACGGTGCGCATCGAGATGCTGGATGGCGATGGCGCCAGCATCTTCGGGGCGATCGACCAGGAAGTGATGCGTTATCAGGAAAAGCGCAAATGAGGCAGCAAGTGAGACAGCAAATGAGACAGCAAGTGAGACAGCAAGTGAGGCAGCGATGAAGCTCTACACCTATTTTCGCAGCTCGGCCGCATACCGGGTGCGTATTGCGCTCAACCTGAAGGGCTTGGCCTACGACGCGGTGCCGGTGCACCTGCTGAAGGACGGCGGCCAGCACCTGCAGGACGACTACCGCAAGATCAACCCGAGCGGGCTGGTGCCGTCGTTCCAGGACGACCGCATCACGCTCACCCAGTCGATGGCGATCATCGAATACCTCGAAGAGATCCATCCCGAGCCGCCGCTGCTGCCGAAGGACGCGCCGGGCCGCGGCCGGGTGCGCGAGCTGGCCCAGATCATCGGCTGCGACATCCATCCGATCAACAACCTGCGCGTGCTGAACTACCTGGTCAAGCACATGGGCCTGTCGGACCAGGCCAAGACCGAGTGGTACCGCCACTGGATCATCGAAGGCTTCCAGTCGCTCGAAGCGCATCTGGCGCGCGATCCGGGCGCCGGGCCGTTCTGCCATGGCGACCATCCGACCATCGCCGACTGCTACCTGGTGCCGCAGGTCTTCAATGCGCAGCGCTTCAATATCGACGTCTCGGCCTATCCGAACATCGACCGCATCAACTCGCTGTGCATCGAGCTGCCGGCGTTCAGGGCGGCGCATCCGTCGCACCAGCCGGATACCGAGTAAATCGCGCCGGGCAGCCACGCTGCCCGGTATCGGCGCCGCCCATCACATCCCCGCATCTCTCCCCGCCAGATATTCATGACATTCCGGATTGTCCCTATTCGGGATCGCCAATTCATTTAATAAACGCGCTAAACGCCCAATTAATTTTACTAAACAAAGACGCTTTATTCGCCCGAACTTTATTAATCGATTCCAGATCACAGCAATGATTTCTATGGGGAATAATTAAATTTCCAATAGTAAATTTGCTACATAATTATGACAATTTAGTGCCGAGATGTCGTAGACCGAGAAATATGGCGGCTCTAGAATCACTCATCCATTCCCCCTGCATTTAATTCGGCGCACTGCAAATCAATTCCGGTTCTGGCTGGAAGGGGTGGATATTCGCCTTTTTCTTTTATATTGATAGGGAAGATCATGACCTTGCATAAATTAATGTTTGTGTTGGCGCTTTCTCTGGCCGCGACCGTCGTCAAGGCCGCACCGGCCAGCTCATTCGTCGACTTTTCCAACGGCGCCCAGGGATGGGAAGGATCGCAGCCTGCCAATGGCGTGGGCGGGTCATGGATCGACACCAGCCTGGGCAACGGCGCTCCCGCGCTGCACACCGTGATGGAAAACTTCGGCATCGGTTTCAGCAACCGCAATCAGAATTACGTGGGGGATTATTCAAAGCTGGGCAGCGTGACCATCGGCCTGGACATCATCGCCAATTCGATTCGCTACGTCGGCCAGGAGGTTTCGCGCAACCTGGTCGTCGAATTGCGCGATTACGACAATACGCCGGAGGGCATGCCTTACTCCAGCGTCTGGTTCGACCTGGGCGTCATCGACGCCACCCTCGGCTGGCAGCATCTGTCGGTGACGATCGCCGACACCACCATGGCGGCCCTGCCGGCCGGTTGGGGCGGATACGGCACGACGGATGACGCCCAGGGACCGGGCCTGCCGCCCGGCCGTACCTTCGCCGACGTGCTGTCGAGCGTGGACGAGCTGGTATTCAGCACCCTCGTTCCCGGCTGGTTCTACGGCTTCACCGATTTCGACGTCGCGATCGACAATATTTCGGTCAGCGCCGGTGCGGCCGAGGTGCCGGAGCCGTCGAGCGTCGCGCTGATGTTCGGCGGTCTCGGCATGCTGGGCTGGATGGCGCGCCGCCGCTCGCGTCCCACGCCGATGGCTTGACCACAGGCTGGCGGAGCGGATCGACGGGGCGGGATACAATCCGGCCTCGTCTCTGCATCGTCTCTTTCACCGGTACCTCATGACCTCGACCGCCGCTCCTGCACCCATCCCCGCCCCGATCCTGCACGCCCTCGACCTGGCCGACGCCTCCTGGCGCCCCATTCTCGAAGCCGGTCTCGCGGCCGTCGCCCGCGCCAACCCGGGCTACCTGCCGGCCCTGGCGGTCGACGACTACCTGCCCACCGAACACCGCCTGTTCGCCGCCTTCGCCCAGCCGCTCGACCGTGTCCGCCATGTGCTGGTCGGCGAAGGCCCTTATCCGCGCGCCGCGAGCGCGACCGGCGTCTGTTTCATGGACGGGGCAGTGGGGGAGTTGTGGTGCGAGACCGGCTTGTCGAAACCGGTCAACCGCGCGACCTCGCTGCGCAACTTCATGAAGATGCTGCTGGTGGCCAGCGGCCGCTTGCAGCCGGATGCGACCGGCAGTGCGGCGCTGGCGCCGATCGCGCAGGCGGCTGGACGCGACGGTACGATCCAGACCCTGGCCGAGCTGCAGGACAATTTGCATGGACATGGCTTCCTGCTGCTGAACGCGGCGCTGGTGTTCCGCAAGCACGTCGCCCCGGCGATCGATGCGCGCGCCTGGCTGCCATTCCTGCAAACCGTGCTGGCGGCGCTGGCCGAACGGCCGCAACCGCCGACCCTGGTCCTGTGGGGCAAGATCGCCGAACAACTGAAAAAGCTGCCCGAGACGGCCGCCTTCCCGCAGGCGCTGGCCGAGCATCCCTACAACCTGAGCTTCATCGGTCACCAGGGAATGCAGCAGCTGTTCGGCCCCATGGAGCTGTTGCGCAAGCGATAACGGGCGCCGCGGCGGCGTTCAAACGACAGGGGGAGTGGGGCGGCCGCCGTTTTTGGGGGCCGCCAAGACAAGATGTCCGCGATTTGCTATACTTGACTAAATCGTTCAACTAATCCGGTTTTTAGCCGGTCCCGCAAGAGAAGTTGCAGAGTGGTGCGAGGGAGTTGAGCAAGAGGAATATTTTAACATTAACCGGGGTTGTAATGCGTCTGACCACCAAAGGCCGTTTTGCTGTTACCGCGATGATCGATCTTGCCATGCGTCAAGGCAATGGTCCGGTCACGCTGTCGGGCATCAGCCAGCGCCAGGCCATTTCGCTGTCCTACCTGGAGCAGCTGTTCGGCAAGCTGCGCCGCCACGAGATCGTCGAATCGATCCGCGGCCCGGGTGGCGGCTACAGCCTGGCCCGTCCGGCGGGCAAGGTGACGGTGGCCGACATCATCATCGCCGTCGACGAGCCGCTGGATGCGACCCAGTGCGGTGGCAAAGAGAATTGCCACGGCGCCCATACCGATGGCGCCCGCTGCATGACCCACGAACTGTGGACCACGCTGAACGAAAAAATGGTCGACTACCTCGATTCGGTGTCGCTGCAAGACCTGGTCGACCAGCAGCGCCATAAAGAACAGAACGTCGTGCATGTGCACCGCGGCGCCCCGGCCGCCGTCGGAACAAACTGAAGCTTACTGGAGTGAATTGATGAACGCGCCTTTGGACAAGAAAACCGAGCAGAGCTTCGCGACTGCGCCCCATTTCCCGATCTACCTGGATTACTCGGCCACCACGCCGGTCGATCCACGCGTCGCGGATGCCATGATCCCGTTCCTGCGCGAGCAGTTCGGCAACCCGGCCTCGCGCAGCCACGCCTATGGCTGGAGCGCCGAAGCCGCGGTCGAAGAAGCGCGCCAGAACGTCGCGAACATGGTCGGCGCCGACCCGCGCGAGATCATCTGGACCTCGGGCGCGACCGAGAGCAACAACCTGGCGCTCAAGGGCGCGGCCCAGTTCTACAAGACCAAGGGCAAGCACATCATCACGGTCAAGACCGAGCACAAGTCGGTGCTCGACACCGTGCGCGAACTCGAGCGCGTCGGCTTCGACGCCACCTACCTCGAACCGCAAGACAACGGCCTGATCACCGTCGAGCAGCTGGAAGCCGCGCTGCGTCCGGACACCATCCTGGTCTCGGTCATGCTGGTCAATAACGAGATCGGCGTGGTCCAGCCGATCGAAGAGCTGGCCGCGCTGTGCCGCTCGAAGGGCATCATCTTCCACTGCGACGCCGCGCAAGCCGTCGGCAAGGTGGTCATCGACCTCGAGAAATCGAAGGTCGACCTGATGACCTTCACCGCGCACAAGGTGTATGGCCCGAAAGGCGTCGGCGCCCTGTACGTGCGCCGCAAGCCGCGCGTGCGCCTCGAAGCGCAGATGCACGGCGGCGGCCACGAGCGCGGCCTGCGCTCGGGCACCCTGCCGACCCACCAGCTGGTGGGCATGGGCGAAGCGTTCCGCCTGGCGAAGGAAGAGATGGAAGGTGAGCTGGTGCGTATCCGCGCGCTGCGCGACCGCCTGGCCAAGGGCCTGCTCGAGATCGAAGAAGTTTATATCAACGGCGACATGGACCACCGCGTGCCGCACAACCTGAACGTCTCGTTCAACTATGTCGAAGGCGAGTCGCTGATCATGGCGGTCAAGGACATCGCCGTGTCGTCCGGTTCGGCCTGCACCTCGGCCAGCCTGGAACCATCGTACGTGCTGCGCGCCCTGGGCCGCAGCGACGAACTGGCGCACAGCTCGATCCGCTTCACCATCGGCCGTTTCACGACCGAGGAAGAGATCGACTTCGCCGTCGACCTGCTGAAATCGAAGGTCGGCAAACTGCGCGAACTGTCGCCGCTGTGGGACATGTTCAAAGAGGGGATCGACCTCAATTCGATCCAATGGGCAGCCCACTAAATCAAGATTAAGGAGCATCACCATGGCATATTCGGACAAAGTACTGGACCACTACGAGAACCCGCGCAACGTCGGCGCCTTCGACAAGGGCGACGATGCAGTCGGCACCGGCATGGTCGGCGCGCCGGCCTGCGGCGACGTCATGAAACTGCAGATCAAGGTCAACGACCAGGGCCTGATCGAAGACGCGAAGTTCAAGACCTATGGCTGCGGTTCGGCCATCGCATCGAGCTCGCTCATCACCGAATGGGTGAAGGGCAAGAGCCTGGACGAAGCGCTGGCGATCAAGAACACGCAGATCGCCGAAGAACTGGCCCTGCCGCCGGTCAAGATTCACTGCTCGATCCTGGCCGAAGACGCGATCAAGGCCGCCGTCGCCGACTACAAGGCGAAGCACGAGAAAGCAGCAGCGTAAGCATTTTTAGAACAGAGCTGGAGAAGCACATGGCAATCACCCTGACCGAAAAAGCCGCGAAACACGTCAACCGTTACCTCGAACGCCGGGGCAAGGGCATCGGCTTGCGCTTCGGTGTGCGCACCACCGGCTGCTCCGGCCTGGCCTACAAGCTCGAGTACGTCGACGAGAGCGCCGCCGAAGACGCGGTGTTCGAGTCGCACGGCGTCAAGGTCTTCGTCGACCCGAAAAGCCTGGCCTATATCGACGGCACCGAGCTCGATTTCGCCCGCGAAGGGCTCAACGAAGGCTTCCGCTTCAACAACCCGAACGTCAAGGACAACTGCGGCTGCGGCGAAAGCTTCCGTATCTAAGCCGCCGTATCTAAGCCGATCTTCCACGCCGATGCAGAATCACTTCGACCTGTTCCAGCTCCCGGCCCGTTTCGAGGTCGACCAGGACGCCCTCGATGCCGCCTACCGCGAAGTCCAGGGCCGCGTGCACCCGGACCGCTTCGTCAACGCGACCGACGCCGAAAAGCGCGTCGCGATGCAGTGGGCGACCCGTGCCAACGAGGCCTACCAGACCCTGCGCAACCCGCAGAAGCGCGCGCAGTACCTGTGCGAGCTGAACGGGGTCGACCTGCAGACCGAGTCGAATACGGCCATGCCGCCGGCTTTCCTGATGCAGCAGATGGAATGGCGCGAAGAGCTCGACGATGCGCGCGCGGCCAAGGATGCCGTCGCCCTCGACCGCCTGGAAGCGCAGCTGCGCGCCGAGCGCAAGAATATCCTGGCGGCGGTCGAGCGCCAGCTCGATGCGGGCGACTACGCGGGCGCCGCGCAAGGCGTGCGTTCCCTGATGTTCCTCGACAAATTTGGCGACGAAGTGCAGTACGCCTTCGAAGCGATCGAGGCGTAACGTCCCGCGCGACGCGGGACGGTCTGGCCGACGGATGAACGCAAACGCGCGTATCATCCGGGGCACACAAAAATAACACTGGTATCACGACTATGGCACTCCTCCAAATCGCCGAACCCGGCATGTCCACCGCCCCCCACCAGCACCGCCTGGCCGTGGGCATCGACCTGGGCACCACCAACTCGCTCGTCGCCACCGTCCGTAGCGGCAGCCCCGAAGTGCTGAGCGACGAGGAAGGCCGTTCGCTGCTGCCGTCGATCGTGCGCTACCTGCCGAACGGCCACGCCAATATCGGCCACAAGGCGCGCGTGCACCAGACGACCGACCCGAAGAACACGATCGTCTCGGTCAAGCGCTTCATGGGCCGCGGCCTGAAAGACATCGCCCACGCCGAAAACCTGCCCTACGACTTCGTCGAAGGCGAAGGCATGGTCCAGCTGAACACCGTCGCCGGCGTGAAAAGCCCGGTCGAGGTGTCGGCCCAGATCCTGGCCACGCTGCGCCAGCGCGCCGAGGATTCGCTGGGCGACGACCTGGTCGGCGCCGTGATCACCGTGCCGGCCTATTTCGACGACGCCCAGCGCCAGGCCACCAAGGACGCGGCCCAGCTGGCCGGCCTGAACGTGCTGCGCCTGCTGTCCGAGCCGACCGCCGCCGCCATCGCCTATGGCCTCGACCATGGCAAGGAGGGGGTGTATGCCGTGTATGACCTGGGCGGCGGCACTTTCGACATCTCGATCCTGAAGCTCTCGAAGGGCGTGTTCGAGGTGCTGTCGACCGGCGGCGACTCGGCCCTGGGCGGCGACGACTTCGACCACCGTCTGTTCTGCTGGATCACCGAGCAGGCCAAGCTGGCGCCGCTGTCGGAACACGACACCGCGACCCTGATGGTCAAGGCGCGCCAGGCCAAGGAGCTGCTGTCGACCAATGAGGAAACGACGGTCGAGGCGATCCTGAAGTCGGGCGAGATCGTGCAGGTCACGGTCACCGCCGCGGTGTTCTCCGAGATCACCAGGCACCTGGTCGGCAAGACCATGAACGCGATCCGCAAGGCGATGCGCGATGCGAACGTCAGCGTCGAAGACGTCGACGGCGTCGTGATGGTCGGCGGCGCGACGCGCATGCCGCACGTGCGCCGCGCGGTCTCGGAATTCTTCCAGACCATCCCGCACGCCAATATCGACCCGGACCGCGTGGTGGCGCTGGGCGCCGCGATCCAGGCCAATCTGCTGGCCGGCAACCGCGCCGAGGGGGACGACTGGCTGCTGCTGGACGTGACCCCGCTGTCGCTCGGCATCGAGACGATGGGCGGCCTGGTCGAGAAGATCATCCCGCGCAATTCGACGATCCCCGTGGCGCGCGCCCAGGAATTCACGACCTTCAAGGATGGCCAGACCGCGCTGGCGGTGCACGTGGTGCAGGGCGAGCGCGAGCTGGTGTCCGACTGCCGTTCGCTGGCGCGCTTCGAGCTGCGCGGCATTCCGCCGATGGCGGCCGGCGCGGCGCGCATTCGCGTCACGTACCAGGTCGACGCCGACGGCCTGCTGTCGGTGGCGGCGCGCGAGATGCGCTCGGGCGTGGAAGCATCGATCACGGTCAAGCCATCCTATGGCCTGGGCGACGACGACGTGGCGCGCATGCTGCAGGAGTCGTACAGCTCGGCCTCCAGCGACATGCAGATGCGCGCGCTGCGCGAAGAACAGGTCGAGGCCGAGCGCATCCTGCTGGCCACCCAATCGGCGCTCGACGCCGACGTCGAGTTGCTGTCGCAGGAAGAGCAGGCCGCGATCGGCCAGCAGCTGCAGGCGGTGCGCGATGCGGTGACGGCGTCGAACGACGCGTCGACCGCGCCGGGCCAGCGCCAGGACGCCCTGCACGCCGCCGTGCAGGCGCTGGCCAAGGGCACCGAGGAATTCGCCGCCCGCCGCATGGACAAGAGCGTGCGCAAGGCGCTGGCGGGCAAGTCGCTGGACGAGGTCTGAGCCTCCCCCGACGGCTCGCGTACGCAATATCAAGAACAACGGATAATCGGATTATCCAATCAACCGAGGTAACCCAAGTGCCACAAATCGTCATCCTCCCACACCCGGTGTTCTGCCCGGACGGCGCCGTGCTCGAAGCCCCAGCCGGCAAGTCGGTCTGCGACGTCCTGCTCGACAACGACATCGAGATCGAGCACGCCTGCGACCGCGTCTGCGCCTGCACCACCTGCCACGTGATCGTGCGCGAAGGCTTCGAATCGCTGAACGAGCAGGAAGAGAAGGAAGAAGACATGCTCGACAAGGCCTGGGGCCTGGAGCCGAATTCGCGCCTGTCGTGCCAGGCGATCGTCGCGGAAGAAGACCTGGTGGTCGAGATCCCGAAATACACGATCAACCACGCCGCCGAAAAGAATCACTGAGCCGTCCATGAAGCGTCTTGAGCAAACCAGGAAAGTCCCGGCACCACAGGAACTGCCGCCGGAGGTTCGTCCCGGCCAATCGATCGAGCTGCTCAAGGAGCTGCACATCCTGACCCGCGACGGCAAGTTGAACCAGGACAGCCGCCGCAAGCTCAAGCAGGTCTACCACCTGTACAACTTCATCGAGCCGCTGCTGCGCGACGTCAAGAGCGAAAAAGGCAGCGTCTCGCTGGTCGACCACGGCGCCGGCAAGTCCTATCTCGGCTTCATCCTGTACGACCTGTTCGTCAAGGCCGAGGGCGAGGGCAGCCACATCTACGGCATCGAGACCCGCGAAGAGCTGGTCAGCAAATCGCTTGAACTGGCCGCGCGCCTCGGATTCAGCGGCATGTCGTTCCTGCCGCTGTCGGTGGCCGAGTCCACCACGTCGAGCAAGCTGCCCGAGACGATCGACATCGTCACCGCGCTGCACGCCTGCAATACCGCCACCGACGACGCCATCGACTTCGCCCTCAAGAAGAAGGCGAAGCACATGGTGCTGGTGCCGTGCTGCCAGGCCGAAGTCGCGTCCGTGCTGCGCAAGAACAAGGGCAAGGACATCAAGCGCAGCGCGCTGACCGAGATCTGGCGTCATCCGATCCACACCCGCGAATTCGGCAGCCAGATCACCAATGTGCTGCGCTGCCTGCAGCTCGAGGCCCATGGCTACCAGGTGACGGTCACCGAACTGGTGGGCTGGGAACACTCGATGAAGAACGAGCTGATCGTCGCCACCTATAAAAACCTGCCGCGCCGCCGGCCCAGCGAACGCCTGCACGAAGTGCTGCAAGAGGTCGGCCTCGACGAGATGAAGAGCCGTTTTTATACCCCGCAAGCCGAGACTACGGAATAAGAAGATGAGCCAAGATCAACAGCGCTGGATCGACCTGCGCAGCGACACCGTGACCCAGCCGAGCGCCGCGATGCGCGCCACCATGGTGGCCGCCCCGGTCGGCGACGACGTCTACGGCGACGACCCGACCGTCAACCGCCTGCAGGACTACGCGGCCGAGCTGTTCGGCTTCGAAGCGGGCATGTTCGCGCCGAGCGGCACCCAGACCAACCTGATCGCCCTGATGACCCATTGCGGTCGCGGCGACGAATACCTGGTCGGCCAGGAAGCGCACACCTACAAGTACGAAGGCGGCGGCGCCGCGGTGCTGGGCAGCATCCAGCCGCAGCCGATCGCGAACCAGCCGGACGGCTCGATCGCCCTGGCCGATATCGAGGCCTATATCAAGCCGGACGACATGCACTTCGCGCGCACCCGTCTGCTGGCGCTGGAAAACACCATCGGTGGCCGCGTGCTGAGCCAGGAATACGTCGCCGCCGCGACCACGCTCGCCCACGACAAGGGCCTGGCGACCCACCTCGACGGCGCGCGCATCTGCAACGCCGCCGTCAAGCAGGGCATCAGCCTGGTCGATGCGGTAAAAGGCTTCGATACGGTGTCGGTCTGCCTGTCCAAGGGCCTGGGCGCGCCGGTCGGCTCGGTCCTGCTGGGACCGAAGTCCTTCATCGAGCAGGGCAAGCGCTGGCGCAAGATGCTGGGCGGCGGCATGCGCCAGGCAGGCGTGATCGCCGCCGCGGCCCACTACGCGCTCGAGCACAACGTCGCGCTGCTGGCCAACGACCATGACAACGCGGCGGAACTGGCGCAGGGCTTGGCGAAGATCGAACAGCTGAAGGTCGGCACGCCGCAGACGAACATCTTCTGGATGGACGTGCCGGCAGCCGCCTGCGCCCCGCTGCGCCAAGCGCTGGCGCGCGCCGGCATCCGCGCCACGGTCGGCCCGAAAATGCGCCTGGTGACCCACCTCGACATCTCGAACGCCGACGTGAAGCGCACGGTCGAGGTGTTCACGGCGTTCTTCGCGGATTGGCGGGCCTGATGAGTGAAGAAGGTATTCGCCTGGCCAAGCGCGTCGCCGAAGTGGCGGGGTGCTCGCGCGCCGAGGCAGAACGTTATATCGCCGGCGGCTGGGTCAGCGTCGATGGCGCGCTGGCTGAGGACCCGGCCATCCGCGTGACGCCGGCGCAAACCGTCGTCCTGCTGCCGGGCGCGACCCCGGTCGAGCCCGAGCCGGTCACCATCTTGCTGCACAAGCCGGCCGGCGTCGAACAGGACGCGCTGCTGGCCGCGATCGGCGCCGACACGCAAGTGCTGGACAATGGTTTCGGCAAGCCGTTCCTGCGCCGGCACCTGTTCAAGCTGGCGCTGGCGACGCCGCTCGAAACGATGGCCTCGGGCCTGGTCGTGTTCAGCCAGGACTGGCGCGTGATGCGCAAACTCGTCGAGGACGCGCCGCGCAACGAGTATGAGTACGTGGCCGAAGTCGAAGGAAAGATCGCCGACGGCGGCCTCGATAAACTGGGCCGCATGTTCCGCGCCAGCTGGCAAAGCGAAGCCCGCCTGCGCATCGCGGGCAAGAACATCCAGCGCGGCCAGATCGAGCGCCTGTGCGGCGACGTCGGCCTGAAGGTCACCGCGCTGCGCCGCCTGCGCATCGGCCGTATTTCCATGGGCAGCCTGCCGCCGGGCGGCTGGCGTTACCTGCGCGACGTCGAGCGCTTCTGAGTCATTCCTGCCATGCCAAGTTCCTTCCGCCTGGTCGCGACCAGCGTCCTGTTCTTCCTGTTGCTCGGCCCCGTGATCCCGGTGATCGAATTTACGCTGGCCACCCTGTTCACCAAGGGCCGCATCGAGCTCATGCCGTCCTTCTACCTGGCGGCGCTGCTGTTCGGCGCCCTGATCGCGGGCGCGCTCGGCCTGGCGCACGGCATGCTGATGGCGCTGGCCGTCAAGCTGGAACCGCTGCGCCGGCGCCTGCAGACCACGCCGCGCCGCGTGTTGCTGGGGGCGGGCGCGGCGCTGCTGTGCGGGCTGGCGATGACCGCCGCCACGCTGTACATCGCGCGCCATTCCTACGGCGACCTGCTGGGCGGGATGGATCCGAACAACCCGGATCCATGGAAGATCATCCGCGCCTATATGGTGATCGAGCTGTTCATCCTGCCGGCGCTGGCCTGCGGCGTCCTGTTCCAGCTGCTGCCCTGGTCGCGCAAGCTGATGCAGCGCGCCGTCGAACGGGCTTGAGAAGTCATACGGCTGTCATCTTGCGTCCATATGCTGTCGATTTTCTACTTTTGGAAAATCGACAACCATGTTCCTGCGCCGTCCCGCCACACCTTCCCGTTACCTTCCGGGTTTCCTCCCGATGCTGAGCGCGATCGCGCTGGCCTGCACGCTCGCGGCCTGCGGTGGCGACGACGACGATCCGACCCCGACCACGCTCGCGCTGGAGAAAATCGGCAGCTATAGCGGCGGGGCGGTGGGCGCGGCCGAGATCACGGCCTATGATGCGGGCAGCCGTCGCCTGTTCGTCGTCAACGGCGCCAACGGCACGGTCGACGTGCTCGACCTGGCGGCGCCAGGCACGCCGAAGCTGATCGGCACCATCACGGTGGCGGGCATGGGCAAGGCGGTCAACAGCGTCGCCGTGCACGACGGCCTGGTGGCGCTGGCGATCGAATCGGATCCCAAGACCCAGCCGGGCACCGTCGCCTTCTACAATGCGGCCGACCTGAAACTGATCAACAGCGTGAAGGTCGGCGCGCTGCCCGACATGCTGACCTTCACCCCCGACGGCAGCAAGGTGCTGGTCGCGAACGAGGGCGAGCCGAGCGGCTATGGCGTGGCCGGCACGACGGACCCGGAAGGCTCGGTCAGCGTCATCACCGTCAACCGCGGCGGCACGCCCTCTAGCGCGACCGCCGACTTCCGCGCCTTCAACGGCCAGGAAGCCGCGCTGCGCGCGCAGGGCATCCGCATCTATGGGCCGAACGCCAGCGCCGCCCAGGACTTCGAGCCGGAATACATCACCGTCAGCGACGACGGCCGCACCGCCTGGGTGACCCTGCAGGAAAACAATGCGATCGCCATCGTCGACGTGGCGGCGGCCAAGGTCACGGCGGTCAAGCCGCTCGGCTTCAAGGACCACAGTGTGGCCGGCTTCGGGCTGGATGCGTCGGACGAAGATGGCGGCGCCAACACCAACAGCGGTTCGCCGGCCATCAAGATCGGCCCGCAGCCGGTGAAAGGCATGTACCTGCCGGACGCCATCGCCAGCTATTCGGTGGACGGCAAGCATTACCTGATCACCGCCAACGAGGGAGACGCGCGCGCCGACTGGCCGGGCTTCAACGAAGAGAGCCGCGTGCGTGCGCACTGCACGGCAGGGCTGGACCCCGCCGTCTTCCCGGATGCTGCCAACCGGATCTTCGATTCGAACCTGGGCCGGTTGCGCGTCACGACCACGCCGAACGGCGGCATCACGGGCAAGAACGCTGCCGGCCAGTGCACCGAGTTGTACACCTTCGGCGGCCGTTCGTTCTCGATCTGGGACACCGACATCAAGCGCGTCTACGACTCGGGCGACGAATTCGAGCAGCGCACCAAGGCGCTGCCGAACGTCAAATTCAACGCCAGCAACGACAACGACGACCTGGAAGACCGCAGCGCCTCGAAGGGTCCGGAGCCGGAAGGCACCGTGGTCGGCAAGTTCGGCAGCAAGCACTATGCCTTCATCGGCCTGGAGCGCGTCGGCGGCGTGATGGTGTATGACGTGAGCAAGCCGGCCCAGGCTTCCTTCGTCACCTACCTCAACACGCGCGACGGCGACAAGGGCGACCTGGGTCCGGAAGGACTGACCCTGATCCCGGCGTACAAGTCGCCGAACGGCAAGCCGCTGCTGATCGTCGGTAACGAAGTCAGCGGCACCACCGCCGTCATGCAGATCAACCTGACTTACTGATCCGCGCGCTTTCTCAGCAACTGCATGCCGATCGCGGCGGCGACCACCGCCGCGCCGGCCACCAGCGCCTTGTTGGCCGGCTGGCTTGGCTGCGCTTTTGGCTGAGGTCGTGGCTGATTGAGTCGGCTTGCATCCGCATGCACGCCACTGGCGCCGTGCGGCGGTTCGTACAGCGCGCCGCGCGTGTCGCCCGTGCGCTCGGCCCGTTTTGCCCACGCATCCATGAAGCGGTTCATGCCGGCCGCGACGAGGTTCGGCGCCAGCCGGGTGGCCTGCATGGCGGCGGCGGGCGCGCCGACCGCGGTCGTGTCGCGCGGGCTGCGGGCCAGCTTGACCACGGCATCGGCCACCGTTTCCGGCGCCAGCGCACCCGGCGGATAGGAGAGGTGGGCGCCCGTGTAGTTGGCCGCGTGGCTGAAGCCGGGCGTGTCGACGAACGTGGGATACACGTCGCAGACGTGGATGCGGCGCCGTTTGCCGAGCTCCGCGCGCAGGGCTTCGGAAAAGCCGCGCAGGCCGAACTTGCTGGCCGAGTAGGCCGCGGCGTAGGGCGCGGCGACGTAGCCGCCGGACGAGATCATGTTGACCCAGATGCCGTGGTCCTGCTCCAGGAAGATCGGCAGCACCGCGTGCGCGTCGTTCATGTGGGTGAGCAGGTTGGTCTCGATCACCTGGCGGTGGTCGGCCATCGGCACGTCGTGGTACTTGCCGACCACGCCGGCGCCGACATTGCTGAACCACAGGTCGATCTGTCCCAGGATGGACCGCGCTTCGCGCGCGAAGGCGTCCACCGCCTTGGCGTCGGTCGCGTCGACCACCACCGTTTCGGCCCGGCCGCCGGCCTGGAAGCAGCGGCGGGCGACATCGTCGAGGCCTTCCTTGCTGCGCGCGCCGAGCACCAGGTCGGCGCCCTCGCGGGCAAAGGCGACAGCGGTCGCGGCGCCGATGCCGCTCGAGGCGCCCATGATCACCACGCGGAGATTCGATCGCTTCATCGCTGACCTTTCATTCACAGTGAAAAGGCCGATTATTCCGCGATTCAGGATGTCGCCGCGTTCGAATGCCGCGCAGCAAGCTCGCGCCCGGTCAGCGCTTGGTCTTGGGCAGCTGGACCAGGCGGGTGCCGGCCAGGCGGTCGTGCAGGAACTGGCGGTCCTCGTCGAGGAGGGCGGTGAGCGCCCACAGGACGATGCCGACCGCCAGCGCGATGGCGATCTCGCCCCTGGCGTGCAGGCCGAACGCCGCGCACACGAGCAGCGCCGGCGCGAACCAGCCCCAGGCCAGCAGGTAACGCGCGATGGCGGTGCGCCATGGCAGGCGCGCGTGCCCGGCCTGGACCACCTTGATGCGCCAGGTCTTCATGGCCAGCGTGTGGCCGCTGTCGCGCCAGCACCAGGTGAAGTACAGGCCCGTCACCAGGAACAGCCAGAGCTTGAGCCCATGCTGGAACAGCGGCTCCTGGCGGTTGCCGGTGAGGAGGAGGTAGACCAGCACCGCCAGCATCTCGACGGCGAACAGCAGGAAGAATTCATAGACCATCACCGTCACGCGGCGCTTGATGGTCGGCGCCGGCAGGGGCGGCGCGTGCACCGGACTGGTGGCGACCGGCTCAGTTGCTTGCATTGGCGGCCTGCGCGGGTGCCTGCTGGCCGCCAGGCGCGGCGATCGCGCCGCCATCGGCGCCAGGGGAGCTGGCCGCCGGTCCCGGCGTCACGACGGGAGCAGGACCGGGCCCGGCGCCGCCGGGCTGCGCCGCCGGCGGCACGCCCGCGGTGTCGGTCGGCACCACGGTATCGGTGCCGATCAGGATGCACTCGGCGCCGCGGCGGGTGGTGTTCGGCGGGCAGGGCGTCGGCGTGACCAGCATCGGCGCTTCAGGCAGCGCCACCGGGATGCTCTTGTGGCGCGTCGCCGCCGGGCTGTTCGCCAGCTGGCGTTTCTGTTCGGCCGACAGCTGCTTGTAGTTTTCCCAGTCGGCCGCCTTGTCGCCGCCCTGGGCCAGGCGGCTGGTGCGGCTGTAGTTCTCGCGCGCGAGTTCGCGCTGCGCGGGGGTGAGCTTCATCCACTGGCGCATGCGTTCGTGCACGCGCTGCTGCTCGGACGCGGAAAGCGAGGCGAAGCGGGCCGACATCTGGATCCACTTGCGCTTGCGCGGTCCTTCCATCTGGTTCCACTCGGGTTCCAGCGGCGCCAGCGCCACTTGCTGGGCGCTGCTCAGTTCGTTCCACAGGGGCTTGTCGAAGGCTTTGGGCGACGCGCGTTCGCCATCGACGGCATCGGCCACCGACGGCAGGACGGACGGGGTGTCGAAACGGTCGACGATGACCCAGGCGATTGCACCCGCCACCAGGACCCCGGCCACCGTTTTCAGGACGGGGAACCGGGATTTCGCGGCGCCGGGCTTCGATGCGCGAGACTGTGAAGCGTCGTTCTTCGTCATTGCCGGCGCTGCTGCGACTCCAGGTAAGCGCTGAAGCCCGGGTCGAGATACGCATTGAGCGGCAGTTCATCGGACAACACGGCCGCGTCGATGTCGGCCAGCTCGGCGATCTGCTGTTGCTGTTCGTGCTGGTAGACGCCGCCCATGCCGATCACCAGCGCCAGGATCGGCACGGCGACCGCCAGGCGCGACATGGCCGGACCCGTCACGAGATTGCCGAAGCCGGCCAGCATCTCGCGCCAGCCGGAAGGGGCTGGCTTGAAATACTCGACCGGCGCGTCCGCCTTCTTGCGCGCGAGCGCGGCGGCGCGCGCGGCGGCCAGCCGGTCGGTCGTCGAGGCCGGCAAGGTGTCGAGCTGTTCGTTCAGTGCATGGCGGATTTTGTACGCCAGGTTGATGTCGTCGGTATTCATAATGTGATTCCCTTGGCCTTGAGCGCTGCGGCGAGGGCGTGGGTGGCACGGGAGCAATGTGTCTTGACGCTGCCTTCGGAGCATCCCATCGCTTCGGCCGTTTCGGCCACGTCCATATCCTGCCAGTAACGCATGAGGAAGGCTTCCCGTTGACGCGTTGGGAGCTTTTGTACTTCTTCTTCGATCAAGCGCAAGGTTTGTTCACGCTCAATCTGGTCCGCACTCGACTCTGCGGCGGCCGATCCTTCTTCGGCCTCGTATGAGGCAAGTATATCAAAGTCGTCATCGTCACCTCCCTCTCCGCGGCTGAAGCCCGAAAACAGGCTGACCCAGGTGTTGCGCACTTTTTCGCGGCGGAAGTAATCGAGGATGGTCGTCTGCAGGATGCGCTGGAACAGCATCGGCAATTCGGCGGCCGGCTTGTCGCCATACTTTTCGGCCAGCTTGATCATGGCGTCCTGGACGATGTCCAGCGCCGACTCGTCCTTGCGCACCGCATACACCGCCTGCTTGAACGCACGCCGTTCGACATTCGCGAGGAAGTCGTTGAGTTCTTTATCTGTGGCCATGCGGGTTCAAGGAAGCGCTCGTCTTGCTCGTGCTTTAGGGAAAACTTTCGCATCCTAGCAAAAAACGTCCTCGCCTGCACCGTAAACGCGCAGGGCCGGGAGGCGGCAATGCTATTTACATAACGTTCAATAACTGCATGAAGATACGCGAAATCATTCGTTGTTCGCCTATGGGAGCGTGGTTAGGCTGTCAACACGATCATCCCGCCTCCGCCATCATGCCGCTCGATATTCCTCGTCAAGCATTTGCTGTCCACCCCATCATCGGCGCTCCGCTGGGCGCCGAAGTCGTCGGCCTCGACCTGTCGCGTCCGCTCGGCGCGGAAGATTTCAGCCGCCTGCACCGCGCCCACCTCGACCACCACGTGCTGGTATTCCGTGACCAGCACATCACGCCGGCCCAGCAGGTGGCGTTCAGCCGCCGCTTCGGCCAGTTGCAGATCCACGTGCTGCGCAATTTCCAGCTGACGGGCCACCCCGAAGTGCTCATCGTCTCGAACATCCGCGAGAACGGCCAGCCGATCGGCCTGGGCGATGCCGGCCACTTCTGGCATTCCGACCTGTCGTACAAGGAAACGCCGAGCCTGGGCTCGATGCTGCATGCGCAAGAGCTGCCGGCCGAAGGCGGCGACACCCTGTTCGCCAACCAGCACACGGCCTGGGAAGCCTTGCCTGACGACCTGAAGCGCGAAGTCGAAGGCTTGCAGGCCGAGCACTGGTATCTGGCCAAGTATGAAGCGCTGCGCCAGAAAAACCCGTTCCGCCCGCAGCTCACCCAGGCCCAGATCGACGAGGTCAAGCCGGTCAATCACCCGGTGGTGCGCACCCATCCCGAGACCGGCCGCAAGGCCCTGTTCGTCAGCGAGCACTTCACCACCCGCATCCTGGGCGTGCCCGAGCGGCGCAGCCGCGCACTGCTCGACGCGCTGTTCGACCATGGCACGCGCCCGCAACATGTCTATCGCCATCAGTGGCGGCCTCACGACATGGTGTTCTGGGACAACCGCTCGCTGATGCACCTGGCGGCCGGCTGTCCCGACCACCTGCGCCGCAAGCTGTACCGCACGACCATCGAAGGCGACGTTCCGTTCTGACTCAATCCGGGAAACCCATGACACTCCACAAGAAGATCCTTGCCGTCGGCGCGGCGTTGGCCCTGGCGCTACCATCATTCGCCCAGGCCGAGGGCAAGATCCGCATCGCCGAGCAGTTCGGCGTGGTCTACCTGCTGCTGAACGTGGCGCAAGATCAGAAACTCATCGAAAAGCATGGCAAGAAGCAGGGCGTCGACGTCGACGTCGACTGGGTCAAGCTGTCCGGCGGCGCCGTGATCAACGATGCGCTGCTGTCGGGCTCGATCGATATCGCCGGGGCCGGCGTCGGCCCCCTGATGACGATCTGGGACCGCACCAAGGGCCGCCAGAACGTGCGCGGCGTGGCCTCGCTGGGCAGCTTCCCCTATTACCTGGTCAGCACCAATCCGGCGGTCAAGACGATTGCCGACTTCGGCCCGAAAGACCGCATCGCCTTGCCGGCGGTGACGGTGTCGGTGCAGGCTCGCATCCTGCAGATGGCCGCCGCCAAGCAGTGGGGCAATGCCCAATTCAAGAAACTCGACCCGATCACCCAGACCGTGCCGCACCCGGACGCCGCCGCGGCCCTGATCGCCGGCAAGACCGAACTGAACGCCCACTTCGGCGGGCCGCCATTCCAGGAGCAAGAACTTGCCGGTAACCCGAACGCGAAAATCGTGCTCGATTCCTACCAGGTGCTGGGCGGGCCGGCGTCAAGCACGGTGCTGTATGCCACCGAAAAATATGTGAAGGAAAATCCAAAAACGTATCGCGCCTTCCTCGATGCGCTGGCCGAGGCGTCCCGGTACATCGCGACCAATCCGGAAGGCGCGGCCGATGCCTACCTGCGCGTCAACAAGGGCATTATCGACCGGGCGCTGCTGCTGAAGGTGATCAAGGACCCGAAGACCCAGTTCCGCGTGGCGCCGCAGAACACGCTGGGCCTGGCGCAGTTCCTGCACCAGGTCGGCGCCATCAGGAACAAGCCGGCGTCGTGGAAGGATTACTTCTTCGAGCATCCGGTCATCGCCAACGGGAGCTGACATGATTACCCCCGTTAAACCACTGAACCTCGTCCGGAATATGGCAACGGCCGAGCCGCTGCTGCGCGCCGAGCACGTCACGCTCGAGTACGCCAGCGAACGCGGCATCGTGCGCGCCACGGACGACGTCAGCTTCGACGTCCACCGCGGCGACCGCTTCGTGCTGCTGGGGCCGTCCGGCTGCGGCAAGTCGACCTTGTTGAAAGCGATCGGCGGCTTCATCGCGCCGCGTGCGGGCAGCCTCGGCCTGTCCGGCAAGCCGATCACGGGGCCGGGACCGGACCGCATCGTCGTGTTCCAGGAATTCGACCAGCTGCCGCCCTGGAAGACGGTGCGGCAGAACGTGATGTTCCCGCTGCTGGCGGGCGGCGTATCGCGTGGCGAGGCCGACCGGCGTGCCCGCCACTGGCTGGGCAAGGTCGGGCTGGCGCGCTTTGCCGACGCCTATCCGCACACGCTGTCGGGCGGCATGAAGGCGCGGGTGGCGATTGCCCGCGCGCTGGCGATGCAGCCGGCCGTGCTGCTGATGGACGAGCCGTTCGCCGCGCTCGATGCGCTGACCCGGCGCAGCATGCAGGAAGAGTTGCAGGCGCTGTGGGATGAAATCGGCTTCACCATGCTGTTCGTGACCCACTCGATCGAGGAAGCGCTGGTGGTGGGCAACCGCATCCTGCTGCTGTCGCCCCATCCGGGCCGGGTGCGGGCCGAGCTCAATAGCCACCAGTTCAGCCTGCAAAGCGCGGGCAGCCCGGAATTCCAGGCCGCCACCCAGCGCATCCATGCTCTGTTGTTCGATGGCGATGCAGCGCCGGATGTGCGCCGGGATGCAGATCGCATGGTGGAGGCGCACTGATGACGACCTTGCGCGAACCGCCGATCCGTCCCGAATACGTGTTGCCGCTCAAGCCGGCCCTGGCCGCGCCGACGCCCGGCGCGGCGCCCTCCGTTTCCTTCGCGCTGGACCGCTTCGGCTGGCTGAGAAAACCCGCCATCCTGCTGGCGCTGGCCGTCGTGTGGGAATTGCTCGCGCGCTGGTTCGACAACGACCTGCTGCTGCCGGGGGCACTGCAGACCGGTCGCGCCTTCGTGGACGGCATGCTGTCGGGCGAGCTGGTCGGCTATGTGTCGGTGTCGCTGGCGATCCTGAGCCAGGGCTTCCTGCTGGGCGTGGCCGGGTCATTCCTGCTGACCTGGCTGGCGGTGTCGAACCGCTTCGGCCGCGCGCTGATCGATACCCTGACCTCGATGTTCAATCCGCTGCCGGCCATCGCGCTGCTGCCGCTGGCGCTGCTGTGGTTCGGGCTCGGCAAGGGCAGCCTGCTGATGGTGCTGGTGCACTCGGTGGTGTGGCCGCTGACGCTGAACGCCAGCGCGGGTTTCCGGGCCGTGCCCGAAACCCTGCGCATGGCCGGCCGCAACTATGGCCTGGGCGGCTTGCGCATGGTGCTGCAGATCCTGATCCCGGCCGCGCTGCCGGCCATCCTGTCGGGCCTGAAAATCGGCTGGGCGTTCGCCTGGCGCACCCTGATCGCCGCCGAGCTGGTGTTCGGCAGCACCTCGGGGCAGGGCGGGCTGGGGTGGTATATCTTCCAGAGCCGCAACGAGCTGTTTACCGATAAAGTGTTTGCGGGGCTGGCGACCGTGATCCTGATCGGGCTGGCCATCGAGCACTTCGTGTTCCAGGCGCTGGAACGCGTCACCGTCCGGCGCTGGGGCATGCAGCGCTGAGCGCCCGCCACGCAAAAACCGCGCATATTTCGGATTGTTCGCCGAATTTGTTGCACCATTTTTGTTCATGAAGCGATTTTTATCTTTCCTTCTTGACCAAAATGGTGCGGCGCGGTAAGGTGTCTCTCACGCTTTGCATCCCCAAGGCTTTTACGTCATCCGGAGTCGGCACACAAGGCCCAGTCCGGTTGTGACACGCTTTCATTTGTAGGCAGTTTGCTCCGACCCGCGCCACAAGCGCGAGAGATGCGTAAGACCGCTACAAACACTCACGCTCAACGAGTTGCGCCCAGCGCCGGTGCGTAAGGACCCTACGGTGTCCGAAACATCGACGTGCACGCAGAAAGTAGTCAAGCCTGAGGGTTGTCGCGCAAAGACGCATATCGTTAGGAACGGGCATCCGATCAATCTCCCATTGGGTTTTGAAAGGAATGTACATGAGTAACGATTCAGCAGTCCCGATCACGGGCGCTGAGATAGTGGTCCGTTGTCTGGCAGAAGAGGGCGTCAAGCACGTCTTCGGTTACCCGGGCGGCGCGGTCCTCTATATCTACGACGCCATCTTCAACCAGGATAAATTCCAGCACGTCCTCGTTCGCCACGAACAGGCCGCGGTGCACGCCGCCGACGCCTATTCGCGCAGCTCGAACACCGTGGGCGTGGCCCTGGTCACTTCCGGCCCCGGCGTCACCAATGCCGTCACCGGCCTGTCCACCGCGTATATGGATTCGATTCCGATGGTCGTGATCTCGGGCCAGGTGCCCAGCCACGCGATCGGCCAGGATGCCTTCCAGGAATGCGACACCGTCGGCATCACGCGTCCGGTGGTCAAGCACAACTTCCTGGTCAAGGACGTGCGCGAGCTGGCCTCGACCATCAAGAAAGCCTTCTTCATCGCCCGCACCGGTCGTCCCGGACCCGTGCTGGTCGATATTCCGAAGGACATCACGGTCAACAAATGCCTGTACGAGTACCCGCGCGAGATCGAGATGCGCTCGTACCGTCCGGTCGACAAGGGCCACGCCGGCCAGATCCGCAAGGCGGTCCAGCTGCTGCAGAACGCCGAGCGCCCGATGATCTATGCGGGCGGCGGCGTGATCCTGGCCAATGCCTCGGACGAGCTGAACCGCCTGGTCGAGAAAACCGGCTTCCCGATCACGAACACGCTGATGGGCCTGGGCGGATCGCGCTCGTCCGATCCGCATTTCGTCGGCATGCCGGGCATGCACGGCACCTATGAAGCGAACATGGCGATGCAGCACTGCGACGTCCTGATCGCCATCGGTTCCCGCTTCGACGACCGCGTGATCGGCAATCCGAAGCATTTCGCCTCGAATCCGCGCAAGATCATCCACATCGACATCGATCCTTCGTCGATCTCGAAGCGGGTGCGGGTCGACATCCCGATCGTCGGCAACGTCAAGGACGTGCTGGTCGAACTGCTGTCGCAACTCGACGCCGGCAATGTGCAGACCAATACCAATGCCTTGCAGGGCTGGTGGAAGCAGATCGCCGAATGGCGTGGTCGCGACTGCCTCAAGTATCCGACCTCCGATACGGTCATCAAGCCGCAGGCGGTGATCGAGCAGCTGCACCGCGTGACGGATGGCGACGCCTTCATCACTTCCGACGTGGGCCAGCACCAGATGTGGGCCGCGCAATACTACCCCTTCGACAAGCCGCGGCGCTGGATCAACTCCGGCGGCCTGGGCACGATGGGCGTCGGCCTGCCGTTCGCGATGGGCGTGCAGATGGCCAATCCGGATGCGACGGTGGCCTGCGTCACCGGCGAGGGTTCGATCCAGATGTGCATCCAGGAGCTCGCCACCTGCAAGCAATACCACCTGACGCCGAAGATCATCCTGCTCAACAACCGCTTCCTGGGCATGGTGCGCCAGTGGCAGCAGATCGACTACGGTTCGCGCTATTCCGAGTCGTACATGGATTCGCTGCCCGATTTCGAGAAGCTGGCCGAGGCCTATGGCCACGTCGGCATGCGCATCGAAAAGCCGGGCGACGTCGAGGGTTCGCTGCGCGAAGCGTTCGCCATGAAGGACCGCCTGGTCTTCATGAACTTCATCACCGACCAGAGCGAGAACGTCTGGCCGATGGTCAAGGCGGGCCGTGGCCTGAACGAGATGCTGCTCGGCTCGGAGGACCTGTGATGCGACACATTATCTCTGTCCTCCTGGAGAACGAAGCCGGCGCGCTGTCGCGCGTGGTCGGCCTGTTCTCGGCGCGCGGCTACAACATCGAAACGCTGACCGTGGCCCCGACCGAAGACGCGACCCTGTCGCGCATGACGATCGTCACCTCGGGTTCGGACGACATCATCGAGCAGATCACCAAGCACCTGAACCGCCTGATCGAGGTGGTGAAGGTGGTCGACCTGACCGAAGGCCAGCACATCGAGCGCGAGCTCATGCTGATCAAGGTGCGCGCGGTCGGCAAGGAGCGCGAAGAAATGAAGCGCACCGCCGACATCTTCCGCGGCCGCATCATCGATGTCACCGAAAAGACCTACACGATCGAGCTCACCGGCGCCAAGTCGAAGCTGGACGCCTTCATCGACTCGATCGACCGGGCTTCCATCCTCGAGACGGTCCGCACCGGCGGCTCGGGCATCGGACGCGGCGAACGCATCCTCAAAGTCTGACAAGAAAAACGCTGAATAAACGACGTAGGGTTGGCGGCTCGGCCGCCGACGCGTTACGCCCGAACACCACTACATTACTTATATACAGGATACCCAAATGAAAGTTTTCTACGACAAAGACTGCGACCTCTCCCTCATCAAAGGCAAGAACGTCGCCATCATCGGCTACGGCTCGCAAGGCCACGCCCACGCCCAGAACCTCTCTGAATCGGGCGTCAACGTCACCGTCGGCCTGCGCCGCGGCGGCGCTTCGTGGAACAAGGTCGAGCAGGCCGGCCTGAAGGTCGCCGAGGTCGACGAGGCGGTCAAGGCCGCCGACGTCATCATGATCCTGCTGCCGGACGAAAACATCGCCGAGGTCTACCACAAGAACGTCGCGCCGAACGCCAAGCAGGGCGCCGTGCTGGCCTTCGCCCACGGTTTCAACGTGCACTACGGCCAGGTGGTGCCGCGCGCCGACCTCGACGTGATCATGGTCGCGCCGAAGGCACCGGGCCACACCGTGCGCGGCACCTATACGCAAGGTGGCGGCGTGCCGCACCTGGTCGCCGTCTACCAGGACAAATCGGGCGCGGCGCGCGACATCGCGCTGTCGTATGCCATGGCCAACGGTGGCGGCCGCGCCGGCATCATCGAGACCAACTTCCGCGAAGAGACCGAGACCGACCTGTTCGGCGAGCAGGCCGTGCTGTGCGGCGGCGCCGTCGAGCTGATCAAGGCGGGCTTCGAAACCCTGACCGAAGCCGGCTACGCGCCCGAAATGGCGTATTTCGAGTGCCTGCACGAACTGAAGCTGATCGTCGACCTGATCTACGAAGGCGGCATCGCCAACATGAACTACTCGATCTCGAACAACGCGGAATATGGCGAGTACGTGACCGGACCGCGCATCGTGACCGAAGACACCAAGAACGCCATGCGCCAATGCCTGAAGGACATCCAGACCGGCGAATACGCCAAGAGCTTCATCCTGGAAAACAAGGCCGGCGCCCCGACCCTGATCTCGCGCCGCCGCCTGACCGCGGAGCACCAGATCGAGGAAGTCGGCGCCAAGCTGCGCGGCATGATGCCGTGGATCGCCAAGAACAAGCTGGTGGATCAGTCGAAGAACTGATGTTCCTGGAGTAAAGCGACTAAAGCGAGGGTCAGGTCTGACATTCGGACACGGTCTCGACTTTAAGCGTTTCCATGGCTGGGGTCGTGTCTGAATGTCAGACCTGACCCCGCTTTTATTTTGGCTGCGGCTGTTACAAATCCTTCCCCAAACCTACTTATTTGCAACTGTCCATTACAAAATCACGATGGAATCCTGGCGATTGGTATCGTATAAGTGCTGTCAGACATCTGTCGCAACTTATAGGAGAACAATAAATGGCCGTTTCTAAATCCCTCGTCGCCGCCGCCCTGGTCCTCGCCTTCAGCGCCGCCCACGCGCAAAACCTGCCGTCGCCGGCTACCAGCGGCACCATGGTCGTGGTCCCCGCCTTTGGCGAAGTCAAGCACGCCAACGACCAGGCCACCGTCGTCTTCGCCGTCGAAGAGCATGACAAGGACAAGAACGCCGCCGCCGACCGCGTCAACCGCAAGATGAAGGAGGGCACCGAGATCGTGCGCCGCGCCGATCCGAATGCCGAACTCAAGACCCAGGGCTACTACACCTACCCGGTCTATCCGGAAGTGCCGCCGCAGCCGGTCGGCCGCACCACGCAGCAGCCGGTCAAGCCGGTGCCGATCGCCTGGCGCGTCGGCCAGTACCTGGAAGTGAAGACCACCAACCTGGCCGCGCTGCCGAAGACCGCCGCCGCCGCCCAGAAGGTGCTGCAGATCAATGGCGTCAACTTCGGCCTGAGCCCCGAGCTCGAGAAGCGCCTGGACGACCAGCGCATCGCCGCGACCTACCGCAACCTGAACGAGCGCATCGTCTCGATCGCCAAGGCCATGGGCCGCCAGCCGACCGACGCCGTGCTCGACACGGTCGACTTCGAAGGTTCGGGCAACTACGCGGGCGATGCCGCCGCGCCGCAGGCCATGATGATGCGCAGCGCCAAGCGCGAGATGGCCGACGAGATGTCGGAACCGAGCTTCGAACCGGGCGAAACCACGCTGCAGATGCGCGTCGTGGGCAAGGTCAAGTTCAAGTAAAGGACGGTTGAGTTCAAGTAAGCGCCAGGCAATCGCCAGTCGGGTTAGCGTAGTGTTTCGCTAACACGTGTCCCCACCTCTATAATGTGGGGGAACTGTCGCTCGGCGACTACCTTGAATACGATTCCTTATGCCAACCTTTCCACGAAGAAGAACACCAGGGACAACGCCAAAGGGTCCACGATTCTCCCGCCTGAAAAAGCGTTTCGGCCGCCGCGCGGAAGACCGCCAGGCGGGCGAACGTGGCCGCGGCATTTATCTCCTGCCCAACGCCTTCACCACCGCGGCCCTGTTCTGCGGCTTCTATGCCATCGTCATGGCGATGAACCAGCGTTTCGAGCATGCCTGCTGGGCCGTGTTCATCGCCATGATCCTCGACGGCCTGGACGGGCGCATCGCGCGCCTGACCAATACCCAGTCCGAGTTCGGCGCACAGTTCGACAGCCTGGCCGACATGGTCTCGTTCGGCGCCGCGCCGGCGCTGGTGATCTATGAATGGTCGCTGCGCGGCCTGGGCAAACTGGGCTGGATCGCGGCCTTCATCTACTGCGCCTGCGCGGCGCTGCGCCTGGCGCGCTTCAACACCAATATCCAGGTGGTGGACAAGCGCTTCTTCCAGGGCTTGCCGAGCCCGGCCGCCGCAGCGCTGGTGATCGGCTTCATCATGATGATGATCGACCCCGACATCAGCGTCAGCGCGCGCAAGGTGGATTGGGTGTCGTGGTGCATCGCCGTGTTCGCCGGCCTGACCATGGTGTCCAACGTGCCGTTCTACAGCTTCAAAGACATCAACTTTAAAAAGTCGGTGCCGTTCATCGCGGTGTTCCTGATCGCGCTGGTGCTGGCGCTGCTGGCGATCGATCCGCCCAAGGTGCTGTGGCCGATCTTCGTGGTGTATGGCCTGTCGGGCTATGCCGTGTATGTCTGGCGCAAGGCGAAGGGCAAGCCGGTCAGCATCATCCCGCTCGACGACGAGCCGGACGATATCCGTCGCTGACATGCCGGTGCATAGCGGCCGTTTTCTTTCGACGAAGACGCTCGCTGGCGCGGCGCTGGCGCTGGCCGTCCTGGTCCTGGCCGGCGCCCTGAGCGCCTGTTCGCCGCTCACCCTGGTCAATGTGGTGTCGCCCGGCGGGACGGCGCGTTCGGTCGCGACGGCCGCCTTCGGTCCCGACCCGCGCCACGTGCTGTCCATCTACCGGCCCGCGTCTGGCGCAGGCAAGGCGCCGGTGATCGTCTTCTTCTACGGCGGCAATTGGGTCAGTGGAGAGCGCGACGATTATGCCTTCGTCGGCCGTTCGCTGGCCAAGCGCGGATTCGTGGTGGTGATTCCCGATTATCGCCTGTATCCGCAGGCCAGCTATCCCGACTTTTTGCATGATGGCGCGCGCGCCGTCGTCTGGACCGAACGCCGGATCGCGGCCTATGGCGGCGATCCGAAACGCCTGTTTCTCATGGGGCATAGCGCGGGCGCCTATAACGCGGCGATGCTGGCGCTCGATCCACGCTGGCTGCGCGAACAGGGGAGCAGCCCGGACATCCTGCGCGGCTGGATCGGCATGGCGGGTCCGTATAACTTCTTGCCCGTCGAGAATGAAACCACGCGTCCGGTGTTCCACTATCCCGATACGCCGGCCGACTCGCAGCCGGTCGCCCACGTCACGGCCGGGGCGCCCCCGGCGCTGCTGATCGCCGCCCGCAACGACACGACGGTGAACCCGGAACGCAATACCGGCGCGCTCGCGGCCAGGATGCGCAACGCCGGCGTGCCCGTGCGCGAGGAGTACTACGACAACGTCAACCACGCCACCCTGGTCGCCACGCTCTCGGCCACGCTGCGCCGCCTGGCGCCGAGCCTGGACGCGGTCGAGGATTTCGTGCGCAGCGACGGCGGTCGCCGCACCGTTCCGGCCAGGTAACGCTCAAAAACCGAAGCGGTCGCGCGGTTCGTACATCGGATCGGGCGCATTCATCATCTGGCGCACGACGCCTTGCCCGTCGAAGTGGACGTGCATGAGCGAATTCCAGACGCCGGCTTCCTTGTAGCGATAGGACCAGACTTCATAATCCTTCATGGCGACATGCGATCGCTCGGCGGGGCGGCCGATGGTGCGCAGCACCTGGTCCTTGGTCGCCTGGTCAATTTTAATCGTGGCAAATTTCTCGCTCGTGAGCACCTGCTCGTAGGAGAGCAGGCGGCCATCGGGGCCGAGGTGCGCCATCCAGGTGAACTGGCCCATGGGGCCGGTGGCGTACTCGAGAGTACGGGACGCGCCATCGGCATACACCGCGGTTGGCATTCCCAGCTTGGCCTGGATCACATCCTGCGTGTCGCCCGGGTTCGGCGGTGTGCGCATGGCGCATGCCGTCAGCAGCAGTGCGGCGATGAGTGGAGTTAATTTGATCATCGTGTTCACCAGATGCCGCGATCCTGTGGGTTGTACATCGGATCCGACGCATTCATCATCTGGCGCACCACGCCTTGCCCGTCGAAGTGGACGTGCATCAGCGAGTTCCACACGCCGGCCTCCTTGTAGCGATACGACCACACCTCATAGTCGTGCATGGCGACGCGCGAAACCTCGGCCGGATGGCCGAAGGTGCGCAGCATGTCGTCCTTGGTCGCCTGGTCGATCCTGACGGTGGCGAACTTCTCGCTCGTCAGGACTTGCTCATACGAGGTCAGGCGGCCATCCGGGCCCAGGTGCGCCATCCAGGTGTACTGGCCCATCGGGCCGGTGGCGTATTCGAGGGTGCGCGCCGCGCCGTCGATGTACACCGCCGTCGGCGTGCCCATCTTGGACTGCACCACGTCCAGCGGGTCGCCCGGAGCCGGCGCCGTGCGCATGGCGCAGCCGGCCAGCAGCAAGGCGGTCAGTGTTGTAAATATGTTTATCTTGTTCATTTTTCTCACCTGTGTCGAGCTTGCCAGCAAGCGGCAGCCCTGTCCAACCGCGGAAGAAGGATAGCAAACACTGGTTCGAGCCGCCGTTTTGCACTATACTGGCGGGTCTGTCCAATCCGGACAGCTATTTGATAAATCACGGTGCCTGGGGTTCCGACTCTTGCACCGCATGTGAAAGGTAACATCATGTCGGTTGAAAACATCAACAAAGCCGCAATCATCGCGGACAACGCACGTGGCCAGAACGATACCGGTTCGCCGGAAGTCCAGGTCGCACTGCTGACCGCACGCATCAACGAACTGAACGGCCACTTCAAGGCACACCAGAAGGATCACCACTCGCGTCGTGGCCTGATCATGATGGTCAACCGCCGTAAGAGCCTGCTGGCTTACCTGAAGAACAAGGACCTGAATCGTTATCGCGACCTGATCGCCAAGCTGGGCCTGCGTAAGTAATCGCAAGTTCTTGCTTCAGACGGTTTAGTCAAAAATGCCTGCGCCAGTTGTCTGACGCGGGCATTTTTCGTTTTTGCTGTCTTGTTGTTTGTTACAAGGCCATTTCTTGATGGCCCGTGGTGAGAGGTGAACGACAGCTCCTGAAAATCTGTCGGTAAAATGAAAGGGATTACCCAATGTTTAATAAAGTTACGAAAACCTTCCAGTACGGTCAACACACGGTCACCCTGGAGACGGGTGAAATCGCGCGCCAGGCCAGCGGCGCCGTCGTCGTGTCGGTCGAGGATACCGTCATCCTGGCAACCGTGGTTGCCAAAAAAGACGCCAAGCCGGGCCAGGATTTCTTCCCGCTGACCGTCGACTACATGGAGAAAACGTACGCTGCGGGTAAGATCCCTGGCGGTTTCTTCAAGCGTGAAGGCCGTCCTTCCGAAAAAGAAACGCTGACCTCGCGCCTGATCGACCGTCCGATCCGCCCGCTGTTCCCGGAAGGCTACCTGAACGAAGTCCAGGTCATCATCCACGTGCTGTCGGTCAACCCTGAAATCGATCCGGACATCCCATCGATGATCGGCGCTTCGGCTGCCCTGTGCATCGCCGGCATCCCGTTCGCCGGTCCGATCGGCGCCGCGCGCGTCGGCTACGCGAACGGCCAGTACATCCTGAACCCGACCACCACCGAGCTGAAGACCTCGCAGATGGACCTGGTCGTGGCCGGCACCGAAACCGCCGTCCTGATGGTGGAATCGGAAGCCCAGCAACTGTCCGAAGAAGTCATGCTCGGCGCGGTCGTGTTCGGCCACGAGCAAATGAAGGCCGTGATCGACGCGATCCACGACCTGGTCGCCGAAGGCGGCAAGCCGGAAGTCGAATGGGCGCCGGCGCCAAAGAACGAAGAACTGATCGCCCGCGTCGGCGAACTGGCCGGCGCCAAGATCCGTGACGCCTACCAGACCCGCGAAAAGTCGGCCCGCCAGCAGAAGCTGAAGTCGCTGTCGTCGGAAGTGATGGCCGAGCTGTCGGCACAAGGCGTTGCCGCCGATGCTGGCGACGTCGGCAATATCCTGTTCGACATGGAAGCCAAGGTCGTGCGTTCGCAGATCCTGGACGGCGAGCCACGCATCGACGGCCGCGACACCCGCACCGTGCGTCCGATCTCGATCCGCTCGAGCGTCCTGCCGCGCACCCACGGCTCGGCCCTGTTCACCCGCGGCGAAACCCAGGCACTGGTGGTCGCCACCCTCGGCACCGCCCGCGACAGCCAGAAGATCGACGCGCTGATGGGCGAGTACACCGACGACTTCATGATGCACTACAACATGCCTCCGTTCGCCACCGGCGAAACCGGTCGCGTGGGCACCCCGAAGCGCCGCGAAGTCGGCCACGGCCGCCTGGCCAAGCGCGCGCTGGTCGCCGCACTGCCCAACCCTGAAGATTTCAGCTACTCGGTGCGCCTGGTGTCGGAAATCACCGAATCGAACGGTTCGTCGTCGATGGCCTCGGTCTGCGGCGGCTGCCTGGCGCTGATGGACGCCGGCGTGCCGATGAAAGCGCACGTGGCCGGCATCGCCATGGGCCTGATCAAGGAAGGCGGCAAGTTCGCGGTCCTGACCGACATCCTGGGTGACGAAGACCACCTGGGCGACATGGACTTCAAGGTGGCCGGCACCGCGCAGGGCATCACCGCGCTGCAGATGGACATCAAGATCCAGGGCATCACCAAGGAAATCATGCAGGTGGCGCTGGCCCAGGCAAAAGACGGCCGCCAGCACATCCTGGCCGAGATGCAGAAGGCCATGCCGACCGTGAAGACCGAGCTGTCGGACTTCGCACCGCGCCTGATCACCATCCGCATCAATCCTGAAAAGATCCGTGACGTGATCGGCAAGGGCGGCGCCGTCATCCGCGCGCTGACCGAAGAGACCGGCACCCAGATCGACATCACCGACGAAGGCATCGTGACCATCGCCTCGGTCGACGCCGCCGCCGGCCAGGAAGCCAAGCGCCGCATCGAAGAGCTGACCGCATCGGTCGAAGTGGGCAAGACCTACGACGGCACCGTGCTCAAGCTGCTGGACTTCGGCGCGATCGTGCAAGTCATGCCGGGCAAGGATGGCCTGCTGCACATCTCGCAGATCGCCAACGAGCGTGTCAACGCCGTTGCCGACTACCTGAAAGAAGGCCAGCAAGTGCGCGTCAAGGTCCTCGAGACCGACGAGCGCGGTCGTCTGAAGCTGTCGATGAAGGCGGCTGATCCTGTCGAAGGCGCGGCGCAGTAATCAAGCTGCAAGCAAGTGAGCGGTTCGCCGCTCGATGAAAAAACCGCCAGTGCGTGAGCCTGGCGGTTTTTTCATTCAGCGTTCAGTATTGCGCACGCCCAATCTGTAACATGCGGACCCGAGAATAATGGAACCTGACTTTTTCTGCTTCCGGAGAAACCATGCCGATACAGTCAGCCCTTGCGTTGTTCAATCAGCTCACGGAGCAAGAACGAGCTTACTTGCGATCGCATCCACATCACGTGCCTGTCATCATGAGGGCGCGCGAATTTGCACAGAGTGAGGCCAGGCGGCTGTTTTCGATCAGCGGCCATAACGACCATTCGGACGCTTTTCGCCATTGCTTGTGGTCTGCACAACTGGCACGCGATATCGGAATTACCAAAGCGCGCCTCTACACGACGGCGCATGAATCGTCCCTAAGGAACCCGCCGAAGGAACGTGCGATGGATTTGCATAACAACAGCATTGGCTTGAATATTGGTGCGTCGAAGCAAACGAACGAGGCGCTCAGCAGGCGCTGTATGGCAGCGCTGAAAACTGGTCAACTCAAGACCCTGCAAGTGAAATGACGATGCGAACCTCAGCCGTCCTCGTGCTGACCATTCTTTTCCTGCAAGGCTGCACGCAAAGGTCTGTGGAAGAACAAAGCCGGGCCTTCGGCAATGACGAGTTCACGCCGAAGGCATGGGCCGCCGCGGATCGGCTGGGGCGTGGCCGGATGCTGGCTTCCTTCCTGCGCCAGTATCCGGTGAAAGAACTCAGCGCAGACCAGGTCAGGGCACTGCTGGGGCAATCGACGGGGTATGCCGATTATGACGAAAACCTCGCCTATTTCGTTGGCCCGTCCAATGTCGAGAGCGAATACGGCAAGGGATACTTGCTGATATTCGTGACGGACAAGAAGACAGGCCGTATTCAACAGCTGCGATTGGTCCCGTCCGTCGAAGAGTGACTGGCCAGGCGTGCATGCGTCAGCGGGCCATCGCATAGGATATCGCATCGTCATGTGTCCAGATTTGCACTCACGGCCAGCTCCTTCTGCGCCGTCAGCCGCGCCAGACGATCGGTCAGCGCCGCATGAATCGACTCGTACGCAGTCGACCCCAAGGTAATTCTGCGCGGCGCCGGCGCCTGGTCGGTCGAATCGATCATGATCTCCACCATCCGCACCGGATCGCCCGTGAGCTTGAAACTACCGTCGGCCAGCGCGCGCCGCACCCCGCCCGACGGCGTATCGGCATACTCGTCCATCGCCGGCGCCGCATCGAGACCGGCCGCGAAATTGGTCGGCGTCGGCCCCGGTTCGGCCAGGATGAATTGGATCCCGAACGGCGCGACTTCCTGCGCCACCGATTCCACGAACCCTTCGATCCCCCACTTGGTCGCGTGATAGACGCTGAAGTTCGGATAAGCCATCTGGCCGCCCTCGGATGAAACCTGGATCACCCGGCCGCCGCCCTGCTTGCGCAGATGGGGCAGGGCGGCGCGGATCAGCCCGATCGATCCGAGCAGATTGGTATCGAGCTGGCGCTTGACCTGCGCGTCGCTCAGCTCCTCGGCCGCACCGAACAGGCCATAGGCCGCATTGCTGACGACGACGTCGATGCGCCCCAGCTCCGCGAAGGCGCGCGCCATCACGCTGCGCATCGCCTCGTGATCGAGGACGTCGAGCTGCGCCACCCACAGTTGATCGGGATGGCGTTCCTGCAGCTCGGCCAGCGCGGACGGATTGCGCAGGGTGGCGGCCACGCGGTCACCCCGCGCCAGCAGTTGTTCGGTCATGATGCGGCCGAAGCCGGTCGAGGTGCCGGTGATGAACCAGGTGCGTTGCATGGTCGTTCTCCTTGTCTTGGTGGTCGCCTTATGGCTGCCTTGAAAACAGAATAGACGAACGCATTGCTGTTATCATCCCTCCAATCCCGCATGCATTAGTGAAGGATCGCCATCAATGTCCCAGCCCGACCTCGACAGCCTGCGCGCCTTCGTGGCCATCGTCCACCGCCGCAGCTTTCGCAAGGCCGCCGACGAACTCGGGGTTTCTCCCTCGACCCTGAGCCACATGATGCGGGTGATGGAAGAAAAGCTGGGCGTACGCCTCTTGCACCGCACCACCCGCAGTGTGGCGCCGACCGAGGCCGGCGAACACTTCCTGCGCCGGCTCGAACCGGTGCTGCGCGAACTGGGCGCCACTCTGGAAGACGTCAACGGCTTTCGCGAGCGGCCCGGCGGCGCCTTGCGCATCAACACCGCCGAACCGACGGCGCGCTGGCTGCTGCAGCATGCGGTGCCGGTGTTCCAGGAGCGTTATCCGGAGGTGTCGCTCGACCTGTTCGTCGAGAATGGCCTGGTCGACATCGTCGCCGCCGGCTTCGATGCGGGCGTGCGCCTGCTGGAGGCGGTCCCGCAAGACATGCACGTCGCGCCGTTCGGCGCGCCGGTGCGCTTCATGCCGGTCGCATCGCCCGCCTACCTGGCGGCGCGCGGCACGCCGCAGACGCCCGACGACCTGCACCGGCACCAGTGCATCCGCATGCGCATGCAGAGCGGGAAAATCTACCGCTGGGAATTCGCACGCCATGGCCAGGCCTTCGCGCTGGACGTGCCGGGCGCCTTGATCCTGAACCAGGTCGGGCTGATGATGGAGGCCGCGCTGGCGGGACGAGGGATCGCCTATGTGCCGGACACGACCGTGCGCGATCATTTGCAGGAAGGTCGCCTGGTGCCCTTGCTGCAGGACTGGTGCCAGCCATCGTCCGAGCTGGCGCTGTACTATCCCGGTCATCGCCACGTGCCGGCGGCGCTGCGCGCCTTCATCGAGGTGCTGCAAGAGGTGTACGCACCGGCGTGAGTTTCGGACCGAATTCCTTATGCGATATGCGGGAATCGCAGCGAACTGCACGAATGTGCTTGACCCTGTAGCGGCTACAGGGTATTTAATAGCTGGTAGCAAAAATTGGCCGACCGGCCCTGCGCTACCCGACCACCCTGACGCAATGCGACGCCTGATCCTGATCCTCCTGCTGCTCATGATGCCACTCCAGGCCGCCTGGGCCGCCGGCGCTCCGTATTGCAGTCATGACGAACAGACCATGCATCCGGGGCACCACGTCCACAAGCATCCGCCATCGAGCAACCAGGATCAGGATGATGGAACCCGGGACGAGCATTGCGACGATTGCGACGCCTGCCACCACCTGTCGGCCAGCGCGGTCCTGTCCGCGCAACCCAATCTCCCCTTGCCCAAGGGCGCCCCGCACATGCGCGGCGAATTGCGGCGCTACGTTTCCCACGTTCCCGACCTGATTCCTCCGCCAGACCGGCCGCGCCGCGCCTAAGGCGGCGGGAACCTCATCGGCGTCGCCTCGTGCGGCGCATCGCTTGCCCCGCCGGACATCCACCCGTTCGGAGCATCATCATGAAACATCGTTTGACACCGCTGCTGGCGGCGCTCGCGCTCGCCTGCGGGTTTGCCAGCGCTTCGGCCGCGGCATGGTCGGCGCCATTGACCCTGGAAGCGGCCATCGACCTGGCGCTGCGCGCCAATCCGACCCTGCGCGCGGCCGGCAGCGAAGTGGCGGCGCAAGAGGGCGCGCTGGCCCAGGCCGGGGCGCTGCCCAATCCCGAGCTCGAGCTGCTGCGCGAAGGCGAAGGCAGCAGCAGCCGCACCACGACCGCCACCTTGAACATTGCCATCGAACTGGGCGGCAAGCGCGCCGCGCGGGTCGAGGCGGCGCGCCAGGAAGGCGCGCTCGCCGCCATCGCACTGGAAGCGGAACGGGACAAGGTCCGCGCCGATGCCGCCGCCGCCTTCCACGACGTCGTCGCGGCCCAGGAGCGCGAGCGCATGGCCCGCGAGCTGGTGGCGCTTGCCGGTCGCGCGCTGGCCGCCGCCGGCAAGCGGGTCGAGGCCGGGACCTTGTCTCCAGTCGAGGAGACCCGCGCCCGCGTGGCCCAGGGCAGCGCCCGGATCGAGGCGCTGCAGGCGGGGCGCGACCTGGAAGGCGCGCGCATCCGCCTGGCCGCCCTGTGGGGCGGCGACGCGCGCCAGTTGAGCATCCATGCGCCGCAGGCCGCCGCGTTGCCCCCGGCGGCGCCGCTGGACCAGCTGCTGGCGCAACTCGACCGATCGCCGGCCATGCGCCATGCGCGCGCCCAGGTGGGGCAGCGCGAGGCGCTGGCCCGGCTCGAGCGCGCGCGTCGCACGCCCGACGTCAACGTGATCGTCGGCGCCCAGCGTGAAGGGCCGGACACCCGCAACCGCGCAGTGCTCGGCCTGTCGGTGCCGCTGCCGCTGTTCAACCGCAACGATGGCGCCGTGCTCGATGCACTGCGCCGGGTCGACAAGGCGCGCGACCAGCAAGACGCCGAAGGCGTGCGCCTGCGCGCCGAGCTGGCGCAGGCCCATGCGCGGCTCACGGCGGCGCTGGCCGAATGCGCGCTGATCTCGACCGAGATATTGCCCGGCGCAGAAGACGCCGAGCGCTCCGCCAACCGCGGCTTCGAGCTCGGCAAGTTCGGGCTGATCGACGTGCTGGACGCCCAGCGCGTGCTGGCCCAATCGAAGAACCAATACCTGAACGCCGTCGCGGAGAGTCATCGCGCGGCGGCCGATATCGCACGGCTGCTGGGACACGCAGCCGTCCAGGAGAATCCATGAACAAGCAGCAAAGCAAGGTCATCGCCATCATGCTGGCGATTGCCATTCTGATCGCCGCCGTCGTGCTGGTGCGCGACCGCGCCCCAGCCGGTGTCGAGGAACACGGTCATCAAGAGGAGCGGGAACACGCGGACGAGCACGGCCAAGAAGGGCACGCGGACGACGGCGTGATCCGCTTCACCGACAGCCAGGTCGGCGTGGCCGGCATCACGATCGCCACCGCCGGCCCGGTCCACCTCGACACCTTCATCCGCATGCCGGGCCAGATCGCGCTCAACGAAGATCGCACCGCCCACGTGACGCCGCGCGCCGCCGGGGCGGTCAGCGAGGTCAATGCCACGCTCGGCGAAAAGGTGCGCAAGGACCAGGTCCTGGCCAGCATCGCCAGCGCCGAGGTCGCGGCCCAGCGCGGCGCGCTGGCGGCGGCCGAGCGCCGGCTGGACTACGCGCGCAAGGTCCATGCGTCCGAACAAATGCTGTGGGAAGAACAGATTTCGCCCCGCCAGGACTTGCTGCGCGCCGAACAGGAACTGAGCGAAGCGCAGATCGCCGTCCAGAGCGCGCGCCAGCAACTGCAGGCGCTCGGCGCCGTTGACGCCGGCTCGTCGAACCTCCTCGGAATCCGGGCGCCGTTCGACGGCGTGATCGTCGAAAAACACATCACGATGGGTGAAGTCGTCGGCGCCGACACCCGCGTGTTCACCCTCACCGACCTGTCGACCGTATGGGCCGACGTGGTGGTGCCGGCGCGCGACCTCGAGATCGTCCGGGTCGGCACCGACGCCGTCATCCGCTCGATCGCCTCCAACACGACGGCGCCGGGCAAGGTGTCCTACGTCAGCTCGCTGGTGGGCGAGGAATCGCGCTCGGCCAAGGCGCGGGTGGTGCTCGACAATCCGGGCGCGGCCTGGCGGCCGGGGCTGGCGGTGAACATCGACATCGTCACCGGGTCGAGCGACGTGCCGGTGGCGGTGGCGCGTGAGGCAATCCAGACGGCGGACGGGCGGCAAGTCGTCTACAAGCGGGTCAAGGCAGGCTTTGTCGCGCAGCCGGTGGCCACCGGCCGCTCCGACGGGCGTTTCGTCGAGGTCACGGCCGGGCTGCGTGCGGGCGAGGCCTATGCGGCCGCCGGCAGCTTCGCGGTCAAGGCGGAGCAGGGCAAGGCGGAGGGCAGCCATGAACATTGAGACCTCGTCCGAACCTTTGATCAAACCATCGACGCTGTTCGACCGCCTGATCGCGACTGCGATCGCGCGCCGCTGGCTGGTGATGCTGGCCGTGCTGGCGATGGCCGGCATCGGCGTCTACAACTACGGCCGCCTGCCGATCGACGCGGTGCCCGACGTGACCAACGTCCAGGTCCAGATCAATACCGCGGCGCCGGGCTACTCTCCGCTGGAAACCGAGCAGCGCATCACCTATCCGGTCGAGGCGGTGCTGTCGGGCCTGCCGCACCTGGAGCAATTCCGCTCCCTGTCGCGCTACGGCCTGTCGCAGGTGACGGTGGTGTTCGAGGAGGGCACCGACATCCACTTCGCGCGCCAGCTGGTCAGCCAGCGCCTGCAGGACGCGCGCGAAGGGCTGCCCCCCGGCGTGATCCCGACGCTGGGCCCGATCGCGACCGGCCTGTCCGAGATCTACCAGTGGACCGTGGAGACCGAACCGGGCGCCAGGAAGCCGGACGGCACGCCCTATACGCCGACGGACCTGCGCGAGATCCAGGACTGGATCATCAAGCCGCAACTGCGCACCGTGCCGGGCGTCACCGAGATCAACTCGATCGGCGGCTTCGACAAGGAATACCTGGTGGCCCCGAACACGGCCACCTTGTCGTCGTATGGGCTGGAACTGGCCGATATCGTGAACGCTTTGGCGCGCAACAACAGCAACGTCGGCGCCGGCTACATCGAGCGCGAAGGCGAGCAGTACCTGGTGCGCGCGCCGGGCCAGGCCGCGTCGATCGACGACATCGGCAATATCGTCGTCACCAGCATCCGCGGCATCCCGGTGCGGGTGCGCGACGTGGCCGAGGTGACGATCGGTCAGGAGCTGCGCACCGGCGCGGCCACCGAGAATGGCGTGGAGGTGGTGCTCGGCACCGTGGTGATGCTGATCGGCGAGAACAGCCGCGCGGTGTCGAAAGCGGTCGACGCGCGCATGCTCGAGATCAACCGCAGCCTGCCGAAGGGCGTCAAGGCCGTCACGGTCTACGATAGAACCGTGCTGGTCGAACGGGCCATCGCCACGGTGCGCAAGAACCTGGTCGAGGGCGCGATCCTGGTGGTGGCGGTGCTGTTCTTCTTCCTTGGAAATTTGCGCGCGGCGCTGCTCACCGCCATGGTGATCCCCTTGTCGATGCTGTTCACCTTCAGCGGCATGGTGGCCAACCAGGTCAGCGCCAACCTGCTCAGCCTGGGGGCGCTGGACTTCGGCATCATCGTCGACGGCGCCGTGGTGATCGTCGAGAACTGCGTGCGGCGCCTGGCCGCCGCCCAGCACCGGCTGGGACGCATCCTCACGCGCGAGGAGCGCTTTTCCGAAGTGTTCGAGGCGGCGCGCGAGGCGCGCCGGCCGCTGATCTATGGCCAGCTGATCATCATGATCGTCTACCTGCCGATCTTCGCCCTGACCGGCATCGAGGGCAAGATGTTCCACCCGATGGCGTTTACCGTGGTGTTCGCGCTGCTGGGCGCGATGATCCTGTCGGTGACCTTCGTGCCGGCCGCCGTGGCGCTGTTCATCGGCCGCTCGGTGACGGAAAAGGAAAGCCGGGTGATGGGCGCCGCACGGCGCTGGTATGCGCCGGCGCTCGACTATGCGCTGGCCAACCGCGCCGTGATGCTGGTGTTCGCGGCCGTGGTGATCGCGCTGGCCGCCCTGATGGGCACGCGCTTGGGGACGGAGTTCGCGCCGAATCTCGACGAGGGCGACATGGCGGTGCTGACGATGCGGGTGCCGGGCACGAGCCTGACCCAGTCGGTCAGGATGCAGCAGCAGATCGAGACGACCCTCATGCGCGAGTTCCCCGAGATCGCGCGCGTGTTCGCCCGCATCGGCACCGCCGAGATCGCGTCCGACCCGATGCCGCCCAGCGTGGCCGACAGCTACATCATCTTCAAGCCCGAGAAGGAGTGGCCAAGGGTTGGAAAAGGCGCGAGGCGTTCGCGCGCTGAAGTCGAAAGCGCGATCCGCACGACGCTCGAGGGCCTGCCCGGCAATAACTACGAGTTCAGCCAGCCGATCCAGCTGCGCGTGAACGAACTGGTCTCGGGTGTGCGCAGCGACGTCGCCGTCAAATTGTTCGGCGACGACCTGGACGTGCTTGGCGCCACCGCGGGCGAGATCGCCGCCGCCCTGCGCCGGGTGCCGGGCGCCAGCGAGGTGCAGGTGGAGCAGACCAGCGGCCTGCCGATGCTGCAGATCCGGGTCGACCGCGAGCGCGCCGCGAGGATGGGCCTGAACATCGGCGACGTGCAGGAAATGATCGCCACCGCCACCGCCGGCCGCGCCGCCGGGACGCTGTTCGAGGGCGACCGCCGCTTCGACATCGTGGTGCGCCTGCCGGAAGCCGTGCGTGGCGACATCGACGCGCTGCGCCGGTTGCCGGTGGCGCTGCCGGGCAGTATGGAAGGCACGCGCAGTTTCATCGCCCTCGGCGAGATCGCCAGCTTCGAGGTGGCGCCGGGGCCCAACCAGCTCAGTCGCGAGCAGGGCAAGCGCCGGGTGGTGGTCAGCGCCAACGTGCGCGGGCGCGACATCGGATCTTTTGTGGCCGAGGCCCGGGAGCGCATCGCCCGCGAGGTGCGCATCGCGCCTGGCTACTGGATCGCCTGGGGCGGCCAATTCGAGCACCTCACCCAGGCCGCCGAGCGCCTGCGCCTGATCGTGCCGGCCTCGCTGCTGCTGGTGTTCGTCCTGCTCTACCTGGTGTTCAACAATGTGCGCGACGGCTTGCTGGTGTTCACCGGCATCCCGTTCGCCCTGGCCGGCGGCGTGGCGGCCCTGTGGGCGCGCGGGATCCCGCTGTCGATTTCGGCGGCGGTCGGCTTCATCGCCCTGTCCGGGGTGGCGGTGCTCAACGGCCTGGTGCTGATTTCCTTCATCCGCAGCCTGCGCCAGGACGGCATGGCGCTGCCGGACGCGGTGCGCCAGGGCGCGCTGGCGCGCCTGCGGCCGGTCCTGATGACGGCGCTGGTGGCTTCGCTCGGCTTCGTGCCGATGGCGCTGGCGGTCGGCACCGGGGCCGAGGTGCAGCGGCCGCTGGCCACGGTGGTGATCGGCGGCGTCCTGTCGTCGACCGTCCTGACGCTGCTTTTATTGCCGGTTTTGTATGAATGGACGCATCGCGCGCGACCCGCGCGGGGCACCTGGCCATCCGTGCGCGCGTTTTTCCGCCGAAACAGTGAAAATATCCCATAGACAACCGTGCGCCACGTATTGCTCTATATGAAAATGGTATAGTTGGATGTTTAACAGAATTTTGTCCGCGCCGGCGGAAACAGACGGGGCCAGGCGCGGCGCCAATCACTATTTCAAGGGATAAGACAGATGAGCATGAAGGATTACGCGGATCGCATCAGCCAGACAATCCTGGACCAGGAGGCCGCCATCGGCGCCGAATGGCTCTCCCAGCTCGAAGCGCTGAGCGTGCGCAGCAACGCCGCCGCGCGCGAGCAGCTGCGCTCGCACTGCAACCAGTTCCTGAAATCCTTCGCCGCCGCCACCCGCAGCGGCGAACTCGAAAACATCGACCACCGTTCGTGGGACGAGCTGCGCGACTTGCTGAGCGAGATCTCGTCGACCCGCGCCAAGTCGGGCTCGACCCCGAGCGAGACCGCCATCTTCGTGTTCTCGCTCAAGCAGCCGCTGTTCGCGCGCCTGCAGGCGACGTTCGCCGGCGACGCCGAAGGCCTGGCCGCGGCATCGTGGGTCGTCAATACCCTGCTCGACAAGCTGGGCCTGTACACCATCGAGGTGTTCCAGAAGACCAAGGACCAGATCATCGTGCGCCAGCAGCAGGAGCTGCTGGAACTGTCCACGCCGGTGGTCAAGCTGTGGAACGGCATCCTGGCGCTGCCGCTGATCGGCACCCTGGACTCGGCCCGCACCCAGGTGGTGATGGAAAACATCCTGCAAAAGATCGTCGACACCGGCGCCATGATCGCCATCATCGACATCACCGGCGTGCCGACCGTCGACACCCTGGTGGCCCAGCACCTGATGAAGACCATCGCCGCCGCGCGCCTGATGGGCGCCGACTGCATCATCAGCGGCATCCGCCCGCAGATCGCGCAGACCATCGTGCACCTGGGCGTGAACCTGGAAGACGTGATCACCAAGGCCACCCTGGCCGACGCCTTCCTGGTGGCGCTCGAGCGCACCGGCGCCTCGATCACCATCAAGCACGCCTGAGGCCAGCGCCATGGAACGCATTCCGATCCTGCGCATGGGCGACCTGCTCCTGGTGACGATCCAGGTCGACATGCATGACCGTCTCGCCATGCAGCTGCAGGACGACCTGACCGAGCGCATCGTGAGCGACGGCGCCAAGGGGGTCCTGATCGACATCTCGGCGCTCGACCTGGTCGACTCCTTCATCGGCCGCATGATCAGCAACACCGCCGCCATGGCGCGCGTGCTCGACGCCCGCACCGTGGTGGTCGGCATGCAGCCGGCGGTGGCGATCACCCTGGTCGAACTGGGCCTGACCCTGCATGGCGTGAAGACCGCGCTGAATGTCGAGAAGGGCATGGCCCTGCTCGGAAAGAGCTACAGATAATGGTCGACGCGCATACCGATGCCGTCCTGTTCGAGACGCATCTGCTCGATCATCACCGCCAGCAGCGCACCGGCCGGTTGACCCTGCCGCTGCGTTCGGACGAGGACGTGGTGGGCCTGCGCAAGCAGGTGCGCGAACGCGCCGTGGCGCTCGCGCTGTCGCTGGTCGACCAGACCAAGCTGGTGACGGCCGCCAGCGAACTGGCGCGCAACACCATCAAGTACGGCGGCGGCGGCGAAGTCCACCTCGACGCGCTCGACGACGGCCTGCGCAAGGGCATCGGCCTGCTGTTCGTCGATGCCGGGCAGGGCATTCCAGATATCGACAGCGCCCTGCGCGATGGCTTTACTACCGGAGGCGGTTTGGGCCTGGGCCTGGGCGGCTCCAAGCGCCTGGTCGACGAGTTCGACATCGACAGCCGTCCCAAGGAGGGCACCGCGGTGCTGATCGTCAAATGGAAGCGCTGATCAGTTCCCAGTCACCGCAGCACGTGTTCGCCGTATCCCACGCCAGCGACGTCGCCGCCGTGCGCCGCGCCGGACAGAAGCTGGCCGAGTCGCTGGGTTTCAACGAGACCCGCGCCGGCCAGCTGGCCCTGATCATCACCGAAGCTGCCACCAATATCCTCAAGCACGCCGGCGAAGGCCAGATCCACGTCGGCCCGGCGCAGTCGCCCGCCGGCATCGGCGTCGACGTGCTCGCGCTCGACCGCGGGCCGGGCATCGTCGACCTGGCCAGCAGCCTGGTCGACGGCGTCTCGACCGCCGGCACCGCCGGCACCGGCCTGGGCGCGCTGCACCGCCTGTCCGACGAATTCGACGTGTATTCGACGCGCGGCGACGGCGCCGCCTTCTTCATGCGCCTGTGGCGCGACGTGCCCGGCCCCGATCCGTGCGGGGTCGAAGTGGGCGCGCTGTGGAGCCCGATCCGGGGCGAGGACGTGTGCGGCGACGGCTGGGCGGTCGCCTGCGCCGGCGGCGGCGCGACCCTGCTCGCGGCCGACGGCCTAGGCCACGGTCCGGACGCCGCGCGCGCGGCCAATGCGGCGATCCGGGCGCTGGACGAGCGCGGTCCGATCGCGGCGGGAGAGCTGGTGCATGCGGCGCACGAGGCCTTGCGGCCCACGCGCGGCGCGGCGCTGGCGGTCGCGCGCATCGATTTCGCGGCCGACGAGCTGCGCTTCGCCGGCGTCGGCAATATCGGCGCGTTGGCGATCGACGATACGCGCCGCGCGCTGGTGTCGCACAACGGCATCGTCGGCCACAACGTGCGCAAGGTGCAGGAGTTCGCGGTGCCGTTCGGTCCCGGCGCGCTGTGCATCCTGCATTCGGACGGCATCGAAACCCGCTGGGACCTGGACAAGTACCCGGGACTGCAGGGCCGCAGCCCGGCGCTGATCGCGGCGATCCTGATGCGCGACTACATCCGCGGCCGCGACGACGCGATGGTGCTGGTGGTGCGCCGCATGGCGGGGCGCGCATGAGCCGCGCCATGCGCATCCTGAGCGTCGGCCTGGACAGCGACCAGGACGTGGTGCTGGTGCGCCAGCGCGCGCGCCAGATCTCGGCGCTGCTGGGCTTTTCGCAGCAGGACCAGGTGCGCATCGGCACCGCCGTCTCGGAAGTGGCGCGCGGCGCCTGCCACCAGGGCCCGGGCGGACGCGCACTGTTCCAGCTGCGCGAGAACGATGGCCGCCAGCACCTCGAGGTGCTGGTCAGCGGCGGAGCGCGCCCGGCCAGCGCCGGCGGACCGGAAACCGAGTCGCTGCGCGAACTGGCGATCATCACCGCGCACCGCCTGATGGATGCCTGCGAGGTCGATCCGGGCGATGCCGGCGCCTCCACCGTCACCGTGCGCAAGGCGCTGCCGCGCCACGAACACGTCACTTCGGCCCGCCTGGCCGAGATCGGCGCGCGCCTGGCCGACAGTCCGGTGTCGAACCCGGTGCACGAGCTGCAGCTGCAGAACCAGGAATTGCTGGCCACCCTGGCCGAGCTGCGCGAACGCCAGGACGACCTGCTGTCGCTGACGCGCGAACTGGAAGACACCAACCGCGGCATCGTGGCGCTGTACGCCGAGATCGAGGACAAGGCCGAGCGCCTGCGCCGCGCCGACGAGATGAAATCGCGCTTCCTGTCCAACACCAGCCACGAACTGAGGACGCCCTTGTCGTCGATCCGCGCGCTGGCCCAGCTGCTGCTCGACCGCATGGACGGCGACCTGACCGAGGAACAGGAACGGCAGGTGAAATTCATCGCCGATGCCGCCAGCGACCTGTCCGAACTGGTCAACGACCTGCTCGACTTGGCCAAGATCGAGGCCGGGCGGGTCGAGACCCACGTCGAGCCGGTGGTGGTCGAGAACCTGTTCCGCGCCCTCAAGGGCATGCTGCGCCCGCTGGTGGACGAGGCGCGCGTGGAGCTGATCTTCGAACCGTCCGGCATCGACGAACCGTTCCATTCGGACGAAGGCAAGATCTCGCAGATCCTGCGCAACTTCATCTCGAACGCGCTGAAGTTCACCGAGCAGGGCTCGGTGCTGGTGTTCGCCGCGCACGATCCGGAAGCCGACACCATCGCCTTCGCGGTGGCCGACACCGGCATCGGCATCAGTCCCGACAACCTGCAGCTGATCTTCGAGGAGTTCAGCCAGATCGAGCACCCCTTGCAGCGCCGCAGCAAGGGCACCGGACTTGGCCTCCCGCTGTGCCGCAAGCTGGCCGACCTGTTGGGTGGCCGGGTCGACGTATCGAGCACGCTGGGCGTGGGCACGACGTTTACGCTGACCCTGCCGCGCACGCCGCCACACACATTGCCAAATATATCGCCCCAAGCGACCATGGATCCTGATGGAACCGCATCATGAATAGTCATCCGACCCAGATTCTCAACGTCGACGACAACGACGGTGCCCGCTACGCCAAGACCCGCATCCTGCAGAGCGCCGGCTTCGACGTCATCGAAGCCGCCAACGGCACCGACGCGCTCGAGATGGTCAAGCGCCACATGCCGGCGCTGGTGCTGCTCGACGTCAAGCTCCCAGACATCAACGGCATCGAGGTGTGCCGCCGCATCAAGGCCGAATCGGACAGCAGCAGCGTGCTGGTGCTGCAGACCTCGGCCGCGCTGACCGGCCGCGCCGACAAGATCCGCGGCCTGGAGGGCGGCGCCGACAACTACCTGGCGGCGCCGATCGAGGCGGATGAACTGATCGCCAACGTCAACGCGCTGCTGCGCATGCGCCGCATCCAGGTCGACCTGCGCGACAGCGAAGAGCGCTTCCGCCAGCTGACCGACAATATCGACGACGTGTTCTGGATGTTTTCGGTGCCGGGCCGCCGGCTGGTCTACGTCAGCCCGGCCTATGCCGCGGTGTGGGGCAGCAGCGCCGAGGCGCTGCGCGAGGAGCCGACCGGCTGGCTCCACGCCGTGCATGCCGACGACCGCGCGCGCCTGGCCGCCCGCTGGGAGCGGCTGGCAGAGGAACCCCACTACGACGAGGAATTCCGCATCCATGGCGCCGACGGCCAGCTGCGCTGGGTGCGCGACCGCCTGTTCCCGGTGCGTGACGTCCGCGGCCAGGTGTACCGGGTGGCGCGCATGAGCAGCGACATCACGGCGCGCAAGGAAATGGAAGCGCTGCTGCGCACCGCCGACAGCAACAAGAACCAGTTCCTGGCCACCCTGGCGCACGAGCTGCGCAATCCCCTGAGCCCGATCCGCAACGCGGCGGCCCTGCTGGGCGCGAGCGGGGAAGGCGCGGCCGAGCGCCAGGCGCGCGCGCGTGACGTGATCACGCGCCAGGTCGACCACCTGGCGCACCTGGTGGACGACTTGCTGGACGTGGCGCGCATCTCCGAAGGCAAGATCGTGCTGCGCAACGAAGAGGTCGACCTGAAGGGCGTCATCGCGCAGGCGATCGAGACCGCGGCGCCGCTGATCGCCGCGCGCGAGCACAGCCTGGACGTGCGCCAGCCGCAGGAAGACCTGTGGGTGACGGGCGACCCGGTGCGCCTGGCCCAGTCGGTCGGCAACCTGCTGCACAACGCGGCCAAGTTCACGCCGGCCGGCGGCGCGATCATCCTGGGCGTCGAAGTGAGCGGCGAGGGAGCCGGCCAGCGCGTGCGCATCTCGGTGCGCGACAACGGGATCGGCATCGACGAGGACAACCTGCCGCGCATCTTCGGCATGTTCGCCCAGGCTGCGGTGCCGCCGGACCGCGCGCCGGAAGGGCTGGGCATCGGCCTGTCGCTGGTGTCGCACCTGGCCGAGCTGCATGGCGGCCGGCTGGAAGCGGCCAGCCCGGGCGTCGGCCAGGGCAGCACCTTCACGATCGAACTGCCGCTGCTGCGCGCCGCGTCCGGCGCGCCCGCGGCCGCGCCGCAGGAAGCCGAGGACGCCAACACATCCGGCGGCATGCGCGTGCTGCTGGTGGACGACAACGTCGACGCCATGGAGATGATGGGTTTCCTGCTGGCCGAGATGGGCTACCAGCCGGTCACCACGGCCGACGCCGGCGAGATCGAGACGCTGGCGCTGCGCCACAAGCCGCAGGTGATCGTGCTCGACATCGGCCTGCCGGGCGTGGACGGCTACCAGGTCGCGCGCCGCATCAAGGGCAATCCGGCGCTGGCGCACATCCGCCTGGTGGCGCACACCGGCTACGGCTCGCCCGAAGACCGGCGCCGCGCCCAGGAGGCGGGCTTCGACGCCCACCTGGTCAAGCCGGCCGAGTTGTCCGACCTCGAAGCGGCGCTGCGGGGCGGGTGATCCGCCACGCAGGGAACGACGATCACGCCAGCAGCGCCACCGCCTTCACCTGCGCCCACAGCGCAAGGCCCGGCTCCACCGCCAGCTCGCGCCGCGAGCGCTCGGTGATGCGCGCCAGCAGCACGGTCGCGCCGATCTTCAAACGCACCAGCACCTGGCCCGGCGTCGTGGACGGACCCACCGCATCGACGACGGCCGGCAGGATGTTGGTGATGCTGCTGCCGCGCGGGCGCTCGAGCGCCAGGCTGACGTCGCGCGCATGGATGCGGCAGCGCACCCGGCTGCCGATGGCGGCGTCGCGCCGACCGACCAGCAGCACGCCGCCGGGAAAGGCCAGGTGCGACAGGCCGTCGGCGTCGCGTTCGGCGAGCACGGTCTCGATCATCACGCCGGCATCGTCCTCGAAGTTCGCCGCCAGGTCGAGCCGCGCCAGCGTGTCGGCCAGCGGTCCGCTGGCCAGCACCCGTCCCTGTTCCAGCACCACCAGGTAGTCGGCCAGGCGCGCCACTTCGTCGGCCGAGTGGCTGACGTAGACCACCGGCAGCGCCAGTTCGTCGTGCAGGCGTTCGAGATAGGGCAGGATTTCCTGCTTGCGCTTCATGTCGAGCGCCGCCAGCGGCTCGTCCATCAGCAGCAGGCGCGGCGAGGCGAGCAGGGTGCGCGCGATCGCGGCGCGCTGGCGTTCGCCGCCCGACAGCGTGGCCGGGCGCTGGGCCAGCAGGTGCCCGATGCCGAGCAGTTCGGTCACGGGCCCGAGCTCGAAGCGGCGCGCGCCCGGCGCCAGGCGCTTGAGGCCGAACTCCAGGTTGGCGCGCACGTCGAGATGGTCGAACAGGCTCGCCTCCTGGAACACGTAGCCGATGCCGCGCCGGTGGGTCGGCACGTACACGCCGCGCGCATCGTCCTGCCAGGTTTCGTCGCCCACGGCGATGACGGCGCCGGGCGCCCGTTCCAGTCCGGCCAGGATGCGCAGCAGCGTGGTCTTGCCCGAGCCGGAATGGCCGAACAGCGCGCTCACGCCGTGGTCCGGCAGGTCGAGGTCGGCGTCGAGGGTGAAAGCGCCCCGATCGATTCTTGCCTTGATGCGGATGCCGCTCATCGGCGCGTCCCCCTGACAGATTGCGGATACAGCGTATACAGCACCAGCAGCACCACGAACGAGAACACCAGCATGCCGCCGGCCAGCCAGTGGGCCTGCGCGTATTCCATCGCTTCCACGTGGTCGTAGATCTGGGTCGAGACCACGCGCGTCTTGTCGGGGATGTTCCCGCCGATCATGAGCACCACCCCGAACTCGCCGATCGTGTGGGCGAAGCCGAGGATGGCGCCGGTGACGAAGCCGGGCCGCGCCAGCGGCACTACCACCGACCAGAAGGCGTCCCAGGGCGTGGCGCCCAGCGTGGCCGCCACTTCCAGCGGACGCGTGCCGACCGCCTCGAAGGCATTCTGCAGCGGCTGCACCACGAAGGGCAGCGAATAGAACACCGAACCGATGACGAGGCCGGTGAAGGTGAAGGACAGCGTGCCCAGGCCCAGCGCCGTGGTCAACTGGCCGAGCGGACCATCGGGGCCCATCGCCAGCAGCAGGTAGAAGCCGATCACGGTCGGCGGCAGCACCAGCGGCAGCGCGACCACCGCCCCGACCGCGTGCCGCAGCCTGGACTGCGTGCGCGCCAGCCACCAGGCCAGCGGCGTGCCGAAGACCAGCAACAGCAGGGTGACGACCGTGGCCAGCCTGAGCGTCAGCCAGATCGCTGCGACGTCGGACGAATCGGGCATCCTCAGACTTCGTAGCCGAAGCTGCGGATCAGCGCTTTCGCCTTGTCGGTGCGCAGGTATTGCAGCAGCGCCTGGGCCGCCGGGTTGCCTGCGCCCTTGGCCAGCAGCGCCGCGTCCTGGCGGATCGGCTCGTGCATGGTGGCCGGGACGATCCAGCCCGAACCCGACGTGAATTTGCCATCGCGCCAGACCTGGGCCTGGGCCACGAAGCCCAGTTCGGCATTGCCGGTGCTGGCGAACTGCCAGGCCTGGGCGATGTTCTCGCCCTGGACGATGCGTGGCTGCACGCTCTCGTACAGGCCCAGCTTGCGCAGGGTGGCGACCGCCGCGGCGCCGTACGGCGCGGTCTTCGGATTGGCGATCGCCAGGTGCTTGTAGCTGCCGGTCTTGAGCACATTACCGCCGGCATCCACGACGCCGCCCCTGGCCGACCACAGCACCAGGCGGCCGACCGCGTAGGTGAAGCGGCTGCCGGCCGCGACGTGGCCCTCGGTTTCGAGCCTGGCCGGGGTGTCGTCGTCGGCCGCCAGCAGCACCTCGAACGGCGCCCCGTTGCGGATCTGGGCGTAGAACTTGCCGGTGGCGCCGGTGGCGACGACGGCCTTGTGGCCGGTGTCGCGCTGGAATTGCTCGGCCAGCTTTTCCATCGGACCGGCGAAGTTGGCGGCGACCGCGACCTGCACCTCGCCGGCGTGCGCCGTCCCCATGACAGTCAGTATGGCGATCAGGCTGGCAAGGCGTTTCATGTCATTTCTCCAGATAAGGATGGGAACATCGTGGTAGCCTGCTGGTCTGATGAGCAAGCGCTATTTACTTAAGTATATAACGAAACGGCAGGCGACAATAGATGAGCAAGGATGACAAGCGCATCGGCCTCGACGGCAAGGTCTGGATGACGGTCGGCGGCGAGAACCTCGGCGGCGGCAACCGGGTCGAACTGCTGGCGGCGATCGGGCAGCTCGGCTCCATTACCGGTGCGGCCAAGGCGGTGGGCCTGAGCTACAAGGCGGCCTGGGATGCGATCGACACGATGAACAATCTCGCGGGCGAGGCGCTGGTGGAGCGCGTCACCGGCGGCAAGGGGGGCGGCGGCACGCGGCTCACGGCGCGTGGCCGGCAGCTGGTGGACAATTTCAGGATGATCGAGCAGGTGCACCATGACTTTCTCGACCGACTCAACCGCCAGGCCGGCGACGTGGTCGACGACCTGGCACTTTTTACGAGGTTCAAGATGAGGACCAGCGCACGCAACCAGTTCTTCGGCACGGTGGCCCGGGTGGCGCGCGGCGCCGTCAACGACGAGGTCGAGCTCGAGATCGCGGGCGGGCAGACGATCGTCGCCATCGTCACGCGCGAGAGCGCGGAGAATCTCGGGCTGGCGCCGGGCCGGCAGGCCTTCGCGCTGATCAAATCGTCGTCGGTGATCGTGATGACGGCCGGCGACGGCGCGCGGCTGTCGGCGCGCAACCGGCTGCAGGGCCAGGTCACGCGGCTGATGCGCGGCGCGGTCAATTCCGAAGTCGTGATCGCGCTGGCGGGCGGCGGCAGCGTGGCGGCCACCATCACCAATGAAAGCGTGGATGCGCTCGAGCTGGCCGAGGGCGCGGCGGCGACCGCCCTGTTCAAGGCCTCGAGCGTGATCCTGGGCGTGCCGGACTAGTCGTCTACTGGCCGCACAGATGCTGCACCGCGACCAGCCGCGGCGGCGGATCGCAGCGGCACAGGCACAGGTCGCCGTCGAGGGCGTATTGCCGGCCGTCGTGGCGCGCCGGCAGGCGTGGGCCGTCGAGCCCGATGATGCCGGTCGTGCCGCAGACGGGGCAGGACACCGGGTCGCCTTCGAGCGCGACCTTCACGCCATCGAGCGCCAGCAGCGAGCTGGCCGAGGTCACGGTGCCGCCGGCCGTGGTCGAGGCGCCGAGCGTGATGTAGTAGCGCGTTGCCATGTCTCACTCCTTGTATGCAAGGCTGCAGCATAAGGATGGACCAGGGCCCCGGTCTTGACAACCCATAAAAAAAGCCCCGCCAGGGTAGCGGGGCTTTCGGGCCAGCATCTGCGCCAGGTTACTTGTCGGTCACGGTGAACGCGCCATACGGCTTGAGCTGTTCCTCGAGCTTGGACGGATCGCCGACCACCACGATCGACTGGTTCTCGGGCGCGAAATATTTGCGCGCCACGGTGCGCACCTGCTCCGGCGTGACCTTCTGGATCTTCGGCACGTATTCGCCCAAAAATTCCGGCGGCAGGCCGACCAGCCAGTTGGCGGCCAGGGTATTGGCGACCGAACGCTGCAGCTGGTTGCTGAGCAGGTAGCCGCCCGCGACGTAGCGCTTGTTCATGTCCATTTCCTTGGCCGGCACCAGCTCGGCCCCCAGGCGCTTGTATTCCTTGAAGTACTCTTCCAGCGAAGCGCCGGTGACTTCGTTGCGCACGTCGGCGCCGCCCACCATCATGCCGCCCGCGCGGCTCATGCGCGCGCCGGCCGAGGCGCCATAGGTATAGCCCTTTTCCTCGCGCAGATTGGTGTTGATGCGGCTCGAGAACCCGCCGCCCAGGATGGTGCTGGTCAGGCGCAGCGGGATCTGGTCCGCCGCGCTGGCCGCGATGCCGGGGCTGCCCAGGCGCAAGGTCGACTGTACGCTGCCGTCGCGCTTGAGCAGGATGCGCGCGGGCTTCACGCCGGTCGCGGCTGCCGGGGTGTCGGGCAGGGCGGAGCCGCTGGCCTTCCAGTCGCCGAAGGCGGTCCTGGCAAGCTTCATGGCCTCAGCCTCGGTAATGCGGCCGGTGACCACCAGCAGCGCGCGGTCGGGACGGAAGCGCTTCGCGTGTTCGGCGCGCAGCATCGCGGCGCTGACGGCGTTGATCGACTCGACCGTCGGGTCGGTGCGGCCATACGGGTGGTCGGCATACACGGCCTTCTTGATCGCGCGCTCGGCGCGGAAGGTCGGCTGGGTCTCGGACACGCGCAGCGACTGCAGCGCATTGGCCTTGGCCAGCGCCACTTCGTTCTCGGGGAAGGACGGCTGGCGCGCGATCTCGGCCATCAGGTTCAGCATGGCCGGCGACTGCGAGGCGAGGGCGTTGGCGGACAGGATGATGCCGTCGGCGGCCGGGCTGGCCGCCACTTCGCCGCCCATGCCCTGGGCCGCTTCGGCGATGGCGCGCGAGTCGCGCTTGGCGGTGCCTTCGTTGAGCATGCCGGCCAGCATGGCGGCAAAGCCGCTCTGGTTCGGCGCGTCGGCCGCGAAGCCGGCGCCGCGCAGCGCCAGCACGTAGTCCACGCGCGGCAGGCCCTGGCGCGGCACGACCCACACGGTCAGGCCATTGGAGAGGGTCTGCTTGGCGATCTTCGGCGCCGGGATCGATTTTTCCTGGCCGTAGGCGGGCATGCCGGACGGCGTCCCGGCGTCGGCGCAATGGGCCGCCGGCGCGAATGCGAGAGAAACGGCAAGTGCGAGCATCAGTTTGTTCATGATGCGTTCCTTATTTGGTGTTGGTGGTGGCCGAGGCGGTCTTGGCCGCTTCGATCATGGCGGCCGGCTTGCGGTCGATGACGGTGCGGTTGGCCGGCACCAGGTAGGTCTTGACCGCGCGCTGGATGTCGTTCGAGGTCACGCCCTCGATCCAGCCCGGGATCTTGTTGACCACGTTGGCGTCGCCCCACAGGGTCTGCAGCTTGGCCAGGGTGTCGGCGCGGTTGACGAAGCTTTCCAGCTTGTTGTTCCAGTCGGCCAGCATGCGCGTCTTGACGCGCTTCAGGGTGGCATCGTCGACGCCGTCCTTCGCGATCCTGGCGATCTCTTCGTCCATCGCCTTGAGCACGGCGTCGGCGCTGCTGTCCGGCTTGTACAGCGCGAACACGGTCATCAGGGTCGGGCCGTTGTATTCCCATGGGCTGGTCAGGCCGAACATGGTGTCGACGTTGAGGGCGATCTCGCGGCCTTTCACCAGGCCCTGGTAGAACAGCGAGGCGTCGCCGCCGCCCAGCAGCTCGGCCAGCACCGCGATCGGCGCCTGGTCGCGGCTGCCGCGCTCCGGCACCTTCCAGGCCGCCGCGATGGCCGGCACCTGGGCCAGGGCGTCGCTCTGCTCCAGCCGTTTTTCGGCGCTGTTGAGCGGCTCCGAGAAATCGGTGCCCTTCGGTACCGGGCGCGCCGCGATGCCGCCGAAGTATTTCTCGGCCAGCGCGAAGCCCTGCTGCGGCGTGATGTCGCCGGCGATCGCCAGCACCGCGTTGTTCGGGCCGTAATAGTCGCGGTGGAAGGCGCGCACGTCGTCCAGGCTGGCGTTTTCCAGGTCTTCGAAGCTGCCGTAGCCGTCGTGGTTGTTCTCCCATTTCTGGAAGGCGTGCTGGCTGATGTCGATCCACATGAAACCGCCGTAGGGCTGGTTCTTGACGTTGACGCGGATCTCTTCCTTGACCACGTCCTGCTGGTTCTTCAGCGTGGTCGGATTGAAGTCCAGGGTCTTCATGCGGTCCGCTTCCAGCCACAGGATCGGCTCCAGGCTCGATGCCGGGGCGGTCTCGATGTAATTGGTGAAGTCGGGGCGGGTCGAGCCGTTGTTCCAGCCGCCGCCGGCGGTGATGGTGGTGTCGAACACGCCCTTCGGCGCGTTCGGCGTGCCCTGGAACATCAGGTGTTCGAACAGGTGGGCGAAGCCGGTGCGGTTCTTCGGCTCGAGGCGCATGCCGACGTGGTAGACGACCGAGACGCCGACGGTCGGCGAGCTGCGGTCTTCGGACACGATGACGGTCAGGCCGTTGTCGAGCTTCTTGGTATTGACCGGCAGGGTCCACTGGTCGCTCGGGGCGGCGAAGGCCGAGATCGACAGGGTGAGCCCGGCCATCAGGACAGGTAATTGGCGCATGCGCATGGAGACCTCATGATGAATGGTGGGACGACGGCGGCGAGCCGTCGGCGGCTCATCTTAGCGCAATGGCATGTTGTTAAGTGGTCTTTTTATTGTGCCATCGCATCTTATGCATGACGTCATGCAGACGGCATCCATCGCCGGCGTGTGCATTTCGGGCGGCGATTCGTGCAGTTCGTCGCATCGCCCATCGACCCGCCTGGCTTTCAGGCTATAGTTGCAACATGACAAGTCCCGGCGCTAGGCCGGCGCAAGAATTTACTGGAGAGAATGGATGAACCACCTGATCAAGCTGGGCGCCGCCATTGCCGTGCCGTGCGCCTTGTTCTGTGCGGCGATCGGCATCGCCGAGGCCGCGCCGGAGACGAGCAGCGAGACCCGTCCGATCGACGCGCGGGTGGTGCGCGTCAAGCTCGAGGGGGTGGGGGACCTGAGGATCCGGCAGGGGGCGACCCCGGCCCTGGTGCTCACCGGCGATGCGCGCCTGCTGTCGCGGACCACGACGTCGCAGAAAGGGGATACCCTGAACATCGAGACCGAGGGCCGCAATTCGGGCTTCAGCTTCGGCCGTTCGTCCGGCCTGCAGGCCGAGCTGGTGCTGCCGAACCTGCAGGCGGTGTCGTCGGAAAGCGTCGGTTCCACCGTCGTCAGCGGGTTTGCCGGGGAGACGCTGAGCATCAATCTCGATGGGGCCGGCTCGATGTATGTATCATCGTCGGAATACCGCACCATCAAGGCCAGCCTGGGCGGCGTCGGCAACCTCAAGATCCAGGGTGTGAACAGCGAGCACGTCGACCTGAGCCTGGGCGGAGCCGGCTACGTGACCCTGAGCGGGCGTAGCAAGAACCTCAGGGCCGAACTCGGCGGATTGGGCGGGCTGGACGCCCAGGCCTGCACGGTCGAGGCGGTCACGCTGGACTTGTCCGGTCTCGGCAACGCCACCGTCAACGCGCAGCGCAGCGCCAACCTCGCGCTGTCGGGCATGGGATCGGTGACGGTGTTCGGCAAGCCGGCCAATCGCAAGGTCGCCCTCGATGGCCTGGGCAAGGTCAACTGGAAATAACGATCCAGATTCTGTGCACGAGACATGAAAAAAATACTCCTTGTGACGCTGCTTGCCATCGGCCTGCAACTCGGCCTGCAGGCGAGCGCCCGGGCCGGCTTTGCGGAGGGCGCGAGCGCCTACAACGCCCGCAACTATGCACTGGCATTGAAAGAAATCAGTCCGTTGGCCAAGGCCGGCAATCCCGACGCCCAGCACCTGCTGGGCCTGATGTATTACATGGGCCGCGGCGTCACGCGCGACTACAAGCAGGCCTTCGCCTGGCACCTGAAGGCGGCCGAGCAGGGCAAGGCCGACGCCCAGTACGTGGTCGGCGCCATGTATTACACCGGCAATGCCGTGCCGCAGGACCAGAAACACGCCGTGGGCTGGTTCCGCAAGGCGGCCGAGCAGGGCAACCCCGACGCCCAGCACGCGCTCGGGCTGATGTACCGCTACAGCGTGGCCGGCGTGCCGCAGGATGCGGTGCTGGCCTATATGCTGTACAACCTGGCCGCGGCCGGCGGCCACCGCAATGCCGTCGAGCAGCGCGCCGCGATCGCCAAGAAAATGACCCAGGAACAGGTTGAAGAAGCGCAGGCCCTGTCGCGCACCTGGAAAGTGGGCACGGCCCTGCCGGTCGCGTCGAAGACCGGCGCCAACCTGTAGGCATTCAGCGGGTATTGGGCAGCGGCATCGCCTCGCCCAGCGCCTGGTAACCGCGGTCGTTCGGGTGCAGGTGGTCGCCGCTGTCATAGGCCGGCAACAGCCGGCTCGGACGCGCCGGATCGCGCAGCACGCGGTCGGCGTCGAACACCGCATCGAACTCGCCGCTGCTGCGGATCCAGGTGTTCACCGCCTGGCGCAAGGTTTCCTTGTCGACCGAGTACAGCGCCGCGCCTTCGAATGGCGCCAGCGTTGCGCCGATCACCGCGATGCGCGCGGTGCGGGCGCGCGCGATCAGCTGGCGATAGCCGGCCACCATGTCGTCCAGCGTGACCGGATTGGCCGCCGACCCGTTGCCGATATCCTCGATGCCGACCATCAGCACCAACTGGCGCGCGCCGCTCGTGGCCAGCACGTCGCGCTCGAAGCGCGCCAGGGCGCTGCGTCCGGCCAGCGGGTTGGCCGGGTTGTCGCCGAGCAGGCGGTTGCCGGCGATGCCCCGGTTGATCACGCCAAGACGCGCACCAGCATTGCGCTCGGCCTGCAGGCGCCGCGCCAGCACGTCGGTCCAGCGCCGGTTGGCGTCACTGGTGCTGCGCGCGCCGTCGGTGAGGGCGTCGCCCAGCACGACGATGGCGCCGCGCATGCCGTCGACTTCCAGCGCCGTCAGGAAAGGCCAGGCCGTGATCGTGCGCTGGACCGGCAGGCTGGCGCTGGCGGTATGGTCGCCGGTGGACGACACATAGCTGGTCTGGCGCGCCTGGCCGTGCAGGGTGGGCGCCTGCACGGCGCCCGGCAGGTACAGGCTGACGGCCACTTGCGCGAGCGGCGGCAGGTGCAGTTCGACCGGGTCGGACAGCGCCGGCGCGCCGGCCGGGATCGTCACGCCGGCGCGCCCGCCGAAGGTCAGGGCGCGGTCGGTGCCGGGCGCCACGTCCGAACCCTGGGCGCGCAGGCCGATGCGCGCGGCGCCGATCCGCAGCGGCGTCGACCCCAGCTCGTTCGACAGGCGGATGCGCACGCGGTTGCCGCCCACGCTGGACTGGACGACCAGCCGCAGGGTCTGGTCAGTGAAGGTGTGAGGGCTGGCGTCCGCAGGCGGTCCGGCCGGCGCCGCGCCCCAGCTCGCGGTCCAGTGGCTGGTGTCCCATGATTGGGCTGCCGCCGGCTGGCCGGCCAGGGTGGTGGCGGCGGCCAGCATGGCGCTGGCCAGCAGCAGGCGGCGCAATGCGGGTGTGAGGTAAACCTGCGGCAACAGCCGGCGCGCGGCCGCGGTCAGGGCGGACAGGAAATGGTTCATGTGCTGCTCCATCGGGCGCCCATGCGATAAGCATGAGCTCGTAATAACAATCTAGCGGCGATGCAGGATACGGAGAAGATGGCAAGGCGCCGGATCGTTGCGCGATATCGAAGGCCACTTTGATTGTGATTCCAACAAGAAAATTCCGATCATCTAAAGTTGGCGGTAAGCGATCTGGCGAACTGAGCAGATTGCCGATGCGGTCCAGCATGAGGCTGGATACACCGATGAGGAGATGACGATGGCGGATGTTGAATTGACGATGACGACCCAGGTGCCGGTCTCGACCCAGGAAGCCTGGGCCTGGTCGACTTCGCTCCAGAGCGTGCGCGCCGAGACGCGGCCTTTGCTGAAGCTCGTGTTTCCCAAGGGGATGACGGATATCGGCGCCAATACGATGCTCGGCAAGTCGCTGGGCCGGTGCCAGTTCTTGCTGTTCGGCTTGTTCCCGGTCGATATGTCGAAGCTGACGTTTACCGAGATCGTGCCGGGCCACCGCTTCGTCGAGCAGTCGCAACTGCTCTCGATGCACGCCTGGCGGCACGAGCGCGTGATCACGCCGGCGGCCGACGGCCGCGGCGCCCTGATCACCGACCGCCTGGCGTTTTCGCCCCGTTTCGCCACGCCGGTCGTGCGCGCCATGGTCAAGCTGCTGTTCGCGCACCGGCACAAGATGCTGGCGCGCGCGCTGGGCGCGCAAAGCCAGGAAATTGCCCAAAACAGCGATGGAAGGGCGCGCCGGGACAGGTCCGCGTGGTAGGCTTCGGCTTCGATTCACTCGCGTGCGCCTGTCAATACAGTGGCAATGGCGCGGCGACCATTTGGAGCATGTATGTTGATTGCCACTCACGGCGGCAAATTCCACGCGGATGATGCGTGGGCGGTCGCCGTCCTGAAGGTGCTGTTCCCCGAGGCGGACGTCGTCCGCACCCGCGAACAGGCCAGGATCGATGCCGCCGACTTCGCGATCGACGTCGGCGGGGTCTGGGACCCGGCCACTGGCCGCTTCGACCACCACCAGAAGGAATTCGACGGCGCCCGCGCATCCGGCGTGCCCTATGCCAGCGCCGGCCTGGTCTGGCGCGAGTATGGCGCGCGCTGCGTCGCCGCCCTGGCCGAGCGCCATACCGGCGAGCGGCTGGCGGACGACACGGCCCAGCAGATCGCCTACGCGATCGACGCCGACATCGTGCAATACCTCGACCTGTCGGACGTCGGCGTGGCCAAGAATGCGCCGGGCAGCTATGGCTTGTCGGCAGTGGTGTCCGGCTTCAATCCCGGCTGGCTCGACGAGCAGCGCCTGGGCTATGGCGAGGCGGTGGAGGTCTACCGCATGGGCCAGTTCATGCGCGCCGTCGAGTTCCTGACCGACATCATGGGCAACGCCGTGCGCTACCGCGTCGGCGCGATGCTGGCCGTGACCCAGGTACGCCAGGCCGAGGTGCTCGAAGACGGCAGGCTCCTGTTCCTGAAGAACGCCGCGCTGCCCTGGAGCAGTGTGGTGCGCAAGGAAATGCCGAAGGTGCTGTTTGTCATCAGCCACAGCTTGACCGAACAGCGCTACATGCTGCACACGGTCTCGGTCGACACCGAGAGCTTCGACGCCAGGGCCGACCTGCCGGAAGCCTGGGCCGGCCTGCGCGAAGCCGAGCTGGCGGCCGTCACCGGCGTCGAGGACGCCGTGTTCTGCCACACCGGCCGCTTCATCGCCGCCGCCCGGACCTATGCCGGCGCCCTCAGCATGGCGCGCCAGGCGCTGGCGGCTGTCGAGCAGGGCGCCTAGCAACGCGCACGGCGGCGCGCAAGCCGGCCCCGACTCCCGTACAATTACGGTTTTGCTAACACGGGAGCAACCATGCGCGCCATCGAGATCACCCAGCCCGGCAAGCCGGAAGTCCTGCAACTGTGCGAGCGCCCGACGCCGGCCCTGAAAGCCGGCGAAGTGCTCATCAAGGTCCATGCGGCCGGCATCAACCGGCCCGACGTGCTGCAACGCCTGGGTAAATACCCGGTGCCACCCGGCGCCTCCGATCTGCCGGGCCTGGAGGTGGCGGGCGAGATCGTCGACGGCGACCTGGACGGCAGCGATTTCAAGAAGGGCGACCTGGTGTGCGCGCTGGTGCAGGGCGGCGGCTATGCCGAATACTGCGCCGCGCCGCTCGCGCAATGCCTGCCGGTGCCGCAAGGCCTGAGCGCGCTCGAAGCGGCCACCTTGCCGGAAACGTATTTCACGGTGTGGAGCAATGTATTCGACCGCGCCCGCCTGTCCGCGGGCGAGAGCCTGCTGGTGCAGGGCGGCAGCTCCGGCATCGGCGTGACCGCGATCCAGCTGGCCAGGGCGTTGGGCCACCGTGTGTTCGCCACCGCCGGCAGCGCGGACAAATGCCGCGCCGTCGAGGCGCTCGGCGCCGAACGCGGCATCAATTACCGCGACGAGGATTTCGTCGCCGTGGTCAAGGAACTCACGAACGGCAAAGGTGTCGATGTAATTCTGGACATGGTCGCGGGAGATTATGTGGCGCGCGAGATCGATTGCCTGGCCGACGATGGCCGCCTGGTCGTGATCGCGCTGCTGGGCGGCGCGCGTGCCGACCTCGACATGGGGCAGGTGCTGCGGCGCCGCCTGACGGTCACCGGCTCGACCTTGCGTCCGCGGCCGGTCGACTTCAAGGCGGCGATCGCGCGCCAGTTGCGCGAGCACGCCTGGCCGCTGTTCGCCCAGGGCAAGATCAAGCCGGTGATCCACCAGGTCTTCCCCTTGGCGCAGGCGGCACAGGCGCATGCGCTGATGGAGTCGAGCACCCACGTCGGCAAGATCGTGCTGCAGGTGCAGCCAGGCTGACACAGTTGAAAAAGGGGCGTGCCGGCCGGGCCAGGAAGGCCTCGCGGGCACGCAGTGGCGGCGGTTTCCAGGCAAAAATCAGCGAGCTGAGCAGCTCAGCCTTTGTTTGACCGCCATATGATCGACCGCTAGAATAGCGGGTTATTTGACATGGGGTAGTATGCGTCCCAAACTCGTCGTAGGTAACTGGAAGATGAACGGCAGCCGTGCAGCCAATGCACAGCTGCTGCAAGGTATTCTCGCTGGATTGAGCGAGGCGGGCGCCGCGAGCGCCGTCTGCGTCCCCGCTCCCTACCTGTTCCAGTGTGAACAACTTCTCGCAGGCAGTGCCATGGCCTGGGGCGCGCAAGACGTCGCGACCGAGCCGTGCGGCGCCTTCACCGGCGAAGTCTGTTCCTCGATGCTGCAGGATTTCGGTTGCCGTTACGTGATCGTCGGCCACTCCGAGCGCCGCGCCTACCATGGCGAATCGAACGACCTCGTCGCGCGCAAGGCCAGGGCGGCGCTGGATGCCGGCCTGACCCCGATCGTGTGCGTCGGCGAAACGCTGGACCAGCGCGAAGCGGGCGCCACGCAGGCCGTGGTCGGCGCCCAGCTCGACGCGGTGCTGGAAGTGGTGGGCGCGGATGCCGTGCCGAAGCTGGTGCTGGCCTACGAGCCGGTGTGGGCGATCGGCACCGGCAAGACGGCGACGCCGGCGATGGCGCAGGAAGTGCATGCCTTCTTGCGTGATAAATTGCGCAGCTGCAACGCCGCGGCGGCCGAAAACGTACAAATCCTTTACGGCGGCAGCATGAAGCCGGAGAATGCAGGCGATCTGATGGCGCAGCCGGATATCGATGGCGGCCTGATCGGTGGGGCTGCATTAAAGTCGAGTGATTTTCTCGGGATTATTCGGGCCGCGTAAGTGGCGCCGCGCAGGCGGAGCGCCAAGCAAGTTAAATAAACCTGCTTCAAAGCATCACGAATTTTCGAATCTTTTGAAAATATAAGAAATTTAAAAACGTTGTTTTAAACTTGGAATGGAATTGCAATGATCTGGTTCAATTTGATTATCGTCGTGCAGGTTGTTTCGGCCCTGGCCATTATCGGCCTGGTGTTGATGCAGCACGGTAAGGGCGCCGACATGGGCGCGGCCTTCGGTTCGGGCGCATCGGGCAGCCTGTTCGGCGCCTCGGGTTCGTCGAACTTCCTGTCGAAGTCGACCGCCGTGGCGGCCGCCATCTTCTTCGGCTCGACCCTGGCCCTGGCCTATATCGGCAACAGCGGCAGCGGCGAGAGCGGCGGCGGCGTCATGGGCCGCGTGACCGTGCCGTCGAGCCAGGCGCCAGCTACCGGCATCCCTGGTGGCGCACCGGCCCAGACCGCACCGGCCGACGTGCCGACCCTGCCGGCCAACAATGCCGCACCGGCCGCAGCCATTCCAGCCACCCCGGCCCCGGCCGCTCCGGCAACCGAGGTCCCGGCAGCGCCTGCGCCGGCAGCTCCGGCGAAGTGATTGTCGCCCGGCGCGGCTAACGCGCCACAATAACAACATGCAAACGCGCCGTTTTATCGGCGCGTTTGTCTTTTTAGGCGTAGAATATTGCGGCGCGTGAATGGACTTGCCGAATCCGCTGGTGAGTGCGGCTAGGACATTGATCGCGCACCTGCGGGAAGAATGTCGCCAGGGAGTGGGCAAGTAATTGCCGGCTCATCGAATAATCGGCGACGTGATTCAAAAAATTCGCAAATATCCTTGTGATTGCGCAATTTGAGCATTGATAAGTAATGCTAAGGCAGGGTAAAATACTGGTCTCCAGCCGACGTGGTGAAATTGGTAGACACGCTATCTTGAGGGGGTAGTGGCGCAAGCTGTGCGAGTTCGAGTCTCGCCGTCGGCACCAAAATTTAGAAAGAAAGCCAGCAAGGGCGCACGAGTTTTTCCTCATGCCTGAGCTGGCTTTTTTACGAGGATCGTCGTCCGGTCCTGGTGGCAGGCTTGAAGCCAGGTTCGCACGATTCGGTGCTGCATCCCTACGCAGCATTTCATTAACCGATCGTTCAGGAAGCTTCAGCTGTGAACCTCGAAAACTATCTCCCCGTTCTTCTCTTTATCCTGGTTGGCATCGGCGTCGGTGTCGCCCCGCAGGTGCTCGGTCGCCTGCTGGGCCCCCACAAGCCCGACGAGGCCAAGCTGTCCCCGTATGAATGCGGCTTCGAAGCCTTCGAAGACGCACGCATGAAGTTCGACGTCAGGTACTACCTGATCGCGATCTTGTTCATTTTGTTTGATCTGGAAACGGCATTCTTCTTCCCATGGGGCGTCTCGATGCGCGAGCTGGGTTGGACCGGTTTCATCACGATGATGGTGTTCATCGCCGAGTTCGTGGTCGGTTTCTGGTACATCTGGAAGAAAGGTGCCCTTGATTGGGAATAAGCCATGGCAATTGAAGGCGTATTAAACGAAGGTTTCATCACCACCACAGCCGACAAGCTGATCAACTGGGCGCGTACCGGGTCGATGTTCCCGATGACGTTCGGTCTGGCCTGCTGCGCGGTCGAGATGATGCACGTGGGCGCGGCCCGCTACGACATGGACCGCTTCGGTATCGTGTTCCGTCCATCGCCGCGTCAGTCCGACGTGATGATCGTCGCCGGCACCCTGTGCAACAAGATGGCGCCGGCGCTGCGCAAGGTCTACGACCAGATGGCCGAGCCGCGCTGGGTGATCTCGATGGGTTCCTGTGCCAACGGCGGCGGCTACTACCACTATTCCTACTCGGTGGTGCGCGGCTGCGATCGCATCGTCCCGGTCGATGTGTACGTGCCAGGCTGCCCGCCGACTGCCGAAGCTCTGCTCTACGGCATCATGCAGCTCCAGAACAAGATCAAGCGCACCAATACCATCGCGCGCTAAAAACGGACGGCGTACTCCATGACGACAAAACTCGAGACCCTTGAACTCGCCCTGAAAAATGCACTGGGCGAGGGCGTTGCCATTTCGGCGGCGCTGGGCGAAGTGACGGTGGTGGTCAAGGCAACTGATTACATCAAGACCATGACCACCCTGCGCGACGATCCGCAATTGGCGTTCGAACAGATGATCGACCTGTGCGGCGTCGACTATTCGACCTATGGCGAAGGCACCTATGAAGGTCCGCGCTTCGCGGTCGTCGTTCACCTGCTTTCCCTGGCGAAGAACTGGCGCGTCCGCGTGCGCGTGTTCTGCCCGGACGACGACATGCCGCTGGTCGAGTCGATCACCGGCATCTGGCGCGCCGCCAACTGGTTCGAGCGCGAAGCGTTCGACATGTACGGCATCCTGTTCGACGGCCACGGCGACCTGCGCCGCATCCTGACCGACTACGGCTTCATCGGCCACCCGTTCCGCAAGGACTTCCCGATCTCGGGCTATGTCGAAATGCGCTACGACCCGGAACAGAAACGCGTGATCTACCAACCCGTCACGATCGAGCCGCGCGAGAACATCCCGCGCGTGATTCGCGAAGAGACCTACGGGACGAAATAATGGCTGAGCTTAAGAACTACACCCTGAACTTTGGTCCGCAGCACCCGGCAGCGCACGGCGTGCTGCGCCTGGTGCTGGAACTCGACGGCGAGGTGATCCAGCGCGCCGACCCGCACATCGGCCTGCTGCACCGCGGTACCGAGAAGCTGGCCGAAACCCGCACCTACCTCCAGTCGGTTCCTTACATGGACCGCCTCGACTACGTGTCGATGATGTGCAACGAGCACGGCTACGTGCTGGCGATCGAAAAGCTGCTCGGCATCGAAGCGCCGATCCGCGCCCAGTACATCCGCACCATGTTCGACGAGATCACCCGCATCCTGAACCACCTGATGTGGCTGGGTGCGCACGCGCTGGACATCGGCGCCATGGGCCCGTTCCTGTACTGCTTCCGCGACCGCGAAGACCTGTTCGACGTGTATGAGGCGGTGTCGGGCGCGCGCATGCACGCGGCCTATTATCGTCCGGGCGGCGTGTACCGCGACCTGCCGGACACCATGCCGCAGCACAAGCAATCGCCGATCCGCAGCGCCAAGGCGATCGCCGAGCTGAACGAGCACCGCCAGGGTTCGGTCATCGATTTCCTCGACGCCTTCACCAAGCGCTTCGACGGCTATGTCGACGAGTACGAGACCCTGCTGACCGATAACCGTATCTGGAAGCAGCGTACCGTCGGCATCGGTGTGGTCAGCCCGGAAGACGCGAAAGCCATGGGCTTTACCGGCGCCATGCTGCGCGGCTCGGGCATCGCCTGGGACCTGCGCAAGCACCAGCCTTACGCGGCCTACGACAAGGTCGAGTTCGACATCCCGGTCGGCACCAACGGCGACTCGTACGACCGCTACCTGGTGCGCGTGGAAGAACTGCGCCAGTCGAACCGCATCATCAAGCAGTGCCTGGCCTGGCTGCGCGCCAACCCGGGCCCGGTGATGATCGACAACAACAAGATCGCGCCGCCAAGCCGGATGGACATGAAGTCCAATATGGAATCGCTGATCCACCACTTCAAGCTGTTCACCGAAGGCTTCCACGTCCCCGAGGGCGAGGCCTATGCCGCGGTCGAACACCCGAAGGGCGAGTTCGGCATCTATATCGTCTCCGACGGCGCCAACAAGCCATACCGCCTGAAAATCCGCACTCCGGACTACGTCCACCTGCAGAGCCTCGACGAGATGGCACGCGGCCACATGATCGCTGACGCGGTGGCCATCATCGGTACCCAGGACATCGTGTTCGGCAGTATCGACCGGTAAAAAGAGGGCAGAGAGAAGACTATGTTATCCGCGCAGTGCTATCAAAAAATCGATCGCGAGCTGGCCAAGTACCCAGCCGATCAACGCCAGTCGGCCGTGATGGCTTCGCTGGCCCACGCCCAGGTCGAACTGGGCTGGCTGTCGCCTGACACCATGCAAGAGATCGCCGACTACATCGGCATGCCGGCCATCGCCGTGCAGGAAGTGGCGACTTTCTACAATATGTTCAATATCAAGCCGGTCGGCAAGCACAAGATCACCGTGTGCACCAACCTGCCATGCGCGCTGTCGGGCGGCGAACGCGCCGGCCAGTTCCTGAAGGACAAGCTGGGCATCGACTATCGCGACACCACCGAAGACGGCCAGTTCACCCTGCTCGAAGGCGAGTGCATGGGCGCCTGCGGCGACGCGCCGGTCATGCTGGTGAATAACCATCGCATGTGTTCGTTCATGAGCGACGCCAAGATCGACGCCCTGGTAGAGGAACTCAAGAAATGACCAACCTGCACGACCGTCACATCAAACCGCTGATCCTCGCCAACCTGAACGGCGAGAACTGGCACCTGGCCGACTACGTCAAGCGTGGCGGCTATTCGGCGCTGCGCCGCATCATCGAAGAAAAGATCACGCCGGAACAGATCATCGCCGACATGAAAGCCTCGGGCCTGCGTGGCCGCGGCGGCGCCGGTTTCCCGACCGGCCTGAAGTGGAGCTTCATGCCGCGCCAGTTCCCGGGCCAGAAATACCTCGTCTGCAATACCGACGAAGGCGAGCCGGGCACGTTCAAGGACCGCGACATCATCCGCTACAACCCGCATGCGCTGATCGAAGGCATGGCCATCGGCGCCTACGCGATGGGCATCAGCGTGGGATATAACTATATTCACGGCGAGATCTTCCAGGACTACCTGCGCTTCGAGGAAGCGCTGGAAGAAGCGCGCGCGGCGGGCTTCCTGGGCAATAACATCATGGGCAGCGAGTTCAGCTTCCAGCTGCACGCGCACCACGGCTACGGCGCCTATATTTGCGGCGAAGAAACCGCCTTGTTGGAATCGCTCGAAGGCAAGAAGGGCCAGCCGCGCTTCAAGCCGCCATTCCCGGCCTCGTTCGGCCTGTATGGCAAGCCGACCACGATTAACAACACCGAAACGTTCGCGGCCGTCCCGTTCATCCTGAACATCGGCGCCGAGAACTACATGGCGCTGGGTAAACCGAACAACGGCGGCACCAAGATCTTCTCGATCTCGGGCGACGTCGAGCGTCCGGGCAACTACGAAGTCCCGCTGGGCACGCCGTTCGCGACCCTGATGGAACTGGCTGGCGGCATGCGCGGCGGCAAGAAGATCAAGGCTGTGATTCCTGGCGGTTCGTCGGCGCCGGTGGTGCCGGGCGACCTCATGATGCAGACCGACCTCGACTACGATTCGATCGCGAAAGCCGGCTCGATGCTGGGTTCGGGCGCCGTCATCGTCATGGACGAGACCCGCTGCATGGTCAAGTCGCTGCTGCGCCTGTCGTACTTCTATTACGAAGAATCGTGCGGCCAGTGCACCCCGTGCCGCGAAGGCACCGGCTGGATGTACCGCATGGTCCACCGCATCGAGAACGGCCAGGGCCGTCCGGAAGACATGGACCTGCTGAACAATATCGCCGACAACATCAAGGGCCGCACCATTTGCGCGCTCGGCGATGCGGCAGCGATGCCGGTCCAGGCGATGATCAAGCACTTCCGCCAGGAATTTGAATATCACATCGAGCACAAGCACTGCCTCGTGCCCGCATACCTTTAAACCAGGTCAGGTAACGATCAAATGGTTGAAATCGAATTAGACGGCAAGAAAGTCGAAGTCCCACCAGGTTCCATGGTGATGGACGCCGCAAACAAACTCGGCACCTACATTCCGCACTTCTGCTATCACAAGAAATTGTCGATCGCCGCGAACTGCCGCATGTGCCTGGTCGAAGTGGAAAAGGCGCCCAAGCCCTTGCCAGCTTGCGCCACCCCGGTCTCGCCGGGCATGGTCGTGCGCAGCCACAGCGACAAGGCCGTGCAGGCGCAGAAGTCCGTGATGGAATTCCTGCTCATTAACCACCCGCTGGATTGCCCGATCTGCGACCAGGGCGGCGAATGCCAGCTGCAGGATCTGGCCGTCGGCTACGGCAAGAGCGGCTCGCGCTACGAAGAAGAAAAGCGCGTGGTGGCCCCGAAAGAGGCCGGCCCGCTGATCTCGATGGAAGAGATGTCGCGCTGCATCCAGTGCACCCGTTGCGTGCGTTTCGGCCAGGAAGTGGCCGGCGTCATGGAATTCGGCATGCTGGGCAGGGGCGAGCACTCCGAGATCACTACTTTTGTGGGCAAGACCGTCGACTCGGAAGTGTCCGGTAACATGATCGACCTGTGCCCGGTCGGCGCGCTGACCAGCAAGCCGTTCCGCTACTCGGCACGTCCATGGGAACTGCAGCGCCGCAAGTCGGTGTCGCCGCACGATTCGCTGGGCGCCAACCTGATCGTCCAGGTCAAGGGCGGCAAGGTGATGCGCGTGCTGCCGCTCGAGAATGAAGCGGTCAACGAGTGCTGGCTGTCGGACAAGGAGCGTTTCTCGTACGAGGCGCTGGACAATGCCGATCGTCTCACCAAGCCGATGATCAAGCAGGACAACAAGTGGATCGAGACCGAATGGTCGACCGCCCTTGAATATGTCGCCCACGGCCTGCGCAACATCCGCCACGAGCACGGCGCCGACAGCCTCGCGGCCGTCGCCACCGCCCACTCGACGGTGGAAGAGCTGTACCTTTTAACTAAGGCCTTCCGTGGCTTCGGTTCGGAGAACGTCGACTTCCGCCTGCGCCAGAGCGATTTTGCACTGGACGGCCAGGTGACCCCATGGCTCGGCATGCCGATCGCGCAACTGTCGACGCTGAAGCGCGCGCTGGTCATCGGTTCCTTCCTGCGCAAGGATCACCCGCTGGTCACCACCCGCCTGCGCGCCGCCACCAAGGCCGGCCTGCGCCTGTCGGTGCTGGGTGGCAGCGATGAAGAACTGCTGATGAAGGTCGCTCACAAGCTGGTCGCGGCGCCAAGCGACTGGCTGGTCGCCCTGTCGGAAGTCGTGGTCGCCATCGCCGCCGACAAGAACATCGCCGTCCCGGCCGGCTTCGAGAACATCGAAGCGTCGGAGCAGGCGAAAGCCATCGCCGCCTCGCTGGTCGTCGTCGGTGACGTCGAGGTGCCGGGCGCGATCCTGCTGGGCAACGCCGCCGCGCAACACCCGCAAGCCTCGAAGATCCACGCTGCGGCGCAATGGATCGCCGAGCAGACCGGTTGCTCGTTCGGCTACCTGGTCGAAGCCGCCAACTCGGTCGGCGGCCACCTGGTGGGCGCCACCTCGGGCAAGAAGGAATCGCTTTTCGCGACGCCGAAGAAAGCCTATGTGCTGCTGAACGCGGAACCGGAACTGGATGCGGCCAACCCGCAGCAAGCCGTCGCCGCGCTGCAGCAAGCCGAAATGGTGGTCGCGATGTCGGCCTTCAAGCACGGCATGGACTACGCCGACGTGCTGCTGCCGATCGCGCCGTTCTCGGAAACCTCGGGCACTTTTGTCAACTGCGAAGGCCGTGCACAGAGCTTCAACGGCACCGTGCGTCCGCTGGGCGACGCGCGTCCGGCCTGGAAAGTGCTGCGCGTGCTGGGCAACCTGCTGGGCCTGACCGGCTTCGACTACGAGACCTCGGAATCGATCCGCGACGAAGCCTTCGGCAAGGGCAATACCGACCTGTCGGCCAAGCTGAACAACAAGGCGAGCCTGGCGCCAACCGCGGGCAGCTATGCCCCGGCCGGCCAGCTCGAGCGCCTGACCGACGTGCCGGTGTACTTCACCGATGCGCTGTCGCGCCGCTCCGAGCCGCTGCAGCGCACCGCCGACGCGAATGCGCCGCTGGTGACCCTGTCGAAAGCGGTCGCCGAATCGATCGGCGTGAATGCCGGCGACAAGGTCAAGGTCACGCAAGGCAACGGCTCGGCCGTCCTGGTCGCGAATATCGACAAGACGCTGCCGTCGAACGCGGTGCGTGTCGCCGCCGGCCATCCGGCTGTGAGCGGCCTGGGCGCCATGTTCGGTTCCATCCAAGTTGAAAAAGCAGGGGAGGGCAAGTAATGGCAACGCCCGGTTACATCGATTCATTCAACGCCGGCGGCGCCGACCTGCTCGGCCCGGTCTGGCCGCTGGTCTGGACCATCATCAAGATCGTCGCCGTCGTGGCGCCGCTGATGATCGCGATCGCCTACGCCACCCTGTGGGAACGTAAATTCATCGGCTGGATCCAGATCCGTATCGGCCCGAACCGCGTCGGCCCTGGCGGCCTGCTGCAGCCGATGGCCGACGGCCTGAAGCTGCTGATCAAGGAAATCGTGATCCCGGCCAAGGCGAACCGCAACCTGTTCGTCATCGGCCCGATCATGACCATCATGCCGGCGCTGGCCGCCTGGTCGGTGGTGCCGTTCGGCCCGCAGTTCGCGCTGGCCGACGTCAACGCCGGCGTGCTGCTGCTGCTGGCGATCACCTCGGTCGAAGTCTACGGCATCATCATCGCCGGCTGGGCCTCGAACTCGAAGTACTCGTTCATGGGCGCGATGCGCGCCTCGGCCCAGATGATCTCGTACGAAATCCCGATGGGCTTCGTGCTGGTGGTCGTGCTGATGGTGTCGGGCACCCTGAACCTGTCGGGCATCGTCGCCGGCCAGCAAGTGGGCATGTTCGCCGACATGGGCATCAACTTCCTGTCGTGGAACTGGCTGCCGCTGTTCCCGCTGTTCATCATCTACCTCGTGTCGGGCCTGGCCGAGTGCGGTCGTCACCCGTTCGACGTGATCGAAGGCGAATCGGAAATCGTGGCCGGCCACATGGTCGAGTACTCGGGCATGTCGTACGCGATGTTCATGCTGGCCGAATACGGCAACATGATCCTGATCGGTACCCTGGCTTCGCTGTTCTTCATGGGCGGCTGGTCGGCGCCGTTCGCCTTCCTCGAAGTGGGCGGCACCATCGGCGGCTTCATCGGCTTCTTCTGGCTGTTCCTGAAGGCCTTCCTGTTCGTGACCTTCTTCATCTGGGTGCGCGGTACCTTCCCACGCTACCGCTATGACCAGATCATGCGCCTGGGCTGGAAAGTGTTCATCCCGCTGACCCTGATCTGGCTGGTCGTCGTCGCCGTCTGGATGCAGACGCCGTGGAATATTTGGAAGTAAGGAACACACAATGTCCAGAATGAAAGAAATCCTCGGTAGCCTGATGCTGACCGAGTTGATCAAGGGCCTTGCCCTGACCGGGAAATATGCGCTGTCGCGCAAGATCACGGTCCAGTACCCGGAAGAAAAGACCCCCATGTCGAACCGCTTCCGCGGCCTGCATGCGCTGCGTCGCTACCCCAACGGGGAAGAGCGCTGCATCGCCTGCAAGCTGTGCGAAGCGGTGTGCCCGGCCATGGCGATCACGATCGAGTCGGCGCAGCGCGATGACGGCACCCGCCGCACCACGCGCTACGACATCGACCTGACCAAGTGCATCTTCTGCGGCTTCTGCGAAGAATCGTGCCCGGTCGACTCGATCGTGGAAACCCACGTGCTGGAATACCACGGCGAGAAACGCGGCGATCTCTACTACACCAAAGAGATGCTGCTCGCCGTCGGCGACCGCTACGAAGCCGACATCGCCGCCGCCCGCGAGGCGGACGCGAAGTACCGCTAAAACATAAGGGTCCTGGGTAAGTCATGACATTTACAACTGTTCTGTTCTACGTGTTTGCGGCCATCATGGTGCTGGCCGCACTGCGCGTCATCACCGCCAAGAATCCGGTCCACGCCGCGCTGTTCCTGGTGCTGGCCTTCTTCAACGCGGCCGGCATCTGGCTGCTGCTGAAGGCCGAATTCCTCGCCATCGTGCTGGTGCTGGTCTATGTGGGCGCCGTCATGGTGCTGTTCCTCTTCGTCGTCATGATGCTCGACATTAATATCGACCGCATGCGCGAAGGCTTCTGGGGCTACCTGCCCCTGGCGTCCGGCATCGGCGCCCTGATCGTGCTGGAGATGGCCGCCGTGCTGTGGCGCGGTTTCGTCGACTTCGAGCAGACGCCGGAAGCGGCCGCCCTGAACATCGGCGGCACCAAGGAGCTGGGCCTGCAGATCTATACCAAGTACATCTACGGCTTCGAGATCGCCGCCGTGGTGCTGCTGGTGGCGATCATCGCCGCCGTCGCCCTGACTTTGCGCCGCCGCAAGGACACCAAAGCCATCGACCCGGGCCAAGCGGTTCGCGTCAAGCGTAACGACCGCCTGAAGATCGTCAAGGTCGACACGGTCAACCAGCGCGCCATCGACGCAGCGAACGTCGAGAAGGCCGCCGCAGCCGCTGCCGCTGCAGCAGCCGCCGCCGAACCGAAGGAGCCAAAATGACCTTGTCGCTCGCACACTACCTGATCCTGGGCGCGATCCTGTTCGCGATCTCGGTGGTCGGCATCTTCCTGAACCGGAAGAACATCATCATCCTGCTGATGGCCATCGAATTGATGCTGCTGGCGGTGAACCTGAACTTCATCGCGTTTTCCCATTACCTGGGCGACGCGGCGGGGCAGATTTTCGTGTTCTTCATCCTGACCGTCGCTGCCGCCGAATCCGCAATCGGCCTGGCAATCCTGGTGGTCCTGTTCCGTAACCTGGACACGATCAACGTGGAAGACCTCGACAGCCTCAAAGGCTGATGAGCTCGTCTCGATAACACATAACGAATAAGGTTCAACATGGCGGGGCAAATTTCAACCTCACTCTTACTGGCGGTGCCTCTGGCGCCGCTGGCAGGCTCGGCGATCGCCGGCCTGCTCGGTACCAAGTTCCTGGGCAATGTAGTCGGTCGCAAGGTGTCGCATACGGCGACCATCCTGGGCGTGCTGATCGCGCTGATCATCTCGGTGCAGACCCTGATGGCCACGCTCGACGGCTTCAAGCTGAATGAAGACATCTACACCTGGATGACGGTCGGCACGCTGAAGCTCGCCGTCGGCTTCCAGATCGACACCCTGACCGCGATGATGATGTGCGTCGTGACCTCGGTGTCGCTGATGGTCCACATCTACACGATCGGCTATATGGCGGAAGACGACGGCTACAACCGCTTCTTCTCGTACATCTCGCTGTTCACGTTCGCGATGCTGATGCTGGTCATGTCCAACAACTTCCTGCAGCTGTTCTTCGGCTGGGAGGCAGTTGGTCTGGTCTCGTACCTCCTGATCGGTTTCTGGTACACCCGTCCGACCGCGATCTTCGCCAACATGAAGGCCTTCCTGGTCAACCGTGTCGGCGACTTCGGCTTCATCCTCGGCATCGGCCTGCTGCTGGCCGCGTCGGGTTCGATGAACTACACCGAAGTGTTCGCGCAAGCCGACCAGCTGGCCACCATGACCGTGCCGGGCACCGACTGGCCGCTGCTGACCGCCGCCTGCATCTGCCTGTTTATCGGCGCGATGGGCAAGTCGGCGCAGTTCCCGCTGCACGTGTGGCTGCCTGACTCGATGGAAGGCCCGACCCCGATCTCGGCACTGATCCACGCCGCGACCATGGTTACCGCCGGCATCTTCATGGTGTCGCGCATGTCGCCGCTGTTCGAGCTGTCGGATGGCGCACTCTCCTTCATCATCGTCATCGGTTCGATCACCGCGCTGTTCATGGGCTTCCTGGGCATCATCCAGAACGACATCAAGCGCGTGGTCGCATACTCGACCTTGTCGCAGCTGGGTTACATGACCGTGGCGCTGGGCGTGTCGGCCTATTCGGTCGCCGCCTTCCACCTGATGACCCACGCCTTCTTCAAGGCGCTGCTGTTCCTTGGCGCCGGCTCGGTCATCATCGGCATGCACCACGACCAGGACATGCGCAACATGGGCGGCCTGCGCAAGTACATGCCGATCACCTGGATCACTTCGCTGATCGGTTCGCTGGCCCTGATCGGTACCCCATTGTTCTCGGGCTTCTACTCGAAGGATTCGATCATCGAGGCAGTGCACGCAAGTAACCTGCCGGGTTCGGGCTTCGCCAACTTCGCGGTGCTGGCCGGCGTGTTCGTCACGGCGTTCTACTCGTTCCGTATGTATTTCCTGGTGTTCCATGGCGAAGAGCGTTTTGGCAAGGCACATGCACACGATCATCATGACGATCACGCGCATGCCAAAGCTGGCGCGCACGACCACGCCGATCCGCACGCACTGCACGATTCGGGCGCGCACCATGAAGAAGACGCGCACGACGACCACCATCACCATGGCCTGGCCCCGGGCCAGAAGCCGCACGAGTCGCCTTGGGTCGTGACCCTGCCGCTGATCCTGCTGGCGATCCCGTCGGTCATCGTCGGCTACCTGGCGATCGGTCCTATGTTGCACGGTAACTTCTTCGATGGCGTGATCACCGTCAATCCTGCGCACCCTGCGATGGCCGAACTGGGCGAGATGTTCCATGGCGCCGGCGCGATGGCCCTGCACGGCCTGCAGACCGCACCGTTCTGGCTGGCACTGGCAGGCGTCGTTGCCGCCTACTACTGCTATATGGTCAATCCGCGCGTGCCGGCCTGGTTCTACGCCAAGCTCAAGCCACTGCACACCCTGCTGGACAACAAGTACTACATGGATGCGTTCAACCAGAAGGTCTTCGCTGGCGGCGCACTCGGCGTGGGCAAGGGCCTGTGGAATGTCGGCGACCGCAGCCTGATCGACGGCCTGGTCGTCAATGGCAGCGCCAAACTGGTGGGCTGGTTCTCGACCGTCACCAAGCGCGCGCAGACCGGTTACATCTATCACTATGCGTTCGTGATGATCGTCGGCGTACTGGCAGCGATGCTGTACTTCTTCCCGTTCTGGCGCGGTTAATCACAGGCAGAGATAAAGAAAAATGATGCAGTCAACAATTTCTACGTTTCCACCGTACCTGAGCCTGGCGATCTGGCTCCCGATCCTGTTCGGCGTGCTGGTCCTGGCCATCGGCCGCGACAAGAACGCCGGGATGGTGCGCATGATGTCGCTGGTCGGCTCGGTCGTCAGCCTGCTGCCGACGATCCCGCTGATCGCCAATTTCGACAACGCCGCCCACGGCATGCAGTTCTATGAACAGGCGGCCTGGATCGAGCGCTTCAACATCTTCTACCGCCTCGGTGTGGACGGCCTGTCGCTCTGGTTCGTGCCGCTGACCGCCTTCATCACCATCATCGTGGTGCTGGCGGCGTGGGAGGTGATCGAAGAGCGCGTGGCCCAGTACATGGGTTCGTTCCTGATCCTGTCGGGCCTGATGATCGGCGTGTTCTGCGCGCTGGACGGCCTGCTGTTCTACTTCTTCTTCGAAGCCACGCTGATCCCGATGTTCATCATCATCGGCGTGTTCGGCGGCCCGAACCGCGTGTACGCAGCATTCAAGTTCTTCCTGTACACCTTCTTCGGCTCGCTGCTGACCCTGGTCGCGATCGTCTACCTGTACAACCAGTCGGGCACCTTCGACATCCTGGCCTGGCACGACCTGCCGCTGGCGATGAACGTGCAGATCCTGATCTTCATCGCCTTCTTCATGGCTTTCGCCGTGAAAGTGCCGATGTGGCCGGTGCACACCTGGCTGCCGGACGCCCACGTCGAGGCGCCGACCGGCGGTTCGGTCGTGCTGGCCGCGATCATGCTGAAGCTGGGCGCCTACGGTTTCCTGCGCTTCTCGCTGCCGATCACCCCGGACGCATCGCAATACCTGGCGCCGGTCGTCATCGGCCTGTCGCTGGTAGCCGTGATCTACATCGGCCTGGTGGCCCTGGTGCAGAAAGACATGAAGAAACTGGTCGCCTACTCGTCGATCGCGCACATGGGCTTCGTGACCCTGGGCTTCTTCATGTTCAACGACCTGGGCGTGCAGGGCGGCCTGATGCAGGCGATTTCGCACGGCTTCGTGTCGGGCGCGATGTTCCTGTGCATCGGCGTGCTGTACGACCGCGTGCATTCGCGTGAAATCGCCGACTACGGCGGCGTGGTCAACACCATGCCGAAGTTCGCCGCCTTCGCCGTGCTGTTCTCGATGGCCAATGCCGGCCTGCCGGCGACCTCGGGCTTCATCGGCGAGTTCATGGTCATCCTGGGCGCGGTCGAGTTCAACTTCTGGACCGGCGTCGCATCGGGCACCGCCCTGATCCTGGGCGCGGCTTACTCGCTGTGGATGGTCAAGCGCGTCGTGTTCGGCCCTGTCGCCAACAAGAAAGTCGCCGAGCTGACCGACCTGAACGGTCGCGAGTTCGCCATCCTGTCGGTGCTGGCAATCGCCACCCTGGCGATGGGCCTGTATCCGGCGCCGATCGCCGAGACCCTGCAAGTGTCGGTCACCGACCTGCTTCAGCACGTCGCAGTCAGCAAAGTGCCTCAATAAAACGCCATGAATGAAATGAACTCGACCCTGTTATCGGCTGCCGACACCAATCTGGCGCCGGTCTATGCCGAAATCTTCCTGCTGATCGCGACCTCCGCGATCCTGCTGATCGACCTGTTCCTGAAGGAAGGCAAGCGCAACCTGACCTACGGCCTGTCGCTGCTGGCGATCGGCGGCTGCGCGATCTTTTCCTTTATCGACTTCAACGGCGGCGCGACTGTCTATACGTTCAGTCATATGTACGTGTCGGATCCGATGTCGAACCTGCTCAAGCTGTTCACCTACCTGGCCACGGCCATGACCATCGTGTACTCGCGCCAGTACGCCGGCGACCGCGGCATGATGTCGGGCAACCTGGGCGGCGAGTTCTATTCGCTCGCGCTGTTCTCGATGCTGGGCCAGATGATCATGATCTCGGGTAACAGCATGCTGTCGATCTACCTGGGCCTGGAACTGATGTCGCTGTCGCTGTACGCGCTGGTTGCGCTGCGCCGCGACCACGCGGTCTCGACCGAAGCCGCGATGAAGTACTTCATTCTGGGCGCCCTGGCGTCGGGCTTCCTGCTGTACGGCATCTCGATGATCTACGGCGCCACCGGTTCGCTCGACATCAACGCGATCGCCCAGATCACCGCAGCCGAAGGCGCGAATCGCACCATCCTGGTGTTCGGCCTGGTGTTCGTGGTGGCCGGCCTGGCCTTCAAGCTGGGCGTGGTGCCGTTCCACATGTGGGTGCCGGACGTCGTGCAGGGTTCGCCGACCGCCGTGACCCTGCTGCTGGGCGGCGCGCCGAAGATCGCCACCTTCGCCATCGTGATCCGCCTGCTGGCCGAGGCGCTGCCGTCGATGGCCTTCGACTGGCAGCAGATGCTGCTGGTGGTGGCCGTGCTGTCGCTGGCCTTCGGTAACGTCACCGCGATCGCCCAGACCAATATCAAGCGCATGCTGGCGTATTCGACCATCGCCCAGATGGGCTTCGTGGTGCTGGCCCTGGTGGTCGGCAACGTCGATGGCGACACCACCAATGCCGCCGCCGCCTACAGCGCCGCGATGTACTACACCATCATCTACGTGCTGACCACGGTGGGCACCTTCGGCCTGATCATGATGCTGGCGCGCGCCGGCCATGAGGCGGAGCTGATCAGCGACTTCAAGGGTCTCGGCAAGCGCAGCCCATGGTTCGCGATCGTCGCCACGGTCCTGATGTTCTCGCTGGCCGGCGTGCCGCCGATGGTGGGCTTCATCGCCAAGTACGCCGTAATCCAGGCCGTCGCCAACGCCGGCATGGTGTGGCTGGCCGTCGTGGCTGTGATGTTCTCGCTGATCGGCGCGTTCTACTACCTGCGCATCGTCAAGACGATCTGGTTCGACGAAGCGGTGGACACCGCCGCCATCTCAACGCCGACGGACATGCGCGTCATCATGTCGCTCAACGGCGTCGCCATCGTGGTGCTGGGCATCGTCCCGGGCGGCCTGCTGGCGATCTGCTACAGCGCCATGCAGGCGACCCTGGCGAACTGAGACTGGCCATATGGATAGCTCGCTGGCCGCATTGCTGGTGATTGCCCTCGCGCTGGCGGGGGCCAATCTGCCGTTCGTGAACGAGCGCCTGTTCGGGTTCGTGCCGGTCCCGGCCGGCAAGGCGGCGGCGGGGGAGCCGCGCAACAAGGCCTTCGCGCTGCGCCTGCTCGAGCTGGTGGTGCTGTACTTCGTGGTCGGCCTGGTCGCCAAACTGCTGGAGTCGCGTATTGGTTCGGTGTTCGTGCAGACCTGGGAGTTTTATGCGGTCACCGGCTGCATGTTCCTGGTGCTGGCGTTTCCGGGCTTCGTGCTGCGGTATATGCGCAAGCGGCGCGGCTGAATTCCCGTTCCTTGAACGCGTCGGCGGCGGAGCCGCCAACCCTACGGTAAGCAGGGTTGGCGCTCCGCCGCCGACGCGTTTGGCTTATGATATTTCCCATCTGCGTAACATTGGAGCCCATAGTGTCGGATCTGAAAGAAACCCGCATCGACGGCGGCGTCGTCTACGACGGCCATTTCCTGAAAGTCGAGAAAGACCGCATCCGCCTGCCGGACGGCTCGGAAAGCCAGCGCGAGTTCTTCCGCCATCCCGGCGCGGTCGTGATCCTGCCGCTGCTGCCCGACGGCCGCGTGCTGCTCGAGCGCCAGTTCCGCTATCCGAACTCGCAGGTCTTCATCGAATTCCCGGCCGGGAAGATCGACCCGGGTGAAGACCACCTCGAATGCGCCAGGCGCGAGCTCAAGGAGGAAACCGGCTACACGGCGGGACGCTGGCGCTTCGTCTGCACGATCCACAACGCGATCGCCTATTCGGACGAGCACCTCGAGATCTTCCTGGCCGAAGACCTGAGCGCGGGCGAGCAGCAGCTCGACGCCGGCGAGTTCCTGGAGCTCTTCAGCGCCACCGTGCCCGAGCTCCTCGAGATGGTGCGCAAGGGCGAGATCACCGACGTGAAAACGATCATCGGCACCTTCTGGCTCGAGAAGATCCTGGCCGGCGACTGGACGCCTGCCTGAGCATCATGCGGCCGCGTCGGAGCCTGGTCGCGCTGTCGGCGGCGCTGTCGGTCGTCATGGCCGCCCCGGCCTCGGCCCAGGCCCGCACCCCGTTCCAGGCGCAGTGCGAGGACACCATCGGCGAGACGATCTCGGTGCTGTCCAGCCGCAGCGAAGGCTACCGCATCGACAACACGCGTTCCTACTTCGACCTGACGCGCCTGAAAGGCAGCGTGCGCCGTGGGTCCTGGGTGCTGGGCCTGACGCATACCGAGGCGCGGGTGAGCATCAAGGTCGGCGGGCGCATGTTGACGGACGGGACCAGCGGCTACGAATGCGTGGCGCCGCGCATTGACGTCAACCTGTATTACGCGCCGATCGTGATCTATGTCAGCCGCGAGTTCCCGCCGGGATCGTGTTCGTACCGGGAAGTGCTGGCCCACGAGATGCGCCACCTGCAGACCTACCAGGATTTCCTGCCGAAGGCCGAAGCCATCGTGCGCGCCCGCCTGGCGGCGCGCTTCGCCGGCAAACCGTTGTATGCGCCGATCGGCCAGGCACGATCTCTGCTCCAGCGCGAAGTCGACCGCAGCTGGATGCCTTACATTAAACGTGAGATGGAAAAAGTCGAAGTATTGCAGGCGGCCATTGATACGCCGCAGGAATACGCCCGCCTGGGCAAGGTTTGCGCAGGTGAGGTACAGTCTTTGCTTAGACAGGCATCACGAAGCAGTTCATGACCACCGAACAAGCAAACGAAACGAACACGGCAGTGCAGCAGCATGTCGCCCTCATTCCGGCGGCCGGCGTCGGCGCCCGCATGGCGGCCGGCAGTCCCAAGCAATACCTGGCCATCGGCGCCAAGCCCATGCTGCGTCACACGGTCGACGCCTTCCTTTCCAGCCCGCTCATCGCCCACACCTATGTGGTGGTGAGCGCGGACGACCCCTTCATCGACGGCGTGCTGCCCGACGCAAGGGAGCCGTGCAGCCGGGTCACCGTGCTGCGCTGCGGCGGCGCCACCCGCATGGAGTCGATCCGCAACGGCCTGCATGCGCTGGCCGGCGTGCTCGGCGCGCAAGACCGCGTGCTGGTCCACGACGCCGCCCGGCCGGGCCTGAACGCCGCGCTGATCGAACGCCTGATCGTCGAGACCGGCGACCACGCGGCCGGCGGCCTGCTGGCGCTGCCCGTGGTCGATACCGTCAAGCGCCGGGGCGACGACGGCGTCGCCACCGTCCCGCGCGACGGGCTGTGGCTGGCCCAGACCCCGCAAATGTTTTCCTACGCGCTGCTGTGCCGCGCGCTCGACGCGGCGCTCGACCCGGCCGCGATCACCGACGACGCCAGCGCCGTCGAGGCGCTGGGCCTGGCCCCGCGGCTGGTCGAAGGCCATCCGCGCAACCTGAAAGTCACGCTGCCATCCGACATCCGCATCGCCGAGATGTACCTGGCGCTCGATTCCACCATTTGACCGACACGAACCACACACCATGGCACTCGCATCCTACAACCCCCATCCTCCATTTCGCATCGGCACCGGCTACGACAACCACGCGCTGGTCGAAGGCCGCAAGCTGATCGTCGGCGGCGTCACCATCCCGCACCGCCTGGGCCTGCTGGGCCATTCCGACGCCGACGTGCTGCTGCATGCGATCATCGATTCGCTGCTGGGCGCGGCCGCGCTGGGCGACATCGGCAAGCACTTCCCGGACACCGACCCGATGTTCGCCGGCGCCGATTCGCGCACCCTGCTGCGCGAAGTCGCGCACCGCGTGCTGAACTCGGGCTACACCATCGGCAATATCGACGCCACCATCATCGCCCAGCAGCCGAAAATGGCGCCGCACATCCCGCTGATGGTCTCGCGCATCGCCGAAGACCTGGGCGTGTCGCCGCAGCAGGTGAACATCAAGGCCAAGACCAACGAAAAGCTGGGTTACCTGGGCCGCGAAGAGGGCATGGCGGCGCACTCGACCGCGCTGCTGATCCGGGCCGCCAACGAGGCGTCCTGAAGCGGTATTGACGGGCTTCGGCAAAGGTCGAAAAGGCAATCTATAATTGCCTGATGACCAACGCCAACCCGACACCGCCGTTCGATCCATCTCCGCGCGCGGCCTGGACCCTGATCCTGGTCGCCAGCGCCATCATGATGATCACGATGGGCGCGCGGCTGACCAGCGGCCTGTTCCTGTCGCCGCTGAACACCGCGACCGGGCTCGGCGTGGCCAGCATCAGTTTCGTGATGGCGGTGGCCCAGCTGATGTGGGGCGCGGCCCAGCCGGTCTTCGGCGCCGTCGCCGACAAGTACGGGCCGGGCAGGGTGATCGCCCTCGGCGGCCTGATGCTGGCGGCGGGCACCGCCGCCACGCCCTTCGTCGATTCGCAGTGGGCGCTGCTGCTGACCATGGGTTTTCTCTCGGCGGCCGGGGCCGGCGCCGGCAGCTTCTCGATCCTGATCGGCGCCACCGCCCAGCGCCTGCCGGCCGAGCGGCGCGCCTTCGCCTCGGGTTTCATCAACGCCGGCGGCTCCTTCGGCCAGTTCGTGTTCGCGCCGCTGATGGGCGCCATCATCGCCGGCGCCGGCTGGATCTGGGCCATGCTCACCATGGCCGCCGCCACCTTGCTGACCATTCCGCTGGCCTGGCCGCTGCGCGGCAGGAAAGCCGCCGCCGCCTCTCCCGCTAGTGCTGCCGGCGCCGCGCCTGCCGCGTCCCAGCCGGCTCCGCCTTCGATCTCGCTCGGCCAGCAGCTGCGCCAGGCCATGCGCGACCGCAGCTATATCTGCCTGCACCTGGGCTTCTTCACCTGCGGCTTCCACATCGCCTTCCTGGTCACCCACCTGCCGGGCGAGGTCGCGCTGTGCGGCCTGCCGGCCAGCGTCTCGGCCACGGCCCTGGCGCTGATCGGCCTGTTCAACATCGCCGGCAGCCTGGGCGCGGGGATGCTGGCCTCGCGCTACCGCATGAAGTCGCTGCTGTTCTGGATCTATGCCAGCCGCGCCCTGCTGGTCGCCTTGTACCTGCTGGCGCCGAAGACCGCATGGACCTTCTACCTGTTCGCCGCCGCGCTCGGCGCTACCTGGCTGGCCACCGTGCCGCCGACGGCCGGCCTGGTCGGCAAGCTGTTCGGCGTGCGCTACCTGGCCACGCTGTTCGGCATGACCCTGCTGTCGCACCAGATCGGCGGCTTCTTCGGCGCCTGGCTGGGCGGCCTGGCCGTGGTGCACACGGGCGACTACAGCTGGATGTGGTATGCCGACATGGCGCTGGCGCTGGCCGCGGCCCTGGTGAACCTGCCGATCCGCGAAGCGGCGGTGGTGCGCCCGCCCAGGCTGGCGGGGGCCTAGGCGTGGCGCGCGACGCCTGGGCTTACCGCGAGGTGGCGGTCGAATCGGCATTGGACGCGCGCACCGGCAAGCCGCGCATCCGGCCGGTGTCGGGGCAGGCTTTCGCGACCGACATGCGGGTGCAGTGTTCGCGCAGCCTGCTCGATACGGCGCGCTATCCCCTGGGCACGCGCTTCCTGCTGTCGGTGCGCATCTCCGACCGCCAGGGCGGCGAGCCTTTCCTGTATGCCTGGCATGGCGACCCGGTGGTCGTCATGAGCAAGCCGCAGGTGAAGCGCTTCCTGGAGATGTACCGGCGCCTGCGGCTGTAGGCGAAAAAAAGGCCGCGGAGCGCGGCCGTCGCGGTCTAGTCGACGCTGGGAGGAGGGACGCCGGTCCCGGTGGCCAGCACGAACAGGCTCAGGGCGATGCCGGCGCCGGCGATGGTCGCCAGCAGCGCCGCCGTGCGCGGCCTGGCGTTCTTGTGCGAGCGCCAGGCGGCGTCGAGCAGGCCGATGCCGATCACCAGGTTCACGAACAGCATGGCGTCCATGACGGATCAGTCCCAGTCCAGCGCGCCCTTTTTCCACTCGTAGGCCAGGCCGATGGTCAACAGGCCCAGGAACACCATCATGGCCCAGAAGCCGGTCGAGCCGATATCGGTGACGACCACCGCCCACGGCACCAGGAAGGCCACTTCCAGGTCGAACAGGATGAACAGGATCGCGACCAGGTAGAAGCGCACGTCGAACTGCATGCGGGCGTCGCCGAAGGCCTCGAAGCCGCACTCGTAGGCGGACAGCTTCTGTTCGTCGGGGCGATGCGGCCCCAGCACGCGGCCCAAGACCTGGGGCGCGACACCGACCAGGATGCCGATGATGATGAACATGAGGACGGGGAAGTATTCTTCGAGGTTCATGGTTCTGCTGCGCGATCAGGCGCGTGGGTTGATAAAGTCGGTAGTGCGGTGGTCCTTCCTGGAACGCTGCGCCGCGTCGGTCCGGCATCGCATGCGGCCCCGACGGGCAAGGTCGGGCCCGATTCTAACTGGATATGATCCTGTTGCCAACCAGGCATTTGCGTGCAGTTACCATGCAGTTGCTGTGTTTACGAGGGTATTTACAGGTGTTTTCCGTATGCGACGCACCGCGCGAACGAAAGCCGCTATCATCAGAGGTTGGCAAAACGACCTCATCCAATAAAGGAATATCATGGCCTCGAAAAAAATCGCCGTCCTCGTCGGCAGCCTGCGCAAGGATTCGTACACCCGCCGCGTCGCCCACAGCCTGATCGCGCTGGCGCCGCAAGGACTCGAGCTCGCGATCGTCGAGCTGCGCGACCTGCCGCTGTATAACGAGGACGACGAGACCGATCCGCCCCCAGCCGCATTCGCGGCGTTTCGCGACGCCATCCGCCAGGCCGACGGCATCCTGTTCTGCACCCCGGAATACAACCGCTCGGTGCCGGGGGCGTTGAAGAACGCGATCGACGTCGGCTCGCGCCCCTACGGCAAGGCGGCCTTCGCCGACAAGCCCTGCGCCATCGTCAGCGTCTCGCCGGGCGCGCTGGGCGGCTTCGGCGCCAACCACCACCTGCGCCAGATGCTGCCGTTCCTGAACATGCCGACCATGCCGGCGCCGGAAGCCTATGTCGGCGGCGTCGCCGGCAAGTACGAGGGGGACGAGCTGGTCGACGAATCGTCGCGCGCCTTCTTCCAGAAATTCATGGCCGCCTTCGCCGCCTGGGTGGAGCAGCATGCCAAATAAGGGTTTGCCTTCGGCGGCGGGACCCGACCCCAGATGATCCGCGCGACCGACAGCAAGATCGACAGCAAGTTCGTGCCGACGCCGCCGCGCGACCTGCCCACGCTGCTGGGCCGGCCGCCGGACGGCTGGCGCGCGCGCATGTTCGACGTCATCTTCGGCACCGACACCCCGGCCGGGCGCCGTTTCGACATCGTGCTGGTGATCCTGATCCTGCTCAGCATCCTGGTCGTGATCCTCGACAGCGTGCCGGCCATCTACAGCCAGTATTCGGGCGTGACCTCGGTGCTCGAATGGGGCTTCACGCTGCTGTTTACGATCGAATACATCGCGCGCCTGGTGTGCGTGCAGCGCCCGCTGCGCTATGCGCGCAGCTTCTACGGGATCATCGACGTGGTGTCGGTGCTGCCGACCTACCTGTCGCTGCTGCTGCCCGGCAGCCAGGTGTTCCTGGACGTGCGCATCCTGCGCCTGCTGCGCGTATTCCGCATCTTCAAGCTGACCCTGTACATCGAGGAATACACGCGCCTGGGCGAGGCCCTGGTCGCCAGCCGGCGCAAGATCATGGTGTTCCTGTCGGTGGTGCTGATGCTGATCCTGATCCTCGGCACCGTGATGTACGTGGTCGAGGGGCCGGAGAACGGCTTCACCAGCATTCCGATGTCGATGTACTGGGCCACGGTGACCATCACCACGGTCGGCTACGGCGACATCGTGCCGCACACGCCGGTGGGCAAGGCGATCGCCTCGTTCATGGTGCTGCTGGGCTGGGGCATCCTGGCGGTGCCGACGGGGATCGTCTCGGCCGAGATGACGTCGCAGAAGATGTCGCGCCACGCCCCGCGCGGCACGCCGCGCCAGTGCGGCGCCTGCGGCAGCGGCGAGCATGACCCGCGCGCCCACTTCTGCAAGGATTGCGGCGCGCCGCTGGCGCCGGCGCAAGGGTAGCGCTACGCGCACCGCGCACCATGACGGCGTGCGGTGCACCGCGATCGCTCAGGCCATGGCGGCGTGCTGCGTGAACCGCGACGGTGCGTGCATTGGTGCATGCACCGGTGGACGCGGCGGCGCCGGGCGCGCCAGCGTGACCGGCGGCGGCACGGCGGCGTCGCGCTCGAGCCAGTAATTGAACTGGCCGAAGCTGGGCAGCGCCCCGGCGTCGACGTCCTGGAAGAAATCCTCCAGCATCTGGCGATAGGCGGCGCGGCGCGAGAAGCCGTCATGGCTGGCCGCATAGCGCGCCGCGGCGGCGCGGAAGATCGCGCGCATCCGCTCGTCGGCATTGGTGCCGGTGCCGGCGCCCTTGCGCGGACGTCCGCGCTTGATGCCGGCCGTGACCGCGCGGGTGCGGCCCGGCGCGCCCGAATTGCCGTAGTCCGGCAGCAGGGCGTCGGGCGTCTGGCCGCGCTCCCAATAGCGGCGCAGGTAGCGCAGGATGCTCGATTTCGACATGCCGTGGGCGGCGGCGTAGGCGGCCATCAGCGTGGCGCGCTGGCGCGGATCGACCAGCGCGTGGCGGTCGGCGTGCAGGGCGCGCACGGCCGACCAGGCCTTGGCCTGCAGGTTCAGGTAGCCCTGCGGCACCGGTTCGCGCGGCGGCGCCGCGGCGAACGGGTCGACCAACAGGCGCCGCGCCTGGCCGGACGCCAGCGCTTCTTCCAGCACCGCCAGCGGCGTCGGCTCGGGCATGGCCGCATGGCTGCCCAGTTGATAGGTCCAGGCCAGCGCCCGCGGCTGGTCGATCCACAGCACGCGGACCGTGCGCCCGGGCGTGCCCGCGAATTCGACTACATCGTTCTGTCCAATCATCTTTACCTCCCACAAAGCCCTTGGAATCCAGGGTGCTTTCTGACATGCAAGGATCGGGCCAGCCCGAATATCAGGGAGCCTGCACGTTTGGTGCACCTCAACTGTGCAGGGACGGTAGCGCTTTAATGTTCGTTGTTCGTGCCCAGGCACGCAACCCATTCATTTCACGTTCAATCCCACTCAAAGAGAGGCTTTGCATGTATCCGTTTCCGCAATCCGTGACGCCGGCCGTGCGCACCCACCTGGACGCCCAGACCGCCTTCGTCAACGACATGTCCAAATCCCTGTTCCGTTCCTTCCAGCAGATGTGTGAACTCAACATCCAGCTGGCCCAGACCATGCTCGAGGAGACCACGCTGGCCGGCCAGCACGTGCTGAATGTCGACCGCCAGTCCGAACTGCTGGGCGCGGCCTCGGCGCGGGCCCAGCCGGCCACCGAAAAGCTGCGCGCCTACCAGCAGCACATTTCGCGCCTGGCCACCGACGCCCAGGTCGAGCTGGCGCGCGTGGCCGAGCAGCACGTGCAGGCCACCACCCGCACCGCGCGCGCCGTGGTCGACGAGGTGGCGCGCACCTCGGCCGAGGAAACCGAGCGCGGCATCCGTAGCCAGCAGGAGGCGCTGCGCACCATGACCGACCCGTTCACGCGCGCCGATGGTGCAGGCCACGCGCGCGCCGACGGCGCGGCGCAGCCGGCCCAGCAGACCAGCCAGCAGGCGGCCCAGCAGACCACGCAGGCGCTCCAGACCGGCCAGCAGGGACGCCAGGCGCTGGCGACACACTGATCAGCGCAGCGCCGTCGCCTGGCCGTGCGCCGGCGTCGGCATGCCTCCCGTTCTCGCCTCTGGCGCCAGGCCGAACAGCGGGCGCACCCAGCGCATACGGCGCACGGCTTCGTACAGCGCGAAGCTGCCGGTCGCGGTCAGGACCATCAGCAGCAGGGCCTCGACGCCGGGCGCCAGGTTAAGCGGCTTGAAGGCATGCGCCATCATCACGATCAGGGTCTGGTGCGCGATATAGACCGGGAACACCGCATCGGTCAGGTAGCGGCGCGCCGGCCCGTCGCGGTCCAGGTGGCGGCGCGCGAAACCGCAGGCGGCGACGATGGCGCTCCAGGCGCACAGCGCATACACGCAACGCATCACGGGGACCCAGAACGCCATCATCTGCGCGCTGTGTTCATGGTGCGGGGCGGCGTGCCAGGCCACGAGTGCGGCCCATCCGGCCAGCGCAATGCCGAGGGCGCTCCAGCGCACGCTCTCCATGTGTTCCCACACCGGACGGCTGCGCGCCACCAGGGCGCCGAGCAGGAACATCGGCAGGTAGGTGGCGTGATTGAACCAGTCGTCGACCAGGGCGTGGGTGCTCGGGAAGCGGTCGGCCAGCAGGATGCGCACGATCGCCAGGAACAGCGCCGGCAGCGCGATCAGCTTCCAGCCGCTCACCATGCCGGCGCTGCGCGCGGCCAGCGCCTCGATGCGGGCGTTGCCCAGCAATGCCGCGCAGGCGGCCAGCACCAGCGTGTACACCCACAGGTAGGCGACGAACCACAGGTGGTTCCAGGTCGGCAGGACCAGGCAGCCGTCCTGGCAGAAGCCGCCGTAGCCGACGAGGTACAGGCGCATGAAGGCCAGGAAGCCGTCGGCATAGCCGAGTTTCTCGACCACCTCCAGCCAGGGCTGCGGCGGCACGATGACCAGCATGCCGAACAGCAGCGGCAGCAGCAGGCGCAGGCTGCGCCGGCGCACGAAGGTCCCCGGCGCCATCTTGCGCAGCAAGAAATGCGAGGCCGCGCCGGCCACGAAGAACAGCAGGCTCAGGCGCCACGGCGAGGACAGCAGCATGAACGGCTCCGGACCGGCGCCGGCATGCGGACTCTTCACGTGCCAGCCCCAGCTCACGTAGTACATGCCCACGTGGTAGGCGATCAGCACGAAGAAGGCCAGGATGCGGACCCAGTCGAGGAAATACAGGCGATGATTGCCGGCGGAAGTGGTTGGCTGCATGGCGCGCTCTGGTGATGATGGAGACGCCAGCATCGCGCGCAGGCGGGATCGATGCCAGCGCCAGGGGGCGAACCGGGCCTTACGTGGGGCGAGCCGGGTCCAGGCGTGCGAGCAGGGCGGGGCGGTGCTGGCGGCTGCATGGCACCCGCGCGCCGCTGCGCAGCACCAGTTCGCAATCGCCCTTGTCGAGCGGCTCGATGCGGTCGATGGCCGACAGGCGCACCGCCGCGCGCCGGTGACAGCGCATGAAGGCGCTTCCCAGCTGGCCGAGCAGGGCGCCGAGGGTCTGGCGCAGCAGCGGGGCGCCGGCGCACGTGTGCAGCGCCACGTAGTTGTCGGCCGTCTCGAGCCACTCGATATCGGCCACCTGCACCACGCGCGTCGCGCCGCGTTCGCTCACCAGCAACTGGCGCGGGGGACTGGGCGGCGGCGATGCCGCCTGCACTGGCGCCGCCAGTCGCGCGCGCAGCCGTTCGAGCGCCCGGTGCAGGCGTTCCTGGTCGAAGGGCTTGAGCAGATAGTCCACCGCTTCGCTGTCGAAGGCGCGCAGCGCATAATCCTCATGGGCGGTGACGAACACCACCAGCGGCGCCGGCGCCGGCAGCGAGGCGGCCAGGTCGATGCCCGAGAGCTCCGGCATCTCGATATCGAGCAGCAGCGCATCCGGCCGTTCGCTCTCGACCATGCGCAGGGCCTCGACGCCATCGACCGCTTCGCGCACCGACGCGATGCCTGGCGCCAGGGCCAGCATGCGGCGCAGCCGGTCGCGCGCCGGGCGTTCGTCGTCGACGATCAGCAGGCGCATGGCAGCCTCATTTCCGCGCGCACGCCGGCCGGCGCCAATGCGACCAAGGCCAGGCTCGCGTGTTCTCCGTGCAGGGCGGCCAGCCGCGTGCGCAGGTTGGCCACCGTGATGCCGGGCGTGCACGACTCGTCCAGCACGCCGCCGTCGTCCTCGACCCGCAGCACCATGGCGCCGCCGTCGACGGCGGCCGCGACCCGGATCGCGGTCGCCTCGCGGCGCCGTCCAACGGTGTGCTTGAACACGTTCTCGAGCAGCGGTTGCAGGCTGATGGCGGGCAGCATGACGTCCAGCGCGGCCGGGTCGACGTCCCACGCCAGCGTCACCCGCCCCTCGAAGCGCTCGGCCATCACCGCCGCATAGCCCTGGGCCAGGCGCAGCTCGTCGCGCAGGCGCGCCTGCGGGCGCTCGCCCAGGGCCAGGGTGGCGCGCAGCACGTCGGCCAGGCGCACCAGCGTGGCGTCGGCGCGCGCCACGTCGGTATGCATCAGGGAAGAGATCGTGTTCAGCGCGTTGAACAGGAAGTGCGGCTGCATCTGGCGCGTCAGGCGTTCGAGCTGGGCTTCGCGCAGCAACGCGCCGGCCTGCTCGGCGCGCACGCGCTCCTTCATCATCTCGCGGTAGGACAGGAGGCCGAAGCCGATCGTCGTGAACAGCCCGAAGAACACCGAGATCTTGAGCGCCTCGTAGACGAAGACCTCGGACCAGGGTTGGTGCTCGTAGCGGGCGCCGGCCAGCGCATAGATGCCGTGCCGGATCGCGAACACGATGGGCGTGAAGCCGAACCAGTACAGCGGCAGCCAGCGCAGTTGCCGGCCGAACCAGCGCCGGGGCGTGGCGACCAGCGCATCGTCGCCGCTGCTTGACCGGCGCTGGACCAGGAACAGGAGCGTGGCCACCACCGCGGACGAGGTCTCCCACAACACCGGTTGCCATAGCGCCGCGCCGCCGTCGCGCCGATAGTCTTCCAGCGCGACCAGCACCATCAGGCTCCAGAACAGCATCCAGGCGATGCCGGCGACGATGAGGCTGCGGTTTGCGCGCTGTGGAAAAGGGGGCACGGATGGCGTCCAGCTGAGAAAGACCCGATCATCGTGCATCGGCCCACGCTTGTCAAAACGGCGCACCGTGGTAAATGTGACAATTGGTGACCATTGCCGTGCCCGCAAGCCCATCGTGCGACAATGGGCCATGAACATTCCTGGTCACCACAGCGACGATGCCGATAACCGGCGCCAGATGCGGACCCTGCTTGCGGCCCACGACTGGTCTTCCAGCCCCATGGGCGAGCCGGGCGGCTGGCCGGTCGAGCTGCGGGTGGCGCTCGACCTGATGCTCGATGCCCCCCATCCGACCCTGGTGTGCTGGAGCGAGCGCTACCTGATGCTGTACAACGACGCCTATGCGGCGCTGCTCGGCCATGCCCATCCTGGCGCGCTCGGCAAGCCGCTGAGCGAGGTCATGCCGACCATGTGGCCCGCGGTCAAGCCGCTGGCCGACGCCGCCATGGCGGGACGGCCCGGCCATGTCGAGGACCTGTGCGTGACGCTGCCGCCGGGAGACCAGGAATGCCAGCGCTGGTTCGCCGCATCCTACGTGCCCTTGCGCGGCCTCGACGGCGTGGCGGGCGGTTTCGTTCATACCGCCTTCGAGACCACCGGCCGGGTGCTCGAGGCGCGCCGCGCCGATCAGGCGCGGCGGGCGAGCGATGCGCGCTTGTCGGCCCTGTTCGACAGCCTGCCGGTCGGGGTCGGCGTCAGCGACGCCAGCGGCGCGATCGTGCTGGCGAACGACGCGATGGAGCACTACCTGCCGACGCGCCGCATACCGTCGCGCGATGAGCGGGGCTTCGCGCGCTGGACGATATTCGACGAGGATGGCGCGCCGGTGGCGCGCGAGGATTTCCCCGGCGCCCGCGCCCTGCGCGGCGAGCGCGTCGTGCCGGGCGTGGAGGCCCTGTACCGCGAGGACGACGGTCGCGAGGTCTGGACCCATATCAGTTCGGTGCCGGTCCGCGATGCCGATGGACAGGTCAACGGCCAGGTCTCGGTGGTCACCGACATCGACCGCGTCAAGCGCGCCGAGGCGGCCCTGCGCGAGTCCGAGGAAAAATACCGCAAGCTGTTCGAGGAGGTCGACGAAGCCTTCTGCATCCTGGAAGTGAAATTCGACGCCGGCGGCGCCCCCTGCGACCTGGTGTTCATCGAAGTGAACCCGATGTTCGCGATCCAGAGCGGCATTGCCGACGCCAAGGGACGCTCGGTGCACGAGCTGGCGCCCGGCCTCGAATCGGTCTGGCTGGAACGCTACGGCGCGGTGGCGCGCACCGGCGAATCGATCCTGTTCGAGGAATATTCGCCCAAGCTCGAACGCTGGTTCGAGGTCAACGCCTCGCGCATCGGCGCGCCCGAGGCGCGCCACGTGGCGCTGGTGTTTCGCGACACCAGCGAACGCAAGCGCATCGAGGAAGACATGCGGCGCCTGGCGCGCGAGGCGTCGGAGGCGAGCCGGCGCAAGAGCGAGTTCCTGGCGGTGCTGGCGCACGAACTGCGCAACCCGATGGCGACCATCCGCACCGGCCTCGAGATCATGCGCCTGCGCGCCGACAATCCGGACACCCTGGCGCGCGTGCGCGAGATGCTCGAGCGCCAGACCCACCAGCTGTCGCACCTGGTCGACGACCTGCTCGACGTCGCCCGCGTCAGCAGCGGCAAGATCGAGATCCGCAAGCAACTGGTCGACCTCAACCGGGTGGTGACGAGCGCGGTGGAGACCAGCACGGCGGTCATCCAGGGCGCGCGCCACCGGCTCGACGTGCGGCTCTGGCACGAGCCGCTGTTGCTGGACATCGACCCGATCCGCGTCGCCCAGGTGGTGAGCAACCTCCTGACCAACGCCGCCAAGTACACCCCGCCCGGCGGCGACATCCGCCTCGACGTGAGCAAGGGCGCGAGCGGGGCGGCGGGCGAGGCCACGGGCATGGCGACCATCGCGGTGAGCGACAGCGGCGTCGGCATCCTGCCCGAGCACCGTGAGGCGATCTTCGAGATGTTCAGCCAGGTCGGCGACCATGGCGGCCTGGCCCAGGGCGGGCTGGGCATCGGGCTGTCGCTGGTGCGCCAGCTGGTGGCCCTGCACGGCGGCCGCATCGAGGTGGACAGCGCCGGCGCCGGCCAGGGCAGCACCTTCACCGTGCGCCTGCCGCTCGGCGCGCGACCAGGCGCCGGGCCGGACGAAATGTTGTCCGAGGCGCGGCAGGAGCAGCGCGCGGTCCCGCGCCGCAGCTTCCGCATCCTGGTGGTGGACGACAACACCGATGCCGCCGAGAGCCTGTCGCTGCTGCTGCAGATGAACGCCCACGAGATCCGCAGCGCGACCAATGGCCGCGACGCGCTGGCGCTGGTGCGCGACTTCACGCCCGACATCGCTTTCCTCGACATCGGCATGCCGGGCATGAATGGCTACGAGCTCGCGACGCGGCTGCGCGCGCTGCCGGCGCTGGCGCGCACGGTCATCGTCGCCGTGACCGGCTGGGGTTCCGACGAAGACCAGTTGCGCGCGCGCGAAGCCGGTTTCGACCACCACTTCACCAAGCCGATCGCGGCCGGGACGCTGAGCCGGCTGCTGGGCCAGCTCGGCTAGCGCGCCCGCTTACCGTTCAGTTGCCGCTCAGCTGCCATTCAGTTGCCACCGCTACGCTCGGCGTCGATCTCTTTCTTCATCGCCCCCACCTGGTCGATGTAATCGGCCACCGGCACGTCCGGGCTGGCGCGCAGCTCGGGCGGCAGCAGCACCGGCATGTACAGCTCGTCGGCGGTGCGGCCGTGGCGCTGCATGTTCCCGGCCAGGATCAGGCTCGACACCAGGAGCGCCAGCGCGCCGCAGGCCAGGCGCAGGCGGCGCCGGTACTGCGGCGTGACGGTGGCGAGGTGGAAGTAGACCGCCACCGCCACCGTCGCCACCGCCGCGTGCGAGGCATACGCGGTCAGCCATTCGAGCGACCAGGCATAGGCCACCACGCTGGCCAGCAGGCGCAGGCCCACCAGCGCCGCCAGCGCGCAGCCATAGATGAACAGGTGGCGCCCGAGGCGCGCGCGGCGCCCGAACAGGCGGTTGCCGAAGGCCCACAGGCCGGCCCAGGCCAGGCCGATGCCGCTGGCCGCAGCCGGGAACAGGGCATAGCGCTCCAGGTCGTTGCTGGCGTCGGTCAGCCAGGCCACCAGCAGCGCCGCCAGCACGGCCAGCACGATGCCGGCGCCGCCCGGCAGCATGCCCTCCCAGCCGTGCATGGTGCGGTCGACCATCTCCGGCGCGACCCGGTGCGCGGCGCCGCGGATGCGCAGCGAGGTGTGGCCCATGCGCACCACGGTGTCGCCGTCGAGCGCCAGTTCGTCCTTGATGCGCCGGCTCTTGTGCACGATGCCGTTGCGGCTGCCGAGGTCGCGCAGCCGCAGGCGGCCATCCGGCCCGGCTTCGACCACGGCGTGGTGGGCGGCCGCGTAATCGTCGTCGACGATGAAGTCGTTGTCGTAGGCGCGGCCCATGCGGATCGGCAGCGCCGCCACGCGGTGGCGGTGCAGCACCTCGCCGTTGCGGGCCAGGGTCTCGATGGTCCACGGGCCGCGCAGCGACTCGGCGCTCAGTGGCCCGCCCATCGGCGCACTGGCGGGCGCGCCCGTCGGCCTGTCCAATGGCTGGCTGGTGTGCTCGCTCATCGCCGTCCACTCCGCCCGAAGGCGCCCAGGTAGGCGCGCGTGACGCGCAGGCCGTTTTCATACGAGACGCCGGACACGTCCAGGCGGCTCTGCAGGCTCGATTGCGAGGCGTCGGTGCTGGCCGTGAGCAGGGTGAAGTTGTACAGGCCCTCGAACTTGCGATAGGCGCGCACGCAGGTGACGGCGCGCAGCGGCAGGGTCCGGGTATGCACGAAGCGCTCGGTGCAGAACGGCTTGGTCAGGCGCGGGTCGCCGGTGCTGCCCAGGTTGTTCACCTGGAAGGTGTCGCTGGCGAGCGTCGCGAAGCGCATCGGGTCCATGGTGCCGCTGCGGATGTACTGGTGGGTCATGGCCACGTTGCCGGTCTGCTGCACGTCCGACACGAACACCGCCGACTGCATCACGCAGCTCATCGAATCGGTGCTGTAGACCGCGCCGCGGGCATTCGAGCGCCCCCAGCAGCGCACCTCGCCCGATTCGCGCACCGGCACCAGGTACTGGCCCATGCCCTTGAGCGTGAGGGGTTCCTCGAGCAGCTTGTCGACCATATTGCCCTGGTGCGCCAGCAGCTGCTTGCCGATCAGCGGATTGAAGTCGGCCGGCGGCGCGGCCTGCTCGGCCACCTTGCGCAGCAACTCCTGCGCATGCTTGACCGGCACCAGGAAGCTGACCGATTCGCCGTCGCGCCGGCGCGAGACGTTGATGCCGGCCACGGTGCCGCTGGCGGTCACGCTCGGCCCGCCGCTCATGCCCGAGTTGATCGGGCCGGAAAAGATCAGGCGATCGTAAAAGCTGCGCGTGAGCACGCCGTTATACGCCCCTTCCGAGATCGCGAAGCCGAGGTCGAGCGGATTGCCGAGCGAGTACAGGCGCTGCCCCTGGCGCAGCCGCACCGGTTGCTCGGGCACCTTGAAGAAGCCGCTGCCGTTGCGGTTGATGCGCACCACCGCCAGGTCGTGCAGCACGTCGACCGCCATCAGTTCGACCGGCCCGGTATTGCCGTCGGTGTCGATGTATTCGGCCGTATAGATGGCGGGGTCGAGCGCCATCTGCGACACCACGTGGTAATTGGTCAGCGCCAGGTTGCTGGTGCCGACCAGGAAGCCCGAGCCGACCGTCGACTGGGTGCGGCCGTTCTTGAGCAGCATGCGGATCTGCAGCAGGTCGCCGCGTGCGGAATCGTACAGGTCCTGGGCCGCCAGCGAAGGCTCCGGCAGGGCGTCCTGGGCCTCGGTCTCGCCCGGCAGCGGCGCGTTCGGCGTGGCCGCGGGCGCGGTGTCGACCGGCATCTGGGGCGCGCCGACGGTGGCGCCGGCCGTGTTCTGGGCCGCGCGCGGCGCCGGTTGCGTCAGGTTCTGCGGCTGTGGCTGTGCAGCAGCCGGCGGCGACGTCGCCTCGAGGGCGGCGCCGACGGCGATGCAGGTCAGCAGGAGTGCCAGGACAGCTCGTTTCATGCAATAGTTTGATGGCAGTATGAAATACTATCTTGCCACTGGATCAACGAGCGTTGCGCGCGTTAGCGCACGTTTACGGCAATGTCGGCGTCGATTCCGGGGTATTGGCCGGCTCGACCAATGCCTTTTCGCCCTGTTCGACGGCGGTTAGCGGCGCCATCATGTGGCCCAGCTTGGCCTGCTTGGTGTTCAGGTAGCTGTTGTTGTAGGCATTGCGGTTGACCAGCAGCGGCACGCGCTCGGCGACCGTGACGCCGATGCGGTTCAGGGCGTCGATCTTGCGCGGGTTGTTGGTCATCAGGCGCACCGACTTGATGCCGAACTGTTCCAGCATCGGCCGGCACAGCTCGTAGTTGCGGGCATCGGCATGGAAGCCCAGCTGCAGGTTGGCCTCGACCGTGTCGGCGCCGGCTTCCTGCAGGCGGTAGGCGCGGATCTTGTTGACCAGGCCGATGCCGCGGCCTTCCTGGCGCAGGTAGAGCAGGATGCCGCGGCCTTCCTCGGCGATGCGCTGCAGCGCGCCTTCGAGCTGGGCGCCGCAGTCGCAGCGCTGCGAGAACATCACGTCGCCGGTCAGGCATTCGGAGTGCACCCGCGCCAGCACCGGCTCGCCGGTCGACAGGTCGCCCAGGGCCATCGCCAGGTGTTCCTTGCCGGTGGCCGGCTCGACCCAGGCGTGCAGCGTGAACTGGGCCCACGGCGTCGGCAGCGCGCACGAGGTGGCATAGTCCAGCAGGGAAGGCGGGGTGAGGGCGGCGGCGGTGGCTTGCATGACGGTGTTTCCAATCGATGTACTTATAGCCGTCAAGTTTACCGGAAATCGGGCATGGCCGTGCGGAATCACCCGCTTTTCCATTCGCCACGCCGGGTGTTCTGCCCGAAGGAAGAACCAGCACCCGCCATGCACTATGGATGGAATGTGGTCGTGACGCACGATTGACCAAGTCTTCTATTGCCGAGGGTCCCGAGGGCCGTGATACGCTGCTGGAAGATAACTTCAGGTTCCGCATGCCAAACTTCTCCCGCTTTCTGCTTCGCTTGACGCCGCGCGGCCTCGGCGCCTGGCTCGCCCTCACGTTCTCGGCGCTGACCGTGGTCCTGACCCTGCTGCTGGTCGAGGTGGTCGAACGCGCCGCCACCGACCAGGTCAAGAGCAGCATCGGCAACGGGCTGGGCGAGATGGCGATGCAGACCGCCGACAAGCTCGATCGCGGCATGTATGAACGTTATCGGGAGGTGCGCCTGATGGCGCGCCGCGGCGACCTGGTGGCCGCCGGCACCTCGCATGCCGAGCGGCGCCGCATCCTGGGCGACATGCAGTCGACCTACGGCTACTACGAATGGATCGGCATGGCGGCGCTGGACGGTACGGTGCTGGCCGAGGCGCGCGGCCTGCTGGAAGGGAAGAACGTGGCCAAGCGGCCCTGGTTCATCAATGCCCTGAAGGGCACCTACGTCGGCGACGTGCACGAGGCGGTGCTGCTGGCCAAGCTGCTGCCGGTGCAGGAAGGCGAGCCGCGCCGCTTCGTGGACGTCGCCTTTCCCTGGCTGGACGCGAACGGCAAGCCGGCCGGCGTGCTGGGCACCCACCTGTCGTGGGAGTGGGCGCGCGACGTCGAACGCTCGATCATCGCGCCGGTGCAGGCGCGCAACCGGGTGCAGGCCCTGATCGTCAGCGCCGAAGGCGTGGTGCTGCTGGGCCCCGAAGGTCTGCAGGACACCAGGGTCGACCTGGCCAGCCTGGGCGAGGCGCGCCAGGGACGCACCGGCTACGCGGCCGAGCGCTGGCAGGACGGGCGCGACTACCTGGTCGGCTACGCCGCCACGCGCGCGGTGGGCGACTACCCGGGCCTGGGCTGGCACGTGCTGGTGCGCCAGGACCTCGAGGACGCCTACCGCCCGGTGCGCGAGCTGCGCGAACGCGCCTTGTGGAGCGGCGCCGCGCTGGCGCTGCTGTTCTCGCTGGCCGGCCTGCTGCTGGCGCGCCGCATCACGCGTCCCCTGCAGGCCCTGGCCGCGTCGGCCGACCGCCTGCGCCGCGGCGACAGCCAGGAGCTGGTGCCGGCGCGGCGCGGGTATACCGAAGTGCGCCAGCTCTCCGGCGCGCTCAATGCGCTGGTGACGGCGCTGGTGCAGCGGCGCGCCGAGCTGCAGGCGCTGAACGACACCCTCGAACAGCGGGTCGAGCAGCGCACCCTGGAACTGGAGCGCGCGCTGGCCTCGGTGCGCTCCAGCGAGCAGCGCATGGCCACCATCGTCGGGGCGGCGCAGGACGCCTTCATCGCGGCCGACCAGCGCGGCATGATCCTCGACTGGAATCCGGCCGCCGAGCGCATGTTCGGCTGGAGCCGCCACGAGGCGGTCGGCTGGCCGCTGGCCGAGATGATCCTGCCGGAGCGCTACCGCGCCAGCATCGCCAAGGCGCTGCGCGGCTTCCACCAGGGCGCGGCGTTTTCGTATGACCGGCGCCTGGAGCGGATCGTGGTCAACCGCCAGGGCGCGGAATTCACGGTCGAGACCACGGTGGCGCTGGCGGGCGAGGGCGCGGATGCCTTCTTCAGCATCTTCCTGCACGACATCTCCGAGCGCAAGAAGGTCGAGCGCATGAAAAGCGAATTCGTGTCCACCGTCTCGCACGAGCTGCGCACGCCGCTCACCTCGATCCACGCCTCGCTGTCGCTGCTCGACACCGGCATGGCCGGCGAATTGCCGCCGGACGTGGCCAAGCTGCTGCACATCGCCAGCCAGAGCTGCGACCGCCTGATGCGGATGGTGAACGACCTGCTCGACATCCAGAAGATCGAGGCGGGCCAGATGGAATACCGGCGCAGCGTGCAGCCGCTGGCGCCGGTGCTGCGGCACGCGACCGAGGCGATGGAGGGCCAGGCGCGCCAGGCCGGCGTCGCGCTGCGGCTCGACCTGCCGCCGGGCGCCGAAGGGGTACAGGCCGCGATCGACCATGACCGCCTGGTGCAGGTGCTGAGCAACCTGCTGTCGAACGCGATCAAGTTCACGCCGTCCGGCCAGACGGTGACGGTGGGCCTGGCGCAGCGGCCGGGCTGGGCGCGCCTGAGCGTGACCGACGAGGGGCCGGGCATCCCGCCCGCGTTCCAGGCGCGCGTGTTCGAACGCTTCGCCCAGGCCGACGCCCACGACACGCGCCAGCGCGGCGGCACCGGGCTGGGGCTGAGCATCAGCAAGGCGATCGTCGAGGAGCACGGCGGCACGATCGGCTTCGAGACCCGGGCCAGGCTGGGGACGCGGTTTACGGTGGAGTTGCCGCTGGGGTGACTGGCGCGCGAGCGCGCTAGCGCAGCGCGTGCACCGCCATCCCGCCGAAGCTCTTCCACGCGCCAAAGGACTGTTCAAGCCGCGGCAGCAGGCGCATCAGCGCGGGCTTGTCGAAGTGGAAGGTGGTGGCCGAGCCGGCGATCTCGCGCCGGTCGGCCAGCGCGTAGGCCTGCGCCTCGTCCTGGGCCGCGGGCACCTGCAGCAGCATCAGCACCTTCTGGCCGTCGAGGTCGAACATCAAGAGGTCGCCTTTGGCGCCCGGCCCCAGGCGCCGGTATTGGCGTTCCACGCCGGCGCCGGCCGGTCCGGCCTCGAGCGCGATGCGCACCCGCTTGCCGTGCTGGACACCCCAGTCCAGGAAGGGCGCCGCATGGCGCCGTATCTCATCGGGGTCGGTGCGGTAGGTGCGCACCGTCAGCGCATCCACATGGCGCGCCAGGCCGCGCAGCAGCGCGTCCTCGCCGCTCCAGGCGGCCGGCGCCACGGCCTCGAGCCGCATCGTGCCGGCGGCCCCGCGCAGCGCGGCCAGCAGGTCGAGGTAATGGTTGTCGCGCGCCGCCTTCGGCAGCTTGTCGGGATCGAGCAGTTGGGGCTGGACGTCGAACTGGACGCCCTTCAGGCGCGCGCGCGCGCCGGCCTGCGCGTTATAGGCGGCATAGGCGCGCATGCGGCCGACGGCGTCGGCGCGCGCGGTCGGCAGGATCAGGTCCGGCCCGTCCTCGAAGGCGGTCACCGCGATGCCGCGGCTGTCCGCCTGGCGCACGAAGGCCGCCAATGCCTGCGGCTCGGCGACCGTGCCGGCGCGCACCGGCACGTTGATGAACAATTCGCCCATGCCTTGCTCCGCGGCCCAGTCGAGCATGGCGTCGGCGCGTTCGCGCCAGGCGTTCGGGCTCCAGGCCCAGGTGGCGCGCGGCGCGCGGCGGCGCACGTCGGCGGCGTCGAGCGGGGCTTGCGTGGCCAGGCCCGGCTGCGAGGCGGGCAGGGGCGGCGGCGCGCCCAGCGTGTGGCCGGTGACGGTGAACTCCTTGCCGCTTTGTTCGCCGCGCAGCAGGATCGTCTCGCCCGGCGCCGCGTCCAATGGCAGGAAGTGCAGCGCCTGGACGCCGCTGGCGGCCACCTTGAGCGGCACGGCGCGGCAGCCGGGATCGGGCTTGCCCGGCGCTTCGGTGACGATGGCGCGCATGCGGGCGCCCATGGCGGTGGTGTAGTCCTCGGTCACGGCGCCGGGCGAGGCGAGCGGAGCGCCGGGGCACAGCAGCAAGGTGGCGGCCTGGGCCGGCAAGGACAGCGATGACAGCAGAAGCGGAAGCAGGAAAATGGAGCGCGACATGCCCCGAGTGTAAGCGAGCCGGACGATTCGCAGCGCCCGCTTAGGGATACTCAGGCGGCCGGCAACAGCAGGCGCCGCACGCGCGCCAGCAATTCGTTGGGCTGGAACGGCTTGCTGACGAAGTCGTTGGCGCCGGCGTCGAGCGCGCGCACGGTGTCGCGCTCGGTGTTCTTGGCGGTCAGCATGAGGATCGGCACCGCCGCCCACTCGGCGCGCGCACGGGCCAGGGCGACGATCTCGAAGCCGTCGAGATGGGGCAGCATCACGTCCATCAGCACCAGGTCGGGAATTTCCGGACTGGCGGCCACGTACTCGCTCGCGGCGCGGCCGTCGGCCAGGTGCAGGACGCGGTAACCCTGGCGTTCGAGCATGAAGCGCAATACCTGGGCAATGTGGTCGTCGTCCTCGACCACCAGCACCAGGGGCGCGGGAGCGTGTTCGTTGAGCATGGCGGATTCTTCGTTGAATGTTCGATTATACCGATGCCCAGGAGGATATTGGCGTGTGTATTGCTAGAGGGTATCACCTAGTCGACGGTCCACGCAGCGGATCGAGCAGGCCGCGCAAGTCATTGTGGTCGAGTTCGACCATCAGGGCCAGTAATTGGCCGAGCTCGCCGCGTGGAAACCCTTCGCGCGCGAACCAGCCCAGGTAATGGCCCGGCAGGTCGGCCAGTTTGCGGCCTTTATATTTCCCGTAGGGCATTTCGCGCACGAGGAGGAGGGAGAGGTGTTCGGCGTTCATCGTGCGGCACTTTAGCAAACAACGACGGCGTTGTAGCATTTCGGTGACAAGGGGAGGGAAACATCATGGATGACTTCAACCTGACGCGCTTCGTCGAGGCGCAGGAGCCGGTCTACGCCAATGTGCTGGCCGAATTGCGGGCAGGGCACAAGCGCAGCCACTGGATGTGGTTCGTTTTTCCGCAGTTCAAGGGGCTGGGCAGCAGCGAGATGGCGCAGCGCTATGCCATCGGCTCCGAGGACGAGGCGGCGGCTTACCTGGCCCATCCGGTGCTGGGCCGGCGCCTGCGCGAATGCGCCGGCATCGTCGCCGCGCTCGACGGGCCGACTGCGCACGAGATTTTCGGCCATCCGGACGAGCTGAAATTCCGCTCGTCGATGACCCTGTTCGCCGACGTGGCGCCCGACGAAGCCGTGTTCCAGGCCTGCATCGACAAGTATTTCGACGGCGAGGCCGACCCGGAAACGCTGGCGCGGGTGTAGGGATCGGACCGGCGGCTCAGGCGTCGGCGAACTGCGCCAGCAATTCGTCGGGCCGGCCGCGCACGGCCACATGCAGGATCACCGCGGTGGAAAAGCGCAGCGCCGGGTGGCTGGCGCGGTGGCGCGCGAACCAGAACACTTCGTCCAGGTCCTCATCCTCGTGCGCGGTCGTCAGCACGGCCTGTTCCGGCGCCACGTCTTCGTAGTCGAACGCTTCCAGGGCGGCATCCTCGACCGCCTCGTTCCAGCTCGCGCATTCCTTGCCCCAGGCCAGCATGTAGCGGCAGCCGGAATCGACCAGCCAGCGCGCGACGTCCCAGCGCCACATCTCGTCGCTGTCGTCGTCGATCACGACCACGGCCATGAACGGCGCCAGGTGCTTGAGGTCGGGCAGGGCGTCGTGGGGACGCAGCTGCAGGTAATGGGCTTTGTGTGCTTGCATGATGGGATGGTCGAATGATTGCCGATTGAAATGCGCGGCATTATCGCCGCACGGCGCCGATCGGGGAAGGCCGCGCGGCGCTCAAGCGGCCGGCGCGGCCGCGCCTTCCAGCAGCGCGTACAGGCGCCCGGTGTCGATCGGCTTGACCAGGTGGTGGTCGAAGCCGGCGCCGAGGATCTGGTCGCGGTCGCGCGCCTGGCCGTAGCCGGTGACCGCGACCAGCAGCGCATTGGCCGCTTGCGGCAGCGCGCGCAGGCGCCGCGCGAGTTCGAGCCCGTCGATGCCGGGCAGGCCGATGTCGAGCAGGCAGACCTGGGGCCTGAACTGCTGCGCGCATTCCAGCGCGCGCAGCGCCTCGTGCTCCACCGCGACCTGGTGCCCACCCGATTCCAGCAGCATCGACAGGGTGACGGCCGCATCGACGTTGTCGTCCACGACCATCACGCGCAGCGAGCCCGGTGGCGCGGCGCTGCGCGGTTCGTCGCAGGGCGGGGCGGCGGCGTCGCCCTGGCGCTCGAGCAGCGGCAGGCAGACCGAGAACCGGCTGCCGCGGCCTGGGCCGGCGCTGTCGCAGGCGACCGCGCCGCCATGCAGATCGACCAGGCTTTTCACCAGCGCCAGGCCCAGCCCCAGGCCGCCCGAGGAGCGGTCGGACGAGCGCTCGGCCTGGGCGAACAGTTCGAAGGCGCGCGCCGCCAGCTCGGGCGCCATGCCGATGCCGTTGTCGAGGACGTCGATGCACAGGCGCCGTTCGGCGTCGATGAACGATGCGACCTCGAGGCGCCCGTCTTCAGGGGTGTACTTGGCGGCGTTGTTGAGAAGATTGGCGACCACCTGCACCAGGCGCTTGCGGTCGCCTGCAACCAGCGTGCCCGGCGGCGGCAGGCGCAGCGCCAGGTCGTGGCGGCGCGCCTGGATCAGCGGCATGACCTGTTCCACCGCCTCGTGCAGCACGGCGCCGACGTCGAGCGGCTCGCTGTCGAGTTGCACCAGGCCGCGCGTGACGCGCGAGACGTCCAGCAAGTCTTCGATCAGCGCCGTCATGTGGCCGACCTGGCGCCCGATGATCTGGCTGGTACGCTTGATCATCGTTTCGTCCAGCTTGATGCGCTGCAGCAGCTCGGCCGCGGCGCCGATCGGCGCCAGGGGATTTCTCAGCTCGTGCGCCAGCATGGCCAGGAATTCATCCTTGCGGCGGTCGGCCTCGCGCAGCTTTTCTTCGGCCGCCTTGCGCTCGGTGATGTCGCTGGCGGCCCCGATCCATTCGTAGACCTCGCCGGCGGTGTCGAACATCGGCACCGCGCGCGACAGGGTCCAGCCGCTGCTGCCGTCGGCGCGCCGCACCCGGTGCTCGAGCTCGAACACCGAGCGGTCGCGGATGGCGCGCGCGATCTCCTGGTGCAGCCGGCCCTGGTCCTCGGGCGGGACATATTCTTCGAGCCAGAGACCGTTGGCGTCGTCCGTGTCCTTCAGGAAGCCGCGGCCTTCGAGATGGCGCAGCTGGGTCCAGTCGGGATTCATGCGATAGATGACTTCGGCCGTCGCATTGGTCAGCGCGCGGAAGCGCTTCTCGCTCTCGCGCACGGCAGCCTCCGAGCGCACCTGGGCGGTGACGTCGTTATTGCTGTGCGAAATGCAGGTCAGTTCGCCGCCGGGGCCGAAGATCGGCGTGCTGGTCGAGGTCCAGAAGCGTTCCTCGAACACCGTCCGGCCATCGGGCAGCACCACGGGAATCGGATAGCGCACCGCCGGAAGGGTGTCGGGCAGGCCGGTCGCGCGCACCCTGGCGAGCGAGGCGCGCAGGTCGGCTTCGCCGGTATCTTCCGGATCGTCGGGGTTGCCGGGAAAGGCCGTGAACAGGCTGACCCCGAGCAGTTCCTCGCGGGTGCGCGACGAGGCCTTGAGGAAGGCATCGTTGACGGCGAGGATGATCGCGTCAGCCGTGGGCGACAGCAGGTAGTGCCCGAAGGGCGAGCTGTTGAAGGCTGACTCGAACAGGGTGGCAGAGAGCATCGTCGCCCGAAAACCGGTTGAAGGAGCCGGAATTATAGGGCAGAAGCGGGCGTGTTAAACGGACAATTGAAGCGGTCACGCTTCTTGTATGCACGATTGGTAAATGCCTTGCTTCGTCGAATGAAACAAGTCGAAACGTCGCCGGATGCCGGCATGGAAACGGCGGCGCGCCGATGCGCGCGGGCATGTGAGCAAGCGGGACGGCGAAAAGCCCCGGCGGTTGCGTATAATCGCCGTTAGCTTGTCCACTTATTACCAGAAAACAACAACTCATGGCCTCATCTTCCGACAACATCAGCATGGCGGTGTTCTGCGACTTCGAAAACGTCGCACTGGGCGTGCGCGACGCCAACTACGAGAAATTCGACATCAAGCCGGTGCTGGAGCGCCTGCTGCTCAAGGGCAGCATCGTGGTCAAGAAGTCCTACTGCGACTGGGATCGCTACAAGGGCTTCAAGGCGGCCATGCACGAAGCGAACTTCGAGCTGATCGAGATCCCGCACGTGCGCCAGTCGGGCAAGAATTCGGCCGACATCCGCCTGGTGGTCGACGCCCTCGACCTGTGCTACACCAAGTCGCACGTCAATACCTTCGTCATCATCAGCGGCGACTCCGACTTTTCGCCGCTGGTCTCCAAGCTGCGCGAGAACGCCAAGCAGGTGATCGGCGTCGGCGTCAAGCAGTCGACCTCCGACCTCCTGGTGGCCAACTGCGACGAATTCATCTTCTACGACGACCTGGTGCGCGAAAAGAACCGCGCCACCGCCAAGCGCAAGGAAGAGCAGGAGGCGCGCAAGGGCCAGTCGACGCGGCGCCCCAATGCGAGCGACGACAAGCGCAAGGAAGAACTCGAGGCGCGCAAGGTGCAGGCGCTGGACATGGTGGTCGAGACCTTCGACGCCCTGGTGTCCGAGCGCGGCGACACCGGCAAGATCTGGGCTTCGCTGCTGAAAGACACCCTCAAGCGCCGCCGTCCGGACTTTTCCGAGACCTATTACGGCTTCCGCACCTTCGGCAACCTGCTCGAAGAAGCGCAGACCCGCGGCCTGTTCGAGTTCGGCCGCGACGAGAAGTCGGGCACCTACGTCTACCGCAGCGCCAACGCGCCGGCCCTGGTCCCGACCGTCGACACTGCCGCGCAGGATGTCGCCCAGGCGCCGGACGCCGTGGTCCAGGACCTGGTCGATGCCATCGCCCCGGTCGAAGGCGTGGCCGAAGAAGCCAAGCCCGACACCCGCCGGGGCCGTGGCCGCGGTGGCCGCAAGGGCGGTCGCGCCGAAGCGGCGCCGGCCTCGGCGCCGATCCCGGCCCTGCTGGAACCGGTCGTGAGCGACGCCGAGGCCCTCGCGCAGCCCGCCTCGCAGCCGACGCTGTTCGTGAGCGAGCCGGAAGCGCCCGCCGCCCAGGACGCAGCGCCGGCCGAAGCTGCGCCGGCCGAAGCGGCCCCGGTCAAGGAACGCCGCCGCACGCCGCGCAAGCCGTCCGCCAAGAAGCTGGCGGAACAGGCCGCGCTGGCGGTCGTGGCCGAGGAGGCCGCCGCCGTGCCGGCAGCGGCCGAAGCCGAGGCCAAGGCCGATGCCGCACAGCCGGAAGCCGAGCCGGTGTCGGAAGAGACCCGCGACGAAACCCAGGACGACGCCAAGCCGGCGCGCAAGAAAACGGCCCGTCCGGCCCACAAGGCGCCGGCGCGCAAGGCAGCGCCGCGCGCGCGCCGCCCGGCCAAGCCGAAGACCGGCGCCGAGAACGGCTGATCCGTCGAAGGGGAGGGATGGCGCGTGCGCCATCCCCGCCGCGCCGATGCAATAATGGCATCGCCTGTCCGGCCCTGGGCAGGCGCCATCCGGCCGCGAAGGAGCCCGCCATGCGCACAGTTGCCAGCCTGTTGCTGTTGTCCCTGCTGGGCGCCTGCCCGCCGGCGCTGGCGCAGAAGGGCCCGGCCGCCGACCATCCGATCCTCGGCATCTGGCGCCTCGCGGTGCCCGCTACCCACTGCCTCGAAACCTACCGCTTCCGCGCCGACGGCACCACGCTGGTCACCAGCGCCGCCGAGATTTCCGAGAGCGTCTACACGATCCCCAACGAGCCCGATCCCGACGGCTTCTATCGCCTGACCGACCGCGTCACCAAGGACAACGGCAAGCCCGATTGCTCCGGCAACGTCATGAAGCCGGGCGCCAACGCCACCCATTTCGTGCGCTTCCATCCGTCCGGCACGCTGTTCCTGCTGTGCGCCGAAGCCTCGATCGAGGCCTGCATCGGCCCCTTCACGCGGGTGCGCGGCGAAGAAATCTGAGCGGCGGATCGATGGCGTGCCTGAGCGCCGGCCCTTGGGCCAGCGCGGCGCAGGGTGTATATTGCTGAGCGAAACGTCAACCTCGGCATCCCATGTCCCCGCTACTCCTCTTCTGCATCCTCATCGCTTATTTCGCATTGCTGCTCGGCGTCGCCTGGGCCACCTCGAAAGGCGCCAACAACGACAGCTTCTTCATCGGTAACAAGAGCAGCAACTGGATGCTGGTCGCCTTCGGCATGGTCGGCACCACCCTGTCCGGCGTCACGTTCGTGAGCGTGCCGGGCGCGGTCGGCGTCGACGGCTTCGGCTATGCCCAGATCGTGATCGGCTACGTGATCGGCTACATCGCCGTGGCCTACGTGCTGCTGCCGCTCTACTACCGCCTGCAGCTGACTTCGATCTATCACTACCTCGACGTGCGCCTGGGGCGACGCGCCTACCAGAGCGGCGCCGGCTTCTTCATCGTCTCGCGCCTGCTGGGCGCCACCGCGCGCCTGTACCTGGTGGTGAACATCCTGCAGGCGATCATCCTCGACAGCCTGGGCGTGCCGTTCTGGCTCAGCACCCTGGTCGTGCTGGGCATGATCCTGCTGTATACCTACCAGGGCGGGGTGAAGACCATCGTCTGGACCGACACCCTGCAGACCAGCTGCATGCTGTTCGGCCTGTTCGCCTGCGTCTGGATCCTGCTGGGCGAACTGAACATGTCGATCCCGGAAAGCCTGAACCAGATGCAGTCGCAGGGCCTGGCCAACGTCTTCACGCATGACGTCGACAGCCCCAATTTCTGGCTCAAGCAGATCATCGCCGGCGCCCTGATCACGATCACCATGACCGGCATGGACCAGGAAATGATGCAGAAGACCATCTCGGTCAAGACCCTGAAGGATTCGCAAAAGAACATGCTGACCTTGACCGCGGTGCTGGTCGTGGTGCTGCTGTCCTTCGTGTTCCTGGGCGGCCTGCTGTACCTGTATGCGCCGCTGGTGGGCGTGACCGCCACGGGCGACAAGATCTTCCCGGCGGTGGTGATGGGCCACCTGCCGGCGGCCTTGCAGATCATCTTCCTGATCGCCCTGATCTCGGCCCTGTTCCCCAGCGCCGACGGGGCCATCACGGCGCTGACCTCGTCGACCTGCATCGACCTGCTCGGCATCAAGCGCCGCACCGACCTGACCCAGGCCCAGGCCGAAAGCCTGCGCCGCCGCGTGCACCTGGGCTTCGCCTTCCTGTTCCTGCTGCTGGTGCTGGGCTTCAAGGCGGCCGACAACCCGAGCATGATCGGCGTGATCCTCAAGCTGGCGGCCTATACCTACGGCCCCTTGCTCGGCCTGTTCGCCTTCGGCATGCTGACCGCGCGCATGCCGAACGACCGCCTGGTCCCGCTGGTAACGATCGGCGCGCCCGTCCTGTGCGCGATCCTTGAGTACAATCAGGCTTATCTGCTCGGCGCTTACCGCCTCGGGCTGGAATTACTGTTGATTAACGGCATACTGGTGTTTGCCGGCTTGTATGCGATCTCGCATCGCGTCCCTGGCGTCGCCGGGGACGGGCAGGTCGCCCGACCGCTTCCTTGACCTAGACTGGAGTTTCGATGGCCTTCAAGCCCCTGAGCGCGTTGCGGCGCGGGTTCGTGTTCCTGTGGACCGCGCTCGACGTGACCCGCCGCACCTTCTTCAACCTGCTGTTCCTGCTGATCCTCGTCCTGATCGTCGCGATGTTCTTCGGCGGCGGCGTCAAGCCGCTGTCGGAAAAGACCGCGCTGGTGGTCGAGGTGAAGGGCGACCTGGTCGAGCAGTACGAGACCACCTTGCGCGACACGGTGCTCGACAACGTGGGCGGCGACAGCAAGCGCACCGTGCGCCTGCGCGACGTGACCCAGGTGCTCGACAACGCCGCGCGCGACCCCAACATCACCAGCGTGGTGCTGCTGCTGGACGAGATGAACGGCGGCGGCATGGCCATGCTGCGCGAGTTCGGCGCCGCGGTGGAGCGCGTCAAGAAGGCCGGCAAGACGGTCGTGGCCTGGAGCGGCCAATACGACCAGAAGCGCTACCTGGTCGCTTCGCACGCCAACGAAGTCTACGTGCACCCGATGGGCATGGTGCTGATCGAGGGCTTCGGCGGACGCCGCAACTACTACCGCGACGCGCTCGACAAGGTCGGCGTGACGGTCAACCTGGTCAAGGTCGGCACCTACAAGAGCGCGGCCGAGCCGTATATCGCCAACGGCCCGTCGGACGCCGCGCGCGAGGCCGACGCCTACCTGTACAACGCGATGTGGGCCGGCTACACCGGCCTGGTCGAAAAGAACCGCAAGCTGCCCGACGGAGCGCTGGCCAGCATGATCGACACGCTGCCCGAGCGCATGGAAGCGGCCGGCGGCAGCGCCGCCAGGGTCGCCCTGCAGGCCAAGCTGGTCGACGGCCTCAAGACCCGCGACGAGCTGCGCGCGCTGATGGTCAAGCGCGGCGTCTACGAAGAAGACATCAAGTCGTTCCGCCAGATCAGCTTCTATGAATACCTGGCGCGACATCCGCAGAAAGCCTTCGGCGACGCGGTCGGCGTGATCGTAGCCTCCGGCACCATCACCGACGGCGCCGGCGGTCCCGGCGTGATCGGCGGCCGCGCCACGGCCAACCTGATCCGCCAGGCGCGCGAGGACGATTCGATCAAGGCCCTGGTCCTGCGCGTCGATTCGCCCGGCGGCAGCGCCTATGGTTCCGAGTTGATCCGGCGCGAGCTGGAGCTGACGCGCGCCGTCGGCAAGCCGGTGGTGGTGTCGATGGGCAGCGTGGCGGCGTCGGGCGGCTACTGGATCTCGATGGCGTCCGACGAAGTCATCGCCGACCCGGCCACCATCACCGGCTCGATCGGCGTGTTCGCGCTGCTGCCGACCGCCGACAAGGTGGCCGACAAGCTGGGCGTGCGTACCGACGGCGTGACCACCACCTGGCTGGCCGACGCCTACAATCCGCTGCGTCCGCTCGACCCGCGTTTCGAGAAGCTGGTCCAGCAGAGCATCAACAACGTGTATGCCGACTTCACCAGCAAGGCGGCGGCGGCGCGCAAGACCACCCAGGCGAAGATCGACGAAGTGGGGCAGGGCCGCGTCTGGACCGGCGCCCAGGCCAAGGAGCGCGGCCTGGTCGACCGCCTGGGCAGCTACAACGACGCCCTGGCCTCGGCCGCCGGCCGCGCCAAGCTGGCCAAGGATTACCGCGTGGTCTACGTCGAGCGTCCGGTCACGCGCGTGGAGCGCTTCCTGCAGATGGCCGGCGCCTCGGCGGCGCAGGCGATGACGATCCAGGTCAAGCTGGGCCTGGTCGAACAGGCGATTCCGGCGGGCCCGGTCGGCCAGGTGGCGCAAGACATGGCCTTCCTGTCCGAACTGACGCAGGAGCGCAAGCCGTTCGCGGCGGTGGCCCATTGCTTCTGCGGCAATTGGTGAGCGATCTTGTAAGCAGTTTGTAACTGATTAATACAGTGTTTCGGCGGGCGCGAGCGGAATCTCGCGCCCGTTTTTCGTTTACGTCGCCTAAATAGAGGCGAACTGTGTAAATCGGCGTTAAGGCGGGCGGAAACGCACGGTTTCAGTGGAAGAGCAATGTACGTTACGAAACATTGTGAGTGAAACGGCCATGCTAAAGTCATTGTGACCCGTATTGCGCAAGTATCAAATCTATAGAACAAGGACAAGCATGGACCAGCATCTCCCGCCCCATCCAATCACCGACCGTCCCGCCCGCACCCGGCGCGCCCGCCTCATCGGCGGGGTGATCGCCGTGCTGTCGATGGTGGCGCTGGGCGGCCTCGCCTGGTGGCTCACCCACCAGCCGGCGGGCGGCCCCGGTGGCGCGGGCGGGCCGGGGATGGCGGCCGGCGGCCCCGGCGGCCCGGGCGGCGGGCGCGGTCCGGGTGGACGGGGCGGCCCGGCCACCACGGTCGGCGTGGCGACCGCCCAGCAGGCCGACCTGCCGGTGACCCTGGACGCGCTCGGCACCGTGGTCGCCGCGGCGACCGCCACCGTGCGTCCGCAAGTCTCGGGCGTGGTCCAGAAGATCCATTTCACCGAAGGCCAGCTGGTCAAGCAGGGGCAGGTGCTGGCGACGATCGACCCGCGCCCGTTCGAGATGGCCTTGCTGCAGGCGCGCGGCCAGCGCCAGCGCGACGAAGCCCAGTTGGAGAGCGCGCGCCTGATGCTGTCGCGCTACCGCACCCTGCTCGAGCAGGATTCGATCGCGCGCCAGGAAGTCGATACCCAGGCCGCGCTGGTCAAGCAGCTCGAAGGCACGGTGATGACCGACAAGGCGTCCGAAGGCACGGCCCAGCTGAACCTGGATTATGCGACGGTGCGCGCCCCGATCAGCGGCCGCGTCGGCCTGCGCACGGTCGACGTGGGCAACCTGGTCGGCAGCGGCGATGCGACCGGCATCGCCGTCATCACCCAGCTGTCGCCGATCGACGTCGAATTCGCCGTGCCGCAAGACCACCTGCCGACGCTGCAGGGACGCATCGCGCAGGACGCGAAGCTGCCGGCCACCGCGCTGGACCGCACCCGCACCGAGGCGCTGGCCACCGGCAGCTTCATCGCGCTCGACAACCAGGTCGACACCCAGACCGGCACCGTGCGCGCCAAGGCGCGCTTCGCCAATGGCGACAACAAGCTGTTCCCGAGCCAGTTCGTCAACCTGCGCCTGACCGTCGACACCCTGCGCGACGCGGTGGTGGTGCCGGTGACGGCGCTGCGCCATGGCGCCAACGGCGACTTCGTGTATGTCCTGAATCCGGAAGCGCGCACCGTGGCGCTGCGCATCGTCCAGCGCGGCCAGGCGACCGTGGACAAGGTGCAGATCGCCAGCGGCCTGAAGGTGGGCGAGCAGGTGATCACCGAAGGCGCCGACCGCCTGCGCGACGGCGCCAGCGTGGTGTTGCCGGGCGATCGTCCGGCCGGCGCCGGCGCGCGCGGCCAGGGGCAGGGCCAGGGCCAGGGCCAGGGTCGTGGTCAGGGTACAGGCCGTCCGGCCCAGGGAGCGCAGCAATGATGTTGCGGCGCCGCGATGAACGCGCGGGGAGCATCCGATGAGTCCTTCCACTCCCTTCATCAACCGCCCGGTCGCCACCGCCTTGCTGATGCTGGCGATCGTGCTGTCGGGCCTGGTCGGCTACCGCTTCCTGCCGCTGTCGGCGCTGCCGCAGGTGGACTTCCCGACCATCCAGGTGCAGACCCTGTACCCGGGCGCCAGTCCCGAGGTCATGGCGCGCACCGTCACCGCGCCGCTGGAGCGCCAGTTCGGCCAGATGGCCGGCCTGACCCGCATGAGTTCCACCAGCGCCGCCGGGGTCTCGATCGTCACCCTGCAGTTCGCGCTGGGCGAGACGCTCGACGTGGCCGAGCAGGAAGTGCAGGCCGCGATCAACGCCGGCGGCTCGCTGCTGCCGACCGACCTGCCGGCGCCGCCGGTCTACGCCAAGGTCAACCCGGCCGACGCGCCGGTGCTGACCCTGGCCATCACCTCGGACACCCTGCCACTGACCGAGGTGCAGAACCTGGTCAACACGCGCCTTGCGCTCAAGATCAGCCAGGTCTCGGGCGTGGGCCAGGTCTCGCTGTCGGGCGGCCAACGGCCGGCGGTGCGGATCCAGGCCGATACCGAGGCGCTGGCGTCGTATGGCCTGGGGCTGGACACGCTGCGCACCGCGATCAGCGCCGCCAACGCCAACAGCGCCAAGGGCAGTTTCGACGGCCCGACCCGCTCGTATGCGATCAATGCCAACGACCAGCTGGTCACCGTCCCCGACTATCAAAACCTGATCGTCGCCTACCGCAACGGCGCCCCCGTCAAGCTGCTCGATGTGGCGAAGGTGGTCGACAGCGCCGAGAACGTGCGCCTGGGCGCCTGGGCCAATATGAAGCCGGCGATCATCCTCAACGTCCAGCGCCAGCCGGGCGCCAACGTGATCGCCACCGTGGACGCGATCAAGGCGCGCCTGCCCGAGCTGCAGGCCGGCCTGCCGACGGCGCTGCGCATGGACGTGCTGAGCGACCGCACCACCGGCATCCGGGCCTCGGTCAAGCACGTGCAGATCGAACTGCTGCTGGCCGTGGTGCTGGTGGTGCTGGTGATCTTCGCTTTCCTGCACAGCCTGCGCGCGACCATCATCGCCAGTCTCGCCGTGCCGATCTCGCTGATCGGCAGCTTCGGCGTGATGTACCTGCTCGGCTACAGCCTCAACAACCTGTCGCTGATGGCGCTGACGATCGCCACCGGCTTCGTGGTCGACGACGCGATCGTCATGATCGAGAACATCGCGCGCTATATCGAAAAGGGCGAAAAACCGATGGCGGCCGCGATCAAGGGTGCTTCCCAGATCGGCTTCACGATCATCTCGCTGACCGTGTCCCTGATCGCGGTGCTGATCCCGCTGCTGTTCATGGGCGACGTGGTCGGCCGCCTGTTCCGCGAATTCGCCGTCACGCTGGCGATCACGATCCTGATCTCCGGCGTGGTGTCGCTGACGCTGGTGCCGATGATGTCGGCGCGCTGGCTGCGCAGCCACGAGGAAGAAAAGCCGAGCAGGTTCGCCATCCGGTTCCAGGCCTTCTTTGACCGCGTCATCGAGCGCTACGACGTGATGCTCGGCTGGGTCCTGAAGCGCCAGGGCCTGACCCTGCTGGTGGCGCTGGGCACCCTGGTCCTGACCGCCCTGATGTGGACGGTCATCCCGAAAGGGCTGTTCCCGACCCAGGACACCGGCCAGCTGCAGGCGCGGGTGCAGGCGCGGCAATCGATCTCGTACACCGACATGGCGAAACTGCAGCAGGAAGCGGCGCGGCAAATCATGGCCGACCCGGAAGTCGCCTCGGTGGCGTCCTACGTGGGCGTCGACGCCGCCAACAACACCATGCTGCATACCGGCACCATGCTGATCAACCTGAAGGCCGACCGCGGCGACCAGCTCGAGACCATGCAGCGCCTGCGCCAGCGCGTGGCCAATGTGGCGGGCCTGCAGCTGTTCCTGCAGCCGACCCAGGACCTGACCATCGACGCCGAAAGCGGCCCGACCCAGTACCGGCTGTCGATCGAAGGCGCGGACGAGGACACCGTCAACGAGTGGGCGCGCCGGCTGACGCAGAAGATCGGCAGCCTGCCCGAGCTGCGCACGGCGATCACCGATGCCGGCGCGACGGGCGCCGCCGCCTTCATCGACATCGACCGCGACACCGCGTCGCGGCTGTCGATCACGGCCGCCTCGATCGACGACGCGCTGTACAGCGCCTTCGGCCAGCGCATCGTGTCCACCATCTTCACCGAGACCAACCAGTACCGCGTGATCCTGGAGGCGCAGCAGGACGAGGCGATGTCGATCGCCGCGCTCGGCCGCCTGCAGCTGCGCACCGGTTCCGGCCAGCCGACGCCGCTGTCGGCGATCGCCACCATCAGCGAACGCCAGGCGCCGCTGCAGGTGATCCACGTGGCCCAGTACCCGGCGGCGACGGTCGGCTTCGACACCGCCTCCGGCGCCTCGCTGGGCCAGGCCGTGAGCGCGATCCGCGCCGCCGCCGAGGAGATCGGCATGCCGGCCTCGGTCAGCATGACCTTCCTGGGCGCCTCGGGCGCCTACGAGGCCTCGCTGTCGAACCAGCTGTGGCTGATCCTGGCCGCCGTCGTCTGCGTCTACATCGTGCTGGGCGTGCTCTACGAGAGCTACATCCACCCGCTGACGATCCTGTCGACCCTGCCGTCGGCCGGCGTCGGCGCGCTGCTGGCGCTGTGGGTCAGCGGCCAGGGCCTGGGCGTGATCGGCATCATCGGCATCATCCTCCTGATCGGCATCGTCAAGAAGAACGCGATCATGATGATCGACTTCGCGATCGAGGCCGAGCGCGAGGAGGGCAAATCCCCGCTGGTGGCGATCAGGCAGGCCGCGCTGCTGCGCTTCCGTCCGATCCTGATGACGACGCTGGCGGCGCTGTTCGCGGCCATCCCGCTGATGCTCGGCACCGGCGAAGGCGCCGAGCTGCGCCGGCCGCTTGGTCTCGCCATCTTCGGCGGCTTGATCCTGAGCCAGCTGCTGACCCTCTTCACCACCCCGGTGATCTACCTGGCCTTCGACCGCACCGCGCGGCGCTGGACCGGCAAGGCGCCCCACAAAACCGAAGGGGCGGGCGCATGAACCTGTCGCGCCCCTTCGTCGAGCGCCCGATCGCCACGGTCCTGCTGACGATCGGCCTGGCGTTGGCAGGCATCGGCGCCTATTTCGTGCTGCCGGTGGCGCCGCTGCCCCAGGTCGACTATCCGACCGTGTCGGTCTCGGCCTCGCTGCCGGGCGCCAGCCCGGAAACCATGGCCTCGAGCGTGGCCACGCCGCTGGAACGGCGGCTGGGCGTGATCGCCGGCGTCAACGAGATGACCTCGAGCAGCAGCACCGGCTCGACCCGCATCAACCTGCAGTTCGAGCTGAACCGGCAGATCGACGCCGCCGCGCGCGAGGTGCAGGCGGCAATCAGCGCCTCGCGCGCCGACCTGCCGGCGACCTTGCGCAGCAACCCGACCTATCGCAAGGCCAATCCGTCGGACGCGCCGGTGATCATCCTGGCGCTGACCTCCAAGACGAAGTCGCCGGCCCAGATCTACGAATCGGTGTCGAACCTGGTCCAGCAGCGCCTGGCCCAGGTGAAGGGCGTGGGCGAAGTGGAAATCGGCGGCGGCTCGCTGCCGGCGGTGCGGGTCGAGCTGGTGCCGTATGCGATGAACCGCTATGGCGTTTCGAGCGAGGACGTGCGCGCCGCGATCCAGGCCAGCAATCCGAACCGCCCCAAGGGCGAGATCGAGGGCAACGGCAACCGGCTGCAGATCTATTCGCAGCCGGCCGGCGGCGACGGTCGCAGCGCCAGCGACTACAAGGACCTGGTGGTGGCCTGGCGCGACGGCGCCGCCGTGCGCCTGTCCGACGTGGCCACGGTGTTCGACGGCCCCGAGAACGTCTACACGCTGGGCCTGTTCAACGGCCAGCCGGCCGTGATCGTGCTGGTCACGCGCCAGCCCGAGGCCAATGTGATCGAGACCGTGGACGGGATCCGCGACCTGCTGCCGTCCCTGCAGGCGCAGCTGCCGGGCGACATCAGCCTGGCGGTGGCCTCGGACCGTACCAACTCGATCCGCGCCTCGCTGCACGAGATCGAGTTCACCCTGGTGCTGTCGATCGTGCTGGTGGTGGCGGTGGTCAGCGTGTTCCTGCGCTCCTTGCGCGCCACCGTGGTGCCGGCGGTGGCCACCGTGGTTTCCCTGCTGGGCACCTTCGGCGTGATGTACGCGCTCGGCTTCTCGCTCAACAACCTGTCGCTGATGGCCTTGACGGTGGCCGCCGGCTTCGTCGTCGACGACGCCATCGTGGTGCTGGAAAATACCGCGCGCCATATCGAGAACGGCATGGACCGCATGCAGGCCGCGCTGCTGGGCGCGCGCGAGGTCGGCTTCACGGTGCTGTCGATCTCGCTGTCGCTGGTGGCGGTGTTCATTCCGCTGCTGTTCATGGGCGGGCAGGTGGGACGGCTGTTCCGCGAGTTCGCGGTGACGCTGTCGGCGGCGGTGCTGATCTCGCTGGTGATCTCCCTGACCACGACGCCGATGATGTGCGCCTGGCTGCTGCGCAAGGAGAACAAGGACAAGCAGCCGGGCCGGCTGGCGCGCTGGTCCGAGAACGGTTTTGCGCGCGTGCTGCGCACCTACGAGCATGCGCTCGACTGGGCGCTGGACAGTAAACTCCTGGTGATGATCATCCTGCTGTTCACGGTGGCGCTGAACGTCTACCTGTTCTCCAGCGCGCCGAAGGGTTTCTTCCCGCAGCAGGATTCGGGCCAGATGAACGGCGGCATCCGCGCCGACCAGAGCATCTCGTCCCAGGCCATGCAGCAGAAGATCTACCAGCTGGTGGAGATCATCCGCAAGGATCCGGCGGTCGACACGGTCGTCGCCTTCACCGGCGGCGGGCGCGCGGGCGGCGGTTTCATGTTCGTCAACCTCAAACCGGTGGGCGAGCGCGACGTCGCGGCCCAGGCCGTGATCGCGCGCCTGCGTCCGCAGATGGCGAAGGTCACCGGCATCACGATCTTCCTGAATCCCGTGCAGGACTTGCGCATGGGCGGGCGCTCCAGCAACTCGACTTACCAGTACACGCTCAAGAGCGACAATGCCGAAGACCTCAAGGTGTGGGCCACGCGCCTGGCCGAGTCCATGAAGGCGCAGCCGGCGCTGGTGGACGTCGACACCGACCAGGCCGAGAACGGCGTCGAGACCTATGTCACGATCGACAAGGCATCGGCGGCGCGCCTGGGCATCACCACGCGCGACGTCACCAATGCCCTGTATAACGCCTTCGGCCAGCGCCAGGTGGCGAACATCTACGATGAGCTGAACCAGTACCACGTGGTGATGGGCGTGGCCCAGAAATACGCGCAGTCGCCCGAAGCGCTGAAGGACGTCTACGTCCCGGCGCGGCCGACCGGCGGGGCCTCGAGCGCGGTCTCCACCGGCACCGGCACGGCCGCCGCCGCCGGCGCCGCCGGCGCCTCGACCTCATCGACCGCCTATCTCACCGCGGCGCGCGACCCATCCGGCGGACAGGCCCTGGCAAGCGCCGCCGCCACCATGGTGCCGCTGTCGGCGATCGCGCGCTTCGCCGAAAGCGCCACGCCGACCTCGGTCAACCACCAGGACGGGGAACTGGCGACCACGGTGTCGTACAACCTGAACCCGGGCTTCTCGCTGACCGACGGCGAGGCCGCGGTGCGCCAGGCCGAGGCCGATATCGGCATGCCGACCAATGTGCGCGGCAGCTTCCAGGGCACGGCGGCGGCGGCGCAGGAGTCGAGCAAGGAGCAGCCGCTCCTGATCCTGGCCGCGATCGTCGTCATCTATATCGTGCTGGGCATCCTGTACGAGAGCCTGGTACACCCGGTGACGGTGCTCTCGACCCTGCCGTCGGCCGGCGTCGGCGCGGTGCTGGCGCTGCTGCTGTTCAAGATGGAGTTCTCGATCATCGCCCTGATCGGGGTGTTCCTGCTGATTGGCATCGTCAAGAAGAATGCGATCCTGATCATCGACTTCGCGCTCGAAGCCGAACGCGCGCGCGGCCTCTCCGCGACCGAGGCGGTGCGCGAGGCCTGCATGCTGCGCTTCCGCCCGATCCTGATGACGACCCTGGCCGCGGCCCTGGGCGCGCTGCCGCTGGCGATCGGCTTCGGCGAAGGCTCGGAGTTGCGCCGCCCGCTGGGCATCGCCATCATCGGCGGCCTGGTCGCGAGCCAGCTCCTGACCCTGCTCACCACGCCGGTGGTCTACGTCCTGCTCGACAAGCTGCGCACGCGCAAACCCGATGAACACAATCTGACGCGCCACCCTCATGAAGACGAGGGTGGTCCGTCACTGGCCAAACCATGACCACTATGCGACAACAGCTTCCATTCCGTCTTTCCCTGCTCGCCCTTGCCGGTGCGCTTAGCGCCACCTTGGCCGGCTGCGCCGTCGGTCCGGCCTACGAACGCCCGGACCCGCTTGCCGCCGGCGCGGCGCTGCCGGGCGCCTACAAGGAGGCCGCAGGCTGGGTCCCGGCCGCGCCGGCCGACGCGCTCGAGCGCGGCCCCTGGTGGACCCTGTTCGAAGACCCCGAACTCGACCGGCTGGCCAAGCAGGTCGAGGCCGCGAACCAGAACGTGGCGGTGGCGGTCGCCAACTACGCCCAAGCGCGCGCGCTGGTGGCGCAGCAGCGCGCCTCGCTGTTCCCGGTGGTGTCGCTGGGCGCCGGCGCGGATCGCGCCGGCGGGGGAGAGCGCAGCGCCGATAATGCGTACCGCCTGCAGATCGGGGCCAGCTGGGAGCCGGACGTGTTCGGCCGCCTGAGAAATGCCGTGACCGGCGCCGAGGCCAGTGCCCAGGCCACCGCCGCCGACCTGGCCAGCGCGGTCCTTGCGGCCCAGGGCGAGTTGGCGATCAACTACTTCTCGCTGCGCCAGACCGACGCCCAGCGCGAGATGCTGGCCACGACCATCGAAGGCTACGAGCGCGTGCTGCAGATCACCTCGAACCGTTTCGAGGCCGGCATCGCGGCGCGCTCCGACGTGCTGCAGGCCCAGACCCAGCTCGCCAATGCGCGCAGCGAAGCGCTCGGCCTGCAGAACCAGCGCGCCCAGCTCGAGCACGCGATCGCGGTGCTGGTCGGCCAGACCCCCTCAAGCTTCTCGCTGCCGCCGGCGCCATGGCATGTGTCGGTGCCGGACGTGCCGGTCGGCGTGCCCTCGACCCTGCTGCAGCGCCGTCCCGACATCGCCGCCGCCGAGCGCGACGTGGCGGCGGCCAATGCCGACATCGGCGTCGCACGCTCGGCCTACTTCCCGAATTTCGGCCTGTCCGCTTCCTACGGCAACACGAGCAGCCGCGTGGGCGACCTGTTCTCGGCGTCCGCCGCGGCCTGGTCGTTCGGCCTGTCGGCGGCCCAGACCATCTTCAATGCCGGCGCCACCCGCGCCAGCGTCGAAGGCGCCGAGGCGCGTCACCAGGCGACCGTGGCGCGCTACCGCCAGGTGGCCCTGGACGCCTTCGCCGCCGTCGAGAACGGCCTGTCCGCCACCCGCGTGCTGGAACAGCAGCAGCAGTTGCGGGCCGAGGCGGCCGAGGCGGCCGGCCTGGTGGAAGAGCAGATCCTGAACCGCTACAAGGCGGGGCAGGTCAGCTATACCGAGGTGGTGCAGGCCCAGGTCACGGCCCTGAGCGCGCGCCGCTCGCTGGTGCAGGTGCAGGCCGACCGCCAGACGGCGGCGGTGTCGCTGATCCAGGCGCTGGGCGGCGGCTGGCAGGAACAAAGGCTGGCTAGCGTCGTGCAGTAAGCATGCATGAGGCATTACAATGCTGCGATTATCGATAGTCAGGCACACGCCATGAAAAACTGGATTAATCGCATGTTGAGCGGCGCCGACAAGGCGCCTGACGCCGCCGCCGGCGCCGCCCCGCAGGCGGACGAGCTCGGGGAAGACTACGGCGTCCAGGTCGACGCCGCCTATTACCGCTGGCTGACCGCATCCGGCGGTTACCAGGCCGGAGCGGAGGTCGAGGAACACATCCTCGACCTGGTGCGCACGCTGGCCGCCGACCCGCTGGCCGCCAGCGGCCTGGTGCCGCGTATCCCTGAGCTGATCCCGAAGCTGCTGCGCGACCTGGCCGACGACGAGGTCTCGACCGGAGACCTGGCGCGCCAGGTCGAGCAGGACCTGGTGCTGGTGGCCGAGGTGATCCGCGAGGCCAACAGCGCCTATTACCGGCCGCTGCAGGCGGTGAAGTCGCTCGACGCCGCCCTCATGATGATCGGCCAGAATGGCCTGCGCATGCTGCTGGCCCGGATCGCCTTCCGGCCCCTGATCCGGATGGCCGACCAGGGCTTCGCGCGCCACGCCGCGCCGCTGGTGTGGAACCAGTCCGAGAAATGCGCGCTGGCCTCGAGCCTGATGGCGCCGGGCCTGGGCGCGGGCGTGTTCGAAGCCTACCTGGCCGGCCTGATGCAGAACCTGGGGCTGGTGGTGGCCTTCCGCCTGGCCGAGCGGGCGGTCGAGAACGGCAAGATTCCCGGCTCCAGCGACTTCGGCCGGCGCCTGTTCGACGTCAGCCGCGACCTGTCGTCGACCATCGCCGCCCACTGGGAATTCCCGCCCGACGTGGTGGAAGGCATCGCCGGCGTCGGCCAGCCGGATGCCTCGCCACTGGCGCGCACGCTCGAACGCGGCGACCGGATCGCCAAGCTGCGGCTGCTGCTCGACGCCCACGTGGTGCTGGAGGACGATGCGCTGGTCACCGAAGGCCTGGACAGTTTCGAGCGCCGTTGCCTGGGCAAGTTGACCGATTTGCCGGGCTAACGCTGCATTGCATCGCGTTTTTTCGAGAGGAAATCGCCATGAACATGACTGCCGGACACCTGGCCGAGCTGCACGAGGCCAAGCGCCTGCTGGAGACCCCCGGCCTGGCCGCGCGCATCAGCAACCTGGTCGGCTCGCCGATCGAAGCGGCCATCGAGCGCCTGCCGGCGCCGTGGCAAAAGCGGGTGGGCGAGGCCACCGAGCATGCGCTGCAGTATGCGATGACGGGAGCGCTGTCCACGCTGCCCGACGGCGGCAAGGAGGCATCGTACCCGCGCCTGCACAAGTTCGCGGCGAGCGTGTCGGGCGGGGTGGGCGGCGTGTTCGGCCTTCCGGGCCTCCTGGTCGACCTGCCGCTGTCCACCGTCATCATGCTGCGCTCGATCGCCGAGATCGCGCGCGCCAATGGCGAACGTCCGCAAGATGTCGAAACCCGGCTGGAATGCCTGCGCGTGCTGGCCATGGGCGGACCGGGCGGAGCTGACGATGCCGCCGATTCGGGCTATTTCGCGATGCGCATCGCGCTGGCGCGGGCGGTGAGCGACGCCGCCCAGGCGCTGGCGGCCAGGTCGGCCAACGCCGCCACGACGCCGGCCCTGCTGCGCCTGATCGCCACGGTGGCGGCGCGCTTCCAGGTGCACGTGACGCAAAAAGGCGCCGCGATGCTGGTGCCGGCCCTGGGCGCGGTGGGCGGCGCGACCATCAACCTGCTGTTCGTCGACCATTTCCAGAACATGAGCCGCGGGCATTTCGCGGTGCGGAGGCTGGAGCGCCTGTATGGCGAGGGGATGGTGCGACGACAATACGAGGCGATCGTGCTGGCCGACGAGACGACGGGATTGCTCACGTAGAGCAAATCCTGTTGCGGCCGGTCTCCTTGGCTGTGTACAGCATCGCATCCGCCCGCAGGAACAGCGCGTTCTCGCTGCGGTGCTCGGGGAACGCGGCCAGGCCGCCGCTGAACGAAAAATGCCGCGCCTCGCCCGGCGCCACCTGGAACCCGACCGCGCCGAAGGCCTGGCGCAGCGCGTCGAGCCGGCGCCAGGCGGCGTCGAGCGCGCAGTCCCAGAACACGACCACGAATTCCTCGCCGCCGAAGCGCGCCAGCAGGTCGCGCTCGCCCATCCGCGGCGCCAGGCACAGGCACAGGCGCTTGATGACGATGTCGCCGAAGTGGTGGCCCCAGGTGTCGTTGATGGTCTTGAACTTGTCGATGTCGATCACGCCGAAGGCGAGCGGCTTGCCCTCGAGCGTGGCTTGCCGGATCAGGTCTTGCGTCTTGCGCTGCAGGCCCACCTTGTTCAGGAGGCCCGTGGCGCGGTCCTTGCCGATCAGGTCCTTGCTGACGCGGATCCTGGCGGCGCGGCTGGCCAGCTGGGCTTCGACCAGGCCGCCGCTGGCCTGCAGGACCGTGTCGAAGCCGTCGCCGAGCGCGCGCCGCGCCAGCGCATCGTCGGGGCGGCGCTGGAGCAGCACGATCTCGCGCACCGGATCGGCCTCGATATTCTTCTTCATGACCCGCGCCAGCGCGTCCAGGCGCCGGTACTCGTCATCGAGAATCACGACCAGGTCGGGCTGCAGCTCCTTGACGCGCAGGTGCAGCGTGGTCGCGTCCGGGTGATGGACCACCTCGACCCGCTGCGCCAGCAGCGCCGCCGTATCCAGGTCGCCCGGCGCGCCGAGATAGACCAGCGACACCGGGTCGCCGCGTCCGGTGCGGGCCAACAGGTTGAACAGCCTGTCGACCAGGACGTCGTTGGCGATCGGCTTTTCGGCATAGGCCAGGCAGTTGCTGTCCACCAGGCGTTGCTGGAGCAGGAAGCGGCTGCCCTGGCGGCTCGACTGCAGGTAGACGTATTCATGGCCGGGCGGCAGGCGTTCGAGCAGCTCGCCCAGCATCAGGGTCTTGCGGCTGTCGTGCAGGTCGGCCTGCATATTGTGCAGGGCGTCGAGGTCGATCACGAACAGGCTGGCGCCACGGTCGGCCGTGACGGCGGCGGTGAATTCGGCCGCTTCGCTGAAAAAACGGATGTCAAAATCGTATTTGTGCGCGTGCAGCAGCAATTCGGCGCGGTTGTCCTTGATGAAGAAGCTCTGGGAGAGGAAGAGGACCTGGTGTCGGTACAGGGGGGCCTCGGTGCGCATGTCTGCCTGCCTTCTTTCTGCATAATGTGACATCTTGCCACGCCAATATGACGTGATGTTGACGCCGCCGGGACGGCCGTCAATACCCCAGAAAATCGCACGGGCATCACCCAACGGGGCTATACTCGCGCATTGCTTTTTTCACCTCGAGGACTTGTCTTGTTCAAATCGATCGTCCTGCCCGTCGCCCTCCTGGGCGCGGCGAGCGCCGCCTTCGCCGACGAAGGCCAGTGGCAACCGCACCAGCTGCCGCAACTGAAATCCGAACTGAAACGCATCGGCATCACCATGCCGGCCGAGAAGCTGGCCGACCTCGGCAAGCATCCGATGAGCGCGATCGTCTCGCTGGGCGGCTGCTCGGCGTCCTTCGTGTCGCCCGACGGCCTGGTGGTGACCAACCACCACTGCGCCTATGGCGCCATCCAGCGCAATTCGAGCGCTGAGAAGAACTACATCGTCGACGGCTTCCTGGCCAGGACCCGCGCCGACGAACTGCCGGGCGGCCCCAACACGCTGGTATACGTGACCGAGAAGGTCGAGAACGTGACCGGGCGCGTGCTCCAGGGCCTGAATCCGTCCCTGTCGGGCCGCGAGCGCCACGCGCTGGTCCAGTCGCGCATCAAGGCCCTGGTGGCCGAATGCGAAACCGACAAATCGACGCGCTGCTCGGTGCCGGCCTTCCACCGCGGCCTCGAGTATTACCGCATCAAGCAGCTGATGATCCGCGACGTGCGCCTGGTGTACGCGCCGTCCGACCGCATCGGCAACTACGGCGGCGACATCGACAACTACGAGTGGCCGCGCCACGTCGGCGACTACGCCTTCTACCGCGCCTACGTCGGCAAGGATGGCCGTCCGGCCGACCTGTCGCCCGACAACGTGCCCTACAAGTCGAAGGACTTCCTGGTCGTCTCGGCCGAGGGCCTGAAGAACGGCGATCCTATCCTGCTGGCCGGCTATCCTGGCCGCACCAGCCGCTACAAGCTGCCGAGCGAGATCCGCTTCGCGCGCGACGTCGACCTGCCGGCCAAGGCCGCGGGCATCACCGCCGACCTGTCGGTGATCGCCGCCGCGACCCAGGGCAATCCGTCCTGGACCGTGCGCTATGCGAGCGTCGACAAGGGCCTGAACAACGTGCTCAAGAAGACCAAGGGCCTGCTCGACGGCTTCGCGCGCAAGGACATCGCCGCCATCAAGGACGTGCAGGATGCCGAGTTCCGCGCCTGGCAGAAGGCGCATGCGGACGGCAACGCCGGCCTGCTGTCCGAACTGGACGCGGTGATCGCCCAGGACATGGCGCTGCAGCGCCAGGAAGCCGCCTGGCTCGAAGCCACCCACAGCGACCTGCTCAAGAGCGCGCGTACCCTGTACCGCCTGGCGCTGGAACGCGGCAAGCCGGACGCCGAGCGCGAAAGCGGCTACCAGGAACGCGACCTCGGCTTCATCAAGGCGCGCCTGACCCGCCTGGAGCAGTCGTTCGTGCCGCAGGTGGACCAGGCACGCTACGCCGCGGCCCTCGCGCGCTACGCCGGCATCGACGCCAAGGTCCGTCCACCAGGCGTGGACGCGCTGCTGCCGGCGCAGGATGCGCTCGCTGGCATGTACAAGGCCAGCCAGCTGTCGGATACCGCCACGCGCCTGGCCTGGATCGGCAAGGACGCCGACGCCTTCCGCAAGTCGGACGATCCTTTCATCGCGCTCGCGGTGCGCCTGCACGACGCCGGCATGGCGCTGGAAGAGCGCCGCAACGAGATCGACGGCAACCTCGAACGCGTGATCCCGCAATACATGGCGGCCGTGATCGCATGGAAGAAATCGCAGGGCAAACCGGTCTACCCGGACGCCAACTCGACCCTGCGCGTGACCTACGGCACCGTGTCGCCGTTCTCGCCGCGCGACGGCCTGGTCAAGGGCCCGTTCACCACGGTCGAAGGCATCCTGGAGAAGGAGACCGGCAAGGATCCGTTCATCGTGCCGGCCCCGCTCAAGGAAGCGATCCAGGGCAAGCGCTATGGCGTGTTCAAGGATGCGGCGCTGGACACGGTGCCGGTCAACTTCCTGTCGAGCGCCGACACCACGGGCGGCAACTCGGGTTCGGCCGTGATGAACAAGAACGGCGAACTGATCGGCCTGAACTTCGATTCGACCTATGAATCGATCACCAAGGACTGGTACTTCGACACCGCCATCACTCGCGCGATCCACGTCGACATCCGCTACATGCTGTGGGTGATGAAGGAAGTCGACCATGCCGACAACCTGCTCAAGGAAATGACGATCAAGTATCCGAAGAAGTAATTTCGGACAGCATCCTGCGCACGTCGTCCCGGGCCGCGGCCGGGGACGACGTTTCTTCCGCCAACAAGAATGAACGAACCCCTCGTCATCGCCGGTCTCGCGACCTCGCCGCTGGAACTGATCTCCTTCCTGCTGGCGGTCGCCACCGTCGTGCTCAATATCCGCCAGAAGCACTGGGCCTGGCTGTTCTCGATCGCCTCCTCGAGCACTTATGCGGTGGTGTTCTACGAAGCGCGCCTGTACGGCGACATGGGGCTGCAATTCGTGTTCATCGCGGCCTCGGTCTGGGGCTGGTACCAGTGGCTGCACGGCGCTGCCGGAGCCAATGCGGCGCCGCTGGTGCCCACCTTCCTGAAACCGGGCGGGCGCGCCTGGTCGCTGGCGGCCTGGCTGGCGGGCTTCGTGCTCTTGTCGACCTTCCTCGACAACTTCACCGACACCGACGTGCCGCACGCGGACGGCTTCCTGACCGCCGGCAGCCTGGTCGGCCAGCTGCTGCTGGCGAAGAAGAAGGTCGAGAACTGGCATGTGTGGATCGCGGTCGATATCCTGTATGTCGGCCTCTACCTGTACAAGGGCCTGGTGCTGACCGCCGTGCTGTATGGCGTGTTCGTGCTGCTGGCGATCGCCGGCCTGCGCACCTGGTCTGCGCTGGCGCGCAAGGCATCATGAGCGTGCCGCAGCGGATCGCCATCCTCGGCGCCGAGTCGTCCGGCAAGTCGACCTTGTCCGAGGCATTGGCGCGCCATTACGGCACGCTGTGGGTGCCCGAATACCTGCGCGAATTCGTCGATGCGCAGGGCAGGGTGCCGCACGAGGAGGATCAGTATGGCATCGCGCTGACCCAGCGTGCGCGCGAGGATGCGGCTGCGGCGCAGGCAAGCCGCTTGCTGTTTTGCGACACCACGCCCCTGATGACGGCGCTGTACAGCCGCGTGTACTGGGGCAGGGTGGATGCGCAGCTGGCGGCGCTCGACGCGCGCCACGACTACGCCTGGACCTTCGTCACCGCGCCCGACACCCCGTGGGAGCCGGACGGCCTGCAGCGCGAATCGGAAGAGGTGCGCCAGATGGTGCACCGGATGCTGGTCGAGACGCTGGCCGCGCGCGGCGTCGCTTATACGCTGTTGGAGGGCGACCTGCCGCATCGCATGCGGCAGGTCGAAGGGCTGCTCGGCCAGCCCTGAAGGTCAGCCCGGAGTTGATGCCTTCGGCAGGCTGGCCGCCAGGTCGAGCCACGACTGCGGCTGCGGCTTGCCGCGCTCGCGCACGCCGAAGAAGGTCACCACCAGTTCGCCCTGGTCGTCGAAGAACTCGACCGAGGTGACGCCGGCGCGCCGCACCACGTAGCCGCTCCTGAACGCGCTGTCGCGCAGGTGCAGGTTGAAGTCGGGATCGAGCACATTGAACCAGCCTTCGGCCGCCATCACCTTGTTCACCTTGCCGCTGTAGATCTGCGTGAGCGCGCCATTGCCGAGGAAGGCCATGATCGCGACCCCGTTCCTGGCCGCGTCCTCGAGCAGCTTGCGCACCGCCTGCGGGGCCACTTTCTGCACCACGCCGGCAGGGGCCAGGCGCAGCGCCTGTTCGCGCGTCAGGCCGAATTCCGACACGATGCGGTTGAACTGGTGGACGTCGGTCATCTCTTGCCAGGCGGTCTGGAATTCCTTGACGTCGACCGCGCTGTCGGGTTTTTCGGCGGGCTTCGGCGCGGCGGGCGCCACGTCCAGTCGGGCATTCTGGCTCGGATGGCGGAAGTCGGCCACCAGCTTGTCGAAGACCGGGACATTGGCGTCGTCGCGCAGGTAGAGCTTGTGCACGGCGTTGCCGCCGGCGTCGAAGAACTGCAGGCTGCGGTTGACGGCGCCGTCGCGGCCGGGCTGGGTCACGGCGAAGGCGTACTTCCATTTGGCGAACTGGAAGCGCAGGTCGATCGGGCCGCCGAGGTAGCCGCCGGCGATGTTCAGGTTGCGCGCTTCGCGTTCGGCTTCGTCGGCGCTGCCTTTCTCGGCCTGCTTCGGGATGCGCATGGCCACGCCGGTGGTCTCGATCACGCCATTCTCGTTGCGCGTGAGCGCCATCACCTTGCCCAGGTCGAGGGCGCGGCGCATGATCTCGCGCGGGGCATGGTCGCTTTCCTTCAGGCGCACCACGGTGCTGCCAATGCCGGTGGCGAGCAGCTCGGCTTCGGATACCTTCAATTGGCGCGCGGCGTCGCGCGTCTGCAGGCGCGGCTCCTTGGCCTTCAGTTCGGCCCACTGCTGCGCCAGTTGCGGGGCGGCTTGCGCCGGGACCAAGGCCAGGGCGATGGCGGCGGCCAGGAAGTGGCGGGTAAGTTTCATGAATGTGTTCTCCTTGTTCGTTCAATAGACCAGCTTGAGGGTGACGGCCGCATGGCGCCCGGGGCGCGCCTGGCGTTCGATGTCGGCCGCGGTGATGGCCGTGGTGGCGGCCGGCAGGCTGCGCGACGAGGCGTAGTCCCAGTACTTCTTGTCGGCCAGGTTGTAGACGCCGGCGGTGATCGAGGCGTGGGCGTTGATGTTCCAGTATCCGGTCAGGTCCAGCACGGTGCTTGACGGGACCGCAAAGAAGGTCGTGTTCACGCCGCCGATCACGTCGCGTTCGGCCTGCTTGGCGCGGGTGTGGACGGCGGCGAGGGAGATGCCGCCGCGCTGGGCGGGGTCAATCCAGGCCGCGATCAGGCTGGTCTTTTTCGGCAGGGTCGAGGCCAGCTCGCTTTCCAGTCCGGTGCGGCTGTTCTTCGCCTTGCTGCGCTGGACGCCGCTCGCCAGGGTCAGCCTGCCGCCCTTGAAAGATGGATTCCACTGGCCCAGGTCGGCGTCGAGCGTCAGCTCGCCGCCCCAGGTGCGCGCGCTGCCGACGTTCTCGGGACGGAACAGGCCGAAGGTGATGTTCGGATAGTTGACCGGATCGGCCGGCTGCGAGGCGTATTCGATCAGGTTCTTGTAACGCGTATTGAACAGGGCCGCATGCAGGCGCAGGCCGCGCGCGACCTGGCCTTTGAGGCCCAGCTCGAAGGCGTTGCTGGTTTCCTTGTCCAGGTTCGGGTTGCCGATCACCGCGTAGGCGTTGCCGGTGCCGGTGTAGCTGAGCGAATCGTAGGTGCCGGTGCGTTCGGCGGCGGTCGGCAGGCGGGTGCCGCGGCTGTATTGCAGGTAGGTTTCCAGGTTCGGCGCCAGTCGCGCGGTCAAGCCCAGGCTCGGCGTGAGGTAGCTGTCGGTCTCCTTCTTCAGTTCACGGCCGGCATTGGGAATGCCGATCGCGTAGTTGTCCGTGCTGTTCGGCTCGAGTTCGCGCCAGTTGTAGCGCAGGCCGGGCGTGATGCTGGCCCAGGACGACAGGGCGACGTCGGCGCGTGCGAAGGCGGAGAAACGCAACGACCGCATGTCGGCCATGCGGTTCTTGTTGGTCACCTGCTGGGCGCCGCTGTTGACGACGGTGCGGTCTTCGCGCCATGGGCGCGCGGTGTCGGTCTGCTCGACGCTGATGCCGTAGGCCAGGTCGTGGCTGCCCAGCCGCTTGCTGGCGTTGCTGGCCAAGCCCACGCTGCGGTTGTCGAAGCTGGTCGCGATATGGCGCAGCACCGGCTGGCCGCCCGTGATGTAGCGGGCCGTCGTGATGTCTTCGACTTCGCTGTCCTGGATGTAGAGACGGCTCTCGAGCGTATCGAACCATGCGCCGGCGCCCTGGTACAGGTGGTCGATGCCGAAGCGGTCGCGCCGGGTGCGCCCGGCCTGCGTCGCGCCCTCGGGGTACAGGGCGCCCTGCTTGTTGTCGTATTCGCGATCGTGCTGGGCGCGAAAGGCGTCGATCGTCGCCGTGAAGCGGTGCCCGCTCCACGGCGTCCAGGACAGCTTGGCCAGCAGGGCGTCCGAATCCCAGTCGTCCGGGTTGAGCGGCGCGCTGCCCGTCGAGTCGAGTTCCTTGCCGTCGCGGTGCACCAGCACCGCCAGCGCCTTGAGTGCGCCGGACTGCGCGGCGCCGGTCAGCGCGTGCATGCGCATGTCGTTGGCGCGGTTCGATCCGAACTTGTATTCGGCATAGGTGGGGCGGGTTTCGCTGACGTAGTCCTCCGGCGCCTTGGTGACGAAGGAGACGTTGCCGCCCAGGCCCTGGGCGCCGGCGCCGGCCGGCGCGGTGCCGGACTGGATGGTCACCGAGCGAAGGGTCTCGGGATCGACGTAGTCGCGGCCGACGCCGAAGCCGTTCAGGGTCGAGGCGTCGGGTTTCGGCGCGGCCTCGGGCAGTTCGATGCCGTCCAGGTCCAGGCCCACCCGGTTGCCCTCGACGCCGCGGATATTGAAGCCGGTATTGCCGGCGCCGTCCCAGACGTTGCCGCTGCCGCTGGCGGCGCCCGGCACGCTGACCAGCGGCGCGTAGCGGGCCATGTTCTGCATGTCGGTCACGCCCTGGCGGGTAAGGGCAGCGGCATCGAGCACGGTCACGGTGCCGGCCTTGTCGAGGCGCTGGCCGGTGATGACGATGGGGTCGAGCGGGGTGGGTGCATCGGGCGCGGCGGGGGCATCGAAGGCGCTCGCCTGGGTGGCGAAGGCGCAGGCGAAGGTGGTGGCAAACAGCGCGGGAAGTCGTCGCAGGCCGGGAAGGGTTGCTGCCATGGTGGTCCAGTCAAGAGGGGTTGCACATGCGCCGCCCGGCATGCGTGCGCAGGCAGGCGTGCTTGGGTGGGCTCATCAATGAGAATGATTCTCATTTGCGATGTATACTAAATGATAATCATTATCATTTGCAACAAGATCGCTCGACTTTTTGACAGCGTTTTTTGACCTGGCGCACAGAGCGCCGATACGAGGCGAGGTTCGATGTCGTTACGAACAATAAATCTTTACCTCCTCATGACTATTTGTTTCTAGAAGGCATTACAATCAGTGGATTTCGAACGTACGGCGGGGCGCTATGAAAAACTGGATAGGACGCTTTTTGGGCGGTTCAGAAAAAGAGACACGAGCCGCGGCAAGCGCCGGCGCGACCGCGACGATCGAAAACGACGAGGACATGGCGAACGACGTCCATGCCACCTTCTATCGCTGGCTCACCGCTTCCAGCGGCTTCAACGCCAGGCCCGACCAGGAAGCGCAGATCCTGGACGAAGTGCGTTCGCTGGCGGCCGATCCGGTCTGCGCGTCCGGCCTGGTGCCGCGCGTTCCCGAGCTGGTGTCGCAACTGCTCACCGCGCTGTCCGACGAAAACATCTCGACCAGCGCGCTGTCGGCCCAGGTCGGGCGCGACCTGGTGCTGGTGGCCGAAGTGATCCGCGAAGCCAACAGCGCCTATTACCGGCCGGTGACGCCGATCGAGACCCTGGAGGGCGCGGTGACCATGCTCGGCCTGAACGGCTTGCGCATGCTGCTCGCGCGCATCGCGTTCCGGCCGCTGGTGCGGGTCAAGGTGCAGGGCGTGGCGCGCCAGGTGGCGCCCAATGTGTGGAAGCATTCCGAACGCTGCGCGTTCGCCGCCAGCGTGATGGCGCCGGGCCTGTCGGCCGGCGTGTTCGAATCCTACCTGGCCGGCCTGATGCAGAACCTGGGCCTGCAGGTCGCGTTCCAGGTGGCCGACCGCATCTGCGAAGGCAGGGTGCCCGGTAACAGCGAATTCGGCGTCGAACTGTTCGCGGCCAGCCGCCAGCTGTCGTCGGTGATCGCCAACCACTGGGACTTCCCGCCCGAAGTGGTGGAGGCGATCGAACAGGCCGGCGAAGCGGATGGTTCGCACCTGGCGCAGGCGCTGGCCCAGGGCGACCGCATCGCCAAGCTGCGCCTGCTGCTCGATGCCGAGGTGATCGAGGAGGATGATGAACTCATCACCCGCGGCTTGAACGGCTTCCAGCGGCGTTGCCTGGGTAAGTTGGCGGATTTGTCGGATTGACTGAAGCGGCGGTGGTGGCAATGCACCCGTACTCGATGTTCATTCCCAGCAGAGCGCGTCATACACAGAAGGTCCTTGAGGCCTATACAGTCCCGATCTGGATCATCGCGGGAATCTAGTACACCCTGATTTTTTCCGTATCTAGGCGCAGAAATGCCGAACGATATGCAAGGTGCATTCGATTTAACGAATCATCGGCACCGTTTTACGCATTGGTTACAAAAAGTTGATTGTTCGAAAATTCCCATTCTGTATAGTTATCACAACTGCACGAGTTCACGACTTTGGCTGCAGGGGAGAATGACAATAACATACAGGGGATGCAAGCATGGCGACAGCAAAAAAAGCGTCAAACGTCGAACAAGAAACCGCACCACGAGCGCGCATACACAGACTGACCATTTCGAACTTCCGATGTATCGGCCAAATTCCGGTAACGATCGAACTGGACGAAATTGTCGTCTTGGTGGGGCCTAATAACGCAGGGAAAAGCTCGATCCTCAGGGCCTATGAAGTAGTGATGCAAAGTGGGAGCCAAGGACACCTAGAGCTCGACGATTTTCCAAATGGGGCCCTGCCCGATGCAGGATCTGACGTGGTCCCAACCATCGAGCTGGAAACGGTTCTGTACGCTGAAAGCAAGCCGCCTGCCGTGCATTGGATCGACGAAAAGCCATCCGGCGAGCGTCACGTGCGAGAACGATGGACCTGGAAGAAACCTGGTGCGCCGAAAAAAGTAGGTTTTAACGTCGAAAAAGATTGTTGGGATGAGGAGCACGGGCCATGGGGAGCTGCAGGTGTAGCCCAAGTCAATAGGCCTGAACCTCATCGAATAGAAGCATTCGATAATCCGGCTACACAGGCTGCGGCAATCGTTAGTCTGCTTGAGGAGGCGATTAAGCAGAAGGTAAAGGAGGTCACAGGATCGAAGAGCGAAGAAGGTCAAGAAAAGAGCGCATATGAAAAGCTCTTAGATTCCGTGAAAACCTTACGTAAGGAGGTGGCGGAAGATGCGGCAACTGCAATTGACGACGTCAGGAAGAGCCTGAATGAATCGCTGGCTGAAATATTCCCTGGCTATGCAATTGCTTTAGACGCCAAGGCAGAGGATGACGTCGAAAAAACCATCTCGCTATTTAAGATTGCACCATCTCTACGAATGGGGCCAAATGATGGCTATCAGTCGTCACTCGAACGGCAGGGAAGCGGAGCACGTCGAACGCTGCTTTGGACAGCACTGCGTATTCTAGCTGAGCATAAGAGGCTGCCCGCCAAAAAGGACGGTGCCGTGCTCGAGAGGCCACACTTGCTCTTGCTGGACGAACCAGAAATGTGCCTGCATCCAAACGCTATTCGCGATGCTTGCAACGTCTTGTACTCGCTGCCATCTACAAAGAAGTGGCAAGTGATGGTTACCACCCATTCACCCGTCTTCATCGATCTCTCTCGGGATAACACATCAATTGTGCGGGTCGAACGCGGGACGGGAGGCAACGTGACTGGAACAACGATCTATCGCCCAACAAAGGCAAAGTTGAGTCCGGACGAAAAAGAGGAACTCAAGTTGCTCAACATGTATGATCCCCATGTTGCTGAGTTCTTTTTCGGTGGGCGTACGGTCGTCGTCGAAGGAGATACCGAACACTCGGCATTCAAGGAGATCATTCAGGCCAATAACGAACGATTTAGGGACGTGCACGTTGTACGGGCTCGTGGCAAATATACGATCATTGCGCTGTGCAAGATTCTAAACCAGTTTGGCAATCCTTACGCCGTACTTCACGATGCCGATACCCCGACAATTACCACCAAAAAAGGAGACGCAAAGAACCCAGCCTGGGCAGCAAATCAGCAGATTAAGGACATCGCAGACGAAGCTCCTTATGGCGCAGTGGTCGTTGCGTCGCTTCCTAACTTCGAGTGCGCCATGTTCGGTAAAACGGCCAAGGGCGAGAAACCTTACGCGGCATGGGAGAAGGTTAGGAAGAACGAGCAAGGCAGGGCAAAGATAACCCAGTTGCTGTCTTTCCTTGTGGCGGGGCAAGGCGAACTGCCGGAAGGTACCCTCAAGTGGGGAAGGCTAGATGAGCTTGAGACTGCGGTTGTGGTTTATTCGAAGAAACTAGATGTCGTGGATGCCGCCGAAGCTGTCGAAGCCGCCGTCGCTGTGGCTGCTGAAGAAGTCGCTAATCCCGCCGCCCAGTCGACTTAGTGTTCGCGACTTTGCGAAGAGGGTATGGAGCTACCGTCACTGTAGCGATTGATCCGTGCGCTTAGTAGCGGTTGAGAGCAGGGCGTTTGAGACGTAACGACCGGTGGTTTTCACTTCAGACAGCGTTGGTCGCCCTTTATCGACGGGACTTGCCCTGCCTCCTCATGCCGCGGAGCAGGGCGGGGCAAGGAAGTGGCTCGAGGGGGGCGGTCACATGGTGTGTTGGTCGCATTAGGTCTCGAAACATCCATAACGAACACATCAATCAGTCCCCTGATTTCTTGTGGAAGGCAAACTTCGATGCTGTCTTTTAATTCCTGAGCAGTTTCGATCCCATGCTTCGTTCGGCCGGCGACAGGCTCGCCCGTACCAAACCATATGACTAAAAAAATTCCCTGCTGTTCTGCGTCTGGATGAATGGAGTAACGCTCGTATAACTGAGAGGAAGCAGCCGTATAAAGTTCCTTATGCCACTGTCCTTTGACTTCCGTGACAAGTAGTCGCCTGCGTCCCCCAATCACCTTGGAAGCTGTGAAATCGCTCCGCTTCGCATTCTTCAATTGATGCTCAGGCGTCACCACTATACCTTGTGGCTCGAGCCTGAGATTAAGCCTCTCAGCAATAATTAGTGTAGCTCGAACCTCGTCCAAGCGCTCTCCTTTCTCGTAGAAGCGCGCAGCTGAGTTGAATTCTCCACCATCGAGGGCTTTCTGAAAGTTTTCGAGCTCTTGGATTACAATTTGGCGTAAGCCTTCAACCGTAACGACGGCGTCGCGGTCGAGACGACTCACTATGTCGTGCGGCGACGGAGGTGCGAAGTCGCTGAGCGCTTTCTTTCGGATCTGGGCAGCATGGATGCTCTTCAAATCCTTGTGCATGTCTGCGAAGCGCATATCAGCAAGAAGCCGTTTGATTATCGGAATGGCAAGGTCAGGAACATCTGCGTTGAGCGACCAAATCACTTCCGTCAAGAAGCGATATGCAGTTTCTTCTTTAGGGCTCTCTGATCCCCAACTGTTCGGCAGAACCACCTTTGGCCACTTATCGATGAACGCGTCTAGAATGGCTTCGATTTTGCCCGAGTCTAGTGCCGGCCAATAGGACTGCCCATTATATTTTATACGCTCTGACCGATCCTGAAGCAAAAGCAGCGTTTCCTTATGTGCTTTGAGCCACTCCCAGCAGACTTCAGGGGTGTTGCCTACAAAATACCATGCTCGCATTAACCAAAACGTGCGCTTTCGTTCCATCCCATCGTTTTCAGTAGCCTCAGGCCAGGCAGACATGAAATCTGCGCATCGGTCAAGAATGATTCTTTGTAATTCAGTGCGATTTCCATGTTTAGCCGCAATCTCGAAAAGCGTATCTAGCGGCTCCAGAGCGAGATCGTGAAAACGGCTTAGCCATTCGATTGACAATGTAGACTGTAAATGGCGAAATACTTTTTCGCTTTGTAAAAGCCAAACTTCAGGGTGCTTGCATCCGGAGCATGCAAGCTGCGGTTCGATGTATTGCCGGAGAAAATTTTCGGAACTGATAGGGTCGCTGAGAGCTGAACGGTCTATTTCTTCTTTAAGTGCGCAACGTTCCTCGTCTGACACAGCATCGTAGTGTATTTGGATATTGGTTCGAAGTGCAACCAGAAGCCTCGGGTCAATGTTTTCCAAATTACCGCGAGCACGCATGATCTCTAAGCAGGCAGCGTATAACACCTTCTCAATATACAAGCCCTGCGAGGCACACCGTAATTCGGCAAGCCTTGTCAGGTGCGGTACGTCTGGGCCAATAAAGTCGATGCAATTCCTCAAGGCTTTTCGTACGAGCACCTCATCGCCGAATTCCATGGCGATCCTATTGGGGCTGCTGAGTACCAAGCTTGCAAAATAGGTGAGACATTCAAAGTGACGTCCACTTTCGACAAGTGCGCGATTGTCCCGAATGAATTTGATGTTTGCTGCCCGAATCTTAGCCATCTCCGCACGCCGACGCGCCGCCTTGCGATTGCGGGAAAGGCGCGGAATGTGGCTATTTGAATGTCGCTGCGCTGCCGCCCTGTTCGACTTGACCCACTCGACCATGAGCGAAGGCTTGTTCAAAGCCTGGGTGCGCATGTGCTGCCGAAGACTGTCTGGACCTCGGTCCGTGCTACTTCGATGGTATTGGTGTCCCGCGATGAAACTCGCCCACAGTTCAACGTTGTCATTTCTAAAGGCCAGATCAGCGATGAACTCGTAATCTGCAGGTTGGAACTGAAGTCCGCTATGTCCGTACCAATGGAATTTATTAATTTTTGTTTCGAATATTTTGTCTCGGTCATTCATTTTTCCGAATACATGCGCAATGATACCTTGGCGCAGGTCGTGTTTTTGCTGGAGCATTCGTACTGATTTGCTCTGATCTGCGGTTTTTTGCTCGTTGAATTTTAGACTCCGAATCCAATGCCAGATCTGCTCCGGGTCATATGGCGGCGTAGTCAGCTCGAAGTAACGGTCCAGCATTGAGCCTATGATCTTGCTCATCCCGCCTTGACATTCGCATGCGTAGACATCCTTTTCACACTTGCAGGTCAGTTCTTTGGTCAGTTCATCAAGGAGCGATTCGATCGTCGTTAAATTCAGGGTCCTGATAAAACGTTTTATGAAATAGCGAGCGCCCACGGTACGTTCATGGCGCATTTGACGGTTCGGGTAAAGCGCGGAACAGGCCTTGAGAAAATCAGCTAAGGTACTTTTTTCGAAGGTTTGCGGCTTCAAAGTCTGAATAATCGTGTCCGCTACCTTTAGCGAACTGTGACTAGCTTCAGAGATGAGAAATCCCAAATCGGATAAATGGTCATGATTTTTTAGAGCAAGCAGGCTCGCACTGGCTAGTACGCGGGTATTCTCGTCCTCGTCTCTCGTCAAAATGAGTTGACGCAATTCACTCACCAAATGTTCAACTGCTGGCGATCCTTGCAAAAGTTCCATGATTAAATCCCGCAGGTGGCCACCGCTTGTAGCCATGAGTAGGGGTTTGATCTCTTCAATCACTTCACGGGTAAAGAAACCTGCGACGCTAAACCTACGTCGGAAATCACCCCTGCGGAAATAAGGATCGTTCGCTTCGCTCGCTTTAAGTCCCTTTATAAGCAATCGCTTTGAAGAATGCTCAAGTTGAGACGGATCGCCGTTAGCAAGTACGGCATAAGGATCAAGTTCGATTGCTGCAACTTGAATGGACTTGTTGCCTAAGGATGCCATCCAGCCAAGCACACCCCGTAGTTCATCTCGCACCGTAGAGTTTGGCGCGACAATAGTCAGACACTTGGCAAGTGTGAGTGGATCACCTGGGTCTGCGATGCGCTTGTTAAGATAGTCGGCTGCACAGTACTCAGCAACTATTTTGTGGATCGGGCGATGGTGATCGGCGCTGTCTCCGGGTTTGAATAGACGCGTTGCCAAGATGCCGTCAGCCGCTAGTCCTTCACTGAACAACGAGGAAAGCAGCGGGTACGCGCGGTTCTCAGAAGCCTCTGTTGTGCTAACGCCTTCGGCACCAGATAAAAGGAGTTTTGCGAAAACTTCAGACGCTAAATCAATTTTTTCTTTGTTGACAGTGGGGAGGCTGTTCTAGTCACACTAGTGTTTGCCTCTTTTGCAAGGCGCTCCACTGCTTGCGAAAAGATAGATCGCTTGTCAGCGAAGTGTCTTCCGCTCTGAATATATGCGTCTGCCAAGAGCTTCAAAAACTGTGGGTTCGGGAGGAGGGCCTCTAGATCAAATCGAGCAACTTCCATTCGGAATGCCGCGAAATCTTCGCCTTGAACATGATGATTAAAGATTGTACGTTGTTCGGCCTCATCAAATTCAGATAGCCTTGCTATCAGAGGTGCGACGCCGAGAAAATCCTTGAATGCGTTTGTGGCCGCGTTATCCCATTCACTGGAGCGGCTTGAGATAATCAGGTGGGTAGGATTTGCCTTCTTGGCGTTAGCAAGAAGATTGTAAATTCCGGAATCATCAATCTTTGCTAGTTCATCGAATGCGTCGATCACCAGGGCGCAATTGCCCGCACTGGCTCCTATGTGTTTAAATACGTTTGCCGTTACTGAGGATACACCTAGGTGTCGGGCGAAACTATCCATCAGTTCGGTTTTTCCAGCACCAGGTTCCGCTAGGACCACAACGTAGTTCGAAGCGGCCAGTAACGCCTCTTCAGTATACGCTCGGTCGCTACTCGATAGTCTGCGTGGGAGGTATAGAGCCGAATTCATAGAGGTAAATCCATACATTGCGTATAGGGTGTTTTTACAGTCCGTGCGTTCATATCGAATTGTACGCACTGCCTAGCATAAATTAAACAAGACGGCGTGTCACTGGATATTCGAGTGGCTCCTGCTAACCTTATAAGAGCAATACTTACACTACGCTAGCGCATTTGATAAGTTTTAGTTCTTGTGGCAAGTTCTAAACGTTAGAGTATGCGGGCCTACGGAGCTTCGATCCCAATTGTACTTACACGGCAACCTAACACAGAACGTATCAAGGATTGCTCCGTTACTAGGGTCTAGAAAAACGATCGCCAGGGGCAGCAGTGGTGCGACAAGAGATTCGGTGGCTGAGTTGAGCTTATGCGGGCACGCAGCGGCAGCTCTTAACGTACGCGACTCTTGTACGATCTCGCGCCGGGCCGTCGGCAGAGGCGGGCGGCGCATTTGCCAAATTTTCTGATGCCCAGGCAGGCAGATGCTTCTACGGCGCGGTCTGCGGTGGAGGCGACCAAATCATAATCGATAGGACGGGACAGCTTCCAAAAGCTTCTTTGCTGACCACGTTGTCTGCGGTAGGAAGTGTAGTCAGGAGCGTCTGCAACTATCCTGGTTTATGAACAAAAATGATCGCCAATCTGATTCAGTCCAGCCATGCTCGGGGCCTCGGCCGCCCGCCGACACTCTAAAGGAAGGTCGAAGGTATGCACAGTGTGGTTATAGGTGTTGGAACAACGCTGCAGCTGCAATACATATCACTGACTAGAATGTGGACGTCTTCGTTGGATAGGTTTGGCAGATCGTTGGTCCGGGATTACGGACGACGCGCTTCCAGGCACTGAAGCCAAGGAACATCCACATTACCTTCCTTGTCCTAGAAGGGCTTTACTTCGATGAAGGCGCGGCGGAGATCTTTCAGTGCGGCGTTTTGGTTTGTCTCATGTTATCGAAGGCAGCGGCTGCTACAGGAAGCCGTCATGCTGAGCATAAAAAAGCGATGTCTCTCGCGCCCACTGTTGCGAGCGCGAGCACATCGCGGTCATTTCAAGATCAGAAGTCGATCTGCGCCGACAGCCTGAACGTCCTTGGCGCCCCCGGCAGCAGATAGCCACCCAGCGACTGCGTCACATCACGCCAATAAAACTTGTCGAATGCATTATCGACCCGCGCGCGGATAATCGTGTTCAGCCCACCCGCGCGCAGCAGGTAGGACGCCCCGAACCCCGCCACGTGGTAGCCCGGCACCTTCACCCGGTTGGCCGGATCGAACACCTTGTTGCCCGAATACTGCCACTGGGCGTCGAGCTTCAGCCCCGCCACCTGCGGCACCGCGTACTCGATCCAGGCGGTGGTGCGCAGTTCCGGCACATTGGTCACGCGCTTGCCTTCGGTCGACGCGTCGCCCGTGTCCTTCTGGTCGGTGTCGAGCGCCATCAGCGACAGGCTGTAGTTCAGGTTCTGGGTGGCGCGGCCCATTGCCGACAGTTCGACGCCGCGGTGGGTCTGCTCGCCGGCGCGCACGAAGGTGTTGGCGGCGTTCGTGTATTCCAGCCCCTGGCGGATCTCGAACAGCGCGCCCGACAGCGCCAGCTGCTCGTTGACGTTGCGCTTGACGCCGAATTCCAGCTGCTTCGAGCGGCTCGGCGGCAGGGCGGTGTTCTGGTTGGTGGTTTCCATCGGCGCGATGCCGCCGTACTGCAGGCCATGGCTGATCGAGCCGTATACGCGCCAGTCGCGCGCCGGCGCGTACACCAACGCCACGTTCGGCAACGCGAACGAATCCTTCGTGTGCACCCAGCCGCCTTCGATTTCTTCCAGCGCGTCGAGCTTGAGCTTCACGTAGCGCACGCCGGCGTGCAAGGTCAATTGCGGCGACAAGGTCAGCACGTCCTGCACGAACAGCGAGCGCTCTTCGGTAGCGCGGCGTTCCATGACGGGGCCGGTCACGCGGTCGCCCGACACCGGCGGCACGACGGTCGGGTTCCAGATATTGCTGGAGCCGACGTAGTCGTAGACGTATTCGCCGAAGCTGTCATGGCGCTCGGCATACGAGCCGCCGATGGTGAGGGAGTGGCGCACCGCGCCGGTGGCGAAGCGGCCCTGCAGCATCGCCTGCAGGCCCCACGGCGTCTTGCGCTCGCCGGTGCTCTGGAAGTCGTACACGTCGTAGTCGCCATTCGAGCAGTAGCCCGGATAGTAGCCGTCGCCCTCGTTGCTGCAGCCGTAGGGAAAGGCGGTGAAGTCGTCGCGCTTGAACCAGTGCTTGTTGGCGCTGACTGTGGCGTTCCATGCGTCGCTGAGGCGGTACTCGAAGCGCAGGCCCAGATTGCTGCTGTCGGTGTCGACCGGCCTGGTCCAGGGCTGGTCGTTGAGCAGGGTCTTGGGCGAGACGCCGGTCGGCAGGACTTCGTCGCGGATCAGCTGGTAGCCCGGCGCCGTGACCTGCGACTTGTGCTGGTGGTCGAGGTCGATCTGGAACAGCGCGTCCGGCGTGATCTGCCAGTCGAAGGCGGCCGACACGAACTGGCGCTCGCCGTCGGCGCCGCGCACGTAGGATTTCAGGTCTTCGGCTGCGGCGTTGATGCGATAGCCGAAGCGGCGGTCCGCGAAGCGGCCGCCCAGGTCGACCGCGCCGTACACGGTGCCGCGCTCGCGCACCTCCACCGTGGCCTGGCGCAGCGGGGCGTTGGTCGGGCGCTTGGTGACGAAGTTGATCATCCCGCCCGGCGCCGCGACGCCGGCCTGCAGGCCGGCCAGGCCGCGCAAGACCTCGATGCGTTCCTTGTTCTCGAGCGGGATCTGCGTGTCGCCCGAGATCGCGATCATGTCCTTGCGGTAGCTGGTGGCGTTGTCGAGCGCGAAGCCGCGGATCGAGAACTGCTCGGCGTAGCCGATCGCATTGTAGGCGTCGCCGATCGAGGCGTCGTAGCGCGCGGCGTCGGTGGCGCTGCGGATCGACAGGTCCTGCATCTGGCCCTGGCTGATCGAAGAGATCGAAGCCGGGGAATCGAGCAGCTGCACGTCGGAGAAGCCGCCGACGCTGGCGCGATCGAGCGCGATCCACTTGCTGCCGGTGACGACGACCGACGATATGGCCGACTGCGCAGCCTCCTGCGCGGCGGCCTGGGACGACAGGGAAAACGCCTGCACGATGGCGCAGGCGAGGATGGTGTGCTTCGAGGTGAATGTCATGGTTTGCTCTTTTTCGCGCGCAGCGTGGCGCGCCGCTTTTATCAAAGCCGGAGCCAACGTGGGGGAAGGGCAAACGAATGGGGATGCTGCTTTGCGCTTTCCTTCGCTGGCATTATCCAGATCAGGTACGAAGGGTATCTCTCACCCGGAACAGCGTTCCAGGACCCCTAGCGAATCGCGAGTGTATCACGGCCCGCGCGGCCGTGGTGAATCTGTCAACCTGTTCGAGCGGCGCCGCTCAGGCTTTCGCGGTCGACGGCGCCTCGGCCGCGGCGGGCTCGCTGACGGCCGGCGTCGCCATATGGCGCAACAGCACGGCGCGGGCCGCGTCGCCGATGGCGCGCCAGTGTTCGCGCCGCTGCGCCGCGCGCTTGCGGTGCTTCGATGGCATGTCTTGCAGCGGCTTGAGGTAGAACGGCAGCGGGACCACGAAGCTGCGCGCGTCCAGCTCAACGCCGCCCAGGATGCGCCAGAAGCCGTCGTAGGCGTTCTCGAAAGCCTTGTCTTGCGCCGCCTCGTAGGCCACGTGGGCGCTGCCGCGCACCGCGACCACCCGGTCGAAGCCGAGCGCCTGCGCCGCGCCCTGCAGGGCGGCAAAGCAGAAGAAGCTCGGCGAATTGTTGGGGAACACGCGCTCGAAGGCCTCGAAGGCGCCCCCGGCATCGCGCCACAGGCCGGCGTTGCGGGTGACGAAAGGAACGATCGGCAGGTCGACGCCCACCACCGCGCCCTCGACCCAGGTCCAGGACAGGCGGTGCAGCACCGTGCCGCCGACGATCAGGGACAGCGTCAGCTCGCCTTGCGGGTCGATGCGCGGCGCATGCTCGAGCCGCATGATGAAGTTGCCTTCGTCACCCTCTTGCTCGCCCCGGTGCTGCCACAGGACCAGGCCGCCGTGGTGCGCGGCGTGCCGGTAGGCGCTGTTGAAGGTGGCCTCTTCGAAGCGGTAGTGGGCCAGCACGCAGCGCATGCGCTCGCGCACTTTCATGCCGCGGGCCAGGTAGTCGCGGCCGCTCACCTGGCGGAACAGGTCGTCGGCGGGCGCGTTTTCGAGGCGGCGCACCAGCTTGAGGCGGGACAGGGACTGGTGCTCGCGCCAGTAGCGCAGCGCATGCCAGCGTTGGGTGAGACGAGCGAAGATCATCGAGCGCTCCATTCGGCGTAAAGGGACGTTGCCTTGCCGGGCTGCGCGCGATGGTTGGCCACGCCCGGCAAGAGCAAGAAATAATTCCGTTTTGCAATTATCTGCCGAATTGCTAACTCGTGCCCGGACGAAGTGCAAACAGTGCTTGGGAACCAAGGCTGGCGTGATCTGTCATGGGACTCTCTCTGGACGTGTTGACTTATGGTTGTTTTTAGGCATGCACGACAAGACTACCATGTTTGCGGCGCGCCACGCTTCTTCATTCATCATCGATAATGCGCCGGAACCAACCAGCAATGGAGGAAGCAGATGGCGTATGAACTGTTCTATTGGCCGAGCATCCAGGGCCGCGGCGAATTCGTCCGCCTGGCGCTGGAAGAAGCGGGCGCCGACTACGTCGACGTGGCGCGCCGCGAGGGCGGGATCGACCTGTTGATGGCGGCGCTCGACGTCGAGGAGTATCCGGCCTTCGCGCCGCCCTTCCTGAAGGCCGGCGAGCTGGTCATCGGCCAGGTGGCCAACATCCTGCTCTACCTGGGCGAGCAGCACGGCCTGGCGCCGCGCACCGACCCGGGCCGCCTGTGGGTGCACCAGCTGCAGCTGACCATCGCCGACCTGGTGACCGAGGCGCACGACACCCATCACCCGATCGCGTCCGCGCTGTACTACGAAGACCAGAAGCCCGAGGCGCTGCGCCGCTCGGCCGATTTCGTCGAGTCGCGCATCCCCAAGTTCATGGCCTATTTCGCGCGCCTGTTGTCCAACCCCGAGCCGCGCGACTACCTCACGGGCGACAAGGTGACGTACGCCGACCTGTCGCTGTTCCAGGTGATCGAAGGCCTGCGCTATGCCTTTCCGAACGCGATGAAGAAGATCGAGCAGGAGCATCCGGTGCTCACCGGCCTGCGCGACCGGGTGGCGGCGCGGCCCAACATCGCCGCCTACCTGGCGTCCGAACGGCGCATCCCGTTCAACGAGGAAGGCATCTTCCGCCGCTATCCGGAGCTGGATCAGTAAAGAGCCTACCCCGGTAGGTGTGAGTCGCTCCTGGCGCGCCTGGCAGACGTGGGCTGCGTTGCTCGTCGTTGCATGGCTTGCCATGCGGCCTCCTCGCGCCTTGCCCACGCCAGCCATGCATCGCCACGAGCTTCCCCACACCTACCGGGATAGGCTCTGATCAATCCCAGGCCGGGGCGAAATCCGGGCTGACCAGGCGCCCGCCATTGTCGAGCGCATCGATGGCGGCGCTGTCCTCCCGGCCCAGCACGAGTTCAGTCGCCCGCAGGTTGCTCGCAAGATTCTCGCGCCTGGTCGACGACGGGATCACGGCGTAGCCTTTGGCCAGCAGCCAGGCCAGCGTCACCTGGGCCGGCGTGGCCCCGTGGAGGCGCGCGATCTCCTTGACCACCGGGTCGCTCATCACCTTGCCATAGGCCAGCGGCATGTAGGCGGTGACGTGGATGCCGGCCGCGCGCGCGAAGTCGGCCACGCCGCGGTTCTGCAGATAGGGATGCAGCTCGACCTGGTTGGTGGCGATATTGTCCGCGCCAACGGCGGCTATCGCCTCGCGCATCAGCGCCACCGGGAAGTTCGAGATGCCGATCGCGCCCGTGAGGCCGGCGTCGCGCGCCGCCAGCAGCGCCTGCATCGACTCGGCCACCGGGACGGCGGCGCCGGGCGAGGGCCAGTGGATCAGGGTCAGGTCGACCTGTTCGACGCCCAGCTTGCGCAGGCTGTCCTTGAGGCTGGCGGCCAGCTTGTCGGCCGCCAGGTGCTCGGTCCAGATCTTGGTGGTCAGGTAGACGTCGCGGCGCGCCACGCCGGATTCGCGCAGCGCCTGGCCGACCTCCGTTTCATTGCCATAGATCTGGGCGGTGTCGATGTGGCGGTAGCCCAGTTCCAGGCCGGTTGCGACCGAGTCGATCGCGGCTTGCCCTTGCAGGCGGAAGGTCCCGAGACCCAGTTGTGGCATCTTCATGATGTGTCCTTTGAAATGAGTTAATGGGTGGCGGCGGCGCTGCGCACGGCCTTGGCCGGCGCGCCTTCGCGCCGGTCGAGCCAGCCGGCCAGGGTGGTGAGCAGCAGGGCGCCGACGACGACCAGGGCGCCGATCCAGGGCGTGGCCATCAGGCCGAGGTGGGCGACGATCAGGCCGCCGCCCCAGGCGCCCAGCGCGATGCCGACGTTGAAGGCGGCGATGTTGAGGCCCGAGGCGACGTCCACCGCCTGCGGCGCGTCGCGCTCGGCGCGCTGCACCACATAGACTTGCAGGCCGGGCACGTTGCCGAAGGCGACCGCGCCCCAGGCCAGCACCGTGATCAGGACCAGCGGTTTGCTCGGCGCGGTGAAGGTCAATGCCAGCAGCACCACGGCCAGCAGGGCGAACACGATCTGCAGCGCGGGCACCGGGCCATGGCGGTCGGCCAGCTTGCCGCCCCAGATATTCCCGGCCGCGACCGAGACGCCGTACACCAGCATCACGAGGCTGACGGTCGACGCCGCGAAGCCCGCGACTTCCTGCAGCACCGGCGCCAGGTAAGTAAAGGCGATGAAGCTGCCGCCGTAGCCGAGCGTGGTCATGGCGTACACCAGCAGCAGGCGCGGTTTCTTGAGCACCGCGAGCTGGGTCAGGAGGCTCGATGGCTTGCTACCCGCGATATCCGACGGCACCAGGATCGCGCTGCCGATGACGGCGATCACGCCCAGCAGCGACACGGCGAGGAAGGTGGCTTGCCAGCCGAAGTGCTGGCCGATGAAGGTTCCGAGCGGCACGCCGGTGACCAGCGCCACGGTGAGACCCGTGAACATCAGCGCGATGGCGCTGGCGGCCTTTTCTTTCGGCACCAGGCTGGTGGCGATGGTCGAACCGATCGAGAAGAACACGCCGTGCGCCAGGCCCGTGAGCATGCGCGCGGCCATCAGCGCTTCGTAGTTCGGCGCCATCCAGGCCACCAGGTTGCCGAACGTGAACAGGACCATGAGGCCGAGCAGCAGGTGCTTGCGCGGCAGCTTGCCGGTGAGGGCGGTGAGCACCGGCGCGCCGATGGCGACGCCCAGCGCGTACAGGCTGACCAAGAGGCCAGCCGAAGGCACCGAAACGCCCAGGCTGGCGGCGATGGTGGGGATCAGGCCGACGATCACGAATTCGGTCGTCCCGATGGCGAAGGCGCTCAAGGTGAGCGCCCAGAGTGCGAGTGGCATGTGATTCTCCTTGTTGTTGACGTGGCTGGAGCCAGGCATGCAGTGTGCCGTGCCAGGGGGGCAAGGAAAAATAGGCCGCTGTACAATGGACTTTTGATTCGGAGTCAACAATGATCGATGTAGACGCCTTGATTGTATTTGTCGCCGTCATAGATTCCGGCTCGTTCTCGGCCGCCGCCGAACGCCTGGGGCAGACGCCTTCGGGAGTCTCGCGCACCATCTCGCGGCTCGAGGATGGCCTTGGCATGACGCTGATGCACCGCACGACGCGGCGCCTGCAACTGACCGAAGAAGGCGCCTGGCTGCTCGAGCGCGCCCGCGCCATCCTGCAGGACCTGGCCAATACCGAGGCCGAGGCGCAGGCGCGCCGGTCGCAGCCTTCGGGCCTGGTGCGGGTCAATGCCTCGACGCCCGCCCTGGACCACCTGCTGGCGCCCCTGCTGCCCGATTTCCTGGAGGCGTATCCGCTGGTCCAGCTGGAGCTGACCAGCGGCGAAACCTATGTCGACCTGATCGAGGAGCGCGCCGACCTGGCGATTCGCATCGGGGCGCTGCCCGATTCGACGCTCAATGCGCGGCGCCTGGGCAGCGGCAGGCTGCGCGTGGTGGCGGCGCCAGCCTATATCGACAAGTACGGCGTGCCGCGCGAGCCAGGCGAGCTGGCGCAGCACCGCAGCGTGGGCTTCACGGCGCCGGCCTCGCTCAACACCTGGCCGCTGCTGCATGCCGGCGGCGAGGGCTATACCGTCACGCCGCAGGTGCTGGCCTCGAGTGGCGAGACGGTGCGCCACCTGGCCCTGCACGGGGCAGGCATCGCGTCGGTGGGAGAATTCCTGGTGCGCTCGGACCTGGCGGCGGGGCGCCTGGTGCCGGTGCTGGAAGAGCACACCCTGCCGTGGACCCAGCCCGTATGGGCGGTGTTCTACAAGCAGGGCGCGCTGGCGCCGCGGGTGGCGGCGCTGGTGGACTTCCTCGCGCGCAGGCTGGGCGAGGTGCTCGACAGCTAGGCCAGGGAGTCTGCGGCTCCCACCTCGGCGCTTGCGAGGCGTTCGATCAGGTCCTGCAGCGGCATCGGACGGCAGAACAGGTAGCCCTGCATGCACGGCTGCCCGTGTTCGGCCAGGAAGCGCGCCTGCGCCGAGGTCTCGATGCCTTCGGCCACGACCCGCAGGCCGAGCTGGCCCGCCATCGCCAGGATCGATTGCACGAGGGCCGTGCCGTTGCTGTCGTCGGGCATGTCGCGGATAAAGCCCTTGTCGATCTTGAGTTCGTACAGCGGCATCTTGCGCAGGTAGGCCAGGTTCGAGTAGCCGGTGCCGAAGTCGTCGATCGAGAAGCGGATTCCCATGTGCGCCAGTTCCTGCATGCGGCTTACCGTGTCGTCGATGTCATCCACCAGCAGGCCTTCGGTCACTTCGAAGATCAGCTGCCGCGGCGGCACGTCCGTCTCCTGGACCACCGCGCGCACCATGGCGACGAAATCGGGCTGGCGGAACTGGCGCGGACTGACGTTGATCGACAGCGGCAGCGCATGGCCGGCGCGTTCCAGCTCGCGCCATGCCAGGCAGGCGTGGCGCAGGACCCAGGCGCCGAGCGGCACGATCAGGCCGGTTTCTTCGGCGACCGGGATGAAGACATCGGGCGGCACCAGCACGCCGTCCGCGCGGCGCCAGCGCAGCAGCACCTCGGCGCCGACCGGCGCGCCGGCGGGGTCGACCTGCAGCTGCAGGTGCAGCGCCAGTTCGTTGCGCGCCAGCGCATCGGCCAGGTCGCGCTCGAGCGTCAGCATGTTCTCGGCCGCCGCCAGCATCGTGGTCTCGAACAGCGCGACGCCGTTGCGACCGGCCGCCTTGGCGTGGTACATCGCGGTATCGGCTTCGCGCAGCAGGTCGTGCATGGTCTGACCCTGGCGCAGCGGCAGTGCGACGCCGATGCTGCCCGATGAATGGTAGACCTGGTTGTCGATCATGGCCGGACGGCGCAGCGCCTTGCCGACCTTTTGCGCCAGATCCTGGGCGGCGGCGGTGGCGGACGCGCCGTCGCTGCCGAGATTCGCTGCCAGGATGACGAATTCATCGCCGCCGAGGCGGGCCACGGTGTCTCCTTCGCGCACCGCGTCGACCAGGTGGGCGGCGACGTGCTTGAGCAGGGCGTCGCCGGTGGCATGGCCGCGCGCATCGTTCACGCTCTTGAAATTATCGAGGTCGATGTACAGCACCGCGCCGAGGCCGCGGCCCGCGTGCGCCCCCTCCACCATCGCGTGCAGGCGCTCCATCAGCAGGCGCCGGTTCGGCAGGCCGGTGAGCACGTCGAAGAAGGCCAGCTGCTCGATCGCGTCGGCCGAGCGGCGGCGCTCGGTGATGTCGCGTCCCACCACCACCAGGTGCGTGATCGGCCCGCCTTCGCCGGCGAACGGCACCATCTCGATTTCGACCCAGCACGGCTCGCCCGTCTTCGAATAGTTCACCAGCTCGGCCGATACCGGCTCGCGCTTGCCCATGGCCTCGACGATGCGCGCCACCACCGCCGGATCGGTGTCGGGGCCGTGCAGCATGCGCATGCTGCGCCCGACGATCTCGTCGGCGCGGTAGCCGCTGCGGCGCTCGAAGGCCCGGTTGGCGAAGATGACGGGCTGGATGGCGCCGGGGCGCTCATCCACCTTGACGATCAATACCATCTCGTTGAGGCCGGCCAGCGCGGCGGAAGTCAGCCGCAGTTCGCCGTTCATCGCGCGCAGCAGGCTTTGCCCTTCTTCCAGCGAGGCGGCGGAGGTGCGCACGTCGTTCAGCGAGCCGGCCAGGCCCTTGAGCAGGGTGCCGCAGCTCAGGGTGATCAGGCCGCCGACGCAGGTGAAGTTCAGGGTCAGGATCAGCACGCTGGGCAGCGAGTCGTGCGCATAGTGGCCGACCGGGATGTCGGTTTGTCCCGTCAGGCCGAGCACCATGAGCGTGGCGGCGCTGAGCGCGAGCGCGGCGATCGCCGGTCGTGTGCCCAGCAGGACCGCGGCCAGCGCAGGCGCCGCCAGCAGGTAGAACAGGCCGATCGCGCCGGCCGCGAGCATCGAGCCGACACCCACGATGTACAGCATGGCCAGGAAGTTCAGGACGCGGGTCCGGTAGGCCAGATGGTCCATGCGCCAGATCGCCAGGATCCACGCCAGCGCGGCGGTATCCATCAGGGCCACCGCCGGGATGTCGCGGTAGACCGCCAGCGCCGCGCTGGGCACTGCCGCGATCAGGGCCAGCACCAGGACGACGGACATCAATGACGTGAAAACACGTGCGCGCCACTGCGCGACATCGTCGTGAGCCAGCATGATTACTTTCGCTTGAGAGGGAATGATTTCATTATGACAATGAGCATTGTCTTATGGAAACATCATACCAGCTCTGCCGCTACTGGGGCGTTCAATTGAACAGCGGCGCGATTTCCGTGCACATGGGCGGCGAGGCCGCGAGCGGCTGCCGCCCATACCGTGCTCGTGGTCAGAACGCGTAGGTCGCGCGCCCGTAGATATACCGACCCGAGCGGCCGAACGGCGCATAGGTCGAGAACGGCGTATTGCCCGTGGTGTTGAGCGCCGGCGGCAGCGTTTCCGGATACTGGTCGAAGACATTGTCCGCGCCCAGGGCCAGGGTCAGCTTGGGCGTGACGGCGTAGCGTCCCTCCAGGTCGACCACGGTCTTGGCGCCGAGCTCGAAGTCGAAGGCCGCCGTGGTGCCCGGCGACAGCACCTCGCCATAGCGCGTGGCGCGCAGGGTCGCGCCCCACGGGCCCAGCTTCCAGTTGACGTTGGCGCTGATCTTGTTCTTCGGCTGGCCCTTCTCGAGCGAGAGCACGTTGACGCGGTCGAACAGGACTGGCGATGGGCTCAGGTTCGACAGCTGTTCGGTCACCGGCACCTTGGTCACCTCGGTGTCGGTGAAGTTGCCGGCCAGCGTGAAGTCGAAGCGGCCCGCCGCGCCGGCGTTGTGCGCCCAGTTGACCACCACGTCCACGCCCTTGGTCGTGGTGTCGACGCCGTTGATGAAGAAGCGCCCGCCGCCCACGCCGATGAAGCCCTGGCTGGCGATGTAGTCGCGCACATTGGCCTGCGTGAGGTTCTCGGACAGGATGATGCGGTCGTCGATGTCGATGCGGTAGGCGTCGACCGTCACGCTCACGCCGCCCAGGCGCAGCACGGCGCCGAGCGAGGCGTTGACCGATTCCTCGGCGTCCAGCGGCTTGGCGCCGAGGGCCACCGCCACCGGGTCGGACGGCTTGAAGGTCGTGATCTCGTAGGGAACGCCGTTGATGAAGTTGGTCGAGGTGGCGGTGAAGTGCTGCTGCTGCGGCGACGGCGCGCGGAAGCCGTTCTGGATCGCGCCGCGCAGCGCGAACGCCTTGTTGAAATCGTAGCGCAGCGCCAGCTTGCCGGCCACGCTGTTGCCGAAGTCCGAATATTTTTCGGCGCGCACCGCGGCGGAGGCGAGGAGCTCGGGCGTGACGTTCGCTTCGAGGTCGATGAAGGCGCCGACCGCGTTGCGGTGGGCGTCGACCTCGTTGGCCGGGCGGAAGCCCGGGAACACCTGGGCGCCCGGCGCGGCCGGCGTCCCGTTGGGCAGCACCTCGCCGCCATAGCTCCACGACTGCTCTTCGCCGGCGAACAGCTCATAGCCTTCGCGGCGCGCCTCGACGCCCACCGCCACGTTCAGCGGCGACGACAGCGAGGCCAGCTCGATGCTGCGCACGCCGGTCAGGTTGAACACGGCCTGGTCGTACGAATAACCGCCGGCGTAGAACTCGGTCTTGCTGGTCGGTCCCAGCGAGCGGTTCAGGGTGTTCTCGATCGTGTACTCCATCTTGTTCTTGCCGTAGCCGAGCGAGGCGTCCATGTCCCATTGGCCGGCTTGCCAGGTCACGCCGCCCGTCATCGAGAAGTCCTTGACGGTGGGGGAGATCAGCGGCAGGAAGCCGTCCGGATAGATCGACAGGATGTTGCGGGCGTCCTGCGGCGGGCGGAAGTAGCCGGACGAGGTGGCGTCGCGGTCCTGGTAGCTCGCCCAGCCATAGACCTTGACGCCGCCGCCCAGGTTGTTGCCGGCGTTGGCGAACAAGGTGGCCTGGTCGAGGTCAGGTTCGCCGGTCCAGGCGTTGAAGCGGTCGATCGTGTTCTCGCGCGGATCGAAGGCGCCGTTCACCCGTGGGTACTGCTGGCGCATGTCGTAGCCGCCACGCTCGGTGCGGTTCTGGTCGCGGTATTCGGCTGCGATGGTCAGGAAGCCGGATTCGCCCAGGGCCAGGCCCTTCCACAGGCTGACGGTGGCGGTCTGGCCGTCGGTGCGCTTGCGCGAATCCGGGCCGCTCCAGGTGCCGCCGGCGGGCGCCACATCGTTCCACAGATCGTACTCGGACTTGCGCGCGCCATAGGTGACGCTCGCTTCGCCGCCATCGCGGTCGGTGCGCAGGCGCATATTGACCACGCCCGAGATCGCGTCCGAGCCATATTGCGCCGCAGCGCCGTCGCGCAGCACCTCGACCGATTTCACGATCGCGGTCGGGATCGTGTTGAGGTCGACCGCCGCCGAACCGCGGCCGATCGAGCCGTTCACGTTGACCAGCGACGAAGCGTGGCGGCGCTTGGAGTTGACCAGCACCAGGGTCTGGTCGGGCGCCATGCCGCGCAGGGTGGCGGGACGGATGGTGTCGGTGCCGTCGGTCAGCGAGGGCCGCGGAAAGTTCAGCGAGGGCAGGGCCATCGACAGCGCCTGGTTCATCTCGGTGCTGCCGGCGTTCTTGAGGGTGTCGGACGAGATGATGTCGACCGGCGCGGCGGTGTCGAGCGCGGTGCGGTTGGCAACGCGGGTGCCGGTGACCACGACCGTGGCGGCATTGCTGGCCGACTCGGCCTGTGGTGTGGCCTCCTGGGCATGGGCGGCGCCCGCGCACAGCGCGGCGATGGCGAGAGCGAGTGCTGTTTTTTCCGTCCTGGCTTTCTGCATGGTGCTGATTCCTTTTTTTCTACGGCGGTGGTCCTGGGAAAGGGCGAGGCGGTTGCCTCTGGTCCATACTGCGCAGCACCATTCATGGTGTCAATTCGTTAAAACCGCCGCCGTGCATCTTTACAACAATTATCGAAATGTCAGGTTTATGTAAGAACATGTGAAGCGCATAAGCAACGCTCATGCGGTGCGCATGAATTTATCTCCCTGTAAGAATTTTGCTATTGCATGGCATTTTTAAATGCTACTGTTTGGAGGTAATTAATTCCATTGCTAGACCGGGGATATCCTATGCGTTTGTGGACACCGCTTGCCGTTTTGCTCTTCCTTGCCTCGTCATGGGGCCACGCCGATCCCATCGATGACTTCATCAAGGCGGAAATGCAGCGCAGCCAGACGCCTGGTCTGAGCCTGGCGATCGTGCGTGATGGGAAGATCATCCGCGAGCAGGCATACGGCCTGGCGAACCTCGAACACCAGGTGCCGGTCAAGCCAGCGACGTTGTTTCAGGCCGCGTCGATCGGCAAGCAGTTCACGGCCGCGCTGGTCATGCTGCTGGTCGAGGATGGCAAGCTCGGGCTCGACGACCCGGTCGCGCGCCACTTGCCGAACACGCCGCCGGCCTGGAAGGACGTCACCGTGCGCCACCTGCTGACGCATACCTCGGGCCTGGCCGACCCGGGCAACAGAATCGACTTGCGCAAGGATTACACGGACGACGAAATGATCGCGATCGCCGGTGCGCTGCCGCTGGATTTCCAGCCGGGTGAAGACTGGGCATACAGCAACGTCGGCTACCAGCTGCTCGGTTACCTGTGCACGAAGGTCGGCGGCAAGTTCTATGGTGACCAGCTGCGCGAGCGGATCTTCGCACCGCTGGGCATGTCGGCGCGCGTGATCAGCGAGCGCGATATCGTGCCGCATCGTGCGGCCGGCTACGAGCTGGTGGACGGGCAGGTCAAGAACCAGGAATGGGTATCGCCGACGATGAACGCCACCGCCGACGGCAGCCTGTACGTGACGGCGCACGACCTGGCCCTGTGGGACCTGGCGCTGTATGGCGACAAGCCTTTGACCGCGCGCATCCGCCAGGCCAGCTGGACGCCGGTCACCCTCAAGAACGGGAACACCCAGCCATATGGCTTCGGCTGGAGCCTGGAACCGGTCAACGGCCACCGGCGCGTCTGGCACAACGGCCGCTGGCAGGGCTTTCGCAGCGTGATCCACCGCTTCGTCGACGACCGGCTGGCCGTGATCGTGCTGGCCAATTCGACCTCGGCGCCGGTGGAAAAAATCGGCAACCAGGTCGCCCGCATGGTCTTGCCGGCCCTGGTGCAGCATCCGATCGCCGACACCGAGCCTGCAGCCACCGCGCGCGCGAAAGAGATCCTGGCATATTTCGAGCGCGGCGAGCAGCCACCCGGGCTGTCGGCATCGGCCAGGGAATTCTTCTCGCCCCAGTTCATGGGCTGGGTGTGGGCGGACATGCGGGACTTCGGCAAGCTGTCCGAGGTACAGCCGATGGAACGCGGCGAGAAGAACGGCAAGCGCCTGTATGTCTACCGCGCGCGTTTCGCGCATGACGACGTCACGATGAAGTTCTCGCTCAACAAGGCCGGCGAGATCGAGAATGTCGAGCTGTTGCCGGAGTGACGTATAGTCCTGGTGGTAGCCCACGAATCTTCACACTGGCAGAGGCAAGATGACAGCACTGTTCCCGGATTTCCGCGCCTTGCGGGTCGAAGTCGACCCACTGGTCACCATCAATGGCATCGTCGGCGGCGAGGGCCCGCCCTTGCTGCTCCTGCACGGCCACCCGCAAACCCACGCGATCTGGCACAAGGTCGCGCCCCAGCTTGCCGAACGCTTCACGGTGGTCGCCTGCGACCTGCGCGGCTATGGCGACTCGAGCAAGCCGCAAGGAGAGCCCGACCACGCCAACTACAGCAAGCGCACGATGGCGCTCGATGCGCTGGCCGTCATGCGTTCTCTGGGCTTCGAGACCTTCAGGGTGCTGGCCCACGATCGCGGCGCGCGCGTGGCGCACCGGCTGGCGCTGGACCATCCACAGGCAGTCGAGCGGATGGCGTTGCTGGATATCGCGCCGACCCTGGCGATGTACGAACAGACCTCGGAAGCGTTCGCGCGCGCCTACTGGCACTGGTTCTTCCTGATCCAGCCGGCGCCCATGCCCGAGCGCCTGATCGAGGCCGACCCGGCCGCCTACGTGCGCGACGTGATGGGCAAGCGCAGCGCCGGCCTGGCGCCGTTCGATCCGCGCGCGCTGCGCGAATACCAGCGCTGCCTGGCGCTGCCGGGCGCGGCGCACGGCATCTGCGAGGATTACCGCGCCGCCGCCGGCATCGACCTCGAACACGACCGGTTTGATCGATCCGCCGGCCGCAAGCTCACGATGCCGCTGCTGGCATTGTGGGGAGAGCAGGGCGTGGTGGGGCGCTGTTTCGAGCCGCTCGAGGAGTGGAAACGCGTGGCGGACGACGTGCAGGGCGGGGCGCTGCCCTGCGGTCACTACATCGCGGAAGAAGCGCCCGAGCTGCTGCTCGGGCGCGTGCTGCCGTTCCTCGGGGAGTGACTCAGGCGGCGGCGCCCGCGAACTCGATGGTCGCCGTCAACCCGCGGCCGCCTTCGCCGTCCGACAGCACGATGATGCCGCCATTGCGCGCGGCGCCGCGTTCGGCGATCGCCAGTCCCAGGCCGCTGCCCGACTGCTCCTGTCCCGGCACCCGGTAGAAGCGCTCGAACACCTTGTCGCGCAGGTCGGGGGCGATGCCCGGTCCCTGGTCGGCGATCGCCAGCCGATAGATGTGGCCGATGCGGTGGAGGCGCACCGCGATGCGGCTGTCCTGCGGCGAATACTTGATCGCGTTGCTGATCAGGTTATCGACGGCCGACGCCATGCTTTCCAGGTGCAGCGGCACGCTGCCGTCGCCATCGGCGTGGAACTCGATCTCGATATTGCGCTGCACCGCCAGGTGGGCCGCCGTCGCCACCCGGTCGCGCACGAACTCGGCGACGTCGGTCTGCGGGCAGGGATGGTCGAGCTGCGGCTCGGCGCGCGCCCGCTCGAGGGCCAGCAGCTGGTGCACGGTGTGGGTGGCGCGCGCCACGCCGCTTCGCAGGCCCGCCGCCGGTTCGGCGCAGCGCTCGGCCATCTCGCTGCCGGCGCGGCTGAGCAGCACGTGGGCATTGATCTGGATCGCCGCCAGCGGCGTCTTGAGCTCGTGGGCGGCGTCGGTCAGGAACTCGTGTTCGTGCTCGATGCGCTGCGACAGGCGCGCCATCAGGCCGTTGATCGCGTCCACCAGCGGCGACAGTTCGCGGTAGGTGGAATCCGGCAGGGGCGTCAGGTCGCCGTCCGAACGCTGGGCGATGCTTGACGCGATCGAGCGCAGCGGACGCAGGCCGATGCCGACGATCAGCCAGGCGGGAATCAACAGCAGCGGCAGGCTGAAGATGGTCGAGGACAGCAGGAATCCGACGCCGCCGATCGAGAACATCCATTCGTCGTCGACTTCGTGGCTGCGCTCGACCAGGATGTCCTGGGCCTTGTCGTGCGCTTCCCAGCGCACCCAGGAATAGGCGTCGCGGGTGGCGACTTCGGGCAGCCGGTCGGGCCACTGCGGCGCCGAGTTGTAGACCAGGCGGCCGTGCAGCCAGACGCGCACCCGCACGTGCGAGTGGTAATCCAGTTCCTGGAACATGCGCACGCGGTTTGCCTCGATCTCTTCCAGTACCGGCAGCATGCGCGCCACATCCGGGCCGACGTCCGACAGGTGGGCCTGGATATTGGCGGTATGCGCCTTGTTCTCGCTGAAGGTGCGGCTGCGCTGGGTGGCCTTGGCTTCGAGGAATACCCACACCAGGCCGATGATGGCCACGCCGAGGATCACGCCCGCGAAGCTGAACATCAGGCGCTGGAACAGCGACGACGGCCGGTTCGCCAGCCGCCTAAGCATCCTGCTGCACCATGTAGCCGACGCCCCGCACGGTGCGGATCACGCCCTCGCCGATCTTCTTGCGCAGGTTGAAGATGTGCACGTCCAGGGTCTGGCTCTGGCCCTCGCCGGCGGGCAGGGCGCGCCGCTCCAGTTCGACCCGCGTCAATACCCGGTTGGCCTGCTTCATGAGCGTCAGCAGCAGCGCGAACTCGGTCTTCGACAGGGTGACCGGCTGGCCGCCGCGCGTCACCGCCATGCGGTTCTCGTCGAGCACGATGTCGCCCGCCGTCCACAGGTTCTCTTCCAGCGTGCCGTGGCTGCGGCGCACGATGGCGCGCAGGCGCACCAAGAGCTCGGGGATCTCGAACGGCTTGATCAGGTAGTCGTCGGCGCCCAGGTCGAAGCCCTTCAGGCGGTCTTGCAGGCTGTCGCGCGCGCTGATGATCAATACCGGCAGGCGCACGCCGTCGGCGCGCAACGCGCGCAGCAGGTCGTTGCCGTCGCCGTCGGGCAGGCCGAGGTCGAGCACCACCGCGTCGAAGGCCTCGTCGCGGATGCGCGCCCCGGCGTCGGCCGCGAGGCGCAGCCACACCGCCGTGTGGCCCTCGTCCTGGAATACCGACAACAGCGCCTGGCCGATGGCGAGATCGTCTTCGATCATGAGAATTTTCATGGCGCGAGTTTACCAGCGCCGCGTAGCGACAGGGCTTTGGTGAATCTTCAGATTCGCTTCAGCGCATGCGTTGACCCCGCCCGCGCGATATTGGACCATCGCATCCAACCAACACCAAGTTGGAATAAATATAATCAGGAGACAGACATGACGACACGTCGGGATGGCGCGCGGCGCCAGGCTTTTCAGTTGCATCCGCAGTTGAATCCGATTGCGGGCGCCTGCGCGCTGCTGTTGATGGCGGCGCCCCTGCACGCGCAGGAAGCCGGCGCCCAGGACCCCGAAGACGCGGTCCGCCCCGCGGCCACGGTCACGGGCGAGGCGCCGATCGCCACCGTCAACGTGTCCGGCATCCGGCGCGGCATCGAGGCGGCCATCGAGATCAAGCGCAACGCGACCTCCATCGTCGAAGCCGTCTCCGCCGAAGACATCGGCAAGCTGCCCGACACCACCGTCGCCCAGTCGATCTCGCGCCTGTCGGGCGTGACTACCCAGCGCAGCAAGATCAACGGCAAGGCGACCGAGGTCAGCGTGCGCGGCATGTCGCCGACCTTCAACGGCTCGCTGCTCAACGGCCGCGAGCAGGCCTCCACCAGCGATGCGCGCAGCCCCGAATTCGACCTGTTCCCGTCCGAGCTGACCGGCAGCGTGCTCGTGTACAAGACGCCGGACGCCAGCCTGATCGGCCAGGGCCTGGCCTCGACCATCGACCTGCGCACGCTGCGCCCGCTCGACTTCGGCAAGCGCATGTTCGCGGCCAATGCGCGCAAGGAGCGCATCGGCTTCGGTTCCGGCTCCGACCTCGGCTCGGGCCACCGCAAGACGCTGACCTACGTCGACCAGTACTTCGGCCGCAAGCTGGGCCTGTCGGTCGGCCTCACTTCGTTCAAGCAGGACAACGGCGGCGAACTCAAATTCGACAGCTGGGGCGCCAACACCGCCGACATCGACTACAACGGCCAGACCGTCAAGGCGATCAACGGCTTCATGGCCGAGACCTCGCGCCGCAAGGCCGAGCGCGACGGCGCCTCGGTCACCCTGCAGTTCAGGCCCAACGACAAGTTCCGCTCGACCTTCGACGCGTTCTACTCGCGCGGGGAAGAGGCGACCAAGAAGACCGGCCTCGAAGGCGCGATCGTCGGCGGCACCGGCATCTACGATCCGAACGCGGTGCTCACCGACGCCACCATCGAGAACGGCATCGTCACCGCCGGCACCTTCAGCAACTACAAGGGCGACGTGCGCAACCACCTGTTCTCGAACAAGGACCGCCTGCTGTCGCTCGGCGTGAACAACGAGCTGAAAGTGGGCGAGTGGCGCATCGTGAACGACCTGTCGTACTCGAAGGGCACCAAGCGCATCAGCAATTTCGAGACCATGGCTGGCCAGCCGGGCAACACGCCCGAGAGCCAGCTCGGCTCGATCAGCTACAGCGGCTTCAACGGCAACAACTTCGCCGACGTGCGCTACAGCCCGAGCCTGAACTACGCCGACCGCAACGTGGCCGTGCTGACCGACGTCGCCGGCTGGGGCGGCGGCCCGCTGTCGCCGCAGGCCGGCTACCTGGCGTTGCCGACCATCGACGACAAGGTGCAGGCCGTGCGCCTGTCGGCCGAGCGCGACACCGACTGGGGCCCGCTGGCCGCAGTGCGCTTCGGCGTCAACTACACCAAGCGCGACAAGTCGCGCCTGGGCGAAGAGGGCCGCCTGTCGGTGCGCGGCGGCGACGGCTATGCCAGCATCCCGATGCCGGGCAGCGGCATCGAGGTCGCCGGCCCGACCGGCATCCCGGTCGCCTCGTTCGATCCGACCGGCAGCCTGGGCTCGCTGTATGAACTGAACCGCTGGGTCGACGCCACCGTGCTGGCGCGCGACTGGACGGTGGGCGAGAAGGTCACCACCGCCTACCTGATGGGCGAACTCGACGGCACCCTGATGTCGCTGCCGTACAGCGGCAATATCGGCGTGCAGGTGGTCGACACCCGCCAGCGCGCCAGCGGCAACCAGGTCGACCTGGCCAACTGCACCGGCATCACCACCGACACCTGCCCGGCGGTCGTGAAAACCGGCGGCATCGACTATACCAAGGTCTTGCCCAGCCTGAACCTGACCTTCGACCTGGGCAACGACCAGCTGCTGCGCCTGGGCGCCGGCAAGCAGGTCTCGCGCGCCAACCTGGACAACCTGAAGGCCAGCATGAACTTCGGCCTGCAGAGCGCCACCGCCGAGGACCCGGCGCTGACCGGCTTCGCCGGCAATCCGGAACTCAAGCCCTATGAAGCGCGCGCGCTCGACCTGTCGTACGAAAAATACTTCGGCAAGAAGGGCTATGTCAGCGCCGCGCTGTTCTACAAGAAGCTCGACAACTACGTGATCAATGCGCCGCAGATGTTCGACTTCGCCCAGTACACCAGCGCCAGCACGCCGCTGCCGACCACCGGCCAGTACGCCGGTTCGACGATCGGCTTCCTGACCATGCCGCAGAACGGCGAGGGCGGCATCATGCGCGGCATCGAGCTGTCGGCCAACCTGCCGTTCGGCCTGGTCATGAACGCGCTGGATGGCTTCGGCGTGCAGGTGAACCATTCGCACACCGATTCCTCGGTGCGCCTGCCGACCAGCGCCTTCGTCACCGGCAGCAATGCGCCGGTGTTCAACGGCGCGGTGTCCGAGATCGGCCTGCCGGGACTGTCGCGCAATGTCACCAGCCTGCGCCTGTACTACGAGAAGCACGGCCTGCAGGTGTCGCTGGCGGCCTACCGCCGCTCCAGCTTCATCGGCCAGATCCTCGACTACCGCAGCGAATCGCAGTTCACCTTCATCAAGGGCGAGACGATTGCCGACGCCCAGGTGTCCTACGATTTCCAGGGCGGCATGCTGCAGGGCTGGTCGGCGTTCCTGCAAGGGCATAACCTGACCAACGAACCGTTCCGCGAGTACACCAGCGATCCGACGGTGTACACCAACACCGTCACCTTCGGCCGCACCTACTCGGCGGGTCTCAACTACAAGTTCTGACCATGACCGGACTGCCCATGAAACCCGTTCTTGTCCATGCCCTGGCCACGCTGGCGCTGCTGGCCGCCGCGCCGGCGGCGCTGGCGGCGCCGGCCACCGATCCTTATCAGCCGCGGGAGTACGTGCGGTTCCAGCATGCCGACTGGACGAAGAACGCCACCATCTACCAGATCAATACGCGCCAGTTCACGCCGGAAGGCACGTTCAGGGCCGCGACCGGCCAGCTGCCGCGCCTGAAGGAGCTGGGCGTCGACATCCTGTGGCTGATGCCGATCCACCCGATCGGCGAAGTCAAGCGCAAGGGTTCGCTGGGCAGTCCCTACGCGGTGCGCGACTTCCGCGCCGTGAATCCCGAGCTGGGCACGATGGCCGACCTGCGCGCTTTCGTCGAGCGCGCCCATGCGCTGGGCCAGCGCGTGATCATCGACTGGGTCGGCAACCACACCTCGTGGGACAACGTGCTGATGACGCAGCACCCGGACTGGTACGCCAGGGGCGCCGATGGCAAGCCGCAGCCGACGCCCTGGTTCAACTGGGACGACATCATCGACCTCGACTACGGCAAGCCCGAACTGCGCCGCTACATGCTCGAAGCGATGAAGTTCTGGGTGCGGGAGGCCGGCATCGACGGCTATCGCGTGGACGCCGCCGGCCTGGTGCCGCAGGATTTCTGGGACCACGCCAGCCGCGAGCTGCGCGCCATCAAGCCGGTGTTCATGCTGGCCGAGTGGGAGAGCCGCGACATGCACCGCGACGCCTTCGACGCCAGCTATGCCTGGACCTGGTGGGACGCGCTGCACGACATCGCGCGCGGCCGTTCGGACGCCACCCGCCTGCACGCGTATTACGCCTGGAACGCGAAGTTCTATCCGCGCCAGGCCTACCGCATGCTGTACACGACGAACCACGACAAGAACGCCTGGGACGGCACCGAGTTCGAAGCCTTCGGCCCGGCGGTCGACGCGGCGATCGTGTTCAGTTTCGTCAGCGAAGGCATCCCGCTGGTCTACAACGGCCAGGAAGCGGGCAATACCAAGCGCCTGGCCTTCTTCGAGCGCGATCCGATCGCGTGGAAGGCGTCGCCATACACGGCGCTCTACAAGAAGCTGATCGCATTGAAGAAGCAGAACACGGCGCTGTGGAACGGCGAATACGGCGCACGGATGGTGCAGGTGCCGAACAATGCGCCGGCCCAGGTCCTGAGCTTCGTGCGCGCCAACGACAAGGACAAGGTGTTCGTCGTCCTGAACCTGTCGGACAAGCCGGTCACGGCGAGCTTCGACAAGACGCTGCATCACGGGTCGTACCGCGACTTCGCCACCGGCGCGAAGGTCGAGGTGGGCGGATCGCTTGATGTTGAGATGGCACCGTGGAGTTACCGCGTGCTGGTGAAGTAAACAAGGAGAGATATGGTTTCCAGATTCATGAATGTCAGCCTGGCCACGCATTGCTGCGTGGTGCTGGGCATGGTGGTGAGCAGCAGCGCTTTCGCGCTTGATGCGACGAGCGCGAGCGTCGAGTCGCCGGGCAAGGTGCTGAACGTGTCGGTGCAGGTCGCGCCGGACGGACGCCTGTCGTACCAGGTCGAACGCAAGGGCCAGCAGGTGATCGCGCCGTCGCGCCTGGGTTTCGTGCTGGGCAGCGACAAGCCGCTGGACGCGGGCTTCAAGATCGAGCGCCAGGTGGTCACCGACCATGACGGCACCTGGGAACAGCCCTGGGGCGAGCGCCGCATGGTGCGCAACCACTACCGCCAGATGCGGGTCGACGTGAAGAAGAACGACGGCCGCCGCCTGGCGATCGTGTTCCGCGTGTACGACGACGGCCTGGGCTTCCGCTACGAGTTCCCCAAGCTGCCGAACAACCGCGCGCTGCACATCGCCGACGAGCTGACCGAATTCGTGGTCGCGCAGCCGGCCACCGCCTGGTGGCAGCAGGCCGGCGAAGTCTGGGCGCTGGAATACCCGATCCAGAAGTCGCCCCTGCGTGAAGTGGGCATGGCCAACACCCCGATGACGGTGCGCATGGAGAACGGCACCCACATCGCCTTCCACGAGGCGGCCCTGGTCGACTATGCCTCGATGTGGCTGCGCCGGGTCGAGGGCCAGCGCCTGCGCGCGCACCTGACCCCGTCCGCCACCGGCAACCCGGTGGTGCGCACCGGCGCCTTCACCACGCCATGGCGCACGATGCAGATCGCCGACGACGCGGCCGGCCTGTACATGTCCGACCTGGTGCTGAACCTGAACGAACCGAACAAGCTGGGCGACGTCTCCTGGGTCAAGCCGTCGAAGTACGTCGGCGTGTGGTGGGACATGCACCTGGAAACCAAGTCGTGGGCCTCGGGTCCGAAACACGGCGCCACCACCGAGTACACCAAGCGCTACATCGACTTCGCGGCCAGGAACGGTTTCCGCGGCGTGCTGGTCGAGGGCTGGAACCCGGGCTGGGACAGCGACTGGGCCGGCAACGGCGCCGACATGGACTTCACGAAGGCGCATCCGAGCTTCGACATCGCCGCCGTGACCGACTATGGCCGCAAGAAGGGCGTGCACCTGATCGGTCACCACGAGACCGGCGGCAATGTCGCGCACTACGAGAAACAGATGGACGCGGCCTTCAAGCTGTACGCGAAACACGGCGTGGACAGCATCAAGACCGGCTACGTGACCGACGGCGGCGCGGCCCAGTTCATGGGCAGGAACGGCAAGGTCCACTTCGGCTACACCGATTCGCAAGAGGGCGTGCGCCACTACCAGAAGGTGGTCGAGGAGGCGGCGCGCTACAAGATCGCGATCAATACCCATGAGCCGGTGAAGGACACCGGCCTGCGCCGCACGTATCCGAACTGGATCTCGCGCGAAGGCGCGCGCGGCGTCGAGTACAACGCCTGGGGCAATCCGGTCAACAGCGTCGACCACGAGGCCAACCTGGTGTTCACCCGCATGCTGAGCGGCCCGCTGGACTACACGCCGGGCATCCTGAGCCTGGAGGGCAAGGACAAGAAGCCGTTCAACTCCACCCAGGCCAAGCAGCTGGCCAACTTCGTCGTGATCTATTCGCCGGTGGTGATGGCGGCCGACCTGATCGAGCACTACGAGCGCTATCCGGGCCCGTTCCAGTTCATCAAGGACGTGCCGACCGACTGGGAAGACACCCGCGTGCCGCATGGCGCGGTGGGCGAATACGTGACCATCGCGCGCAAGGACCGCGCGTCAAGCGCCTGGTACGTCGGCTCGGTGACCGATGGCGCCAGGCGCACGCTGGACCTGAAGCTGGACTTCCTGGACGCCGGCAAGACCTACGTGGCCGAGATCTACCGCGACGGCGACAACGCCGACTACCGCGACGACAAGCGCCGCTTCGACATCGTGATCGAGAAGCGCAACGTCACCAGCCTTGACACCATCAAGATGGTGCTGGCGCCGGGCGGCGGGCAGGCGATTCGGCTTGTGCCCGTGAAGTAACGGAACGTCGCGCACGACGCGAACGCGCATGGACCGGAAGCACCGGCCCTGCGCGTTCGGCGGATTTGGCATATGCTGTCGGATTGTCCATACCGCGTTGGCGCAATCCGAGTCCGTCGTCCCATGTCCACATCACCGTCTTCACCTTCCACGATATCCCCCGCCGCTTCCGGCACCGTCATGCAGATCCTGTTCTCGGTCGCCTTCGTTCACCTGCTGAACGACTGCGTGCAGGCCGTGCTGCCGTCGATCTATCCGCTCCTGAAGCATGAATTCGACCTGACCTTCGCCCAGGTCGGCCTGATCACCCTGACTTTCCAGTGCACCGCCTCGCTGCTGCAGCCCTGGATCGGCCTGTACACCGATAGGCGTCCGATCCCCTTCCTGCTGCCGGCCGGGATGTGCGTGACCCTGCTCGGCGTCGGCCTGCTGGCCTGGGCCGGCAGCTTCCCGATGCTGCTCACCGCGGCGGCGATGATCGGCATCGGTTCCTCGACCTTCCACCCCGAGGCCTCGCGCGTGGCGCGCCTGGCCTCGGGCGGGCGCTTCGGCTTCGCCCAGTCGCTGTTCCAGGTCGGCGGCAACGCCGGCTCGGCGCTCGGACCGCTGCTGGCGGCGGCCATCGTGGTCGGACGCGGGCAGGGCGAGATCGCCTGGTTCATGCTGCTGGTGCTGGTCGCGGTGGCAGTGCTGGTCGGCGTCAGCCGCTGGTACAGCAACCACCTGATGAACATGGTCAAGAAGGCCGCGCAGCACGCTGGCCCGGCGCTGCCGCGCAAGAAGGTGGTCCAGGCCCTGGTGGTGCTGGCGCTGCTGGTGTTCTCCAAGTACATCTACATGGCCAGCCTGCAGACCTATTACACGTTCTTCCTGATCGAGAAATTCCACCTGCCGGTCGGCACCGCCCAGCTCTACCTGTTCCTGTTCCTGGCTTCGGTCGCCGCGGGCACTTTCGCCGGCGGCCCGATCGGCGACAAGATCGGCCGCAAGCGCGTGATCTGGTTCTCGATCCTGGGCGCGGCGCCGTTCACCATCATGCTGCCGTATGCGAACCTGTTCTGGACCGGCGTGCTGTCGGTCGTGATCGGGCTGGTGATGTCGTCGGCCTTCTCGGCCATCGTCGTCTTCGCCCAGGAGCTGGTGCCGGGCAAGGTGGGCCTGATCTCGGGCATCTTCTTCGGCCTGATGTTCGGCATCAGCGGCGTCGGCGCGGCGGCCATGGGCCATATCGCCGACATCCACGGCATCGAGCAGGTGTACCGGATCGCGTCCTTCCTGCCGCTGCTTGGCATCATGGCGGCGCTGCTGCCGAAGATCGAAGGGGCGAAGCGGTAGCGCTTCAAGACTCGAGCGCGCCGCGCCGCTCCAGGCGCTTGTAGTACAGCAGCGACCACGCGGCCGGCAGCAGGACCGAGGCGACCAGGACGCCGATCGCCCAGCCGGTCGGCGCGCGCAGCAGCAACAGCAGCAGGGCCAGCGCGGCGCCCGCCACCATCGAACGAGCCGCCATCCGGTGCGTCGCGTACCAGACCCGCGCATTGGCCAGGGCCCAGGGCGTGCGCACCCCGAACCAGAAATTGCGGCGCACCTTGCCCATCACATTGCCGGTGAAGGCGAACAGCAGCGCCAGCCCGGCCAGCATGGCCCGGCCCATGTCCACGCCGCCGCTGTACGCCGACCAGGCGTGCAGGCACTGCAGATAACCGATGAAGGCGACCAGCATCACGCCGCCCTGCCACCAGGTCGGCGCGAAGGCGTCGGTCGTGAAGCGGCTGGGCGACAGGAAGGGCAGCGTGACCCAGGCGGCGATCGTCGCCAGCATGCCCGCGCTATAGATGAAGATCGCCATGCGTGGGCTGAAGCCGTCGGCCATGCCGGCGGCGTTCCAGTGGGTCGGGATCGACGTCGGCATGCCCGGATACAGCCAGGCGCAGAAGCCGAACGCCGCCAGGGTCAAGAGAACGGACAGCATCAGGAATCGCTTTTTCATTTCTTCTCTCCTTGTTTTGCTTGTGCCAGGTCCATGGTCCAGGCCAGGACGTCTTCGAGCACGGTGGTGTTGAGGGCATACCAGATGGTCTGGCCTTCGCGCCGGCTGGTGATCAGGCCAGCCGCTTTCAGCACGGAGAAATGGTGCGACATGGTCGGCTTGGTCATGTCGAAACGCGCCGCCACCTCACCCGCATTCATCTCTTCATGCCGCAACAGGCGCAGGATCTCGCGCCGGGTCGGATCGGCGATGGCCTTGAAGACGTCGTTCAGCGGAATGGACATTTGATGAATATCTAATTAGATGATGATCTAAATAGTGGTGTGGTTTGTCGATGGTGTCAAGCGCGGATTGCGGCCCTGGCGCTATCATGGGCGTCTTTTCCACTGTCAGAGAATCGCTCATGCAACTCAAGGACATCCAGCGCATCGCCGCCTTCGACGACAACGGCCAGGGCGGCAATCCGGCCGGCGTCTGGATCGGCGCCGTCTTGCCGGACGCCGCCGAGATGGCCCGGATCGCGCACGCGGTCGGCTTTTCGGAAACCGCCTTCGCCGCGCCGGAGGGCGAGGCTTGGCGGGTGCGCTATTTTTCGCCTGAATCCGAGGTGCCGTTCTGCGGCCACGCCACCATCGCCCTCGGCGCCGCGCTGGCCCGCGCCCACGGCGACGGCCGCTACGCGCTGACCCTGAACGCGGCCAGCATCACGGTCGAGGGGCGGCGCGAGGGCGAGCGGGTGCACGCGGCGCTGCAGTCGCCGCCGACCTGGAGCCGGGCGGCCGAGCCGCAACTGGTCGATGCGGCGCTGGCGCTGTTCGGCTACACCCGGGCCGATCTCGATCCGCGCATCGCGCCGGCGCTGGCCCATGGCGGCGCCGACCACCTGGTGCTGGCGCTGTCGAGCCGCGCGCTGCTCGCGGCGATGCGCTACGAGCTGGACGCCGGCAGGGCGCTGATGCTGGAACACGGCCTGGTGACGGTCGTGCTGGCCTGGGCCGAGCATCCGCAGCTATTCCACACCCGCAATCCCTTCGCCTCGGGCGGCGTCTACGAAGATCCGGCCACCGGCGCCGGCACCGCGGCGCTGGCCGGCTACCTGCGCGACATCGGCTGGCCGCATGGCGGACGGATCGAGATCGTCCAGGGCGAAGACATGGGCGCGCGTTCGCGTTTGACGGCCGAGATCGGCGACAAGGCGGGCGGTTCGATCCGCGTGTCAGGAACGGCGAGGTTGATGTAAAGCAATACTTGTGATTTCTAGTGGTTTTCGTTGGGCAAAGCCAACAACTTTGTCATAAAACTACTGGTGTACTTACTATTAAATAGAGGGCAAAAAGCACGCCTGCTCAACAGTTCGAATTTCCGTGAGCGGATTGATAATTTGATCCAGACCAAATCTGTTTCAACTTATCAACCAGGAGTACCGCCATGGAGCTGTTCCCAGCAGCCGTGTTCAACCCCCCGAAAGCGACCCGTCCGCGCACCGCGCGCGCGCCGGTCGCTGGAGGCGCGATCGAGCGTTTGCCGTTCACTGTCCGCCGGGTAGAAACCGAAGCGGATCTTCTCAAGGCCGTGCGCATCCGCCACGCCGCCTATGCCCGCCATGTCCCGGATTTCGCCCGCAGCCTGGCGCAGCCCGAGGCGGCCGACTACGATGCCGACACCATCGTCCTGCTGGCCGAGTCCAAGCTGGACGGCACGCCGATCGGCAGCACCCGCATCCGCACCAACCTCTACCGCCCCCTGGGCGTCGAGGAATCGATCGTCCTGCCCGACTGGCTGCAGGGCAAGCGCCTGGTCGAGGCGACCCGCCTCGGCATCGACGAAGGCCGGGTCGGCCGCATGGTCAAGATTGCACTGATCAAGGCCTGCTTCATGTATTGCGAAGACAACGCTATCGATTACTCGGTGGCGACCGGCCGTCCACCCGTGGACAGGCAGTACGATCAGCTGATGTTCGTCGACGTGTTCCCTGAATTGGGTCTGGTGCCCCTGCGTCACGTGGGCAATATCCCGCATCGCATCATGGCATTCGAGATCGCCACCTTCCAGCAGCGCTGGGCCGAGGCGCGCCACCCGATGCTGAACTTCTTCTTCAATACCCACCATCCGGACATCGACGTCGGTCCGGTCGCGCCGTCATCGCTGGCGCTGCCGCAACGCCCGTTGCCGCCGGCCAGCCGGCCACGCGTCGAACTGGCGTTCGCCTGATTCTCTCCTGATCGTCTTCCGGTCCGGCGGTGACGCCGTCAGCCGGGATCGCGGGGCGCAGCCTTGACGGGCTGCGCCCCGTTGCGTTCCTGCTCGGCCAGCTCGCGTGCGCGGGCCCGGGCCAGGTCGTGGTCCAGGAAAAACGTGAGGAAGGTGCGGATGGCCGCGATCGCGGCCAGCCGTCCCAGCACGTCCCAGCCGGGCGCGATCGTGGTGCCGACGATGTCGGCGGCAAGCTGGAAGGTAAGGGCGACCACCAGCCAGTCGCCGAAGCCGATGAAGGCCGCGTGCACCCGCGCCGGCGTGGCGGCGCCCCGCAGGCACAGCGCCAGCACGCGCGCCAGCGCCTCCAGCGCGCCGGCGGCCACGGTCAGCACCGCGAGCGCGTCGAGGGCGAGCGCGATCCAGCCGGCGGTCGCATGCACCAGCGCTTCCATCCCGCTCTTTCATTTTGGGCCAGTCACGATCATAAGCATTCTGCGGGTGCGCGCGGTAGTGGACCTTGGCCGTAGCGCTGTCGACGCACGACGTTCTTGACGAGGCAGGGGCACAAAACGCGGCGCCGACTGTCTACACACCATCAGCAGTGCGAAGCGCACCGGCGAATGGCGCCGGGGCGGCCCTGATGTTCCACCCCCTAGCTCCGAGAGGTCAGTCATGAAGACATTCACGCACAGCCCCCGCAGCCTCGCCATCGCCGCGGCGCTGCTCTGTTCACCGCTCGCCGCGGCGCAAGACGTGCTCCCAGTCGAGTTACTCGAGGAACGCAATCTGGTGGGCCTGGGTGTGTTCGCGGTGCCCGACTATTACGGCTCGTCCGATTACCAGGCCGCCGTGGCGCCGGTGTTGCACTACAACTTCGGATCCGACCGCTACGTCCGGGTGCTCGGTCCGGAGATCATGGCCAACCTGGTGCCGCGCAAGGACTGGCGCGCCGGACCGCTGATTCGCTGGCGCATGCGGCGCGACGACGATGTCGACGACGAGATCGTCTCGCGCATGCGTCCGGTCGCCACGGCCACCGAGATCGGCGCCTTCGTCGCCTATCACATGCCGCTGACGCAAGGCCAGCCGATGCACAAGCTGGTGTTCAGCGCCGACGTGGTCGGGAACACCAATAATGTGTACAACGGCGCCACCGGCAACGTGCGCGTCAACTACATCCACCCGTTCCCGCAGCCGGTCGCCGGCATGCAGCTGATCGGCAGCATCGGTTTTGGCCTGTTCTTCGCCAGTAACGACTTCAACCGCAAGTACTTCGGCGTCGGCGGAGGCGACGATTTCCTGTACCCGGAGCGGCTCGGCGTGCCCTATGACCCCGACCCGTCGGTCACCTCGATCAAGATTCCCTTCAGCCTGACGACCCAGCTGAACCCGGAATGGCTGATGACGGTCGGCGGGCGTTATGAGCGGCTGCTGGACGACGCCAAGGACAGCCCGGTGGTGGAGGGCCGCGGCGACGCCGACCAGTGGACGGTGGGGATCGCGTTCTCTTACCTGTTCTGAGAACGGCAGGGCGGCATGCCGGCGGGCGTTCCGACCCGCCGGCGCTGCCGGGACGTCGCTATCTGGCGAACAGGAAGGTCACGCTCAGGCGCAGGCCCCAGTCGCGCGGCCCGCCGCTCGGGCTGTCGGCCCAGTAGCGCAGGCCGGCGCCGATCGATATCGGTTGCCGGCCGACCTTGATCAGCTTGCTGGCGGTGACGATGACCGGCACCGACCACTGTTCCTGCTTCCAGTCGTAGCTGGACTCGGTGTTGATGCCGAAGGTCCAGGCGGTTTTGGTGGTGTAATTGAGGAAGGGCTGGATGAAGGTGGCGCTGACGTTCGGCCGGTCGTCATGGCCGGCGAAGGACCAGATGTGATTGGCCAGTGCGCCATACGTCCACGCGCCGTGCTGCCTGACCACCACGCCGGTCGGGCCGATGCCCCACTGGCGCGCGCTGAGCGCGCTCTCGCTGCCGGTGGGGAGCAGGAACACGGGCCCCGCGCCCCAGATGATGCCGTGCGCCGCGGGCCGCGACGGCGAGATGAAGAAGCTCTGGGTGATGTCGCCGATGCCGTGCTGGCTGCCGGCGCCGGGCGCCAGGTCGTGCTGGCTGACCAGTGGCGCGATGGTGCGGCTGATCAGGGTCCAATCCGGGTTGAGCGTGACGGGCACCACCGGCTGCACGTTCATGGTGTACCTGCGGCCGTCGCGCGTGGGACCATCATGCCGGTCATAATTGGACTGCAGCGGCACGCTGATCATCGCGGCCACGGGATTGGCGAGCTTCTTGGCCAGCTCCTGCTCCTCCTGCGCGCGGACGGGCTGGCAGGAGAGCCAGGCCAGGCCGGCCGCCGTCGCGCAAGCGCGCCGCGTTCTCATCCTGGAGGCGCGACCACGACGTAGTTCACGCTGGTGCCCGCGTACTGCGGCTGGTACCAGGTGCTGCCGCACTGCTGGTAGGTGACCCCGGCCCGGACCACGGCGACGCAGGACGACGGGATCGAATATGCCACCGAGCCGATCGCCGCCGCCGTCACCGCCACCGCGCCGGCCACCGCCAGCCCCGCGCCGGGGCGGTAGTAATCGTGGTCGACATCCACATTGATGTTGCGGTTGACGTTGACGTTGCGGTTGACGTTGGCGTGGCCGTTGACCGAGGTGCGGCTGACGCTGCTCGAGGCGTGGTAATTGCCGCCATAGGCGCCGCGATGCACCTGGGCGCTCCCGCTGCGGCTGACCGCCGCGCCGCCGACGCGTCCGGCGCCACGCTGGGCGGCGGCCTCGTAGGCGATGACGACGACCGCCAGCGCGAGCAGCGCACCGATGACGCGCCGATGTCCTGGAGTGAGCGGCATGGGTTCTCCCCCGTTCATTTGATGGACGCGACCTTGCCGTCGGCCGTCTGCAGCGCGATCTTCATCGCGCCCGGCGGCGGCCGGAAGGAGAAAGTGGCATCGGTGAAGCGCGGCGCGAGGTTCCAGCGCAGCCACACCGTATGGGTCGGTTCGCCCGGTTGCCCGCTGGCCGTGATCGCCAGCTTCAGGGGCAGCGGCGTCTTGCCGTCCTGGATCCATACCTGCCAGTCCACGCCTTCCTGGCGGTAGGCGTAGTGCCCGGCCTGCAGGCTGCCGACCGTCGCCGGGCCGATGTAATGCGCGGCCCGGATGTCGGACACCGGCGCCTGTTCCGTCCCCCAGTAGAACAGGTCGGCCAGCGGCAGTTCGATGCCGTATTTCGTGCCCAGCGCGTCGACGGTCTCACGCAGGGTCGGCGGGGCCGCGACGGTGGCGTAATACTTGAGGCGCTGGCCGTAGACGGTCACCGACTTGCCGTCATAGAAGATCTGGCGCTGCTTGCGGTCGTTGGCGACGTCGACCTGGAGGCGGTCGGGCCGGCGCACCCTGAGGTTCGCCGTGCTGTCGAACTGCAGCTTCATGCCGTCGTCCATCACGGTCTCGGTGGTGGCGCGGCCGACGACTTCGAAAGCGGGCAGGGTGCGCAGGTAGGCGCCCATGGCGCCGAGGGCGGAAACGGCCTCGGGCTCGAGATCGGGCTGCGAGGCCGGGGCCGGGGCCGGCGCGGTGGGCTGCGCCGGTGGCGCGTTCTGCGGCGCCGCCAGGCAGGCCAGCGGCATCCAGGCCGCGGCGCACAGGAATCGGATCGGGACAGCCCGCATATGCCTTCCTTTCGTTTGCGAACAGACTACGCCGGGCCGTTTGATGCGCCGTGCGACCGGCCGCCATGGGACTAGTGAGCCATCGACGCGGCAGGCGCGCAATCGGACCTAAGCCTTACTGTCAATGAAAAACCGTTGTGAAATCGCCCTGGATGGCCTAATAATTGCATGACGGCACTAGCGTAAAGCGGTATCCTTGCGCTTTAATGGCCCGCCGCTCGTCGCGCCGGGCCACCAGTGCCACCCAAGATCGTCCATGCCCAACGTCAATCATCAGCTCCGTGCAACGCTGCCGGCCGCGCTCCATGCGGCTGTCGAGCTGGTCCTGAAGATATTTGCCTACTATCTGATTCCGGTCGGGATCGGCATCGTCTCGCTGATCGCGCTCGTCTTCTGGCATGACGAATACCGCACCAGCGGCGACGTGCCGCTGTCGATGCACGTCACGGTCGACCGGGCCGCGGCGCTGGCGCCAGGCGACGCGCTGGCCCTGGCGCGCGCCACGCCGCTGATCAATAGCCACGATACCCACCTGTCCGAAGCGCCGGTCTGGTTCGTCTTCGAGCCGATGCCGCGCGCCGGCGAGCAGGTGATCGAATTCCCGTCGCGCCACGCGCTCGACATCGGCTGCTGGAATGCCAATACCCTGGAGCCCCTCGGCGCCGCCACCCGCAGCACGGACGACGGCGCCCTGCGCGCCGACAAGGCCGGTTTCGCGATGCGCCTGGCGCCGCTGCCGCGCCAGCTGCTGTGCCGCGCCACCTTCTCGGGCCCGGCGCGCCTGTCGGTGCTGCAATGGCCGGCCGATCAGTTCGCCTTGTCGGTCAAGCAATACCACCGCAAATCGGGCCTGCTCGACGGCGGCATGATCGTGCTGGCCCTGTTCATCATCATCACGGCCCTGATCAACCGCCAGCCGGTGTACGTGCTGTTCGCCGGCTGGCTGATCCTGAACCTGCGCGTGGGCGCGCTGTCGGCCGGCTGGGACATCCAGTGGCTGGGCCAGACCGTGCCTTCCGAATGGTTGCTGCGCAGCCGCGCCGTGACGATCACCCTGTACGGCATCGCCACGCTGACCCTGTACCAGGCGCTGCTCAAGGAGCACCTGGCCGAGATGCGCTACCTGCTGCCGATGCGCGTCATGCAGTGGTTGTGCATGCCGATGCTGGCCGCCGCCATGCTGCTGCCGTATGGCATGTACCTGCCGCTGCTGTGGGGCATCCTGGTGTGCTGCTTCTCCCTGATGACGATCGGCCTGTTCAAGATCATCGTGGAATCGCGCACGCGGGTCGCGGCCTGGTTCGCGGCCTCGTTCGCGGTGACCTTCCTGGCGTCGCTGGCCGAGGTCCTGTCGGCCGCGCTCGGCATGCGCGAGCTGCTCGGCGTGATCAACAGCGTCACCGCCGCGCTCGCGTCGAGCCTGCTGGCGGCGCTGGCCGTGGCCGAGCAGATGCGGATGGAAACCGAGAAGCGCCAGGAAGCCCAGGAAGAGCTCGAGCACGCCTACCAGGCGATGCCGGTCGGCCTGTTCACGCTCGATATGTACGGCCACTTCCTGAGCGTCAATCCGGCCCTGCAGAAGATGCTGGGCATGAGCGGCTTCGCGCCGGGCCGCACCGCCTGGCGCCAGTTCTTCACCGAAGCCAGCTGGGCCAACCTGCATGAGCAGGTGCATGCCAAGTCCGAGGCCGAGATGGAACTGGCCAGCCGTGACGGCAACCAGCGCTTCCTGGTCAGCGCCACCCTGGCGCGCTCGCGCATCGAGGGCGTGCTGCAGGACACCACCGAAAAACACAAGGCCACCGAGCAGCTGCGCTTCATGGCCAACAACGATCCGCTGACCAAGGTCTACAACCGGCGCGGCATCGAACGCGAATTCTCGGGCGCCGCCGCCAGCCTGGCCGCCGGGCGGCCGATGGCGCTGGCCTACGTCGACCTCGACCGCTTCAAGCTGATCAACGACCTGTTCGGCCATGCGGCGGGCGACGAAGTGCTCAAGCAGGTGTGCGAGCGGATGGGCACGATGCTGGCCGGTGGCCAGCAGATCGGCCGCGTGGGCGGCGACGAATTCGTGATCGTGATGCCCGAGACGGCGATCCCGCTGGCCTCGATCATCTGCCGCGGCATCGTCGACCGCCTCGGCAACACCCCGTACCGGGTGGGCGACAAGGCCTTCCACGTGCGCGCCTCGGTCGGCCTGATCGAGGTGGTGCCGGGCATGCCGATGAAGGATGCGGTGTCGACCTCGGACCGCGCCTGCCGCGAAGCCAAGACCGGCCTGGGCGACGGCCTGGTGGTGTATGAACGCGGCGCCGACGCCTTCCGCCAGCGCGCGGCCGAACTGGACCTGGTCGAGCGCCTGTCCGGCCCGGACGCGACCGACAACCTGCTGCTCGAGATGCAGCCGATCATGTCGCTGCGCGCGCCGCACGAATCGATGAACTTCGAAGTCTTGCTGCGCATGCGCGAGGCGGATGGGCGCGTGGTGCCGGCCGGCGCCGTGATCGCCGCTGCCGAGAAGAGCGGCCGCGCCAGCATGATCGACCGCTGGGTGCTCACCACCACCCTGGCCTGGATCGCCGAGCACACCGAAGACCTGGTCAATACCCGCTTCGTGTGCATGAACCTGTCGGGAGCCTCGCTCAACGACGAGCGCTTCGTGCAGGACACCTTCGATATCCTGGGCCGCTACGTGCACGTGGCCAGCCGCCTGTGCCTGGAAATCACCGAGAGCGTGGCGCTGCACGACCTGGACAACACGCGCCGCTTCATCGACCAGGTGCGCAGCTTCGGCGTGAAGGTGGCGCTGGACGACTTCGGCGCCGGCTACACCTCGTTCTCGTACCTGAAGGAGTTGCCGGCCGACGTGCTGAAAATCGACGGCAACTTCATCGTCAACATCAACGCCCACCCGGCCAACGTGGCGATCGTCGAAGCCATCGTCAGCCTGGCCGTCAACCTGGGCATGAAGACGATCGCCGAATGGGCCGAAGACGCGGCCACCGTGCAGACGCTGCACGAGATCGGCGTCGACTACGTGCAGGGCTATGTGGTGGCGCGCTCGATGCCGCCCGAGCGTTTACTGGAAGGACGCTCGAGCGCCGGCTTCATCAGGGACGAGGACTTGCTGGAGCTGCTGCGCGAGCTGGAGAATCCTCCGGCGCCGCACCTGGCCAGCGTGAGCCGGCTGCACTGAGCCGGCTGCACTGAGCAGGCCGCACTGAATCACTCGAGGCCGGCGAGGGTTTCCCTGCTGCCCACGTCGTCGAGCAGGAACTGCGCGCGCGCCGCCTTCAGGGTGGCGACGTCGCTGGCCAGCGGCTCGGCCTTGACCCGTGGCATCGGAACGGCGCGGCGCTGCAGCTCGCGCGGCGGCGGCAGCACGTCTGCACGCGCCGCCAGCGGATAGGGCGCAAGCCGGGTCACGCCCTCGCTGGACGGCATGCTGGCCGTGCGCACGGTGACGGCGCCGGCTTCGCAAGGGCGGTCGGTGAGGGTGACGCGGCCGGCGTCGTCGATGCACTTGACGATGACGGTGTCGGAATAGGCGCTCGGCGCGGCGATCGCGGCGGCGGCCAGCAGGCAGATGCTCAGTTGACGCTTCATGATTGGCTCCTGGACGGATCCATGTTCGGGATTTCATTGTCTTCCTTGCATCACTACGCTTCTGTTCGCCACTTCACGTGGCGGTGTAGGCCTGCGCGCCGTCGTTTTTTACAGAACCGCCAGTCTTGGATAAAATGTCCAGCATGACCAAGACATTGCCAAGCAAGGACGAGTCCGCGCTCATCGAGCAGGTCCGCCACATCGCCGAGGGCCTGGCCCAGACCTTCGCCCCGTTCTGCGAAGTGGTGGTGCACGATCTGCGCGACCCCGGCCATGCGGTGCTGGCGATCCACAATAATCTCTCCAGCCGCGCCGCCGGCGATCCGGCCACCGAGCTGGGGCTGGCGCGCATCGCCGACAGCGCCTACCCGCAAGTCGTCGCCAATTATCCGAACCGGTTTCCGGATGGCCGCCCGGCCAAGAGCACCTCGATCGGCATCAAGGACGCCGACGGCAACTATGTCGCGGCGCTGTGCCTGAACGTCGACCTGACCCTGTTCCGTTCGATGCAGGGCATCCTCGAACGGTTCAACGCCGTGGGCGAGGCGCCTGTGGGCGAATCGCTCGATCCGGCCAATGCCGACGCCATCCGGCGCCGCATCGACGCCTTTGCTGCGCGGCTGGCGTCCTCGCCCCAGCTGCTCAAGGCGCATGAGCGGCGCGCGCTGATGCGCGAGCTGAAGGAGGGCGGTTATCTCGAAGTGCGGCGCGCGATGGAAGTGGCGGCCGGCCACCTCGGCATTTCGCGGGCGACGGCTTACAACGACATTAAATAGAATTCAGCGGTGCCACTTATCAGGGGAGTCACTCTTGAAGACAGCCGTGTACAGCGCCCGCCGCTACGACAAGACCATGCTGGCCCAGGCCAACGAAGCCGCCGGCCATGAATTGCGCTTCCTCGAAGACCGCCTGAGCCGCGAGACCGCCATCCTGGCCAAGGGTTGCGAGGCGGTCTGCGTCTTCGTCAACGACACCGTCGACGCCGAGGTGCTGGGCATCCTGGCGAACCAGGGCACGCGCCTGGTGGCGACGCGTTCGACCGGCTACAACCACGTCGATGCGCACGCCGCGCGCGAACTGGGCATCGCGGTGGTGCGGGTCACCGATTATTCTCCCAACTCGGTGGCCGAGTTCGCGGTCGGCCTGCTGCTGGCCGTGAACCGCAAGATCGCGCGCGCCAGCGTGCGCACGCGCGAAGGCAATTTCGATCTCGACGGCCTGATGGGTTTCGACCTGCACGGCAAGACGGTCGGCGTGATCGGCACCGGCAAGATCGGCACCATCTTCGCCCGCATCATGGCCGGTTTCGGCTGCACCCTGGTCGGCTACGACCGTTACCCGACGCCGGCCTTCGAGGAGCTGGGCGGGCGCTATATCGGCGTCGACGAGCTGCTGGCCTGCAGCGACGTGGTGTCGCTGCATTGCCCGCTGCTGGAAGAGACCCATCACATCGTGAATGCGGCGGCGCTGGCGCGGGTCAAGCGCGGCTGCGTGCTGGTCAACACCAGCCGCGGCGGCCTGGTCGACACCGAGGCCGCGGTGCAGGCGCTCAAGACCGGCCAGCTGGGCGGCCTGGCGATCGACGTCTACGAGCAGGAAGCGAGCCTGTTCTTCCAGGACCTGTCGTCGACCATCATCACCGACGACGTGATCCAGCGCCTGGTGTCGTTTCCGAACGTGATCGTGACCGGCCACCAGGCATTTTTCACTGTCGAGGCGATCGGGCAGATCATGCGCACCACCATCGACAGCATCGGCGCTTTCGAGCGGGGAGAGGAACTGGTCAATCGGATTCCGGATTGATGCAGGGCGCATGACTTCGTTCGTGGGCTGGACAGGCGAGGCTTGCGTGCGTTACGGTTCTCGGCATTGCCAGTCACGAGGAAAGCCAGATGCATGTAGAGCGGGTTCGTTTCGACCGGGTGTTCGACGTCCGGCAGCGCCTCAAGGAATTCAGTTTCGAGGAGGGCGGCTGGCCCGTCTACGGCGTCAGCGCCCTCGGCCTGGGCATTCCGCGCGAAGGCGCGACCTATGCGGTCGCTTTTCACGAGCGCGGCAACTGGGAAACGGTGGTCGGCTGGCGCGACCTGTCCACGTCGAAAGTGACGCTGCGGCGAAGCTCGCTGGCGGCCGTCACGCAGCCACTGCCTCTCGTGGCTCCGCTAGTGCCGGGCGTGTTCGCCGTTGCGGATAAACCCGGCGCATCGAAAGCTTTTCTCTCGCTGGCGGTGCTGGTGCTGCTGGGTGCTGTTGCCTACGCCGGGCGGGCCGTGACGCGCAACCGCCGGGCCGCAAAGATCTTGCGGGGCGCCGATGCTTTTGTCGATACGGAGGTGAGGCCATGACTGCCCGACTGGAAGATTTCGCCCATATCGTCCAAGTGACGTTTGATCGGGTGTTCGACGTGCAGGGAGGCACCTTCAGCTTCGAAAGCGGCGGCAAAAAGCATTACAGCGTCACGCTCCTTGATGGCACCGTGCCGCGCGATGGTTCGCGCTATGCGGCCGCACTGGTCGAGCAGGGCAACTGGCAGAAGATCGTGGGCTGGCGTGACCTGTCCACCCCGGACGTCGTGCTCGCCGAATCGGCCTGGGATGTCGCACGCGAACAGGCCTGGGCCCTGTACTGGTTCGGCCCGTTCATCGTCTTCGGCGCGCTGCTGGTCTTCGGCGGCTGGGCGGCGCTGGCGGCCTTGCTGCTATTCCTTTGGGCGTCGGTGTACTTCGTGCGGCGGGCGCGCGAACGCAACCGACTGGTCGACCAGGCACTGCGCGACATCCCGCCGGCCGCGCCACCGGGCAACGGACCCAGGATCGGGAAGACCGGGAAAACGTGGCTGACGGGCGTGTTGAACATCCTCCGCTGGTGGCCGTAGCGACGGCATGACCGGAGATCGCTGTGGTTTGACGCTTCATCCATGTTTGGATAATATGTCCAATATTGGATGAATCGTTAAACCGACCGCAGTGACCTGAAAGGATTGCGCCATGACCGCAGCATCGCTCCCCACTTACGAAGACGTCGCCCAGGCCGCCGAGCGTATCCTGGGCGTAGCCCACCGCACCCCGGTGCTGACTTCGCGCACCGTCAACGAGGAATTCGGCGCCGAGATATTCTTCAAGTGCGAGAACATGCAGCGCATGGGCGCGTTCAAGTTCCGTGGCGGCTATAACGCGCTGGCGAAGTTCAGCCCCGAACAGCGCCGCGCCGGCGTCGTCGCCTTCTCGTCCGGCAACCACGCGCAGGCGATCGCGCTGTCGGCCAGGATCCTGGGCATGCCGGCGACGATCGTGATGCCGCAGGATGCGCCGGCCGCGAAGGTCGCCGCCACGCGCGGCTATGGCGCCACCGTGGTGACCTATGACCGCTACACCGAAGACCGCGAGCAGATCGGTCGCGAGCTGGCCGAGAAGCACGGCCTGACCCTGATTCCGCCCTACGACCACGCCGACGTGATCGCGGGGCAGGGCACGGCGGCCAAGGAGTTGTTCGAGGAAGTCGGTCCGCTGGGCGCCTTCTTCGTGTGCCTGGGCGGCGGCGGCCTGCTGTCCGGCTCTGCGCTGGCCACGCGCGCGCTGTCCCCTGGCTGCCTGCTGTACGGCGTCGAGCCGGAAGCCGGCAACGACGGCCAGCAGTCGCTACGCAAGGGCGAGATCGTCCACATCGACACGCCGCGCACCATCGCCGACGGCGCCCAGACCCAGCACCTGGGCCAGCTGACCTTCCCGATCATCCAGCGCGACGTCGACGACATCCTCACCGTGAGCGACGAGGAGCTGGTGGCCTGCATGCGCTTCTTCGCCGAACGCATGAAGATCGTGGTGGAGCCGACCGGTTGCCTGGGGTTCGCGGCGGCGCGCCGGATGAAGGAACAGCTGAAAGGGAAGAGGGTCGGGGTGTTGATCAGTGGCGGGAATATCGACCTGGGGCGGTTTGCGAGCCTGCTGGCTGACTGAGCGTAGGGCCAACCCTACCGCCGTTCAACCCATGCCGAGGGCAGCAGGCCGATCACGCCGCCAGCGGCAACGCCACCTGCAGCAAGAACCCGCCGCCTTCGCGGTTGCGCACTTCCAGCCCTGCATTGTGCCGGGTCAGCACCCGCTCCACGATCGCCAGGCCTAGCCCGGCGCCATTCGCCTGGCCGCGCGCGCTATCGAGCCGCGTGAAGGGCTTCATCAACTGCGCGATCTGGTCCGCCGGCACGCCGACACCATGGTCGCCGATCTCGATCACGGCGCGCCGCCCGTGCCCCGTGGCCTTCACGCGCAGCACGATGTCGATGTCGGTGCATGAGGTGCCCGGCGTCTTGCCGTAGCGGCGCGCGTTTTCGATGATGTTGTTGATCACGCGCCGCAGGTCGGTCGCGTTGCCCATCACGTGCACGCCCGGCATCAGGTCGGTCTTCACGTGCAGGTCAGGGATGCGGGCCGCCTCGCGGCCGACGTCGGACAGCATCTCGGACAGGTTCACCGGCACGAAGGTCGCCGCCTCGGTCGGCTTGGCGTAGTCCAGGAACTGGCCGATGATGGCGTCCATCTGCGCGATGTCCGACTGCATGCCTTCGCGCGCATCAAGCGACAGGTTCGCCATCTCGACCTCCAGCCCCATGCGCGCCAGCGGCGTGCGCAGGTCGTGCGAGATGCCGGCCAGGATCACGGCGCGGTCCTTTTCCACCTGCGCCAGGTCTTCCACCATCTGGTTGAAGCTGCGATTGGCCTCGATGATCTCTTGCGAACCCTTCTCGGGCAGGCGCACAGGGCGCTCGCCCTTGGCGATGGCGCGCGCGGCGGCCGTCAGGCGCGCCAGCGGGCGGTTCACCAGGCTCGAGATCAGCGCCGCGCCGAGCACCGACAGCAGGCCCACCACCACGGCCCAGCCCAGCCACTGTTCGCGCGTCAGGCCCGTCAGGCGCTCGCGTTCGAGCATCAGCCAGTACTTGTCGTCCTCGATGTTGAAGCTGATGTAGAAGCCCGGCACGCCGTTCACGCCGCTCGAGAAGCGCGTGTCGGCCCCCAGCCGTTCGCGCACGATGGCGGCGATCTCGGGCATCAGGGGATTGTGCGGCGGCGGGTCGACCACGTCCGTGTCTTCCAGCGTGAAGATGCGGATGCCTTCGTTCGACACCAGTTCGAGCAGCAGCTCGCGCCGCAGGTCGGGCGCCGAGTGGGTGAGCGCGGCCTTGGTGATGGTCACCACCGACACCACCAGCTCCGCCGTCTGCTGCACCTGCTTGTCGCGCTGGAACACGCTGATCATGCCGATCCAGGCCAGCATCGAGGCTGCGGTAAGCACCGACATCAGGAAGAAGGTGCGCCAGAACAGGCCGCTCTTGAACCAGGCGAAGCGCAGGGCGCGCCGCGCCTGGGCGATCGGAGTAAACACTAGCGCGGCTGGCCTTCAGGGATGAACACGTAGCCCAGGCCCCACACGGTCTGGATGTACAGCGGGCTCGATGGATCGGGCTCGATCAGCTTGCGCAGGCGCGAGATCTGGACGTCGAGCGAGCGGTCGAACACCTCGTATTCGCGGCCGCGCGCCAGTTCCATCAGCTTCTCGCGCGACAGCGGCTGGCGCGCATGGCGCGCGAACACCTTCAGCACCGAGAATTCGCCGGTGGTCAGCGGCACCGTCTCGCCATTCTTCTTGAGCGTGCGCGTGCCCAGGTCGAGCACGAAGTCGCCGAACTCGAAGGTCTGCGGGGTCTCGGACGGCGCGCCGGGGATCTCGTCCGGCCCCTTGCGGCGCAGGACGGCGCCGATGCGGGCCACCAGCTCGCGCGGGTTGAACGGCTTGGGCAGGTAGTCGTCGGCGCCCATTTCGAGGCCGACGATGCGGTCGACGTCCTCGCCCTTGGCGGTCAGCATGATGATCGGGGTCTGGTCGCCAGCGCCGCGCAGGCGGCGGCAGATCGACAGCCCGTCCTCGCCGGGCAGCATCAGGTCGAGCACCAGCAGGTCGTAGCGCTCGCGCAGCCACAGCTTGTTCATCGCCGGCGCGCTTTCGGCCGTGACGACCTGGAAGCCCTGTTCGGTCAGGTAACGGCGCAGCAGGTCGCGCAGGCGCACGTCGTCGTCCACGACCATGATCTTGGCGGAGTGGCCCGATGCAGCGCCCGCACCCGCGTGATTGTTCGAAGTCGTTGAAGTCATAAAACTGTCCAGAATTGTCAGATGAATGTCGCTATGGTAACTTCTTATGGCTAGGGCGGATGTACGACTCAGCCCAGCCATTACAATGTGTTACAAACTTTACCCAATAAGTCTTACTCCGCTTTCGGTATGCACCTACACTGGCGACAAGTGATCAACACAGCTTATCCGTTTATCAGGCATCGCGGAAGAGGAACACCATGAACCACGCGCACAACGACAAACCAGCAGGATTCGGCGCCAATGGCGGCCGGCTCGCCCGGCTTGCGCGCCTTGGTGTGATCGCCTGCGTGCTGGCAGGTACCGGGGCCAGCGCATTGGCGCAGAACCAGGAGCGCGATCCGCGCCGCGACGAAGCGGCGCTGCGCGACCGTTATCAAATGCAGGCCCAGCAAGACCCGCGCGTCTACGAGATGCGCGACCAGGACCGTCGCGTCATGGAGGCGCAGGCCGACGCGGCCCGTGAAGAGCGCCGTCGCGGCCGGCTGTCGCCGGACGAGCGGCGCGACCTGCGGCGCCAGATCAAGGAAGGTTCGGAACTCTATCCGAACGCCCGCCGCCGCTGAAAATGCGGCTTGCAATGTAAAACGACGGCGCCGATGGCGCCGTTGTCGTTTCTGGAATTTGACATTCCTCAAGGCGTCATGCTGGCGTACCTCGTGCGTTTTTGCCGGATCCGGGCACGAATGCCCAGCTGGGCAATGGTGTCGGTCGCGTCACAAATTTTCTTTCTAGAAATCTAGTTGCCATATGTTTATTTAGATTGCGCAACATGCTATCTTTACGTCCACCTTACTGTTGGCAGGGTCTGCGTCGCCAACATTTATCGCCAAGTGGAGCGTGAACGTGTCCGACCTTGCCGTACTACCCGATGCAGCGCCCGCCGTCCGCTTCGACTCGAAGGGGCCCGAACATTGCATCGCCAGGCGCGACGACGGCGTGTATGCCGATCCCGAAGTGCTCGGCACCACGCTGGTGGCGGCGGTCGACGGCATCCTGCGCACCAGCCATTACCTGGCCGGTCTCGATTACCCGGTCCTGATCAAGGCCCTGTACGGCCACGGGCCGGAGCTGCCGCGCGATGCGGCCGGCCGGGCCGTGGTGCGCATCGCGGCCGACATCGTGCCGTTCACGCCGCAGCGCCAGGCCCTGTACCGCTCGGTCAAGATCGCCGACGGCCAGGCCGAATACTATTTCGAACCCGTGTTCGAGCGCGACGAGGAAGGCGGCGAGCGCCAGACCCGGCTCGACGTCGACGAGTTCGTCGCCGACATGTGGGCGAAGGGCATCCGCTTCGGCGCCGAGGTCGGAGCCATCCGCAGCCACATCGAGAGCGGCGCGGCCGGTCGCTACGTGGTGGCGCGCCGGCTCGAGCCGTTGCCCGGCATGGATGCCCGCGTGGAAGAGGTCACCAGCGACCTGCATCGCAGCGACGCCCCGCGCCAGCTCGCCAACGGCAAGCTCGACCTGATGAGCTTCCAGAACCGCTTCCCGCAGGTGGCGGCCGGCACGCGCCTGCTGCGCAAGGTGCCGCGGACCAGCGGCAGTCCCGGCTTCGACCTGAACGGCATTCCGATCGCGCCCGAGGTGGCGAAGGACCTCGACCTGGCCACCTATGCGGCCGACGGCACGACGGTCGAGCTGGCGCCGGAAGGCGAGTTCCTGGTCGCGCGCCAGGACGGCTTCCTGAGCGTCGACCCCAAGAGCAGCCGCATCGCCATCACCGACAAGATCGTCAGCCGCGACGGCGTCAGCGCCAGGACCACCGGCAACCTGCACCTGGCGGGCGACTACGAGGAATTCGGCGAAGTCCAGGAGCAGCGCATCATCGAGGCCGAGAGCATCACCGTGCACGGCGACGTGTACGGCCACCTGGTCGCGCGCCGCGGCGCGATCCTCCTGCGCCGCAACCTGGTCGGCGGCAGCGCGCGCAACCTGGATGGCGGCGTGCGGGTGCTGGGCGTCGCGTCCCAGGCGACGATCCAGGCGGCCAAGGGTGAGGTGCGGCTCGAGCGCGCCGAGAACTGCGTGATCTCGGGCGCGCGCATCCGGATCGAGACCGCCATCAACTGCGAGATCATCGGCGACGAGGTCGAGGTGGCGCATGCCGAGGGCAGCGCCATCGCCGGGCGGCGCGTGGCGATCGGCCGCGCGGGGCCGTGGAAGCAGGGCGAGATGCTGGCCTGGCTGCTGCGCCCCGACTGCGCGCGCGTCGACGCGGCGCTGGCGCAGGTGCGCGAACGGGTGGACCAGTTCGGCCAGCTGGCGGCGCAGCGCCGCAGCGCGATGGAAGCGCTCACCGGCCAGCCCGAGATGCGCAAATACCTGTTGATCGCGCCGCGCCTGCGCAAGGGCGAACTGGTGCTGACGCCGGAACAGGAGCCGCAATTCCGGCGCCTGGCGGCCAGCGTGGCGCCGGCGCTCAAGGAGCTGGGCCGGCTGTCGCAAGAAGCGAAGTCGCTCGACGGCGAGCGCGCGGCCGGCATGGCGCTGTTGAAACGGCTCGGGGCCCAGCGCTTCGAGCGGGTCGGCGCGGCCGGGGTGGCGCTCGGCATGCTGGCGGGCGAAGTGCAGGTGCTGGCGCTGCCCTACGAACCGGACCTGGGCTGCGTGTGGGACATGACGGCGCGCGACATCAAGCTGCGCCTGCGCGACACCAAGGGCGCGGAAGTGCTGCACGCGGGCTGCGAGGGCGCCTGGTCGTGGGACACGTCCATGGCCACGGCAGAGGCGCAGGCCGCGTCCTGAATTTGTCCCGCGGCGCGGGAAGAGTCCAAGGCTGAAGTTGACTACAGTCAACATCAGCACCGGGGACGAGGCATACGATGGTGATCGCACCCATAAAGGATCCGCCATGGTCACCTCGTCCAGCATGCTTCACGCTTCAGCCCCTTGCGCTTCTGTCCCCCGTTACCCGGCGCCGCGCAGCGGCGCCTCACGGGAATTCCTCAGCTTCATGCTCGACGGGCAGGAATACGGGCTCGATTGCGCGCGCGTGCAGGAGCTCAAGCTGCTGGGATCCCTCGAACGTTTCGCCGCCGACGGCGAAATCATCGGCGGCGTGGCGCTGTCGCATGGCGTGATCATGCCGGTGGTCGACATGCGCGCGGGCGGCGCCCAGGCCGCGGGCACGGGGTCGGACCGGTCGGCGCCGGATACCGACGTGATCATCCTGCGCCTGTCGAGCGGGATCGTCGGCATGGTGGTCGAGAGCGTGACCGGCATCGTGCATGTGCGCCCGGAGGCGGTGCAACCCCTGCCGGGCGCGCCGAGCGCGGGCTACCTGATCGGCATGGCCCGCATCGATGGGCGGCGCGTGGTGCTGATCGACATCGATCGCTTGATGTCGCTGTCGCCGCGGCGGCCGCTGAGGGCCGCCTGACCTTACGCCGTCAACGCTTCCAGCTGCTCCTGGATTTCCAGCCACTCCATCTCGAGCGCTTCCAGGTCGCGCGCCGCGAAGGCCTGGTCGGCCACCAGCGTCTTGAGGCGGTCCTTGTTCGCCGCTTCGTAGATCGCCGGATCGAGCAGCTCGGCGTCGATCGCCGCTTTCTTCGCGCTCAGCTTGGCCATCTGCTCGTCCAGGCGCTTGACCCGGTTTTCCAGGGGCTTGCGCTGGGCCGCCAGGCGCTGGCGCTCTTCGGCTTCGAGGCGTTTCTGTTCCTTGCGCTCGGCCGGCGACGCCGCCGGGCTCGGCGCGGGCGCGCTGGCCCTGGCGGATGGCTGGGCCGCCTTCGCCGGCGCCGCCTGGCCGGGCAGGGCGTCGTCTCCCTTGCCCAGCTTGGTCTTGAACAGCCAGTCCTTGTAGTCGTCCAGGTCGCCGTCGAAGGGCTGCAGGCGGCCGTCGGCCACGATGATGAACTGGTCGGTGGTGGCGCGCAGCAGGTGGCGGTCGTGCGACACCACCACCAGCGTGCCCTCGAACTGGGCCAGGGCCATCGTCAGCGCCTCGCGCGTTTCCAGGTCCAGGTGGTTGGTCGGTTCGTCCAGCAGCAGCAGGTTCGGGCGCTGCCACACGATCAGCGCCAGCGCCAGGCGCGCCTTCTCGCCGCCCGAGAACGGCTTGATCGGGCTGGTCACCATATCGCCCGGGAAGTTGAAGCTGCCGAGGAAGTTGCGCAGCTCCTGTTCGCGCACCGTCGGCGCGATCTTCGCCAGGTGCCACAGCGGCGACTCGTCGTGGCGCAGCATCTCGACCTGGTGCTGGGCGAAGTAGCCGATCGACAGGCCCTTGCCGAGCGTGGCGTGGCCGGTGAGCGGCGCCAGTTCGCCGGCGACGGTCTTGATCAGGGTCGACTTGCCGGCGCCGTTCACGCCCAGCAGGCCGATGCGCTGGCCGATCTGCAGCGAAAAGTCGATGTGGTTGACGATGGTCTTGGCCCCGACCTTGTCGCCGTGCGCGTCGAGCAGCGGGTAGCCGGCGTCGACGCCCTCCAGCACCAGCAGCGGATTCGGGGCCGCCAGCGGCTCGCGGAACTCGAACGAGAATTCGGCGGCGGCGCGCAGCGGCGCCAGTTCTTCCATCTTCGAGAGCGCCTTGATCCGGCTCTGCGCCTGGCGCGCCTTGGTCGCCTGCGCCTTGAAGCGGTTGATGAAGGATTCGAGGTGGGCGCGCTGGCGCTGCTGCTTCTCGATGGCCGAGGCCTGCAGCACCATCTGGGCGGCGCGCTGGCGCTCGAAGGCCGAGTAGTTGCCGCTGTAGCGCTTCAGCTTGCGGTCGTCGATGTGCACCACCACGTTCACGATCTCGTCCAGGAAGTCGCGGTCGTGCGAGATGATGATCAGGGTGCCGGGATAGCGCTTGAGCCAGTCCTCGAGCCAGATGATGGCGTCCAGGTCCAGGTGGTTGGTCGGTTCGTCGAGCAGCAGCAGGTCGGAAGGGCACATCAGCGCCTGCGCCAGGTTCAGGCGCATGCGCCAGCCGCCCGAGAAGCTGGCCACCGGCTGGTTCATCTGCGCCAGCGAAAAGCCCAGGCCCAGCAGCAGCTGCTCGCCGCGCGACTGCACGGTGTAGGCGTCGGCGTCGGCCAGGGCGGCATGCAGCTCGCCCAGGCGCATGCCGTGGGCGTCGGCATCGGGGTGCGACTCCAGTTCTTCCAGCTCGGCCTGGAGGCGGCGCAACCCGACGTCGCCGTCGATCGCGTAGTCGAGCGCGGCGCGCTCGAGCGGCGGGGTCTCTTGCGCCACATAGGCCATGCGCCACTTGGCGGGGAAGTCGATCTGCCCCTGGTCCGGATGCAGTTCGTTGCGCAGCAGGCCGAACAGGCTCGATTTGCCGGCGCCGTTGGCGCCGATCAGGCCGATCTTGTCGCCCGGGTTGAGGGTCAGGTCGGCGTCGACGAGCAGCGGCTTGGTGCCGCGCATCAGGCTGACGTTCTGGATACGGATCATGGTGGGGCGCTGAATGATTGGATGACAAAGTGGGGTGGACGACAAGCCGTCCACCCCACGGATAGATGACCGGATCGCTTACTGCGCGGTCTGCAGCTGCTCGGCCGTCAGCAGGAACACCGCATCGTCGCCGATGCTGGTGGTCAGCCAGGTCAGGCCCAGGTGGCCGAAGGCGGCTTCGGCGAACTCGCGCTCGTTGCCGATCTCGACCACCAGGATGCCGTCCGGGGTCAGGCGCTCGGCGGCGCCGGCGATGATCTTGCGCACCAGGTCCATGCCGTCTTCGCCGCCGGCCAGCGCGATCTGCGGCTCGTTCAGGTATTCCGGCGGCAGGGTGCGCATCGATTCCGAGTTCACGTACGGCGGATTGCTGATGATCAGGTCGTACTTCTTGAACGGCACGTTCTCGTACAGGTCGGACTCGATCGGGTTGACGCGGCCTTCCAGCTTGTATTCGCGGATGTTGTGCTCGGCCACGGCCAGCGCATCCTTCGAGATGTCGACCGCGTCGACCACCGCGTTCTCGAAGATGTCGGCCGCCATGATCGCCAGGCAACCGCTGCCGGTGCACAGTTCGAGCACGTTCTCGACGCCGTCCGGGTCGGTCAGCCATGGGCTGAACTGCTGCGGGATCAGCTCGGCGATGAAGGAGCGCGGCACCAGCACGCGTTCGTCGACGTAGAAGCGGTATTCGCCCAGCCACGCTTCCTTGGTGATGTAGGCGGCCGGCACGCGCTCGGTGACGCGGCGCTCGATCACGGCCAGCACCTGCAGCACTTCGTCGGGCAGCAGCCTGGCGTCGAGGAAGGGCTCGAGGCGGTCCAGCGGCAGTTTCAGGGTGTGCAGGATCAGGTAGGCGGCTTCGTCGAAGGCCTCGGCGCTGCCGTGGCCGAAGAACAGCTTGGCGCCGTTGAAGCGGGTGACGGCATAGCGCAGCAGGTCGCGCGGCGTACTGAAGGTGGTGTTGGTCATGGTCTTGTTCTCGTGTTGGTTCAGCGCCCCGATCAGGCAGCCAGCAGGCGTTCGAGCGTGCGGCGGTAGATGTTCTTCAGGGGATCGATGTAGCGCAGCTCGATATGTTCATCGATCTTGTGGATGCTGGCGTTCGGTGGGCCGAATTCTATCACCTGGGGGCAGATGCGGGCGATGAAGCGGCCGTCCGAGGTCCCGCCGGTGGTCGACAGTTCGGCCTGCACGCCCAGCTCTTCCTTGATGGCGCCGCAGATCGTGTCCGACAGCGTGCCCTTTTCGGTCAGGAAGGGCTGGCCCGACAGCGTCCACTCCAGGTCGTAATCCAGGCCATGGCGGTCGAGGATGGCGTGCACGCGCGCTTCCAGGCCCTCGGCGGTGCTGGCGGTCGAGAAGCGGAAGTTGAAGTCGATCGTCAACTGGCCCGGGATCACGTTGGTGGCGCCGGTGCCGGCCGCCATGTTCGAGATCTGCCAGCTGGTCGGCGCGTAGTACTCGTTGCCTTCGTCCCAGACCTCGGCGGTCAGCTCGGCCAGCGCCGGCGCGGCCTGGTGGATCGGGTTGCGCGCCAGGTGCGGATAGGCGATGTGTCCCTGGATGCCCTTGATGACCAGGTGGCCCGACAGCGAACCGCGGCGGCCGTTCTTGATCGTGTCGCCCAGCACGTGGTTTGACGTCGGCTCGCCGACCAGGCAGTAGTCGAGCGTCTCGCCGCGTTCTTCCAGCAGGTCGACCACGACCGCGGTGCCGTCGACGGCCGGGCCTTCCTCGTCGCTGGTGACCAGGAAGGCGATCGAGCCCTTGTGGTCGGGGTGGTGCGCGATGAATTCCTCGCAGGCGATCACCATGGCCGCGATCGAGGTCTTCATGTCCGAGGCGCCGCGTCCATACAGCTTGCCGTCGCGCTGGGTCGGCACGAAGGGTTCCGATTCCCACTGGTGCAGCGGGCCGGCCGGGACCACGTCGGTATGGCCGGCGAACACGAACAGCGGCGCTTCGCTGCCCTTGCGCGCCCACAGATTGGTCACGCCGTTCGACTCGATGGTCTCGCAGCGAAAGCCCAGCGGCGCCAGTAGCTCGATCAGGCGCTGCTGGCAGCCCTTGTCGTGCGGCGTGATCGAATCGAGCGCGATCAGCTCTTCGGTCAGCAGCAGGGTGCGGGAAGGCTTCACTTGGCGCCCTCGAACTTGCTGGCGTACTGGTCGGCGGAGAAGCCGACCGAGACCGGGCCGACGCCGGCAAGGACCGGGCGCTTGATGACGGACGGGTTTTCCAGCATCAGATCGGTCGCGCTGTCGGCATCGTTGACTTGCGCCTTGCGTTCGTCGGACAGGTTGCGCCAGGTCATCCCCTTGCGGTTGACCAGGGTTTCCCAGTCGACGTCCTTCAGCCAACCCTGCACCAGTTCGCGGCTCAGGCCTTGTTTCTTGAAGTCATGGAAGGTGAAGTCGTGGCCATTGTCGGCCAGCCAGGTGCGGGCCTTCTTGACGGTGTCGCAGTTGGGGATGCCGTAGAGAGTCGTAGTCATGGGTAATCTTGGCCGCCGGGGCGGCGTGGTCGTTCGAAAAGGCGTGAGGATAGTGTATGCGCGCGGCGGCGCACAAGGTGCTTCGGTCGATTGTACACAGATGAGGCGGACGGGCGCGCCGCCTGCTGCATCGGGCGCCGGATCAGGAGTTGAGCGTGAACTCGGTGAACGAGGCGCCCTGGGGCGCCGCCGGTTTCTCCCGCTCCTGCTCTTGCGTCTGCTGGACCTGGCTCTCCGGCCCATTGTTGAGCAGCCAGAGCAGGTTGGTGGCCGAGTCGGCATTGGCCAGGGCCTCGTCCTGGGTCACCAGGCCCTCCTTGACCAGCTTGAACAGCGCGCCCTCGAACGATTGCGAACCGGGCGACAGGCTCTTGTCCATCGCTTCCTTGATCTGGCCGATCTCGCCTTTCTCGATCAGGTCGGCGATGTAGCGGGTGTTCAGCATCACTTCGACCGCCGCCTGGCGCGCGCCGCCGGCCGCCGATTTCACCAGCCGCTGCGAGACGATGGCCTTGACGCTCGAGGCCAGGTCTTGCAGCAGGGCGGCGCGGTTTTCCATCGGGTAGAAGCTGATGATGCGGTTCAGCGCGTTGTAGCTGTTGTTGGCGTGCAGGGTGGCCAGCACCAGGTGGCCCGATTGGGCATAGGCCAGGGCCGCGGCCATCGTTTCGCGGTCGCGGATCTCGCCGATCAGGATGCAGTCGGGCGCCTGGCGCATCGAGTTCTTCAGGGCGATGCCGAAGCTGCTGGCGTCGCTGCCGATCTCGCGCTGGTTGACGATCGATTTCTTGTTCTTGAACAGGTATTCGATCGGGTCTTCGAGCGTCAGGATGTGGCCGGTGCGTTGTTCGTTGCGGTGGTCGAGCATGGCGGCGATGGTGGTCGACTTGCCGGAGCCGGTGGCGCCGACCACCAGCAGCAGGCCGCGCTTTTCCATGATCAGTTCGGACAGCACCGGCGGCAGGCCGAGCCCGCCCAACGGCGGGATGTCGGCCGGCACGAAGCGGAACACGGCCGAGACCGAGCCGCGCTGGCGGAAGGCCGACAGGCGAAAGCGCCCGAGGTTCGGGACCGACACGCCCATGTTCAATTCGTTGTCGCGGTCGAGTTCGGCCAGCTGTTCGGGCGTGGCGACCTCGGACAGCAGCGACAGGATGTTCTCGGGTTCGAGACGATGCTGGTTGATGGGGATGAGGGCGCCGTTGATCTTGATGTGCACCGGGGAGTTCACGGCGAAGAACATGTCGGAAGCGTTCTTCTCTTTCATCAGCTGGAACAGGCGGTCCATGGCCATCGCATCGTCTCCGTTTGTTTCGGGTATTCCGGGGCCGGTTGGATGCGTCGGCGGCGAAGCCGCCGACGCATCCAGCCAGCTTAAACGCCGCGCAGCAGCTCGTTGATGCCGGTCTTCGAGCGCGTCTGCGCATCCACGCGCTTGACGATCACCGCGCAGTACAGGCTGTACTTGCCGTCGGCGGACGGCAGGCTGCCCGACACCACGACCGAACCCGACGGCACGCGGCCATAGGTCACTTCGCCGGTTTCGCGGTTGTAGATCTTGGTCGACTGGCCGATGTACACGCCCATCGAGATCACCGAGTTCTCTTCGACGATCACGCCTTCGACGATTTCCGAACGGGCGCCGATGAAGCAGTTGTCTTCGATGATGGTCGGGTTGGCCTGCATCGGTTCCAGCACGCCGCCGATGCCGACGCCGCCCGACAGGTGGACGTTCTTGCCGATCTGGGCGCAGGAGCCGACGGTGGCCCAGGTGTCGACCATCGTGCCTTCATCGACATAGGCGCCGATGTTGACGTAGGACGGCATCAGGACGACGTTCTTGCCGATGAAGCTGCCGCGGCGGGCGACGGCCGGCGGCACCACGCGGAAACCGCCGCGCGCGAAATCTTCCGGGGTGTAGTCGGCGAACTTGGTCGGCACCTTGTCGTAGAACTGGATGTCGCCCGAGGCGACCGGCACGTTGTTCTCCAGGCGGAACGACAGCAGCACGGCCTTCTTGATCCACTGGTTCACGACCCAGGCGCCGGTGTCCTTCTGCGCCACGCGCAGGCTGCCGTCATCGAGGCCGGCAAGGACGTGGGCGACGGCGTCGCGCACTTCGGCGCTGGCGTTGTTCGGGCTGATGTCGGCGCGCTGTTCCCAGGCGGTGTCGATGATGGTTTGCAGTTGTTGGGTCATGATGCTGGTCTTGGTTGAAATGAAAAACAGGTATTCGTGGGGGCCGTTATTTCAGGCCCTGGCAGAACTGGACGATGCGGTTCGCCGCTTCCAGTCCTTCGTCGACGCCGGCCACCAGGGCCATGCGGATACGATCGCGCCCCGGATTCTGGCCGTGCGCTTCGCGCGCCAGGTAGCTGCCCGGGAGGACCGTCACATTATAGTCGGCGTACAGGCGGCGTGCGAAGTCGGTGTCCGACAGGCCGGTGCGGCGCACGTCGGCCCACAGGTAGAAGCCGGCGTCGGGCAGCTCGACGTCCATCACGCCCTTGAGCAGCGGGGTGATGAGGGCGAACTTCTCCTTGTACAGCGCGCGGTTGTCCTGCACGTGCTGCTCGTCGTTCCAGGCCGCGATCGAGGCCGCCTGCACCGGCGGCGACATCGCGCCGCCGCAATAGGTGCGGTACAGCAGGAATTTCTTCATCGCCACCGGATCGCCGGCCACGAAGCCGGAGCGCATGCCCGGCACGTTCGAGCGCTTCGACAGGCTCGAGAACACGATCAGGTTGCGGTACGGCTGTTCGCCACCGCTCCTTCCGAGCTGGTGCGCCGCTTCCAGCGCGCCCAGCGGCGGCGCCGAGCCGGTATAGATCTCGGAATAGCACTCGTCGGCCGCGATCAGGAAGCCCCAGCGGTCGGACAATTCGAACAGCTGGCGCCAGTCGTCCAGCGACAGGGTGGCGCCGGTCGGATTGCCGGGCGAGCACACATACAGCAGCTGCACGCGCGGCCACACGTCTTCCGGCACGCTGCCGTAATCCGGCGCGAAGTTGCGCGCGGGTTCGGAGTTGACGAAGTACGGCGCCGCGCCGGCCAGGTAGGCCGCGCCTTCGTAGATCTGGTAGAACGGGTTCGGGCACATCGCCAGCGCATCCGGCCGGGAGGCGTCGATCATGCACTGGGCGATCGCGAACAGCGCTTCGCGCGAGCCGTTCACCGGCAGCACCATGGTGGCCGGGTCCAGCGCCGGGATGCCGTAACGGCGTTCCAGCCAGCCGGCGATCGCCGCGCGCAGGGGCTCGCCGCCGACCGTGCTCGGATAGTTGGCCAGGCCGGCCACCGAATGCGTCAGCGCTTTTTCGATGAAGGCCGGCGTCGGATGCTTCGGTTCGCCGATGCCCAGGCTGATCGCGGAATAGGCCGGGTTCGGGGCGACGCCGGCAAACAGCTGGCGCAGCTTTTCGAACGGGTAGGGATGGAGCTTGTCGAGATGGGGATTCACGGCAGTCTTGGGCGCACAACGGTGTGCGCTTTTCGATAATTTTTTATTATAGCTCCATGAATGGAAGAACGTTCGAGCGTGCGGCAAGTGATTTGCGGTAACATTAATCGTCTACCGACCAGCGATTTTTCTGGAGAGCCATCCGCCGTGCCGATCAGTTACGCGCGCAGCCTGACAGGACATGAACGCACGCCCGGCGCCAATCGGCACCTGGGCGTGGCGCTGGCTTTCGTTGCCGGCGCCATCAATGCCGGGGGCTTCCTGGCGGTGCGCGAATACACCTCGCACATGACCGGCATCGTCTCCAGCGCGGCCGACCACCTGGTGCTGGGCGAGACCGACCTGGTGCTGGCCGCGCTCGGCGCGCTGCTCAGCTTCCTGCTCGGCGCGGCCTGCACCGCGATCCTGGTCAACTACATCCGGCGCCGCGGCCTGCACAGCGGCTTCGCGCTGCCCCTGTTGCTCGAGGCTGTGCTTCTGCTGGTGTTTGGCATCCTCGGCGCGCGCCTGGCCCGGATCGATGCCTTCTTCATTCCGCTGACCGTGATGCTGCTGTGCTTCATGATGGGGCTGCAGAACGCGGTCATCACCAAGGTCTCGCGTGCCGAGATCCGCACCACCCACATGACCGGCATCGTGACCGACATCGGCATCGAGCTGGGCAAGATGGCCTACTGGAACGCCGACGGCCCGCTGCGCCAGCCGAAAGTCACGGCCAACCTCGGGCGCCTGCTGCTGATGCTGTCGCTGCTGGGCGCGTTCTGCCTGGGCGGCGTGGTGGGAGCGCTGGGCTTCAAGCACCTGGGCTATCTGTCGACCGTGCCGCTGGCGGCCTTCCTGTGCGTGCTGGCGATCGTGCCGGTGGTCGACGATGCCGTGCGCGTGCTCGGCGGGCAGGGCGGGACGGGGCGCGACGCCTGATCCGCCTGGCCCGGCCCGACCGGAATCGCCAGCGTGATCCGGGTGCCCGCGGGGCCGCTGTCGATGCGCAGCCTGGCCCCGATCTGGAGCGCGCGCTCGCGCATGCCTTGCAGGCCGAAGTGGCCGGGCTTGTCCATGGCGCAGCCGCCGCTTCCTTCGTCGCCGACGGTCAGCGTCACGTCGCGCTGGTCGGCGTCGGCGCTGAGCCGGACCGGCCCGGGCGTATGCCGCAGGGCGTTGACCAGGGCTTCGCGCACGATCGCATGCACGTCGCGGCGCAGGCGCACCGGCAACCGGTCGACCGATCCCGGCGCCGCCGCCAGCGCCAGGCGCTGGCTTCCTCCAGGAAGGATCAGTTCCACGTCGCGCAGCAGCCCCTGCCAGAACGCGTCGACGTTGGCGAAGCCCTGGCGCAGGCCCTGGACTTCGTCGCGGCCTTCTTCCAGCACCTGTTCGGCGTTCTCCAGCACGCGCTCGAGCTCGGTGCGCACCGGGCTGTCGGCCGGCAGTCCGGTCAGCACCGAGTGCATCCGCAGCAGCATCCCTTGCACGCCCTGCAGGAAGGTGTCGTGCAGGGAGCGGGCGATCGATTCGCGCTCGCGCATGCGCGCCATCAGCTCGCCTTCGATGCGCTCGGCCAGCCGCCGGGTGCGCAGCCGGTAGGCCCACGCGGCCATGAGCACGAAGGCCAGCAGGCAGGCGGCCATGAACCACCAGGTCTGGAACCAGCGCGGCGGGATGTAAAAGGCCAGGGTCGTGACCGGGCCCGCCACGCCGCTCTCGTTGATGGCCATCACCTCGAAGCTGTGCGTCCCAGGGCGCAGCCGCTGGAAGAAGGCGCTGCGCCGCGTGCCGGCTTCCTCCCAGTCCCGGCTGCCGGCCAGGCGATAGCGGAAGCTCACCTTTTGCGGCATGCGCAGGCTGGGCGCCGTGTAGTCGATCTGTACGTTCTCGGTGCCCTGCTCGAGTGTCAATCCCGTGCCGGCGCCGTAGTGGCGCGCCCCGCTCGAGACGGCCAGCACCTCCACCGCGGGCGTCGCCGGATTGGGAGCGGTCTTGCGCGGATCGATCCAGGCCAGGCCGCGCTCGCCGGCGAACCAGAGCGTGCCGTCGCTGGCCATCGCCGCCGTGCGCGACAGCAGGCGCGACACGCCGCCGCCCAGGTAGCCGTCGGCGGCATCGAACAGGCGGCCGCGCAGCGGGGCGTCGGGGTCGTTCATCGAACGCGTCCAGTCTTCAGGCGTGACGCGGTAGATGCCGCGCTCGGCATTGATCCAGCGCACGCCGGCGGCGTCGGTGACGATGCCGCTGGCCGCGCCGATCCCGTCCGGCACGCTGACCGCGAGACGGCGGAAGCGGTTGCCTTCCAGGACCTGCATGCCATCCTCGCCCGAGACCACCAAGGGCGTGCCCGGCACGATGAGGCTGAACTTGCCGACGTCCAGTCCATCCCGGGCGCCGTACTCGCGCACCGTCTCGCCGTCGACGATGCGCAGGCGATTGCCGCGCAGCCCCAGGTAGCTGCGGCCGGCGGCGTCGAACGCCACTTCCTGCGGCTGGTCTTCCTTGACCGGCGGCCTGGTCCAGGCGCCGTCGCGGTAATGCCAGGCGCCCATGCGACCGGTCCAGAGCCAGATCTCGTCGTTGCCGGCGGTGAGGCGCCGGGGCCGGATGCTGTCGGCGGCCGCGCTGACCGCGGGCGGCAGTGCGATGCGCTCGACGCCCGTGCGGCCATGCCGCTCGATGCCGTGCTGGCCGCCCAGCACCAGCGTGCCGTCCGGCGCGCGATCGAGCACATGGGTGGCGATGGGGTCCGGCAGGTCGCGCGCCTTGCCGTGCTCGATGCGCACCAGGCCGGCGGTATCGTCCAGCCGCTGGACCCGCGCCGCGACGATCCCGCCGTCCGGATGCCGCGCGGGATGGGACACGCCGCGGTCGAGCAGTTCCGGCACCATGTGCACGACGTGGTCGCGCAGCCGCTCCAGGCCCGAGGGCGTGCCGACCCAGACGCTGCCGTCGCCGTCTTCCATCAGCGCCAGCACCGACAGGCTGGTCATCTGCCACGGCTGGTCGAGCCGCTCGGCGGCGCCGACCGGCGTGAAACGCTCGCCGCGCTGCCAGTCGGCCGGGCGCAGCACGCAAATGCCGACCGGGCAGTTGCCGGACCAGACGTTGCCGTCGCGGTCGAACAGCGACTGGTAGGTGTTGGCGCTGCCGGGTTGAAAGGCCACGCGGCGCGGCGAGGGCGGCGCCACCCGCTCGAACGCTTTGCCGAGCACCAGCCATACGCTGCCGTCCCGCGCCTCGAGCAGCATCGCATCGCCGCGCACCGCGCGCAGCCTGTGAAACCGCTGCGCGCCGGCCTCGCGCAGGTAGAGCGCCGCGCCGTCGGTGGCCCAGACCCGGCCGGCGCCGTCGGCCAGCACGTATTCGGCGCGGGCGGCGTCGTAGCCCAGTTCCGGGCCGATGCGCACGACGCGATCGCCCTCGACCCGGAACAGGCCGCGCCAGCCGGCGATCCAGGGGGCGCCATCGGCGCCGAGGGAGATGGCGAAGACGCTGCCGCTCTGTTCGGGCGTGAGCAGGTGCCGGTAACGTCCCTGGCGCAGCACACTCAGGCCGCCGCTGCCGTGCCCGATCCACAGTTCGCCGCCGGGGCCGGGCCGCAGCGCGCTGATATTGTTGTTCTGCAGGCGGCTGCCGTCGGCCGTCTCGAACGGCAGGAAGCGCAGGCCGTCGAAGCGCAGCAGGCCGGCGTAACGGCTGCCGACCCACAGCCAGCCATCCTGGCTGCGCGCCAGCGCATCGACGTAGCGTGGCGCGCCTTCCAGCTCGCCCCACCGTTCATGGCGATAGCCGTCCAGCGCGATGGCCGGGTCGAGGGCGAGGGCGGCCGGCGCGAAAGCGCAGGTCAGTACGACCAGCGTCGTGCACAGCCACAGGTGGAATCGGTAAATGATACTCATTCCCGAATTGTTGCAGCTAAATCCTTGCCGGTCCAGTCGTCGCGGCCGTTCAGGCGCCTGGCGACATCATGTCCTCCGATTCATCCCGCGCCATTCTCAGGCATCGCGCAGCACGGTGCGAAAGCCGATATGGCTGGCGCCCAGGTCGGCTTCCTGCGATTCGCGCGCCGAGGCCCGGTAGCGCAGGCAGTAGGTCGGGGCGCACAGGAACGAGCCGCCCTTGATCACGACCGGCGCGGCCGGCCGGCGCGCCGCCGCCACGGCGGTGTCGCCGTTCGCGTGCGGCTGGCGCGCGCCGCTGTAGCCATCCTTGGTCCATTCCCAGGCGTTGCCGATCATGTCGTGCAGTCCGAAGGCGTTGGCGGCGTAGCAGCCGACCGGCGCCAGGCCCGCATGGCCGTCCTGGGCGCTGTCGGCCAGCGGGAAGGGCCCCTGCCAGTAGTTGGCGGTCGGACGGCCGTGGGCATCGACCGGCGCGCCATCGAGCCCGGCGTCGTCGCGGCCGGCCTTGGCCGCGTATTCCCACTCCGCCTCGGTCGGCAGGTCGCGGCCCAGCCAGCGTGCATAGGCGAGGGCGTCGGCCTGGGTGACCAGCGTCACCGGCGCATTCGGGGCCGGCGCCCGCGCGCCGTGCGGCTCCTTCCAGCTGGCGCCGCGTGCATAGCGCCACCAGGCGTAGGGACGGCGCTGCAGCTCGGCCGCATCGGGCGTGTCGAACACGACGGCGGCGCCTTCACGCTCGGCCTCGGTGACATAGCCGGTGGCCTGCACGAAGCGTTCGAACTGGGCGTTGGTGACCTCGGTCTGGTCGATCCAGAAGCCATCCACCTTGTGGCGTGCGGTGCTGGCCGGGCGTTCGTCCGGATAGCCCGCGAGGCTGCCGAACACGAATTCCCCGTCGGCCAGGCGCACCATGCCGGCGCGCGCATCCCGGCCCCAGCCCGGCGGCAGGCCGGTCCCGGCCGCGCACAGGGTCTCGGTGCCGAGCTTCGCCAGGGGCGGCGCCTGGCGGGCATCGGTCACCGCCAGCGCGGCACTGGCAAGGGCGCCGGCGCCGGCCAGCGCCAGCAGGCATTCGGTCATGCGCATGTCGCCGTCCTAGTAAAAGCTGGCCGGACGCACCGGATTCACGCCGCCGACCTGCGCCATATAGTCTTTCCAGCGCTGCACCAGCCGGGCCACGATGTCCGGGTGGCGCGCCGAAAGGTCATTGTTCTCGGCGCGATCGGCCTGGATATCGAACAGCTGCCAGTGTCCATCCCGCGGACCGTGGGGCGGCTCGATCCAGACCGCCTTCCAGCGGCCGTCGGCGCTGAACACATAGCCGCGGCCATAGGCTTCGCCGGCCGCCGGCAGGCCGCGCTGGCCGATGTTTGACCCTTGCAGCAGCGGCAGCAGCGACGTGCCGGTGACCGGATACACGTTGCGGCCCTTGTAGACCACCTTGCCTGCGTTGCGGTCGCGCCCCGACGCCGGGTCGATGTCCGCCGGCGCGGGCTCGTGCGGCGGCGTGACGCCGGCCAGCGCCAGGAAGGTGGCGGCGTTGTCGGTGACGTGGGTGAAACCGTGCAGCACCGGCGCCGGCGTGGCGGGGCCGCGCTGGCCGGGCAGCTTGGCGATCAGGGGCGTCGAGACGCCGCCTTCGTGCGGCATGCTCTTCACGTTGCGCAGCGGCGCTGCGCTCACTTCGGCCCAGCGCAGGCCGTACTGGATGCGCTTGACCTGGTCGGTGCCCAGCCTGGCATAGACCTCGGGCGCGGCATTGGCCTCGTCGGTGGCTTTCGGGTCGGCGCCCGAATCGATCGGCCAGCCCTCGGCGCCGTTATCGGATTGGAACAGGATGAAGGTGTTGTCGTATTCGCCGATGTCCTTCAGGTGCCGGACCAGGCGTCCGATATTGTGGTCGAGGTTGTCGACCATGCCGGCGTAGATCTCCATGTAGCGGATCTGCGCCTTCTTTTCCAGCGGGCTCAGGCTGTCCCATTTCTTGTCGACCCGGCCCTGGCCGTGGTCGGCGTGGCCGTCGGCCGCGCCCTTGAGCGCGTTGACATAGCGCGCTTCCGGCGTGTCGTTGTTGCGCGACGCGGGCGCCCGCACCGGGCTGTCGGGTGCGCCGGCCCACGGCGTGAAGTCGGCCGGGATGATGCCCAGCTTTTTCATGCGTTCGATGCGCGCCAGGCGGATGGCGTCGTAGCCGGCGTCGTAGCGACCCTTGTACTTGCTCAGGTATGGCTCCGGCACCTGCAGCGGCCAGTGCGGCGAGGTGTAGGCGGCGTAGGCGAAGAACGGCTTGCCGTCGGCGCGGTTGGCGTCGATGTAGGAGATCAGGCGGTCGGTGTAGAAGTCGGTCGAGTAGAAGCCGGCGCCCGGCTGCACGTGCTTGCCGTCCTCGACGTAGTTGCGCGCGTCCGGCGCTTCCTTGCCGAAGTGGTTGCGCGCGGCGCCCGGCAGCAGCGCGTAGCTGCGCTCGAAGCCCCAGCGGTCCGGCGTCTTGCCGCGGCCGTCGCCGAAGCCGAGGTGCCATTTGCCCGCCATATAGGTATGGTAGCCGGCGTCCTGCAGCAGGTCGGCGAACGACAGCGCGTTGTCGTTCAGGTAGCCCTCGTAGCCGGGCGCGCCCTTGCGCTCGTCGCGCGGCGCGCCTTGCGAGCCCATGCCGACCAGGTGGTGGTCGGTGCCCGAGATCAGCATCGCGCGCGTGATCGCGCACACCGGCCCGGTGTGGTGGTTCGACAGCACGCGGCCGTCGCGCGCGAGCGCATCGAGGTTCGGCGTGTCGATTTCGCCGCCGAAGGCGCCGATGTCGGAGTAGCCCAGGTCGTCCGCCATGATGAACAGGATGTTGGGGCGCTTCGCGGGCGCCGCCGGCGCATTCTGGGCGCTGGCGTGCAGGGTCGGCGTGGGCGCGGAGTGGCAGGCCGCGAGCAGGGTCGCCGCGACCAGGGCCAGCACGGGTGTCGATGTGTTTATGGTGTTCCTCCTACAGGTCGATGCGGGCGTTGAACGAGACCGTGCGCGGCGCGCCGATCTGCAGCGAGTTCGAGCCCGCCGAATACCAGTAATCCTTGCCGGCCAGGTTGTTGACCTGCAGGCGCAAGGTCAGGTCGCGGCCCTGGACGCGGGTGCGCCAGGCGCCGCCCGCGTGCAACAGGGCGATCGACGGCACCTGGATCGTGTTGGCGCTGTTGGCTTCCTGCTCGCCCAGGTAGCTGGCGTTGGCGTGCAGCGACAAGCCGTCGACCTGCGGCAGCCGCGCTTCGAGGCCCAGCACCGCCTGCAGGCGCGGCGTGCTTTCGACCCGGTTGCCGATCAACGCGGGGCTGGTGGCCTTGTACTCGGCGTCGAGCCAGGTGACGCCGCCGTTGGCCTTCAGCCAGCGCGCGAGGTCGGCGCGCGCGTTGACTTCCAGGCCGCGGTAGCTCAGTTCACCGCCCTGCGTGTAGACGCCGCGCGGATCGCTGCCGTAGTCGGCATAGGCGGCGCCGCGCTTGACCCGGAACAGGGCCGCGTTCGCGCCCCAGCCGGCCTGGTCGACCTTCACGCCGAGTTCGGCCTGGCGGCTGGTCAGCGGCGCCAGCACTTCGTTGGCGTTGGCATAGGTGGCGCCGACCGTGCCGCCATCTTCCATCGCCTCGACGTAGCTGGCGTAGACGGTCGCGTAGGACGTCGGCTGGTAGAGCAGGGCGGCGCTCGGCGACAGCGGTTTCTTGTTGTAGCGCGAGGTGGACGCGCCGCGCGCGTTCCAGTTCAGGTTTTCGTAGTCGACATGGCGCGCGCCGAGCAGCACCGACCAGTGGTCGCCGAACTCGATGGTGTCGCTGGCGAACACCGACTTGTGGGTCCACTCCGAGATCTTGTAGAAGATGCTGCGGTCGAAGGTGGAGGTGTCGACCAGCACCGGTGGCGTCGCGTACAGGTTGCCGACGGTGGCGGGGCCGAACAGGCTGAGGTTCGATTCGGGATTCAGGGTGCGTTCGAGCGTCTGGTAGCCGGCGCCGAAGGTCACGCGGTGGCGGAGCGGGCCGGTATCGAACTTGCCTTCCACGCTGGCCTGCAGCGCGTCATAGGTCAGGTTCGGGCGGTAGAACGGCGCCAGCCGGTTGCTGTAGTCGCCGCGCTGGTTGCTGAGATAAAGCGTTTCGTTGGCGCTGTCGATGCGCTTGACGGTGTGACCATAGCTGAGGCTGGCTTGCCAGGCGCGGCCGATGCGCCAGTCGAGCGCCGTGGCGCCCATCCACAGGGTCGAGTTGTAGTAGGAGCTGTCATAGGCGCCGAAATCCTTGCCGCCGTCCACGGGCGCCGGCAGGCCGGTCCGGGCCGGGTAGTTCTGCAGCGAGACGGTCGGCACGGCGCCGTCGATGTCGCGCTCCTGGTAGAGGAAGTTCGCGCTCCAGGTCAGGTCGCTCGTCAGGCGCGCGCCCACGGCCAGCGAGGCGGCCTGGCGCTCCAGTGCGGCGCCGTTATAGGTGCCGCCTTCCTCGCGCGCCAGGTTGGCGCGGTAGCCGAAGCGGCCCTGGGCGCCGAAGCGGCCGCCCGCATCCACGTGCGCGCGCTTCAGGCTCGCGCTCGACCAGCCGACGTCGGCGCTCAGGAGCGTCTCGCTGGTCGGCTTCTTGGTGATGTAGTTGATGATCCCGCCAGGCGCGGCGAAGCCGTACAGGAAGCCCGAGGCTCCCTTGAGCAGCTGCACCGACTCGACGGTTTCGAGGGGCAGCTCGACGCCGAACATCTGGAATGGCTGGCCGTCGATCTTGAAGCCGTTGGTGAAGTCGAGCCGCAGGCCGCGCACGTTCACCGCGTGGGCGGCCTGGGTGTAGGTGCCGCCCTGCGCGCTGACCGAGGCGTCGTCGGCGAACACCTGGCCCAGCGTGGCGATCTGGCGATCCTCGATCTGCTGGCTGGAGACGCTGGCGGTGGCGAATGGCGTATCGAGGTCGGAGCGGTTGCCGAGGGCCCCGAGGGCGCCGCGCTCGTCGCGGGCGCGCTCGCCGTTGACGGTCACGGTCTGCACTTGCAGCGGTTCGAGGCTGGCGGCGTCGGGAGCGGCGAGCGGACCTTGCGCATTCGCTTGCGCGGCGCCCGCCAATGCGCCGGCGACGATCAGCCCGAGGCGCCTGCGGCGCGGCTGGGTAAGATTTTGCATGATGAGTTCCTGTCGTTATCGAGGGCTTGTTGCAGGACGTCGCACCATACGGATGTGGCAGGTTCGAAGGTCCGGCGGGCCGCGGGCCCGGCGCTTGCGTGCAGCGAATCCGGGCGGGCATGCGAGCCGATGCAGCGCGCCGTGGGTAACGGCGACGCGTTGATGAGTTGGCATGGTAAGTTCTACACGCTGCGTGTAGAACGATTGATTACGATGATCGATATGCGGAAATAAGATGCGGCATGAGCCGTGTTCACGCGGCCTGCTCGCGCCATGCGCCCGGATTCATGCCGCTCCACTCGCGAAACGCATGCGTGAACGCGCTCTGTTCCCGGAAGCCGAGCAGGAAGGCGACGTCGACCAGGCCCAGCTCGCGCCGGCGCAGGTAGTCCTGGGCCAGGCCGTAGCGCACCGCATCGAGCACCTGCTGGAAGCTCGAGCCGGCATCGGCCAGCTTGCGCTGCAGGGTGCGCGCCGACAGCCCCAGCTCGGCCGCCACCGGCGCCAGCCGCGCCTCGCCGCTGGCCAGGCGCGGCAGCAGCGCGGCCCGCACGCGCGCCACGATGGGTTCTTGCCGCGCGGCGCGTTCTTGCAGCAGCCGTTCGGCGTGGTGCAGCAGGAGCGGGTACACGCTGGTGTCGGCGTTCGGCACCGGCATCGCCAGCAGGGCGGCATCGACGGCGGCGCAGTTCAGCGGTGCGCCGAACTCCGGCGCGATGCCCAGCACGCGCCGGTATTCGGCGTCGCCGTGGCCCGGGTCGGGATGCCGCAAGCGCAGCGCCAGCGGCATCAGCGGCCGCCCGGCCAGCCAGCTGCCGAACACGCGAATGCCCGCGTACACGCTTTCCACCAGGTGCCGGGTGGCGTCGGGATAGTGGCTGATCCACTCGTAATGCGCTTGGGCGCCATGCTGCGCCAGACGGCTGCGGCCCAGGTCGTGGGCCAGCGATTCGTAGCGCTGGGTCAGCTCCAGCGCATGGCCGAAGCTGTTGCAGGCCAGGAGCAGCATGCCGTAGGCGCTGTAGGTGGCCGGACGCGCTTTTTCGCCCACGTGCAGGCCGAAGAACGGATCGTTCGCCAGGCGCGCGCCGGCTTCGAGCAAGCCGATGTAGCGTCGTGCGGGCAGGCTCTCGGGCAGCGGATCGAGTGCGCCAGCGGCCAGGCCGGCAGCCTGGGCCAATACGGGCAGGGCAAGGCCGCGCTCGAGGGCGGTTTCCAGCAGGGGCTGCAGATAGGAACCGGTCACGCGCGCGTCATCGGGCGGCAGTGGCGTGATTGAGCAAGGCTGTGTCATGAAAGCGCAATACGGTTGGCGGGAGCGACTTTAATGTGCTATTTGAGGTGGTAAAAAGAGCAACTCGAAGTATAACGGAAAGTCATTGATGCGGCGTTGGAACGGTTGGGGTGACGAGTCGATTACGGTGCAGCTCGAAGGAGAGGCCAGAGCCTTCCTCGGTGCACGGCTGGGCCGGGGGACGGCCCCGCAGGACGCGACCTTCGAACAAGCCTGCGCCGGCTTGCCCCCTGGCCGCCTGCCGCCCCATCCGCTGATCGACGCCACCGGCCCCACGCGCGTGCGCCACGCCCATGGACAGAGCCTGCCGGACTGGCTGCGCCTGCGCCACGGCCGCATGGGCAAGGTGCCGGACGGCGTGGCCTTTCCCGAATCCGGCGCGCAGGTGCGCGAACTGCTGGCCTTCGCCGCCCTGCATGACGCGGTGGTCATCCCCTACGGCGGCGGCACCAGCGTGGCCGGCCACCTCGACGTGGGCCACAGTTCCAACGGCGGCCTGCGTCCGAGCCTCTCCATCGACATGGGCCGCATGCGCGCCATGATTTCGCTCGACCGCGAGGCGCAGCTGGCCTGTTTCGGGGCCGGCGTGTCCGGCGCCGATCTCGAAGCCCAGCTGCGCGCCCACGGCTATACCCTGGGACACTATCCGCAATCGTTCGAATACTCCACGCTCGGCGGCTGGATCGCCACCCGCTCGTCGGGGCAGCAGTCGTTGCGCTACGGGCGCATCGAGCAGATGTTCGCGGGCGGGCGCATCGAGACGCCGTCCGGCACCCTCGACATCCCGACCTTTCCGGCTTCGAGCAGCGGCATCGACCTGCGCGAGATGGTGCTCGGCTCCGAGGGCCGCATGGGCGTGCTGACCCACGCCGTGGTGCGCATCAACCGCCTGCCCGAGCACGAAGCCTTCCACGCGCTGTTCTTCCCCGACTGGGAACATGCGGTGCAGGCGGCGCGCATGCTGGCCCAGGCGCGCCTGGGACTGTCGATGCTGCGCCTGTCGAACGCCGGCGAGACGCGCACCATGCTGGCGCTGGCCGGCCACGGTCGTCGGGTGGGATTGCTGGAGCGCTACCTGGGCTGGCGCGGCTGCGGCCAGTCCAAATGCATGCTGCTGGTCGGCGCCAGCGGCGCCAGGGGCGAGACGCGCGAGGCGCTGCGCACGGCGGTGGCGCTGGCGCGGCGCCTGCACGGCGTGCACGTCGGGCGCGCGCTGGGCGAGCGCTGGCGCCGCAACCGCTTTCGCAGCGTCTACCTGCGCAACGCGGCCTGGGAGCAGGGCTATGCGATCGACACGGTCGAGACGGCGCTCGACTGGCCGCACGTGACGCAGGCGGTGACCGCGATCGAGCAGGCCGCGGCGGCCGCGCTGGAGGCGTTCGGCGAGCGCGTGCACGCCTACACCCACCTGTCGCACCTGTATCCCCAGGGCGCCAGCGTGTATTCGACCTTCGTCTACCGGCTGGCGGGCGACTACCAGGCCGACCTGGCGCGCTGGCGCCAACTGAAGGACCGCGTCTCGAGCGCGATCGTCGGCTGCGGCGGCACCATCAGCCACCAGCACGGCGTGGGCGTCGACCACGCGCCGTGGCTGGCGGCCGAGAAGGGCGAGCTGGGGCTGGGCGCCATGGGGGCGCTGTTCCGTCACTTCGACCCCGAATGCCGCATGAACCCGGGCAAGCTGGTGACGCCATGAGCGGGGCCAACGTCTTTCCGCCCGGGCGCGACTGGGACTTGCTGGTGATCGGCGGCGGCATCACCGGCGCCGGCATCCTGCTCGAAGCCGCGCGGCGCGGCCTCAAGACCTTGCTGGTCGAGCAGAAGGACTTCGCCTGGGGCACCTCGAGCCGCTCGTCGAAGCTGGTGCACGGCGGCCTGCGTTACCTCGCTTCCGGCGACCTGCGCCTGACGCGCGACGCCGTGCGCGAGCGCGAGTCGCTGCTGCGCGCCGCGCCCGGACTGGTCGAGCCGCAGGGCTTCGCCTTTGCCGACCATGGCACCGACGTCAAGCGGCGGCTGGGCTTTCTTTCCATGCTGCGCGTGTACGACGTGCTGGCCGGCCGCCGCGAGCCGCGCTGGGAACGCCCGGAATCGTCCCGCATGCCGTCGCCGAATAGCCCGGAAGCCAACCCGGCTGGCGGCATCCGCTACACCGACGCCAAGACCGACGACGCGCGCCTGGTGCTGCGCGTGATCGACGAGGCGCGCGCCCACGGCGCGGTCGCCTGCAACTACGTGACCGTGCAGGCGCTGGTGCGCGACGGCGGCAAGGTGCACGGGGCCATGCTGCGCGACGAACGCAGCCAGGCCGAGACGGCGGTGCGCGCGCGGGTGGTGGTCAACGCCACCGGCGCCTGGTCCGACCTGCTCGGCGCAGAAGCCGGCGCCAAGCCCGATCGCGCGCCGCGCCTGCGGCCGCTGCGCGGCAGCCACCTGGTGCTGCCGGCCTGGCGCCTGCCGCTGGCGCAGGCGGTCAGCCTGCTGCACCCGGCCGACAGCCGGCCCGTGTTCGCCTTCCCGTGGGAAGGCGTGACCCTGGTCGGCACCGACGCCGACCACGAACAGGGTTTGAACACCGAGCCGCGCATCACCCGTCCCGAGTTCGACTACCTGATGGCGGCCCTGCACGCCCAGTTCCCCCAGCTGGGCTTGAGCGAGCAGGACGTCGTCGCCACCTTCGCGGGCGTGCGCCCGGTGATCGACGGCGGCCAGCATGGCGCGCCGTCGTCCGAGAAGCGCGACCACTTCGTGTGGTCGGAGCCGGGCCTGGTCTCGGTGGCCGGCGGCAAGCTGACCACCTTCCGCGCGATCGCCCTCGACGTGCTGCGCCACGTGTCGCAGCAGCTGCCCGGCTGGCAGCTGCGCGCCGAGCGCGGGCCGGTGTTCGCGCGGGTGACGGTGCCGGCGCGCCACGACCTGCCGCCCGGCGTGCTGCGCCGGCTGGCCGGCCGCTACGGCGCCCAGGCCAAGCCGCTGCTGCTGGCGGCGCGCAAGGGCGAGCTGGAATGCATCCCGGGCACGCAGACCCTGTGGGCCGAACTGCGCTGGGCCGCCCGTTCCGAGCAGGTCTACCAGCTGGACGACCTGCTGCTGCGCCGCACCCGGCTCGGCATCCAGCTGCCCAACGGCGGCCTCGATCAGATGACGCGCATCCGCGCCATCTGCCAGCCGGAACTCGGCTGGGACGATGCGCGCTGGGAAGCGCAGGAGCGGCGCTACCTGGCCGAGTGGCGCAAGCAGTACGGGGTTCCGCCCGCTGCCTGACTGGACTTGACTCCGCCAGCCCGCGGGATCCGCTGCTGCTGGCCGTCGACAACGGCACGCAAAGCGTGCGCGCCCTGCTGTTCGACCTGCGCGGCGAACTCGTGGCCAGGTCGCAAGTGGCGCTGGACGCCTACCGTTCGCCGCAACCGGGCTGGCACGAGCACGACGTCGACGCCTACTGGCAGGCGCTGTGCCGCGCTTTCCGTCAGCTATGGGCACAACCCGGCGCCGAGCCCGCGCGTCTGGCCGGCGTTGCCGTCACTACCCAGCGTGGCACCGTGGTCAACCTCGATCGGAAGGGCCGTCCGCTGCGTCCTGCCATCACCTGGCTCGACCAGCGCCGCACCGGGGACGCCCCGCCGATCGGACCGCTATGGCGCGCGGCCTTCCGCGTGGCGGGCGTGGCCGGCACCGTGCGGCACCTGGCCGGCGAAGCCGAGATCAACTGGATCCGCGCCCACCAGCCCGAGGTCTGGGAGGCCACCGAGAAGTTCCTGCTGCTGTCGGGCTGCCTGAACTGGCGCCTGGATGGGCGCTTCGTCGATTCGAGCGGCTCGCAGGTGGCCTATATCCCCTTCGACTACGGGCGCCTGCGCTGGGCCGCGCCGCGCGCATGGCAGTGGCAGGCGCTCGCCGTCGAGCCTTCCATGCTGCCCGCGCTGGCGCCGCCGGCGCGTGCCTGGGCAGCATCACCGCGCAGGCGGCGCGCGACACCGGCATCCCGGAGGGCTTGCCGCTGCTGGCGGCCGCCGCCGACAAGGCCTGCGAGACGATCGGCGCCGGCTGCTGCGCGCCGCACGTGGCCTGCCTGAGCTACGGCACCACGGCCACCATCAACGTCACTTCACAGCGCTACGTCGAGGCGGTGCGCTTCGTGCCGCCGTATCCGAGCGCGCTGCCGGACGCCTACAGCATCGCGCACCAAGTGTTTCGCGGCTACTGGATGGTTAACTGGTTCAAGGAGCAGTTCGGCCACCACGAGCAATCGCGCGCGCTGCTGGAAGACGTGGCGCCGGAACGGCTGTTCGACGACCTGGCCAGCAGCGTGCCGCCGGGATCGATGGGGCTGATGCTGCAGCCTTACTGGACGCCGGGCATCCGGCTGCCGGGGCGCGAAGCCAAGGGCTCGATTGTGGGTTTTGGCGACGTCCATACGCGCGCCCACGTGTACCGCACGATCCTGGAAGGGCTGGCGTATGCGCTGCGCGAAGGGAAGGAGCGGATCGAGCGGCGTGGCGGGGTGCGCATCACCGAGCTGCGGGTGTCGGGCGGCGGCTCGCAGAGCGACGCGGCGATGCAGCTCACAGCGGATATCTTCGCGCTGCCGACGGCGCGGCTGCACGTGTATGAAACGTCAGGACTGGGGGCGGTGATCGATGCCGCGGTGGGATTGGGGCTGTATCCGGATTTTCCCAGCGCGGTCGCGGGCATGACGCGGGTAGGAAAGGTGTTCGAGCCGATTCCGGGCAACCGGGCGGTCTACGCGCGGTTATACCAGGACGTGTATCTGCGGATGTACCGGCAACTGCGGCCGATGTATCGTGACATCGCCCGCATAACGGGTTACCCGCGCGGCGCCTGATTCGTCAGGGGATGTGCTCGGCGCCGGGCGGCGGAACCGCCCAGGCGTGCATGCGTTCTTCGTACACCGAGACTGTCGGCCCCGGGAACAGGGGATCGGCGAAGGCGCCGATCGGAATGGCGATGGTGTCCTCGGCGCCTTCGGTCTGGAAGTAGACGGTCGCGCCGCAGATAGGGCAGAAGTGGAAATGCGCGCGCGAGCCTTCGTCGCCCGCCAGCGCGAAACCGGTCGACGTTCCAGAAACCACGACCTGATCGCGCGCGAGCCTGGCCTGCGCCGCGAACACGCTGCCGCTGCGTCGCTGGCAATTGAGGCAGTGGCAGATCGAGATGCGCACCGGGTCGCCGCTGACCTCGGCCGTCACTCGGCCACAACTGCACTGGGCCATACGGAAAATATGCATATCCGAGAATTCGTGGCATCTTTTTCCCCGTCACCATGCCAAACAACACCATGCACGGCAGGACGATATACAACAAGGTATCGGTTTCCTCGAGATCGAATTTGATTTCGCGATGAAACCGATGAGTGAGTCCCCGCTGGCGCCGATGATCGCCGAGATCACGGCGACGTATCGCATTCGGCCTACTGTGGCAAGACGGTGCGATACTTGGAGAGTCATTTTACAAAAAAGAATACCCTTGAGCGCAGAAGAGCTGGGGATTCGCCTATCTAAACTAGTTAAATTTTATTTAAAAATATTTCGTGGATGCATTGATGGGATGTAAGGCATGCCAATGGGCGCCTTCCCATAATAAGGTGAGGAGGTATTTGGAAGATAGTGATCGGTTATAAACATACTTTTTTCACAGGATGCTAGACACTCGTAGAAATAATCAATCTCTCCCAGCGGCTCGTGCGCAGACATCTTAATGGCTTCACGACTATTGTAGAGAGTGCGTATTTCATTTATCATGATAATCGCATTCTCATCGTCGAAATCGTTAACTCTTTTATCTTCAGATAATTTCGATACACTCAATGCATCACGTGCCGAAAGCGTTGTTAGTGCAAATTTGAGTCGATCACGATAATACCTCAAACAGTCGCAAAAGTAATTCTGCCAATCTACCGACATCGCGACGGCAACAAACAAACGGTGATCATAATCCTCACGCTCAATTGTCTTGTGTAGACACGGTCTTCCGTACTCATACCGGTGGGCTAACGGAGGACGCGGGCGGCTGAATGACTGTAGAAACGATAGAGGCGAATTGTTGAAATGGATTCGTGATTTCGGTTGGATAGGATATTGGTAGTCGGTTGTAGGCATCATATCATCAAGGAATTCGGCAACAATTGCGCAAGAAGCGATGTATTCTTGAAGTCGCGCGATAGATGAGATGAGTTTCCCATCAATATCTTCAATCTCTTTTCGAGTTTTTTTCAGTTTATCTTCAAAATCTTGAATTTGCCGAACTGCGGATACTGTATGAATTAGCCATCGAGCTCTAGACTCAAGCTGCAATCTCCCTGGCGCATAGAATCCACGGCGTTCTGAAATTTCTAAAAAGTGTTCAGCTTGAGCATGCAATGCTGAAACAGCCGTCGGAATGTCGCCAGCGTTTAAATGCTTGGCCAACTGATATCGTAGACTCCAAGATGCTGTCATGATCTAAAAAACCGGATTTTTCCAAAAGATTTAATTATTTTTTCTGAAGTTGAACGTCAGGGCTATTGACAGTTTCCTAATGCGCCATCCCACCCCGCGCCTGCTCCCACGCCGCCCCGGCCTGCGCGACCACCACCTGGTTGCGCCCGCGCGCCTTGGCCTCGTACATCGCCCGGTCGGCCGAGATGAAGAACGAGCGGATATCGTCGAACAGCGTCGGCACGATGCAGGCCACGCCGATGCTGACCGTCACCACGCCGGCGCCTTCCGCGCGCGGATTCGGGATCGCCAGCCGCTCGACATGGGCGCGGATCGCCTCGCCCAGCCGCGCCGCCGCGCTGGATGCGGTGTCGGCCAGCAGCACCACGAATTCCTCGCCGCCGTAGCGCGCGGCCAGGTCGGTCGGGCGCATCGCGTGCGATTGCAGCGCTTCGGCGATGGCCTGCAGGCAGGCGTCGCCGGCGGCGTGGCCCAGGCTGTCGTTGTAGCCCTTGAAATGGTCGACGTCGAGCACGATCAGCGACAGCGGCTGGCCGCTGCGGATGGCGCGCTGCCATTCCTTGTCCAGGAAGGCGTCGAAGTGGCGGCGGTTGGCGATGCGCGTGAGCGGGTCGATCAGGGCGGCGCGCTGCAGCGCCGTCTCGGACTGCTTGTGGTGGGTGATGTCGTGCAGCAGGGCGACGAACAGCGCTTCGCCGCCCGCCACCGGCGACAGGCTCAGGTCCATCGCGCGCATCGTGCCGTCCGACTGGCGCACCAGCACTTCGCGCGTGCCGCGGCAGCGCGCGGTCGCCTCGGCGTCGAGCGGGCGGGCGAAATAGTCGGCGTAGTCGCAGGCGGCGGGCGGCTCGACCAGGTCGGCCAGCAGCTCGCCTTCCAGCACTTCCTTGGGCTGCGACAGGAAGCGTTCGCAGGCCGGGTTGGCGTACACCACGCGTCCCTCGCAGTCGACCAGCATCAGGCCCTCGTCCATGCCGTCGACGATCAGCTGCAGGCGCTCGGCCTGCTGCTTCTGGCTTTCGCTGCTGCTGCGCAGGCGCAGCTGGGCGCGCACGCGGGCGCACACTTCGGCCATGCGCACCGGCTTGGCGATGTAGTCGGCGGCGCCGGTGTCGAAGCCGGCGACGATGTCCTCGGTCTCGCCGCAGGCGCTGACGAAAATGACGGGGATGTGGGCGGTGTCGGGCTGGCGCTTCAGGCGGCGGCAGATTTCCAGGCCGTCGAGGTCGGGCAGGATCACGTCGAGCAGGATCAGGTCGGGCTGGACGCGGGTGGCGATGTCGAGCGCGCGCTTGCCGGAACTGGCGACGAAGGTCTGGTACCCCTGCTGGCGCATCATGTCCTGCAGCAGCCCGAGGCTGTCGGGAGCGTCGTCGACGATCAGAATCGCGGATTGGCGCGCCGGTGCGGCGAGCGCTAGGGCAGGATGCATCATCGGTGGCGGGCAGACCTCATCAGTGTCGAGAAATCATACTCTTTTACACGGAGATTTTGGACACACACCTTGCCTAAAATCCACTACCTGATGCAATTGTTGCACTGTCGCAACTGACCCGCCATTGGCCCGGTCTTGCCCAGGCAGGTTAATACCGGTATCGACTGACCGTCGACAAAGAAACAGGGCCGCATTCGCGGCCCCGTGGGATCTTACAGCATGCCGGCGATCAGCTTGCCGAGGACCGCGATGCCTTCGCGGATGCGCTCCGGCGGCACCGTCACGAAGGACAGGCGCAGCGTGTTGCTGGCAGGGTCGTTGGCGTAGAACGGCGCGCCCGGCACGAAGGCCACGCGCGCGGCCAGCGACTGTTCCAGCAGCTTCATGGCGTCGATCTGCTGCGGCAGGGTGACCCAGATGAACATGCCGCCTTCAGGCTTGGTCCAGCTCACGCCGGCCGGGAAGTGTTCCTGCATCGCGTCCAGCATCACCTGGCACTGGTCGCCGTACAGCTGGCGGATGGTCGGGATGTGCTGGTCCAGGAAACCGTCCTTGACGACCTCGTGCACCACCATCTGGGTCAGCTGGGCGGTGTGCAGGTCGGCCGCCTGCTTGGCCAGCTCGAGGCGGCGCACCAGCGGCAGCGGGGCGCAGACGTAGCCCAGGCGGATGCCCGGGGTCAGCACCTTCGAGAACGAGCCCATGTAGATCACGCCGTCCGGGTTCATCGCGACCATTTTCGGGCTCGGCGCGCCCTTGTAGCTCAGCGAACCGTAGGGATCGTCCTCGATCAGCGGCACGCCGAGGCGGGCGCAGGTTTCCACCAGTTCCTGGCGGCGCTCGACCGACAGCGAACGGCCGGTCGGGTTCTGGAAGTTCGGCAGCGCGTACAGCATGCGCGCGCCTTGCGCGATGCCTTCCAGCGACGACGGCACCAGGCCGTGTTCGTCGGTGTCGACCGATTTGAATTCGGGGCGGTAGACCGAGAACGCCTGCAGCGCGCCCAGGTAGCTCGGGGTCTCGACCAGCACGCGGCTGCCTTCGTCGATCAGCACCTTGCCCAGCAGGTCGAGCGCCTGCTGCGAACCCGAGGTCATGAGGATCTGTTCCGGCAGGATCGTCGAACCTTCCGTCGACAGCGAACCGGCAATCCACTCACGCAGCGGCGCGTAGCCATCGGTCGGGCCATATTGCAGCGCCACTTTGCCGTTGTCGCTCAGGACCTTGTCGTAAGCGGCTTTCATGCGCTCGACCGGGAAGGTGGCTGGCGAGGGCAGGCCACCGGCGAACGAGATGATCTCCGGACGCTGGGTGATCTTCAGGATCTCGCGAATGAACGAGCTCTGCAGCTGCTGGGCGCGTTCCGAGAACTGCCACTGGATGGGATTGGGGTTTTCGATTTTCATACTGGTCTCACAGGAAGGTGCACGGTCGTGCCGGGCCATTATATAAAACACGCCGCGTTGGCGGCTTCACGTCGGCGAATGGAGCCGGGTCAGCCGCGCGAGGTACAACAGTAATTGATTTACCGACAAATTAATGCCGGTTGTTGACACGTTATCGCCGGCTTTATGCCACTTCCACGATCATTTCGATCTCGACGCAGGTGCCGCGCGGCAGCGATGCAACGCCGAAGGCCGAGCGCGCGTGCTTGCCGGCGTCGCCGAACACCTCGCCGATCAGTTCCGAGGCGCCATTGGTGACCAGGTGCTGTTCGTTGTAGTCCGGGGTCGACGCGACCAGGCTCATCAGTTTGACGATGCGCTTGACGCGGTTCAGGTCGCCGCCCACGGCTTCCTGCAGGGTGCCGATCAGGTCGATCGCGACCGAGCGCGCGGCGGCCTGGCCATCCGCCGTGGTCTTGTCGCGGCCCAGGATGCCGGCATTGATGCTGCCATCTTTGTTCTTGGCGATATGGCCCGAGATGAACACGAGGTTGCCGGTCTGGACGTACATGACATAGGCCGCGGCCGGGGTCGCCGGCGCTTCCAGGGTGATGTTCAGTTCCTTGAGTTTGTCGTAGACGGACATGGTGTTTTCCATAAGTTGCGTGAATGAAGCCGGTATTGTACGTCGAGCGGGGACCATGCACATCGAATGGCTCGGTCAGCCAGGCCGGCGCCGCACCTGCAGCCGCCGTCCGGCGAACACGACGCCGATGACGGCCAGCGCGAACAGGCTGTCGTGCAGGGTCAGCGGTTCGCCCAGCAGCACGGCGGCGCCAACCAGGCTCATGAAGGGCTGCAAGAGTTGCACCTGGCCGACCCGGGCGATCCCGCCCATGGCCAGGCCGCGGTACCAGAAAAAGAACCCGACGAACATCGAGAACACCGTCACATAGGCCAGGCCTACCCAGGCCGCGGCGCCGGCGCCGGCGAACGCCTCCGGCCGCGGGATGTAGTGCCAGGCCAGCAGCGGCGCCACCAGCGGCAGGGCCAGCAGCAGCGCCCACGAGATCGTTTCCGGGCCGCCCAGGGTGCGCGCCAGCCTGCCGCCTTCGGCATAGCCGACGGCGCCGGCCGCCACGGCCAGGAACATCAGCAGGTCGGCCAGATGCAGGGCGCCGCCGCCCTGGGACAGGGCGAATGCGATCACCAGCGCCGCGCCGAACACGGCCACCAGCCAGAAGGCGGCGGATGGCCGCTCGTCGCCGCGCATGGCGCTGTACAGGGCCGTCAGCAGCGGCAGCAGGCCGGCCAGCACCGCGCCGTGGGTGGCCGGCACCCAGCGCAGGGCCATCGAACTCAGCAGCGGAAAGCCGATCACCACGCCCAGCGCCACCAGGATCAGCGGCGCCAGCGCGGCGCGCGGCGGCAGCGGGGCCCGGCGCCATCCGAGCCACAGGCCGGCCAGCAGCGCCGCGCCGAGCGCGCGCCCGAGGGCGATGAACAGCGGATCGAGTTCGGCCACCGCCATGCGGGTGAACGGCAAGGTCAGGCTGAACATCGCCACGCCGGCCAGGCCGAGGAGCATGCCGCGCGCTTCGTCGCGGCTGGCGGTCGGGATGGGGCGGGCGAGGGTGGTCATCGGGTGTCCTTGGTCGGGCTTGCGGCAACGCGGCAGTGGGTCTATCCTAGCCGCACGGACCAATACAGTCCCAGTACACTTCTACCGATAATTTGCCGACTGTGGTGGTGAAATGACCGATACACTCGCCGTCGCCTTACCCTTCGTTTTGGCGCGCGACGCCGGCGCGCCGCTGGCCGACCAGATCGTGAGCGCGGTGGCGGCGCGCGTCGACGAGCGCCTGCTGCGCCCCGGCGCGCGCATGCCCTCGATCCGGCGCTTCGCCGCCAGCCACGGGGTGTCGCCGTTCACCGTCGTGGCCAGCTACGACCGGCTGGTGGCGCAGGGTTACCTGGAATCGCGCCGCGGCGCCGGTTTCTTCGTGCGCGAGCGCCAGGCGCCGGCGCACAAGCCGCCGTCATCGCAGCCGGCGCCGGTTCCGGCCGAACTCGACATCGCCTGGCTGGTGCGCAGCATGTTCCGCCAGGCCCCGCTCGGGCTGGCGCCGGGTTCCGGCGTACTGCCGGCCGACTGGCTCGACGGCGCGGCGGTGGCCAATGCGCTGCGCGCGCTCAGCCGCCAGAACTGCGACGGCTTGCTCAATTACGGTTCGCCGCACGGTTTTTTGCCATTGCGCCAGCAGCTGCAACGGACGCTGGCCGAACTCGAGATCGAGGCCGCGCCCGAGCAGCTGGTGACCACGCTGGGCGTGACCCAGGCGCTGGATCTGGTGGCGCGCGCGTTCTGCCAGCCGGGCGACACGGTGCTGGTCGACGATCCGGCCTGGTTCCTGATGTTCGGTTCGTTCGCGGCGATGGGCCTGAAGGTGGTCGGCGTGCCGCGCCTGGCCGACGGCCCCGACCTGGCGCGGCTCGAGGAACTCGCCGCCCTGCATCGCCCGCGCCTGTTCGTCATCAACTCGGTGCTGCACAATCCCAGCTCGACCTCGGTGTCGGCGGCCAAGGCTTTCCAGGTGCTGCGCGTGGCCGAGCAGCACGACTTCCTGGTGGTCGAGGACGACATTTACTGCGGCCTGCACCCGGGCGGCGCCACCCGCCTGGCCGCGCTGGACGGCTTGCGGCGCGTGATCTACCTAGGCGGTTTTTCGAAGTCGATGGCGGCCAACCTGCGGGTCGGCTTCGTCGCCACCTCGCGCGAACGGGCCGCGCTGCTGGCCGACCGCAAGATGCTGGCCACGCTCAGCACCAGCGACATCGGCGAGCGCGTGGTCTATAAAATCCTGGCCGAGGGCCACCACCGCAAGCACCTCGATCGCGTGCGCGGCCGCCTGGATGCGGCGCGGCCGGGCGCGCTGCGCCGGCTCGAGGCGCTCGGGATGCGGGTGGACCCGGCCCCGGCGGCCGGGATGTTCCTGTGGGTCGACGCCGGCGCCGACACCAATGCGCTCACCGCGCACGCCATGCGGCAGGACTTGCTGCTGGCGCCGGGCAGCCTGTTCTCGCCCAGCCAGCAGCCGTCGACCCGGATGCGGCTGAACCTGGCGGCGCTGCAGGATCCGGCCGTATGGCGTTTTCTCGAGGCGCGGGCCGGCTGACCGGGTCAGCCGGCCTGCTGGGCGGGACAATCGCCGGGCTTCATGTCTCGCATCGCTTCCATGATCTGCTCGTCCGTCATGTCGCGCTTGTGGGTGGCGATCGACCATAGGTGGCCGAACGGGTCGGCGACCTGGCCGTAGCGGTCGCCCCAGAACATGTCGGCCAGTTCCATGGTCGGCCGGGCGCCGGCTTCCAGCGCCCTGGCCCACACGGCGTCGGCATCGTTCACGTACAGATGGATGGTCACGGGCGAGCCCTTCAGGGCGAGCGGGCCCTGGCTGCCGAATTCGGGAAACGCGTCGGCCAGCATGATGGGCGAGTCGCCGATGCGCAGCTCCGCATGCATGATCCTGCCGTCCGGTCCGGGCATACGGGCGAGCTCGACGGCGCCAAACGCTTTCTTGTAGAAGTCGATCGCTTCGCCCGCTTTGTCGCACACCAGGTGCGGGGTGACGGTACGGTAGCCTTCCGGGATGGGACGCACTGCCTGGTTCATGGTGTTCTCCTGGGTTGTGTGGATGGGGTGCTGCCATCTCCACGACGAATGGGCGGGGCAGGATTCGACATGACGGATGCATGAAAGTGCGATTTTCTTCAGTTCATCCTATTTCTTATCAAAAAGACCTCTTGAAATCCTCCTTGGCATCCTTATATGCCTCCGAGTCTGACCAACCCCATGTTTTTAACGAGGAACAAGATGGCGAACGCCGAAAAAGAAACCCTTGGCTTCCAGGCAGAAGTAAAGCAGCTGCTGCAACTGATGATCCACTCCTTGTATTCGAACAAGGAGATCTTCCTGCGCGAACTGATCTCGAACGCGTCCGACGCGGCCGACAAGCTGCGCTTCGAGGCGATCAACAACGACGCCCTGTACGGCAACGACCATGAACTGAAGATCAAGGTTTCGTTCGACAAGGATGCGAAAACCATCACGATCTCGGACAACGGCATCGGCATGAGCCGCGACGAGGTGATCGCCCACCTGGGCACCATCGCCAAGTCGGGCACCAAGGAATTCTTCAGCAAGCTGTCGGGCGACCAGCAGCAGGACGCGGCCCTGATCGGCCAGTTCGGCGTGGGCTTCTACTCGGGCTTCATCGTGGCCGAGAAGATCGTCGTCAATACCCGCCGCGCCGGCGCCTTCGCCGAGCAGGGCGTGCGCTGGGAATCGCGCGGCGAGGGCGACTACTCGATCGAGCAGATCGAGAAGACGGGCCGCGGCACCGACGTGATCCTGCACCTGCGCGAAGGCGAGGAAGAGCTGCTGTCGTCGTGGAAGCTGAAATCGATCATCCGCAAGTATTCCGACCATATCTCGCTGCCGATCGTGATGCAGAAGGAAGAGTGGGACGAAGAGAAGAAAGAAACGGTTCTCAAGGACGAACTCGAGACCGTGAACCAGGCCAGCGCGCTGTGGGCGCGCTCGAAGAACGACATCACCGAAGAGCAGTACCACGAGTTCTACAAGCACGTTTCGCATGACTTCCAGGACCCGCTGACCTACACCCACAACCGGGTGGAAGGCCGCAGCGAATACACCCAGCTGCTGTACGTGCCGGCGCACGCGCCGTTCGACCTGTGGGACCGCAACAAGCGCGGCGGCATCAAGCTGTACGTCAAGCGCGTGTTCATCATGGACGACGCCGAGCAGTTGATGCCGACCTACCTGCGCTTCATCAAGGGCGTGATCGACTCCGCCGACCTGCCGCTGAACGTCTCGCGCGAGATCCTGCAGGAGTCGCGCGACGTGCGCGTGATCCGCGAAGGTTCGACCAAGCGCGTGCTGGGCATGCTCGAGGAAATGGCGAACTCCGAAGAACAGGCCGGCAAGGACAAGTACACGACCTTCTGGAAGGAATTCGGCCAGGTGCTCAAGGAAGGCATCGGCGAGGACGCCACCAACAAGGACCGCATCGCCAAGCTGCTGCGCTTCGCCTCGACCGCCAATGACTCGTCCGAGCAGACCGTGTCGTTCGCCGACTACGTCGGCCGCATGAAGGAAGGCCAGGACAAGATCTATTACGTCACCGCCGACAACTACCAGGCGGCGAAGAACAGCCCGCACCTCGAGATCTTCCGCAAGAAGGGCGTCGAGGTGATCCTGATGACCGACCGCGTCGACGAGTGGATGCTGTCGTTCTTCACCGAGTTCGAAGGCAAGGAACTGGTGTCGGTCGCCAAGGGTGGCCTGGATTTGGGCGCGCTGGAAGACGAGCTTGAAAAGAAGGAACACGCCGAAACCGAAGCCGGCTACAAGGAGCTGGTCGAGAGCATGAAGGGCGCGCTGGGCGAGAAGGCCAAGGACGTGCGCGTGACCTTCCGCCTGACCGACTCGCCGGCCTGCCTGGTGGCGGACGAAAACGAGTTGTCGGGCAATCTGCTGCGCATGCTGAAGGCCGCCGGGCAAGAAGCGCCGGAGTCGAAGCCGATCCTCGAGATCAACCCGAACCACCCGCTGGTGCAGCGCCTGAAGTACGAGGACGCGAGCGGCGCGCGCTTCGCCGACTGGTCGCACATCCTGTTCGACCAGGCGACGCTGGCCGAAGGCGGCAGCCTGGCGGATCCGGCCTCGTTCGTGAAGCGCCTGAACGAGATGCTGCTGGCGGGCGGCAAATAAGCCTGAGCGCGAGGTAAACAGAAAGCCGGGACAGCGATGTCCCGGCTTTTTTTCATCCCAAGCGCAGTGCCAGCGCCGCCATGCCGCCCAGCGCCGCCGCGGCAGCGGCAAGGCGCGCCGCGCGCGTCGCTGTCGCCACGTCATGCGACAGCAGGCCGATCGCGATCCATGCCGCCGCCGTCAGGCAGCCGATCCACGGCACGAAGCCGTATCCCTGCGCGCGCAACGCTCGACAGTACAGCAGCGACACCAGCAGGGCCAACGTGCCGAGCGCCTGGACGCCGCGGGCATCGCGCCAGTGGCGCTCCATCGCCAGCCCGAGCGCCAGGAAGCCGGTCACCGCCGCGGCGAGGGCGGACAGGCCGAACAGCGTGGCAAGCAGCGACGGCATCGCGCGCCCTCAGAACATCGCCTGGAGCGTCGCCGTCACGTTGCGCGGCTCGCCGTACCAGTTGCCGCCCCTGGCGTCGCCCAGCGTGCGGTAGTAGTGCTTGTCGAAGATATTGTTGAAGTTGAGCGCGGCCAGCAGGTTGCGCTTGATCCGGTAGCCGACCCGGCCCGACCATACCGCGTAACCCGCCTGTTCGACGCGCAGCGCGCCGCTGGTCTTGTAGGTCAGGCTCTGGGCGTTGACGCCGCCGCCCACGCTCCAGGCGCTGCCGCTTGGCCGCCAGCTGGCCCAGATGCGCGCCAGGTGGCGTGGCGTGAAGGTCGACAGCGGCTGGTTCTCGTTGGCGCTCGGCAGCCCGGCGGCGGTGCGGTCGCGCAGGTACTTCGTCTGGTTCCAGGTGTAGCCGGCGCTGACGTCGAGGCCGGGCGCGAGCTGGCCGGTCAGCTCGGCATCCAGGCCCTGGCTGCGCACTTCGCCTTCGGCGACGAAGCAGGCGCCGCCGGTCGGCGAACCGATGCAGGGCGAGGGATTGAGCGGATCGCTCTGGGAGCGGTTCTTCTCGAGGATGCGGAATGCGGCCAGCGAAGCGTTCAGGCGTCCGCCGAACAGCGCGCCTTTCAGGCCCGCCTCGATATTGCTGCCGGTAGCGGGATCGAGCGGGTCGCCGCTGGCGGTGTACTGGTTGGCCTGGGAGCGGAAGATCTCGGCATAGCTCAGGTAAGTCGTCCACGCGGGAGCGAAGTCCCACTGCAGCGCGCCGTAGGGAGTGAATTCGCCATCCTGCTCATAGGGTTGGGTGCCGTAGGCGTTCGTCACCAGGTTGAAGGTCGAGCTCTTCCAGTCGCTGACGCGGCCGCCGGCGATCAGCTTCACGGTGTCGGTCAGCGCGAAGCGCACCGAGCCGAACAGGCCTGACTGTTCGACCGCCGCCAGCGTGTGGGTGGCGGGGCGTGCGATGGCGGTCGGCGCCACGGCGTAATCGTAGGGATCGAAGGTGTAGGGATTGACCACCGGGTTCGCGATCGTGTACAGCTGGCTGGTGCTGTCATAGTCGCGCTGCATCCAGTTGGCGCCCAACAACACGTCGTGGCGGCGACCGAAAGCATGGAAGCCGCCCTCCAGGGTGGCGTCGGCCGCCTTCTGTTCGCCCAGCAGGTGAGCGCGGAACGACGACAGCGATGGACCGCGGTTGCTTGCGCGGTCGACCGCGCCGAACGCCGAGCCGCTGAGGTCATGGTTGTCCTCGCGCATGCGGCTGAAGGCCACGCGCAGTTTCCAGTCGTCGTTGAAGCGATGGTTCAGGTCGACGATGGCGGTGGTCGACGCGATCGTGGTGTCCGACCAGGCCGCGTTCATATAGGTCGACCGCGGCAGGCCCAGGTCGCCGCCGTCGGCGAAGCGCGGCAGGCCGCCATAGAACGGCGTGATGTCGTTTTCCTCGCGGTGGATGCCCACGCCGAGCGTGGTCGTCGGCGCCAGGTCGGCCTCGACGATGGCGTACAGGACCGAGCGCTGGTTCCTGGACACGTCGTAGAAGAACTCGCGGTCTTCGTGGGCGCCGACGACGCGGGCGCGCATGCTGCCGCTGTCGTTCAGGATGCGGTTCGCATCGACCTGGGCCCGGTAATTGTCCCAGCGGCCAGCGCTGGCCAGCGCCTCCACCTGGTTGATCTTGAGCGGGCGCTTGCGCACCAGGTTGACGGCGCCGCCGGGGCTGCCGGACCCGTTGAACAAGCCGGCAGGGCCACGCAACACCTCGACCCGCTCGAACACCGACAGGTCGGGGCTGATGTTGAAGCCCGAGCCGCGCTGGGTGGCGACGCCGTCGTACTGTATCGTGTCGATCTCGAAACCGCGCGAATAGAAGCGGCGCTCGTGGCTGCTGCCTTGCTCCACCACCAGGCCGGTGATGTTCGCGAGCGCCTCGTCGAGGGTGCGCAGGTTCTGGTCGTCCAGGCGTTGGCGGGTGGCGACCGACACCGATTGCGGCGTCTCGCGCTGGCTGGCGCTGCCTTTGGCGACCGACGCGGAATCGGCCGCATAGCCGCTGTCGAGGCGTTCGGCGTTGACCACCACGGTCGATGGCGCCGGCGTTTCGTCGGGTGCTTCGGCGGCCAGGACGGCGTGGCTCGGATAAACGAGGGCCAGGGCAAGCGCGAGCGGCAGGCGCATCGGTGCATTCATGCGAATCTTTCTACAGGAGGTGGGCGGGCAGACGCGATAATATCGAGAATGCAAATGAGAATGATTCGCATTGTGATGTATATGGTGAATTTATGCAATATGCAAGCTCAGGCCTTTCTGCGTGTGGCCAGCCAACATAGAATGGAACCGGCGCACACCATCGCCGCGCCTTGCCAGAACGCGAGCGACAGCGGCGTCTGCAGAACCAGCGCCGCCAGCGCGGCGGACAGCACGGGTATGAAGTACGAGGCGCCGGCCAGGACCGTGACGTTGCCGTGCAGGATGCCCACGTTCCAGGCCGCATAGCCGAAGCCCATGGCCGCGGCGGCCAGCGCCAGGTAGACGAGCGCGCGCAGGTCGACCCGCATCGGCTCGCCGCCAAGTGCAAGGTACTTGATCCACAGCGCGGTGGCGGTCAGCATGAAGAACAGCGTGACCCCATTGCTGCCGTTGGCGATGCGCGCGGTGACGGTGCAGTAGCTGGCCCAGATTAGGGCGCCGATGAAGGCCAGGCCATAGCTGAGCGGGTTGTCGCGCACGTTCGCCGCCATCGCGGCCGGGTCCAGACCCGCGTCGCCGCCCAGCACCCAGCACACGCCGCCGATCGCCAGCGCCAGTCCGGGAGCGATCAGCCAGGTCGTCCGCTGGCCGTTGAACACGATGGCGGACACCATGGTGAAGGCCGGCCACAGGTAGTTCACCATGCCGACTTCGATCGCCTGGCGGTTGGTATTGGCGTAGCCGATCGACAGCGCCAGGCACATCTCGTAGGCGACGAACAGGAGGCTGCCCAATACCAGATAGGCGCGCGGAAACGCGCGCACCTTGCTCGGGCCGACTGTCAGCAGCAGCAGGATCGAGGCGACCGTATAGATCAGCGCGCCGCCGCCGGTGGCGCCGAAGCTCGCGCTCACGCCGCGGATCAGGCCGACGATGGAACTCCACAACAGGATGGCAAGCAGGCCGATCAGTGTGGCCCGCGTGGTCTTGCTCGTACTGCGCATGCTTACGTCATAAGTGGCGGATCTCGGCCGGTGGCGTGATCCAGTTGTCGTTGCGTCCATCGATATGGCGCACCGGCGCGGCCAGCAGATCGGCGACCGGCAGGTCGTCCAGGCTGGCGACCGTGACGGCCACGAAAGGACCCGAGCGCGGCGCAGCGCCGGTCGAGAACACATTGATGCCGCATTCGCCGCAAAAGTGGTGACCGTCGCGCCGCGTATGGAAGCGGTATTCGCGCAAGAAGCCTTGGCCCTGCAGCAGGCGGAAGGCCGTCGGCGCGAGCTGGACGGCCCAGAAGCGCATCTTGCTGCAGATCGAGCAGTTGCACTTGACCGTGCCGAGCGCCAGGTCGATGTCGGCCGCGTAACGCACCGCGCCGCAGTGGCAGCTTCCGTGGTAGGTCTTCATGCCTGGCGCGCCTGCCACGCGGCGCGGCCGATCTCGTACGCCAGCGTCGGACGGCCATGCCAGACTTCCTCGCCACGAAACCGCATGCCGAGTTTTTCCATGATGCGTGCCGAGCGCAGGTTGCCGGTATCGCAGATCGCGCACAGCAGCGGGACCTCGAGTTCATCGAAGGCGAAGCGCGCCATGCGCTCGGCGGCTTCGATGGCGTAGCCGCGCCCCCAGCGGTCGGGCCGCAGGCGCCAGCCGATCTCGTGCGGGTTGGCGGGGTCTTGCGCCAGGTGCTGGATGCAGCCGGCGCCGACCAGTTCTCCCGTGTCATGTTCGATGAAATTCCACCATGAGTAGCCGATCGTCTCCCAGCGCGCCTTGACCCGGGCGATGACGGCGCGGGTTTCCTCGGGCGTCTCGGCCTGGCCGCTGATGTAGCGCATGACCTCGGGATCGCCGTTCAGCAGGCGCATGCCGTCGTAGTGCGCATCGGTCACCGGCTCGAAGCGCAGCCTTGCGCTGTGCAGGACCGTCATGTGCTGGAGACCTCGTCGCAGAACTGCTCCAGCAGGCGCAGGCCTTCGGGCCAGTCGCCATGGCCCGAATCGGCATTCAGGTGCCCGGCGTCGCCGATCTCGACCAGGCGGCTGCCCCAGGCGCCGGCGAAGGCGCCCGTGCGGTCAAGGCTGGCGAAGGGATCGTTGGCGCTGGCCACCACCACGCTGGGGAAGGGCAACGGCTGCAGCGGGATCGGCGCCCAGCAATTGAGGTCGGCCGGATATGTCGCCGCCTCGACGTCGCTCGGCGCGACCAGGAAGGCGCCCGCCACCTTGAGCGGGGAGCCGGACAGCGCCCAGTGCGCGACCAGCATGCAGCCCAGGCTGTGCGCCACCAGGATCGGCGCGCCCTGGCAGTCGGCGATGGCGGCGTCCAGCTCGGCCACCCATTCGTCGCAATGGGGATTGGTCCAGTCGCGGTGCGCGGCGCGGCGCCAGTGCGGATTGCGTTCATGCCATAGCGTTTGCCAGTGGCGCGGGCCGGAATTCCACAGGCCGGGCAGGATCAGGACATCACACTTCATCTTGCTTCTCCTTGATGGGGGCAGCGCAGGCGCGAGCCAGCCGGGCAGGGCGCCACAGCGCCGCCGCCAGGCGCGCGAGCAGGCGCCGGAACACGTCCTTGCGCTGCTCGGTCAGCATGCCGAGCACGGCGGTCGCGACGGCCACGGCCAGGCCGAGGGCCAGCAGATCCACCATGCTGCCGGGATCGTGCGGATACAGCGCGGGCCAGGCGATCAGCACCAGCGCATGCGACAGGTAGAGCGTCAGCGTGTACGAGGCCAGGCGCCGGATCGGCGCCGCGCAGCGCAGCAGCGCGTCGAAGCGGGCGAAGCGCGCGCAGGCGAAGTTCAGGCAGACGATCAGCCCGAACACGTAGTCGGCCAGGAAGCGGTCGGCATTCCCGAGCGTGAAGGCTTGTCCGAGCCAGGAAGCGCGGCCGGCCGCGCGCAGGGTTTCCTCGATCCCGCTTGCTTCGTAGAGCACCAGCAGGACCAGGCTGGCGATCCAGCCGAGGCGCGCCAGGGCGCATGGGAGCGCATGCCTTGCCTGCCAGTGGTAGAGCGCGACCCCGGCCAGCCAGACCGGCAGCAGCAGCCACAGTTTGATGCCCATGACGGCCAGCACCAGGCCCAGGGCCGGCAAGCGCCACGGCCCGCGCACGTAGCAGGCGACGCCGAACAGCACGTAGTACCAGACCTCGTAGTTGAGCGACCACCAGGGGCCGAGCCAGGGCGGCACTTCGGCCAGGGCCCACAGGTCGCCCAGGAACAGCAGGTGGAACGGGATGTAGAGCCAGGGCTTGGCCAGCTGGTAGTGCAGGTCCATGCCGGTCATCAGGTGGCCGCGCACCAGGCTGGCGCAGGCGAAGGCCAGCAGCAGCACCGGCAGCGCCACCGAATAGATGCGGGCGGCGCGCGCCAGCGCGTATTCGCGCGCGCTCGGGCGGCGCTGCGCGGTGGTATAGGCGATCACGAAGCCCGACAGCACGAAGAAGGCCATCACGGCTTCGCGCCCGAACAGGGTCAGGTGGTCGGCGCCGGGGGCTTCCACCAGGCCGAACTGGCGCACGTGCATCGCCACGACCGCCAGCGCCGCCAGGAAGCGGACCAGGTCGAGGTAGACCGAGAACGGCTGGTCGAGTGGGGAGGGGGCGGCGCGCATGGCGTTTATATTAATGCAAAACGGACCGATGGCGACGCCAACCGGTCCGCCGCCGGCAGTCAGAGCTCGGTGCGCAGCGCGAACAGTTCCGGGAACAGCACCACGTCCAGCATCTTGCGCAGATAGCTCACGCCGGCGGTGCCGCCGGTCCCGGTCTTGAAGCCGATGATGCGCTCGACCGTGCTGACGTGGCGGAAGCGCCAGAAGCGGAACGCCGTCTCCAGGTCGACCAGCTTTTCGGCCAGCTCGTACAGCGCCCAGTGACGGGAGGTGTCGCCATACACCTGCAGCCAGGCCGCCTTGACCGAGTCGTCGGCGCGGGTCGGCCCGGTCCAGTCGGCGTCGAGCCGCGCCGGGTCGATGGCGAAACCGCTGCGCGCCAGCAGCATCACCGCCTCGTCGTAGATCGAGGGCAGGGCCAGTTCGCGCGCAAGGATGGCATGCGCGTCAGGGGCCTTCTCGTGCACCGCCAGCAGGGCCGGGTTCTTGTTCCCGAGGATGAATTCCAGTTCGCGGTACTGGAACGACTGGAAGCCCGACGAGGCGCCGAGGTAGGGGCGGATCGCCGTGTATTCGGGCGGGGTCATGGTGGCCAGCACGTCCCAGGCGTGCACCAGCTGGTCCATGATGCGCGCCACCCGCGCCAGCATCTTGAAGGCGGGCGGCAGGTTGCCTTCGCGGATGTGGCGCCGCACCGCCTGCAGCTCGTGCAGCATCAGCTTGATCCACAGTTCGCTGGTCTGGTGCTGGATGATGAACAGCAGCTCGTTGTGATTCGGCGAGCGCGGATGCTGGGCGTTCAGGATCTGGTCCAGGCCCAGGTAGTCGCCGTAGCTCATGGCTTCGCGCAAGTCCATTTTGGCGCCATGCCATTCGGCCGGCTGGCCCTCGTTCTGTTCCTTGTTCATGTCGGCGCCTTGTCAGGTGACGGCGCCGCGCGCGGCGGCCAAGTCGTAGTCGTTGCGGTCCAGGATGTCCTTCAGGATCTCGACCGCATCCCAGACGTCCGCGTAACTCGTATACAGCGGCGTGAAGCCGAAGCGCATGATCTCGGGCTCGCGGTAGTCGCCGATCACGCCGCGCGCGATCAGGGCCGCCATCACCGCATAGCCGTGCGGGTGGGTGAAGCTCACCTGGCTGCCGCGGCGCGCGTGTTCGCGCGGCGTCACCAGGCCCAGCGGATGGCCGGCGCAGCGGCGTTCGACCAGGCCGATGAACAGGTCGGTCAAGGCCAGCGACTTGGCGCGCACCGCCGCCATGTCGGTCGCCTCGAAGATCTCGAGGCCGCACTCGACCAGCGCCAGCGAGACGATGGGTTGCGTGCCGCACAGCGCGCGCCCGATGCCGGCCACCGGGGCGAAGGCGGGCGCCATCGCGAACGGGCTGGCATGGCCCCACCAGCCCGACAGCGGGTGGTCGAACCCCGCCTGGTGTCTTTGCGGCACCCAGATGAAGGCCGGGGCGCCCGGCCCGCCGTTCAGGTATTTATAGGTGCAGCCGACGGCGAAGTCGGCGTCGGCGGCGCGCAGGTCGACCGGCACCGCGCCGGCCGAGTGGGCCAGGTCCCAGACCGCCAGCGCCCCGGCCTCGTGCGCGAGGCGGGTCAGCGTGGCCATGTCGTGCTGGTAGCCGGTGCGGTAGTTGACGTGGGTGAGCATCAGCACCGCGGCATCGTGGTCGAGCGCGGCCGGAATCTCGTCCACGCTGTCCACCAGGCGCACCCGGTAGCCGCGTTCCAGCCAGCGGCTCAGGCCCTCGGCCATATAGATATCGGTCGGGAAGTTGCTGCGTTCGGTGACGATGGTGCGGCGGTCGTCACCGCGGCGGGCCGCGCTGGCGCCTTGGGACTGGATGCGCAGCGCCGCAGCCAGCGCCTTGAACAGGTTGAGCGAGGTGGTGTCGGTGACGGCCACTTCGCCGGGTCCGGCGCCGATCAGCGGGGCCAGGCGATCGCCCAGGCGTTTCGGCATGTCGAACCAGCCGGCCGTGTTCCAGCTCTTGATCAGGTCGGTTCCCCATTCGCGCGCCACCACGTCCTGGGCGCGGCCCAGGGCGGCGCGAGGGCGGGCGCCGAGCGAGTTGCCGTCCAGGTAGATGACGCCCTCGGGCAGGTCGAAGCGGGTGCGCAACCCGGCCAGCGGGTCGAGCGCGTCGCGCGCCAGGCAATCGGCGCGGGTGAGGATTGGTGCGGTCATGCCGGTCCCATATGAATAGTTGACGCTTCAAGAATGCGCGCAGGTCGGCAGTGTAGCAAGTTCCCGCGCCCGTCGACAGCCGAATGTTGCCGTTACAGCATTAAATGTATTGACGAAAAAATTTTGAAATTTTTTTGCAGCCAACCCTAAAGTTCCTGATGAGCTGTCCGATAACGAGTCAGAAGGGCGGCAAGGCGTCGAAAAAATAGTAAAAAATATTTTCAAACAGCCCTAAAGTCCGTCGTCGGGCTGCCGTTAATGGATGAGTGGAGTGCATAAAAGCGACACTCGCAGCCACGACAAAGCTGAAAATTCTGAGTTTCCAGCGGTAAATTCAGCAAAACCTGTAGTGATTCTGCGACAGACGACGTCTGACGTAGACCCAGATCAAGGCGCTTCCCGGCGCCATTTCAGCCCGGTTTTTTCATGGGTTTTCATAGGGAGCCAGAGGCGTTTGTCAGACAAACTCCTACGGCTCCATCTCGTCGTTCGCCTACCCAAAATACAGGTTTTGTCCAATTCCTGAAAAGTTTCCCCACAGTCAGAATCTATCTCGTCGGCAACACAAACAGCGCCGAAACAACCAACGGAGAGAGAAGATGACGATGAACGACATGATGGCTGAGATTCGCGACGCAAACCTGAGCTACCTGATGCTGGCCCAGCAGATGATTCGTGCCGACAAAGTCACCGCCATCTTCCGCCTGGGCGTGTCGGCCGAGATCGCCGACCTGATCGAAGGCATGAGCAATGCCCAGATCCTGAAGCTCGCCGGCGGCAACATGATGCTGGCCCGTTTCCGCTTCGACGACACCGCGATCCTGGGCATGCTGACCAGCCACACCAAGGAACGCAGCCTGGCGCAATCGCACGCAGCCATCCTGATGGCGGGCCAGCCGGTCGAAGAGATCGTATAATCCCTGCCAGCGGCCACTTGGTGGGGCCGCCTTGGAACAGGCTGGGAGCAGTGCATGAGCAAGAAAAGCGTCGTATCCGAAGCGCAGGAAATCCAGCTCGCGATCGAACTGATCAACCTGGGCGCACGCCTGCAGTTGCTGGAGACCGAGGTCTCGCTGTCGCGCGAACGCTTGCTCAAGCTTTACAAGGAGCTCAAGGGTGTCTCTCCACCCAAGGGCATGCTCCCGTTCTCCACCGATTGGTTCCTGACCTGGCAACCGAACATCCACTCCTCGTTGTTCATGAACATCCACCAGTTCCTGGTGGAGCATGCCGGCGCCTCCGGCATCCAGGCCGTCATGAAGGCCTATCAACTCTACCTCGAACAGATGCCGCCGGCGCCGGGTGAAGAGCCGCTGCTGTCGCTCACGCGCGCCTGGACCCTGGTGCGTTTCTTCCAGAGCGGCATGCTGCTGCTGGCCCCGTGCAGCCGCTGCCAGGGCAAGTTCATCGTCAACGCCCTCGACCTGAACGCCGACTACCTGTGCGGCCTGTGCCACATGCCTTCGCGCGCCGGCAAGACCCGCAAGGCCAAGGATGCCCGCGAGGCGGCCGAGCGCGCCGTCGCCGATGCGGCCGACGACGAGGATTCCGCCGGCCGGGACAGCGCCTGACTTGGCGCCGCGTCTGTTGCGCTTTCCGGCGGTCCGGGCGCTCCTGATCCAGGTCGCCGCCTTTCCGCTCACGCTCGCCGTCGTCTACCTGCTCGCCAGCAGCGGCTTGATATTGTCGTATTGGCACGTCGCCCTGGTGCAGGGCGTGCTGGCCGCGCTGCTGTCCTGGTGGCGCGGGCTGGCTAGCTGGTGGCGCGCGATCCAGTTCGGCTTTCCGCTGGCGTTGCCGGGCGCCAGCGCGCTCGAACTGCCGCCGGCCGCCTTTCTCGCCGTCTTCCTGTTCCTGTTATTGCTGTACTGGTCGACTTATCGCACGCAAGTGCCGTATTACCCGTCCGGACGCAAGGTGTGGGCGGCGGTCGCGGCCGCGCTGCCGCAAGACCGGCCGGTGCGCGTGATCGACATCGGCAGCGGCATCGGCGGCCTGGTGCTCGACTTGCAGCGGCGCCGGCCGGAGTCGCGCTTCGAGGGCATCGAGCTGGCGCCGCTGCCCTGGCTGGCCAGCCACCTGCGCGCGCTGGCCACCCGTAGCCGCGCGCGCTTCATCCGCGGCGACTACGAACGACTCGACCTCGGCGACTACGACGCGGTGTTCGCCTATCTGTCGCCGGCCGCGATGAGCGCGCTGTGGCGCAAGGCCGCGCGCGAGATGCGACCCGGGTCGACGCTTTTCAGTTACGAATTCGTCATCGAAGACCGGCCGCCGAGCCGCGTTATCCATCCTGCCACAGACGGGCCGGCGCTGTACATGTGGGACTTTTAGGCGACAAATGGTGAGTATTCGGGGTGGTTTTACTTGCCCGTGGACCATTCTCCAGCTAGAGTAGTTCCCTGAATAAACTTTTTCTGAAATTACCGGTTTCGGGTCCTCAGGACGAGGTCGGAACAGGCTTTTCTGGAGCAAAATCCCTTGTTAGTGATTGTTGGTTACATCATCGTCTGCGCCTGCGTGTTCGGCGGGTTTGCGCTCGCCGGCGGCCACCTGGCTTCGCTGTGGCAGCCGATCGAGCTGTTGATGATCGGCGGCGCCGCCTTTGGCGCCTTCTTTGTCGGTAACAACGGCAAGTCGATCAAGGCCACCATGAAGGCCTTGCCGAGTGTCTTCAAAGGCTCCAAGTTCACCAAAGACATGTATATGGAGCTGATGGCCCTGCAATTCGACGTGCTGTCGAAAGTGCGCAAGGAAGGCCTGATGTCGATCGAGGGCGACATCGAGGCGCCCGAATCGTCGCCGCTGTTCTCCAAGTATCCGGCGGTGCTGGCCGACCATCACATCATCGAATTCATGACCGATTACCTGCGCCTGATGGTGTCGGGGAACATGGACGCGATGCAGATCGAAAACCTGATGGACAACGAGATCGAGACCCACCACCACGAAGGCGCCGTGCCGGCCCACGTGATCGCCAAGGTCGGCGACGGCCTGCCGGCCTTCGGCATCGTGGCGGCGGTGATGGGCGTGGTCCACACCATGGAATCGGTCGGCCTGCCGCCGGCCGAGCTGGGCATCCTGATCGCGAAGGCGCTGGTCGGCACCTTCCTGGGCATCCTGCTGGCCTACGCCTTCGTCACCCCGCTGGCGAGCGTGCTGGAACAGAAGCTCGAGGAATCGACCAAGATGTTCCAGTGCGTGAAGGTCACGCTGCTGGCGAGCCTGAACGGCTATGCCCCGGCCCTGGCCGTCGAATTCGGCCGCAAGGTGCTGTACTCGACCGAGCGCCCGACCTTCGCCGAGCTCGAAGAGCATATCAAGAAGAAGAAGTAAGCCGCGATGACCGCATTCGAATTCACCCCCGGCTGCATGAAGGGAGGCGCGCATGGCTGACGACAACGCGCGGCCCATCGTCGTCAAGCGGATCAAGAAGGTGGCCGGCGGCCACCACGGCGGCGCCTGGAAGATCGCCTACGCCGACTTCGTGACCGCGATGATGGCGTTCTTCCTGCTCATGTGGCTGCTGGGCTCGACCGCCAAGGGCGACCTGGTCGGCATTTCGGAATACTTCAAGACGCCGCTGAAGGTGGCGATGGCGGGCGGCTCCGGTTCGGGCGACTCGTCGTCGGTGATCAAGGGCGGCGGCGAAGACCTGACCCGTACCGCGGGCCAGGTCAAGCGCGGCGATTCGCCGCCCGAGAAGAAGACCTACGACCTGCAGGCGGCCAAGGCCGCGCTGGCGCGCGAAGAAGGACAGCGACTGCAAATGCTGAAGGCGCGCATCGAGTCGGCCATCGAGGTCAACCCGATGCTCAAGAAGTACCAGAACCAGCTGCTGCTCGACATCACCAGCGAAGGCCTGCGCATCCAGATCGTGGACGAGAAGAACCGGCCGATGTTCGCGCTGGCCAAGGCCGAGCTGCAGCCATATACCAAGGAAATCCTGCACATCATCGGCATGGTGCTGAACGAAGTGCCGAACAAGATCGGGATCTCGGGCCATACCGATTCGACGCCGTACTACAGCGATGCCGGCTACAGCAACTGGGAACTGTCGGCCGACCGCGCCAACGCCTCGCGCCGCGAGATGGTGCTGGGCGGCCTGCAGGACGACAAGGTGCTGCGCGTGGTGGGCCTGGCCTCGGCCGCCCACCTCGATGCGAAGGACCCGTTCAACCCGGTCAATCGCCGCATCAGCATCATCGTCATGAACAAGCGCACCGAAGACGCGGTGCGGCGCGACGCGGCGACGCTGGACGTGCCGGCGGATGCCGAAGCGGCGGCCACCGCCACGCTGGAAGCAGTGACAAAGTAAGCCAGGGCAGGACTGGAGAGAGTGAAATGACAAGAAAAAAAATATTGGGATCGCATGTGAAGCGCCTGCTGTCGGGCGTGTCCATGCACGGGCGGCGCCACCTGACCGAGGTCGAGACCGACCTGCTGCAGACCGAGCTGCTGCTGGAAGAAGCGATCGACAAGCTGACCGCCAGCTTCATGGCGGTGCACACGGCGGTCGGCGCGCGCCAGGAAGCGATCGAGCGGCTGCTGGAGGGCGGTGCGCTATCGCTTGAAGATCGATCCTTGCTGTCGTCGATGTCGTCCGAAGTGGGCGCGCACGTGAACACGGCGATCACCAGCATGCAGTTCCAGGACATGACGGCGCAACTGATTGAACGTACACTGCGGCGCGTGGCGGGGCTGCGCGACTTTTTGGGCACGCTCAGCGAGCATGGCGCCGACATCGCGCCCGAGACCGACAGCGACGAGATCGTCGACCGGCTCGGCAAGGTCAGCATGGCGCTGGCGATCCAGTCGCTCGAACTGCGCAGCATGCTGCGCCGCTCGGTCGAGCAGAAGCACCTGGAAAGCGGCGACGTCGAGCTGTTCTGAGCGCTGTCGGGGTATTAACGAATAATTCAACCGGCGTGAAGCCGGATACAAAATAGCAGGAGCATAAAATGGCAAAAACGATTCTCGCGGTCGACGATTCCAGTTCGCTGCGCCAGATGGTGGCCTTCAGCCTGAAGGCGGCTGGCTACAACGTGGTGGAAGCGGTGGACGGCCAGGATGGCCTGGACAAGGCGAAGCTGCAGAACGTCGACCTGGTGCTGACCGACCAGAACATGCCGAAGATGGACGGCCTGCAGCTGATTAAAACCTTGCGTACCCTGCCGGGTTACGCCAAGACGCCGATCCTGATGCTGACCACCGAATCGTCGGACGAGATGAAGAACAAGGGCCGCGCCGCCGGCGCCAACGGCTGGCTGGTCAAGCCCTTCGATCCGCAGCGCCTGATCGAGGTGGTCAAAAAAGTGATCGGCTGACGCCATGCGCGACGCCCTGACCATGCTTTCACTCGAGCGGACGGCATCATGACCATCGACATCAGCCAGTTTTACCAGGTCTTTTTCGACGAGGCAGAAGAACTGCTCGCCGAAATGGAACGCCTGCTGCTGGGCGTCGACGTCGCCGCGCCCGATGCGGAAGACCTGAACGCGATCTTCCGCACCGCCCACTCGGTCAAGGGCGGCGCATCGACCTTCGGCCTGACCGACATGTGCGACGTGACCCACGTGCTGGAGTCGCTGCTGGACCGCATCCGCAAGGGCGAGATGGCGCTGACCTCGAACCACGTGGACGCCTTCCTGGCGGCCAAGGACGGGCTCAAGATGCAGCTCGACGGCCACCGCCATGGCGCGCACGTCGACAACGAGGCCATCGCCAACGTGCGCATGGCCCTGCACGACCTGGCCGAGGGCCTGGTGCCGGCCGCGCCGGTGGTGGCGCCGTCCTACCTGACGGCCCAGCCGCGCACCGAGCACCAGATCGAAGGCGCGCACCGCTACAAGATCGAACTGCCGCAGGTGGCCCAGCGCGACATCAACGCCCTGGTCGACGAACTGGGCCTGATGGGCCGCGTCTCGGTGGCGCCGCTCGAGGGCGGGCGCACGGCATTGATCATCACCACCCACGAGAGCCTGGACGACATCATCGCGATCTGCTCCTTCGTGCTCGACCCGGACGACCTGAAGATCTTCGAGGCGCCGGCGCTCACGCCCGAACAGCGCGCGATCGAGGCGGCCGAGCGCAAGCGCATCGAGGATGCGCAGGGCTACGGTTTCTTCGGTCCCGACGACGATATCAGCCCGGCCGGCGGCGAGCTGTCGGAAGACGATCTCGGTTATGGCTTCTTCCAGCCGATCGAGCAGATCCGCGCCGCGGCCGGCATCGTCGCCGCCCCGCCGGAACCCGTGGCCGCCAGCATCTCGGCGCAGGCACACGGTCATGCCCAAAGCGTGGTCGAGCACCTGGCCGAACTGAGCGCCGAGAAAAAGGCCGCGAAGAAGGACGATAAAAATGAATCGTCCTCGATCCGGGTCTCGGTGGAGAAGGTCGACCAGCTGATCAACCTGATCGGCGAACTGGTGATCACCAACGCCATGCTCGAGCAGCGCAGCAATGTGCTCGACCCGATCCTGCACGAGCGCCTGCTGTCGTCGGTGAGCCAGCTGGGGCGCAACACGCGCGAGCTGCAAGAGGCCGTGATGTCGATCCGCATGATGCCGATGGACTTCGTGTTCTCGCGCTTCCCGCGCATGGTGCGTGACCTGGCCGGCAAACTCGGCAAGAAGGTCGACTTCATCACCCACGGCGCCGCCACCGAACTGGACAAGGGCCTGATCGAACGCATCGTCGATCCGCTGACGCACCTGGTGCGCAACTCGATCGACCACGGCGTCGAGATGCCGGCCGCGCGCGTCGCCGCCGGCAAATCGGAAGCGGGGCGCCTGTTCCTGTCGGCCGGCCACCAGGGCGGCCACATCGTGATCGAAGTGGCGGACGACGGCGGCGGCCTGAATCGCGAGAAGATCCTGGCCAAGGCGGCCTCGAACGGCCTGGCGGTGTCCGACAACATGACGGATTCGGAAGTCTGGCAGCTGATCTTCGCGCCCGGCTTCTCGACCGCCGAAGTGGTCACCGACGTCTCCGGCCGCGGGGTCGGCATGGACGTCGTCAAGCGCAACATCACCGCCATGGGCGGCACGGTCGACATCCGTTCGGCGGCCGGTTTCGGCACCACGATCTCGATCTCGCTGCCCCTGACCCTGGCGATCCTGGACGGCATGTCGATCAGGAGCGGCGACGAGATCTATATCCTGCCGCTGTCCTTCGTGGTCGAGTCGCTGCAGCCGGCGCCCGAAGACGTGCGCGACATCGCAGGGCGCGGGCGCGTATTGAAGGTGCGCGGCGAATACCTGCCCTTGATTCCGCTGCACCAGATGTTCGACATCGAGCCGCGCCACCGCGAACCGAGCGACGGCATCGTCGTCATCCTCGAGACCGAGGGCAAGAAGGCGGCGCTGTTCGTGGACGAACTGGTGGGCCAGCAGCAGGTGGTGGTCAAGAACCTGGAAGCGAATTACCGCAAGGTGGCCGGCATTTCCGGCGCAACCATCATGGGCGACGGCGGCGTCGCCCTCATCCTCGACGTGGCGGCGCTGGTGCGCTCGTCGCGTCAGCTGGCCGACGACCCCGTCGTTCTATAAATTTCTACATCATTAACAAAAGAGGAAACCCATGTCCAACCTGGCAAACACCACCTCGGCTGACGGGACCGCGAACGACGGCGCCGGCAACGAATTCCTGGCCTTCACCCTGGGCTCCGAGGAATACGGCATCGACATCCTGAAAGTGCAGGAAATCCGCGGCTACGAAGCCGTGACCCGCATCGCCAACGCGCCCGAATTCATCAAGGGCGTGATCAACCTGCGCGGCATCATCATCCCGGTGGTCGACATGCGCATCAAGTTCAACCTGGGCACCCCGGTGTACGACCAGTTCACCGTCGTGATCATCCTGAACATCGGTGGCCGCATCATGGGCATGGTGGTCGACAGCGTGTCCGACGTGACCACCCTGACCCCGGACCAGATCAAGCCGGCGCCGGAGATGGGCACCGCCTTCAACTCCGACTACATGATCGGCCTGGGTACGGTCGACGAGCGCATGCTGATCCTGGTCGACATCGACAAGCTGATGTCCTCGGGCGAAATGGGCCTGATCGACAAGCTGGCCGCCTGATTTCGCGGCGGCACGCAGCACCAACCATCCGGACCGCGCCATGACGGCGCGGACCAACCAGCATTCATAAGGCAACAAACGTGCCGCAGCAGAAAACAGAGACGGTCAAGGAATTCGACTTCACCCGCCGTGACTTCGAACGGGTGCGTGCGCTGATTCACCAGCGCGCGGGCATTTCGCTGGCCGACAGCAAGCAGGAAATGGTCTACAGCCGCCTGGCGCGACGCCTGCGCGCGACCGGCATCCAGTCGTTCGCCACCTACCTGGACGACCTGGAAGCGGGCCGCATGGACCGCGAGTGGGAATCGTTCACCAATGCGCTGACGACCAACCTGACCTCGTTCTTCCGCGAGGCGCATCACTTTCCGCTCCTGCTCGAGCACCTGGTCGCGGTGCGCAAGAAGGATACGCGACCGCTCACGATCTGGTGCTCGGCGGCGTCCACCGGCGAAGAGCCGTATTCGATCGCGATGACGGCCTGCGAGGCCTTCAACACGCTCACGCCGCCGGTGCACATCGTCGCCACCGACATCGACACCAATGTGCTGTCGACCGCCTCGAATGGCGTGTACCCGATGGAGCGGCTCGACAAGATGTCGCCGGAGCGCCTGCGCCGCTTCTTCCTGAAGGGGAAGGGCGCCCACGAGGGCATGGCGCGCGTGCGTCCCGAGTTGCGCAACCTGGTCACCTTCAAGCAGCTCAATCTGCTGGCCGACGGCTGGCCGCTGGAAGGACAGTTCGACGCCATCTTTTGCCGCAACGTGATGATTTATTTCGACAAGCCGACCCAGCGCAAGATCCTGGGCCGCTTCGTGCCGCTGATGAAGCCGCATGCGCTGCTGTTCGCGGGCCACTCCGAGAACTTCCTGTACGTGTCGGACGCGCTGCGCCTGCGCGGCAAGACGGTGTATGAACTCGATGGACGCAGTGCCTGAAGGCGTGGGACGACCATGAACAGCCAGTTCGCCACCAATCTCTATCACGACCGCACCTTCAACGTCGATGCGGCCAAGATCCTGCCGGGCGAGTATTTTTATACCGGCAAGGACATGCTGATCGCCACCGTGCTCGGCTCCTGCGTCTCGGCCTGCATCCGCGACCGCCTGACCGGCCTGGGCGGCATGAACCACTTCATGCTGCCCGATGGGGGGGCGGACGCCGGCAGCAACCCGGTCTCGGCCTCGATGCGCTACGGCTCGTTCGCGATGGAGATCCTGATCAATGACCTGCTCAAGGCCGGCGCCCGCCGCGAACATCTCGAAGCCAAGGTGTTCGGCGGCGGCGCCGTGCTGCGCGGCTTCACGGCGATGAACGTCGGCGAGCGCAACGCCGCCTTCGTGATGCAGTTCCTGAAGACCGAACGCATCCCGGTGCTGGCCGAAGACCTGAACGACATCTACCCGCGCAAGGTGTTCTTCTTCCCGCGCACGGGCAAGGTGCTGGTCAAGAAACTGATGCAAACCCAGAACGACACGCTGGCCAAGCGCGAACTCGACTACGCCAAGCGACTCAAGGTCGAACCCGTCGGCGGCGCCATCGACCTGTTCTGACCTGTTAGTTGAAAGGAATAAGCATGAAGACCAAGGTGCTGATCGTCGACGACTCGGCGCTGATCCGCAGCGTGATGAGCGAGATCGTCAATTCCCAGCCCGACCTCGAAGTGGTCGCCACCGCGCCCGATCCGCTGGTCGCGCGCGAGTTGATTAAAAAGCATAACCCCGATGTGCTCACCCTGGACGTCGAGATGCCCAAGATGGACGGCCTCGACTTCCTGGAAAAGCTGATGCGCCTGCGGCCGATGCCGGTGCTGATGGTGTCGTCGCTGACCGAGCGCGGCTCGGAAATCACGATGCGCGCGCTCGAACTGGGCGCGGTCGATTTCGTGACCAAGCCCAAGATCTCGATCCAGACCGGCATGCGCGAGTATGCCGACATGATCGCCGACAAGATCCGCGCCGCCGCGCGCGCCCGCATCGCGCCGCGTTCGCGCACGCCGCAGGCAGCCAGCGCGCCGCTGTCGGCCCTGAGGAGTCCCCTGATTTCTTCCGAAAAACTGATCATCATCGGGGCCTCGACCGGCGGCACCGAAGCGATCCGCGAATTCCTGATGCAGATGCCGTCCGACTGCCCGGGCATCCTGATCGCCCAGCACATGCCGGAAGGCTTCACGAGTTCCTTCGCTAAGCGCCTCGATTCGCTGTGCAGGATCAGCGTGGTCGAGTCCGCCGGCAACGAGCGGGTGCTGCCCGGCCACGCCTACATCGCGCCGGGCCACTCGCACCTGCTGCTGACCCGCTCCGGCGCCAACTACATGACCCGCATCGAACAGTCGCCGCCGGTCAACCGCCACCGTCCCTCGGTCGACGTGCTGTTCCGCTCCGCCGCGCAGGCGGCCGGTAAAAACGCCGTTGGTGTTATCCTGACCGGCATGGGCAAGGACGGCGCGGCCGGCATGCTCGAGATGCGCCAGGCCGGGGCCCACAACTTCGCCCAGGACGAAGCCAGCTGCGTCGTGTTCGGCATGCCGCGCGAAGCGATCGCGCTGGGCGCCGCCCACGACGTCGGCCCCTTGCCGGCCTTGCCGCGCATGGTGCTCGACCATCTGGCGGCGCAGGGCGGCCGGGCGTTGCGTGTTTGATCCGAATTAGAACTGGTGACAGGCTTTAGGGGCTATTTTATCGCCGTAAGGCAACAAAAATGCTATTCTTGAGCCTGTTATCGAGCCCACCAGGGCAGCTCACCCAACAAACCACAGTATAAGATTCAAACGGAGTTATTCATGGCTGATCCAAAGATGCGTTTCCTGGTTGTTGACGATTTCTCGACGATGCGCCGCATCGTCCGGAATCTGTTGAAAGAACTGGGTTATGCCAACGTCGACGAGGCAGAAGACGGCGTGATGGCGCTGGCCAAGCTGCGCAGCGAATCGTTCGACTTCGTGGTGTCGGACTGGAACATGCCGAATATGGACGGCCTGACCATGCTGCAGAACATCCGTGCCGATCCCGCGCTGGCCAAGCTGCCGGTGCTGATGGTGACCGCGGAAGCGAAGAAAGAGAACATCATCGCCGCCGCCCAGGCCGGCGCCAGCGGCTACGTGGTCAAGCCGTTCACGGCCGCGACCCTCGACGAGAAGCTGAACAAGATCTTCGAGAAACTGGACAAAGCCGGAGCCTGAGATGGGTGAGATGAACTCGGCGCTCGACGCCGGGGCCGCCTCGAACGAAGAGGTGTTGAGCCGGATCGGCCACATGACCCGCGCGCTGCATGAAAGCCTGCGCGGGCTCGGACTGGACAAGCTGATCGAGAAGGCGGCGAGCGACATCCCCGATGCGCGCGACCGCCTGGACTACGTGGCGCGCCTGTCGGAACAGGCGGCCAAGAAGGTGCTGGACGCGACCGACGCGGCCGGCCCCCTGCAGGACGCTATCGAGACCCGCGCGGCCGAGTTGTCGGACGGCTGGCAGGCGCTGCTCGACAAGGGCGCCAGCGAGGCCGAATGGCGCGCGATGGCCCAGCGCACGATCGCCAGCCTGAACGAGTCGGCGGCCGGCGCGGTCGCCACGCGTGGCGAGCTGATGAACATCATGATGGCCCAGGATTTCCAGGACCTGACCGGCCAGGTGATCGGCCGCATCACCGGCATCGCGCAAAACCTCGAGAAGCAACTGGTGCAGGTGCTGATCGATTTCGCACCGAGCGAGATCAAGCGCGAGCTGGACAACGGCCTGCTGAACGGGCCGCAGATCAAGCCGACCGGCACCGAAGTCGTGGCCAACCAGGGGCAGGTCGACGATCTGCTCGACAGCCTCGGGTTCTGAACCGGCGCCGCGCATTCACTTACGGCGCCTTCATGCATCGCACCAACTTCATCGTCCGCGAACCGCTGCTCGATCCAAGGCAGCGCGTTCTCGGCTATGAGCTGTCGTGGCAGCAGCACGACGGACGCATTCCCACCGACCATGACCTGGAAGGGCTGGTCGGTTTCGTGGCAGAACACGTCAACCACCAGGAACATGGCTGGCTGTTGCGCGACAAGATCCTGTTCCTGGACGCCGTGCCGGCCATGCTGTCGACCGACGCGCTGCACGCGCTGCCGCCGGAACGCACCGTGCTCGCCTTCGATATCCGCCAGCTGACCGACCAGGATGTGCGCTCGGCCGTGCAAGCCGTGCGCGCCGGCGGCGTCGGGGTGGCGATCCGCGGCTGCGACATCAATCTGCTGGGGCGCAACCTGACGCCGTATGCGTCCTACCTCGAGGTGCGCTTTACCGGCGCCAACGTCGCCGACCAGGCGCGCAGCTACGCCGCCGCCAAGCATTCGGCGCTGCGCATGGTGGGGCGGCCGGTCGGCACCTGGGCCGACTTCGACGCCTGCGCCGCGCTCGGGCTCGACGCCTTCGTGGGCAAATTGCACCTGACGCCGCGGCCGGGCAATCCGGTCAAGGGCATGAACCCGACCCAGAGCGTGATCCTGCAGCTGATGCAGCTGGTGCAGAACAACGAGGACGTGCCCAAGCTCGAAAGCGTGCTGAAACGCGACCCGGCCCTGACCTACAAGCTGCTGCGCTACATCAATACCGCGGGCTTTGGCGCCGGGCGCGAAGTGCAGTCGCTGCGCCAGGCGATCTCCCTGCTGGGTTATGCGCCGCTGTACCGCTGGCTGGTGCTGCTGCTGGCCACGGCCAGCTCGAGCGGCTATTCGCCGGTGCTGATGGAAACCGCCGTGGTGCGCGGCCGCCTGGCCGAGCTGCTGGGGCAAAAGTACCTGGGTAAAGGCGAGGCCGAGAACCTGTTCGTGGCCGGCATGTTCTCGCTGCTCGACCGGCTGCTGGGGCTGAGCATGCAGCAGGTGCTCGAGACCATCCAGCTGCCCGACGGGGTGGTGCAGGCGCTGACGCGGCGCGAAGGGCCGTACGGTCCCTACCTGGCGCTGGCCGAGGCCTGCGAGCTCAACTCGAACCTGGTGGCGTCGCTGGCCGATGCGCTCGCGATCACGCCCTCCGAAGTCAATCAGGCCCACCTGTCGGCGCTGGCCTGGGCGCAGAGCGTCGCGGTCGACGCCTAAAGCTTCTCTCCACAGCGCCCGGCTGGACAGCCGGCGCCTCCCGCATCACCGCATTGACCATGGCCCCGCGCCAACATGGGACCATGGACTGATTGCGCCCTGACCAGATGGGCGGACAATGAACGCTGCAGTGGATCATGCGGCGCGCTCATGGGCCTCCCGAGCGCCTCCCGAGCAAAGCTTTCCTCCCCTTTGAGGTTCTTTCATGGACACCAAGCACCTTGCACGGAGCCATGAGATTGGCACCAAGATCAGTCTCATCCATCAAAAGCGCATGAAGACCGCGCTGGCGCAGTTCGGCCAGCGCGCCCGCGCCGCGGTGAGCGAGGCGACGGGCGACAAGGTCCGGGACGCCAGGGTTGGACCCGGGGCCTGGATGGCCGGGCTCAATCCCTGGTCGTACCAGCACTACGCGCTCGATGCCTTCCAGCGCTCCATCCTGTTCTGGGACACCTTGCGCCAGCGCGGCGACAATTTCCTCGAGCGCGCGGCGAAAGGATCGGCGCCAGTCCTGCATTTCGATTACGAAACCATCCTCGACGGCCGTGGCTTCGCGCGGCCGGTGAACTATGCGCTGCTGCGCATCGTTCCCCCGGCCGGCGTCACGACGGATCCGGCAAAGCGCCCTTATCTGATCATCGATCCGCGCGCCGGCCATGGCCCCGGCATCGGCGGCTTCAAGGACGACTCGCAGGCCGGCGTGGCGATGCGCGCCGGCCATCCGGTGTACTTCGTCAGCTTCTTCCGCGACCCCGAGCCGGGGCAGACGATGCTGGACGTGTGCAGCGCCGAAGGGCAGTTCGTGAAACACGTGCGCGCGCTGCACCCGGCCAGCGAGAAACCGGCCATCATCGGCAACTGCCAGGGGGGCTGGGCGGCGATGATGCTGGCCGCCTCCAGCCCCGACGATACCGGACCGCTCCTGATCAACGGGGCGCCGATGTCGTATGTGAGCGGCGCCTGGAACGAAGGCGAGGGCGACAATCCGATGCGCTATGCCGGTGGGATGCTGGGCGGCACCTGGCTATCCTCCTTCGTCGCCGACCTCGGCAACGGCGTATTCGACGGCGCCCATCTGGTACAGAACTTCGAGAACCTGAACCCGGCCAACTCGCTATGGGACAAGTATTACAAGGTGTACCAGCTCGCCGACACCGAACCGGCGCGCTACCTGGACTTCGAGCGCTGGTGGGGCACGTATTACCTGTTGAACCGCGAAGAGATCGAATTCATCACCCGCAACCTGTTCGTCGGCAACAAGCTGTGGTCCGGCGACGTCAAGGGCAATACCGGCCAGGCCTTCGACCTGCGCGCCATCGAGATGCCGATCATCCTGTTCGCATCGATGGGCGACAACATCACGCCGCCGGAGCAAGCCTTCAACTGGGTGGCCGACATCTATGGCAGCACCGAGGAAATCAAGGCGCGCGGCCAGGTGATCGTGGGCCTGCTGCACCAGAATATCGGCCATCTCGGCATTTTCGTCTCCGGCAAGGTGGCCAAGAAGGAATATACCCAACTGGTTTCGGTGCTCAATGAAGTCGAGCTCCTGCCGCCCGGCCTGTACGGCATGCAGATCACCGAAACCAGGGACGGCAGCCTTGATGGCAAGCCGCAATACGAGGTCACCTTCCACGAACGCCGGCTCGAGGACGTCAGCACCCAGTTCAATCGCTTCAACCGCGTCGACGAACAGCCGTTCGAGGCGGTGGCGGCGCTGTCCGACTTCAACCAGCGGGGCTATGAACTGTTCGTGCAACCGTTGGTGAAGGCCATGTCCAACGATCTGAGCGCGCGCCTGCTGCGCGTCTTCCACCCCTTGCGCGTGCAGAACTGGGCGCTGTCGAGCCGCAATCCCTGGATGGCGTGGCTCGAACCCGCGGCGCGGACAGTCCGGGAGCAGCGCCAAGCGCTGGGCGAAGGCGATCCGTGGCGGCGCCTGGAAGACGCCGGCGCCGAACTGGTCAGCGCGTCGCTGGACCTGTATCGGGCGGTGCGCGACGCCAACACCGAAGCGGGCTTCTTCAGCATCTACGCGAACATGTACTCGCTCTACCTGGCGGACCGCAAACCGGCGCAAGCGGCACCCGCGACGCAGGATGCGCGCGCGCTGCCTTACGTTCAGGAGGCGCTGGAATCGATCGCCGAGGGTGGCTATGCCGAGGCCTTCGCCCGCCTGGCCAGCCTGCGCGCCCAGCAGGGCGCGCTGCTGCCGCTGTCGCGTCTGGTCAAGCGCAAGGAACTGGCGCAGGCGTATGCCGACTATCTGCCGGACGTGCCGCTCGACCAGTGGCGCCGCCTGCGCGGCGAGCAGGAAATCATCACCAGTTACGAACCCGAGAAGGCGATCGCCACCTTGCCGGCGCTGCTGAGCGACCCGGGCGACCGCGAGCGGCTCCTGAGCCTGATCGACGAATTGATGGCCGACGAGCGCGTGCAGGCGACGCCGCCGACGAGCGCGCAGCTGGCCATGGTGGAGCGGCTGCATGCATTGCTCAGTGGCGAACCCGGGGCCGAACCCGACGGCCAGGACGGCCAGCGGCCCGCATTCCGGCCGGTGCCGGATTCGCGGACCTCCACGCGCCTTCATTGAAAGGACCCGAGATGGAACCGAAGCACGAGAAATACCAGCGGCTGATCGACTATTGCAAGGAACTGCCGCCGCTGCCGACCGCCGTCGTCCATCCCTGCGACGCCAGCTCGCTCACCGGCGCGCTGGAAGCCGCGCGGATCGGCCTGATCGCCCCGGTCCTGGTCGGGCCGCGCGCACGGATCGAGGCGGTGGCGCAAGAGAACAGCTTGCGGATCGGCGACGTGCCGATCGTCGAGGCGGCCTACAGCCATGCGGCGGCGGCGAAGGCCGTCGAGCTGGTACGCGAGGGCAAGGCCGAGGCCTTGATGAAGGGCAGCCTGCATACCGACGAGCTGATGGGCGCGGTGGTCAAGCGCGAGACTGGGCTGCGCACCGCGCGCCGCGTCAGCCACTGTTTCGTCATGGACGTGCCCGGGTATGCCGATGCGCTGGTCATCAGCGATGCCGCCGTGAATATCGCGCCGACGCTGGAAGAAAAGATGGACATCCTGCAGAACGCCATCGACCTCGCGCACGCCCTGCAGTTCAGGGAAGTGCGGGTGGCGGTGCTGTCGGCGATGGAAACCGTCAACCCGAAAGTGCCTTCCACGGTCGAGGCCGCCGCACTGTGCAAGATGGTCGACCGCCACCAGATCCACGGCGCCCTGGTCGACGGCCCGCTGGCGCTCGACAACGCGATCGACCCGGACGCGGCCAGGATCAAGAAGATCGATTCGCCCGTCGCCGGGCGCGCCAACGTGCTGCTGGTGCCCGATCTCGAGGCCGGCGACATGCTGGCCAAGAGCCTGTCCTTCCTGGCCGGCGCCGATGCGGCCGGCATCGTCCTCGGCGCGCGGGTGCCGATCATCCTCACCAGCCGCGCCGACTCGATGGTGACCCGGCTGGCCTCGTGCGCGGTCGCCACGCTGGTGGTCAAGGCGCGCCGCGAGAGCGGCAAGCCGGTGAGGTGACGCCATGGCCGACCTCATTCTCGTGCTTAACGCCGGCTCGTCGAGCATCAAGTTCCGCGCCTTCGACGCCGGCCCGGCCGAACCCGAGCTCGTGCTCCACGGCCAGGTCGAAGGGCTCTACAATGCGGCGAAATTCAGCGCGAAGGACGCCGACGGGGCGCTGATCGGCGAGCGGCGCTGGGAAGCCGACGCCGCGCTCGGACACCAGGAGGCGACCGACTACATCGGCGACTTCCTGCGCAGCCACCGCGCAGAGCACCGGCTGGTGGCGGTCGGCCACCGCGTCGTGCATGGCGGCGTGCAGTTCACCGAAGCGGCGCTCGTCACCCCGGCCGTGATCGAAGCGCTCGACCGTTTGACGCCGCTGGCGCCGCTGCACCAGCCGCACAACCTGGCGCCGATCCGCACCCTGCTTGATGCGCGGCCGGACCTGCCGCAAGTGGCCTGCTTCGACACCGCCTTCCACCGCGCGCAGCCCGAGGTGGCGCAGGCCTATGCGCTGCCGGACAGCATCACCAGGCTGGGGGTGCGGCGCTATGGCTTTCATGGCCTGTCGTACGAATACATCGCGTCGGTGCTGCCGGCCTATCCGGAGCTGGGCGCCGCCCGCGCCACCCTGGTGGCGCACCTGGGCAATGGCTCGAGCCTGTGCGCGCTGGCGGGCGGCAAGAGCGTGGCCAGCACCATGGGATTCACCGCCGTCGACGGCCTGCCGATGGGCACCCGCTGCGGCAACCTGGACCCGGGCGTGGTGCTGTTCCTGATCGACTATCTCAAGATGGATGCGCGCGCCATCGAAGACCTGATCTACAAGCAGTCGGGCCTGCTCGGCGTGTCGGGCATCTCGAGCGATATGCGGACCTTGCTGGACAGCGACGATGCGCGGGCGCGCTTCGCGGTCGACCTGTTCGTCTACCGCATCGGCCGCGAACTCGGATCGCTGGCCGCCACCACCGAGGGCATCGGCGCCCTGGTGTTCACCGCCGGCATCGGCGAGCATTCGGCGCTGATCCGCGAACGGGTCTGCCGCGCGGCGCGCTGGCTCGGGGTCGACCTCGAGCCGGCCGCCAATGCGGCCGGTGGGCCGCGCATCAGCACGGCGGGCAGCAAGGTCTCGGCCTGGGTGATTCCGACCAACGAGGAGTTGATGATCGCGCGCCATACGAGAGCAGTCGTGCGCAAGGAAGCAGTGAGGGCGGCGGCATGAAAACGGTCAGCCTGGAGGACTCGGTCGCCATGATACCGGACGGGGCCAGCCTCATGATCGGCGGCTTCATGGGCGTCGGCACGCCGCAGCGGGTGGTCGACGAACTGGCGCGCCAGGGCAAGCGCGAGCTGACCGTGATCGCGAACGACACCGCCACCCCAGGCCGTGGCATTGGCAAGCTGGTCACGGCCGGGGCCGTGCGCAAGGCGATCGTCAGCCATATCGGACTCAACCCGGAAACCCAGCAAAAGATGATCGCCGGCGCCATCGAGGTCGAACTGGTGCCGCAGGGCACCCTGATCGAGCGCCTGCGCGCCGCCGGCTACGGGCTGGGCGGCGTCCTGACGCCGACCGGCGTCGGCACCGCGGTCGAAGAGGGCAAGCGCAAGATCGAGGTCGACGGCGCACCCTACCTGCTGGAGACGGCGCTCGGGGCCGATTTCGCCCTGGTCGAATCCTTCCTTGCCGATTACGAGGGCAACCTGGTCTACGCCCTGACCGCCCGCAATTTCAATCCCGTGATCGCGATGGCCGCCAACACCGTGATCGTCGATGCCGCCCATATCGTGCCGGTGGGGATGATTTCGCCCGACCATGTCGTGACGCCGGCGGTGCTGGTCGATTACCTCGTGGCCCACGCGTGAATGATGGAAGGTCGAACCATGGACGCGCCAACCCTGATCGCCAAACGCATCGCCCAGGAATTGCGCCCGGGGATGCTGGCGAACCTCGGCGTCGGCATTCCGACCCTGGTCGCCAACTACGTCCCGCGCGATATGCACATCTACTTTCAGTCCGAGAACGGCCTGGTCGGCACCGGGCCGATTCCACAGGAGGGCCTGGCCCAGGCCTATCTGACCGACGCCGCCGGCCAGCCGGTCACGGCCCTGCCTGGCGCCGCGACCTTCGACAGCGCGCTCTCGTTCGGCCTGATCCGCGGCGGGCACCTCGACCTCACGGTGCTGGGCGGCCTGCAGGTGGACCAGGGGGGCTTGCTGGCCAACTGGATGATTCCCGGGAAGATGGTGCCCGGCATGGGCGGCGCCATGGACCTGGTGACGGGCGCCAGGCGCGTCATCGTCGCCATGCAGCATACCGCCAAGGGCAAGCCGAAGATCGTGCGGCAATGCTCGCTGCCGCTGACGTCGACGCGCGCGATCGACCTCCTGGTGACCGAACTGGCCGTCATCGGCTTCGAAGGCGGACGCGCCACCTTGCTGGAAACGGCGCCCGGCGTCGGGGTGGAACAGGTGCTGGCCGCCACCGAGGCCGAGCTGATGGTGCCGGGCCAGGTGCCGCAGATGCGGATCGAGGGCATGAACTCAATCGAAGGAGCTTCGCCATGACGAATGAACGCCACCGCCCGATATTGGAGGGCAAGAAGGCCCTGGTCTCCGGGATCGCCAACGAGCATTCGATCGCTTACGGATGCGCCAAGGCATTCCGCGAGCTCGGCGCGGAACTCGCCATCACCTATACCGGCGAAAAGACCAGGACCTATGTCGAACCGCTCGCGCGCGAGCTCGGCGCGCCGGTCTTCATGCCGCTCGACGTGACCAGGCCGGAAGACATCCAGGCCGTGTTCGGCGAGATCGAACGGCAATGGGGCAAGCTCGACCTGTTCGTGCACTCGATCGCCTGGGCGCCGAAGGAAGACCTGCAGGGCGGCCTGCTCGACAGCAGCGCCGAGGGCTTCGGCCAGGCGATGGACATCTCGTGTCACTCCTTCGTACGCATGGCGCGCCAGGCGGCGCGCCTGATGAAGGACGGCGGCAGCATGTTCACGATGAGCTACTACGGCGCCAACAAGGTGGTCGCCAACTACAACCTGATGGGGCCGGTCAAAGCCGCGCTGGAAGCGTGCGCGCGCTATCTGGCCTATGAACTCGGGCCCAGGCATATCCGGGTGCACGCGATGTCGCCGGGGCCGCTCAAGACGCGTGCGGGCTCGGGCCTGAAGGACTTTGACCTGCTGCTCGCGCAGGCGGCCGAGCGCGCGCCGCTCGGGGAGCTGGTCGACATCATGGACGTCGGTTTCGCCTGCGCCTTCCTGGCCACGCCGTATGCCAGGCGGCTGTCCGGCGAAACCATGTATGTCGATGGCGGCGTGCACATCATGGCCTGAAAGGAGCTGCGATGGCTGACTTAGTGATGGGAAACGTGGAGGCGGGCACCAGCGACGAGGATATCAAGGCCTTCCTGGTCAAGTATGGGTTTCCGCCGTTCGACGAGATCGAACACCTGCCCGGCAACGGTTCGCGCCCCGCGGTGCTGTTGACGTTCCGGGATGCGCCGCCGGAAGCGCTGCGCGGCCTGCTGCCGCGCGTCCAGGACATGTTCTGGAACAACCGGAAGATCCACGTGCATATCGTCAACGAACGCTATAACCAGCAGTAACGAGGACCGGCGATGGGTTTGCTCGACAGGATCAGGCGCGAGGGCGATAACGCCACGGCGCAGGACAGGGAAAGCGTCAACGCGGCGATCGAACGCCTGCTGGCGCTGCATCCGCAGCTGGACCTGGCGCGCCACTGCCGCAAGCATCTCGCGCCCGCGGTGGCGGCCTCGTACGCCTATGTGCGCGCGCTGGTCGATGCCGTGCCGGCGGCGCGCGAGGCCAGCGCCGTCGCCTGGGATGGCGACCCCTATGTCCACGCCTGGTTCGCCGGACCCGACGACGTCGCATTGCGGATCAGCCGCTCGACCGACTTGCGGGCCTATTTCGCCGACAACGGCGACGCGCCGGAAGCGTATGCGGTGCTGGGGATGGAGCTGGTCGAACGCCACGTCCTGGGCGCCAGGCTAGAGGGTGAAACGATGCGCCGCGACGTGCCGCAGACCACGCTGAGTTTCGGCGACCACCAGGTCAGGATGTGCGGCCGCGTTGATGCCGAACTCAGGGATGAGATCGTGCGGCGCCTGCTGGACGAACTCGCGCTGGCGGGACTGGCGCGCACCGCCGCGGACAAGTCGCGCCGCGCCGCGCTCGAGCGCGAGCGTGCGCTGCTCAAGACGCGGCTGCAACTGCTCGAACGCCAGGGTCGCGGCATCCGCTCGGTGATCGGCGGCGACGTCGCGAGCGACCTTGGCGAGCTGGCGCGGCTGAAAGAGCGGGTCGAGGAAAACGCGCGCGACTTGGCCGGGCTGGGGCTGCGCGAAGACGCGCTGGAGCGCGAACTCGAGCAGGTGCGCGCGGTGTTCGCCCAGCCTGCACGGCATCTGTCGGTGTCGACCAGACGCTTGACCCTGGACCGGATGAACGTCGTGGTCGAGCCGGGCACGCCGACGGGCGCGCCAATGAGCGACCTCGAATTCCGGATCGCGCGCCTGCCGACGCTGCCACCGCGGGTGCGCGCATTCGCGCTGGTGCGCTTTGCGCGGACCAGCCTGCTACCGGAAAAAAGCGTGTTCGAGGAAGCCGAGCAACTGCTGGCGTCCGGACTCTGGTCCTGATGCCGGTTCACCAGGCAGCCTACAAGGAGCAGACATCATGGCTGGGGGCAAGGAAATACGCGACAAGATCAAGAGCGTGGAAAGCACCAGGAAGATCACCAAGGCGATGGAGATGGTCGCCACGTCCAAGATGCGCAAGGCGCAGGAACGGATGCGCGCCGCGCGTCCCTATGTGCGCAAGATCCGCAACATCACGGGTCATCTGGCCGAGGCGAGCCCCGAATACAGCCATCCTTTTCTCATCACGCACAGCGAGGGCAAGCGGGTCGGCTTCATCGTGGTCACGACCGACAAGGGCCTGTGCGGCGCCATGAACACCAATATCCTGCGCACCGTGACGCAGGCCATGCGCGAACACCAGGAACGCGGCATCGGCAGCGACCTGGTCGTCATCGGCAACCGGGGACTGTCCTTCATGAACCGCATCGGCGCCAGGGTGGTCGCGCATGCCGTGCAACTGGGCGACACCCCGCACCTCGAACGGCTGCTGGGCCCGGCCAAGGTGCTGCTCGACGCCTACCAGAACGCGCAGGTCGACGCGATTCACCTGTGCTACACGAAGTTCATCAATTCGATGAGCCAGCAAGCGGTCATCGAGCAGCTGGTGCCGCTGGTTCCGGAAAACGTGCGGGCCGAACGGGGCACGCATGGCTGGTACTACCTGTACGAGCCCGAACCGGCCCAGGTGATCGACGACCTGCTGATCCGTTATGTCGAGGCGCTGATCTACCAGGCCGTGGCCGAAAGCTTCGCGTCCGAGAATTCGGCGCGCAGGATGGCGATGAAGGCGGCCAGCGACAACGCGGCCAGCATCATCGACGACCTCAAGCTGGTCTACAACAAGACGCGCCAGGCGGCGATCACGAAGGAACTGTCCGAGATCGTCTCCGGCGCGGCGGCGGTCTGAGCGAGAACATCATGGCAACTCCTACGATCCACGTCAGCGTCGTCTCGGCCGAGGAAGGGGTGTTCGAGGGCGACGCGGAGTTCGTCGCGCTGCCCGGCGAAAGCGGCGAGCTCGGCATCTATCCCACGCATACGCCCCTGATGACACGGATCCGGCCGGGGGCGGTGCGCATCAAGGTGCCGGGGCAGGAGGACGAAGAACTGGTGTTCGTCGCCGGCGGCATCCTGGAAGTGCAGCCGTACGAGGTCACGGTGCTGGCGGACACCGCCATCCGCGGACGCGACCTGGACGAAGCCAGCGCGAACGAGGCGCGCAGGCAGGCCGAAGAGGCGCTGCGCAACCGGGACACCAAGATCGACTACGCCAAGGCGCAGTCGGAACTGGCGATCGCGATTGCGCAAATCCAGACCCTGTCGCGGCAAAAGAAACGGCGCTGAGATGCAGGACGACCCACCTGGCAGGGCGGGGCTGCCGGCCCTGGCACAACTGCGCGACGGCCGCACGGCCTTGCTGCGCGAGATCCGGACGCAGGACGAAGACGAACTGCGCGACGCCTTCCATCGGCTGTCGGCGGATTCGCGCTACGCGCGCTTCATGATGCCGGTGCGCGAGCCGTCGCCCGCCATGCTGGCGGCGGCGACGCGCCCACACCCGGACCATGACCTGGCGCTGGTCGCCATCAGCGGGGAGGGCGGGCCGGACCAGGACATCATCGCGGGCGCGCGCTATGTCGGCGCGCAGGGCGTTGATAGCTGCGAGTTCGCCGTCACCGTCGCCGACGACTGGCACGGACTCGGCCTGGCGCGGCGCCTGCTGGAGATACTCATCGCGCAGGCCACGGCGCGCGGATTGCGTTGCATGGAGGGGTATGTGCTTGCGGCCAACACGCCGATGCGGCGGTTGGCCGGGCGCCTGGGCTTCGTCGACCGGCAATGCGACGATGACGGCACCCTGCGGGTGGTCAGGCTGGACCTGGCCGGCGGCGTCGCCGAGGCAGGATAGAGGGCGCGGGTCAGCGCGCCGGGGTGCGGCGCTCGCTGGTCAGGAAGCGCTCCAGCGTCTGCTGCATCTGCATCGAAATGCTGCAAAAGCTGCAGCCGATCTGCACCTGCTCGCCGAGCAGGAAGGTGCGGAACGGGCGCATCAGGCGCACTTCGAGGTCGGCCGTGATGACCAGCGCCGGCCCGAGTTCGAGCCGCACGCCGATCAGTTTCTTGCCCACGTGGAGGCCGAAACACTGTTCGGGCGTGGCGCGCATGCCGACGCCGCCCTGGGAAAAATCGTAGAGCGGCAGTTCGTACTGGCGGCCCGACAGGCCGAAGCTGGCGCTGTAGTTGGCGCCGACCGGCGTCTCGACCCGGCGCGCCGAGCGCCGGTTCAGCACCAGGCAGTGTTCGGGGAAGGTCGCCGGCACCAGGTGCGGCTGGCCGGGCAGGCTGTCCCAGTCGCTTTCGAGTTCGAATTGCAGCTTGGCGTTGCCGCCGATCGCGCTGACAAAGGTGGCGTGGTGGGTCATCGGCAATTCACTGCCAGTGAAATCCAGCACGAAGTGTGGCAACTCCGGATCGACCGACTCGATCCGCACCAGGATCGGCTCCTGGATGCCGGAATAGACGGTCACCGGATCGCCGCTGAGCGACAGGGCGGTCAAGGCTTCGCCGATGTCGAAAGGATCCGACATCTGGTGTGGCGCGGCATTGCCGGGAATGCGGCTCAAGAGGTCGGAAGACTTTGGCGGGCCCTTGCGGGCAATGGCGACGGCATCGGAGACGTTCACGGCGGGGTCCTGGACGTGATTGTAAAATGCTGCTGCACGGAAGTATAACGCTCTTTGCAATCTTGTTGCAATCCGGAAATCAATCGTGCAGCATTGGCATCGATCAAATTTCCAGGTTATCGATGAGGCGGGTGGCGCCCAGCTTGGCCGCCGCCAGCACCACGAGCGGCTCGCCGCGCTCCAGGTCGGCAGCTTCCGGCGCCTGCAGGTCGATGCGCTTGCGCACCGAGACATAGTCCGGTTTCCAGCCGCGGCCGGCCAGGGCCGCCATCGCGCGCGCTTCCACGGCTTCGACGTCGCGCTCGCCGCCGCGGATGGTGTCGGCCACCGTGTTCAGGTGCTGGTACAGCACCGGGGCTTCGGCCCGCTCGTCGCTCGAGAGGTAGCCGTTGCGCGAGGACAGGGCCAGGCCGTCCTCGGCGCGGAAAGTCTCGGCGCCGATGATTTCGGTCGGCAGCGCGAACTGGCGCGCCATATTACGAACGATCATCAATTGCTGGTAATCCTTCTTGCCGAAAACGGCCACGCGCGGCTGCACGCAGGAGAACAGCTTGGTCACGACGGTGCACACGCCCTCGAAGAAGCCGGGGCGGAACTCGCCTTCCAGCGTATTGCCCAGGCCTTCCGGCGGACGCACGCGGTATTCCTGCGGCTCCGGATACAAATCCTTCTCGGTCGGCGCGAACAGCACGTAGACGCCTTCTTTTTCCAGCTTGGCCACGTCTTCCTGGAAGGTGCGCGGGTATTTGTCGAAATCCTCGTTCGGGCCGAATTGCAGGCGGTTGACGAAGATCGAGGCGACCACCGGGTCGCCGTGACGGCGCGCCAGGCGCATCAGCGACAGGTGGCCTTCGTGCAGATTGCCCATTGTCGGCACGAAGGCGGTGCGCAGCTGGCCGCGCAACTGGTCGCGCAATTCGTCAATGGAAGAAATGATTTTCATGGTGAACGGATGAGAATAAACCGGCATCAAGCCGGCGAATAGGCGAGGCGCACGTAGATCGGTGCAAAGGGCTCGGCCTGGGTAATTTCGATCAGTGTTTCTTTCGCCAGTTCGAGCATGGCGACAAAATGGACGACCACGATCGGAACCGTATGCTGGCCCGCGAACAGGTCGCCGAACTCGACGAAGCGCTGCGATTGCAGGGTGCGCAGGATGGCCGACATATGCTCGCGCACCGACAATTCCTGGCGCCCGATCCGGTGGTGCTGGGTCAGCTTGGCGCGACGCAGCACGTCGAGCCATGCGCGCTGCAAGTCCCAGGGATCGACGTCGGGCAGGGCGGTGTTCAGGCCTTGTTCCACGAACAGCTGCGGGCGCACGAAGTCCCGGCCTTCTTGCGGCACATTGCCAAGCGCAACGGCCGCGGACTTGATCTGCTCGTAGTCCAGCAGACGGCGCACCAGTTCGGCGCGCGGGTCGCCGACGTCCTCGACCAGGTCGTCCTGGCGCTTCGGCAGCAGCATGCGGGATTTGATCTCGATCAGCATCGCGGCCATCAACAGGTATTCCGCCGCCAACTCGAGGTTGCTCTTGCGGATCTGTTCCACGTATTCCAGGTATTGCAGGGTCACCTGCGCCATCGGGATGTCGAGGATGTTGAAGTTCTGCTTGCGGATCAGGTACAGCAGCAGGTCGAGCGGACCTTCGAAGGCGTCGAGGAAGATCTCGAGCGCGTCGGGCGGGATGTACAGGTCGTTGGGCAGGCGCGTCAGCGGTTCGCCATACAGGCGCGCGATCGCGGCGTCTTCCGGCGAGGATGGCGCGGCATGCTGGTCATCCACGGCGGCTTCCAGAGGGATATCCTCCCCCTCGGCCGCCCCCTGGGGCATCATGCGCGCGCTCCTGGCCTCAGACCTTGGTCTGGTACGGGTAGGCCTGCTGGCGCAGGCGCGATTCCTGGATGCGGGCCTGCTCGTCGAGCGAGACCGGCTCCTTGTCCCACAGCAGGGCGCGGCCGGCGACCTGGCCCGCGTCCAGGTGCGGATTCTGCTTCTTCAGCTCCGAGATGAACTTGGTGTGCTCGGATTCGTACATCACGTGTTTTTTCGAGAAGATCATGGTTCGCTTAAGATAAATGACGGCTGGTTGCCGGCGACGGGCAGATTCTTCTGCCACCCGCCGCCGGCGTCAAGTCTTACTTGTGCAACTCGTTCAGCTGGCGGGCGATGATGTCGTGGTTGAGCCACAGTACCGGCGCGATTTTTTCCGACGCGCCATGGAACATCAACGGACCGGCGCCTTCCAGCACCAGGCTCGACAGGTGATCGGTGATCAGCGCCTTCTTGTCCTTGTGCAGGCCGGTGATGGCTTCCGAGGTGCCGATCATGACGTCGGCCAGCTCCGGGGTGTTGTCCATCGGCCAGGCTTCGAAGTTGCGGAAGGTGGCGCTGGTCGCATCGTTATTGTACCCCTCGATGGTGTCGAGCAACTGTTGCAGCGAGGTGCCTTCGCCCAGCAGCTCTTCACAGATGCGCCACTGCTCGTCGGCCCAGGCGCCGCCGCCTTCCTTCTTCAGCGCGCGCAGCAGCGGGAACAGCGACAGCTCGACGCCGACGAAGATGTCGGACGAGTTGGTGCGGATCTCCGGGCAGTTGAACACGGTCGCGAAGGTGCCGTTCTTCCAGGCCGCTTCGGCGATCGATTCCAGGCGCATCTTGGCGTAGCCCTGGGTGTAGTTGGTGTAGGTCTGCCACTGGTACTCGTCGCCAATCAGGATCTCGGTGCCGTGGTAGCCGTAGGCGGTGTAGCGCACTTCGCCGCCAGCCTGGGTCACGCGCTCACGAATGGCTGCGGACGCATCGATCAGGTACTTGAGCGTGTTGGCCGAGACTTCGTCGAAGTTCATCAGGATCAGCTTGCCCAAGTCGCTGTCGAGCAGGGCGCGCGACGACATGAAGCGCTCGCCGCGGCCTTTGTAGATGCGGTTGGCGATGGCCAGGAAGGCCTTGATCTTCGGGATGCCGCCGGCCATCGTGTGGGCGAAGAAGACGTTGGCGCCTTCCGGCACCAGCTTGTCGATCTCCGCCATCACGGTCGCGGCCGAGCCGGTGAAGCGGGCCACACCGGCGGCGCGGCAGCGCTCGATGCGTTCCCAGTCCAGCTTTTCTTCCTGCCAGTTCTTCAGGGTGATACCGGACAGCATTTCGGTCGGGTTCTGTTCGCCTTCCGGGGCGTCCATGTCGAAGCCGGCCATCAGCGGCACATTGATGATGCGGCCGCCCAGTTTCTCTTCCGCCTCGGCCAGTTCTTCGTCGTTCAGGGCGCGCAGGGCGCCGCTGTCGTCGCGGCGACCCACGGTGACGCCGACGATGGTCATGCCGGCGGCGCGCGCCTGGTCGATCAGGCCGTTCACATAGCCGCGGCCGAACAGTTCGCCGAACAGGACGAAGACGTCGCCCTTACGGAACACATTGGCTTCTGGGATATGGCGGAGAGGAGTCAAATCGGTCATATTATTAGCTACCTATCAAAAGAGTTTGTGGCGGCGTTTTGTCATATTTAAAACATGGCATTGTACACACACGCCACAAGCTCGGGAATGCTTCCCGAGGCTTGCATGAGGCCGCTCTACGACCAGCCGTGCCGGTGGTAGAGCGGCCTCATGCCTTAACAATTCAGCGGATACGCATGCCCGGCGTCGCGCCCGGCATCGGGTCCAGCAGGTACAGGCCCGGGTTCGTTTTCTCGTCGGCGCTCGAGGCGCACAGTACCATGCCTTCCGAGACGCCGAATTTCATCTTGCGCGGCGCCAGGTTGGCGACCAGCACGGTCAGCTTGCCGATCAGGTCTTCCGGCTGGTAGGCCGACTTGATGCCCGAGAACACATTGCGGTGACGGCCTTCGCCCACGTCCAGGGTCAGGCGCAGCAGCTTGCTCGAGCCCTCCACATGTTCGCAGTTGACGATCTTGGCCACGCGCAGGTCGATCTTGGTGAAGTCGTCGATCGAGATTTCCGGGGCCAGGGCTTCGATGTCGCTGTCGCCGGCCGACTCGGCCTGCGGTGCTTGCGTTGCCTCAGCCTTCGGCGCCAGTGCAGGAACCGCGGCAGGCGCAGGCTTGTCGAACAGGTTCTCGACCATCTTGGCATCGACGCGCTGCATCAGGTGCGCATAGGCGCCGATGGTGCGGCCGAGCATGGTTTCGTAGACGGCGGCGCCATGGGTGTCGGCCCAGCTCAGTTCTGCATCGCCCAGGAATTCCGTCACGCGCGCCGCCACGTTCGGCAGCACCGGCGCCAGCATGATGGTCAGCTGGCGGAACAGGATGAGCGCCGTGGTGCACACGTCGTGCAATTCCGCGGTTTTGGTTTCATCCTTGGCCAGCAGCCAGGGCTTGTGCTCGTCGACGTACTGGTTGATGACGTCGGCGATTTCCATGATCTCGCGCAGGGCGCGGCCATATTCGCGCGCCTCGAAGGCGGCGGCGATGCTGGTCTGGCGCTCGGCGCCGTCCGCCATCAGGGCCTTGCAGATGGTGTCGCGGGCGGTCTGCGACAGACTGTCGGCCAGCTTGCCGTCGAAGCGCTTGGCGACGAAGCCGGCGCAGCGGCTGGCGATATTGACATATTTGCCGATCAGGTCGCTGTTCACGCGGGCCACGAAGTCGTCGCCATTGAAGTCCAGGTCTTCGACCTTGGCGTTGAGCTTAAAGGCCAGGTAGTAGCGCAGCCACTCCGGGTTCATGCCCAGCTCCAGGTAGCGCAGCGGCGAAATGCCGGTGCCGCGCGACTTGGACATCTTTTCGTTATTGACGGTCAGGTGGCCGTGCACCGCGACCTTCAGCTTGTCGATGATCGGGTGGCCCGAGAAATTCAGCATGGCCGGCCAGAACAGCAGGTGGAACGAGACGATGTCCTTGCCGATGAAGTGCAGCTGTTCGGCGTCGGGGTCGTTCAGGAAGGCGTCGAAGTCCTTGCCTTGCTTCTCGAAATAGTTCTTCAGGCTGGCCAGGTAGCCGACCGGCGCGTCCAGCCACACGTAGAAGAATTTACCCGGCGCATCCGGAATCGGAATGCCGAAGTAGGGCGCGTCGCGCGAGATGTCCCAGTCGGCCAGCTTCTCGCCTTCTTCGCCCAGCCATTCCGACACCTTGTTGACCATCTCGGGCTGCAGGCGGCCCGGGGTGTTCAGCCATTCCTTCAGGAACTGGAAGCAGCGCGGGTCGGACAGCTTGAAGAAATATTGCTCGGACGGCTTCAGCACCGGGGTCGAGCCGGTGAACACCGAGAACGGGTTGATCAGTTCGGTCGGCTGGTAGGCGGCGCCGCACACTTCGCAGTTGTCGCCGTACTGGTCTTTCGCATGGCAGACCGGGCACTCGCCCTTGATGTTGCGGTCGGCCAGGAACATGCCCTTGGCGGTGTCGTAGAAGCGGTCGACGGTCTTGGTGACGATCAGGCCGGCGTCGCGGAGCTTGCGGTAGATGCCCTGCGACAGTTCGACGTTTTCCGGCGAATCGGTCGAATACCAGTTGTCGAAGGCGATATGGAAGCCGTTCAGGTATTGCGGGCGGCCGGCGGCGATCTTGGCCACGAATTCCTGCGGCGTGATGCCTTCCTTCTCGGCCGCGATCATGATCGGCGTGCCGTGGGTGTCGTCGGCGCAGACGAAATGCACCTCGCGTTGCGTGCCATTGTCGCGCTGCATTCGCTGGAAGCGCACCCAGATGTCGGCCTGGATGTATTCCATCATGTGGCCGATATGGAAGGCAGCATTGGCGTAGGGCAGTGCGGTGGTGACGAACAGCTTGCGGGTCATGGTGTCGAAACGCTCGGGTTATATGAAAAGAAGCATTTTACCAGTGGATGGCCCTGCGCGCTCAGGGGGTATTGCCCGGTTTTGCGTCCATCGGCCCAGCAAGCAGGCCGTTTTGCGCTACACTTCGCCCCAATATCATCCGGAGAGCACCATGAGCATCACTGAGAACGACGTCAAGACCGCTTTGTCGGAAGTCATCGATCCTAACACCCAAAAAGATTTTGTCACGACCAAGTCGGTCAAGAACATCAAGATCGAAGGCGGCCAGGTCACCTTCGAGCTGGAGCTGGGCTACCCGGCCGCCAGCCAGGTCGAAATGTTGCGCGGCATGGCCGCCGCCGCCGTGCTGGAACTGCCCGGCGTCGAAGGCGTCGCCATCCGCGCCTACAGCAAGATCGTGTCGCACACCGTACAGCGCGGCATGAAGGTCATGCCGAACGTCAAGAACATCATCGCCGTCGCCTCGGGCAAGGGTGGTGTTGGCAAATCGACCACGGCCGTCAACCTGGCCCTGGCCCTGGCCGCCGAGGGCGCCAGCGTCGGCATGCTCGACGCCGACATCTACGGCCCGTCGCAGCCGATGATGCTGGGCGTGTCCGGCCGTCCGGTCAGCCACGACAACAAGAGCATGGAGCCGCTCGAGAACCACGGCATCCAGGTGTCGTCGGTCGGCTTCATGATCGATCCGGACGAGCCGATGGTATGGCGCGGCCCGATGGCCAGCGGCGCCCTGCAGCAGTTGCTCGAGCAAACCAACTGGCGCGACCTGGATTACCTGATCGTCGACATGCCGCCGGGCACCGGCGACATCCAGCTGACGCTGTCGCAAAAAGTGCCGGTCACCGGCGCCGTGATCGTCACCACCCCGCAAGACATCGCCCTGCTCGACGCGCGCAAGGGCCTCAAGATGTTCGAGAAGGTCGGCATCCCGATCCTGGGCGTGGTCGAGAACATGAGCACCCACACCTGCTCCAACTGCGGCCACACCGAAGCGATCTTCGGCCATGGCGGCGGCGAAAAGATGTGCGCCGACTTCGGCATCGATTTCCTGGGCGCGCTGCCGCTGACCATGGCGATCCGCGAACAGGCCGACGCCGGCCGTCCGACCGTGGTCGCCGATCCGGAGGGCCAGGTCGCTGCCGTCTACAAGCAGATCGCGCGCAAGGTCGCGGTCAAGATCGCCGAAAAGGCAAAGGACATGAGCAGCAAGTTCCCGAGCATCGTCGTCAAGAACGACTGACGCGAGTCGGGGCGCCAGCCCCGCTCCACTCCCTCCCGCCGACGCGCGCCAGCACCTTGTTGTTGGCGCGCGTCATTCATTCCGCATCCCGAAACTGCGCCGATCGGTCAGCATTTTCCTGCTAACTATCTGTTTGAAAATAAAGTCGTTAGGAAATTCCCTACCTACACTCTGACCTTGAGCGACCACCGCACGGGTGTGCAAACGGGTATTGGGAATCACATGGACGACGACAGCACACAGCGGTGGAGCGGGCGCTACCTGGGCGTCGCGCACCGCTTCATCCCCGCCGCGCTGCAGCAGGACGCGGCCCAGGCGGCGCGCGCCGGCAACGTGGTGAATGCGGCGGTAATGGCCGGCACCGCCGGGCCGCTGTACGCGCTCGCCTACTGGCTGCTGGGCCTGGAGACGGCCGCGGTCGAGATCCTGCTGTGCTGCGCGGTGATGCTGTCGGCGCCGCCGGTGTTGCGCCTGACCGGCAGCGCGGTGGCGGCGCGCGAAGTGTTCCTGTGCGCGCTGTTCTTCAATTTCAGCTGGCTCAGCTGGCACCTGGGCGGCATCGTCTCGCCCACCGTCAGCTGGCTGATCACGGGGCCGGTGGTGGCCATGTTCCTGGGTGGGAAGCGGTGCGCCGGCTTCTGGCTGGCCATGAGCTGCGCCAGCGCCACCCTGATCTACCTGCTGGAGGCCAACGGCCTGGCCCAGCCGCTGACGCCGCGGACCGACATGCCGCTGCTGCACCTGGTGTGCGACCTCGGCCTGTACGTCGTGGTGCTGGTGTTCGTGCTGCTGTTCGAGCTGACCAAGAACGACGGCTTTTCGCGCCTGCGCCAGGCCCTGGCCACGATCAATGAGCTGGCGATCCGCGATGAGCTGACCGGCATCCATAACCGCCGCTTCCTGCTCGACCTCGTGGAAAAGGAAAAGGAGCGCGCCGACCGCAATGGCAGCGAGTTCTGCCTCTGCCTGTTCGACATCGATTTCTTCAAGCGCATCAACGACACCTATGGCCACGCGGCCGGCGACGCCGTGCTGCGCGACTTCGCCCGCACGGTGCAGGAGCAGCTGCGCGCGCTCGACGCCTTCGGGCGCTATGGCGGAGAAGAGTTCCTGCTGATGCTGCCCGAGACGCCGGCCGCGAGCGCGATCGCGCTGGCCGAACGGGTGCGCGGCGCGGTCGAAGGCCTGCGCTGCCTTGACGCGGAGCGCACCATCACGCTGACGGTGTCGGCCGGCGTGGCCGAGTACCGGCTGGGCGAGAAGGTGGCGCAAACCATCGTGCGCGCCGACCAGGCCCTGTACCTGGCCAAGTCGGGCGGCCGCAACCGGGTGCTGTGCCATGGCGAGGATGGGCCGGCCGAAGTGGCGAAAAGCCTGGGCGCGCCGGTCACCGACGCCCGTGCGCCGCTGGACGGCGCCGACGGCTTCCAGCGCGACCAGCTGACGGGCCTCTTGAACCGGCGCCTGCTGCGCGACCGCCTGCGCCATGCGATGGACCGCGCGCGCCGTAACGGCCGCCTGGTGGCGCTGCTCCTGCTGAACATCAACCGCTTCAAGGAAGTCAACGACGCGCTCGGCTACGAGGCCGGCGACATCCTGCTGCACCAGGCCGGCGGCGCGATCCGGCGCTGCCTGCGCGACTGCGACACGGTGGCGCGCTGGGGCGGCGACGAATTCGTGGCGCTGCTGGAAGACCTGGGCAGCCAGGCCGACGCCCAGCTGGTGGCCGACAAGATCCTCGACCGCTTCACGGCGCCGCTGTCGGTCGCGGGACACGATTGCTACGTGACGCTGGCGGTCGGGATCGCCCTCTATCCGGCGCCGGACTGCGACGTCGACGCGCTGCTCAAGCGCGCCGACATCGCGATGCGCAGCGCCAAGGGCTGGGGCCAGAACATCGTGCGCTTCTATGCGGGCAGCGGCGGCGCCGCCGCCGCCGGCGCGCTGGCGCCGCCGCAGAGCGAGCGCCTGGCGCTGAAGAACGGCCTGCGCGACGCCCTGGCCCAGGGCCAGCTGTTCATCGAATACCAGCCGCAGGTCGAGCTGCGCGAGCGGCGCGTGATCGGGGTCGAGGCGCTGGTGCGCTGGCAGCATCCGGTGTACGGCCGGATCGACCCGGGCCGCTTCATCCCGCTGGCCGAGGAGACCGGGATGATCGTCCCGATCGGCGAGTGGGTGCTGCGCTGCGCCTGCCTGCAGAACCGCGCCTGGCACGCCGCCGGCCTGCCGGAGATAAAGACCGCGGTCAACCTGTCGGCGCGCCAGCTGCGCGAGCCGGGCCTGGCCGGGCGCATGCTGGCCATCCTGGCCGAGACCGGAATGCCGCCCGCCTGCCTCGATCTCGAGATCACCGAAGGCATCCTGATCGAGGACCTGGCGGCCAATTGCGCCGTGGTGAGCCAGTTGCGGCGCGCCGGCGTGCTGGTCTCGATCGACGATTTCGGCACCGGCTATTCGAGCCTGAACTACCTGTGCGAGCTGCCGGTGGACATCCTCAAGATGGATGGCCTGTTCGTGCGCCGCCTGGGCGCCGCCAGCGGCCGCGCGCGCGCCTACGCCGTCGCCGACAGCATCGTGGCGATGGCGCACCGCCTTGGCCTTTCCGTGATCGCCGAGTCGGTCGAGACGACGGAGCAGCTGGGCGACCTGTGCGCGATGGGCGTCGACGCCGCCCAGGGTTACCTGTTCGACCGACCGCTGGCGCCCGGGCTGGTGGCGGCGCTGCTGGGGCGCCAGCAGCGCGAGTGCGCCGACGGCACGCTCGCGCCAACCCGCATTCTTGAATCCGTAGCTGGAGGACGCCGTGCAGAATGAATCGATTCCCTTCGACCCGGTGCGCGACCCGGCGGCCCTGGGCGCTTCCGGCGCCCTGGACGGCAACGTCGCCCAGTACGCCCAGCCGCGCGGGCGTGACCTGCTGCGCCGCGGCGGCGCGCTCGACGCCTGGGTGCAGCTGCGCGCCCGCCACGGCGTCTGGCCCTACGGCAGGGTGCTGATCGGCGCGCCCGGTCCGCTGGCGAGCGTGGCCGACGATGGCGCCTCGCCCGCGCGCGGCATCAATTTCGCGTCCCAGGACTACCTGTCGCTGGCCGCCCATCCGGCGGTGCACGAGGCGGCGCGGCGCGCGCTGCACGACGCCGGGCCGCACAGCGCCGGCTCGGCCGTCTTGCTGGGCAATACCCGCCATTCGCAGGCGCTGGAAAGCGCGCTCGGCGAGCTGCTGGGCCTGGACCAGCTGGTGCTGTTCCCGACCGGCTGGGCGGCGGCCTTCGGCGTGATCACGGCCCTGGTGCACTCGTTCGACCACGTGGTGATCGACGCCCTGGCCCACGCCTCGCTGCGCCAGGGCGCGGCCTGCGCCACCCGCAACGTGCTGGTGCACCGCCACCTCGACTGCGACCACGTGCGCGAGCTGCTGGCGCGGATCCGCGCGCTGGACGCGGTCAATGGCATCCTGGTGGTGACCGAGGGCCTGTTCAGCATGGACGCGGACAGCCCCGACCTGCCATTGCTGCAGCACCTGTGCCGCGAATACGGCGCGACCCTGCTGGTCGACGTGGCGCATGACCTGGGCGCGCTGGGGCCGGGCGGCGGCGGGGTGGTGGCCAGCCAGCGCATGCAGGGACGGATCGACATCGTGATGGGCAGCTTTTCCAAGACCTTCGCCACCAACGGCGGCTTCGTCGCCTGCGCCAGCCAGGGGGCGCGGCGCCAGTTGCAGCTGTACGCCGGGCCGCACATGTTCTCGAACGCGCTGTCGCCGATGCAGGCGGCGGTGGCGTTGGAAAGCCTGCGCATCGTCGCCTCGAGCGAGGGCGACGGGCTGCGCGCCGACCTGTTGCGCAACGCGGTCGAGCTGCGCGCGCTGCTGGCCTGTTCTGGCCTGCATTGCCTGGGCGAGCCGTCGCCGATCGTGCCGGTGTGGACCGGCCTGGAAAGCGCGGCGCGCGTGGCCGGCATGCTGCTGGCGCGCGATTCGGTGTTCGTCAACCCGGTCGAGTTTCCCGGCGTGCCGCTCGGCGCGGCGCGGCTGCGGCTGCAGCTGATGGCCCAGCACACGCCGGCCCAGCTGCGCCGCGGCGCCAGCCTGGTCGCCAATGCCTGCGGCCGCGCCGGCGCCGGCGCCTTCGTCGGCAAGTCGCCGCGCGAGGCCTACCAGGAGCGCTATCGTGGCTGAGAGCGAGCCGCTGCAGGCGGCTTTCGTCCTGCGCCAGCTGGAACGCCATGCGCGCAGCGCGCCCGACCACGTCGCCTTCACCTTCCTGCGCGAGGACGGGCGCGAGGAATCCCTCAGCAATGGCGAGCTGGCCGCGCGCGTCGAGGCGCTGGCCGGGGTGCTGGCGCGCGAGGCCGCGCCGGGCGAACGGGCGTTGCTGCTGTATCCGCCCGGCCTGGCCTTCGTGACCGCGTTCTTCGCCTGCCTGCGCGCCGGCCTGGTGGCGGTGCCGGCCCCGCTGCCGCGCCGCAACGGCGGCGAGCGGCATCTGCGCGCGTTGCTGGTCGACGCCGATCCGGCGCTGGCGCTGGCCCTGCGCGAGGCCGCGCCCGGGCTGGCCTTCGTGATGGATGGCGGGCGTACGCGCCTGCTGTGCACCGATACGCTGCAAGGAGCGCCGACGCAGTTGCCCCTGGCTGGGCCCGATGCGCTGGCCTTCATCCAGTACACCTCCGGCTCCACCATGGCGCCGCGCGGCGTCGAGGTGGGACATGCCAGCCTGGCGGCCAACGTCGCCATGATCCGCGCCGCTTTCGGCTTCGACGCCGACAGCGTCATGGTGAGCTGGTTGCCGCCGTTCCACGACATGGGCCTGGTGGGCAGCATCGTCACGCCGGCCAGCGTGGGCTTTCGCTCGGTCCTGATGGCGCCCGCGACCTTCCTGCGCCAGCCGCAGCGCTGGCTGGAGGCGATCCACGCCTACCGCGCCACCTGCGCCGGCGCGCCCGATTTCGCCTGGGACCTGTGCGCGCGCCGCGCCACCCAGGAAGACAAGGCCCGGCTCGACCTGTCCTGCCTGACGGTGGCCTACAACGGCGCCGAGCCGGTGCGCGCGGCCACCGTGCGCCGCCTGTTCGCGGCCTTCGCCGAGTGCGGCTTGCGTCCCGGCGCGATTTTCCCCTGCTACGGCCTGGCCGAGCACACCCTGCTGGCGGCGGGCGGTCCGCGCGGGCAGGCGCCGCGCACCTTCGCCCTCAGCCAGTCGCGGCTCGAGGCGGGCCAGGTGCGCGAGGCCGACCGCAACGACCCCGATGCGCGCGAACTGGTGAGCTGCGGCCCGCCGGCGCCGGGCGTGGACCTGCTGGCGGTCGATCCGGACAGCTGCCGTCCGGCGGGCCCTGGCCGGGTCGGTGAGATCTGGCTGGCCGGACCCGCGGTGGCGCGCGGCTACCGCAACGCGCCTTTCGTGGCGCAGGCCGCTTTCGAGGCCAGGCTGGCGGACGGCGCCGGACCCTGGCTGCGCACCGGCGACCTGGGCTTTGTGCGCGACGGCGAGCTGTACATCACCGGGCGCCTGAAGGACCTGGTGATCGTCAACGGCCGCAATATCTATCCGCAGGACGTCGAGATGCTGGTGGAAGAGGTGGCCGGTTTCCTGGAGCCGAACCGCTGCGCGGTGTTCGGGGTCGACGACGGCGGCCAGGAACGGCTGGCGATCGTGCTCGAGGCCGACCGCCGCCTGGTGCGCATCGCCCGGCGCGGGCGCGGCGACGCCGCCAGCCTGGCCCAGCTCGACGCGCTGGTCGGACGCATCCGCAGCGCGGTGGCCAGCCGCTTCGGCACCACGGTCGAACTGCTGGCGCTGGTGCGGCCCGGATCCTTCCCGCGCACCAGCAGCGGCAAGGTGCAGCGCGCGCTGTGTCGCGCGCTGGCCGCGCGCGAGGAACTGGACGTGGTATACGCGGCGCGGTATCCGGAGCGCGAACTCCATCCGCGCCGTCGCAGCAGCGACGGGCGCGACCCGAGCGCGGCCGAGCAGAGCCGGCGCACGGCGGGCGAGATGCGCGACTGGCTGCGGCGCTGGGCGCCGCGCCGGCTCGACTCGCGCCTGATGGACGAGCGCCGCACGATGCCGCCGCACGTCCTGCTCGACCTGGGCAATCACGGCTTTCTCGGCATGCAGGCGCCGCTCGCGCTGGGCGGCAAGGCACTGGCGACCGGCGACCTGCTGCGCCTGATGGAGCAGCTGGCCGCGATCGACCTGACCCTGGCGACGGCGGTCGGGGTGCACAACGGCCTGGGGCTGCGGCCGGTGCTGCGCTTCGCGCCCGAGCGCCTGCGCGCGGCGGTGGCGCCGCACCTGGCCGGCGGGCGCCAGCTGGCCGCGTTCGCGCTGACCGAGCCGGCGGCTGGCGCCAATCCGCTGGCGATGCGCACCCGCGCCCAGCGCTGCCCAGGAGGCTGGCGCCTGAATGGCGACAAGCACCTGATCGGCCTGGCCAACTGGGCCGGCTGGATCACGGTGGTGGCGCGCGCGCTGGACGAGCAGGGGATGGCGCTGGGAACGGTCGCGCTGCTGCTGCCGGACGACGCGCCGGGACTGCGCCAGGACGCCGAGGCGCTGACCATGGGCATGCGCGCCATGGTCCAGAACGCGCTGCGCTTCGACGACGTGTTCGTGCCCGACACCCACGTGCTGGGCCAGCCGGGCGCCGGCATGGAGGTGGCGCGCGACGCGATGGCCTTCGCCCGGCTCGGCATCGGCGCGCTGTGCGTGGGCGGCATGAAGCGCTGCGCCCAGCTGATGCTGCGCTACGCCAGCCGGCGCGAGGTGGCGGGCGGGCGCCTGCTCGAGCATCCGGTGACCCTGGCGCGGCTGGACGGCCTGACAAGCGCGATCGACGCGCTCGAGGCGCTGGTGCGCGCGCTCGGCGCCTACGACGATCGGGGCGGCGTTCATGGGGCCCAGGGCGCCCGCGGCGGCCTGCCGCAGGAAGCCTGCATGGCCTGCAAGTGCGTGGCCTCGGAGCTGCTGTGGGAGGCGGCCGACATGCTGATGCAGCTGCTGGGCGGGCGCGGCTACCTGGAGCCGAGCCTGGCGCCGCTCCTGATGCGCGACGCGCGCGTGATGCGCATCCTGGAAGGGCCGACCGAGGCGCTGTACGTGCACCTGGGCGCCGGCGCGCTGGACGGCGGCTGCCTGGCGTTCGCCGCCGACGTGCTGGACGGGGCGGACGTGGTGCGGCAGGCGCGCGCGGCGCTGCTGGAGGCCGGCGCGACCTGCCCAGGCTATGCGGCCGGCGAACTGTGCGCATGGACCCTGCTGGTGGCAGCCTGCGGCGACGGCCCGGCGGCCCCCTGGGCGCGGCGCCGCTGGTCGGCGTTGCGGGCGCAGCTCAAGCACGGCGCGCCGGCGGCGCCAGCGACCCTGGCGGCGCGCATCGCCGCCTATGCCGACGCGATCGGCACGCCGGACCAGGAGGCGGCGGGGGAGGGCCGTGAGCGCGATCCGCTGCTGGAACCCGGCTGGGGGCCCGGCGCCGGGGAGGCGGCCGCGCGCGCGTCTGTTCCCGCGCCGGCAAAAATGGAGGCGTCGGCGCCGGCGCCGGCCGGCCTGGAGGACACCCGGGCGCTGGTGCGGCGCTGCCTGCTGTACGGGCTGGACGGCGGCGTCGAGACGCTGGGCGACGACCAGCCCTTCGCCGAGGTGGGACTGGATTCGCTGTCGGCGATGCCGGTGGCCCTGGAGCTCGAGCGCCAGACCGGGATGACGATCAATGCCGAGCTGTTGTATGAATACCAGACGGTGGCGCAGCTGGCCGCCTATCTGGATGCCAGGCGGGCGGCGGGGACGGCGCAGGAAGGGGCGGCGGGCGGCTGACCGATGCAGCCGCGCGCAGGGCGACGGGGTAAAATACGCTCTTTTACCTGATTGCTTTCTGCCATGACCGTTCGCACCCGATTCGCTCCCAGCCCGACCGGCTACCTCCACCTGGGCGGCGCGCGCACCGCGCTGTATTCCTGGGCCTATGCCCGCCACTTCGGCGGCACCTTCATCCTGCGCATCGAGGACACCGACCTCGAACGGTCGACGCCGGAAGCGGTGCAGGCGATCCTGGACGGCATGAAGTGGCTGGGCCTGGAGCACGACGAAGGCCCGTTCTACCAGATGCAGCGCATGGACCGCTATCGCGAGGTGGTCAAGGGCATGCTGGACGCCGGCACCGCCTATCTGTGCTACTGCTCGCCGGAAGAAGTCGAGGCGATGCGCGAGCGCATGCGCGCGGCCGGCGAAAAGCCGCGCTACGACGGCACCTGGCGTCCGGAGCCGGGCAAGACCCTGCCCGCCGTGCCTGAAGGCGTCAAGCCGGTGGTGCGCTTCAAGAACCCGCTCGACGGCGAAGTGACCTGGACGGACGTGGTCAAAGGGCCGATCACGATCGGCAACAAGGAGCTGGACGACCTGGTCATCGCGCGTCCGGACGGCACGCCGACCTATAACTTCTGCGTCGCGGTCGACGACTGGGACATGCAGATCACCCACGTGCTGCGCGGCGACGACCACGTCAACAACACCCCGCGCCAGATCAACATCCTGCGCGCGCTCGGCGCCGAGCTGCCGCAGTACGGCCACCTGCCGATGATCCTGGGCGCCGACGGCCAGAAGCTGTCCAAGCGCCACGGCGCGGTGAGCGTGATGGAATATCCGGAGCAGGGCTATCTGCCGGAAGCAATGCTGAACTATCTGGCGCGCCTGGGCTGGAGCCACGGCGACGACGAGATCTTCTCGATGCAGCAGTTCACCGAGTGGTTCAACCTGGAACACCTGACCGCATCGGCGGCCCAGTTCAACCCCGAAAAGCTGGGCTGGCTGAACAACCACTATATCAAGCAGACCGACAACGAGCGCCTGGCGCAGCTGGCGCTGCCGAAGCTGGAGCGCGACGGCGCGCGCTTCGATGGCGCCCCGGCGCTGCCGACCGTGCTGGGCCTGATGAAGGAGCGCGTCAACACGATCAACGAGCTGGCCGATGCGGCGATGCTGTTCTACCGCGATCCGCAGCCGGATCCTGAATTGCTGGCCCTGCACCTGACCGACGCCGTGCGCGCCGCCCTAGCTACCTTCGCCGAGCGCTCTGCCACCGTCGAGTGGAACAAGGCGGCGCTGGCGGCCATGCTCAAGGAAGTGCTGGCCGCCCACAGCCTCAAGATGCCGCAACTGGCCATGCCGCTGCGCCTGCTGTTGACGGGCCAGCTGCAGACGCCGGCGATCGATGCGGTGCTGGAACTGTTCGGGCGTGACGTCGTGCTGGCGCGCGTGCAGAAGGGCCTGTAATACATCGCGTGTCCGGGACGCACTGTAGGGTGGACGGGTTCCCCGTCCACGCGGTGATGGTTGGCAGCCAGGTCATCCGGCGCGATAGCGGCGCCGATAGCGATCACCGCGTCGGCGGAAAGACCCGCTGACCCACCGCAAGAAAAGACGTTGAATGGCGCCGAACACAAACGCTAAAAACGGACTTTGCGAAATGCAAGGTCGTCCTATATAATGCTCGCACTTCAGCGCTGCGGGGGTATAGCTCAGCTGGGAGAGCGCTTGCATGGCATGCAAGAGGTCAGCGGTTCGATCCCGCTTACCTCCACCAACTCTGAAGTGGCAGTAAGGTAGTAGGGCAGTAAAAGCAGTAAGCGGTTGTTCCCGGTCCCTATCGTCTAGAGGCCTAGGACATCACCCTTTCACGGTGAGTACCGGGGTTCGAATCCCCGTGGGGACGCCAGGCAACTGGCAAGAATGACCGGACGAAGGCAGCGCAAGCGGCACTAGTCGAAGCAGTAACAGTGTAGTAAAATGTTGTTTTCTCGTAGGGGGTATAGCTCAGCTGGGAGAGCGCTTGCATGGCATGCAAGAGGTCAGCGGTTCGATCCCGCTTACCTCCACCACGATGGAAAACAGCAGTTCGCAGTATCGGAAGTTACTAGGGTCCCTATCGTCTAGAGGCCTAGGACATCACCCTTTCACGGTGAGTACCGGGGTTCGAATCCCCGTGGGGACGCCAAGAATTTGGCAGTGCGCCGCGCCAGCGGCGGCGCGCGGTAAAGGTAGTCGGTAGTTTAAGTTTTGTGCAGTTTTAGGTCCCCATCGTCTAGAGGCCTAGGACATCACCCTTTCACGGTGAGTACCGGGGTTCGAATCCCCGTGGGGACGCCAGCTTAAAACCGGAGTAGACCAACGCGCATGCGCGGAGAGGTGCTCCGGTTTTTCTATTGTGCCGGCAGAAGTGCGCCCGCATGGGCGGCGTGGTAGTAAAGTAGCAGCAGTACAGTTTTAGGTCCCCATCGTCTAGAGGCCTAGGACATCACCCTTTCACGGTGAGTACCGGGGTTCGAATCCCCGTGGGGACGCCAATACAGAAAGCCGGAGCCGGCCGCGACAGCGGGGCTCCGGTTTTTCTTTTGCGGCCTGCGTGCGGCGATGTGGATGCCGTCCCAGGGCCGCCTTCCCGACGGCCGTCAGCGTCTGGGCAGCGTCACCACCCCGCCAGCCGCACTCCCCCGAATGGATATTGCATCGCTCCCGCCTGGCCCGCGCCGCCGAGGCCGGGCACTCCCATCCCCAGGCGTGCGCCATCGCCTGGCGGCGCCGCGAACATCCCGGCGGGAATGCCGAAGCCGGCGGCCGCACTCTGCCACGCCATGCCCGGTTGCGCCACGGGCAGGCCCAGCGCCACCAGCGCGTCCGGCAAACCATAACCTATCCTGGTTGGGTCGCTGAGGGTCACGGGGCGCGCGCTCATCCGCAAGACCTGGAACAGGCGCTCGACCCGTTCCGGCGAGCGCGGCAGCGACATGGACTGGAACTCGGGACGGTGCGCCAGCACCAGGGCCGCAAGGCCGGTGACGTGGGGCGCCGCCATCGAGGTGCCGTCCCAGGCCGCGAAGTTATTGGGCGGAACCGACGACACCACGGCCACGCCTGGCGCGCAGACGTCGACCTGCGGCCCGAAGCAGCTGAACTTGGCCGTAAAGTAACCCTGCATATCGCTGTCCGGGCCGATGGTTTCGGCATGGTAGCTATCGGGCGGGAATTCGCCGATCTTGCCGATCGCCGCCACCGCCAGCACATGCGGCGACGACGCCGGGTACTGGACGGCCGCGGCCGAGTTGCCGGCCGCGGCGATGCAGGCGACGCCGGCCTGCTTGGCGCGCACGATTTGCCGCTCCAGCGCTTCGGACGGCGATCCGCCGCCCAGGCTCATGTTGACGACGTCGATCCCCTGTTCGATGCAGTACTCGAGTGCGTCGATCAACTGGCTGACCTGGCCGCCGGGGAACAGCTTGCAGACGTGGATCTCGGCCTCGGGCGCGAAGCCGCGTATGCCCCAGGCCGGATCGGCGGCGGCGATCACCCCGGCGCAGTGCGAGCCGTGCCCGAGCGTGTCGACGTTCCAGGTGGAGCGGTCGACGTTCTTGTTGACGACGTCGAAGCCGGCATGGATCTGGTTGAGGTTGCCATGCGTGGTGGCGGCGCCGGAGTCGATGACGGCGATCTTGATGCCGCGGCCGCGGAATTGCTGGGGCACCTGGTCGAGACGCATGGCGCGGGCGCCCCAGCCCATGGCGCTCTGCTGCGGCAAGCCCCTCAGCGCCGCCCAATCGGCCAGCGGGCGCAGCATGACGACGTTCGGTTCGTCCAGGCTCAGGTCGGGGTCGCGCTGGTAGAGGCTCCAGTAATCGGTGCGCGGCTTGACGTACAGGCCGCTGATCGTGTGCGCGTCTTCGCCATACAGGCGCAGATGGGCCACCCCGTCGGGGCCGGTTACCGCGGAGCTCGGCAGTGCTCCGCCGAACAGCGAGACTTCGACATCGGGCAGCGGGGCGCCGTCCTTGCCGACCACGGCGAGCAGCAGCTCGGCCTGCGGTCCCTGGTAGGGCGTCAGCGAACTGACGAGGTCGGGGCGGCGCAGCATGGGGTCGAGCAGTTCCAGGTGCTGGTCGCGCTCGACCAGCAGCTGGCCCTGGCCGCGCTGGAGCAGTTCGCCCGCCTTCTGGTCGGTCATGCGCGCCACCACCACGCCGTCGGCCGGTTCGCCCATGGCGGCCGGGCCGAAGCCGGCCGGCGCCATGCCGCCGCGGGTGGTGATGGTGTCGACCACGTCGATGTCGGGCAGGGCATGCAGGGCCTGCTGGACGGCCGACAGGCCCAGCGGCGCGACCCAGCTGCTGGCGCCGAAGGCGCCGGTGAGCGCCGCGCGTGGCGCGACCAGGTATTTTTTCTTGCGCTCGGCGACCGGTCGGCCGCGTGCGATGGCCGAGGCGCCATTGATGGCGCCCGCCGTGGTGCGTTTGGCTCCTGCGCCGTCAGGAGTCGGGTTGGGCGTCTCCTGGGCTTCGCCGGCGGAGCCTTTCGTATGTTTTGGCATGGGATGTCCTTTGCCCGGGGCCGCTCAGTCGGAGAGCGAGAGCGGCTGGTCCGGTTCGATCGTTAACTGGTGGAGAGTCTGTTGCCGCAGCCGTTCGGCGGTCGGCGCGTCGGTCTCGACGACGGCCGTGTGCGGCGGCCCGGAAGAGGGGCCGATAATGTCGACCAATTGCACGCCTGGTTCGGCGCCAAGGGTCGCGAGAAACGTCGCGAGCGCGTTGTCATCGTTGGCGGCGCGCACAATGTAGCGGCCGAGCGTAGGAGGCAGGGATGCCGGCATGGAGAGGCTCCTGAATGCCGGTCTGCCGCTGGCGCATGCCCGCGGCAGACAGGCGCACATCGTTAGGCAATAAGCGTTATGCGTTGCGCATCAAGCGTTCGGCGCCGGGTTCAGTGCACGGTTTGCTGGCCGCCGTAAGGCATCTGCTGGCCGCCATACGGCATTTGCTGGCCACCGAACTGCTGCCCCAGCGGTTGCTGGCCGAACTGCTGCTGGCCGAACTGTTGCTGGCTGTAGGGATCGACCCCGAGCGGCACGTAGCGGCCCAGCTGGCTGGCGACGTTGCCGATCGCGGCGCCCAGGCCCTGGTTGCCGAGCTGCTCGCCGATGAAGCCGCCGACCGGACGAGCGTATTGGGTGATGGCATTGCTGAGCCAGCCTTGCGGGGCGATCTGGCCACCTTGCTGGCCGCCTTGCTGGGCGACTTGCTGTTGCAGCACCGCTTGCTGCTGCTGGACTTGCTGCAGCGTTTGCTGCAGTTGCTGTTGCAGCACTTGCAGCTGCTGCAGCTGGACCAGTGGCGACGACGCTTGCTGGCCTTGTTGCTGGCCTTGGGCGTCAGCCCCGAACGGCACATAGCGCCCGAAGCTGGAGCCTTCGCTGATGATGTTCCCCAGGGTGCGGTTACCGGTCAGGTTGCCGATGAGGGAGCCGGCCGGCTTGCCGATCGTGCTGATCAGGTTGCCGAAGAAGCCGCCTTGCGGGGTCAACTGGCCTTGTTGCTGTTGCATCTGCTGCATCTGCTGCAATTGCTGGAGCTGCTGCAGCTCTTGCAGTTGTTGCGGGTCCAGTTGCGCGCCGAGGCCGCCCGACGGATCGGCCGACAACGGCGAAAAGCGACCCAGGAAGCCGCCGGCCGTCTCGCCGATGCGGCCGCCCAGGCCCGCATTGTTGAACAGGCCGCCGATGCCGCGGCCGATCATGCCGCCCAGTGGCGCGCCGAACATGCTGCCCAGCGATTGCGGCGCAAACTGTTGTGGTCCGAACTGTTGTGGGTAGCCTGCTTGTTGATACTCGTTCATGGTAACTCCTCCAGGTAGTCGGCCGTATCGCGGCAGGCAGGAAGCGGGTTGGCGCCTGCCACGATCGGCCGTGTTCACATTGTTCGCGCCACCGCAATACCGATGGAGCGAGGCGAAGGGCAGGAAGGGCTGCCATCGAGGCCGCCTTCCCTGCAGGTAGGCGTTCGACCGGGCGTCGATGGCGAAGTTTTTGCCTTCTGGAGATCGAGGCGCACTTCGGTTTTGGTCATTGCGATAACGCAGACGCGTGCCAGAAACTCCACAGTTTCTTCGCGGATTGCACTGTGCTCATGGATATTTTGTCGGATGGCGTTAGAATGGCGGCCCCTGCCACCGCGGCCTGACCGGCACACTGTTTACCCATGTTCCAGAATTCTTGCGCGCCGTCGCTGGCCATCTTTTGCAAGGTCGTCGACAACTACGGCGACATCGGCATCTGCTGGCGCCTGGCGCGCCAGTTGCGCCATGAGCACGGGGTGGCGGTCACGCTGTGGGTGGACGACCTGGCGAGCTTTCGCCGCATCTGTCCGCAAGTCGATCCGGGCGCCGCGGCGCAGGCGCTGCAGGGCGTCGCCGTACGCCACTGGCGCGGCCAGGACGGCGTGTATGGCGTCGGCGACATCCCCGACGTCGTGATCGAGTTCTTCGGCTGCGAGCTGCCGCCGGCCTGGGTCGAGGCGATGGCGGCGCGCACGCCGCGTCCGGTATGGATCAACTACGAAGGCTTGACGGCCGAGGAGTGGGTCGAGGGCTGCCACCGGTTGCCGTCGATGCATCCACGGCTGAAGCTGACCAAGCACTTCTACTTCCCCGGCTTTAACGAGCGCACCGGCGGCCTGCTGTGCGAGGCCGGCCTCGACGCGCGCCGCCGCGCCTTCCAGCGGGATCCGGCCCAGGCCGCCGCCTTCCTGGCGCGCTTCGGGGTGGGGGCAGGGGAGGCGGCCCGGCGCAAGGTGTCGCTGTTCTGCTATCCCGAGGCGCCGGTGGACGGCTTGTTCGAGGCCTGGCGCGAGGCGGCGCAGCCGACGCTGTGCCTGGTGCCGGAAGGCGTGGCGCGGGGGCAGGTCGAGGCTTTCCTCGGCGGCGCGGCGGTGGCCGGCGCGGGCGCCACCCGCGGCGCCCTGACGGTGAAGGTGCTGCCCTTCGTGCCGCAGGACGACTACGACCTGCTGCTGTGGTCGTGCGACCTGAACTTCGTGCGCGGCGAGGATTCCTGGGTGCGCGCCCAGTGGGCGGGGCGCCCCTTCGTCTGGCACATCTACCCGCAGGACGAGCAGCTGCACCACAAGAAGCTGCGCGCCTTCTTGCAGGCGTATGCGCCGGCGCTGCCGGCGCTGGACGCTTTCATGCTCGGCTGGAACGGGGCGCGCGAGGTCGGTGACTGGCGGGGCGCCTGGGCCGCGCTGGAAGCCGAGCTGCCGCGTATCGCGCAGCAGGCCGAAGCCTGGCGCGACCAGGTCACCGCCCATGGCGATTTGGCGACGAAGCTGCTCGATTTCGTGCGCGAGCTGGGGCAGGCACCTGAAAACCGAGTATAATGCCCGGTTAGTTTCTAACGGATTCCGACGATCAAACGCAGGTTCCGAGGCGCTCAGTCACCAGCCCGCGATGATTTAATGCAACTATCTTTTTACGTAAAATACCTATGAAACCCGCAAAAGAAATTCGTGTTGGTAACATCATCATGGTTGATGAGAAGCCATTCATCGTGCTGCGTTCCGACGTCAACGGCTCGAGCCGCACCGGCTTCACCTACAAGTGGAAGATGAAGAATCTTCTGACCAACGCTCCGCTGGAAAACGTGTTCCGCGGCGACGACAAGTTCGACGTGGTCGTGCTGGACAAGAAGCCGGTCACCTACTCGTACTTCGCCGACCCGCTGTACGTCTTCATGGACGAAGAGTACAACCAGTACGAAATCGAAGAAGAGAACCTGGGCGACGCGCTGCACTACCTGAAAGACGGTATGGAATGCGAAGCCGTGTTCTACGACGGCAAGGCCATCTCGGTCGAACTGCCGACCATCATCGCACGCCAGATCGTGTACTCGGAGCCAGCCGTCAAGGGCAACACCTCGGGCAACGTCCTGAAGGAAGCCAAGCTGGAAAACGCGATCGAAGCCCACCAGCACACCATCATGGTGCCGCTGTTCGTGAGCCAGGACGACACGATCGAAATCGACACCCGTACCAACGAGTACAAGAAAGTCGTGCGTAACTAAGCACCGGCTGTTCAAGAAAAAACGCTGCCTCGGCAGCGTTTTTTTTCGTCCATGCGGGCCAGCGACGCGCGCTGGCCTGCCGCCCTCAACGCCGCAGCTGCGACAGGTCGCGCACCGCGCCGCGGTCGGCCGAGGTCGTCAGCGCCGCATACGCCTGCAGCGCCTGCGACACGTAGCGCTCGCGGTCGACCGGTTGCCACGCATCCTGGCCGCGCGCCTCCATCGCCGCGCGTCGGTGCGCCAGCTCTTCGGCCGTCACGCGCAGGTCGATCGTGCGCGCCGGGATGTCGATGTCGATCAGGTCGCCTTCTTCCACCAGCCCGATGGCGCCGCCTTCCGCCGCTTCCGGCGAGGCGTGGCCGATCACCAGGCCCGACGAGCCGCCCGAGAAGCGTCCGTCGGTGAACAACGCGCAGGCCTTGCCCAGGCCCTTCGACTTGATGTACGAGGTCGGGTACAGCATCTCCTGCATGCCCGGTCCGCCTTTCGGGCCTTCGTAGCGGATGATGACCACGTCGCCCGCATGCACCGTGTCGCCCAGGATCGCTTCCACCGCCGCGTCCTGGCTCTCGAACACGCGCGCCCTGCCCGAGAACTTCAGGATGCTTTCGTCCACGCCGGCGGTCTTGACGATGCAGCCCTTCTCCGCGATGTTGCCGTACAGGACCGCCAGGCCGCCATCCTGCGAGTAGGCGTGCGCGCGGTCGCGGATGCAGCCGCTGGTGCGGTCGAGGTCGTTCTGTTCGTAGCGTTCCGATTGCGAGAACGCCACCTGGGTCGGCACGCCGCCCGGCGCCGCGCGGAACCAGCGGTGCACGTCGGGATCGTCGCTGCGCTTGATGTCGTATTTCTCGATCGCGGCGCCGATGCTGGGGCTGTGCACGGTCGGCAGCGAGGTGTCGAGCAGGCCCGCGCGCGCCAGTTCGCCCAGGATCGCGGTGATGCCGCCGGCGCGATGGACGTCCTCGATGTGGAATTTATCGGTCATCGGCGCGACCTTGCACAGGCAGGGCACCTGGCGCGAGATGCGGTCGATGTCGGCCATCGTGAACTCGACTTGCGCCTCGTGCGCGGCGGCCAGCAGGTGCAGCACGGTATTGGTCGAGCCGCCCATCGAGACGTCGAGCGCCATCGCGTTCTCGAACGCGGCCTTGGTGGCGATCGAGCGCGGCAGCACCGAATAATCGTCGCCCTCGTAATGGCGTTTCGCGAGTTCCACGATCAGGCGCCCGGCGCGCAGGAACAGCTCCTTGCGGTCGGCATGGGTGGCGACGATGGTGCCGTTGCCCGGCAGGGACAGCCCGAGCGCCTCGGTGAGGCAGTTCATCGAGTTGGCGGTGAACATGCCGGAACACGAGCCGCAGGTCGGGCAGGCCGAGCGTTCCACTTCCGCCACCTCGGCGTCGGACACGCTGGCGTCGCCGGCCTTGATCATGGCGTCGATCAGGTCGAGCTTGATCACCTTGCGGTCGTTGTTGACGACCTTGACCACCTTGCCGGCTTCCATCGGGCCGCCCGAGACGAACACGGTCGGGATGTTCAGGCGCATCGCCGCCATCAGCATGCCGGGCGTGATCTTGTCGCAGTTCGAGATGCATACCATGGCGTCGGCGCAGTGGGCATTGACCATGTACTCGACCGAGTCGGCGATCAGGTCGCGCGAGGGCAGCGAGTACAGCATGCCGCCATGGCCCATGGCGATGCCGTCGTCGACCGCGATCGTGTTGAATTCCTTGGCCACGCCGCCGGATGCTTCGATTTCGCGCGCGACCAGCTGGCCCAGGTCTTTCAGGTGCACGTGGCCGGGCACGAACTGGGTGAAGGAATTGACGACGGCGATGATCGGTTTCTCGAAGTCGCCGTCCTTCATGCCGGTGGCGCGCCACAGGGCGCGGGCTCCGGCCATATTGCGGCCCTGGGTGGTGGTGCGAGAACGGTAAGTCGGCATGGGGTGCTCCTGCGATGCAAAAAACAATGATGGCATCAGGGTGAAGGGTGGCGCTGGATTTGTCCAATATATGATCGTCTAGGCTGTAAGTGGTTCTGCGTATCACACAACCGCTACGAACCCGACCATCATGCTGCTATGCTATTGCTTTGTTATACATGGAGTGGCGGGGCATGGAGCGCAGGGATTTTGTACGACTGGGTTTGGCGGCCGCGGCGGCGGGAACATCTGGCGTGACACTGGCGGCGCCCGCGCAAAAGCCGCCCGCGTCAAAATTCGCACCCGATCCGATGCTCGAAGCCGGCGTGCAGCGCCAGCAGCAGGCCATGCGCGCCGGCAAGCTGACGGCGCACGGCCTCGCCACGCGTTACCTGGCGCGTATCGAGGCCGTCGACCGCGCCGGTCCGCGCCTGCGTTCGGTGATCGAGCTGAACCCCGACGCCCTCGCCATCGCCCGCGAGCGCGACCGTGAGCGCAAGGCCGGCAAGCTGCGCGGCCCGCTGCACGGCATCCCGGTGCTCTTGAAGGACAACATCGCCACCGGCGACAAGATGAGCACCACCGCCGGATCGCTGGCGCTGGACGGCGTGCGCGCCGTACGCGACGCCCACCTGGTCGCGCGGCTGCGCACTGCCGGCGCCGTCATCCTCGGCAAGACCAATCTGTCGGAATGGGCGAACATGCGCTCGGTGCGCTCGACCAGCGGCTGGAGCGCGCGCGGCGGCCAGACCCGCAACCCGTATGCGCTCGACCGCAACACCAGCGGTTCCAGTTCCGGCTCGGCGGCGGCGATGGCGGCCAGCCTGGCCACGCTGGCGGTGGGCACCGAGACCGACGGCTCGATCGTCTCGCCCAGTTCCAGCTGCGGCATCGTCGGCATCAAGCCGACGCTGGGCCTGGTCAGCCGCGCCGGCATCATCCCGATCGCGCACTCGCAGGACACGGCCGGCCCGATGACGCGCAGCGTGGCCGACGCCGCCTTCCTGCTGGGCGCGCTGGCCGGTCCCGATCCGCAGGACGGCGTCACCGCCAAGGCGCCGCGCGTCAACTATGCGAGCTTCCTGCGCAAGGACGGCCTGCGCGGCAAGCGCCTGGGCGTGGCGCGCGACTTCTTCGGCGCCAACGACGGCGTGAACGCGCTGATCGAGAAAGAGCTGAGCCTGCTGCGCGAGCAGGGCGCGATCCTGGAAGACGTCACGATCCCCAACAGCGACAAGTACGGCGAGACCGAGCTGACGGTGCTGCTGCACGAGTTCCGGCCCGACCTCGAGGCCTGGCTGGCGGCCTATGCGCCGCACGCGCCGGTCAAGACCATGGCCGACATCATCGAGTTCAACCTGCGCAACGCCAGGCGCGAGATGCCGCATTTCGGCCAGGAACACCTGATCGCGGCCCAGTCGAAGGGCGGCCTGGAGGCGCGCGACTACGTGAAGGCGCTGGCCAACAACCGGCGCTATGCGCGCGACAAGGGACTGGAGCAGGTGCTGCGCGACCGCAAGCTCGACGCCCTGGTGGCCCCGACCGGCGGACCGGCCTGGCTCACCGACTACATCAACGGCGACCATTACGGCGCCAGCTTTTCGTCGCCGGCGGCGGTGGCCGGCTATCCGCACGTCACGGTGCCGGCCGGCCTGCTGCACGGGCTGCCGGTCGGCCTGTCCTTCGTCGGCAAGGCCTGGAGCGAGCCGGCGCTGATCGCCATGGCCTATGCCTACGAACAGGCCGGCCGGCGCCGTCGCGCGCCGACCTATGCGGCGCACATCAGGGTGTAGCGCTTAGCGCCTGGCCGCCTGCTGCGCCTGCGCGAACACGGGGCCCCATTGCGGGTGCCCATGCTCGCCGGGACCGAGATCGAAGGATGGGTCGAGCCTGAAGGCGCGGTCGAACGTCTGGCGGCACAGCGCCTGGCGGCCCGTCACGCAATAGCTGAAGGCGGTGTATTTGAGGGCGGTCAGCCGCTCGCGCTGGCCGGCGCCGTTCATGTCGCCGCCGTTCAGGCGCCGGATCGCGCCGTCGTAGTCGCCCTTGTCATACATGGCGATGCCTTCGCGCAGCGCGACGTCGTCGCGCCTGGACGCCGGCGTGGCGGGCCGGTTCGCCTGCTGCGCGCGCTGGGCGCGCGGCTTGCCCCCGTCAGCGCGGGGATGCGGCCGTGCTTTCTCCTGGCCGCCGAACATGGGGCCGAGCTGGGCGCAGCCCGCCAACGTGGCTGCGGTCAGCGCCAGCGCGGCCAGCGCGGCGGTCCGGCTCATGGTGACGATGCTCACTGTGCTCTCTCCTCGGTGAAATCAAGTTCGATCGTGCCCGCCTGGCCTTCCACCGAGTGCACGGTGACGGTGTGTTCCGGGAAGCTCGGGTTGACGATGCGGATCGTATGCTCGCCCGGCGGCAGCGTGATGCGCCTGAGCGGCGGGCTGGCGCCGCGCTCGACGTCGTCGACGACGATCGTGCCCCAGGGCTTGACCGCCAGGGTATACGTGGTGCCGGCGACCGCCGCCTCGGGCGGCGTGCCCTTGGGCGCCAGCTGGACCGCGGTGGGCGGCACCGCCGCGTCGGGCGCGGGCGGCGGGGCGAGCGGCGCGCCGGACGCCGTTTCGTCGATCACCGGGCCTTCCAGCCGGGCCTCGGGCGCAGGCGGCAGCGTCACCAGCGGCGCCTCGGAAGCGTTGTGGGGGTCTTCGAGGGCGGGCGGCACGGACAGGGCCAGCGCATCGCTGGAATCGGCCTGGCGCAGCAGCGCGAACAGGGCGAGCACGGCCCCGACGACGACCAGCGCGACGATGCCGATGAGCAGCCAGCGCCGCGGGCGCTGGGTGGCGGCAGGGGACGCGGCCGGATCGGGCGCGGAGCGGGTCCGGGGCACATGGACCGGCGCAGGCGGTGGCGCAGGAGGTGGCACGAAAGAGGGCGCGGGCGCGATGGTTTGCTCCACGGCGGGCTCCAAGGCAGGCGCTGCCGGCGGCGCCGGCGCGGCCTCGTCTTCACCGGGCGGCAGCGGCGCGGCGTCGTCGAACGGTGGTGGCGGCGGTGGCGCGAGCACCACGATGCCCAGCAGTTCGCGCATCTGTTCGATGGTGCGCGGCCGCGCGGCCGGGTCGGGCGCCAGGCAGCGGTCGATGGCCTCGATGAAGGACTCGCTGTACTCGCCGAGCGGGCGGCCGCGCAGCGGCGTGGTGGGCGCGAGGTCGAGCGTGACGGCGTAGTGGACCACGGCCGCCAGGTCGTGCACGTCGCGCGCCTCGATCTCGGGCAGCGCATCGGGATCCGGTTCTTCGTCCGAGCTGGGCAACAGCATGGGATCGCCCGAATCGAGGATGAGCAGGGTGTCGGGCGTGATCACGCGGTGCGGCATGCGCATGCCGTATTGCACCTCGAGCGATTGCAGCACCTGGCGCACGATACGGCGGCACCAGGCTTCGCTGACCATCTCGTGATTGTGCTCGACGATTTCGCGGACGGTACGGCCGTCGAGTTGCTGTGCTGCGGTGTCGGGACTCATCATGGCATCGTGGCGGACGCTGGAACGGCGTCCGGTGAATGTTTATTTGTTGCAAATGATGCCAGATTTGCGCCGGGAATGGCGCTGCCCCGCTCAACCGTGCGCGCCAGTTACAAATGCAGGCGCGGGGCGGCGCTTCAGACTTCCACGAAGCGCATCTTGAACCAGCGCCCCTTGATGGCGCCGAAGCCGGGGCCGGGCGCGGCGCCTTCGCCCAGGCGCGCGACCGCGGCCGCCGCCACGCTGCGTTCCAGCGCCACATAGCTGCTGAACTCGCCGATGCTGATCTTGCCGACCTGTTCGCGCGTCAGGCCGGCGTCGCCCGTGAGAGCGCCCAGCAGGTCGCCCGGGCGCAGCTTGGCCTTCTTGCCGCCGGCCACGCACAGCGTGACCATCGGCGCCGGCGCGGCCGGTTCCTGGTGTTCGCCCAGGGCGTCGAGGCTTTCCCAGATCGCTTCCTGGTGTTGATACTCCTCGATCAGGCGCACCCATTTCTTTTCGTTCGGCGCCACCAGCGTGTGCGCCATGCCGCTCGCCCCGGCGCGGCCGGTGCGGCCGACCCGGTGCACGTGGACCTCGGGGTCGCGCGAGACGTCGACGTTGATCACGGTGTCGAGGTCGGCGATGTCGAGGCCGCGCGCGGCGACGTCGGTGGCGACCAGCACCGAGCAGCTGCGGTTACTGAACAGCACCAGGATCTCGTCGCGTTCCTGCTGTTCCAGTTCGCCGTACAGCGCCAGCGCCGAGAAGCCCTGGGCCTGGAGGCTGTCGGCCAGTTCGCGGCAGCGCGCCTTGGTATTGCAGAAGGCGAGGGCCGACACCGGGCGCTGCGCCTTGAGCAGGCGGCCGACCGCCTCCTCGCGGCCTTCGAAGCCGATTTCGTAGAAGCGCTGGTCGATCGCCTCCAGGCTGTGCTGGCCCTCGACCTTCACTTCGAGCGGATCGCGCAGAAAACCGGCGGTGGCGAAGCGGATGTCGTCCGGGTAGGTGGCCGAGAACAGCAGGGTCTGGCGATGGACCGGCGTGGCCGAGACGATGCCCGCGATCTCGTCATAGAAACCCATGTCGGTCATGCGGTCGGCTTCGTCGAGCACCAGGGTCTGCACCTTCGACAGGTCGAGCGTGGCGCGGCCGAGGTGGTCGCGGATGCGGCCCGGGGTGCCGACCACGATGTGGGCGCCATGCTCGAGCGAGGCGATCTGCGGACGCATCGACACGCCGCCGGTCAGGGTCAGGATCTTGACGTTGCCGACGCCGCGCGCCAGGCGCCGCAATTCGCCCGCGACCTGGTCGGCCAGTTCGCGCGTCGGGCACAGCACCAGGCCCTGCACCGCGAACCAGGCCGGATTGAGCTTGTTCAGGATGCCGATGCCGAAGGCCGCGGTCTTGCCGCTGCCGGTCTTGGCCTGGGCGATCAGGTCGCGTCCCGCCAGCACCGACGGCAGGGTCTCGGCCTGCACTTGCGTCATGTGGTGGTAGCCGAGTGTGGCCAGGTTGGCGAGGAAACGCGGTTCGAGGGACAGCGAGGTGAACGAGTCGGATTGCATGGCTAAGCCTCCAGCCGGCAGGGCCGGGCTATTCGGGATCGGGCGCCCAGACCGGCAGGCCGGTCAGGTCGAGTTTGTCGTCGCGCTTCCAGACGGGCAGGCCGGTGGTGTCGGTTTCTTCGAGCAGGTGAAGCTGCTCTTGCTTGAGCGCGATGCGGCGCGGACGAGGACCGGTGCGTTTGGGCGTCGATTGTTGCTCGGGATTGGAGCCAGCCAGCGGAACGAGCGGCGCGGCCGGCTCGAAGCCGGGCAGGTCGAACGTTGCGTTGTCTTTCTTGTCTCTCATCCTCTGCCCTCTGCATTTTTCTGCCGCAGAAAACAAAAGCCCGGCTCGTTGAGTCGGGCTTCGTATTGAATTTGGTTGCGGGGACAGGATTTGAACCTGTGACCTTCGGGTTATGAGCCCGACGAGCTGCCAGACTGCTCCACCCCGCGTCTGAGAACGATAGTATAGCGCCTTCAACCGGTATTTGCAATGCGGGTCTGCCAAACGGCCCCGCAGCTCAGCCGGCGCTGCGCAGGCGCCACAGCGACGTGACTTCCTTCGATCGCGCCGCATGCAGCGGATCATCCGGATCGTTTGCACGCGCGTGCACCGGGCGCGTATCGTGGCGCGCCGCGACTTCCAGCCCCGCGTCCGCGATCCAGCCCAGCAGTTGCTCGCGGCTGCGCAGGCCCAGGTGTTCGGCGAAATCCGACATGATCAGCCAGCCTTCGCCGCCGGGTTCCAGGTGCGCGTTCAGTCCGCCCAGGAAGCCGCGCAGCATGCGGCTGTCCGGATCGTAGATCGCGTATTCGATCGCCGAACTCGGCTTGCCGGGCAGCCAGGGCGGATTGCAGACCACCAGCGGCGCGCGGCCTTGCGGGAACAGGTCGGCCTGGACCACCTCGACCTGCGTGGCCAGGCCCAGCCGCGCGACGTTCTCGCGCGCGCAGCCGAGGGCGCGCGCGTCCATGTCGGTGGCGACCACCCGCAGGCCGCGCCGCGCCAGCACGGCGGACAGCACGCCGGTGCCGGCGCCGATGTCGAACGCCGTTTTCGCGCCAGCAGGCAGCGGCGCCTGCGCCACCAGCTCGACGTATTCGCCGCGCACCGGCGAAAACACGCCATACCAGGGGTGGATGCGGTCGTCGAGCGCGGGAATCATGACGCCCTTGCGGCGCCACTCGTGGGCGCCGATCACGCCCAGCAGTTCGCGCAGCGACGCAATATATGGTTCAGGCGATTGGCCATAGGCTTCCAGGCAGGCCAGGCGCGCATCCGGCGCGCGCCGGAGCGGGATGCCGTGGTCGGCCTCGAACGGGATCAACAGCATCGCCAATGTGCGCGCGCGCTGGAGCTGGCTCAGGCGGTGGCGGTGGAAGGCTTCCGTCGGCGTGGCCGGCGCCCTGGGCTTGGCGCGGCGGCCGCGTTCGCCCTTGTGCTCGATGCGGCGCACCAGCGCCTGCAGCAGCTGGCGCGCATTCTGGAAGTCGCCGCGCCAGAGCAGGGCGGTGCCGTCCAGCGCGAGGCGGTAGGCGGCGTCGGCGCTCATGGTGTCGTCGGCCGGCACCACCTTCCTGGGCGCCGGCCAGCCGCTCTCGGAGCGCCACAGCGCCGAGCGCGTCTCGCCGCCTTCCATCCATTCGATGCGCGTCGTCATATCAGTGATGGTGGTGCCAGTTGCCGTCGGTCGATTCCAGGTAGGACTTCACCGCGTCCGGGCTGCCGGTCGCGTGGCGCTTGACTTCGCCGCAGTCGCAGATGCCCTGGTAGGGCTGGATGTGCGAGCAGGCGGACACTTTCTGAAGGAAGACTTTGACCGGCTTAGTGCACTTGGCGCACTTGAAGGTCAGGATGCGGGCGGGCTTCATGGTTGGATGACGGTGTGAATGAAAAGAGCGGCATTTTACACCCGTCGCCAGGCCGTCCCCGGTGGCGAGGCGGGAATTGACAAGAAAGAATCGCCAAACCTATACTCGAATGATCGCGCTAACACTGAATGTTATAAATTGTTATTACAAACCGCGATGCACATAATAAACTGGAGACAAGGTTAGCTCATGACACTGACAATGAAGCTGTTCAGGCGCGTCCTCGCGCCACTGACGGCACTATGCGCGGTGCTGGCCGCGCCCTCGGCCTGGGCGCTGGGCGAGCGCCAGTTCGTCCGCTTCGACGCGAACGCACAAGCCGTGGTGCTGGCGGACCAGGGCCGCGCCGCGCCCTTGCTGGTCGATCCCAACGACGATGCGGGCGTACGGCGCGCCGTCGCCGACCTGCAGGGCGATATCGCGCTGGTGTCCGGCGCCAAACCCGTCCTCACTAACAATCCCGGCAGCGCGCTAGATAACGTGGTCATCGTCGGCACCCTCGGCCAAAGCGCCCTGGTCGACCGCCTCGCCGCCGAGGGCAAGATCGACGCCGCCGCCATCCGCGGCAAATGGGAGGGTTTCCTGATCCAGGCCGTCGCCAACCCGATGCCGGGCGTGGCGCGCGCGCTGGTGGTGGCCGGCAGCGACCGGCGCGGCGCCATCTTCGGCGTCTACACCCTGTCGGAGCAGATCGGCGTCTCGCCGTGGAAGTGGTGGGCCGACGTGGTTCCGGCGCGCCGGGCGACGCTGTCCGTTGCGCAGGGCACCAAGGTGAGCGACGCTCCCGTGGTGCAGTACCGCGGCATCTTCCTGAACGACGAGGCGCCCGCGCTGACCAACTGGGCCAAGGAAAAATACGGCGGCTTCAACCACCGCTTTTATGAGAAGGTGTTCGAGCTGATCCTGCGCATGCGCGGCAACTACCTGTGGCCGGCGATGTGGCCGCCCACGGCCTTCTATGCCGACGATCCGGAAAACGGCCGCCTGGCCCACGAGATGGGCATCATCATGGGCACCTCGCACCATGAGCCGATGATGCGCGCGCACGACGAGTGGGCCCGCTTCGGCAAGGGGCCGTGGGACTACGGCAAGAACGCCGATGTGCTGCAGGCGTTCTGGAAGCAGGGCCTGCGCAACTCGCACGGCCAGGACCGCGTGATCACGCTGGGCATGCGCGGCGACGGCGACGAGCCGATGTCCGAGGAAGACAACGTCGACCTGCTGCAGAAGATCGTGCGCGACCAGCGCGCGCTGATCGAGCAGGATACCGGCAAGCCGGCAAGCGAGGTGCCGCAGGTGTGGGCGCTGTACAAGGAAGTGCAGGGCTATTACGAGAAGGGCATGCGCGTGCCGGACGACGTGCTGCTGCTCTGGTGCGACGACAACTGGGCCAATATCCGCCGCCTGCCGACGCCGGAGGAACGCGCGCGTCCGGGCGGGGCCGGCGTCTACTACCACTTCGACTACGTGGGCGGCCCGCGCTCGTATAAATGGCTGAACGTGACGCCGATCCCGAAGATCTGGGAACAGATGCACCTGGCCTGGCAGTATGACGCCAAGCGCATGTGGATCGTCAACGTCGGCGACCTCAAGCCCATGGAAGTGCCGATCGAGTTCTTCCTGACCTATGCCTGGAATCCCGCGGCCTGGCCGGCCGAGCGCCTGCCGGAATACCTGCGCCTGTGGGCCACGCGCGAGTTCGGCGCCGAGCACGCGGTGGAAATCGCCGAGCTGGTCGAGGGGTACACCCGCTTCAATGGCCGCCGCAAGCCCGAGCAGCTCGAGCCGGGCACCTACAGCGTGCTGCACTACGACGAAGCCGGCCGCATCGCGCGCGACTACGCGGCGCTGGCCGAGCGCGCGAGCAAGGTGGCGGCCAGGCTGCGCCCCGAGCAGCGTGACGCCTTCTTCCAGCTGGTGCAATATCCGGTCGCGGCGTCCAGCAATATGAACCAGCTGTACGTGGCGGCCGGCCTCAATCACCATTACGCCACCCAGTTCCGCGCCACCACCAACGACATGGCCGAGCGCGTGCAGGCGTTGTACAAGAACGACGTCGAACTGGCGCGCCAGTACCATGCGCTCCAGGGCGGCAAGTGGAACCACCTGATGTCGCAGACCCGCTTCGGCTACGTCAACTGGGAACAGCCGCGCGCCAATGTGCTGCCGGCGGTGCATCGCATCGACGTGCCGGCCGGCGCGAATATGTCGGTGGCGGTCGAGGGCAGCGCCAAGGCCTGGGGCGCCTATGGCCTCAAGGCGCTGGACTTGCCGACCTTCGATCCCTACGCCAGAAAATCGCACTACCTCGACATCTTCAACCGCGGCAGCGCGCCGTTCGAATACCGCATTGAATCCAATCAACCCTGGGTGGTGGTGAGCCAGGCGAGCGGCAAGGTGACGGGCGAGCAGCGCGTGACCGTCGATGTACGCTGGGACAAGGTGCCGGCCAAGCCGCAGCCGGCCGTGCTGACGATTACGGGGCCGAACGATACGCGCGTGCTGGTCAATGTGCCGCTGCGCCTTGCAGACATCCCCAAAGGCGCCAAGGGCTTTGTCGAGACCGATGGCGTGGTGTCGATCGAGGCCGCCAACTACACCCGTGCGCTGGCGCCCGAGGGCCGCAGCTGGCTCAGGATTCCTGGCCATGGCCGCACCGACGCCGGGGTGACGACGATGCCGGTGACCGCTGCGGCGCTGGACGTGAAGCAGGGCATGCGTCTCGAGTACGACGTCAACACGGTCAGCAGCGGGAGGGTAGAAGTGCAGGTGACGCTGGCGCCGACCCTCAAGTTCCAGCCGGGCGCCGGTTTCCGCTACGCCGTGTCGATCGACGACGAGGCGCCGCAGATCGTCAATGTGCATGTGGACGAGTCGGAAAAATTCTGGGAAAAGATCGTGTCGGATGGGGCGGCGGTGTTCACGACGGAACACCAGCTGGCCAAGCCGGGCAAGCATGTACTGAAGTTCTGGGCGCTCGATCCGGGCCTGGTGGTGCAGAAGCTGGTGCTCGATGCGGGCGGACTGAAGCCGAGCTACCTGGGGCCGCAGCAAAGCCCGCGCCTGTAAGAGTCGGGAAGCGTTAACTGAAAAGGGCAGTCCGCATGACGCGGACTGCCCTTTTTGACGTGCTGATACCGGAGGATCAGGCTTTACGCATCGGCATCGCGCGCAGCGAAGCGGCGATCGCCTCGCGCATCGGCTTGGCGCGCAACTGGCTGTCGTACGGCGTCGGACGCTGCGCCAGGCCGTCCGGGCGCTTCGCGTCGGCCCAGACCTGCAGCCAGTTCACGTGGTCCGCCATGCCCCACAACAGGAAATCGCGGCAGGTCGGATAGCTCAGGGTCACGTCGAGATAGTCGCGCGCCAGCGCCGCAGTGGCCGCGTCGCGCTTGGCGACATCGGCCGGGAAGGCCTTGTCGTTGACGTCGAACTCGGTGATCAGGAGGTCCAGCCCCATGCCGGTGACCTCGTCCAGGAACTTGCGCCATTCGCGCAGCACCGCCGCGTTGGCGGGGCCGGACATGGCGTCGCCCGCGCTGATATGGCTTTGCAGGCCGAGGGCGTGGATCGGGGCGCCGCGTTTTTTCAGTTCCGCCAGCAGTTTCAGCACGCCGGCGCGGTGCTTGGCGTCGTCGCCGAGGCCGGGGCCCATGAAGTCGTTGTACACCAGCTGCGCCTTCGGCGCGTGCTCGTGGGCCTGGCGGAAGGCGAATTCGATCTGCTCGACCGCGCCCATGCGCCTGGTGAACACATTCTGTATCAAGCTGCCGTCCTTCGGCGACACCGCCTCGTTGACGACGTCGTGGCTGATGACGTCCTGCCCCATGTGCGTGCAGACGGTCTTGATGTGCTCGCGCAGGATCGCCTCGGCGTGGCCGACCGGCTTGGATTTCAGCTCCAGCGCATTCACCCAGGCGGGCAGCCATTTCGGATCCTGCCAGATCAGGGTGTGGCCGCGCACCGCCATGCCTTCCTTGCGCGCCCAGGCGAACATCTCGTCGGCCGGTCCCCATTGATAGGGGCCTGGTTTCGGCTGCAGGGCCTGCCACTTGGTCTCGTTCTCGGCGACGATCATATTGCACTCGCGCGCCATCAGGGCGCGGTAGGCCGGGTCGCGGAAGCTCTTGCGGGTGTCCTGGTCTTCCAGCATGCCCATGGCATTACCGAAGCGCATGCCCTTGGCCTTGGCCAGGTCCTTGAGGGCGGGGCCGGCGTCCTGCGCGGCCAGTACGTGGGGGGCGAGCATGGCGCCGGCCGCCGTGCCAAGCAGTTTCAGGGTATCGCGTCGCGATGTCATCGGGTGGTGTCTCCTTTATCGTGTTTGTCGGTATCCGCTCACGCCTGGCGATAGGGCGAGATGGTGACGATCTTGCCGTCGTCGTCGTAATGCAGCTCGGTCACCTTCACCGAACGCAGGTGGGTGACGCCGCCGGAAAGGCTGCTGTCGTGATAGAAGAGATACGAGCGGCCTTCGAACTCGCAGATCGAGTGGTGCGTGGTCCAGCCGATCACCGGGGTCATGATCTGGCCCGCATAGGTGAAGGGGCCGTAGGGGCTGTCGCCGATTGCGTAGCACAGCAGGTGGGTGTCGCCGGTCGAATAAGAGAAGTAGTACTTGCCGTCGTGCTTGTGCAGCCACGGGGCCTCGAAGAAGCGGCGATCGTGGTCGCCGGCCAGCAGCTCCTTGCCGTCGGCGTCGAGGATGCGCACGGGGCGCGGCTCCTCGCTCAGCTCCAGCATGTCGCCGCGCAGGCGCGCCACGCGCGGCTGCAGGGCCGGCTCGTGCGCCGCCGGTTCTTCATGGTCAGGGCTGTAGAGGTTGTCGCGGTACTTCTGCAGCTGGCCGCCCCAGATGCCGCCGAAATAGAGATAGAACTCGCCGTCGTCGTCGCCGAACACGGCCGGGTCGATCGAATAGCTGCCGGCGATCGGCTGCGGTTGCGCCGTGAACGGGCCGACAGGACTGTCGCTGACCGCGACGCCGATCTGGAAGATGCCGTCGGGCCGCTTGGCCGGGAAGTACAGGTAATACTTGCCGTCCTTGCGCGCGCAGTCGGGCGCCCACATCTGGCGCGCCGCCCATGGCACGTCGCGCACGTGCAGGGCCACGCCGTGGTCGACCGCTTCGGCGCCCGGGTGGTCCATCGAGACGACGTGATAGTCCTCCATCGCGAAATGGGCGCCGTCGTCGTTGAACGGCACGCCGGCCTCGATGTCGTGCGACGGGTAGATGTAGATGCGGCCGTCGAACACGTGGGCCGACGGATCGGCGATGTAGATGTGCTCGAGCAGCGGCTGGGAAATGGCGCGCTCTGTCAAGGCTTGCACGCGGTCTTTGTCGATAATTTCAGGCATGGCTATGGTCTGGTTCGGGTTCAGATGAAAATCATTGCTGGGCGGCGAGTGCGCGGCGTTCGCCGAGTTCGCGCTCGATCTGCAGCTCGGTGGTTTTGCGGATGTCGTAGGCCGCGAGGCAGCACACGGCCAGCAGGAAGGGGATGGCGGCGTACACGCTGACCGACAGGCGCACGCCATCGGCCACCTGGCCCGGCTGGACGGCCAGGGCGGCGTCGTAGCCATAGGCCGACAGCAGGGCCGCCACCAGCGCTCCGCCGATGGAGAGGCCCGCCTTGAGGCCGAAGATCATGGCCGAGAACAGCAGGGCGGTGGCGCGGCGGTTGTTCTTCCATTCCGAGTAGTCGGCGACGTCGGCGATCATCGCCCACAGCAATGGGATCGTGATGCCGTAGAAGAAGCCGTACAGGATCTGGGCGCCGAACACCAGGCCGATCGAGCCCGGGCCGATCCAGTAGTAGCTGAGGCGGAAGATCGCTGCCAGCAGCAGCGCGGCGCCGAACACGTCGCGCTTACCGAAGCGGTCGGCCAGCGGCTTCGAGAAGCCGATCCCGACGATCATCAGGATGATGCCGACCGCGTTGAACAGGGAAAAGCCCGAGGTGGCGGCGTCTTCCGGCCAGTGGAAGGCGGTCAGGCCCATGCCGGTGAGTACCGCGTTGAGGCCGTCGATGAAGCCCAGGAAGCCGACGTCGCTCAGAAAAGCCGCCAGCGCCGCCTCCTCCAGGTAGTTGCGGAAGTAGAAGATGTACATGCCGCCCTTGAGCGACAAGGTGATGAACACCAGGATGGTCAGCACCAGCATCACCACCCAAGGGCGGTTGCGCAGCAGGTCGGCCACGTCCTGCCTGATGCTCGAGCGCTGGCTTGGCGCGGGCACGATGCGTTCGCGGGTGGTGAAGAAGGTGATCAGGAAGCAGACGGTGCCGGCCACCGCGAAGAACATCATCACGGTCTGGAAGCCGGCCACCTTGTCGCCCGCGCCCAGGATCAGCACCAGCGGCAGCAGCAGCACCTGGATCACCAGCTGCGCGACCAGCACCGCGACGAAGCGATACGACGACAGGCTGTTGCGGTCGGCCATGCTGCCGGTCAGCACGCCGCTCAGGGCCGAATAGGGCAGGTTGTTGGCCGAGTACACCAGCATCAAGAGGATGTAGGTCAGCAGCGCGTAGATGTACTTGCCGCGCTCGCCCAGGTCGGGCGTGCTGAAGGCGAGGATCGCCACCAGGCCGAACGGCACCGAGGTCCACAGGATCCAGGGACGGAACTTGCCCCAGCGGGTCGAAGTGCGGTCGGCGATGATGCCCATCAGCGGGTTGAAGCAGGCGCCGACCAGGCCGCCCATGAAGATGATGCTGGCCGCGGCGTTGGGTGAGATCTGATAGACGTCGGTGTAGAAGAAGGCGAGGAAGGTGAGCAGGGTCTGGAAGATCAGGTTGGCCGCCAGATCGCCCAGTGCATAGCCGATTTTTTCAGTTGTCTCCAGCGTCGGCTGCGCCTTGATAATTGTAGTCATTGTCTTGCCAATCTATATGTTGAAAAGCAATTGCGGCCCTCAACCGTCAGGCACGCGGCAAGCGCGTTCATGACGGTCGGGCCACGCATGTATCACGTCAACCTCGCAAAAAGTTAGCGCAATCATTGTTTTCGATTGTGGATGAGATGCTAACGCCCGTCAACCGCTTTATTGCCCGGCCGCATATCAGATATAAGCCTGGGAGTGGCGGTAAATACGGCGCTGCGTGTTAGAATGAGGACGTTAAAGTTCGCGCAAACATCGCAAGGTCTTCCAGGGATTCTCCGCATGCCTAATTCCACGATCGGACTCGTCAATCCAGCGGAGCTCAAGCGCGGCCCCAATATGGCCGACGTGGCGAAGCTTGCCGGGGTGTCGCCGATGACGGTGTCGCGGGTCATGAGCGGCAAGGCGACCGTGCGGGCCAGTACGCGCAAGAAGGTGACGGCCGCCGCCGCGGCCCTGAACTACGCGCCGCACCCCGAGGCGCGGCTGTTGGCCGGATCGCGGCCGATCCGCATCGGCTTCCTGTACAGCATGCCGAGCGTGCGCAGCGGCGCCTATCTCACCGAGGTCTTGCTGGGATTGCTGAACAAGGTCAGCCTGAACAACGTCCAGCTGCTGGTCGAGAAGTGCGCCGACGGCGAACAGATCGCCGAGCAGACCCAGCGCCTGATCGATAACCAGATGGACGGCATCATCCTGCCGCCGCCGCTGGTCGACAATGCCGAGATCGTGGCGCGCATCGTCGACGCCGGCATTCCGCTGGCCCTGATCGCCTGCGGCCAGCCCGATGCGCGGGCCAGCGCGATCGGCATCGACGATCGCCAGGCCGCCTACGAAATGACGCGCCACCTGATCGAACTGGGCCACCAGCGGATCGGCTTCATCAGCGGACATCCCTACCAGTCGGCGAGCAGCGCCCGGCTGCAAGGCTACCAGGCCGCCATCGAGGAATTCGGCGCCGACCCCGCGCCCGAGCTGGTGGCGCAGGGGATGTTCAACTATCGCTCGGGGCTCGACGCCGCCGAGATCCTGCTGGCGCTGCCCGACCGGCCGACGGCGATCTTCGCCAGCAACGACGACATGGCCGCCGCCACGGTCGCGGTAGCCCATCGCCTGGGGCTCGACGTGCCGGGCGACATCACGGTGGTCGGCTTCGACGATACCGCGCTGTCGACCACGATCTGGCCGGCGCTCACCACCGTGCGCCAGCCGACCATGGACATGGCAGAGGCGGCGATCGAATGCATCGTCCGGCGCGTGACGAACGAGCGCACCGGCCTGGCCGCGGGTCCCGAGCACATCAAGACCGATTTCACGCTGGTGCGGCGCCAGTCCGACGCGGCGCCGCGGATCCGGCCGCCGGTGCGCATCGTCGCCTGAAACTTCCGTCTACCACTGGTTTGTTTGCGCTATCATTGGCGTTACAGATTTGGTAGTCCTGCGTCCCGCGGGTCATGCCATCACCGGAGACCACATTGAATACTTTTCGTCGAGGCCGCCTGGCCATCGCCGTCCTGGCCACGCTTGGCCTGGGCGCCTGCACACTGCCACCTTCTGTTACTGATAGCGGCTCCCGCCACTGGGTGGCCAGCTGGGGCACATCCCAGATGTCTTACGGCCAGGCCGAAGCCATGCCGGCCGAGTTGTGGAAGGACGGCACCGTGCGCCAGGTCGTGCGCCTGTCGCTGGGTGGCAGCCAGGTCCGGGTCAGAATCAGCAATGCCTACGGCAGCGAGATGCTGGTCGTGAACGAGGCGAGCATCGCGCGCGCCGTGCGGCCCGGTTCATCCGAGGTGGTGGCGGGTTCGCTCCAGGGCCTGCGCTTCAACGGCAGTACCTCGGTGCGCATACCGGCGGGCGCCGAGTATGTCAGCGATCCGGTCGACCTGGCGGCGGCGAGCGGCCTCGATATCGCGGTCACTATGCACATGGCGAATGCGGCCGGGCAGCAGACTGGCCATGCCGGCGCGCGTACCACGACTTACCTGGCCCCGGGCCGCCAGACCATGGCCGCGAGTCTCCCGGACGCCAAGACCGTCACGCGCTGGCACCAGCTGGCCGACGTCGAAGTCAGCGCCGCGCCGCCCGCGCGGGCCGTGGTCGTGATCGGCGATTCGATCACCGACGGCTATGGCGCCACGACGGACGCCAACAACCGCTGGACCGATCACCTGGTGCGGCGCATCGCGCAGGACGGCAAGCGACAGCTCGCCGTGATCAATGCCGGCATCGGCGGCGGCCGCCTGCTGCGCGAGGGCCTGGGCCCGAGCCTCGTCACGCGTTTCGAGCGCGACGTCCTGGCCAGGAATGGCGTGAGCCATGCGGTCGTCTTCATCGGCGTCAACGATATCGGGGTGCTGCGCCGCTCGAAAGAGGACACGCCGCAGGCGATCGAGGCGATGCTGGGCGACTTCAAGCAAGCCCACTTGCAGATGATCGCGCGCGCCCACGCCAGGGGGATCTGCGTGATCGGCGCGACCATCACGCCCTTCATGGGCAGCGGCTACTATGCGCCGGCGCAGCACAACGAGGCGCTGCGCCAGGCGGTCAACGACTGGGTGCGAACCGAAAAGGCATTCGACGGCGTGCTCGATTTCGACGGGGTGCTGCGCGACCCTGCGCGGCCATCCTACCTGGCCAAGGCCTACGACAGCGGCGACGGCCTGCATCCGTCGCATGCGGGTTATGCCGCGCTGGCAGCGGCGGTGCCGCTGCAGCAGTTCGACAATTGCGCCTACAGCCGGCTGCGGTAGGGCCGCTCGTGGTATTCGAAATAATCGAAGTCGGCATGCAGCGCGGTGCCGGCCATGTCCTGGCAGGCCATGCCGACGAAGGCGCCCGTGAAATTGGGCTGGCCGGGCGCGCTGGCCTCGTCCGACAGGATGCTGGCGTCGAACTGCTGCGGTAGCCACTGCCAGGGGCCGTCGTCGACGCGATAGCCGAACACCAGGCGCTCCTCGTCCACTTCGACCCGCAGTTCGACCGGCACGCCGGCGGGCAGGGCGAGCGGCGCGGTGAAGCTGTCCGCCTGCAGGTGGTTGGGCAGGCTGCTCATCACGCGCAGGTGCTTGCCGATCTCGTCGTCGTGCGTGATGTACAGGTAGTGGAATTTAGAGGCGCCGTAGTAGCAGACCAGGCCCGCCTGCTGCTGGAAGTGTTCCGGCTCGAACTCGACCAGCGTGGACGCGCTGAAGCAGTGGGCCTGCTGCCGGCGCGCCACCAGCGCCTGGCGGAAGGTGCTGCCCAGGCTTTCGCGCCCATACAGGCGCAGGTGGCCGGGCCGCGCCGTGAGGCTGAACAGTTCTTCCGGATACGGCGTGCGCAGCCACTGGAAATCGATCGGCAGCACCAAGGCGTCGAAGTCGCTTCGTTCGGGCGCGGCGTCGAAACGGTGTTCGGGCAGGCCGGGCGCCGGCACGTCCAGCTGCGGCATGCCCTCGCCATCGAGCGTGCGCAGCCAGCCATCGTCGCCCCATACCACTTGCTGGATCGCGGTCTCGCGTCCCAGGGTGCAGGCGCCACGGTTGCGCAGCGGCCGGCCGCACAGGTAGACCATATACGTGCGGCCGTCCGGCGTGTCGACCAGGTCGGCGTGCCCTGCGCGCTGCAGCGCGGCGTCGGGCCGCGCACGGGTGGTCAGGACGTTCACGTCCGGGTGCAGCTCGTACGGTCCGCGCAAGTCGCGCGAGCGCGCCATCGTCACGCCATGGTTCCAGCCGGTGCCGCCTTCGGCGGTGAGCAGGTAGTAATAACCGTTGCGGCGGTACAGGTGCGGCGCCTCGGTCAGGCCGTGTTCGGTCCCGGCGAAGATATTGGTGCGCGTGCCGACGAGGCGCCGCTCCAGGGCCGAATATTCCTGCAGCACGATGCCGGCGAAGCGCTTGCCGCCGGGACGGTGGTCCCATAGCTGGTTCAGCAGGTACTTGCGCCCGTCGTCGTCGTGGAACAGCGACGGATCGAAGCCGCTGCTGTTCAGGTGGACCGGATCGGACCACGGGCCGTCGATGCTGGGGCTGGTGACCAGGTAGTTATGAAAATCGCGCAGCGAGGCGCTGCCGCCGGCGCCGCCGGTCGAGGTGCGGCCATAGCGCTTGACGTCGGTGTAGATCAGCCAGAACAGGCCATCGGCATACGTCAGGCACGGCGCCCACACGCCGCAGGAATCGGGCGCGCCGCGCATGTCGAGCTGGCTGGCGCGGGTCAGCGGCCGTCTGGCCAGGCGCCAGTTCACCAGGTCGCGCGAGTGGTGGATCTGTACCCCCGGGTACCACTCGAAGGTGGAGGTCGCGATGTAGTAGTCGTCGCCGACCCGCACGATGGACGGGTCGGGATTGAATCCGCGCAGGATCGGGTTGTGGATCATGGTTTTTGCATCGAAATGGGTTGGGGCTCGAAGGTGGGATCCCGTACCAGCGTCCACAGCAGCACCGCCGCGACCAGGTCGAGCACCGCCAGGCTGACGAAGAAGGGCGTGTAGCCGACGCTGGCCAGCAGGGTGCCGATCAGCAGTGAGAAGATCAGTAGGCCCAGGTTGCCGAAGGTGCCGCACATGCCGGCCACGGTGGCGACCTCGTTGCGCCGGAACAGGTCGGACGACATGGTGATGACGGTGACCGACAGCGTCTGGTGGGCAAAGCCCGCGAGGCTGAGCAGGGCGATCGCGGCATAGGCATCGTCGACGTAGCCGACGAAGGCCACGCCCATCATCATGATGGCGCCGAGGGTGAACGCGCCGCGCCGGGCATTGATCAGGCGTACCCCGCGCTTTTGCAGGGCCAGCACCACCACCGGACCGAACATGCAGCCCAGGTCGGCCGCGAGGAAGGGCAGCCAGGCGAACATGGCGATGTCCTTCAGCTCGAAGCCGCGCACCGTGGTCAGGTACAGCGGCACCCAGAACGCCAGCGTGCCCCAGGCCGGATCGGCCAGGAAGCGCGGCAGGGCGATGCCCCAGAAATTGCGTTGCTTGAGGATGCTGAGCACCGACGGCTTGGTGCCGTCGCCGGCCAAGTGGTCTTCCTGGCCGGCGGCGATGTGCGCCGCCTCGGCCTCGGACAGACGGCGGTGGCGCTTCGGCGCGTCGTACAGCAGCAGCCAGGCGCACACCCACACCAGGCCCAGCGCGCCCGTGATCACGAAGGCCGATTGCCAGTTGTAGTGCAGGATGGCCCACACGACCAGCGGCGGGGCCAGCATCGAGCCGAACGAGGCGCCGATATTGAAGACGCCGCCCGCCAGGCCGCGCTCCTTGGCCGGGAACCATTCGGACACCGCCTTCATGCCGGCCGGGTTGGCCGAGCCTTCGGCGAAGCCGAGCAGGCCGCGCAGGATGGCCAGGGTCTGCCAGTTGGTGGCCATGCCGTGCGCCATGCAGATCAGCGACCAGGCGGTGGCGAAGATCGCGAAGCCATATTTGAGGCCGATCACGTCGAGCACGTAGCCGCACAGCGGCTGCAGCATGATCGCGCCCTGGAAGGCGGCCGTGATGTACGAATACTCCCTGGCCGTGATCTCCAGCTCCGCCAGCAGGGTGGGCGCGGCCACGGCCAGCGAGCTGCGGGTCAGGTAGTTGACCACCGCGCCCAGCATGATCAGGCCGATCATCCACCAGCGCAGCCCGCGGATGGCGCCGCCGCGGGTCCGGCCAAGGATTGCTGGGATCATGGATTGACCATGCTGGGGCGCTTCGGATCGTAGGTCCATTCCGGCACCAGGTAGCGCATCGCCATCGCATCGTCGCGCGCGCCGCCGGCCACCTTCTTGTAGAGTTCATGCGCCCGGTCGATCTGCTCCATGTCCGGCTCGATGCCCAGGCCCGGACGCTCCGGCACCGCCACCTGGCCGCCGACGATCTGCAGCGGCTCGGTCGTCAGGCGTTCGCGGCCCTCCTGCCAGATCCAGTGGGTGTCGATCGCCGTGATCGTGCCCGGCGCCGCCGCCGCGCAATGGGTGAACATCGCCAGCGACACGTCGAAGTGGTTGTTCGAGTGCGAGCCCCAGGTCAGGCCCCAGTCGTGGCACAGCTGCGCCAGGCGCACCGAACCCTGCATGGTCCAGAAGTGCGGGTCGGCCAGCGGGATGTCCACCGCGCCCAGCAGGTGCGAATGGGCCATCTGGCGCCAGTCGGTGGCGACCATATTGGTGGCGGTGCGGATGCCCGTGGCACGCTTGAACTCGGCCATGATCTCGCGTCCCGAATAGCCGCCCTCGGGGCCGCATGGGTCTTCGGCATACGCCAGCAGGTGGCCCTGGCCGCGGCAGGCGTCGATCGCCTCCCGCAGCGACCAGGCGCCGTTGGGGTCGAGCGTCACGCCGGCCTCGGGAAAGCGGCGCTTGATCGCGGCGACGGCTTCCATCTCTTCTTCGGCGCGCATCACGCCGCCCTTGAGCTTGAAGTCCCTGAAGCCATACTGCTCGACCGCCGCCGCGGCCATGTCGCCGATCGATTCGGCGGTCAGCGCTTCCTGGTTGCGCACCCGGTACCAGCCGTCGCGGCCCGCGTCATCGTCGTAACCGAGGTCGGTGCGGCCACGGTCGCCGATATAGAACAGATAGGCCAGCATCGGCACATGGCTGCGCTGCTGGCCGTCGCCCAGCAGCTCGCACAGCGGCAGACCCATGAACTGGCCGAGCAGGTCGAGCAGGGCCGCCTCCACCGCCGTCACCACGTTCTCGAGACGCAGGTTGATCTCGTGCGGCTGCTTCATCACCGCCGCCTCGGCGCTGGAGGTGACCTGGTGGCTGACGCCCGAGATGACGGCGCGCAGCCGGTTCAGGGTGCGGCGGTGGTGGCCGATCTCGGTGCCTTCGACCAGCGGCGCCAGCTTTTGCAGGGCCAGCAGGATGCCGTTGGAGCCGGGCACCTCGCCCATGCCGGTGCGGCCGGCGTTGTCCTTCAACAGCACCAGGATGCGGGTGAAGTAGGGCGCATGGGCGCCGCACAGGTTGAGCAGCATGCTGTCGCGGCCGGCGACCGGGATCACCCGCATTTCCACGATGGTCGGGGTGGCGGCGCGTTGAATCGGGTTCATCTCTTCTCCAGAAGTCATTCGGCAAACAGGGTGAATCGCTCAAATTCCCGGGGCATACGGGAAGCGGATCGACTTGTAGTGGTCGAGTGAGTGCGCTGGCTTGCGCACGCCGGCCGGCAACGGCAGCCCGGACACGTCCTGGAAATAGGCGAGGCTGGCGTCGCGCCACCATTGCGCTTCGACGTGCTGCTGGGCCAGGCGCTGCGCGGTATCGGCGAAGCGCTGGGCGTCGACGAAGGGTTTCAGGCGCTGCCACTCGGCCTGCATCGCGGCGGCTTCGGCTACGCCGCGGTCGTAGTGCGCCACCAGCTCTTCCCACAGGGTGCGGCCGGACGGCATCCGGTAATCCCATGGCAGGCGGTGGAACCAGAGCAGCAGTTCGGGCGGCGTCGTTTTCGGATCGGCGAAGCGGCGCGCCACCTCGGGCGCATACTGGGCCACGGCATTGCTGCCCTTCGCGGTGCGGTCGAAGCCGATGCCATCGCGGCCGGCGCGGTGGTAATAGATCGGGTTCCAGTCGGCGCGTTCCAGGTCGTCGACCCAGGGCGCCGGACCATGGTGGTGGCTGCTGCCCATCACGTGGTTGAGGCCGAGCGGCGTCATGTAGTCGACCACCGCTTCGCGCGAGCGCATCATCATGTTCACGACCGGGTCCAGCAGGCGCGCGTCCGGGCTGAAGGTCTGGGCCGCCCACTCGCGCGCGATGGCGCGGCTGTCCAGGCCCTGGTCCCAGGCCATGCGGCCATACACATACCAGTTGGCCTGGTCGAAGATCGAACCGCTCCAGCTGCGGCTGCTGCCGATGTTGGCGACGCCTGCAATTCCACCTACCTTGCCGCCGACGCGGCCCTGCTTGCCCTGGATGGTGTCGGCCACCGTGAGCTTGCGTCCGCCAATGCGGGTATCGAATTCCAGCGTCTCCTGGAACATCGGGCCGAGATAGGCCAGGTGGGTGGCGAAGCCCAGGTACTCCTTGGTGATCTGGAATTCCATGATCAGCGGCGTCTTCGGCATCGCGCCGAACATCGGGTGGGCCGGCTCGCGCGGCTGGAAGTCGATCGCGCCGTTCTTCACCTGCACCAGCACGTTGTCGTCGAACTTGCCGTCCAGCGGCAGGAACTGGTCATAGGCCTCGACCGCGCGGTCATGCAGCTTGCCGGCTTTCGATTCCTCGGGCGAGGCGTACACGAAGGCGCGCCACATCACGATGCCTTTGTGCGGGGCCACGGCGCGCGCCAGCATGTTGGCGCCGTCGGCGTGGTGGCGGCGATAGTCCTGCGGACCCGGCTGGCCTTCCGAATTGGCCTTGACCAGGAAGCCGCCGAAATCGGGAATGGTGCGGTAGATTTCGTCGGCCTTGTTCTTCCACCAGGCGGCGACTTCGGGGTCGAGCGGATCGGCCGTCCTGGTTTGCTTCATCTCGAGCGGCGTCGACCAGCGCACCGACAGGTAGACCCGGATGCCGTAGGGGCGCAGCACGTCGGCGATGGCGGCGGCCTTGGCGATGAAGGGGGCGCCGAGCACCTCGGCCTTGGAGTTCACGTTGTTCAGGACGGCCCCGTTGATGCCCAGCGAGGCATTGGCGCGCGCATAGTCGGTATAGCGCGGATCGACGATGTGCGGGAGTTCCCACCAGTTCCAGATCGACTCGCCGGCATAGCCGCGCTCCACGCTGCGATCGAGGTTGTCCCAATGGTTCAGCACGCGCAGGGGCAGGGTGGGGCTGGAGGCCAGCGCGATCTGGTCGGCGCGGGCGCCCGTCTGCAGCTGGCGCAGCCAGGCGAAGCTGCCGTACAGCAGGCCGATGTCGGTATTGGCCGCAACCAGGGTGACAGCGACGCCATCCAGCCTGGCGCGCCGCACCAGGTAGCCTTCGTCGCCGAGCTTGCGCAACTGCTCGCGCACGGCGGATGCGGCATCCAGGCCGGCCGGCAGGTCGGCGCCGCGCGCCAGCACGATGGTATCGGGGCGCGCCTTGTCGACGACGCCAGGCGCCTTGCCCAGCAGTCCCTGCAGGCCACGTTGCAGCTCGGCGCGCGCCGCGCCCTTGGTCGGGCTGTCGGCGCCGAGCATCAGGATCGAGTCGGCGACGTGCGCGCGCTGGGCGGCGGGGAGGGGTTGATAGCGCAACCACAGTTGATAGCCATCCTCTGCGGCGGCATGGGTCGGGATGCATAACAGCATGCCGAGAAGAAACGCGGCCCAGAGCCGCCCGAAGAGTCGGTGCATTCGCTTGTCTCCATGTTTTTATAGACCCGGAATGTTTGTTTTGTATCATCCGGCTTCGGGAATGTTAGCGCGAACCTTTTCGATTTGAAAGCATTTTGTTTCGCCGGCCACGGTGCAGAGGCGGCAGCCGGCGCATCAACAGCCGGCTCGCCAGGCGCGTTTGATAGGCCTAACATTCGCGCTTTCGCCACGCCAGGAATATTTTGTTGACAATCATTATTTTTGACCAGTAGACTGCGATGGTTGCGATAACATTGGTGTTAATAGAGATGTTCGTAACATGTGCTTGAAGTAGAAAAATAACGAGGAGATAAGCATGCAACAGCGAGACGTCACCGCACGTCCGGCCATGCCTTCTGGCGGCCGCACCAGTCACTCATCCATTCCAGTCGCGTGGCCGGGTTCGCCCGCCCCGCGCCCTGCGCATTCCTTCGTGTCGAACAGCATGACCTGCCGCTAGCGCGCCAGGGAAGAAAGTCCTGTTTGCCGCGACAAGGCAGTTTGCCTACCCATAAGACAACCGCAGAAGGTTGCTTGCCAAGAAGTACATAGAAGTAAAAAAAACCATCAGGAGACATTGAATGACTCGTAATGCTAAGCAGCAGGGTGTAGCTCGCCGGCGCCAGTGGGCGCTCGGCCTGACCGTCATGGCGGGCCTGGTTCACCAGGCGTACGCGCAGGACACCACCGCCACCACCACCGACGCCAATGCGCAAGCCAATGTGAACGTCGTCAAAGTGACCGGCTACCGCGGCAGCCTGCTGGCGTCCGCGCGCGACAAGAAGGAAGCCGTCGGCTTCCAGGACACCATCAGTTCGGAAGACATGGGTAAATTCCCGGACAAGAACATCGCGGAATCGCTCAGCCGCATTCCCGGCGTCCAGATTTCGCGCGACGTCACGGGCGAAGGCATGAACGTCCAGATCCGCGGCCTGGGCTCCAGCTTCACCAAGGTCCTGTTGAACAACGCGCAGATCGCCGTGGCGTCGTCCGGACCGATCGACGGCGCCAGCACCAACCGCGAGATCGACCTCGACCTGCTTCCGACCGAGCTGTTCACCAAGCTGACCGTCAGCAAGAGCCCGAACGCCTCGCAGCTCGAGGGCGGCGCCGCCGGCGTCGTCAACCTGCGCAGCGCGCGGCCGTTCGACAAGGAAGGCGCCTACGTCGTGTACAACGCGACCGCGCAGAAGCAGGAAATCGCGAACGACGTCGGCGCACGCGGCTCGCTGCTGGCCAGCAAGACCTGGGGCGACAAGTTCGGTATCCTCGGCGGCGTGTACTACAACCGCCAGAAGGCCCGCACCACCGGCTACGAGACGGTCGGCCTGACCAATGCCAACCTGTCGGCTGCGCAGAACGGCCTGCCGTCGCGTAACAATACCGGCGGCGGCAACTGGACGATTCCCGGCACCGTGCCCGTCGGCGCGGGCGCGGGCCTCGTTCCCGGCACGCCGATCAACCAGGGCTTCCTGGAGGCCAACAACCCGGGCACCAGCATCACCGCGATCGACAACGCGCTGGTCCCGCGCCTCGGCCGCTACATGGAATACTACGGCGACCGCGACAAGGCCTCGGCCATCATCAGCGCCGAGTATCGTCCTACCGAGAACCTGCACTTCTACGTCGACACGCTGTACAGCGAAAAGGACGACGACATGCAGCGCATCGGCTACACCTGGGCCATGCGCAACGAGTTCGCCATTCCGCTCAATATGACCGTGGACCGCGCCGATTGCAGCGCCGGTTGCACGGCGACGGGCGGCACCTTCGCCAATGCGCGCTATTTCATCGAATACGGCCCGCGCCGCGACAAGACCACGCTCAAGGGCATCAACCCGGGGATGACCTGGCAGATCGCGCCAACCCTGAAGCTCGAGGCGCAGGCCAACGCGACCGAGTCGGACTTCACGCACGAAGCGCCGACCGTCATGCCGATCACCGCGGCGGGCAGCGGACTGGTGGCTACCTATGACGCCACCAATGGCGGGGTGCCCAGCATCACGTTCAACAACGATGTGAACAACCCGGCGAATCTTGGCTGGGCAGGTGGCCGCGTCAATATCCAGAACGAGCTGCGCGAAACCAGCACCAAGGGCTTCCACACCGACCTGACCTGGGGCGACAACAAGCTGAACCTGAAGCTCGGCTACGCCTACGACGACATCGACCGCCGCATCCGCGGCCAGGACAACTCGGCCGCCTGGCAGGCCGCGGTGTGCGGCAACAATCCAAGCGTGTTCCTGCAAGGCCCCAACGGCGCGCCGGCCTGCGACGGCGCCAACACGCCTGGCGCGAGCGCAGCGGCGCTCTATCCCGGCTTCGGCACCGGCTACACCGCGGGCCGCACCGACCAGCTGGTCTACCAGGGTTCGCTGATCCCGGCCGACAAGCTGGCAAGCTACCTGGTGCCTGGCGAATACGGCCGCCTGGTCGTCGACTGGGACCGCTTCAGGAAGGATTCGAACTACGACTACTACAACTCGACGGCGCCGGATTCGACCAGTTCGTCGACCGGGGCGAGCGCGGGCTACATGCGCGAGAAGACCTCGGGCTTCTATACCGAGATCAATGGGTCGACCCTGCTCGCCAACATGCCGTTCCGGTATAACGCCGGCGTGCGGTATGTGCGCACCAAGCAGGAGGTCGGCTCCCTGAATTCGTTCAGCGATCCACGCAACGCCAACATCACGCTGAATGGCGCCAAGTACCCGAACGCGACCGAGTGGCAGTATGTGAACAACACCTACAACAACACGCTGCCATCCGGCACCGCCGCCCTGACGGTCGCCAACAACGTCATCGTGCGCGCCGCGGCATCGAAGAGCATGACGCGCGCCAATCCGAATTCGCTGCGCCCCGGCATCAACTTCAGCTCGGTGTCGGCCGACGTCGGCACGATCGGCAGCCCCGAACTGCAGCCCTACATCTCGAAGAACCTGGACTTCGGCGTCGACTGGTACACCGGCGGCGAAGGCTATGTGAGCCTGACCGTGTTCCAGAAGAAGCTCAAGGGCTTCACGGTGATCGAGAACCGTACCTTGCCGTTCAGCGCGCTGGAGCAGTATGGCGTCACCTATAACAACCTGATCCCGAACGCCCAGGCGGCGATCGACGCGCGCGGCGGCCCGGGCGCGGCGACCGTGGTGATGAGCCAGGAACGCAATGCCGGCGGCATCCTGCGGATTCGCGGCCTGGAAATCGGCTGGGTCCAGCCACTCGACAGGTTCTTGCCGATCAAGGGCTTCGGCTTCAGCGAAACCGCGACCCTGATCAACCAGTCGGCCAGCGGCGAGGGCACCAACGGCTTCGTGGCGCTGAACGTGCCGCGCAAGAGCAACAACTTCGGCATCTACTACGAGAACCACGGCTTCATGGCCCGTTTCTCGCACACCTACCGCGAAGGCAGCCAGGCGGCCAGCGGCGGCCAGAACGGCATCGCGGCGGCTGCGCTGTATGGCCGCGCGTACAAGCAGGCCGACTTCTCGTCGAGCGTGGATCTGGAGCGGGTGTTCGATCGTGAGGGCTGGCCGACGGTCACCTTCGATGTCGTCAACATCAACAAGGCCAAGCGGGACTCGTACTTCCAGTTCGAGAGCGCGCAGTTCGGGTTCTATGACCCGGGCCGCACCTTCCAGCTCGGTGTGCGCGGCGAGTTCTGACCTGACCCGCCCCTCCCGGGCCTGCCGTCCCTCGGCAGGCCTGAGGAGGAGGTCATGATTGCGTTAACATTAATGTTAGAATCATGTCCGAAGGCTTCACCCCGAACCCTATACTGCCGTCCCGAGGGGCGGCACCAGCAATCGAGGAACCCATGACTACCATCCAAGCCAATCCGCTTCCCGATGACCTCGACCGCGCGCTGCTGGTCGGCCGGGTCTGGCGCACCGGCGCCAACGAAGGTCCAGCCGTGGTCGCCGTGCGCGGCGGCCGCCTGGTCGACATCACCCGCCATGCGCCGACCGTGGCCGACCTGTTCGAGCGCAGCGACCTGCTGGCCATCGCGGGCGGCGCCGAGGGCGAAGACCTTGGCGAGGTGCGCGCGCTGATGGACGCCGCGCTGCGCGGCGAGGCCGGCGCCAACGGCATGCGCCTGCTGGCGCCATGCGACCTGCAGGCGATCAAGGCCGCCGGCGTCACCTTCGCCGTCAGCCTGCTGGAACGCGTGATCGAAGAGCAGGCCAAGGGCGACCCGTCGCGCGCCGAGGCTCTGCGCGCGCAGCTGCAGGCGACGATCGGCACCGACCTGTCGGACATCGTGCCGGGCTCGGAGGCCGCGCAGCGCCTGAAGACCGAACTGTCGGCGCGCGGCCTGTGGTCGCAGTACATGGAAGTGGGCATCGGCCCCGACGCCGAAGTCTTCACCAAGTCGCAGCCGATGTCCGCGGTCGGCCACGGCGCCGACATCGGCCTGCATCCGACCTCGCACTGGAACAATCCCGAACCCGAGATCGTGCTGGCGGTGAACAGCCGCGCCGAGATCGTCGGCGCCACGCTGGGCAACGACGTCAACCTGCGCGACATCGAAGGCCGCAGCGCCCTGTTGCTGGGCAAGGCCAAGGACAACAACGCTTCCTGCGCCATCGGCCCCTTCATCCGCCTGTTCGACGATGCGTACTCGCTCGACACGCTGCGCGCGTGCGAGGTGAACATGCTGATCGAAGGCGTGGACGACGGCTTCATCCTCGAAGGCAGCAGCCGCATGCGCGAGATCAGCCGCGACCCGCTCGACCTGGTGGCCCAGACCTGCGGCGCGCACCACCAGTACCCGGACGGCTTCATGCTGTTCCTCGGCACGATGTTCTCGCCGATCAAGGACCGCGACGCCGAAGGCGGCGGCTTTACCCACCACCTGGGCGACAAGGTCGGCATCTCGACCCCATCGCTCGGCACCCTGGTCAACACCGTGCAACGCAGCGACGCGATCACGCCCTGGACCTTCGGCGTGCGCGCGCTGTACGCCAACCTGGCGCGGCGTGGCCTGCTGGTCCAGGAATAAAAACAGCCCTTAATACGAAAACCCATGTCTGACACTAATCAACCAGCCTTTGTATACGCAACTTATCCGGACCTGAACGGCAAGCGCGTCGTCATCACCGGCGGCGGCAGCGGCATCGGCGCCGAGCTGGTCACCGCCTTCGTCGGGCAGGGCGCCCGGGTCTGGTTCCTCGACATCGCCGAGGGCGCAGGACGCGCCCTGGCCGAGTCGCTGGACGGCGCGACCCACGCACCGCGCTTCGTCCACTGCGACCTGACCGACCTCGATGCGCTCAAGCGCGCCTTCGACGGCATCGTGCAGGACGCCGGCGCCGTCGACATCCTGCTCAACAACGCGGCCAACGACGATCGCCACAGCATCGGCGACGTCACCCCGGCCTACTGGGAAAGCCGGATGAACGTCAACCTGCGCCACCAGTTCTTCTGTTCCCAGGCCGTCATTCCCGGCATGCGGGAGCAGGGCCACGGCGTGATCCAGAATTTCGGCTCGATCTCGTGGCACCTGCCGCATACCGAGCTGGCCCTGTACATGACGGCCAAGGCCGGCGTCGAGGGCATGACGCGCGCGATGGCGCGCGAGCTCGGGCCGCACGGCATCCGCACCGTGGCCGTGGTGCCGGGCGCGGTGCGCACCCCGCGCCAGGAAGCGCTGTGGCATACGCCGCACGAGGAAGCGCGCATCCTCAACGGCCAGTGCCTGCAGGAGCGCGTGGAGATGCAGGACGTGGCGGCGCTGTCGCTGTTCCTGGCCTCGAACAATGCGCGCCGCTGCAGCGGCCGCGAATACTTCGTCGACGCGGGCTGGTACGGCGCATGAACACCAACATCACCCTGCACTGCCTCTGGGAGGTGGGCGCCACGCTTGGCGAAGGCGCGCTGTGGCATGGCGCGGCGGGCCAGGTGTGGTTCGTCGACATCAAGGGCCGGCGCCTGCATTGCTATGGCGCCGACGATGGCGAAAAACGCAGCTGGGACGCGCCGGGGCAGGTGAGTTTCGTGGTGCCGGTCGCGGGCGGCGGTTTCGTCTGTTCGCTGGAGGACGGCCTGTACCGCTTCCACGAGGCGAGCGGCGAGTTCACCCCCTTGCTGAAGGTCGAGGCCGACCAGCCGGGCAACCGCTTCAACGACGGCCATGTCGACGCCGCCGGCCGCCTGTGGTTCGGCTCGATGGACGACGCCGAGGACCAGCCCAGCGGCGCCCTGTACCGTTTCGACGGACGCGCGGCGAGCCGCGTGGACGACGGCTACGTGATCACCAACGGCCCGGCCATCAGCCCCGACGGGCGCACGCTGTACCACACCGACACGCTGGCCAGGCGCATCTACGCCTTCGACCTGGGCCAGGACGGCCTGGTCGCGCGCAAGCGCCTGTTCGCCGAGCTGGCCGACGGCGGCTATCCGGACGGGATGGCGGTCGATGCCGAGGGCTGCCTGTGGGTGGCCACCTTCGGCGGCTGGCGCATCGACCGCTTCGACCCGCAGGGACGCAAGGTGGGCGAAGTGCGCTTCCCGTGCGCCAACATCACCAAGCTCGCCTTCGGCGGCGACGACCTGCGCACCGTGTACGCCACGACCGCGCGCAAGGGCCTGTCGGCCGCCGAGCTCGACGCGCAGCCGCTCGCGGGCGGGCTGTTCACCTTCCGCGCCGACGTGCCGGGACTGCCGCAGCATGCGCTGCGGCTGCAGGATCAACCATAGAATAATTGACTCATGAGCAACAACGTCAGCAATAAAGCCAAGCGTCGCTACCGGTCCCAGGACTGGTTCGACAATCCCGAGCGCATCGACATGACCGCGCTCTACCTCGAGCGCTTCATGAACTACGGGATCACGCCCGAAGAGCTGCGCTGCGGCAAACCGATCATCGGCATCGCCCAGAGCGGCAGCGACATCACCCCGTGCAACCGCATCCACCTGGAGACCGTCAAGCGGGTGCGCGACGGCATCCGCGACGCCGGCGGCATCCCGATGGAATTCCCGCTGCATCCGATCTTCGAGAACTGCCGCCGTCCGACCGCGGCCCTGGACCGCAACCTGGCCTATCTCGGCCTGGTCGAGATCCTGCACGGCTATCCGATCGACGCCGTGGTGCTCACCACCGGCTGCGACAAGACCGTGCCGGCCCAGCTGATGGCCGCGGCCACGGTCGACATTCCGGCCATCGTGCTGTCGGGCGGGCCGATGCTCGACGGCTGGTTCGAGGGTGAGCTGGTCGGCTCCGGCGCCGCCATCTGGAAGGCGCGCCGCCAGCTGGCGGCCGGCGCCATCGACGAAAAGAAGTTCGTCGACATCGCCACCGCGTCGGCGCCATCCGCCGGGCACTGCAACACCATGGGCACCGCCTCGACCATGAATGCCGTGGCCGAGGCGCTGGGCATGTCGCTCACCGGCTGCTCGGCGATCCCCGCGCCTTACCGCGAGCGCGGCCAGATGGCCTATGAAACCGGCCGCCGCATCGTCGAACTGGCGAAGGACGACGTGCGCCCCTCGCAGATCATGACGCGCGAAGCCTTCCTGGACGCGATCGTGGTCAACGCCGCGATCGGCGGCTCGAGCAACGCCCAGCCGCACATCGTGGCCATGGCGCGCCATGCGGGCGTGGAGATCACGCCCGAGGACTGGATGGAATACGGCTACGACGTGCCGCTGCTGCTGAACATGCAGCCGGCCGGCAAATACCTGGGCGAGCGCTTCCACCGCGCCGGCGGCGTGCCGGCCGTGATGTGGGAGCTGGAGCAGGCGGGCAAGCTGCGCTCGCAGCGCCCCACCGTCACCGGCAAGACCATGGCCGAGAACGTCTACGACCGCGAGACCGACGACCGCGAGATGATCAAGCCGTTCGCCGAGCCGCTCAAGGAAACCGCGGGCTTCCTGGTCCTGAAGGGCAATCTGTTCGACTTCGCGATCATGAAGACCAGCGTGATCTCGCCGGCCTTCCGCGCGCGTTATCTCGCCAATCCGGGGCACGAGAACTGCTTCGAGTGCAAGGTGGTCGTATTCGACGGCTCGGACGACTATCATTACCGGATCAACGATCCGAGCCTGGGCATCGACGAGAACACGATGCTGGTGATCCGCGGCGCGGGTCCGGTGGGCTGGCCCGGTTCGGCCGAGGTGGTCAATATGCAGCCGCCCGATCACCTGATCAAGGAAGGCATCAACAACCTGCCGACGCTGGGCGACGGCCGCCAGTCGGGCACCTCGGACAGCCCGTCGATCCTGAACGCCTCGCCCGAGAGCGCGGCCGGCGGCAACCTGTCGCTGCTGCGCACGGGCGACGTGATCCGGGTCGACCTGAACCACGGCCGATGCGACGTGCTGCTGTCGGACGAGGACCTGGAAGCGCGCCGCAGCGATGCGCCGCCGGCGATCCCCGCCAGCCAGACCCCGTGGCAGGAGATCTACCGCGCCACGGTGGGCCAGCTGCACAAGGGCGCCTGCATGGAGCTCGCCCTGCCGTATCGCGGCGTGGGGCACGACATGCCGCGCCACAACCACTGATCCGGCCGCGCGGTCACTCCACCACGACCGCGCTGCTGCCGCCACCGGCGGGTCGGACCAGCACCTTGGTCGCGATCCGCTCGGTCATCTCCTGCACGTGCGAGATCACGCCGACCTTGCGGCCCATCGATTGCAGCGCGTCCAGGGCGTCCATCGCCACCCCCAGCGTTTCGCTGTCGAGGCTGCCGAAGCCCTCGTCGATGAACAGCGATTCGACCCGCACCCGGTTCGAGGACAGCGAGGCCAGGCCCAGCGCCAGCGCCAGCGACACCAGGAACGATTCGCCGCCCGACAGCGAGTTCACCGATCGCACTTCGCCGCCCATGTCCTGGTCGCGCACCATCAGCGCCAGCGACGGCATGCCCTGGTAGCTGACGCGCTCCAGGCGGTAGCGGCGGGCCAGCTGCTTCAGGTGTTCGTTGGCATAGCCGAGCAGCACGTCGAGCGTGAATTGCTGGGCGTAGTTGCGGAACTTCTTGCCGTCGCTGGAGCCGATCAGCTCCGACAGCTTGCCCCAGCGCTGCTCGAGCGCCTGCTGGCGTTCGATCTCGGCCAGGCTCGATTCGGCCTGGCGGCGCCGCTCGTCGTCCTGCATCACGCGCAGGCGCAGCGCGGTCGCCGCCTCGATCGCTGCCTGGCGTTCGACGACCAGCGCGTCGAAGGTGGCCTGCACCGCCTCGAACGATTGACCGTCCGCAGGACTGGACTCGAGGTGGGCCGCGCGCTGGGCGCGGCGCTCGTTCAGGATCGCGCTGGCATTGGCGACCGCGCTCTCGATGGCGTTCAGCGCGCTGCGCTCCTGCGCCAGCCAGGCGGCGCCGACCTGCAGCAGGCGCGCCAGTTCGTCGGTGTCCCCGATGTCGTCCAGGCCGTCGGCCTGGCGCCGGTAGTCTTCCAGCCATTCGGCCAGTTGCGCGCTGGCCGTGGCGCCAGCCCCGTCGAGTTCCGCGATGCGCTCGATCAGCTGGGCCTGCGCGGTGCGGGCCCGGGTCTCGGCCTGCGCCGCCTCATTGGCGGCTTGCTGGCGCGCCGCTACCTGCGCGCGCGCCCCGCTCACGGCGCTGGTCAGTTCGCGTTCGACCTCGGCCGCCGCGCGGCCTTGCCACAAGGCGGCGCGCGCCGCGCGTTTCGCGCCCAATTCGCCGTCGATGCGCTCGAACTCGAAGGCCAGCCGGGCGCCGGCCGCGTCGATTTCGGCGATGCGCGCCTGGAGCGCGTTCGCCTCGACTTCGAGGGTCGCGCTCGCGGCGGCGCCGCGCGCCTGGGCCTCGGTCTGCTCGCGCCACCCGGCGGCTTCGGCAGCGCGGGCCTGGCTCCAGCCAGCGGGATCGTGGCGCCAGGCCGTCTGCCAGCCGTCGCCATGGGCGGCGGCCATGGCAGGGTCGAGCTCGGCCAGCAGGGCGTCCAGTTGCGCAGCTGCCGCCTGCTGGCCGGCGTCCAGCGCTTTCAGTTCGCTCTGCAGGCGGGTTGCCGTTTCGCGCTCGGCCTCGGCATTCTGGCGCAGCCGCGCCAATACCGATTGCGCGCCGTCGACGTCGCGCTGGGCCGCATCGCGCGCGCTGGCGGCGCCGCGCAGGGCCTGTTCGCGTCGCCCCAGCGCATCGAGGGCGTCGCGCATGGCGCCGCGTTGCAGGCCGAACCAGTCGCCGCGTTCCTGTTCGCCCGGCGCCTCGGCCGCCAGTGGATCGGCATCCCAGGCCCCGGCCAGGCCGGCGATCTGGAGATCGACCGCCGCGCGATCGTTGGCAAGCGCAGCCAGACGTTCCTGGGCGGCGGCGAGCGCGGCGCCATGGGTCGCCTGCAGCGCGCCATTCTCGCGCACGCGCAGGCGGCAGCCGTCGACCTCGGCCCGCAGGCCCGTCAACATCGCCTTCAGCGTCGCATCCTGGTGGGCGTATGGGTGGTCGAGGGCGCCGCACACGGGGCAGGGGGCGTCGTCCACCAGGTTCGCGCGCAGTTGCTCCACATTGGTGGCGCACGCCAGTTCGGCCGCGCTCAGCGAGCGTTCGGCCTGGGCCATCGCCGCGTCCAGTGCCGGCGCGGCGGCGCGCGCCTCCTGCAGGGCGCGTTCGGCGCCTGCCGCGGCGGTCGCGGCGCGGTCCGCTTCGCGCGCGAGTCGGGCCAGCGTGTCGCGCGCCGCCGACAGGTCGAGCCAGGTACGTTCGGCCGCCGCCAGCCGTTCGCGGCGTCCTTCCAGCTGCTGGCGCTCGGCGCCGATCGTCTCGGCGTCGAACTCCCCGAGCGCCGCCATCGCCGCGCGCCGGTTTGCCTCCAGCAGGTCGCGACGTTCGATGGCCTGCGCCAGCGCGCCGGCCGCCTGGGCGTCGCGTCCGAGCGCCTGGTCGGCCGCGGTGCGGGTCGCTGCCAGCGCCGCTGCGCCCGCAGCGAGCGCAGTTTGCGCCTGGCCGGCCTGGCGCAGCAGGCGTTCCCATTGCGCCCAAGCGGTGGCCACGGCTTCGTGCCGCGACTGCGCCGCCAGCCACGCGGCCGCGGCCTCGACCAGGCCGCGCGCGCGCGCGAGTTCTTCGGACTTCGTCCCGTGCCGGACCCGCGCCTCGCGGGCTTGCTGGCGCGCCGCTTCCAGCGCAGTCTTTGCCTGGGCATGGCCGGGAGCAAGCGTCTCGAGCGCCGCATCCAGGGCCTTGGCCTGGTCCAGCTGCGGCGCGGCGGCGCGCAGCTGCTCTTCGAAGGCGTCGAGACGCGCGATGGCGGCGTCGACGTCGGCATTGCTCACGCGGCGCGCTTCGAGCGCCGCCGCCAGCTCGCTTTCGAGCTTCGCGACCGAAGAATGGGCCTGGCGCCGTTCGGCTTCCAGGCGTTGGACCTCGGCCGCCAGCGGCCGCGCGGGCTGCACCGCTTCCAGCGTGGCCAGGCGCTGGCGCCGTTCGGCGGCCGCGGCGCGCTCGCTGTTGGCGGCGGCCAGCGCTTCCTCGGCCTGGGCCTGGGCGCGCCCGAGCTTGTCGAGCTCCTGGTGCCAGCGCAGCTGCTGTTCCAGCAGGGCGTGGCGGCTGTCGAGCGCCTCACGCGCGGCGTCGGCGGCGCCGCGCTCGAGGTCGAGCTGGGCGCGTTCGCCTGGCGCCAGCGGCGCCACATTGGCCAGCTGGGCCTGCAGCACCTGGGTGCGCTGCTGTTCGAGCTTGTAGCGCTCGAAGGCGCGGCGCGAGATCTCACTGTAGACCGTGGTGCCGGTCAGGGTCTCGAGCAGCTCGCCGCGCTCGTTCTCGTCGGTCTTCAAGAATGCCGAGAACTCGTTCTGGGCCAGCAGCACGGCGCGCGTGAACTGCTCGAACGACAGGCCGATGCGCTGCACGATCTCCGCCGCCACCTCGGTCTTGGTGCCGCCGATCGGCGCGAGTTCCGGCAGGCGGTGCAGGCTCATCTTGGCCGGCTGCAGCGCGCCGCCCGGCTTGTTGTAAGAGCGGCGCACGCTCCAGCGCGCGCGGTAGCGGCCGTCGTCGCTGCCGACGAAGTCGACTTCGGCCCAGGCCTCGGCCGCGCCGCGCCGCAGCAGGGTGCGCGGGTCGAGCGCCGAGACGGTGTCGCCGCCGACGTCCGGCAACTGGCTGCCGGCGCGCTTGAGCATGCGCGGGGTGGCGTCGTACAGCGCCAGGCACAGGGCGTCGAGCAGGGTGCTTTTTCCCGCGCCGGTGGGGCCGCTGATGGCGAACAGGCCGCTGGTGGCCAGCGGTCCGGATTCGAAGTCGACCGCGAATTCGCCCGCCAGCGAGGCCAGGTTCTTGCCGCTGATGCGCAGGATCTTCATCGCGCCTCTCCTTCCACGGCGTGGAACAGTTCGGCGAACGATTCGATCTGCTCTGGCGGCGCCTCATCGCCATATTTTTGCCGCCACAGGCGGCGGAAGATATCGTCCGGCTGCAGCTGCGCCAGCTGGTCCAGGCTCAGCGCTTCGGCCTCGTCGTTTGCCGCGACCAGCTTGCGCGTCGGCTCGATCTTGGCCAGCCGCACGGGTTTGCCCGCCAGGACCGCCTCGATGCGGGCGCGCAGGCCCGGCTCGGGGCCGTCCAGCAGCACCCGCACCTCGAGATAGGGCCAGGCCTGCTGCGGCAGATCCGGGTCCAGTTCCAACGCTTCCAGCGCCGCCAGCGCTTCTTCCAGTGGCGCAGGCGTTGCGGGCACGCGCAGCAACTGGACCGGACGCGGTACGAACAGTGGCGTAATGGCGGCGGCCTTGCCGCCATCGAGATCGATGCGCAGCACCTGGTGCTGGTAGCCGACCTCGGAGAACGACAGCGGCAGCGGGCTGCCGCAATAGCGCACGTGTTCGAGGCCGCCGACGCGCTGGGCCAGGTGCAGGTGTCCCAGCGCCGCATAGGCGATGCTGGCGTCGAACATGCCGACCGGCAGGGCTTCGCTGCCGCCGATCACGATGCGGCGCTCGGAGTCTTCGGACGGCTGGCTTTTCGCCATATGGCAGTGGCCCATGGCGACGATGGCCTGGCCCGCGGCGGCCCGTTCGCGCGCCAGCGCATGCGCCTGGCGGTAGAGCAGGGCGGCGCCGTGCAGATAGGGATCGCTTGGCGCGGCCTCGGCCGGGTCGACGCCTTCGGCCGCGCGCAGGCGCGGCAGGTCGCCGGGACGCAGGAAGGGCACGGCCAGGCACCAGGCCGCCGTCGCGCCGTCGCGGTCGCGCAGCGGCACCAGCAGCCGCTCCAGGTCGATCTCGCCATCGCCGCGGCGCAGGACGTTGCCGACCACGATCGTGCCATGGGCTTCGAGCAGCGGCGTCGGCGCCTCCAGCCGGCCCGGCGAATCGTGGTTGCCGGCGATGACCACCACCTGCAGGTGCGGCACGCGGGCGCGCGCCTGCTGCAGGAAGCGGTACAGCTGGCGCTGGGCGCTCGAGGAAGGATTGGCGGTGTCGAAGATGTCGCCCGCGATCAGGAGCACGTCGATGCGCTCCTGCACCAGCGTGTCGGCCAGCCAGTCGAGGAAGCACTGGTGTTCGTAGGTCCGGTCGTGATTGTGCAGGGTCTGGCCGAGGTGCCAGTCGGAGGTGTGCAGCAGCCGCATGAGAGACTCGAGAAAGGTGGATCGACAAATCGGCGCCTACTATAACGCAGCCGAGCGCTCGTCTGCTGGAGAATGCCGGGACGGTTGACGCGATGTTGCCCAAACGTTCAGAATGGTTGGATGAGCGAACTGACCCTGTCGATCGGCGCCGCGCGCGCACTGCACCTGGCGGCCCAGGGCCTGGCGACGGCGCGCCGCCGCCGCGCGAGCAAAGATGACGTGCTGGCCGCGATCCGGCGCATGCGCATGCTGCAGATCGACACCATCAGCGTGGTCGCGCGCAGTCCCTACCTGGTGCTGTGGAGCCGGCTGGGCGACTACGATCCGGCCTGGCTCGACGAGCTGCTGGCCGAAGGCCACCTGTTCGAATACTGGGCCCACGAAGCCTGCTTCCTGCCGATCGAGGACTATGGCCTGTACCGGCACCGCATGCTCGATCCGGAAGCGATGGGCTGGAAGTATTCGGCGCGCTGGATGCGCGAGCGCGCCGACGAGGTGGCGCGGCTGGTCGAGCATATCCGCGCCGGCGGGCCGGTGCGGGCCGCCGACTTCGCGCGCCAGGACGGCAAGTCGGGCGGCTGGTGGGAGTGGAAGCCCGAGAAGCGCTCGCTCGAGGTCCTGTTCACGGCCGGCGCCCTGATGATCGCGCGCCGCCACAACTTCCAGCGCGTGTACGACCTGGCCGAGCGCGTCCATCCGACCTGGCACGACGACCGGATGCCGGCGCTGGACACGGTGCGGCGCGAATTCGCGCTGCGCGCCGTGCACGCGCTCGGCCTGGCGCGGGCCGCGTGGATCCCGGACTACCACCGCACGCGCCGGCCGCACGTCGATCCGGCGCGGCTGGCCCACGAGGGCTTGCTGGTCGCCGCCCGGGTCGAGGGCTGGCGCGATCCGGTCTACATCCACCCCGAGCACCTGGCGCTGGCGCGCCAGGCGGCGGACGGCGCGTTGGCCGCGAGCCTGACCACCTTGCTGTCGCCGTTCGACCCGGTGGTGTGGGACCGCCGCCGCGCGCTCGAGCTGTTCGGCTTCGATTACCGGCTCGAGTGCTACACCCCGGCGCCCAAGCGCCGCTACGGCTACTTCACCTTGCCGATCCTGCGCCGCGGCGCCCTGGTCGGCCGCATCGACGCCAAGGCGCACCGCAAGCAGGGCGTGTTCGAACTGCGCAGCGTGGCGCTGGAGCCAGGCGTGCGCCCGAGCGCCAGCCTGGCGCGCGACGTCGCCGGGGCCGTGGCCCGCTGCGCCGGCTGGCACGGTTGCCCACGGATCGCGGTGGTGGGCAGCGACCCGGCCGCTTTCGGTAACATGTTGGAAGGGTATTTTGTAGAGGAAATTCACCCCAACTGACCTCGCTCGCATTGTGAAATCGGGTTTGAGCAATGTCAAACCTACTGACCTTCTTCTCTCTACACTACGAAGTTCCTGTCGGCCGGCGCATGACAAGCCAGGAACGCAAACCACTAGCCGGCTACCCCTATAAAGCATCCCCGACCGCCCCAGGCGTGGACTTTCCACGCGCGCCGGAGGAGCAAATTGAGAGGAGACACCATGCTGACATCAACCTATACGCTGGTCGCCTTGTCCGTCGAGCAGGCCCGCGCGCGGATCGAGGTGCAGGCGTTGCTCGAACGCTGGCGACCTTGCGCCTGGTGGGGCGAACCGCCCGCGATGCGCCAGTATCAACAGGCGTGCGATGCGCTGCGCCAGGTGTGCGAGGCCTGTCACTGGCGCAAGCTCGACAAGTTCGTGCTGCCGGCGCTGCGCCGCTGCGGCGAGGACGCCGCCCGCCTGGTGGCCGCGCTGGATGGGTTGAGCCGGCAGGCGCTCGACGCGCGCCAGGCGGCGCAGGCCGCCGCTGTCGACGGCGATCCCGGCTGCCTGGCGGCGCTCGAACGCTGCTGCCAGCTGCTGCTCGAACGGCTCGAGCGCGAAGAGCGCGAACTGCTGCCGATGACGCGCACCATGATCCCGGGCGAGGCCTGGTTCGCCATCGCCAACCAGATGCTGGCGCACGATGCGCACCAGAGCGAAAGCCGGGGTGAAACCCGCGGCGACGGGCGCGGCGCCGACATCGGCGCGATGCGGGCTTTGCCGCCATCAGAGCTTTCTCCGAGGCAAAAGCGGGCCTTGCCGCTGGTAAACTGAGGAGCGTAGCCGGGCCGGACATGCCGAACGATACCGGGGTTCTTTGCTATGATGGGAGTTTTGGAAGTGCGATTTCATCATGTTCGAATTCCTATTCAAGCGGCAGGGCGGGAAATCGGCCACGTCCGGCGACAAGCCGGAGGCCAGGCCTGCCGCGGCGAAGGCTTCCGCGACCGCCGGCGCCAGGCCTGGCGCCGGCAAGTCGGGCAGCGCGCCGTCCGCGCCGTCCCCTGATGCGCAGGCTGCACGTGCGGCGCTCGCCGATGCCCGCGCGCGCCAGGCCGAACGGCTCAAGGGGCTGGACGCCGACGAAGCGGCCGCCGTCGATTTCATCCTCCAATCCGAATTCTCCGAACTGCGTCTCGCCGCGGCCGAACTGGTCCACGGGCGCGAGCACCTCGAGCGCGTGCATGCGGCGATGCGCAACGTCGACCGCCGCGTCGCCAAGCTGGTGCAGGGCAGGCTGGACGCGATCCGCCACCACGACTCCGAACTGCGCCGCGGCGAAGAGACGCTGGCCCAGGCCAGGTCGCTGCTGGGCGACGCCCTCCTGACCCCGAACCACGTGGCCGAGCTGGACCGCAAATGGTCGGTCATCCGCGCGCCCGAGCTGGCAGCCGACTTCGCCACGGTGCGCGACGAGCTCGGCCGTCGCCTCGCAGCGCAGGTGGCGCTGCAGCGCGCCATGATCGACCGCCTGGCCGTCTTGCGCGGCCTCGAGGCGGCCGGGCTGGACGCGGCCGCGCTGGCCGCGCGCCTGGCCGGGCTGCAGCAGGAGCAAGAGGCGGCCCTGGTCGATCCCGGCCACGCCTCGCTGCCGCGCGCCCTGGTGGCCGAATTCGCGACCGAACACGCGCGCCTGACCGCCAGCCTGGCGACCATCGAGCAAGACCAGGCCGCGCTGGCCGCGCGCGAGGCGGCCCTGGGCGCATGGCAAGCCCAGGCCCCGGCCGAACTCAAGCACGAGACCTTGCGCAGGGAGTGGCAGCGCCTGCCGGCCCTGCCGGCGCACGCCGCCGGCGCCGCCCTGCAGGCGCGTTTCGACGCGCTGCTCGCAAGCGTGCCGCAGGAAGCACGTCCGCCCAAGCCGGCGCCGGCCGCGAAGGACGGAGCGAAAGATGGCGCAAAAGAGGGCGCCAGGCCGGCCGCGCGCGGCGCCGACCAGGCCTTCCTCGACAAGCTGGATGCGCTCGAAGCCGCCTTGCAGCAGGGCTCCCTCGGCACCGCCGCCGAGCTCGACAAGGCGCTGAAGGAAGCCAAGGACAAGGGCATGCGCCTTTCCGCGCCGCAGGCCGACCACCTGGCCCATCTGCGCGCCGAGCTCAAGCGGCTGTCGGACTGGGCGCGCTGGGGCGGCAACGTCTCGCGCGAAGAACTGATCAAGACCGTCGAAGCGCTGCCAACCCAGGGCCTGGCGATGGCCGAGCTGGCCAAGAAGGTGGGCAGCATGCGCGATCGCTGGAAGGCCCTGGACAGCCTGTCCGGCCCCGCGCCGCGCAGCCTGTGGGAGCGCTTCGACGCCGCCTGCAGCGCCGCCTATGCGCCGGCTGCGGCCCACTTCAGGCAGCTGGCAGACGAGCGCCACGCCAACGCGGCGCGCGGCCAGGCCCTGGTCGAGGAAGCCCAGGCCGAGATCGGGCGCCTGCAATCGGGCGAGGCCGACTGGAAGCACGTGTCCGGCACCGTGCAGCGCCTGCGCACCGCCTGGAGCCACCTGGGCGCGGTCGACCGCAAGGAAAAGAAGCGCCTGGACGCGCTGTTCGCCGACGCGCTGACCACCTTGCAACGTCCGCTCGAAGACCAGCGCAAGGTCGAGATCGCGGTGCGCGAGCAGCTGATCGAAGAAGTGCGCAAGCTCGACCCGCACGAGCGCCATGCGGTGGACATGCTGCGCGAGCTGCAGGCGCGCTGGCAAGAGCACGCGCGCGCGCTGCCGCTCGAGCGCAAGGCCGAGCAGGCGCTGTGGCAGCGCTTCCGCGGCGCCTGCGACGCGCTGTTCGCCGCGCGCAAGGAGCAGGCGCACGCGGCCGACAGCGAGCGCCGCGCCCACGAGGCGGCCAAGGAAGCCCTGTGCGAACGCCTGGAGGCCGCCGCGCCGGACGCCACGCCTGCCAACGTCGGCAAGCTGCTGCGCGAGGCGGCTGCCGAATGGAATGCGATCGGTCCGGTGCCGCGCGCCCACGAGGCGCGCATCGACAAGCGCTATCACGCCGCCGTCGCCAAGGTGCAGCAGCATGCCGACGCCGCCCGCCGCGCCCAGGATACGGTCCTGGCCGGCGCCGTGCGCGACAAGCTGCGCCTGGTCCAGGCGCTCGAGAATGCGCTGGCCAATCCCGCGGCCCATACCCACGATTCGGACTGGCGCGGGCGCTGGGACGCCATGCTGGCGCTGGAAGGCGGCTACGAGCCGATCCTGCGCGCGCGCTTCGACGCCGCGCTGGCGGCCCTGGACGCGACCGAAGTCGAGCGCGCCGCTTACGTGCGCACGATGGAAGACAACCGCGCGCGCCTGCTGGACGACTTGCTGCGCCTGGAAATCGCGGCCGGCATCGACAGCGGCCCCGAGTTCGCGCGCGAGCGCCTGCGCCTGCAGGTCGAGGTGCTGCAAAGCTCGCTCAAGTCGGGCCAGAAGCCCGGCGCGCAGGCGGCCGAGCTGCGCGCGCTGCTGGCGCTGCCGGCGCTGCTCGACGTGCGCCTCGAGACCCGCATCGAACACCTGTTGTTGCGCCAGCCGAAGGACAATCCATGAATGAAGTACGGGTGCAGGCCGGGGATTTCGACCTCGGCCACGAAGTGGCGCGCCTGCGCGCGAACGATGCGCGCATCGGCGCCGTGGTGTCGTTTGTCGGCACCGTGCGTGACCTGAACGATGGCGCGAAGGTCTCCGAGATGGAGCTGGAACACTATCCGGGCATGACAGAAAAGTCGCTGGAAGCGATCGCGGCGCGCGCCTGCGAGCGCTGGCCCCTGTACGGCACCCTGGTCATCCACCGCGTCGGCCCATTGGCCCCGCTGGACCAGATCGTGCTGGTCGCCTGCAGCGCCGCCCATCGGGGCGATGCCTTCGCGGCCTGCGAGTTCATCATGGACTACCTCAAGACCGAGGCGCCGTTCTGGAAGAAAGAGCAGACGCCGGACGGCGCGCGCTGGGTCGACGCCCGCGTCACCGACGACAGCGCGAAGGCCAGGTGGGAAGCGCCCTGAGCTTCGCCGCGGTCGGCCTGGGCGCCGCGCTCGGCGCCTGGCTGCGCTGGGGCCTGGGCCTGTGGCTGGGCGGCCTGCACGGCTTCGTGCAGGTCGGGACGCTGGCGGCCAACCTCGTTGGCGGCTACCTGGTCGGCCTGGCGCTCGGCTTCTTCGCCGGCCAGCCGGACCTGGCGCCCGAGTGGCGCCTGTTCGTCATCACCGGCTTCCTCGGCGGCCTGACCACCTTTTCCAGCTTCTCGGGCGAGTCGGTGACCCTGCTGCAGCGCGGGGAGGTCGGCTGGGCGCTGGCGCACACGGCCTTGCACCTGTTCGGTTCGCTGCTGCTGTGCGCGGCCGGCTTCGCGACCTGGCGCGCCCTGCGTGGTTGAACCGTCCTACCCATCGGCGCCGATGCCTGCCCGAGCTGGCCATCGACGACGACGACTGGTTCGAGGACGATCATTGCGCCCGGGTGCCGTCCGCGATCGAGGGCAAGAAGTGGGCGTTCTCGTATTCGGTGTACGCCGACGGCAACACCGGCCGCGAATGATGCGTGGACGAGATCGAGAGCGTCGGCCTTGGCCGCGGCAACTACGCCGAGCGCTTCGGCGGTTTCGTGCGGCCGAGCGGGCTGGGGATCGACAAGCTGCAGCTGCTGCATCTCGTGCATCTGTGGTCGTGCGCGGCGTGGTGTACGGCGGGGTGGACAAGGCCGAGTCGAGCAGTTAGCGCTGGTCGGCCCCGATTCAGCTTGGCGCGGCTGCCTTGCCGTTCAGCGAGAGGGGGGGGCGGCGACCACTACCCGGTTACGCCCGGCCTTCTTCGCCGCGTACAGGGCGCGGTCGGCCGCCTGTAGTGGATCGGCCTCCTGCCCGCCATCGCCACGCCACTCGGCCACGCCGAACGAAGCCGAGATGCCCGAGATCGTCGCGCCCTGATGCTGGATGACCATCCCGGTCAGGGTCAGGCGTATCGCTTCGGCACACTTCGCGGCTTCTTCGGCGTCGCAATCGGGCAGCATCAGCACCAGTTCCTCGCCGCCGTAACGGCACGCCACGTCGCTGGCGCGCACCCGCTGTAACAGCACGCGGCTGGCCGACTGCAGCACCAGATCGCCGCCATCGTGGCCATAGGTGTCGTTGATGCGCTTGAAATGGTCGAGGTCGATCATCACGACCGAGCAAACGCTGCGGCTGCGCTGGGTGCGCGCCAGTTCGCGCTTGAGCGACTCGTCGAAGAATCGCCGGTTGTACATGCCAGTCAGCGGATCGACGGTCGACTGGTAGCGCAGCGTATTGCGCAGCAAGACGTTGCTGACTGCCAGGCTGAGCTGTTCGGCCAGCGTGACGATGTGCGCGTTGTCGACCGGATTTCCGTCGTGCCAGTCGCCGGCGATCACCAGCATGCCGATCACATCGCCCTGGGAGATCATCGGCACACAGGCCTGGGTCTCGTGGGCACTGAGCCAGACGGCGCCGTGGTCGCAGCACAGGTCGTGTTTTCGCGTGGCGAGATGGACTTTGCCCAAGCGCAGGCCCCAGCATTCGCCTGGCGCCACCGTGGGCGGCGTATCGTCTACCTGGCCCCAGCTTGCCTTCAGCTCGAGCACGTCACGCGAATTACGATAGAGATAGACCGCGCCAGATGTGTCCGGCAACAATTTACGCAGGAATACCGGTAACACCTGCTCCAGCTCGGACAGTGTCTTCACGCTGTCGAGCGCCTGCAGCATACTGGCCGTGATCGATAAACGCTCGGCGCGCGTGGCCGACTGTTGCGCCAGCTGTGCGTTGCTCTCCGCGAGCGACTTCGACTGGCGCGCCGATTCCGCCTGTTCGTTCAGGCTCCGGGTCACGATGTAGATGGTCGCCCCAATCAGGACCAGGCTGGCCAGGCTGGCGCCAATGCCCAGTGCCGAGTTGTAGCGCAGGGTCGCGGTCAGCTCGTCGCGCAAGCCGTTGCGATGGTCGGCCAGCGCTTTTTGCTGGCGGCCGAGCAGGGTGCGCAACTCGTCCATGATGATCTTGCCGTTCTGGCTGGCCACCATGTCCATGGCCGCCTGCGTATTGCCGGCTTTCTTGAGGCGGATGGTGCGGTCCATTTCAAGGAGCTTCGCCTCGCTCAGTTCGGCGATACGCGCCACCTGCGTGCGCTCCGCTTCCGAACTGGCGTGCCGCTGCAGATGCTCGAGTGCTGCGGGAATGCCCGCCACGCCGGCATTGTACGGGGCCAGAAAACTCTCGTCGCTGCCGATCAGGAAGCCGCGCTGTCCGGTTTCGGCATCCTGCAGCAGGTCGAGCATCAGATTGTAGGCACGTTCCTTGGCCGCCCCTTCCTTCAGCGCTTCAAGGGTGGCGTTGGCCTGGGAACTGCTGAGGATCGGCAGCGTGGCAAGGCAGGCAAGGATGACGATGATCAGGGCGCCGAAAATCTTCAGGCTGGAGTCGAGTCGCGAAAACATGCTTCTGAGAAATAATATATTTGTTGAATCATAGCGCTGGTCGGGTATGAGCGATGCATGGAAAAGCCGGCGACTTCCGCTTCAATTCTGATAACCGGCGCCGGCGCCATAGGCGCGGGTTACGCCGGGAGGCGATATGTCAGGTGGCCGGCGTCAGCGCCGTCGCATATGCCGCACGCGGCCCATACGTTCCCAAGGCGGCCAATGCTGCGTCGTACCCCGTTTCCGCCTGCTCGAAACTGGCTGCCGTCCAGATTGCCGCGAAGTGCTCCGCAGCCCAGGTATTCACCCCGGTCTGCACATAGGTGGACGCCCACGGCGCATCGAGCAGCAGCACCCCGCCCGCGCGCCAGCATGGCGTGCATCACGGCCGTGTCTTCGCTGCGCGCCAGTGCCGGGTAGGCCGGCAGGCTCGCACGCCTGGGCGGCGTGGGCCTGGTCGGTGATGAGAATGCTGAATAATTCATTTGCAGGGACGAAAAGCGTCGTGTGCGCATTGTACGGGATGGCAGGAGAGCACAGCCCGCCACCATCTTGAAATGTCGCCACTCACCCCTATCTTGCTCTCCAGCTAATAACAAACCTCTAGGGAGCAACACCATGCGGCAAGATAAATTGACGACCAAGCTCCAGGAAGCCCTGGCGGATGCCCAGAGCCTGGCGGTCGGCAACGATAACCAATACATCGAAACAGTCCATCTCCTGCTCGCCCTGCTGAACCAGGACGACGGCAGCGCGCGCTCGCTGCTGCAGCGCGCCGGCGTCAATGTCGGCGGGCTGACCAATGCCTTGAAGGCGGCGCTCGAGCGCCAGCCCAAGGTGACCGGCGCCGGCGGCAACGTCCAGGTCGGACGCGACCTGATGGCGCTCCTGAACCTGTCCGATCGCGAGGCGCAAAAGCGCGGCGACCAGTTCCTGTCGTCCGAGATGGTGCTGCTGGCGCTGACCGAAGACAAATCCGACGCCGGCCGCCTGGCGCGCGAGAACGGCCTGGCGCGCAAGTCGCTCGAATCGGCCATCTCGGCCGTGCGCGGCGGCGAAGCGGTGAATTCGCCCGAGGCCGAAGGCCAGCGCGAAGCCCTCAAGAAGTACACGCTCGACCTGACCGAGCGCGCCCGCGCCGGCAAGCTCGACCCGGTGATCGGCCGCGACGACGAGATCCGGCGCGCGATCCAGGTGCTGCAGCGACGCAGCAAGAACAATCCGGTGCTGATCGGCGAACCCGGCGTCGGCAAGACCGCCATCGTCGAGGGCCTGGCCCAGCGCATCGTCAACGGCGAGGTGCCCGATTCGCTCAAGGGCAAGCGCGTGCTGTCGCTCGACATGGCGGCGCTGCTGGCCGGCGCCAAGTTCCGCGGCGAATTCGAGGAACGGCTGAAGAGCGTATTGAAGGAGCTCGCGCAGGATGAAGGCCAGACCATCGTCTTCATCGACGAGATCCACACCATGGTCGGCGCCGGCAAGGCCGAAGGCGCGATGGACGCCGGCAATATGCTGAAACCCGCGCTGGCGCGCGGCGAGCTGCACTGCGTCGGCGCGACCACGCTGGACGAGTACCGCAAGTACGTCGAGAAGGACGCCGCCCTCGAGCGCCGCTTCCAGAAGATCATCGTCGACGAGCCGAGCGTGGAGGCGACCATCGCCATCCTGCGCGGCCTGCAGGAGAAATACGAGCTGCACCACCAGGTGGACATCACCGACCCGGCGATCATCGCCGCGGCCGAGCTGTCGCACCGGTATATCACCGACCGCTTCCTGCCCGACAAGGCGATCGACCTGATCGACGAGGCGGCGGCCAAGATCAAGATCGAGATCGACTCCAAGCCCGAAGTCATGGACCGCCTCGAGCGGCGCATGATCCAGCTGAAGATCGAACGCGAGGCGGTGCGCAAGGAAACCGACGAGGCCTCGCAGCGCCGCCTGGAGCTGCTGGGCGAAGAGATCGCGCGCCTGGAACGCGAGTACAACGACTACGAGGAAGTGCTGAAGGCCGAGAAGGCCGCGGTGCAGGGCACGACCCATATCAGGGAAGAGATCGAGCGCATCCGCTACCAGATGGAGGAAGCACGGCGCCAGAGCAACTGGCAGCTGGCCTCGGAACTGCAGTATGGCCGCCTGCCGGAGCTGGAGGCGCAGCTGCGCCAGGCCGAGGACGCCACGGCCCGCGCCGAAGCCGACAACGTCAAGCCGAAGCTGCTGCGCACCCAGGTGGGCGCCGAGGAGATCGCCGAGGTGGTCTCGCGCGCGACCGGCATTCCGGTGGCGCGCATGATGCAGGGCGAGCGCGACAAGCTGCTGCACATCGAGGACGAGCTGCACAAGCGCGTGGTGGGCCAGGACGAGGCGATCGAGGCGGTGTCCGACGCCATCCGCCGTTCGCGCGCCGGCCTGTCGGATCCGAACCGTCCTTACGGCTCCTTCATGTTCCTGGGGCCGACCGGGGTCGGCAAGACCGAGCTGTGTAAAGCGCTCGCCGCCTTCCTGTTCGACACCGAGGATGCGCTAATCCGCATCGACATGAGCGAATTCATGGAGAAGCATTCGGTCGCCCGCCTGATCGGCGCGCCGCCGGGCTATGTCGGCTACGAGGAGGGCGGTTACCTCACCGAGGCGGTGCGCCGCAAGCCCTATAGCGTGATCCTGCTCGACGAGATCGAGAAGGCGCACCCGGACGTGTTCAACGTGCTGCTGCAGGCGCTGGACGACGGCCGCATGACCGACGGCCAGGGCCGCACCGTGGACTTCAAGAATACGGTGATCGTGATGACCTCGAACCTCGGTTCGCACCGGATCCAGTCGATGGACACCGACGAGCCGGCCGTGGTCAAGCTGGCCGTGATGGCCGAGGTGCGGGGTCACTTCCGTCCCGAGTTCATCAACCGGATCGACGAGATCGTGGTGTTCCATGCGCTCGACGAGAAGAACATCGGCGCCATCGCCCGCATCCAGCTGCACAACCTGGAAGCGCGCCTGGCCAAGATGGAGATGACGCTCGACATCGACGACGAGTCGCTGCAAAGAATCGCGGAGGCCGGCTACGATCCGGTGTATGGCGCGCGTCCGCTCAAGCGCGCGATCCAGCAGCAGATCGAGAATCCGCTGTCCAAGGCGATCCTGGCGGGACGCTTCGGGCCGAAGGACACGATCCCGGTGCGGGTGCGCCACGGTGAACTCGCGTTCGGCGAGGAGACGGTCGACCTGGCCAAGTAACTGAACGGTTGTTCCGGTAACGAAGGGCGCGGCATTTGCCGCGCCCTTCGTCGTTTTTCATGATGCGAAATCACGGCCCCGCGATGCGGGATGCGCAGCAAATCCGCGTGCGGCTGTGATCTCATGGTGAGAAATTTTATTTCATATCATGGAGTGGCAAGAGCAACTATATGATTATAAAAGGATAAAATTTACTGTTCTGTCTTATATAAGAGTGATTGTGCTGCGCACAAACCGCGCTAAGATGATGTCAACGGATTCGCACTACCTTCAATCATGTCTTTGACTTCAGGAGAGCATCATGACTAGCCGTGAACAGCAAATCGCCGAACTGCAGCAGGAATGGGACAGCAACCCGCGCTGGAAAGGCGTGGTCCGCAACTACACCGCGGCCGACGTCGTCCGCCTGCGCGGCTCGCTCCCGATCGAGCACACCCTGGCCAAACGCGGCGCCGACAAGCTGTGGAAGCTGGTGCACGACGAGCCCTACGTCAACGCCCTCGGCGCCCTGACCGGCAACCAGGCCATGCAGCAGGTGAAGGCCGGCCTGAAGGCGATCTACCTGTCCGGCTGGCAGGTGGCGGGCGACGCCAATGCCGCCGGCGAGATGTATCCCGACCAGTCGCTGTATCCGGCCAATTCGGTGCCGCTGGTCGTGCGCCGCATCAACAACACCTTCCAGCGTGCCGACCAGATTCAATGGTCTGAGGGCAAGGACGACATCGATTACTTCGCGCCGATCGTGGCCGATGCCGAGGCCGGTTTCGGCGGCGTGCTCAATGCCTACGAGCTCATGAAGTCGATGATCGAGGCGGGCGCCGCCGGCGTGCACTTCGAAGACCAGCTGGCCTCGGTCAAGAAATGCGGCCACATGGGCGGCAAGGTGCTGGTGCCCACCCGCGAGGCGGTCGAGAAGCTCAACGCCGCGCGCCTGGCCGCCGACGTGATGGGCACCTCGACCCTGGTCATCGCCCGCACCGACGCCGAGGCGGCCGACCTGCTGACCTCCGACGTCGACGCCAACGACAAGGAGTTCTGCACCGGCGAGCGCACGGTGGAGGGCTTCTTCCGCGTCAAGCCCGGCATCGAGCAGGCGATCTCGCGTGGCCTGGCCTATGCGCCGTATGCCGACCTGGTGTGGTGCGAGACCGGCAAGCCCGACCTCGAGTTCGCGCGCCGCTTCGCCGACGCCATCCACGCCAAATTCCCGGGCAAGATGCTGGCCTATAACTGTTCGCCCTCGTTCAACTGGAAAAAGAACCTGGACGACGCCACCATCGCCAAGTTCCAGAAAGAGCTGGGCGCCATGGGCTACAAGTTCCAGTTCATCACGCTGGCCGGCTTCCATGCGCTCAACTACGGCATGTTCAATCTGGCCCACGGCTATGCCCGCAGCGGCATGTCGGCCTTCGTCGAGCTGCAAGAGGCCGAATTCGCGGCGGCCGAGAAGGGCTTCACCGCCGTCAAGCACCAGCGCGAAGTCGGCACCGGCTACTTCGACGCCGTGACCCAGGCCATCCAGCAGGGCCAGAGCTCGACCACCGCATTGCATGGCTCGACGGAGGATGAACAGTTCTTCGAAGCGAAGAAAGTCGCCTGAACTTGTAATACCTTCCGCGTCGCTCTCTTGCCAGCCGCGGTCCCACAAGGGCTGCGGCTTTTTGCGCGGCGCAATGCATTTCCAGCCCCAGGCGGTTGTAGTGGATAATGGCGCCTAATTCTGCCGCCAACTTTCTCGCGGCAACCTCTTTTAGGAATTCCAGCTTATGTTGAGCTACCGCCACGCCTTCCACGCGGGTAACCACGCCGATGTCCTCAAGCATTTTGTACAGGTGCAGCTGCACCTGTACATGAACCAGAAGGATGCCGCCTACACCTATATCGACACCCACTCGGGGGCCGGCGTGTATGCGCTCGACAGTTTTCAGGCGACCAAGACCGCCGAGTTCGATACCGGCATCGGCCCGCTGTGGAACTGCAGCGACGTCCCGGCCCCGCTGAAGGAATACCTCGACCTCATCAAGAGCATGAATCCGAGCGGCAAGATGCGCTACTACCCGGGGTCGCCCTGGGTGGCCGAGCAGATGTCGCGCGAGCAGGATCGCCTGCGCCTGTTTGAGCTGCACCCAGCGGATTGCAAGATCCTGGCCGAAAACTTCCGCAAGCTCGACGCGCACAAGGCCGAGCAGGGCGAGCGCTCGCGCGGCCGCCGTGTGATCATCGAGCATGGCGACGGCTTCCACAGCATGAAGGCGCTGCTGCCGCCGCCGTCGCGCCGCGCATTGGTGCTGATCGATCCGCCCTACGAGATCAAGGACGACTACAAGCGTGTGCGCGACGCGCTCGACGAGGCGCTGGGCAAGTTCCCGAGCGGCATGTACGCAATCTGGTATCCGGTGCTGCAGCGCATGGAGTCGCGCCAGTTCGCCGACCGCCTCAAGCGCCTGCCGGCCAAGGAATGGCTCAACGTCACGCTCACCACCAATACCCCGACCCCGGACGGCACCGGCCTGCACAGCAGCGGCATGTTCATCCTGAATCCGCCGTACACGCTGGAGGCGATCCTGCGCGAGGTCATGCCCTACCTGGTGCGCGTGCTGGGCAAGGATGCCGGCGCCCGCTTCACGATCGAAAAGGGCACGCAGGTGACGGGCGCCGCCGCCGGTCGCCTGGTGGGCGACGCGCCGCGCGTGCCGGTGGGCAATGCGCGCCGCGCCAGCCCGCTGTCGGGCAAGGGCAGCCTGCGCCTGCCGGGCCAGAGCATGCCGCGCGCCGACGAAGCGCCGGCCGCCCCGGCCAAGCCGGCGCGCGCCGGTGGCCCACGCAGCGCCACCCCGCGCGACGGCGCACTGCGCGATGGCGCGCCACGCGGCAACGCGGCCCGCACCCGCCCTGACGCAGCCACCGGCCCGCGCGACGGCGCGCCGCGCAGCGCGCGCACCAGCGCAGCGCGACCGGCGGCGCCGGGCGCGCCACGCAACGGGCGAACCCGCCAGGGTGGCGGCGGCCGCGGCTGATCCGCGCCCCGTTCGATTCGATGTCGAAATGCTAAGATTAGCATTTTTGTAGTATAGTCGGCGCTAGGTGGATGGCGCGTGCCGTCCGCCGGGCGCGGCGCGCTGCCGTGACTGTTTCCAGGAGTATTTTTCGATGCACGCCGATGCAACGGCAGCGGTCTCCGTGCCGTCCGACGATTTCTTTCTTGCGCGTCAGCCCATCCTCGGGCGCGACCAGCATCTGGTGGCGTTCGAGCTGCTGTTTCGTGCGGCCGGCGAGGACGTCGACGCCAAGCTGACCGACGGCGCGGCGGCCACCGCCGCCGTCATCTCGCATGCATCCCAGCTCGGCATGGAGCAGGTGGTGGGCGAGCAACTGGCCTTCGTCAACGTCGACGAGGTGGTGTTGATGAGCGACTTCGTGCGCTTCCTGCCGTCCCACAAGGTGATCCTGGAAATCCTCGAGACCGTGAAGCCGACGCCGGAACTGCTGGCGCGGGTGGCCGAGCTCAAGGAGCTGGGCTTCAAGTTCGCGGTCGACGACGTGGTCGAGCACTCGAGCGAGCTCGACAAGCTGGTGCAGCTGGTCGACATCATCAAGGTCGACGTCAAGGGCGTCGCCCCGAACGAGCTGGCGCAGTTGGTCGATTCACTGCGCCGCACCGGCAAGCGCCTGCTGGCCGAGAAGGTCGAGACCATCGACGAGTTCAAGCTGTGCATGGAACTCGGCTTCGAATATTTTCAGGGCTATTATTTTGCGCGTCCGGCGATCCTGAGCGGACGCAAGATCACGCCGTCCGAGATCACGATCCTGCGCCTGCTGGAACTGGTCAACTCGAATGCCGACAGCCAGGCGATCGAGACCGCCGTCAAGCGCGACGCCCTGATCAGCCTGAACCTGCTGCGCCTGGTGAACAGCCGCGCGGTGCCCGGTCCGCGCATCGAATCGCTGTCGCAGGCCCTGGTCCAGCTCGGCCGGCGCCAGCTGGGGCGCTGGCTGCAGATCCTGCTCTACACGGCGGCCGGGGCCCGGGTCGAGCTCAAGTCGCCATTGCTGCAGTTGGCCACGACGCGCGGCAAGCTGCTCGAACTGATGACGCTGCGCGTGCGGCCGGGCGACACCGCCAGCGCCGACCGCGCCTTCACGGTCGGCATCATGTCGCTGGCCGAAGCCCTGTTCTCGGTGCCGATGGCAGACATCCTGGCCCACGTCGACATCGCGCACGACGTGCGCGAGGCGCTGCTCGAGCGCGAGGGCGATTTCGGCACCATGCTGCGCATCGCCGAACTGCTCGAGGCGGCCGAGGGCGGCGGCAAGCTGGCCTGCGCGCTCAAGAAGATCGGCCTGACCGTGCCCGAGGTGCGCGAGATCGAGCTGGCGGCGTTCGACTGGGTGCGCGAATTGACCAACGAGGCCCAGGAGCCAGTGCAGCAGTCACTGCAGTAGCGATCCTGAAGCCGGCCCGCGTCCGGCTTACTGCCCCAGCAACAGGAACACGGTTGGCTTCTTGTGGAAGTCCGGCCCTTTATTCGCCGCCAGCGCCGCCTTCCACTTGGCCGCCGTCAAGGTGCGCACCGACTCGGTCGCCAGGGTCAGGTCGGTCGCCACGCAGATCAGGGTGCCTGGCTGGCAGCTCGCCGCCAGCGCTTCCAGCATGGCGCCGTTGCGGTACGGCGTCTCGATCAGCAACTGGGTCTGGCGCTCGGTGCGCGAACGTTTTTCCAGGTCGTGGATGCGTTTCGTACGCTGGGCGGCATCGGTCGGCAGGTAGCCGTTGAAGGCGAAGCTCTGGCCGTTCAGGCCGCTGGCCATGACGGCCAGCAGCAGCGACGACGGTCCCACCAGCGGACGCACGTTGACGCCGTGCTGGTGGGCCAGGCGCACCAGGTCGGCGCCGGGGTCGGCCACGGCCGGGACGCCGGCTTCCGACACCAGGCCGGCGTCGCGTCCCGCCAGCAGCGGGGCCAGCAGTTGCGCCAGCGCCGCCGGCGGCGTGTTCACGTTCAATTCCGCGATCTCGATTTCCTGCAGCGGCTTGGCCAGCGGATGATCGATCGCGATCAGCTTCAGGAAGGCGCGCGCGGTCTTGGCGTTCTCGGCCACGAAATAATCGAGCTTGCTGGTCAGCGCCTGCACCTGGGTCGGGAGCAGGGCATTCAGGGCGCCTGGAGCGGGGTCAAGCGGGCCAAGGGTGTTCGGGATCAGGTACAGGGTGCCGGGCATGATGGGATCAAAAGTGTTTCAGGCGCCAAAAAACTCGACGCCGGCCTTGCGCAACATGCCGGTCAGGGCAATCAGCGGCAGGCCGGTGAGGGCGGTGGGGTCGTTCGATTGGATGCGCTCGAGCAGGGCGATGCCCAGCCCTTCGTTCTTGGCGCTGCCGGCGCAGTCATACGGCTGCTCGATGCGCAGGTAGGCGTCGAGTTCACGGTCCGGCAAGTCGCGGAAAGCGACGCGCACCTGCACGTTCTCGAGCTGGGCGGCCTGGCCCGGGTCGGCGACGCGGCCATCCCACAGGCACAGAGCGGTATGGAACACGACTTCGCGTCCGCGCATCAGTTGCAACTGGGCAAGCGCGCGTGCCTGGTCGCCGGGCTTGCCGATCTGCAGCCCGTCCAGCGTGGCGACCTGGTCGGAGCCGATCACCAGCGCGCCAGGATGCAGGGTTGCTACGGCCTGCGCCTTTTCGCGCGCCAGGCGCAGGGCGGTGGCTTGCGGTGTTTCGCCATCCAGCGGCGTCTCGTCGATGTCGGGCGCGACGGCCTCGAACGGCAGGCCCAGGCGCTGCAACAGTTCGCGGCGGTAGGCGGAACTCGATGCGAGGATGAGTGGAGGCATTAGTGTCATGGCGCTGTTGGACGAGAATCGAGATTGCGACGGGAGAATGCGACGGGAGAATGCGACGGTTTTTTGACGCTGGCGCGAAAAGCCTGCTATTATCGCAGGTTTTCCGGGGTAACTTTTCAAATGAGCGCTTTTGTCATCGACGCCTTCGAGTTTTGCAAGAACGACGGCCATCGTGAAGGCTCTACGCCCCTGGTCGAGATGACCCGTCTCGCCGCCGAGAGCACGGACAAGAGCGGCGATATCCGCTGGTCCATCCAGGGCGGCCAGACCCGTCAGGGCTATCCTTCGCTGACCCTCGCGGTCGCCGGGCATGTGAAGCTGGTGTGCCAGCGTTGCTTGCAGCCTATGGATTACGAGATCGATTCGTCGACCATGCTGGTGCTGGGCGAGAACGACGAGGATGCCGACGCGATCGAGGAAATCCTCGACGACGAAAGCATCGACGTGATCGTCGGCAGCCGCAGCTGCGACATCCGCGAGCTGCTCGAGGACGAGGCCCTGCTGGCCTTGCCGCAATCGCCACGGCATGACGTTTGTCCGGATACGGGCTTGCTCGATAGCCTGAAAACCGATAAAGTGTCGCCTTTCGCCGCCCTCAAGAACTTGAAGACGGACTAAGCAGAAGTAATAGCAAGAAAAATCAGCAGCACAGGATTCGCAGTACGGTGGCGGCAGCGTAGAAACAATGTCGTCCAAAATCTGCAAACGAACGTGTCAAACGCGTGCAATCGAGTATGGCATTCGCGGTAGTTGTAGCAGCGTTCAACATGTCGGCAGGCGTCAAAAGCTTGCCGCCGAGATACTCGATTTGCATCTGGTTTGCATATCGAATGTGTTAAAATTTTAGAACTTTGTACTAGGAGTTATCATGGCAGTTCAACAGAATAAGAAATCCCCATCGAAGCGCGGCATGCACCGTTCGCACGATTTCCTGACCGCCCCTAACCTGGCAGTCGAGCCGACCACCGGCGAAACCCATCTGCGTCACCACATCTCGCCAAACGGCTTCTACCGTGGTCGCAAGGTCCTGAAGACCAAGAACGACGAGTAATCGACGTTCTGGCTTTTAGCATCATGAAAGCGGCGCAACGTATGTTATCTGCGTGGCGCCGCTTTTTCTTTGGCATCTGCTCAGTAACCGGCTGCATCCCTAGCACCGCCGTCATGTTGAACAGCCTGGATCCCGTGCGCATGTGCGCCACGAACCGATCCCCTCTGGCCGCCCGTCCTGTGTGAGCCGCGGCATCTCCAACAAATGACAATTAAAATATCCATTGACTGCATGGGCGGCGATCACGGCCCCTCAGTTACCATTCCGGCAGCCATCTCCTTTCTCAAAAAGCAAGCTGACGCCGAGCTCGTGCTCGTGGGCGTCGAAGATGTGCTGCGCGCAGAACTCAAGAAGCATCACGCGGACAACAACCCGCGCCTGACCGTCAAGCACGCCTCCGAAATCGTCACGATGGAAGACCCGGTCGAAGTGGCCCTGCGCCGCAAGAAGGATTCGTCGATGCGGGTGGCGATCGAGGCCGTCAAGGATGGCAGCGCCCACGCCTGCGTCTCGGCCGGCAATACCGGCGCCCTGATGGCCGTCTCGCGCTACGTGCTCAAGACCATGGCCGGCGTCGACCGCCCGGCGATCTGCTCGATCATGCCGAACCAGAAGGGCGGCCCGACCTATATCCTCGACCTCGGCGCCAACGTCGACTGCGAGCCGGACCACCTGCACCAGTTCGCCATCATGGGCTCGGTGCTGTGTTCGGCGATCGAGGGCATCCCGCGCCCGACCATCGGCCTGCTCAACGTCGGCACCGAAGACATCAAGGGCAACGAGGCGGTGAAAGCCACCGGCGTGCTGCTGCGCGCCGACGCCGAACGTGGCAAACTGAACTTTTTCGGCAATGTCGAAGGCAATGACATCTTCAAGGGCACGGTCGACGTCGTCGTGTGCGACGGTTTCGTCGGCAACGTCATGCTCAAGGCGATCGAAGGCCTGTCGCGCTTCATGAAGGCCACGTTCAAGGAAAGCGTCATGTCGATGCTGGGCGCGGTGTTCGCGCGCAAGGCGCTCAAGAAGCTCAATCCGGAACGCTACAACGGCGCCGGCCTGCTGGGCCTGAAAGGCCTGGTCTTCAAGAGCCACGGCGGCGCCAATGCCTATGCCTTCGAGTGGGCGATCAAGCGCGCCTACGATGCCGCACACAATAATGTGCAAGAGCACCTGTCGGCCCTGATCGCCGAACTGATGCCGAACTCCCCGCTAACGGCTCCGGCCGCCGCGCCCGCAGTTACGCCGGCATCGGCGCTCGACGGCCAGCGCCAGGCGCAATAACCCAGCAGGATGGTGAAGCAATGACCTTGTATAGCAAAATCACCGGCACCGGCAGCTACCTGCCGGCCAACCGTGTTACCAACGAACAGCTGGCGGCCCAGCTGGCGGAGATGGGCGTCGAGACCTCGCACGAGTGGATCGTCACCCGCAGCGGCATCGAGGCGCGCCACTTCGCCGCGGCAGGCGAACTGTCGTCCGACCTGGCCGTGCACGCCGCGCGCCGCGCGCTCGAGATGGCCGGCAAGGCGCCGGGCGACGTCGACCTGGTGATCGTCGCCAGTTCCACCCCCGACTTCCACGGCAGCTTCCCCAGCACGGCCTGCATCGTGCAGCAGAAGCTGGGCATGGCCAACGGCAGCGCCGCCTTCGACGTGGCGGCCGTGTGCAGCGGCTTCGTGTATGCGATGTCGACCGCCGACGCCTTCATCCGCGCCGGCAACCACAAGCGGGTGCTCGTGATCGGCGCCGAAGTGTTTTCGCGCATCGTCGACTTCAACGACCGCACCACCTGCGTGCTGTTCGGCGACGGCGCCGGCGCCGTGCTGCTCGAGGCATCGAACGAGCCGGGCATCCTCGGCGCTAAATTGCATGCCGACGGCAGCCATGCCGACATCCTGTCGATCCCCGGCAACCTGGCCAATGGCGCGGTCGCCGGCAGCGGCTTCCTGCACATGGACGGTCCGGCGGTGTTCAAGCTGGCGGTGTCGGTGCTCGAAAAAGTCGCGCACGAGGTGCTCGACCACGCCGGCGTGACCGCCGACCAGATCGACTGGCTGGTGCCGCACCAGGCCAATATCCGCATCATGAACGGCACCGCCAAGAAACTCGGCCTGCCGCTGGAAAAGATGGTCGTCACCGTCAACGAACATGGCAATACCTCGGCCGCCTCGATCCCGCTGGCGCTCGACCAGGCGGTGCGCGACGGCCGCATCAAGCCGGGCCAGAACGTCCTGATGGAAGGTGTGGGCGGCGGCTTCACCTGGGGCGCGGTGCTGGCGCGCATGTAAGCGCCGGCCCGGCCTCCAAGAACAACAACTACGGAAAACAACGATGAGCAAATTCGCATTCCTGTTCACCGGACAAGGCGCCCAGGCAGTGGGCATGCTGAACGGCTTCGCCGGCAACCCGGTCGTCGACCAGACGGTGCAAGAAGCGTCCGACGCCCTGGGCTTCGACCTCAAGCGCCTGATCGCCGAGGGTCCGAAAGAAGACCTCGACCTCACCACCAATACCCAGCCGGTCATGCTGACCGCCGCGGTCGCCGTCTACCGCGCCTGGATCGCGGCCGGCGGCCCGGTGCCGAACGTGGTCGCGGGCCATAGCCTGGGCGAGTATTCGGCCCTGGTGGCGGCCGGCGTGATCCCGTTCGCCGACGCGGTGCCGCTGGTGCGCTTCCGCGCGCAATCGATGCAGGACGCGGTCCCGGTCGGGCAGGGCGGCATGGCCGTCATCCTGGGCCTCGCGGCCGACGACGTGCGCGCCGTCTGCATTGAGGCGGCGCAGGGCGAAGTGGTCGAGGCCGTGAACTTCAACGAGCCGACCCAGATCGTGATCGCCGGCCATACCGCCGCGGTCGAGCGCGCCTGCGAGATCGCCAAGGCCAAGGGCGCCAAGCGCGCCATGAAGCTGGCGGTGTCGGCGCCATTCCACTCGTCGCTCCTGAAGCCGGCATCCGACCGCCTGCGTACCTATATGGCGGAGCTGAAGTTTGCGGCTCCACAAATTGACGTCATCAACAACGTCGACGTCGCCGTGCTGAACGATCCCGAGCAGATCAAGGACGCACTGGTGCGCCAGGCCGCCGGTCCGGTCCGCTGGGTCGAGACCATGCAGAAGATGGCGGCTGATGGCGTGACCCAGGTCATCGAATGCGCGCCCAGCAAGACCCTGATCGGCATGGCCAAGCGCATCGACGCGAACCTGGTCGGCGAAGCGCTGGTCGACCAGGCCGCGCTGGAGCGCGTGCTGGCGTCGATCTCCGAATAAACGATAAAGGAAACCTATGAATCTGCAGAACCAAGTCGCCCTCGTCACCGGCGCATCGCGCGGCATCGGCAAGGCCATCGCGCTGGAACTGGCGCGCCAGGGCGCCAAGGTCGTCGGCACCGCCACCAGCGAATCGGGCGCCCAGGCGATTTCCGATTACCTGGCCGAATTCGGCGGCAAGGGCGTGGTCCTGAACGTGCTCGACGCGGCCCGCTGCGCGGAAGTCGTGGACGAAGTGCAAAAGGGCTTCGGCAGCCTGTCGATCCTGGTCAACAATGCCGGCATCACCCAGGACAACCTGGCCATGCGCATGAAGGACGACGAGTTCGACAACGTGATCGCCACCAATCTCACCGCCGTCGGCCGCCTGTCGCGCCTGGTGCTGCGGGGCATGATGAAAGCCAAGGCCGGTCGCATCATCAGCATCACCTCGGTGGTCGGCGCGGCCGGCAACCCGGGCCAGATGAACTACGCGGCCGCCAAGGCCGGCGTGGCCGGCATGACCCGTGCGCTGGCGCGCGAGATCGGCAGCCGCAACATCACCGTCAACTGCGTGGCCCCGGGCTTCATCGACACCGACATGACCAAGGCGTTGGGCGAAGGCCAGCACGAAGCCCTGCTGACCCAGATTCCGCTGGGCCGCCTGGGCCAGCCGGAAGACATCGCCCATGCGGTGGCCTTCCTGGCCGGACCGACGGCCGCCTACATCACGGGCACCGAGCTGCACGTGAATGGCGGCATGTACATGAATTAATCAGTACAGTAATAGATTGATAAAGACCGCGTTCCAATCGGCCCCGGGGAGCCGGTCCCGATTGGGACGCAATCTCGACTTTTAGCAGGACTTTCCGGCGAAATAGCCGCAGTCGCCGAAAATAGTTTTTCGGGTCGCAAACCTGATAAAATGCGCGCACTTTCCGCAACACATACCTTAATGGAGCCAAAACATGTCGGATATCGAACAACGCGTTAAAAAAATCGTCGCTGAGCAACTGGGCGTTGCCGAAGCAGACATCAAAATCGATTCCTCGTTCGTTGACGACCTCGGTGCAGACTCGCTGGACACCGTGGAACTGGTGATGGCACTGGAAGACGAGTTCGAAATGGAAATCCCTGACGAGCAGGCTGAGAAGATCACCACCGTCAAGCAAGCCATCGACTACGCAACCGCGCACGTCAAGGCCTGAGTAGTCGCTTTACAGTTTTTGGGAGAATCGCTTGAGTCGTTCACGCAACCGCCGTGTCGTCGTCACCGGCCTGGGCTGCATTTCACCGATCGGCAACACCGTTGCCGAAGCGTGGGATGCGGCACTGGCCGGCAAGTCGGGCATTGCCAACATCACCAAGTTTGATGCAGCGCCATTCACGACCCACTTTGCTGGTGAGGTCAAGAACTTCAACGTCGAAGACTACCTGCCGGGCAAGGAAGGCCGCCACATGGATACCTTTATCCATTTCGGCATGGCAGCCGGCATCCAGGCCCTGAAGGATTCGGGCCTGGAAGTCACCGAAGAGAACGCGGACCGCATCGGCGTGGTGATCGGTTCGGGCATCGGCGGCCTGCCGATGATCGAAGCGACCAAGGAAGAATACGCGAACCGCGGCGCACGCCGCATCTCGCCGTTCTTCGTGCCGGCATCGATCATCAACATGATCTCGGGCGATCTCTCGATCAAGTTCGGCCTGCGTGGTCCGAACCTGTCCATCGTCACCGCCTGCACCACCGGCCTGCACAGCATCGGCGCGGCAGCGCGCCTGATCGAGTACGGCGATGCCGACGTGATGATCGCGGGCGGCGCCGAATCCACCGTGTCGCCGCTGGGCCTGGGCGGTTTCGCCTCGGCGCGCGCGCTGTCGACCCGCAACGACGACCCGTCGACCGCCTCGCGTCCATGGGACCGCGACCGCGACGGCTTCGTGCTGGGCGAGGGCGCCGGTGTCATGGTGCTCGAAGAATATGAACACGCCGTCGCGCGTGGCGCCAAGATCTATGCTGAAGTCATCGGCTTCGGCATGAGCGCGGACGCCAACCACATCACCTCGCCGGTCGAGGATGGCAGTGGCGCGGCGCGTTGCATGGTCAACGCGTTCAACAACGCCGGCATCAACGTCGACCAGGTGCAGTACGTGAATGCGCACGGCACCTCGACGCCGCTGGGCGACGTGGCCGAAGTGCGCGGCATCAAGCGCGTGTTCGGCGACCATGCCAAGAGCCTGGTCGTGAACTCGACCAAGTCGATGACCGGTCACCTGCTCGGTGGCGCCGGCGGCCTGGAATCGGTGTTCACCGTGCTGGCGATCCACAACCAGGTGTCGCCACCGACGATCAACATCTTCAACCAGGATCCGGAGTGCGACCTGGACTTCTGCGCCAACACGGCGCGCGAGATGCAGATCGACTACGCGGTGAAAAACTCCTTCGGCTTCGGCGGCACCAACGGTACGCTGATCTTCGCCAAAGTCTGAACCACTTCGCCCCGTCCCGGTCTAACGGGATGGGCGCTTCCAACAGCCCGGCCTGTCGCCCGTTCGTGGCGGCCGGCCGGTGCTGGCGGTAGAAGAGGAGCTTCCTCCGCCCGCCATCCTGCCCGCCGGCAGGTCCTTCCCTCGATTCTTCCTGTGCCTCATGTCGCTTGCGGTGTCCGCCGTCATCGCGCCGTCGCGTCGCCTGCGCTGCGTGCTCGCCGCCTTCTGCGCGTCGCTGTGCGCGGCTGCCCTGGCCGTGGGCCTGCTGCTGCCCGAACGCTTCGCATTCGGCGGCGCTGTCGCATGCGCGCCGCTGCTTGCCGCGCTGTCGCTGGCGCGCCCACTTTTTTCCGCCGTGGCCGGCTGGCCGCGCCGCCTTTGGCGCGTCGATGGGGGCGCCGCAGGCGCCCACCGCCCCACACATTCCAACGCGATCTTGCACGCGATTGCAACGGTGCGCCGGATTGATATTTCTGGAGTTGGGCAGATACGCCTGACGGTACAACAGGAGTTGGGGAAACGCGGGCCGGCGGCCGGGAAACCGGAGCCGGGCTCACCCATGACGCTGCTGCCCGGCGCCACGGTCTGGCCCTGCTGCATCTTGCTGCGCCTGCGCGCCGAGGACGGCGCGATCTGGCCGCTGGTGCTGCTGCCAGATGCCGTGGGCGCCGGCCAATACCGCGCGCTGGCGGTCGCCGTGCGTGCGCTGGCCAATGGCGCTGCAACAATACCGATACAAAACAGTGTGAACTTATTGCAGGGGGCCAACTCTTAAGGATGTACCGATTTTTGCGCTGTACGCATCAGTCGGTGCCTCCTCGCGAGAGGGTCGCCAATGGGGCATGGTCCGTGACGACAGAACGCGAGTGTGATCAGTTGCTGGTAGAGCGCGTCCAGGCCGGGGACCAGGGGGCTTTTGATTTGCTTGTCTCCAAGTACCAACGTCGCCTGATGCGCCTGGTGTCGCGTCTCGTCCACGATCCGGCCGAAGCCGAAGACGTGGTGCAAGAGACCTTCATCAAAGCATACCGGGCCCTGCGCCATTTTCGCGGGGATTCGGCTTTCTATACGTGGCTTTATCGAATAGGAATCAACACGGCCAAGAATTTTTTAGTCACCCAGGGGAGGCGCGCACCGACCTCGACCGAGACGGACGCCGAACGCGCCGAAGGATTCGATGATGCAGACAGCTTGCGCGACATTAACACGCCTGAATCCATGCTCGCCAGCAAACAAATCGCCCATACCGTCAACGCGGCCATGGAAGCCTTGCCGCTCGAGCTGCGTACGGCGATCGTCTTGCGCGAAATCGAAGGACTCAGCTATGAGGAAATCTCCGAAGTGATGGCCTGTCCAATAGGTACGGTGCGCAGCCGGATTTTCCGCGCGCGCGAAGTCATTGCCGAGAAATTACGCCCTTTACTCGATTTCCCGGTTGACAAACGTCGGTAGGTAGCGGGATCGTACGAACACAGCACATATTGAACACTACCGACGTCGATGGAACCGCCGATGGACACCAATAGAAAATTACGCGAGCAGATATCTGCCCTGAAAGATGGCGCCTTGCTCGACGCCGACCTGGAGCTGGCATTGGCCGCACTGCAGGGCAGCGACGGCCGCCAGGCCTGGGATCTGTATCACCTGATCGGCGACACGCTGCGCGACACGGCCGCGCCGGCGCTGTCTCCGGCATTTAACGCGCGCCTGGCCGAACGCCTCGCCGGCGAGCCGCCGCCGCTGCGCCGCGCGGCCGTCGCGGCCGAGTCCACCGGCCTGGCGGCGGTGCTCGCCAAGACCGCTTCTTCCTGACTTCCCGCCAGCCTTCCTTATCCCAGGCTTAAATTCCTTCTCTCACTGCCCGGTCGTGGGCGGCGCGCGGCGGGCGTGGCGCGACAAAGCGCGCAATTTGGCTTACCATTCAGTCAATCTTAGCCATTCGATAGCGAATCCATGACCAGTAAAACTGCCAGCCTGCTCCTGTCGGCACTGCTCGTGTCCGGCGCCACGGCCTTCATCCAGCCCGTCCACGCCGCCGCCCCCGTACCCACCCCGACCGTCACCGGCCTGCCCGACTTCACCGACGTCATCGACAAGGTGGGGCCGGCCGTCGTCAATATCCGCACCACCGAAAGGGTGCGCACCCGCGGCGGCGCACCGGGCGAAGAAGAAATGCAGGAATTCCTGCGCCGCTTCTTCGGCGGCCAGATGGTCCCGCGCGGCGGCGGCCGGCGCGGCCAGCCGCAAGAAGAAGAACGCGAAGTGCAGCGCGGCGTCGGCTCCGGCTTCATCATATCAAGCGACGGCTTCGTGCTGACCAATGCCCACGTGGTAGAGGGCGCCGACGAGGTCACGGTGACGCTCTCCGACCGGCGCGAGTTCAAGGCCAAGGTGCTGGGCGCCGACCGCCGCTCCGACGTCGCGCTGCTCAAGCTCGACGCGACCAACCTGCCTTACCTGCGCACCGGCGACTCCAGCAAGATCCGGGTCGGCGAGTGGGTGCTGGCCATCGGTTCACCGTTCGGCCTCGAGAATACCGTGACCGCCGGCATCATCTCGGCCAAGTCGCGCGATACCGGCGAATACCTGCCCTTGATCCAGAGCGACGTCGCGGTCAACCCCGGCAACTCGGGTGGTCCGCTGATCAATCTGCGCGGCGAAGTCATCGGCATCAACTCGCAGATCGCGACCTTGTCGGGCGCCTATAACGGCATCTCGTTCGCGGTGCCGATCGACGAGGTCATCCGCGTGTCCGACCAGCTCAAGACCACCGGCAAGGTCACCCGTGGCCGCCTGGGCGTGCAGATCAGCGAAGTCACGCGCGACGTGGCCGAGTCGCTGGGCCTGGGCAAGGCGCGCGGCGCCGAAGTCTCGATGGTCGAGCCGGGCGGCCCGGCCGAGAAGGCGGGCATCAAGGTCGGCGACATCATCCTGGCCTTCAACAAGCAACCGATCCAGTCGACCACCGACCTGCCGCGCCTGGTGGGCGCCTCCAAGGTCGGCAGCCGCGCCAGCGTCACCGTGTGGCGCCGCGGGGCCCAGGTCGAGGTGCCGGTCACCATCGTCGAACTGCAAGAGGAGCGTCCGACCCCGGGCCGCCAGCAGCCGAAGAAACCGGCGCCGGGCGCCGCGCCGGACGCGCTGGGCCTGCACATGTCGAATATTTCCCCAAGCGACCGCAAGGAGCTGGGGATCGACCACGGCCTGCTGGTCGAGGAGGCGCAGGGCCCGGCCGCCAGCGCCGGCATCCAGCCGGGCGATGTGATCTTGCAGTGGAACAATACGCCGATCACCAGCGTCGAACAGTTCAAGGCCTTGCTGGCCAAGCACGACAAGTCGAAGGCGGTGGCGTTGCTGGTGCAGCGCGAGGACACCACGCAGTACATCACGCTCAAGCCGCGCCAGTGACGCAGCAGCGAGGCGAGCACGCGCCTGCGCCGACGCAATTCGGCCCAAGCTTCGTCCTGTATTCGCGCAGCTGGTGCCACCTGTGCGAGGACATGCTGGCGGCGCTGCGCGCGCTCGAGCCGCCCGGGCAGCCGTTCGGCGTCGCCGTGCTGGACGTCGACTCCGACCCGGCGTTGCTGGCGCGCTTCGACGAGCTGGTGCCGGTGCTGTATGGCGATCCCGGCCAGCCCGAGCTCTGTCACTACTTCCTGGACGAGGCGGCGGTGCGGGCCTACCTGGCCGCCTGCGCCGCCACGCGGGCCGCGTCCTGAGCCACCCTCTGGAAACCGGCCTTTCTGCCTCGAAATCCGGTAAAATGCCGGGTCGGAGCGGTGATTGCACACCTTCCAAAGAATTTCCTGCTTTGCCAAGGCGCTCGCCTGGGGACCGGCACGGCCCCCGACGCAGCGCTTTTTCGTATTGCGCAGCCAATTCGTGCTGCACGGCAGTACGCCTTATATCGTCGTAGTCGCCGCCTTTCGCGGCCTTTTTGGTTTTGAGCTTTGTTAATGAACAACATACGTAACTTCTCCATCATCGCCCACATCGACCATGGCAAATCGACCCTGGCCGACCGCATCATCCAGCTGTGCGGCGGCCTGTCGGACCGCGAAATGGACGCCCAGGTGCTCGATTCGATGGACCTGGAACGCGAGCGCGGCATCACCATCAAGGCCCAGACCGCGGCGCTGCAGTACAAGGCGCGCGACGGCCAGGTCTACAACCTGAACCTGATCGACACCCCGGGCCACGTCGACTTCTCGTACGAAGTCAGCCGCTCGCTGTCGGCCTGCGAAGGCGCGCTGCTGGTGGTCGACGCTTCGCAGGGCGTGGAAGCGCAGACGGTCGCCAACTGCTACACCGCGCTCGACCTGGGCGTCGAAGTGGTGCCGATCCTGAACAAGATCGACCTGCCGCACGCCGACCCGGACAATGCCAAGAAAGAAATCGAGGACGTGATCGGCATCGACGCGTCCGACGCCACCGTGTGCTCGGCCAAGACCGGCCTGGGCGTGGAAGACGTGCTTGAAACCCTGATCGCGAAAGTGCCGCCGCCGAAGGGCGATCCCGACGCGCCGCTGCAGGCCCTGATCGTCGACTCCTGGTACGACCCGTACGTCGGCGTCGTGATGCTGGTGCGCGTGGTCAACGGCACCCTGCGTCCAAAAGACAAGATCCGCCTGATGGCCACCGAGTCGGTCAACCTGGTGGAAAACATCGGCGTGTTCACCCCGCGTTCGGTGTCGCTGCCACAGCTGACCGCCGGCCAGGTGGGCTTCATCATCGCCGGCATCAAGGAACTGACCGCCGCCCGCGTGGGCGACACCGTGACCCTGGCCAGCCGTCCGGCGCCCGAGCCGCTGCCGGGCTTCAAGGAAGTGCAACCGCAGGTGTTCGCCGGCCTGTTCCCGGTCGAGGCGAACCAGTACGACGCGCTGCGCGACTCGCTCGAGAAGCTGAAGCTGAACGACGCCGCCCTGATGTACGAGCCGGAAGTCTCGCAGGCGCTGGGCTTCGGCTTCCGCTGCGGCTTCCTGGGCCTGCTGCACATGGAGATCGTGCAAGAGCGCCTGGAGCGCGAATTCGACATGGACCTGATCACGACGGCGCCGACCGTGGTGTACGAGGTCGAGATGAAGGACGGCAGCATCATCCGCGTCGACAATCCGTCGAAGATGCCGGAACCGTCGAAGATCAACGAAGTGCGCGAGCCGATCGTCGACGTCAACCTGTACATGCCGCAAGAGTACGTGGGTTCGGTGATGACCCTGTGTAACGGCAAGCGCGGCATCCAGATGGACATGGCCTACCACGGCCGCCAGGTCAAGCTGCACTACGAGATCCCGATGGCCGAGATCGTGCTGGACTTCTTCGACCGCCTCAAGTCCACCTCGCGCGGCTATGCCTCGATGGACTACGAGTTCAAGGAAAATCGCGCGGCCGACGTGGTCAAGGTCGACATGCTGATCAACAGCGAAAAGGTCGACGCCCTGGCCATCATCGTCCACCGCGCCAACGCGCCGTATCGCGGACGCCAGGTGGCGGCCAAGATGCGCGAACTGATCCCGCGCCAGATGTTCGACGTCGCGATCCAGGCCGCCATCGGCGCCACCATCATCTCGCGCGAAAACGTGAAGGCGCTGCGCAAGAATGTCCTGGCCAAGTGCTATGGCGGCGACATCTCGCGTAAGAAAAAGCTGCTGGAGAAGCAAAAGGCCGGCAAGAAGCGCATGAAGCAGGTCGGCTCGGTGGAGATTCCACAAGAAGCCTTCCTGGCCATTCTCCAGGTGGAAGATAAATAATGAACCTGCAACCCATCCTGGGCAATTTTGCCCTGATCCTGTTCGTCTTGATGGTGATCACGGGCATCATCTGGTGCCTGGACACATTCTATTTGGCGAAACAGCGGCGCCGCGCCGCCGATGCCGCCCTGCGCGAGTACGATACGCGCAACGCCAAGCTGGTCGCGGATGGGATCAAGGTCGACCACAACGGCAACCGCGCGGCGATCGAGCAGGCCCACCTGCGCCAGCCGACCTGGATCGAGTATTCGGGCAGCTTCTTCCCGGTGATCGCGCTGGTGTTCATCCTGCGCTCGTTCCTGTGGGAGCCGTTCAAGATCCCGTCGTCGTCGATGGTGCCGACCCTGCTGGTGGGCGACTTCATCCTGGTGAACAAATACACCTATGGCATCCGTCTACCGATCATTAACAAAAAAATCATCCAGATCAATAATCCCCAGCGCGGCGACGTGATGGTGTTCAAGTATCCAAAAGACATGAACCAGGATTACATCAAGCGCGTCATTGGCGTGCCGGGTGATAAAATCACGTACGAGGACAAGCGCCTGACGGTCAACGGCAAGCCGGTCGAGTACACGGCGCTGGACGACTACCTGGACGATCAGCATCCGATCTACCACAAGCAGTTCGTCGAGAAACTGCCGAGCCCGGGCGGCTTGACCCAGCACCGCATCCTGAACACGGCCGACAAGCGCAATATCGACCTGGGCAGCGTAGACAATTTCCCGCTGCGTGAAAACTGCGAATACACCTACGACAAGTTCACCTGCGTGGTGCCGGAAGGGCAGTATTTCATGATGGGCGATAATCGCGACAATAGCGCGGACAGCCGTTACTGGGGTTTCGTGCCTGATCGCAATATCGTCGGCAAGGCCTTCGTGGTCTGGATGAACTTCAGCAATCCGAAACGTGTCGGCGGTATCCAATAACAAGGGGCGCGCATGGATCGCAGGAAGATAGTTAACAAACAAGACGGTCTTTCCCTGTCCGGCCTGATCGGGGCGCTGGTCGTCATCGGCGTGGCCGGCATCTTCGCCATGCGCATGGTCCCGGCCTATATCGAGTACAACGCGATCAAGTCGGCGATCGCCAAGGTCAAGGACAGCGGCGGCAGCATCCGCGAGATGCAGCAAGCCTTCAACCGCCATACCAGCGTCAACGACGTCGAGGCCGTACGCGGCCAGGACCTGGTCTTCACCCGCGATGGTGAAGAAACGCAGATCAGCTTTGCCTACGAAAAGCGGCTGCCGCTGATGGGCAACGTCAGCCTGCTGATCGACTTCGCCGGCACCACCGACCCCAGCGGCGTGGTGGCCGAGGCCGACAGCACCGCTCCCTGAGCCTTTATAGACACACCGTGGCCTGCCGGCCACACACACGACATCGACAATGAATCTTCAGTTATTGCAAACGCGCTTGGGGTATACGTTCCGGGACATCGGGCTGCTGCAGCAAGCCCTGACCCACCGTAGCCATAGCAGTCTGCATAACGAGCGCCTGGAATTCCTGGGCGATTCGGTCCTCAACTGCGTCGTCGCTTCGGTGCTGTACGAACGTTTCGGCACGCTTGACGAGGGCGACCTGTCGCGCCTGCGCGCCAACCTGGTCAAGCAGCAGGCGCTGTTCGAGATCGCCCAGAAGCTCGACCTGTCGCAATTCCTGCGCCTGGGCGAGGGCGAGCTCAAGTCCGGCGGTTTCCGCCGGCCCTCGATCCTGGCCGACACCCTGGAAGCGCTGCTCGGCGCGATCTTCCTCGACAGCGGCTTCGACAGCGCGCGCGACGTGATCCGCGCCTTTTACATTCCACTGCTGGAGACGGTCGACCCGGCCACGCTCGGCAAGGACGCCAAGACCTTGCTGCAGGAATTCCTGCAGGCCAAGCGTATTGCGCTGCCGACCTATAATGTGGTGGCCACCCACGGCGCCGCCCACAGCCAGGAATTCGAAGTCGAATGCCTGGTGCCGAAGCTGAACGTGCAGGTGTTCGGCCGCGGCGGCAGCCGCCGCGCGGCCGAGCAGGCCGCCGCCAGCCTGGCCCTCGACGCGGCCCAGAAGGCGCTGACCAAGACGCCCGGCGCGCGCAAGCCACGCCAGCGCTCGGCCCAGTTGAAACTGGCCGGCATCGGCACCAATCAGGGCGACGCCGCATCGGCCGCCCAAGCAGAACAACCAGGAACAGAAAAAGCATGAACGCCACTCCCGACAATTTCCGCTGCGGCTATATCGCCATCGTCGGCCGCCCGAACGTCGGCAAGTCGACCCTGATGAACGTCCTGATCGGCGCCAAGGTGTCGATCACGTCGCGCAAGGCCCAGACCACGCGCCACCGCATCACCGGCATCCAGACCCGCGACGACGCGCAATACATCTACGTCGACACCCCGGGCTTCCAGACCCGCCATGCCAATGCGCTGAACAAGACGCTGAACAAGACCGTCTCGAACACGCTGACGTCGTCGGACGCGATCCTGTTCCTGGTCGAAGCCGGCACCTTCGGCCCGGCCGACCAGCAAGTGCTGGACATGCTGCCAAAGAATGTCCCGGTGATCCTGGTCATCAATAAATCGGACCGCGTGAAGGACAAGGCGGTCTTGATGCCGTTCGCGCAAAAGATCTCGGCCCTGTTCAACTTCGCCGCCATCGTGCCGGTCTCGGCCAAGCTGCGCTTCCAGGTCGACGCGCTGGAAACCGAGATCAAGCGCCACCTGCCGGAAAATCCGCCGGTATTCGGGCCGGACGACATCACCGACCGCAGCGAGAAATTCCTGGCGGCCGAGATCGTGCGCGAAAAAGTGTTCCGCCTGCTGGGCGACGAACTGCCGTACACCAGCACCGTCCTGATCGAACAGTTCGAACAGGAAGGCAATCTGCGCCGGATCTTCGCCGCGATCCTGGTCGAGCGCGACACCCATAAATCGATGATCATCGGTAACAAGGGTGCGCGCCTGAAAGAGATTTCGACCCAATCGCGCCTCGATATGGAGAAACTGTTCGGCGGCCCGATCTATCTGGAAATTTGGGTCAAGGTCAAATCCGGCTGGGCCGACAACGAAGCAGGCCTGCGCGCTTACGGTTACGAGTAAGGGCGGGGGACGCAAGCCACGCGCATGTCCAGCCACGACCAATTCATCGACGACCTGCCGGAGCAGGGCACGCCGGCCGCGGGCAAGCGCCCGCGCGCGCCGGCACGCGACAGCCGCATCGTCGGCCAGCCGGGTTTCGTGCTGCACAGCTATCCCTACAAAGAAACCAGCCTCATCATCGACATGTTCACCCGCGACCATGGCCGGGTGGGCGTGGTGGCCAAGGGCGCCAAGCGCCCGTTCTCCAAGCTGCGCGGCGTGCTGCAGACCTTCCAGCCCCTGAGCGTCTCGTGGAGCGGCAAGTCCGAGCTGCGCACCCTGATCGATGCCGAGTGGGTGGGCGGCATGCTGCCGCTGGAACGCACGGCGCTGCTGTGCGGCTTCTACCTGAACGAACTGCTCGTCAAATTGCTGGCGCGCGACGACCGCCATCCGGCCCTGTTCGACCATTACGTCTCGACCCTGAACCAGCTCGCCCACGGCGAACCGGCGCAAATCGTCTTGCGAAAATTCGAAAGAGCCTTACTTAAGGAAACAGGCGTGGCAGCCGATCTCGGCCGCTGCACGAACAGCCGCGCCCCGGTGGAGCCGGGCCGCGATTACGTGGTCGATCCGGAGCGCGGCGCGCGCGCGGCGGGCCCAGGCGAAGTCTGGCCCGTGGTATTGGGCAAGACCCTGCTCGACATGGAGCGCGAGGACTATACTGATCCGGCGACCCAGGCGCAGAGCAAGCAATTGATGCGCTTCCTGCTGGCGCACCACCTGGGCGGACAGCCGCTCAATACGCGCCAGATTTTGATCGATTTGATGCAACTGTAAAAAGAACACTATGAGCTTCCTGCAACCCGCCGGCCAGGTGATCGACCTGGGCGTGAACATCGACCATATCGCCACCGTGCGCAATGCGCGCGGCACGACGTATCCGGACCCGCTGCGCGCCGCGCTGCTGGCCGAGCAGGCGGGCGCCGACCTGATCACGCTGCATTTGCGCGAAGACCGGCGCCACATCAAGGATGCCGACGTGCTGGCCCTACGCCCGCTGCTGGCGACGCGCATGAACCTGGAAGCGGCCGTCACCCGTGAGATGATCGACTTCGCCTGCCAGGTGAAACCGCAGGACGTGTGCCTGGTGCCGGAGCGGCGCGAGGAAGTCACGACCGAGGGCGGCCTGGACGTGGTGCGCTACTACAACGAGGTCGAGGCGGCCGTGAAGCAGCTGAAGGAAGAGGGCATCCGCGTCTCGCTGTTCATCGATGCCGATGCGCGCCAGATCGAGGCGGCGGCCGCCGTCGGCGCCACCGTGATCGAATTGCACACGGGCCGCTATGCCGAGGCCGAAGGCGATGAAGTGGCGCACGAGCTGGAACGCATCAAGCTGGGCGTGCATGAGGGCGCGAAACGCGGCCTGCGCGTGAATGCCGGCCATGGCCTGCACTATACCAACGTGCAGCCGATCGCGGCGATTCCGGACCTGCACGAGCTGAACATCGGCCACGCGATCGTGGCGCATGCGCTGTTCGCCGGCTGGGAAAACGCGGTGCGCGAGATGAAGGCGATCATGGTCGCGGCGCGCCTGGGCGTGAGTTACACCGCGAAAGCCGGGGCCTGAGATGATCTACGGCATCGGCACCGACATCGTCCAGATCTCGCGTGTCGAGGCTGCCCTCGCACGCAGCGGCCCGCGCTTCGCCGAGAAAATCCTCGGCCCGCAAGAGCTGGAAAAATACCATGCCCGCAGCGCCAAGAACGCGGTGCGCGGCCTGCGCTTCCTCGCCACCCGTTTCTCGGCCAAGGAGGCGTTCTCGAAAGCCATTGGTCTCGGCATGCGCATGCCCATGACCTGGCGTTCCGCCCAGATGCTGAATGACCCGAGCGGCAAACCGGTCATCGTCTGCAGCGGCGCCCTTGGCGACTTCATGCGCGAGCACCGGCTCAGCGCCCAGGTGACGATCAGCGACGAGGCCGACTACGGCGTCGCCTTCGTGATCGTGACCCAGGCGCCGTTGGCATCACCATCATTGGCAGAGTAATGTCCGAAGCAAAACCCGCAGCAGCTGGCAACCCATCCGTCGAACTCACCCCCGAACTGGCCGCGCGGCTCGGCCGCGAGCGCCTGTCGGAGGCGCGCGAGGAAATGCGCGCCGAAGCCAACCGCGAGCTGAGCCCGAAGGTGGATGCCGACGTGCGCGCGCAGGTGCTGGCCGTCGTCAATCGCCTGCCGGGGCTGCCCGGCGTGTACCGCTACTTCGATGCGGCCGACAACGTGCTCTACGTCGGCAAGGCGCGCAACCTCAAGAACCGCGTCTCGAGCTACTTCCAGAAAAACCTGTCGAGCCCGCGCATCGCGATGATGGTGTCGCAGATCGCGCGCCTGGAAACGACGGTGGTGAGCAGCGAGGCCGAAGCGCTGATCCTGGAAAACAACCTGATCAAGACGCTCAAGCCGCGCTACAACATCCTGTTCCGCGACGATAAGTCTTACCCCTACATCAAGATCACGGGCGGCGAAGCGCCGCGTATGGCGTATTACCGCGGCGCGCTGGACAAGAGGAACCAGTACTTCGGTCCTTTCCCCAGCGCCTGGGCGGCCAAGGAATCGATCCAGCTGCTGCAGCGCGTGTTCAAGCTGCGCACCTGCGAGGACAGCGTCTATGCGAACCGCACGCGCCCCTGCCTGCTGCACCAGATCGGCCGCTGCAGCGCGCCCTGTGTAAAACTGATCGCGCCGGAGGAATACAAGCTCGACGTCGAGAACGCGGCGCGCTTCCTGCGCGGACGCCAGAGCGAGGTGATGGCCGACCTCGAGCAGAAGATGCAGGATTACGCGATGGAGCTCAAGTTCGAGCAGGCGGCGTCGGTGCGCAACCAGATCCAGGCGCTGTCGAAGGTGCTGCATGCGCAGAGCATGGAGACGACGGGCGACGCCGACGTGGACGTCATCGCGGTGGTGGTGCAGGGCGGACGCGCCTGCGTCAACCTGGCCATGGTGCGTGGCGGACGCCACCTGGGCGACCGCGCCTACTTCCCGAGCCACGTGGGCGAATCGCTGGGAGAATGCCCGATCGAGGTCGAGGTGCTGTGCGCCTTCCTGGCCCAGCACTATGCGGGCCAGTTCATCCCGGGCACCCTGATCCTGAACGTCGAATTCGACCAGCCCGAACTCATCATGGCCTTGCAGGAGCAGTGCGGCCACCGCATCAGCCTGGTGCTGCAGCCGGGCGGCCAGCGCCGCCAGTGGCTCGAGATGGCGTGCAAGGGCGGAGAAATCGCGCTGGCGCGGCTGCTGTCCGAGCAGGGCTCGCAACAGGCGCGCACGCGCGCGCTGGCCGATACCTTGCAGCTCGACAGCGAAGACCTGGACGCCCTGCGCATCGAATGCTTCGACATCAGCCACACGGCGGGCGAGGCGACCCAGGCCTCGTGCGTGGTGTTCCACCACCACCAGATGCAGAACGGCGAGTATCGCCGCTTCAACATCAACGGCATCACGCCGGGCGACGACTATGCCGCCATGCGCCAGGTGCTGACGCGTCGCTATGAGAAAGTGGCGGGCGGGGAGGGCGTGATGCCCGACATCGTGCTGGTCGACGGCGGCAAGGGGCAAGTGGAGATGGCGCGCCAGGTGTTTACCGAGCTGGGGCTGGACATCTCCATGATCGTCGGCGTGGCCAAGGGAGAAGGGCGGCGCGTGGGCCTGGAGACCCTGATCTTCGCCGACGGCCGCCCGGCCCAGGAGCTGGGCAAGGAATCGGCGGCGCTGATGCTGGTGGCCCTGATCCGCGACGAGGCGCACCGCTTCGCCATCACCGGCATGCGCGCCAAGCGCGCCAAGGCGCGCCAGGCTTCGCGCCTGGAAGAGATCGAAGGCATCGGCGCCAAGCGCCGCCAGCGCTTGCTGGCGCGCTTCGGCGGCCTGCGCGGCGTGATCGACGCCAGTGTCGAAGACCTGATGACGGTGGAGGGCATTTCGAGCGCGTTGGCGGAAGAGATTTACAGGCAGCTGCATTGAATGACCCCGTCCACCCTACGTTCAATCAACGGTGGGGTGGGCGGCTTGCCGTCTACGCGTTCAACCAGCATGCGAACTACCCGTTCGGCATCAATATTTCCATGCAGTCAACCCGAAACAACCGCCAACCGTTGAGCCGCCAGGCTCCGCGCCTCCCCATACAGATGAGTCAACTGGCCCAAACCAGCATACCCATGTAGACTAACGGCCAAGCATTTTTCCACGGTAATCAGCTCTCTCATGCCCTTCAATATACCGATTCTCCTGACCTGGTTACGCGTCGCGCTCATTCCCCTCGTAGTCGGATTGTTCTACTTGCCGGTTGACTGGATGACGCTCCCCGAGCGCAATCTCGCGGCGACCGCCGTCTTCATCATCGCCGCCGTCACCGACTGGTTCGACGGTTTCCTAGCCCGCCGCTGGAACGAAACCTCGGCCTTCGGCGCCTTCCTCGACCCGGTCGCGGACAAGCTGATGGTGGCCGGCGCGCTGCTGGTGCTGGTCCAACTGGACCGGGTGGACGCGATCATCGCCGGCATCATCATCGGCCGCGAGATCACCATCTCGGCGCTGCGCGAATGGATGGCCCAGATCGGCGCCACCCGCTCGGTGGCGGTGAGCTCGATCGGCAAGATCAAGACCGCGGCCCAGATGACGGCGATCCCGATGCTGCTGTTCCATGACCGCCTGTTCGGCATCGATATCCACTTCTGGGGCGAGTACCTGCTGTGGGTGGCGGGCGTGCTGACGGTGTGGTCGATGTTCTATTATCTGCGCCGCGCCTGGCCCCTGATCAAGGAGAAGGCGGGGGCGATTTAATTTGTTTCGTGGCATCCTTGACGTACAGAATAGAATCTCTATAATGCCTGCCTGTTGCGACAACAACGCAACAGAATGAAAGACGAAGCGGGAGTAGCTCAGTTGGTAGAGCGCAACCTTGCCAAGGTTGAGGTCGAGAGTTCGAGACTCTTCTCCCGCTCCAAAGATTGCAAAGCTGTAAAGCGATCTTGGAAAAACGTCAAAGTTCTGTCATAATCGTTGTTCTGTACGCGGGAGTAGCTCAGTTGGTAGAGCGCAACCTTGCCAAGGTTGAGGTCGAGAGTTCGAGACTCTTCTCCCGCTCCAGTTTTCTAAACTGGCGCTGCAGTTGGTAGTACATTGTAAGGCTCCATGCGGGAGTAGCTCAGTTGGTAGAGCGCAACCTTGCCAAGGTTGAGGTCGAGAGTTCGAGACTCTTCTCCCGCTCCAGGTTTTACAAGATAAGTGGTAACACTCCTAAGCGGGAGTAGCTCAGTTGGTAGAGCGCAACCTTGCCAAGGTTGAGGTCGAGAGTTCGAGACTCTTCTCCCGCTCCAGAATTCAGGAAGATTCCTTCTTCCCTTGTTGATGTGTTTCATAACCGTTCACATCGATCAAGCGCACTATATCCTCTGGCGAGGTAGCAAAGCGGTTATGCAGCGGCCTGCAAAGCCGTCTAGACGGGTTCGACTCCCGTCCTCGCCTCCAGATCCTCATAGTACGGGCCCCGTTGGGGCCCGTTTGCATTGGGTTCAACACCACACGCCAAGTGTGGTGCACCACACCTGATAACGGCCAAATGGCCGTCGCTTGGCCGTTTACATTTCGACGCCAGGTTCTATGATCTATGCATCATGGCGACCATCATCAAGCGTCCGTACGGGTACCAGCTAAGGGTCACTCATAAGCTTCTACCGAAGCCGCTTTACCATACCTTCGACGACTACGAAACCGCTGAGCGATACGGAAAGCAGCTGGAAGCGCTGCTGGCGCAGGGGATTGTGCCGGCAGCACTCCTAGAGAAGAAGAGCTCAAAGGGAGAGACTTGGACACTCCAGAGGTGCGTTGCCGAGTACCTGCGCCATAATTCTGTTCCTCTGTCCGACCGCAAGCTTCTGGACACACTACTTCCTAGTGTCGCTCTGATATCCACTAGCATGCTGAACTATGAATGGGCCGAGGCATGGGTGAGGGAGATGAAGCGCGACCAGCACCTAGCGCCGTCGACCATCAGGCACAGGCATGGCGCGCTTGCCAGGTGCCTGGACTGGATGATACGTAAGCACCCAGACATCATGGTAGCGAACCCGCTCCGGCTACTGAAACGAGGCTTCTCGACATACACTGAAGGCGACGCAGAAGTGCTTGCAAAGGCTGGCAAGCTGCCGCGCTACGATGAGCAGCGCGATCGACGGCTCCATGAAGGCGAGGAAGAGTGTATCCTCGAGAAACTTTCAGACTTGCCTGACGAAAGAATGCTTTTCCAGCTGGCCTTGAATACAGCTATGCGGCTCAGGGAGTGCTATACGCTCGAACTGTCCCAAATTGCCCTTCAAAAAAAGACAATCACGCTGGAGCGAACGAAAAATGGCGATAATAGGCAGGTGCCACTACCGAGTACGTTGATTCCGCTACTGTCGAACTACACGTCGGAAAAGAACCTAGATATCCAGCAGCGGAACCGCATAATTTTTCCATACTGGTCCGGCGAACGCGATGAGCGAGTTCTTGATAAGGTTACTGCTGAATTATCTGCCAAGTTTGCTGCAATTTTCCACGATGCCGGAAGCCCGGATTTACACTTCCACGATTTACGTCACGAAGCCACCTGCAGGCTTTTCGAACGGACCGCATTGTCGGATACCCTGATCGCCAAGATAACTGGACACCGGGACCCTCGCATGCTGAAACGGTATGCGAGCCTTCGGGGAAGCGATCTCGCCTCTCAACTGTGGTAGTTCGTCGTAGACGGTAATCCAGGCAGCAGTGGTGGGGCGCGGCGGCGAGTACGAGTCTTCAGCACCGCAACTGGCTTTGGAGGATCGCCTTCCTTGAAAAGGGCTTCGCTTTCACTTTCTCTCACGGCGCGACGCGCCTCCGTTTCGGCGGCAATGCGCCTGCGAAGAAAATCGAGTACGTCTTCTCTGAGAAAAATCCAGCCCTTGCCGATTTGTGCTCCGGGTAATTCACCTTTTCGAGCCAATTGCGAAATGGTTTCGGTCTTGGCGCCTAAATAAGCGGCGGCAGTCTGAAGGTCCATCGTTTCAAATGTCGTCATGGTGGCAATTTATCCGGTAATTATATTTGAGAATATCTGCAGCAAGATATAGGCGCTGACGTAGTATTTAATTCGACGGCATAGAATGACTTTATCCGTTCGAGCATCACACTGCAATCTCGTCTTTGAGATTTTTTGTTTACGCTCAGGCTGCAACGACACTCAGTAGCCGACTAAAAATTCTAGTGATCAGGAATTTGACATGGCGATACTGTGCGGCAGTTCAATTGAGAAATTTGCAATGAAGTTCACCTCATGAATGCAATCTATATTGACAAGGGAACTGACCGCTGGATGCAACAAGGCGGGGAGAATTTTATCTTCGATTGCTAAAGAAGTAATCCCATGATGGACCGGTCAGGACGTGATGCTAGGAGCATTCGCGTGCGAATGAATAGGGCCTGTTCAACATTCTATGGTTGCAATAAAATGTTCGCTCTCTGCTAAAATACTGTATGAAAAAACAGTATTCGGTGGCGTATGGACGTTCATGTGGTTAAGATGAGGAAAGCTGGAGTCGAGATCGACCGGCGCGTGCTTGGCCAAGCTATCGGTCAGCGCGGCGTTTTGCTGATCATGGACGTCACCGATCAGGGACTACGGCGACCCTGCAAGGTTGCGAGACTTCTTCAGGATGGTCTGGTAAGGTCTGAGCTGTCCGACGTACACGTCGTCTGGCTCAACGAGCGACGCATGACGCTAACGGGGTTCGAGCGCGGAGTGGGTGAGGCAGGGCAGGTAGCCGACTATGCACAGTCATGGCTCATCACCTTCATCGAGCCCCGTTCGCTGAATGACGCAAGACATTGATCAGTTCTGCATGCTGTACTACAAGGTTTTGGCTGTTAGTCAATCTCGGTACGCGTTTAGGTCATCCACTGACTCCGGAAGGGTCGATATCAGTCTACAGACAACACTTGCCAGGAAAGCTGCACGGTGGCGTCCTGTTTCATCCAGATCCAGTGTTCCGCCAGTTGCCAGTACTCTCAGTCCGATCGCGGCATCAGCGAGGTCGCGATCGCCGCAGGAGTAGGTTGCAGTACTCAGTGCCAGTGCGCCGGCGATGAGTCGGGACCGATTTTCTACAGGGTGTGCATCAGCGAGATCGCGCAGCACCTTGACCGCATCCTGCAGGCTCATCTCACCGCTCCCTTAGAATAGCGGCGCACTCTCACGCGCTTGTTCCACGAATGCGCATCCAGCGGCATCTACGTCGACGCTCCAAGCTGATCGTTCCCGCCGATAGCGCACCAACTGCATCCGGTTTCGTCCACGGCCACGCATCCAGGTCGCCAAGCTTCAGGATTCCGGAGTTCGTTCACCCATCCTTGTGCGATGCCATCGAAGACAACAACGATGCCACCCCGTCCGGCGTAGCCGCGACGCGCTCGCCACTCCTGCGCAGCTTGTAGGTCTTCCATGGAGCCACCTCTTATCAAATCGGTTCTGTGTTGGACACGTCATCGGAGCGTTCGTTTCCTGCGTAGTCGTACCAGCCCCGCCTCCAGGAGCAGTAGACGCCAGGCTGCATAGGCGATCTTCGCGTGCGTACTCGATGACGGGGGAGCGAGCCAGCGCCGGACAGCCCTGCCATCCCGTACTCCCACCAGCGCCGCTACCTGATCGGCGGTCAATCCCAGCATGTCGATCACCACCCTGATATCTTCCGGCTCCGGAACTTGATAACCCTCGTCGGTATAAAGGCACAACGTCGCTGGTGCCGGCCCGGTCATGACTTCCGTACCGGGTGCTTGGCTTGCAGGAACGTAGGGGCCGCATACTCCGCATCGGCACGCCGCGACAACGTGCGTGGCTTGCTATATGAGCGATCGGTTCGACGAGCAGACTGTGGAAAACGCCCTGTGCCTCGGGCCTGCGCGTTGCAATCCATCGGGTCGAGTGTGAGGAAGGCATGGATCAGGGGCTCGTTCGCCAGCATGCGGCGTGCGACCATGGTCACGCAGTGGACGTCATGGCCCTGTGCACCCTGTAGAACGCCGTCGCAGTTCAGGCAGTAGACGTGCCCTCCGACCACTTCGGCATAGCCTTCCGCAATCTTCTCAACACACTGGCGCCACCCTTCCGGCGCCAGTTCGAGGTGCTGGGCGCTTAGTTCCGAGATCACTGATTGAACGGATCGAGGATCGACCGTGTTCATGATAATGACTCCTGTCGAGGCCTGGCCGGGGTGGCCTGGCATATAGACAGGATAGGTCTGAACGACCTAGCGCTCATTGAGGTGAATCAGGTCTTATCGACCTACCTTGACAGGTCTTCTGCGTTGTCGACGGCGTGTTCGCGAAGACGTTTTTTCACCTGCTCGACCAAGGCTCGTTGTATCTGGCGCCGCTCCGAATCAAGGGGAGCCATGTCCTTGGCGAATCGCTCTACCTGATCGGCCAGCTCGGAATCACCCTCGCGACGAAGTCGGACAGCATTTTCCGCGAGTTCACGCAGTACATCGCGCCGCCGCGCCGCCATCGCGATTTCCCATGGCTTCGGTTCGGTCCTGCCCTCGCGCAGTTCCTCTGCCGCAGCATGGAAGCGGGCCACCCTGGCTTGCGATGCATCGCCGGAACCGCGGGGGCCTGTAGCGTTCTGATACCGCTTTTGGATATGCCACTCGGCGCTGCTAACCGCCTTGCGCGACCGTCCACGCTCGGCGCGCGAAGTCGCGTTCGCGTCGATGCCGCGTGCGCGCAGCTCCGAGGCAAACAGTTCGCGCCAGGCGCGCAGGTCGGTCTTGCGGATGTGGATCCGATTCCCATCCTCGTCCTCTGCCCGCAGGATCAGGTGGACGTGCGGGTGCTCGGGAGCGTCCTTCGCTGGATCAGTCTCATGCGTATGTAGCGCCATGAGGTATTGGTGGCCCTGGAAGCTTGCTTGCGCGACTGCCTGGGCCGCTTCAAGGACCTTCTCCGGGTCGGTCTTGGCCGGCATGGAGAAGATGATGTTGAACGAGGGATGCAGAGGCACGTTTTTCATGCCCTTCATTCGCTGCATGTCGAGGTTCCACGACGCATGCTTGTCGTGCACTTCTTCGCGTCCCTCGCTCCGTTCGCCGTGCTCGTCGAACGTCGGCAGCTGCCCATTACGCGAGATATACATCATGTAGCGCAGAACTCCTTCGATCGCGGCATGGTCGCTGTCTTGCGACCGACGGCTGCCCTTGACGTTGATGACGACTTCGGGGGCGCGCTTCACGGTGAGGCGCAACCCCTCCTTGATAGTGGCCCAGTCTCGACTGCGCCATGACTGCCCTGATCCCTTCGGCGAGTCAGCCGATACATTCCGAGTCGGCGGGTGGAAAACCAGTCTCTTGATGCTTGGCCGTCGACCAGGGCGAGCGTCGCCCAGTGGTTCATGCTTCTGCATCGCACACTCCCCATCCACGTACGTTCGCCTGCATCAGGTTTCTGACGGCGGAGGATTCGAGGTCTATGATCATTTTGACCAGCTCGAAATCGAGCGATGTCACGAGGTGTGCATGCTCCAGCGACGCATTCAGCTTCCTGGCAATCTGGTTGATGTTCCGGCCCAAGTCCGCTAACTGCCGTGCCACTTGCCGAACGGCGTTGATTTCGGCCTCACAAAGCACCGGGGAGTTTGTAACGTGTGCGCGGAAGAGGTTCGCAAGATATGTCCCTCGATACCAAAGCCGTTCCTGCGCCAGTCTTCCCAGTTCTTCGAAGTAGAAGGGCTCAAGACGCACAAAGACCTGCTCCGTCTTCGCTTCGACCTCTTTCGCCTGCATGGTCATCGGCGGCACCGAAGGCGTTTTTCCTGCCGCCTTGTCCGTTACAACACCCTGCGCGAGAAAGTCGCCGATGATGGCCGCGGCCAGTCGCGAAGAGGTCGTGCCGCGTGACCGCGCTTCCAGATCGAACTGCGCTTTTATCTCGTCAGTGACTATCGTGCCTATCTGTGCCATTTGCATCCTCCACAAATTTCTGATGGTTGCGAATCGACTTCGGTATAGTCCTGGCCGCGCTGGGCCTGACGGTTTTGTCTTGCTTGCGGTTTTAGGTCTTAGGCAGGATAGACTGTCGTCTTAAATGCTTAATCTCTTCGAGATCAAGCATTGGTCCTCGCCCTTCGGGCTGCGGGCGCACAGCTTAGATGTCGCGAACAATCGTGGTCCCCTCGGGCGCCACAAGGCGCAATGCCGTGTCATAGAAGACCGAAGCGGCGGTCGACGTTAGAGCGAGACCAGCGCCGGACAACATTGGTATCTGCAGATCGGGACGAAACAGCGCGCAGAACGCAAACACGACGACTCCGATGGCGGCCGCTACACCTGCGACCGGAAGGAAAACTCGCCCGACCAGAAGCAACAGCACGTAAAGAGAGAACTTGACCACTGCAAACATGCTCCTAGCGGCAACTACCAGCAGCGCTTTCGTCGTTTCCTTCACGGTAAGCTCCTTGTCGATCGGATGGCGCAACGTCATCGACTTTTCGAAAACTCCAAATCCGCCAACCTCACTTCGGTTCTTTCACCATCAACAGCAATCGTCACTTTTGTTTCCGGCGATACCGTTGCATCGCGACCCATGTAACGCACCGGAATCTCCTCGCTAGTAGCGTCGCCGTTCCAAGCCGGATTGGTGGTTGACGGGTTCGCGCCAGATGACTTGCGAGACGGCGCTGGCGTCGAGGCCGCAGGTGAGGGAGGGCTCCGCAAAATTACGTCATGACGTAATCCGCCGCTCGTTGAAGGCGGATCGCCGGACTGCTGTTCTTCACCACCGCAGTTCAACGTAGGCTCGTCACGCTGAGGGCATGCAACGATTACGTCATGACGTAATCGCGCACGCTCCAAAGCGTCCTGAACATTATTTGAGCCGGATTCATCTCCTGCCTGGTCATCGGCACGAGTCCTTGTTTCGAGCGTGCTATTAGGCAATGCGATCTCGCTCTCCTGCTGTGAAACGGCCCCGATTACGTCATGACGTAATCCCTCCAGCAACTCCCTGATTGAATCCCTTGTAATCCTCGCACCACCGAGGCACCACGCATCGACCTGCTCCGGAAACTCGTCATGCGCGCGACGCAAGTCGTACAGAGTCCGCGGCGATCGAACCGCGTTCGCATATGCCCCGTGTACGCAATGCGGAGCATCGACCAGAGCCAGATGTTCCGTCACATAGTTCAGTCCTTCTTTCCCGAGCCGCTGCGCGATCGCGGTCTTCGACTGACCCTCATCGAGTTTACGCTTGATGAAGCCTGCGATCGCCCAGATCGACAAGTCACTACGGTGCAAATTCTCGGCAACCTGGTCGTAGCTATCGAAGTTTGGATCGATAAAATAGGGAATCGTGGGGAACCCTGCAGCTTCGGCCGCATCGTACCTGCAATGCCCATGATTGATCACCCACGTATCCGGCTCCGATGGATGAGGGCGGAGCGAAATCGGCGACTTGATACCACGCTGCCGGACGTTTTCGTTCAGCTCGATCTGCTGCTGCTGTTCGTCCGGCGTACGAAGGTGCAGCGGCGGTCGAGGATTCTCCGGATCCCTGACAATCTTGGAAAGCGGCATCTCGGGCGGACGGCCGTCGGCGTGCGGCGGTGCCTTGGCAGCCTGTTTCAATGCGGTCAGCGCCCTCATGTCAGGACCTCGTTCGTGTCCATCAGCTTCTTAAAATAGGCAAAGACAGTAAGGATCTCCTTGCCAGCATCGCGAGCCGCAGTCTTGACATGATTCCCGTCGTCGCTGCGCAGTCTCCACACGGGCACCCTCGCGCAGACCGCTTCGCGATAGGCCTGCCGGTCCGTGATGGCGTACGGGACCATCAAATCTCCATGTTCCTCAAGTAGCCGGCCGAATTGCTTCACCTGAAACGGCTGACGCGGGTCGTACTCATTCACCAGGATGCCAAGGAAGGTCAGCTTTTCATTGCGCATGCGCGGATCCGTGTGCGTTTGTACTCCACCAATACGTCCAATAGTCTCAACCGATTCCCGGATACTGTGCTCATCAATCTTGGTTGGAACTGCTACAAAATCGGATGCAATCAGAAATGCGTTGGCAATACGACTATTGGCACCTGCAGTGTCGAAAACGGCATATTGGTAGTGCGGTTCCAACTCCGCTAACCGTGCTCGCAAATTGATGACTAACTGCAGGTCATCGGTCGTAGATTCTTCAATCTCGCGGAGTGCTTCACGATCCGAGGCGATTAAGCTGAGCATCTTGGATGGCGCCGTTGTATTAAGTGGAAGATTGCCGAACAGGTGATGAGTACGGATTCCAGGTAATTCGTATTCAATCATCATGTCATTGGTGTCTTCCTGTTCATCGCCATTAATGATCAGCGTGGAATTGCCGGCTTCAGCCAAGCAATGCGAGAAATTGCAGTTGGTATTTGTTTTCCCAACTCCGCCTTTCTGATTTACAGCAGCGAACTTCTTCATCTTCGCCTCCTCTGTAGCACATCCGCAAGCTCTTCCACAACTTCCGCGTATTCCGCTGGAAGCACTACCTCTACCGTCCTCCACCCCTCTGGCCGAATACCGTACTTGAGATGAGCCGCCCAGGCGCGTGCAACCATCGCACTGACGGCTTCTTTACTCATTCCCAGTTCTGCGGCGATATCTTTTTGCATGATCCCATCAACCAAAATCCGGCGGATTGCTTCGATATTCTTGCTGCTAAATTTATTTAAGTGAATGCGGATGGAGTTGAATTCAATTTCTGTGAGTTTCTTTTTGTGTCTCACGATTCCGCTCCCTCTCGCACCATTTAGTGCTGTGTCTACTATATATAACTTAAATGTTAAGTCAACATAGTAGGTTTGCGTTTACTCAAAGTGGACTATTAAGTCATTGGATAACTTTTGGATCAATGTATGAAACGAAGCTGCAACTATTATTTCCCCAGGGATTTATTCATCATAACGAGTTCAAAATTTTGGCCCGCTTTTCTTATTTGGGGGAAATTACTTATGTGGGAGTTTCGTAAGTTCATTTTTTTCCTAGTTGGATGTTCCGCTAATGCGCTAGCTCAGTCTTCCTATCCAGTTATCGACAATAAAACTCAGGAAGCACGAGATCAGGAACGTCACCTGATCCTCAACACGGAACTGTTGGCGGAATATCAAGAATTTTGGAAGACCACGGGTGCGTTGGCTGCAAGCCCAACACCGGAGCTCGCAGCAAAAGCGCATCGTCATGACGAGAACATCAAGGCACTCCAGAGAGAGCTCCGTAGCGCCGACGCAGGACGGAAGCCCCCGAATGCGCCGCTACGTGTCGTCGTTAGGGCGGAACGCCAGGCAGGGCCGAGAGGCGGAGCCGGGGCCGCCACCTATTGGAACCCCTACAACCGCGCGACCAATGACAGGTCGCCCAACGTTTCTTCAACCACCCTGAGGAGGGACGCACCATGAGTACCAAAACCGATCGTGCACTCGCTGCCGCCATGCTAGCTGGCCTGTGTGCGCTGCAGGTGTCGACAGCATTCGCCCAGTTCACCGGAACCGGTACGCAGGCCACGAACTGGGTCGTGGAACTGCTGACCCCTATCATTCCGCTGGCCGCTGCCGTGGTCGGCGTCCTGGCCTGGACCGGTCGTGTCAACTGGGGCTGGTTCCTCGGTGCGATCGTCGGAACCATTCTGTTCTTCGGCCGCGACCAGGTAGTCAGCATGCTGCGCGGCTGGACGGGAGCCTGAGATGGACGTCGAGGACGGCGTCAACGTCGACACGCTCGCGGTCGGACTCACCCGGCCCTCGACGATCCTCGGCGTGCCTTACGGGGCCGTGATGCTCAACCTGCTGGTGTCGGTCGAGACCTTGTCCGTGACCGAAAACCTGATCTGGCTGCTGATGTGCATCCCGGTCCACGGAATCTTCTATCTCGTTACGCTGAAAGATCCGCGCACGTTCGAGCTGATCGGGCTGTGGGCGCGGACCACTTTCGGCACGCTGATCTCGTCAAGATGGTACTGGGCGGCCTCATCTTACAGCCCCCTGACGTTCAGGGACCGGCCGGGATTCTTCAAACGGTGGCGCCTCCAGCGTCGCCAGCAGCAGGGAGAGCGATCATGAGTATTTCAGAGAGACGTCGCGAAGCGGTGCGACGCGAAACCCCCGCCGCCAGGCACATACCGTATCAAGGGCACCTGACACGCAACATCATCGACACTATCACCGGTGAGTGCCTGTGCGTGCTGCGCCTTGCCGGCGCAGCCTTCGAATGCGCTGACGACGACGTGATCAACAACCGCCACGACCGCCTCAACCGCGTGATGATGGGCCTGGCCGATCCGCGCATCGCCGTCTGGCAGCACATCGTGAGACGGCAGGAAAACCAGTACCCGGAGGGTGAATTCGCTCCTGGCTTCGCGCGGGAACTCAATGACCGCTTCCGGACAAAGGTGAGCGCCGAACGGCTCATGGCGAACGAGCTGTACCTGACAATCGTCTTGCGTCCCCACGGGTCGAGGACCGAAAGCGTGCTTGCCGCATTATTCTCCGCGAGGAGTGCGGAAGAGATCAGGCGCGCCAGAACTAGGCAAGTGGCCGAGCTGGAGCGTATCGTGACCGATCTCGTTGCAGCGCTGGCCTACTACGAAGCTGAATGCCTCGAGCTGTACGAGCGCAACGGTGTCCTGTTCTCGGAGCCTGCGGAGCTATTCAATTTCCTCATGACCGGGAAGTGGGAACGCGTTCCCTACGCCCCGGTACCGTTGAACCGACTGATTGGCGGCATGCGGCCGGTTTTCGGCGACGAGTCCGTCAAGGTCCTCAATCCGGACAGTACCCACTTCGGCGCCATGCTTGGCATCGAGGCCTATCCGTCGGAAACCAACCCAATGTTCCTCGACGACCTGCTGACGCTGCCGTTCGAGCTGGTGGTCACGCAGTCCTTCGAGTTCCACGCCAAGGATGCGGCGCTACTCAAGATGCAGATGAGAGGCCGTCGCATGGAGAACGTCGGCGACGCGGCGCAGTCGCAAATCGACGAAATTCCCGAACTCGCTGACGACCTGGTCTCCCGGCGCACTGTGCTGGGCGCGCATCACTATAACGTGCTGGTGAAGGCAGAGAGCCTGGAACAGCTGCAACAGAACGTCGCGGACGCCCGGAGCGTCCTAATCGACGCCGGCATCAAGCCCGCGCGCGAGGACCTGGTCGTCGAGGCAGCCTACTGGGCACAGCTGCCGGGCAACTTCGCGATGCGTCCAAGGCTATCGCCGATCAACAGCCGCAACATGTGCGGCTTCGTCCCGCTGCATAACTTTCCTACCGGGCGACGTAGTGGAAACCATTGGGGGCCCGCGATCACGATGCTGGTGACCGCGGCCGGGACGCCGCACTACTTCAACCTGCATGCCTCCGACCCCAAGGCCAAGAATGGGGGCAACAAGAAGGACGTGGCGAACACCCTCGTGATGGGTCCTACCGGTTCGGGCAAGACGGCGACCGTCACATTCACGCTGACAATGATGCAGAAGTTCGGGATGACGTCGGTGCTGTTCTCGACCGACCGCGATACCGAGATCGCAGTGCGCCGCCTCCATGGAAAGGTATATCGGCTCCGGCTGGACGAACCGACCGGACTTGCTCCGTTCGCGCTCGACCCGGACGAGGCGGAGACTCGCCGACACCTGCAGATACTGGTCCGCAAGCTGGTCAGCCGGCCGGTCGTGTCCGAGGCCGGTGTCGAAGTCGACAGCAAGCCGCTGACCGTGCAGGAAGGAAAGGACGTCGACAAGGCGATAGACGCTGTCCTTCACATGCAGCCAAGGGAGGTCCGGCAGCTCGGGCGGGTGCTCGACTTCCTGCCGAAAGGGGAGGTCTACGACCGGCTAGCCCGCTGGTGTCATGCGCGCGAAAAAGGAAGGGAAGACGGGCCGCTGGCGTGGGTTTTCGACAACCCGGTCCCCAGGATCGCCAGCGAACTCGGAACGGCTCCCATCACCGCATTCGACACCACCGCATACCTGGACGATCCGGAACTGCGCACGCCGATCAACATGCACCTGCTGCACCTGGCATCGCGCCTGGTTGACGGCCGGCGTTTCGGCCTGTTTGTCGCGGAATTCTGGAAGCCGCTGGGCGACAGCCACTATGCTGCCTACTTCAAGAAGGCCCTCAAAACTGTGAGGAAGCTGAACGGCTTCGTCGTGCTCGACACACAGTCGCCCAGCGATGCTCTAAGGCTAGAGATTTCGCGCACTCTAGTCGAGCAGTGCCCGACGCTGATCCTGTTCCCGAACCCGCAGGCGGACCGGAAGGAGTACCGCGAATACCTCGGCTTGTCCGAGCGGGAATTCAAGCTGATCAAGACCGACCTGCCGGAGGGATGCGGCATGTTCCTGCTTAAACAGGGCCGGCACTCAACCGTCGTCCGCCTCCCCCTGGACGGCATGGACGACGACATGGCGGTCCTGTCGGCGCGCACCACCAATCTGGCCCTCATGGACCGCCTGATTGCGCAGTACGGCGAGGACCCCGATGCCTGGGTTCCACGCTTCAATGAGGAAAGGAAATCATCATGAAAATCCGCACTCTAGTGCTCGTCTCCCTCATGGCAGGGACGTCGTTGCAGGCCCATGCCCAGTGGGCGGTGATCGACGCCGCAAATCTCGGCCAGGCTACCCAGCAAGTGAAGGCATGGGCCGAGCAGTACAAACAGATGCGCGCCCAAATCGATAGCATGACAGCGCACTACAAGGCCATGACGGGAAATCGCGGGATGGCGACGCTGCTGCCAACGGTGGCACCGTCGCTCCCCCCCGACTGGGCAATGGCAATGCGAAACTTGTCCTCGCTGGCCCAGCAGATTCGGCAGTCACAGGCTGTCCTGACACCTGAACAGGCTGTCCACATGACGCAGCAACTCCAGCAGTTTCTGGCCCAGGCCCAGGATTTGTCGGCCGCGAACCAGGCCATGGCGCAGATCGCATTTAATGACGCCGCTGCCCGTCAGTCGCGCCTGCAGACACTCACAGCGACGTTGGCCACTGCCGAGGACCCAAAGGCTGCCTATGACCTGGCTAACCGGATCGCCATCGAGCATGCGGCATTGGTCAAGGACCAGAACCAGCTGGAGGCGGCGGCCAGCGCGGCGACAGCCCAGGACCGGGCGCAGCGCCTCATGATCAGCCAGATGCGCGCCGCATCGGCTGGTACTGCGATCCCGCGGTTCGATATGCCGCAGCCTTGACCACCATTCCCATCCTTCCTGGAGTTTGCCATGCAACGTTCCATTCTCTTCTTCCTTCTGCTGGCCGCAACCGTTGCCGGCTGCAAGCGCCAGGCGGTCATCGTGCCTGCCGATCGCGTCTATACCGTCGATGAGTACCTTGCCGCCCCCGAACTTCGCCGGAGGGTGAGTGCCGCCTGCAGCAACGACCCCGGACGCACCGCGCAGGACCCCAACTGCGTCAACGTGCATCGCGCCGACCGGGTAGCAACTGCGGGAACCCTGGGCGGCATGCCGCGCACCGTTCCCTAGGAGACGACATCATGGCAGCGCCCATCACCCTGTACACCGAGAGCCTCAACTACATTAACGCGGTCTGCGAGAGCTACGTGGGCGAAAACGTGGCCGCGGTCGCGCGCCTGATCGGTCCCTTCGCCTTCACGATGCTTACCCTGTATGTCGTGCTGTGGGGCTTTGCCAGCTATCGCGGCATGATTAGGGAGCCGGCGAACGAGTTCATCAACCGCGTGATCACGGTCTGCATCGTCTTCGGGATCGGCTTCAACCTGGCTACCTACAACGTGCTAATCACGAACACGTTTCTGCGCGGCCCGGACGAGTTCGTCGCTGGACTCGCCCGCGCAGACGGCTCGAGCAACGTGGTGAGCGGACTGGATGCAATGCTGGCCCAGGGTTTCGAGCTCGGAGCGAGGTTCTGGGCAAAAGCGGGCATCCTCGATGGCGACCTCGGCATGTATTTCGTGTCGATCGCGGTCTGGGCGTTGACCATCATCGTTACCGCGTACGGATTCTTCCTCATGGCGCTGTCGAAGGTCGCGCTGACCGTGCTCATTGGACTTGGGGCGCTTTTCTTCCTCGGCCTGCTGTTCCAGGCAACTGCCGGATTCTTCAACTCCTGGATACGGCAGCTGGCCAATTATTTCCTAGTACCCCTGCTGGTCGTGATGGTCAACCTGCTTGTCATGAAACTGTTCACGCGCGCCGGCAGTGGTGCAGCGGCCATGACGTCAACGACCGAGGTGGCGCAAGTGTTTCCGTTCTTCGCGATGGGACTCGTGTCCCTGCTGGCGCTTGCGTCGGTACTGTCCATCGCGTCAGGACTAGCCGGCGGGATGTCGCTTTCTTCCTTTGGTATGGGCCGGTTGACAGCGGGACTGCTGCATCGGTTCGGCGTGAAACTCGGTAAGAGCAGCGCGCGGCTCGGGGCCAATACGGGCCGAACGCTAGGAAACGGAGCGAAGAAAGTCACAAGGGGCGCCTGGAATTCGTACCAGAACCGCAAGCGCAACACCATCCAGCCTGCCAGACAGAAGGCCAAAACGAAGCTCCTGACCTACGAACCCTCGCGACCCGCGACAACCGCAGCAGCTAGCAAGCAGAAGACCTGAATCGAGAGGACGACCATGCAAAGACTTCTGATCGTGCTGGCCATCGCCAGCATCCTCGCGGGGTGCGCAAGCACCACGCCAAGCTGCGACGGCAAGGATCGTCGCCCGATCAACGCTCCGGCCAAGGTCGAAGTCAAGTATCCAAGTTGCGGCCTTGCCGCGTGAGGAGAATGTGATGAAGAGCCAACCTGATGCGGGCAAACTGGCCGAGGAACTGGCGGCCGTACGAAAGCTGATCGAAGGTCATGCGAACATACAGCAATTGCTTGACTTGGCTGCGGACGAGGCAGATCGTCGCGCAGTTGCGGGAGAGCGATCCCGACGCGTCGCATGGCGCGTAGCAAGTGCCTTCGGCGGACTCACGGTCGCCGCGTTCGGCGTTGCTTGGGGCGCCGTGCAAACCGCCATGCGTCCGGCGCCGCCACCGGAAGTGTTGGTGGTAGACAAGGCCGGCGGTGTCGTCCAGCCGTTGGTCTCACTGGCTGACTTCCAGCTGGCGCCGGAAGAGGCGACCATTCGCCGCAATATCGACACGCTCGTGTCTGCATGCGAGGGGTACAGCTACGAGCTGGCGGATGTGCACTATTACCACTGCGCCGCCTTTTTCAGTCCACAGCTCCAGGCTGACTGGGCCCGAAAATGGGATAAGTCGAACCCCGAGTCGCCCCCCAACAAGTACAAGAGGGAGCGCAAAGTACGTGCCAAGGTCGGCGCCATCACGGTCCTGCGCAATGGAACCGGAACCGCGATCGGCGCCCGGGCCAGCTTCACGCGGACAGAGTCCCTGAATGGCCTGGACGATGGGGCACCGACCACGTGGGTGACGAATCTCTCGTTTCGCTGGGTGAACCAGCCGACAAACGAGCGGGACCGCCGCGTCAATGACCTAGGGATGGAAGTCACCGACTATTCCTCCGACCGCGACCTGACGTCCAACAGGCCGGTTATGCCATCTGCTCCATCCCGCCACGCCTCCAGCGCGCCGCAGGAATCGCAGATGGCCCTGGTTGCGCCTGCCAACGCGCGAGGAGCGACACCATGAAAAAGCCCATCATGACAGCGGTGGTCGCGCTCGCGCTGGCAACGAACGCCAGTGGCGCACAGCTACCCGAGGCGGGAAACAAGGATGCGCGCATCCGGTTCGCGACCTACGATCCCTATGACGTGGTAACCATCCACACCCGTGTTGGCCTGCTCACCCAGATTGTCCTGGACCAAGACGAGGAAATCGTCGACATGACCGGCGGCGACGTCGAGGGATGGGGCGTGGCCACGAAGCAGGCGCGCAACGGTGTATTCCTCAAACCCGCCGCCGAACTGGCGGATGCGAACCTGCATGTGGTGACGAATAAACGCAGCTATAGCTTCGACCTCAAGATGGCCAGAAAGTCGAAGGGCGAGATCGGCTTCATGACCGTGTATTTCCGCTATCCGGAAGCCGAGAGGGCGAAAGAGGCTGTGGCCAGTGAATCGGAACAGGTCCGCCGCCTGCTGGATGCCGGCGTTCCGGCCGGGAACCGGCGCTATACGGTGCAAGGATCGAGCGAGCTGGCTCCGATCGAGGCCTGGGATGACGGCCGCACGACGTTCCTGCGCTTTCGCGCGCGGTCCACGATCCCGGCAATCTACGAGGCCAGCGAGGAGGGCAACCCAGCCAGGATCGAGAACATCAACGTCGAGGACGATGTCGTCCAAGTGCAGGGTATTCGCCGCAAGCTGGTGCTGCAGAGCGGGAAGCGAGTCGCCTGCGTATTCAACGAGAGCTTCGACCCTGATGCCGCGCGGCCTGCCACCAACACGGCGTCGCCTCAGGTCAAGCGCACCCTGAAAGGAGCTGGAAAATGAACTTCTTCAAGTCGTTGTTCAAGCCCCGAAGTTTGGAACCGGATCCTGACGAGGAGGGCGCCATCGAGGACGAGCGGGAGCTTGGTTCCGTCAATAAGGGGCTTGCACGGCAGAACAAGATTATCAACTGGCTTGGCGCCATCGGCGCCTGCGCACTAGCTGCCTTCTTTCTTTACAAGTACTACGCCGGTGTGTACGAGGATCGGCAGCAATCCAGGATGGCGTCGAAAGACTTGACGCGCACAGTTGCCACTATATCGCTGCCGCCACTTACCATGCCTGATCCAGGCATGGAGCAATCGCCTGAGGCAACCGGGGCTGCAGAAGTGCGCCCGCCTCCGATGCAGGCACCAGCCTCACCAATAGCGGGGCCTTCCGCGTCTGGCCATTCTCCTGAGAAGAGCCTGAGCCAACTGGCACGAGAACGCCGGCTCAAGCGCGAAGTGCGATTCAGCCTTGACGGCAGCCTCGCACGATCGGCGGCAGCAGAAGAGAGGGAAAGTCACGCCGCAATCGCCAGCAGCGGCGAGACAGACGAGGAAAGGCGCGGCACTCCTGCACTTGGTGCAGCGGCCCAGGACACGATGCCCAAGACAGGTATGGAGATGGCTCGCGCCTACCTACTTCCCGATCCAACGCTGATGATGACGCGCGGGAAGCTCATCCGCTGCACCGTGCTGCCCGCCTTCGACACCACGCTGACCGGTCCGGTTACCTGCGTCACTGGGGAGGACGCGACCGGCGCTGACAACAAGGTCTCCCTGATGGATCGCGGGACGGTCTGCTTTGGCCAGCAAGGTGGCGGGATCACCCATGGGCAGCGGAGGATAGGCATTATCTGGCAGCGCTGCGAGACGCCGCAGCATGCGCTCGTGCCGTTCAATTCGGATGCTACTGATCCGCTCGGGCGCCCCGGCATTCCTGGAACCGTCGATAACCATTTCTGGGACAGATTCGGCGGCGCGATTGCGCTGAGCCTGATCACCGATGTCGGGCCATACCTGATAGCGACTCGCCAGCGTGGCGACAACAATACGACGGTTTCATTCCCGTCAATGAGCGGACCGAAGGACGTGTTGTCTGAGGTGATAAAGAGTACCGTGGACATCGCCCCCACCATCACTGGACCGCAGGGCGCCGAAGTATTCATCTACCTCGCACACGACATCGATTTCCGTGACATCTACCAGTTGGAACGAGTGAGGTGACCATGAGCACTAGCGAACCTTTCCATGGCGCGGGCAAATCGACGCTCGAGCTGCACCTGCAACCAATCGCGGCGCATCTGGTCGACGACTCGGTGACCGAAATCGTGATCAATCGTCCGGGTGAAGTGATGCTGGAGCGCAGGGCTGGTTGGGAGTCCGTGCAAAACGAGGCTGTTTCGTACAAATGGTGTGAAGGCCTCGCCATGCTGCTCAGGAATCAGGCGAACCAGGACCTCACCGAAGGTTGGCCGCTCCTTGGCGCGCAGATGCCGGGCGGCTTGCGCGTCCAGGTCGTGATTCCACCAGCGATCGATGCGGGCCAGGTCTCGTTCACGATCCGTCGTCCGATCGGCGATGTGCTGACACTTCAACAGATCATCGACGGCGATGCCTTCGAGCATGCGCGTTGTGAGCAATCGCTTTTGTTAGGAGGCGAAGAGCGGGTGCGCCTCGAAGCGGCATTGCCCGCAAGCGAGCGCAGGCTGCTGGATATGTTCCGGCAGAGGGACTGGGGTGGGTTCTTCAAGAGCGCAGTCGAGGGGAAGAAGAACATCGTGTCCTCCGGTGCGACCGGATCGGGCAAGACGACTTTCAGCAACGCCCTGGCGGCCTTGATTCCCCTCGATGAGCGAATCATTACGGTCGAGGACACCCGCGAGATGCGACTGCCGCATACAAACCAGATCAATCTGGAATACAAGAAAGGGGAGAACGGGGTGTCGAAGCTGAAGGCGCGCGATCTTCTCGAGGCGACGCTGCGAATGCGTCCCGACCGCGTGCTGTTGGCCGAGTTGCGTGGCGACGAGACGTTCTTCTTCATACAGAACGTACTCAATTCGGGGCATCCCGGAACAATCACCACCGTGCACGCCACCCGCGCGAAGCTCGCTTTTCGCCGGCTGGCCTTGCTGGTCAAGGGGAGCGTGGAAGGTGCCGGTCTGGAACTGGCAGATATCACTGACAACCTGTACACCCTGGTCGACATCGTCGTGCAGATGGAACGTTTGCCTGGCGGTGGCCGCGTCGCCAGCGAGGTCTACTACGATCCCGCGTTCGCGGCCCGGCAGCTTGGATAGGAGGCTTCTCATGCTCATCACTCCGATCGATAGCGCCCGCTACAAGGCACTGGCTTTCAGTGGCCTGCTGCTTACGGGCGTGCTCTCCGCACTCTACCTGGCAAGCTACTTTTTCCTAATCAAGCTATCCAGCCCCCAACTGCCCCCGTCCGCCGCTACACCGTTGACGGTGATCCGTTACTGGCAGTATTACGGTAGCGATCCGTACACCCGGCATTGGCTGATCGGATGCCTAGTCGCTGGATCCGCAGCCGCCGTTGCTGGCGTGAGCTGCCTGATCAGGCCGGTCAGCCGGTCGTTACATGGAGATGCGCGCTTCGCTACGCTGCGGGAAGTGATCCGTGCCGGCCTATGCGGCGACGCAGGCATCATCCTGGGGCGGTGGGGCCGGCGCTACCTGATCCTGGGCCGGCAACTGGCGGCGATCATCATCGCACCGCCGCGGTCAGGGAAGGGCGCCGGACTTGTCCAGCCGAATGCCTTGTCTTGGAGCGGAAGCCTGATCGTCAACGACGTGCGCCGCGAATGCTATCGCATCACGGCGGGCTATCGTAGCCTCTTTTCCAAGGTGTATCTCTTCGACCCATTGTCGTCCAAGGGCGTCACTGCGCAGTGGAACCCGATATCGACCCACTACGTGCCGGACGATCCGCCACTACGCGTTAGTGCGCTGCAGAAGATTGCCAACCAGCTTTCGCCGGATCCGGCGACGGGCGATCCATTCTGGCCGGCGTCCTGTCGCGACCTGTTTCTCGGCCTAGGCCTGTATGTGATCGAGACGCCATCGCTGCCACGTACCCTGGGCGAGATGGTCCGCCAGATCATGCATGGCGAGGATGACTCCGTCAGTGAGCACTGGAGGCAAATCATCAATGATCGCGACGAAGCCGGCCAGCCCCTGTCATCGACATGCAAGCGCATGCTGTATGACTTCATCGCACTGAGCCCCCAGACCCAGTCCTCGGTGCGAAAGACCTTCACCGCGAAATTACAGCTATGGACTAATCCGCTCATAGACGCGGCGACCAGCAAAGACTCTTTTGACTTCCACGACCTGCGTCGCAAGCGCCTTTCGATCTACCTTGGTGTCAACCCAGGCGACTTAGGGCGCCTATCGCTGCTGATGAATTTGTTCTTTACCCAGATGCTGGACGCGAATATGGACACCATGCCGGAGGACGATCCGACCGTCAAATATGAACTGCTGCCAATCATGGATGAATTTGCCGCCTTGGGGCGCATGCCGATCATCGAGAACAGTATCCAGTTGATGGGGGGATACGGTATCCGTCCGCTGTTGATAGCACACTCCATCCCTCAATTGCGTTCCGTGTATGGTCCGGACCACACAAAGAACATTATCGCGTGCTGTGGAGCACGTGTAGTTTATGCGCCTAACGACAGTGATTACGCGACCGATATCTCCCGCGAACTGGGCACGTTTACGACCGATAGTATTTCGCATTCACGCCCGGCTCGTGGCATCGAGTCCGGGACGATTACCAAGGCGAAGGTCGCCCGCGCCCTGCTCAATCCTCAGGAGGTAAGGATGATGGGTATAAATAATGAGATCGTGTTCATCGAACACTGCCCGCCGATCTTCTGTCGCAAGATCTGGTACTGGCAGCGCCTAGTTTTTTTGAATCGAGCAAACCGACCGCGGCCCGAGATCATACCGATCGAGATCACCATGCCACCACCACCACTTCTCGTCAAGAAAGCTGGGGAAGGTTCGGGGAAAGGCAAGGCTGCGCGTGATATCACGCCAAAAGACGTCTCAACGATCAACAAGCTCAAGCTCACGGATTTTGCGACAAATTTCTCGCATGTCCAGTTGCCGGAAGGAGGCCGACCTACCGATGAAGACCTCAGACAGACGTTTAATTCCTTTATCACAGCAATTGAGGCGTGAGGACCGAAAACATGAACCTACTGAACGAAGAGAGCAAAAGCCAGCAGCCTTTGACACCAACCAAGGAGTTGTCAACCCTTGATCGAGGTGCGATACCGACGCTGGACGCGGCAACAGAGGACGCTCCTGGCCTAGGTGCGAAGCCCAAGAGTCCTAGAAAGCGCGTCGTCGATGAGAAACCAGAAGAGGAGGGCAAGGCTAAAAAGTCCAGGCGTGGCGGTCAGACTAAAGCACGAGCGGAACAAGCGATCGTCGCCCAAGTGCCTACGGCACCCGCGATGAAGCCGGCGCGTGCAAAGCGGACACAAAAGCAGATGGACGTTCAAGCGGCTGTCCAGGAGGAGCCGATCAACAGGTCTAAAGGTGCATCGGGCAGTGAGGAAGCCAAGGAGGCTGACGCCCGCACTCAAGTGGCAGGTGACACGAATGACATACCTCAGATTACCGCGTCGGCAATCAAGTACCTGGGAAAGAAAAATGCGACGCTTGCCGACTATATCAAGCTCGATCCAGAGAGCCTCACATTTGTCCGATACCACCTCAAGCGCATGCATCAGTTCGAGGCAGGCAGTCAGCCAGCGGGAGAGCACGCAGACGCGAAGACGCGGCCGGTTAGCCCGGCCCTGCAACGGTTTGCCGACGCACGGGCAAAGGAGGTTGAACAAATTCGTGGGACTGTGGCAGTGCAAGTCTCAGCCAATCGGATTGACAAAGTAGATCAGGCGCAGATGCGTACAGCTGTCCGTTCCTATGGCCAGAAATTGACTGCAAATTCGACCTACCCATCTGTTAATGTCCAGCTCCGCAAGTTTGAACTTGCTACTCGTAAGCCCGGCACAGACGTTCAAACTGGCGAAGTCGCACTAGACGACAGCCAGCGCATGCACAGGGTACTTGGTACCGCACAAATCCTGACGGCTAATCCGAACCGCGAGCTCGCGCTTGTTGACGCTACTAACCTGGTCGCAAACGACCTCAAGGAGGTTCGTGCCATTCAAGACGTGTCGGCGCGTCGCCTTGCGCTAAGTGCGGTGATCGAAAGCGGCCTTGCTCAGCCGTTTTACAATTCCGAATTTGCAAGGCAGGCGCCAGAGCTGGTTGAACAGGCCACCCAGGCTCACAGGGCCACTAGAGCTGATTGGGGCTTGACGTACGAGGTCATTAGTAATCTCAGCAGCCTTGTCGGGTCCGAGATGTCGTTGACCAAAGACGAGACCGCTGCGCTTGCGCGAAGGACGATCGCGACGATTCGCGCAATCGAGGTTCCCCGGTATCGCGAGCAGGCACTAGCCGCCAGCCATCAGGCTGCTCTTTGGCACCCTCAGTACCGAACGGAGTTCGCCCACAACGCTCCAGACCTCGTTGGGATGGCGGAATTGGCCTATAGGCCGGATGATTCCACAACCCTAGCCGGCTCAAAGAAGCGCCTCATGGACGAAAACTCTATAGAACAAAGTCCGTTGCTGCTCGTTACGAAGGCCCAAACAGTTCATCAGAATGACCAAGCAGCATCTGCGGTACACAGGCCATCGTCGTCCGAAGAAGTCGGGAAGGAGGCGGCCGTCTCCGGGGCCTCTGATGAGGCGGCTGCGCCAGGCGCTAGCGGGCATTCAGGCCTAGGCCGACGTCTGCTGCTTGCTATTGAAGGAGCCATAAGTCAGACAGATACTTGGCTATCGAAACGGCGGATGAAGAATGTGGATTCTGTAGGCGTCACGCCAGTGACGCTAGAAAAGCCGGCGACAACGCCGGTAAAGGAAGACAACAAGTCATCAGTGGTGCCGGAATCGGTCGCGCGACGCTTCCTCAGGGTTGAGACTGAATATTACTTTCAGGATCGAACACCGGCGTTCTCGGATCGAGGCAGCAAGCTGGCCACTCGTAGTGCAAAACCCGAAATAGTTCGTTCGATGGTGGAAATCGCAAAGGCACGTGGATGGGAAACAATCACCGTCAAGGGTGCCGAAGAATTTCGGCGAAGCGCTTGGATGGAAGCAATCCAGGACGGCCTGACCGTCGCCGGCTATAAGCCCACTGCCATTGACTTCGCAGCGCTGGCAAGTCGACCGGCAAAAAATACGGTAGAGAAAGGTATCGCTCAGAGCAAGGGCAACGTGCCGATACAACCTCAGGCCGGAAAACAGCCACCGCAGACCGATTATTTGCAAACAGCAGGTGCCCAGGATACGACAGAGATTGAACGTGCGCCGGCTGATTTCCGTCCTGATCCGGACTTGGTAGCGAAGGCTAAGGCATTTGAGGAAGGCGAGCCAGCGACCGTCGTGAAGAAGTATCCGGACCTTGCCAAGGCATATGGAGTCGTGGCAGCGGCTAGGGCCTTTGCCTCCGAAAAGTTACCTGAGGCCTCGCGCAACGATTTCGTCAAGATGGCGAAGCGGCATATGGCCGAAAAGATCACGTCCGGTCAGCAGATCCATGGGCCGAAGATTTACCTTGAACCCACCAAAACCATTGACAGCCGCGATAGGGTGGAGGTGGCTACCGAGGCGGTTGATCGTAGCCAGCCGCCAGGGCCAAAGGCGGTGAACAGGGAGCGATAGACTTCCACTAGCGAGTAGTCGAACTCGCGCCTGTTCATGTTTATGACTAGGACCGCGGGAAGCCGGCAGTTGCTCGAATAAATCGCTATGAGCAATTGAGCGGACAGGCTATCCCGCCCCGACTCAAGTTAGCGGGCCTCCACGAAAACCGGGGTGATTCCTTCTTGCTCACTGTATTTCAGCCTGTGAAGCTATTTCATGCACATGGCCGCTACCAGTATCGAATTCCTGTTCTCAAGACTGATCACTCCTCGCGAATTTCCACCTCCCTACCTCTACAGTGATTAACTGGCAGTCAGGGCAAGTTTCCTGAATATATTCGATAGCCCCGGACAGCTCCCTCCACGTTTTAACGTCGCCTCTGCTTGTAAGAGCTTGAAAATCTTGCGGCGGGTCGGTAAGCAACGTAACAGTGACCTGCCATAAGTCGAATTGTTCAAAAATCCGAATCTTGTAGCGGTCGCGACTGGTCTGAGCAATCACTTCAATTTGAAGCTTGTTCAATCCTGGAAGTGCCATAAAAGTCTTTCATGGTAACTAAGCCGTCGGGATAGGTCATTTTAGCGTAATGACGTGAAAGTCGGATATTTTCCGACGAGAGTCTGATTTGTATATATCTATAGCTGACGGCACGGCTTTGTACGGTTTGAGCGGAGCCACTAGGAGCTTCTAGAGTGCATACGCGGCGTCTAAGCGCAGTCTGATGCTGGGTGAGCGATTGAAGCGATCCAGCTCCAGGTGGTGTGTACGCAGTAAACCCTCGCAGCCTGGCCAGCGTCCCGCTGCCTGCACGACCTGCTGCTCCGCAACGAGGTCGCTGTCAGCCCCTGGTGATGCGCATGCTGCCTAAAGTAGGTGCCGGTGGCCAGCGTTCGCTTGGATACATGATTTGTCTAGTCCGAGCGATGGCGCTGTCAGCAGTATGTTGTGCGCATGCGGTAGAACGGTGCTTGGGCAGTGTCCGCTGGCGGCGCCTATTGCCAACCTAAAGTTCCGCACATAACTCTACGTTCTAATGGTAGCGCTTCCGGTCCTTTGACAAAACTCCACATCGACGAACAAATTCAGTATTTGTGAACAAAATCCGATTTTGATGATCGAAATACGTGAATGATAGCGAAACTGCTCATCACTATTGGCGGCACGTCTCCGTCAAGTCGATTCCGCAATGGAGTTGTCATGTCATGCCGGGCACAGCAATCGACTGTTCCCGTATTCGATTTCTCTAGTCAAAAGGATAATCATGAGTACCGCAAACCTGATTCGCGCAGTAGGTGCCAGCGCTCTCTTGGGCACTGCAATGTTGGCCAGCGCTGCCACCCAGATGGCGACCTATAACTACTACGTGTCGCCGACCGGATCCGATACTGCGGCCGGCACAAAGGCGGCTCCTTTCAAGACTCTGGTGCGCGCCGCGAAGGCCGCCACCCGTCCGGGCACTACGGTTTGGGTGGCTCCGGGCACATATACCGGCGGCATCAAAACCACCGCCAGCGGCACCGCCAACGCCCGCATCTACTGGGTCTCGACCACCAAGTGGGGCGCCAAGATCGTTCCTCCTGCGCGCTCGACTAACAAGAGTGCTTGGGACAATCGTGGCCACTACGTCAGCATTATCGGCTTCGATGTCGATGGCAGCAAACTCGGCAGCGGCACGAAGTGGGTGCATGGCATCTATACCGGCGGCTCCTTCAGCGTCATCGAAGGCAACCACGTACATCACGTGGCCACCACCATCCCCTGCAATAGCGCGGGCGGTTCGGCCATCGGCGTCGACAGCTACTACAAGGGCGTCAAGGGCGACGTGATCGGCAACGTGGTGAGCGACATCGGTCCGCCCGGCTGCACCTATGTGCAAGGCATCTATCACAGCACCTCGGGTACCATCAAAAACAACGTGGTCTACCGCGTCGGTTCGGCGGCGATCCACCTTTGGCACGACGCGACCGATGTCCAGATCGTCAACAACACGGTGAGCTCGTCGGTGTTCGGCATCATCGTCGGCGGCGGTGACTTCTACTTCACCAAGGCTGGCGCCAACAATGTCCACGTCCACAACAACATCGTGTACGACAACACCTATGGCATCTCGGAGCAGGGCACGACCGGCAAGGGCAACACGTACAGAAATAACCTGGTGACCAAGAACACCAAGTACGCCTTCCAGCTGCGTAACGGCCTGAGCCACAACGGCACCATTTCATCGGCACCACTGTTCGCCGGCTACTCGCGCAACGCTGCGTTGCCAAATTTCAGACTCAGTTCCAGCTCGCCGGCTATTGGCCGAGGCCTTGGGGCACTGGCACCGGCCATCGATATCAACGGTCGCGCACGCAACTCCATCTCCGGTGTCGACGTCGGCGCATATCAGTATTGAGTGAAAGCCACGTTGGCGGCAGGAGCCAACGTGGAATTTTTTGAGGGTAACAGGAAATAGGTCGTGCTATGCTGGAAAAAGGGTCGGTGTCCGATTCCTCTGAATCCGCTCCTAATCAATCCTATTAGAGGCGAGTGTGCTCAGCAGGTAACGAAAGAAAACGTCATGGCGATATTTGTGATACGAGAAGGTGAGAAGGAAGGCGCGGTTCAAACAACAGAGTTGCCCAGCGGTGATATCGCAGTAAGCTGCCATATCACCGTCAATAACAGCGTCAAAGCCGTATGTTCGTCCTTCACGGGAACGACCTTCAACTGGACCTACAAGAACTGGATCGTCCCTAAAGTGTGCAAGGATGCCTTGTATCAGGCCTTGGAATTGCGCGGGATGCGCGCTTATTAAACTGCAGCCACGGAAATGCTATGGATAAGATCTCGATCATGCAGGCGATTACATTGGCAATCGCCGTCCTTGGCGCAGTACTAGGTGTCATCAATACGTGGATCGGTCTCGACAAATCTCGCGTCAAGCTAAAGGTAGCCCCCGCTCATGCGATACCGGTCGGCGGCGCCGATCCTCGGCTTCAATTCTGCCTGACGATCACGAATATGAGCTCGTTCGCGGTCACGATTGATGACGCTGGAGTGCTGTATTCCCGTTCTACAAGTCGTGGGAGTTTTATCCGACCGGTGATCGCTGACGGTGGTCCCTGGCCGAGGAGGCTGGAGCCAAGGTCTTCGGTGACGTTATACGCTCATCGGCCAGGACCACACGGTGCGCATCGCATTAAAACTGCTTACGCTCGAACAGCTTGTGGAGTTACTAAGACTGGCAACAGTCCAGCACTTCGACAGATCGCTGCTGGTAAAGCCGACTTCTAATCGAAGAGCCCCGATAAGCGCGTCGTGCCAAAACCTGTGCAAGCTTGGTCGGCCCGCCGCGAACTGCCTGTTCTTGGGGCAGGGCGCGATTGAGCTTGCACCCGTTGCCTGAATGGGATCGTGCAGACGCTGGTCTCGGATGATCGTTCAGTCTTTCATCGACGCAAGACTGGCGACGACGGCCGCACGGGCGGCAAGTGGGACGGTGAAGGGTCATTACGCCACCAGCGGGTACCAAAGCATGTGCGCGGGCGCGATGATCTACCTAGAGAAGATGGGCTGCCCGACAGTAGGGACGCGCGTCGGGCGCGTCCTGCGAATGTATGCGCGGCACGATCTAGCACGGCATTTGGACACGGTCATTAAGTCGGCCAACTGAGGAAGGGAAACGCAATGGCCACTTATGAGCAGATCCGGGGGATGTGCGAGAGAGGCACGGAGTGTACGTGCAGAGCTGCTGGATCGCCCATGTGAAGGAGCTGCATGGGTTGACGTCTAGGCCAGCGCCGAACAGGCGGTCGTTGAGTACCCGCGTCAAACCCTGTCCTGCCGAGGTGCGGCCGCTCATCGAAGCTTCGATGAGCCACTTCGAGATGATCTGAACAAACAGGAAAGTAATGACTGTGAATCTTGGAGAACCTAGTATCACGATGATTTGGCGAGATAAAAAAGTTCGCCACAAGTGCAGAGCCCGCAAGAACGCTGGACTTATCGCTATGCTTTACGCCCAGATAGACGGCTGACAATGTGTGCTGATAAGGTCAAGGGTGGTTGATGGGCATGTGGGCTATCTGTGACTTTTTGTGAGATTTTCGCATTCCTTGTCGATCATAATAGCCGGTACGGAATTTCCTGCTGCGACAGTGTTTGCCCGCTTCGGCCTTAAGCAGCAGATGCCGGTGTGAATGGCTGCCTTGTGTAGTGGGAGCAGGTTTTCATCCACTTCGAGGAGGCGCCGTGCAGGTTGTACGATTGAAGATCGAGAATTTCCGCGGCATTCGCTCGACTGAACTCTTGTTCGACGGCCATACCTTGCTGGTGGCTACGAACAATGTCGGCAAAAGCACGATCTGCGAAGCCCTTGAACTGGTACTCGGACCGGACCGCTTGAACCGCGTGCCGGCGATCGACGAATTCGATTTCTACAACGCCCGATATCTGAAAATGGCTGAAGCGGAAGGGGATCCGCCAGTCACGACACAGCTGCGCGTGGAAGTGATCCTGATCGAACCCGGCGACGAAGTGCTGGTGAAATGCGGCGGGCACATTGAATATTGGCATATGGAGGAAAAACGCCTTCTAGGTCACGGCGAGGCGGAGATCAACCACGCCCCGCACGTTTTGCCTTGCCTTCGTATGGAAACCCGCGGCGTCTACGACCTCGACGAAGACGAATTCGTCGCACGGACCTACTTCTCACATAGTCCGGACGCGGACGAGGGTGAGCTGAGGACCGTTCCGCGTCCGATAAAGCGCCTGTTCGGCTTCCTCTACCTGCGTGCGCTGCGGACCGGGAGTCGAGCATTAAGCTTGGAGCGCGGCAGCCTGCTGGACGTCATTCTGCGTGCCAAGGGGATTCGGACGTCCCTGTGGGAAAAGTCGATCCAGCGTCTGCGTGCACTGGATCTGGAGGATGATGCTGCCGAAATCACGCCCGTGTTGCGGGACATCGAAGAGCGCCTGTCGCGCTATATCCCGATGGGCGCCAACAGTCACGCCACGAAATTGCATGTGTCGGAACTGACGCGCGACCACTTGCGCAAGACCATGGCATTCTTCCTTGCACTGACACCAGATCAAGACCATGTGCCATTTGCCCACGCGGGCACAGGTACACTCAATACATTGGTGCTGGCACTTCTAACCGTCATCGCAGAGATGAAACCCGAGTCGGTGATTTTCGCGATGGAGGAGCCCGAGATCGCCGTGCCTCCTCATACCCAACGTCGTATCACGCAATACCTGCTTGAAAACACCACGCAGACCTTTGTAACGTCGCACTCACCCTTCGTCATCGAACGCTTCGAACCCAGCAACACGCTGATTCTAAGCCGTGATGACGGGGTCGTTACAGGGCGCAAGGTATCGGAGGCGAGCGGCCTGACGGACAAGGAGTTTAAGCAGTACGCGCGCTGGGGCCTATGCGAATGCATGCTCGGCAAGGCAGCCATCGTGCTGGAGGGCCTGACAGAATTCCATGCGTTGCCGGTCGCCGCCCGCCGTATCGAGGAGCTCGGGCTCGGATTCCAGCCGCTGGACATCGCCGGCGCCTCCTTCTTCTACGCCTACGGCGAATCGAACGTTCCGAAGTTCGGAAAGTTCTTCAAGACATTGGGGTTGAAGACCTTCGCCTTTTACGATCTGGTAGCGAATCGACCGCAGGCACAGAAGGACGTGCTTGCGGCAAACTATGACATCAACACTGAGCACGTACACCGTGGCTTCGAGGATCTGGTATCCCAAGAAATGCCTGCCGATCGCCTGTGGATATTCCTGACGGCCCTACGCGACAGCGGCGAGGGAGCGCATATCGGCATTCCGGTCCAGCGCCCGGTTGAAGCTGCGGTACGCGTGTTGGCGCGCAGCGCGCTCAAAAGTAGCAAAGGCGCTGGCTGGGCTGCACGCCTGTTCGAGGAATGCGAATATGGAGAGCTGCCCCACTCAGTCATGAACTTCCTGTACGAAGTATTTGGGATGATGGTGGAGCCGGCGGTCAACGGCGCCGGCGAGGAGCAGTAAGCATGGCGGACGTCGATCCGCGCGATCTGATCCTGGACTGTACCGGCCATGCGATGGTGCTGGGTGGGCCGGGCAGCGGCAAGACCACGCTTGCGCTGAAGAAGGCCTTAAAGCGAATTCGGGAAGGCTTAGCGCCGGGTCAGTCTATTCTGTTCCTCAGTTTTTCCCGGGCAGCTGTGGCCCGCGTGCTGGATGCCGCTAACTTAGTAGTCCCCAAATCGAACCTCGTCGCTCTGTCCGTGCAGACGTTCCACTCCTTCTTCTGGAATCAGCTGAAGATCCATGGTTACCTGTTGGGCGCCCCGAAGAAGCTTTCTATCCTGTTGCCACAGGACGAAAAGGCTATCAACGGTGGCATTGACAAGGACGACGCTGACTGGGCGGCTTGGCAACAGGAGCGCGAGCGCCTGTTCCGAGAGGATGGCAGGGTAGCTTTCGACCTGTTCGCACCGAATACGGCAGCACTGCTAGCGGCCAGTTCGAATGTCCTGGCACAAGTTGCAATGACCTATCCGCTCGTCATCGTGGACGAAGCGCAAGATACCGGGGACGATGCCTGGCGTTGCATTGAATTGCTTTCTCCGCATACCCAGATCATTTGCCTAGCGGATCTGGAACAGCAGATCTTCGATTTTTTGCCCGGTGTCGGGCCGGAGCGGATTCGCAGCATACGCGCCGCGCTCCAGCCGCTGGAGGCGGACTTAGGTAACGATAATCACCGTAGCCCGGGAACCCAAATCTTACTCCTTGGTAACGAGCTGCTAGCCTCAACGGTCAACCCCGGCGCCTATGCCGGTGTGGCATCGATCCAGTACGGCGTCGGTAGGCAAGCGCCGAACTGGAATCATCTGCTGCGCCGCGCATTGTGCAGTCTGTTTCGTGATCTGCGGGCAGACGGCAAGGGGGCAGTCAGCGCCGTAGCGATACTCACCATGGGTAAGAGTGGGGCGTTGAAGGTATCGAACGCGCTGAATGGGTTGGGTGCTAACCCGGGGAAAGTCGTGCGCCATAAACTGCTGTTCGACGAAGCAGAGGCTCTGCTGACCGCGCGTCTGGCGGCTTTCCTGCTTGAGCCGAAGAAAGAAGATGCCGAGGCAGCCGATATTGTGACCTGTATGGAATTGGTTGCTGCGGCGCGTCGCTCAATCGGTGGTTCAAAGGCAGCGGTGGATAAGCTGTTGGAACAGGCAGCCAAAATCCGGGCTGGAAAAGCAGTGAACATTAAGTTGGTCGTCGCTTTGCGTGAGATCCTGTTGAAATTGCGGCGCGATGGATTGACAGGAGATCCAGCGGCAGACTGGATGGTAGTGAAACGGTACCTGCGTGCCAGTGGCCGCGAGGAACTGATCCGGTGTGCCACCCAACTTGATTACCTCGTCGCATTACAACGCGGCCAGCGCATTTCGGCGGCGCTGTCGGACGAATGGTTGAGTGACGGGGCGTACACTCGGGCCCGCGTCGCTCTGGATTCGGCGCTGGCGCAAGAGCAGCTCCTGGACGGTATCGCCGAGCCACCAGGTATTCAGGTAATGAACGTGCACAAGGCCAAGGGTAAGCAGTTCGATGGAGTGATCTTTGTGCGAGAGATTCGCCAAGCGGAGGATGGCCCGACATCATCTTTTGTCTGGCGGGGAGACATCGCCCCCTACGTGCAGAGCCGCCGCTTGGTTCGGGTGGGCGTCACCCGGGCGCGTCGCCGTTTGTTGATCTTGACGCCGGTATGGCCTGCCTGCCCGTTGCACCGATGGGAAAAATTGTGATGACGCAGTCTCGTCTGGTTACATGCCGCCGAGTGATGCCGTGGCAAACTATTACGAGCAATTGATTGATTAGGTTGTCCCACCGACCACGTAAGCCCGTCTCCATGGAAGCCGGGGCGATTCAGTTTGCGAAGTAGGATTTGCAGAAGCTCAGAACGTCGTCTGAGCGATCTCAAGCGGTGAAAAGTGCGGTTCTCAGCTAAGCCCTTGATTTCATTAGTGAGAATACGGCCTGGTAAGCCGTTTAGGTCGGTTCGACTCCGATCCTCGCCTCCAAATAATAAACGAATGGGCCTGATTTGGGGCCCGTTTTGTTTTTACAAGTCGCTTCAGCACGGAATTAAATTCAGTAAAGACGCGGCTCAGATCGAGTTCACCGTCAGCGGCTCAGCAAGCCGTTGTAATCGGCTTGAATGGATGCCACTGTCCCCTTCGCGAACACACAGAAGCCAAGACTCGCCGCTCACCTCAGTCACGCCGGCTCAAGGCATCGATGATCCTGCAGTCAGCGACCCTGCCGCCGCCGCAGGACGACAGCAGGCCCGACAGTTGGATCTTGAGCGCCACCAAATCGGCGATCTTCTGCTCGATCGCGTCGAGGTGCTCACGCGCCAGGCAATCGACCGTGCCGCAATCGTGCTCGCGCTGGTCCGACAAGTCGAGCAGATTCCGGATCTGGTCAATCGAAAAGCCGATATCGCGCGCCCGCCGCACGAAGATCAGGCGGTCCAGGTCACCGCTCCCGTAGGTCCGGTAATTGGCGGCGGTGCGCGCCGGCGACTGCAGCAGCCCGATCTTCTCGTAATAGCGCACCGTTGGCGCCGGCGTGGCGGCGGCGCGTGCCAGCTCGCCGATGTTGAAATTTTGCATAGTTCCGCTTGACCTTATAGTGACTTGAAGCTTTATAAAGTGAAGCTCCTTCACCGTCAAGCAACTCCTCTTTCCATGCGAAGTCCATTCATTGCCAGGCGGTTCGCCGCATTACTGGCGATTTTCCCTATTGCCATGGCCCAGGCTTCCGATCTGACCCTGGACCAGGCCATTGTGCTGGCGCAACAACGGCTTCCGGCCGTGGCGGGCGCTGCGGCGGGTGTGCGTGCCGCGGACGCCGGCCTCGACGCCGCAAGGCTGCGTCCCAATCCTGTCCTCAATGTCGAGGCCGAGAACGTGCTCGGCTCGGGGCCTTACGCCGGCTTCGGCGGCGGCGAAAAAACCTATTCGCTGTCGCTCCCGGTGGAACTGGGCGGCAAGCGCGCTGCGCGCATCGCCGTGGCCGAGGCCGAGCGCGATTTCGCCGGCGTCAATGCGCTTGCCGCACGCGCCGACACCACGCTGCGCATCACGCTGGCCTGCACGGCGGTGGCTGCGGCCGAGCGCCGGCTGGTGGTGGCACGCGAAGAACTGACGCTGGCCGAGCGCGGGGCGCGTGTCGCGGGCGAACGCGTCGATTCCGGCAAGGCCTCGCCGATCGAGCGCCAGCGCGCCCAGGTGATGCTCACCAATGCCCAGGTCAAGCACGACCGGCTGGCGCGCGCGGTCGGCACGGCGTCGAATGCGCTGGCGCGGCTGCTCGACCTGGCCGCACCGGTGACGCTGGCCGCTCCCTGGTTCGACGATGCCGGTACTGGCGTGCCGGCGCCGGTGGCGGGCGCGCTGCTGCCGGTCGCCGCCGCCGACGCCCAGGTCGCCGCCGCGCGGGCGCGCAGCACCGCCGCACGTAGCGCGCGCATCCCCGACCTGGTCGTGACCGCCGGCACCCGCCGCTACGGCGACAGCCGCGATTCGGCTGCCGTGCTGGGCCTGTCGATCCCGCTGCCGCTGTTCAATACCGGCAGCGCCGAACTGGCGCGCAGCCGCGCCGAACTGGACCGCGCCGAAGCGGAACGCGCAATGGTCTCCAGGGATGCCGAGCAGGCTGCCATCGATGCCCTGGCCGAGGTCGCAGACACCCAGGCCGCAGCGCTGGCGGCGAACGGCCCGGCGCTGGACGCCGCCAGCGAGGCGGCGCGCATCGCCAGGATCGGCTACGCCGAAGGCAAATTCTCGCAACTCGACCTGATCGAAGCCGAGCGCTCGCTGGCCGAGACCCGCGCCACCGCCATCGACGCCCTGGCCGCGCTGCACGAAGCCCGCGCCCGCCTCGCGCGCCTGCAAGGAAGCAGCGCGCCACTCTATAAGGAATAAGAATATGCAAGCACTTCTCCGATCGGCCGTGTGCGCCGGTTTGCTCCTGCTCGGCGCCTGTGGCCGCACGCCGGAAGGCGCACCCGCGGCGGCGGCTGCCAAGCCGGCCGCCGAGGCCGCGCACCACGATGACCATGACGACCATGCGCAAGGCAAGGACGAGCACGCGCAGGAAAAGGACGAGCATGGCCACGCGCACGAAGACGGCCATGGCGACGAGCACGGCGACGAGCATGCCGGGGGCGAAGCCGACATGGTCCGCCTGACCGACGCCCAGGTCGCCGCCGCCGGCATCTCGGTACTGCCTGTGGAAAGCGGCTTTGCCGGCGCGCTCGAGGTGCCCGCCGTGCTGGTGGCCGATCCCGCCGCGACCGGCGTGGTGGCGACCGCGGTCGGCGGTCGCGTCGTCGAATTGCGCCGCAACCTCGGCGACGCGGTCGCGCGCGGCGACGTGCTGGCGGTGATCGAGAGCGCCGACGTGGCCGAGCTGCAGGCCGAACTGGCGAGCGGCCAGCGCCAGCTGGAGCTAGCCGAATCGACCTTCCGGCGCGAAGAGCGCTTGCTGCGCGAGCAGGTCACGGCGCGCCAGGACTTCGACGCCGCCCGCACCGCGGCCCAGCAAGCCCGCATCCGGGTCGACCTGGCGCGCCAGCGCTTGGCGGCCTCCGGCGGCGCAGTCGATGGCGCCCTGAACCGGCTCGCGATCCGCGCGCCGATCAAGGGCTTCGTCACCGCGCGCCAGGTCACGCTGGGCGATGTGGTCGCTCCCAACGCCGAACTGTTCCGCGTCGCCGACCTTGGCCGGATCGCGGTCGAACTGTCGCTGTCGCCCGACGACGCGGGCGCGGTCGCGGTGGGCGCGCCGGTCACCGTCAGCGCCGGCAAGCGCAGCGCCGAGGCGCGCGTGATCTCGCTGTCGCGGGTGGTCGACCCGGCCACGCTCCAGGTGCGCGCGGTGGCGATGCTGCCGAACGGCCAGGGCCTGTGGCGCATCGGCGAGACGGCGCGCGCCTCGGTGCCGCTCGGTGCTGGGGAGGGGGCGGGGCAGCTCGCCGTGCCGCGCAGCGCGATCCAGACCGTCGAAGACAAGCCGAGCGTGTTCGTGCGTGTCAAGGACGGCTTCGCGGTCAAGCACCTGGTGCTGGGCGCAGCCAGCGGCGCCTGGGTCGCGGTCACGCAGGGCCTGGAGGGCGGCGAACAGGTCGCGGCCACCAACAGCTACATCCTGAAGGCCGAACTCGGCAAGGGCGAGGGAGGCCACCATGACCACTGACGCCATTCGCTCCGCAGCAACGGAGGGCGTGCACGCATGATCGCCGCCATCGTCAATTTCTCGGTGCGGCAGCGCTGGCACGTGCTGCTGGCCGCCATCGTGCTGGCGCTCGTGGGCGCGGTGGCGCTGTCACGGCTGCCGATCGACGCCGTGCCCGACATCACCAACAACCAGGTGCAGATCAATGTGGTCGCGCCGGCGCTGTCGCCGGGCGAGCTGGAACGCCAGGTCACGTATCCGATCGAAACCGCGTTCGCCGGCATTCCCGGGCTCGAGTCGACGCGCTCGATCACGCGCCACGGCTTCGCCCAGATCACCACGGTGTTCAGCGACGCTACCGACATCTATTTCGCGCGCCAGCAGGTGGCCGACCGCCTGCGCGGCGCCGAGCGCGAGCTGCCGCCCGGTGTCGATGCCGAGATGGGCCCGATCGCCACCGGCCTGGGCGACATTTATATGTGGACGGTCGAATTCGCCACTGGCCACGAGAAGGGCGCCAGCGCCGGCGCCCAGGCGGACGGCAGCTACCTGACGCCGGAAGGCGAACGCCTGCGCACCGAGGTCGAGAAAGCGACCTACCTGCGCACGGTGCAGGACTGGATCGTCGCCCCGCAGCTCAAGGGCACGCCGGGCCTGGCCGGGGTCGACGTGATCGGCGGCTACGTCAAGCAGTACGTGGTGCGGCCTGACGTGCAGCGCCTGGCCGCTGTCGGCATGAGCCTGGCCGACCTGGCCGCCAGCCTGGAACGCAACAACACCAGCAGCGGCGCCGGCATCGTCGACCGCAACGGCGAAGCGCTGACCGTGCGCGCCAATGCGCGCGTGGCCAGCAGCGCCGAACTGGCGCGCACCGTGGTCGCGACCCACGATGGCACCCCGGTGCTGCTGTCGCAGGTCGCCAGCGTCGGCACCGGCCAGGCGGTGCGCTTCGGCTCGGCGTCCGAAGACGGTCGCGAAGTGGTGGTCGGCACCGCCGTCATGCGCATCGGCGAGAACAGCCGCACGGTGGCGATGGCGGCTGACGCCCGACTCATGGAGATCGCCCGTTCGCTGCCGCCGGACGTCGTGATTAAACCGGTGCTCGACCGCACCCAGCTGGTCGATTCGACCATCGCCACCGTTGCGAAAAACTTGACGGAAGGTTCGCTGCTGGTGATCGCGGTGCTGTTCGCGCTGCTGGGGAATTTCCGCGCGGCGTTGATCGCGGCGGCCGTGATTCCGATTACCATGCTGCTGACGGCAACCGGCATGCTGCAGACCGGCCTGAGCGCCAACCTGATGAGCCTGGGCGCGCTGGACTTCGGCCTGATCGTCGATGGCGCCGTCATCATCGTCGAGAACGCGTTGCGCCGCATGGGCGAGCGCCAGCATGCGCTGGGCCGGGTGCTGGACACGGAAGAACGCATGGAAACGGTGGCCGCGGCGGCGCGCGAGATGATCCGCCCGAGCGTGTTCGGCCAGGCGATCATCATCCTGGTGTATGTGCCGCTGTTGGCCTTTCAGGGCGTCGAGGAACGCATGTTCGCGCCGATGGCGATCACCGTGATCCTGGCGCTGGCCTTCGCCTTCGTGCTGTCGCTTACCTTCGTGCCGGCCATGATCGCGCTGTGCCTGACGAAACACGTGGACGAAAAGGAGAACCGCATCGTCGGCGCCGCCGCGCGCGGCTACCGCCCGTGGCTGGAACGCGCGCTGCGCCGGCCGCTTCTCACCGCCGGCATCGGCGCCGGCGCCTTCGCCGGCGCGCTGGCCCTGTTCACCACGCTGGGCCAGGAGTTCCTGCCGACTCTGGACGAGCACAACGTGCTGCTGCAGGTCTCGCGCGTGCCCGGCACCTCGGTCGACCAGAGCCAGGCGATGCAGTTCGCGGGCGAGAAGGCGCTGGCCAGGGTGCCCGAGGTAAAGCTGGTGTTCTCGCGCACCGGCACCGCCGAACTGGCGGCCGACCCGATGCCGCCCAACGCCACCGACACCTTCGTGATGATCAAGGACCGCAAGGACTGGCCCGATCCAAAGCTGGACAAGTCCGAGCTGCTCGAGAAGATCGAGGCGGCGGTGTCCGGCATCCCGGGCCAGAACTACGAGTTCACGCAGCCGCTGCAGATGCGCTTCAACGAGCTGCTGGCCGGCGTGCGCGGCGACATCGCGGTCAAGGTCTATGGCGACGACTTCGACGCCATGACCCGGAGCGCCGAACTGGTCGCCGCCCAGTTGCGGACGGTGGAGGGCGCCGCCGACGTCCGGGTCGAGCAGGTCGAGGGCTTGCCGCTGCTCGACGCGGTGCTCGACCGCGACGCCATGGGGCGCCTCGGCCTGTCCGCGGCCGACGTGTACGACACGCTGGGCGCCGCGCTGGCGGGGCGCGAGGCCGGCCATATCTACGAGGGCGACCGCCGCTTCGACGTTGTAGTGCGCCTGGGCCAGGAACAGCGGCAGGACATCGAGGGCCTGGCGCAGTTGCCGGTGCCGCTGCCGGGCGGGGGCTTCGTGCCGCTGGGTGCGGTGGCGCGGCTGGAGACGGCCAAGGGCCCCAACCAGGTCAGCCGCGAGAACGGAAAGCGCCGCATCGTGGTGCAGGCCAACGTGCGCGGGCGCGACATCGCCGGCGTGGTGGCCGACGCCAGGGCCGCCATCGACGCCAACGTGCGCCTGCCGGCCGGCACCTGGCTGGCCTGGGGCGGGCAGTTCGAGAACCTCGAGCGGGCGCGCGACCGCTTGCTGCTGGTGGTACCGCTGTGCTTCGCGCTGATCGTGTTCCTGCTGTATTCGGCGCTCAAGTCGTGGCGCGCCACCGCGATCGTGTTCACCGGCGTGCCGCTGGCGCTGGTCGGCGGCGTCGGCGCGCTGTGGCTGCGCGGGATGCCGTTCTCGATCTCGGCGGCGGTCGGCTTCATTGCGCTGTCGGGCGTGGCGGTGCTCAACGGCCTAGTGATGGCGGGCGCCATCGACGGTCTGGCCCGGCGCCTGCCGTGGCGCGAGGCCGTCAGCAGTGGGGCCCTGAGCCGCCTGCGTCCGGTGCTGATGACGGCGCTGGTGGCGTCGCTCGGCTTCGTGCCGATGGCGCTGGCCACCGGCGCCGGGGCCGAGGTCCAGCGCCCGCTGGCCACGGTCGTCATCGGCGGGCTGGTATCGAGTACCTTGCTGACCCTGTTCGTGCTACCGTCGCTGTACCTGCGCTTCGTTCGGCCCAGGGACGCCATGGCCGCCAAGCCGGCAAGCCATGACTGAGCGCGCGACAGACCGCCGCTGGGTGCTGTTGTTCGGCGCTTGGCTGGTCGCGCTGCTGTCCAGCGGCGCGGTGCTGTTCGTGGGCGAGGTGATGGGCCAGGCGCCCTGCAATCTGTGCTGGTTCCAGCGCGCCTTCATGTTCCCGCTGGCGATCGTGCTGGGGCTGGCCAGCCTGCGCGGCGACGCCGGCGTTTGGCGCTACGCGCTGGCGCTGAGCATTCCGGGCGTGCTGGTGGCGCTGTTGCACAGCCTGGTCTACCTCGGCCTGGTGGCCGAGAGTATTACCCCTTGTGGTGGCGGCGTGTCCTGCGCGGGCGCCGACATGACCATCCTGGGAGGGCTGCCGCTGCCGTTGCTGGCCCTGGCCGCCTTTTCCACCATTACGCTGTTTCTTGTCTTGATCCGATCGAGGACCCCCGCATGAGTACACGCACTGGTATCGTCATCTTCACCGCCTTGCTGGCCATTGCCGCCTTCGTCGCCGGCGCCTCGTGGTATGGGCGCGCGCAGCAGGAGCAGGGCGCCAGCCTGGCCGCTGCGCACGCGGGCAGCATGGAACGTCCGCATTCGCCCATGCTCGGCCCGGCTGCCGCACCGGTCACCATCGTCGAATTCCTCGATCCGGCATGCGAGGCATGCCGCGCGTTCCATCCCCACGTCAAGCAGATATTGCGCAGCCACCCGGAGCGGGTACGGTTGGTGATCCGCTACGCGCCTTTCCACGGCGACGTCTCCGTCACCGGCGTCCGGATACTCGAAGCGGCGCGCCGCCAGGGACGCTTCGAGCCGGTGCTGGACGCGTTGATGCGCGGCCAGCCGGTGTGGGCCAGCCACGACGCACCGGCCCCGGAGCGCGCTTGGGAGTTCGCGCGCGAAGCGGGTCTGGAACTGGGCACGGCGCGCGAATTCAATGCCGGCGATACGGTGGAAAAGATGCTGGAACAGGAAGTCGCCGACCTGCAGGCGGTGGGCGTGCGCTTCACGCCGACCTTCTTCGTCAACGGCCAACCGCTGGCGGAGCCGGATCCCGCTGCGCTGTTGCGGGTGGTCGAGGAGGCGCTGGGCGAAGCGCGCGCCCAGTAGGCGCGTCACGTGCTTAACATCATCTTAACGCGCTGTTTTCTACGATCGGCCCGGCGGGTTCAGGGCCAGGCCCCGCAAGCGATTTTGGCGAAAGGATGATCATGGCCCATACCAATAATGCACTGCGTCTCGATATTCCGGTGCTGCTGCCCGGTGTCATCGACGCCGATGACGTGGTTGTCGGCCGCTTGTTGGGGGAATTGCAAGGCAGGGAAGGCGTGCAGCATGTGCATGTCGAGGCACCCGCCGGCGACGGTCCGGCGCAGCTGTGCATCCATTATGACCCGGCTGTGCTGCCGTTGGCGCGGGTGCGCGAACTGGTGCGGGCCAGCGGCGCGCGCGTCGGCGAACGCTTCGGTCACGTGCTGTGGGAGGCGGACGGCATCGGCCATGCGCGCCGAGCGCGCACCGTGGCCGAGCGCCTTGGGGGCGAGCCAGGCGTGCTGGCGGCGCAGGTCAGCGCTGCGGGGTTGGTGCATCTGGACTTCGACCGCAGCCTGACTTCCGAGGACGCGCTGCGCCAGGCAATGGCGGCGCTGGGCGTCACGGCGCCGCACGACGGCGGCCATGGGCATGCGCACAGCAATGAACACGAGCACGAACACGAGCACAAGCATGGTGAGGAGCACGGCCACGCGCATGGTGGCCTGCTCGGCCCTAACACCGAACTGATCTTCGCACTTGCCAGCGGCGCCCTGCTGGCCGCCGGTTTCGTCGCCGGACGCTGGTTCGCGGGCGCGCCGGACTGGCTGCCGTTGGCCTGCTATCTGCTGGCGTATTTGTTTGGCGGCTTCTACACGGTGCGCGAGGCAATCGACAATCTCAAGCTCAAGCGTTTCGAGATCGACAGCCTGATGCTGGTCGCGGCGGCCGGCGCCGCGGCGCTCGGATCTTGGGCAGAAGGCGCGCTGCTGCTGTTCCTGTTCAGTCTCGGGCATGCGCTGGAGCATTACGCGATGGGCCGTGCGCGGCGCGCGATCGAGGCGCTGGCGGAGCTGGCGCCCGACAGTGCGACGGTGCGGCGCGAAGGCGCGCTGCTGGTGGTGCCGGTAGAGCAGCTCGAGATCGGCGACATCGTGCTGGTTAAACCGAACGAGCGCCTGCCGGCCGACGGCTTCATCGTGGCCGGCACCTCGGCAGTCAACCAGGCCCCGGTGACTGGCGAGAGCATCCCCGTCGACAAGCGGCCAGTCGACGACGCGACTCGCGCGCGGGCACGGCCTGACGCCGTCGACGCTGCCTCGCGCGCCTTCGCTGGCACCATTAACGGCGCCGGCGGCCTCGAGATCGAGGTTACCCGGCGCGCGGGTGAGTCGGCACTGGCGCGGGTCGTCAAGATGGTGAGCGAGGCCGAGACCCGCAAGTCGCCGACCCAGCGCTTCACCGATCGCTTCGAGCGCATCTTCGTGCCGGCCGTGCTCTGCCTGGTGGCACTTCTGCTGTTCGCCTGGGTCGTGGTCGACGAACCGTTCCGAGACAGTTTCTACCGTGCGATGTCGGTGCTGGTCGCGGCTAGCCCATGTGCGCTGGCGATCGCCACGCCAAGCGCGGTACTGTCGGGGATCGCTCGCGCGGCGCGCGGCGGGGTGTTGGTCAAAGGCGGCGCGCCACTCGAGGAACTCGGCGCGCTCAACGCCATGGCCTTCGACAAGACCGGCACGCTCACCGAAGGCCGGCCGCGTATCGTCGACCTGGAGCCTGTCGATGGCAGCAGCGAACAGGAATTGCTGGCGGTGGCGGTCGCGGTGGAGTCGCTGAGCGACCACCCGCTCGCCGCCGCCATCGCGCGCGACGGCGGTGCACGCCTGGGCGGCCTGGCGTTGCCGGCCGCGAGCGGCCTACGTAACCTGATCGGGCGGGGCGTCGGCGCGAAGATCGACGGCCAGCCGGTCTGGATCGGCAAGGTCGAGATGTTCGGTGCCGACGGCGTGCCGGCTCTGGGCGCGGCCGCGTCGGCCGCTGCCGAAGGCTTGCGCGAACGGGGCCGCACCACGATGGTGGTGCGCATGGGCGGGCGCGACCTGGGCGCGATCGGGCTGTTAGATACACCGCGCGCCGGCGCGCGCGAGGCGCTGCAGGCGCTGCGCGGCCTCGGCATCGAGCGCATGATCATGATCTCGGGCGACCACCGCAAGGTCGCAGAGGCGATTGCCGCCGACGTCGGCCTGGACGAGGCTTGGGGAGACCTGATGCCGGAAGATAAAGTCGAAGCGATCCGTGAGCTGCGCCGCGAGGCACGTGTGGCGATGGTCGGCGACGGCGTGAATGACGCGCCAGCGATGGCGAACGCCACTGTCGGTATCGCGATGGGCGCGGCCGGCTCCGATGTCGCGCTCGAGACGGCCGACGTCGCGCTGATGGCCGACGACCTACGCCACCTGCCGTTCGCGGTGGGCCTGAGCCGCCAGACCCGCAGGATCATCCGCCAGAACGTGTTCGTCAGCCTGGGCGTGGTGGCGATCCTGATCCCGGCCACCATCCTCGGCCTCGGCATCGGACCGGCGGTCGCGATGCACGAAGGATCGACCCTGCTGGTGGTCTTCAACGCCCTGCGCCTGCTCGCCTACCGCGACGCCGGCGCCAAACCCGCACTGAAAGGAGCCGCATGAGCGGACATCATTCGATCGAAACCAGCCCGGCGGACAGTGCCGACGCCGGCAAGCAGCAATCGGCATTGCTGAAGGTAATGTTCATCAACGGCGGCCTGGCGGCAGGCCTTTTCGCGGCGGCCCGCGCGTCCGATTCCAGCGCGCTGATGGCGAACGCGCTCGACAACCTGTCGGATGCGACAACCTATGCGGTCAGCTATTTCGCCGTTACCCGGTCGCTCAAGTGGAAGGCCGCGGCAGCGGCGATCACCGGTGTCATGCTGCTGCTACTCGCCGCAGGAGTGCTTTGGGACGCTTGGGGGCGCTACCAGGAAGGGTCCGAACCGCTGGGGCCGGTAATGGTGGTAATGGCCTTTCTGGCTGTCGGGCTGAACTACTGGTGCATTCGCATCTTGCGCGCTTTCCGCAGCGAAGACGTCAACCTGCGCGCTGCGTGGACCATGAGCATCAACGACTTCGCTTCCAATACCGGCATCGTCGTGGCCGGCGTGCTGGTCTACCTGTTCGGCGCCAACTGGCCAGACTTGCTTGTGGGCGCGGCCATTGCCCTCGTTGCGATCTACGGCGGCGTCGGCACGCTGCGCGACGCCTGGAACGAATACCGCAAGGCGAACCGAGGCGCCTGAGTCGGCGCCGCGGCGCCAGGTCAGGAAGTGCTAAGCGCGTCCAGGATGGCACAGGCGCCTCCGGCGCCGCCGCCGCACTGGCTGCGCAACTGGCGCAGTTGCGTTTCGAGCGAGGTCAGAGCAGCGATGCGCTGGGTGACGTCGCCGATGTGGCGATCGATCAGGGCGTTCACGTCGGCGCAACTCTGTTGCGGATGGTCGCGCAACGCCAGCAGGGCGCGGATCTCATCGAGTGTCATGTCGAGCGCGCGACAATGTCGGATGAAGCCGAGCCGGTCGGCATGCTCCTGTCCGTAGCTACGGTAATTGTTGGCGTGGCGGTCAGGAGGAGGAAGCAGGCCGACCCGCTCGTAGAAGCGGACGGTCTCCACCAAGCATCCGGTCCGCTGTGCCAGTTCACCGATTTTCATTTTTTCGTTCCTTTGCAAGAAAAACCTTGACCCTGTACCAGGTACAGGCTGTTAAATGGAGATATTACACAATTGTTGAGGAGCCGACATGTCGGACTGCAATTCCAAGTCATGTTGCCAGCCCAAGCCGCCGGCCCGGACCATCCCAATCGCTCCGACAGGACCGGTGATCCGGATTATTCCCGCGGAATTGGACGAGCCGAACGTCCAAGCCGTTCCGGATGTCGCGGCGTCCGACGCACGGCAGATGACAGTGCACATTGCCCAGATGTGCTGTCCCACCGAGGAACGCGTATTGCGCAGTTCACTCGGTAAGCTGGCCGGCGTCGAACAGCTCGACTTCAACCTGATGCAGCGCGAACTGCGGATCATCCATACGATGGCCGATCCGGCGCCGATCCTCGATACAATCCGCGCGCTGGCGATGGTGCCCGTGATGGCTCCGGCTGGCACGCAACGCACCGCCGCCATGACGGAGACGGCGGCCACGCCGTCTGGCGCGACGGCGGCGCCCGCGCCGGGCGCTGCGCAGACGCCGGCGGCGTCATCGCGCGCGCCGTTCCTCAGACTGTCGCTCGGCCTGGTGGCCGCAATCGGCGCAGAGGCCTGGGCCTGGGCGACAGGCAACGACGGCGCCTGGCCGGTGTTCGCGCTGGCCGTGATCGCGATCGCGCTGACCGGCCTTGGGGTCTATCGCAAGGGCTGGGCCGCGCTGCGCCACCGTGACCTGAATATCAATGCCTTGATGTCGATCGCCGTGACCGGCGCCGTCCTGATCGGGCACTGGCCCGAGGCGGCGATGGTAATGGTGCTGTTCGCGCTGGCCGAGCAGATCGAGGCGCGCGCGCTGGACCGGGCTCGCAACGCGATCCAGGGTCTGATGGCGCTCACGCCCGAGCGCGTAACCGTGCGCGACGCCGACGGGCAGTGGCGCGAACGCGCCGCGGCCGGCGTCACCGTGGGCACGCTGGCGCGGGTGGCGCCGGGAGAGCGGGTCGCACTCGACGGCGAAGTGACGGCCGGCGAATCGAGCGTCAACCAGGCGCCGATCACGGGCGAGAGCATGCCGGTGCCGAAGGGCGCCGGCGACCGGGTGTTTGCGGGCAGCATCAACGAAAGCGGCTCGTTCGAGTACCGCGTGACGGCCGCCCACGACGATTCGACCCTGGCGCGCATCATCCGCACCGTGCAGGAAGCGCAAGGCAAGCGCGCGCCGACCCAGCGCTTCATCGACCGCTTCGCCGCCGTCTACACGCCGATCGTGTTCGTGGTGGCGCTGCTGGTGGCGCTGCTGCCGCCGCTGCTGATGGGCGGCGCCTGGGATGACTGGATCTACAAGGCGCTGGTGCTGCTGGTCATCGCGTGCCCGTGCGCGCTGGTGATCTCGACGCCGGTGACGGTGGTCAGCGGCCTCGCGCGGGCGGCGCGTGCCGGCATCCTGGTCAAGGGCGGCGTCTACCTGGAGCAGGGCGCCTCGCTACGCAGCGTGGCGCTCGACAAGACGGGCACCGTGACCCAGGGCCGGCCGGCGCTGACGGACATGGTGCCGCTGAACGGCGATGGCGACGAGGCGCTGCGCCTGGCGGCGGCGCTGGCAAGCCGCTCCGACCATCCGGTTTCGACGGCTATCAGCCGCCACTGGCAGGAACAGCGCGAGGCGCAGGTCTTGCCCGAGGTTGACGACTTCGCGGCTTTGCCCGGACGAGGTACCCAGGGCCGTGTGGCGGGCGCCATATATTCTCTCGGCAACGCCCGGCTGTTGGCCGAACTCGGCAGCGTCGATGTCGAAGCGGCGCGCGCGATCGAGCGGCTGGAAGGCGAAGGCAAGACTGCAGTGGCGTTGTGCGCGGGCGCGCGCGTGCTGGCGGTGATCGGCGTGGCCGACACCATCCGCGCGACGAGCGTACAGGCGGTGGAACGCCTGCACCGGCTTGGCATTCGCACCGTCATGCTTAGTGGAGATAACGTGGTCGCCACCGCCGCGATCGCGCGCCAGGTCGGCATCGACGACGCCCGCGGCGGCCTGTTGCCCGAAGAGAAACTGGCGGCGGTCGAGGCCGAGGTGGCGCGCCACGGCATGGTCGGCATGGTCGGCGACGGCATTAACGACGCCCCGGCGCTGGCGCGCGCCAGCATCGGTTTCGCGATGGGCGCGGCCGGCACCGACACCGCCATCGAGACCGCTGACGTGGCCCTGCTCGACGACGACTTGCGCAAGTTGCCCGAATTTGTTGTCCTGAGCCGGCGCACGTTTGCCGTGCTGCGCCAGAACATCGCGGCGGCCTTGCTGATCAAGGCGGTATTCCTGGTGCTGGCGATCGGCGGCTGGGCAACCCTGTGGATGGCGGTTTTCGCCGATGTCGGCGCCAGCCTGTTGGTTATTTTCAACGGTTTGCGTTTATTACGTGCAGAGTTGCACGAGCGCAGCATCTAATCGGCCCCGATGGTATACTTCATCCCATGACCCGCCGCATCCTCTCCTGCCTGCTGCTGATGCTCGCGTTCCAGTTCACCTGGAGTGCGATCAGCGCCTATTGCATGCACGAGACCGGCGCCGCAGCCAAGCACCTGGGGCATCACCAGCATAAGCAGGATGACCACGAGGGGCAAGCCGCCGAGCGCCTGGCAGCCGTTGACGACGGTAAGACGGCGTCCGGCAAGAAGACCGCCGCCCACACGCATTGCGCTTCCTGCGTTCATGCGGTGCTGGCGCCGGCCGCCGTGGCGCCGGCACCTTATTTGATGCTGGCCAGACTCGCGCCGGCCACCACAGAGGTGCGTTTCGCCTCGGTCGTCCAGCTCCCCCCCGAGCGCCCCCAATGGCGCGCCGCCGTGTAAGTCCGGCGGCATTTACCTGCACTTGATGTAGCCCACATGGCCCGTGGCCGCGCGTTGACGCGCGTGCCGCATGGCAGGCCTGTCGCCGGATAGCTTTCGATTCAATTCTTTCGGAGTTATCCATGCAACCCAGATTCCTGATCATGGGGGCGATCGCGCTGCTCGCGCAGACCGTCCCCGCCTATGCACAACCCATGGCGCAAGCGGATGCGCATGCCGCCACGCCGCGCGCCGCTGCCGTGGCTGCCGCTGCGGTGGCCGGCGAAACGGCGCCCCTGACCCTGCAGCAGGCGCTGCAGGCAGCCTACGACCGCAATCCCGACCTGCGCACGGCAGGCCGAGCGATCGGCATCGCCGACGGCCTGCGGGCCCAGGCCGGCGTCTTGCCCAACCCAGAACTCGGCCTCTCTACCGAGGGAACCGACCGCCGCAGCCGGGTCGAGACCGTCGAGATCTCCCAAGCCATCGAGCTCGGCGGCAAGCGCAGTGCCCGCATCGCCGCCGCAGAGCAGGAGCGGGCGCTGGCCCAGGTCACTGTCAGCGGCCGCCGCGCCGAGCTGCGCGCCGACGTCATGGCCGCCTATCTCGACGCCCTGACCGTGCAGGAACGCGTCGCGCTGGCCCGTTCGGCGATTGAGGTGGCCAGCCGCGCCACCAATGCCGCAGCGCGCCGGGTCGCGGCCGGCAAGATCTCGCCAGTCGAGCAGACCCGTTCCAGTGTCGCCGAAGCGGCGGTGCGGCTCGAACTAACCCAGGCCACGGCCGAGCTGTCGCAGGCACGTCGCAAGCTGGCTACCTTGATGGGCAGCACCGGCACGGTCGAGCAGCCACTGGTCACCCCGGAGCTCGAATTCGCCGCCATCCCACCGGTGGCCGAGCTGGAGCAGCGCCTGGAGTCGGCGCCGCGCCTGCGCCAGGCGCGCGTCCAGGTCGGGCGTGAGGAAGCGCTGGTGCGGGTAGAGCGCTCGTTGCGGGTGCCCGACCTGCGCGTGACAGTCGGCAGCCAGCGCGACCGCGAACGCAACGGCGCCACCCAAACTCTGCTGGGGGTGTCGATTCCACTGCCGCTGTTCAACCGCAACCAGGGCAACCTGGCGGCCAGTCTGCAGCGCGCCGACCAGGCCCGCGACGAGCTCGACGCCGAACGCTTGCGCCTGCACGGGGCGCTGATGGATGCGCGCGAGCGCGCAGAGGTCGCCCAGCTCCAGCTCGACAGCCTGCGGCGCGACATGGTGCCAGCCGCCCAGCAAGCCTACGACGCCGCCGTCACCGGCTTCGAGCTCGGCAAGTTCGGCTTCCTCGACGTCCTCGACACCCAGCGCGCGCTGATCCTGGCGCGCACCGAATACCTGCGCGCGCTGTCGGCGCGCTACCTGGCCGCGACCGACATCGAGCGCCTGGTGCCGACGCCAGGCGCCGGCGGCACCGCCATTTTCAAGGAAAGCATCCAATGACTGCCCCCAACAAGCAAAACAAGAAATCCATGCCGCTGATCGCGGCGATCGTGGCTGTCGGCGCCGTGCTGGCGCTGGCGATCCTTTTCTGGAACCGCGAACCCGCCGGCGACGACGACGGCCACGGCCACGCCGAGAGTGCGCACACCGAGGCACCGAAGGCCGCCGCTAAAGATGGCGCCAAGGAAGGCGCCGAGGAAGAGCATGGCGACGAAGACGTCGTCAAGCTCGGCGCCGAGCAGATCAAGTCGGCCGGCATCACCAGCGCCATCGCTGGCCCTGCCACCATCACTAACACGATCCGCCTGCCCGGTGAGGTGCGGGTCAACGAAGACCTGACCGCTCATGTGGTGCCGCGCCTGCCCGGCGTGGCCGAATCGGCTCCGGCTGAGCTCGGCCAGTCGGTGAAGAAAGGGCAGGTGCTGGCGGTGATCTCGAGCCCTGCGCTGGCCGACCTGCGTAGCAGCCTGGACGCGGCCCAAACCCGCTTGGCCCTGGCCAAGACCCTGTACGAGCGCGAGAAGAAGCTGTGGCAGGACCGCATCTCGGCCGAGCAGGATTACCTGCAGGCCCAGCAGGCGTTCCGCGAGGCCGAATTGGCCGCGCAGACTGCTCGCTCGAAGCTGACCGCGCTGGACGTAAAGACCGGCGGCGGCGCCCTTAACCGCTACGAACTGCGTGCACCGTTCGATGGCGTGGTGGTGGAGAAGCACATCACCATCGGCGAAGCCGTGGCGGAGAACACCAATGTGTTCGTGCTGAGCGATCTGTCGCGTGTCTGGGTCGATTTAGCCGTAACACCGAAGGACCTGGGCACCGTGCGTAGTGGCGTCGACGCCACCATCACCGCCCCGACCGCTGGATTGTCCGCCAAGGGCAAGGTGAGCTACGTGGGTTCGCTGGTCGGAGCCCAGACCCGCAGCGCGATTGCGCGCGTGATCATCGACAACCCCGAGGCCGCCTGGCGTCCGGGCCTGTTCGTTGACGTCTTGCTGTCCCAGGGAACCCGCGTGGCGCCGGTCACGGTGCCGGTCGGTGCCATCCAGACGGTCGAGGACAAACCTTCGGTCTTCGTGGTGACGGAAGAGGGCTTCCGCGCCCAGCCGGTCAGGACCGGCATCGTGGATGGTCCGGCGGTCGAGATTTTAGAGGGACTGGCGCCGGGTGTGCGCTACGTGAACAACGGCAGCTTCGTGCTCAAGGCCGAACTCGGCAAGGGCAGCGCCGAGCACGCACACTGACCAGGAGAACCCATGTTTGAACGCATCATACGTTTCGCCATCGACAGCCGCTGGCTGATCATGGGGCTGGTCCTCGCCATGGCGGCGATCGGCGTCTATAACTACCAGCGCCTACCGATCGACGCAGTGCCGGATATTACCAATGTCCAGGTCCAGATCAACACGTCGGCGCCGGGCTATTCGCCACTCGAAGTCGAGCAGCGCATCACCTACCCGGTCGAGACCGTAATGGCGGGCCTGCCCGGCCTGCAGCAGACCCGGTCGCTGTCGCGCTACGGCCTTTCGCAGGTGACCGTGATCTTCAAGGACGGTACCGACATCTATTTCGCGCGCCAGCTGGTCAACCAGCGGCTACAGGAAGCGCGCGAAGGCCTGCCGGAAGGCGCGACTCCCGTCATGGGCCCGATCTCGACCGGCCTGGGCGAGATCTACCTGTGGACCGTGGAGACCGAGGAGGGAGCGAAAAAGCCGGATGGCAGCGAGTACACGCCGACCGACCTGCGCGAAGTCCAGGACTGGATCATCAAGCCCCAGTTGCGCCAAGTGCCGGGAGTGACCGAGATCAACTCGATCGGCGGCTTCAACAAGGAGTACCACATCACGCCGGACGCCAATCGCCTAAGCTCCTACGGATTGGGCCTGGGCGACATCGCGCTGGCGGTGGAGCGCAACAACGAGAACACCGGCGCAGGCTACATCGAACGCTCCGGCGAACAGTTCCTGATCCGCGCGCCGGGCCAGGTGGCCACCATGGACGACATCCGCAACACCGTGCTCAAGAACGTCGACGGGGTACCGGTGCGCATCCGCGACGTGGCCGACGTCGCCATCGGCAAGGAGCTGCGCACCGGTGCCGCCACCGACAACGGCAAGGAAGTCGTGCTCGGCACCGTGTTCATGCTGATCGGCGAGAACAGCCGGCAAGTGTCGCAGGCGGTGGCAGAAAAGATGGCCGAGATTAACCGTACCCTGCCGCCCGGAGTCAAGGCGGTGCCGGTGTACGACCGGACCGTGCTGGTCGACAAGGCGATCGCGACGGTCAAGAAGAACCTGATGGAAGGCGCGATCCTGGTGATCGTCATCCTGTTCCTTTTCCTCGGCAATATTCGCGCCGCGATCATCACGGCGATGGTGATCCCGCTGTCGATGCTGTTCACTTTCAGCGGCATGGTGACTGGGAAGGTGAGTGCCAACCTGATGAGCCTGGGGGCGCTCGACTTCGGCATCATCATCGATGGTGCCGTCGTGATCGTCGAGAATTGCGTGCGCCGCCTCGCCCATGTGCAGGAACACCTGAAGCGTGACCTGACGTTGAAGGAACGCTTCCGCGAAGTGTTCGCTGCCGCCCAAGAGGCGCGCCGGCCGCTGCTGTTCGGCCAGCTGATCATCATGGTGGTGTACCTGCCGATCTTCGCCTTGAGCGGGGTCGAGGGCAAGATGTTCCACCCGATGGCGTTCGCGGTCGTGATCGCCCTGCTGGGCGCGATGATCCTCTCGATTACCTTCGTGCCGGCCGCGGTGGCGCTGTTCATCGGCAAGCGCGTGGCCGAGAAGGAGAACCGCCTGATGTCCAAGGCGCGCGACCTGTACGCGCCGGCGCTCGCTGCCGTGCTGCGCAACGGCCCGGTGGTGCTGACCGGCGCGATCGTCGTCGTGGTGCTGTCCGGCCTGCTGGCCACGCGCCTGGGCAGCGAGTTTATCCCCAACCTGAACGAAGGCGACGTCGCGATCCAGGCGCTGCGCATCCCGGCGACCAGCCTGACCCAATCGGTCGAGATGCAGCAAAAACTCGAGGTGGGATTGAAGGCGAAGTTCCCGGAGATCGAGCGCGTGTTCGCCCGTACCGGTACCGCCGAGATCGCATCGGACCCGATGCCCCAGAATATCTCGGACGGCTACATCATGCTCAAGCCCGAGGCCGACTGGCCGAAGCCGAAGCGCAGCCACGCCGAGCTGGTCGCGGCAATCCAGGAAGAGGCCGGCAAGTACACCGGTAACGCCTACGAGTTCTCGCAGCCGATCCAGCTGCGCTTCAACGAGCTGATTTCCGGGGTGCGCAGCGACGTCGCCGTCAAGCTGTATGGCGACGACATGGACGTGCTGAACCAGACCGGGGCGCGCATCGCAGCGGTGCTGCAGCGCGTGACTGGGGCTGCCGAAGTGAAGGTCGAGCAAACTACCGGCTTGCCGATGTTGACCGTCAAGATCGACCGCGACAAGACTGCGCGCTACGGCCTGAACATGTCTGACGTGCAGGAAACCATCGCCGCCGCCACCGGCGGGCGCGAAGCCGGCACGCTGTTCGAGGGTGACCGCCGTTTCGCTATCGTGGTGCGCTTGCCGGAAGTCCAGCGAACCGACCTCGACGCGCTGCGGCGCCTGCCGATCCCGCTGCCGGCGCAAGTCGGAGCGGAGGGCAGCGCCGGGAGCGGCAGCGGCGCGGCGCCCTCGGCGGGCGCGGCCTTCATCCCGCTGGGCGAGCTGGCGACGTTGGAACTGGCCCCGGGCCCGAACCAGATCAGCCGCGAGGACGGCAAGCGCCGCATCGTGATCAGCGCCAACGTGCGCGGTCGCGATATCGGTAGCTTCGTGCCCGAGGCGCAGGAGGCGATCGCTGCCGGCGTGAAGATCCCGGCCGGTTATTGGATGAAGTGGGGCGGCACTTTCGAGCAGCTGCAGTCCGCGACCGCGCGCCTGCAGATCGTGGTGCCGCTTGCGCTGTTCCTGGTGTTCACGCTGCTGTTCATGATGTTCCGTAACGTCAAGGATGGTTTGCTGGTGTTCACCGGTATCCCGTTCGCCCTGACCGGCGGCATCGTGGCGCTGGCGCTGCGCGGCATCCCGCTGTCGATCACCGCGGCGGTGGGCTTCATCGCATTGTCCGGGGTGGCGGTGCTGAACGGCCTTGTGATGATCTCGTTCATCCGCTCGCTGCGCGAAGGCGGCATGTCGCTCGACCAGGCGATCACCGAGGGTGCGCTCACACGCCTGCGTCCGGTCCTGATGACGGCGCTGGTAGCCTCGCTCGGCTTCGTGCCGATGGCGATCGCGACCGGCACAGGCGCCGAGGTCCAGCGCCCGCTGGCCACCGTTGTGATCGGCGGCATCCTGTCGTCGACGATCCTGACCCTGTTGGTGCTGCCGCTGCTGTACCGGATGGCGCACCGCAAGGACGGCGACAAGCCGCTCGTTGCGGAGCCAGTGGTGGTGCCGCACTGAGCGGTCGCAGCGGACGTCGCCTCGCCTTGTCCGCTGCAGTCTTAACGCCATCCTGACGTACCGCCGCCTATCATCGGATGATTTGAGCGGCGGATTTGAAAAGTGAAAGAAGACATCGTCAGTGAATACAAGAGCGTCGGCGGCCTGCGCCGCGTCGGAGCCGCATTCGGCTACTCAGTCAAGGGATTGAGGGCGGCCTGGGCGTTCGAACATGCTTTTCGCCAGGAACTGCTGGTAGTGGCGCCCGGCATGCTGCTGGCCCTGTTCCTGCCCGTCGCGCGGCTGGAAAAGCTGGCTCTGGTCGTGGTGCTGTTGCTGGTGCTGGTGGTGGAACTGTTGAATTCAGCGATCGAGGCAGTGGTCGACCGGATCTCGCTCGCCCACCACCCCTTGTCCGGGCGTGCCAAGGACTTGGGGAGCGCCGCCGTGCTGCTGGCGATCGCCATCGCAGCGCTCACTTGGGCGATGCTGCTCGCGCCACTGTTCATGGGCCTATGGGCGGTCTGACGCGCGGCGTTTAGCGGAAACTTAACGTCCGCCTGACATCCGCCTGAGCACCGGCTGTCTATTCTTCCGCACAGCGCGCCGACTCCCGGCCGCGGTTCGAGGAATGGAACGGGTGGAAATCACAGCCAAGCGGCGCATCGGCGCCTTCACATATTCGCTGGGCGCGGCCGTGGTGTTCGCGCTCGCCTTCAATGCAGGATTCTGGATCGACCTGGTCGATGCCGTCGGCGGCCTGGAGCCCGCGCGCCTGCCGCTGCTGGCGGCGGCGCTGTTGGTGCTGATGCTGTTTTTCGTGGCGCTGCTGGCGCTGGCCAGCTTCCGCTGGGTCTACAAGCCGGTGCTGGTGGCCGGCATCCTGGCGTCGTCCGCGATCGGTTATTTCATGTACCAGTACGGCATCGTGATCGACCGCACGATGGTCCAGAATGTGCTCGAGACGGACGTCCGCGAAGCCGCTGAGCTGGTCAACTGGCAGATGGGCATCTACCTCGGGCTGACCGGCCTGTTCCCGGCGTTGCTGGTGGCGCGCGCCCGCATCGACTATCCTGCCGGCCTCCGAGGACTGGCGACGCGTGTCGGGGTGGCGGGCGGGGCGCTGCTGCTCGCGGCCGTGGTCCTGCTGCTGTCGTTCAAGTCGCTGGCGCCGGCATTCCGCGAACACCGCGAACTGCGCTACCAGCTGACGCCGATGAACCTGGTGCATGCGCTGCAGGGGCACATGCGCAGCCGGCTGCGCACGCCAGTAGCCGTGGCCGCGCTCGGGCGCGACGCGGTCAAAGGCCGGACTTGGAACGGCCAGGCGCGGCCGACTGTCGTCGTGCTCGTGGTCGGCGAAACGGCGCGCGCCGCCAGTTTCTCGCTCAATGGCTACGCGCGCGAGACGAATCCGCTGCTGGCGCGTGAGCCCGGCCTGATCAATTTCACCAATGTGCAGTCGTGCGGCACCGCCACCGCGGTCTCGCTGCCCTGCATGTTTTCGGGCATGGGTCGCGAGGAATACGACAGCGCGACGGCGCGCAGCCGCGAAGGCCTGCTTGACGTGCTGTCCCACGCAGGCCTACGAGTGGTATGGCGCAACAACAACTCGGGCTGCAAGGGCGTCTGCGACCGGATCGAGGTGGTCGACTTGTCGATCCCGCAACCGGGCGCCCCGCATTGCAACGCCGCCGAATGCTACGACGAGCGCCTGCTGGAAGGTTTGCCGGAGATGCTGCGCCAACCGCAGCGCGACCTGGTGGTCGTGCTGCACCAGAAGGGGAGCCATGGGCCGGCATATGCGCGCCGATATCCGGTCGGCTTCGCCCGCTTCGGGCCGGTATGCGAGACCACCGAATTCCAGAAATGCCGGCGCGAAGAAATCGTCGCTGCCTACGACAACACGATTCTGTACACCGACCATGTCCTGAGCCGGGCGATCGGCATGCTGCGCCGCGCCTCGCAGGAGGGGGGCGCAGACACCGCCTTGCTGTATGTGTCGGACCACGGCGAGTCGCTCGGGGAACGCAACCTGTACCTGCATGGCGCGCCCTACTTGTTTGCGCCTGCTGAACAGACCCGGGTGCCGATGATGCTGTGGATGTCGGATGCGTTCAGCACGCGCTTCCGTATCGACCGCACTTGCCTGGCAGCACGCCGCGAGCAGTCTTTCTCGCATGACAACCTGTTCCACTCGGTGCTAGGAATGCTGGACATCAATACCGCGATCGCGAATCCGCGCCTCGATATTTTCCGCCCGTGCATCCGCAGCAGCTGAGTGCGATCGGCGGTGTTCTGCGCCGCACGCCGGTGATATACTGACGCGCATGACCCGCCGGCTCTTCCAGTTGTTGATAATGACGCTCGCGCTGCAGTTCAGCTGGAGCGTGGTCAGCGCCTATTGCATGCACGAGACCGGGCGGGCGGCCGAGCATTTTGGCCACCACCAGCACAAGTCCGAGGTACACGATCCACTGGCCTCGGCGGACCTGGACCATCCAGCCGCATCCAAGAAGGCGAGCGGCGCCCATTCGCACTGCGCCTCCTGTAGCCACGCGGTTTCCGTGCCGGTCGCGGTCGGCGAATCCGTCTGGCGCGCCGCGCGCGTCGGCGCTCGCCCGGCCAACCAAGAACCTTCCTTCTCTTCTCGCGTACTCGCCCCTCCCGAGCGTCCCCAGTGGCGCTCTATCGCCTGAGCCCAACGACAGCCGCGATTCTCCAGTCTGACCGGTAGCGCCACGCGCTGCCCGGCGGCCGTCCGGCATGCACTCCAGTCGTTCCAGATGACCGGCGCGCGCTCGCGCGTTGTGCCACGACACGATCGACAGCAAAACATGGGCCATTGTGCCCGACATGACAGGAACGCGGGGCCCAACGCTGCGCGTTCCAGGAGGTTCATTCATGACGCCTATACCTGATCCGTCCGGCCGCGCGCTAGCGCGCGCCGCCACTGGCGCCGGCGTGTTGGCGGTACTGGTGGCTGCCGCCAGCGCCAGCCTGCTGGAAAGTATCACCCTCGCCGCGGCTGCCTTGTATCAGCTTGCCCTGCTGTTGCTGCACGGCCCGCGCCTGCGCCCAGCCCTGCGCATCGCGCTGGCAGTCGCGCTGCTGGCCCCGGCGCCATTCCTGATCGGTGCCGCGATCCACGCACTGACCCATGTGCAGGCGTTCTCGCCACTGTCGATGGTCCCGGCGGTGCTGTCCAGCCTGCTGGCGGCGTTGCTGCGCGGCCTGCTCGCGCGCCGCCGGCAAGGGGGCGATGGCGTCGACCACCCGGCCGTGGCGCCGCCCGCGCCGGCGCAGATGCTGGCGCCGGGCATGGTGACACTGTGCGCCGCTACCGCGCTCGGCGCAGGCGCCTGGCAGGCCGACGCAGTGATCGGCATCGGCCTGCTGCTGGCGATGCTATTCGGCCTGCTAGGCCGGCATCTGCTGCAGGCCGGCAGCCTGCTCGACTGACGTGCAGGCATCCAAGCAACCCTTACAAGGAAATACGATGTCTCATTTTTACTATCGTGCCGATGGCGGCACGTCCCAGCCATGCGCATCTTGATCATCGAAGACAACCCCGACATTCTTGCCAACTTGTACGGCTATCTGGAGCCCAGGGGCTACGTCGTGGACTCGGCCCGCAACGGCTACGGCGGGCTGGCGCTGATCTCGGAAAACGCCTACGACGCAGTCGTTCTGGACTTGATGTTACCCGGCCTGAGCGGACTCGAGCTTTGCCAGAAGATGCGCGCGGAATTCCGGCTCGATACCCCGGTGCTCATGCTCACGGCGCGCGACAGCCTGGAAGACAAGGCGGCCGGCTTCAACAGCGGCGCCGACGACTATCTAGTCAAACCTTTCTCGCTGGCCGAGCTCGACATGCGGCTGCGGGCGCTGGCGCGGCGTGCTGCGGGTCGCCATGTTCCCGATCGCACGCTGCGCTTCGGCGAGCTGGTGTTCGACCCGGACTTGCAGAGTGCTCACCGCGAAGGTCGTCGGGTTGCCCTGACTCGGACCGGCTACATCCTGCTGCAGGTGCTGATGGAGGCGGCACCACGCATCGTCCCGCGCGCGGTCCTCGAGCATGCGGTGTGGGGCGAGGACCGTCCGGACAGCGATGCGCTGCGCACCCATATCCACGCGCTGCGCCAGTCGCTCGACAAGCCCTTTTCCGCTCCGATGGTCTTGACGGTGACCGGAGTTGGATTTCGCCTGGTGCTGCCCGATGCCTGAGGCCAGCTCGCTCAGACGGCGCATCGTCGCCGTATTCGTCCTGTTCGGCGTCGTGCTGTCGATCCTGGTGGCCATGCTGGCCGCCATCGCAGTGGAAGGCATCGAGGCCTCGCTGGTCGATGACCGGCTGGCCGAAGTCGCCAAGTGGGCGTTGCCGCGCGATGCGGCCGGACTCGAGGTCGACCTGCCGGCCGGCCTTCGCTTTCATCGCGGCTCCGACATCCCGCCTGCGTTGCGCGGCCTGCCGGCGGGCGTATCCGACCCTGACCTTGGCCGCGACGGTGTGCACGTGCTGTCCGGAGCCGATGCCCGCGGGCCCTACGTGGTGGTTGACCACGAGAGCGACTACGAGAAGGTCGAGCTGGTCGTGTATGCGATGTTTGCAGCTTCGTTCGCGGTGTTCGTCCTGCTGGCAGCCATGCTGGGTGCGGTAGTGGGGCGTCGTGTGGTGGCGCCGATCAGCGCACTAGCAGCTGCGGTCGATGCCGGGGCAACTCCCCTACCTGAGACCGGCCGCGAGGACGAACTGGGCTTCCTTGCCCGTGCTCTCGATAGCCATACGACCGACATGAAGCGGGTACTGGACCGCGAGCGTTTTTTCACTGGCGACGTAAGTCACGAGTTGCGGACCCCGCTCATGGTCATCGCAGGGGCCGCCGAGATACTTCTCGCCGAGCCAATGACCGCGGCGCTGCACGCCGCCGCCCAGCGCATTGCCAGGGCCGCGCGCGAGGCTGCCGAATGTATAGATGTTCTCCTGCTGCTGGCGCGCGAGCCCTACGCGGACCGATTGGCGCCAGTGTCGCTTCGCGACCTGGCATGGCGCGAAGTGGAGCGCTACCAACCCATGATGGCGGGCAAGCCAGTGATCTTGCTGTGCCTGGGCGATGCGCCATTGCCAGTACGCGCGCCCCCTGAGCTCTGTGCCTGCTTGGTGGGTAACCTGATACGCAACGCTTGCCAGTACACCGAACAGGGTAGTGTGACCGTAATGATTGAGGATGGGCTCCTGAGCGTGGAAGATACCGGCCCGGGATTACCCGATGCTGTGCGTGTAACCCTGGGACATGGTGATCGGGCCGCGCCGTCGAGCGGTTCGGCCGGAACAGGTCTCGGATTGTCTCTCGTGGCCCGGATTTGCGATTACCTGGGAGCGTCGTTCAGCTATCAGGATCGCGTGAATGGCGGCAGCAGATTTGTCGTGGGTTTTCCTGCATTGCAGGCCAGAGCGGAAAATAATTGAGCGGCGGCTGCGCAATGCTGGATAGTCCTGCTACTGGCGCTCTTCCACTCGTATTGCGTGTACAAATCGGCAGACCAGCTATAGAGGCCTGCTCCGCTGGACACTGATGTGTGTAGTGGCCTCGTATTTAACGTACGTTTAACAAGCTGTTTTCTAAGATATCGCAGAAATCAGGCGGGCAGCACGGCGACGTGATATCCGCAAAATCGTCGGATGATATGCGCAGGAGAGCCTATGAATATCGGTGGTATTGACAGTAGCCGCATCCAGGCCATGATGGAGCAACTGAAGTCAGCGGCGGCCAAGCCGGCCAATAGCCCGGACCCGGTGCCCGCATCGACCGCAGTCGATGGCAAGCCGGTAGCCAAGGTTGATTTTGCCCAGACATTGCATAATACGCTTCAGGCGGTAAGCGATCGCTCTGCGGAAGCGCGTGCCATGGGGCAGCGGTTCACTGCGGGTGACAACTCGGTTAGCCTGGCGGACACCATGGTGGCGATGCAGAAATCAAGTATCGCTTTTCAGGCAACGCTGCAGGTGCGCAACAAGGTCGTTTCCGCGTACACCGACATCATGAACATGCAGGTGTAGTGAGCATAGCGAGCTGACAATCTGCACTGGTTCGGACGCGCGCTACCGTAACAAGCTCTCTGTTAATCCCCCTCTTTGCAGGTCACTGTTCAATCGAGGAGCTACACTAAAATCGTTGCACTGTCTTTAGGCCGAGTCTAGGGCCCGGCAATGCTATGGAAGGAGAGGGCCTAAGGAGTGCGTGGCAACCTCGAGTGTTCGTCAGCCCGGCGAGGTTGCCATCGTTGGCGATACCGATCAGGCGGCGAGCCTTCCAGACTTTTTGAGATGACGTACCAGAATGTACGAGCCCAGCCAAATTGCGAAAGCGGTGATGAGGATGGTGCTGTCTGGTACGCCACTAATGCCCTGGACTTGGTAGCTCGACCAGAATACCCCGAGTGCCAAAGCGAGCACCACCACGAACATGGTGTTGTATTCCTTGACGATCACCCGGGTCCAATTAAATGTCAGCTTCGACATCGTGTGCCTCCAGTCGTGCCACTTTGGGAGCCAACGATTCACGCTTCGGCAATATTGGACGTACTCGTTCCCGAATTTTTCGGACAAAAATTTTTCTTCGGCAGAGACGATTGAAATATAAGCGATCAACACAAAAGGAAGCACCGTCAGATAAAACAACGTGGAGTGAATAACAAGTGCCAGTCCAACGGCGAGTAAGATGTTTCCCACATAAAGGGGGTTTCGGCAATGGCTGAATACACCTCCAGTAACCAGCTTGCTGGCATAGACCTTGCGATCTCTTCCGCCCCGCTCGATGTATTCGTATCCAATTGTAATAATCCTGAGTCCTTGCCCGAGCAAGGCAACGGAGATGCCTGCGAGATCGAGTAAAGCGTTTAATCCCGGTCGATTCAATGGGTAGGACGACTTGCCAAAAAAAATCGCGATCAGGAATATTGATGGTCCAATAATATTGCGATAACGGAAAAAGTAGCTGCCTAGATTTTGAAGCATGGAGACGCCCTAATGAATGAGTTCTGAATTTTTTAAAACTTACTTAACGGCGAGAAATCCTTCAAAACAAACATATTTCTGAATGCTAACGATGTCGGAGAATCCAGCCCGTTTCAGCATGTCGATGTTTCCCTGTGTGGAAAAAGGCTCCATCACGCCTTTGATGCTGCGTGCCTTGCCGATGATCTCAGCCTCGCTGAAACCGTGTTTCAATTTGAATTCAGTGTACACTTGGTTTGCGTAATCCTGGAATCGGCTGTCTGGCGCACGCACTTTCTCGAACATGAAAAAGGCGCCCCCCCAATTCAGCGATTGATAAATGGCATTCAGAAGATTTTGCCTAACACGTGGAGGGAGAAACTGTATTGTATAGTTGGCGACCACCATATCGGTTTTCTTCATGTCGAAATCGAGGGCATTCCCAACCACGAACGAAAGGCGCGGGTCATCGACAGGAAGACGCGATGCAAAATCGATCATGTCCTGGACGGTATCGATCCCTATCATCTGCAAGTTGGGCTTGTGCTCATGGTGTCGGGCCAATCTTGCCAGAAACTGTCCAGTGGAACATCCGATATCGTAAACGACACTATCGGGTTTGAGAAAAAAATCGCTGTAGTGACAGATTAGTTCATGCCCTTGATCATATAACGGAATAGATTTCTTAATGTGTTCATCAAAATTATCGCTAATATTTTCGAACGACCAGCCGGCGTTATGCTGGTTGATGTTTTTGTCAACATTGACCATATCATGGCCCCCACTGAATGAATGATGGCGACATTGTCTGTTGTTGAGCGTCTCGTGCACGTTAATCCGAAGTTATATCGACGTTAAATGGACAAACTGCAGGTTGGATAATCTACTTAGTGTCTTGATAGACAGGGGCTATACCATTTGAGCGAACTCAGGGGGCGCCAGAGCGCTTTGTGACGCGCGCAGCGCCTCGCGCGATGGCCGCCGCGAAGGCGTCGGTGGACATGGCCAGCGCAAGCAGCGCGAGTGCGGCGAAGCCCATGTCAGTCGGCGCTCCACAATGCATGCGCGTCGAGCTGGACGCGTGCGGCGGCGGCCAGCGCCGCGATCTGCGCAGTCTGCGCCGACAGGGCCGCGTCGAGCGCCAGGCGACGCGTGAGGAGGGCGTCGGCCAGCGAGGTTTCGCCGGCCTGGTAGGCGCGCTCCATCAGGTCGGCCTGGCGCGCGCTCTGCGCCGCCACGTCGCGCAGCTCGATCCACAGGCGGTAACGGTGCGCCTGCTCGGCCAGCACGCGGCGGGCGTCGACCTCGACCCGCACGCGGGTCTGCTCGACCCGCTCCTGCGCCATGCTGGCGCGCAGCGCCGCCGCCCGCGAGTCGGCCGAGCGCAGCGCGCCCGGGATCGGCATCGACAGGCTCAGGCCCACCAGCCGCTCTTCGCCGGCGCGCTCGCGCGCCACGCGCACGCCGATGGTCGGGTCGGGCATGCGCTCGCTGGACGCACGCCGCGCGCGCAGCCGCTCCCACTCCGATTCGGCCCTGGCCAGCGCCAGTTCGTGGTTGTCGTGCATCAGGTGCGGCAGGTCCACCTGCGCCTGGGCCTCGAGCGCGCCCGGTTCCGGCAGCGCATGCGCGTCGGGCGCCGGCAGCGTGGCATAGGTGGCGGCCAGCAGGCTGCGCGCCTGCACTGCGTCCAGGCGCGCCTGTTCCAGCAGGGCGCCGGAGCGGCGCAATTCGGTGTCGGCCTGCATCAGTTCGAGGGCGGCGCCGTCGCCGGCCTTGACCCGCCGCTCGGCGACTTGCCGCAGCCGTTCCACCAGCGCGTGCTGCTGCGCCAGGCGCAGCTCGGCGGCGTGGGCGGTCAGCGCGGCGTACCAGTCGCGCATCAGCGCGCGGCCCGCTTCGTGCCACAGGTCGGCGCGCTGCGATTCGGCCAGCGCCACGCCCTGGTCGCCGATGGCGCGGTCCTGGCCGGCCTTGCCGAACCAGCGTACGGTGCGCTCGAGGCTGGCCTCCTCTTCGCGGAAGCGTTCGTCGCTGGCGCGGATGCTGCGCCGGGCCAGGCCGGCGCTGGCGATCCATTCGTAGGGACCGGCGGCAAGGCGCTCGCGCTCGGCGCCGGCCAGTTCGCGGCCGATGCTGCCGGCGCGCAGCGCCGGCAGGGTGGCCAGCGCCTGGCGCGCCGCCGCCTCGGGCGGCAGGGCGTACAGCCGATCGCCGGCCAGCGGCAGCTGCGCCGCCGTGTCGGCGGCGGCCCAGGCGCCGGCGCCAGGCAGTACCATGGCCGCGAACAGGGCGCGGATCGCAAGGCGCTTCATGCCAGCCTCCCGCTCGCGATGATGGGGCTCATCCAGTAGCTCACTTCCGGGCTCGGGATGTCCGCCGCCAGCGCGGCGAGCAGGCTGTCCAGTTCGGTGCGCAGGCCCCCGATCAGGATCAGCTTGCGCGCGCTGCGGCCCTGCACCAGTTCCATCGGCGATTGCAGGCGTGCGCCCTGGCCGGCGCCTTGCGCGCCGAGGATGGTGAAGCCGCCGGCCCATTTCGGGTGCAGCAAGAGGAAGTCGATGATGTCTTCTTCCAGGCCGACCGGGATGGCCAGCGTCAGGAGGGTATCGTTAGCGTCAGTCTTCATGGTGTGTGCAGGATGTCGTTGGCGGGCGCGCGCGCAGCCTTCGGCACGCCGAAGCGGCGGAACAGCAGCGGCAGCAGGATCAGGGTCAGCGCGGTCGCGCTCACCAGGCCGCCGATGACGACGATCGCCAGCGGTTTCTGGATCTCGGAGCCGGGCCCGGTCGCCAGCAGCAGCGGGATCAGGCCGAGGCCTGCGATGCAGGCCGTCATGACCACCGGGCGCAGGCGGCGCAGGGCGCCCTGGCTGACCACCTGGGCCAGCGGCAGGCCGCGCGCGGCGAGCTGGTTGAAATAGGTGATCATCACCAGCCCGTTGAGCACCGCGATACCCATCAGCGCGATGAAGCCCACCGAGGCCGGCACCGACAGGTATTCGCCGGTGGCGAACAACGCGACGATGCCACCGATCAGCGCGAACGGAATGTTCACGAACACCAGCAAGGCCTGGCGCACGCTGCCCAGGGTGGAAAATAGCAGCAGGAAGATCAGCGCCAGCGCCACCGGCACCACCAGCGCCAGGCGGCTGGCGGCGCGCTGCTGGTTCTCGAACTGGCCGCCCCAGCTCAGGCTGTAGCCCGTGGGCAGCTTGACCTGCGCTGCCACGGCGGACTTGGCCTCATCGACGAAACCGACCAAGTCGCGTCCGCGCACATTGGCGCGCACCACCGCCATGCGGCTGCCGTCTTCGCGCTCGACCTTGACCGGGCCGTCAGTCGTGCGCAGCGCGGCGACCTGGCTGAGCGGGACCGACTGGCCGTCGGCGAGCGGTAGGCGCAGCTGGCGGAACAGCTCGGGCGACATGCGCAGGGCGTCGCCGCCGCGCACCAGCAGCGGCAGGCGGCGCGCTTCCTCGATCACCACGCCGACCGGCTGGCCTTCGACCAGGGTGCGCAGGTCGGCCTGCACCTGTTCGGCGGAAAGGCCCAGACGGCCGGCCGCGACGCGGTCGATCTCGACCTGCAGGTATTGCACGCCCTCGTTTTCGACGGTGAGCACGTCCTGGGCGCCGGGCAGGCGCTCGACCACCCCGACGATGCGGCGCGCCAGTGCAGTCAGCTGCGCGGTGTCCTGGCCGAATACCTTGATGGCCAGGTCGCCGCGTACGCCGGACAGCATCTCGGCGGTGCGCATTTCGATCGGCTGGGTGAAGCTGACGTTCACCCCGGCGAAATCGGCCGTGGCCTGGCGCAGCGCCTCGACCAAGTCTTCCTTGTCCGGGCTGCGCCATTTCTCGCGGGGATTCAGCACCAGGAAGGCGTCGGTCTCGTTGGGACCCATCGGGTCCAGGCCCAGTTCGTCCGAGCCGACCCGCGCCACGATGCGGCTGACCTCGGGCACCTGTTCCAGGATGCGGCGCTGGATCGCCAGGTCCTGCTTGACGGATTCCTCCAGGTTCATCGACGGCAGCTTCTCGGTCTGCATGATCAGGTCGCCCTCGTCGAGGGTCGGCATGAACGACTTGCCGACTACGGTGAACAGGCCCGCGGCCACGGCCAGCGCGACGCCGGCGGCGATGAACACCGGCCGCTCATTGCGCATGACGTGCGCCAATACCGACGCATACGCCGCTTCCATGCGCTGCACGATCTTCGGCGCCGGGCCATGGTGGTCCTTGAGCAGCATCGACGCCAGCACCGGGATCACGGTCAGCGACAGCAGCAGCGATGCGCCCAGCGCGAAAATAATGGTCAGCGCCACCGGGGCGAACAGTTTTCCTTCCAAGCCCTGCAGCGTGAGCAGCGGCAGGAACACGATCATGATCACCGCCATGCCGGCGCTGACCGGCACCGCCACGTCGCGCACCGCGCGGTAGATAACGTGCAGGCGCAGGTGCGCCTGGCCCGGCTTGCTAGAGGTCGAATGGGCTTCGATGTTCTCGACCACCACCACCGCGGCGTCGACCAGCATGCCGATCGCAATCGCCAGGCCGCCCAGCGACATCAGGTTGGCCGACAGGCCGAAGTGGCGCATCAAGAGGAAGGTGCCGAGCGCCGACAGCGGCAGGATGCAGGCCACCACCAGCGCGGCGCGCACATTGCCCAAAAAGACGTACAGCAGCACGATCACCAGCACCGTCGCTTCCAGCAGGGCCTTGGCCACCGTCTGCACGGCGCGCTCGACCAGGTTGCCGCGGTCGTAGAAGGTGCTCACGGTGGTGCCTTGCGGGAGGGTCTTGCCGATGTCCTCGAGGCGGTTGCGGATCTGTTCGACGACGCTCTGGGCGTTGGCGCCGCGCATGGCCAGCACCAGGCCCTGCACCGCCTCGGCCTTGCCGTCCTGCGTCACGGTGCCGTAGCGGGTGAGGCTGCCGACGCGCACGGTGGCCACCTGGCCGACGGTGACGGCGACGCCGTCGCGGCTGGCGATGGCGATCGCGGCCACGTCGTCCAGGGTGTGCACGCCGGCGTCGCTGCGGATCAGCAGCGACTCTTCGCCGCTGCCCAGGCGTCCGGCGCCGTCGCTGCGGTTGTTGGCTTCCAGCGCGTCGCGCAACTGGGCCAGCGACACCTTGCGCGCGGCCAGGGCGGCCGGGTCGGGCACCACCTCGAAGCTCTTGACTTCGCCGCCCAGGGCATTGACGTCGGCCACGCCCGGGATGCCGCGCAGCGCCGGGCGGATGGTCCAGTCGAGCAGGGTGCGCTTGTCCATCAGCGACAGCGGGCCTTCGATGGTGAACATGAACACGTCGCCCAGCGGCGTGGTGATCGGCGCCATGCCGCCGCTGACCGATTCGGGCAAGTCCTGCATGACGCTGGCCAGGCGCTCGCTGACCTGCTGGCGCGCCCAGTAGACGTCGGTGCCGTCGTCAAAATTGAGGGTGATGTCGGCGATCGCGTATTTCGACTGCGAGCGCAGGATGGCCTGGTTGGGGATGCCGAGCAGCTCCTGCTCGACCGGCGCGACGATGCGGGTCTCGACTTCCTCGGGTGTCATGCCGGGGGCCTTGAGCACGATCTTGACCTGGGTGCCCGACACGTCGGGGAAGGCGTCGATCGAGAGTTCTCCGATGGCGCGCGCGCCGGCGCCGATCATCAAGAGGGCGATCACCAGCACCAGCAGGCGCTGCGACAGCGACAGCGCAATCAAGCGGCCCAGCATCACGGTTGTCCTTTCTCTTCCTGCGCCGGCTCGCCCAGCCCGCTCCACACGCCCTTGAGCGCGGCGACGCCGCGCGCCGCGACCGGCGCGCCGGCCGCCACGGCGCCGCGGACCCAGACGTGCTCGCCGGCGGCGGCCCCTGGCTGCACCGGCACCGCCAGGAAGCCTTTGGCGTTGCGCACGAAGACATAGGTCGCCGCGCCGCGCCGCGCCAGCGCGCCGGCCGGCACCGCCACCGCACCGTCCTGGCGCGCCGCATGCAGCAGGCGCGCCTCGACGAAGGCGTTCACCCGCAGGCAGTCGTTGCGCTCGCGCTGTTCGGCGCGCACCGTGGCGGTCTGGTTGGCGTCGTTGAGCAGGGGCGAGATCGCGGTCACGCGCACGCTGCAGCCTTCGCCCACCAGCAGCGTGTCGCCGATCGCGATCGACGGCAGCTGCTGGCGCGAGGCCTGCAGTTCGACCCACAGCGGGCCGGGGCGCACGATGCGGGCCACGGCCATCCCCGGCTCGACCTGCTGGCCGGCGGCCAGCGGCATGTCGAGGATGGTGCCGGCGGCCTGCGCGCGCACGGTCAGCAGCGGCGTCACCTGGCGCGAGTCGACCAGGGCGCGGATCTGGGCGGCGCTCATGCCGCCGGCGCGCAGCGCATGCACCTGCTGTTCGGCGCCCAGGGTGGCCGCCTGCGCCGCGGCGCGGCTTTCATCGAGGCGCACGCGCGCGATGATGCCGTCCTTGTATAGGCCTTCGTCGCGCGCCAGCCTGTCGCTGGCCAGGCGCGCCTGGGCGGCCTGCCCGAGATAGTCGGCCTGCAGCGCCATCCACGGCTGGCTGTACAGGACCGCGAGCGGGGCGCCGGCGCGCACGGTCTGCAGCGGCGCCGCCTTGAGTTCCTGGATCACGCCGCTCCAGTTGCTGCTGCTGACCGACTGGGCCGTGGACGGCGCGACCACGGTGCCCGTCAATACGAGGGCGCCGCTGCCGGCGTCGCCGCCGCCCACCGTCGCCAGCGCCGGCGCGGTCTTCACGCCGGCGCGCTCGATCTGGGCGGGCGACACGACGAGCTGTTCCGGCTTGACTCCCGGCTGGGCCAGGGCGGACTGGGAAACGAGGGTGGCCGCGGCGAGCAGCGCGGCGGCGGGGAAGTGGCGTGCGGGTGTCATGATGATGGACTGGCGGCAAGAAGATGGCGCCGATCTTGCGTGGGAGTTCTTAACAAGTTCTTAAATAAACATTTTTTTGGTCATTCAGAACTTCTTCACGGCTTGCCGGTAACATGAGGGGTTTCACGAAAAGGACACCATGCGGATCTTGCTGACCGAAGACGACCCACAGATCGGACGTGCCACCCAGATCGGCCTGGAGCAGGACGGCCATGCGGTCGACTGGGTCACGTCGGCGGAGCACATGCACACGGCGGTGCGCCTGCACGACTATGCCTGCGTGCTGCTCGACCTGGGCCTGCCCGGCCAGGACGGGATGGCGGCGCTGGCCCGGCTGCGCGGCGGGGGCTACGATGGCGCGGTGCTGATCGTCACTGCGCGCGACCAGGTCCCGGACCGCATCGCCGGGCTCGACGCTGGCGCAGACGATTTTCTCGTCAAGCCGTTCGACCTGGACGAGCTGGCGGCGCGCATCCGCAGCGCCTCGCGCCGCGCCGCCGGCCGGGTACGCGAGCGGCTCGTGCACGGCGACCTGGTGCTGGACCTGGCCGAGCGCCAGGTGTTGCAGGAAGGCCGGCCGGTGACGCTGTCGGTCAAGGAATTCCGCATCCTGCAGATGCTGCTGGAGAACCGCGGGCGCGTCATCAGCCGCGAGCAGCTGGAAAAGCACCTGTACGGCTGGGGCGAGGAAGTGGAGAGCAATGCGGTGCAGGTGCACATCCACCACCTGCGCAAGAAGCTGGGCCGCTCGCTGATCCGCACCGTGCACGCGGTGGGCTACTGCATCGACGCACCCGGGGCGCCGGCGTGAGGCCCGCCAGCGGCGCGCGCTGGTCGCTGCGCAAGACTCTGCTGGCGCTGCTGTTGGGACTGACCGTGGCGCTATGGGCGGGCAGCGCGGCGATCGTTTACGTGGAAGCGGAGCAGGAAAGCCATGAACTGTTCGACCATTCGCTGTCCGAGACCGCCAACCTGCTGCTGTCGCTGGTCGAGAACGAGCTGCGCGAGCATGGCTACATCAAGCTGCCGGTGCAGGTGCATCCGAATCCCGATCGCTACCTGATGTTCCAGGTGTTCGACGCCCGTGGCCGCCTGATGTACCGAAATGCCGGCGCGCCCGCCGCCACGCTGGCGGCGGCGCCGCCCGACGGCTTTTCGTGGTCCACTCTGCAGGGGCAGCGCTGGCGCGTGTACGCGCTGCGCGACCGCGAGCGTACGCTGCGGCTGGTGGTGGCCGAGCCGAACACCCACCGCGAGGACATCAGCACGCGCTTTTTCTACAAGGTGCTGGCCTTCGGTTCGGTGCTGGTGGCGCTGGCGGCGGCGGCGATCTGGTGGAGCGTGCACCGGGTGTTTCGCGTGCTGCAGGCGTCGGCCGACGAAGTCGCGGCGCGCACGCCCAACGACCTGGCGCAAGTGAAGCTGGACGGCATCCCGAGCGAAGCCTTTCCGCTGATGCAGGCGATTAACCGCCTGTTCGGGCGGGTGCGCCACGCGATCGAGCACGAGCAGCGCTTCACCGCCGACGCCGCGCACGAGCTGCGCACGCCGCTGGCGGCGATCAAGACCAATCTGCAGGTCTTGCAGCGAGCGCGCAACGAGGCCGAGCGCGCTGAATTCATCGGCGCGCTCGGCGTGAGCGTCGACCGCGCCTCGCGCCTGGTCGATCAGTTGCTCACGCTGGCGAAGCTCGATCCGGATGGTGGCGCCGCACCGGCATTGCGGCCGGGCGACATCGCCACGTTGCTGCGCGAGGATGCGGACGACTGGCAGGTCGCCGGCGCAGCGCGCGGGCACGTGGTGACCTTCAAGATCGCGCCCGCACCCTGCCTGCTGGAGCCGGACAGCCTGCGCATGCTGGTGAGGAACCTGGTCGACAATGCGCTGCGCTATAGCCCCGCGCCGGGCAAGATTGCGATCGCCTGTGGCCAGGAGCATGGGCAAACTTATCTGCAGATAAAGGATGGCGGACCAGGAATCCCCGAGGCCCAGCGTGATAGGGTGTTCGAACGCTTCGTGCGGCTGGCCGGCTCGCACCAGCCAGGCAGCGGGCTCGGACTGTCGATCGTGCGCCGGATCGCCGACCTGCACGGCGCCGAACTTCGTCTGACCAGCGGCTTTGCGCCGGCCGGTCTGACGGTCGATCTCGTGTTCGTGCCCGATGCCGCTACGCAGGATGTTAAACAGCAGATTGCCGCCTGATTGTCTTCTTTCCGCCTGCTTCAGCGTCGGCCGCGGCCGTAATCGGCTGCAGCGCCGAGCCCGTCGGCGCGGCAGTCGGTCAGCTGCTCGCCAGCCTGTTGGGGACATCGCGCGCGGTAGTGGGCCCAGCGGCCTGATTTGCGGCAGGCAGCGCCGCCAATGCTTCGTCCAGCATGATCGGCGCCGTTGCCAGCAGCGCCGCGTCAAGGCTTTGTGGATCGATCCCATCATGCAGTAATCGCAGGGTAAGTTGCAGCAGCGCAGGCATATCGATGCCGAGTACGCGCGCCTCGAGGAGCGTTAGTTGCAGCGCGTGAAGCAGCGGGCGGCCGGACGGTGCCGGTTTGATCGAGCACGAAGTCGGTCCACATCGAGCTGCTCACGCGCCAACCCACGATCCGCCGGGCGAAGACGTCAATGACGAGGGCGGCGTACACGAAGCCCTGCCATGCGGAGACGTAGGTGAATTCACTCACCCACAGCTGGTCCGGCCGCTGAGACTTGAATTGGCGGTTGACCCGGTCGAGTGGGCACGGGGCTTTCGCGTCCGGGACCGTGGTGCGCACGACCTTACCGCGCAGGCCGGCGCGACGTATCAGCCGCTTCACAGTGCAGCGCGCCATGACAGTACCCTCACGGCGTAGCTGTCGCCACACCTTGTCGACACCGTAGACCTGCAAGTTCGCCTGCCAGACGCGCTCGATTTCGACGCTCAACACCTCATCTCGCCGCACCCTTGCGCACTGCAGTGCCGGGTTACGCTGCTGCGCTACATGACGCCAATAGCCCGACGGCGCGACCTGCATGAGGCGGCAGATCGGCTCAACGCCCTAGACATAACGGTGCTTGTCGATGAACGCTCTTACGAATTGAAGCGGCGGTCGAGCTCCGCCAGGGCGAAAGCGCGCCCGCCACGCGCAGCGCTTTCATGCGTTCCTGTTCGGCGCTGCTTGGGCCCGGGCGTTGTCCCGTATCGGTTTCCTGCTGGCGTACCCAACGACGCAGCGTTTCAGGCGTGCAGCCAATCTTGGCAGGAATCGAGGTAATTGCCACTCATTGCGACGGATTCTCGCTGCCGGCTTCGCTGAACATGCGCACGGCGCGCTCGATGACCTTGGGGGAATACTTGGGTTGCTTCTTCATAGCTCCATTCTCTCAAACAACGGAGCCTCCTCAAAGCCTGTGGCTATTCAGCGTTTTCAGAGGCGATGAATTTTCCATTCCCTGTAACGTTGCAGCAACGCATATCTTAATTTCCTTGTGGAAATGTCTAAAATATTTATAATGAAGCCTCATTAGAAATTTTTTTGGCGTGGATTGTGTCAATGGCTAACGAAAAATTTGAGAGTGGTGACATCAATATTCTTGGTAATGGCAACGCTGTTGGTAACCGTATTAGAGTAACGAACGTCAGCAAGACAGTTATTCACAATCGAGGTGGCTCGGGCGGTCCAGGTGGTGCCGGCGGTGGCGGTAACGACAGAGAAGATGGAGCAGCAGTTCTAGGTTTAGGATTGGGAGCGCTAGTAGCTTTAGCAGCGCTTTCGTTCTGGTTTGCACGCTATTCAGACTTGATCTACTCGCTCTTGACGGTGCTCAGCATAACTAACGGTGGACTCGGACTTATAGCTGCAGTCAGGCAGATTTATATCGACGATTACATGGAAGCTCTGCGGAGCATGGCCGTTGCTCTCATCGGAATCCTTACATTCTTCATCGTAGGAACAGCTGAGGACACAATGCCTAAGGACCTGGCCATGCTCGCTCAAAGTGGTACGTTCCAGAGTTTTTGGTGTGGCCTGAGCGTCTACGGTCAGCAAGTAGCATCGCAGCACTCGGTGCTAGGTACTTTGCTTCTGGTGCCACTGGGTATTCTGACCTTGCTTCAAAGCTGGCGTGCCTTCGTTGTTGCAGTATGCGCTGAGGACGAGCTGCCAGATTGGGTCGATTCATTCTTTAATTTCATTTCGGGAGATCGCCAATTTTTTGCAATGTGTATCATTTGTGCAATTGCCGTCGTTGGGCATTCACAAATTGGTGATGAGTTTTGGAAGGAGCATTTCAGCTCTCGAGTGGATTTCTTCTGTGGTGTTAAGTAATCGCCATCTTGGTTTATTATAGTCATGAATAATAATCAGGTCATCTTTCGTGTTCAAGGTTCCGGTTCTGAGCCCTACGTCGTCACGTTTACAAGATCCGACGAGCTTTATGTTTCGTGCACCTGCTCAGCTGGTCAACTCGGTCAAGCTTGTAAACATCGTTTAAGCATTTTAAACGGTGATTTAAGTGATATCGTGAGCGAGAACCGGGATGATGGCCAGCATATCGCGCAGTGGCTTTTAGGGACCAAGCTTGCAGCGGCTTTGTCAGCGGTCGACGCAGCAGAAATTGACCTCGCGCTTGCCAAGAAAAGGGTCAGTGACTCTAAGAAGGCACTCAGCCGCGTTATGGGGACGTGAGAAAGCTAGGGTCGCACTGATCAGTTCGCGTCGACAGCAAAACTGATGCACAAAGTGATCGAACTGTGCACTGGTCCATCTGCGCATGTTAAGTCTCTAACTAACGCGTGCCGATTCAGATTGCTGCTTCATCAATCTCGAGGACGGGGTCAGATCTCGCCGAGTGAAGCAGCTGAGCACGGCAGCCCGCACTTGCAAGTCGGCGACCTGATGGTAGAAGTGACTCGCCATGACGCGTTCACCAAGCAGCTTGAAGCAACGGATCTTAGTCTCGACAAGGCTGCGCCAATGATGCTCAGTCCAAATATTCCGGCCAAGCTGGCGCGTCGCCACCAGAACGGCATTTCGCGCTGCGGCCGGATCGTAGGTCCCTCTATAGCTTGGCGTTATTGCGAGTCCTGATGACCGCCTGCGCGCCCCAGGTCGCGCAATCGCTTCATGACAGTCTTCCGTATCGTAGACGCCGTAGCCACCGACGCTCGCGGTCTTGTGCTAGACGGGGAATCTGTCTAAAAGGCGCGGTGATATCGACGCACCGCCAGTGGCGTTGTCGGTTACCTCAATGGCCAGGATTTCCAGCGTAGTTGCGTTAATGTCACGGTGGACGTTGCGCCATCGGTGACGGTAACCGGCCATGCTATTTGGTCTTCGACTTTCCTTCGCCCAGCATCTTGATGCCCGTGCTGTCGGTCAGTAGGTGCACTCCCTTCGTTGTCGGCTGCGCCCCGATCCTTACCGAAGGATGCTTCTGGCGCCGGCTAAGCGTGCTGAAGTCGGTAGCCCGCCTGTCCAGCCTGGTCAACTCGAGAAGGTTCTACGCTATTTCCATCGCTTGACGCAAAGGCGGATTGAACAGGACTTTGACGGGCAGGCAGTACTGGATCGCCACCCCTGTGTACTTCAGAGCGCGCAACCGCTTGCCGCTAGCACTGCCATTGCTAGCACATACCCTTGTCCAGCCAGATTAGCAGCGAGCCACGCGCTTTCACTGCGGCGTTGTAGTCTTGCCAGTTGGTCGTTTGGTACATCCGTTTTGTAGGGAAGGTTATGCCGTCAGGCTACCGGCGATGTCTTCTCGCCAGCTGTAGGATTAATTTTTGCAACAAAGCCTATCACTGATGTACAGACCTGATATGCTGTATATCCATACAGTATTGAGCGTTCGGCCGAATCTCTATGAGCGGCCCGACGCTGTTGCGAAAATACCAACTGGATATACAGAGAAACAAGTTTTTTTGTTTGGGTTGAGATATAGTTGCATATGTTAATGATGTGCAATTGTCCCTAAACAAAGGAAAGATGTGAGTTTTTTCTCTGAAAATGAAACAAGGTCTCTCCAGATCGAAAATATGATTCTTCATGTTGTAGGAGGGAAAGACTTTACCCCTGAATCGAAAAGAAAGGTAGAGCATTCTCAATTTTTTATTAAGAGAATTGTTGAAGCCGATGCACAGCCGATCTACTCCTTCGATGCTCGCTCAACTACCAAACTTATGCTGGAGCAGATTGCTAGCGGGAGACTAGAGTTTGAGCAGGGAGCTCAAGACTTATCTAGAGAATTTTCTCGATTGCACGTTGGGGGTAGTATTGATGGAGCGCTTTTCATATTTGAGCTGACCTGCGATGAGCCCGGTACTAAATTTTACTGTCTCATAAAATATGACTATCGCGAAGCAATTGAGCAATCCGAGCAGGATGGTGAAAGTTTATTGCGAAAAATCGTGCATGCGTTCATCGACGATAAGAAGGCAATCCAGAAGGCAGCTATTGTTCGTGTAAAAGGAGGTACTGCGGACCTGTCGGTCGCAACTAAGGACCGCGCCAAAACTGCGCCTGCTATTGGTGATTATTTTGCAAAGTTTCTGAACGTTAATAGAACACTCAGCGATACTGAGTTGACCGCAAATGCGGTTCAGGCTTTAAAGCTTGCAATAACGGAATGCAAGCAATATCTTCCGGACCAAGATGTGCCTAAAGCATTCCGCGTCGCCAAGGCAATTTTGCGCGGGCGCGCTGAGATTGGTGAAGATGCTATTGTAGAAGCAGTTCAAGCTGCAGCAGAAAACCCGGTCGATGAAGCTATAGCCAGTGCAATCAAAGATATATCGCTGAGAAAGATTAAGGGGGCGCGTCTTACTGGTCTGTCCTTTAAGCCGGACAGGCAATTGTTAGGGCGTCCGCCTGTGCGTCGTATTAAGACAATTGAGGGCGTTGTTTTGACCTATCCAGACGCATTGGAAGCTGCTTCTGTGGAAAGGAAAGCGGGAAAGGACGGTAGTGAAGTGATTGTGATCACAACTAAGAAGATTGTGGAGGATAAGGTTGTCGCAAATTCAGCTAGCTGAACTGCTTGATCGACTAAACGACACTGAAAGAGCTGTTCTTGTTGAGTCGCCAGAGCAGGTTAGTATCTCTAATCTTTCTGCTAGCGCAGCGGTTAGCGTGCTCAAACACGTTCAGAATTTGGAGTGGAAATGCGCTGCATCCGATGCTGAAGATAATGCTTGGGATATCTCTGAAATTTCGGATGATTTTGCGCCATTTCGAGTCGAATTTACTAAGAATATTAATCTTGATCAATCGCTTTTCATTCTCACCAACAGAGGTTTTGCAAATTTTCTACAATCAGGCCATTCTGCGACTGTATGGCGAGTTGCTCGCATTCATACGGTCTTAAAGACACAGTCGCGGATTTTTTCACCGTGGGAGCACGAAGAGCCTTTTGTGTCAAAACCCTCTACCAAAAGTCCACGGGCTCTGGTTCGTGAGACTACTGCCCAACGATCCGTTCCGGACAGCATTCAACCATGGATTATTTCGGACGAGAATTATCTGTTTGCTTGCGAAGCTTCAAAGATTTGGGCTGACGTTTGTATTGCTGCGAACGTGCGCGCTATTCCTGATGAGATCGAGCCTATCGAAGGTAATTTAAAGTTCAAGGGCCCACCTAGATTGACCTTAACAAGCGAAGGCCTGGTTCCGGGATTATTCGAAAAGTTTGGATGCGAGAATTTTACTCATCTTCAAAAGGTCGTGGGCTGGATATATGAAAATGAACGTGAAGCTGAAGTCAGACACCTTTTATTCAGTGCGGAACTGGCGAGATCTGGTGGCGGCACAGAGAACGTCCTATCGAGATTAAAGCGCGATGGTGTGGCGGCCTTTGAGGGAGCTAAAATTGCTTATCAAATGTCTATTTCTGATCTTGGAAAAGATACCCTTAAAACACTCGCGGATTTAAAAAAATCAGTAACAGAGGACACTGCTAAGGTCACAGATGCTACTCGCCAGACTATTGGCGCGGTTGCAACCGCGCTGGCTGTTGGGCTCGGTTTACTGGCCGCACGGGCCGCTACAGCTACCGAGCCGTGGTTAATTTGTAGCGTAATGTTCATTGTTGTTCTGTATGTTCTCGCTATAATCAACTCCGGATGTTCTTTTATTAAGCTTCAGCAGCAATTGCGAAAGGACTGGCAGCCCAGACTTTATAGATTTCTTTCTAATGAGGATTACAGTCGGATGGTTGGCATTCCGTCCGCGAATGCAGAAAGGACCTTCTTTTGGACTGCCTGGATCGGAGGTGGTTCAATAAGTGTGCTTTTTCTTGTTTTTCTTTATATCGGCTTATCGTCCGGGGAGGAAAAATCCGTGGGGCAGAAGGAATCGACTAAATTGAATTCTAAACCAGTCTCTGCTGCGAGTAATGGCTCAGCTGTGCGCTCCACGTCTCAGCCGCAAATGCCGCTCACGGCAGACAGCAAGACAGTGCGACGTGGAAATGAATCTTTGAAAAATAGTTCAGATACAAAGCACGCTCCGAATACACGACAAAATAGTAGTTTGACTAATCAAGCTCCGAAAGCAAAACAGTAAGAGACCGTCGTCATAAATCAATAGTTTTGTTATAGTGTCATCTAGTTCGAAGCCCGCTTGGTTTGCGTACTATCATCACCGCGCCCGCTTGATGAAGTAATGTTTTCAAAGACGATACACAACAGTAGTTTGCGAAGTAGGCTATGCAGAAGATCAGCATGCCATGTGAGCGATCTCAAGTGGCGAAAAGTGTGGTTCTCAGCTAAGTCATTGATTTTATTAGTTCGAATACGGCCTGCAAAGCCGTCTAGACGGGTTCGACTCCCGTCCTCGCCTCCAGCTTATCTCATGTCCGAAATTGGATATTGATCAAAATTAGAAGATAAAAATCGCCGGCATATGCTGGCGATTTGCATTGGACATCCGCAAATTGTTCATGCTCTTGAGACTTTCAAGTCTCTAGCCGACTAATGGCGATTCAGGTTCGCTATGATCGGCTCGCCTATCACCGATTCGAGACGCTGGACGAAATCCAGGGATTTGCCACCAACTGGTTGTGGACCTACAATCACGACCGGGCCAACATGGGGCTCGGCGGTATCACGCCAGAACAGAAATTGGCTCTTGCCGCTTAACCTCTGCTTTTAGTGTGCTCTAAAAATGGGGGAATACCGATCGAAAAGTCGCAGCTGTCCGACAAACCTCATGCCCGCTTCCATGCCGCCAGCGGCCGATCGGCATCCGTAGATTCGAGACGGCGCTCATGCTGCAGCGTGGCAAACGAAGGCGTATCCTCACCATCCCGATTTTCTCGTCGGACTCGGGCGCCGATGCGGCAGCCATGCGGCTACTCTGCGCCGCGCGGCTGGAGGACTGGAAAGACCAGATGCGGATCGACGAAGTACGGCGCCTGCTGAGCCAGACCGATCACTCAATCATCGACGTCACGATGTCGGTTGGCTACTGCAGCCCCAGCCATTTTGCCTGTGTGTTCCGCCAGCTCGCGGGCGTGACGCCCAGCGTCCAAAGTAAGCAGGCTGCCGGCACCGCCGCCAGCCAGGCGGGAACCCGGCATCTAGATCACCGACAGCGTCGACAAGCATCTGGCAGTGCGTGTCCCGACGGACATCGGGGCCGAGTTCCATGGCTAATGCAGCTTCTGCAACACGGCGATCAGTGCGTCGCCGAGCGATCCGACCAGGAATGGCTTGACGATGAGGGCGTCCACTGACGCAGACAGGTCCTGGGGGAGGGATACAGGAGAAACCAGAATGACCTTGATGTTCGGCTGCATGGTCTTCGCTGTCGCAGCATGGCTCGGTTCATGGCTTGCCGGGGATTGTGCAGGAATAATAAGCGCATCGAAACCAATGCCGCTCATCACCCTGACCGCACGCCCGAACGAGTTGACACCGAAGGCGCGATAGCCCAACGCTTCGAGCATATCGCAAATCGTTCGGCAAGTATGGCGGTCTTCTTCGACCAGCAGGACGAGGGCTCGCATGGGACGACTTTCGGCAGGTCAATCAACGATCCTACCTTGCCTCCTGCCTGCGCACTACGATCTCGCAAGATATATCTCAGGAATGCACAACCCGGATGGACGAGCGATTCTTCCGCCATGCGCCGTGCTCGAGGAGCGCGCTACGCCGCCGAGGCGGCGCTGGTAGCGCTTGGCCGTGTGCTCGCGCCACTTCATCCTGCGCGCGAAGCATCGATCGTGTGGTCTCACGAGCCGTTTCCCAAGCCATGCGCACGGTATGAATACTTCGTCGGTCTGTTGGAACCGCGTGCTAGCATGCAAAGGACTTCTCGCGTAATGCACCCCTCGCGGCGGGCTTGAACATGTCGACAGGGCCCACAGGCTTTCAGCGCCCCCGAGGCGCGACATGCATGACCCGACCACCATGCGACACCGGTCGCAGTCAATCCGGTGCTCTGCCACACCCTGGCACGCTGTGTCGGACAATGCGCTGGCGTGCACGGCTCATTAACGATATTTCTGAAGCCACATTATGCGAACCACCATAGCGCCATCTACCCTGTTGAGGCATGTCTACGACAGTGCCACAGAGTTCGCCATCATCACCATCGATCTGCGGGGACTGGTCAGCAGCTGGAGTGCCGGCGCGGTGTCCATCCTGGGATTTTCGGAGCAGGAAATGGTCGGCGCCGACCCATACAGGATGTTCACCGTGGAGGACCGCGCCAGTGGCGAAGCAGCACGGGAGATGCTGACCGCGGCCGCCACAGGCAAGTCGGGAGATTACCGCTGGCATCTGCGCAAAAGCGGCGAGCGCTTCTGGGCGGACGGCGTCATGACGCCCATTCTTGGCAATGCCAACGAGGTCATCGGTTATTTGAAGATCTTGAGGGACATTACTGAGCGAAAACTTGCCCAGGATCAGATCGCGTCGCTCAGCACCACCGATGCACTGACGGGCCTGGCAAATCGCACCGCGTTCCATGCCAGGATACGGGAGGTGGTCGCCCTGTGCGCTCGGTCAGGCCAATCATTGCATCTGATGATGATCGATCTCGACCGATTCAAGGGAGTCAACGACACCCTCGGTCATGCGGCAGGCGACGATCTGCTGCAGCAGGTGGCAGCGCGACTGCGCCTCGCATGCCGTGAGAGCGACTATATCGCACGCCTTGGTGGCGACGAGTTCGGACTACTGCAAACGGGGGGGCACGACGCTTCCGCCGGCGGCGTGCTCGCCGCCAAGATCGTCGAGGCGATCGCGCAGCCATTCCAGCTAGGCGACAGCGTCGTGCGGATCGGCGCAAGCATCGGTATCGCGTCGACCGGTCACGGCTCAACCGATCCCAGCGTACTGATGAAACGGGCCGACCTGGCGCTGTACAAGGTGAAGCATGCCGGCCGTAATGGTTTCCAGCATTTTACCGACGAGCTGGACCGCATAGCGCACAAGCGCAATCTGGACAGCGATGCCTTGCGCAAAGCCGTCGTCGACCGCCACTTCACGCTGGCTTACCAGCCGATCATCAACTGCGACAGCGGGCAGGCGACGGCGATGGAAGCACTGGTCAGGTTCACCAGTCCGGAACTGTCGGGTTATACGGTGGACTACCTGATCGATCTTGCGCGTGACCTCGGCCTGATCTTCGATATCGGCGCCTGGGTGTTCGAGGAGGCCTGCCAGCAGCTGACGCGCTGGCGGGCCATGGGTTTTACCGATCTCAAGATATCCATCAACACCTGCGCGAAAGAACTGCTCAATGAGCATTACCTTGCCTCGATCAATAACGCGCTGGCATTGAGCAACATCAATGCGGGGGATATCGACATCGAGCTGACAGAGCGTGATGCGATCGTCCTGCACAACGAAAGCAGTATGGTATTACAGCATCTGGTCCTGGCCGGCTTCAGGCTTTCGCTCGACGACTTTGGCACCGGTTACTCGTCGCTCAGCTATCTCAGAACGCTCCCGGTCGCGACGCTCAAGCTGGACCGCAGCTTCCTGCGGGGCGTTCCCACCGACGCGGCTGCCAACGCCGTGGCGAGAGCCATCATCGCAATGGCGAACGACCTCAAACTCCACGTGATCGCGGAAGGCGTCGAGGAGCGCGCGCAGGCGTACTTCTTGCACGATCTCGACTGCGGTGCATTGCAGGGCTTCCTGTTTTCGTCTGCCATGCCCGCATCCGATGCAACGACGTGGCTGCTTGCCAATCGCGCCCAGGATGCTTCAGCGCAACCGAACTCCATTAATTGAAGAGACTCGATTGGTGCGCTCGTGGTTGCCAGGGTCATGCGCGCGGCCGCCATGAACGCGCAACCGCCGCCGTTGACCAACCTGAGTGCCGCGGGTGCTCGCCGTCCCTGTCCGGCGTCAGGGCGTGACCGGATGGTCGCCCGCATTGTCAGGATTCGCGCGCCAGGGCGCCGTTGCCCGGATGGTTCCTGCGAACGGCGTCACGGTCATGGCCAGGCCAATGCGCGCGCAGTGCACAGCGTCGCCAGACGGCTGGACCTTACGCTTCATGATGGTCCCAGCCTTTTCGCATGGCTGGCTCGAGTTCTTCCCAGGACCATGGCTTGCCTTCAAGATGGCCACGTGACCATTCCTGGCGCAGATCGTCCTGGACGTCGTCCCAGTCTCGGCCCCGAAAGACGCTTCTGCGGCGCGCATTGTTACCGTAGCGATAGACGGGGGCAATATCGTCGTAATTGGTATCGGGATAGGCGCTCGCATGGTGCAGCCGGTAGTCGGCTTCGTCCATGTCGATGCCGATCACGATCCTGCTCCAGCCATGGCGTACTGCATCCATGAACGCTTCCCAGGGCGGGAGTTCCCCTGGGTGGCGCCGTCTCCAGTCGGCCTTGGGGGCGCGACGCGGCCTGTCCGCGTTGGTCGCTTTCCTTGACGGAGCCGGCGTGGCGCTGCCGGCATAGCGCGTCCTCCAGTGACTGCGATGGTAGTCGTCGCCATCGATTTCCGGGCTGGTGCTGTTCCATCCAGCGCGCACGGACAGCGCCGACGATGCCCAGTCAGGTCCTGTCGGCATCCGTTCTTCCCATAACTGCTTCAGGTCGCCGTCCGCTTCGCGCCAGGAACGGTTGCGGTACCGGTCGTTCTCATGCATGTCGTGACCGAAGCGATAGGCGGCCTGCGCTGCCTCGTCACCGCCGGGCATGCCATGGGCGCCGGCGCCATGAGGGTGGTCGTGCAGGCGATACTGCATCCCTTCGCGGACCGCGTGGCGTCGATAGCGCAGGTGCGGCATGCCTGCGTCTTCATCGGCGCTTCTCCCACGGTCGGCGCCGGGGTTCAAGCCGGCGAACGCGGACACCAGGGCGACCGCGCCTTGCGCCTCGGCATCCGATTCCGTCGCGAACGTCAGCACATACTTGCCAGGCGGGCAGGCGAGGGTATGCATGGTCACGCGACCGCCGTCTGCAGCGCCCGGAGACCATGCCGGAAATGCCGCGGCGGCTGCGTGGCGGGCGCCTGGAGAGCGCCGGGCATCCGGCTCGCCGCTGTCTTGGGCGGGACTGGGCTCCGGCATGTCGGTCAGCGTGATGTTCGCTCCGTCGTGTCCGGCGCCCAGCAATCGGTCCAGCGCTTGCCGCGCCTGGTCGCGGTCTGTGAAGACCGCTGTCAATGTATGTCGCATGATGTCCTCCTGCGGTGATCTAGGGGAGCATGCTGGCCCGTGGCCATCGTATTGCCGCCATGCCTGGAATGCAGGCGGTGATGGATCGATGTGGCATGCGTGGTACGGCCCGCAGCGTGCGGGCTGTGGTGACCAGCGGGCAGTGTGTCCATGTCCCTCCACGACCGGAGTCAACGTCGTGCAGCGGGGATGACATTCATGGCGCTGCATCCAGTGTACTCCGGTGCGTCGCGGATGCGGTCATATAGGCGATTGCAATGCCGAATCGTGCGCGTCGCTTGCACGGGTTCGCGCTCGCACGACACAATTCATTGCCGCGCGCCACGGCGCGCAAATAGATGCGCGCGCTCGCCGCACGCGCGCGAAAAATAGCGCATAGTGTGCAAGTCACATGCGATCTTCAGGGATCGTTTTCTTCCAGTCGGCATCCGCCACGCGTCCATTCCCGCCAGACATTGCAACGTATTGCGTCCAGCGCGCGTTTGGCCAGTTTTTTCTCCAATGAAAGGTACACCATGTATCCGTTCGACCAATCCGTCAATCCCGCCGTGCGTTCGCATATCGATGCACAGACCGCGTTCATGAACGAGCTCTCCCAAACTGTCGCGCGCTCCTTCCAGCAGGTGATCCAGCTGAACATGCAGCTGTGCCAGACCCTGTTCGACGAAACCACCAGCACCGCCCAGCGCATGCTGAACGTCGATCGTCCGATCGACGCGCTATCGAAAGCAGCCCTGGGCGCCCAGCCCGCCACCGACAAGCTGCGATCGTATCAACAGCAATTGTCGGAGCTTGCCGCCAGCACCCAGGTCGACCTGTCACGTGTGAGCGAACAGCATGTGCAGGAAACCTCGCGTACCGCGCGTACGCTGGCCGATGAGGTCACGCGCGCTTCGGTCGAAGAGACGGACAAGAACCTGCGCCAGCAGGACGATGCCATGAAAGAAGTGCGCGCGTCGTTCGTGAAGGAGGCAGAGCGGGGCGCCAGGTCAGGCGCGCAGTTCCTGAGCGAACTGGGAGGTGATCTCGCGGACACGAAGCCCGATGGCCAGGCCGGCCCGGCACGCACTTCGGGCGACACCGGTGACGGCTATCGCCAGCCCGGCGGCAGGACTGCGCCGCCGGCACGCTGAGCGTCGCCATCGCCCCGGTTGCGCGGGGCATCCGTCGCGGCGGCGCTGAGCATGCAGTGTTGCCGTTGTCATCCGCGCTCGCCGTTTGCTATCCACCCCGGCGGCGCTGATCCACTCCTGCGACGGCCGCGATGCTTGCAAGCAGTGCGCACGACGATGGGCAATGCGCGCAGGCTCCGCATTGCCCACCATACCGTTGAGGGAACACGATGACATCCGAACCCGCGAACACGTTCCGCGGCCTGCCGCTCACCGCCGCGCAGGATAGCGAGATCAGGCATTACATTCATACCAGAGTGCGCTCGGGCCGCCCCTGGGACACGCTGGAGTTGGAAGCGATGCTTTCCGACATGCTCGACCCACCCGAAACCGACCAGGAAGATCAGCGCACGCTATCGGACAGCATGACACTGGAGCGGGCGGCGCTGGTCCTGGATGGAGGAAAAGACCTGGATCGGGCAGATCCTCATCCCGAGTCTTGAATGATTGCCTCGTCTCCGACGGGCCGCTTGCGCGCGCTGTTTTTTCGCCGCATGCTGAACTGTGTGGAGCGCGCACCGGTCACGGATACTTGCCGGTGTCGAGCATGTGCTGCATGCGCGTCGCATCGACAGGATGGCTGAACAGAAATCCTTGCCCTTCGTTGCAATTATGGTGCTTGAGAAAGGCGAGCTGCGCTTCTTCCTCGACGCCTTCGGCGATGACGCGCTGGTGCAGGTTCTTTCCCATGTCGATCACTGCGCTGACGATTGCCCCGTTGCTGACAGCGCCTCCCTCAGCCTTGATCGCTCGGACAAACGACTGATCGATCTTGAGCACGTCGATCGGAAACTCATTCAGGTAGCTCAGGCTCGAGTAACCGGTGCCGAAGTCGTCGACCGCGATCTGCACCCCCATTGCCTTGAACATCGTCAGCAGGCGGGCGCTGGCGGCAACATTGTGCATGAGCACGCTCTCGGTCAGCTCAAGCTGCACATGCATGCGATCCACGCCGGTGGCATCGAAGATCGCGAGGGCATGGGCGAAAAAATCGCGGTGGCGAAACTCCAATGCAGATATGTTCACTGCGATGGACACGTTCGAGATGCCGAGACTGCGCCAGCGTGCCAGCTGCGCACACGCCTCGCCCAGAACCCACCGTCCGACGGGTACGATCAGGCCGGTTTCTTCGGCGACCGGTATGAAACGCTCGGGTCCGACCAGTCCCAATTCCGGATGCTCCCAGCGCAGAAGTGCTTCGACTCCTGTAATGCAATCGGTTTCCAGGTCGACCTTGGGCTGGTAGTACAGCCTGAACTCATTGCGTTCCAACCCCCACCGCAAGCTGGTCTCGATGCGTTGACGCTCGACTGCGCGCGTATTCATGTTCTCGCGGAAGAACTGGTAGTTGTTGCGTCCGAGCTCCTTTGCACTGTACATGGCCGTGTCGGCGTTCTTGATCAGCGTGGCGGCATCCCTACCATCGGAAGGAAAAGCGCTGATGCCGATGCTGGTGGAGGTATGCAGCTCCTGCGAGTCGATCATGAACGGCGTCGACAGCGCTTGCAGTATTTTCTCGGCGGCCAGCGCCGCATCCTGGGCGCGCCGTTCGTTGGCAAGCAGGATCACGAATTCGTCGCCGCCATGGCGGCTGACCGTATCGGACGTGCGGACGCAGTCCACCAGGCGCTGCGAGACGGCCTGCAGCAGCCGGTCGCCAACGGCGTGACCCTGCGAGTCATTGATGTGCTTGAACTTGTCGAGGTCGAGGAAGAGGAGGGCCGGCGCGGTGTTGTTGCGCCCGGACAGGGCGATCGCCTGGGCGATGCGGTCGTTCAGCAGCGCACGATTAGGCAGGTCGGTAAGAAAATCGTGCTGTGCCAGATGCCGCATTCTGGTGGTCAAGGCCACCGTGTCGGAAATATCCCGGAACACCATCACGGCGCCGACGAGTTGACGGTTCCAGTCGTGGATGGGGGCGGCCGAGTCTTCGACTGGAATGCGCTGGCCATGGCGGGACACGAGAATGGCGTTGCCGTTCAGGTTCAGGGCCTGGTTGCTTTGCAGGTATAGTCGATGGGATTGGCGATCGCATGCCCACTGTCGCCGTCGACGAACTTGAGCACGTCGGCGACCGGCAGTCCGTGTGCTTCGCTGCGGGACCAGCCACAGATCGTCTCAGCCGCAGTGTTCAGATAATCCACGCGCCCCGTCACGTCAACCGAGACGACGGCATCGGCGATGGAATCGAGCGTGATTTCGGCGCGTGCTTGGGCCACATATACGCTACGCTCCACCTTCATGCGCTCGATGACGTTGCGCAGCGACTGTGGCACCAGGTAATTGTCGTAGTAGCCCCTGGACAACCAGCCCTGCGCGCCGCGCTGGACTGCTTCGATGGCATCGGCCTCGTCATCGAGTCCGCACAGCGTCAGGATCGGGGTGTGGCGTGCCGCCGCGTGGAGCCGGTCGAAGCAGGCCAGCCCCTGGGCATCTTCGAGCAGCAGATCCACCAGGATCGCATCGATCGTGCCGCTGCCGATACTGCGCAGTCCGTCCAGCATGGTGGACGCGGTCTCGATCTCGAAGGGGCCATCGCGTGCGTTGGCCAGGGCACGCTGCAGCACGCGGACATCGTCTGGGCGGGCAGAAAGAATCAGGACTCGAAAAGGCATGACGTCTTTCACTGTCGTCGCTCACCAATCCATGCGAGCGTTACCCCGGACGTCTCCCCATCCGGGAACGATGATGAGCGTTAGTATAGTACGAATCGAGGCATTGTAAAATTTACAATATCCAACTGTCGTAGTGCATTAACGTGGGCGGCCGGCAGGCGTGCGGCGCCGGGCTCGGTCATCGGTCGACGTGTCCCCCGGGCGGCAGCGTTTCAAAGGACTGCTTCATCGATCCTTTCCTTTACTACAAGGATGATGCGCTCCAGGGCGTCTGCGGCACTGTGCTGCGGATTGACGAGCGAACCCCGGATGGTGTGTTCCCCCTCCTTGATCGCGTGAAAGTGTCCCAGCCATTTGGTGGGCTGATTCTGGGATGTGATGGTTGCCCATTCGATGCGATAGCCGCGGTATCGCTCGTCGAGCTGGGTAAACACCAGGTCATTCGCGCCTGTCAGGTTCTCCATGGTCCCTCCGGATGTGGCGCAAGCAGGCGCGACGGCTGGGGCGGCTCATGCCGGCACGCGCGCTGGACGAGGATACCAGGCGCTCTAATGGATTTGCGGTATGTGCCTGTGGTCGATCCACTTGCGGGCATTGTCGAAGGACTCGTTGATCGCTTCCTGGGCCGTCAGAAAACCCTTGCTGCCCATCGCCTGGTCATGGCAAAGAGGGAAGGTGGCATGTTCGCTCTCGTAGATCGTGAAAATGGCCATGAAGCGCCGGCGAATTGTTTCTACCGGATTTGCCACGATGGTATAGCCCTTGTAATGCGTTTTTGGCTCGATGTGCATGGCATGCTCCTTGGTGTGGAGACCACATTAGCATGGAACCATGCAGCTAACCCGATTGGAAAAAAATATATTCGCCGCGTTCGCCACCCGGGTGCTAGAGTGGCCAATGCGCACCCGAATCGACAGCCTGAACGCCATTCTCATCGACGCCATCGTGAGCAACCATCGCCCGCTGGGCATTCGATCCGCCGCCGACGCCCTGGCAAGCAATCATATATCGCTGGAGGTGGCCTTGCGGGTGCTGACCCGGCCATGGCAACGGCGCTGCGTGCATACCCGTGCTACGGTTTTCGGGCAACGGATAGCGCTCGACTGAGCAACGCCCCCGTGCGGGGCTGGCGCAGCGCAAGCATTGGCTCATGGTCGGAAAGACGGCATATGTATTACGGCGAACGTTTCAACAGCGTAACCCATGCCGCGGGCACGGCGGCGGCGGCCCTCGGTGGCGCGCTGCTGGTCGTCGTGGCGGCGCGCACCGGCGATGTGTGGAAGATCGTCAGCATCAGCGTCTACGCGCTCATGCTGCTGTTGCTGTACCTGACCTCGACGCTTTACCACAGCGCCCGTGGCGCTACCAAGGTAGTGCTCCGCAAACTCGACCATTGCGCGATTTACCTCATGATCGCTGGTACCTATACGCCGTTCACGCTGGTCACGCTGCGCGGCGCCGCTGGCTGGACGATGTTCGGCGTGGTCTGGAGCCTGGCCTTGCTGGGCATCGTGCAGGAACTCTGGTACCCCAGGCAGCGGCGCATCCTGTCGCTCGCGATCTACCTTCTGATGGGCTGGCTCGCCGCCGGGTATGCCAGACCTCTGGTGAATGCGCTCGGCGGTACTGGTTTTGCCTGGCTGGCGGCCGGCGGTGTGTTCTACACAGCCGGCATCGTGTTCTATGCCAATGACCACAGGGTGCGCCATGGCCACGGCATCTGGCATCTGTTCGTGCTGGCCGGTAGTATCTGCCACTATATCGCCGTGCTGGTGCATGTCGCCTGAAAACGGCGCGACGTTCAATGCGCCGTGCCGACCGGGGTTGCACGATGCGTGGAATGGCAGGCGGGAACGCGGCCCGACCTGTCTGGCGGACCTCCATGAAAAGCGCTGGCGGCCGGCTGGTACGGCGCGTATGATGAATCGCACCGGGGCTTGAAGCGTCGGCAACGCGCCTCTCCCGACGCGGCCCTCGTTCCGGTGGAGGGTGATGGAGGAACCATGTGCAGCAATGAACGTCAGCGTCGAACGGACGAGCCGACCGCCAACGCGGTTGCCCGCGGACTGAATATCCTAACAGCGCGTAATGGTGACCTGGCCAGTCGCTATATGCGCTACAAGCATGTGCCCGACCATGTGATCGAACGTGTTCTCGGCCATCCGCTCCTGCGCCGTCGGGAAAGCGTAGGACAGTCGATATCGGAAGCGATCACCCCGTCCTCACCCGGCGGCTAATGACACCGCAGCCATGGCCGCGGACCAACGCATGTGGAGGAGCAGCGATGACACGCACTACCGAACAGGGTCTGGAGGCAGAAATAAGGCAATTGCGCGCCGTGGTCACCATGTCGCGTGAACTCATGCAGGCCGATAAGGCCTCTGACGCGCTGGCGCTGGCTGGGCGGGCGATGACGGAACTCGCCGATGTCGACAGCGCCTTGCTGCTCGTGCGTGGAGAAATCAACGAATGTATCGAGTTCGACTGCAACGGTGAGCCACGCAAGGGGCCGCCTGATCCCGACTGGTACAGCATGGCGCTGGAGCGCCTGGACAGTGGTCCTGGAAAGGCTGTGATGGTAGCCCCTCGCACGATGCTGATGGGCGTGCCCTCCCCGCATGCCATGGCGGCGCTGGCCGCCGCCTGGACCGCCGATGCGGCGCCGAAGACATGGGTCGTGCGGCGCCGCCTGCTGGGCACGATACTCGAACTGGCCGTTGCGACGCTCGGCAGAATCCTGGAACGCACATCGCTCGAGACCCAGGTCGCCGTCCAGCGGCAGCAGATGGAGGGCAGCGCCGTGGCGCATGCCGACGAACTGGCGCGCCGCGACGAGTCTGAAGGCGCGGTGCGCACCCTCGCCCTGACCGATGTCCTGACTGGCCTGAACAACCGACGCGGCTTCTTCGTCCAGGCCGAGCACATGTTCAGGCTGGCCCGGCGCAAGCATGCCGGCTGCGCCGTCATCTATGCCGACATCGATGGCCTGAAGCTGGTGAACGATCAGCTCGGCCATGCCGCCGGAGACCGGCTGATCCAGGACGCTGCGGCCGTGCTGCGTGAATCGCTGCGCGACAGTGACGTGCTGGCGCGGTTCGGGGGCGACGAGTTCGTCGCATTCGTACTCGACGATGCGCACCCCGGCGCGATACTGGCGCGGCTTCGGGACAACCTGCACGCATTTAACCTGATGCAGGAGCGCACTTACTTGCTCGCGGTCAGCGCCGGGGCCGTGCAGTGTGATCCGGGCAGCGGTGCGGCGCTGCTGGACTATGTTCAGTTGGCAGACCGGGAGATGTATATTCACAAGCGCAGCTGCCTGCATTAGATGTCAGGCGCTACCCGCGCGTGCGCAATGTCGAGGGCGTGCCAGGTGCGCCTAGGCTGGAGGACGCTGGTCGCGCATCGCCTCCAGAACGGCATCGATGGCGACCGGCTTTGTCATGTGCACTGCGAAGCCCGCGGCGCTGCTTGCCGCCAGCGTGCGCGCATCGCCCCAGCCCGACACCGCGATCAGCATGGGCTTGCAGCCATAGCCGCCATCGCGGATGCGCGTGGCCACATCATGGCCGGATATGTCGGGCATGCCGATATCGCAGATGACGACATCCGGCATGAAGTCCCGAACCGCTTCCAGTCCCTCATGGCCGGAATACGCGGTTCTGGTCACGTAACCGTTAGCCTCGAGCAGCATCGCGAACATATTGGTCAGGTCGATGTTGTCGTCGATGACCAGCACCCGTCGAGGTAAGGAAGTCGTCATGTTGGAATGGTCCTGTTGAGGCGACGGACCAAAGTTCGACGCGGGTGAGGGCAAACCACCCTGATGTACAAGGATAGCATGCCCGGCAGACGCTCACGTTCAATTGTCAGGCAAAGCCTTACGGCATCGCGCGCACAGCCCGGCGCCAAGCCTCGCCGCGCTCCCGGCCGGACGGCTGTCAGCTGCACAGCATGGGCTGGCGCGGATAATCGACCCGGGGGCGATGGCCGACATTGTCGCCTGACAAGCTGGGCATGCCAGTATCCCTGGCACCGACGGCCGGCAAAATAAGGGCGGACGTCGCACGACCGTCCTGCTACACGGGTCCGGCAGGTCTGGGACGACGCGCACACTGTCCATGCTCCTACGCGGCATGACTGGGAAAGCGGCGAGAATGATTGTCAGACCAACGAAGAATGGATAGACGATGACAACCGACCGGAACGCGTTGCGCGAGCCGGGTTGGCCGGTTTCCTGCATGTGGGTGATCGACCAGATCGCATGCCCGGCATTTTGCTGCGCCAGGAATGGAGAGGTCGTGCACAGCAACCGTTCGGCGAAACGCTTGTGGGGCGAACACGTGCACATGGGCGAGCCCGGCAGGTGGGATGGGTTTGCCGCGCTATACGATGCTGGCGGCACTGCGCTGCAGAGGTCGGTCTCACCGGCCGCCCGAGCAGTTGCCACCGGGCATGCCCAGGCGCCATTCGAGTGCATCGCCGAATCGGCTGATGGCCAGCGGCGCCGGCTGGTGATCCATGCCCGTCCGGTCGTTGCGGATGGTGGCGAGGTCGTTGGCGTAGTCTGTTCGCTGACCGATATCAGCGAACGCTGCCGTCTCGAAAGCGAAGTCGACCACGCCGCGCAGAATCGGGACGTGTTCCTGCGCATCCTCGCCCACGAGCTGCGCAATCCGCTCGCGCCGATCATGAGCGTGGCCCAGACCATGGGCAGGATGGCGACCGAGCCCGAGATCGCGCGCATGGCCGGGATCGTCGAGCGGCAGACGCGTCAGCTTGCGCGTTTCATCACCGACCTGCTCGACGCCTCGCGCATCGAGCGCGCCTGCGATGTTCCGGTAGCGATCCGCGCGGCGACAGTGGGAGAGGTACTCGGCCTGGCGCGAGACGTGGCCGCCACGTCGATCGGCACACGCCGCCAGACGCTGCGTATCGATGTCGGTGACAGCGACGAACACGTCGCACTGCTGTGCGATCCTGAAAGGCTCGCGCAGGCGCTTGGAAATGCGCTGCTCAACGCAAGCGACTTCTCGGACGATGGCGCTTCCATTGCACTGTCCGCACGCACCGATGGCGCGCTGCTCGAGATTTCGGTGGAAGATGTAGGGATCGGTGCAGAGCGGCACCAGTTGCGCGACCTGTTTGTCCCGTTTCGCAAGTTTGCCCACCACCCTCGCCGGGTGTCTTCCGGCGCCGGAGTGGGGCTGGCGATCGCGAAAAGCGTCTGTGACGCCCACGGCGGCATGGTGTCGGCGCATAGCGCCGGGCCAGGGCAGGGGATGCGGCTGAAATTCGTCCTGCCGGTCGTCAACCTAGCCGGGACCGCCTAGAGCAAGGCGGGCTGCGTCCCTCTTGGCCGCCACGATGTCCATGGCGGGCAATTGCACTTCGAACGCGCTCCCGGCGCCGATGCCGACACTGTGCGCTGTCACTGAGCCGCCATGGGCTTCCACGAGGCTCTTGACCAGGGCGAGCCCGAGGCCGAGCCCCCCAGTCCTGCCATCCGGGCGCTCGGCCTGCGTGTACAGGTCGAACAGGTGCGGCATCAGCGCAGCCGGGATGCCGATGCCATCGTCGGCAACGCGCACCGCGACCGCGGCGTCGCGCATCGACACGGCTACTTCGATACGGCCACGTTCGGGTGTATAGCGGATCGCGTTCCCCAGCAGGTTGGCGACCACCTGCAACAGTCGCGTCCGATCACCTGTAACCAGGCATTGGTGCTCTGGCAACGTCACGACGATCGCGTGGCGCCGCGCGGCGGCAGACGCCTCAAGCTGTTCCACTGCCGCTTCGACGACGTGGCGCACATCCACCGGCGTCCGGTCCAGCGTCACGAGGCCGCGACTGACGCGGGAGATATCGAGCAAATCCTCCACGAGGCGACTCATGTGGCGCACCTGCCTGCCGACCAGCTGGCCGAGTTTTACGCTGCGGTGCTGGGAATCGGCATCGCCCTCGAGCAGTTGCGCGGCCATGGCCGTCGCTGACAATGGACCGCGCAGCTCGTGGCTTAGCACGGAGAGAAACTCGTCCTTGCGCCGGTCCGCCGACATCAGCGCTTCGGCCTTGTCGTGCAGCCTGGCATTGAGTGCGACGACTTCCTGGTTGGTGCGTTCGAGCCTTGCCGACACGCCAATCAGCTCATCCTGCTTGGCCTGCAGTGTGGCGAGGGCGTCCGTCAATTCGCGGTTCTGCTGGTGCGCCTCTGAAAGCGCAACATTGCCTGGTAGCGCATCCATATGGGCAACGGCGCTAGCGATGGCGTCGTCGTCCATGGCTTTTGCGGACTCAGGGAACGCACGGACCAGCGCGATGCGGGTGCCGCGGGAATCCGAGTCGATTGCCCAGGCGTCGACGAAGCGGCGAGCCGCCGCGAGGCCGCCACTGCCACGGGCCAGCAGGCCGGCAAGTCCGGGAATGCCCCGACCTGCGTCCTCGATGGCGACGATGAGCTGCCGTGATACTGCTGTCGTGGCAGTAAGGAAGCGGACCCTTCCGCCACCCGCATGCGCGACGGCGTTGCGTGCCAGTTCCGACACCGCGGCCGCGATGCGCGCCTGGTCATGCGCGCCGAAGCCGCACAAGGCGGCGACGTGGCGTGCTCGCAGGCGCGATGCAATGACGTCGAGTTCGTTATGAATGACGACCTCGAGCAGTGGTCGCAGGCTGCCGAAGCCGGCCAGCAGTGCATCGACCGGTCCCGGCATGGGAGCGTGTCGCATAAATGATCCTTGGATTCGTGGTAACTGCCGCTGGCAGCGCATGTGGGATAGCGGATACGGAGCGCAACTGCACAGCCGTCGCTTCGCGTATTTGATGTCAGCATTATCCTACAAGCCCGTCAGTTTCGTGTGGGCCGCATCTGTCGGCGTGGCAAATTGCCGACGGCTTCCAATTACTGCTATAGTCCGCTGCTGGAACAAGCAGGATCCGATGCCTTGACGGTCGGCGAACGATGTAGACGACCAACCCGACAAGGAGCTCCCGATGACGACAGCGAATCCGCTGGAATCTCTTGGTATACTTTTGCGCGAACATGGCCCTGCCGTACTGGCGAGCTGGCAAGCGTATGTGAAACAGCAGGCGCCAGGAAGTACCCGTGCCGGCATGGCGCGGCTGCCTGGCCAGTGCGAGACCCTGCTGGCAGCGCTGGCTGATGCCCTGCGCCCCGGGATCGCTGCAGATATCGCGCACAGCGCGTGGCAGGAAGTGCGTACTTTGCTCGACGAGATTGCTGCCGAGCGGGCACGTTCCGGCTCGACCCCTGTCGAGACGGCCACCTTCATTTTTTCGCTCAAACAGTCGCTGTTCAACTTGCTGAACGACGCGTTCGGGGACGAGCCCGTCGTCCTTGCCGATCTGGTGTGGCAAGCGTGCAGTCTGTTGGACCAGTTGGGCTTGTATTCGCTGGACGCTTTTCAGCGCGGCCGAGACCAGGTCATCGCGCGCCAGTCGCATGAACTCCTGGAACTGTCGACCCCGGTGATCGACTTATGGGAAGGCGTGCTGGCACTGCCGCTGGTCGGTACGTTGGACAGCGTACGCGCCCAGGTGGTCATGGAAAGCGTATTGCAGAAGATCGCCGACAGCGGAGCGACGGTCGCAATCATCGACATTACCGGCGTGCCGGCAGTCGATACGTTGGTCGCGCAGCATCTGATGCGCACGATCGCGGCGGCGCGCCTGATGGGCGCCGAATGCATGATTTGCGGCATTAGTCCGCAGATTGCGCAAACCATGGTGCACTTGGGTGTGGAGTTCTCCGGGGTGACGACCAGGGCAACGCTGGCCGAAGCGTTTGCGGTGTCGCTCCAGCGACGTGCAATGCGCGGTGCGTTCCTGCGAACAGGACTACCTGTCGATGCTACAGCGATGACCCACTGCATCGACATGCAATGAATCGCCCGGCTTTTGCGGAGGCAGGTTTGTATGATACGAGACGTGGACTTATCGCCAAAACGCAAGCTCATGTGGTAAAAAGTGTGGCTCTCAGCTAAGTCATTGATTTTATAGGTGCGAATACGCCCTGCAAAGCCGTGTAGACGGGTTCGACTCCCGTCCTCGCCTCCAGATCCTCATAGTACGGGCCCCGTTGGGGCCCGTTTGCATTGGGTTCAACACCGTTCGTTTCTTGCAACGCGTCCTGTTCATTTTTGGTACAGATTGATCAAGAGACGACCGCAGTCAAAAAAGTCGCAGTGTTGCACACCGGAGCCCGCCATTGGATGGGCCCGTTGGAACCAGCTTGCCCGGACGATGTTCTGCCGTGCACACTGACCCAACTACATTATGCGATCCTGTCGGGATTGGCTTAGCTTATCCCTATCATGGACTCGCAGGAACCTGACCAGCCAACTTCCGACACTTACGCACAAGCCCGGCTTCCTTTTCCGATCGTCGGTATCGGGGCGTCTGCCGGCGGCTTTCCGGCACTCGCCACGTTGCTCAAGAAGCTGCCCACGTCCCCGGGCATCGCGCTGGTCATCGTCCTCCACCTGCCGGTCGATCAGCAAAGCAACGCAGACCGCGTCCTGCAGCGCTCCACCCGCCTGCCGGTCGTGCAGGTGCATCATTCGATGCCGATCCTGCCCGACCAGGTCTACGTCGTTCCGCCAGCGCGCAGCCTGAAAATGGAAGACGGCCACTTGGTCCTGCACGAACTGAACAGCACACCGGGCGATCCGAAGACGATCGACATCTTCTTCCGCACGCTGGCCATGGCGCATCAGGAGAAAGCCGTCGGTGTGATCCTGTCGGGCATGGGTTCGGACGGCACCGCCGGCCTGGCGTGCATCAAGGAGCAGGGCGGCGTCACCCTCGTCCAGTCGCCCGCCGATGCCGAGCAACCCAGCATGCCGCAGTCGGCAATCGATGCCGGCATGGCGGACTTCGTGCTCGGGGCCGCCCAGATTCCGGCCAAGCTGATCGAATTGCGCGGCATCACGCAAGCGATCCGGGAACATGCTCGGCATGGCCATCCGCCGGCCGAGGTCAGCTTCGACATGGGTGCCGATCCGGAACAGACGCTGCAGGACGTGCTGTCGCTGCTGCAAGAACATACGGGCCACGACTTCCAGCAGTACAAGCACGCTACCCTGCTGCGCCGGCTGGAGCGGCGCCTGCAGGTACGGGGTCAACCGGATCTGCCCAGCTATCGCGATTTGCAGAGGCGCGACGCCAGCGAATCGCATGCCCTCTTCAAGGACCTGCTGATCGGCGTGACCCAGTTCTTCCGCGACCGCGAGGCCTTCCTGGTACTCGAGCACACGGTGGTGCCGCAAATCTTCCTGGGCAAGGGACCTGCTGATACGGTACGCGTCTGGGTGGCGGCCTGCTCGACCGGGGAGGAAGCCTACTCGCTGGCCATGTTGCTGGCCGACCATGCGGCCACGTTGGCCGACCCGCCCGCGATCCAGGTATTCGCTTCCGACATCGATGCGCAGGCGATCCGCACGGCACGGGCGGGCCTGTATCCCGCGGCGATCGCGCAGGACGTCCCGCTCGAACGCTTGCAGCGCTATTTCACGATCGAGAACGGGGCTTACAAGGTGCGCAAGGCCTTGCGCCGGCAGGTGCTGTTTGCCGAACACAACCTGCTGCACGATCCGGCTTTTTCCTCATTGGACCTGGTCAGCTGCCGCAACTTCCTGATCTACCTGAATACGGAGATGCACCGGCAGGTGCTGGGCACCTTCCATTTCGCGCTGCGTCCTGAAGGCTACCTCATGCTTGGCAGCGCGGAAACCGTGGACGATGCGTCCGACAAGTTCGCCACGGTCGATGGCGGCATGAAGCTATATCGGGCCAAGCCTGGGTCGAGGCCGCATCCGGCGCATCCGCCGGCCGCGGTGCCGCCTCGCGAAGCGCCGCATCCCCGCGCACTGCCGGTCGAGCGCGACCCGGCGCCGCCCGCCGGGCGCCTTGGTCGTGGGCGCCTCTTTTCCTTCGCCGAGATCCACCTGCACAAGGCGGCGGAACAGGCGCCGCCCAGCATCCTGGTCAACGGCAACGGGGAAGTCGTGCATATCGCGGCGCAGGCCAGCCGGTTTCTACGCCACGCTGGCGGCGAGCCCACGCGCGACCTCGTGTTGCTGGTCACTCCGGCCTGGCGGCTGGCGTTGCGCACCGCGCTGTTCCAGGCGCAGAAAAGCGGCGGCGAGGTCAGCACCGGCCCGGTCCGCTACGAGCAGGATGGCGGACAGCGTGCCGTCGACATGACGGTGCTGCCATTTCACGATGAGCATGCCGAAGGCCTGCTGATGCTGGTGAGCTTCCGGGAAACGCCTGGCATGCCCGTAAGCGTCGCGCCCGCCGACGTGCGCGACCAGTCGCTGCTGGAGCGGCTCGACGCGGAACTTCGCCACACCCGCAACCAATTGTTGGAAACCATGGACCAGGCGGAGCAATCGAATGCCGCACTGCGCACTACCGTGGAAGAGCTGAAGACCACCATCGAACAGCTGCGCTCGACGAACGGGCAACTCGAATGCGCACTGGAAAAGAAGCAAGCGGCCAGCGAGAAGTTCGAGATCGCCAACAACGACCTCACGCAGCGCCTGGAAGACGTGGCCAGATCCCATGACGATCTGAACAACCTGATCGCATCGTCCGACGTGGCCACCCTTTTCCTCGATCGCAAGATGCGCATCCAGCGCTACACGCCGCGCATCGCCGACCTGTTCAACGTCATCCCGGCCGACGTCGGCCGCCCGCTGCCGCACATCACCAACCGGCTCGAGAATGCCCACCTGGCCGAGGAAGCGGCACACGTGTTCGAGACGCTGCAGCCGCTGGAGCAGGAAGTGCGCGGCAAGGACGGCCGCGACTACATCGTACGCGTGCACCCGTACCGCACCGGCTCGCACCGCATCGATGGCGCGGTCATGAGCTTCTTCGACATCACCAGCCGCCGTGTCGCCGAAAAAGCCCTGCTCGAGAGCGAACAGCGCCTGGCGCTTGCCTTCGCCGCGGTCCCGGTCGGGATCTGCACCGTCGACACCGCCGGGAATACCGTCATCCTCAACGACGTCATGCGGCGCTTCCTGCCGACCCGCAGGATACCATCGCGCGATCCCGCAGAAGCGCCGCGCTGGCGCGGCTGGGACGCGTTTGGGGCGCCCGTCCAGTCCCATGACTTTCCGGGCGCACGCGCGCTACGGGGCGAGGACGTCGTGCCGGGCATGCAGATGCTGTACCTGGACCACGGCGGCAAGGAGACCTGGACCGAAGTGCGTGCGCAGCCGCTGCGCGACAGTGATGGCAAGATCACTGGGGCACTGACCGTGGTGATCGACGTCGACCGCCTGAAACGCAGCGAGGAAGCGGCGCGGCAAGGCGAGGAGCGCCATGCATTCCTGCTCAAGTTTGGCGATGCCCTGCGCGCTCAGCCAGATGAACAGTCGATCAGGGAACAGGCCGTCGACATGTTGGCCGAACACCTGCGTCTCGACCGGTGCTACATCAGCGAGGTGTTCGAGGAACAAGGAATATCGACGGTCGGCCCTGAGCGTATCCGGCCCGGCCTGCCGCCGATGTCAGGCATCTTCCAACTGGCAGACTATCCCGAAACGATGCTGCAGCTCGCAACGCAGCCCATGGTGATCCCGGACGTGACCGATGATGCGCGTTTCTCCGCATCCGAAAGGCAGTTGTTGGACAAATTACAGCTGCGGGCGTTGCTGGTAGCGCCATTGCGCAGGGGGCGCGGACGGGTCATCTGGGCCCTCGCGACCGCCATGGCGACGCCGCGGCGGTGGAGCGACGGCGAGCGGATACTTCTGGAAGAAGTTGCCGAGCGGACCTGGTCCGCCATCGACCGCATGCGCGCGGAACGGCGTGCGGAAAGTATTCTTGAACGCATGAGCGAGGCGCACTGCGTGCTCGGCCCCGACTACCATATCCTGGCCCTGAACGCCGCTGCCGAGCGCCAGCTCGGCAGGGAACGCGCGACGCTGCTCGGGCTGTCGTACCGGGAGGCCTTTCCGTGGACGGTCGACGGCCCGGTCGAATCCGCCTGCAGGCGTGTCGTCGAAGACGGCGTCGAACAGCATTTCAGCTGCCACTGGACGGGCGGCGGGTACGATGTCCGCCTCGAGATCGACGCCTACCCGACCGACGAGGGCGGCGTGGCACTGTTCTGGCGCGACGTCACCGAAAAGCTGCGTGCGTCGCAGGCACTGCAGGCGAGCGAAGAAAAGTACCGCACGCTGTTCAATGAAATGGACGAGGCCTATGCCGTGGTCGAGGTGTTGGCTGACGCAGAAGGCAACTGGCACGACTTCCTGTTCCTCGATGCGAATCCTGCCTTCATGCGGCACACGGGCATGCCCTATCCCGTGGGCCGCACCGCGACCCAACTTCTCGGCGCCCCGAATCCGCGATGGGCCAGGCTCTACGGGCGTGCCGTGGAAACGGGCGTGTCGATCCGCCTGGAAGAGAGTGAGCTGACGCTCGGACGCGTGTTCGATCTGAACATCTTCCGCATGGGCGGAGAAGGCAGTCGACGGGTCGCGGTGATATTCCGCGATGTCACCGAGGAGCGGCGCATCCAGCAGGCGCTGCGCCGCAGCGAAGAACGCTATCGCATGCTGTTCGAAGCCTCGCCGTTGCCGTTCATCGTCACCAAGCCCGACGCGCCGGACTTTACCGTCCTCGGCGTCAACGACGCCTATCTCGCGGCGACCATCCGGACGCGCGAATCGTTGGTCGGGCACGGCTTCTTTGAAGCATTCCCCGACAATCCAGCCCGAGGCATCCCGAGCGTCCTGCGCGCGTCATTTGAACGGGTGGTCATCACCCGGGAACGAGAGGTGATGCCTGTCATGAAATACGACATGGTGCGGCTGGATGGCGCCTCCGAGGAACGGTGGTGGATCCCGCTGCAATCGCCCGTGCTGGACGACGACGGCCAGGTGACGGCGATCATTCACAGTGCCACGGACATCACCGACATGCACCGCGCAGAGGTGGCTTTGCGCGCCAATGAAGAGCGGCAGGCATTCCTGCTGAAGCTGAGCGATGCGGTCAGACCCCTGACCAGCGTGGAGGAAATCCAGTCGGTCACGAACCAGTTGCTCGGGACCCAGCTCGGCGTGGACCGGGTGATGTTTGCCGAGGTCGAAGGCAAACCTGGCGCTGAGACCGGGTTCATCCGCACCCAGTATGTCCGGCAGGCGCAGGCCGGCCGCGCGTCGCTCAGTCGCTTCCCCGCGCACTTCGATTACCGCTCGTTCGGGGAGCACGCGATGGCGATACGCTATCGCGGAGATCTTCTCGTCGTCGCCGATATCGACGCGGGCCCGGACTTCATGGCAACCGAGCGGGCGGCCTGGGCGGCGGTCAACGTAAAGGCCGCCATCGTCGTGCCGCTCGCCCGGGGTGGCCGACTGCTGGCCGAGTTCGGCGTGCAAAGCGCCACGTCGCGCGACTGGACCGAGGCGGAGGTGTCGCTCGTTCGCGATGTCGGCGAGCGTACCTTGGCGGCAGTGGAACGCGCCGTCACCGCCGAGGATTTGCAGGAGAGCGAAGCGCGCTTCCGCGCGCTGGCAGAAGCCTCGCCGGCGCTGATCTGGCAGCTCGACGCCAGTGGCGAATTGAACTATTCGAACGGGCGCTGCCAAACGGTCATCGGTGCCAGCCTGGCGCAGTTGAGCGGCACCGGCTGGCACCGCGTACTGCATCCGGACGACGCGGCCGGGTACCTCAGCGTGCTGGCGCGCGCGCTGGACACGCAGGACGCCCTCCAGCAGCGCGTGCGGGTACGTACACAAGACAACCGCTATCGCTGGTTCGCATCCTACGCGCTGCCCTGGCATGCCGCCGACGGCCAGTTCCAGGGCCTGGTTGGCATATCGATCGATGTTGAAGAGGCGGTCGAGGCCGAGGAGGCGCTGAAGACAGCCGACCACCGCAAGGATGAGTTCCTCGCCACCCTGGCGCACGAGTTGCGCAATCCGTTGGCGCCGATCAGCAATGCGCTCCAGTTCCTGCGCTACCCGGAGGGCAAGCGCCGTGCCGACCGCCTGCTCGCAATGGTGGAGCGCCAGGTGCGGCACATGGTGCGCCTGGTCGACGACCTGATGGAGATAACGCGCATCAGCCGCGGCAAGGTGGATCTTCAGCGGGCGCCGGTCGCACTCGCCGACGTCCTGAACAGCGCAGTGGAGACCAGTTTGCCCTCATTCGAGCAAAAGCGTCAGCAATTGACGGTCGAGGCCACGGACGACATCTTCACGCTCTACGCCGGCAAAGTGCGCCTGACCCAGGTGTTCGCAAACCTGCTGAACAACGCAGCCAAGTACACCGCACCGGGTGGCAGCGCCTGGCTCACCGTTCGCCGCGACGGACAACAAGTCCGGGTCACGGTACGCGATACGGGAATGGGCATCGACAAGGAACAACTCCCGCTCATATTCGACATGTTCTCTCAGCCACATGGCAGGAAGGGGCATACGGACAGCGGCCCGGGCATCGGCCTTGCGATGGTGCGCAGCCTTGTCGAGCTACACGGCGGCACGGTGGGAGCGCAGAGCGAAGGTGCTGGACATGGCAGCGAATTCGTCGTCTGTCTGCCGCTGTCTGACTGCCCTGACGCCGCTTTTTGCGATGCCCAGGAACGCTTCGAGCAAGATGCGGCGATGCTCGGCGGCCGCCGTATCCTGATCGTGGACGACAACCGCGATGCCGCCGATTCCCTATGTCAGCTGCTGGCCGCGCGCGGGGCTGACGTCAGGGCAGTCTACGACGGCCGCAGTGCGATCGAATCTCTCGACGACGTCATACCGGATGCCATCGTGCTCGACATCGGAATGCCAGATATGGACGGTTATGAGGTGGCGCGCCGTATTCGTCTGGACGAGCGCGCAAAGCGTGTCCGGCTCGTCGCGTTGACTGGGTGGGGCCAAGCTGCTGACCGCCAACGTTCGCGGGCCTGCGGGTTCGACCATCATTTAACCAAACCGGCGGCAATCGACAGCTTGCTCAATATCCTCTCTGCTTCTTGAAAAGCTGCGTGACCGGCTGCGAACTGAATCGTCCCGGTTTGCGTGCAGATATGGATTGGCTTGATGTCCATAATGTTTTCGTAAAGGGCAATGAGCGCGATACGGCTCCAGATAGCCGGTCCGCACCTCGCAAGACCTACGATCTATTCATCGCTATCTGATGATTTTTCAGATGTTTGCGCCTGATATACGCTTCGACCTCGGCCACGATTTGTTCTACCGAGACAGTGGTGTTCAGACCGCTACCTTGTTTGTCGAAGCTTGTGGTTAACCATTCTTGATAGGATGTCAGGGTCGTGAACTGGCAGACATGGGCCAATAAGTCACGTCCAGCTACCTCGCCTCTTGCATACGCATTGATCATGGTCATATCGTAATGCTCTATCCCGATGCCTTCGGCAATGACGGCATTGAGCATGTGTGCAACCCGCCGGCCACGCATGCTTCGAAACTTGGATGACATTCTTGCCAGATGAGTGGATGACGCTGCTTGCATGGTAGATGGCTGTGATAATTGGTGAGATTTCAGAGCCTAGCTTAGTTCCGTCTACCGCCATCCACAAGGGACATAAGTACCTGATGGAAACATCAATCTGCCGGATTAGCGGGCGATGAGTAACTTCCACGACCAATCCTTGGCCACGAGCTGCGGGCGCAAGTGCACCAGACCTTGAAACCAGCGTAGCGCCGGAACGTGAATAGCCGGTTCGACATGTCGACCGAAAGAGCGGGCTTGGCCGTCCGACCGCGCTAACAAGATGCTATTGTCTTGCTTTTACCGGCCGGCCATGTCATCGACCTTTCTTTAATGCAAGATATCACCCGAATTCAACCACCTGCTGCAAGCCTCGGCTTCCTGGCGGGCGGCGCAGCCATGGGAGCGGTTTTCCGAAGCTTCGACTGGACGTCTACACCGCTCGGCGCTCTGGACACATGGCCACAGTCGCTTCGAACCGTCGTCAGCATCATGCTCAATGCGCACCATCCCATGTGCGTCGTCTGGGGGGCTGAGCTGCTCCTGCTCTATAACGATGGCTATCGTGAGATTCTTGGCGCGAAGGCGTCAGACCCATCGCAGGTCCTTGGCAAGCCGTTCGAGCAGGTCTGGCCCGACATATGGGACCAGATCGGCCCCATCCTGGCGGCAACGATGGAAGGTGAAACCCTGTGGTTCGAAGACCAGGAATTCGCCCTCACCCGCAATGGCTTCGTGGAGCAGGTCTTCGCGAGCTTCTCGACCAGCCCGATACGTGCCGAGGCTGGTGAAATCGCTGGGGTGTTCTGTGTTTGCAGCGAGACCACCCGGAAGATCCGTTCTCAGCAGGACCGCCTGCGATTGCTCGACGCGATCGGTGAAGCGACCCGCCTTGCCGACGAGCCGCAGGCCATCATGGAACACAGCACGCGGCTGCTCGGCGAGTACCTGAAGGTGACCCGGGTCGCCTATGCCGACCTGGAGCCGGACAACGATCGCTTCACCATCCGCCACGACTGGCGGGTCGAAGGAGCGATCAGCACGGTGGGCGTTTATTCGCTCGACCTGTTCGGTTCGCGCGCCACGTCCAATCTGCGCATCGGCCGCACGCTCATGATCGATGATGTCGATCGTGAGTTGACGGCGGACGACGGGGCGAACATGTTCAACCAGATCGGCATCAAGGCGATTATCTGCTGCCCCCTGGTCAAGCAGGGCCGGCTCGTGGCCATGATGGCGGTGCACCAGGAGCGGCCGCGTACCTGGAGCGCGGACGATGTGGCGCTGGTGGAGACCGTGGTCGACCGCTGCTGGGCCCACATCGAACGGGTGCGCTCGATGGAGGCGTTGCGCGAAGCCGACCGACGCAAATCCGAATTCCTGGCCACCCTGGCGCACGAGTTGCGCAATCCGCTCGCCCCGATCCGCAATGCGCTCGAATTGCTGCGCCTGAGCGGGGACAAGCCGGCGATGCTGGACAGAGTGCGCGGCACGATGGAGCGCCAGGTCGACCAGATGGTCCATCTCATCAATGATTTGCTGGATATCGCACGCATTTCCAGCGGCAAGATGGTCCTGCAGATCGAGCGCGTCGACATGCAGTCGGTCATCGCGAGCGCAGTCGAAACCAGCCTTCCCCTGATCGAGGCAGGGGGACACGAACTCGCGCTCGACCTGCCGGATGCTGCGATCTGGGTCGATGTCGATACGGTGCGCCTGAGCCAGGTGCTCAGCAACCTCTTGTCGAACGCGAGCAAGTACACGCCCCAGCATGGCCGGATCGGCATTTCGGCGCGTATCAGTGGCGACGCCGTGGTCATCGACGTGTCGGATACCGGCATCGGGATCGCGACCCATGATCTGGAGCGGGTGTTCGACATGTTCTCCCAGGCGCCCCACAGCATCGGGATATCGAAAGGTGGGCTCGGCATCGGCCTGTCCCTGGTGCGCCGCCTGGTGTCTCTTCACGGCGGGAGCGTCAGCGCATCCAGTGCGGGCGCTGGCCATGGCAGCACGTTCACCATTCGCCTGCCGTGCATGTCAGCCGCCCCGGCAGGCACGCCAGTTTCAGTCGCAGAGCCACCGGGCGTCGCGGCGAATGCCGTCCAGCTGCGCATACTCGTGGCCGACGACAATGCGGATGCCGCGGACACCCTGTCATTGGTGCTGCGCGAAAAAGGGCATGAGGTGCATGTGGCGTATGGCGGAGAGGACGCCGTGCGAATGGGAACCTCTATCGTGCCGGACCTTGTCTTTCTCGACCTCGGCATGCCTCACATCGACGGCTACGAAGCGGCGCGCGCCCTGCGCGCGCTGCCCGCGCTTGCTGAAGCCAGGCTGGTGGCCTTGACCGGCTGGGGTGCGCAAGAGGATCGGGCGCGGACACGCGCCGCCGGCTTCGACGCCCATCTGCTCAAGCCGGCCATGCCGGAGGCGCTGGATGCTGTTCTGGCCTCGGCCATTGAGCGAAGCCGGGATCGGCGTCGTCATTCATGACCTGGATTCACCAGCTCATGTAAACATATCGTTTGTCACCGGTGAGCGCGATATGGAGAATGCCGTATTCTTCATCACCCGCCGGCGCGCCATCGATGAAATTCCTGCGCAGGTGGAGACGCGCGCGGGGGAACGCCTGGCATCGACAACAACAGGCTGTTCGTGAAAAAAACAACGATCGCAGTGCCGCTTCTTTGTGCACTGGCATTTCCGGCATTCGCCGATGAGGCAATGTCTATTTATGGCGTGATCGACATGGCGCTGGTGCGCGAGGCGGGCGGCAAGGACGGCGCCCTGACCAGGCTCACCAGCGGCGTGCCCATGGGCTCGCGCCTCGGCTTCGGTGGCAGCGAGGAGCTGGGCCGCGGCGTCAGGGCCTTGTTCCTGCTCGAGAACGGCTTCCAGGCCGACACCGGAGAAGTCGGGCAGGGAGGCACATTGTTCGGCCGCCAGGCCTGGGCCGGACTACAGGGGCCGTTCGGCAGCGTGCTGGTTGGGCGCCAGTACACGCCGCAATACGCGACCGCGGTGATGGCCGATCCTTTCGGTTCCGGCTATGTTGCCGACAGCAAGAACCTGGTGGCCACGAGCGGGAATGCCTTCAGCCGCATGGACAATACCGTCAAGTACCTGTCGCCGTTCAAGGCCCAGGGCGTCACGGTCGAACTGGCGGCGGCGCCGGGTGAAGCCGGCGCCGCTGGCGGGCGCCAGCTGGGTGCGGCGCTCGATTGGCGCGCCGGCGCGCTGCGCCTGCGCCTCGGCCACCACGACCGCGACAACGGCAGCGCCGGCGCCAACGGGCGCAACACGCTGCTGGGCGCGAACTACGACGCCGGGATCGTGACACTGTACGCCGCCTACGGGCGCAATCGCGGCCTGAACAGCGCCGTGCTGCGCAACACGTCCAACCCGTTCGGGCGCGCGCGGGCGCCCGCGGCCTCCCGGGACAGCATCGACCGGCTGATCGGCCTGCTGCTGCCGTTCGGCCCATACGCGCTGATGGCGTCGCTGATCGACAAGGACGACCGCGGCGAGGCCGACCAGGATGCGCGCCAGTACGCACTCGGCCTGCGTTACGCGCTGTCCAGGCGCACCGAGCTGTACGCGGTGCACTCGCGCATCGTCAACCGCAACGGCGCCGGCTACACCGTCGGCAACGCCAGCGAGTCGGGCAGCGGCGACCGCGCCAGCTCGCTTGGCGTGCGCCATTCATTCTGAGGCGCCGGCGCCCGCCGCGGCCATATGTGGCGCGCCGCGCGCCAGCTCGCCGAGCAGCCAGCGCTTGAACAGGGCGGTGGCGGTATCCTGTTCGAGGCTGTGCGGATGCACCAGGTAGTGCGCCACGTAGCGTACCGTGGTGCTGCGCCCGATCAGCGGCGCCACCAGCCGGCCGGTGGCCAGTTCGCGCTCGGCCAGCAGGGTCGATTCCAGCGCCACCCCGAGGCCGTCGACCGCCGCCGCGATCGACATTGAGCTGCGGTCGAACGCCAGCGCGAAGTCGCCCGGCGTGGCCAGCCCGTTGGCGCTGAACCAGCCGCCCCATTGCACCGACTGGCCGTCGCTCTGGATCAGCGGCGCCTGGTACAGGTCGCGCACCGACCCGATCGTCGCCGCCAGCGCCGGGCTGCACAACGGCGTGAGTTCTTCGACCACCAGCGGAATCTGCGCGTGACGTGACGGCTGCGGGACGCCGTACACGATGTCGATGTCGTGGCGGTCGTCCTCGAAGGTCGCGTAGTCGGTGTCGGCCGACACCTGCAGGGCGATGCCGGGATGGGCAGCCATGAAACCGGTCAGGCGCGGCATCAGCCACTGCACCGCGAAGGTCGGCGCGGTGTGCAGGCGCAGCGGCGCCACCCGCTGCTCGGGCTGGGCGCGCTGGAAGCCGCGCCGCATTTCCTCGAATCCGCGCTGCACGTGCTCGAGCAGCAGCCGGCCTTCGCGCGTCAGTTCCAGGGAGCGCGTGGTGCGCACGAACAGCGTCATGCCCGCGCTGTCCTCGAGCTTGCGGATCGCGTGGCTGACGGCGCTCGGCGACAGGTCGACTTCGCGTGCGGCGGCGGCGAACGAGCCCGTGCGGCCAGCCGACTCGAACACCCGCAAGGCCGTCAACGGCACCCGGCGAAACTGCTTGATTAGTGAATTAGATTCACCATCCGGCGTAAATATTTCCTTTGTGGCAGTCATCTGTTTTGCGTGAAAATAAAGATCAGCCTTCAACAAGAAAGGCGCGCATCGGTGAACATTTTGCATGAAATCGCCGAGTCCAGCGCCTTCTTATCCACTTTTCGATCAGGGGAGACCATGCCCGATTCCGGCGACCAGGTCGCATCTACCGCATTCCAGACAATCCGCGCCCATGCCTGGCGCATGCGTCGCTTCGCCCTGCGCATGGGCGAAGTGCAGGGCCAGGGCTACGTCGGCCAAGCCCTCGGCTGGGCCGACGTGCTGGCCGTGGCATATTGCCACGCCATGAACCTTCGCCCGGCCGAACCAGAGTGGGAAGGGCGCGACCGCTTCCTGCTGTCGCACGGCCACTACGCCATCGCCCTGTACGCCGCATTGTTCGAGGCGGGAGTGCTGCACGAGGACGAACTCGAAACCTATGGCTCGGACGATAGCCGCCTGCCGATGTCGGGCATGGCCACCTATACGCCGGGGATGGAAATCTCGGGTGGTTCGCTCGGCCAGGGCCTGGCGATCGGCGTCGGCCAGGCGCTGGCGCTGCGCATGAAGGGCAGCAGCGCGCGCGTGTTCAATTCGATGTCCGATGGCGAACTGGACGAGGGCGCCGTGTGGGAAGCGGCCATGTCGGCCGCGCACCACAAGCTGTCCAACCTGATCAACCTGGTCGACATCAACCGCCAGCAGGCCGACGGTCCGTCGCACGACATCCTGCAGTTCGAGCCGCTGGTGGACAAGTGGCAAGCCTTCGGCTGGCACGTGCAGCGGGTCGACGGCAACGACCTGGCGGCGGTGATCGCCGCCTTCGACACCGCGCTCGCCTTCGAGGGCGAGCAGCCGCGCGTGATCCTGTGCGACACGCTGATGGGCAAGGGCGTGCCGTTCCTGGAGCAGCGCGAAAAGAACCATTTCATCCGGGTCGAGGCCGACGAGTGGCAGCGGGCCCTGGCCGACCTCGATGCCACCTACGCCGAATGGAGCCGCGCATGAATCCCGTCCCGACCGCAGAACACGGCAAGCCGGCCAAGCCGCGCCTGACCACCTCGGCGATGATCGCCTCGATCGCCTCCGAAGGACAGCGCACCCAACCGGCCCCGTTCGGCCATGCGCTGATCGAGGCGGGCAAGCGCGATCCGCGCATCGTCGGACTGACCGCCGACCTGGCCAAGTACACCGACCTGCACATCTTCGCCCGTGAATATCCGGAGCGCTTCGTGCAGATGGGCATGGCCGAGCAGTTGCTGATGGCGGCCGCCGGCGGCATGGCGAAGGAGGGGTTCATCCCGTTCGCCACCACCTACGCCGTGTTCGCCACCCGCCGCGCCTATGACTTCATCCACCAGGTGATCGCGGAAGAAAACCTGAACGTCAAGATCTGCGCCGCGCTGCCGGGCCTGACCACCGGCTACGGTCCCAGCCACCAGGCCACCGAAGACCTGGCCCTGATGCGCGCGATCCCGAACATGACGGTGATCGACCCCTGCGACGCGCTCGAGACCAGCCAGTGCGTGGCCGCGATCGCGCGCCATGAAGGCCCGGTCTACATGCGCCTGTCGCGCGGCCGGGTGCCGCTGGTCCTGGACGACTACGATGGCCAGTTCGAGATCGGCAAGGCCAGGCTGCTGCGCGATGGCAAGGACGTGCTGGTGATCTCCAGCGGCCTGATGACGATGCGCGCGCTCGAAGTGGCGGACAAGCTGGCGCAGGATCGCATCGAGGTGGCGGTGCTGCATGTGGCCACCATCAAGCCGCTCGACGTCGACACCATCGTGGCGCAATGCCGGCGCGCAGGGCGGCTGGTCGTGGTGGCCGAGAACCACAGCGTGGTCGGCGGCCTGGGCGAAGCGATCGCGCTGGCCCTGCTGCACGCGCGGGTCCAGCCCGAGTTGCGCCACGTGGCGCTGCCGGACGCGTTTCTCGACGCCGGCGCGCTGCCGACGCTGCACGACCGCTACCGCATCTCGCTCGAGGCGATGGCGGCCGACGTCCGCGCCTGGCTGGGCTGACGCCAGCGCGAATGCCAGGCCCGGCTGGCAGGCAGGCAGGCGCCGTCGAGACGCGGCGCCTTTCTTGCCGGGCGCCCCACGATAAAAACGACAAGGAATTCGGAGATGCACATCGACCAAGCGGTGGCCACGCCATCCACGCCCGCGGCAGGACCCCGGAAACGTATCTGGATTTACGTTTTCCTCTTCACGCTAACACTGATCAACTACATCGACCGGATCTCGCTGTCGGTCGCCTCCACCGCCCTCAAGGAAGAATTCGGCATCTCGCCGGTGGCCATGGGCTACCTGCTGTCGTCCTTCGTGTGGCTGTACTTCATCGCCCTGATCCCGATGGGCTACCTGGTCGGGCGCTACGGACCCAAGCAGGTCAACACCTATGGCATCGGCGTGTGGTCGGTCGCCACCGTGTGCACCGCCTTCGCCACCGGCTTCTATTCGCTGCTGGCGGCGCGCCTGGTGATGGGCGCCGGCGAAGCGACCACCTACCCGGCCGGGGCGCGCGTGGTGCGCGACTGGATGCCGCTCAAGGAGCGCGGCATGGCCACGGCGGTATTCCACAGCGGCAGCCTGGTCGGGCCTGCGGTCGGCGCGATCGGCTTCGGCTGGCTGATCACCACGGTCGGCTGGCGCATCGCCTTCGTGGTAGCCGGTGCGACCGGCTTCATCTGGCTGGCGGCCTGGCTCAAATGGTACCGCCACCCGAGCAAGGCGCCGTGGCTGAGCGCGGCAGAGCTGCGCGAGATCACCGATGGCGACGCCGCAAACGCCACCGTTGGCGCCACCGCGGTCGCGCCGTTCGGCATCCGTGGCCTGGCCCGCTCGCGCACCATGTGGGCCATCGGCCTGTCGCACGGCTGCGCCGTGTATGCGACCTATTTCTTCCTGACCTGGCTGCCTTCTTACCTGCAGGCAGAAAAGGGCCTGTCGGTGATGACGAGTTCGATGTACACGGCGATTCCCTACCTCGGCGCCGCGGTGCTGGCGATCGTGGTCGGCCGCGTCAGCGACCTGGTGGTGAGCCCGGCCGCGGCGCAACGTGGCGGCCGCCGGCTGGTGGTCGGCGCCGTGCTGCTCGGATCGTCCGTGATCCTGCTGGTGCCGATGCTGGCCGAGACCTGGGCCATCCTCTTGGTCATCACGCTGTCGCTGGCCACCTGCGCCTCGGCCATCTCGCTCAACCTGTCCCTGGTCAACGACCTGCTGCGCTCGAACCAGGACGTGGGCACCGCCGCCGGCTTCGTCACCGCCGTCGGCAACCTGTTCGGCCTGCTGGCGCCGATCGTCACCGGCTACGTGGTGGCGGGCACCGGCGGGTTTGCCGCCGCCTTCGCCGTGGTCGGCATCCTGCTGATCGTCGGCGCGGCCCTCTCGGTCTTCGGAGCGCGCCGCCCGGTGGGCTGAAAGCGCTGTCGCAAGACCTGTTCATCTTTATCGTCGTGAAAACTGGAGCACCATGAGTACTACCAACAAGAGGGGCAACCCCGCCCAGCCGTCCGCGCCAGCGGCCGGCACGGGCTGGCGCATCGCCCTCGTCGTCATTCCCCTGTTCATCGGCCTGTTCGGCCTGGCCATGCTGGGTGGCGGAATCTGGCTGATCGCCGTCGGCGGCAGCCCCTACTATGCGCTGGCCGGCGCCGCCCTGCTGGCCGGGGCCGTGCTGCTGGCGCGCAGGAAGCGCGGTGGCCAGGCCGTGATCGGCATCGCCTGGCTGGCCACGCTGGCCTGGGCCGTGTGGGAAGTCGGCTTCAATGGCTGGGGCCTGGTGCCGCGCGTGGTCGGCATGACGGTGCTGTTCATGCTGGCGCTCGCGCTGTCGCCGATGTTGTCGCCGATGTTGTCGCAGATGCCTTCGCGGTCACCAGCCGTCGGCGCGCGCCGGCGGGCGCTCGACCCACTGCAGACCGCTTCGGCGCTGGCCGCGATCGCCGTGCTGGCGATCCTCGGCGTGCTGGTCGCGCGCGAAGGCGTGCGCAGCGTCGAATCCGCGCAGTTCCCGGCCGTCCTGGCCGGCGCGGTCGGCGGGACCACGGCCGATTGGCCGACCTATGGCGGCGACGCCAGCGCCCAGCGCTACAGCGCGCTGTCGCAGATCACGCCGGATAACGTCGGCCGCCTGGAGCGCGCCTTCGTGTTCCATACCGGCGACCTGCCGGCCAAGGGCGAGCGCTATTCGCCGGCCAACACGCCGCTCAAGATCGGCGACGACCTCCTGGTGTGCTCGGCCAAGAACATCCTGTTCGCCGTCAACGCCGCCACCGGAGAACAGCGCTGGCGCTACGATCCGCAGGTGCCGGGCGAAGGCATCGCCCACGCCGCCGTCTGCCGCGGCGTGGCGGTGTACACCGCGCCCCAGCTGGCTGACGATGCCGCCTGCAAGACGCGCGTGATCAGCACCACGCTGGATGCCCGCATCGTCGCAGTCGACCTGCGCGACGGCAAACCGTGCGCCGACTTCGGCGGCGCCGGCGGCAAGCCGGGCCAGGTCGACCTGTGGCAGGATCTCGGCAAGAAGGTGCCGGGCTGGTATTCGCCGACGGCGGCGCCGACCGTGGTGCGCGGCGTGATCGTCACCGGCGCCCAGGTGCGCGACGGCCAGGACGAAGACGCGCCGTCGGGCGTGATCCGCGGCTACGACGCCGTCACCGGCCAGCTGGCCTGGGCCTGGGACCTGGGCAATCCGGACAATGTCAAGGGTCCTGCGGCGGGCCAGACGTACACCCGCGGCACCCCGAATATGTGGACCACGGCGGTTGGCGACGAGGCGCTCGGCCTGGTCTACCTGCCGATCAGTAATTCGTCGATCGACTACTTCGGCGGCAACCGCAGCGAGGCCGAGAACACATACTCCGATTCGCTGGTGGCGGTGGACGTGACCACCGGCCGCGACGTCTGGCACTTCCAGGCGCTGCAGCGCGACCTGTGGGACTACGACCTCGGCAGCCAGCCGAGCCTGCTGGATTATCCCGGCCCCGACGGCAAGCCGGTCGCCGCCATCCTGCTGCCGACCAAGCAGGGCGATATGTACATCTTCGACCGCGCCACCGGCAAGCCCTTGATCCCGATCGGCAGCGTCAAGGCGCCCAAGCTCGGTTCGGTGGAGCCGGACTTCGTGGCCGACACCCAGCCGACGTCGCTCTGGCACAGCCTGCGCAAGGACCCGAAGACCGAAGCCGACATGTGGGGCTTCTCGCCGGTCGACCAGCTGATGTGCCGGATCCAGTTCCGCCAGTCGAACTACGCCGGCTACCTGACCCCGCCGTCGAGCGACAAGCCGTGGATCCAGTACCCCGGCTACAACGGCGGCTCGGACTGGGGTTCGGTCGCGATCGACCCGGTGCGCCGCATCCTGATCGCCAACTACAACGACGTGCCGAACCGCAGCCAGCTGATCCCGCGCGAACAGGCCAACAGGATGGGCGTGCAGCCGATCTACGCCAGCAAGGACGCCAACGCCAAGGCGGCCGGCAAGGGCGAGGGCGGTTCCTCGGTCTACCCGCAGATCAATGCGCCGTACGCCATCAGCGTGAATGCGGGCTGGCGCAATATCGGCACCGGCGTGCCATGCACGGCGCCGCCGTACGGCGGCATCCGCGCCGTCAGCCTGGACACGGGCGAGACCTTGTGGGACGGCCCGCTCGGCACGGCGCGCCGCAACGGCCCATGGGGTATCCCGTCGTACATCCCGTTCGACATCGGCCTGCCCAACAACGGCGGTTCGGTGGTGACGGCCGGCGGCCTGGTGTTCATCGGCGCCGCCACCGACAACCTGTTCCGCGCGATCGACATCCGCACCGGCAAGACCGTCTGGACCGACGTGCTGCCGGCCGGCGGCCAGGCCAACCCGATCGCCTATGAGATCAACGGCGAGCAATACATCCTGATCGCCGCCACCGGTCACGCCTTCATGGAAACCGGCAACAGCGACGCCATCATCGCCTACAAGCTGCGCAAGTAAGCCAGCCACGAAGCAGCAGGCCAGTCATCCGACTGGCCTTTTTCACTTCAGAAAGGACACTCTCATGGATCTCGGACTGCAAGGACGCAAGGTACTGGTCAGCGGCGGCTCGCGCGGCATTGGACGCGCGATCGTCGAATGCTTTCTGGCCGAGGGCGCGCAGGTCGCGTTCTGCGCGCGCAATGCCGGCGGTGTGGCGGCGGCGCAGGACGCCTTCGGCGCGCGCGCTTGCGGCGCGGCGGTCGACGTCACCGATGCGGCCCAGGTGACGGCCTGGGTCGGGGAGGCGGCGCGCCGCATGGGCGGGCTGGACATCGTGGTGCCGAACGTCAGCGCGCTGGCCGGCGGCGACGACCTGACCACCTGGCGGCGCGCCTTCGAGACCGACCTGCTCGGCACCGCGGCGATGGTCAAGGCGGCGCTGCCGCATCTGCAGGAGTCGGACGCGGCCTCGATCGTGCTGATCTCGAGCGTGTCGGGACGTGAGATCGACATGTTTGCCGAACCATACGGGGTGCTGAAGGCAGCGCTGACCCATTACGGAAAGACGCTGTCGACGCGGCACGCCGCCGATGGCATCCGTGTCAATACGGTTTCGCCTGGAAATGTGTATTTCGCCGATGGGGTATGGGGTGACATCGAGCGCAATCAGCCGGAAACCTTCGCCGCCTGCCTGGCCGCGAATCCGCTCGGCCGCATGGCGACGCCCGACGAGGTGGCGCGCGCCACGGTATTTCTTGCCAGCCCGGCGGCGGGATTCACGACCGGCACCAATCTGCTGGTCGACGGCGGGCTCACGCGCGGGGTGCAGTTCTGACGACAGCGCGGTCTGCGCCATGCAATCGTCCCAGCTATCTTGCAAGCCAATGAGTGGCTATTCAAAAAACGAGCTGGATGTAAAAAGAGCGCGATACATCCCGCTCTTTTTACCTTGTCCGTCACGACGCAGTATCAGCGCGGCTTGGCGCTGTTTCAGCGATCACTTCTGCTTGTAGTAAACACGACCCGATAACCCGATCGTGCCGGCGCCGTTGGACAAGTCTTCGGTGCCGGTCAGGTAGCCGCCGCCGGTTGCGCGAGCATAGGTGCCGGTGCCGCCGGTGATGGTGAAGGTGCCGCCGTTCATGACGTAGGCAGTGCCTGCGCCGGTGGGGACGAACTGGCCACCGTAGTTGGCGAAAATCTGGTCGCCGTTTGGATACAGCAGGACGAACTTGCCATTGCTGAAGGTGAATGTGGTGCCAGACTGGGCGAAGCAATCTCCGCCGACGAACGCGACCGGCGTTCCTTCGGCCGTCTCACCGTGGCCGGCAAGCTTGCCGCCGAGCGACGACGCACATTGCGGCGCAGGACCAACTTTTTCATTGAACACGCCTTTGATTTCAAGCGCCTTGACCACGTTAGGACCGGCCGAGGCCGAGAACGAAGCGGCCATCAGGACCAGGCTGGACAGGAGGCGGAGCGAGACGGTCTTCATTAAACTAGTTCCTTGGTTGTTAAAAAATTGTTAATGGAACATAGTAAGATAAGCGACGACTTTTTTTTACGCGCACGATTCGTTTTTTAACATTGTTGCGAGTTTTCCACGCTTACGTCATAGACCACCTCATCCCCCGAGGATCGCGCCGAACCCGGTCGCCAGCGACCTGATTCGGCCATTTTGTTGACTGAGTCAGCAATATCGCGCACAATCGGCGTGTTTCCTATGCTGGAGCATCGATGCCCGCCTCGCCAAACTCTGAAAAAATTACGCTAGTCCGCTCGTACAACCGATTCTTCACGCGCCACATCGGTGTGCTCAGCGAAAGACTCCTGCAAACCGAATTCACCTTGACGGAGCTGCGTGTACTGTATGAGCTGGCGCATCACGGCGACCAACAACCAGCAGCCCTTTGCCGCCAGCTCGGTCTGGATCGCGGCTATTTGAGTCGTATTGTCGGGAGATTCGAGTCCGCGGGAATGGTCGCCAAGATCGCTTCTGCGGTCGACGGCCGCGCCAAGCTGCTTCACCTGACGGACCATGGCCGCGCGGTCTACGAACCACTGGATCGCCGTTCCTGCGAAGAAGTGGGGGACATGCTGGCGCGTTTTGACGAGGCTGATCAGCAACGCTTGCTCGATGCCATGGCCACGATCCAGACGCTGCTAGAGAAAAAAGGGGTCATGAAATTTGCTCAACCTTTTGTCGTGCGCACCCATCAGCCCGGGGACTTGGCGTGGATTGCCCGGCGCCACGGTGAATTCTATGTAGAGCAGCAGGGTTGGGACAGCAGCTTTGAAACAATGGTGGAACAGATTTGTGGTGATCTGGAGCACGATTTCGACCCGGCAGCCGAGCGCTGTTGGATTGCCGAAATGGGGGGAGAGCGCGTCGGTTCGATTGCGGTAACGCGCAGTGGAGAGGCGGGCGTCGCAAAGCTACGTTTGCTTCTGGTGGCGGAGCAGGCGCGTGGCTCGGGATTGGGCGCGCATCTGGTTGATACATGTCACGAGTTCGCCCGGAATGCTGGCTACAGACGGATGCGTCTCTGGACGACCAACCATCAAGAGGACGCGCGCCATATCTACCGCAACAAAGGCTATGTGCTTGTCGCTGAAGAACCCGTGCATGCCTTCGGCAAGGCCATGATCAACGAGACGTGGGAACTGGATCTGTAGTGCCGAAGTAGTACCGAAGACTTGCCGCGCGCCGGCGCTCGATATCGGTCGCGCGCGGGCACTGCAGAAACATGTCGAGAATGTCTCGAGATGCCCCCCCTGGAGCGGCAAGCCCTTGAGCAGGCCGCACCCTGAAAAACATCTTGCTCGCCTCTCTGAACACGTCAGCCTTGTCCCTTCTTGGATCCGCCATGTCGAGGGTGAGGTTGGCGCCACCGGGTCACGCCGCCACCCCCGCACAGGCATCGACCGGATCGAGCGCGAACAGCGCCTGCCCCGCATGCACCATCCTGCCGGCCCGGCAATACACGGCGGTGACCGTCCCCGCGTGCGGCGCCTGCACCGAAAACTCCATCTTCATCGCCTCGAGGATGGCCACCACTTCTCCGGCCCGCACCGCCTGGCCTGGTTCCACCATCAGCTTCCACACATTCCCCGACATTTCCGCGGCGACCGTGGATCCCGCACCATCGGTCGATTCAGGCTGGTTCTCGTCCTCATGCGCCGCGCCGGCGCCCACGTCGCCATGCCACAGCGCCACCTCGGCCGTGAACGCAGCCTGCTGACGCGCCTTGAAGACCGCGATCGCATCGGCATCCTCAGCCAGCCCGCGTTCGTGTTCATCCAGGTCGAATAGCGCGTCCTCGATCCGCACCTGGGCGCGCCCTGCGCGGAAGTCGTCGCGGAATCGCTCCAGCTCGGCCTCGCTCACCGGATAGAAGCGCACCCGGTCAAAGAAGCGCAGCAGCCACGGCTGGTCGCCGAACTGCCGGTTGTGCAGGAACTTGTTCCAGATCGGCACCGTGCGTCCGACCAGCTGGTAGCCGCCGGGCGAATCCATCCCGTAGATGCACATATAGATGCCGCCGATCCCCACCGTGCCTTCGGCGGTATGGGTGCGCGCCGGGTTGTACTTGGAGGTCAGGAGGCGGTGGCGCGGGTCGAGCGGCACCGCGCATGGGGCGCCCAGGTAGACGTCGCCCAGGCCCATCACCATGTAGCTGGCGTCGAATATCGCGTCGCGCACTATGTCGCGGCTGTCCAGCCCATTGATGCGCTGGATGAAATCGACGTTGTTCGGCAGCCAGGGCGCTTCGGCCTTGACCGTTTCGCGGTAGCGCGCGACGGCGCCGAGCGTCGCCGAATCCTCGAACGCCAGCGGCAGGTGCACGATGCGGCTCGGCACCCGCAAGCCGGCGACGTCGGGCAGTTGCGTCTCCAGCGCCATCAGGCGATCGAGCAGCGCGGCCTGCGCCAGCACCCGGCTGTCGTAATGGATCTGCACCGAGCGCACGCCGGGCGACAGCTCCCGCACGCCCGGCAGGCGCAGCTTCGTCAGCGCCTCCATCAGCAGGTGCACGCGCAGCCGCGCGCGCAGGTCCAGCACGTTCGGGCCGTATTCGAGCAGGATGTACTTGTCGCCGGCCTGGCGGTAGGCCACCGCCGGGCGCGCGCCGCTGGCCGGCAGCGCGGCCAGCACGCAGTTCTGCATGACAGCCGGCGCTTCCGGTGCCAAGCCCTGCACGGGCAGGCCGGGCAGGGGATCAAGGTCGCGGATCGCGCTATCCATGGCCAGCTCGAGCGCGAGCGCGTCGTCGAAGCCGATGCGCCGGAAGCGGATGGTGTCGCCCGGCTTGACCTGGCCCACCTTCCACAGCTCGGCGCGGGCGATCGTGACCGGGCACACGAAGCCGCCCAGACTCGGTCCGTCGCAGGTGAGGATCACCGGCGTGTCGCCCGTGAAGTTGACGCTGCCGATCGCGTACACGCAGTCGTGCACGTTCGACGGGTGCAGGCCGGCCTCGCCGCCGTCGCTGCGCGTCCATTCCGGCTTCGGGCCGAGCAGGCGCACGCCCAGCCGGTTCGAGTTGTAGTGCACCTCGTAGTCGGTGGCGAAGAAGGTCGCGATGCTGTCCTCGGTGAAAAAATCCGGCGCGCCGTGCGGGCCGTACAGCACCCCGATGTCCCAGTGGCTGCCGTAGGCCGGCGCCAGCGCCGGCGCCAGCGCGCGCGGCGCGTCCAGGGGCGCAGCCCCGGGCCGGCAGATCGGCAGCACGTCGCCCACGCCCAGCGTGCGCCCCGCGTGGCCGCCGAATTTCCCGAGGACGAAGGTCGACTTGCTGCCCAGGTAATCGGGGATGTCGAGGCCGTGGCGCAGGGCGATGTAGCTGCGGCAGCCGCTTGCCGCGCGCCCCATGCGCAGCACCTGGCCGGCGCGCACCGCGACCGGCTGCCACCAGGCCAGCGGGGCGCCGTCGTCGAGGGTGGCCTCGGCCGGCGCGCCGGCCAGCGCGATCAGCGCGTCGCCATGGAAGCGCAGCGTCGGGCCCTGCAGCGTGCATTCGAGGCCGGCGGCATCCTCGGGGTTGCCGACGATGCGGTTGGCCAGGCGGAAGGCCAGGTCGTCCATCGGCCCCGAGGGCGGCACGCCGATGTCCCAGTAGCCGGCGCGGCCCGGGTAGTCCTGCACGGTGGTGTAGGTGCCGCCGCTCAGCACCTCGACCAGGGGCGAGACGTGGGTGTAGCGGTCGAGGAAGGCGGTCGACACCCGGCCGTCGGTGAAGGCACTGCTTTCCAGGATGCCGCGCAGGTAGTCGAGATTGGTGGCGCTGCCGTGCAGGCGGGTCGCTTCCAGCGCCGCCAGGAGCTTCTTGCGCGCATCCTCGCGGTCGGCGCCGTGGGCGACGATCTTGGCGATCATGGGGTCGTAGTGCGCCGATACCTCGGTGCCGGTGCGTACCCAGGTGTCGACCCGCACGTGTTCCGGGAAGGCCACCTCGGTCAGCACGCCCGGCGCCGGCTGGAAGTCGCGCGCCGGGTTTTCGGCGTATACCCGCACTTCGATCGCGGCGCCCCGCGGCGGCGCCAGGTCGTCGAACGAAGGCGGTTCGCCGGCGGCGATGCGGACCATCCATTCGACCAGGTCGAGGCCGGTGACCGCTTCCGTGATCGGGTGCTCCACCTGCAGGCGAGTGTTCACCTCCAGGAAGTAGAAGGCGTCGCGCGCGCCGTCGTAGATGAATTCGACGGTGCCGGCCGAGACGTAGTCGACCGCCTGGCCCAGGCGCACGGCGGCGTCCAGCATGGCGGCGCGGGTGGCCGCCGGCAGGTGCGGGGCCGGGGTCTCCTCGATCACTTTCTGGTTGCGGCGCTGCACCGAGCAATCGCGCTCGCCCAGCGCCACCACCCTGCCGCGGCCATCGCCGAAGATCTGCACTTCGACGTGGCGGGCGTCGGCGACGAAGCGCTCGATGAACACGCCGCTGTCCTTGAAGAAGTTCTGGCCGAGGCGCCGCACCGAGGCGAAGGCCGCTTCCAGCTGCGCCTCGTCGTCGCAGCGCGACAGGCCGATGCCGCCGCCGCCCGCGGTGCTCTTGAGCATGACCGGATAGCCGATCTCCAGGGCGGCGGCGCGCGCTTGCTCGATGTCCTCCAGCAGGCCGGTGCCGGGCGTGAGCGGCACCCCGGCCGCCGCCGCGATCTCGCGTGCGGTGTGCTTCAGGCCGAAGCGCCGCACCTGGTCCGGCGTGGGGCCGACGAACACGATGCCGGCCGCCGCGCACTGTTCGGCGAACGCGGTGTTCTCGGACAGGAAGCCGTAGCCCGGGATGATGGCCTGGGCGCCGCTGGCGCGTGCGATCTCGAGGATGCGCTCGCCGCGCAGGTAGCTCTCGGCGGCGCTGTCGCCGCCCAGGGGGACGGCCACGTCGGCGGCGGCCACGTGCAGGCTGTCGCGGTCGGCGTCCGAATGGACGGCGACCGAGCGGATACCCATTTTCTTGAGCGTGCGGGCGATGCGCACGGCGATTTCGCCGCGGTTGGCGATCAGGACGGTATGGAACATGGTGGCGTACTCCGGTCAGGGTGGCGGCGGATGGTCGGCGGGTGAGCGGCGGGCGATATAGGCGCGCCAGCCGCCCAGCGCCGTGATGTCCTCGGCGCCGGCGGTGGCCCAGGCTTCGCACACGAAGCCCTGCACGCTGCGGCCATTGGCCAGTTCCAGCGTGCCGATGCCCAGCGGCGCCGGGATCGAGGCCACGAAAGAGCCGAAGCGTTCGACCGGCATCGCCCACAGTTCGAGCGCGATCGGCGCGCCGTCGCCGGTGCGCACCAGGCCCGGCTTGGGCGGGATCGTCCCGGGCAGCGCGTACAGGCGGTAGGCCGGCGAGGTGTGGGCGGTCTCCAGCAATACCGCGCCGCGTTCGGCCAGCTGCCAGTTGAGCGGCATGCCCGACAGGTGAGCGCCGACCACCGCGACCACGACCTGTCCTTCGAGGGATGGCGCCGGGGCCGCCGGCAAGGGCAACGGCCGCTGCGACGCCCCGCGCAGCCAGGGCGAGGCCGCCTGCCAGCGCCGGCCGAATTCCAGCAGGCGCGCCTCGTGCCAGCCGGGGGCGATCAGGGTGAGGCCGGCCGGCAGGCCGTCGGCGCGCATCCCGGCCGGCACCGCGATCGCGCTCCAGTCCAGCAGGTTGACGAAGTTGGTGTACACACCCATGCGCGAATTCAGGGCCACCGGGTCGGCCAACACGTCCGCGATCGTGGGGATGGTGGGCGCGGTCGGCACTACCAGGCCGTCGAGGCCCGCCATCAGGGCATCGGCCTGGCGCGCCAGCGCCATGCGCCGGTACTCGGCCTGGTAGGCGTCGACCGCGCTGAAACCGGTGGCCCTGGCGACGATGGCGCGCACGGTCGGATGCACCGACTCGGGATGGTCCCGCATCAGGCTTTCGATCGCGGCGTAGCGCTCGCCCACCCATGGCCCTTCGTAGAGCAGCGCGGCCGTCTCGAACAGCGGGCTAAAGTCGACCGGCTTGAGTTCCACGCCATCGGCTTCGAGGCGCCGCAGCGCGTCCTCGTGCGCCTGGCGCGCTAGGCTGTCGCCGAACCAGTCGGGATCGAGCGGCACGCCCAGCACCGGCCGCGCCGGCCACGCCGCCGGGCGCGGCGGCGCGCGGCGCGAATAGGGATCGTCGGCGTCGTAGCCGGCCATGACGCGCAGCGCCGCAGCGGCGTCGTCCACGCCGAGGGCCAGCACGGTGATGCAGTCGAGCGTGCGGCAGGCCGGGACCAGGCCGCGGGTGGACACCAGTCCGCGCGTCGGTTTCAAGCCCACCAGGTTGTTGTGGCCGGCTGGGACCCGGCCCGAGCCGGCGGTGTCGGTGCCGAGCGCGAACGGCACCAGGCCGCGCGCCACGACCGAGGCCGAGCCCGAACTCGAGCCGCCGCTGATGTAGGCCGGATCGAAGGCGTTGGGCACCGCGCCATGGGGCGAGCGGGTGCCCACCAGGCCGGTGGCGAACTGGTCGAGGTTGGTCTTGCCGATCACCACCGCGCCGGCCGCTTCCAGGCGCTCGATGACGGCGGCGCTGGCCTCGGGCAGGTGGGCGAAATCGGGGCAGGCGCAGGTGGTCGGCAGGCCGGCCACGTCGATATTGTCTTTTACCGCGAACGGCACGCCGTACAGCGCAAGACTGTCGTCCCCTGCCGCTTCACGCTGCTGCGCCAGCCGTTCCAGGCGCGCGGCGAGCGCGGCGTGATCGAGGCGTGTGATCCAGGCCGGGTCGGCGTCGTCCAGGGCGGCGACCAGCGGCGCCAGCAGCGCGGCCGGCTCGGCGCCGTTGCGGTAGGCGGCGGCCCAATCGGCCAGCGTCCAGAACGCGGTGGAAAGGGGAGGAGCGCTTGGGTGTTTGTCCATGATATGCCTGTGGGGTTGGCGGTCAGTTGCGAGAACGCTGTGCGCTGCCTCGTCAGTATCCCGGGCCGGCCACGCGGGCTCAATACGCTAAGTGACGTAGATAAGTGACGTAGATAAGTGACGTAGATCGGCGCCGGTCGCGCCACTACGTCAGTTGACGTATGGGCGGGGCTGGTGCGCCTCGCTAAGCTTTTCGCATTCCTCATCCACCAGGAGCACTCCCCATGCAACAGCGCCGCCGTTTCATCGCCAGCCTGACCCGCATCGCCGCCGCCACCGCCGTGCTGGGCGGCAGCCTGCCGGCCGTGGCCGCCGACACCATCAAGGTCGGCATCCTGCATTCGCTGTCCGGCACCATGGCGATCTCGGAAACCACGCTCAAGGACGTGGCCCTGATGGCCATCGAGGAAATCAACGCCAGGGGCGGGGTGCTGGGCCGCAAGCTCGAGCCGGTGGTGGTCGATCCGGCCTCGAACTGGCCGCTGTTCGCCGAGAAGGCGCGCCAGCTGATCGCCAAGGACAAGGTGGCCGCGGTGTTCGGCTGCTGGACCTCGGTGTCGCGCAAGTCGGTGCTGCCGGTGTTCAAGGAACTCAATGGCCTGCTGTTCTACCCCGTGCAGTACGAAGGCGAAGAGCTCGAGAAGAACGTGTTCTACACCGGCGCCGCGCCCAACCAGCAGGCGATTCCCGCGGTCGAATACCTGATGAGCAAGGACGGCGGTGGGGCGCGCCGCTTCGTCCTGCTCGGCACCGATTATGTGTATCCGCGCACCACCAACAAGATCCTGCGCGCTTTCCTGAAAAGCAAAGGGGTGAAGGACAGCGACATCCAGGAAGCCTATACGCCGTTCGGCCATGCCGACTACCAGACGATCGTCGCCAACATCAAGAAGTTCTCGGCCGGCGGCAAGACCGCCGTGATCTCGACCATCAACGGCGACTCCAACGTCCCGTTCTACAAGGAGCTGGGCAACGCCGGCCTGAAGGCGACCGAGGTGCCGGTGGTGGCGTTCTCGGTCGGCGAGGAAGAGCTGCGCGGCGTCGATACCCGGCCGCTGGTCGGCCACCTGGCGGCCTGGAACTACTTCGGGTCGGTGAAGAACCCGGTCAACGTCGACTTCACCAGAAAGTGGCGCGCCTACGCGGCCGCTAGGAAGCTGCCGAACGCGGACAAGGCGGTCACCAACGACCCGATGGAAGCGACCTATGTCGGCATCCACATGTGGGCGCAGGCGGTCGAGAAGGCGAAGTCGGTCGACACCGACAAGGTGATCGCGGCCATGGCGGGCCAGTCGTTCAAGGCGCCGTCCGGCTTCACGCTGACCATGGATGCGAGCAACCATCACCTGCACAAGCCGGTGATGATCGGCGAGATCAGGGCCGACGGCCAGTTCAATGTGGTCTGGAAGAGCAAGGCGCCGATCCGCGCCCAGCCCTGGAGCCCCTATATCAAGGGCAACGAGAGCAAACAGAAGCTGTGACAGGCGCCGACTTTTAACGCCGAGACGGGGGAGAAGCTGCATGATGGTTTACCTGCTACGCGCACTGCTGGGCGCAGCCGCATTCTGGCTCTGGCTGGCGGCCGGCGCCGCCCTGGCCGCGCCGGCCGGCGTGGCGCCGGCGCTGCTGCAGCCGCTGGCCGGCGACGATCCCGACGCCCGGGTGGCGGCGGTGGCGGCGCTCGGCGCGCTGGCGACGCCGCAGGCGGCGGAGTTGCTGCGCGCACTGCAGGACGACGCCTTGTACGCCACGCCGGACGGGCAGGTCGGCATCGCCGGCCCGGACGGCGCGCTGCCCGAGGGCGCCGAGACGATCGTCGTCAACAACCGCCTGCGCACCGCCATCGCGGCGGCGCTCTCCGGGATGGACCTGATGGCGCCGCAGGGCGCGCGGCGGCTGGCGGCGGCGCGCGCCATGCTCGCCGCCGAGCCCGACCCGGCCCAGCTGCCGCTGGTGCAACGCGCCCTGGCCGCCGAAACCGATGACGCGGTGCGCGCGCCGCTGGCGCTGCTGGTGGCGCGCGCCGGCTTGGGCGCGGACGATCCGGCGCAGCGCCGCGTCGCCGCGCAGCAGCTGGGAGAGCTGGGCGGCGCCGCCCAGCGTCCGCTGCTGCAGGCGCTGCTGGAGCCGGGCGCCGAGCCGATTGATGCGGTGCGGGTCGCCGCGGCCCGGGCGCTGGCCGTCCTCGACGGCCGCCTGCGCCGCGCCGACCTGGCCGGCCACCTGTTCCAGGGACTGTCGCTGGGCAGCGTGCTGCTGCTGGCCGCGCTGGGGCTGGCCATCACCTTCGGCCTGATGGGCGTGATCAATATGGCGCACGGCGAACTGCTAATGATCGGGGCCTACACGACCTGGCTGGTGCAGACCCTGTTCCGGCGCTACCTGCCGGACGCGCTCGATCTGTACCTGCTGGCGGCGTTGCCGGCCGCTTTCGCGGTGGCGGCCCTGGCCGGCATGGCGATCGAGCGCACAGTGATCCGCTGGCTGTATGGCCGTCCGCTGGAAACCCTGCTCGCCACCTGGGGCATCAGCCTGGTGCTGATGCAGGGTGTGCGCACGCTGTTCGGGGCGCAGAACGTCGAGGTGGCCAATCCGGCCTGGATGTCGGGCGGGGTGACGGTGCTCGGCTCGCTGGTGCTGCCCTACAACCGCATCGCGATCATCGTGTTCGCGATCCTGGTGACGGCCGCCGTCTGGCTGCTGCTCAACGCCACCCGGCTCGGGCTGTTCGTGCGCGCCGTGATGCAGAACCGGCGCATGGCCGACTGCGTCGGCGTGCCCACCGGGCGCATCGACATGCTGACCTTCGGCCTGGGTTCCGGCATCGCCGGCCTGGGCGGCGTGGCGCTGTCGCAGCTGGGCAACGTCGGTCCCGACCTGGGCCAGGCCTACATCATCGATTCGTTCATGGTGGTGGTGCTGGGCGGCGTCGGCCAGTTGGCCGGCACCGTGATCGCGGCGCTCGGCCTGGGCGAATTGAACAAGCTGCTGGAGCCGCTCGCCGGCGCCGTGCCGGCCAAGATCGGCATCCTGGTGTTCATCGTCGTCTTCATCCAGCTGCGGCCGCAGGGACTGTTTGCCCTCAAGGGAAGGAGCGTGGAATGAAGAAGCCGAGGACCTTCACGGGCGTATCGATCGCCGCGCTGGCGCTGCTGGCGGCGCTGCTGCCGCTGCTGCACCTGGCGTTCCCGCCCGAGCATGCGCTGCACGTCTCCGGCTATACGCTGGCGCTGGTCGGCAAGTTCATGTGCTACGCGCTGGCCGCGCTGGCGCTCGACCTGGTCTGGGGCTATACCGGCATCCTGTCGCTGGGCCATGCGCTGTTCTTCGCGCTGGGCGCCTACGCCCACGGCATGTACCTGATGCGTGCGATCGGCCGCGACGGCGTGTACGGCAGCGCGCTGCCCGACTTCATGGTCTTTCTCGACTGGCAGGAACTGCCCTGGTTCTGGGCCATGACCGACAGCTTCTGGTACTGCATGGCGCTGGTGGTGATGGCGCCGGGCGTGCTGGCCTTCGTGTTCGGCTACTTCGCCTTCCGCTCGCGCATCAAGGGCGTGTATTTCTCGATCATCACCCAGGCCCTGGCGTATGCCGGCATGCTGCTGTTCTTCCGCAACGATACCGGCTTCGGCGGCAACAACGGCTTCACCGACTTTCGCCGCATCCTGGGCCACGACATCACGGCCCCGAGCACCCGCGCCGCGCTGTACCTGGCTACATTGGCGTTCCTGGTCGGCGCGCTGTGCCTGTGCCGCTGGCTGGTCGCCTCGCGCCTGGGCCGCATCTTGCAGGGCGTGCGCGACGCCGAGCCGCGCCTGATGTTCCTGGGCTACGACCCCTTGTGGTTCAAGCTGTTCGTGTGGACCCTGTCGGCGGTATTGTGCGGCATCGCCGGGGCGCTGTACGTGCCGCAGGTCGGCATCGTCAATCCGTCCGAGATGTCGCCGGCGAACTCGATCGAGATGGTGATCTGGGTGGCGGTGGGCGGGCGCGGCACGCTGCTGGGGGCGATCCTGGGCGCGTTCACCGTGAATGGCCTCAAGAGCTGGTTCACCGCCGCCTTTCCCGACCTGTGGCTGTTCGCGCTCGGCCTGCTGTTCATCCTGGTCACGCTCTTCATGCCGAAAGGGCTGCTCGGACTGCGCCTTCCGCGCCGGCGGCCGGCGCCGGCCGCGCACGAGGCGCCAAAGCTGGAGGAGGCGGCATGAGAGTCGCCCAGGACGATACGCTGGACGCCAGCCACGGCGCCATCCTGTACCTGGAGGACGTGAGCGTCAGCTTCGACGGCTTCCGGGCTCTCAACCGGCTGACGCTCGACATCTCGGTGGGCGAGCTGCGCTGCATCATCGGTCCCAATGGCGCCGGCAAGACGACCATGATGGACGTCATCACCGGCAAGACGCGGCCGAGTTCGGGGCGCGTGTGGTTCGGCCAGCGCCACGACCTGGCCCTGCTCAGCGAGCACGAGATCGCGCGCGCCGGCATCGGCCGCAAGTTCCAGCGCCCGACCGTGTTCGAATCGCATACGGTGTTCGAGAACCTGGAGCTGGCGCTCAGGATGGACAAGCGGGTGCGCGCCAGCCTGTTCGCGCGCCTGGATGGCGAACAGCGCGACCGCATCGGCGCGGTGCTGCGCCAGATTCGCCTCGAGGACCAGGCCTGGCGTGCGGCCGGCCTGCTGTCGCACGGCCAGAAGCAGTGGCTCGAGATCGGCATGCTGCTGATCCAGGAGCCGGCCCTGATCCTGCTCGACGAGCCTGTGGCCGGCATGTCCGACGCCGAGACCGCGCGCACCGCCGAACTGCTCGACGAACTGCGCGGACGGCACTCGATCATGGTGGTGGAGCACGACATGGGCTTCGTCGCCGAGATCGCCCGCCAGGGCAAGGTCACGGTGCTGCACGAAGGCGCGGTGCTGGCCGAGGGCCGCATGGACGAAGTGCAGGCCGACGAACGTGTGATCGAAGTCTACCTGGGACGCTGACCATGATGCTGCAAGCCGATGACCTGAACCAGTACTACGGTTCTTCGCACACCCTGCGCGGCGTGTCGCTGGCGCTCGAGCAGGGCCAGTGCCTGGCTCTGCTGGGCCGCAACGGCGTGGGCAAGACCACGCTGCTCAAATGCCTGATGGGTGTGCTGCCTGTTGCCTCCGGACGAGTCCGGCTTGCAGGCCGCGACGTCACGCGCCTCAGCCCGCACGCGCGCGCCGCCGCCGGCATCGCCTATGTGCCGCAGGGGCGCGAGATCTTCGCGCGCCTGACGGTGGAAGAGAACCTGCGCATGGGCATGGCCGGCCTGCCGGGCCGCGCGGCACGGCACATCGATCCCGAGGTCTACGCCCTGTTCCCGGTATTGAAGGACATGCTGCGGCGGCGCGGTGGCGACCTGTCGGGCGGCCAGCAGCAGCAGCTGGCGATCGCGCGCGCGCTGCTGCAACGCCCGCGCCTGTTGATCCTCGACGAGCCGACCGAGGGCATCCAGCCGTCGATCATCAAGGACATCGAGCGCGTGATAGGCCTGCTGCGCGCGCGCGGCGACATGGCGATCCTGCTGTGCGAGCAGTACTTCGACTTCGCCCATGCGCTGGCCGACCGCTACCTGGTGCTGTCGCGCGGCGCGGTGGTCGCGGCCGGCGCGCGCGCGACCATGGACAGCGTCGAGGTCAGGCGGCACCTGGCGGTCTAGCGGACCGTCCCGCCGCCGCCGGACGCGACATCGCGAGCGAGGCCGCCGCCGTGCGGGTCTCGACGCCGAGCTTGGCGAAGACATGCTCGAGATGCTTGTTGACCGTGCGCGGACTGGTGCCGAGGATGTCGCCGATGTCGCGGTTGGTCTTGCCCTTGCTGACCCAGTGCAGCACCTCGGCTTCGCGTCGGGTCAGCGTAAAGCCGGCCATCAGGCCCTGGACCTGGGCGGCGTCGGACTCCTCGCGCAGCACCATCGAGTAGCAGCCGCCGTCGAGCGCTTCGGCCAGTTCGAAGCCGAGGCGGCGCGTGCCTTGCGCCAGCACCAGCGGCGCCGGCTCCTGTCCCTGTTCGCGGGCGGCGACTGCCTCGCGCAGCCAGAGCGCCACGCGCGCCGGCATGCCGGCCCCGGCGCCCTCCGGGAACCAGGCCTGCAGCCACTGGCGCGCCAGCGGTGTCTGCCATGCGATGCGGCCGTCCAGCCCGGCCACCAGCACCGCGTGACCGAAGGCGTCGAGCGCGCTGCGCGCCTGGGTGACCAGGCTGGCGGTGCGCATGTGGGCGCCGATGCGGGCCAGCACTTCGCTCTGGCGCACCGGCTTGGTCACATAGTCGGCGACGCCGGCCTGGAATGCGGCGAGGATGTGTTCGTCCTCGGTGAGGCCGGTCATGAACACCACGGGAATGGCGCGCGTGCGCAGGTCGGCCTTGAGCTGGCGGCAGACCTCGAAGCCGTCCATGCCGGGCATCACGGCGTCGAGCAGCACGATGTCGGGCACCAGCGCGCGCGCCCGCTCCAGCGCGGTGGCGCCGTTGTTGGCCACCACCACCGCGTAGCCCGATTCGTCCAGCGCATCGTGCAGCACGGCGAGGTTGTCGGGGACGTCGTCCACCACCAGCACCACCGGGCCCGGTGGTCGTTCAATCGTTTGCGGCATGGGATTCTCCGGTGTCGATCAGGCGTGTCATGGCGTCGAGGTCGAGGCGGGCCGCATGCCCGCGCATCAGCTCGACAAAGTCGTGGTGCGCCGCGCCGAGCGCGGCGAGGCGATCCAGTTCGGCGCGCACGCCGCGCACGTAGCCGGCCGCGAGCTGGGCGCGCAGCGCGGCCAGCGCGCCAGGCGCAGGCAGGCGAGGCGAGGCGCCTGCGGTCGCGGGTGCGGGTGCGGGTGCAGGGACGGCGCCGAGCCAGTCGAGCCGCAGGCGCCGTCCGATCCAGTCGAGCAGCTCGTCGACCTGGACCGGCTTGGTGAAGAAATCGTCGGCGCCGATGCCGGCCGGATTCGGCATGCCCTTGTCGTAGGCGTTGGCCGAGACGATCGCGATCGGGGCCCGGCATCCGTGCTCGGTGCGCAGCAGGTGGCTGGTCTCCCAGCCGTCGATGCCCGGCATGGCCAGGTCCATCAGGATCAGGTCGGGGGCGAAGCCGGCCTGGCGCTGCAGGCATTCGGCTCCCGATGCCGCCTGGCCGACCACGAAACCCAGCGGCGCCAGCAACTGAACCAGGAATTCGCGATCGTTGCGCTCGTTGTCCACCACCAGGATGCGGCGCCGGGCGCCGGCATAGCCGTGGCGCCGCGCTGGCGCATCGGTCTGACCAGTAGCAGGACTGTGCGCTTCGCCATGCACGCGCGGCAGGAGCAGGCGCACCGCGAACACGCTGCCGCCGCCGGCGCTTGGGCGCAGCGTCAGTTCGCCGCCCATCAGCTCGGTGAGCAGCTTGCTGATGGGCAGGCCCAGTCCGGTGCCGGCGCTGTCGCCGGCATTGCCCGCGCTGCCGCGCGTGAACGGCTCGAAGATGCTTTCCACCTCTTCGGGCAGGATGCCGGGCCCGGAATCCTCGACCTCGAAGTAGGCCATGTCGCGCGCATAGCGCAGGCGGAACACGATCGCACCGCGCGCCGTGAACTTGACGGCGTTACCGAGGAGATTGATCAGGATCTGGCTGAGCCGCTTGCGGTCGGCCCGTACCAGCGGCGGCAGCACGCCGTCGCATTCATGGACGAAGGCCAGGCCCTTGCCGGCGGCCTGCTGCTCGAACATGCGCACCAGTTGGCCGATGAAAGCGTCGAACCGCAGCGGGCGCATGTCGATGCTGAGCTTGCCGCCCTCGATGCGTGCGATATCGAGCGTTCCCTCGATCAGCGACAGCAGGTGTTCGCCGCTGCCGCGGATCACCCGGATCGCCTGGCGGCGGTGGTCGGGAATGGACGGGTCGTCGTCGAGCAGCTGGGCGTAGCCGAGGATGCTGTTGAGCGGGGTGCGGATCTCATGGCTGATGCCGGCGATGTAGCGGCTCTTCGCCTGGTTGGCCTGGTCGGCCTGCTTCTTGGCCTGCTGCGCTTCTTCCTGCGCCACGCGCCGGCTCTGGCTGTTGAGCACCAGCCACCAGGCGATGATGGCGCTGACCAGCAGCAGTGCGCCGAACAGCTTCACGAACGCCAGCTGCAGCGGCGCCAGCAGGCGGACGTCGCCGCCCCGCGCCAGGGCGGCGGCTTCGTGCAGGTAGAGCGTGCCGAGGAGGGCGCCCAGGAACAGCATGGTGACCGTCATCAAGAGCAGGTAGTGACCGAGCCCGCCGCCCAGGTAGGGCCAGCTGGCGCGCGGCAGCAGCCAGCGCATGGCCGCCTGCCACTGCACGGCGATGCGCGCCTGGGGCTTGCAGGCGTCGTCGCAGCGGGCATCGAGGCAGCAGCACAGCGAGCAGATCGCGCCGCCGTAGGCCGGGCACTGGGCCATGTCCTCCGGCTCGTATTCCTTCTCGCAGATGCTGCACACGGTGCTGCGCGGCGGGTCGGTATGCGGCTGGCGCGCCATGTAGTAGCGGCCGCGGGTGGCGTGGGCGATCAGGGGCGCCGCCACAAAGGCGGTGGCGAGGGCGATGAAGGCCGAGAAGGCCTGGGCGACCGCGCCGAACAGGCCGCCGAAGGCGGCGATCGACAGGACCGAGGCCAGCAGCATGGCGCCGACGCCGACCGGATTGATGTCGTACAGGTAGGCGCGCCGGAACTCGATCCCGGGCGGACTCAGGCCGAGCGGCTTGTTGATCACCAGGTCGGCCACCACCGCCGCGATCCAGGCGATGGCGACGTTCGAGAACAGGGCCAGCACCAGGTCGAGCGCCTGGAACACGTTCATTTCCATCAGCAGCACCGCGATCAGGGCATTGAAGCAGGCCCAGACCACGCGCCCGGGATGGCTGTGGGTCAGGCGCGCGAAGAAGTTCGACCACGCCAGCGAGCCGGCATAGGCGTTGGTCATGTTGATCTTGATCTGCGAGATCACGACGAACAGCACCGTCGCCAGCAGCGCCGCGCCATGGCTGTCGAAGAACTCCCCGAATCCGGCCAGGTACATATGGGTTGGATTGACGGCATCGGCCAGGCTGGCGCCGCCCTCGATCGCCAGCAGGGCGAGCAGGGCGCCGGCCAGCATCTTGAGGATGCCGAGCACGATCCAGCCGGGACCGGCGACCAGCACGCCCAGGTGCCAGCCGAGCGTGGGCTTGCTTTGAGGCGGCATGAAGCGCAGGAAGTCGACCTGTTCGCCGATCTGGGTGATCAAGGCCACGCCGACGGCGGTCGCGGCACCAAAAGCGAGCATGTCGAAGCCGCCATGGCCGCCCTGCGCACCGCCGAAGTGCAGCAGCTCGGCCGGCAACTCCGGGCGCTTCACCAGGATCGCAATGAAGGGCAGGGCCATCAGCCCGAGCCAGAGCGGCTGGGTCAGCATCTGGATGCGGCTGATCAGGGTCACGCCATGCGTCACCAGCGGCACCACCACCAGCGCGCTGGCCAGGTAGCCGAGCCACAGGGGCAGGCCGAAATACAGTTCGAGCGCATAGGCCATGATGGCCGCTTCCAGCGCGAACAGGATGAAGGTGAACGAGGCGTAGACGAAGGACGAGACGGTCGAGCCGATATAGCCGAAGCCGGCGCCGCGCGTGAGCAGGTCCATGTCGACGCCGTGGCGCGCCGCATAGTAGCTGATCGGCAGGCCGGTCAGGAAGATGATCAGCCCCACCGCCAGGATCGCCCAGAAGGCATTGATGAAACCGTACTGCAGGGCGATGGTGCCGCCGATCGCTTCGAGCACCAGGAAGGAGATGGCGCCGAAGGCGGTATTGGCGACCCGGAACACCGACCATTTGCGAAATGCGCGTGGGGTAAAGCGCAACGCATAATCCTCGATGGTCTCGTCGGCGACCCAGGTATTGTAGTCGCGCCGGATCTTGACGATGCGCTGGACCGGCTGGGCGCCCGGCTTGCCGGGGTGTGGGGCGGATGCGCTCATGGGCGGAGGAATGGTGGGTTCTCCAACCCGGAACGCAATTTATGTGCCAGAACCCGGGCTACGGCCCGCCACGCGCCCGCTTCTTTATCGCCGCGTCAAAAGAAATACCGCAGCGATGCACCGCCGCTGGCCTCTGGCACCGTGGTGACCACCAGCCCGGCCGCCGTGCCATAGGCGATGTCGCTGGCGAACTTGTGCGGCTGCAGCGTCGCGAACAGCGCACCCTGGAACTTGCCGATGTCATAGGTCGCCTTGACGTCGTAACGCACATAGGTCGGCATATCGCGTTCGTACAAGGGCGTGCCCATGTAGTAGGGATTGCCGGCCGTGACATACACGTCGCCGGCCAGCGTCAGGCGGCCCGGTCCCAGTGCGCTGCGGTACTGCACGCCGGCCTTCCAGGTATGCTCCGGCACCGACAGGCGGGCGCCGGCGCCGGGCGCCGGGTTGTCCAGGCGCGCGCGCAGGATGCGGCCATAGTTCAGGTACGTGCTGAAGGCGCTGCTGAACTGGTAGCGCAGGTCGAGTTCGACGCCCCGGCGGGTGGTCTGGCCCGAGGCCACGAACACGTCGGGCGCGGTGTTGACGATCTCGTCGTCGTTCTGGATGGTGTAGAACGCGCCGGACACGCTCAGGCCGTCGAGCGGCCTGGCGTTGAACCCGACATCGTGCGAGCGGACCCGGCTCGGATCGATGCCGGCGTTGATGCGTCCGCCCGCAGCGCCCAACGGTCCCAGGCTGCCGCTGGTGCTGATCTGCTCGGCGGCCGGCGAGCGAAAGCCCTGCGCGATATTGGCGTACAGTTCCAGGTCGGGCGCCACGTTCCAGATCGCGCCGTACTTCGGCGTGATCACCGAACCCTTGTAGCCGGTCGACGCGGCCGGCAGCTTGAGGTTGACCAGGTCGTAGTCGAAACGGTCGTAACGCGCGCCGCCATGCAGCTTGACGGTGGGCAGTACCCGGTACTGGCCCTGCACGAACACGCCGTAGGTCAGCAGGTCCAGGTCCTGGTTGTTGACGTAGTTGGCGGTCGGCTGGCGTTCGCGGTACTGCTGGCGATACGCGTCGCCCTTGTCCTTGCGCGCTTCGGCGCCCAGCGTCAGCACGGCGGCGTCGCCGAAGGTCCAGGTATTGCCGCCGCGCGCGCCGTAGATGCCGCGATCGTCATAGCCGTAGGTGTGCTGGGTGGTGCTGGTCTGGATCGCGCGGCTGCGCTCGAAGTCCTCGGCGTAGGCGGTGGCGAACCAGCCGGCCTCGCCCGATGCCGGGCGGCGGTTGAACACCAGGGTCTTGCGCTGCGCGGCGCCGAAGCCGGGCAGGTCGTACATCGTCGAATGCGGGTCGAGGCCGGCTTCCATGGCCGGCAGCGAAAGGTAGCCGGCGCCGGCGAAGTCGGACTTGTAGTACGTGGCGCGCAGGCTGTAGACGCCGTCGCCGATCGTGGTCGACAGTTTCCAGAACAGGTTGCTGCGATCGGTAAAGGCGCCGTGGCGGAAGCCATCGAGGCTGTAGCGGTCGGCCACGACCAGCGAGCGCAGCTTGCCATGCTCGCCCGAGAGCACCAGCGAGCCACGCCGCCCGCCATAGCTTTCCACGGTCACGGTGGCGCTCGAGGGCGTGGCGGCGCCGCCTTCGCGGGTACGGATCGCCACCGCGCCGGCGCGGTTCTGGTCGCCAAACAGCGCCGAGACCGGTCCCTTGATGACGTCGATCGTGTCGATCATGTCGCCGGTCATCCACTCGAGAAATGCCGGGCCGTGGCCGGCGCCGCCCTGGCTCGACGGGATGTTCTGCGGCACGCCGTCGATGTAGATCGCGGTGTCGGCGCCGTGCGTGCCCTGGGTGGCGAAGCCGCGCATGCGAAAGCCGTTGCCGGTGTCGCCCTGGTCGATATTGTTGGCGACCACGCCCGGCACGCGCCGGAACACGTTCGAGATATCGCGTCCGATGTCCAGCGTGGCGAGATCTTCCGACGTCACCGTGGTGACGCCGCCGGGCAGCGACCTGGCGCCGGTGCCAGGCGCCAGGCGCTCGTCCTCGCTGCGCTGCCCCTTGACTTCGACGACCTGGGCCGGGTCGGCGGATGCGGCGGCGGCCATGTCTTCCGCCAGCGCCGGCGCGGCCAGCGCGCAGGTGAGCATGACGGCATGCGGAATCGCACGCACGTGCAGATTGAGGTCGTTGACGACGGTGCGCTCGCCGTAGCGTTTGGTCAGGTGGTCGATTCTGATCATAGGGGTGTGATGGTGAAGGCGGGGCGCCGGGATGCGGGAATCGGAGACGCACAGGGGCCGTCAGGACGATGTGTCTCCTTAATGATAATGATATCTCATTATCAAAAATGTGTAAATGTGCTGGTCCGTCGCGGACGGGCGAGGGGAGGGCAGGGCCATCGGAACACGTTGCAACGATGGTCCGTCATGATGTGACCGCTGGAGTATCGACGTTAACGGCGCCGGTCTTTCAGCCGCTCGCCAACCACACGCCGTAAAATGCGGTCTTGATCCACCACGTATAAAACATCACATGGAAACCATCGACCAGCGTTACCTCGTCCAGCAAAAAAAGCGCACCGAGGAAGGAAAGCCACCCGTATTCGCCAAGGTGATGCGCAGCAAAGAGGGCAAGTTCGAAGGCGTGTCCTTCATTAGGAACAAAGAAAAGGCCACCGTCATGACGGTGGCCGACGCTCAGGAAGTCATCGACTGGGCCGCCAGGAAGAAAGGCAATGCCCACGAATACGACACCAGGATCATCTGCGTTGGACAGTAGCCGGGGATCCGGCAGCATGCGTCAACCGGGCATCCCCCCAGGTCGCCACCACGGGCGGCGCATCGGTTGCCTGCGATCCACGCACCACGAGTTCGATGAGCCTGACGCCCCGAACGTCCGCCTGTAATAGCGGCGCCCTGGCGCCAAACGCCACCGGCGCGCTTTCGGCCAGCAGCTTCCCATCGCCATACACGTAGAAGCGCACGGGCTGACGCGTGTTTTCGGTCGAATCATCCACGCCGACCGAGGCCGTCAGCTGCGCATGGCCGCCATCGTTCTTCACCTGCAGCCGCGAGTTCGACAGTACGCCGAGCCCCGACTCGAACACCTGTCCGGCCACTTGCAGGGTCTGGCCATACGGCGTCGTATCCGCCTGCGCGCCGCCCCAGCCCGCATACTGGGGACGCGAACCGCCGGAGCGGGTGCTCGACCATGGGTCGATCATGCGGTGGACGGTCGGATCGAGTTGCGGTTGACGGGCGCCGTCGACGGCGACGTTGATCGAGCCGGGGATTTCCGACAGATAGACGCCGTTTTCCAGTTGCCGCTTGCCGGTCGCCTCGAACACGAGCGTCTCGTGCGGCGCGAGCGTGAAGGCCTTCTCGCCGGTGAAGGTCGTGCTCTCCTTCGACCACAGGTCGCGCAGCAGGACCGGTGCGCTGCCCGAGAGTTTCAGGTGACTTGCCAGCAGGGTCACCGGCGCCGGCGCGGCGCCGCGGTTGAACAGCGCCACCGCCTTGCGCTCACCAGTGCCCAGCGTCTTGACGATGATCTGCGCATCGTCCGAGTCATAGGCGACCACGCCCTGGTGTCCCGCCTTGTCCTGGTTCAGGCCGACCACGTCCGCGTTGCCCAGCACCTCGAGGAAGGATGCCGGTCCATTGCGCAGGTCATAGCTGATCAGGAGCGGCGCATTGATCATCGCCCACAAGGAGAAATGCGAGCGCACTTCGACCGGGTTGGCGACATCGAATGCGCCATGGCCGATGTGCAGGATGTCGGGATCGTTCCAGTGGCCGGGGCCGGCGTACAGCGCGCGTTTCGCCGCGCTGTCGAAGTTGTGCAGCATGCTGGTCCAGCTGGGCGTGATGTCGGCGCTGGTGCGCCACAGGTTGCCGACATCCTTGCCCCAGGTGCGCACGTTCGCCATGCCCCAGGCGCAGATCGACAGCACATAGTCGTTGTTCGGCCGCGCCTCCTTGAGGGCGGCTGCGACGTCTTCGTAGCGGGCGCGCACCGCCTTGACGTCGGTGCGGTTGATCGAGCCGCGTTCGATCAGGGGCGGCGCCGCGCGGTAGTCCTGTTTCTTTACCAGGTCCGAACCCGGCAAGAAGTCGGCCAGCCCGCAGGCGTCGATCTTGATGTAGTCGAAGCCCCATTCCTTGAAATACAGGTTGATGTCCTGCGTGACGTGGCCTTCCAGTCCCACCTCGCGCTCGGCGGTCGTGCCCTGCGGCAGGTTGGGCGAATGCAGGTCATAGGCTTGCGAACAGGCGTTGCGTCCGATGTCGGTGTAGATCCCGGCCTTCAGTCCCATCGCATGCAGCTTGTCGGTGAATGGCTTGAAGCTGGTGCCGGCAGGTCCACCGGTGGCTGCCGAGGGAAAGATATTGGTGCGGATCTGCAGCCGGCCATCGCCGGTGCGGCGCTTCAGCCACCAGCCGTCATCGATGTTGACGTGCTGGTAGCCGAGCCTGGCGAGGCCGCTGTCGACCAGCGTTTGCGCGGCGCCGAGCACCTTGCCTTCGTCGACTTCGGTGCGAAACGCGTTCCAGCTGCTCCAGCCCATCGGCGGCGTGCTGGCGCTGCCGCTGGTGGCGCCTTCCCAGCGGCCCGCCGGGGCCAATGGATCGCCGGGGGAGCTGGCATGCGCCGGCGTGAACAACAAGGTCAGCGTGGCAGCCAGGCTGCCACAAACGATTTTCCATGCCATGGGTTGGCCTGCTCCGGTCCAGCGTTGTTGCATGCACATCTCCTGCTCGTGTCGAAGGCGGGGCAGGGCACATCCTGCCCCGTGCCGCATCAGAATTTCAGGCTCGCGCCCAGGGTAATGGAGCGGCCGTAGCGGTAATAGCCGTTGGGCAGGCTGACGATGCCGTTGGTCAGCTTGGGCGCCTGCTCCGCGTCGGTCAGGTTGTTGCCTTCGATGCTGATGCGCAGCGACTTGTTCACCTCGTAGGCGATCTGGGCCGTCACCCACGTCATCGAGTTGGCCATCTCGTTGAAGCCGGAACCGATCACATTGGTGGCGGTGACGAAGGAATCGGTGTAGTCGGCCGTGGTGCTCATGCTCCACGGGCCGCGCTCGTACAGGATGCCGAACGAGGCGGTGGCCGGCGCGATGCCTTCGAGCGGGCGCTCTTCGCCGCCTACCCAGCTCTTCGACAGGTTGCGCGTGTATTGCGCACGCACGCCGAAGCCGTTGTCGAACAGGTGCTGCAGGCCGATCTCCATGCCGCGCGCCTTGGCGCTGTCGCCGTTGATGGGGCGCTGCACGTTGAACAGGCGCCCGCCGGGCGCGCCGATGTCCTGGCCCGTCAGCCAGAGGTTGGTGATCTGGTTCTTGATGTTCTTCTGGTAGACGGCGAAGGTCAGCGCGGAGCTTTTGGCGTAATACCATTCCAGCGACACGTCGGCCTGGCGCGCCGTGTACGGCTTCAGGTCGGCATTGCCGCCGTAGATCTGCGTGAAGTCGCCCCACGAGATGCTGGCGGTGGTGCTGGACGGCGCCAGCTTGTCGACCGAAGGACGCGCCATCGTCTTGGCGGCGCCGAGGCGCAGCTGCAGATTGTCGGTGAGCGAATAGGTGAAGTTACCCGACGGCAGGGCGAAGGTGTAGCCGGCGTCCTGGCGCACGACCGACGGATCGGCGTAGACGGCGGTGAAGTTGAACGCGCCGTTCTGGATGATGTCGTTGATCTTCGCGTCCCAGGCCTGGGCGCCGGTCCTGGTGCGCACGAGGCGCACGCCGACGTCCGCGAACCAGCGTTCGCCGGACATGTCCGCCTGCACGAAGGCGGTCGAGGTCTTTTCTTCCACGCGATAGCTTTCCAGCGGGTTGAAGGCGGGCGCCGACAGGGTCGAGCTGTAGACGCCGCCGCCCGGGCGGGGCTGGCCGTCGAGGCCGGCCAGCGCCTGCGCGTAGCTGTTGACGTCGAAACCGAGGAAGCTGCGCGGGAAGTTGCCGCTCACGCCAGACAGGAAGCCGCCCGGGCTCAAGGTCTGGTTGATGACGTTGCCGCCGAGGGACCCCACGTTGACCGCGTTCTCGCCGGAGTAGTGATCCTGGCCCGCATTGAAGGCGTTGTTGATCATGTCGCGCGACTTCTTGCGGTTGGTCTGGCTCAGGCCGAACTTCAGGTTGTCGATGTTAAAGCGGGCCACCTTCCAGTCGGCGTCCAGCGTCGCGCCGCCGATGCGGTCGTCGATATTGTCGCCCGTGCGGCTGTAGAAGTGGGTGTTGAAATCGCTGGCGCTGAACAGGCCCTGGGCCAGGCCGGTCTGCAGGTCGCGGCCATCGGCCAGCGTGGTCGTCACGTCGGGCACGGCGGCGCCGGTGAGCCGGATGCGCGTGGTGTTGGGCTGGTTCATGCGCAGCACGACATAGCTGTCGTTGCCGCCGGAGTCGCGCTTCGACGTCGACAGGTAGACGTCGCCGGCCACCTTCAAGGCCGGCGACACCTTCCATTCCGCCCTGGTGCCGACCATCGCGGTGTCGACCACCCGGTATTCGGTCTTGTTCAGGACCTCCGGGTTGAGGCGCAGCTCGGGGTCGGTGCTGTCCAGGGTCAGGTCGGTCACCACGCCGTTGGAGACCTTCATGTCGGACCAGCGGCCCGGCGCGAACAAAGGGTAGTACGACAGCTGGTAGCCGACCTGCGGCGAGTCGAGCCGGGTCTTGAAGCCGTCAAAGACGACTTTCACGTCATTGGTGGGCCGCCACTCCACCTTGCCCGACAGCGCCAGGCGTTCTTTCTTCTCCATGATGGAGCCGAAGCGGAACTGGCCCGGCCCGATCAGGCCCTCTTCGTCGGGGTCGAGCATGCCGTTGCCGTTGGGGTCGATGGCGCCGCCCCAGGCGTTGCCTCCCTCCCAGAACTGGCTCGGGTCGCTCGGGATGGCGTTGCGCGTCCAGCCGCCGTCGTTGCCGGCCGTGTCGGTGCGCACGTCGCGCTTGGCATACACGAGGCCGAGCAGCACGCCGACCTTGTTGTCGAAGGTGTTGCTGTAGGTGCCCGACAGCTTCTTGCCGTTCAGGCTGCTCATATCGTTGTGGTCGCCTTCCAGGCGCAGCAGGCCGCGCTGGCCCTTCTGGTCGAATGGGCTGGCCGAGCGCAGGTTGACGAGGCCGCCGATGGCGCCTTCGATCAGCTGCGCCTGGGTCGACTTGACGACGTCGGCGCCGCTGATGACGTCGGCCGGCAGCACGTCGTAGGCGAAGTAGCGGCCCGCGCTGTCGGTGCCCAGCAGGCGGCCGTTGAAGGTGGTGATCGTGTAGTCGGGGCCGAGGCCGCGGATGCTGACCTTCTGGCCTTCGCCGCCGGCGGTGCGCGAGATCGAGACGCCGGTGATGTGGCTGAGCGAGTCGGCCACGTTGTTGTCGGGGAAGCGTCCGAGCTCGGTCGCGCTGATGCTGTCCTGCACGACAGCCGAGTTGCGCTTGAGCGCCAGCGACTGTTGCAGGCTGGCGCGGGTGCCGGTCACGACGACCTGCTCGACCTTGTCGGCCTCGAGCGGGGCGGCATCCGACTGGGCGCGGGCAGGCGCCGCGAGGGTGGCCAGGGCGAGCAGGCAGGCAGAAGTGAGCGGATTCAGCGCAAAGCGGGCATGGCTGTCGGCGTGAGAACGGCATTGCAGATGAGAACTCATTAAACGCTTCCTTTTTTATAGGTTTGTTGGAGCAGCACGGGCGATGCTGGGCACACGGGAAGGCTGTCCGGTTGCGGTCACTACCTGTCTCGGCCGGCAGGCGGACGAGTTGTCGCGGGTTGATTCGTTCTTTCGTTTGGTTTCGTATGGATTTCGCTTTGCTATACGGGTTTCGCTTCCGGAGGTATCGAAAGCGCACCGTGGTGCGCAATCCGTATAACGTTATTTAGTCTATAGCGAAATCCTGAGCGTGACAAAGCATCTTTCGATCTTTTTCGAATCACTTGTTGTATCTGTGTTAAATCGGGATTTAGCTTTCGATTCGAAAGCGGGCGGTCCGGGGGACGGCCGGGGGTGCGCGGGTCAGCGCTTGCGCAGCATTCCCGCCAGCGCCTGCGCTTCCAGCGGTCGCGCGCACAGGTAGCCCTGGTAGGCCTGGCATCCGTTCGCGAACAGGAAGTCGCGCTGGTCCTCGGTTTCCACGCCTTCGGCCAGCACCTTCAGGCCAAGGCTGGCCCCCAGGGCGATGATGGTGCGCGCGATCACCGCGTCGTTCGGATTCGTGGTCAGGTCGAGCACGAAGGAACGGTCGATCTTGAGCATGTCGAGCGGCAGCCGCTTGAGGTAGGCCAGCGACGAATAGCCGGTGCCGAAATCGTCGATCGCAAAGGTCAGGCCGTGGGCCTTGAGGGCATTGATCTTGCCGATCGCGTCTTCGATGTCGTCCAGCAGCGAGCCTTCGGTGATCTCGAGCTTGAGCTTGCGCGGATCGGCGCCGCTCGGGCCGAGGCAGCCGAGCACCTGGGCCACGAAGGCCGGATGGTGCAGCTGGCGCGCGCTGACGTTGACGGAGATTTCCAGGTGCGCCGTTTCCGCCTGCCCGGCCCAGTCGGACAATTGGCGGCAGGCGCGTTCGAGCACCCAATGGCCGAGTGGAAGGGCCAGCCCGGTCTCTTCGGCGAGCGGGATGAATTCCACCGGCGAGACCGTGCCCCGCTTGGGGTGACGCCAGCGCACCAGGGCTTCGACGCCAACGATGCGGCCGTCGCGCTCGACCTGCGGCTGGTAGTGCAGGAAGAACGCATGGTCGCGCAATCCCGCGCGCAGGTCGTTTTCGAGCGTCAGGCGCGCCGCGGCGGCGGCTTGCAGGGAAGGATCGAAGAAGCGGACGGTGCCGCGTCCGGCCGCCTTGGCACGGTACATCGCCAGGTCGGCGCGCCTGAGCAGGTCGCCGGCATCGACGGCGTCGTCGGAAAAAACGGTGATGCCGATGCTGGCGCCGAGCTGCAGCCAATAGCCGTCCAGCTGGACTGGCTGGTTCAGCAGGTAGTTGATGCGTTCGCCTTCATGCTTCGCCTGGGCGCACGCCTGCTCCTTGTCGGCGGGCAGATTTTCCAGCAGCACGCCGAACTCGTCGCCGCCGAAGCGGGCGGCGACGACGTCGCTGGGAAGGCCGGCGACCAGCCGTATCGCCATCTGCTGCAGCAAGCGGTCGCCGACGGCGTGGCCGAGCGTCTCGTTGAGCGTCTTGAAATTGTCGAGGTCGATCAACAGCAGCGCCTTGCGCCGCGCATCGCCCCCTGTGTCGCTGCGCGCGGCGGCCAGGGCAGCCTCCAGGCGCTCGGTCAGGAACGCGCGGTTGGGCAGTCGAGTGAGCGTATCGTGGAAGGCAAGGTAGCGGATGTGGAGGTCGGCCGCATGCCGTTCGGATACGTCGATCACGGCGCCCACCACGCGCAAGGCTGTGCCGTCGCTGTCGCGCAGGATCTGCGCCCGGTCGTGCACGTGGGCCACGCTGCCGTCCTTGCGGATGAAGCGGTAATCGTCGCTCCAGTGGACGTCGCTGCCGCCATGGAGCGCATGGTCGAAGCGCGCGATCACGCGCTGGCGGTCGTCAGGATGGATGCGGTCCATCCACAGCGAGAGCGAAGCCTGGAATTCATCCGGCGCGTAGCCGAACAGCTCGTGCAGGCTGGCGCCGAACCACAGGGTGTCGGTGCGCACATCGAGATCCCAGATCGCGTCGCTGGTGACGCGGGCGACGATGCGCAGCCGTTCCTCGCTCTGGCGCAGCGCATCCTCGGTCAGCTTCTGCAGCGTGATGTCGCGCATATAGACTGCCAGCCCGGTCTCGGACGGATAGGCCCGCACTTCGCAATGCAGCTGGAGTGCGGCGTGGAAGTCGTCGAAGGCGACCGTGCAGCGCTCGCGCATGGCGCGCCGCAGTTCTTCCCGCGCCGGCGGCGCGCCCAGTTCGGGAAACTCATCCCACAATACCCTGCCCAGCAACCCGGCGCGCGGCCGCCCGAACAGCTGCTCGGCTTCGCTGTTGAGGTAGGTGAAGCGCCATTCGCGGTCGACCGTGTAGAAGACATCGGTGATGCTCTCGAGCGTGGCGCACAGGCGCCGCGCCAGGCGCACGTTGGCCTGCTCGGCCGTGTGCCGTTCGGTCACGTCCTGCACCGAGCCGTAGTAGGCCGGTTCGCCGTCTCTTCCGTGCATCAGGTCGCCGCGCGCATGCACATGGCGCACCGCGCCGTCCGGCCGTACCACGCGGTGTTCCATGTCGAGCGGCGTGCCGTATTGCAGGGCGTGCGCGATCTGGGCCTCGACGCTGTGCTGGTCGTCGGGATGCACGCGCGTGAACAGTGTCGCGAAGTCGGGATCGGGCGCGTCGGCGCAGATGCCGAACAAGGTGCGCATTTCATCCGAGACATACAGGCGCCGGTCCCGCACGCGCATCTCCCACAGCCCGACCTGGGCCACGCGCTGGAGGAAGTCGAACCGGTCTCCCAGCGTCGAACGTGGTGCCAGGGCGGGTCTGGTTGTCGGAGGAGGCATGGCGCAGCAGTCCGGGGCGTTGGGAACGCGACTGCGGAAAGCCTGGCGATATCGAGGGCAAGATCGGGCGCGGCGTCGAAGGCGCGCGTGCGCGTGCGGCAGTCGAAAAGACACCTCCTTGTATCATCCCCGGTCGGGTCGTGCAAGCGACGCTCCGATTCCCGGGCGCCGGAACGGCGAGGCCCCGCGCGCGCGGCTGCCAGTGCGGACTGTTGTAATATTTGCACGTACATTTGTACGAATCTTCATTGCTGGGTTACAATACGCTTTTCTGCCGCCAGTCATGGCCAGGCATTCATCAATGTTTCCCCCAATCGATGCGGCGCCGGGCGCGCGTGCAGGCATGGGGCGCGTTGAGCAGCGTTCGAGATCGCTGTCTTGTCTGGATCGACCCCATGCGCCAGGCAGGGCGCCCTGTGCGGCGTCGTCGCCGTGAAAGGCGACCCTGGTCCTGTATTCTCTGAACGATGACGTCATCGGCCTGGCCGTGGCGCTCATCGGGGCAATCGCAGGCCGCTTCGACCTCGGGAACTTACGTCGCGCGTCACATGTCGCCGATATCAAGCTCTGCTGCGCCGTCAATAGGCCGTAGGCCCGGGATTCCTCGTCCATTGCGCCACCGCCGGCCCGACGCCGGCCGTTGGGCGCCGATCATCACTCAGGAAACCTACGTGAATTTGCACTACACCATTACCCCGCAAGACCTCGATTCGCCAATGGCGGCATTTGCCGCGCGCATGAAAACGAAGACGGCGACCGGCCTGTGCGCCGCCCTGGCCGGCATCGCGGTCCTCGCGTCCGGCCATGCGCATGCCCAGGAGGGCGCCACGGAAATCGCGAGCGCGCAGGAAACGACGAAGTCGCCGCTGACGATCGGCGGCGCGATCCGCTTCAATTATGGCCACAAGAGCTGGGACGACGAGCGCCGCAGCGGTTTCGTCGGCCTCGACACGGCGCGGCTGGACGTCAACTACGATGACGGCCGGATGATCGGCTCGGCCCAGTACCGCTACAATAACTACCCCAAGGGGCAGGGCGACTACTGGCAGCATTTCCTGCGCCATGCCTGGGGCGGCGTGCGCTTCGACGACAAGAGCGAACTGCACGTCGGCCTGGACAGCAATCCCTTCGGTCTCCTGCCGTTCGCCTCGAATAACTTCTACGAGTCGATCGCCTTCTATGCCGGCTTCGAAGACAAGTACGACCTCGGCGTGAAATACATCAGCCGCCCCGGTCCGGTCGAATGGCAGCTCGCCTTCTTCCCGCGCGATGGCGGTTCCTACGGCGGCGGCAGCAATACGGCGGGCGCCTCGAACCGGTATTCCTACAATATCGTCAAGGATGACGACGAGCAGGGCTACGGCACCGGCCAGACCGACAGCGAGCGCAACACCCTGGTCGGACGCGTGGTATGGAACCTGGGGGCGGAGGGCCGCCACGAGTTCGGCTTTTCCGGCCTGACCGGCGAGATCGACAATGGCCGCGGAACCGACACCCGCCGGTACGCCGGGGCGGTCCACTATCGCGGCAACTATGGCCGCGTCAACGTCATGCTGCAATCGATGCGCTACCGCTACCGCACCGCGCACGGGCCCGAACAGACGTATGGCGGACTGGACCCGAACAGCTTCGTCCTGGTCGGCGGCTTCGGATATCCGTTCCCCGTCGCCTCCGCGGGCGACATCCATATCGCCAACGTCAGCTACGACATCCCCGGCAGGATCGGCCCGTTCAGCCAGTTCAAGGTCTACAACGACTACAGCGTGCTGAACAAGCGCAGCGGCGCCTACCGCGACTCGGTGCAGAACGTGACCGGGATGAGCTTCGCGGCAGGGAAGTGGTCGTTCTATGCCGACCTGATGATCGGCAAGCACCACCCTTACATCTCGCCCGATCTCGGCGGCCTGGCCGCGACCTCGTCCGAGCATCAGGGCTTCACGCGCCGGATCAATCTGCAGGCTGGCTATTATTTCTGACGCCATCGGCTGAGGGTGACCCACGGCGCGACCCGCGCGGCATCCAGTCGTTGTGAGCATTAATGCAAATGAGTATAATTCTCATTTGCATCTACTGACCTCACACTGACTGGACCCGCTCATGACCAAGCCGCGCCGCTCGCCTTCCATCCTGACCACCCGCCAACCGACCCTGTCGCTGCTGTCCAGGCGCGCCTGGGGCGCCGCGTTCGCGGCGGCGCCCGTCGCCCTGCTGGCCGGCGCCGCGCACGCCCAGGACAGCGGGGCGCCCCAGATCGAGCAGGTGCTGGTGACCGGCGCCCGCACGCTGGACGAGGCGCCGTACATGAACGGCGGGGTGGCGCGTCGCGGCGGCATTGGCGTGCTGGGCGCGGGCGACATCATGGACACGCCGTTCAGCACCACCAACTACACCTCGCAGTTGCTGGAAGACCAGCAGGCGCGCACGCTGGCCGACGCGGTCGTCAACGAAGCCTCGGTGCGCGTGCAGACCTCGACCTCGGGCTTCAGCGAAGACTTCCAGATCCGCGGTTTCAGCGTGGCCAGCGGCGACGTCGGCGTGAACGGCTTGTATGGGCTCAGTTCGGGCAACCGCATGCCGGCCGCGATGATGGAGCGCGTCGAAGTGCTGAAAGGCCCGGGCACGCTCATGTATGGCATCAGTCCTGGCGGCAGCATCGGCGGCAACATCAATATCGTCACCAAGCGCGCGGGCGACAAGCCGCTGACCCGCGTCACCGGCACCTTCGAGAGCCAGTCGATCTTCGGCGCCCACGTCGACGTCGGCCGCCGCTTCGGCGACGCCGGCGAATGGGGCGTGCGCTTCAACGGTGTCTACCGCAACGGCGACAACACGCTCGACGACAGCCAGGTGGAATTCGGCCTGGCCGCGCTGGCGCTCGACTACCGTTCTTCGCAGCTGCGCTGGGTGGTCGACGCCTATGCCCAGCGCGAGGACACCGACGGCTTTCGCGGCCAGTCCAGCTTCCGTCCGAACGTCACGCGAATCCCGGATGCGCCGTCGGGCCGGCGCGCGATGTATCCGGGCGTCGAACTCACGATGCGCGACTCGACCATCTCGTCGCGGCTCGAATACGACCTCGCACCGAACCTGATGCTGTACGCGGCCGCCGGCTACCACTATGGCGCCAGCGAGCAGGACTTTCCTTCCGCGCGCGGCCAGGATGCGATCGACATGGCGGGCAATCTGCGCATCAGCAACGCCTGGTACGATGCCGCCACCCGCAACAAGACCGGCGAGGTCGGCGCCCGCGCCAGCTTCGAAGGCCTGGGCGTGAAGCACCTGGTGACCGTGTCGGCCTCGCGCCTCGAGCAGGAGTCCGGCAGCTTCTTCCTGGCGGCGCCGGCCGGCGTGGCGGTGATCTCGAACATCTACCATCCGGTGTCGCTGATCCCCATGACCGGCGTGCGCCAGTCGCCGGCCACGACCTCGGGCACCGAGCTGTCCAGCGTCTCGCTCACCGACACCCTGTCGTTCTTCGACAACCGCCTGCTCGTGACCGGCGGCGCGCGCAAGCAGAAGGTGGTCGCCAAGAACTTCACGCCCGCCGGCGTCTCCACCACCTCGTACGACGAGAGCGCGACCTCCCCGCTGCTGGGCATCGTGGTCAAGCCCATGGACAACGTGTCGCTGTACACCAACTTCACCTCCGGACTGACGCGCGGCGCGATGGCGCCCGCCACCTCGGCGAACGCGGGCGAGGTGTTCGCTCCCTATAAATCGAAGCAGTACGAGGCCGGCGTCAAGGTCGAGCAGGGCAAGCTCCTGAGCGGCATCTCCGTGTTCCAGATCGACCGCCCGAATGCGGTCACCGACCCGGTCACCACGATCTACAGCATGGACGGCAACCAGCGTAACCGCGGCCTGGAACTGTCGGTCATGGGCGAGGCCGTGCGCAACCTGCGCCTGATGGCCAGCGCGACCTTCTATGACGCCGAACTGCAGAAGACCGCGGGCGGCGTGAACGAGGGCAACGACGCCAACGGCGTGCCGAAGCGCGCCCTCAGCGCCGGCCTCGACTGGGATCTGGACGCGGTGGCGGGCCTGAGCTTCAATGCGCGCGCCATCCATACCTCGGACATCCCGTTCAATGCCGCCAACACGCTGTACCTGCCGTCGTGGACCCGGCTCGATATCGGCGCCCGCTACCGCACCAGCGTGATGGGCAAGCCGGTCATCCTGCGCGCCAGCGTCGAGAACGTGGCCGACAAGGCGTACTGGCTGGCCAACGGCACCTTCGCCAGCGCGGCGGCGGCGCGCACCGCGCTGGTGTCGGCGCAGTTCGACTTCTAGGCGCGTCAGCGGGTCGGCCGCTGGCGCTCCCCGCGGCGGTCGCCGTCGCCAATAGTGCGCTTGCGCAGCGCGGTGACGAAGGCGTCATTGATGGCGCCGAGCGAAGAGGGCTTGCGCACGAACTGCACCTTCAGGTCCTGCAGCCGTTCCGGCGACAGCATGTAACCGCTGGTGAGCACCACCGGCAGCGCCGGTTGGTGGACAGCCAGCTGGCGCGCCAGCTCGATGCCGTCCATCTCTCCCGGCATCATCACGTCCGAGAACACCAGGTCGACGTCCGCCAGGTCGCAAGCCAGCGCCGCGGCCGCGCCCGTGACCAGGCGCACTTCGACGCCCAGCGACTGCAGCAGCGCGCCGGTCGCGTCGGCCACGTCGGGGTCGTCCTCGACGTACAGCACGCGCAGGCCGCTCAGGCCGTCGGCGCGCAGGGCGGATGGATCGATGCCGGGGGCCGCGGCCTGCTCCTCGCTGCGCGGCAGCAGGATGCCGATCGTGGTGCCGGCCGGATCGCGCCGGATGAAGGCCAGGCCCTGGCTCTGGATGGCGAAGCCGTAGACCTGCGACAGTCCGAGTCCGGTGCCCTTGCCCATCGGCTTGGTGGTGAAGAAGGGCTCGAAGGCCTGGCGCGCCGTCTCCTCGCTCATACCGTGGCCGTCGTCGCTGACGAGCAGGCTGACGAAGTCGCCGGCCAGGTGGCCGCCCTCCGGCAGCGCGGGGTCGGGCAGGGTCCAGTTGCGCGCCGCCAGCGTCAGCACGCCGCCGTCCGGCATGGCGTCGCGCGCATTGCCGGCGACGTTCAGCACCGCCGCGTCGAGTTGGGCCGGATCGACCACCACGCGCCACAGGCCGGGCGCGACGTCGCTGCGCAGCTCGATGCCAGGGCCCAGCGTGCGCAGGATCATGTCCGAGGTCGCGCGCAGCTGCGCGCGCAGGTCGACCGCGACGCTGGCCAGCGGCTGGCGGCGGGCATAGGCCAGCAGCTGCTGCGTCAGCGAAGAACCGTGGCCGGCCGCGCGCCGGATGCCGTCCAGCGCGCGCGTCACGCGCGCGTCAAGGCTGTTCGCCAGCAGCATGCGCAGCAGGGTCTCGCTGCCGGCCACCACCTGCAGGATGTTGTTGAAGTCATGGGCGATGCCGCCCGTGAGCTTGCCGAGCGATTCCAGCCGGCGCGCCTCGGCCAGCGCCTGTTCGACCCGGCGCCGCTCGAGCACCTCGCGCTCGAGCGAAGCGGTGCGCCGCGCCACCGTCGCCTCGAGTTCGCCGGCATGGCCGGCCAGCTGCGCCAGCTGGTCGCGCACGGCGAACTGCAGGCGCCGCGTGCGCAGCGCCGAACGCAGCGCCATCGCGAGCGCCAGGCGCGCGGTGGGACGGATGAGCAAGGTCACGTTGCCGAGTTCGCCGAGGCGCCGGAAGCGGCCGTCGTCGACCTCGCGGCTGTCGGCGTCGGCCAGCACCAGGATCGGCAGGTCGGACCACGCCGGCTGGCGGCGCAGCCGGTCCGCGAGGTCCTGCAGCGCGCAGCGCGCCAGGCCTTCTTCGGTGATGACGACGGCGAGCGCGCCGTCGCCCAGCGCGGCGTAGAATTCAAGAACGTCGGCGCAGGTCCTGGCCGCCACGCCCTCGTGCTCGACGATCGCGCGCAGGGCGGCGGCGTCGCCCGCCAGCGGGGCGAACACCACGACCGCTTGTGTCGCCTCAGGCGCCAAGGGCCGCCACCCCGATGTCGTCGTCCTTGCTCTGCACCCGATCGCCGATGCGGATGCCGTCGTCGGTCAGCTCGAGCTCGCGGATCTCGTGCACGTGCGGTCCCTGGCGCTTCTTGAGCACGCACAGCGCCTTGCACACCACGTGGTCGCGCTCGTAGTAGCGCAGCGAGATGATGTTGTCGGTGATGATGCTGACAGCGTCCGGCTCCTTCGAGGTGTCCAGCCGCTGCGAATGGGCGCCGACGACGATCGACGACACGCTCATATTGCTCAGGTAAGAGAACAGCTCGTTCATCTGCGGCAGCAGCGACTTCTCTTGCCGGATCACGTCCAGGTAAGAGTTGATGCTGTCGATGATCACCAGCTTGACGTCGTGGTCTTCGACCAGGCGCCGCACGCTCCAGATGAATTCGCCGGGCGAGATGCGCGATGGATTGACGCGGCGCAGAAAGAAGCGGCGGTTGTCGTCCGGATCCGCGGCATCGCCGGCGCCGGCGTCGCCGGTGTCGAGGTCGCGCACCGGCCCTTCGCCCATGTCCGCGACCAGGCGCGAACGCAGCGTCGATTCGGATTCGTCGAAATTGAAGTAGGCGACCCGCAGGCCCGACCTGACCGCCGACCGCGCATACTGCAGCGCCAGCGTGGTCTTGCCCACGCCGGACGGCCCCAGCACCATCGTCGAGCTGCCGGCGACCAGCGGGCCGCCGGCCAGTTCGTCGAGGGTCGCGATGCCGCTCACGATGTCGTTGCGCTGCGGCGGCCGGTGATGTTCCTGCGCGATCAGGCTCGGAAAGACCAGGATCTCGCCGGGAAGGATCTTGTAGTCGTGCCAGCCGCTCTGGAAACTGCCGCCGCGCATCTTGACGACGTGCAGGCGACGGCGGGCGGCGCCGAAGCTGCGTTCGACGTATTCCAGCGAAATCACGCCATGCACGGCGCTTTGCAGCTCGTATTCGCGGCCATCCGAAGTGATGTCGTCGAGCAGCAGCACAGTCGCACCGATGCGGCTGAGGCGCTCGCGCAGGGCGATGATCTGGCGCCGGTAGTGGGCGCTGTCGCGCGCCAGCAGCCGGATCTCGACCATCGAATCGATCACCACGCGCGCGGGACGGGTTTGCTCGACGCGGTCGGCGATACGGTTGACCAGCTCGACCAGCTCGCTGTCGGTCGGCAGCAGGATGCTCTGTGGCGCCGGCTGCGGCGGCAGCGGGATCATGTCGACGATCTCGACCCCGTCCAGGTTCCAGCCGTGGTTGGCCGCGGTGGCGCGCAGTTCGTCCTCCGCCTCCGACAGGCTCAGATACAGGCCGGCGTCGTCGCTGGCCACGCCCTCGATCAGGTAGCGCAGGCCGAGCGTGGTCTTGCCGGTGCCCGGCCGGCCTTCGATCAGGTGGATGCGGTTGCGCAGCAGGCCGCCGTGCAGCACTGCATCGAGTTCCGGGATTCCAGTAACAATGCGTTGCGGACAATGGGTCATATCGGTGTCGTGTATGGCTCGAAGGAGGCCTGCCACGTCGCGTGTGGGGCCTGAATTATGATGAAAATATGATAACAATCTTGATCAAGCCGCGGCGCGAGATTGGAACTCTCTGGCATTTATTGGCTTGAGGCAATATCTCTGATTGGTGGCGGGAATACCATGGAGCAGCGGCCAGCACGCCGCGCGCCGGTCCATCGAGGAGGTGACACTGCCATGGTGCATGAAATGAAATCCGTCAGGGAAGTCGCGGCCGAACTGCGGCAAGTGTGGCGCGCGGCGTCCGGATTCCTGCTCAGCATCGAGCTGTGGCTGATGGTGCTGGTGGCTGCCAGCATGGTCGCCGGGTTCTGGCTGGCCTTCATGGGCCAGCCTTGCTGCCTGCTGGCTTTCGGCGTCGCGCTCGGCTACCCGGCGCTGCGCATCGCCCTGCACCTCAAGGGGCGTCTCGCCTGGCCGTTCTTCTGAGGCTCTCGGCCGGCGTCCGGCTGGATTGCCAGGTCTGCTATGCTGCCCGCTTGGCGCTCAATCGCCGCTCAATTGCTGCTCAGTTGCTGCTCAATTGCTGCTCAATTGCTGCTCAATCGCCGCTCATTTGCAGCTCATGGAGAACACATCGATGACGTTTGACTCTTGCGCCAAGGCGCCGAAGGCCTGTTCGATCCGGCTCGCCACGGCCGTCGCCCTGGCCGTCGCGACGGTGGGCGGCAGCGCCGCCCAATCCGTCCGCGACCCCGCCTATGACGCCTTTGCGCTGATCCCCGAGGCGCCGGGTTCCGCCTGGATCGACGCGACCCTGCCCAAGGTTCCGGTCGCGCCGGCCCTGCACGCGACCGATTCCGTGTTCATCGACGTCGACCACGACGGCGACCTCGACGTCGTCGTCTCGGTGGAACACGGCGTCAACCGCCTGTACCGCAACGACGGCGGCGGCAAGCTGACCTACGTCCCGGACGCCTTTGGCCTGCGCATGCACGACAGCGAACACGTGCGCGCGGCCGATGTCGACCGCGACGGCCATATGGACGTGGTGTTCGTGGCCGAGGCCGACGAAGTTCACCAGCTCTACCTGGGCAACGGCAGGGGCGGCTTCGTCGACGCCAGCGCGCGCCTGCCGGCCCACAGCCAGGGCAATGCTCTGGCGCTTGGCGACGTCAATGGCGACGGCCTGCCCGACATCTTCATCGGCAGCACCGGCGAGGCGGGCGGCGGCAAGGAGGTGGCGGCGAAGAACCTGCTGTTCCTGAACGATCCGAAGCGTCCCGGCTACTTCGTCGATGCCTCCGCCACCCACCTGCCGCAGGGGAACGACCAGACCGAGGGCGCGGCGCTGGCCGACATGGATGGCGACGGTGACCTCGAACTGGTGCTGGCCAGCCCCAGCCAGCCGAACCGGCTGCTGGTCAACGACGGCGAAGGGCGGTTCAAGGACGAGTCGCACCGGCTCGAGCTGGAGGCGCCGATGGAAACGCGCGAAGTGCAGGTGCTGGACGCGAACGGCGACGGCAAGCTCGACATCGTGTTCTTCAACATCACCAGCAACAACGCCGGCTGGGACAAGGATCCGCAAACCCGCTTGCTGGTCAACGACGGCAAGGGCCGCTACCGCGACGAGACTGCAAAACGCCTGCCGGCCCACACCTTCTCGAGCTGGGCCGGGACGGTGGTCGATTTCAACGGCGACGGCGCGCCGGACCTGCTGGTGGGCGCGATCCAGGTGCCGGGCTTCGTGCCGCTGCAGCCGCGCGCCTGGCAGAACGACGGCAAGGGCCATTTCAAGGACGTGACCCTGGCGGTGCTGCCGGGCGTGACCGTCGGCCGCAGCTGGAGCATGGGCCGGGGCGACCTCGATGGCGACGGCAAGATCGACGTCTTCATCGGCGGCTGGGGCACCCAGGCGCGACTGCTGCTGAGCGACATCGAGAAGCACCGGGCGTCGCTGCCGCCGGTGCCGAAGCTCGAGAAGAAGGCGCGCTGAGGGTCAGCGCGCCGGCCTGAGGATGAATTCCGTGATCTCGGCCGGCACCCCGAGCCGGATCGGGAAGCCGTTCCACAGGCCGGTGCCGTTGCTGACGTACAGCTGCATGCGCTTGACGCGGTAACTGCCCGAGACGTAGCCGCCATTCGCGCGTTTCACGACCTGGTCGACGCCCCGGATCATGCCGCCATGGGTGTGGCCCGACAACTGGACGTCGATCCCCGACTCGGCATTGGCAGCGACGCCGATCGGCTGGTGGCTGAGCAGCACGACCGGCGCGTCCGGCGCCGCGCCTTCGAGCGCGCGGCGCGTGCTTGGTCCCTCCATGCCGAAGCGCGGCGCCACCCGGTCGGTGACGCCGGCGATCGTCAGGCGGCCGCCCTCATGGTCGATCGTGGCGTGGCGGTTGACCAGCACGCGCATCCCGAGTCCTTCGAAGGTGCGCGTCCAGCGCTCGGCGCCAAAATAATATTCGTGGTTGCCGAGGCTGGCGATCACGCCGTGCCGGGCCGCCAGGTCGGCCAGCGGCCGCACGTCGCCCGCGCGCGCCTGCGGCGAACCGTCGATCAGGTCGCCGGTGATGACGACCAGGTCGGGGCGTAGCGCATTGCTGCGCTCGACCACCTCGCGCACCCAGTCGCCGTGCATCAGGCGGCTGATGTGCAGGTCGGTCAGCTGCACCATCCGGAACCCATCCAGGGCCGGGGGCAGGTCGCGGATAGCCAGCTCGACCCGGCGCACCTCGGGCGCCTGGATCGCCTGGCCCACGCCGACGGCCGACAGCAGCGTGCCGGCGGCGACGACGGCATAGCGCAAACGCAGCGTCAGGCGCGCATCGATGGCGCGTCCGCGGCGCAGCACCCAGGCGGCCAGCAGGGCCAGGTCGGCCAGCAGCTGCAGCAGGAGCACCAGCAGGAAGCTGCAATACAACCAGCCCAGCAGGACGATGAAGACGCGCGGGATCTCGGGCGAGAACATCGTGCCGAACACCCATTTCTGGATCATGTGGTGCTGGCAGACCAGCAGCAGGGCCAGGCCCAGGCCGATCCGGGTGAAGCGGTGCAGGGGGAGGGGAACGATCAGGCGCAGTACGAGGTACAGATAGGCTAGATACACATAGGGGAAAAACACAGCGGCAACACTCTTGTCTCTGGTTAAGTTGCCGCGATCATATCGCACCCGGCGCCAGGAAACGGGGCTGCGCACGGTTTATCGGCGTTTACTAAACTTCGCTAAACTTCGCCCTTTCGGCGAAAGACTGTTGAGTGCAAGTTCTTTCCTTTGTATAAATTCGCTTGTTGTTACACGAAGACCTCTGCTATGCACGCGGCATCACTGTCGTTTAGTAAATCCCTGTGAACGCTATCATTCCCGCGTTCCGAACCCCGGGGAGAGCACGGCACGCCGCTCGATGGAGCCCGCAAGGTTCCGCCTAAAAGAAAGCCCGCCACAGGGCACGACCAGGAGACACACGATGACTTCAAGAACCCAAGCCGCTTCCCGGCAGCTGCGCTGCCGCGTCACGCCCATCGCCACGGCGGTCGGGATTGCGCTGCTGTCCCTTTCCAACGCCTATGCGCAGACCGAGGCCGCGCCGGCGCCATCGGCCAACCAGCCGGTCCTGCCCGCGGCGCAGTCGCCGGCAGGCTCCGCGCTGCCGACGCCGGCCCAGCAAAACGCCGCCAGCCCGGCGGCGACGGTCAAGGTGACCGGCTTCCGCTACGCGATCGAGAAAAGCCTCGACCAGAAACGCGACGCCAACTCGATCGTCGAGGTGGTCACCGCCGAAGACGTCGGCAAGTTCCCCGACAAGAACGTGGCCGACGCGCTGCAGCGCGTGCCGGGCGTGGTTGTCACCCGCAGCGGCGGCGAGGGCAAGAACGTCAGCGTGCGCGGCCTGTCGTCCGACCTGACCCTGACCCAGCTGAACGGCAACTACGTCGCCACCGCCGAATCGAACGGCGATCCGACCCGCTCGTTCAACTACATGCTGATGCCGTCGAATATGCTGGCCAGCGCGGAGCTGTACAAGACGTCCGAAGCCCGCTTCGACGAGGGCGGCATCGGCGGCACCGTGATCCTGCGCACCCGCCGTCCGCTGGACGTCAAGTCGGGTTCCGGCTTCGTCAACGTCGAAGGCACCTGGGCCGACACCACCAAGAAGACCGACCCGCAATATTCGGGCCAGTACGCCTGGCACGACGAGAGCAACCGCTTCGGCGTCCTGGTCGGCTTCACCAAGCAGAAGCGCACCACCCGCACCATGGGCGCCAGCACCGAGAACTGGCAGTGGTATGCCGACGACTACGACGCGCAGCCGCCGGTCGACGTCAACGGCAATCCATCGGGCCTGAATTCGTTCTGGTGGGGCGAGTCGGGCTTCTACGACCAGTCGGGCAAGTACTACAGCAAGTTCGCGATGCCGACCTCGGTCAACATGGACGTGCGCGAGACCGAGCGCGAACGCAAGGGCGGCCAGATCACCCTGCAGTTCAAGCCGCTGCGCAACCTGAACATGACGGCCAACTACTTCCGCTTCGACCTGCAGCAGAACTCCCAGCTGAACCAGCTGAAGGTCCCGGAATGGAATATCGCGCGTTACGACGGCGACGGCAACTGGCCGGGCGGGCGCCTGCTCGACGGCCTCACCTTCGACCCGAGCGGCACGGTCGTCACCGGCGCCCAGTACAGCGCGCATCCCGGCAAGGCCTATTACTGCAACAGCGCCCAGGCCGGCGCCGGCGGCCTGGCCAATACCGGCGGCTTCGGTCCGGACGACTGCACCATCCCGACCCCGCAGATCACCGGCAGCTACAGCCGCGAGAAGGCGCTGTCGCAGACCGCCGACTTCGAAGTCGAATGGAAGGGCGATGCGGTCGACGCCAGCTTCAAGGCCGGCCGCACCTGGGCCAAGGGCGGTCCGGAGCTGCAGTTCGGGATGCCGATCAAGCCGCGCGTGCAGAACGCCGACGGCAGCTGGACCCTCGGCAACACCGCGACCTCGTGGGACGTGTCGGGCACGCCGACCATGACCTTCGCGCCGGAACTGATGCAGAACCTGCGCAATGGCATCGGCGAGATCGACCTCGGCTCGACCTCGTCCTCGTGGACCCGCAACAGCACCGAGCAGAATTACGCCCAGACCGACCTGACCTGGCACGCCGACAGCAGCTGGCTCGATTCGATCCAGTTCGGCGCCAAGTACCGCGACGGCGGCACCAGCCGCAGCACCGGCAACAACTACTGGGTGTGCCAGGGCACCGACCCGGGCGACTACGACAACCGCTACCAGAACGGCTGCGACGCCAACGCCAACAAGTTCCGCCCCGAGTTCCTGTACAACGAATCGCTGGGCAACCTGACCAACGGCCTCAAGGCCAGCGCCTTCCCCGGCATTAACTATCCGGCCTACATCGCGTACCTGAACCAGACCTACGGCGACATGCAGACCCGTAACGAGGACAACTTCATCTACAACGTGGACGAGAAGATCACCTCGATGTACCTGCAGGCCAACATCAAGACCGACCGCCTGCGCGGCAACTTCGGCGTGCGCGTGGTGCGCACCAGGCAGCATGCCGATTCGACCGACAAGGTCGACTACTACAACGACTACTTCTTCGACGGTCCTGACGGCACGCCGGCGCCATGCCAGGCCGGCGGCCTGCCGGCGGCCGGCGCGCCCGCGGGTTCGGGCTGCACCAGCGGCTTCACCGTGGTGCCGGACAGCCAGACCAATCCGGCCACCGGCCACGTGTCGACCTATGTGGTCAGCTCGCTCGACCGCAAGTACACCGACGTGCTGCCGAGCCTGAACATCGCGTATGACCTGACCGACACCCTGCTGCTGCGCGCGGCGGCCTCGAAGGTGGTGGCGCGTCCGAGCTACAACGACATCGGCGCGCCGGGCGCACTGAACTACTACAGCCAGGAATACGTCGAGGACCGCCGCCTGATCGGCGGCGGCGACCGCCAGGGCTGGTATGGTTCGGGCAGCAACAAGGACCTGGAACCGTACCAGGCGACCCAGTACGACGTCGGCCTGGAGTGGTACTTCCACCGTGGCTCGGTGCTCGGCATGGGCCTGTTCCGCAAGAACGTGCAGAACTTCGCGGTGCCGGTGGTGCGCGACGTGACCCTGAACATCGGCGGCGACGCGATCGCGGTCCAGAACTACGCGACCAGCGCCGGCGGACGCGATGCGGTGTCGAAGGGGATCGAGCTGTATGGCCAGCACACCTTCGACAACGGTTTCGGCATCCAGGCCAACTACACGTACAACAAGACCAACCAGGCCGCGATCACGCTGGCGGACGGCACCGAGATCGGCACCTCGCCGCTGGTCGGCAGCGCGAAGAACCAGGCCAACCTGACGGTGTTCTACTCGAACGACAAGCTGATGCTGCGCGCCTCGTACAACCGCCGCGGCGAAGTGGTCAACGGCCTGATGAACGGCTTGAACGTGTACGAGGAACCGTACAGCCAGGTCGACCTGAACGCTTCCTACAACTTCACGCCGGAGCTGAGCCTGACGGCGTCGGTGCTGAACCTGACCGAGGAAGAGTCGCGCTCGCACCTGGGTAACGACACCAAGCAGCGCTTCTACTCCAACAACTACGCCGGCCGTGTCGCGTACATGGGCCTGAACTACAAGTTCTGAGCCCCGTTCCGTCCTCCCCGCGCCGCTCGGCCCGGGGAGGTTTTTCTCATTCTGGACAAGCCATGAACATGCACGAACATGCCCGCGCTGCCGGGCCTTGGCCGGGGCGGTGGTGCGCGCGCTTTGTGTCGGGATTGATCCTGGCCCTGGCCGCGGGCATGGCGGCGCCGCCGGCTGCGGCCTCCCGGCTCGTGATCGACAAGGATTGGACCTTCCGCCTCTTGCGCGGTCATGCCCAGGGCAACACCCACGTCGAAGCGCTGCCGTCGCGCGCCGCGACCGTCCCGGGGACGGTGCATACCGACCTGCTCGCGCACGGCGTGATCCCGGACCCCTATGTCGGCGCGCCCGAAGGCGGCCTGCAGTGGATCGGCCTGGCCGACTGGGAATACCGCACCAGCTTCGACGTCCCGGCCGCCACCTTGCGCGCCGCGCGCAGCGACCTGGTGTTCGCGGGCCTCGACACCTTCGCCGAGGTCTGGCTCAACGGGGTCAAGCTGTTCGAGGCCGACAATGCCTTCCGCACCTGGCGCGTGCCGGTCGAGGGCCGGCTGCGCGCGGAGGGCAACATCCTGCGCGTCGTGCTGCGCTCGCCGATCGCGAAGATGCTGCCGCAGGTGGCCGCGATGCCGCACAAGATCGCCGGCAACTATCCATCGCCGTACGGCGACGAGCCGCAGGACGCCATGACCGGCAACTTCGTGCGCAAGCCCGGCTACCACTACGGCTGGGACTGGGGTCCGCGCTACGTCAGCGCCGGGATCACGAAACCGGTGGTGCTGCAAAGCTGGGATGCGGTGCGCATCGACGACCTGCAGCTGCGCCAGGACCGCGTGGATGCCGCGCGCGCCGACGTCAGCGCGATCGCCGCGCTCGACGTCGTGCGCGCCAAACGCGCCGAGCTGCGCCTGTGGCAGACGGCCCCGGACGGCAAGCGCACGCTGGCCGCTTCCAGGCGCGTCGACCTGGCCGCCGGCGCCAACCGGATCGCGCTGCCGGTGCGGGTCGATTATCCGCAGCGCTGGTTCCCCAACGGGTACGGCGCGCAGCCGCTGTACCGCTACGAGCTCGAGGTCCGCGACGGCAGGGAGACCCTGGCCACGCATGCGGCGCGCACCGGCCTGCGCAGCGTCGAGCTGCGGCGCGACCCGGATGCGCGCGGCAGCAGCTTCCACTTCGTCGTCAACGGCATCCCGGTGTTCGCCAAGGGCGCCAACTCCATCCCCTTCGACATGTTCCAGCCGCGCGTGAGCCGCGAACAGCTGCGCCGCGTGCTGGAATCGGCGAAGCACGCCAATATGAACATGCTGCGCAGCTGGGGCGGCGGCTATTACGAGGGCGAGGATTACTACGACCTGGCCGACGAGCTGGGATTGATGGTGTGGCAGGACTTCATGTTCGGCGGCGGCATGCAGCCGGCGTACGACGATGCCTTCCGCGCCAGCGTCGTGCACGAGGCGCGCGACCAGGTGCGGCGCCTGCGCAACCGCCCCAGCGTCGTCCTCTGGTGCGGCAATAACGAGGAAGAGATCGCGTGGAAGTACTGGGGCCACCGCAAGACCCTGGAGCAGGCCGACCCGGTCTTCGCCGACAGGGTGTGGAAAGGCTATGTGCAGCTGTTCGGCGTCGACCTGCGCAAGGTGGTGGAGCAAGAGGGCGGCGGCATCGGCTACTGGTCCAGCTCTCCCGGCAACGACCTGCAGGAAGTCGCCAACACCCCGGCCGCCGGCGACATGCACTACTGGGAAGTGTGGGGCAATCCGGCCCATCCGGTGTCGACCTACTTGGACGTCACGCCGCGCTTCATGTCCGAGTACGGCCTGCAGGCCTGGCCGGACCAGCGCACCATCGACGCTTTTGCCCGCCGTGACCAGCAGCGCATCGACCATCCGGTGATCGAGGCGCACCAGAAGTTCATGGCCGGCAAGGGCAATGCGCGCCTGCTGAAATACGTGCGCGACGAATTCGGCGAACCGGCCGATTTTGCGGGCTTCGCCTACCTGAGCCAGGCGATGCAGGCCGAGGGCGTCGAACTGGCCGCGCTGCACCACCGGCGCAGCCGTCCGACCACGATGGGTTCGCTGTACTGGCAACTCAACGACGTGTGGCCGGGGGCGTCATGGTCGGGCATCGACTGGTTCGGCCGGCCCAAGGCGCTGCAGTTCCATGCGCGGCGCTTCTTCGCGCCGGTCGCGCTGGCGGCGCTGCGCGACGCCGCCGGCAATACGAAAGTCAGCCTGCTCAACGACCGCACGCACGCCGTGCAAGGCGAACTGCGCACACGCGTCATGACATTGGACGGCAAGCTGCTGCGCGACGAGCGCAAGGCGGTCGAGATCGCGCCGCTGTCGGCGTTCGAGGCGGCTGGCTACCGTGACGCCGACCTGCTCGGCGGCGCCGATCCGGCGTCCACCGTCGCCGTGTTCGAGTTGCACGCTGAAGGTGAAGCGCCATCACGCGGCGTCGTGTACTTCAAGCCGGCGAAGGAGATCACACGGCATCAGGCCGGTCTGCGCGCCGAACTGCGCCGCGACGGCGATGGCTACGTCGTCGAGATCGAGGCCGCCCGGCTCGCACGCGCGGTCTGGATCGATTTCGGCGCGCTGGACGCCGAGCTGTCGGACAACGCCCTGACGGTGCTGCCGGGCGAGCGCGTCCAGCTGCGCTTGAACTCCACCGCCAATGAAGACGCCCTGCGCGCCGCCATGAACATCCGCTCGCTGTCTGACGCCATGCGGGCCATTACAACAACACCATAGGAGACCGTCCTCACATGAAGAAGACGCACACCATATCCGCTGCTGTGACTCTGCTGCTGGCGGCAAGCGCTGCCGGCGCCGCCGAGCCCCGCTTCTCGACTTCCTTCGAATCCGGCCAGCCGGCGCCGGCCGCGCTGACGGGCGAGGGCGTGAAGGTGGCGCTGGGCGCCGGCCCGGAACGCCCGTACGCCGCCAGGAAGAAGGCCGGCTATACCGGCGCCCAGGCCTTGCACTACCATGCCGAAGGCCAGGGCGGCCGCCTGCAGCTGTACGCGGTCGATATCGAGGTCAAGCCCGATACGGTGCTGTCGTGGATGGTCTTGCCCGAGATCGTCGACGGCGACATCGACACGTCGGCCTACGTCTCGCTCGACCTGATGCTGGACGACGGTCGCCGGATCTCGAGCCTCGACTTGCGCGACCACCACGGCGTGCGCCTGGGCGCCAGTGCCCAGGGCCAGTCGAAGACCTTGTACCCGCAGCAATGGGCGCACAAGGCGGTACGGCTGGGCAGCCTGAAAGGACGCCGCATCAAGTCGATCGAACTGGAGCTGCGCCCCACCGCCAAGGGCGGCGCCAGCGGCTGGATCGACGACGTCGCGGTGAGCGAACAGGCAATCGCGCAGGTCGCGCGCCTGTCCGACCACGTGCTGACCACGCGCGGCACCCAGGCCAACGGCACCTTCTCGCGCGGTAACAACATCCCGGCCGCCGCCGTGCCGCACGGCTTCAATTTCTGGACCCCGGCCACCGACGCCGGCACCCTGAGCTGGCTGTATCGCTGGAACGAGCAGAACGACGCGAATAACCGCCCGCGCCTGCAGGCGCTGTCGCTCAGCCACCAGCCCAGCCCGTGGATGGCCGACCGCCAGACTTTCCAGATCATGCCCTCGGCCGCACAGGGCCGTCCCGACGCCGACCGCCAGCGCCGCGCGCTGCCGTTCGCGCACGACCGGGAACTCGCGCGTCCCTACACCTACCGCGTCGATTTCGACAACGGCATCCGCGCCGAGCTGGCGCCGACCTCGCGCGCCGCGATCTTCCGTTTCCGCTTCCCGGAGAACGGCGACGCCAACCTGCTGTTCGATAACGTCGACGACCGCGGCGGCTTAACCCTGGACGCGGCGACCCAGACCCTGCGCGGCTATACCGACACCCGCAGCGGCCTGTCGAACGGCGCCACGCGCATGTTCGTGTTCGCGCGCTTCGACCAGCGCTGGCAGGACAGCGGCGCGATCGAGACCGGCCGTCCGACCGGTTTCATCAAGTTCGCGGCGGACAAGGGCGAGGTGCGGATGCGCATCGCCACGTCGCTGATCTCGGTCGAGCAGGCGCAGCGCAACCTGGACCTGGAAATCGGCGACGCCGGCTTCGATGCCGTGCGCGAACGCGCGCAGGCGGCGTGGGATGCGGAACTGGGCCGGGTCAAGGTCGACGGCGCCAGCAAAGACCAGCTGACCACCGTCTATTCGAACCTGTATCGCCTGTTCCTGTATCCGAACGTCGCCCACGAGAACGTCGGCACCGCCGCCAGGCCCGACTGGCGCCACGCCGACCAGAGCGGCTGGTCGAAGGACAAGACCGGCGGCGATGCGCTGCGCACGTCGGCGCCCGTGGTCCCCGGCCAGGTCTATGTCAACAACGGCTTCTGGGACACCTTCCGCACCACCTGGCCGGCGTATGCGCTGTTCGCGCCGAAGCGCGCCGGCGAGATGGTCGACGGCTTCCTGCAGCAGTACCGCGACGGCGGCTGGGTGGCGCGCTGGTCGTCGCCGGGCTACGCCGACCTGATGGTCGGCACCAGCTCCGACGTGGCCTTCACCGACGCCTGGCTCAAGGGCGTGCGCGGCTTCGACGCGCACCAGGCCTATGAGGCGGCGCTGAAGAACGCGACCGCGGTCCCGCCGGTCTCGAACGTCGGCCGCAAGGGCCTGGCGCAGTCGATGTACCGCGGCTATGCCGACACCTCGGTCCACGAAGGCATGTCGTGGACGCTGGAAGGCGCGCTGAACGATTTCGGCCTGGCGCAGCTGGCCGCTGCCCTGGGCGCTGAAGAAGGGGAGGGTGGCAACGACAGCGCGCGCGGCCGCCGCTACCGCGAGGAGGCAGCCTACTTCCGCGCCCGGGCCGCCGATTATGCCCATGTCTACGACCCGGCGACCAGGTTCTTCCGCGGCCGCGACGCCAAGGGCGGGTGGCGCGTGCCGGCGAAGGACTTCGATCCGCGCCGCTGGGGCGGCGACTACACCGAGGCCAACGCCTGGACCTTCGCCTTCACCGTGCCGCACGACGCGGAAGGGCTGGCGAGCCTGATGGGCGGCCGCCAGGTGCTGGCCAGCCGTCTCGACGAGTTCTTCGCCACGCAAGAGACGGCGGAAGCGAAGTATTCCGGCAGCTACCGCCAGGTGATCCACGAGATGACCGAGGCGCGCGACGTCCGCATGGGCATGTACGCCCACAGCAACCAGCCGGCCCACCACATCCCCTGGATGTACGTCGCCGCCGGCCAGCCGTGGAAGACGCAGCAGATCACGCGCGAGATCATGCGCCGCCTGTACCTGGGCAGCGAGATCGGCCAGGGCTATGCGGGCGACGAGGACAATGGCGAGATGTCGGCCTGGTACACCTTCGCCATGCTGGGCCTGTATCCGCTGCGGATGGGCTCTCCCGAGTACGTGATCGGCTCGCCGGCCTTCGCGCGCAGCGAGGTCACGCTCGAGAACGGCCGCAAGCTCACCGTGATCGCCCATGGCAACAGCCAGGACAACGTCTACGTGCAGTCGCTGAAGGTGAACGGTAAACCGTGGAACCAGCCCTGGATCCGCCACGCCGACATCGCCGCCGGCGCCACGCTGGAATTCACGATGGGCAGCAAGCCCTCGACCTGGGGCAGCGATCCGAGCACCTTGCCGGCATCGATGACCGCCGCCGGGCGGCGTCCCGCCGGCCTGGTCGACCGCGGCAAGGGCGCCACTGTCACGCTGGATGGCAAGCGTGCCGACGCCGCGCTGGTCGACGACGATGCGATGACGGCCACGGAAGTCCCGGCCAGGGCCGCCATCGGCTTCGCCTTCGCCAAGCCCACGACGATCAGCCATTACACCATCACCGGCGGCAAGGCGGCGCTGGGCAAGGTGACGTGGACGCTCGAAGGACGCGACGGCAAGGGCGCCTGGGTGGCGCTGGACGCACGCGAGGACGAGGTGTTTGCCTGGGAGCGCCAGCTGCGGCCGTTCGGCATCGCCAAACCGGGCGCCTACCGCGAGTACCGCCTGCGCTTCGCCCAGGGCGCGGCGTTCGAGCTGGCCGAGCTGGAGCTGCTGGAGGCCGGCGCGGCGGCGGCGCCGAAATAAGGATGCGCGACGAGGCAGGTAAATACTTGTGTTTACAGTGAACAACCAGTGTTTACTAAAAAACGCTAAAACACACGCTGTCCTACCTGCCTTTGTTGACGCTTTCGAAACGCGGCTGCTATAAATTCAAGTACAAGAACGCGACAACAAGCGTTTATTAAACCACTCAATGGAGACGATCATGTATATGGTCACGCAGATGAGCCCGATGGCGGCAAGGGCGGCGCCGTGAGCCAGGTCACGCTGCGCGACATCGCGAGCGAGACCGGGCTGTCGATCGGCACCGTCTCGCGCGCGCTCAAGAACCAGGGCGGCATGACCGAGGCGACCCGCGGCGTGGTGCGCGAGGCCGCCATCCGCCTGGGCTACGATTTCTCCCTGCTGAAGAAGGGCCGCATCCGCCGCATCGCCTTCCTGCTGCACAGCCAGCACAACACGCTCACCTCCAGTCCGTTCTTCACGCCGGTGCTGCACGGCGCCGAAGAAGCCTGCCGGCGCGAGGGCATCGCGCTGTCGCTGATCGTGGTCGGCCCGGCCGAGCCGGTGCTGGAACAGATCCGCCTGCACCAGCCCGACGCGATCCTGTGCGCCGGCTTCTTCGAGCCCGAAGTCCTGAGCGCGCTGCAGCAGACCGGCAAGCCGATGGTGCTGGTGGACATGCACCGGCGCGGCTTCACCTCGATCAATCCGGACAATATGAGCGGCGGCTACCTCGCCACCCAGCACCTGCTGCGCTGCGGCCGCAAGCGCATCGCCATGCTGTCCGGCTCCCTGGCCCACTACAGCATCCAGCAGCGCAACCGGGGCTTTCGCCAGGCGCTGTTCGACGCCAAGGTGCATGCCGATCCCAGCCTGGAAGTCATCGTGCCCACCATGGGCGAGGGCGAGGAGGGCGTGATCGAGGCGATGCGCAGCCTGCTGGACCTGCCGAAACGCCCGGACGCGCTGTTCTGCTACAACGACAGCACCGCCCTGGTCGCCATGAAGTACTGCCTGGCCGAAGGGCTCAAGATTCCCTACGACCTCGCGATCGTCGGTTTCGACGATATCGCCGCCTCGGCCGCCGCCATCCCGCCGCTGTCCACCGTCCACGTGGACAAGGAAGCGCTGGGGCGGACCGGGGTCGACTCCCTGCTGCACAAACCCGACGAAAACCCATCCCAGATAACCCTGCCAGTCGAGATGATCGTGCGCGAGAGCAGCTACGACGACTAGCGCACACCACCCCTAGCCACCATGACCACTTTCCCGAACTTTCGCAGCCCGGACGTGCTGCTCGACCACGCGCGCCACACGATGCGCTTCTACCACCCGCGCGCGATCGATCCCGCCGGCGGCATGTACCACTATTTCAAGGACGACGGCGAGGTCTACGACGCAAGCCACCGCCACCTGGTCAGCAGCACCCGCTTCGTGTTCACCTATGCCATGGCTTACCGCCACTTCGAGGATCCGGCCTATCGCGAAGGCCTGGAGCACGCGGTGCGCTTCCTGCGCGAGGCGCACCGCGCGCCGGATGGCGACGGCTATGCCTGGATGCTGGACGGCCGCGCGATCGAGGACGGCACCCAGCACGCGTATGGCGAAGCCTTCGTGCTGCTGGCCTATGCGCACGCCACGATGGCCGGCATGGAGCAAGCGCGGCCCTGGATCGGCGAAGCCTTCGACCTGATGGAAAGACGCTTCTGGAGCGCGGCCGACGGCCTGTACGCCGACGAGGCGAGCCGGGACTGGCGCGCGCTGTCGACCTACCGCGGCCAGAACGCCAACATGCACGCCTGCGAGGCGCTGCTGGCGGCCCATGCCGCGACCGGCGAACGGCGCTACATCGAGCGCGCGTACACGGTGGCCTACAACATCACCCAGCGCCAGGCCGAGCGCTGCGGTGGCCTGATCTGGGAACACTACGACACGCACTGGCAGCCCGACTGGAAGTTCAATATCGACGACCCGGAAAACCTGTTCCGTCCCTGGGGCTACCAGCCGGGCCACTTCACCGAGTGGGCCAAGCTGCTGTTGCAGCTGGAAGCGCGCGGCAAGGACGTGCTGGAGCACGACCTGGGCTGGCTGCTGCCGACCGCCGAAATGCTGTTCAAGGTGGCGGTGCAGAAGGGCTGGGATCCGGAACATGGCGGCCTATGCTACTCGCTGGCGCCGGACCTGAGCATATGCGACTTCCACAAGTATTTCTGGGTCCAGGCCGAGAGCGCCGCGGCGGCGGCCATGCTGGCCGCGCGCACCGGCAATGCCGACTACTGGACCTGGTACGACCGCCTGTGGCAGTACAGCTGGACCCATTTCGTCGACCACGAGCACGGCGCCTGGTACCGCATCCTCGACCGCGAGAACCGCAAGCTCAGCGACGAGAAGAGCCCGGCCGGCAAGGTCGACTACCACACCATGGGCGCGGCCTACGACATCGTGGCCGTGCTGAAGGATGGCGCGCGTGCTTAATCCTCCCCGCATGCTGTGCGCCGGCGAGGCGCTGACCGACATGATCCACCAGGGCGACGAACAGTGGGTGAGCCGCGTGGGCGGATCGACCTGGAACGTGGCGCGCGCGCTGGCGGCGCTGGGCGAACCGACCGCCTTCGCCGGCGCCATCAGCCTGGACCGCTTCGGCGACGCGCTGTGGAGCGCGAGCGAAGCCGTCGGCCTGGACACGCGGCTGCTGCAGCGGGTCGACCGTTCGCCGCTGCTGGCCGTGGTGGAACAGGGCGAGCCGCCGCGCTACTTCTTCATCGGTGACGACTCCGCCGACCTGCACTTCGAACCGGCGCTGTTCCCGGCCGGCTGGGCCGAGGGCCTGCGCTGGGCCCACTTCGGCGGCATCAGCCTGGCGCGCGAGCCGCTTGCTTCGAGGCTCGTTGCGCTGGCGCGTGAGCTCAAGGCCCAGGGCGTGGCGATCAGCTACGACCCCAACTACCGCAACCTGATGGACGAGCGCTATGCGCCGATCCTGGCGGCGATGGCCTCGATCGCCGACCTGGTGAAAGTGTCGGACGACGACTTGCGCGGCCTGTTCCCCGGCGTCGCGCTGGACGAAGCGCTGGCGCGCCTGCGCGCCTTCAATCCGGCGGCGTATTGCCTGCTGACGCGCGGCGGTGAGGGCGCGAGCCTGTTCCACGGCGCCGAGCGCTGCGATGCGCGGGCGCCGAAAGTCACCGTGGTGGACACGGTCGGCGCCGGCGACGCCAGCGCCGCCGGCCTCTTGACCAGCCTGGTGCGCCACCCGCAGCGGCGCCTGCAATCGCACCTGCACGCGGCGCTGGCCGCCGGTTCCGCCGCCTGCCTGCAATCCGGCGCCACGCCGCCGCCGCCCGCGGCCATGCAACAACTATTCGAACAGCTCGAAGGAGACGCAGCGCGATGAATCAAGCCCGCACCAACCCGTTCCCGCCCATTCTGCATGGCGCGTGCCTCGCACTGGCCGCCTGCCTGCTGCCGCTGTCCGCGCTTGACGCGACCGCGGCGGGCGCAGCAGCCAAGGCGACGATCGCTGCCGGCGCCATGCCGGTCAACACCTTCATCGGCACCCAGGACGAAGGCAATACCTTCCCCGGCGCCTCGGCCCCCTTCGGCATGATCCAGGTCAGCCCGATCGCCGACCACTACGCCGGCTACCGCTACACCGACAAGAAGATCCGCGGCTTCGGCCATTCCTTCCTGTCCGGCGCCGGCTGCTGGGAGCAGGGCGGACAGCTGTCGGTGCTGCCGGTGACGGGCGCCATTGGCCCCGGCGGCGACTTCGACACCAGCAAGAAGGGCGCGTTCGACCACAAGAAATACGCCGCCGATTACACGCATGACGGCGAGGTCGGCGAAGCCGGCTACTACAAGGTCAAGCTGACCAGCTATGGCGGCATCACGGCCGAGGCCACCGCGCTGACCCGCGCCGCCGCCGAGCGCTATACCTACGCGCCGGGGACCAAGACCGGCCACGTGCTGCTCAACCTCGGCCAGGCCAACGAGCGCCATTCCGTCATCGGCAGCGAAGTCAGGATCGTGGGCGACCGCAGCGTCGAGGGCCGGATCGTCACCCGCAGCTTTTGCGGCGGCGCCAAGTACACGACCTGGTTCCGCATGGAGTTCGACCAGCCTTTCGCCAGGCGCGGCATCTGGGACGACCGCGCCGGCTGGCCGGACGTCGACGGCCCGAGCCAGCAGGGCGAGGCCAAGCCGCACGGCGTGTGGCTGAGCTTTGACCTCAAGGCTGGCCAGGCGGTGACCGCGGTCAGCGCGATCTCGCACGTCGACGCCGAAGGGGCCCGCATCAACCTGAAGGCCGAGGGGATGGAAGGCGGCAAGCCAATGGGCTTCGACGCCATGAAGGCCAAAGCGCAAGCGAACTGGCAGCGCGAGCTGGCCAGCGTGCGCATCGAGGGCGGCAGCAAGGACGACCGTACCGTGTTCTATACCGCGCTCTACCACACCTTGCTGCAGCCGCTGACCGGCAACGACGCCGATGGCCGCTACCGCGGCTACGACGACGCCATCCATACGGCGAAGGACTGGACTTATTACGAATTCTTCTCGCTGTGGGACACCTACCGCGCCCAGAACCAGATGCTGGCGCTGCTGCGTCCGGAGCGCGCGAGCGACATCGCGACCTCGGTGCTCAGGATCCGCGAACAGGGCGGCTGGCTGCCGCGCTGGGGCTATGCCAACTTCGAGACCAACATCATGACCGGCGACCCGGTGACGCCGTTCCTGGTCGACCTGTGGCGCTTCGGCGCCTTGAAGGGGCGCGAGGCCGAGGCCTATGCCGCGCTGCGCGAGAACGCCTTCGGCGTGCCGGCCCACGGCATCCGTCCGCAAGGCCGTTCGGGCAATCCGAGCTACCTCAAGCAAGGCTTCGTGCAGTACGACCGCAGCTTCATCTCGAAGGGCATGGACACCGACCCGCACCACGGCGCGTCGGCGACGCTCGAATACGCGGCGGCCGACGGCGCGCTGGCCGGCATGGCCGCTGCGCTCGGCCATCTAGATGATGCGAAGGCGCTGGCGCAGCGCGCCCTGAACTGGAAGGCGATCTGGGACCCGAGCGTGGTCGACGCCGAGACCGGCCAGAAAGGTTTCCCGCGTCCGCGCCTGCTGGACGGCAGCTGGTTCGGCGACGTCGGCAGCGGCTACGATCCGCGCGGCGACCACGGCTTCCATGAAGGCACGGCGTGGCAATACCAGTGGCTGGTGCCGCAGGACGTGCCCGGCCTGGCCGCCGCGATGGGCGGCGTCGCGCCGGCCCTCGGCCGCCTGGACCAGTTCTTCGACTATCCAGCCGTGCTGGCCGACCCGAACGCGGTGCGCAAGTCGTGGGTGGTGGGGCCGTACAGCTACTACGCCCAGTTCCGCTACAACCCGAACAACGAGCCCGACCTGCACGCGCCGTGGATGTACACCCTGATGGGCCAGCCGTGGAAGACCACCACCGTGGTGCGCGCGGCCGAGACGCTGTTCACCAACGGTCCCGGCGGCGTGACCGGCAACGACGACCTGGGCACGATGTCGTCCTGGTACCTGTTCAGCGCGCTGGGCATCTACCCGGACATGCCGGGCAGCGGCCGCTTCCTGCTGCATGCGCCGCGCTTCGCCAAGGCCGAGATCGACCTGCCGCAAGGCCGCATCCTGCGCATCGAGGCGCCGGGCGCCAAGCCGGGCGAGCGCCGCTTCGTCAAGTCGGTGAACCATGGCGGCCGCGCGGTCGAGCGCGTGTGGCTGGACTGGGAACAGCTGCAGTCGGGCGGCGCCCTGAAGTACCAGCTGACGACCCAGCCGGACACGAAAGGCTGGGGCACGCGCGGGCGTGACCTACCGCGCCCGCCGGCCGACCTGGCGCACTAAGCGCCGCATAAAAAAACGAAGGAGACAGCATGGCCAATATGCCATACAAGGCGGCGCCTGCCGCCCACAACGGGGGCGCGGCGACGCAGCTCGACAGCAATACGAGCGCGCTCGTCATCGTGACGATCCTGTTCTTCATGTGGGGCCTGATCACGTCGCTCAACGACGTCCTGATCCCGCACCTGAAGGCGGTGTATACCCTGACCTATGTGCAGGCCATGCTGGTGCAGTTCTGCTTCTTCGGGGCGTATGCCATCGTGTCGCTGCCGGCCGGCGCGTTGATCCGCCGCATCGGCTACCAGAAGGGGGCGGTGGCCGGCCTGCTGGTGGCCGCCGCCGGCTGCACGCTGTTCTATCCGGCCTCGTTCGGCGGTTATGGACTGTTCCTGCTGGCGCTGTTCGTGCTGGCCTCGGGCATCACGGTGCTGCAGGTGGCGGCCAATCCCTACGTGGCGGTGCTCGGCCCGGCGCGCACGGCCTCGAGCCGCCTGACCCTGACCCAGGCCTTCAATTCGCTCGGCACCACGATCGGGCCGGCCGTCGGCGGCCTCCTGATCCTGTCGGCCGCGGGGGCGGTCGCGGTGGCGGGTGTCGATGCCGCGGCCGAAGCGGCGTCGGTGCGCGGTCCCTACCTGGTGCTGGCCGGCGTGCTGGTCGTGCTGGCGGTGCTGTTCCGGCTGGCGCGCCTGCCGGCGATCGCCGACACCGACGACGCGCCGCTGGCAGGGGAAGCCCGGGGCTCGGCGCTGGCGCACCGCCACCTGGTGCTGGGCGCGATCGGCATCTTCCTGTACGTGGGCGCGGAAGTGAGCATCGGCAGCTTCCTGATCAACTTCATCGGCGAGCCGCACATCGCCGGCCTGTCGCATGCCGACGCCGCCCACTACGTCAGCATCTATTGGGGCGGGGCGATGGTGGGGCGCTTCATCGGCTTCGCCGTGATGCGCGTGGTCAGCCCCGGCAAGACGCTGGCCTTCAATTCGCTGGCGGCGATCGCGCTGGTGCTGGTGGGGACGTTTGCCCAGGGCGACCTGGCGATGTGGGCGATCCTGGCCGTCGGCCTGTGCAATTCCATCATGTTCCCGACCATCTTCAGCATGGCGCTGCATGGCCTGGGCAGGCATACGGGCCAGGCCTCGGGCATCCTGTGCATGGCGATCGTGGGCGGCGCGCTGGTGCCGTTCGCGCAAGGAGCGCTGGCGGATGCCTTCAATGTGCAGGTGTCGTTCCTGCTGCCGGCGGCGTGCTATGCCTTCGTCCTGTACTTTGGCGCCAAGTATGCGTCGATGTACACGGCAAAATAGACATTCAGGCGTGCCGGTTGCCGACTGCTAGTCGACGATCGGCACGACGATGTCGTTCCGCGGGATGGCGACCCATTTGCCCTTGATCTCGATCCAGGCTTCTTCGTAGTCCAGCCGTATCCGGACCTTGCTGCCGGGACAACCCGCTCCCGCATTCAGGACGGCCTCGGTCTTCCGGCCCTTGACACTGGTGAGCGTGCCGAATTCCGGCTTGCCGTCGGTGAAGCACTGGAAGAAGAATTGCTGACCCTCCGCCGTCGCCGTCACGATCAGGTTGAACATGCCGTCCGGCGACGCGCTGCGGGCGCTGCTGAACGTCCCCGAGACCGGCGGGTCGGAGGCCTGGGCCAGGGACGACAGGAACAATATGAGCAATCCCAGCTGTTTCATGCGTCCCTCCATCAGGCGGTCTAGTTGAACGAATAGTTCACGCTGGCATAGAACCGCCGCCCGCGCGGATCGGTATAGCTCGGATCGTACCCGGACAGGAAGAAATAGGCCTGGTTCGAATACGGCGGGCTCTCGTCGAACAGGTTCTGCACGCCGGCGCGCAGCTTCAGGCGCGGCGTCGCCTGATACGCCGCCGACAGGTCCCACAGCGAATACGACTTGACCTTGTTGGCCGCCACCACCGAACCGTCGTCGATATTGATCGCCGTGTTCTGGTCGTCGTAGCCGCTCGACCAGGTGTTCTGCAGGCTGGCCGAGACCGGCCCGCGCTCCCAGTCGAAGCTTACCGTGTGGCGCCAGCGCTGCACCACGCCGTCGGTCACGAACTTGTTCAGGTTGCTCACAAAAGCATCGCCCGGCGCGTTCTGGATTTCCGACGACAGCACATAGGTGCCGTTCAGGCGTCCGCCAAAGCGACCGATGGCGGTGTCGACGCCGCGCACCGTGACCGCCAGGTCCAGGCCCTTGGCTACCTGGGCGCCGCGGTTTTCCTTGCGCAGCTCGATGTAGTCGATCACGTCGTCTTCATCGCGGTGCACCAGATCGCCGTACTTGGCCAGGTTGCCCAGGATGATGTCGTCGCCGATCTCGCTGATCAAGTCGGTGCGCTTGATGTTCCAGTAGTCGAGCGAGGCGCTCACGTTGCGGCCGGCCGCGAACACGGCGCCGAACGAGAACTGGCGGCTGCGCTCCGGTTGCAGGTCGGCGTTGCTGTAGCGGCGCGTATCCCAGTTGTCGGCGCAGTCGGCGTAGTTGTTCTCGACCGTGGCGCAATACACCGGATCGGGCAGGGTCGCGGTGCTGCTGTAGACGGTGGGGCGGAACAGCTCCGTCATGGTCGGCGCGCGGAAGCCGCGGCCGGCGGAGGCGCGCAGCAGCAGCGCATCCGTCGGACGGTAGGAGAGGCCGATCTTGGGGCTGGCCGCGCCGCCGACCTGCTCGTAATGGTCGTAGCGGGCCGACAGCTGCGCCTCCCACTGCTGCGCGAACGGCACCAGCAGTTCGCCATACAGGCCGGCGACGTCGCGCTTGTCGCTGGTGGCGCGGCCGCCTTCCGGCGCCGCGTCGTTGTTGATGTTGTCGGAGAGGAGCAGGGCGGAAGGCGTGAAATTGTTCTTCTCGCGCCGCACCTCGCCGCCGATGGCGACGGCCAGCTCGCCGCCCGCCAGCGGCATGAGCGCGCGCGAGAACTTGAAGTCGACCGAGTCGAGCGTGCCGCGCGCGCGGCGCACGACGTCGTCGACCTGGATGCTGTCGAGCAGGGCAAGGCCCTCCGGGCTGGACGGACCGAACGGGTTGATGCGGCCGTCCAGGATCCCTTCCATCAGCTCGTTGTACAGCACGTAGCCGTTGGTGTCGCGGTCCTTGACCGTGTTGACGCTGTGGTTATACGCGGTGTCGTAGTCCCAGCCGCCCACGGTGCCGCTCACGCCGACCACGAAGCGCATGCCTTCGCTGGTCAGTTCGCTGGTGCGCTGGCCGGCCTCGGACAGGCGCATGCGCAGCTCCAGTTCGCCCGGATAGTCGTCGTCCAGTTCTTCCAGGCCGGTGCCCACCAGTTGCGGCACCAGTCGGTAGTCGATATAGCCGGTGACGCGCGCCGACGAGCCGGTGTAGTACGACTTCGAGCGGCTGAGCGCGACTTCGGCATAGGCCTGGTGGCCGCCGCCGAGCTTCAACACGCCGCGGCTGAGCAGGCTGGCTTTCTCGGTCTTCGGATAGAGCTCGGTGTCGCCCATGTAGTTATAGGTGCAGGCGTCCACGCCGCCGGTGCCGTCGGGCAGGTAGACGTTGGCCGGCGGCGCGCAATCGGGCGCCGACAGGTTGATCAGGCGGTTGGTGATCGGGCGGCCGTTGATGGTGAAGCCGAGTTCCTGCAGGTGGTCGCGCTGGTTCGAGGTCAGGCGGATATTCGCCGGGCCGGTATAGCCCGACAGCAGATGGCCCAGGCGTTCCTCGACCCGCAGGCCGGGGATGAAGCTGCGCTGCGAGGTATTGAGCGCATTGGTGCGCTGGAAGTCGGCCACCGCGAACACATTGTAGCCGTCGCGTTCGAGGTCGCCCTTGCCGGCGCTGATGCTGGCGGTGCGCTTGCCGGCGCCGCCCTCGTCGGTGGTGCTGCCGTAGGCGTTCAGTTCCAGGCCCTGGTAATCCTTGCGGGTGATGAAGTTGATGACGCCGCCGATCGCGTCGGTGCCGTACAGCGCCGAGGCGCCATCCAGCAGCACCTCGACCCGTTCCAGCGCGGCGGCCGGGATGTTGTTCAGGTCGACGCCGCTGTCGTCGCCGGGCGAGGCGAAGTTGGCCATGCGCCGGCCATTGAGCAGGACCAGGGTCGACGAGGTGCCGATGCCGCGCAGATTGGCGCTGTTGAAGCCGCGCTGGTCGCCGCCGACATTGATGCTGGCGCCGTCGGTCAGGCCGTTGACGTTGCTCGATACCCGGGCCAGCAGCTCGGAGGCGGTGGTCACGCCGGCCTTTTCGATCTCGGCGCGCGAGACGATCTGCACCGGCAGGGCGGTCTCGGACTGCACCCGGCGGATGGCCGAGCCGGTGACTTCGACCTTCGGCATCGCGGCCGGCGCCGGTGCGGCTGCCGGCGCAACGTCGGTCGTCACCGGCGGCGTTTCCTGCGCCAGCGCGCCGCCCGCCACCCCTGCCGCCATCCAGGCGCCCGCCAGCAGCGCGCCGCGCACGGCGCGCGCCGCCGCCTTCAACTTCATATTCATCAATTGTCCCTATGAAACCACGTAAATATCGAGGAGTGTAATCGCGCGGCGAGCAGTAATGACAACTATTGGCGCGGGAAACGAGGGATGTTGCGAATCTGATACGCGGACGATGGCAATCCGGCCCGGCATTCCTTTTGGAGAAATAATGAATTGCGGATTGCGCCGATTCCCTGCCTTTGCATAATTCATGAGAATGGTGCCACGATGAACGCGGCCAGCGCGCCGCCAGCCCGGGAGGAACGCAGCATGACGACTTCGGTTTACCACGACGGCGAACGCGCCGTGCAGCACCGCGCCGGCGAGGCCGCCATCGCCGACCGCAACGGCGTGGTCATCGCCGACTCCATCCTGGGCGGCGCCCGGCCCTTCATCGGCAAGCAGTCGATGGTGGTGCTGGCGAGCGTCGACCCGGAGGGGGCGCCCTGGTCCACGGTCCTGTTCGGGCAGCCCGGCTTCGCCCATGCCGACAGCGCGACGCAGGTCACCGTCGACCTGCCGGCGGCGCTGCGCGATCCTGACGAGCCATTCTGGCGCAACGTCGCCGCCAATCCGGCGATCGGCAGCCTGTTCATCGAGCTCGGCTCGCGCCGCCGCTACCGCATCAATGGCGCCCTGGCGCGCCTGGACGACGGGGGCTTCGACCTGGCGGTGCGCGAGGCCTACCCGAACTGCCCCAAATACATCCAGCGCCGCCAGCTGCGCCGCATCGATGGCGAGTCGGCGCCGGCCCTGCTGGGCGAAGGGCGCGCGCTCGACCAGGCCGCGCGCGCCATCGTGCGCCGCGCCGACACCGTCTTCGTGGCCAGCAACCACCAGGAGCGCGGCGCCGACGCCTCGCACCGCGGCGGCAGCCCCGGCTTCGTCCAGGTGGTGGACGACACGCTGCTGCGCATTCCCGACTACGCCGGCAACAGCCTGTTTAACACCTTCGGCAACCTGACGGTCGACCCGCGCGTGGGCCTGTGCATTCCCGACTTCGACGGCCAGCGTCTGTTGCAGCTGAGCGGCCGCGCATGCATCCTGCATGGCCAGGACGATCCGCACGGCCTGAGCGGCGGCACCGGACGCTTCTGCGAAATCGCGATCGAGCGCTGGCTGCTGCGCCGCGCGCCGCAGCGCCTGGACTGGGAATACCTGGACGCCTCCCCGTTCAATCCGGCGGTAGAGGCGTGAGTCATGGCTGACTTCATGATGTATCTGATCGACGCCATCGTCCGCCACGGCCCCGTGGTCAGGGAATTCCGCCTGGCGCCGGAAGGCGGCGCGCCGCTGCCGCCGTGGCAGCCCGGAGCCCACGTCGAACTCGCATTCACTTCGCGCGCCGGCGCCCGCCACCGCAACGCCTATTCCGTGGTGGGCGAGGAGGGCGGAATGCTGCGCATCGCGGTCCAGCGCGAGGAAGGCGGGCGTGGCGGCTCGCGCGTGCTGCATGACGAATTCGAGCCGGGCATGGCGCTCGAGGTCAGCCTGCCGCTGAACGGATTCACGCTGCACCCGGGGAGCACCCGCACCGTGCTGATCGCGGGCGGCATCGGCATCACGCCGATGCTGCCGATGGCGCGCGCGCTCGAGACGGCCGGCGCCAGCTACCAATTGCACTACCTGGCGCGCGATAGCGCGCGGCTGGTGCTGGCCGCCGATTGGCAGGCCCTCGGCCAGGACCGCGTGCGCACCTATGCCACCGCAAGCGAAGGGCGCCCCGACCTGGGCCGGATGATCGGCCCGTGGCAGCCGGGCTGCGAGCTGCATGCCTGCGGCCCTTCGGTCCTGCTCGAGGCAATCCGCGCCGCCGCGACGGCGCAGGGCTGGCCGCAGCGGCACGTGCGCGTCGAAAGCTTCGGCGCGCGCGCCCACGACGAGGACCGGCCGCTGCGGGTGGTCTTGCGGCAAAGCGGCATGACGCTCGACGTCGCGCCGGGCGAGTCGATCCTCGAGGCGATGATCGAGGCCGACGTGTTCGTTTCCTACGAGTGCAAGCGTGGTGAATGCGGCAACTGCTATGCTGGCGTGGTGTCGGGCGAGCCGCTGCATCGCGACGTGTGCCTGAACGCCCGGCAGCGGGCCATCGGCATGACGCCCTGCGTCTCCTGGGCCAGGGGCCCGCTGCTGGAACTCGATCTGTAAGCTGTCTTCCACCACCACCAATCGAAAGGTCTCACGATGACAACGCCCACCGCAGTGCGTCCGCCGCTGCCGCCATTCACCCGCGAATCCGCGATCGAAAAAGTGCGCCTGGCCGAAGACGGCTGGAACACGCGCGACGCCGCCAAGGTGGCGCTGGCCTACAGCCTGGACACGCGCTGGCGCAACCGCGCCGAATTCGTCAACGGCCGTGACGAGGCGCGCGCCTTCCTCGAGCGCAAATGGAAGAAGGAGCTCGAGTACCGCCTGATCAAGGAGCTGTGGGCCTTCACCGACAACCGCATCGCGGTGCGCTATGCCTACGAGAGCCGCGACGACTCAGGCAACTGGTACCGCTCCTATGGCAACGAGAACTGGGAATTCGGCCCGGACGGCCTGATGGTCAACCGCTACGCCAGCATCAACGACATGCCGATCAAGGAAGAAGAGCGCAAGTTCCGCTGGCCGCTGGGACGCCGCCCCGACGACCATCCGGGGCTGTCCGACCTGGGGCTGTGAGCGCGACGGCGCGCAACGCAAGTCATCATTTCGCAGGGAGTACCGGGTGGACCAGATCCATTTGATGCACGTCTTCGTGGCAGTCGGCGAAGAAGAGGGCTTCGCCGCGGCGGCGCGGCGCCTGGACCTGTCGCCGGCCGCCGTCACGCGCGCCATCGCCGGTCTCGAGGAGCGGCTGGGCGTCAAGCTGCTGCTGCGCACCACGCGCAACGTGCGCCTGACGGAAGCGGGGCGGCGCTACCTGGACGACACGCGCGCCATCCTGGCCAGCATCGATGAAGCCAACGAGGCGGCGGCCGGCGTCAACGCGGCGCCGAAGGGCAACCTGTCGGTGACGGCCCCGGTCCTGTTCGGCAAGACCTTCGTCATGCCCTGCATCGTGCAGTTCCTGAACGAGTATCCCGAAGTCGAGGTGTCGGCGCTGTTCCTCGACCGCATCGTGAACCTGGTCGACGAAGGCGTCGACGTCGCCGTGCGCATCGGCCACCTGCCCGATTCGAGCCTCAGGGCGCTGCGCGTGGGCCAGGTGCGGCGCGTGCTGTGCGCCGCGCCCGACTATCTGGCCAGGCACCCCTTGCCGCAGCATCCGGCCGACCTGCTGCGCCATACGATCATCGCCGCCACCGGCGTCTCGCCGCGGGTCGAGTGGAAGTTCGGCGCGGTCGACGATCCGGCCATGGTGCGCCTGCGGCCGCGCCTGACGGTGACCAGCAACGACGCCGCCATCGAGGCCGCCTGCGCCGGGCTGGGCATCTGCCGGCTGCTGTCCTACCAGATCGCCGACCAGCTGACCGACGGCCGCCTCAAGATCGTCCTGTCCGAGCATGAGGAAGCGCCATGGCCGGTGCACCTGGTGCACCGCGAGAACAAGTTCGGCTCGTCCAAGGTGCGCAACTTCATCGACCTGCTGGCTGACCAGCTGCGCGCGAATCCTCATCTCCACTGAGAAAACCCTGCGTTTCGTTTGACGCAATAATGAATTGTCTTCGGCATGATGTTTCTTGGCGGTCGAGCTTCCTAGAATGGGGTCATTCGCTGCCCGGCGCGGCGAACACCACCCTACCACCCCAAGGAGAACACCATGAAAGCAGCCATCATCATCCTGTCCGATCCCAAGGCCGGCGAAGACGCGCTGGGCCGCATGTTCAACGGCCTGGCCGCGGCCTATGACTTCAAGCAGAAACAGACCGAAGTCGGGATCTATTTCCAGGGCGCCGGCACCCGCTGGCCGGGCGTGCTGGCCGACGACAAGCACCCGATCCACGCCCTGTACAAGGCGGTGCAAGACAAGGTGGTGGGCATTTCCTGCGGCTGCGCCGACGTGTTCGGCGCGCGCGAGGAAGCCGAGAAGGCGGGGTTCGACCTGATCACCGATAACAGCGTGCCGGGCACCTCCGGCCTGCCGAGCATCGCGCAGATCGCGGCCGACGGCCATACCGTGTTCACCTTCTGAACGGGCGACGGGGCGCGCCGTGCACGTCGCCCCCCTGTTGTCTCCGGTTCAGACGATAATGTCAGGGTTATTCAAAAAAAATTCGGAGACAGCATGTTCGACACCGCAAGCCGGCCCGGCGCGTTCGCGGCAGGGACCGGCCCGGCCATTTTGGAAGGGGCATACCGCAAGGCCATCTGGCGCCTGATCCCGTTCATCTTCGTCTGCTACCTGTTCAACTACCTGGACCGGGTCAACGTCGGTTTCGCCAAGCTCGAGATGCTCGACGCCCTGCAGTTCAGCGAGACCATCTATGGCCTGGGCGCCGGCATCTTCTTCATCGGCTACGTGAGCTTCGGCGTGCCGAGCAACCTGATCCTGCACCGGCTGGGCGCGCGGCGCTGGATCGCCGTCATGATGATGGCCTGGGGCTCGCTGTCGGCCTGCATGCTGTTCGTGACCACGCCGCTGGAGTTCTACCTGCTGCGCTTCTTCACCGGCGTGGCCGAAGCCGGCTTCTTCCCGGGCATGGTCCTGTATTTCACCAAGTGGTTCCCGTCGCACAAGCGCGGCCAGGTGATGGCCTTGTTCATGGCGGCGATTCCCGTCTCGGGCCTGGTCGGCGGCCCGCTCTCGGGCTGGATGCTGAGCCACTTCGCCGACGGCCAGGGCGGCATGGCTGCCTGGCAGTGGCTGTTCCTGCTGCAAGGCCTGCCCACCGTGTTCCTGGGCCTGGCGGCGCTGTTCTACCTGAACGACGGCGTGGCCCAGGCCAGCTGGCTCGGCGCCCATGAGAAGGCGGCCTTGCAGGAGGAGCTCGCGCGCGACGAGCGCGAACGACCGCCCGGCGCCAGCGCCGTGCACTCGCTGCGCGCGCTGCTGCTCGACCGCCATGTGTGGATGCTCGGCTTTATCTATTTCAGCATCAAGATGGGGGCGTACGCGATCAATTTCTGGCTGCCGTCGATCATCCGCGAGCTCGGCTTCGAGGACCTCGGCACGGTCGGCTGGCTGAGCGCGATTCCCTACCTGTTCGCCTGCGTGTTCATGGTGCTGGTGGGCCGTTCGGCCGACCGCCGGCGCGAGCGCCGCTGGCACCTGTCGGCGCCGCTCCTGATGGCGCTGGCGGGCCTGGCGATGGCCGCGCACTTCTCGGACAACGCCGTCGTCGCCATGATCGGCCTGTGCCTGGCGACGATGGGCGCGCTCGCCGGCCTGCCGATGTTCTGGCCGCTGCCGGCGGCCTTCCTCAGCAGCGCCGCCGCCGCCGGCGGCCTGGCCCTGATCAATTCGATGGGGCAGGTGGCCGGCTTCGCCAGCCCCTTCCTGGTCGGCTGGATCAAGGACCTCACCGGCAGCACCGACGTCGCGCTGTACATCCTGTCGAGCGTGATGCTGGTCGGGGCCTTGCTGGTGCTGACCGTGCCGGCGCGGCTGGTCGATCGCTGACCGCCACGGGATCAGGCGCTTGCGGGGCTGAGCAGCGCCGACACGTACAGCAGCAGCTTGTCCTCGCTGCGCGCCAGGTCCAGCCCCGTCAGTTCGCCGATGCGGCGCAGGCGGTAGTCGAGCGTGTTGCGGTGGATGCCGAGACTGGCCGCAGTGGCGGCCGAGTTCTCGTCCTGGGCGAACCAGGTGTCGAGCGTGGCGCGCAGCATGGCGCGGCTCTTGTCGCCCGCCAGGCGCGCGATCGGCATGCGCAGCTGGTGCGCCTGCCAGCCGCTGTCGAGTCCTGACAGCAGCACCGGCAGCGCCAGGTCGTAATAGCTGAACACCTGCTGCTGCGGCATGCGCAGGCGCCCCAGCCGGCTGGCGCTGCGCGCGCTCTGGTACGAGACGGCGGCGCCTTCCAGGCCGGGCAGGGCGATGCCCATCGCCAGCGTGAAAGGCAGCTCGCATTCCTCGCGCACCAGCTGGGCCAGCAAGTCCAGGCGCCGCTGCGGCGGCGTCTCGTAGCCCTTGCGCGCCGGGTCCCAGGAATCGAGCAGCACCATCTCGGACGGGCCGACGGTGGCGGTCAGCGCATCCTCGCGCCGCGCCAGCAGGCGCATCTGCAGGCGCTGGATGTCGTGCAGGGCGGCCCCGGCCTCGGCGCCGTCCGGCTGCAGTTCGAGCAGGAACGCCAGTTGCATGCGCTCGAGGTCCAGGCCCAGGCGCCGCGCCCAGCCTTCGAGCTCGGGCCGCTGCGCCGCCTCGAAGCGGATCAGGTTCAGCACGAAGGCTTCGCGGTAGCGCGAATTGTTCTGCAATTCGTTCGCCAGCGCCGCCTGTTCCAGGATCATCTCGGCCGTCAGGCGCACCAGTTCGCCGAACTGGCGGACCTCGTCCGGCGCGCCGGAGAGGCCCACCGCGCCGCACAGCTGGCCGCCCACGGAGAGAGGCAGGTTGATGCCCGGCTGGGCGCCATGCAGCTTGCGCGCGGCCGCCGCGTCGATCTCCACGGTCAGCTTCTTGGCCAGCGCCAGCAGGGCGCCCGCATGCAGTTCGCCGATCCGCTCGGGGTTGCCGCTGGCGAGGATCACGCCGTTGGCGTCCATCACATTCACGTTGAACGGGATGATCCGCATGGTGCGGGTGACGATTTCCTGGGCAAGCCGGGTGTCGAGGATATGCATGGGGTAGGGCCTGGAAGGTGGAGCGAACCTTGTGATTATGCACAAAACTTCCTGCGCCGAGGAGGCCGTATCCGGCCTATGATGGTAAATATTGTGAGGTTGCACGAAAAATGCCGGCTATTTCCCGCTCTGGTTTGTGCGTGTCGCCGACGCTGGATATCCCTTGTTTGGCCGATAATCTTGCAGATCACCCTATTAGAAATTCGGAGACAGCATGAGCACCACCGCAAGCACATCCGGCGTCCAGGGCGGCGCCGCCGGCGCGGCCCTGTTGGACGGCGCCTACCGCAAGGCCACCTGGCGCCTGATTCCCTTCATCTTCGTCTGCTACCTGTTCAACTACCTGGACCGCGTCAACGTCGGCTTCGCCAAGCTCGAGATGCTCGACGCGCTCCAGCTCAGCGAAACCGTGTACGGCCTGGGCGCCGGCATCTTCTTCATCGGCTACGTGACGTTCGGCGTGCCGAGCAACCTGATCCTGCACCGGCTGGGCGCGCGGCGCTGGATCGCCATCATGATGATGGCCTGGGGCTCGCTGTCGGCCTGCATGCTGTTCGTGACCACGCCGACGGAATTCTATGTGCTGCGCTTCTTCACCGGCGTGGCCGAAGCCGGCTTCTTCCCCGGCATGGTGCTGTACTTCACCAAGTGGTTCCCGTCGCACAAGCGTGGCCAGGTGATGGCGCTGTTCATGTCGGCGATCCCCGTCTCGGGCCTGATCGGCGGCCCGCTGTCGGGCTGGATGCTGAGCCACTTCGCGCACGGCCAGGGCGGCATGGACGGCTGGCAGTGGCTGTTCCTGCTGCAAGGCCTGCCGACCGTGTTCCTGGGCGTGGCCGTGTTCTTCTACCTGAACGACGGCATCAGGCAGGCCGGCTGGCTGAGTGACGCCGAAAAGGCCGCGATGCAGGACGCGCTCGACCAGGACGAGCAGCAGCGCGCGAAGGGCGTGCACGCGGTGCATTCCTTCGGCGCCGTGCTGCGCGACTGGCATGTGTGGATGCTGGGCTTCATCTACTTCAGCATCCAGATGGGCGTCTACGCGATCAACTTCTGGCTGCCTTCGATCATCAAGTCGCTGGGCTTCGAGAACGCGACCACGGTCGGCTGGCTGAGCGCCATCCCCTACTTGTTCGCCGGCGTGTTCATGGTGCTGGTGGGCCGCTCGGCCGACCGCCGGCGCGAGCGCCGCTGGCACCTGTCGGCGCCATTGCTGATGGCGCTGGTGGGCCTGCTCATGGCCGCCAACTTCTCGGACAACGCGGTGATCGTGCTGGTCGGCCTCTCGCTGGCCACGATGGGCGCGCTGACCGGCCTGCCGATGTTCTGGCCCCTGCCGGCGGCCTTCCTCGGCAGCGCGGCGGCGGCCGGCGGCCTGGCCCTGATCAATTCGATGGGGCAGGTGGCCGGCTTCGTCAGCCCCTTCCTGGTCGGCTGGATCAAGGACGCCACCGGCAGCACCGACGTCGCGCTGTACATCCTGTCCACCGTCCTGTTCATCGGCGCCATGCTGGTGCTGGTCGTGCCTGCCCGTCTGGTCAATCGCTAAAGGAGAGGTCCATGAAAATCGTCATCGCTCCAGATTCGTTCAAGGAAAGCCTGTCGGCCCTCGAAGCCGCCAGCGCCATCGAAGCCGGCTTCCGGGAGATCTTTCCCGACGCCGCCTACGTGAAGGTGCCGGTGGCCGACGGCGGCGAAGGCACGGTCGAGGCCATGGTCGCCGCCACCGGCGGCCGCCAGGTCGTGTTGCAGGCCACCGGCCCGCTGGGCCGGCCGGTCGAGGCTTTCTATGGCTTGAGCGGCGACGAGTCGACCGCCGTGATCGAGATGGCGGCCGCGAGCGGCCTCGAACTGGTGGCGCCCGCCGAGCGCGATCCGCTGGTGGCGACCAGCCGCGGCACCGGTGAACTGATCCGCGCCGCGCTCGATCGCGGCGCGCGCCGCTTCATCCTCGGCGTGGGCGGCAGCGCCACCAACGATGGCGGCGCCGGCATGCTGCAGGCGCTCGGCGTCGAACTGCTCGACGCGCAGGGCGCCCAGCTGGCGCCGGGCGGCGCCGCGCTGGCGCTCCTTTCGCGCATCGACGTGTCAAGGCTCGACCCGCGCATCGAAGAATGCGTGTTCGAGGTGGCCTGCGACGTCAGCAATCCGCTGGTGGGCCCCAGGGGCGCGTCGGCGATCTTCGGACCGCAGAAGGGCGCCACGCCCGAGATGGTGGAGCGGCTCGACGCCAGCCTGCGCCACTACGCGGACGTGATCGCGCGCGACCTGGGCCAGGACGTGGCCGATATTCCCGGCGCCGGCGCCGGCGGCGGCATCGCCGCGGCGATGCTGGTGTTCCTGAAGGGGCGCCTGCGTCCCGGCAGCGAGATCGTGGCCGACGCGGTGGGCCTGGACGCCTTCGTGCGCGACGCCGACCTGGTGGTCACGGGCGAGGGGCGCATCGACAGCCAGACCGTCAACGGCAAGACCCCGATCGGCGTCGCGCGCGTGGCCGGGCGCCACGCCAAGCCGGTGATCGCCATCGGCGGCTGCCTGGCGAACGACGCCAGCGCGGTGCACGCGCACGGCATCGCCGCCACCTTCAGCACCGTCATGAAGGCGGGGACGGTGGCCGAGGTGCTGGCCGGCGCGCAGTTCAACCTGCAGTGCACGGCGCGCAATATCGCGGCCGCGCTCAAGCTCGGCATGGATTTGCGGCGCTAGGCCGTCAGCGGCGTATCGACCTTCTTGAGGGTGCGCAGCACGAAGCTCGACTTGCTGTGGCGGATGCCGGGGATCTTGTACAGGCGTTCGCGCAGCAGGCGCTCGTAGTCGCGCGTGTCCTTCACCGCGATGCGCAGGAAATAATCGTAGTCGCCCGAGATCAGCGAGGCTTCCAGCACCTCGGGAATCGATTCGAGCGCGCGCCCGAATTCGTACAGCGTTTCTTCGCTGTGGCTGTCGAGCGTGACCTGCACGATCAGCTGGTCGTGGTAGCCGAGGCTCGGCAGGTCGACCTTGACCGTGTAGCCCTGCAGGGCTCCGCTATCCGTCATCCGCTTGATGCGGTTCCAGCACGAGGTGGTCGACAGGCCGACCGCGGCGCTGATCTCCTGCAGCGGCGTGCGCGAGTCGCGCAGCAGGATGCCCAGGATGGTCAAATCGGTCGCATCGAAAGATTTTCTCTCTTGATTCATTTTTTATGAAAATTATTCAGGTAGAGCGCCAATTCTAGCTGAAAGTATGAAGCACTTTCATGTCTTTCCTCGATAGACTTCAAGGCATGAAACCACATCCCGAATTCCTCCCGCCAGCCGCCGGCAAGGTCGCCCTGACCGGCGCCGGCCTCTTGCTCGACACCCTGGTCGCCTGCGGCGTCGACACCGTGTTCGGCTATCCCGGCGGCGCCGTGCTGCCCTTGTACGATGCGCTGGCCCAGGACGGGCGGCTGCGCCACGTGCTGGTGCGCCACGAGCAGGCCGCCGTCCATGCGGCGCAAGGCTATGCGCGCTCGACCGGCCGGCTGGGCGTCGTGTTCGTGACCTCCGGGCCGGGCATCGCCAACACCACCTCCGGCCTGCTCGATGCGCTGAGCGATTCGATCCCGATCCTGTGCATCAGTGGCCAGGTCGCGACCGCCGCCATCGGCACCGACGCGTTTCAGGAGTGCGACGCGCTGGGCATCTCGCGCACGGTCACCAAATGGAACACGCAGGTGCGCGCCACGCGCGACATCGTCGCCACGATCCGGCGCGCGGTGGTTGAAGCGAGCGAGGGCCGGCCCGGCCCGGTGCTGGTGGACGTGCCCAAGGATATCCAGGCGCGCGCCGTGGACGCGGCCGACTTCGGGCGCCAGGTGAAGCCGTCTCCGATGCTGCGCGCCGCGGACGACGACCGGGATGGCCTGGACGCCGCGGCGCTGCTCATCCGCCAGGCGCGGCGCCCGGTGTTCTACGGCGGCGGCGGCTTGATCAATGCGGGGCTGGACGCCTGCGCCGCCTTCACGCGCCTGGTGCGCTGGAAGGACGCGCCATGCACGCTCACCCTGATGGGGCTGGGCGCCTTTCCGGCCTCGGACCGGCGCTGGCTGGGCATGCTCGGCATGCACGGCACGCTGGAAGCGAACCTGGCGATGCATGGCGCCGACCTGGTCGTGTGCGTCGGCGCGCGCTTCGACGACCGCGTGACCGGACGGCTGGCCGACTTCTGTCCAGGCGCGCAGATCGTCCACATCGACATCGATCCGCGCTCGATCGGCAAGGTGGTGGCGGCCGATGTCGGCCTGCGCGGCGATTGCGGCGCGGTGCTGCGCGGCCTGCTGGACCGCCTTGTCGGCCTGCGCGCCGATCCCGCCTTGCTCAGGGATTGGTGGCGCACCATCGACGCCTGGCGCGCCGAGCGCTGCCTCGACTTCGCCGCGCAGGATGCCGCGATCGTCCCGCAGCAGCTGATGTCCACCCTGGCCGGGCGCCTGGCTGGCAGGAATGCGATCGTCTCGACCGACGTCGGCCAGCACCAGATGTGGGCCGCGCAATACCTGGGCTTCGAGGCGCCGCGCCGCTGGCTGACCTCGGGCGGCGCCGGCACCATGGGCTATGGCTTGCCGGCGGCGATCGGGGCCCAGGTCGCGCATCCGGACGCGCTGGTCGTGTGCGTCAGCGGCGATGCCTCGGTGCTGATGAATATCCAGGAGCTGTCGACCGCGGTGCAGCACCGCTGTCCGGTCAAGCTGGTCCTGTCGAACAACGGCTGCATGGGCATGGTGCGCCAGTGGCAGGAGCTGCATCATGGCGGGCGCTATAGCCACAGCTACACCGAAGCCTTGCCCGACTTCGTGGCGCTGGCGAGCGCCTTCGGCTGGGAGGCGAGGAGGGTGGAGCAGGCGGGCGAACTGGAAGCGGCGATGGATGCCTGCCTGGACTCCAGCCGGCCCTTCCTGCTCGATGTGCGGGTGGCGCAGGCCGAGAACTGCTTCCCGATGACGCCTCCCGGGCGAGGACACCACGAGATCATGCTGGGCAAGGATCGCTGGTATCGACATGCTCAGTAGTTGCCTGTATTGAAAATGATTCTCATTCGCGCTAGGATGCCGGTTTCCATCATGAATCCTGCATGCCATGCCTCTCGCGCCCCGTCGTCCGCTCCTGATCGTCCTTGCCCTGTCTCAGGCTTTCCCAGTGTTGGCGGCGCCGCAGGAGCTTGATGAACAGGACATGCAGGCGGTGCGCGTCACGGCGACGCGGGCGCAGGGCTTCATGCCGAACACCGTGGAGGCGGGGAGCTTTCGCGGCTCGGACGTCATGGACGTGCCCTCGACCGTCAACGTGATCACGCGCGAGGTGCTCGAGCTGCAGGCCGCCGCCGGCCTGTACGACGCGCTGCGCAACACGGCCGGCGTCACCCGCCAGCAGAATGGCGGCGACACCTGGGACCAGCTGGTCATCCGCGGCATCGCGGTCGAGAACCGCACCAACTACCGCCTCAACGGCTCGCTGCCGTTGATGAACTTCGGCCAGGTCTCGATGGAGAATAAAGAACGGGTCGAGGTGCTCAAGGGCGCCACCGCCCTGTACTACGGCTTCACTTCGCCGGCCGGCGTCGTCAACTTCGTCACCAAGCGGGCCGGCAGCGTGCCGGTCAATACGGTCGGGCTGGCGCTGGACGACAACGGCTCGGCCGTCGCCAGCGCCGACGTGGCGCGCCGCTTCGGGCAGCGCCAGGAATTCGGCGTGCGCGTCAATGCCGCCGGCGGCACGCTCGGCTCGCACCTCGACGGCGTCGGCAACGGCAACCGCGGCTTCGCTTCCGCCGCCCTCGACTGGCGCGTGAACGAGCGCCTGCGCCTGCGCGCCGACCTCGAGTACGACAAGCGCCGCGTGACCGAGCAGGTTGGCGTCAACCTGCCGCCGACCGTCGGCGGCGTCATCCGGTTGCCGCGCGCCGTCGACCCGCGCCGCCTGGTCGGCCCCGAGTGGGCGCGCTTCGAGACGCATGCGCGCAATGTCCAGCTGCGCGCCGACGTCGCGCTGAACCAGGACTGGGCCCTGACCCTGGAGGCCGGCCACGCCGAGACCAGACGCGAGCGCAACCTGCCGATCTTCCGCTTCGATAATGCGGCCAGCGTCGCCACCGGCGCCGGCCGCATCACCGGCAATTCGCAGTTCGCGGACGTCGATTCCGACATGCTGCGCGCCGAGCTGGCCGGGCGCTTCGCGACCGGCGCGCTGACCCACGACCTGACGCTCGGCGCGAGCGGCACCGACAAGGGCCAGGCGCCGGTCTACCAGTCCAACTACACGATCCCGTTTCAAAACCTGTACGACCCGGTCCCGATCCGCAATGCCAGCTTCGGCGCCGTGCCGACGCAGCCGACCACCGCCGCGCTGGAAAGCCGCGACAAGGGCCTGTACCTGGTCGACCGTATCCAGCTGGGCCAGTGGCAGCTGATCGGCGGCGTGCGCCGGGTCGACTACTGGAGCCGCCAGGGCGCCAACCGCTACGACGTGAGCGAAACCACCCCGCTGGCGGCCGTGATCTGGCGCGCCCGCGCCGACTTCTCGCTGTATGCCTCGATGGCCGAAGGGCTGGAGGAAGGCGAGGCGGCGCCGGCCGGCAGCGCCAACGAGGGCACCCGTCTGGCGCCGGGCGTGAGCAAGCAGAAGGAGGTCGGCGCGCGCTGGCGCACCGGCGGCGGCTTCCTGACCCAGCTGGCGCTGTTCGACATCGACCGTCCCGGCTACTACACCAATGCCGCCAACGTGTTCACCGCCGACGGCGAGCAACGCTATCGCGGCGTCGAGCTGTCGGCGCAAGGGCGCGTCACGCGCCGCCTGTCCTGGCAGGGTTCGGCCCAGGTGCTCGATCCCGAGTTCCGCGACATCGGCGCGGCGTACGATGGCAAGCTGCCCGAGAACGCGGCGCGCCGCACCGCCAGCAGCTTCCTGGCCTACGACCTGGATGCGGTGCCCGGCCTGTCGCTGACCCTGGGCGCGTATTACACGGGCAGGCGCCCGGTGAATGACCTGAACCAGGCCTGGCTGGGCGGCACGACCCTGTTCAGCGTGGGCGGGCGCTATGCCACGCAGGCCTTCGGCAAGCGCACCACCTGGCAGCTCAATATCGACAATGCGGCCGACAAGCGGTACTGGGCGGGGGCCGGGACGCGCCTGTCGGCCGGCCTGCCGCGCCTGGTCAAGCTGTCGGTGAAGGTGGACCTGTGAAGGCGGCGCCGGATTCGCCACGGCGCTGGCGCCTGCCGACCGTGCGCGAGGTCTGGTTCCAGCTGCACTGGTTCGTCGGTATCACGGCCGGCACCTTGCTGGCCGTGATCGGCCTCACCGGCGCCATCCTCGCGTTCGAGGACGAGATCGTGGAAAGCATCAATCCCGGCGTGTTCGCCGTGCCGGTGCAGGAGCGGGCGCGCCTGGAACCGGAACAGATCCTGCGCGCCGCGCGCCAGGCCCATCCCGGCGAACGGGTCGCCACCCTCTCGTTCGCGGCGCAGCCCGGCAGCACCGTCGGCGTACGCTTCGCCCCGCCGCCCGGAGAGCGGCGCGGCCTGGAAATCCGCATCCACCCCTATGACGGCAGCGTGCTGCCTGCCGTGCGTGGCGCGGCCTTCTTCGAGTTCGTCGATGCGCTGCACCGCTGGCTCTTGTTGCCGCGCGCGCCGGGCCGCATCGTGCTCGGCATCCTGGCCCTGTGCCTGGTCGGCCTGGCCCTGAGCGGCCTGTATCTGCGCTGGCCGCGCAAGAAGGACTGGCGCAGCTGGCTGACCTTCAACACGTCGCTGCGCGGCCGATCCTTCCTGTGGGCGCTGCACGCGATCGCCGGCACCTGGGCCCTGGTCGCCTACCTGGTGGTGGCAGGCACCGGACTTTACTGGAGTTTCGACATCGTACGCGGCGCCTTGCAGGACTGGGCCGGCGCACCAATGGCGCAGCCGCGCGAAGGCAGATCCGCCGCCGCGCCGCGTGGCGCGGGAGGCCTGGCGCCGGCCTGGAATACCTTCGTGTCGACCGCGCCCGGCTGGTCGAGCGCGACCATCCGCTTGCCGGAGCGCGCGAGCGGCGTCTACCAGCTGACCTGGCTCGCGCAGGATGCGCCGCACGACCGCGCGCGCAACCGCATGACCGTCGGCGGCGACGGCGCGGTGCTCCAGGACGAGCGCCATGCCGACAAGAGCGTCGGGCAGCGCGCCCTGACCACCATCCGTCCGCTGCACACGGGGACCTATTTCGGATTGCCGGGGCGGATCGTCATGATGCTGGCCAGCCTGGCCTTGCCGGGCTTCGCGATCACCGGCTGGATGCTCTACCTTGGCCGGCGGCGCCAGAAGCGTGCGCTGGCGCGCGAGCGTAGCCTGGCGGCGCGGGCCGACATGAACGCCGACGTGGTCGCGACTGGTGCGCCGGTCCTGGTGGCCTTCGCGACCCAGGGCGGCCAGGCCGAACGGATCGCGCTGCACAGCGCCGGGGCGCTGCGCGCAGGCGGTCGCGCGGTCGACCTGCGTCCCGTGTCGGCGCTGGCGCCGGGCGACCTGGCCGGCTACGGGCAGGCGCTGTTCGTGGCCAGCACTTTCGGCGAAGGCGAGGCGCCCGATTCCGCGCGGCGCTTCAGCCGCGAGCTGGAAGCGTGGCATTCGATGTTCGACAGTTGCCGCTTCGCGGTGCTGGCGCTGGGCGACCGCAACTACGCGCGTTTCTGCGGCTACGGCCACGCGCTCGAGCGCCGCCTGCAGGCGCTGGGCGGCAAGCCGCTGTTCCCGCTGATCGAAGTGGACCAGGGCGACGCAACGGCGCTGGGACGCTGGATGCATGCGCTGGGCGGGCTTGGCGCCGCGGCGGGAGAGCTGCCGCCCGGCGCCGCGGCCGCACCGTTTTCCGACTGGGTGCTGCATTCGCGGCGCCTGCTCAACCCCGGCAGCCTGGGCGCGCCGATGTACGAGATCGCCTTGCGCCCAAGCCTGGAGGCCGGCTGGCAGCCGGGCGACCTGCTCGAGGTCGCCGTCCCCGAGGCGCCTGCGGCGCCGCGCCGCTATTCGATCGCCAGCGTGCAGGCGGACGGCGCGCTGGAACTGCTGGTGCGCCAGCAGCGCCACGCGCATGGCCTCGGCCTGGCCTCCGGCTGGCTGACCGAGCGCCTGGCCATCGGTGGATCGGTGCGTGCGCGCCTGGTCGCCAATCCGGGCTTTCACGCGCCGGACGACGACCGTCCGTGCATCTATATCGGCAACGGCTCGGGCATGGCCGGCTTGCGCGGCCACCTGCGCAGCCGCGCCGGCATGGGACGGGGCCGCAACTGGCTGCTGTTCGGCGAGCGCCAGCGCGCCTTCGACAGCCTGTGCGAGGCCGAGCTCGCGGTCCTGCGGTCGGCGGGCATGTTGCCCGAACTCGACCTGGCGTTCTCGCGCGACCCGCAGCCCGAATACGTCCAGGACCGCCTGCATGCGCGCGCCGACCTGCTGCGCCGCTGGATCGACGACGGCGCCACGATCCACGTCTGCGGCAGCCTGCAGGGCATGGCCGGGGCGGTGCACGAGGCGCTGGCCGCGATCCTGGGGCAGGCCCGGCTCGAGCGTCTGATGGAGACCGGCCGCTACCGGCGCGACGTCTACTGAGCCGCGTGCATATCGGCCGTACGGCGCCTGCAGGGCGGCGCCGCTCTCGTTATACTGCGCGCATGAACATTTCCCCATCCGACGCCGGCGGCGATTTCCAGGCCCTCGTGGCGGCGCGCCGCAACTTCACGCTGCGGCGCCTGCACGCGCCCGGACCCGATGCCCAGGCGCTTGCCCGCATCGTCGAAGCGGCCGCGCATGCGCCCGACCACGGCCTGCTGCGGCCGTGGCGCTTCGTGCTCATCCCGCAGGAGCGGCGCGCCGACCTGGGCGAGGTGTTTGCCGAGGCCCTGGCCGAGCGCGATCCCGGCTGCGGCGAAGACGCGCTGGCCACCGCGCGCGACAAGGCGCAGCGCGCGCCCTGCCTGCTGGTGGCGGTGCTGCGCGACGACCCCGCGGCCAAGGCGATTCCGGTGGCCGAGAAGCTGGTCTCGCTCGGCTGTGCACTGCAGAACCTGCTGCTCGCGGCCGGCGTCGCCGGCTTCGCGACCGGCCTGGCCAGCGGCGCCGCGATGGACGTCCCGGGCATGCGCCGCCTGCTGCGCCTGGAGGCGCACGAGCGCGCCATCTGCTTCATCGGTCTCGGCACGGCGGCGATGGAAAAACCGCCGCGTCCGAAGCCGGACGCGGCGGATTACCTGAGCAGCATCTAGATTCCCGGCGCGCCGGAAAGTCCGCGCGGCCTCCGGAACATCTCGATCTCGACCATGGTGCGCTTGGTCAGGTGCTCGACCTGGCTCAGCGAGAGCATGCGCGGCAGCACCGCGCGCTCGATGGCGGCGCGCCACGCATCCCAGCCGGCCGCCTGGGGATAGGTGTTCAGGGCCAGGAAGACCTTGCGGCCGCGCCGGTGGGCGTAGTCGATGCCCTGCGGATGGCGGCATCAAGGAAGTTCAGGCCGGCGAAGTTGCGGGCATTGGTGGCGTCGCGAAAGCCGAGGTAGACGCGGTCGGCGCCGTTGTCGACGGCGGCCTTGAGGGCGGGCAGGCTGCGGCGCTGGTCGAGGATGGCGCTCGACGGCGAGTGAGGGCCGTGAGGTCGGCATGTCGACGTACGGTTCCCAGCTCAAATCGACTATTTCAACGGTTAGCTCGGCCGTTTTTGATCCACATCAAGTTTTTGTTTCGTCAACGAATTGTAGGATGCGGCATGCGCAATCGCCGCTGTCGAGCGAATGCGCTTTCCGGTGCGCCGCTTGTTCCCGGCGCCCCCGTTTCGTTCGTTTCCACGGGCTTCGCCCTGAATTTATCGTGAGCCGACACCGCATCGCACCCCGCCAGTTCCTGGCAACCCTGCCCCTGTTCGCCGACCTCTCGCCCGAGCAGCTCGACCTGCTCGCGCAAGCGACCACCGAGCTGCACGTGCCGCGCGGCCGCGTGGTCGTCGAGCGCGGCGAATCCTGCAGCGGCCTGCACGCCGTGATCTACGGCGACGTCAAGCTCTCCATCGTCTCGCGCGAAGGCGACGAGAAGGTGGTCGAACTGATCGGCCCCGGCCAGAGCTTCGGCGAGGCGCCGCTGTTCATGGAGCGTCCCTACATGACCCAGGCCGAGACGCTGGCCGACAGCATGCTGCTGCACATCGCGAAGCACGCGATCTACGCCCAGATCGAACGCAATCCCGGCTTCGCCCGGCGCCTGCTGGCGTCCATGAGCCGGCGCCTGCACGGCCTGATCTCGGACGTCGAGTCCTATACGCTGCGCAGCGGCAGCCAGCGCATCGTCAGCTACCTGCTCAAGGACGATCCGCCGCAGGGCGCGCAGGTGACGCTGGCGGCGCGCAAGAAGATGATCGCGTCGCGCCTGTCGCTGTCGCCCGAATACTTTTCGCGCGTGCTGCACGACATGGCCCACCGCGGCATGGTCGGCATCGCCGGGCGCAGCATCACCATCCTCGACATCGAGCGCCTGCGCGCCTACGAAGGCTGACGCCGCGCCGTCATCAACCATCCACGGAGGCGTTTCATGTACATGCACCTGACCGAATTCACCGACAACGCCCTGCGCCTGCTGGTCTACCTTGGCAACCACCGCGAGCGGGTCGCGACCATCAACGAGATCGCCGAGCGCTACGGCATTTCGCGCCACCACCTGGCCAAGGTGTCCTGCGTGCTGTCCGCGTCGGGGCTGATCGAGACCTCGCGCGGCCGCCTGGGCGGGATGCGCCTGGCCGGCGCGCCGCGCGACATCCGCCTGGGCGAAGTCGTGCGCTGCACCGAGCGCGGCCTGGCGCGCGGCGCGCGCGGCGGCGCGGATGGCGAGCGGCCGCCATGCGGCCAGCCGGACGACCGCCTGCAGCAGTCGCTGGCGGTGGCCACCGCCGCCTATCTGGCCGAACTCAATCGCGTGACCCTGGCCGACCTGATTCCCGGCAGCGGCGAGGCCCACGGCGACGTGCCGGGCTGGCTGGCCACCCACGCCTGGCGCTGGCGGCACTCGGCGCTGGAAGAGGGGGCGTGAGCGGCATCGTGGCGACATGGTCCGCGTCGACGACCCGGCGCCGGCGCACAGGCGTAAGGACAAAACAGCACGACCGTGCGTAACTGCGCCCGCACGCGATGGTGTCGCTTCGGCTAGAATGTTTGCCCATGAATGGAAGGCCGCCTTCCACGCCGCGACACCCAAGTTATAGGAAGACCATGAGTACCGATAGTAATCTGAACGAAGCCCAGAACACCCAATTGCGCATCGACGCGCTGGAATACCACCGCAGCCCGACCCGCGGCAAGATCGAAGTGGTGGCCACCAAGCCGCTGTCGAACCAGCGCGACCTGTCGCTGGCCTACTCGCCGGGCGTGGCCTACGCCTGCGAGGAAATCGCCGCCGACCCGGCGACCGCCTTCGACTACACCTCGCGCGGCAACCTGGTGGCCGTGATCTCGAACGGCACCGCGGTGCTGGGCCTCGGCAATATCGGCCCGCTGGCGTCGAAGCCGGTCATGGAAGGCAAGGGCTGCCTGTTCAAGAAGTTCGCCGGCGTCGACGTGTTCGACCTGGAGCTGGACGAGCTGGATCCGGACAAGCTGGTCGACGCCATCGCCATGCTCGAGCCAACCGTGGGCGGCATCAACCTCGAAGACATCAAGGCGCCGGAATGCTTCTACATCGAGAAGAAGCTGCGCGAGCGCATGAACATCCCGGTCTTCCACGACGACCAGCACGGCACCGCCATCATCTCGACCGCCGCGCTGCTCAACGCGCTGAAGGTGGTCGGCAAGGACATCGGCCAGATCAAGCTGGTCTGCTCGGGCGCCGGCGCGGCGGCCATCGCCTGCCTCGACATGATGGTGCTGCTGGGCGTGAAGCAGTCGAACATCTACGTCACCGATTCGAAGGGCGTGATCTGGCAGGGCCGCGAAGCGAACATGGAAGCCAACAAGGCGCGCTATGCGCAGGCGACCGATGCCCGCACCTTGGGCGACATCGTCAAGGATGCCGACGTGTTCCTGGGCTGCTCGACCGCCGGCGTGCTCACCGCCGACATGGTCAAGACCATGGCCGACAAGCCGGTGATCCTGGCCCTGGCCAACCCGGAACCCGAGATCCGTCCGGAAGTGGCGAAGGCCGCGCGCCCGGACGTCATCATCGCCACCGGCCGTTCGGACTATCCGAACCAGGTCAACAACGTGCTGTGCTTCCCTTACATCTTCCGTGGCGCGCTGGACTGCGGCGCGACCCGCATCACCGACGAGATGAAGCTGGCCTGCGTGACCGCGATCGCCGAACTGGCCGAAGCCGAGGCGAGCGACGTGGTGGCGCTGGCCTACGAAGGCCAGGACCTGACCTTCGGCCCTGAATACATCATCCCGAAGCCGTTCGATCCGCGCCTGCTGGCGGCGATCGCGCCGCGCGTGGCCGAGGCGGCCGCCGCATCGGGCGTGGCGACCCGTCCGATCGAGGACATGGACGCCTACCGCGACCAGCTGGGCCAGATGATCTACCACACCGGTTTCTTCATGAAGCCGGTGTTCAACAAGGCGCGCGCCAACCTGCGCAAGGTGGCCTACGCCGAAGCGGGCGAGCCGCGCGTGCTGCGCGCGGTGCAGACGGTGGTGGACGAGGGCATCGCCCAGCCGGTGCTGATCGGCGACGAGGGCGCGATCGCGCGCGCCGTCAAGCAGGCCGGCCTGCGCCTGCAGGCGGGCGTGGACTACACGGTCATCGCGGCGGAAAGCGACACCACGCTGCAGGGCACGCGCCTGCTCAAGTCGGGCCAGGTCGACGCCCTGATCTGCGGCATGACCGGCAGCTACGACAGCCACCTGGAACACGTCCGGAACGAGATCGGCGTGGCGCCGGGCGCCGAAGTGCTGGCCGCGATGAACGCGCTGGTGCTCGACAAGCTGACCCTGTTCATCACCGACACCTACGTCAACGAGACCCCGAGCGCCCAGGAACTGGCGGCGATCACCCGCCTGGCGGCCGACGCCATGCAGCACTTCGGCCTGGAGCCGAAGGCGGCGCTGCTGTCGCACTCGTCGCAGGGTTCGTCCGAGCGTCCATCGGCGCGCCGCATGCGTGAAGCCCGCGCCCTGCTGGCCGAACAGGCCCCAGAGCTGGCGGTGATCGGCGAGATCCACGGCGACGCCGCGCTGTCGCAGGAAATCCGCGACATCTACAACATCGACGCCGGCTACGCGGGCAGCGCCAACCTGCTGGTGATGCCGTCGCTGGACGCGGCCAACATCCTGTTCAATGTGCTCAAGGTCGCCAGCGGCAAGGGCGTGACGGTGGGGCCGATCCTGCTGGGCGCGGCCAAGTCGGTGCACATCCTGAGCCCGAGCGCCACCGTGCGCCGCATCGTCAACATGACGGCGCTGGCTGCCGCGCAAGTCGTCTAATGCGCTAACCCTCCCCATCCGGCGGCCCCTTGCGAGGGGCCGTCGCGTTTTTGGCTTTCTCCATGATTTCCGTGATCGACCTCGCATTGAACTTCGGCCTGGGCGCCTCGCTCGGCATCGCCGGCGGCATGCTGGGCATCGGCGGCGGCCTGATCGCCATTCCGGTGCTGGGCCTGTTGTACGGCATGAACCAGCACCTGGCCCAGGGCACGGCGCTGGTGATGATCGCGCCGAACGTGGCGATCGGCTTCTGGCGCTATCACCAGAAGCATCCGGTCGACCTGCGCTCGGTCGGCGTGGCCGGCCTGTGCTCGATCGGGACCGCCTGGCTGGCGGCGCGCTTCGCGGTGGCGATCGACGCCGACGTGCTGCACTACGCCTTCGCGTTGTTCCTGCTGGCGCTGGCGCTGTACTTCGGCTGGCCGTCGCGGCGCAAGACCGGCGCGCCACCCCCGCCCGTGAAGGAAGTGCCGCGCCGGTTGATGCCGGCGATCGGCATCGCCAGCGGCGCGGTGTCGGGCTTCTTCACGATCGGCGGCGGCATGGTGGTGGTGCCGGCGCTGGTGAGCCTGTTCAAGATGCCGCAGACGCGCGCCCAGGGCATGGCGCTGGCGCTGGTGGTGCCGGGCGCCTTCGTGGCGCTGGCCACGTATGGCCACAGCGGCGCGGTCGACTGGCAGGTCGGCCTGCCGCTGGCGCTGGGCGGCGTGCTGACCGTGTCGTGGGGCGTGCACCTGGCGCACACCTTGCCGCCACGCCTGTTGCGGGTGGCGTTCAGCACGGTGTTGCTGGCGGCCGCCGTCACCATGCTGGTGACCGGCGGCGCTTGATGCTCAGCGCTTGCGGCGGCTGGCCGCCAGGCCGGCGAGGCCGAGGCCGAGCAGCGCCAGGCTGGCCGGTTCCGGCACCTCGTTCGGGCCGATGTACTGCGGGACGATGCGGCTTACGTGCTCCTGGTAGCCGCCGTTATAGTCGAGCCACTGCTCGTAAGCCGGTTCCAGGGTTCCCCGCGACACGGTGCCACGGTGGGTTCCCGAGAAGCTTTCGAATCCAGAGCCCTCGGGTCTGGCCAGATAGATCGAGCTGGCGTAGTCGGCAGTGTAGTACAGGATGCCGGACGGATCGTAGGCGAACGTGATGCCGAACCAGGTGGTCTGGTCACCGCCGAAGTCGCTGTAGATGCTGAAATTGGTCGGGCCGTCTTGCAGGAAATGCGTGCTGACCGCGGTGATCCGGGTGCTGCCCTCGGACCACTGCGGCGACAGCGACATCTGGAAGGGCCTGCCCACACCCTGGATCGGCACCCCGAACCGGAAGTCGGCGATGGACCCATCGGTATCGTGCTGCACGAAATAGCCGGTCAGCGGACCGTTGAAATTGTATTGCACGTAGCCCGCCCATGCCGGCAGTGCGCCCAGCAGGCCTGCAGCGACCACCATCATTTTTCTGATCATGTTGTCTCTCCCTGGTTGAGTGGAAACCGGGCAGGGAGCAAGTAGCATGCCAAAAAATTAATCTGATTACGATCAAGGACTTGGCGACTTCCCGATGAGATTTGCCGCTTGCCTGTAAAGCAGTCCGACAGGGCGATTCAGTCGGCGATGCCGCCGCCGGCGCCGAACCGGTCGAGCAGGAAGTCGATGAAGGCGCGCGCCCGCGCCGACTGGTGGCGGCGATTGCGGTAATACAGATACAGGTCGGCCCCCGGCTGCACGTAGCCGGGCATGACGATCTTCAGGCGCCCGCTGTCCACGTACTTCTTCAGGTCCCATTCCGAGCGCACCAGAATGCCGTGTCCGTCCAGCGCCCAGCCGAGGGCGATGTCGCCGTCGTTGCTCGACAGCGTGCCCCCGACCTTCACCGAGACGCTGCGTCCCTCGTGCACCAGGCGCCAGACGCCGTAGGCGTCGTCGTTCTGTCGGTGCACGATGCAGCGGTGCGCCGCCAGTTCTTCCAGCGTGCGTGGCTCGCCGTGCTGCTCCAGATAGCGCGGCGAGGCGCACAGGAAGCGTCGGTTCGACATGACGCGGCGCGCCACCAGGCCCTGGTCGGGCAGTTCGCCGAAGCGGATCGCGAGGTCGATGCCGCCCGCGGCCAGGTCGACCGGGCGGTCGGTGACGTCGAGCTGCACCTCGACCTGCGGGTAGCGCTGGGCGAAGCTCGACACCAGCGGCGCGATGGCGGTGCGTCCAAAGCCGAGCGGGGCGTTCACCCTCAAGAGGCCGCGCGGCACCGAGCGCGTGCCGGACACCGCTTCTTCCATCTCGCGCAGGTCGGCCAGGATCCGGGTCGCATAGTGCAGATAGGTTTCGCCTTCGGGCGTCAGGCTGCTGGTGCGGGTGGTGCGGTTCACCAGGCGCACGCCCAGGTGTTCTTCGAGCTGGGCCAGGCGCTTGGTGGCGGCCGGCGGGGTCAGGTCCAGTTCGCGGGCGGCCGCCGACAGGTTGCCGTGGCGCGCCAGCAGGACGAAGAATTCGAGGTGGGAAGCGAGGTCGTTTTTCACCGCAGGTTAAGAATCTAGTGAATCCGCCTCAATCATAACCGCCTTTGGAGCGAATAATCTGGTGGCTCGTACAACCGCAAGCGAAGGAACACCAGATGAGAATCGTCGAGATCCGCGAAAAAACCGTCCCGATCAGCTCCCCGATCCGCAACGCGTACATCGACTTCAGCAAGATGACGCTGAGCGTGGTCGCCGTCGTCACGGACGTCATGCGCGACGGGAAGCCGGTGATCGGCTACGGCTTCAATTCCAACGGCCGCTACGGCCAGGGCACGCTGATGCGCGAGCGCTTCATCCCGCGCATCCTCGAGGCCGATCCGGCGTCGCTGCTCGATGCCGACGGCGACAACCTGGATCCGCACAAGGTGTGGCAGGCGATGTTCACCAACGAGAAACCGGGCGGGCATGGCGAGCGCTCGGTGGCCATCGGCACCATCGACATGGCGGTGTGGGACGCGACCGCCAAGATCGCCGGCAAGCCACTGTTCCAGCTGCTGGCCGAGCGGTATGGCAACGGCGAGCCGGATCGTAAAGTGTTCGTCTACGCGGCCGGCGGCTATTATTACCCGGGCCAGGACCACGGCAAGCTGAAGGACGAGATGCGCAGCTACCTGGATCGCGGCTACACGGTGGTCAAGAAAAAGATCGGCGGCGCCTCGCTCGACGAAGACCTGCGCCGCATCGATTCGATCCTGAGCGTGCTGGGGGATGGCCAGAAGCTGGCGGTGGACGCCAACGGCCGCTTCGACCTGGACACCGCGATCCGCTACGCCAAGGCGCTGTCGCAGTACGACCTGTTCTGGTACGAGGAAGCCGGCGACCCGCTCGACTACGAGCTGCAGGCCACCTTGCGCAACTACTACGACAAGCCGATGGCCACCGGCGAGAACCTGTTCTCGATGCAGGACGCGCGCAACCTGATCCGCCACGGCGGCATGCGTCCGGACCGCGACTGGCTGCAGTTCGATTGCGCGCTGAGCTACGGGCTGGTGGAGTATTTGCGCACGCTCGACATGCTGCGCCAGCATGGCTGGTCGAGCAGCCGCTGCATTCCGCACGGCGGCCACCAGATGTCCCTGAACATCGCGGCCGGGCTGGGGCTGGGCGGCAACGAGTCCTATCCCGACCTGTTCCAGCCGTATGGCGGCTTCCCGGATGGGGTGAAGGTCGAGAATGGCTACATCACGATGCCGGACCTGCCGGGGATCGGGTTCGAAGGGAAGGCCGACCTGATTGCGGAGATGCGGCGTTTGACCGATTGAGCGGACCTCGTCGTTAATCCTTCAGGCCCGACCCGGGCCTGGCCTGGGCCGCATGCAGGTCGGCCTTGACGGTGTCGGGGGCCAGGTTGTTGACGACGTTGCCGATGAATTTGCTGCTGGCGAGGCCCGCGACGATGCGGTCCTTGCCTTCCTTGAGGGCTTCGTAACCTTCCGCGGCCACCTTTGCCGGCGACGCCTTTTCTCCCACGCCGAGCTTGTTGGTCAGCATGTCGGCGCGCGGCCAGAAATTGGTGTCGACCTGGCCCGGCATCAAGAGCGTGATGGTAATGCCTTCGATGCCGCTGTCCTTGAGTTCGGACTTGACCGCTTCGGCGAACGACACCAGGAAGGCCTTGGTCGCGCCATACACAGCCTCGTACGCCGTCGGCATGGTGCCCGAGATCGAGGCGGTGAACAGCAGCTTGCCGGCGCCTTGCTCGACCATGTCGGGCAGGATGCGCTTGGTCAGGTGGACTTGCGAGATCGTGTTCAGCTGGATCATCGCGATCTCTCGTTGCAGGTCGGTGCCGCCGACGAAGCGGCCGCCGAGGCCGACGCCGGCGTTGAGGGCGGCGGCGGCCAGCGGGCGGCCCGCGGCGCGCACCGCCGCGTACAGGGTTTCGACGCCGTCGAATTCGGTGAGGTCGGCCACCACGGTGGCAACTTGCGCGCCGCGGCTTTTCAGCTCGTCGGCCGCGGCGTCCAGGCCGGCCTGCGTGGTGGCGGTGATGATGAGGTCATGGCCGTCGGCCGCGAACTGGTGGGCCAGTTCGTAGCCGATGCCGCTGGAGGCGCCGGTGATCAGCGCCAGGGGGCGATGGGTTTGCTCTGTCATTGCTGGCTCCTTCGATTGATCGTTGGGGCCAGCGTAGCATGTCGAAAAAATAGCCCTCGTCCGGCTGGGCAGGTCGCTTCTAGGCGTCGAGATAGCGCGCGACCGCCTGTCCCACTTCGGTGGTGTTGGCGGAGCCGCCCATGTCCGGCGTGCGCGGACCCTCGACCAGGCACTTCTCGATGGCGGCCAGCATGGCGTCGTGCGCCGCGGTGTAGGTGGCGTCGCCCTGGCCCAGGAACTCGAGCATCATCGCGCCGGACCAGATCATCGCGATCGGGTTGGCGATGTTCTTGCCGTAGATGTCGGGCGCCGAGCCGTGCACCGGTTCGAACAGCGAAGGGAAGGTCCGTTCCGGATTCAGGTTGGCCGATGGCGCGATGCCGATGGTGCCGGTGCAGGCCGGGCCGAGGTCGGACAGGATGTCGCCGAACAGGTTCGAGGCCACCACCACGTCGAAGCGCTCGGGCGAGATCACGAAGCGCGCGCACAGGATGTCGATGTGGTACTTGTCCCATTTGACGTCGCCATACTGCTGGCCGATGGCGGCCACGCGCTCGTCCCAGTAGGGCATCGAGATCGAGATGCCGTTCGACTTGGTGGCGGCGGTCAGGTGTTTCCTGGGGCGGCGCTGGGCCAGGTCAAAGGCGTACTTGAGGATGCGGTCGGTGCCGTGGCGGGTGAAGACCGATTCCTGCAACACGAATTCGCGCTCGGTCCCTTCGAACATCTTGCCGCCGACCGAGGAGTATTCGCCTTCGGTGTTTTCGCGCACCACGTAGAAGTCGATGTCGCCCGGCTTCTTGTTGGCCAGCGGGCAGGGCACGCCGGGCATCAGGCGCACCGGACGCAGGTTGACGTACTGGTCGAACTCGCGCCGGAACTTGAGCAGCGAGCCCCACAGCGAAATATGGTCGGGCACCGTCTCGGGCCAGCCGACGGCGCCGAAATAGATGGCTTCGAAGCCGTCCAGTTGCTGGCGCCAGTCGTCCGGCATCATCTTGCCGTGCTGCGCGTAGTAGTCGCAGTCGGCCCAGGCGAAGGTGGTGAATTCGAGGCCGATGCCGAAGCGGCGGGCGGCCACCTCGAGGGCGCGCAGGCCTTCGGGCATGACTTCCTTGCCGATGCCGTCGCCGGCGATGACTGCGATCTTGTGGGTTTTCATGGGGCGTGGCTCCTGAGTGCTGGATGAATGTGGTCAGCATAATCCGAAACACTGTGTTTATAATATGGACTTTCGTGGTCGCCAGGAACACGTAACGTGAATAATCTGCTGGAGAATGCCGACTTGCGTGTGTTCGTGACCGTCGTGCGCAAGGGTTCGTTCGCCCAGGCCGCCGCCGAGCTGGGCATGTCGGCGGCCTATGTCAGCAAGCGCATCGGCGTGCTCGAAGAAGCGCTGGGCGTGCGGCTGTTCCAGCGCACCACGCGCCGCGTCGTCATCACCGAGGAGGGCGAGCAGGCCTTCGGGCGGGCCCAGGCGATCCTGGACAGCCTGGACGACCTGGTCGACGAGGTGTCCGAGCGGCGCCGCGAGCCCAGTGGCCGGGTGCGCATCTGCAGCAGCTTCGGCTTTGGGCGCAATGTGGTGGCGCCGGCCATCGCCAAGCTGGTGCGCGCTTATCCGGCGCTGCAGATCCGGTTCGAGGTGTTCGACCGCCTGGTCGATCCGGTGGCCGAAGGTTTCGACCTCGATGTGCGCATCGGCGACGAGATCGCGCCGCAGCTGATCGCGCGCCGCCTGATGGCGAACCACCGCATCCTGTGCGCGGCGCCGGACTACCTTGCGCAGCATGGCGCGCCGCGCTCGCTGCAGGAGCTGTCCGGCCACCATTGCCTGGTGATCAAGGAGCGCGACCACCCGTTCGGCGTGTGGCGGCTGCGCGCGCGCGGTGGCGAAGAAACGGTGAAGGTCTCGGGCGCGCTGTCGACCAACCACGGCGAGATCGCGCTGCGCTGGGCGCTCGACGGCGCCGGCATCATCCTGCGCTCGCGCTGGCATGCCCAGCCCCATCTCGATGCCGGGCGGCTGGTGCAACTGCTGCCCGACTTCACCCAGGAAGCCAATGTCTGGGCGGTGTATCCGCAGCGGCTGGGCAATTCGGCGAAGGTGCGGGTGTGCGTCGAGTTCCTGGAGCGCGAGCTGGCGATGCAGGCACCGGAATAGGGATTCTTTTGGTCGAAACCGCACCGGAATAGTAGCTGCGCGCACCGCGATAGTGCGCTGCACAAGGGTGTTCCCTCGGGTGTTTCTCATCTGATACGCATCGATGCGTGGCGTATCGACATTGCGCCGCAACATGAGCGATAATAGCGACCCGAAGCACACCATACCCCGTGCGTTTCGTGCATTTGCGCCCACCCGGCGCGCCGCCATCCCTGTTACTACCATATCGCAAGGAACATGAACTTCAGCTCGTCGCTTGTCGCTACCCCCTGCACGGCCACCCGGCGGACCCTGTCCGTTCGCGTGGCGATCGCTTTCATCATCGTCGATGCAGCGGTGCGCTGATGAGCCAATCTGTCATGTTTCCGGGCCCGGCATCGCCGGCCCAGCGTGCTGTCGTGGTCAAGCCGCATTCGCCGCTCGATGACGTCTACGGCATCGCCGTCGGCGTGCTGTTCGTCGTGATCGGCATCGTGCTGCTGCAGGCGGCGCAACTGATCACCGGCGGCGTGGCCGGCATCGCGCTGCTGACGTCCTACGTGAGCGGGATGTCGGTGGGCACGCTGTTCATGATGATCAACGTGCCGTTCTTCCTGTTCGGCTACCTGTTCATGGGGCCGCTCTTCACCTTCAAGTCGCTGGCCGGCAGCGCGCTGGTGATGGGCCTGCTCAAGCTGATGCCCTACGTGCTGGTGATCGACCACATCCACCCCGTGGCGGCGGCGCTGGGCGGCGGCACCTTCTGCGGCATGGGCATCCTGGCCATGGCGCGCCACGGCGCGGGCGTCGGCGGCACCGGCATCGTCACCCTGTGGCTGCAAAAGAAATACGGCATCAACGCCGGCCGCACCCAGGTCATGATCGACGGTGTCATCCTGCTGCTGGCCCTGGGCCTGGTGGCCCCGCACCTGGTCGGCTGGTCCGCGCTGAGCGCGATCGCCATGAGCAGCATGGTCATGGCCTGGCACCGCGCCGGCCGCTACTTCGGCAGCTAACCCTCAATAAGGGTCAGAGTAGAATTATTGAGCAATTTCTCCGCTTGATCGGCAGCTATTCTCAATGAGTAGCTGCCTGTAATCAGGCAGCGAAATAATGAGGGTCAGAGTCGAATTATTTTCCAATTGATTTTCAAAAATTGGCAAACAATTCGACACTGACCCTCTTTGTTTTTAGCCCGTGCGAGCGCTATCAGCGATGAATATCGTTCTCTATTCTAACTAGTTCTCTGCCCGTAATAAAAATGGCGCGCAATACGGCGCGAATAATGAGGGTCAGAGTCGATTTGTCGAACAATTTCTTGGATTGCCGATCAGTTCGACATCGATTTCTCAGCTAGACCAGAGATATTGCCCAATAATTAGGGTCAGAGTCGAATTGTTAACCAATTGATTTACTGAAGTTGTCAAACAATTTTACTCTGACCCTGATTAGTGCGCTTGTAGGCGCGCGCGGCTCGGCGGTATTGGCTTGTAGAATGGGCGCAATCTCATTGCCTGGAAATTGCCATGTCGCGTCTCTTGCATTGTGTCGTGCTCGCTTTTTTGTTTGCGTCGTGCCAGGGCGCTTTTGGACAGCAGCGGGCCTTGCTGATCCAGAATGCGCATGTCATCAGTCTCGATCCGCAGCAGGGCGACCGGCGCGAGGCCGACGTGCTGGTGCGCGATGGGCGGATCGTCGCCGTCGGGCGCGAGCTCGGGGCGGCGGGGGCCGAGCGGATCGATGCGCGCGGCATGATCCTGTTGCCGGGGCTGGTCGACACCCATAACCACCTGTGGCTGAGCGCGGCGCGCGGGCAGTTTCGCAATACGCCGGACACCGACTATTTTGCGCTCAAGAAGCGACTGGGGCGGCACTATACGCCGGACGACGTTCGCATCGGCACCTATGTCGGCGCCGTCGAGACCCTGGCCTCGGGCGTCACGACCACCGTCGATTTCTTCCATAACCTGCGCAGCCCGGCGCACCTCGCGGCGGCCGAACAGGCGTTGCTGCAAAGCGGCATCCGCGCCCGGTTGCTGGCCGGCGCGCATGACGACCTGGGGCCGGCCGAGAGCGTCGACCTCGACCTGCTCGCCGCCGCGGCGGCGCGGGCGCGGCCGGGACGGGTCACGCTAGGGCTGGGCTGGCGCGGCGTGGGGGAGGGCAAGGCCGACGTGGTTGCCACCGGGCGCCGCGAGATCGCGGCCGCGCGCAAGCTCGGTTTGCCGGTCTCGGTGCATTCCGGCGGCAAGCGCAACGGCGCCCTGGCCGCCAGCGGCCTGTTAGGGGAGGACGTGCAGATCGTGCACGCCACCGGCGCCACGCCCGCCGAGCTGGCGGCGTTTCGACAGGCCGGCAGCGCGCTCTCGCTGACGCCGGTCACCGAGCAGCGGGTCGGCTATGGCCTGACTATCCTCAGCGACTACGCGGCCGTGGGCCGCATCGGCCTGGGCATCGACGGCACGGCGCTGGCCGGCAGCGCCGACCTGTTCGCCAATATGCGCCTGCTCGCGCTTACCGAATCGGGCGCCCGCAAAACGGAAACGGCGGTCGCGCCGCGCCGCATCCTCGAACTGGCGACCATCGAGGCGGCGCGCTCGATCGGCATGGACGAGCAGATCGGTTCGATCACGCCAGGCAAGCGCGCCGACCTGATCCTGCTCGACCCCGGCGCCCTGAACATGGCGCTGGCCGACGCTGCCGATCCCTATGCCCTGATCGTGTACTCGGCCACGCCGGCCAACGTCGACACGGTGATCGTCGACGGCGTCGTGCGCAAGCGCGGCGGGCGCCTGCTCGGCGTCGACGTGCCCCGGGTGATGCAAGAGGCGCGCGCCTCGATCGACGCCATCCTCGAACGCGCAGGCGCCGCTTCCAGGTAAGACCTCAGTAGGCTTGCGCAGCCGGATTGGCGTGCAGCAGCAAGGTGGCGCGCAGGCCCGGATGGTTGTCTTCGAGGGTCAGGCTGCCGCCGTGCAGGCGCGCCACCGCCGAGACCACGCTCAGGCCCAGGCCCACGCCCGGCGTGCCGCGGCTGGCGTCGACCCGGTAGAAGCGCTCGATCACGCGCGTGCGCTCGTGTTCCGGAATGCCCGGGCCGTTGTCGGCCACCACCACCGCGACGCGCTCGGCGTCGATGCGGCGCGCCGTGATCGCGATCGCGCCGCGCACCGGCGCGTACTTCAATGCGTTGTCGGCCATATTGCCCAGGGCCTGGGCCAGCAGCACCGGGTCGCCCACCACCCGCAAGTCCTCGGGCGCGTCGAAGCCCAGGTCGATGTCCTTCAGCTCGGCCACCGGGCCATAGAACTCGGTGACCTCGGCCCCCAGCGCGGCCAGGTCGACCTCGACGAAGCCGCCGCGCCGGCTGCCGCTGTCGATCTCGCTAAGCCTCAGCAGCGCGTTGAAGATGCCCATCACGCGATCGACGTCGTCGATGGCGGCGTCGATCTCGGCGAAGGTTTCTTCGCTCGGCGGACGCGCCACCGACAGTTCTTCCAGCCGCGCGCGCAGCTCCGACAGCGGCGTGCGCAGGTCGTGCGCGATCGCGTTCGAGACGTCCTGCACCCCGGTCACCAGGTGCTCGATCTGGTCCAGCATGCGGTTCACGGTGCGGGTCAGCTGCTGCAGCTCGTCGCCGTCGCGCGGCTCCACCAGGCGGTGCGATAGCTTGCCTTCGATGATCGAGGCCGTGGTCTGGCTGATGCGCTGCACCCGGCCCAGGAGCGCGCGCCGGATCAGGACGCCGCCCAGCGCCGCCCCCACCAGCACCGCCAGCGCGCAGCCCAGCAGGCCATAGGCGAACAGGCGCTCGAGCTGCTGGAAGCGATCGAGGTTGCTGGCCACCAGGAGAGAATAGCCGTCTTCCAGCGTCACCCGCACCAGCTCAACGTTGCGCGGCTTGTCGTCGACCCGGATCGTCACCTGGCACAGGCCGTCGCGCTCGGGCACGCCCTCGGGCCATTCCGGCAGGTTGCCGGCCAGCTTGGCGCCATCGGGCGCCACGAACAGCATGATCTTGCGCACGCCGTCGTTGACGCCATGGACCTGGCTGTCGATCGCCGCCGCCAGCGCCGGCGGCCCCTGGCGCTCGAACAGGTTGCGCAGGTGGCGGGCGTCCGACTTGAGCAGCTGGGTGCGCACCTCGCCGATGTTCTTGTGCCAGGCGAACCACAGCGGCGCGGCGAACATCGCCAGCACCAGCAGGGTGACGACGGCGTAGCCGATCGCGATGGTGCGGGCGGAAAAGCTGGGCAGGCGCAGGTTCAAGGGACGTGTCTCACGGCTGGTCGGTCAGCATGTAGCCGGCGTTGCGCACGGTGCGCAGCAGCGGCGTCGCAAAGCCCGCGTCGATCTTCTGGCGCAGCTTGCTGATATGGACGTCGATGACGTTGGTCTGCGGGTCGAAGTGGTAATCCCACACGTTCTCGAGCAGCATGGTGCGCGTCACCACCTGGTTGGCGTGGCGCAGCAGGTAAGTGAGCAGCTTGAACTCGCGCGGCTGCAGCGCCACCGGGCGGCCGGCGCGCGTGACGCGGTGCGCCAGCATGTCGACCGACAGGTCGCCCAGGCTCATCACGGTCTCCACCGCCTGGCTCTGCGAGCGGCGCAGCAGGGCGTCGAGCCGCGCCAGCAGCTCGCCGAAGGCGAACGGTTTCGTCAGGTAGTCGTCGCCGCCGGCGCGCAGGCCGCGGATGCGGTCGTCCACGCCGTCCAGCGCGGAGAGGATCAGGATCGGCACCCGGTTGCCCTGCTGGCGCAGGGCTTCGATCAGCCCCAAGCCATCGATCCCGCCCGGCAGCATGCGGTCCATGACGATCGCGTCGTAGGGCTCGCTGACGGCATGGTACATGCCGTCGCGGCCATTGTCGGCGTGGTCGACCGTATGGCCGGCCTCGGTCAGCCCCTTCTTGACGAAGCGGGCCACGCGTTCATTGTCTTCGACGAGTAACAGTTTCACGGCAGTCTCATTGGGAAGCCGGCATTGTATCCGCTGCCTCGGCCTCGGCCTTCGGCGCGTGCGCCGGCGCCGGCGGCGGCGTGTGGGCCACCGGCGGCTTCGAGCGGCCCGCGACCAGCACGTAGAACAGCGGGATCAGGAAGGTCGCCAGGAAGGTCGCCGTCATCATCCCGCCGATCACGCCGATGCCCAGCGCGTTCTGGCTGCCCGAACCGGCGCCGCTCGAAATCGCCAGCGGCGTCACGCCCAGGATGAAGGCCATCGAGGTCATGATGATCGGGCGTAGACGCACCTTGGACGCTTCCAGCGCCGCCTCCACCAGGCCCATGCCCTGCATCTGCAGCTCGCGCGCGAATTCGACGATCAGGATCGCGTTCTTGGCCGACAGGCCGATGGTGGTCAACAGGCCCACCTGGAAGAACACGTCGTTTTCCATGCCGAAGGCGGTGGCCGCGCCGAGCGCGCCCAGCACGCCGATCGGCACCACCATGATCACCGAGATCGGGATCGCCCAGCTTTCATACAGCGCCGCCAGGCACAGGAACACGACCAGGATCGACAGCGCGTACAGCAGCGGCGCCTGGGCGCCGGCCTGCGATTCCTGCAGCGAGATGCCGCTCCATTCGTAGCCGATGCCCTGTGGCAACTGGCCCACCAGCTCGGTCATGATGGCCATCGCTTCGCCGGTGCTGTAGCCCGGCGCCGGCTGGCCCTGGATCTCGGCCGACTCGATGCCGTTGTAGCGCGCCATCGCCGGCGAGCCCCAGGTCCAGCGCGCGGTGGCGAAGGACGAGAAGGGCACCATCGCGCCCTCGCCATTCCTCGCGTACAGGTGGCGCAGGTCGTCCGGGTTCATGCGGAACTGGGCGTCGGCCTGGATGTAGACGCGCTTGATGCGGTTGTCGGTGTCCAGGAAGTTGTTGATGTAGCGCGAGCCCCAGGCGGTCGAGAAGATCTGGTCGACCTGGGTCAGGTCGACGCCCAGCGCCGCCGCCTTTTCGCGGTCGATGTCGATCTTGTAGGTGGCGTTGTCGGCCTGGCCCGAGAAGCGCACGCGCTGCAGCCGCTGGTCCTTGGCGGCCAGCTCGAGCAGGCGGTCGCGCGCCTGCCCCAGCGCCTCGTGGCCCAGGCCGCCGCGGTCCTGCAGCTGCAGGTTGAAGCCGGTGGCCGAGCCCAGGCCGCGGATCGACGGCGGTTCGACGGTATTGATCACCGCGCCCTGGAAATTGGCGTAGCGCGCGCTGATGCGGCTGGCCAGCGCCGACACCCCCAGCTCGTCGCCCTTGCGCTCGTCCCATGGCCGCAGGCGCACGAACAGGCGGCCCTGGTTCTGGCCGCGCTGCGGCTGAGAGGCGCCGTTGGTCATGAAGGTGGCCTCGACCACCGCCTTTTCTTCGTTCAGCAGGTACTGGCTGATCTCTTCCAGCACGCGGCCGGTGATTTCCTGGCTGCTGCCGGCCGGGGTCTGCACCTGGACGAACATGAAGCCCCGGTCTTCCTTGGGCAGGAAGCCGCCCGGCAGGCGCAGGAACAGCGCGACCACGATGCCGACCATGACCAGGTACGCCAGCATCCACAGGCCGCGCCGTTTCAGGATGCCCGAGACGCCGCCCAGGTAGCGGTCGCGGGTAGCGTCGAACGAGCGGTTGAACCAGCCGAAGAAGCCCTTCTTTTCATGGTGGTTCGGATCGACCGGCTTGAGCATGGTCGCGCACAGGGCCGGCGTGAGCGTCAGCGCGATGAAGGCCGACAGCAGCATCGAGGCCACCACCGTGAGCGAGAATTCGCGGTAGATCGCGCCCACCGTGCCGCTCGAGAAGGCGACCGGCACGAACACCGCCGACAGCACCAGGGCCACGCCCACCAGCGCGCTGGTGATCTGGCCCATCGCCTTGACGGTCGCTTCCTTTGGTCCCAGGCCGTCCTCGTGCATCACGCGCTCGACGTTCTCGACCACCACGATGGCGTCGTCGACCAGGAGGCCGATCGACAGCACCAGGCCGAACATCGACAGCGTATTCACGGTGAAGCCGAGCGCCGCCATGATGCCGAAGGTGCCGAGCAGCACCACCGGCACCGTGATCGACGGGATCAGGGTGGCGCGGAAGTTTTGCAGGAACAGGTACATGACCAGGAACACCAGCACGATGCCCTCGATCAGGGTGTGCACCACGCCGCTGATCGATTCCTCGATGAAGGGGGTGACGTCGTTCGGGTAGACCGTGCGCAGGCCCGGCGGGAAGAACTGGCCCAGTTCTTCCAGGCGCGCACGCACCCGTTCCGCGGTCTCGAGAGCATTCGCGTTCGGCGCCAGCTGGATGCCCAGGCCCGACGCCGACTTGCCGTTCAGGCGCACGTCGACGTTATAGTTCTCGGGGCCCAGCGCGACCCGCGCCACGTCGCCGATGCGCACCGACGAGCCGTCCTGCTGCACCTTGAGCAGGATGCGCTTGAACTCGTCGGGCGTGCGCAGCATGGTGGCCTGGTTGATGGTGGCGCTCAGCATCTGGCCGGGGACGGCCGGCAGGCCGCCCAGCGCGCCGCCCGCGATCTGGACGTTCTGGGCGCGGATGGCGTCGGCCACGTCGAGCGGGGTCAGTTGGTAGCTGGTCAGCTTGACCGGATCGAGCCAGACGCGCATCGCGTACTGGGTGCCGAACAGGTTCATGCTGCCCACGCCCGGGATGCGGCTGAGCGGATCCTGGATGTTCGAGGCCACGTAGTTGGCGATGTCGAACTTGGTCATGCTGTCGTCGTCCGAGACGAAGGCGGCGACCATCAGGAAGTCCGAGGTCGACTTGGTCACCTGCAGGCCGGACTGCTGGACCTCGCTCGGCAGGCGCGGCACCGCGGTCTGCAGCTTGTTCTGCACCTGCACCTGGGCGATGTCGGGATCGGTGCCGGCGGCGAAGGTCAGGGTGGTGGTCGAGCGGCCGGTGTCGTCGCTGGTCGACTGCATGTAGAGCAGGTTGTCGATCGCCGTCATCTGCTGCTCGATCACCTGCACCACGGTGTTCTGCATGGTGTCGGCCGAGGCGCCGGGGAAGGTGGCCTGGATCTGCACCGATGGCGGCGACACCGGCGGATACTGCTCGACCGGCATCTTGAACAGGGCGATCCCGCCGACCAGCATGATCAACAGGGAAATCACGATCGCGAAGATCGGACGCTGGATGAAGAACTTTGGCATCGTCGCTTATCCCTGGCGCGCTGCGGCCGTGGCAGTGTTGGCGGCGGCGCTGGCCGGCGCCGCCGGCGCCTGGCTGGCGGGCGCCGACGGCGCGCCGATCCGGACCACGGTGCCGGGACGCAGCTTCTGGGTGCCGCTGACCACCACGCGTTCGCCTTCCTTCAGGCCTTCGTCGATCAGCCAGTAGCCGTCGACCAGGGCGCCGGTGCGCACGGTGCGCAGCTGGGCCTTGTTCTCGCGGTCCACGATCATGACGGTCGCGGTGCCTTGCGGGGTGCGCGAGACGGCCGGCGCCGGCACCCGCATCACCGACTGGCGCACGCCCTGGCTGACGCTGGCGCGCACGAACATGCCGGGCAGCAGCAGCTTGTCGGGATTCGGGAAGCGCGCGCGCAGGGTGACCGCGCCGGTGGCCTGGTCGACCGTCACGCCGGAAAACTCGAGCGTGCCGCTGCGAGCGTAGGTGCTGCCGTCTTCCAGGGTCAGGCTGACCCTGGCGGCGTTGGCGCCGTCCATGCGCACCCGGCCGGCGGCGATCTCGCGCCGGAGCAGCAGTCCGTCGACGCTCGATTGCTGCAGGTCGACGTACATCGGGTCGATCTGCTGGATGGTGGTCATCAGGGTCGCGGCGCTGCCCTGGACATAGGCGCCTTGCGTCACCGCCGACACGCTGCTGCGGCCGGTGATCGGCGCGCTCACGCTCGTATAGCCCAGGTTGATGCGGGCGCTCTCGACGGCGGCCTTGGCGGCGGCGACGTCGGCCGCGGCTTCGAGCTGGGCGGCTTCGGCGTTTTCGAATTCCTGCTTGCTGACCGCGTTTTCCTTCACCAGCACCTGGTTGCGCTTGAGCTGGGAGGTATTGCTGGCCAGGGTGGCCTGGGCCCGCTGCAGCTCGGCCTCGGCGCTGGCCAGCGCGGCGCGGTAGGGCGCCGGATCGATCAGGTACAGCGGCTCGCCCGACTTGACGTCGGCCCCTTCCCTGAAGCGGCGCTCCTGCACGATGCCGTCGACCCGGGCCCGGACCTCGGCCAGCAGGAAGGGCGCGGTGCGACCCGGCAGGGCGATGTTGAGCGCCACGTTGGATGTGTTCATCGTCAATACGGCCACCTCCGGAACGGTGGGCGTGACGGGTTTCGGGTCTTTGGCGCAGGCGGACAGCAGCAGCGCCGCCAGCGCGGCGGCGCCAAGGGCCGGCTGGCGCCGGCGCGAGGAAGTGGTCGAGGGCATGTGGTTGGATCCGGATTGCAAGGTTGAGAGCGATATTTTCCCAACCTTCGATCATGCCCGGCGCAGGCTTAAAAGGGGGTGTGCGAATGATTAATTTTAGTTAATGTGCCTTCCCGTGTGCCAGAATGGCCATGGATGAGCGATAGATTTTCTTGTCGCGCCGCTAACGGCTGAGCGATAGCAATTTACCGCATGACCTGCGGCGCGTCCTGCACGCTCGCGCCGCAGCAGGGAGGGGGAGTATCCTGCCTCCATGGTCCGGCATGGGGGAGTATCCAGCTTAGTGGCCCACGGTTTCGCCGCGCGCGAAGGCCAGCAGGTCGGCATTGACCCGGTCCTTGTGCGTCTCGGTCAAGCCGTGCGGCGCGCCGGCATAGGCGATGAAGGTCGCGTGCGGCACCAGCCGCGCCGAAGCCCGGCCGCCGACGTCGATCGGGACCACCTGGTCGTCGTCGCCGTGGATGATCAGCGTCGGCTTGTCGAATTTCCTGAGGTCGTCGCGGAAGTCGGTCTCGGAAAACGCCGCGATCGAGTCGTAGGTATTCTTGTGCCCGCCCAGCATTCCCTGCAGGAACCACGACTGGATCAATCCCGGCGATGGCGTCGCGCCCGTCCGGTTGAAGCCATAGAAGGGGCCGGACGGGATGTCGAGGTAGAGCTGGGCGCGGTTCTCGAGCTGGCCGGCGCGGATGGCGTCGAACACCTCGCGCGGCACGCCGTCGGGGTTGTCGGGGCGCTGCACCATCAGCGGCGGCACGGCGCCGATCAGGGCCAGCCGGGCGATGCGGCCGGTGCCATGGCGGCCGACGTAGCGCGCCACCTCGCCGCCGCCGGTCGAAAAGCCGACCAGGCAGACGTCATTGAGGTCGAGCAATTCGAGCAACTGGGCCAGGTCGTCGGCGTAATGGTCCATATCGTTGCCGTCCCACGGCTGGCTCGAGCGCATGTGTCCGCGCCGGTCGTGTGCGATCGTACGGAAGCCGTTGTGCGACAGGTGCAGCATCTGCGCTTCCCAGCTGTCGGCGCCCAGCGGCCAGCCGTGGCAGAACACGACCGGCCGGCCGCGGCCCCAATCCTTGTAATAGATGTCGACGCCGTCGCGGGTGGTGAAGGTGGCCATCGTGTGTCCTTTCGGCATGGTGAGTGGGAGCGCCGGGACCATGGGTGAAATCGCCGGCAACACCGATTGTTCCGTATTGTCCAGCGAGCGGTGTCGACCGGATCAAGTCGGGGCCATGCAGCGACCCGCAGCAGGTGCGGCGATCGTGCACCGGGATGACACATGAAATCCTGGTCAATCCCGGGCTGCTACCGAAAGAAATTGCGGGTCAAAACCAGTGTTGCCGGTGAGCTAGCACTTCTGACAAGCTAGAATGTCAATAAACTGATCCGGCCGTGGCGAACAGGCCACGGAAGATATTGAACAGGGCCTGTCACGAGTTCTCGTAGAGCAACTATTCACGTAAAATCGACCGGTTACATATCCCATACAAGTTCTCGTTGATGCGTATGCCAATTGTCCGGAATCTGCCGCGCACCCTGCTTCCCCGCGGACTGGCAGGCTACATGGCGCTCGCAACCTCGGTTCTGTGCGCCGTCCTCACCATCATCCTGGTCGCCCTGGTCCAGAACCAGGCGCGCGACCATGTGCGCGAAAGCATCGGCTTCGGCCTGGGCGAGCTGGCCCAGCAGGCCGCGGACAAGCTCGACCGCGGCATGTATGAGCGCTACCGCGAGGTCAAGCTGCTGGCGCGGCGCATCGCCGACCTGGGGCCGCATGCGACGCTGGAATCGCAGCGCCGCATGCTCGACGACGCCCATCGCAGCTATGGCTATTACAGCTGGCTGGGGATCGCCACCGTGGACGGCCGGGTGCAAGCGGCCGCGCGCGGATTGCTCGAAGGCGCCAACGTGGCGGCGCGGCCGTGGTTCACCAACGCGCTGGCCGGCACCCACATCGGCGACGTGCACGAGGCGCTGCTGCTGGCCAAGCTGTTGCCGCAGGTCGGCGGCGAACCGCAGCGCTTCGTCGACGTGGCTTTCCCCGTCGAAGCGCCGGACGGCCGCCCACGCGCGGTGCTGGGGGCCAACCTGTCATGGCAGTGGGCGCACGACGTCGAACGCTCGGTGATCGAGCCGATCCAGGCCGGGCGTCAGGTGGATGCCCTGATCGTCGATACCAAGGGCCTGGTGCTGCTCGGCCCGCCCGGCCTGCAGGGCACGACGATCGACACCGCCAGCCTGCGCCGCGCGCGCGCCGAGCGCGGCATCGGCTACGTGCTGGAGCGCTGGTCCGATGACAGGGAATACCTGGTCGGCTACAGCCAGACCGACGGTTATGCCGACTATCCCGGCCTGGGCTGGACCGTGCTGCTGCGCCAGGAGGCGGGCAATGCCTATGCGCCGGTGCACCGGCTCGGCCAGTATGCGCTGTGGACCGGCGTGGGCCTGGCGGTGCTGTTCTCGATCGCCGGCGCGCTGGTGGCGAATTGGATCACCCATCCGATCAAGAACCTGCAGGCGTACGCCGACCGCATCCGGCGCGGCGCGGCGGCGCCCCTGGTGCCCGACGAGCGTTCGTATGACGAGGTGCGCAGCCTGTCGAGCGCGCTGAACACGCTGCTGGCCGACCTGGTGCGGCGCGGGCGCGAGATGGAAGAGCTCAACCGCACGCTGGAACAGCGGGTGACCGAGCGCACCCACGAGCTGGCGGGCGCCCTGGCCATCGTCCAGCAGAACGCGCAGCACATCAACACCATCATCGAGACCGCCCACGACGCCTTCATCGGCATGGACCTGGACGGCGTCGTCACCGACTGGAATACCCAGGCCGAGCGCATGTTCGGCTGGCGCCGCCACGAGGCGATCGGGCGCCCGCTGGCCGAACTGGTGCTGCCGCAGCGCTACCATGACTCGCTGCGGCGCGCCATCGTCGAGTTCCGCACCACCGGCCACACCGGCGCCCTGAACCGGCGCGTCGAGCGCATCGTGCGCACGCGCCAGGGCGAGGAATTCGCGATCGAGATGACGGCCGGCATCGCCGGCATCGGCGAGCGCAGCTTCTTCAGCATCTTCCTGCACGATGTCTCGCTCAGGAAGCGCGTCGATCAGATGAAGAACGAGCTGGTGGCCACCGTCTCGCACGAGCTGCGCACGCCGCTGACCTCGATGCGCGCCTCGCTCTCGCTGCTCAAGAGCGGCGCGGCCGGGACGATCGACGGCGAGATCCAGGAGCTGGTCGAGATCACGCACCGCCACTGCGAACGCCTGGTGCGCCTGGTGAGCGATATGCTGGACGTGGAAAAGATCGAATCGGGCCGCCTGTCGGCCGTGCCCAGGACCCAGCCCCTGATGCCGATCGTGGAAGACGCGCTCGGCGCGATGCGGGTCCAGGCCCAGGATGCCGGGGTCGAACTGCGCAGCCGCTGCGAAGCGGGCCTGGAGCGGCAGCCGGCCGAGGTCGACCGCGACCGCATCACCCAGGTGCTGATGAACCTGTTGTCGAACGCGCTCAAGTATTCGCCGCCCCAGGGCGCGGTGGAGGTCACGCTGGCGCGCAGCAGCCGCGGCCTGCGCATCAGCGTGGCCGATCGCGGGCCGGGCATCCCGCCGGCATTTCGCGCGCGCATCTTCCAGCGTTTCGCCCAGGCCGATCCGGGCTCGGACCGCAAGACCAGTTCAGGGCTCGGGTTGGCGATCAGCCGCCAGATCATGGTCGAGCATGGCGGCGAACTGTCGTTCGAGGACCGCGCGGGCGGCGGCACCTGCTTCCACGTCGACCTGCCCTCGAGGGCGTCGGAGCGCGCGCTCGCGGCCTGAAGGCCGTGTCAGGCGCCGGCGTCGGCCGTCCACACGGCCAGTTCGTAGCCGTCCGGATCGATGAAATGGAAGCGCCGTCCGCCGGGGAACGAGAAGGTGTCCTTGCTGATGCGGGCGCCGGCGTCGACGACCCGGCGTTGGGTCGCTTCCAGGTCGTTCGAGTACAGGATCACCAGCGGGCCGCCCGCGCGCACCGGCCCGTCGGTCGTGAAGCCGCCGGCCAGGCGGCCGTCGCGGAACTCGGCATAGCCGGGGCCATAGTCGACGAAGGACCAGCCGAACACCGCGCCATAGAAGGCCTTGCTGCGCGCGATGTCGGCGACGTTGAATTCGATGTTGTCGATCTGATGGTGGTTGCCTTGGGTGCCCACGATGCGTCTCCCTGAAAGTAGTGGAGCCGTCATCTTACCGTAGGGTCGGCGGCGAAGCCGTCGACCCTACGCGAGCAGGCCGGCGGCAGCGTCCACCAGCGCCTCCGGACTGAAGGGCTTGACCATGTAGTAGTCCGCCCCCGCGGCCAGCCCGGCCGCCACGTCGCTCTGCTGGCCGCAGGCCGACAGCAGCATGATCTTCATGCCGGCGGTCGCAGGCGCGTCCTTCAGCTTGCGGCACAGTTGCAGGCCGCTGATGCCTTCGCCCAGCCAGACGTCCAGGATCAGGAGGTCGGGCACGCAGCGCGCCAGCTCGGCCAGCGCGGCCTCGGCGCTGGACGCCTGGCTCACCTCGCCCAGCGCGCGCAGCGTCAGGCGGATCAACAGGCGCAGGTCGGGCTGGTCGTCGACGACGAGGATGCGGCGCGTCATCAAGTGCCCTCCGGGTCGGCGGGCACGCCGTCCCGCGGCAGCCAGACGGTCACCCGGGTGCCGTCCCCCGGGTTCGAGGCGATTTCCACCAGGCCGCAGTGGACGGCCACGATCTCGCGCACGATGGTCATGCCGAGGCCGTTGCCCGGCACGTCGGGCAGGGCGCCGGCGCGCCAGAAGGCGTCGTACACCTGGGTTCGCTGTTCAGGCGTCATGCCGACGCCGCGGTCGCTGACGGTCACGGCGGCGCCCGGGCGGCCGTCGCGCGCTTGGGGCCCGATGCCGATCTCGACCTGGCTGTCGGGCGCCGAATAGGCCAGGGCATTGGCCACGATATTGGCCAGCGCCTGCTGCACGCGCTGCGGGTCGGCCACGATCGGCGCCAGGCCCGGCGCCGCCCGCAGGACGATGCGGCCGGCCTGCGCCGCGTCCTCGATCCCGGCTTTGACCTGCTCCACCACCTGCGCCAGGTCGAGCGGCGCCGGGTGCATCTGGTCCGAGCCGCCCGAATCGATGCGCGCCAGGTCGAGCATCTGGTTGACCAGGCCGATCAGGCGCGTGGCCTGGCGGTGGATGATGTCGATCAGTTCGCGGCCGGTGGCGGCGTCGAAGTCGCGCTTGAGCAGCAGTTCCGAAAAGCCCAGGATGCTGGCCATCGGCGTGCGCAGCTCGTGGCTGGCGGTGCGGAAGTACTCGTAGCGGCGCCGGTTGGCCGCGCGCACGCGCTCCTGCTCGGCGCGGTGCCAGGCGACGTCGCGCACCGTGGCGACCAGGTAACCCTGGCCGTCGAGCGTCATCTCGGCGATCGAGACCTCGGCCGCGAAGATGCTGCCGTCCGGGCGCCGGCCATTGCCTTCATGCCGCGCCACCGGTTTGGGCTGGATGCCGATCAGGGTGCTGGGCGGCACCCCGGCCAGCACCTGGCAAGGCGCGCCGAACATGCGTTCGGCGGCCGGGTTGCACGACTGGATCGCGCCGGCCGCGTCGAACAGCAGCACGCCGTCCGGCAGGTGTTCGAGCAGGGCGCGCACGGTCTGGGCATTGCGCCGTTCGCGCTCGGTCGCGGCCTTCAGTTCGAGGGCGGCGACTTCGTTGGCGACGATGCCCGCCAGGTCGCGCAGCAGCGTGCGTTCGTCGGGGCCGAATGCGCGCGGCACGCGGTCGATGATGCACAGGGTGCCGATGCGGGTGCCGTCGCCGATGTCGATCGGCGAGCCGGCATAGAAGCGCACCGCGCTCTCTCCACGCACCAGCGGGCTGTCGGCGAAGCGCGCGTCCTTGCAGGCATCGGCCACCACCATCACGTCGTCCTGCAGGATGGCGTGGGCGCAGAACGAGGCCGCGCGCGGGGTCTGCTCCAGCGCCATGCCGACGCGCGACTTGAACCACTGGCGCTCGGCGTCGATCAGGCTGACCAGCGCGGTCGGCACGCCGAACAGGCGCGCGGCCAGCCGCGTGATGCGGTCGAAGCGCTCGTCGGGCGGCGAGTCGAGCAGGTCCAGGTCGATCAAGACCTGCAGGCGGCGCGCCTCGTCGGCGGGCAGGGAAGCGGGAAGGTGGGGCGTCTCGTTCATTTTTTTGCGCGTGCGGTGGCGGCTGCGGTCGGGTTCAGGGTGTCGCCGGCAGCCGCGCGGTGACCGCGGCGCGCAGGGCCGCGAGCGGGGCCGGCTTGGTCAGGAATGCGACGTCCTCGGGCAGGCCCCGGGCCAGCACCGCCGGCTTGTCCATGCCGCTGATGACCACCAGCGGCAGGCTCGCGGTGGCTGGATTGCCGCGCAGGGAGCGGATCATGCCGAAGCCGTCCAGGCCCGGCATGTGCAGGTCGCTCACCAGCACGTCGGGTCGCGCTTCGCCGATCCGCACCAGCGCCTCGATGCCGTTGCTGGCCTTGCGCACCGCGAGGCCCAGGCCCCAGGTCGAGATCTCCAGCTCATACAGGCGCAGCAGCATGGCGTCGTCGTCGACGATCAGGACGCTGCGCACGGCGCCGCCGGATGCGCCGTCCAGCACGATCGGACGCGGAATTGGCGCAGACCACGGCGCAGATCGCGGCGCAGGCCGGGGTCCGGCGCTCGCGCCGCTCAGGGCGGCCCGCCGTTCGTCGAGCAGGCGCGCGACCGAGTCGAGCGCGATGCGGCGGTGGCCGCCCGCCGTCTTCCAGGCCTGCAGGGTGCCGTTCTCGACCCACATCTGCACCGTGCGGTGCGATACGCCGATCCGCTCGGCGGCCTGCCTGGTGGTGCAGTAGGCGGCCCGGTCGAATGAACGTCCTTCGGTAACTCGTTGATCGGCGGTTTTCATATTTACTGATTTTACCGTTTCACATTTGCCTGTCAAGAACAAAGCGCGGGCCGGTCGAATTACCGCTGAGCAAACCGAGCGAGGACGGGGCAGGTGTGGCGCGGGCGGTACAACCGCCTCAGCCAGCTCCTTCTTCGGTGAGGACGGGAGGCAGGTACAATGTGACTTCGGTGCCGACGCCGAACTGCGATTCGAGCACGATCTGGCCGCCATGCAGGTCGACGATTTCCTTGAGGATGGTCATGCCCAGCCCGCTGCCCGGCACGCCGGACTCGCGATCGACCCGGTAGAAGGCATCGAACACCTGGGCCTGCTGCTGGGGCGTCATGCCCAGGCCCCGGTCGCGCACCCGGATCGCGACCATGGACCGCCCTTCGCGCCGTTCCAGCCAGGCCCCGATCGCGATCGGGGTGGCGGGCGCGGAATACTTGATGCTGTTGCTGACGATATTGGTCAGCGCCTGCTGCATCTTTTGCGCGTCGGCCGCCAGCGGCGGCAGGTCGGGCGCGAGGTCGGTGCGCACGCGATGCGCCTGGCCCAGGCCTTCCAGGCTGGCCAGGGTCTGCTCCACCAGCGCCGGCAGCGCGACCGCGGCGAGCTTGAGCTCGGCGGCGCCGCCGGCCTCGATGCGCGCCAGGTCGAGCAGCTGGTTGACCAGGTCGACCAGGCGCGCCGACTCGCGGTGGATGATCTCGACCAGCTCGCGCTGGGTGGCGGCGTCGAAGTCGCGCTTGAGCAGCAGCTCGGAAAAGCCCGGCACGCTCGACATCGGGGTGCGCAACTCATGGGTGGCGGTGGCGAAGTGGTGGCGCCGGCGCGCGTCGGTGGCGCGCGCGCGTTCTTCCTGGTCGCGGCGCTGGGTGATGTCGCGCACCGTGACGGCGAATTTCGGCCGCGCGGCCCAGGCCATGCGGCAATACGAGAACTCGACCGGGAAGCGGCTGCCGTCCAGGCGCCTGGCCTCGGTCTCGTAGGGGGCGCCCTCGACCAGCAGGCCGGCGCGACGCCGGCTCACCAGGTCTTCGTCGAGCAGTTCGGCCAGCGGGCGGCCGGCCAGCATGGCGCCGCTGGCGCCGAAGATCTTTTCGGCGGCCGGGTTGGCGGCGACGATCACGCCATGGACGTTGAGCATCAGGATGCCGTCCGGCAAGTGGGCGACCAGGGCTTTTTCCCAGCCTTCGGGCGCCGGGCGTCCGGCCGGGCGCGCGCGCAGCTCGTCGCCGGCGATCGCCGCCAGGTTGCGCAGGGTCGCCATCTGGTCCTGGTCGAACTGGCGCGCCTGGCTGTCGATCACGCACAGGGCGCCGATCCGGCTGCCGTCGGGCGCGGCCAGCGGGATGCCGGCATAGAAGCGCACGCGCGGCTCGCCCAGCACGAAGGGATTGGCGGCGAAGCGCGGGTCTTGCCGGGCATCCTCGATCACCAGGCCGTCGGCGTGCTGGATGGTGTGGGTGCAGAACGAGGCGGCGCGCGAGGTTTCGGCAATCTCGATGCCGACCCGCGACTTGAACCACTGGCGCTCGGCGTCGACCAGGGCGACCAGCGAGATCGGCACGCCCAGCAGGCGGCAGGCCAGGCGGGTGATGCGGTCGAAGCGTTCCTCGGGCGGGGTGTCGAGCAGTTGCAGCTCGTGCAGGGCCCGCACGCGCGCGGCGTCGGGCTGGGGATCGGGTAAGGCGGTACGAACGGTCTTGTGCGGCTCGTGTCGCATTCTTCTTGGTCCTGTTTAAGTCTCCATGGCCCGCTCGCTGGTGCCGAGGATCTGTTCGACCTTGGCGCGCAGTTCGGGGAAACGCACCGGTTTGGAGAACACCGGTATGTCGGACGGTAAACCCATCGAAGCGATCGTTGCCCGGTCCAGCCCACTGATGACGATGATGGCCATCTTGCCATAACGCGGGTCGGCGCGTAGCGTGCGTACCATGCGGAAACCATCCATGCCCGGCATGTTCAAGTCGCTGATCAACAGGTCGGGTTTGGCTTCGCCGATGCGGATCAGGGCGTCGAAGCCGTCGCGCGCCTTGATCAGCTCGGCATCCAGGCCCCAGCCCGAGATTTCCAGCTCGTACAGGCGCAGCAGGGTGGCGTCGTCGTCGGCCATCACGATGCGGCGCGCCGAAGAGGGCGCCGCCGGCGCGGCCGGCGAACTGGCGGCCGCGCCGCCTGTCACCGCCTGGTTGCGCTGGGCCACCAGCCGGTGCACCGAGGAGAGCAGGATGCGGCGGTGGCCGCCCGCCGTCTTCCATGCCTGCAGCACGCCGCCCTCCACCCACAATTGCACGGTGCGGTGCGACACGCCGAGCAGGCTTGCGGCCTCCTTGGTCGAACAAACTTCCGAGGAAGCGGGATCTGGCTGCCCCGGCGATGGACTGCTGTGCGATTTCATGGATTCAGGTGTGCATATGGTTAAGTGCCCCGCCGGCAAGGCCGGCAACAACGCGCAGAGCATGCTTGCCGGATGGACAAGCATGCCAAGCGGGCATCATACAGGCATGCCGACATGCGCAACAAATACGCACGGGCAAGTCAACAATCTATCAAATTCTCACAATTTGCGATAGCGAAACTCGATAATCCGTTTCTTTATTGTAACTTGCGGTGGCGATGTTATGCAGCACGATTGGAACGCTATTGCACTTTGACTGACACCGTGACGCTGCCGGTCGCTCCCGGCGCCAGCGTGCCGCTGACGCCCCACTCGACCTTGCCGGTGGCGCCGACTTCCGGCTTGCTCGCCACCGTGCACGACAGTCCTGCCGGCATCGCGCCGCAGCTGCTGTCCACATAGGTAGTGTAGGCCGGGGTCGGGTCGCTCACCTTCAGGTTGTCGAGCGTGGTGGTGCCGGTGTTCTGGAAGGTGATCGTGTAGACGATGGTGCTGCCTGGCAGGGCGGCGGACTTGTCGGCCGCCTTGGTCAGCTTGAAATCGTCGCAGGTCTGGCAGATGCCTTCCACGGTCACCACCATCTCGCCCAGGCCGATGCCCAGCAGCTTGAGCAGCGGGTCGGCCACGCCGGAGAGGACCGGCGCCAGCAGCGGCGACACGACCTTGGTCACCAGGGTCACCACCAGCGGCTGGACCACGCCCTGCAGCAGGCCCAGGCCCGGCATGTCGCGGAACTTCAGGTTGCTCACCAGGCTGTTGGCGGCATTGGTCACGAACACCGTGCTGGTGCTGACGGTGCGGGTCTGCGGGAAGCTGCCCGACATCGTCACGCTGGTCGAGAACCGCGCCTGGCCGCGCACGATGCTCTTGACCTCGAGCGGCACGTTGACCGCGGCCAGGCCGAGCGCCAGCGTGGCCTGCAGGCTGCCGATGCTGCCGTAGTCGACGTCCGAGTCCTGGATGGCGCGGGTGCGGCTGAAGAACACGCCGTCGTCGATCTTGCCGATGTACAGGTCGGCCACGCCCGGCGCCACCTGCAGGGTGACCGCCTTGCTGGCGGCGTTGACGGCCGCCAGGCTGCCCTGGCCGCGCGCGACGTCGACGTAGACGTCGAGCTTGCCGATCGCGATCGAGGCGCTCTGCAGCAGGCCGAGGCCGACCAGGGTGTCGGTGACCGGGGCCAGCGTGATCAGGTCGAGCTTGAGCTTGATGCGCACCGCGGCCGAGTAGAAGCTCGAACCGGTCGGGCCGCACACGTACGACGGCGGCTCGATCACCTGGGCGTACAGCTGCAGGCTGTTGACGATGCCGGCGGCGCCGAGGACGCCGCCCGAGATGCCGACCGGGACCGGCGTGGTGAGCACGTTGCGGCGGTTGTACAGCTGGATCAGGCCGGTGAACATGTCGAGCGCGTTGACGGTCGAGGCGCCGAGCGCGCCGGTGTCGACGCTGAGCTTGAGCAGGTCGCCCAGGCGCACGGTGGCGCCGACGCCGTTCAGCTGCGAGGCCAGGCCGGACAGGGCGGACGCCAGTTGCGGCTTGGCCTCGGCCTGGGCCTCGACCGACAGCGCGGTCGCGATCTGGGCCAGCGTGACGTTGGCGCCCAGCACCTGCGAGGGGCTGGACAGGTTCAGCTGCGTCTGCAGCACCTTCAGGAAGTTCAGCAGGTTCAGGTTGCCGCCGGCCAGCGCGTTCCAGTCGACCGCACCCAGCGATACGCCGGTGCCGAGCAGGCCGCCCAGCAGGGGGCCGAGCAGGGCGCTTTTATTGGTGTCGACGCTGGCCAGGCGCGGGCCGGCGGTGATGCAGGCGCCGGTCACGGTGCACTCGGCGCGCGCCGGCAGGGCGCACGCCAGGCACAGGACCACCAGCAGGGTGCGCAACCAGGTGACGCTCAGGAATCGCGAAGTCATGTCTTTATCCTCGTTCTTGTTACTTGAGCAGATTGCCGTTGAGCAGGCCCTGCAGGGTGTTTTCATCGAACTTCATGCGCATCCGCACGTAGGCGCCCTTGGCGGTGGCGTCGGCGCCGGCCAGGTCGCGCTCGGCGAAGCCCATGAAGTTGTAGCCGGCCGAGACCCACATATTCTTTTGCAGCTGGTAGCCCGCTTCCAGGCCCGCCGCGTACTGGCGGCCGCGGGTGTCGCGGTCGAGCAACACCTGGGCGGTGGCGCCGACGTCCCAGTCCTCGTTGATCTCGTGGGTCACGCGGCCGGCTACCAGGTGGCTCATGGTGCGGGTCGACAGGCCGTTCGAGCGGTCCAGCGCGACCTTGCCCGCGTAGCGCGCGCTGACCACGGTGTCGCGGCGCAGCTGCCAGTTGGCGTTCACCGACACCACGTGCACGGCGCGCTTGAGGTCGGCCGGGCCATCGTCGCGTTCCAGCTTGTACTCGTACTTGGCCAGGCCGGTCACGCCGATCGATTCCAGGGCGCGGTAGGCGACGCCGCTCTGCAGCAGTTCGGTCAGGCGCAGCGTGGTGCCGGCGCCCTTCGAGCGGGTCGCGGCCAGGGTGTTCTTGCCCAGGAAGGTCCAGCTCTCGTCGATCTTGTAGGCCAGGCCCAGGGTCGACAGCAGGCCGTCGCTGTCTTCGCCGTGGCGCAGTTCGAGGCGCGCGTTGCCGGTCCAGGTCGGATGGCGGCTCACCTCGATGGCGCCGGTCACGGCGATCGCCTCGTTGTCCTTGACGCCCGAGATCACTTTGACGCGCTCGACGCTGGTGTTGGCGCGCACGCCTTCGCCCAGGGTCCACAGGTTGCGCAGGCCGAGGGCCGCCTCGGCCTGGCGTTCACCCAGCAGCGTGCCGGCCGGGGAAGTGCCGCCGGCGCGGTATTCGGTGAACACGCGACCGTCCTGCATGTAGTCGCTGTCGACGCCGAACACGGTGGCGCTGCGCTGCTGGCCCTGGTTCAGCGCATAGGTCGAGCCCAGACTGCTGATCAGTTCATGACGGCCGTAGACGCGGCTGCCGCCGGCGAAGCGGTAGTCGCCGCCCAGGGCCAGCATGCGGCGGCCGTTGTCGTGGATGTCCTGCTCGCCCTCGACGAACACGCCGGCCTGCGGCAGGCCCGGGATCTGGGTCGCGATCTTGGCGCGCACGCTGGTCAGGTCCGGCTGGGCCAGCACCACGCTCTCGCCGGCCGATTCGCGGGCGTGGCGCACGCCCAGCTCGACCTGCACGCCGTTGTCGAAGGTGTAGCCCCCGAACAGCTGGACGCCATTGCGCTCGGCTTCGGTTTCCAGGTCGGCGGTGTGCAGGGCTTCCAGGCCGACGCTGGCGCGCTCGGTGACGCGGTAGCGCACGGTGGCGCCGCCCTCGGTGCGGCCCTTCGGCAGCGACGACGACGGGTTGTCGAAGTTGGCGTCGGCGCGGCCGGCGAACAGGCGGCTTTCCAGCTTGCCGTCGGTGCGGGTGGCGTCGATGCGGGCGGCGCGGCCTTCCTTGTCGGCCTTTTCCATGCGCGCGGCTTCGACGATCACGACCATCTTGTCGTCCGGGGTCACGCTGGCGTTCACGCTCACCAGGCGGGTCGGGTCGGCCGGGTTGCGGTCTTCCACGGCGCTGGCGCCGACTTCGACCATCTCGCCGATCTTGTACTGGGCGGCAATGCCGCCGACCCAGAAGCGCGGGTGGCCCTGGTCGACTTCGTAGCTGATGCGCAGGCTGACCGGGTTCAGGTCCTGGTCCAGGCTGGCGACCGGGGCGCGCAGCAGGATGCGGCCGGTCAGCGGCTCGATGTCGTAGTCGGCGTAGCGCGCCAGCAGGCGGCGCGACAGCATCACGCCGGTCTGGTTGCGGTCGCGCACCACGATCTCGATGCGCTCGCTGTTGATGACCATCAGGCCGCCGCCGGTCAGGAACGGGCCCGAGGTGCCGTTGGCGGCGATCTCTTCGACCATCTGGCGGGTGGTGTCGTAGCTGGCGAAGGAATCGAAGGTCAGGTTGCCGACTTCCGCATGGGTGCGCAGGCCGGTCAGGTTGCGGTTGTAGGCGCCCAGGTTGCGCGCCGGGGTGACGCCCGGGGGCACGTAGTCGCCGTACATCACGTAGGATCGGTCGCGCTCGGCTCGCAGGTAGAGGCGGCTGGTCGACTGCGCCTCGAAGCCGCGGCGCGCCTCGTCGCCATAGGTCGGGTACCAGGCCAGCGGATCGATGTCGCGGAACAGCTTCGGCTCGGTTTCCTTGTCCGAATCGTAGGCCATGGTGAGCAGGATGTCTTTGCCCACCTGGCCCTTGGCGAACATGGCGGCGCGGGCGCCGGCGGCCACGCCGTTGCCACTGACGTTGCCACTGCTGCGTTCGGCCAGGTGGCGCAGCTTGTCCTCGAAGCCGTCGAAGTCGCGCAGCGGATTGGCGGTGTTGCCGCGCACGCGATTAAGGCTGATGGCGCCTTCGACCACGCCCGCCGCGACCAGCGGACGCAGGTCCGGCACGAAACGCAGCGCGCCCTTGGCCTGCAGCAGGCCGCTGGCGGCCAGCAGGCGCGCTTCGCCCGCTTCCTTCGGCGCGCGCAGCGAGAACTCGGCGCTGCCGCCTTCGATGAACACCTGGTGCCCGGGCTCGCGCGGGTCGAGGTCGGTCGTGTCCCACTGGCCGGCGCTGGCGTCCAGGGTCACCGGGGTGCGCTCGACCACCGGCACGCCGTCGGCGTCTTCCAGGCTCACATTGACCAGCACCAGGCGCTGGCCGTCGGCCGGGGCGGTCTCGGACTGCGGCTTGATGCGCAGGCGCGCCAGCTTGCCCGGCACCACGACGCCGATGCGCTGGCTGCCGCGGGCGTTGCCGAAGGCGTCCTTCTGGGCGATTTCGAGCTCGTTGCGGCCCGGGCGCAGGGCGACGCCGACGTACTCATACACGTCGAGCTGGCGGTCGGCGACGGTGCTTTGCTGGCCCACGTGGCTGTCGTCGACTTCCACGCCGTTGACGGTGAGGGTGAAGCTGTTGCCGGCGGCGCCCTTGATGCGCACCATCGCCTGGCCGTATGGCAGGACGGCGCCGTCTTCCAGGCCGATGAAGGCCAGTTTGTTGTCCATTTTCGCCAGGTCGAGGTCTTCGATCTTCGTGATCGTCACGGTCTTTTCCGGCATGGTCAGTTCGGCGGCGGCCCGCAGTTCGGCGCGCAGGCGCTCGGCGCGGCCGGCAATCGCGGCGCGCAGCTCGTCGGAGCAGGCATCCAGCGCGAAGTCGGCGCGCGCCAGCTCGCCGTCCTTGAGGTCAACGAAGCGGCTGCCGGCGTCGCCCGCGTTGCGGTTCGACAGGATGGCCAGCTGGCTGCCGGCCGGCAGGGTGGTGGCGTCGACCTTGGCCACGTGGGTGCGCGGGGTGACGCCGGCGAAGCTGTAGCGGCCTTCGGCATCGGTCTGCGCGAAGTTGCCGTCTTCCAGCCAGATGCGCACGTCGGGCACGCCCGGCTCGCCACGATCGCGCAGGCCATTCGCATTGCAGTCGGCGAACACGGCGCCCAGGATATGGCCCTTGTCGCTGAAGACGCCCGCTTCGACCTTCACCCTGGCGGCGGCCACGGTGCTGGTGAAGACCAGGGGCGCGGCGCTGGTGGCGTGGGCGCGGTTGATGCCGTCGCCCTGCAGCGCGCCGGCGCCGATGCGCACGCGGTAGCGCAGCACGCGATTCGAGCGGCGCGGCACGTCGCCCACATTGATCGCCAGTTGCGGGCCACGGTTGGTGAACTTGTCCTCGAACGGCGCGTTATCCAGGCGCATCGAGCCCGGCATGTAGCTGAAGCCGGCCGGCAGGTCGTCGATGACGGTCACGCCGCTCAAGGCGTCGTCGGCGGTATTGAAGACGCGTACGGTGTAGTCCAGCACGTCGCCGACTTCGACCACGGCGCGCGAAGCGGTCTTTTGCAGGTAGAGGGTGCCCGGGATCGGGTCGAGCGGGATGTCGATGGTGACCACGCCGAGGGCGGCGCTGACGGTGAATTCGCCGCCGTAGGAGCCGTACAGATTGGTCTCGCGGTTGCCCGGCAGCTCGCCCGGCGCGGTCCTGGACGGGAAACCGTAGTTGTTGGGCGCGACGACCTTCAGCCGGTACAGGCTTGGGGCGACCAGCGGGAAGTGGTACATGCCGTTGCCGTCGGTGACGACCGTGCTCGGCATGCGGGTGGCGCCGTCGACGTCGAACACGATCGCCGGCGCGCCCGGGTTGCCGCCGTTGCCTTCGCCGGTGACGTCGACCAGGGTCACGGTGGCGCCCGGGACCGGTTCGTTGCTGACGCTGTCGTAGACGACGCCGATCGGGTCGACCAGGATGTCGGTCGAGATGGTGCCGTTGCCGCAGCCGGCGATGCTGGCGGTGAGGACGTCGTCGGCCATGACTTCGAGCATGCCGTCGCCCGAGTCGTTGTCGTGGCCGTCCGCGTCCTGCGAACGGTCCATGGTCATCGGGGTAATGCGGAACAGGCCGCTGTCGGCCGCGGTCTCGGCGGCCAGGAATGCCTGGCTGTCACCGCTCTTCTTCGAGGAAATGGTGACGTTGATGTCTTCGGCCCGGGCCGGGTCGACATTGCAGTCGGCCGCCGAGATCTGCACGAACAGCTGGCCGTTGGCGCGGGTGGCGCGCGCGACGGTGGTGAAGGCGGCCGAGGTGAAATAGGTGATGGTGTCGGTGCGCTGCGCGCGCACCGTGTTCGATTCCACGGCGCCGGCGATACCGTTCGGCTGGGCGAAGCTGGCGCTGGCCTTGTTGACGATGGCGGCTCCCGCGTCGCCGCACAGCAGCAGGGTGGCGGCCAGGCAGAAAAAGACGAACTGTCGGAGCTGAGTGATCATGGCGCGGGAGTCGGGAGGGGATTCGAAAAGCGGCGTCCGAAAGACGCCGCGCCTGCTGGTTGAAACGAAGGCTTACGGGTTGATCTTGACGCCGAAGTTCAGCGTGTTCGACTCGTTCGGGGCCAGGTTGAAGCCGGTGGCCGACACGGTGCTGACCAGGCCCGCCGTGACCGGCGCCAGGATCGAGCCGAGCAGGGTCTGGGCGGCGGCGCCGGTGTGGTAGGTGGTGTTGGCCGGCACGTTGTCGGTGATGACCACGGCATTGATGGTGGTCAGGCCCTTGTTGGTGGCGACGATCTGGTAGCGGATGCAGGCGCCCGGCGCGGCGGTGATCTGGTCCTTGGTGAATTCGCCTTCCGGGGTGCCGTTGCAGTCGGCGTCGAGGGCCTGGGTCTTGACCAGTTCCAGCAGCGATTCGCCGGCGACGACGGTCACGGCTTCGTGGATGCGGTCCGAGATGGCGCCGTTGGTGGTCGATTGCGCGCGGAACCAGATGTCGGTGGTGCCCGGGGCGGTGCCGGCGGCCGGGGTGACTTCGGCGGTGACCTTGACGTTGGCGCCGGCGGCGACGGTGGCGTTGGTGATCACCTGGCCGTTGGCGTCCTTGAACACGACGGTCCAGCCGGCGGGCAGCGGGGCGCCGCCGAAATTGACGTCGGTGCTGGCGGCCAGCGTGAAGGTGTCGGGGCTGCCGCCGGTGTTGTTCAGGTAGATGACGAACGAGGTCATGGCGCCGGCGGTGGTGAGCTTGGTCTCCATGGCCGTGGCTTCCGGGCCCTGGCCATTGCCCGGCGCGGTCGGGCCATAGGCGTTGGCCGTGATGTCCATGATGGCGCCGGCGCCGACGGTGGTGGTGTCGGTGCTGGTGGCGCTGACGCTGCCGTTGAAGCCGCTGGTGGCCTTGACCTGCATGGTGTTGGTGGCGCCAGTGGTCGCACCCGCCGCCAGGGTGGCGACGGCCACGAAGCGGTAGGTCGCGCCCGGGGCCAGTTGGCCGGTGGTGGTGACCGGAGTGGCGTTGTCGGCGGCGCCGTTGCCGTCGGCGTCGAGATAGAACACCACGCCGGTCAGGGCCAGGGCGCCGCTGTTGGTCTGGGTCAGGGCGAAGGTGTCGGGGCCGTTACCGGTGTTGGTCACGCTGTGGGCGAACACCACCTGGGTGCCGGCCGCGCCGCTCTTGGCGGTGCCGTTGTTGATGTTCAGGCTGGCCACTTGCTGCACGGTGGTGGTGACCACGTTCGACTGGACGGTCTTGGTGCCGGTCGAGTCGGTATAGGTGGCGCTGGCCTGGTTGGTGATCAGGGTGCCGGCGGCGGTCGGAGCGGCGCTGGCGCCGTTGGCGGCTGCCAGCAGGGAGGCGGCGGCGACGAGGGTAAGGCGGGTTTTCATGGCTTCTTCCTTCTTGTGAGACGGGAAATGAATCGGGTTTGAACTGCGAACGAACCGGTGATAAACGGCTTAAAATTATAAAAATAGCAACTATTTGGATGGAGTTCGGGCGTCAGGGCGGCTGTCCTTTATTTATTTGCCAACTTGGGTGCGCTGCCGATCGAGATCACCTTCATGCGCGAGCTGACGGTGACGGCCTGGGCCGGGCGCGAGGTCGCCCAGGTTCCAGCGCAGGAAGCGGTATTCGGAAGCCGGCACCCGCTCGACCACGCGCAGGCCCTTGCGCACGACTTCACGGGTGAGGGGCAGGGGGGCGAAGGTCTTGCCGTCGAGGCTGGCCTGGACCGCCCTGGGCGCCGCGCTGCCGGCCAGGTAGCTCATCGCGCCTTCGGGGACCGGCAGGGTCGCCGCGACTGCCTGGGCCACGGCCTTGCCCTGGTTCTGGTAGGTGATCTGGTATTCGATCGTGTCGCCGACTTCGGCTTCGAGGGCCGGGACCAGTTTCTCGCCGCCCTGGGCCTGGACGACCTGGAAAGCCTGCAAACGCACGTCGACGGCCTGGGTATCGGCCGCGAATACTTTGGTGCCTGCCAGCACGATGGTCCAGAACAGCAGGATATTCAGAATACGAATGGTCATGGAATTCCTTTGAGTCAAACGGTAGGTGGGTGGCGTCATCATGGTTTCGGTTTTACTGGTTTAGTTGCGGATTGCATTTTATCGAATTTACCGAATTACTCAAGAAAAATATTTCGTATTTGCAGATTTTAATGTTGGGAGGAAACATCCTGAACAAGCCACACGGGCTTTTTGGTCGAGGAACAGCAGGGAGAACTGTCGGGTTGGGAACGTTGTTGCTGAGAAACTACAACATTTGTCCTGTTTTCTACTCTTTCGACTTTGCTGGATTTACTGTTTACGGATTTTGGCGCATGATTGCTTCCATGCATGCTCGTGGCGCCGCTTCGCGTCGTCTTGACCCACTTACCCCTGGATATATGGAAACGATCTTCCTGGAATCGCCCGAAGACCTGCAGGACCTGCGCGCGATCTACGCGGCGCTCGACAGCGCCCAAGCCATCGTCGAGTTCGATCTGAATGGCAACATTCTGCGCGCCAACGACAACTTCCTGGCCGTCACCGGCTACTCCGACGACGAGTTGACGGGACGTCACCATGCGATGTTCTGCGAGCGCGACCTGATCGACTCGCCGGTCTATGCCCGCTTCTGGCAGGACCTGGCCGCCGGCAAGGCCGACCGTGCCGAGTACAAGCGCATCGCCAAGGGCGGGCGCGAGTTCTGGATCAATGCTTCCTATAACCCGGTGCGCGACGCCGGCGGCCGCGTGTGCAAGATCATCAAGTTCGCCACCGACGTCACGGCCGAAAAACTGCGCGCCGCCGAGACCTCGGGCCTGGTGGCCGCGATCGGCAAGGCCCAGGCCGTGGTCGAATTCGACATGAACGGCATCCTGCTCGACGCCAACGCCAACTTCCTCGACCTGCTCGACTACGCGCTGGAAGACGTGCGCGGCGAACACCACCGCGTGTTCTGCGACGACGAATACGCCGCCAGCGCGGCCTACCGCCGTTTCTGGGGCAAGCTCAATCGCGGCGAATTCGACGCCGGCCGCTACAAGCGCCATGGCAACAACGGCAAGACCGTGTGGATCCAGGCCACCTACAACCCGATCTTCGACGCCGACGGCAAGCCGGTGAAGGTGGTGAAGTTCGCCACCGACATCACCGAGCAGGTGATGCTGGAGCAGGCCGCCGTCGCGCGCGCCGAATCCGAGCGCCTGAAGGTCGACGCCCTGCTGGAGCAGGTGGCGCGCGCCTCGCGCGGCGACCTCACCGGTTCGATCGACACCAGCGGCGACGAGCCGCTCGACCAGCTGGCGCGCGGCGTCATGAAGATGATCGGCGACCTGCGCGCCGTGATCGGCGATGCCGTCTCGGCGGCCGGCAAGCTCAACGACTCTTCGCGCGCGATCGCCGACCGCTCCAACACGGTGGCCGCCAGCGCCCAGGCGCTGGGCGCCACGGTGGAGCAGATGAATGCCTCGGTCGACGGCCTGACCGCCTCGATCGACACCATCGCGCGCAGCACCCAGGAAGCCAATGCGCTGGCCCAGAATACCCGCGACGAGGCCGAGATCGGCGCCAGGGCGATCGCCCGCTCGATCGAGGCGATGGCCATGATCAACCAGTCGTCGGAAGACATCGGCGAGATCGTGAAAGTGATCGGCGAGATCGCCGGCCAGACCAATATGCTGGCCTTCAATGCCGCGATCGAGGCCGCTAGAGCCGGCGAGCACGGCCTGGGCTTCTCCGTGGTGGCCGACGAAGTGAGGAAGCTCGCCGAGCGCTCGTCGCAGGCGACCAAGGAAATCTCGAAGCTGATCAACGAATCGGTGCGCCGCGTGGCCCAGGGCAGCGAGATCTCGCGCCAGGCCAGCGAGGCGTTCGACCGCATCACGACGGGCGTGGGCAAGACCTCGCTGGCGATCGCCGAGATCTCGGACAGCGCCAGCGAGCAGTCGCTGACGGCCAAGGAAGTCAGCGCCGCGATATCCTACATCGCCCAGGAAACCGAGCGTTCGGCCGGTTCCTGCGACAGCATCGCGCGTTCGACCGAGGGCTTGAACGAGCATGCCGGGCACCTGAACGCCACGGTGGCCCGCTTCGTGGTGTAAGGATTGAACATGGAATTGTCCGACGACAAGCTGGAAACCATCATCGGCCTGGTGCGCCAGCACACCGGCATCGCCATGGGCCGCCACAAGCGCGTGCTGCTGGAGGGGCGCCTGCAGCCGCGCCTGCGCGCGCTGGGACTCGACAACTACGGCGCCTACATCGCGCGCCTGGCGCACGACCGCCAGGAAGTGGCCTCCTTCATCAATTCGGTGACCACCAACGACACCGCCTTCTTCCGCACCCCGGCCGTGTGGCGCTGGCTGGAACGCGAGTTCCTGCCCGAATGGTCGGTGCGCGCGGCGTTTTCCAACACCAATGCGCCGCTGCGGATCTGGTCGGCCGCCGCCGCCACCGGCGAGGAAGCGTATTCGCTGGCCATGACCTGCCTCGAGGCGCGCCGCAACTTCCCCGGCCTGCGCTTCGAGATCCTGGCCACCGACATCTCGACCGACGCCCTGGCCACGGCGCGCGCCGCCCTCTACCGCGGGCGCAGCGTGGAGCGTTTCGAGCGCGACCACCCGGAGCTGTTCCGCAAGTACCTGCGCCCGGCGGGCGAAGCGTTCCGGGTCGCGAGCGAGGTGTCGCAGTACGTCGAGTTCGCCGAACACAACCTGCTGCAGCGCCCGCCGCGCGCGGCCGGCTTCGACCTGGTCCTGCTGCGCAACGTGCTGATCTACTTCGACGCGGAAGGGCAGCAGCGGGTGCTGGCCGGCGCCCGCGCCGCCATGCAGCGCGAGGCGCGCCTGGTCCTGGGCGAACAGGAATCCATCACCCGCCTGGACACCGACTTCGTGTTCGAGCAGGCCCACGTCTACCGTATCGGGGATTGAAAACACCATGACCACGCACCTGAACCACCGCTTCGACCACACCGCCCATGTCCTGTCCGGCCAGATGCAGATCGGCCACGGCGAGCAAGTCCTGACCGCGCTGCTGGGCTCCTGCGTCGGGATCGGCATGATCTGGCGCAAGCAAGGCCGCTGCGGCCTGGCGCACTGCTTCCTGCCCGAGGGCGTCGAGACGGGCGAGCACTCCGCGCGCTACGTGAGCGCCGCGGTGCCGCGCCTGCTGGCGGCGCTGGGCGTGCGCCGCGAGCAGTACGACGAGGTGGACGTGGTGATCGCCGGCGGCGCGCGCATGCTGAACCTGCGCACCCACGACGGCGCGGTGGGCACCCGCAACATCGCCGCGGCGCGCTCGCAGATCTCGCTGCGCGGCCTGCAGGTGGCTTTCCAGGACGTGGGCGGCTCGCAGGGGCGGCGCCTGTCGATCGATTGCGACCGCCAGACCTTCAGCGTGGTGCGCATCCAGTCCGCCCAGCGCGAACAGATGGTGGCGGCATGAACGCGCTGGACGGCATGCATGCCGATGCGCGCGCCGCCGCGGCCGCGCTCGACGCGCAGCAGGCCGCTGCCGCGCGCGTGCTGCGCGAGGCCGCCGGCATGGAAGTGGTGGGCACGTTCTTCCTGGCGGGCCAGGAATTCGCCCTGCCGGCCGAGCACGTGCGCGAAGTGGTGGGCATGCCGGAGCGGATCACGCCGATCCCGCTGTCTCCCCGCTGCCTGGAAGGCATCTTCACGCTGCGCGGCGCCGCGATTCCGCTCCTGAACCTGGGCCGCATCTTCGATCCGGGCTCGCCTGCCGCGTCGAACGAGCAGCGGGTCGCGATCGTCGACGTCGACGACATCCAGGTCGGCCTGGTGTTCGACGCCACCGGCGAAGTGCTGCGCGTGCGCCCCGAGCAGCGCGCCGGATTGCGCTGGAGCGACGGGCAGCGTCCGGACGCCAACCCGGGCGTGGTCGCGGGCGCGATCACCCTGGAAGACGGCGCGCGCATCGTCCAGATGCTCGATGCGGCGCGCCTGGTGCGCATCGATAACGTGCCGCAGGTGCGGGCCCACGCCAGCGTGGCGCGCGACGCCTGGCGCATGCGCTTCCTGCGCCAGGCGCAAGGACGCAAGTGCATCTCGTTCACCGTGGGCGGACTGCGCTTCGCGCTGGCAATGGAGGCGATCCAGGAAATCATGCGCGTGCCCGTGCTGCAGCCGTCGGTGATGCTGGGCCGCCTGTGCAAGGGCTGGCTCAACCTGCGCGGCGCGCCGGTCGGCGTGGTCGACTTCGGCGCGCTGCTGCAGTGCGCGCCAGGGACGGGCGATCCGGAGGACGCGCGGGTGCTGGTGGTGCGCATCGGCGGCGAGCAGCTCGGGCTGCTGGTCGACGCGGTGGACGACATCCGGCCGTATTTCGACAGCGACATCCTGCCGATCCCGATGCTGGGAACGGCGCGCGGCGCCATGTACCGCGGCTGCCTGCCGCACGCGGAGCTGGGCGACAGCCTGTTCCTGGCGCACGAGGCGCTGTTTTCGGACGCCGAGGTGGCCGAGATCTGCGCCGGCCACCGCCGCCTGTATGCGCAAGAGGCGGGCGCCGCCTGCGCGGCCGAGAAGAAGGTCGGGGCGCGCCGCGTCTACCTGGCGTTCTCGCTGGAGACCGGCTGGGCGGCCGACATCGGCCAGGTGCGCGAGATCGTCGACTTCGACGGCCCGGTCACCCGTCCGCCGGGCATGCCGGACTGCGTGCACGGCATGATGCAGGTGCGCCAGCAGATGGTGTGCGTGATCGACCTGCGCACCCTGTACGGCATGGCGCCGCTGGCCGACCGCTCCGGCTGCCGCATCCTGGTGCTGGAGCACGAGGGCGAACGCTTCGGCCTGGTGGTGGACCGGGTCGACACCATCCTGTCGCTGCCCGACAGCCAGCGCCGTCCGTCGCCGCAGCTGCTGCGCGTGAACGGGCCGGACGACATGCGGCGCGACGCCGCCGAGGTGCTGGAAGTGCCGGGCGAGGACGGTCGCGAGGATGTGCGCACCTTGCTGGACAAGGAGCGTTTCCTGGCCACCCTGCGCCGGCAACTGGGCGGCGCCTGAGCGCGCCCGGATCAGGCCAGCTTTTCCAGCAGCGCCTGCAGCTGTCCGGCGTCGTAGGGCTTGGGCAGCAGCGCGTCGGCGACGCTCGACGCGTGGCTGGCCCCGCTCATGAAGGCGATCCGCGCGCGCGGCAGCGTCTGGCGCACCGTGCGCGCCAGCGCCTCGCCTCCCAGGCCCGGCAACTGCAGGTCGGTCAGCACGATGTCCGGCCGCCGCTCCAGCAGCGCCAGCGCCGCTTCGGCGCTGGCCGCCTCCAGCACCTCGTATCCCATGATGCGCATCAGTTCCGCGGTGTTCTCGCGGATGTCGTCCTCGTCTTCCACCAGCAGCACGCGCGCCTTCGAGCCGGCCGGCGCGGCGGCGCCGGTTTCCGGCTGCAGGGCCGCGTTCTTCTGCTGCTGGTTGGCCAGCACATGGCGGATCTTGCGCGCCAGGGCGTCGCGGGTATAGGGCTTGCCGAGCAGTTCCACGCCCGGATCGAGGCGGCCGCCGTGCACGATCGCGTTCTCGGTATAGCCCGAGGTGAACAGCACCGCGACGTTCGGCAGGCGCTCGCGCGCCTTCTTCGCCAGCTCCGGGCTGCGCAGGGGGCCCGGCATCACGACGTCGGTGAACAGCAGGTCGATGTGGATGCCGCTGTCGATCACGGTCAGGGCCGAGGCGGCGTCGCCGGCGCGCAGCACCCGGTAGCCCAGGTCGGCCAGCATGTCGACCACGGTCAGGCGCACCTGCTCGTCGTCCTCGACCACCAGCACGGTCTCGTGGCCGCCATTGGCCGGCTGCGCCAGCTGCTCGCCGGCATGGTCTTCGGCCTGCAGCGAGCGTGGCAGGTAGATCTTGACCGTGGTGCCTTCGCCGACCTCGCTGTAGATCTTGACGTGGCCGCCCGACTGCTTGACCAGGCCGTACACCATCGACAACCCCAGGCCCGTGCCCTTGCCCTCGGGCTTGGTCGAGAAGAAGGGCTCGAAGGCCTGGTCGATGACTTCCTGCGGCATGCCGCTGCCGGTGTCGCTCACGGCCAGCAGCACGTACTGGCCGGGCGCGACCTCCGGGTGCGCGGCGCAGTAGGCGGCGTCCAGCGCGGCGTTGGCGACCTCGATGGTGAGCCGGCCGGCGCCGTCCATGGCGTCGCGGGCGTTGATCGCCAGGTTCAGGATCGCGTTCTCGAGCTGCGCCGGGTCGACCTCGGTGGTCCACAGGCCGCCCGAGATCACCATCTCGACGTCGATCTCCTCGCCCAGCGCGCGCCGCATCATGTCTTCCATGCTGCCCAGCAGCCGACCGATCTTGACCGCCTTCGGCTCGAGCGGCTGGCGGCGCGCGAACGACAGCAGGGAGCTGGCCAGCTTGGCGCCGCGCTCGACGCCGTTCATGGCGTTCTCGACGCGCTTTTTGATCTCGGGCAGGCCGTCGGCGCGGCGCGCGATCAGCTGCAGGTTGCCGCCGATGACCTGCAGCAGGTTGTTGAAGTCGTGCGCCACGCCGCCGGTCAGCTTGCCGATGGTCTCCATCTTCTGCGCCTGCTGCAGCGCGGCCTCGGTGCGCCGCATGGCCTCCATCCGGGCCAGGTCGGTGCTGATGTCGCGGCCCACCGCGTGGATGTACTGGTCGTCGGGAGAGGCCGTCCAGGACAGGTTGCACCAGCTGCCGTTCTTGCGCCGATAGCGGTTCTCGAAGCGGTATACCTGGCCGCCCAGGCGCAGCACCTCGATCTGGCGCGTGGTGGATTCGCGGTCGTCCGGGTGCACCAGGTCGAGCAGAGGAGTAGCGAGCACCTCGGATTCAAGCCAGCCCAGGATGGTCGTGAACGCCGGGTTCACGGCCGACAGGGTCCCCTGCAAGTCGGCCACCAGCATGATGTCCTTCGACAGCCGCCACATGCGGTCGCGCTCGGCCGTGCGGCGCTCGACCCGTTCCTCGAGCGTGGCGTTGACGGCGGCCAGCGCGTCGCTCGCGCGCTTCTGGTCCTCGATGTCGATGCTGCTGCCGATCCACAGGGCGCCGTCGCCGGCCTCGCCCGGCTCGCGCCGCGCGCGCACCAGGTGCCAGCGGTATTCGCCATCGTGGCGGCGCACGCGGATCTCGGCGTCGAGCGGGGCGCCGGAGGCCATGCTGGCGGCCCACAGCGCGCGGTAGCGAGCCTCGTCGTCCGGATGCACCAGTCGATCGGAACCGTGGCCCAGCAGCTCCCCGCGCTCGACGCCGGCGTATTCGTGCACGCGGTCGTTGATCCATTCGACGCTGCCGTCCTCGCGCGCCGCCCACACGTGGTTGGGCATGGCCTGGGCGAAGGTGCGAAAGCGCGCCTCGCTGGCGCGCAGCGCGCGCTCGGCGCTCACCCGCTCGGTGACGTCGTTGCCTTCGACGAAGGTGGCGAACACCGCGCCGTTCGCGTCCCGCAGCGGCTGCAGCATGAAGTCGATGAAGAAGTGCGCCGGCGCGTCCAGGCCGGGATTGCGCAGCGTGAGTTCGACGCCCTCGGCGCGGAAGGTCGTGCCTTCGGCGAAGCAGCGGTCGAGCACCTCGACGATGCCGCGCTCGGCCAGTTCCGGCACCGCCTGCGCCACCGGCAGGCCGAGCAGGGGGCGGTTGCCGGTCAGCGCGCGGTAGGCTTCGTTGGCCAGGGAGTAGCGGTGTTCGGCGCCGTCCAGCAGGCAGATGAAGCCGGGCGCCTGCTCGAACATCGTGTTCAGGCGCTCGCGCTCGGCGCGCACATGGCGCTCGGCCTTGACCTTGCTCGACGTTTCCACCACCACCGACATCACGCCGGCGATGGCGCCGTCCTGGTCGCGGATCGGCGAATAGTCGAGATTCATCCAGACCTGCTCGGGCTGGCCGCTGCGGTGCAGGGTCAGTTCCTGGTCCTGGTAGCTGAGGGTGCCGCCGGCCAGGCCCACCTTCATCACGTTGTCGTTGAAGTCGGCCACCTCGGGCCAGCCTTCCCGCACTTTTGAGCCGAGCAGCACCGGGTGGCGCCCGCCGGCGAACACCCGGTAGGCGTCGTTGTAGATCATGTAGCCGTCCTCGCCCCACAAGGTCACGATCGGCGCCGGGGTGGCCATGATCAGGGCCACCGTGGTCTTGAGCACGGTCGGCCAGCCTTCGATGGGGCCCAGGCTCGTGGTGTCCCAGGGGAAGGCCAGAATCAGTCGCGAAGTCTCGTCAGTGGCGGGCAGGAAGGGAAGGCTGGCTGGCGGCATCGGTGCGATTGCTAAAAGGTGAACGACGCATTTTACACTTCAGTTATCATGGGGCACGCCATGTTCGCTGGCACTGTTATTTTTAGGCAACAATTTCCAGGTCTTTTTCATGTGCGTAAATTATCGTCCTCCGACGCCCGAGCAATTCAACGGCCGCATTGGCGCCTTCAGCATCCTGCCGCGCGACTGGCACTGGCCCGAGGAAACCTGGAAGGATTACGCGGCGCCGATCCTGCGCGCAGCGCCCGGCTTGCCGCTCGAAGCCTGCGTGGCCAGCTATGGCATGGTGCCGCGGCGCCACATCCCGCCCGAGGTCAAGCCCTTCGACACCATGAATGCGCGCGCCGAATCGCTGCTCGAGCGGCGCTCGTTCGCCCCGGCCTGGCGCCGCCTGCAACTGTGCGCGGTGCCGATGCTGTGGTTCTACGAGCCGTGCTACGAGAGCGGACGCGCCGAGCGCACCGCGATCGGCATGGCCGACGAGTCGATGTTCTGGGTGGCCGGCCTGTGGCGCGAATGGCAGGAGGCCGATGGGGAGATGTCGACCGCCTTCACCCAGATCACCATCAATGCCGACGACCATCCGCTGATGCGGCGCATGCACAAGCCGGGCGACGAGAAGCGCTCGCTGGTGCTGCTGGCGCAGGAGGAGGTGGGGGACTGGCTGGCCTGCCGCGACACCGACGTCGCGCGCAGCTTCCTGCGCCATTACCCGGCCGAGGCCATGAAGGCGTGGCCGGCGCCGCTGGCGCCGAAGCGCGCGGCGCCGCCGCCCTCGCCGAACCTGGAGCTGTTCTAGCCTCGCGCTAAAGACGGCGCACGCGCCGGGCCACGACCTCAACGCACCAGGCAGGGGCGCTTGTTGTCGAACTTCCAGTCGCGCACCAGGTATTGCATGGCGACCGCGTCGTCGCGCGCCCCCAGCCCCATGTTCTTGTAGGCCTGGTGCGCCAGTTCCAGCTTGTCGGGGTCGAGTTCGATGCCCAGGCCCGGCTGCCGGGGCACCTGCACCATGCCGCCTTCGATGGTGAGGGGACGTTTGGTCAGGTGCTGGCCGTCTTGCCAGATCCAGTGGGTGTCGATCGCGGTGACCCTGCCCGGCGCGGCGGCGCCGACGTGCGTAAACATCGCGAGCGAGATGTCAAAGTGGTTGTTCGAATGCGAACCCCAGGTCAGGCCGAACATCTCGCACAGCTGGGCCACCCTGACCGAACCCTGCATGGTCCAGAAATGCGGGTCGGCCAGCGGGATGTCGACCGACTGCAGCTGGATCGAATGGGCCATCTGGCGCCAGTCGGTCGCGATCATGTTGGTCGCGGTGCGCAGCCCCGTCGCGCGCCGGAATTCGGCCATCACTTCGCGTCCCGAGAAACCGTTCTCGGCGCCGCACGGGTCTTCGGCATAGGCCAGGATGCCGTGCTTGTCGCGGCACACGCGGATCGCGTCGGCCAGCAGCCAGCCGCCGTTGGGGTCGAGCGTCACGCGCGCCTGGGGGAAGCGCTCGTGCAGGGCGACAATCGCTTCCATCTCTTCGTCGGCCGACAGCACGCCTCCCTTGAGCTTGAAGTCGTTGAAGCCGTAGCGCGCCTGGGCGGCCTCGGCCAGCCGCACGATGGCCTGGGGCGTGAGCGCCTCTTCATTGCGCAGGCGGTACCAGTCGTTGTCGGCGTCCGGCTCGCTGCGGTAGGCCAGCGGCGTGCGCTTGCGATCGCCCACATAGAACAGGTAGCCCAGCATCTCGACCGCGTCGCGCTGCTGGCCGTCGCCCAGCAGCGCCGCCACCGGCACGCCCATGAACTGGCCGAGCAGGTCGAGCAGCGCCGATTCCACGGCCGTGACGGCGTGGATCGTGGTGCGCAGGTCGAAGGTCTGAAGGCCGCGGCCGCCCTGGTCGCGTTCGGCGAAGGCGCTGCGCATGGCGCCCAGCACCTTGTTGTAGTCGCCCAGGGTCGCGCCGACGATGAAGGGGCGGGCGTCCTCGATGGTCTGGCGGATAGCCTCGCCGCCGGGCACCTCGCCCAGGCCGGTATTGCCGGCGCTGTCGGTCAGGATGACGATGTTGCGGGTGAACCAGGGGCCGTGCGCCCCGCTCAGGTTCAGGAGCATGCTGTCCTGCCCCGCGACCGGGACGACGCGCAGGCTGGTGACGACGGGGGCATTCGGATTCGGGTTGCGCATGATGTACGGGTCAAAAAAGTGGAGGTTCGGGAAAGCGCTGGCGCCGGATCAGTCGATCTCGATCTTGCCGTTGGTGATCACGTCGCGCCAGCGCGCCAGTTCCTGGGCCTGGAACTTGGCGAACTGTTCGGGCGAGGAGGCCACGATCTCGAACCCCTGCTCGCTGAGCTTGTTCTTGATCTGCGGGTCGCGCAGCGTGTTCACGATGGTCGTGTGCAGCCTGGCCTTGACGTCTTTCGGCAATCCCTTCGGCGCGGCGATGGCCTGCCATGAATACACGTCGACGTCCTTGACGCCCGATTCGGCGAGCGTGGGCACGTTGGGCAGCGCCGCCGACCGGTTGGCGCCGGTCACGGCCAGGGCCCTGAGCTTGCCTGACTTGATATGGCCGAGCACGACGTTGATGTTCTGGAACGAGACGTTGGCGTGGCCGCCCAGCAGGTCGGTGATCGCCGGCGCGCCGCCCTTGTAGGGCACGTGCAGCCCCGAGGTGCCGGTCTTTTGCCAGAACAGCGCCGCCGTCAGGTGGTCCGAGCTGCCCGCGCCGGAGGTAGCGAAGGTCACCTTGCCGGGATGCTTCTTGAGGTAGGCGATGAAGTCGCCCACCGTGTTGGCGGGGATGGTGGCATTCGTCACCAGCACGTTCGGGGCCTGCACCGCCACCGTCAACAGGTCGAAGTCCTTCGATGGATCGTAGGGCAGCCGCTTCTGGAGCAGGGGATTGACCGAGTACACCGCGATCGAGGCCACCATCAGCGTATGGCCGTCGGGAGCCGCGCGCTTGACGTAGCCGGCGCCGATCGCGCCGGTGGCGCCCGGACGGTTGTCGACCACCCAGGGCTGGCCCAGCGTGGCGCTGATTTTCGGGCCGATCGCGCGGGCGATGGCGTCGGTCGATCCCCCGGACGGGAAGGGTACGACGGCGGTGATGGCCTTGCTCGGAAATGGCGCGGCCTGCGCGCCGCCCATCAACGCCAGGCCCAGCAGCAGGGACGATACGGTCGTATTCATTCTCATGGTGTCTCCTCGTTATAAGTATTCAAGCGTATTCAAGCGTATTCAAGCGTGATCAGAAGCTGTGGCGCATGCCGAGGTTGTAGCCGGTGTCGCCGCTGCCCGCTTCGGTATTGTTCGCAATGGTATAGCCGGCGCCGTTGCGGTTGTCGACGTGGCCATAGGCCGCGTACAGGCCGGTGCGTTTCGACAGCGCGTACAGGTAGCCGATGCCCCAGGCATTGGCGTCCTGGTTGAATGCGGTGCGGTCGTCCTTGTGCAGCACCGACGCCATGAGGGTGCCGGCGCCGATCGGCGCCGTGACGCCGAGCAGGACGCTGCGGCCGTCGGTCGACGGCGTCGGCCTGACGCCGCCGTAGGGGTTGTTCGGGTTGATCAGCGGCGCGGCGTTGAAGCCCTTGTCGACGCTGAATCCCGCATGCAGCTTGACGCGCGCCAGCTTGTACGATGCGGCCAGCAGGTAGTTGCGGCCCAGGGTCCGTTCCACGGCCGGCGTGGCGCCGCTGGCCGGGACATCGGTGTTCTTGTTGTTGTAGACCAGGCGCAGCGCCAGCGGGCCGGCGGCGTAACCGACCGCGCCGCCGAACTGGCGCCCCACCGAGGAATCGGCCTGTTCGCCGAGGCTGTACGCCAGCTCGGCGTCGAAGCCGTTCACCTTGGGAGTCGCGTAGGTGATGGTGTTGCTGGTGCGGATATTGGCGCCGTTGTGGGGGAACAGGCTCTTGGCGCTGCCGGCGTAGCCGGTGCTGAACGGGTCGACGATGGTCACCATCGCGGTGTGGTAGGGGGTGTACTGGCGGCCTAGGGCCACCGCGCCATAGCCGCCGCGCAGGCCGACCAGGGACTGGCGGTTGAAGATCGTGCCGGCGGCGTCGATTTCGCCGGTGTCGATCTTGGCGCCGCCTTCGAGGGTGAAGAAGGCCGACACGCCGTTGCCCAAGTCCTCCACGCCGCGCAAGCCGAAGCGCGAGGCGGCGCCGACGCCGCTCGTGACCTTGGTGATCCGCCCGTTCGCGCCGCCATCTTCGACGACGATGCCCGCATCGACGATGCCGTAGAAGGTCACGGACGCCTGCGCATGGGCGACGGTGCCGGCGCAGGCCAGCGCCAGCGCTGCCAGTTGTTTCATGCTTGTCTCCTGTCATATGGCCGGATTGTTTGTCATCCGTACGCAGCCGGCGCCAGTTCATGCCGGCGCGGCAGAGCCATGATAGGACCGGGATCGATTCCCGAGCAATTCAAATGCTGTCGTGTCTGATTCAATAATTGAATCGATCGCGGCGGCAGGTGGGTTCAGTCCTGGAGAAAGGCGGGGAGCACCTGCTGCTTGAACAGGTCGAGCACGGGGTTGTCGTTGTTGCGGCGGTAGGCGCCTACCAGGTAGACGGGTTCGGTCATCATCCGGCGCGTGACGACCCCCTCGAACTTCAGGCGGCAGGCGCCTTCGGCGATCAGGGCGGCGCCCATTCCCGCGCCGACGAGCGCCAGCATGGTGTGGACCTGTCCGACGTACTCGACGACGTCGGGCACGACGCCGGCCCTGGCAAAGCGTTCGCTGAGCATCTGGTAGAAGGGCCGCGCCTCGTAGGGCGAGTACATGAGGAAAGGCCGGCCGTGCAGGCATTGCAGGGTGAGCTCGGCGGGCCAGGCGTGGGCCTCGCTCGCCTGCACCGCCAGCATGAGCGATTCGGTCGCCATCGGCACGCTTTCCAGTTCGCCGTTGATGGGGTGCGGCCGCATCAGGGCCAGGTCGATCTCGCCCGCGTTGAGCGCCTCGACCTGGGCCGTGCTCACGAGCTCTTTCAGGTTGAGCGCCACGTCGGGGCAGACCTGGCGGATGCCGCGCACGACCGCCGGCAGCAGGCTGTAGCCGGAGGCGGCGGAAAAGCCGATCGAGAGCGTGCCCTGTTCACCTCTGGCGGTGCGGCGCGCCTTGACCGCCGCCTCTTGCGCCAGGCGCAGGATGCGGACGGCTTCCGGCAGGAAGGCCTTGCCGGCGGCGGTGAGGGTGACGGAACGGCTGCTGCGCTCGAGCAGGGCCACGCCGACGCTGTGTTCGAGCAGCCGGACCTGGCGGCTCAACGGCGGCTGCGTCATGTTCAGGCGCTGCGCCGCCCGGCTGAAGTGAAGTTCTTCGGCAACGGCGACGAAGCAGCGAAGCTGGCTGATTTCGAACAAGGTGGACTCCCGGGCTGCCGCGGCGGGTCGCCGCAGGCAGCATGGTAACCGCGGCGCCCGGTTTCGGCGTTATTCCTGCGCCGCCAGCCCGAGATAACGGCGCGCGAAGCGCCCGCCCAGGCGGGTCAGCACCTCGTAGCCGATGGTGCCGGCCTGGAGCGCGACGTCGTCGACCGTCTGCTGCGGGCACAGCAGGTCGACCGTCCGCCCCGGCGCGATCCGATCTTCGGGGATGCCGGTGACGTCGAGCGTGATGCTGTCCATCGACACGGTGCCGGCGAAGGGCACGGCCACGCCGTCGACAAAGGCCTGCGAACGGCCGGTGAGGGCGCGCAGCCAGCCGTCGGCATAGCCGATCGCGATGGTGGCGATGCGGCGCTCGCCCGGCGCCACGTAGCGCGCGCCATAGCCGACGATGTCGCCGGCGGCCACGGTGCGCAGCTGCACCACGCGCGCCGCCAGCGACACCGCCTGCGCCAGCGGATTGGCGTGACCCGGCTGGGGATTGATGCCGTACAGCGCGCATCCCGGGCGCAGCAGGTCGAAGTGCCAGGCGCCGCCCAGGAACACGCCCGAGGAATTGGCCAGGCTGGCCGGCACGCCGGGAAACAGCGCGCGCGCCTCTTCGAAGCGCCGGCGCTGGCGCGCGTTGAGCGGGTGCGCCGGCTCGTCGGCGCAGGCCAGGTGGCTCATCAACAATCGCGGCGCGATGCCGTCCAGCCAGGCCGGGTCCTGGCGCAGCCGGTCGAGATCGGCGGCCGCGAGGCCCATGCGCGACATGCCGGTGTCGACCTGGAGCGCGGCCGGCAGTTCGCGCCCGAGCTCGCGCGCCAGCGCGCGCCATTCGGCCACCTGGCCGGGGTCGTTCAGCACCGGCGTCAGGTCGTGCTCGACGCAGTCGCGCGCCGTGCCCGGCATGGCGCCGTGCATCACATAAATGGTGCAATCGCCGGGCACGAGCCGGCGCAGGCGGATGCCTTCGTCGAGGTGAGCCACGAAGAAGCTGCGGCAGCCTTCGCGCGCCAGCGCCGCCGCGACCTTGTCCATGCCGAGCCCGTAGGCGTCGGCCTTCAGGACCGCGCCGCAGGCCGCCCCGGTGCTGGCGGCGCCGCGCGCGCGCAGCAGGCGGTAATTGGCGCGCACCGCGTCCAGGTCGATCGTGAGGGTGGCGCCGGCGCGCGCCGCGCCGTCATCGCGCCGATCGGTGTGTTGATCCATGCGCTTACGCCTGCGCCAGCTTGGCGCCGGCGGCGCCGCCGCTGCCGCCCGCGTAGCGGAACACGGCCAGGTCGTCGGCGCGGATCGACGGCGCCTTGCCGCCCACCAGGTCGGCGATCACGCTGGCCGAGCCGGCCGCCATGGTCCAGCCCAGCGTGCCGTGGCCGGTGTTCAGGAACAGGTTGCGCAGCAGCGTGGCGCCCACCACCGGGGTGCTGTCCGGCGTCATCGGACGCAGGCCGGTCCAGAAGCTGGCCCGGGCGGTGTCGCCCGCGCCCGGGAACAGGTCGTTGACGACCAGCTCCAGGGTTTCGCGGCGGCGTGGATTGAGGTCGAGGTTGTAGCCGGAAAGCTCGGCCATGCCGCCGACGCGGATGCGGTCGTCGAAGCGGGTGACGGCAATCTTGTAGGTCTCGTCGAGGATGGTCGACACCGGCGCGCGCGCCGCGTCCGTGATCGGCACCGTCAGCGAATAGCCCTTCATCGGATACACCGGCAGCGGGAACCAGCGCTGCAGCAGCAGGCGCGAATAGCTGCCCAGGGCCAGCACGAAGCGATCCGCAGCGAATGCGCCCTTGTCGGTTTCAACCGAGACGATCTCGCCGCCCGCCTCGTTGAGGCAGCGGATCGTGGTGTCGAATTCGAAGCGCACGCCCAGGTCGCGCGCCATGGCCGTCAGGCGGCTGGTGAACAGCTGGCAGTCGCCGGTTTCGTCGTTCGGCAGGCGCAGGCCGCCGACCAGCTTGTCGGCCACGTTGGCCAGCGCCGGTTCGGCCGTGGCCAGCTGTGCGCCCTCCAGCACTTCATAGGCCACGCCGGCGTCGCGCAGCACCTCGATGTCCTTGGCCGCGCCGTCGAACTGCTGGCGGGTGCGGAACAGCTGGACCGTGCCCTGCTGGCGGCCTTCGTAGGCGATGCCGGTGTCGCGCCGCAGCGCGCGCATGCAATCGCGGCTGTATTCGGCCAGGCGCACCATGCGCTCCTTGTTGACGGCGTAGCGGGCAGGGTCGCAGTTGCGGTACATCTCCCACATCCACTGCAGCTGGAACAGCGAGCCGTCGGGACGGATCGCCAGCGGAGCGTGGCGCTGGAACAGCCACTTGGCGGCCTTCAGCGGAATGCCGGGCGCGGCCCAGGGCGAGGCATAGCCGGGCGAGATCTGGCCGGCATTGGCGAAACTGGTCTCGAGGGCGGGACCGGGCTGGCGGTCGATGACCGTGACCTCGTGGCCGGCCTGCGCCAGGTAATACGCGGTGGTGACGCCGACCACGCCGCTGCCCAATACGATGACTCGCATATGTTCCTCGAAAAATCCAGATTTAGAAAAGCTTGCCATCGTAGCGCGGGTGAGGAGATAATTGTTTCTGTTAATACGCAATTTTTCAGCAAATACTTCTGCATTCACCCACCGGAATCGACCCATGCGCGTGCAAAAAGCCTCGAACCGCATCCTGGACCGGATCGACCTGCATATCCTGTCGATCCTGCAGCAGGATGCGCGGATCGTGATGAAGGACCTGGCCGAGCAGGTCGGGCTGTCGCTCACGCCCTGCATCGAGCGGGTCAAGCGCATGGAGCGCGACGGCGTCATCCAGGGCTACTACGCGCGCATCAATCCACAGGCGCTGGGCATGCAGATCCTGGTGTTCGTCGAGATCAACCTGCACCAGAAATCCGACAAGGCCTTCGAACGCTTCCGGCGCGCGATGCTGGCCATTCCCGAGGTGATGGAATGCCACCTGGTGTCGGGCGACTTCGACTACCTGATCAAGGCGCGCATCCCCGAGATGTCCGAGTACCGGCGCCTGCTGGGGGAGATCCTGCACGTGGCTGACGCCGGCCAGTCGAAGAGCTATGTGGTGATGGAAGAACTGAAGGAAACCCTGGCGCTGTCGATTCCGCGCTGACCCCGGTGGTCAATCCCGCAAAAACCGCAAGGATGGAGCCGGCTCATCCTATAATGGACGTTTCCTTTCTGGAACACCCATGCGCGCCGTTGCCGGAACCGTCCTGTCCCTCCGACACCTCCTGATCCTGCTCACCGCGATCGGCCTGCTGCCGCTCGTGCTGCTGGGAGTCTGGACCATCCACGGCGCCGGCCTGTACCTGGAGCAGGAACAGGAAAGGATGATGATCGGCCATGCGCGCGCGCTGTCGAGCGCCGTCGACGCCGAGCTGGACGCCACCGTGGCAGCCCTGAGCGGCATCGCCAAGAGTCCGCAACTGGCGGGCGGCGACCTGCGCGGCTTCCACGACACCGCCAGCCGCCTGTCGCGCCCCGACTGGCTGGGGGTGGTGCTCTCCGACGCCGCCGGCCGTCCGCTGTTTCGCACCATGGCGCCATATGGGGCGCCGGCGGCGCGCATCGCCGATCCCGGCAGCCTGCACCAGGCGATGGAGCAGCGCCGCCCGATGGCCGGCCGCGTCGCGCGCGGGCAGGGCGGGCGCCCGGCGGTGCCGGTGCGGATCCCGGTGACGGGGCCCGACGGCCAGCCCTGGGTCTTGACCGCCGTGGTCCAGCCGAACCGCTTCCTGGACGTGATCGCGCGCCAGAAGATTCCTCCGGAATCGGTGATCGCGGTGATGGACGGCGGCGGCGCGCTGGTGGCGCGCTCGCGCGACCAGGAGCGCACCGTGGTCGGCGCGCCCAGCGCCTCGCTCACGGCGCTGATGAAGAGCGGCGGGCCGGAAGGCGTGGGCGTGACCACCACGCTCGAAGGCGACCAGGTGATCAGCGCCTACACGACCTCGCCGCGCTATGGCTGGGTGGTGGCGGTGGGCGCCCCCAGCGCCGGCTTCGGGGTAGGCTTCTTCCAGCGCTTCGCGGTCTACGTGCTGGGCGCCTGGGTGGTGCTGAGCGCCTGCATCGCGCTGGCCTCGTGGCTGTCCGGGCGCATCGTGCGCCGCATCGAGAGCGTGCAGGCCGGCGCCGCCGCGCTGGGCAGCGCGCGCAAGGTGCAGGTGGCGCCGTCGCGGATCAAGGAGATCCGCGAGATGGGCCAGGCACTGGAGGCCGCCGCCAGCCGGCGCGCCGCGCAGGAAGAGGAGCGTTCGCGCCTGCTGGCGTCGCTCGAGGAAGCGCTGGCGCAGGCGCGCCAGGCCGGCCAGGCCAAGGACGCCTTCCTGGCCATGCTGGGCCACGAACTGCGCAATCCGCTCAGCCCGATCCTGACCTCGCTCGACCTGATGGACTTGCGGGGCGAAGCGGGCAGCCAGCGCGAGCGCGCCGTCATGCGGCGCCAGGTGACCCACCTGCGGCGCCTGGTCGACGACCTGCTGGACGTGTCGCGCATCGCCTCCGGCAAGCTGGCGATCGACGCCCGCCCGCTGAACCTGGCCGAACTGGCGCGCCATGCGGTGGCGGCCCTGCCGGGCGAGCCCATCACCCTGGAGGCGCCGCCGGAGGTCTGGGTCACCGGCGACGAGACCCGCCTGGCGCAGGTGCTGGGCAACCTGCTGTCGAACGCGGCCCGCTTCGGCAGCAGCGACACCCGCGTCACGCTGGCGGCGGTGAATGGCGAGGCGGTGCTGGGCGTGAGCGACAACGGCGCCGGCATGGCCCCTGAGTTGCTGGCGCGCGTGTTCGAGCCGTTCTACCAGGCGCCGCAGCCGCTGGCGCGGCGCACCGGCGGACTCGGGCTCGGCCTGGCGATCGTGCGCGAGATCGCCCAGCTGCATGGCGGCCGGGTCGCGGCCTACAGCGCCGGCCCGGGCGCCGGCAGCCGTTTCGAGGTGATCCTGCCGCTCGGCGCGCCGAGCGCGGCGCGCGAGCCGGATCCGCTGGCGCCGGCGGCGCCGGGACGCCGCATCCTGCTGGTCGACGACAACGAGGATGCGGCCGCGGCCAGCGCGCTGCTGCTGCGCCACCTGGGGCATGCGGTGCGGGTCGCCCACAGCGCGGCCGAGGCGCGCGCGCTGGCAGTGGCCGAACCGCCCGAGGTGGCGATCCTCGACATCGGCCTGCCCGACATGGACGGCTATGCGCTGGCCGCGGCCTTGCGCGGCGACGCGGGCGCGCCGGAAGGAGGCCCGCTGCGGCTGGTGGCGCTGACCGGTTACGGCCAGCAGGCCGACGTGGCGCGCGCGCTGGCCGCCGGTTTCGACGTGCACCTGACCAAGCCGGCGACCATCGAGGCGCTGCAGGATGCGGTGGCGCCGGCCGGGGCCTGAGCAGGCGTGGACGGCGGGTTGCCGGTAGCGTGGATGGGAGCGGCCGCCTCCCCGGCCTGGGGCGCGGGCACGGCGGTGAAGGCGTAGCCGCGCCCGGCCACGTTCACGATCGCGCTGCCGGCGTCGCCCAGCAGCTTGCGCAGGGCCGCGATCTGCACCCGCAGGTTTGCCTCGACCACCACCGTGTGCGGCCACGCCCCGGCCATCAGCGCGCGCTTGCTCACGACTTCGCCGGGCCGGGAGGCCAGCAGCACCAGCAGGTCGTAGGCGCGCGCGCGGCTCGGCAGCGGGCGTCCGGCGCGCAGCAGCAGGCGCTGGGCGGGAAGCAGTTCGAAGTCGAGAAAGGCGATCCTGGTGGGGGCGGATGGGCCGGAATCCATGGCAAGCCTCGTGTCTGGTGGTGGCGGGTCGGGACGTATCGTGACCATTGTCCGCCGCCGGCGCGCGCCGGCGCTAGCATTTTTCTGCTGTCGCGTGCGTTGCCTGCAAGCGTACGCCGGACGCTTGCGGGCCGGACCATAATATGGACGGGCTGATAACGGGAGGACGGATGGGACGCAAGCACGACCTGCCGCTGCACGAAGTGCGGCGCTACCTGGAACCGGGACCGGTGGCGCTGGTGACCTCGTGCCACCATGGCGAACATGACGTCATGGTGATGGGCTGGCACACGGTGATGGAATTCAGTCCATCGCTGATCGGCTGCGTGATCTCATCCGCCAATCACAGCCACGGCCTGATCCGCGCCAGCGGCGAATGCGTGATCAACCTGCCGACCACCCGCCAGCTCGAGGCGGTGCTGGGCGTCGGTTCGACCACCGGGGCCGAGATCGACAAGTTCGCCGCCTTCGGCCTCACGCCGGAGGCAAGCGAGCAGGTGGCGGCGCCGTCGATCCGCGAGTGTCACGCCCAGTTCGAGTGCCGGCTGCATGACGAGAGCCTGGTCGGGCGCTACGATTTCTTCATCTGGGAAGTGGTGGCGGCGCGCGTCGCCGCGCGGCCACGCCATCCGGAAACCCTGCACTACAAGGGTGACGGCACGTTCATGGTGTCGGGCAAGGTGATCCGGCGCCAGCGCGCCGGCCTCAAGTAGATGTCAGTGTTGGCGCGAGCGCCAGCCCGCGTGCCCGGCGCCATGCAGCAGGATGCGCGGCACCCGCCCGCCGGGGCGGCCGCTGGGCGCATGCGGCGCCGTGGCCAGCGCGAGGTCGGTGCTGATCCGGTGCAGCGACAGCAGGTCGAGCAGCGCCGCCACCAGCTGGCGGCCGAGCGTGACGTCGCCATCCTCGACCAGCGGCATGGCGCGGTGCAGGGCGGCCAGGATGGTGGCGTTCTCGGCGCGGTGCTCGTGCAGGCGTTCGTAGTCGAGCGATTCCATGACCCGTTCCTCGTGCCGGAACCCGACCTCGACCGCCGTGACGACGGCCGGGAAGGCGTGCACGAAGCAGTCGTCCGGCGTGCAGGTGCTGTCGGCCGTGTCGGCCAGGCGCGCGCACAGGTGGCGGCGGGCATGGCGGATCGCGGCGCCGATGGCGCCGGCGCTGCCTCCTGGATAGTGGTGAAAAGTCATGGCTGAAATAGTGGCAAAGTAGGTCGAGTGGGATTCAATGGGCGATCAGGAGCGGCGCCGGCGCGTGGTCGAGCACGTCGCGCGTGACGCCGCCGAGGATCCATTCGCGGTAGCGGCTGTGGCCGAAGGCGCCGGTCACCATCAGCCCGGCGTGGCAGTCGCGCGCCATGTCCATCAGGGCCTCGCCCTCGGTGGCGCGGGTATGCGCGACGGCGACGTCGACCTTCAGGCCATGGCGCGCCAGGTAGTGCGCCATGTCGGCCCCCGGTTCGTCGCCGTGCAGGCCGGATTGCAGGTCGGGGTTGACCAGCGCCAGGTGCACGGTGCCGGCCTGGGCCAGCAGGGGCAGGGCGGCGTTGATCGCGCGCTGGGCCGGCATGCTGCCGTCCCAGCCGACCAGCGCGTCGCCGGGGATCGGCTTGCCGTGGTAGGAGTCGGGCACCACCAGCACCGGACGGACGCCGTGCAGGGCGAGGTATTGGGGCAGGCCCCGTTCGGTCGTGGCGCGGGCGCGGCCATTGTCCTGGCTCACCACCACGAGGTCGGCGTAGCGCGCCTGCAGCAGCAGGCCGTCGCGGTCGGCGTCTTCGACCATGCGCGCCTCGGCGCCCTGGATGCCGAGGCGCTCGGCCTGGGCCACGAAATCGTCGAGCTGGGTGGCGACGGCATCGCGCAGGTCCTGGAATTCGCGGTTGGAGACCGGCATGGCCATCGAGCCATTCAGCACCGCGTAACTGGCCATCGACAGGCCGGTGGCGCCGCTGCCGACCAGGTGGGCGCCGTGCGCGCCGGCGAGCAGCGCCGCCGCGCGCAGGCGGCTCTCCTGGCAGGGCCCGCCATCGACATGGACGAGTATGGTCTTGAACATATGCTGACTCCGTTCGGTGGTCTGGAACGTGGCGCACGGCGTTTCACTATACGCGGCGCAAGGCAGCCTGTCAGGCGCACGGTTGATCGCGATCAAACGTGGGTCAAATTTCGCTGCGGCGTGGGCTGGATTGGTTTGCTGGCAATCCAGGCCGGCAGCGTGGGTTCGGTAGTCATCGAGCTCCTGTCCGGTGCGGGGGCGGCTGCCGTCGATCAGACGGCAGCAGGCGTGCAATCCCGCCCTGCTTCAGGACCTGCCGCGGGCGCGCGACCTTCAGCGCCCGTCCAGCAAGTCCTGGCGCGGCCGCTCCCATTGCGGCACCGGCGCCGGGCACGGCTGACCGGCCATCGCGTCATAGGGAAGCGTCGAGAAATTCTCTTCCCCCGGCGCGCTGAAGCGGATGTCGGTCGCCTTGCCGTCGACCAGCGACGGCACGCGCGCGAAGCGCAGCCAGCCGTCGAAGTGACAGTTATCCTGCTGTAGCGCGCGCAGGCCGGCCAGGCTGCCGTGTTCCCGATACTTCCACGACAGCGTCTGGGCGGGCGCTCCCGGTTCGCCGCCGAAGCGCGCCGGGCAGGCCGCCACGCTGGTGATGCCGGGCGCCAGGCTCAGTACGCCGAGGCGCACCGCATAGCTTCCGGCGCCGCCGTGGTCGGTGATCGTCGCGAACGACCAGCACAGGGGATTCGAGGGAAAGGCCGACAGCGGCAGGTCGAGCACCCGGCTGCCGGGATCGACCTGGGCCAGCGCCGCGCGGATCTGTTCGCGCGCCAGCTGCCCGGCCACGCCCTGCACCGCGATGAAGCCCAGGCAGGCCACCAGCGCCGCGACCACGCCGCGCGCGCCGCCGCGGCGCGCCATGAAGCCCACCACGCCCGCCAGCAGCAACAGTCCAGCGAGCGAACCCCATTGCAGGAAACCCAGATAGGTGAACGCCACCGGCGCCGCCAGGATCAGCGCCGCGAACAGCCAGCGCAGCAGCCGGTTCGGCGCCAGCAGGGCGAGCGCGATCCCGAGCGCGGTCCAGAACACCGGCTCGATGATGAACACCATGTCGCCATACAGCCAGCGTGAGTCGAGCGGGTGGAAGGGGTGCACGCCATACACGTTCAGGAAGTCGAGCGACAGGTGCAGCACCATCCCGAGCGCGGCGGTGGCCAGCACCGCGCGCCGCGCCGTGCGGTCGTCGCGCAGCAGGCGCCGCGCCTGGCCACAGCAGCCAAAGCAGGCCGAGCAGCAGCGCGATCTGGGGCAGGGCATACAGCAGCGTGTGCGTATGGCCGCGGTGGTGCAGCAGGTAGCCGAGCGGCGGCGCCAACAGGGGCGTGAGCACCAGGTCCAGGTCGGGGAAGTTGCTGGCCAGCGCGCCGGTGGCAAGCAGGACGCGGCGGCGCGTGCGCGCCTGGTGCGGATCGGGTTGAAAGGGCAGGGCGCGGTCGGCGAGTTCGCCCAGCGCCAGGCCTACCAGGGAGTGAGTGAGATTGTCCATCCCACAAGTTTACCGTGAAAGCAAGACATTGAACTAAATCAAGATTCTCTTGGTTACATAGCATGGCCAACCATCGCATTTTTGATGTAGGTCATATTTTTCGCATTTCCTCATCGCTAGAATGCGAGAAACTATATTTTCTTACAGGCAACAAGAGGGAGAGCACAGTGCGCAATAACCAGCCAGTGACCGGGATCGAATACGTGATGGGGGCGGAACAGTCGATCGTCTCGAAGACCGATACCAAAGGCCGCATCACCTACGTCAACCCGAGCTTCGTCGACGTCAGCGGTTTCAGCGAGGACGAGTTGCTGGGCAAGGCGCACAATATCGTGCGCCACCCCGACATGCCGCCCGAAGCCTTCGCCGACCTGTGGGCGACCCTGCAGGCGGGCGAACCCTGGACCGGGATGGTCAAGAACCGCCGCAAGAACGGCGACTTCTATTGGGTGGTGGCGAACGTGGTGCCGATCCGGGAGCGCGGCCGCGTGACCGGCTATATGTCGGTGCGCACCGCGCCCACCCGCGCGCAGGTCGAGCAGGCCGACCTGTTGTACCGCCGGATCCGCGCCGGCCAGGCGCGCGGCCTGGGCATCGTGCGCGGCCGGGTGGTGCGCACCGGCTGGCGCCGGCGCCTGGATGTCCTGGCCGCCCTGCGCGCGCTGTCGCTGCGCCAGCGCCTGGGCTGGACGATGGGCGCCCAGGCCGTGCTGCTGGGCACGCTCGCGGCGGTGGCCGAAGGCATGGGCTGGCGCGTGCTGGCCGGCGCCGGCGTGCTGGCCTCGCTGGCGGCCTGGTATGAGCTCGATCGCAGCATCGCGCGGCCGCTGCGGGAAGCCATCGCCACCGTCCACGCCCTGGCCGGCGGCGACCTGGCGCGTCCGGTCGCGGCTCCCGGCAGCGGGGACGTCGGTCGCCTGCAACTGGCGCTGCGCCAACTGAACATCAATCTCACCGCGATCATCGGCGACGTGCGCGACAACGTCAGCTCGATCGAGCTGGCCACCCGCGCGATCGCCGCCGGCAACGCCGACCTGGCCGCCCGCACCGAAGCCCAGGCCGCCAGCCTGGAGCAGACCGCCAGCAGCCTGGGCAACATCGCGCGCGCCGCCGGCCGCAATACCGACAGCGCGGTGCAGGCCGACGGCATGGTGCTGGCCGCCACCACGGTGGCCGGCCAGGGCGGCCAGGCCGTCGATCGCGTCGGCCGGACCATGGACCGGATCAGCGGCTCCGCCAACCGCATCGGCGACATCATCGGCCTGATCGACGGCATCGCCTTCCAGACCAATCTGCTGGCGCTGAACGCGGCGGTGGAGGCGGCCAGGGCCGGCGAGCAGGGGCGCGGCTTCGCGGTCGTGGCCGGCGAAGTGCGCAGCCTGGCCCAGCGCACCGCCGGCGCCGCCAAGGAAATCAAGGGATTGATCGAGGTCTCCAGCGGCCACGTGGGCGAGGGGAGCGAACTGGTCTGCCAGGCCGGCCAGACCATGCGCGCGGTGGTCGACAAGGTGGGCGAGGCAGCCGCCATCATGAGCGCGATCACGGCCGCCAGCCGCGAACAGGCCCAGGACATCCGGGGCGTCAACGCCGCCATGAGCGAGCTGGACGCGATCACGCGGCAGAACGCCGCCCAGGTCGAGGAATCGGCGCTGTCCTCTGGCAGCGTGGCCGATGAGGCGGCACGCCTGTCGCTGGCCTTATCCGTGTTCAAGTTCAAGCATGGCGGACGGCCAAGCCAGGGCTGACTCTTCCATATTTGATGCATGTCAAGGATTTGCGTGAAGTAGATCAATAAACTGACCGCTAATCGTGCCACTTTGCATTTCGGCAAAGTGGCCAGCAGCTGGAGTACCTCAGTCATGTTCGCAGAAGTGCAAGCGGCGCCTCCCGCGCCGGTTCCCGCCCGGTTTCCGTCCCAACCCGCCACCGTGCTCCACCCGGCCGTCGAATTCGATGGCGACCTGCTGGCCCGGCTCGGCAAGTCTGGCCCGCGCTATACGTCCTACCCGACGGCCGATCGCTTCAGCCCCGACTTCGGCTACCGCGACTACCTGCACGCGGTGGCCAGCGTGCGCACCCGCGGCAAGCGCCCGCTGTCGCTATACCTGCACATCCCGTTCTGCGAAAGCGTGTGCTATTACTGCGCCTGCAACAAGATCGTCACCAAACGTCGCGACAAGGCGGCGACCTACTTGTCTTACCTGAAGCGCGAAGTCGAGATGCAAGGGCTGCTGTTCGCCGGCATGAACGAGGTCGAGCAGCTGCACTTCGGCGGCGGCACCCCCACTTACCTGTCGGACGAGCAGATGGGCGAGCTGATGGCGCACCTGGCGCGGTGCTTTCGCTTCGCCCCCGACGAGCGCGGCGAATATTCGATCGAGGTCGACCCGCGCACCGTCTCTGTCGAACGGGTGCACAGCCTGCGGCGCCAGGGTTTCAACCGCATCAGCCTGGGCGTGCAGGATTTCGATCCAGACGTTCAGAAGGCGGTCAACCGGGTCCAGCCCGAGCGCGAGACGGTGGCCATCATCGACGCCGCGCGCGCCGCGGGTTTTCGTTCGGTGAGCATCGACCTGATCTACGGCCTGCCGAAGCAGACCCTGGCCAGCATGACGCAAACCCTGGACAAGGTGATCAAGGCCGGCCCGGAACGCATCTCGGTCTACCACTATGCCCACATGCCGCACCTGTTCAAGCCGCAGCGGCGCATCCTGCAACAGGACATGCCGGACAGCGACACCAAGCTCAGGATGCTCCAGCTGTGCATCGAGCGCCTCGGCGCCGCCGGCTACGTGTACATCGGCATGGACCATTTCGCCAAGCCGGACGACGACCTGGCCGTGGCCCAGCGCCAGGGCCGCCTGCACCGCAACTTCCAGGGCTACTCGACCCATGCCGACGCTGACCTGGTGGCGTGCGGGGTGTCGAGCATCGGTGCGGTGGGCGCCACCTACAGCCAGAACGTCAAGACGCTCGACGAATACTACGACCTGATCGACCGGAACGAGTTGCCGGTCCAGCGCGGCATCCGCCTGTCGATGGACGACGCGCTGCGCCGCTCGATCATCCAGAAGCTGATGTGCCAGTTCGAGCTGTCGATCCCGGCCATCGAGCAGGCGTTCCCGATCGCTTTCGAACAGCACTTCGCCGGCGAGCTGGCCACGCTGCGCACGATGCAGGACGACGGCCTGGTGCAGGTCGGGCCGGAGTGGCTGACCGTCACGATGAAGGGGCGCCTGCTGATCCGCAACGTGTGCATGGTGTTCGACCGCTACCTCGCCCGGCCGGGCGAGGGCCCGCGCCATTCGCAAACCGTCTAGGGCCGGTCGATGAGCGGCGTCAGCCTGTTCCCGGTGTTTCTGGTCGGCCTGGCCGGCAGCGTGCACTGCGCCGGCATGTGCGGCGGGATCGTCGGCGCGCTGTCGCTTCCGCGCGCGCCGGGCTTGGCCGCACGGGAACCGGCTTTCCCGGTGCCGGTGCGGACCGTCGCCGCGAGCGCGGGTGCCACGCTCACCGGCGTGGGGGCCTATAACGCGGGGCGCATCGCCAGCTACATGACGGCCGGCGCGCTGGCCGGGGGATTGGCCGGCGGCGCGGCCTCGCTGGCGGCGTTGCCGGCCGTGCAGGCAGGCTTGTATTGGGCCGCGAACCTGATGCTGGTGGCGCTGGGGCTGTTCCTGATGGACGCCTGGCGCGGCCTGGCCCGCGTCGAGCAGGCCGGCCAGGCATTGTGGCGCCGTCTCGCGCCGCTGCTGCGGCGCATGAACGGCGTCGGGACCAGCGGCGCCCGGACCGGCGGCGCCCGCATGTTCGTGCTCGGCGCCCTGTGGGGCTGGCTGCCGTGCGGCATGGTGTACAGCGTGCTGGTGACGGCCATGCTGAGCGGCTCGGCGCTGGACGGCGCCGGCGTGATGCTCGCCTTCGGCCTGGGCACGCTGCCGATGCTGGCCGCGCTCGGCCTGGCGGGCGGGCGCCTGCGCGCGTTGATGGCGCGGCGCGCGGTGCGCCTGTGCTGCGGGTTTGCGATCCTGGCCTTCGGCATCCTCGGCCTGGCGCGCGCCGCCGGCGGCCTGCCGGCCGGCTGGATGCACGGGCTGTGCCTCGGGAGGCCGGCATGAGCGCGGTGCTCGAAGAAGCGATGCGCGCCGCGGGCGGCGCCGCCACGGCTGCCGCGCGCAACGCGCCCGCAGGGTGTTTCCACTGCGGCTTGCCGGTGCCGCACGACAGCGCCTGGCAAGCCACGATCCGCGGCGAGGTGCGGCGCATGTGCTGTCCCGGCTGCGCGGCGGCGGCCCAGGCCATCGTCGACGGCGGCTTCGCCGACTACTACGCGACCCGCACCGCCTACGCCGCCCAGGCCGACATCGAGGCCGCCAAGGCGCCCGAGCTCGACCTGGTCGACGACGGCGATGCCGACGGCGCGGCCAGCTTCACGGTGGAGGGCATCCGCTGCGCCGCCTGCGTGTGGCTGATCGAGCGCCGCCTGCACGACTTGCCCGGGGTGCTGGACGTCAGCCTGAACGTGGCCACCGAGCGCCTGTTCGTGCGCTGGGATCCGTCCGGCTGCCGCGCCAGCGCCATCCTGCGCACGCTGCGCGCGATCGGCTACCTCGCCTATCCCTACGATGCGCGGCGCCACGGCGAGCAGCTCGAGCGCGCGCGCAAGCAGCTGTTCCGCCAGCTGTTCGTGGCCGGCCTGTCGATGATGCAGGTGATGATGTATGCGGTGCCGGTGTACATGGCCGACGAGGGCACGATGGACGCCGCGATGACGGCGCTGATGCACTGGGCCGCGTTGTTCCTGACCCTGCCGGCGGTGCTGTATTCGGCCCAGCCGTTCTTCAAGGGCGCCTGGCGCGACCTGCGGCGCGGCATGCCGGGCATGGACGTGCCGGTCGCGCTCGGGATCGGCGCCGCCTTCGCCGGCAGCCTGCAGGCGCTGGTCACCGGCAATGGTGACGTGTATTTCGATTCGGTGACCATGTTCGTGTTCCTGCTGCTGGGCAGCCGCTACCTCGAACTGGGCGCGCGCCGCAAGGCGGCCGGCGCGCTCGAGCGCCTGCAGCAGGGCTTGCCGCCGTCGGCGCTGCGCCTGCGCGGCAATCCCCTGCTGCGTGACACCGAGCTGGTGACGGCCGGCAGCCTGCGGGTGGACGACCTGGTGCTGGTGCGCGCCGGCCAGGCGGCGCCGGCCGACGGCATGATCGTCGAGGGCGACACCGACGTCGATCTGGCGCTTCTGACCGGCGAGAGCCGCACCCAGCGCCGCGGCGTGGGCGACCTGGTGCCGGGCGGCGCGCTCAATGCGGGCGGCGCCATCGTGCTGCGCGTGACCTCGACCGCCCATGACAGCACGCTGTCGATGCTGGTGCGGCTGGTCGAGCGCGCGGGGCAGGGCAAGCCGGCGCTGGCCCTGTGGGCCGACCGGGTGGCGGCCTGGTTCGTGCTCGGCTTGCTGGCGCTGACCGTGCTGGCCTATTTCGCCTGGCTGCAGGTGGACCCTGGCAAGGCCTGGCAGGTGGCGATCGCGGTGCTGGTGGTGTCCTGCCCGTGCGCGCTGTCGCTGGCCACGCCGACCGCGCTGGCCGCCGCCACCGACCGCCTGTTGCGGCGCGGCGTGCTGTCGGTGCAGCCGCACACGCTGGAAACCTTCGACCGCGCCACCCATGTGGTGTTCGACAAGACCGGGACGCTCACCCATGGCCGGCCGGTGCTGCGCCAGACCCTGCCGGTGGGCAGCCTGACTGGCTTCGACTGCCTGCGCATCGCCGCCGCGCTGGAGGCCGACAATCCGCATCCGCTGGCGCTGGGAATTCGCGAGGCCATCGTCGCATCGCCCGCCGAGGCCGCGCGCGCCGAACGCACGCAGTTCACGATCGGGCAGGGCGTCGAGGGCTGGGTCGATGGGCGTTACTACCGCCTGGGCAGCGTCGCCTGGGTCGCCGGCGTGGCCGGCGGCGTGGCGCGCGTGGCGGCGCCGGTGGGCACCACCTCGGTCTGGCTCGGCAGCAGCGAAGGCTGGCTGGCGCGCTTCGACCTGGCCGACGGCCTGCGGGCCGACGCCGCCGAGGTGGTGCGCCGCATCCGCGCCAGCGGCAAGACGGTGATCCTGCTCAGCGGCGACGAGCAGCATGCGGCGCAGGCCGTGGCGGCCCGCCTGGGCATCTCGACCGCCATCGGCGGCAAGCTGCCGCAGGAGAAGCTGGCCTATGTACGGCGCCTGCAGCAGGATGGCGCGATCGTGGCGATGGTCGGCGACGGCATCAACGACGCAGCAGTGCTGCGCGGGGCCGACGTCTCGTTCGCGATGGGGCGCGGGGCCGAACTGGCGCAGCTGCATGCCGACGGGGTGCTGATGGGCGACAGCCTGGCGCCGCTGGCCGACACCCTGGACACGGCGCGCCGCACGCTGGCGGTGATCCGCCAGAACCTGGCCTGGGCCACGGTCTACAACGTGGCGGCGATTCCGGCGGCGGCGACGGGGTTGTTGAATCCCTGGCTGGCGGGGATCGGCATGGCGGCCAGCTCGGCCGTGGTCGTACTCAATGCGCTGCGCTTGCGAAGGGATTAGCGATGGAAGCCTTGTATTTGCTGGTGCCGCTCAGCGTGCTGGTGGTGGGGGTGGCCTTGTGGGTGTTCTTCGGGGCGGCCGAGAGCGGGCAGTTCGACGATCTGGAAGGGCCGGCGTATCGCGTCTTGCAGGATGATGATCGGTAGGGTCGGAGGCATGGCCGCCGACCCTGCGTACGCCACGGCGACGGATCACATCGTCGGTCCGCGCCCGGTGTGGGTTTCCTTCTCGATGCGGTCCTGGCATTCGATGCAGGTGCGCACCGTCGGCGTGGCCAGCAGGCGCCCGTCCGGGATCTCGCGGCCGCACGACTCGCAGATGCCGGCGCCGCCGGCCTCGAGCTTGCCGAGGGCGACGTCGATCTCGTGCAGCGTGTTCGCATCGTGTTCGGCCAGGTGGACCTGGTCGTGGCTGATCATCTCGGCGGTCACGCGGTCGTCGCCCGGCACCTCATGTGCGAGCGGCCCGATCTGGGGAGCGTCACCCTCGTCGGCCGTGGTGCGCGAACGAACGGCGCCGAGCAGGTCTTCGCGCGCCTGGTGCAGGCGCTTGGACATTTCTTCGTGAACGGATTGGGAAAGAGGCGGCATAGCGATTCCTTATTGGTTGGTGAGGAAAAGCCCCCCGGACTATGGCGGGCCGTCTAGTTTTGGACCTGATTCGTCTCAAAACGATGCCCGTGGAATCGTGGAAGAAAGCGTCGCAGCTCAGCGCACGGTAGGGCGACAAACGGGCTACAACATCCGTTCCTCATACTCTATCCATCAAGGAACATTTTGATACACATCAAGGATTTTTAAGGTTCGTAAACGCACACTCCTGGCTGTCACTACATCGTGTCATTTCAGGAGAGCATCTTGGACAGCAGTCTAAACTATAACTACAAGATCGTGCGCCAGTTTGCCATTGCGACCGTGGTCTGGGGCGTGATCGGCATGGCGGCAGGGGTGTTCATCGCGGCCCAGCTGGCCTGGCCCGCGCTCAACTTCGACATCCCATGGCTCAGCTACGGACGCCTGCGTCCGCTGCATACCAATGCGGTCATTTTCGCCTTCGGCATCTGCGGCCTGTTCGCCACCTCGTACTACGTGGTGCAGCGCACCTGCCAGGTGCGCCTGTTCTCCGACAAGCTGGCCGCGTTCACCTTCTGGGGCTGGCAGGCGGTGCTGCTGTGCGCCGCGGTCACGCTGCCGATGGGCTTCACGCGCGGCAAGGAATACGCCGAACTCGAATGGCCGATCTCGATCCTGATCGCCATCGTCTGGGTCGCCTACGCCGTGGTGTTCTTCGGCACCCTCGTCAAGCGCAAGGTCAAGCACATCTACGTCGCCAACTGGTTCTTCGGCGCCTTCATCCTGGCGGTCGCCATCCTGCACATTGTGAACGGCATGACGTCGCCAGCCTCGTTGATGAAATCGTATTCGGTGTATTCGGGCGTGCAGGACGCCATGATCCAGTGGTGGTACGGCCATAATGCGGTCGGCTTCATCCTCACCGCCGGCTACCTGGGCATGGTCTATTACTTCATTCCGAAGCAGGCCGAGCGCCCGGTGTACTCGTACCGCCTGTCGATCGTGCACTTCTGGGCCCTGATCTTCACCTATATGTGGGCCGGTCCGCACCACCTGCACTACACCGCGCTGCCCGACTGGACCCAATCGCTGGGCATGGTGTTCTCGATCATCCTGCTGGCGCCGTCGTGGGGCGGCATGATCAACGGGATCATGACCCTGTCGGGCGCCTGGCACAAGCTGCGCTCCGACCCGCTGCTGAAATTCATGATCGTCTCGCTGTCGTTCTACGGCATGGCCACCTTCGAGGGCCCGATGATGTCGATCAAGACCATCAACGCGCTGTCGCACTACACCGACTGGACCGTCGCCCACGTCCACGCCGGCGCCCTGGGCTGGGTCGGCTTCATCACCATGGGCTCGATCTATTACATCATCCCGCGCGTCGCCGGCAAGAAGCAGATGCACAGCGTCGCCATGGTCGAAACGCATTTTTGGGTCGCCACCATCGGCGTCGTCCTCTACATCGCCTCGATGTGGATCGCCGGCGTGATGCAGGGCCTGATGTGGCGCGCGGTGAATCCCGACGGCACCCTGACCTATACCTTCGCCGAAAGCGTCAAGGCCACCTGGCCCTATTACGTGATCCGCGTGACGGGCGGCGCCCTGTACCTGTGCGGCATGGTGCTGATGGCCTGGAACACCTGGATGACGATGCGCGGCACGAAGAGCGTCGACGTCCCGATCCCGGTCGGGCCGAAGAATCCGCGCGGCGTGGTTGACGCCGAGCATGTCGTCCCAGCCTAAAGAAACCAGGAGTCTGCAATGAAATTCACCCATGAGTGGATCGAGAAGAATGTGTGGCTGCTGATCGGCCTCGTCCTGCTGGTCATCTCCTTCGGCGGCCTGGTCGAGATCGTGCCGCTGTTCTTCCAGAAGTCGACCACCGAACCGGTCGCCGGCCTGAAACCCTATTCGCCGCTGCGCCTGGCCGGCCGCGACGTCTACATCCGCGAGGGCTGCTACGGCTGCCACTCGCAGATGATCCGGCCGCTGCGCGCCGAGACCGAGCGCTATGGCCACTACTCGGTGGCCGGCGAGTCGGTCTACGAGCACCCGTTCCAGTGGGGCTCCAAGCGCACCGGCCCCGACCTGGCGCGCGTGGGCGGCCGCTACAGCGACGAATGGCACCGCACCCACCTCGACAATCCGCGCGACGTGGTGCCCGAGTCGAACATGCCGGCCTATCCGTGGCTGGCCACGACCAAGCTGATCCCGGCCGAGATCATGCCGAAGATGCGCGCGCTGCGGCGCGTCGGCGTGCCCTATACCGACGCGGAGATCGCGGAAGCACCGAAAGACCTGGTCGACAAGACCGAGCAGGACGCGCTGGTCGCCTACCTGCAGGGCCTGGGCACCCAGATCAAGACGAGGAACTGAGATGGCAATCCAACAGATATTCGACGACGCCAGCAGCGTCATGACCGTGATCAGCTTCGCGACCTTCATGGGCATCGTGGGCTGGACCTACCTGCTGCACAAGGGCAGCGATTTCGACGCGGCGGCGCGGCTGCCGTTCGCGGACGGCGCCGACCACGGCGAGGAGCATTGACATGGCCGACTTCTTCAACGACTTCTGGCACTACTACGTCGCGGTGATCACGGTCCTGTCGATCGCCGGCTGCGCCATCCTGCTGTGGTCGCAATCCAGGTTCAAGGTCAGGCTCGACGCCGCCGGCAAACCGGAGATGACCACCGGCCACGTGTGGGACGAAGACCTCACGGAGCTCAACACGCCGATGCCGCGCTGGTGGATCGTGCTGTTCTGGCTGTCGATCCTGTTCGCGGCCGCCTACCTGGTCATGTACCCGGGCCTGGGCGCCTGGCGCGGCACCGTGGGCTGGAACCAGGTCGGCGAGTACCAGGCCGAGCTGAAACAGGCGAAGCTTGAGTACGGCCCGCTGTTCGAACAGTACAGGAAGCTCGACCTGAAGGCCGTGGCCGCAGACCCGCAGGCCCACGCGATCGGCGAGCGCCTGTTCCTGACCTACTGCTCGCAATGCCACGGCTCGGATGCGCGCGGCAGCAAGGGCTTCCCGAACCTGGCTGACGCCGACTGGCTGCACGGCGGCGAGCCGGACATCATCAAGACCACAATCATGAACGGCCGCACCGGCATGATGCCGCCGATGGGCGCGGCGCTGGGTTCGGACAAGGATGTCGAGAGCGTGGCCCACTACGTGCGTTCGCTGTCCGGCCTGTCGGCCGATCCCATCAAGGTCGCCTTCGGCAAGCCGAAGTTCGCCACCTGCGTGGCCTGCCACGGCGCCGACGGCAAGGGCAATGCGATGCTGGGCGCGCCGAACCTGGCCGACAAGACCTGGCTCTATGGCGGCAGCGTCGAGACCGTGATGGAGACGATCCGCAAGGGCCGCACCAACACGATGCCGGCCTTCGGCGACTTCCTGGGTGAAGAGAAGGTCCACGTGCTGGCGGCCTATGTGTGGAGCCTGTCGAATCCGACCTCACCGGCGTCAAGCATTCCGACGAAAGCGACGGCCGCAAAATGACAGACCCTGCTGGAGCGCCGCGCGAAGCGGTCGTCCGCATGTACGCCGCGCGGGAAGACATCTTCCCGCGCGAGATCAAGGGACGCTACGCCACGCTGCGCTGGGCCTGCGTCTGGCTGACGCAGATCCTGTTCTACGGCCTGCCATGGCTGAACATGAACGGCCGCCAGGCCGTCCTATTCGACCTGGCCAGCCGCAAGTTTTACCTGGCAGGCATGGTGTTCTGGCCGCAGGACTTCATCTACCTGGCGGCGCTGCTGATCGTGTGCGCCTATGGCCTGTTCTTGGTCACTGCGGTAGCGGGCCGCGTCTGGTGCGGCTTCGCCTGCCCACAGACGGTCTATACCGAGATCTTCCTGTGGATCGAACGCAAGATCGAAGGCTCGCGCAGCAGTCAGCTGCGCCTCGCGCGCCAGCCGTGGAATGCGGAGAAGGTCGTCAAGCGCGGCGCCAAGCACCTGTCGTGGGGCGCGGTCGCGCTCTGGACCGGCTTCACGTTCGTCGGCTACTTCGCCCCGATCCGCTCGCTGGGCGGCGAGATCGCGGCCTTCGGCCTGGGGCCGTGGGAAACCTTCTGGATCCTGTTCTACTCTGTCGCCACCTACGGCAACGCCGGCTGGCTGCGCGAGCAGGTGTGCAAGTACATGTGCCCGTATGCGCGCTTCCAGAGCGCGATGTTCGACAAGGACACGCTGATCGTCACCTACGACGTCGAACGCGGCGAGCCGCGCAACGGCCGCAGGAAGGGCGAAGCCCAGGCCAGCGCCGGCAACGGCGGCGACTGCATCGACTGCAGCCTGTGCGTGCAGGTGTGCCCGACCGGGATCGACATCCGCAAGGGGCTGCAGTACGAGTGCATCGGCTGCGCCGCCTGCGTCGACGCCTGCAATATCGTCATGGACAAGGTCCGGAAGCCGCGCGGCCTGATCCGCTATGCGACCGAGAACGGCCTGGCGCAAAAGCTCGGCGCGCTCGAGATCCGGCGCCGCATGCTGCGTCCGCGCGTGCTGCTCTACGGCGCGGTGCTGGCCATGCTGGTGGCGGCGATGGGCACGTCGCTGGCGCTGCGCAACCCGCTCAAGCTGGACGTGATCCGCGACCGCGGCTCGATGGGACGCGAAGTCGAGGATGGCCGCATCGAGAACGTCTACCGGCTGCAGGTGATGAACACGAGCGAAGCGCCGCAGACGCTGCGGGTGAGCGTGAGCGGCATTCCCTCGGCCACGGTGGTGGATGACGGCGCCATCGCAATGGAAGGCGCCACCACGCGCGCGGTGCCGGTGCGGGTGCGGGTCGACCCGGGCGCCGGCAAGCCGGGGTCGAACAGGATCGAATTCACGGTGCGCTCGGTGGGCGATCCGGACCTGAGCGTGAGCGAAGGGGCAGCTTTTATTGTACCTAAATGAGCGTTCCGAAGTGAGGCCTGTATGAGCAAGGAGAAGAATATGCAAGCGACCAACCCCAACTTCCCGCAGCAGGCGGCGCCGTGGTACAAGCACCGCTGGCCGTGGTTCCTGATGATAGGTCCGGTGGCGGTGATGATCGCCACCGGCGTCTCGGCCTGGCTCGGGGCGCAGCAGCCGGACGCGATGGTGGTGGCCGACTACTACAAGCAGGGCAAGGCCATCAACCAGGACCTGCGGCGCGACCGCGTCGCCACCGCGCTGGCGCTGAGCTTCGAGGCCCGCCACGATGCGCAGGCGGGGCGCCTGAACGGACGCCTGGCCAGCGGCGGCCAGCCGGTGGTGGCGCCATTCCACATCCGGCTGGCGCATCCGACCCTGCCGGAGCGCGACCTGGTGCTGGAGGCGCTGCCCGATGCGCAGGGGCGCTTCGCGGCCGCGCTGCCGACCCTGGAGGCGACCCACTGGCAGGTGGTGGTGGAGGGCGCGGCGCGCGACTGGCGGCTGGCGCGTAGCTGGAGTCCGGCGAAGCAGGCGCTCTTGATGATCGAGGCCGACGCTAGCCCAGACGCGCGATGAGGCGCACGTAGACCAGCTCCGCGACCAGCTCCACCAGCGTCTGCGTCACGATGATCGCCGGCAGCAGCGGCACCGCGCCCGGCACGGCCAGCGCCAGCGGCAGCACCACCAGCGAGTTGCGGGTGGCGCCGCTGAAGGCGACCGCGCGGCCGGCGGGCGCGGCGAGTCGGAACAGGCGCGCCACCAGCCAGCCGGCGGGCGGGGCCAGCAGCGCGAAGGCGATGTAGACCGGCGCCACCTGGAGTGCCGTATCGAGCGCCTGGCCGAGCTGCGGCAGCACCGACGCCACCACGATGAACAGCACCAGCGCTGTGGCCGGCACCGGCAGCAGGCCAAGGATTGTCGACGCACGTGCGCCGGCCTGGCTGCGTGCGGCCCAGAGCTGCAGCGCGACCGCCAACAGCAGCGGCACGGCGATCAGCCACACGAAAGCGTCGATGAAGGGACCCGGCTGGACCAGGCCGGCCGTGTCAATGCCGAGCAGGATGCGCAGGTAGACCGGCAGCATCAGCATCTGCGCGACCAGCAGGACGGGCGTCGCCGCCAGCAGCAGGCGCGCATCGGCGCGGCCGAGATGGGAGAACGTCACCACGTAGTCGATGCAGGGCGCCAGCAGCACCAGCAAGACGCCCAGCCGGATCAGCGGATCGTGCGGCACGAAGGGCAGGAGGCCGGCGACCAGCAGGGGAATGACGATGAAGTTCGTTACCAGGAGGGCGCCGAGGAAGCGGGTGTTGGTGAAGGCGCGTCCCAGTTCGGCCAGCGGCACCTGGAGGAAGGTCACGAACAGCATGAGGGCCAGGGCAGGATTGACCGCGGGCTCCAGCGCCGTAGTTCCCGGCAGCGCCAGCGCCGCCAGCGCGGCCAAGGCCACTGTCGCGAAATAGATGCCGATCTGGTGGTTTTCCAGCTTGTCCCTGATGTGCTGCATGTGGTGTCGTCGCTTTCTTCGTGGAGGATGGCAAGCCCGTGCAAACTCGCCAAGCGGGCATTATACGGAGCGCGGCCCTGCCTTCAGGTAGTCGTGAGGTAAGATGCCGTCCAATTGCGATTCATCGGGAGAGGAAGTGCAGTACCGGAACCTGTTGTTGTACTGGCTGGCGATCGGCGTCCTCGGGATGCTCGCGTTTCGCCTGCCCCTGGTCGGCTTTGCGCTCGGCATCGGCGCGCTGCTGTACTTCGTATATGCGATTCCCTACTGGCTGCTGTTCGTGGTGTTCTTCCACCAGCGTCCATACAGTCGCACGGTGTTCGGCATGGCGCGCCGCACCTTCGCGATCAGGCTGGCGATCGGCGCCGCGGTGGTGTGCGTCGGCAGCCTGCTGCTGGGGTGGAAGGTGCTGGCCTGCCTTGGCGCGGCGGTGCTGTATTACTGCGGCGAGATCGAACTCAAGGACCGGATGATCGCCGCCGCACGTGATGACTTCGACCTCCCTCAGTGACGGCATAGGGGCGAGGACTGCGCCGCCCATGTTGCCGCATGCAGCAGCGTCTCCCTCGCCGACTCTCCCGGCCTCGTTGGAACCTCGGGCGCTATGCCGCCGCGGATGACCGGCGCGTCGCCGATCGCATAGCGCGACGTCGTCAACGCGAGCATGGAGCCATCCGCCATCCGGTGCGCGACATTGGCGGTCGTCGCTCCGTACGAGGTCTGGCCGAAGGTGCGCGTGCGCGGGCCCTCTCCCATCAGGGCGATCAGCAGCATTTCCCCGGCGCTGCTGGTGCGCTGGTCGACGAAGACGGCCAGCGGCGCGCCCGCGAAGCGCTGTAGCGGATTGTCCGCTCGTCCCTTGAACCGTGCTTCCATCTGGCGCAGCTGCGGCGGGTTGACGAAGGCCGTGCGCTTGCCGTCGCGTCCGACCCAAGCCGCCGCATTGTCCTGGCCGAACAGGGGATGCATGACGATGAAGGGTGGCCAGGCGTTTCCTCCAAGCTGGGCGCTCAGGTCGACAACGAGGGCGCAGGCCTTGTCCGCACCCGGCGTCGTCGCGTAGTCCGCGTGGAAGCGCTGCAGGAATAGTGGCGCCTCGGTCTGCAGATCGCCCATGCTTTGCGGCGGCGTCCAATGCAGCACCACGCCGTGGGCCGTCAGGACCAGCGCAAAGGACGATGCCGTTCCTTGAACGCGCGTGCTCGCAAGGCCTTGCTGGACCCGGTGTCCGGTCGATGGCGGCCGGATGGACGAGTGGCCATCCGCGTCGAGGGTGCCGAGCATCGTGTTCACGTGCTGGAACAGCGACTGGCGATCGACCTCCACCCCAGTGCCGTCGAGCGCCGCCAGGAGTCGCGCCTTGGCGCTCGCGTATTCGTTTTGATTACGCGGGTACAGGCCTTCGGCTTCGACCAGCTGGATGGTCCGCTGCACCACGTCGCGGGCCGTCTGTGCCGGGATCGGATCCGTCATGGCGGGTGCCTGCGCCAGCGCGTTCGGCAGGAGCAGAATCGTCGCCGACGCCATTGCGAGAGTGCTCACCCATTTTCCGTGCCTGCCTGCCGCCATGCTCGCTCCGTTCGTATAGTCCAGTCATTATCCTAGCCGCGACCCGCCATGCAGTGAGAGTAAGTTGCCACCGAATGTAAGACGCCGTACGTACGCCGCCCGACAACACCGGCGTTGTCGATCTGTTTACTTCCATGTTAGATTCCTTGGCGGCAATTGCTACGCGCCGCAGATAATCAACCACAAGGAAGACACCCAAGATGCCATCGACCCGCCAGCGCAGCCTGCGCGCCACCATCGCCGCCCTGTTCATCCCCGCCATGCTCGCCGGCGCATCGCTGCCAGCGGTGGCTGCGCCGGCCGCCACCCAGGCCGCCGCCGTCGCCCCCTACAAGGCCTTCGACGCCTGGAGCGACAAGTTTGCCGAGGACTGGGTGCGCCTGAGCCCGCAGCTCGCGACCTCGACCCAGTACTTCAGCGGCGCCGAGCAGGCCAGGCTGGACCGCGAACTGACCCCCTTGAGCGCGGCGCACCGCCAGAAGGCGGTCGCGATGGCGCGCGAAGGCGTCAAGCGCCTGGACGGCTTCAAGTCGCAGCCCCTGAACGAGACCCAGAAGATCTCGGCGGCGGTGATGCGCTGGTCGCTGCAGAACGTGATCGCCAACGAGCCGTTCGAGGACCACGCCTTCGTGTTCTCGCAGTTCAGCGGTCCGCAGATCGGCCTGGTCAACTTCATGACCAACACCCACCCGATGCGCAACGCGGCCGACGTCGACAGCTACCTGGCGCGCCTGGACCAGGTGGCGGTCCGCCTCGACGAGGCGCTGGTGCGCGCCAAGGGCGCGGCAAGCAAGCAGATGATTCCTCCGCGCTTCATCCTGGAGCGCGCCCAGTTCCAGGTCGACCACTTCCTGAAGCCGGCCGCTTCTGACAACGTGCTGGTGACCACGCTGGCCCAGCGCACCGCCGAGATGAAGGACCTGTCGCCGGAGGCGCGCAGCGCCGCCATCGCGCGCGCGACCGGCATCGTCGAGCAGAAGATCCGTCCTTCCTACACCCGCGTCCAGGCCTTCATGGCCGAGATCCACCCGAAGACCGGCGACGTCGCCGGCATCTCGCGCCTGCCGAACGGCGCCGCCGCCTACAAGCGCGCGATCGAGAACTTCACCAGCACCGAGCTCACGGCCGACGAGATCCATACGATCGGCCTGCGCGAAGTGGCGCGCATCGAAGCCGAGATGGACAAGCACCTGCGCTCGCTCGGCTTGGCCGACGGCAATATCGAAACCCGCATGAAGCAGCTCGATGCGCGCTTCCAGCCGAAGGGCGAGGGCGACCCGCGTCCGGCGATCATCGCCAGCTACAACGAGATGGTGCGCGACGCCGAGCGCAGGAGCGCCTCGCTGTTCAACCTCAAGCCGCGCGCGCCGGTCGACGTGCGCCGCGTGCCGCCGCTGACCGAGCCGTCGGCCGCCGCCCACTACACCTTGCCGGCGCCGGACGGCAGCCGTCCGGGCATCTTCTGGGTGCCGCTGCGCGGCCCGACCTTCGACATGATCCGCATGCGCAGCCTGGCCTACCATGAGGCGGTGCCGGGCCACCACTTCCAGCTCGCCATCCAGCAGGAGATGAGCGACCTGCCGAAGTTCCGCAGCCAGCGCATCTTCAGCGGCGGCAGCGCCCACTCGGAAGGCTGGGCGCTGTATACCGAGCGCCTGGCGGTGGAGCAGGGCTGGTACAAGGACGACGTCCCGGGCCTCCTGGGCGCGCTGGGTTCGGAGCTGTTCCGCGCCCGCCGCCTGGTGGCCGACACCGGCCTGCACACCAAGGGCTGGACCCGCCAGCAGGCGATCGACTACGGCATGGGCGCCCAGGAAACCGAGCGCTACGTCGTGTGGCCGGGCCAGGCCAATGCCTACATGATCGGCATGCTGCGCATCCTGGAATTGCGCGAGAAGGCGCAGAAGGAACTGGGCGACAAGTACTCGCTGCCGGCCTTCCACGACCTGGTGCTGGGCGCCGGCTCGGTGCCGCTCGATGTGCTGGGCGAGCTGGTCGACAACTGGATCGCGCAGCAGAAGAAGGCTTGACGCCGGCCGGCATGCGGCGAGCGCCGCATGCCCAACGGTTGAGCAACGTCCCCGCCATGAGCGGGGACGTTTGCTTTCTGCTACTGGCAAACGGCCAAGGCGAACCCGGTCAAGTGTGTGGCGCGAACGCGAATGATAATGATTATCGTTTACATGTATTGACGTTCTCGGTAGAATCATTGTTTTACTTGCAGTGTTTCATCACATATCACTTCTGAGAGAGACCGCCTCGCCATGAAAGCAATAAAAAGCCGCAAGCATCCCATCACCCGCAGCCGGCTCGCGGGCACCGCACTGGCCGCGGCCCTGCTGCCGCTTGGCGCGCACGCCGCCGACGACGCCACCGCTGCCACCGCCACCGCAGCGCCTGCCACCGTCGCTCCGCAATCGACCGTCGAAGTGGTCGGCAACTACGAAAACCCTTTCCGCGCCGAGAACGCCTCGTCGCCCAAGTACACCGAGCGCCTGGTCGACACCGCCCAGACCGTGCAGGTGATCAAGAAGGAACTGTTCGAGCAGCAGGGCGCCCTGACCCTGACCGAGGCGCTGCGCAACACCCCCGGCGTCGGCGCTTTCTTCCTGGGCGAGAACGGCAACACGAATACCGGCGACGCGATCTTCATGCGCGGCTTCGACACGTCCGGCAGCATCTACGTCGACGGCGTGCGCGACGTCGGCTCGATCTCGCGCGACGTGTTCAACCTGGAGCAGATCGACGTGCTGAAAGGCCCGGCCGGCACCGACAACGGCCGCAGCGCGCCGACCGGCTCGGTCAACCTGGTGACCAAGAAGGCGAATCTCACCGACCTGGTGACCACCGCGATCACCGGCGGCAGCGGCGAGCAGAAGCGCATCACGCTGGATGCCAACAAGGTGCTGGACGAACAGCGCGGCATCGCCGTGCGCCTGAACGTGCTGGCCCAGGATTCGGGCAGCGCCGCGCGCGACGTGGTCGAGAACAAGCGCTGGGCGGTGGCGCCGAGCATCGGCTTCGGCCTGAACGGCCCCACCCGGGTGCACCTGGACTACCTGCACGTCGACCAGAACAACATCCCCGATGGCGGCGTCTACGTGATCGGCCTGCCGGGCTACACCAGCCCGGACCGCGCCAAACCCTGGGTCGCCGACGCCCCCAAGGTCGACCCCAAGAACTTCTACGGCTCGGTCGACGATTACGACGACGTGAAGGCCGACATGGCCACCGTGCGCATCGAGCACGACTTCTCGCCGACGATGAAGCTGCAGAACACGAGCCGCTACGGCAAGACCAGCCAGGACTACCTGCTCACCGCCTTCCTCACCAGCGCCGCCAACCTCGCCACGCCGGTCGAGGCCGACCCGAATACCTGGACCCTGGCGCGCAGCATCCGCACCGGCAAGGACCAGGAAAACAAGATCCTCACCAACGTCACGACGCTGACCAGCCAGTTCGACACCGGCGCCGTGTCGCACACCCTGGTGACGGGCCTCGAAATCACCAGCGAACGCCAGACCACCTGGGGCTTGACCGGCCTTGGCACGCTGCCGCCCGCGAACATCTACCGTCCCGATCCGAACCAGGCGCCGACCACGCCGGTCGACGTGCGCCGCACCGGCGCCTACAACGAGGGCGAGGTCGACACCCAGAGCGTGTACGTGTTCGACACCGTCAAGGTCGGCGAACGCTGGATCTTCAATGGCGGCGTGCGCCTCGACCACTTCCGCGGCGACTATTCGGTGGTGGCGCTGACGAATAACGTGTTGACCCCGACCCGCTTCAAGGTCGGCGATAACCTGGTCAACGGCAAGCTGTCGGCGCTGTACAAGCCGACCGCCAACAGCAGCGTGTATGCGATGGTGGCCAGTTCCAAGCAGCCGCCGGGCGGCAGCTTCACCGTGTCGGGCAACGCCAACAGCGCCCAGAACCCGATCTACGATCCGCAAAAGACGGTCACCACCGAAGTGGGCGGCAAGCTCGACCTGCTGAAATCCAAGCTGTCGCTGTCGGCCGCGCTGTTTCGCACCGACGTCGAGAACGAGGTCGAGCAGGACCCGGTCGACCAGCAGTGGTACCAGACCGGCGAGAAGCGGGTGCAGGGCGTGGAGCTGGGCGCCACCGGCGAACTGGCGCCGCACTGGCTGCTCAGCGCCGGCTACCTGTACATGGACACCAGCGTCGAGCGCGGCCGCAACGTCACCGCCGCCGGCGAGAACAGCTTGACCTATACGCCGAAGCAATCGTTCACCGCCTGGACCTCGTATGACCTGCCATGGGGCCTGCGCATCGGCGGCGGCGCGCGTTTTTCCGACAAGCTGGCGCGCGGCACCGACGGCGCGATCGGCACCCCGGCCTATACCGAATCGTACTGGGTGTTCGACGCCATGGTCGGCTACAAGGTCAGCAAGCACGTCGACCTGCGCCTGAACGTGTACAACATCGGCGACGAGAAGTATGTCGCGGCCATCAACAAGAGCGGTTACCGCTATACGCCGGGCACGCCGCGCTCGGCCAGCCTGACGGCGAACGTGCGCTTCTGATCGGCTAGCGCGCCAGCGGTGCGTCACCACCGGCCCGCTTCTGCTATGTTGAGCCCACCTTCATGGGGGACGACATGGAACGATTCCTGATCATCTATCGCGGCGCATCCGAACCGGGCGAGCGCCAGGAAGATCGCTGGCGCGCCTGGTTCGATGTCCTGGGCCCGGCCCTGCTCGACCCGGGCAGCCTGACGCAGGACAGCGTCGAGATCCCGAGCCGCCTGATCGGCCCCAAGCTGTCCGGAAGCTCGCTGTCGGGCTACTCGTTGATCGAGGCGGCGGATTTCAATGACGTCGTGCGCATGGTCCAGGATTGCCCGGTCTTCGACGAGCGCGGCTCGGTCGAGATCGCACGCCTGGGGGCGGGGTTCGGCGCGGGGTTGGGCGCAAGCGCAAGCTGAAGAAGGGCGCCGCCTGCGGTATACTCGGCGCCCATGCGCATCCAGCTTTTCTCCGACCTGCACCTCGAACGCTATCCCGGCTTCCAGCCGCACATCCTGCCGGACGCCGACGTCGTGGTGCTGGCCGGCGACATCGGTTCCTACCAGGCCGGCTCGCGCCTGGAAACCCAGGATTTCGGACTCGAGCGCTTCTCTCCCGCATTGCCGGCGCTGGCCGGCAAGCGGGTGCTGTTCATTCCCGGCAACCACGAATTCGATTCGCTCGACCACGACGCCACCCATGCGCGGCTGCGCGCCACCTGCGCGCGGCTCGGCATCGTCTGGCTCGACCGCGAGATCGTCGTCATCGATCATGTGCGCTTCATCGGCACCACCTTGTGGAGCGACTTCGACGCCCTGGCGCTGCGCGACGCCGACCTCACCAAGCAGATGCAGCAGCGTAACAAGGCGTTCCGCGCGGCGAACTACTACCTGAGCAAGAACACGACCCTGAAAGATGGCGGGCAGGTGCTGGCCGAAGGCATCCGCGCCATGTCGCTCGACTGCCAGGCCTGGCTGCGCGCGGCGCTGGCCACGCCGTTCGAGGGCAAGACGGCGGTGGTCACCCATTTCGCCCCGAGCCTGATGAGCGCCGACCCGCGCTATGGCCTCACCCCCGGCACGGCGGGCTTCTGCAACGCGCTCGACGACCTGTTCAAGCACGCGCAGCTGTGGATGCACGGCCACCTGCACTGCCGGAACGACTACGTGGTCGAGGGCCGCGACGGCGCCCTGTCCTGGTCGTGCCGGGTGGTGGCCAATCCGCTCGGCTACCTGAGCAAGGGAGAGCAGGAGGCTTTTCGTCCCGAGCTGCTGATCGAGATCTGATCAGCGCGGCGGCTCTTCGCCGCCGGAAGAGAGCGTGCCGATGAGCGTCTCGAAGCCGTCCGCCGCCTCCGGCACGTGTTCCTGGTCCGCATACTCGGCATACACCCAGTCGCCGCCGGCGCGCGCCACGCCTTCCGGCGGCAGCGGTTCGTGCTGCGGCGTCCTGGCCAGCGCGACGCGCATGAAGTCGACCCACATCGGCAGCGCCAGGGTCGAGCCGAACTCGCGGCCGCCGAGCGAGCGCGGTTCGTCGTAACCCATCCAGGCCACCGCCGCCACCTGGCCGCCGTAGCCGGCGAACCAGCCGTCGACCGCATTGCTGGTGGTGCCGGTCTTGCCGGCCAGGTCGGCCCTTTGCAGCTGGCGCGAGGCCGCCGCCGCGGTGCCGACGCGGGTGACGTCGCGCAGCATGCTGTCGACGATGAAGGCGTTGCGCGCGTCCAGCACCCGGGCGCTTTCCTGTCTCGGCTGCGGCGCCGCATGCTCGAACACGACCCTGCCGTCGCCATCCTGGATGCGCGCGATCAGCCACGGTTCCACGCGGTAGCCGCCGTTGGCCAGCACTGCGTAGGCGCCGGCCATCTGCAGCGGCGTGACGGCGCCCGTGCCCAGGCCGAGCGTCAGGTTGCGCGGCTGGCGCGCGGGGTCGAAGCCGAAGCGCGCCAGGTGCGCGCGGGCGTAGTCGACGTCCAGCGCGCGCAGCATGCGCACGGTGGGCACATTGCGCGAGCGCGACAGCGCATGGCGCACCGTGACCGGGCCCTCGAACACATTGTCGTCGTTGCGCGGCGACCAGTTGGCATAGGCCTTCTCGGCGCTGAAGTCGAGCGGCTCGTCGAGGATCTGCGTGCCGGGGAAGAAGCCGCGTTCCAGGCCGGCGGAATAGACGAAGGGCTTGATGCTCGATCCCGGCTGGCGCCAGGCCTGGGTCACGTGGTTGAACTTGTGGATTGAGTGATCGAAGCCGCCGACCAGCGCGCGGTAGGCGCCGGTTTCGGTGTCGAGCGCGACGAAGGCGGCGGCAACCTCGGGCAGCTGGGCGATCGATGGAGAGCCGTCGGTGGCCCTGGCCAGCCGGATGACGGCGCCGGGCGCCAGTTTCATCGCGGCCTTGGCCTTGCTCGACAGGGCGCCGGCGGCGAAGGCCAGGCCCGGGCCGGTGACCTCGACAGCGTCGCCGTTGGCGAGCAGGGCGCGCACCCGCCTGGGCGACGCGGCGACGACCACCGCCGGCGCCAAGCCGGCAACAAACGGACGTTTCTGCAGGGCGGCGGCGATCGCGTCCTTTCTTTCTTCGGCGCCGGCCGGCAGCGCGAGACGCGCCTCCGGGCCGCGGTAGCCGTGGCGGCGGTCGTAGGCGAGCACGTTGCGGCGCACCGATTCGTGGGCCGCATCCTGTTCGGCGGCCACGATGGTGGTGGTGACCGTGATGCCGCGTTCGTAGGCCGCCTGGCCGAAGCGGGCATGGACCGCCTGGCGCGCGATCTCGGCGACCCAGGTGGCGCGCGGATTCAGGGTGGCGCCATCGCTGCGCACCTGCAGGCGTTCGGCCAGGGCGCGCCGGTACTGGGGCTCGGTGATCAGCGCCAGTTCGCGCATGCGCTTGAGGACGACCTGCTGGCGCTTGCGGGCCGCCTGCGGATTCGACACCGGATTGCTGCTGGACGGGTTCTGCGGCAGGCCGGCCAGCATCGCGATCTCGGCCAGGGTCAGGTCCGGCAGCGGTTTGCCGAAGTACGTGCGCGCCGCGCTGGCGAAGCCGTAGGCGCGCTGGCCGAGATAGATCTGGTTCAGGTAGACCTCGAGGATCTGGTCCTTGGAGAGCGCCTTCTCGATTTTATAAGCCAGGGCAACCTCGGTCAGCTTGCGCGGCAGCGTCTTGTCGCGCGACAGGAAGAAGTTGCGCGCGACCTGCATCGTGATGGTGGACGCGCCCTGGCTGCCGAAGTCGGCGAGATTGGCCTTGGCCGCGCCGAGCGCGCGGATCCAGTCGACGCCGCCGTGCTCGTAGAAGCGGGTGTCCTCGATCGCCAGCACGGCCGATTTGAGCAGCGCCGGCATCTTGGCCACCGAGACGAACTCGCGCCGCTCGGCGCCGAATTCGCCGATCAGCACCTTGTCGGCGGTGTAGACGCGCAGCGGGATCTTCGGCCGGTAGTCGGTGACGGCCTGGATGTCGGGGACGTCCGGCAGGATCGAGGCGCCGGCCACGTGCGTGGCGGTCGCGAGCAGCAGGGCGGAAAGCAGGATGACGAGGGGGCGACGTGGTTGCATGGCGGTTTTCGTGGACGGTTGGTCGAACGCGGCCGATCATACTGTCGCGCGGCGCCCGGGTCATGCGAAAAGGCCGAGGTAGCGCGACACGCCCCTGCGCAGGGCGGCTGGCGCTACCTTGGCCATGCCTCCGGCGAGCGGCGCATCCGTGGCGCGGGACGACGCTGGACGCACGGAACGGGTATCCTTGCGCCAGTCAGTTTTCATGAGGAGAGATGGATGAGCACCAGGTATAGCGCATTGGTCGTCGGCGCCAGCGGCATCATCGGCAATGCGGTCGTACGCGAGCTGCACGGACGGCCGGAATGGCAGGTGCGGGCCTTGCCGCGCACTTTCGTGGACGGTGTCGAGAGCATCAAGGTCGACCTGACCGACGCCCAGGCCACCGCGCGCGCCCTGGAAGCGGCGCGCGACACGACCCACGTGTTCTACGCCGCGCTCAAGGGCGGGACCGACCTGCTCGACGAGGAGCGGATCAATGGCGGCATGCTGCGCAACCTGCTCGACGGCTTGACGTCGGTCGGCGCCCCGCTGCAGCGCGTGGTGCATTATCAGGGCGCCAAGGTGTATGGCGTGCACCTCGGCCATGCCCAGGCGCCGTTCTACGAGGACGACCCGCGCCACATGACGCCCAACTTCTATTACGCCCAGGAAGACCTGCTGCGCGAGCGCGCCGCCGCCGGCGAGATCGAATGGTCGATCCTGCGGCCCGACGTGGTGGTGGGCGACATCGCCGGCAATCCGATGAATATCGCGATGGTGATGGGCATGTTCGCCGCGCTCAGCAAGGACGCCGGCGCGCCGCTGCGCTTCCCGGGGACGGACAAGGTGTACTCGGGCGTGCTGGCCCAGACCACCGATGCCGACTGGATGGCGCGCGCCAGCGTCTGGGCGGCCCTCGATCCGGCGGCGCGCGGCGAAGCCTTCAACCTGGTCAACGAGCCGTTCCGCTGGGAGCGCGTTTGGCGCCAGGTCGCGGCGGCCTTCGACATGGAGGTGGGACCGCCGCAGCCGTTCTCGCTGGCGAAGCAAATGCCGTTGAAGGCGGCGGCATGGGAGCGCATCGTGCAGCGCCATGGCCTGCAGTCGATGCCTTACGAGAAGCAGGTCGGCTGGTGGTTCGGCGACTTCGTGTTCAACACCGAGTTCGACATGGTGTCGGACATGGGCAAGATCCGGCGCGCCGGTTTTACCGAAGCGGTGGAGCCCGGCGCGACGATCGTCAGCGCCATCGAGCGGCTGCGCGCCGCCCGCTGGCTGCCGTGATGCGGCAACTGGCGCCGGCTCGACTTTCGTATACCATGTCCGACCTCGTTTATCCGACCGCATGATGTTTCCACCAACCCTTACGCGCCCGCGCCGTCAGGCGGCGTTCCTGGTGCTGGCCTGCAGCGCCCAGTTCGCCTTCGCCGATGACGGCGATGTCATCAATCCCGACCGCCCCAACGTCGCCAACTCCAGCCAGGTGGTCGGCGATGGCCGCCTGCAGCTCGAGATCGGCGTCAACTGGGATCGCCAGCGCAACGACGACCTGCACCTGCGCACCTTGAGTACGCCTGCGCTGCTGCGTATCGGCCTGGGCGACACGACCGAGCTGCGCATCGAGACCGACGGCCGCAGCATCGAGCACGAGCTCGATCCGGCCACGCGCGCGCGCACCACGACGGCGGGCTGGAATGCCACGTCGATCGGATTCAAGTGGCACTTTGCCGAGGGAGAGGGCGTACATCCTGCGCTGGGGCTGATTGGCAGTGTAGCGCTGCCAAGCGGCAGCTCGGCGCTGCGGGTCAAGGGTGTGCTGCCGCAGCTGGTGCTGGCGGCCGAGTGGGATCTGCCGCAAGGCTGGTCATTGGCCGTGACGCCGGGCGCAGGGGCCGATGTCGACGATGACGGCGCGCGCTACCACTACGGCATCCTGGCGGCGTCGCTGGGCAAGAAATTCACTGAGCGCGTCCAGGGATTCCTTGAAGTGGCGGCGCCGCAGATCGCGTCCGCCTCGCATGGCGGCGACCGGATGCAGGTCGACGCCGGCGTGAGCTGGCGCCTGAACCAGAACTGCCAGGTCGATGCGATGGTGGTGCATGGGTTGAATCGACAGACGCCCGACCTGGGCCTGGCGTTCGGGCTGTCGGTGCGGCGCTAAGGTCGCCGCGACTTCACCAGCCAGCGCTGTGCCGACGGGATCAGTGCGCGCCCCGGTGCGCCGACGCGCACGAGACCACGCCAGCGACCAGCAACGCCAGGGCGGCGGTCTCGAACCCGCTCGGCCAGCGCGCCTCCCACAAGAAGCCGTACAGGGCCGCGAAGATGGTCTCGAACACGATCATCTGGCCCATCAGGCTCAGGGGCAGCGCGCGGCTGGCGTGGTTCCACAGGGCGTTGCCGACCACCGAGCACAGGATGGCGACCGCGGTGACCAGGGCGCCGAACTGCATCCAGGCCGGCAGCGTGTGCGCGCCCGGCGCCAGCACGAAGGCCGGCACCGCCAGCGCCAGGGCCATCAGCCCGGTCACCACGCCCACCAGCAGGTTCCATTCATGCGGCGAGATCCCGTCGATGCGCGCCAGCCAGCGGCTGTTGTGCACCGCGAAGAGGGTCCATGACACCAGCGCGCCGAAGGCGCATGCCAGGCCGGCGGCCGAGCCGGGGCCGGACGCCGACAGCGACTCCCAGCCGATGCAGGCCAGGCCGGCGCCGCTCAGCAGCAGCGACGGCAGCAGGCGGCGCAGCGGCACCGCGTGACGGTCGCGCGAACCGACCAGGGTGACCGCGATCGGCAGCAGCCCGATCACGATCGAGGCCATGGCCACGCCGCCCAACTGGACCGCGTTGGCGAGGAACAGGTAGTAGACGATGTTGCCGGTGAGGCTGAGCCAGATCAGGCTGCGCCAGGCCGGCCAGCCGAGATGGCGGCGCAGCCGTCCCCAGGCCGGGGCGATCAGGATGGCGGCGACCAGGCCATAGGCCAGGTAGCGCCCGGCCGAGAGCTGGATCGGCAGGAATCCGGGCGCCAGTTCCGGCGCCAGGAAGACCAGGCCCCAGAGCGCGCCGGCGGCGATGCCGGCGCCGATGCCGAGCAGGGTGGAGCGGGACAGCCCGCCCGCGCCAGTAGCGATGTACATGATGAATCTCCTTTGAAGAGATTCTCGGATCCGGACGTGGGATCGGTCTTGGCCGGGACTACCGCGATTTTGGCGGTTTCTCCTGACCCGCACGCCGGCAGGCGCCGGGCGTGGTGTCGAGTATCCGACGCATCGCCCGCGTCAGGCTGGCCTGGTCCGAAAAGCCGCAGGCGAGGGCGATGTCGGCCACGCTGCGCGCGCCGTGCGTCAACAGGCTGCGCGCGCAATCCAGGCGGCAGCGCAGCAGCCAGGCATGCGGCGTGCTGTCCAGCTCTTCGCGAAACAGCGCGTGGAGGCGGCTGACGCTCAGGTTGGCGGCGCGCGCCATCGACTCGGTGCTCCAGGCCAGGCCGGGCGCGGCCTCGATGCGCGCCAGCAGGGCAGCCAGGCGCGAGGTGGCGCGCGGCGCGTCCAGGCTCAGGGTGTCGAGCAGCAGCGGCACCCAGCCCTGCACCAGCGAGCGGGGCGGAGTGGACTCGCGTGCCATCAGTCCCATGAACTCGACCAGCTTGCGCGCCGCGGGGCCGAGCGTGACGAAGGGCCGTTCCAGCAGGCGCTGCCACGGGCCACTGCCGAAGGCGGCGCCGTCGACGTCGACGATCAGGGAGCCGTTGGCGCCCGGGCTCGACTGCGCATGCCAGGCGCCGGGCGCCACCAGCGCGCCATGCAGGGGATCGAGCCGGCCGCGCCGCTCTTCGATGTCGAGCACGACTTCACCGTGCACCGGCAGCACCAGCTGGGCGAATTCATGGCGGTCGCCCCAGTGCACGCAGTCATAGCTGCGCAGGTGCAGGTCGCACGCGGGCTGGGGCGTCATGGGCTCACGCCATCGGGCTGCAGGCGTCGGTGCCGGCCGCCAACGCCTTCAGCTTGACCGGATCCAGCAGGGTGACTTCGCGCTTGTCGACCTCGAGCCAGCCCTGCTTCTTGAAGCGCGACAGCAGGCGGCTGATGCTTTCGATGGTCAGGCCCAGGTAGTTGCCGATGTCTTCGCGCGACATGCGCAGCTGGAAGCGGTTGGCCGCATAGCCGCGGGCGGCGTAGCGCGCCGACAGGTTGACCAGGAACACGGCGAAGCGCTGCTCGGCGCGCATATTGCCGAGCAGGAGCATGACGTTCTGCTCGCGCGTGATTTCCTGGCTCATGATGCGGTGGAAGTGGCGCAGCAGCGTCGGCACCTCGCCGAACAGGTCTTCCAGGCGCGCGAACGGAATCTCGCATACTTCCGAGTCTTCCAGCGCCACCGCATCGCAATGGTGGGTGCCGCTGATCGCGTCCATGCCCAGCAGCTCGCCGGCCATCTGGAAGCCGGTGATCTGGGCTTCGCCGGCGGCATTCACCTGGTAGGTCTTGAAGTGGCCGAAGCGCACCGCGTACAGGTTGCGGAACGACTCGCCCACCCCGTACAGGCGCTCGTCGCGCTCCAGGCGGCGACGGCGGCCGATGATCTTGTCCAGGCGGTCGATCTCGGCGTCTTCCAGGCCCATCGGCAGGCACAGCTGGTGCATGCTGCATTGGGCGCAGGACTTGAGCGCGTGGATGTTCAGGGGCGGCTCGGCTTGCCGGGACAGGGGCTGGCTCATGAGGGATGGTCACTTTGTTCAGTACACCGCAAATTATAGACCCCTTGGCTGAGCATTCCGGCCGGCAAGCTCGAAATTTGCACCAAATTGGGAAGTTTTCATGAACTTTTGTTGCGAACCGGTCGGCATGTGTTCAAAAACCACTCAACAATGATAAAAATGATATGGCCAATCGTGCGAGGCCGATGTCGTGATCTACTTGGCGCCATCGATACGGGGGAGTTTGCATGCTTGGTCTTACAGCCCTGGAACTAGCGCGCATCCAGTTCGCCTTCACGATTTCCTTCCACATCATCTTCCCCGCGATCACGATCGGCATGGCCAGCTACCTGGCCGTGCTCGAGGCGTGCTGGCTCAAGACCAGGCGCCAGGTCTACGTCGACCTGTACCACTTCTGGCTCAAGATCTTCGCCGTCGCCTTCGGCATGGGGGTGGTGTCGGGCATCGTGATGGCCTACCAGATCGGCACCAACTGGAGCTACCTGTCCGAATTCGCCGGCAGCGTCATGGGCCCGCTGCTCACCTACGAGGTGCTGACCGCCTTCTTCCTGGAGGCCGGCTTCCTGGGCGTGATGCTGTTCGGCTGGAACCGGGTGGGGCCGCAGCTGCACTTCCTCGCCACCTGCATGGTGGCCATCGGCACTCTGATCTCGTCGACCTGGATCCTGGGCGCCAACAGCTGGATGCAGACGCCGCAGGGCTATGCCATCGAGGGCGGGCGCATGATCCCGGTCGACTGGCTGGCCATCATCTTCAATCCCTCGTTCCCCTACCGCCTGATGCACATGGTGGTGGCGGCCTACCTGGCCACCGCCCTGATCGTCGGCGCCTCGGCCGCCTGGCACCTGCTGCGCGGACGCGACAACAAGAACGTGCGCAAGATGCTGTCGATGGCGATGTGGATGATCCTGCTGGTGGCGCCGATCCAGGCCGTGATCGGCGACTTCCATGGCCTCAATACGCTGAAGCACCAGCCGGCCAAGCTGGCGGCGATGGAGGGGCACTGGGAGAATACGCCGGGCGAGGCGGTGCCGCTGATCCTGTTCGGCATTCCCGACATGGAGCGCGAAGAAACCCGCTATGCGGTCGAGATTCCCTACCTGGGCAGCATCATCCTCACCCATACGCTGAGCGGCCAGTTCCCGGGACTGAAGGAGTTCCCGCGCGAAGACCGCCCCAATTCCCTGATCGTGTTCTGGAGTTTCCGGGTCATGGTCGGCCTGGGCCTGTTGATGATCGCCCTTGGGGCCTGGAGCCTGTGGCTCAGGCGGGGAGGGCGGATCTACGGCAAGCGCCTGTTCCTGCGCTTCGCCTTGCTGATGGGGCCGGCCGGCCTGATCGCCATCCTGGCCGGCTGGATCACGACCGAGGTCGGCCGCCAGCCGTGGGTGATCTACGGCGTGCTGCGCACCGCCGATGCGGTCTCGCCGCACAGTGTCACCACGATGGCCGTGACGCTGGCGATGTTCGTCGTGGCCTATGTGTTCGTGTTCGGCGCCGGCACCGTCTACCTGCTGCGCCTCATCAACAAGGGGCCGCAGCACTTCGCCCTCAACAAGCCGCCCGAGGGCGGGTCGGGCGAAGGGCGCACGCCGATGCGGCCGCTGTCGGCGGCCAACGTCGACAACGACGACAGCATCGAGGGCAATATCGACGACAGTCCCGACCACGGCGCTGACCGCGACGGCGGCAACCCACCGACGCGGAGCTGACACCATGGGCATCGACACATCCGTCATCTGGATCCTGATCATCTTCTTTTCCGTCTTCATGTACGTGCTGCTGGACGGCTTCGACCTGGGCATCGGCATGCTGTTCCCGTTCACGCCGAAGAAGCGCGACCGCGACACCATGATGAATTCGGTCGCGCCGGTGTGGGACGGCAACGAGACCTGGCTGGTGCTGGGCGGGGAGGGGCTGCTGGCGGCCTTCCCGGTGGCCTACGCGATCATCCTGTCCGGGCTCTACCTGCCGCTGATCTTCATGCTCATCGGCCTGGTGTTTCGCGGCGTGGCCTTCGAATTCCGCTTCAAGGCCAAGGAGCACGAGCGCCACCTGTGGGACAAGGCCTTCATCGGCGGCTCGGTGGCGGCGGCCTTCTTCCAGGGCGTGACCCTGGGCGGCTTTTTGGACGGCATCACGGTCTCGGGGCGCAGCTTCGCCGGCGGGCCGCTCGACTGGGTCGCGCCGTTCCCGCTGCTGGCCGGCGTCGGCGTGATGATCGCCTACACCTTGCTGGGCGCCACCTGGCTGGTGATGAAGACCGAGGGCGAACTGCAGGCGCGCATGATCCAGGTCGCGCGGCCTTTCGCCTGGCTGCTGCTGGGGGCCATCGTCGCGGTCAGCATCTGGACCCCGCTGCGCTTCGCGGCGGTGGCCGAGCGCTGGTTCACCTTCCCCAATATCGCCTTCCTGGCGCCGGTGCCGATCCTGGTCGTGCTGTGCATGGCGCTGCTGCTGCGCTCACTGGCCCGGCAGCCGTTCCGCCAGCCCTTCGTGCTGGCGCTGGCGCTGATCTTCCTCGGCTACAGCGGCATGGCGATCAGCATCTGGCCGCACGTGGTGCCGCCCGCGATCACGATCTGGGAAGCCGCCTCGCCGCCGCAGAGCCAGGGTTTCGCCCTGGTCGGCACGCTGTTCATCCTGCCCATCATCCTGATGTACACGGGGTGGTCGTACTGGGTATTCCGTGGCAAGGTCAAGCATGACGCGGGGTATCACTGATGGCCGCGCGCCGCGAATGGCTGCGCCGGCTGGGGTGGATGGCGCTGCTGTGGCTGGGCGGCGTCGTCACCCTGTCGCTCGTCGCATTTCTCATAAGAATTGTCATGCATGCCGCCGGAATGCGCTAGGCGCAACTGTGCGCGCTCAATGTGAATCGGCGTCTACACTGGCGATACAAATTGAACAACTGGAGTGATCGACAGTGTCATCTACAAGTGCGAGCACGTCCGTCAACGCCGCCTTCGTCGCGGTCTCTGCGCCTGCCATGTCGCCCAGCGGCGAAGACCAGGCCAGGGCCGACCTCTACGCCTTGCTCTCGCGCCTGCTGCTGGCGGCGCCCGACGCGGCGCTGCTGGAAGCGCTTGCGTCCAGCGATCCTATTTTGGCCGAAGGCGGCGATCCGGCGCTGGAGCGTGCGTGGGAACACCTGACCGTGGCGTCCGGCGTGATGGACGCCCAGGTGGTGCAGGATGAATTCAGCGCGCTGTTCGTCAGCATCGGCACGCCGCCGGTCGACCCGTATGGCTCGCGCTACCTGGCCGGCTACATGAACGACACGCCGCTGGCGCTGCTGCGCGACGACCTGGCGCGGCTTGGCCTGGCGCGCATGCGGGGCCGGGGCGAGTTCGAGGACCACCTCGGCGCGCTGTGCGAGACCATGCGCGTGCTGGTCGCCGGCGCCCCCGGCATCCGGCGCCAGCCGCTAACGGCGCAGCGCCAGTTCTTCGAGGCCCACATCGGCGGCTGGTGCATGCGCGCGCTGGACGACATCGCCAATGCCGAGGGCGCCAACTATTACCGCCTGGTCGCGCGCTTCGCGCAGGCCTTCCTGGCAATCGAGGCCGAGAGCTTCGCAGTAGGAGAGGACACCGATGAGCAAGCATGATCGACAGACGCCGGACCAGCCCGACCCGGCGCGGCGCGGCTTCCTGAAGGCCGCCCCGCTGGGCGCGCTGGTGGTGGCCGCTGCCGCCGCCCCGGCGAGCGCGGCGCCTGAGGCCGCACCGGCCGCGCCGGACCCCAAGGTCAAGCGCGGCTACCACGAGACGGATCACATCCGCCGCTACTACGCCACCGCCGCCTACTGGTAGGCAAGCAGAGGAATCCCATGTCACTGGTCAAGTCTACGCGCGACAGCGCCCTGAAACGGCGCCGCTTCCTGGTCGGGGCCGGCGTTGCCGCCGGCGCCGGCGCCCTGGCGCGCCACCTGCCGCTGAACGTGATCGAACCGGCCCAGGCCGATCCGGTGCCGAACACCCCGGTGCCCACCGAAGTGAAACGCACCGTGTGCAGCCACTGCTCGGTCGGCTGTTCGGTGGACGCGGTGGTCGCTAACGGCGTCTGGGTGCGGCAAGAGGCCGCCTTCGATTCGCCCATCAATATGGGCGCCCACTGCGCCAAGGGCGCCTCGGTGCGCGAGCACGCCTTCGGCGAGCACCGCCTGCGCTATCCGATGAAGCTGGTGAACGGCAAATACCAGCGCATCTCCTGGGACCAGGCGATCGACGAGATCGGCGACAAGCTGCTGCACCTGCGCAAGGAGGCCGGACCGGATGCGCTGATGCTGATCGGCAGCTCCAAGCACAATAACGAACAAGCGTATTTGCTGCGCAAGTTCATGTCGTTCTGGGGCTCGAACAACTGCGACCACCAGGCCCGCATCTGTCACTCGACCACCGTCGCCGGCGTGGCCCAGACCTTCGGCTACGGGGCGATGACGAACTCGTTCAATGACCTGCACTACAGCAAGGCGGTGCTGTTCATCGGCTCCAACCCGGCCGAGGCGCACCCGATCTCGATGCTGCACTTCCTGCACGCCAAGGAGCTGGGCGCCAAGATGATCGTCATCGATCCGCGCTTCACCCGCACGGCGCGCTTTGCCGACCACTACGTGCGCGTGCGGCCGGGCACCGACATCCCGCTGGTGTGGGGCATCCTGTGGCACATCTTCAATAACGGCTGGGAAGACAAGAAATTCATCGAAGAGCGCACCTGGGGCATGGACGACGTGCGCGCCGAAGTCATGAAATGGACGCCCGACAAGGTGTCGGACGTGACCGGCGTGCCGGAATCGGCGGTGCGCATGGCGGCCGAGATGCTGGCCACTAACCGTCCCTCGTCCGTGGTCTGGTGCATGGGCATCACCCAGCACCACGTCGGCACCGCCAATGTGCGCGCGCTGTCGATCCTGCAGCTGGTGCTGGGCAATATCGGCATTCCCGGCGGCGGCGCCAACATCTACCGCGGCCACGACAACGTGCAGGGCGCCACCGACGTCGGCCCCAACGGCGATTCGCTGCCCGGCTACTACGGCCTGGCCGAAGGCGCCTGGAAGCACTTCGCCAACGTCTGGGGCGTCGACTACGAATGGATCAAGTCGCGCTTCGGCTCCAAGGAACTGATGGAAAAGCCCGGCATCACGGTGTCGCGCTGGTTCGATGCGGTCAACGAAGAAAACCAGTTCATCGATCAGCCGAGCAATCTGCGCGCCGTGTTCTACTGGGGCCACGCGCCGAACAGCCAGACCCGGCTGCCGGACATGAAGGCGGCGATGCAAAAGCTCGACATGATGGTGGTGATCGACCCCTATCCGAGCATGACGGCGGCGATGCATGGCCGCACCGACGGCGTCTACCTGCTGCCGGCCGCCTCGCAGTTCGAGACCCAGGGTTCGTGCACGGCCTCGAACCGCTCGATCCAGTGGCGCGAGCGGGTCATCCAGCCGCTGTTCGAATGCAAGACCGACCACGAGATCATGTACCTGTTCGCGCGAAAACTCGGCTTCGCCGAGGAACTGTGCAAGAACATCAAGGTGGTGCACAACGAGCCGGTGGTCGAGGACATCCTGCGCGAGATCAACCGCTCGTGCTGGACTATCGGCTACACGGGCTGCTCGCCCGAGCGGCTCAAGCTGCACATGGAAAACAAGCACACGTTCAACCCGACCACCCTGCGCGCCGATTCCGGCCCGTGCAAGGGCGACTACTACGGCTTGCCGTGGCCATGCTGGGGCACGCCGGAGATGAAGCATCCGGGCACGCCGATCCTGTATGACCTGAGCAAGAGCGTGGCCGAGGGCGGTTTGCCGTTCCGCGCCAACTGGGGCGTCGAGCACAACGGATCGAGCCTGCTGGCGGCCGACGGCTCGACCAACAAGAACAGCGAGCTGGACTTCGGCTACCCCGAGTTCGACCACGTGTTCCTGAAAAAACTGGGCTGGTGGGCCGAGCTGACCCCGGCCGAGCAGGCCATGGCCGAGGGCAAGAACTGGAAGACCGACCTGTCGGGCGGCATCATCCGGGTCGTCATCGCCCACGGCTGCGCGCCGTACGGCAATGCGCGGGCGCGCTGCAACGTCTGGAACTTCCCCGATCCGGTGCCGGTCCACCGTGAACCGCTGGCTTCGCCACGACGCGACCTGGTGGCCAAGTACCCGACCTACGACGACAAGGCCAATCACTGGCGCCTGCCGACATTGTACAAATCGGTGCAGGCGGTCGACTATTCGAAAGACTTTCCGCTGATCATGACCTCGGGCCGCCTGGTCGAGTACGAGGGCGGCGGCGAGGAAACCCGGTCCAACCCCTGGCTCGCCGAGCTGCAGCAAAACATGTTCGTCGAGATCAATCCGCGCGACGCGGTCCAGATCGGCGCCAAGCTGGGCGAATACGTGTGGCTCGAGACCCCGACCGGCGCGCGCCTGAAGATGATGGCGATGGTCACCGAGCGGGTGCCGGTGGGCCTGGTGTGGGCGCCGTTCCACTTCGGCGGCTGGTGGATGGGCGAGGACCTGGAACGGCACTATCCCGAGCATGGGGCGCCGATCGTGCGCGGCGAAGCCATCAACACTGGCTGGACCTACGGCTACGACGCCGTGACCATGATGCAGGAAACCAAGGTATCGCTGTGCCGCGTGGTGCGCGCCTGACGAGCCGACAGGAGACTGACTATGCCAGCAAGAATGAAGTTTATCTGCGACACGGAGCGCTGCATCGACTGCAACGGCTGCGTGACCGCCTGCAAGAACGAGCACGAACTGGCCTGGGGCATCAACCGGCGCCGCGTGGTGACGATCAACGACGGCATCCCCGGCGAGCGCTCGGTATCGGTCGCCTGCATGCACTGCACCGACGCGCCGTGCCTGGCCGTGTGCCCGACCAACTGCATCTACCACACCGAGGACGGCATCGTCCTGCACAGCAAGGACCAGTGCATCGGCTGCGGCTACTGCTATTACGCCTGCCCGTTCGGCGCGCCGCAATTCCCCGAGACCGGCCTGTTCAACCACCGCGGCAAGATGGACAAGTGCACCTTCTGCGCCGGCGGCCCGGAACCGGATACCTCGGAAGCCGAGTTCAAGAAATACGGCCGCAACCGCATCGCCGAAGGCAAGCTGCCGGCCTGCGCCGAGCAGTGCGGCACCAAGGCGCTGCTGGGCGGCGACGCCAACATCATCGCCGACATCTACCGCCAGCGGGTCGAGACGCGCGGCTACGGCCCGCAGCTGTGGGGCTGGAAGATCGCCTACGGCAGGCCGAAACGCGGTGGCCAGTACAAGGCCGAGGGCGACTCGCCGCGCGTCAACCAGGACGTGCGCGATTCACAGAACCACGCGGGGAGGTTCCCGACATGAAGCTCCTCAAAGCATGCGCGCTGATCCTGCCGGCCGTGCTGCTGGCCGGCTGCCTCGAAGTGGACCAGCACCCGCCATGGCTCAAGGGCGAGTACGCCGGCAAGCCGGACGACCGCCATTACCAGCGCCGCTTCCACAACGACCGGCTGGCCTGGTGGGCCACGGTCGAGAATCGCAACGGCAAGCAGAACGAATACAACCGGGCCAATCCCTGAGGAGACGACATGCGAGCGAATCTGAATGTGTTGCGCGCGATGCTGCTCCTGGTGGCGACGCTGGCGCTGTCCAGCAGCTGGGCCGGCGTCAAGAACGAGCGCGCCACGCCGGCGTATGCCGAAGAGCAGACCATGCTGCAGATCGAGGCCGACTCTGTGGTGCCCGACCCCGGCCTGCTGCAATCCGAATCGGGCCGCGTGCACATGGACCGGCACTACCTGGGCCAATACGGCAGCAAGGAGGGCAACGTCATCGTCCAGCGCGGCGGCAACACCTGGCGCCACCTGCGCAACGGGCCGCTCGCGACCATCGCCGGCTTCATCCTGCTGGCCGTGCCGCTGGCGATCTTCGTGTTCTACCGGACCATCGGCCCGGCCAACCAGGTGGCCGAGGCAGGGCGCAAGATGCAGCGCTTCAACCGCTGGGAACGCCAGGTACACTGGGCCACGGCCTTCAGTTTCATTGCCCTCGGCATCACCGGCATCATCATCATGTACGGCAAGAAGATCATGCTGCCATGGATGGGGCACGACCTGTTCTCCTGGGTGGCGATCATCTCGAAATACCTGCACAACTTCGTCGGGCCGCTGTTCATCCTGTGCTCGATCCTGATGTTCTTCACCTTCTTGAAGCGCAACTTCTACAACCGCGCCGACTGGCAATGGGTCAAGCAGGGCGGGGGACTGATCAGCCACAAGCATGTCCCGGCCGGCTTTTTCAATGCGGGCGAAAAGACCTGGTTCTGGGGTGGTGTCGCGTTGCTGGGCCTGATCATGTCGGTCACCGGCCTGGTGCTCGACTTCGCCGTCGGCCAGACCCGCTACGTGATGCAGGTGGCGAACGTCCTGCATGTGGGCGCGGCCGCGATGTACATGGCGGCCGCCATGGGCCACGCCTACATCGGCACCTGGGGCACGCCCGGCGCCTATGAGGCGATGCGCTACGGCACGGTGGACGAGAACTGGGCCAAGGCCCACCACCAGCTGTGGTACGAGCAGATGAAGACGGGCGTGCCGCCCGGCATGGACAAGGACGGACGCATGGTGCCCGGTCGCGACGTGCCGGGCCAGGGCGGCCGTCCGCAACCCGGCCCGGCGCACTGAGGAAATGACGATGAAACGATTCGATGCATCGGTCCTGGGCGCCGTAGCGCTGCTGGCCAGCGCGTTGGCCGCCTGCGACCGCGGCCAGGCGCCCGCCGCCAATGGCGTGATCCAGACCAAGTACCCCGGACAGGTGTCGTCCGGCGGCATGACCAGCGGCCAGCTCATGGCGCGCACGGCGCGGCCGGAAACCGACGCCACCTATGCCGGCGGCACGCCAGGCATCGCCGGCGGTTCGGGCGGCAATACCAGCGGCGCCGAAACCGGCGGCGAGACCCGGGAAACCGGCCAGGGGCCGTCGAGCGGCGTCACCCAGCCGTCCAGCGCCGGACGTCCAGGCAGCGAGCTGCCGTCGGGCGAGAACCGCCCCGTCGCGCCGGCGCCGGGAAGCACCGAAGCCCCGGCGGCCAACAATGCGGCGCCGCAGGGACAATCAGGAGGAACGCGATGACGATCAGGCGATTGCAATGCGTGCTGGCGCTGGCGTCCGGCCTGGCCGGCGCATCGTGGGCGGCCCTGCCGCCGCCATCGCCGGCCCAGGCCCAGGCCGCGGCGGCGAAAAAGGCCGAGGCCGACGCCAGGGCGGCCAAGGAAAAGGAAGCGTTGAACGCGTCGATGGACCGGATCAGCGGCCAGTGGCGCCAGCGCGCCGCGCAGGAAGGCTGGACCATCAAGCCGCCGCCGCCCGTGAGCGGGCCGACGGGTGTCGCCGCCTCCGATCCGACCCCGCCGGGCGCCGGCGTGCCGTCGCCGGCCCCGGCCGGCGGCGCTCCGGGAACGGCGGGCGCGGCGCCCGCCACCGGCGCCGCGCCGCTCGGCGCGCGTGCGCTGCATGCGGCCAACGTGCCGGTCAAGAGCGAGAAACTGGGCACGGCGCGTCCGAGCGAAGACGTCAAGCAGGGTCCGACCCGCGCCGAGCCGGCCGGGGCGTCGCCGACGGTGAACAAGAAAGGCGTGCCTGAAAACGCGCCCGAACAAATGAAGGCCGAGCGATGAAAATGGGAAGCATGCCGGTCGCCATCATCATGCAGCGGCGCGCGGTGCGGCACCGCTGGGGTGATATGGACAGCTGGGCCGCGGTGGGCGTGGTGCCGGACCGCGGCGAGCTGCCGCGCCTGTCGGTGCTGAGCGAAAGCGCCGAGCGCGACTACTACCTGGTCTCGGGCCTCGAGCTGGAACTGTACACCGACGAGCACGAGGGCTATTACGAGAACGTCATGGCGCCGGAATCGAAGGTGTTCGTGCTGTGGCGCATGGAGGACGGCCGCGCGATGCCGGCGCGCGCCTCGGTCAGCTACGTCGAGGGCACGCGCATGTTCGATTCGGGCGAGTCGGCCGACGGCGTGACCATGCCGGCCGAGATCTACAGCTGGGTCGCGGGCTACCTGCGCGAGCATTTCACGCCGCGCCCGCGCAAGGGAAGGCAGCACGGATGAGCGCTGACGCCGTGGCCGAGGAAGGATTCCTGCGCCGCTGGTCGCGCCTGAAGGCGGCGCCCGAGCCGGTGCAGGAAGTCGCGCCGGCGCCGCTACCTGCCGCCGCGCCGCCGCCACCGGTGCAGGAGGATCAGCGGGCGCTGCCGACCCTGGACGACGTGGCCCGGCTGACGCCGGAATCCGATTACTCGGCCTTCGTCGCCAAGGGCGTCGACAAGGCCGTGCAGCGCATGGCGCTCAAAAAACTGTTCGCCGATCCGAACTTCGCGGTGATGGATGGCCTGGACATCTATATCGCCGACTACAACAAGGCCGCGCCGCTCACCGACGCCATGCTGGCTTCGCTCAGGCACGCTCCCGGCGTGCTGAATCGCCTGCTGGGCGAGGACGAGGACAAGCAGGGCGAGGCGCAGGCACGGCGCGACGACGACCCGGCAGCCGACGGCCAGCCGGGCACGCCAACACAAGGGACCACATGAACATCCGATTCAACGACGGGGCGGCTTCCGACCCTGTCCAGGACGGCCGCGACGCGGCCGCCCGCGTAGCCGCGCTGCAGGCCGCGCGCGACTTTCCCGACTTCGAGGCGGCCGTTACGGTCGACTACCGCTCGCACGGGCGCACGCTGGTGGTGGGCAGCGCGTGTGACGCGCTGCCGCTGGCCGACCGGCTGGCCGGCGCGCTGTCGGTCACCGTGCTGCTGCTGGACGAGCCGGATGCCCCGGACCGCCCGCAGCCGCGCTTGTATCCGGTGCACAGGGCGCAGACGGTGGCGGTAGCCGGCTGGCTGGGCGCCTTCGAGGCGCGCTGGCGCGCGGCCGGCCAGCCGGTGGGCGAGGGCCGGTTCGACCTGGTGCTCGACCTGTGCCCGGCGCGCCTGATCGCCAGCCACCAGCGCCCGCACGGCTACTACGCGCCCGGACGGAGCGAGACCGCGCGCATGAAAGCGGTCGAGGCCCTGCTCGAGATGGTCGGCGACTTCGAGAAACCGAAATACTTCAGCTACAAGGAGCGCATCTGCGCCCACGGTCGCAACGGCATCCACACCTGCAGCGCCTGCGTCGACATCTGCTCGGCAAAGGCGATCGTGAGCGACGGCGACCGGGTCAAGGTCAATCCGTATCTGTGCGCCGGCTGCGGCGCCTGCGGCACCGTGTGCCCGACCGGCGCCATGAGCTACGCCTATCCGCCGGCGCCGTTCACCGGCAAGCGCATCCAGGCCGCCTTGCGCGCCTTCCGCGAGGCGGGCGGCGCGCAGCCGGTGCTGCTGCTGCACGACGCGCAGGGGCTGGACGTCATCGAACGCCTTGGCGACAGCGTTCCGGGCCGCATCCTGCCGTTCTCGCTGCACCACGTCGCCGCGACCGGCATCGACGTCTGGCTGGCGGCGCTGGCCTACGGCGCGGCCGGCGTCGCCGTGCTGACCACGGGCGAGGAAGCCCCGCAATACGTGCAGGCGCTGGGCGAGCAGATGCGCATCGCCCAGGCCGTGCTCGATGGCCTGGGGTATGCCGGGCCGCACTTCCAGCTGCTGCAACTGGCTGGCGGGCCACAAGCGTCGCCGTTGGAGGCGGCCCAGGAACTGGCGCTGGCCCTGCGTCATGCGCCGCGCGGCGACACACCGTCGTCGCCAGCGGTGTTCCACCTGGCTGCCGACAAGCGCAACACCCTGGACTATGCCCTCGACCACCTGCACCGCCATGCCCCGCAGCAGCCGCCGCACATCGGCCTGCCCGACAAAGCGCCGTTCGGCGCGCTGCTCGTGGACCGCCAGGCCTGCAGCCTGTGCATGTCCTGCGTCGGCGTCTGCCCGGCCAATGCGCTGCAGGACGGGCAGGGCGCGCCGCAGCTGCGCTTCATCGAAAAGAACTGCGTCCAGTGCGGCCTGTGCGCCAACACCTGCCCCGAGAACGCGATCGCGCTGATGCCGCGCATCTCGTTCGCGCCCGAGCGCATGGCGGCGGTGGTGCTGAACGAATCGCAGCCCTTCCACTGCATCCGCTGCAGCAAGCCGTTCGGCACGCTGCAAATGGTCGAGAACATGCTCGGGCGCCTGGGTTCCCACCCGGCGTTCGCGGCCAACCTCGATCGCCTGCGCATGTGCGGCGACTGCCGCGTGATCGACATGATGGCACCGGCCGACGAGATGCAGGTGACGCCGCTGCGGCGCAACTGAAGCGTCAGGCGTCACCACGGGCCGAATCGGTGGCAGAATGGTCGCAAGGCGGGAGCGTCACGCATCCCGCCATCCACATGGCATAGCGACCAGGAGACACCCCATGACGCCAACCCAGCGCTTCGTGCAGGCGCGCGACTTCCTCCAGCGGCACCGGCTCGACTACGACACCGCCTACCGCGATTTCAGGCAGCCCGCGCTCGACCGCTTCAACTGGGCGCTCGACTTCTTCGACCATCAGGCGCGGGACAATCACGCTCCCGCCCTGTGGGTGGTCGAGGAAGACGGCAGCGAACGCAAGATCTCCTTCGCCGACATGGCCGCGCGCTCGAGCCAGGTGGCCGAATACCTGCGCAATCTCGGCGTGCGGCGCGGCGAGCGGGTGCTGCTGATGCTGCCGAACCGGGTCGAGCTGTGGGAAATCATGCTGGCCGGGATCAAGCTGGGCGCCGTGCTGGTGCCGACCACGATGGCGCTGGCGGGCGACGACCTGGCCGACCGCCTGGAGCGCGGACAAGTCAAACACGTGATTGCCCAGGCCAGCGAAGCCGGTAAATTCGAGGCGCTCGCCGGCAACTACACCCGGATTGCGGTCGGTGGCGGGCCGGCAGGCTGGCACGACTACGCGGACAGCGAGAACGTGGCCAGCGTGTTCGTCCCCGAAGGCGAGACGCGCGCTACAGACCCCCTGCTGCTGTACTTCACGTCCGGCACCACGGCGAAGCCGAAGCTGGTGCTGCACACCCACCGGAGCTATCCGGTCGGCCACCTGTCGACCATGTACTGGATCGGCCTGCAGCCGGGCGACGTCCACTGGAACATCAGCACGCCCGGCTGGGCCAAGCATGCCTGGAGCTGCTTCTTCGCGCCCTGGAATGCGGGCGCCACGGTGTTCGTGTTCAATTTCGAGCGCTTCAGCAGCCGCGCGGTGCTCGACACGCTGGTGCGCTGCGGCGTGACCTCGCTGTGCGCGCCGCCGACCGCCTGGCGCATGCTGATCAAGGAAGACCTGGCCGCCTGGAAGCCCACGTTGCGCGAACTGGTCGGCGCCGGCGAACCGCTCAATCCGGAAGTCATCGAGCAGGTCGAACGCGCCTGGGGCATCCGCATCCGCGACGGCGTCGGCCAGTCCGAGTCGAGCTGCCAGATCGGGAATTCGCCGGGCCAGCCGATCAAGCCGGGCTCGATGGGCCGTCCGCTGCCGGGCTACCGCATCGCGCTGCTCGACCTCGACGACCGGCCGGCGGCGGAGGGCGAGATCTCGGTGGAACTTGCGTCGAACCCGATCGGTCTCATGGTCGGCTACGAAGGCAACGAGGAAAAGACGCGGGAGGTGATGCGGGCCGGCTACTACCATACGGGAGACACGGCGAGCGTGGACGGCGACGGCTATTATTTCTATGTCGGCCGCAACGACGACGTGTTCAAGTCGTCCGACTACCGTATCAGCCCGTTCGAGCTCGAGAGCGTGCTGATCGAGCACGAGAGCGTGCTGGAGGCGGCCATCGTGCCCAGTCCCGACCCGCTGCGGCTGGCCGTGCCGAAGGCCTTCGTGACCCTGCGCGCCGGGGTCGAGCCGAGCCGCGAGATGGCCGCCGCGCTGTTCGCCTTTAGTCGCGAACGCCTGGCGCCGTACAAGCGGATCCGGCGCATCGCCTTCCGCGAGCTGCCCAAGACCATCTCGGGCAAGATCCGGCGCGTCGAGCTGCGCCGCGAGGAAGCCGGGCGCGAGGCCGGGGCCGCAGACACGGTCGAGTACCGCGCCGAGGATTTCCCCGGCTAGCCCTGCGTAACGCCTGACAGGAGAACGACATGCAACTGCACGCGCCGATCCAGCCCTGCCTGTGGTTCGACACCCAGGCCGAGGAAGCGGTCAAGCACTATATCTCGATCTTCCCCGACTCGCGCATCACGCACGTGTCGCACTACAGCGCGGCCGGCCAGGACGTGCACCGCATGACGCCGGGCAGCGTGATGGCGGTGCAGTTCGAGGTCGACGGCCAGCCCTGCATCGCCATGAACGGCGGGCCGCTGTTCCACTTCACTGAAGCGGTCTCGTTCATGGTGATGTGCGACAGCCAGGAGCAGATCGACTATTACTGGGAACGCCTGGGAGAGGGCGGAGACGAGGCGGCGCGCCAGTGCGGCTGGCTGAAGGACAGGTTCGGGCTGTCGTGGCAGGTGACGCCGACCGAGATCATGTCCTGGATGGCCGGTCCGCAAGCCGACGCCGTCATGACGGCGCTGCTGCCGATGAAGAAGATCGACGTCGCCGCCTTGCGCGCGGCGGCCGGACTTTCCTGATGAAGCGTGCGGGCAATGCGCGGCGATTGCCGCCATAATGGATGCATTCCTTCAATCGTCCATTCGGCAACCAGATGACCAACAAGAAAAGCGCCGCCAAGGGCGGCAGCAAACCCGCCGACACCGACCCGATGGTCGAGGTGCGCCAGTCGCCCGTCCACGGCAACGGCGTCTTCGCACTGCGCCCGATCGCCGCCGGCGACCGCATCATCGAGTACAAGGGCCAGCGCATCAGCTGGGACAAGGCGACCCGGCGCGCCGAGAAGGCGGGCGGGCCGATCAACCATACCTTCTATTTCAGCCTGGCCGACGGCCGCGTGATCGACGGTGGCCGCGACGGCAACGACGCGCGCTGGATCAACCACGCCTGCACGCCCAACTGCGAAGCCTTCGAGGACGACGGCAAGGTCTATATCCACGCCATGCAGGACATCGAAGCCGGCGAAGAGCTGAACTACAATTACGCGCTGATCTACGACGAGCGCCATACGCCCAAGCTCAAGAAGCTGTTCGCCTGCCGCTGCGGCACCCCCGGTTGCACGGGCACGATGCTGGCGCCAAAGCGGGCCGCAAAGCGCCGCGCCGAGAAGTAGGCGACAATACAGCCTGCCGCGCCCGTTGCGCACATGCCTGGAGCCTTGATGAAACCCGTAGTCCGCAGCCTGCTGGAGACCGACCTTTACAAGTTCACGATGTGGCAGGCCCTGCTGCACAGCCACCCCGGCGCCACCGGGGAATACGAATTCCGCTGCCGTAACGAGCCGGCCTATCCGCTGGCCGAACTGAAGGACGACGTCGAACGCGAACTCGACTACCTGTGCAGCATGATGTTCACCGAGGGCGAGGTGGCCTACCTGCGCGGCCTGCGCTTCATCAAGAGTGACTTCGCCGACTTCCTCACCCTGTTCCGCTTCCAGCGCAAGTTCATCCGGGTCGACACCGACGGCCCGCACCTGACGATCCGCGCCAGCGGCCCGCTGGTGCACGTGATGGGCTTCGAGATCTTCGTGCTCTACATCGTCAACGAGCTGTACTTCCGCCGCTTCGACCAGCAGGAAGCGCTGCTCGAAGCGCGGCGCCGCCTGCAGCAGAAGATCGACGAGCTGCGCGCCTTCGGCAACGAGGCGCCGCGCGCCAACCCGTTCGAGTTCTTCGATTTCGGCGTGCGCCGCCGCTATTCCGGCGAGTGGCACGACGAAGTGGTGGCCACCATGGCGCGCGAGCTGCCCCAGTACTTCAAGGGCACCTCGAACGTCTACCTGGCGTACAAACTCAAGCTGACGCCGATCGGCACCATGGCCCACGAATACCTGCAGGCCCACCAGTCCTTCGGCACCCGCCTGCGCGACTTCCAGAAGGCCGCGCTCGAGAACTGGGTGCAGGAATACCGCGGCGACCTGGGCACGGCCCTGACCGACGTGGTGGGCATGGACGCCTTTTTGGCGGACTTCGACCTGTATTTCGCCAAGCTGTTCGACGGCCTGCGCCAGGATTCGGGCGACCCGGTCGTGTGGGGCGAGAAGGCGCTGGCGCACTACGCCAAGCTGCGCATCGACGCGCGCACCAAGCGCCTGGTGTTTTCCGACGCCCTCACGGTGCCCAAGGCGCTCGAGCTGTACCGCCATTTCGCCGACCGCGTGATGACCGGCTTCGGCATCGGCACCAAGCTGACCAACGACACGCCGCACAAGCCGCTGAACATCGTCATGAAGCTGGTGCGCTGCAACGGCCAGCCGGTGGCCAAGCTGTCCGACACCAAGGGCAAGTCGCAGAGCACGGACGAGACCTTCATCGCTTACCTGCGCCAGGTGTTCAACAAGTACGATTCTGGCGACTGAGGGGCGACTGCGGGGCGACTGCTGGGCAACTGAGCCGCGAAATTGTGTGAGTTTGTGCGGCGCCGGAACGCGCTATGCTGTCGGTTTTCGATCCTTCCAGACGGAGTCCGCCATGAAGCAGCTCGCACCGATCGCCCTCGCCATGATGTTCGCCATGCCCGTCGCCGCCGTGCATGCGCAGGAAACCGACCACACCAAGGCCGGCGTGGCCGCCGCCGGGCAGTGGCTCGCGCTTGCCGATGCGGGCAAGGCCGCCGAAAGCTGGAGCGCCGCCGGCACGGTGTTTCGCAGCGCCGTCACCGCGGAGCAATGGAACGGCATGCTGGCGGGCGCCCGCGCGCCGCTGGGCGAACTGAAATCGCGCACCCTGGCCAACGCGCGCCATACCCGCACGCTGCCGGGCGCACCGGAAGCCGACTATGTGGTGATCCAGTACAGCGCCGTGTACGCCAACCGCCCGGGCGTGACCGAAACCGTGGTCACCTCGCGCGAGGCGGACGGCGGCTGGAAGGTCATCACTTACCTGATTCAATAAGCTTCCACAACTCGGTCGGCAGCGCCGCCGGCGCGTCCGGCTTGAAGAAAGCCGAATCCTGGATGTGCGAGGTCGTCACGTAGACCGTGCCGTCCGGGCCCTGGCTGAAGGTGTCGGGCCAGCGCAGGCGTTCGTCCTGCACCACCACCCGTACCTCGGCCTGTTGTCCCTGATCGAGGTCGCGCATCTTGATCGCATCGTCCTGCACCGAGGTCAGGAACATGCGCTTGCTGCCGCGATCGAACAGCAGGCCATCGTTGACGCCGTTGTGGCCATACTCCTCGACCGCATCGCCCACGTCCTCGCCCTGCAGGCCGCGTTCGATCAGCGCTTGCGTGGGGATGCGGTACAGGGTGTCGCCCTTGATCGCCTGCCAGTACAGCCAGGCGCCGTCGCCCGACAGTTCGATGCCGTCGGCCGAGAACTCGACCCCGCGCCCGTCCGGCCGGCGCAGTACATCGCCGTCGGCTTTCACGTTCAATCCCTTCTTCATCTGGGTCGACGGGTGGCCGTCGAGCAGGCGCACCGTCTTGTCCTGCCCGAGGTCGACCACCAGGATGGCGCCGACCACGCCCGAGTCGGTGATGTAGGCGTACTTGCCGTCGTTCGAAAAGCGCACGTCGTTCAGGTAGGAGCCCTGCGGCGCGGCGTCTTCGTCGAAGGCGATCGTGCGCACGACCTTGTCGCTCGCCAGGTCGACCTGCACCAGCTTGGCGCCGCCGGACACCAGGTGCGCCTGGGCCGGCGCCGCCGGGTCGAGCACCCACAGGCTGCCGCGGCCGTCGGCCACCACGCTCTGCACGCACACCCAGTGGTCGTGCGGCGTCACCTCGTCCTTGCGCGCGTTGCGCCAGGCGTTCCATTCCTGGTCCGGGTAGGGGCGCAGCGAACCATCCGGCTTCAGCTCGGCCACCGAGACGGCGTTGTCCTCGGTCCAGCGCGGGAAGTTGACGAAGATGCGCTTGTCCTCGGACACCGAGACGCCAGTGACCTGGTGCTCGAAACGGGCGACGAGTTCGATCTTGTATGCGGTCATGCCAGTCCTTTCGTGATGCGCTCAAGCCGCCGCGCGGGCGGCCGGGCGCGATGGTTTGCGGGTCGCGGCCTTCGCCGGCGCAGGCTTCTTGCGTGACGCCGGGGGCTTCGGAAGGTTTTGCAACTGATCCTGCTCGTGGCGCAGGCGCTGCTGCAGCATGGCCAGCACCGCCGCTTCTTCCGGCTGCAGGGCGTGCAGGTCTTCCTGCAGCTTCTCTTCGGTGCGTTCGCGCAGCACCTCGAGCGCGGCGCCGTCGAGATAGGCGTCCAGCACCGCAGGGTGCACGTAGCACTTGCGGCAGATCGACGGCGTATTGCCGAGCTTTTCGGCCACCGATTCGATCGCGCGCACGATGTTCTTCTTGGCCTGGGCCTCGGAATCGAACTTCTCGAACTCCTGCAAGGCCAGCGCCGCCAGCACGGTGCCCGACCAGGTGCGGAAATCCTTGGCCGTGTAGTCTTCGCCGCCGATGGCGCGCAGGTAGTCGTTGACGTCGCTCGAATCGATGGCGTGGGTCTCGCCGTCCTCGTCCACGTACTGGAACAGTTCCTGGCCCGGCAGGTCGCGCGAGCGCGCGACGATGCGCGCCAAGCGCCGGTCGTGCACCTTGACCTTGTGATAGACCCCGCTCTTGCCGCGGAAGCTGAACTCGACGTCGCTGCCGTCGACCCTGGCGTGGCGGTTGCGCAGCGTCGTCAGCCCGAACGACTTGTTGGTGCGCGCGTATTCCTCGTTACCGACACGCATCATGGTCGCTTCAAGCAGGTAGACGATGGTGGCCAGCACTTTTTCGCGCGGCAGGCCGGGCAGGCGCAGGGCGCGGTCGACCTCGGCGCGGATGGCCGGCAGCGCCTGGCCGAACTTGAGCATGCGCTCGTACTTGACCTCGTCGCGCGCCTCGCGCCACTTGGGATGGTAGCGGTATTGCTTGCGGCCGCGGGCATCGCGCCCGGTGGCTTGCAGGTGGCCGTTGGCCTGGGGGCAGATCCAGACTTCGGTCCAGGCGGGCGGCACGACCAGGCTCTTGATGCGTGCCAGCGTCGCCTCGTCCGTCACCGGCTCGCCGCGGGCGTCGAGATAGCGAAAACCGTCCTTGACGGTGTCGCGCCGGATGCCGGGCCGGTCGTCATGGACGTAACGCAGGCCGGCCGCGCGCGCGGCGGCGGGTGGATCGCTGGGGACGGCATCGGCGTCGGGTTTTTCGCTGGGCATGGCAGGGTCGCTGGAAGGTGGATCTTCCAGCCGATCCTACCCTTGGCTTCCCCCGCTCACTGTACGCGAAGTAACGTAGGCGCAGTCCGAAGCACGTAGGCGCAATCTGAATCCGGCTGCATGTGCTCAGCGGTAACGCGCCTCGACCAGGTCGATCTCGCGCAGCAGCTTGCGCGCGATCTCGTCCGACAGCTGGTTGTGGCGCGCCATGCGCAGCAGCACCGCGCGTTCCTGCTCGAGCGCGGCCAGGCGGTAGTGGCGTTCGGCATTCTCGGCGGCGCGCGCGCGGACGGGTTCGATGCCGGCGCCTCCGACGTTGCCCGACCAACCGTCGAGCCGGTACTGGTACAGGCTGCGCACCTGGTCGGCCGCGCTGGCATGCATCTCGGCCGCGCCCTCGGCATCGCAGCCCGAGGTCGGCGGCGGCGGCGGGGCCGTGGCGATCGCTTCCAGCGCCGCCAGCGCGGCGGCGTGGCGCGCCTGGTCTTCCTCGCTTTCGTGGGCCGCTTCGGCCGGCAGTTCCAGGCCGCGCAGCACGCGCGGCAGGCCGACGCTGGCCAGCACCAGCGACACCACGATCACCGCGCTGGCCAGGAAGATCACCAGGTCGCGGCCCGGGAACGGCGTCCCGTTCGGCATCGCCAGCGGCAGGGTCAGCACGCCGGCCAGGGTGATCGCGCCGCGCACGCCGGCCAGCGAGGTGGCCAGGATCAGGCGCGGATTCGGACGGTAGACGGCCTGCTGCTGGCGCCGCGCGGCCAGCAAGGTCAGGCGCAGCGAGACCCAGACCCAGATGAAGCGCAGCAGGATCAGGCCGACGCTGATGGCCAGCGCATTGCCCAGCAGCCACCAGACATCATGGGCCGCCGGCAGTTCGGGCGCGACCAGGGCGGCGCTGACGATGGATGGCAGCTGCTCGCCCAGCAGCACGAACATCACGCCGTTCAGCGCGAACTGGACGGTATCCCAGACCACGGCGCGGCGCACGCGGGTGGTGGCCAGCGCGCGGCCGCTCAGCTCGACGTAGCTCATCGTGACGCCGGCCGCCACCGCCGCCAGGATGCCCGAGGCTTGCAGGTGCTCGGCCGCCAGGTAGGCGCCGAAGGGCAGCAGCAGGTTGACCAGGATCGGCGAGCCGCTTTCCTCGCCGATGCGCGCCGCCAGCATGCGCTGGGCCCAGCTGACGGCGACCGTCAGGCCGACGCCGATCGCGATTCCCGCGAGCGCCACCCACAGGAAGGTGAGGGTGGCGTCGCCCAGCGAGAAAGTGCCGGTGAGCGCAGCCGCCACCGCGAAGCGGAAGCACACCAGGCCGCTGGCGTCGTTGAGCAGCGACTCGCCCTCGAGGATGTGCATCAGGCGCGGCGGAATCGGCACGCGCGCCGCGATCGACGACACCGCGACCGGGTCGGTGGGCGCCAGGATCGCGGCCAGCGCGAACGACACGGCCAGCGGCAGCGACGGGATCAGCCAGTGGATCAGGAAGCCGGCGCCGATCACGGTGAACAGCACCAGGCCGAGCGCCAGTTCGAGGATGGTCGAGCGGTCGCGGAACAGGCCCACCTTGGGAATGCGCCAGCCGTCGAGGAACAGCAGCGGCGGCAGGAACACGAGGAAGAAGATGTGCGGCTCGAGGCGCACGCCATGGCTGGTGGTGCTGGAAATGGCGGCGCCGAGCGCGATCTGGACCAGCGGCAGGGGGACGGCGAACGGCAGTATCCGCACCAGGTAGCCGCTCGCCACCACCGCCAGCAGCATTGCCAGTACGATTCCTACCTCATCCATCGATATCCCTCCCGTCCATACATGACATGACAACATGAAATGATACGGGATCGCGGCGATTTACGTCGGAGGCGCTCGTGCAGCGCCGGCAGCGCCGGCCAGCGAACCGTGCGAACTCAGGACGCCCGGCGCAGATGCTCGAGCAGCGCTTCCAGCGGCATCGGCCGGTGGAACAGGAAGCCCTGCATGCTCGCATTGCCGTGGCGCGCGAGATACCCGGCCTGGGCCTCGGTCTCGACGCCTTCGGCGACCACGCGCAGGCCCAGGTGGCCGGCCATCGACAGGATCGACTGCACGATCGCGGTGCCATCCTTGTCGTTCGGGGTGTCGCGGATGAAGCTCTTGTCGATCTTGAGTTCGTACAGGGGCATGCGGGTCAGGTAGGCCAGGCTCGAGTAACCGGTGCCGAAATCGTCGACCGAGATCCGCACGCCCAGCGCCGCCAGCTCGTGCATGCGGCCGATGGTCTGGTCGAGGCGGTCGACCAGCAGGCCTTCGGTGACCTCGAACACCAGCTGGCCGGGCGGCACCCCGGTGTCCTGCAGGATGCTTTCCACCCGCGCCACGAAGTCGGGCTGGCGGAACTGCATCGGGCTGACGTTGACCGACAGCGGCAGCGGATGGCCGGCGCGCGCCAGCGCATGCCAGGCCAGGCAGGTTTCGCGCAGCGCCCACTCGCCCAGCGGCACGATCAGGCCGCTCGACTCGGCGACCGGGATGAACTGGTCGGGCGGCACGCTGCTGCCGTCCTTGCGGCGCCAGCGCATCAGGAGTTCGGCCCCGCTCGGGCGCCGCGCGCCGTCGACCTGCAGCTGCAGGTGCAGCGACAGCTCGCCGTGCTCCAGCGCCAGGCCCAGGTCGCGCTCGAGGGTGAGGCGGCGTTCGGCGTCGCGCAGCATGCCGGCCTCGAACAGGGCGACGCCGTTGCGGCCGCGCGCCTTGGCGTGGTACATGGCGGTATCGGCCTCGCGCAGCAGGTCGTGCACCGCGAGCGGCGCGCCCGCCGCCGCGGTCAGCGCGACGCCGATGCTGGTGGTGGCGTAGTAGCGCTGGCCCTCGATGATCATCTTTTCGCACAGCGCGCCGCGGATCTCTTCGGCCAGCGCGAGCGCGCGCGTGGTGGCGGCGCCTGCCTCCGCGCCCAGGTCGTCCAGCAGCACCACGAATTCGTCGCCGCCCAGGCGCGCCACGCAGGCCCGCGCTCCGGCCACCGCCGCCAGGCGTTCGGCGGCCTGGCGCAGCAGCTGGTCGCCGACGGCATGGCCGCGCGCATCGTTGACGTTCTTGAAATTGTCGAGGTCGACGTACAGCAGCGCGCCCAGGGCGCCGTTGCGGCGTGCCCCCTCGGCCAGTTCGGCCAGGCGGTCCATCAGCAGGCGCCGGTTCGGCAGGCCGGTCAGCACGTCGTAGAAGGCCAGGCGGTTGACGGCGTCGGCGGCGGTGCGCGCTTCCTGCGCCGAGCGCGCCAGGCCCTTGAAGAGGGTGCCGGCGGCAAAGGTGACGAGGCCGCCGACGCAACTGAAGTTGATCGCCACCACCACCGAGGACAGCAGCGGATCGGTCTCCAGCCCCGGCACGTACAGCCGCGCATAACCCTTCACGCCGAACGCCACGATGCACACCGCGCCCAAGGCGAGCGTGAGGATGCCGGGCCGGTTGCCGAGCAGGATCACGGCCATGATCGGCGGCGCCATCAGGTAGTTCAGGCTCACCGGCCCCACCGCCAGCATCAGCCCGATGGCGACCATGAACAGCACGGCCAGGAAGTTCAGCACGCGGAAAGTGTGGGGCAGGCGGTCGAGGCGCCAGATGGCGAAGATCCAGGCCAGGGCCACCGCGTCCATCAGCGCGATCTGCCACAGGCCCTGGCGCAGCGCCAGGGCGACGCTCGGCAAGGCGGCGCTGGTGCCCAGCACCAGCACGATCGGCAGCAAGGTGGAGAAAACACGCACGCGCCAACGCGCGATATCGTCAGTGGGAAGCATCAGGCAGCATCCAGGTCAGCATGCCCACAGAATTTCTCCAGAGTGCATAAATTTGCTCGTCGGCAAATTTTATGTAGGCGGCATGGCGATTGTCACGCGATATTTACACGGATGTTGCTCTGAAACGACCAAAGGTGAAATGACAACAGGCCCGCGTCGACACGATGCGGACCTGCCCGTCAGCGCGCGGCCGCCGTGGCCAGCAGCTCGCCCAGCTGCAGCGTGTTGACCGGCTTGACCAGGTAATGGTCGAAGCCGGCCTGGCTGGCCGCCTCGCGGTCTTGCTGGCGTCCGTAGCCGGTGGCGGCGACCAGGGTCGCGCCGCTGGTCTGCGGCAGGCGGCGCAGGCGGCGCGCCAGTTCGTTGCCGTCCATGTCGGGCAGGCCGATGTCGAGGATGCAGACCTGCGGCGCGAACACCTTGGCGATCTCGAGCGCGTCGACGCCGCAATAGGCGATCTCGACCTCGTTCCCGGTGGCGCGCAGGAACAGGTTGAGCGTGTGCGCGGCGTCGAGGTTGTCGTCCACCACCAGGATGCGCAGCGCGTTCGGCGCGGCCGCATCGGGGATCGGGTTGCCGGCGGACGGATGACCGAGCAAATGCGCCGGCAGGGGCGCGCTTTCCTGCCGGTGGCGCGGCAGGCGCACGGTGAAGGTGCTGCCGCGGCCCAGGCCGGGGCTGCGCGCGCTGACGCTGCCGCCATGCAGCTCGACCAGGCTCTTGGCCAGCGCCAGGCCCAGCCCCAGGCCGCCCTGCGAGCGGTCCGGGGTGCGCTCGGCCTGGGTGAACAGGTCGAACACGCGCTCGACCAGGGGCGCCTCCATGCCGATGCCGTCGTCGCTCACGCTCAGTTCCCAGTCGCCGCCGGCTTCCAGCAACTGGAGCTGGATGTGGCCGCCCTCGGGGGTGTACTTGGTGGCGTTGCCCAGCAGGTTGGCCACCACCTGCACCAGGCGCTTGTGGTCGCCCTTGGCCTGGGCTGGGCCGCTCGGCAGGTCGAGCACCACCTTGTGGCGCCGCGCGCCGATCAGCGGGCGGATCTGCTCGGCGGCGTCGTCGATCACGTTGCGCAGGTCCAGCACCTGGGTCGACAGCGACACCAGGCCGCGCGTCACGCGCGACACGTCCAGCAGGTCGTCCACCAGGCTGGTCATGTGCTCGACCTGGCGCGCGATGATGGCGCAGGTCTGGGTGATCTGGGCGTTATCCGAGTGCAGCAGCTTGAGCAGGTGGGCGCCGGTGCTGATCGGCGCCAGCGGATTTCTCAGCTCGTGCGCCAGCATCGCCAGGAATTCGTCCTTGCGCTGGTCGGCGGCGCGCAGTTCGCGCTCGGCCTGGCCGCGCGCGGTTTCCTTTTTCTGCAGGTTCTCGGCCATCTCGTCGAGCGCCGCCGCCAGCCGCCCGATCTCCTCGTTGCCGTACTCGATCCGGGTGCGCGCGTCGAGTTCGCCGGCGGCGATGCGGCGCGCGACCGTGGTCAGGCCGCGCACCCGCTGCACGATCAGCTTTTCGCCGGCCAGCCAGGCCGCCAGCAGCGCCAGCAGGGTGGTGGCGCCAAGGCCGAGCAGGGACATGAACTGGGCGTCGCGTGCGACCTGGGTGATCAGGTCGGTCGGCATCCCGATGGTGATGGTGTAGTCGGTGAGGGTCGGCGAGCCGACGCGGGCGAAGGCGTGCAGGCGCTCGATCCCGTCCTCGCCGCGCACCACCAGCGCGCGCTCGTGCGGCCCGCGCATGGCGTCCAGCAGTTCGCCGGTGACGCGCTTGCCGAACCAGCGTTCCGGGTCGGGGCGGCGCGAGATCAGGTTGCCCGAAGCGTCGGCCGTCTCCAGGATCGAACCGGGCGGCATGCTGATGTCGTTGACGAAGGTGTCCAGGCCGGCCAGGTCCATGGCCGCGAACACCACTGCCACCACGTCGCCCGAGCGGTCGATGACGGGATAGGTGAGATTGATCGTGTGCTTGCGGATCACGCGCCCGAACACGTAGTCGCTGGCGATGAAGCGGCGTTCGGCGATCGCGCGCTTGAAATGGCTGCGGTCGCCCAGGTTCACCGGGTGCAGCATCGGCACCGCGCTGCAGGTGACCTCGCCGTCCAGCTGGATCAGGCCGAAATTGACATAGCCCTCGTTGCGGTCGAGGACATTGGCCAGCAGGGCATTGCAGCCGGCGGTGTCGCCCATCAGGTCGGGCACGCTGACCAGGTCGACCAGGATCTGGCGCGCGCGGTCGATCGATTGCGCCTCGTTGGCGGCCGCCAGCGCGGTGAGGCGCTTGAGGTTTTCTTCCGAGGCGCGGATCGCCGCCTCGCGTTCGCGCAGGCCGCCCAGCACGGTGACGACGGCGATCGGTGTGATCGCCAGCAGCACCAGCAGCATCAGGCGGCTGCGCAGGCTGTTCAGGCGAAAACGTCCCAGCAAATTGCTCATCGAGGCTCCGCCGACTGCGCCAGGCGCGTGCCGAACGCGATGATGCGGCGCACGCCTTCCATCAGGGTGTCTTCGTCGTCCGAGATGTAGCCGATGCGGATGAAGCCGGGCTCGCCGAGCGCGTCGCCCGGCATCAGCGCCACCCGTTCCTCCTCCAGCAGGCGTTCGGCGAAGCCGACCGTGTCCATGGTGAGCCCACGCACGTCGCCCCACAGATAGGGGCCGGAAGCCGGCGCATGCATGGTGATCCAGGGCGCGTCGGCGAACCGGCGCACCACCAGGTCGCGCCGCGCGCGGTAGTCGCGCAGCAGTTCGTGCGGGGTACCGGTAGCGAAGGCGGCCACCGCCGCCACCTGCGACAGGTGCGGCGCGGCGGCCGTGATCGGCCCCTGCAGGGTCTGCATCGCATTCACCAGCGCGGCGGGGGCGAGCGCGAAACCGACCCGCCAGCCCATCATGGCATAGCTCTGCGAGGCCGAGAACAGGGTGACCACGCCGACGGCGCGCCAGTCGCACAGCGCCGCCAGCGTGACGTGCTCGCCGTCGAAGATCAGGTGTTCGTAGCTCTCGTCGACGATCACGTGCACGCCGCCGGCCGTCGCCCAGTCGCGCACCAGTTCGAGCTCGCGCCGGGTGTACACCTTGCCGGTCGGGTTGTGCGGGTTGTTCAGGACCAGCACCTTGACCTTGCCGAGGGCCGCCAGGCAGGCCTCGGTCAGCGTCTCCGGCAGGTCGGCCAGCACCACCTCGAGTCCCAGCAGTTCGGCGGTGGCGAGATAGGCCGGCCAGTGCGGACGGAACACGGCGATGCGGTCGCCCGGATCGGTCATCGCGTACAGCGCCTGGTAATACGCCTGTTTGCAGCCGTTGGTCACGATGATCTCGTCCGCCCGCGCCTCGATCCGGTTCTCGCCGGCGAGCTTGGCGCGCAGCGCCTCGCGCACCTTCAGCGCGCCGCCCACCTCGGTGTACGGCAGCGTGCGTTCGCGCTCGATGGCGCCGGAGACGGCGTCCAGCACGCTGGCCGGGGCCGGAAAGTGCGAAATCGCGATCGAGAAATCGATTACGCGCTCGCCCGCATTGCGCAGCGCTTCGGCGCGGCCATGCATGGCGGTGGTGGCAAGGGGGCGGGAGTGCGCGATTCGGTTTGAAATGTTCATCGTGTCTGGCGAATTATCCAAGTTGGGTGGCCGGCTGCGCATGGTCCGGAATCTCGGTTCTGCTCTTTCTGGATTGTACTAAAAATTGGCATTTTTCAGAGGGCCATTCTTTCGTGCGCAACAAGTGGTTGACACCTCAAGCATTGGGACAGGTAAACTAGGCGCCATACCAGCACCCGGAGGGATCATGAACATCGTTTGCGTCGGCGGCGGCCCGGCCGGCCTCTACTTCGGCCTGCTCATGAAACTGCGCCACCCGACGCATGCGGTGACTGTCGTCGAGCGCAACCGGCCCGGCGATACCTTCGGTTGGGGCGTGGTGTTCTCGGACCAGACCCTCTGCCACCTGGCCCGGGCCGACGAACCGAGCGCGCGCGCCATCCTGCAAGCGTTCAATCATTGGGACGCGATCGACGTCCACTTCAAGGGCGCCACCATCACCTCGCACGGCCACGGCTTTTGCGGCATCGGGCGCAAGCGCCTGCTCGACATCCTCGCGGCGCGCTGCCGCGCGCTGGGCGTGGAGCTGGTATTCGAGACCCGGGTCGACGACGTGGCCGAACTGGCGCGCCGCCATCGCGCCGACCTGGTGGTGGCCGCCGACGGCGTCAACAGCGCGATCCGCCAGCACTACCGCGACGCGTTCCAGCCCGAGGTCGAGGAGCGCCTGTGCCGCTTCGTGTGGCTGGGCACGCGCAAGCGCTTCGATGCCTTCACCTTCGCCTTCGAGGAGACCGAACACGGCTGGTTCCAGGCGCACGCCTACCAGTACGACGACGAGACCTCGACCTTCATCATCGAGACGCTCGACACGACCTGGCGCGCGAGCGGCCTGGCCGACATGGATCAACCTGATGCGCTGGCCTTCTGCGAGCGCCTGTTCGCGCGCCACCTGGACGGCCAGCCGCTGATGGCGAACGCCGCCCACCTGCGCGGATCCGGCATGTGGATCCGCTTCCCGCGCCTGGCCTGCCGCAACTGGGTCCATATGCTCGAGGTCGACGGGCGGCAGGCGCCACTGGTGCTGATGGGCGACGCCGCCCACACGGCCCATTTCTCGATCGGCTCCGGCACCAAGCTGGCGCTCGAGGATGCGATCGGCCTCGCCGATGCGCTCGATGAAGAGGTCGATGTGGCGGCGGCGCTGGCGCGCTACCAGGAGGAGCGCCTGGTCGAAGTGCTGAAACTGCAAAGCGCGGCGCGCAATTCGATGGAGTGGTTCGAGAACGTGGCGCGCTACACGGCCATGGAGGCCGAGCAGTTCGCCTATTCGCTGCTCACGCGCAGCCAGCGGCTGTCGCACGAAAACCTGCGCCTGCGCGACGCCGCCTACGTCGACGGTTTCGAGCGCCGCTTCGCCATCGCGGCGGCGCGCCAGGCCGGCGTGGCGCCGCCCACGGCGGCGCCGCCGCCCATGTTCACGCCCTACAAGGTGCGCGATGTGCTGCTGAAGAACCGGGTGGTGGTGTCGCCGATGGCGCAATACTCCGCCGTGGATGGCGTGGTCGGCGACTTCCACCTGGCCCACCTCGGCGCCCGGGCGCTGGGCGGGGCGGCGCTGGTGATGGCCGAGATGACCTGTGTCTCGGCCGACGCCCGCATCACGCCCGGCTGCCCGGGCCTGTACACGCGGGAGCAGATGCTGGCCTGGAAACGCATCGTCGACTTCGTGCACACGGCCAGCGACGCGAAGATCGGCGTCCAGCTCGGCCATGCGGGCGCCAAGGGCTCGACCCGGCCGATGTGGGACGGCATCGATCTGCCTTTGGCAAGCGGCAACTGGCCGCTGCTGTCGGCCTCCAGCCAGCAGTACATCGATGGGGTCTCGCAGATCGCGCGTGAAGCGACGCAGGGCGACCTGGAACGCATCAGGGACGACTTCGTGCGCGCCACCCGGGCTGCCTTCGACGCCGGCTTCGATTGGCTCGAGCTGCATTGCGCGCACGGCTACCTGCTGTCGAGTTTTATTTCTCCGCTGACCAACCGGCGCCAGGACGCCTACGGCGGCAGTCTCGAAAACCGCTGCCGCTACCCGCTTGCGGTGTTCGCCGCGGTGCGCGCGGCCTGGCCGGGCCAGCTGCCGATCAGCGTGCGCATCTCGAGCCACGATTGGGTCGAGGGCGGCATCACGCCGCAGGACGCGGTGCAGATCGCGCGCCTGTTCCGCGCTGCGGGCGCCGACATGATCGACTGTTCGTCGGGCCAGGTCAGCAAACTGGAGAAGCCCGTGTTCGGACGCATGTTCCAGGCTCCGTTCGCGGACCGGATCCGCAACGAGGCCGGCATCCCGACCATCGCCGTGGGCGGCATTCATGAGGCCGATCACGTGAACGGCATCATCGCCGCCGGCCGCGCCGACCTGTGCGCGGTGGCGCGCCCGCACCTGGCCAACCCGGCCTGGACGCTGCTGGAAGCGGCGCGCATCGGCTACACCGGCGCTGCCTGGCCACGCCAGTACGTGGCCGGCAAACAGCAGCTGGAGCGCAACCTCGAGCGCGAGCGCCAGCTGCAGGCGGCGTCCAGCGGCCTGTCGCCACAGCAGGTGGCCACGCGCCTGCTCGAAGGCTGACTTTTCAAACATCAGGAGTCACACATGCATTATCTACCGGGGCAGTCGCACCGCCTGCCGGGCGGGCGCAGCAGCCTTGCGGGCCATGCGGCGCAGCACTTTGGCTTCGCGCTCGATGCCGGCGTCGCCACCATCACCCTGAACCGGCCCGAGCGCAAGAATCCGCTGACCTTCGATTCCTACGCCGAGCTGCGCGACCTGTTCCGCGCGCTGGCGTATGCCGACGACGTGAAGGCGGTCGTGATCACGGGCGCCGGCGAGAACTTCTGTTCCGGCGGCGACGTGCACGAGATTATCGGCCCGCTGACGACGCTGGACATGCCCGGCCTGCTGGCCTTCACCCGCATGACGGGCGACCTGGTCAAGGCGATGCGCGCCTGCCCGCAGCCGGTGGTGGCGGCGGTCGACGGCGTGTGCGCCGGCGCCGGCGCGATCCTGGCGCTGGCCTCCGACCTCCGCTACGGCACGGCGCGCAGCCGCACCGCCTTTTTGTTCACCCGGGTCGGCCTGGCCGGCTGCGACATGGGCGCCTGCGCGCTGCTGCCGCGCGTGATCGGCCAGGGCCGGGCCGCCGAGCTGCTGTACACGGGCCGCTCGATGGATGGCGAGGAGGGCGAGCGCTGGGGCTTCTTCAATCGCCTGTGCGCGCCCGAACAACTGCTCGGCGAGGCCAGCGCCTTGGCCGCCACGCTGGCGGGCGGCCCTACCTTCGCCCACGGCATGACCAAGAAGATGCTGCAGCAGGAGTGGAATATGGGCGTGGACGAGGCGATCGAAGCCGAGGCCCAGGCCCAGGCGATCTGCATGGCGACCAATGATTTTCATCGCGCCTACCACGCCTTCGTGGCCAAGGAACGGCCGCGCTTCGAGGGGGATTGATGGACTACCTGGACTGGCCGTTTTTTGAAGAGCGGCACGGCGCGCTGGCGCGCGAACTGGACGCCTGGGCGGCGGATAACCTGATTGATGCGCATGGCGCTGACGTCGATGCGATCTGCCGCGCGCTGGTCGCGCGCCTGGGCCGCGACGGCTGGCTGCGCCATGCCGTCGGCAGCGGAAATGGGGCCATCGACACCCGCGCCATCTGCCTGATCCGCGAAACCCTGGCGCGCCATGCCGGCCTGGCCGACTTCGCGTTTGCGATGCAGGGTTTGGGCAGCGGGGCGATTTCGCTGTTCGGCACCCAGGACCAGAAGCGGCGCTGGCTGCCGCCGGTGGCCAATGGCGAAGCGATCGCCGCCTTCGCCCTGTCGGAACCCGAGGCCGGCTCCGACGTCGCCGCCATGCAGTGCGCGGCGCGGCGCGATGGCGACGACTGGGTGCTCGATGGCGAGAAGACCTGGATCTCGAACGGCGGCATCGCCGATTTCTACGTCGTCTTCGCCCGCAGTGGCGACGGCGGCGGCGAGGGGGGACGTGGCTCGAAGGGCATCTCGGCCTTCATCGTCGACGCCGCGACGCCGGGCCTGGAGATCGCCGAGCGCATCGACGTGATCGCGCCGCATCCGCTGGCGCGCCTGCGCTTCACCGGGTGCCGGGTGCCGGCCGCCTGCCTGGTGGGGGAAGAAGGCCAGGGCTTCAAGGTGGCGATGGCGACCCTGGATGTGTTCCGCACCTCGGTCGCCGCCGCCGCGCTGGGCTTCGCGCGGCGCGCGCTGGAACAGGCACTGGCGCGCGCCCAGGCGCGGCCGATGTTCGGCAAGACCTTGGCCGACTTCCAGCTCACCCAGGCCAGGCTGGCCCAGATGGCGCTGGAGATCGACGCCGCCGCGCTGCTGACCTACCGCGCCGCCTGGCTGCGCGACAGCGGCAAGCGGGTGACGAAGGAAGCGGCGATGGCCAAGCTGGCCGCCACCGAATCGGCGCAGCGCGTCATCGACGGCGCGGTGCAGCTGTTCGGCGGCCAGGGCGTGCAGAGCGGGCAGGTGGTCGAAGGCCTGTACCGCGAAATCCGCGCGCTGCGCATCTACGAGGGAGCGAGCGAAGTGCAGCTCCTGATCATCGCGCGCGAGCTGCTCGCGCCGAAGGTTTAACCCAGGGTCTGGAGCAGGGATGGACATTCTTCAACCGCCGGGCTGGCCGCGCCCCAAGGGTTATTCCAATGGCGTGGCCTGCCGCGGACGCCAGATCTTTGTCAGCGGCATGATCGGCTGGGATGCCGAAGGGCGCTTTCACACCGACGACTTCGCCGGCCAGGCGCGCCAGGCGCTGGAAAACATCGTCGCCGTGCTGCGCGAAGCGGGCGCGGGGCCCGAACACATCGTGCGCATGACCTGGTATGTGGTCGACAAGCGCGAGTATCTCGACGCCGGGCGCGAACTGGGCGCCGCCTACCGCGAGGTGCTGGGGCGGCACTATCCGGCCATGAGCGCGGTGCAGGTGGCGGGCTTGATGGAGGAGCGCGCTAGGGTCGAAATCGAGGTGACAGCGGTAGTGGCTGATTAGCCCATAATAGCTTCTCACCTGACGTGTTGCGATAAGCCCGAGTTTGTTCTCCATATCATGAGTGCATCCCTTGGGCTCTGTAAATGCTCATAATGAGGTGATCGATTTTATGGTTTATTTTCCCAAAGGAAAATCAAATAGGTATCTCGCCATCTAAGAGATTCGAAAGCTCTGAAAAAATCGAGCCGTGCAGATCGGGCTTGGCTTATTCTGGGGTGCGAGGAATCAATTTCATAGATTTCATATATTTGCAGATGAAAGTATGAGCGAAAGCTTAGAACAAATTAAGAATGCCATTCTTTCGCTGAAAGCCGCCGGTCCTGACGGGTTTGAGGGTTTTGTGCGAATAATCCTGACTTCGCTTACGGGTGTTCCTTTTCGTCTAGCTGCAAGTGGACTTCAGGGTGGTATAGACGGCAGCGCCACTTTTTACAGCGATTCAGTTTGCTTCGAAGCGAAACGGTATTCAGATGCTATCCCGCGCAATGAAATTCTAAGCAAGGTCGCCGACCTCGCTAGAAGCAGTCATGCTTCTGACCGCCTATGGGTGCTTGGTGCGACCAGTGAAGTAAGTTCTCAGTTGGTGTCGGCGGTGCGTGAAGTCGGGAATCAGCGTGCCATATCGACTCTTATACTTGACTGGGCGGAGTTCCCTTTGCCGCTCTTGGGCATCACGGCGGTAGCTGCAGGTCAGCAGGCCATCGATTTTTTGTATGAATATGGCGCGCCAGAGTGTGAACGCGATACGCTCGACGAGGCGTTCAAGGCTGTTGCGAACCATCCAGATTTCGACGAGCTTGTAAATAAAACGCAGAACAATCTTCGTGTGCCAACGCTTGCGCTGAAAAATGCTATATCGAGCAATCGAAAATGGCGAGACAGATCTTTCGCATCGGAAAGCAGCGCACGTGCTAAGCTTGGACAAGCACTGGATATAAACAGATATCCACAACTGCATTCTTTACGTAAATCGCTTCGAGATGAGATACGAGTCAGGGTGGAAACTGGCGGCGACGTCGTCTTGTTGGGTGGCGAGGGGCACGGCAAGTCGTGGCTCGCAGCTCAAATATGCTTAAGCTATGACGGAATTGGTCTTTTCTTGGGTGCCGAACAGCTTGAGCGTATTGGGACACAGCCTATCGAGGAGGGGCTAATTAGTTTTTTCATCGAACAAACCGATGACATACCGGATGAGTCGACAAGGTTACGGTGGTCTCACCGTTTTAATGCTTGGAAACAGCAACCGGGAATTCAGCGGTTCTTAGTGATCGTTGACGGTATCAATCAGCGATCTCACTTAAGATGGGATCGAATTCTGAATGCCCTACATTTTGAGCTGGTGGCGTTGGGAGGCCGACTGGTCGTGACATCGCGACCGCAGTTCTGGCTTAGGACCGTCTCACCTGGTCTAGCCTTCTCGCAAAACCCGATCGATATTCCCGAGTGGCTGCCCGAAGAACGTAACCAAATCTTGCAACATTGTGGAGTCTGTTTGGATTGGCTGGACGAGACGACTCTTAGAAGCTTATGTAATCCGCGATTACTCGGAGTCTCTATAGCAGTCATCCCTCATCGGGTTGCGGACGCTTGGAAAGGACTCACGACCGACCGTGTCCTAATGGAACATCTTCGGGCTTCTCAACGCGAAAATTTCGAAGACGAAACTTTGCAAGAGTTGACGAAGCGTCTTAGTAATCACGCAAAGAAGGTCTTAGACCAGGTTGGAGAGTCGGCCAAACTTTTGACCATGAGTTTTGAAGAAGAGTCAACTGCAGTAATAGAAACTCGATTTTTCCAAACGCTTCAAGGTCCTGGCAATGCGTATGAGCTCCGTGCTGAAGGTTTGACACTTGCTCTCGGCTATACATTGGTCGATCAATTATGGCAGGCACATCGCCGTAAATTGGATCTGCGCGAACACATCACACATCTAATAGAACCAATCTCTGCCATTGATCGAACGGTCGATGTAGTGTTCGCGGCTCTCATTGTATGTACGCTTGATCCTATTCGCTTTGATCGAAAAATATTTAGTGCATTACTAGAAGCATTTGCGGATCTTCAAAACGTCGATGACTGTCGCTTTAAGGAGTTTGTCTCAATCACAAGCCAGAAGCCTGTGGAGTTAATGGAGACCCTAGGCGATATCGTTCTCGCAGGCAGGCGGCGTTTGAATGAGGATTGGTTGCGACAAGCAGCGTTGGAGATTGCCCGTTCAGCTGAAGTATGGCCAGTAGTGGAGATTTTTATTCATCGGTGGTTGCGGGTGTACAACAAGGACGCGGCAAAACAAATCGGTGACTTTCCAAAGGAAAATGAAGAAGATGAGAAAAAGCAAATTCTAACTCGGAAGGAGGAAATTGATGATATCTTGGCGTCGCTGTCTGTCTTCGAGTTAAATTTGCTCGACCAAATGTCTGAAGTTTCTGGTGACACCGAGGCAATATATAGCTTGGCATTAAGTTTTCTGGCGGGGCGCCCGTTGGCAGGGTTCGCAGATTCATTTGTAGCTCTTGGACTCGGCTTCGCGCTTGGGAAAAATATTTGGTCCGCACGCAAGGCATTTAATCATCTGACAACGTTCAATCGAGTAGATCGCATTGCAACGCGAGATGCTTTTCGCACTGCGGTGGAACCCCTACGAACTTTGCAAACCTCGAAAGCCGGTCGCTGGACGCTAGTGAGAATGCTGTACGCGGCAGGAGACGAAGCAAGTGCGCTAGAGGCGAGCGAAATCGCTTACGAATTAAGAAAAGATCAGTCTCGGTGGAAAGAACCGAACCCAAGCGGGTGGCGTCAGGCTCAGGTCGCTAACCCAGACGCAGCACGCCCGATGGATATGGAAAAAGCGCTTCTTAAATTCGCAGCGATATCACCTGCGGGGATAATGCAGTTCATGGGCCAAACCGAGCACGATTACGATTTGCAGGAGCTATTGCCAGTTGTATGCAGATTTCAGAGCGACGTTAGTGTCGCAAAAATACGTCAGATATTAGATACTCTCTTGGTTAGGACTGCAATTCCACTTCGTCAGCTAATCCTCAACGGATTTGAGTATAGCCCATTGGCGACCAGAGGTGTTAGTTTGGATATTTTGGCAAGAGCGGCTGACTCGGACATCTTTTCGTCAAATATGCATCGTGAGCGAGATATACTGAGGATGAGCTTATTTAGTTATGTCATCCAAAATCTCTCTCCGGCAGAACAGTTGGAATGTCTAATCAATCCATGTTTTGGATCGGACTATTCTATACGCATTCTTCCATTTCTTAAAGAGCAACGTCCTGAAGTAATTTCAGACGCGTTGCAATCTGCTCTCTTCAGGAGCGACGAGGCTGTCGGTTACGGGGCTCTTATTGCTGCATATTATGGTGGCACAACGATGACGGATCAGCTTGAATCTCTGATTGCCGAATTTCGGTGTGCAGAATCGCCAAGCCTTCGATCGATTTCCTTGCAACTTGCATTAAAACACAGCTTGAAGAAACTTAGGAAAGCCCACGTCGAGAGCGAGTGGTACTCGGCTAATATCGATACAAGATCGTCGGAACATTGGTATGGTTCACTTCTTTTAGTCGACGCATGTGCTAATGGAGAGATTTCTGTTGAGGAAATGATTTCGCGCAGTGCTCCTGGAACGTGGTTTGCCGCTGTTAGACAAATCGGCCATCCGGTCGGGGAAATCTTGGCTGCCTGTTTTTTACGTCGATTGCAGGGTGCCTTAAAGTCGCCTGCCGAGTTAGCGATGCCGGCTATTGACATCACTCTTACTGTCGGTGATGGCAATCTCTCGCCAAGGTATTCAATTAATTCCGCTGACCGTGAGAAGCCGCGTTTTGATCGAGAGCTATCTTATAAAGAGGCTTTTCCGCCTGATTCCGAGGCCGATTTCTACGAAAGGCAAGACGATAATCGCACGATTTTCGAAACATTTCTACGTAAACTTGAAGGAACAGATGCGTGGATGCTGGTTGAGCGTATCACTATAGACGAATTGAAGTTATTGATCAGCCATAGGCCTTCATTAAGTTTAGAAGTAGTCGAGCTTATGGAGAAAGCAAATGATGTTGAGCTTGCTTGGGTTAAGAATGTGGCCTTTGCAGCCGCAAATTTAGTTTCCGGTGACATGCCAGAGAGAGCTGTAGCACTTTTCACTAGGATTAGTGGAACGCAAGGGTTTGTTGACTTTGTGCTCGAAGACAACTTGACTATAGCGCACGAGGCAATCTGGTCTAGCACACCATCAACTGCCATCGAAAATCTATGGTGGCGACGGCTTGCTTACGCTGCATCTGATGAGATTTTGGCTCAAGAGGTATTGGCTGCTGAACGTTTCGGTGCGGAGGCCTATATAAAAAAGTTTGTTGAAGAGAATGCTGCAAGTCCGTCAACGCTCGACCAAGCTATGGCAGTTGCGGTGGCCGGATTTTCAAACCGGTCAGATTTTTATTCTGAGATAATTACTTGTCATTTAGATAAGGAAGGAATATCTGGTGATGCGGCTAAAATGGCTAAGTCGGCTGCCGATGCTGCCAGGTGGGCGCGCGTTTGGCTAGCGGATATGTGGAGTGCAAAAACTCTAGAGGAGTTCTGGCGTTGTTTGATAATACTGGGGACATGTATGGACTCTCGGTTGGATTCTGGGCCAAACAGATGTTCGGAGTGGTCAGATTACCACTTAGTCTTTGCGAAATTGCGAGATAACGCTAGTGCGAAGCAAGCTAGGAAGCGCGAGAAGACGTTATTCGGCTTAGAGGCACCGGGCAAAATATATCTTGCGTAACTTGAAGTGAGCCATAATAAAATTATGAGTATGTTGGTCATCGCTACGCCAATGCTTAATCCGGATTACTGACGTGGATGTTTAATCCTCGCACCAGACTCCGACTGTCGACGAGCGGCATGGTCGGCTGGGATGCCGAAGGCGCTTCCACACTGTCGACTTCGTCAGCCAGATCCTAGAAAACATCGTCGCCGTGCTGCGCGAAGCGGGCGCCGTGCCGGAGCACATCGTGCGCATGACCTGGTATAGGGTCGACAAGCGCGAGTATCGCGACGCCGGGTGCGAACTCGGCACCGACTACCGCAAGGTGCGGGGGCGCCATTATCCGGCTATGAGCGCTGTGCAGGTACGGGGCTGATGGAAGACCGGGCGCGGGTCGAGATCGAAGTAACGCGGTCATACCCCATCGAGAAGACTATGCAGAGACGTAAACGCTTGACCTTCTGGGGCGCCAACGAGAATGACGACAGCCTGCCGCGCGCCGTGATCGCTGAACGCAAGACGGCCACCGCCAACGGTCGAGGATTACAAGCCCTACGGCGAGTACAGCGACGGCAGCTATGAAGCCGGCGATGTGATCGAAGTTTGTGACCTGAAGCGGTGCCTGCGCTGCCTCATCCGTGCCGTCGACGTTCAGATCATCCGGTTCGGGGACATGCCGGAAGCGGTGTGGCGAGGCGAGAGATTCGCCAGCGCCCGTGAGTTTCAGGAGATTCACGTTCGCTGTCTGCCGCAATACGCGGTCAATGACGACTTCGAGTTCGTCACCCTGCATTTCGAACTGATCGAAGTGATCGAACCCTGATCGCTCTAAGGCTGGCTTAATGCGGGTCTGTCCCGTTTGTCCTGCTTGTTCTGTTTGTAGAACAGGAAGGCCATCGTGGTCGTGGCGATTAATAACACCACGCTGGCCGCATCGACCGTCACATTGACGCGCACGTCTACTTTCACGTCTTTCATGGCTTTGTCCGGATGCATGATGAATGTTGGCGCTGAACGCATGGGAGTGTCGTCTCGAACATAACATGGTGCGCTGCCAACCCGCGCCGGCCAACCACGCCAGCGGAGACGGAGTTCAGAACAGTTCGTCCAGCATCAGATGGAACTGCAGCTTGCGTCGATCGGGCGTGGCGACGCCATACTGTCGCAGGAAGCGCTCCTGGAGCGCGCCACCGAACTCGCCGAGGCAGTTCCAGGCGATGGCAAGATCCTGGTAGCGGTCGGCAATGCCGACCCGTCCGGCGTCGATGCAGCCGGCCACCTCGCCATCGACGATGAGGAGGTTGTCGAGCGAATAGTCGCCGTGCGTGACCATGGGATCGGGCGCGAGCGGCAGCAGGGCCTGCATGGCGTCCCACACTTGCCGTGCGGTCCAGCCTGCGCGTTCCTGGTCGAAATCGCCTTCATCGACCAGGCCCGCCTCGATGCGCGCGCGCCAGGACCAGGCGATGGGCGTGGTCGCTGTCGAACGGGCAGGCGGACGCCGGGAGCGCGTGCAGCCGCTGCAGGAAGCCGGCCAGGGCATCCACGATGGCGTGACCCTGGCCGGGATCGGCTTCCAGCAGCTGGTAGGCGGTCTTTCCCGGCAACGCCGTCATCAACAGCCAGGCCAAATCGGTGGTACGGACAACATTCACGACGGCGGGCGCCGGCAAGCGTCCCGTCAGCCAGCGCAGCCTTGCCGCTTCATCGCCGATGGCATCGGCAACCTTATGCCTGCCATGCTTCAGGTACAGGTCAGGCGCCCCTGGCTTGCCGTGCAGCCGGTAGACGGCGCCGCCCGATTCGCCGACCCGGTCGCGCGCCCAGGCATAGCCAGCCACGGCGGACGACATGCTCCCCGGAACGGTCACGGCTCGACAGGCTTCCTCCCGGTTCATGTTGCTCCTGGTCTGTACGTCGTCGTCTCGACCGAGCGCCACCGCCCCGGCCATTCTGGTAAGTTGGTTCAATAGTGAACCGAGGAGCAACACATGAGCAACCCCATCGTCCACGTCATCCAGGATTTCTCCATCGCCGAGCAATTGCGGGCCGACCTGCTGGCCGCCGGCCTATCCCAGGACAGCGTCGCCCTGTCTCCGATCGGCGACGAGGCGGGCCCGGGCCAATCCAACTTCACGGTCGGGGACTCGCCGTCGGCCAAGGGCGGCACCGACTACAACGACGTCTATCGCCCCGAAGGCGATATGCACGGCGCCTGCATCCTCAGGGTCCTGGCGCAGAATCCGCGCGAGGAAGAGCTGGCCCGGGCCATCGTCGAACGCCATCGCACGGCGAACCCGCACGCGCTGAGCGAGCAGCGCGTGCCGTGAACGTCATCCCCGCGTAGGCCGGGACCTAAGTATTACTTCCTCAACTCCAGCTCAGATCGGCCTTGCTGAGCGGGAGTTCACGCACCCGCTTGCCGGTGGCGGCGAAGATCGCATTGCACACCGCCGGCGCCAGCGGCGGCAGGGGCGGCTCGCCCAGGCCCGTCACCGGCTGGTCCGACTTCACGAAGTGCATCTCGATCCTTGCCGGCGCGTCGCCGATGCGCAGCAGCTGGTAATCGTGGAAGTTGCTCTGCACGATGCGGCCGTTCTCGAGGTTCAGCTCGGGGAACATCAGGGTCGACAGGCCGTCGATCACCGAGCCCTCGACCTGGTTCTCGGCGCCCGACAGGTTGATGATGGTCGGTCCGACATCTAGCGCCACCACCACGCGGTCGACCTTCACCTTGCCGTCCTTCGAGACGGTCACCTCGGCCACTTGCGCCACGTAGCCGCGGTGGCTGAAGTGGAAGGCGATGCCTTGTCCCTGGCCGCGCGCGAACTTCTTCTTGCCCCAGCCGGCCTTGTCGGCGGCGGTCTGCAGCACCGCGCGCATGCGCGCCACGTTGTAGGGCTGGCCGCGCTCGACGCTCGGCGCCATGATGTCCTTGTCGCCCAGCAGTTCGAGGCGGAAGGCCAGCGGATCGCGCCCGCCCGCATGCGCCAGCTCGTCGATGAAGCTGTGGAAGGCCCAGGCGAACACGCAGCTGCCCGGCGCGCGCCAGGGTCCCATCGGCACGCTGCATTCCAGCGCGGTCTGCTCCAGCTGGCAGTTGGCCAGCCAGCGGCCCGGGAATTCGTCGGGCGACAGGCTGCCGCCGCTACCGTTGCGCAGGGTGCTCTTGCCATCCTGCTCCACCCGGTTGGCGAAGGTGACGAAGTGGTTGTGCCATCCGACGACCTTGCCGGCCTCGTCGACGCCGCCGCGCAGGAAGTGGAAGCCGCCCGGACGGAAGTGGTCGTGCTGCAGGTCGTCCTCACGGGTCCAGGTCAGCTTGACCGGCGCCTTGTCCTTCATGCGCTGGGCGATCGCGGTGGCTTCGACGATGAAGTCCGAGCTCAGGCGCCGGCCGAAACCGCCGCCGCTGCGGATGATGTGCATTGTGATCTTTTCTTTGGGGATGCCGCAGGTGCCCGAGACCAGCGCCTGGCCCGCGTTCGGATTCTGGGTCGGGGCCCACAGTTCGAGCGCGCCGTCGGGCTTGATCCAGGCGGTGCAGTTCTGCGGCTCCATGCTGGCATGCGAGATGAAGGGGTAGCTGTAGGCCGCTTCCACCGTCTTGGCGGCGCCCTTCAGGGCGGCGGCGACGTCGCCATCCTTGCGCAGCACGGTAGCGCCGGGCTGGCTGGCGGCCGCCTTGGCCTGGGCCGTGAAGTCGGCCCAGCTGTGCTTCGCGGCGCCGCCTTCGTCCCACGTCACTTCGAGCGCGCGGCGGGCGCGGATCGCGGCCCAGGTCGAGGTGGCGACGATCGCCACGCCGGGACGCAGGCCGTTCAGGTTGCTGGTGCCTTCGATGATGAAGGCGTCCTTGACGCCGGGCAGGGCGCGCACCGCGTCCAGGTTGGCGCGCAACGGCTTGCCGCCGAAGACCGGGCACTTGACGTATTGGGCGTGCAGCATGCCCGGCAGCTGGACGTCGATGCCGAACAGCGGCTTGCCGCTGACGATGGCGGGGTTGTCGACGCCGCCGATGCGCTTGCCCAGCAGCTTGAAGGTGGCCGGGTCCTTGACCGCCACGCTCGCCGCTTCCGGCAGCGGCAGCCTGGCCGCCGCCTCGACCAGGTCGCCGTAAGCCAGGCGCCGTTTGCTCGCCGCGTGCAGGACATGGCCGCCGTCGGTCGTGCATTCGCCGGCCGGCGCTTTCCAGGCCTGGGCCGCGGCCTGCACCAGCACGGCGCGCGCGGTGGCGCCCAGGCGGCGGAAGTTCTCGTAGTTGTTCGGGGTCGAGTTCGAGCCGCCCGCGCCCTGGCTGCCGTAGGCTTCCAGGTTCAGGTCGCCCTGGACCACGCGCACGCTTTCCCAGGCGACGTCGAGTTCCTCGGCGATCACCATCGGCAGCGAGGTCTTGATGCCCTGGCCGATCTCGGGCTGCTTGGAGATCAGGGTCACGCTGCCGTCGCGCGCGATGCGGATGAAGGCGTTCGGCACGAAGTCCGGGCTGGCGGCGCCGGCCTTCGTATCGCTCACGGCGGCCAGCACGCCCTGCGCCGACATGCCGATCAGGAAGGCGCCGCCGGCGGCGCCGGCGCGCAGGAAACCGCGGCGCGAGGTGGAGGCGAGCGTCATGCTTGTTTCCCTTCGGTCGATGCGATGTCGGCGGCGCGGTGGATGCCCTTGCGGATCCGCATATAGGTGGCGCAGCGGCACAGGTTGCCGGCCATGGCCTCGTCGATCTGGGCGTCGGTCGGCTTCGGATGCTGCTTGAGCAGGGCGCAGGCGCTCATGATCTGCCCCGACTGGCAGTAACCGCATTGCGGCACGTCGAGCTCTTGCCATGCCACCTGCAGCGGATGGCGGGCATTCGCGTCCAGGCCCTCGATGGTGGTGATCCTGGCATTGCCGATGCTCGAGACCGGCAGCACGCAGGCGCGCGTCGCCACGCCGTCGAGGTGGACCGTGCAGGCGCCGCACTGGCCCAGGCCGCAGCCATACTTGGTGCCGACCAGGCCCAGGGTATCGCGCAGCGCCCATAGCAGCGGGGTATCGGCTTCGACGTCGACGGCCTGCGCCTTGCCGTTGACATTCAGGGTGTATGTACTCATGACGCTCCTTCAAGGCAGTCCGAACAGGCTGACAATCCTAGCTGAAATTTCACTACTTCAACAGTATTGCAGTGCCTGTTTTAATCCCTGCCAGATAGTAAATATGCCGCCTTGGACGCTACGGATTAATATGTAATACTTTGTTGCATTAAGGTCGACACTATTTTCTATGCTTAAACGCGGTCTGCGCCTGCTGCCGGCGAACCTGAAGCTGCGCATGGCCTGCGTCGCGGCCGTCCTGGTATTCGTGGCGACACTGCTGGTCACCCTGTCGACCCTGGCGGTGGCCGAGCGCGGCATGAAGTCGGTGATCGGCGACCAGCAGTATGCGATGCTGGCCAGCGCCGCCTCCTTCATGGACGACCGCATCGCGGCGCGCCTGGCGCAGGTGGAGTCGCTGGCGGCCTGCCTGCCGGCGGCGGCGCTGGGCGACCCGGAGGCGGCGCGCCGCTTCCTCCAGGCCCAGGCGCCGCTCTGGGAACACGAGTACATGAACCTGATCCTGCTCGACGTCCGCGGCCAGCAGCTGGTGTCGCTGCGCACGTTCGGCAACGAGCGGCGGCTCGACGCCGCCGGGCGCGACTACTTCGAGCGCCCGCTGGCGACCCGGCGCGGCTTCATGGCGCAGCCGATCGTCAGCCGGATCTCGGGGCGCCAGGTGGTCGTGATCGGCGCGCCCGTGCTCGACCGGGGCGGCGAGGTAGGAGGCGTGCTGACGGCCAGCATGGATTTGCAGGCCACTGGCTTCCTGCGCCAGATCGGCGCCATCAGACCGGGCGCTTCGGGCTACCTGTTCCTGATGACGCCCGACGGTGCCATGATCGACCATCCCGGCCCGCGCCGCCTGCTGCGCCAGGCCGGAGCGCGCGGATCGGGCGCGGAGCGCGCCCTGGAGGGCTTCGAGGGGTGGATGGAGGCGGCCGGCGACGATGGGCGCGAATCGATCTACGCCTACCAGCGCCTGCGCACCACCGGCTGGATACTGGGCGCCCGCTACCCCACCGAGGAAGCGTTCGCGCCGCTGGCGCAGATGCGCCGGAACGCCATCTTCGGCGCGACCGCCCTGGCGCTGGCCGCGGGCGTGCTGGCCTGGGCGCTGGTGTTCAGGCTGCTGGCGCCGCTGCAGCGGCTGCGCGACCGCATTCGCGCGATCCGCCACGACGGCGCCGACATCGGGGTGCTGCACGACACCCGGCGCGACGAGATCGGGGAGCTGGGCAATGCCTTCTACCAGCTGATGGCCGAGCGCCAGAACGCCGAAGGCCTGCGCGCGGCCAGCGAGAAGCGCCTGCGCCTGATCACCGACAACCTGCCGGTGCTGATCGCCTACGTCGACCGCGACCGGCGCTTCCGCTTCGGGAACGCGACCTTCGAGCGCTGGTTCGGGGTCGCGCCCGAGCGGCTGGTCGGCATGTCGATCGCCCAGCTGATGGGCGAGGAGGCCGCGCGCCAGGGCGCGGAAAGCCTGGAGCGCGCGTTCGCCGGCCACGCCGCCACCTGCCAGATGCGGCTGCTGATCAAGGGCGCGCCGCGGGTGCTGGAGGGCGTCTACATCCCCGACCTGCAGCCGGACGGCAGCGCGGCCGGCGTGTACGCGCTCAAGCACGACATGACGCACGTGAAAGAGGTCGAGGAGCAGCTGACCCGCCTCGCGCGCATCGACACCCTGACCGGCCTGGCCAACCGGCGCAGCTTCAACGAGACCCTGCAGCAGGCGCTGGCGCGCGCCTCGCGCCACGGCCGGGCGCTGGCGCTGGCCTACCTGGACGTCGACCACTTCAAGCGCATCAACGACAGCCACGGCCACGGCGTGGGCGACGAAGTGCTGAAGGAATTCGGCGAACGCCTGCGCGCCTGCGTGCGCGCCAGCGACCTGCCTGCGCGGCTGTCGGGCGACGAGTTCGTGGTGATCCTCGAAGAGATCGGGAACGGCGGCGAGGCCGAACCTACCGTGGCCAACATCGCCGCCAAGATGGTGGCGGCGATGCGCGCGCCGTTCGCCACCGGGGCCGGGATGCTGGCGGTGTCGGCCAGCGTCGGCGTCGCATTGTGGCGGCAGGGGCAGGGTGAAGACGCGCTGCTGGCCGAGGCGGATGGGGCCTTGTATGTGGCGAAGGCGAACGGGCGGGATGGGTATGCGGTGGGAGCGGCGGCGTAGGGGCCGACCCTACAACCCGCCTGGATAGGTCTCCGGCGGCTCGCCGGAATGCCAGCCGCTGGTCGCATCGAGCGGCTCCACCGCCGTGGTGCGGTCGATGTGGATCACGGCGTCGAACTGGCGCGGCAGCTGGGCCATGAAGTAATGGCTCTGGCGCTCGCTGCGCGGCAGGTACAGCACGCCGATGGCGCGTTCCAGACGCTCTTCCATCAGCGCGTCGCGCGCCGGCGAAGGCTCGCGCAACGGCAGGAAGAAGCGCTCGATGCCGGTGCTGTGCAGCAGGTGCTCGTAGCTGTTCTGCAGGGCCGGACGCACGTGCTTGTGCCGGCCCTCGCCATCCCATTCCGACGCCGCCGTGACCCGGCCTTCGTAGGTGGTGAAGCCGATCAGGACCGTGTCGGCGCCATGGGCCTTGCGCGCCAGCTCGCCCAGCGTCCATTCGCCCTGGCGCCCGATCTCGGTCGCGCGCGCGTCGCCGATGTGCGAGTTGTGTTCCCAGACCACGATGCGCGCCGGCTTGCCGCCCTGCGACAGGTGGCGCGCCACCGTGTCCAGGGTCTCGGCCATGTGGCTGTCGCGCAGGTTCCAGGACGAGACGCGGCCCTTGAACATGGTGCGGTAATACTCTTCGGCGTTCTTGACCAGGCGCGCGTTCTGCTGGGCGTGGAAGAACGTGTCGTCGCCGCCGCCGGCCTGCACGTAGTCGAAACCGCGCTGCTGCAAGGTGCGCAGGGTGGCGATCACGCCTTCCTGGCACGACGGCGACATGCCGAAGCTGGCCTCGTAGCCGTATTGCTGGCTGTCGCGGTCGTAGTGGTCGAAGCAGGCGTAGACCTTGCGCGCCTCGCGCGCGGCGTTCGGGTCGACTTGTTCCAGGTAGTGCAGCACTTCGCGGATCGAGGTGTACATGCTGTACAGGTCCAGGCCGTAGAAGCCGGTCTTGGCGCTGGCGCCCGGGCCGTCGTTGTGCGCGCGCAGCCACTCGACGAAGTCGAGCACCGCGGTGTTGCGCCACATCCAGGCCGGGAAGCGTTCGAAGCCCGAGAGGGCGGCGCGGCCGTCCGCGTCCGCGCCTTCGCCACGCACGTAGCGGTTGACACGCCAGGCATCGGGCCAGTCGGCTTCGACCGCCACCGCGGTGAAGCCTTTTTCCTCGATCAGGCGCCGGGTGATGCGCGCCCGCTCCGCGTAGAACTCGTGGCTGCCGTGGGTGGCTTCCCCGAGCAGCACGAAGCGGGCGTTGCCGACCATGTCGAGCAGGGCGTCGTAGTCGTCCGCGCCCCCGGTGAGGGGGCGGGCCGACGCGCGCACCGCGTCGAGGGTGGCGTTGGTGAGGATGGCCACGTCAGTGCAGGAAGCTGTGGCTCGGCGCCGCCTGGTGGCCGGCGTAATGGGCGCCGCCGCGCTCGATGAATTCCTTCATGCGCGCCAGGTCGTCGTCCATCTGGCGCTGCGGGTCGGCGCCCAGCATGCGCGCGATGCCGTGGCCCAGCGCGCCGGCCGGCGGCGAGTAGGTCATGCGCACCGTGACGCGGGTGCCGTTGCCGGACGGCTCGAAGGTCACCGAGCCTTCCTGCTCGATCTCCGAACCCGGTTCGCTGCGCCACGACAGGCGCTCGGGACGCGACTGCTCGGTCATGACGGCGTTCCAGGCGTATTCCATGCCGCCGGGGCCGCGCACCACCCAGTGCGAGCGGCGGTGGCCGAGGTCGCGCACCTCGGTCACGTGCGACATGAAGCGCGGGAAGTTCTCGACTTCGGACCAGGCGTCGAACACTTCCTTCGGCGCGGCGTCGATGTGGATCGAGTTCTCCACCCCGACCTGGCTGGCGGCGCCGCGGTGGCGCAGCGAATCGACCAGGTGGCGGCCGCGGTCGCTGCGCAGCAGCACCGCCAGCGCGCCCAGGCCGAGCAGGGCGGCCACCGGCGAGCGGCGCACCAGGCCGACCACGCTCAGGGCGCCGGTGCCCAGCAGGGCGGAATTGGTGAGCGTCGGGCTGCGCGCGCCGAACACCTGGCTCAGGTGGTCGGTCCAGGCGCGCACCTGGTCGCCGGCGGCGTGGGCGCGCGAGCGGGCGTCGGCTTTCACGCTGTGGGCGGTCTGTTCCAGGCGTTCGCGCGCCAGGTCGGCGCGTTCGCGGGCGCGTTCGGCGGCGCGGTCGGCGCTGTACTCGGCGCGGTCGCGCGCCTTGTCGGCGGCATACTCGGCCTTCTCGCGCGCTTCGTATGCCGCATGGCTGGCGCGGTCGCGCGCCTCATAGGCGGCGTGTTTCACGCGATCGCGGGCCTCGTGGGCGGCGTGGCTGGCGCGGTCCTTCGCCTCGTACGAGGCGTCGGCCAAGCGCTCGCGCGCATGTTCGAGGCGGTCGCGCGTGCGGTGCGAGACCTCGGCCAGGCGGTCGCCCGCCGCATGGGCGGCGCCGGCCAGGCGTTCGCCGGCGCGGGCCGCGGCGCCGGTGGCGCGCAGGCGCGCCGAGTCGAGGCGGTCGCCGGCGTTGTGCCAGGCGTGTTCGAGGCGGTCGCCGGTGCGGTCGCGCGCGTCGCGCAGCGCGCCGCGGGCGTTGGCGCGGCGCTTGGCGCCGCGGTCCGGGTCGAATGCGTACATCAGCAATGCGCCTGCGACTGCTGCGCCGATCCACTTACCTGCGTTCATCGCTTTTTCGTTCGTATCGTTCATGTCGGCTCCTTTCGGTGGGGTTGGCTGGCGGCGTCGCGCGTCGAGGCCCACGCCTGCGCCAGCAGGGTCTGCACTTCTTCATCGCCGGTCTGCCCGAAGTGGCGATACCACTGCCCGACGGAGCGAAAGCGGGGCGGGGCGACGAGGCATACCACGTCGTCGACCACGCCGCGCAAGGCGTCCAGCGCCTCACGGGCCGCCGCCGGCGCCGCGACCACCAGCCGCGACGGCTGCTGGCGGCGCGCCGCTTCGACCGCCGCCAGCATCGTCGATCCGGTGGCGATGCCGTCGTCGACCAGGATCACGCAGCGTCCCGCCACCCGGCATGGTGGGCGCTCGCCGCGATAACGCCGTTCGCGCCGCGCCAGTTCGGCCTGTTCCGCCGCGATCACCGCATCGACTTCGGCCCGGGTCACGCCCATCAGGCCCGGCACGCCGGGCTGGAGCACCTGGACGCCGCCGCTGGCAATGGCGCCCATGGCGAACTCGGGCTGGTTGGGCAAGCCGAGCTTGCGCACCAGCATCAGGTCGAGTTCGGCCCCCAGCGCCTGCGCGATCGGGAACGCGACCGGCACGCCGCCACGCGGCAGGGCCAGCACGAGTACGTCTTGACTGCCGGCATGGTGTGCCAACGCCTGTGCCAGCGCAGTTGCCAGTTTCGTGCCCGCGTCGGCGCGGTCGATGAACGGTTCGAGCTCTTGCATGATGAAGAAGTTGTTAACTTCCAGCATACACAGGGACGAGCGTGGCCGTCGTTCGTTTGCCGCGTGGAATGATGTCGATGGGAATGGCGGCCCCGGACGGGGCCGCGCGGTGGATCAGCCGAGCTGGCGGCTGTGGAAGCGCAGATGGTCTTCGACGAAGGTCGAGATGAAGTAATAGCCGTGGTCGTAGCCGGCATGGCGGCGCAGGGTGAGCGGCTGCCCGGCCTTGGCGCAGGCTTGCTCGAAGGCCTCGGGCAACAACTGCTCGACCAGGAATTTGTCGCCCAGACCCTGGTCGATCAGGATGCCGCCAGGGAAGGGCGCGCTGGTGTGCGAGGCCATCAGGGCGCTGGCGTCATAGTGCCGCCACGCGTTTTCGTCGGCGCCGAGGTAGCCGCCGAAGGCCTTCTTGCCCCACGGGCAACGGCTTGGCGCGGCGATCGGCGCGAAGGCCGAGACCGAGCGGAACAGGTCGGGGTGCCTGAGCGCCATGGTCAGCGCGCCATGGCCGCCCATCGAGTGGCCGAAGATGCCCACCCGGCCCGGGTCGGCCTGGAAAGTGGCCAGCACCAGCGCATGCAGTTCCAGCAGATAGCTGTGCATGCGGTAGTGGCGGGCCCACGGCTCCTGGGTGGCGTCGAGGTAGAAGCCGGCGCCGGCGCCGAAGTCCCAGCTGTCGCTTTCTCCCGGCACGTTGGCGCCGCGCGGGCTGGTGTCGGGCGCGACCAGGATGATGCCCAGTTCGCTGGCCAGGCGCTGGGCGCCGGCCTTGATCATGAAGGTTTCTTCGGTGCAGGTCAGGCCGGCCAGGTAGAACAGGACCGGCAGCTTCTTCTCTCCCGCCGCTGGCGGCAGGTAGACCGAGAATTTCATCGGCAGCCCGATGGCGGCCGAGTCGTGCTGGTAGAAGCGCTGCACGCCGCCGAAGCAGGCGTGTTCATTCAGGAGTTGGGGCATCTTGGGGTCGATTGCAGTTGATGGATGCCGCCAGTATGCCGCTTCCCGCCCCGGCTTGCCAACTAGACCACGCCCAGCGCTCCCAGCAGCGCGCCGAGCGCCAGCATCCACAGCAGGTGCAGCCGGGTGCGCCAGATGACGATGGCGGTGGCCGCCGTCAGCAGCCACAGGGGCCAGTTGTCCATGTGTTCGCCGCCCTTGCCGCCGCCGGTGGCCAGCAGCCAGGCGGTCGACAGCAGCATGGCGATCACCAGCGGCGCCATGCCCTGCTTGAAGGCGCGCACGGCGCGCAGCTCGCGGTTGCGCTGGGCCCACTGCGCCACCTGGTAGGTGAACACGGTGGAGGGCAGCATGATGCCGATCATCGAGATCGCGACGCCGTAGAGCGCGGCCGTCACGCTGCCGGAATTGAGGCCGACGTTCCAGCCGAGCAGGGCCACGAACAGGACGTTGGGCCCGGGCGACGACTGGGCCAGGGCCACCGAGTCGGCGAACTGGGTCTGGCTGAGCCAGCCCTGGCGCTCGACCAGGTAGCGCTGCATCTCGGAGGTGGTCGAGATCGCGCCGCCGAGCGACATCATGGACAGCATCAGGAAATGGACGAACAGGTTCAGCCAGTCATGCCAGCCGAACACCAGGCTGGGCGCGCTCATGGCTTGAGCCCGCGCCAGGCCAGCACGCAGCCGAGGCCGCCGAGCAGGCCGATCACGGCCGCCAGCGGCATGCGGATCCAGGCCAGCAGCACGAAGCCGGCGGCGGCGATCGCGATGCAGGCCGCGAGCGGAATCACATTCCTGGTCAGCGCGACCGACATGCGCAGGCCGGTGGCGGCGATCAGGCCGGCGGCGACGGCGGCCATGCCGCGCAGGGCGCCTTGCACCTGGGGCTGGGCGGCGAACTGCGCGTAGACCAGGGCCAGGCACAGCACCAGGATCAGCGGCACGGTGAGGATGCCGGCCAGTGCGCTCATGGCGCCGGCCAGGCCGAAGTGGCGGCTGCCGATCATCATGGCCAGGTTGCAGACGTTCGGGCCCGGCATGATCTGGGCCACGGACCATTCTTCGATGAATTCCTCATTGCTCATCCAGCGCTTGCGCTCGACCACCTGCTGCTGGATCACGGCCAGGACCCCGCCGAAGCCCTGCAAGGCGATCAGCGTGAACGACACGAACAGGTCGGTCAGCGAGGTCGGGCGGGGACGATCGGGTTCCGCCGGCGGCGCAGAACGTGGGGACTGGGGTGCGGAAGGCGGTATTGGCAAGGGTGAGGCGCTCATCCGGCGATTATCGCCGCAGGGCCCGTGCCGTGTCCACGCGCTACCCGCCGTGGGTAGTGGCTCAGCCGCCGCCGATGCCTTCCATCACGCGGCCGGTACCGCCGCATTGCGGACATGGCTTGCCGTCGGCCAGCGTGCCGCGGCCGGCGCAGGCGTCGCAGATGTCCTCGCCGGCGCCAGGCGTGCCGGGAGCGGCGTCGTCGCCGGGATTCAGGTCGGGTTGGATGCTCATGGAAATCCTCGTGGTTGGTGGGTTGCGGCCGATTGTAGGCAGGATGACGGGCGGACGGCGCAGCGCTGGTGGGCACAGGCATCCGACCAGGGTTTTCGTGGTTCGATACAGGTTTGACATTGACTTCATTCCAGCATCGTCAATACTCGTGGTGCGTCAGCGACATAACCCACCGGAGATCCGCGCCATGAGCCCATACCGTGCCCAGGATATCGACCAACGCCTCTCCGGATCTTCCGAGCTCAGGCGCAACGTACGCGAGCGTGACATCGTGGCGCGCGGCATCGCCACGCTGGGCGAGTGCGGCACCATGCCGGCGCTCGAGTACCTCAAGGCGCATGGCGTGCGCCGGCAGGTGATCGAGCGCGTGCTGCTCGAACCGGAGCGCCGCCGGGCGCTCGCCTGATCGGATCCGGCGCATCCGCCAGACCACAAAGTTGCCGCGAGATTTATTTGTGGTGCATACTGCGTGCGTCGGGGGCACAACGTGTAACCCCTTGATTTACAGCGGAATCGAGATTGCCTTCCCAATAGGCAAATTGTTGAAAGCCGCACGGGAGGCCGCGTCCAGCGTGTCAAGCCCCCGCTTTTCCACACACTTATTCACAGACTTTGTGGATATCCAAAAAACGCCTTGATTATCCGTAACTTGGCGGCGATTGCTGAGGTCATGGCTGATGTCATTCTTGACAACGCCTTGACAGCGGCGAAAGACGGCCGCATTTTCTTCTTGCGGCCCGTGACTGGATAAATGTACAGTATGGCATTTCCAGATTCCGCCCCATGTCCGCCGTCGCCGATCCGATCGCCAACCTGTCCGCCACCGACGACCCGTTCGCCAGCCTGAACCCCGAGCAGCGGGCGGCGGTCGAGCACGACGTCGGGCTTGACGCGCCGCGTCCGCTGCTGGTGGTCGCCGGCGCCGGTTCCGGCAAGACCAATACGCTGGCGCACCGGGTGGCGCGCCTGATCCAGTCGGGCGCCGATCCGCAGCGCATCCTGCTGCTGACGTTTTCGCGCCGCGCCGCCACCGAGATGACCCAGCGCGCCGGCGGCGTGCTGCACCGGCTGTTCGGGCTCAAGGGCAGCCAGGCGCCGGTCACGCTGCCCTGGGCCGGCACCTTCCACAGCATCGGCGCGCGCCTGCTGCGCGAGTTCGCCGGCCGCATCGGCCTGGATGCCGGGTTCACGATCCACGACCGCGGCGACTCCGAAGACCTGATGGGCATGGTGCGCCACGAGATCGGCCTGAGCCAGCTCGACAAACGCTTTCCGCTGAAAGGCACCTGCCTGTCGATCTATTCGCGCGTGGTCAATGGCCGCGAGCCGCTCGACGCGGTGCTGCAGGCGTTCTTCCCCTGGTGCAGCGAGTGGGAAGCGCAACTCAAGACCCTGTTCGGCGCTTATGTCGACGCCAAGCAGGAGCAGAACGTGCTCGATTACGACGACCTGCTGCTGTTCTGGGCCGAGATGGCGGCCGACCCGGTGCTGGGGCTTGAACTCGGCGCGCTGTTCGACCACGTGCTGGTCGACGAATACCAGGACACCAACCGCTTGCAGGCGGCCATCGTCACCGGCATGAAGCCCGACGGTCGCGGCGTGATGGTCGTCGGCGACGATGCGCAATCGATCTATGGCTTTCGCGGCGCCACCGTGCGCAACATCCTCGACTTTCCCGCCCAGTTCTCGCAGCCGGCGCACCTGATCACGCTGGAGCGCAACTACCGTTCCACACAGCCGATCCTGGACGCGTCGAACGCCGTGATCGGGGCCGCGCTCGAGCGCCACGCCAAGACCCTGTGGACCGACAAGGCGTCAAGCATCAAGCCGCAGCTGGTGTTGATTCCCGACGAAGCCGAGCAGGCGCGCTGGGTCTGCAACCGCATCCTCGAACAGCGCGAAACCGGCGTCGCCCTCAAAAGCCAGGCGGTGCTGTTTCGCGCCGCCAGCCACAGCGCCGCGCTCGAACTCGAACTCATGCGTCGCAACATCCCCTTCGTCAAGTTCGGCGGCCTGAAATTCCTGGAGGCGGCCCACATCAAGGACGTGCTGGCCGTGCTGCGCTTCGCCCAGAACCCGAGCGGACGGCTGGCGGGTTTCCGCGCGCTGCAGCTGATTCCCGGCATCGGCCAGGCGACCGCCACCCGGCTGGTCGAGGCCGCAGGCGGCAGCGACGATCCGGTGGCGGCACTGGAAGCCTTCGCGGTGCCGGCGCGCTGCAAGACCGACTGGCAGGCATTCTGCGCGCTGTACCGGCGCCTGCGCAGGCCCGGCCTGCGCTGGCCGATGGATCTCGAGCTGGCGCGCGCATGGTACCAGCCGCACCTGGAGCGCCTGCACGACGATGCGCAGGTGCGCGCGGCCGACCTCGACCAGCTGGTGGCGCTGTCCGGCGGCTATGGCAACCGCGAGAGCTTCCTGGCCGAGATCACGCTCGATCCGCCCGAGGCCACCAGCGACCGCGCCGGCGCGCCGCTGCTCGACGAAGACTACGTGATCCTGTCCACGATCCACTCGAGCAAGGGGCAGGAGTGGAACACGGTGCACGTATTGAACGTCGTCGACGGCTGCATGCCGTCCGACATGGCCACCGGCACCCAGGACGACATCGAGGAAGAACGGCGCCTGCTCTACGTGGCCATGACGCGGGCGCGCGAGAACCTGCACCTGGTGGTGCCGAACCGCTTCTTCATCAAGCAGCAGTCGAGCATGGGCGACCGCCATGTGTATGCGACGCGCACGCGCTTCATCACCCCGGTCATGCTCAAGCATTTCGAGGAATGCGCCTGGCTCAGCGCCGACAAGCGCGAGCTGCGCACGCCCATGCCCGACAGCATCCGCATGATGGTGCGCGACCGCGCCCGGAACGCGTGGAAATGACGACAGATGCGGACAAATTGACGACTTATCCCCGGTGCCCCACTTTTGTAGGAGTTTGCCGTATGTGACATGGACGCGCAGAAGTGGTGCACGTGCAAGTGACTGATTTTACGGGGATATTTTTTTGCCTTCTGAACGGGCATTTTGTTGAAACCCGCATCAATGCTGCGCTTGCGACTTGTCAAGTGGCGCTTTTCCACACAGTTATCCACATTTCTTGTGGATAGACCCAAAGATCGAATGAAATCAGGTACTTGGCGTCGTCCGGACGCAGCGCCAAGTGGCGTCCTGGCCGCCCCGCGAATCGGCTGCGTCGGCGTGGGGCCCACGCGGCCGTTGGAGGTGCGCCGCGCCGTCAGGCATGGGCTGTCATTGATGATTTGCAAGGAAATTCGCTAATATGTAAGTTATCGAACATACTTGATCGATAACTGCAGTTAACCTGTATCAAGCAATTCCAACAGAGTGGCCGACTTATCGCCCGGCCACGCGAGCTCCGCCGTCCTCGCGACGGCGAGGGCGGCGGGCTCCGCCCGCATGCCGCCTGCCGCGTCCCCATTTTCCAAAGGATCTCGCCTCATGTCATCAGTCACGCCGCCAGCGCACGCCGCCAATCCCGCCAATCCCGCCAACCCCACCCCTCCCGATACCAGGGAAAGCCGCTTCGTGTTCAAGGTCGCCATCGCCGCGACCATGGGCGCGCTGGCCTTCGGCTATGACACGGGCGTCATTTCGGGCGCCTTGCCGTTCCTTGGCCTGGCGCCCGCGCAGGGCGGCCTCGGCCTGACGCCGGTGACCGAGGGCATCGTCACCTCGTCGCTGGTGTTCGGCGCCGCGCTCGGTTCGCTGATGGCGGGCACGCTGTCGGACAAGTACGGCCGCCGTACGACGCTGATGGGCCTGTCGCTGGTGTTCATGATCGGCGTGCTCGGTTCGGTGCTGGCGCCGTCGGTGGCGGTGCTGGTGGCGATGCGCTTCATCCTCGGCATGGCGGTGGGCGGCGCCTCGTCCACGGTGCCGGTGTTCATTGCCGAGATGGCCGGCCCCAGCCGGCGCGCGCGCCTGGTCAGCCAGAACGAGCTGATGATCGTGACCGGCCAGCTGGCGGCCTACGTGCTCAATGCGCTGCTGGCCTACCTGTCCGATTCCCCGCACGTCTGGCGCTACATGCTCGCCATCTCGGCGGTCCCGGCCGTCCTGCTGGGGCTGGGCATGATGCTGGTGCCGAAGTCGCCGCGCTGGCTTGCCGGCCAGGGCCGGATGGACGAGGCGCGCGCAGTGCTCGGACAGATCCGTTCGAGCGACAAGCAGATCGAGACCGAGATGGCGGAGATGACCCGGTTGAACGCGATCGAGCGCGAGCAGGCGGGCTGGTCGGCCGTGCTCGGCACGCCGTGGATCCGCAAGCTGCTGTGGATCGGCATCGGCCTGGGCTTCACCGCCCAGTTCACCGGGATCAATGCCTTCATGTATTTCACCCCGATCATCCTGACCTCGACGGGCCTCGGCACCAATGCCGCACTGACCGCCACCATCGGCAACGGCGTGGTCTCGGTGATCGCGACCTTGATCGGCATCTGGCTGATCGGCAAGCACGGCCGCCGGCCCATGCTGATGACCGGCCTGGGCGGCGTGATCCTGACCCAGGCCGCGCTCGGCATCGTGTTGACGTGGTTCCCGGACGGCCTGGCGCGCAGCTATGCGGCGCTCGCCTGCATCCTGTGCTTCCTGCTGTGCATGCAGATGCTGATCGCGCCGGTCTACTGGCTGCTGATGTCCGAGCTGTTCCCGATGCACGTGCGCGGCGTGCTGACCGGCACCGCCGTGGCCTGCCAGTGGGTGTTCAACGCCCTGGTCGCCTTGCTGTTCCCGATCGCGCTGGCGCAGTTTGGCAGCGCCACCTTCTTCGTGTTCGCAGCCATCAATATTGCCTCGCTGGCCTTCGTCGCGACCTGCGTGCCGGAAACGCGCGGCAAGTCGCTGGAAGGGCTGGAGCGTCACCTGGAGAAGACGCTGAGCGCGGGCGCCTGAGACGTCAGTCGGTCGAGCGCACCGCGAGCGCGAGCCGCTCGAGCTCGCGCATGAAACGCTCGCAGGCCACGCCCGGCGCCCACGGCTCCCACGGTCGGCAATCGTAGTAGGCGGCAAGGGGATCCTCGGCCAGCACCTCGGCGCGGATCTTCAGGGTGCGCCGCACCTCCTCGCGCGACCAGCCGGCCACGTGCACGGCCTCGGTGGCCGCGGCCAGGCGGTCGGCGCGCTTGTGCGCCGCATGGCTGCGCGCGTCCCAGGCCGGCAGGCCATAGCGCAGGAATACCGTGTGTTCGAGGCGCCTGGTCAGCGCGCGGAAGGCGTCGCCCAGGAAAGGCTTGATCACCGAGATCGCATCGAAGCCGAGCAGGCCTTCCTCGGCGTCGTGCAGCAGTTCGCGCAGTTCTTCCAGCGGCGTGATGGCCGGGGCGGCGGCGCGGCGCAGCAGCATCACCGTGATCGAGTGCTGGGCCACCGACAGCGGCAACGGCCAGGCCGAGTGGCCGCCCCAGCGGTAGGTGCGGGCCAGGCCGAGCGCCAGGTCGGCGTCGTCCCAGTCGAAGGGTGTCGGGTCGAGCAGGTCGAGGCGGCGGCCGGATGGCATGCGGACCCAGGCGCGGGTCCGGTCTGGCGTGGACGGGATGGACATGTGGCGATTTTACACACCGGCCCGTCCATTCTCCGCATAATTGACGCAGGCAAACGCCGGACCGGCGCGCCCGCGTAAAGTGGATCGAACGCGCCGGGTCGGATGGTTTAGAGGAGGGGGCGATGGGAGCGGACACGACGATCGATTGCGACCTGCTGGTGGTCGGCGGCGGCATCAACGGCGCCGGCATTGCGCGCGACGCGGCCGGGCGCGGCCTGTCGGTGGTGTTGTGCGAGAAGGACGACCTGGGCGCGCATACCTCGTCCGCCTCCAGCAAGCTGATCCATGGTGGCCTGCGCTATCTCGAATACCGCGAATTCGGCCTGGTGCGCAAGGCGCTGGCCGAACGCGAGACCCTGCTCAGGAGCGCGCCGCACATCATGCGTCCGCTGCGCTTCGTGATGCCGCACGTGGCAGGCCAGCGCCCGGCCTGGCTGATCCGCGCCGGCCTGTTCCTGTACGACCGCCTGGCGCCGCGCGCCTTCCTGCCGGCGTCCAGCGCGCTCGAGCTGGCCGGCCACCCCGCCGGCGCGCCGCTCAAGCCCGAATTCACGCGCGCCTTCGCCTATTCCGACGGCTGGGTCGACGACGCCCGGCTGGTGGTGCTCAACGCCCTCGATGCCCACGAGCGCGGGGCGCGGGTGCTCACCCATGCGGCCTGCGCAGACGTGGTTCGGCGCGCCGCGCACTGGGAGGCGCGCATCGATGGGGGCGGCGCGCCCCTGACCGTGCGCGCGCGCGGCCTCGTCAACGCCGCCGGCCCGTGGGCGGCCCATTTCGCGCGCGGCGCCAACCGGGCGGCGCCGCACCGCGCGCTGCGCCTGGTCAAGGGCAGCCACATCGTCGTGCCGCGCCTGTTCGACCATGGCTGCGCCTACCTGTTCCAGCATGCGGATGGCCGGGTCGTGTTCGCCATTCCGTATGAAGAAGTTTTCACCCTGGTCGGCACCACCGACGTCGATTACGCGGGCGACCCCGGCGCCGCCGCGATCGGCGAGGGCGAGACACGCTACCTGTGCGCGCTGGTCAACCGTTACTTCAAGCGCCAGCTGGCGCCGAGCGACGTGGTGTGGAGTTATTCGGGCGTGCGCCCGCTGCTGGACGACGAGGCCGGCAAGGCGGCGGCGATCACGCGCGACTACTTCCTCGAACGCGACGCCAGCGGTCCGCCGCTGCTGTCGGTCTTCGGTGGCAAGATCACCACCTACCGCAAGCTGGCCGAGGAAGCCGTCGACTGGATCGCGCCGCTGCTGGGTGCGACGCCGACGGGAGCATGGACGGCGCACGCCGTGCTGCCGGGCGGCGACCTGTTCGGGCCGCAGCCCGACAACCGCGGCGTGCTGGAATTCGACCGCTGGGTGGCGGCGCTGCAGCGGCGTTACGCCTGGCTGCCCAAGCCGCTGGCGCTGCGCTATGCGCGCGCCTACGGCGCCCGGGTGGAGGGGTTGCTGGATCGGTGCGGGATGTTGGCCGATCTCGGCGCGGAAGTCGCCCCTGGCCTGTACGAGGCCGAGCTGCGCTACCTGATGGCGCACGAGTGGGCCGCCTGCGCCCAGGATGTCCTGTGGCGCCGGACCAAGCTGGGACTACACCTGCGGCCGGGCGTGGCGGACAAGATCGATGCCTGGATGGCCGCCGAACGGTCGGCGACGGCCATCGCCTGACGCTTAGCGCACCCGCTTGTACCACGCCCCCTCGTCGAACAAGGGCTGGTAGTCGGCCGCGCCCGCGTCGCTCGCCGCCAGCTCGCGGTCGATCCCGAGCACCCCGAACAGGGCCAGGCTGTCGCGGAACAGGCGCAGGGTCCGCTGGCGCAGCACCGGGCCGAAGTCGGGCAGGGCGCGGCAGCAGACGATCGCGTGGAACTCGTTGAACGAGCCGTCGGTCACCAGGCAGTATTGCAGCCAGGTGATGCGCTCGCGCAGCCGCGGCAGCAGGCGCGCGCGGCCGTCGCTGACCTCGAAGTAATCGGCCAGCCGCCCCGTGCCGCCACTGGCTTCGTAGCCGCGCTGAGCCTGCGCCAGCTGAGCGGCCGGCAGCGTGGCTTCGCGCGCCTCGAACAGCAGTTCGTCGCTGGCCAGGGTCGCGAACACTTCGGTGCGCCCGTACAGCTTTTCCTCGGCCAGCAGCACGGCCAGGGTCCAGGCCTCGCCCACGCCGGCCACCTCGGGCAGCCAGACCTTGGGGAGCGCCGTCGGACGCAGGCTGTCGGCCAGCGCGCCGCGCTGGCGCCGCGCCCAGTCGGGACGGTCGAACAGGGCGGCCGGCTGCACCGCCAGCGCGCGCACCACGCCCAGCGCCGCGCCGGGCGCGTGCAGCACCTGCTCCTGCAGCCGCGTGAGATTCGGCAGAGCGTGCAGGCGCGCCAGCTCGTGCAGCCGGCGGCGCAGGATGGCGCGCTCGTGGCTGCGGTAGTCGAGGCCGAAACGCTGGTACAGCGCTTCGAGCAGCAGATCGATCTCGAGCTCCGCCAGGCCGGTATCGACCGGCACACCAGTCAAGGCATTCACTGGTGCCTCAGTGCAGCCAAACCCGCATCATCGACAGCAGCTGCGCCACGTCGACCGGCTTGGTGATGTAGTCCGAGGCGCCGGCCGCGATGCACTTGTCGCGGTCGCCCTTCATCGCTTTCGCGGTCAGGGTGATGATCGGCAGCGAGCGGAATTTCGGGATGCGGCGGATCGCCCGCATCGTGTCGTAGCCGTCCATCTCGGGCATCATGATGTCCATCAGGACGATCTCGATGCCCGGGTCCTTCTCGAGCACTTCGATGCCGTCGCGGCCGTTCTCGGCGAACAGCACCTGCATCTGCTGGCGCTCCAGCAGCGTCGACAGCGCGAAGATATTGCGCAGGTCATCGTCGACGATCAGCACCTTGCGTCCGGCCAGGCCCGAGTCGAGGGCGTGAATTTCCTCGAGCATGCGCCGCTGGGTCTCGGGCAGGCTGGCCTGCGAACGGTGCAGGAACAGCGCCGTCTCGTCCAGCAGGCGCTCGGGCGAGCGCGCATCCTTGATCACGATGGTCTTGGCAAAGCGCTTGAGCTTCGTGACCTCCTTGCGGGTGAGCTCCTGGGCGGTGTAGATCACGATCGGCAGGTCGCGCAGGCGTTCGTAGCGGGCGATCTGCTCGAGCAGGTCGAAGCCCGAGATGTCGGGCAGGGTCAGGTCCAGCACCATGCAGTCGAAGTGCGAGGACTGCAGGGCCTCGAGCGCGGCGGCGCCATGGTCGACCGTCACCATATGGATGTCGTTGTTGCCGATCAGGGAAACGATCGCGTCGCGCTGGGCCGGATCGTCCTCGACCACCAGCAGGCTGCGCTTGCCGCCCATCAGGAATTTCTGGATGCGCTTGAATTCCTCGTTCAGCGCCTCGCGCTCGACCGGTTTGTTGATGTACGAGATGGCGCCCTGGCGCAGCGCGCGTTCGCGCTCGCGCAATGACGACATCACGTGCACCGGGATGTGGCGCGTGCTCGGGTCGCGTTTCAGGCGGTCGAGCACCGTGAAGCCGTCGATGTCCGGCAGGTCCAGGTCGAGCAGGATGGCCGACGGCAGGTAGTCGCGCGCCAGCGACAAGGTCGAATCGCCGCGGTGGGTCACGATCGCCTTGAAGTTTTTCTCGCGGGCGAATTCGAGCACCACCTTGGCGAAGCGCTCGTCGTCCTCGACGATCAGCACCGACGGGTCGCCCGGCGTCACCAGGCCGCGGTCGTCCAGCACGCTCGCGTACTCGACCACGGCGCCGCTCGGGTCGAGCAGGTCCGCCGTCAGCTCGAGGGTCGAGACCTCGCTGTTTTCCTGCAGCACCGGCACCAGCGGGGCCGGGACGTTCAACGGCGGCGCCAGGCGCGCCGGCTGCGGTTGGCGCGCCTGTTCATAGTTGATGAAGCCGGCGCGGTTGTACGGCAGGTAGAGCGTGAACACCGAGCCGACGTTGACCGTCGACTCGACCCGGATTTCGCCGCCCAGCAGGCGCGCCAGTTCGCGCGAAATCGACAGGCCGAGACCCGTGCCGCCATACTTGCGGGCGGTCGAACCGTCGGCCTGCTGGAAGGCTTCGAAGATCAGCTGCAGCTTGTCGGCCGGGATGCCCACGCCGGTGTCGTACACCGAAAACGCCAGCACCGCGTCGGCATGCTCGAGGTTCGGGTGGTCGGCGGTCCAGCCGCTGGTCACCAGGCTGATGCCCAGCGAGACCTGGCCATGGCTGGTGAACTTGAAGGCGTTCGACAACAGGTTTTTCAGCACCTGCTGCAGGCGCGTGGTGTCGGTCATCACGGCGGTCGGCAGGTTCTCGGCCAGCTCGACCTGGAAGCCCAGGTGCTTGGCCTCGGCCATGTGGCGGAAGGTGCGGTCGACGTAGTTGCGCAGGTTCGAGAAGCGGTATTCCGACACGTCCAGCGTGACGGTGCCCGATTCGATCTTGGACAGGTCGAGAATGTCGTTAATCAGGGTCAGCAGGTCCGAACCCGAGCCGTAGATCGTCTTCGCGAACTCCACCTGCTTGCCAGACAGATTGCCTTCCGGGTTGTCGGACAGCTGCTGGGCCAGGATCAGCAGCGAATTCAGGGGCGTCCTTAATTCGTGCGACATATTGGCCAAAAATTCCGACTTGTACTTCGAGGACAGCGCCAGCTGGGTCGCTTTTTCTTCCAGCGCCAGCTTGGCCTGCTCCACCTCGCGGTTCTTGCGTTCCACCTCGATGTTCTGCTCGGACAGCAGGCGCGCTTTCTCGCCCAGCTCCTGGTTCGTCTGCTGCAGTTCCTGCGCCAGCGACTGCGACTGGGTCAGCAGCGACTCGGTGCGGCTGTTGGCCTCGATCGTGTTCAGGACCACGCCGATCGATTCCATCAGCTGGTCGAGGAAGGACAGGTGGGTCTCGGTGAAGCGGTCGAGCGAGGCGATCTCGATGACGGCCTTGACCTGCTGCTCGAACAGGATCGGCAGCACCACGATATTGTTCGGCGGCGCCGAGCCCAGGCCCGAGGACACCACGATGTAGTCGCGCGGGACGTCGGTCAGCCAGATGCGGGTCTTCTCCAGCGCGCACTGGCCCACCAGGCCTTCGCCCGGCAGGAAGGAAGTCGGCAGCTTGCGGCTCGAGCGGTAGCCGTAGCTGGCGATCATGCGCAACCTGGCGTCGGTCTCTTGCGAGTCCATCATGTAGAACACGCCGTGGTGGGCCGAGACCAGCGGCGCCAGCTCCGACAGGATCAGCTTGGTCACCGCCTGCAGGTCGCGCTGGCCCTGCAGCAGTCGAGTGAAGCGGGCCAGGTTGGTCTTGAGCCAATCCTGCTGCGCGTTCTTTTGCGTGGTCTCCTTCAGGTTGCGGATCATCTCGTTGATGTTGTCCTTCAGGTAGGACACTTCGCCGCGCGCTTCCACCTGAATGGAGCGCGACAGGTCGCCGCGCGTCACCGCCGTCGCCACTTCGCCGATCGCGCGCATCTGGTTGGTGAGGTTCGCCGCCAGCTGGTTGACGTTTTCCGTCAAGTCCTTCCAGGTGCCGGCCACGCCCGACACGTTGGCCTGGCCGCCGAGTTTACCTTCGGTGCCCACCTCGCGCGCCACCCGGGTCACCTCCGAGGCGAACGAGGACAGCTGGTCCACCATGACGTTGATGGTGTCCTTCAGTTCGAGAATCTCGCCCTTCACGTCCACGGTGATCTTCTTGGACAGGTCGCCGCGCGCCACGGCGGTGGTCACCGCCGCGATATTACGCACCTGGCCGGTCAGGTTCGAGGCCATGAAGTTGACGTTGTCGGTCAAGTCCTTCCAGGTGCCGCCGACGCCCGGCACATACGCCTGGCCGCCCAGTTTACCTTCGGTGCCGACTTCGCGCGCCACCCGCGTGACTTCCGACGCGAACGAGGACAGCTGGTCGACCATCACGTTGATCGTGTTCTTCAGTTCCTGGATCTCGCCCTTGACGTCCACCGTGATCTTCTTGGACAGGTCGCCGTTCGCCACGGCGGTGGTCACTTCCGCGATGTTACGCACCTGGGCGGTCAGGTTGCCCGCCATCGAGTTCACGCCGTCGGTCAAGTCCTTCCAGGTGCCGGCCACGCCCGGCACGTTGGCCTGGCCGCCGAGTTTACCTTCGGTGCCGACCTCGCGCGCCACGCGCGTGACTTCCGAGGCGAAGGAGTTCAGCTGGTCGACCATCACGTTGATGGTGTTCTTCAGCTCGAGAATCTCGCCTTTCACGTCCACCGTGATCTTCTTGGACAGGTCGCCGTTCGCCACCGCGGTGGTCACGTCCGCGATGTTACGCACCTGGCCGGTCAGGTTGCCCGCCATCGAGTTGACCGAGTCGGTCAAGTCCTTCCAGGTGCCGGCCACGCCTTTCACCACCGCCTGGCCGCCGAGCTTACCCTCGGTGCCGACCTCGCGCGCCACGCGCGTCACCTCGGAGGCGAACGAGGACAGCTGGTCCACCATCACGTTGATCGTGTTCTTTAGTTCCAGGATCTCGCCCTTCACGTCCACGGTAATTTTCTTGGACAGGTCGCCGTTCGCCACCGCGGTGGTCACCGCCGCGATATTACGCACCTGGCCCGTCAGGTTCGAGGCCATGAAGTTGACGTTGTCGGTCAAGTCCTTCCAGGTGCCGGCCACGCCCGGCACATAGGCCTGGCCGCCGAGTTTACCCTCGGTGCCGACCTCGCGCGCCACCCGCGTCACTTCGGAGGCGAAGGAGCGCAGCTGGTCCACCATCACGTTGATGGTGTCCTTCAGTTGCAGGATCTCGCCGCGCACGTCGACCGTGATCTTCTTGGACAGGTCGCCGTTGGCCACCGCGGTGGTCACTTCCGCGATGTTACGCACCTGCGAGGTCAGGTTGCCCGCCATCGAGTTGACCGAGTCGGTCAAGTCCTTCCAGGTGCCGGCCACGCCTTTCACCTGCGCCTGGCCGCCCAGCTTGCCCTCGGTGCCGACCTCGCGCGCCACGCGCGTGACTTCGGACGAGAACGAGGACAGCTGCTCGACCATGGTGTTGGCCGTCATCGCCGCGCGCAGGTACTGGCCCTTGAGCGGATGGCCGTCGACTTCGAGGGCCATGGTCTGGGACAGGTCGCCTTTCGCCACCGCGCCGATCACGCGCGCCATCTCGGTGGTGGGGCGCACCAGGTCGTCGATCAGGGTGTTGACCGAGCTGATCATGGTGCTCCAGCCGCCCACCACGCCCGGCAGGTCGGCGCGCTGGGTCAGGTGGCCTTCGCGGCCCACCACCCGCGAGACTTCCGTGACGGTTTCGACCATCTTTTGCTTGGTCTCGATGATGTCGTTCAGGGTATCGGCGATCTTGCCGGACACGCCGGTCCAGTCGTCAGGCATGCGCACCGAGAAATCGCCTTTTTTCAGGGCCATCAATGTGGTGAGCAGCAGCTTGACGTCCAACTGTTCGCCCATATCGGTCATGGTGTTCATCGCCTGGATCCTCGTCCTGAAAGGAAGTCTGTCGGTTAGCCGGTGGTGCCGGCAAGAGTGTCGTTTTTACACACGCACGAAATACGATTCTATAGATCTAAGTCAAACCACGAAACGGTATCTCGGCTAGTAAATACTTGCTAATCTGAAATTTGTTACAGGTAATTCGGCGGAGGGTAGCCGATTCCCCTCTAGCAGGGCGCACGATTGCAACTTTGTTGTGGTTTATGCACGACAACATGCATGTGAGATAGAAGTAAATATCTTGATTGTTAATTTCTGTGAATTTGTGAACGGGGTGAACCATCTAGCATAGGGGTGTTACATCAAACTTTGCCCCCATGATTGACACTGCCTTATTACTCGAGCTGATGCAGGCCAAGGATGCTTCCAAATGGAGCGCATCCCTGTTCACGGTTGCGCGGGGGCTGGGCTTCGACCAGGTGCTGTTTGGCGTCGTTAATTCGCGCCATACCCGTTTCGAGTCGGCTTTCTTGCGCAGTAATTATTCCGCAGACTGGCGCGACCGCTACGACCGCAACGGCTTCGCCTATGTCGATCCGACCGTCGCCCATTGCCTGTCGAGCACGATCCCGATCGTGTGGGAGCCGGGCACGTTCGCCTCCGGCCCCCAGCAGGCCGGGCTCTACGAAGAGGCCAGCGCCCACGGCATCCGCAGCGGCGCGACCTTGCCGGTGCATGGGCCGCAGGGCGAGTTCGGGGTGATCAGTTTCGCGTCCGATGCGCGGCCCGACGCCGACGCCCGGCGCGCCATGAACGAGGCGCTGCCGATGCTGTCGCTGGTGCGCGACTACGCTTTCATTTCTTCCGGGCGTTTCCGCGAGGAGGAGACGCGGCCGGAAGAGGCGCCGCGCCTGACGCGGCGCGAGCTGGAAGTGTTGCAGTGGGTGATGGCGGGCAAGTCGTCCTGGGAGGTCGCGCGCATCACGGGCTGTTCCGAAGCCACCGTTAATTTTCACCTGGCGAATGTGCGTCAAAAATTTGACGTCAACACTCGCCAGCAGGCGGTGGTCAAGGCCATCGCCCTGGGGCTCATCACCCCTGAAGATCACCATCGCTGAGTTTGCCGTTCATGTACATGCGCAGAAGAATCGATACAGGCGCCGGGATCGCGAGACCGGTTTCAAAGCGGCTGCCGCTGGACTGGGTGACGCCGAAGCGGCCCCAGAATTTTTCCTGGCTTTCGCGCTTCGTGATGCGCAGCCGACGCAGTTCGTGCGGCGCCAGGCGTGCCGTGCCGGCGGCCTGGACCAGCTGGTTGGCCTGCAGTTCGGCTGCCAGTGCGTCGCACATCAGATCGTTTGCCATGGTCGTTCCTTTCGGGGTAGTGAATCGAATAATTCGGAAACTGCGTCGTTTCCAAAAGTATTGCACTGCCGATATTGCTCGCCACCTATCAATGCTGATAGTACCCAGCCTACCCGATTTGCATAACGCTTTGATGCGTAGTGCATATTTCTTGAACCGATTTTCTCAACGAGGAGGGGGTTGGCAATGAGCATGCAAATCACGATCGCGCCACGCCGCGCATTCGCATCGAAAGAGTTGTGGGAAATGCATACGCTGCGCGCGAAGGTATTCCGCGGGCGGCTGGGATGGGAAGTGCCGGTGCTGTCCGGCATGGAGATCGATGGTTACGACGCGCTCGAACCGCGTTACATGCTGATGCGCGACGGCGAGACGCTGCGCGGCTGCTGGCGCCTGCTGCCGACCGAAGGACCGTATATGCTCAAGGATTCCTTCCCCCAGCTGCTCGACGGCCAGGAGCCGCCCAGCGACCCGCACATCTGGGAGCTGTCGCGCTTCGCGCTCGAGACCGAGGGCGCCGGCAGCTACGGCTTCTCGGAGATGACGATGGAGTCGATCGAGGCCATCATCCGCCACGCCCACGAGCGCGGCCTGTCGCGCTACGTCACCGTCACCACCACCGCGATCGAGCGCATGCTGCGCCGGGCCGGCGTGGTCACCACCCGCATCGGGTCGCCGCAGGCGGTCGGGATCGAGACCGCGGTCGCGCTCTACGTGGAGATCGAGCCGACCTGGGAAGCGCTGTTCGCCAGGCGGCTGGCCTCCTGAGCGGATTTCAGGCCGCGTGCTCGCCCAGCTGTCGCAGCAGGAAGGTGTAGGTCAGCGCCACCATGCGCGCGGTCTGGGCGTTGTCGGCGGCGCCGGCATGGCCGCCTTCGGTGTTTTCCCAGTACAGCACGTCGTGTCCCTGGTCCAGCATGCGCGCCGCCATCTTGCGCGCATGCGCCGGATGGACGCGGTCGTCTCGGGTCGAGGTGGTAAACAGCACGCGCGGATAGCGCTCGCCGGGCCGCACGTTGTGGTACGGCGAGTAGCGGGCCAGGTAGGCCCAGTCCTCGGCATCGTCCGGGTCGCCGTACTCGCCCATCCACGAGGCGCCGGCCAGCAGCAGGTGGTAGCGCCGCATGTCCAGCAGCGGCACCTGGCACACCACGGCGCCGAACAGGTCGGGACGCTGGGTCAGCGCCGCGCCGACCAGCAGGCCGCCGTTGCTGCCGCCCATGATGCCCAGTTGTCGCGGCGTGGCGACGCCGCGCGCCACCAGGTCTTGGCCGACGGCGATGAAGTCGTCGAAAGCGCGCTGGCGATGCTGGCGCAGGGCCGCCTGGTGCCAGCGCGGGCCGAATTCGCCGCCGCCGCGGATATTGGCCAGCACATAGGTGCCACCCTGTTCGAGCCAGGCGGCGCCGGTCATGCCGCTGTAGAAGGGCTTGAGCGAGACCTCGAAGCCGCCGTAGCCGTACAGCAGGGTCGGACCGGATGCGCCGCCGCCGCCGCTGGGGGCGACGACGAAGTAGGGCACGAGGGTGCCGTCGCTGGAAGTCGCCGTGTGCTGGCTCACCTCGTACGGTCCGGCGTCGAAGAAGGCGGGCATCGCCTTGAGCGGCTCGCGCGCGTCGCTGCCGCTATGCATCAGGTACAAGGTGGTCGGATGCAGGAAATCGGTCACGGTGAGGAAGTAGTCGTCCGAGTGGTCCGAGTCCAGGGCCGACACGCCCAGCGAGCCGATGCCGGGCACGGCGACCTCGCGCCGGATCCAGCGCCCGTCTTCGCGCCGCAATTCGACGATGCGGTTCTTGACGTTGTCGAGCACCGTCAGCAGCAGGCTGCTGCGGGTGGCCGCCACGCCGTCCAGCGAGGTCATTGGGGTCGGCGTGAACAGCACCTCGAAGGCGCGGCTGCCCGCCACGAAGGCGTCGAAGCCGGTCGCCAGCAGGGCGCCCTGGGGGTAGGTCACGCCGTCGATGGTCCAGTCCGAGCGCAGCTCGATCACGAGCTGGTCGCGCAGGGCGAAGGCGCTGGCGTCGAGCGGCTTGTCGATCCTGAGCAGCCGGTCGCCGCGCCGCCAGAACAGTTCGCTCGTATAGAAATCGATCTGGCGCAGCACGAAGGCGCGCTCCCAGCCGGGGCTGTTGTCCTGGTAGCCGGACGCCGCCATGTCGCCCGGGGCCGCCTCGTACACGGTGGCGGCCGCTGCCAGCGGCGCGCCGCGCTTCCATTCCTTGACGATGCGCGGATAGCCCGATTCGCTCAGGCTGCCCGGGCCGAAGTCGGTGCCGACGAACAGGGTGTCGCGGTCGATCCAGGACACGTCGCTCTTCGCCTCGGGCAGGGTGAAGCCGTCGGCCACGAAGCCGGGCAGCGTCAGGTCGAATTCGCGCACCACCCTGGCGTCGCCGCCGCCGCGCGACAGCAGGACCAGGCAGCGCGCGGCGTCGGGCTCGAGCCAGGACACGCCGGCCCAGACCCAGTTTTCATTCTCCGTGCGCGCCAGCGCGTCGAGGTCGAGCACCGTTTCCCAGTCGGGGGCATTCTTGCGGTACTCGTCGAGCGTGGTGCGGCGCCAGATGCCGCGCACGTGGGTCGCGTCGCGCCAGAAGTTGTAGCACCAGCCGCCATGCACGCCGACGTAGGGAATCTTGGCGCTCGAATCGAGGATGCCCGTCAAGCGTTCGCAGAGCGGCGCGAAGCGCGGATCGGCCTGCAGCTCGGCTTCGGTGGCCGCGTTGCGCGCGTCGACCCAGGCGCGGGCTTCGTCGCTGTCGATCTGTTCCAGCCACAGCCAGGGATCGTCGTGGTGTTGCATGCTGTCCTCATCAGTATCACGCCGGCGCGGCGCGCCGATATACTAGCAATTTTACGTGGCGGGCACCGCCCGCCAGGGGAAGCATGAAGCGCTTGACCATGCCAGGAATCGACGCCATCGAAGCGGCTTGCGTGCGCCTGGGCCGGCCGTTCGTGCTGTGGGGCGGCGGCGTCGCGCTGGCGCTGGCGGTCGGCCTGCTGCTGCATGCGGTCGCCGACGCCTCGATCGAGGAAGAGGCGCGCGGCCGCTTCGGAAACGCGGCGCAGGCGGCGCGCGAACGGATCGACGCGTCGCTCGCCTCGTATGGCCGCGCGGTGCGTTCGCTGGCGGCCCTGCATGCGGCCGGCGACGGCAACGCCGTGCCCGACCGGGCGTCCTTCCACCGTTATGTCGCCGCGCTCGACATCGCGCGCAACTATCCGGCCATCGAAGGGGTCACGTACGCCGCCCACGTGCCCGAAGTCCAGCGCGCGCGCTTCGTCGCCGCGGTGCGCGCCGATCGCAGCGTCGACGCCCGCGGCTACCCGGACTTCGCGATTTTTCCCGCCGGGCGCCGTCCCTGGTACGAGGTGATCGCCTACCAGTATCCGATCGACCAGCCCAGCCGCCGGCTCGGCTTCGACATGGCCGGCAGGCCGGCCGTCGCCCGCGCCCTGGAGCAGGCGCGCGACAACGGCGGCATCAGCGCCTCGGGGCAGCCGGTGTTCCTGCGCGACCCCACGCCGCACTATGCCCTCGGCATGCGCATGCCGGTCTATCGCGGCGGCGTGACCCCGCCGAGCCTCGAAGGGCGGCGCGCGGCCTACCTGGGCTCGTTCGGCATCGCCTTTTCGGTGCCGGCGCTGGTCGACAATGCGCTGGCCGCATCGGCCGGGGCGCCGCCGTCGGTCAGCGTGTATGGCGCGAACCGCGATGCGGGAGGGGGCGAGTTGCTGCTGCATGGGCCCGACGTGCGGCGCACGGCGTTCGACCCGGGCGACTACTTCACGACCGTGCTGGACGTGGATTTCGCCGGCAGCCGGTGGGCGGCGCATTTCGCCACGCCCAAGCGCGCCATGCTCCATGGCGCCGATCTCTGGATGCCGGTGGCGGCGCTGGCCTTCGGCTTCGCCGCGACCCTGCTGGTGTACGGACTGTTCCTGGCCCAGTACCGCTCGCGCCGCGCCGCCGACGAGCAGCGCCTGCTGCTCGACACCGTGCTGGACAACCTGGACGCCGAGGTCTACCTGAAGGACGCGCTGCGCCGCATCCGCTACCTCAATGCCAAGGGCGCCTCGCGCCTCGGGCGGCCGGCGGCGGAGCTGATCGGCCGGCGCGACGTCGAGGCCATGGACCGCGCCCTGGCCGACGCCGCCTGGGAGCTGGATCGCGCGGTGCTGCACGACGGCCGCAGCAGCAGCGCCCAGGTGGCGCAGTCGGCGCCGGGCGGCGCGGCGCGCCAGCTGTGGACAGTGCGCGTACCGATGCAGGTCGACGAGGAGCCGGCGGTGCTGTGCGTGGCGACCGACGTCACCGAGCTGCATCGCCTGAAGGCGCGCGCCGACGCCGCCAGCAAGGCCAAGAGCGACTTCCTGTCGAACATGAGCCATGAGATCCGCACCCCGATGAACAGCATCATCGGCATGACCCACCTGGCGCTGCAGGCCGCGCCCGACGCGCGCCAGCGCGACTACCTCGAAAAGATCTACCACTCGGGCCAGCACCTGCTGGGCATCATCAACGACATCCTCGATTTCTCCAAGATCGAGGCCGGCATGCTGGAACTGTCGCGCGTGTGCTTCATGCTCGACGCCCTGCTGCGCAACGTCGAGGCCCAGCTGGGCACCGCGGCCGTGGCCAAGGGCCTGGGCTTCGACATCGAAATCGATCCGGTCCTGATGCGGCCCCTGTGCGGCGACTCGCTGCGGCTGGAGCAGGTGCTGCTCAATTTCGCCGGCAATGCCGTCAAATTCTCCGAGCGCGGCCGGATCACGCTGCGCGCGCGCCTGGCGCGCGCCTTCGGCCCTGAAGTGCTGGTGCGCTTCGAGGTCGAAGACCGCGGCATCGGCATCGACGCCGCCGCGTTGCCGCACCTGTTCACGCCATTCCAGCAGGCCGACCAGTCGGCCACCCGGCGCCATGGCGGCACCGGCCTGGGCCTGGCCATCAGCCGCCAGCTGGCCGAGCTGATGGGCGGCGAGGTCGGGGTGTCCAGCATCCTGGGCGAGGGCAGCACCTTCTGGTTCACGGCGCGCCTGGCCCTGGACGATGCCGCCGGCGGGCGAGCGGGGACCATGCTCGGAGCCGGCCTGGGCGCCGCGCCGGCCGCGGCCCAGGCGCGCCTGGACGGCTGCGCGGTGCTGCTGGTGGAAGACAATCCCTTCAACCAGCAGGTCGCGCGCGAGCTGCTGGAAGAGTCCGGCGCCGCGGTCGAGGTGGCGAACAACGGCCAGGAGGCGCTGGCGGCGATGGCGGTCAAACGCTTCGATTGCGTGCTGATGGACGTGCAGATGCCGGTGATGGACGGGCTGGAAGCGACCCGCCGCATCCGCCACGATCCGGCCTTGCAGGGCACGCTGGTGGTGGCGATGACGGCCAATGCCGGCGTCGACGACCGCGCGCGCTGCCTGGCCGCCGGCATGAACGAATTCCTGGCCAAGCCGGTGGTGCCGGAACTGCTGGCCGCCACCATCGCGCGCTGCCTGGGCCGCACCACGGCGCCGGTGGCCGACGTCGCGATCGCGAGGGCGCCAGGGTCCGCGAGCGGCGCGGGGCCGGGCGGGCAGGGAGAAGTGCTCGACCTGGCCAGCCTGGCCAACACGGCCGGCGGCGACACCGAACGGATGCGTAAATATGTGTTCCTGTTCCTCGATACCGCGCGCGAGAACCTGGCCGGGATCGAGGCTGCCCTGGCCGGGGGCGACCTGACCCATACCGCAAGCCTGGCGCACCAGCTCAAGTCGGCGGCGCGCGCGATCGGCGCCGCCAGCTTCGGCGCCATCTGCGAAGACCTGGAGGCGCAACCGCGGCGGGCGCCGCGCATGGGCGCGGCCGGCACCGCCCAGGCCAGGGCGCTGGCGGCACGCCTGCGCGCACTATTGATCCGGATCGAACGCGAAGTCTCGACCCAGTTCGGCAGCCGGGACGGCGAGGTGCGCTGAGCGCGCAAGCGCCTGCGGGCCTACCGCGAGCGGACCAAACACGGTATGCTGTGGACCCGACCGTTCGAGCTTCACGCATGCCTTCCCCGATCACCCCCGGCCTCCTGATCCTTCATGGCAACCAGATGGAGCTGCTGCGCAGCGCCGTGTTCGACTGGCTGCGCAACCATCCGCTCGGCCCCCTCGAAGAAGAGATCTTCCTGGTGCAATCGAATGGCGTGGCCGAATGGCTCAAGATCGCGCTGGCCGAGGAGATCGGCGTGTGCGCCGCCACCCGGGTGGCGCTGCCGGCGCGCTTCATGTGGGAAGCCTATCGCGGCATGCTGGGCCGCGAGCGGGTGCCGACCCGGGCGCCGTTCGACAAGGATCCGCTCACCTGGCGCCTGATGCGCCTGTTGCCCACGCTATTGCAAGAGGACGGCTATGAGCCGCTGGCGCGCTTCCTGGCCGACGGCGACGCCGAGCGCCGCCTGCAGCTGGCCGAGCGCGTGGCCGACCTGTACGACCAGTACCAGGTCTACCGCGCCGACTGGCTGGCCGATTGGGCCGACGGTCGCGACCAGCTGCGCCGCGCCGCCGGCTCATTGGGCGATGAAGCCGTGCCATTGGCCCCGGACCAGCGCTGGCAAGCCTGCCTGTGGCGTGCGGTGCACGCCAGCCTGGACGAATCGCAGCGCCACAGCGGACGCGCGACCATCCACCGCCAGTTCCTGGCCGCGATCGAGTCCGGCCAGGCGCCTGCCAGCCGCCTGCCGCGCCGCGTGGTGCTGTTCGGGATGTCGACGCTGCCTTACCAGACCTTGCAGGCGATCGCGGCGCTGTCGCGCCACACGCAAGTGCTGTTCGCGGTGCCGAATCCGTGCCGCTTCTATTGGGGCGACATCATCGACGGCCGCGACCTGCTCAAGGCCGCGCGCCGCCGCCAGCCGCAGCGCGGCGGCGTCGACCTGGGCGCGATCCCGATCGAGGAGCTGCATGCGCACAGCCATCCGCTGCTGGCGAGCTGGGGGCGCCAGGGGCGCGACTTCGTGCGCATGCTGGACGAATTCGACAACCAGGACCGGAGCGAAGAAGAGACTGCGCCGCTGAAGGTCGACCTGTTCGCCGACGACGACGGCGCGACCTTGCTGGGGCAAGTCCAGGCCGCGGTGCGCGACCTGCTGCCGCTGTCCGAGCATCCGCGCGTGCCCCCGATGCCGGATGACCGCTCGATCGAATTCCACGTCACCCACAGCGTGCAGCGCGAGGTCGAGGTCCTGCACGACCAGCTGCTGTCGTGGTTCGCGCAAGACCCGAGCCTGCGGCCGCGCGACGTGGTGGTGATGGTGCCCGACATCGACGCCTTTTCGCCGGCGATCCACGCCGTGTTCGACCAGCATCGCCAGAAGGACTTGCGCCGCATCCCGTTCGAAATCGGCGACATGCGCGACCGCAGCGTCAACCCGCTGCTGGTGTCGCTCGAATGGCTGCTGCGCCTGCCGCAGCAGCGCTGCCGCCAGAGCGAGGTGCGCGACCTGCTCGACGTGCCGGCCGTGGCGCGCCGTTTCGGCCTGGGCGACGACGACCTGGCCATCCTGGGCCGCTGGATCGAAGGCGCCGGCGTGCGCTGGGGCCTCGACCACGAGCACCGCGCCGGCCTGGGCCTGGGCATGGCGGGCGAACAGAATGCCTGGATCTTCGGCGTGCGGCGCATGCTGCTCGGCTACGCCAGCGGCGCCGGCGCCAGTTTCGCCGACATCGAACCCTACGCCGAGGTCGGCGGACTGGATGCGGCGCTGGCCGGCGCGCTGGCGCAGCTGGTCGATTGCCTGCTGAATTGGCGCGCCCAGCTCGACACGCCGCGCACGCCGGCCGCGTGGGGCGAGGCGGCGCGCGAGATGCTGTCCTGCTTCTATGCCGCCAGCGACGAAGCCGACCGCCTCACCCTGCAAAGCCTGAACGAAGGCCTGCAATGCTGGCTCGAGACCTGCGCTGCGGCCGGCTTCGACGAACCGGTGCCGCTGGGCGTGCTGCGCGAAGCCTGGATGAACGAACTCGACCAGCCGACCCTGAACCACCAGTTCGTCTCGGGCGGCGTGACCTTCTGCACCCTGATGCCGATGCGCGCGGTGCCGTTTCGCGTGGTGTGCCTGCTGGGCATGAACGACGGCGACTTCCCGCGCCGCGCGCGCCAGTCCGACTTCGACCTGCTGGCGCTGCCCGGCATGGCGCGTCCGGGCGACCGTTCGCGCCGCGACGACGACCGCTACCTGATGTTGGAGGCCCTGCTGGCGGCGCGCGACAAGTTCTACGTCAGCTGGGTGGGCCGCAATGTGCGCGACAACAGCGAGCAGCCGCCGTCGGTGCTGGTGTCGCAGCTGCGCGACTATCTCGCCGACGGCTGGAGCCTCGACTTGCATGGCCTGACGACCGAACACGCGCTGCAGCCTTTCAGCCGCGTCTATTTCCAGCAGGGCGGCCTGTTGACCTATGCCGGCGAATGGCGCCTGGCCCACGGCGCCGAGCAGCTGGAAGGGGGCGACGCCTTGCCGCCTTTCGAGCTGGAAGCCGACTTCGTGCTCAAGCTGGGCGAACTGGCCAGCTTCCTGCGCCAGCCGGCGCGCTACTTCTTCCGCCGCCGCCTGGGCGTGGTGTTCGCCGACGCCGCCCAGGTGGGAGAAGACGAGGAACCGTTCGCGCTCGACGCGCTCGAACGCTACCAGATCGAGGACCACCTGCTGGACGACAGCGGCGAACCCGAGAAGCTGCACGAGGTGCGCGCCACGCTTGCCACGCGCGCCGAGCGGCTGGCGCGCGAGGGCGTGCTGCCGATCGGCCTGATGGGGCGCCTGTGGCAGGAGCAGCTGGTCGAGAGCCTGGCGCCGGTGCGCACCGAGTGGCTGCGCCTGGGCGCGCGCTTCCCGGAGGCAGCCCCCAAGCAGGCGCTCAGCCTGGATCTGGACGGCATCGTGCTCGACGACTGGATCGACCGCCTCAGGAGCGACGGCGTCGAGACCGCGTGGCTGATGCAGCTGTCCTCGAAGGTGCTGGACCGCAGCGGCCGTCCGCGCGGCGACAAGCTGATCGCTCCCTGGCTGCGTCAACTGGGGAGTAGCGCGGCCGGCCATCCGGTGGCCGGCTACCTGGTCGCGCGCGACGCGGTGCTCGAGATGGCGCCGCTGGGTCAGAAGGAATCGCTGCAGGTCCTGCGCGACCTGGTGCGGCTGTGGCGCGCCAACCTGGACGCGCCGCTGCCGGTGGCCTGCCGCACCGCGCTGGCGCAGCTGGCCGAGGGCGACCCGCGCGCGACCTATGACGGCGGCTTCGAGCTCCGTGGCGAAGTCGACGACCTTTGCCTGGCGCGCCTGTGGCCCAGCTTCGAGGCGCTGTGCGACGCGGGCGGTTGGCCCGAGCTGGCCGAGGAATTGTATGGACCGCTGGCGCGCTGGATGGATGGCGCCGTCACGGTCAAGGAGTTGTCCGCATGAGCAGCAAACTCGAAGCGATCCGGTTCCCGCTGCACGGCTCGCGCCTGATCGAGGCGTCGGCCGGCACCGGCAAGACCTGGACCATCGCCGCCCTCTACGTGCGCCTGGTGCTCGGCCACGGTGGCGACGCCGCCTTCGTGCGCCCCTTGCTGCCGTCCGAAATCCTGGTGATGACCTTCACCCGCGCCGCCACGCGCGAGCTGGCCAACCGCGTGCGCGAGCGGCTGGTGCAGGCGGCGGCTTACTTTCGCGGCGAAGCGCACGAACAGGATTCTTACCTGGACGAACTGGCCGAAGCCTATGCGCCGGGCAGCGAACGCAGCATCGCCGCGCACCGCCTGATGCTGGCCGCCGAGACGATGGACGAGGCGGCGATCTTCACCATCGACGCCTGGTGCCAGCGCATGCTGCGCGAGCACGCCTTCGACAGCGGCAGCCTGTTCGACGAAGAACTGGTGAGCGACGAGCGCATGCTGTTCGAGGACGCCGCCCACGATTACTGGCGCCAGCACGTCTATCCGCTCGGCGCGCAGAACCTGGCCATCGTGCTGGATACCTGGAGCGACGTCGAGGCGCTCAAGGGCAGCGTGCGCGAACTGGTGCAGCGCGGGCCGCTGCTGGGCGAAGTGGCGCGCGAGCCGCTGGGCAAGCAGGTGGCGCGCCTGGCCCAGGCCCAGCGCGAGGAGCTGGCGCGCCTCAAGCACGGCTGGGTCGAACGCGCCGACGCGATGGAGCGCTGGATCGCTGGCCACCGCGAACGCGCGCCCAAATGCTTCAACGGCAACAAGATGCGCGCCGATTCGCTGGTCAAGTGGTTCGAGGCGCTGCGCGCCTGGGCCACGGACCCGGCGCGGCACATGCCGGACCTGAGCGACACCGCCTGGAAACGCCTGACGCCGGACGGCATCGTCGACGCCTTCAGCAAGGACTTCAGCGCCGAGGTCCCGGCCTGCTTCGACGGCACCGCCGCGCTGCAGGAAGCCTTGGGCGCGATCGATCCGATCGCCCATGCGCTGCTGCGCCACGCCGCCGGCCACATTGGCGCGCGCATGCAGGAACTCAAGCGCCGCAACCGCCAGTTCGGCTTTGCCGACATGCTCGAACGCCTCAAGCTGGCGCTCGAAGGCGAGAACGGCGCGGCGCTGCGCGAACGCATCGTGCAGCAGTATCCGGTGGCCATGGTCGACGAATTCCAGGACACCTCGCCCGACCAGTACCGCATCTTCGACCTGCTGTACCGGGTAGGCGCCAACGATCCGCAGCAGGGGCTGTTCCTGATCGGCGACCCCAAGCAGTCGATCTATGGCTTCCGCGGCGCCGACATCCACAGCTACCTGTCGGCGCGGCGCGCCACCACCGGACGCCACTACCAGCTCGACACCAATTACCGCTCGACGGCGGCGCTGGTGGGGGCGGTCAATGCGCTGTTCCTGCACGCCGAAGGTGGCGACGGCCGCACCGGCCATGCGCAAGCGGCGTTCCGCTTCCGGCGCGGCGACGACAATCCCCTGCCGTTCGAGGCGGTCAAGGCGCGCGGCCACAGGGAGCGCCTGGTTGGCGTCGAGGGCGACGGCGAGATCGAGGCCATGTCCGTGTGCACCACCTGCGACGACCTCAAGGCCGAGGACTACCGCAGCTTCTTCGCCCACCACTGCGCCGAGCACATCGTGCGCCTGCTGAACGACGAGCGGGTCGGCTTCCGGGATGAGCAAGACGGTGGTTTCCGGCGCCTGATGCCGGCCGATATCGCGATCCTGGTGCGCGACCGGCGCGAGGCGGCCGCGGTGCGCCAGGCGCTGGTGCGGCGCAAGGTGGCCAGCGTCTACCTGTCCGACAAGGATTCGGTGGTCGAGAGCGAGGAAGCGGCCGACGTGCTGCGCTGGCTGTACGCGGTCGCCAATCCGCTGGACGGCGCGCTGGCGCGCGCCGCCTTCGCCACCCGCACCGCGGGCCTGCCGATGGGCGAACTGGCGCGGCTGTCGAGCGACGAGCTGGCGTGGGAGCGGCGCGTCGAGCAACTGAAAGCCCTGCACGGCGCCTGGCAGCGCCGCGGCGTGCTGGCCATGCTGCGCACCTTCATCCACGAACTCGGGCTGCCGGCGCGCCTGCTGGGCGAGCCGGGCGGCGAACGGCGCCTGACCAATCTGCTGCACCTGGCCGAACTGCTGCAAGAGGCCAGCGCCCAGCTCGAGGGCGAGCAGGCCCTGATCCGCTGGTTCGCCGAGCAGATCGAGGGCCTGGGCGCCGGCGGCGACGAGCGCGTGCTGCGCCTGGAAAGCGACGCCGAGCTGGTCAAGGTGGTGACGGTGCACAAGTCGAAGGGCCTCGAGTATCCGCTGGTCTACCTGCCGTTCGCGGTGACCGCGCGCGCGACCAACCGCCGCAACCGCGCCTTCTTCGAATACGTGGACGATGCGGGGAGCCGCCGCCTCGACCTGGCGCTGTCCGACGAAGCGCTGGAGGCGGTCGACCGCGCCCGCATCGAGGAAGACCTGCGCCTGCTGTATGTGGCCCTGACCCGGGCGCGCCACTTCCTGTGGCTGGGCGCGGCGGCAGTGGCCGGCACGCGCAAGGGCGAGAACCGGCTGCACGAATCGGCGCTCGGCTATCTGCTGGCCGGCGGCGCGCCGATCCCGGCCGACGGTTTGCGCGCTCGCTTCGAGGCGCTGGCCGGCGCGGGGGGAGGCATCGCCTTGCGCGAACTGGAGCGCGAGGACGGCGTCACCATGCTGGCGCGCCAGGATGCGCGTCCCGCGCTGCTGGACGCGCCGGTGTACCGCGCGGACTTCGAGAAGGATTGGTCGATCGGCTCGTTCACCTCGCTGACCCGGCATGCGGTGGCGCCGCCGCCGACGCCGATGCGGGCCCAGGAACAGACCCTGCTCGAGGAGGCGCCGCAGGCGCCGCTACCGCCGCGCATCGACGACGTCGCCTGGCACCGCTTCCCGCGCGGCTCGGTGCCGGGCAACTTCATGCACGAGCAGCTCGAATGGCTGGCGCGCGAAGGTTTCGACTGTCTCGACCAGCCGCATTGCGAGACGCGGCTGGTGCAGCGCATCGAGCGCGCCGGCTGGAGCAACCGGCTCGAGGACGCGCTGACCTGGCTGCGCGCGATCGTCGACACGCCGCTGCCGCCGCTGGGCGCCGCGCTGCGCGCGCTGCAGGGTGTGCTGCCCGAGATGGAATTCTGGTTCCCCAGCGAGCGCCTGGCGCTGCCCGCGCTGGACGCGCTGTGCCGCGCGCACCTGTTGAACGGCATCGAACGGCCGGTGTTGCCCGAGCGCGACCTGCACGGCATGCTCAAGGGCTTCGCCGACCTGGTGTTCGAGCACGAGGGGCGTTACTGGGTGCTCGACTACAAGACCAATGCGCTGGGGCCGAACGACGCCGCCTACAGCCAGGCGGCGATGGAGGCCGGCATGGCCGAACACCGCTACGAAATCCAGGGCAGCATCTACCTGCTGGCGCTGCACCGCCTGCTGCGCGCGCGCCTGGGCGAAGCCTACGAGCCCGAACTCCAGCTGGGCGGCGCGATCTTCATGTTCCTGCGCGGGATCGCCAACCCGGACACGCGCGGCTGCTGCGTGCTGGCGCCCGACCTCGAACTGCTGGACGAGCTGGAACGATTGCTGGACAAGGAAAAGCATGGGCAAGACTGAACCGCATATCGACGCCCTGTGGCATGAGATCGGCAATCTGACCGAGGCCGGCGAGCTGCGCCGCCTGTCGAGCGCCTTCGCGCGCTTCATCGCCCAGCTGGGCGCCGCCCCGCCGCCGCTGGTGCTGGCGGCGGCGATCCTGTCCGAGCTGGAGGGCCATGGCCACAGCTGCGTCCAGCTGGCCGACCTGGCCGCCGGCCCGGCGGCCCTGCTGGGCTGGAGCGAGGAGCAATGGGCGCAGCTGGCGGCCGCCGCGGCGCCGCTGCCGCGCGGCGTGGCGGGCTGGCGGAAGCTGCTGGCCGGCTGCGAGCAGGTGTGGGTGCGCGAGGAGTTCGACTACGACCAGCCGCTGGTGCTGGACGGCGAGCGCCTGTACCTGCGCCGCTATTGGCGCGACGAGACCCAGGTCGCGCGCGCCGTGCGCGAACGCGCCGAGGCGACCCACCCGGTGGACGCGCGCCTGGTGCGCGCCTGGCTCGACAAATTGTTCGTGGCGGCGCCGGGCGCCGGCCAGCCCGACTGGCAAAAGCTGGCCTGCGCCGTGGCCCTGCGCGGTGCGGTCGCGATCATCACGGGCGGCCCCGGCACCGGCAAGACCTATACGGTGGCGCGCCTGCTGGCGCTCCTGTTCGCGACCGCGCCGGACGCCGCACGCCAGCGCGTGGCCCTGGCCGCGCCGACCGGCAAGGCGGCCGCGCGCCTGAAGCAGTCGATCGACAAGGCGCTGGGCGAGCTGGCCGACCGCGTCGGCGCCGAGCTGCCTCTGCGCGAGCTGACCGCGCGCATGGGCGCCGCGCGCACCCTGCACAGCCTGCTCGGGGCGCGGCCCGACACCCGCGCCTTCGCCCACCACCGCGGCAATCCGCTCGACGTCGACGTGCTGATCGTCGACGAAGCCTCGATGGTGCACCTCGAGATGATGGCCAGCCTGCTCGACGCGCTGCCGCCGGGCGCCACGCTGATCCTGCTGGGCGACAAGGACCAGCTGGCCTCGGTGGAGGCGGGCGCCGTGCTGGGCGACCTGTGCCACGATGCGCAGGCCGGCAACTACGACGCCGACACCATCGCCTATGTGCGGGCGGCGAGCGGCGAGGCGATTCCGGCGGAATATGCGGGCGAGGGCGGGGCGCTGGCCCAGCAGACCGTGATGCTGCGCCACAGCCGCCGTTTCGGCGGTCCGATCGGCCAACTGGCGCTGGCGGTCAATGCCGGCGACAGGGCGCGCGCCGAGGAAGTCCTGCGCGCCAGCCTCGATGGCGTGCGCTGGATCGAGCACGCGCAACCATCCCAGTTGCTGCAACTGGCCCATGCCGGTTACGCGCCGTATCTCCAACTGCTCAAGGACGGCGCGGCGAGCGACGAGGACTGGGTGCGCCAGGTGCTGCAGAGCTTCGAGACCTTCCGCATCCTGTGCGCGGTGCGCGACGGCGAGTGGGGCGTGTCGGGCCTGAACGAGGCGATCGAAAAGCGCCTGCAGGCGGGCGGCCTGCTGCGCCGCGGCGCCGAATGGTATGTAGGGCGGCCGGTGATGGTCACCCGCAACGACTATTCGACCGGCGTGTTCAATGGCGACATCGGCGTGACCCTGCCTGATCCGGCGCGTCCGGGCGCGCAGCGGGTGTATTTCTTGGAGGGCGACAAGGTGCGCAGCGTGCTGGCCACGCGCCTACGCAACGTGGAGACGGCGTTCGCGATGACGGTGCATAAATCGCAGGGTTCGGAATTTCGCCACACGGTGCTGGCGCTGCCGCGCGAGGTCAATGCCATCCTGACGCGTGAGCTGGTGTACACCGGCATCACGCGCGCCAGCCGCGAATTCACGCTGGTGACCCCGAGCGGCGAGGTGCTGCGCGAGGCGATCGCCAGCCGCACCCACCGCACCAGCGGGCTGCGCGAATTGGTGGCGTAATCAGGGAACGCGCAATGACGAAGGGGCCTCGCGGCCCCTTTTGTCATTACATCGATGATCTCAGTCGCGGCGCTTGCGCGTCGTCTTGACCTTGGCCTTGACGCGTTTCTTGGTCACCTTGGCCTTCGAGGCTTTCGACTTGGCGCGGGCCTTGGCCTTGGAGCCGCCGGCGCTGGCCTTGATGCGCGGGCCGCCCGCGGCGCGCGCCACCCGGCTCACCGGCTCGTCGCCGGTGATGAAGCGGCGGATGTTCAGCGCGTCCATGATGCGCGCCGACGAGGCGCCGGCGTTGAGCAGCACCAGGGTCGCCTTCTTGCCGGCGGCGGTGATGTTCATGATCAGGCAGCGGCCGGCCTCGTTGGTGAAGCCGGTCTTGGACAGGCCGACATCCCAGCCCTTGGCGCCGACCAGGCGATTGGTGTTCCGGAAATTCACGTCGCGGCCCTTGATGTCGAACACATCCGTGGTCTCGGTTGTCATGTGCACGATCTCGGGATACCGGGTCGAGGCCTTGGCCATCTTGACCAGGTCGCCGGCAGTGGAGCGGTTGTGCGGAGACAGTCCGGTGGGCTCTTCGATCACGGTATGGGCCATGCCCAGCTGCCGGGTCTTGTTGCGCACGGCGGTCTTGAAGGCGTCATTGCCACCAGGGAAGGTGCGGGCCAGGGCGGCGGCGGCGCGATTGTCCGAAGACATCAGGGCAAGGTGGAGCGCATCGCGGCGCGTCAGTTTGGCGCCGACGGCCACGCGCGAGCTGCTGTACTTGAGGCGGTCGACGTCCGCGCTGTCGATCTCGATCGTCTCGTCCATGTCGAGCTTGGCATCGAGCACCACCATCGCCGTCATCAGCTTGGTGAGCGACGCGATCGGCATCACGGTATCGGCGTTCTTCTCGAGCAGGATCTTGCCGGTGTCGTCTTCCACCACGAGCACCGATTGCGAACCGAACGGCACGGCGAATGCCGCAGCCGAAAAGGTCATCAGGACCGTTGCGAACAGTTTCTTGATCATTCTTTGTCTGGAATCTGGGGTTGAGGTTGAACGTCGGGGCGCCGGGCGGCGCAGATCAACATCTATCTCTAGAGCAACTAGAGTAAGGACAATATCATCCATCCCAGCTGCATGTCTATGGCGCACGAGCAAATTCCCCTATGGGAAGCCATTTTTTGTCGGAAATGTGACGCTGGCGATTCGCGAGATTAACAACTCATGTCACATAGAAATGTCGAGTGACTAATTTGCGTGCATATTAAACAAACAGCCCTGCGCGCGGCAGGGCTGTCTGGAATCAAGCGGCGTTTACTTCGCCTGATAGATCTTGTCGAATTCGCCGCCATCGTTGAAGTGGCGTTTCTGGGCCGCGCTCCAGCCGCCGAACACCTCGTCCACGGTGAACAGGCTGATCGGCTTGTAGTTGGCCGCGTACTTCTTCATGACCGCTTCCGAGCGCACGCGCATGAAGTGCTTGGCGCCGATTTCCTGTCCCGCCGGCGAGTACAGGAAGTTCAGGTAGGCGGTGGCCGGCTGGCGGATCTTGAGGCGGTCGACCACCTTGTCGACCACGGCCACCGGCGACTCGGCCAGGATCGACGTGCTCGGGTAGACGACTTCGAAATCATTGCCGAATTCCTGGCGCACCATGCTCACTTCGTTCTCGAAGGTCACCAGCACGTCGCCGATCTGGCGCTGGGTGAAGGTGGTGGTCGCGGCGCGGCCGCCGCCGTCCAGGATCGGCACGTTCTTGAAGATCCTGGCGACGAGGTCGCGCGCCTGGGCTTCGTTGCCGCCTTTCTTGATCACCGAGCCCCAGGCCGCCAGGTAGGTATAGCGGCCGTTGCCGGCGGTCTTGGGATTCGGGATGACGACGCCCACGCCCGGACGCGCCAGGTCTTGCCAGTCGCGCACCTGCTTCGGATTGCCCTTGCGCACCAGGAACACCATGGTCGAGTAATACGGCGCTGCATTGTTCGGGAACTTCTTGGCCCAGTCTTTTGCCACCAGGCCACGGTCGGCCAGCATGTCGATGTCGTTGGCCTGGTTCATGGTCACCACCGACGCCGCCAGGCCATCGGCCACGGCGCGCGCCTGCTTGCTCGAGCCGCCGTGCGATTGCTTGATGGTGACAGTCTGGCCGGTCTGCTGCTTGTACGAGGCGATGAAGGCCGGATTGACTTCCTTGTACAGCTCGCGGGCCACGTCATAGGACACGTTCAGCAGTTCGGCGTTGGCGGCGCTGGCATACAGCGGCAGCGCAGCGCCGGCGGACAGGACCAGGGCCATGAGGGAGCGGCGCAGCGCGTTCGGGGTGGTGTTGCGCATGGTTGTTTCTCGCTTTGAAAGTGATAGTGACAGAGTGCATGTTCCCTAATCCACGCAGCGAACGGAACGATAGTTTCGTCATATCCTTATACGGCGAACGCGTTTGACCGCGCCGCCAGCAGGGTCTCTCACTTTAGGTGTATAGTCGAGGTCGTGCGATGCCCCGTCATCGTTCGTTCATGTCCGTTTCCAAGTAGATGATTGATGTCCACGCGTATTGAAATCCGCAGGGCTGTCCCTGACGATGCAACGGCTGCCTGCAATCTGCTGCGCCGTTCGATCGAAGAGGGCTGCCGCGCCGACCACCAGGACCAGCCGGGCGTGCTCGGCGCCTGGCTCGGCAACAAGACGCCGGCCAACGTCGTCACCTGGTTTTCCTCGCCCACCAATTATGCGGTGGTGGCCGAGAGCGAAGGCGAACTGGTCGGCCTGACCCTGTTGACGCAGGCCGGCAAGGTGGCGCTGTGCTACGTGCTGCCGGACGCCTTGCGCTGCGGCGTCGGCCGTGCGCTGCTGGAAGCGGTGGAACAGCAGGCGCGCGCCTGGAACATCAGCAAGCTGCACCTGCACAGCCCGGCGGGCGCGAGCCTGTTCTTCGAGCGCCACGGCTATATGAATGCCGGGAAAGAAAAAGCCTGCTTCGGCCTCGAATGCGACCTGCTCTGGAAGCGCCTGGACGGCGCCTGCGATCCGGCGGCGCGCAAGCGCTTCTGCAACTGCGGCGAATAAGACCACGGCCACCACACCTCCTGCGTGGTACGAACGCGTGGAGGATTCGGTCCAGTGGACCGAATCACGAGCCGTCCACCCCACGCAACAAATCGATAACATCTGCACGCTTCGTGCACTCTTCTGCATGCTAGTCGGATACGCTATAGTACGCGCTATCGCAATTGTCGAGTAACGGATCCGCCCCATGGCTTCACGCAGAGATTTCCTTCACCATAGTGCCCGCCTGGCCGCGCTGGGCGCACTCGGCGCGCCGCTGGCCGCCGTCGCCACCGACCTCCAACCGCCTCCCGACCTGTTCGATTCGCAAGCGCTGGACCTGGATTTCTGGGTCAAGCCGCGCACCCTGTCCGTGACCCGTCCGGCCAGCGGCGAACGCGCCAGCGTGCTGTACTGGAAGGATGGCGAAGTCATCGATTCCGCCTACGAGCAGCTGTGCCACCTGCTGCGCGACGTGAACGGCAAGGCCACCGCCAAGATCGATCCCAAGCTGCTCGAGATGCTGTGGAGCACCCAGGCCTTCATCGCCCGCTACGGCTTGCTGCAGCCGCTCGAGATCCTGTCCGGCTACCGCTCGCCGGAATCGAACAAGCGCTTGCGCGAAGCGGGCATCCCGGCCGCGCGCCAGTCGCTGCACATGGTGGGCAAGGCGGCCGACATCCGCATCGCCGGCCTGAACGAAGAAGTGCTCGGCGGTCTGATCAAGAGCTTCCGCGGCGGCGGGGTCGGCTACTATTACCGCTCCGGCCCGCGCGGCGGCTGGATCCACGCGGATACCGGTCTCGAGCGTACCTGGAAAGGGTGATTCGCAGGGGCGGTTCGTGACCCCGCCGATGCGTGCGAAGGTGTCCGGTAACTTGGGATAGTATTGTTGTCAAGTGCCGGGGCAGGACGCCCTGGCTGTCCCACGTCTTTCCAAGGAGGCTGTGATGGCAACAATCAATGCACCAACCATGGACCGCCGGTCCATCCCCGATCGCCGCGTCAACGTCCACGCGCGCGAGCGTTCGGCCATGTCCGCCGTCGACTATATCGCGATGGCGCTCCTGATCATCGGTGGCCTCAACTGGGCCATGGTCGGCCTGTTCGACGTCGACATGGTCGCCACGTTGTTCGGTCCCGACACCGCACTGACCCGCATCGTCTATGTGGTGGTGGGCCTGGCCGCGCTGTATTCGATCTATACCACGGCCAAGATGGCCAGCAGCAAGCGGCACTGAATGCCGATCCGGCCCGTGCGCATCGGCTTGATTTCCGACACGCACGGGCTGCTGCGGCCGCAGGCGCTCGATTTCCTGCGCGGCAGCGACCACATCCTCCACGCCGGCGACGTCGTCGGCGCGGCCATCCTCGACCAGCTTGCCGGGCTGGCGCCGTTGACCGCCGTGCGCGGCAATAACGACCACGGTGACTGGGCGCAAGCCTTGCCCGAGACTGCCACCGTCACCCTGGGCGGCGTCACCATTCACATGCTGCACGACCTCAAGGAACTCGCCATCGATCCGGCTGCGCAGGGCGTGCGCGTGGTCGTGGCGGGGCATTCGCACAAGCCCGCCTGCGAGGAGCGCGGCGGCGTGCTCTACGTGAATCCCGGCGCCGCTGGACGGCGGCGTTTCACCTTGCCGGTCTCGGTCGGCGAGCTGCTGGTCGACGATGGGCAGGTTGAGGTGCGGCTGGTCACGCTCGACGTGCCGTAAGCGAGCGCGGCCTCATTTCTTCTGCGTAGCCAGGTAATCCCGCAAGCCGTGGGTGACGACCATCGGCAACACGCTGGCATGGTCTTCGTCGGCGAACACCTTCAGGCGGGTACGCAGGTGCTGGTAGCCGCGGCCCTTGAGCGTCGCGTCGAATTCGCGCAGGTCGGCCACCATGTCCGCATCTTCTTCCGCACGCGAGCGCTTCTTGCCGGGGGGCAGTGTCTCCAGGCTGCCGATGCCGAACAATACGCTGGCCGGCAAATCCTTGTTGCGCGCGGCATAGGCTTGCTCGCGTTCGAACATGATGCCGGCGTCGAACCACAGCGAGGGGCTGCCGAGGATATAGTGTTCGAAGCTGCGCGGCGCGTCGAACATCATCTGCAGGCCGAGCAGGCTGCCGTAGGAGTGGCCGACAAAAATCTTGCGGTTCATGTCGGCGCGGTAATGCCGGGCGATGAAGGGGAACACTTCGCCGCTCAGGTAGCGGCCGTAGGCCGACGCTTCGCCGAAGGCAGGCGCGCGTCCCGGCATGTCCGAGCGGTAGGCGTGCTTGCGCGGGGTGGTCGGCGTATAGTCGCGGCGGCGGCTGAAGACGGCGGCGTCGCCCTTGGCATACGACAGGCCGACGACGATGGCTTCTTCCATGCCCGCATGCCGGCTCAGGCGCGAGGCGATATTGCGCACCACCGGAAAGGCGTAGTCGGCGTCGACCACGAACACGACCGGGTAGGCGCGCTTGCTCGTGGCGTAGGAGTCCGGCAGGGCCACATAGACCTGGTAGTCGCGTCCCAGGGTGCTGGCGCGGACGTCGCGGACCTCGGTACTGGCCAGGACATAGGGTGGCGGGGCGGCAGGCGCGGCCGTCGCCGGCATGGACAGCGACAGGACGAGCGCGGCGAGGAGTGCTTTCACCTTTGGAACCTTATTTATTGTCGTGCAAGCATTGTCACACAGCTAGATTCGGCAGGAAAGCACTCCCAGGGCCGGGCGCGGGCGCCCGAAATCACTTAAGATAGGGGCCGTTTCTTCAACCGCGCAGCAGATGACCCTCCCGTCCGACCAACCCCGTTTCAAACCCCGCCCCTGGACGCCCCTCGAGACGCCGCAGGACGTCGAACTCTGGATCGACGAACACAATGCCGCGATGCAGGAGCTGATCCGGCCGCAAGAGACCGGCGTCGGCATCTGTTTTCATTTGGCCGAGGGCGGCACGGTGCACATGCAGACGACCGAAGACGCGATCGTGCTCGACGTCGACGATGACGCCGCATGGATCGCGCCGCTGATCATGGCCGCCACCGGCGCCGAGCAGCCGCGCGGCCACTATTGGCTGCTGCCGGACGACCGGCTGGTGCAGCTGATCCTCGGCCTGTCGATGCTGGTGCAGAGCACGACGCTGGTGACCGGCCACAATTTCGGGTCCGCCGGCCGCCGCGCCTGGTAAACACTCAGTAGGGCAGGCCGGTCACGTCCAGCCGCAGCTGCCACACGGCGCCGGCGCCGGTGATGTACAGGGTCTTGCCGTCGGCGCCACCGAAGGCCACGTTGGTGACGTTGGCGTCGGTCCGGATCGTCGCCAGCGCGCGACCCTGCGGCGTGAACACGCGCACGCGCTTCGCTCCATGCTCCGTCACGTACAGGTTGCCATGGCAGTCGAGCGTCATGCCGTCGCCATTTTCGATGCCACGGATCACATCGTGGCCCGGCTGCGGCATGCCGTACCTGATCGGATAGGCGCGCACCGCGCCGTCGCTCGCGTTCACGTACAGGGTGTCGCCGTTCAGCGAGAGCGCGATTCCGTTCGGATTCCTGCGCGTGCCGTCGACCAGCGTCACGGCGCCATCGGGCGCGATGCGGTAGATGCCGGTCACCGGCTGGCCCCCGGGCGCCGCGGCCTTCTGGTAATCCGGGTCGGTGAAGTAGATCGTGCCGTCGGCCGCGATCGCGATGTCGTTCGGCGAATTGAAGACTTGTCCCCCGTAGCGCGTGGCCACGTCCGCACGTTGGCCGGTCGCGATGTCATAGCGCGACATGGCCTTGTGCTTGTGGGTGGCGGCGACCAGCGCGCCGCCGGCGTCGACCGCCAGGCCGTTGCTGCCGGCGTCCTCCAGCGCCGTGCTCACGGTGCCGTCGGGCGAGAACTTGCGCACGCGCGAAGGAAAGCCTTCGCTGAAACCAAAGTCCGAAAAGTACAGCGCATCCCTGATCCATACCGGGCCCTCGTACAGGCCCGGCTCGCCGCGCGATGGCTTGATCGCGGCGATCCGTTCGGCCTTCAGTTCGCCCGACGGCGGCTTGCCGCTGCAGCTGGTCGCCGCGGCAGCTGCCGGCACGACGAGCGCTACGCTGGCCGCGAGCAGGACGCGCACGAGATGGGCGTAGCGGAATGGATGGGATCGGGTCATCAATATGGTCTCCTTGTGCATGCTGGATGGCGCGCTGTGTTAACGCTACCATTTCAATTGAATCAATTGTATCCTTACTAAGGAAGCGATGGTAACCCGCCGCGCCGCCGGACCGGCACGGTATTCGAACGAAACATTCTGCAAGGAGACCTGAATGATCGACCTGAATCGGCGCGGCCTGGTCATGGCCGCGGGTGGTGTGCTGGCGGCCGGCGCGGTGGGCATGCCGGCCTGGGCCAATCCCGAACGCAAGCTGGGCTATGCGATCGTCGGCTTGGGCGGTTATGGACTGGGCCGCATCATCCCCCAGTTCAAGGAATGCCGGCACAGCCGCCTGGTGGCGCTGGTCAGCGGCGATCCGGCCAAGGCGAAGAAAGTGGCTGCGGAGTATGGCGTGCCCGAACGCGGCATCTACAATTACCAGAACTACGACAGCATCCGCGACAATCCCGATATCGACATCGTCTACATCTGCCTGCCCGTCTTCATGCATGCCGAGTACACGATCCGCGCGGCCCAGGCCGGCAAGCACGTGATGTGCGAAAAGCCGATGGCGGTCAGCGTGGCCGAATGCGAGCAGATGATCGCCGCCTGCCGCAAGGCCGGCAAGAAGCTGATGCTGGGCTATCGCTCGCGTTTCGAGCCGCACAACGTCGAGGCGATCCGCCTGGCGCGCACGGGGGCCATCGGCAAGCTGCGTTACTTCCGCTCCGAACACGGTTTCGTCGCGCGTGACCCGAATACCTGGCGCATGAAGAAGGCGCAATCGGGCGGCGGTTCGCTGATGGACATCGGCATCTATGCATTGCAGGCGGCGCGCTACATGACGGGCGAGGAGCCGGTTGCCGTGTTCGCCAAGGAAACCACCGACCGCAGCGACCCGCGCTTTAGCGAAGTCGAAGACATGATCGACTTCCAGCTCGAATTCCCGTCCGGCGTCATCGGTTCGTGCATGTCGATGTACAGCGCCAACCGCAACCAGTTCGTGCTGATGGGCGACAAGGGGCGGATCGAGCTGGAGCCCGCCACCGCCTACAGCGGACAGCGCATGTGGGTCGGCGGCGAGCGCAGCGACAAGACCCTGGTCACGCCGCCACCGGGACCGTATGCCAACCAGTGGGTCGGCCAGCTCGACCATATGGCGCAATGCGTGAAGGACAACCGCGAGACCATCGTGCCGGGAGAAGAGGGCTTGCGCGACATCCGCATCATCGAGGCCGTTTACCGTTCAGCGCGCGAACAGAAGCGAATCGGCCTAAGCGGCTAGCCACCGGTGCTGTTTATCGGTTATAAAGTGCCATTGACCGTAGTGCAGGGTAAATGTCGATGTACGAGGTAGTATCAAAGGAGCGGCGGCGCCGGTGCGTGATTGGCGCAGTGACGGCGGCATTGGCCGCCAGCCTGCTGCCGGTTGCACATGGCGCCGACCTGATGAGCCAGGCCAGGGCCCGCGGCGTCCTGCGCATCGCCGTCGAGGGCACGTATCCGCCCTTTAATTTCAAGGATCCGAAAAGCGGCCACCTGACCGGCTACGACGTCGAGGTCGCGCGCCTGGTCGCCACCGGGCTGAAACTCAGGCCGCAGTTCGTGTTCACCGAATGGAGCGCCATCCTGCCGGCCGTGGCGTCTGGCAAGGTCGACGCCGCCATCAGCCAGGTGATCATCACGCCCGAGCGCGAGCAGGTCTTCGACTTCTCGGTGCCCTACACCTACTCGGGCTTCCAGCTGATCGTGCGCAAGAACGAACGCGCCACCTACCGCAGCCTGGGCGACCTCAAGGGCCGCAAGCTGGGCGTGCGCCAGGGCAGCGTGTTCGAGCAGCAGGCGAAGGAAGTGAACGGGATCGAGGTCAGGAGTTACCCGGCCGTGCCCGAGAACCTGCAAGACCTCGCCTTCGGCCGGATCGATGCCTCGCTCGACGACAGCCTGATGGTGAGCTACCTGTTGAAGAATTCGGCCCTGCCGATCAAGGCCGGGCCACGGGTCGGCAAGGATGCGCGCATCGGCATCGCCATGCGCAAGGGCAATCCGCGATTCAAGGCGGCGGTCGACAAGATACTGAATGAAGCGCGCGCCGACGGCACGCTGCGCCGGCTGTCCGTCAAGTGGTTCGGCGTCGACGCCAGCAGCGCCACGCGCTAGCGGCGACCGACGTAGACGATAACAGGCGCGGCCCGCGTTGCGGGCCGCGCCATGCGTGGTCGATGCCACGTCAACGGTTCTCGTCCTGCTTGCCGTCCCAGCCGCTCGTCTGGTCCATTTGCCGGGACGCGTTGCCCAGCGACCCACGGTGACGACTGTCGAGGTCGGCGTTCAGGTCGTCCAGTGCCGGGGTTCCGCCCGAGGCATGCTGGCCGCCTTTCTGCTGGCTCTGCCGTTGTCCACCGGCGCTTGGCTGGTTGCCGCCGGCTTGTTGCTGACTGCCTTGTTGCTGGATACTGCGGTCTTGCTGCAGGCCGGCATCCTGCTGCTTGCCGGCGCTCTGTCGATTACCGGCACTCTGGCCGGCGCGGCTTGCCGCCGATCCCATCTCGTCCAGCTCTGGGTAGCTCGGCGCTTTATCGCTATGTCCTTTGTTTTCACCCATATACGACTCCTGGCACTGGTGTCTGGAAGACCCATGCTACGCCGATGGACGTCTCCGCCAATCAGAGGATTGGTGGAGGCTTCGTAGGATTTGTCAGACAAAGTCAGCAGTGAGCAGGGGAGTCAATGCGCCGCCGGGATGATTTCCTGCCGGCGCAGGAAGGCCTGGATCTCGCCGAAGATGACCACCTGCTGCTCGAGGCTGAAGCCACCATGGCCGCCGCCCTCGACCGTATGCAGCACATTGCTCACGCCTGCCTTGTCGAGCGCGCTTTTCAGGCGCACGCCATGGGCATACGGCACCAGCTTGTCGGCATTGCCGTGGACCGTGAACACGGCCGGCCCGCCGCGGCGCACATGGCTCAGCGGCGACAATTCCCTGGCCAGCGCGGCGCGCCCCGGCAGGCTGCCGAACCAGCCCACCGCATACGAGCGGATGTTGGGGCCTTGCAGCATGTCGGCCACGTCGGTGATGCCGTACCAGTTGACGACGGCCTTGACCTTCGGCGCGGCGTTCTTGTATGGCCCGCTCCAGCTCCCTTCGGTGAAGGCGCACTGATTGGCGAAGGGCGAGTCGGCGGGGATCATGGCCGTGGCCAGCGCCAGGTGGCCGCCGGCCGAATCGCCGGTGGTGACCACCCGCTCCAGGTCGAAGCGGTAACGCTCGGCATTGCGGCCCACCCATTGCAGCGCGCACAGCGTGTCTTCGACGGCGGCCGGGGCCAGCGCCACATTGGCCAGGCGGTACTGGACGTTGACGACGGCAAAGCCCATCTGCAGATAGGGCAGGGCTGCCAGCGCGCGGCTTTCGCGGTTCCCCGCCACCCAGCCGCCGCCATGGAAGTTCAGCACCACCGGCAGGCGGGCAGTGCTGTCGCGCCAGGGACGATAGACATCGAGCTTGAGTTCCTGCCCGCTCGCGCGCAGGTAGGTGATGTTCGGCTCGACCGCCATCTCGTGGCTGAGCAGGACGGCGGTGTGGAATGGACCTTGCGCAGCGGAGTCCGGCGCAGCGCCGTCCTGGGCCAGGCTGGACGCGCAAGTGAAAGCCGCGGCCAGCAGGCAGGCGACCTTCACGGCATGCAATCGGTGGTGCAGCGTGATGGTCGCCATGGGCGCTCCTTACATGTTTGGATAGTTGGGGCCGCCGCCACCCTCGGGCGTGACCCAGACGATGTTCTGGGTCGGATCCTTGATGTCGCAGGTCTTGCAGTGTACGCAGTTCTGGGCATTGATCTGCAGGCGGTCGCCGCCATCCTCGCGCTTGACGAACTCGTACACCCCGGCCGGACAGTAACGCTGTTCCGGGCCGGCATACTTGGCCAGGTTGACGTCGACCGGCACGCTCGGATTCTTGAGCGTCAGGTGGATCGGCTCGTCCTCGCGGTGGTTGGTGTTCGAGATGAACACCGACGACAGCTTGTCGAAGGTCAGCTTGCCATCCGGCTTCGGATAGGCGATCGGCTTGTAGTGCGAAGCTGGCTTGAGGCATTCATGGTCGGCGTGCCGGTGGTGCAGGGTCCATGGCGCCTTGCCGCGGAACACGATCTGGTCGATGCCGGTCATGATCGTGCCCAGGACCAGGCCCTTGCTCATCCATGGCTTGAAGTTGCGGGCGATGTGCAGCTCTTCGTGCAGCCACGATTGTTCGAAGGCGGCCGGGAAGGCGCTCAGCTCGTCGCCTGAGCGGCCTTCGCCCAGCGCCGCGAAGGCGGCTTCGGCCGCCAGCATGCCGGTCTTGAGCGCGGCGTGGCTGCCCTTGATGCGGCTGGTGTTCAGGAAGCCGGCGTCGCAGCCGATGAGCGCACCGCCCGGGAACACGGTCTTCGGCAACGATTGCAGACCCCCGGCGGTGATGGCGCGCGCGCCATACGAGATGCGCTTGCCGCCTTCGAAGAAGCCGCGGATGTCAGGGTGGGTTTTATAGCGCTGGAATTCCTCGTACGGCGACAGGTAGGGGTTCTGGTAACCCAGCCCCACCACATAGCCGACCGCGACCAGGTTGTTTTCCAGGTGGTACAGGAAAGAGCCGCCATAGGTGTCGTTCGGCAGCGGCCAGCCGGCCGTGTGGATCACCAGGCCCGGCTGGTGCTTGGCCGGGTCGATTTCCCACAGCTCCTTGATGCCGATGCCATACGTTTGCGGGTCCTTGCCCTTGTTCAGGTCGTACTTCGCCATCAGCTGGCGGCCGAGGTGGCCGCGCGAACCCTCGGCGAAGAAGGTGTATTTGGCGTGCAGTTCCATGCCGAGCTGGAAGTCTCCGCCGGGCTCGCCTTCGCGGTTGACGCCCATATTGCCGGTGGCTACACCCTTGACCGAGCCGTCCTCGTGGTACAGGATCTCGGCCGCCGGGAAGCCCGGGAAGATTTCCACGCCCAGGCTCTCGGCCTGCTGGCCCAGCCAGCGCACGACGTTGGCGAGCGAGACGATGTAGTTGCCGTGGTTTTTCAGCGCCGGCGGAATGGCGAACACGGGCGTCGAGAACGACTTGGTTTCGGTCAGGAACATGACACGGTCTTCCGTGACCGGCGTATTCAGCGGCGCGCCTTTTTCCTTCCAGTCAGGAATCAGTTCGTTCAGCGCACGCGGATCCATCACCGCGCCCGACAGGATATGGGCGCCCAGCTCGCCGCCTTTTTCCAAGACGCAGACCGATACTTCCTGGCCTTTTTCTGCAGCCAGCTGCTTGAGCCGGATCGCCGCCGCCAGGCCGGCGGGGCCGCCGCCGACGATCACGACGTCGTATTCCATGGCTTCGCGCGGTCCGTATTGTTCGAGGAGGTTGGTTGTCTCTGTCATGGTTGTTGGTGTGCTCTTAGTGAGGCAATTTTGAAAATAGCACGAGTGTGCGGGTTTTTGTTGTTGAATGCAACTTGGGCGCCATTGTAAAGGCAATATTAGATGAGGCAATCTAATACTGGACATTTGTGGGATCATTATGCTTTCGCAATCAGAACCTGACAGAGGGGTTCTTGGCCGGCACGACAGCATTGGGGAGCGGGACGTGGGAATTGAAGTCAATTTCGAAGGAAAGATTGCAATGGTCACCGGCGCGTCGAGCGGACTCGGCGCGCGCTTCGCGAAGGCGCTGGCCGGGGCCGGGGCCCAGGTCGTCCTGGCCTCGCGCCGGGTCGAGCGCCTGAAGGAATTGCGCGCCGAGATCGAGGCCGACGGCGGGGCCGCGCACGTGGTGCGCCTCGACGTCACCGACCTGGGCAGCATCAAGGCGGCGATCGCGCACGCCGAGACCGAGGCCGGCCCGATCGACATCCTGGTCAACAACTCCGGCGTCTCGTCGACCCAGCGTCTGCTCGATGTCGGCGAAGACGACTATGGCTATATCATGGACACCAATCTGCGCGGCGCCTTCTTCATGGCCCAGCAGACGGCCAAGCGCATGATCGCGCGCGCCAAGGGCGACCCGCGCAAGCAGCACCGCATCGTCAACATCGCCTCGGTCGCGGGCCTGCGCGTGTTGCCGCGCATCGGCGTGTATTGCATGAGCAAGGCCGGCGTGGTGCAGATGACCAAGGCGATGGCGGTGGAGTGGGGCAAGTACGGGATCAATGTGAATGCGATCTGTCCCGGCTACATCGCCACCGATTCGAACGAGGATTATTTCGACACCGAGCCGGGCCGCAAGCTGATCGAGATGTTGCCGCGCAAGCGGCCGGGAAAGCCGGAAGACCTCGACGGGCTGCTGCTGCTGCTGGCGGCGGAAGAAGCCCATTTCATCAATGGCGCCATCATCACGGCCGACGACGGGATGACGGCGCAATAATTTTTTGGGAAGCAGAGACAGGGAATGAGTAGCAAGAAGTTGGTTCATACCATGCGCATGCCGATTCGCTGGGGCGATATGGACGCCATGGGGCATGTCAATAACACGAATTATTTCCGCTATATCGAGTCGGCCCGCATCGCCTGGCTGGAACAGGTGGGCGGCCTGCCGGATTCGCGCGACGAAGGGCCGGTGATCGTCAATGCCTCGATGAATTTTCTCAAGCAATTGACCTATCCCGGCGATATCGAGGTGCGCACCTTCGTGGCGCCGCCGGGACGCTCGAGCGTCGAGGTGTCGCACGAAATCCGCCTGATCGGGGCGGACGGCGAACCGGGCGACCTGCATGCCGACGGCGTGGCCAAGGTCGTGTGGGTCGACTTCAAGCTCGGCAAGTCGGCGCCCTTGCCGGAATCCCTGCGCGCCGGGCTCCCGACCGCGTAAAACGAGACCGCGCAGCATCGTCTTCGGCCGTCGCGCGCGATCGCCGACGGGTTCGCGGTCGCGCGCCGAGGCCATGCCGGCCTCGGCGTTCCAGCGCCCGACCGGCCCCGCCACCCCTGCGCAATCGTGGCAGCGCGACGGTACGACGGGTGTTATCGAACGCGCGTCGCAATCGCCGAAATTCAATCAGCTCTTCCCATTCAGCCGCGTCATGGCGTGCATCGCTGCATGTCATCCACGATCGACGAGCATGGTTCAACTATTTGTTCGATATCTCGCTATCGCTGATCGACGGATACGGCTGTGAATAAGTCTCTGTATGCTGTATTAATGGCAGCATGTCGAATAGAAACTCTGTTTCCCCAAGTGTATCAATGAATGCCGGTTCCGCATTTTTTACCCCCAGTTCAATTTCTAAAGGGGAAAAATCTTTGTTTATTTGAGTTGATGAAATAGCCAGCAGAAAATATTTTCCTTATGTGATGGAACTCATTGGCCTTTGGAATCCTCCAACGACCTCATTCATCATTTGTGTAAGGAAAGATTCTGTGAACAATTCCACTCGACTCCAACCGAAAGCCAAACTCATGGTGCTTGCTCCTGCGTTTGCCGTACTCGCCGCATGTGGTGGTGGCGGGGATCCTGCCTCGCTCGACTCGGCCAGTGTTTCTCTGGCAGAAGTAGAAACGCCAGTTCGTCCCGCCGATTATGCGCCCGACAGCGCTGCCACTACCGCAGCCGATGCGCCCGCCACTGACGCCACGCCGGATGGCCAATCCACCGACGTCGCCCCCGCGGCCACGACCGATGCCCCCAGCGGAAACAAGTCGCTGGCAACCGTGGTTGCCGCCGCGGGTGCGCGCGATCCCCTCAAGCAACCGTTTGCCAGCAACAGCATCTGGAATATGCCGATCGGCAGCAATGCACGGTTCGTGCGCGCCAACCTGAATTCGCGTCCGGGCAATAATATTTGGGCACAAATGCCCGGTATCGACGACGAGAAAATCATCCTCAAGCCAACCGCGCCGCTGGTCAATATCAACTACAGCAGCGCCGCCTGGACTGGCAGGAATCGTTGCAGCGCCACGGGCGGCCTGATGTACCAGGTGCCGATGCCCAGCAATTACATCATTCCTAATACCAACAAGAACAGCTCGGCCGTGTTCCTGATGAGGGATGGCCGCACACTGGTGCAAACCCAGCCGGTGGCGCGCTGCACCGCCGGAGGCCCGGCCACGTCCTTCGCCAAGTTCTCCAATGTCGACCTGTATGGTTCAGGCATTACCGGCGCGCACGGCGGCTCGGGCCTGTCCGCGATCGGCGGCAGCATCCGCCTCGGTGAGCTGCGTCCGGGCACCACGACCGGTCCGCGCCATGCGCTGAAGGTCAATGTGTACGCCAAGGAAGCGCTGTTCAGGTGCACGACGCGCAGCGCCTGCTCGCGTTGGCCGGCAACGACCTCCGACAGCTATGCGGTCGGCTGGTACGGCAGCGCAACCGGCAACAGCAACACCGCCATGAAGATGGGCGCCTTGCTGGCGATCCCGGGCAGCACCTCGATCACCTCGCTGGGCCTGGAAACCACGCCGGCCAAGCAGCTGGCCTGGACGTTGCAGAACTATGGCGCCTACATCGTCGACGACACCTATGCGCCCGGTTTCGACATCAGCGCCGAAGACGGTCCGGACGGCTCGAAACGCGCTGAGTTCCGGCGCGACTGGGGCTTCGACATGAACCAGAAGGTCCAGGGCAATACCGCCTGGGTGCGTGACATCCAGCGCCTCATGCGCGCACTGAGCGTGGTCGACAACAACAGCCCGACCAGCATCGGTGGCGGCGGCACCCCGCGCCAGCCTCTGGCGCCTGCCATCGCGCCATAAGCGCTTCGCAAGAGCACGAGCCGCCGCATGAGAATGCGGCGGCTTTTTTTATGGGCGGTGCAGGCGTCGCGTGAGCGCGGCGCCAAACGGCGCTTCGGCCGCATCATGATACTGATAACTTTGCCAATTATAATATCTGGCGTCGAATATGCTAATGCCGAATTAATATAAAAAATATTAAAAGAAATCTGCGCATGGCTTATAGCTTTTATCAAGATATCCCGTGAAAAATACCACTTCGCCTTGTTATTTGAATCGGCGGGGCGGGGCGATTCGCCGATCTTGTCGAAATGAATTTAATGAGGCAAGGTAAAACCATGCTCGACAGTGATAAATATTTATTGCTCATGCATGGTTTGATATTGATCACGCCAGACTGATCGCAAAAAAATAGAATTTGAATGTCAATTCAATTCATGCGGAGGCGTGGTCATAACATGGGCATTAAAAACACCACCGCTCATGCGATTCCGGCCAGTTTATGGCAAGAAGGAAATCCGCCCTTTGCATCCCATGCAGACAAGCACATTGTTTCCAGCCGCTTCTACGAGAACGCCATTCCAGAGTTCGCGGACGCGGCCCTCGAGCGCCTCTACGCAAATATCTATTGCACCCTGACCCGGATCGGCATCTACGAGCGGCTTGACGACATCCACACCTTCGTCGCCGCCGACGAGCATGACATCGTCCTGCTGATTCTGTTCCGGATCGATCGCGACACGGTCCGCATCGTCAACCAGCAGGTCGCCTTGAGCGAGGGCGAACTCGCTTACTTCGCCGTCAACGTGTTTTCCCGCTATCCGGCGGCGCGGCGCATCGAGGCCTACGCGCTCGACACGTTCATCGATGCGTCCAGCTTCGCCTTCCCCGTCCAGGTCCTGCCCCAGCTACAAGAAAACGTGGTCGATCTTCCGCCCAGCGCGGACGCCTATATGCAGCAGTTGGGCAAGAGCACGAGGGAGCTGATGCGGCGCAGCATGCGCAAGTGCGCAGCGCAGTTTCCATCCTGCCGTTTCGAGGTGCTTTCCACGCAGCAGATCACCCCGCGCCATGTGCGCGAACTGGTCCACCTGACCGACCAGCGGATGGATGCGCGCCATGCCGAACCGTATGTCGTGAATACCGAGATCGACCGCATGCTCAGGCTGGCGCGCAGCTACGGCTACCTGGGCATCATGCTGATCGAAGAAAGAATCGTGGCGGCCACCCTCTATTTCAGGGTCGGGACGCGCCACTTCCTGCACCTGGTCGGCCACGACCCACGGTTCGACGCCTACCGGCTGGGCCGCCAGGTCAACCTGCATACGATCTTCCACGCCATCGCCACCGGCGGCCGCGAACTATGGATGATGGGGGGCCATGACGGCTGGAAGTCCCATTTCCTGGCGCGCCGCAAGACGCTGCGCAGCGTGACGATCTACCGCTCCCGGGCTGCGGCGCTCGTCTGTTGTCGCACCTTGTTGCGCAACGCAGCGCGCTCCCGGCTGCACCAGCTCCGGCTGCGCGTGGGCGAGGTGCAGGCGCGCGACGGCGCGGGCAGCCGGCTCCTCGGCCATTCGCTCGCCGCGCTGCGCCGCGCCAGAAAGGGCCTGCGGCGCCTGCGCTTCACGTCGGCGGGGCGAGTCGGCAAGCCGGGCTTCCAACGCGACGGGGGCGACACGGATGCCTGACGGCCCGCAGGGCATGAGCACGGGCGCGCTGTGGCCCGGCTTCGTTTCAAAACCACATGGTGGAACAATGAATGATCGACTCGACGATCGACTCGACCTGACAAGTGGCGCGGCGCGGCAAGAAACGCTGATCGTCGGACGGCCGTTTCCGCCGTCCCTGCGCGCACTGCTCGAGAAGTGCCACGAGAACGTGTTCTGCACGGAGGCGCGCTGCGCGGCGTTCCCGGCCGACGCCGAGGTGGCGTGCTATGTCGCGCTGCGCGACGGCGCTCCGGTCACGGCCGTGCTGTACCGCCGCGAAGGGGGCGCGATCACGGTCTTGAACGAGCTGTTCGCCATCGAGGGCGGACAGCTCGCACAGATGGTGCGCTGCCTGCTCGCGCGGCACGAGGGCGTCCGCCTGATTCATTTCCCGGCGGTGCAGGCGCAACCCTCGCCCATGCCGTTTCCGTGCCAGCGCTATGGCGCCACCGAAGACCTGGTGATCTCGCTGCAGGGCACGCCCGACGCCTATCTTGCCAGCCTCGGGCCGAATACCCGCGCGGCGATCCGGCGCGCCCAGCGGATGGTCGCGCAGCAAGCGCCAGACCTGGCGTTTACCTTCCATGGCCCCGACACCATCGAGCGCGCCGATCTGGCCGCCCTGGTCGGGCTCAACTGCCTGCGCCTGTCGCACAAGGGACAATCCCCGAGCCACACGGCGGACTCGCTGGCCATGCTGGAGAGCATGCTCGGCGCGTATGGATGCGTCCTGTTCGCCCGAAGCGGCGGGCGTATCCGCGCCGGGGTGGCGTGTACCCATGTGGGCCGCCATGCCTACATGCACGTGATCGCGCACGATCCCGGCTTCGACCAGGCCCGGCTCGGCCTGCTGTGCTGCTTCATGAGCATCTGCGAGTCGATCCGGCGCGGCATGCGCGAGTACCACCTGCTCTCCGGCCGCTATGACTACAAGCGCAGGCTGCTCGGGCAGCAGCGCGACTTCGACCGCATCGTCGTGTACCGCTCGCTGGCCGCGGTCATGGCGAGCCTGCCGACCTATGCCCGCACCCTGGCGCGCGGGCAGGGGCGCCAGGCCAAACAGCGCATTTCGTCCTGGAGGCGATCGTGGAAATCCTAGATGTCGGCCGGCCCCTGTCCGAACGCGAGCGCACCGGCCCGCCCGAACAGCTGCCGTTGCTGTGGGAAGAGACCGAGGCTCCGGCTCCCGCGCAAGCCGCGCCGCGCGCGGCGAGCGAGCGCGATGCGGCCATGGAGCGCGAGACGCGGCGCGCCAAGACGGTGCTCCTGACCTTGCTTGGCGCGATCCTGCTGGCTTCCCATTTCCTTTAAAACAAGGGCGCACACATGCCTGGAGCGACAGCCATGAACCATGAAAAGAAAATCGTGATGCTCGGAACCCATGTCGACGGCTGCGGCGGCATCGCATCGGTCATCGCGGTGTACCGGGCCGCGGGGCTGCTCGCGCGGCGCGACATCGTCTACCTTCCGACACATCGCACCGGGCCGGGGCGGGCCAAGGTCCACCTGTTCGCGCAGGCCCTGATGGCGCTGCTCCGCCTCCTGGCCAGGGGCGAGGTCGCGCTGCTGCACATCCACGTGGCCATCAACGCCAGCTTCTGGCGCAAGTACGTGTTCTTTTTGCTGGGTTACCTGTTCCGCGTGCCGGTCGCGCTGCACCTGCACGCGGGACGCTATCCCGAGTACTACCGCACCGGGTGCGGCCCGCTGGCCCGCCTGCTGATGCGCTTCGCCTTCGACCGGGCGCGGGCCGTCGTCGTCGTCTCGAGCGAACTGCAGGCCTGGGTGCGCGCCGTTTCCTCCCAGCGCCGTGTCGTCGTCCTGCACAACCCGGTGCTGCTGCCGCAGCGCGACGAGGCGCAGGCGCCCGCGCGCGCGCCGGCGACGCTGGTCTTTCTTGGCCATCTCGAGGCGGGCAAGGGCTGCCACGACCTGCTGCGCGCGATGCGCACGATCGTCGCGTCCGTGCCGCAGGCGCGGCTGCTGCTGTGCGGCGACGGGCAGCGCGACGAGACGCGCGCGCTCGTCGCGACCCTTGGACTGCAGGCCAGCGTCGACCTGCCGGGCTGGGTCGACGCACGCGAACGCGCGGCCCTGCTCGACACGGCAACCGTCTTCGTGCTGCCGTCGCACGCCGAGGGCTTGCCGATGAGCTTGCTGGAGGCGATGGCGCATGGCGCCCCGGTCGTCGCCACGGCGGTCGGCGGCATCCCGGAGGCGGTGCGCGATGGGGTGGAAGGCGTGCTGGTCGCCCCCGGCGATCCCGGGGCGCTCGCCGCCGCGGTGCTCGGCCTGCTGGCCGATCCGGATGCCCGCATGCGCCTGGGCGCCGCCGGCCGCGAGCGGGTCCGGACGGAATTCTCCAGCACCCGGATGATCGCCACGCTGGAAGACCTGTACGAGAAACTCGCGGCACACGAGGCGCGCCGGCCGGGAAGGCGCGAGCGCTTCGACGAGAAAATCGGCTGACCGGGCCGCGTCCGACCAGGGAGAATCCATGAAGATTTGGTTCGATCTATCCAATTCGCCGCACATCAATATGTTCCGCACGATGATCCGCGACCTGCAGCGGTCCCACGAGGTCATCGTCACCAGCCGGCCGCTGGCCAATACCGAAGACTTGCTGCGCATGCACCGCATCCCGCATACGACCGTGGGCGTGCACTATGGCCGCTCCCTGATCGGCAAGGCCTGCGGCTTCCCGATCCGGGTCGCGCAGCTGGTGCGCTTCCTGCGCCGGCGCGGGGTCGAGGTGGCGGTATCGCAGAGCTCTTTCCACTCGCCCGTCGTGGCCCGGCTGCTGGGCATCCGCTCGGTCTACCTGAACGACAACGAGCATGCGGCGGGCAACGTGCCGGCCTTTGCCTGCGCCGACCGGATCATGGTGCCAGAATTTCTGAGCGCCCGGAACCTCAGGCGCCAGGGCGCGCGCCTCGCCAAGGTCGAGCGCTATCCCGGCGTGAAGGAGGGGATCTACCTGTGGGAGTATGCGCAGCGCCGCGCGCCGCCGCCCAGATCGCCCCATCCGCAGGCGCCGCCGCGCATCTTCGTCCGTCCCGAGCCCTGGACGGCACAGTATTACCGGGGGCCGCGCAATTTCCTGGACGATGTCATCGGCGCGCTGCAGCACCGGGCCAGCGTCACGGTGCTGCCGCGCTCCCGCGAGCAGTACCAGCACTATGCCGGCGCGGCGTTCAAGGCTTGCCGCACCCTGTCCGGCGTGATCGACATCGACGCCATCGCTGGCGACTGCGACCTGTTCATCGGCGCGGGCGGCACCATGACGCGCGAGATGGCCGTGCTGGGCGTGCCCACCATCTCGGTCTACCAGGACGCGCTGCTCGACGTCGACCGCTACCTGATCGCCGAAGGCGCCTGCGCCCACCTGCCTGCGCTCACCGCGCAGGACGCCCTGGATTACCTGGCCTCGCGCGAGCGGGCCGGTCCCAACGCCGGCCTGCTCGCCAAGGGGCGGGCCGCCTACGACATGATCAAGCACGAGGTGACCCATGCACACGCCTGACACGCCCCCCATCCGCATCGCCATCGCCGGCCTGGGCAAGATGGGCCTGTCGCACCAGGCCATCGTCAACGCCCATCCCGACCTGGAGCTGGTCGCCGTCTGCGATCCCGCCACCTGGCTGCTGGACATCATCGGCCGCTACACCGGGGTGGCCACCTACAGCGACTACGCGCGCATGCTCGAGCGCGAGCGGCTCGATGCGGTGCTGGTCGCCACGCCCTCGCGGCTGCACGCGCGGATGGTGCGCGCGGCGCTCGAGCACGGCCTCGACGTGTTCTGCGAAAAACCGTTCTGCCTGGACGTCGAGGAGGGCGCGCGCCTGGTGGCGCTGGCCGCCGCGCGCGGCGCGGTGACCCAGGTCGGTTACCACAACCGCTTCCTGGGCACGTTCGAAGAGGTCCGGCGCCTGCTCGACGTCGACGCGATCGGGCGCGTGCATCACGCGCGCGTCGACTGCTATGGCCCGGTGGTGCTGCGCCCGAAGGGAGCGACCTGGCGCAGCAGCCGCAACGAGGGCGGCGGCTGCCTGTACGACTACGCCTGCCACGGCATCGACCTGCTCAATTTCACGGTCGGCCCGCCGACCGGCGTATCGGGCTCGATCCTGAGCAGCGTATTTTCGGCGTCGGCCGACGACGAGGTGTATGCCAACCTGTCTTACGCCGACGGCAAGACCGCGCAGCTGTCCGCCAACTGGAGCGACGACAGCCACCGCAAGATGTCGACCACGCTCGTGCTGTGGGGCACCAACGGCAAGATCGAGGCCAGCCGCCAGGAGCTGCACATCCACCTGCGCACGCCGGTGGCGGCCCGTCCCGACCTGGCGGCAGGGTGGAACGTCCGCTATACCACCGAGCTGACCAGGCCGGTGTGGTTCTACCTGCGCGGCGAGGAGTATTCGGCGCAGATCGATTATTTCGCCGAATCGATCCGGCAGCGCCGGGTCGAGAGCCACTGCAGCCTGGCCGCGGGCCTGGCCACCGACCTGGTGGCCGACATGATCCGGCGCGACGCCGCCGGCGCGGTCGGCGCCGGCGCAGGCGCCGGGGCTGGCGCCGGCGCCGACCTGGCGCTCGCGCGCGGCGTCCCGGGGCGCTGGGGAAGGCTGCGCGACGCGATCCTGAGTTCGCCCGAGACGATCATGAAGGCATTGAAAGGGAGCCCCTGATGGACCGTATTCTATTTGGAGACAACCAGTTCTTCGGCATCAACCACATGTCGGACGAGCATGCGCGCGCCCAGAGCATGCAGTTCCAGAGCAACGAGGCCATCCTGGCGATGCTCGATGGCGTCCTGGAAGAGGGCATCGAGGTGCTGATGTGCACCACCCACGAGCGAGTCGCGGCGATCTGCGAGGCCATCCGCGCGCAGCCGGCGCGCTACCGCCAGCTGAAGATCTATCCCTGCATGCCTTACGCGCACAAGTATGCCAACGCCGTGTCCGAACTGGGCATCATCGAGGCGGTCCGCAAGTTCCTGCCGGATGAGTCGCCGCTGACGGCGGCGGTCAAGAGCGGCATCGCGGTGGCGCGGCGCGACGTCGACGCCCTGATCCGGCGTCTCATCGACGCCGAAATGAAGATGTTCGCGGCGATCCCGACCCCGGTCGTCTTCCTGCAGAACGTGGTCACCGACCTGGCGCTGGGCCTTGGCTTCCACGACGCGCTGCGCACCTTCCACGACCATGTGCGCGAGCGCTACGGGGCCGAACCGGGCTTCATCACCATGAACCTTCCCCGGCTGCTCGAAGCGCTCGACGCCGTCGGCATCGACAACCCGATCGTCTGCGCCAACGTCAACAAGATCGGCTTCCGGATGTGCGGCGGCCTGCCGGCCTACGAGGAAACGGTCGCGTCGCGCAAGTTCCGCGCGGTGGCGATGTCGGTGTTCGCTTCCGGCGCGATCCCGGCCGAGGAAGCGATCGAGTACGTCTGCGGCCAGCCGCGCATCGAATCGATCGTGTTCGGCGCCTCCAGCCTGGGCAAGGTGCGCAATACCAAGTACCTGATCGACCACTACACGGCGCTGGGAAGGGGCGAGCCATGCAGTGGGCGCGCGCAGTGAAGCCGCTGCGCGTCGGCCTGTTGCTCGAGACGCGCGCGAGCGACGCCTATACGGCCGTCCTGTGCGACTGGCTGGCCGAACACTGCGACCTCGAGTTGGCGCTGGTGCTGGTCACCGACGGCGCGCCGCCCGGCCGGGTGGGGCGCCAGCGCCGCCCCGCGGCCCAGGGACCGACCGCGCCGCAGACCGCGCCGCAGCCATCGCCGCGCACACCGCTGCTGTTTGCCGGCGTGATGGCCCTCGAGCGTCAACTGCTGCGCCACTATGAGGCGCACCGCGCGCACCTGGACCTGGTCGACGTGGCCGCGCTGGCCGCCGCGCGCGGCGTGCCGGTGCGCAGCGTGGCGCCGCCGTCTGCGGCGGCGCCCGATCCCGCATCGGCCGCATCGGCCGCGGCGCCCGACGCTGCGCTCCCGGCGATCTCGGATCCGGAACTGGCCGGGTTCGACCTCGACCTGCTGGTGTGCTGCGATGGCGTCACGTGCGACGAGCGCCTGGGCGGCGCGGCGCGCCTCGGCGCCATCGGCATCGACTACCGGCGCGACCGGATCGCCGGCGGCGCGCCCATCGGCTTCTGGGAAACCTACCACCGTACGCGCAAGACCGGATTCGCCATCGTCCGGCTGGGACGGCCGGGGGAGGCGGGCCAGGTCCTGGTCGAGGGGGCGTTCCGCACCAAGTACTCCTTCCTGCTCAACCAGGCGCACCTGTTCTGCAAGGCGCATGCCCAGTTGCGCAGGCTGCTGGACGACGTGGCCGCGACGCGCAAGCTGCCGGCCGTGCGCGATCCGGTCCCTTACTCGGGCTGCTGCCTGGCGTCGCCGGGCAGCCTGCACGCGCTGCGCTATGCGTTCAAGCTGGCCGGGCGGCTCGGCATGCGCGGCCTGCGACGCATCCTCGGCATCCGCCACAAATGGACGCTGTCGGTGACCCGTTCCGGCTGGCGCAACGCCGTCCTGTGGCGCGGCGTGCCGGTGGCGGCCCCGGATGGGCATTTCTGGGCCGATCCCTTCCTGCGCGTCCATGCCGGAAGGATCTATTGCTTCGTCGAAGACTATGTCTACGCCACCAATCGCGCGCATATCTCGGTGCTCGAGATCACCCAGGCCGACGTCAAGTGCCTCGGCGTGGCGCTGCGCGAGCCGTTCCACCTGTCGTTTCCGTTCCTGTTCGAATACGCGGGCCGTCTCTACATGTGCCCCGAGACCTCCGAGAGCAACCAGATCCGCATCTACAAATGCGACGAGTTCCCGCTGCGCTGGTCGCTCGATTCGGTCGCCATCGACGGCATCTCGGCCGCCGACTCGATGTTCTTCGAGCACCGCGGTCGCTGGTGGCTGCTCACCAGCATCGACCGCGCGGGCCTGAACGACCACTGCTCCGAGCTGTGCCTGTTCCACGCGCCCGACCCGCTCGGTGGAGCATGGACGCCGCACCCCATGAACCCGCTCTACATCGATACCGACATGGGGCGCAATGCCGGCCTGATCGTGGACGAAGGCCGCATCTACCGCGCCGCCCAGCGTCAGGGCTTCGACCAGTACGGCGAAGGCCTGGCCCTGTACGAGATCATCGAACTCGACGAGACCAGGTATTCGGAGCGCAAGGTCACCGACATCCGGCACGACTATCTGCAGCGCTCGCTGGGCAGCCACCATATCTCGTCGGACGGCGACGTGACCGTGGTCGATATCAAGACGCATTGTTTCGCCCCCTGAGGGCTGGAGCCGACGAGGACCCGATGAACGATCCGATCGCGCCACCGCGGTCGCCGCCTCTGCCGGCGTCGACCCCGGCGTCCGCCGCGCGTCCGCCCGGCGCGGCCCGGCCCGCCGGGCCGGCGCTCGTGTACCTGGCCTGCCTGGGTGCGGCGCTGGTGGTCGGCATGGCTTGCGAGTTTCTCGGCGGCGTGCGCGCCGCCGCCGTCCTCGGCGCCGGCGTCGTGGCCTTGCTCGGCGCCGGCGTCGTGGCCTTGCTCGGCATGCGCGATTTCCGTGTCCTGGCCGTCGCGGTGGCCTTTCTGCTGCCCTATGTGCCGACCTGGTTCCTGTCCGAAGGCGTGGCCGGCCAGTCCGGCCAGCGCATCGTCGCCCTGGTGATGCTGCTCACCCTGATGTCGGTCGCTTGCGGCCATGCGCTCGATCCCTGGCGCATCCGCTATCCCCGCTGGCGGCCGGCCTTCCTGGCCTATGTCGCCATGGTCGTGTTCGCGGCCCTCAACGGCGCCCGGTCGGCGAGCGCCATCCCGGAATACTTCAGGGTGCTCGAGGTGGTGGTCGAGACGACGCCGCTGGGCTACCTGAAGGTGAGCCTGTTCGTGCCCATGCTGGTCATCGCCGGCTGCGCGTTCATGGGCCTGCTGGCGGCGAACGTGCGCGACCCGCGCTGGCTGCTGCTGCCGGTGCTGTCGTCGGCGGTGCTGCTGGCGGTGCTGGTCTGTCTGTTCGCGCTGCATGGCGCCAGCGCCGGCGCCGACCTGGCGCAGCAGGAGTCGCGCAGCGCGCTGTCGGCGCTGGGCCTGCATGCGAACGAGCTCGGCCTGCTGCTGAACATGGCGCTGGCCCTGGCGCTCTGCGCCCTCGGGACGACCGGGCGCGCCACGGCGCGCGCCGCGCTGGCGCTGGCCTGCCTGGTGCTGATGGCGGGCGTCCTGATGACCTTCTCGCGCGGCGCCTTTCTCGGGCTGGGCGTGGTCATCCTGTATGCGCTGGCGACGGTGCGCGGACGCAACTGGCCGGTCTGGGTGCTGGTCGCGCTGGCGCTGGTCGTGGCCCTGTCGTCCGATTCCCTGGCGCAGCGGGCGCTGCACGGCATCGGCGGCGGCGACCTCGACCTGCTCAGCTCGGGCCGCATCGACGCCATCTGGCTTCCTCTGTTGCCGGAGATACTCGATCACCCGATCCTCGGCGCCGGCCACGCATCCATCTTGTGGTCGCAGGCGGCGCAGGCGCGCACGATCCTGCCGGTGGGCCATCCGCACAGCGCCTACCTGGGCGCGCTGCTCGACGTCGGCATCGTCGGCAGCGTGCTGACCGCGCTGTTCTTCGCCCATGCCTGGCGACTGTTGCGGCGCGCGGCGCGCCAGGCCGGCGGCGCGGCGCTGGCCGGTTTTTTCGGCGGCGGCGCGGCCTGCATCCTGCTGCTGCTGGTCCAGGGCCTGACCGACGACAGCTTCATGCCGTCGTTCACGCATGTGTATTTCTGGCTGTGCTACGGCGCGGCCGTCGGGACCCTGGCCCGTGCGCGCTGCGCGGCCGCGCAGCCCGCGCCGGTACGCGGCCGGCCCGCAGAGGAGGAAAGGGCATGAAAGTCTGTTTCGTCGGCATGGACAACCTGCCGGTGCTGGCCGAGGAATTCAATATGCACGGGATCGGCGGCGAGCAGGTCCAGCAGACGCTGCTGGCACGGGCACTGGTGCGGCGCGGTTTCGACGTCAGCATGGTGGTGTACGACTACGGCCAGCCCGACCGCCACAGCTGGTCGGGCATCGTCACCCATCGGGCGTTCCGCCAGGCGGCCGGACTGCCGGTGCTGCGCTTCGTGTATCCACGCTGGATCAAGACCTGGCGCGCCCTGCGGCGCGCCGACGCCGACGTGTACTACCTGAGCTGCGCCGGCATGCAGCTGGGGCTGGTGGCGCTGTTCTGCCGCCAATACGGCCGCAAGCTGGTGTTCCGGGTCGCGCACGACAGCGACTGCGTGCCGGATGCGCTCCTGATCAAGTACCGGCGCGACCGCAAGCTGTACGAATACGGCTTGCGGCGGGCGCACCTGGTGCTGGTCCAGACCCAGCGCCAGCGCGACGCCATGCTGCAGAACTACCGGCGCGACAGCACGGTCGCGCGCATGCTGGTGCAGGCCGCGGCGGGGCCGGTGGAGCGCGATATCGACGTGCTGTGGGTGAACAACCTGCGCCAGTTCAAGCGTCCCGACCTGCTGCTCGAACTGGCGCGCCGCTTGCCGCACCTGCGCTTTTGCATGATCGGCGGCGAGCAGCCCGGCGCCGCCGAACTGTATGCCGACATCGCGGCGCAGGCCGCGCGGTTGCCGAACCTGTCCTTCAGCGGCCGCGTGCCGTACCACCGGATGGCCGAGCGCTATGCGGCGGCGCGGGTGTTCGTCAATACCTCGGACAGCGAGGGCTTTCCCAACTCCTACTTGCAAGCCTGGATCCACGGCACGCCCACGGTCGCTTTCTTCGACCCCGACGGCGTGATCGCCCGCGAAGGACTCGGCCATGCGGCAACCACGCTGGACGACATGGCCACGCAGGTCGCCACGCTGGCAGCGGGCGGCGCCGACTGGCGCGCGCGCAGCGCGCGCTGCCGCTCCTACATGGAGCGCCAATATGCCGAGCAGGACGTGCTCGGCCCCTATCTGGAAGGACTCGAGGAGGTCTGCCATGGAACAAGGAACTGAACGGCCGCTGCATGTAATGTTCCTGGTCGTCTCGGCCAGCGTGGGCGGGGCCGAAACCCACGCGGTGACGCTGGCGCGGGCGCTCGACCGGCGCCGCTTCTCGGTATCGCTGGTCTATCTGAAGGACGAGGCCGAGATCCCGGGCGCCTTCGACGACGAGCAGTGCCGGGTGTCGGCGTTCTGCCTGAACGCGCGCAACAAGCTCGACCTCGGCGCGGCGCGCCGGCTGGCGGACTATGCGGCGCAGCGCGAGGTCGACATCGTCGTCTGCGCCAACCCGTATCCGCTGATCTATGCGTGGGCGGTGCGGCTGCTGTCGCGGCGCCGCCTGCGGGTGGTCGAGATCCTGCATTCGACCGAGCCGTTCACGCGGCGCGCCTGGCTGCAGATGTATCTGTACCGGCCCCTGATGTGGATGTCCGACCTGCTGGTCTTCGTCTGCAAGAACCAGCGTTCGTACTGGGAGACCCAGCGGGTCCGGGCGCGCAGTTCGCAGGTGGTGCACAACGGCGTGGACCTCGGCCGCTTCAGGAACGATTTCGGGCCGGCGCAGATCAGCGCCTTCCGCCGCGCGCACGGCTTCGCGGGTCACGACTACGTGGTCGGCGTCTGCGGCATCCTGCGCCAGGAGAAGGGGCACCAGGACCTGCTGCGCGCGCTTCACATGGCGCGCACGGCCGGCACTTGCGCCAAGTGCCTGATGATCGGGGATGGGCCGATGCGGCCGGCGATCGAGTCCACCATCGACAGTCTGCGCCTGACCGGGGACGTGGCGATCACGGGCGTGCTGGCCGATGTGCGGCTCGCCATCGCCTCGTGTGACGTGATCGTGGTGCCTTCGCATAACGAGACATTCTCGATCGCGGCGCTCGAGGCGATGGCCCTGGGTAAACCCCTGATCATGGCCGACGTCGGCGGCGCTTCGGAGCAGGTCGAGCACTCGGGCAATGGTTACCTGTATCCCAAGGCCGACGTGGCCGCGCTGTCCGACCGCATCCTGCGCATGGCCGATCCCGGCTGCCGGAGCGCGTTCGGCGCCGCCAGCCTGCGCAAGGTGATCCACGAATTCTCGCTGACGCGGATGGTGGACGCCTACGTGCGCGAACTCATCGACCTGGCGCGCGACTGACATGGCACGCGCCGGTCGCGCCATGGGACTGAGCCGGTCGGCGGCGTTCCTGACCGCCGGCGGCATGGTCGAATTCGCCCTGCAGTTCCTGCTGCCCGTGATCCTGGTGCGCCAGCTCGACGCCGACACGTTCGGCCAGTACCGCTTCCTGACTCTGATGCTGGGCACGGCGCTGGCGCTGGCGCCGGCCTTCATGCCGCAGGCGCTGTACTACTTCCTGCCGCGCGCCGGCGGGTGGCAGCTGACGGTGATCGGCAACGCGCTCGCCTACCTGGCCTGCATGGGCCTGGTAGTGGCCCTGCTCGCGAGCCCGGCCAGTCCGCTCGCGGGCGACCTGTCGCGCGCGCTGCACGGGGCCACGCACGGCCTGTCGGCGCTGTACCTGGGCTTGTCGGTGCTGCTGACGATCACGACCACGCTGGCGATCGCCGAGGGGCGCATCCTGTGGCATTGCAGCACCGAGCTGGCGCTGGCCCTGCTGCGCACCGCGCTGGTGGCCCTGGCCGCGATCCTGTCGCACGACATCGCCTGGGTGCTGGCGGCGCTGGTGCTCGATGCCGCGCTGCGCCTGGCGGTGCTGGCCGCCTATTTCCTGACGCGGCCTGGCGGAGCGCGCCTGCGCTGCGCGCCGGCGAGCCTGCTGGCGCAACTGCGTTATGCGCTGCCGTTCGCCGCGGGCGGCAGCCTGTTCGCGATGCGGGCCCAGGCCGACGGCTGGATCGCCGCGTCGCTCCTGCCCACGCACGTCTTTGCCGCGTTCACCATCGGCGCCGTGGTGCTGCCGGTCGCCTCGCTGATCCGCCAGCCGATCAACAGCGCCATGCTGCCGCACCTGAACCGCGCCTTCGCCGGCGGCGCCCGCGCCGAAGTGCACGCGCTGCTGCTCAAGGGGAGCGGGGCGGCGACGCTGCTGCTGGCGCCGCTGGCCGGCGCGCTGTTCCTGCTGGCGCCCGAGATCGTGGCGCTGGTCTACACCGAACGCTATCTGGCGGCGGTCCCGGTGATGCGCCTGTACCTGCTGCTGGTCGCGCTGCAGTCGGTGGCGGTCGGCTTCGCGATGCCGGCGCTCGACATGGGCCGGCTGGCGCTGCGGATCAATCTTGCGGGGCTGGCGCTGTCCGCCGCCCTGAGCCTGGCCGGCGTGCACTGGTTCGGCCTGGCCGGTGCGGCGCTCGGCAGCGTGGCCGCCTTCCTGCTGTGCGAACTGGCCAATGCGCGCGCCGTGGGGAAGGTGCTGGGCCGGCCATGGCGCGCGATGTTCCCGCTGCGGCTGGCGGGGCTGGTGCTGGGCGCCTGCGTGGCCGCGATCCTGCTGGCCGAATGGTGCGCGCCGGCGTTCGGCGCCGGCCCGTGGCGCTCCCTCGGGGGCAAGCTGGGCGTGTACGCCGCCGCGGCCCTGACGCTGTTCGCCGCCTGCGGCGGCCTGGGAGAGCTGCGCCGCCTGTGCGCGCCGTTCGCCGTTCCCGGTGTGGCGCCGGCCGCGGCGCGGCCGCCATCGGCCTGAAAGTCGCCGTCGCGGGTGTGGATAGGCGCCTGGAACCCGCGTCAGCGTCGGCCGGGGGCGCTTCGAATACCTATACGGCTTGCTGAGGTACGGGTCGCCTTGATTTAGCTCAGCAAGGAACGTGTTTATCGCGCTAGGGTAGTGATTGCAGGGTTGCCTTCACGCGCCAGGTCACTTAAATAGCCGCACAGCAGTGCGCTGTGCCGGTCCAACCGAGGGAACAGCATGGGCAAGAACGAAATCCTGACACCCGAAGTCACGCAGTTGGACAGGTTCGACCCCGGCCCCGCGCTGGTCCCATTCAGGCTGGCGGAACATGTCGGGGTCATGGTGCGCCACCGGCTGTTCATCGTGCTGGTCACCCTGTCGGTGGCGGCGCTGGGCACCCTCTATGCCCTGGCGCGGCCTCAGTCCTACACGGCCAACCTGCTCATCCACGTGACCGACATGCGCTCCTCCGAACCGCGCACGCTGCTCGGCGAGACGACGCCGGGTTCGGCCTACAAGCGCGCCATGTCCGAAGCCGAACTGCTGCGCTCGCGCGCGGTCATCGGGACCGCCGCGACGCGCCTGCGGCTGGACGTGGTGGCCGAGCCGCGCTACTTCCCGCTGATCGGCACGGCGCTGGCGCGCTGGAATGCACGCCACGGCGTGGCGCCGGCGCCGTACGGCGGCTATGCCTGGGGCGGCGAGCGCATCCGGGTCAGCGAGCTGACCGTGCCCCCGGAGCTCCTCGACCAGCCGCTCCTCGTCACGCGCCTCGACCGGGAACGCTACAGCCTGCGCGCCGGGGACGACCGCCGCGCCGTCGTCGGCCGGGTCGGCACGCCGCTGGTGGCGGCGCTGGACGGCGGCAGCGTGCACCTGAGGGTCGACGCACTGGAGGGCGCGCCGGGCACCGACTACCTGGTGGCGCGGCGCTCGGTGCCGGCCGTGATCGAGGAGATCGGCGCCGGGCTGGACATTGCCGAGCTCGGCAAGGACACCGGCGTCCTCAGCGTGAGGCTCCAGGGCGCCGAGCCGCGCCGGATCACGGCCGTCCTCAACGAGATCGGCAACGTCTACATGGAGCATGTGCATCGCCAGAAAGCGAGCGAGTCGACCGGTTCGATGGACGTCCTGCGCGCGCGCCTTCCCGGGCTGCGCCAGCGCGTCGCCGCCGCCGAGGAGCGCTACGAATCCTACCGCCGCCGGCACGGCGCCGCGGACGTCGTCGAGGATACGCGCCTGGCGCTGGGCCGGCTGTCCGCAACCCGCGAACAGCTGGCCCAGCTGCAGCGCAGGCGCGCCGAGCTCGGCGTGCGCTTCGGGGACCGGCATCCGGAGCTGCTGGCGCTGGAACGGCAGCTCGATGGGGCGCGCCAGGAGATTGCCGGCCTTGAAGCGGAGGCAGGGCGCCTGCCCGCCGTGGCGACCGAGCTGGAGCGGCTCGCGCGCGACCTGAAGGCCGAGACCGACCTGTACAACGCGGTGCTGCGCCGGACGGAGGAACTCGACGTCGATGCCGGAGACCGCTCCAGCAACGTCCGGATCGTCGACGAGGCGGTGGTGCCAACGAAGCCGGCCGGTTCGCGCAAGGCGATCGTCGCCATCTCCGTCGTGCTCGGCCTGTTCTTCGGCATCGGCGGGGCCTTTTTCCTGACCTTGCGTGAGCGGCTGCGCCAGCAGATTCGGGGGGATGCATGAAGCGGATCGCGCGTATCGGAATCGTCGTGCTGGCCGCCTGCGCGCTATGCCTCCTGCGCATCGCCCTCGTGCTGCTGGGAATCACGGTATACCTGTTGCTGCTGCCGGGCGTGATCGCCATGAAGCGCGACTATCCCCACGCCGACCGGGTCTTCCTGTGGTGCGCGCTGCTGGGCTGGACCGGGGCGGCCTGGATCGCGGCCCTGGTCTTCGTCCTGACGCGGCGCTCAACCCCCGTGCGTGAATGCGGGCCATCGGCCCTCCATGGCCACCGGTGACGGCGCCGTCGTATTCGCGCGGAGCGAACGGGCCGCTATCCGCGCACGCCCACCAGCTTGTGCACCAGCTCCGACGACGTCGATGCCGCGAATTTGCGCATCAGGCTGGCCCGGTGCATTTCGACCGTGCGCGGGCTCAGGGCCGTATCGCGTGCAATCATCTTGCTCGTCTTTCCTTCGACCAGCAGCGCCGCGATCTCGCGCTCGCGCGGGGTCAGTTGCGCCGTCACCGGACGTTTTTCGCTGACGTCCTCGAAGGTCCAGACACCGGCGCCCAGGGGGTGGCCCGGATCCAGCGCGCGGCCGGTCACGTGGCACCAGAACAGTTCGCCGCTGGCGCGGCGCATGATGCGCTCGTCCGAATAGCGGCCTCTGGCGTTCATGATCGGGATGATGCGGTCGCCGGTGCGCAGGAATTCGTCCATCGTCGGGTACAGCACGCTGAACGACAGGCTTTGCAGGTGACCCGGCGGATAGCCGAACATTTCCTCCAGCGCGCCATTGCAGGTCTGGATCACGCGGTCGAGCGACACGCACATGCCCACCGGCGCGTGCTGGAAGATCATTTCATAGTCGATGCCCGGACTCTGTGGGTTTTGGTGGTTCATCTGATGCAGATCGACAGCCGTCTTCATTCGCCGTGCTATGTGTTGGGATTGGCCGTAGTTCTACGGTATTGTGCTTCGTTGTCACGTATTCTATGCTGAGAGTCTACTCAGTAGTACAGAAGAGCTTTGGCTTAACCTATAAAAGGGACGGGTATGAATAAAGTTTATCCTGACGCGCGCGCCGCCCTGGCCGGCATCGTTCAAGACGGCCAGACCATCGCCGTGGGCGGCTTCGGCCTGTGCGGCATTCCGGAAGCCCTGATCGCGGCGTTGCGCGATTCGGGCGCCAAGAACCTCACCGCCATTTCCAATAACGCCGGCGTGGACGGTTTCGGCCTTGGCCAGCTGCTGGAAACGCGCCAGATCAAGAAGATGATTTCGTCCTACGTGGGCGAAAACAAGGAATTCGCGCGCCAGTTCCTGGCCGGCGAACTCGAGCTCGAGTTCACCCCACAGGGCACGCTGGCCGAGAAGCTGCGCGCCGGTGGCGCCGGCATTCCGGCCTTCTTCACCAAGACCGGCTACGGCACCATCGTCGCCGAGGGCAAGGAAACCCGTGAGTTCAACGGCGAGCACTACGTGATGGAACACGCGCTGTTCCCGGACGTGTCGCTGGTCAAGGCCCATATGGCCGACCGCGCCGGCAACCTGGTGTTCCGCAAGACAGCACGCAACTTCAATCCGAACGTGGCCATGGCCGGCAAGGTCTGCATCGTGGAAGTCGAGAAACTGGTCGAGATCGGCGAGATCGATCCGGACCAGGTGCACCTGGCCAGCATCTTCGTGCACCGCATCGTCCACAATCCGACGCCCGAGAAACGCATCGAACAGCGCACCGTACGCGCTTGATCACACACATTCGGAGACAAGAACATGGCATGGACTCGTGATGAAATGGCCGCGCGCGCGGCCCGGGAGCTGCAGGACGGCTTCTATGTGAACCTGGGCATCGGCTTGCCGACCCTCGTCGCCAACTATGTACCCAAGGATATCGAGGTGTTCCTGCAGTCCGAGAACGGCCTGCTGGGCATCGGCCCGTTCCCCACCGAAGCCGAAGTCGACGCCGACCTGATCAACGCCGGCAAGCAGACCGTGACGGCGCTGCCCGGTTCCGCCTACTTCAGCTCGGCCGACTCCTTTGGCATGATTCGCGGCGGCAAGATCAACCTGGCGATCCTGGGCGCGATGCAGGTGTCGGAACACGGCGACCTGGCCAACTGGATGATCCCAGGCAAGATGGTGAAGGGCATGGGCGGCGCGATGGACCTGGTCGCCGGCGTCAAGCGCGTGGTGGTCGTGATGGAACATGTCGCCACCGCCAAGGATGGTTCCACCAGCCACAAGATCCTCAAGAAATGCGACTTGCCCCTGACCGGCGTGGGCGTGGTCGACCGCATCATCACCGACCTCGGGGTGATCGATGTGACCGATACCGGCCTCAAGGTAGTGGAGCTGGCGCCGGGCGTGAGCCGTGACGAGATCGTGGCCGCCACCGGCTGCGAACTGGATACCTTGGCGCTGTAGTCGGCGCGGTGTCGAACGGCAAAGGGCGCTGGATGTTTCTGGCGCCCTTTGTCGTTACAGCGTGCCGAATGATGCCTAATCCATTTTCCAGACGTATTGCACCGGAATCCAGGCCTGGACCGGCTTGCCCTTGTCGGTCGGCGGCCTGAACGTGCATTGCGAGATCGCGCTGCGGGCCGCCTCGTCGAGCGACGCGTCGCCGCTCGAGGTATAGACCCTCGATGCGATCACCTTGCCGTCGGGACCGACCAGGAAGCCGATCGTCGACGTGCCTTCGATCCTGTCGGCGAGAGCTTGTGGCGGATACACCGGTCGATGGCAGGAAGCGAAATCCACAACCGGCCGCTGCGCCGCGTTCGGATTCGCGGCGGCTTGTTCCACCACCGGCGCCTGTGCGCAACCGGCCAGGACGGCGACGGCCACGCCAAAGGCCGCGGGCATACCCAGGCTCGGCTTCATTCAGGCGCCCAGGTGTATTTCAGCTCGGTCCATTGCTCCTTCGGCGCACCGTTTACCGTACCCGGCTGGAACCGGCACTTGGCGAGCGCAGCGCGCGCCGTCTCGTCGAGCGAGGCATTGCCGCTGGTCTTGCGCACCACCGCTTCGCGCACCGTGCCGTCGGCCCGGACCAGGAAGGCGAGGGTGACCGTACCTTCGGCCTTGGCGGCCAGCGCCTGCGGGGGATACTCCGGCTTGCGGCAGGATTTGAAATTCGCGACCGGCTCGGTGGTGACACTGTCCGGCATCGCGGCGAAGGGATTGACCGGCGCCGTCTGGGTACAGCCGGCCAGGGCCGCCACCGCCAATCCGGACGCCAGCATCGGACGGCATGTATTGCGCCATTTGAACAACGACTCACGCATCAAGATCCACTCCTATTCACGGGCTCAGGCAAAATGATAGCTTATCACTGCAATATTGCCAGTTTATGCATGTCATTCTCGAGGGCCTGCAGCCGCTGCCGGGCATTGTCGTTGTCGGGATTCAGCTCCAGCGAGCGGCGATAATTGATGATCGCACGCGCAGTGTCGCCACTGCGTTCGCAGGCTTCGCCCAGGCTGTCGAAAGCGTTTGCGCTCGACGCGTACAGCTCTGTCGTCAGGCCGAATACCGCGAGCGCGGCCTCCGCTTCCCCCGCCTGCAGCAAGGCATAACCCCAGGCATTGAGTTCCTTCTCGGGCAGGCCGCCGTCCTTCTCTCTTCCAAACATGGCGCGATATGCTGCGCCGGCATGCTGGAAGTCGCGGCGCGCCAGCTCCGCCGCCAACTGCTCGCGACCGGGGGGAAGCGGCGCGGCGCGCCGGACCTCCATCGTGGCGGCATGCGCCGGGAAACCATTCCTGGCCGGAGTGGCATCCAGGTAGGCCAGCGCCGCCTCGTCATCCTTCAGATAGGCGTCGAGGAAGCGCCCGACATAGCTCGCCGTCCAGCCATGGGCTTGGTTCGCATCGATGCGCGAATACTGGTTGAACCACTCGTCCCCGGCGAAACGCAGGTAGGTCGACGAGAAGGCAAAGTGTTCCATCGGGTACATCGTCAGCTTGAACATGTCGGCATGCTTCGCATCGTTCAGGTAGCTGGACGTCGGCTTGCCGCGCGCGGCGATGTCTTCGAGCGAGGAGGGCCGCGCGGCGACATACAGCATCGGCGTCGTGGTGCGTTGCGGGGCCAGGTAGGTCGCGGCAGAGACCAATTCCGGGTAATAGCGCACCGACCCGTCCAGGGCGACGAGTGCCTTGATCCGGCTGTCCCTGGCCGCTGCCAGGACGTTGGCGAAGCCGCCCCAGCTGAAGCCGGCCACCGCGATCCGGGCCGGATCGGCCTGGGCGAGCGTGCCGGCATAGCCGATAAGGAAGGAAATGTCGGCCGCCTGCGCTTCTGCGCCCGCCAGGTCGTTCGGCATTCGCCGCGAGCGCGGCCCTATGCTGGGACTGGCGATCACGATATAGCCGTGGCTCGCCAGGTATTCGCACAGGTCCGGGTTCTCTGCGGCGGGCGCGCTGATGCTGGGCGCATAGATGACGATCGGGAACTTGCCGCCGATGGCTGCCGCGTCGCGGCGCGCCCGCATCGGCGCGGCCAGCTCTTCCCGGAGCTGCTGCATATTGGCGCCCGGCGGCGCGTAGTTGAGCGCGATGAAGGCGTCGGCTGCTGCCTGGACGGCCGCGCTGCCGCGCGTAAAATCGGTCTCGCTGCCGGTCAGGCGCAGGTAGTCGCCGTAACGCATCGCCTGGCCCGAATCGGTGGCCGGATACCAGACCAGGGTCTGGATCGGCCGCGCCCGTTCCCGCGTGATGGGGCGTCCCGTGTCGAGATCGTGGTCGCCCAGGAAAACGCGTGACCGGTCGTATTGCTCGACGACCCGGAATCCGACCGGCAGCGGCCCCGGGGCACGCTCAAAGGTGAAATTGACCGCTGCGGCGCCCAGCGTGCTCGTGCACAGCACGACTAGGCCGACGAGGCGACGTACGACGCGGGCCGCTGCGCTCACTTCGATACCCAGACGTACTGCACCTCGGTCCACTGCTCGGTCGGCTTGCCATCGACCGTGCCGGGCTTGAACGTGCACTTGGCCAGCGCCGTGCGGGCCGCCTCGTCCAGCGAGCTGTCGCCGCTCGACTTGCGCAAGGTGGTCTCGAGCACGGCCCCTCCGGCGCCGACCAGGAAGCCGAGAGTCACCGTGCCCTCGATATTGCGCGCCAGCGCCTCGGCCGGGTACTTCGGCCGTTCGCAGGAGTCGAATTTCACCGTCGGGAGATCGACGATGCTGTTCGCCTTGGCCGTCGCCGCGGTCGATGCCGGCGTCTGGGCGCAGCCGGCCAGCCCGGCGAGCAGGAACCCAAGCACCGGGATCGCGGCTTTCCAGTTCAGCGCTTCGGTATCGGGACGTACCAGTTGTTTGATGCGTGACATGAGATCTCCTCCGTTGGCCGCCTGGGCCAGGTGGTGGGTGGAGAACTGGAGTTTTTCCAGTTCCGAGAGGGCCAGGGCCAGGCGGCGTGGTTCGCCCAGCTGCCGTGCCGCGATGGCGTCGGCGATCTGTTCCCGCTCGACGCGGATGCGGCGCGAGATCCACCAGACCGCCGGGTGGTAGAACAACAGCGATTCGATGACGTTCTGGCACAGGTTGACCAGGTAGTCGTGGCGCTGGATATGCGCCAGTTCATGCGCCAGCAGCGCTTCCAGCAGGTGCGGGGGCATGGTGGTCACCAGCGATGCCGGCACCAGCACGACCGGGCGCCACCAGCCGGCGGTGACCGGGCTGGACAAACCGCCGACGATGCGCAGTCGGATCGGCCGCGCCAGGCCGAACTGCGTGGCGAGCCGGTCGACGCGCCCCTGCCATGCCGGATCGCGGCCTTCCCGCGTCGCCGCGCGCCGCAACCACAACAGCCCTGCGATCATGCGCAGCGCCAGGCACAGCGCGCAGGCGGCCCAGGCGCCCACGATCCAGGCCAGGTTGCGCTGGAACAGGCCGCTCCAGCCGCCGTCCTCGGCGACGCCTTGCGCGGCGCCTGCCAGCACGATCGCGAAGCCGCCGCCGGCGCCGGCATCGCCGCTCAGGCGCAGGTAGAGTTCGGTCGCCGGCCATGCCACGCACAACAGCAGCCCGGCGCAGGCGACGAGGTAGCGCGTCTGCGGACGCGCCTTGCTCAGCAGGGCGAGGGCAAGGGCGGTCTGGGCGCCGACCAGCGCGCCCTGCCAGCTGAAATGGACCAGCGTCCAGCCGATGCTGTTGACGATCTCGAATGCGCTCATCGCTTGTCCTCGTCTTTCAGGAGCTGTTCGATCTCGTCGCGCTCCTTCTTCGAAATGCCGCTTTTCAGCGCGGCCAGCACCAGCGCCTTGGCCGAGCCCGAGAAGGCACGCTGCATCAGGTCTTGCAGCAGATTGGTCTGCAGGGCGTCGCGTTCATGGACGGGCGCATACACGTGGGAACGTTCGCTCTCGTCGCGGCTGAGCAAGCCCTTGCCGTGCATGACCTGCATCAGGCGCAACACCGTGGCATACGTGACGTCCGGACGTTGCGGGAGCATCGCCTCGTGCACCTGCTTGGCGGTGGCCGCGCCGAGCGGCCAGAGCACTTGCAGCAGGTCGAGTTCGGCGGGCGTGGGCTTGGGAGCGTCGGGGGAGCGCGGCATGGCATGACCTCGTCTGTTCAGGATGAAACTAGATTATCCTGTCTAGATCGAGATGTCTACACTAATCCGTGTGGCTGGCGATGCAGGCTGAATAAAATGAACGCCGGCTCAGGCCGGGCGCTGGGGAAGGCCGGGCCGCGGTTTGCCGGCGGCGCCGAACTGCTCGATCGTTTCCAGCAGCACCTTGGCGCGAAACGGCTTCAGGATCACCCGGCTGATCCTGCGGTCGCGCAGCTCGTGCAATAGTTCGGCGGTCGCCTGTTCGGCCATGATCGCGATCGGGATCGTCCCGTTCGCCGCGCCGCCGGCGCGCAGTTCGTCCACCAAACTCAGGTCGTAGCGCCGTTCGCCGCCGCGACCGACGCAGTCGACCGCGATCACCGCGCCGTGGAAGGCGCGTGCGCGCAGCATGCGGCGCGCGGCCTCGATGCTGGCGGCTTCATGCACCTGACTCAGCCCCAGGCTGCGCGCCGTCATCGCCACGGTGCGGCGCAGCATCGGCTCCGGTTCCACCAGCAAAATTTGTGTGGATTCAGCCATCGGCGCGCTCCACCGTGTTCGTCAATTCCATCAGCGCCAGGTCGCGCAAGGTACCCAGGATCGCCAGCTCCATCGCATCGAGGGTGCGCGGACGGCGGTCGATCAGGCACAGGGTGCCCAGGCGCGGGCCGGATGGCAGCGCCAATGGGGCGCCGGCATAGAAGCGGATGTGGGGCGCGCCCGTCACCAGCGGGTTGTCGGCGAAGCGCGGGTCGTGCAGCGCGTCGTCGACCACTATGATCTCGTCGCGCAGGATGGCGTGCGCGCAGAAGGAGACGTCGCGCCCCGTCTCGCACACCGGCATGCCCACGCGCGCCTTGAACCATTGGCGATCGGCGTCGACCAGCGTGACCAGCACGATCGGCATGTCGAACTCGGCGGCGGCGAATTGCGCGATCCTGTCGAAGCGTTCCTCGGGCGGGGTATCGAGGATCAAGAGCTCGTACAGCGCGGCCAGGCGCGCGGCTTCGTTGTCGGGTTTGGCGGCGATGTGCATCGTGGAGCCCGCATGGCGGTCGTCGATCGGGATGGCCGCAATATAGCAGACTGCTTGCGGGCATAAAAAAACCGTGTCACGAGGACACGGTTTTCAGGGCGGGCAGCGATTGGGATTACGCCGCTTCGCGCACTTCCTTCAGGCTGTTCTGGTCTTCGACATGCACACGGCCACTCAGGACGTCGTCCATGCGCGCCGAATCCAGTTCTTTTTCCCACTTCGACACCACGACCGTCGCGACGCCGTTGCCGATGAAGTTGGTCAGGGCGCGCGCTTCGCTCATGAAGCGGTCGATGCCGAGGATCAGGGCCATGCCCGCCACCGGGATCGTCGGCACCACGGCCAGGGTCGCGGCCAGCGTGATGAAGCCGGCGCCGGTGATGCCCGATGCGCCTTTCGAGGTCAGCATCGCCACCAGCAGGATGGTCAGTTCCTGGGTCAGGGTCAGGTCGGTGTTGGTTGCCTGCGCCACGAACAGCGCCGCCATCGTCATGTAGATATTGGTGCCGTCCAGGTTGAACGAGTAGCCGGTCGGGACCACCAGGCCGACCACTGGCTTCGAGCAGCCCAGCTTTTCCAGCTTGCGCATCAGGTTCGGCAGGGCGCTTTCGGACGACGAGGTGCCCAGCACGATCAGCAGTTCTTCCTTGATGTACTTGATGAACTTGAAGATCGAGAAACCGGTGAACTTGGCGATCGCGCCCAGCACCACGAACACGAACAGCGCGCAGGTCAGGTAGAACGAACCCATCAGCTTGGCCAGCGGCAGCAGCGATTCCAGGCCATATTTGCCGATGGTGAAGGCCATCGCGCCGAAGGCGCCGATCGGCGCGACTTTCATGACGATGTTGACGATGCCGAAGATCACGTGGGCGATGTCGTCGATGAACTTGGTCACCGGACGGCCGCGTTCGCCCATCATCGACAGCGCGAAGCCGAACAGGATCGCAATCAACAGGACCTGCAGGATATTACCGGTAGCGAAAGCATCCACGAAGGTGTTCGGGATGATGTGCATGATGAACTCGGTCGTGGTCTGGGCATGCGCATTGGTGGTGTATTGCGCGATCGAGCTCGAATCGAGGTGGGCCGGATCGACGTTGAAGCCGGCGCCCGGCTTGGCCAGGTTGGCGACCACCAGGCCGATGGCCAGCGCGAAGGTCGACACGACTTCGAAATAGATCAGCGCCTTGCCGCCGACGCGGCCGATCTTCTTCATGTCCTGCATCCCGGCGATGCCGGCGACGACGGTACAGAAGATCACGGGGGCGATGATCATCTTGATCAGTTTGATGAAGCCGTCTCCCAAAGGCTTCATCGCGGTGCCCAGTTCGGGGTAGAACACCCCCAGCAACACGCCAAGGACGATGGCGATCAGCACCTGGACATACAGTACTTTATAAAAAGGCTTCTTCATGGCAACTCTTCAACGAGGTTGGTGGTTGTTCCATGTTGGAGCAATCGTTCCCGGCAAGCTATTGTGGAAATCCGCATGCTGCACTGCACCAGGGCATCGTGGATAACCGCGCACCGCAGCGGTGCGGCAGGCAAGCGCGGCAGGTGGCGTGTTTGCCATGCCCAGGTCGGGCAGAGGAAAATGGCTAGCTCGAGGCGGCCAATGCCGCGCGCCGCCAGGCGCCCGGCCCCACGCCGTAGCTGCGCTTGAAGACCCGGTTGAAGGCGGCCTCGGACTGGTAACCGACCGCTTCGCCGATCGCCGCGATCGGCCGTGTGTCGCGCGTCAGCCACTGGGCGGCCTGAATCATGCGCAACTGCACAAGGGCGTCGAGTGGCGTCATGCCCGCCAGCTGGCGGAACAGGCGCGCGAAGGTGGCGCGCGACATGAAGCAGGCCGCCGCCAGTTCTTCCACCAGCCATGTGCGCTCCAGCTGCGCCAGCATCAGGCGCAGCGCGGGGCCGAGGCGGCGGTCGGCCAGGACCGCCAGCAGGCCGGGGGTGGTCGGGCTGTCGTCGAGCCAGGCGCGCAGCAGCAGCGTGAACAGCGCCCCGGACAGTTGCGCCACCACGGCCGCGGCGCCCGGCCGCGCGCTGTCGGCTTCGCTGCGCAGCATCGTCACCAGCGCCAGCAGGCCGGCGAAGTCGGGACGTGAAGAGGCGTGAACGACGATCATGGCGGGCAGGGCCGGCTGCAGGACACGGCGCGCGCCTTCGTCGAACACGAACTGGCCGCACAGGATGCCGGTCGGCGCGCCGGCGCCGTCATTCGACACCCAGCGCAGTGGCGCCGGGCCCGGCACGTCCACCAGGGCGCGCGCCTGTTCCGGCGGCCCCGCATGCAGCCGGTGCGCGCCGCCCTGCGGGAAGACGACGATGTCGCCGGCGGCGAGCCTGACCCGTTCGCCGCCGGGCGTGTCGACCGCGGCTTCGCCCTCGACGATCAGGTGGTAGGGCGCGACGCCGGCGCTGGCCGCGGGCTGCTCCAGCACCCAGGGCGCGGCCAGCGCGCAGCGGATGTCGAGCGAGGTGCGCAGGGTGAACAGCGACAGCAGGCGGCTGAGCGCATCCACGCCCTGGGCGGCGCCGGCCAGGTCGGGCTTACTGCGCAGCCCAGCCCCCATCCATGTTCCACGCCACGCCGCGCACCTGGTCGGCGGCCGGGCTGCAGAAGAACACGGCCAGCGCGCCCAGTTCTTCCGGGGTGACGAATTCGCCCGACGGTTGTTTCTCAAGCAGCAAGGCCTTGCGCGCGGCGTCGTTGTCCAGGCCCTCGCGCGCGGCGCGGTCGTCGACCTGCTTCTGCACCAGTGGGGTCAGCACGAAACCGGGGCAGATCGCGTTCGCGGTCACGCCGGTCTGCGCCGTCTCGAGCGCCGTCACCTTGGTGAAGCCGACCAGGCCGTGCTTGGCGGCGACGTAGGCCGATTTCTGGCTCGACCCGACCAGGCCGTGCACCGAGGCCAGGTTGATGATGCGCCCCCAGTTTTTCCGCTTCATGGCGGGCAGGGCCAAGCGGGTGGTATGGAAGGCCGAGCTGAGGTTGATGGCGATGATGGCGTCCCATTTCTCGGTGGGGAAGTCCTCGACCGCCGCCACGTGCTGGATGCCGGCATTGTTGACCAGGATGTCGACCCCGCCGAATTTCTCGGTGGCGTACGCCATCATGGCCTCGATCTCTCCCGGCTTGGACATGTCTGCGTTGTGGTAGGCGGTCTGCACCCCGAACTCGGCGCCGATGTCGGTGTACAGCTTCTCGATCTGCTGGGCGTCGCCGAAGCCGTTGAACACGATGTTGGCGCCCTGTTCGGCCAGCGAGCGCGCGATCCCGAGCCCGATGCCCGAGGTCGAACCGGTGACGAGAGCCGTTTTGCCACTTAGCATGGTGGATTTCATTGTGTCCTCTATATGAAGGTGATCGGGGGAACTTCCTCAGAATTGGTAGAATTCTAATCGCAACGCCATCGCGGTGGTGATTTGCAGAGCGCCGCGAAGCGGCGGCTACATATTGTCATGACGGAGTCACGATGTCTGAACCCAGATTAAAAAGCGTCCAGTGCAGCTCGCCCGCCGGGCTGCACCGCGTCGCCTACAAGGAATGGGGCGACGCGGACAATCCGAAGGTGCTGGTCTGCGTGCACGGCGTGACCCGCGTGGGCGACGATTTCGACCACCTGGCGCGCGCCCTGTGCGACGACTACCGCGTGGTATGCCCGGATATCGTCGGGCGCGGGCGCTCGGAGCGCCTGCGCGATCCGGCCTATTACACGGTGCCGCAATACATGGCCGACATGGTGACGCTGATCGCGCGCGTCACTGCCGGCGCCGGGGGTGGGGCCGATAGCGAGGACGTGGCCTGGTTCGGCACCTCGATGGGCGGCCTGATCGGCATGGCGCTGGCCGCGCTCGAGGGCAGCCCGATACGCAGGTTCGTGCTCAACGATATCGGTCCGGTGCTCGATGGCGCCGCCTTGCGGCGCATCGGCGACTACATCGGCCAGGACCTGCGCTTTCCGAGCTTCGCCGCCGGGGCCGAGTTCGTGAAAACGGTGTCGGCGTCGTTCGGCCCGCACACCGACGACGAATGGCGCAAGCTGGCGGCCGATGTCTTGCGCCAGGGGCAGGACGGCCAGTGGGAGCGCCACTACGACTTGCACCTGGCGCAGCCGTTCCGGGCCATCACCCTGGAAGGGGCCGCCCAGGACGAGGCCGCGCTGTGGGCGGCCTGGGACGCGATCCGCTGCCCGACCCTGCTGGTGCGCGGCGAGCAGTCCGACCTGCTGTCGCGCACGACCGCGCAGCAGATGACGCAGCGCGGACCGCGTCCGCGCCTGGTCGAGATTCCCGGGGTGGGCCATGCGCCGACCTTCGTGCACGACGACCAGATCGCGATCGCGCGTGAATTTTTGATCGGCTGAATTATTAATCCGGACCTGAACGGTTCCTCATAAACCTAGAAGAAAGAGATCATGGAAATCAAACGACTGCACGTAGGCAAGCGCCTGTCCGAAGTGGCGATCCACAACGAAACCGTCTACCTGGCCGGCCAGATCGCCGAAGACACCAGCCAGGGCATCGAGGGCCAGATGCGCGAGGTGCTGGGCCATGTCGACCGCCTGCTGGGCGAGGCCGGCAGCGACAAGACCTGCATCCTCTCCTGCCAGATCTTTATCTCCAGCATGGACAACTTCCCCGGCATGAACAGCGTGTGGGACGAGTGGGTGGCGCAGGGCCATACCCCGCCGCGCGCGACCGTCGAAGCCAGGCTCGCCAACCCCGCCTGCCTGGTCGAGGTCTGCGTCGTCGCCGCCCTGCGCTAAGGCAGAACCGTCGTATGGTATCGACCGCCCTGTTGGGCGACGTCAACAGCGGCCTGGTCCAGGGACTGGGGCAGGAGGACTGCGCGCGCGTGCACGCGGCGCTCGACTACGCGGCCGCGAGCTATGGCGAGCGGGTCGCCTCGTCGGGCCAGGGCGCCTTCGAGTTCTCGCTTGGCGCGGCCGGCACCCTGGCCTACCTGAACACCGACGCCGAGACCCGCATCGCGGGCCTGCTGTTCGAGCTGGCGCTGATGGATCCGTCCACCTTCGGGCGCATCGAGGAGCGCTTCGGCCCCGAGGTGGCGGCGCTGGTGCAGGGCGTGCACCAGCTGATCCGCCTGCGCGACCTGACCGTCGGCCAGGCGCCGGTGGGCAGCGGCAAGAACGCGGCCCAGCAGGCCGCGGCCCACAACGAAACTCTGCGCAAGATGCTGCTGGCGATGGCCACCGACATGCGCGTGGTCCTGATGCGCCTGGCCTCGTGCGCCGCCACCTTGCGCCACTTCGCCGAACACAAGCGCTTCGACGAGGTCACGCGCGCCTATGGCCGCGAGGTGCTGGACTTCTATGCGCCGCTGGCCAACCGGCTCGGCATCTGGCAACTGAAGTGGGAGCTGGAAGACCTGGCGTTCCGCTTCATCGAGCCGGACACCTACAAGCGCATCGCCAAGATGCTCGAAGAAAAGCGCATGTCGCGCGAGAGCTTCGTGGCCTCGTCGATCGCGCGCCTGCAAAGCGAGCTGGCGGCGGCCGGCATCAAGGCCGACGTCTCGGGGCGGCCGAAGCACATCTATAGCATCTGGAGCAAGATGCGCGGCAAGGAGCTCGATTTCTCCGAGCTGTATGACGTGCGCGCCTTCCGCGTGATCGTGGCGGACATCAAGACCTGCTACACGGTGCTGGGCGTGATCCACAATATCTGGACCCCGGTGCCGAAGGAGTTCGACGACTACATCTCGCGTCCCAAGCCGAACGGCTACCGCTCGCTGCACACGGTGGTGACGGCCGACGACGGCCGGCCGCTGGAAGTGCAGATCCGGACGCAAGAGATGCACAATTTCGCCGAGTACGGCATCGCCGCCCACTGGCGCTACAAGGAAGAGGGCGGGTCCAACTTCAAGAGCCAGCAGTACGACGAGAAGATCGCCTGGCTGCGCCAGCTGCTGGCCTGGAAGACCGACGTGGCCGACGCCGTGGCCGGCCAGGAAGAGCAGCAGAAGGAATGGGTCGAGAAGCTCAAGGCGGCCAGCCTGGACGACCGCATCTTCGTGCTCACGCCGCAGGCGCGGGTGCTGGAGCTGCCGGTCGGCGCCACGCCGATCGACTTCGCCTACCACCTGCACAGCGAGGTCGGGCACCGCTGCCGCGGCGCCAAGATCGACGGCGTGATGGTGCCGCTCAACACCCCGCTCAAGAACGGCCAGACCTGCGAGATCATCACCGCCAAGGGCGGCGCCGGCAGCCAGGGCCCGTCGCGCGACTGGCTCAGTCCCGAGTACACGGTCTCGAGTCGCACCCGCTCCAAGATCCGCGCCTGGTTCCATGCGCTGGACATGGCCGAAACGCTCGCCCATGGCCGGGCGCTGGTCGAGAAATCCCTGCAGCGCGAGGGCAAGACCGCGGTCAACCTCGAGCTGCTGGCGCAGAAGCTGGGCTTCGCCAAGGTGGACGAATTGTTCATCGAGGTCGGCAAGGACAAGTTCAGCCTGCGCCACGTGGAAGCCGCGCTGCACGAGAACGCCGAGCCGGCGCCGCTCGAAGACGCGGCGGTGGTCAACAAGAGCCGCGCCTCGAGCGTGGAGCAGGGCGCCAAGTCGGGCGTGCTGGTGGTGGGCACCGAGGGCCTGATGACGATGCTGGCCAAGTGCTGCAAACCTGCGCCGCCGGACCCGATCGTCGGCTTCGTCACGCGCGGCAAGGGCGTCTCGATCCACCGCCTCAGCTGCAAGAACTTCGCCGAGATGCAGGCCAAGTCGCCCGAGCGCGTGATCCAGGTGGAGTGGGGCACGGCCGGCTTCGAGACCGTGTATCCGGTCGACCTGTTCATCCTGGCGCAAGACCGCCAGGGGCTGCTGCGCGACATCTCCGAGGTGTTCTCGCGCGAGAAGATCAATGTGATTGGGGTGAACACCCAGAGCGCCAAGGGCCAGGCGCGCATGGTGTTCACGGCGGAGATCGGGTCGACGGCGCAGGCGCAGAAGGCGCTGGCGGCGATCATGGAGGTGTCGGGGGTGATGGAGGCGAGGAGGCAGTAGAGCGCAGTAGGGCGCAGTAGGGCGCAGCAGGGCGCCGGCCTTGCCGCCGCGGTCCGTGCGAACGTAATCATTTGTCACGGGTCCGCGCAATTGCCTGTATCCGAAGTATCATTCAGCCCATGCCGCGAACGATCCCGCCCATCGCCCAACCGACCCTGTGGCCCGCCTACCTGGCGCGCTACCTGCGCAGCTGGTGGTACATGATCCACCTGGGCGCGATCGCCGTCGTCACGGCGCTCTCGCCTTCCACCTGGCGCCGCGCGAGCTTCCACGCCACCGCGCGCCACATCCACGCCAGCACCTGGCAGGTGCTGCCCTGGTTCACGCTGGCCTCCTGTCTGGTGAGCCTGGTCATCATCCGCATCGTGCTGGTCACGGCCAAGAGCTACGGCCTGTCCGGCCTCGCGCTCGAGATGGTGGTGCGGGTGCTGGTGCTGGAGCTGATCCCGCTGTCGGCGGCGCTGTTCGTGGCGCTGCGCGCCAGCATGGCCTTCGACGCCTCGGCCCTGGGCCTGGCGCGCTCCGGTTTGTCGATCCGCGCCGCCAGCGACGAAGCCCTGCGCCGCGTGCGGCGCGACCTGGTGCCCCAGTTGATCGCCAACGCGGTGGCGGTGCTCTCGCTGGCGATGGTCACCTCGATCATCGTGCTGCTGCTGGCCTACCTGAACGTGTATGGCCTGTCGCCCTGGGGCATTCCCGACTACACCCGCACCGTGGGCCGCGTGTTCGCGCCGGTGGTGACGGCCGGCTTCGTGCTCAAGACGGTGCTGTTCGGCCTGGCCGTGGCCCTGATCCCGACCGCCGCCGTGCTCGAGCTGCAGCGCTATCCGCGCGCCCTGGCGACCACCGTGCAGCCCGGCGCGCTGCGCCTGCTGTTCGTGCTGATCGTGATCGAGGCCGGCTCGCTGGCCCTGAAATACATCTGAATCCTGGAACGAGAACTTCATGCCGGACCTGACTCCTGATCCATCCATCCCCGACGAACCGAAGAACGTCGAAGCCAAGGCGGTGATCCTGCTGGTGCTGCTGGGCCTCCTGATCGCGGCCTTCGTGCTGTACGTGATGTACGCGCGCGGCGTGTTCGAGCCGACCCAGCGCCTGACCCTGGTGGCCGAGGATTCGTCCGGCGTCATCCCCGGCATGGACATGACGTTCGCGGGCTTTCCGATCGGGCGCGTGCGCCAGGTCGACCTGGGCGACGACGGCAAGGTGCAGATCACGGTCGACGTCCAGAGCAAGGATGCCAAGTGGCTGCGCGCCTCGAGCGTGTTCACGCTCGAGTCGAGCATCGTCGGCGAGACCCGCCTGCGCGCCTATACCGGGGTGCTGACCGACGCGCCGCTGCCGCCGAACTCCACCCGCACCGTGCTGCGCGGCGACGCCACCGCCGAGATCCCGCGCATCGTCGCCACCGCCAGGGCGCTGCTGGAAAACCTGGAAACCATGACCGCCTCCGGCTCGGACGTCAACGCCAGCCTGGCCAACCTGTCGGCGGTGACGGGCCGCATGTCGGGCCGCTACGGGGTGCTGGGCGGCGCGCTGGGCGGCGACGAAGAGGCGAAGAAGCTCATGGAGGCGCTGGACCGGGTCAACGCCATCCTGGCCAAGGCCGACCAGCGCGTGTTCGGCAAGGCCGGCGTGATGGACGACACGCAAGCCGCGATCCGCCAGCTGGACGTGGTGCTGCAGGACGCCAGCGCCACGCTGAAGAAGGTCGACGCGGTGCTGGTCGAGGCCCAGGCGGTCGGCGCCAACACGCGCGCGGCCACCGAAGACCTGGGCGCGCTGCGCGGCGAAGTCGACGCCAGCCTGCGCAAGGTGAACCGCCTGGTCGAGGAAATCAACCGCAAATGGCCGTTCGCGCGCAGCAGCCAGGAGATCAAGCTTCCATGAAGATCGCATACCTACTCATCGCGGCCGTGCTGGCCGGCTGCGCCAGCAAGCCGTTGCCTCCGGACTGGCAGGCCAATGCCAAGAGCGCCCTGGACGCTTCGGTCGACGACTACCTGAAGGGGCACACGGCGGCTTCCGAGGCCGAATTCCGCGAGGCGCGGCGCGAGACGGCGGCCACCGGCCGGCTAGACCGCGTGGTCCAGGTGGAGCTGGTGCGCTGCGCGGCGCAGGCGGCCAGCCTGGTGTTCGAGGAGTGCCCGGGCCATGCGGCGCTGGCCGCCGACGCCACGCCGGCACAGCGCGCCTATGCCGCCTACCTGGCCGGGCAGTGGGAGGGCCTGGACGTGGCGCTGCTGCCCGAGCAGCATCGCGCCGTGGTCGGCGGCGGGGCGCTGGAGAAGATCGAAGACCCGTTGTCGCGCCTGGTCGCGGCCGGGGCGCTGTTCAAGGCCGGGCGCATGACGCCGCAGGGCATCGCGCTCGCGGTCGACACGGCGTCGAACCAGGGCTGGCGGCGGCCCTTGCTGACCTGGCTCGGGGTGCAGGAGCAGCGTGCCAAGGCGTCCGGCGATACCACGGCGGCGGAGCAGATCCGGCGCCGGATGGCGCTCGTGTCCGGACAATGAGGGAACGAGACGCTTGAGCACCGCCTTGAACGTTTCGCTGTGGCCGGTCACCGTCGATAATGTCGAGACGCTGCTCGAGATGCAGCTGCCGCCGGAACAGGATCGCTGGCTCGCCAACAACGCGTATTCGATCGCGCAGGCGAGCTTTTATCCGGACTGGCGCATGCGCGCCATCTACCACGACGGCGCACCGGCCGGCTTCCTGCTCTACGACGTCGCCTCGCGCGACGAGGCGGGGCACTACGGCATCTACCGCTTCATGGTGGACCATCCGCGGCAGGGCCGCGGGATCGGGCGCCGCGCGCTGCAATTGCTGCTGGCAGAGCTGCGCGCGCAGCCGGATGCGCAGCGCATCACGATCTGCTACAAGCCCGAGAATGTCGCCGCGCGTGCGCTGTATCGATCGTGCGGCTTCGTCGAAGTGGGCGTCGACGAATTGGGTGAAATGATCGGCGAGATCCGGCTTGGCGGCGCTGAAACAGTGGCGCAGGCGTCTTGATGAGGGCGAAAACCATGGTTGATCGACCATTTGATCTTCAGTCATCAGTTGTAAGCTGGCAATAGATTGCTGGGTGGGGCGCAGCAGTGCGCGCTGGCCTGTATCCGGCATCTTTCCCAAGGATGACGTTTACGGTACTCAACCTTACCAACGGAGCAGATCACCATGTCCCGCATCGATTCCGCCAATCCCTACCGCATACAAGGCGCGGCAACTTCCTTCAACGAACTGGCCAAGAGCAAGCCGATGTATGCATACGCCATGGCCGCCGAACATGTCGCAGAGCTGAAGTTGCACGACGAGCAGGTCGACGCACGGCTGGCTGCCAGCAAGAAATATGCTTTTGAAAATCCCGATCAGATCTATGCCCAGGTCTCCATGAATGGCAAGGTGGTGGCGACGGTATACGAATTCGGCGTCACCTCGCTGGAAAGAGATGCATACGGTGCGACACTGACCGAGGATGGCGCGGGCCAGTCCCTGGCCGATGCCCGTATTGCCGACATCCTGAAGGCGGTCCCGGGTGAGGTGCGGTACAGTGATTTCGAGGCGCGGCCCGGTGTGTTGGCGTCGAACATACCCGAGTCGGCGCTTCCGAAAGTAAGCGCGCGCGGTTTGATGGACCTGTGGCGGGCCATGGACTGGGAGCAGGCGCGGGTCCGCATGGGTGCTGACGACAATCCGACAGCCTGAGCGATCAGTCTGGCCAGCCCGAGTTCGTCGACCCCGGGTCAGGCGCGGGAGCGCAAGGCCCACGGCAGTGTATTGTGGATGGTCGTGGCTGCAATCGCAGCCTGGCCCGCGGCCACCGCGATCTGGTTCAGTCCGCGCGTGACGTCGCCGATGGCGAACAGGCCCGGCACCGAGGTGCGGCAATGGTCGTCCACCACCAGCTTGTCGCATTCGACCGTTTCCGCGCCCAGCGCCGCCGCCAGGCCAGACCGTGCGCTCTCGCCCAGCATCGGATAGAACACATCGCACGCATAGTCCTGGCCGTCGCGCGTGTGCAGCACCGGCCGCAGCTCGTCGGTCAGGGTCACGCCGGCCAGCGGCGAGGTGATGTGCCGCACGTTCGCCGCTTCCAGCTGGCGTTTTTCGTCGGCGTCGACCGCCGATTCCTCGGTCCGCTCGAACAGCAGCACCTCGGTGCTGAAGCTGCGCATGAACAGCGCATGGCCGACCGGATTGACCTCGGAGGTGGCCACCGCGATGCGCTTGTCGATCACGTCGAAGCCGTCGCACACCGGGCACAGGCGCACGGCGCCGGCGGCCACCGCTTCTTCCCAGCGCTCGACCGGCATGCCGGCGTCGGCCACGCCGGTGGCCAGCAGCACCGTATGGGCGCGCAGGGTCGTCACATCTCCCTCGGGACTGCAGCAGTCGGCCTCGAACAGGCCATCCTCGATGCGCAGGTTCGTGATTTCGCCCGGAATCACATGGCCGCCGTAATTGCCGAGCTGGCAACGGAGCTGGTCCAGCAACCGCTTGCCGTTGATTCCGTCGGGAAAGCCCGGATAGTTGTGCGAGACGGGAATCCAGCCCAGCCGGCTGTTGCCCTTGTCGACCAGGGCGACGTTGCGGGTGAAGCGGTGCAGGTAGATGGCGGCGGTCAGGCCGCCGGGCCCGCCGCCGACGATGAGCGTATCGAATACATTGGTTTTCAGTTCCATGCGGCCGATTATCCCGAGCCGCTCGCCGGCAGGGTATCGGCGCGCGCCTGAACGCCGGGTCGGCATCGGCTTACAGGCGCACCTCAGAGCGATTTGCCGCCCGCGGCCTCGGGCTGCAGGGTCACATGATCGATACCGTGCCGTTCGCGCAACATGGCGCGCACCGCTTCGAGCACCGGCGGCCATTCTTCCAGGCTGCGGATCTCGATGTGGCCGATCAGGGCGGGGTGGCCTGGCGACATGTCCCACACATGCATATCGTGCACGGCCAGCACGCCGTCGACGGCGGCCATGTCGGCGCCGACCTGCACGTAGTCGATCGCGTGCGGCACGCCTTCCATCAGGAAGTGGTACGACTCGCGCAGGATGCCGCTGGTCGAGCGCAGGATCAGGAGGGCGACGAAGATCGACAGGATCGGGTCGGCCTGCACCCAGCCGGTGATGTAGATGATGGCCCCGGAGGCGATCGCGGCCAGCGAGCCGAGCAGGTCGCCCATGACATTGACCAGGGCGGCGCGGGTATTGATGCTGTCGTTATTGCGCGAAAGAATCCATGCCACCAGCAGGTTGATCGACGCGCCCAGGGCCGCGACCACCAGCACGATGCCGCCTTGCACATGCTCGGGATGGATCAGGCGCTGCACCGCCTCGTAACCGATCCAGGCCACCAGGCCCAGCATCGCCAGGCAGTTGACGAAGGCGGCCAGCGCCTCGGCGCGCACGAAGCCGAAGGAGTGGCGGGCCGACGGCGGACGCTTGGCGATCAGCTGGGCCAGCAGGGCCAGGCCGAGGGCGGCGGCGTCGGTCACCATGTGGCCGGCGTCGGAGATCAGGGCTAGCGAGTTGGACAGGAAGCCGGTGATCACTTCGACCACGGCGAACAGCAGGGTCAGGCCGAGCGCCACCGCCAGCGCCTTCTGGCTGCGCGCCTCGATCGAGTGCGAATGGCGGGCGTCGCCGTCCAGGTGGGCGTGCAGGTGCGAAGGGTCGAGCGGCTTGTAGGTCATCGCTTGCGAAGTAAATATGGTGGCTGACCGCCAGTGTAAAGCATACGCCAGAGGGCAGGGGCGGGCCCTGCGGCAACTATTTCCGTGCGAGGGTTGCGGTTCCGCCATGCGGTCCTTATAATGGCGGCATCGGGCGGTTAGTTCAGCTGGTTAGAATACTTGGTCGACATCCAAGGGGTCGCAGATTCGAATTCTGCACCGCCCACCAGACACATTGAGTAAGAGCGAGAAAGGCACCGACGGTTATGACACCGCGAACTACAACCTGGTTGTGGGGGAATCGCTAGACGCGAAGGGGTGTGCTTTTGCTCAACACAACGGAAAAACGCGGCTAGTGCCGCGTTTTTTTTCGTCTTTTAAATTTTCATTGTCTTTTTGTTTATTTTCACCGGCGCGTGCGCCAATTGGAGAACAGCATGCTGAACGTTCGACTTCCCGATGGCTCCAGCCGTCAATTCGACGGCCCCGTGACGGTGGCCCAGGTAGCACAAAGTATTGCCCCGAGCCTGGCCAAGGCCGCCCTGGCCGGCAAGGTCAACGGCAAGGTGGTCGATACCTCGCACTTGATCGAGAGTGACGCGGATCTGGCGATCGTGACCGACCGCGACCCGGAAGGCCTGGACGTGATCCGTCACTCGACCGCCCACTTGCTGGCCTATGCGGTCAAGGAATTGTTCCCGGAAGCCCAGGTCACCATCGGCCCGGTCATCGAGAATGGCTTCTACTACGATTTCTCGTACAAGCGTCCATTTACCCCGGACGACCTGGCCGCCATCGAAAAGAAAATGGTCGAGCTGGCAAAGAAGGACGAGCCGGTCACCCGCAAGGTGCTGCCGCGCGACGAAGCCGTGGCCTATTTCAAGTCGATCGGCGAAGCCTATAAAGCCGAGATCATCGCCTCGATCCCCGCCAATGAAGACGTGTCGCTGTACAGCGAAGGCGGCTTCACCGACCTGTGCCGCGGCCCGCACGTGCCGTCGACCGGCAAGCTGAAGGTCTTCAAGCTGATGAAGCTGGCCGGCGCCTACTGGCGCGGCGACTCGAAGAACGAGATGCTGCAGCGCGTGTACGGCACCGCCTGGACCAAGAAGGAAGACCAGGAGCAATACCTGCACATGCTCGAAGAAGCGGAAAAGCGCGACCACCGCAAGCTCGGCAAGGCATTGGACCTGTTCCACTTCCAGGAAGAGGCCCCAGGCCTGGTGTTCTGGCATCCGAAGGGCTGGACCGTCTGGCAACAGGTGGAGCAGTACATGCGCCACAAGTACCAGGTGAGCGGCTACAGCGAAGTCAAGGCGCCGCAGATCCTCGACCGCACCCTGTGGGAAAAGACCGGTCACTGGGAAAACTACCGTGACAATATGTTCACCACCGAGTCGGAAAACCGCTCGTACGCCCTCAAGCCGATGAACTGCCCGGGCCACGTGCAGATCTATAACTCGGGCCTGCGTTCCTACCGCGACCTGCCGCTGCGCTTCGGCGAATTCGGCCAATGCCACCGCAACGAATCCTCGGGCGCGCTGCACGGCCTGATGCGCGTGCGCGGCTTCACCCAGGACGACGGCCACATCTTCTGCACCGAAGAGCAGATCGAAGCCGAAGTGACCGCCTTCCACTCGCAGGCGATGGCGGTGTACGACGATTTCGGCTTCGCCAACATCGACGTCAAGCTGGCGCTGCGTCCGGAAGGCCGCATCGGTTCCGACGAAGTCTGGGACCAGGCCGAAGAGGCGCTGCGTTCGGCGCTGCGCGCCTGTGGCGTGGAATGGACCGAGCTGCCGGGCGAGGGCGCCTTCTACGGCCCGAAGATCGAGTACCACCTGAAGGATAGCCTCGGCCGTCCATGGCAGGTCGGCACGATGCAGGTCGACTTCTCGATGCCGGGCCGCCTCGGTTCCGAGTATGTCGCGGAAGACAATACCCGCAAGGTGCCGGTGATGCTGCACCGCGCGATCGTGGGCTCGATGGAGCGCTTCATCGGCATCCTGATCGAGAACTATGCCGGCGCGCTGCCACTGTGGCTTGCGCCGGTGCAAGTAGCGGTGCTCAATATCTCTGACGCACAGGCCGACTACGTCAAGCAAGTCGAGCAAAAGCTGCGCCAGGCGGGCCTGCGCGTTCACGCTGATTTGCGGAACGAGAAGATCACCTATAAAATACGTGAACATTCCGTCCAAAAACTGCCGTATATCCTCGTTGTCGGGGATAAGGAAAAGGACGCGAACACTGTGGCCGTGCGTGCCCGCGGCAATGTCGATCTGGGCGTGATGTCCGTCGACGCGCTCGTGGAGCGTCTGGTAGGCGAAGTTGCCGCCAAGACGAAATAATCCCGGCCAATACCAATACATTCAAAGGAAAAGACATAGCTACTGACAAGCAGAATCGCATCAATGGCGAGATCACCCATCCGGAAATGCGTTTGAACGGTGTGGACAACGAGCCGCTGGGCATCGTGACCCTGGCCGAAGCGTTCCGTCTGGCCGAAGAAAAGAACGTCGACCTGGTTGAGATCGCGCCAAATGCGGTCCCTCCGGTTTGCCGCCTGATGGACTACGGCAAGTTCAAGTATTCGGAGCAGAAGAAGGCCCACGAAGCCAAGCTCAAGCAGAAGATCATCCAGGTCAAGGAAATCAAGTTCCGTCCGGGCACCGATGAAGGCGACTACAGCATCAAGCTGCGCAACCTCATCAAGTTCCTGGAAGAAGGCGACAAGACCAAGATCACCTTGCGCTTCCGTGGCCGCGAGATGGCGCACCAGGACATCGGCCTGCGCATGCTCGAGCGCCTGCGCGGCGACCTGGAGCCGTATGGCCAGGTCGAGCAGTTCCCGAAGCTCGAAGGTCGCCAGATGATCATGGTGGTCGCGCCGAAAAAGAAGAAGTAATTCTTCGCGCGAGGTAGATACACGGCCGGGTCCGTGGTGCAGGCGAAAGCCGGCGCCGCGGCCCGGCTTTCACACGTCCGTGTCGCGCGGGCGGGTGTGCGGATTGCCGGATGAGTTGCCGGGGGCCATGCTATTCCCCCGAAACCTGTGCTACAATCTGCGATTCCTGTTTTTAGAAACAGGTTGTAGCAGACTCGCTTCTGCTGCAAGACAAGTGAAAGTAGGCATCCAAGAGCAGCGTTGCTGCCACCTGCAATCCTGTCCCATATGAGGCTGTCCGCAAGGGCAGATGACTATGCCAAAAATGAAAACCAAGAGCTCCGCGAAGAAACGTTTTCGCGTGCGTCCGGGCGGTACCGTCAAGTCGGGCATGGCCTTCAAGCGTCACATCCTGACCAAGAAGACCACCAAGAACAAGCGCCAGCTGCGCGGCACCCGTAACATCAATGCGTCGGACGTGACCAGCGTCTACCGCATGATGCCATCTGCTGTTTAATCTCACACTAAGGAGCGAATATGCCTCGAGTAAAACGTGGGGTTACTGCACGTGCCCGTCACAAGAAAGTTCTTGAACTTGCCAAAGGCTACCGTGGCCGCCGCAGCAAGGTATACCGTATTGCCAAGCAAGCAGTCATGCGCGCTGGCCAGTATGCCTACCGCGATCGCCGCAACAAGAAGCGCGTCTTCCGCGCACTGTGGATCACCCGTATCAACGCGGCTTCGCGTTCGCACGGCATGACCTACAGCGCCTTCATGAACGGCCTGAAGAAGTCCGCGATTGAACTGGACCGTAAAGTCCTGGCCGACATGGCTGTGCATGACAAGCCGGCATTCGCCGCGATCGTCAGCGCCGTCAAGGCCAAGCTGGCCGCTTAATTCAAGCAGTCTGCTAGCAAGTCAGTGCCGCGTTAGCAATAGCGCGGCGCACTAGAAGCGGGGCAAGGGTCACACCTGTGCCCCGTTTTTGATTCTGGCGTCTCCCGCCAACGAAAAACAGGAAAAGAACAAGCATGAACCTGGAAGAACTCGTCGTCGCGGCTAGGTCCGACTTCGCGGCCAGCCTGGATGCCGCCGCGCTCGAAAATGCGAAAGCCAAGTACCTGGGCAAGACCGGCCAGGTGACCGACCTCATGAAGGGCCTCGGCAAGCTCGACCCTGAACAGCGCAAGGCGCAGGGCGCCCTGATCAATGCCGCCAAAGAACAAATCGAACAGGCCTTGACCGCGCGCCGCGAGGCGCTCGCCGAAGCGCAGCTGATGCTGCGCCTGTCCGCCGAGAGCATCGACGTCACCCTGCCGGGCCGCGGCCGCTCGAAGGGCGGCATCCACCCGGTGATGCGCACCTGGGAGCGTGTGGAGCAGATCTTCCGCTCGATCGGCTTCGACGTCGCCGACGGTCCCGAGATCGAGACCGACTGGACCAACTTCACCGCACTGAACAGCCCCGAGAACCATCCGGCCCGTTCGATGCAGGACACCTTCTATATCGAGGGCGACGACAGCACGGGCAAGCCGCTGCTGCTGCGCACCCACACCAGCCCGATGCAGGTGCGCTACGCGCGCACCCATACGCCGCCGATCAAGGTGATCGCGCCGGGCCGCACCTACCGCGTCGACAGCGACGCCACCCACTCGCCGATGTTCCACCAGGTCGAAGGCCTGTGGATCGGCGAGGACATCAGTTTTGCCGACCTCAAGGGCGTGTACCTGAACTTCGTCAAGGCGTTCTTCGAGACCGACGACCTGCAGGTGCGCTTCCGTCCGTCGTACTTCCCGTTTACCGAACCGTCGGCCGAGATCGACATCGCCTTCGGTTCCGGTCCGCTCAAGGGCCGCTGGCTGGAAGTGTCGGGCGCCGGCCAGGTGCACCCGACCGTCGTGCGCAACTTCGGACTGGATCCGGAAAAATTCATCGGCTTCGCGTTCGGCTCCGGCCTCGAGCGCCTGACGATGCTGCGTTATGGAATCAACGACCTGCGCCTGTTCTATGAAGGCGACCTGCGTTTCCTGAAGCAGTTCAATTAATTTGCGAAGCTGAGGTAAAAAGAATATGCAATTCTCGGAAAACTGGCTCCGTTCCATCGTCGATCCGAAGATGAGTTCGGATGAGCTGTCCCATCTGCTGACCATGTCCGGCCTCGAAGTGGAAGAGGTCGAGGCGGTCGCGCCGCCGTTCTCGAACGTGGTGGTGGCCGAAGTCAAGGAAGTGGTGAAGCACCCGAACGCCGACCGCCTGAACGTGTGCCAGGTCGATGCCGGCACGGGCACGTTGCTGAATATCGTGTGCGGCGCGCCGAACGTGCGCGCCGGCATGAAGGCGATTTGCGCCAAGTCCGGCGCGCTGCTGCCGCCGGGCGCCGACGGCAAGCCGTTCGAGATCAAGACCGGCAAGCTGCGCGGCGTCGAGTCGCAAGGCATGATGTGTTCAAGCAAGGAGCTGGGCATCTCGGAAGAGAGCAATGGCCTGATGGAACTGCCGGAAGACGCCCCGGTCGGCCAGAACATCCGCGACTACCTGGGCCTGAACGACCTGAAGTTCACCATCAAGCTGACCCCGAACAAGGCCGACTGCCTGTCGGTGCTGGGCGTGGCGCGCGAAGTGTCGGCCCTGACCGGCTCGCCCCTGAGCCTGGCGCCGACGCGCGCCGTGCCGGTGAGCAGCGACGAAATCCTGCCGGTCAAGGTGTCGGCGCCAGACCTGTGCGGCCGTTTCGCCGGCCGCGTGATCCGCGGCCTGAACGCGCGCGCGGCCACCCCGGAATGGATGAAGCGCCGCCTGGAACGCAGCGGCCAGCGCTCGGTGTCGGCCCTGGTCGACATCTCCAACTATGTGATGCTGGAAGTCGGCCGTCCGTCGCACGTGTTCGACCTGGCCAAGATCCACGGTTCGCTCGACGTTCGCTGGGGCAAGAAGGGCGAGTCGCTCAAGCTGCTGAACGGCAATACCGTCGAGCTCGACGAATGGGTCGGCGTGATCGCCGACGACAGGGAGATCGAATCGCTGGCCGGCATCATGGGCGGCGATTCCACCGCCGTCTCGCTGGACACGACCGACATCTACCTGGAAGCGGCGTTCTGGTGGCCGAACGCGATCCAGGGCCGTGCCCGCCGTTATAATTTCTCGACCGATGCGGCGCACCGCTTCGAGCGCGGCGTCGACTATGCGACCATTCCCGACCATATCGAGCGCATCACCGCGCTGATCGTCGAGATCTGCGGCACCGGCGAGACCAAAGTCGGCCCGGTCGACGACCAGATCGTGAATCTGCCGCAGCGCCAGCCGGTGCTGCTGCGCACCGCGCGCGCGCAGAAAGTCATCGGCGTGCCCCTGAGCGACGAGCTGATCGCCGACATCTTCACCCGCCTGGGGCTGGAGTTCACGCGCGGCGAGGGCACGTTCCTGGTGACGGCGCCGTCGTACCGCTTCGACATCGAGATCGAGGAAGACCTGATCGAGGAAGTGGCGCGCGTGTATGGCTTCGAGAACATTCCGGCCAATCCGCCGGTGGCGCCGAGCGCCATGCTGATCGCACCGGAAAACACCCGTTCGCTGTTCGCGATCCGCCACCAGCTGGCCGACCTGGGTTACCAGGAAGTGGTCAATATGAGCTTCGTCGAGAGCGCCTGGGAGGCCGATTTCGCCGGCAATCCCGAGCCGATCCGCCTGCAGAACCCGATCGCCAGCCAGCTCTCCGTGATGCGTTCGAGCCTGATCGGCAGCCTGGTCGCCAATGTGCGCTACAACATCAACCGCAAGGCGGGCCGCGTGCGCGCCTTCGAAGTCGGCGCCGTGTTCAAGCGCAATGGCGAGGTCCAGGATGGTCCGCTGGCGGTGGCCGGCTTTGATCAGCCCAAGCACGTGGCCGCGATCGCCTACGGTCCCGCCGCGGACGAGCAGTGGGGCATGCCGACCCGCGCCGTCGATTTCTTCGACGTCAAGGCCGACCTGGAAGCGCTGTTCGCTCCGCGCCAGCTGCGTTTCGCCAAGGCCGAGCACCCGGCGCTGCACCCGGGCCGCTGCGCAACGGTCGAGCTGGACGGCAAGCAGATCGGCCTGGTCGGCGAGCTGCATCCGCGCTGGCTGCAGAAATATGACCTGCCGCAAGCGCCGGTACTGTTCGAGGTCGATGCGGCCGCCCTGTGCGAGCGCGTGGTCCCGCGTTACACCGAGATCTCGAAGTTCCCGGGCGCCACGCGCGACCTGGCGCTGGTGGTCAAGCAAGACGTTCCGGCCCAGCGCGTGATCGATGCGTTCAATGCCGAGATTGCCGCCAATCCTGCAGGCAAGATCGTGCAAGCCGTTGTTTTGTTTGATGAATATCGCGGCAAGGGCCTGGAGACGGATGAAAAAAGTCTTGCTTTCCGCTTTAGCTTGCAAGATACTCAATCGACGCTGCAGGACGAAGCGGTCGATGCCATCATGGCAGCGGTCGCCGAATCGGCGTCGACGAAACTGAACGCGCGGCTGCGCGCATGAGTAGCGAAACAAGCAGAGAAATCCGATAGCAGCTACAGTCCATGACGGGCAAGCCAGGCTTGTCCGTCATCCGAAACATCGTTCGACTTGAAGGCAGGGCTTCAAAATTAACAACAACGACCTTGATTCCGCCGTTTTCCAGGAGGCGCTGGCCGCCGACCTGGACCGCGCCATGCACGTGGCGCGGGTACGCAAGGAAGCTGAACAGTCATTGCCGACCTTGACCAAGGCCGAGCTGGCCGAGCTGCTGTTCGAGCAGGTTGGCCTGAACAAGCGCGAAGCCAAGGACATGGTCGAAACCTTTTTTGACGAAATCCGCAATGCGCTCGAGCGCGGCGAAGCGGTCAAGCTGTCCGGCTTCGGCAATTTCCAGTTGCGCGACAAGCCGCAGCGGCCCGGCCGCAATCCGAAAACGGGGGAAGAAATCCCCATCACGGCGCGCCGCGTCGTAACATTTCACGCCAGCCAGAAACTCAAGGGAATGGTCGAAGAGACCACACCAGGTAGTCCACCCGCGGGTTCCCTGGCGCGTGCAGCCTGAGGACACCCGATAAGCAATGAATGACCGACCGAACAAGATCGAACCGAACGTGCTGCCGCCAATTCCGGCCAAGCGATATTTCACGATTGGGGAAGTCAGTGACTTGTGCGGAGTCAAACCCCACGTTTTGCGCTACTGGGAGCAGGAATTTACTCAGCTTAAGCCGGTCAAACGTCGAGGAAACCGCCGATACTATCAGCACCACGAAGTCCTGCTGATCCGGCGCATCCGCGCGCTGCTGTACGAGCAGGGCTTTACCATCAGCGGCGCACGTAACCGCCTCGACGGTCGCGCCAGCGCGGCGGCCGAGTTCGAGCTGGACCTGCCCGACAGCCCGCCAGCGATCGACTGCGACAAGCTGCGCGCCGATCTGCTGGACATTCTCGACTTGCTTAAAAACGGCGCGCGGCCGGCGTAAAGCCCTGGGTTTTCCATCCGGCGTCGGCAGGGCCAGTCGTGATCAATGTGCCGCCCAGGATCTCGCGTTCGCCCGCCGCCGGGTCGTCCCCGGTTCAGTTGCCGGTGTTGCGCTGGTCAGAAGTCGGTCGCACGCGGCTTATGTATACTCAAGCATTCGTGCACCTGTTGAACGCGGCCCTCTGAGTGTTAAAATGTCACCCGCGCATATGCTGAATCTAACGCATGTAAACCGGGCGGTTCAGACCCGGCACTTTCCTGCGCAAGGAAAATTTAAGGGAAGACAATGATACGCGTTGCCATTTGTGACGATCACCAGATAGTTAGAGCAGGATTCAAGCAGATTTTCTCGTCGTCGGGCGATTTCGAAGTCGTCGCCGAAGGCGCCACCGGCCGCGAGGCCCTCGATATCGCACGCCGCGAGATCTGCGACGTGCTGCTGCTGGATATCGCGATGCCCGACCAGAGCGGCATCGACATCCTGCGCACCATCCGCCAGGGCCAGCCCAATCTGCCGGTGCTGATCCTGTCCGGCTACCCGGCGCAGCAGTATGCGCTCAACCTGTTCAAGATGGGCGCCAACGGCTATCTGAACAAGGAGTGCGAAGCCGACGAACTCAAGACCGCCGTGCGCACCGTCTATCAGGGCCGCCGCTATGTGTCGTCCACGGTCGGCGAACTGCTGGCCCAGAGTTTCGACCGCGACCCCAATACGGCGCTGCACACCGAGCTGTCCGATCGCGAGTTCCAGGTCTTCCTGCGCCTGGCGAAGGGCGCGACCGTGTCCGACATTGGCAACGCGCTGTCGCTGTCGATCAAGACGGTGTCCACCTACCGTACCCGCATCATGGAAAAAATGGGCCTGCAGTCGAATTCCGACCTGACCTATTACGCCATGAAGAACAATCTGCTCGATTAATCCTCTGCTGATTTTTTAGACAGATTCATCCGACAACGCGCCCACCAGGGCGCGTTCTCACGTCCGGACAGGTGTGTCACATCCTCAAGCGCAAATGCAACAAAAGGTTACGGCAGAGAATATCGCAGTGCAACATTGCGTCCATACGCCTATAATGAAGGGCCACATTCCTTGCGCGAAAGGAAGCCTGGATGTACTTTACTACCGCTGCGGACGAGAAAGCCATCCGTAGTCTCCCCCTTCACAAGACCCTGCTGTGCCTGATGTGCGTGGTGCTGCTGGTCGTCAATGGTGTGTTCCTGACGCGTAACCTCGACGATTTGCGGGCGGCCAACGCGCTGCAAGCGCAGACGGCCCAGGTGTCGGACGAGCTGCAATACCTGAACCTGATCATCACCGACGCGGAAAGCAGCCTGCGCGGCTACTTCCTGTCGGGCGACGAGGTGTACCTCGGCCCGCTGCGCAGCGCCTCGCAGCAGGTCGACAAGCAGATGGGGTCGCTGGGCGATCTGCTGCGCGACAATCCTTCCCAGGCAAAGAACTTGCAGCAGCTGCGCACGCTGGTCGACAAGAAATTTGGTCTGCTTCGGCAGTCGCTTGAGGTCTACCGCGAAGGCGGGCTGAACGATATCGTGGCGATCGCCGCCTCGCCCGACGACCGGGCGCAGATGGACGAGATCCGGCTGCAGGTCGTGATCATGACGCGCGAGCAGAACGAACTGCTCGCCACCCGCACCGCCGAGTTCTACCAGCAATACCGCCACGCCGTGGTATTTGGCGTTGGCATCAATGCCGCCGCCATCTTCGTGCTGCTGCTGTTCTACAAGATGATCAAGCGCGCCTTCCGCTTGCGCCTGTTGGCCGAGCGCGCCCTGCAACGGTCGAATGATGGCCTGGAAGAAGTCGTGGCCGAGCGCACCGCCCAGTTGTCGGTGCTGTCGCGCCACCTGATCAAGGTGTCGGAAGAAGAAAAATCGCGCCTGGCGCGCGAACTGCACGACGAGATGGGGGCCAACCTGACGGCGATCGGCATGGACCTGTCCACGGTCGGCGAACACCTGCGCGCCAGCCATCCGGAACTGGCGTCGAAGCTGGCACGCGCCAAGCGCACCCTGGTCGACACCGTGCAGCTGAAGCGCCGCATCATCGAGAATTTACGGCCGAGCCTGCTCGACAATATGGGGCTGTCGGCCGCGCTGCAAAGCTATTGCGCCGATTACGCACGCGTCACGTCGCTCGATTGCGATGCCCTGATCGATGCCGAGGCCGACGCCGCCGGCCCGATGCAGGCGATCGCACTGTTCCGTATCACGCAAGAGGCGTTGAACAATATTGCCAAGTACGCCAAGGCGAGCAACGTCATCGTCAACCTGACGCGCGAGCCCGACGGCTGGGGCCTCGAGATCACCGACGACGGCATCGGCATTCCGCTTGACGCCATGGCCAGGTCGAAATCGCATGGCTTGCTCGGCATGCGCGAACGCGCCTTGCTGCTGGGCGGTACGCTGGTGGTGGAGCGTGGTGTGAATGGGGTGGGAACTTGCGTGCGCGCCATGATTCCGGCGGCGGCCCCGGGGGGCAATGAGGAGGCGGGTGCTGCAGGGGGGATGACTGCCGCTGCGGTCGCCTTGTCGTACGTACAGGCCGAAGCGGTCTTGCTGGATCCGCCGGCCCCGGACGGGGCGGAGGCGAATCCGGTGTCACGTCATCTCAACGCGCCACATCCATGAGCAGGCGGTCGTATTCCGATTTCGCGACCTTGTAGCATTCGCCCGCATATTCTTCCAGGCCGGCGCGGTCCAGCACGGTGATGTTGCCGCGGCGGTACTGGATCAGGCCTTCGTCCTGCAGCTTGCCGGCGGCGGCGGTGATGCTTTCGCGGCGCACGCCCAGCATGATCGAGATCAGTTCTTGCGTCACTTTCAGCTCGTTGCTCGCCGAGCGGTCCAGGCGGTCGAGCAGCCAGCGGCACAGCTTCTGCTCGATCGAGCTGTGACGGCCGCCGACGGCGTTCTGGGCCATCTGAGCGAACAGCGCATTGGTGTAGCGCATCAGGAGCTGGGGCAGGGCGCCGCCGCGGTTGAAGGCGTCGCGCAGGTATTGGGTCTTGAGGCGGTAGCCGTAGCCGGCGCTCTGGACCACGGCGCTGCAGGTGGCGCGTTCGCCCATGAACAGCGACACGCCGACCGCGCCTTCGTGGCCGACCACGGCGATCTCGGTGGTGGCGCCGTCTTCCATCACGTACAGCAGCGACACGATTGCGGTGGTCGGGAAATACACGTATTCCAGTTTGCTGCCATACTCGAACAACTCTTTACCGAACGGCATCGGGACCAGTTCGAGATGGTCGAACATCTCTTCCAGGTCGGTACGGGGCAGGGCGGCCAGCAGTTCGTTCTGCTGGGTGCCGCTGTAGCTCACGACCGGTTTCGACGCGGACTTCATTGCCTCACTCGTGGCAGGGATCTGGTTCTTGGCTTTTTGGGTGAGACCACCAAACTGAGTGTTGTTCATCTTATGTCCTCTTATGTCTATCGTGCGTCGGGGGCGATGTCAGGAGGCTTGTCTTTCTTACCTCATCGCGATGGGTGTACTTTAAGGCTACGGTCTGTTGCCGCACATAAGACGAGTATCCGCCCCCATGTAGGCTCCAAGCATGATGTCGTGTCAGCCCAGTCCTACTGGGGAAGACAGTGCGCTGGCGCACCTTCCGCGCCAAAGTTTCGTTGAAGAACGCCGAAATGCCGCATAATTCGCCGGCGCGACCATAACGGGCGCATCACGGGACTGAGGATATGGGGTTGCGGGTATTGCTGGTGGAAGACGATGCGGTGCTGGCCGACGGCCTGCTGCGCGCGCTGCAGGCGCAGGACATGACGGTCACCCAGGTGGCCGACGGGCTGGCCGCCGACCGCGCGCTGCAGGAGTCCGGGACCGAGGTGGCGGTGCTCGACATCGGCCTGCCCGGCATCGACGGCTTCGAGGTGGTGCGCCGCCTGCGCGCGCGCGGCGCGGCCACGCCGGTGCTGCTGCTGACGGCGCGCGACGCGGTCGAAGACCGGGTGCGCGGCCTGGAGACCGGCGCCGACGACTACCTCGTGAAGCCCTTCGCCACCGCCGAACTGGTGGCCCGCATCCGCGCGCTGGCGCGGCGCCACGCCCCGGTCTCCACCCTGATGTCGCTCGCCGGGCTGTCGCTGGACCGCGCCACCCGCCGCGCCCGCGTCGCCGGCCATCCCATCGAGCTGTCGGTGCGCGAGTGGGGCGTGCTCGAATACCTGCTGCAGCATGCCGGGCGGGTGGTGTCCAAGCAGCAGATCATCGACGCCATCCTGCCCTGGGGCGAAGACGTGACCCAGAACGCGGTCGAGGTCTATGTGTCGCGCCTGCGCCTGAAACTCGACGGATCGGGCGTCGCGATCCGCACCATCCGCGGCTTCGGCTACCTGCTGGAGGCGGCCGAATGACGGTTGGCGTCATGCTGCGCGCCGCATGAGCAGCATCCGCCTGCGCCTGCTCAAGTGGCTGCTGGGCCCGATCCTGCTGGTCAACCTGGTGCTGGCCGCGCTGGTGGCCGGCCTGGCCTGGACCCCGGCCCAGGTCGCCTTCGACGCCGGCTTGCTGGACACCGCCAACGGCCTGGCCGCGCGGCTGGCCGCGGGCGCCACGCCGCAATTGCCGCCCGGCGCGCCGGATGCCGACCGCAACTGGTTCGTGGTGCGCGACGGGCATGGCCGCCATCTGGCTGGCGCCGCCGCCTTCCCGGCCTTGCGCCCCGGCGCCGCGCCGTATGACGCCGAGGTCGATGGCGAGCCGGTGCGGGTGGTCGCATTGGCGCTGGCGACGCCCGCCGGCGAGCGCCACCTGGGCGTGGCGCGCACCCTGCGCCAGCGCCTCGAGGTGCGTTCGGCCATCGTGCGCTCGCTGGTGGTGCTGGTCTCGACCGTGACCCTGACCCTGGCCGGCGTGGTCTGGCTGTCGGTCAGCAACGGCCTGCGCCCGCTGGCGCGCATCCGCGCCGAGCTGGCCGCGCGCGGGCCCGGCGACCTGGCGCCGATCCCGCAAGCCAGCGTGCCTTACGAGATCGCGCCGGTGGTCACTGGCTTCAACGAATTGCTCGACAAGGTCGAAGCCGGCGCGCGCGCCCAGCGCGACTTCCTGGCCGACATGGCGCACCAGCTGCGCACGCCGCTGGCCGGCATGCAGCTGCAGCTCGAGTGGCTGCGCGCGCGCCATGCGCGCGACCCAGACACCGTGCGTTCGCTGGGCATGATGGAACTGGCCAACGAGCGCATGATCCGCCAGGTCAACCAGCTGCTGGCGCTGGCGCGCGCCAGGGAAGGGCGGCCGGACGACCAGCACGCCGCGCTCGACCTGGCCCGGCTCGTGCAGGAAACCATCCAGTTCTTCGTCGGGCAGGCGGCCGCCAAGGACATCGACCTTGGCTTCGAGCTGGCGCCGGCGCTGGTCGAAGGGGACGCGTTCCAGCTGCGCGACCTGGTCGACAACCTGGTCGACAATGCCCTGCGCTACACGCCGGCCGGCGGGCGGGTGACCGTCGGCTGCGCGCGCGAGGGCGATGCCGTCCTGTTTACCGTGGAAGATTCCGGCCCCGGCATCCCGCCCGCGCGGCGCGCCGCCGTGTTCGAACGGTATGTGCGCCTGGACCACAAGACCACCGGCAGCGGCCTGGGGCTGGCCATCGTGCGCGATATCGCGCTGGCGCATGGCGCCACCGTGGTGCTGGACGACGCCGACGGCGGCGGCACCCGCGTGACGGTGCGTTTTGCTGCGGCTCCGACAAGATAGGGGCTTGCCGGCGTCGTATTTGCGTCGCTGTCAGGACTTTGTCAGCTTTTCCTCAGGGAAATGACAGGTTCCTGGGATATCATTCTCCATGGCAACATTATTGGCGGAGTCCGTCCGCCTTCAGGAGAATCCCATGCAGCAGCGCCAGTCCGGCTTCACGCTCGTCGAGCTCATGATCGTGGTCGCGATTATCGGCATCCTCAGCGCGATCGCCGTGCCTTCGTACAATAGCTACGTCATGCGCGCGCGCCTGGTCGAGGCGCATGGCGTGCTCGCGTCCACCCAGAACAAGCTGGAACAGTACTGGACCAACAACCACAAATACGAAGGTTTCGACGCGGAAGGCGCCGGCCTCATGCCCGAGCCCGGCCTGAATTTCGACTACAGCCTGGACGACGCCACCGTCTCGGCCTATACCTTGACCGCCACCGGCAAGAACGCCGCCGCCGGATTCGTGTATACCATCGACCAGTCCGGGCAGCGCGCCACCACCGGGGTGCCGGATGGCTGGCTCGACAACGATAGTTGCTGGGTCGACCGCAAGGAGGGCACGTGCTCCCAGTAGTTCGCCCAGCAGTTCGCCTAGTAATGCTGCCAGCAAGCGCGGCCCGCCAGAACGGCTTCACGGCGCTCGAGGCGCTGGTCGTGGTGGCGATCCTCGGCATCCTGCTGGCGGTCGGCATTCCCGGCATGCGCGGCTGGCTGGGCGGCACCACGGCCACCGGCGCGGCCGAGTTCTACGCCGAAGGTTTTCGCCTGGCGCGCAGCCAGGCGCGGGCCAACAACAGCCGCAGCCGCCTGGTGTTCACCGAGAACGCCGGCAGCGGTCAGCTGGACTGGCAGGTCGACGTCTGCTTCCCGGTCCCGGACGATGGCTGCGGCGCCGACAGCGAGCGCTGGTCGACCGTGGACGAGCCGGCCCCCGGTCCGGAAGACGGCAACGTCGAGACCAGTTCGGTGTTTCGCAGCGCCGCCGCGCTGCCGCGCACCACGGCCTTGAGCGTCGCGCCCGATTCCGAAGCGCGCTCGGTCTATTTCACCGAGCTGGGCTGGGTCGACGGCGGCAAACCGGCGCTGATGCGCTTCGACCTCGGGCCCGGCAGCGCCGACGCCGAGAACGTCTTCACCCCGACCGCCGTGGTGCTGACCCTGGCCGGGGCCGTGGTGACCTGCCGTCCCGACCTGATCGGCGCCGCCGCGGCGGGCGACGCGCGCAGGTGCCCATGATGCGTCGCCGCTTTTCTCCGCTCCGCCAGGCCCAGCGCGGCGTCGCGCTGCTCGAAGCGCTGATCGCCGTCCTGCTGCTGGGGATCGGCCTGATCGGCACCCTGGCCCTGCAGGTCAATTCCCAGGCCGCCCTGTCCGAGGCGGCCATGCGCGCCGAGGCGACCATCGCCGCCAACGAATTGATCGGCGTGATGAGCACCGACCTCGACCACCTGGACGAGTATGCGCTGGCCAGGGACGCGGAGCCGGGCGAGCGCCTCGAGACCTGGCATGCCGCGCTGGCCGGCCACCTGCCCAATGCGGCGGTCGAGATCAGCGTCACGCCGGCGGCGGACACCGAGCGCACCGCCGTCGTGATCGTCATCGGCTGGCGCCGCAGCGACGCGGCGCAGCAGAACACGCACCGCATCGTCACCTACATGGCGAGGTCGGCATGAGTTCCCGGGCGCAGGCGCGGCGCATGGCCGGCTTTTCGCTGGTCGAGCTGATGGTCAGCATCGTGATCGGCCTGCTGGCGGTGCTGTTCGCCACCCGCATGATGACCGATTCCGAAACCACCAAGCGCGGCGCGCTGGGCGGCTCGGATTCGATGCAGAACGGGATGATGGCGATGTTCTCGATCAGCGGCGACGCCGAGCAGGCCGGCTATGGCCTGAACGATCCGATCCTGAACGGCTGCGACACGCTGTTCACGGACAACAGCGGCTACGCGCTGGCTTCGGCCAGCCGCGACGGCGTCGGCGTGACGCCGCTGGCCGCCGCCGTGATCGTGCCGGGGGCCGACGGCAAGCCGGACCAGCTGACCATGTACGCGGGCAGCGCGCCGGGCGGCACCGGCACCACGCGCCTGCTCACCAACTACATCGGCGGCAACCAGCTGGTGGTCGACCGGCCGTTGTACGGCTTCGCGGTCGGCGACGTGATCGTGGTCGCGCCCGAGAACGGCGAAGGCAAGTGCGCGCTGGCCCAGGTCGCGGCGCTGACGGGCCAGGGCGCGGCGCCGGCGATCTCGATCGGCGACGTGCGCTACCGCTACAACGCCGGCGCCCTGGCGCGCAATTTCGACGGCAGCGCGAGCCGCATCTTCAACCTCGGAGGCGAAGCGAACCTGTCGTTCCACACCTGGCTGGTGCGGGACGGGGTGCTGCGCCTGCGCGCCACCAACCTCGGCGCGGATGGCGAGGCCGCGCATGCGGTGGCCGACAACATCGTCTCGCTCAAGGCGCAATACGGCTTCGACAAGCGCGCCGCCGCCGACTTCGATCCGGAACTGGGGATGCAGGTGGGCGAATGGTCGAGCGCGATGATCGACGCCGACGACGATGGCGTGACCGGCGGCCCGGGCGACTACCAGCGCGTCGCCGCGCTGCGCATCGCGGTCGTGGCGCGCGCCAAGACGCCCGAGCGGCCCGGCTCCGACGGCGTGTGCACGGCGCAGCCGCAGGCCATCAAGGTGTTCGGCAGCGCCCAGCCGCAGGGCGTCGACCCGGTGGAGGTCGAACTCGACGTGCGCGTGGCGGACGACCCGGTCGACTGGCGCTGCTACCGCTACCGCACTTTCGAGACCATCGTCCCGCTGCGCAATGCGGGCTGGAGGCCCACTGCATGACCCATCCACCGACAAGCACCCGCAGCCAGGACGGGGTCGCCTTGCCCGTCATGCTGATCATGATGCTGGTGATGCTGGTGACCAGCATCTACCTGCTGCGCTCCAGCAATTCGGCCACCCTGGCGGCCTCGAACCTGGCCTATGACGCCACCCTGAGCCGGGCGGTCGACCTGGGCCTGCACACGGGCTTCCAGTGGCTGAGCGACGCCGCGTCGGCCGACAAGGCCAGCCTCAACCAGGATGACCTCGCGCGCGGCTACCACGCCAGCCTCGATACCACGCTGACGCCGAAGGACAAGGCGTTCTGGGCCGACAGCTTTGCGGTGGAAGACGCCGACGGCAACCGGATCCAGTATGTCATCCACCGCATGTGCCGCAACCCGGGAAGCTTCAGCAGCGAAAACCAGGAGTGCGTGCTGACCTCCGCCAACACGGTCAAGATCGGCAACCGGGTGGCGATCGGCGAGAGCCTGGCGTCGGACGCGCCGGCCTACGCCAGCTCGCCCCAGATTCACTACGTGATCACGGCCCGCATCGACGGCGCGCGCGGCGGCAACGTGATCAACCAGATGGCTGTCCTGATCGGCGCCTGACGCCGGCCGGCACGAATGGAATGCGCATGAATTTTTCTCTCCTTACCACGCTGGCGCTGGCGCTGGCCATGACCCTGGCGTCGACGCCGGCCTGGGCCGGTCCGACCGGCCTGGCCTCGCTGCCCCTGATGAGCATCACCGGCAGCGGCACCGTCAAGCCGAACCTGATGCTGCTGTACGACGATTCCGGCTCGATGGCCTGGAACCATACGCCGGACTACGTCGACGACAACACCACCTGCCGCGCCAGCACGACGCTCGCGGCGCGCAACCCGCGCGGCTGCGTGATCGGCGATCCGCCCTATGCGGCGCCGCTGTTCAACCGCCAGTACTACGACCCGAAGGTGCGCTACCAGCCGCCGGTCCGGGCCGACCAGACCTCGTATCCGAGCCAGACCTCCAGCCAGACCGACGGCTGGAAGTCCGTGACCACCGACGGCTTCGGCATCGACAAGCGGAACATGCGCAATGCGAACGAGGAAACCACCAATCTGCTGACCGGCTACCCGGACCTGCAGTGGTGCAACAGCGACGGCGAGTGCCGCCGCAACATCGGCGGCTACGCCTATCCGAGCCTGACCTACAACAGCGCCGAGGCGGTCGGCGCCAATCCTTATTACTACACGATCAACGTCGCCGAATACTGCACCGACGCCAGCCTGAAGCGATGCGTGAGCACCGCGGTCAATGCCCCGGCGCCGCAGGGGTATCCGGTGCCGGCCCCGGTGCGCTGGTGCAACAGCACGGCGCTGACCGATTGCCAGGCCAAGTACGTCGGCAACTACAAGTACCCGCGCTACGGCGACCCGAACCGCTCGGCCAACTGGTACTCGACCATCACCATCAACGATTCGGGCGCCGCCAGCGCGGTCTCGATCACCGCCGTGCGCGCGGTCGGGGTGTCCGGCACCCAGACCATCACCCGCGACGCGGCCACGGCCTCGGGCGGCACCAACACCGCGGCCAAGCGCACCGCGCTGGCCACCGCGCTGGCGGCCTCGATCGTCAACAAGGCGGTATCGGACCGTCCGTTCACCGCCTGCGTGCCCCAGGCCAGCGCCGTGGTGCGCGCCTGTTCCGACTTCGGCATCACGCTCGAGTCGAGCGACATGCTGGCGGTGATCCCGATCAGCTGCGGCCGCAACGTCACCAACAAGAACAACTGCACGGTGGTGAGGGAGGGCGAGCGCACCGGCGACGAGATCGTGGTCGATTCCGGCACCGCCGCCACCGCGCTGCTGCAAGTGGGCGGACGCGCCGCCAACAGCAGCAACACCAACGGCCGCAGCCGCCTGGTCGGCCTGAAGCTGGGCAATACCACGCTGATCGACTCGCTGCGCTTCGGCCAGAACTACACGGCGGCCCAGGTCGCCTCGCAAATCGCCAGCGAGATCGGCACCCGCGGCACGATCAAGGCCTATGTGGGTCCGAACAACGTGACGCCGCAGTGCGCCGCGGCCACCAGTTCGATGGTGTGCATCGTGGCGCCGCTGAGCATGGCCGGCGCCAACCTGAGCTATACCCGGGTCGACAATCCCGCCAGCCTGAGCTGGGGAGGCGCGCCGGCGACCAGCGACGGCGCGCCGACCTCGGTCTCGGGTTTCGATACCGGCGTGTTCATCCGCACCGACATCGTACCGGCGCGCGACAACTACCCGAAATCGGCGCAGCGCACCGATTGCCAGGGCGCGGCCTGCACCTACGCCGAGGAGATGACCAACTTCGCCAACTGGTACGCCTACTACAAGACGCGCAACCAGATGATGAAGACGTCCGTCGGCCTGGCCTTCCAGCCGCTGGGCGAAGCCTACAAGGTCGGCCTGGTGGGCCTGCAGGATGCGGCCGCGGAAGGAACGATGAGCCGTCCGAAGCCGTTCACCGGCCAGAACCGGATCGACTGGTACGACGCGCTGTACGCGATGAACAGCGCGGGCGGCACCCCGGTGCGCCTGGCGCTGCACGCGATCGGCAAGATGTTCGCCAACCAGGCGCCCTACAGGCAGGAAGCGGGCTCGGAGACGGTGGAGTATGCGTGCCAGCAGAACTTCACGTTCGTGACCACCGACGGCTACTGGAACGGCAACAGCCCCAAGACGCTGGTCAAGGCGGCGACCCGCAATTCGCCCGCCGAATACGAGGAAACCGTCGTCAACAACGACAACACCGTCAACCCGGCGCGCTTCTGCACGCGCGAGAAGGGCTGCCTCGACACCCGCGCGCAAACGCTGCCGTCGCTGGCCGACGTCGCGCTGTACTGGTACAACGGCGGCTCGAGCACCGGCACCGTGTCGCTGCGTCCCGAGATCGACGACATGTCGAAGACCGGCCAGGTGCCGGGCGCCGGCAACAACCACCTGCACATGCGCACCTATGCCCTGGGCCTGGGCGTGGACGGCATCATGACCTATGAGCCTGACTACGACACCAAGCCGGTGGTCGGCGGCGACTTCTACAACCTGATCAACGGCGTACAGACCGGTTGCCCGTGGAACAACAACGGCGCCTACGTCTGGCCCGATCCGAACACCGGCACCACCGACCTGTCGACCGCGCTGCAGTCGCGCGTGGACGACCTGTGGCACGCCGCCATCAACGGCGGCGGCAAATATTTCCCGGCCTCCGATCCGCTGCAGGTGGTCGACAGCCTGAACCGGGTCCTGAACGACATCCAGGTCGCCACCGGCGCGGCCGCCGCGGCCGCCACCTCGACCCCCAACGTGGCGCAGGAAGACCGCGACATCTTCTCGGCCACCTTCACCACCGTGAAGTGGACCGGCAACCTCTCCAAGCGCGTGATCGACATCGTCACGGGCGAGGTCAGCCAGGACGTCGACTGGAAGACGTCCTGGAGCATGGGCCAGAAGGTGGGCGCCGACGCCGACACTCGCAGCATCTGGTGGCGCAACCCGGCCACCGGCGCGCGCGCCGACTTCGCCTACGACCAGTTGGGCGCCGACCAGGCCTGGTTCTCGAACAAGTGCGCGGCGCTGCCGCAATGCGCGCGCCTGTCGGCCGACCAGCGCGCCGTCGTCAACGACGGCCGGACCATCGTCGGCTGGCTGCGCGGCCAGCAACAGCATGCCGACAACGTCCTGCTGCGCGCCTACACCACCACCGGGCCGGAAGACACCGGCCCGAACGGCGCGCAGCTGGAGATCCTGGGCGACGTGGCGTCGTCCAAGCCGGCCTACCTGCGCGAACCGCGCAAGGCCTACGGCAGCGCCGACTATGCGGCCTTCCGCAGCGAGAACGCGAGCCGCGACCCGGTCGTCTTCATCGCCGCCAACGACGGCATGCTGCACGCCTTCGAAGCCGAGAAGGGGACCGAGCTGTGGGCCTACATGCCGCGCATCACGATGAAGAAGCTGTACCGCCAGGCCAGCGTCAACTACGCGTCGAGCCACCAGTTCAGCACCGACGGTTCGCCCGAGCTGGCGGACGTCAAGATCGGCGGCGAATGGCGCACGGTGCTGGTCGCCGGCCTGAACGCCGGCGGGCGCGGCTACTATGCGCTGGACGTCACCGATCCGGCCGATCCCAAGCCCTTGTGGGAAATCTGCGCCGACAGCACGGTGTGCGGCGGCGTGCACCACCAGCCCGACATGGGCTTCACCTTCGGCAATCCCCAGTTCGGCACCATCCGGGTGGGCGGCGCGGAGCGCTGGGTGGTGTTCCTGACCTCGGGCTACAACAATATTCCCGGCGCCGACGACATCCAGTCGGGCAGCGGCAAGGGCTACCTGTTCGTGATCGACGTCGCCACCGGCGAGGCGATCGCCAACCTGGGCGCCGGCGACGTGCTGGACAAGGGCATGCTCACCACCGGCAGCGGCGACGCCACGACGCCGTCCGGCCTGGCGAAGATCACGGCGATCACGGCCAACCCGAACACCGATCCGCTGGTGACCTACGTCTACGGCGGCGACAACCAGGGCCAGATGTGGCGCTTCGACTTCACCGGCGAGCGCGTCCAGCGGCTGCTGATGGCCAATGCCGGCCCCGACCAGCCGATCACCACCCGTCCCGACGTCGCCGTCTGCCAGGTCGGCTCTACCGGCGAGGGGACGGACGCCGCGCCGACCAGGCGCGTGGTGGCCTTCGGCACCGGTCGCATGCTCGACTTGCCGGACATTCAAAACACCAAGGTGCAAAGCGCCTACGTGCTCAAGGACGATGGCGCCGCCTTCGACGCCGCTGCCTGGCGCGACGACGAAACCTATGCCGAACGTACGCTGACCGAGACCCGGCCCTACGATGACGCCGCGCCCGACGTGCCGCGCTCGAACCAGTTCACGATCGGCGGGACGATCGCCGACCTGGGGCGCCAGCGCGGCTGGTTCGTCGACTTCGACAAGAACGCCGGCGAGCGGGTCAACCTGGATCCGAAGATCGTGGCCGGCACCCTGACCGTGGTGTCCAACCTGCCGCAATCCTCGACCGCCTGCGCGGTGGGCGGCATCAGCTACGCCTATTTCGTCGACGTGTGCAGCGGCGCCGCGGTCTCGAACGACATCGCCGGCGTGCTGCTGTCGGGCGACGCGGCGGCGGTGGGCACGACCATCGTGCGCCTGCCGTCGGGCGCGCTCAAGCTGATCACCACCACCGCCAAGGGCAACACCATCACCACCGAGGTGGCGCCGGCCAAGACCCAGGACGCGCGCCGCACCGGCTGGCGCCGGGTGCGCGACTAGGCGATGCACGCGCCGGGGGCGCCGTTTAGTTCACACGGCGCGCCCCGGAAACGGTAAAATCGAGGGTTTTCCGACAAGGGTCGCCCGCGGCCCGACAACAGGGCTCGATCCATGGCCAACGACACCGATATTTCCAGCGACGACCTCGACGTCGCCGCCCCCCGCCAGGCCGGCGCGATCGCGCGCGAAGTCGCGCGCCGCCGCACCTTCGGCATCATTTCCCACCCCGACGCGGGTAAAACCACGCTGACCGAGAAGCTGCTGCTGTTCTCGGGCGCGATCCAGCTGGCCGGCACCGTCAAGGGCCGCAAGAGCGGCCGCCACGCGACCTCGGACTGGATGGACATCGAGAAGCAGCGCGGCATCTCGGTCGCGTCCTCGGTGATGCAGTTCGAGTTCCGCGAGCACGTGATCAACCTGCTCGACACCCCGGGCCACCAGGACTTCTCGGAAGACACCTATCGCGTGCTGACCGCGGTCGACTCGGCGCTGATGGTGATCGACGCCGCCAAGGGCGTCGAGGAACAGACCATCAAGCTGCTCGACGTGTGCCGCATGCGCGACACCCCGATCGTCACCTTCATGAACAAGATGGACCGCGAGACCCGCGATCCGCTGGAGCTGCTCGACGAGGTCGAGTCGGTGCTCAAGATCGAGTGCGCGCCGGTGACCTGGCCGATCGGCATGGGCAAGAACTTCCGCGGCGTGTACCACCTGCTGCGCGACGAGATCATGCTGTTCAAGGCCGGCGAAGAGAAGGCCGACGGCGCCTTCGAGATCGTCAAGGGCATCGACAATCCGAAGCTGGCCGAGATGTTCCCGCTCGAGATCGAGCAACTCAAGATGGAAGTGGAACTGGTGCACGGCGCTTCGCACGTGTTCGACCTCGAGCGCTTCCTGTCGGGCGTGCAGACCCCGGTGTTCTTCGGCTCGGCGATCAACAACTTCGGCGTGCGCGAGATCCTGTCGGCCCTGGTCGACTGGGCCCCGGCGCCGCGCGAACGCGACGCCACCGTGCGCGCGGTCGCGCCGGTCGAACCCAAGTTCTCGGGCTTCGTGTTCAAGATCCAGGCCAATATGGACCCGGCCCACCGCGACCGCATCGCCTTCCTGCGCGTGTGCTCGGGACGCTTCGAGAAGGGCATGAAGGTCAAGCACCTGCGCCTCGGACGCGAAGTGAAGCTGTCGTCGGTCGTGACCTTCATGGCCTCGAGCCGCGAACAGGTCGAAGAAGCCTATGCCGGCGACATCATCGGCCTGCCGAACCACGGCAACATGCAGATCGGCGACAGCTTCTCGGAAGGCGAGATGCTGACCTTCACCGGCATTCCGTATTTTGCCCCGGACCTGTTCCGCACGGTGCGGATTCGCAACCCATTGAAAGTGAAGCAGCTGCACAAGGGCTTGCAGCAGCTGGGCGAAGAGGGCGCGGTGCAGGTGTTCAAGCCGGTGCTGGGCTCGGACCTGATCCTGGGCGCGGTCGGCGTGCTGCAGTTCGAGGTCGTGGCCAGCCGCCTGCTCAACGAGTACGGCGTGGATGCGGTGTTCGAGAGCAGCAGCATCAGCAGCGCGCGCTGGATTTCGAGCGACGACAAGAAATCCCTTGCCGACTTCGAGAACCAGCTCGGCCACCAGGTCGCCTACGACGCCGCCGGCAATATGGCCTTCCTGGCGACGTCGGGCGTGAACCTGCGCCTGACCCAGGAGCGCTGGCCCAAGCTGGTGTTCCACGCGACCCGCGAGCACGCGGCCAAGCTGGCCTGACGCAGCCCCCGCATCAAGGCCCGGCCGCGCTCTCGATCTCCATGTCGATCTCGAGCGCGTCCAGGGTCTGGGTGCGCACCGCGCCGTCGGGCAAGGTCAGGCGCAGCTGCACCGGCAGCCAGGCCTGGCCTGGCGCCAGCCACACTTCCAGCCGCGGCGCCCCCTCGGGCGCCAGCTGCGCCAGGCGCAGCGCTTTCACGGCGCCGATCCCGGTGTCGACCGTCTCCATTTCCATCACCTCGTAGCGCTCCTGGCGCGCCCCGCCAGCGGCGCCGATCCAGAACGCCAGCACGCCGCGCAGCTGGTCCGGATTGGCGCGTCCCATGCCCGCCAGCTGCAGCAGCAGCGAGGCGCGGTCCTGGGCGCCGCCCGCCAGCTGGTCGCGGCGCGCGCCGAGGTGCGAGACGATCACCCCGCGCGCGCGATCGAATTCGGTGCTCGCCCGGCCCAGGCCCGCCGGCTCGCTGGCGCGCAGCGGCGCCAGGCCGCCGTCGTCCAGGCCGCCCTCGCTGTCCAGCGCGCCCAGGACGCCGTCGAGCGCGAGCCGGTAGCTGCTGCCGTCGGTGCGCCATTCGAGGCGCGCCGCGCCCCCGCCGCTGACGCGGTAGTCGAGGCGCGCCGGCGGCGCCGGCGAGACGCGGAACTGGCCCGGCATCGCGCCCGGCAGCACCTCGCCTTGCCCGGCCGCCTGGAGCGGGGCGAGCGCCGGCAGCGGGGGCGATATGGCTTCCGGCCCGGCTTCCGGCGCGGCAGCGGGTGCCGGCGCGGGCTGCGGGGCGGATTCAGGGGCGGATTCGGGGGCGGGCCTGGAGGCGGGCGGCGGGCCGGGCGCCGGCCGGGGCGTTGCGCGCTCGGTCCCGGCGCGCGCGATGCGCAGCGTCAGCGGCGCAGGCTCGCGCACGCCCGGCGCGCGCTGGGCGGGGAATTCGAGCCAGGCAAGGGCGGCCAGGTGCAGCAACAGCGATGCCAGGCCGACGCCGAGCAGACGCCGGTGGCGCGCCAGGAAAGCGGGAAATCTCATGGGCGCTAGTGTAGCGCGCCCGTCCGCGAACGGGAGATCAGAAGCCGACGTTCAGGTTGGCCCTGACCCTGCTGCTGGAATTGCTCGCATTCTCGAAACGTTCGGCCGCGTGGCCGTGATTCTCGAAGGAACCGTCGAGCGTGACCCGTTCGCTCACCTTGTATTGCGCGCCGACGCCGGTGTACAGGCCGGTATCGATGCCCCTGCGTACGCCGCGGCGGTTCTGGCTGTGCGCCACGCCCAGCTTGCCGTAGGCCGACAGGCGTTCGCCGAGCGGTTGCGTGACCTTGACGGCCGCGTGCAGGTTGAAGCCGCGCAGGCCGATCGCGCCGGTCGTGTCTTCGGGATCGCGCTCGTTCAGCGGGCGAAAACCCTGGTCGAGCAGGTTGACGTAGCCGGCCTCGAAAGCCAGCCCCGGCGTCGTCGCGACGCCCATCAGCAGCCTGGGGTCGGTCTTGAACAGGCCGGCAAACAGGCGGTCGTTGGGGTTGACGTTCAGGTTCCCGCCATAGACCCGGGGGAAGGTCTGGAAACGGGGATCGCGCGGGGCCGAGAACACGCTGCGCGGACGGGTGTCGGCCAGCGCCACCGGCGCGGAGGCCTGTTCCACCAGTTGCGCCTGCGCCGGAGCGCCGGCGGCGACGGCCGCCGCCAGGATCAAGGCCGGTTGTTTCATGTCGCGTCCTTTCAGAAGCCCATCTTGAGGTTGCCCTTGACGCCGTCGCGCACGCGGTCGAATTTCTTCGCCGCGTCGCCGTGGCGCACGAAGTCGCCGCTCACCGTGGTGCGTTTGTCGACCTTGTAGCTGGCGCCGGCGCCGGTGTACAGGCCGGTATCGGACCCGGCCACGCCTTGTTCCTTCTTTTTTTCGGTATAGGCGATGCCGGCCTTGCCGTAGGCCGACAGCCGGTCGCCGGCCGGCAGCGAATATTTGGCGGCCAGGTGGTTGCTGGAACCTTTTTCGCCCAGCGGGATCGAGGCGTCGGCGGGCTTGCCCGGCTCGACCTTGTGCAAGTCTTTGTCCGGCAGATTGAGGTAACCGCCCTCGATGGCGACGTTGGGGGCCACCTCGACGCCGCCGATCAGGCGCGGATCGCGCCGCATGCCGGTGAACACGTGGTCGTTCGGCTGGGCCGCCACGTTGCCGCCATACACGCGCGGATAGGGCTGGTGGCTGCCGGCGAACGGGTCGGGCCTGGCGGCTGCGTTCCGCTCGAGCTGCGCCGGCTGGCGCGAGGACGGGTCGGGCAGCAGCTGGGCCTGGGCGGCGCAGGCCGCCAGCCATCCGAGCGTCAATACGAAGGCGCGTGCTTTCATTGGAGCTCCTCGAGCGGGGGATTTGGCAAGCATAGCGCGTTTAAGGGCGCTGTGCTCATGCGCGGCGCATGCCTTGGTAAGCGGTTGTTACCGGTATGCATACATTGACGATCGTGCCGGCCGGCGTGCTGTCGATGTCCAGGACGCCGCCGGCCAAGCGCGCCCGCTCGCGCATGCCGGGCAGGCCCCAGTGGCCTTCGCGCGCGCCGCTGGTCAGGATGTCGGCGGCGATGCCGTGGCCGTCGTCGCTGACCGCCAGGCGCAGGCGGTCGGCGCCGTAGTCGAGCGCCAGCGCGACCCGGGTCGCCCGCGCATGGTGGAAGGCGTTGGACAGCGCTTCGCGCCCGATGGTGAACAGCTCGTCCTCGATCTCCGGGTCGAGGGCGCGCGCGGCGCCCGTGACTTGCTGGGTAAAGGCCACGCCGGACGCCGCCGCCATGTCGCGCCCGGCGTCGGCCAGCGCCTGCAGCAGGCAGCCGTGGCGCACGCCCGGCACGCGCAGCTGGCGCACCCGCTGGCGGCCTTCCTCGATCACGTCCTCGGCGCGCGCCAGCACCTCCCCGACTTCGGCCCGCATCCCGCTATCCGCCGGCAGCCTGCCCATCAGCACGTGCATGCGCAGCACCAGCGCCTGCACGCTCTGCAGGAAGGTATCGTGGAGGGCACGCGCGATGCGCTCGCGTTCGCGGGTACGCACCAGCATCTTCTCGCGCAGGCCCGCCGCCACGCGCGCCAGGCGCCAGCGGTGCAGCAGCCAGGCTGCGGCCAGCAGGCCCAGCGCGCACGCCAGCCGGAACCACAGGGTCTGGGTCCAGGCGGCCTCGATGCGCAGCGCCGCCCGCGCCGGCTGCGGGCTCCAGACGCCATCCTCGTTGGCGGCGCCGACCTCGAACAGGTAGTCGCCCGGCGCGAGGTTGGTGTACACCGCCTGGCGCGGCCCGCTCGCCTCGCGCCAGTGCGCATCCTGGCCGACGAGGCGGTAACGGAAGCGCACGCGTTCCGGCATCGACAGCGCGGTGGCGGTGAAGTCGATCTCGAGCCGGGTGGTGCGCGCCGGCAGCACCAGGCCGGGCGCGGGCGCATGGCTGCCCCCGTCGGTGCGGATGGCGGTCACCATGACCGTCGGCGGGCGCGGATTGCGCACGATCCTGGCGGGATCGACGTGGCCCACGATGCTGGACGTGGCGAACCACAGGCGGCCGTCGCCGGCCTGGACCAGTGAGGGCAAGGGCTGCATCTGGGCCGGCATGCCGCGGTGGCCGTCCAGGTGGTCGAAGCGCTCGGCCGCCACGCCGGCGCCCGGCGCTTCCAGCGCCCGCGCCAGGTCGGCGGCCGTGACGCGCGCCAGGCCGCCGGTGTCGTGCAGCCACAGCTCGCCGTCGGCGCGCTCGACGATGCCGGAGACGCCGCGGAATCCCCGGCCGCCGCGCTCGTCGAGCGCCACGAAGCGCTCGCCGTCGAACCAGGCCAGGCCGCGGTCGCCGCCGATCCAGACCCCGGCGCGGCCGGGCACGATGGCCAGCGTGTTGCCGATCGCCAGACCCTGGCGCGGACCGTAGTGGCGCAGCGTGTCCCCATCGAGGATGGCGATATGGTTATCGGTGTAGCCGAACCAGGTCCGGCCCTGGCGGTCGGTCGCCAGGGTGACCGCGGTCGGACCGGCCAGCGCCGCGCGCCCGCCACCCTTGCTCCAGGCGCCGTCGCGAAAGGCATGCACGCCGTGGCCGATCACCGACACCCACAGCGCGCCGTCGGCGCCGGTCGTCATCGCCTGCACGCTGCGTCCCGCCAGCGCGGGCGGCAGCGGCCAGCGCCGGGTGGCCCCGTCGCGCACCCGCCACAGGCTGGCGTTGTTGCCGAACCACAGGGTGCCGTCGGGCGCGCGGTGGCTGGCGCTGACGTCCGTGATCGCCGTGGTGCGGCGGCGGCCGTCCGGCGCGAGCACGAAGCTGGCGAAATCGAAGGCGCCGGTGCGGTCGGTGTTGCCGATCCAGACCGCGCCGCTGTCGCCCGGCGTGACGCTCAGCGCGGGAACGAAGCCCGGCGGCAGCGCGACGGTCGACAGGCGGGCCTGGCGCACCCGGTCGACGCCGTTCGCCGTGGTGAACCAGAGATTGCCTTCGCGGTCGTGGAGGGTGGCGTTGACGATGCCGTCGGTGAAGCCGGCGGCCGTCGAGAACAGGCGCACCACCTTGCCTTGGCCATCGAGCAGTTGCACCGCATCGCCGGTGGAGACCCACAAGCCGCCGCGCGCGTCGCCTTCGTAGCCGAGCAGCGGGGCGCCGCCGTTGTGCAGCGCCAGCGGCGCCGCCCTGCCGCTGGCCGGGTCGAACAGCCGCAGGCCGCGCGCCCGGGGCTTGATCACGACCTTGCCGTCGGGACGTGGGTAGCCGTTTCCCAGCAGCGGCTGGTCGAGCACCTTGACGAAGCGGCGCCCGCCGGCGTCCGAAGCGGGCGCGCCGCGGTAGATCCCGTCGGCGCAGTAGACCAGCAGGCTGCCGTCGGCCAGCACGCTGAAGCCGTGGGGCCGGCCGTTCGGCAGCCCGGCGGACGGTCCCACGTCAACCCAGCGCTTGCCCTCGAGCCGGTGCATGCCGGTGCCGCTCGAGGCCCACATGACGCCGTCGGGCGTGCGCCCGAAGCGAAGCACCGTGGTGGGCGGGGAATCCGCGCCGACGTAGTGATGGACGGCGCCGCGTTCGAAGCGGCTGACGTCGCCAAACTGGTAGCTGACCCAGATGGCGTCGCCATCGGCGGCCACGGCCATCGTCAGCGGCGAGCGCAGCTTGTGGCCGAAGACCTCGTCGTTACGCACGAAGCGCACGCCGTCGAAGCTGTACAGGCCGTCGTTGGCGGCGAACCACAGCATGCCGGCGGCATCCTGGGTCATCGAATACACCGCGGACGGGGCGCCGTCCTCGCGCGTCCATGAGGTGTGCTGCAGGTCGCCGGTCCAGGGCGGCAGCGGGGCGGCGCCGGCCCGGCCGCACAGGGCGAGCGCCAGTATGGCGAGCAGGAGGCAATGCGAAAGGCGTGCACATGGCAGGCGCATGGGGAGTTTTCCGTGTGGCTCATTATTCTTGGGTAGAAGGATTCTTGCCCGAAATTCCCCTGCGCGGCAAGTCGCCGCCGCCGCCGCGGACGGACATGGGTCTTGCGCCGTGACAAGTGCGATGTCCGTCTCCGGCGTACATTGTTGTATGCGCTGAGGAAATAATGCACCAAGACGAGAGGACGTCATGACCACGCCGCCCGCCGACCGCGTTCCCGGGTTCTCCATGCTGTCCCGCCTGCTGTCCCGGTTGAAAATCGGTCCCAAGCTGCTGCTCGCTCCGGGCGCCGTGCTGGCCCTGCTGCTCGTGCTGTCCTGGGTCGCCTATTACGCGATGGTGCGCCAGAACGACTCGCTCGAATCGATCGTGGGCCAGCGCGCGGCCAGCATGCGCGCCGCCAGCAGCCTGGCGGCGCAGACGCAGAAGGCGCATGCCGACATCTACCGCCTGCTGAGCTGGATGGGCGGCAGCTTCCCGCTGGCGCGCACCGAGCCGCTGCGCCAGGACATCCTGGCCCAGCACCGGCGCATCGCGGCCGGCCTGGCTGCCCTGGGCAAGGCGACCCTGACCGAGGCCGAAGACCGCCACGTGCAGCAGGCCGCAGCGGCGCAGCTGCGCTACGCCGAGGCGGTGCGCGAGGTGATCGAGCTGGCGCCGCTGGACGGCTCGATCAGCGCGAATGCCATGCAGAAGGCCGAAAGCGCCTTCGCGCTGGTGGCGCAGCGCCTGGCCGACCTGGGCGCGCTCGAAGAAGCGCTGGCGCGCGAAGCCTCCGCCAGCGCGGAGGCCGACTTTCGCATGATCTCGGTGCTGATGCCGGCAGTGGTGCTGCTGGCAATCGGGCTGTCGCTGGCGATCACCTTCGCCGTGCGCCGCATCCTGCTGGACGAGATCCGCGGCATCGGGCTGGCCGCCAGCGGCCTGGCCAGCGGCGACCTGACGGCGCGCCCGCATCTCGACCACGACTATGGCGGCGACGAGATCGCCGACACGTCGCGCCAGCTGGACGCCAGCATCCGCAACCTGAACGGCACCCTGCGTTCGATCCTGGACTCGGCGCGCCTGATCGGCGCCGCCTCGCGCGACATCAAGCTCGGCAGCCTGAGCCTGGGCAGCCGCGCCGTGTTCCGCGCCAGCGCGCTGGCCCATACCGAAGGTGCGCTGCGCGAGCTGGCGGCCGACGTCAAGCTGGGCGCCGACCAGGCGCGCATCGCCCACCGGCTGGCCGCCGGCGCCGGCGAGGTGGCGCACGAAGGCAGCGACCTGGTCGAACGGCTGGTGGCGACGCTCGAGGGCAGCCGCCGCGGCGCGCAGCGGGTGGTCGAGATCGTCGACGGGCTCGACCTGGCGGCGAGCGAGACCGGCACGCTGGCGCTGAACGCGGCGCTGGACGCGGCGCGCACGCACCCGGACGCCGACATGGACGCCGGCGCGCAGTCGCCGGCGATGGCCGCGGTGGCCGGCGAGGTGCGGGCGCTGGCGCGCCGGGTGGCCGCCGCCAGCCGCGAGATCCGGACCGTGGCGGCGCAGTCGCTGGCCGAGATCGACGGCGGCGCGGCCTGGGCCCTGCACGCCGGCAGCAGCATGGAGCGGATCGCCGGCACAGTGCGCGAGGTGGAAGACCTGGCCGGGCGCATCGGTGCGGCTGGCGAAGGCCAGGCCACGCAACTGGCCGACGTGGGCCAGGCGATCGTGCAGATGGACCAGGTGACGCGCCAGAACTGCACGCTGGTGGAAGAAGCGGCGAGCGCGGCGCGCACCCTGCAGATGCAGGCGCTGGCGCTGTCGCGCACAGTGGCGGGGTTCAGGCTGGAAGAAGAGGGGGCGCGGGAGACGGCCCCGCAGGCGCAGGACGCCGGCCGCAAGGACGACGGCGGCGCTTCCTGGTCGAAGCCCTTCGATCCGGCGCGCGAACGCCGGGGAGGCACCAGGGAACGCCGCCGTCACCAGGCGTCGCACCTGCGGCTCGCCTCGAGCCGCAAGTGACGATCCCGGTCAGTGCGTCAACCGATCACTCGTAATCGCTGATCGGCGCGCAGCCGCAGAACAGGTTGCGGTCGCCGTACACATTGTCGGCGCGGCCGACCGGCGGCCAGTACTTCTTCTTGCGCAGGCCGGCGACCGGGAAGGCCGCCACTTCACGGGTGTAGCCGTGCTGCCAATCGTCGGAAGTCACGACTTCGGCGGTGTGCGGCGCGCCCTTGAGCGGGTTGTCCATGCGGTCGTACTCGCCGCGCTCGACCTTGACGATCTCGGCGTGGATGGTGATCATCGCCTCGATGAAGCGGTCGATCTCGGCCTTCGATTCCGACTCGGTCGGCTCGATCATCAGGGTGCCCGGCACCGGGAAGCTCATGGTCGGGGCGTGGAAGCCGAAGTCCATCAGGCGCTTGGCCACGTCTTCGTTGCTGATGCCGGTCTTGTCCTGCAGTGGACGCAGGTCGATGATGCACTCGTGCGCGACCAGGCCGTCGTGGCCGGCGTACAGCACCGGATAGTGCGGGGCCAGGCGGCGCGCGATGTAGTTGGCGTTCAGGATCGCCACTTCGGTGGCCGAAGTGAGGCCTGCGGCGCCCATCATCGCGATGTACATCCACGAGATCGGCAGGATCGAGGCCGAGCCGAAGGCGGCGGCGCTGACCGCGCCGATGCCGTTTTCGTCCCGCACATAGCCGGTCGACAGCTGGTTCGGCAGGAATTTCGCCAGGTGGGCGCCGACGCCGATCGGGCCGACGCCGGGGCCGCCGCCGCCGTGCGGGATGCAGAAGGTCTTGTGCAGGTTCAGGTGGCTGACGTCGCCGCCGAAGGCGCCCGGCGCGGCCAGGCCGACCAGCGCGTTCATGTTGGCGCCGTCGACGTAGACCTGGCCGCCGTGCGCGTGCACGATCTCGCACAGTTCCTTGATGCCTTCCTCGAACACGCCGTGGGTCGACGGGTAGGTGACCATCACGCAGGCCAGATCCTTGCTATATTGCTCGGCCTTGGCCTTCAGGTCGCTGAGATCGACGTTGCCGTTGTCGTCGCAGGCGGTGACCACGACCTTCATGCCGACCATGCTGGCCGAGGCCGGGTTGGTGCCGTGGGCCGACGACGGAATCAGGCACACGTTGCGGTGGCCTTCGCCGCGCGATTCATGGTATTTCTGGATCACCAGGAGGCCCGCGTACTCGCCCTGCGAGCCGGCGTTCGGCTGCAGCGAGATGGCGGCGTAGCCGGTGGCGGCGCACAGCATGGCTTCCAGCTGGGCGATCATCTCGCGGTAGCCGATGGTCTGCTCGTTCGGCGCCAGCGGGTGGACGTTCGAGAATTCGGGCCAGGTGACCGGCACCATCTCGGCGGTGGCGTTGAGCTTCATGGTGCACGAGCCGAGCGGGATCATGGTGCGGTCCAGCGCCAGGTCCTTGTCGGCCAGCGCGCGCAGGTAGCGCAGCATCTCGTGCTCGGCGTGGTAGCGGTTGAAGGTCGGGTGGGTCAGGTAGGCGCTGGTGCGGGCGAGGGCGGCCGGGAAGGCATCGGCGACGCCGGCGTCCAGCTGGTCCAGGTCAACCGTCTTGCCATTGCCGAACACCGCGAACAGGTTGGCCAGGTCGTCGCGGGTGACCGTTTCGTCGAGCGAGACGCCGACGCTGGTGGCGTCGATCTGGCGCAGGTTCAGGCCGCGCGCGGTGGCCTGCTGGTGGATCGCGCCGGCGTCCTGCACGCGCACGGTCAGGGTGTCGAAGAAGGTCTTGTTGGCCAGCTCGAAGCCCAGCTGCTGCAGGCCGGCGGCCAGGATGGTGGTCTGGCGGTGCACGCGGCGCGCGATGCGGGCCAGGCCTTGCGGGCCGTGGTAGACCGCGTACATGCCGGCCATCACGGCCAGCAGCACCTGCGCGGTGCAGATGTTCGAGGTCGCCTTTTCGCGGCGGATGTGCTGTTCGCGGGTCTGCAGCGCCAGGCGGTAGGCCGGGTTGCCCTGGGCGTCGACGGTGACTCCGACCAGGCGGCCCGACATGCTGCGCTTGAATTCGTCGCGGGTGGCGAGGTAGCCGGCGTGCGGGCCGCCGAAACCGAGCGGCACGCCGAAGCGCTGGCTGTTGCCGACCACGACGTCCGCGCCCCATTCGCCCGGCGGGGTCAGGACCGTGAGCGCCAGCAGGTCGGCGGCCACGATCACCATCGCGCCCGCGGCATGCAGGTGTTCACAAGCAGCGCGGTAATCGCGCACTTCGCCGTCGACGCCCGGGTATTGCAGCAGCACGCCGAAGCAGGTTTCTTCGAGTTTTTCGATGTCGGCCGGGGCGATGGTGCGCACTTCGACGCCGATCGGTTCGGCGCGGGTCTGGATGATCTCGCGGGTCTGCGGCAGCACGTCGTCGGCCACGTAGAACACCTTCGAGGCCGACTTGCCGACGCGCTGGATCAGGGTCATGGCTTCGGCGGCGGCGGTGCCCTCGTCCAGCATCGACGAGTTGGCGATGCCCATGCCGGTCAGGTCGGTGATCGCCTGCTGGAAGTTCAGGATGGCTTCCAGGCGGCCCTGCGAGATCTCGGGCTGGTAAGGGGTATAGGCGGTGTACCAGGCCGGGTTTTCGAAGATGTTGCGCAGGATGACCTTCGGCGTGTGGGTGCCGTAGTAGCCCTGGCCGATCAGCGACTTCAGCACCTTGTTCTTCGACGCCAGGCCCTTGAGCAGCGCCAGCGCTTCTTCTTCGGTGCGCGGTTCGGCGAACTGGCCCAGGTCCAGCTTGTCCTTGCGGCGGATGTTGGCCGGGACCACGGCGTCGATCAGGGCGGCGCGGGTGGCGTAGCCGAGGGTCGACAGCATGGCTGCCTGTTCGGATTCGGACGGGCCGATGTGGCGCGGGATGAACGAATCGCGTGCTTCAAGTTGGGTGAGGCTGGAGCGGGTCATGATAAGAAAAGAGTCCGGAAGGGTCTGGCGCCGATGCTGGCTGGATCAAGAAGGGGATGCGCAGGGCGGTGCGCCCGGGGACGGGCGCACCTTGGACCGTCAGTGGTCGGTGGTCTTGCCGTAGGCGTCGGCGTCGAGCAGCTTGTCGTAGGCGCCAGCGTCGCTGGGAGCCAGCTTGAACAGCCAGGCGCCGTAGGCATCCTGGTTGATCGAGTCGGGCGCGTCGGCGACCGGCTGGTTGACGGCGGTGACGGCGCCCGAGACCGGCGCGTAGATGTCGCTGGCGGCCTTGACCGATTCCACCACGGCGGCGTCGTCCCCCGCGGTGAATGCCTTGCCGACCTGCGGCAGTTCGACGAACACGATGTCGCCCAGCGCGTCCTGCGCGTATTCGGTGATGCCCACGGTCAGGCTGCCGTCTTCTTCGCGGCGCACCCATTCATGGGATTCGGTGTATTTCAGGTCGGTAGGGATGTTCATGGAAACTCCTGAGGATGGTGGGGTTATTAGTATAGGTGTTTGTTATCCGGTGCGGCGATTCAGGCGGCCAGCACTTTGCCGTTGCGCACGAACGGCAGCTTGACCACGCTGGCGGCCAGGTGCTTGTCGCGGATCGCGACCTGCACGGTGTCGCCGACCGCGACGTCCATCGGCACGCGCGCCAGGGCGATCGCCTGCTGCATGCTGGGGCTGAAGGTGCCGCTGGTGATCTCGCCGACATTGCCGGACGCGGCGATCACGCGCTGATGGGCGCGCAGGATGCCGCCTTTCTCGCGCAGGATCAGGCCGACGAACTGCGCCTGCTGGCCCTTGGCCTGCAGCGCGGCCTTGCCGATGAAGTCGCGTTCGGAGACCAGGTCGATGGTCCAGGCCAGGCCGGCGTCGAGCGGGTTGGTGGTTTCGTCCATGTCCTGGCCGTACAGGTTCATGCCGGCTTCCAGGCGCAGGGTGTCGCGCGCGCCGAGGCCGGCCGGCTTGACGCCGGCGGCGAGCAGGGCATTCCACAGCGCTTCGGCCTGGCTTGCCGGCACGCCGATCTCGAAGCCGTCTTCGCCGGTGTAGCCGGTGCGGGCGACCATGGCTTCGCCGAAGGCGGTGTCGCCGACGATGGCGGCGTTGAACGGCTTGAGGTTTTCGGTGGCGGCCTGGGTGGTCGGCAGCACCTGCCACACCTTGGCGCGGGCGTTCGGGCCCTGGACGGCGACGAGGGCGATCGGGTCGTTGCCGTCGCGGCGCTGGGTGATGCTCACGCCGCTGCTGGTGGCGGCATTCTGCCCGTTCATCCAGGCCACGTCCTTGTCGGCGGTGCCGGCGTTGACGACGATGCGGAACCAGTCCTCGGACAGAAAATAGACGATCAGGTCGTCGATGACGCCGCCTTCCGGATTGAGCATGCACGAGTACAGGGCCTTGCCCGGCGTTTGCAGCTTGTCGACGTTATTGGCCAGCAGGCCGCGCAGGAAGGCGCGGGCGTTGGCGCCCTTGACGTCCACGACGCACATATGGGACACGTCGAACATGCCGGCGTCGCTGCGTACCGCGTTGTGCTCTTCGATCTGGGAGCCGTAGTTGACCGGCATGTCCCAGCCGCCGAAATCGACCATCTTGGCGCCAAGGGCACGGTGAGCGGAATTGAGCGGGGTCGCTTTGAGCGTCATGGAATCCTCGGGCATGAATAGGGTGTCGGCACGATCGTCGTGCGCTATCGACCCCTCTGTCCTTGGTACCTGAGAGATAGCGGCTGGCGCCGCTTGCCCCTTCGGTGGACCGCATCGCGGCCGCTCTCCAGAGTTGACCGGCCGCGCCGTGCGCCGCCGTCCCTTGACCGGTCCTTTTGCCTGAGAGTTTATGGGTGAGTGCCCCTTCGGCGGCAGCGTCGCTGCGCTCTCCCGATCAAGACTGCGGAGGATATGCCAGCCCGCCAACCCTGTCAACCACGCAAGCCCCACATTAATTGCCATTGCCCCCTTACCCAATAAATAGGGTCAGAGTCGAATTCTTTGACAACTTTCGAAGTTGCTCGTTAATGCTACTCTGACCCTAATTAATTTGTGACTGCCGGGGAAACAAAAAGCATTCATCTGGAAAACTATTTGACGCTGAGAATCTAACGTCGATTTTGATAGCGCTAAGCGGTCCAAAATTAATGAGGGTCGGAGTTGAATTGTTTGATAACTTTGAGGAATTGCCCAATAAATCTACTCTGACCCTCATTGTAGAGTTCCATCGCAGAACTGCTTGAAAGCATTGCTGCGCACTATTGGTGCACGGGGTGTTTGTCGTGATTTGCTACACTTGTTCCACTTACTTTGTAGGCGGGAACAGACTATGAACGACGAAAAAACTTTGCAGGAGAAAGAGGGTTGGTACACGCTGTCGGGCGACGTCAACAGCGATATGGTGCACCGGATGTTCGATGCGGTGGCGGCGATGACCGAGGACGGGATCGATACCGCCCACGTGCTGCTGCAGTCGAATGGCGGCTATGTCAGCGATGGCTTGTGCCTGTATAACTTCATGGCCAGCTCGCCGATCAGGTTCGTGATGTATAACGCCGGGGCGGTGGCCTCGATCGCGGTGGTGCTGTACCTGGCCGGCTCGCGCCGCTACGCCAGCGAGACCGCGCGCTTCATGATCCACAAGTCGCATGCGACCGCCTCGCCCGGTTCGCGGCCGGATGCGCTCAACATCATCGTCGAAGGCCTGCGCGCCGACGATGCGCGCACCGAGGCCATCCTGCGCAAGGAAATCGAACTCTCGCCCGAGCAGTGGAGCGTGCACCAGTACGGCGACCTGCACCTGACCGCGCGCGACGCCAAGAAGGCGAAGATGATCCACGAGGTGCTGGACTTCGCGCCGCCGAAAGGCGCCATCCTGCGCAATATCTGAACCGGGACGTTCCGTTGGCCGTCGCGCCGGCGGCCGATGGCGCCCCGGCCGGGATGTGTTTGGTCATTGCTGAGAGGTAAGAATATGGCAGAATAGGGGCTTGCCTCACTTCGCCGAACCGTCATGGCCACCCCATCCGCCCAGACCTTTGCCGCGCGCAAGGCCGCACCCGCCCAGCAGGCGGCGCTGGCCGAGCTGGTCGACATTGCGCGCAGCCATGCCGAGTCCGGCCTGGCGGACATGGCGCGGCGCATGGTGTCGGCGCTGCTCGACCTGACTGCGGCCGGGCTCGACCCCGGCACCGTCATGCGGCGCGTCAAATCCGGCAATCTTCTCAAGGACAACGGTTACGCCTTCACCCACCTGGCGACGAGCGAGATCGAGGCGGCCCTGCGCCGGGAAGTCGCGCGCCTGCTCCCGCACGCCGCCAACGCCCCGGCCGAAGCCGCGTCCGCCCCGGTCGAACTGAGCCTGGTCCCGCTGGAACAGATCGACCAGCAGATGGCGCTGGGCGCCGTCAGCCGGCCCTTCGACCTGCAGCATTCCGAAGGCCTGGCCACGCTGGGCGTGCGTCTTGGCCTGCTGCTCGGGCGCGACCTGGTGCGCGCCGCCCACAACCCCTTCCGGCCCGACGTCTTCCTGGCCGCCGTGGACGCGGCCTGGCGCCAGTTCGAGCCCGATCCCGACGCCCACGGCCTGGTGGCGCCGCTGCTGCGTCCCGGCCTGATGTTCGATCTCGGGCCGCTGTACGACGCCCTGGTCGCCAAGCTCAAGTCGCGCAAGGGCGGCGACGCCGACACCCGCTTCAGCAAGACCGACGACCGCGCGTCGCGCCAGTCCGAACGTGCCCGGCGCGACGCCGCGCTGGCCCAGCAGCTGCGCCAGCTGTTCGACCCGGCCCTGGCCGTCCCTGAGATCCCGGACCTGCCGCAGGGCAGCGGCGGCTGGCGTCCGAGCGCGGCGTCCGGCTTCGCGGTGGCGCCGCTGGCGCCACCCATGCCTGCGGCGGGCGCGCTCCCGTCCGGCGCCGCGGCGGGCCCTGGCGCCCATCCCGGCCCTGTCTACGCGTCGGGTGGCGCCGGCAGCGCCGCATCGCCGGTGGCGTCCGTTCAACCCTTGATCGACCTGCTGGCGCGCGCCGGCGCCGCCGGCCCGGACGCCGCGCCCGGCGTGCCGGTCCTGCCAGGCCTGCGCGCCAGCCTGCCGCAGGGCGCCCTGTCGCGCGGCGACGAAACGACGCTCGACCTGCTGTCGCGCGTGTTCGGCAGCGTGCTGCAGGACGACGGCGTCGCCCCCGAGACGCGCGAACTGATCGGCCACCTGCAGCTGCCGGTCTTGCGCACCGCGTTGCGCGACCGCAGCTTCTTCTTTCAGGAGGCCCATCCGGCGCGGCGCCTGCTCGACCTGCTGTCGCAGGCCGGCTGGGAGCGTCCCCTGGACGCGGACGACCCGGTCTACCGCGCCATGCGTCGCAGCGTCGAGCGCGTGCGCGACCAGGTCGACCCCGAGTTCGCCGCGGCCGTGGCCGACATCGAGGCCGGCCTGGCCGCCCGCGACAGGGTGGAAGAGGCGGCCATGGCGGCGCCCATCGCCCAGGCCATGCGCAATGAGAAGCGCGCCGCCGCCGAACGTTCGGCCCGGCGCGCGGTGGCGCTGCGTCTGGCCGGGGAACGCTTGACCCCGGCCGTCACCGGTTTTCTCGAAGGCCGCTGGAGCGCCGCGCTGGCGCTGGCCTACACGATCGAGGACCGCCGTCCGGGCGCCATCGACAATGCCACGCGCACGATGGACGACCTGATCTGGAGCGTCAAGCCGAAGGCGACCCAGGAGCAGAGGAAGGCCCTGATCGCGCGCCTGCCGGCGCTGCTGGCAAGCCTGAACAACTGGCTCGACGCCACCCGCTGGCAGGACGCCGAGCGCCTGCAGTTCTTCGCCGAGCTGGCCGAATGCCACGCCTCGATCGTGCGCGCGCCGATCGAGCTGCCGCCCGAGCGCCAGCTCGAGCTGGCGCTCGAGGCGGCCCAGCAGGATGCGCTGCGCCGAGTCGCATACGAGCAGGCGCAGGAGCAGGAAGAGGAGCGGGAGCAGGCCCGCATCCAGGCCGAGGAAGCGCAGGCCGCGGCAAGCGATCCGGCGGCGGCCATCCTGGCCGGCCTGGAGCGCGGCATGCGGCTCGAGCTGCACGAGGCGCACATCGTGCGCCGGGTGCGCCTGGCCTGGGTCAGCCCGCTGCGCACGCTGTACATCTTCTCGGGCGCCGGACGCCAGGAAGCGTTTTCGCTGCCGGCCGCGCGCCTGATCGATCTGCTGCGCGAAGGCGCGCTGCGGGTGGTGGCGCCCGAAGGCGTGGTCGGCCGCATCCTGAGCGCTGCGGTCAAGCCCATGCCCGCAATGGTATGATGCGCGCTTTACCTCTACAGCAATAGCCGATCCACGTGCGCCTCTCTTCCATCAAATTGTCGGGATTTAAGTCGTTCGTCGATCCCACCAATTTCCAGGTGCCGGGTCAGCTGGTCGGCGTGGTCGGCCCCAACGGCTGCGGCAAATCCAATATCATCGACGCGGTGCGCTGGGTGCTGGGCGAGTCGAAAGCCTCCGAACTGCGCGGCGAGTCGATGCAGGACGTGATCTTCAACGGTTCCACCCACCGCAAGAGCGCCGGGCGCGCCTCGGTCGAACTGGTGTTCGACAACAGCGCCGGCAAGGCCGCCGGCCAGTGGGGCCAGTACGCCGAGATCGCGGTCAAGCGCACGCTCACGCGCGACGGCACGTCCACCTATTACATCAACGGCCAGCCGGTGCGCCGGCGCGACATCCAGGACATCTTCCTCGGCACCGGCCTCGGTCCGCGCGCCTACGCCATCATCGGCCAGGGCATGATCGCGCGCATCATCGAATCGCGCCCGGAAGAACTGCGGGTCTTCCTCGAAGAAGCGGCCGGCGTCTCGAAGTACAAGGAACGGCGCCGCGAGACCGAGAACCGCCTGTCGGATACGCGCGAAAACCTGCTGCGGGTCGAGGACATCCTGCGTGAACTTAACGCCAACCTCGAAAAACTCGAAGCCCAGGCGGCGGTCGCCAACCGCTTCCGCCAGCTGCAGGCCGACCAGGAAGAAAAGCAGAAGCTGCTCTGGCTGATGCGCAAGAACGAGGCCAAGGCCGAACAGGTGAAGTTCTTCCGCGAGATGGAAGAAGCGCAGACCAGCCTGGAAGCGCAGACCGCCAGGCTGCGCAACGTCGAGGTCGACCTCGAACACCTGCGCCAGGCCCACTTCGCCGCCGGCGACCGCCTGCACACGGCCCAGGGCGCCCTGTACCAGATCAATTCCGAGATCGGCAGCCTGGAGGCGCAGATCAAGTTCGTGGTCGAGTCGCGCACCCGCCTGCAGAACCAGATCGTCACGCTCACCGCGCAGCGAGACGGATGGCTGGCGCAGGAACAGGAACACCGCGAGGGCCAGGAAGAAGCCGAGATGCAGCTGGAGGAACTGGCCGCGCGCGCCGAAGGCGCCCAGATCGCGGTCGAGGTCCACCACGAGCGCCTGCCCGAGCTGGAAGCGGCCTGGCGCGCCGGCCAGGAACGCCAGGCCGCCTCGCGCGCGCGCGCCATGCAGGTCCAGCAGCGCATCGAGCTGGCATCGGCCCACGGCCGCAACGCCGCCGGCATCCTGGGCAACCTGGCGGCGCGGCGCGAACGCCTGCAGCAGGAGAGGAACGGCCTCAACCTGCCCGACAGCGCGACCCTCGACAACCTGCGCCTGCAGCTCGAAGAACAGCAGCAGTCGCTGGAAGAACAGACCATGCTGCTCGAGGAAGCGACCGGACGGCAAGAGGCGGTCGAACTCGAGCGCAAGGAAGCGCATGCGCAGGTGCAGGTCGAGAGCGCCGCCAACGCCCAGTTGGAGGCGCGCCTGAATGCGCTGCGCCAGATGCAGGAGCGCGTGCAGACCCAGGGCAAGGTCCAGCCCTGGCTCGAGAAGCACGAGCTGGCCGGCTTGCCGCGCCTGTGGCAAAAGCTGGACGTCGAAGCGGGCTGGGAGGCCGCGCTCGAAGCCGTGCTGCGCGAGCGCTCCGGCGCGCTGGAGGTGTCGAACATCGACTGGGCCAAGGCCTTCGTGCTTGACGCGCCGCCGGCCCGCCTGGCGCTGTACGCGCCGCAGGCGGGCGGCCACGCGGCGCCGCCCGACGGCTTGAAGCCGTTCTCCAGCCTGCTGCGCGTGAACGACGCCGGCGTGCGCGGCGTGCTCGAGGACTGGCTGCACGGCGTGTACGTGGCCGGTGACGCGGCCCAGGCCTTCGCCGAGCGCGCGCGCCTGCCGCAGGGCGCCGCCTTCGTCACGCGCGAGGGCCACATGGTGACCCGCTCCAGCGTGCGCTTCCACGCGCCGGACGCCGAGCAGGACGGCATGCTGGCGCGCCAGCACGAGATCGAGAACATCGGTAAACAGCTCAAGGCCCAGGCCTTGCTGGCCGACGAGGCGCGTGCGCGCGCCGTGCGCGCCGACGCCGCCGTGACCGACCTGGCGCGCCGGCTGCAGGATGCGCGCGGCCGCGTGGCCACCTTGCAGCGCGAGGCGCACGCGCTGCAGATCGAGGTGCTCAAGCAGAGCGAGATCGAGGCCCGCTTCAACCAGCGCAGCGGCCAGATCGCGGCCGACCTGTCCGAGATCGCGGCCCAGGAGGCCGAGCAGCGCCAGGCCCAGGCGGAAAGCGAACAGGAATTCGAGCAGCTCGACCTGGAACTGGCCGAGCTGCAGGAGGCGCACGAAAACGGCCAGACCGCCTTCCTCGAGCAGGAGCAGGCGCTTGGCCGCGCGCGCGAGCACCTGCGCGAACTGGAACGCAGCGCGCAAGAGGCGCAGTTCGCCGAACGCGCCCAGCGCAGCCGCATCGACGAATTGCGCCGCACGATGGCGACCGCCGCCACCCAGGCCGAGCAGGTCGGCGCCAGCCTGGCCCAGGCGCGCCTGGAGCTGGAAGCCCTCGAGAGCGGCACCGCCCACGAGGGCTTGCAAGAGCTGCTGGACCGCCGCACGAAGCAAGAGGTAGCGCTGTCCGACGCCCGCCACGAGCTGGACCAGGTCGCCCAGCAGCTGCGCGCGGCGGAAGAGTCCCGCATGCAGTCCGAGCGCAGCCTGCAGCCGCAACGCGACCGCATCACCGAGATGCAGTTGAAGGAGCAGGCCGCGCGCCTGAACCAGGAACAGTTCGCCGAGGCGCTGGCCGCCACCGGCGCCGACGAGGCGGCGCTGTCCGAGAAGCTCGACCCCGAACTCAAGCCCCAGTACCTGCAGGGCGAAGTCACCCGACTGACGAACGCCATCAACGGCCTGGGCGCGGTCAACCTGGCGGCGGTCGACGAGCTGGCCCAGGCCACCGAGCGCAAGCGCTTCCTGGATTCGCAGAACGCCGACCTGGACGAGGCCATCACCACGCTCGAAGACGCGATCGGCCGCATCGACCGCGAGACGCGCGACCTGTTGCAGGACACCTTCGACCGCGTCAACGGCCACTTCTCGGAACTGTTCCCGATCCTGTTCGGCGGCGGCAACGCCAGGCTGGTCATGACCGGCGACGAGATCCTGGACGCCGGCGTGCAGGTCATGGCCCAGCCGCCGGGCAAGAAGAACGCCACCATCCACCTGCTGTCGGGCGGCGAGAAGGCGCTGACCGCGACCGCGCTGGTGTTCTCGATGTTCCGCCTGAACCCGGCGCCATTCTGCCTGCTGGACGAGGTCGACGCGCCGCTGGACGACGCCAATACCGAGCGCTTCTGCCGCATGGTCAAGCGCATGTCGGACCACACCCAGTTCCTGTTCATCTCGCACAACAAGATCGCGATGGAGATGGCCAGCCAGCTGATCGGGGTGACGATGCAGGAGCAGGGCGTCTCGCGCATCGTGGCGGTGGACATGGAGTCGGCCGCCGACCTGGCCGCCGCCTGAACGGACGCGGCCTTCGCGGGCCGCCGTGCTACACTGGCCCGGCTCTGCCAGGGCGCGTCCCACCGTACGATTGCTTGCAATGACCGACTACTCCAGATCACCGCAGCCCGCCCCCATCCCTTCAGCACTGGAGCAGGGCGTGCGGCTGATCGGCGCGTCGCCGGCGCCGATGTTCATCGTGCGCCGCGACAGCCGGATTGGCGGCGTCATGGCCGCAGCCAATCCGGCCTTCACGGCGCTGCTGGAAGGCGCTCGGACCGCATCTCCCGATGCCTGGACGCCGCTCGCGGCGCTGCTGCCGGGCGCCATCGATCCGGTTGCGCGCATCCTCGACGGCAGCCTGGCCCAGGCCGGCGCCGAGCTGGAACTGCCCACGCGGGTCAAGCTCGCTCTGTCGCCGGTGTGCGAAGCCGATGGCGCCATTGTGGGCGTGCTGGGCGTGGCCGCGGCGCTGCCGCCGCAAGTCGACCAGGCCGCGCGCGAACTGGGGCGGCTGGTCGAACTCAGTCCGGTCGGCGTGGTGCGCTACACCGTCGACGGCGAGATCCTCGACTGCAACGACGCGTTTCTCTCCATGCTGGGACTGAGCCAGGAAGACCGCCGCCGCGGCCTGTCCTGGCGCGCGCTGACGCCGCCCGAGTGGCGCGAGGTCGACGACGCCGGCCTTGCGCGCCTGCAGGCGCACGGGGTGATGCCGCTGATCGAGAAGGAATTCCTGCACCGCGACGGCCGCCGCATTCCGGTGCTGGTCGGCGCCGGCAACCTGCTGGCCGATGGCCGCCAGGGCTTCGGCGTGGTGATCGACATCTCGGCGACCCGCGCCGCCGAACGCGCGCTGGCCGAGAGCGAGGCGCGCTTTCGCGCGATCACGAACGCGATGCCGCAGATGGTGTGGTCGACCCTTCCCGACGGCTTCCACGATTACTACAACGACCAGTGGTACGCCTTCACCGGCGTGCCGCCCGGCTCGACCGACGGCGAGGCCTGGAACGGCATGTTCCATCCGGACGACCAGGACGTCGCCTGGGCCAGGTGGCGCCATTCGCTGGCCACCGGCGAACCCTACGAGATCGAATACCGGCTGCGCCACCATAGCGGCGCCTACCGCTGGGTGCTGGGCCGCGCCTTGCCGGTGCACGACGCGCGAGGGGTGATACAGCGCTGGATGGGCACCTGCACCGACATCCACGAACACAAGCTGACCGAGGATGCGCTGCGCGAGGCCGACCAGCGCAAGGACGAGTTCCTCGCCATGCTCGGCCACGAGCTGCGCAATCCGCTGGCGCCGATCCGCAGCGCGGCGGCGCTGCTGCCCCTGGCCAAGGCCGATGCGGCCAAGGTCGAGCACATCGGCCAGGTGATCGCGCGCCAGGTCACCCACATGACCGGCCTGATCGACGACCTGCTGGACGTGTCGCGCGTGACGCGCGGACTGATCGCGCTGGTCCAGGAAGACGTGGCGGCGCGCCTGCTGGTCGACGAGGCCGTCGAGCAGGCGCGCCCCCTCATCGAGGCGCGCGCGCACGCGCTGTCGGTGGCCGACCACGCCGGCGGGGCCTGCATCCATGGCGACCGCAAGCGCCTGGTCCAGGTGCTGGCGAACCTGTTGTCGAACGCGGCCAAGTACACGCCGCCGGGCGGGCGCATCGTCGTCGCGCTGGCGCGGGTGGACGGCATGGTCGAGATCGCGGTCAGCGACAACGGCATCGGCATGGCGCCGGAGCTGGTCGACGGCGTGTTCGAACTGTTCCGCCAGGGGCAGCGCACCCCGGACCGCTCGCAGGGCGGCCTGGGCATCGGGCTGGCCCTGGTCAAGCGGCTGGTGCACCTGCATGGCGGCCGGGTCGGCGCGTCGAGCCCGGGAGAGGGGCAGGGCAGCGAAGTCGTGGTCGCCCTGCCGGCCTGCCGTGCGCCGGACGCGCCGGCGCCCGCATGATGATCGCGGTGGCGCGCCGGCTATCCATGGCGTCCGCGCGGGGGAGTTGGTATGATTGCACGAATTTCCGTGGGGAGAGCGCCCGCACGGATGCATTTCGATCGAATTAACCATTTCGCAGAACAACAGGACCGCGTGGCCCGCAAGGCTGGCGGATTCGGCGCGAATTTCGCTATTGAGGCACAAGCAGCATGACTGATTTCCAAATGAGCCTGATCGCAGCCGGCGGCGTCTTCGTCGTCGGCGTCATCACCTACAACAAGTGGCAGGAATACAAGGCCAGGAAGAGCGTCGAACGCGCCTTCGCCTCCGACCACGACGACGTCCTGATGCGCGACGGCGAGCAGGTGCCGGCCGTGGACCGTCACGAGCCGGTGCTCGAGGCCGGCCTCGACGACAAGGCGCCGGTGCTCGCCAAGGAACCGGTGCTCGACGCCGACGCCTTCGCGCCGGCCGACGTCAAGCCCGAGCCGCAGCTGGACACGCCGACGCCGGCCGCCGCGCCAGCCCCGGCCCCGGCCCCGGCCCCTGCGGCGCCGGTCACGCCGCCCGCCACCAGCTACCGCGCCGCCGGCGCCAGCGCCGCCCAGGATGCGGTGGCCGCCTCGCTGCCCGGCACCCGCCCGGGAATGCCGGCCGCCGAACTGGCCGAATGCCTGGTCGATCCGCTGATCGACTGCCTGATCCCCCTCTCGCTCGAAACGCCTGTGCGCGGCGACAAGATCTTGCCGGCCCTGCAAACGCTGCGCCGCGTCGGCAACAAGCCGATCCACTACATCGGCTTCGCCGTCAGCGGCGAATGGGAGCCGATCGTCCATGGCGGCGTGTACACCAAGCTGCAGGCCGGCGTGCAGATGGCGACCCGCACCACGGCGCTGAACGAACTCGAATACTCCGAGCTGGTCACCCGCCTGCGCGCGGTGGCCGACGAGATCGGGGCCGAGCCGGAAGTGCCGGACATGATCGAGGTGATGGCCGAGGCGCGCATCCTGCACCGCTTCGTGGCCGGCCACGACGCCCAGCTGGGCGTCAACCTGGCCGCGAATGGCGCGCCATGGGCGATGTCGACCCTGATCGGCGCCCTCGAGAACGCCGGCTTCGACGTGCGTCCGGACGGCCGCTTCGCGATGCCGGACAAGGAAAGCGCGGGCGGCGGCGTGCTGTTCACGCTGTCGACCAACGTCACCCTGGGCGCCGACACCACCTCGCGCCTGACCCTCCTGCTGGACGTGCCGTGCGTCGCCCCCGCGCGCGACGGCTTCGGCCGCATGGTCGAGACCGCGCGCGGCCTGACCCAGCGCCTGGACGCGACCATCGTCGACGATTTCGACCAGCCGCTGGTGGACGAGGCCCTCGACGAGATCAAGAGCCAGGTGGGCGAGTTCTACCAGGAGATGGACGCGGCCGACATCCCGGCCGGCTCGACCCGCGCGCTGCGCCTGTTCAGCTGAGGATTCCCGGTGACCGAGCAAGAGCTACAGAACGACCGCCAGCGGCGCATTGAACGAATGCGTTGGCTGGTCGCGGAACTGAACCGCGCCAGCTACAACTACCATGTGCTGGACGCGCCGACGATTCCCGACGCCGAGTACGACAAGCTGTACCACGAGCTGCTGGCGCTGGAGACCAGCCACCCGGAGGCCGTCGACCCCGACTCGCCGACCCGGCGGGTGGGCGACGCGCCTATTCCCGAGTTCGGCCAGGTCAACCATGCGGTGCCGATGCTGTCGCTGAACAACGGCTTCACCGACGACGACATCGACAATTTCGACCGCAAGGCGCGCGAGGGGCTGGAAGTGCGCCAGGTCGTCTACAACGCCGAACTGAAGTTCGACGGCCTGGCCATCAGCCTGCGCTACGAGGATGGGCGCCTGGTGCAGGCGGCGACCCGCGGCGACGGCTACACGGGCGAGGACGTCACCGCCAATATCCGCACCGTGCGCGTGATCCCGATGCGGCTGCATGGCGGCGACGTGCCGGCGGTGCTCGAGGTGCGCGGCGAAGTGCTGATGTTCAAGCGCGACTTCGAGGCCCTGAACGAGCGCCAGCGCGCCGGCGGCCAGAAGGAATTCGCCAACCCGCGCAATGCCGCCGCCGGCAGCCTGCGCCAGCTGGACGCGCGCATCACCAATGAGCGCAGGCTGCGCTTCTTCGCCTATGGCGTGGGCCAGGTGGAAGGCGCCGACTTGCCCGACACCCATTCCGGATTGCTCGACTGGTTCGAGGCGCTCGGGCTGCCGGTGGCGAAGGAACGCAAGGTGGTCGCGGGCCGCGACGGCCTGCTCGACTTCTACCGCGACGTCGGCGAACGCCGCAAGTCGCTCCCTTACGAAATCGACGGCGTGGTGTACAAGGTCGACCGCATCGAGGACCAGCGCGCGCTGGGCTTCGTCTCGCGCGCGCCGCGTTTCGCGCTGGCCCATAAATTCCCGGCCGAGGAAGCGCTGACCACGGTCCAGGCGATCGAGGTGCAGGTCGGCCGCACCGGCGCCATCACGCCGGTGGCGCGCCTGGTGCCGGTCTCGGTCGGCGGCGTCACCGTCACCAACGCGACCCTGCACAACGAGGACGAAGTGCGGCGCAAGGACGTGCGCGTGGGGGACACCGTGATCGTGCGCCGCGCCGGCGACGTGATCCCCGAGGTGCTGGCGGTGGTGCTGGAGCGCCGCCCGAGCCCGGAACCGGCCATCTATGAACTGCCGAAGCAGTGCCCGGTGTGCGGCTCGCACGTGGTGCGCGAAGCAGACGAAGCGGTCGCGCGCTGCTCCGGCGGGCTGACCTGCGCGGCCCAGCGCAAGGAAGCGATCCGCCACTTCGCCGGCCGCCGCATGATGGACATCGAAGGCCTGGGCGACCGCTACATCGACAGCCTGGTGGAGGCGAACCTGGTCAAGGGCGTGGCGGATCTCTACAAGCTCACGCTCGACGACCTGCTCAAGATGAAGCGCCTGGCCGACGAGCGCGACGGCACGACCCCGGAAACCGTCAAGCAGGGCAAGGTCGCGACCAAGTGGGCCGACAACCTGCTGGCCGCGATCGCCGCCAGCAGGCAGCCGCCGCTGGAGCGCCTGCTGTTCGCGCTCGGCATCCGCCACGTGGGCGAGTCGACCGCCAAGACGCTGGCCGACTGGCTCGGCAGCCTGGCCCTGGTGCGGCGCGCGCCGGCCGCGCTGCTGCGCGTGCTGCCCGACATCGGCGGCACGGTGGCCGAGTCGATCGCCGAATTCTTCGCCGAAGAAAAGAACCAGATCGCCCTGAACGCCTTGCTGGACGCCGGCGTGGCGCCGAAGGGCGAGCATGCGCCGAAGGCGCAGCTGCGCGAAAAGCTCGACGAGATCAAGCTGCTGGCCGCGCTCGACATCCCGAAACTGACCGAGCCGCGCGCGCGCCAGGTGGTGGGCGCCGGCCAGACGCTGGAAGACATCGGCGTGCGCACCGACTTCGGCATCTTCGGCCTGCCGGCAACGGTCGCGGCCGCGCTCGAGGAATGGATGGCGGTGCGCGCGAACCGCGAACTAGTGCAGTCGCTGGCGGCCCTGCGCCGCTCGCTGCTGGAATCCCTGCCCGAAGCATCGGCCGCCGCCGCGCCCGAGGGACCGCTGGCCGGCAAGACCTTCGTCCTGACCGGCACCTTGCCGACCCTGAGCCGCGACGCGGCCGGCGCGCTGATCGAGGAGGCCGGCGGCAAGGTGTCGGGCTCGGTGTCGAAGAAGACGTCCTACGTGGTGGCCGGCGCCGAAGCAGGCAGCAAGCTGGCCAAGGCCGAGGAACTCGGCGTCACGATCCTGGACGAGGCGGCGCTGCTGGCGCTGCTGGCGCAGTCATAACAATGCAATAACAACCCTCCATACTGGAACACATGAACCTGATCCGCAAAGCCGTATTCCCCGTCGCCGGCCTGGGCAGCCGCTTCCTGCCGGCGACCAAGGCGCAGCCGAAAGAGATGCTGCCGATCGTCGACAAGCCGCTGATCCAGTACGCGGTCGAAGAGGCGGTGGCCGCCGGCGTCACCGAACTGATCTTCATCACGGGCCGCAACAAGCGCGCCATCGAAGACCATTTCGACAAGGCCTACGAGCTCGAATCCGAACTCGAGGCGGCCGGCAAGCAGGCCCTGCTCGAGACCGTGCGCGGGGTGATCCCGAAGAACGTCAACTGCATCTACATCCGCCAGTCCTCGCCCCTGGGCCTGGGCCATGCGGTGCTGTGCGCGCGGCCGGTGGTGGGTATTGAACCCTTCGCCGTGCTGCTGGCGGACGATTTCATGGACACCGCCGACGGCCAGAAACCGGTGCTGGCCCAGATGGCCGACGTCTACGCCTATGAGCGCAGCAGCATCCTGGCGGTGCAGGACGTGCCGCGCGAGCACACCCGCCAGTACGGCATCGTCAGCGCCTCGGCCTACCGCCAGGACCTCGAGCTGGTGTCCGGCATCGTCGAGAAGCCGCAGCCCGCGGACGCGCCCTCGACCCTGGCCGTGGTCGGCCGCTACGTGCTGTCGCCGTCGATCTTCGACTACCTGGAAAACATCGGCAAGGGCGCCGGCGGCGAGATCCAGCTCACCGACGGCATCGCGGCCCTGATGCGCGACGAGCGCGTGCTGGCCTACCGCTACGCCGGCCAGCGCTACGATTGCGGCTCCAAGCTGGGGTATCTGCAGGCCACCGCCGCGATCGGCCTGAAGCACCCGGAAACGGCCGAGGGCTTCCGTGCCTCGCTGGCCGGTTTGCTGGAAGGAAGAGGCCCGGCATGACGGTGCGCGAGATCCTCAGGATGGGCGACCCGCGCCTGCTGCGGGTCGCGCAGCCGGTCACCGAGTTCGATACGCCCGGGCTGCACGCCCTGATCGCCGACATGTTCGAGACCATGCATGCCGCCAACGGCGCCGGCCTGGCCGCGCCGCAGATCGGCGTCGACCTGCAGCTGGTGATCTTCGGCTTTGGCAGCAACCAGCGCTATCCCGACGCGCCGCCGGTGCCCGAGACGGTGCTGATCAATCCCGTGCTCACGCCCTTGTCCGACGAGATGGAAGAGGGCGTCGAGGGCTGCCTGTCGGTGCCCGGCCTGCGCGGCAGCGTGCCGCGCTACACGCGCCTGCACTACGAGGGCTTCGACCAGTTCGGCAAGCGCATCGTGCGTGACGCGGAAGGTTTCCACGCGCGCGTGGTGCAGCATGAAGTGGATCACCTGCTGGGCATCCTGTATCCGATGCGGATCCGCGACTTTTCCCGCTTCGGCTTCACCGAAGTCATGTTTCCCCACCTCGATCCCGGAGCCGACGATTGAGCCGCGCCGTATATTCCCTGGCGCTGCTGGGCGCCGCCTGTCTTGCCGCACCCGCGGCACTCGCCGCCGACTTCTTCACGAAGATCGACCCGTCGCCGACCAGCGAACTGTGGATCGACACCGGCTTCTACACCGCCCACTTCGATGGCGACAAGGACCTGAACGACAACAACAAGGGCCTGGCTTTGGAGTACCGCTTCAAGGGCACGATGACGGCCACCGCCGGACGCTTCTACAACAGCGACCGCGCCTGGTCGAACTACGCGGGCGTGATCTGGCAGCCGTATGCGGTCGGCCCGGTGCGCGTGGGCCTGGCGCTGGCCGCCTTCGACGGCTATCCGAAGACGCGCGACGGTGGCTGGTTCCCGGGCGCGATCCCGACCCTGACCTATGAATACAAGCGCGTCGGCGTGAACGTCGGGATCATCCCGAACTACAAGGACCGGCTGTATGGGGGCATTTCGTTCCAGCTGAAGTTCAAGCTGTTCGACCGATGAAAAAAGGGCCGCGCGATGCGGCCCTTTTGTCATGAAACGATCAGCTTTCTTTCGGATACGGACTCGGTCCGCCATCCGCGATGAACTGGTCGATGCGCTGCTGCAGCACCGGCAGCGGCACCGAACCGACCTGCAGCACGGTGTCGTGGAAGTGGCGGATGTCGAACTTCGACCCGAGCGCCTTCTCGGCGCGGGCGCGCGCTTCCTGGATCGCCATCTGGCCCAGGTAGTACGACAGCGCCTGGCCCGGCCACGAGATGTAGCGGTCCACCTCGGTCTCGACCTCGTGCCTCGACAGCGCGGTGTTCTGCAGCAGGTAGTTCTGGGCCTGCTCGCGGGTCCAGCCCTTGGCGTGGATGCCGGTGTCGACCACCAGGCGCGAGGCGCGCCAGGCCTGGTAGCTCAGCATGCCGAACACCTCGTACGGGGTCTCGTAGATGTCCATCTCGGTGCCCAGGCGCTCGGTGTACAGCGCCCAGCCCTCGCCATAGGCCGAGATGTAGGCGCGGCGGAACGGCGGCACGCCTTGCTGTTCCTGCGCCAGCGGGATCTGGAAGGCGTGGCCCGGCGCCGACTCGTGCAGGGTCAGGGCCGGCAGGCTGTAGAGCGGACGGGCCGGCAGGTTATAGGTATTGACCCAGTAGGTGCCGGGGCCGCCGCGGCCCGCGGTCCAGAACGGCGCCTGGTCGTCCGGCACCGGCACGATCGCGAAGCGGCGGCGCGGCAGGTGGCCGAAGAACTGGTCGGCCTTGGCGTCGAACTTCTTGGACGTCCAGGCCGCGCTCTTGAGCAGCTCTTGCGGCGTCTTGGCATAGAACTGCGGATCGGTGCGCAGGAAGTGCAGGAAGGCCTGCAAGTCGCCCTTGAACCCGACCTGCTTCATGATGTCGTGCATCTCGGCGCGGATCTTGGCCATCTCGGCCAGGCCGATCGCGTGGATCTGGTCGGCCGTCATGTCGGTCGTGGTGAATTCCACGATCTTCGACTGGTAGTATTCCTTCCCGCCCGGCATGTCCTGGGCCGCCAGCGTGGTGCGCGCCTTCGGCACGTACTCGTCGCGGAAATAGGCCAGGGCCTTGGCGTAGGCGGGGCGTATCTTGCCCTGGATGAGCGCCACCGCCTGCGCGCGCAGCGCCTCCTGCTCGGCGGCCGGCATCGCGGCCGGCATCTGCTTGAACGGGTTGTAGAACACCACGTCCTGCGGCGTCTTCGCATCGAGCACCGAGCTCAAGGTGCCTTCGCGGCCGGCCAGCGTGACCTTCGGCGGGGTGAAGCCGCGCGCCAGGCCGGCGCGCATATTGTCCAGTTCCTGGTCGAAGTAGGCGGGCAGGCCCTCCAGCAGGCGCAGATAGTTGCGGTATTCGTCGGCGCTCTTGAGCGGGCGGCGCGCGGCATACGCGACGTCGGACCAGAAGGCGGTGTCGGCGTTGACCGGCTGTTCGTATTCGCGGAAGCGCTGGGCGTCATGCAGGGCGGCGATCTGGGCGCGGTAGACCGCGAAGTTGATGCGTTCGGCGGGCGAGAGCGCGCCTGGCGGGATCGCGTCGAGTTCCTTCAGGATGGCGGCCCAGTAGACGCGGCGCGCTTCCTGGGCGGCGGCGTCGACCCGCGCATAACCCGGGTTCGCGTTGGGCGCGTTCTCGTCGCGCGCCAGGCGCTCGGCGATGCGCCACTTCCACTCCTTGGTGTAGATGTCCTTGAACCGCGCGTCGGCGGCGGTCGCAGTCGTATTCACCGCGGCTGCGCTCGTTGCGGCCACGGCCGCCGGTGCGAATGCCAGACCCATCACGACGGCGGCCGTCGAGACGGCGGCGCCCAGCTTGCTTATTTTCATTGATCCCCTGCTTGATAAAGAGCATTATTGCTCGGCGATACACATCTTAGCGGGGAAACAGGTGGATGCCTACCGCATGTTTGTATCGTCAATACGCGCATCGGCGCATCGTGCGCGGCAACTTTAATCGCCCGATCTCCGGAGAATGGCAGGAAGCCAAGATATAATGTTCGTCAACCTATCGCCGGGCGAGCGCACGACGATTCCGCGCGAGAGTGTGCATGGACCTTTCATGAAGATAACGGCAGCAATTGCTATTCAACCTAGACATGATGACGAGTAAGGGCGGCCCCGGACGTTCTGAAGAGCATATCCAGCTCATCCAATCCTGGCGGCGCCTGGCCGACCAGTTGGGCCCGCTCATCGGTGACAGCGGCTTTTGCGCGCTGTATGGACGGGCATGCCGTCTGGTCGGTCCCGAATTCAAATGGCTGGCCGAGACGCCGCCATGCAAGACCCGCGACTCCCAAATCACCACGCTGGACGAGCTGCTCGCCAGTGTGGCACCCGACCACGCAAAAGCCGCGCATGCGGCGCTGCTCCAGACGTTTACCGAGTTGCTGGCGTCCCTCATCGGCCAGGCGCTCGCACGGCGCCTGCTCGATGCCGCCGCGCGTGACGGGGAAGAGAAGAATGCACAGGAGCACAAGTAATGAGCGATAAAGTATCCCTTGGAAAGCTGAGCACTGGCGTGCAGGGGCTCGATGTTCTCCTGGGGGGAGGGCTGAGCGAATTTTCCTTCAACCTGATCGCCGGGCCGCCGGGGTCGGGCAAGACCACGCTCGCCCACCAGATCATGTTTTCGCTGGCCAGCAACGAGCGCCGCGCCCTGTTCTTCACGGTGCTGGGCGAACCGCCCCTCAAGATGCTGCGTTACCAGCAACAGTACAGCTTCTTCGACATGGACATGGTCGGCACCTGCGTGCGCTACGTCAACCTGGCCGAAGACCTGCGCGCGGGCGACTTCAGCGGCGTGCTGGCGCGCCTGATGAAGGAGGTCGAGGATTTCTCGCCGAGCCTGGTGTTCGTCGACTCCTTCCGCTCGGTGGCGCAGACGGCGCGCGCCGGCAACGAGGGCGTGGCCGACCTGCAGCACTTCATCCAGGATCTCGGCACCCGCATGACGAGCTGGCAGGCCACCACCTTCCTGATCGGCGAATACCTGCACGGCGACGCCGAGGCGAGCCCGATCATGACGGTCGCCGACGGCATGATTTCGCTGACCCCGGTGCACGAGGATAACTCGGTGGTGCGCAAGATGCGGGTGGTCAAGATGCGCGGCCAGGCCCACCTGGGCGGCTCGCACACCTTCCGCATCACCGACGATGGCATCCGTGTGTATCCGCGCATCCTGCCGCCGCTGGCGGCCGACCATCACCAAGGGGCGCGGGTCGACCGCGATGCGGCGCGCATCCCCACCGGCACGCCCGATCTCGACGGGCTGCTCCACGGCGGCCTGCCGCAAGGTCACTCGCTGCTGGTATCGGGCCCGAGCGGCTGCGGCAAGACCATCCTCGGCACCCGCTTCCTGCAAGCGGGCGCCCGGCTGGGCGAGAAGGGCGTGGCGGTCTCGTTCGAGAAGGGCGCCTCGCGCCTGCGCAACGCCGAGCTGGCGGCGCTGGTCGCGAACGGCGACGTGCAGATGGTCGAAAGCCGCAAGATCGACCTCACGGTCGACGAGCTGCTCGACGAGATGAACGATGCGATCGACCGCACCGGCGCGCGCCGCGTGGTGGTCGATTCGCTGTCCGAGCTGGCGCTGTACCTGGCGCCGGAAGGCCGCAACCAGCTGCGCTCGACCGTGTTCCAGATGCTGTCCTCGCTGGCCAAGCGCGGCGTGAGCGTGCTGGTCACGATGGGCGTGGACGACGACTTCACGCAGCTCAAGTTCAGCCAGGCCGACATCGCCTACCTGACCGATGCGATCGTGATCATGCGCTTCGGCGAGAGTGGCGGCCGGATCCGCCGCTTCATCTCGGTGGTCAAGGTGCGCGGCAGCGCCCACAGCACCGACCTGCGCGAATTCCACATCGGCGACGACGGGATCAATATCGAGCCGGTGGCGACCGAATACGAGGGCGTGCTGCACGGCTTGCCCATCGCGCGCGGGACACCCTGAATGAATCTCATGGCGGCGACACCAGGCAACGACGACGGCACCCTGGCGCTCCGCCTGGCCGCGCTGGAACTCGAGGCAGAGCAGCTGCGCGGCGATCTCGCGGCCAGCCTCGCGCTGACCGCGAGCCTGCGCGAAGCGAACGAGCACCTGGTGCTGGCCGCGGTCGACGCCCAGACCTCGCGCGACGACGCCGAGGAAACCAACCGCCGCCAGAACGAATTCCTCGCCATGCTGGCGCACGAGCTGCGCAACCCCCTGGTGCCGATCAGCGTCTCGGCCAGCCTGCTCGAACGCTCGCCGGTGAATACCGCCGCACTGGCCCGCCTGACCGGCGTGATCCAGCGCCAGGTGGGCCATATGGCGCACTTGCTGGATGACTTGCTCGACGCCGCCCGCCTGAGCAGCGGCAAGATCACGCTGGCGGTCGAGCCGCTGCGGCTGGCCGAATTGATCGAGCACGCGGCGGAGACCGTCATGCCGCGCGTGCGCGAGCGCGGCCAGGAGCTGGCGATCGCGCAGGCGGCGGATACCCTGGTGGTCGAAGGGGACCGGGTGCGCCTGACCCAGGTGTTCACCAACCTGCTCAACAATGCCTCGAAATACACGCAGGACGGCGGCCGCATCGCGGTCGCGGCCCGGGTCGGCGCCGACGGCCTCGTTGCGGTCACCATCGACGACAACGGTTCCGGCATGTCCATCGAGACCATCGGCCGCGCCTTCGACCTGTTCACGCAGGGGCCGCGCACGCTGGCGCGCTCGGAGGGCGGGCTCGGGGTTGGCTTGAACGTGGTGCGCAATCTGGTCACCATGCACGGCGGCAGCGTCGGCGCCGCCAGCCCGGGGCTGGGGCGGGGCAGCACCTTCACGGTCTCGCTGCCGCTGTCGAGCGCCGCGGCGCCCAGCGGGGTCGCCGATGGCGCCGCGCCGGTTGGCGGCGGCATCAGGCGCCGGATCCTGATCGTGGAAGACAATGCCGACGCCTCGGACGTGCTGCGCATGCTGCTCGAAGTCGAAGGGCACCAGGTGGAAATCGCCGGCGACGGCCATGCCGGCCTGGCGCTGGCGCTGGAAGGCCGCTTCGACGCGATCGTGTGCGACATCGGACTGCCGGGCCTGGACGGCCTGGAACTGATGGCGCGCCTGCGCGCCGCTGGCGCGGACGCGGGCACGGACAACAACCGGCCGCTGACGATCGCCCTGTCGGGCTATGGCCAGCCGCAAGACCGCGAACGCGCGCTGGCGGCCGGCTTCGACCGCTACCTGGTCAAGCCGGTGGCGCCCGGCGTGCTGATCGGGGCGCTGGCGGGCGTGGCGCCTTGAGGTCGGCGGCTACGCCACCGACCTCACACGAACAGGCGCCGCAGCCGCGCCACCGCTTCCTCGATCCGCTCGTACTTCGTCGCATACGAAAAGCGCACGTGGCGCTGCGGCGCCGCCACCCCGAAATCGTCGCCCGGCACGATCGCCACATGGGCATCCCGCAGCACCGCCATGCTGAACGCCGCGCTGTCGCCGTGCAGCGGGTGCGCCACGCGGTCGAGGTCGGCGTACACATAGAAGGCGCCGTCAGGCATCACCGGCACCCCGAAGCCGAGCTCGCGCAGCGCCGGCACCAGGTAGTCGCGGCGGCGCTGGAATTCGCGCCGGCGTTCCTCGAAGATCGCCAGCGCCTCGGGCTGGAAGCAGGCCAGGGCCGCGTGCTGGGCCACGGTCGGGGCGCAGATGAACAGGTTCTGGGCCAGCTTCTCGAAGGTCGGCACCAGGCTGTCCGGCACCACCAGCCAGCCCAGGCGCCAGCCGGTCATGTTGAAATACTTGGAGAAACTGTTCACCGTGATGACGTCGGGGTCGAGCGCCAGCGCGCTCAGGGGCTGGCGGTCGTAGGACAGGCCCTGGTAGATCTCGTCGACGATCGCGAAGCCGCCGCGCGCGCGCACCGCCGCCAGCATGGCGCGCAGCTGCTCCGGCGTCATGGAGGTGCCGGTCGGGTTCGACGGCGAGGCCACCAGCACGCCGCGCGTGCGCTCGGTCCAGCGCTCGGCCACGTGGTGGGCGCCGAGCTGGTAGCGGTCCTCGTGCGAGGACGGCACCAGCACCGGCCGGCCCCCGAAGCTGGCCACGAAATGGCGGTTGCATGGGTAGGACGGGTCGGGCATCAGGACTTCGTCGTCCTCGGACACCAGCGCGGCGCAGGCCAGCAGCAGGCCGGCCGAGGCGCCCGCGGTGATCACGATGCGGCGCGGGTCGATGTCCAGGGCCTGGGTCGCGGCGTAGTGGCCCGAGATCGCCTGGCGCAGCTCGAGGAGGCCGAGCGACTCGGTGTACTGGGTGACGCCGCCGCGGATCGCTTCCATCGCGGCGCTGGCGACGATGTCGGGCGCGGTGAAATCGGGCTCGCCGACGCTCATGCTGATGACGTCGTGGCCGGCGCGTTTCAGTTCGCCGGCGGCCTTGACCATTTCCATGACGCGAAACGGTTCGATCGCGTGCACGCGCTGGGCGACCTGGAGCTGGCGGTTGGGGGTAATGAGAGACATGCTGGATGGCAGGGAGTGAAAATCCCTGCCATCTTACTGGAAGCCGCGCTTACGCGTGGGCGTGGTGCGCGGCGGTCAGGCGCCGCATCAAGGGCAGGGCGGCCAGCGCGATGAAGGTGCAGGCGATCGCCGCCAGCCCCAGCTTGTTGAACAGGCTCGTATAGATCGGCAGCGTCTGCAGCGGATCAAGCATGCCTTCCGGTACGCTGGCCATGGTGGCCACCAGGCCGCCCAGGTATTGCGAGATGCCGACCGCGACGAAGTATGCCCCCATCATGAAGCCGCCCATGCGCGCCGGCACGTAGCGCGCGATCATCGCCAGCCCCAGGCCGCTCACCAGCAGCTCGCCCAGCGAATACAGGCCGTAGCCCGCGATCATGATCCACGACGAGGTCAGGCCGTTCACGGCGAAGGCGCCGGCGAAACCGTAGGTGAAGAAGCCGGCGGCCACCACCGCGAAGCCGAGCGCGAACTTGGCGGCGATCGACAGGTCGAGGCGGCTGCCGCTGGAGCGCGTGTAGATCCACGCCAGCACCGGGGAGAGGACCATGATCCAGATCGCGTTGAGCGCCTGGAACTGGGCCGGCGACCAGGTGAACAGGTGGCTGCCGAACAGGCTGAAATCGAGGTCGACGTTGCGCAGGGCGAACAGCGACAGCGAGGTCGACATCTGCTGGTAGAAGATGAAGAAGAACACCGTCTGCAGGGTCAATACCAGCGCCGCCGCCAGGCCGGCGCGCTCGCTGGCCTGGCTGGTGCGGATCAGGTGGATGAAGATGCCCAGCACCACCAGTCCGGCGACGTAGACGAACAGGCGCGCCAGCCACTGGTATTCGAGGATGAAGGTCGAGGCGATCACGGTGAGCACGCCGCCGGCCAGCACCAGGACCAGCTTGCGCCAGTCGAGCGGCAGCGCGTCCGGCGGCGAGCCGATATGGTTGACGGTGCGGCGCAGCACGCCGACCGTCAGCAGGCCGACCCACAGGCCGACGCTACACACGGCGAACGCCATGTGCCAGCCCAGGTCACCGCCCGAGGTGGCGTTGAAATGGTCCTTGATCGCCGGCGTGGCCAGCATCGAGACCGTGGAGCCGACGTTGACCGCCATGTAGTAGATGGTGAAGGCGCTGTCGATCTTGGCGTCGTCGCCCTCGTAGATCTTGCGCACCAGGTTGGCGGTGTTGGGCTTGAACAGGCCGTTGCCGACCACGATCACGCCCAGCGCCACGAAGGTGAGCCAGGTGCCGCTGACCGGGATCCCCATCAGGGCGTAGCCCAGCGACAGGATGATGGCGCCGATGATCATGCAGCGGCGGGTGCCGAGCACCTTGTCGCCGATCCAGCCGCCGATGGCCGGGGCCACGTAGATCAGGGCGGCGGCGGCGCCCCACACCAGGGTGGCGCGGGTATCGTCGAAGCCCAGGCGCTGCACCATGAAGTAGACGATCAGCGCCTGCATGCCGTAGTAGCCGAAGCGTTCCCACAATTCGATCAGGGCGATGGTCAGGAAGGAGCGGGTCTGGGTGACGGGCGGGTCGGCTGGGAGCCCGGCGCCGAGGTTCGGCTGGTGCGGCTGCTGCATGTGATTCCTTTGATAACGGCGCCGGGCGAGGCCGGCGCAAATCCGATGATTCTATGCCATCCGCATCGAATCCGCAGCCTTGACAGCGGGTGGTGACATTGCGCTAACATGGGCCGGATTTCAGACAACGAGGTTCGCATGAGGCGATTGAGCATCACCACCGGCGCCATGTTCTGCGCCGCCATGGCGGTGGCGGCATCCGGTCCGGCCCGGGCCGGCGAGGGCACCGCGCCGGCGCGCCTGGCGCCCGCGGCCGACCACCACCAGCACCTGTTCAGCCCCGCGGCGGCGGCCTGGATGTCGTCCTCGATTGCGCTGGCGCCGGTCGACGCCGACGAACTGGTGGCGCGGCTGGACGCGGCCGGCGTCAAGCGCGCGGCGGTGCTGTCGGCGGCCTATGCCTATGGCCTGCCGGCGCGCACCATCGACCATGAATACGCCCGCGTGCGCGCCGAGAACGACTGGGTGGCGGCCCAGGCCGCGCGCCATCCGGAGCGCCTGGTGGCCCTGTGCAGCTTCAATCCGCTCAAGGACTATGCGCTGCTCGAACTGGGGCGCTGCGCCACCAGCCCCGGCTTCGGGCGCGGCATCAAGCTCGACTTCGCCGCCTCCGACGTCCAGCTCGACCAGCCCGGCCACGTCGAGCGCCTGCGCCAGGTGTTCCGCGCCGCCAATGCGCGCGGCATGGCGATCGTGATGGACATGCGCGCCTCGCGCGCCCTCGGGCGGCCGTACGGCGCCGCGCAGGCGCGCGTGCTGCTCGAGCAGGTGCTGCCGTATGCGCCCGACGTGCCGGTGCAGGTGTCGCACCTGGCCGGCAACGGCCCCGGCTTCGGCGACACGGCGGCGCGCGAAGCGCTGGCCGTGCTGGCCGAGGCGGCCGCGCGCCACGATCCGCGCATGCGCCAGGTCTGGTTCGACGTGGCGACGGTGGCGCAGGCCGACCTGCCGGCCGACGCGGCGCGGCGCCTGGTGCGGCGACTGCGCCAGCTCGGCCTGGACCGGGTGCTGTACGGTTCGGACCCGCGCGGCGACACCGGGTCGCCGGACGGCTGGGAGGCCTTCCTGCGCCTGCCGCTGGACGACGCCGAAACCGCGCGCGTGGCGCGCAACGTGGTGCCGTACCTGCGTTGACCGGCCTGGCGACGGCCAGGGCCAGCTGATGCAGCCGAGCCTGGGCGGCTGAGGCGCGCTTACACAATCATGACATTCTGCCGACAATAATCCTCCAAACGCCGCCAGTGCCTTGCCTAGAATCCCAGTCTCCGGAACGAGGGCCGCAAGCGGCCGTCGGTCCATTCACCTGATTGGGATTCGCATGCACCGACACCTTACCTCCACCGTCATGGGCGCGGCCTGCGCGCTGCTGCTGGCCGCCTGCGGCGGCTCGGGCAACGACTACCAGGCGCCGCCGCCGCCCGTCGCCGTCGAGCCGGTGGCGACCAGGCTCGATCCGCTCTCGAGCACCGCGCGCGCGATGGACAGCGTGGTCTTCTACGGCGGCAGCGCCTACCTGTCGCTGGCCAACAGCGCGACCGAGGGCTCGGCGGTCCTGAGCGCGAAGCTGCCGCTGTCGGCGAGCTCCACCTGGAGCCCGGTGGGCCTGGGCGCCTGCGCCATGGGCCCGGTCGGCGACTTCATCATGCGTTCGCCGAAGCTCAAGATGGTGGACGGCGACATGTGGCTGATGCAGCCATGGGCCGACACGCTTGAGGCCAGCAACGGCCATTCGACCTGCACCCTGGTGGCCAATAGCGCCAGCTTCGTGCCGCGCGACGGCGACCTGCGCACCTGCAATCCCTACTTCTGCGAGACCCTGTCGATGCAGGACATCAAGGGCGCCAACAACCGCCTGTACAGCAATGCCGGCGCCGGCAACAACCTCCTGACCTCGAAGGACAAGGGCAACACCTGGCAGGTGATCCGCGGCTCGAAGGATTCGCAGATGTGCTATCCGTCCAAGTTCCACGTGCTGGGCGACCGCGTGCTGGTCGGCGGCGAATGCCCGCTCGACTTCGCTTTCGTGGAAGCCTATCGCCTGACGGGCGACGGCGGCGCGCTGGCCGGCGAGGACAAGCTGCCGATCGCCCTGCCCGAGATGGAGAACCGCAACGTCCAGTTCATCGAATCGGTGCCGGGCACGCAGATGGTGTTCGTCGGCGTCGAGGGCGGCCTGCTGCGCAGCGTCGACAACGGCAACAGCTTCAAGTTCGTGATCCACGAACCGCTATCAGGCGGCAAGGGCTATCCCTACATCGGCGCCTTCCTGCCGCTCAAGGGCAAGCCGGACACCCTGGTGGTCGGCGGCTTCGACAAGATGCACGGCCGGCCTTATCTGGCGTGGTCGCAGGACAGCGGCAATTCGTGGACCGATATCTCGGCGCTGGTGCCGGGCTACCAGCGCGCGACCGACGACGAGTACAGCACGCCGTCGGTGTCCGCGCTCGCCCAGGATCCGGACGGCCGCATCATCGTGGTGACCAACGAGCGCGCCGACGGCCAGGGCCGCCTGATGCAGCTGACACTCGGCGCCAACTGAGGAGACGAACCGCGGGAGCGAGCGCAGCTTCAGATTGGCTTCAGCGCCCCGCGCCTGCCCATGGCAGCGCGGGGCGTTTCGTTTGCGTCAAGACTGTCTGTGAGGGCGGAATTCTGTCATGCTCTCGCCTGCATCTCACCACAACGATAATGAAGACATGACCAAAGCCTTGACGACCCGCCTGGCGCTCAGCCTTGCCGCCATCCCGCTCGCCGCCAGCCCGCTCGCGTTCGCCCAGAACGCCGAACGCCAGCTGGCCGGCGTGACGCGCAACCAGAATACCCTCGAGATCGCGACCAACGACGGCCGCTACCTGATCAAGCCGTATTCGAGCACGATCGTCGAGACCACCTTCATCCCCAAGGGCGAGCGCTTCGATCCGGCTTCGCACGCGGTGATCCTGGCGCCGGTGCAGGTGCAGGCCACGCTCAGGGACGAGGGCGGCCGCCTCACCTACGCCGTCGACGGCGGCATCAGCGTCACGGTCGACAAGCGGCCGTTCCGTATCAGCTATGCCTACAAGGGCAAGCCGCTGGTGGCCGAGAAGCGTGGCTTCGGGCGCGCCGACGGCATGGATGCGATCGAATTCGCGCTGGAAGACGGCGAGGCCCTGTACGGCGCCGGCGCGCGCGCGGTCGGCATGAACCGCCGCGGCCACCGCTTCCAGCTCTACAACAAGGCGCATTACGGCTATGCCGAGCGTTCCGAGCTGCTCAACTACACGATTCCGGTGGCGCTGTCGTCCAAAAAATATGCGATCCACTTCGACAATCCGCAGACCGGCTGGCTCGATTTCGACAGCCGCAAGGACGGCACTTTGCGCTACGAAGTGATCGGCGGACGCAAGACCTACCAGGTCGTGGCCGGCGACAGCTGGGACCATTTGATGGCCGGCTACACCGGCCTGACCGGCCGCCAGCCGCTGCCGCCGCGCTGGGCCTTCGGCAACTTCGCCAGCCGCTTCGGCTACAAGACCGAGGCCGAGACGCGCGCCGTGGTCGACAAGTTCGCGCAAGAGAAAATCCCGCTCGACGCCGTCATCCTCGACCTCTACTGGTTCGGCAAGACGGTGCAGGGCACGATGGGCAACCTGGCCTGGGACCGCGACACCTTCCCCAACGCCGAGAAAATGATGGCCGACTTCAAGGCCAGGGGCGTCAAGACGGTGGTGGTCACCGAACCGTTCGTGCTGACCACGTCGAAGCGCTGGGACGAGGCGGTGGACAAGAAGGTCCTCGCCACCGACAAGGCTGGCAAGCCCTACACCTACGATTTCTATTTCGGGAACACGGGCCTGATCGACATCTACAAGAAGGAGGGGCGCGACTGGTGGTGGAGCATCTACCGCGACCTCAAGAAGGGCGGCGTCACCGGCTGGTGGGGCGACCTGGGCGAGCCCGAGGTGCATCCATCCGATCTGCAGCATGCCGCCGGTTCGGCCAACCAGGTGCACAATGTGTACGGTCACGACTGGGCGCGCCTGATTGCCGAGGGCTACAAGCGGGAATTCCCGGCCGAGCGCCCCTTCATCCTGATGCGCGCCGGCTACTCGGGTTCGCAGCGCTTCGGCATGATCCCGTGGTCGGGCGACGTCGCGCGCAGCTGGGGCGGCCTGCAGTCGCAGATGGAGATCTCGCTGCAGATGGGCATGCAGGGCCTGGCCTATATGCACTCCGACCTGGGCGGCTTCGCCGGCGCCGTGCTGGACGACGAGCTGTATGTGCGCTGGCTGCAGTATGGCGTGTTCCAGCCGATCTTCCGTCCGCATGCGCAAGAGGCGGTGGCGTCCGAGCCGGTGTTCCGCTCCGATGCTACCCGCGTGCTGGCGCGCGAAGCGGTGTGGCTGCGCTATGCGATGCTGCCGTATAACTACACGATCGCCTTCGACAACGAGCAGACCGGCATGCCGCTGATGCGTCCCCTGATGTTCGTCGAGCCGGACCCGGCCCAGCCGGCCGAGCGTTCGACCACCTATCTGTGGGGCCCGGACTTCCTGGTCACGCCGATCGTGCAGCCGGGCGCCACCCGCGCCGAGGTCTATTTCCCGAACAGCGGCAGCGTATGGTTCGACTTCCATACCGGCCAGGCGCACAAGGGCGGCATCCTCGAGACCGTGAAGCCGGTCGAAGCCAACATCCCGGTCTACGTGCGCGCCGGCGCCTTCGTGCCGATGGCGAAGGTGGTGCAGACCACGCGCGACTACACCGGGCGCGAGATCGACCTGCACTATTATCACGATGCGTCGGTGAGCGCCTCCAGCGGCAAGATGTATGACGACGACGGCGAGACCGCGGGCGCTTATGAGCAGGGCAAGTACGAGATCGTGCGCTTCGACAGCAAGTATACGGAAATGAGCGCCGGCAAGCGGCTCGAGATCGGCTTCAAGACCGAGACCGGCAAGGCGATGCAGGCGAAGGAACGGGTCTTCTCGCTCAAGGTGCACAATGTGCGGGCGAAGCCGCGTGGCGCGACGGTCGATGGCCGCGCAGCGCGCTTCGTCTTCAACGCCCAGCAGCACCTGCTCGAAGTGCAGGTCCCGGCGCGCAGGGGCCAGGCGGCGCAGGTCGCCATCGAGCTGTAAGGTCGAACGGCGCGGTTCATCGAACCGCGCTTTTTTTAGCGCGCCACGATCAGGCGCAATCCCAATCCGATGAACACCGCCCCCGCGATCCGGTCCAGCCACATGCCGGCCGTGGGCGTGCGGTTGAGCCACTGGCCGATCGTCCCCGAAAAATAGCCGAGCGCGCCGAAGATGACGGCGGCCTGCAGGGTGAACACGATGCCCAGCAGGCCGATCTGCAGGTTGGCGTCGCCGCGCGCGGCGACCACGAACTGGGGTAGAAAGGACAGGAAGAACAGCACCACCTTGGGATTGATGGCCGCGGCCACCAGCCCCTTGACGAACAGCCGTCCGGCCGGTTCGTCGGATGCGCCGGCAGTGGTCACGCGCGCGCCGCCGCGACTCTTGACCGCGCCCCAACCCATCCAGATCAGGTACAGGCCGCCCGCCACCTTGAGCGCGGTGAAGGCCGCCGGCGAGGCCGCGATCAGCGCGCTGACGCCGATCACGGCCAGCACCGTATGGCTGATGCAGCCGAAGGCGCATCCGAGCCCGAAGGCGATGCCGCGCAGGCGGCCCTTGGCAATGCCGGTGCTGAGCACCATCAGGTTGTCGGGACCGGGGGAGAGGGTGATCAGGACGGCGGCGGCGAGAAAGCCGAAGAGTTGTTCGGGCGAGAGCATGCGGGTGTCTGAAAATGAAACGGACGAACAGCTTAACGCATGTCCGTCCGTCGTGACAGAGCCGGGACAGGCTCCTGCTGGCTTACGACTTCTTGCAGCTCAGCTCCTTGGCATTGGCGCCCCACTTGATGGTGACCTTGCCCTGGTGTTCCTTGAATTCCTCGCTGCGGTTGCCGTAGGCGATGCCGCTGGCGGTCTTTTCGCCGCGCAGCAGCACGTGTTCCTTGTCGCGCACCGCGACCATCGAGGCCGGCGTGGTGTCGAGGAAGGTGGCGCTGATCTTGCTGCCGTCGCCGCAGGTGAAGGCGACCGGACCGGTGGTCTTGACCAGCTTGTAGGTCGATTGCAGCTGCAGCAGGCGGCTGCCGTAGGCGTTGTTGAGGCAGCCGTTCATGTCCTTGGACTCGGCGCACTGCTTCACGCCGTCCCACCACTTGGTGTGCTGTTCCTGTAGTTCCTTGCCGGCGCCGGCGTCGAGTTTTTCGAGCGCGGCGCGGTACAGGGCGTAGACCATGCCTTCGGATTCGGCCGAACCCGGAGCCTGGCAGATCTTGGCTTCGGCGGCGCCGATGCCGCGCGCGCAGAAGCCAGGCATCGATACGGCCTGGGCGCCCAGCGGCAGGGCCAGGACGGCGGCGGCGATGAGTAGTCGTTTCATGGTGTGTGCTCCTTGTTATGCGAGGGTGGGGCGGCGATGCGGCGTCATGCGCAAGCGCCGGTCAGGTAGTTCAGGTCTTTTTACTCCGCGATCTTCGCCAGATCGAGTTCGACCCAGGTCGGCGCGTGGTCGCTGGGTTTTTCGCGGCCGCGCACGAACTTGTCGACCCCGGCATCCTTCAGCGCCGGCTGCAGCCTGGGGCTGAGCAGCAGGTGATCGATGCGGATGCCGGCGTCGCGCCCGAAGGCGTTGCGGAAGTAATCCCAGAAGGTGTAGATCGTCTCGTCCGGGTGGACGGCGCGCAGCGAGTCGAGCCAGCCCTGGTCGATCAGGCGCTCGAAGGCGGCGCGGGTCTCGGGACGGAACAGGGCGTCGTCGACCCAGCGCTCGGGCTTGTAGACGTCGCGCTCGGTCGGGATGACGTTGAAGTCGCCGGCCAGCACCGCCGGTATGCCTTGCGCCAGCAGTTCGAGGCCGCGCAGGCGCAGGCGCTCCATCCAGGCCAGCTTGTAGTCGAACTTGGGTCCCGGCGCCGGGTTCCCGTTCGGCAGGTAGAGGCCGGCGATCAGGATGCCCTTGTAGACCGCCTCGATGTAGCGGCTTTGCTCGTCGGTTTCGTCGCCCGGCAGGCCGCGCTGCACCTCTTGCGCCGGCTCGCGCGTGAGGATCGCCACGCCGTTCCAGCTTTTCTGGCCGTGCCAGAGCGCGTGGTAGCCGGCGTCCTGGATCGCCTGCAGCGGGAATTTGTCTTGCGGCGCCTTGAGTTCCTGCAGGCAGACGACGTCGGGCTGGCGCTCGCCGAGGTACTGGACGAGGGCGTCCAGCCGGCTGTTGATGCTGTTGACATTGTAGGTTACGACGAGCATGGCTTCTCCGATCGGGTTGAGGTAATTATGACAACAATTTCTTGCGGTCGGCGCACGGCTAGCATCGCCGGCGCCGCTCTATATGAGTTTTTCGACATTTTCTTATGGCAAATTAGTCGTTTTTCGATATAAGCGTTTGTTCTATACTCGCAAGATCGACATCCTAGCCGGAGCATCAATGTTCACTCGCCGTCACCTTATCCTGAGCACCTTCGCCCTGGGCGTCTCGCTGTCTGCCGGCCTGGCGCACGCCGACCAGCTGGCCGACATCAAGAAGAAGGGGCAGATCGTGTTCGGCGTGCTCGGCACCGATGAACCGAACAGCTTCATCGACCCGACATCGCGCCAGCTGGTCGGCTACGAGATCGACATCGCGAATGCGGTGGCGAAGAAGCTGGGCGTGAAACCGGTGTTCAAGCAGATCTCGGTCGCCGCCCGCATTCCCGAGCTGCAGCAGGGCCACGTCGACATCCTGGCCGCTTCGCTCACCCACAACAAGGAGCGCGAATCGCAGGTCGATTTCGCGCTGACCCACTTCGTGACCGGTTCCAAGGTCATGGTGCGCGCGGCCAGCGGCATCACCGGCTTGCCGCAACTGGCCGGCAAGAAGGTGCTGACCGTGCGCGGCGGCACCCAGGAAACGAATATCCGCAAGGCGGTGCCGAACGTCGAGGTGGTGACGTTCGAGAACACCCAGCAAGCCTTCCAGGCGCTGCGCCAGGGGAAAGGCGTCGCCTACGTCAACGACGAATCCTCGCTGCTGTCCGACTACGGCAAGCTGGGCCCGGCCGCCAAGGGCTTCACGATCCTGGCGCCGTCGATCGGCAACGAGCCGCTCGCGCTCGGCCTGCGCAAGGGCGAGAAGGGCCTGAAGGCGGTGGTCGACCAGACCCTGCGCGAGCTGGAAAGCAGCGGCGCCGCCCAGCAGCTGTTCAATAAATGGTATGGCCCCGGCACCCGCACCAACCTCGCCAAGCGCAGCTTCAAGATCCACACCGACCAGATCTGAGCCTGGTGTTGTTCTTCGATCCGACCATCCTGCAGTCCGGCGAGTACCACGACTGGCTGGTGCAGGGCTTCATCCTGTCGATCCAGCTGACCGTCATCAGCTTCGCCTTCGCGCTGCCCTTCGGCGCGCTGGTGGCGCTGATGCGCACCTCGACCTTCGCGCCGCTGCGCGCGCTCGGCGCGACGCTGGTCGAGGCGATCCGCAACGTGCCGCTGCTGGCGCACCTGCTGTTCTGGTACTTCGCGTTTCCCGAACTGCTGCCGGAGTCCGCGCGCGAAGTCCTGTACGCGAACAACCCCGAAGTGGTCTGCGCCGTCATCGCATTGACGCTGTACGCCGGCGTGCACATGGCCGAGGACATCCGCAGCGGCATCCGCGCCGTGCCCGCGACCCAGCTCGAGGCCGCGCGTTCGCTGGGCCTGGGGCGGGTGGCCGCGGTGCGCCTGGTGCTGCTGCCGCAGGCGCTGCGCGCCTCGGTGCCGCCGCTGCTGTCGCAGACCGTCAACCTGTGGAAGGACACGAGCGTGGCCACCGTCATCGGCGCCGCGGAGTTGATGTACCAGGCCGCGCGCGTGGAAACGGCCAGTTTTCGCAGCCTGGAGGCGTTCACCTTCGCCACGCTGGCCTACCTGACGGTCTCGCTCGTGATCTCGCTGCTCGCTTACCTGTTCCAGCGCCGCTATCCGGTGAGGACGGCCTGAAAGACGACGGATGCTCGAACTGATCGATACCTACTGGCTGTACTTCCTGGTCGGCCAATATCCTGAAGGGCCGCTCGGCGGCCTGGTGCTGACCATCCTGCTGTCGGGCGCCGCGCTGGTGCTGGCGATGCCGCTCGGCCTGCTGCTCGGCATTGCCCGCGTCAGCCCGTATCGCGCGATCAGCCTGCCGGTGGCCGGCCTGGTGCAGGTGGTGCGCGCCGTGCCGCTGCTGCTGGTGCTGTTCTGGGTGTATTTCTTCCTGCCCGCCGTCACCGGCGTCAAGACCTCGCAGGCGACCACGATGCTGATGGTGCTGGTGGTGTTCGACAGCGTCTACCTGGCCGAGATCGTGGCCGCCGGCCTGCGCGCGCTGCCCAAGGGGCAGCTGGAAAGCGCGCGTTCGCTGGGCCTGGGCTATGGCGCCGCGCTGCGCCACGTGGTGCTGCCGCAGACCCTGCGCCATGGCCTGCCGTCGATCGTCAACCAGCTGGTCTCGACCATCAAGGCGACTTCGCTCGGCTACATCATCGGTCTGTCGGAAGTGTCGTTCATCGCCACCCAGATCAACACCCTGGTGTTCACCCAGGCGGTGGAGGTGTACCTGATCCTGGCGCTGACCTATTTCATCCTGTGTTTCGGCCTGTCCCGCCTGGCCTTCCTGCTCGAGCGGCGCCTGCAGCGCCGCAGTGCGCAAGCTTCATGAAAGTCCACCAACGATGATCGTCCTCGATAAAGTCAACAAATACTACGGCGACTACCACGCGCTGGTGGACATCACCGAGCACGTCGGGAACAACGAGGTGCTGGTGGTGTGCGGGCCGTCCGGCTCCGGCAAGTCGACCCTGATCCGCACCCTCAACCGGCTGGAAGAGATCGATTCCGGCCGCATCGAGATCGATGGCCGCGACATCCACGCCAGGGGCCTGGATGTCAACGCGCTGCGCGCCGGCATCGGTTTCGTGTTCCAGAGCTTCAATTTGTTCCCGCACCTGACGGCGCTCGAGAATTGCACGCTGGCGCCGGTCAGGTTGAAACGGGCGACCAAGGCCGAGGCGCGCGAACACGCCATGGGGCTGCTCGAGCGGGTCGGCCTGGCGCACAAGGCCGACGCCTATCCGAACGCGCTGTCGGGCGGCCAGCAGCAGCGGGTGGCGATCGCCCGCGCGCTGGCGATGCGTCCGCCGATCATGCTGTTCGACGAGCCGACCAGCGCGCTCGACCCCGAGATGGTGGGCGAGGTGCTGCAGGTGATGCGTTCCCTGGCGGGCGAGGGCATGACGATGGTGTGCGTGACCCACGAGATGGGCTTTGCGCGCGACGTGGCCGACCGGGTCTGGTTCATGGCCGAAGGGAAGATCCTGGAGAAGGCCACGCCGCAGGAATTCTTCGCCCATCCGCAACACCCGCGCGCACAGCAGTTCCTGGCCGACCGCCGCCGCGATTAGCCGAGATTCGCCGCTGGTATGATGGAGCCCCACGGCTTTCATCACAGGACAGCAGCATGGCGCACCAGGACATCCTCGAATTTTCGACCAGCGGGCGCGGCACCCGCGACATCACGCGCGACGTCGCCGCCGTGGTCGCGGCATCAAAACTGCAATGCGGCCTGGTCCACGTCTTCGTGCAGCACACCAGCTGCTCGCTGCTGCTTACCGAGAACGCCGACGGCGACGTGCGGCGCGACCTGGAAACCATCGTCGCGCGCCTGGCGCCGGACGGCGATCCGGCCTATCGCCACGACGCCGAAGGGCCGGACGATATGTCGGCCCACGGCCGCACCATGCTCACCGACACCGCGCTCACGGTTCCGGTCGGGGCAGGGCGCATGCTGCTCGGCACCTGGCAGGGCATCTACCTGTGGGAACACCGCACGGCCCCTCACCGGCGCCGGCTGGTCGTCACGGTGCTGGGCGATTGAAACATATGCATATTATGACGGCGGCATGGAATCCGCTCCCGGCGTGGATCGGGGCCGCGACTTCTGGTAGTGTGAAGCGCTCGAGCTCTTCCACGTCCAGGACCCCATGAACGCCGCCTCCGCGAGCCGTCGCCGCACCCTCCTGACTCTGCTGGCGCTGTGCGCCGAACTGGCCCTGCTCGCGCGCGAGCATCTGCATGGCGGCGTGCTGTCGCATCACCTGCTGGCCAATCCCGAGTTGCCCGCGGTGTCCAACTGGTGGGGCCTGTTGCTGGTGCCGCTGCTGACCTGGTGGACCGTCGGCAGGGTCGAGCGCCGCGCACGGCTTGCCGCCACTGGCGGGCTTTCGCTCAGGCCGGCTCCCCTCGTCGCCTTCCTGTGCGCGCTGGCCTACGGCGCCACGCTGGCGGCGCTGTTCGCGGCCGGCAGTCCCCTGGTCGACTACGTCTTCTTCGGCCTGCTGGCGCTGGCCCTCGTGGTGCGCCTGTGGCATGCCGAATACCTGCTGGGCTTCGTGCTGGCCATGAATTTCGTGGCTGGGCCGATCCTGCCGGCCATGTTCGGGGCCGTCATCGCGCTGTTTTCATGGCTGGTGCATGCGGCGGGGCGCGCGTTGTGGCGCCGGCTGCGTCCGGGCGTGGCCTGAGATAATCACTGGCTGCTACCATCTCGCACAAGACTGACCGCGTCGGCGTGATGGCCACGGCGCGGCGTTCGCGAGACGCGCGGCAAGCTTTCCAGGACGTTCCGTGTGGCCGCAAGCGCCGCTTTGTTCCTATAATTGGTGGCCAGCCGGCATGTTCTCGGCCCGTTTCCGCCACCTCCAACTATCCATGACGTCCAGCACCGCCACCCTCGACGAAGAAGCGCGCCTCGCCGTCCTCGATTCCTACGGCATCCTCGACACCCCGCCCGAGCGTTCGTTCGACGACGTCGTGCGCCTCGTCAGCCAGTTGCTGGCCGCGCCGATCGTGGCGGTCAACCTGATCGCGCGTGGCCGCCAGTGGTTCAAGTCCGAGATCGGCCTGGGCATGCGCGAGATGCCGCTGGACGATTCGATCTGCCGCTTCGCGCTGCTCGAGGAACAGCAGCTGATCGTGCCCGACACGCGCGAGGACCCGCGCTTCCGGTGCAATCCGCTGGTGACGAAGGACGCCGGGCTGCGCTTTTACGCCGGGGCCCTGCTCAAGACGCGCGACGGCGTCCCGCTCGGCACCTTGTGCGTGCTGGACGACAGGCCGCGGCCGCAGGGCTTGAGCGAGCAGGAGCAGTTCGTGCTGGCCACCCTGGCGCACCAGGTCATGAGCCAGATCGAGCTGCGCAAGGCGATGACCGAGCAGGAGGCCCTGATCGCGGCGCTGCGCCAGGCCGACCAGCGCAAGGACGAATTCCTCGCCATGCTGGCCCACGAGCTGCGCAATCCGCTGGCGCCGATCGTCTCGGCCGCCACCATGCTGTCCAATTTCAACCTCGACCCCGCCATGGTGCAGCGCGCCAGCGAGATCGTGGCGCGCCAGGCCGGCCACATGACGTCGCTGATCGACGACCTGCTGGACGTCTCGCGCGTCACCCGCGGCAAGGTGGAGCTCGAATTGCGCGAACTGGAATTCAAGGACGTCATCGCCGACGCCGTCGAACAGGTGCGCCCGCTGATCGAGAAGCACCGGCACCGCCTGACCGTCGACTTGCCGCCGGCGCGCGCGATCGTGGTCGGCGACCGCAAGCGCCTGGTGCAGGTCATGACCAACCTGCTCAGCAACGCCGCCAAGTACACGCTCGAAGGCGGTCATATCGAGGTGCGCCTGACGACGGACGGCGGCGCGCTCGCGGTCGACATCCGCGACGACGGCATCGGCATGTCGCCCGACCTGATCGCCAGCGCCTTCGACCTGTTCGCGCAAGGGGCGCGGGGCCTGGACCGCAGCCAGGGCGGCCTGGGCATCGGGCTGGCGCTGGTGCGCAGCCTGCTCAAGCTGCACGGCGGCGCGGTCAGCGCCAGCAGCGAAGGTCCTGGGCAGGGCAGCACCTTCCACGTCAGCCTGCCGCTGTCGACGCGCGCCCAGGTCGAGCGGCGCGCGCGCGACCGCAGCCCGCTGCGCGCCAGCGTGCCGGCGCTGCGCATCGGCGTGGTCGACGACAACGAGGACGCGGCGGTCACGCTGTCGCTGCTGCTCGAAACCCTGGGGCACACGGTGCTGGTCGCCCACTCCGCGCGCGAGGCCCTGGCCGCGCTGCCGGCCTTCGGGCCGGATGTGTGCCTGCTCGACATCGGCCTGCCCGAGATGAACGGCTACGAGCTGGCCGCCGCGCTGCGCAAGCAGCCAGGCGCGGCGCAGGCGATCCTGATCGCGGTGAGCGGCTATGCGCAACAGAAGGACCGGGCGCAGGCGCTGGCGGCGGGCTTCCACGACCTGTTCGCCAAGCCGGTCGACCTCGACGTCCTGGGCGCCGCCCTGATGCAGATCGAGAGCCGGCGCGCGGCGTGAAGGCGATGTTGCGCCGCAGCGCTGGCGTGCGCCGGCAAGGTCGCGCGACAGGCAGAATCTGTCCGATCAGTCGAGAAAGGACAGAACGATGACTCAGCGTTACCAACCCATCACGCGCCTGGGCCTGGGCGGCACCGGCCTGGGCGATATGTACCACAAGACCAGCGAAGAGGCTGCGCAAGCCACCGTCGACGCCGCCTGGGACGCCGGCATCCGCTATTTCGACACCGCGCCGCACTACGGCGCCGGCCTGTCCGAGCACCGTTTCGGCCAGGCGCTGCGGCGCCGTCCGCGCAACGAATACACGCTGTCGTCCAAGGTCGGCCGCATCCTGGTGCCGAGCGAGACGCCCGAGATCGCCGATCCCTTCGTGGGCGGCTTGCCGTTCCGGCGCGTCACCGATTACACGGCCGACGGCGCGCGCCGCTCGATCGAGGACAGCCTGCAGCGCATGGCGCTGTCGCACATCGACATCGTGTATGTGCACGACCTGTCGCCGGACCGCTTCAGCCAGGCCGAGTACGAGCACTACTATGCCATCGCGGCCGGCCGCGGCGGCGCCTTCGAAGGCCTGGTCAGGCTGCGCGAGGAGGGCGTGATCAAGGGCTGGGGCCTGGGCGTGAACACGGTCGACCCCTGCCTGCGCGCGCTGCGCGACTCCGATCCCGACATCTTCCTGCTGGCCGGCCGCTATACGCTGATGGAAACCACGCCATTGGAAGAACTGTTCCCGCTGTGCGAGGAACGCGGCGCGAAGGTGGTGCTGGGCGGACCGTTCAATTCCGGCTTCCTGGCCGGCGGCCCGAACTACGACTACGGCCCGGCGGACGAAGACAAGATCGCCCGCCGCGAACGGCTGCGCCAGGTGGCGGCGCGCCACGGCGTCGACCTGCCGGCGGCGGCGCTGCAGTTCGGGCTGGCGCATCCGGTGGCGGCGGCGACCATTCCCGGCGCCAGCAGCGTGGCGCACCTGCAGCGTAACGCGGCGCTGATGGACATCGTCATCCCGCCGGCGTTCTGGGAAGAATTGAAGGCCGAGGGTTTGCTGGCGGCAGAGGCGCCGCTACCGAACGGCAAGCCGGCGCTGCTAGGCGCGGCTTAAAACTGCTCGTCCGGGGCCAGGTAGCGCCACTGGCCTTCGGGCAGGTTGCCCAGCTTGACCTTGCCGATGCGCACGCGCTTGAGGCCCACCACCTTCAGCCCGACCATATCGCACATGCGCCGGATCTGGCGCTTCTTGCCTTCGCGCAGGGTAAAGCTCAGCTGGTCCTCGTTCTGCCAGCGCACCTTGGCCGGCAGCAGCGGCTTGCCGTCCATCCACAGGCCGTGATTGAGCTTTTTCAGGTCGCTGTCGGGCAGCTTGCCCGGCTTCGTGTACTGCACCCGCACCAGGTATTCCTTGTCGACGCTGGTGGTCTCGCCGATCAGGTGCTTGGCGATGCGGCCGTCCTGCGACAGCACGAGCAGACCCACCGAATCGATGTCCAGCCGGCCGCACGGCACCAGGCTGCGCAGCTGGGTCGGGTGGAACTGCTCCTTCGACGGGTCTTCCGCCCAGCGGTTCTCGGGCTTGATCAGGGCGACGGCCGGCGTGTAGCCATCCTCGGCCTGGCCGCTGACGTAGCCGACCGGCTTGTTGATCAGGATGGTGACGCGTTTCGATTGCTCGGCCGCGGCCTGGCGCTCGACCGTGATGCGCTGGGTCGGCAGCACCTTGCTGCCCAGTTCCGAGACGACCTTGCCGTCCACCCGCACCCAGCCGCGGGCGATCCATTCATCGGCTTCGCGGCGCGAGCACAGGCCGAGTTCGGACATACGTTTGGAGAGGCGGAGCGGTTCGGTCATCGAGAAAGCTTTACTGTAAAAAGGAGTGAATCAAATCTTGAGGGCGTCGAGAAGATCGGTCTCGAGCTGCACCTGGGTGCGTGGATTGTTCAGGGCCGGGCCGTCGATCAGGAACACGTCCTCGACGCGCTCGCCCAGGGTCATGATCTTGGCCGTGTGCAGGTTCAGCCGGTAGCGCGCCAGCACGCTGGCGATCGCGTACAGCAGGCCCATGCGGTCGTTGGCGGCGATCGACAGCACGTGGAACTGGCCGCGCTCGTCGGGCCGCAGCTCGACCGTCGGCGTGATCGGGAAGGTGCGCGCCACCCGCGACAGGCGTCCGCGCACCAGCGGCGGCAGCGCCTCCTGCGACAGCAGTTGGGAGCAGAGCTCGTGCTCGATCAGGCTGATGATGTCGCGGTAGCTGCCGGCGAAGTTCTCGTCCGCCACCAGGAAGCTGTCCAGCGCATAGCCGTGGCGCGTGGTGTGGATCTTGGCGTCCAGGATGCTGAAGTTCTTGCGGTCGAAGTAGCTGCAGATGCGCGCGAACAGGTCGGGCTGGTCCTTGACGTAGACCGCCACCTGCAGGCCTTCGCCGATCGGCGCCAGCCGCGCCTTGACAACCGGCTTGTCGCTGTCGACCTTGTCGACCAGCGCGCGCGTCTGCCAGGCGATGTCGGAGGCGTCGTGGCGCAGGAAGTAGGCCACGTCGAGCTGCTTCCACAGCGCTTCGTGGGCGTTGGCGTCCAGGCCGAACAGGCGCAGGGTGGCCAGCGCTTCCTTCTGGCGCGTGCGCAGCTCGCGGTCGGCCGAATGCGGCTCGCCGCCCAGCACGCGCAGCGTGACCTTGTACAGGTCTTCCAGCAGCTTGGCCTTCCAGGCGTTCCACACCTTGGGGCTGGTGCCGCGGATGTCGGCCACGGTCAGCAGGTACAGCGCGGTCAGATGGCGCTCGTCCCCGACCACGGCGGCGAAGGCCTGGATCACGTCGGGGTCGGACAGGTCCTGCTTCTGCGCCACCGTCGACATGGTCAGGTGCTGCTCGACCAGGAACACCACCAGCTCGGTATCTTCTTCATTGATGCCGTGGTCGCGGCAGAACGCGCGCGCGTCATCCATGCCGAGCTTGGAGTGGTCGCCGCCGCGGCCCTTGGCGATGTCGTGGAACAGGGCCGCCACGTACAGCAGCCAGCGGTCGTGGAAGTCGGCGATCAGCTGGCTGCAGAACGGATATTCGTGCGCGTGTTCCGGCATCGTGAAGCGGCGCAGGTTGCGGATCACCATCATGATGTGCTGGTCCACGGTGTACACGTGGAACAGGTCGTGCTGCATCTGGCCGACGATCTTGCGGAAGGCCGGCAGGTAGCGGCCCAGGATGCCGAATTCGTTCATGCGGCGCAGCGCGTGCACCAGGCCGCGCGGCGCCTGCAGCACACGCAGGAACAGCGCCTTGTTCGCCGGGTCGGCGCGGAATGCCTCGTCGATCAAGGTGCGCGCATGCCACAGGGCGCGCGTGGCGCGCGCGCTCAATCCCTTGAGTTCGCGGCGCTCGGTCATCGCCACGAACAGCTCGAGGATGGCGGACGGATGCTTTTCGAAGGTGTCGTCGGCCACCACGTCGATCAGGCTGCCCACCTGGGTGAAGTGGGCGCTGATCGGGAAGGCCACCGCCGGCTGCGGGAACAGCTGGGCTTCGATGTTCTGCAGCAAAATCGTATTCAACTGGGTCACGGTCTTGGCGGCCCAGTAGTAGCGCTGCATCAGGAATTCGCTGGCGCGGCGCGCGTCCGGCCCTTCGCCGCTGGCGGTGAGGCCCAGCGTGCCGGCGATCGCGGTCTGGACGTCGAACACCAGCCGGTCTTCGCGCCTTTTCGTATGCAGGTGCAGCCGGATGCGGATGTCCTTGAAGGCGCTTTCCTTTTCCAGCAGCTGGCGCGCCTCCATGCGCGTGATCAGGCCGCGCGTGGCGAGCTGGCCGAAGGTGTCGGCCAGGCCCGCGGCCTTGGCCACCCACAGGATCACCTGCAGGTCGCGCAGCGCGCCCGGGCTTTCCTTGACGTTCGGTTCGAGCGCGAAGGCGGTGTATTCGTACTTGGCGTGGCGCAGCCGCATCTCGGCGGTCTTGGCCTGGAAGAAGGCCTGCGGATCGAGGGCGTCGCGGTAGCGCCGCTGCAGTTCCTCGAACAGCGGCGCGCTGCCGGTGACCAGGCGCGCTTCCAGCAGGCTCGTTTGCACGGTGATGTCGGCGGCGGACTCGCTCAGGCACTCGTCCACGGTGCGGATGCTGTGGCCGATTTCCAGGCCCAGGTCCCACAGCAGCTGGACCAGGCCTTCCAGGCGCGCCTGGGTGATGGCGTCGGCCGGCTGTCCCAGCAGGATCAGGAGGTCGACGTCGGAATAGGGGAACAGTTCGCCGCGCCCGTAGCCGCCCACGCCCACCAGCGCGGTGTCGTCGGGCAGGCCGGCGGCCTGCCAGGCGTCGAGCAGGACGCCGTCGACCACCTGGCGCAGGCCGCGCAGGAGCTTCTCGGGCTTGCCGTCTTCCTGGAAGGCCTGGAACGCCAGCTGGCGTTCGGCCTTCAGGCGCTGGCGCAGGGTGGTGCGGGCGGTGTCGAGCAGGGCGGCCTGTCCCATGGGCGGCTCCTTCAGGCCGCGGCCAGGGTCGGGACCGCGCCCGGGTTCAGGAGCGGCAGCACGATGGCCGGCGGCGGCGGGCTGCCGGCCGACATGGTCAGCACCTCGACCCCGGTCTCGGTGACCAGCACCGTGTGTTCCCACTGGGCCGACAGGCTGCGATCCTTGGTCTTGATGGTCCAGCCGTCCGGCATTTCCTTGATGTCGCGGCGGCCGGCGTTGATCATCGGCTCGATGGTGAAGATCATGCCGGGTTTGAGCTCTTCCAGGGTGCCGGGACGGCCGTAGTGCAGCACCTGCGGCTCTTCGTGGAACACGCGGCCCACGCCATGGCCGCAGAACTCGCGCACCACGCTGTAGCCGGCCTTTTCGGCGTGCTGCTGGATCGCATGGCCGATGTCGCCCAGGCGCTTGCCCGGCTTGACCGCGGCGATGCCCAGCCACATGCATTCGAAGGTGATCTCGGACAGGCGGCGCGCCATGATCGACGGCTCGCCGACCAGGAACATGCGGCTGTTGTCGCCGTGGTAGCCGTCCTTGGTGATCGGCGTGATGTCGATGTTGAGCGCATCGCCCGATTTCAGCACGCGCTCGCCCGGGATGCCGTGGCAGATCACGTCGTTGAGCGAGGTGCAGATCGAGCCGGGGAAGGGCGGGTAGCCGGGCGGGGCGTAGTTCAGGGTCGCCGGGGTCGTGCCCTGGACGTTGACCATGTATTCATACGCCAGGCGGTCGAGTTCGCCGGTGGTGACGCCGGGCTTGACGAACGGGGTGATATAGTCGAGCACTTCCGAGCCGAGGCGGCAGGCGACGCGCATGCCTTCGATTTCTTCGGGAGTTTTGGGAGTGGATGCCATAGGGATTCTTATCCTGCAGTAGTCGATGCCATATGTCTGGGCAATAAGGGTTCATTATAGAGGAAACATTCCTTCCTCAGGGCGGCCCCCATCGCCACTCCTACGTCACGCTTGAACAAAACGGCAAATCCCGCTAGAATCTCGGGTTGCTCGGATTCGCATCGAGCAATGTTGTAAAAAGCATCTTTTATTTTATTGAAATCGCGAATGTGGCCCTAAAAGGGTGCCTGACTGGTGACTGGCCACATTCAAGACCCAACCCTGGAGAATTACATGTCCGTTACTATGCGTGAAATGCTGGAAGCCGGTATCCACTTCGGCCACCAGACCCGTTTCTGGAACCCAAAGATGGCGCCGTTCATCTTCGGTCATCGCAACAAGATCCACATCATCAACCTGGAAAAGACCATGGCGATGTACCAGGATGCGATGAAGACCATCAAGCAGATCTCGGCCAACCGCGGCACCATCCTGATGGTCGGCACCAAGCGCCAGGCGCGCGACATCATCGCCGCTGAAGCACAGCGCGCTGGCGTGCCTTACGTCGACCAGCGCTGGCTGGGCGGCATGCTGACCAACTTCAAGACCATCAAGACCTCGATCAAGCGCCTGAAAGACATGGAAGCGCAAGTCGAAGACGGTTCGGTCGAGAAGATGTCGAAGAAAGAAGCGCTGCTGTTCTCGCGCGAAATGGAAAAGCTGCAAAAGTCGATCGGCGGCATCAAGGACCTGGGCGGCGTGCCTGACGCGATCTTCGTCGTCGACGTCGGCTACCACAAGGGCACCATCACCGAAGCCGGCAAGCTGGGCATCCCGGTCATCGGCATCGTCGATACCAACCACTCGCCAGAAGGCGTGACCCACGTCATCCCAGGCAACGACGACTCGTCGAAAGCGATCACCCTGTACGCACGCGGCGTCGCCGATGCGATCCTGGAAGGCCGCGCCAACGCCACCAACGAAGTCGTTGAAATGGTCAAGGCTGGCGGCGACGACTTCGTCGAAGTTTCCGAGCAAGCATAAGTGACGGCGAGCTTCGCTCGCTGACGCATCGAAGGGGGCGCCGCACACACGAGCCCCCCTTTTTTTAAGCTGAATACCCGTGGGGCGTTGTCATAACGACCTGCAACCGGATAAAACATTTAGGAGAAATCAACATGGCAGCGATTACTGCAGCGATGGTAGGCGAACTGCGCGCGAAGACCGACGCGCCGATGATGGAATGCAAAAAAGCACTGACCGAAGCCGACGGCGACATGGGTCGTGCTGAAGAGATCCTGCGCGTCAAGCTGGGCGGCAAGGCATCGAAGGCATCGGCGCGCATCACCGCCGAAGGCGTCGTGGCAACCTACATCTCCGGCAACGTCGGCGCGATCGTCGAAGTCAACAGCGAAACCGACTTCGTCGCCAAGAACGAAGAATTCCTGGCCATGGTCAACCTGGCCGCCAAGCTGGTCGCCGAGAACAATCCGGCCGACGTCGCCGCCCTGGCAGCACTGCCGCACGACGGCAAGACCTTCGACGACGTGCGCACCGGCCTGATCGGCAAGATCGGCGAGAACATGACCGTGCGTCGCTTCCAGCGTTTCGAAACCACCGGCAAGCTGGCTTCGTACCTGCACGGCACCCGCATCGGCGTCATCGTCGACTTCGAAGGCGCGGACGAGCAAGTCGGCAAGGACCTGGCCATGCACATCGCCGCCATGAAGCCAGTCGCTCTGTCGTCGGAGCAAGTGCCAGCCGAAATGATCGAAAAAGAGCGCTCGGTCGCCGAGCTGAAGGCCAAGGAAGACGCTGAGAAAGCCGTCGCCGAAGGCAAGCAGCCACAATCGGACGAGATCGTCGCCAAGCGTATCGACGGTTCGGTGCAGAAGTACCTGAAAGAAGTGTCGCTGCTGAACCAGGCATTCGTGAAGAACGACAAGCAGTCGATCGAGCAATACCTGAAGGCATCGAACACCACCGTCAAGGCATTCACCATGTACGTGGTGGGCGAGGGCATCGAGAAGAAGGTCGACGACTTCGCAGCCGAAGTTGCAGCCCAGATGGCTGCAAACAAGCAGTAATCAAAAAGAACGGGCCGCAAGGTCCGTTTTTTTAAGGTGGGATCGTTTGTGTGCGGCGGCCATCGTGTATTTCCTGGTTGCACGACGAACTGGGGTGCCCGCCTGCGCGGGAACGACGTTCACGGGGTGCGGGCCGAAGAAGGCTCCGCAGTCCGCACCCTTCGCACGTCGTTCCCGCGCAGGCGGGAAGCCAAGTCCAGCGCACACCGTAGCGCCCCGCGCGCAGCGCCCGCCTTACAATGCCATCGCCTCCAAGGCAGATGAGATCGCACCCTAGGGGTGTCGATCGGACCCGAATTCGCAACATCGAAACATCACATTAGGAGCCGCTTCATCATGTCAAAACCAGCCTACCAACGAGTCCTCCTGAAACTGTCTGGCGAAGCGCTGATGGGCGACGACCCGTTCGGCATCAACCGCGCCACCATCGAGCGCATGGTGGCCGACGTGGCGGAAGTGGCGAAGCTGGGCGTGCAGGTGGCGGTAGTGATCGGCGGCGGCAACATCTTCCGCGGCGTCGCCCCGGGCGCCCAGGGCATGGATCGCGCCACCGCCGACTACATGGGCATGCTGGCCACCGTCATGAACGCGCTGGCCCTGGCCGACGCCATGCGCCACGTCGGCATCACCGCCCGCGTCATGTCGGCGATCGGCATCGAGCAGGTGGTCGAGCCTTATGTGCGCCCGAAAGCCCTGCAATACCTGGAAGAAGGCAAGGTCGTCGTGTTCGCCGCCGGCACCGGCAACCCGTTCTTCACCACCGACACCGCGGCCGCCCTGCGCGGCGCCGAGATCTCGGCCGAGATCGTCCTGAAGGCCACCAAGGTCGACGGCGTCTACAGCGCCGACCCCAAGAAGGACCCGCACGCGACCCGCTACGAGAACATCTCGTTCGACGAAGCCATCGCCAAGCACCTGCAGGTGATGGACGCCACCGCCTTCGCGCTGTGCCGCGACCAGAAACTGCCGATCAAGGTGTTCTCCATCGTCAAACCCGGCGCGCTCACCCGCGTGATCATGGGTGAAGACGAGGGTACACTGGTACACGTTTAAAATATTACTGAACAACAAGGAGAGCAGCATGTCCCTGGCTGACGTCAAAAAGAACGCGCAAGAGCGCATGGCCAAGTCCATCGAGACCCTGAAGGCCGACCTGGCGAAGGTCCGCACCGGCCGCGCCCACACCGGCATCCTCGACCACGTGATGGTCGAGTACTACGGCACCCCGACCGCGCTGCCGATGGTCGCCAACCTGACCCTGGTCGACGCCCGCACCATCGGCGTCCAGCCGTTCGAAAAGAAAATGGCCGCGACCATCGAAAAAGCCATCCGCGACGCCGACCTGGGCCTGAACCCGTCGGCCCAGGGCGACATGATCCGCGTGCCGACCCCGCCGCTGACCGAAGAGCGCCGCAAGGAAATGGTCAAGCTGACCAAGTCGGAAGGCGAAGACGCGAAAATTGCCGTGCGCAATATCCGTCGCGACGCTAACGAAGCGCTGAAGAAAATGGTCAAGGACAAGACCGCGTCGGAAGACGACGAGCGCCGCGCCTCGGACGAGATCCAGAAGCTGACCGACAAGGCCGTGGCCGACATCGACAAGCTGCTGGCCGAGAAAGAGAAGGAAATCCTGACGGTATAAGGTCCAGCTCAACGGCTTTCTTGCGGACCGGCCCCGGCAGCTTGCCGCGGCCGGTCCGCCTACCTTATGATTGTCCAATTCTAAATTGGCCATTTGCGCACCGCGGTGACACCCCGGGCGCAGCCCTGCTGGATACAAGATGTTCAAAAGTTCGACCACCGCCGTTCCCGACACGCTCGCCGTGCCGCGCCACATCGCCATCATCATGGATGGCAATGGCCGCTGGGCCACTAAACGCCTGCTGCCGCGCGTCGCCGGCCACGTCAAGGGCGTGGAAGCCGTGCGCGGCATCGTCGAAGCCTGCGTGCTGCGCGGGGTCGAGTACCTGACCCTGTTCGCCTTCTCGTCCGAGAACTGGCGCCGACCGGCCGACGAGGTCTCGCTGCTGATGCGCCTGTTCGTGACGGCGCTCGAGCGCGAAGTCTCGAAGATGCACGCCAATAATATTCGCCTGAAAGTCGTGGGCGATCTGAGCCGCTTCGATTCGAAGCTGCAAGAGATGATCGCCAATGCCGAGCGCCGCACCGCCGGCAATACCCGCCTCACCGTCACCGTGTGCGCCAACTATGGCGGCCGCTGGGATATCATGCAGGCAACGGGGAAGATGGTGCAGGCCAACCCCGGCGTGACCGATTTTACGGAGGAAATGCTGGCTCCCCACCTGGCGATGGCATATGCGCCCGAACCCGACCTGTTCATCCGGACCGGCGGCGAGGAACGCATCTCGAATTTCCTGCTGTGGCAGCTGGCGTATTCCGAACTGCATTTCACAAGCACCTTCTGGCCCGATTTCACGCCCGAGGCGCTGGATGAGGCGATCGCCTCGTTCCAGAAGCGCGAACGGCGCTTCGGTCAGACCAGCGCCCAAGTAGCGAAGAAGACCAACTGATGCTCAAGACCCGGATCATCACCGCGCTCGTCCTGCTGGCAGTCCTGCTGCCGGTTCTGTATTCCAACAACCCCACGGCGTTCGCGGTGGTCGCCTCGATCTTCTTCGGGGCGGCGATCTGGGAGTGTTTCCGCCTGTTCAATCCGGGCGCGAAGAGCGCCGTGGCGATCGCGGCGGCCTGGACCCTGGCCTTCGCGTATGCCTTCTTCATGCGCGAGCAGGGCGATCCGACCTTCTGGTTCGCCATCGGCGCGCTGCTGTGGGCACTGCGTTTCGCGCCCACGCTCAAGCTCGGCCTGCCGCCGCTGGCCAGCACGCCGAATACCCTGCTCAGCCTGCTGTATGCGATTTCTCTGGTGGCGTGCTTCGCCGCCATCGTCATGCTGTTCCAGTATTCGGCCCTGTTCCTGCTGTCGGTGCTGGTCATCGTCTGGTCGGCCGACATCTTCGCCTATGTGTGCGGCAAGACCTTCGGCAAGAACAAGCTCGCGCCGTCGATCTCGCCCGGCAAGTCGTGGGAAGGCGCCATCGGCGGCGGCGTCGTGACCCTGCTGCTGGCCTCGCTTACCGTCCTGTTCGGCGGCGAAGCGCTGTCCAACACCTTCGCGGTGCGCGTGCAGGCCAGCTTCGGCTGGGCCGGCATGCTGGCCGTCATCGCCCTCATCGTCGTCGCCAGCGTGGTCGGCGACCTGTTCGAATCCCAGCTCAAGCGCCGTGCCGGCATGAAGGACAGCAGCAATCTGCTGCCTGGCCACGGCGGCGTGCTGGACCGGATCGACGCACTCGTGCCGGTCCTGCCGCTGGCGGCCCTGATCGCCACCCGGCTCTAGAAGGAAGTTTCCATGCAAGGCATTACCATCCTGGGCGCCACCGGTTCGATCGGCGCCTCGACCCTCGACGTGGTGGCGCGCCATCCCGACCGCTACCGTGTCTACGCCCTCAGCGCGCATGCGCGCGTGGAAGAACTGGCCGCCGCCTGCCGCCAATTCCGCCCGCAGCGCGCCGTGGTCGGCAGTCCCGAGGCTGCCGCCAGCCTGGCGGCCCTGATCGCCGACCTGCCCACCAGCGTCGAATATGGAGAAGATGCGCTGTGCGACATCGCCTCCAGCGCGGACACCGATATCGTGATGGCCGCCATCGTCGGCGCCGCCGGCCTCGCGCCGACGCTCGCCGCGGCGCGCGCCGGCAAGAAGATCCTGCTGGCCAACAAGGAAGCGCTGGTGATGTCGGGCCAGCTGTTCATGGACGCCGTGCGCGAGCACAAGGCGACCCTGCTGCCGGTCGACAGCGAACACAATGCGATCTTCCAGGCGCTGCCTTCGTCGTACGCGCGCGTGCCCGGCGCCTGCGGGGTGGCCAAGATCCTCTTGACCGCGTCCGGTGGCCCGTTCCTGAACCGCGCCGTCGAGACCCTCGGCAGCGTGACGCCCGACGAAGCCTGCAAGCACCCGAACTGGGTCATGGGCCGCAAGATCTCGGTCGATTCCGCCACCATGATGAACAAGGGCCTCGAAGTGATCGAGGCCCACTGGCTGTTCGGCGCGCCGGCCGACCAGATCGAAGTCGTGATCCATCCGCAAAGCGTGATCCACTCGATGGTGTCCTACGTCGATGGCTCGGTGCTGGCCCAGTTGGGCAACCCCGACATGCGCACCCCGATCGCCAATGCGCTGGCCTATCCCGACCGGATCGATTCGGGCGTGGCCCAGCTCGACCTGACGCAAATGGCGGGGCTGCAGTTCTTCAAGCCCGACTTCGAGCGCTTCCCCTGCCTGGCACTGGCTTTTGACGCATTACGCGCGGGCGGCACCGCGCCGGCTCTGCTCAACGCGGCCAACGAGGTGGCGGTGCAGGCCTTCCTCGAGCGCCGCATCGGTTTCCGCGACATCGACCGCGTGATTCGCCACGCGCTCGACGTCGTGCCGCATGGCCCGGCCCCGTCGATCGAGGCGGTGCTGGACCAGGACGCGCGCGCGCGCGCGGCCGCCAACGACGCCGTATCGACCATCGCTTCAGGCTTGCAGCGCTGACCCCCTGGACCCCGCCATGACCATGCTTTACACCGTGCTGGCCTTCGTGCTGGCGCTCGGTCCCCTGATCGTGATCCACGAACTGGGCCACTACCTGGTCGCGCGCGCCTGCGGCGTCAAGGTGCTGCGCTTCTCGGTCGGGATGGGCCGCGTGGTCTGGTCGCGCCGCTTCGGCAAGGACCAGACCGAATGGGCGCTGTCGGCCCTGCCGCTGGGCGGCTACGTCAAGATGCTCGATGCGCGCGACCCCGAGACCGCGCCGACGGACGATGCTGACCTGGCGCGCGAGTTCACGCGCCAGAACGTCTGGAAGCGCATCGCGATCGTGGCCGCCGGCCCGCTGGCCAACTTCCTGCTGGCGATCGGCCTGATGGCCGCGCTGTACATGCATGGCGTGGACGAGCCGGCGGCGCGCCTGCGCGAGGCGCCGGCGGCGTCCGAGGCCGCCAGGGCCGGCGTGCGCGGCGGCGACACGGTGGTCGCGGTGAACGGCAATGCCGTGGCCTCCTGGGCCGAGCTGCGCTGGCAGATCGTGCATGCGGCGGTGGATAAATCGGATGCGCGCCTGGAACTGCGCGGCGTCCACGGCGGCACCTACGGCGCGACGCTGCCGGCGGCGGTGGTCGGCCGCCTCGACGTCGAAACCGACGTGATGGCCGAACTGGGCCTGGATTTGTGGCGCCCGCAACCGCGCATCGACAAGGTGCTGCCGGACGGGGCAGGGCAGCGCGCCGGCCTGCAGGCCGGCGACCTGGTGCTGCGCGTGGACGGCCGGAAGGTCGACGACGGCATCGCCTTCATCGAGGCGGTGCGGGCGTCTCCGGCTAAGCCGTTGGCGCTCGAGGTCGAACGCGGCGGCCGCCCGCTGGCCCTGTCGCTGGTGCCGGAGGCGGACCCGAACGGCCGCGGCGTGATCAAGGCCATGGTGGCCCAGGCGCCGGAAATGGTGACCGTCGCGTCCGGCCCGTTCGAGGCGATCGCGCGCGGGGCCGAGCGCACCTGGGAAACCAGCGTGATGACCCTCAAGATGATCTGGAAGATGATTACCGGGGAAGCGTCGTGGAAGAATGTGACCGGTCCCATTACCATCGCCGACTATGCCGGACAGACTGCAAGAATAGGTCTCGTAAGCTATTTACAGTTCATCGCCTTTATTAGTATCAGCTTAGGAGTAATGAATTTGTTACCAATTCCAGTTCTGGATGGTGGCCATTTACTGTATTATTCGCTGGAAGTTTTGACCGGGCGTCCCCTTCCTGCGCGCGTCGGCGAGTTCGCGCAGCGCGCCGGGGTCGGCCTGCTGTTCATGCTGATGGCGCTCGCCGTCTTCAATGACCTGGTGCGGCTGCTCTAGCAGCCCGCATCCGCTCCCGGAACCTGGCGCGGAAATGCCCGGCACAGAATAATATGCAATCGTTGTCCAAATGACTGACCCTTTGATCCAGCCAATGAAATCACAACCAGATCGTTTTGCCCTGCCGTTCATTCGTCGCAGCTTGATCGGCGCGGCCGTGCTGGCCATGTGCGCCGGACCTGCGCTGGCCGTCAACCCGTTCGTCGTCAAGGATATCCGGGTCGAAGGCATCCAGCGGACGGAAGCAGGCACCGTGTTCAGCTATCTGCCGGTGCGCGTGGGCGAGACCTTCGACGACGCCAAGGCCTCGAGCGCGATCAAGGCGCTATACGCCACCGGCTTCTTCAAGGACATCCGCCTCGAGGAAGAAAACGGCGTGCTGGTGGTGCTGGTCGAGGAACGCCCGGCGATTTCGTCGGTCGATTTCACCGGCACCAAGGAATTCGAAAAAGACATGCTGGTCAAGGCGCTGTCCGAGATCGGCGTGGCCCAGACCCGCATCTTCGACAAGGCCTCGGTCGACCGCGCGGAGCAGGAGCTCAAGCGTCAATATCTGTCGCACGGCCTGTACGGCGTGAAGATCACCACCACCGTGACGCCGATCGAACGCAACCGCGTGACGATCATGTTCAACGTCGACGAGGGCGAGGTCGCCAAGATCAAGGGCATCAACATCATCGGCAACAAGGCCTTCAGCGACAAACAGCTGCGCCAGCTGCTCGAACTGCGCCCTTCGGGCTGGTTCACCTGGTACTCGAAGGCCGACCAGTATTCCAAGCAAAAGCTGACCGGCGACCTGGAAACCATCAAGTCCTGGTACCTGAACCACGGCTACCTGGAAGCCAACGTCGAATCGACCCAGGTCTCGATCACCCCCGACAAGCGCGACATCTACCTGACCCTCAACATCACCGAGGGCGAGCAGTACACCGTCTCGAGCGTCAAGCTCGAGGGCGAGATGTTCGGTCGCGAAGAGGAGCTCAAGGAGCTGATCGTGCTCCAGCCGGGCAAGACCTATGTCGGCGACCTGCAGGAAGCGACCAACAAGCTGATCGCCGACCGCCTCGGCACCTTCGGCTACGCCTTCGCCAACGTGACGGCGAACCCGGAACTCGACCGCGAGAAGCGCGAAGTCGCGTTCACCTTCTTCGTCGATCCGGGCAAGCGCGCCTACGTGCGCCACATGAACATCTCGGGCAACACGGTCACCCGCGACGAAGTGATCCGCCGCGAATTCCGCCAGTTCGAAAGCTCGTGGTACGACGCCAATCGCGTGAAGCTGTCGCGCGACCGCGTCGACCGCCTCGGCTACTTCAAGGACGTGAAGGTCGAGACCCCTGAGTCGCCGGGCACCTCGGACCAGGTGGACGTGAACATCGCGGTCGAAGAAAAACCGACCGGTAACTTCATGATCGGCGGCGCGTTCTCGCAGTCCGAGAAGTTCACCTTCACCGCGTCGATCTCGCAGGCCAACTTCGCCGGCAGCGGCAACACGGTCGGCATCGAACTGAACACCAGCAAGTACAACCGCACGATCGCGTTCTCGCAGACCAATCCGTACTTCACGGACGACGGCATCTCGCGCGCGTTCTCGCTGTACCTGCGCACCTCGCGTCCGCCGGCGCTGAACATCGGTTCGTATACCGTGCGCCAGATGGGCGGCAACCTGACCTTCGGCGTGCCGTTCTCCGAATCCGACACCGTCTACTTCGGCGCCGGCCTGGAACGCACCGAGCTGGAAACCGACCTGACCTCGCCGACGATCTACCAGACCTTCGTGCGCCAGAACGGCGGCCCGGAGAGCGGCATCGGCAAGGCCACCACCAACGCGATCCCGCTGACCGCGGCCTGGGGCCGCGACACCCGCGACAGCGCGGTGACCCCGACCCGCGGCCGCTTCCAGCGCGCCAACTTCGAGATCGACGCCATCGGCGACGCCAAGTACTACCGGATGGTCTACGAGCACCAGTGGTGGAAGCCGCTGACCCGCTGGATGACGCTGGCCCTGCGCGGCGAGTTCGATTACGGCAAGGGCATCGGCGGCAGCGCCTACCCGGTGTTCAAGAACTTCTATGCGGGCGGCATCGGTTCGGTGCGCGGCTACGAGAGCTCGTCGCTGGGCGTGGTCGATCCGCGCTACTACGACGCGATCGGCGGCTCCAAGCGCATCATCGGCAACGCCGAGCTGCAGTTCCCGTTCCCGGGCAGCGGCACCGACCGCAGCCTGCGCTGGTTCACCTTCGTCGACGGCGGCCAGGTGTTCCAGGAAGACGCGAAGATCCGCTACGACGAGTTCCGCTACTCGGCCGGCATCGGCCTGTCCTGGATTTCGCCGGTCGGTCCGCTCAAGTTGAGTTATGCTAAGCCGCTGAATTCGCTGCCGGGCGACCGCCTGGAGCGCTTCCAGTTCCAGATGGGCACCGGCTTCTAAGCGGCCCACGGCGACCCGAAGAACGATTGCGAGAGACTTATGTTGAAAAATCTGATTGACTCGCTGCCTGGTGGACGCAGGTCCACGGTTCGACCCGCGCTTGGCGCCTCGCTGGTGCTGGCCGCGCTGTGCGCCGCGCCGCTGGCGCAGGCGCAGGCGAACAGCCGCATCGGCTTCGTCTACACCGAGCGCCTGATGACCGACTCCAAGATGGCCAAGGCGGCCGACGCCAAGCTGGCCGCCGAGTTCTCGAAGCGCCAGAAGGCGGTCGAGGAGATGGTCGGCAAGTACAAGCAGACGTCCGAGAAGTTCGACGCCGAAGCGGCGGGCCTGAATGAGCTGGACCGCACGCGCCGCGCGCGCGAGCTGTACAACATGCAGAAGGACGTCGAGCGCATGCAGCGCGAGTTCCAGGAAGACCTGCAACAACGCAAGAACGAAGAGCGCGCCGCGATCGCGCAAAAGGCCTACAAGCTGGTCGAGCAGGTCGCGGAACAGGAAAAGCTCGACGCCGTGCTGGTCGAGGCGGCGTGGGTCAGCCCGCGCGTGGACATCACCGACAAGATTCTCAAGCTGCTCGACAAGTAAAGCAGCAACGATTTTGACTCACACTGGAAAGACCGAGATGGGCATTCGACTGGGCGATTTGGTCGAGCGCTTCGGCGGACAGTTGGTGGGCGACGCGGACCTCGAGGTCCAGGCGATCGCCCCCCTGGACAGCGCCGGCGCTTCGCACATCAGCTTCCTCAGCAACAGCAAGCTGCGCGCGCTGGCCGCGCAAAGCCAGGCGGCGGCCTTGATCCTGTCGCCGCTGGACGATCCGACGGTGGCCGCGACCTATGAAGGCGCGCGCATCGTCACCACCAACCCTTACGCCTACTTCGCCCGCGCGGCGCAGTATTTCGTGTCGCTCACCGAGCAGGCGCCGGCGCCCGGCATCCATCCGAGCGCCGTGGTCGACCCCGGCGCCACCGTCGATCCGACCGCCCACGTCGGGCCGCACGTGACGATCGAGGCGGGCGCCATCATCGGCGCCCACGCCGTGATCGACGCCGGCTGCTTCATCGGGCGCGAGGCCACGATCGGCGAGCATACGCACCTGTTCGCCAACGTGACCTTCCATGCGCGCTGCCGCATCGGCAAGCGCGGCATCCTGCATTCGGGCGCGGTGATCGGCACCGACGGCTTCGGCTTCGCCGTCGAAGCCGGCGCCTACATCAAGATCCCGCAGACCGGCCGCGTGCTGATCGGCGACGACGTCGACATCGGCGCCAACACCACGATCGACCGCGGCGCGCTGGACGACACCGTGATCGAAGACGGCGTCAAGCTCGACAACCAGATCCAGATCGGCCACAACTGCCGCATCGGCGCGCACACCGCGATGGCCGGCTGCGTCGGCGTGGCCGGCAGCGCCAAGATCGGCAGCCGCTGCACCTTCGGCGGCGCCGCCATGGTGCTGGGCCACCTGGAAATCGCCGACAACGTCCATATTTCCTCGGGCAGCATGGTGTCGCGCTCGGTCCTCGAACCGGGCCAGTACACCGGCTTCTACCCCTTGGCCAAGAACGCCGAATGGGAACGCAGCGCGGCGATCGTGCGCAATCTCGATTCGATGCGGGCCAAGATCCGCACGCTCGAGAAAACCATCAGAAACCTGACAGAAGAAAAATGACCACTCCAGAACTCAAGACCCTCGACATCACCCAGATCAAGGAATACCTGCCGCACCGCTATCCGCTGCTGCTGGTCGACCGCGTGCTGGACGTCGAACTGGGCAAGCGCATCGTCGCGATCAAGAACGTCACCGTCAACGAAGAGTTCTTCAACGGCCACTTCCCGCACAAGCCGGTGATGCCGGGCGTCCTGATGATCGAAGCGATGGCGCAGACCGCGGCCATCCTGTCGTTCATGACCATGAACGTCAAGCCGGACGAAAACTCGGTGGTGTACTTCGTCGGCATCGACAACGCCCGCTTCAAGCGTCCGGTCGAGCCGGGCGACCAGCTGCGCATGGAAATCGAGATCCTGCGCGTCGCGCGCGGCATCTGGAAGTACAAGGCGGTGGCGACGGTCGACGGCAAGGTGGCGGTCGAGGGCGAGCTGATGTGCACCATCCGCGGCGCCGCCGAAGCCACCATGAAGGGCCCGGAAGGCGCGGCGCAGTAAAACAGGAGCACCAGATGAGCAAAATCCATTCGACCGCGATCGTCGATCCGAAGGCGGAGCTGGACAGCTCGGTCGAGGTCGGCCCGTATTCGATCATCGGGCCGAATGTGCGCATCGACGCCGGCACCGTGGTCGGCCCGCACGTGGTCATCGAGGGCCATACCACGATCGGCAAGGACAATAAGTTCTTCCAGTTCTGCTCGATCGGCGGCGCGCCGCAGGACAAGAAGTGGAACGGCGAGCCGACCCGCCTCGAAGTGGGCGACCGCAACACGGTGCGTGAATTCGTCACCTTCAACCTGGGCACGGTCCAGGACGAGGGCGTCACGCGCGTCGGCAGCGACAACTGGATCTCGGCCTACGTCCACGTGGCGCACGACTGCCAAGTGGGCAGCAACACGATCTTCTCGAACAATGCGCAGCTCGCGGGCCACGTGCAGGTGGGCGACTGGGCCATCCTGTCGGGCTACGCCGGCGTGCACCAGTTCTGCAAGATCGGCGCGCATGCCTTCATCGGCATGTATACGAGCCTGACCCAGGACGTGCCGCCCTACGTGCTCGTCTCCGGCAATCCGGCCGGCGCGCGCGGCGTGAACCTCGAGGGCCTGAAGCGCCGCGGGTTTACGCGCGAGCAGCTCGACGGCATCCGCAGCGCCTACAAGCTGCTGTACCGCTCGAACCTGACCCTGGAAGAGGCCAAAGCCGCGCTCCAGGCCGAGGAAGAGCGCCTGCCGGCGGCCGGCGCAGACATTCGTCTGCTGCGCGAATTCCTCGGCACCGCCACCCGTGGCATCGTCCGCTAAAAGCATGAAGAACGACGTTTCGCTGGCGTTGGTGGCCGGCGAGGCGTCCGGCGACATGCTCGCCGCGCGCCTGCTGGCCGGGCTGCGCCCGCTGTTGCCCGATGCGCGCTTCCACGGCATCGGCGGGCCACGCATGATCGAGCAGGGCTTCGTGAGCGACGTCCAGATGGACACGCTCACGGTGCGCGGCCTGTTCGAAGTCATTCCACGCTACCCCGAACTGAAACGCATCCAGAACGGCTTGCGCGACCGTCTCCTGCGTGAAAGACCGGCCGCCTTCATCGGCGCCGACTATCCCGGCTTTAACCTCGGACTCGAAGAGCAGCTGCGCGCGGCCGGCATCCCCACCGTCCACTTCATCGGGCCGCAGATCTGGGCCTGGCGCGGCGGGCGGATCAAGAAGATCCAGCGCGCGGTCTCGCACATGCTGGTGATCTTCCCGTTCGAGGAAGCGATCTACCGCGAGGCCGGCGTGCCGGTGACGTATATCGGGCATCCGCTGGCCGAGACCATCCCGCTCGTTCCCGACGTCGCCGCGGCGCGGCGCGCGCTCGGCCTGAATCCGGATGCGCGCGTGGTGACGGTGATGCCGGGCAGCCGCATGGGCGAGCTGAAATACCTGGCCGAACCCTTCATTCGCGCCGTCAAGCTCCTGGGCGCGCGCGACCCCGGCTTGACCTTCGTGGTGCCGATGGTCGGCGAACGCCAGCGCGCCTACTTCGACGAACTCGTGGTCAAGGCGGGCTTGCAGGACGTCGAGCTGCAGGTGACCGCCGCCGGCTCGCACACGGCGATCGCCGCGGCCGACGCGGTGCTGGTCGCTTCCGGCACCGCGACCCTGGAGGTGGCGCTGTTCAAGAAACCGATGGTGATCGCGTATAAAGTGATGGTGGCGTCGTACGCGATCATGCGCCACATGGGCTACCAGCCCTGGATCGGCCTGCCGAACATCCTGGCGCGCGAGTTCCTGGTGCCGGAACTGATCCAGCATGCGGCCACGCCCGAGGCGATGGCCGACGCCGTGTGGGCCCAGTTGCAGGATGCGGCCGGGCGCGAACGGCTGGCCGGCCGCTTCCTGGAGATGCATCACAGCCTGCTGCGCGACAGCGCGCGCGCGAGCGCCGAAGCGGTGCTCGGCGTCATTGGACGGGGCCACAAGGCCGCCTGAATCGAAATGAGAAAGAAGAAAGTCAACCTGTATCCCGGGCTGCCGCCCAGGCTCCGGCCGTTCACCGAGCTCGATATCGTGTGCGGCGTCGACGAGGCCGGGCGCGGTCCGCTGGCCGGGCCGGTGTTCGCCGCCGCCGTGATCCTTGATCCGCTGCGGCCGATCGAGGGCTTGCGCGATTCGAAAAAGCTGAGCGAGGCGCGGCGCGACGAGCTCGCGCCCCTGATCCGCGAGCATGCGCTGGCCTGGGCCATCGCCGAATGCTCGTGCGAAGAGATCGACAGCATCAACATCCTGCAGGCGACCATGCTGGCGATGCGGCGCGCGGTGGAAGCGCTGCAGACGGCGCCGACCCTGGCCCTGATCGACGGCAACCGCTGCCCGCAGATGGACGTGCGAGCGCATGCGATCGTGGAGGGCGACGACAAGGTCAACGCCATCTCGGCCGCCTCGATCCTGGCCAAGACGGCGCGCGACGCGGCGCTGGTGCGCCTGCACGACCTTTACCCGCAATACGGCTTCGACCAGCACAAGGGTTACGGCACGCCGCTGCACCTGGAGCGCCTGCGCCTGCACGGTCCGTCGCCGGCGCACCGCCGTTCGTTCGCGCCGGTGCGCAACCTGCTGCAGGTCGACCTGTTTGCTGACCTCAGTGGCCAGATGATTGAAACGGCATGAAGACCATCACCTCGCGCGACAACGCGTTCTACAAAGACCTGAAAAGCCTCGCCACCAGCTCGCAGGCGCGGCGCAAGGCCGGGCAAAGCCTGCTCGACGGCGTGCACCTGTGCCAGAGCTGGCTCGACCTGCGCGGCGCCCCGCGCCACTGCGTGGTGTCGGAGGGCGCGCTCGGCAACCACGAAGTGCAGGCCATCGTCGCGCGCTGCGAGGCGCTGCATGCGCCGGTGACGGCGCTGCCCGACGCGCTGTTCAACGCGGTCAGCCAGGTCGAACACGGCGTGTACCTGCTGTTCGTGATCGATTCGCCGCAGCCGTCCGCGGCGCCGGCCCTGGTGGGACCGAGCGTGCTGCTGGACGGCGTGCAGGATCCGGGCAACGTCGGCTCGATCCTGCGCAGCGCGGCGGCGGCCGGCATCAAGCAGGTCTACTGCAGTCCCGGCACCGCTTTCTGCTGGTCGCCGAAGGTGCTGCGCGCGGCGATGGGCGCGCACTTCGTGCTGGAGATTTTCGAACAGATCGAGTTGGCGCCGCTGGTGCAAGGCGCGAAGGTGCCGGTGCTGGCCACCAGCGGTTATGCGGCCGAGCGCCTGTACGCGATGGACCTGACCCAGCCGGTGGCCTGGGTGCTGGGTCACGAAGGGCAGGGCGTGTCGGACGAATTGCTGAAGCTCGCCACGCACCGGGTCGCGGTGCCGCATGCGGGCCAGGTCGAGTCGCTCAACGTCGCCGCCTGCGCCGCCGTGTGTTTCTTCGAAGGGCTGCGCCAGCAGCAGATGTAGGAGCCTGTTCCGGTAGGTGGGAGTCGCTCCTGACGCGCCTGGCGGGCGTGTGCCGCGTTGCTCGTCGCGCGGTGGCAAACCCGTGGCGCCGCCATGCGGCCTCCTCGCGCCTTGCCCACGCCAGCCATGCATCGCCTACGCGCATGTCGCCATGAGCTTCCCCCCACCTACCAGAATAGGCTCGAGGGTATGGACGGTTTCCCTCGCATCGCGTAGGCTGGCGGCTGGGAAACTGGAGCAACGATGGACATCGCGCATTTGCATTTTTTGGTGGCACAAGCCGACCCGGCCCAGCGCAGGGCGCTGGTGGACTTGCTGGGCCAGCTCGGCGCCAGCCGCGTCACCGACGTGCCGGACGGGCATCTCGCGCTGCAGACCCTGGAGGCCGGCCTGGCGCCGGCGGTGAACGTCGCCATCGTCGATCTCGCGCTGCCGGGCATGGATGGGCTGGAGCTGATCCGCAGGCTGGGCCAGGTCCAGGTCCCCGCGCGTCTGGTGGTGACGGGGGCGCAGCCCGCCGACCTGCTGTTCTCGGTCGAGACGCTGGCCGAGGCCTATGGCGTCGAGCTGCTGGGCGTGATCGCCAGGCCGGTCAGCGCCGCCAAACTCAAGCCGCTGCTCGACAACTACTCCCCGCTGGCGCGGCCACCGCGCAAGCCGGGCGGGCCGCGCTTCACGTTCCAGCAGATCGGCATCGGCCTGCAGAAGCGCCAGTTCGAGCCTTTCTTCCAGCCGAAGATCGAGCTCGCGACCGGCCAGGTGAAAGGGCTGGAAGCCTTCGCGCGCTGGCGCCATCCCGAGCATGGCGTGCTGGGGCCGGCATCGTTCATGGAAGCGCTGGAAGAGAGCGGCCGCATCGACTTCCTGGACTGGAGCATGATCGAGCTGTCGGTGGAGCGCTGCCGCTGGTTCCAGGAGCAGGGCATCCCGGTCCCGATCTCGCTGAACATCGCCCCCGAAACGCTGGCCCATCCGGCCTTCGTGCGCCAGATCGGCGCCGCGCTGGAGCGCCACAAGGTCCTGCCCGACTACATCACCTTCGAGCTGCCCGAATCGTCGGTATTGAACACGAACCCCGATTTCATCGAACGCCTGGTGCGCCTGCGCATGATGGGCTTCGGCCTCGCCATCGACGACTACGGCACGGGCCGCTCGAACCTGCAACTCCTGGCCCGCATCCCGTTCACCGAACTGAAAATCGACCGCAGCTTCGTCGACGGCGCCTCGAAACGCCGCCCGCTGGGCACGGTCCTGCGCAGTTGCCTGAACCTGGCCCACAGCCTGGATCGCATGTCGGTCGCGGTCGGTGTCGAAACCCGCCAAGACTGGGATTTCCTCCAAAGCCTCGGCTGCACCTACGCCCAGGGCTACCACATCGCCAACCCCATGGAAGCGACCGCCTTCCCCGCCTGGCTCGCCGACTGGCGCCAATTCTTCTAACCATCAATAGCCCAACAATCAGGGTCAGAGTAGAATTTTTGAGCAATTTCCCAAATTCGGTCGGCAAATAAATAGGGTCAGAGTCGAATTATTGGCCAATTACTCAGCGGATAATTAGGGTCGGAGTCGAATTAACGGCTCAGCCGTCAATGTTGTCAAACAATTCGACTCCGACCCTATTTATTATTGGATAGGTATAGCGCTAACATATAGGGCGATCATCCTTCGCGGCATCTTATTTCCTGAGTGCTCGACCGACGGCGCTCAAACCGCAAAAAATAATCAGGGTCAGAGTAGAATTGCCGAGCAATTCTTTAAAGTTGTCAAACAATTCGACTCTGACCCTGATTAATGTGCACGAGCTTTCAGGCAAGTCGCGGATGGCTTGTGCAGGATTAATGGGTGCTTAAAAATCTTTCCCGATAATTCGACTCTGACCCTCAATGGGTCAGTACTCGCGGCGGTCGGGTTTGATTTCCTGGAGGATGGTGGTCGCGATTTCTTCGATGGATTTCGTCGTCGACGAGAGCCAGCGGATGCCTTCGCGGCGCATCAGGTGTTCGGCTTCGTTGACTTCGTAGCGGCAGTTTTCCAGCGAGGCGTATTTGCTGCCGGCGCGGCGCTCGTTGCGGATTTGCGAGAGGCGCTCGGGGGTGATCGTCAGGCCGAACAGCTTTGCCTTGAATGGCGGCAGCGAACTCGGCAGCTTGCCGCGTTCGAAGTCGTCGGGAATCAGCGGATAGTTCGCGGCCTTCAGGCCGTATTGCATCGCCAGGTACAGGCTCGTCGGCGTTTTGCCGGAACGCGAGACGCCGACCAGGATCACGTCGGCCTCGGCCAGGTTCTTGTGCGATTGGCCGTCGTCATGCGCCAACGAGAAATTGATCGCTTCGATACGGTTCTTGTATTCCTCGGTGTCCACCGCATTGTGGATGCGCCCGATCGTGTGCGTGGACTTGACGTCCAGTTCCTGCTCGAGCGGCGCGACGAAGGTCTGGAACAAGTCCATGTGCATGCCGTTCGCCGAGCGGATCACGCTCGACAGGTCGTGCTTCACCAGGGTCGAGAACACGATCGGCCGCTGGCCGTGCAGCGCGAAGCTCTCGTTGATGCGGCGCGCGGCGTCGTGCGCCTTTTCGATCGAATCCACGAACGGCAGGCGGATCTGGCGGAAACGCAGGTCGAACTGGCTCAACACGGCGTGACCGAAGGTCTCCGCCGTGATGCCGGTGCCGTCGGAAACAAAGAAGACGGTGCGCGAGGCGGTGACTGGGGAAGGCAGGGAATCGTCGGTCATGATGGCTGGATCGGTATGCTTTGCTGACAAAGTAACATCAAAAGTGCGCTGCACTTCACCCTGTCGCGGGGTAAAATGCTCGGCAACGGGTTTTGCATTGTGCTGCACGCGGGCCAGAATAACAAGAATACGTCCAGACGCCCCCGCTTCCGGCACCAATGCGCCAACAGCTTTCCATCATCAAGTAAGGGTGTTTTATCATGACCAACCTAGCTACTCCTGCATTGAAGCCCGACGCAGTGAATCCCGACGATTCGAATCGCGTCTACGTGGCCTCGTTCGAGGACCTGCGCATGACCGACGTCGAGTCGGTCGGCGGCAAGAACGCTTCGCTCGGCGAGATGATCAGCCAGCTGGCCGGCGCCGGCGTGCGCGTGCCGACCGGCTTCGCCACCACCGCCGACGCCTTCCGCGACTTCCTCGACCACAGTGCCGACGGTGGCCCGTCGCTGGGCCAGCGCATCGCGACCCGCCTCGAGAACCTGGACGTCGACGACGTGCGCGCGCTGGCCGCCGCCGGCGCCGAGATCCGCGGCTGGATCGTCGAGACCCCGTTCCAGCCACGCCTGGAACAGGAAATCCGTTCGTTCTACGAACGCCTGGTGGCCGGCTCGGAAACCGAAGTCTCGTTCGCCGTGCGCTCCTCGGCCACCGCCGAAGACCTGCCGGACGCCTCGTTCGCCGGCCAGCAGGAATCGTTCCTGAACGTGGTCGGCATCGACAACGTGTTGGAGGCGATGAAGCACGTGTTCGCCTCGCTCTACAACGACCGCGCGATCTCGTACCGCGTGCACAAGGGCTTCACCCACGCCGAGGTCGCGCTGTCGGCCGGCGTGCAGCGCATGGTGCGTTCCGACACCGGCGCCTCGGGCGTGATGTTCACCATCGACACCGAATCGGGCTTCAAGGACGTGGTGTTCATCACCTCGAGCTACGGCCTGGGCGAGACCGTGGTGCAGGGCGCGGTCAATCCCGACGAGTTCTACGTCCACAAGCCGATGCTGGCCCAGGGCAAGTCGGCGGTCATCCGCCGCAATATCGGCTCCAAGCTGATCAAGATGGAGTTCACCAACGAAGCCAAGGCCGGCCGCTCGGTCAAGACCGTCGACGTGCCGATCGAGCTGCGCAACCGCTATTCGCTGGTCGAGGAAGAAGTCATCGAGCTGGCCAAGTACGCGATGATCATCGAGAACCACTACGGCCGTCCGATGGACATCGAGTGGGGCAAGGATGGCCGCGACGGCAAGCTGTACATCCTGCAGGCGCGTCCGGAAACCGTGAAGTCGCAGCAGAAGGCCACCGACGCCCAGCAGCGCTTCCAGCTCAAGGGCACCGGCACCGTGCTGACCCACGGCCGCGCGATCGGCCAGAAGATCGGCGCCGGCCCGGTGCGCGTCATCACCGATCCGTCGGAGATGGAACGCGTGCAGCCGGGCGACGTGCTGGTGGCCGACATGACCGACCCGAACTGGGAGCCGGTCATGAAGCGCGCCTCGGCGATCGTCACCAACCGCGGCGGGCGCACCTGCCACGCGGCGATCATCGCGCGTGAGCTGGGCGTGCCGGCGGTGGTCGGCTGCGGCGACGCGACCGACGTGCTCAAGGACGGCACCCTGGTCACCGTGTCCTGCGCCGAAGGCGACGAAGGCATGATCTACGACGGCTTGCTGGAAACCGAGGTCACCGAAGTCTCGCGCGGCGAACTGCCGCCGATCAAGACCAAGATCATGCTCAACGTCGGCAACCCGCAGCTGGCCTTCGACTTCCAGTCGGTGCCCAACAACGGCGTCGGCCTGGCCAGGCTCGAGTTCATCATCAACAACAATATCGGCGTGCACCCGAAGGCCATCCTCGAGTACCCGAACATCGACGCCGACCTGAAAAAGGCCGTGGAGTCGGTGGCCCGCGGCCACGCCTCGCCGCGCGCCTTCTACGTCGACAAGCTGGTCGAAGGCGTGGCCACCATCGCCGCCGCGTTCTGGCCGAAGCCGGTGATCGTGCGCCTGTCCGACTTCAAGTCGAACGAGTACAAGAAGCTGATCGGCGGTTCGCGCTACGAGCCGGACGAAGAGAACCCGATGCTGGGCTTCCGCGGCGCCGCGCGCTACCTGGCCGAGGACTTCGCCGAATCGTTCGCGATGGAATGCGCGGCCATGAAACGCGTGCGCAACGAGATGGGCCTGACCAACGTCGAGCTGATGGTGCCGTTCGTGCGCACCCTGGGCCAGGCCGAGAAGGTCGTCGAGCTGCTGGCCAAGAACGGTCTGAAGCGCGGTGAAAACGGCCTGCGCCTGATCATGATGTGCGAGGTGCCGTCCAACGCCATCCTGGCCGAGCAGTTCCTGCAGTACTTCGACGGCTTCTCGATCGGCTCCAACGACCTGACCCAGCTCACCCTGGGCCTGGACCGCGACTCCGGCATGGAGCTCTTGGCCAAGGACTTCGACGAGCGCGACCCGGCGGTCAAGGCGATGCTGTCGCTGGCGATCAAGGCCTGCCTCAAGCAGGGCAAGTACGTCGGCATCTGCGGCCAGGGTCCGTCGGACAACCCGGACTTCGCCGAATGGCTGGTGGGCGAGGGCATCGAGTCGATGTCGCTCAACCCGGACTCGGTGATCGAGACCTGGCAGAAGCTGGCCGGGGCCTGATCTCCGACATTCCCCGTCGAGGGCCGCCGGTGCTACACTGGCGGGAATGATCGCTTTCCAAGCCCTCACGACCAACCGCCGCAGCCCACCGCGCGGTCATGCGAACCCTCGCTACCCACTTCGGGTAGTGAGGGTTTTTTCATTCCATGACAAGAAGGAGACCCCGACATGTCCGACTGGACGTACTGGCTCATCGGCGCCGGCATCCTGATCGTCGCCGAGCTGTTCATCGGCACCTTCTACCTGTTGATGATCGCCGTCGGCCTCCTGTGCGGCGCCGGCGCCGCCTGGCTGGGCGCCAGCGGCCCGCAGCAGACGCTGGCGGCGGCCCTCGTCGGCATCGGCGCCACCATGATCCTGCGCCGCACCCGCTACGCGCGGCACGGACGCGGCCAGGCCGCGAACGACCCCAGCATCAACCTCGACATCGGCCAGCGCGTCACCGTGCCGCAGTGGCAGGAACGGCGCGCGCGCGTCATGTACCGCGGCGCGCTGTGGGACGTCGAGCTGCGCGCCGGCCTGGAGCCGGAGCCGGGCGACTTCGAGATCGTCGAGGTCCAGGGCAACCGCCTGATCGTCGCGCGCCGCCAGGCCTAGAACAATCACAACAGGAGGGATGCACATGGAACTGTCTTTCAGCGTGGTCGCGATCGTGATCTTCGCCATCGCCCTGGTCTTCGTGTTCAAGACCATCAACGTGGTGCCGCAACAGAACGCCTGGGTGGTCGAGCGGCTCGGCAAATACCACGCCACCCTGGCCCCCGGCCTGAACATCGTGGTGCCCTTCGTCGACCGCATCGCCTACAAGCACAGCCTGAAGGAGATTCCGCTCGACGTGCCGCCCCAGGTCTGCATCACGCGCGACAATACCCAGCTGCACGTGGACGGCATCCTGTACTTCCAGGTGACCGACGCCATGCGCGCCTCGTACGGCTCGTCGAACTACATCCAGGCCATCACGCAACTGGCCCAGACCACCCTGCGCTCGGTGATCGGCCGCATGGAGCTCGACAAGACCTTCGAGGAGCGCGACCTGATCAACACCCACATCGTGAACGCGATCGACGAGTCGGCCGCCAACTGGGGCGTCAAGGTGCTGCGCTACGAGATCAAGGACCTGACGCCGCCGGCCGAGATCCTGCTGGCGATGCAGGCCCAGATCACGGCCGAGCGCGAGAAACGCGCCCTGATCGCGGCCTCGGAAGGCCGGCGCCAGGAGCAGATCAACATCGCCAGCGGCGAGCGCGAGGCGGCCATCGCGCGCTCCGAGGGCGAGAAGCAGGCCGAGATCAACCGCGCCATGGGCGAGGCGGCCGCCATCGTGGCGCTGGCCGACGCCAGCGCATCGGCGCTGCGCCAGGTGGGCGAGGCGATCGCTTCGCCAGGCGGCATGGATGCGGTCAGCCTGCGCGTGGCCGAGCACTACGTGGACGCGTTCGCGAACCTGGCCAAGACCAACAACACCCTGATCGTGCCGGCCAACCTGGGCGATATGAGCACCGTGATCGCGAGCGCGCTGCAGATCGTGAAGGCGCAGAAATGAGCCGGGTCGTCGTCATCACCGGCGGCTCGGATGGCATCGGCGCCGAAATGGCGCGCCAGCTCGCGGCCCGCCACGGCGCCGGGGTCAGGCTCGTGCTGGCCGCGCGCAACCAGGGGCCGCTCGACCTGGTCGCCGGCCAGTGCCAGGCGCTCGGCGCCGACACGCTCACGGTGGCCTTCGACGCCGGCCGCCAGGACGATTGCCTGCGCCTGATCGCGCGGGCGCTCGAACGCTTCGGCCGCATCGACGTGCTGGTCAACAATGCCGGCCGTTCGGCGCACGCGCTGTTCGAAGAAGTCGAGAGCCTGGCCTGGTACGAAGAGCTGATGCGCGTGAACCTGTGGGGCAGCGTCTGGTGCACCCAGGCCGCGCTGCCGCACCTGAAGGCGAGCCGTGGCGCCATCGTGGCGGTGTCGTCGCTGGCCGGCCTGGTCGGGGTGCCGGGACGCACCGCGTATTGCGCCACCAAGTTCGCGATGAGCGGCTTCTTCGAAGCGCTGCGGGTCGAACTGAAGGAGGCGGGCGTCAGCGTGACCACCGCCTATCCGGGCGTGGTGGCCACGCGCATCCGCTACCGCGGTTTCAACGCCAGGGGAGAAGAGGCCGGCGCCAGCGCGCTCAGGGAAGAGAAGGCGATGCCGGTGGAGGAGTGCGCGCGCCTGATCGTCAGGGCGATGGAGGCGCGCCAGCGCGAGGTGGTGATGACGGCGCAGGGCAGGATCGGGCGCTGGCTCAAGCTGATCGCGCCCGGCCTGGTCGACAGGATGGCGCTGGCCGCCGTGAAGGACGACCTGCGCCTGCCATGAATCCGGTTCAGAACCCGACTGTCGCCGACACCACCACGCTGCGCGGCGCCGCCAGCACCAGGTAGCCCGCGCCCGGATAACCGCCGGCCGAGGCCCAGTAATTCTTGTCCGTGACGTTGTCCACGCGCGCACGCAGGGTCAGGTCGCGGTCCATGAAGCGGGTATTCCAGGTCGCGCCCAGGTCCAGGCGGGTCCACGACGGCAGCTTCTGCAGATTGGCGCCGTCGGCATACTGCTTCGAGGTGTACACGGTGCGCGCGTTCAGCGACAGGCCGTCCACGCCCGGCACCATCCAGTCGGCGCCGATGTTGAGCTGCGTTTCCGGCACGCCGATCGCGTCCTTGCCCTGGTTCACGCCGCCGGCCGTCACGCGCTGTTCGGCGTCGATCAGGGTCAGGCCGCCCAGCAGCTTCAGGCCGCGCACCGGATTGCCGAACACCGACAGCTCGAGGCCGCGATTGCGCTGCTCGCCGAACACGCCGAACACGCGGTTCTCGACGTAGGCGCTCGGCTGGCTGGTCGAGAACACGGCTGCGGTCAGGCCGTAGCGGCCGCTGTCGTACTTGACGCCCGCTTCACGCTGGCGCGCGACGTAGGGCGCGAAGATCTCGCCCTGGTTGACGATGTCGGTGCCCGAGGCGACCGGGCCGCGCTGCAGGCCTTCGCTGTAGTTGGCATACAGCGACAGGTCCTTGCGCGGCTTGTAGACGATGGCGGCGAACGGCGTGTTCTTGCTCGATTCGTAGCCCGAATTCTCCAGCCCGGTGTTGTAGTCGTAGCCGAAGTCCTTGATGCGCTGGTGGCGCAGGCCGACATTGACCAGCACCGTGTCGTCCATGAACGACATGGTGTCGGCGATCGCCAGGCCCGACAGAATGGTCTTGGAGGTCACCAGCGGATGGTTCATGTCGCCGCCGGTGAAGAAGGTCGACGACGGCGCCGCCACGTCGCGCGGACGGTACAGGTTCGACGCGAAGCCGGCGAAATCGGACATGCCATAGGCGTTGCGCGATCTCGAATGGAAGCCCGAGGCCGAAGCGCTCAGCACGTGCTTGACGAAGCCGGTGCGCAGAGCACCGCGCACGCCCACTTCGCCGGTGCGCACCTGGTCCTTGCGGATATTGTCGAAGCGGCTCATGGTCGCGTCGCCATCGACGGCGTTGACGTCGATGCCGGCCAGGATGTTGAATTCCTGGCCGTTGCGCAGGCCGGCGGCGGCCCAGGCCACCGCGTCGGCGCCCAGGTCGACCTCGGCGCGCACGGTGCCGAAGGTATGGCGTTCGTTCGAGACGGTCCACGGCTGGGCGAAGTTGTGGCTCGCATCAGGCGCCGCGATCATCGGCAGGCCGGCGGCCAGGTCGACGCTCGGACGGGCATTGGTCAGTTGGTGGTCCTGCGCGCCGACGTCGGCCGACAGGCGGTAGCCGCGGCCGCGGTAGTCGACGCCGATCGAGTACACGGAGAGCTCGCGTTCTTCGCGGTCGACCGCCGTGTCGCCGTTGCGGTGCGCCACGTTGACGCGCACGCCGGCGCGGCCTTCCTCGCCGAAGCGGCGGCCCAGGTCGATCGCGCCATAGCCCTGGCCGCCGGTCTCGACGCCCACGGTGACTTCGCTCAGTTCCTGGTTCGGGGCGCGCTTGGGCAGGATGTTGATCGAGCCGCCGATGCTGCCGCCGGCCGGCGCGGCGCCGTTGATGAAGCTGTGCGCGCCGCGCAGCACCTCCACGCGTTCCATCAGCTCGGTCGCCACGAACTGGCGCGGCAGCAGGCCGTACAGGCCGTTATACGCCGTGTCGTCCGAGCCGACCGCGAAGCCGCGGATCATGTACAGCTCCTGGTAATTGCCGAAGCCGCGCGCCACCCGCACCGACGGATCGTTCTGCACCACGTCGGCCACGCTGCGCGCCTGCTGGTCCTGGATCAGCGCATGGGTGTAGTTGGTGCTGTTGAACGGAGTGTCCATGATGTCGACGTTGCCGAGCAGGCCCAGGCGACCGCCGCGCGCCACCTGGCCGCCGGCATACGCGGCCGGCAGGCCCTGGGCCGAGGCGTCGGCCGATGCGGTCACGACCACGGTCGAGATCTTCTCGTCGGCTGGCGGTTCGGCCTGCTGGGCGAACGCGGTGCTGGAGACGAAGAGGGCGGCGGCCAGCGCGGCCGGGGTCATGCGCGGGGTGTTCATGTGTCTTGCTCTTCTTATGCGTTAAAAGTAACGCGCATTCTATGCCTGATGCTTGCATCTGTAAATGAGAACGATTATTATTCATGGTCTGTATCTCTAGCTATAATGCGTAGCCAATAACATGTCACCCGTTTCCCTGCGTCGCTGGGGCTGGATCCACAAGTGGTCCAGCCTGGTCTGCACCATCTTCATGCTGCTGCTGTGCCTGACCGGCCTGCCGCTGATCTACCACCATGAGATCGGCCACCTGCTGGGCAACGAGGTCGAGCCGCCGGTGCTTGCGCAACCGACGCCGATGGGCAACGTCGACGCCGTGATCGCCTCGGCCAAGGAGCTGTACCCGACCAAGAAGCCGATGTTCATCTCCCAGGAAGCCGACGTGCCCGAGATCTGGAACGTGACCCTGGCCGACCACATGCACGACCACGACTACAAGCCGATCGCCGTCGATGCGCGCACCACGGAGGTGATCGAAGAGCCGGCGTTCGAGGGCGGCGTGTTCATGTCGACCATGCTGGCGCTGCACGTCGACCTGTTCATGGGCCTGGCCGGCCAGCTGTTCCTGGGGTTGATGGCCCTGTTGCTTTTGGTGGCGATTATCAGCGGCGCGGTCCTGTACTCGCCGTTCATGCGCAAGCTCGACTTCGGCACCGTGCGCAAGGAGAGAAGCAGCCGCCTCAAATGGCTCGACATGCACAACCTGCTGGGCATCGTCACGCTCACCTGGCTGTTCGTGGTCGGCGGCACCGGCATGATCAATACCTGGGCCGACCTGATGCTCAAGTATTACCAGCACAATGAGCTGAGCGAGATCCTGGCCCAGTACAAGGACAAGGCGCCGCAGCCGCACACCGCCTCGGTGCACGACGCGATCGAAAAGGCCAAGGAGCGCCTGCCGGGCATGCGGGTCGCCTTCGTGGCCTTCCCGGGCACCGACTTCAGCAGCGCCCACCACTACGGCATCTTCATGAACGGCAACGAGCCGTTCAGCTCGCGCATGTACCAGCCGGTGCTGGTGGACGCCCATACCGGCGAACTCACCGACGCGCCCGAACTGCCGTGGTACCTGAAGGCGCTGCTGGTGTCGCAGCCGCTGCACTTCGGCGACTACGGCGGCCAGTGGATGAAGTTCCTGTGGGCGGTGCTCGACATCGCGACCATCGTGATCCTGGTGACGGGCCTGTACCTGTGGGTCAAGCGCGGCAAGACCGCCAATGCGTCGGCCAAGGCCGCGGCCCTCGATAAGCACGCGCCGGCCCGCGGCATCGATGCGCCGGCGCTGGCGCGCGAGGGGAGCGCATCGTGAGCCGCACTCCGATGCAAATCTGGGGCGCGCCGATCGTGCTGGCCATCCTCACCACCATCGGCCTGATCTCGGCCCTGCTGGGCGACGGCATCTGGGACGCCCTGTCCGCCGTTACGCTCGGCATTCCCTGCCTGGTCGGCGCCTGGCACTGCCTGCGCCGCCGTCCGGCCGTCCGCCAGCGCGGCTGAACGGCCGCATCGCACAACCCCCGGCGCACTTTTCGCGCGCCGGGGTTGGTGGCGACCCGCGCCACGCTGTATACTTGGCCCTGCCGATCCCGCGCAGCATGAGCTGGCCGCGGGATTCGTCCATTTTCGAAAGGGCCTCATGTTTGCAGCAGTCGACCTCGGGTCCAACAGCTTCCGCCTGCACATCGGCGAGCCGCTCGGCGCCCGCATGCACATCGTGCGCACCGCGCGCGATCCGATCCGCCTGGCGGCGGGACTCGACAGTCACGACATGCTCACCGAGGCCGCGATGCGCGCCGCCATCGCCTGCCTGCACGACTTCCGCAAGATCCTGGACGAATACCACCTCGACGCCGTGCGCGTGGTCGCCACCAACACCATGCGCGTGGCGAAGAACGCCGACCAGCTGCTGCCGCAGCTCGAGGCGGCGATCGGGTATCCGATCGAGATCATCTCGGGCGAGGAAGAGGGTCGCCTGATCTACATGGGCGTGACGCGCGCCATCGAGCGCCAGGACGAGCGGCGGCTGGTGATCGACATCGGCGGCGGCTCGACCGAGGTCATCGCCGGCACCGGCGCCGAGATCCACCTGGTCGAGTCGTTCGGCATCGGCACCCAGCCGCAGGTGCGCGCCTATTTCCCCGACGGCCGCATCAGCGCGCGCAATTTCGACGCCGCCGTCACCGCGGCGCGCGCCCGCTTCGAAGACGCCGCCTCGCTGTACCACGCCCAGGGCTGGGACGCCGCCTACGGCTCATCCGGCACCATGCGCGCCATTTCGGAAGTCATCGGCCGCAACGCGATCGGCGACGGCACGGTGTCGCAGGCCAGCCTGCATGCCTTGCGCGACATCCTGATCGAACTGGGCCACGTGGACGCCTTTCTGCTGGCGGGCGTCAAGCGCGACCGCGTGCCGGTGATGGTGGGCGGCCTGACGGTGCTCATCGGCGCGATGCAGGAGCTGAAGGTCGAGCGCCTGCAGGCGGTCAATGCCGGGCTGCGCCTGGGCGTGCTGTCCGACCTCGAGCTGCGCGCCAACCGGCGCGACCGGCGCGACGCCGCGATCCGCTCCTGCATGCAGCGCTTCCGGGTCGACACCCAGCGCGCGCTGCGCACCTGCGGCATCGCGACTTTGCTGTACGAACGCCTGCAGCCGCAGGCCGACAGCCAGCCGCACTACCTGGCCTGGAGCGCCATGCTGCACGAGATCGGCCTGGCCATTTCGATGAGCGGGGCCCACAAGCACGGCGCCTACATCGTCGAGCACGCCGACCTGGGCGGCTTCACCACGCGCGAGCAGCGCCTGCTGGCGACCCTGGTGCTGGGACAGAAGGGCAATCTGCGCAAGATCCGCGAGGCGCTGGTCGAGCCCGACCTGGCCAAGGCGGTGCTGGCGCTGCGCCTGGCGGTGGTGTTCATGCATGCGCGCGCCGACAACGACATCGGCGGCCTGCGCCTGCGCATGAAGGGCAAGATCGAGATCGAGCTGCCGCCGGAACTGCTGGCGCGGCATCCGACGCTGGCGCCGTGGTTCGAGAAGGAAGAGTGCAGCTGGAACGAAGTCGGCATCGGCTTCCAGGTGCGCTAGCGATTCTTCTAACGCAGCTTGCCGATCACGTCCGGCCCCGCCACCAGCCGGATATACGGCACGCCATCCGGCTCCTTGTGCTCGATCCAGAACACGCCCGCCTTGCGGATGCGCCAATCCTGCTTGTTCCCGCACAGCGCCATCGACGCCACCTGGCCCAGCAGCGGCTGGTGGCCGACGATCAGCGCCGGCTGGCGGTGCTCGGGCCAGCCGCAGGCGGCGATGATCGCTTCCGCGCTCGACGCGGTGTTCAGCGCCTCGACCACTTCGTAGCGCCGGCCCAGCGCTTCCACCGTCTGGATGCAGCGCGTGGCCGGGCTCACCAGGATGCGGCAGGCCGGGGGCAGCTTGCGGTCGAGCCAGGCGCCCATGCGCGCGGCGTGGCGTTGGCCCTTGGGCGTGAGCGCGCGTGCGGCGTCCGGCTCTCCCGGCTCGGCCTCAGCGTGGCGCCACAGGATCAGTTCCATTGTCGATCTCCTTGTCGTTGGTGTCGTTGGCGAGGCTGGCCGCGCCGAGCATGTCCATCAGCACCTGCTGCGCGCTGTACTGCCCCTGCTTGCCGCGCGCCTTGCGGCGGCGGTAGCGGCCATCGGGCGCCAGCTCCCAGGCGTTGACGTTGTCCTTCAGGTAGGGGTGCAGGCCCTCGCGCATCACGCGCCGCTTGAGCGCGGTCGAGCGGATCGGGAATGCCACTTCGACCCGGCGGAACAGGTTGCGGTTCATCCAGTCGGCGCTGCTGAGCACCACGTCGTGCTTCAGGTCGTTGCGGAAATAGAAGATGCGGGTGTGCTCCAGGAAGCGGCCGACGATCGAACGCACCTTGATGTTGTCCGACAGGCCGTCCACGCCCGGCCGCAGCGAACAGGCGCCGCGCACGATGAGGTCGATCCTGACGCCGGCCTGCGAGGCCTCGTACAGGGCCTTGATCACCGACTCGTCGGTGAGCGAATTCATCTTGGCGATGATGCGTCCCGGGCGGCCCTGGCGCGCGATCTCGGCTTCCTGGCGGATCGCGCGCACGATCTCCTTCTGCAGCGAGAACGGCGCCAGCCAGATGCTCGACAGCTGCTTGGGCCGGGTCAGGCTGGTGAGGTGGATGAAGACTTCGTTGACGTCGGCGGTGAGTTCCGGGTCGGCCGTCAGCAGCCCCATGTCGGTATAGAACCTGGCGGTGGTCGGGTTGTAGTTGCCGGTGCCGAGGTGGGCGTAGCGGCGCAGTCCATTCGGCTCGCGCCGCAGCACGAGGGCCATCTTGGCATGGGTCTTGAGGCCCACCACGCCGTACACCACCTGGGCCCCGGCCTGCTCGAGCTTCTCGGCCCAGTTGATGTTGGCTTCCTCGTCGAAGCGCGCCATCAGCTCGACGATGACGGTGACTTCCTTGCCGCTGCGCGCGGCCGCGATCAGGGCGTCGACCAGTTCCGAATTGCTGCCGGCGCGGTAGATGGTCTGCTTGATCGCCACCACGTTCGGATCGGCCGCCGCGCACTGGATGAAATTGATCACCGGCTGGAACGATTCGAATGGATGGTGCAGCAACGCGTCGTGCTTGCGCAGGGAGGCGAACAGGTCGGGTCCGGCAAGCTTGTTCGGGTAGCCCGCGACATAGGGCGCGAAGGTGAGGTCGGGCCGGTCGTTGCTGTTGACGATTTCCAGCAGGCGGCTCAGGTTGACCGGTCCATCGACCTTGAACAGGCGGCTGCGGTCGATCTGGAACTGGTTGAGCAGGAAGTCCGACAGGTGCTCGGGGCAGGAGCGGCCCACCTCGAGGCGCACCGCGAAGCCGTACTGGCGGCTGTGCAACTCGCTCTGCAGCGCCTGGCGCAGGTTCTTGACTTCTTCTTCGTCGACCCACAGGTCGCTGTTGCGGGTGACGCGGAACTGCGAGTACGAGACCACATCGCGGCCGGTGAACAGGTCGGCCATGTGGGCCTGGATCACCGACGACAGCATGCAGTAGGAGGCGCCTTTCTTGTCCGAGAGCTCGTCCGGCAGCCGGATCACGCGCGGCAGCACGCGCGGCGCCTTCATGATCGCGATGCCCGAGCCGCGCCCGAACGCGTCCTTGCCGGCGAGTTCCACGATGAAGTTCAGGCTCTTGTTGACGACGCGCGGGAAGGGGTGGGCAGGGTCGAGGCCGATCGGCGTGAGCAGCGGGCGCACTTCGCGGTCGAAATACTGCTTGACCCAGGCGCGCTGGGCGGCGTTGCGCTCGCTGCGGTGCAGCAGGTGGATGCCGTGCTCGGACAGCTGCGGCTGGATCTCGCTATTGAACAGGCTGTACTGGCGCGCGATCAGGTGGCGGCATTCGGCGCTCGCGCGTTCCAGGTTGGCGGCCAGGCCGTCGGGCAGGGCGCCGCTGGCGCGGTCGAGCTGGTGCTGGGCCAGCAGGCTGGCCACCCGCACTTCGAAGAACTCGTCCAGGTTGCTCGCCACGATGCACAGGAAGCGCAGGCGTTCGAGCAGCGGAATCGACGGGTCTTCGGCCTGGGCCAGCACGCGGCGGTTGAATTCGAGCAGCGACAGTTCGCGGTTCAGATAGGCGCCGCCGTCGGAAAATTGTTTGAGCTCAGCCTCGATGGCCTTTTTCTTCATGTCCATATTCTGCGGTCGTAGTCGTCCCGCAGGCAGTGTAGATGTCAAATATGACAGCCCGGTGACACTTGCGCCGCCGACGCCGCCATTTCCTTAATGAACTGCTAAGCCTTCATTCGGAGGCGGCGGCTATGCTTGGCGCTCCAGTCACCGAGGAGTCGTCCATGAAAAACTTCGTCCGCGCCAACAAGGGCTTCCTGATGTTCCTGCTGTTGTTCGGCGTGTTCCGCAGCGCGGTGGCCGACTGGAGCCCGATCCCGAGCGGTTCGATGCGGCCCAATCTGCTGGAGGGCGACGTGGTCCTGATCAACCGCCTGGCCTTCGACCTCAAGATACCATTGACCGAGGTGAGCGTGGCGCACCTGGGCGAGCCGGCGCGCGGCGACATGGTCGTGTTTTACTCGCCGCATGACGGCACGCGCCTGATCAAGCGCGTGCTGGCGCTGCCGGGCGACCTGGTCGAGATGCGGGGCGACCGGCTGTTCATCAACGGCGAAGGCGCCAGTTATGCGCTGCTGGGCGAGGCGCGCGAGCGCAGCCGCGGCCTCGAGGTCGGCGCCATCCGGCTGGAAGAGCAGGTGGCGGGCACGCGCCAGCGCATCCAGGTCTTGCCGGGCGTGCCGGCGCCGCGCAGCTTCGATCCGCTGCGGATCCCGCCCGGCCAGTACCTGATGTTGGGCGACAACCGCAACGACAGCGCCGATTCGCGCGTGATCGGCCTGGTGCCGCGCGAGAAGCTGGTCGGCCGCGCCGAGCGGATATTGGTGTCGGCCGCCTACCAGGAAAACTGGATGCCGCGCCTGGACCGCTTCGGCATGTCGCTGCGTGAGGATCGGTGAGGATCGGCGGGATCGAAATAGCGTACAATCGCGTCCCCCCGACGCCCGCATCGTGCGGTGTCGGCAACGATCCCGAAAGTGTAGTACATGCAAAAGCTCCTCACCGTCATCCTCGCCTGCCTCGGCATGATCGGCGCCCTGGCCATCGACACCTACCTGCCGTCGATGCCGGCGATCGGCGCCGAATTCGCGGTTGGCCCGGTGGCCGTGCAGCAGACCCTGAGCGTGTTCCTGTTCACGTTCGCCTTCATGATGCTGTTCTACGGGACCCTGTCGGACTCCTTCGGCCGCCGCCCCGTGATCCTGGCCGCGTTGGCGGTCTATACGCTGGCCTCGGTCGGCGCGGCCCTGGCGCCGAGCTTCGGCTGGCTGCTGGTGTTCCGCGCGCTGCAGGGCCTGTCGGCCGGCGCCGGCTCGGTGATCGGCCAGGCGATCGTGCAGGACCGTTTTTCGGGCCCGCAAGCCCAGCGCATGATGTCGCACATCATGATGGTGTTCGGCCTGGCGCCGGCCATCGCCCCGATCCTGGGCGGCTGGCTGCACGTGACCTTCGGCTGGCGCTCGTCCTTCGTGTTCCTTGCCGTGTTCGGGGCGGCGATGATCCTGCTGGTCATGAAGATGCTGCCGGAAAGCCTGCCGGCCGAGAAGCGCCAGGCCTTCCACCCGGGCACCATCGGCCGCAACTACCTGATGGTGCTGCGCAATCCGCAATTCGTGTTCCTGGCGCTGTCGGTGGGCCTGGCCTTCAGCGGCCTGTCGCTCTACATCGGATCGGCCTCGAACTTCGTGATGGAGATCCTCGGCCTGCCCGAGACCGCGTTCGCGTGGATGTTCATCCCGCTGGTGGGCGGCATGGTGGTGGGCTCGGCCTGGGGCGGCAAGCGCGCCCACAGCTCGACCCCGGGCCGCATGATGTGGACCGGCTACGCCGTGATGGCGCTGGGCGTGGCGCTCAACGTCGGTTATCACGGGCTGTTCCCGGCCAGCGTGCCATGGTCGGTGCTGCCGCTGTTCGTCTACACCTTCGGCCTGGCGGTGGCGATGCCGGCGGTGCAGCTGACCGCGATGGGCCTGTTCCCGCGCAACCGCGGCCTGGCCTCGTCGATGGTCGGCTTCATCCAGATGATGTCGTTCGCGCTGGTGTCGGGCCTGGTGGCGCCGCTGCTGTTCGACAGCGCGCTGAAACTGGGGCTGGGCGTGGCGGGCGGCCTGCTGCTGAGCTTTGGCGCCTGGCGCCTGTCGGTGCGCAGCGCAGTCGCGCCCGCCTTGCCGGGCGCTTGAACGGTGCTGGCGAGTTGGCGCCGCCGGCTGCTGCCGCAACCCTTTCTCGCCCTGTTCGCGCTGCGCCGGCGCTACCTGCGCCAGGAGTCTCAGGCACTCTATCAACGCTACGGCCACGCGCTGGGGATCTTCGGCGCCTTCTTTGCGCTGGTGCTGGTCGAACGGCCATCGCTGCTGGCCGCACCGATCCTGCAGTTCTGGCGCGACCCGCTGGCCTGGCGCGACAACCTGGTCTATCTGGTCGGCTGGCTGACGGTCGTGGGCCTGTGGGCGCGCGTGCACCGGAGCTTCGTGCGCGGCGCCGGGTTTGCCGTATTCGCCCGCAGCGCCAGCCATGGCCACTATCTGGCGCCACGACTGGACATGGCGCTGCTGCTGGTGGCCCTGCAGTGGTTCATCGTCCCGTTCGCGATCGCGGCGTGGGTGGTGCTGGCCGCCGGCGCCGGGACCGTCCTGTTCTGGGGCGCTTTCCTGGTGATCCTGCTCCTGACGATCGCCGCGGCGCGCGCCGTGGTATTCGGGGCAGGGCGCGCATCACGCCTGCGCCTCTCGGCCGTGCCGGCACTGTTGGCGGCGGCGCCGCTCGCCGATGGCTGGCCGCTCGTGGCCTGCCTGGCGCTGCTGGCGCGCGAGCTGGCGCGGCCGGCGCCGGCGCGCGCGTCGACGCGGCGCGACGCCGGCGCCAGCGGACGGCTGCGCGGCCCGGGCGTCTGGTTCCTGTTTCAGCTGCATGGCCGCGCCCTGTGGCGCTCCCACCTGCACGTGGCCCTGCCACGTATCGGCGCGGCGCTGTTCCTGCATGCGCTGTGCTGGGCAATGATCCACCTGTTCGGCAAGGAGCAGGATGCTGCGGGCTTCGTCACGCTGGCCTGTTGCGCCAGCGCCTATCTGCTGGCGGGGCTGTACTACGCCTTCTGGCAGGCGCGCCAGCCGCTGCAGCCCTTCCTGCGCAGCCTGCCATTCGGTACTGCCAAGACCATGGTCGCGGAACACCTGGTGGTGCTGGGCGCCGGCGCCGCCGTGTTCGGCCTGGCGTGGCTGGCCCATGCCCAGGTGGCGGACAGCCTCGACGTGGCGACCGTCCTGCTGCGCCGTGCCGGCTGGTCCTTGATGCTTCTCGCGCTGCTCGGCGCGCCGATCCTGCAACGCCACCAGTACGGTGTGGCGATGAAGGTGGCGCTGTGCGCCGCGTCGCTCATATTGATGTAAGGACGATCGATGACCATCCTGCTGGCCGCCGAGGGCCTCGGCATGCGCCATGGCGCACATATACTGTTTGCAAACCTGGAGCTGTCGTTCGGCCCGGGCGCGGTGGCGCTGCTCGGCCGCAACGGCGCCGGCAAGTCGACCTTGTTGACCCTGCTGGCGGGGATCGAGGCGCCGCAAGAGGGGAAGGTCAGGATCTGCGGCCACGACCTCGCCACCGATGGACAGGCGGGCCGCGCGTGCCTCGCCTATGTGCCCGACGAATCGGTGGCTTATGACTTCATGACCGGCGACGAATTCCTGCGCATGGTGCAGGCCCTGCGCGGCGGCCCCGGTCCCGGGACGGCGCTGCTGACCGGGTTCGGGATCGACATCTATCTCGGCCTGCCGTTCGGCGACATGTCGCTCGGCACGCGCAAGAAGTTCATGCTGGTCAGTGGCCTGATGGGCGAGGCCCCGGTGGTGCTGATGGACGAGCCGACGAACGGCATCGATGCCGATGCCAAGGCCTTTCTCGTGGAGCAGATCCGGGCGCAGAGTGGCAGGCGCCTGGTCCTGTTCTCGACCCACGACCAGGAATTGATCGCGGCCGCCGGTGCGCGCGTGCTGGAGCTGCCGGTCCGTGCCCCGCGCGATTGATCAGCGGCGGTTGGTCTTCATCGCCTGGTTGACTTCACGCTTGGCGTCGCGGTCCTTCTCGGTCGCGCGCTTGTCGTGCTGCTTCTTGCCCTTGGCCAGGCCGATCTCGCACTTCACGCGGCCTTTCTTCATGTGCAGGTTGAGCGGCACCAGCGTGAACCCGGCGCGCTCGACCTTGCCGATCAGCTTGTCGATTTCGGCCCGGTGCAGCAGCAGCTTGCGCGAGCGCAGCGCCTCCGGGTGGCTGAAGGTGGAAGTCGTCGTCAACGCACTGACGTGCGCGCCGAACAGGTATAGCTCGCCATTGCGGACGAGCACATAGGCTTCCTTGATCTGCACCCGCCCTTCGCGGATGGCTTTTACTTCCCAACCCTCCAGCACCAGACCCGCTTCGTAGCGGTCTTCGATGAAGTAGTCAAAAAATGCTTTTTTATTGTCAGCGATGCTCATGAAAAGGCGAAAATTCGCGTGTCGGTTAAACTACTGCCATTGCGCCAACAACTGGCGCATGCAAATGACCAACATCATAACAAACGGTTGACCAATGGCAGTAGTGCACAAATCAGTTTTCCTTGGCTATAGCGCAGAACAGATGTTCGACCTGGTCGCCAAGGTTGAGGATTATCCCAAGTTCCTGCCCTGGTGTGCAGGCGTCAAGGTGGTCGAGCGGACCGACGACAAGCTGGTCGCCAGCTTGCAGATCAATTTTCATGGCGTGAAGCAAAGCTTCACGACGTCGAACCACAACCAGCGTCCGACCCAGATGAAGATGCACCTGGTCGACGGTCCTTTCAAGATGCTGGAGGCGACGTGGAGTTTCAAGGCCCTGCGTGAAGACGCCTGCAAGATCGACTTCGACATGCAGTACGAGTTCTCGAGCGTCATCCTGGCCCAGATCGTGGGGCCGGTGTTCGGCATGATCGCCAACAGCATGGTCGACTCGTTCTGCAAGCGCGCCGAGGCGCTGTATGGCTGAAATGCTGGGCATTTCGGTGTGCTATGCCAGCGCCGAGGTCGAGTGGCTGCACCCCATGCGGGTCGAGGCGGGCACGACCATTGGCGAGGCGATCGAGCGCAGCGGCGTCCTGGAAGCCTTTCCGGACATCAACCTGACGACCCAGCCGGTCGGCATCTACGCCAAGAAGAAGACGCTCGACACCGTGCTGCGCGAGCGCGACCGCATCGAGATCTACCGGCCGCTGGTGGCCGATCCCAAGGAGTCGCGCCGCAAACGCGCGGCCAAGCGCGAGGGCGCGGCCAGCGCGAGCGACGGCGCCGCCTGAGCGTGGCGTCGGAGGCGCAGGCTGTTATTTCTTGCGCAACTGCAACAATTGGATAGATTTCCCGGAGTTTCTTGGTATCATGGCGCCTCCCATGATGCCGGGATGCGCTCGCCGTGACTGGCCGGTGCGCATCGTGTCCGGCATCGACGTGCCGCCACGCCGCCTGTGCGCCGCCGCATTTTTATGGCGGCGCTCCGCCTGTCGCACTTCCATTTGCCGTATTGCTGCTCCGATGTTGAATGCCCTGAGTTTGTTATTGGTGACCACCGGCCTGTCCGGGGTCATGTTGCTGGTCCTGTCGTCGCTCGCCAAGAGCGAGGTGGCAGGCATCCGCGAATGGCGCCAGGCGAACCTGCTGGCGGTGGTGGCCTTGCTGCTGTTCGCCGCGCGCGGCGTGGTTCCCGATGTCCTGAGCGTCGAACTGGCCAATGCGCTGTACCTCGGCACGATCACCCTGATCTTCGCCGGCTTCCGGCGTTTTCTCGGACTGTCGGTGCCATGGCGCCTGTTGGCGGCCGGCGCGCTGGCCGCGATCTCGGGCATCGTCTTCTTTCACCATGCGGTCGAATCGGCGGCGCTGCGCATCGTCTCGGTATCGCTCTACCACGGCGCCGTCTGCTTCGCGATCGGGATCACCCTGCGCGCGCCGGGCGAGCCGCGGCTGCGCTATTCGTTCACCTTCACCCGTTGCGCCGCCCTGGTGCTGGGCGTGGGCCATGCCTGGCGCGCGAGCTTCTATCTCATCGATTTCTACCAGCCTTATTCGCTGCTCGAAGGAAGCGCCTACAACCTGGCGTTCTTCGCGATCGGCACCCTGGCGCTGCCGGCATTGACGCTGGGCGCGGTGATGATGGCCAATGCGCGCCTGATCGCCGCCAGCATCCATGCCGCCGACCACGATCACCTGACCGGGGCCGCGTCGCGCCGCGCCTTCTTCGCCTTCGCCGAGCGCGAGCTGGCGCGCGCCGAGCGCCACGGTAGCGCTCTGGGCCTGCTGCTGGTGGACGCCGACCACTTCAAGCACATCAACGACACCCACGGCCACGGCGTGGGCGACCTGGTGCTGCGCGACCTCGTCGAGCGCACCCAGCAGACGATCCGGAAGATCGATTACTGCGCCCGCCTGGGTGGCGAAGAGTTCGCCGTGCTGTTGCCCGACGCCGACGGCCGCACGGTGCTCTCGGTGGCGCAGCGGCTGCGCGCCGCGCTCGAGCGCGCGCCGCAGGTGGGAGCGGGCGCGGCCGGCGTGTCGTATACGGTCAGCATCGGCGTGGCCATGCTGCGGCCGGGCGAAGGCATCACCAGCCTGATGGCGCGCGCCGATGCGGCCCTGTATGCGGCCAAGGCGGGCGGACGCAACCGCGTTGAGGTCGCGATCGAGCCGGTCAGCGGCACTCTTGCAGAGCCCGCTTGACATGTTCGCTGCGCGCAGCTTTCTCTTCGTCGCTCATATAGGTTTTCTCGCCATCGGGCCCGACCCGCGCGACGCGGATGCCCGAGGCAAGACTGGCCTGCGTCTCGCGCGCCGCGGCGCAATGCTCGGCCAGGCGCCGGCGGCGCTCGGCTTCTTCCCGCGTCTTCTGTTCCTGGTCCGCGCGCGCCTTGCTGCGTTCACGGAAGGCGGCTTCCTGCTCGGCCAGGCTCGGCGGCCTGGCGGCGTCCTTGGTCGCGGCCGGCGTCGCGGCGGTTGTTTCCGATGAGGTCGACGGTTCCAGCGGCGGGCGGCCGGGCGCCTTGATGATCTTGCTGGCCGGCGTGCCGGGTGGGGGCGGGCGGTCGGCATACTGGCGCGTGCCGTTGGGGCCGATCCAGACGTACTGGGCATGGGCGGCGCTCGCGGCGCACAAGAGCAGGGCGCCGAGGGCGTATCTGGAAAGGGCGTGGCAAGAAAGCGGCATGACATGGTTCCTGATTGAATCGCGTCGATTTCGCCATGTCCTGGCTCGGCTGTCAATTGGCGGGCGCACCGTGCGAAAGAAATTTTGGCCTGCCCGGCGACGGAAATGGAGAGTTTCTGTATAATTTGCTTTTGCGCCTATAGGAAATACTATGCGTCTCCTCCAAAAAGCACTCACCTTCGATGACGTGCTACTCGTCCCGGCCTACTCCAACGTCCTCCCGGCCCAAACCTCCCTGCGTACCAAGCTGACCCGGAACATCACGCTGAACATTCCGCTGCTGTCGGCGGCCATGGACACCGTCACCGAATCGCGCCTGGCGATCGCAATGGCGCAAGAGGGCGGCATCGGCATCATCCACAAGAACCTGCGCCCGGCCGACCAGGCGCGCGAAGTGGCGCGAGTCAAACGTTTCGAAGCCGGCGTGCTGCGCGACCCGATCACGATCCCGCCGACCATGAAGATCCGTGAAGTGCTGGCGCTCTCGCAGCAGCACGGCATCAGCGGCTTCCCGGTGGTCGAGGGCAGCCAGGTGGTGGGCATCATCACCAACCGCGACCTGCGTTTCGAGGAAGACCTGGAGGCCGAGGCGCGCGCCAAGATGACGCCGCGCGACAAGCTGGTGACCGTGAAGGAGGACGCGGACACGGCCGAGGCCAAGCGCCTGATGAACAAGCACCGCCTGGAGCGCGTGCTGGTGGTCAACGACGACTTCGAGCTGCGCGGCCTGATCACCGTGAAAGACATCCAGAAGTCGCACGAGCACCCGCTGGCCTCGAAGGATTCGCAGGGCAAGCTGCTGGTCGGCGCCGCCACCGGCGTGGGCCCGCGCGACGAGGAGCGCATCGAACTGCTGGTGGCCGCTGGCGTGGACGTGCTGGTGGTCGACACCGCCCACGGTCATTCGCAGGGCATCCTGGACCGCGTGAAATGGATCAAGGATCGCTTCCCGCACGTGGACGTCATCGGCGGCAACATCGCCACCGCCGCCGCCGCGCTGGCGCTGGTGGAAGCGGGCGCCGATGCGGTGAAGGTCGGCATCGGCCCCGGCTCGATCTGCACCACCCGTATCGTCGCCGGCGTCGGCGTGCCGCAAATCACCGCGATCTCGAATGTGGCTAAAGCACTGGAAGGCACCGGCGTGCCGTGCATCGCCGACGGCGGCATCCGCTTCTCGGGCGATATCTCGAAGGCGCTGGCGGCCGGCGCCCACACGGTCATGATGGGTTCGATGTTCGCCGGCACCGAAGAAGCGCCGGGCGAAGTGATCCTGTACCAGGGCCGCAGCTACAAATCCTACCGCGGCATGGGCAGCCTGGGCGCGATGGCCGACGGTTCGGCCGACCGCTACTTCCAGGAAGCCTCGAGCAAGGCCGACAAGTTCGTCCCGGAAGGCATCGAAGGCCGCGTTGCCTACAAGGGCAGCGTGCTGGCGATCATCTTCCAGCTGATCGGCGGCGTGCGCCAGTCGATGGGCTACTGCGGCTGCGCCACGATCGAAGAGCTGCGCGAGAAGGCGGAGTTCGTCGAGATTACCTCGGCCGGCATGCGCGAGTCGCATGTGCACGACGTGCAGATCACCAAGGAAGCGCCGAACTACCGTTCGGAATAAGCCATACCGCGCGGTCGCCTGGCGGCCGCTGTGGGGTGGACGGCGTTGCCGTCCACGCGTTCAACCATCGTTCGCGTTGCCTGGACGCGTGGAAGGCGAAGCCTTCCACCCCACCGAATTCCTCTCCACGAATTCCTCACCATAGACGCATCCCATGCATTCCAAAATCCTCATCCTCGATTTCGGTTCCCAGGTTACCCAGCTGATCGCGCGCCGTGTGCGCGACGCCGGCGTGTTCTCCGAAGTCTTCCCCTATGACGTCAGCGACGCGTTCGTCCGCGAATACGGCGCCTCGGGCATCATCCTCTCGGGCAGCCACAACTCGACGCTCGAAGGCGACTCGCCGCGCGCGCCGCAGGCGGTGTTCGAAGCCGGCGTCCCGGTGCTGGGCATCTGCTACGGCATGCAGACCATGGCGGCCCAGCTGGGCGGCAAGGTCGAGAACGGCCTGAAGCGCGAATTCGGCTACGCCGAAGTGCGCGCCCGCGGCCATACGGCGCTGCTGAACGGCATCAACGACTTCGTGACCGATGAAGGCCACGGCATGCTGAAGGTCTGGATGAGCCACGGCGACAAGGTGCTGGACATGCCGGAAGGCTTCAAGCTGATGGGTTCGACCGACAGCTGCCCGATCGCCGCGATGGCCGACGAAGAGCGCCGCTTCTACGCGCTGCAGTTCCACCCGGAAGTCACGCACACGACCCAGGGCGAAGCCATCATCGGCCGCTTCGTGCACGAGATCTGCGGTTGCAAGTCGGACTGGAACATGCCGGATTACATCGGCGAAGCCGTCGCCAAGATCCGCGAACAGGTGGGCACCGACGAGGTGATCCTGGGCCTGTCGGGCGGCGTCGACTCGAGCGTGGCTGCAGCGCTGATCCACCGCGCGATCGGCGACCAGCTGACCTGCGTGTTCGTCGACCACGGCCTGCTGCGCAAGGACGAAGGCAAGATGGTCATGGACATGTTCTCCAAGAACCTGGGCGTGAAAGTCGTGCGTATCGATGCCGAGGCGCAGTTCATGGGCCACCTGGCCGGCGTGACCGACCCCGAGCAGAAGCGCAAGATCATCGGCCGTGAGTTCGTCGAAGTGTTCCAGGTCGAAGCGGGCAAGCTGACCAATGCCAAGTGGCTGGCGCAGGGCACCATTTATCCGGACGTGATCGAGTCGGCCGGCAAGGGCAAGAAGGGCCAGACCATCAAGAGCCACCACAATGTGGGCGGGCTGCCTGAAACCCTGAACCTCAAATTGCTCGAGCCGCTGCGCGAGCTGTTCAAGGATGAGGTGCGCAAGCTGGGTGTCGCGCTGGGTCTGCCGCATGACATGGTCTATCGTCATCCGTTCCCAGGTCCTGGCCTGGGCGTGCGCATCCTGGGCGAGGTGAAGAAGGAGTATGCCGACCTGCTGCGCGAGGCGGATGCGATCTTCATCGAAGAGCTGCGCAATACCCCGTTCGAAGTGCCGCACGTGCCGGGCATCGATGCGGGCAAGGCGCCGGTGAACTGGTATGAAGCGACCAGCCAGGCGTTTGCGGTGTTCCTGCCGGTGAAGTCGGTCGGCGTGATGGGCGATGGCCGTACTTACGAGTATGTGGTGGCGCTGCGCGCGGTGCAGACGCTGGACTTCATGACGGCGCAGTGGGCGCATTTGCCGCATTCGTTGTTGGGCAAGGTGTCGAACCGCATCATTAATGAGGTGCGTGGGCTGAATCGTGTCGTGTATGACATTTCGGGCAAGCCGCCGGCGACGATCGAGTGGGAGTGAGTTTCTCGTTGGAAACTTCTTTTTCGCGGTTCAAGAGGCTCGCTTCGGCGAGCTTTTTACTTGCTTAAGCAATCAGTTGAGCTCACCTTGAACCTATTCAAGCGGTGTTCAGTTTTTCCGTGACCTGCTGGTCCCTACCAGGCGGCTCGCGGCGAGATGCGTCCGATCGAACCTGCTGCCGTCTGCGAGGCCGCCCAAGCTGGTCGCGCTGGTTGCGGGACAGGTCAACGCCACGGCAGCATCTCATACGGGCATGCGATCAAATATCAACTGGTAGGAAACGTCCCGATGCCGTGGCCGTGCTATCATCCGGCACCGTCACCTGACCGCATGAGAGTCGTCCTGACATCTCATATCCCCTGAGACATGCCGAACATTCACAATCGGGACCTGGCGATGCAAGTGCCGAAGTCAGGGCGCTCTACACTGACTTCCAGCGCCGTATGGGTTTCCCCGCCCCCCCAAACTTCATCAAGGTCCAGGGTCATTCGGTTGCGGCCGCAAGCGGAAGCTGGGGACTCGTCCAGAACACCCTGGTCGGAGGCGTCCTTCCTCGAACGCTGAAAGAGATGCTGTTCTCCGCAATCTCCGCTGACAGGAATTGCCAGTACTGCGAAGCTGCGCATCTTGCCTGCTGTCGCATGCTTGGTGTCAGCGAAGAAGATCTGGCACAGCTGTCCGAGAATATCGATTCGCTCGATCCGCCCAAGACACGCGCAATCATCCGGTTCGGGCTGAAATGCGCACGTGATCCGCAAAGCCTGACTTCCGAGGACTTCAGCACCCTGCGGGGGCTTGGCCTGACGGAGTCGGAAATCATGGAACTCATCTCCATGTCGGCATTGGCGGTCTACGCCAACATCGTTGCCGATGCCACCAAGGTGGAAAACGACGAGATATTCAGCCAGCTTTGACGCATGGAGAAGGGCCGTGACATTGCGCAGCTGAACCTGGTACTCGAGCTGGTATCCGAGTTTGCGTCGGTGACCACGCTGAAGGAGCTCGAGCGTACGATCGATTCGCGGCTACGCTGGATTCTCGATTTCGAGGAGTGCGAACTGCGGATGATGCGTGGTAGTGACGCGTCCGATGATTCGGATGTGGAATCCGCGCTGCCCGGTCCCTTGCCGGGCAGCGTCGCTATATCGAAAGAAGCGCTTGTACGACAGGCGCTGGCGACCGGCGTACCTGCCTCGGTCGGGATGCCCATCACCGCTATCGTCTACCCGCTCGGACTGAGCGACAAACCGCTCGGCGTTCTCTACCTGGCCGCCGAAACAGCGGGCTTTTCGTACCGGGACCTGCGTCTGCTTCACCATGTTTGTTCGAGTCTTGGCGCGGTGCTGGCGCGCATTCACCAAGCCTCGATCGAGTCGGAATTGCGCGCAAACGAAACGCGCCTGCAAAGCATGAACATGCGTCTCGAGCAGCGTGTCATGGAACGCACCAGCGAACGTGACGTTCTCATTGCAATGTTCCAGGCAACCGATATGTCCATTCAGGTACTGGATATGGATTGCCGGCTCCTGGCCATCAACGACGCGGGTATCGCCCAATACAAGCGCATGTACGGCGCGAACGCCATGATTGGCGACAGTCTGCCGGAAGTGTTGAAGGGCGCGCCAGCACAGATGGCAGCGATCGTCGGGCTGTGGCGCCGGCAGCTCGGCGGCGAGGCGTTCACGGTACAGCAGGAATTCGACGCAAGCGCGTCCCAGCCGTGTAGCTATGAAATGCGTTTCGAGGTCTTGCGTGGATCCGACGACATGCAGATCGGCGCGTTCATGACTGCGGTCGATACCACGGACTCCGTGAGACAGCAGCGCGCACTGGCCGATACGCAGGAGGCACTTCGACAGTCGCAAAAGTTGGAAGCGATCGGTCAGCTGACCGGGGGCGTGGCTCACGATTTCAACAATGTGCTTGCCGTGATCAAGGCAGGCACCGAGCTTTTACGCAAGACGAGCTTGAACGACGAGCGACGTCAGCGGTTTATCGAATCGATTGGAAACGCCGTCACACGAGGCCCGGCTAACCGGCCAACTACTCGCGTTCGCCCGCAGGCAGGCCCTGCAGCCTGAAGTGTTCGACGCCGGGGAGAATGCGCGCGCGGTTGCCGAGATGATCGGCAGCCTCACCGGCGCCGGGGTCGAGGTCAACATCCACGTTTCGGATCAGGAATGCCTGATCGACGCCGACCCAAGCCAGTTCGACACGGCCCTGGTGAACCTGGCGGTCAATGCGCGCGATGCCATGCGTGCGCGGGGAACCCTGACCGTGAGGGTTGAGGTCGTCGAAGCCATCCCGGCCACCAAAACGCGCGGCGCGGTGGATGGCGAATTTGTCGCCGTCTCGCTTGCCGATACCGGAACCGGCATCGCGCCGGAACACCTGGAAAAAATCTTCGAACCATTCTTCACAACGAAAGGCGTGGGGCATGGGACCGGGTTGGGATTGTCGCAGGTATTCGGTTTCGCCCATCAATCGGGAGGAGATGTCCGCGTACAGAGCGCACCGGGCGCTGGCAGTACGTTCACACTCTATTTGCCGCGCGCTCGCGCTGCAAGGGTGGCGCTGGCAGCCACGCGCAAGGCTGCCGATCTTCCCTCAGGGGATGGCGTCAATGTCCTGGCCGTGGAGGACAATCCTGAATTGGCTGCCGTGGTCGACACCATGCTGCAGGAACTCGGCTACGCCAGTGTCGTGGTGCCCAGCGCCGAACGTGCGTTGGAATTGCTGCGCGAGGAACCCGACCGCTTCGCTGCGGTGTTTTCGGATGTGATGTTGCCTGGAATGAATGGGATCGATCTGGCCAATGCCATCGCCGAGTCGGGAATCGGGGCGGCGGTCGTGCTCAGCAGCGGTTACAGCCAGGCGCTGGTCCAGAATCCCAACCACGGTTTCGTATTACTTGCCAAGCCTTATGCACTCGCGGATCTGGCGCGGGCGCTTCACGCTGCCGTGCACAGGCTCGATCCACCGGCAGGGCAGGAGCAGCCGGACATGGCGACCGTATACGACTGACGCCGGCTGGACGCCGAGGCGCGGGCCGAGCAGGCTCGGCTTGCCGAGCTGGCCGCGCTGCACATCATGGATAGCGAAGAAGACGAAGCCTACGATGAGCTCACGCGCATGGCAGCTTCCTTCTGCGAAGCGCCGATCGCGCTCATTTCGCTGGTCGACGAACAGCGACAATGGTTCAAGGGGCGCGTGGGTCTTCAGGCACGTGAGACACCGCGCGAGCATGCATTCTGTGCACACGCGATCAAGCAGCCTGAACAAATAATGCAAGTACCGGACGCGACGCTCGATGCGCGATTTGCCGTGAACCCTTTGGTAACTGGTGAGCCCGGCATTCGTTTCTATGCAGGTGCTCCACTGCGGAGCGCTTCGGGCCATGCGCTTGGCACCTTATGCGTGATCGACAGGAAGCCCCGGCACTTGACACAAGACCAGCTCGATGCGCTCAGGACGCTCGCGGCGAGCGTGGTGGAGCGCCTCGAAGCGCGCAGGCTGGAACTAGGCCTGGCTGTAGACCCGAGCGAGAACCCAGCCCGGTAAGCGAGAGTCGGGCCGGGCGCGCTTGGCAAGCGTGAGCTGCGTTGCTCGTCGTGCATGGCCGGCCATGCGGCCGCCTTGCGCCTTGCTCATGAAAGCCGTAATGACCCCGGCTAAGCACCCCGGCATCGGGACATCGCGCAGCGCAGGCCGGTCATCCGCGCCTGTCACTGCCGAGCATTGCCTGTATCTGCGCCGCATCGACCGGTTGGCTGAACAGGAAGCCCTGGCCTTCGTTGCATTTGTGATTCTTGAGAAAAGCAAGCTGCACCTCGTCCTCGACACCCTCGGCGATGACACGTTGGTGCAGGTTCCTGCCCATGTCGATGACCGCGCTGACGATTGCGCCGTTGCGTCCAGCCCCTTTTTCGGATTCGATCGCCTTGACGAAGGATTGGTCGATCTTGAGCACATCGATCGGGAATTCGTTCAGGTAACTAAGGCTGGAGTAGCCGGTGCCGAAGTCATCGACCGCGATCTGTACTCCCATCGCCTTGAACTTCGCCAGGAGCAGGGCGCTGGCGGCGACATCGTGCATCAGAACGCTTTCAGTCAGCTCAAGCTGAATACGTGCCCGGTCCACGCCGGTGGCGTCGAAGATCGCCAGCGCGTTAGCCAAGAAATCCCGGTGCCGGAACTCCAGGGTCGAAATGTTTACGGCAACCGACACTTCCAAAATGTCAATTTCGCTCCAGCGTACCAGTTGCGCGCACGCTTCGCTCAATACCCAGCGCCCGATCGGGATGATCAGGCCGCACTCTTCTGCGACCGATATGAACCGCTCCGGCATGACCACGCCCCACTCGGGATGCATCCAGCGCAGCAGCGCTTCGACACCGGTAATGCGATCGGTTTGCAGGTCGACCTTGGGCTGGTAATGCAGCGCGAATTCGCCGTGTTCCAGCGCCCGCCGCAGGTTGGTTTCGATTAGCTGCCGCTCGACAGCACGCGTGTTCATGTCCTGGCGGAAGAATTGGTAGTTATTGCGTCCGCGTTCCTTGGCGTGGTACATGGCGGTGTCGGCGTTCTTGATCAGGGTGGCGGCATCGATCCCGTCGAGGGGAAAGGCGCTGATGCCGATACTGGTCGACGTATGCAGTTCGTGCGTCCCGATGACGAATGGCTCCGACAGCGCCAGCAGAATCTTGTCGGCCGCCAATGCGGCATCCCGCGCACGACGTTCGTTTGCCAGCAGAATCACGAACTCGTCACCCCCGTGCCTGCTTACAGTATCGGAGGTGCGAACGCAGGCCAGCAGTCGTTGGGACACCGCTTGCAGCAGCCGGTCGCCGACCGCGTGGCCCAGGGAGTCGTTGATGTGCTTGAATTTGTCCAGGTCGAGGAATAGCAGCACCGGAGAGGTGTCGTTGCGCCTGGACATGGCAATTGCCTGGGTGACGCGATCGTTAAGAAAAGCGCGATTGGGCAGGTCGGTGAGAAAATCGTGTTGCGCCAGATGCCGCATCTTGGTGGTCAGCGCCACAGTGTCGGAAATATCCCGAAACACCATTACGGCGCCAACGAGCTGTCGGTCCCAATCGCGAATGGGCGCGGCGGAGTCTTCGATCGGGATGCGCTGGCCGTGACGTGAAACGAGGACTGCGTCCCCGCTCAGGCTCGAGGCCTGATCCGTATGCAGGATATCGTCCACAGGACTGGCGATGGTGCGGCCGCTGCGCTCGTCGACGAGTTCGATCACTTCGGCAATGGGCCGTCCGCGCGCCTCTTCCCGCGTCCAGCCGCAGGCCTGCTCAGCAGCGATATTCAGATAGTCCACGCGCCCGTTCATGTCGACGGAGACGACCGCATCGCCGATCGAGTTGAGCGTGATTTCCGCACGCGCCTGGGCAACGTATAATCCTCGCTCAACCTTCATGCGCTCGATGATGTTGCGCAGGGACTGCGGCACCAGATAATTATTGAAGAAGCCCTTCGTCAGCCAGCCCTGCGCACCTCGCTGGACCGCTTCGATGGCATCGGCTTCGTTGTCGAGCTGGGATAGGGTCAGGATCGGGATATGGCGTGCGGCTGCATGCACGCTATCGAAGCAATCCAGCCCTTGGCAATCGGGGAGCAGCAGATCCAGCAGGACCGCATCGATCGGTCCACTGTGGATTCGAAGTAGTCCGTCGGCCAAGCGAGCGACATCCTCCACATCGAACGGGCCATCGTGCGCGTTGCCGAGAGCCTCGTGCAGGATGCGGACATCATCCACGTCGGAAGAGAGGATAAGCACTCGGTGAGGCATGGCGTCTCCCGCTGGTGTTGCTGGTGGACTGGCGGGCATCGACCACGCCGCAACCGTTGACTGATGGAATAAACCCAGTATAACAACGCCTCATTAATTGTCAAATTAACAATAATCAAGTGACTGACGGTATGATGCTGGCTCCGTGCCGACCGTGACGCTCAATCGGGCGTTCAGAATCCGGTGGCTGTTGCCGCAGATCGAGCGCCTTCATTCTGCATGGTCGGATACGGATGTTCGCCTGGATACGAGTCTCAACCCGATCTATATCGTAGCGCAGCATATCGACCTTGGCGGCCTTGTGGCGCAGGCATATGGACAGGACTTGTGGCAACAACATGCGTACAGGTTCGGCATCCATTTGAGATCTTTGTCGAGAACGTATCCGGCGTGCCAAGGCACTCGCATTTTTGACTGCGCGCGCACGGAGAAATTGGGGATCTCGATGGAACCAGGTACATGGTCAAGTGAAGGCAACGCACCGCCCGCCACCAAATATTTAATCGGCGCCCGCACGGATTTCACATAAAAAACGCGTTATGCTCGTTCCTTGACCCAAAGGCCAATGTGAGTATTTCCATGAACGATAACGAACGTAAAGTGTTGGAATTCCCTCCACCTGATCGCGATTTCATTCCGAGCACGCTGGAGTTTCCCGTTGTCGGCATTGGCGCCTCCGCGGGGGGGATCGAGGCGCTGAGCCGCTTTCTTGAGGCAATGCCAGCCGAAAACGGCATGGCATTCGTCGTCGTCCTCCACCTTTCGCCAAAGCACGAAAGCAATCTCGACAAGATACTGCAAGCGAAAACCAGGATGCCGGTCACACAGGTCACGGAAGTCACGCCCATCGAGGCTGGCCATGTCTATCTCATCTCGCCGGCGCTGGATTTATTGATGAACGACGGCTCGCTGCAGGTCGTCTCGGCCGCGCGTCCTCGCGGCCGCCATGTTGCCATCGACATGTTCTTTCGCACGCTTGCCGAAGTACATCGGGAACGGGCAATCGGCGTCATTCTGTCGGGGGCAGGCTCCGATGGTGCAGTCGGCATTGCAAGAATCAAGGAAAAGGGGGGCATGACATTCGTCCAGTCACCCGACGATGCCGAATACGACAGCATGCCGCGCAGTGCGCTGGAAAGAGGGACGGTCGACGTGGTATTGCCGGCAAGCGAGATGCCGCAGAAGTTGCTCGAATTAGGCCGTAACGCACGCGTACTGCAGCTGCCTACGGCAGGACATCTGGAGCGGAGCGTTTACATCGATAGTGCCGAAGCACACGCACAGCAAGCAGAACTTGCACTGCGCGACATTCTGCAGCTGCTGCACCAGCGAACGGGCCACGATTTCAAACACTATAAACGTGCAACCGTCCTGCGCAGGATCGAAAGGCGGCTCCAGGTTCGCGGCCTGGCCGATGTCGTCGCCTACCGGCGTTACCTCGAAGAGCACAGCGAGGAAGCGGCAGCATTACTGCAAGACATGCTCATCAGCGTCACGAATTTCTTTCGCGACCGCATCGCTTTTGACGCGTTGGAGCGCGATGTCATTCCACATATTTTCCAGGAGGTGAAGGAGACGGAACAAGTCCGTGCCTGGTCGGTAGGATGCGCTACCGGCGAAGAGGCCTACTCGATCGCCATGCTTTTCGCCGACCAGAACAGCTTGTTGGCCAAACCCAGGCCAGTACAGGTATTTGCGTCCGACATCGACGAGCGCGCTATTGCCGCGGCACGCACCGGCAGGTATCCCGGATCGATCGTTACCGATGTCACCCCTTCCCGGCTGCGGCAATATTTCGACCGACAGGATGAGCATTTGTGCGTGAAACGGGAGATACGGGAAAAGGTGCTGTTTGCGATCCACAACATCTTGCGGGATCCCCCATTTTCGCAGTTGCACCTGATATCTTGTCGCAACCTGCTGATCTATCTCGATCGGGATATCCAGACCAAGGTGATGGAAATTCTGCATTACGCCTTGCGTCCGAACGGCTATCTGTTTCTGGGTACGGCCGAGTCGGCAGAGGCCGTCGCACGTTATTTCACTCCAGTCGACAAGAAAAACCGTATTTATCGGCCCATAAACGCTCGGCCGGAACGGGCGTTTCACGTGCCGCTCCTCGTCGGTAGACCCGAAGGCGTACCCGCCAAGGCGACGACAAACAGCACGGACCAGCAGCGCGTCTCTCCGCAAGATTTATACCGTAAGCTCGTGGAAATCTCTGGCCCTCCCGGCGTACTCCTCAACCGGAGCCACCAGATCATCTATGCCACGAAACAAGCCTGGAGATTCCTTCGCCATTCAGGCGGCGAGCCCTCGCACGACATCATGGCGACCCTGCATCCAGATCTGCAGCTGGAATTTCGCGCCGCCTTGTTCCAGGCGACACAGAATCACGTGGATGTGCAGACGCGCTTCATGTCGATACGTGATGGGAATGCTGAAATTTTCGTCCGCATCAACATCCATCCCGCTCGCGACCGCGATGCCGCTACAGGCGTCATGCTGCTGGTATTCGAGGAACGCGAGAGTTCGATCGACACCAGTCCATCCGGTCTACAGGATGGCGACAACGTCGTTGCATTGCACCTTGAACAGGAATTAAAGCAGACGAAGGAGCATTTGCATTCCGCGATCGAACAATATGAAACGACACTGGAGGATCTGAAAGGATCGAATGAGGAGTTGCAGGCGAGCAATGAGGAATTGCGTTCGACTGCTGAGGAACTCGAAACCAGCAAGGAAGAATTGCAGTCGATTAACGAGGAACTCATTACCGTCAACAGCGAATTGAAGATGAAGGTCGACGAGACAGCGAAATCCAACGACGACCTGCAGAACTTTCTTTCGGCAACCGAAATCGCGATCCTTTTTATCGGCCGCAACCTTAACATCAAGCGTTATTCGAAGCCCTGCACGCGACTGTTCAACCTGATCAGCGCCGATATCGAACGTTCTATCCTCGATATCAATTGTCGGCTGGATTATCCCTCAATGGAAAGCGACATAGAACAAGTGTTCTCCACGCTGCAGCCGGTCGAGCGTGAAGTGCGCGGCACGACCGATGGCACGTGGTACATCGCCCGCCTTTTGCCTTATCGCACGGCGGAAGACAGGATCGAGGGGCTGGTGTTGTCGTTCATCGATATTTCCCGTCGCAAGCTGGCCGAAGAAAGGCTGCTTGGCAGTGAGCGACAGATGCGCCTCATTGCAGCCAGCACCCGCGACTATGCGATCACCACGATGAACAACGATGGCATCATCACCAGCTGGAACGGTGGTGCCGAGCGGATGTTCGGCTATCCAGCATCCTATATCGTCGGCCATGGCGGCGATATCCTGTACACGCCCGAAGACCGCGATGCCGGCATATTCACTGAAGAACTGCACCGTGCAAGAATGGACGGCCGTTCCGAGGACGACCGCTGGCATGTGCGTCGCAATGGCACGCGCGTCTTTTGCAGTGGTATTACCTCGCCTTTGGTGGACGACGAAATCGGCGGTTTCGTCAAGATTGCCCGGGACATGACCGATTCCAAGTGGCGGCACGATCAGCAGGATGCCAGGCTGGAATCGGAAAAACAGGAAAGAATCCGGGCGGAGGAGGCTGCGCGAGTGCGTGATGAATTCTTTGCCGTGCTCTCCCACGAGCTTAAACAACCGCTGAATCTGATTCAGCTGACCGCGGAAATGCTGAGCCGTCTTCCCGAGGCCGCCACGCTTCCTGTGGTCGCGCGCGGGACTGACACGATCAAGCGCATGGTGAAGGGGCAAGCGCGGATCATCGATGACTTGATGGACCTGTCGCGCTTGCACACTGGCAAGCTGACCCTGACATATTCGCAGCTCGACCTTGCGGAAAGTGTAAGCCAGGTCGTCAAACTGATGGAAGACGAGGCGAGGCAAAAAAAACTGACGCTTCACACCGATGTCTGTACTGGCGAGCTGATCATCCAAGGCGACGTTGTCAGGATTGAGCAGATCGTGTGGAACTTGCTGAGCAATGCATTGAAATTCACCCCACAGGGTGGAACAGTGCGCGTGCAGGTTCGACGTGAATTCGATGATGTAGCATGCATCGAGGTCACGGACACCGGAAGCGGAATTGCCCCAGAACTCCTTCCCCATATATTTGACATGTTCCGTCAAGGGAACAACGGTACCGCCCGGCAGTACGGGGGCATGGGTATTGGCTTGGCGCTCGTCAAAGAGCTTATCGACAGTCACGGGGGCAGGGTAGAGGCCGAGTCCAAGGGAGTGGGGCTTGGCGCCACGTTCCGCATCTATTTTCCACTCACGAACCCGCAGTCATCGCTGCCGTCGACCGATACCTTGAAAACAGGAGGCCTGGTTGGCAAGCGTATCCTGCTCGTAGACGATGCCACCGAGACGGTCGAAGCGCTTGCGGCGCTGTTGGAAACCGAAGGGGCGCAAGTGACATCGGCACCTGGCCCTTCCCAGGCCTTGGAACTTGTGGATGGCGCCGCAGAAACCTTTGATTTGATTATTTCGGACATTGGCATGCCGGAGATGGATGGATACGCTTTACTGGCGGCGCTCCGTACATTGCAAGCGACTGCAAGCACCCCGGCGATCGCACTGAGCGGCTTCACCCGCCCTACCGATGTGAGCCATGCGCTCTCCGCAGGATTCGAGACGCATATTCGAAAACCGGTTGATTTTGATCAGTTCATTGCAACGGTAGCCAGGGTCAGCCGGTAGACGGCGACGCGCAGGTACCAGTGACTATTGTCAATGCTAGCTGGATTCCGCGTTAAGCCAGGATATTGAGACGTGTGAATCGTCATGACAATTGTAGACACTCTTGAACTGTGGAGGTCAAGTAATTTCAGACACGACGATATGTCCTTCCTCTGCCATTCCGCGTTCCTGGACGCCGGGCGGCGGATTGCCCGATACAGAATGCGAGCACTCGCGGTTGTAGAAGCCGGCAGTGTAATGGCAAACGTCCAACTTGGCTTCTGCATGGTTCGCATTCGCACGGCTTGACGCCCATTTCGTCCAGAATGCCAGCTGTTCGTCAAACGGGTCGATGACCAAGCAAGACTGGACAGCTGGCTTTGGCGCGCGAGCCTGAGGAATGCGGAGCTCGATATTATTTACCGAACAACGATTCTATCGGGCGAGGCCACTGGGCAAGCGCCGGCGGCGAACTGAGCGAATGATTCCAAGGCCGGCAATCAGCGTTGCCCAGGATGCGGGTTCTGGAACCTCTGCGGGAGAGAGGACGACATTATCAATCGCAAACTCCGGGAATTCTTGTCCGCCGGTGATCGTCAGTGACGAAATGTTGACAAAGTCTTTAAAGTTAAAATTTGAAAATGATTCAGCCAGATTCTCTTCCACGAAGATCGTGTTCGTTACGACGCCATTAAGCCCCATCGCAGTGAGCGTCAGGGTCAAGGGACGACCGTAGCCAAGAAAGGTCTGGGCGACATCCAATGATGTGAAGGAGAACAAGCCTTTGTTCTCGAGATTGAAGGTGATACTACTCCCATTAAAACCATAGAATGCAGTCGTTCCATTTGAAGCGCAGCCGGTGCCGCACATGCCTAAATGGTCAGCGGGGTTATCCATAAGATAAAATCCGAATGGATCGATCGCTGAATAACTAACTTTGAATCCATCTTCAAGAAAGCTGTAGTCGTAGTATCCGTAGCCACCATCCTGAGACTCAAAGTCGATTGTCGCAGCCATTGCGGAATTTGTTAACAGGGCGGCCGTGAAGGCCATTATTAATTTTCGGACCATGGTTGGTTTATTCCTAAGATAAAAAATGAATGAACGAATCTACAACTCTACAACGCATCGGCTAACCTACCGACGAGGACCATTTCAACAGCAATCTGGGCAGCGAATTATCACTGAGCAACAGAAGGGTATTGAAGGAAATCACGGCCACGAAAATTATGTCTGGTATCCGATCAAGAATTGTCAAATAAATCTTATACCGATACGTTGTTTAAAATTGTATTAATCTGTATGCATAAGAAATTTCAGGCGCCACACGCATACATTAATTTCAGAAAACATTTATACGCATAGGGAAAGATGAATCCGCAATCGAAACAGCCTTCATGATTGGCCAAGAACAGAATAAGTGGGTGACGTGTGGCCGCGCCTGTATTTGACTGGTTAAATCGCTGCTCGGATCGATAACGGACGCACAAGGACGTCTTTTAAGAAATATCGCGGCCCTCTTTCTGGACGGACCTGTACCGCGGCGCGAGCGCTTTTTTCCCGAGTACCTTTGTTTGCTTGTGGCAACGCATCTGTCGACCCGCCATAGATCGGTAAGAGGAGGGGGGCGCGTCTCGATGATCGCGCGACCCTGACAGGTATTTTTGCGTGTTTTGAAGATTGGGATACCGTGGGAATATTTGCCGCGCTGCCCAGGTTGCGGCAGTGGGCTGACGCGTCGGCCCCGGTCCCACGAATGCATGCAAGCTCAGTGTGACAGCGCGTCCAGGAGGCCGACCTGTGACGGCTGCGCGCGCGCCATCAGATCATCTGGGATCGCGCTTGCGTCGACGCTGCCAGCGTGCCCGTTTCCGCGCTGGCGAGCATAGGGGCGGAAATGCCAGCGATGGTGGCAAACTCGGCTACCGCATGCAATCGCTTCAGCGCTAAAGTTGTATCACTAGTCAAGCCCGTGAGCCTCGTAAATATCGGACAAGCTGTTGGCGACCCAGGAGTTACCGGGGCTATCTACTTTGCCTACCGCTGAGCATGGCTCTCGCCATGGCGCTTCTGTGCCCAGCAAGAGCCCGCGGGGTGGCAATCCTCGCGATGACGCAGTGATTAGAGCAGAAAATTGGGCTTTAGCTCGCCATCGAGCGCAACCGTTCCAATGGTTTCGTCCTTGAGCCCCACGCCGGTCAGCTCCCGCCGGCGCGCTTCGGACAGCAGGTAATGGAGCCGCGCCGCGGCCTCGTCATAGGGTTGCCCCGCCGGCCGTACGTTCGAGATGCAGTTGCGCCGTTCGTCAGTCAGGCCGACGGCCGGCGCCCACGTGATGTACAGGCCCATGCTGTCGGGCGAACTCAAGCCTGGACGCTCGCCGATCAGGACGACAACGATCTTGGCGCCGAGCAGTTCTCCCACCTCGTCACCGACCGCCACGCGGCCCTGTAGAACAACGGATGGCGGTGCGACTGCCCAGCGCTGTGCGAGCAGTCGCGTGCGCAGCAGCTGCAAGAATGGCGCGGCGTTCTGTGCGACTGCCAGCGCGGAAAGGCCGTCCGTGACGACGAACGCGACGTCGTAGGGACGCGCTTCGACAGAGGGAGCCCGCGAGGCCGCCAGCGCAGCGCACGCGTCCGGGGCCAGCCGCCGCCCGAGGTCGGGCCGTTGCAGGTACACGTTGCGGTTGGCAGCGGCGCTGTGCAGTACCTTGCACGGGCCCGCTTCCGGCCATGCGCTCTCGATCGCCTGACTCAGCGTATCGGTGTCGAGCGCCAGGTGCACGGCGTCGCGCGCGCGCGCGTGCGCCAGCTGGAAATCGAGCTGGGCGGACGTGGGTTGGCTGACGCCGGTGTGACCGAGCGCAATGCGCGCGGCCGTGAACTGGCGCAGTGCCTGCCAGGGGTTGGGGATGACGGTCTCCGACATCGTGTTCACCTCAGGTAATCCGCGACAGCGCGTGCTGGAACGGCGCCGGCAAGCCGCGCCCCAGCGCGACTTCGCCGTCGCCAGCAAAGATGCCCATGTCGCGCAGCCATGCGTGGAATTCCGGCGCCGGCGCAAGACCGAGCGCCCGCCGCGCGTACAACGCATCATGGAACGAGGTCGTCTGGTAGTTCAGCATGATGTCGTCCGAGCCGGGAATGCCCATCACGAACGTGCAGCCAGCCACACCGAGCATCGTCAGCAGCACGTCCATGTCGTCCTGGTCCGCCTCGGCATGGTTCGTGTAGCACACGTCGCAGCCCATGGGCAGGCCCAGCAGTTTGGCGCAGAAGTGGTCTTCCAGTCCTGCGCGGATGATCTGCTTGCCATCATAAAGGTATTCCGGTCCCATGAACCCGACCACGGTGTTCACCAGCAGCGGCTTGAACTTGCGCGCCACGGCATAGGCGCGCGCCTCGCAGGTCTGCTGGTCGAGGCCGTGGTTGGCGTTGGCCGACAGCGCGCTTCCCTGGCCGGTCTCGAAGTACATCACGTTGTCGCCGACCGTGCCCCGTCCCAGTGACAGGGCGGCCGCCTGCGCTTCGGCCAGCAGCTTGAGGTCGATGCCGAAACTGGCGTTCGCGGCCTGGGTGCCGGCGATCGACTGGAAGACCAGGTCTACCGGCGCGCCCCGTTCGATGGCCGCGATCGTGTTGGTCACGTGGGTCAGCACGCACGACTGTGTCGGAACCTGGTAACGGGCGATGATCTCATCGAGCATCTCGACGATGCGGATCACCTGCTGCACGTTGTCCGTGGCCGGGTTGATGCCGATGACGGCATCGCCATTGCCGTATAGCAGACCGTCGAGCAGGCTGGCTGCAATGCCGAACGCGTCATCGGTCGGATGGTTCGGCTGCAGGCGCGTCGACAGCGTTCCCGGCAGACCGATCGTGTTGCGAAACCGCGTGACCGACCGGCATTTGCGCGCGACCAGCACCAGGTCCTGGATCCGCATGATCTTCGACACGGCGGCCGCCATCTCCGGCGTGACTCCCGGGGCGATCTGGCCCAGGGTTGCCGTGTCGGCGTCATCGCCCAGCAGCCAGTTGCGAAAGTCGCCGACGGTCAGGTGGCGGATGCGCTGGAAAGCGCCGGCATCGTGCTCGTCGAGGATCAGGCGAGTCACTTCGTCCGTCTCGTAGGGCACGACGGCCTCGTTCAGGAAGGTCGTGAGGGGCAGCGAGGCCAGGGCCATCTGCGCGGCCACGCGTTCTTCGGCACTGCCGGCCGCGACGCCAGCCAGTTGGTCTCCCGAGCGTGCCGGACTTGCCCTGGCCAGGAGTTCGCGCAGGTCGGCAAAGGTATATGTCCGTTTGCCTACGGTATGAGTAATTTGACTCATGGCTGGTTCCGATCAGTTGCAGATGATGGACATGAGGGCTGTGTAACCTGGTCTATACCAATGACGATCCTGCCACATATTCATGATGAATGCGCGCATGATCAAGCAGCTTCGATGTAAATCGCCCCAAGTTTTGTGGAGGCTCCATTTTGAAAAAATGAAGCGATGAGGAGCGGCTGCACACCGGAGACATTTCGCCGCTGGGTATGCCAGCAAGAGCGTGATACCGACCAGCGCCCAGGTCCGACCAAGGTGTGGAGCGCGAGCTGGCCGATACGCGGCACCAGCTGGCAATTCAATGATGCCGATTCCCAGAAATCCAGCGCCAACTGCTAGAAATCAATTTGCATAGTCTAAGGACTAATAGACTTGCTGATACGTGTTTCGAAGGCGTGTGGATTCCGGAGGAGGCAGCATGGGCATCAACAGAGGCACGCCCTACATGCGACGCGCTAGTCCCGTGGCGTTCAGGCGTCCGGGCCGCGAGCATGGCGCGATAGGAATCATGGGCGTTGCAGCGATCATCATCATATGCGGGTTCTGCAGCCTGGCACTGGACCTTTCCCGCGTATACAACCGGAAGATGGAACTCCAGAGCGCCGCCGACGCCGCTGCGGTGAGCGCCGCGATCGAGCTGGACGGCACCAGGGCTGGCCTGACCAAGGCGGCACAGAAGGCAGCCGCGCTGTTTGCGATACCCGTCATGTACGGCGGCCCCAGTTATGGCTACCTGGCGGAAGCGATGGACTGGTCCGACGACGCCATCAGATTCGGCGCTTCACCTGATGGTCCATGGCTCACGAGTGGCGAGGCAGCGGCGAGAAGCGCACCCAACGGCCTTCTGTACGTCCGCATCGATACCGCGGGACTGGATCCGGATTACGGGCAAGTGGAGACCCTGTTTCTGCCAGTTGTCGCGTCCGGCGATACCGTGACCTCGACAAGTGCACATGCCGTGGCTGGCCCGACTGCGATTGGCGTCATGCCATTCGGGATATGTGCAATGCACGATGATGAGAAGCGTAACCGGAATGGCGAGCTGGAAGAATACGGTTTTCGGCGCGGTGTCGGCTATGACCTCATGCAACTGAACCCCGAATCGGCGGGTGCAGGGCAGACCTTCCTGATCCATCCGTTCGTCGGCCCCGGCGCCGCGTCGGCGGCGGCGGCCGACTTCAATACGGTCGCGCCGTCCGTCTGCACCGGGATGATGGGGATGGCGCGCATATCGGGAGGAAAGGTCTCGGTTCAGTCGCCATTCGCCCTCAGCGATTACTACCAACAATTCAATTCGCGCTTCGATGAATATACCGCGCCATGCACCCCCAGCACCGCGCCGCCCGACAGGAACATCAAACCTTACAAGTTCAATGATGGCAGCGTGCCGTGGATGACGACCACACCACAGGCCCAGGCGTCGGTACTGTATGAGGACCACGACAATCACAAGCGCTGGACCGTGGCGGGGCCCTATCCATCGCCGGCCGGGACGAGCGGCGCGCAGTATGGCCCGCTCTGGTCTTACGCCAGGGCAGTCCGGTTCGCCGATCCCATGCCGTCAGGAGGCTACGCCGCCTTCCCCACATCGAGCTGGAAAGACCTGTACACCCCGGGCGAGCCAACCGCCAAGTCCAGTTATCCGTCCTCGCCCCCTTATACGACCGGCGGCGCGACGTATGGTCTGGCTCCCGTCAACGCTGGCGTGCGCGACCGGCGGGTGCTGAATATTCCCTTGCTCTCGTGTCCCGTATCGGGGGGGCGTGCGACGGTGAAGGGAATCGGCAGATTCTTCATGACCGTGAAGGCCGACGATACCCATCTGTACGCCGAGTTCGCCGGCCTGGCGGATGAACAGACTTTACGTACGCGAGTGAGGCTTTATCCATGAAAGCACGATTCAACCGAGGCGCACGGCGTGCGCAGACCGGCAGCGTCGCTGTCGAGGCGGCGATCATCCTTCCAGTGTTGATCCTGTTCCTGGCGGTTCCCCTTTTTATGGCAAGAATATTCTGGTACTACAGTGTGGCGGAAAAGGCGGCCCACGACGGCGCACGATTCATGTCCCAGGCGACCCGCTTGGAAATTCAGGACTCCACAGGCGGCGCGGAACCCGCCGTTGCGGCGCTCGCGAAGGCGATTGTCAACGCCGAGCTCGACGAGATCAGGCCCGGCCTGGTCGGGGCGGCGCCGTCGGTCCTGTGCGACGGTCTGCTCTGCGATGGGTTGAGCGTTCCATCGACGGTACGCGTGGCAGTCCGGATACGTATTCATGACGAGATCTTTGGATTCGTCACCAACCCGCTCTTCGGCGAAGACGGGCTGCTCCTGGTCGCAGACGTCACGGTGCGCTATGCGGGCAATTGAGCAGCGCCGCACGGGGCCGACGCGCAGAAGGAAGCAGCAGGGTGTCGCTGCCGTCGAGTTCTCGGTCGTGGGCATCGTCTTCTTTCTGCTGTTCTTCGGCATGGTCGAAATGTCGCGCGCGATGTACGTCATCAATACACTGCAGGAGGTGACGCGTCGTGCGGCCGCGCTTGCGACGAATACCGACTTCAGCAATGCCGCAGCCATGCAAGCGGTACGTCAGCGCGCCATCTTCCGCGACTCGCCAGGATTCCTGCTGTTCGCACAGCCGGTCACCGACACGCACATCATCATCGACTACATGTGGATTCAGCGCAGCGGTGGGGTGATGACCATGGTGGCGATTCCATCCGGATCGTTGCCCGCAAGCCCGGCCGCCAATTTTGCGAACTGTCTCGGCGATCCTTACAGTGAAGGCTGCATACGGCTGGTGCGCGTGCGCGTATGCCAGACAGCCAGCGCGGATGACTGCGATCCGGTGAGCTATCGGAGCCTGGTGTCGATGGTGCCGTTCTCGTTCGGGCTGCCGGTATCGATGACGATCGCGACCGCCGAGACATTGGGCATGCCGGCAGGCGTTCCCTGCGCGTGCCCATGATGATCCGGTAGCGCGCCGGCGCCGCCAGTGCCGCGTCGATCGCGTTGCCACAGCGATATTCCGGGCTGCTTAAAACCCTTCCAGCGCCCCGGGTCTGACCAACATGGTTTGCATCAGGGAAATCCTTGCCGTCCTGCTTGCGTCAAGCTGGGCCGGGATGGCCATCCCTTCGGCCGGGCCCATCGCTGCCGGGACTACCATCTGACCACGGCGGGAACTGCGTCCCGCAAACGCCATGGCCTGGACAGTAGCTGCCTTGCGTAGCTTTATATACGGATAAATATCTATCATCGGAAAGACATCGCCAGTATCACTGACACCGATATGGAAGACCTGTAGCTTGGCGAGCGCGCCGGCGGGAATGATCAAGGTTGCGCCAAAGGGTAATGCGGCCACTGTGCGCACTGTCGGCAGGTAACGCACTACATGGCCTTCGGGATGGAAATACATGCTGGCGGCCGCGGTCGGAACATACCGCGTTCGCCCGGGCCATGCCAGCCTGCGCACGGCGATCATGAGCTCGAGCCCCTGGAATCCTTTTTCGACCGCGAGCGGCGTCTCCAGTTTCAGGTGGCCTTGGACGGTCGACATCCCTGCCACATCGGTGAAATAGATATCCGTCACTGTTGTAAACGGTAGTTTCACATCGGCCACGACTTCGGCAACGCCTCGGGATGTGCTTTCGACAGCGACGATACCGGAAGTGCGGGCCCGGTAGCATGCCGAGCGGGAACATAACAGGATATCGCCGATACGCACGTTCCGCTCGGGCTGCTGCGCGTCGCCTGCGATGGTAATGCGCATCCTGATGGTGTCCTTATCTGCCTTGTTGCCAGCTGCAAAATTGTCCAGGACGGTGGTGTACCGCGATTCGATGGCGCCCACGGCGCCCAGGCCGAACATCAACATGAATGCTGCCCCAGGAATAAGCTTCGGCATGGTTGCTCACCAGGATCCCAATGCGTTCGAACGGCCGACCGACTTGATAGTCGGAAGAGCATAGCCGGCTTTCGGATTCCCGGGTTGACGGCGCGCAGCTGCCGGGACCGCCAGCACCAGGGGACGCGGGTTCGAAAGACTGCCTACTCCCGGTCCACCGCCTGCCGATCCAGCCACACCCCCAGCTGCGCCAGCAACTGCCCGCTATCCACCCGCTTCGACGCATAATCCGACGCCCCCGCCGCCAGGCACTTGGCGCGATCCTCCAGCATCGCCTTGGCCGTGAGGGCAATGATGGGCAGGTGGGCGAAGCGGGGATCGGCGCGAATCGGGCGCGTGGTCTCGTAACCGTCCAGGTCCGGCATCATGATGTCCATGAGGACGATGTCGATGCCGGGATGGATGTCGAGCTGCCGGAGCGCCTCCTCGCCCGATTCGACCGCATTGACCATCATGCCGGCGTTCTCGAGCATCCCGGTCAGCGCGAACATGTTGCGCACGTCGTCGTCGACGATCAGCGCGCACTTGCCGTGCAGGATCTCGGCGGCCTCCGGGCGTGCGGCCGGGTCGGGTGCGGAAGCCTCGACGTCTTCCCTGATCCGTTCCAGGAAGGCGGATACCGCTGCCGTCTTCTCGGCCAGCGACTGTCCGTCATGGCCGAGCACCGCCGCATCCAGCTCGGCTACCTGCTCGAGCGTGGCGGGATCGAGCACGCGCTCGGCGTACAGCACGGCCGGGATGTGCGCCAGGACCGGATCGCCGCGCATCTTGCGCAGCAAATCCATGCCGTTCGCGGCAGCCAGGTCGACGTCGATCACGATGCCCTGATAGGCATGCCGCTCCAGCGCGGCCAGCGCCGCCGCGGCGTCGGCGACCAGGTCGAGCGCCCGTCCTGGCCCGGCCAGCACCTGGCTGATCGCCTCCCGGCGGGCGCGGTTGTCGGCGACCAGCAGCAGGACCCGGATCGGCGGCGCCAGCTGGGCGGTCAGGTCGGCGAACACCTGGGCCAGCGTCGCCAGGTCGGCCGGCTTGGTGGTGTAGCTGGCCACGCCGTGCCGTGCGCCGCGTCCGGGCCGGTCGCGCACCGAGATCACGTGCACCGGAATGGCGCGCGTCGCGTGGTCGGCCTTGAGGCGGTCGGCGACGTCCCAGCCGTCGGTGTCGGGCAGCTCGAGGTCGAGCGTGATCGCATCCGGCCGGTTGCGCTGGGCCAGCATGAAGCCGTCCTCGCCGTTGTCCGCGACCAGCGTGTCGAAGCCGCGCTCGCGCGCCATGTCCTGCAGCGTGCGCGCGAACACCGGGTCGTCCTCGATCACCAGCAGCAGCGGGGCGCTCTGAGGCGCCGGCGCATGCGGGAACGCTGCGGCGGAGGCGCCGCTGGCCTGGCCGGCGGGCGCGCTGTTGTTGCCGTTGCCGCCATTGCGCATGCGATGGTTCAGGCGTTGGCGGATGGCGTCGCCATCCGGCGCAGCGGTCCCCGGGGCCTGCTGCGGCAGGAAGAAGGTGAAGGTGCTGCCCACGCCTTCCTCGCTCTCCACGCTCAGTTCGCCGTCGAGCAGGCGCGCGATCTCGCGGCTGATCGCCAGGCCCAGGCCGGTGCCGCCGTAGCGCCGCGAGGTGCTGGCGTCGGCCTGCTGGAAGGCCTCGAAGATCATCTGGCGCTTGTCCAGCGGGATGCCGATGCCGGTGTCGGTGACGCTGAAGGCCACCACCCGCGGCGCATGTTCCAGCGCCGGCTGGTCGCGCGTCCAGCCGCTGCCGGCGATGCGCGCCGCCAGCGTCACGCCGCCCTTCGAGGTGAACTTCAGGGCGTTGGACAACAGGTTGGTCAGCAACTGCTTGACGCGCTGGCCGTCGGTGCGCAGCACCGGCGGCAGGTCGGGCGCGAAGTCGATCCGGAACGTCAGCCCCTTGGCCTCGAACTGGTAACGCATGCTTTTCTCGAGGTCGGCCGCCAGCGCGGCCGGCGCGACGTCGGCCAGGTCGAGCGAGACGCTGCCGGCCTCGATCTTCGACAGGTCGAGGATGTCGTTGATCACGTTCAGCAGGTCGCGTCCCGACGAATACATCACCTTCACCATCTCGATCTGCCTGTCGCTCAGGTTGCGCTCGCGGTTCAGGCGCAGCTGCTCGGCCAGCAGGAGCAGGCTGTTCAGGGGCGACCTGAGCTCGTGCGACATATTCGCCAGGAATTCGGACTTGTAGCGCGAGGTCAGCGACAGCTGCTCGGCCTTCTCTTGCAGGCTGCGGCGTGCTTCCTCGATCTGGCGGTTCTTGGCTTCGACCTCGGTATTCTGGTCGGCCAGCTGGTGCGCCTTGCGTTCCAGCTCGGCGTTGATGTCCTTGAGTTCGGTCTGCTGCGACTTGAATTCGTTTTCGAGCTTCTGCGCCTGCTGGCGCAGCAGCATCTCGGTGCCGGACGCCGTCTCGATCGAATTGAACACGATGCCCAGGCCGTCCGACAGCTGGTCCAGGAAGTTCAGGTGGATCGCCTGAAACGCCTCGAACGAGGCCAGCTCGATCACCGCCTTCACCTGGCCCTCGAACAGGATCCGCAGCAGCACGATATTGCGCGGGCTGGCCTGGCCCAGCCCGGACACGATCTGAATGTAGTCGTCCGGCAGGTTGGCCACCAGGACGCGCTGCTTCTCGAAGGCGGCCTGGCCCACCAGGCCTTCGCCGACGCGCCACTCGCGCGACAGGTTCTTGCGCTCCTGGTAGCCGTAGCTGGCCATCAGCGTGAGCATTGGGGGTGTTCCCGAGGCGCCCGGCGCAGCCTTGCCGTGGCGCGGCGCCTGCATCAGGTACAGCACCGCGTGCTGGGCCGCGACCAGCGGCGCGAGCTCCGACAGCAGCATGCGCGAGACGGTCATGATGTCGCGCTGGCCCTGCAGCATGCGGTTCAGGCGCGCCAGGTTGGTCTTGAGCCAGTCCTGCTCGGTGTTGCGCTCGGTGGTCTGCCTGAGGTTGCGGATCATCTGGTTGACGTTGTCCTTCAGGTCGGCCACTTCCCCGCGCGCCGCCACCGCGATCGAGCGCCCGAGGTCGCCCTTGGTGACGGCGGTCGCCACTTCGCCGATCGCGCGCACCTGGGTCGACAGGTTGGCGGCCAGCTCGTTGACGTTGTCGACCAGGTCGCGCCAGCTGCCGGCGGCGCCGGGCACGGTCGCCTGGCCGCCCAGGCGGCCCTCGACGCCCACCTCGCGCGCCACCCGCGTCACCTGGTCGCTGAAGGTGGCCAGCGTGTCGACCATGTCGTTGATGGTGTCGGCCAGCGCCGCCACCTCGCCCTTGGCCGGCACAACCATCTTCTGCTTCAGGTTGCCGACGGCGACCCCGGTCACCACCTTGGCCATGCCGCGCACCTGGTCGGTCAGGTTGGCGGCCATCAGGTTGACGCTGTCGGTCAGGTCCTTCCACACGCCCGACACGCCCTTGACCTGGGCCTGGCCGCCCAGCCGGCCCTCGGTGCCCACCTCGCGCGCGACGCGCGTGACTTCGGCGCAGAAGGCGTTGAGCTGGTCGACCATGATGTTGACGGTGTTTTTCAGCTCCAGGATCTCGCCCTGCACGTCCACCGTGATCTTGCGCGACAGGTCGCCATTGGCCACCGCCGTGGTGACGGTGGCGATATTGCGCACCTGGCCGGTCAGGTTGCTGGCCATCAGGTTCACGTTGTCGGTGAGGTCCTTCCACACGCCGGCCACCGCCGGCACGTAGGCCTCGCCGCCCAGGCGGCCCTCGGTGCCGACCTCGCGCGCCACCCGCGTGACTTCGCCGGCGAAGCCGCGCAACTGGTCGACCATGGTGTTGATGGTCTGCTTGAGCTGCAGCACCTCGCCATGGACATCGACAGTGATGGTCTTCGACAGGTCGCCGTTGGCCACCGCGGTGGTGACGGTGGCGATGTTGCGCACCTGGTCGGTGAGATTGCTGGCCATCAGGTTGACGCTGTCGGTCAGGTTCTTCCACACGCCCGACACGCCCTCGACCTCGGCCTGGCCGCCCAGGCGGCCCTCGGTGCCGACTTCGACCGCCACCCGCGTGACCTCGCCCGAAAAGCTCTTGAGCTGGTCGACCATCACGTTGATGACGTCCTTGATCTGCAGGATCTCGCCCTGGACCTCGACCGTGATCTTGCGTCCCAGGTCGCCGTTGGCGATCGCCGTGGCGACTTTCGACACGTCGCGCAGCTGCACCGTCAGGTTGCCGGCCATGGCGTTGACGCTGTCGGTCAGGTCCTTCCACACGCCCGACACGTCCTTCACCTCGGCCTGGCCGCCCAGCTTGCCTTCGGTGCCGACCTCGCGCGCCACCCGCGTCACCTCGCTGCAAAAGGCGTTGAGCTGGTCGACCATGATGTTGACCGTGTTCTTCAGCTCGAGCACCTCGCCGCGGGCGTCGGCCGTGATCTTGCGCGACAGGTCGCCGCGCGCCACGGCGGTGGTCACCTCGGCGATGTTGCGCACCTGGCCGGTGACGTTGCTGGCCATGGCGTTGACGCTGTCGGTCAGGTCCTTCCATACGCCGCCCACGTCCTTGACCTCGGCCTGGCCGCCCAGCTTGCCTTCAAGGCCGACCTCGCGCGCCACCCGCGTGACTTCGCCGGCGAAGCCGTTCAGCTGGTCCACCATCAGGTTGATGGTGTCCTTCAGGCGCAGGATCTCGCCGCTGACGTCGACCGTGATCTTGTGCGACAGGTCGCCCTCGGCCACGGCGGTGGTCACTTCGGCGATGTTGCGCACCTGGCCGGTGAGGTTGCTGGCCATGCGGTTGACGTTGTCGGTGAGGTCGCGCCACACGCCCGAGGCGCCCTCGACCTGGGCCTGGCCGCCCAGCTTGCCGTCGGTGCCGACTTCGCGCGCCACCCGCGACACCTCGCTCGAAAAATTGTTGAGCTGGTCGAGCATGGTGTTGATCGTATTGGCGTTCTTGAGGAATTCGCCGCGCAGCGGACGGCCTTCGATCTCGAGCAGCATGCTCTCGGTGAGCACGCCGCGCGCGACGGCGCCGATCACCCGGCCGACCTCGCGCACCGGCTGCACCAGGTTGTCGATCATCGAATTGATGGCGTCGACCTCGTCGCCCCAGGCGCCGTCGGTCTTGTCGAGCATCATGCGCTGGCCCAGGCGGCCCTCGATGCCGACCGCCACCGAGACCTGCTCGACCGCGCCGGCCAGCTTGCCGTGGGTGGCGACGATGTCGTTGACGGCGTCGGCGATCTTGCCGTCGATGCCGGTCCAGTCGTGCGGCAGGCGTACGCTGAAGTCGCCCGCGCGCAAGGCCATCAGCGCGTCCAGCAGCAGCGCCTGGGACGGCGCGCCGCCCGCGCCGTCGGGCGCGCCAATGCCGATGCCGGCCCCGGCGCGCCCGCCGCGGCGTTCGTGGGCGGCGGCGTCGAGCGCACGCCGGCCCGGCGTGCGACGCGCCTTGACGCGGCGCTCAGGCGCCGCCTGCTCGGTTGTCATGATGTTCCCTGGTGGCCTCGATGCGGAACGGTCCGCGCCTGAGCAGGCCGACCGCATCTTCGTTGGAAACCGCGGCGCTGAAGTAGTTCCCCTGCAATTCGTCGCAGCCGTGGGCGACCAGGAAGTCCACCTGTTCCCGGGTTTCGACCCCTTCGGCGATCACGGTCAGCTCGAGCACGTGGGCCAGGCCGATGATGGCCAGCACGATCGCGGCGTCGCTGGGGTCGGTGGCGATGTCGCGCACGAAGGAGGCGTCGATCTTGAGCTTGTCGATCGGGAAGCGCTTCAGGTAGGCGAGCGAAGAGTAGCCGGTGCCGAAGTCGTCGATCGCGATCGTCATGCCCAGCGCGTGGTTCTGGTGCAGGGTCTCGATCGCCTGGGCCGGGTTGCTCATCACGCCCGATTCGGTCAGCTCGACCTCGAGCAGGGCCGGCTGGATGCGCGCCGCGTCCACCGCGGCGCCGAGGCTGCGCGCGACGTCCTCGCGCCGGAACTGCAGCGCCGAGACGTTGACCGCGATCGGGACGTCGGCGAAGCCGAGCCCGGTCCAGCGCTGCAGCTCGGCCGCCACCTGGCGGATCGCCCAGGCGCCGATCGGGTCGATGCGCCCGGTTTCCTCGGCGATCGGGATGAACTGGCTGGGCGAGATCGTGGCGCCGTCGGCCTGCGGCCAGCGGATCAGGGCCTCGAAGCCGATGATGGCGCCGCTGGCGGCCCGCACCTTGGGCTGGTAGTGCATCACGAACTCGTCGTTGCGGATCGCGCGCTGCAGCGCGCTGCCGAGCGCCAGGCGGTGGCTGGCCACCTCCTGCATCTGCGCCGTGAAGAAGCAGTAGTGGGCGCCGCCGTCGCGCTTGGCGTGGTACATCGCGATGTTGGCGTTGCGCAGCAGCGTGTCGGGGTCGCCGCCGTCGCCGGGAAAGATGGCCATCCCGATGCTGGGCATGATGTGCAGCTCGCTGCCCTCGATCTGGCAGGCTTCCGAGACGGCGGAGATGATCTTCTCGGCCACCAGCGCGGCGTCGGCCAGCTGGTGCAGCTCGACCAGCATCACCACGAATTCGTCGCCGCCGACCCGCGCCACCGTATCGCCCTCGCGCACGCTGGCGGCCAGGCGCTCGGCCACCACCTGCAGCAGGCGGTCGCCGGCGGCGTGGCCGAGGGTGTCGTTGACTTCCTTGAAATGGTCGAGGTCGAGAAACAGCACCGCGACCTGGGCGCGCTGGCGTTCGCGCTGGGCCGTGGCCTGGCCCAGGCGGTCGAGCAGCAAGAGCCGGTTCGGCAGGCCGGTCAGGCTGTCGTGGAAGGACTGGTGCAGCACGTAGCTTCCATTTCCTTGCGCTCGGTGATGTCGCGCGAGATCAGCACCAGTTGCGAGACGGCGCCGTTCGGCGCCCGGATCAGGCTGGCGTCGGATTCGAAATACCGCTCGCTGCGGCCCAGCACGCGGTACTGCAGGCGCCAGTGGGATTCGCCGGCGGGCGGGTGCTCGACCAGGGCGCGCACCCGCTCGCGGTCGTCCACCTGCACGATCTCCAGGTAGCGCGCGCCGGGGCCGACGGCGGCGCCGAACTCGGCGCGGTAGCTGGGGCTGGTGTACAGCCAGGCCCCGGAAGGGTCGAGCAGCGCGACGTAGTCGCCCGCGTGCTCGAGGATCAGGCGTTCGATGCCGGCGTCCGGCGCCTCGCCGTGCGCCCCGGGCGCCAGGGCGCGCACGGGGCGCCGCTCGGGCGCGTCATCGAGGAAGGCCTGGACCTTGGCCTTGAGCACTTCGGGCGCCACCGGCATGAACATGTAGTCGCTCGCGCCCACCTCGAAGCCGCGGCTGCGATCGAGGTCGCTCGCGCGGTGCGAGGTCAGGAACACGATCGGCGTGGCGCGCGAGCGCGGCCGGGCGCGCACCAGGCGCGCGGTCTCGAAGCCGTCCAGGCCGGCCATCTTGACGTCCATGAGGATGACGCAGAAATCCTGCTTGAGCAGGCGCAGCAGGGCCTGTTCGCCGGAGCTGGCGGTGACGAGGTCGGCGTCGAGGTCGCCGAGCACGCTGCGCAGGGCGAACAGCGCGCCCGGGTCGTCATTGACCAGCAGGACCGCCGGCGCCTCCTGGTTCGCGGCGGGGGCGACGCGGGCTTGGGGGATGAGCATGGCAGGTACTCCGCGGTCCAGCGGGCGCAGGTGTGCACTTTCCGTGGACATCTGAATCAGGTACGAATGCCGGGTGATTCTATGTCACCTGGCCACAAATATCGACCGGGCGCACGATACGCGCCGTCCTTGCCTAGACCGTGGCCGGCAGGGCCGGGCGTGAGCGGCCATATCGTGGCGCTCTCGGCCAACCTTCGCGAAAAGGACTATCATGAACGCTTTACCAACCGGACCTTGATGCTCATGACGACCTCCAGCTATCCCGACATCCGCCTCCTGATCGCCAACGAATGGGTCGACGCCACCGGCGGCAAGACCATTCCCGTGGTCAACCCGGCCACCGGACAGCCGATCGGCAACGTGGCCCATGCCGCCATCGCCGACCTGGACCGCGCGCTGGCCGCCGCCCAGAAAGGTTTCGAGGCCTGGCGCTTCGTTCCCGCAGCCGAGCGCGCCGCCACCATGCGCCGCGCCGCCAACCTGCTGCGCGAGCGCGCCGGCGACATCGCGCGCCTCCTGACCCAGGAACAGGGCAAGCCGCTGGCCGAAGCGAAGATGGAAGCCATGGCCGGCGCCGAGATCATCGACTGGTTCGCCGCCGAAGGCATGCGCGTGTATGGCCGCATCGTCCCGTCGCGCAATCCGGCCGCCCAGCAGCTGGTGCTGAAGGAACCGGTCGGCCCGGTCGCCGCCTTCACGCCGTGGAACTTCCCGATCAACCAGGTCGTGCGCAAGCTGGCCGCGGCGCTGGCCACCGGCTGCTCCTTCCTGTGCAAGGCGCCGGAAGAAACCCCGGCGTCGCCGGCCGCGCTGTTCCAGTGCTTCGTCGACGCCGGCGTGCCGCCGGGCGTGGTCGGCCTGGTGTTCGGCGACCCGGCCGAAATCTCCGGCTACCTGATCCCGCACCCGGTCATCCGCAAGGTCACCTTCACCGGCTCGACCCCGGTCGGCAAGCAGCTGGCGGCCCTGGCGGGCGCCCACATGAAGCGCGTGACGATGGAATTGGGCGGCCATGCGCCGGTGATCGTCGCGGCCGACGCCGACGTCGCGCTGGCCGTCAAGGCCGCCGGCGGCGCCAAGTTCCGCAATGCGGGCCAGGTGTGCATCTCGCCGACCCGCTTCCTGGTGCACAACGCGGTCAAGGACGAGTTCACCCGCGCGCTGGTCAAGCATGCCGAAAGCCTCAAGCTCGGTGACGGTCTGCAGGAAGGCACCACGCTCGGGCCGCTGGCCAATCCACGCCGCCTGACCGCGATGTCGCAGCTGGTGGACGACGCGCGCGCCAAGGGCGCAGTGGTCGCCACCGGCGGCGCGCGTGTCGGCGACGCCGGCAACTTCTTCGCCCCGACCATCCTGGCCGACGTGCCCCTGGAGGCGAGCGTGTTCAACGACGAGCCGTTCGGCCCGGTGGCGGCGATCCGCGGCTTCGACAGCCTCGAGGATGCGATCCAGGAGGCCAACCGCCTGCCGTACGGCCTGGCCGGCTATGCCTTCACCAGCTCGATCAAGAACGCCCAGCTCCTGATGAACCGCGTCGAAGTGGGCATGCTGTGGATCAACCAGCCGGCCACGCCGAGCGCCGAACTGCCGTTCGGCGGCATCAAGGATTCGGGCTACGGCTCCGAAGGCGGTCCGGAGGCGCTGGAATCCTACCTCAACACCAAGGCCGTTTCGATGGTCGGAGTCTGATCTAGTTGCTGCAGCCCGGCGCCGGATTGGCCGCCGGGCCGGCGCGGGTCTGGGCGATGCGGGGTATCGCGCCGTCCTTCCCGTAGCTGAATTCCTCGACCGCTACCGAACGGCGGTAATCGGCGTTCGATACCATCTCGTTATGGTAGAACACATAGGATTTGCCGTTGAAGTCGGCGAAGGCCTGGTGGATCGTGTGCGTCACCTTGTTCTTGTCCATGATCACGCCGCGATAGGTCCAGGGGCCGGTCGGGCTCGGGCCCGTCGCATAGGCGATCACCTCGGGCAGGCCGCTCGCATAGCTCAGGTAGTACACCCCGTCGCGCTTGTGCAGCCAGGGCGCTTCTTCGAAATTGAACAGGCCCATGGTCCGGATCGGGCCATCGAGCTCGATCATGTTCGGCTTGAGCTTGGCGTATTTGAGCACCTTGTTTCCGAAGTACAGATAGGCCTGGCCGTCGTCGTCCACGAACACGGCCGGGTCGATGTCGTCCCAGCCGTTCGGCGTCTCGCGCGTCATGTCGTTGGTCACCAGGGCCGAGCCGCGCGCATCCCTGAACGGCCCGGTGGGCGTGTCCGACACGCCGACGCCGATGGCGAAACCGGGGATCGTGGCGTGCTTGACCGGCGCATACAGATAATATTTTCCCTTGTGCCTGACGACGTCGGCGGCAAACGCATCGGCCTTGGCCCAGGCAAAGGTCTTGACCGTGGCGGCGACGCCGTGATCGGTCCAGTTGCGCATATCGCAGGTCGAGAACACGCGCCACTCGTTCATCCTGTAGGTCGTCTCGCCCGGCCTGGCTTCGTCGCGGCCCGTGTACAGGTAGAGGCGCTTGCCGTCGACCACCACGGCCGGGTCGGCGGTGAAGATGTCGGTCACGATCGGGTTGGCGGCATGTGCGCCGGTGGCGATGCAGAAGAGGAGGGCGGGCGGCAGGTTGCGCATCATGGCGGGCTCGCTGTGCGTGGCGCGGCAGCAGGCCAGCGGGCCAGGAGCCGCCGGTATTCGTCGCTGCTGATATTCAGGATGGCGCCGTGGCGCTTCTTGCTGTGGCCATGGTCGATCCTGGCCGGGTCCGCGCGCCGCAAGCGCTCCGGCCGCGTCAGGTCGTCGCTGGTCAGCGCCAGGTAGCCGGCCTTGCGCGCGTACTGGTCGACCCACATGGCCCATTCGCCGGTCTGCGCGATCCTGAACAGGATCGGCCCTTCGACGTCCTTGCCGGTCAGGCCGAGCGGCCGCAGGTCGCCCAGGATGTCCCACTGGCCCAGGAGCTCGTTGGCGCCCTCCAGCGTCAGCTGGCCATCGCCGGAGGCGCGGACGTAGCGATACCGTGAGCGCGGATCGTCGATCTTGACGATCTGGGTGTCGATCAGGCCATGCGCGCCGGGACGGTCGATATACAGCGTGGCCGGCGTGAAGCGGACGAAGTCGCGCGTGCGTGAATAATAGATGCGCGGCTTGGTGACGCCGCCGGCCGGCGAAATCGTGGCCCAGTAGACGAGGTAGTCGCCGCTGCGCTCGTCGTAGATGGCTTCGGGCGCCCAGGCGCAGCCGGCGTCGGGAATGGCGCCGGCCACGTCCACCAGGCGCGGGGCCGACCAGTCGACCAGGTTGGTCGATTCCCAGATCATCAGTTTCGTGCTGCCCTCGTGCATGGCGGCTTGCCAGCCCTTGCCGTTGGCGATGCGCAGGTCGGTGGCGAGGATCCAGAACTTGTCGCCCCGTGGCGAGCGCACGATCGCCGGGTCGCGCACGCCCCGTTCGCCCATCGTGCTGCGCAGGATGGGCTTCGAGCCGTTCAGGTCGGACCAAAGATAGCCGTCCCGGCTGGTGGCAAAGTGGATCTGCTCGCCGTCGGCGGTCTCGCTGGTGAAGTGGACCAGCAGGTAGTTGGGTCGGTCGGCGGACACGTCGCCGTTCAAGCCCTTGCCGTCGACGATCGGCTCGCCGACGTCGCCAGGCTGGAAGGCCGGTTGCATCGGGTCCATCGGCAGGATGTTGCCGTCGGCGTCGAAGCTCATCTTCGCCAGCACGGTCTGGCGCTGGTAGCCGTTGCCGTCCGGGATGGCATGGCGGTGGTAGGCCACATACCAGCGGTCGGTGCCGGGCACCTGGACCACGCTGTGGTGGGCGGTGCCGACCGCCGCGCCGTTCTTTTGCAGGACGATGAAGTTCTTCGTCGCCGCTTTCACCGCTCCCAATGGCGAATCCGCCGTGCCCCAGCCGACCCGGTAATGTGGGCTGCGCGCGTCGTCGATCGACCACATGAAGTAATACTTGCCCTGGCGCTTGAACACCACCACGCCTTCGCGGAAATCCTTCATCGGGATGCGATGCACCTCGCCTTCGACGCTGACCATGTCCGGCTTGAGCTTGTAGGCGTTGGCCTCGATGCCGTTGCCCCAGTACAGATAGGCCTGGCCGTCGTCGTCGATGAAGGGGTAGGGATCGATCGTATTCGTCGTCATCGTGCTGCTGCGCACCAGCAGCGGCGCGCCGAGGGCGTCGACGAACGGTCCGCGCGGCGATTTGGCGGTGGCCACGCCGATCTTGTGGTCGGCGCTGAAGTAGAAATAATACGTGCCGTTGCGCTCGATGGCATCGGGCGCCCAGGCCTTGATATTCGCCCACTTCACATCGTTGGCGACGTCCAGCACCACCCGCTCCTTCTTCCACTTGACGAGGTCCTTCGAGGACCAGACCGAGAAGTCGGTGGTCATCCAGTTCGGCTTGTCGGACGTCGGGTAAAGATAATACGTGTCGCCGAACACCCTGATCGACGGGTCGGCGGTGAAACCCTCGAGCGCGGGCGCCGGCGCCACGTCCTGCGCCTGTACCGAGAACAGGGCGGTGGCCGCGAATGCGATGATCGATGAGACGAGACGATGCATGCCGGGTCGGGTTCCGTACAGGATGGACAGACTGTCATTATGGGCGATGTGTCCCAGGCCCGAACGGCAAGCGGAGGATTGCTCAGCATGTTGATCGGAGGATCGTCGCCGCAGGCGGCAGGTGACTCTTATACTGCCGGACGGAGCGGGAAGGCCCGCATGCCCGGCGCGTCGGGCGCCACACTGGAGAACCGATGATCGAGCATTTCCGCCGCAGCGGCTGGATCGCCTGCCTGGCCCTTGCTGGCGCGACGCACCAGGCAGTCGCCGCCGACACCACCATCCGCAATGGCGTCTTCTGGAAGGACAGCGCCGGCACGCCGATCTACTCGCAGGGCGGCGGCATGCTCAAGGTCGGCGCGAAGTACTACTGGTATGGCGTGAAGTATGCCGAGGCGGTGCGCTACGCCGACGCGCCGGGACAGGCGCTCGCTCAGCCGCACTTCAGCGCGGTCACCGCCTATTCGTCGACCGACCTGGTGAACTGGACCTTCGAAGGCGACGTTCTCACGCCGCAGGGCCTGGGCGCGCTGCACGATCCGAAGGCCTGGCTGGGACGCATGGGCGTGGTGTACCACAAGGCGACCGGCAAGTACGTGCTGCTCACCCAGTACAGCAGCAAGGGCACGGGCGGCGGCGTGCTGTTCGCCACCAGCGACAGTCCCAACGGCCCCTTCGTGTTCGCACGCCTGCAGGCGAGCATCGAGAACGTCGCCACTCCCACCTCGGGCGACCAGACCGTGTTCACCGACGACGACGGCCAGCCTTACCTGATCTTCAGCAGCAACGGCGACCGGCGCCAGTTGTACGTGGCGCCGCTGCGGCCGTCCGACTTCCTGCAGGTCGACGCGGCCACGAACATCCACAGCGCGCCGGCCGGCGGGCGCGAAGGCAATGCGATGTTCAAGCACGGGGGCCTGTACTATTTCTGCTCGTCCGACCTGCACGGCTGGAACGCCTCGCGCAGCTTCTACATGACGTCGCCGAACATCACCGGCCCCTACACGCCGGAGCGGATCATCGAGGGCACGGAGGCGGATTTTTCGCACGTGTCGCAGAACGGCTTCTTCATCCCGGTCCAGGGCAGCGCCGGCGCCACGGTCCTGTATGCGGGTGACCGCTGGAGCAATTTTGCCGGGAACGGGCTTGGCTACCATGTCTGGGCGCCGCTGTCGTTCGACGGCACGGCGCCGCGCTTCAACTCGCTCAGCGAATTCACGCTGGACGCCGCGCGCGGCGCCTGGGCTGTCGGCAACGGTAACAATTACCTGCTCAATCCCGGCTTCGAGGCCGACCGGGTGCGCCAGACGAGCGTCGCCGGATGGATCAGCAGCTGGACCAGCATCAAGGGCGATGCGCCGTTCATGAACGTGCCCGATGGTCGCACCGGACGCTGGGCCTTGAGCCTGCGCCATGCGGGACAGACGATGGGCAGCGCGATCCAGAACGTCACGCTGCCGAACGGCCGCTACACGCTCGGGGCCTGGGTGAAAAGCAGCGGCGGCCAGCGCGTGGCGCGCCTGTACGCATCCGGCCACGGCGACGCCGAGATCGCCCGCTCCCTGCCGGACAAGTTGGCGCAGTGGACCGAGGTGACGCTGTCCGGCATCCAGGTCACTAGCGGCAGCGTGCAGATCGGCGTCTACTCGGAAGGGAAGGACGGCGATTGGCTCGCCCTCGACGACTTCAGCCTGGTGCGCGAATGATGAACATTTCCATGATCCTGTTTGGCGCGGCTCGTGCGGCCCTGCTTGTGCTGACGATGACGCCCGTCGCGCCGGCACAGGCGGCGGAGCTGAACCTGAACGCATCCTGGCAGTTCTACCGCGACGAGGGCGGCCAGCTCGCCAGCGCGGACCAGGTGCCAAACGGCGCCTGGACCGAGGTGAACCTCCCGCACGCGGCGCGCATCGAGCCGCGCGTGCCCACGGCGCCGTGGCAGGGCACGGTGTTCTACAAGAAGCGCCTGGACGTCAGGCTGCGGACGGGCGAGCGCGCCATCCTGCGTTTCGAGGGCGTGATGAACGTGGCCGACGTCTGGCTGAACGGCCGCCACCTGGGACAGCACCTGGGCGGCTACCTGCCGTTCGCGTTCGACGTGACCGACGTTCTGCGTGATACGGGCGCGAACGAGCTCGTGGTGCGCGCCAATAACGAGGACAATCCGATCACCGGCCCCAAGCCGCTCAAGCAGCTCGACTACATCCAGCACGGCGGCATCTACCGCGACGTGCGGCTTCTGATCAAGCCGGCCGTGCACGTCACGGACGAGATGCTCTCGGCCACGCCGGGCGGCGGCGGGGTGTTCGTGACCTATCCGCGCGTCGCCAGGGACGAGGCGCGGGTAGAGGTCAAGGCCGAGGTCAGCAACACGTCGCAGAGCGCGCAGGCCGTCACCGTGCGCCACACGCTGGCATGGGACGGCCAGCCAGTGGCCGAGGCAGAGCAGCAGCTGCGCCTGGCGGCGGGCGAACGCCGCCACGTCACGCTGCCGCTCACACTGCGCGCGCCGAGACTGTGGTCGCCGCGCTCGCCCAACCTGTACCGGCTGGAGACGAGGGTCGTTGCCGCCGGCAGCGAAGACATGGTCGCGACCCGCATCGGCGTGCGCCGCCTGGCCTTCGAGGACGGGCGCCTGCTGCTCAACGGCGAGCCCGTGCGCCTGCGCGGCGTCAACCGCCACCAGGAATACCCTTATGTCGGCTACGCGCTGTCGGCGCAGGCCGACGCGCGCGATGCGCTCCTGATCAAGCGCTACGGCTTCGACTTCGTGCGCCTGTCGCATTATCCGCAGTCGCCTGCCTTCATGGCGGCGGCCGACGAACTGGGCTTGCTGGTCTTGCCGGCCATCCCCGGCTGGCAGTTCCATCATCCCGACCCGGCGTTCGCGCGCCAGGTGGTGCGCACCTGCGCCGACCTGATCCGGCGCGACCGCAACCATCCCAGCGTCGTGGCCTGGGAATGCTCGCTCAACGAGACCGGCATGCCGGACCCGCTGGTGCGGGCGCTGCACGCCACCGTGCACCAGGAGTATCCGGGCGACCAGGCCTGGTCCGCCGGCTGGGTGCCGCAGACCTATGACCTCTACCTGCAGGCGCGCCAGCACAGGATCGGCAGCAAGCACAAGGCGCCTGCCAAGCCGCTGATCGTGTCCGAGTATGGCGATTGGGAATACTATGCGATGAACGCGGGCCTGAACCAGGACGCCTGGGCCGACCTCAAGCCGGCCGACCGTTCGAGCCGCCAGGCGCTGGGCAGCGGCGAAACGCGCTTGCTGCAGCAGGCCCGCAACGTGGCCGAGGCCCACGACGACAATGCCGCCACGCCAGCCTTCGCCGACGGCTACTGGGTGATGTTCGATTATGCGCGCGGTTATGCGCCGGATCTCGAGGAATCGGGATTGCTCAGCATCGAGCGCCTGCCCAAGTTCGCGGCCGAGTTCTTCCGCTCCCAGCGTAGCGCTTCGGAGAGTTCGCCGCGCTGGGGCGGCGGCCCGATGGTCTTCATCGCCAGCTACTGGCAGCCGGGCTCGAATCCGCGCGTCCGTGTGTTCAGCAATGCCGAGGAAGTGGAGCTGCGCCTGAACGGCAAGCCGATCGGCCGCCAACGAAGCGCGCCCTCAACAGTCCATCCGCGCCTGGCGCATCCGCCGCTCGAATTCGACACCGGCGGCTACGCGCCCGGCGAACTCGTGGCGCTGGCCTATGCGGGCGGGCGGGTCGTGGCCGAGCACCGGGTGCGCACGCCCCGGAAGCCGACGACGCTGGCCTTGGAACTCGACGACCTCGGCGTGCCTGTGGCCGAGGGCGACCTGGTATTCCTGCGCGCGCGCCTGCGCGACGCCGATGGCAGCACGGTGCCTGCGAGCGGCACACAGGTCGCGTTCTCCGGCATCGAAGGCGCCGAGATCGTCGGCAGTCAGGTGGTCGCGACCGAGGCCGGGATCGCCAGCGTGCTGGTGCGCGTGAACGGACCGCGCGCCGGCGTCGCCGCCACGGCGCAGGCGGGCGCCCTGCGTGGCGCGCTTGCCGGTGCGCCGGCGTCGACGCGGTGAAGTGGCAGGCCGCTTGCACATGAATCGATCCATTGCTTGATTATTTCTGGTCAGGAAGCCGCAGGCGCTGCTCACGGCCGCATAATCCATCGCACTGAAATATCGGAGACGCCGCTTGCCACCATTCCTCCCTTCCCGCAGGCGTTTCGTGCAGATGGCGGCCGCGCTGGCCGCCGTGCCCGGCGCGCCAATCGCCTCCAACGCTGCCACCGCGAATGTCGGCGGCAAAGGCCAGCCGGTCGCCGGCACCGCGCTGCGCTGGCTCGATGGCCAGCCGCCAGCGCGCTTCGAAGGCGCGACCCTGGGCGTGCCCTGGCCGCGCGGCGCCCTGCGCCTGCCGGCCGACAAGACACTGCGCTTTACCCTGGGCAGCAACGGGCCGGCGCTGCAATCGTGGCCGCTGGCCTACTGGCCGGACGGCTCGCTCAAGTGGACGGCGCATGCGGTGGCCGGCGGCGCGGCCGCCGCCGGCTGGAACCTGGAGACGGGCACCGGCACCGTACAGGCGGGCGTATCGGTCAGGCGGTCCGCCGACGCGCTGACGGTGAGCGCCGGCGAACTGACGTGGACCGTGCCGACGAGCGGCGAATACCTGGTCGAACGCGCGACCCGCGCCGGCCGCGTGACGATGCAGCACCTGCGCCTGGTCGCGCTGCGCCAGGACGGCGCCGAGCCGGAAGGCGCGGGCAGCGTGCGCCGCGAACTCTTCACCAGCAAGGTCACGCGCGTCACGCTGGAGCAGGAGGGGCCGGTGCGGGCCGTCGTCAAGCTCGACGGCGTGCACGCGGCGCGCGCGGCGGCCGGGCGCGACTGGCTCCCGTTCTCGGTGCGCCTGTACTTCTATGCCGGTTCGGACAGCGTGCGCATCGTTCACTCCTTCATCTATGACGGCGATCCGGCCCGGGATTTCATCGCAGGACTCGGCGTGACGGCGAGGGTAGCCATGCTCGACGCGACCCACGACCGCCACATGCGCTTCGCCGGCGAAGGCGTCGGCGTGTGGGGCGAAGCGGTGCGGCCGGTGACCGGCCTGCGGCGCGACCCTGGACAGGCATACAAGGACGCGCAGGTCGCCGGCAGGGCGCTGCCGCCACTGTCCGGCATGGCCAAGCCGGTGCAGGACGGACTGCGCTGGATTCCCGAGTGGGGCGATTTTTCGCTCACCCAACCCACGCCGGACGGCTTCGTGCTGCGCAAGCGCACCCGCAGCGGGCATGCCTGGATCGACGCCAATGCCGGCGCACGGACGAAGGGGCTGGTGTATGCCGGCGGCGCGACGGGCGGCGTGGCGCTCGGCTTCAAGGACTTCTGGCAGCGCACGCCCAGCCAGCTGGACGTTCGTAACGCCGCGACCGCCATGGCCGACGTCACCGCCTGGCTCTGGTCACCGTCAAGCCCGGCGATGGACATGCGCTCCTACCGCTCGGCCGACGGCATGGACACCTTCGAAGAACAGATCGCGGGCCTGAACATCACCTATGAGGATTACGAGCCGGGCTGGGACGCCTCGCCCGGTGTGGCGCGCACCACCGAGCTGCAACTCTGGGTGCTGGGCGCCACGCCTTCGCACGAGGATTTTTCAGGCATGGCCGAGCAGGTGGCCAATCCGGCCCGGCTGGTGCTGGCGCCGGCCCGCATCCACGCCTGCGGCGTGTTCGGCGACTGGGACGTGGTCGACCGCAGCACGCCGGCGCGCAGGCTGATCGAGGATCATCTCGCATTCAGGCTGGACCAATACCTGCGCGAAGTCGAGCAGCACCGCTGGTATGGGTTCTGGTCGTACGGCGACGTGATGCACGCCTATGACAACGACCGCCACATGTGGCGCTACGATATCGGTGGCTACGCCTGGGACAATTCGGAGCTGTCGACCGACCTGTGGCTGTGGTACAGTTACCTGCGCACCGGCCGCGCCGACATCTTCAAGTTCGCCGAGGCGATGACGCGGCATACGGGCGAAGTGGACGTGTACCACGCCGGCCCGTTCAAGGGCTTCGGCACGCGCCATGGGGTGCAGCACTGGTCCGATTCGTCCAAGCAGCCGCGCGTGTCGAACGCCGCCTATCGGCGCATCCATTACTTCCTCACCGCCGACGAACGCACGGGCGACCTGATGCGCGAGCTGCTCGATTCCGACGCCGACCTGCACAAGGTCGATATCGGCCGCAAGCTGCGTCCCGGCGCCAAGCCAGGCGCGCTGCCGTCGGCCGGCAGGTCGGCCGACGCGCCGGCGCTGGTCGACGCCTCGTTCGGCACCGTCTGGGGTTCGCTGGTCGCGGCCTGGCTGGCCGAATGGGAGCGCACGGGCGACACCCGCTGGCGCGACAAGATCGTGAACGGCATGCGCACCATCGGCGCGCTCGAGCGGCGCTGGTTCGCGGCCGCGGCGCCCTACGATCCCAGGACGGGCAAGTTCAGCGGCCCGGGCGACCAGGCCCGCATCTCGCAACTGAACGGCGTGTTCGGCGTGGTCGAGATGAGTTCCGAACTCCTGACCCTGGTCGACGAGCCGGGCTACCGCAAGGCCTGGCTCGAGTACTGCCGCTACTACAACGCACCGAAGGAAGACTTGATCGCGCTGCTGGGCAGCGAGCCGCGCGGCCGGGCCCAGCCCGATTCCCACTCGCGCCTCTCCGCCTACGCCGCCCACCATGAGCGCGACCGGGCGCTGGCGCTGCGCGCCTGGCGCGAACTGTTCGCGTCCAACTTCATGAAGTCGCACGCGCAGGCTAGAAAGGTCGGGGGCGTCGCGGTCTTGCGCGAGCTCCACGAGCTGCCGAACATCGGCACCAACGGCTCGGCGCAATGGAGCCTGGCCGCGATCCAGAACATGGCGCTGGTCGGGGACGCGCTGGACGAGGCGGCGCGCGCCGCCGGCCTGGTGGGACCATGACACGCAAGGAGACAAGATCATGCCGCACACGCATTCCACTCGCCGGCGCCTGACGCTCTCGCTCATGGCTGCGCCATTCTGCGCCGGCGCCGCGCCGGCCCTGGCTGCGCTCGCCTGGCGGTCCGACATCACGGCCTACGGCGCCGTGGCCGACGACAAGACCGTCAACACCGCCGCCATCCAGCAGACGATCGATACGCTGGCCGCGCGCGGCGGCGGGACGGTGGTCGTGCCGCGCGGCGTCTTCGTCAGTGGGGCGTTGTTCTTCAAGCCCGGCGTCCACCTGCACCTGGCCAAGGGGGCGGTCCTCAAGTGCTCGACGGACCTGTCGCATTTTCCGGTCCGGCGCACCCGGATCGAGGGCCACTTCGCCGAGAACTTCAACCCGGCGCTGGTCAATGCCGACGGCTGCGACGGTTTCCATCTCAGCGGCGAGGGCACGCTCGACGGCGCCGGGCGCCCGATCTGGGACCGCTTCTGGACGCTGCGCAAGGCCTACAAGGATCCGGGCAACTTCCCGAACATCAGCGTCCCGCGCGCGCGCCTGGCCCTGATCGAGCGCTCGCGCGGCGTGACGGTCGAGGGCGTGACCTTCAAGGATTCGCAGTTCTGGAACCTGCACCTGTACCGCTGCCAGGACGTGACGGTGAAGCATGCGCGCTTTGTGGTGCCGGACGATTACGAGCAGGCGCCGAGCACCGACGGGATCGACCTCGACAGCTGTCAGCGGGTGACGATCGACGGTTGTTATTTTTCGGTGACCGACGACTGCATCGCCGCCAAGGGCTCCAAGGGGCCGTTCGCGCTGCAGGACAAGGACAGCCCGCCGGTGGTCGGCGTCCACGTGCGCCATTGCGAGTTCCGGCGCGGCCATAGCGTCATGACCCTGGGCAGCGAAGCGACCCTGGTGCGCGACATCCTGGTCGAGGATTGCCGGGTGACGGGCCACGTGCTCAATGTGGCGGTGCTCAAGCTGCGCCCGGATACGCCCCAGCACTACGAGAACGTCCACCTGCGCAAGCTGAGCCTGCAGTCGGAGCGCGGCGCCATCGTCTCGGTGAAGCCGTGGACGCAGTACGTGGACCTGAAGGGCGCGCCGCCGCCAAAGTCGATCGTGCGCAATATCAGGCTGGAGGACATCAAGGGCCGCTACGGCGGCTTCGGGCGCATCCGGCCAAATCCCGGCCAGACCGAGATCAGCGACATCGTGTTCAAGGACATCGCGCTCGCACTGCGCGACCCCAGGCCCGATATCGCCGGCGCCAGCGGCGTACGGCTGGACAATGTGATCGTCAACGGCCGGATGGTCTCGTTGTAGCGCCTACAGGCTGCCGGCGCCGGCCGCCGCGCGGCAGACGTGCACGGTGGCTTGCGCGCCGTTCGGCGCCCGGTAGTCGCGCGCCAGCGCCAGCCGCGCGACCTCCACCAATTCTGTCGGCACCAGCGCCACCACGCAACCGCCGAAGCCGCCGCCGGTCATGCGCACGCCGCCGGCTTCGCCGATCGCGTCCTTGACGATGTCGACCAGGCGGTCGATGGCGGGCACGGTGATCTCGAAATCGTCGCGCATCGACGCATGCGAGGCTGCCATCAGCTCGCCCATGCGCGGCAGGTTGCCGGCGCCCAGCGCCTCTGCCGCCGCGACGACGCGCGCATTCTCGCTGACGACGTGGCGCGCGCGGCGCAGCGCGACCGGATCGAGGCCGGCGCCTTTCGCCGCCAGCGTGGACAGGTCGACGTCGCGAAGAAACGGCACGCCGAAGTGGCGCGCCGCTTCCTCGCACTGCGCGCGGCGCGTGTTGTAGGCGCTGTCGACCAGGCCGCGCGTGATGTGCGATTCGACGATCATGATCGCCGCGCCGGCCGGGATCGGCACCGGGCTGACTTGCAGTGAACGGCAGTCGATCAGCAGCGCATGGTCCTGGACGCCGCAGGCGGAGCTGATCTGGTCCATATTGCCGCATTTGCAGCCGACGAAGTCGTTCTCGGCGCGCTGGGCCACCAGCGCCGCCTCGATCGGGCCCAGGCCCGGGTGGTCGGGCAGGGTGGAGAGCAGCGTGCACACCGCCACCGACAGCGAGGCCGAGGACGACAGGCCGGCGCCCTGCGGCACGTCGCCGGCGACGACCATGTCCATGCCGCGCAGGGATGGGCCACCAGGCTCGCGCTGCAGCAGCTCGTGCACCACGCCGCGCACGTAATTGGCCCACATCGGCGCGGCCAGGCGTTCGATCGGGGCGTCGAGCGAGTATTCGTCGATGGCGTCGTCGTAGTCGGCGGCCACCACCCGCATGCGGCGGTCGGCGCGCGGGCGCGCCACGATCACCGTGCGATAGCCGATGGCGCAGGGCAGCACCAGGCCGCCGTTGTAGTCGGTATGTTCGCCGATCAGGTTGACCCGGCCCGGGGCCTGGACCCGGATCGTGGCCGGCTGGCCGAAGGCGGCCAGGAAGACGTCGGCCGCTCTGGCCGTCAGAGAATCGCTCATCGTGCGCTCAAGGGTTGGAAGCGGGGGTATCGGGGGCGTCGAGGTAGTGCACCTCGTCGGAGACGGCGCGCAGCATGGCGGCCGCCTGTTCCGGCGTCAGGTCGCGCTGGGCTTCGGCCAGCATCTCGAAGCCGACCATGAACTTGCGCACCGAGGCCGAACGCAGCAGCGGCGGATGGAAGTGGGCATGCAGCTGCCAGGCCGGCCCGCCGTCGTCAGCGTCGTCTTGCCCGTACGGCGCGCCGTGCCAGCCCATCGAATACGGGAACGAGGTCTGGAACAGGTTGTCGTAGCGGGTGGTCAGGCGCTTGAGGGCGAGCGCCAGGTCGGTGCGCTGCGCCTCGTCCAGGTCTTCCAGGCGCGTCACCTTGAAGCGCGGCAGCAGCAGCGTCTCGAACGGCCAGGCCGCCCAGTACGGCACCACGGCCAGCCAGTGCGCGGTCTCGACCACCACCCGCTCCTGTGCCTGCGCCTCGCGCTCGGCGACGTCGAGCAGCAGCGGACGGCCATGCTCGGCGTGGTAGGCGCGCTGCTGGCGGTCTTCGCGCGCCGGCAGGTCGGGCAGGAAGCTGGTGGCCCAGACCTGGCCATGCGGGTGCGGATTGGAGCAGCCCATCGCCGCCCCCTTGTTCTCGAACACCTGGACCCAGCGGTAGCTGGCGCCCAGCTCGGCCGCTTGCTCGCACCATGTGTCGACCACTTCGCGCAGCGCCGGCAGGGGCAGCTGCGGCAGCGATTTGGCGTGGTCGGGCGAGAAGCAGATCACGCGGCTGGTGCCGCGCGCGCTCATGCTCTGGAACAGCGGGTCGGCGCCCGGTGGCGCCTCCGGGGTGTCGGGCATCAAGGCCGCGAAGTCGTTCGCGAACACATACGTGCCCTGGTAGTCGGGATTGCGCTCGCCATTGACGCGCACATTGCCGGCGCACAGGTAGCAGCCCGGGTCGTGCGCCGGCTTGGGGGCGCGGTCGGGGGCTTCCTGCTGCCCTTGCCAGGGGCGCTTGGCGCGGTGGGGAGACACAAGTACCCAGTCGCCGCCGAGCGGATCGTAACGGCGGTGCGGGTGGTCGGTAGGGTTGAACATCGCTTTCCTCGTCATGGTCGGTTGGCCTTGAGCTTACCACCCGATGCCATAGATGGCGACCAGCAGCACGCAGATCACGGCCGAGCCCAGCGCGAAGCCGCCATCGACGCGGAACAGCGAACGGTCGATGTGCATGCGCTTGAGCGCGCCGTCCTGCTCGGCCATCTTGCTCATCACGACCATGCCGATGACGACCATGATGAACACGATCAGCATGCGGTCGAGGAACGGGATCTCGTAGACACCGGCGCCGTTGTCGACCGCGAAGCCGATCGGCGCCAGGAACGACAGGTCCATCGCCAGCGGCAGGAACTTGAGGAACACCGAGAACACCAGGCCGCCGATGGTGGCGAACATCGCGGCCGCCGCCGTGGTCTTGCGCCAGTAGAAGCCGAGCAGGAACATCGCCAGGATGCCGGGCGAGACGAAGCCGGTGTATTCCTGGATGTACTGGAAGCCGCCTTTCTTGTCGATGCCCATCAGTGGCGCCAGCAGCACGGCAATGGCCATCGAGACTACCACCGACACGCGGCCGATCCACACCATCTTCTGTTCGCTGGCTTCGCGGTTGAAGTGCTTGTTGTAGATGTCGAGCGTGAAGATGGTGGCGATGCTGTTGGCCTTGCCGGCCAGCGAGGCCACCACGGCCGCCGTCAGCGCCGCGAAGGCCAGGCCCTTGATGCCGGCCGGGAGCAGGGCGAGCAGGGTCGGATAGGCGCGGTCCGGATTGAGCTCGCCGCCCGGGCGCATGGCGTCGCCCAGGGTGCCCGAGCGGTCGAGCGCATAGGCGGCGATGCCGGGCAAGACCACGATGATCGGCATCAGCAGTTTAAGGAAGGCGGCGAACAGCAGGCCCTTGCGCGCGGTGTGCAGGTCGGCGCCGAGCGCGCGCTGGATGATGTACTGGTTGCAGCCCCAGTAGTTGAGGTTCACGATCAGCATGCCGCCGATGATGGTCGACAGGCCCGGCAAGTCCATATAGCTCGGATTGTCGCGCGAGAGCACCATGTCGAAATGCTCGCCGGCGCGCACATACAGCTCGCTCATGCCGCGCAAGGCGCCCTGGCCGCCGGCCAGCGCCGCCACCAGGTCGAGCGCGATCCAGGTGGTGACCAGGCCGCCGATCACGAGGCACAGCACCTGCACCACGTCGGTGTAGCCGATCACCTTCATGCCGCCCAGCGTGATCACGGTGGCGAACAGCGCCAGGAACAGCATGCAGGCCATCACGTCCAGGCCCGCGATGCTGCTGATCGCCAGCGCGCCGAGGTAGAGGATGGCGGTGAGGTTCACCACCACGTAGAGGCCCAGCCAGAACACCGCCATGGTGGTGGCCACCGCCTTGCCGTAGCGCTGCTCGAGGAACTGCGGCATCGTGTAGATGCGGTTCTTGAGGTAGACCGGCATGAAGAACACGGCCACGATCACCAGCGTCACGGCCGCCATCAGTTCATAGACGGCGATCGCCATGCCGATGCGGTAGCCGGAGCCGCTCATGCCGATGAACTGCTCGGCCGAGATGTTCGAGGCGATCAGCGAGGCCCCGATCGCCCACCAGGTGAGGGACCCTTCCGCCAGGAAGAAATCGTGGGTGGCCTTGCCGCTGCTGCGCTTCTTGCGCCAGTAGATCCAGATGCCATAGGCCGAGATGGCCACGAAGTAAACCAGGAAGACGAAGGTGTCGAGCGTGGTGAATGGGGTCATGGGTCGATGTCTCTGTGCCGCCGGGGTCTGACGTCCCGGTCGTGGTTGTCCGTCGAGCGCGGCGTCATTCGCCGTGCCGTCACCGCCGGCTCCGTAAAGACGCCGGCTCAGCGATAGTACCGCACGGTCGGCCGCCGGTCTGTTCAATCTGGTGATTGATCAGCAGACGGGCGGTAGTTGAGCGGAAGCAAAACTCGCGGTTGCTCACTATACCGTAAAACCTTGTCATAGAACTAATACGATTTTTGCAAGGAGATTACGCTGGGAAGCAGGCCATTGCCGGAGACATGCCATGCGCGATGCAACCCGCATCCCCCAGCTTGCCAGCACGCTCAGCCAGCACAACCGCATCCTGCGGCTTTCCTTCCCGCATGGGGACGGCCCGGCCGCGCTGCTGCTGGTCGACACGCTCGAGGCGTCCGAGGGCCTGTCGCGTCCCTTCAGCTATACGCTCGAGCTGCTGTCCGACGACGCGCACATTGCGCTGAAAGACCTGCAGGGCAAGCTGGTGTGCGTGGAACTGGTGCGCCGCGACGGCACGCTGCGCCATTTCACGGGACGGGTATTCCGTTTCGCGCTGCTCAAGGTCGACGGTGGCTTCGCCTTCTACGAAGCACGGCTGGGACCATGGCTCGATTTTCTGGCGCTACGCAAGGACAACTACCTGTTCCACCACGCGAGCCTGTACGACCAGACGCGCAGCGTGTTCGCCGACTATGGCGTGCTGGCCGACTGGGACTGGCGCGTGAGGAGCGAAGAGCGCGTGATGACGCAGGCCTGCCAGTTCGACGAAAGCGACTTGAACTACCTGGCGCGGCGCTGGGCGGCGGCCGGGATCTACTACTGGTTCGAGCATGGCGCCGACGGCCACCGGCTGGTGCTGGCCGACGATTCGACGCGCGCCGCCGCCATCGACGGCGATCCGGCCGTCCCCTACCAGCGCCACGGCGGCGCGGTCGAGGAAGACGGCATCGGCGAGTGGTCGGCGGCGCGCCAACTGGTGCCTTCCAGCGTCGCCGTGAGCAGCTACGACTTCAGGAACGGCCGCGCGGCGCTGGCCTCGACCACGACCCTGAATCGCCAGGGCCAGGTGCCGGCGCTCGAATCCTACGACTATGCGGGAGCCTACGGCTTCGCCGGCCTGGCGGCGGGCGATGCGCTGGCGCGCCTGCGGATGGAGGAAGCCGAGGCGCGCGGCAAGCTGTTCGAGGGGGCGGGCAACAACCGCTGCCTGATGCCGGGCCGCTGGTTCCGCCTCGACGGCCACTTCGATACCGGCGGCGAGGGCGCCAGCGAGTTCCTCGTGCTCGACTGCCACCACCGCGCCACCAACAACTACCTGGCGCAGGACGAGGAACCGGCCTACGAGAACCGCGTCGCCTGCCAGCGCCGCGCGATCCCCTGGCGGCCGGGCCGCGGCTTTCATTGCGACGAGACCCGCATCTACGGCATCCAGAGCGCCACCGTGGTCGGCCCGCGCGGCGAAGAGATCCATACCGACGAATTCGGGCGGGTGCGCGTCCAGTTCCACTGGGACCGTGAAGGCCAACACGACGAGCGCAGCTCGGCCTGGATCCGCGTCGCCACCCCATGGGCCGGTTCCAACTTCGGCATGACCTCGATCCCGCGCATCGGCGCCGAGGTGATCGTGTCCTTCCTGGGCGGCGATCCGGACCGGCCGCTGATCACCGGCATGGTGCCGAACGCGCTGACGATGCCGCCGTGGGAACTCCCGGCCAACAAGACCCAGAGCGGCGTGCTGTCGCGCTCCTCGCCGGGCGGCGGCTACGACAACGCCAATGCGATCCGCTTCGAGGACAAGAAAGGCGGCGAGCAGCTGTGGGTCCAGGCCGAGCGCAACCTCGACACCGTGGTCAAGCACAGCGAAACCCGGACCGTCGGCGCCGACAGCAGCCTGCAGGTCGGCGGTACGCAAACGCAAGGCATCGGCGGGGACCGCACCCTCACGGTCGGCGGCGCGCAGACCCACACCATCCGGCGCGACCTGACGCTCAATGTGAGCGAAGGGCGCCACACCAGCACCGTCAAGGGCGACGTGAGCATCACCTCGCTCGACGGCGCGGTCACCGTCGTCTCGCCGCGCAGGATCACCTTCGCCGTCGGCGGCAGCATCATCACGTTGACGCCGGACGAGATCGTGATCAACGCGGGCAAGATTTTCCTCAATCCCTGAACCAGTCGAGCGAGGCATCCATGAGCGAGACGACAGTCCGAATCCACCTGCACGAGGGCAGCGTCGCGCTGCCGCCCGGCTTCGCGGACCGCAGCGCGAACCTGTTCGTGCCAGGCGACCCGCAGCGCCAGCCCAACCTGAGCATCGCGCGCGACTGGCTGGAGCGCGGGGAGACCCTGGGCGCCTACGTCGAGCGCCAGCTCGGCATGCTCAAGGCGCGGCTGCCGGGGCACAAGCTGCTGGCCCGGGACGAGGAGCGCCTCGGCCCGGGGCCACGAGCCCACGCCGGCATGCGCATCGACGCCCAATACCGCAGCGGCGCGCAACAGGTGCGCCAGCGCCAGGCCGCGTTCGACATCGGCGACGGCCGCGTGCTCGTGTTCAGCGCCGCGACGCCGGGCGCGTTCGACGACGCCTTCGAGGCGCTGTGGCGGGCCTGGCTGGATAGCTTCCAGCTCCAAGTGCGCTAGCGGCCGGCGCCATGTTCGAAGCCGCCCGCCTGACCGACCCGATCGCGCATACCTGCGCGCTCGAAGGCTTCCTGGTCGGGGCCGTGATCGGCATTGCGCTGATCGCCGCCGTGGCCTTCGCCACCTTCACCTGCGGCTTTGGGGTGGCGCTGCTGGCCGGCCTGGCCGCCGGGATCGGCGCGACCGCCATTCTCGGACTCGGGGAAGCGATCGGCCGGATGTTCTCGAATCCCTCCGGAACGCTCGGCAGCGCCTCGCCCGACGTCTTCGTTAACCGCCTCGGCGCGGCCTGCACCACGATGAGCCTGGCCATCTGCGACAAGCACAATCCGGCGCCACTGGTGGCGGAGGGTTCCGGCTCGGTATTCATCAACGGCTTGCCGGCGGCCCGCAAGGACGACGCCATCACCTGCGGCGCGAAGATCGACGACGGCTCGCACGACGTGTTCATCGGCGGCGGCCGGGTCGGCTACCTGCCGGTCGAGGACGAGGTGCCCGAGTGGCTGCGCACGACGGTCGGCTGGGCATTCGCCCTGGCCGGCCTGGTCGGCGGGCTGGCCGGACTGGTCAAGGCGGCCGGCGGCCTGTCGCGTGCGGTCGTGCCATGCGCGGCGAAGTTCATCGGCGGCTTCATGCTTGGCGAGGCGGTCGGCCATTATGTCGCCGAACCGGTGGTCAGACGCGTGATGGGAGGACTCTACGGCAGGCCGGTGGAGGTCGCGACCGGCCGCAAGGTGTTGCTGGCCCAGGATGAAGTCGATTTCGTGGTGCCGGGGCCGCTGCCGGTCGCGCTGGCGCGCTTCTATGCGAGCGACCTCGCCGTGGATGGCAGCCTGGGCGCCGGCTGGGTGCTGCCCTGGGAACTGCGCCTGCAGCGGCGCGGCGAGCGGCTCTGGCTGCGCGATGCGCAGGGGCGCGAGACGGGCTTTCCGCCCATGGCGCCCGGACAGGCGCTGTACAGCGCGGGCGAACAGCGCTACCTGGTCCGCGCGCGCGACGGCCGCTACCTCATGGTCGACCTGAACGAGCGCTACTACGACTTCGGCCAGCTCGACCCGGGCCCGGACGCGGTGGCATGGTTGCAGCGCATCGAAGACCGCTGCGGACAGTGGCAGGCATTCGCGCGCGACGACGCCGGGCGGGTGCGGGCGATCCGCGCCAGCGGTGGCCTGGACCTGCGCCTGGATTACTGCCCCGCGCACCCGGAGCGCCTGGCCGGCATCGTGCGCCTGGACGGCGACCCGCGCCAGCTGGTGCGCTACGACTACGATGCGCTCGGCCAGCTGGTCGCGGTGACCGATGCGAACGGGGCGGTCGTGCGCCGCTTCGGCTACCAGAACGGCGTGATGACGAGCCATACGGGCGCCCTGGGCCTGGTCTCGCATTACGCCTGGGCCGACATTGGCGGGCGGCCGCGCGTGGTCGCCTGCTGGTCCAGCGAAGGCGAGCGCGCCGAATTCACCTATGACCTCGAGGCGCGCCAGACCACGGTGCGCGATGAACTGGGCCGCGAGGCGTGCTGGCGTTACGACGAGCAGTTGCGGATCGTGGCCTGCACCGACCTCGATGGCGGCGCCTACCGGATACGCTACGACGACGCCGGCCAGCCCACCCACATCGCGCTGCCGGGCGAACGCAGCGTCGCTTTCGAGTATGACGCGGCGGGCCGGATCGTCCTGGAAACCGACCCGCTCGGACGGCGCACCGCGACCAGCTATGACGGCGACAGCCTGCGCGTCACGCAGACGATCCTGCCGGGCGGCGCGCGCTGGCGCGCCGGGTATGACCATCTCGGGCGCTTGCTGAACACGACCGATCCGCTGGGGCGCGTCGAGCGACATGAGTACGCGCCGGGTCTTGGTCCGTGGCCGGTGGCGCATGTCGACGCGCGCGGCGCGCGCCGGACGATGGCCTGGAATGCGCTGGGACAGCTGACCGCCTACACGGACTGCTCCGGCAAGACCACCCGCTACGCTTATGATGCCGCCGGCTACCTGGAGACCGTGACGGATGCGTTGGGACAGCAAACGCGCTTCGAGCGCCTGCCGACCGGCGAGCCGGCCAGGATCATCCTGCCGGACGGCAGCGTGCAAGAGTTTGCGTACGACGCGGCCGGCCTGCCCGTCGGGCAGCGCTACAGGGAGGTCTCGATGCGCTGGCGCCGCAATGCGCGCGGCCAGGTGGTCGAGGCGCTCGATCCGGCCGAGCGGCGGCTGAGCTACCGCTACGATCCGCGCGGCCGCTTGGTCGAGCTGGCGTCCGGCCCCGACACCCGGTACGACTTCGCTTACGACAGCGGCGATCGGCTGGTGCGCGAGATAAGGCCGGATGGCGTGGAGCGGCAGCTGGGCTATGACGCCGCGGGCGAGCTGGTCGAACTCGAGAAGCTGGGCGCATCGGCGGGCGATCCGCTCGCCCGCGCGCGCCGCACCATGCGCTTCGAGCGCGACGGGATGGGCAGGCTGCTGCGCCAGACGTGCGCGACCTCGGTGTCCACCTATGCCTGGAACGATGCCGACCGGCTCGTCGCGGCGACCCGGGCGCCGCTCGCCGCCGGCAGCGCGCTCGGGGTGACGACCAGCAGCGTCAGCTTCGACTACGACGTGGCCGGGCGTCTGCTGGCCGAGCATGGCGCCGAAGGCACGGTGCGTTATGAACTGGATGAACTCGATAACCTGGCGGCCGTCGACCTGCCGCATGGCCAGCGCATCGAACAACTTTGTTATGGCGCGGGCCACGTCCACCAGGTGCGGGTGGGCGCTCGCGTGGTCAGCGACATCGAGCGCGACGACCTGCACCGCGAAATCCAGCGCACGCAGGGACGCATCGTGCAGCGCACCGGTTACGACGTGCTCGGGCGGCGCAGCTGGCAGGCCGCGGGACTGGCCTCTCAGGCGCTTGGCCCCGGCGATGGGCAGCTATGGCGCCGCTACCGCTACGACCTGCAGGGAGAGTTGGGAGAAGTGCACGACAGCGTGCGTGGCCGCATCGACTATCGCTACGACCGCGCCGGCCACCTGCTGCGCCAGAGCCGCGCGGCCGACCTGGAAGACGAGCGGTTCGCGTGGGACGCGGCCGGCAACCTGCTCGACGGCTCAGGGAAGGCGGGCGTGGACGGGAGCCGGGGCCGGGTCGAAGGCACCCGGCTCAAGGTCTGGCGCGATATCCGTTACGAGTACGACCCTTGGGGCAACGTCAGCCACAAGCGCAAGGGCGCGCGCCAGGATCAGCGCTTCACCTTCGACGCCGAGGACCGCCTGACGGGCGTGTGGACCGAGGATGCGCAGGGAGTGGTCGAGACGCGCTTCGAGTACGACCCGCTCGGCCGGCGCATCGCCTGCAGCGAAACACGGCGCGACGCCTCGGGACTGGCGCGCAGCCAGCGCCGGCGCTTCGTCTGGCAAGGGCTGCGCATGGCGCAGGAGGTGCGCGAGGGGAGCGTCAGCAGCTACGTGTACAGCCCGGATGCGATGTACACGCCGCTGGCGCGGGTGGATGCGGTCGTCGCCGGCGCCATCGCAGGTGTGACGATCGACAAGGCGCGCTCGTCGTCGAGGGTGTATCACTTCCACACCGATCCGGTGGGGACGCCGCTGGAGCTGACCGACGAGGCGGGAGAGCTGGCGTGGGCCGGGAAATACGGCGCCTGGGGCCGGGTGGAGCGCGGGGAAGACGCCATGCTGCTGGAGCGCACCGAGCAGCCGCTGCGCTATCCTGGGCAGTATGCGGACAAGGGGACGGGGCTGCATTACAACACGTTCAGGTATTACGATCCGGATGTGGGGAGGTTTGTCAGTCAGGATCCGATTGGGTTGTCAGGCGGTCTGAACCTGTACGCTTATGCGTCGAATCCAACTGCGTGGATCGATCCGTGGGGTTGGATCTCCGAAAGTGCTCCAGGCTACGCGGTATATGGCCTGTATGCGCCGGGCAGCGACAAACCTTACTATGTTGGCGTTACGGATGATCTGCTTCGGAGAAGCCGCGAGCATCGCTTGAGTGGACGAATGCCTGAGGGCGCCAAAATGAGCCCAATCGCGAGAAATGTCACTTATGGCACAGCCCGAGGCATTGAGCAGGCGCACATCGAGTACTTGGGTACCAAGACAGGAACCGTCGGGTTTGATTTGCAACAAGCAGTGACTTATGAACAGCGCGGAAATAAAGTGGCTTCATTCGCGCACGACAATACGACACGGCCTCGCGGTCGACAGGCCTATTTCGAGTCGGCATATCGAGACGCCCGGTCGACACTTGCTGGTGGGTGTGGGTAGCAGAATGACCGACACGGCGTACCAATCACGGAGGGACTATGGGATGGTGGAGCGCACAAGGCAGTACGGATGTGTTGATTGGTGACGCAGTGCTGGATTCGGTACGCCACTTTCTGCATGACTTCAGTCAGGCGTATCAGAAAGATCTGTCGAGGCGGCCGTCGTTACAGGAACTGGAATACGCATTGGATCTTGCATTCAAGGCAAACCTGGATAACGATGTACTTGCTGGCTTTGACGAACTCGAGGTCAAACAAGTTTCGATCAAGACGGCCAAGCGAAGGAAGAGGCAGAGAGTAACGCCTGGAGATATTTTCGCTTATAGACTCGATGATGGCAGATTTGGATTCGGCAGGATCGTTGCCAATGTCTCGATCGGCGCGATTGCGGAGATCTTTGATTATTTCTCGCGCCAGCCCATTTTCGATCACAGTAAAGAGAAAACCTGGCTGGTGCCGCCGGTCCCGATCGAGAGCTATTCTTTGTTGGAGGTCGGTGACCTGGGAGACTGGCGGATCATAGAGCACCAGACTGATTTCGTGCCTGGGGACGAGTACGCCACATTGCGCTACGTGTATGGGACGCCGCCTTTCGCCCTGACCGTCACGGATATTTATGAGAACGAGAGGGACATCGATATCCGCGAGGCAGAGGGGTTACCGAAATACGCCGCGTATGACGACTTCAATTTCAAAAAAATGATAGTTGATCATCTGAAAAGGCCAGATGTTTGAACTCACCGTCGATGATGATTTAATCGAGTGCTTCTTGGAAATCAACGTCGGCGGTAATCTCGATGGCCGTCTTGTCAGGCGTGGGGCGTGCATGCTCAGGAGGAGTGCGGGATGCTGAAGACGACCGGTTGCAAAGAAAACGATGTCGTCGTTCTCGAGATCGGTAATGAAGCGTTCACGCTTGCGCAGATGCGCAAGAACGGCATCATGGAGTTCTTCGATATTGTCCAGCCCAGGAACGCATGGGATGGCGTCGATCTGAATGACGTCCCCTCACTATTTTTCATCTACGTCGCAGAGAAAAATCTGGATTCGCTGATCGTTGATAAGCTCGATCAGGCGGGAGTGATCCCGAGTTCCGCTCCGATTCCAATGGTGATGTTGAGCGCGGTGTTCAAGGGCGCCGGCACCTATGGCGCGGATCTGATCCAATTGACCGATCAGTTTTCGTCCTGTGGCGCCGCCATCATCAAGGCCGACCTCGATCCGAAAACGGATCTGGATGTGATTTATCGCCATGAGCTCAGCGGGGTGTATGGAGACGCCGGCAAGATCCGCAAGCGCCTGCGCAGATACTTCGCAACAGGGGTCAACTGGGATGATTCAAAGGAATTTCTGTTCAAGGGAATCGCGCTGCCCCCGCCGCACAATGGACAGTCGTCCGTGAGGCATACCGGTCAGTGATGCGGCATATGTCAGGATGCTCGGTGATGGCGAAGAAGCTGATGTTGAATGCCCCATGTGTCGACGTCGACTTGCCTCGCATCGGAGGAGAAGCGCTTATTGGAGGCGTCGTCGAATGGCCGGCCGCTCCAGACGGAAAGGCGCTGACACTATTGATTTCGGTTCCAACGACGTTCCTGAACGACAATGTAGGATTCAAGCTGCCTGTCGGAATGTTCGTTTCAGTATTCTCTTACTATGATGCGCAAGAATACTTCTTGGACTACGTCACCTACCATGGATCTTCACAAGAACTCGCATTGCTAAGGGAAGGATATACCAGAGTCATCCTGCATCAGTCCGGGTTCGAAGTCGCCGGCGTGCCGTCTGTTCCCGCAATGGCAATGCAGGCAGAGGGCGAGCTGGCCGACGATGAGCCTTACACTGGTTCTAAATTGGGTGGTAAAGCGGGTCTTCTTCAGGCCGAGCCCCTCGGCTTGAATGACGAGTGTTTCGCGTTACAAATCTATGGAGCCAGGTTTCCTCATCCATTCCGGAGAGCTCTTGGCCTATCCGACGCAGTCGGCTATCTGTTCATCCGCCCGAAAGCAAGCCCGGGCGATCTGGGCAAGGACGCTGGAACATTCTTCGTCCAGACTACCTAGCCTAGTTGCTAAGGCGAAGTCAATGTAGCCATATTCCAAAAAAAGGATGGAATCGGATGCAGAAGTTTGAACTGATCGTCGACTTCAACGGGATCGTGATATTCGATCCGAGTCTCCTGGCGGGGTATTTTTCCGAGATTAATCCTGGCGATAATCTCTACGCGCGCTTCGTCAGATCGGATGAAGGAGAACGAGTGGTCGAGCAAGGGATCGTCCTGCCTGTTCTCGGCTTGAATGATGGTATCTACTCGATCATCCTGCGGCCGATAAGGAACCTCGAGGGATTGATCCGAAAACCATTATTGTTTCTAACGCTACGGTTCCATTAAAAATCGTCACCAAAGCCGTGATATCGGATATGGCAACGCGTCGAGAATGGGCCCCCGGAGAGAACTGGCGCGAAGTCATGCTCAGTCCAGGGAACTACGCCATGACGGTCAATGGCTTCCGCGTGATCGCCCGACGCGAAATCATCGACTCTGGTTTCGAGCTCGTGTTTGAAGAGACAGAAGATTTGCCGACATTGAGCGGATCGCTCGAGAAGAACATGCAAGTGCTGGAGCTGCCCGGCTGAATCGATCGGTCCGACCTCGGCGGTCCGACACTGGCCGCCATGATGGCCGCAATTGGCCACACTGCGCCCTGCCACATCAGTCCATCGGCGGCATCCCATAGTACTCCGGCGCCCCATCCATCACCACGTCGACACGATCCAGCACCACACCCGGATCGAGCGCATAGATGCGCACGATGTGCACGCCTGGATCGAGCCGCGCCAGCGTGCTGCTGCGCACCGCCATATTGGCCAGCACATTGCGCTTCCATTCGTCGCTGCGGCCGACCGTCGTGTAGTCGAAGACCTCGAGCTGCCCATCGTCCAGCTGCACCGCGATGCGCAGGCGGTTCTCGGACGTCAGTGCATGCACGGGCACGGCGACCAGGCGCAGGGTGGCGCCGCCTTCGCTGCGGGTCTGGAAGCGGTACTCGAGCGGCGCCACGCCCGCGAGCGCGTCGACCCCGCGTGAAGGCAGTTCCAGGCGCGCGCGCATGGCCCTGCCGGACGTGCCGAGGCCGGGCAGGGCTTCCCAGTCGGATGACGCCGGCACTGAAGCGCTGGCCGCCGGCAGCACGACGATGCGTTCGCGCTCGCCCGGCAGGCCACCGTCAACGGCCTGCACCTGCAGGTTCACCTTCAGCATCTGCGCGCCGCAACGCAGGGTGAGCGCTGGGTTGGCGCTTCCATCGACATGCAGGACCAGGCGCTGCTCGTGTCCGTTGCCGGCGTCCAGCCGGCCGGCCGCGAGGCTAGGGCGCACCCCGTGCGCCTCGGGACCGACCGACCAGGCCACATCCTGGCCGCCATGGCTGACCACCGTGAGCGTGCGGCTGACCGCACGCCCGGCCGGCACCACCAGCTGGTTTGCCTCGACCGAATGCGGTGCAGGGTATACCAGCCCGCAGCCGCCCCGCGTGGACGTGTCGTAGGTCGGGTACACCGGTTCGGCGAACACCGGCAGCCGGCGCGGCGCGACGTCCATGAAATGGGCCCACTTGCCGTTCGCCAGCGCGTTGTACGCGGCGGCATCGGCCGCGATGGCGGCATGCGCCCGCCGCGCCTGGCGCACGTACAGATTCGACGAGGGACGCTGCTGGCGCGCGTACTCCGCGGCCAGATCGAGTTTCAGGATGCGCTCGTTCAGGCTGGCGCTGGAGCGCACCGGGTACAGCACCAGCTGGAAGTAGGCGTCGTGCAGCAGCGACGGCAGCCGGGCCTGGAGCGCCTCGGCGCGGCGCACCAGCGCGCGGTAGGCCGCCAGACGCCGCTCGGCTTCCTCGCCGCCGGTGCGGATGTAGTCGGTGGCGCGCACCGGGCGCGTGGGTTCGGTCTGGCTCCAGCCCATGAATTCCGGGCGCCGTTCCCAGGCCAGGCGATAGTATTCGAGCTTGATCGCCGCGATCTCTTTGCCGTGAAAGGCGCCGAATTGCCGACCGGCCCAGGCGGCCAGGTGGTGCGCCGGGTCCCGGCGCAGCACATCGGCGTCGAAGGCGGCGTCGAGGAAGTACTCGGCCAGGTACTCGTTGGGCTTGATGTCGCCCACGTTCAGCATCCACAGGCGCTGCGCGCCGGTGGTCCAGGCGCGCTGGAGCTGGTCGCGGATCAGCGCCGGGTGGGTGGTGCCGAGCCACAGATAGTCGTGCGGGCGGCCCCAGTACGACAGGTGGTAATAGATGCCGTTGCCGCCGCCGCGCGCGCGTTCGCGCGCCGTGCCGAGCTGGTTCAGGTAGCCGTAATTATCCTCTGGCCAGACCAGGGTGACGTCGTCCGGCACCCGCAAGCCGCGGTTGTAGTAGTCCAGCACCTCCTTGTACATCGTGAACGCTTGCGGGATGCGCTCGGCGCTCCGGCCCAGGGTGCGCGCCAGCATGGCGCGCTGCGATGCGATGACTTCTTCCACCGTGGCGCGGGCCTGGTCCGGCCCACTGGCGCCTTCCATGGCCGAGTCGTGCACGCCGCGCAGGCCGAGGGTGTAGACGTTCTCGAAGCCCTTCACCTCTTGCACGCGCTGCCGCCAGTAGCCCAGCAGCGCGTCGCGGTTGGTGAACCAGTTGAATTCCCCGAAGCCGGCTTGCCATTCGCCGACGTTATTGCGCGCCATCGGCTCGGCGTGCGAAGTGCCGACCACGATCGCATGGTCGTCGGCCGCCTGGGCGTTGCCGGGGATCGTATAGAAGGCCCTGGTGCTGTCATGCATGGCCGGCCACAGCAAATTGGCCTTCAGGCGCCACATCAGCTCGAACACGCGGGCATAGGTGCGCGGGCCGATGTCCTTCGCGGGGTCATGCGTCCTGGCGGCCCACGGCTGCAAGCCCCAGTCTTCGTCGTTGATGAAGATGCCGCGCCAGGCTACCGACGGCGCGGCGGACAGGCGCGGCGCGCCGTCGAGCGCGAGCCCGGTCTTGCGCGCCGGCCTGACGTCGGCCCACCATTCCCACGCCGAAATCCCCAGTTCGCGCGAGGCGTCGACCACGCCATACACGGCGCCGCGCCGGTCGGCGCCGGCGATCAGCAGCACGTCGCGTCCGTCGGCGCGGCCCATGGAGCGGATGTAGCGCTCTCGTTGCCCGGCCAGCGGCGCCAGGTCGGCGCCGATGGCGCCGGCCACCTCGCGCACCAGCGCGGTGTCGGCGCTTCCGACCACGATGCAGCGTTGCGGGCAGTCGCTCAACCCTTCCACGCGCCGGCCGGCGATGCCGGTCAGCGCGGCCAGGTCGCGGATCAGCAGATCGGCCGCCAGGCGGGAGGTAGCGCTGCCGTCGGTGACGAGCACGGGCAGGGCGCCATCGCGGTCCAGCGCGAATGGCCGGGCATGGACGGCGCCGCTCGCCACCAGTGCGCCAAGGGCGAGCAGGGCGAGTATCTTCATCGACGCCTTATTGCGGATATTTCGGGCCGGTGGTCACGAACGCGCCGCCCTGCAGGAAGGTGCTCAGGTCGTCCTCCGCCGGATAGGCGAACGGCTGGCCGCCATCCAGGGTGAATCGCGCCGAAGTGCAGCTCCGCGTCGACGCTGTCGCACATGCGCATCACCTGCGCGCGGTCGGCCAGGTCGCACTGCACCACTTCCTCGTTCGCCCCGGCGAGGCCGATGTCGGCCACGTCGGCCAGGCGCACGACGTCGGCGAAGTCGTGCAGGCGCTTGCGCAGACGGCGGTCCAGATTGCCGCCCGTGCCGGTGAAGAGGATGCGTTTGAAAGGTTTGCTCATGATCTCGGTGCCGGTAGATGAAAAAGCAGGTCGGTCGGAGCGCCATTACCGGATGATTCAGCGCGCCCGTCAATCCGGCCGGCGCGATCGGTCACGATGTTGAGTGATTCGCGCCCGGGCCGCACAGGCGGGGCCGGATGCTGAACAATACAGGCGCTGGCGTACGAAGACATCAGCTGGACCAGCATCGACGGATGGCGACACGCATGGATCGCACCGCATTGCCCATCCCGGGCGCCTTGGCCCTGGCGGCCCCGTCGATCGCGGCATCGGCATGCCTGCCTGGGCCGCCCGCACCCAGTACGATTTCCCCCCGGCTGGGAGCTGACGGTCGGCGACCCGCCGGCGCCTACCAGCCCGGTTTCCACGACGGCGCCAACCTGGCCCTGGTGCAGGCGGAGGCGGTCGATGCCGCCGGACGGCGCAATCCGGTTAGCGCTCGACAGCGTGCGGTTCGAACTGGCGGGGTCGGCCGAATGGCGCGGCGGCATCGCGCAGAGCGCCGGCAACCACGCGCTGCGGGCGCGCGCCGACGGCCTGGCGCCGGCCGGGCTCGCGCTGGCATCGACACCGGTCGCGGTGCCGGTGGCTGGCAGCACGGCGGCCAGCAACGGCGAGCGCGCCGCGCAGTCGGTGGACGATGACGAGACCACCAGCTGGGCCAACGCGCCCGGAGCGCCGGCCGAGATCACGTATCGCCTGGCGCGCCCGGCGTTGCTGCGCGAGCTGGTGCTGAAGCTGACCGGCTGGCGCGAGCGCAGCTATCCCTTGCGCGTGTTCGTCGATGGCGCCGAGGTGTACCGGGGCACGACGCCGAAGAACCTCGGTTACGTCACCTTGCCGCTGGCGCCGCGCCACGGCAGCGAGGTGAGGATCGCGCTCGACGGGCAGGCCGATGACGCGGGGGCGATCCGGATGCTCGAAGTGGCCAACCAGGCCAACGCCGACACCGGCGCGCAGCAGGTCGCGCGCTCGCAGTTGTCGATCATCGAGGCCGAATTCTACGAGCTGCCGTGATGCGGGCGGTGCGGCGCGTGCGCCACGCGAACCCAGGGAATCGCTCAAGCGCTTGAGCGATTCCAGGTCGAATGCGCCCCTTTCGATCAGGTGCATGATTCTTTCAATGCCATATGGAATCAGGCAACTGTACGCACATAGAATGTTTTCAAGGCCAAGCAGTACACCTATAACAGAGCCCTTGGAGACGACGACAGATGAACCAAGCAACGACACGCACGCACGTGCTTCACCCGACCCGCTGCGCGCGGGCGGTAGCCGCAGTGATCGCCCTCCTGGCCGCGCATGGCGCGCTGGCGCAGGAAGCGGCGCAGACGCCGGCGAATCCAGCCCCGGCTTCGACCGCGCCATCGGCCAGCACCCCGCCAGCCACCATCAGCGACGGCGAGACCGCGCCGGCCGTGGTCTACATCGCCGGCACGCGCCGCTCGGTGGCATCGGCCATCGATCGCAAGCTGCGCGCCAGCACCGTGTCCGATTCGATCGTGGCCGAAGACATCGGCCAGTTCCCCGACAAGAACGTGGGCGAAGCCTTGTCGCGCGTGACCGGCGTGCAGCTGTCGCGCGATTTCGGCGAAGGCTCGCAGATCTCGATCCGCGGCGTCGAGCCGGACCTGAACCGCATCGAGATCAACGGCATGTCGGTGCTGAACACGAGCGGCACCGCGGGCCGCGGCGCCGAGCTGCGCGAGCTGGCGTCGGAGCTGATCGGCTCGATCGACGTTTACAAGGGCATCACCGCGGACATGACCGAAGGCGGCGTCGGCGGCTCGGTGTCGATCAAGACGCGCAAGCCGCTCGACTTCAAGGAGCCGACCATCGGCACCAGCATCTCGGCCGAACACGCGACTTCGCGCGGCGGCGTCCAGCCGCGCGGCAACCTGTACATGGCCGACAAGTACCTGGGCGGCAAGCTGGGCCTGATGGCTAACTTCGTCTACGACGAGGTTCACACCCGCAATGACTACGCGCGCAACACCTCGTGGCGTTTCATCCAGGACTGGGACAAGTCGCCCGAGAAGACCGTGGTCAGCACCGATCCGCGCCTGGCCGCGATCGGCGATGCGGCCAGTTGCGCCACCTCGGGCTTGAGCTCCGCCCAGGCCGATGCCTGCCGGCGCCAGTGGTTCGACTACTCGCCGGGCATTGCGCGCTACGGCATCTGGACCCGCGACCACAAGCGTTCGTCGGGCGAGGTCACTGCGCAGTACGAGTTCAGCAAGAACTTCAACGCCTGGGTGAGCTACCAGGCCAATACCCAGCGTCAGCGCCTGAACGACCGCAACTTCGGCACCGACTTCCCGGATGCGAATCGCCTGGCGAACGCCGGCCAGGCGCCGGTCTACAACCCGGCCACCGGCGTGCCGACCACGGTCGGCACGTGCGTGCCGGCGGCCACGACGCCGGACGATATGGTGGTCACGAACCACCACGTCACCTCCTACACCGTCGGCAACTGCCTGTACGCGGCTGGCCGGGGCGGGCAGGGCGCCTTCGGCACCTCGGCGCGCGACTTCCAGCTCGACATCGATTCGCGCTATGCCACCTCGGGCTTCCTCTACAAGCGCGACCGCCTCGAGGTCGAGGGCCTGTTCGGCACCTCGCGCTCGCACTACGACAGCGACAGCAACAACATCGCGCTGACCCAGAACGCGCCGGGGCTGAAAGTGACCCTGGACGACCAGGGCCTGCCGCGCTTTACCTTCCCGTCCGGTTACAGCCCGGATGATCCGGCCTCCTACGTCCAGGCGCAGCTCCAGTACCGCCCGAGCGAGACCAAGAACCAGGAAGACCAGGCCAAGGTCGACCTGCGCTATCGATTGACGACGCCGTTCTTCACCAAGCTGTGGTTCGGCGCCCAGGCCCGCAAGGCCGAATCGACCCAGTACAACGGCGGCGGCTACCTCGCCAGCACTGGCGCCAACCCGGCGTCGACCGCCGACGACATCAATGTGCGCGGCGCCAACATCAACCAGACTGCGATCTACGATCCGTTCTATACCGGCGGCGCGCAGCGTCCGAACGACGCCCAGTCCTTCATCAATTCGGGCTATTCGACCCGTTACATCAACGCCGCGCAAATGGCGCAGCTGATCAGCGCCGTCAGCGGCCGTTCGCCCGGCACCTTCTTCGGCGGGCTGGGGGACGTCAAGGGCATGCCGTCCGGCTGGATGTCGCCGGTGTTCGCGAATGCCTTGCCGTTCTTCGACACGTCGGCCTTCAACCACGACTACCTGTATGACTCGCCTGGCAGCGACGGCAACGTCTATCCGCAGATCCCGGCGTTCGGCGTGGAAGAAAAGATTGCCGCCACCTATCTGCGCCTGGACTGGGCCACGCAGTTGTTCGGCTACGAGGTCGACGGCAATATCGGCATGCGTTACACCCGCACCGACAACAAGTCCTCGGGCCTGCAGCGCTATTCGGTGCGTACCGAAACCTCCCCCGGCTCCACGACCTACACCGACGTCGTCATGAGCAACGGGGGCGTCACGGTCGACAACACCTACCACGACTGGCTGCCGAGCTTCAATGGCGCCTTCTGGTTCATCGACAACAAGTTCCTTGCCCGTGTCGGCTGGGCCAAGGCGATGGCGCGCCCGCGCATGGACCTGCTGGCGCCGAACGCCACCTGCGTCCTGGGCAGCGGCAACCCACAGTTCGGCGGCGAAGGCGTCGACACCTGCACCGCCGGCAATCCGGACCTGAAGCCCTACCGCTCGACCAACACCGACTTCAGCCTCGAGTACTACCCGACGCCGGACAGCCAGCTGTCGCTGGCCGTGTTCGAGAAGGACATCTCGAGCTACGTGATCGAGCGCGTGCTCACCCGTGACGTCGACCTGTTCAAGAACGGCCAGCGCTTCAACGTCACCCAAGCCGTCAACGGCGAGGGCGCCACCACCAAGGGCATCGAGCTGGCCGGCCGCACCGCGCTGACCTTCCTGCCGGGCTGGCTGAGCGGCTTCGGCATCGACGCCAACTACACCCGCATGGATTACAAGTACGCGCCGGGCAAGGAGCGCCTGAACCTGCTCGACGACACCGTGCTGCCATATCCCGGCATGTCGAAGACCGCCTACAACCTCTCGCTGTGGTATGACCAGGGCCCGGTCAATGCGCGCCTGGCCTATACCTACCGCGACCGCTTCTTCACCGGCGCCAACGACGTCTCGGGCAACCCGGTATTCCAGGAAAAGACCGGCTTCCTGGACGCGAAGATCCAGTGGCGCTTCAATGACCGCGTGTCGATCGCGCTGGAGGGCAAGAACCTGACCGACGAAGTGCAGCGCAGCGATGCGGGCGACCCGTTCCGGATCAACGAACTGGCCTGGTCTGGACGCCGCTACTTCCTGACCCTGGGCGTCAAGATCTGATCTCGTTCCCGATGTCTGCAGCCAGCCGCCCTTGATGGGGTGGCTGGCTTTTTCGCTTGAGAGGACACCATGAAATCCCATGCATTGCCAATCCTGTGCATGCTGCTGGCGCTGGCCGGCTGCCAGGCCCCGGCCGCATCCGACGATGATGCCGGCTTCGCCAACCCCCTGGTGCGCCAGCGCGCCGATCCCCACGTCACCCTGCATCCGGACGGCTGGTACTATTTCACGGCCACGGTGCCCGAGTACGACCGCATCGAGCTGCGCCGCGCGCGCAGCCTCGCCGAACTCGGGAAGGCCGAGGCCCGGGTCGTCTGGCGCAAGCACGCCAGCGGCGAGATGGGCGCCCACATCTGGGCGCCCGAGCTGCACCGCATCGACGGCAAGTGGTATCTGTACTTCAGCGCCGGCCGCGCCGACAAGGTGTGGGAGATCCGGCTCTACGTGCTGGAGAACAGCGCGGAGAATCCGTTCGAGGGCGAATGGATCGAGCGCGGCCAGCTCAAGACCGGCTGGGAGAGCTTCGCGCTCGACGCCACCACCTTTGCGCACCGCGGCCAGCGCTACCTCTCATGGACCCAGGTCGCGCCGGACGGCAGCAAGGGCACCAACATCTACCTGGCGCGGATGGACGGTCCGCTGGCGATCCGCCAGCCGGCCGTGCTGCTGACGCGTCCCGAGCACGCCTGGGAAAGGATCGGCCACTGGGTCAACGAAGCGCCGGCGGTGCTGGTCAAGCATGGCCGCGTCCTGATGACCTATTCTGCCAGCGCCACCGACGCCAACTACGCGCTCGGCCTGCTGTGGGCGCAAGAGGACGCCGACCTGCTCGACCCGGCCGCGTGGACCAAGTCGCCGCAGCCGGTCCTGCGCAGCAGCGAGAAGACCGGCCAGTATGGACCTGGCCACAACAGTTTTACCACCAGCCGGGACGGCAAGACCGACATCCTGGTCTACCATGCGCGCGACTATCGCGACATCGTGGGCGAGCCGCTGCGCGACCCGAACCGCCACACGCGCGCGCAGGCGATCATCTGGCGCGACGACGGCATGCCCGACTTCGGCGAGCCGGTCGCAGACAGGGAGGCAGCGAAGCAATGAACAGCGTGGATATGCAGCAAAGGAGTGCGACATGAAGTGGTATCACTCGATGGCGGCGGCCTGCGCCGCCCTGTGCGCGGCAGGCTTGCCCTCGGCCCAGGAGCTCGGCATTCCCCAGGGTTCGGGGATGCAGGCGGCGCGTGACGCCGCCAAGGCAGGCGACAGCGATGGCCGAGTCGTCCTGATGCCGGCGCTGACGGCCGGCGCGGCCAATGCGCTGAGCATCCTGGTCTCGAACGACGGCGCCGATTTTACCTCGCTGGCTTCCGAGACCTGGACTCCGCCCGCCGGCGACCTGCGCGATCCGGCGCTGGCGCGTCACGCCGACGGTCGCTACTACCTGGCGTATGCGAACGGCGCAGGCGGCATCGGACTGGCCCGCTCGCCCGATCTGCGGCAGTGGGAGTTCTTGCGCGACATCCCGCTGGGCGGCGCCGGCCAGTCCGGCAAGCCCGGCTGGGTGCGCGAGCGCGACGGCACTCTCAAGCTCGTGTTCGCGAACGCCGGGGGCGTCCACATGGTCGCGCCGGACGCGCAACTGGCCAACTGGTCGGCGCCACGGCGGCTGGAAGGGCTGGCCGGCCACCTTGACGCGGCCGTTCTGCTCGATGGCGAAGGCTATGTGGCGGTGGCGCGCCACCAGGGCGGCCGGCTGGCGCTGGCGCGCGCCGCCTCCCTGGCCGGCCCATGGAAGGTCGAGGCCACCCTGGACAAGCTCGGCGCCGGCGTGACGGCGGCGGCCCTGGTGCGTCATGGCCCGGCCCTGCGCCTGTACGGCGTCGACGCCGGTCGGCGCGCATGGCACGCCGACAGCCTCGATGGCGGCCGCACCTGGGGCGAACGGCGGCGCCTGACCGGCACCGCGGCGATGGCGTCGGGGTTTGGCGCGTTGGCGGGCGATGCCGGGGAGCTGGTCGGCGTGTCGGCGCCCAAGGGAGCGCCACGGAAGGTGAGCTGGGATCAGTATTCCCTCAAGATCGATGGCAAGCGGGTGGTGGTGTGGTCGGGCGAGATCCACCCGTTCCGCCTGCCCAACCCAGCCCTGTGGCGCGACGTGATGCAGAAGATGAAGGCGCTCGGCTTCAATGGCGTGGCCTTCTATTTCGACTGGGGCTACCATTCGCCGGCGCCCGGGGTCTACGATTTCTCGGGCATCCGCAACGTCGAGCGCGCGCTGCAGATCGCAAAAGAGGAGGGCCTGTACGTCATCGCCCGCACCGGCCCGTACATCAACTCGGAATTGACCGGCGGCGGCTATCCGGGCTGGATGTTCCGCAACCGCGGCGAGGCGCGCACCGACGACCCGGTGTACCTGGCGGCGGTGGACGAGTGGATGACCCAGGTGAACGCGATCATCGCGCGCCACCAGGTCACCGATGGCGGCGGCAATGTGATCGCCTACCAGCTCGAGAACGAACTGGGCAAGGTGGAGCCCAAGCACGTGCGCCAGATGGAGCACCTGGCGCGCAAGGCGCGCCGTGACGGCATCACGGTGCCGTTCTTCCACAACGCCGCCGGCCGCCTGCCCGACTGGACGCCGAAGGACTCGAGCGCGGCGTGGGCCAATCCCGGTCCGACCGACATCTACGCCTTCGACGGCTACCCGGGCGGCAGCTGCGACGTGCACGCCAACCCCGCCGGCGCCAACAAGGCGCCCGACTGGGGCATCCATGGCGCGCCTGGCCCGCGCGCCGGCGCGCTGTCTTCCCCCGCCACGCCGGGCTTCGCGGCGGAACTGGGCGGCGGCTGGTTCGACTACTGGGGCTCGAACGGCACCTATGCCTGCACCGCCGAGCGCCAGGGCAAGGGCTACCAGCGGGTGTTCTATGGGACGAACCTGATCAACCGGATCACGATCCACAACGTCTACATGACCTTCGGCGGCACTTCGTGGGGCTGGCTGGCCGGTCCGGTGGTCTACACCTCGTACGACTACGGCGCGGCGATTGCGGAAGACCGCGGCCTGCGTCCCAAGGCCTATGCGCTCAAGCAGCAGGGCATGTTCGTCCAGGCCGCCGAAGCGGTGCTGGCCGAGATGGACAAGGGGCCGCCGCTGGCGCCGGCGGACGGCAAGGTCAGGGTTTACCACAACGTCAACAAGCGCCTGGGCGCCCACGTGGTGTTCGCGGCCCACAATCCCCTCGATGGCAAGGGAGAGGAGCGTTTCAGCGTCAGGCTCGCCACGCGCGACGGCGAGTACACGATCGCCTCGACCCTGCGCGGGCAGGACGCGCGCATGCTGCTGGCCTCCTACGATATGGAACGCCAGCGCCTGGTGTATTCGACCTCCGAGCTGCAGACGCACCTGCGCGACGGTGAACGCGACATCGTGCTGCTGCATGGGCGCGATGGCCTCGAGGGCGAGACCGTGCTGCGCTATGCCGGCGCCCCGAAGGTCGAGGTGCTGGCGGGCCGGGTGCAATCGCGCTGGGACGCGGCCAGGGGCGACCTGGTGCTGAACTACGTGCACGATGGCCTGGCGCGGGTGCGCATCTCGGGCGGTGGGCGCGCCCCGATGCTCCTCCTGCTGGCGGACGAACAGACCAGCATGCGGTTCTGGACCCAGGACACCGGGGCCGGACGCGCCTTGCAACTGACGCCGGCGCTGGTGCGATCGGCGCGGCTCGCCGACGGCCTGCTTGCCATGACGGGCGATGTCGACCAGGATGGCGCCATCGAGATCTGGGGGCCGGCGTTCGAGACGGCCAGCTTCAACGGACAACCGCTGGCGCTCACGCCCCAGCTGGACGGCAGCGTGCGCGCGGCCGGCCTGAAGGGCCCGGAGGCGGTGCGCGTGCCGGACCTGGCGCGCCTGGCCTGGACCCGGCGCATGGACAGCCTGGAGGTGGCGCCGCGCTTCGACGACAGCGCCTGGGTGCGGGCCGACCGGCGCGCGTCGGCGGCCCAGACCTGGACCATGCCGGAACGCGGGCAGCCGACCCTGGCGATGAGCGACTACGGCTTCCACCACGGCGACGTGTGGTATCGCGGGCGCTTCACCAGCACCGATCCGAAGGCCAGCCGGCTCGAGCTGTTCTACGGGGCCGGCGGCGCCGGCATGATCCAGGTGTGGATCGACGGCCGCTTCGTCGGCCAGCACGAGCTGGACACCGGGCGCTCGTTCCCGGAGACGACCGACAGCGTGAAGCTCGACCTGGGCACGCTCACGCCGGGCGAGCACATGATCGCGGTCATGGTGCGCAACAACGGCCATAACTGGAACCTGATGGCGGACGATTTCCATCGCGAGGCGCGCGGCCTGATCTCGGCCTCGCTGACGAGCCGTGGCGGCCAGCGCTTCGGCACGCCGATCGCCTGGCGCATCCAGGGCCGCCAGGGCGGCGAGGACTTGGTCGACCGCGTGCGCGGCCCGATGAACAACGGCGGCCTGTATGGCGAGCGCGCCGGCTGGCACCTGCCGACCGCGTCGTCCCAGGGTTGGCAGTCCGCTCGCCCGACCGACGCCCCGCCGGCCGCCGGCACCTATTGGCTGCGCACGCAATTCAAGCTCGACCTGCCGCGCGACCACGACGTCCAGCTCGCCCTGGCCTTCGGCGACACCGACAAGCCACGCTCCGAACGCGACAACCGCGCGCTGATTTTCGTCAACGGCTGGAACATGGGCCAGTTCATCGCCCACATCGGCCCGCAGCGTACCTTCGTCATCTCGCCGGGCATCCTGAATCCGAACGGCGAGAACACGATCGCGCTGGCGGTCACGACCGACGGCCGCCCCGAAAACGCCCTGGAACCCATAAGGCTAGTCACTTTGCGCGCGACCCGCGGCGGCGTCCCCCTCGAGATCATGACCGCACAGGATGGGAAACCCCAAAAATAGCGATCCTTATTCCACCAATAATGAGGGTCAGAGTCGAATTGTTTGCCAACTTCAGTAAATCAATTGGCCAATAATTCGACTCTGACCCTCATTGTTGGGTTAGTGAGCGTGGGATAGTTGTGGGGTGGCTGTGGAGAGTGCGGCGCGCCACGCGTCGCGGTAGGCGGACAGGCCGGCGACCGCGCGCGGCGGCTTGGGGTGGTGTTGAATGGTTGGGGTGGCGTCGCGGTAGCGCAGCAGCCAGCCGCCGCAGGTGGTGCCGCTGGCGTCGTCGGAGTAGGCCAGCGCCTGGTGGGGACGCAGGCTGGCCAGCAGGGGGCCGAACCAGGGATTCGCCGTGAAGCTGCCCTCGACGGTGATCGGGCCGCGCGCGCCGAGCGCGTCGAGGCAGTAGTCGGTCATCAGGACACAGTACAGCGTGGCGAGCGCGAAGCGTTCGCCGACGTCGGCGGCGGGCGGTCCCGCGATGCGGCCGGCCCGGCCTGCGAACGGGCCGCCGCCATCGGCGAAGCACGGCAGCGCCATCGTGCCGCGCGCGATCAGCCGTTCGAGCTGCTCGAATGAACAAGTGCCCGGCTGGTCGCCCGCCAGCGCGCCGAATTCGCGTCCACCCATGAAGCGCATGCAGGCCACTGGCTGGCCGAGCGCGTTGGTATTGGCCAGCATGTCGGCGTCTTCGCGCAGGCCGGCGAGACCGACGCCGAAGGCGGCCGCGATCAGCCAGGTGCCGGTCGACAGCACGGTGCGCGGCGCGCTGGGGACATCCGCGCCGTCGCGGCCCAGGTGGCGCAGCAGCGAGGCATTGCTGTCGTGGATGCCGCACAGGACCTCGCAGCCTGGCGCCAGCCCGGTGGCTTGCGCGACCTCGGGACGCAGCACGCCGAGCGCCGCCCAGGCGGGCGCCAATGGCGGCATCTGGGCTTCCCAGCCCATGCGCGTCACCAGCGAGGAATAGTCCTGGCGCACCGGGTCCCACATATCGGTGTGGCAGCCGAGCGACGTCGCTTCGCCGGCGGCGACGCCACACAGGCGCCAGGCCCAGTACTGCGGATACATCAGGATGTGGCGCGCCCGCGCGAAGGGTTCGGGGTGATGCTGCCGCAGCCAGGCCAGCTGGCGGCCCAGGTTCAGGCCCGCCGGCAGCAGCGGCGAACAGGTCTGCGCATAGGCCGGCCGCAGCGCGGCGTAGTCGAGCCCCGGCAGCGCCGCCTCGTAGTCGAGCACCGGCAGCACCAGGCCGTCGTCGTCGACCAGGGCGGCGGTGGCGCCGTGGGTGACGGGCACGATCGCGGTCACCCGCGCCTGGCCGGCGAAGGCGCGGCAGGTCGCCAGCATCCAGTCCCAGATGCCGTCGGTGTCGTGGTGCGGATAGGGGCCGTCGTGCAGGATCGCATTCGGCCGGCGCCGTTCGGCCAGCAGCCGTCCGGCCGCGTCGACCAGGGCCAGCTTGACGTTCGTCTTGCCGATGTCGAGTACGATCAGCGCGTCGTCCGGGGTCGCTTGCATGGGGGCGCGCTCCATCAATGACGGGCCGGCTTGCCGCGCAACAGGCGCGACAGCGCGATGGTGGCCAGCAGCAGCACGCCCACCACGATCGTCATGTAGATGCCGGGCACGTTGGCCAGCGCCAGCCCATAGGTCACCGCGCCCATCGTCAGCACCGCCAGCAGCACGCCGCCGATGGTGCCGGCGCCGCCGGCGATGCTCACGCCGCCCAGGATCACCATGGTGATGATCTCGAGCTCCCAGCTGGTGGCGATGTTCGGCCGCGTGCTGCCGATGCGGCCGGTCAGCAGGAAGGCCGCCAGGCCCGCCATGGCGCCGGTGAGCATGAACAGGCCCAGGCGGTAGCGGTCGACCGCGATGCCCGAGAAGCGCGCGGCGTCCGGATTATTGCCGATGGCGTAGATGCGGCGGCCCACCGTGGTGGCATGCAGCACCACGGCGAACAGCAGCGCGAAACCGAGCAGGATCACGAAGGCGCGCGGCACCACGCCGAAGAAGGTGCCCTGGCCCCAATCCGCCATCAGCTGCGGGTAGTTGGTGAAAGCCTGGTCGCCCAGCGCCACGCTGGCCAGGCCCCGGTACAGGGCGATGGTGCCGATGGTGACGACGATCGAGGGCAGCATGAAGCGCGTGACCAGGAAGCCATTGAGCCAGCCGCAGGCCAGGCCGGTGCCGACCGCCACGAACAGCAGGGTCTCGGCCGGCAGGCCGGCGCCGTGCGCCAGGCCCATGGCGACCGACGACAACGCCAGCGTGCCGGCCACCGAGATGTCGATCTCGCGGCAGATGATCAACAAGGCCATCGGCAGCGCGATCAGCGCCTTCTCGCTGAAGTTGACCGTGCCATCGAGCAGGTTGTAGGGATCGAGGAAGTGCTCGAGCGTGACGCCGCCGGCGACGAACACCGCCAGCAGAAGTATGGCAAGCAGGGTCTCCCAGCGCGCCAGCACGTGGCGCAGGCCTGGCTTCTTGCGGTCGAGGATCGTATAACGCGATGTGTGGCTGGAGTCGTTCACGGTCTTGATATCGAGTGGGGGTTCGACCTGGGCGATGCTGGTCGCATTCATGCTGGGCTCCTTGCGGCCGGAACGTCGGTGCGGTGCAGCGGCAGGATCTGGCGGCTGCGCTTGCGGTTGCCGCCGGCATTGAGCAGCACGGCCGCCAGGATCACGGCGCCGGTCAGCGCGCTTTGCCAGAACGGCGAGACCTGCAGCACCGGCAGGGCATTGCCGATCACCGACAGGAACAGGGCGCCGAGCACGGTGCCGAGCACCGAGCCGACGCCGCCGGCGATGCTAGCGCCGCCGATCACGCAGGCGGCGATCACGGTGAATTCGAAACCATAGGCGATCTCGGTATACGCGACCGCATAGCGCGCCACCCACAGGTAGCCGCACAGGCCCGCCACCATGCCCGAGAGGCCATAGGTCCAGAGCAGGCGGCGCGCGGTCGGAATGCCGATGTAGGCGGCGCATTGCGGCGCATTGCCAATCGCGTACAGGTCGCGCCCGAAGCGGGTGTGACGGGCCAGGAAGGCCATCGCCAGCACCGCGCCAAAGGCGATCCACACCAGGTGCGGCAGGCCGAACAGGCGCTGCAGCGGGAAGCCGATGAAGTTGGCCGGCATCTGGTGCGCCGACACCCAGGCGCCGCCCGAGATCACGAACACCAGGCCGCGGTACACGCTCATGGCGCCCAGCGTGACCACGATCGGCGGCAAGGCCAGATAGCCGATCAAGCCGCCGTTGACGAGGCCAAGGGCCAGGCCCGTGCCGGCCGCGGCCAGCATCACCAGCGCCAGAGGCAGTTCCGGATTACCCGACGCCAGCATGGCCGCGACCATGCCCGACAAGGCCAGGTTCGAGGCCACCGACAGGTCGATGCCGCGGGTGACGATCACCAGCATCTGGGTCAGGGCCAGCATCACCAGCAGGGTGCTGTCGGTGAGCAGGTTGGCCAGCGAGGCGGTGGTGAGAAAGACCGGGGCGCGCAGGCCGACCAGCAGCACCAGCGCCACCACCATCACGGCCAGCAGGGCTTCGCGCTGCCTGAATACCTCGGTCATGGGGACACGCTTGATCATGGCGCCGCCTCCAGTCCCAGGTCGACCCCGGATGCGGCCGCGACCACGGTCTCGGGCGTGGCCTCGCCGCGCGCGAATTCGCGCACCACACGGCCCTGGCGCATCACGACCACGCGGTCGGCCAGGCCCAGCACCTCGGGCAGTTCGGACGAGACCAGGATCACCGACAGGCCGCGTTCGACCAGGCCGCTCACGAAGCGGTGCACGGCGGCCTTGGAGCCGATGTCGATGCCCTTGGTGGGTTCGTCGAGGATGATGACCTTGGGATCGGTGGCCAGCCACTTGCCGAGCACCACCTTCTGCTGGTTGCCGCCCGAGAGCTCGTCGACGTTCTGGCTCAGGTAGGCGGCCTTCAGCTCCAGCTGTTCGGCGAAGCGGCGCGCCAGCGCGGCCTCGGCCCGGGCACGGGGGAAGAAACCCAGCTTGGACAGGATCGGCAGCGTGATGTTGTGCATGATCGGCATGGTCAGGTGCGCACCATGGTGCTGGCGGTCCTCGGGCACATACGCCAGGCCGCATGCGATCGCTTCGCCCGGGTTGCCAAATACCGCCGGCTGGCCCTCCAGCCGCACGCTGCCGGTCACCCGCGTCGTCAATCCGAACAGCGCCTGCATCACCTCCGAACGCCCGGCGCCCACCAGTCCATAAAAGCCGAGGATTTCCCCCTTGCGCAGGGTGAAGCCGACATCCTGGAATTCGGTCGGGTGGCTCAAGCCCTCGACCTCCAGCAGCGGCGCGCCGATTGCTACCTCGGCCTTCGGATAGGCCTGGTGCACCGCGCGGCCGACCATCAGCGCCACCAGCTCCGGCTCCTTCACGTCGGCCAGCCGGCCTTCGGCCACGAACTGGCCGTCGCGCAGCACCGTGTAGCAGTCGGCCACTTGATAGATCTCGTCGAACTTGTGCGAGATGAAGATGACGGCGGTGCCGCGCGCGCGCAAGCCGTCGATGATGCGATACAGCTCGCGGATCTCGCGCTGCGACAGCGCGGCGGTCGGCTCGTCCATGATGACCACGCGCGCATCCTGCGACAGGGCGCGCGCGATCTCGACGAAGTGGCGCTGGGCCACCGACAGGTCGCGCACGCGGGCGCGCACCGGCAGCGACACCTCAAGGCGCGCGAACAGCTCCTCGGCCTCGGCTTCGATGCCGGCCCAGTCGATGCGCCGCGCTGGGCCGCGGGTCGGGTGGCGTCCCACATAGATGTTCTCGGCCACCGACAATTCGTCGAACATCACGGTTTCCTGGTGCACGGCGGTGATGCCGGCGGCCATCGCTTGCTGCGGGCTGCCGAAGGACACCGGCTTCCCGTCGAGCAGGATCGCGCCTTCGTCGGGACGGTGGATGCCGGTCAGGGTCTTGACCAGGGTCGACTTTCCGGCCCCGTTCTCGCCGATCAGGGCCATGACTTCGCCCGGACGGATGGACAGGCGCACGCCATTCAGGGCGCAGACGCCGTTGAAGCGCTTGGTGATGCCGGTCAGCTGCAGTACCGGCGTGGCGGGCGCGCCGTCGTGCGGGCGCAGGGGAGGGCTTGTCAGTTGGGTCACTGGCATATGGGTGCTGCAAACGGATGAAAGGCGCCGCGCGCCGATCATGCAAATCGCATCGATCGCGCGCGGCGGACGGGCCGGGTCAGAACAGCTTGGCGAACTTGTCGACGTTGCCGGCGTTGTAGGTGAACGGCGGGCCGAGGGCGGTTTCGCCGTTGGCGTCCAGGGTCACGGCGCCCAGGCGGCCGACCGCGACGGTCGCGCCAGCGCTGGAAGTCGCCTTGCCGGCCACGAACTGGTGGGCCGCATAGGTGGCGGCGTAGCCCAGGTCGACCGGGTTCCAGATCGCGAATTCACGCACCGCGCCGCTCTTGACGTGGCCGGCCATCTCGGACGGCAGGCCCAGGCCGGTGACGAACACCTTGCCCACCAGGCCCTCGTCGGCCACCGCCTTGCTGGCGGCGACGATGCCGACCGTGGTCGGGGCGATGATCGCCTTCAGGTTCGGGTGGCTGCGCAACAGGCCGATGGCTTCGCGGTAGCTCTTGTCCGACTGGTCGTCGCCATACACGGTCGCCACCAGCTTCAGGCCAGCGTATTGGGGCTGCTCGAGCGTCTTCTTCATGACGCCGATCCAGATGTTCTGGTTGGTCGCCTGGGCCGACGCCGACAGGATCGCCAGCTCGCCCTTGCCGTCCAGTTCCGCCGCCGCCATCTCGATCTGCTTCTGGCCGATCAGTTCCGCGTTGGAGGGATTGAGCTGCATCTGGCGCCCGTCGGGGGCCAGCGCGCTGTCGAACGAGATCACCTTGATCCCGCGCTGCATCGCCTTCTTGGCGATCGGCACCAGGGCGTTCGGGTCGTTGGCCGAGACCACGATCGCATCGACCTTCTGGCTGATCAGGGAATTGATGATCTCGATCTGGCCTTCCGCGCTGGGCGTGGTCGGGCCGGTATAGATGATCTCGACCCCGCCGATTTCGGCGGCGGCATCCTTCGCGCCCTGGTGGGCGGCGTCGAAGAAGCCGTTGCCCAGGCTTTTGACGACCATCGCGATGCGGGTCTGTTCAGGCGCGTCCGCGGCCTTCTTGTCGGCGCAGCCGGCCAGGCCGGCGAACACCCCGACGGCCGCCGCGGCGAGCAGGAGCTGTTTGATCTTCAATGCGAAATCTCCATCAGGGCTGCGGACTGGAAGTCATACTGGGGGCTGTAGCGCGTGGTGCGCAACGCCGGCATCTCGCCGTCGGGTTCGACGGTGACGACCTTCACGCCATACTGTTCGAGCAGCTGCACCGCCTTGTCGGAAGCGTCGGTATCGGTGATCACGGTGGACACGCGATCCAGGCCGCACAGGATCAGGCCGGCCTTGCGCGCGAACTTCGAGCTGTCGGCCAGCACCACCAGTTCCTCGGCCTGGCTGATCAGGCGCTTCTCGGCCTGGATCAGGAGCGGGTCGGCTTCCATCAATCCCAGCAGCGACAGGCCGTAGACGCTCATGAACATCTTGGTGGCGTAGTGGTGCTGGGTGATGTCGTTGTCGAACGGCGAAAGGATGACGTTCTGCTCGCGGTACACGCGCCCGCCCGGCACGATGATCTCGTTCTCGCTCGAGACCAGCAGCCGCTCGGCCATCAGGAATGAGTTGGTCAGGATCTTGAGCTGCTTCTCGGTGAGGAACTCGGCCATCATGAAGGTGGTGGTGCCACCGTTGATGATGATCGTCTCGCCGTCGTTGCACATGCCGGCCGCATGGCGGGCGATGGCGCGCTTGCGCGAGGCGAAGCACTGGATATTGTTCTGGAACGTTTCGCTGGTCAGCGGGAACTGGCGCGTCCTGGGCAGCAGGTTCTCGGCGCCGCCCCGGGTGCGGGTGAGCAGGTTGCGTCCCGCCAGCCAGCTGATGTCGCGCCGGACCGTCGCCGGGGACGCGTTGAGCCATTCGACAAGCTGCTGGACCGTCGCCGTCTGGTGCTCGGCAAGCAGTTTCAGCAAACGCTTGCGGCGTTTGTGATTCACCATATTGTGTCTCCTCCGTAAGCCGTCTGGTTGTGTGCGGCATGGGACCCGTCGTTCCAGGCCTCTTGTGGGCAGGAATCGCGGGGTGTTCGAAAAGAGTAGTTTCTAGATGCAATATCGTCAATCACCAAATGATCATTTGACTGATTATTTCCCGGCGCTGCAGCGCACAAATGCTCAAATCGCTCAAGTCGGTGATTGATTCTTACTTGGTCAGCAAGTTGATTGTTTCCGCGTTGACACCCCGTGGGCCGCTGCTTTCTACTGTCTGCCGATGCCGTAGCGCTGCTGGAGCAGCATGCGGACGCAGGACATGGATGAGACGCATCGATTCGATGACAAAACAATCAACTAGGAGATACAGATGGGCGCCTTGAGCGAAACGAAGCAGCGCGAACCGATCACCTCGCGCTGGGATGAAGCCGTTGCGGCCACCTTGAGTGAGCCGGAACTGCTGCTGTACCGGTCCAACCTGCTGGGTTCCGACCTGCGGATCACCAATTTTGGCGGCGGCAATACCTCGGCCAAGATCGACATGGTCGACCCGCTGTCGGGCGAGCAGGTCGAGGTATTGTGGGTGAAGGGTTCGGGCGGTGACCTGGGCAGCATCAAGCTCGATGGCTTCTCGACCCTCTACATGAGCAAGCTGCATGCGCTCAAGGGACGCTACCGCGGCCTCGAACACGAAGACGAGATGGTCGGCTACCTGCCGCACTGCACCTTCAACCTGAACCCGCGCGCGGCCAGCATCGACACGCCGCTGCACGCGTATATCGCGCGCCGCCACGTCGACCACATGCACCCGGACGCCTGCATCGCGATCGCCGCCTGCAAGAACAGCAAGGAACTCACCGCGAAGATCTTCGAGGGCGAGCTGGGTTGGCTGCCGTGGCAGCGTCCTGGCTACGACCTGGGCCTGAAGCTGGAGGCCGTGTCGCAGGCCAATCCGCAACTGAAGGGCATCATCCTCGAAGGCCACGGCCTGTTCACCTGGGGCGACACTTCGCAGTCGTGCTACGAAACCACGCTGGCGATCATCAAGCGCGCCGAGGACTGGCTGGCGCAGAACATCCAGCAGCCGGTGTTCGGCGGCCCGGCCAGCCCGATCCTGCCTGCATCCGAGCGCGCGGCGCTGGCGGCGCGCCTGATGCCGCTCCTGCGCGGGAAGATCAGCAAGGACGAGTACAAGCTCGGTCACTTCGACGACAGCGACGCCGTGCTCGAATTCGTGAGCAGCGCCCACCTGGCGCCGCTGGCGGCGCTGGGCACCTCGTGCCCGGATCACTTTTTGCGCACCAAGATCCGCCCGCTGGTGCTGGACTTCGACCCGAGCGCGCCCGATTTCGAGCGCCTGGCCGCGAGTCTCGACCAGGCCCTGGTCGACTACCGCGCCGACTACACCGCCTACTACGAGCGCTGCAAGCGCGCCACCAGCCCGAAGATCCGCGACGCCAACCCGATCATCTACCTGATCCCGGGCGTGGGTATGCTGTCCTTCGCCAAGGACAAGGCCACCGCCCGCATCGCCGGCGAGTTCTACGTCAACGCCATCAACGTGATGCGCGGCGCGAATGGCGTCGACACCTATGTCGGCCTGCCGGAACAGGAAGCCTTCGACATCGAGTACTGGCTGCTCGAGGAGGCCAAGCTGCAGCGCATGCCCAAACCGAAAAGCCTGGCCGGCCGCATCGCGCTGGTGACCGGCGGCGCCGGCGGCATCGGCCAGGCGGTCGCGCGCCAGCTGCTGCAGGAGGGAGCCTGCGTGATGCTGACCGATATCGATCCCGAGGCCCTCGAACAGGCCGGCAAGGACCTGGCCAAGGTCGCAGGCAAGGACAGCATCGGCACCGTGCGCGCCAATATCACGAACGAAGAGGAAGTCGCCGGCATTCTTGAGGCGGCCGCGCTGCGTTTCGGCGGCGTCGACCTCCTGATTTCGAACGCCGGCATCGCCTCGGCGGCGCCGCTGGACGAGACCACGCTGGAGATATGGAAGCGCAACCAGGATATCCTCGTGACCGGCTACTTCCTGGCTACCCGCGCGGCTTTCCGCATCATGAAGCAGCAGGGCCTGGGCGGCAGCATGGTCTTCGTGGGCAGCAAGAACGGCCTGGTCGCATCCGCCGGGGCCTCCGCCTACTGCACCGCCAAGGCGGCCGAACTGCACCTGGCGCGCTGCGTGGCGCTGGAAGGCGCCGAACACGGCATCCGCGTCAACGTCGTCAATCCGGACGCCGTGATCCGCGGCTCGCGCATCTGGGACGGCAAGTGGAAGGAAGAACGCGCCGCCTCCAACAAGATCGAAGCCGACGACGTCGAGGAGTTCTACCGCAAGCGCAGCATGCTGAAACTCTCGGTGCTGCCGGAGGATATCGCCGAAGCGGTGTACTTCTTCGCCAGCGACAAGTCGGGCAAGAGCACCGGCAACATCCTGAACGTGGATGCCGGCAACGCCGCCGCCTTCACGCGCTGACCGCGGGCGATACGCTAAGATAGCAAGAGATCACAACAAGCTGGGACGCCGACCCTCCGGGGCGCGCGTCACCGGTCATCGGCGGCGTATGCCGCCTGCATGGAGGAGACGAGTATGACAAGCGTTATCGACGCCGGCCTGGTCGCGGACCAGAACGCCAAACTGGACGCGCAACTGCAGGCCGACTACGAGGGATTGGGCGGCATGCTGGCGCGCCGCGGACTGGATATCGACAAGCTGACCGCGCTGGCGCAGAGCTTCGCCGTGGCGGTGCCCAGCTGGGGCGCCGGCACCGGCGGCACGCGCTTCGCGCGCTTCCCGGGCCGCGGCGAGCCGCGCAATGTGTTCGAGAAGCTGGAAGACTGCGCCGTCATCCACCAGCTGACCCGCGCCACGCCCAGCGTGTCGCCGCACTTCCCGTGGGACAAACCGACCGACGCCTCCGAGCTGCGCGAAACGGCGCAGGCGCTGGGCCTGGCCTTCGACGCGGTCAATTCGAACACCTTCCAGGACCAGCAGGGCCAGGCGCAGAGCTATAAGTTCGGCAGCCTCACGTCGACCAGCGCCGCCGTGCGCGCGCAGGCGGTGGCCCACAATATCGAATGCATCGAGATCGGCCGCGCGATCGGTTCGCAGGCGCTGACCGTGTGGGTCGGCGACGGCGCCAACTTCCCCGGCCAGCACAACCTGCGCGGCGCGCTGGAGCGCTACCTGGACAGCATGCGCGAGATTTATGCCGCGCTTCCCGCCGACTGGAACGTGTTCATCGAACACAAGCTGTTCGAGCCGGCGTTCTACGCCACCACCATCGCCGACTGGGGCACCAGCTTCGCCTGCGCCACCGAGCTGGGACCGAAGGCCAAGTGCCTGGTCGACCTGGGCCACCATGCGCCGAACACGAATATCGAGATGATCGTGGCGCGCCTGGCGCAGTTCGGCAAACTCGGCGGCTTCCACTTCAACGACAGCAAGTATGGCGACGACGACCTGGATTCCGGCTCGATCAACCCGTTCCAGCTGTTCCTGGTGTTTAACGAGCTGGCCGACGCGGCGCGGCGCGAGGGCGAGGCCTTCAAGCCGGCCTATATGCTGGACCAGTCGCACAACGTGACCGACCCGATCGAGAGCCTGATGAGCAGCGCGGCCGAGGTGCAGCGCGCCTTCGTGCAGTCGGCCCTGGTCGACCGCGCCGCGCTGGCCGCGCTGCAGGAGCAGAACGACGTGCTGGAGGCGGCGCAGACCCTGAAGCGCGCCTTCCGCACCGACGTCAGCCCGATCCTGGCGATGGCGCGCGTGCGCGCCGGCGGCGCCGCCGATCCGGTGGCCTGCTACCGCGCCAGCGGCTACCGCGACCGCGTGGCCGGCCTGCGCCCCGTGAAGGCCGGGGCCAGCAGCAGCGGGATCGTCTGAGCATGGGCGTTAACGCCACGCGCGCCTTCCGCATGAAGCTCAAGGCCGGCAACGAGGCGGAGTACCGGCGCCGGCACGACGCCATCTGGCCCGAGCTGGCCGCGCTGTTGTCTGGCGCCGGCATCCACGACTACGCGATCTTCCTCGACGAGGCGACGCTCGACCTGTTCGCGGTGATGAAGCTGCGCCCGGGGCATGATCTCGGTCCGCTGCCCGATCATCCGGTGATGCGCACATGGTGGGATTACATGGCCGACCTGATGGAGGTCGAGCCGGGCAACCGGCCGAAGGAGTGGCCGCTGACCCAGGTATTCCACCTGGCTTGAACCCGATTGGCTCCGCGGCCTGGCATCGCCAGGCCGTTTTCCATGTGCGTCAGCGCGCCGGGAAGCTGCGCTCGAGCCAGGCCTTCGGCACCGGCACCACCACGATATTCATCGAACGGCCGTCCTCGGACAGCATCGCCGACTGGATCTGGATGCGGGTGCCGTCGGCATTGAAGGTCGGGTGCGGGTGGTCGGCCGCGGTGGTCTTGTGGCCGGTGGTGAGCAGCATCATCTCGCGGTTGCGGCGGTCGATCAGGTAGACGCTGCGGCTGAAGTCATCGCCCACCGCGAAGCGGCCGTCGCTCGAGCCGTGCACGTGCCACAGGCCGCTGCCGGATTCGGTCTGGCCGACGATCTGCATCTGGCGCGTGCGCAGGTTGACGATCGCCAGGCCGGTCGGCTTTTCGCGGGTGCCGGTGGCGCCCCAGCCGTCGTCCTGGCCCGGATTGGCGCCGCCCACGTCGGTGGCCGGGCCGGCCACCGGGGCCGCCGCGCCGGGAATCGCGCGGTGGCCCATGATGGCCATCGCCACCTCGTCCTTCGTGATCACCGCCTCGTGCGTGACCCATTCGTACGGCGCTTCCGGATACAGCGGACGCAGGCCGCTGCCGTCGGCGCGCACGGTCCAGGTGCGCTGCGGCGACTTGCCGCCGGTCTCCCAGCAGAACACGATCTCGCCCGGATTCCACAGATTGGCCTGGATGTGGCCGACCTGGAACGGCACCGACACCACGTGTTTTATTTCGCCGGTGCGCACGTTCAGGCGCGCGATGCCTTGCGGGCCGGCGCCCATCTTGCGCGGGCCGAAGGCGGGCTCGATCTTGGTGCCCGGCGCCAGGTGCCTGGCCGCCTGGCCGGGGCCGACCTTGAAATAGACCCATTCCTCGTCGGCGTCGAGCGCCAGGTCGCCGCCGGCTTCCAGTTCGGCCGGCAGGTTCGAGACCACGCGCTGGTAGGTCGCCGCGGGCTGCATGCGCCTGGCGGCGCTGTCGGCCAGCACCCGCGCCAGGTCGGTTTCGACGATCTGCAGGCCAGCGTCGCCTTTGCGCATGTAGTACAGCTTCATCGACTTCTGCGCCAGGTTCAGCATGCCGGTGTAGCCGCCCTCGGTCACCTGCACCAGGTCGCCCGTCTCTTCGTTCACCGCCAGCGCCTCGCTGCCGGCCAGCCGCGAGCGGAACACCAGCCACTTGCCGTCGGCAGTCCATTGCGGGTGGGTCGGATAGATCTTCGAGTCGCCGTGCGGTTTGCTGGTCAGGAAGGTCAGTTCGGTGCCGGTGACCGGATCCTTGACGAGCTTGCGCTCGGAGGGAAAGCGTTTGCCGATCTGGGCCGAGGCGTCGGCGCACAGCAGCAGCGCGACGGCCAGGCCGATCGCGGAATGGATGAGGGGTCGCATCAGGGTGTCTCCGTCTTGTGGATGTTGTCCGCTCATTGTTACAGTACGAGTTGCTCATTTCCAATCATATTGCTGATTCTTTCCGCGGTTTGACCGCCATGGCTGATCGCGCCGCATAGAATCTGCCTATAACAACGACCGATGGAGACCGTGGCAATGACTGTTTCGCGCGCCCTGCAGCGGATATTGGCATGGCTGGTGCTGGCCTGCGCCATGGCGTCAAGCCATGGACAAGGCCTGGCCGCCGCCGTGAATACCGACCCCGCGCGCGCCCGGGTCGTGCTGCCGGAACCGGCCAACCCGGCCCTGCCTTCGATCATCCTGATCGGCGACTCCACCGTGCGCAACGGCCACGACGACGGCCAGGGCAAGGGCGCGCAGGGGCAGTGGGGCTGGGGGAATCCGCTGGCGGCCCAAGTCGATGCGGCGCGCGTCAACCTGGTGAACCGCGCGGTGGGCGGCCTGTCCAGCCGCACTTACATCAGCAGCGGGCATTGGGAGCGTACGCTGGCCCTGGTCAAGCCGGGCGATGTCGTCATCATGCAGTTCGGGCACAACGACGCCTCGCCGGTCAACGACGACAAGCGTGCGCGCGGCACGCTGCGCGGCGTGGGCATTGAATCCACCGAGATCGACAACCTCCTGACCGGCCAGCGCGAGACGGTGCACAGCTACGGCTGGTACCTGCGCAAGTACATCGCCGAGATCCGCGCCAAGGGGGCGACGCCGGTCGTGGCTTCGCTGGTGCCGCGCAAGGCCTGGAACGACGATGGTCCCCAGCAGGGCAAGGTGCGCCGCAACCGCGCCGACTATGCCGGCTGGGCGGCCGAGGTGGCGCGCAGCGAAAAGGTGGGTTTCATCGACCTGAACGAGATCGTGGCGGCGCGCTACGACGCGATGGGGCGTGACGCCGTCATGGCGCTGTTCCCGGCCACCGTGCCGGACGAACGCGTCCATACCAACTGGGCCGGCGCCGTGCTGAACGCCCAGGTGGTGGCGACCGAGCTGGCCAGGCTGGACGATCCGCGCATGAAGACCTTCCTCAAACCGGTGGAAGACGTGCGCCCAGTGGTCGACGCGCGCGCCGTGCGCGACGAGGCGGCGCGCGATCCGTCCTTGCCGACCCTGTTCCTGGTCGGCGACTCCACCGTCAGGAGCGGTGGCCAGAACGGCGCGATCGGCTGGGGCGAGCGCATCGCGCCGTATTTCGATGCCGGCAAGATCAATGTGGTCAATGCCGCGATCGGCGGCCGCAGCAGCCGCACCTTCTACACCGAGGGCCGCTGGGAGCGTGTCAGGGCGCAGCTCAAGCGCGGCGACGTGGTGCTGATCCAGTTCGGCCATAACGACGGCGGCCGCATCGGCGATCCGGCGTCGAAGAATCGCGCCTCGGTTCCCGGGATCGGCCCGGAAACGGTCGAGGACACCCGCCCGGACGGCAGCAGGGAAGCGGTGCACAGCTTCGGCTGGTATATGGCGCGCTACGTCGCCGACGCCAGGGACAAGGGCGCCATCGTGGTCATCGCCTCGCCCATTCCGCACCGCGACAAGTGGCAGCATGAACGCGACTTCGCCAACTTCGCCGACTGGGGCCGGCAGGTGGCCGCGGCCGGCGGCGCCCACTTCATGGACCTGACGATGCTGGTCTCGGACGCCTACCGTGAGGTCGGGGCGGCCACCGTCGACACCTTCTTCTCGGACGCCCGCACCCATACCAACGCCCCCGGCGCCGAATTCAATGCGCGCCGGGTCGTCGCCGGCCTGGCCGCGCTGCCGGGCGATCCGCTGGGCGCCTATTTTTCGCCACGGGCCTGCGTGCGCTGGGGCGAGCGCGGCGCCTTGCTCCATCAGGACGATTTCAATGGCCCCTTGACCGGCTATGTGAGCGAGTATGCGCGCAAGCCCGGCAATGTCGTCGCCAACCGCGACGGACGGCTGTTGATCGACGTCGATTCGGGCGCCACCGTGTGGCTCGACAAGCCTTTGTCAGGCAACCTCCTGATCGCCTACACGCGCCGGGTAGTGATGGACGGCGGGCCGAACGACCGCCTGTCGGACCTGAACCAGTTCTGGATGGCGCGCGATCCGGCGCGCGACACGCTGTTCACCCGCTCCGGCAAGTTCGAGGACTACGACGACCTGGAACTGTACTACGCCGGCATGGGCGGCAACGGCAACACGACCACGCGCATGCGCCGCTACGGCGACGGAAAGCGCGAGCTGGTCGCCGAGCGCCTGGGCCGCGACTTCCTGCTCGCACCGAACCGTGACTATCTAGTGGAGATCGCGGTGCGCGATGGCTGCACGCGCATGCGCGTGGACGGCCGAGACCTGTTTACGTATTACGACCCGCGGCCGCTCACGCGCGGGTATGTCGGTTTTCGCACCACGTGGTCGCGCCAGACGATCGACGGACTGACCATCCACCAAATCCAATAAAAGGAGACTTCACCGATGCATTCCCCCAAGCCGCGCCACACCCTGATGGCCATTCTCGTGGCGGGCCTGTTCCCGTTCTCCCTGGGCGCGATCGCCCAGGACGCTCCGCCGCCGCAGGAAAAAGGACCGGCGCCGGCCGACGCCATGCTGCACGCGCTGGAGGTGACTTACCCGACGCCGTACCGCGCCATGGAAGCGGCCGAGGTCAAGGCCGTGCTCGACCGCGTGTTCGCCTACCTCGACCGCACCACGCCGGCGGAGCTGATCGACAAGACCACGGGCGCCGCCATCACCGACGTAACGAAGGCCAACCCGAACGCGGTGCTCAAGCCCGGCGACTTCCGCCTGACCAGCTACGAGTGGGGCGTGACCTACATCGGCATGCTGGCCGCGGCCCAGGCCACCGGCGACGCCCGCTACCAGGACTACGTGACCAGGCGCCACACCCTGCTGTCCCAATTGACCCGCGCCTACCTGCCGGTCGTGAAGGCCGATGCGCAGAACGCGCATGCGCCGATCAAGAGCTTCCTGAACCCGCACGCGCTGGACGACGCCGGTGCGCTGTGCCACAGCTTCATGAAGGCCAAGGTGGCCGGCTCCAAGGTCGATTACGGCCAGATGATCGGCGTGTGCGGCGACTTCGTCACCAACAAGGAATACCGCCTGAAGGACGGCACGCTGGCGCGCGGCGGCCCGGACGGCAAGGGCGGCCGCAAGATGCGTCCGCTGCCGGACACCCTGTGGCTGGACGATATGTTCATGGGCGTGCCGACCATGGCCTACCTGGGCAAGACCACGGGCGAGGCCAGGTACTACGACGACGCGGTGCGCCAGGTGCAGCAGTTCTCCAAGCGCATGTTCAACCCCAGGCTCGGCATCTACATGCACGGCTACGTCGAGGGCAAGCGCGATCATCCCGAATTGCGCTGGGCCCGCGCCAACGGCTGGGCGGTGATGTCGATGGTCGAGGTGCTCGAAGTGCTGCCCAAGACCCACAAGGGCTACAACGCCGTGCTCGAACAGCTGCGCGCCCACATCCGCGGACTGGCCGGCTACCAGAGCCGCGACGGCTTCTGGCACCAGCTGATCGACCGCAACGACACCTATCAGGAGACCTCGGCCACCGCGATCTATGCCTACGCGATCGCGCGCGCGGTCAACCGCGGCTATGTCGAACCGGAGATGTATGGCCCGATGGCCAACCTGGCCTGGAACGCCGTGGCCAGCAAGGTGACGCAGAATGGCCAGATCGAGGGGATTTGCGTCGGCACCGGCATGGCCTTCGACCCGGCGTTCTATGCTTATCGCCCGACCAGCGTCAAGGCGGCGCATGGCTACGGTCCGACCCTGCTGGCCGGCGCCGAGATCATCGAGATGAACAAGAAGTTCAAGTTCGGGCTGAACGATAGCGGCCTGATGTTCCAGGGCGGCCGCGACTGACCCTCTTCCTCAGGGCGTCAGCGCCCTGAGCCTTTCCACCAGGCTGGCCGGGGCCGCGAACGCGGTCCCGTGGCGCATCTTGCGCGGAAAGCGCATGCGCGTGCTGACGTCTTCCCAGTGCAGCATGTCGCGCGAGCGCAGCGCGCCGTAGTGGCCTGCGGTGTAGGCGTCGAAGTACAGCAGCACCTCGTCGCCGACCTGCAGCGCGCTCGGCCCCTCGGCCCACAGGCCGGACGGCGTGACCGGCGCGCTCAATGGCCCGAACGGGCCTTCCAGGCTGGCGGCCTGTGCGACCCGCAGGTATTTGCGCGGCGGATGGCGGGTCTCGTCCTTCACCACCAGCCAGTCGTGCCCGAGCGCCCGCACGAAGGTGGCGTCGATCACCGAGAAGCCCGGATCGTAGAACAGCCGGGTCGGCGTGAAGCTGGCGAAATCCTTCGTGGTGGTGGCGTAGATGCGGTGGTCGTACTGCTTGTCGCCGGCGGCGTCGCCGCCAGCCTCGGTATGCGGGAAGCGGCCCGGGATCGTCGACGACCACAGGATCAGGAAGTGCGCCCGTCCGGCGTCGTGGAATATTTCTGGCGCCCAGGCGTTGAGCGCGCCCGGTTCGTGCGCCATCACCGGCAGGCTGCGCTGGTTCGACCATCGCACCAGGTCGGGCGAGGAAGCGTAGCCGATGCCGGTATCGTTCCAGCCGCTGGTCCACACCATATGGAACATCCCGTCCGGTCCGCGCGCGATGCACGGGTCGCGCATCAACCTGGTCGGGCCGACGGTGGGCGCCAGGAAGCTGGCGCCGCCGCGCAGCGCCTCCCACTGGTAGCCGTCGCGGCTCGCGGCGAAATGCAGGCCGTCGGCGCCATTGCCCAGGAAGTAGGAGAACAGGTAGGCCGGGTCTTCGGTGGCCCGACTAGCCGACAGCGGGCCGGCGCATCCGCCGAGCAGGCCGTTCGCCAGCAGGGCAAGGGTGGTGCGGCGCCTCATCGAGCAGCCCCGGTGGTCACTTCGCGCTGCCCGTCGTCGCCGAGCGGCCGTGCTTGCGTGCGGCCGGGGCTGGGCGGCGCCGTGAAGCCGGACACCGGATCGGGATGGGCCGGGTCGAAACGGAAGTCGGGGACGAGGTGGGCGGCCAGCGCAAGCTTCGCCTCGCGCATGCCCAGCGCCACCGCCTTGGCCAGCAGGTAGCTGCCATATGGGTTGTGGTGGGTGTTGTCCAGCTTTCCCGGGGCGGGCGAGGCAAACGCCGCCTTGGAGCCTTCCACGCCGAGGGTGGCGTACAGGGTCTTGCTCATCGCATTCAGGTCGATGAAGGGCACATCCAGCTCGCGCGCCGACTGGCGCGCGGCTTCGGCGTAGTCGCTGAGCGTGGGCCTGACCTGGCCCGCCGCGTCGAAGGCGCGGCGCTCGACCGGCGAGACGATCACCGGCAGGCCGCCGCGCGCACGGGCCATGTCCACATGGGCCTTGATCTCGGCCTTGTAGGTCGTGAATGGGCCGCTGCGCCCGTCCTTGACCTGCTTCTGGTCGTTGTGCCCGAACTGCATCAGGAGCAGGTCGCCCGGCTGCATCATGCTCAGGATCTTGTCGATGCGGCGGCGCGCCAGCGAGTCGCGGTAGGTCTCGCCCGACTGCGCGTGGTTCGACACCGCGACCTGGGGACCGAAGAAGCGCGGCAGCATCTGGCCCCAGCTATTGTACGGTTCGCCCGGCTGGTCGCTCACGGTCGAGTCGCCCAGCAGGAAGATGGTCGGCACCCTGGCCGGCGCGATCTCGATGCGCTGGACGGCGTCTGGCTCGCCGTTCAATTCCAGGGTGAGGCGCTCGTCCCAGTTCCAGGCCTCGGACTCGGTCTCGCGCGGCGCCTTGAGGGCGACCGCGCCGGCCGCGACGCCAGGCACGGGGGCGATGCGCGCAGTGCGCACATTGGCGACGAAGGTGCGCAGCACGCGCTGTCCGGCCGCCGCCGGCACGTTCTCGAGCATCAGCCGGCGCAGCTCGGATTTTATCGTGGTCGCGGTCGGCTGCGTGGCATGGCCAAGCACGACGGTGACGGCGTAGTTGCCTTCGGGGAGACGGACCGAAAAATAACTGCCGCCGTCCTCGAAGCCGTAGCCGCGCCCTGCATCGTAGGGTGTGCCGGGGGCGACGCGGGTGTGGCCGGCGGGCGGCTCGGCGTCGCCGAACACGAATCGGGTCGGCGCGGCGGCGTGCACCTGCGCGCCCAGCAGCGCGCCGGCCACCAGGCAGAATGCGTGAAATGAGTGGGTCATGGCGAATCGCATAGACAGGTCAGAGGACGTCACCGATCAACGCCAGGTTCTGGATCGCGGCCAGGCCCCATTGCGCGGTGTCGTTGGTGGTGACCCATGGCACTTCGAGGACCGGATTGAGCGTGGCCGCACCAAGGACCTTGGTGGCCACGAACGGCGGATAGGGGCGGATGCCCGCGAACTCGGTCCAGGCGCGGCGCGCCAGCGCCGGGTCTTTGCGCCGCCAGGCCGCGTATGCAGTCAGGCGCGAGTGGCCGATCACCAGCACGTCGGAGCCGCCATGCGGCTTGCCCAGACAGCGCTGCTGCTCGTCCTTCGGCGCGTTGTACAGCGCGCAGTAGTCGAGCCAGGCGCGTTCGAAGGCCTGGTCTCCGGTAAGGGCGATCAGTTCGTCGAATACCTCCACCGCGCCAAACACGGCGTTCAGGTGCGAGGCCTTGACGCTGTCGCCGGCCATATTGTGCAGGCGCCCGCTGCGGGGCTCGTAACCCATGCGTTCGCCGCTGAAGAAACCGTGCGGCATGGCGGCGATGTCGCGCATGCCGGTCAGGATCTTGTCGCGGTAGCGGGTGTCGCCGCTGCGTTCCCATTCGGTGAGCCAGTTGGCCGCCAGCGAGGCCCAGTCGGTGCCGAAGCTGGCGCGCACCGGATACGGGTCCTTGGGCGGCTGGTTCGGGAGCTTGCGCACCGGGTCGACCGCATCCAGGCGCAGGTCGGCGTCCAGCAGCTCGCGCATGACGTCGCCGGTGCGCTCGTCGGCCGTCAGGTAATAGTACATGCGGCGGTAGACCGCGGTGCTGATGCGCACCTGCTTGGCGCTGCAGCCCCAGTGCTGGACGTTGTGGCGCGTGCCCAGGCCGGCGAAGCGGCCCAGGTGGTAGGTGTCCACGTCCGTGGTATGGCGTACCATGGCTTCGCCCATGCGGAAGATGTCGGCGCGGCCGCTGCGCAGAAAAGCGTACCATAGCCACAGGTCGGGCGAGAGTTCCGAATTGGCCCAGGCATAGCCGCCGACGTCGTAGCGCCATTCGTGGCGATCACGGTCGTAGGTGTGGCGCACGTCGCCATGGTCCCAGAAGCCGTACCAGCGGCGCTGCTCGACCTCGTCGCGGTAGAAGGCGAAATGGGCATCCAGCCGGTCCTCCAAATGGGCCTTGGCCGGCGTCGAGCGGTCCGGCAGCGCATACAGGTTGCCGAAGGCGCGCGTGGCCAGGATGTGGGCTGGCGCCGCGCACAGCTGCGGCGGCGACTGGACATGGGCCGCAATGCGCACCAGCTGCTCGCGCGCCGGCGTCGTGTCCAGCGCCCACAATGTGAATTCGCTGCTGCGCGCCACGCCGACCGGCGTGCCGAAGCCTTTTTCGTAATCCTCGTAGGTGACGTCCAGCGCCTGCAGCTCGTCGGCATGGGTCTGCATGCCCATGCCGTCGTGGTAGAAGCGCAGGTCCATCGCCGGCGCATCCGGCGCCCAGATCCACAGCGTGACCTGGGCGGCGTCCGTCTGCGCGTTGCGGATGTCGAGCTGGGTCGGATGGCGCTGCCAGAAGTCGCGCATGCCGAAGGCCAGGCCGCCGCTGGCGCCGCCGATATAGCCCAGGCCCGGCGCGCGCCGGCCCCAGGCCGCGTCGATCCAGCCATGGCCTGCCTTGGTCCGCTTGCGGATGCGGAAGCTGTCGGGAGAAAGCTGCGCCAGGCTGTAGTCGCCCCAGGCCGGGATCAGGTGCAGCGATTTGTTCACCCGCTCGGCGATCGGCGGCACGGCCTGGCCGGCCAGCTGCGCCTTGCGCACCGCTTCGCCGGGATCGCGCCGCAAGCCGGTGAGATTGCGTACGCCCTCGGCCCACAGGCCGCCAGCCTCGCCGCCGAAGCGCACGTGACGGTCGTGGGGAGCGTCGACCAGCGGCACGTCGAAGCGCAGGCCGAGGCCGCGCACGAAATCCTTCTGCTCGTCGCCGTCGAACACGAAGGTGTGCATGATGCGCACCGATTCGGCGCCGGCGTAGAAATACAGGCGCAGCGTGAACGGCAGCCAGGAACGGTCGCCATCCCGGGCGCGGTGCATGCCCTCGACTTTTGCCACGCAGCGCACGGGTCCGCGCTGTTCGAGCGTGACGCGCTGCAGCCGGCTCTCGTAGGCCGTCTGCCGGGTGCTGCCGTCCGGGCTGTCGTCGCTCAGGGCGACCAGCTTGCCCGCGCGCGCGATCTCGCGCCCGCCGCGCCGCAGGCTGCGCACGATGTCGGCGCCCTGGCGCGGGATGGCGCACTCGATGACGCCGGTGTCGATCACGATGGCGTCCGGGCTTTCCTTGAGCGTCACTTGCTTGCCGCCCGTGGCGCCGGAACTGGCCGGCCGCAGCCGCAGGCGTTCCGGCGCCGCATCCATGGGCGGCAGCGCGTGCGCGCTCCACTTCAGCGAACCGTCCGGCCAGTAGGCCAGGGGCCAGCTCTGGCAGGGCAGGTCTTGCCCGTCGCCGGACAGGACGAAGGCCTGGTCCTTGGGCAGCGCGCCGCGTGGCCAGGGCACGCCGAAGGTGGCGCCGGTCAGCAAGGCAGGCCTGCCTTCGAGCCAGGATAGATCCACCTTCCCCGGCGCGGCCGGCGTGGCCGGCGCGGCGTCGGCCTGGGCCGCGTTCAGGCCCAGCGGCAACGCGGCGGCCAGGGCCCCGGTCTTGAAGAAGCTGCGGCGGGACAGCGGCGCCATGCTGTCAGCGTCCCGCGGCCAGGCTCACGTTCACCGGCGAACGCAGGCGCAGCGCCTCGTCGGCGACGTGCTGTTGCCACTGCGCCTGGGTCGCGAACGGGCTGCCGCGGGTCCAGGCGGCGCCGACATGGTAGCGCAAGGGCTGGCCCGACGTGACCGGCGCCGTCACCAGGCCGTTGCGTGCGTCGGCGGCGAAGCCCGAGGCCGACGGCACGATCACCGCCACGCCGAAGTCGCCGAAGCTGCGCTGGGTGACCCATTGCACCAGGCTGCCGTCCGCCTTGTCCTGGGCGAAGTCGACTTTCACTTCCTGGCCCTTGTCGCTCGGGTTCTTGTGCAGCCCGACGGCGGCGTTGAGCGTGGCCGGTCCGCTGAAGGTGAAGGTGCTGTCGATGCGGTCGAACCAGCGCCCGGCGTCGACCGTGAAGCGCTTGACCTCGGACACTTTGGCGCCGCCCGCGTCCCAGGCGTCGTAGTGCAGTTCGAACACGGTGCGGATCGGGCCGTTGGCCAGGATCCGCCACTCGCGGTAGTTGGCGCCGACGTGGAGCTGCTTGCCGTCCCAGATGCCGGTGCCGCCGGCGCCGCGGGTGGGGCCGACGTTGTACATGTCGATGCCTTCGCCCTGGTCGACGTGGTAGTGGTCGTGGCCGATGTTGTACCAGCGGTCGACGATCGGATACGGCACCCGCTTGAACCAGATATCGAGGCCGCTGGTGACCAGTACTTCCTTGTCGCTGCCGGGCGGCGCCGGCGCCTTGAGCGCCGGGCCATAGGCGCGGTGCGCCAGCTTGTCGTTTTCCCAGGCGAAGTCGTCGAGCCGCTCCTGCACGAAGCGCGCATAGGTCTTGGGAGGGAAGGGCGGCACGGTGGCGCCGGCCTTCTCGATGCTGAAGGTGGCCGATTTCTCACCCGCCTTGAAATCGTACTGGAACAGCAGCTCGCCGTAGGCGGCGCCGATCATCTGCGGGTCCTTGGCGGTGGCCGCGACATTGGTCACCTGATAGGCCAGGGTGCGGCCGGCCCCGTCCTTGATCACGAGCTGCTGCGATCGGGCCTGCGGCAGGGCCTCGTTGATTCTAGCCCAGGGAATCGAGATCGTTTCGGCCGGCCGGGCGATGTCCAGCGCATGGCTGGCGGTCACGCTCAGGCGATCAAAGGCGCCGGCGTCGAAGGTGAGCAGGGTGGCGAGGGCGGCGAGGGGAAGGGAAAGGCGAACAGTCATGTCAAACGCTTTATCTGGATTGATCGGAAACCTGCAGCGGCAAGGTCATGCCTTCGCCGAGGAAGAAGCTGGGGTGGGGCGGCTGGTTGTAGGCGGCATTCTGCGCCGCCACCTGCACCCGGTACTGGGTGTCGTGCATCAGGGTCGGGATGCGGTGCCGGGTCGGCGCCGTGGTGGAGAACACCAGCAGCGCCGCGTCGTCGGCGCCGCGCCAGACCACTTCTTCGCGCCAGTCGCCGAACAGGTCGGCCGTCAGCACGGGATTGGCCTTGGTGCCGTTGATCGAGGCCGCGCCATGCCTTGCGCCGTCGAGGAGCGGCTCGAGGCGCTGCGCCTGCGGGTTCCATTTTTCGATCCGGGTGCCGTCGAGCGACTCGCGCAGCAGGTCGCCATCCCACCACAGGCCGAAGTTGAAGGCGCGCGGGCGCACGGGCGAGATCTGCGCGCCGGCAGCGTTCACCGGGCCGCCAGCCGGGTTGTTGATGCCGCCGATCGCGGCCCAGCACTCGTTGCCCGGATGCGCGGGATCGATGTCCATGCAGATGCCGCGTCCCACGTCGATGCTGCTGGCGATGCCCCACAAGACCTGGCCGGTGGCGGCGTCGTGCATCTCGGCGCCATGCCCCTTGTAGCAAGAGGGCGACTCATGCACCATGAATACCTGCAGGCCCGGCCGGCCCGGGTCGTGCTTGCCGACGTGCAGGGCGTCGCCGTGGCACAGGCCGGTGCTGTACATCAGCGCGCCGTCGCTCCTGATGGTGGCGGCGCCATAGACGATGTCGTCGCGGCCGTCGCCGTCGGCGTCGGCCACGGCCATCCAGTGCGCGCCCTGGCCGGCGGCGGCCGCATTGGCGGGCAGGTCGCTGTCGAATACCCAGCGCCGGGTGAGCCGGTTGTCGCGCCAGTCCCAGGCCGCCAGCACGGCGCGGGTATAGTAGCCGCGCGCGAACACGGCGCTCGGACGCGCGCCGTCGAGATAGGCCACGCCGCCCAGGAAGCGGTCGACCCGGTTGCCGTGCGCATCTCCCCAGGCCGCGACGTCGCCGCGCGGCGGCGCGTAGTCGGTGCTGGCCAGGGCGGCGCCGGTGCGGCCGTCGAACACGGTCAGGAATTCCGGGCCGGCCAGGATGTAGCCGTCCTTGTTGCGGTGGTCCGCCGCCGGGTCGCCGATGGCCTTGCCGGCGCCGTCGATGGTGCCGTCGGCGGTCTTGGCCATCAGTTCGGCGCGGCCGTCGCCGTCGAAGTCGAAGGCGAGATAGGTCGTGTAGTGGGCGCCGGCGCGGATGTTCCTGCCCAGGTCGATGCGCCACATGAACGTGCCGTCCAGGCGGTAGGCATCGATGAAGGTCGAACCCGTGTAGCCGCGATGGGCGTTGTCGTGAGCGTTGGTCGGCTGCCACTTGACCAGCAATTCATAGACGCCGTCGCCATCGAGGTCGGCCGCGGAACCGTCGTTCACGCCATAGGTATAGGCCTCGCCATCCGGGGTGACGCCGCCCGCGGGTTTGCGCAAGGGGATGGTCTTGAACGGCTGCGGCCAGGTGGCGCCGGCGCGCCCGTCGATGGCGCTTTCGGCCCCCTTGCTGACCGCGCGTACGCTGTAGGCCGCGCTGGCGGAGGCGCCCGCATCGACGAAGTTGGTCGCGCTCAGCGGCGTGGCATTGATGCGCACGCCGTCGCGGTACAGGTTGAAGGTGGTGGCCGGGTCTTCCGGGCCGAGCGCGCGCCAGCTGACGAAATTGCCCGCGCCGGTGTGGATCGCGACGACGCCGCGATCGAGCGGCTCGAGCTGGCGGCCCGGGGTGGCGCAGGCAGCGCAGGCCAGCGCCAGCAGCGCGAGGGCCGCGCCGCGTTTCAGTTTCTGGTAAGGGGGAATGGATGCCATCGTTGTCCTGGTCTGCGTCCTGGTCTGCGCCCTGGTCTGGTCAAGGCTTGCCCGGCCGAGTATTCATTTTCCGTTCGGGAAGTGTCAACGGGCGGGCGGCCCTGCGGTCCATTTAATCAGGCGCTTGAGCGTTTGCCCTGCATGTCAATACGGCGTGCGCGCTCAGGACGCTGATTATCCCGGGCCCCTGGATGGACGAGGATGCGCGCGACGGCGTAGACTGCGGATTCGATCCGCTCATCTGCTCATCCAGTATCCGTACATGATCATTTCGTCCGCCACCGACTTCCGCCAGGCCGCGCGCCGCCGGCTGCCACCCTTCCTGTTCCACTACCTCGACGGCGGCGCGGGCGCCGAGCAGACCCTGTGCAGCAACGTCGACGACCTGCAGGCGATCAGGCTGCGCCAGCGCGTGCTGCGCGGCTCCGAGCAGCTCGATTTGAACGTGCAGTGGTTCGGCGAAAGCTATTCGCTGCCGATCGCGCTGGCGCCGGTTGGCCTGACCGGCATGTACGCCCGGCGCGGCGAGGTGCAGGCGGTGCGCGCCGCCTGCCACCGCAACATCCCGTTCATCCAGTCGACCGTCTCGGTGTGCCCGCTGGCCGAGGTGGCGGCCCAGGCCGCGCACCCGATCTGGTTCCAGCTGTACGTGCTGAAGGACCGCGGCTTCATGCGCGACGTGATGCGTCGTGCATGGGAACTCGGCTCGCGCACCCTGGTGTTCACGGTCGACATGCCGGTGCCCGGCGCGCGCTACCGCGACGCCCACAGCGGCATGAGCGGGCCGAACGCGCCGCTGCGGCGCATGCTGCAGGCGGTGCTGCATCCGCGCTGGGCCTGGGACGTGGGGCTGTTCGGCCGTCCGCACGACCTGGGCAACATCACGGCCTATCGCGGCAGCGCCACCGGCCTGGCCGACTACATCGGCTGGCTCGGCGCCAATTTCGACCCCGGCATCGCCTGGCCCGACCTGCAATGGATCCGCGACGAGTGGCAGGGCAAGCTGGTGATCAAGGGCATCCTCGATCCGGAAGATGCGCGCGATGCGCTGGCCTTCGGCGCCGACGGCATCGTGGTGTCGAACCACGGCGGCCGCCAGCTCGATGGGGCGCCGTCGAGCGCTTCGGTGCTGCCGGCCATCGCGGCCGAGGTCAAGGGACGGATGACGATCTTCGCCGACGGCGGCGTGCGCACCGGAACCGATGTGTTCCGCATGCTGGCGCTGGGGGCGGACGGCGTCCTGCTGGGGCGCGCCTTCGTCTATGCGCTCGCCACGCAAGGCCAGGCCGGGGTCGAGCGCCTGCTGCAGATCATGGAAAAGGACTTGCGCACGAATATGGTCCTGACCGGCGTGCGCAAGGTAGACGAGATCGGGCCGCACCTGCTGGCGGCCTGACCTTCCTTCAGGCCCGGCTCACTCTTGCGGATCGGGTCGCACGCGCGTGAGCTGGTAGTCGGCGGCGGAACGTTCGAGCGCCAGGCCCAGCACGTCCTTCAGCTCGTCCGGGCTCGCGCCCGCGTCCAGCTGGCGCTTGGCGAAGGTGTTGCGCAAGGTGCGCCCGCCGGAGCGCGACAAGTCCATGCCGGCCCGTTCGAAGGTGGCCCGCATCTGCATATACACGGTCTTCCTGGTCATCCTGGCGCCGGTCAGGTTGGCCGGGAACACGAACTCGCCCGGGATCGCCATCGCTTCGCGTTCCTCCATCCACGCGCGCAGCTCGTCGGCGCCTGCGCGGGGGAGGGCGACCTCGTGTTCGTGGCTGGTGTCGTGCTTTTCCTCCGGGGTGATCGTCAGCACGATCGCCCCATCGATCGACGCCTGGCGTCCGACTTCGGTGGTCAGGAGGCCGACCGCTTCCGATACCTTCAGTCCCGCCAGGGCGATGGCGACCTGCATGGCGCGGTCGCGCCGGCGTTTCCAGCCATCGAAAGGCGTGTTGCGCCGCCGCCGCGGCGCTTCGGCGGGCAGCGCGGCGAAGAAGCGCTGCAGCTGGTCTTCCGACAGCGTGCGTCCGGCCTCGTCCTTCGCCATGTGAGCGCGGTCGATGCCGAGGATCGCCTCCTGCGCCGGATTGGGCAAGACCCCGAGGTGTTCGTAGCAGCGTTCCAGCAGGCGCAGGTAGCGGTAGGCGATCTTGCTGTTCAGGACGCGCTTGCCCTTGACCGTGCGGCCGATGAAGCGCAGCAGGTCGGCCTTCGACACCCTGGAGAAGGTGAGTCCCTGTTCCTGCAGCCAGCCGGCCAGGTTGTTGAACATGAAGAGATAGATCTTTGCCGATGCCGCCGACGGTATCCGCAAGGTGCCGTCGGCGCGCTGGCGCCGGCCGGTTTCGGCGAAGGCCGCGGTGGACACGAAAGCCTTGAATGATTTGACTGGGTCGGCATCCCACGAAGTGGCGGTGTGCATGGCGAGACGGAGTGGATGGAGATGACGTCACCATATCATAAAACGTAACTAACCAACATAAAACAACCACACAAACAAATCAGCTAACGCCAACGACTACGAAGCAGATAACACTACTCAGCCAGGCTTGCAGGAAAGGAGCGGCCGGTGGACGCTCCATGCGCAGAGAAGGCGGTTCCGACGCCCCTGCGATGGCGCCGCGTGGGCGCCGTCGAGAATAGGTGCGGATGTCGGCGGCCTTACGCACCGCTGGTCCGGCCTGTCACGATCGGCGCGACGCTCGCCTGGCGCGCCAGCGTCGCGCCCAGCACCGCGCCGAGGCCGAGGCAACAGGCGATGCACAGGATGGCGACGGTGAAGGCGTCCGTGATCGCCGCCGGGTCGTCATGCACGCCGCGGACCGTGTAGAAGACGCCGCCGATCAGCGCCACGCTGAGCGCAGTGCCGACCTGCAGGGTCGAACTTGCGACGCCGGCGATCATCCCGGCATGGGCGGGCGCCACGCGGCCCGTGATCATCCGCATCAGCGACGGCAGCGCCAGCCCCTGGCCGCAGCCGATGACGAAGAGCAGGGCGGCCAGCGTCACCCCCGCCGGCGCGACACCCACCGGCGTCGCCGCCACCAGCGCGGTCAGGCCGATAAAGCCCGCTGTCAGCAATGCCATGCCGACCGGATTGAGCCACTCGCCCAGGAGGCGCCTGCCGAACGGCGTCGCCAGGGGGCCGAGCAGGTAGCCTAGGCCGAACGGCAGGAACACCAGGCCGGCGTCCAGGGCGCTCACGTGCAGCGCGTTCTGCAAATAGACCGAGAACAGCAGGAAAAAGGCGGCCAGCGCGTAAAGCAGCAAGGCGATCGCCAGCGCGCGTCGCATGCCCGGTGCGCGCAGCGCGGTGGGGTCGACCAGCGGCGCGCCGCCTGCGCGGACAAGCGCGTTCTGGTGGCGCCAGAAGCACCATGCCAGCACGGGCGCGGCGCACAGACACAGCCAGGACCACCAGGGCCAGCCGGCTTCCCGGCCTTCGATCAGCGGCACGATCAGGGCGCCCAGCGCCAGCACCGACAGCGCCGTGCCGCCCGGATCCAGCCGGCTCGAGCGCGGCGCCCGCGTTTCCTTCAGCAAGGGCAGGCCGAATGCCAGGACCAGGATCGCCACCGGCAGATTGACGAGGAAGATCATGCGCCAGCCCATGCCGAACAGGTCCAGTGCAATCAGGATGCCGCCCAGCGCCTGTCCGATGACGGAAGCCAGGCCGAACACGGCGCCGTACAGGCCGAGGGCGCGCGGCTTCTCGGCTTCCGGGAAGATCGCATGGACCGACGCGAGCGCCTGCGGCGCCATGATGGCGGCGGTCACTCCCTGCAAGGCGCGCCCGGCGATCAGCGCCGCCGGCGACCAGGCCAGGCCGCACAGCAGCGATGCGGCGGCGAAGCCGGCCAGCCCGAAAAGGAAGATCCGGCCACGACCGAACAGATCGCCCAGGCGTCCGCCGCTGATCAGGGTGACCGCATACAGCGCGGCGTAGGATGAAATGACGAGCTGCTCGGCCGAGGCCGAGGCGCCCAGTTCAGACTGGATCGACGGCAGCGCCACGTTGACGATGAAAAAGTCCAGCGGCGGCAGGAAGGAACCGACCAGCAGGACGGCGAAGATCGCCCAGCGGCGCGATTCGGGCAAGGTCGTGTGAGTCATCGGATTCCCTTTACGGAACCAATCGGTTCCAAATTGGACAAAAAAATTCAGTCGAGAAGACGCATGGCGGTGTCGACGATCGCGACCATCTCCGTCTCGGGAACGCCGGTCTTTCCCAGCACGCGCATGCCCTGGATCTGGCAGACAAGAAAATGGGCCAGCACCTGTGGGTCGCGTGGCGCGATTTCGCCGCTTGCCTGGCCGCGCGCGATCGCCTGCGCGTACAGTTGCTGCAGGCGGCGGAACATGCGGCCGGTGCGTTCGGCGATGTCCGGGTCGTGCGTGCCGACCTCGGCGGCCATCGCCACGATCAGGCATCCGCGCCGCCCCGCATCGCCGGAGGAGAGGGCGGCAAGGCGCATCAGCGAAGCGCGGATCGCTTCCCTGGCCGAGCCCGGCCTGGACAGGAGGTCAGTGGTGGCTTGCAGCCCCTTGTCCATGTACAGGTCGAGCGCGGCCAGCAGCAATCCCTTCTTGTCGCCGAACGCCTTGTACAGGCTGCCGCGCGACAGGCCCGTGCCTTCGATCAGGTCGGGCAGGGAAGCGCCTTCGTAGCCCCGGTCCCAGAATACGTTCATCGCATCGCGTGCGGCGACGTCCAGTTCGAATTCGCGTGGGCGACCGGGGCCGCCATGATTTGTCATCGATAATCCTGAGGTGCTGGTCAATATGTGAACCGATCGGTTCCTATATTAGCACCGCGCGCGAGAAGAATGCAACCGTGGGAGCTGCACGGCCCAACGACGCTCAGAGCGCGCGCAACACACCCATCGCCCCCGACATTTTTTCCGACAGCAGGGAGGTGTCGCTATGCGTCATGACCAGTTCCTGCGTGGCGCGGGTCATCGCCACATACAGCAGCCGCGCCTCGTCGCGGTCATCCTCGCCGTCCCTGGCCGGCGCGCCGATGCCGGGGATGCAGACGAGCGGGAATTCCAGCCCTTTGCTGCTGTGCATGGTGATCAGTTTCACGCTATCGTGTTCCGGGACGAACGAGCCCTTGCGATCCTGCTGCCACTGGAAGGGGATGCCCTTGTGCGCCAGGGCGTCGACGAGCAGCTTGCCGATGCCGTAGCGGCGGTAGACGACCGCCATGTCGTTCCATGGCGTTCCCAGGCGATTGGCTTCGGCCAGGCGATCGGCCAGGAACGCGGCTTCGTCCTTCAGCGTCGGCAAGGTAATGAGCAGGGGCTTGGGGCCGCGGCGCCCGGCGCTCATCGGCAGCACGGTCGGCGCCTGGTCCTCCTCGGCATCGCTTGGCGCCAGCAGGTTGTCGGCGAAGGCGCGCGCCACCGCCAGGATTTCGGCCGTATTGCGGTAGTTCAGCTTCAGGATGGTGGTGCGGCCCTTGGCCTGGATGCCGACGCTGGAAAACGAAAACCGCGGCTTCTTGCGGTCGCCGTAGATCGACTGGGCGTCGTCGTACAGCACCAGCAGCGAGTTCGAGTCCGGGTGGACCATCTGGACCACGAGCTTGAACCATTCCGGCTTGAAGTCGTGGCCCTCGTCGACCAGCACGGCGTCGTACTGCGCCGACGGGATCAGCTTCTGGTCGACCGAGCGGATCACGCGTTCCACGCAGGCTTCGAAGAAGGCGTTGGCATCGCCGTCATTGACCGGCTTGCCCGCGTGATAGGCGTCGAGCTGGCGCACGCACCAGGCATGGAAGGTGGCCACGTGGACCTTGTCCTGCAAGCCCTTCGCCGCCATCACGCTGGCCAGCTTGGTCGCCAGCGTCTTGTTATAGCACAGCACCAGGATCGGTCGCGTCGAGGATTTCGCCAGGTGTTCGGCCCGGTAACCAAGGATCAGCGTCTTGCCCGAACCGGCGACGCCGTGGATGACGCGGTGCCCTTCGCCCAGGCTGCGCGCCAGCTGCTCCTGCTGCAGGTCCATGACGCGCATGACGTCGGGCAGTTCGACCGTCCGCTGCCCCGGTTCGTCGAATGCGTCCGGCTGGGGCGGGATGCGCACCTCGGGGAAGATGTGCCAGCGGATGCGGTCGATCTGCGGCAACGTCAGTTTTCTCGTGAATTTGATCGGGAACATCTGCCACAGCCGCTGCTGGAAGCCTTCCGCGTCCACGGCTTCGGTCATCTCGTCCTGGCAGATGACGAGGTGCGGAGGAAGGACACCGTCCAGCTCGGCTTTGTCGAACTGCTTGCGGGTGATATTGGTCAATACCACGCCATGCCCGTAAGGAAATGAGGGCTTGCCTTTCAGCGAGCCGCTCGGCCACACCAGTTGCGGGTCGCGTTCGAGCTTGTTGACGACGGCGTACATGTACTGGCGTGCCTGCTCCAGTGGATTCTGCACGTGCTTGACGCCGTCGCCGGCGACGATCGCCACCGTCTGCTTGTCGATGCTGCGGATCGTGTCGGGACGCCAGTCCTTGACCTCGAGAACCAGCAGGCCCCGGTTCGGGTGAAACACGACGAAATCCGGGTGCTGGGTGCGGTCGCCGATCGAGACGTCATACCAGCACAGGTAATCGTCTTCCAGCTTGTCTTCGAGGCGGTTGGCCAGACGGCGTTCGCCGGGCGTCATTCGCGAGGCGCAAGCGCCGATCGAAGGAATCAGCGTTGCCATGTGCGCTCCTAGTTTTGCTCGCGAACCATTTTACTTGACACCAGAATGGCCAAAACTCGCCAATTCCCACGTTCCGGCGCCCCGCACGACCATGTCGTGCTATTTTGCCCGGTCCAGCAGCCCACGCGCCTGCAACCACTCTTCGGCGCGCCGCGGCCACGCAGATGCGGTGCCCAGATTGGGCCGCATGCCCATCCCATGCTCGCCATGCTCGAATACATACATTTCGGCGGGCACCTTGGCGCGCGTCAGCGCCTGGTAGAACAGGATGCTGTTCTCGACCGGCACGGCGGCATCGGCCTGGGTATGGATCAGCAAGGTCGGCGGCGTGCGCGCCGTGACCTGGCGCGCGACCGACATCAGCTCCACGTCGGCCGCGCTCGGCGACGCCCCTAGCAGGGCGTTGCGCGAGCCCATGTGCGCTGCTGGGCCTTCGAGCGCGATCACCGGGTACATCAGCACCAGGAAATCGGGCCTGGCGCTGACCGCGTCCAACCCGGCGCCGGTGCGCCCCAGCGGATGGTCGAACAGGGTGCCCGCGCTGGCGGCGAGGTGGCCGCCGGCCGAGCTGCCCATCACGCCGATGCGCTCCGGCCGCAGCTTGTACTGGGCTGCCTGCGAGCGCACCAGGCGCACCGCGCGCAGCACGTCCTGCAGCGGCGCCGGATGGCCGAATTCCCGCATGCGGTACTTGAGCACGAAGGCGGTCACGCCCAGGCTCGACAGCCAGCGCGCATATTGTTCGCCTTCGCGCTCGATGGCCAGGCGTTCATAGCCGCCGCCGGGACAGATGATGACGGCGCTGCCGTTGGCGCGGTCGACCGCGGCAAGATAGACGGTGAGGGTGGGCTCGGAAACCCGGCTGATCCTGCCGTCGACATAGCGCTCCGGTTCCAGTCCGGCGCGGGCGCCGGGCACGCCCTCGGGCCAGAGCGGGATCGTGGCGGGTGCCGGTGGCCAGCCTTCTGCCGATGCAGGCGCGGCTGACAGCGCGGCCCCCGATGTGGATGCGGCCAGCATGGCGGCCCCGATCTGTTTCAACATGCGTCTCCGTGTCGTGTGCATGGTTATCCTTGATTATTATTATCCTTATAGTAACCCAGTGACGGCTGAGCAAGCACTGGAATGAAGCATCCGGCCAGAGGCGACGCAGCGCCTGCGTGTTAGAATACGCGCCTATCCTTGGCAGTAGCGGATCGAGCGAAGTGAGACGCTCCACGAGAAATTCGGTACTGTAATAAGCGACCATGAGCCCTGTCCCGACAGGGCTTTGTATTTTTTCCCACCGTATCTGGATTTTTCCATGGAAATTAAAGTCAACTTCCTCGACAAGCTTCGCCTGGAAGCCAAGTTCGACGATTTCACCGTCATCGCCGACCAGCCCATCCGCTACAAGGGCGATGGATCGGCGCCGGGGCCTTTCGATTACTTCCTGGCCTCGTCCGCCCTGTGCGCGGCGTATTTCGTGAAGTTGTACTGCAATACCCGGAATATCCCGACCGAGAATATCCGGCTGTCGCAAAACAATATCGTCGACCCGGAAAACCGTTACCAGCAGATCTTCAAGATCCAGGTCGAGCTCCCGGCGGACATTTCCGACAAGGACCGCCAGGGCATCCTGCGCTCGATCGAGCGCTGCACGGTGAAGAAAGTCGTCCAGGCCGGCCCCGAATTCGTGATCGAGGAAGTGGCCAACCTGGACGCCGACGCCCAGGCCCTTCTGACCCTGCAGCCGGACGCGCAATCGCGCACCTACATCCCGGGCAAGGACCTGCCGCTGGAACAGACCATCGCCAATATGTCCGGCATGCTGGCCAGCTGGGGCATCAAGATCGAAATCGCGTCGTGGCGCAATATCGTGCCCAATGTATGGTCGCTGCATATCCGCGACGCGCATTCGCCGATGTGCTTCACCAACGGCAAGGGCGCGACCAAGGAAAGCGCGCTGGCGTCAGCCCTGGGCGAATACATCGAACGCTTGAACAACAACCACTTCTATGCCGGCGTGTTCTGGGGCGAGGACATCGCCAACGCCGAGTTCGTGCATTATCCGAACGAGCGCTGGTTCAAGCCAGGCCCGGACGGTGCGCTGCCGGAAGGGATCCTCGACGAATACAGCCTGTCGTTCTACGATCCCGATGGCGAATTGCGCGGCTCGCACCTGATCGACACCAATTCGGGCAATGTCGAGCGCGGCATCGTCGCGCTGCCCTTCGTGCGCCATTCGGACGGCGAGGTCGTGTATTTCCCGTCGAACCTGGTCGAGAACCTGTATGCCAGCAATGGCATGAGCGCCGGTAACACGCTGGCCGAAGCGCAGGTGCAGTGCCTGTCCGAGATCTTCGAGCGCGCCGTCAAGCGCGAGATCCTGGAAGGCGAGATGGCCTTGCCCGACGTGCCGCAAGAAGTGCTGGCCAAATATCCGGGCATCGTGGCCGGCATCAAGGGCCTGGAAGAGCAGGGCTTCCCGGTGCTGGTCAAGGACGCCTCGCTGGGCGGCCAATACCCGGTGATGTGCGTGACCCTGATGAACCCGCGCACCGGCGGCGTCTTCGCGTCCTTCGGCGCCCACCCCAACTTCGAGGTGGCGCTGGAACGCAGCCTGACCGAACTGCTGCAGGGCCGCAGCTTCGAAGGCCTGAACGACCTGCCGCGGCCGACCTTCGCCAGCGAAGCCGTGACCGAGCCGTATAACTTCGTCGAGCACTTCATCGATTCGAGCGGCGTCGTGTCGTGGCGCTTCTTCAGCGCCAAATCGGATTACGATTTCGTCGAGTGGGACTTCAGCGCCCAGGGCGACAACGCCAACGCCGAGGAAGCCGCGACCCTGCTCGCGATCCTCGAAGAGATGGGCAAGGAAATCTACACCGCCGTGTACGACCAGCTGGGCGCGGTGGCCTGCCGTATCCTGGTGCCCGATTATTCCGAGGTGTATCCGGTCGAAGACCTGATCTGGGATAACACGAATAAATCGCTGCTGTTCCGTTCCGATATCCTGAACCTGCACCGCCTGGACGACGACAGCCTGGAGGCGCTCCTTGAGCGCCTGGAAAACAATGAGCTGGACGAGTATTCCGATATCGCCAGCCTGATCGGCATCGAGTTCGACGAAAACACCGACTGGGGCCAGCTGACGGTGCTCGAGCTGCGCCTGTTGATCAACCTCGCACTGAAGCGTTTCGAGGACGCGCACGAACTGGTCGGCGCCTTCCTGCAGTACAACGACAACACCGTCGAGCGCGGCCTGTTCTACCAGGCGCTGAACGTGGTGCTCGAGGTGGTGCTGGACGACGAGATGGAACTCGACGACTACGTCGTCAACTTCCGCCGCATGTTCGGCGACACGCGGATGGATGCGGTGCTGGGCTCGGTCGACGGCAGCGTGCGCTTCTACGGCTTAAGCCCGACCAGCATGCAGCTGGAAGGGCTCGATCGCCACCACCGCCTGATCGATAGCTACCGCAAGCTGCACGCGGCGCGCGCCATGGCGGCAGCCAAATAAGGCCAGCATGATCCAGCCCCTGTCCGCAGGGGCTTTTTTTTGCCTTCAAGCCAATCCCTCGCTAGAATCGTCGTGTTCGCTTGCACGCTCCGGGGAGACGCCAGATGCGCGACGCAATCATCATCGGCGCCGGCCATAACGGCCTGGCCTGCGCCTGGTACCTGGCCCGCGCCGGCTTGAAGGTGACGCTGCTCGAGCGGCGCGGCGTCGTCGGCGGCGCCGCGGTCACCGAGGAATTCCATCCCGGCTTTCGCAACTCCGTGGCCGCCTACACCGTCTCGCTGCTCAACCCCAAGGTGATCCGCGACATGGAACTGGGCCGGCACGGCCTGCGCATCGTCGAACGACCGCTGTCCAACTTCCTCCCATTCGAGGATGGCCGCTACCTGAAGGTCGGCGCCGGGCGGACCGCTCTTGAAGTGGCCAAGTTCTCGCAGCGCGACGCCGCGCGCCTGGACGACTACCACCGGCACCTGAACGACGCGGCCGACCTGCTGCGCGAGCTGGTGCTGCAGACGCCGCCGAACCGCGTCGAGGGCGGCTGGCTCGCCGCGCTGCCCGAACTGCTCAAGGCCGGCCGCATCGGCAACCGCATGCGCAAGCTGTCGCTGGCGAGCCAGCGCGCGCTGCTGGACCTGTTCACCAAGTCGGCCGGCGACGTCCTGGACGGCTGGTTCGAGAGCGATCCGATCAAGGCCGCCTATGGTTTCGACAGCGTGGTGGGCAACTACGCCAGTCCCTACACGCCCGGTTCGGCCTATGTGCTGCTGCACCACGTGTTCGGCGAGGTCAATGGAAAAAAGGGCGCCTGGGGCCACGCGATCGGCGGCATGGGCGCCATCACCCAGGCGATGGCGAAGGCGGTGCAGGCCCTGGGCGTCGAGATCCGCACCGGATGCGCGGTGGCCGAAGTCGTGCTGCACAAGGGCCGCGCCACCGGCGTCGTCACCGGCGACGGCCAGCGCTTCGATGCGCGCGCCGTCGTGTCGAATCTCAATCCGCGCCTGCTGTACACACGGCTGGTCGACCCTGGCGCGCTGCCGGCCGACTTCCTGCGTCGCATGGAAGGATGGCGCTGCGGTTCGGGCACCTTCCGCATGAACGTCGCGCTGTCCGAACTGCCGGACTTTCGCTGCCTGCCGGGCAAGGGTATGGCCGAACACCATGGCAGCGGCATCATCATCGCACCCAGCCTGCATTACATGGAGCGCGCCTACCACGACGCGCGCGCCGCGGGCTGGTCGCAGGCGCCGATCGTCGAACTCCTGATCCCGTCGACGCTCGACCCGACCCTGGCCCCGCCGGGGCAGCACGTGGCGAGCCTGTTCTGCCAGCACGTCGCGCCAATACTCCCCGATGGCGCGAGCTGGGACGATCACCGCGAGCGGGTGGCCGACCTCATGATCGACACCGTCGACCGCCATGCGCCGAACTTCAGGCGCGCGGTGCTGGGCCGCCAGATCATGAGCCCGCTCGACCTGGAACGCACTTTCGGCCTGGTCGGCGGCGACATCTTCCACGGCGCGCTGGGACTCGACCAGCTGTTCTCGGCGCGCCCGATGCTGGGCCATGCCGACTACCGCGGCCCCGTGCCGGGGCTGTACACCTGCGGGTCGGGCGCCCATCCCGGCGGCGGCGTGACCGGTGCGCCGGGCCACAACGCCGCGCGCGAGATCCTGCGCGACTTCAGGCAGCGAGCCGCTTAGGCCGCTCAACCCAGGCGCTTGAACCCAGGCGCTTCGATCAACTTGATGACTAAACCCGCCAGGCCGTTGTGCATGGTGGGTTGGAATCCTAATATATCACCGCAGTCGGCCGATCGGATTCTCTGAGGTAACCCTAGTCCGCTGCTGTCTCTTTGCTGGCTCGCCCGGTGCGAGCCAGCCCTTTTGAGATTCCCGATGGATGGCCGCGTGAGCTGAAATACTAGTCGATCACGCCGCTAGCAGCACGCATTCCACAATTATTATCAGGAGACACAATGAGTTTTCCATCCCCGCGCCGCCGCTCGGCGTTGACCGCGATTGCCCACGCCGCGGCCCTGCTGGCCGCCGGCGCCATGACCGCACAGGCCCAGGAGTCCGGCGCGCAGTCGTCGGAAGGCTTGCAAGTGGTGACGGTGACGGCGCAGAAGCGCCCGCAGGCGATGCAAGACGTGCCGGTGGCGGTCAGCACCGTGGACGAGCGCGCGATCGAGAACCAGCAGATCGTCGGTTTCTCGGACCTGACCCGGGTGGCGCCGGCCCTGACCATCAACGAGAATCCCAACAACAACAATATCGCGCTGCGCGGCATCGGCACCTTCGCCTTCAGCATCGGCATCGAATCGGCGGTCTCGGTGATCATCGACGACGTGCCCGTGATCCAGCAGTTGCAGGCGTTCTCCAACCTGAGCGACATCGCGCGCGTCGAAGTGCTGCGCGGCCCGCAGGGCACGCTGTTCGGCAAGAACTCGTCGGCCGGCGTCATCAACATCGTCACCAAGGAATCGAGCGAGGAGCAAGAAGGCCATGCCCAGGTCACCCTGACCAGCGACGGCGAGAAGCGTCTGGAAACGGGCATCTCGGGCCCGGTCAGCGACAAGCTGGGCTATCGCCTGAACGCCTACACCGGCAACCGCGAGGGCGACGTCACCAACCTCGAGTCGGGCGCCAGGCTGAACGGCGAACGCAGCAAGGGCGCGCGCCTGCGCCTCGACTTCAAGCCCACCACGCGCCTCGACGGCCGCCTGATCGCCGACTACAACAAGCGCCGTATCGAAGGCCCGGTCACGACCTTCCTGTCGGTGCCGCCGGGCGCCAGCCTGCGCGGCGTGGCGCCGATCGGCCCGGCCCTGGTGGGCGTCACGCCGGGCCCGGACAACCGCGACGTCCGGATGGATGATCCGGGCTTCGCCGAACACGAGTCGCGCAGCATCGCAGGCACCCTGAACTGGAAGCTGGACAACCACACGATCACCTCGGTCACCACCTGGCAGGATTGGCAGTTCGACTTCCTGGCCGACTTCGACGGCACCAGCCTCGACCAGCTCGGCCCGCAGTCGAACGGCCGCTTCCACGGCGGCGTGACCGCCGGCGGCCCATACCGCTCGCGCATGTCGACCCAGGAACTGCGCCTGTCGTCCAACGGCGACGGCGCGCTCACTTACCTCGGCGGCCTGTATTACGCCGATTCGCGCACCGAACGCACCTATGTGCGCGGCCCGTTCTCGAACCTGGCCGACTGGGAGGCGCGCTCCGGCAACCAGACCGCCGCCGCCTTCGCCCAGGCCGAATACCGGATCACGCCCGCCACCCGCGTCAGCACCGGCGTGCGCTTCAACCGCGAAACGATCGAGGTCGACTTCGCCAACCGGCTGCCGGCGGTGCCGGCCATCTTCGACGGGCGCAGCCGCGACGACGCCACCACCGGCAAGATCGCCCTGCAGCACGACCTGGTCAGGGACGTGATGGTCTACGGTTCCTTCGCCACCGGCTACAAGGGCGCCGGCTACGACGTCTCGACCGGCTTCAACGAGGCCCGCGTGCGGCTGCCGGTGGCGCCGGAGACGTCCGAATCGTGGGAGCTCGGCATGAAGAGCCGGTTCTTCCGCAACCGCCTGCAGCTTAACGCCACCGTGTTCCACACCGACTACGAGGACTTCCAGGCCCAGTCGCGCCGCCTCGATCCGCTCACCCAGGCCTACGAGAATGTCGTCACCAACGTCGGCGAACTGCGCACCCGCGGCCTGGAGCTGGAAGTGCAGGCCAAGCCGATCAACACGCTGCTGCTTGAAGCCTCGGTGGCCTGGGTCGACGCGACGATCAAGAAGTTCCCGAACACGAACTGCTATCCTGGCCAGACCGCGGCCGAGGGCTGCATCCTGATCGGCGGCGTGCCGCTGCAGGACCTGTCCGGCAAGCGCCTGTCGAACGCGCCGCGCACCAAGCTCAATCTGGGCGCGACCTATAATTTCCCGATCGGGGAGAGCGGCTACAGCGGCATCGCCAACATCAACGGCCAGTACCAGTCGAGCGTCAACTACGACCTGGCCGCCAATCCGCTGGCCGACCAGAAGGGCTATGGCACCGTCAACGGCAGCATCGCCTTCTTCAATCCGTCGCAGGACGTGAAGCTGACCTTCTATGTCAACAATCTGTTCGACAAGAGTTATGCCAGCTTCGTCGGCGACAATTACAACGTGTTCGGCAACGTGCACGTGCTGACCCAGACCCTGCCGCGCAATGCAGACCGTTACTTCGGCGTGCGCATGAAAGTCGACTTCTGAGATTCAGGCATATGAAAACACTCCTCACGGCATTCTGGATCTTCGTTGGCGCGCTGGCCTGCCAGGCGGCGCTGGCGGATACTCTGCGCCCCACCTTCCTGCTCACCGGCGCGCTGCACCGCGACAGCCAGGACCTGTCCGGCCAGTGGACTTATTCGAAAGACCTGTACCGCACCGGCCTCACCGACATCAACGGCTGGGTGGCCAAATCGCGCATGCAGCGCGCGCGCGACGTCGACGTCGCCGCCGTCGAAGCCAGGGGCGGCGTCGACTTCTACGAATTCGACATGGACCGCGGCCCGCTCATCAACGTGCCCGGGGCCTGGAACGCGGCGGCGGCCGAGCTGCGCTACTACGATGGCCTGATCTGGTTCCAGCGCAAGTTCGACGCGCGGCTGAAAGCCGGCAAGCGCGCCTTCCTGCGCTTCGAGGCGGTCAACTACCGTGCCTATGTCTACCTCAACGGCAAGGAAGTGGGTCGTCACGAAGGCGGCTTCACGCCCTTCGTGCTGGAAGTGACCGAGGCCCTGCGCGCGGGCGACAACCGGCTGGTGGTCGGTGTCGACTCGAGCCATGACGCCCAGTCGATCCCGACCCAGATCACCGACTGGGACCTGTACGGTGGCATCACCCGCAAGGTCAGCCTGATCACCACGCCCGCGACCTTCATCGACGATGCGACGCTGACCTTGCGGCCGGACGGCCGCATCGCCGGCGAAGTCCAGCTGCAGGGACCGCAGGCCGCGAACCAGGCGGTGACGGTGGCGATCGGCGCGCTCGGCACGGCGCGCGCCACCACCGACGCCAACGGCCGCGCGCTGCTCGACCTGCCGGCGCCGAAGGGCCTGGAGCGCTGGACGCCTGAAAAGCCGACCCTGTACGACGTGCGCTTTTCCGCCAACGGCGACCAGGTGCGCGATCGCATGGGCTTTCGCACCATCGCCGTCAAGGGCAACCAGATCCTCCTGAACGGCAAGCCGCTGTTCTTGCGCGGCATCTCGCTGCACGAGGAGGAGTTCGGGCCGAACCCGGCGCGCAACATGACCGAGCAGGCGTCGCGCGCGCTGCTGCACGAGATCAAGCACGGCCTGAACGGCAACTATGTGCGCCTGTCGCACTATCCGCACTCCGAGACCACGGTGCGCCTGGCCGACGAAATGGGCCTGCTGGTGTGGAGCGAAATCCCGGTCTACTGGACCGTCGACTGGGACAACCCGGCGGTGCTGCGCAAGGCGCTCGTGATGCAGGCCGAGACCATCTACCGCGACCGCAACCGGGCCTCGGTGATCCTGTGGAGCGTCGGGAACGAGACGCCGGTGTCGCCGTCCCGCACGCGCTTCCACGGCGCCATGGCCGACAATGTGCGCGCCCTCGATCCGACCCGGCTGGTGAGCGCCGCGCTGCTGGTCGAGCGCAAGGGCGACGTGCTGGAGATCCAGGATCCGCTGATCGACAAGCTCGACGTGCTGGCGGTGAACGTGTATGCCGGCTGGTACGGTCCCGACACGCTGGACGGCATCGCGAACCTGCGCTGGAACGTCCCCGGCGAGCGGCCGCTGATCCTGTCCGAATTCGGCGCCGACGCGCTGGCGGGGCACCGCGGCCAGGGGCTCAGGAAGTTCAGCGAGGAATACCAGGCCGAGTACTACCGCAAGACGCTGGCCATGGCCGAGGGCATCCCGACGCTGCGCGGCCTGTCGCCCTGGATCCTGAAGGACTTCCGCTCGCCGCGCCGCGAACACCCGGTGTTCCAGAACGGCTGGAACCGCAAGGGCATCCTGTCCGAGACCGGCGTGCGCAAGCAGGCCTTCGACGTGCTGGCCGACTACTACCGCCGCAAATGAGCAACCACGCCGTGGCCACGGGCCACGCGCTTCGCTCATGATCTTGATTGATTGGCACAGGGCGCGGACAGCGGGCCGCCGATGGTGAACAATAGGGCACTGGAACATTGATATACCAGCGGCCCGCAGCGCCAGGAGAGACAGGACATGAACCCCGCCGACGACAGCTTCCACCTCGACCGCTCGCGCAACGCGACCATCCAGGTGTTCGAGCATTTGCGCGAACTGATCGTCGGCCTGGCCATCAAGCCGGGCACGGTGCTGGCGCGGCCCCAGTTGTGCGAGTACTACAAGCTGTCGGCCAGCCCGGTGCGCGAGGCGCTGCTGCGCCTGGAAGAAGAGCATCTGGTCGACATCTACCCGCAGCACCAGACCCGGGTGCGCCGCATCGACCTGGCCCAGGCCAGGCAGGCGCACTTCTTGCGGCTGTCGGTGGAGCTCGAGATGGTGCAGGTGCTGGCCCAGGACGCCGACCCGGTCCTGGCGCGCACCCTGGCCGGGCTGGTCGAGCGCCAGCGCGCCAGCCTGGATTCGGGCGACCTGGGCACGTTCACCCAGGTCGACATGGAATTCCACCGCTGCCTGTACCACGCCGCGGCGGTGCCGGACCTGTGGTCCATGATGCGCAGCCGCAGCGGCAACCTGGACCGCCTGCGGCGCCTGCACCTGCCGCTCAACGGCAAGGCGCAGTCGATCCTGGACGAACACGGCGCGATCGCCCAGGCCATCGCGCGCGGCGACGCGCAGGCGGCCCAGCAGATGGTGCGCACGCACCTGTCGGGAACGCTCAGCGCGATCGACGCGCTGCGCACGCGTTATCCCGACCTGCTGCTGCCGCTCGACTACGGCGCGCCGGCGCTGGCTGCCTGAGGTTAGCGCACGTCGAGCAGTTCGACGTCGAAGATCAGGCTCGCGTTCGGTGGAATCGGACCTGCGCCGCCGGCGCCATAGCCCATCTCGGGCGGCAGGATCAGCGTGCGCTTGCCGCCGACCTTCATGCCTTGCACGCCTTCGTCCCAGCCGCGGATGACCTGGCCGGCGCCCAACTGGAAACTGAACGGCGCGCGTCCGACCGAGGAGTCGAACTGCGTGCCGCGCAGCGTTTCCTTGCCCGGCTCGTACAGCCAGCCGGTGTAGTTGACGACCGCGGTGGCGCCGGCCACGGCTTCCTTGCCGCTTCCGGGAATGGTGTCGATCTTCTGGAAGGCGACCGCGGACGCGGCCGACTGCGGCGCCTGGGCGCGGTCGCAGCCGGCCAGCGCCAGCGTCAGGCCCAGGCCGAGGACGCAGGAGGACAGCAGGTGTTTCATAGTCTTCTTTCTTTGGTGGTTGCCGTAAATGGGATGCCCGGGAGCATACATGGCGCCGCGCGCGCTGCCAACACCGGCGCATCCACGGGGCGGGCCCATGTTCGCGGACGGCGTTGGCCACCCGACCGGCGCGACGGCGTCGACCGCGAGCCTGGCGCGTCGAGCCGCGTGCGCACGACACACTGGACCTTGCAACTGTCGTCAACAAGCCCGCTTCGGCGGGCTTTTTTTCGTATGTACGCCAATCCCGCGTCGCGTGTAAAAGGATGTATGAAATATTTTGTGTATTTATGTCAACGGAATGACTTGGCAGAGCGTTAAGGCTGGTATCGAAGGGCGCGACCCGGCATGTCCGGAGCATGTGTACGCAAGCCCGAATCACAGAATTGGAGAGTGAATGACCCGATTGAAAGTCAAGCCGATCTGCGCCGCCATCATGCTGATGTCGGCCTACGGCGCGCCAGCCCTGGCGCAAACCGCCGCCGCAACCGACGCCACCGAACAGACCGCGCCGGCGGCCGAATCCTCTCCAGCCGCATCCGCCGTCCCCGCCGCTCCAGCCGCGCCGACGCCCCAGGCCGCGCCAGCCGCCGCCGTGGTCCAGGTCACCGGCCTGCGCCAGAGCCTGCGCTCGGCCGAGGACATCAAGCGCGACGCCGCGCAGGTGGTGGATGCCATCAATGCCGACGACATCGGCAAGTTCCCCGACCGCCAGGCGGGCGACGCGCTGCAGCGCGTGGCCGGCGTGCAGGTGGGGCGCGACCGCGGCGAGACCAGCACCGTGATCATCCGCGGCCTGCCCGACGTGGCGACCACGCTCGACGGCAACGAGATCTTCACCGCCGCCGGCCGCCGCCTGTCCTACCAGGACTTGCCGGTGCAGTCGATCGCCGGCATGGAAGTGTATAAGTCGGCCACCGCCAACCAGTTCGAGGGCGGCATCGCCGGCGCCGTCAACATCCGCCTGCGCGCGCCGTTCGACAACAAGGGCTTCACCGCGACCGGCTACGTCGAGGACCGCGTCAACCAGACCAACGGCAGCGGCAATACCTCGGACAAGCACAGCCCGGGCGGCGGTTTCCTGGTCAGCAACCGCTGGGACACCGACTTCGGCGAGATGGGGGCGCTGTTCGACGTCGCGGTCAACCGCGACAACTGGGCCTTCCCGGTGCAATACGTCGACCGTCCCGACAATGTGTTCTCGGTCAGCCCGGACGGCAGCGCCACGCGCCTGGGCAACGTCGGCCCGTATGCGCCGGCCGCGCCGGGCGACGTACTGGGCCAGCTGCCGAACATCGGCGGCATCTACAACGCCGGCCAGCGCGAGCGCCAGAGCGTGCACGGCGCCTTCCAGTGGAAGGTCAACCCGCGCCTGACGGCCAACGCCCAGTACCTGGGCATGGGCTACCAGGGCCGCACCGGTGTCAACTATGTGATGAGCAACGCCACCTGGGCGCCGCGCCTGACCGACGTGGTGCTGGCGCCGCAAGGCAGCGCCTGCGCGACCCCGCAGGGCGCGATCTGCCCGATCCTGGCCGCCAGCGCGCCGGCCGCGCAGTTCGGCAATGCCTACGACTGGGATCCGTACACGGCGTCCAGCACCTGGGGCCAGAACGAACGTACCGCCACCCACTACCTGAACCTTGGCCTGAAGTACGCCGACGGACCGCTCAGCGTCGATTCGCAGTTCGGCTATACCCGCTCCAAGTTCGTCAACGACACCGTGATCGTCGACCAGCAGGTGCCGGGCGCCAGCGCCAGCGTGTATTCGTATGGCGCCGACGGCCACGGCGGCTTCAATGCGATCACGCTGCCGGGCAGCGGCGGCAATGCGCTGCAGGATCCGCGCAACTACGTGCTGCGCGGCATGGTCCAGAACTGGAACGAGCAGACCGGCAGCCAGCTGCAATGGCGCACCGACGCCACGTATCGCCTGGGCGGCGACGGCTTCTTCACGGCCCTGCTGGGCGGCCTGCGCCTGTCCTCGCGCAAGGCCAGCTATCATGGCGCCGAAGGCCACGCCGATTTCACCGGCGAGCGTCCAAGCGCCATCGGCGCCCTCGGCCCGTCGTTCCAGGCGCAGGTACCGGGCCTCGACCGCCTGGGCGGCGCCTGGTACGGGCCGTCGGCCGACTACCTGATCGACAATGCCGACGCCGTGCGCAACCTGTACGGCGCCGCCAGCGGCCGCGTGCCGGACGACCCGGGCCGCCTGTTCGACCAGCGCGAACGCAACGCGACCCTGTACCTGGCGGCGCGCTGGGCGGCGAACCCGGGCGGCATCGACGTCAAGGGTGAAATCGGCGGGCGCGTGGTGCGCCTGAATCGCGAGCTGAGCGGCATGACCCGGATCGGCGACGAGGTGTCGAACGTCGACCTGTCGACCTACGAAACCAATTACCTGCCGAGCGCTTCGGCGGTGGTCGGCTGGACCGAAGACCTGCAGTCGCACTTCTCGGTAGGCAAGACCATCACCCGGCCGAACTTCGGCACGCTCAATCCGGCCCTGACCCTGGTGCCGTCGACCGTCAACGTGCCGGGCAGCGGCAGCGCCGGCAATCCCTACCTGGAGCCGACCCGCTCGACCAATATCGACGCCACGCTCGAATACTACTTCCAGAAGAACGGCTTCGCCCAGGTCGCGCTGTTCCACCGCGACATCGACGGCTACGAGCAGAGCTTCACGCGCGACGAAGTCATCGACGGCCAGGTGTATCGCGTGACGCGTCCGCAGAACTCGGGCAAGGGCCGGCTGCGCGGGGCCGAATTCGGGGTCCAGAAGTTCTTCGACTTCCTGCCCGGCCCATGGGCCAACTTCGGGGCCCAGGCCAACTACACCTGGATCGACGGCGAGAACCAGAGCCGCACCGCGTTCGACAGCGACACCTATACGACCACGCCGCTGACCGGCGTGGCCAAGAAGAGCTACAACTTCGCGCTGCTATACGAGGGCAACGGCATCACCGGCCGCCTGGCCGCGACCCGCCGCGGCGACTACGTCGAGCAGATCGCCGAGGCGCCGTTCAACCAGGACCGCGTTGTCAAGGCCGCGACCTTCGTCGACCTGAGCATCGGCTACGAGATCAACGACAAGGTCTCGCTGCAGTTCGATGCGATCAACCTGACGAAGGCCAAGTTCGAAAGCTCGCTGGGCGAATACATGCCGCGCGACGTGCGCTACAACCCGACGACCTATGGCCTGAGCCTGCGGTTCCGGATGTAAACGCCGTCCGGCGGGGCGGCAAAACGAAGGCGCCGGCGTCCCGATGGGAGGCCGGCGCCGCGCAGTGCAAAGCGGGTGGATCGGCGGCGTAGCGCGAAGGTCAGGACACCTTGCGCAATGGCGCGGCATCGTCCACCATCTCCATCACCGAATTGCGCTTGTCCAGCAAGTGCAGCGACAGGATCGCCGCCAGGCGCTTGCCGTCGCGCGCCTCGAGCGCCTCCATCATCTGGCGATGTTCTTCGATCGCCTGGTCCCATTTCTCCGGCTTGATGTTCGACTTGAGGCGCAGCGATTGCAGGCGCCGGTTCATGTTCAGATAGGTATGGTGCAGCACCGAGTTGCGCGCCGCTTCGGAGATCTTGTTGTGGATCGCCTGGTTGCGGCTGTAGTAGCCGGGCAGGTCTCCCTGTTCGCGGCAGGTCAGCATCGCATCGTGCAGCGCCCGGATGTCGGCGACTTCCTCGGGCGTGATCCGTGCGCACGCGTGTTCGCCAGCGAGGGCTTCGAGGCCGCTGACGAACTCGAAGGTTTCCCAGACTTCTTGCTGCGACATCTTGTAGACCGAGGCGCCCCGGTTCGGCGAAATCTCGATCAGGCCCTCCGCGGCCAGCGCCTTCAGGGCTTCGCGCAGCGGGGTGCGCGAGATGCCCATGGTTTCGCACAGCTCCCGTTCGTTGAGCTTCATCCCGGGCGGAAAGACGGATTCGACGATCAGCCGGCGCAGGTGGGACACCACCGTCTCATGCAGGTGTTGTCGCGCCAGCTTTGGAAGGGAGGGCGCGGCGACGCCGGACTCCGCCGCCGGTACAACTTCCGAGTTTTGCATCAATGTCTCCACTTCCATAATTTTGGAGGAATTCTATCATTCAGGCGTATTTGCATTGTTGAAAGCAGGCTTAACCCGGCGAACTGGTCGACCCATGTCGCATGGCGGACACGGCGCGGACGTTTCATTTGCGCAACAAGCCCCATCAGCGTCCGAAGGCCCCATCCATAGGAGGGCAGGGTGACCAAGTTTCAGGCCCGACGCTGCGCGACAGTGCCTTCCGACTGCGCACATGGTGTGCGGCCGGTTTGGCGTCCGATCTCTTTACCTCGTCCGGGTGCCCGCGAACAGCGGATGGGCGCGTGCCGAAGCGCTGGCTGGGGTCCGTCAAATCAGGCTGCCGCTGTCGACCGAACCGTAAAATCAGAACATTCTAAAACTTCTGAACTTTCGAAATAGCCATTCTAGCACCTGCCTCAGGCTTGTGGTATGTAACTCCTGGTTGCCGAAGGGATGTGCTTGTCGGCCGTTCTGTCTTGCGGTGTTTCTCGCACTCAACCCCTTTGCGTATAAAATTTTCTTCACGGAAATTATTGATGACCAATATTTCGATTTGGCATAGTAGGGCGGTTGTTGGTACTATGTATCTTGCATTTTGCATACAAAATACATTCTTTACATTGAGAGAGAGACTTCATGTCCGACGATCAGCAATCCCCATCGCGGCGGCGCCTCATCAAGAGCCTGGTGTTCGTGCCCATGGGCGCGGGCGCAGCGGCGGCAGCCATCCACCAGGGCCTGCCCAACGCCAATGCCACCGCCACCGCAGCACCGGAAGGCAAGCCAAATCCCTACACGCCCAAGTTCTTCAACGCGAAGGAATGGAAATTCGTGATCGCCGCGGTCGATCGCCTGATTCCGCATGACGAGCACGGCCCCGGCGCCGTCGAACTGGGCGTGCCCGAGTTCATCGATCGCCACATGCAGTCGCCGTACGCATCCGGCAGCATCTGGTACATGCAGGGCCCGTTCCTGGAAGCGACCTCGGAGTTCGGTTACCAGGGCAAGCTGGCGCTGAAGGACATCATCCGCGTCGGCATTGCCAACGTGGACGCCCATTGCGCCAAGACCTACTCGGGCAAGGCCTTCGCCGACCTCGACGTGCGCATGCAGGAATCGGTCCTCAAGGACCTCGAAGGCGGCAAGATCAAGCTCGCCGACATTTCGTCGAAGACCTTCTTCGCCGACTTCCTGGCCGAGACCCGCGCCGGCTACTTCTCCGATCCTAGCCACGGCGGCAACAAGGACATGGGCGCCTGGAAGATGATCGGTTACCCCGGCATGCGGGGCGACTACCTGGAGTGGGTGAAGATTCGCGACAAACCGTATCCGCTGGGACCGGTGGACCTGGCTGGACGGAGGGGATAAGAGAATATGGCAATCGTAAAAGAGAAAAAAGACGTGGTCATCGTCGGCGCCGGCTGGGTCGGCGCCATCATGGCCAAGGAATTGACGGACGCTGGCCTGAACGTGGTCATCCTGGAACGCGGCCCTGACCGCGACACGCAGACCGACTTCGCCTATCCGCGCGTGATCGACGAGCTCGAAGGCTCGGTGCACCGCAAATACCTGCAGTCGCTGGCGCAAGAGACCGTGACGATCCGTCACAACCTGAACACCGTGGCGGTGCCGAAGCGCCGCATGGGTTCGTTCAAGCCGGGCACCGGCGTGGGCGGCGCGGGTTCGCACTGGTCGGGCGTGCACTTCCGCGCCCTGCCGGAAGACTTCAACCTGCGCAGCACGATGGAGCAGCGCTACGGCAAGAAGATCATGCCGGCCGGCATGTCGATCCAGGATTTCCCGGTCACCTATGAAGAGCTGGAGCCGCATTTCTCGCACTTCGAATATGTGTGCGGCACCTCGGGCAAGGCTGGCGTGTTGAACGGCAAGGTCGTCGAAGGCGGCAACCCGTTCGAAGGCTCGCGCTCGCGCGAATACCCGCTGGGACCGAACCCTGACTACCTGGGCGGCGAAATGTTCTACAAGGCGGCGCGCGAAATGGGTTACCACCCGTTCCCGATCCCGGCCTCGAATACCTCGGCCAGCTACGTCAACCCGTACGGCTGCCAGATGGGCCCGTGCAACTTCTGCGGCTTCTGCTCGGACTACGGCTGCCTGAACTACTCGAAGGCCAGCCCGAACATCAACATCTTCCCGGTGCTGCGCGGCCGCAAGAACTTCGAGATGCGCACGCTGGCCCAGGTCTTGAAGGTGAACCTGACGGCGGACGGCAAGATGGCCACCGGCGTGAACTACCTCGATGCCGGCGGCCAGGAATGCGAACAGCCGGCCGACATCGTCATCCTGGGCGCGTTCTCGCTGTATAACGTGCACCTGATGCTGGTGTCGAAGATCGGCCCGGCCTACGACCCGGTGACCAAGACCGGCACCGTCGGCAGGAACTACTCGTACCAGAACCTGAACCGCGTCTCGCTGTTCTTCGACAAGAACGTGCACGCCAACCAGTTCATGGGCATCGGCGGCGGCGGCACCACCTTCGACGACCTGAACGGCAACCGCAACGATCCGACCAAGTCGGGCTTCGTCGGCGGCGGCGTGATCTGGGCGCGCCAGCCGGGCGGCGGTCCGGTGCGCGGCATCGCGACCGCGCCGGGCGTGCCGAACTGGGGCAGCGACTGGAAGAAGGGCGCCAAGGATGCGATGCGTCACTCGTTCTACTACGAAGTGCAGGGTTCCTGCATGTCGTACGACGACGCCTACCTGGACCTGGATCCGAACTACAAGGATGCCTTCGGCCGTCCGCTGCTGCGCATGACCTTCGACTGGCACGACAACGAGATCGCGGCGTCGGCCTACCTGGTCGACAAGGCGCAGGAGATGTGCAAGGTCCTGAATCCGCTGGCGACCAAGGGCGATGCCAAGAAGCCGGGCACGCACTACAACATCAACCAGTACCAGAGCACGCACACGGTCGGCGGCGCGATCATGGGCGCCAATCCGAAGACCTCGGCCCTGAACAAGTACCTGCAGTCGTGGGACGTGCCGAACGTGTTCGCGCCGGGCGCCAACGCCTTCCCGCAGAACAACGGCTACAACCCGACCGGCATGGTCGGCGCGCTGGCCTACTGGTGCGCGAAAGCGATCCGGGAACAGTACATCAAGAACCCGGGCCCGCTGGTGCAGGCATAAGAGGACGAACACATGACCAAACAAAAACCTGTCAAGAAAATCGTCCTCGGTCTCGCCATCGCCGGCGCGGTGGTCCTTGCCGGCGCCTATGGCTATGCCGTGGCGCCGACCGAGACCCGCAAGATCGAACCGGGTCCGCAGCTCGCCAATCTGGCCAATGGCGCCAAGCCTGACGCCGGCCTGATCGAGAAGGGCCGCTACGTCGCCACCGCGTCCGACTGTATCGCCTGCCACACGGCGCCGGGCGGCAAGGAGTTCGCCGGCGGCCGCGTGATCCAGTCGCCGATCGGCAATATGTACGCGACCAACGTCACGCCGGACAAGGAAACCGGCATCGGCAACTACTCGCTGGACGATTTCGATCGTGCGGTCCGCCACGGCATCGTGCCGGGCGGCGGCACCCTGTATCCGGCGATGCCGTTCCCGTCGTATGCCCGCATGAGCGACGACGACATGCGCGCGCTGTACGCCTACTTCATGCACGGCGTCGAGCCGGTCAAGCAGGCCAACCGCGACAACGAGATCAGCTGGCCGCTGTCGATGCGCTGGCCGCTGGGCATCTGGCGCAAGACCTTCGTGCCGGTGCAGGGCCCGATGGACCTGACGAAGTACGCCGACCAGAAGATCGCCCGCGGCGCCTACCTGGTGCAGAGCCTGGGCCACTGCGGCAGCTGCCACACCCCGCGTGCGGCGACGCTCAACGAGCTGGCGCTGGACGAATCCGGTCCGGAATACCTGGCCGGCGGTCCGCTGATCGATGGCTGGCTGGCGGTCAACCTGCGCGGCGACAAGGTCGACGGCATGGGCAACTGGACGGCGCAGGACATCGTCGACACGCTCAAGACCGCCCGTAACAAGCACTCGGGCGTGCTGGGCGAGCCGATGCAGGACGTGGTCAAGCACAGCACCCAGAACATGACCGACGACGACCTGATGGCGATGGCGCTCTACATCAAGAGCCTGCCGGAGAGCGGCAACAAGAAGGCCACCTTCGCCGCCAGCGACGCCACCGTGCAGAAGATCATGCAGGGCAACGACAGCGAACGCGGCGTCCAGCTCTACCTGGACAACTGCGCGGCCTGCCACCGCGTGGACGGCAAGGCCGCCGGCGACGTTTTCCCTGCGCTGCCGGGCAATCCGACCGTGCTGCAGGAAGATCCGACCTCGCTGATCCGCGTGATCCTGGCCGGCGCGCGCCTGCCGTCGACCCACACGGCGCCGTCCGACCTGGGCATGCCGGGCTTCGCATGGCGTCTGTCGGATGAAGAGACCGCGCAGCTGGTGACCTTCGTTCGCAACAGCTGGGGCAACCAGGCTTCGCCGGTCGGCGCGGCTGACGTAGCGAAGGTGCGCAAGCTGGTCAAGGAGCACGAGCTGCACACGGCGGACAAGGGCGATACCAAGCACTGATCCGACACGTGGCCATGGCGCCGCCGGCACCCGTCAAGTCGACGGGCGCCGGCGGCGCTTTTTCGTTTTCTGTTACGAGGCGAGCATGGGCCGGGACCGCCCGAGTCACGCGGCATTGTCAACTGGGAGTTGATAATGGTTTGAGTCCGCGGTAGTTCGTGCGCCGGGACGGCGCGCTACAGTGAGCCGACAATATCACTCACTGTACGGAGACCGCAGCATGAAAACCTATCATATCGCCACCATTCCCGGCGACGGCATCGGCAAGGAAGTCATCCCGGCCAGCCGCGAAGTCCTGGCGGCGCTGGCCGCCACCAGCGGCAGCTTCCAGTTCGCCTTCGAGGATTTCGACTGGGGCGGCGACTATTACCGCAGGCATGGCGTCATGATGCCGGCCGACGGCCTGGAGGCCCTGCGCGGCAAGGACGCCATCCTGTTCGGCTCGGCCGGCGATCCGGACATCGCCGACCACATCACCCTGTGGGGCCTGCGCCTGAAGATCTGCCAGGGCTTCGACCAGTACGCCAACGTGCGGCCGACCCGCATCCTGCCGGGCATCGACGCGCCGCTCAAGCGCTGCCGCGCCGAAGACCTGAACTGGGTGATCGTGCGCGAGAACTCGGAAGGCGAATACTCGGGCGTCGGCGGGCGCGTGCACCAGGGTCACCCGATCGAGGCCGCGACCGACGTCAGCATGATGACCCGGGTCGGGGTCGAGCGCATCCTGCGTTTCGCCTTCCGGCTGGCGCAGTCGCGTCCGCGCAAGCTGCTGACGGTCATCACCAAGAGCAATGCCCAACGCCACGCCATGGTGATGTGGGACGAGATCGCGCTGCAGGTGTCAAAGGAGTTCCCGGACGTGAGCTGGGACAAGGAGCTGGTCGACGCCGCGACCGCGCGCATGGTCAACCGCCCGGCCACGCTCGACACCATCGTCGCCACCAACCTGCACGCCGACATCCTGAGCGACCTGGCGGCGGCCCTCGCCGGCAGCCTGGGCATCGCCCCGACCGGCAATATCGATCCCGAGCGGCGTTACCCATCGATGTTCGAACCGATCCACGGTTCCGCCTTCGACATCATGGGCAAGGGACTGGCCAATCCGATCGGCACCTTCTGGTCGGTCGTGATGCTCCTCGAGCACCTGGGCGAGCACGCCGCGGCGGCGCAGGTCATGCAGGCCATCGAGAGCGTGACCAGCACGCCGGCGCTGCACACCGGAGACCTGGGCGGCGCGGCCACCACGGCCGAGGTGACGCGGGCGGTGTGCGACTTCATCGGCGCGGGCCGCGAGCGCGCCGCCGCCTGAGCCAGGCTACATCAGCACCCGCCGGCGCCGGCCTGCCAGGCCGCGCGCCATCCTGCACGGGTCCCGCAACACATCTCGCCGCAGAGCGAAGAGGGGACGCCGCATACATCAAGGAGACACCATGTCAACGCGCTTCTTTGGAAAACTGTACGTGCAGGTCCTGATCGGCGTCGTCGCCGGCGGCCTGCTCGGATTTCTCTACCCGCAGCTTGGCGTCGATCTCAAGCCGCTCGGCGACGTCTTCATCCGCCTGATCAAGATGGTGTTCGCACCGGTCATCTTCGCCATGGTGGTGCTGGGCATCGCCAGGATGGAAAGCATGAAGGAACTGGGGCGCGTCGGCGTACGCGCCCTGATCTATTTCGAGGTCCTGTCGACCTTCGCGCTGCTGCTTGGCCTGGTCGTGGTCAATGTGTTCCAGCCGGGCGCCGGCATGAACGTCGACCCGAAGGCGCTCGATGCAGGCGCGATCAGCAACTACACGGCAGCCGCGGCGACCTCCGGCGGCTTCGTCGACTTCCTGCTGGCGATGGTGCCCACCAGCGTGATCGATGCCCTGGCCAACAACAATATTTTGCAGATCCTCGTGTTCGCGACCATGTTCGGCATCGCGCTGTCGCATATGGGACGGCGCGCGAAGCCTGTCGTCGACGTGCTCGAGGCGTTCAGCAGCGCGATGTTCGTGGTGGTCGGCATGGTGATGCGCATCGCGCCGATCGCGGCCTTCGGCGCCATCGCCTTCACGGTCGGCAAGTACGGCCTCGAGTCACTGGTCTCGCTGGGCCAGCTGATGGCCTGCATGTACCTGACCTGCGCCGCCTTCGTGGTGTTCGTCCTGGGCGCGATCGCCCGCGCGGCGGGTTTCAGCCTGTGGAAGTTCTTGCGCTACATCCGGGACGAACTGCTGACCGTGCTGGGCACCAGCTCGTCGGAGTCGGTGGTGCCGCAGCTGATGCACAAGCTCGAACACCTGGGCGTATCCAAGCCCGTGGTCGGTCTGGTGGTGCCGTCGGGCGTCACCTTCAACCCCGACGGCCAGTGCATCTACTACACCATGGCCGCGATCTTCATCGCCCAGGCCACCAACACGCCGCTGTCGCTGGTGGACCAGTTCGTGATCCTGGGCGTGCTGATGGTGACGTCCAAGGGTTCGGCGGGCGTGACCGGATCGGGCTTCATCACCCTGGCTGCGACGCTGGCCTCGATGGGCAACATCCCGGTCGCCGGCATGGTGCTGCTGCTGGGCGTGGACCGCTTCATGTCGGAAGCGCGCGCCATCACCAATACCATCGGCAATGCCGTGGGCACGGTCGCCATCGCGCGCTGGGTGGGGGCGCTGGACCGTCCGCGCATGCAGCGCATCCTCGACGGCCACGAGGCTGCGCCGCTGGCCAGGGAGCCGGGCGAGGCGCCGGAAGCGGTCGAGCTCAACCTGGTCGGCGTGCCGGCCACTCACAAGGCCAGCGCCTGAGCTGATGCCGTCCGGTGCGCCGCCGCTCAGGCCGGCGTCGCCGCGGCAAAGGCGTCGGCCACGAAGTCGACGAAGGCGCGCACCCGCGCCGCCGTCTGCAGCTGGTGCGGATAGACCGCGTAGATGTCGGCCGGCGGCGTTTCCCAGTTGGGGAGCACCTGGCGCAGCCTGCCGCTTTCCAGGTAGTGCGCGATATTCCACTCCGCCCGCATGATGATGCCGTGACCCGCGAGCGCCCAGTCGACGGCGATCTCGCCGTCGTTGGTGCTCAGTGGGCCGCGTACCTTGACGGTCTCGGAGCGCGTTCCCGACTTGAGGTGCCAGATGCCGTAGCCTTCCGCTCCCTGGCGAATGCCGATGCAGCTGTGGCGGGCCAGGTCGTTGGGCACGCGCGGCGTACCGCAGCGCTCCAGGTAGGCGGGCGCCGCGCACAGCAGGCGCCGGTTCGAGGCGATGCGGCGCGCGATGACACGGGTGTCGGGCGGTTCGCCGAAGCGGATCCACACATCGCAGGCATCTTCGACCAGGCTCGGAGGGTTGACCGTCAGTTGCAGCTGGATTTCGACGTCCGGGTAGCGCTGGTGGAAGGACGAGATCAGCGGCGCGATATGGCTGCGGCCGAAGCCGAGCGTGGCATTCACCCGCAGTAGCCCCTTGGGGGCGGTGCTGGCGCTGGTGATCATCTGTTCCATGTCCGCGATGTCGCCGAGGATGCGGCGCGAATGGGCGAGGTACATCTCGCCTTCGACCGTCAGGCCGATGCGGCGCGTGGTCCGCTGCAGCAGGCGCACGCCCAGGCGTGCCTCGAGTTGGGCCAGGCGCTTGCTGACGCCCGCGGTCGTGAGGTTCAGCTCGCGCGCCGCGGCCGACAGGCTGCCGGCGCGCACCAGCAGGCTGAAGAACGACATCTCGGAAGGGGCATTGGAAGGTGTCGACATTCTTGACTCAAATTTGACAATGCCGCGACCTTAGCACCATCTTCAAACGGCAACAAGGTGCATCTTCGGCGCCGGACGCCGTGAACGCCGTGTAAGGAAGTGTAAGCGCCATCTCTTTGTGCGCGGTAGGGATGTCTCGTGAAATCAATGACTTGCGCTTTGCGGGGCGGGCGAAGGGAGGGGCATTGCAGCGCGCCGCGACGTCATGCTACGGTGGATCCGTCATGTCAAACGGAAACGCCAGATGCCACCCTCGACCATTTCACGCAATCTCTCGATCGACGTCCTGCGGGGTCTGACCCTGGCCCTGATGATCGTCGTAAACACCCCCGGCAGCTGGGGCGCGCAATATGCGCCGCTGGTGCACGCGCCATGGCACGGCTATACGCTGACCGACCTCGTGTTCCCATCCTTCCTGTTCGTGGTGGGCTGCGCGCTGCGCCTGAGCATGAAGAAACTGGCGGCCATGGACGATGCGCGCTTCCTGCGCACGGTGTTGCGGCGCGGGGCCCTGATCTTCCTGTGCGGCTTCCTGCTGTACTGGTTCCCGTTCTTCACGCCGGACGGCGCCTTCATCCCCTTCGAGGAGGTGCGCATCATGGGCGTGCTGCAGCGCATCGGCCTGTGCTACCTGGTTGCGGCCCTGGTCGTGCGCCACGGCGGCGTGCGCGGCGCACTGGCCGCCGGCGCCGTCCTGCTGCTCGGCTACTGGTGGGTGCTGTGGCAGCTCGGCGACTATACCCTGGCCGGCAACGCCGTGCGCATGCTCGACCTGGTCGTGCTGGGCGCCTCGCACATGTATGCGGGCGACGGCATTCCCTTCGACCCGGAAGGCATCCTCAGCACCGTGCCGGCCGTCGTCAACGTCCTTGGCGGCTACCTCGCCGTCGCCTGGATCGAGCGGACGGGCCGCAGCCTGCGAACCGTGGCGGCGCTGCTCGCGGCCGGCGCCGCCTGCATCCTGTTCGCCCACGGCTGGGACGCCGCCTTCCCGATCAACAAGAAGCTGTGGACCAGCTCCTACGTCGTGGTCAGCATCGGCTGGAACCTGGTGTTGCTGGCCGTGCTGGTGTGGGCCATCGACTTGAATGGGCTGCGCGCCGGGACCGCCTTCTTCGATGTCTTCGGCAAGAACACGCTGTTCATCTACATGCTGTCGACGCTGGGCGTGGTGGCGCTGGTGCGCCTGCGGGTGGGCGACATGTCGCTGTACCAGTGGCTTTACCAGCGGGCGATCCTGCCCTGGACCGAGCCGGTCCTGGCGTCCTTCCTGTTCGCGCTGGGATACATGCTGGCCTGCTGGATCGTGGCGTGGGCGATGGACCGGCGCGGCGTCTACGTCAAGCTGTAAGTCGCTTGTTGCAATTGCGGCACAGCGCTCTGTAATGAATTGTAAGGATTTGAATACTTGTCTCGCGTGAAATCCCAGGCGCTGGGGATTTCGCGGCGAAAAATCCCGCGCAACGTAAAGAAGTGTAAGCGCCGGGATGGGGCTCGTGAGGAAAATGTATAAAAATCAGGCGCTTATGAATATTCCGGCGCGTCCGGCGGCCTCGTTTGGCCTGTCCTGGCAACGGTGCTACTGTCAAAACATGCAACGAAGAAAGTAGAAACGACCGCAGCAGACAGCAGCACACAGGCAGGTGGGATCACTCGAGATGACGGCATCACCGTCGCGCTACCAAAAGGAAAACAGCATGCTTGAATCGAACCGCAGGAAGACCTTGATCAGTTCGGCCGTCGCCGGCGCCCTGGCGCTGCTCGCGGCGCCGGGTTCAGCGCAGGAGGCCGCGGCGCAAGTCCCGCCGCCGAATCCGGACACCATCCAGGAAGTGATGGTCACCGCCACCCGCTACAGCACCTCGCTGCTGAAGACCCCGGTCGCCGTGTCCGCCGTGACCCAGGAAGAACTCACCCGCAAGGGCGTGGTCAACATCAAGGCGCTGACGGGCGACATCCCGAACCTGCAGCTGGGCGGCGCGGTCGACGGCAGTTCGGGTGTGCAGATCGCGATTCGCGGCGTCTCGAACTCGGACTTCACCGAGATCGGCAACCCGGCCGTCGGCCTGCACGTGGCGGGCATCTATTCGCCGCGTCCGCAAGGCGCGCTGGCGCTGCTGTTCGACCTGGACCGCCTGGAAGTGCTGCGCGGCCCGCAGGGCACGCTGTTCGGCCGCAACTCGACCGGCGGCAGCATCAACATCATCCCGAACAAACCGGTCCTCGATAGCGACGAGGGCAATGTGATGCTGGACGTCGGCAACTACAACCAGCGCCAGCTTTCGGTCGTGCAGAACATCCCGGTCAACGAGCGCTTCGCGCTGCGCCTCACCGCCAGCGGCGTCAAGCGCGACGGCTGGATCGACCAGACCCGCGACGACTACGACGTCCACATGCCCTCGAAAGGCTTCTACGCCGACGGCATTCCCGACACCGACCAGCGCCTGAACCGCGACGTCGACAAGAGCGACTACTACACCAACCGCGACCAGTGGGCAGCGCGCATATCCGGCCTGTGGAAGGTGACGAACAACCTGCAATGGCTGCTGGCGTTCGAGAATTACCAGAACAACGATGCCGGCGACATCGCCATGAAGGATTGCGACCAGGCGGCCGGCACGCCTTATGCCTGCACGGGCGGCAAGTACAGCGTGGCGATCAACATCCCGGGCATCACCGACATGTCGATCCGCACCGCGCGCTCGAACCTGGTATGGAACGTCAATGCGCAGACCGACGTGGAGTACAGCTATGCGCACGCGATCCAGCGCCGCTTCCAGCAGCAGGACAGCGACGGCGGCTACCACCCGATCGAGGCCGACGTCGACGCCACCGCCTGGGCTATCGGCGACCGCTGGCCGGTGTACGATAACGGCACCTATACGCTGGCCTCGAAGTTCGCTTCCGATGTACACGAGCTGCAGCTGCGCCAGAACTTCGGCGGCTTGCGCTACGTGGCCGGCCTGTTCTACATGAAGGAAAAGAACACCCTCGATTACGGCCAGGACTTCCGCGGCGGCGGCCCCAATGGCTACCCGACCGCGAACTTCTACCACCAGCCGCACCGCATCTCGGAGTCGAAAGCCGTCTTCGCCCAGGCCGATTGGGAATTCATCCCCAAATGGACGCTGACCGTCGGGGCGCGCGCAAGCCGTGACGAGCGCGAGGACGCCAACGGCCAGTTCTGGGAAGCCTACGGCACCGACTATTTCAACGGCCTCTACACGCCCGGTGCGCCGGGCACACCGGGCTGGCAGGGCATCGATTCGAGCATGCTGTTGCCGGGCATGGGCGCCTATTACGGCAGCGGCGCCTTCCCGGCCGCAGCCTCGATCAGCAATCACAAGGACTCGTGGCGCAAGACCACCGGCCGCCTGGGCCTGACCTGGCAGCTTGATACCCGCACCATGTTCTACACCTCGCTGTCGACCGGCTACAAGGCCGGCGGCTTCAACGACCGCTTCAACCTGTGCGGCAATATGCTGGACCCGAACGGCGTGCCGTACGACTGCGCCACCGGTCCGAGCGGCCCGCAGTATTCCTTCCTGCCGTACAGCCCGGAGACCGTCACCAACCTGGAATTCGGCTACAAGGGCAAGATGCTGGACGACCGCCTGACCCTGTCGGCCACCCTGTTCTACAGCCGCTACAAGGACATGCAGATGACGGGCCAGCACACGGTCGGCCAGAACAAGCGGCCGTGCGCCGCCGACAACCCGGGCTGCAACGCCGTGATCAGCTGGTGGTCGACCCGCAATATCGGCCGCGCCAACATCAAGGGGCTGGAACTCGAAGGGCAGTACCGCCCATGGCGCGACGCCCGCATCACCTATTCGGCTTCGCTGCTGTCGGCCAAGGTGGCCGACTACCACACCTTCAGCGACGACCTGGGTTGCGGCTCGCGCCTGGCCCAGGGCATCACGCCATGCCCGGATTACTACTCGGGTCCCGACACCGCGCTGTCCCAGTTGCGTCCCTACGATGTGGTCGGCAATCGCCTGCCGTACTCGCCGCCGCGCACGATGAACCTGAGCTTCTCGCAGGACTTCCACTTCAGTAATGGCTGGATGCTGACGCCGTGGATCCAGGCGCGCTGGCAGGACAAGATGTTCTTCAACCTGCGCAACCTGGACGAGGCCCACCTGTCGAGCGTGCAGGGCGCTTATGCCCAGGTGGACGGTTCGCTGCGCCTGAATGGGCCGGACGGCGACCGCTTCCCCTGGTATGCGGAGCTGTACGTGCGCAACGCCTTCGACAAGCGAGCCAAGACCTGGGCCGGCATCGGCGGACCGGACGAGCGCTTCCTGCTCGCGTCCTATAACGATCCGCGCATGTTTGGACTGCGGGTCGGCACGTCCTGGTAATCTCCGGTAGCAGTAGATGGGAGGACGCAGCCGCGCGCCGGAGACCGCGCGGCCACGCTCCTGGAACAAGAAGCATTGATCGAGGCGAAGGCAAGGAATGGCCAATCACAACAAACAACGCATGCACCTGTTCTTCCTGACGGCGATCTGCGGCCTTGGAGGGCTGCTGTACGGGATCGACATCGGGATCATCGATCCCGCCTTGCCCTATCTGCACCGGGCCACCAGCCTGACCGAGGGCCAGCTGTCGCTGGTGGTGGCGGCCGTGATGGCCGGCTCGATCCTCGGCTCGGTGGTGGCCGGCATGCTGGCCGACTGGCTGGGGCGCAAGCCGATGCTGGTGGTGAGCGCGCTGCTGTTCGTCGGCAGCGTCACGGTGATCTACCTGTCGCAATCCTTCGTGCCGCTGCTGCTGGGGCGCCTGCTGCAGGGCCTGTCCGGCGGCGTGATCGCGGTCGTGGTGCCGCTGTACCTGGCCGAATGCCTGCCGGCCGACCGGCGCGGCCGCGGCCTCGCCCTGTTCCAGTTTGCCCTCACGGCCGGCATCGTGCTGGCCGCCTTCATCGGCAACCACTATCTGGGCAATGCCGAGCTGGCGATCCAGGCCGCCGGCAGCGACGCCGCCGCGGCGACGGCCGCCGCCGACCACGCCTGGCGCAGCATGTTCATGGCCGTGGTGTATCCGGGCGCGCTGTTCCTGCTCGGCTGCCTGTTCGTGGCCGAGTCGCCGCGCTGGCTGATGCGCCAGGGACGCGCCGACCAGGCGCGCGCCGTGCTGGGACGCTTGCGGCCGGCCAGCGCCTGCGCGCTTGAAGCCGACGAGATCCAGGCCTCGCTGGCGGAAGAACGCGCGCGCCCGAAGCTCTCGCGCGGCGCGGCGCTCACCGAGATGCTGACCGAGCGGCGCTACGTGCTGCCGTTCGTGCTGGCCTGCGTGATCCTGGGCTGCAACCAGGCGACCGGCATCAACTCGCTGCTGCAGTTCATGTCGACCATCCTGCAGCATGCCGGCCTCGATCCGGTGAGCGCGGCCAGCCACGGCACCGCGATCAAGATCCTGAACATGGTGATGACGGTCGGCGCCATCATGCTGGTCGAGCGCAAGGGACGCGTCTTCCTGCTCAAGATCGGCACCGCCGGCATCATGGTCTCGCTGTGCCTGCTGGCGTTGCTGTTCCACCGCTTCGAGTCGCAGCGGGTCGACGTGCATGCCGAGGTGGCGGCGCTGGTACGTGATAATGCGCTAGACCTCAACCTGGTCGACGCCAGGCTGGGTCATGCCGCCGGCCCGGCGCAGCTGACGATCCTGTACCAGTACGGCGATGCGCAGCAGGTGGCCGAAGCGTATACGCCGACCGCCGAAGCCCGGGCGGTGCTGGCGCGCGAGGCGGCGCTGGCGGCAACATTGCCGCCCGACCAGCGCGCACTGTTGGAAGGGGCGCGCGCCGCCTGGGCCGGCCGCGGCGCTGCGTCCGCACTGGACGCAGCCCAGCAGATGATCGCGAGCCTGCCGGCCGAGGCCCGCGCCACGGTCGATGCCGCGCGCCGGGTGTACATGGCCCAGCGCGTATCGGTGCAGCCGCCGAAGGGCGCGCCGGCCGGCGTGCCTCTGGAGATCGTGCGCGCCACCGTCGGTCCTACGCCGGACGAGGGCAGCGGCCAGCTGGCGGCCGTGTTCATCGCCTTCTTCATCGCCTCGTTCTCGATCGGCCCCGGCGTGTGCGTGTGGCTGGCCCTGTCCGAATTGATGCCGACCCGGATCCGGTCGGTGGGCATGGGCGTGGCGCTGCTGATCAACCAGGGGACGGGCACGCTGATCGCCGGCGCCTTCCTGCCGATCGTCGGCAATTTCGGCTACCACATGATGTTCCTGTTCTGGGCCGCATGCACCGCCATCTACTTCGTCACCGCCACCTTCTTCCTGCCCGAGACCCGCGGCAAGTCGCTCGAAGAGATCGAGCGGCTGTTCGCGGCGCCCAAGGCCAAGCGCGGCGCGGCGGGACAGCACGGGTGAGAGGGATCCTTTACGGCATGCTCGGCGCGCTGCTGGCGGCTCTGGCGCTGCCGGCAAGCGCCGGCACACTCGTGATCGAGAGCTGGCGCGTGGACGACAAGGCCTTGTGGGAAAACGTGCTCCTGCCGGCCTTCGCACGCCACCATCCCGACGTCACGGTGAAGTTCGCGCCGACCGCGCCGACCGGCTACGACGTGGCCGTCGGCGCACGCCTGGCCAGGGGTACGGCGGGCGACCTGATCGCTTGCCGGCCGTTCGACGTGTCGCTGGCCTTGTATCAGGGCGGCCACCTCGATCGCCTGGACGGCAGGCCAGGCCTGCAGAATTTCGACCGATCGAGCCTGGTGGCCTGGCAGACCGACGACGGCAAGGATACTTTCTGCATGCCGGTCGCTTCCGTCATTCACGGCTTCTTCTACAACAAGGACATCTTCCGGCGCCACGACCTGCAGCCGCCGCGTACGGTGGATGATTTCTTTCGCGTGCTCGACGTCCTGAAAGAGGCGGGGGTGACGCCGCTGGCGCTGGGAACGGCCGAGCAGTGGGAGTCGAGCCAGATCGTCTACACGAGCATCGGCCCGAATTTCTGGCGTGGCGAAGAGGGGCGCAAGGCCCTGATCGCCGGGCGCGCCAGGCTTACCGACCGGCCCTATGTCGACGCGCTCGATTTCACCGCGCGCCTGGGCCGTTACCTGCCGGTGGGCGCCGCAAGACAGACCTATGCGGCCAGCCAGGCCAGGTTCGCGTCGGGCGGCGCGGCGATCTATCCGGCCGGCTCGTGGGACATCGCGCACTTCAGCCGCACGCCCGGACTGGCGCTGGGCGTGTTCCCGCCGCCGCTGCCCCGTGAGGGCGCCGCCTGCCATATCTCGGACCACATGGACCTGGGGCTGGGCGTGAACCGCCATTCGAAGAATAAGGAAGACGCCTACAAATTCATCGCCTGGGTCGGGTCGCAGGAATTCGCCGACCTGTACACCAACCGGCTGACCGGGTTCTTCACCCTGTCGCACCACTTGATCGCAGTGCGCGACCCGGTGGCCAAGCAGATGGCCGAATGGCGCAAGCGCTGCGCGTCGACGATCCGGATTAACGCCCAGGTGCTCAATCGCGGCCAGCCGAGCATGGAAGTCGAACTGTGGAACGTGACGTCGCAGGTATTGAACGGGAGCCTGGCGCCGGGTGATGGCGCCGTCAGGCTGCAGAACAGGGTCGAGCAAGGCCGACCAGGGCAAAAATGATGTGGACGAGCGCGCATCGGCGCAATAAGGAGACACTCTTGGGTAAGACAACGATGGTTGGCGGCGCTGTGGCGTCGACCCTGATGGCGGCCATGATGGCCTTCGCGCTGCCGGCGACGGCGCAGGAAGCACAGGCTGCGGCGACATCCGCCGGCGCCGTGGCGAACGGCGCCAGGCTGCACCTGCAATGGGAGCTGCGGCGCCCCGTGGCGGACGCACAGCTGCCCAAGGGGACGTCGCCGGCGCGCTTCACCCTGACCAACCGCGACACCCGGGCCTTGCCGGCGCACGGCTGGTCGCTGTACTTCAATGCGATCGACCGCATGCCCAAGGGCGTGCAGTCGAACGGCATCCTGCTCGAGCAGATCGCCGGCGGCCTGTTCCGCCTGTATCCCGGTCCCGGCTTCAAGGGGCTGGCGCCGGGACAGACAGTCGCCTTCGATTACCAGCATTCGGATTCGGTCTACACCTCGTCAAAGGCGCCGTCAGGCCCTTACCTGGTGTACGACGCCGCGCCGGATACCGGTGTCGCGCTCGCCTACAGCGTCGTGCCGCTGGCGCAACCGCCGCAGGCCGGCGTCAAGGACAGCCCGCACTCGCTGGTCACCCCGCAGGATACCTACCAGCGCAATGCGCGCGCCGCGCTGCTGCCCGCGTCCGCCGTGCCGAAGGTCTTGCCGACGCCATTGCAGCTCGATGCCGGGAAGGGCGCGCTGGCGCTCAAGGGCAAGCCAAACGTGGAGGCGTCATCGAAGCTGGCCAATGAGGCGGCGCTGGCGCGTTCCTTGTTCGCTGCAGACCTGCCGGCCAGCGGCGGTCCTTCGCTGCGCCTTTCCGTGGCCAGCGTGCCCGGCCAGAGTTCGCCCGAAGCCTACCGCCTGACGATCGCGGCCGATGGCGGCATCGCCATCGTCGGCAACAGCGCGGCCGGCGTCGCCCACGGCCTGCAGTCACTGCGCGACCTGATGCCGCTGCCGGGGACGAAGTCGCCGGCGCTGCCTGAGCTGACCATCGTCGACGCCCCGCGTTTCGGCTATCGCGGCTTCATGCTGGACGTATCGCGCAATTTCCACGGCAAGGAGACCGTGTTCAAGTGGCTCGACCTGATGGCGCGCTTCAAGCTCAACAAGTTCCACTTCCACCTCACCGACGACGAAGGCTGGCGCCTCGAGATCGCCGGCCTGCCCGAGCTGACCGACATCGGCGCGGTGCGCGGCCATGCCGCCAGGCCCGGCGTGCGCCTGCAGCCGGCCTACGGTTCCGGCCCCGACCCGAAGGACGCCAGCGGCAGCGGCTATTTCACGCGCGACGAGTACAAGGAAATCCTGCGCTACGCCCAGGCGCGCCATATCGAGGTGATTCCCGAGATCGAGATGCCGGGCCACGCGCGCGCCGCCGTGCAGGCGATGGAGTCGCGCTACCACCGCCTGAAGGCGGCCGGCGACCCGGACTACGCCAAATATCTTCTCAACGACCTCGAAGACCGCTCGGTGTACAACTCGCCGCAGCTGTTCGGCGATAACGTGATCAACCCGGGCCATGAGTCGACCTACACCTTCATCGCGCACGTGGTGGACGAGGTGGTCAAGCTGCACCGCGAGGCCGGCGTGCCGCTGTCGACCATCCATATGGGCGGCGACGAATTGGCCCACGGCGCCTGGGAAAAGTCGCCCGTCAGCGCCGCCATGATGAAGAAGCACAATCTGGAGACCGTGGTCGACCTGTGGGATTATTTCTATGACCGCGTCGAGGGCATCCTGCGCAAGCACGGCCTGTTCATGTCAGGCTGGGAAGAGCTGGCGGCGCGCCAGACGATGCTCGACGGCCGTCCGAAGCTGATCCCGAATCCGCGCTTTCCGCAACGTGGCTTCTCGGCCTATGTGTGGAATAACACCACCGGCAACGAAGACCTGGCCTACCGCCTGGCCAATGCCGGCTACGACATCGTCCTGACGCCGGTGACGCGCATGTACATGGACATGGCCCACAACGCCAATCCCGATGAACATGGCGTGAACTGGGGCGCCTACGTGGAGCTGGACACCGTGTACGACTTCATCCCGCTCGACATCAACAGGAATGCGCCAGAAAGCGCGCGCATCGGCAAGGACCGCCTGACCGACTACGGCAAGCGCCGCGTGCGCGGCCTGCAGGCCAACCTGTTCGTCGAGACCGTGCGCGACCCGGCCCGCATCGACTACCTGGTGATGCCGCGCCTGGTGGCGGTGGCCGAGCGCGGCTGGGCGCCTGACCCGGCCTGGGCGCGCGAGAACGATCCGGCCAGGGCGCACGTGCTGCACCGCGCCGCCTGGACCGGCTTCGTCAACGCCCTCGGCCAGCGCGTGCTGCCGCGCCTCGACCTGGACGGCTCGCGGGTCGCTTACCGGATCGCGCCGCCGGGGATGGTCGAGGAGGGCGGGCAGGTGAAGGTGAACCACGTCCTGCCCGGGATGCTGCTGCGCTACACCGTCGACGGCAGCACGCCCAGCGCGAGCAGCCCGGTCGTGAACGGCCCGATCGCGGCGCGCGGCACGATCCGCGCCGCCGCCTTCGACCGCAACGGCAGGATGGGCGAGGTTGCCACCATCGAGCGACGCTAGCGCCCTGGCCGCCCTTGCGATATAGTCGGTGCTTTCAGCGGGATCGTGGTGATGGCGTCGATGAAGAAAGTGGCCTGGCCTGGTGTCATGAGGTGGGCGTTGGCCCTGGCCTGCACCTGCGCCGCCGTCCCTTCTGCCGCCACGCCATCCGCCGACGGACCCGGCCTGCAGGTGCTGCACTGGTGGACTTCGGCCAGCGAACGCAAGGCCGCCGACCTGCTGGCGGCGCGCCTGGCCGACGAAGGCATCGCGTGGCAGGACGCCGCGATCCCGGGCGGCGCCGGTCTTGGCGCCGGCAAGGTCCTCAAGGGCAGGGTGCTGGCCGGCGATGCGCCCGAAGTCACCCAGCTGATCGGCCCGTCGATCGCCGAATGGGCCGACCTGGGCCTGCTGCTCGAACTCGACAAGGTCGCCGATTCTGACGATTGGGCCGGCTTCCTGTTCCCGACCATCCGCCAGCTCGTCGTGCACCGTCGCCACGTGGTGGCCGCGCCGCTCGGCATCCATCGCGTCAATACCCTGTATTACAACCGCCCGCTGTTCGCCCGCCTCGGCTTGACGCCGCCCGTCACCTGGCGCCAGTTCGAGGACGTGGCGCGGCGCCTGCGCGCGGCCGGCGTGGCGCCGCTGGCCCAGAGCAGCGAGGCCTGGCAGGTCGCCGCCCTGTTCGAGAACCTGGTGCTGGCCGAGAGCGGGCCGGCCTTCTACCGCGAACTGTTCGTGCAGCGCAGCCCGGCCGCGGCGGCGGACCGGCGCACCCACGAGGCCTTGCTGCGCCTGCGCACCATCAAGGGCTGGCTGCAGGGCGAGATCGACGAGCGTCCCTGGCCCGAGGTGGTGCGCCGTTTCGCGCGCGGCCAGGCCGGCATGATGATCATGGGCGACTGGGCCAAGGCCGAATTGGCCGAGTTCAAGGCGCTGCCGGACCGCGACTTCGGCTGCGCGGCGGCGCCGGACACCGCCGGCTACCACCTGTACAGCGTCGACACGCTGGCCATGTTCGCGGGCGACTACCGCCAGATGGCGGCCCAGGAAAGGATGGCGCGGCTGATGGTGGCCCCAAGCGTGCAGGCCGGCTTCAATGCGCTCAAGGGCGGGGTGCCGGTGCGGCGCGACGCCGACCCCGCCGCCATGGACAGCTGCGCGCGCCAGTCGTGGACCGTGTTCGCGCGCGGCGCCGCTGTCCAGGCGCCCAGCCTGGTGCACCGCATGGCGCTGGACGAAGCGAGCCGCGAGGCCGTCATCGCCGAGGTGCACCGGTTCTTCCTGGACGACCGGGTGCCGCCGTCCCAGGCGCAGCGCCGCCTCGGCGCGCTGTTCCGGCTATTCAATCTCAAACCTCTTGGAGTGGCAGGTGCGCAAGATACTGATCGTGGACGATGACCAGAAGACCCGGGAACTGCTCAAGACCTACCTGGAGAAGAACCAGTACGAGGTGATCCTGTCGCATGACGGCGAGAGCTTCCTGGCCGCGCTGCAGGCCCAGCCCGAGGGCTTGTGCCTGGTGATCCTGGACGTGATGCTGCCCGATACCGACGGCTTCATGCTGTGCCGCCAGGTGCGCCAGCGCTCCAACGTGCCGATCATCATGCTCACCGCCAGCTCGGACGAGACCGACCGCATCGTCGGCCTCGAACTGGGCGCCGACGACTACATCGCCAAGCCCTACAGCCCGCGCGAGCTGCTGGCGCGCATCAAGGCGATCCTGCGCCGCTCGGCGCAGGACGCGCCAGCCGCGCGCTATTACCGCTTCGTCGGTTTCACGCTCGACCTCACGGAGCGCAAGGTGCTCGATCCCGACGGCGTCCAGGTGGCGCTGACCGGGCTCGATTTCCAGCTGCTGAAGTATTTCGTCGAGCACCCCGGCATCGTCCTCGACCGCGGCCTGCTGTGCGAGGAAACCCGCGGGCGCGACGTCGGGCCGACCGACCGCTCGCTCGATGTCCAGGTCAGCCGCCTGCGCCTGCGGCTGAACGACGACGGCAAGCAGCCGGCGCTGATCAAGACCGTGCGCGGGGCCGGCTACGTGTTCTCGGCCGACGTCAGCGTGTCGAGTGCGTAGCCGGCTCCAGCGCTGGGTGCCGGCGTCGCTGCTGGGACGCCTGATGCTGGTGATGGCGGCGGGCCTGCTGGTGACGCAGGTGGCGGCCAGCGCGATCTGGGCCAGCCAGCTGCGCTACAAGTCGCAGGTCGAGACCCAGTCGGCCGCCAGGTACGTGGCGCACAGCGCGGCCGGCGCGATCCGGTTCTTTCGCAGCCTGCCGCCGGCCTATCGCGCGCTCATCATCCAGCAGTTGCGCGAGATGGGCGGGACGCGCTTCTTCGTCAACCTGAACCACGCCTACGTGCCGATCGAGCAGATCGCGCCGCATCCGCTGGCCGACAAGGCGATCGCCACGGTGGCCGCCACGCTGAAAGGCGACCTGCCGAATTCGCCGGGCTTCCGGCTCGCCTTCGCCTGGCCCGACCGGCTGGTGGTGGCCGAGCACGACGTGCGCCTGGAAGACCTGCCGAACGCCTGGGTCCAGCATGTGCTGCTGCTGCAGCCCGATCCGGCGCCGATCCTGGTGATCCAGACCGAGATCGAGCCGGGCAACTGGCTATACCTGGCGGCGCTGATGCCGAACCCGTACTTCCTGAGCGGCAGCGATCCGTTCAGCTGGGACCGCTTGATGCCCCAGGCGCTGTCGCTGGCCGTCGTGCTGCTGCTTTGCCTGCTGGTGGTGCGCTCGATCACGCGCCCGCTGGCCGCGCTGTCCGACGCCGCCGCCGCCGTCGGCCAGGGCCAGGACGACGCCAGAGCGCCGCTGCCCGAAACCGGCAGCCGCGAATTCGTCAACACGGCGCGCGCCTTCGGGGCCATGCGCGAGCGGATCGCCCGCTACATCGAGGACCGCGAGCGCCTGTTCATCTCGATCTCGCACGACCTGCGCACCCCGATCACGCGCCTCAAGCTGCGCGCCGAACTGCTCGACGACGAGGCCTTGCGCGACGACTTCGAAGAAGACCTGGATGAACTGGACATGATGGTCAAGGGCGCGCTGCAGTGCGTGAAGGACAGCGACATCCACGAGAACCCGGCCCGGATCCGCCTCGACGCGCTGCTGGGACGGTTGGTCAGGAGCGCGCGCCTGGCCGGCCACGAGGTGCTCTACCAGCCGTCCGGCGTCGACGTGCGCGGCAAGCCGCTGGCGCTCAAGCGCGCATTGGGCAACCTGCTGGACAACGCCCTGTACTACGGCGCCCGGGCCGAGATCGCGGTGCGCGAGGAGCCGGGCAGCGTCGTGGTCGAGGTGCGCGACCACGGGCCGGGCGTGCCCGAGGACGCGCTGGCCAGCCTGTTCGACCCTTATGTGCGGCTGGCCCATGGGCGCGAGCGCAACGATGGCGGCATGGGCCTGGGGCTGGGCATCGCGCGCGGCATCGTCGAGGCCCACGACGGGCGCCTGGAACTGCGCAACCATCCAGAAGGCGGCCTGGTGGCGCAGGTAAGGCTGCCCGCGCGCAGCCAGGCGGCCGTTGCCGCCGCGTGACAGAACCAGACATTATTTGACGCCCGCGCGCGCAATGCTTTAGGATTAAAAAAACGACAATTGGCCAATGCGGCATGCGCGACGCATCCTCGACCCGGTTCATCCGTTTCCACCTCAAGACGCGCCATCTGGTGCTGCTGGTCGAGCTGGGGCGCCACGCATCCATCCTGCATGCCGCCGAAGCGGCGGGGCTGACCCAGCCCGGCGCCTCGAAACTGATCGGTGAGCTCGAGCATGCCCTCGGCGTGCCCTTGTTCGAACGCCTGCCGCGCGGCGTCGTCGCCACTTGGCACGGCAAGATCCTGATCCGGCGCGCCGGCGCGGCGCTGGCCGAGATGGACGCCGCCCACCAGGAAATCATGCAGGGCCTGGCCGGCGTCGACGGCCGCGTGTGCATCGGCAGCGTGCTGACGCCGGCCGTGGCCTTGCTGCCGCAGGCGGTGCGGCTGCTCAAGGAGCGCAGCCCGCGGGTGCAGGTGGCCTTGACGGTCGAAGCCAGCGAGACGCTGGTCGAGACGCTGCGCGCCGGCGACTTCGACATCGTGCTCGGCCACGTGCTCGATCCCGCGGCCGGCGCCGAACTCGACTTCGAGCCGCTGGCCGACGAGCCGCACGCGCTGGTGGTGCGCGCCGGCCACCCCTGGCTGGCGCGCGCCGACCTGGCGCTGTCCGACCTGGCCGGCGCGGCCTGGATCCTGCCGCCGCCGTGCCGCCTGCGCGAGCAGCTGATGGCCCTGTTCATGGGCAATGGGCTGGAGCCGCCGCAGGACGTCGTCGAGACGGCGTCGCTGCCGCTGGTGCCGCAGCTGCTGGCCGACGGCGAGCGCGTGGTCGCCTTGCCGCCCGAACTGGTGCGCGCCCAGCTCGACGCCGGGCAGCTGGCGCTGCTGCCGTTCGACCTCGGGCTGCGCGCCGACGTCTATGGCATCGTCACGCGCAAGCGCCATCACCTGTCGCCCTCGGCCGAGGCGATGCTGGGGGCGCTGCGCGAAGCGGCCGGCGTGGCGCGCCGCGCGCGCCAGATGAATACGGAATTGGCATATCTCCCGCGCGTTTCGTTATAGGAAACGGGCGGTGGGCGTTCGTATGATGCCTGTCACCACACGAGCAGCCGCCCACGGCGCCGAGGAGACAGCCATCCATGGACTACCGCTTGCCACTTTGCCTGGCCGGCCTGTGCGCGGCGCTTTTGCCGCTGCCGGGCCAGGCCCAGCGCCACTCCCAAGGCGCCAGCTCGCTGGGCGACTTTCCCGACCCATTCGTGCTGCCGCACGACGGCGGCTACTACGCCTACGCGACCAATGCCAACGGCAAGCACGTCCAGTTGCTGCATTCGGCCGACCTGCAGGCCTGGCGCGCGCTGCCCGATGCGATGCCGGCGCTGGCGTCCTGGGTGCGCCAGCCGGTGCCGCACGTATGGGCGCCCGAAGTCGTCAAGCTCGGGGAGCGCTACGTGCTGTACTACACGGCGCACGACCGGACCACCGACCGCCAGTGCGTCGGCGCGGCGCTGGCGCGCTCGCCGCGCGGCCCCTTCGTCGACAGCGCCGCCGCGCCGCTGATCTGCCAGGCGGCGCTGGGCGGCACCATCGACGCCAGCCCGTTCCAGGACGGCGGGCGGCTCTACCTGTACTTCAAGAACGACGGCAACTGCTGCAAGCAGCCCACCCATATCTTCGCCCAGGAGCTGAGCCCGGACGGCGTGGGGCTGGTGGGCCAGCCGGTCAGGCTGCTGACCAACGGGCGCGCATGGGAGGGCAAGGTGATCGAGGCGCCGACCATGGTCCTGCGCGACGGCCGCTATACGCTGCTGTATTCGGCCAACGATTTCGGCGACGGCTCGTATGCGGCCGGCCACGCCAGCTGCGCCGGTCCGCTGGGGCCGTGCCAGCCGGTGGGCGACGGACCGTTCCTGAAAAGCCGCCCCGAGGTGGCGCTGGTGGGGCCGGGCCACCAGTCGGTGTTCCGGGCCGGGGGGCGCGACTACATCGCCTATCACGCCTGGGAACTCGAGCGCGATGGCAGTCGCGGCAAGCGGCGTTTCCTGTATATCGACAGGCTCGATTGGGTCGACGGGGCGCCGGTGGTGCGGGGACCGACCCTGGTGCGGTGAGCACGCGCCCCAGGCGTGCCGCGGCGCCGGGCGATTGCGGTCCATAATGTCGGCAGTGCGCAACCAGACGACAGGAGACAGGGTGACAGAGCGCAGGAGATTTCTCGCGGCTTCGATCCTGCTCGGATTGCCGGCGGCGCGGGTAGCCGCGCAGGCGCCGGTCGAGATCCGCATGTGGACGCTGCTCAGCGGCGGCGACGGCGCGCGCATGCGCGCGCTGGTCGAGGCCTTCAATGCCAGCCAGGGCGCGGCGCGCGTGGTCAGCACCACGCTGAAATGGGGCGAGCCGTTCTACACCAAGCTGATTACGTCGTCGGTGGTGGGCGAGGGGCCGGACATCGCCACCATCCACCTGTCGCGCCTGCCCAACCTGGCCGGCGGCGGCGTGCTGCGGCCGATCGGCGAGCACGAACTCGCGGCCGCGGGCCTGAAAGGCGGCGATTATTTTCCGCGCCAGTGGGAAAAATCGCGCCATGCCGGCGCCAACTATGCGATCCCGCTCGACCTGCATCCGCTGGTCCTGTATTACAACAAAACCCTGGCGGCCACGGCCGGGTTGCTCGACGACGCCCGCCTTCTGAAGCCGATCGAGGGGTATGCGGCCCTGAGCGCGGCCTTTCGCGGCGTGAAGGAGAAAAGCGGCAGGGCGGGGCTGGCGATGGAGGCCAGCCAGAGTTCCTACGCGATCTGGCGTCTGTGGGTGTCGCTCCTGGCGCAGCGCAAGGCGCCGCTGATCGAGGACGGCCGCTTCGCGTATGGCGCGGCCGGCGTCGAGGAACTGGCCAGGGTCAGCGCCTGGTTCACCGGCGGCTATGCGCAGGCCGGGCTGGATTACCCTGCCTCCACCAGCCAGTTCATGGGCGGCGGCGCCGGCTTCATGATCAACGGCGTGTGGGAGGTGCCGGAACTGGTGCGCGCCACGCGCCAGCGCACGCTCGGCTTCGAGTACGGCATCGTGCCGCTGCCGCGCCTGTACCAGGACGCCAGCGTGTGGACCGATTCGCACGCGTTCGCGATTCCCGCCAACGAAGGCAAACCGATGGCCGCCGCCAAGGTGCGCGCGGTGCTGGCCTTCATGGACTTCGTGAGCCGCAACTCGATGGGCTGGGCCGAGGGCGGCCACGTGCCGGCCTACCGTCCGGTGGCCGAGTCGCCTGCGGCGCGCACCCTGATGCCCAACGCCCTGTATGCCGGGGCGACCGCCAACGTCGTCTATGATCCGGACGGCTGGTATATGGGCGCCGCCGGGCCGGTCGAGGCGATGGCGTCGAAATACCTGCCCGGGGCCTTGTCCGGGCAGCTGGCGCCGGCACGGGCGCTCATCATGTTCGAAAAAGAGGCGTCGCGCCTGCTGCGCAAGCGGCCGCCCCGTTACTGATAAAAGAGAAGGCAATCCGATGCTCAAACGCGCAGCGAGTACAGACCTGTCCCGGGCCGCGCCGCCCGGCGCCGGGCGCGCCGAGGGCCTGCCCGCGGCGCTGCTGCTGGCGCCCTTCGTGCTGGTCTTCGTGCTGTTCTTCCTGGGTCCGGCGGCCCAGACCTTCTGGCTCAGCCTGACCGAGAGCAGCCTGACCCGCACCAGCGCCTTCGTCGGCGTGGCCAACTATGCGACCCTGGTGCGCGACGAGGCGTTCTGGGCCTCGCTCGGCCACACCTTCTATTTTTCGCTGCTGACCGTGATCCCGCTGACCGCCCTGGGTCTGCTGATGGCGTTGCTGGTGCACCGCTTCGTGCGCGCGTCGAGCTGGCTGCAGGGCGCGTTCTTCCTGCCCTATGTGTTGCCGATCTCGGTGATGACCCTGATCGCCGACTGGATGCTGCAACCGTCGTCGGGCGTCATCAACCACATCGTCGGCGGCCAGCGCGCCTGGCTGGCGGACGTCGACTGGGCCATGCCGATGGTGGCGATCGGCACCATCTGGTGGACCGTGGGCTTCAATATGCTGATGCTGCTGGCCGGCCTGCGCAATATCCCGGCCGAGCTGTACGAAGCGGCGGCGCTGGACGGTGCGCGCGGCTTCACCCTGTTCCGCGCGATCACGTGGCCGGCCCTGCGGCCGGTGGTCGGCACTGCGCTGCTGCTGCAGCTGATCGCCTCGCTCAAGATCTTCGGCCAGACCTATATCCTTACCACCGGCGGTCCGTTCAACACCACCCGCGTGACCCTGCACTATATGTACGAAACCGCGTTCACCCAGAGCGACGCCGGCTATGCGGCGGCGATCGCGATGGCGTTCATGACGGTGGTCATCGCGCTGTCGCTGCTGCAGGTGTGGCTGGGCCGCTCGTGGCAGCGGGCGCGCAGCGGGAGGGGGACATGAAGCGTGGCATGAGGCATCCGTCCCAGCTTGGCTGGAGCATCGTGGCCACGGCGTCGGCCTGCATGCTGGCGGCGCTGTGGGTCTTTCCGCTGCTGTGGGCCCTGTCCACCGCGCTGCGGCCCGAACTCGAAACCGTGTCGGCCACCTTCCACTGGCTGCCGCGCACCTGGACCGTGGAGGCCTTCGCCAAGACGCTCGGCGCCGGCAACCTGCCGCGCTGGCTGTTCAACAGCGCCCTGGTGGCGTTGCTGGTGACGGTGGTGACGATGGCGATCAGCCTGATGGCGGCCTACGCCTTTTCGCAGCTGCGGTTCAGGGGGCGCTCGCTCCTGTTCGGCAGCGCCATGCTGGCCTTCCTGCTGCCGTTCGAGGCCTTGCTGGTGCCGCTGTTTCGCACCATGCACCAGCTCGGGCTGATCAACAGCTACGCCGGCCTGGTGCTGCCGCAGGTGGTCTCGCCGGTGGTGATCTATGTGTTCAAGCAGTTCTTCGACGCGATTCCGGCCGACTTCCGCGAGGCGGCCGTGATGGATGGGGCAGGGCCCTTGCGGGTGCTGTGGAGCGTCTACCTGCCGATCTCGGGCAACATCGTGTGGGCGATGGCGATCGTGACCTTCATCGGCGCCTGGAACAACTTCCTGTGGCCGTTCATCATCGTGACGTCGAACGAGATGATGACGATTCCGCTGGGCCTGACCCAGACCTACGACGCCTTCGGGGTGCGCTATGCCCAGTTGATGGCGGCGGCCCTGCTCGGGGCGCTGCCGGTGGCGCTGGCCTACGTGGCGTTCCAGCGCCGCGTGACCCAGGGCTTCCTGGCCGCCAGTGGCCTCAAGGGCTGAACGAAAGAGAATGATGAGCAGAGGCAGAACATGGCATCGGTAAGCCTGCGCGGCATCCGCAAGCGCTTCGACGACAACCTCGTGATCAAGGACGTCGACCTGGAGATCCTGGACGGCGAGTTCGTCGTCTTCGTCGGCCCGTCCGGCTGCGGCAAGTCGACCCTGCTGCGGATCATCGCCGGCCTCGAAGACGTCAGCGAGGGCACGCTGGAGATCGGCGGGGTCGTCAGCAACGCGATCGAGCCGGCCCGGCGCGGCATCGCGATGGTGTTCCAGAGCTACGCCCTGTATCCCCATATGAGCGTGTTCGACAATATGGGCTTCGCGCTCAAGCTGGCCAGGGTGCCGAAGGCCGAGATCCGCGCGCGGGTGGAGCGCGCCGCCGAGATCCTGCAGATCGGCCATCTGCTCGAACGCAAACCCAGGGCGCTGTCGGGCGGCCAGCGCCAGCGGGTGGCGATCGGGCGCGCCATCGTGCGCAAACCCGAGGTCTTCCTGTTCGACGAGCCGCTGTCGAACCTGGACGCCGCGCTGCGCGGCCAGACCCGGGTCGAACTGGCGCGCCTGCACCGGGAGCTGGGCGCCACCATGATCTACGTCACCCACGACCAGGTCGAGGCGATGACCCTGGGCCAGAAGATCGTCGTGCTCAATGGCGGCCGCATCGAGCAGGTGGGCAGTCCGTTCGAGCTGTATGAACGTCCGGCCAACCGTTTCGTCGCCGGCTTTCTCGGCTCGCCGCGCATGAATTTCTTCGACGCGACCCTGGTCGCGGCCCAGGCCCGTGGCGCAACCGTCGAGCTGGCGCACGGCGCGAGGGTGCAGGTGGCGGCCGACGCCACGCGCGCCAGGGCGGGCGACAAGGTGGTGCTGGGCGTGCGTCCCGAACACCTGCAGATCGTGCGCACGGGCGAGGGCGGCGGCATCGGCGCCAGCGTGGCCCTGGTCGAGTACCTGGGCGACGTGACCCTGGTCTACGCGCACCCCGACGGCGGCGGCGACATGGTGGCGCTCAAGTGTGACGCCGACACCGCGCCCCCTAGCCCCGGCAGCCGCGTGACGCTCGCTTTCCCGGCCACCCGCGCCTTCCTGTTCGACGCCGACGACCGGGCCTTCACGCCCGGCTGGGCCGACAGCGCCGTCGCCACTGGCGCGCGCGAATCCATGCCATGACGATTTCGGATAGCTCGCGCGCGTTTCGTTATGGGTGACGCGGGTGGCGCGCTCTTAGTATGTGTCACGGCCCCAAGTCGGCAGCGACCGGCGGGGCGGGCGACGGGACCGACGAGGCCCCGCGACCACTACAACAGGAGACAGGCATGAACCGATCGAACATCAAGCCGATCTGCGCGGCCATCATGCTGCTGTCGGCGCACGCCGCGCCGGCGCTGGGGCAGTCGGGCCAGGAAGAGACGGCGGACACCGTGACGCCGCCCGTATCCGAACCGATGCGCGGCGCTACCGCCGTCGTCGAAGTCACCGGCCTGCGCCAGAGCCTGCGCTCGGCCGAGACCATCAAGCGCGACGCGGTGCAGGTGGTCGACGCCATCAATGCCGACGACATCGGCAAATTTCCCGACCGCCAGGCGGGCGACGCCCTGCAGCGCGTGGCCGGCGTGCAGGTCGGACGCGACCGCGGCCAGACCGATACCGTCATCATCCGCGGCCTGCCCGACGTCGCCACCACGCTCGACGGCAACGAAATCTTCACCGCCGCCGGCCGCCGCCTGTCGTACCAGGACTTGCCGGTGCAGTCGATCGGCGGCATGGAGGTGTACAAATCGGCCACCGCCAACCAGTTCGAGGGCGGCATCGCCGGCGCCGTCAACATCCGGCTGCGCGCGCCGTTTGACAGCAAGGGCTTCACGGCCAGCGGCTACATCGAGGACCGCCTGCAGCAGACCAATGGCAGCGAGGCGACGAAGGACCGGCACAATCCAGGTGGCGGCTTCCTGGTCAGCAACCGCTGGCAGACCGGCGTCGGCGAGATGGGGGCGCTGTTCGACGTCGCCGTCAACCGCGAGAACTGGGCCTATCCGGTGCAATGGGTCGACCGGCCGACCAATGTGTTCGCGGTGCGGCCCGACGGCAGCGCCACCCGGCTGGGCGAGCGGCCGCCGTTCGCGCTGGGCGAGGGCGAGGTGCTGGGCCAGTTGCCGAACATCGGCGGCATCTACAATAGCGGCCAGCGCGAGCGCCAGAGCGTGCACGGCGCCTTCCAGTGGAAGATCAATCCGCGGCTGCAGGCCAGCGCCCAGTATCTGGGCATGGGCTACCAGGGCCGCAATGCGGTCAACTACATCCTGAACATCGTCACCTGGGCGCCGCGCCTGACGAACGTGGTGCTGGCCCCGCAGGGAGAACATTGCAACACGCCGATGGGCGCCATCTGCCCGATCCTGGCGGCGGACGCGCCGGCGGCCCGGTTCGGCGGCGCCTATGACTGGGATCCGTACGCCGCCACCAGCACCTGGGGCCAGAACGAGCGCACCACCACGCATTACCTGAACCTGGGCCTGAAGTACGCCGACGGACCGTTGACGGTCGATTCGCAACTGGGCTACACCCGCTCGAAGTTCGTCAACGACACGGTGATCGTCGACCAGCAGGCGCCGGGCGCCAGTTCGAGCGTGTTCGCGTCCGGCGCCGACGGCCACGGCGGCTACAACACGGTGACCACGCCGGGCAGCGCCAACGCCTTGCGCGACCCGGGCCAGTTCGTGCTGCGCGGCCTGGTGCAGAACTGGAACGAGCAGGCCGGCTCGCAGTTCCAGTGGCGCTCGGACGCCACCTGGCGCCTCGGCGGCGACGGCATCTTCAGCGCCTTGCTGGGCGGCGTGCGCCTGTCGACGCGCAAGGCCAGCTACCACGGCGCCGAGGGCCATGCCGACTTCACGGGCGCGCTGCGGCCCACGCCCCTGGAAGCCTTCGGACCGTCGTTCCAGCAGCTGTCGCCGGGCCTGGACCGCCTGGGCGGGCCGTGGATGACGCCCTCGGCCGACTTCCTGATCGACCACGCGCACCTGGTGCGCGAAGGCTACGGCGTGGGGCCGGGACGGGTGCCCGAAGACCCGACGCGCCTGTTCGACCAGCGCGAGCGCAGCGCCACGCTGTACCTGGCCGCGCGCTGGGACACCGAGCTGGCCGGCATCGACATCAGCGGCGAGGCCGGCGCGCGCGTGGTGCGCGTGAATCGCGAGCTGCGCGGGCAGACCCGCATCGGCGACGCGATCTCCGACGTTGACCTGTCGACCTACGAGACCAACTACCTGCCGAGCGCCTCGGCAATCATCGGCTGGACCGACGTCTGGCAGTCGCACCTGTCGGTCGGGCGCACCATCACGCGGCCCAACTTCAGTTCACTGAACCCGGCCCTGTCGCTGGTGCCGCCGACCGTGAACGCGCCCGGCAGCGGCGGCGCCGGCAATCCCTACCTGAGCCCGACCCGCTCGACCAACCTGGATGCGACCCTCGAATACTACTTCCAGAACAACGGCTATGCCCAGCTGGCGCTGTTCCATCGCGACATCACCGGCTACCTGCAGAACTTCACGCTCGACGAATCGATCGGCGGCCAGGTCTACCGGGTGACGCGCCCGCAAAACTCGGGCCAGGGCACGCTGCGCGGCGCGGAATTCGGCATCCAGAAGTTCTTCAACTTCCTGCCCGGCCCGTGGAGCGGGTTCGGCGCGCAGTTCAACTATACCTGGATCGACGGCGACAACGAAAGCAAGACCGCCTTCGACAGCGACGCCTTCACCACCACCGCGCTGGTGGGCGTGGCGCGCCAGAACTACAATGTGGCGCTGCTGTACGAGGGCAACGGCATCACCGGCCGCCTGGCGGCGACGCGCCGCGGGGACTATGTGGAACAGATCGCCGAACCGCCGTTCAACCAGGACCGGGTGGTCAAGGCCACGACCTTCGTCGACCTGAGCATCGGCTACGAACTCGATCCACGGCTGTCGCTGCAGTTCGACGCGATCAACCTGACCCGCGCCAGGTTCCAGAGTTCGCTCGGCCCCTACCAGCCGCGCGACATCCGCTACAACCCCACGACCTATGGCGTGAGCCTGCGCTTCAAGATGTGAGCCGCCCAGGAGAGACGATGCAGCGAAGCTACCAGAACCCGGTATATCCGCAGCCCATGGCCGACCCCTTCGTGCTCAGGCACGAGGGCGTCTATTATGCCTACGGCACCGGTCCCGCCGGCGCCGACGGCCGCCAGGTCCCGGTGCTGCGCTCGAACGACCTGGTCGCGTGGGAGTCGCTGGGCCATGCGCTGGCGCCGAACGGCGACACCGACTACTGGGCGCCCGAGGTGGCCTGTCATGAAGGCCGTTTCTACATGTACTACTCGTCGGGGAGCGCGCCCGAGGGAACCGACCAGCGGCTGCGGGTAGCGCTGGCCGATCACCCGGCAGGCCCCTTCGTCGACAGCGGCGCGCTGCTCGTGCCCGACCAGCCGTTCTCAATCGACGCCCATCCTTTCCGCGACCGCGACGGCCGGTGGTATTTGTTCTACTGCGTCGATTTCCTGGAGCCCGACGGTGACCAGCGGGTCGGCACCGGGATCGTGGTCGACCGCCTGCTCGACATGCGCACGCTGGCCGGGGAGCCGCGCGTGGTGGTGCGGCCGCACCACGACTGGCACCTGTTTCGCAAGGGCCGTCAGATCCATGGCGCGGTGCGCGACTGGCATACGGTGGAGGGCGCCGCGGTGCAGGCGCGCGACGGCGCCATCTACTGCTTCTACAGCGGCGGCGCCTGGGAGCGCGAGAACTACGGCATCAGCTGGGTGATGGCCCCCCATCCGCTCGGCCCCTACCGGCGCCCGGCGGGCGACGCTGATGCGCTCCTGATGCGCAGCCGTCCGGGCCTCGTCGTCGGCCCCGGACACAACAGCTTCACCAGTTCGCCCGACGGCAGCGAGACCTGGATCGTGTATCACGCCTGGGACGTCGGCCAGAGCGCGCGCCGGATGTGCATCGACCGCCTGGAGTGGGATGGCGGGCGGCCGTTCACCGGCGGCCCGAGCGCGACGCCGCAGGCCGCGCCTTCAGTGGACGCAGGCGACGTCGGCACATAGGCGCCCCCGGGCGCGTTCTCGCCCACGGCGGCGCGCCCGCCGCGGCGCGCGCCGTGCAGGGTCAGATCCATTGCACCGGATGGTCGAGGGTGTCGGGCAGGTAGGTCAGGTATTGCACCATGCGCGGCAGCGCGCCGCGGTTCGGCGTGGCGCAATGGGGCAGGGCCTGGTGCCACAGGATGAAGTCGCCGGCCTGGCCCGGCACCGGCGCCGGCTCGAGGTCGCGCAGCGCCCAGTCGCGTGGATGAACGCCCGCCGGCACGCGCGCCAGCCAGTCGGCAAGGCGCCGGTGAAAGCCGGGAACGCAGTGGAAAGCGCCATCGAGCGGCCCGCAATCGCCGAGGTACAGCAAACCCTGCAAGCGGAACGGCATCGGCAGGCACAGGCTTGCGTCCCAATGCAGCGGGCTGCCGTGGAAACGCCAGGAGTCCGACTCGGGCGGGTTGAAGCTGACCTTGTCGATCGACGGATAGATCGCCGTGGCGCCATACAGTTGTTCGCAGACCCGGCGCACCAGCGGCGCTGCGCGGTTGGCGGCCAGCGCAGGATGGTCGTAGAAGTCGAGCATCATGCCGCGCTTGCCGGGATGCTCGCGATACCAGGAACCGGGATCGTCGGCGCTGGCCCCGAGAAAATCCCAGATCGCCTGGCGCGCCGCCTCGCACTGCGCGCGCGGCACGACGCCCGGCAGCACGAGGTAGCCATGGCGGTCCCAGAATTGCCGCTGGTCCGCCGACAGCGGGCCGCCGTCCGCGCACGCGCCTGGGTCGTGGGCGGCGGGCGGTGGGCGGCCGTGCGCCAGCAACCAGGACTGGAACGCCGCGCGGCCGGGGCGCTCGTGATACAGAAACTGCAGGGCGGTCTCGATCGAGATGCCGCGCCGGTACAGTGCCCGCACCTGGCGCTGCCAGTCCGGCCCGCTGGCCGGGCCATGCGTGCCGACGCTGTTCTCCCGCAACGCTTCGAGCGCGGCCTCGTCGTCGTCCAGCTGAGTAGAAAAATTTGTCTCGAGATACTCTTGCAAGGTCATCAGTCCAGTCCAGGAAGTCCCGTCCCACCCCGCCAGCGCCTTCGGCGCAACGGGATGGCCACGCAGCAAGTCGATCTGGAGCTTAGCAAAAAAGACAGGCCCAGGACAGGAGATCGTCGACCCGCTTTACCAGCCTGCTGCGTGCCGGCCGGTGCCTAGAACACTTCCGGCACGATGATCTCCGGCGGCACCGGCCGCCGCACGTAATCGTCGTGGTACTCGCGTTGAGGCAGCTCGATCGCCGGCCGCTCGACCTCGACATAGGGCATCTGCTGCAACAGGTGATGGATGCAGTTCAGGCGCGCGCGCTTCTTGTCGACCCCTTGCACCACCCACCAGCGCGCCTCTGGAATATGCGTGCGCTCGAGCATGATTTCCTTGGCCCGCGTGTATTCTTCCCATCGCCGGCGCGATTCCAGGTCCATCGGGCTTAGTTTCCACTGTTTTAGTGGATCGTGGATGCGGCTCAGGAAGCGCGCGTTCTGCTCCTCGTCCGAGATCGAGAACCAGTACTTGATCAGCTGGATGCCGGAGCGCACCAGCATGCGTTCGAACTCCGGCACGGTCTGGAAGAATTCCTCGTACTGGGCGTCGGTGCAGAAGCCCATCACGCGTTCGACCCCGGCGCGGTTGTACCAGCTGCGGTCGAACAGCACGATCTCGCCCGCCGCCGGCAGGTGCGACACGTAGCGCTGAAAATACCACTGGGTGCGCTCGCGGTCGTTCGGCGCCGGCAGCGCCGCCACCCGGCACACGCGCGGATTGAGGCGCTGGGCGATGCGCTTGATGACGCCGCCCTTGCCGGCGGCGTCGCGGCCCTCGAACAGGATCACGACCTTGTGGCCGGTGTGCACGACCCAGTCCTGCAGCTTGACCAGCTCGGCCTGCAGGCGGAACAGCTCATGGAAATACTGGCGCCGGGCTTCTTTCTCCTGCTCGCTGCGGGTGGGCGCGGGCAGCAGCGTGTCGGAATCGAGGTCGCGGTCGTCGAGTTCCAGTTCGAGCTCTTCGTCGTAGCTGTCGGTGAGGTCGCGCTGTACGCGCTGGTTGAGGTCGGTGGATTGGGCGGCGGGCATGGCGGCCTCCTCTGGAATCGGATGTTGGACGGTGGACGATCCATTCCAGTCTAGCGTCGTTCCGTGTCACCGGCATGACGGCGTCCTGCTGCATGAGCGGAACGGAGCTGAAGCGACATGCTATACTGGCGCCGTTCCGACTCTCGCACCGTATATGAGACGATTTTTCGTCATCTGCCTGACCCTGTTGCTCCCCCTGAACATGTTTGCCCTGGCCATGGCCGCATCCGCGATGCAGCCCGCCGCAGCGACGGAACACGTCACACCTTCCGAAGTCCTCATCCACACGGCTGCGCTCGAGACCGATGCCGCCGTGCCGCTGTTCGCCGACGCCTACCTGGCGGGCGGCTACGATTGCCAATCCGCCTGCGACATCGATCCCGATGAACCGCCGGCCGGCGCCGACGTCCACGACTCCGTGCACGAAGAGCTCGGCCTGCAGCTGTCCGGCCTGCCGGGCGGGGCGATCGCGCCCCCGTCGCCGCCGCGCGCCAACCATTCCTCGTTCCCGCCGCTAAAACCCCCGCGCAAGCCCTGAGGGCCTGCCTTCGCCGCAGTCGCGGCGCCCCTGGCCGATCACGATCCTTGCATCGCGACGCGCGTCGATCCGACCGCGCCGCCGTGCCCGCGATCGCGGCCGCGACACACTTTTAGCAAAATAACGAGGTAACACCATGGAATGGCTATTCGACCCGGCAATCTGGGCGGGTCTGCTCACACTCGTTGTCCTGGAAATCGTCTTGGGCATCGACAACCTGATTTTCATCGCGATCCTGGCCGACAAGCTGCCGCCGCACCAGCGCGACAAGGCGCGCCTGATCGGCCTGACCCTGGCCATGCTGATGCGCCTGGGCCTGTTGACCATCGTGTCCTGGCTGGTGACGCTGACCACGCCGCTGTTCGCGCTGGGGCCGTGGTCGCCCTCGGGGCGCGACCTGATCCTGCTGCTGGGCGGCGTGTTCCTGCTGTTCAAGGCCACGGTCGAGCTGCACGAGCGCCTGGAAGGCGTGACCCACGTCCATACCCAGTCGAAGGTGTATGCCAGCTTCGGCGCCGTGGTGGCGCAGATCGTGGTGCTGGACGCCGTGTTCTCGCTCGACGCCGTGATCACCGCGGTCGGCATGGTCGACGAACTGGGCGTCATGATGGCGGCCGTGATCATTTCGATCGGCGTCATGATCCTGGCGTCCAAGCCGCTGACCCGCTTCGTCAACGCGCACCCGACCGTGGTCGTGCTGTGCCTCTCCTTCCTGCTGATGATCGGCCTGTCGCTGGTGGCCGAGGGCCTGGGCTTCCACATCCCGAAAGGCTATCTGTATGCGGCGATCGGCTTCTCGATCCTGATCGAGACCCTGAACCAGTTCGCGCGCCGTAACTTCCTCAAGAACGAGGCGCGCCTGCCGCTGCGCGACCGCACCGCCGACACCGTGCTGCGCCTGATGGGCGGCAAGCGGCGCCAGGATGCCGAGCCGGACGGCCAGGACGAGCAGATCGACGAGGCGCAGGCCTTCGGCGTCGAGGAGCGCAATATGGTCAGCGGCGTGCTGACCCTGGCCGACCGCTCGATCCGCTCGATCATGACGCCGCGCTCCGAGATGTCCTGGGTCAACCTCGACGACGAGGCCGACGCCATCCTGCGCCAGCTGCAGGAGTCGCCGCACAGCCGGATGCCGGTCGGCCGCGGCCAGCTCGACAACCTGGTCGGCATCGCCCGCACCAAGGACCTGATCAGCCAGCTGGTGCTGCAGGCGCGCATCGACGACGTGGTCGACGACGGCAATGGCGCCACTGGACCAATCCGCAAGCCGATCCTGCTGCCCGATACCGCCGGCGTGCTCAAGGCCATGGACACGCTCAAGCGCGCCCACGGCCAGCTGGTGCTGGTGACCGACGAATTCGGCATCGTCCAGGGCCTGTTGACCCCGGTCGACATCCTGGAAGCGATCGCCGGCGAGTTCCCCGACGAGGACGAGCAGCTGGCGATCCAGCCCAAGGGGCCCGGCGAGTGGGAAGTCATCGGCACCGCCGACCTGCACCAGCTGGAGCAGGTGCTGGAGACCGGGGGGCTGGTCAGCAGCGACGACGACTACACCTCGCTGGCCGGCTTCCTGCTGGCGCGCTTCGAGAGCTTGCCGGAGCCCGGCCAGGAGATCGAGATCGACGGCCTGCGCTACCGCATCCTGAGCGTCGAGGAGCGCCGCATCGCCAGGGTGCTGGTCCGGCGTATCGCGGCCGACGATGCCGCGCAGGCCGCCTGAACCCGTTTTTTTACCGTAACCGTACCAAGAAGGACATCATGAAACGTACTCTGTTGTTTATCGCGACCAACCTGGGCATCATGCTGGTGCTGGGCATCACCGCCAGCCTGCTGGGCGTGAACCGCTTCCTCACCTCGAACGGCCTGGACCTGCCCAAGCTGCTGATGTTCGCCGGCCTGATGGGCTTTGGCGGCGCCTTCATTTCGCTGCTGCTGTCCAAGCCGATCGCCAAATGGTCGACCGGCGCCCGCGTCATCGCCCAGCCTTCGAATCCGACCGAGCAGTGGCTGCTGAACACGGTGGCGGCCCAGGCCCAGCGCGCGGGCATCGGCATGCCTGAAGTGGCCATCTACGAGGGCGAGCCGAACGCCTTCGCCACCGGCGCGACGAAGAACTCGTCGCTGGTCGCGGTGTCGACCGGCCTGCTGCAGTCGATGACCGAGCAGGAGGTCGAAGCCGTGCTGGCCCACGAGGTGGCCCACATCGCCAACGGCGACATGGTCACGCTGACCCTGATCCAGGGCGTGGTCAACACCTTCGTGATCTTCCTGGCGCGCATCGTCGGCTACTTTGTGGACGGCTTGCTGCGCAAGAATGACGAGGAAAACACCGGCCCCGGCATCGGCTACATGGTCACCGTGATCGTGTGCGAGATCGTGTTCGGCATCCTGGCCAGCATCATCGTGGCCTGGTTCTCGCGCCAGCGCGAGTTCCGCGCCGACCGCGGCGCCGCCAGCATCATGGGCCAGCCGCAGCCGATGATCGCGGCCCTGCGCCGCCTGGGCGGCATGGCCGAGGGCGAGCTGCCGAAGAACATGAGCGCGTTCGGCATCTCGGGCAAGGGCGGCGCGCTGGCGCTGTTCTCCAGCCATCCGCCGATCGAGGAGCGGATCGCGGCCCTGCAGGCGCGTTAATCGTTCGGGGCGATGCCCGGCACGCCGGCGCGGATGGCGCGCGAATAGTCGTCGGCGTCGCGGTCGGACTTGCGGGCGCGGGCATTGATGTGGCCGCGTTCGCGCAGCACCGCATACGGCAGGCCCGCGGTGAGCGCGCCCTGGTCGTAGGCATATTCGGCGAAATGGCCGGAGGCCAGCAGCCGGTAGTCGAGCGGCAGCGTCGGGTCGATATGGCGCGCCAGTTCGAACAGGATCGTGGTGCAGTTGCTGGTCAGGGTGTTGTAGAACTCGGGCTGGCCGCGCAGCCGTTCGGCGCGCGCCAGGTAGTCGAGCAGCACCGAGCGCAGCTGCGCCGGCGTCGCGCGCAGCCGGTACAGGTAGACCTGCTCGCCGCGCGCATTGCTGCGCGTGCGGATCAGGTCGCGCTCGTCGGCGGCGACGATCACCTGCTCGAACTTGCGGAAGAATCCGCCGAGCGCCGAGAACGTTTCGTCGCGTTCCTTGCGGATCTCGAGCGAGAACACCAGTCGCTGGCCGTCGCTGAAGCCGAACGACACCAGCGTGTGGGCGATGTGCGGCCCCATCCAGTACGACAGGATCAGGTCGGCCGACTCGAGGCGCGACAGGTCGTAGCGCCGGGTTTCCCAGCGCGGCGTGTAGTCGGTCTCGGTGCGCCACTCGAAGGCGCGCACATTGCGCAGTTCCAGGCGGTCGCCGTCCACCGTCGATTCCAGCAGGCGCGCCACGTCGTCGGCCCATGGGCGATCGTGCGACGGCGCGAGCGACTGCCACCATCCCAGCAGCGCGAGCGCCGCCAGCGCGCCGGCCAGCAGCAGCCTGCGTTCGTGCCGCCAGCCCGGCGTGCGCGCCAGGACCAGCGCCACGGCCAGGCCGAGCAGGGTCCAGGCGCCGCCCAGGGCCAGCGCGAGCGCCGGCGCCAGCTGGAACCACAGCGCCAGCGCGCCCCAGGCCGTCGCGGCCACGACCGCCAGCGCCGCCAGGCTCCTGGCCAGCCGCTTCCAGTTCACTGCGCTTCCTTCGCCGCTGGCGGTTCGGGCAAGAACCAGTTCAGCAGCAGCGCGCACAGGCCGCCGGTGGCGACGCCGGATTCGAGCACATTGCGCACCGCGCCCGGCATATGGGCCAGGAATTCGGGCACCTGGGACACGCCCAGCCCCAGCGCCAGCGAGACCGCGATCACCAGGAGCGCGCGGCGGTCGAGCGTGACGCTGGCCAGGATGTTGATGCCGGCAGCGGCGACCGCGCCGAACATGACCATGGCGGCGCCGCCCAGCACCGGTTCGGGCACCGCCTGGATCACGCCGGCGACCGCGGGAAACAGGCCCAGGATCACCAGGAACAGGGCGATCCACATGCCGACGTGGCGGCTTGCGATGCCGGTCAGCTGGATCACGCCGTTGTTCTGGGCGAAGATCGAACTGGGGAAGGTGTTGAAGATGCCGGCCAGCAGGGAGTTGGCGCCGTTGACCAGCACCCCGCCCTTGATGCGCGCCATCCACAGCGGCCCTTCGACCGGCTGGCGCGAGACCTTGCTGGTGGCCGTCACGTCGCCGATCGCCTCCAGCGAGGTGACCAGGTAGATGACGATCATCGGGATGAACAGCGACCACGAGAAGCCCAGGCCGAAGTGCAGGGGCGTGGGCACCTGGAACAGCGGCGCCTCGTGCATGCCGCTGAAGTCCAGACGGCCCATCCAGCCGGCCAGCGCATAGCCGACGCCGAGTGCAATGACGATGGCGGCGCTGCGCATCCAGACCACCGGCACCCGGTTCAGGATCACGATGATGGCCAGCACCACGCCGGACAGCAGCAGGTTCTCGCCGTTGGCGAAGCTGCCGCCCGCCATGGCCGCATAGCCGCCGCCCATGCTGATCAGGCCGACCTTGATCAGGGTGAGGCCGATCATCAGCACCACGATGCCCGTGACCAGCGGCGTGATCAGGCGCTTGACGAAGGGCAGCACGCGCGAGACGCCCATCTCGATGAAGGAGCCGGCCACCACGACGCCGAAGATCGCCGCCATCACCGCCTCCACCGGCGTGCCCTGCTTGACCATCAGGGCGCCGCCGGCGATCAGCGGGCCGACGAAATTGAAGCTGGTGCCCTGCACGATCAGGAGGCCCGCGCCGAACGGACCGAAGCGGCGGCATTGCACGAAGGTGGCGATGCCGGAGACCACCAGCGACATCGAGACGATCAGGTTGGTGTCGCGGCTCGATACGCCCAGCGCCTGGCAGATCAGCAGGCCCGGCGTGACGATGGGGACGATGATGGCCAGCAGGTGCTGCAGGGCGGCCAGCATGCCGAGCAGCGGGGGCGGGCGGTCGTCGAGGCCGAGGATCAGTTCCGGGTGGGTCTGCTGGGAGTGCGGTGTCGACATGGGGAACGGCTGGCTGAGTAAAGAGGCGATTCTACAGGCAGACGGGCGGCGCGGGCGGCCGGCGTTGTAGAATGCGCCCTTTCACGGGGAGAGAGCAGGGCATGGCGGAGCTGACGATATCCAGGATCCTGCACGCGGGGTATGTCTTCGAGTGCGAGGGCAGGCGCATCGCCTTCGACCCCATCTTCGAGAACCCGTTCAGCCGCAACTGCCATGCCTTCCCCGAGGTGCGCTTCGACCTGGAGGCCATCCGGCGCCAGCGTTTCGACGCCGTGTTCATCTCGCACTTCCACGACGACCACTGCTCGCTCGACAGCCTCGACCTGCTGGAGCGCGCCACGCCGATCCATCTGTATTGCCAGTTCGAGGCGCTGTTCGACATGCTGCGCCAGCTGGGCTTCACGAACGTGCACGCGCTGGCGCTGGACCAGGCGGTCGAGGTCGGGCCGTTCACGGTCATCCCGCGCGAGGCGATGGATATCGACGTCGACTCGATGTTCCAGGTGCGCGCCGCCGGCATGAACGTGCTGAACGTGGTCGACTCCTGGATCGACGACGACACGCTGGGCCAGCTGGTCGCGCAGGGGCCGTGGGACATGGTGCTGTGGCCGTTCCAGACGATGCGCGAGCTCGAGGTGCTGGCGCCGTCGCGCCACGCCGCGGCGCCGCCCGGCCTGCCCGAACAGTGGCTGGTCCAGCTGCGCGCGCTGGCGCCGCGCTACATCGTGCCGAGTTCCTGCCAGTTCCGGCAGGAGCCGTGGTCCTGGTATAACCGCGCCTTCTTTCCGATCTCCTACGCCCGCTTCGCGCACGAGGTGGGAGCGGCCTTGCCGGAGGCGCGGGTGGTGCGCCTGAACCCCTCGGTGTCGGTGCGTCTCGACGCCGCCGGCCTGCACCCGGCGCCGCCGCTGGTGTGGGTCGTTCCGGTGGGCGAGCAGGACGTCGATTACGCCTATGCCGGCAATGCCGCGCCCCCGTCCACCGGCGAGATCGCGCGCCATTTCGCGCCGTTGAACGCGCAGGAACAGGCGCGCGTGACCGAATACTGCCGCCGGGAACTGGTGACCAGGTATGGCGACATCGAAGCCGGGTCGGTGTATTTCGACCGGCCCCGCATCTGGCGCCTGTCGCTGTTCGACCATGCGGGCGGGGCCTGCCACTATCATTATCGCCTCGAAGGCGACAGCGCGGAACTGCTGGACGGCGCCGCCGGCCCGCTCGGCTGGAGCACCGAGGTCCCGGCCGCCAAGCTGTATGCGGCGCTCGAGCTGGGCGAGTCGCTGACCTCGATGTACATGCGCATCAATGACGAGCGCTTCGCGCCGGATGCCGAGCGCGAACTGATGGATGCCGACGTGGTCGACGATCCCTTGATCCGCTGCCTGTTCGGCGATACCTTCGGCGCCTACCAGGCGGCCCAGCTGCGCCGCCTGCTGGCGCGCTAGCTCACTCGCCCACCGCGCTCGACGCCACCCGGGCCAGCGACTGGCCATGGGGGTTGCTGACGCTGTGCGAGACCAGGATGTCGACCGGCGTCGCCGCCCGGCCGTAATAAGCGTGGTTGCGGCCGTCATCGACCGAGATGACGGTGCCGTCGAGGTTCAGGCCGCCGTACAGCCCTTTCGAACGGGTGTACACCACCATGTCGGCATTGATCGGCGCCCCCGTGCCGGCGCCGACCGGGCCGGCCGCGACGCTCACGTCGCCGCCGAGCTTGAACGACGTCGACAGCAGCGAATTGACGCCTTTCTCGCTCATTATCAGGGCCACCATCTCGGACGCCTGGGCGCCGGCCTGCAATCCCACCGAGCCCGCGGCGATGCGGTAGAAGGCCGGGCCGGCCCAGGTTTCGCCATCGCGCGAGATGAGCACCGCCGAGCCGCCCGAGCCGCCCACGATGAAACCGGCCTGCACGATCTGGGGGCTGATCAGCACCGCCTTGGCGCTTCCGACGTGCTCGCGGAACCAGGTCATGTCGGGGTCGCGCACGAAGTTGGCCAGGGTGGCCTGGGCCGCGTCGACCTGGGCCTGGGTTTCGTCGCGGGTCGGCTGACTCGTGCAGGCGGCGAGCCCGAGCGCGGCAACGGCGGCGATTACGCAGCTGCGCCGCGTCGTGTTGTGCAATGATGTCGGCATGATCACCTCGCAGGTGGCGGTAGGGTGGGGAGCGGCTCGAAGTCGCCCGGCTTCCAGGCGCCGTCGAAGGCGGCCGGTTCGGGTCCGTAGATACGAAAGTAGGCGAACCAGCCCTGGCCGGGAATGGTCTGGATCCACTGCGCCTCGTGGCCGGGCGGGGCGTCGGGGCCGAAGCGCAGCTCGGCCACGTCGTCGCGGGCGGCGCCAGCCAGCTCGAACAGCGAGCGCAGCGCGGCCTTGCCCTGGGCGGTGGCGACCTGGCTGCGGGTGCCCGCGTCGTACACGGTCACCGACCAGAACAGCTTGCCGGGCACCGGCTGCGGCACCCGCAGGCGGTAGTGACGGCCGCCGTCCAGCCAGGCGCCGCCCGCATCGCGCAATCCAAGCCAGTACACCGAGCCGCCGCCGGCGCTGCGGCGGAACATGGCCGGCGAGGCGGCGATGGCCTGGAAGAACCATTTGTCGCGCGCATGGGTGTCGGTGTAGTCTGGCGTGTCGAAGGAACCGTTCTCGAAGCGCAGCGCGGCCCATTCCCACCGGCGGTCGGGCCAGACCACGCGGTCGGGACGGCGGTCGGCGAAGGACAGCACCCGCATCTGGGCGCAGCCGGCCATGGCGGCATCGATCAGTATGCCGCGCATGCGCGCGTCGGGCGCGAAGGGCGCGCCGCGCGTGATGCCGAGGGCGGCCAGCTCGCCATAATGTTCGCGCCAGGCGGCGAGCGGCGGCTCGGCGCGCACCACGGCGGCCAGCGTTTCCCAGAAGCGCAGCGTGTCTTCCCAGGCATGGGGCGTCGAATCCTGCGGTGCGGGCGTCATGTCGAGCCACTCTGGCGTGCGCCATTGCGCGTCCGCCCGCAGCGGATGGACCTGGATCCGGCGCAGCAGCGCGAAGGCGCCGGCGACGTCGCCATCGACCGGCAGGGCGCGCGCGGCGCCGATCACGCCGAACGAGGTGGCGCTGGCCACGTGGTAGCCGTCCGGGATGTCGCCAGCGTAGCCGGGCGGCAGCAGCAGGTGGCGGCCGCCCATGCCGGCGTCCGGTCCGGGGATGCCGATATCGGCGATCGGGCGCTGATTGATGTCGATCACGGCGCCGACCAAGGGGCCGGGCGGCAGTTCGAGCACCAGCGGGCCGGCGCGCAGGTCGAGTGGGATCGCGCCGTAGGGCGTGTCGGAGTTGAGCGTATAGCCCACGTGGCGGGGCTGGGTATCCATCAGTCCGAATACCCGGTTCGGCGCGAGCCCGATCCTGGCATTGCTCTCGACGATGGCGGCGCACGACACCGTTGGGTAGAACACGCGGTACAGTTGGAGGGCACGCGCCATGTCCATGTCGTCATAGGCCTGGCGCACCGTCTGTGGCGTCGGATAGCCGCCGTCAACATCGTAGGCCGACGCCATCAAGCCTGCCTTGCGCTTCAGATCCATCGTTCATCCTTTCGCGGCGGATTGCCCGGGCAGCACAGCCTAACGCCACCGCGCACGCCGGCGCTATTGGACTTTCGTCCAACACGGTCATTCCTTGGGACCATGGTCCAATGCCGCTGCGCGGCCGCCGCGGCTAACATCGATGGACGGTCGGCGCACCGGTGACCGGGCGCTGTATGGGAGACGATATGGACTTGCTGCACGAACTGGTGGCGCTGGCCCTGCACGCAAGCCTGCTGCTGCTGGCGCTGGGCATCGGCCTGGACATCGCCAAGGGCGACGGCCTGTACGTATTGCGCCGTCCGCGCCTGCTGCTGCGCGCCCTGCTCGCGGTGGTGGTCGTGGTGCCGCTGGTCGCGGCGCTGCTGGTGGCGCTGCTGCCGCTGAAGGAGTCGGTCGAGATCGCGATCGTGTTGATGGCGGTGTCGCCCCTGCCGCCGATCGTGCTGGCCAAGGAGATCCGCTTCGGCGGGCGCAAGCCCTACGCCTATGGCCTGCTGGTGGCGGTCGCCTTGCTGTCGATCGTGACGGTGCCGGCGGCGGTGGCGATCCTGGCCTGGCTGTTCGACGCCCACGCCGCGGTGGCGCCGCTGGCGGTGGCGCAGCTGGTGTTCGTGTCGCTGTTCGTGCCGCTGGGGCTCGGCCTGGGCCTGCGCGCGCTGGCGCCCGGCCCGGCCGTGCGCGCCGCGCCGTTGGTCGGCAAGTTCGCTTTCGGCTTGCTGGCGCTGGCCTGCCTCCCGGTGCTGGTGACCGCGGCGCCCGAGCTGGCGCGCCTGGTCGGCGACGGCACGGTGCTGGTGATCCTGGCCGTGGTGCTGGCGGGCCTGGTGGCCGGCCACCTGCTGGGTGGGCCGGAGCCGCACGACCGCGTCGCGCTGGCGCTGTCGTGCGCGACCCGCCATCCCGGCATCGCGATGCTGGTCGCCAGCGCCAATTCGCTGGGCGAACAGGTGCGGGCGACGGTCCTGCTGTTCGTCGTCGTCGGCCTGCTGGCGGCGCTCCCTTACCAGCTCTGGCTGCGGCGCCACGCGCTGGTGCCGCAGTGAGGAGAAGACGATGACGCCCGTGCTGCCATCCTGGACCGACGGCCCCGCCCGCGACGGGATCATCGATTTCGTGCGGCGCGTGACGGACGAGGAATCGAGCGCCCACGTGCCGCCTTCCGGCCGGATCGCCGTGTTCGACAACGACGGCACGCTTTGGTGCGAGAAACCCGGTCCGATCCAGGCCGAATTCCTGTTCCGCCAGCTCGCGCGCATGGCCGAGCGCGACCCCGCGCTGGCCGCGCGCCAGCCGTGGAAAGCGGTGCTGGCGCGCGACTATGCCTGGCTGGGCGCCGCCATCGAACGCCATTACCGGGGCGACGACACCGCCCTGCACGCCATGGTCGACGGCCTGTTGCAGTGCTATGTCGGCCTCAGCACCGACGACTTCGCGCGCGCGGCCGGCGACTTCCTGCGCGGCGGGCGCCATCCCGAGCTGGGCCGGCCCTATCTCGAGTGCACCTACGCGCCGATGACGGAGCTGCTGCACTATCTGGCGGGGCACGGCTTCACCAATTGCGTCGCCAGCGGCGGCACGCGCGACTTCATGCGCACGGTGACCGAGGAGGTGTATGGCATCCCGCCCGAGAACGTGGTCGGCAGCTCGGTCGCGCTCGAGTACCGCGAGGACGTGGGCGACATCGTCCACACCGCCGCGGTCGAGGTGTTCGACGACGGGCCGATGAAGCCGGTGCGCATCTGGAGCCGGCTGGGACGGCGTCCGATCTTCGCCGCCGGCAACGCCAACGGCGACATCCAGATGCTCGATTACTGCGCGCGCGGCCCTGGCGCCTCGATGTGCCTGCTGATCCACCACGACGACGCCGAGCGCGAATATGCGTACACCGGCGGCGCCGAAGAAGCCTTGCTGCGCGCGGCGCGCGATGGCTGGACCGTGGCGGGCATGGCCGGCGCCTGGCGCACCGTGTTCGCGCCGCCCGCGGGAGCGTTGCAATGAAGCCCGGCTCCAGGCCCTGGCCGACGCTGGCGCTGCTGGTGGCGCTGGCGCCCAGCCTGTCGTGCGCCGCGCAGGGACCGACCGCGTTGCAGGACAACCCGCAGGCGCGCGTGGGCGATGCTGCGCCGCAGGAGCCCGCGCGCTGGCCGCGCCAGGTGCGCGCCGGCGCCGTCACGCTCACCATGTACCAGCCCCAGCTCGACGCCTGGGATGGCGCGCGGCTGCAGGCGCGCGCCGCCGTCGGCGCCAGCGCCGGCGAGCCGCCGCGCACCCGCTACGGCGTCGTCACGCTCGAGGCCGACACCCTGGTCGACAAGGGCACCCGCAGCGTGACCCTGGTGCGGGCCCGCATCGTGCAGTCCGAGTTTCCGTCCGCCTCCGCCGCCGAGAAGGGCGCCTGGGAGGCGGCGATCCGCGCCGAACTCGAAGGCCGTTCGCGCACCATCGAACTCGACCGCCTGGAGGCGGACCTGCAGGCGCTCGGCGCCGGCCGCGCGAGCGCGCAGGTAGCCCTGCGCAACACGCCGCCGCGCTTCGTGTTTTCCACCGTGCCTGCGATCCTGGTGGGCATCGACGGCGCGCCGGTCTACCGCCGCCTGGCGGGGCTGCCGCTCGAGCGCGTGATCAATACCCGGCCGTTGCTGCTGCGCGATGCGCGCGGCGTGCACTACCTGAAGATCTTCGACGGCTGGATGAGCGCCCCAAGCCTGGACGGCCGTTGGAGCGTGCTGGCGGCGCCCGGCGCCGACCTCGAACGGGCCTGGCGCCAGGTGGCGGACGCGCACCTGGCCGATCCCTTGAGCGGCCAGGCGTCGCCGGACGATCCGGCGCCGCGCCTGGCCGCCGGCGCGCCGGCGCTGGTCTTCGCCACCGCGCCGACCGAGCTGGTGGTGACCGAAGGCGCGCCGCGCTATGTGCCGATCGCCGGCACGCGCCTGCTGTACGTCGACAACACCACCGGCAACGTGTTCAAGTCGACCCTTGACAGCCGCACCTATGTGCTGGCCTCGGGGCGCTGGTTCCGCGCGGTCGACGAGGGCGGACCGTGGGAATACGTGGCGCAGTCCGCGCTGCCGCCCGATTTCGCGGCGATTCCCGACGACAGCGCCAAGGAAAACGTGAAGGCCTCGGTGGCCGGCACCGCCCAGGCGCGGGAGGCGGCGATCGCGGCCGCCATTCCACAGACGGCGACCGTGCAGGTCGCCCAGACTACCTTGCCGACGCCGGTGTTCGATGGACCGCCCCAGTTCCGGCCGATCGCCGGCACCGCGCTGCGCTACATCGTCAATACCGCCACCACCATCATCGAGGCCGGGCCGGCCAGCTACTACGCGGTGCAGGACGGCGTCTGGTTCACCGCCAGCGCGCCCGCCGGCCCGTACCGGGTGGCGACCAGCGTGCCGTCCGAGATCTATGCGATCCCGCCCGAGTCGCCGCTGTACTTCGTGACGGCGGTGCGCATCTACGGCGTCGACGACGGCAGCGTGACGGTCGGCTACACCCCGGCCTACCAGGGCGCCCTGGTCGATCCCGGGAGCGGCGTGGTGGTCTATGGCACCGGCTATGCCTACCAGCCCTGGATGGGCAGCTACTGGTATGGCGTGCCGGTCACCTACGGCTATGGCGCGTCGGTGGCCTATACGCCCTGGACCGGCTGGGCGGTGGCGTTCGGCCTGGGCTGGGCCTGGGGCGCGGCCGTCTCGTCCTGCGGCTGGGGCTGGGGCCCGTATCCCTACTGGGGCGCGTGGGCGGCGCCGGCATGGGGAGGCGCAGCCTATGGCGCGCGCGGCGGGGCCGTGGCCTGGGGCGCGCGTGGCTGGGCCGGCTATACGGGGAATATCTATTCGCAGTGGGGCAGCCGCGCCAGCGTGGGCCGCGCCGCGGGCGGTTTCGATGCCTGGAGCGGCAACGCCTGGGCCAGCCGGGTCGGCTCTTCGTACAACTCGCGCACCGGCGTGGCCACCGCCGGCCAGCGCAGCGCGGTGCGCAATGTGTATACCGGCGAGTTCGCGGCCGGCGCGCGCGGCGTGGCCCAGGGGCCGCGCGGCGCCGTGGCCGCCGGCGGAAGGGGGTCGCGGCCGACCCCGCGCGCGGCGTCGCCGCCGCCGGCCGGCGCGGCGTGATCGCCGACCCGGTCGGCGGCAGGGCGGTGCAGGGGGCAAGCGGCGTGGTGGTCGACCGCGCCAGCGGCCAGGCCGAACGGGTGGCCGGCGCACGCGGCGCCGGGGGGGCGCGGTGGCGCGGGTCGGCAACGACATGTACGCCGGGCGCGATGGCCAGGTGTATCGCAATACCGGCGCCGGCTGGGAGCGGCACGGCGCCCAGGGCTGGAGCGCCGCCGAGGGCAGGGCAAGCCAGGGCGCCGCGACGATGCGCCAGCGGCTCGACGGCGACCGCGGCGCGCGCCAGTTCGGCGAAATGCGCACCCGGAACTTCGAACGCTCCTCGATGAACCTGCAGCGCAGCTTCGGCGGCCATCGCGGCGGCTTCCGGCGGCGCTAGCCACGACCAAGCGAGTGCGGAGACATCCATGAACAAGCCAGTCACGCCCAACCTGACGCGCGCCCAGCCGTTGGCGGTCACGATCGACAACTTCACGCGCGCCGAGAGCGATATGTATTTTGCGTCGACGATCAAGCTGGCCGGCGGCATCGGCCGGTTCGACCACCGGCGCGAGCTGATGCCGATCGATGCGCAGACGGTGGTGCGGGCCAACCGCGACACCCTGTATTCTGCCGCCGTGATCGACCTCGACGCCGGGCCGGCGACGGTCATCCTGCCCGATGCCGGCGCTCGCTTCATGTCGCTGATGGCGTTGGACGAGGAGCAGTACGCCTTCGGCGTCTGGTATGGCGCCTGCGCCGTGACGTTCACCCGCGAGCGGGTCGGCACGCGCTACATGATGGCGGCGGTGCGCACCCTGGTCGACCCCACCACGCCGGGCGACTTCGGGCGCGCGCACGCGCTGCAGGACCGGATCGCGATCGAACAGCCACGCACGGGACGCTTCGAGGTTCCGGACTGGGACGCGGCCAGCCAGGGCCGGGTGCGCGACGCACTGACCTTGCTGGGCGCCAGCCTCCCGGATTCGCGCCGCACCTTCGGCACCCGCGAGCAGGTCGATCCGGTGCGCCACCTGGTCGGCACCGCGGTCGGCTGGGGCGGCAATCCCGAACGGCACGCGCTCTACCTCGGCGTGACGCCGCGGCGCAACGACGGCCGCACCGTGCACGCGTTGCGCCTGGGCGAGGTGCCGGTGGACGGCTTCTGGTCGATCAGCGTGTACAACGCGCGCGGCTACTTCGAGCCGAATGCGCGCGACGCCTACACGGTGAACGGCTACACGGCGCAGCGCGAGGAGGACGGCACGGTGCTGGTGCAGTTCGGCGGCTGCGGCGATGGGAATGAGCATCGCAATGGCAGGGCCGCCAACTGCCTGCCGGTGATGCCGGGCTGGAACTACACAGTGCGCCTGTACCGGCCGCGCGCCGAACTGCTGTCCGGCGAATGGACCTTCCCGCCGGCCGAGCCGGTGGAATGAGAGCGTGCGCCATGGACACCGTCAGCGCGCCGCGCGGCGCCAATCCCTTCGACGATCCGGCGGTCGAGCTGTCGGCGCGCCGCACCGGCATGTCGTTCCAGCGCACCCGCATGAGCGCCGACCGCACCTTGATGTCGGTGATCCGCACTTCGCTTTCCTTGATCAGCTTTGGCTTCACGATCTTCCAGCTGTTTCTCAAGCTGGCCCAGGCCAAGGTGCTCGAGGAGGGCGGCGGGGTGGCGCGCGGCTTCGGGGTGTCGCTGGTGCTGCTGGGGATCGCGATGCTGGTGTGCGGCATCGGTTTTCACGTGGCCTTCATGCGCGGCCTGCGCAAGGAGCGGCGCGAGATGGCGGCCGAGGGCCTGATCCATGCCCAGAGCGCCTTTCCGGTGTCGCTGACGCTGATTGTGGCGCTGGCGATGCTGCTGATCGGCCTGTTCGCGATCGGGGACATGGTGATCGGCTTCGGACCGGTCGCCTGATTTTTCATTCACCACTACGAGGGAGAGCACGATGGCAAAGACATCGACATCCTCCGGCGCCAGGCCGAACATCCTGGTGATCTGGGGCGACGATATCGGCATCACCAACCTGAGTTGCTATTCGGACGGCCTGATGGGCTACCGGACGCCGAACATCGACCGCATCGCCAACGAAGGCATGCGTTTCACCGACTGCTACGGCGAACAATCCTGCACCGCGGGACGCTCGTCCTTCATCACCGGCCAGAGCGTGTTTCGCACCGGCCTGTCGAAGGTCGGCATCCCGGGCGCGCCGGTCGGCCTGCGCGTCGAGGACCCGAGCATCGCCGAGCTGCTCAAGCCGCTCGGCTATGCGACTGGCCAGTTCGGCAAGAACCACCTGGGCGACCGCAATGAATTCCTGCCCACGGCCCACGGCTTCGACGAATTCTTCGGCAACCTGTATCACCTGAACGCCGAGGAAGATCCCGAATCGCCCAACTATCCCAAGGCACAAGACTTTCCCGAGTATCGTGCGCGCTTCGGCCCGCGCGGCGTGCTGCGCGCCTGGGCCACCGACGAGGAGGACACGACCATCCAGCCGCGCTGGGGCAAGGTGGGCAAGCAGCGCATCGAGGACACCGGCCCGCTGACGGTCAAGCGCATGGAGACCTGCGACGACGAGTTCGTGGACGCCGCCGAGGACTTCATCACGCGCAAGCACGACGAAGGCCAGCCGTTCTTCTGCTGGGTGAATACCACCCATATGCACCTGTTCACCCATCCCAAGCCCGAGAGCGTGGGCCAGGCCGGGCGCTGGCAGTCGCCTTATCACGACACCATGATCGACCACGACCGCCACGTGGGCCGGCTGCTCGACCTGCTCGACAAGCTGGGCATCGCCGACGACACCTTCGTCATGTACAGTACCGACAACGGGCCGCACATGAACACCTGGCCCGACGGCGCGATGACGCCGTTTCGCAGCGAAAAGAACACCAACTGGGAAGGCGCGTTCCGGGTGCCGATGGCGGTGCGCTGGCCGGGACGCATCCCGGCAGGCGTGGTGTCGAACGAAATCGTGCAGCACCACGACTGGCTGCCGACCTTCCTGGCGATGGCCGGCGAACCGGACATCGCCAACAAATGCAAGGCCGGCCACCAGGCCGGGGACAAGCGCTTCTGCGTGCACCTGGACGGCTACAACCTGCTGCCCTACCTGACCGGCGAAGAGGACAAGTCGCCGCGCAAGGGGTTCATCTACTTCTCGGACGACGGCGACCTGGTGGCGCTGCGTTTCGACAATTGGAAAGTGGTGTTCATGGAGCAGCGCGTTCCCGGCACCCTGCAGGTGTGGATGGACCCGTTCATCCCCTTGCGCATCCCGAAGCTGTACAACCTGCGCACCGATCCCTTCGAGCGGGCCGACATCACCTCCAATAATTATTGGGAGTGGTACACCCACACCGCCTACCTGGCGCTGTCGGCGCAGGCCATCGTGAGCGAATTCCTGGAGACCTTCAAGGACTTTCCGCCGCGCCAGAAGGCGGCGACCTTCACGATCGACCAGGCCATGCAGAAGATGACCGAGGCCGCGAGCGGCGCCTATCACTGACGAGGAGCACCCATGCAGGAAGGAGCAATCCCTGCGGCCGCCGGCGTCGACCGCCGCGCCGCCTACCTGGCGGCGTCCCCGGCGCCAGGCCCGGCGCCGCAGCCGGGCCTGGCCTGGGTGCCCGGCGGGCAATTCGAGATGGGGTCGGGCCGCCATTATCCCGAGGAGGCGCCGCCGCACCCGGTGCGGATATCCGGCTTCTGGATGTCCGCCACCACCGTCACCAATGCCGAGTTCGCGCGATTCGTCGACGCCACCGGCTATGTGACGATGGCCGAGCGCGATCCCGACCCGGCGTTGTATCCGGGCGCCTTGCCCGGCATGCTGGTGCCGGGCGGGATGGTGTTCTTCAAGCCGCCGGGGAGGGTCGACCTGCGCGACATCGGCAACTGGTGGGCCTATGTGGGCGGCGCCGACTGGGAACATCCGCGCGGGCCGGACAGCACGCTGGACGGCCTGGACGAGCATCCGGTGGTGCAGGTGGTGCACGAGGATGCGCTGGCCTATGCGCGCTGGGCCGGGCTGGACCTGCCGACCGAGGCCGAATGGGAATTCGCGGCGCGCGGCGGCCTGGACGGCGCCGATTACGTGTGGGGCGCCGACTTCATGCCGGACGGCGCGCCGATGGCCAATACCTGGCACGGCGAATTTCCCTGGCAGCGGCTGGCGCCCTCGGTTGCCGGCGGCACGATGCCGGTACGCGCCTTCGCGCCGAACGGCTACGGCCTGTACCAGATGGCGGGCAATGTCTGGGAATGGACGGCCGACTGGTACCGCACGCGGCATCCGGCAGCGGCGCACAAGGCCTGCTGCGTGCCGCTGAACCCCCGTGGCGGAGCCCGGGACGGCAGCTATGAAACTGGCCAGGACGGTGCGCTTCCCAGGATCGCGCGCAAGACCATCAAGGGCGGCTCGCACCTGTGCGCGCCGAATTATTGCCGGCGCTACCGGCCGGCGGCGCGCTATCCGCATCCGCTCGACACCGCCACCTGTCACCTGGGTTTTCGCTGCATCCTGCGCGCGTAGTTACTCGACCGTATAGCCGCGGCCCCGCATGCAGGCATGGTAGGCGCGCCGGTATTCGTCGATCGCGGCCTGCTGGGCGCCGGCGCTGGCCGCATTGCGGTCGGCCTGGTTCTGGCGCGCGCGGTGGCCACCGGCGATGGTGCCGACCCCGGCGCCGATGGCCGCACCTTCGCCGGCGTCGCCGCCGATCGCGCCGATGGCCGCGCCGCCGAGCGCGCCGCGCAGGGCGCCGCGCACCCGCTCGCCGCCGCCAACGGCCGGGCCGGTCTCTTGCGCTGGCGGCTGGGACGCGACCGCGGCCGGATCGATCCCGGTCTGCTTCCTGGCCCAGGTGTGGCACTCGCCGTCATCGCGATCCTGGCGCGCCTGGCTCTGGCCCTGGGATGGATAGGCGATCGGACGCTGGGCCTGGGCGACTGTCGCAGTGACGGCCAACAGCAGCGCCCAGGCAAGATGTCGCGTGAGAGCCATGGCGCGCTCCTATTCGTCGGCGCTGACCCCGGCCGCCGCCGGGCTACGCACCTCGTCGAGGCGACGGCGGAAGCTGCCCGCCCAGTAGTCGCTGATCGATTGCAGCTCGGTCCAGGTGATCTGTTCGCCCTGCGGCAGGGTCTTGTCGCCGCGCCGGGTGGCGGTGGCGGCGATGACCCGCCGGCCGTCCGGCGCCAGGGCCTCCATCTCGGCCGTCATTTCGACCAGGCGCGGCGAGGTGCCGGCGACGGCGCGCCCGGCGTTGTACAGCGCCTTGATCGGGATGAAGTCGCTGGCGCCGGTCGGCGGCTTGACCGCCTGCACATTGGTGATCGCGATGCGCACGCGCAGCACGTCGGGGCCAGGGGTGGTCACGACCTGGTAGGCGGGCGCCAGCGCCCGCTGCAGCGACTGCTGGAAATCGGCGCTCATGCGCGCGATCGCATCGGGCGCGGGTGGGGGCTGGCCGGGCGCCGGCGCGGCCAGCACCTGGATCGGATCGAGCAGCAGCTTGGTGTAGCGCGTGTAGTCGACCGAGCGGTCGACGTACAGCTCGACGCCGTCACGGTCGGGCGCCGGCTTGAGCTGGGAATAGTCGCCCAGGAAGCCCGAGCGCTGGGCCTGGGCCGTGCCGACCTCGCCAGGTTCGGTGGTCTGGCTCGATTGGCAGCCTGCCAGCGCAATGGCCACGAGCACTGTGCCGATGGAAGTTTTCATTTGAAAGATCCCTCAAAAGTCTGATGGCCATCGTTATCTTGGGCGAATCGCGGGAACAAGCCTATAGTCCTTTGGTCCTACCGCAAACCTGATCGACGGCCACGACAGTACAAAGGACTCAAGGACAATGACGGCGAGCACCCGCCTGCGCCTGGCGTTCATGCTGGCGCTTTCTTTCGGCTTGGCCTGGCCCGTGGCATGGGCGCAGCCGGGGCCGCGCATCGGCCTCGTGCTGGGCGGCGGCGGCGCGCGCGGCACCGCCCACGTCGGCGTGCTGGAGGTGCTCGACGCCTTGCGGGTGCCGGTCCATTGCGTTGCCGGTACCAGCATGGGCTCGCTGGTCGCGGGCGCCTGGCTCGGCGGGCTCACGCCGCCGCAGATGCTCGAGCGCATGGGCAAGGTCGACTGGCACGACCTGTTCGACGACGAGACGGCGCGTGGCCAGACCAACTACCGCGAGCGGCGCCTGGCGCAAAGCTATTATCCCGGCCTCGAGGCCGGCATCACCCCGGATGGCCTGCGCATGGCGCGCGGGCTCGTCGGCGGCCAGAAGATCAAGCTGTTCTTCAACACCCTGGTCGGCGCCGACCGCGGCGAGCGCACCATCGAGAGCCTGCCGCTGCCGCTGTCGATCGTGGCCACCGACATCGGCACCGGCGAGCGCGTCGTGTTTCGCAGCGGCGAACTGGCGGCCGCCATGCGCGCCAGCATGAGCGTGCCGGCGGTGCTGGCCCCGGTGGCCTACAAGGGACGCTACCTGGTCGACGGCGGGCTGGTCGACAACCTGCCGGTCCTCGAGGCGCGCGAGCGCTGCCAGGCCGACGTCATCATCGCGGTCGACGTCGGCTCGCCGCTGCTGCAGCCGCAGCAGGTGCAGTCGCTGGCCAGTGTGTCCTTGCAGATGATTAATATTCTGACGGAGCAGAACGCCCAGGCCTCGCGCGCCCAGCTGGGCCCCGGCGACATCTATATCCAACCCGACCTCAAAGGCATCACGGCGGCGGATTTCGGGAAATTCCGCGAGGGCGCCGCGCGCGGCAAGGCGGCGGCCGAGGCGGTGGCGCCCCAGCTGGCGCGCCTGGCGCTGCCGGCCGCCGACTACGCGGCGTGGGCATCCCGCCTGCGCGGCCCGGCGCCGTCGGCGCCGCTGATCGACGGCGTCCAGATCGCCGGGCTGCGCCATGTGAACCCGGTCCTGGTGCGTGAACACCTCGATATCGCCCCCGGCCGGCCGCTCGACACCGCCCGCCTCGAGGACGGCCTGGCCCGCGTGTATGGCGAAGGCGACTTCGAGAGCGTCGACTATGCGCTGCTGGGCACCCGCGCGCGGCGCATCCTGCAGGTCACGCCCACCGAGAAGAGCTGGGGGCCCGATTACCTGCGCTTCGGCGTCGACCTGCAGGCGTCGAACAAGGAAAACGACTTCGCGCTGCGCGCGGCCTACCACCGCAAATGGCTCAACCGCTTCGGCGGGGAATGGCTGACCGGCGTTCAGATCGGCGAGCGCGCCATTTTGTTCACCCAGTTCTACCAACCGATCGAGGCGCGCCAGCGCTTCTTCGTCCAGCCCGCGCTGGCGGTGGCGCGCGACCGCCTCAATGTGTACCAGGACGACAGCCGCATCGCCGAATACCGCTTGCGCAGCCGCGGCGCCAGCCTCGGGCTGGGCGTCAATGCCGGCACCGTCGGCCAGCTGCGCCTGGAACGCACGGTGCGCGAGATCGATGCGACCGTCGAAACCGGGGCGGCGACCTTGCCGGCCGGCGACTCGACCCTGCGCGGCTGGCAGCTTGTCGCCGACCTCGACCAGCTCGACAGCGCCTTCTTCCCCAGCCGCGGCTGGTCGGCGCGTGCCGCCTGGTTTCGCCACGACCACGGAAACTACAGCCGCCTGGCGACCGAGCTGCGCGCTGCGCGCGTCTGGGGACCGTACGTGATCAACGGGCGCCTGCACTACACCGGTTCGACCAGCGGGCGGCTGCCGCTGGCCGATGCCGCCGCGCTGGGCGGCTTCCTGAACCTGTCCGGCTATGTGCGCAACCAGGTGCTGGCCGACGACGTGCGCTTTGCCAGCCTGCGCGGCGAGAAGATCATCGGCCGCATGCCGCTGGGCCTGCACGGCGACCTGCGCATCGGGCTGTCGCTCGAGGCGGGCAGTGCGCGCAATCGCTTCACCGAGACGCGGCTCGACGGCTGGCAGGCGGCCGCGTCGCTCTACCTGGGCGGCATGACGCCCCTGGGCCCGCTGTACTTCGGGGCCGGGCTGGCCCAGGGTGGCCGCTCGTCGCTGTACCTGTTCATTGGTTTGCCTTGATGCGCCGCGATCCTTCCCGACTTTATCTGATGACAACCGGAGGCTGGCATGAACATCCGTTCCACGAGCAAGACGGCAGTGGCGCTGGCAAGCTGTGCGTTGTTGACGGCATTGGCCACCCCCGCCGCCGCCCAGGCGCAGGCCGGGGAGGGCTGGGCCTACGAATTCTCGCCCTATCTGTGGGCCGCCGGCCTCGACGGCGCCACGACGGTGGGGGACCTGTCGATCGAGAGCAAGCACAGCTTCTCCGACTTGGTGGACAAGGTCGATTTCGGCGTCACCGGCGCTTTCGAGGCGCGCAAGGGGCGCTGGGGCGTCCTGTTCGACGCTATCTACATCAAGCTCTCGGACGACGTCGGCACCGCCCGCGGCACGGTCGATGTGGAAGCGGTGCAGCAGATGTATACGCTGGGCGGCGCCTGGCGTGCCCTCGAGGGCACCACGCCGGTCGACCTGATCGCGGGACTGCGCTTCAATTACCTGAAGCCGACGCTCGGGCTGGGCGGCGTCGAGCGCGCCCAGAGCAAGGACGCGCTCGATCCGTTTATCGGGGTGCGCGGACACTATCCGCTGGACCCGCGCTGGACCCTGGTCGGCCACCTCGATGCCGGGACCTTCGACGGCAGCGACTATGCCTGGCAGTTGCTGGTGGGGGCCAGCTATGCCTGGCGCCCGGACCGTTCGCTCAAGTTCGGCTACCGCCAGCTCAAGACCAGGTACAGCGGCGAGCGCATCGACGTCGACACGACAATGCAGGGCCTGTACGTCGGCGTCGGCTTCCGCTTCTGACGCGAGATTTCTACAATGGAAATGCGATCAACACCGGATCGCGCGGCAACAGCGAAGTCATACGACCGCTTTAACCTCAATTGGTTTCGCTGGAGGCTGGCTAAGCGCACTCGATGTTTGTGACATATCAAAGATGCCAAGTGTCCTTCCGTGCGCGGGTTGAGGGGCATCTAGAATCGTCTGCACCGCGCTTGCATGCGCAGGATGATGGTTGACGGCGGATGGCGCTGGCCACGCACTACGGCGGCGGCTTCCGGTCCATTCTCGCAGCGGGAGTTGCCTATGCATACGATCGAACCCCTGACCTATCTTGTCGATGGCGATGCCGGGGCGCTGAAGGACATGGCGTGCCTGCTGCAGGCCGCGGGCCTGCGCGTCGCCGCCTTCGACCGCACCGACGGCTTCCTGCAGGCCCACGATCCGGCCACCCCCGGCTGCGCCGTGATCGATGTGCGCAGTCCAGGCCTGAACGGCATGGACGGCATGGACGGAATGGACGGCCTGGCGCTGCTGGGCGAACTGCAGCAGGGCGGCGCCGAGCGCGCCATCGTGTTCGTCGCCGGCGGCGGCGCCAGCGATGTGGCGCTGGGCGTGCGGGCGATGAAGGCCGGCGCCGTCGACTTCCTGATCAAGCCGCTCGAGGCGGATGGCTTCATCGCCGCAGTGCGCCATGCGCTGGCGCGCGACGCCCATGAGCGGGCGGTGCGGCTCGAGCTGCAGCGCATCCGCGCCCACCTCGACACCCTGACCCGGCGCGAGCAGCAGGTGCTGCGCCATGTGGTGTCGGGCCGCCTCAACAAGCAGATCGCGTTCGACCTCGGCATCGCCGAAAAGACCATCAAGGTGCATCGCGCCCGGGTCATGGAAAAGATGGGCGCGACGTCGCTGGCCCAGCTGGTGCGCGAGACCCTCGAACTCGAGGCGGGCGCGGTGTTCGCTGCCGACGGCGTGGACAAGGACGCCGGCTGAGGGCGGCCGCGTCCGGCCCCGGCCCCGGCCCCATGCGCCGCATCGCCCTTTGGTCCAATAGGCGCTTGCCATCGGCCAGCGCAGGATGGCGATCCGCAGGCGCGCGCCGTACGTGCGCCCGGCACGATGGGGGAGGAGCGTCATGTTGAACAAACTCTTGGCCGAGTTCATCGGCACATTCTGGCTGGTGCTGGGCGGCTGCGGCAGCGCCGTGCTGGCCGCCACCTTTCCCGAGGTCGGCATCGGCCTGACCGGGGTCTCGCTGGCCTTCGGCCTGACCGTCCTGACGGCGGCCTATGCGCTCGGCCCGATCTCGGGCGGCCATTTCAATCCCGCCGTGTCGGTGGGCCTGTGGGCCGGCGGACGCTTCCCGGCGCGCCACCTGGCGCCCTACGTCGTGGCGCAGGTGGCCGGCGCCGTGCTGGCCGCGGCCCTGATCTATGTGATCGCGAGCGGCAAGGCGGGCTTCGACGTCCAGGCCGGCTTCGCGGCGAATGGCTATGGCGAGCACTCGCCGGGCGGCTATTCGCTCGGCGCGGCCTTGGTGTGCGAACTGGTGATGAGCTTCATGTTCGTGCTGGTGGTGCTGGGCGCGACCCACCAGCGGGCGCCGGTCGGGTTCGCCGGCATCGCGATCGGCCTGGCCCTGGCCCTGGTGCACCTGATCAGCATCCCGGTGACGAACACCTCGGTCAACCCGGCGCGCAGCACCGGCCCGGCGCTGTTCGTCGGCGGCTGGGCGATGGCCCAGCTGTGGCTGTTCTGGCTGGCCCCCTTGCTCGGCGGTGCGCTGGCCGGGGTGCTGTACCGCAAGGTGCTGCAGCGCGAACCGGTCGAGCCGTCGGTTACCGGCCAGCTGGAACCGGGCCTCGGTCTCGGGGCGCGCACCTGACTTGCTCTCGCTTCTGCTCTCACATCCGCTCTCACTTTTTAGCCTAGGGGAAATAGCGCCGAAAATATTCCTGACATTGACGCAGATTAAGCACTACAATCGTCATGCATCCTGTTATGACGATGCACCGTCAGCGCCCGCCCTTGTGCGGGCGCTTGTTCGTTGTGCCTCGCATGCAGCTGGCATATCCGCCCCGGCGGATATGGCATCGCGGGTCTGGCTCGAAAGGAAGCGGCGTGCAATCCGAGATCAAGTCATCTGTCATGGAAGCGATCGGCAACACCCCGGTGGTCAGGCTCGGCCGCGTGTTCGCGACCGCCAATGTGGTGGCCAAGCTGGAATTCATGAATCCCGGCGGCAGCATCAAGGACCGCATGGTGCGGGCGATGCTGCGCAAGTTGCCGCCGGAGGCCGGGCGGGTGGTCGAGGCGTCTTCCGGCAACACCGGCGCGGCCCTGGCGATGGCCAGCGCCGTGCTCGGCCTGGACTGCGAGGTCGCCGTCCCGGTCGCCACCAGCCGTGAAAAGATCCGGCGCATCGAAGCCTATGGCGCCACGGTGCGCGTATGCGACGCCGAACGCGGCCCGGACTACCAGGAGACGGCCCTGGACATCGCGCGCCGGGGCGGCGCCCACCACCTCGACCAGTATCGCTCGAGCCTGAACAGCCAGGCGCACTACGGCGACACCGCCCCCGAGCTGTGGTCGCAGATGAAGGGCGAGATCGACGTCTTCGTGTGCGGCGTCGGCTCGGGCGGGACGATCTCGGGCATCGGGCGTTACCTGAAGGAGCGCGATCCGTCGATCCGCGTGATCGGGGTCGAGCCGCTGGATTCGGCCTACCGGAAGCTGGTCACCGACCTGCCGGCGAACGGCGAATTCTCCAGCGCGATCGAGGGCGTCGGCAAGGGCTGTCCGTCGCCCGTGTTCGATCCGACGGTGGTCGACGACGTGGTCCAGGTGCCGGACGAAGAAGCGCTGGCCTGGATCCACCGGCTGGCGCGCGAAGAGGGCATCCTGGCCGGCGGTTCGAGCGCCTGCGTGGCGGCGGGGATCGCCCGCCTGCTGCCGCAACTGGGCAATGCCCGTGTGGTGACGATCTTTCCGGACTCCGGCGCGTTCTACCTGTCGAAGTATTTCTAGGCTCAGCGGCCGTCGCGGCCGGCGTCCTTGTCTGCCTCCGCCGGTTCCGGCGCGCGCGCCGTCGGCAGGTGCCAGCCGTAGCGGATGGCGGCCAGGCGCAGGCCGAAGCACAGGGCGGCGCCGGCCAGCGCGGTCGGGGTGCTGGGCAGCCCCAGGGCGTCACCAAGCACCACCACGGTGGCCCCGGCCAGGGCGGCGACGGCGTAGATGTCCGACCTGAACACGGCCGGCACGTTCGACAGCAGCACGTCGCGCGCGACGCCGCCGCCGATGCCGGTCAACATGCCGAGCAGCGCCGCCATCACCGGCTCCAGGCCGAACACCAGCGCCTTCTGGGCGCCGGCGACGCAGAACAGGGCCAGCCCGGCGCCGTCGAATATCAGCACCGGGTGGCGCAGGCGGTGCACGGCGGGCGACCAGAAGAAGATCGCCACCCCGGCCAGCAGCGACACGCCCAGGTAGCGCCAGTCGGTGAAGGCGGCCGGCGGCGTGGCGCCGATCAACAGGTCGCGCACGATGCCGCCCGAGGTGGCGGCGACGAAGGACAGCACCAGCACGCCGAACAGGTCGAGCTGGCGCCGCATACCGGCGGTGGCGCCGCTCAGGGCGAACACGAAGGTGCCGACCAGGTCGAGCGTCAGCACCAGGGTCTTCATGGCGGCGCCCATGTCGAGGGCGGAAACGGGGAACACGGCGTACCTCTGAACATGAAAGGTGCAATCCGCACCGAGGATGCGGATTCTATAGCACCGCGCCCATCCGCGCCCGTCAATGCTCAGCCGCGCACGAAGGCCAGCAGGTCGGCATTGACCTGATCCTTGTGGGTGTCGGTCAGGCCGTGTGGCGCGCCCGGATACACGATCAGCTGCGCGTGCGGCACCAGGCGCCTGGAGGCGCGTCCGGCGGCGTCGATCGGCACGACCTGGTCGTCGTCGCCGTGGATGATCAGGGTCGGGATCGTGAATTTCTTCAGGTCTTCGGTGAAGTCGGTCTCCGAGAACGCCTTGATCGAGTCGTAGGTGTTCTTGTGGCCGCCCAGCATGCCCTGCATCCACCACGACTGGATCAGCCCTTGCGAGACCTTCGCCCCGGGCCGGTTGAAGCCGTAGAACGGGCCGCTCGGGATGTCCAGGTAGAACTGGGCGCGGTCGGCCAGCTGGCTGGCGCGCAGGCCGTCGAACACCTCGCGCGGCAGGCCGCCCGGATTGACCTCGGTCTTGAGCATCAGCGGCGGCACCGCCGAGATCAGGCCGGCCTTGGCGATGCGTGCGGTGCCGTGGCGGCCGATATAGCGCGCCACTTCGCCGCCGCCCGTCGAGAAGCCGAACAGCACCGCGTCCCTGACGTCCAGGTGGTCGAGCAGCTCGGCCAGGTCGTCGGCGTAGTGGTCCATGTCGTTGCCGTCCCACGGCTGGCTCGAGCGGCCGTGGCCGCGGCGGTCGTGGGCGATGCAGCGGTAGCCCTGGCCGGCGAGGAAGATCATCTGCGATTCCCAGCTATCCGAGTTCAACGGCCAACCGTGGCAGAACACGATGGGCTGGCCGCTGCCCCAGTCCTTGTAATAGAGTTCGACGCCTTCCCTGGTGGTGTAGATGGCCATGTAAGTTTCTCCTTGGTATGAATGTGGTGAACGGGAACAGTGGGCGACTGGGCTTGCCGCGCCTGCAACATTGAGTAGACGCGAATTCACAGCGCGGCGATACCTGCCTGAAGGAAGAGCCGGCAGCCACACGATCGGTGGTGGCGGACGCGGGCAGCACCGCCGGCGTGGTTGCGCAGTCCTGTGTCGCAGCCCCGTGTATTTACTGCTTGTCGCGCGGATGGCGAACGCTCAAGGTAGCGAAGGATGGATTCTTTACTGGCGCAGCCGCCCGCGCTGCACTACATTGAGACAAGGCGGGCGCCGTAGGCCGGCCGCATCGAATGGAGCGAACCGATGAACCTGTCGAAACCCGGGGCGAACCAGCGCGGGACGTCGTCGCGCCGGCAAGCCGGCGGCGCCATGCCTGGGCGCCCGGACCCGCACCAGGAAGCCGCGCTCGATGAAGCGCTTGCCGAATCCTTTCCCGCCAGCGACCCCGTGGCGGTCTCGATCAGCACGGCGGCTCCGGACGCGAAGCGGCGCATTGCACGATCCTCCGAACGCCCATCCTGAGTCCCAAGCGTGCGCCTTTTCGGCACGGCTGACTCTACACTTGGTACTCGTTATCGGCGCACCTACGGTTACTTTCCCGCATGTTCTTCAGCACGATGTGCAGGCAGGCGACCGCCACCCGAGAAGGAGTCTCTACCGTGTCGACCACCATCACCATCAACGGAAACGCCGTTGCACTGCCAAGCGACCCGCGCGTTTCCCTGCTCGACTTCCTGCGCGAGCACCTGCACCTGAGCGGCACCAAGAAGGGCTGCGACCAGGGCGCCTGCGGCGCCTGCACCGTGCTGCTCGACGGCGAGCAGCGCATCCTGTCCTGCCTGGCGCTGGCCGTGCAATACCAGGGCCGCGCGATCACCTCGGTCGAGGGGCTGGCGGGCGACGGCCAGCTGCACGCCCTGCAGCAAGCATTCATCGAACATGATGGCTTCCAGTGCGGCTATTGCACGCCAGGGCAGATCTGCTCGGCGCTGGGCATGGAGGCCGAGCTGCGGCGCGGCGTGCCGAGCTACGTCACCGACGACCTCGGCCTCGAGACGATCGCGCTCAGCGAAGAAGAAGTGCGCGAGCGCATGAGCGGCAACCTGTGCCGTTGCGGCGCCTACAACGGCATCGTGGCCGCGGTGACCGAACACCATGTGCAGCTGCACGCCAGGGCGCCGGCCGGGGAGGCGTCATGAACCCGTTCACCTTCGCCCGCGCCCAGGACGTGCAGGACGCCGTGCGCCAGGGCGCGGCGGCGGGCAGCCGCTATCTTGGCGGCGGCACCAACCTGGTCGACCTGATGCGCGAGACCATCGAACGGCCGGCGCAGCTGGTCGACGTCAGCGGCCTGTCGCAGCAGATCGACGAGCGTGCCGACGGCAGCCTGCTGGTCGGCGCCGCCGTCAGGAACACGGCGCTGGCCGAACACCGCGCGGTGCGTACGCGCTTTCCGCTGCTGGCGCGCGCCATCGCTTCCGGCGCATCGGGCCAGATCCGCAATATGGCCACCGTCGCCGGCAACGTCCTGCAGCGCACCCGCTGCGCCTATTTCTACGACCGCGAGGGCGCCCACTGCAACAAGCGCAATCCGGGCGAGGGCTGCGACGCGCTTCAGGGCGTGCACCGCATGCATGCGGTGCTGGGGGCCTCCAGCGCCTGCATCGCCACCCATCCGTCCGATATGTGCGTGGCGCTCGCCGCGCTCGACGCCGTGGTCCACCTGCAGGGCGTGGGCGAGGCACGCCAGGTGCCGTTCGCCAGCTTTCACCTGCTGCCGGAAGACCATCCCGAGCGCGAAACCGTCCTCCAGCCCGGCGAACTGATCACGGCGATCGAGATCCCCGCGCTGGCCTTCGGCGCCAACTCCACCTACCGCAAGGTGCGTGACCGCGCCAGCTATGCGTTCGCGCTGGTGTCGGTGGCGGCCGCGCTCGAGGTCCGGGACGGGGTGGTCAGCGACGTGCGCCTGGCCCTGGGCGGCGTGGCGCACAAGCCGTGGCGCGCCGCGACGCTGGAGCAGATGCTGCGCGGCCAGCCGGCCGACGCGGTCCATTTCGAGGCCGCGGCGCGGGCCGAAATGGCCGACGCCAAGCCCTTGCGCGACAACGCGTTCAAGATCCCTCTGGCCCAGCGCACGATGGTGGCCGTGCTCGACCGCCTGGCCACCGTCCATTCCTGAGGAGCTCGAGTATGAAAATCGTGCAGAACATCCAGAAGGCCGGGCAGGCGATCATGCAGAAGGCGGTGGCGCTCGCGCCCGACCGCTACGTCACTGGCGGCAAGCCCGATCCGCTCGCTTCCAGCGACGATCCGCTGATCGGCGCGCCGGTGTCGCGCCTCGACGGCCCCGTCAAGGTCAGGGGCGAGGCGAAATATGCCGCCGAGTTCGCACCGGCCGGCATGGTGCATGGCGCCCTCGTGTACAGCACGGTGGCGAAAGGACGCATTGCCGCCATCGACGTCGCCGGGGCCGAGGCGGCGCCCGGCGTCGTGCTGGTGATGAGCCACCTGAATGCGCCGAAGATGCAGCCGCCGCCGCTCCTGATGCGCGAGCCGCTGGGAGGCAGCGGGGATGCGCTGCCGGTGTTCCAGGACGACCGCGTGCACTGGAACGGCCAGCCGGTGGCGGTGGTGCTGGCGCAGACGCGCGAGCAGGCCGACCATGCCGCATCCCTGGTGCGCGTGCGCTACGCGGCCGAGGACGGGGTGACTTCCATGGAAGCCGCGCGCGCGGCAGGCGCGACAGTGGCCGAGTTCATGGGCGCGCCGCTGCAGGACATCATCGGCGACGCCGAGGCCGCGCTGGCGTCCGCGGGGCAGCGGGTCGATCTGGTCTACCGGACTCCGCGCCAGAACCATCACGCGATCGAGCTGCACGCGGTGACGGTGGCCTGGGAAGGCGACGTCCTACGGGTCCACGACTCCACCCAGGGCGTCGTCAACGCCGCCTTCACGCTGGCCCAGGTGTTCGGCATCGCGCAGGAACAGGTGCGGGTGACGTCGCCCTTCGTCGGCGGTGGCTTTGGCGGCAAGCTGGTGTGGCGCCACCATCTGCTGGCCGCCGCCGCGTCGAAACTGTCCGGCAGGCCGGTGCGCATCATGCTGTCGCGCGAAGGCGTGTGCCGCGCCGTCGGCGGCCGGACGACGACCGAGCAGCGGGTGGCCATCGGCGCCGACCGCGACGGCCGCTTCGTTTCCCTGATCCACACCGGCGTCGCCGTGATGACCGAATACAATGCCATGCCCGAGCCGTTCATCCACAACGCACGGGTCCTGTATGCGGCCCCCGCCATGAAGCTCGAGGTGCAGAAGGTGACCATGAACATGGTCGCCAACGTCCCGATGCGCGCGCCGGGAGAATCGGTGGGGTCGTTCGCCCTCGAGAGCGCGGTCGACGAGCTGGCCGACCAGCTGGGCATCGACCCGATCGTGCTGCGCCGGCGCAACGAGCCGGTGCAGGACCCGATCGAGGGCACGCCGTTCTCCTCGCGCCACCTGATCGAAGCCTATCGCGCCGGCGCCCAGGCCTTCGGCTGGCAGGAGCGGCACACGAAGCCGCGCATGCGGCAAGAGGGCGAATGGCTGGTCGGCCTGGGCTGCGCCAGCGCGGTCTTTCCCTACTATCGGATGGAAGGCGGGGCGGCCCGCATCGTGCTTTCTCGCGACGGCCACGCACGGGTGTCGGTCGGCGCGCACGAGATGGGCATGGGCACGGCCACGGCGCAGACCCAGCTGTGCGCGGTGCGGCTGGGGCTGCCGATGGAAAAGGTGAGTTTCGGCTACGGCGACTCGGCGCTGCCGGGCGCGGTGCTGGCCGGCGGCTCGCAGCAGACGGCCGTGGTCGCTGCCGCCGTCAAGGCGGCGCACGCGGCGCTGTGCGCCGAGCTGCTCAAGCTGGCCGGCCGCGAGTCGCCGCTGGCGGGCTTGAAGCCGGAACAAGTGCGCTCGCGCGACGGCGGCCTGTGCAAGGCCGACGATGCCGAGCGCTGGGAAAGCTACGCCGACATCCTGGCGCGGGCCGGCCGCGACGAGGTGGAGGTGACGGCCAAGGCGCCGCCGTCGCAGGAAAGCGAGCACTGGTCGATGCATTCCTATGGCGCGATCTTCTGCGAGGCGCGGGTCAACGTCGTCACCGGCGAGCCGCGCGTGACGCGCCTGCTCGGTTCCTTCGACGTCGGCCGCATCCTCAACGCCAAGACCGCCGCCAGCCAGTTGCGCGGCGGGATGATCATGGGCCTGGGCGCGGCGCTGATGGAAGAGACGCATCTCGACGAGCGCAACGGGCGTGTGGTCAATGCCAGCCTGTCGGAATACCACGTGCCGGCCCACCTGGACGTGCCGGAGGTCGAGGTGATGTGGCTCGACATTCCCGATCCGCATGCGCCGGCCGGCATGCGCGGGGTCGGCGAGATCGGCATCACCGGCACGATGGCGGCGATCGCCAACGCCATCTACAATGCCTGCGGCAAGCGGGTGCGGGAGTTGCCGATCACGCTCGACAAGCTGATGTGAGCGGGCGGTGAGGGGCGCCCCGGTTGCTGCCGGGGCGCCTCGGGGCTTATTTCGAGATGCGCAGGATGGCCGATGCCAGGCGCGAGAAGCAGGGCGTCAGGTCGGCGTCGGTGGCGGCGTAGCAATACATGCCGACCGGCTGGTTGGCGTTCTGGCAGCGCTTCGGTGCATCGACGGCGTTGGCCATGCACTTCAAGACCATTTCGCCCGTGTTGGCGGTATCGTAGGCGCCGGTTGCTTTCAGGGCCGCACCCATGCCGAGCGTAAAGACGACGATCCCCTGGTCGCGTGCGCTGGAGGCGATGGCTTCCGCCAGGTTGCGCGAGGCGTTCTCCACGTTGCGCCGGTATTGCGCGCTGGTGGCGCTGTTGGTGCTGGCGATGTCGGCTGTCACCTCGCGCGGCGTCTTGGTCACGATCTGGAATTCGCGCTTGGTCGTATCGTTGGGGGTGCGCGGATCGTTGTGCGCGTTGTACCAGTCCGGCAGGCGTCGCGCCGCATAGGCGCTATTGCGATAAATCCTGCAGCTTTCCTTGATGACCACGTTGTCGCTGTCATCCATTTTGCTCAAGCCGAACGTGGCGCCGCCGCTGTCCAGGGTGCCGGGTATGTCGCGTCCCAACGTATCCTTGCAGTCGGCGGCATTGGTGAACGACAGGTAGGAGCCGAACGCGGTCGGCGCGCCATCCGAGAAGAAGACGATGACGCGCATGGTAGAGCGGTTCGCGAGGGGCACCAGGTTGAGCTGTTCGCGTGCGTTCCACATGCCTTCCACCGATGCGGTGCCACCGGTGAATACGTAGCTGTTGATCTTGGCATTCATCGTCGTGCGATTGAAGCCACGCGTCGAGGGGTTGATGGCCACGTCGGTCTCCGCTCCGGAGGCAAAATGCACCAACGCCACCCGATCTTGCGTGACATTGAACTTGCTGAGGAAGCTGCGCGCCGAATTGCGCACCGTCGTCGCCGAATCGCTCAGCGAACCCGAGGTATCGATCACCAGCGCCATGTCCAGGTCGTTGCGGATGGTCTGCGCCGCCGCCACCGGGGTCAACGACTCGAAGCCCATCACCTGCATGATCGATACCGGCATCTTCGCATCGGCGTCGACGTCGATGATCGCCTGGCCACCCTTGAAGGTCACGTTCGTGCTCAGGATCCTCGGCGCGGAGAGCAGGTAATTGGTGGGGATATTGGCCGCGAAGAAATCCGCCGCCGCGGCGCGCGCGCTGGCGGTCTGCTCGGCCTGGTTGTTGCCGGTCGTGACGGCGCGGGCGCCAGCCAGGGCGGCCGAGTCGACCGCCGCGTTCAGGCGCGCCTTGATGAGATAAGCCAGGCCGGCATCGATGGTCAGGCCGACCACGCCGAGCAGGACGAGCATGGCGATGGCCACCATGATGGCGACAGCGCCGCGCTGTCGGAGAAGAATCGGACGCATATCAGAACACGCTCATGGAATACAGGTCGGGCCCGAAGGTGGGCAGGGCATCCTTGCGGAAGGTAAATGCGCTGACGAGCATGTCGAACTTGTAGAAAGTCTCGACCACGTAGACGATCTCTCCATCGTCGAGTTTGCCCGTCAGTATGGACACGGTCGGTCGCGACGCGCTGCTGATGCTGCTGCACTTGCCGGCGCTGTTCCACGAGCCGCAGGCATAGACGCGGCTGGTGGGCTGGTAAGTGCTCTTTCGCGCGCCGAGGTTGCGCGCGGCGTCGTCCCAGCGGTACTGGTCCAGCACCACGCTGCGCGTTCCGCCGGTCCCGGTCACGCCCATCACGCGCGTAATGTACATCATCCCTTGCTGATTGACATTCAGTGGCGGCGCGCTGGACATCACCGCGTAAATGATGTCCTGGCTGCCATCCTCGAGGTCGGTGCCGCCGCGCGCCACCAGGTTGGCGCCCTCGCGCCCGATATTGGTCATGATGATGTTCGCCTGCAGTGCCCGGGCGCCGTCGATGGCGCACAGCGCCAGGATCACCAGCATGGGCAGCAGCAGGGCAAGCTCGACCGCCGCAACGCCGCGCTCGGATTTGCGGATTTTCGGTACAGTCATGACGGATTTGCGCATTCTGAATTGCGTCATGGGAATATCTCATTACGCATGGTGGCTGCGACGGAGAAGCGGTAAGTGCCATCGGTGAAAAAGCTCGACAAAATCGGTGTCGTCACCGGCCAGCTGCAATCGAGCTGGATCACGAGGATATCGCCGGGTGCGCCGAACATGCCCTTGCCGTAGGTCGTATATTTGGTGCCATTGACCGAGACCTGGGGCGCCGTGCGGTCGAACATCCCGATCGAGTTGTCGCGGATCCTGGCGACGACGACGTTGGGATCGGCAGTCTGCCCGGTGATGGCGTAGCGGCCGCCTTCGCGCACCGCATACTGCATCGTCAGGGTCGCGAAGAACATCATGCTGAGCTCGATGATCGCGACCAGTACCAGCAGGAACACCGGTGCGATGATCGCCATTTCGACGATTGTGGCGCCGGACTGACGTCGGGGAAGGGAATACATCGTCATCCAGTAATTTTTACGGAAAGTATAACTTGGCATGCGGTAAGCTTCGGGGATTCTACAGGGCAAAAATCATTTCCCGCATCGCTTTTAGAAAGGATTCAACGCCGCTGTCGGCGCCGCACAACATGAATTGGCTAGCTAGCATCGTTCCCTCCTTCCTTCGTTCAACGGTCCGCGCGCGCGCGGCCCAGTCGAGCGCCGAGCAGCGTGTGGCCTCCGCCGACGCCGAAGTGTGGATGGTGTTCGGCATGCGCGTGCTGCTGGCGGTATCGGCGCTGCTCACCCTGTATATCGGGCCGGGCGGCGTGACGGTCTCGGGAGAATGGACCTGGGCCGTGTTCGCGGCCTATGTCCTGCACAGCCTGACCCTGCTGGCGATTGCCGGCTACCGCGCCGGCTTTTCGCACGGCCCGCTGGTGTACTGGATCGACATCGCCTGGTATGGCGTGATCGTCTGGGCCAGCGGCGGCAGCGCCAGCCCCTTCTTTTCGTTCTTCTTCTTCGCCATCCTGGCCGCCTCGTTCCGCCACGGCTTCGACGCCGGTGCCAAGCTCACCCTCGGTTCGGTCGGCGTTGTGGCGCTGTCGGTGCTGGCGGCGCAGGGCCTGGCGTCGCTGCACATCCTGCTGCTGCGCGCGACCTTCGTGCTGGCGCTCGGCTATATGGTCGCGTTCTGGGGCGGATTGGCGGTCGACCAGCGCCGGCGCCTGGCGTTGCTGCGCGACGTCAGCCGCCTGTCCAATCCGCGCTTCGGGGTGCAGCACACCCTCGACTCCCTGATGGAAAAGATCCTGCGCTTCTACGGCGCCGACAGCTGCGTGCTGCTGATGCAGGACAGCCATGAGCGCTGGGTGATGAGCACCGCCCACCATCCAAAGAGCGCGCGCGCGATCAGCCGCAGCCGGCCGGACGAGGCCGACATCGAGCCGCTGCTCGGGCTCGAGGATGGCGCCAGCCTGTACCAGGCGCCGCCGCGCCACTTCGGCCTGTTCGTGCTGGGCCGGGCCACGGCGCTACACCAGGGCAAGGACACGCGCGAGTGGCGCCGGGCCGATCCCGATGCCTGCGGCCACGTCGCCGACCTGCTCGATGCCGAGGGCTTCATCAGCGCCACGCTGCCTCTGCGCAAGGGCAGAGGCCTGATCATCGTCACCGGCGCGCGGCTCAAGCGCAGCGATGCCAGTTTCCTGAAACACATCGTGCAACAGGCGTTCCCGGTCATCGAAACCATCGACCTGCTCGACCGGTTGGCGTCGGAAGCGGCGCTTCGCGAGCGCCAGACCATCGCCCGCGACTTGCACGACAGCACAATTCAGCCGTATATCGGCCTGCGCCACGCGGTGGCCGCGATCCGCAACCAGGCCGGCGACGACAGTCCGGTCGCGCCCGAGCTGGACCGCCTGATGGCGATGTGCTCGGGCGTGATCGGCGACATGCGCGACTTCGCCCAGCGTTTTCGTAGCGGGCGCCAGGAAGAACCGGAACTGCTGATCGCGCTGCGGCGCCAGCTGCGCCAGGTGGAAACCTTCTATGGCCTGGACGTGATGCTGGAAATGCATGCCGACAGCGGCATCAACGACCGCATGGCGGCCGAGGTGTTCCAGATCGTCACCGAAGGCATCAGCAACATCTGCAAACATACGCGGGCGCGCACGGCCGGCGTGGTGGTCGAAGAAGAGGGCGGTCTGCTTGCCATCGATATTTTCAACCCGGCGGCCGTGGCCGGACAGGCCGCGGCGCCTTTCGTGCCGCGCTCGATCGCCGAGCGGGTCCAGGGCCTGGGCGGCAAGCTGGAGGTCGAGGCCGACGGCCGCCAGACCCTGCTGCGCATCCGCATTCCGATCTGAACACGCCAAGTTTCAAGGAGAACCATGACCATTCGTATCCTGCTGGTCGATGACCATAAAACCATGTTGTGGGGCCTGGAGCGCCTGATCCAGGCCGAGGGCGACGCCTTCCAGCTGGTCGGCAGCGCCAGCGACGGCGTCGAGGCCAAGGCCTTGTGCGCCGAGTTCAAGCCCGACATCGTGCTGCTGGATCTCGACCTGAAAGGGAGCAGCTCGATCGACTTCCTGCCGGCGCTGATCGAGAACGGGACCAGCAAGGTCGTGATCCTCAGCGCCAACCGTGACCAGGCGACGCTGGCGGCGGCGGTCAAGGCCGGCGCGCGCGGCGTGGTCAGCAAGGAGGCGCCGACCGACGACGTGCTGGCGGCCGTGCGCAAGGTGCATGGCGGGGAATTGTGGCTCGATCAGACGCTGATGCAGGCCCTGCTGGGCCAGCTGGTGGCCCCGAGCCCGAAGGCCGATCCGGAAGCCCAGCGGATCGCCTCGCTCACGGCGCGCGAGCGCGAGGTGATCGGCATGATCGTGCAGGGCAAGGGCGCCCTGAACAAGGACCTGGCCGAGCGCGCCTTCATTTCCGAGCGCACGCTGCGCAACCACCTGACGACGATTTACCAGAAGCTGGACGTGGCGAACCGCCTCGAATTATACGTTTACGCCACCAAGCACGGCCTGTCCTGACCGTATGCCCGCGGGCGCCCTTCCTGGGCGCCCGCTCCCTCGCTGTCGTCCCCCTCCCACACGGCGTCTAGGACATATGTCCTAGGCCGCCACGGCAAGAAGTCCCCCTCAAAAAGGTAGTTTTGACGGATGGCAACAAAACGGCCGATCCGTAAGATTCAACTCATGCGCTGCGTATCGATTCATGCGGTACGGCGGCAAGAGGACAGGAGCGAACGTGTACGACAAGGAAGATAACCCGGAGCAGCATTACGAAAGAAGCGGCAGCCCGGCGATGTCGTACCTGGTCCTGAGCGTCCTGCTCGCAGTCGTCTGCTTCATTGCGGCGCTGGCCGTGTGGACGAGCGCATAAAGCCCAACTCATTTATATCACTGAAAGGAACTACCATGAACTTCATCGCCAACCTGATCAAAGAAGAAGACGGCGTCACCGCAATCGAATACGCACTGATCGCCTCGCTGATCGCCGGCGTCATCATCGCCGCAGTCACCACGCTGGGTGGCAACATCAGCACGCTGTTCACCAACCTGGCCGCGAAGATCAAGCAGCCAGCAGCCTAAGCGACATCCCGCCGCCCGACGGCGGCCCCGATCCGGCACGGTCTTTCCGTTGCCGGATTTTTTTTGACCGGAGCCCAACTTGACAACCCTGCCACTCCTGCTGCTGCTTGCCCTGCTCGGCGCCGCCGTCTGGCACGACGTGCGCGCGCGCCGCATCCCGAATGCCATCGTGTTTCCCGGCATGCTGGCGGCGTTCGCGCTGCACGCGCTGGTGCCGCAGGGGGAGGGCCTGTTCGGACCGCAGGTAGGCGGCCTGGGCCTGCTGCAGTCGCTGGGCGGCTGGGGCCTGGGGCTGGCGCTGCTGCTGCCGATGTATGCGCTGCGCCTGATGGGCGCCGGCGACGTCAAGCTGCTGGCGATGGTGGGCGCTTTTGTGGGCGCCGGCCAGATCCTGACCGTGGGCCTGGTCACGCTGGTCGCCGGCGGCCTGCTGGCGCTGGCGTTCGCGGCATGGCAAGGCAGTCTGCGCCGTCTGGTCGGCAATGCGTACCATATGGCCATGCACAGCGCTTTTTCGGCGCTGGCAGGCAGCATCGCCGCGCCGGTCACGCCGCCGGAGGCAGCCAGCGGCCGCCTGCCGTACGCGGTGGCAATCGCCGTCGCCACGGTCGGCTGCGTGCTGTGGATCCGTGTGCACGGGGAGCTGCCGTTGTGAACCAGACCGTGAGCAACAACCTCCTGGCCCCGGCCGACAATCGCGCCCCGCGCACCGTCGACGAGACCGGCCTGCCGTTCCTGTTCCTGGCCGAACTGATCTCGAAAGTGCTGTTCCAGCGCGGCCAGTTGCGCCTGGCCGAACTGGCCAGCCACCTGAAACTGAACGTCAGCGTGATCGATCCGCTGGTGGCCTTCCTGCGCGCCGAAAAGCTGTGCGAGATCGCGCGCGTCGGCAACAGCGGCACCGATGCCGATCTGTCGTACATCCTGACCGACGCCGGCCGCGCGCGCGCCGCCAATGCGGTCGCCCGCAACGCCTATGCCGGTCCGGCGCCGGTGACCCTGGCGGCCTATACCGCCCAGGTGCAGGCCCAGAGCGTGGCGGCGATGCAAGTGACGCGCGCCGCCATGGCCGCCGCTTTCGAAGGCGTGGTGGTCAATCCGCGGGTCCTCGACCAGCTGGGCGCGGCGATGAATTCGGGCCGCGCGATCTTCTTGCACGGCCTGGCCGGCAGCGGCAAGACCTACCTGGCCGAGCGCCTGCGCGACCTGCTGGTCGGCACGATCTCGGTGCCGCACGCCCTGATGGTGGACGGCGAGGTGATTCCCTTCTTCGACGCCGTGCAGCACGTGGCGGCCGACGAAGGCGTCGCCACGGGCCTGGGACTGGATCGCGGCAGCGCGCCGGACGCGCGCTGGGTGCGCGGCGTGCGCCGTCCGGCGGCGCTGGCCGGCGGCGAGCTGACCCTGGACATGCTCGACCTGCGCTTCGACCCGCATACCCGCCTGTACCAGGCCCCGCCGCACCTGAAGTCGAACAATGGCATTTTCATCATCGACGACCTGGGGCGCCAGCGCTGCACCCCGGAAGCCCTGATGAACCGCTGGATCGTGCCGATGGACCGCAGCGTCGATTACCTGACCCTGCACACCGGCCACAGCTTCCAGATTCCGTTCGACGTGATCGTCGTGTTCTCGTCGAACTTCGTGCCTCAGCGCCTGTCGGACGGCGCTTTCCTGCGCCGCCTGGGCTACAAGATCGAGGTGCCGGCGGCGTCGCTCGATGAATACGCGACGCTGTTTCGCCAGGCATGCGCCGGCGCCGGTGTGACGTTCGACGCCGCGGCGTTCGACTACCTGCTGGCGCGCCATGGCGAGCGCAAGGTGCCGCTGCTGGCCTGCTATCCGCGCGACCTGGTGCGCCAGCTGCGCGACCTGGCGCGCTACGAAGAGCGCGCCCCCGAATTGAACCGCCAGACCATCGACTGGGCCTGGGACAACTATTTCGCCGCCGGCGCCCCCGGCCGCCCCTTGGAGCTTGAGCGCCGCGAACGCGGCGCCGTGGAGTACGACAATGCGTAAATCTGTAACGAATTCGCGGGCATTCCTGATCATCGGCGTGGCCCTGGTGCTGGCGCTGGGCGCGGTCGTGATGGCCGCCAAATGGATGGGCGAGCAAGGCCCGTCCGGCAGCCGCGTGGTGGTGGCGGTCGCCAACATCAACCAGGGCTCGCGCCTGGCGCCCACCAGCCTGCAACTGGCCGACTGGCCGGCGACCTCGGTGCCGCCGGGCGCGATCCTTGATCCCAAGGCACTGGAAGGCCGCATCGCGCGCGCCGAGATCCTGGTCGGCGAGCCTGTCACCGAATCGAAGCTGGCGCCGAAGGGCACCCTGGGCGGCCTGTCGGCCGTGGTCAGCGCCGGCAAGCGCGCCATGACGGTGCGCGTCAACGACGTGGTCGGCGTGGCCGGCTTCGCGCTGCCCGGCAACTACGTCGACATCCTGGTCAACCTGCAGGCTACCGGCAGCGACCTGGCCGCTTCGCCGTCGATTTCGAAGATCGTGCTGGAACGGATCCTGGTGCTGGCCGTGGCCCAGGAATCGACGGTCGACGACAGCAAGCCGCGCGTGGTGAACGCCGTCACGCTCGAACTGACCCCGGACCAGGTCGAAAAGCTCGACCTGGCGCGTTCGATCGGCGAACTGTCGCTGGTGCTGCGCAACCAGGTCGACCCGCAGCCGGCGGCCACCACCGGCGCCACCCGCGAGTCGGTGCTGGGCCTGCCCGAGCGCAGCCCGGCGCCGGCGCCTGCGGTCGCCCACGAACCTGCCCATGAACCGGCGCCGCGTGCGGCAGCCCCGGTGCGCCAGAGCGCGCCGCGCGGCGACGGCGTGCTGGTGATCCGCGGCCTGGACGCCGCTTCGCAAAGCTTTTGATTGAAGACCCCATCATGAATCCATCGTTCAATAAAACCCTGCTGGTTTCGAGCCTGACCCTGGCGCTGGCGGTGCAGGCCGGCCTGGCATCCGCCGCCGACTGCATCGACCTGCGCAGCGAGGCCGCTCCGCGCCTGGAGCTGGTGCGCGGCAAATCGGTCATCAAGCGCTTCTGCGCGCCGGCCAGCCAGGTCACCGTGGGCGACCCGCAAGTTGCCAACGTGGTGGTCCCGAATTCGGGCGAGGTGGTGATCGTGGCGCGCAGCGTCGGCACCACGAACCTGATCGTGTCGGGCCGCGACAAGAAGTCGACCGTGATCGACATCGCCGTCGGCGTCGACACCTCGGCCCTGCGCAGCCAGTTCGACACCCTGTTCCCGCAAGAGAAGGACGTGCGCATTGGCAGCAGCGGCAACGCCCTGATCCTGTCCGGCATGGTGAGCGACGCCGCCGTTGCCAGCCAGCTGGTGGAGCTGGCGACCGCCTTCCAGGAGATCGGATCTTCCGGCGCCGAGTCCAACAGCGGTGCGGGCAGCCCGTCGCCGGCCGGCGTCGGCGCTCCCGCGGCCGCAAGCGCCGGCGGCGCGGCGCAGTCGGCTGGCGCCAAGGTGCTCAATATGCTGTCGATCGCCGCCCCACAGCAGGTGATGCTCGAAGTGAAGATCGCCGAAGTGTCGAAGTCGCTGGTCGACCAGCTGGGCGCCAAGGCGGGCTACACCAAGACCAACGGCAGCTGGACCTATGGCGTCGTCTCGAGCCTGCTGAGCGGCGGCGCCGGCTCGCTCGGCGGCGTCGGCGCCGGCATCAAGGAACTGACGATCGACGGCGAAAAGCGCGACGGCCTGGTCAAGATCCTGGCCGAGCCGAACGTGATGGCGGTGAGCGGCCAGGAAGCGAGCTTCCTCGCCGGCGGCAAGATCTTCATTCCGGTCGCCCAGTCGTCCGGCGGCGGCACGCCGATCATCACGCTCGAAGAGAAAGAATATGGTGTCGCCGTGAAGTTCACGCCGACCGTGCTGGCCGGTGGCCGCATCAACCTGCGCGTGGCGCCGGAAGTGTCGGAACTGAACCGCGAAGGCATCGGCATCTCGACTGGCGGCAGCGGCAACGCGAGCGCGATCCTGCCGTCGTTCACCACCCGCCGCGCCTCGACCACGGTGCAGCTGCTGGACGGCCAGAGCTTCGCCATCGGTGGCCTGATCCGCAACAACGTGACCAGCAACATCAAACGCTTCCCCTTCCTGGGCGAAGTGCCGGTGCTGGGCACGCTGTTTCGCAGCAGCGACTTCCAGAACGACCGCACCGAGCTGGTGTTCATCGTGACGCCGCGCCTGGCCAAGCCGATGGAAGCCGTGCCGGCGCTGCCGACCGACCACTACGTGCAGCCGAGCCGCACCGAGTTCCTGCTCGGCGGCCAGCATGAAGGCAAGCGCGCCACTTCCACTTCGAAGGAATGATCATGAAAACCATCCTGTGCGCCAGCCTGCTGGCCTCCCTGGGCATCCTGGCCGGCTGCGCCACCGAGGGTCCTGCCACCAATGGCGACAGCGTGCGCGCCATGATCGCGAGCCAGACGGTGCCGCCGCAGCCGCGCGTGGAGCGGGGCAGTGACGCCCGCGCCGCCGTCGCCGCCTATGCCAATTACCAGAACTCCTACGTGACGCCGACCTCGCAGGGCGACGCCAGCGCGTTCGGCAAATAAGAGACCAGAGAGCCACCATGAAGATCGCAGTCCTTTCGCGCGACGAGCGCCACCTGATCGAGCTGTCGCGCCAGTTGCGCGCCCGGCCGGGCAGCGACGAAGTCGACATGATCGCCGGCACCGCCGCGCGCCTGTCGACCATGGCCGACGAGGCCGTGCCCGACCTCCTGATCGTCGATGCGCCGCGCGCCGACGAAGGCGAGCTCGACCAGCTGGAGCGCCTGGGCCACCTGTTCCCGCGCATGGCCTTCATCGTGCTGTCCGAAGACCAGTCGCAGGACTTCCTGCTGCGCGCGATGCGCGCCGGCGTGCGCGAGGTGCTGGCGGCCCGTCCGCAGCCCGCCGACCTGATCGCGGCGGTCGACCACGTGGCCGAGAAGCTGGGCAGCCAGGGCGCGGCCCAGGGCCGGGTGCTGGCCTTCATCTCGTGCAAGGGCGGCAGCGGCTCGACTTTCCTGGCCACCAACCTGGCCTATGCGCTGAGCGCCGGCGGCGCCAAGCGCGTGGCGCTGATCGACATGAACCTGCAGTTCGGCGACGCCTCGCTGTTCGTCTCGGACAGCAAGCCGCTGGCCACGCTGTCCGACGTCGCCACCCAGATCCACCGCCTGGACCCGTCCTTCCTATCCTCGAGCATGGTCAGCGTCACGCCGAACTTCAGCGTGCTGGCCGCGCCGTCCGATCCGGCCCACGCCAGCGACGTCAAGCCCGAGCACATCGACGCCATCATCAAGCTGGCGCGCCGCCAGTACGATTTCATCGTGCTCGACGTCGGCCGCAGCCTGGACCCGGTCAGCATCCGCGCGCTGGACCATGCCGACACGATCTACCCGGTGCTGCAGACCACCTTGCCCTACATCCGCGACGGCAAGCGCCTGTTGACGGTGTTTCGCAACCTGGAATACGGCAGCGACAAGGTCGAGCTGATCGTCAACCGCCACGACAACAACAGCGACATCCGCCTGAAGGACCTCGAAGAGGCGTTCGACACCACGCAGCTGCGCACGATGCCGAACCACTACGACGCCGCGGCCAAGTCGGTCAACCAGGGCGTGCCGGTCACGCGCCTGGCGCCGGACAGCCAGCTGAGCATGGCCTTGATGACCATGGCGCGCGGCCTGACCGGCGAAGCCGCGCCGGTGCACAGCGCGGGCCTGATGGCGCGCCTGTTCAAACGACGCAAGACAGACGTCTGAGATAGAGAAAGACCGACATGAACACGATGCCCCCATCCTCCCTGCGTGAACGCCTGGCCAGCATGAACGGCGGCGCCGCCACGAGCATTGGCGCCGGCGCCATCGCGCGTCCGGTCGCCCAGCGCGGCGGCCCGATCGACAACCGCGCCTACCACCAGCTCAAGGCCCGCATCCACGAGGCGCTGCTCGACCGCGTCGACCTGGAAAGCATGCAGCGCCTGAACCAGGACCAGATCCGCCAGGAGCTGCGCCTGCTGGTCGAACGCCTGCTCGAAGAAGAGATGGTCGTCATCAACGACGCCGAGCGCAAGACGCTGACCCGCGACATCCAGAACGAGATGCTGGGTTTTGGCCCACTGGAGCCGCTGCTGGCCGATCCGAGCGTGTCGGACATCCTGGTCAACACCCACAAGCAGGTCTACGTCGAGCGCCGCGGCAAGCTGGAACTGACCGACGTCACCTTCACCGACGACGCCCACCTGATGAAGATCATCGACAAGATCGTCTCGCGCGTGGGCCGCCGCATCGACGAATCGAGCCCGATGGTCGACGCTAGATTGCCGGACGGGTCGCGCGTGAACGCGATCATCCCGCCGCTGGCGATCGACGGTCCGGTGATGTCGATCCGCCGCTTTTCCGCCGATCCGCTGCGCCTGGCCGACCTGGTCTCCTACGGCAGCATGACGGCCGACATGGCCGAGGTGCTGCAGGGCCTCGGCAAGGCCAAGGTCAACATCCTGATCTCGGGCGGCACCGGCAGCGGCAAGACCACCATGCTCAACGTGATCTCGGGCTTCATCAGCCATAGCGAGCGCGTGGTGACGGTGGAAGACGCGGCCGAGCTGCAGCTGCAGCAGCCGCACGTGGTGCGCCTGGAGACCCGTCCCGCCAATATCGAGGGTAAGGGCGAAGTGAGCCAGCGCGCGCTGGTCAAGAACGCGCTGCGCATGCGCCCCGACCGCATCATCCTGGGCGAGGTGCGCGGCGAAGAGGCGATGGACATGCTGGGCGCCATGAACACCGGCCACGAGGGCTCGATGGCGACCATCCACGCCAACACCCCGCGCGACGCCCTGACGCGCCTTGAAAACATGATCAGCATGGCGGCGCCGAACCTGCCGCCGAAAGCGATGCGCCAGCAGATCGCGTCCGCGGTCGGCGTGGTGGTGCAAGTCTCGCGCCTGACCGACGGCAAGCGCAAGGTGCTGTCGATCTCGGAAGTGACGGGCATGGAAGGAGAGGTGATCACGATGCAGGAGATCTTTACCTTCCGCCAGACCGGCGTGGCCGACGACGGCGCCGTGATCGGACAGTCGAGCGCCACCGGCGTGCGCCCGCATTTCGCCGAGCGCCTGCGCACCTTCGGCGTGAACCTGGCGCCGCACATCTTCGAGCCGCGCTTCTAAGCCCGCTGAGCGAAAAACCCACATGGACACCACCTTCATCCTGTTCATCCTGATGCTGTTCGCGGCCGTCATGCTGCTGGTCTGGGGCGTGTACGCCGCCTGGCAAGCGAGCCGCGACCCCGAGGCCGAGCGCGTCGCGCGGCGCCTGCGCAGCGTCATCAAGAGCGATACCCGCCAGGAAGACGTCACCATCACCAAGGATCGCCGGCTGTCCGACAATCCCGAGCTCGAGCCGCTGCTGCGCCGCCTGCCGCTGGCGCGCCGCCTCGACCGCATGCTGGTGCAGGCCGGCAGCGGCCAGCTGGTGGCCTCGCTGCTGGCCGTGTGCGCCGCCTGCTTCGGCGCCGGCCTGGTGGCCGCGCTGGCGCTGCGCCTGCCGCTGCCCGCGGTGCTGGGCTGCGCTGTTGGAGCGGCCGGCCTGCCGCTGCTGCGCCTGGCGCGCGCGCGCGACCAGCGCATGGTGCGCTTCGAGCGCCAGTTGCCCGAGGCGCTGGACATGATGGGCCGCGCGATGCGGGCCGGCCATGCCTTCCCGACCGCGCTCAAGCTGGTGGCCGACGAAGTGGCGGCGCCGCTGGGCGAGGAATTCAAGACGGCCTTCGACGAAGTGAACTTCGGCGTCTCGATGGCCGATGCGCTGAACAACCTGGCGCAGCGCGTGCCGAGCATGGACTTGCAGTACTTCGTGGTCGCGGTGCTGATCCAGCGCGAGAGCGGCGGCAACCTGACCGAACTGCTGTCCTCGATCTCGGGCATCATCCGCGACCGCCAGAAACTGGCCGGCCAGGTGCGCGTGCTGTCGGCCGAAGGGCGGATCTCGGCCTGGGTGCTGTGCCTGCTGCCGTTCGGCGCCGGAATCATGATGTACGCGGTCAATCCGGAGACGATGGGCGTGCTGGTAAACGATCCGGTGGGGCGCCAGCTGACTGGCGCGGCGCTGGGCATGATGGCTTTCGGGGTGCTGGCGATCCGCAAGATCGTGCGCATCCGCATGTAAGAACTTTCAGGATTCAACAAGATGACGATGCCTCAAATCGTGATGCTGGCGGCGATGTTCGTGCTGGTCTTCGGGATCGCCGTGGCGGCCATGCTGCTGCTGACGCGCGACCCCGTGAAGGCGCGCCTGGTGGCGCTCGACGAACGCGATACGCCCCGCACGAGCCGCGCCGACGGCTGGAGCGTGCGCCTGGCGCGCCTGGCCGAGCCGCTGGCGAAGCTGTCGGTGCCGGCCGAGGGCTGGGAAACCTCGCCGGTGCGGCTGCGCTTCATCAACGCCGGCTGGCGCGCGCCGTCGGTGCCGGGCCTGTTCCACGCCGGGAAGACCGCGCTGACGATCGGCCTGCCGCTGATGGTGTATATCGCGCTGCCGCACCATAACGAACGCCCGCTGGTGCTGACCTTCCTGTACCTGGTCGGCTCGGCCGCCATCGGCTACTACGTGCCGGACGTTGCGCTCAAGCGCCGGATTGCCAACCGCCAGCGCGAGATCTTCGAAAGCTTCCCCGACGCGCTGGACCTGATGACGGTGTGCGTCGAGGCGGGCCTGGCGATGGACGCGGCGCTGGCGCGGGTCGGCAACGAGATCGGCCTGAAAAGCCCGGTGCTGGCCGAGGAGCTGCAACTGGTGACGCTGGAACTGCGCGCCGGCAGCAGCAAGGAGAAAGCACTGCGCAACCTCGCGCTGCGCACCGGCGTGGAGGACGTCGACGCGCTGGCCAAGATGCTGATCCAGGCCGAGCGCTTCGGCACCAGCATCGGCACCGCGCTGCGCGTGCAATCCGAACAACTGCGCACGCGGCGCCGCCAGCTGATCGAGGAAAAGGCGGCCAAGATCGCGACCAAGCTGTTGTTCCCGCTGATCTTCTGCATCTTCCCGGCGCTGTTGGTCGTGCTGCTGGGACCGGCGGTGTTGCAGATCATGCGGTCGGTGATGACGGTGGCGATTTGAGTGTCCGATAGGGCGGGGAGGGGCACCATCAGCGGCGTCATAGTGCGATAAGCCTCATACACAGGGCGTATGACTGGATCGTGACAAGATAGTTGATATGTGAATGACGTTTATCATGGATCGCAATTTGATTTCTATCTTGGAGAGCCCATACTGGAGTCATACCAGCTCACACACGAAAGAGAACATCATGTCCACCTTGTCGCTCCGTCCATCCTTCGCAGCCCAGCTGTCGGCCTTCGCCACCACCCTCGCCAACTTCGTGCGTGCGAAGGCGGCGCCAGGCGCCGTCGCGCGCGGCGCCGATGCGAACGACGTCTGGGCCCTGTACCGCATGACCCGCGGCGCCGACGCCGTTTCGCCGGCGGTGGCCCGTCGCCTGGAAGCGCACGCGCAGTCGAAATAACCCACTGCAGCGCTTGGTCAACAACGCCCCGCCCAGAGCGGGGCGTTTGCTTTGGCGCTGTCATCGTTATCTGTTGATGAATCCGAATGCAATACGCAGCAATTGCTCGACAGAAGTGACTCGCCCACCATCAAGGGCCCGCTGCCAGCCCAGATAATTGGGTAGCCAGCGCGACGCCACGCCATGGAAGCGCGTCAGCCATTCCTTGAAGCGCCGGTGGTAGGCGTTGACGTTTTGCACATGGATGGCGCCCTCGGTGCCGTTGCGGACTCGTTCCCCAGCACCGAGGTTGACAGCCTGGTGTGCGATGCCATGGGCACAGGCGAAGGCGGAGTAGGCGGCGTTGGCATCGGTGACCAGCAGCGCTTGCCGATCGAGTTTCGGCAGCAGGTGCCTGACCAGCTGGACCACCTTCAGGGCGCCGCGTCCGGTCACGGCGTCGATGGTCAGGCCGCTGCGGTCGCGCGCCACCAGGATGCAGTCGAGATGATGCGAGATGCCGCGCAGCGCGGCCCTGCCGCCGCGCTTGCGCGGCTGGCGATCCAGCTTGCGCGAACCTTTCTGCGATTCGAGCAGGAACATTTCATCGGCCTCGACGATGCCGGCCAGGCGCTCCGGCCGGTCGTCCTTGGCCCGGTCGAGGAAGCGGTGACGCCAGCGGAAGGTCGTGTTGCGGTGCACGCCGACACGCTTGGCCGCAGCGCGGAGCGTGCGCGAATCGAGCACCGTGTCCAGATAATCGAGCCACTTGCTCTTGTGCCTGAGCCGGGCCAGCGGCGTGCCTGTCAGGTCGTTGAAGGTGCGGCCGCATGCGCAACAGCGAAAGCCCTGCAAGTCGTTGGCCTGGCCATGCCGGTGGCAACGCTCGCAGGCGCAACGAGGACAGCGCCTCGCGCTCGAGCGGATGTCGCCGATGAGGGCGATCACCCTGTTGAGCCCGTCTACAGGATGCAGTGCCGCCCGCTGGGCAAACAGCTTCTCAAACTTCGGCGCTTGCATGGCGCGCTCCCCGATCGATGGCGACCGGGATTGGACCGCGGGTCAGCTCAGCAGTTCAGTGCTCATCCATATCTAACGAGTACAGCGCCTTTGCTTTTGTTGTCAGGGTTGTGCTTAGAAAAAGTAGGGAGGTTGAGCTGAATCAATGGAAATTGATGGGCGGCAATTGTAGCAATCGGCTTCTTGAATAGGGACGCTCGTGCCGACTTGTACGGCAATCAATTTATTGGCGATAAATGAAAGTCCGTTATTGGACATACATGTTCGCGATATTGAATCCATGACGTGCGCGCGTCCTGGTGAATATTCACATTCAAATGCGAATGTCGGCGGGTCGAATCGACATTCTCGTGACATTCTCACCCTGAGGGCTGGGTAAATATCGAATCAGCGGCAATATCGCAGGCTGCGGGGCGCCCTTACGCGCGTGAAGGATAGCCGAGCCAGGTCATCGCTGACAAGCCATTTTTTAGCAACGTGGCATAAAAAATATCTGCAAAGTATGTGGAGTTTTTTCTCCGCAGCATGCATGATTAATGCCTGTGCCATCGTTGATTCCACTCAAAAACGAAATCGGCTGCCGGCAATCTTCAGTGATTGTGGCATTGCCGTGGAATTCAGTTTGCACCTATAAATATAAGCGGTAATTACATAGTGCGGTGCCGGATGCGATGCAACGGCCAAAGCGCATATACAGGGATGTCTTTCGGCAGGGCGTCAAGCGCTCGCCGGGGAATGATGACGGCCGTTTGTTCAGGAAGTATATGATTGACCGCGCAATCAGTCAGATAGCGGCGCAACTCAACGAATACCTGAGAGGCCTGCTGGGAACGTCCGAAGATGTCGTCGTCGTCTCGAACCTGCTGGGGCCCGATGGCTCGCCGGCGCCAAACGTTAATAATCGGGTGATCCTGTTCCTGACCTCGATCGAGAAGGATACGGTGTCCCAGCGCCTGCCCGAAGTCCGCAGTACGGCATTTTCCGCCTCCCAGCCGCTGTTCCTGAATATCTACCTGATGGTGGCGGCCAATTTCACGGGCGCGAATTACCCGGAATCCCTGAAATTCCTGTCGCTGGTCATTGGATTCTTCCATCGCCAGCCAGTGATCGATCACGCCAATTCGCCCGATCTCGACCAGCGGATCAGCAAGCTGGTGCTGGACATCGAGAATACCTCGCCCCAGGCCATGAGCAATATCTGGGGCGTGCTCGGCGGCCGTTACCTGCCGTCGGTGCTGTACCGCGTGCGCATGGTCGCCGTCGGCGGCAATGACGTTCAGGGCCGGATCTCTCCAGTCACCGCGCCGGATGCGGCCGCCAGCTATCGCCCGGAGAGCGCCGCATGAGCGCCTACCGCGCGTGGTTTCGCTTCGATGTCGAGCATGCCTACTATGGTGGCCGCTTCGGTGGCTGGCGTGCGTTGCCGGACGAGCCGACCGGCCGTGTGCTCAAGCGCGCCGGCGCCCTGATGCGCCAGGTGGACGGCGGCGTCATGGTGCTGATCCCCGAGCATGGCTGGGAGCTGCTCAATGCGCAGGACGACGCCGCCCTGATGTTCGAGGTGCGGGTCGACGATCCGCTGTTCGGCGCCTACACCTTGCTCCAGCCGGCGCGGGGCCAGGCGCTGCTGGCGGACAGCCGGCGGGCGGTGAGCGAGCCGTCCGGCGCGTGGCGCCTGCATGCCGGCGAGCTGCTGGGCGAAGAGGCGCTGGTGCCGGACCTGCCGCGCCAGCCCGGCGCGCCGCGCCCGGCGCTGCTGCTGCGCATCGAGCCACCGCTGCCCTGCATGCCGCCCAGTGGCTCGGCGCCACGCTACGTCGTGCGCCTGGGCGCCGCGGCCAGTCACTGGAAGTATTACCTGATGGACGGACTCGCCGAGCGCGCGCTGTCGATCGTCGACCTCGACGACGAGGTGGAGTTCAGGCGCGTCGATGGCGCCGGCGTGGATGGCCGCAGGGCCGCCGTGTTCGTGTCCGACCGCGCGCTCGCGCTGCGGGAACGGTCGGCGCGCCGCTTCCAGCTGCGCGAGCAGGCGGCGTTCGGCGACAAGGTGCTGATGAAGAGATTGCCCGTGGCGTGCGCGGGCATCCGCCGCAAGGCGGAGGTCGATGGGCACGCGGTGCTGGTATCGGAAATTTTTGTCAATTATTAACTTGCGGAGCTGAGGACGTGGCATACAAAACCCCTGGTGTATATATCCTAGAGAAGGACGCCTTCCCGAATTCGGTCGTGGAAGTGGCCACCGCCGTCCCGGCGTTCATCGGCTATACCGAAAAGGCCGACAACAAGGGCACGACGCTGAACCGGAAGGCCTGGCGCATCACCTCGATGACCGAATTCATCGACTACTTCGGCGGTCCGCCGGCGGCGCGCTTCAACCTGGCCGAAGTCGACCTGAAGGATGCGGGCGAGGACGACGTGGTGGTGCCCGATCCGGCCAACCCGGCCGGGCCGCGCAAGGCCTACCGCATGAGCCAGGGCAGCGGCGCCTACCTGCTGTACTACAGCATGCAGCTGTTCTACCAGAACGGCGGCGGTCCCTGCTACGTGGTGTCGGTGGGCGGCTACGGCGACGCGATCGAGGCCGATCCGATCGTGGCCGGACTGGACGTGCTGCGCAAGGAACAGGAGCCGACCATGGTCGTGGTGCCTGACGCGATGCTGCTCAAGGGCACCGAGGAGAGCGCCGGCGCGACCGCGATCAAGGTGCAGCAGGCCGTGCTCCAGCATTGCGGCGAAGTGATGAAGAACCGTTTCGCCATCCTCGACGTCTACGACGGCTGGCGCGACCGCAAGGACCCGGCCGGCGACCCGATCGCGCAGTTCCGCGATGCGCTGGGCGTGAACAACCTGCACTTCGGCGCGGCCTACTATCCGTGGGTCGACACCACCATCGTGCCCGAGACCGCGCTGAGCTTCCTGAACCTGAACGACAAGGGCCTGCTCAAGACCCTGCTCACGGCCGACATGAAGCTCGATCCGGCCAACGCGCCGGCCGATCCGATCCCGCGCAAGGGCTTCGACGAGAAGGTGGCGGCGGTGAACAACCTGGACGCCACCTGGGAGATCGACGGCAAGCGTTACCAGAACGAGTCCGAGGTCGCCAAGGGCCAGCTCGACCTGCACCAGCTGCTGGCCAAGTTCAGCCCCCTGTACGCGAGCCTGATGGGCCGCCTGGCGCGGCGCCTGAACCGCCTGCCGCCGGCGGCGGCCATGGCCGGCGTCTACACCAGCGTCGACAACGGCCGCGGCGTGTGGAAGGCCCCGGCCAACGTCAGCCTGAATTCGGTCATTGCGCCGGTGGTCAGCATCAGCCACGCCGAGCAGGAAGACCTGAACGTGACCACCTCGGGCAAGTCGATCAACGCGATCCGCGCCTTCATCGGTTCGGGCGTGCTGGTATGGGGCGCGCGCACCCTGGACGGCAACAGCCTCGATTGGCGCTACGTCAACGTGCGCCGCACCATGATCATGCTCGAGGAATCGCTGCGCCTGGCGATGGCGGCCTACGTGTTCGAGCCGAACACCGCCAACACCTGGGTCACGGTCAAGGGCATGGCAAGCAACTTCCTGACCGGGATCTGGAAGCGCGGCGGCCTGGCCGGCGCCTCGCCGGGCGACGCCTTCAGCGTGTTCTGCGGCCTGGGGGAGACCATGACGGGGGAAGACATCCTCGAAGGCCGCATGAACATGACGATCCTGGTCGCCCTGTCGCGCCCGGCCGAGTTCATCGAGATCACCTTCCAGCAGCAGATGCAGAAGTCGTAAGCCCGCGGGCCGCGACACCCAACCACCTTATTGAACATAGCAAAGCGAGGATACGATGGCAGACGACGGTTCCGCACAATCCAAGAACCTGTGGCCCCTCCCCAAGTTCTATTTCGAAGTGAAATGGGACTCCGAAGTGATGTCGTTCCAGGAGGTCAGCGGCCTCCAGGTCGAGATGGAAGAGCTCAAGTACCGCGCCGGCGACAGCAAGTCGTTCGGCGTGATGAAGATGCCGGGCATGATGAAGGTCGGTAATGTGACCATGAAGAAGGGCGTCTACAAGGGCGACAACAAGTTCTGGGACTGGTTCAACGAGATCAAGATGAACACCATCAAGCGTAAACCGGTGACCATCAGCCTGCTCGATGAAACCGGCGCCCCGACCATGGTCTGGACCCTGCTCAACGCGTTCCCGATCAAGATCACCAGCACCGACCTGAAGGCGGAAGGCAACGAAGTGGCGATCGAGACCATCGAGATCGCGCACGAGGGCCTGACCATTGCCAACAGCTGATGGTGATCGCATGCCGATGATGCACGATGAGAAGGAGACGGCACAGTGACGGATGATGTCAAGATTCCACCCGCGCCGCCCCCGCCGCCTGGCCTTGCGCCGTCGCCCCGGTCCATCCCGGCGGCGCGTGGCGGCGTGACCGTCAGCAGCCTGCAGACGCAGATCCTGGCGCGTACGCTGCGCGCAGAGCATGCCAACTTGCCGCCGGTGGCGTTTTCGTTCCGGGTCGTCTTCGCGGAGAACGGCTTGAAAGACGAAACCAGCTTCCAGGAAGTGTCGGGCATCGGCGGCGAAATGCAGGTCGAGGAAGTGGTCGAAGGCGGGGAGACCCGTTTCGTGCACCGCTTGCCGACCGGCGTGAAATACAAGCCGCTGGTGCTCAAGCGCGGCGTGGCGCCGGCGAAGTCGGCGCTGGCCACCTGGTGCCGCGCGACGCTCGAGGGGGGACTGGGGCGCCAGGTCAGCACCGTGCCGCTGACGGTCTACCTGCTCGACGAGGAGGGCAATCCCTTGCGCGCCTGGCTGTTCGCCGACGCCTATCCGACCCAGTGGGAGATCGGCAATTTCGATGCGATGAACAATGCGGTCGCGATCGAGACCATCACCCTGAGCTATACCTATTCCACCCGACTCCTGTAACAGCATGGCCATTGAAATCCGCAATCTGTCGATCTCCTCGAAGATCGTCCAGCGCCAGGCGTCCGAGCCGGATGCCGAAGGCAAACCGGGCGCTGCCTCGAAAGAAGACTGCTGCAAGCCGCCGTCCGACTGGCGCGTCGAGTGCCGGCGCATGATCCAGGAGCTGCTCGAACTGCAGCGGGAGCGCTGAGATGGCCGCCAAACAGCGGTTCAAGATCAGCGGCTGGGATATCGCGACGTCGAACGCCCGCAGCGGCACGCCATTCGAGGCGCTGATCAACCCCAGCACCTATACGATCGAACGCACGGCGCGGATCACCGGGGATGGCAAGTGCGATGGCAGGGTAGGCGAAGCGCTTTCCTTCGACGACCTGGTGCTGGACGGCACCGGTGTGGTGGCGACGCAGAGCGTCGAGCAGCAACTGGCCGACCTGCTGGCCGTGGTCCGGTTCAAGCCCAGTGGCGCCAACATGGCCTATCCTGTGCTGGAGCTGGTCTGGGGCACGCTGTACTATCTCGGTCGGGTGACCAGCCTGACCACCAAATACACGCTGTTCGCGCCGGACGGCACGCCATTGCGCGCGCGCGTCTCGATGAAGATCGAGGAATACGTGCCTCTCACCGCCAAGGCGACCGAGCGCGCGGCCAAGGCGGTGACCAGAAGGCAGCAGGAGGTCGGCGCCGGCATGCGCCTGCCCGAACTGTGCTTCGCCGCCTACAGCGATCCGGGAATGGCTGCCGCGGTCGCGCGGTTCAATGGCCTGACCTCGATACGTAACGTGCCGGCGGGAACTTCAATCAACTTCCCACCCAAGGCTTGAACATGGCTCAGTCTCCACTCGACAACAGCGAAGGCGACATCCAGGTTGCGATCACCTGCGATGGCACGGCGCTGCCCGACGCGGCGCGCATCCTCACGCTCGAAGTCACGCACGCGGTCAACCGCATCCCCTCGGCCCGGATCGTCCTGCTCGACGACAGCGAGGTCGATCCCGCCCTGCGCATGGCCCTGAGCGACGGCGACCTGTTCAAGCCGGGGGCCGCAATCGAGATCACGGCCGGCCATGGCGGCGCGGCCGACGTCATCTTCAGCGGCATCGTGATCCGCCACGGGGTGCGCATCGGGCCGTTCGGCCGCAGCAGGCTGGTGGTCGAATGCCGCGACAAGGCGATCAGGATGACGGTCGGCCGGCGCAGCGCGAACTTCGTCGACATGAGCGACGACGCGATCCTGTCCAAGCTGATCAAGGCGCACGGCCTGGAGGCGAGCGTCGCGTCGACCACCGTCACCTACAAGGAACTGGTGCAGTTCGAGGCCAGCGACTGGGACTTCGTGCTGGCGCGGGCCGAGGCCAACGGCCTGGTCGCGCTGGTCGACGCCGGCAAGGTGACGCTGGCCGCGCCGGACACCTCGACCGCGGCCGCGCTGGCGGTCAAGTACGGCGCCGACCTGCTCGAGTTCGACGGCGACATCGACGCCAGGAGCCAGTTGTCCGCGGTGGGCGGCGTGGCCTGGGATCCGTCCACGCAGGACGTGGTGGAGCAGAGCGCCAGCCCGGTCACGCTCAACAGCCAGGGCAACCTGGACGGCGCGACCCTGGCCGGCGTGCTCGGACTCGACAATTTCCGCCTGCAGTCGGCGGCGGCGCTCGACAGCGAAGGGCTGAAGGCCTGGACCGCGGCGCGCCAGATGCGCGCCGGGCTGGCGCGCCTGCGCGGCAGGCTGCGCTTCATCGGCAGCGCGCTGGCCAAGCCCGGCGCCTTGCTGACGGTCAGCGGCGCCGGCAAGCGCTTCGACGGCGACGCCTGGCTGTCCAGCGTGACCCACATGATCGCGGACGGCGACTGGACCACCGAGGCCGAGTTCGGGCTGGCGCCCGAGACGCCGTCGGAACGCGGCGAGCTGGGTGCGCCGCCGGCATCGGGCCTGACGGCCGGCGTGTCCGGCCTCCAGGTCGGGGTCGTCACGAAGCTCGACGCCGACCCGGAATCGCAGTACAAGATCCAGGTGTCGCTGCCCGTCACCAAGGCCGAGACGGCGGGCGTATGGGCCCGCCTGGCCGGTTATTACGCCTCCGACGGCATCGGCAACTTCTTCATCCCCGAGATCGGCGACGAGGTGGTGCTGGGCTTCCTGAACGCCGACCCGTCGCACCCGGTCATCCTCGGGAGCCTGTACAGCAGCAAGCGCAAGGCGCCTTGCGAACTCACCTCGGACAACTTTACCAAGGCCATCGTCACGCGCAGCAAGCTGAAGGTGGAGTTCGACGACGACAAGAAGTCGGTCACGATCACCACGCCCGCCGCGAACAGGATCGTGCTGAGCGACGACGCCAAGTCGATCCTGCTGCAGGACCAGACCGGCAACAAGGTGACGCTGGACACCGGCGGCATCACCCTCGACAGCCCGAAAGACATCGCGATCACGGCCAAGGGCAAGATCACGCTGGACGCGGTCGGCAACGTCGCGCTGTCGAGCAAGGCCGATATCAAGCAGGATGCCCTGAACATCGCCAGCACCGCCAAGGTGGCGCTCACCGCCAAGGCTTCGGCCAGCGCCGAACTGTCCGCCAGCGGCCAGACCACGGTCAAGGGCGCCCTGGTCATGATCAATTGAGGACGCCATGCCACCTGCCGCCCGCCTGACCGACATGCACGCCTGCCCGATGGTGACGCCCGGCCTCCCGCCGATCCCCCACGTCGGCGGGCCGGTGGTCGGCCCCGGCGTGCCGACAGTCCTGATCGGCAAGCTGCCGGCGGCCGTGGTCGGCGACGCCTGCGTCTGCGTGGGACCGCCCGACAGCATCGTCAAGGGTTCCGCCACGGTGCTGATCGGCGGCCGTCCGGCGGCGCGCATGGGCGACACCTGCGCCCACGGCGGCAGCGTCGTGATCGGCTGTCCGACCGTCCTGATCGGGGGCTGAAGTGGGCGCAGCGCGCAAGACGCCATCCTTCCTGGGGACCGGCTGGGCGTTTCCGCCGCAGTTCGGCCGCGACGGCCGCGCCGTCATGGTGTCGGACGAACGCGACATCCGCGAGAGCCTGGGCATCCTGCTGGCCACGCGGCCGGGCGAGCGCGTCATGCATCCGCGGTATGGCTGCAACCTGCACGCACTGGTGTTCGAGCACGTCAGCGAAAGCGTGGTGACCGAGATCCGCCAGGCGGTCCTGCAGGCGATTGCGCGCTGCGAGCCGCGGGTCGAGGTCGAGCGCGTGCTGGTGTTGCCCGGGCCGGACGCCCACGGCGTGCTGCCGATCGAGGTCGTGTACCGCATCCGCGCCACCAACACCCGGTCGAACCTGGTCTATCCCTTCCATGTGGAAGCCGCTTCATGAGCATGCGGGAGGGGCTGGCGCAGCATACGCGCCTGCTGGCGGCGCTGGCGCCGCACTACATCGACGTCGATGAGCTGAGCCAGGCGCAGTTGATGACGCTGGCCTTGCACTACGCCGGGCTGGTGCGCTTCGCCACCGAAGCGCCGCCGGCCGACTGGGACCGCACCTGGCGCGATTACTTCGGCGACGACGAGACGCTGGTGATGGCCGAGATCCTGTCCCTGCGGGTGCACCGCAATCGCGCCGGCTTCGACGCCCTGGTCGACCGCGCGCTGGACGGCATGGCGCCGGCCGGCGTGCCGGCGGAGACCGGCGGCTCGCCGATCGTGTTGCTAGCAGCGATGGTCGAGCGGCTCGAAACCTGGTCCGGGGCGCTGCTCGCGCGCGGCAGCCCGGTCGGGATCGACCTCAGCACCCTGATCGCTGGCGTGCTGGAGAACCTGCCGCCGTCGCTGCGGCGCGCGCTGGCCTACCGCGCCGCGCACCCCGAGTGGAATGCCGGCCGCGACGCGCCGGCGCTGGTGGCCCAGCTGAGCGCGATGCTGGGGCTGGCGCCCGGTGGCGCGGTGCGCGACGACGAGCTGCGCGCCCTGTGCCGCACCTGGTTCAACCAGCTTGCCAAGGCCATCGAGATGGTCCAGCGCGGCGCCGCCCAGCGCCTCGAGCAGAGCCTGTCGAGCGGGGTGCACGACCCCGGCGCCGGCCTGCTGCTGGCCTTCGTCCAGCTGTACCGGCGCGCCCAGGACGCGGCCAACACCCTGACCGAACGCCACCTCGACTTCTACTACGACCGCGTGCTGCGCATGCGCCCCAAGCCGGCGGAAGTCGATTCGACCTTCCTGGTGTTCGCCCCGAGCGCGCCGGGCGCGCGCGCCGCGGTGCCAGCCGGCGCCGCGTTCCTGGCGCCGGCCGGACGCCAGGCGGGCGACCTGGTGTTCGCGCCGCGCGAACACCTGACGGTGGGCGACGCGCGACTGCGCGCGATGTTCACCCTGTTCTGCGAGCGCAATCCGCTGACCGCGCCCGAGAACGCGCTGTCGGAGCAGCGCCACGGCCGGACCAAGGGCTACCCCACCGCCTGCCGCCTGGCCAGCCTGCCGGTGCTGGAGCCGGACCAGGCGCTCGAGCGGGCCAGCCTGGCGCCGCGTCCGCTGTTCGGGGCGCCGCGCACCGCCACCAGCGCCGCCCCGGGCCAGCCCGCGCGCCTCGGCTTCGCCCTGGCCAGCAACGTCCTGGCCATGCGCGAGGGCGAGCGCAGCGTGCACGTGACCCTGCTGCTGGGCGCCCAGCGCCACGCCGCGGCGGACGACGAGACCCTGGGCGGGCGGCTGGCGCGGCTGGCCGTCCAGATGCGCGAATCGCAGGCCGAGGTGCGCTACAAGGTGCTGCGGCGGATGTTCACGCTGGCCTTGACCGGCGCCGACGGCTGGATGGCGGTGCCGGCCTACGGCGCCACCTTCGAGCCGGCCGGCGCGGGTGTCCAGGGCGGCGTCCCCGACGCGCTGCACATCCATTTCACGCTCGGACACGAGGCCGGCGCCGTGGTCCCGTACGATCCGGCGCTGCACGGCCCCGGCGTGACCGGCGCCTGCCCGCTGCTGCGCTTCGAGCTCAATGGCGAGGGTTACCTGTATCCCTACGGCCTGCTGCGCGGCCTGCCGATGGTGCGCGCCCAGGTCGACGTCAGCGTGCGCGGGCACCGCTCGCTGGCGCTGTACAACCAGATGGGCGCGCTGTCGCCCGCGGCGCCGTTCCAGCCTTTCGGCCCGTTGCCGGCGCACGGCGCCTGGCTGGTGGTCGGCAGCGCCGAGACGGCCTGCAAGCGCCTGACGGCGGCCGAGCTGGCGTTCGAGTGGGGCGGCCTGCCGCAGGTGGCCGGCGGGCTGCGCGCCTGGTATGGGGGCTATGACGGCGAGCCGTTTCGCGACGTGCGCTGCACCGTGGCGGCGCTGGCCGACGGGCGTTGGCAGCCGGTCGAGACCCAGGTCCAGGCGCGCCCCACCCAGGTCCTGTTCGCCGACGGCATGGCGTCGGGCGGCCGGCGCCATGCCGTCGGCGCCTGCGATGTGGTCAACCTGGGGCCGGTGCTGCACCTGGCGCGGCCGCCGGCGCCGGGCCGCTGCGCGCCCGACCAGCCGTTCGCGTGGGAACCGGGTGCCAGCAGCGGCTTCTTCCGCCTCACGCTCGATACGGGCGAATTCGCCTTCGGCCACCGCGACTATCCTTACCAGCTGGCGCGGGTGCTGACCCGCAACAGCCAGTGGCGCTACCGGCGCGAGCCGCGCGCGCTGCCCAATCCGCCGTACACGCCGACGGTGGAGACGGTCGCGCTGCATTACGCCGCCACCAGCACGATCGGGCCGACGCCGGCGGCGTCCGGCGAGGCGCTGCTGCGGCTGCATCCCTTCGGCTGGGAAGCGGCGCGCGGCGGCAGCGAGCACGGCGACCTGCTGCTGCCGTCGATCGACTATTCCGGCAACCTGTACCTGGGCCTGAGCGCGAGCGCGCTGGACGCGCCCCTGACCCTGTTCTTCAACCTGGTCGAGGACGCGCTGCCGATGTCGGGCCAGCACGCGCGCGACATCAGCTGGGCCTACCTGGCCGGCAACCGCTGGATCGCGCTGCCGCCCCATGCGGTGCTGGGCGACACGACCCAGGGCTTCATCCGCCCCGGCATCGTCGCGCTGGCGTTGCCGCCGGATGCGGGGAGCGACAACACCATCATGCCGCCCGGGCTGGTCTGGTTGCGGGTGTCGTGCGAGGATGAGTTGAACCGCTTCTGCCAGCTGTACTCGGTGCATCCGCACGCGCTGCAGGTGTGGCGGGCCGCGGACGACATGACGGCCGGGATGCCAGAGCGCATCGCGGCGGCCACGATCCGCCGTCCGCGCCAGGCGATCCCCGGCCTGGGGCGCGTGACCCAGATGACGGACTCCGGCGGCGGGCGGCTGCCCGAGAGCCGGGTCGAGCTGCGCCGCCGCAGCGCCGAGCGCCTGCGCCACAAGGGACGCGCGATCGTGCCGGACGACTACGAGCGGCTGGTGCTGGAGCGCTTCCCGGACATCGACCGCGTCAAGTGCTTTCCCAACCTGTCGCTGGCGCTCCGGCCGGACGGCGGCGCCTGCCCGGGACACGTGCTGGTGGTGGCGCTGCCGGCGTTCGCATCCAGCGGCCACCTGGGCGCGCCGCCGCGCCTGAACGGCGACATGGTGGCCCGGGTGCACGCCTTCCTGGCCGCGCGGGTCGGCGCCGACGTGCGCCTCGAGGTCGCCAATCCCTTCTACCAGCGCATCCAGGTGCGCTGCAAGGTGCGGCTGGCGCCGGGACTGGACCATGGCCGCCACGTCAACCTGCTCGACCGGCTGGTATCGGACTTCATCTCGCCATGGCGCCCGGCGGGCAACACCAGCCTGTTCGGCTGGACCTTGCGCCAGCATGACGTCGAAGCCTTTCTGCTGGCCCAGCCGGGGGTGCTGGGCGTCGGCGAATTCTCGATGCTCAGCGTCAGCGACGCCGGGCGCGACCGGTACACGCTTACCGACACCGCGGCGCCCGGCCGCAAGGGCGAACCGGCGCCCGACGTGACGCCGCGCTATCCGTGGAGCGTGGCAGTGCCGATCCGGCGCCACGCGATCCTGGTGGCCGACAGCGAACAGTCGCGCGTGGCGCAGCGCACCGGCATCGGCAAGCTGGAAATAGGCAGCACTTTCATCATTTCATCCGAGACCGACAATGACCAAGCGAAATAGAGACACGTTGAAGAGGCGCTTCGGCGACGGCGAAATGCCATCGGCAGGCGACTTCAGCGACCTGATCGAATCGGTGCTGAACATCCACGACGACGGCATCGCGCACAACGAGCGCGATGGCCTGCGCCTGACCCAGATCAGCGGCAACAGCCGGGTCCTCAGCCTGTACGGCGCGGTGGAGGAAGAGAGCACCGCCTGGGCGTTCGGGCTGGATGGGCGCACGGCGCGACTGACGCTGGACGCGACGCGACGCAGCGGCGCGCCCGCCGACATCGATGCCGACGACGAGACGGACGGCGGCGGCCACGCCGTCCTGACCCTGCTGGCGCCGGACGGAAACGGGCGGATCGATGGCCGGATCGGCGTCAATACCCTCCATCCGCGCCACCAGCTGGACGTGGACGGCGTGGTGGCCAGCAGCGGCCGGATCGGCGCCGCCGGCAGCCGGCCGGCGCCGGCGGACGCCGAGTGGCACACCATCGGCGGCCCCTACCAGGGCTGCACCGCGCTGGAAGTGACGGCCGGCGCCGGCCGCCGCGACTCCGGCAAGTACGCGCTGATGCATGCGTTCGCGCTGCGCGCCTTCGACGCCAAGGGCGAGATCACCTATCATCAGGCGCATTACGGCTCGCGCCGCCACCGCCTGCAGCTACGCTGGCTGGACGACAAGACGGTGCCGGGCAACTACCACCTGCAGCTGCGGGTTGGCTGCCCGTATGGCGAGAACACCCGCATCCAGTACCATCTGACTTCGCTGTGGCTGGACCCGCGCATGGACGGCGGCGCCGCGCAGGAGCAGGCATGAACGGCCGCAGCGATGGCGCGGCGCGTTTCTCCCTGCGGCTCGCGCCGCGCCAGGCGCGCCTGGTGGCCGAGGCGCTCGGCCTGCGTCCTTACGCCCAGGTGCAGGCGCTGATGGCGCGCCTGGAGGAGTGGGCCAGGGCGTGGCGCGCCGAAGACGATGCCGGCCTGGTGCTGGATGCGGGCGAGCTGGCGCTGGTGGTGTCGGCGCTGTCCGACCTGCCGTACCGGCGCGTGCACGTGCTGGTGCGCGGCCTGGAGGCCCAGCTGGCGGCGCTGCGGGCGCAGGCCGGCCGGCCCGCGCTGGAGCCGCTGGCATGACGTCCCCGATGGCCAGCGGCGTGCCGGACGACGCCAGCTTCGACGCCCTGCGCAGCGCCGGCATCGCCGCGCTGCAGCGCCTGTGCGGCGAACTCTGGACCGACTTCAACCTGCACGATCCGGGCGTGACCACGCTCGAGCAGCTGGTCTACGGCCTGACCGACCTGGCCTACCGCGCCGGCTTCGACATGGCCGATTACCTGGCGGGGCCCGACGGCGGCATCGACTACGCCGGCCTGGCGCTGTATCCGCCGGAGGAAATCCTGCCGGGGGCTCCGCTCACGATCGAGGACTATCGGCGCCTGCTGTACGGCGAGATCCCGGAGCTGGCCGACGTCTGGATCCGCGCCGAGGGCGGCGGCTTGCTGGCGATCGACGTGCTGCCGGAGCACGACGGTCCGGCGCTGGAGTCCGGCGCCGCGCGGGACGCGGTGGACGGGGCCGCGCTGAGGCGCCGGGTGCGCCAGGTCTATGCGGCCCACCGCGCGTTGGGCGCCGACCTGGCCCGGGTGCGCGTGCTGCGCCCGCGCGCCTATTACCTGCGCGGCGAGATCGACACCTGGGGCGAGCGCTCCCAGGCCGAGGTGCTGGCCCAGATCCTGTTCGACTGCGGCCGCTACCTGTCCTCGGGCCTGTCGGCGCGGCGCCTGCGCGACGTGATCGTCCTCGACTGGAGCCCGGAGCGCGTCTACGACGGCCCGGCCACCCGCCACGGCCACGTCGAGGCGCTCCCCGTGGCCGAGGGCGATGCGCCCGTCACCGTGAGCGAACTGATCGGCGTGATCCAGAAGATCGACGGCGTGCGCCGCATCCGCGCGCTGTCGATCGTGGACGCCCACCTGCGCCCGGTGGCGGCGATCCCGCGCGACCGCGCCGACGGCGCCTGCGGGGTGCTGGCCTTTCCCGCCGGCGAGGACCTGGCCGAGCTGCTGCGGGTGCAGCCGGAGCAGGGCATCGAGTATGGCGTGAGCGAACAGACCATCCCGCCGGCGCCGGCGTGGCGCAGCGCCAACCGCCTCCTGTACGAGGAGGCCAGGCTGGAGCTGGCCAAGCTGCGCTTCGAGCAGCAGGCCTTCCGCGCTGACGACGGCGGCGCACGCACGCGGTATGCGCTGCCGTCCGGGACCCGCCGCGAGCTGCACGCATATTATTCGGTCCAGCACGAGTTCCCCGCCGTGTACGGGATCGGCAAATACGGCCTGCCCGACAGCGCCAGCCCCGCGCGCAAGGCCCAGGCGCGCCAGCTGCAGGGCTACCTGTATCCGATGGAGCAGCTGATGGCGAACTACCTGCAGAACCTGCAGGACTTCCCGCGGCTGTTCGGGCTGGGGAACGAGGACGCGCGCAGCTATGGCTCGCAGTACCTGGACGGCCCGGCGGCGCCGGGCCTGGACGCGCTGTACCGCGCGTCGCCGGACGCCACGCGCGCCCGCCTGGCGCGCGTGCTGGGGCGCCAGGACGAGCACCTGGAGCGCAAGGGGCGGGTCTACGACTACCTGCTGGCGATCTATGGCCAGGCCTTCCCGCAGACCGCGCTGCGGCGCTTCAACCACTACCACCCGCACGACACCGACGCCTGGCTGCTGGATGCCAAGCGGCGCCTGCTGGCCCAGCTGGTCGACCTGAGCGCGGGCCGCGGCAGCGGCGCCGACTACACCCTGGCGCCGGACGCGCCCGCCGCAGTGGCGCCGCTGGCCCGGCGCGCCGCCATCCTGCTCGGCTTCGACGGCGGCGAGCGCCTGCGCAGCCTGTGCCCGGAGCAGCGCCTGGTCGAACAGGACGCGGCGGAGCAGGGCGCCGTGGCGCCGGAGGCCCCGGACGACTGGCTGCCGCTGCCGCCCGCGGCCGGCAGGACCGAAGCGCCGCCGGCGCGGCTCCCGGCGCGCCGTGGCGAGATCGACGAAGGCTGGTTCCGCGACGGCGCGCTGCTGTCCAACTACCGGCTGGCGCGCAGCGGCGGCGCCTATCAGGTGCATGTGCGGGCCGGGCCGCGCTGGCGCCTGCTGGCCAGCTATGGCCGGCGCGCCGAAGCGGTGGCGGCGGCCCATGCGGCGGTGGCGGAACTGGCGGCCCGGAACCGGCGCTGCGAGGGCATGCACGTCGTCGAGCACGTGCTGCTGCGGCCTGGCCTGGGGCGCGAGGTCGAGGAACTGCGGGACGACGATGGCCTCGGCAATCCGGCCTTCTACGCGGCCCACGTCAGCGTGGTCCTGCCGCGCTGGACCTTGCGCTGCGCCGACCCGGCTTTTCGCAATTTCGTCGAGGAGACCGTGCGCGAGCATTGCCCGGCCCACATCCAGCCCGGCTTCCTGTGGCTCGGCCCGTCCCACATGGCCGAGTTCGAGCAATTACAGGACGCCTGGCGCGGCGCGCTGCGCGACTGGCACGCCGCCGACGAGGATGCGCGCGCGCGCCACGCCCGGTCCCTGCACGACGCGGCCGGCGCGCTGGTGCACTTCCTGAGCGCGCACCGCACGGAGCCGGCATGAGGCAGGCCCGATGAGCGCCCCGCACCTGATCGAACGGCTCGACGTCGCGTTCGAGTTCGACGCGCCGGATCCTGCGCTGCAGGACGAACAGCAGTTGCTGCGGCTGGTCAGGGAGTCGCTGCTGTCGGTGCTCGACGAGGTGATGGACGCCTGCGACGAACCCGGCGCCGTCCTGGTGCTGCCGTCGCTCGCGCTGGACCTGGGCATGATCGAGCGCCATGCGCTGCGCGAACAGGCGCCCGCGCGCCTGCGCGCGCTGCTGGAGGATGCGCTGGCCGCGGCGCGCCAGCAGGCGCGGCTGGCTGCCGCCGTGCCGCCGGCGCGCGCCATGGACATGGATGTGGCCGGGGGCGACACCCCGCGCCTCGGGAGCGCGAACGACCACGCGCTGGCGCGGCTGGCGGCCTTCCTACGCAGCGGGCGCCTGGGCTGGGATGCGCCGCTGGGGCGCGGCGACCTGCACGTGGAATGGCTGGACCGCCTGCTGGACGCGACGCCCGGGGAGCTGGTGCGGATGCTGGCCGGCGCCGTCCGCCAGCCGGATGCCCTGCTGCGGCTGGCGCGGCAATTCCCGCCACGCCAGCTCGAGGCGATCCTGGAGCTGGCGGCGCCCGGCCAGGCGCGCGCGCTGCTGGCCTGGCGCGCGGCGGCCGCAGCGCCGGATGTGGCGTGGACCCGGGTGCTGGGGGTAGCGCTGGGGGCGGCGGCGCCGGCCGCCGCGCTGGCCATGGTTTGCGCAGCGCTCGGGGATCCGCGCGCGGCGCTGGCGCCGCTGGACGGCGAACGGCTGGCGGTGTGGTGGCGGCGCGGCGAACGCGATGCCGGGGCCGAGGCGGTGCTGGAGCGCTTGCTGGCGGGCGGCGGCGTGGCCGCGGCGGCCGGACGCGACGGCCTGGCGCGCGCGTTGGGGCGGCGCTGCTGGAGCCGGACGCCGCGCGCCGGCTGGCGGGCGCCATGTCGTCGCGCCTGCGCGAGCGCCTGCTGCGCTTTCTGCTGCCATCCGGCGCCGCGGGCCTGCTCGCGCTGATGACCGACGTCGAGCGGCAACTGGTGTCGCGGGTGGGCGACCGCCGCCGCGCCGCCGAGGCGCATGCGCGCTGCTGGCTGGAGCTGCTCGCGGCCGCCTTGGACGGCGCGGGCGTCGTGATGCGAAACGATGTGGTGCGCGCGCGGCTGCTTGCGGTGCTGGATGCGGCGGTGCTGGATGCGGCGGAGCTGGAAGCGGCGGCGCCGGAGCGCGGCCAGTTCGCCGCCCCCGAGGGCGCCGCGCCGGACGAGCTGGCGCAACTGGCGGCCTTCCTCGAGCGGGGCCGCTTCGAGGACGCGCCGGCGCTGGAAGTCTCTCTGCAGGGCGCGCTGCACGTCACCTTGCTGGAACGCCTGCTGGAACGCGCACGCCGCGGCCGCGCGCCGCGCGAGGCGCTGCTGCGGATGCTGGCCGCGACGCTGGCCAGCCCACGGGCGTTGCGCCGGCTGCTCGGACAGTTCCCGCAGCGCCAATTGGCCGGCATCGTGCATGTGGCCATGCCCGGACAGGCGGCTGCGCTGTTGGCGTTATTGCTGGAAGCGCAGGACGGCGCGCGCCTGGACCAGCCGGCGCTGGAGGACGACGTGCGCGACGCCTGGGGCGGCCTCGTGCTGCGCGCGCTGCGCGAAGGCTGGCCGGCGGCGTTCGGGGCGGCGCATGACGCCGGGCAGGAGGACGCGCCGAATCGTGCGCAGCCGGCCGGGCTGGAAGCCTGGTGGCGCAGCGGCCGCTTCGATCCGGCCGGCGCCGCACGGCTCGACGCGTTGCTGGCCACGGTGGAAACGGAAGGCGTGGAAGGGCGCGCGCGGGCGGCGCTCGCGGCGGCCGTGGCGCGCGTGCTGTCCGCTCCCGACGGCGCGCTGCGGCTGGCGCGCGCGCTGCCGGAACGCCTGCGCGAATCGCTGATCCGCTTCGCACTGCCCGGCCTGGCGCCACGCGCGATCGCGCTGATGCAGCGGCTGCGCGCGCATCATGTCCAGGCGCCGGAGAGCTGTATCGAGGCCTGGGCGCGGCTGTTGACGGCGTGCCTGGCGCCGCCGGTGTCGGCGGCCGCCGTGCAGGCCCTGTGCGAACGGCTGGATACCACGCTCATGCCGGCGCCGGCGCGGCTGGAAGCGCCGGGCGCGCCCCTGGAGCAATTGCCGCTAGACGAGCTGGAGGCGTGGTGGCGTGCCGGCCAGGCCGACCCCGCGCGGGCCGCGCGGATGGAGCGGATGCTGGCGCTGGCCACGGCGGTCGGTGGCGACGGCGGCCCAGGCGCCGGGAGGCCGCTGGCAAAGGCGCTCGTCGCCGCGCTGGCGCGCACGGTGGCCTTGCCCGAGGGGCCACGGCGTCTGGCGGCGGCCCTGCCCGAGGAGCTGGGCATCGCCTTGCTGTGGTTCGCCGTGCCGGCGCTGGCGCCGCGCCTTGTGGCCTTGTTGCGGCGCCTGGGCCGGCGTCGCGCCTCCACGCCGGACGCATGGCGGGATTGCTGGTCTCAGGTGTACGCGCTGTGCCTGGGGCCGGCGCCTTCCTCGGCAGCGGTGGATGCCTTGTGCCGGCGCCTGGAGGATGCCGCAACCCCGCCGGACGCGGCGCCGCGCGCGCGCGACGCGAACCCCGGGCGCCGGCGCACGAAGGGCGCGCTGGACGGATTCGCAGCCTGGTGGCGTTCGGGGCACGCCGATCACGGCCGCGCCGCCCAGCTGGAACGCCTGCTGGCGGTCGGGGCGGCCGGTATGGCGGGTTCGCCGGATGCGGCGCAGGCGGGGGAACTGGAGGGCGCGCTGGCCGCGGCGCTGCAGCGCACGCTCGCCTCGCCGGGCGGCGCGCGCCGGCTCGTGTCCGCGATGCCGGTGCACCTGCGCGAAGCCTTGCTGGCGCGCCTTGCCCCCGCTTTCGCGTCCGCCGTGATCGTGCGCCTGCATGCGCTCGCCCGGCAGTTGGCCTTGGCGCCGGGCGCCGCCGGCCCGGCGCCGGGCCTGCATACGCTGTCGTGGGCACAAGTGTTCGAGGCCTGCCTGTCGCCGACGGCGACGGCGGCCTCGGTGCAGGCCTTGTGCGCGCGGCTGGACGAGGTCGTCGGCCGGGTTGCGCGCCACGACCAGGATAGGGCGCGGGAGGGTAGGCGGGAGCGGGCGCCAGGCGGAACGGCGGCGCGGCATGGCGCTAGCGCCCTCGAGCGCCTTACGGCCTTCCTGCGCAAGGGGCGCCTGCTGGGAGCGCATGCGGCGGCCAGACCGGCCGGCCAGCAGCATGGGCCGGACGCAGAGGTCCATGTGGCGCTGCTCGACGGTTTGCTGGCGTCGCCATCGCTGCAGCCGCTGTGGCGCATGCTGGCCGACGCGCTCGCGCGTCCGGCGGCGGCGCGGCGCATGGTGGAACAGTTCCCCGAGCGGCAGTTGCGCGACGTGCTGGCGCGGGCGACGCCGGTCCTCGCCGTGGCGCTGTGTGCGCTGGCGGACGAGCTGCAGCGTTCGGGTCTCGAGGCCGGCGTCGCGCCGCGCCGGTTGCGCCTGCTGCTCTGGCCCGCGCTGCTCGGCGCCGCCGTGCGCGCCGCCGCCGGGCTCGCGCCGCTGCCGCCGCTGAAGGCGCTGCGCGCGCAAGCGCTCGACCGCCTTGCCGTGCCGCCGGACCAGACGGGCGCTGAGCAGGATGGCGCGCAGTGGCTGGCGCGCATCGCCGGCCATCTCGAGCGGGATGGGCGCATCGCACCCGCGCGCCGCGCCGACATGATGGAAGCGATCGCGGCGGCGGCCCGGGCCAGCGGCGGCGCGCAGGCCTGCCTGCGCGCGGTGATGGAAGTCCTGGAGCGAGGCGCGCCGCTCGACCTCGAAGCGATCGTCCGGCAACGAGGCGCGGCGGCTCCGGAAGCCTCGGTGGCGGCGCGCACGGCAAGCGAGCCGCGCAGCGCCATGGTCGCGGCGCTGCCGGCTGCCGGCGGCGGTCCGCCACCGCCCGCCGCAAGGAGGCCCGCGGTCGTTCCGGCGCCAACGGCGGGCGCTGGCGACGACACGCCTGGCCTGCCGGCCGGCGAGCGCATCGCCCTCGGGAATGCCGGCATGGTGCTGATGGCGCCCTACCTGCCGCGCCTGTTCGGCATGCTGGGCCTGGTGGCAGACGGCGCCTTCGTCGACCTCGATGCCGCCGGGCGCGCCGCGCACCTGCTGCAATTCGCGGTGTCGGGCGCCAGCAGCACCCCGGAGTATGCGCTGCCCCTGAACAAGCTGCTGTGCGGCCTGCCTTTGGCGACCCCGGTCGTCGCCGGCATCGCGCCGACGCCGGCCGAGCGCGAGACGATCGAGGGCCTGCTCGAGGCGATGATCGCCAGCTGGAGCGCGCTGGGACGCACCTCGGTGGAGGGGCTGCGCCAGTCCTTCCTGATGCGCGACGGCGAGCTGGCGCTTGGCCCCCAGGGTTGGGAACTGTCGGTCGTGCGCGGCCCCTTCGACGTGCTGATGGACCGCCTGCCGTGGAGTTTTTCGATTGTGCGCTTTGCCTGGATGCCGGCGCCGGTGCACGTGACCTGGCATTGATGTGGTTGAACAGTAGAAATGAAAAGGATGACGGATATGGAAAAGACAACAGATCACGCCGATATGCGTGGCGCGCCTGGTAGCGCAATGCTCGCCGCGCTGCTGGCCGCCGAGGACGGGCCGCCCGCGCCCGCATGGAGCGCGTTGCTGGAAACACGGCCGGAGGAGGTGCTGCGCGTCCTGCGCGCGGCGCACCGCCGTCCCCTGTGGCGGGCGGCGCTGCGCGCCGGCTTGCCGCAGTGGATGCTGGCCGACCTGGTCAACCTGTCCCGTCCCGAGCTCGGCGCCGCGGTGCGCCGCATCGTGGAACGGCGCGAGGCCATCGCCCATCTGCTGGGAAGCGGATGGCAACGCGCGCTGTGGGGCGGCGCTTTCGAGCTGGCGGCGCAGCGGACGCTGCGCGCCGCTTCCGACCTCGAAAGCGCGTGCATCGAGGTGCTGCGTGCGGCAACCGGCCCGCATGCGCAGGCCCAGGAAGCGCTGCTGGCGGCGTGGCGCGGCGCCGCGCCGCTGGCTGCGCCGGCCGAACCGCCCCCCGCGCAAGCCGACGCGCCTCCCACGCCGGCGCCGGTGGCCGGTGCGCCCGCCGGGGACGACGGGCGGCTCGCGCAAGAAGGTGAATTCATTTACCTGGGCAATGCCGGCCTGGTCCTGCTCGGGCCCTTCCTGCAGCGCCTGTTCGCCATGCTGGGGTTGACCGCAGGCCCGACATTCGTGAGCGCGGCCGCCGCCGGGCGCGCAGTGCACCTGCTGCAGCACGTGGCGACGGGAGCGAGCGACGCGCCGGCGCGCGCGCTGCCGCTCAACAAGGTGCTGTGCGGGCTGGCGCCGGAGGCGCCTGTCGCGGCCGACATCGTGCTCACGCCGGCCGAGCGCCAGGCGACGGAGGAGATGCTGAAGGTCTTCATCGCCCAATGGCGCGGCTTGGGGAACACCTCGGCGGACGGGCTGCGCAGGGGGTTCCTGATGCGCGAAGGCCGGCTGGAGCCGGACGCCCAGGGCTGGCAATTGCGGGTGAGTCCCGCGCAGATGGACATGCTGCTGGACCGCCTGCCCTGGGGTTTCTCGAACACGCATCTGCCGTGGATGGCGGCGCCGGTGCGCGTGCACTGGCGCTGAGGGGAAACCGGTGAACCCGCCAAAGATGGCGCAGCCGATGTTGCAGGCCAATGCGGCCGCGCTGGCGCGCGAGGCCGACTGGTTCGGCAGGGTGCTGCACGCGCGCTTCACCCATTATTTCGGCGACGGCGGCGCGCCGTGCGTGCTCGAGGCGCCGCCCGGGCTGGACGGCGACGGCTCCGAGTATGCGGCGCTGGTAAGGGAGCTGGGGTTCGGCATGGAGGAGCGCCTGGTGCTGCTGCTGGCGCTGCTGCCGCATATCCGGCCGCAGGCGCTCGACCTGTTCTTCACCCAGAACAAGCTGCAGGGCCAGCGGTTCACCGAGTTCGGCGGCTGGCGCGGCAAGACCCACGAGGGCTTCCTGCCGACTTGCGAGACCGCCGCCTTCCTGCTGGCGGGCGACGACCTGGCGCAGCGCTTCCGGGTGCTGGCCCTGTTCGACGACGACCATCCGCTGGTGCGGGGCCGCATCGTGCGCCTCGAGCATCCCGCCGCCGGCGAGCCGCGGCTTGGCGCGATGCTCAGCCTGGCCCCGGAATACCTGCAGCGCTTCACCACCGGCGCGCGCCACAAGCCAGACTACGACCGCCAGTTCCCGGCCAAGCTGATCACGACCCGGCTCGGCTGGGACGACCTGGTGCTGGCGCCCGAGGCGCGCCACGACGTCGAGAGCATCGGCCTGTGGATCCGCGAGTCCGGCAAGCTGCTGGAGGAGTGGGGCCTGGAGCGCGCCGTCAAGCCGGGCTACCGCTGCCTGTTCTACGGGCCGCCCGGCACCGGCAAGACGCTGACGGCGACGCTGATCGGCGCCAGCGCCGGGGTCGACGTCTACCGCATCGACCTGTCGATGATGGTCTCGAAGTACATCGGCGAAACCGAGAAGAACCTGGCGAACGTGTTCGACCAGGCCCAGGACCGGCGCTGGATCCTGTTCTTCGACGAGGCCGACGCGCTGTTCGGCACCCGCACCGAAGGCAATACTTCGAACGACCGCCACGCCAACCAGGAAATCGCCTACCTGCTGCAGCGGGTCGAGGATTTTCCGGGCGTGGTGATCCTGGCAAGCAACCTGAAGGCGAATATCGACCAGGCCTTCGCGCGCCGCTTCCAGAGCGCCGTGTACTTCGGCATGCCGGACGCGGCCCAGCGCCTGCGCCTGTGGCAGGGGATGTTCCGGGATCCGCGCCGGCTGGGACCGGACGTCGATCTGCGCGCGCTGGCCGAGGGCTACGAGCTGGCTGGCGGCGCCATGACCAACGTGGCGCGCCATGCCGCCATCAGCGCCACGCGCCAGGGGCGCGACCACGTGACCCAGGCCGAGCTGCTCCTGGGCGTGCGCAAGGAAATGATCAAGGAAGGAAAGACATTCTGATGAAGCCGATCGCCATCGTCATCCACATCGTGCTGGCCGCCGCCCTGCTGGGCGCGGGCGGCGCCGGCGCCCAGGGTAGCGCGGTGAAGCCGGGCCCGGCCGCCGAGCGCGCTCCGGGTCCGGCCTACGCCGACGCCGCCGGAAGGACCCTGCTGGAGCGTCTCGCAAGGCCGGAAGCGGCGCACGCCTTCCGCCAGTACAATGCCGCCAACAGCCGGCGGATCCAGGATCACCTGGCAGTTGTCTATGGCAAGAATCCTCACTACAGGCGCGACGCCGGCGGCCCTGGTCTTCCGCTGCGCGACAGCATCGTCGGCCCGGTCACGCTCAAGTGGCTCGCCCGGTTCTGCCTGGACTACGGCATCGTCGCGAGCGCCCCCCACTTCGAGCGCACCGTGGTGGCCTCGCTGGAGCAGGTGGCGCGCATCGTCGAGGCCCTTCCGGAATGGGACCAGGTCCTGTCCAGCGCCGCGTTCCAGGCGTGGATCGACGGCGGGCAAAGCCCGGACCGGATACGCAGCCTGCAGCTGCGGCGTTCGGGCGACGCCTCGCAGGTGATCGCCCTGATCGAACAGTTCCAGCGCGAGCGCGCGCAGGCGCCGGCGGCGCGCCGCTTCACCGCGGTGACGCAGACCTTCGGCTACGATTCTGAACGGCGCAAGCGCAGCGCCGACCCGGTCCAGATCGCGCAACTTGTCGAGAAACTGTCGGGCCGTCCGCCCGAGCAAGCCCGGCCGTTCGAGGAAGACGTGCGCGGCGCATTGGACGGAAGCGAGGTGCCCGACGAGATGATGGCGGTGGTCAAGCGCTACTCGCGGATGGACGCCTACCTGGTGCAGGATGAGCTGCTGCTGCAGTTGCGTCGCGAAGGACTTCCCGGGGAGGCGATGATCGAGCTGAGGGACGCGCTGGAAGGCGAGGAGTTCCCCAGCCAGCAGGACTTCATGGACAGGCTGCGCGAGATCTCCGTGGCAAGCGGCCAGCGCGACGCGCTCGAGCGCCATCGGCTTGCGATCGTGCGCGGCGCGCGCGTGGACCGCTATCGGGTGCCTGCCACCCTGGCGGACAGCCTGGCCGCGGACGCGCCACCGGAGGTGGTGTCGAAGATACTCGGCGGATTCGAGAAGATTGCGTATCCGACCCGTGGGCTGTTCGATGCCGCCCTCGGCTGGCAAGTGCGGCGCGCGCTCGGCATGTGCGCGGCGCCGCCGCGCAACAAGCAGGGCGAGGTGGTGGAGGACTGGGTGCTGCAGGGCGCACTGCGCGCCGGTCCCGACCCCGATCCCGACGATATCGCCGCGCTGGGCAAATTGATGGAGAACGATCCGGAGCTCAGTATCGATATCAGCACAATCAAGAGACTGCGCGCCAAGCAGGGCGAATGCGCGGACGAGGACCTGCTCGAGGCCGACGCGCAGGTCTACCGTGTGACCCGGTTCGTGGAGCAGCTCCTGCACAGCAGGATGGATCTCGAGGTCCTGAACCGCATGCCTACCCCGGCGCAGCGCACCAGCGGATGGGCGCCGAACGGGTGCCGTTGCGCGCGCCCGGAGCGGGATGGCATGAGCTATGGATTCTTCCCCTTGTGGCTCGATGCCGGCGAGCGGCAGATCGATTTCGGCGCGCTGACGCGCATTGGCCTGTACGGCGTGACGGTCGACGACGACGGTCGGCTGCGCGGCCCCAGGGGCATGGAGGCGCTCGATCTGCCGGACCACCTGGCGCAGATGCTCAGCGAGGCGCACCGCCATGACGTGAAGGTGGACTGGGTGCTGACGCGCGACTGGACCGGGTGGCGCACGCAGGCGCCCGACCGCAAGAGCAGGCTCCTGGATGCCTTGCGCGTCGAAATCAGGACCCTGCTGACGCAGGCGCATCCCGGTAACGGCCAGACGATGACATGGCTGGCTTCGCTCGGCCGCGATCCTGGTCCGACCGGTGGCGACGGCGTCGTGCTGCACTTGCGCGGTTTTCGTGACATCGACAGGGAGCTGTTCAAGAAATTCCTGAAGGATCTGTCCGAAGATCTGGGCCGGATGGAGGGGCCACGGCGCAGGCTCAGTCTCGCGGTCGACTACGACGATCTTGTCGAGGCCGGTCCGGAAGGCTTCCGCTACCTGATCGAGATGATCGAACACATCAATCCCCTGGAAAAGGACGAGGCGTTCGCGTCGAGCGGCAGGCAGATGCTGGGCGACATGCCGATTCTCACCTTCATCCCCGAGCCGACCCAGTACAGCAAGAAGTCGCTGCGTACCGCGATCCAGAATGCGCTGCACGGCATCCAGGCCGCGCGCCTGCAGTGGGCGGTCGTGCCGGTGGTCCAGTATGACCGCGTGGGCTCGGCCCAGCTGGCCGACGACATCGTGTTCGCGGCGGCCAACTACCATGGCATCGGCTTCTGGCCGCTGGCCTTCGCCGATCCGGACGCGGGTTCACGGTTGAAGACGCCCAGGGACGCCAACCTGCTGCTTGCCAACTACCTGCAGCCGTTCGGCGACCCAACGTCGAGGATCAGCTATCGGGCCAGCTACCTTTGCCCGCACCGCCTGCGGCTGCGCTGGCTGTTCTGGGGATCGCTGGCGCTGGCGGTGGGCGTGGGGGCGGTTTACTTCAATTGTCGCGGTTGCAACGAGCGGGTCGACAACAGCGGCCTGTACTTCGCCGGCATGGTGGCCGTGCTGGTCCTGCCGCTGCTGATCCTGTCGGTGCTGGTGGTGAGCGATCCGCTGCTGACGGCGTATTCGGAATTCACCTTGGCGCTGTACGGCACCGGCGGCATCGTGGCCGCCGTGCTGGTGGCGCGTCATTACTTCAAGAAGTCGCGCCGCAAGCTGCCGTAAGGCGGGCACGACGCGGGAATGATCTTTATCGACAGGGGCAATGCCATGCGAGACCGTCAGCAATCACCGCAGCGAACGGAAGTCGAGACCGGGGGCGTCCAGCAACCACATACCGGCGCCGTGGCGCACGCCCCGGCTTTCGTGGACAAGCGCGCATCGGCGGTGGTGCAGGGCAAACTGGTCGACATGATGAACGGCAGCCCGCGCCTATCGCGGCAACCGGCGCTGAGCGACGCGATACACGACAGTCCGAGGATGGTGGGGAGCGGTCGTCGAACCAGATCGCTGGCAGAGGGAAAGCCCAACGATACCGGCCTGCCTGATCGGCTGAAGTCCGGAATCGAGTCGCTGTCCGGGATGAGCATGGATCATGTGAAGGTCCACTACAATTCGCCCGAGCCGGCACGGTTGCAGGCGCATGCTTACGCACAAGGCAGCGAGATCCACGTGGCGCCGGGACAGGAGCGGCACCTGCCGCACGAAGCCTGGCATGTCGTCCAGCAGGCCCAAGGCCGGGTTCTGCCGACGATGCAAATGAAAGCAGGTGTGAACCTCAATGACGATGTCGGGCTGGAGCGTGAGGCCGATGTCATGGGGGATAAAGCTCTGCAGATCAGTTCTTCTCCCACACGGTGGCCGGTTGGGTTGCCGTACCTGCGCGCGGCGGCCTCGTTCGGCGCGGAAGTGCAGTTGGTCAAGACAGGCAAGCGGTCGTTGACCGACTACCTGGCCTCGCACCAGGGTAATGGCATGGCGGACGAAGACGATGAAGACCATGAACCCGACCCTGGACTCAAGCGCGTCAAGATTGCGTCCGACGATAGCAGCGACGAGGATGCCGACGTCGAGGATAATGATAGCGACTCGGCATCGTCGGTGGACTATGGCGAGTTCATGCGGCGCTCACGCGACAGCAAGAAGAAGTTCCACCGCAGGACGGCAACCGCTTTCGCCACGTTCAGCAATATCAAGGACAGGGATGGCAAGCTGAAGAAGAAACTGGCGGGGCCGCACATTCTCAGTCATGTCGCCACCGACGTCGGGTTCGGCGCGATCGAGCCGAGTGGCCGAGGGTACCAGCCCTTGTTCGGCACGCATGTCATTCCGACGCCGAAGCAGGCCAACTCGTTGTTGAAGTCACAGGCGCCAAGCGATCCGACAATGGCGAGCGCCTACCGCAAGCAACGTCACCAGCACATCCACAGCTACACCGATGCCTATCGCACGGCCGAAGGCGACCCGTTCAATCTCGCGTACGCCGCGGCGGCGCGTGAGCTCAGTCCCAATGCCACATACAACTTGCATACCGGCAGTTATACCGCAGATGAGATCAAGGGCAAGGGTGAGCGCAGAACGAATGCATACACCGACTTCCAGGCCATTCACGATGCGGACTGGAAGCCGGACGATCCGCTGCCCGATGGCTTGAAAAATATCGATGCTCCCTCGACTGGAGGCTCGGACACGATGAGGCGATCGGCCGAAATATCAGCCGGACAGTTCGTCCAGTACTGCTTCGGCATACGTCCCCGGCGGGCCAGCTTCTCCGGCAGCGAGCTGTCCAGCACGGACAGCGAAAGCGATTCCGACTAGTTGCCGGGGTAGCAGGAAGCAGCGCCGAAGAAGAGGACGGCGAGCCCCGCTAGCCCTGCCCGGGCTCGTGAAATTCATCGGCCCGCGAGAACAGATCCCACGCCGCGATGAACAGCGCCGCAATCACCGGCCCGATCACGAAACCGTTCAGCCCGAACAAGGCCATCCCGCCCAGCGTCGACAGCAGGATCACATAATCGGGCAGCTTGGTGTCCTTGCCGACCAGGATCGGGCGCAGGATGTTGTCGACCAGGCCGATCACCAGCACGCCATAGGCGGCCAGCACGACGCCCTGCCAGATGTCGCCGGTGGCCAGGAAGTAGACCGCCACCGGCGCCCACACCAGGGCGGCGCCGACCGCCGGCAGTAGCGACAGGAAGGCCATCACCACGCCCCACAGCAGCGCGCCGCTGACGTCCAGCGCCCAGAAGATCAGGCCGCCCAGCGCACCTTGGGCCATCGCCACCAGCACATTGCCCTTGACCGTGGCCCGGATCACCGTCGTGAAGTTCTGGAACAGGCGGCCCTTGTATTCGCTTGACAAGGGCACCGCGCGCTGGATGCGCGCGGCCAGGATGCGGCCGTCGCGCAGCAGGAAGAACAGCAGGTACAGCATGATGGTCATGCTGACCACGAAGTCCAGCGTGTTGCGGCCGATATTGAGGGCGTAGTGCGCCGTCGCCTGGCTGATCTGGGCCGCGCCTTCGGTGATCTTTTCCTGCAGCGAAGCCAGGTTCGTCAGTTCGAAACGCTCGAGCAGCGAAATCGCCCAGTCGGGCAGCGCGCGGATCACCAGATTGAAATAAGAGGCGAAATTGACCTGGCCGGCGCTGACCCGGGCGTAGATGGCGGTGACTTCATTGATCAGCGACGAGGTGATCAGGGCCAGCGGCAACAGCACCATCAGGATGATCACCAGCAGCGAGAGCAGGGCGGCGAGCGTCGGGCGCCCCTTGGTCGCGCGCAGCAGGCGCGATTGTAGCGGCGCGAACAGGATGGCGAACACCACGCCCCAGAACACGGCCCCGGAATAGGGCAGCAGCACCCAGAAGAAAGCGATCGTCACGATCGCCAGTAACAGAAGGAAGGAGTTCTGAGGCAGCGTGTATTGCTTCATCGGCGGGGTGGAAATAGTTGATGTTTCCTGATGATAAACCATGCCATCGCGGCTACGGCCGCGATTTGCGTGCCGCGGTACGCCAGCTAACACATGTTTCGAGTTTTGGTCGATTGTCGCTTGTTGACCACAAAGTCAGTTCAATCGTGCGCATTGTTTAAATGACATCTTGCGATAATAAATGTCGCCGCGTCAAGACATAGTCTGGCGGGCAATTGAATAACATTTTTTATCGGAGAGTCCCCCCATGTCCCGCACCGCGCCGCGCACCACCGTGTCCACCGTTCACACCACACTCGTCTCGGCCCTGAAGGGCGCCATCCTGCTGGGCGCGGCAAGCGCCGGCATGGCCCAGGCCCAGCAGTCGCCGGCCCTCGACCGCATGAGCATCTCGGCCGGCGCCTTCTATGCCGAACCGAAGATCCACGTGGGCGGCGATACCCGTTATGGCCGGGTCGACACGCCCGACGAGGAAATCGACGACGTCACCCTGCCGCGCGTGAAAGCCGAGATGCTGATCGGCGATAGCCATGGCCTGTCGTTCGACTACTTCCGCTTCGACGAGGACTGGGCCGGCAGCGCCAGCGGCGACACCGTCTACGAAGGCCGCCCGGTCAGCGGCACCATCAGCGCCAACGCCGACCTGCGCCTCGAAATGGCCCGCTTCGCCTACAAATGGTGGATGGGCAAGGAAAAGAACGCCTTCGGCGTCGGCCTGGGCGCGGCCTACCTGCGCGCCAAGATCTCGGGTTCGGGCGAGGCCAACCTGAGCGCGTCGAATCCGGTCGAGAATTACTCCTGGAGCGGCTCGGCCGAGGGCAGCGACAGCGTCTGGGCGCCGACCGTCGAGCTGGCATGGCGGCATACGCTGAACGAGCAATGGCGTTTCTACGCCGAAGCTTCGGGCATCAAGAAGAATGGCGGCACGGTCGAGGGGCATGTCTGGAACGGTTCCGTCGGCGTCGAGTGGTTCCCGCACAAGAACGTCGGCCTGGTGCTCGACTACAACGTCCAGAAGATCGACCTGCACCGCAATGGCGACCGCACCGCCGATCTCGACCTGAAACTGAAGGGACCGTCGGCCTTCGTCAAGGTCCGCTTCTGAGCGGCGAAGCGCACGCGATTCCGCGCCGACTGCACGCTCAATTGCTTCCGGTCATAATACATAGTGCGAAAGCACTAATGTAGCAGAGCGAGGAGAGCGATTGAGCGCGGAGCATCTGATCGGTTGTCATGATTGCGGTTGCCTGTATCACCGGGAGCCGCTGAACTCGTGCGAGCGCGCGCGCTGCGCGCGCTGCCGTCACGAGCTGTACCGCTGGCATGCCGGCGGGCCGCTGCGGCGCGCCGATTCGCTGGTGGCGCTGAGCCTCGGCGCGCTGCTGGTCTACCTGCTGGCCCAGAGCTTCCCGATCGTCACGCTCGAGATGGGCGGCATGACCTCCGGCGCGACCCTGCTGCAGGCCGTGGGCGTGCTGTGGAACGAAGGGATGCAGGTGATCGCGGCGATGGTGCTGTCGTGCGCGATCGTCTTCCCCGGCCTGGAACTGGCGTCGCTCCTGTACGTCGCCGTCGGCCTGCGCCGCGGCCGCCGCGTCCCGGGCTTCAACATGGTGCTGCGCGTGGTGCAGGGCGCGCGCCACTGGGCCATGACCGAAGTGCTGATGATCGGCATCCTGATCACGGTGATCAAGATGACCAGCATGGCGCGGGTGGTGCCCCATCCCGGCTTGTTCGCCTTCGGCGTGCTCACCATCCTGTGCGCGCTCGTGATGCGCTACGAACCCAAGGCGCTGTGGGAACTGGCGGACCGCCTGGCGCCGCGTCCGAACCGGGATGCGGCCGCCGATGCCGTCGCCCACGCTCCCGGCACGCTGGTCTCCTGCGGCGCCTGCGGCCTGGTCAACGGCCAGCCCTGGCAGCGCGCGAAGAATGGCGCGGCGCACTGCCGCCGCTGCGGCGCCGCGCTGCACCGCCGGATCCCGAACAGCATCGGCTGGACCTGGGTGATGCTGGCCGCGGCCACCTTGCTCTACGTGCCGGCCATGGTCCTCCCCGTCATGTACACCCGCACGATCGGCGGCGGCGCCGAGGGCGACACCATCATGAGCGGGGTGGTGCTGTTCTGGAACACCGGCTCGCCTGGCCTTGCCATCATCATCTTCATCGCCAGCGTGGTGGTGCCGGTCTCGAAGCTGGTGGCGCTGGCCTGGCTCAACGCCACCGCCCAGCTGCGTTCGCGCGCCGCGCCGCTGGCGCGCACGCGCGCCTATCGCGTGGTCGAATTCGTCGGCCGCTGGTCGATGCTCGACGTCTTCGTGGTCACGCTGACCGTGGCGCTGGTGCGCTTCGACGCGCTGGCCACGATCACCGCGGGGCCGGGCGCGATCGCCTTCGGCTGCGTCGTGATCGTGACCATGGTCGCTTCGCACCAGTTCGACCCGCGCCTGATCTGGGACCCTATTGAATCGAATGGAGAACGACATGTCTGAACAGGACGGCGCACGACCGCCGCAGGGGCCGGCGGCCCCGGGGCCCACTTCGCCCGACGTCGACCGCCCGAGCCGCTGGCTGCCGTCGCTGATCTGGCTGATCCCTTTGCTGGCGGCCATCATCGGCGCCTGGCAGGTGGTGCAGTGGATGACCAACAAGGGCCCCACGGTGTACGTCTATTTCGCCACCGGCGAAGGCCTGGAGGCGAACACCACCCGGGTCAAGTACAAGGACGTCGACATCGGCCGCGTGGTGTCGGTGACGCTGGCCGAGGACGGCAACCGGGTGGTCGCCAAGATCGAGATGGTCAAGGAGGCCGACCGCTTCACGGCGAAGGATTCGCGCTTCTGGGTGGTGCGCCCCCAGATCGGCGCCAGCGGCGTGTCGGGCCTGGGCACCTTGCTGTCCGGCCCGTACATCGGCGCGGCGCCCGGCACGTCGGAGGATTCCAGCAATGCCTTCACCGGCCTGGAGACGGCGCCGCCGATCCCGATCGGGCTGAAGGGGAGGGAGTACCTGCTGCACGCCGACACCCTGGGCTCGGTGGCGCCCGGCTCGCCGGTCTATTTCAGGCGCGTGCGCGTGGGCCAGGTGGCCAAGGTCGAGCTGGACAAGGCCGGCCAGGGCATCGACATGTCGGTGTTCGTCGAGCAGCCGTATATCGGCTTCGTCGGCATGGACACGCGCTGGTATCACGCGAGCGGCGTCGACCTGCGCCTGGACGCGAGCGGCCTGAAGCTCAATACCCAATCCCTGGCGGCGCTGGCCACCGGCGGCATCGCCTTCGAATCGACCGACGGCAAGAAGCCAGGCGCGCCCGCCCCGGCGGGCAGCCGCTATCGCCTGGCCGAAGACCGCGCCGCGGCCTTGCGCCCGCCGGACGGCCCGGCCACCAGCGCCGTGCTGTACTTCGACCAGACGCTGCGCGGCCTGGCGCCGGGCGCGCCGGTCGACTTCCGCGGCGTGGCGCTGGGCGAGGTGCGCAGCGTGGGCATCGAATGGGACCGCGAGCGGCGCCGCTTCAATATGCCGGTGACGATCGACATGTACCCGGGGCGCCTGGGCCAGGACTTCATGAATGCCCTGAACCAGGGCCGCGAAGGCAAGGACATGATGGGCATGATGGTGGGCCGCGGCCTGCGCGCGCAGCTGCGCAACGGGAACATCCTCACCGGCCAGCTGTATGTGGCGCTCGACTTCTTCCCCAACGCGGCCAAGGCCGCGATCGGCCAGCAGGGCGAGCTGGTGGTGCTGCCGACCGTGCCGGGCCAGCTCGACGAGCTGCAAAGCCAGGTGGCGCGCATCGCCAACAAGCTGGACAAAGTGCCGTTCGACGAGATCGGCGCCAACCTGAATCGCACGCTGGCGCAGGCGAACGCGACCCTGGCGCGCCTCGAAGGCGAGGTGCTGCCGGAGATGACGGGCACGCTCAGCGCCGCTAAAGGTACCTTTGCGCGCGCCGAGAACCTGCTGGCGCAGGATTCGCCGCTGCAGTCCGACCTGCGCCAGGCGCTGCAGGAAGTGACGGACACGATGGCCAAGCTCAATGCGCTGGCCGATTACCTCGAACGCAATCCGCAGTCGATCATCCGCGGCAAACCCCAGGAGAAGAAGTGATGACCTCGTTCCGTTTCCCTCGCCGCGCCCTGGCCGCGACTGCCTTCGCCGCCGTGCTGGGCGCCTGCAGCAGCACGCCGGTGGACCGCTTCTACACGCTGAGCGGCGGCCCGGCGACGGCCACGCCGCCGGCGCGTGGCGCCGCGCCGCTGTATTTCGAGATGCGGCCGGTGACGGTGCCGGCCCAGCTGCGCCGGCCGCAGATGGTGGTCAGCACCGGAGAGGGCACGATCGACCTCGAGGAACACCACCGCTGGGCCGGGCCGCTGGCCGAGGAGATCGGCAACAGCCTCTCGCTCGGGATCGCGGCCCGGCTGGGCGGGGTGGACGTCTACCGCAGCGCGGCGCCGGACGGCAGCACGCTGTACCGGATCGGCGCCGACGTCCAGCGCTTCGAGTCGCGCCCCGGCAGCCTGGCCCTGCTCGACGTGGTGTGGAGCGTGCGCCGGCTCGATGGCAAGCAGGTTGGCGGCCCGATGCAGACTTGCCGCAGCGTGTTCCAGGAACCGGTGGGGATGGGCCACGACGCCCTGGTGGCTGGCCACCGGGCGGCGCTGGACAAGCTCTCGGCCACGATCGCGCAAGCGGTGCGCGCCCAGCAGGAGGGGCAGGCCGGGGGACCGGCGCCGGCCTGTCCAGCCGGCTGAAACGTCAGGGAATCAGGCGTTCGGCGCGCAGGCGCGCGAACAGGTCGTAGAAGGAATCGTCGGTGGCCTGGTAGGCGGTGAAGCCCAGGCGCCGGCTGTTGGCCATGTCGGTCATCACTTCCAGCGGTCGGCCCAGGTCGAGGTCGGTATGCCATGGCGAGGCCAGGCGATCCAGGTCGGCTTCGACCAGGCCGTGGCGCGCGGCGATCTCGCGCCACACCGCGTGGTCGTTCGCCATCGCCGCTTCGAGTGGCTGGATGGCGCCGTTGAAGCCCGCCGCTTCCACACCGAAGAAGGCGGCCAGCTTTGGCCACAGCCAGCTCCAGCGGAACACATCGCCATTGACGATATTGAAGGCTTCGTTACGCGCGGCGTCGGTGTCGGCGGCCCAGACCAGCTGTCTGGCCAGCATGCGCGCGTCGGTGACGTCGGACAGGCCATTCCACTGCGCCGCGGAACCCGGGAACTGGAACGGGCGCCCGGTTTCCTTGCAGATGGTCGCGTACACAGCCAGGGTGGTGCCCAGGTTCATCGCATTGCCGACCGCCAGGCCGATCACGGTGTGCGGGCGGTGCACAGTCCAGGTGAAGCGGTCACGCTCGGCCGCGGCATAGACCTCGTCTTCCTGGGCGTAATAGAAATTCTCGAGGGGCAGGCGCGGCTGGCTTTCGCGCAGCGGGGTGTCGGGCAGGGTGCCCGAGCTGGCGTAGGCTTCGAACGGGCCCAGGTAGTGTTTCAGGCCGGTCACCAGCGCGACGTGGCGCACGCTTTTCTTTGGCGCCAGCGCGTCGAGCAGGTTGCGCACCAGGGCGGCATTGACGCGGATGTTCTCGGCTTCGGTGTCCTGGCGCATCCAGGTGGTGATGAAGACGTGGGTCGGCGCGACGTCGGCCAGCGCGGCGCCCAGGGCTGCGGGGTCGAGCAGGTCGGCGGCCACGTGGCGCACGGCGGGCAAGTCTTGCGGGGCGCGGCGCGACAGGCCGACCACGTCCCAGCCCGCGGCCAGCAGTTCGCGCGCGACATGGTTGCCGCCGATGCCGGTGACGCCGACGACCAGTGCGGTTCGTTTCATGTGTTTACTCCCGATGTGACAATTGAACCTCATTCTACCGGCTGGGGGAAATCGGCGCGCAGGCCCAAAAGAAACGGGGCGCCGCATCGCTGCGGCGCCCCGTCCCGGTCGTCACTTCAGGCTATCAGAAGCGGTAACGCAGGGTCAGCGAGGTGTTGCGCGGCGCACCATAGGTGATCTGGTTGTAGGCGGCGAACATCGCGAAGTGGGTCTTGTCGGTCACGTTGTTGACGTTCAGCTGGGCCGAGAGCTGCTTGGTGAACTCGTAGCGCGCCATCAGGTTGACCAGGGCGAACGAATCTTGTTCCATGCGGCCGTCGATGCCCGGCGCCACGGTCGCGTCGACCGTGTAGGTGCTGCCTTCCCAGTTGACGCCGCCGCCGACGGTCAGCTTGCTCCAGGCGCCCGGCAGGCGGTAGCTGGCGAAGGCGCGCAAGGTCTTGCGCGGATAGATCGAGTTGAAGTCGACGCCGGTTTCGTCCTTGGCGCGGAAGATCGCGTAGCCGATGTTCGCGTTCAGGCCCGGGATGATTTCGCCCGAGACGTCCATCTCGATGCCCTTGCTGGTGGCGCCGTCGACCGCACGGTAGTAGGCTTCCGGCAGCAGCGGACCGGTCGGACCGTCGCGGTCGATCATGCCGGCGGATTGCGCCAGGCCATCCTGCTTCAGGTGGAACACGGCCAGCGACGCGTTCACGCGGCGGTCGAAGAATTCGCCCTTGATGCCGGCCTCCGACGCCTTGCCTTCGATCGGATCGAGCAGATTGCCGTTGATGTCCTTGTTGTTCTGCGGCTGGAAGATGCTGGTGTAGCTGGCGTACAGCGAATAGGTGTCGTTCAGGTCGAACACGAGGCCGGCGTACGGGGTGATTTCGTTGCTGTACTTGATCGCGTACGGGTCTTGCCACTGGCCTCCGCCTTCCTTCTCGTACTTGGTCACCCGCGCGCCGACGATCGCCTTGAGCTGGTCGGTGACCGAGAAGCGCGCCATGCCGTACAGGCCTTGCTGGGTGGTCTCGCTGGTCTCGTAACGCGCCTGCGGGCCCCAGACCGGCGCCGGGTAGCTGGCAGGGTCCCAGTTGTTGAAGTCGGCGACCGGCGGTGCGAAGCCGTCGGCCGTGGTCGGGAACTCGGCCAGGCGGTTGTTCGCGTAGAAGTCGGTGTTCGCGTGCAGGTAGCCGACGGCCGCCTGGTGCTCGCGGCCGAACAGCGAGAACGGCCCGCTGGCGTGGACGCCGAAGTCCTTCTGCTTGGTCTGGATCACGTAGGAGCCGGCGAAGGCGCCCAGACCGGCGCCGCTGACGCGATCCGGCACGCCCGACAGGTACAGCAGGCGCGAGTCGCCGTCGCGGGTGGCGTCGGTGTAAGTGAAACGCAGGTTCCAGCCGTTGGCGAAGCGGTGTTCGTAGTCGGCGAAGAAGTTGTCGTACTGGTTGTCGTAGCCGGCCCACGGGGCAGCGGTGGTCAGCGAGCGGTTCTCGGGGATGAGCGATCCGTCGGTATAGCGGTAGGGCAGGCCGCCCCACATCGGGCCGCGCGGGCTCATTTTCTGGCGGCTGAAGCCGGCCGAGAAGGTGCCGTCACGGCCGATGTCGGCTTCGACCGTGGCGTAGAAGGTGCGGTCCTTGTTTTCCAGGTAGCGGATCCAGCTGTCGCCTTCGCCGTACTCGCCGACGAAGCGGCCACGCACGCTGCCCGATTCGTTCAGCGGGGTCGAGACGTCAGCCATCACATGGCGCTTGTCCCAGCGACCGACGGTGGCTTCGATGCGGCCGCCCAGCTTCTTGCTGAAGGCGCGCTTGCGCACCAGGTTCAGCGCGGCCGACGGCGTGCCTGCGCCGGTCATCAGTCCGGTGGCGCCGCGCACCACTTCGACGCGGTCGTACAGGGCCAGGCTGCCCAGCACCTCGCCGGCGCTCCAGGCGGCGTCCCAGGTGGTCGGGATGTTGTCGATCTGCAGGTTGGTGACTTCGAAGCCGCGCGCCGTGAAGCTGCCGCGGTGGGTTTCGTACTGGTTGACCGAGACGCCGGTGACGTTGTTGGCGACGTCGGTGATGGTCTGCAGGCCCTGGTCTTCGATGCGTTGCTGGGTGATGACCGAGACCGACTGCGGGGTGTCGCGCAGCGACATGTCGAGCGGGGTCGCGGTGCGGGTGCGGCCGATGGTGTACGAACCGACGTCGTCGGCCAGCTTCTGGGCCTGGACCTGCACCTGCGGCATCGAGGTGGTGCCAGCCGCGGTATTGCTGGCCTCGGTGGATTGCGCCTGGGCGACGAAGGGGAGCGCGAGGCCCACACAGACCGTCAGGGTCTTCAGTTTATGACGTCCGGTGGCGCTGACCTGCTTTTCCATCTTTTTTCCTGTTTTTAACGATGAGTGGGTGGCGGACCAGCGCTCCATGAGCACGCGTCTGCCTACGACAATGAAATGCGACTACGAATGATAACGATTCTCATCTATTTATGTCAATGTATGACAATGACAAAGCCGCTAGGGCAGCGGATTGTGCAACTTTGTGGATGGTATTGGCAGCGATCGGGGCTGTATCCCGGTGACGGAAGGGGCTAAGCTGGCATCACTTCAGAAACAGAAAGGATAGGCACATGGACAAACCGGAATTCTTCGTCACCCCGGGCTACGGCGAGATGTTCTACAAGAAGCTGGGCTATTCGCAGGCAGTGAAGGTCGGCAACCGGGTCGAGATCTCGGGACAGGGCGGCTGGACCGACGACCTGCAGTTCCCGGAACGGCTGGAGGACGAGATCGAACTGGCCTTCAAGAATGTCGAGCGCGTGCTGGCGGCGGCCGGCGCCACCTGGGAACACGTGATCCACGTGAATTCCTACCACGTGGGCGGCTTTCCTCCCGAGACCAACGAGACCATGGCAAGGTTGTTCCGCCAGTACATGCCGAACCGGGCGCCGATCTGGACCGAGCTGGGCGTGCAGGAGCTCGGCGCCCCGGACATGCGGATCGAGATCCGCGTGACCGCGATCATCGAGTAAGCAGCCTGCCGCCAGGGTCGCCCTGGTCGCGGAAGGTGTCGATCAGCCAGTCGACGAACACCGTGAGCCGCGCATTCTGGTGGCGGTTCGGCGGGTACAGGATGTGGAAGGGCATGGCGGGGCGGCTCCACTCCTGCAGGACCGGCGTCAGTTCGCCGGCGTCGATCGCCGGCTGCACCATGCGCGTGAAATGCTGGCCGATGCCCAAGCCGGCGCGCAGCAATGCCAGCAGGCCGTTGCCGTCGTTGGTGGAGAGCTCGCTGGCCTCGATGTCCAACCGCTCTTCTGCGCGTTCGAAAACCAGCGGATTCGGCTTTGTCGTCGCTGCGAAGAAGTAACCCAGGCGCACGTGCTGCGCGAGGTCGGCCGGCGTGCGCGGCGTGCCCGCCCGTTCCAGATAGGCGGGCGAGGCATAGGTGCCGTAGTGCAGGTCGAGCAGCTTGCGGCCGACCATCGACAACTGCTGCACGTCGCCGGCGCGGATCACGCAGTCGACGCCTTCGCCGACGATATTCGCGGGGCGGTCGCTGACGCCGAGCGCCAGGGTAATGTCCGGATATTCCCGATGGAAGGCCGGCAGCGCCGGAATCAGCAACGAGGTCGCGAACGAGGCCGGGGCATCGACCCGCAGATGGCCGCGCGGCTTGCGCTTCTGGCCGCGCATCGCATGGTCCATCGCGTCGAGCTCGGCGAGCAGGCGGACCGACTGCTGGTAGTAGGCCATGCCTTCGGCCGTGGCGGCCACCGTGCGCGTCGTCCGGTGCATCAGTTTGTTGCCGAGGTGGACCTCCAGATCGCCGATCAGCTTGCTGACCGTCGAGCGGGGCAGGCCCAGCTGGTCCGAGGCGCGGCTGAACGAGCCGGTGTCGATCACGCGGGCGAAGGCGCGCATGGCCAGGAGCTGGTTCATGGGTAACGATGAATGTCCGGAATCTGCATAGGTGAGAATTATCCACGAAGCTGGATAGTGTCGGGAATCTCCGTCGTACGGATGGAAAAGCTTGTCCGTAATTGCATGAGTTTTCTCAAGGGCATCGGCTCGCATGTCGCGTGTAATTCCGAATGTTTCCCGCGCTCCATATAGACATCGGAAGTTCTCCGCGGTCGATGGGCGCCGCACGGAGGACTCATGCCGACACCAGGGACAGCCTTGCTTGCATCGCTCGTTGACTTTACACAAGACACCCGCCTGCTCGCGCTGCACACGCCTGCCGGTCCGGCACTGCTGGCCGAATGCGTGCGCGGCGAGGAAACGATCAGCGCCGGATTCCGGTTCAGCATCGACGCGCTGTCGACCGATGCCCATCTGTCCTTGCGCAGCCTGCTCGCTCAGCCAGTGCTGCTGCAGTTGCTCACCGCTGAATCGCGCGACACCCATCGCGCCTTTCATGGATACGTGACGGCGGCCGAGCTTGCGGGATCGGACGGAGGTTTTGCCCGATACCTACTGACCGTCGAGCCATGGACTGCCTTCATGGCGCTTGGACGCGACAGCAGGGTCTTCCAGGACATGGACGTCATCGACATTCTTGAAACCCTGTTCAGGCAATACCAGGGCAAGGCAAGACTGGATCCGGCGTGGAGGATCGAGGTGGCCGATCAGGCCGTCTACCCGAAACGAAGCCTGACCACCCAGTATCAGGAGAGCGATCTGGCGTTCGTCGAGCGTCTCATGCTCGAGGAAGGGCTGTTCTACTATTTCGAACACGAGGGCAATCCCGGCAGCCCGTCGCGCGGGATGCATACGATGGTCATCGGCGACCACAACGGCGTGTTCCGACGCAACAGGCAGGCGCTCGTGGACTTCACCCGGCCTGGCGCGGTCATGAAGGCCGACAGCATCGACCGCTGGCGCACCGAAGCGAAAATGCTTGCCAATGCGATCGACCTGGATACCTGGGATTATCGCGCCGCCCAAACGCGGCCGGTGAACGCCGATGAGTGGAATGCGGATGGGCCGCCGCTTCGCAGTCGCGACATGCCGGGGGTGTATGCCTATCCGAACCGCGCCCAGGGCAATCGCCTTGCCGAGGTCCAGTTGCAAGCCTTGCAGGCGCGTCGTGTCGTGCATGTTTGCGCCGGAACGGTGCGCACCCTGATGCCGGGGACAACATTCACCTTGCGTGGGCATGCGTTATTCGATCGTGAGCAGAACGACGAGGCGCGCACCTTTCTCGCAACCCGCGTCGTTCACCTGATGCACAATAATCTACCCGCGCAGCTGCGCGGCGAGGTCACCGACCTGCTCGGAGCCGGACCTACCGCAGGCATGCTGCTCACCGAGCGCGAGCTGCAAGCGGTCGGCGCCCAGAAAGTCGAGCGGCCCCTGTATCGCAATTACGCCGAAGCGATCCTGGCCAGCACCCCATATCGCAAGAGCGGCACCGACGATTTCGGCCAGTTGCTTCATCCACGACCAATGGTCCATGGGCAGCAGACGGCGATCGTGGTCGGCCCGCCGGGATCGTTGGTGCATACGGATCGCGATCATCGCATCAAGGTGCAGTTTCACTGGCAACGCGGGACGGCCAGCCACAGCCGCCTGGAGCACCCTGCGCCGGCCGGGCATACGGGCGCGCCAGCCAACGACATGGCCGGCACCTGGATCAGGGTGGTGGCCCCGGTGGCAGGAGCCAACTGGGGAGCCAGCTTGGTTCCCAGGGTCGGGCAAGAGGTATTGATCGATTTTCTGGATGGGGATATCGACCGGCCGGTGGCCATTGCGAGCCTGTACAACGGCCGCGGGCAGAAGGATGCGCAACATAACCAGGTGCATTGCGGTGGCGGTGCTGCGACCGGCAACGCGCCGCCATGGTTCGCCGGCGATGAAGGCGGCCATGCGCATCCAGCGGTGCTGTCCGGGATCAAGTCGCAGGCGATGCACGGCAGCCAGCTCGGTACGGATGCCTACGGTCAGCTGGTATTCGACGACAGCGCGGGCCAGTCTGGCCTCGGCCTGCAGCGGCACCAGCGCGCGCATGATGGCGTGGCGGAACTCAATCTTGGCTACTTGCGGCACCGGGCCGACAACCAGAGACTGGAAACGGTTGGCGCCGGCGCCGAGCTGAAGACCGCGCATGCCGCCGCACTCAGGGCCGGCGGCGGCCTGCTGCTGGCCGCCGGAGCGCAGCACGGCGCGCGCGACCAAATGGGTTCGGCCGCGCGCGAGGAGATCGAGAAGTGTTGCGAGCTGCAGGACGACTTGGCCAGGCGTGCCCGTGACCATCAGGCGGTGCTTGCAGGCGAGCCGGCGCAGGATGCGTTGCCGGCGCTGGCCGCGCTGCGCCAGACCTCCGAATCGCTGGCTGGCACGGCAGCGGGGCGATCCGGTTCCGCTGGCGGCGGATCGAGTCGCGCGACCGCCTACGGCCAAGCCCACCTGCAGCTCTGGAGTCCGGCAGGCATTGTCGCGGTCTCACCGGCGAACGTCATTCTGGCGGCAGAACAGACCGGGGCGCTGACCGCGGGCGAAGACGTCGGGATCCTGGCGCAGGGGACCATGTCGATCATGGCGGCCGCCGGAATTAGTATCTTCAGCGACGGCAGGGCGGACGACAAGTCGCGACCCCTCCAGGAAACCGGAATGAAGTTTCACGCGGCTAGTGGTCGCCTGAGCCTGCAGAGTCAATCCGGGGCAAGCCGGTTCGTTGCCGACAAATCGGTCACAGTAGCCAGCATCGCCAAGTCGGTGACGGTGCGCGCACCGAACAAGCATGTGTTGTTGACTGCCCAGGGCGCCTGCATCCGCCTGGAGGGAGGCAATATCGAGGTGCATGCGCCTGGCAAGGTCGAGTTCAGGGCCGGCAAGAAGGAACTTGGCGGGCCGCAGAAAGCGTCTTCCGAGACCAGGCTACCGCAGCCTGGGGAGCTGAAATTATGCGAGATGCGTGCGACCGGTGCGGCGGCGGCAGGCGACAGCATCGTGCCGGTCGCTTGATATGGACGGCGCCATGCCTTCGCACATCGATGAATTGCTCAGTGGGCATGCTTATGGCGTGGTCGATGCCACGATGCGTGCGCTGGTGCCCAAGGGAGTCCGCGTCGCGCCGCTGGTGCCGCGCAGATTGACAGGCAGCGCGCATTTGATGCCTGCCTTGATCGACCTGAAGTCCGGTCAGGAATCGGCGCTGCGGGACCTATTTGCCGGCACCGATGACACTGGTCCTGGCTTGAAAACCGACGTCGTGGCGGTGATGCTGAAGACGACAATCGGCATGGAGGAAGTCGAGCGGCGTTGGAATGCCATGCAGCTCGCTTCCCCTGATGGCAAAAAGTTTGTTTGGCTGCGCATGCATGACCCGCGCGTCCTCCATCAGCTATTCCGCATTCTTTCGCCTGCCCAGTGTCGCCACATGTTCGGACGGATCGATGCCATCAGATATCGGATCGATGATGAATGGTTGGAACGAGAGATTGGAGCGATTACAACGCGGCCAGGCCCCGGCCGTGCCGATGAGGCGCCAGCGTACAGGGACTGGGCACGTATCGCTCGCATTGGGATCGTGAATCGCGCACTACGACGTGCGGGCATACGGGATGCCGCAAGGCTGGATGTTTGCAGCGGAACAGCCGAGGAGGCCCTGTGTCGTGGGGCCGCGCGATATGGGCTGCTGGAGGCCGAGGATCTTACCGAGTTCGCGTTTCGCGCCTTGGTGTGCTGCCCCGGCTTCGATGACGACCCTTGCGTCGCGGCCGCTATAAGACAACACGCCGCAAGCCGCAACGATTCCTATTTATCAGACCATTTCGCGCTGATCGCCCCGGATGTCTGGCGCGCCTTGCGCGAGGCTGCCTTGCCGGAAGATCGGAGACTGTCATGCTAGCGTCAAAGAAATGCGAGTTCTGTGACAAGCGCGGTTTGCCCCTGTTGCTCGTGCGTGATGCGGTCGTGCCCGCGCGCGCAGGAGCGCCGGAGACGAAAGGCCCGCCGATCGCATTGCCGTCCACGACTGCCCACTATACCAAGCGGCTGCTGCGCAGTGGTTATGTCAACGTATATGACGAAGCGAGGCAGCGGTGGGACTGCTATTTCGTGACACCGGAAGCGCTTCTCTACAAGCTTACGCTGACGTCGATTCTCGGGTCTCTGCTCACGCCAACCGGACCATTCAACTGCACGATCGAGGGCCATCGCGAAGCCGCAGGCTGTATCACGATTTCTGATCCGGCCAATGCTACCTCGGTATGGATCGGATTCAGCGATACGCTCTGGACCCCGAATGTGCGCAAGGCGAATGAGGACCGGGAACTGCGCAGGCGGCATATGGTGGAGGTGGATGTCCGCAGCGTCATGGCGGGGAAGCGAGGGCCGCACGATTCGATCCGGCAGGTGGAGGCGGTCGTGGCGGAGTATTCGCTGCCTTCGCCTCGCATCAAGCCACTGATCGATGCGAGTCCATTCCGATATTGTGCCTGCTTCGGCGGCGGCGAGAAGCTGGTGAAGGAGTTCGAGGACATTCGGACAGGAAAAGGATTGATTGTGACGGTGCCTGACCCTGCCGGCATAGTACAGGAGCTGGCGTTCCTGATGACGCATTTGCTCGAGGCGTTCATTGCGAAAAATCCCACCGACCAGAGGAATCTTGCCGCAAGTGCGGGCATTGATCAGATAAAAGCTTCGATCGTTGGCAAGGCCGAAACGGCAGAGATCGAGGCTGCACGGATGGCGGCATCGAGAATGGAAGCGGTCAACCCTTTAGGACATGTTCTGTCGGAGTCAACACGTAACAAGACCTCGAATGTGCGAGAAGTCACGGCCAGTGAGCTTGATCGAGCCACAGCGTCGGCATGGTCTAAATACGGCAGGAAATTCGATGACGCTGCGCGGCAGAAATGGCGGGTGGAATTCGATGCGAAGCTCAAGGCATTCGATGAAAAATCGATCGCACCGTTGGCTCTGCGCCATGTGGAATGGTTCAAGAGTGCAGCATTCACGGATTATTTTGAGTTCAATTATGATCCGTCCAACGCATTGTGTGGAGTGGCTTATACCAATGTCGTGACCGGCTGTATCGCCGGGACCCAGGATAAAGCCTGCTGCAATAAATTATATGTAGAACTCCTTCAGGGAAATTTTCACGATAAAAAGAATGTTCTTTTGAGGGCATCTATCCTTAACCAGTCTGCAGTTGCTGAGTCGATAGAGGAATCTTCAAAAATCGCTCTCGATAGTCGGCAAATACCATGGGACAGTCTGTTCGAAGTTTACAAGGCTGCAATGGAAGCGCTTGATGATAATTCCACAAATGGGCTTGCACTGTATATTGCGCAAATATCCGGTCCAGTGGCCCGGATCCTGGGTAAAGTCGTGGATGGCCGTCCCGGCTTTCATAAGGCCTTGATGATGTTGGGGTTTATCTCTGGAGATGCCGTCACCGTCTTCGAAATTAGTGGGAAGCGATCGCAGTTCGTGAGGTATCTCGCAAAGCAGATGTTACGGACGAGCGGTGCGGTGATCAGCGAGAATCAGCTGCGGGCGGCAGTAAGCCTCGAGTTGGAGCGCCTCCAAATACGCGGCATGAAAGTTGAAGGAAGCAGAAAATTGCGTTGGGTGGTCAGCGCCGACCGCGCCTCTATCGAGAACCTGACCAGCGGTATGAGTCGAGTTGCACAAGAAACGCAGCTGAAGTCTAGTCTGCGATCGGTGGAGCAACTGGAGTCGCTTCGCCTGGAGCGCTGGCGATCGGTAATTAATCAAAAAGTTCGGTGGGGCGTGGTGACGGCAATCCTGCAGACTGTTTGTCTGACAAAAATATATGAAGATGAAGAAATGGGCCTCGCGAATGAAAGGCAAGATGCTCGCTGGCGACGGATAGCAGGGATTAGTGGCTTGGTCGGGACAACATGTGAGGTCATTGGGAACGCTCTGAAATCTCGCGTACGACAGGGACTTCGCTTTGGGCGAGAATTTATCTCACTAGCGGCAAAGGTTCTAACATTCGTTGGGAGAGTCGCCGGCGCGGCGGCAGGTATGATCCTGGCGGCACTGGACACGGCCAAAGCGTTCGAAGCGAGCAAAGAAGGTGGCTCCGGTTTGCTTATTGCCGCGTATTTAACATCTGGAATCGGAGGCTTATGTCTGACCGTGGCAATCGTTTTCGGAGCTGCATTCCCGGTAATCGTCGCACTTGTGGCGTTGCTGGTGGCCGTTGGGATATTCATTGAGTTCATTAAAGATGATCCTTTGCAAGACTGGCTGGAGCGGTGTCCATGGGGGGTGCTGCCGAATCAACGCTATCTGGATATGAAAATCGAGCAAGAGCAGCTTGCACAAGCCTTTAAGTGAGTTTGTGAATGAACTATTTCGGATTATTCCCCGCATACAAAGTTAATCGACGCCTTAGTGATAACGAAATGAAGCGTCGGTTAGTGCAAAAGCAACGATTGGATGTTGAGCCGCGTTCTCAGTTGTGTGTAATAAAGATGAACTCAACATTCCTCGAATCTGTTGATAAATGGTATGGCTGGCGCGGAGGAATTTTACTATTTTTGATTCCTGCAACGGCTATACCTTTGTGGATGCTGGGTGGGATGGTGTGCATAGCAGTCTCGAGAGCTGATGGGTGGAACCTGCGGCCTTATGATGTCGAGATTCTATTAATAACAGCGGTGATTACCATCCCGACGTTTCTTGCAGGGATTTGGATTCTGCTTAAGGATTGCTTTTCTTTCACACATTATCCGATGAGGTTCAATCGTAAGAAGCGAGTCGTCCACGTGTTCCATACAGATGGCACCGTCAGTACAACACCTTGGGATGAGATTTATTTCACATTAGGTCACATGAAGGGGTTGCACGAATGGGAGGTCCGGGGGCACATCCTTGAACCAAATACCTCGACTATAAAAAAAACGTTTGCTTTAAGTTATACAGGACCGTTGAAGGCGCATGATGTCAACCCGGGTGTGAGCGGTCCATCCGAGTACGACTTTATTCGGTCGCATTGGGAATTCATCAGACGTTACATGGAAGAGGGGCCTGAGGAAGTTTCGAGCCAGGTTCAGTTCTGTATGCCGTTGGATGGCCGCAGAGAGAGCATCCGCGTGGGGACTGAGCGAGTATTTGCAAATTTCGCTTCGGTGCCACTTGTGCTATACGTCGTGACTTGGCCGTTGTGTGCGCTTATCAGCCTGTTTCGCATCTTCGCAATGCGAACCAGTAAAATTCCTGTATGGCCAGATGATGTCGAGGAAGACTGCAAGATAGAAGTTGGCGATCCGTATGCCATCATCGGCGACGAGAATGGCGACAGAGTCGCCGTGTATCCTGAAGCAGCTGCAGCAGCGGGAGTCGAATTCCGTGAGCCTGTGGAGGTGGCCGGACATTTACGATCGAGAATTGGAATCACCAAAGTTACTAGGTGAGATGTCAAGCAGCTTTGAGCACAGCATGACTAGCTTTGCGGTTGGAGCCCCACTTCGGGGCTCTCGTCCGTTGTTAAATCAAGCGACTTCTTTCTTGTTCGCCTCAGTAATTGTCCAGTAATAAATCGTCCGGCCATCCACCTCGACCGTCTTTTCCGCCGGCCATTCCGACCCCATGTCGAAGGCATGCGACACCACGCGCGTCCCCACCTTGAGCTGCTTCCACAGCTGCGGACGCAGCTTGGCGTTAATCGTCGGCAGCAGGTACAGGGTCACCACGGTGGCGGTCGAGAAATCGGTCTTGAACAGGTCGCCCACACGGAACTGGGCGCGGTCCGAGACGCCGGCCTTCTTGGCGTTTTCCTTGGCTTCCGCGATGCGCGTCGGATCGATGTCGATGCCGGTGCCGCGCGCGCCGCGTTGCTTGGCGGCGGTGACGACGATGCGGCCGTCGCCGCAGCCCAGGTCGAACAGGGTGTCGTTCTTGCCGACCTTGGCCAGGTCGAGCATCTTGTCGACCACTTCTTGCGGGGTCGGCACATAAGGCACGTCGAGGCGCGGCGTGGCGGCGGTGGCCGCGGTGGCCTGGGCCAGCGCGCGGCCGAACGGGAACATCATCAGGCCGGTGGCGGCGGCGGTGGACAGCAGCAGGGTACGACGGCGAGGTTGCGGATTCATCAGCACAGCTCCTTGGGTCAAGTGGACTTGGGGGGATAAAACGCTTGGTATTTATTGTTCGCTCTTCGAGCGCAGCAGCAGCAACAGCACGACACCGATGGCCAGCACGGCGACGCCGATCCAGGCGGCGTTGAGGCCGCCGAGCTGCTGGCTGTACACGTAGGACAGGCTCGACCACAGCATATAGGCGCAGCTCGCGCAGAACAGCAGCGGCAACACCGGATACAGCGGCACCTTGAACGGCCGCGGCGTATGCGGCTCGCGCCGGCGCAGCACGAACAGCGAGATGCCGGTGAGCAGGAAGAACAGCCAGAACACGGGCGCCGTGAATTCGACCATGGCCTTGAAGCCGCCGCCCAGCGCGGCGCCGGTCGCGACCAGGGCCAGGGCGGCCACGCATTGCACCGTCATGGCCACCGTCGGTGTGCCGCGCTCGCTGTCCCACTCGGCCAGGCGGTCCAGCTTTTTCCAGTCGAGGCCGATCGCGTAGCTGGTGCGGGCGCCGACGATCATGGTGGCGTTGATCGATGTGAGGGCCGAGACCGCCACCAGCACCGAGATGATTTTTTCGCCGGCCGGGCCGAAGACGACCTTCATGACGTCGGCCGCGACCGCCTCGGAGGCGGACATGCCTTCCATGCCGAGCACCTTCCAGTACGCCCAGGTCACCATCAGGTAGAGCACGGTGATGACGACGATGCCCATGGTCAGCGCCTTGACCATGTCGCGCGGACCGCCGCGCATCTCGGCGCTGATGTAGGCGGCCTCGTTCCAGCCGCCATAGGTGAGCAGGACGAAGACCATCGCCATGCCGAGGGCGGCAGTGGCCGGGCCGGATGCGGCGGCGGCCGTCGCGCCGGCCGCCGGTGCGGGCGCCGGGTCGGTGAACAATGCGGCGGCGCCGACGATGAGCAGCAGGCCGAGGATTTCCGCGACCGTCAGGAAGGTCTGGGTGCCAGTACCGGTGCGGATGCCGCGCAGGTTGAGCGCAGACAGGCCCACGATCACGGCGACCGCATATACGGTGCTGCCCCAGCCGGCCGGCAGCATGCTCAAGGGAACCGCCTGCTGCATGTAGTCGCCGAAGACGAAGCCGAGCAGCGCGATCGAGCCGGTGGTGATCACCGAGAAGCGCGCCCAGCCGAACAGGAAGGCGACCGAGCGGCCATAGGCGCGGTGCAGGTAGTGATAGTCGCCGCCGGCATGCGGATACGAGGTGGTCAGCTCGGCGTAGCACAGGGCGCCGATGAGCGAGACCAGGCCGCCCATGATCCACAGGGTGAACATCGCCGTGGCCCCGCCGCTCATGCTGGCGACCAGCGACGGGGCCTTGAAGATGCCGGCGCCGATCACGACGCCGACGATGACGGCGACCGCTTCGCGCAGGCCGATGGTGGGGCGGGGGCGGGTGTCGTGAGGGGCTGAGACAGTGCGCTGCGCTTCTATGGCATCCATGTCGTGATCGGTTGGGCACGTCTGCGGCCGGGGTCGCGTCGCGCTTGGTTGCACATGGGGAGCCTATAAATACACTATCGCTCACCCGCTTTTCGGTACTGGATGTTATCCAGACCGCAGAGCAGATGGCGCGCGATTGAATTGCTACAAAGATAAATACAGTTTGGTCCGCAGGGTGCGGCGCGCTGGTCGATGCAAGGGCGCGGCCGAGGGCCGCGCCATGCCATCAGTCCGATGCCGGAGAGGCGCCGGACGTCACCGCCGGCAACGCCGGCTTGCGTTCTTGGTTCGAGGCATTCGCCAGCGCGGGCGAGCCAAGCCACTCGAAGATGGCCGGCCAGATCGCGGCGTGCGCGCTGCGCCCGACCAGCACGCCCACGTGCTGCAGGTTGACGCCGACGTCGCCCTGGTATTCGAGGACGTGCTTGCGTTCGCTGCCGGCGGCCTCGTGGAAAGGCAGCACGGACTCGGGTGGAATCACCTTGCTGCGGAAGTCGACCACGCACAGCAGCGGCGCGCGCAGGTCGCGCGGGCCGATCGTGCGGCCCCCGATGTCGAGCCGGCCCTGCATGAACTCGTCGTTGCGGTACAGCGATTCGACGATTTCAGTGAACAGCCGGCCGGGCAGCGGAAATTCGTCATGGGTCCAGCGCTCGACCCGCATGTGGGTGGCGAGCGCCTTCGGGTCGAGCAGCGACAGCCAGCGGTCGGCGATGCGCTCCCACTGGAAGGCCTGCGGTTCGGCCATGGCGCTCATCATGTTCAGGTAGACGCCCGGCACGTGGCGGAAGGCGTCGGCGATGCCGCGCGCGTGCGGGGTGGCGTTGACCAGTGGCGAGAAGCAGCAGCTGGCCTGCTCGAAGTGCAGCGGCGACTCGAGCAGGATGGTCGCGGCCACGCGTTCGGGGTGCATGCAGCTGTAGATGGCGGCCAGGATGCCGCCCAGCGAGTGGCCGACGATCGTCAGTCGTTCTTGCCCGCTGTCTTCCGTGATCGCGCGCTGGCAGGCCGACAGCATGCGGTCGCCGTAGTCGTCCAGGCCGACGTCGCCGTCGCCGTCAGGCATCGGCAGCCATTCGGCCAGGTAGACCCGGTAGCCGCGTTCGTTCCAGCGCTGCACCACGCTGATGTCGGGCGCCAAGTCCCAGATATAGGCGCGCTTGATCGGCGCCGGCACCAGCAGGACCGCCGGGCCGCCGCCCGGGGCGTCCTGGAAGCGGTGCAGCCTGAGGCCGGGCTGCTCGAGGATCACGGTGGACGGAGTCTGTTGCGGCCCATAGCCGGCGCGTTCCAGCATCTTGCCGCGCGCCTGGCGGCTGCGGTCCATCTGCTTGAGGGCCTGTGTTCCGAGGTCTCCGAAGGCCCCGAGGTTGTTCCAGTTGCTGGCGTACATGGATGGCGATCCCGTCGAATTGGCGATCACGAGACTCTACGCCAACTACTGCCCGGCTCCAACCGCGCACGCTTCGAATCGCGAGCCGGTTTGCGCTAGGTAAAACTTTGCACGAACAGAACTAGCCGAACGGAATCGAACCAGGTTCACAGATACTTGACCCAGGCCTTGCCGCTCACGCGCTTGTAGTGTCCGAAGCGTTTCGTCGGCCAGTACAGCAGCGCCGCCAGCACAACGGCGCCGACCCAGACCTGCCATACCTGCGTGAAATCCGCGCGCGCCACGCCCAGCACGCCGGCCGCGATCCTTTGCGCGGCCAGCAGCAGGTACAGGTGCAGGGTGTAGAAGAACAGCGGCGCGCCGCCGAACACCGCCGCCACCCGCACCCAGCCGGCATCGACCCGCTCGATCCAGGCCAGCGCCAGCAGGCCGACGCCCAGGGTCAGCAGCAGGAAGTCGAGCGAGGGCGGGTATTTAGTGAAGTTCAGCCACGCCATCGCGCTGCGCAGCAGTTCGTCCTGCGGCGCCCACGGCAAGGTCTCACCATAGATGTTCCAGGTGCGCAGCACCAGCAGCAGGGCCAGGCAGCCCAGGCCGCCGGACACCAGTCGGCGCCGGCGCAGCGCGGGATCGAGGGCGCGCGCGTACAGCGGGCCGCAGGCATAGCCCAGCAGGATCACGCCGATCCAGGCCAGCAGCGGATAGCTGATGCGCACCCGCACCGGTTCCTCGAGCAGGTAACCGCGCTGTTCGAGGATGGTCCAGGCGGTAGCAAGCCAGGAGCCGGGTTCGAACGACAGCCCGGCCAGCGCATTGTGGCCGCCGACGATGACGACCCCGAGCGCCGCCAGCAGCGCCAGGGGCAGGCGGTGCAGCAGGGCCAGCGCCAGCATCGACAGCCCGATGGCCCAGATCACCTGCAGGTAGACCGTATGCGGCGTGAAGCTCCCGGTCCAGGCGAAGTTGATCACGACGATCTCGAGCAGGATCAGGAAGGCGCCGCGTTTGGCGAGAAAGCCGGTGGCGCTGCGCGGCCCGCTCGCCGGATTGGCGTACAGCCAGGCCGACAGGCCGGTGAGGAACACGAACATCGGCGCGCAGAAATGGGCGGCCAGGCGCGAGAAGAACAGGCCGGGATCGGTCGCGGTGACGTCCATCGGGTCACTGACCTGGTGCTGCAGGAAGAAGGTCTCGCGGACGTGGTCCACCGTCATCAGGAGCATGACCAGGCCGCGGGCGACGTCGATGGAGGCGATGCGCGTGCTTGCGCCGTGATGTGGAAGGGGGGAGGCACTCGTATTCATGTCGGTCGGGATTGTACGGGAAGCCGGCCACCGGCGAGAAAAAAAGCGGCCGGCGCATGGCTCGCTCGTCTGGCATACTGGACCCATCCATATTCAGTGACGAGGCAGGATATTTACCGATGAAGCCAGAGATTCTCGTGTTGGGCAGCGTGTGGTCGCCGGAGGTGCGCGCCCAGGTGGAGCAGGCGTTCCAGTGCCATTTCGTGCCGGCGATTCCGGTCGCCGGAGACCCGGATTTCCAGCGCATGGCCAAGGGCATCCGCGCCGTCCTCACCACCGGCACGGTCGGCGTCACGCCGGCGCTGGTGGCCAGCCTGCCGGCGCTCGAGATCGTGTCGGTGCATGGTGTCGGCGTCGACGCGGTGCCGCTGGCGCTGCTGGCGCAGCAGGGCGTCCACGTGACCAACACGCCCGACGTGCTGACCGACGACGTGGCCGATTTCGCCGTCACCTTGCTGTTGTCGGCCGTGCGCCGCCTGCCGCTGCTGGACCGTTACGTGCGCGCCGGCGCCTGGCCGGCCAAGGCGCCATTGACCCAGGCGCGCAGCCTGAAAGGCAAGGTGGCGGGCATCGTCGGCTTCGGCCGTATCGGCCAGGCGGTGGCGCAGCGCCTGCAGGGTTTCGGGATGGAGATCCGCTACCACCAGCGCAGCGCCGGGCCGGCGCCCGAGCGGCGCAGCAGCTCGCTGCTGGCGCTGGCGGAAGAAAGCGATATGCTGGTGCTGTGCATGCCGGGCGGCGCCGAGACCCGGCACATGATCGGGCTGGATGTGATCGAGGCGCTGGGCCCGGAGGGCACGCTGGTCAACATCGCGCGCGGCTCGGTGGTGGACGAGGCGGCGCTGGTCGCGGCCCTGCAGGACGGGCGGCTCGGCGCGGCGGGGCTGGACGTGTTCGAGGATGAGCCGAACGTGCCGGCGGCGCTGTTCGCGCTCGATAACGTCGTGCTCACGCCCCACGTCGGCAGTTTTACCGTGGAAGCACGGCGCGCGATGGGGCGGCTGGCCGTGGCCAATCTGCTGGCCCACTTCCATGGCGAGCCGTTGCCGACGCCGGTCCTGTAGTCGAGGCTCAGTCCAGGTGCTCGTGGTGGTCGGCCACGCCCTGCTTCCAGTAGGCCGAGATGCGCGCGGCCTGGCGTGGCAAGCCTTTGTCGATCAGGAGCTGGCGCACCTGCGCCATCAGCGAGGCCTCGCCGCCGCCCCAGGCCAGGCCGGCGCCGCTGTGCAGCGGCAGGTCCTTCAGCGCCTGCAGCAGTTCGTCGTTCGACGCCACCCAGTGGACGTCGGCATTGGCCTGGGTGGCGAGTTCGCGGCGGTCGGCCGCGTCCACCAGCAGCACCACCTGGGCGCGGGCCTGCGGCGGCAGCTCTTCCAGGCGGCGGCTCACCGCCGGCAGCGCGCTGGCGTCGCCGACCAGCAGGTGCCAGTCCATCACCAGGGGCAGGATCATCGAGCCGCGCGGGCCGCCGATGATGGCCTTCGAGCCCACCTGCGCATTGCGCGCCCACTCGGCGGCGCCGCCATGGCCGTGCAGGGCGAACTCGAGATCGACTTCGCATGCCTGGCGGTCGAAGCGGCGTGGCGTATAGTCGCGCCGAACCTGTTGCCCATCAGGGCCGTCGAACATGAACTTGACGTGGTCGTCGAAGGACAGCGAGTTGAAATCCGACAGTGCAGCGCCCTTGAAGGTGATGCGGGCAAAGCCGGGGCTGATCTGCTCGATGCGCGCGACTTCGACCTCGCGTATCTTGAGGTCGTGGCGCACGCGCTCGATGGAGGGGATCAGCGCCGGAATATCTGTGGGAATGTGGGATTCAGACATGCTACACTCCAGAATTAGTTGATAGTATCCACCATTATGCGAAAAGAAGTTGATAGAGTCAACCAAAACCACGGCAATCGTGCGGACGATCCCCTGGAGGCGATGCACGCGATCGTGCATCTCTACCGTTCACGGCAGTTGCGCGGTTTGCGCAGCGGGCCGCACGAGCTGGCGCATATGGAGATGAAGGCGCTGGGCTATTTTGCCCGCCATCCCGGCGCCACACAGAGTGATCTGGTGGCGCATTCGGGAAGAGACAAGGCCCAGGTGGCGCGTCTTATCCGGGTGCTGCGCGAAGCGCAGCTGCTGGAGGCCGCCGCCGACGAGCAGGACCGGCGCAGCACGCGCCTGACGCTCAGCGCGGCCGGGCAGGAAGTGTTTGCGGGATTGCACCGCCAGAGCGGCGCATTGGGGGAGGCGGCGCTTGCCGGCCTGTCCGAAGATGAACAGGCCCAGCTGATGGCGCTGCTGGCGCGGGTGCGCGCCAATCTGGAAGGACAGCGGGCGGATTAGCCCGCCCGGTCGTCCGGCGATTACTCGACCCAGCCGAAGCCGTCGCGCGCCAGTAGCGCGAACGACTCCGCCGGACCCCACGAGCCGGCCGCATACGGATGCGGTTTCTCGTTCAGGGTTTCCCAGCCGTTGATGATCGGCTCGACCCATTCCCAGGCCGCTTCCAGTTCGTCGCGGCGCATGAAGTGGGTCAGGCGGCCGCGCACCACGTCGATCAGCAGGCGCTCGTAGGCTTCGGCGCGGCGCTGCTGGAAGGCCGATTGCAGGTCGAGGTTGAGCGCGACCTGCTGCATCTGCATGCCGCTGCCGGGCTGCTTGGCGAAGATCTGCAGCTTGATCGCTTCCTCGGGCTGCAGCTCGATCACCAGGCGGTTGGCGACGCCGCCCGGGGTTTCCGGGAACAGCGGGAACGGCGGATTGGCGAATTCGATGACGATCTTGGACGAGCGGCGGGCCATCCGCTTGCCGGTGCGCAGGTAGAACGGCACCTTCGACCAGCGCCAGGTGTCGATGTGCGCGCGCAGCGCCACGAAGGTCTCGGTGTGGCTCTGCGCCGGCACGTTGCTCTCTTCGTGGTAGCCCTTGACCTCCTGGTTGCCGCTCACGCCGCGCGTGTACTGGCCGCGCACGGTGTCGCGCGCGATGTCGGCCAGCGTCATGCGGCGCAGCGAGCGGATCACCTTCAGCTTTTCGTCGCGCACCGCGTCCGGCGACAGCGAGGTCGGCGGCTCCATGGCGACGATGCACAGCAGCTGCATCAGGTGGTTCTGCACCATGTCGCGCATCGCGCCGGCGCTGTCGTAGAAACCGGCGCGGCTGCCCACGCCCACTTCTTCGGCCACCGTGATCTGCACGCTCGAGATGTTCGGCGCGCGCCACAGCGGTTCCAGGATCGAGTTCCCGAAGCGCAGCACCATCAGGTTCTGCACCGTCTCTTTACCCAGGTAGTGGTCGATGCGGTAGATCTGCGATTCGGCGAAGTGCTTGCCGACCGCCTCGTTGATCTCGACCGCCGAGGCCAAGTCGCGGCCCAGCGGCTTCTCGAGCACCACGCGCGCGTTGGCGTCGACCAGGCCGGTGGCGGCCAGTTTGTCGCAGATGGTGGTGAACAGCGCCGGCGCGGTGGCAAGGTAGAACACGCGCTGGGCGCCGTCGCGCGAGGCGGCCTTCAGGGTGTCGAAGATCTCGGCGTTCGAGACGTCCAGACGCACATAGACCAGCAGGTCGAGAAAGCCGGCCCAGCTTTTTTCGTTGAAATTGGCGGCGCTGATGAAGGAGCGCGAATGTTCCTCGACGAAGGCCAGATAGGCGGCGCGATCGTAGTCCTGGCGGCCGGTCGACAGGATGCGGGTCGACGGCGGCAGGTTACCGTGCAGGAAGGCCATGTACAGGGCGGGCAACAGCTTGCGCATGGCAAGGTCGCCCATGCCGCCGAAGATGGTCATGTCGAGGGGAAGGCCGTCATTGTGCTGATTCGCTTGCTCGTTCGAGGTGCTCATGTCTCTTTCGCTGACAGGTTGTATAGATCGCTTGCGTCGTGCGCTCGCCTGAAATGGTCTTTGATTGTAGCCTACATGACCGAATAAAGTCTGGCAAAAGCGGCAAGCTTGCCGTCGCCGGCGGGTGAACCTACGGCGGAACGAAAAAAAGCCCGCGCAAGCGCGGGCCGCAAAGCCACCAGGATGTAATACTCAGAACTTGTAGCGCAGGCCGAACAGATACTCGCGGCCGGTCACGTTGTTCACCACCACGCTGTCGCGTGCGCGGCTGATGAACTGGTCGTTTTCCTCGTTGGTCAGGTTGACGCCTTCGAGCGTGAATTCGAGGTTCTCGTTGACCTTGTACGACAGCGACAGGTCGACGTTGAAGGTTTCGTTCTTGCCCTCGACGTCGTTGTTGTTCTGGCCCGGCACGCGGGTCACGAAGCCCGAGCGCTTGGCGCCCGAGATGCGCGCGCTGAACTTGCCGTCGTCATAAAAGAAAGTGGCGTTCCACGATTTGGGCGACAGGTTCAGCAGGTCGTCGGTGATGGTGGCGCCGCCGGTCGGCGAGACCAGGTATTCGATCTTCGAGCTCACCTTGGTATAGTTCAGCAGGGTGCCGAAGTTCTTGCCCCAGCCCGGCAGGAAGGTGAACGGCTGCTGGTAGCTCAGCTCGAAGCCTTTCAGCTTGCCGCCATCGGTATTGACCGGCAGCGTCTGCTGGAAGACTTCCTCGCCCGTGAAGTTCGCCGGCAGCAGCGACAGCGGCAGGCCCGAATCCTTGAACGCCACGTTGGTGCGCAGGCTCTGGATATAGGTGTCGATGTTCTTCTGGAACAGGCCCAGGCCGACGAAGGCCTTGTTGGCGAAGTAGTACTCGAAGCTGCTGTCGAAGGTCTTGGCGCGGAACGGCTTCAGGAACGGATTGCCCGAGTTGATCGACAGGTTGCCGGTGGTGGCGATGCTGCCGCCGGGCGACAGGAAGCCCAGTTGCGGACGGGTCATCACCTTGGCCGCGCCGAAGCGCACGATGAATTCGTCGGTCACGTTGGCGGTCAGGTTGAACGATGGCAGGGTGTCGGTGTAGTCGTGCTCGACCTTGACCTGGGTGCCGCCGCCGGCCGCCTGGTAGCCGATGGTCTCGAGGTCGGTCTTCACGTAGCGCACGCCGATGTTGCCGCGCACCGGAATATTCCACAGGTCGTGGCGGAACTCGCCCATCAGGTAGACGCCGTCGCTCTTCTCGGTCACCGAGCGGTTGTTGCCGCGCGCATTGCCGTTCTCGATCGACGACAGCGTGAAGTCGCCCGGGCCGCCGGCAGGGCCGCTCTTGATGCAGTTGCAGTAGATGTCGTAGGCGGCGGCGATGGCCTGCAGGTTCGGCACCACCCAGCCGGTCGCGTTCCCGGCCGGCATGCCGAGCTGGCTGCCGAAGCCGGTCATATTGGTGGTCAGGCCGGTCGCGCCGGCCGGCGGCGCGAAGATCGTGTCGTTCTGGTTCACGCGGCGGAACTCATAGGTGTCCGACGTGTACTTCTTGCTGTTGACGCCGCCCTTGAAGGTCAGGTTGTCGCTCGCTTCCCACGCCAGGTCGAACTGGGCGACGTTGTTGACGTTGTCGGTGCCTTGCGGACGGATGCGGATCTCGCTGGTGGTGGTGTTCGGCACGGTGGTCGGCTGGGTTCCGCTGGCGACCTGCGGCACGCCGATCAGGCCCAGTTGACTGCCGTTGACGTCGAACGGATAGCTGATGACCGGGCGACGGCTGTCGCCGCGGAAGTCGATGCTGTAGCCATCCACGTTCAGGGCGTCGAGCGTGACCGTGGTCTGGACCGGATTGCGGAACTTCGATTCGGCGCGGCCGTACCTGGCGCTCATGCTCCAGGTGTCGCTCAGCTTGTGCTCCAGGGTCAGCGTCGGCTGGGTGAAAGTGGTCTTCAGTTCGTCGAAGCGCTGCTCGGAGCGGATGTCGACGTTGTCGTAGCGGCCGTACAGCAGCGAGCCGTTCGGCGCGTACTGCGCTTCGAGCACGCCGACCTGCGGCTTGCCGCCCTGGCTGGCGCTGCGGCTGAACGAGGTCGCCTGCAGGAAGTCTTCCTGGCGGGTCGCATCGAGCTTCGAGTACAGCATGTCGAAGGTGAGCAAGGTGCCGCGTTGCGGACGCCATTGCACCGAGCCGGTCAGGCCCAGGCGGTCCTGGTCGTGGGTCAGGCGGCCGTAGCGCGGCAGGCGCGGATGGAAGTTGTTCGGGTCGCTGGCGGCGTTGTAGGCGGCGATGTTCTCTGGCGTGCCGGGCAGGCGATCGGCGCCTTGCGCGGCCGGGCCGCAGGTGGTCGCGGTCGAGTTGCTCGGATTGGCGGCCATGCCTTGGGGCGCGCACCAGCCGCCCGAGGATGGGCCGTTATCCCAGCGCACGGTGCTGAAACCGTCTTCCAGCACGCGGCGCTTGGAGTAGGCGCCCGAGAACAGCACGCCGACCTTGCGGTCGAAGAAGGTGTTCGAGACCATGAAGGCCGCGCGTGGGTCGGTTTTTTCCGAGCCGTCGTTGTACTTGCCCTTCAGGGCGACGGTGGCGTTGAAGCCGCGCAGGTCGAACGGGCGCAGGGTCTGCAGGTCGACGGTGGCGCCGAGCGAGCCTTCGTCGACGTCGGCCGAGGAGCTCTTGCGCACCGTCAGGGCGCTGAACAGTTCGGACGCGAACACGTTGAAGTCGAAGCCGCGGCCGCGGTTGGTGCCGCCCGAGCTGTCGGTGCCGCCGGTGGTGGCCAGGCCTTCGATGCCGTTGATGCGCACGCGGGTGAAGTCCTGGCCCAGGCCGCGCACGGTGATGCTGCGGCCTTCGCCGGCGTCACGATCGATCACGACGCCCGGCACGCGCTGCAGCGACTCGGCCAGGTTCGTGTCCGGGAACTTGCCCATGTCTTCCGACTTGATGACGTCGACGATGCCGTTGTCCTGGCGCTTGGCGTTCAGCGCGCTCTCCAGCGAGGCGCGCAGGCCGGTCACGACCACGGTCTGGGCGTTGACGGTGTCGGCGCCAGTCGGCGTCGCGGCTACCTCCTGGGCAAAAGCCGGGCCGAGCGAGAGCGCCGATACCGAGGCGGTGCCGAGCAGGCACAGGGTCAGTTTGCGCAGGACTGCGCGGTGCGGGGTGTGATTCATCTTGTCTCCGTGCGTTTTTATAGCGGCGCGTTCAGGTGATCGGCCGGTGTTGCATCTGGGATCTGGTCAGGCCAGTTTTGTAATTCTATGGCAACCTAACGACTTTTGGTCAGGCCAAAGTAAAAATATTTACGAATTGGCCTGACCTGATGACGCTTAACCCTGGGTGGATAGGGTTTGCTTGTAGCGTTTGCCTGCGATGGTGACGTTAGCGAGCGTGATGGCGACGGCGTTGTGCAGGAACCACGGTTTGGCCGCATTGCGCGGCGTGCCGAAGTCCGAATCGCTGATGCGCACGCGGGCGATCGGCGCGATGGCGGTGCCCGGCTTGCCGTTGAAGCTCGACGCGACCGGTCCCAGCAGCACGAAGGCCTGGTAGCACGAGAAGCTGCCCTTGCCGGTATCGACGTTGGACGTGCGCACATTGCTGATCTCGATATCCGACACTTGCGGCGGCCGGATGCGCATGGTGTCGTCGCCCGGCACGTAGTCGCAGTCGATCGTGATGATCGCGCCCGCGGTCGATGCCACCGGCTCCCTGATCTCGCGCGCGCCCGGCAGCGGCTTGTACAGCATCGGCTCGGTCGCCACGCCATGCGGCAGCGTGACGTCACGCACGTACAGGTGGCGCAGGAAGCCGCCCCGGTTCATATTGGTCTTGAGCCGGATCGCGGTGTTGAGCGGGTCGTCCTTCCAGTGGATGTTGCGAAACTCGAGCTTCTCGGCATACACGTGCTCGATGCCGCCGGCCATCTCGCTGCCCAGGGTCACGCCGCCATGGCCGCTGTTCATCACGCAGTTGCGGATCACCACATTGCGCGTCGGTCCGTGGCCGGTGTCGAGGTTCTTGCCCGACTTGATTGCGATGCAGTCGTCGCCGTTGTTGAACAGGCAGTCGTCGACCAGCACGCCGTCGCAGGACTCCGGGTCGAAGCCGTCGCTGTTCGGTCCCAGGCTCTCCATGTTCACGCGCCGGATTAACAGGTCGCGGCAATCGACCGGATGGTGCAGCCAGAACGGCGCCGCGTTCACCTGGTAGCCCTGCAGCAGCACCTTGCTGCATCCGATCAGTTCGATCATGCACGGGCGCAGGAAGTGCCCGTGGCCGAACACGCGCTGCTCGACCGGCACGCCGGCTTCGGACAGCGCCGGCAGGTAGCGCGAATCGGTCTGCCAGCGGCCGCCTTCGCCCTGGATGGCGGCCTGGCGCTGCGCATCGATGCCGGGAACCACCTGGTCGAGCGGCGGGTTGTTCGGGTTCGCATGGACCTCGGTGCGTTTGCGCACCGGCTTGCCGCGGCCCTTCCAGTCCCACCAGCATTCCGGCTGGTCGGCAAACCCCGCCTCGAACGGCACGCCGCCCTGGCCGTTGAGGATGCTGGTCCAGTCCTCGCCGGTGAGGGCGATATTGGTCTGGTTGAGCGCATACACCATCGGCGAATAGTTCAGGCAGTCGTTGCCCTGCCAGCGCGACAGCACCAGCTTGCCGTTCTCGCCGCAGTCATGCTCGCCGTGGCGCGCGTAGTGGGCCGGATTGGCGGCGAAGTGCACCCGCGCGCCGGCGGCCAGGTGCACGTGCACGTTCGAACGCAGCATGATCGGCCCGGCGCAATACCACTCTCCCTTGGGGATGACGACCCGGCCGCCGCCCTTGGCGTGGCAGGCCGCGATCGCCGCGGCGATCGCGGGATGGCAGTCCGTGGAGCCGGGCGCCGGCGTGTCGAGGGTGCCCTCGACCAGCGATTCGGTCTGGCCCTTGACCTTCACCAGCGCGCAGGGCCGGGCGCCATGCGCGGTGATGGGGAAGTCTTCATCGCGGAACACGAGGGGCGTGGCGAAGCGGGCCACGATGTCGGCCGCGCGCTGCCATGGATCGGGGCGGGCGGCATTGGCCAGCGCGGCAGCGGCGGCGGCTGCGCCATCCTGGTGGGCACGGGCGAAGCTGGCGGCGCCGAGGCCGGTCATCATCAGCGAGGCGGCGGGGACGGTGCGCAGCAGCGCGCGTCGTTTGGCTTGGAATGGCATGTCGCTCCTTATCGTTGTTTTGCCAAGTTCACGCGCACCGGGCTGGCGTCGCGCGCGGCCTGGTCTTGCGCCACCTGCTGCCACCTGGCGCGGCTGGTGATCTCGCCGGCGCGGCTCCAGGCGCCGCCGGCGTAGTAGCGCAGCGGCTGGCCGGGCGTGGCCGTGGCGTAGATCAGTTCATTGAGCGGGTCCTGGGCGAAGCCCTCGGCCGCCGGCAGCACGACGGCGGTGCCGAAGGCGTCGTTGCTCTTCTGCTCCACCCATTGCAGCAAGACCTTGCCGTCGCGGCCGACCTGGATCTTCGGATCCTGGCCCTTGTCGCCCGGCGTCTTGTTCAGGCCAATGGCGACGGTGAGCGCAGCGGTGTCTCCGGGCGTCGTGGTGAAGGTGCTCTCGATCCGGTCCAGCCAGTGGCCGGCATCGACCGTGAAGCGCTTGACCTCGCTGACCTGGCGGCCGCCCGCATCCCATGGCGCGTAGTGGAGCTCGAACACGGCGCGGATCGGGCCGTTGGCCAGGATTTTGTAGCTGGCCCAGTTCACGCCCGTGTGCAGCGTCTCACCGATCCAGATGCCGCTACCGCCGGCGCCGCGGGACTTGCCGACGTTGTACATGTCCATGCCTTCGCCCTGGTCCTTGTGGTAGTGGTCATGGCCCTTGTTGTACCAGCGGTCGACGATCGGATAGTCGACCCGCTTGAACCACAGGTCCAGGCCACTGGTCACCAGCACTTCCTTGACCACGCCCGCGGGCGCCGGCGCGGCCAGCGCCGGGCCATAGGTGCGGTGCGCAACCTTGTCGTTCTCCCAGGCGAAGTCGTCGAGGCGCTCCGGGACGTGGCGCGCGAAGGCCTTGACCGGGAACGGCGGCGCCACGCCGTCGATGCGCTCGATGGTGAAGCTGGCGCTCTTCTCGCCGGCGGCGAAGCTGTGCTGGAACAGCAGCTCGCCATAGGCGATGCCTTCGTTGTTCGGGTCTTTCGCCTGCGGCGCGATATTCGTCACCTGGTGCGGCAGCACCCGGCCGCGCGCGTCCTTGACCGCGATCTTCTGGATCATGGCGCCGGGCAGGGCGGCGTTGACGTCCTTCCAGGCGATCGCGATGGTTTCGGACGGGCGCGCGATCGCCAGGTCGTGCTGCACGCTGACGTTGACCTTGTCGGCCGCCTGCGCGGCGCAGGTGGACAGGACGAGCGGCGCCCCCAGCAGGCTTGCCAGTACGAGTCGTTTCATGGTGTCTCCCGGATCAGTGGTGTTCGCGGTAATCGGTCTTCCCGCCCTTGGGCAGGTAGTGGTAGGTGCGGACCTTGTGCTGGATCTCGAACGCCGGGTTGCTCACCAGGCGGATGATCTCGGCGCCAGCCAGCAGCATCGGACCATAGCCGTGCAGGGCGTCGACGCTGGTCGGGCGATGGTAGTAATAGACCATGTCGCTGGCCAGGGTCGTGCCGACGCAGGTGCCTTCGACCTGGCCCAGCGAATTGATGCGGGTCGACAGCGCGTTCCAGCCGGTCTGGGCGATCGAGCCATAGGTGGTGGCGCTGATCCAGCCTTCGTTGACCGCATGCGCGAACACATAGGTGAAGATGGCGCTGGCCGAGGTCTCGAGGTAGGAGTCGTTCCGGTCCAGCATCTGGTGCCACAGGCCGCTGCCGCTTTGCAGCTCGGCGATGCCCCTCAAGGAAGCGCGCAGCTGGGCCAGCACCTTCGGATAGCCGGGGTGGTCCTTCGGCAGCACGTCGAGCAGGTCGGACATCGCCAGCACCGCCCAGCCGTTGGCGCGCGCCCAGTAGAAGCGCGGCGCGTCGGGGTGATTCGCGTGCCAGCCGTGGGTGTACAGGCCGAGCTGCGGGTTGAACATGCGGCTCGACATCCCGATCACGTTACCCACGGCATCGTCGAAGTAGGCGCGCTCGCCGGTCAGGCGGCCCATCTCGGCCAGCGCCGGGATGCTCATGTACATGTCGTCGGCCCACAGCGAAACCTCTTGCGGACGCTTGCGCGCCATGGTGCCGTCTTCCAGGCGGAACTGGCGTTTATAGACCCAGTCGCTGCAGGTGTCGATCATGTTCTTCAGGTCGGGGCCGACCCTGGCGAAGCGGGCGCGGATCAGGGCCGCGCACATCGAGCCGCTGTCGTCGAGCGAGCGCGGATCGAGGAAGCGCGAGAAGCTGTTGGCGCGCTCGAGCTTGAACTTCTGTTCCTGGGCGCGGAAGTAGGGAAGGGTGTCGTTGAAGAACTGGAAGTGACGGCGGGTCATGCTGGTGAAGCCGGCGTCGCCGGTGACCTGCGCCGCCTTGAGCAGGCCCGAATGCACCACGCCCATCTCGTACACCTGGATGCCGTAGTCGCCGGCGCTGCGCTCGAAGACCGCATCCGCGACCGGGTTTTTCAGGTCCGTGATCGGCTGGCCGGTGCGCTTGCTGACGATGCGCGTCGGGGTGGCGCGGTCCATGAAGGCCCGGATCGACTGCAGCTGGGCGGTGACTTCGGCCACTACCGGCTTTTTATACGGAATCGGGTAGGTGCCTTCGCCCGGATCGCCCAGGTTGCCGTTGTCGGGATTGCGGTATTTGCCCTCTGCCAGGGCGGGTCCGCAGGCGAGCGCGCAGCCCAAGAGCGCTGCAAGCAGGTGCAGGGTGTGGCCTTTCATGTGTCTCCAATCGCTTTGTTGTATTACCGGATATCGGCATGTGCTTCAGCTACCGTACTTCTAGTATTGCTGGCTTGCATGGTGCAGGTCCAGGACTTCGTTACCGCCTTGACACTGCTTATCTTGCGTTTTGGTCAGGCCATTCTAATTTGGTCCGGCCAAAATCGCAAGGTGGACTAGCCGCATTCGATTTATTTATGGCATACTAAAAATGACCCTCCCCAATCAGCCAAGAGACAGGCAAAGAGACATGAACCACCAAGTTCCGCGCACCATCCGCATGCAGGCCAGCGACAACGTCGCGATCGTCGTCAACGACGGCGGCCTGCCCGCCGGCACCGCATTCCCGGACGGCCTGGTGCTGCTCGAAGGCGTCCCGCAAGGCCACAAGGTGGCGCTGACGGATTTGCAGGATGGCGACGCCGTGATCCGCTACGGCGTGACCATCGGCTATGCCGACGGCGCGATCGCGCGCGGCAGCTGGGTCTCGGAACGCGTGCTGCGCATGCCGGCCGCGCGTTCGCTCGACGACCTGCCGATCGGCACCCACGCCGTCGATGCCGGGCCGCGCCTGGAAGGCTTCACCTTCGAGGGTTACCGCAACAAGGATGGATCGGTCGGTACCCGCAACATCATGGCGATCACCAGCACCGTGCAGTGCGTGTCGGGCGTGATCGACTACGCGGTCAAGCGCATCCGCGAAGAACTGCTGCCGCGCTACCCGAACGTCGAGGACGTGGTCGCGCTCGAGCACGTGTATGGCTGCGGCGTGGCGATCGACGCCCCCGGCGCCGACATCCCGATCCGCACCATCCGCAACCTGTCCAGGAACCCGAACTTCGGCGACAGCGTGATGGTCGTGAGCCTGGGCTGCGAGAAGCTGCCGCCGGCGCGCCTGTTCCCGGCCGGCGCCATCCCAATCGGCAACGCCGCGCCGTCGGTGGTGACCCTGCAGGACCAGCAGCACGTCGGCTTCATGTCGATGATCGATTCGCTCATGCGCACCGCCGAGCAGCACCTGCAGGAACTCAACGCGCGCCGCCGCGAGACCTGCCCGGCATCCGACCTGGTGGTCGGCGTCCAGTGCGGCGGCAGCGACGCCTTTTCGGGCGTCACCGCCAACCCGGCGGTGGGCTTCGCCACCGACCTGATCGTGCGCGCCGGGGGCGCCGTGATGTTTTCCGAAGTGACCGAGGTGCGCGACGGCATCGACCAATTGACGGCGCGCGCGTCGAGCCCCGAGGTGGCGCAGGCGATGGTGCGCGAGATGCAGTGGTACGACGATTACCTGGTGCGCGGCGGCGTCGACCGCAGCGCCAACACCACCCCCGGCAACAAGAAGGGCGGCCTGTCGAATATCGTGGAAAAGGCCATGGGCTCGATCGTCAAGTCGGGCAGCACCGCCATCACCGGCGTGCTGTCGCCGGGCGACCGGCTGCAGCAGAAGGGCCTGATCTATGCCGCGACGCCGGCCAGCGACTTCATTTGCGGCACGCTGCAGATGGCCGCCGGGATGAATGTCCACATCTTCACCACTGGCCGCGGCACGCCCTACGGCCTGGCCGCGGTTCCGGTCATCAAGGTGGCCACCCGCACCGAGCTGGCGCGCCGCTGGCACGACCTGATGGACCTCGACGCCGGCAGCATCGCCAGCGGCGACGCCACCATCGAGGACGTCGGCTGGGAGCTGTTCCGCCTGATCCTGGACGTGGCCAGCGGCCGTAAAACCTGGGCCGAGCACTGGAAGCTGCATAATGCGCTTGCGCTGTTCAATCCGGCGCCCGTGACCTGAACACCTATTATTGGAGACCCGAATGACCGCTGCAGTACAAAACAAGACCGGCAAGCCTTTCAAACGCATCCTGCTGACCGGCGCCGCCGGCGGCCTGGGCAAGGTGCTGCGCGAGCGCATCAAGCCCTGGGCCGAGGTGGTGCGCCTGTCCGACGTGGCCGAGATGGCCCCGGCCGGCCCCGGCGAAGAAGTGGTCCAGTGCGACCTCGCGGACAAGGAGGCCGTGCTGGCCTTGCTCGACGGCGTGGATGCGGTGCTGCACTTCGGCGGCATCTCGACCGAGAAGCCGTTCGAACCGATCATGCAGGCGAATATCCTCGGCGTGGCCAACCTGTACGAAGCGCTGCACAAGGCCGGCACCCGGCGCGTGGTGTTCGCGAGCTCGAACCACGCGATCGGCTACCACCCGGTGACCACGGTGCTCGACGCCGATTCGCCGACCCGTCCCGACAGCTACTACGGCCTGTCGAAGGTCTTCGGCGAGCAGATCGCCCGCTACTACTATGACCGCTTCGGCATCGAGACCGTCTGCGTGCGCATCGGCTCGAGCTTCCCGGAGCCGGCCAACAAGCGCATGATGAGCACCTATCTGTCGTACGACGACCTGACCGAATTGCTGCGCTGCTCGCTGTTCGCCCCGCGCGTCGGCCACACCATCGTGTATGGCGTGTCCGACAACGACAGTACTTGGTGGGACAACCGCCTGGCCTCGCACCTGGGCTACAAGCCGAAGGACAGCTCGGCGAAGTTCGCCCACCTGTTCCCGGATTCGTCCGAGTTCCCGGCCAGGGACGACGTGACCACGATGTACCAGGGCGGCAAGTTCCTGCTCGACGGTCCGCAGTACTGAATGGTCGAGCGCATCGTCATGCGCAACGCCAGCCTGCTGGCCGAGATCGTCCCCCAGGTCGGGGGCGGACTGGCGCGGCTGGACTGGCTCGGCTCTGGCGAACCGGCCCCCTTGCTGCGCGCCTTGCCGGCCGATGCGCCCGGCGTGCCGACGCCGTCGCAGCTGGCCTGCTTCCCGCTGCTGCCCTGGTCCAACCGCATGGCGCCGTCGGGGTTCGCGTTCGAGGGCCGGCAATACGTGCCGGCGCCGAACCGCGCCGGCGAGCCGTGCCCGATCCACGGCGACGCCTGGCAGCAGGCGTGGCAGGTGACCGAACGTTCCGACACGGCCGTGCGGCTGACGCTGGCGCGGCCCGGGGCAACGCCATTCTCCTACGATGCCGGCTTGCGGTACTCGTTGGATGGCGCCGCGCTGGTGGTCGAGGTCGAGGTGCGCAACACGGGCGCCGCCGCGCTGCCGTTCGGGATCGGGCTGCATCCATGGATGCCCGATCCGCACGGCGCGAGGCTGCAGGCCGGCGCCGCCGGGGTGTGGTTCAGCGGCCCGGACAAGCTGCCGCGTGAGCGCCGCGCGGCGCCGGCGCACTGGCGCTTCGATGCGCCGGGCGCGCTGCCGCAGGACGGGGTCGACCACGTGTTCGACGGCTGGCCGGGGCAGGCGCGCATCGCCTGGCCGGCGCGCGGCGTGGCGCTCGAACTCGACGCCGACATGGACTGCTTCATCCTGTATGTTCCGCCGGGGCGCGATTTCTTTTGCTTCGAGCCGGTGGATCACCCGATCAATGCGCACAATCTGCCGGGCCGACCCGGCCTGACCGTGGTCGCCCCTGGTGCGACATTGCGGCGGCGCTGCGCCTTCCGCGGCGCGTCCCTATGAGACAGACTTCCCGTGCCGCCGCACTGGCGCTGGCCGCGGTGCTGACGCCGGCCAGCGCGCAGTCTCCCTATAACGCCGAAACCACCTACCGCAAGCTGGTGCGCGACTACCCGCAGATCCGCATCGCCAGCGCCGAGGCCCCGGCGCCGGTGCGGGTGCGCAAGGACCTGGTCTATGCGCGCCGCGCCGATCTGGCGCTGGCGCTCGACCTCTACCTGCCCGCGCCCGATGCCAAGCCCGCGCCGCTGGTGCTGCTGGTGCACGGCGGCGGCTGGGGCAGCGGCGAGCGCGCGAATATGGCGCCGCTCGCGGCGCGCCTGGCGGCGCGCGGCTATGCCGCCGCCACCGTCAGCTACCGCCTGTCGGGCCAGGCCCGCTATCCGGCCGCGATCGACGATGTCAAGGCGGCGCTGGACTGGCTGCGCACGCGCGCGGGCGAGTTCGGCGTCGACGCGGACCGGATCGCGCTGGCGGGCGGTTCAGCCGGCGGCCAGATCGCCGCCCTGGTCGGCATGACGAATCCGCATGACGTGCGCGCCGTAGTCAATATCGATGGCCTGTCCGATTTCACCTCGCCCGAGGCGCTGCGCCACGAGGACGATCCGGCCAAGAAGCCATCGGCGGCCGGCGCCTGGTTCGGCGGCCGTTACGCCGAGAAGGCGGCGCTGTGGCGCGACGCCTCGCCATTGACCCACGCCGGCAAGGACAGCCCGCCGGTGCAGTTCATCGTCAGCGGCGTGGCGCGCTTTTCCAGCGGGCGCGAGGCGCTGGCGGCCAGGCTGGCCGCGCACGGCATCGCGACCGACACCGTGGCGCTGGCCGGCGCGCCGCATTCGTTCTGGCTGTTCGATCCCTGGTTGGCGCCGACGGTCGACGCCATGGACCGCTTTCTGAGTCAGCAGCTGGGCGCCATGCCGGCGCGTGCGCCGTGGTCGGCCGACCTGGGCGATGGCAGCTACCGCAACCCGATCCTGCATGCCGATTATTCCGATCCGGACGCGATCCGGGTCGGGGAACGCTATTACATGGTCTCGTCCAGCTTCGCCAACGCCCCCGGCCTGCCGCTGCTGACTTCCAGCGACATGGTCAACTGGGAGCTGGTCGGGCATGCGCTGCCGCAATTGACGCCGCAGGCGACTTTCGCGACGCCGCAGCACGGCAAGGGGGTATGGGCGCCGAGCCTGCGCCACCATGACGGGAAATTCTGGATCTTCCATCCCGATCCGGACCATGGCGTCTACGTCAGCACCGCCATCGACTTCGCCGGACCCTGGAGCACGCCGCACCTGCTATTGCCCGGCAAGGGCATCATCGACCCGGCGCCGCTGTGGGACGACGATGGCCGCGCATGGCTGATCCACGCCTGGGCCAGGAGCAGGGCCGGCTTCAACAACGTGCTGACCCTGCGCCGCATGGCGCCGGACGGCCGCAGCCTGCTCGACGGCGCGGGCCGGGTGATCATCGACGGCAACCGCCTGCCGGGCTACCGGACCCTCGAGGGTCCCAAGCTGTACAAGCGCGACGGCTGGTACTACGTGTTCGCGCCGGCGGGCGGCGTCGAGCATGGCTGGCAGTCGGTGTTCCGTGCGCGCCGCATCGAAGGCCCGTACGAAGACCGGATCGTGATGGAGCAGGGCGCCACCGAAATCAATGGCCCGCACCAGGGCGCCTGGGTCACGACGCCGCAGGGCGGCGACTGGTTCTTCCACTTCCAGGACCGGCGCGCTTATGGCCGCGTGGTTCACCTGCAGCCGCTGCGCTGGATCGACGGCTGGCCGCTGATCGGCGAGCCATCCGCCAAGCCGGGCGTGGGGCAGCCGCTGCGCGAACACGCCAAGCCGGTGGCCGGAGACTTCGCCCGGCGCGAGCCGGCGGTCGGCGACGAATTCGACGGCCCGGCCCTCGGCCCGCAATGGCAATGGGCCGCCAATCCGCAGCCCGGCTGGCATGCGCTGCACGCGCGCCCCGGTTTCCTGCGCCTGTTCGCGCAAGTGGCGGCGCCGGTACGGCAGCTGCCGTCGGTGCTGACCCAGAAATTCCCGGGTCCGGCGTTCGGTGTGACGGCGAAGGTGGAGTTACGCGCGCGGCAGGACGGCGACCAGGTGGGGCTCGGCGTGATGGGCCTGGCCAGCGACTGGTTCGGCGTGCGCCGCGTCGACGGCCAGCCGCGCATGGTCGGCGTGCGCTGCGGCCAGGACGGCGCCTGCGCCGAGACGGTCGGACCCGTATTGCCTGCTTACGCGGTCACGCTGCGCATGCACGTAACGCATGGCGCCCGGGTATCGTTCTCGTACAGCACGGACGGCCTCCAGTACATGTTCCTGGGCGAACCTTTCGACGCCACCATGGGCCGTTGGGTCGGCGCCCAGGTCGGCGTGTTCGCGACCGGAACGCCGGGCGCCTACGCGGACCTGGATTACGTCCGCATCAATCCCTGATCACTTGCCGGCGCCCGCGTGCCCGCGCACATGCGCCGGGACGGCGGCCGCGGGCAGCGGCGCGAACGCATAAGGCACCTCGAACGCTGGCGCGGCATCCACGCCGCAGCCGGCCAGCGGCGCGCCGTTCAGCAGCGAGCCGGTGTCGCTGAAGCTGCCTGCGTCCGCCCCCTGTGCGAACGGCTTCACCGCGTCGGTGCAGCCGCGCGCATTGGCCACCTCGAAGACGTTGGCTTGAGAGACGATGCGCGCATGCCTGGCCACGCCGACGCTGTAGTCGTGGCGGTAGGCCGGTTGCTTGCGGTCGCCGACGTGGTAGTTGTTGAACAGGTGGACCTGGCCGAAGCGCACCCGCGGCGCGCGGCTGGCAATGAATTCGAACAGGTTGTTGCTGACGGTGATGCGCAGATGGCCGGCATCGCCTTCGGCCCGGTCGCTGGCGCCGATCAGCGTGTTCTTGGCATGCAGGGCGAAATGGTTGTACGAGACGGTGACGTAGTCGCTGGCGTCGCGGATGTCCAGCGCGCCATCGTGGCACTGCCGGGTCTTGCCGTCCACGACCGGCAGCGTGTCGTCGGTCAGCGGGGCGTCGGTGAAGCTGTTGCGGTCGACCCAGACGTGGGTGGAGGCGACGATGGCGATGGCGTCGAACTCGGCATTCCAGTTGCCGTCGCCGTCCTTGGGGTCCCAGCGCGGCGCGACGTCGCAGGGATTGCGCAGGTGCAGATTGCGGATGATGACCTGCGACACCCTGGTCACCGTCAGGTGGGCGTTGACGAAGCCGGATCGCGGCCCGAGCCCGACCAGGGTGGTGTCGCCCGGCAGCGCGACCCGCCCACGCCTGGACTGGTCCGCATGGTCGGCGAAGGGCCGGCCTTCGCTCATGTCGATCACGCCGTCGACCTGTACGATGCGGCTGCCTGCTACCGACTTGCCGAGCGCCCGGCGCAGCTGGGCGGCGTCGGTGACGGTGAAGACGTTGGCGGCCGGTGCGTCGGCGCCGCCGCGGGTGCCGCCGGCCTGGGCCGCCCAGCCGTCGGGCGGCGCCGCCTGGCGCGACAAGGGGACGAAAGCAGCAGCGCGCGGCGCGTCGCCGGCGCAACCGGCACCGCTCGCGGCGAGCCACAGGATCAGGAACTTGGACAGGTGCTTCATGGCGCTCCAGGATACGTCGTTACCTCCACCGGAGGTAACGACTTTTCGCGCAGGCGAGAACGACGGGCTTAGAACGTGTAGTCGGCGCGCAGCGTGAAGGCGCGGCCGATCGGCTTGGCGATGTTCTGCGCGAACACGACGCGCGAGGACAGGCGCTGGTTCGACAGCGGCGGATCGGTGTCGAACAGGTTGTTCACGCCGGCGCCGAGCTTGAAGTTCTTCGACACCTTGTAGGTGGTCGACAGGTTGTACACGCGATAGGGCTCGATCACGTTGTAGAACGGCTGGCCCGGTTGCTGGGTCGGCAGGGCGTTGGTGTCTTCGTAGCTCGACGTGTACTGCTGCGTCAACTGGGCGAAGAACGGGCCGTAGCTCCAGTTCACGCGCGCCTGGTGCTTCCACTTGAAGATATACGTGTTGGCCGAGGTCGAGCCGGTGGACAGGGCGCCGATGCGGCCGACGCTGTCGACCCATGGGCTGCCTTCGTCGTTCTGGCCCTCGTAGCGGTCGGTGTAGGTGCCGTCCATCGAGAAGCCGAAGCGGCCCCAGTGCGCGGTCGGCACCAGGTAGTTCAGGCCGATGTCGACGCCCTGGGTCTTCAGGCCGCCCATGTTCAGGCGGGTCTTCGTGATGTACGCCAGCGTGCCGTCGGGATTACGCACGAACAGGTCGCTGTAGCGGTCCAGGTTGTCGAAGATCGAGTCCTCGTTGATCTGGGCGATCGTGCGCTTCATGTCGATCTTCCAGAAATCGACGGTCGCCACGAAGTTCTTGACTGGTTCGATCACGAAGCCGACCGTGTAGGTCTTCGACTTCTCCGGTTCCAGGTCCGGATTGGCGCCGACCAGCGTCGTCAGGCGCGTGTTGCAGACACGTTCGGCGTCCAGGCCCAGGCCGGCGAAGCGCGGATCGGTGGTCAGGGAGCCGGAGCCGGCCACGTTCGGGGTCGGGCCGGGGCACAGCAGCGGGTCGTCCCAGCTCGAGGTCGAAGGCTGCAGGCTGCGCGGCACGCCGTACAGTTCGGGCAGGGTCGGGGCGCGGAAGCCCGTGCTGACGGTGCCGCGCACCATCAGTTCCTTCATCGGCTGGTAGCGGAAACTCGCCTTAGGATTGAAGGTCGAGCCGAAGTCGCTGAAATGGTCGCCGCGCACCGCGAAGTTCAGGTTGAGCGCTTTCGTGACCGGCGCATCAAGTTCGGCGTACAGGCCCGAGACGCGGCGCGCGCCGCTCGGGTTGTTGCCCGGCGTGCCATTGACGCGCCATACCACCTCGTCGCCGATCATCGGCACGTTCTCTTCGTAGGTCTCGCGGTGCCAGTCGCCGCCGACCGCCAGTCCCAGAGCGCCGCCCGGCAGGTCCATCAGGGTGCGGCTCAGGTTGAAATCGACGCCGTAGTAGCGCACGTCGGCCTTGCGGAAGACTTCACCGTCGGCCGAGATGCTCTCGAGGTAGGCGCGGCCGGCTTCGTCCTGCGCGCCGAAGGGGTTCAGGATGCCGTTGGCGACGCCCGCATACACGGCCGGCGTGCGCACGAAGTTTTCCTTGAAGCCGCTGTCGCGGTGGCTGTAGCCGTAGGAAGCGCCCACGCGGTAATCCCAGGACGCGACCTGGCCCTCGTCGGCGACCACCAGGCGGTGGTTGGTCTGCACGTCGTGCAGCTTGACCGGGCCCAGTTCGTCCAGGCTCCAGGTCAGCGCCAGGTCTTCGCCATTGAGGCCAGCCACCGCCGGCACGCCGCCGCTGCCGCCCGGATACCATTTGCTGGCGGACGTCATCATCAGCGGGCGGCGCGAGGCCGTCAGGCGGTCATAGTCGGTATTGTTGCCGAAGGGCTGGGGCCCGCTGACGGCGTCGATGTACGAGCGCGCCAGGTTCAGCTCCACAGTGAGCATCTTGCCTTCGCCGTGCGCCAGGCTGGCCTTGGTGAACAGGGTGACCTGCTGGTTCTCCGGCAGCAGCTCGGGATAGATGCTCGGATCGGTGATGCAGGTGTTGCCGCCGTTGGCGTTGGTGCGGGTCGACGGCACCGTGGTCTGGGCCAGGCCCGGCGCCACGCAGCCGTTCGCGAAATAGGGATTGCCCGTGATGTTGGCCGAGCGCCCATTGCGATAGATGGTGAAGTTGGCCGGCGAGGCGGAGCCGCCCGAGGTGTTCGAATTGAACGGCGTGCCGCCCAGCGAGGCGAGCTTCGCGGCATCCCAGATCTGCGGCCGGTCGCGCTGCAGCAGCGAGTCGCGGCGCTGGGCGCTGAAGGCGGTGTAGACGTTCCAGCCATCCCTGGCGATGTCGCCCTTGCCGGCCACGATGGTGACGCGCTTCTGGTCGCCGCCGCCGGACTGCTGCGGCTGCACGGTGCTGGCGTGCAGGGTCACGTCCGTTACCTGGCGCCTGGTGATGAAGTTGACCACGCCGGCGATCGCGTCGGTGCCGTACAGGGCCGAGGCGCCGTCGCGCAGCACTTCGACCCGTTCGATCGCGGCCATCGGGATCACGTCGACATTGACCGAGCTTGCGCCGAGCGCCTCGTTGGCCAGGCGGCGGCCGTTGAGCAGCACCAGGGTGCGGTTGGTGTTCAGGCCGCGCATATTGATCATGGTGCCGCCGCCACCGCCGCCCACCGGTTCGTTGGTCGCGGCCACGGTCAGGGCCACCGCGACTTCGGACATCGTGGTCAGGCCCTGGTTGACCAGTTCCTCGGCCTTGTAGGTGGTCAGCGGCAGCGCGTTCTCGGTCGCCAGCCGCTTGATCGAGGAGCCGGTCACCTCGATGCGCTGCATCGGCGCTTCCTGCGCCGCGGCGAGGTTGGCCAGGGTCATCGTCGCGAATGCGACGGCCGAAAGGATGAAGCGGGGTTGCTTGGTCGTGCGAAGGTTGTTCACTGCGTGTCTCCTGCCTGTAGTCGTCGAATGCGGCCGGATGTGCCCCCGGCTCGCCCGCATGTGTGCCCCGGTTCCGCCGGGTCGTCGATGATTGGTATGGAAACAATTCTACTTTGGTCAGACCACTTTGGCAATCTGGACGTGCCGGAATTTAATCCGGTCTAACCTTTGCGGGTAGGATGGGCGAGCGACCGCCCGCGCGGAGCGCGCGGGGCAGGAAACGGCGGCGCAGGAAAGGGCGGGAGGGGCGGGTCAGCCGCGCGAGAAGGTGCGGGTGACGCGGTCAAGATGGGCGCGCATGGCCTGGCGCGCGCCGGCGACGTCGTGGGCGGCGATCGCGGCGAAGATGTTGCGGTGGTCGATCAGCGTCTGCTGGCGCAGTTCCTCGGTCTGGAAGTGTTCCTTCAGCTTGTGCCACAGCGAGCCGCGCTGGCTCCACAGGTATTCGATCACGCCGACCATCGCGCTGTTGCCGGTGGCGCGCGCGATCGCGAGGTGGAAGTTGCGGTCGGCCGATTCGTTGCCGCTGCGGTCTTCGTGGTGCTGCTCCATCTCTTCGACCGCCACCAGGATGGCGTCGATCGCCGAATCGCTGGCGTGCTTCGCGGCCAGCGCCGCGACCTCGACCTCGATCAGGCGACGCGCGGCCAGCACCTCGAACGGGCCGGGGCCGGCGGTGGGCACGTCGGCCTTCGGCGCGACGTCTTCGCTGACGTACACTCCCGAGCCGCCGCGCACTTCGACCTTGCCGCTCAATTCGAGCGCGATCAGGGCCTCGCGCAGCGAGGTGCGGCTGACCCCGAGCTTGGCCGCCAGCTCGCGCTCGGCCGGCAGGCGCTCGCCGGCGCGGATGTTCTCGGCGCGGATCAGCTCCTCGATCCTGGCCGAGACGACCCGATACAGCCGCGGCTCGGTGGTGCTAGGTTCATTCAGCGCTGGGGTCTTCTTCATCGATCGGTTCGTCCTGGATTATTGGCAGCGGGCGCCAAAACTAGCGAATCTTAGTTTGGTATGGTTAATGTTGCAAGTGGACGGGTAGATATTGTGGCGCGCGCCGGCCGCCTAGGGCTGCGGGTTCCAGCCGCGCCCCGCGAACACGGCGGCCCGGGTCGACAGGCGGGCGGCCTGTTCGCCGTCGAGCATGATGCCGCCATAGCTGCGCGCCCGACCGTCCGGCCCCCGGTTGCCGTATTCGCGCCATCCGCCTGCGGCCGGATTCGGCGCCGGCCGCCGCAGCCAGCCGTCGGCGGCGATGTGCGGGCCGACGCTGCAATCGATGAAGGCGACGTTGTCCCAGGTGTTGGCGGTGCCGGGCGAGCGCGCCAGGTAGGCGCTGCCGTCCGCCGGCAGGTTGCCGGCTGGCCCGGGGCCGCGGGTCAGGCGCGAGCGCAGGAAGACGAAGCCCGGTTCGGCGGCGCCGATCGTGCGCGCCTGCACGATGTAGCCGCCGCTGTCCGGGCGGGCGCTGTCGCCGATGCTGCGGATTTCGCTGTCCTCGAACAGCGCGGCGCGGTTGTTCCCCCAGATGAAGTCGACGTTGCCTTCCACCAGCGACTTGTGGAACCAGGCATAACCGGTCAGCTGCAGCGTATCCTGCTCGCTCAGGAAGTGGGCGTTGCGCGCCATCAGGCGGCCGTCGCGGCTGCTGAAGAACAGCGTCTCGGCCTGCGGCGAGTGGCCGTCGGTGCGCAGGGTGCTGTTGTGCAGGGCGATGTCGCGCAGGTCGAGCAGGTCGCTGTCCTGGACCAGGAACAGCGCGCGCCCTCCCAGCAGCCCGGGCGCGCCGGCTTCCTGTCCGGCGCCGGAGCCGGGGTTGAGGGTGTCGCTGTTGGCGGCGCGGATGACGGTCGATTCGCGGCTGGCGCCGCGCAGGGTGAGGTTGTCCTTGTCGCGCAGGTACAGCAATTCGGGATAGACGCCGTCGGCCACATTGACCGTGAGCGCTTGCGCGCGCGGCAGCGACATCGCGTAGTCGAGCGCGCCCTGCACGGTGCGGAAATGCGACCGTCCCTCGGCGGCCACCGTCACGCTGTCGCCGACCGGGCGGTGCGGCGTGGTGCGAAAGCGCCAGCGCGCGCCGTGGAACGCCGCGCCGCGCACCAGGCGCGCCTCGGCCAGCGCCTCGTACTCGGTGTCGTACTCGAGCGCCTGCGGCAGGCGGGCGCGCAGTTCACCGTCGACGATCCGCAGATCGTGCTGGCGCACCAGGCGCCGGCGCGGCGCGGGGCCGATGGCGGCCACCGTCTCGCCCGGGCGCACCACGGCGACCAGCAGGCCGTCGCGCTTGCGCAGTACCCGGATGCTGCCTTCCCCGGTCAGTTCGGCGCCAGGCGTCAGGGCCAGGCGCAGCGGCGTGTCGGGCGGCACGCCACGCTCGCCGGTCCTCGGATGGGTAGCGACGCTCGTGGCGCCGCGCGGCGCGATGAAGCGTTCGCCGACCACGACGTCGAAACTGGCCTGGGCCCACGGATCGCCGGCGCTGCGCATGGTGACCGCGGTGCGGCCGGCCGTCAGCGGGGTCACGCGCACGGCGCCGTGCGCGATGGCGACGCTGGCGATGCGCGGATCGGCGCTGACCGCCGCGAAGCGGGCGGCCCCGCCAATGGGGACGTCGGCGGCCGGGTCGCCGGCCTGCAGCAGGATGCGCCCCACGGCGACCTGGGCGTAGAGGCGCGCCGGCGCCGCGTCAAAGGGGCCGCCGCGCAGGTCGAGCAAGCGGTGCGCGCCCGCCTCCCAGTCGAGCGGCCGGGTGGCCGCCAACGGTTCGGCCAGCGCGGTGGTCACGCGCTCGCCATCGATCAGCGCCGCCAGTTGGTCGGCGTCGGCGGCAAAGCCCAGCACCAGCGGCATGCCGCTCGGCACGGTGCGGCGCCGTATCTGCTTCAGGCGCTGCACCTGGCCGCCGCGTGCGGCGAGCAGCTCGACCTGCAGCGTCTTGCCGCCGTCGACCAGTTGCAGGCTGGCGCCTTGCCAGTCGCCGTTGGCGGCGCGTCGGGCGCGCAGCACGAATGGCGCGCCGGTCGACGGCGCGATGCGCGCCTCCACGAGGGCGCCGGCGGCGTCGCCGGCGCCTGGCCGCGGCCCCGCATTGGCGCGCACGTGGGCCGGCACCTGCGACGCCGGCAGCGCCGTGTACGAATACGGGACGCGCCAACCGGCGTCGCCGCCATGAGGGCAGTCATCCAGCGGCTGGCCATTGAGCAGGGAGCCGGTGTCGACGAAGACGCCGGGACTGTGCGCCGGGTCGCGCACCAGCTGGCTGCAGGCGCTCGCGCCGGCCACGTCGAAGGCATTGGCGTCGGAAATCAGGCGCGAGGCATGCGCCACGCCGATGCTGTAGCCGTGGCCATAGACCGCGCGTCCGCGCTCGCCCACATAGTAATTGTTCAGCAGGTGGACCTGGCCATAGCGCACCCGCGGGGCGCGTTCGGCGACGTGCTCGAACAGATTGCCCTTGAGCGTGATGCGCAGCCGCCCGCGGTCGCCGGTGAAGCGGTCGCCGGCGCCGATCAGCATGTTCTTCTCGTGCTGGGCGAAATGGTTGTAGGTGACGCTGACCAGGTCGGATCCCTGGGTGATGTCGAGCGCGCCATCGTGGCATTGCTTGCGCTTGCCGTTCTCGACCGGGGCGCGGTCGTCGGTGTCGGGCGAATCGGTGAAGCTGTTATGGTCGATCCAGACATGGCGCGCGTCGCGCACCGTGATGCCGTCGAATTCCGAGTTCCAGTTGCCCTTGGCGCCGTCTCGCGGATCCCACTGCGGCGCCACGTCGCAGGGATTGCGGATCGCCAGGTGGCGCACGATCACCTGTTCGACGCCGGCGACCAGCAGGCTGGCGTTGACGAAGCCGGCGCCCGGCGCCACGCCAATCAGGGTGGTGTTCGATGGAAGGCGCACGGCGCCGCGCCGGGCCTGGTCGTCGTGGTCGCGGAAAGGCCGGCCTTCGCTCATGTCGATGGTGGCCGCCACGCGCACGATGCGCGCCGGCGCCGATGCCTCCAGCGCGGCCACCAGCTGGGCGCGGTCGGCCACCGTGTAGACGTGGGCCGGGCTGGCGAGGGCGCCGCCGCGGGTGCCGCCTTGTTGGGCGGCCCAGCCGTCCGCCGGAGCATGCTGGCGCTCGGCGATCGGGCCCGGGATGGGGGCGGCTGCGAAGACGATGGCCGGGACCAGCGAAGCCAGGGCGAAGGCCGGGAGGAGGGTGGCGACGACCGCGCGCGCGCCGCTCATTGCGCGCTCCACGCGGCAGTGCGGGCCTCGGGCGCGAACGCCGGGGCGAGGGCCGGGACCTTGCGCAGCAGTTCGCGTGCGACGATCTCCGAAAAGCGCTGCGCGCCCAGCGGGCCGACGTGGGTATGGTCGAAATTGGCGCCGGCGCGCGCCAGCTTGTCCGCTTCCCGCGGTCCCATGGCCTGCACCGCAGCCAGCGACAGCGCATTCAGGTCGACCAGCGGCGTGCCGGTCGCGGCAGCGATCCTGCGCACCGTGCCGGCCCATGGCGCCAGGTCGTTCTGTACATAGCCCTGCCTGAAGCTGCGGCGCGTGAGCGGGGTCACCAGCACCGGCAGCGCGCCCAGTGCGCGCGCTTCCTCGACGTAGCGGGTCATATTCGCGGGAAACTCGGTCGCATAGTCGGTGGAGCGTCCGGGTTTGCCCGGCTGGTCGTTATGGCCGAACTGGATCAGCACATAGGTGCGGCGGTAGCCGGCTCCCTGGCGCAGCAGGCCGGTCACCTCATCCCAGCGGCCTTCGGCCCTGAAGCTGCCCGAGCTGCGCCCGCCGCGCGCCAGGTTCAGGCAGGCCGTCTCGGGGGTGAGGCGGGCGCACAGCGCGTCGCCATAGCCGGTGCTGCTGGCCATGGTCGAGTCGCCGACCAGGATCACGCGGTCGTGCGCCGGCGGCGCCGACCAGGCGGCGCCGGCCAGCAAGAGGGTAAGCAGGGGGAACAGGCGGACCGACGGCATGGAGTCTCCAGTATTTCTTTTTTGATACCCGATTCTAGTTTGGTCGGGCCAATATCGCAAGGTGGTTGTACCACGCAGCTGTCGCGTACCGACACTATGCAGATAGGATGTCAGACAACTGATATATGTGGCAACCGACCCTTCGCGTATAATCCCGCCATCCCATCCAATCCAGCGAATGACCATGACTCTTCCCCAACGCAAGCACCGCAGCCTCGCCCAGGGCGTGGTCGAGCATATCAGCGGCACCATCCGCCAGGGGGCGCTCAAGCCGGGCGACAAGCTGCCCACCGAATCGTCGCTGATGACGCAGCACGGCGTCAGCCGCACCGTGGTGCGCGAAGCGATCTCGCACCTGCAGGCGGCCGGCCTGGTGCAGACCCGGCACGGCATCGGCACCTTCGTGATCGAGCGGGCGCAGGCCGGGCTCGGGCTCGACGCCGAGCACATCCTGACCCTGCGCGACGTGCTGTCCATCCTCGAGCTGCGCATCGGCGTCGAGACCGAGACGGCAGGGCTGGCTGCGAGCCGGCGCAGTGAGGACCAGGTCGACGAGCTGGCCGGCGCGCTACTCGAGATGCAGCAGGCGATGGCCGAGGGCAGGTCGGCGGTGGATGCCGACAAGCGCTTCCACCTCCTGATCGCCCAGGCGACCGGCAACCGCTATTTCGTCGACATCCTCGAGCAGCTGGGCAACGCCATCATCCCGCGCGCGCGGCTGGACACGCCGAAGCTGGAACAGGACAAGCCGGCCGACTTCCTCGAGCGTGTCAGCCGCGAGCACGACGATATCTTCCGCGCCATCGAGCGGCGCGATTCGGAAGCGGCGCGCGCGGCGATGCGCACCCATCTGTCCAACAGCCGCGAACGCCTGGTGCAGGCCCAGCGCCGCCTGGAGGGAACCCTCAACTAAGCATTTGCCGCACATTTTGCTTGCGGTCGACCCGACTAGGTTGTACGATGACTTACAACTTGATTTTAGCGAATGACTTATCGCTACTCTTTTTCGTCCAACACCTAGACCCACGGAGACCTCAGCAATGCAACCAAATGAACTCAAGCAAGTCCTGTCGCACGGCCTGCTGTCCTTCCCGATCACCGACTTCGACGCGCAGGGCGAGTTCGATCCGAAAGGCTATGCCGCGCGCCTCGAATGGCTGGCGCCGTTCGGCGCGACCGCGCTGTTCGCGGCCGGCGGCACCGGCGAATACTTCTCGCTGCACGGTGAAGAATACGGCCAGATCATCAAGACCGCGGTCGACACCTGCGCCGGCGTGGTGCCGATCCTGGCCGGTTGCGGCGGCCCGACCCGCACCGCCATCGCGCACGCCCAGGAAGCCGAGCGCCAGGGCGCCAAGGGCCTGCTGCTGCTGCCGCACTACCTGACCGAAGCCAGCCAGGACGGCCTGATCGCCCACGTCGAGGCGGTGTGCCGCTCGGTCAAGATCGGCGTCGTGGTCTACAACCGCGCCAACTGCCGCCTGACCCCGGATTCGCTGGCCAAGCTGGCCGACCGCTGCCCGAACCTGATCGGCTTCAAGGACGGCAACGGCGACATCGAACTGATGGTCTCGATCTGGCGCAAGCTGGGCGACCGCTTCAGCTACCTGGGCGGCCTGCCGACCGCCGAAGTGTATGCCGGCGCCTACAAGGCACTGGGCACCCCGGTCTACTCGTCGGCCGTGTTCAACTTCGTGCCGCAACTGGCGATGGACTTCTATCACGCCACCGCCGCCGGCGACACCGACACCACCAACCGCCTGATCGACGAGTTCTTCCTGCCTTACCTCGAGATCCGCAACCGCAAGGCCGGCTACGCCGTCAGCATCATCAAGGCGGGCGCCCGCCTGGTCGGCCACGGCGCCGGCCCGGTGCGTCCGCCGCTGACCGACCTGACCGCCGAAGAAGACGCGATGCTGCTCGACCTGCTCAAGAAGAACGGAGTGCTGTGATCATGACGATTCTCGGTGAAATGATCATTGGCCAGCAGTGCGTGCGCGGCACTGCGGGCGAGGCCTTCGGCTTCAACCCGTCCACCCGCGCCAACCTGGAGCCGGGCTTCGGCCAGGCGACCGGCGACGACGTCGAGCGCGCCTGCGCGCTGGCGGCCCAGGCCTTCGACCCTTACCGCGCCTTGCCGCTCGAGCAGCGCGCGCGCTTCCTGGAAGCGATCGCCGAACAGATCCTGGCCGTCGGCCCGGCACTGATCGAGCGCGCCATGCTCGAGACCGGCCTGCCGCAGGCGCGGCTGGAAGGCGAGCGGATGCGCACCGTGAACCAGCTGCGCCTGTTCGCCAAGGTGGTGCGCGACGGTTACTTCTTGGATGCGACCATCGATAGCGCGCTGCCGGACCGTGCGCCGCCGCGTCCCGACCTGCGCCTCTCCAAGATCGGCCTCGGCCCGGTCGCCGTGTTCGGCGCCAGTAACTTCCCGCTGGCGTTCTCGGTGGCCGGCGGCGACACCGCATCAAGCCTGGCGGCCGGCTGCCCGGTCGTGGTCAAGGCCCATGCCGCCCACCCGGGCACCTCGGAACTGGTCGGCCGCGCCGTCCAGCGCGCGGCCAGGGAAGCCGGCATGCCGGAAGGCGTGTTCTCGATGCTGTATGGCGACGGCCGCACCGTCGGCCAGCAGCTGGTGGCGCACCCCGCGATCAAGGCGGTGGGCTTCACCGGTTCGCGCCAGGGCGGCACCGCGCTGATGCGCACCGCCGCCGGCCGTGCCGAGCCGATTCCCGTCTACGCCGAAATGAGCAGCGTGAACCCGGTGTTCCTGCTGCCGGCCGCGCTGCAGGCCGGCGGCGCCGGCCTGGCGCAGGGCTTCGTCGATTCGCTGACGCTGGGCGTCGGCCAGTTCTGCACCAACCCGGGCCTGGTGTTCGCGCTCGAAGGCGCCGACCTGGACGCCTTCGTCAAGGCGGCCGGCGAGGCGCTGGCGGGCAAGGGCGCCGGCACCATGCTCACCGCCGGCATCCACGAGGCCTACAACAGCGGCGTGGCGAAGTTCGGCCAGGTCGAGGGATTGCAGCTGGTGGCGCAAGGAAGTGAACAGGGCGCGGGCTGCGCGGCGCGCGCCGCGCTGTACCTGTGCGATGCCGACACCTACCTGGGCAATGCGGCGCTCGAAGACGAAGTGTTCGGCCCGGCCGCGGTGCTGGTGCGCTTCAAGGACGCCGATCAGTTGCTGCGGGCGGCCGAGGCGCTGCACGGCCAGCTGACTGCCACCGTCCACGCGCAAGCCGCCGACCACGGCCTGGCCGGCGCGCTCTTGAGCATCCTGGAGCGCAAGGCGGGCCGGGTGCTGTTCAACGGCTTCCCGACCGGCGTCGAAGTGTCGCACGCGATGGTCCACGGCGGCCCGTTCCCGGCCACCAGCGACAGCCGCACCACCTCGGTCGGCGCCAGCGCGATCGACCGCTTCCTGCGGCCGGTGTGCTACCAGAACGTGCCCGCCGACCTGCTGCCGGAAGCGCTGCGCGACGAGAACCCGCTGGGTCTCGCGCGCCTGCTGGACGGCGCCTTGCAAGCTGGAGGGAACGCGTAACGCCGTAAGTTTCTGTCGCAGCACCAGCCGGGGGAGACACCGGCTGTTTTAACTTGTAAAGAACTGATCACCATGAATCAGCAAGTCATCGACCTCGCACCGGCACGGACGGTGGTGGGCAAATATCGCTGGACGATTTGCGCACTGCTGTTCTTCGCCACCACCATCAACTACCTGGACCGCCAGGTCCTCAGCCTGCTGGCGCCGATGTTGTCCGCCGAATTCGGCTGGTCCAACACCGACTACGCCAACATCGCGGCCACCTTCCAGTTCGTCTACGCCATCTCGATGCTGTTCGCCGGCCGCGTGATCGACCGCATGGGCACCAAGCGCGCCTACGTGCTGGCCATCGTGGTCTGGTCGCTCGGCGCCGTCGCCCACGCCTACGCGATCTGGCTCGGCGAGGCGGTCAACACCGTGTTCACCGCCATCGGGCTGGCCGTGGTGCCGGTGTCGATCGCCGGCTTCATGATCGGCCGCGCGGTGCTCGCCATCGGCGAAGCCGGCAACTTCCCGGCCGCGATCAAGGCCACCGCCGAATACTTCCCCAAGCGCGAGCGCTCGTTCGCGACCGGCATCTTCAACTCGGGCGCCAACGTCGGCGCCATCCTGGCGCCGTTGACGGTGCCGGTGATCGCCGAGTTCTGGGGCTGGCAGGCTGCCTTCATCGTGATCGGCGCCATCGGCTTCGTCTGGATGGGCGCCTGGATCTGGCTGTACGACGTGCCGGAGCGTTCGGCGCGCGTCGGCGCGGCCGAACTGGCGTATATCAACAGCGACGCCGGCGTCAGCCCGGCGGCGGTCGACAACACCCGGGTGGCCAGGAGCTCGTGGTTCAAGCTGCTCGGCTACCGCCAGACCTGGGCCTTCGTCGCCGGTAAATTCCTGACCGACGGCGTGTGGTGGTTCTTCCTGTTCTGGCTGCCGAAGTACATGTCGGCGCAATACGGCATGTCGGCCACCGCCATGATCCTGCCGCTGGCGGTCCTGTACAGCATGACGATGGTGGGCAGCATCGGCGGCGGCTGGCTGCCGACCTACTTCCTGAACCGCGGCGCCGACATCTATCACGGCCGCATGCGCGCCATGCTCCTGATCGCCCTGTGCCCGCTGGTGGTGCTGCTGGCGCAGCCGCTGGGCTACCTGGGCTTCTGGATTCCGGTGATCCTGATCGGCATCGGCGCCTCGGCCCACCAGGCCTGGTCGGCCAACCTGTTCACGACGGTGTCGGACATGTTCCCGAAACACAGCGTCGGCTCGGTGGTCGGCATCGGCGGCATGGCCGGCGGCCTGGGCGGCGTGCTGCTGACCAAGCTTGGCGGCTGGCTGTTCGACTATTATGGCGCTCTGGGCCAGCTGTCGACCGGTTACATGATCATGTTCTCGATCTGCGCGCTGGCCTATCTGGTGGCCTGGTGCGTGATGAAGGCGCTGGTGCCGCAGCACCGTGAAATCAAGGACCTGTAAGGATGGCGATGGAAATGGACATCGTCGCCGGCGTGCACTGCGCGACCGGCGAGAGCCCGATGTGGCATGCGGGGGAGCAGGCCTGGTACTGGGTCGACATTCCGGCCCGCCGCATCTGGCGGCGGGACCACGCCAGCGGGGAATTGCGCCGCTGGCTGGCGCCGGAGATGGTGGCCTGCATCGCGGCCGCCGATGCTTCCTGCGGCGGCGGGCTGGTGGCCGGGATGGAGAGCGGGATCTTCCACCTCGACCTGCACGACGATGGTTCGGTCGGCGCTCGCCGGCTGGCCGCGCCGGCGGCAAGCGAGCTGGGTGAGGGCATGCGCTTCAACGACGGCCGCTGCGACCGCCAGGGGCGTTTCTGGAGCGGCACCATGTTCATGGACATGGGCGCCGCGCGCGCGATCGGCGGCCTGTATCGTTATTCCGGCCGTGACGGCCTGCACGGGCCGGTGGTGTCGAACATGCTGACCCAGAACGGATTGGCCTGGTCGCCGGATGGGAAGACGATGTACCTGTCCGACTCCCATCCCAAGCGCCGCATGGTCTGGGTCTACGACTACGACGTCGACGCCGGCCTGCCGCATGGGCAGCGGGTGTTCCTCGACCTGAACGGCCAGAAGGGCCGGCCGGATGGCGCCGCGGTCGACGCCGACGGCTGCTACTGGACCTGCGCCAACGATGGCGGCGTGGTGCAGCGCTACACCCCGGCGGGCAAGCTCGATCGGGAGATTGAACTGCCGATGGCCAAGCCGTCGATGTGCGCCTTCGGCGGGCCGGATCTCGATCTGCTGCTGGTGACCTCGATCGATCCCGCAGGCGGCGGCAACCCGGGCGGGGATGCCGGCGCGGTGGTGGTGCTGCGCCCTGGCGTCAAGGGCATGGCCGAGACGCCGTTCTCACCGGATGCCTGATATTCCGAGCTGGGCCGCGTGCCGGCGCAGGAATGCCAGGTGGGCGTCGCGGGCCGCGGGACCGTCGTAGGGCAGGATGGTCCACAACTCCGACGCCCGCATCGCCTCGCCGGGCGCCAGCCTGACGTAGGGCGCGTGCACTTCCAGCTCCAGCATGCCTTTGTCCGCCGCGCGAGGGTCGATGTCCTGGTACAGCTCCACCTGGCCCTGGGCCGGGTGGATCGCCGCGCGCGGCTGGTGGGCGAACTGGATCACCAGCAGCTGGCCGTCGCGGAATGCCGCCAGCCAGCCGCTCGAGGGCTGGACGAACAGCTTGCCTTTGCGCGCGGGGTCACCCGGCGCCGGCAGGTCCAGCGACAGCAGGCCGCCTTCGAGCGTGTAGCGCAACGCACCGGCCGGCTCGATCCGGACATCGTCCGGCGCCGCCACCGGCACATAGGCCATCGTGTGCGCCGGCACGCGCGTATTGAACCAGATGTCGCGTCCGGCCTGTTTGCCGCTGCGGTTGGTTGCTTTGGCTTCCAGCCGCAGGCTGTGCGGCTTGTCCGCGACCAGGGCGTAGCGCTTGCGCAGCTGGATGCCGGACACGGGACTGGCCGGGCTGTCGAGCACGATTTCGTCGCGCTTGCTTTCCGCCAGCGTGTACTTCGCAAGGCTCAGCCAAGGGTCCGGAGGCCAGGCCGCCTTCGCGGCGGCGCGCGCCGGATTGACGTCCTGATGCACCCACCACTCACTTTGTGGCCCGATCCAGACTTCGTGTCCCTGGTAAGGCACGTGGCCGGACGCCGCATTGGGTATGGCGTCGGGTGCGCCGGCGGTTTCGTCGACGAGCAGGAAATTGGGTTTGCCTGCCAGTGCGAACGACAGCAGCCGGCCACCGGCCGACTCGGCGATTCGCGCCTGGACGACGCCATTGTCGAGACGGTGCGAGAGCAGCTGCGAGGGCGGCTGCAAAGCCGCGTGCGCGGACGCGAGGGAGATAAGGCAGAGACAGGCGAGACGGCTCGCCTGGACGGATGAGAACAAGCCGCGCAGCCGGTTACCCGGCCACGCGGCTAGTCTGAAACGATGACGCTGGACGATTATTTCGAAGCGTCCTGCATTTTTTCGCCGGCGCGTTCGACGCTGCGGCCAGCAGCGGCGGTGGTGTCGCTGACGGCTTCCTTGGCTTCGGCGGCGGCTTCACGCGACTCCTGGCGCACTTCGGCGGTGGCGTTGTCGATGCGGTCGCCGGCGCGCTCGGCAGCGGCTTCGGCGCGGTCGCCGGCGGCTTCGATGCGGTCGCCCGCACGTTCGGCGGCGGCGTCGGCGGCGGCCACGCCTTCACGGGTTTCTTCGGCCACGGCGCGGCCGGCATTGTCGACAGCGGCGCCGGCTTCTTGCGCTGGGCCCATATTGTCGTTCTTGTTGCAGCCGGTGGCCAGGACGGCGACGGACAGCATGATGGCGGACAGGGCGAAGGTGGTTTTCATGGTGTGCTCCTTAAAATAAATGTTGTCGTTTAGCTTACACCTGCTGCTAATTTTTTGACTCACGCCACGACCGCAATCGTGCGCGACGAAGCCATTACAACATTTCCAACACTCATCCGCTGTGCGCTAGATAACGTAACAACGTTTCCGCATGCGGACTCAGGGTATTCGGATCGGCGAAGCACACCCGAAGTTCCCGGTTGGCCCAGGCGTCGTCGAGCGACACGATGCCGACCGGCAGCTCGCGCGCGAAGCGGCTGGCGGCGGTCTCGGGCAGCATGGCGATCCCGGCGTCCTGCGCCACCAGCTGGGCGATGGCGTCGAAGCTGGGCGCGCGCACCCGCACCTTGAGCGGGCGCCCGCTCTGCACTGCGCGCGACTCGACGAAGTGCTGCATCGGGCGTTCGGCGGGCAGGCAGACGAAGGCGAACTCGAAGGCGTCGCGCAGCCGGGTGGCGGGGCGCGCTCCCAGCGGGTGGCCGTTCGGCACCAGCAGCACCAGGCGGTCGGTGCGAAACGGCAGCGAGATCACGTCGCCGGTCGCCACGTTGCCGTCCAGGATGCCGATCTCGATCTCGCGGGCGCGCACCGCCTGCAGGATGTCGCGGCTGGTACGTTCCTCGAGCTGCAGGTCGACTTCTGGATGGTCGCCCAGGAACACGCCCAGCGCGGCCGGCAGGAAGGTGCTGATCGCCACCGTGGTGCCGGCCAGGCGCACCGCGCCGCGCTGCGGCCCGCGCAGCTCGCGCACGGTATCGCGCAACTGCTCGACCTCGCTGACCACGCGCGCCGCGCGCTCCAGGATGAAGCGGCCGGCCGGCGTCGGCGCCATCCCGCCGGCCGAGCGGGTAAACACCACGATGCCGCAATCTTCCTCGAAGCCGCGCAGGCGGTTGCTGGCGGCCGACAGGGCGATCGGGAAACGCTCGGCCGCCTTGCTGAGGCTTCCGGCGTCGGCGATGGCCAGCAAGAGGCGGAGATCGGTCAGGTCGACGTGCATGGGGTTTCTCGTATCGCGAAGGCAGAGTCCAGGAGTGACGTATTCTAGCGCGGATGCTTTCGCGGCAGAATAAGGTCTTTGCCGCCAACATCCGATCATGAGTTCAACCCAAGCAGTTCTTCGCAGCTGGTCCCAGGATGGCCGCCTGTACGCGGTGCTCGCCGCCGCCGGCTTCAGCATGAAGGCGGTGTTCGTCAAGCTGGGCTATGCGGCGGCGCCGGTCGATGCGCTCACCCTGCTGGCCTTGCGCATGGGCTTCGCGCTGCCGTTGTTCCTGTGGCTGGCCTGGCTGGCGCGCGACCGCGCCGCCGAACCGCTGTCGGTGAAGGACGGGCTCCACATCGCCGTGCTGGGTTTTCTTGGCTACTATCTTTCCAGCCTGTTCGACTTCTATGGCCTGGAAACCATCACGGCGGGCCTGGAACGGCTGATCCTTTACCTGTACCCGACCCTGGTCTTGCTGTTCCAGGTCTGCCTGACGCGCCAGCGGCCATCGGGCCGCACCTTGCAGGCGCTCGCGATCTGCTACCTGGGCCTGGGCATCGGCTTCGTGCACGACCTGCAGGTGACCGGCTGGAGCCGCGAGGTGATGGTGGGATCGGCCTGGGTGTTCGCCAGCGCGGTCACCTACGCCGTGTACTATCTCGGCACCGGGGCGCTCGTGGGCCGGATCGGCTCCATGCGCCTGGCCGGCCTGGCCGGCAGCGCGTCCTGCGCGTTCGTGCTGGGGCACTTCGTGGCGGCTGGCGACCTGGCCGCGCTGCCGGCGCTGCCGCCCGCGGTCTGGCTCAATGCCGGCTTGATGGCACTGGTGTCGACCGCGCTGCCGATCTACTGGCTGGCGCTGGCCATCGGGCGCATGGGCGCGCCGCAGGCAGCCGCGGTGGGTAATCTGGGGCCCGTGCTGACCGTGTTCGCTTCATGGCTGCTGTTGGGCGAACCGTTGTCGTTATATCAGTTGGGCGGGCTGGCGCTGGTGATTCTCGGGGTGGCCCGGCTCAAGCCGGCGCCGAAAAAGGTCGCCGCCTAGTCGAACAGGCCGGCGCCGTTCCAGCGCGGAAGCGGGCAGGCGGCGCGCGCCGGGATGGCCTTGGCCGCATGGACCGATCCCAGTGCGCGCAAAAGGCGCGGAAAGGCGCGGCAATAGCTGGACTGGATGCCCGCCAGGCGCGCCAGCTGGGCGTACTCGACCACCGCGCCAGGCGGGACGGCGTCCAGCACCTGGGCGATGCGCAGGCGCCAGTCGTCCGGCCACGACGCGAAGCCTTGACCGAGATTGCGCACCGGATCGCCCGGACGGATGACCCCGCCCTCGACCACGCGCGCCAGCACGCCGCGCCGGGCGCCGATCCTGGCCGCCAGCCGCTCGCCGTGCAGATCGAGCCGGCCGCAGGCTTCGCAGGCGAACATCAGCCGCACCTTGGCCTCGGCCCCGATCTGCAGCACAGTGCCGGAAGGCAGACGTTCGACGTCGTCGTCGAGCAGGATGTTTTCGCGCAGCGCCTGCGGCGCGAGCGATAGGGCGGCGTAGCCGGCACGTGAAGCCAGCAGCAACTGGCGCGGGGACAGCGGATCGAGATGGCGGTCGCCTTCGGCGCCGCTGCCCGCGATCAGCCGCATGCCGTCGACCCGCAGCGGCGCGGGCGCGCCGGGAGGGCGGATCGACAGGGCGGCGATCACAGGGCCGGCGCCAACGCGGACGCCGACATCACGGCGCCGCGTGCAGCGCGCGCGCCGCCTCGCGGTACTTGGCGGCGTTGGGGACGTCGGTCCACGCCGGCTTGGCCGCGTCGTTGGCGATGTCCTGCAGGGCCAGGGCGATCATGCGGTTCACGCGCGCCATATTGTCGTAGTCGATCTTGTCCCAGGTGTCGTCCTTGCCGTGGTAGTCGGGGAAGCCGAAGGCCACCGCCAGGGTGTGCGCCGGCACGCCGGCGTCGGCCAGGGCCTGGTTGTCGCTGCGCGCGAAATAGCGGTCGCTGTTGGTCGGATGCTTCCAGAAGCGGATGCCGGTGCGCCCGGCGGCGCGCTGCAGCGTCGTGCCCACGGTGGAGTAGTCGAAGCCGGTCATGGTCGCCGACGAGACCTGCGGGCCCTCGCTGTCGTCGGTGCGGCCCAGCTGCTCCAGGTTCAGGTTCATCACGGTGTCCTTCAGCGGGAACACCGGGTGCTTGGCATAGTAGCGCGAACCCAGCAGGCCGAGCTCTTCGCCGAACAGGGCGACGAACACGATGCTGCGGCGCGGGCGTTCCTTCTGCGCGGCCATGGCGGCGGCGATCTCGATCATCGACACGGTGCCGCTGCCGTCGTCGTTGGCGCCGTTATAGATTTCGCCGTCGCGGATGCCCAGGTGGTCGTAGTGGGCGCTGAGCATGACGTAGGTATTCTTCAGTTGCGGATCCGATCCGCGCAGGACGCCGATCACGTTGCGCAGCTTGACCGGGCTGACGGCTGGCGCCACCACCTTGGCCGCGACGCTTGCGCCACCCTGTTCGAGCGTGGCGGCGATGTCGGCCGCGTGCAGCAGCACGACCGGCGGGCCGTCCTTGGCCACCGGCTGGCTCGGGTCGATCAGCCAGCCGCCCTGGGTGCGGCCATGGCGGCGTTCGCGGTCGATCATCAAGACCAGCGCGGGTTTGCTCTGCAGCTTCGATTTCAGCACGCCGGCCGCGCCCGGGATCGCCGCCGCGGGCACGACCAGCACCTTGCCGTCGGCCGCGCCCTTGTCGTCCAGCGCCGCCTGCCATGGCATGAACACGGCCGGCGTGTTCCCGAGGGTGACCGGGTCGACGAAATTGGCCGAGGCGCCGCCGGCCGGGACCTCGATCGTCTTGCCGCCAGCCTTCACCGTGAGCGTGATGTCCTTTTCGCCGCGCTTCGCGTACTGCCAGTTGGCGCTCTGGTAGTAGCCGTCGTCGCCGGCCGCTTCGAGCCCGGCGCGGCGGAACTGGGCGGCGATGTACTCGGCCGCCAGGTCGACGCCGCGCGACGGCGTGCCGCGGCCCTCCAGCAGGTCGGACGAGAGGAAGGACAGGTGGCCGCGCAGCGAGTCGGCCGAGATGTGGCTGGTGAGCGCATCAGGGGCGGACGCGCGGGGCGCGTCAAGCTGGGTCGCGCAGCCGGCGAGGGCGAGGCTGAGGCCGAGGACAGGGACAAGGTGACGCATGCGTTGACTTCCTTGGGTGGAAAAAATGGCAATATGACATGTCGGGCTAGTGCGGTCAATCGCCCGGTCGACAGGGCGTTTCGATGGCGATTTGCATAAGCTTGTATTTATTTATTCGTTTGGCATGGCATTTCCGCCCGGTATTATGCGTCTTCCACAGCAATTCAACGATTATTCGGTCATGACACATTCGCAGCATCCTGCTTCACGAACCCGCACGGCGCACCTGCCGGGCAAGGCCGGGTCGTGCTGTCGAATGTCGCGCAACTGATCGCCTGATCCATACCGCCGTCTTCCGCACCCGTCCCTCGAGGATGGGGCAGGAAGCGCACGCCCGCGGCGACGCCTGGAGCGCCGCCGCGGGAAGACCACCACCAGGAACACCATGCACAAACCGCTCGCTATCGTCGTGGCGCTCGCCGCCGCATTCTCGCAACACGCCGTCGCCCAGGACATCGAAAAAGTCGTCGTCACCGGCTCCAACATCCGCACCACGCAAAAGGAAGGCGCCAGCGCCGTCCAGGTCATCTCCGCCAAGGAGCTGGCCGCCACCGGCAAGGCCAGCATCGCCGACGTGATCCGCTCGATCTCGGCCAACAGCGGCAACAGCTACAACGAACAGTTCACCGGCAGCTTCTCGGCCGGCACCGCCGGCCTGTCGCTGCGCGGCCTGGGCCAGAAGAACACGCTGATCCTGGTGAACGGCAAGCGCGTCAGCCCCTACGCCACCGCCCAGAACCTGCAGGAAGTCTTCGTCGACCTGAACAGCCTGCCGATGGCGGCGGTGCAGCGCATCGAGGTGCTGAAGGACGGCGCCTCGTCGGTCTACGGTTCGGACGCCGTCGCCGGCGTGGTCAACATCATTCTCTACAAGGAGTTCAAGGGCACCGAGATCAGCGCCCAGGTGGGCCGCTCCACCGAAGGCACCGGCCAGGACGACAAGAGCGTAACCCTGCAGTCCGGCTTCGGTTCGCTGGTCGAGGATGGCTACAGCGTCGTGTTCTCGCTTGATGCCCAGTGGCGCGACAAGCTGCAGCAGGACCAGGTGGGCTGGATGGCTGGCAGCGACTTCCGCGGCAATCCGAACGGCACCCTGGCCTGGGTGCCGACCAACTACGTCAACAACGACCCGACCCAGTGGCTGGGCGGCGCATCCGGCGCGAATGCGGGTCCGCTGGCGGTCCAGCCCTACGGCGAGATCACGCCTGGCCGCAGCGGTAACGTCCTGGCCTACAACCCGGCCACCTACAAGACCCTGATTCCGGGCATCCAGCGCGCCCACGCCTTGCTGCGCGGCACCGTCAAGCTGGGCCAGGACCATGAAGCCTACGCCGAAGTGCTGTACGGCCGCTCGCGCGCCGACCAGACCTTCAGCGCGCCGCTGACCGTCGGCACCGGCCTGCGCGCCTGGAACGACGCCACCCAGCAGCTCGACAACATCAACGTGGTGCTGCCGGTCGGCCATCCGAACAATCCCGGCGCCACGCTGCTGCCGTTCAACGCCACCCTGTTCGACCTGGGCCCGCGCATGAAGCAGGGCCGTGTGGAGTTCTTCCGCGTGTTGACCGGCGTGAAGGGCTATGCCGGCGGCTGGGAATACGACGCCTCGGTCGGCCACTCCGGCAGCGAGCTGAAGGAAACCGTGCAGAACTTCGTCAACCGCTACGAGTTCGAGAAGGTGCTCGCGGACGGCAGCTATGACTTCGTCAACCAGGCCAACAACAGCGAAGCAGTGCGCAACCGCCTGCGCCTGTCGACCTTGCGCCCGGCCGAGTCGAAGCTCACCACGGTCGACCTGAGCGCGACCCGTGAACTGGCGCAGCTGCCGGCCGGGGCGCTCGGCTTCGCCGCCGGCGCCCAGTGGCGGCGCGAAGAGATGGATTCGCAGACCTCGACTGCGGTGCTGTCGGGCACCGAGCTGCGCCCGGCGATCAACATCATCGACGGCAGCCGCGACGTGGCGGCGCTGTTCGCCGAGCTCAACGTGCCGGTGCTGAAAGACCTGAGCGTCAACCTGGCCGGCCGCGGCGACCATTACGACGACTTCGGCAGCGCCTTCTCGCCCAAGGCCAGCGTGCGCTGGCAGGCGGCGCCGTGGCTGCTGGTGCGCGGCACGCTGTCGCGGGGCTTCCGCGCGCCGTCGCTGCCCGAGATCACGAATTCGACTTCGGTCAGCTACGGCAACGTGGTCGATCCGCGCGATCCGATTTCGCCGACCCAGGCGCGCGGCATCACCAATCTGACGATCGCCAACCCCGACCTGTCGCCGGAGCGTTCGACCAATGCCAACTTCGGCATCGTGCTGGCCCCGAACAACCGCACGAGCCTGGGCCTGGATTTCTACCGCATCCGCACCGAGGGCGTGATCGGCACCGAATCGGCCGACAACATCATCGCCAACGAAGCGACCGCGCCCGGCAAGATCGTGCGCGACGCCCAGGGCCGCATCCTGACCCTGTACCGCCAGTATGCCAACCAGGGCAACCGCGTGGTGTCGGGCTTCGACGTCGACCTGCGCCACGTGCAGCCGCTTGCCGCCTACGGCAAGCTGACCCTGAACGCGCAACTGAGCCGGGTGCTGTCGTTCGAACAGCCGCTGGCGGTCGGCCTGCCGCTCACGGAAGGCGCCGGCAACAACTACTTCGGCTCGATTCCGAAGTGGCGCGGCGTGACCGGCCTGACCTGGGACATCCAGGACTGGAGCAATACGCTGGTGTGGAACTATGTCGACGGCTACGACCAGACCACCCGTCCGGGCGAGCGCGTCAAGCCGTACGCTACCTTCGACCTGAACCTGGCCTGGAAGGCGACCCAGGCGGCCACCGTCAGCTTCATCGTGCATAACCTGGGCGACAAACGTCCGTCGTGGGATTCGTCGACCGCCTTCTTCGACTACACCCAGGGCGATCCGCGCGGCCGGGTGGCGTCGGTGAAGGTCAATTACCGCTTCTGATAGACGTTTCCAGGCGCTGATGCGAAGCGGTTGCGGTCGACTCGGGAGCCGCTTCGCGCCATTCAATTTCTGGGGCGGGCCGCTCCGGCTCGTGCAGGGTGTGACGATATGGGCGAGGGGACCTTGAGTTTGCGCGGGCGACTGGACAAGCCGGGGGAGTCAGGTGTACGCGCATTTGTTCAGGCAGGTGCAGGGGCACTGGTTGCCTTATTCGACTTTCAGGCAACTGGAGGTGGCGAAGCCGAGTTACGCTGGCAGATATGCGAGTGAAATCAGCCTTCATTCCACCTCGGGCAGGAAGAATACTCTGTCAACTTCCCCATTGTATTTGTCGGTTTCAAATACCAGCAAGTAGCCTTTTCCGTACATGCTCTCGACGGTCGTTGGCCCGACAAAATAGGCTGGGTTTGTATCGTAATCATAGTAACCCGTCGGCGCGCCAAGCAGCGCAACTACTTCTTTACGATGAAAGCTGGTGACGTCATGTTTCCTGAGGAGCGAAGCAGTCATCTCGCCACGCTGCAGATCCGTGGCGGTTGCCCAGGTTTCAGCGGTAAACTCACGCGCCCCCAATTTGCTGGCTTGATCTTCGACTGATTTCCAGCAGCCGGAAAGTAGGATCGAAAGCAATAAAATCTGTGCCCAGGTTGGCATCTGGTCATCTCACTGGCTGAGTACTTTTAACCGGCCGGACCGTAAAGCGCTAATGCAAAGTTGGCCGAGTAATTGATTCGACGTGGGAATACGGCCAATGCTCAGACCGACTGCATTGTTATGCAGATCCATGGCTTTTTCCTCAGGTGGGTTCTCCGGGAAATCTTCGTGCGCCGAAGTGTATCTGAGCGCATTGTTATAGCCTATCTCGCGACAAAGAATTGCAGACCAGAAGCAGTGGCGAAACGCGTCGCCCTGGCCGTTGTGGTCGTGCCTGCCAAATAGTCTCTTCGTCTCGTCGGTCGCAGTACGCGCTGCCTCGTCGATCAAGGTCGCATGCTCTGGGTACATCATTAAATATACTTTCTCGCTCCTGCTGAGATTCCAAATTTTTATGAGTACCGATGCGGGCATTCTAAGAACTCCTGGAACGAATCAACGTTTAAGTGTTCCATGCGTCGCGAAAGTGTCATTTGGCGTCCCTCAAGAGAATGCAATGAAATTGAGTAAAGCTTGAGAGGCCTGTGCCCAGGCTTGCACGCTGAATTCGCGGTCTCCGAGCTTGCGTGCCTGGCGTTCGACCGAGTACCACCAGCCGTGCGCGAGTGTCAGCAGCCCAATCATTGCGGCCAGTAAGACAAAAACCGGGCGACGTTGTGCCATCTGTCGGGTGTGACTGGTTTTGATTACTTCACTTCGGGAACGAAATGAACGCGTTCGATCCGGCCGTTGGTCTGGTTTGCTTCAAACACCCATAAATAGCCCTTTCCATGAATACTGGTGACGGTATCTGGCCCGACAAAATAGGCTGGATTATTATCGTAGTAGTAGTAGCCTGTGGCTGGACCCAGTATCTTTTCGATCTGGCGCCGGTCGAGGGCGGTAGCGTCATACTGGCGCAGGAATGACGCGGTCATCTGGCCACGCTCGATCCGCGATGCAGTGGCCCATGATTCAGGCGTGAACTCTCGCTCTCCCAGTTTGATTGCTTGATCAAGGGCTACGTCCGGCGAGCACGCTGAGAGGAAAAGCACTGCGGAAAGCGCGGTGAGGACGGGTCGCATGGTTTCATCCTAGCGTTCGATGATCTTGAGTCGTCCAGTGCGGAGTGCATCAACGCATCGCAAGATCAGTATCTGATTCGGACCTCCGTAGCGGGCCGATACTCAGTCCGACGGCGTTATTATGCAGGTCCATCGCCTTCTCGGCCGGTGGATTGTCCGGAAAAGCTTCGTGCGCATTCGTGTACCGCAATGCACCGGCATACCCAATGTCTCGCGCGAGAAGTGCGGACCAAAAACAGTGTCGAAACGCGTCCCCCGGCGTATTGCGGCGGCTTCCTGGAAACCGCAGTTCGCTTTCGAGCAGTGCGCGCTGCGCGGATCGCTTGATTACCGCCGCCTGCTCGGGAAACAAGGCGAGATGAATTTTTTCACTTGCCGTCAGCTTCTGGAACAGTTCCGCATACGTCGTTGTCATATTAGTTTCCTTCTATGATAGGCGGTAAGAGTATTTCATGCCCTGTCGTATTCACTCTTGGTCATGCTCAATCCGTACGCTGGCCCGGCGCGTCAGAAATCAGCGGCACAGGCGCTAAACGAATTGAGTAAAATGCCGTCTTTCGCCAGTACAGATCACACCATGGAACTCCGCGCCGCCGCGCTGTACGCGCTGCTCGAAACCGACCCCGCCACCAAGGCCCAGGCGGTCGCCGCCTTGAGCGCCGCCTGCAAGGCCGGGAACGTGCGCATCGACACCGCCACCGCGCTTGCCGCGCCCGCCGGCATCCCCGGCCGCCCGGCCCGCCCCGAACTGGTGCCGCCGCTGCAGGTCGGACGCCGCTCGATGGCCACGCCCGAGGGGCGGGCCATGCTGGTCCACGCCCTGGCGCACATCGAATTCAATGCCATCAACCTGGCGCTCGACGCGCTGTGGCGTTTCCATGGCATGCCGGAGCAGTATTACCTCGACTGGCTGCGCGTGGCCGACGAAGAGGCGCTGCATTTCACGATGCTGAGCGCGCACCTTGGCACGCTTGGCCACGCCTACGGCGACTTCCCCGGCCACGACAGCCTGTGGGAGATGGTGGCCAAGACAGGGGACGACGTCATGGCGCGCATGGCGCTGGTGCCGCGCACCCTGGAGGCGCGCGGGCTCGATGCGATCCCGCCGCTGCGCAAGAAGATCGCCCAGGCCGGCGACCTGGCCGCGGCCCAGATCCTCGACCGGCTGCTGGTGGACGAAGTAGGGCACGTCGAGATCGGCAACCGCTGGTACTTCAGCCTGTGTCATGAACGGGGACTGGAGCCGATCGCCACCTACGACGAACTGACCGTGCGCTACAAGGCCCCGGTCCTCAAGGGACCGTTCAACATCGAAGGCCGGCGCCAGGCCGGCTTCACCGAGGCCGAGCTGCAGCGCTACCGCTGATGGACACTGGTGTGGAAACTGGCTTCTTGTTGACGCGCCACTGGCGCGACACCGGCGCCGGCTGCGAGGTCGAGTTCTGGCTCGCCACCGACGCCGGGCCGCGCCGCCTGCGCCTGCCGGTGCAGAAGCCCGTAGCCTTCATCCCGGAAGAGCAGCGCGCCACTGTCGAGCAGTTGCTGAGCGATGAACGCGGCTGGGAGCTGCGCCCGCTCGACCTGCTCGATTTTCGCCACCGGCCGGTCGCCGGCCTGTACTGCCGCAAGTACCGCCAGCTGCTGCGCATCGAAAAACAGCTGCGCCAGCACGGTCTCGACGTGTTCGAGGGCGACGTGCGCCCGCCCGAGCGCTACCTGATGGAGCGCTTCATCACGGCGCCGGTGAGCTTCGCCGGCACGCTGGTCGATGGCGATCCGCTGCTGCTGGTCGACGCCGTCCTGAAGCCGGCGCCGGGCTACAGGCCGGCGATCCGCACCGTCTCGCTCGACATCGAAACCACCTTCCAGGGCGAGCTGCGCTCGATCGCGCTCGAGGGCTGCGGCCAGCGCCAGGTCTATATGCTCGGGCCGCCCAATGGCGAGGACGGGGAACGCGATTTTGAACTCGACTACTGCGACACCCGGCTCGAACTGCTCGACCGCCTGGAAGAATGGTTCATCCGCCACGACCCCGACGCCATCATCGGCTGGAACCTGATCCAGTTCGACATGCGGGTGCTGCAAAAGCATGCCGATCGTTTCAACCGCCCGTTGCGCCTGGGCCGCGACGGCAGTGCGATCGAGTGGCGCGAACATGGCGGCAAGCAGGAGCATTACTTCATCTGCATCGCCGGTCGCCTGGTCATCGACGGCATCGATGCGCTCCATTCGGCCACCTGGAGCTTCCCGTCCTTCAGTCTCGAAAACGTGTCGCGCGCCTTGCTGGGCGAAGGCAAGGCGATCGACAACCCGCACGACCGCATGGCCGAGATCGACCGCATGTTCGCCGAGGACAAGCCGGCGCTGGCCTGGTACAACCTCAAGGATTGCGAGCTGGTCACGCGCATCTTCGACAAAACCAGGCTGATGGCCTTCCTGCTGGAGCGCGCCAGCGTGACCGGGCTGGCGGCCGACCGCAGCGGCGGTTCGGTGGCGGCCTTCGAGCACCTGTACATGCCGCTGCTGCACCGCCAGGGACGGGTGGCGCCGAACATCGGCGACGTCGCCGGCGCCGACAGTCCCGGCGGCTTCGTGATGGATTCGCGCTCCGGCCTGTACGATTCGGTGCTGGTGCTGGACTACAAAAGCCTGTATCCCTCGATCATCCGCACCTTCCTGATCGATCCGCTCGGCCTGGTCGAAGGCTTGCGCGAGCCCGAGGACGCCACGGTGCCGGGCTACCGCGGCGGGCGCTTCTCGCGCACCAGGCACTGCCTGCCCGGGATCGTGACCCAGGTCTGGGCCGGCCGCGAAGCCGCCAAGCGCGAGCACAATGCGCCGCTGTCGCAGGCGCTGAAGATCATCATGAACGCCTTCTATGGCGTGCTCGGCACCACCGGCTGCCGCTTCTTCGACCCGCGCCTGGCCTCGTCGATCACGATGCGCGGCCACGACATCATGCACCGCACGCGCGAGCTGATCGAGGAGCAGGGCTACCAGGTGATCTACGGCGACACCGATTCGACCTTCGTCTGGCTCGGGCGCGAGCATGCCGAAGGCGATGCGCGCCGCATCGGGCAGGCCCTGGTCGACCACGTCAACGGCTGGTGGCGCAACCACTTGCAGGCCGAACTGGGCATCGAGAGCGCGCTCGAACTGGAGTACGACGTGCACTTCCGGCGCTTCCTGATGCCGACCGTGCGCGGTTCGGACGAAGGCAGCAAGAAGCGCTACGCCGGCCTGGCCGCGAGCGCCGACGGCGGCGAAGAGATGGTCTATAAAGGCCTGGAGACGGTGCGCACCGACTGGACTCCGCTCGCGCAAGCCTTCCAGCAGGGGCTCTACGAACGCATCTTCAAGGGCCAGCCCTATGAAGACTATGTGCGCGAGCTGGTCGCGCGCATGCTGCGCGGCGAATGCGACGACGATCTCGTCTACCGCAAGCGCCTGCGCCGGCCGCTGGAGGAGTACCAGTGCAACGTCCCGCCGCACGTGCGCGCCGCGCGCATGGCCGACGAGCACCACCTGCGCCAGGGCCGCCCCGCGCTCTACCGCAAGGGCGGCTGGATCCGGTATGTGATGACCTTGAACGGCCCCGAGCCGATGGAAGCCCGCCACGGCGCCATCGACTACGAACACTACCTCACGCGCCAGCTCGAACCGGTGGCCGACGCCATCCTGCCCTTCCTGGGCGACAGCTTCGCCAATCTCACCAGCCCGCAGCAGACGCTGTTCTAGCAGTTCTTGTCGCCCTGTCACGCGTTGGAAACATCGGCTCGCTAGACTGCCGTCACGTTTTCAACAGGAGGGGACCACGTGGACCGTCGGGGCTTTTTACGTAGCAGCGCATACTTCACCGTCGCCGCCGCAGGCGGCTTGCTTGCCGCCTGTGGCGGTTCGGACGACACGCCGCCGCTGGGCAGCTTCACCTTCCCGCTGGGCGTCGCCAGCGGCGATCCGAAGGAGGGCAGCGTCGTGTTCTGGACCCGTTGCGCGCCGGAGAGCGGCAGCGAAGCGGTCGAACTGCGGCTCGAAGTGGCGATGGACGCCGCCTTCACCCAGGTCGCCGGCGTGGTCGAACTGAACGCGCTGCCGACCTATGACCATACGGTGCGCGCCAAGCTGACCGGCCTGGCCCCAGCCACCCTGTATTACTATCGCTTTCGCGCCGGCGCCGACCTGAGCCCGGTGGGAAGGGCCAGGACCGCGCCGGCCGCCGCCAGCACCCCGGCGCAGGTGCGCTTCGCCTGGATGACCTGCCAGGACTGGAGCGTCAACCACTGGGCCGCGATGGGCATGATGGCGGCCGAGGAACTCGATTTCATCGTCCACCTGGGCGATTATGTCTACGAGACGGTCGGCGCCGACTTCCAGTCGGGCCGCGCCGAGCCGGCCCATACGCGCATCGACCTGCCCGACGGCGTGACGATCGCGGGCGGCGCGCGCTACGCCAATACCCTGGCCGACTATCGCACCTTGTACCGCACCTATCGCAGCGATGCGCGCCTGCAGGCGCTGCACGCCAAATGCCCGATGATCGTGATCTGGGACGACCACGAGTTCTCGGACGATTGCTGGCAAGACCACCAGACCTACGACAACGCCAACCAGCAGCAGACGTCGCGCCGCCGCAATGCGACCCAGGCCTGGGCCGAATACATGCCGGTCGACTGGGGCGACGTCTCGTTCGACCTGAACAAGGCAGGCCACGACAATATCCGCATCTACCGCGACTTCCGCTTCGGCGCCCTGATGCACCTGGTGATGACCGACCAACGTTTGTACCGCGACGACCACGTGGTCAATGAAGCGGCCTATGCCGGCATGCTGCAGGGCGACCCGGTGGCCGGTGACGATTCGATCGGCTCGCGCTACTTCGTGCCGCAGCCGCTGCTGGCCCGGTTCGAGGCCGGCGCCAGGACCGCGCTGGGCCGCAATCCGGGCCTGCTGGGACCGACGCAGACCCAGTGGTGGAAGGACACCATGCAAGGCTCGACGGCCACCTGGAAGGTATGGGGCAATGAAGTGACCCTCAACCGCATGTGGCTCGACATGCGCACCATGGCGCCGCCGCCGTACGACAACCTCTACATCGTGAATGCCGACGGCTGGGATGGTTATCCTTCCTATCGCGCCGAGATGCTGGGCCACCTGGCCAGTAACGACGTCAAGAACGTGGTGGCGATCACCGGCGACCTGCACGCCTTCCAGTGCGGCGTGATCTACGACAGCAACGATCCGCGCAGCGGCCGGCCGGTGGCGGTCGACTTCGTCGCAGCCGGCATCAGCAGTTCCTCGTTCTACCAGTACCTGCGCGCCGGCGCCGGCAGCACGCCGCTGGCGCCGCTGGTGGCCACGCCGCAGGGCTTCGACCAGGTGCTGCGCATGAACAATCCCGCCTTTGCCTACGCCGACCATGACGCCCAGGGCTATGCGGTGGCAACCGTCACGCCGGCGACGTTCAGCGTCGTGTTCACCAAGGTCAAGCCGCTCGATGCCAATGGCGCCGCGCCGGCCGCGCCGCTGGCCAAGCGCACCCGGATCACGCTGGCAAACGGCTCGACGACGCCGCGCGTGGAGGACAACGTCGCCTGAACACAGCGTGCCGATGCCGCCTGCATAAACGCACACGACATCGGCGCAAACGCTGTCCCACGGCCGCGCTCCCTTTCTATAATGATGACGTCCTTGCACGCCATCGCCATGGAGTCGTCTTGTCCTTCCTGATCGTCCTGGCCGCACTGGCCTTCCTGATGTTCGCCGCCTACCGCGGCTACAGCGTCATCCTGTTCGCGCCGGTCGCCGCCCTGGGCGCCGTGCTGCTCACCGACCCGGCGCAGGTGGCCCCGGTCTTTTCCGGCATCTTCATGGAAAAGATGGTCGGCTTCGTCAAGCTGTACTTCCCGGTGTTCATGCTCGGCGCGGTGTTCGGCAAGGTAATCGAACTGTCGGGCTTTTCCGAGTCCATCGTGGCGGCGGCGATCCGCTACATCGGCGCCGCGCGCGCGAATGCCGTCATCGTCGCCGTCTGCGCCTTGCTCACCTATGGCGGGGTGTCGCTGTTCGTGGTGGTGTTCGCGGTCTATCCGTTCGCGGCCGAACTCTATCGGAAAAGCGACATCCCCAAGCGCCTGTTGCCGGGGGCGATCGCGCTGGGCGCCTTTTCGTTCACGATGGATGCCTTGCCCGGGACTCCGCAGATCCAGAACATCATCCCGACCACCTTCTTCCAGACCACCTCGTGGGCCGCGCCGGTGCTGGGCACCCTGGGAGCGCTGTTCATCCTGGCGGTCGGGCTGACTTACCTGGAGTGGCGGCGGCGCGCGGCCGCCGCCAAGGGGGAGGGCTATGGCACGTCGCTGGTGAACGAACCGGAGCGGGTGGAGACCAGCGCCGGCGGCTTGCCGCATCCGCTGCTGGCGGTGGCGCCGCTGCTGCTGGTGGGCGTGGCCAACTTTGCCTTCACCCGCATGATTCCGGTCTGGTATGGCGGCGACAGCCACACGGTGCCGCCCGAGATCCTGCCCGGCATCGCCACGCCGGTCACGACGACGATCAAGACCGTGACCGCGATCTGGGCGGTGCAGGCGGCGCTGCTGCTGGGGATCCTGTTCGTGGTCGCGACCGCGTTCACGCGCGTGGCGAAGCGCTTCGCCGACGGCAGCAAGGCGGCGGTGGGCGGCGCGCTGCTGGCGGCGATGAACACGGCGTCGGAGTATGGCTTCGGCGGCGTGATCGCGGCGCTGCCCGGCTTCCTGGTGGTGAGCGACGCGCTGCGCAGCATTCCGAATCCCCTGGTGAACGCGGCGGTCTCGGTCAGCGCGCTGGCCGGCATCACCGGCTCGGCCTCGGGCGGCATGAGCATCGCGCTGGCCGCGATGTCCGACGTCTTCATCCGCGGCGCCGAGAGTGCCGGGATACCGCTCGAGGTGATGCACCGGGTGGTGGCGATGGCCAGCGGCGGCATGGACACCCTGCCGCACAACGGCGCCGTGATCACCTTGCTGGCGGTGACCGGCCTGACCCACCGCGAGGCCTACCGCGACATCTTCGCCGTCACCCTGATCAAGACGGCGGCCGTATTCTTTGTCATCGGCGTATATTACGCCCTCGGTCTCACGTGACAATTCGTGGTTTTTTTGCACCTGTTCCCGCAAAATCAGCAAGGCTTATGGCTTGTATTGACCCAAGAAAGAGCCACGCGACTACAATGAGTTCCGCAATGGTTTCCGTGAAGCACTATTAATCCAGGATGGAACATGAAATCGGTACAACAAGAAGTCGACGAACGCAGCAACCTGACCGGCACCAACAAATTCGAATTGCTGTTGTTCCGCCTGGGCGGTGACGAGCAGGGCAACCATAACGAGCTGTTCGGCATCAACGTCTTCAAGATCCGCGAGATCGTCGCCATGCCCGAGATCACGGCGGTGGCCGGCGCGCCGCAGCACGTGCTGGGCGTGGTCAACCTGCGCGGCCAGATCATCCAGGTGCTCGACCTGCCGGGCATCACCGGCGTCAAGCCCAAGACCGGCCTGAACATCATGCTGGTGACCGAGTTCGCGCGCACCACCCAGGCCTTTGCCGTCGAGAGCGTGGAAGAGATCGTGCGCCTGGACTGGAGCCAGGTCATGACCGCCGAGCACAGCGCCGGCAGCGGCATGGTGACCAGCATCGCGCGCCTGCCCGAGCAGGATGGGCAGCCGGCGCGCCTGGCCCAGGTGCTGGACGTCGAGACCATCCTGCGCAACCTGAACCCGAACCAGGAGCGCGAGAACATGGAGCAGGCGGTGGGCGCCAAGATCGTGATCAAGCCGGGCGCCGTGATCCTGGCGGCCGACGATTCGGTGGTGGCGCGCGCGCTGATCGAGCAGGGCCTGGACGCGATGGGCCTGCCCTACATCATGACCAAGAGCGGCAAGGAAGCCTGGGACCAGCTGGGCACGATCGCCGCCGCGGCCGAAGCCGAAGGCCGCACCGTGTACGACCGCGTGGCCATGGTGCTGACCGACCTCGAGATGCCCGAAATGGACGGCTTCACGCTCACCCGCAACATCAAGTCGAGCAACCGCTTCGGCAACCTGCCGGTGGTCATCCACTCTTCGCTGTCGGGCACCACCAACGAAGAACACGTCAAGAACGTGCGCGCCGACGCCTATGTGGCCAAGTTCTCGGCCGAAGACCTGTCGCGCACCCTGCGCAAGGTGCTGGGCGGCTGATCCTGCCCCGGGGATCACATGCCAGTTGCCGCAATGATATGATGCGGCCGTGATCCCCGACCTTTCCCACTTACTGATCCTCGACAGCCTGCTGCGCGAGGGCAGCCTGACCCGCACCGCCGAACTGCTCGGCATGACCCAGCCCACCGTCAGCCGCGCGCTGGCGAAACTGCGGCGCCATTTCGGCGACCCGCTGTTCGTGCGCTCGGGTCAGCGCATGCAGCCCACCTCCCGCGCCCTCGAACTGGCCGGCCCGGTGGCGGCCGTGCTGGACGCGGCGCGCCAGCTCGAAGGCGGCCCGGCCGCCTTCGATCCGCTCAGCGCCACCCGTTCCTTCGGCCTGTACATGGTCGACGGCGCGGTGGTGAACATCCTGCCCCAGTTGCTGGACGGGCTGGCCAGGCTGGAGAACGGCGCCGCTGGCCTGCAGCTGCGCAGCGTGCACATCGATCCCGGTTCGCTCGAGGCCCAGCTCGAACGCGGCCATATCGACCTGGCCATCGGCCGCTTTCCGCACCTGCTCAACAACATCCGCCAGCGCAAGCTGTGGGACGACGAATACGCCTGCCTGATGCGGCCCGGCCATCCGTGGGCCGGGCAACTCGACCGCGACGCCTGGCTGACCCACCGCCACGTGCTGATCGAGATGGAGCACACCAGCCACCACAACGTGGCCGTGACCCGCAAGCTGGAAACGCTGCTGGAGCCCACCCGCATCCTGTGCCATGTGCCGAGCTTCACCTCGGCGGCGCACATCGCGCTGCATACCGATGCCATCGCCACCATTCCGCTGCGCCTGGCGCGCCCGCTGGCGCGCGACCTCGGCCTGACGCTGGCGCCGATGCCGGTCGAGCTGCCGCCGCTGCAGCTGGCGCTGTACTGGCACGAGCGCAGCCACCGCGACCCGGCCAACCGCTGGCTGCGCGAGTTCGTGCTGACGACCTTGACCAATACGCTGGGGGCCGGGACCGGTTATGCAGATTCTGCATGATGTCCATGCCGCTTATGGCATGGCCTAAATAACTCAGAGCAACTATGCTTCGGCTATCCCTGTATTTTTGCCGAGGCACACCATGCTTCAATCCCTTTCCGCGCCAGGCCGGTGTCCGACCCGCCTGGCGCTTGTTTCTGCGATGCTCGTACTCAGCGGCTGCGTGTCGATGGGCGCGCAGCCGCAATTGGCCCGCCTGAACCAGGACGCGGCCGCGAATTCATCGCGCGCTATTGGGTCGTTGGCGACCGGGACCGCCGCCTGGCCGGCCCAGGATTGGTGGCGCGCCTATGGCGACCCCCAGCTCGACCGGCTGGTGGAGGGCGCGCGCGACGCCAGCCCGACGATCGCCGGCGCGCTCGCGCGGGTGCGCCAGGCGGCGGCCCTCGAAGGCCTGGCCGCGGCGAGCCTGGGGCCGCAGGCCAACGCCTCGGTCCGTTCGGCGCGCCAGCGCTACAGCGAGAACGGCAGCGTGCCCAAGCCGCTGGCCGGCAGCTGGCAGTGGGTCAACGACGCCAGCCTCAACCTGGGTGTCGAACTCGATTTCTGGGGCAAGAACGCGGCCAGCGTGGCCGCCGCCGCCGGCCGCGTCAATGCGCGCCAGGCCGAAGCCCAGGCCGCGCGCCTGGCGGTGTCGACCGCCGTGGTGCAGGCCTACCTGCGCCTGGACCACCTGTATGCGCAACGCGACCTGGCCGAGCAGGAGCTGCGCCAGCGCAGCCGCATCCTCGAGCTGGTGCAGCAGCGCGTCTCCGCCCAGCTCGACAGCAAGGCAGAGCTGAAGCAGGCCGAGATCGGCGTGCCGGCCGCGCGCGGCCAGATCGCGGCGCTGGACGAGGCGATCGCGCTGACCCGCGGCCAGATCGCGGCCCTGGGGGCGCAAGGCCAGGACGCGGCCGAATCGATCGCCCGTCCACGACTGCGGCTGGAGCGCCCGGCGGCGGCGCCGGCCGACGTGCCGGCCGCGCTGCTGGGCCGCCGTCCGGAACTGGTGGCGCTGCGCTGGCAGGTCGAGGCGGCCAGCGGCGAGATCGACGTCGCCAAGGCGCAGTTCTATCCGACCGTGAACCTGAGCGTGTCCGGCGGCCTGGCCAGCCTGGGCTTCGACCGCCTGCTGCAGGGCGGCAGCCGCAGCTTCGCGGCCGGTCCGCTGGTGACCCTGCCGCTGCTCGACGGCGGCCGGCTGCGCAGCAACCTCGCCGCGCGCAACGCCGAATTCGACGTCGCGGTCGAGAACTACAACGCCGCCGTGATCGATGCGCTGCGCGACGTGACGGCGCAACTGACGTCGCTGCGCTGGCTGGGCGAACGGGTGCGCGAGCAGGACCAGGCCCTGGCCGCCGCCGAACAGGCCTATGAGCTGGCCGAGCAGCGCTACCGCGCAGGGCTGGGCAACTTCGTGCAGGTCCTGATCGCCGAAACCCAGGTCGTGGCCCAGCGCCGCGCCCAGGCCGAGCTGGACGCCCGCGCCTACGAGCTGGACGTGAACCTGGTGCGCGCGCTGGGTGGCGGCTACCAGGCCCCGTCCGCAAGGCCCGCGCTGGCCGCGCATTGAACAATCGAGAGAACGCTATGGACACCAATAATACGAACAACGCTCCCCAGGGCCGCCGCAAGGGCGCGCTCGGCCTCACTGTCGGTCTGACCGCGGCCGTGCTGGCCGCGGCCGGCGGCATCGCCTGGTCTTCGCCCGAGGTGCTGGGCATCGGCTGGAACAGCCAGCACACCGAAGACGCCTACGTCGAGGGCAACCTGGTGCAGGTGACCCCGCAGGTCGCCGGCACCGTGACCCGCATTGCTGCCGACAACACCGATTTCGTGCGGCCCGGCGACGTGCTGGTGCAGCTCAACGAGGTCGACGCGCGCCTGGCCCAGGACCGCGCCGAGGCGGCGCTGGCCAAGTCGGCGCGCCAGGTGCGGGCCCAGTTCGCCGGCGTCGAGCAGCTGCGCGCGACGGTCGCCCAGCGCGAGGCCGATCTCGGCAAGGCCGCCAGCGACCTCGAGCGCCGGCGCAAGCTGGCCGACACCGGCGCCGTGTCGGGCGAGGACATCCGCCATGCCGAAGACGCCGTGGCGGCCGCCCGCGCGGCGTTGACGGCCGCGCGCCAGCAGGTCGGCTCGGCGCTGGCCCTGGTCGACGGCACCACGGTCGAAAGCCATCCGGACGTGCAGGCCGCGATCGCGCAGCTGCGCGACGCCTCGCTGGGGCTGGCGCGCACCACGCTGGCCGCGCCGGTGGGCGGCATCGTGGCGCGCCGCAACGTCCAGATCGGCCAGCGCGTGGCGCAGGGCACGCCGCTGATGGCGATCGTGCCGCTAGACCAGATGTGGGTCACCGCCAACCTGAAGGAAACCCAGCTCAAGGACGTGCGCATCGGCCAGCCGGTGGCGGTGACGGCCGACGTGTACGGCAAGGACGTCGTCTTCCATGGCCGCGTGGTCGGCCAGGAAGCCGGCACCGGCAGCGCCTTCGCCGCCGTCCCGGCGCAGAACGCGACCGGCAACTGGATCAAGGTGGTGCAGCGGGTGCCGGTGCGCATCGCGCTCGACCCGGCCGACCTGGCGCGCCATCCGCTGCGCCTGGGCCTGTCGATGAAGGTGGCGATCGACACCAGCAGCAAGCAGGGCCTGAGCCTGATGCAGGCCGGCGCCGCGCGCCAGCAGTACAAGACCGTCGTGTTCGAGACCGAGTCGCATGGCGCCGAGGAGGCGATCCGGCGCGCGCTCGGTCACCCGGGCGCGGTGGCGTCGCGTTGATGGAAAGGGCAGGCGATGAACGCCCCCGCTAAGCTTGCGATTCCACGTCCGGCGCTGCTGGCCGCGATCTTCGTGTTCAACTTCATCGAGTTCCTCTCGACCGGCATGACGGTGTTCGCGGCGTCCGCCATCATGGGCCACGTCGGCGCCTCGCCCGAGGAATACGCGACCGTTTCGGCCCTGTATGCGGCAGTGGCGGTGCTGTCGATCTCGCAGCTGACGGTGATGGTGCAGCGCCTCGGCTGGCGCAACTACCTGCTGGGCGGCGTGGTGTTCTACATGGTCGGCGCCTGGATCTGCGCGGGCAGCGGCAGCGTCGCCGCCTTCGCCGGCGGCCGGCTGTTGATGGCCATCGGCGGCGGCGTGTTCATGACCGCCTCGCGCATGATGGTGAACCTGATACCGCCGTCGCCCCAGCGCCTGCAGGGCATCGCGGCCTTCGGCGGCGCGCTCTCGCTCGGCCTGGCGCTCGGCCCGCTGGCCGCGGCGAAATTCATCGGGCACGAAGCCTGGGGCGGGATGTTCCTGCTGCTGGCGGCGCTGGCCGCGATCGGCGCCGGCATCGCGGCGCGCTGGCTGCCGCTCGGCGCCGACACGCTGGACGGCACGCCGACGCGCCTGCACGTGCCGGATGCGATCCTGCTGGGCGGCGGGGCCGCGATCACGCTGTTCGCCCTGCAGCACCTGACCTACGACTGGCATGGCGGCCAGCGCGGCGCGCTGCTCGGCCACCTGGCGCTGGGCCTGGCCTTGCTGCTGGCCTTCGGCCTCGTCAAGGCGCGCCGCCACGAACCCTTCCTGCACCTGAACATCCTGGCCAGCGCGCGCTATCGCCTGGGCCTGGTCATCTTCGCGGTCTGCTACGCGGTGCTCGGGATGGTCAATACCCTGTTGCCGCAGGCGGTGCAGAAGGGCCTCGGCATGGGGCTGGAACAGGCCGGCGTGCTGCAGGGCGTGGGGCTGCTGTCGACCTTCGTCGTGTTCGTGGTGATGCTGCAGATGGTCAAGCGTAATCCGCATCCGACCAGGTTCTTCGTGACCGGCTTCCTGATGCTGGCGGCGCTGGGCTGGCGCTTCGCCACCCTCGATCCGCGCGCCAACGCCTGGGATACGGTGATGTTGTGGATGGGCCTGTTCGGCGGCTTCCTGACGCTCGGCATGGCGACCGCCGCGATCCACTCGTTCAAGGATCTGCAGGCCGACAACGTGGTGTTCGCGCACGCCCAGCAGCTCAAGAACATGCTGGGGCAGGTGGGCCTGGCGCTGGGCGTCGGCGTGACCAATATCGCGCTGCAGGAGCGCACGGCCCTGCATTCCTCGCGGCTGGCCGAGAAGGCCGGCGCGATCGGCGACGGCGGCCTGGAACTGGCGCGCCAGGCCGGCCTGCTGGCGAGCCAGGACCTGTTCTGGATCGTGATGGGGGTGGGCCTGGCCGGCGCCGTGCTGCTGACCATGCAGCGCCGGTTCGACTAAGGGGGCAAGCGTGCGCCCTGGGGTAAAACGATCGTTTTACACTGGGGCCATGGATACCAACCTAGCACTCCTTGCCATTGCCGAGCGCCTGTTCTACGAACACGGCTACATGGCCACCAATATGGACACCCTGGCGCGCGCCGCCAGGATGTCGAGCCGCACCCTCTATAAACATGCCGGCAGCAAAGCCGCGCTGGTGGGCGAGGTGCTCGCTGCGCGCGACCGGCGCTTCTTCGAGCAGGTCGATGGACTCGACGTGCGCGCGCTGTTCGCCGCGCTGGCCGGCTGGATCGCGCACGAAGGGGCGCGCGGCTGCCTGTTCCTGCGCATCCTCGGCGAGACCGGCGGCGCCGAACCGGCGATCGTGGCGGCGGTGCAGGCGCACAAGGCCAGGCTGCGCGAGCACGTCGCGCGGATCGTCCACGCCGACCTGGGCCGCGCCGAGGCGGTGCTGGCCGGGCGCATCGTCCTGCTGTTCGAGGGCGCGGTGGCGGCCAGCGCCTGGCAGGGGGCAAGCGCGATCGAGGCGGCGTGCGGGGCTGCCGTGGACCTGGTTGCGATGGCGCGTGCGGCGTGAAGCAGACCCTCGCTCTCGGCGTCACCGGCTTCGGCCTGATCGCGGTCTGCTACGGCTTCGCGCGCTTCGCCTTCGGCCTGTTCCTGCCCGCGATTTCGGCCGATTTTGACCTCTCGTCCTCGCTGGCGGGGATCATCTCGGCGGGGTCCTTTCTTGGATTTTGCCTGGCGATCGTGCTGGCGGCCTGGCTGACCGAACGCCGCGGGCCGCGCTTCGTGGCGGTGGCGGCAGGGGTGTCCGGCGCCGCCGGCATGATCGGGATCGCCAGCGCCGCGTCGCCCGCCTGGCTGGCCGTTGCGGTGATCGTGGCCGGTTCGAGCACCGGCCTGGCGTCGCCGGCGCTGGCCGCGGCCGTCACGGCGATGCTGGCGCCCGCCAGGCACGACACGACCAACACCTTCATCAACGCCGGCACCAGCGCCGGCGTCGCCTTGTCCGGCCCGGTGGCGGCGCTGATGGGGGCCGAGTGGCGGCTGGCCTATGCCGGCTTCGCCGGCGCGACGCTCCTGATGGTCGGCGCGACCCTGAAGGTGCTGTCCGCCGGCAACCCGCGGCCCGCCGCCGCTGCGCCGCTGCTGCCCCGGCTTTCGCCCGACCTGATGCGGCTGGCCGCGGCCGCCGGCCTGAGCGGAGCGGCGAGCACCGTGGTCTGGAGTTTCGGGGCCGACCTGCTGGAGGCCAATCTCGGCTGGAGCGGGCGCCAGGTTGGCATGCTGTGGACCGTCATGGGGTGCGCGGGCGTGGCCGGCGCCATGGCCGGATCGCTGATCGCCCGCTACGGGATGCGCGCGGTGCACCTTGTGTTCCACGTCGCGCTGGGGCTGGCGGTGGCCGCGGTCGGCCTGGATGGCGCGCCGCCGTGGCTGGTGTTCATGGGCGGCGGCCTGTTCGGCGCGGCCTATCTGATGCTGACCGGCGTCTATCTGGTGTGGAGCATCGCGGCGCTGCCCGCGCGGCCCGCCACCGGCGTGACCCTGGCCTTCTTGGCGCTGGCGGTGGGCCAGACGCTGGGCGCGATGGCGTTTGGCTTCGTCATGGAGCGCGCTTCGGCGAACTACGCGGTGGCGGCGTTCGCGGCCCTCGCGCTCGCTGCGGGCGGTATTCGCAGACCTCTGAAATAAAGCTAACGCACGAGCGATGCTGGCGGACGCGAGATAGGGTTCGTTCGAATGGCAAGTTTAGCGCCTGTTTCAACTTGAATTCCTGCTTAAGTTTCAGTTCTTGGACAGCTTCTTCGAGGTCAACGTCTAGCTGGCGAAATCATATGAAGATTTGATATGTAGTGACTAAAATACAGCGTTCTATACCAAGCTATAGTGAGCGAACTGAGAACTCATCTACGACATTAACTGCCCCATTGCTAACGTCGAGGAAGACGGTGGATTGGATTTTTTGTTTGTGCATAATTTCGAGCAGCCTGGTAAACAAATCTTGATTATCACCAAATGCAAAGTCAGCTAGCGCAACCCCTTCGAGCACCACAAGAATGTACTGAGAAATGTCATCAAATAATTCGGTTGCCGCAATTTTTGCAGCTGTAAGTGCCAACTGTTTTACTTTAATAATTTGATAGATTGCCGTGATTTCTCCGCCGTCCTCAACCGCAATGTCGACTCCCAATCCTGCAGTCAACATTGATGAAGGATGCCTATGCTGGACCCACTCTCGAACAATTTGCAAGTCTGAGAAGTCGAGTTGATTGAATGATGATTTTCCTTGATGAACTCCAATTGACCTGCTGCGTTTAGAAACAAGAGTAAGTTGATAAAGGGATGATGTCTCGAGAGTGCTTTGCTTAACTTGTTCAAGAGTCTGATCGGCCACAGCTACGGCGAATTGTTTACGGGCATGTTCAAGGAATTGATCCGGGGTATATATCCAGAATCGACGCGCTGCAGTTTCTCTCAGAAATTCTTCAATTAATGCAGGATGAGGGCCGAGGCGTTGTCCAGATTTTTCACTTATCCACCAGTCCTCTTTTACATCGGCTGTTACAAAAATGATGTTCCTGAGCTGCTTGTCTTTAACATGCTGGATAATCTGTCGCCAGATAATTAAGTCCCCGTGCTTGGCCTCGTAGCGAAGGCCACGGTCAAAATACGCCTCTCCCTTTTTTTGATCCGAAAATCCAGGGGGAATTGAGGATGTATAACGATCCGCAGATCCAGTGCATAGTTCATCCAAAGCAGTCTGGTTTGGAGGAGGTGGTCCAACATTTCCAGTTAATAGCTTGGAAAGACGCAACGCGATCGGGTCGTCAAGGCTGACTTGTGGCAGCTTTCTCTTAGCTGCTTCAAGCGCGACGTCTAGCTGCGCGTGAGCGCTCTGAAGTTGCTCTAGGATCTTAGGTAAATCATCAATCCCAGTATTCCACTTTTCAAACTGCATAGCGTTAACTCGTGAAATGATCTCATTAGAGTTAGATAAGGCAGTTTTCTTCAAGTCCGCGATATTCTTCGACGCAGCAGAGATCTTGCTAAATCTGTTCCGATGAAACTCGAGAGCCACTTGGTAAGGAATCCAAATCCGCTGCGCGATTTTTTCAAGAACGACTAGAAATTCCTCTCTTGCTTGTTCTGGTAGTGCATATGGTTCTAATAGGACATTGGTATCAAATACAAAACAAGCTTCACTCCAGAAGGACTCAGTATCTTGTGGGCTGAATCGATAGTATCCAGGAAAGAGATCTCGCATAGCTTTTGTCCAAGAGGATTGAATATCGCGAATAGTAATGACGGATTGCCGTGGGATGCCGGCAGTTTTGATTAAAGACTAGCTTACAACTCTCCCGCCACTTTAAAGCGAAAAAGGCCCGCCGCAGCTGAAATGCTGTTGACGGGCCACATCCAATTAGGGCATCAGTCTTCCTGGAACGCCTCTTCGCGCTTCTTGCGCAGCGACGGCAGCAGCACCACGATCATCGCCGCCGCGGCCAGGCCCAGCATCACGCCCGAGATCGGACGCTCGATGAACACCATCGGATCGCTGCGCGACAGCAGCAGGGCGCGGCGCAGGTACTCTTCCATCATCGGGCCGATGATGAAGCCGAGCAGCATCGGCGCCGGTTCCAGCTCCAGCTTGGCGCACAGGTAGCCCAGCAGGCCGAACAGCGCCATCAGGTAGACGTCGAAGTTGCTGTTGTTCAGGCTGAACACGCCGATCGCGCAGAACATCAGGATCGCCGGATACAGCAGCTGGTAAGGCACCATGATCATGCGCACCCAGATGCCGATCATCGGCAGGTTCAGCACGACCAGGAACAGGTTACCGATCCACATCGAGACGATCAGACCCCAGAACAGGCCGGGCTGCTCGGTCATCACGGCCGGACCCGGCTGGATGCCCTGGATGATCATCGCGCCGATCATCAGCGCCATCACCGGGTTCGACGGAATGCCGAGGGTCAGCATCGGGATGAACGAGGTCTGGGCGCCGGCATTGTTGGCCGCTTCCGGGGCCGCCACGCCTTCGATCGCGCCCTTGCCGAACTGCGCCGAGTTCTTCGACACCTTCTTCTCCAGCGAGTAGGAGGCGAACGACGCCAGCATCGCGCCGCCGCCCGGCAGGATGCCGAGGATCGAGCCGAGGCCGGTCGCGCGCAGCACCGGGGCGATGATGCGCTTGAAGTCGTCCTTGCTCAGCATCAGGCCCTTGACCTTCTTCATCACCAGGTTGCGCGACTCGTCGTGCTCCAGGTTGCGGACGATCTCGCCGATGCCGAACATGCCCATCGCGACGATCACGAAGTTGATGCCGTCGGCCAGCTGCGGCAGGTCGAAGGTGTAGCGCGCCGAGCCCGAGTTGACGTCGGTGCCCACCACGCCCAGCAGCAGGCCGAGCAGCACCATGCCGATCGCCTTGAGCAGCGAGCCGCTGGCCAGGACCACCGAGGCGACCAGGCCGAGCACCATCAGCGAGAAGTATTCGGCGGGGCCGAATTCGAGGGCCATGTCGGCCAGCGGCGGCGCGGCCAGGGCCAGCAGCACGGTGGCGACCGAACCGGCGAAGAACGAGGCGATCGCCGCGGTGGCCAGCGCCTTGCCGGCGTTGCCGTTGCGCGCCATCTGGTAGCCGTCCAGGGCCGTCACGACCGACGAGGATTCGCCCGGCAGGTTGACCAGGATCGCGGTGGTCGAGCCGCCGTACTGGGCGCCATAGTAGATGCCGGCCAACATGATCAGCGCCGATTCCGGCGGCAGGCCGAAGGTCGCCGGCAGCAGCATGGCGATGGTGGCGATCGGGCCGAGGCCCGGCAGCACGCCGACCGCGGTGCCGACGAAGACGCCGACCAGGCAGTAGAACAGGTTTTGAAGCGTGAAGGCCGTTTCGAGGCCGAGGGCGAGATTGCTGAAGAGTTCCATATTCTATTAATTCCCACCGAGCCAAGGACCAAAGATAGGCATCGGCAAGCCGAGCAGCTTGACGAACAGGCCCACCGCGAACAGGGCGCCGCCGACGGCCAGCGCCACGGCCTTGCCCAGATTAAATTTCTGGCCGGCGTAGCTGCTGATCAGGATCAGCAGGAAGGCCGCCGGCACCAGGCCCGCGTCGCGCACCAGGAAGCCGAACAGCAGCACGGCCACCAGCACCAGCGACAGCTCTTTCCAGTACAGGCGGCCGATCGGCTCGCCCTGGCGGAAGAAGGAGCGCAGCAAGGAAGCTGCGCCGACCAGCGACAGCAGGCCGCCGAGGGCGGTCGGGAAATAGGCCGGGCCCATGCGTCCGGCCGTGCCCATTTCATAGTCCTGGCCGATGACGATGGCGCTCAGGCCGAAGAAGAGAAAGACGATGCCACTCCAAAAATCCTTTGGGTGGCGTATGAATGCTGGCACGTGGTGGTCCCCTTTTTTGTGATGCAAATGCGGTGATACAGATGCAATGGTTCGAAGTGTGTTTCAACTACGGTGCTGCGGGTGCGGCAGGTACGACAGCTACAACAAAACGCACCGTCCCGGTGGAGCCGGCACAGTGCGTGATATCAGATGCTCATGCTCAGTCGGCGAAAGCGCCGGCTTTCTTGATGATCGGACCCCACAGGTCGATCTGCTGCTTGAGGTGGGTGCGCAGCGCTTCCGGCGTCGCCTGGTTGGTCGGCACCGGCTCGGTGCCCAGGTCGTTGAAGCGCTTGATCACGTTCGGATCGCGCAGCGAGGCGCGCAGGGCGTTCGCCAGCGCATCGACGACCGGCTTCGGCGTGCCCTTCGGCGCGTACAGGCCGTGCCAGACGCCGACTTCGAAGTTCGGCAGCGCGCCGGAGGCCAGGGTCGGCAGGTTGGGCAGCGACGGCACGACGGTCTTGGTGGTCACGCCATAGGCCTTGATCTTGCCGCTCTTGATCTGGCTGGTGGTGTTGGTGGTCTGGTCGCACATGAAGTCCACCTGGCCGCCCAGCAGGTCGTTCATCGCCGGGCCAGTGCCCTTGTAGGGCACGGTGGTCAGCTCGACGCCCATTGCGGTCTGCAGCAGCATCCCGCACAGGTGCGAGGCCGAACCCAGGCCGGCGTGGGCGTAGGTCACCTTGTCCTTGTTGGCCTTGACGTAGGTGATCAGCTCCTTCATGTCCTTGGCCGGGAAATTGCCGCGCGCGACGACGGTCATCGGCACGTCGGTGATCAGGCCGATCGGCTCGAAGCTGGTGATCGCGTCGTACGGCAGCTTGCGGTACAGGGCAGGGGCGGTCGACTGGCCGATGTGGTGCAGGAACAGGGTGTAGCCGTCGGGAGCGGCCTTGGCCGCGCGCGCCGCGCCGATGGTGCCGCCGGCGCCGCCGACGTTCTCGATGATGATCTGCTGCTTGAGGGTGGTGCCCATCGACTGCGCCACCAGGCGCGCGACCGTATCGGTCGGGCCGCCGGCCGCGAACGGCACGATCATGGTGATGGTCTTGTTGGGGTAGTTCTGGGCCTGGGCCAGGCCGCTGCCGAAAGCGGCCAGGCACGCGACAGCGCACAGCATCTTGAGCTTCATGTTTGTCGTCCTCGTTATCTCGTTCTTGGTATGGGATGGCAGTGCGCACCTTTGCGGTGCGTCGCTGCGCTCTAGCGTTGTCTTACGCAGCTAGGGTTGTACCAGTAAACATATTGATATGCAACTACGTGGAAATACGTATGTCGCATGGGTGTGACGAGGTTCAGTAAAAGCTGTACAGCCGAAGGCGAAAATTCGAAAATGACAACGCCGACGGCGGTGGCCGTCGGCGCTTCGATGCCGTCGAGAGACTCGGGTTACACCGGCGCCTGCACTGGCAGTTCGCGATCTCCCATCAGCAGCTTGGCCGGGGTCATCGGCGTGGTGCGCAGGCGCTTGCCGGTCGCGTGGAAGATGGCGTTCGACACCGCCGCCGCCACGCCCACGATCCCGATCTCGCCCACGCCCTTGGCGCCGAGCTGCTTGCTCACGATGCGGTCGTCCTCTTCCACGAAGATCACGTCGATGTCGTGGATGTCGGCGTTCACCGCCACGTGGTATTCGGCGTAGTTGTGGTTCATGAAGCGCCCGTACCTGTCATCGGTATGGGTTTCTTCATGCAGGGCCTGGCTGATGCCCCACACCACCGCGCCGCTGATCTGGCTGGCCGCCGTCTTGGCGCTGATGATGCGCCCGGCCGCGACCGCGCTCACCACGCGGGTCACGCGCACCATGCCCAGCTTCTCGTTGACGCGCACCTCGCAGAACACGGCCGAGTGCACCGCGCGCGTGTACTTGCGCTGCTTGAGCATCTGCGGCGTCATGAAGAATTTCTCCTCCAGGCGGTCGAGGTTGGCGTCGCGCAGCACGGCGGAGAGTTCGACCCGCTGCGCCGGATCCTTCTTCAAGAACACTGCGCCGTCGCCGAACTCGACGTCGCGCATGCGCGCCTTGGCCAGCGGCGAATCCTGCATCGCCGCCGCCATCTTGAGCAGCTGCTTCTTGAGCTTCTCGCAAGCGCCATGCACGCCCGAGCCAACCGTGGCCATGTGCGACGAGCCGCCTTCGATCGGCGCCATCGGCAAGGTCGAATCGCCCAGCTGGAAGGTCACCTGCTCGAGCGGCAGGCCAAGCTGTTCGGCGGCGACGATCGACATCGCGGTATAGGTGCCGGTGCCGATGTCGGTCGCGGCGCTGCTCACCACCAGGCGGCCATCGGCATGCAGCACGGCGGAGACGCGCGCCACCATCACCAGCGAATCCCAGATCCCGGTCGCCATGCCCCAGCCGACCAGCTCGTCGCCGTCCCGCATCGAGCGCGGCTCGAGCGGACGCTGGTCCCAGCCGAAGCGCTCGGCGCCCTGGCGGTAGCATTCGCGCAGCTCCTTGGTCGAGAACGGCTTGTCCTCGATCGGGGCGACGTCGGTGTAGTTCTTCAGGCGCAGGGCCAGCGGGTCCATCTTGAGTTCGTACGCCAGCTCGTCCATCGCCACTTCGAGCGCGTGCACGCCGTGGGCGGCGCCGGGCGCGCGCATGTCGAGTGGCGTGAATCGATCGTGCGCCACCACCTGGTAGCCGAGCTTAATGTCGGGACAGGCGTACAGCTGGCCGGACCAGTTGACGATCACTTCCACGTAGTCCTCGAGGCGCGAGGTTTCCTGGATCGCCTCGTGCCAGATCGCCTTGAGCGTGCCGTCATGGTCGGCGCCCAGGCGGATGCGGTGCCAGGTCTCGGGACGGTGGCCGAAGCTGAACATCTGCTGGCGCGTGAGCACCACGCGCACCGAGCGTTTCAGCTGCAGCGCGCCCATCACGGCCAGCGGCAGCTGGTACTGCGGACGCAGGCCGGAACCGAAAGCGCCGCCCACGTAGGGATTGCGCACCGTCACCTTGTCCTTCGAGATGCCGAAGCCGTGCGAGACGTACCAGCGGCTGTTCTGCGAGCTCTGGGTCTTGTCGTAGATGGTCAGGTGGCCATCCTCGCCATAGATCACGGTGGAGGCAAACATCTCCATCGGATTGTGGTGCTCGACCCCGTTGTAGTACTGCGAGTCGACCTTGACCGGGGCATTCGCGAACGCCTTTTCGCCGTCGCCGGTGCTGCTCGGCGGCGTGAAGCCGGCCTTCATCTTGCGCGGCTCGTAGGCTTCGTCCAGGCGTTCCAGGTGGTTGGTCTCGTGCTCGTCGACGTCGTAATGCACGCGCACCAGCTGGGCCGCGTGGCGCGCCGCCTCGAAGGTGTCGGCGATCACCAGCGCGACCGGCTGGCCGCTGTAGAAGATCTCGTTCGAGAACAGGGGCCGGAAGGGCGAGCCGGCGGGCGCGGTCATGTCCTTCCAGGCGATGTCGAAGGAGCGCATCTTGGGGCGGTTCTCGTGGGTCATCACGGAAATCACGCCATGCGCGGTGAGGGCGTCGACGGTGTCGATGCGGGTGATGCGGCCCTTGGCCACGGTGCTGCTGACGACGACGCCATAGCACAGGTCGGGCGCGAACACCTCGGCCGCGTACTGGGCCTGGCCGGTGACCTTGGCGCGGCCGTCGACGCGCGAGACGGCCATGCCGCTCTTGACGCGGCCGGTGCCGGCCGGCGCGCTCGGCGCACGCAGTTCTGGAATCAGGTCGGTCATGCTCGGTCTCCTTCTGGATGGCGGTCGCTGCCGCTGGCGATGTCGGTGCCGCGGGCGGCGCTGGTCAAGGCCTGGACGATGGCGTTCTTCGCCAGCGCCGGCTTGAAGTCGTTCTGGCCGAAGCTGCGCGCGCCCTGCAGCATGGTGTCGGCGGCGGCGGCGAAGGCTTCCTCGCCGGCCGCCTTGCCCACCAGCTGCGCTTCGGCCGCTTCGATCCGCCATGGCTTGTGGGCGACGCCGCCGAGCGCGATGCGCGCAGCCTTGATCGTGCCGTCGGCATCGAGGTCGAGGGCGGCCGCCACCGACACGAGCGCGAAAGCATAGGACAGGCGGTCGCGCACCTTGATGTAGGCGCTGTGGGCGATGAAGCGGTCGGCCTGCGGGACGGTGATGTGGGTGATCAGTTCGCCCGGCTGCAGGGTGTTGTCGATCTCGGGACGGTCTTCCGGCAGGCGGTGGAACTCGGCGAAGGGGATTTGCCGCTTGCCGCTGCTGGACTGGACGTGCACGGTCGCGTCCAACGCGCGCAGGGCCACGCACATATCGGACGGGTGGGTCGCGATGCAGGCTTCGCTGGTGCCCAGGATCGCATGCTGGCGGTTGACGCCATCCCTGGCCGGGCAGCCGGTGCCGGGCTCGCGCTTGTTGCAGGCGGTGCCGACGTCATAGAAGTAGACGCAGCGGGTGCGCTGCATCAGGTTGCCGCCATTGCTCGCCATATTGCGCAGCTGGGGCGAGGCGCCGGCCAGGATCGCGCTCGACAGCAGCGGAAAGCGCGCGCGCACCAGCGGGTCGTAGGCGGTGTCGGCGTTGCGGGCGAGGGCGCCCAGCAGCAGGCCGCCGTCGTCGCCGACCTCCACCTTGTCCAGGCCGAGGCCATTGATGTCGACCAGTTGCGAAGGGCGCATCACGCCTTCCTTCATCAGGTCGAGCAGGTTGGTGCCGCCCGCGATCGGGCGCGCTTCGCCGGCGCTCAAGGCCGCCAGCACGCCGTCGAGGTCTTTCGATTGGGTGAAGGTGAATGGATTCATGCGAGCACCGCCCCGGTCGTGAAGGCGGGCTTGTCGCCGCTATCTTTCTTGCGCAGGTCCATCACCTGGACCACGGCGTCCGCGATCTGCGGATAGGCGCCGCAACGGCAGATATTGCCGCTCATGAGTTCGCGCACGTCGTCGCGCGACCTGGCCTGGTCCTCGTTCATCAGGCCCACGGCCGAACACAGCTGCCCAGGGGTGCAGTAGCCGCACTGGAAGGCGTCGCAGTCGATGAAGGCTTGCTGGATCGGGTGCAGGTCTTCGCCGTTGGCCAGGCCTTCGACCGTGGTGATCTCTTTACCGTCCTGCATGACCGCCAGGGTCAGGCAGGAATTGATGCGCTTGCCGTCCACCAGCACCGTGCATGCGCCGCATTGTCCCTGGTCGCAGCCCTTCTTGGTGCCGGTCATGCCTGCGCGCTCGCGCAACAGGTCAAGCAAGGTCACCCAGGACTCGACGTTGAATTCGCGGTCCTGCCCGTTGATACGCAGGCGGACCGGATACTGCTGGTGAAGTTCCATGGTCATTCCCCTTTATGAGAAGCCATGACCTTACCCGTGCAGCCGGGTGCGTCACGGTTAGGTGACGCACCTATTCTTGAGGTAACTTGTTATTTTGCTCAGGGACCGCGGAATACCACTGTTTTGTTGCCGTCGACAAAGACGCGGCGTTCGATGTGGAACTTGACCGCCGCCGCCAGCGCCAGGCACTCGTTGTCGCGGCCGACGCGGGTCAGCTGGTCGACCCGGTAGTTGTGGTCGACCCTGGTCAGCACCTGCTCGATGATCGGGCCCTCGTCGAGATCGGGCGTGGCGTAATGGGCCGTCGCGCCGATCAGCTTGACCCCGCGGTCGAAGGCTTGCTGGTAGGGTTTGGCGCCCTTGAAGCCCGGCAGGAAGGAGTGGTGGATATTGATGCACTTGCCGGCCAGGCGCCGCGCCAGCTCGTCCGACAGGATCTGCATATAGCGCGCCAGGATCACGAGTTCAGAGCCGGTCTCCTCGAAAATCTCGAACAGGCGCGCCTCTTGCTGCGTCTTGTTGTCCTTGGTGACCGGCAGGAACACGAAGCGGATGCCTTCGCGTTCGACCATCGGGCGCAGGTCGAGGTGGTTCGACACCACCGCCGTGATCTGCATGTTCAGTTCGCCGTTACGGCGGCGGTACAGCAGGTCGTCCAGGCAGTGGTCGGTCTTGGAGACCATGATCACGGTGCGCACCGGATCGAGCGGATCGAACATCTTCCACTGCATCTCGAGGCGGCCGGCGACCAGGTCGGCGAACTCGCTGCGGATGCGGTCGATCGGTGGGGAGTTTTCTTGCTGGCGAAACACGGCGCGCATGAAGAAGCGCGCGGTCGAATCGTCGTCGAACTGTTCCAGCGCGCAGATATAGCAGTCGCGCTCGGCGAGGAAGGTCGCCACGGCGGCGACGATGCCGGTGCCGGCCGGGCAGCTGGCGTTGAGGATGTATTCGATGCGGCCGGCGGGCGCCGGGGCGATGCTGCTCATGGGTGATTCCTGTCGGTTAGGGGCTGGATGCGAAGTGCCCGTCCGTCACGCGACACCGGCCAGGTGGGACGGCGGCAGCTCTGGTTTCCGGCGCCGCCGGGTCGGCAGCGCTGGCAAGGCGATGTTGTCAGAATGTATAGAATGATGGATGTGGCCGATGTCGTCAAGCGTGCATGTCAGGCGTGCTACCATGCGCGCTTTTTTCCAGGGTTCCGATGCCGACGCCAACGCATATCCGTCCGATGCTGTTCGCCGATCTCGATGCCGTGCTGCGCGTGCAGGCGGCCTGCTATCCGCCGGCGATGCAGGAAGCGGCGCCCGTGGTAAAGGCGCGGCGCGATGTGGCGGCCGCCACCTGCCTGGTCGCATGCGACGCCGACGGCGTGTGCGGCTACCTGTTCGCCTACCCGTCGCGCCTGGGGCGGGTCACCGACCTCGGGGCGGCGTTCGAGATCGCGCCGGACGCCGACACGCTGTACCTTCACGACCTGGCGGTCGATGCGCGCGCGCTCGGGCGCGGGCTGGCGCGGGCGCTGGTGGAGCGCTTGCTGGACCTCGGCCGCGACCTGGCGTTGTCCCATGCCGCGCTGGTGTCGGTGCAGGACAGCACGCGCTTCTGGCGCGGCTTCGGCTTCGCGGCGCGGGCCACCGGCGATGCGGGCCTGCTCACGTATCCGGCGGGCGCGCTCTACATGGCGCGCCCGCTGGCCTGACGCACTGGATCATTCGACGCGGCGCACCTTGGCCGAGGCGTTGGTGCCGTCCACGCGCATGAAGATGGTGCCGAACAGATTGCGTTCCATGCTGACCTTGACGTCGGTGCGCGGCGCCAGGACCGCGTCGCTGCCGTCGATGACGCGCCACACCTGGCCGTTGGCCAGGCGGATCCGCGAACCCGGGCCCCAGCCTTCGAAGCTGCCCACGATGGTGCTCTGCACCGACTGGGGCTGCTCCTCGCGCTGTTTCACCGCTTCCATGCCGAAGTTTTGCTCGGCGCGGGCCGCCGCCACCGGCGCACCGGCCGCCTGCGCGGCTGCCGCGGGACTGGCCGCGCCAAGGGGAATCGCGTCATAGCAGGCCACGCGCGCCGCGACGTCGCTCACGGCGCGGCATTTCAGGAGCGCGGCGTCGTTGGCGAGCGCGGAACCGGAGGCAAGGAGCAATACGGCAAGAGGCAGGGCTTTCATCGGAATCCTAGGTAGTGGTGGAAGCTCGCCCGCGGGCGGGGCCGGGGCGGCTACGATTATAGGGGATGAGCATGCCGGAGTGGAAATCGCGGGCCGGCCGGCAGATGCGCGCGGTTCATCCTATACTGCAGGGCGGCGCCAGGCACTCCCAAGCCATCGCGCCTCCGACACGAAGGAAGAACATGAACCAGCAAGTGACGATCATCGCCACCCTGTACGCCAGGGCGGGCCAGGAAGCCGCGCTCGCGGCGCGCATGCACGCGATGACGATGGAAACCCGCAAGGAAGCCGGCTGCATCCTGTACGAACTGCAGCGCTCGACCGAAGACCCGCGCGAGTTCATCATGGTGGAATACTGGCGTGATGCCGAGGCGGTGGCGCTGCACGACGCCAGCGCGCACATGGCGGCCCTGGTGGCCGACCTGCCGGCGCTGGTCGAGCGCCCGGTGGCGGTGCGCAAGTACACACCCGCCGGCTGAAAGCGGCAGGGCCTCGCCCGCGGCCACGCTTCGGACCTGGTCCGAACGGATGAGCTGTCGAGATATTTAACACTCGCTGCTTCCGTATTGACAATAGGCGAAAAATCTTTCGTCAAATCAAGGAGTTGCCGCCGCGAAGGTCACAGGCCCGGTTCTTGCTCATTCATGGTGAGTAACCATGAGGAGCATGTCGATGTTGCGTATCACCCCGTTGCTGTTCGCGGCCGCACTGCTGGCCCAGCCGGCGCAGGCCGCCGTGACCTATTCCTGGCAGCAGGTCGAGGCATCCGAGTCGATGCCGCCCGGCTTGAACCTGGAGCTGGTGTTTTCCGATGCGGCGGTCGCGCAGGGCAGCCTCTACCTCGATTTCACCAATATGTGCGACCTGGACGGGCCGTGCCTGGATCCCCAGGACAGCCTGCTGTCGCTGCGCTACTGGTACGAAGAGCCGTTCTCGGGCGATTACCGGCACAACTACATCGACTACGGCTACCGCCAGCTGCCGCAGCACTACTATGACAAGATCAGGCTGGACGTGACCTTCCTGCCTGGCGGCGTGCTCAGCGGCGAGATCTTCGCCACCGACGGCAATTCGCACTTCACGCTGGGCAGCACGGGCAGCCTGTTCACGGTGCTGAACGCGCACAGCGACGAGCCGTTCGGCTGCGCCTACGAAAGACCGGCCTGCTCGGGCTCCACCGGCCTGCTGGTGGGCGAGCCGCTCGAGGGCGAGGTGCCCGAGCCGTCCAGCGTGCTGCTCGCCGGCCTGGGCCTGGCCGCGGCCTGGCTCACCCAGCGCCGGCGGCCAGGGCGCTGACTCAGGCAGTCGGCGCCAGCAGCGCCGCGGTGTCGGCCGCGCCCATGCGCTGCGCCGCGTCGAAGGCGCTGACGCCGTCGGCATCGCGCCGTGACGGGTCGGCGCCGTGCTCCATCAGCAGGCGGGCGATCTCGACCCGGTTGAACATCGCGGCGAACATCAGCGCGGTCTTGCCGGACGGTCCCGCATGGTCGGCGATGGCGCCGTGGTCCAGCAGCAGCTTCGTCACCGCCAGGTCGCCCTTGAACGCGGCGCCATGCAGCGGGGTCTGGGAAGCGTCGTTCATGAGTTGCGGATCGGCCCCGTGCTCCAGCAGCACGCGCGCGGCGTCGTGGTGGCCGTGGTAGCAGGCCAGCATCAGGAGGCTGTCGCCGCGTTCGTTGCGCAGATTGGGCGGCAGGCCCTGGGCCAGCAAGGCGCCGAGCGGTTCGGCTTCGCCGGCGCGGGCGTGCTGGAATACCTTGCGCACCCATTCGAGGGTGGCTTCATCGAGTTCCGCCGGCGCGGCCGGCGGGGTGGTGTCATTGGCTTGCATGCATGTTCCTGGTGTCGGTGCGATGCTTGATTAAATCACATCCGGCTGCGACACGCAGGCGCGCTTCAGGCTTGCTGGCGGCTGGCCGTGTGCTCGGCCGCTTCCCACAGCCAGGCCGGCAGGGCCAGCGCCGGCAGCAGCATGCCGGTCACCAGCGCCGCATGCCAGCCATACTGGGCATAGACCCAGCCGCCGAGCGCCGAACCGAGCGCGCCGCCGGCGAAGAACAGGGCGAAGTACAGGCCGTTCAGGCGGCTGCGGATCTCGGCGCCGAGGGCGAACAGCGCGCGCTGGCCCAGCACCAGGTTGGCGGCGACCGCGGCGTCGAGCACGATGGCGGCCACGGCCAGCAGGCCGAGCGCCAGCGGCTTCGAATGGGGAGCGAACAATGGCAGCAGGAAGCTCAGCGCGCCGACCGCCAGCGCGATCGCGGTGGCGCCCAGGGTATGGCCGGCATCGGCCAGGCGGCCGGCGATCGGCGAGGCCACCGCGCCGGCCATGCCGACCAGGGCGAACAGCGCGATCCCGTTCTGGCTCAGGCCGAAGTCGGGGCCGGACAAGGCTTGCGGCGCCACGGTCCAGAACAGGCTGAAGGCGCCGAACAGGCCGGCGTGGTACAGCGCCCGGCGCCGCAGGACCGGGGTGTTGGCCAGCACCGGCCACAGCGAGGCGATCAGCGCGCCGTAGCGCTGGGTGGCGGCCGGCCGGCGCTGCGGCAGCTTGAAGTGCAGCACCACGGCCAGCAGCAGCACCAGCGCCGCGGCGATCCCGAACACGGCCTGCCAGCCGCCGAAACCGGCCAGCACGCTGGCCACCGGACGCGCCACCATGATCCCCAGCAGCAGCCCGCTGACCACCTTGCCGACGGTCTGGCCGCGCGTCGCCTCCGGCGCCAGGTGGGCCGCGAACGGCACCAGCACCTGGGCCACCACGGCGCCCAGCCCGATCGCCAGCGCCGCCAGCAGGAACTGCCAGGCCGTGTCGGCGTTCGCGGCCAGCGCCAGCGCGGCGCCGGTGGCGACCAGGCCGCTCACGATCAGGCGCCGGTTTTCGAACAGGTCGCCCAGGGGCACGATGAACAGCAGGCCGAGGCAGTAGCCGATCTGGGTGAGGGTGACGATCAGGCCGGCGGCGCCCGGAGGCATGCCGAGGGCGGCCCCGATCGGGCCGACCAGCGGCTGGGCGTAATACAGGTTGGCGACGATGATGCCGGCGGCGGCGGCCAGCAGCCGCGTCATGCCGGTCGATATCCGTGCTTCGGTGTTAATTGTCATGGCTTGCTCCTCGATAGGGTAGTTGAACAGTTCCATTCTAGGCAGGCATGAGGCAAAGATAATTAGTGCATAATGCGCACATACAATTCATATAATGTGAACAATCATGGACAAGGTGAAGGCGATGCAGACCTTCGTGCGGATCGTCGAGGCGAACAGCTTCACGAAGGCCGCCGAATCGCTCAACCTGCCGCGCGCCTCGCTGACGGCAACCATGCAGAACCTCGAGCGTCACCTCGGCGCCCAGCTCCTGCAGCGCACCACGCGCCGGCTGTCGCTCACGCAGGACGGTGAGCGCTACTATGAACAATGCGCCGCGATCCTGGCCGCGATCGAGACGGCGGAAGCCGATTTCCTGGGCGTCGACGGGCGCCGCATGCAGGGACGGCTGCGGATCGACCTGCCGGGCGCACTGGGCCGCGCCATCGTGCTGCCGCGCATCGCCGAGTTCCGCCGCGCCTGGCCCGGCATCGACCTCTCCATCGGCATGGGCGACCGCCTGGTCGACCTGACCGGCGAAGGCATCGACTGCGCGCTGCGGGTGGGCGAGCTGCAGGATTCCAGCCTGGTGGCGCGCCGCATCGGCCTGATGCGCTTCGCCGTCGCGGCCACGCCCGACTACCTGGCGCGGCGCGGCGTGCCGGCCTCGCTCGACGAGCTGGCGGGGCACGAGGGCATCGTTCACTTCTCGGGACGCACCGGGCGCGCCTTCGAGTGGGAATTCCAGCAAGCGGATGGGCTGCGCAAGGTCGCCGTGAAAGGGGGGATCGCCATCAACGACGCCGACGCCAACCTGATTCTCGCCTTGCAGGGCCTGGGGCTGATCCAGCTGGCGCGTTACCAGCTGCGCGCGCATGCGGGCCAGCTGGTGGAAGTGTTGGCGGACACGCCGCCGACGCCGATGCCGGTGTCGCTGCTGTACCCGCAGGGACGGATCGCCAATCCACGCCTGCGCGCCTTCGCCGACTGGCTGGCCGAGGTGTTCGAGGCCGACCCGGACCTGCGGCTGGCGCACGATTGAGGGTCCGCAAGCGGCGGCAGGGAGCGGCGCAGCACGATGGAAGGCCGAATGTTCGTCAGGAGCGGCAATGACAGCGTGCGCCTGGATCGCGATCGCCGCCTGCCTTCCCTTGTGGGCGCAGGCATCGATTCCCTACGTTTACCCATTCAATGCGATGAGCGGCCAGGAAGTGATCGAGCACCGGCTCAAGGAACCGAAGAGCCAGCTCGACTACATCAACCGCGAGAAGGTCGAAGCCTACCTCAATGGCATCAAGGACGGCGCCCACGGCCGCGAGTGGTGCCTGGCGCGGCCCGTGCTGCCCGATGAACTGAACCTGGCCGTGGTGCGCCGCCTGAAGGCGACGCGCAAACCGGCCGAACTGAAAGAGAACGCGGCGCCGCTGGTGCTGGCCGAGCTGCGCCGGCGCTTCCCCTGCCCGAAGCCGGGCAAGAAGAAGCGCTGACCGGTGTGCGTCAGAAGTCGACGTTCATCGACACCCACAGGCGCCGGCCATCCATATTGTTGACGTACACGCTGCTGTAGGTCGGCGCCGCGGTCGGCGACGACTGGTAAGGGCGGTAGTCGACGAAGTCCTTGTTGAGCAGGTTGTAGATCGCGGCATTGATCGAGATGGTCGGGCTGAGCTGGTAGGCGGTGCCCAGGTGCAGCATGCCGTAGGCCTTGTAGTCTCCCAGCGTCGCCTTGGCGGCGCGGGTGGCGGCCGAGGTGCCCGGGTCGCGATAGCGCTCGCTGCGGTACTCGGCGCGCAGCCATGTGTTCCATTGCTGCGTGATGTCCCAGGTCAGGCGCGCATTGAACGCGTGCTCGGGCGTGTCGGACAGCGGCTTGCCGGCGCTGGCGCCGCTTTTCTGCTCGCTCTCGGTATAGGTATAGTTCGCGCTCGCGGCCCAGCCGGCGGCGATGGGGAAGCGGGTGGCCAGTTCCAGCCCGCGCGTCACCGCCTCGTCGACGTTGATCGACTGGCCGAAGGCATCGACGTTCGGCCAGTTGCCGAAGCTGACGCAACCCGGGCGGTTGGGCGCCAGGCGGTAGGAACAGTTCAGCAGGCCGGTGCCGCTGGTGATCTTGTCCTCGAACTCGTTGTTGAACACGGTCGCGTTGGCGGTCCAGCCGGCGCCATTGTCGAAATAGGCGCCGAGTTCAGTGGTCACGCTGGTCTCGGGTTTCAGGTTCGGGCTGCCGACCAGGGGAATCGTGCCCTGGCCGCCGAAGCCGTTGATGCCGGGCGAGAGCTGCTCGACGCGCGGCGTCTTGTAACCCTTGCTGATGCCGCCCTTGAAGGTCCAGCGCGGCGACGCCGTCCACACCAGGTAGGCGCGCGGACTGGTCTGGCCGCCGAAGATGCTGTGGTCGTCGTAGCGCGCGCCGAGGGTCAGGGCCAGGCGCTCATGGAAGCGCCATTCGTCTTCGAGGAACAGCGCCTTTTGGGTGAAAGCGAATGCTTCGGGCGCGACGCCGTCGATCATCTCGGCATCCCAGTGCTGGGCGCCGATGGTGGTCAGGTGATTTCCCCATGGGACCATCAGCTTGGTGTCGAACACCTTGCTTTCGACTTCCAGCGTGCGCGCGCTGCCCGCCACCATGCCCGGGGTGCCGGGCGGGATGGTGCGGCCGATGGTTTCGGTCTGGTTGACCATATAGCTGCTGTCCCAAGTGCCGAACGGCAGGCGCGCCTTGTAGGCCAGGGTCGCCTGGTCGCGGTTGTACTTCTGTTCGGGGCCGTAGCCGCCCTGCACGCTCTGGGTGCCGACCTGGCCGCGCGAATTGTCGTAGGTCTGGCGGGTGCGGTCGGCGTCCAGGGTGAATTCGTGGTAACGGTTGGGCGTGAACGCCAGCCGCGCGCCGACGTTGTCGACCTCGGCCTTGACCGGGTTGGAACCCATGTTCAGGTTCACTTCGCCGTTCTGGTTGTCGTAGCTGAGCGTCGCTTCGTCGCGGCGTAGAACGCTGCCGCGCAGCGCCAGGCCCAGCACGTCGCTGGCGATCGGACCGTTGAGGTAGAACTTGGCGCCCTTGACGTCGCCGAACCTGGATTCCTCCTGCAGGGTGTAGTCGGCCGACACCGTGCCGCCCCACTGCTTGCCGACCTTGCGCGTGATGATATTGATGACGCCGCCCATCGCATCCGAGCCGTACAGGGTCGACATCGGACCGCGGATGATCTCGATGCGTTCGATCGCGCTGACCGGCGGCATGAAGCTGGTCGAGGTGCCGCCGAAACCGTTCGGGGTCACGTTGCCGGCCGCGTTCTGGCGCCGGCCGTCGATCAGGATCAGGGTGTAGTCGCTCGGCATGCCGCGCACGCTGATGTTCAAGCCGCCGGTCTTGTCGCCGGCGGCGGCGACGTCGATGCCTTCCACGCTCTCCAGGGCCTGGGCCAGGTTGCCGAAGCGTTCCTGCTCGAGCTGTTCGCGGGTCAGCACGGTGATCGAGGCCGGCGCTTCGCGGATGGTCTGCTCGAAGCCCGAGGCCGAGACGACGACGGTCGCCATGTCGGCCGGGACCGCATTGGCATGCGCGGCGAAGGGCAGGGCGCCGATGGCGAGGCTCAGGAGCGAACGGCGCAGCAGCGGGGCGTGAAGGGTTGGGGTAGGCATCATTTATCCGTAGTTGTAGTTAAGAGCGTGTATTTACAGGTGTAAAGATATGTAAAGAGGTCAGGCCGGCAACATTCTAAACACAAATAAGAATCATTCCCATTCTTATTTTTAACCATGCCGGATGGATGAGGAAGTCAGATAGGGCTATCTCTGCCGGTGGTCGCAATGAAGACCTGTTGTCGGCTATCATGCCGGGTGCGCCAGGGACGAGGCTGTCGGTCCCCGGCCACAGCGCCCCATTGTCATTACAGCCCATCGAGGAGTACACATGAAAAAGACCATGATCCTGGCCGCGAGCCTTGCCGCCGCCGCCGCCATCCCTTCGGCCCACGCCAGCGCCGACCTGGCCAAGGCCAAGGCCTGCATGGCCTGCCACACCGTCGCGAGCAAGCTCGTCGGCCCTTCGTACAAGGACGTCGCCGCCAAGTATGCGAAGGATGCCGGCGCCGAAGCGCGCCTGGCGCTGAAGATCCAGAAGGGCAGCAGCGGCACCTGGGGCCCGATTCCGATGCCGGCCAACCCGCAGGTCAGCGATGCCGAGGCAAAGACGCTGGCCAAGTGGATCCTGGCGCAGAAATGACGGCGCTGTTCGCGTTATTTCGGCATGCGGCGCGGATCAGTCCGCCTTGACGGCGGCCTTCAGTAATTGATGCGGCGTGGCCGGGCTGCCCACGTCGAGCACTCGCCGCCAGCCCGAGTAGTGGGCCAGATACCGGCTGGCGACGCCGTTGAAACGCGCTAGCCAGCGCTTGAAGCGGCTATGCCAGCCATTCATATGGTTCAGGTGGACCGCACCGCGCGCCCGTTCGCCAGCGCGCAGGTTGATGGCTTCGTGGCGGATGCCATGATGCTTGGCAAATGCACGATAAGCGGCGGCGCCGTCGCTGATCAGCCAGGCGTCCGGCGCCAGCACCGGCCCCAGGCACTGGTCGAGTTCGGCGAGCGAGACCGGCCCGCGCCCGCAATGGAAATCCAGCGTCGGGCCGTCGCGCTCGCAAGCGACCAGCAGGCAGTCATGGTCGCGGCCGACGCCGCGGTGGCGAGCCACGCCACCCCTCTGCCGTGGCGGCCTGGTCAGCTTGCGCGACCCTTTTTGCGACTCCAATAGATAGGTCTCGTCCGCTTCAACCACGCCACCCAGGCGCGCCGCGCGCTCATGGATGAACCCGGCCACCATCCGGTGACGCCAGCGAAAACTGGTGGTACGGTGCACCTGGACGGCATCGGCGCTGGCGCGCACGGTGCGTGAATCGAGCAGGCACTGCAGGTAATCGAGCCAATGTTCTTTCTTGCGCAGGTGTGCGAGCGGGGTCCCGCTCAGGGCGTTGTAGCTGCGCCCGCAAGCCAGGCAGCGCCAGCGCTGCAGGCCACTGGCTTGCCCACAGCGGTGGGAACGTGCGCCGCCACAGCGAGGACAGCATTTTCCGATGGCCGCCTGTTCGATGAGCGCGATGCAGTCAGCCACGGCGTCTGCTGCGTCGTCGACCGTAGCCAGCCAGGCACGTAATCGTGAGCGTTCTTGAAGGTCCAGCGAGACGCCGCGCAAGGCGGCAAACAAGGTATCGAAATCCAGACTGTCCATAGCCGCCTCTTCGGGATGACTCGACAGTGCTGAGACCGGGCTGGGCCAGGAAGGTTCGCTGAAATAACGCGAACAGCGCCGAAATGACCGACCGGCGGCGCCGTCCGGCGCCGCCACCGCGACCGCGCCACTGGCGCGGTCCTTGCATACGGGCGAGGCACCTGAACGACGGGACCCGTCCATGTTCCTCCCCAACGACGTCATCGAGTACCTGGACGCTCCCGGCCGGCCGCTCCGTATCCTGTGGATCGACCCGGCCGGCATCCAGGCCTATACCTATGCGCTGGGCAGTCCGGGGGCCGTGCCCCGGCCGGTGTCCCTGCGCGTCCTGTACGCGGCGGTGCGCGAGCGGCGCGCGCGCCTGCTGCTGCCCGATCCCTGGCGCGCCGCCAGCCCGCCGGCGGCGCCGTCCGACAGCCAGCGGCGCCGGCAGCTGAAGGCCTGGGACGTGGTGCGCGCGCTGCACCTCGACCTCCCGGCGCTGTACCTGCCGCGCGAGCGCGCCGCCATGCTGGCGGCATGCAGTGTTCAGCACGGCATCGCGCCCGCCAGCATCATGCGCTACCTGCGCCGCTATTGGGAACGGGGCCAGACCATCGATGCGCTGCTGCCCGATTACGCCAACTCCGGCGCGCGCGGCAAGACGCGCGAGGTACGCGCGGGCGTCAAGCGCGGCCGGCCGCGCAAGGGCGCTGTAACGGGCGCGAACATCGACGCCGCGCTGCGCGCGCTGTTCCGGGACGCGGTGGCGCGCTACGCGGCGACGCACCGCAGGTTCTCGCCGGCCGCGGCCTATCGCCAGATGCTGACCGAGCACTTCGGCGATGCCGCGCCCGGCGCCATCCCGAGCTACGGCCAATTCAGCTACTGGATCGTGCGCGACGGCCTGCTGCCGCCAGCCTGACGGGCTGCCGCCGCCCGGCACGGTGCATCGATTATTTCCACATCCCAATAAGGTGCGGCCTGACGCCACCGCGGTGCATGGCCGTGTCGGCGGACGCCGGGGCGGTTGATGCCCGCGGTATCCGGCCTGCACCGCTGTCGGCGCTGGTAAATGTAAATACTGTTTGCGCCGTCACAAGACATGCCGCCCTTACAACCCTTGTACATACGAATGTGACACCGATCAAGCCAAATTCTGTATGCATAAATTGGCTTACAACCGACTGACATTCGGGCCGTGGTTAAATAATCTCTATTTTGTCTGGATTTTATAGCGCGAAATTCCCCCTCTGGTGGCATAGCGATTGCTGTGAGGTCACTTGTCCGAGTTCCTGACAATGACATGTGGAGGTGTGGATGAGCGTTGTGACGTCGCCGCTGACCCGGCGTGCTTTCCTGTACCGCGCGGCCGCCGTTGGCGGCTCGGCGCTGTTGTTGAAGTCGATGAATGCGTGGGGCATGGGCATCGCCTCGAAAGTGACGGCGCCGCCGCCGCTCACGGGGAGCGGCAAGGGCATCAAGGTCGCGGTCCTCGGCGCCGGGCTGGCCGGCCTGAGCGCGGCCTACGAGTTGCGCAAGCTTGGTTACCGGGTGCAGGTGCTCGAGGCGCGCCCCTACGCCGGCGGACGCTGCCAGACGGCGCGCCGTGGTTTCACGCTGCGCGAGCTCGGCGGCGAAGAACAACAGTGCCGCTTCGACCGCGGCCACTACATCAATCACGGACCGTGGCGCATCCCGCTCGACCACCAGTCCACCCTGCATTACGCCCGCGAATTCGCGGTGCCGCTCGAAGTGATGGTGAACGAGAACGACCACGCCTGGGTCTACCTGGAAGAGGGCGGGCCCTTGTCGAAACGGCGCCTGCGCGGCGCGCAGATCAAGGCCGACATGCGCGGCCACGTCGCCGAATTGCTGGCCAAGTCGGTCCAGTCGCGCCAGCTCGACGTTCGGCTGAGCAGCGAGGACCAGATGCTGCTGCTCGACTACCTGGCGCGCGAAGGCGCGCTCGGCGCGGGCGACCTGGCCTACAAGGGCCGCAGCGGGCGCGGCTACGCGACCAATCCCGGCGCCGGCCTGGTGCCGGGCGCCGGCACGCCGTCCGACCCGCTGGCCTTCGGCGACCTGCTCGCGGCCAAGGTGGGCAAGGTGTACAGCGCGGTGCAGGAGTTTCCGATGCACGCGACCATGTTCCAGCCGGTCGGCGGCATGGACCGGATCCCGCAAGCCTTCGCCAAACGCCTGGGCGACACGATCCGCTACGGCGCCGAGGTGCGGCGCATCCGCCAGGACGCGGCCGGCGTCACCATCGACCTGCACGACACCGCCAGCGGCCGGGCCTCGAGCCTGAAGGCCGACTATTGCCTGTGCACGCTGCCGCTGTCGGTGCTGCGCATGATCGACACCGATTTCTCGGACGGCTTCAAGACGGCGCTCAAGGCGGTGCCCTATGCCCCGGTCGGCAAGATCGGCCTGCAGATGGGGCGCCGCTTCTGGGAAGAGGACGATCACATCTACGGCGGCCACGTGCTCACCGATCTGAAGGGCATCAACACGATCTCGCTGCCGTCGAGCGGCTGGCAGCAGCGCAAGGGCGTGGTGCTCGGCTACTACAACTATGCGCTCGACGCCATCGAAGTCAGCGCGCTGACTCCCGCGCAGCGCGCCGAGTTCGCGCTGGCGGCCGGCGAGAAGATCTTTCCCGCCTATCGCAGCGCCTACGAGAACGCCTTCTCGGTGGCCTGGCACCGGGTGCAGTACAGCCTGGGCGGCTGGGCCGAATGGAACGAGGCGGCGCGGCGCAGCGCCTATCCGCTGCTGCTCGAGGGCGAGGGCAGGGTGCAGCTCGCCGGCGAACACCTGAGCTACCTCACCGGCTGGCAGGCCGGGGCCATCGAATCGGCCTGGCAGCAGATCGAGCGGTTGCACCGGAGGGCGAGCGCATGAAGCCCATGCTCAATCAATGGGCGCTGGCCGCCTGGCTGTGCGCGGGCGCGGCCTTGGCCCAGACGGCGCCGGCGCCCGCCGACGGCAAGACCCTGTTCGCGAAGAACTGCGCGGCCTGCCACCAGGCCGACGGACGCGGCATCCCCGGCGCCTTCCCGGCGCTGGCCGGCAGTCCGCTGGCCATCGGCGCGCCGGCCGAGGCGGCCGAGGTGCTGCTCAAGGGCCGCGGCGGCATGCCCGACTTCAGCGGCAGTCTCGATGACGCCGACATCGCGGCGGTGCTGAGCTATGTCCGCGCCAGCTGGGGCAACCGCGCCGCCCCGGTCACGGATACCGAGGTCGGGGCGCAGCGCCTGTCACTGCAACTGCCGCCCGCCAGCCGCAACCGTTTCGGCAACAAGCATTGAACGTTTCCACCCGCCACGAAAGGCTTGCCCATGAAGATAGTCGACCGCCGTTCCGCCATACGACTCGCCACCTCGCCGCTCCTGCTTCCATTGTTGCTGTCCTTGCTGCCGGCCGCGGCCGGCGCCCAGGACATCGTCCGCCACAAGATCCCGAACTCCGATTTCCCGATCGCCCAGGCCGTGAGCGTGCCGGGCAACGCCACCATCCACTTCATCAGCGGCCAGGTGCCGCCGATCGTGCACAAGGAGCGCGATCCGAACACCATCGCGGCTTTCGGCGATACGCGCACCCAGACGGTCGGCGTGCTGCAGCGCATCCGCGACATCCTGCAAGGCATGGGCCTGGGCATGGGCGACGTGGTCAAGATGCAGGTGTTTTTGGTGGGCGATCCGGAGCACGGCGGCCGCGCCGATGTCGCCGGCTTCATGGCCGGCTACACCCAGTTCTTCGGCGGCGCCCAGCCGAATCTGCCGGCGCGCGCGGTGATGCAGGTGGCGGCCCTGAGCAATCCGGGCTGGCTGGTGGAGATCGAAGTGGTCGCCGCGAAGAAGTAGGCAAGCAAATCGGGAAGCAAGCAAGGCTGTTCTCGTCTAACAATTCCAACTAGGGGAAACACATGGTCAAGGGCTTTCTTCATACCGGCATCGCCGGCCTGCTCACCTGCGGCATCTGCGTCCACGCCGCCGCCGAACCCGGCCCGGACGCCGGGCGCGACGAAGACAACGCGCCCGCGCTCGATGCCGCCGCCTCGGGCGTTGCCAACAGCGGCGTGGTGATCGTCACCGGCACCCGCGCCGCCGGCCTCACGGTCGAGAACAGCGCCTCGCCGATCCAGGTGCTGGACGCGGCTTCGCTGGGCCGCACCGGCCAGCCCGACCTGATCCAGGCGCTGTCGCAGAACCTGCCTTCGCTCAACGCCCAGGCCTTCGGCAGCGACATGGCGAACATGACGCTGTCGGCGCGCCTGCGCGGCCTGAGCCCGAACAACACGCTGGTGCTGGTCAACGGCAAGCGGCGTCACGGCACCGCCAACCTGGCGGTGCTGGGCGGCCCTTACCAGGGCGGGGCGGCGGCCGACCTGAACTACATTCCGGTGGCGGCAATCGACCGCATCGAGGTGCTGCAGGACGGCGCCGCCGCGCAGTACGGCACCGACGCCATCGCCGGTGTGATCAACATCATCCTCAAGTCGAACAGCCGCGGCGGCAGCGCGAACGTCAACGGCGGCGGCTATATGGACGGCGGCGGCCATACCGGCGACGGCATGGCCAATATCGGTCTGACCCCGTTCGCCGACGCCTTCCTGAGCCTGACCGCCGAGACCAAGTATCACGGCTTCTCGAACCGCGGCGGCATCGATCCGCGCGTGGTCGACCCGGCCACCGTGGCCGCCATGCCGGCGCTGGTCGACGCGCCCGGCTACCCCTACCTGAACAAGATCCAGGGCGACGCCCAGTATCGCCAGCACATCGCCGCCGCCAACTTCGGGGTCGACTTCGGCAGCGACACCTCGCTGTACAGCTTCGCGACCTATGGCAAGAAGGAAGCGCGGGCCTGGGAGAACTACCGCATGCCGGACCGGCTGCCGCAGATCTATCCCTTCGGCTTCAGCCCGCAAGAGACCTTCGACGAGGAAGATTACGCCTTCACCCTCGGCGTCAAGGGCCGGCTGTTCGGAACCTGGAACTGGGACCTGTCGAGCACCTACGGCAAGGACGTGGCCAAGCTCGGCGTGGCCAATTCGGCCAACGTCTCGCTGTACACCGACACCGGCGCCACGCCGCTCGAGTTCAAGGCCGGCGAGTTCCGCGCCAGCCAGTGGGCCAACAACTTCGACCTGAGCCGCGAGTTCGACGTCGGCTGGGCCACGCCGCTGACGCTGGCGCTGGGCCTCGAACACCGGCGCGACACCTACGAGATCGTGGCCGGCGACGCCGCCTCGCGCTACAAGGAAGGTTCGCAGTCGTATCCGGGCTTCTCGCTCACCGACGCCGGCAGCCACAGCCGCAACAACAAGGCCGCCTACGTCAACCTCGCGGTCCAGCCGTTGCCCGGCTGGACGGTGGACATCGCCGGCCGCTACGAGCGCTTCAGCGACTTCGGCAACGCCAAGGTCGGCAAGCTGACCAGCCGCTACGACTTTTCGCCGGCGGTGGCGCTGCGCGCGACCTACAGCAACGGCTTCCGCGCGCCGACGCTGGCCGAGTCCTACTATTCGGCCACCAACGTCTCGCCGCGCAGCGCCTTCGTGCAACTGGCGCCGAATTCGCCGGGCGCGCGGCTGGTGGGCATCGACGGCCTCAAGCCCGAAGCCTCGACCAATATCAGCGCCGGCCTGGTGCTCAACCCGCGCCCCGGCGTGGCGATCACGCTCGACGCCTACCAGATCACGATCCGCGACCGCATCGTCGGCAGCGGCGCGCTGTACGGCTCGGGCGGCGCGGTCAATGCGCCGGCGGTGACCGCGGCGATCCTCGCCAACGGCAACGTGCTCGACCCGACCGTGGTCCAGACCGGGATCAACATCTTCTCCAACGCGGTCAATACGCGCAGCCGCGGCATGGAGGCGGTGGCCACCATGAGCAGCAACTACGGCAGCTACGGGCGGGTCGACTGGTCGGCCGCAGCCAACTACAACCACGTCGAGGTCATCAAGATCAACCAGGCGCCGCCCCAGCTGCAGCCGCAGACCCTGCTCGACGAAACCGCGATCTCGCACCTGGAGACGGCCTCGCCGCGCATGCGGGTGAACCTGGGCGCGCTGTGGAAGGTGGGCGCCTGGACCGTCAACCTGCGCGAGAACTACTTCGGCAAATCGTCGGAACAGTTCTCGTCGGACGGCTCGGTCTACTATGAAAACAGGATCAAGCCCAAGCTCTTGACCGACCTCGAGGTGAGCTACCAGTTCAGCAAGGCGTGGACCCTGTCGCTGGGCGCCAACAACCTGTTCAACGAGTACCCGGACATGGTCAATCCGCTGGTGCTGGCCGAGCAGCGCGCCAACCTGGACAACGGCGCGGTGACGATCTACCCGGCGTTCTCTCCCTTCGGCATCAACGGCGGCTATTACTATGCGCGCGCCAGCCTGAAGTTCTGATAGAGAGAGATGTACCAGCGGACGGCGGCGGGGACGCCGCCATCCGCTGGTTTCTAGCCCATGTTCGAAAATTTCGATGAAAGGCTGTGAAATTATCCGTTTTTCAAGTCCTCGTGGCGCGAGCATAATGACTCCATCGCATCGAACACAAGACGGATCGGCCGGCGGATTCCCCGCCCTGGCGATCGAGTGGATCGATGATCACCACCACGAAAGGATGACACCATGTTGAACGTACGTAAAAGCAATGAACGCGGCGGCGCAAGCTTTGGCTGGCTGGACTCGAAGCACACCTTCTCCTTCGGCCACTACCACGATCCCAAGCACATGGGCTTCGGTCCGCTGCGCGTCATCAACGAGGACAAGGTGCAGCCCGGCCGCGGTTTCGATTCGCACGGCCACCGCGACATGGAGATCATCTCCTATGTGCTCGACGGCGCGCTGGAACACAAGGACAGCATGGGCAACGGTTCGGTGCTGCGCTACGGCGACGTGCAGATCATGAGCGCGGGCTCGGGCGTGGTGCACAGCGAGTACAACCACTCCAAAACCGAGGGCGTGCACTTCCTGCAGATCTGGATCATGCCGAACGTGGGCGGCGCCGAGCCGCGCTACGAAGAGAAGCACTTCGACACCGCCGACAAGACCGGCAAGCTGCGCCTGATCGGATCGCCCGACGGCCGCGACGGCTCGGTTTCGATTCGCCAGGATGCCGCCCTGTATGCGACCATCCTCGATGGCGACGATCAGGTCGAGCATGCCCTGGGCGCCGGCCGCCAGGCCTATGTCCACGTGGTGCGCGGGCAGTTGACGGTCAATGGCATCTCCCTGGAAGGCGGCGACGCGCTGAAGGTGACCGGTGAAGAGGCCGTGACCCTGGCCCAGGCCGCCGGCGCCGAAGTATTATTGTTCGACCTGCCGCAATAAGCAGCCGCGTCATACGCCGCCCCGCCAGCGGGGCGGCGCCGGGAACACCACGATAACAGGAGACCACCATGCAAGTGACGACCACTCGCGGCAACGACAAGCTGCAATACAAGATCCGGATCGGCAAGCACGAGCTAATCGCAGACGCTCCCGAAGCCTTCGGCGGCGACGCCAGCGGTCCCGAGCCGCACGATCTCCTGGCCGCCTCCCTGGCCGCCTGCACCGCGCTGACCGTGACGATGTATGCCATACGCAAGGGCATGCAACTCGACGACGTGCGGGTCGCCATCGACCATGGCCAGCAGGACGGCGCCTACGAGCTGCGCCGCCACATCGAATTCGTCGGCCAGCTGAGCGCGGACGAACGCGCGCGCCTGCTCGACATCGCCAACAAGTGCCCGGTCCACAAGACCCTGTCCGGCACGATCCACATCCACACCGACGCGGTTCAAGCGACAAACTAAGCCCCCGCAGGCCCGGCGCAGGGGTCGGGCAGCATGCGGGCAAACGTCGCGCCGGTCCGCATGCGCTCGATCCACCACTTGAGCGCAGCGCCATCCTCGCCGCTGCGCCAGGCGAGATAGAAGGTCTCGTCGGCCTTCGGTTCCACCACCTGTTTTTCGACCAGCAATCCCTGGTCGATGGCCGGTCGCGCCCATGCCTCGGGCAGGAAGCCGAAGCCGAGGCCCTGGACCTGGAACTCGTATTTGGTGCGCATATCGGGCACCGCCAGCGTCTCCTGCCCGAACAGCAGGCCGACGGTGCGCGCGCCGAGCACGCGCGCCGAGTCCGAGACCGAGATCGCCCGGTAGGGCAGCAGGTCGGTCTTGTCGAGCGGATGCGCGAGCCGCGCCAGCGGATGGTGCGGGGCAACGGTGAACACGAAGGCGCTGGTGCCGAGCGGTTCGGCGGTATAGCCGCCGCCCGACGGGCCCTCGCCGGCGGCGCCCACCAGCAGGTCGACGCGGCGGTCGAGCAGGGCGTCCCAGGTGCCCGACAGCGACTCGCGCACGATGCGCAGCCGGGTCTGGTCGGCCACGCCATAGAAGGCTTCGATGTCCGGCTGCAGGGCGCCGCTCGATAACACCGAATCCATGCCCAGGGCGATCTCGGTCTCCCAGCCCGAGGCCACGCGCCGCACCCGCGATTCGAGGTCGCCCGCGGCGCGCAGCAGGTAGCGGCCTTCCTTGAGCAGTTCCTGGCCGGCGGGGGTGAGCGTCACCTTGGGGCCGAAGCGGTCGAACAGGCGCACGCCCAGGTCGTCCTCGAGCTTGGAAACGGTGTAGGAGATGGTCGATGGCACCCGGAACAGTTCTTTCGCGGCCCCGGCGAAGGAACCGCGGCGGGCGATGGTTTCGATGATCTGGAGGGCGTCGAGGCTGAGCTTGAGCAATTGTCTGTCCCATGGTGCGTGATGGCGCCATGGTAGCGCCAAGGCCCGCTCCGCACCAAGCCCCCGGCTGCTGAAAATAGCAATCTGATTCTATCGCCGCGGCGATGGTCTAACGATACTGGAATGAATGGGCGCCGGTGCGGCGTCACCCGCGACAAGGAGCTGAACATGTATCTGATTTCACTGGGCGCCGGCATCCTGGCCGGCCTGTTGTACGGCCTGATCAACGTACGCTCGCCGGCGCCGCCCGCCATCGCGCTGGTCGGCCTGCTGGGCATGCTGATCGGCGAACAGATCGTCCCGGTGGCCAAGCGCCTGATGGACGGCGCGCCGGTCACCGCCAGCTGGTTCGCCAGCGAATGCAAGCCCAAGATCACCGGCGTCGCCGCCAAGGCGCCGGAACCCGGCGTCAATGACGGCCGGCGCCAGGGCTGATCCGTCAAGTTTCATCACCAACAAGGAGAACATCATGAGCAATCCAAAACTCGAAGTCCTGACCCCGCAGAATTCGCAGCTGATCATCATCGACCACCAGCCGCAGATGGCCTTCGGCGTGCAGTCGATCGACCGCCAGACCCTGAAGAACAACGTCGTCGGCCTGGCCAAGGCGGCCAAGGTGTTCGACATCCCGACCACGATCACCACGGTCGAAACCGAATCGTTCTCCGGCAACACCTATCCCGAGCTGCTGGACGTGTTCCCGGGCCAACAGGTCCTGGAGCGCACCTCGATGAATTCCTGGGACGACCAGAAGGTGCGCGACGCGCTCAAGGCCAGCGGCCGCAAGAAGGTCATCGTGGCCGGCCTGTGGACCGAAGTGTGCAACACCACCTTCGCCCTGTGCGCGATGCTCGAAGGCGAGTACGAGATCTACATGGTGTCGGACGCCTCGGGCGGCACCAGCAAGGAAGCCCACGACATGGCCATGCTGCGCATGGTGCAGGCCGGCGTGGTGCCGGTGACCTGGCAGCAGGTGCTGCTCGAGTGGCAGCGCGACTGGGCCCACCGCGACACCTACAACGCGGTGATGAAGATCGTCACCGAGCACTCCGGCGCCTACGGCATGGGCGTCGACTACGCCTACACCATGGTGCACAAGGCGCCGGCGCGCGCCCAGGGCACGCACGAGGTGCTGGCGCCCGTCCCGGCCCGTTGATCGGCACGCAAGCATAGAAGTTCTCGCCGCCGCACGCCCTCCAAAGCGCGCGGCGGTTGCCGCAAACCCGCCGGACGCGTCGCGCCCGGCGACATTTGGAGTACACGCATGAACCAAGCACAGTCCAGCGCGGGCGCGCAATCGACCCCGCCGCTCATCCTGATCAACGGTTGCTTCAACACGATCGACCGCGAACAGCCCCAGGCCAGCGCGGTCGCCATCCAGGACGGCCGCTTCCTGGCCGTGGGCGACACCGACTACGTGATGCGCCACCGCCGCGACGGCAGCCAGGTGATCGACCTCAATGGCCGCACCGTGGTGCCCGGCCTGAACGACTCGCACCTGCACCTGATCCGCGGGGGGCTCAACTACAACCTCGAACTGCGCTGGGAAGGCGTGCCGTCGCTGGCTGACGCCCTGCGCATGCTGAAGGAACAGGCCGACCGCACGCCGCATCCGCAATGGGTAAGGGTGGTGGGCGGCTGGAACGAATTCCAGTTCGCCGAGCGCCGCATGCCGACTCTCGACGAAATCAACGCCGCCGCGCCGGATACGCCGGTGTTCATCCTGCACCTGTACGATCGCGCCTTGCTCAATCGCGCGGCCCTGCGCGCGGTCGGCTATACGAAAGACACGCCGAATCCCCCGGGCGGCGAAATCGTGCGCGATGGCGCCGGCAACCCGACCGGCATGTTGATCGCGCGTCCGAATGCGATGATCCTGTACGCCACCCTGGCCAAGGGCCCCAAGCTGCCCTATGACCTGCAGCTGAACTCGACCCGTCAGTTCATGCGCGAACTGAACCGCCTGGGCCTGACCAGCGCGATCGACGCCGGCGGCGGCTTCCAGAACTACCCCGAAGACTACGCCGTCATCGAGGAACTCGACAAGGCCGGCCAGCTCACCATCCGCATCGCCTACAACCTGTTCACCCAGAACAAGGGCCAGGAACTGGAAGACTTCCAGCGCTGGACCGGCATGGTGACGCCGGGGCAGGGCAGCGACTACTACCGCCACAACGGCGCCGGCGAGATGCTGGTGTTCTCGGCGGCCGACTTCGAGGATTTCCTGGAGCCGCGGCCCGACCTCGATCCCGGCATGGAAGACGAGCTGGAACGCGTGGTGCGCCACCTGGTGGCCCAGCGCTGGCCGTTCCGCCTGCATGCCACCTATGACGAATCGATCTCGCGCATGCTCGACGTGTTCGAGAAGGTCAACCGCGACATCCCGTTCGACGGCCTGCACTGGATGTTCGACCACTGCGAGACCATCACCCAGCGCAATATCGACCGCGTCGCCGCGCTCGGCGGCGGCATCGCGATCCAGCACCGCATGGCGTTCCAGGGCGAGTATTTCGTCGACCGTTACGGCGCCGACGCCGCCAAGGCGACGCCGCCGGTGAAGAAGATGCTGGAAACCGGCGTGCCGGTCGGCGCCGGCACCGACGCCACCCGCGTGGCCAGCTACAACCCGTGGACCTCGCTGTACTGGCTGGTGACCGGACGCACCGTCGGCGGCCTGCCGCTGTACGGCAGCGCCGGCCACCTGCCGCGCCAGGTCGCGCTGGAACTCTGGACCGCGGGCAGCGCCTGGTTCTCCAGCGAGCAAGAGCGCAAGGGGCGCATCCGCGAAGGCATGCTGGCCGACCTGGCCGTGCTGTCGCGGGACTTCTTCAGCATCGACGCCGAAGAGATCAAGGCGATCGAATCGGTGCTGACCGTGGTCGGCGGCCGTATCGTGTACGGCGCCGCCGAATTCACCAGCCTCGGACCGCCGCCAATTCCCGTGTTGCCCGAGTGGTCGCCGGTGAGCAAGGTGCCTGGCCATTGGAGGAAGGTCGAGCCGCAGGCGCAGCAGAAGGCGCTGCCGCACCAGTGCAGCGGCCCATGCGGCGTGCATGCCCACAGCCACGATACCGCGCGCCGTTCGAACATGCCGGTATCCGATTTCAGCGGCTTCTGGGGCGCGCTGGGTTGCAGCTGCTTCGCGTTCTGATGATGGCCGCTACTCCAGTTCCATCGCGCCTGCAGGGTTTCAATATGGGCTTCCTCGGCGGCTATGTCGACACCCTGGGCTTCATCGGCCTGTTCGGCCTGTTCACGGCCCACGTCACCGGCAACTTCGTGCTGCTCGGCGCTTCGCTGGCCGATCCGGCGAACATTCCGTCGCTGCTGAAGATCCTGGCCTTCCCGGCCTTCATCCTCGGCATCGCCGCGGCGCGCCTGCTGGTGGCGTCGTGCGAGCGGCGCGGCGTCGATGCGCACCGGCCCTCGTACCTGCTGCAGCTGGTCCTGCTGATCGGCTTCATGGCCTGCGGCATGCTGTCCGAGCCGGTGGCGCGCGACATGTCGGCGCTGGCCATGGCGGCCGGCCTGCTCGGCACCGCGGCGATGGGCGCCCATAGCGCGGCCAGCAAGCTGCTGCTGGCCCACCTGGCGCCGACCTCGATGATGACCGGTAACGTGACCCAGTTGGTGATCGATACCGTCGACCAGCTGCGCGGCGCCGGCGACGCCGCCACCACGGCGCGCTGCAGCAAGTTCTTCTGGCCGCTGTTCGGCTTCGCGATCGGCTGCGCGGCGGGCGCCTTCCTGTTCCTGGCGGCCGGCTTCGTGGCGCTGATCGTGCCGGTGGCGATCCTGTGCCTGCACCTGCTGCGGCCCGGCCTGGACGGCGCTCGGGCAACGGCATGACCAAGACCCGCCTGGAGGCGTTCAGCGACGGCGTGATCGCCGTCATCCTCACCATCATGGTGCTGGAGCTGACGCCCCCGCACGGCACGGCCATCGGCGACATGCTGGCGGTCGTGCCGGGCTGGTTGCGCTATGCCCTGAGTTTCGTCTACGTCGGCATCTACTGGGTCAACCACCATGCGCTGTTCGAGCGCGTGGAACGGGTCGACTGGGCGACGCTGTGGGCCAACCTGCACCTGCTGTTCTGGATGTCGCTGATCCCGTTCGTGACCGCCTGGGTGGCCGAACACCCGACGGCCCCGGCGCCGGTGGCCCTGTACGGCGTGGTGCTGTTCCTGTGCTCGGTGTCGTTCATGCTGCTGTCGTGGCGCCTGGGGACGCTGGCCGGCCTGGATCACGCCCACACCTGGCAGAACGCCAAGAACCGGCTGTCGCTGGCCATGTACGCGCTGGCGGTGGTGGTGGCGCTGTGGCACCCGCCGCTGGCGGCGGTGATCCACGTGCTGCTGGCGGCGCTGTGGCTGGTGCCGAACCGGATCGAACGCGGGCAGTCCTGACTGGACGCCGCGTGGCGGCGCTGGCATGATGCCGTCGCCAGCCAAGAACAAGAAGAGGAGCACCGTGAACAGTCAACAGCGCACCATCGACGTCCTGATCGCCGACGACCATCCCCTGATGCGTGAGGGGATCGCGGCGGTGATCTCCAGCCAGCCCGACATGCGGGTGGCGGGCGAGGCGGCCGACGGCCTGGAGGCCGTCGCGCTTTACCGCAAGCTGCGGCCCGACGTCACCCTGATCGACCTGCAGATGCCGCACCTGAACGGCATGGATGCGATTGCCGCGATCCGCGCCGAATTCCCCCAGGCCTGCCTGGCCATCCTGACCACCTTCCGCGGCGACGCCCGCGCCATGCAGGCCATCAAAAGCGGCGCCCAGGGCTACCTTCTCAAGAGCTCCCTGCGCAAGGAACTGACCGACGCGATCCGCATGCTGGCCGCCGGCCACCGCTACATCCCGTCCGAGATCGCCGGCGAGCTGGCGCGCCACCTGGGCCAGGAAAGCCTGACGGTGCGCGAGCTGCAGGTGCTCGAATTGATCGCCCGCGGCAACGGCAACAAGCAGATCGGGGCCGCCCTGAACCTGTCCGAGGACACGGTCAAGGGCCACCTGCGCAGCATCATGGACAAGCTGGGCGCCAATAATCGCACCCATGCGGTGACCATCGGCATCGAGCGCGGGTTCCTCGAAATCTGACCGGGACTGACCGCGACAGCAGATTTCTGCAATACGGCCGGGCACTGCGTTTGCCAGAATCGATGACGGTTGCGGCGCCGGACTGCCCGGTGTGCACACCGACTTCGATAACGAACCTGGAGCACGCAGAATGAGCAAGAACCCTACGCTTAGCAAGAAAACCGCCAATCATGGCGTCCCATGGGAATCCATCTACGGCTACAGCCAGGCGGTGCAGGTCAAGGACGTGGTCTACCTGTCCGGCCAGCTGGGGCACGACAAGGACGGCCAACTGGTCGCGCCTGCGCCGCTCGACGCCCAGGGCCGGCCAACTGACTTCGGCGGCATGGAAGAACAGATGCGCCAGACCTACCGCAATGTGGTCGACCTGCTGGCCCGATTTGGCGCGACTCTCGACGACGTCGTCGAGGAAACGCTGTACGTGCTGGACGTCGACGCTGCCTTTGCCGTGGCAGGCAAGGTCAGGAAAGAATTCTACGGCATGGACCAACCACAATGCGCGAGCAATCTCATCGGCGTTACCCGCCTTGCATTGCCGCCACAACTGATTGAGGTAACCTTCCGAGCGGTACTCCCGGACGCCGGCGCGGCCTGAACCCGCCCCCCCACTTTAGTGGGGGTAGGCGGGGGCCCTATCTTGTCTGTGCAACATCTCCAGCGGGCGGCAACATTCTGCCCAGATCGTCTCGAACACGACCACCCTGGAGAGCACCATGCAGACCGCGCTATCGATCCCCGTCGCCCTTTCTTTCCAGCCCGCCGCCGGGGGCCAAGCCGCCCAACCCTGCCACGGCGGCCTGCCGCGCTGGCAGGTCAGGCGGATCACTGACTACATCGACGCCAACCTGGGCGCCACCCTGCGCACGGCCAGCCTGGCGGCGACACTGGGCCTGAGCGTCAGCCATTTCACGCGCGCCTTCAAGCACAGCGTCGGCGTGCCGCCGCGCATGTACGTGATCCGGCGCCGGCTGGCGGCGGCCTGCGAGGCGATGGTCAGCTCGGACACGCCGCTCACGACCATTGCCCACGCCCACGGTTTCTGCGACCAGTCGCATTTCACCCGCACCATCCACGAGGTGATCGGCCTGTCGCCCCACGTCTGGCGCTGCCTGCACCGGCCGGGCGTCGGCGTCGATCCGTACGAAAGCGAACAGAAGCGCACGAACGAACTGGATATGGTGGAGACTGCCTAACCAGTGGGGGTGCCCCGTGTTCGATTTCATTACCGAGTTCATGCAGAGCGGCGGCTATCTGGCCGTATTCGCCTTGATGGCGCTGGAAAACATCTTCCCGCCAATCCCGTCCGAGCTGATCATGCCGTTCGCCGGCTTCGTGGCGGCGCGCGGCGACCTGAACGTGATCGGCGTGCTGATCGCCGGCACCGCCGGCTCGGTGGCCGGGGCTTTGCCCTGGTATTACGCCGGCAAGGTCTACGGCAAGGAGCGCCTGGAAAAATTCGCCGACAAGCATGCGCGCTGGATGACCGTCACCCACGGCGACATCGAGCATGCGATGGAGTCATTCGAGAAACATGGACGCAAGGTCGTGCTGTTCGGACGCCTGATCCCGGCCATCCGCACCCTGATCTCGGTGCCGGCCGGCCTTGCCGGCATGCCGATGGGGCAGTTCCTGCTGTATTCGACCGTCGGCTCGCTGGTCTGGACCGGCATCCTGACCGGCGCCGGCTATATGCTCGAAAGCCAGTACGAACGGGTGGCGCAGTATGTCGATCCGGTGTCGAAGGCGATCCTGATCGGCCTGCTCGGCTGGTACCTGTACCGCGTGGCGACCTTCAAGAAGCGGGCGAAGGCCCAGTAATCTTCAGACCGCGGCGCCGCCGTCGCGCCACCAGACCTGGTTGCGACCGTTCTGCTTGGCGCGGTACAGCTGGGCATCGGCCGCCTCGAACAGCTCGGCTTGCTGTTCGTCGCTGTCCGGATCGAGCGTGGCGCCGCCGATGCTCACCGTCAGCAGCGGCGCCACGCTCGACGCCTCGTGCGCGATGTTCAGGGCGGCCACCGCCTCGCGCACTTCTTCCACCATCCGGCGCGCCTCGAGCGCGTCGGTGTCGGGCATCAGGAGCAGCAATTCCTCGCCGCCGTAGCGCGCCGCCAGGTCGCCCGGGCGGCGCATGGCGGCGCCGGCCACCCGCGCCACCGAGCGCAGCGCGCGGTCGCCGGCCGGGTGGCCGTAGCGGTCGTTGAACTGCTTGAAGGCGTCGATGTCGAGCAGGGCCAGCGACAGCGGCCGGCTCGAGCGCCGCGCGCGCTGCCATTCGAGGTTGTACATCTCGTCGAAGCGGCGCCGGTTGGCCAGTTCGGTCAGGCCGTCGATGTTCGCCAGCCTTTCCAGCATGCGGCGCTGGCGCACCACCTGCAGGTGCAGCGCCACGCGCGCCATCACCACGGTCTGGTTGAATGGCTTGACGATGTAGTCCGAGGCGCCCATCTTGAGGCCGTTGGCCTCGTCTTCGGGGCGGTCCAGGCCCGAAATGAAGATCACCGAGATATGGGCCGTGCGCGGGTCGTCGCGCAGGCTGCGCAGCACCGCGTAGCCGTCCATGTCGGGCATCATCACGTCCAGCAGGATCAGGTCGGGCAGGTGGCGCGCGGCGCGCTCCAGGGTCTGGGCGCCGTTACGGGCCAGCAGCACCGTGTATTCGGGCTTGAGCAATTCGCCCAGCACTTCGCGGTTGATGGCGTCGTCGTCCGCCACCAGGACTTTCTGCGTCTCCACTACGTTCATCGGCTGCTTTCGAGGCTGAGGCTATGACTGAGGTCGAGTTGCGTCGCCAGCGCGGACAGCGGCGCCAACGCGGCAGCATACTCGATATCGGCGACCGCGCGCCGCACGCCATCGAGCGCGGCGTCGTACAGGTTCGGGTCGACGCTGACCGCGAGCAGGGCCTCGAGCTGCGCCAGCGCGTCCTCGGCGCGCGCGTCGTCATTGCGCAGGTGGCGGTCGAGGCGCGCGATGACGGCCGCCAGGGCCTCGGGATCGCTCGGTTTCGGCAGGGTGGCGGCGGCCAGCTGGGCCAGGCCCGCCAGCACCGATTCGGCGGCCGTCACCAGCGCCGGCACCTGGGTGCCGACCCGTTCCAGCTGGCCGGCGCGCAGGTCCTGCTCGAGCCGGCTGGCGGCGCCGGCCAGCTCGAAGGCGCCGACGTAGGCCGCGCTCGACTTCAGGTTGTGCGCCAGCGCCTGCAGGCGCGGGTGGTCGCCCGCCGCCAGCGCATCGCGCAGGATGCGCGGCGCGGCGGCGTATTCCCGCACGAAGCTGCCGGCGCGCTTTTCCAGGCGGCGGCGCTGGCCGTCGACCTTGTCCAGCGCCAGTCGCCAGTCGATGCCGGGCACCGCCGGCAGCGCCGCCGCCGCGGGGTCCGGGTCCCGGCCCGCGGCCTGCGGCGCGGCGGCGCTCTGGCTCCCCTCGGGCGCCGGGCGTCCCTCGAGGCGCACCGGATCGATCCACTTGAGCAGGGTGCAGAACAGCAGGTCGGGATCGATCGGCTTGGTCACGTGGTCGTTCATGCCGGCCAGCCGGCTCAATGCGCGGTCGCTGGCCAGCGCATGCGCCGTCATGGCCACGACCGGCAGTTCGCGCAGGCGCGCGTCGAGGCGGATCTCGCGGGTGGCCGTGAGGCCATCCATCTCGGGCATCTGGATGTCCATCAGCACCAGGTCATAGTCGCCGGCGCGCGCCATGCGCACCGCCTCCACGCCGTTGAAGGCGACGTCCACCTGCATGCGGGCGGCGGCCATGAATTCGAGCGCCACCTCGCGGTTGTTGGCATTGTCCTCGGCGAGCAGGATGCGGGCGCCGTCCAGGCGCGGCAGGTCGGCCATGGCCGGCAAATATTTTTCCATAGGTTCGAAGGGGCCGAGCTGCGGGTGCAGGGCTTGCAGCAGGCTGTGATAGAGCAGGGCGGGACCGACCGGCTTGTGCAGGAAGGCGTCGACCGGCAGTTCGCCTTCCTCTTCCATCACGGTCTCGCGGGTGCAGGCCGAGATCATCAGGATCGCGGGCGGCGGGCAGTCGTGCCCGTGTTCTTGCGCACAGCGGCGGATGCGGCGGATCGTCTCCATCCCGTCCAGCCCCGGCATCAGGTAGTCCATCAGCACGACCTGGTAGGGCTGGCCGGCGGCCTCGGCGCGGCCCAGCAACGCCAGGCAATCCTCGCCCGAAGCCGCGGCGTCGGCGCGCATGCCGAGGCCGGCCAGCATCTCGGACAGCGCGCCGCGGGCGCTGGCGCTGTCGTCCACCACCAGCGCGCGCACGTCCTGCAGCAGGGCCTGGCACACGGTGGAGGCGGCCGCCGCCTGGCCGTCGGCGATCCCGAGCGGCACGCTGAAGGTGAAGCGGCTGCCCTTGCGCGGCGCGCTGCGCACCGCGATGTCGCCACCCATGAGCTCCACCAGCTGGCGCGAGATCGACAGGCCGAGGCCGGTGCCGCCATACTTGCGGGTGGTGGAACTGTCGGCCTGGCTGAACGACTGGAACAGGCGCCCGATGGCTTCCTCGGTCATGCCGATGCCGGTGTCGCTGACCGAGAACGCCAGCGTCACGCGTCCGGCCACGGTCTTGACCGCTTCGACCGCCACCACGATCTCGCCATGCTCGGTGAACTTGACCGCGTTGCCGGTCAGGTTGATCAGGACCTGGCCCAGGCGCAGCGGGTCGCCGACCAGTTGCGTCGGCACGCCCGGCCCGACCCGGAACACGAGTTCGAGGCCCTTGGCCTCGGCCTTCACCGCGGTCAGGCTGGACAGGTGTTCGAGCAGCTCGTCCAGGTCGAACTGCACTTCCTCGAGGTGCAGTTTGCCGGCCTCGATGCGCGAGAAGTCGAGGATATCGTTGATGATGCCCATCAGGTGCTCGCCCGCGCCGAGAATCTTGCCCAGGTAGTTGCGCAAGGCGGGCGCCGGCTCGCTCATCAGGGCCAGCCGGCTCATGCCGATGATGGCGTTCATCGGGGTGCGGATCTCATGGCTCATATTGGCCAGGAATTCGGACTTCATGCGGGTGCTGGCTTCGGCGCGCAGCATCGCTTCCTGGATCGCCTTGGTGCGCAGGCCCAGGATGCGCATGAACACCAGCATGTCGAAGGTGCTGCCGAACACCAGCGCGTGCATGGTCCAGAAGTTGGCCGGCAGCCTGCCGTTGATCAGCTGGGCGGTGATCAGCGCGCAGGCGAAGGCGCCGGCCCAGCCGATCAGGAAATAGGTGCCGACCATGTCGCCGGAACGGGCGCGGCGGAAGGCGCCGGGCAGGCCGAGCAGCATCGGCATGATGCCGAGCGTGCCGACGATCATGACCAGGTAGCGATGGCTGATCAGGCCGAAGCCGAAGCCGAGCGCCGTCACCACGCACAGCGCCGCCAGCGTCTTCATCAGCAGACTGAAGATGCGGTCGCGCCCGGGGCGGGCCAGCGACTGCTCGACGAACAGGTAGGCGCCGCATGAGGCCAGGATCGAGGCGAGGCCGGCCCCGTGTTCGAGCAGCCAGGCGTTGCCGGGCCAGACGTACTGGCCGGCGATGCCGAACCAGGCGGCCGAGTACACGGTGACCCCGGCCGCCAGCAGCGCGTACTTGCCGAACAGGTGGTCGCGCAGCGTGATCCATTGGCCGATCGCGTACAGGAACAGGGTGATGCGCAGGCCAAGCAGCAGTCCTTGCAGGATCTGCTCGCCCAGCGCCTCGGGCAGCACGGCGTGCGGCTGCATGAAGGTGATCGGCAGGATCTTGGGGCCCACCGAGCGCACGCGCAACAAGACCGTGTAGTCGTTGCCCGGTGTGAGGCGCAGCAGGGCGCCGGGCACCCGGCCGGCGAGCGATTCGCCGGATGGCGCCTGCATGCGGCCCAGGCTGGCGACCTTTTCCAGGCCTTCCGGGCGGGCCAGGTAGACGTCCAGTTCGTCGAGCAGCGCGTAGTCGACCTGCAGCACCCAGCCATTGGTGGCGTCCTGCGGCACCGTCACCGGGATGCGCAGCCAGGTGGTCCCGGGCAGCATGCCCAGGCTGGCATGGGCGGTGCGCGGCCGCTCGAAGCGCTGCGGCGCCGCCAGCGCGGCCGCCGCGTCCAGGCGGCTGTCCGGGTCGTGCAGGACGGTCACGGCGGCCCAGGCCTCGATCACCTGGGCGTCGCGCGCCAGTTGCAGCGGCGCCGCCTGCGCCGGCCGCGCGCAGAGCACCAGGAGGGCGAGCAAGAGCGCGAGCGTCAACGCCAGGCGCGGGAAGGCGCCAGGGACCGGGCGATGTGCGGCGGATGACGTGGAGGCCATGAATCTTTCGGTAGAGGCGGCGGGCGAACCGCCCGGCAGTCTAGCAGGAAGGCTCTGCCGTGGACAGTGATAATGCAACCCCGGACCGGCGCGCCGCGGCGCGCGGTAGCGCGACCCGGTACCGCGCCCGTGGCCGGCGCGCCGCCGGGGCCTCAGGCGCGGCTCCCGGCCCGGGGCGCGAGCTGCCCCGCCAGGCGCGCCAGCGGCGCCAGCGCGGCGCCGTATTCCACCTCGTCGATCGCGCGCCGCAGCGGCGCCAGTTCCTGCGCATAGGGGCCGCCGGCCAGCAGCGCCTCGAGCTGATCGAGCGCGTCCTCCGCCCGCGCGTCGTCGGCGCGCAGCCAGGCTTCGAGGCGGGCGCACACCTCGGCCAGCGCCTGCGGATCGGCCGGCTGCGGCCGGCCGCCGCCCGCCACCTGGGCCAGGCCGGCCAGCACCGGTTCGGCGGCGGCGATCAGCGCCGGCACCTGGACTCCGATCCGTTCATGCAGTCCGGCGCGCAGGTCCTGGTCGAGGCGGCCGGCGGCGGCGGACAGCGCGAAGGCGCCGATATAGGCGGCGCTCGACTTGAGGTTGTGCGCCAGCGACTGCATGCGCGCATGGTCGCCGCCGTTCAGGGCCTCGCGCAGGATCTCGGGCGCATTGCCGTACTCGCGCACGAAACTGCCGGCGCGTTTCTCGAGCCTGCTGCGCTGGCCGTCGACGTTGTCCAGGGCCAGGCCCCAGTCGATTCCCGGCACCGCCGGCAGGGCGCGCGCGGTGGTCGCAGGCGCCGCCGGCGCCTGTGGAACGTGCGCGATGTGGCGGCCGACGAGGCGGGCCGGGTCGATCCACTTGAGCAGGGTGCAGAACAGCAGGTCGGGGTCGATCGGCTTGGTGACGTGGTCGTTCATGCCGGCCAGGCGGCTTTGCTCGCGGTCGCTGGCCATGGCGTGCGCCGTCATGGCCACGATCGGCAGCGCGCGCAGGCGGGGATCCTCGCGGATCGCGCGCGCGGCGGCGTGGCCGTCCAGCTCCGGCATCTGGATGTCCATCAGCACCAGGTCGTAATCCCCCTCGCGCGCCATGCGCACCGCCTCCACGCCATTGAAGGCGACGTCGACCCGCATACGCGCCGCCGCCATGAAGTCGAGCGCGACCTCGCGGTTGTTCGCATTGTCCTCGGCCAGCAGGATGCGCGCGCCGTCCAGGCGCGGCAGGTCGGCCATGATGTGCGGCGGCATACGCTCATCGGCGCCGTCGTCGACGCCGTCGCGCGCCGGCGCGGCGTGCGGATGCAGCACCTGCAGCATGCTGTGGTACAGCAGCGCCGGTCCGACCGGCTTGTCGAGGAAGGCGTCGACCGGCAGTTCCCCGGCCGTCTCCAGCACCGCCTCGCGGCCGACGGCCGACACCATCAGGATCGCCGGCGGCGTGGCCCCGGCCACGCAGGCGGGGATGCGGCGGATGGTGGCGACGCCGTCGAGGTGGGGCATCAGGTAATCCATCAGCACGATCTGGTAGGGGCGTCCTTCGGCCTGGGCCGCGGCGAGCATGCGCAGGCACTCCTCGCCCGAGGCGGCGCTGTCGGCCTGCGCGCCGAAGGTGACCAGCATCTCGCACAGCGCGGCGCGCGCGCTGGCGCTGTCGTCGACCACCAGCGCGCGCAGGTCGGTCAGGATCGCCGGGCGCAGCGCGCCGGCGTCGCCCTGGCCGTCGTCGAGCCCGAGGGCGACGGTGAAGGTGAAGCAGCTGCCGGCGCCGGGCGTGCTCTGGACCGAGATCCGTCCTCCCATCAGCTCGACCAGCTGGCGCGAGATCGACAGGCCCAGCCCGGTGCCGCCATACTTGCGGGTGGTCGAGCTGTCGGCCTGGGTGAAGGAGTCGAACAGGTGTTCGAGCTGGCCTGCGGTCATGCCGATGCCGGTGTCGCTGACCGAGAACGCCAGCATGACCCGGCCGTCGGCCGCCGCGCCCGGGCGGACTTCGACCGCGACCACGATTTCGCCGCGTTCGGTGAACTTGACCGCGTTGCCGGTCAGGTTGATCAGCACCTGGCCCAGGCGCAGCGGATCGCCCACCAGCCGTTGCGGCACGCCCGGCCCGACCCGGAACACCAGTTCGATGCCCTTGGCGTCGGTTTTCACCCCGATCAGGTTCGACAGCTGCTCGAGCATCTCGTCGAGCGAGAACGGCGCCGCCTCCACCGACATCTTGCCGGCCGCGATCTTCGAATGGTCGAGGATGTCGTTGATGATGCCCAGCAGGTGTTCGCCGGCGCCCAGGATCTTGGAGACGTAATTGCGCAGCCTGGGGTTCGGATCGGCCATCAGGGCCAGCCGGCTCATGCCGATGATGGCGTTCATCGGGGTGCGGATCTCGTGGCTCATATTGGCCAGGAATTCGGACTTCATGCGCGCTTCGGTCTCGGCGCGCTGCATGGCCTCGCGCAGCGCCTTGGCGCGCAGGCTCAGGATGCGCATGAAGACCAGCATGTCGAAGGTGATCCCGAATTGCAGCGCGTGGGCGGTCCAGAAATTGACCGGCACCTCGCCGGCGGCGATCAGGGTCTGCGTGATCGTGCCGCCGTAGCTGGCCACCCAGCTGATGAGGAAATAGGCGCCGATCGCGTCGCGCTGGCGCATGCGCCGAAATGCCGCCGGCACGCCGAGAAGCATCGGGACCGCGCCGATGGTCGTGGTGATGAAGATCATCGGAAGGTAGCCGATCCAGTCGAACGCCCACCCCACGCCGGTCACTGCGCAGATCGTCGCCCCGCTGCGCATGATGATCCTGAAGATGCGGTCCTTGCCGGGCCGGGCCATGATCTGCTCGACGAACAGGTAGGCGCCGACCGAACCGATCATCGAGGCGATTCCCATCATGTGCGCGCTGAACCACAGGTGCTCGCGCCACAGGAACTGCTCGGCGGTCCCGTACCAGCTCGCGAGGTAGACGGTCAGGCCGCCGATGAACAAGGCATATTTGAGGAACAGCGCGTCGCGCAGGGTGGCCCACTGGCCCAGGCTGTAGACGACCAGGCAGGCGGCGATGCCGAACAGGAGCCCTTGCAGCATCTGCTCCTTGAGCGAGGCGTGGTGGAAGGCATCCTCGTGATAGAAGGTCACCGGCAGCAGCTTGGGGCCGCGCGATTCGATCCGCACCAGCAGCGTGTAATCCCGGCCCGGGGCGAGCTTGAGGGCGACGGCCGGCACCCGGCCCTTGAGCGCCCCTTCCATGTCCTGGCGGCGGCCGGCGGCGGCCAGCTTTCTCGGCTCCCCGCCTTCGACCAGATAGACGTCGAGGTGTTCGATCACGGCGACATCGAACTCGACTACCCAGGCCGAAGGCGCATCCGGCGCGACCCGGAACGGAATCCGGATCCAGCTCGGCGCCGGATTCAGGCCCAGCGTGGCGTACGCCTTGTCGGGCGCCGTGAAGCGCTCCGGCGCGGCCAGGACGGCGGCCGCGTCCAGGGCCTTGCCGGGGTCGCGCAGCAGGCTGGCCGCGGGCCAGCCTTCGACCGCCGGCGTGTCGGCGGCCAGGATCGCCGCGCCGGCGCCGGCAGCGCCGGCGCCGGCGCACACGAAGAGGCAGAGCGCCAGGCCGACGAAGATGGACAGCGCGCGCATGCTCAGGCCGCCCGTTTGTCCGCGTCGGCGCCAGCGCCCGCCGCCGGCGGGGCGCGGTGCCCGGCCAGCCTGGCTTCGAGCCGGTTCAGCCAGCGCGGCGCGCGCGGGTCGTGGCGCCACTGGCCGAGCGCGTCGTTCAGCCTTCCCAGCAGCGCGTCGGGCAGGCGCAGGGGCCGGGTCTGGTCCATCAGGAAGCGGGTCACCAGGCGGTAGCCGAAGGCGCGCGTGAGCATGCGACTGATCGAGAAGCCGGGCACAGCCAGGCGCACGAGGGCGTCGACGGCGCGCACCAGGCCCAGGCCAGCCGTGAACACGAGCCGCGACAACAGCGGCTGGCGCCGGTTCAAGCCGAGGTCGGCGCTGGCGTCGCGCCCGCACAGGTGGCGCGTGAGCAGGGTCGGGAAGGGCTTGAACAGGCGCAGGGGGATTTCGTCCTCCATCGCGCGCATCAGCGCCGCCGCCAGCGCCGGGCGCGGATCCGGCGCGCGCGCCAGCTCGCGTCCGCGCGCCTGGATGTCCAGGAACGCCTGCTGCGCCTGTGCCATGGTGTCGGGCATCAGGGAGCGCTCGATGCCGAGCATGTGACCCAGGACGTTCCAGGCATGCAGGTAGTCTTCTTCGTCCTGGCGCTCCAGGCCCAGGCCCAGCTTGCGCAGGCTGCGCAGGAACACATAGTGGAAGGTCAGCAGGGTGTAGGCCAGCTCTTCCTGGTTGCACGGCAGGCCGTTGCGCGCGGTGTCCCAGCCGTGGGCATACAGCGTGTGATAGATGCCGCCGCCGGCGGGGAGCAGCGGGCGCACGGGGCCGGCGCCGAGCGAGTCGTCGGGCGAGCCGCGCAGGATCAGGTGGCGGATGGTGGCGTGGATCAGCCTGACCTTCAGCGCCTGGGCCACGCCGGCGCCCTCGCGGCCGGTCAGCCCGCCGGCGAGCATGACGGGGAAGATCATGGCGGCGGTGGAGCGCACCCGGTAGTCGGTGTGCGCCTCGAGCTGGCCGGCCGCGTGCAGCACCGCCGACAGGTCGGGCAGCACGTAGCATTCGGGCAGGCTGGCGCAGAACAGCAGGGTGCAGGACAGCATGCTCATGTCCATGAACAGGCTTTCCGCGCGCGCGATGCGCGCCGGCTCGGCCCACCCGGGCAGGGCCAGGCAGGCGGCGAGGTAATCCTTCAGCGCCGCCCCGGCGCGCGGATCGAGGCCGGGCCCCGGTTCCCAGTGCGCCAGGGCGCCGTTGCTGTCCCAGCGCGCCAGCTCGCGATTGACCGCGGCGATGCGCTCGGCCAGCTGGTGCGGACCTTCGGCCCCGGCCAGCATGCCGGCGACGGCGAGATCGGCGGGCGGGTCGGCCCGCATGGACGGGGACGGCGGATGGGGTGCATCGCGGTGCATACGGTCTCCTGGTGCGGCGGTGGGAAGCGTCGGAACGCGGCCCCGGGTCAGAATCGCCAATCCAGGCGCAGGTCGGCGGTGCGCGGCGCGGTCGGCGTGGCCATCCCGAAGCTGTCGATCAGCGACGGCCGCACCGAGTTCTCGAGATTGCGCACGCGCGCCAGCAGGCTCCAGTTCGCGGCCATCGGCTGGTAGCGCAGGGTGGCGTCGGTCGTGGTGTGGGCCGGGATACGGTATTCCAGCAGGTTGCTCGGGATCGTGATCGCGTATTCGGCGCTGCGGCGCGCGAACACGCCGGCATGCAACTGCCCGCCCAGGGCCTGGAAGCGGTGCTCGTAGCCCAGGGTGTAGACGTGGCTCGGCGTGCGGTCCAGCTTGCGGCCGGCCCAGGACACGCCGGCGGTCGGCCTGTAGACGGCGTAATGGGCGTCGAGGAAGGTGGCGCCGTAGCGCAGGCGGCCGTTGGCCCCGACCCGCAGCTCGCCGTCGAGTTCCAGGCCGCGCGAGCGGGCCTGGCCGGCATTGCCGGTCAGGAGGCGCGGCGCGCCCGAGACGATCGCATTGCTGCTCAGCTGCAGGTTGGTGTAGTCGTAGTAGAAGGCGGCGGCATTGAAGCTGAGGCGCCCGTCCAGCAGGCGCGACTTGAGGCCGGCCTCCCAAGCGCGCAATTCCTCGGGCTGGTAATACAGGTAATCCGGATCGACCGCGGCGGCGGCCGGGCAGGCGACGCCGCCAACGTCGGCGCCGGCCACGCAGCCGTCGTTGAAGCCGCCGGCCTTGTAGCCGGTCGCCAGGCTGCCGTACAGCAGCGTGGTCGGCGCCAGGTCGACTTCGACGCCCAGGCGCCAGGTGGTGCGCGCGGTGGACAGCGCGGCGGCGTTCGGCAGGCGGCGGTCGGTGGCCGGATTGAACACCGGTCCCTGCTGGAAGTCGGTCGAGCCGACGCGGTCCTTGTCGTCCTCGGTGCGGCGCGCGCCGGCGGTCAGGCGCAGCGCGTCCAGCACGCGCCAGGTCAGCTGGCCGAACACGGCGCGGCTTTCCGCCCGGGTGTGCAGCGGGAAGGAGTAATACGGCGGCAAGCCGACCGGCCGCAGGCCCTGGAACGCATACGAGGTGTTCGAGTCTTCGCTGAAGTAGTACAGGCCGGCTTGGGCGCTGAGCGGACCGCTGCCATTGGTGGCGACGCGCAGCTCGTGCGAATCCTGTTCGTTGTGGCCGTCGTAGTCGTTGACCACGCCGAGGGCGACGGTCGGGGCAACGCGGTAATAGTAGTTCTGGCGGATCGCCTGGTCGAGCTTGCGGTGCGAACCCAGGTAATACACGGTGGCCGGACCCAGGTTCCAGCTCAGGTCGGCCGACAGGCCGCGTGCGCGGCGGTCGTGCCAGCCCTGCACCGGCGTCATGTTCGGCGGGCGGAAGCTGTTCGTCAGCCGCTCGTCGGTGGTGCTGTCGCGCCAGACCGGCCGGCCGCTGGCCACGCCGGTGAAGAAGTTGGTGTCGGGGACCATGCGGTCGTTATTGCCCTCGGTCTGGCCATGGTCGTAGCGCATCACCAGGGTGGCGTCGCGGTTGAGCTGGAGCCTGGCGCTCAGGCGCGCATCGCGTTCGTCGCGGTCCATCCCGGGGCGGTGCGGCGTGCCCTGGCCGTTCTTCAGGAACGGATCCTGGCGCAGCTGGCTGACCGCGGCGCGCAGCGACAGCGCATCGTTGACGGGAACGTTGATCACGCCGTCGACCTTGCGCCTGCCGTAGGTGCCGGCCTCGAGGCCGAGCGCGCCTTCCAGGCGGTCGGTCGGCGCATTCGAGATCACGTTGACCAGGCCGGCGGTGGTATTGCGGCCGTACAGCGTGCCCTGCGGGCCGCGCAGCACTTCGATGCGGTCGACGTCGAGCAGGTTGGCGCTCTGGCCGGCCGGGCGGGCGATATAGACGCCGTCGAGCATGAAGGCGGCCGACGGGTCGCCCTTGTCAGTGGTGTCGTTGTTGCTGATGCCGCGGATCGTCACGCGCAGGCCCGAGAAGGCCTGGTCGATGTGCACGTTCGGCAGGCGCGGGCCGATATCGGCCGGGCTGATGGCGCCGAGGTCGCGCAGTTGTTCGCCGCTGACGACGCTGACCGCGACCGGGGTGCGCGACGCCAGCGCGGCGGTGCGCTGGGCGGTGACCACGACCTCCGGCACGGCCGAATCGTCATTTTGGTTGGGGGGGACCTGCTGTGCGTGAGCGATGCTGCAGACGATGCCGGATACCGCCGCGACCAGCAGCTTCCGGGCTGGTCGGACCTGCTTTGCTTTCATGTAAAACTCCCTGTCTGGACCGATACTCACCCGTCCTGGGTAAGCCATCCTCAACTGTTCTATTTTGGCAAATAAAATTGCGCCAGAGGATGCAAAGTCTGCCAGTCTAGCAGCACATGATTACAGGCAATAGGCCCGGAAAGAGATATTGAACAGAATGCGACGAGAATGCAACGCTCGCCTGTCGGGGGTCTGGTCAAGAAGCCAACGGAATGCGCCGGACAGTCTTGCGTGGGCTGCATCGCGCGGTCGGCCCCGGCAGCGCCGCGGACCGACCGCCGGCCCAGTCAGGCTGCCAGGACGGGACGCGCGGCAGGCGCGGCGCGGCGGGCATGCGGCGCCGCGGCGGCGCCTTGCTCCAGGCGGAAGGTGCCGACCACGGCCGACAGCTGCGCCGCCTGGTCGCGCATCGCATCGGCGGCCGCCGCCGCCTCTTCGACCAGGGCCGCGTTCTGCTGGGTCACCCGGTCCATCTCGACGATGGCGGTATTGACCTGCTCGATGCCGGCGCTCTGTTCCTCGCTGGCAGCGGCGATCTCGCCCATGATCACGGTCACCTGCTCGATGCTGTGGACGATCTGTTCCATGGTGGCGCCGGCGCGCGCCACCTGTTGCGTGCCCTGCTGGACCTGGCTCACCGAATCGTCGATCAGGCCCTTGATTTCCTTGGCGGCGGCGGCCGATCGATGGGCCAGGGTGCGCACCTCGCCGGCGACGACCGCGAAGCCGCGGCCTTGCTCGCCGGCGCGGGCCGCCTCGACCGCCGCGTTCAGGGCCAGGATATTGGTCTGGAAGGCGATGCCGTCGATGACGCCGATGATGTCGACGATGCGCTGCGACGCGGCGTCGATGCGGCCCATGGTGCCGACCACGTCGGCCACCATCTTGCCGCCTTCGCCGGCCACGCCGGCGGCGTTGGCGGCCAGGCCGTTGGCGCGGCGCGCGTGTTCGGTGTTCTGGCGTACGGTCGAGGTGAGTTCTTCCATCGAGGCCGCGGTTTCTTCCAGCGAGCCGGCCTGCTGCTCGGTGCGGCTCGAGAGGTCCTGGTTGCCGCTCGCGATCTCGCCGGAAGCGGTGGCGATGGTGGCGGTGCCGTCGCGCACCTGGCCGACGATGGCGGCCAGGCTGGCGTTCATGCGCGACAGCGCCGCCATCAGCTGGCCGACCTCGTCGCCGCGCTCGAGCGCCTGGCGGCTGAACTGGCTGGTCAGGTCGCCGCCGGCCACGCGTTCGGCCACATCGAGCGCCTCGCGCAGCGGCGCCGTGATCGAGCGGCTGATGAACCAGGCGCAGGCGGCGCCCAGCAGCAGGGCCGCGCCACCCAGCGTGAACAGGATCACGCGGGTGCTGGCATAGGACGCCAGGATCGACTGGGCGACGCCGTCGGCGGCGCTGATCTGCATGGCGGCGAACTTGTCGACCGTGGCCAGGTAGGACACGGTGCGCGGGCTCAGCTGCTCGCGGTAGATCGCGTCGAGACGGGCCTGGTCGCCTGCGCGCTTGGCCTGGAACAGGGCGTCGCGCGCGGCCATATACGCCAGGCGCTGTTCCTTGACGAGCATGAACTGCTCGCGCACGGCGGGATTGCGCAGCGACTCTTCGATCTCCTTTTGCAGCACGTTGGAGCGGCTGGTGATCGCCTGGCGGCGCGGGCCGATCACGTCGAGGATGCCGGCGTCGACCGCGTAATAGACGGTCTCGTTGATGGCGCTGTTGATCTCGATGTTGCGGCGCCATTCGGCGACGCTGCGCTGGTTCTTGATGCTGGTATTGACCAAGCGGTCGGTCAGGTCGGCCGCCGACTGCATGCGCGTCAGGGCGGTGGCGCTCATGGCGAGCAAGAGCACGAGAACGATGGCAAAGCCGATGCCCAGGCGGGCGCCGATATTGAGTTTTTTCACGAGGGTAATTTCCAGGCGGCTTAGGGATCCAGGCTGACCGCGCACGCGGCCAGGCCGGACTGGCGCCCCGCATGCGCTCCCGTGAGGAAGCCCACATGCGGCGCCAGATCGAAGGCCCTCAGTATAACCCGCAAATCCAGCAAAGCAATTGCTGTGCGGCAAATTTGCAACATACGGGAATTCCGACGTTGCAATTGCATGTACCCGGCCGGTCAGCTGAGTGCCGGCAGCGCGGCGCGCTCCTGCCGCTGTCGCGGCGCGGTCCTGGCGGCGTCACCGTTTCCGAGGCGGAAAGTGCCGACCACGGCCGACAGCTGCGCCGCCTGGTCGCGCATCGCATCGGCCGCGGCGGCCGCCTGTTCGACCAGGGCCGCGTTCTGCTGGGTCACCCGGTCCATTTCGGCGATGGCGGTATTGACCTGCTCGATGCCGGCGCTCTGTTCCTCGCTGGCGGCGGCGATCTCGCCCATGATCACGGTCACCTGGCGGATGCCGTCCACGATCTGCCCCATGGTGGCGCCGGCGCGCGCCACCTGCTGCGTGCCTTGCTGGACCTGATGCACCGAGTCGTCGATCAGGCCCTTGATTTCCTTGGCGGCGGCCGCCGAGCGGTGGGCCAGGGTGCGCACCTCGCCGGCGACGACCGCGAACCCGCGCCCTTGCTCGCCGGCGCGAGCCGCCTCGACCGCCGCGTTCAGGGCCAGGATATTGGTCTGGAAGGCGATGCCGTCGATCACGCCGATGATGTCGACGATGCGCTGCGACGAGGCGTCGATGCGGCCCATGGTGCCGACCACCTCGTCGACCATCTTGCCGCCTTCGCCGGCGACGCCGGCGGCGCTGGCGGCCAGGCCATTGGCGCGGCGCGCGTGTTCGGTGTTCTGGCGCACGGTGGAGGTGAGTTCCTCCATCGAGGCCGCGGTTTCTTCCAGCGAACCCGCCTGCTGCTCGGTGCGGCTCGACAGGTCCTGGTTGCCGCTGGCGATTTCGCCGGACGCCTGCGCGATCGCCGCGCTGCCGTCGCGCACCTGGCCGACGATGGCGGCCAGGTTGGCGTTCATGCGGCCCAGCGCCTCCATCAGCTGCGCCACCTCGTCGCGGCCCTGCGCGTCGACCCGGCTGCCGAGGTCGCCGTCGGCCACGCGCTCGGCCACCTCGACCGCCTGGCGCAGCGGCGCCGTGATCGAACGGGTGATGAACCAGGCGAAGCCGGCGCCGAGGATGATCGCGGCCACGGCGAGCACCAGCAGGATGATGCGGGTCTCGGCGTAGGAGGTCAGGATGGTGGTGCCGACCGCGCCGGTGGCAGTGCTCTGGCGGTTGGCGAACTCTTCCAGCGCGGCTTCGAAGGCCCGGGCGCGCGGCACGAACTGGACGTTATAGGCCTGTTCGAGGCGGGCCGGGTCGCCCGACAGCTTGGCTTCGAGCACGGCGTCGCGGGCGCCGTCATAGGCGCCGCGCAGTTCCTTGGCGCGGTCCAGGAAGACGCGCACCTTCATGTTGAGCAGGTTGGCGTCGACGTCGGCCTGCAGGGCTTCGGCCCGGCGCACGTTGTCGCGCAGGCGCGGCGCGAGTTGCGCGACCACGCCAACGTCGCCCGCATGGTAGACGGCGTCGATCAGGGCGTCATTGACCTCGACCGCCTTGCGCCATTCGGACACCGTCTGCTGGTTCTTGGTGCTGGTATTGACGAGGCGGTAGGTCAGGTCGCCGGCCGTCTGCATGCGGGTAAGCGAGGTGGCGGCCATGGCGAATAGCAGGGCAAGCACGACGGCAAAGGCAAGCCCCAGGCGGGCGCCTATCTTCAGGTTCTTCACTGGATATTCCTTCTTGGTTGGCGGCGCGGCCGCCGTGGCGCTCGCGTAGGGCGAGACGGAGGCGGGGCCGATGCATAACAAGCATCAATCGAGATGCCGAAACCAATAGTGTATCGCAATAATCGGATTTATGTTGCCGTGCAGCATCAAAGTGTGACGAATCCGTATCGGAACGGGTGCGCGCGCAGTCCTACAGCGCGCGAAGTCGCCCGCCTATTGCCGTCACAGGCTCACCGGCTAAGATGGGGCGACCATTATTGAACACGAGGAGATCGCCATGTCGACGCACAACGAAGGCAAGGATGTGAAGGGCCGCAGCTGGGACCAGGTGACCGATGGCACCACCAGCGCGGCGACGATGGGCGCCGGCGCGACCGGCGAGGTCGGCGCTAGCGCCGAGCGCAAGGATCCGGCCCAGCGCCAGGGCGATGGCGCAATGCAGCAAGGCAGCCGGGGCAGCCAGGCCGGCCGCACCGACGACCTGTTGGCCGGCGGCGCGAACGACGAGCAGTCCGACCGGGGCTTCCAGGGTGACGGCAACCGTCAGTCGGGTCCTATGGAAAATAGTCAGGCCGAGGCAGGCGCGGCCAAGGCCGACGACGATGAGTACGACCAGGGGACGGCCCGGCGCGATTAGAGCCTGTAATCGGTCCTTCCCAGTCGGCGCGCCGCTCGCCAGCGCGCGCGCCGGAAGAATGGTCTATTGTTGGACACCTTTTAGGGCTGGCAGTCAGTGACTTCAAGCCCAATTCAAATTGTATTTATATCTGAGTATCCAGCCGAGCGTTTGGCCGTCCATCGACTGCACCTTGTCCACCGCATGGAGAAGGACGATTGCTCCATTGACCAGAAGATGCTGGCCAGGCAAGACGTCGGGTACCTGGTTGAAGGTAGTCGCGTTGATATGAAGTTCTCCGCCTGAAGAACCTTCGATAAGGCGATCGTATTTGCCCTTCATGTCCACGAATTGACGGTTTTTTGCTTCGATTTCATCGGCCTTGTCCGGATTCGCCTGTTGAAATTCCGGAGTGGCCTGTTCGATGGCCATCTCATAATCGGCTGCATAACGTTCGGGCGGCTGGAGTTGTTGTGACCCATCCCCCTTGGCAGGCGAAAAGAAAAACTGAGGACTTTGTTCTTGTTTGATTTCTTCAGCTTTTTCTTTCAGCGCATCCACCCATCCCTTCGCCATCACGAGATAATGAATCGCCATGCCAAGTTCCGTGGCATCCTGGCGCGCAAGATTGATGTAGTTTTCGATTCCTGGCCGGGCCGTCTCGAGAAACGGCCGGAAATCCCTGGTGTCCGTCAAGGCGCTCACCGTTGAAGTCAGATCAAGTAATGCGAGTGCTATCTCGCCGGCTGCTGACCGAATGAGTTTGTTGGCTGAAGCGCGGATGACCTGATGATCCTTGGTAAGAATCGTTTGCGCAATTTCAGCTTCCGACCCAAGGTCTTCGAAATTCTTCGACAGGAGCGAGACGAGATCGGGGGCACTGATATCCTCCCGTGGGTACCATTGGAGACCGCTGGCGTAAGTCCCGTGCGATAGCATTTGATTGGCGTCGACGATCACACCATGGTCCATCGAGAAAGGGGCGCCAAGGGTCGGACTGGTCGTGGCGCCAAGATGCCCGGACGGCACATGTACAGGCGCACCAATATTCGACTGGGAGAATTTTGCGCTAAGCGACCATTTGTCAGGAATACGACGCGGAATCTTCAGAACGTGATTGTCCGGCTTGCTCGATTGAGCGATGATGCCGCGTTTTTTCAAATGCGCGACAGTTACCGAGTAGTCGGGCGGATAGTCGACCGACACCGACACCTGGTAGCTGAATCCCTGTTTTGCAAACGCAGCAATCCCGCTTTCAACCCCTGAGTAAGCAGGGGTGTTGAAGGTCGACACTTGCGGCGCCAGATTGCCGTATACAAAGGAGTCGATTTTTTTCCCTATCAGCTGATCTCCGACCAGGTGGCCTGCATCATAAAATTTTTGCATATCGGCACCCTGCAGGATGCGCTGCTCGGCACGTGCCATCGCCGTGACCTTGCTTAGAACACCGTCTTTGGCGCGATCGCCATCGCGAATCGTGTTCTGGTCGATCGTGGCGGTCACGGTCCTTGGCCTGACCGCCGACATCGGTTGGCTACCCGGTAAAAGCTGTGAATTTCCAGGTTGACCAGTGTGGTCCTTGATGACACCCGAAGGGGTAGGCAACTGATCGGTAGTGCACACCATGCGTTGGACGGGTTCGGTGGCATTTCGCGTGCCGGGATTTTCGGGCTGACCGCCCGACAGGCGAAACGCGTCGGCGTGCCGGCTTGCCATGCCGTCGGCGGTCTCCTCCGGCGCCCCTCCTGTTGCGCTCTGGCCGCCCCTGAACCGCACGGCTTCCTCGCCCATCGTGTCGGCCTCGCTTTCCAGTACAGGATCATCATTCACCAAACCTGCTTTCATCTGCAGGGTGGGCCGAACCCGGCCTTGAGCTTGCTGCACGACATGCCACGCCTCGTGCGGCAAATGATGCTGCTGGCCCGGTCCAAGATGAATTTCGCTACCCTGGGCATAAGCAAGTGCCTGTAACTGAGCAGGCTTGTTCGAGTTGTAGTGCACCCTGACGTGATCCATGCTCATGCCCGCGAGCGACTCGATTCCCGACTTTAAGCTGTCAGGCAGGCCGGTGCGGTTGGCCCGCCGCTCTCGCCGTGCGGGCGGTAGAGCGGCTGACATCGCATCGTCCTCCTGGAAAAGGCTGGTCTCGTCAAACAAGCCATCCATCTCGCGGCGCTGCGCCACGATGCGCGGACTCTCGTGGATCGCGACGGCGACCGCGCGCTGCTGCAACACACGCGGGCTGTTGTTCCACAGCGCGGGCAGTTCACTCTGCGCCTGCGCAACTGCCCGGTTGTCAGCCAGGACCTGCCCTTGCCGGGGGGTAGCGGCGGCTTCCGTCCCCACAGTATCGGCGTCGATTCGTGGCTGCGATGATGCTTGCATGGATTGCCTCCGTCACAGTGGCGTTATCGGACATAACTGCGCAATCATAAACGCATTTTGTACGGTCTTGACTCAGCGGTTAGATGGTGGTGATGTTTTTTGTCGCCACTGTGCTCGACACTTTCAAGGGCCTGGCACCTGGCCCGCCGGACGCGTCAGCCGCGCTAGCAGCAGTCGTTCGCTACGGAGCGGCTCCAAGGCCGCCTCAGGCCGCCACGCGGCGCGCTTCGGCGGCATCGACGTTGAAGCGGGGGATCAGCGCGGAATCGGTCACCGGCAGCATGTAGCCGCCCGCGACCGGCTCGAGCCGCGGGCCGGGCCGATCGACCATGAACACGCGAAAATGGCGAGACAGCCAGGATCGGAGGCGGCTTTCATGGAAAGGTTTCGGCAGCGGGGCGGCACGGAAGGCGCGATGATCTCACCTCGCACGGCAGGCGGCGCGAAGCATTACCCGGCCAGGCGCCGGGCGCGTTTACCGACATTCGTCGCTTTTTGATAACTGACGGCAAGTTTGTGTCAAAATGTGGCGATGAACCACGAGCTCTCCAATACGCCCGCGCTGACGCGGTCCTACCGCGGCCAGTCGCAGGAGCAGCGCCGCGCCGAGCGCCGCGCCCGTCTGATCGAGGGCGCGATCGCCGTCTACGGCGAGCGCGGCTACCACCAGGCGACGGTGAAGGCGGTCTGCGAAGCGGCCGGCCTGACCGAACGTTATTTCTATGAGTCCTTCGCCAACAGCGAGGCGCTGCTGATCGATTCCTACAATACCGTGACCTACGCGGTGCTGGGCGAGATCCTGCGCGCCGGCGAAGCCGCCGGGCGCGGCCGGGTGGGGCGTTCGCGCGCCATGCTGCACGCCTATTTCGCGGCCCTGCAGCGCGAACCGCAGTCGGCGCGCGTGTTCCTGGTCGAGATCCGGGGCGTGAGCCGCGCCGTGGACCAGGCGTTCGACGCCTCGCTGCGCGCCATCGGCCGCGACGTCGCGCGCCTGCTGGGCTCGAGCGCCGCGAACGATGAATTGCTGCAGGCGGGGGTGATCGGCGGGGTGATCCACATTGCCCTGCGCTGGATCGAGGACGGCTACCAGCCGCCGATCGAGCGCGCGGTCGAGACGGCGCTGCGCCTGGGCACGGCCCTGGCCGCGCCGCCGCGCAGGCGCGTCCGGCCGGCCTGAGCATGAACGCCGCCCCGAGCGGGGCGGCGCGCCGGTTCAGATGTGCAGGGCGTGGCCGAGCGCGCGCAGCGCGGCTTCCTGCACCGCTTCGCCCAGGGTCGGATGGGCGTGGATCGTGCGCGCGACGTCTTCCAGCTGGGCGCCCAGCTCGATCGACTGGGTGAAGCCGGCCGCCAGCTCCGACACGCCGACGCCGACCGCCTGCCAGCCGAGGATCAGGTGGTTGTCCTTGCGCGCGACCACGCGCACAAAGCCGTCCGTGCCCTCGATCGTCATCGCGCGGCCGTTGGCGCTGAACGGGAAGCTGGCCTGAATGGCGTCGATGCCGGCGGCTTGCGCTTCGGATGGCGACATGCCGGCCACGACGATCTCCGGATCGGTGTAGCACACCGCCGGAATCGCCGCCGGCTGGAACCAGCGGCGCTTGCCGGCGATGATCTCGGCCACCATCTCGCCCTGGGCCATGGCGCGGTGGGCCAGCATCGGCTCGCCGGTGAGGTCGCCGATCGCCCACACATTGCGCATCGACGTGCGGCATTGCTCGTCGACCTTGACCGCGCGGCCCGCCATGTCGAGCATCAGGTTCTCGAGGCCCCAGCCGGTGGTCGCCGGCTTGCGGCCGACGGCCACCAGCACCTTGTCGGTTTCCAGGTAGGCCTCGACGCCGGATGCGTCGCGCACTTTCACCCGTTCACCCTCCATCCCCAGCACCGAGGTCGCCAGGCGCAGCTCGACCCCGAGTCGTTCGAGCGACCTCGCCACCGGCTTGACCAGGTCGGCGTCATAGGCCGGCAGGATGCGCTCGGCCGCTTCGACCACCGTCACTTGGCTGCCCAGCTTGCGGTAGGCCGTGCCCAGCTCGAGGCCGATGTAGCCGGCGCCGACCACCACCAGGCGGCGCGGCACGCTGTCCTGGGCCAACGCCTCGGTGGAGGAGATCACCGGCCCACCGAACGGCATGAACGGCAGCTCGACCGCCTGCGAACCGCTGGCCAGCAGCAGGTGTTCGCAGCGGATGCGCACCGTTTCCTGGCCGTCGGCCTCGACTTCGACGGTCTTGCCGTCCAGGACCCGCGCCCAGCCGTGCACCACGCGCACGCCCTGTTTCTTCAGGAGGGCGCCGACGCCGCCGGTCAGGCGCTTGACGATGCCGTCCTTCCAGGCCACGGTGCGCGCCAGGTCGATCCTGGCGCTGTCCACGGTGATCCCGAGCGGCGACTCCTGGGCCGCGTAGGTGGCGGCCTTGTGGAACTCGTCGGCGGCGTGGATCAGCGCCTTCGACGGGATGCAGCCGACGTTCAGGCAGGTGCCGCCGGGGTTCGCGCGCTCGACCACGATGGCCGGGATGCCCAGCTGGCCGGCGCGGATGCCGGCCACGTAGCCGCCGGGACCGCCGCCGATGATCAATAATGTCGTGTTGATCGTCTCCATCGGCTCACTCCACGAACAGGGTTGCAGGGAACTCGAGGTAGCCGCGGATCGCCTGCACGAACTGGGCCGCCACCATGCCGTCGATCACGCGGTGGTCGAACGAGGACGACAGGTTCATCATCTTGCGCGCCACCATGGCGCCATCCCTGATCACCGGGCGGTCGACGATGCGGTTGACGCCGACGATCGCGACTTCGGGGCGGTTGATCACCGGCGTGGTGACGATGCCGCCCAGGGCGCCCAGGCTGGTGATCGTGATGGTGGAGCCGGTGAGTTCGTCGCGCGTGGCCTTGCCATTGCGGGCGGCGTCGGCCAGGCGCGCAATCTCGGCTGCGCTCGACCACGGGTCGCGCGACTCGGCGTGGCGCACCACCGGCACCATCAGGCCGTTATCGGTCTGGGCCGCGATGCCGATATGGGCCGCGTCATAGGTGGTGAGCAGATTGTGCTCGTCGTCGTAGCGCGCGCTCATCATCGGGAACTCGCGCAGGGCCAGCACCACGGCGCGCATCAGCAGCGGCAGCAGGGTGAGTTTGCCGCGCTCCGCCCCGTAGCGGGCGTTGAGCTGCAGGCGCAGCGCTTCGAGTTCGGTGACGTCGACTTCTTCCACGTAGGTGAAGTGCGGGATGTTGCGCTTGGCTTCCTGCATCTTCTCGGCGATCTTGCGGCGCAGGCCGATCACCTGCGTCGCATGTTCGCCATGCTGCTCGGCGTAGCGTTCATCGGGGCCGCCATTGGCCGCGCCGCCGCGGTGGCCGGCCACGTGGGCGTCGAGGTCGGCGTGGGTGATGCGGCCGGCCGGGCCGCTGCCGGCCACGAACTGCAGCTCGACGCCCAGGTCCCAGGCGCGCTGGCGCACGGCCGGCGCGGCCAGCGGTTTTTCGCCCTCGACACGCAGCTGGGGCGTGCCCTTTGACACTGGTGCCGGACGTGCGGCCGGCGCCGGCCGGGAGGCAGGGGCGGAGACAGGGGCAGAGGCGGGCGCCGATACTTCATTGGCCGCCACGGCCTCGAGCTGCGGCTCGGCGACTTCTTCGGCCGGCGCGGCTGCGGCGGCCGTCTTGACCGGTTCCTGGACAGCCTTGTCCTTCTGGTTGCCGGCGCCTTCGACCTCGAGGCGGATCAGTTCCGCGCCCACGGCGAGCGACTGGCCGATCGCGCCGCCCAGGCTCGTGATGGTGCCCGCGACCGGCGACGGGATCTCGACCGTCGCCTTGTCGGTCATGACGTCGGCCAGCACCTGGTCTTCTTTTACGACGTCGCCTGGTTGGACGTGCCAGGCCACCACTTCGACTTCGGCGATGCCTTCGCCGAGGTCGGGCATCTTGATGACGTGAATACCCATTGAATCAACCCTCCATCACGCGTTTCAGGGCCGCGCCGACACGGTCGGGACCCGGGAAATAAGCCCATTCCTGCGCATGCGGATACGGGGTGTCCCAGCCGGCGACGCGCCCGATCGGCGCTTCGAGCTGGTAGAAGCAGTGCTCTTGCACCAGCGCCGCCAGTTCGGCGCCGAAGCCGCTGGTCTGCGTCGCTTCGTGTACGATCACGCAGCGGCCGGTCTTCTTGACCGAGGCGACGATGGTGTCGAGGTCGAGCGGCCAGATGCTGCGCAGGTCGATCACCTCGGCATCGACGCCGGACTCGCGCGCCGCCGCTTCGGCGACCCAGACCATGGTGCCGTAGGCCAGCACGGTGACGTCATTGCCGGGGCGGACGATGGCAGCTTTATCCAGGTCGACGGTGTAGTAGCCCGTTGGGACTTCGCCCTTCGGATGGCCGGACCAGGGCACGACCGGACGGTCGTGGTGGCCGTCGAACGGCCCATTGTAAAGACGTTTCGGTTCCAGGAAGATCACCGGATCGTCGTTCTCGATCGAGGCGATCAGCAGGCCCTTGGCGTCGTACGGGTTCGAGGGCATCACGGTGCGCAGGCCGCACACGTGGGTGAAGAAGGCTTCGGGGCTCTGGCTGTGGGTCTGGCCGCCGTAGATGCCGCCGCCGCAGGGCATGCGGATCACCATCGACGCCGTGAATTCGCCGGCCGAGCGATAGCGCAGGCGCGCCGCCTCGGACACGATCTGGTCGGTCGCCGGATAAAAATAGTCGGCGAACTGGATCTCGACCACCGGGCGCAGGCCATAGGCGGCCATGCCGACCGCGGTGCCGACGATGCCGCCTTCCGAGATCGGCGCGTCGAACACGCGCGACTTGCCGTACTTTGCTTGCAGCCCGTCGGTGACGCGGAACACGCCGCCAAAGTAGCCGACGTCCTGGCCATACACCACGACGTTGTCGTCGCGTTCCATCATCACGTCCATGGCCGAACGCAGGGCCTGGATCATGGTCATCGACATCGATGCGATGTCCTTGGGTTGATCGTCTCGTGCCATCCTCATACTCCCAACTGCTGACGCTGACGGCGCAGGTGCTCCGGCATGTCTTTATAAACGTCCTCGAACATGGTCGCGGCGCTCGGCGCGCGCTCGTCGCCCAGGGTGCCGTGGCTTTCGGCTTCCTTCTGCGCGGCCAGCACTTCGGCTTCGAGCTCGGCGTGCACGGCCTCGTGCTCGGCATCCGACCACCAGCCCAGATTCGTCAGGTACTGGCGCAGGCGCGCGATCGGGTCGCCCAGCGGGAAGCGGGCATAGTCGTCGGCCGGACGGTAGCGCGATGGATCGTCCGAGGTCGAGTGCGGGCCGCCGCGGTAGGTGACCCATTCGATCAGGGTCGGACCGAGATTGCTGCGCGCTCTTTCGGCGGCCCAGCGCGAGGCCGACAGCACGGCCAGGAAGTCGTTGCCGTCCACGCGCAGCGAGGCGATGCCGCTGCCGATGCCGCGGGTGGCGAAGGTCACGCTCTCGCCGCCGGCGATCGCCTGGAAGCTCGAGATCGCCCACTGGTTGTTGACCACGTTGAGGATGACCGGCGCGCGGTACACATGGGCAAAGGTGAGGGCGGTCGAGAAATCGGATTCGGCGGTGGCGCCGTCGCCGATCCAGGCCGACGCTATTTTCGTGTCGCCCTTGATGCTTGACGCCATGGCCCAGCCCACCGCTTGCGGGTACTGGGTGGCGAGGTTGCCGGAAATGGTGAAGAAGCCGGCCTCGCGCACCGAATACATCACGGGCAGCTGGCGGCCCTTGAGCGGATCGCGCTCGTTGGACAGCAGCTGGCAGATCATGTCGACCAGCGGTACCTGGCGCGCCATCAACAGGCTTTGCTGGCGGTAGGTCGGGAAATTCATGTCGCCGTCGCGCAGGGCGAGGGCGTGGGCGGTGCCGATCGCCTCTTCGCCGAGCGAGACCATGTAGAACGACATCTTCTTCTGGCGCTGGGCGATCACCATGCGCGCGTCGAAGATGCGGGTCTTCATCATGGTGCGCAAGCCGAAGCGCAGCAGCTCGCGGTCGGGTTCCTCGGCCCAGGGGCCGACGGCGTTGCCGTGCTCGTCGAGCACGCGGATCAGTTGTTGGGCGATGTCGCTTGTCTCCAATGGAGCGACATCGATCGGTGGACGCCGGACCGAACCGGCAGCGCTCACCTGGAGAAACGAAAAATCGGTCTTGCAGCCCGGGCGGCCGGTAGGCTCCGGTACGTGCAGCGACAGAGGATTGCTCTGGCTCATATTATGCTTTCCCTTTTGAGGTGTTTTGCAGCAAGAGGCATCATAGACCTTTACTTGACGTTTACGTCAACTGCGCGAAACTATTTTCATATTGCTGTGCACCATAGAAAGCCGCCATTGCTTGCCATTGCGGGTGGGGTTGCCTGGATTGGCGCGACTGCGGCGGTTCATGCGGCATGGGTGCGCCGCACAGCGCTGGGGTGCACGGATGACAATAGAGCATTGAGCGGGCAGGTCGTTGGGCTTGGCTAAACGGACGCACGCCTATGCGTGCCCGGGCGGCGTTTGGCCGCATTCGTCGCCCAATCGTGCATTTCGTCGCAAACCGCATGCCGTGCAGAAAGGGCGGCGGTAGCATGCGTGCATTCCCGATGAGCTGACCGACAAGGCTACTTTAAGCACGCTGGGCGGGCGGTGCTGACGGTCGACACCTTCGGCCTGGCCGATCCCGCGCCATTCCTGGCGTTTACGCGCGACGCCTTCGCCCGCATCCGGGCGCAGGGTGTGACCAGCCTGGTGATCGACGTCAGCAAGAACGGTGGAGGCGACGACGTGGTGTGGCTGGACGGCTTGATGCCGTATCTGGCCACGCAACCCTACCGGACCGGCTCGACCTATCGCGGCCTGGCGCGCGCTCCAGCGGGTGCGCCGGCCAAGCCCATGCAGGGGGAAATCGCGACCTGGCGCCAGCCGCAGCCGGACAATCCGCTGTGCTTCGCGGGCAAGACCTATGTGCGGATCGGGCCTGGAACGTATTCGTCCGCCATCCTGTTCGCCAACGTGATGCACGATTTCGGCTTCGCGACCCTGGTCGGCGCGGGCGGCGCCGCCAGGCGCTCGCAATCAGGCGGCATCCGCGACGTCGCGCTGCCGCATACGGGCCTCACGCTGACCCTGCCGCGCTTCATCCTCGACCCGCCTTCCGGCAGTGCGCCGCGGTCGCTGCTCGAAGGGGATGCGCCAGGCCCAGCCAATTAGCGGGTCTTGCGCCGCTCGCGCAGCCAGTAGCCCACGCCAAGCACCGCCAGCCATACCGGAATCAGGAATACCGAGATACGCAGGCCGGGCGTCAGCAGCATCACGACCAGCAGGAGGGCGACGAATCCCAGGCAGACGTAGTTCGACAGCGGGAACCAGGGGCTGCGGAAGCTCGTCTTCGCGCCGAGCTGGTCCTTGCTGCGTCGAAAACGCAGATGGCTCCACGAAATCATGGCCCAGTTCAGGACCAGGGCGGTCGTGGCCAGCGTCATCACCATGCCCAGCGCCTCGCGCGGCAGGAAATAATTGATCAGGATCGCCGAGCCGGTCGCCACGGCCGACACGCCCAGCGCCACCAGCGGCACGCCGCGGCGGTTGGTGTACTTCAGCGACGCCGGCGCATTGCCCTGTTCGGCCAGGCCGAACAGCATGCGGCTGTTGGCATACACGCAGCCGTTGTACACCGACAGCGCGGCGGTCAGCACGACCAGGTTGAGGACGTTGGCGACCCAGCCGCTGTCGAGCGCCTGGAAGATCAGGACGAAGGGGCTGCCGCCCGTGACCACCTTCTGCCACGGGTACAGCATCAGGAGCACGGCCAGGGCGCCGATGTAGAAGATCAGGATCCGGTACAGCGCGTTGTTGGTGGCGCGCGGGATCGTGCGCGCCGGGTCGTCGGCTTCGGCGGCGGTGATGCCGATCAGCTCCAGGCCGCCGAAGGAGAACATGATCACCGCCATCGCCATCGCGAGGCCGGCCACGCCGTGCGGGAAGAAGCCGCCGTGCTGCCATAGATTGGCCACGCCGGCCTCGGGGCCGGCGCCGCCGCCCACCAGCAGGTAGACGCCGAACACGATCATGCCGACCACCGCGACCACCTTGATCACGGCGAACCAGAATTCCATTTCGCCGAAGGCCTTCACGTTGAGCAGGCTGATGCAGTTGACCAGCACGAAGAAGCCGAGCGCCGAGACCCAGGTCGGCAGTTCCGGGAACCAGTATTGCATATAAATGCCGAGCGCGGTCAGCTCGGCCAGGCTGACGAGGATGTACATCACCCAGTAGTTCCAGCCCGAGACGAAGCCGGCCCAGCGCCCGCAATACTTGTCGGCGAAGTGGCTGAAGGAGCCGGCCACCGGCTCGTCGACGATCATCTCGCCGAGCTGGCGCATGATCAGGAAGGCGACCGCGCCGGCGATCGCATAGCCCAGCAGCACCGAGGGGCCGGCCATCTGGATGGTGGAGGCGATGCCGAGGAACAGGCCGGTGCCGATGGCGCCGCCGAGGGCGATCAGCTGGATGTGGCGGTTCTTCAGCCCGCGCTTGAGTTCGTTGTGCCCGTCGGCCATGGTCCGTCTCGTGGTCTTGCCAGAAAGACAGGGATTCTACTGCATCCTTTGGGCCAGGCAAACCTGCGCCGCCAAGTGCGGGCTCGGGCTATGCTGGCGGCAACGGCATGTCGCCGATCACCAACGAGGAGAAACCATGCGCAAGATGATCATGATGGCCCTGGCCGGGCTGATCTGGAAACAGTTTCAAACGAAGGTCATGAAGCGCCCACCGGCGCCCAAGCGCACCTGGCGCTACTGATCCGTCGCGTTTCATCCGTCATACGCTGTGCGGCAGGCCGAGGTTGCGGTTTGCCGGCACGGCGACGTCCATCATGCGCGGGCGCGGCAGGTCGAGCGCGGCCATCAGGGCGATGAAGTCGTCGCGGCTGCGGTTGGCCAGGCGCGCATTGTGGCGCCGCTCCCAGCCGATGGTCGACACCGACTGGCCCTTGTAGTCGTGGCCCGGCCACACCCGTACGTGGTCGTCCAGGGCGAACAGCTTGCGGGTGACGCTGTCGTACAGGCTCTCCGAACTGCCGCTCTGGAAGTCGGTGCGACCGCAGCCGTCAATGAGCAGGGTGTCGCCGGTGAACAGATTGCCGCGCCATAGATAGCACATGCTGCCGGCCGTGTGGCCGGGCGTGTGGATCACGGCGATGTGCTCGTGCAGGCCGAAGCGGACCTGGTCGCCATCTTGCAGCTGGACTTCGGCCGGCGGGATGTCGCAGCCGCTCGGCACGCAAGCCTTGGCGCCCGTCTGCGCGCGCAGGCGGCCGGCCGAGGTCACGTGGTCGGCATGGGCATGGGTTTCCAGCACATGGGTCAGGCGCAGGCCGAGGCGCTCCACATGCGCCAGGTCGCGCGTGAAATGGCGGTCGACCGGGTCAATGATGACGGCATCAATGCTGCCCGGCGCGGCCAGAATATAGGTGAAAGTCGACGATTCGGCGTCGAACAGCTGGATCGGATTGACTTGCATAGACATCTCCTCGGTTGCCGCGCTGTTGTACCACAAGTCGCCGGCGGCGGGTAGGCGCTTCAAGGCCGCAGGCTGGTCAGCTTGTCCTTCAGCGTCGCCTCCGACAGCTCGCCGACGTGACGCAGGCGCAGCTTGCCGTCGGCGTCGTAGAACAGGGTGGTGGGATAGCCGGCGGCGCCGGTGCGCGCCGCGACCTGGCCGGCCGGATCGATCACGACGTTCTGCAGGCGCAGCTGCTGGGTGGCCAGGAAACGCCGCACCACCACGCTGGACTCGCCCTGGTTGACGAACACGAAGCCGATGTCCGGGTTGGCCTGCTGCGCCGCCTGCATGGCGGGCATCTCGCGCCGGCATGGTGGACACCAGGTGGCCCACAGGTTGACCACCAGCGGGCGACCCGCCAGGCTACGGAGCGGCACCTCGCTGCCGTCGAGCCGGCGCACCATCAGGTCCGGCATCGGCGGACGCGGCGGCGCCAGCGCCTGGGCCGCCACCAGCCCGCCGATCCAGACCGCGCCGCCTGCCAGCACGCTGGCCAGCAGCGGACGGCGCAATTCGGCGCGGCGCCGCGTCAGTTCGGCGCCGATCACGCAGGCGACGATCAGGCCGGCCACCGGCTCGAAGCCGCCGTCGCGGATGTCCAGCGCGCTCCATGGCGCCTTGATGTAGATGTCGTGGTGCTTGAGGACGAACACGGCGCGCGCGGCGACGAAGCCCGCCACGATCATCCGCCACAGCACCGTGCCGGCGTCATGGCCGCGCCGGCGGCGCAGCCAGTCGGCCGTGGTGGTCGCCGCCAGCAGGGCCAGCACGACCAGCGCCGCCGACAGCGGAATGATGAGGGGGCCGAGCCTGACGACGTCCATGCCGATCCTTGTGCGGTTCAAAGCACAAGTATACTTGCTCGCCGCGCGCGGCGCGCCGGACCGTGGTCAGGTCTCTTCGGCGACCGGTTCCGGCGTGGGCAATTGCTGCACCAGGATGCGGTCGATGCGGTTGCCGTCCATGTCGACCACTTCGATCCGGTAGCCGTCCCATTCGAAGAACTCGGACGTCTTTGGGATGTAGCCGAACTGGTACAGCACGAAGCCGGCCAGCGTGTGGTACGCCCCGGTGCCTTCGTCCGGGAAGCGCACGTCGGTGTTCATCAGGTCACGGAAGCGGTCGAGGTCCACGCCGCCGTCGAGCAGCCAGCTGCCGTCCTGGCGCTGCACCGCGTCCGGATCGTTCTCTTCGCCGATCACGGTGACGTCGCCCACCAGGGCGCTCATCACGTCGGACAGGGTCACCATGCCCTGGATGTCGCCGTACTCGTCGACGATCAGGGCCAGTTCGGCGCGGTTCTTCTTGAACAGCTCGAGCAGCACCATCGCGCTCACGGTCTCGGGCACGAACAGTATATCGGACACCGCGTGCTCGATATTGACCGCCTCGAGCGAGCCATGGCGCACCGACTGCGCCAGCAGGTCGCGCACCTTCACGTAGCCCAGGATCTGGGCGCGGTCGCCGCGGTACACGGGAAAGCGGCTGTAGTTGTGGCAGCTGATGAGCTCCAGTGTGTCGCGCCGCTCGGCGTCGAGGTCGATCATGACCAGGTCGACCCGCGGCGTCATGAGCGCCTTCAGGTGGCGGTCGTCCAGGCGCAGCGCGCGCGAGACGATGTCGTACTCGGTCTTTTCGAACAGGCCGGCGTCGGTGCCTTCCTTGAACATGCCGGTGATGTCTTCCTCGGTCGGCGCTTCTTCCTTGGCGTCGTGGATGCCGAACAGGCGCACGATCGCCTCGGTGGTGAGCGACAGCACCTTGACGAACGGCGACATGATCACCGACAGCATGTTCAGCGGCGGGGCGATCAGGGTCGCCATCGTCTCCGGATGGCGCATCGCGATGCGCTTCGGTACCAGCTCGCCCAGGACGATCGAGACGAAGGTGATCGCCAGCACCACCACGAACAGCGCGATCTCGTAGGCGTAGGGCGCCAGGAAGCCGATGGTCTCGATCTGCGGCGTCAGGCGCGACACCAGCGAGGCTTCGCCGAAGGCGCCGGTGAAGATGCCGATCAGGGTGATGCCCACCTGGACGGTGGACAGGAAGTGGCTGGGATTGTCGGCCAGCGCGATCGCGGTGCGGGCGCCGCGGCTGCCTTCTTCGGCGCGCCGTTCCAGGCGCATGCGCTTGGCGGAGACGAGCGCGAGTTCGCTCATCGCGAACACCCCGTTCAACAGGATGAGAACGAGGATGATCAATATGTCTGACATGCTGGGCTCTTGCCCCATGACCGGTCGTGCCGGGCCGTGGCCGGGCAGGCCACCATGGCCTGCCCGCGAATCATGGCATAAATGACAAAATGCGGGAACACCGCTGCGTGCGCTGCGCGCTTCACTGCCGGCTCAAGGCTCGAGACGGAAGTGCTTGCGGATGCCGGCCCAGCACTGCTGGTAATCGCCCTGCAGCTGGGGCGAGGCCAGCGCCTGCGCCGTCGGCGCCAGGGCGGCGCGGGTCTCGAACATGAAGGCCATGGTGTCGCCCACCTTGTGCGGGCGACTGGTATCCAGGCTGCTGGCCTTGTCGAAGGTGGCGGCGTCCGGACCATGCCCGCTCATGCAGTTGTGGATGCTGGCGCCGCCCGGCACGAAGCCCTCGGCCTTGGCATCGTAGGCGCCGTGGATCAGGCCCATGAATTCGCTGGCCACGTTGCGGTGGAACCAGGGCGGGCGGAAGGTGTCCTCGGCCGCCAGCCAGCGCGGCGGGAAGATCACGAAGTCGATCGTGTCCACGCCCGGCGTGTCCGACGGCGACTGCAGCACCAGGAAGATCGACGGATCGGGGTGGTCGTAGCTGATCGAGCCGATCGTATTGAAGTGGCGCAGGTCGTATTTATAAGGCGCGTAGTTGCCGTGCCAGGCCACGACGTCCAGCGGCGAGTGGCCGATTGGGGCGCGCCACAGGCGGCCGCCAAACTTGCTCACCAGTTCGAAGTCGCCTTCCAGGTCTTCGTAGCGCGCGCTCGGCGTCAGGAAGTCGCGCGGGTTGGCCAGGCCGTTGGAACCGAGCGGGCCCAGGTCAGGCAAGCGCAGGAGGGCGCCGAAGTTCTCGCAGATATAGCCGCGCGCCGCGCCGTCGGGCAGCAGCACCTGGAAGCGCACGCCGCGCGGGATCACGGCGATTTCCTGCGGTTCGACCTCCAGCAGGCCCAGCTCGGTCGCGATCGACAGCCGGCCAGATTGTGGTACGAGCAGCAATTCCCCGTCCGCGTTATAGAAATAGCGGCCATCCATGCCGCGATTGGCCGCGTACATATGGATGGCGCAGCCGCTCATCGATTCGGGCGAGCCGTTGCCGGCCATGGTCACCCAGCCGTCGATGAAATCGGTCGGAGCATGAGGCATCGGCAATGGGCCCCAGCGCAGCTGGTTCGGGGGGACGGGCGTATCGAAACGGCCCATCAGGCGCGGGGCATCCAGGGGCACGAAACTGCCATGCACCGCCGCCGGGCGGATGCGGTACAGCCACGAGCGCCGGTTGTGGCTGCGCGGGGCAGTGAAGGCGGTGCCGGACAGCTGCTCGGCGTACAGGCCATAGGCCACGCGCTGCGGTGAATTGCGGTGCCGGGGCAGGGCGCCGGGCAGGGCTTCGGTGGCGAACTCGTTGCCGAAACCGCTCATATAGGCTGACGGATGGCCGGGCTCGTGGCTCATGGGGTCTCCTGGACGGTGGATAGCATCTTCGATGGCGCCACTCTAGAATAATCCGCCATCTTTTACGAGATGAATAGATAAATGTAGACTATTCATATCATCAATATTACTGTCGGGCGAGCGCCGGGATGTGGACAATGCGTGTCACGCCGGTCCGGCCGGCAGCCCGGGAAATCCATGATCGAAGCACACGATATAGACCTGAACCTGCTCTCGGTGTTCCAGGAGGTATACAGGGAGCGCCAGATCTCATCGGCCGCCCGGCGCCTGGGGCTGTCGCAGTCGGCCGTGAGCAATGCGCTGGCGCGGCTGCGGCGCAGCTTCGGCGACGAGCTGTTCGTGCGCACCGCCAGCGGCATGCAGCCCACGCCGCTGGCCAGCCAGATGGCCGAGCCGATCGGGGCGGCGATGGCGCAGGTGGCGCTGGCCCTGAACCAGCGCAGCCGCTTCGAACCGGGCACCAGCAACCGGCGCTTCATGCTGGCCATGACCGACGTCGGCGAAGTGTATTTCATGCCGACGCTGATCGAGCGCTGCCGCCAGCTGGCGCCCCACGTCGAGATCAGCTCGGTGCGGGTGGGGACGCTGTCGCTCAAGGAAGAGATGGAAGGCGGGCGGGTCGACCTGGCGGTCGGGCCGTTCGAGGACGTGTCCGAGGCGCTGTACCAGCGCCACCTGTTCCGCCAGCCGTTCGTGGCCATGTTCCGCAAGGGGCACCCGCTGGCGCGCGGCGAACTGACCCTCGAGCGCTTCGCGCAAGCCGAGCATCTGCTGGTGGACGCGGCCGACAGTCCCTACGACCGGGTGAACGCGGCGCTGGCCAGGGCCGGCATCGGACAGACAACGAAATTCCGAGTGCCGCATTTCACCGCGGTGCCGTATATCGTGAGCACGAGCGACCTGGTCGTGACGGTGCCGCAAAAACTGGCCGAGCGCGCGGCCGTGCCGTTCGGGCTCGAATGGGCGACGCCGCCGCTCGACCTGCCGCCGCTGCAGACGAATATTTTCTGGCACCGCCGCTTCAACCAGGATCCGGGCAACCAGTGGTTGCGCGGACTCCTGGCCGACGTGTTCGCGGAAACGTGAGTCAATAACAATGCTTAACTAAAGGAAGAGACAATGGCAGACCTGTTCGACAATCCGATGGGCCTGATGGGCTTCGAGTTCGTGGAGTTCGCATCGCCCACGCCGGGCGTGCTGGAGCCGGTGTTCGAGGCGCTGGGCTTCACCAGGGTGGCAACCCACCGCTCCAAGGACGTGGCCTTGTTCCGCCAGGGCGGCATCAACTTCATCGTCAACAACGAGCCGAAGAGCTATGCCGCGTATTTCGCGGCCGAGCACGGCCCGTCGGCCTGCGGCATGGCCTTCCGCGTCAAGGACGCCCACAAGGCTTATGCGCGCGCCCTCGAACTGGGCGCCCAGGCGGTCGAGATCCCGACCGGCCCCATGGAACTGCGCCTGCCGGCCATCAAGGGCATCGGCGGCGCGCCGCTGTACCTGATCGACCGCTTCGACGAGGGAAAATCGATCTATGACATCGACTTCGAGTTCATCGACGGCGTCGACCGCAACCCGGTGGGCCATGGCCTGGCCATCATCGACCACCTGACCCACAACGTCTACCGCGGCCGCATGTCCTACTGGGCCGGATTCTACGAGAAGCTGTTCAACTTCCGCGAGATCCGTTACTTCGACATCAAGGGTGAATATACCGGCCTGACCTCGAAGGCGATGACGGCGCCGGACGGCAAGATCCGCATTCCGCTGAACGAGGAAGGCAAGGCCGGCGGTGGTCAGATCGAGGAATTCCTGATGCAGTTCAATGGCGAGGGCATCCAGCACATCGCACTGCTCACCGACGACCTGATCGACACCGTCGACAAGCTGCGCGCGGCCGGCGTGCCCTTGATGGCGCCGCCGCCGGACACCTATTACGAGATGCTCGACGAACGCATTCCGGGCCATGGCCAGGATGCCGAGGCGCTGAAGGTGCGCGGCCTGCTGCTGGACGGCGCCGTGAAGGACGGCCATGCGCGCCTGCTGGTGCAGATCTTCGGCGTGCCGCAACTGGGGCCGGTGTTCTTCGAGTTCATCCAGCGCAAGGGCGACGACGGCTTCGGCGAAGGCAACTTCAAGGCCTTGTTCGAGTCGATCGAGCGCGACCAGGTCAAGCGCGGCGCGATCGCCGGGGCGCACGCGACGGCCGAAGCCTGACGCTTTGCGTGGCCGGCGTACGCACGCACGGCCGCGGGATTTGCTATCCTGTACACTTTTCGGCGGCCGGGTGCGCTACGCGGCCGCCGTCCTGCGTCAGGAGTAGAGGTATGCTGGCTGCGTTCGCGGTCCTGTTGTTGTTCCAGTGCCTGGGCGAAGGCATCGTATTCGTCTTCCATCTTCCCTTGCCGGGGCCGGTCGCCGGCATGCTGCTGTTGATGGCGGCGTTGCTGGCCATGCCGAAGCTGCAGGCGCTGGTCGAGGGGGCCGCCAATACGCTGCTGTCGCACCTGTCGTTGCTGTTCGTGCCGGCCGGCGTCGGCATCCTGGTCGCCGCCAGCAGCGGCAGCGGCCACTGGATCGCGATCCTGGCCTCGCTCGTGGGCAGCACCGTGCTAGCCCTGGCCGTGACCGGCCTGATCCTGCGCGGGATGGACAATGGGAGCAGGGATGGCGATGCCTGATTTCGCCGAGTTCAGCCATTTCTGGGTCTACCTTTCCGCCTCGCCGCTCCTGGGCCTGACCATGACCCTGTGCGCCTACCTGGCGGCGCAGCGCATCCTCGCCTTGTGCAAGGCCTCGCCGCTGGCCAATCCGGTTGCGATCGCGGTCGCCCTGATCGTGGCGCTGCTGTGGCTCACCGGGATGTCCTACGAGCGCTATTTTGCCGGCGCCCAGTTCGTCCACTTCTTACTCGGCCCGGCCACCGTGGCGCTGGCGGTGCCGCTCGTGCGCCAGCTGCCGCGCCTGCGCCGCGCGGCCTTGCCGCTGGGCGCCGCGCTGCTGGCCGGCAGCGTGACGGCCATCGTGTCGGCCGTGGTGGTGGCGCTGCTGCTGGGCGCGACGCCGGAGCTGGCATATACGCTGGGACCGAAATCGGCCACCTCGCCGATCGCGATGGCGGTGTCCGAGCGCCTGGGCGGCATCCCGGCGCTGACGGCCGCGCTGGTGATCGCGACCGGCATCTTCGGCGCCGTGTTCGGACGCTATGTCTTCATGCTGCTGGGCGTGCGTTCGGACGCCGCCTGCGGCTTCGCGCTGGGCCTGGCCTCGCACGGCATCGGCACGGCGCGCGCCTTCCAGGTCAGCCCCGAGATGGGCGCCTTCGCCGGCCTGGCGATGGGCCTGAATGGCGCGCTGACCGCGCTGCTGGCCCCGTGGCTGGTGCCGCTCGTGATGGCCTGGATGTCCTGAGGCTACGCTGCGCCGCAACATCGGGCGCCGCGTTAAGCTCGCTCCATCAATCACGATGGAGCAGATCTTGACGACTTACAAGACGATCAGCCTCGCCATCCAGGGCGGGGGCACCTACGGCGCCTTTGGTTGGGGTGTGCTCGACCGGCTGCTGCAAGAGGACGACCTGGTCATCGACGCCCTGAGCGGATCGAGCGCCGGCGCCATCAACGCGGTGGTGCTGGCCGACGGCTACGCGCGCGGTGGCGGCCGCGAGGGCGCGCGCCGCGCCCTCGACCGGTTCTGGCGCACCCTCGGCAGCGCGGCGGTCCTCAGTCCGCTGCAACGCACCCCGCTCGACCGCATGGCGCCCACGTTTACGATGGAATTCTCGCCGGCCTACCACCTGCTGGAGATGATGGGGGCGCTGATGGGGCCGGTGCGTGAAGGTCCGCTCACACTCAATCCTCTGCGCAACTTCCTCGCCAGCATGATCGACTTCGACCGGGTGCGCGACTGCGAAGAACTGCAATTGTTCGTCGCCGCCACCAATGTGCGCACCGGCACCGGCAAGCTGTTCCGGCGTCAGGAAATGGACGTGCAGCGCCTGGTGGCCTCGGCCTGCCTGCCGACGGTGTTCGCGGCGGTGGAGGTGGAAGGGGAGATGTACTGGGACGGCAGTTACGTCGCCAATCCGCCGCTGGACCCGCTGATGCGGCACTCGACCGCCAGCGACCTGATCATCATCCAGAACAATCCGATCGCGCGCAGCGACATGCCGACCAATATCGCCGACATCGCCAACCGCTCGAACGAGATCGCGTTCAACATCAGCTTCGTGCGCGAGGTCAGCGCGCTGCGCTACCTGAACGGCTTGCCCGACGAGGTCCGCGGGGCCGGCGCGGCGCCCAACAGCAAACACCTGCACCTCATCAGCGGCAACGACTACCTGCAGGATCACGGCATCTCGGCCAAGATGAATGCCGAGATGCCCTTCCTTCAAATGCTGCACGACCGGGGCGTCGAGACCGCCGACCTCTGGCTCAGGGAGCAGGGCGCCCATCTCGGGGTCAAGTCGACGCTCGACCCGATGCCGGTGTTCTTCCCGGATCAGATCTGAATGTAAAAACGCCGCCGGTCTCGCGAGCGGCGGCGTTATCGGCAAGCGAAACAGGCGATCAGGTATTCGCCGGCTGCGTCTTCCAGGTATTCTTCTTCGGCTTGAGCGCGAACGCCGCCAGCAGGGCGCCGGCCACGCCGACCACCATCGCCGCGGTGCTGCCCGAGAAGCCGACGAGGTGTTCCTTGGCCAGCTTGCCGGCCTTCGGTCCCACCAGCTGCATGCGGCGGCGCGTCATCTCGGCGCCCATCTCGGCCAGGCGCTGCTTGCCCAGGATCGCCTCGGCGTCCGGCAGCAGCTTGGTTTCTTCCTCCGCCACGTGGTGCATCACGTCGCGCATCAATTCCATCACCAGGTCGTCGTGGCGCGGATCGGCGCCCGAGGTGGCGCGCAGCTCGGCGATCAGGCGGCGCATTTCGTCGTGCTCGGGCTCGGCCTCGTGGATGAAGGGCTCGCTGCCGTCGCGCCGGCGCATCACCGGGTAAAAGATCTCTTCCTCGAGCGTGGCGTGGATTTCCAGGCCGTCACAGATGGTATCGGCCAGCGCCTTCTTGACGGTCGGGCTCTTGTCCTTGGAGTACTGGTGGAAGGTGACCATCACGTGCGAGTGGTCGAAGCGGATCATGTCTGTAATGCTTGGGCTCAGTTGCTTGAGATTCATGGTAATACCCCCGTTCGTGATTGTTTGAACAATATGGTAGACCGGCCCCGCCACCGATGACTGTAGGAGCGCGTGCCGGAGGCGTGTCAGTGACCGGCCCACCCGGGCGCACGCATGAGACGGCAGATGGACTTGACTCGGGGATTGTTTATTTGGAATAACAGATTGTCACATTTGTCCTACAAGGACACGGGAGTGCTCCTGACGGTCAATCCATTGTCGACCTGAGAACATGGGGTCATTGAGCTACCGGTCCCGGCGGTAGCCTATCCATTGGCAGTGCACGCAGGTCGCGTGGCTGCCGAGGTTGATACGAACCTTCCACTTCAATCGGAGATACCTGTCATGTTTGCACACAACAAGCGCTTGCAATATACAGTCCGTGTCAGCGAGCCGAACCCGGCCCTGGCGAACCTCATGCTCGAGCAGTTCGGCGGACCGCAGGGCGAGCTGGCCGCGGCCATGCGCTACTTTACCCAGGCTGTCGCCGAAGACGATCCAGGCCGCAAGGACATGCTGTTCGACATCGCGACCGAGGAGCTGAGTCACCTGGAGGTGATCGGCCACATCGTCGCCATGCTGAACAAGGGCGCCAAGGGCCGCCTGGCCGAAGCCATCGACACCGAGGCCGAAATGTACCGCGCCATTACCGGCCCGGGCAACGACAGCCACATCACGCAAGTGCTGTATGGCGCTGGCGCTCCGCTGACCAACTCGGCCGGCGTGCCATGGACCGCCGCCTACATCGACTCGATCACCGAGCCGACCGCCGACCTGCGCTCGAACATCGCCGCCGAGGCGCGCGCCAAGATCGTCTATGAGCGCCTGATCGCGCTGACCGACGACCCGGGCGTGAAAGAAGCGCTGGGCTTCCTGATGACGCGCGAAGTGGCGCACATGAAGTCGTTCGAGAAGGCGCTGTACGCGATGGAGCCGAACTTCCCACCGGGCAAAATGCCTGTGGTGCCGGCGTTCGCCAGCGTTTACTACAATATGTCGCAGGGCCCGGGCGAGGTGCGCGGCGCCTGGAACCAGGGCGCCGACTGGGACTTCATCAGCGACCGCGAGAAGCAGATGGCCGTCGACGGCGGCTCGGGCGAGGCCGAAGTGGCCCTGCCGACCGGCGACATCGACGTGCTCAAGCAGATGGCGATGCGCACCATGTCCGACCCCTCGGCCACGCCGCGTACCGGCTCCGAATTAGGCATGATGCAATCGGCAACTGGTGGTACGATGGGTGGATCGGGCGGTAATGCCATGGGCGACGCCAATGTCGGTTCCAAGGGCGGTCCGCTCGACGATACCGGTGTCGGCAACCCGATGGGCAGCGGCAAGCCGCTGAAGTAATACCCGCCTCGTAGTACGGCCGCGCCGGCGGCCGCCCACGCGGGGAGCGGGGCGGCCTGGCGCGGTCTTTGACAGGAATATGCATGGATATCCAAACCGACAAGAGCAACCACCCTCGTGGCCTTCCGCGCTGGCTGACCCCACGCCGCGCCATCGGTTTCGGCATCTGCGCCATCGGCTTCCTCGTCCTGCTCGGCAGCATGATCGAGCAGATCATGAATGCCAATCCCAAGATGCTGGCGGCGCTGGCGGGCGGCAGCACGGCGGCGGCGGCGACCGCGCTGGGCACCCTGCCGGTCCTGTTCGCACAGAATTTCACCAAGCGCACCTACGATTGCTTCCTCGGCTTCGGCGCCGGCGTCATGCTCGGCGCCACCGCGTTTTCCCTCGTGATCCCCGCCCTGAGCGCCGCCAAGACGGCCGGCGCCGGTAACTGGGAATCGAGCCTCATGGTCGGCGCCGGCATCATGTTCGGCGCCGGCGCCATCCTGCTGCTCGGGCGCGCGGTGCGCACCGAGGGCATCCTGTCCAACGAGCCCGACAAGGTGTCGCTGCGGCGCGCCTGGCTGTTCGTGTGGGCCGTGGCGCTGCACAACCTGCCCGAAGGCCTGGCCATCGGCGTGGCCTTCGCCGGCATCGACGTCGAGAAAGCCACCTCGCTCGCCACCGGCGTGTCGATCCAGGACGTGCCCGAAGGCCTGGTGGTCGCCCTGGCGCTGCATGCCGTCGGTTACAGCCGCCTGACCGCGGTCGCCATGGGCGTGGCCTCGGGCCTGGTCGAGCCGATCGCCGCCGTGTTCGGCGTGGCCCTGATCGGCATCTCGGCCGGCCTGCTGCCGTATGCGCTGGCCGCCGCCGCCGGCGCCATGCTGCTGGTGATCGTCAACGACGTGATCCCCGAATCGCGCCAGTCGGGCAACGGCACCCAGGCCAGCATCGCGCTGATCTTCGGCTTCATCCTGATGACGGTGCTCGACACGGCGCTGTCCTAGCATTCGCCCACCGTTGACCATCGTGGTGGGATGATCGTAGCATGCGGATCATCCCACACACGGCAAGCACGGCATGACCATCCCCTCCAAACGGGAACAAACCCATCAGCGCATCCTCGAGGTCGCGGCGCGCGCGTTGCGGCGCGACGGTTTCGCGGGCGTCGGCGTGGCCGACGTCATGAAGGGCGCCGGCCTGACCCACGGCGGCTTCTATGCCCACTTCGACTCGCGCGAGGCGCTGCTGGTCGAGGCGCTCGAGCATGCCGATGCGGCGTCCACGGACAGTCTCGATCGCCGCACCGCCGCCTTGCGCGCGAACGGCGCCTGCCCGCTGGCCGCGCTGGTCACGGCCTACCTGTCCGAAGAACACCTGGCTGCCCGTGAGTCGGGCCTGGGCTGCGTGGTCGGCGCGCTCGGCTCGGAAATGGCGCGCCAGGAAACGCCGCTGCGCGAGGTCGCGCGCAGCCGCATCGAGCGGCTGGTGCGGCAGGTCCAGGCGGCGCTGGAAGAAGAAGGGCGCACCGACGCCGCTGGCCCGGCCCTGGCGCTGGCCGGCGCGATGGTCGGCGCCCTGCAGATCGCGCGCACCTTCGGCCCCGGCCCGCAGGGCGGTGCGATGCTGGCGGCCAGTCGGGACGCCTTGCTGGCCCAGTACGGGCGCTAGCGTCGCCACATCCAGCCCTGTCAGTACGCAGCCCATTTTTCTGGACTAGAATATGATGATCGTCATATTCCATGACGCCGCCAACCAGAAAGGGATAGCCATGCAACTCGACAATGCCACCGTCCTCGTCACCGGCGCCAACCGTGGCCTGGGCCTCGAATTCGCGCGCCAGGCGCTCGCGCGCGGCGCCAGGAGGGTCTATGCGGGGGCGCGCGATCCCGCCAGTGTCACCCTGGCCGGCGTCACCCCGGTCCGGCTCGACGTCACCGATCCAGGCAGCGTGGCGGCGGCGGCGCGCGAGCTGGGCGATGTCGACCTGGTCATCAACAACGCCGGCATCGCCCATTTCCAGCAGGTGCTGGCCGATGGGGTCGAGGACTCGCTACGGGCGATGCTGGAGACGAATGTCTTTGGCATCCTGGGCATGAGCCGGGCTTTCGCGCCGGTGCTGGCCCGTAACGGCGGCGGCGCCTTCCTGAACGTGCTGTCGGTGGCGAGCTGGATCAGTTCGCCGATGCTGGCGGCCTACGGGGTGTCGAAGTCGGCGGCCTGGGGGCTGACCAATGCGCTGCGCAACGAGTTGCGCGGGCAGGGCACGCAGGTGCTGGCACTGCACGTGGGCTTCATCGACACCGACCTGACGCGCGACATTGCATTGCCCAAGCTGGCCCCGGCCACCGTGGTGGAGCGCGGCTACACGGCGCTGGAGGAGGGCGCCGACGAAGTCATGATCGACGAACTCACCCAGGCGGTGAAGGCCGGGCTGTCGCGCGTTCCAGGCATCTACACCGAAGAGGTCAGGCGCAACAATGCGTGAGTAATGGACGGTCCGGCGCCGGCTATACTCGGGCCATATGCCCCCAACCCGACCACCGCGCCAGGATCCGGACAGCCGCCTGGCAGGCCTTGCCCTCACCTTGCTGGTCCATGCGGCGCTGGTGGCCGGCTGGCAGCAGGCGCGCAAGCTCCGCTTGCCCGAGCAGGGCGAGGCGGACTTCGTCCAGTGGGTGCAGGTCGAGCCGCGCTTGCCGGAGGCGGTGGTTGCCGAGACGGCCCCTGACCGCCCGCGCGCGCATGCCGCGCCACGACCCGTGGCATCTTCCGCGCCGCCTACGCCGGCACGAGAAGCCATTGCGGCCCCCGTTCCGGCCGAGGCCGTGGCTGCGCCGGCGCCGGCGCCGACGACAGAACCGGCTGCCGGCGCTGCGCGCCAGATGATCGAGCAAGCCATGCGCGACGCCGGCGCCATGGACCGCGCCGTGCGCAAGGACAGCAAGCCGACCATCGTCGCCCCGCCGGACAGCCCGCAAATCCGCATGGCGAACAAATTCAGGGAAGCCGCCGCGCTGGCGCCGAACAAGTGGTACGAGGCGCCCAAGATCGTGGAACTGGTCAACGATGGCGGCGATGGGGCGCGCCGTTTTCGCGTCCTGACGGCCCTCGGCATCTATTGCATCACGGAGCGCTCGCCGGCCACCAGCATCGACATGATCGAAAAGCACGGCAAGCAGCGGATCACGAACTGCGGCCATGAACACGAGCAGCCGGCCAACCCCCAGGAATGGCGTACGGCGCGCGACTGAGTCGCTCCGCGATGCGCCCCCATAAAAAAACGACGGCCCCGCAGGGCCGCCGTCATATCACGTCAAGCGACAGGCATCAGTCGCGAATCTCCAGCTTGCGGTTCAGGCTCAGCGCCGCCAGCGAGACGACCGCGCCCGACAGCAGGTACAGGCTGACGTAGCCCAGGCCGAAGTGGGCCGACAGGCCGAGGGCGACCAGCGGTGCGAAGGCCGCGCCGACCAACCATGCCAGGTCGGACGTCAGGGCCGCGCCGGTGTAGCGGAAACCCTTCTGGAAGTTCGAGGTGGTCGCGCCCGCCGCCTGGCCGTAGGAGAAGCCGAGCAGGGTGAAGCCGATCAGGATGAAGGCGTTCTGGCCGCCGGTGCCGCTATTGATCAGGAACGGGATCGAGGCCGAATACAGGGCGATCAGCGCCGCCGCGGTGCCGAGGGTGGTGCGGCGACCGAGCTTGTCGGCGACGATGCCCGAGATCAGCATGGCCACCGCAGCGAGGCCGGCGCCCCACATCTGGATGTGCAGGAATTCGTCCATCGGACGGGTATCGTAGAGCTGGATCCACGACAGCGGGAACACGGTCACCAGGTGGAACAGGGCGTAGCTGGCCAGGGCAGCCATGGCGCCGATGGCGATATTGCTGCCTTGCTTGCTCACCAGTTCGCCGACCGGGGCCGGATCGAGGTGGTGCGAATCGAGCAGGCGCGAATATTCGGGCGTGCTGGCCAGGCGCAGGCGGGCGAAGGTGCCGACCACGTTGATGGCGAAGGCCACGAAGAACGGGAAGCGCCAGCCCCAGGTCAGGAAGTCTTCTTCGGCCGTATAGGTGATCAGGAAGGCGAAGATGCCGGCCGCGATCACGAAGCCAAGCGGTGCGCTCAATTGTCCGAGCATCGCGTACCATCCGCGCTTGTTCTCGGGTGCGCTGAGCGCCAGCAGCGACGGCAGCCCATCCCACGAACCGCCCTGGGCGAAACCCTGGGCGATACGCAGGCCCGCCAGCAGGATGATCGCGGTGGCGCCGATTTCACTATAGCTCGGGAGCATGGCGATGACGACGGTGCTGGTGCCCATCATGAGCAGCGAGATGCCGAGCTTCATGTCGCGGCTCCAGCGCTTCTGGATCGCCATGAACACGACCGTGCCGATCGGGCGTGCGATGAAGGCGAGGGCGAAGATGGCGAAGGAATACAGCGTCGCGTCGAGACGGTCGGCCCACGGGAAGAAAATGGCAGGGAAGACGAGCGCCGACGCGATTGCGTACGTGAAGAACTCGAAGTATTCCGCCGCACGGCCGATGACCACGCCGACGGCGATGTCGCCGGGACTGACGTGGGCATCCCTGGCATTGATGTTGCGAGCCCCGCTGTGCGGGTGTGTGATTGGAGCGGCCCCTGCGCCGCCGTACGTCGTCGTGCTTTGCATATTGTGTTCTCCAGAGAAGTCGACGGTCGCCACTGTTGTTGAAATTGCATTCCGGCAAAGGTGGGACAATGTGTCCAATGTTCTTCGGCGACCGTTGGCATTACAGTAGCATGTTCTCCTTCCATGTAACGTTAGATACCTAGCATGATTCCTAAAATTGTCCGCCGCGGACTCCCATTACTTCCGCTTGCAGCGCTGGCCGGCTGCAACACGGTCGTCATGAATCCCACCGGCGATATTGCGAAGCAGCAGGCCGATCTGATCACCATATCGGTTGTGCTGATGTTGTTGATCATCGTCCCTGTGATGATCCTGACTGTCCTGTTCGCCTGGCGCTACCGCAAGAACGCCAACGCGAAGTACGAACCCGATTGGGACCACTCGACCAAGCTCGAGCTCATCATCTGGGGCGCGCCGCTCCTGATCATCATCGTCCTTGGCCTGATCACCTGGGTCAGCACCCACAAGCTCGATCCTTACCGTCCGCTCGAACGCCTGGACGAACACCGTCCGATCCCGGCATCGACCAAGCCGCTCGAAGTGCAGGTCGTGGCGCTGGACTGGAAATGGCTGTTCATCTATCCGGAGCAGGGCATCGCCTCGGTCAACCAGCTGGTGACCCCGATCGACACCCCGGTGCGCTTCAAGATCACCGCCTCGACCGTGATGAACACCTTCTATATCCCGACCCTGGCCGGCATGATCTACGCGATGCCGGGCATGGAGACGGAACTGAACGCCGTCCTGAACAAGACCGGTGACTACCGCGGCCTGTCGGCCAACTTCAGCGGCGACGGTTTCTCGCACATGAAGTTCGCCTATAAAGGCGTCACCAACGAAGAGTTCAACACCTGGGTGCAGGAAATGAAGGCCAATCCGGCCGTCCTCGATCGCGCCGACTACCTGGTGCTGGAAAAGCCGACCGCCAAGGAGCCTGTGCGCCACTATGGCCAGGTCGAGCCGGCGCTGTTCAACCGTGTCGTCAACCGCTGCGTGGCGGAAGGCAGCATGTGCATGAACCAGCAGATGCACGAAGACGAGAAGCGCAACCAGATGGCCGCCGCCATCCGCCAGCAATCGCAGGGCGGCAAGTCGCAGTTGGCGGAAGCGCTGGAAATGTGCGTCGCTCCTATTAATACCTTGATGAAGTAATCATGCAAGAATCATTCGACTTGACGAAGTTCATCTTCGGTCGGCTGGGCTGGGACGCGATCCCGCTCCATGAGCCGATTCTGATCGCTACCTTCGCAGGCGTGATCGTCGGCGGCCTGGCCCTCGTGGCCATCCTGTCGTACTTCCGCCTGTGGGGCACCCTGTGGAAGGACTGGATCACCAGTATCGACCACAAGAAAATCGGGATCATGTACATGATCCTGGGCCTGATCATGCTGCTGCGCGGCTTCGCCGACGCCCTGATGATGCGCGCCCAGCAGGCGATCGCCTTCGGCGACAACGCCGGCTTCCTGCCGCCGCACCACTACGACCAGATCTTCACCGCCCACGGCGTGATCATGATTTTCTTCGTGGCGATGCCGTTCGTGACGGGCCTGATGAACTACGTGGTGCCGCTGCAGATCGGCGCGCGCGACGTGGCCTTCCCGTTCCTGAACAACTTCTCGTTCTGGATGACCACCATGGGCGCCGTGCTGATCATGGCATCGCTGTTCGTGGGTGAGTTCGCACGCACCGGCTGGCTGGCGTATCCGCCGCTGTCGGGCATCCTGGCAAGTCCGGGTGTCGGCGTCGACTACTACATCTGGGCGCTGCAGATCGCGGGTGTCGGCACGACCCTGTCGGGCGTCAACCTGATCGTCACCATCATCAAGATGCGTGCGCCGGGCATGGACCTGATGAAGATGCCAGTCTTCACCTGGACCTCGCTGTGCACCAACATCCTGATCGTGGTCACCTTCCCGATCCTGACCGCCGTGCTGGCCATGCTGGGCATGGACCGCCTGCTCGACACCGCGTTCTTCACGAGCGACCGTGGCGGCAACCCGATGATGTACGTCAACCTGATCTGGATCTGGGGTCACCCGGAAGTCTACATCCTGATCCTGCCGGCCTTCGGTATCTTCTCCGAAGTCGTCTCGACCTTCTGCGGCAAGCGCCTGTTCGGCTACACCTCGATGGTGTACGCGACCTGCGTCATCATGGTCCTGTCGTACCTGGTGTGGCTGCACCACTTCTTCACCATGGGTTCGGGCGCCAGCGTCAACGCGTTCTTCGGCATCACGACGATGATCATCTCGATCCCGACCGGCGCCAAGATCTTCAACTGGCTGTTCACCATGTACCGCGGCCGTATCCGCTTCGAACTGCCGATGATGTGGACCGTGTCGTTCATGCTGACCTTCGTGATCGGCGGCATGACCGGCGTCATGCTGGCCATCCCGGCGGCCGACTTCGTGCTGCACAACTCGCTGTTCCTGATCGCGCACTTCCACAACGTCATCATCGGCGGTGTCGTGTTCGGTATCTTCGCCGGTATCAACTACTGGTTCCCGAAAGCCTTCGGCTACAAGCTGGACCGTTTCTGGGGCCTGGTCTCGTTCTGGCTGTGGTCGATCGGCTTCTGGGTCGCGTTCACCCCGCCGTACATCCTGGGCTTCATGGGCTACACCCGTCGCGTCAGCCATTTCGACGATCCTTCGGTGCAGTGGCTGTTCCAGATCTCGTTCGTGGGCACGCTGATGATCGCTGGTGGTATCGCCGCGCTGCTGATGCAGGTCTATGTCAGCTTCCGTGACCGCAACACCGCGCGCCTGCGTGACTTCACCGGTGATCCGTGGGAAGGCCGTACGCTGGAATGGTCGACCTCGTCGCCACCGCCGGACTACAACTTCGCGTTCACCCCGGTTGTGCATGACAACGACACCTTCGCCGACATGAAGAAGAACGGCTATCGTCGTCCGCTGAAGGACTTCGTGGCGATCCACATGCCGAAGAACACCGGCGCCGGTTTCGTGATCTCCGCGATCTCGTGCGTGGTCGGCTTCGGCATCATCTGGCACATGTGGGCGCTGACCGTGGCTTCCTTCGTCGTCATGATGGCCGCGATCATCATCCATACCTTCAACTACAAGCGCGACTACTACATTCCGGCCGAAGAAGTGGCCCGTACTGAAGCAGAGCGCACCCGTATGCTGGAAAGCCATGTCTGAACTTAAAGCAACTGTAACCGGCGGCAGCGTCGCCGACGACGTGAGCGGACGTTACTTCGTCCGCGACCACCACCCGGAGCAGGGCACGCTGCTGGGCTTCTGGCTCTACCTGATGAGCGACTGCCTCATCTTCGCGTCCCTGTTCGCGACCTACGCGGTGCAAGGCCGCTCGTACGCCGGCGGTCCGACCGGCGCCGAGCTGTTCGAGCTGCCGCTGATCGCGCTGAACACCGCGTTCCTGCTGGTGTCCTCGCTGACCTTCGGCTTCGCCATGATCGCCGCGCAAGCGAAGAACCTGGCCAAGACCCGCATGTGGCTCGTCGTGACCGGCATCCTGGGCCTGGCCTTCCTGTGCGTGGAAATCTATGAGTTCCAGCACCTGATCCACATGGGCGCCGGTCCGCAGCGTTCGGGCTTCCTGACCGCGTTCTTCGCGCTGGTCGGCACCCACGGCCTGCACGTGACCTTCGGCTTCATCTGGCTGGTGACCCTGTTCTTCCAGTTGGGCAAACACGGCCTGACCCCGGAGAACTTCCGTCGCCTGTCGTGCCTGTCGCTGTTCTGGCACTTCCTGGACCTGATCTGGATCTTCGTCTTCACCTTTGTCTATCTGATGGGAGTCCTGCCATGAGCGACCACCACGACCACGGCCATCATGGCCACGACGTCTACGTGACGCACTACAGCGCCAAGGACTACATGATCGGCTTCGCCCTGTCGGCGATCCTGACGATCATTCCGTTCTGGCTGGTGATGGGCAACGTGCTGGCGCCAGAGACCACCAAGTGGGTCATCCTGGCCTTCGCCGGCGTGCAGCTGATCGTACAGATGATGTACTTCCTGCACCTCAACTCGAAGTCGGAAGGCGGCTGGAACATGATGGCCGCCATCCTGACCATCGTCATCCTGGTCATCGTGCTGGCCGGTTCGATCTGGGTCATGCATCATATGAATTCCAATATGATGCCTGGCATGGGTCCGAACAGCACCCACGACATGACCTAAATGGCAGCAGTGCACGAACAGCCGGCGGCGCCGGCGCATCCTCAGCGCTCCGCCTTCGCGCGGCGCGCCCTGGCGGTGGCGGCCCTGCTGCTGTTCGTGCTGTTTGCCGGCCTGGGGACCTGGCAGGTGTTTCGCCTGCAGTGGAAACTGGACCTGATCGAACGCGTCGACGCACGCGTTCATGCGGCCCCCGTTGCGCCGCCCGCGGTGGCGCAATGGCCGCAAGTCTCGAAAGAGTCCGACGAATACCGGCGCATACGCCTGTCGGGCCGCTATCTCTACGAATTGACCACACCGGTGCAAGCGCTGTCCGATCTCGGCGCCGGTTTCTGGCTGCTCACGCCGTTCTGCACGGAAGAGGGCCACATCGTTCTCATCAACCGCGGTTTCATTCCGTCGAGCGGCAATATCGCGCAGCAGTACCCGGCCAACAAGGCCGCTGGCGACCCGTGCGCGGCCGCCGCTGGCGCGCCGGTCGCGGTCACCGGCCTGCTGCGCATCGCCGAACCGAAAAGCGGTTTCCTGCGCGACAACGACCCCGTCAACAACCGCTGGTACGCGCGCGAAGTCGGCGCCATCGCCGCCGCGCGCGGCCTCGATCCTGCGAAGGTCGCGCCGTTCTTCGTCGACGCCGGCAAGGGCCAGGACCCGAAGGACGCGCCGGAAACGGCGGTCGGCGGCCTGACCGTGATTTCTTTCCCAAATAATCACCTCGTCTACGCGCTCACTTGGTATGCTCTGGCCCTGATGGTGGCCGCCGCCACGTGGTGGGTCGCCCGCTACGAGGCCAGGCGCGGCGCCACCGACGATTGAAGCGGCCGGCGCACGCCGAACCGCAGCACGGACCGCAGCTCAGACATAACGGGTTTTGATGCAATCTCCGCTGGATTTCTTCGCCAGGGCGGCGCGCTCGTCGCCGTCCGCCGCCGCCGCCAACGTCGAGTTCGCGGCCGGCCACAAGAACATGCTGCAGCTGATCGAGCTGCGCTGGATCGCCGTCATCGGCCAGATCACCACCATCGCCTCGGCGATCCTGATCTTCCGCATCGAGCTGCCGCTGGTGCACATGCTGCAGGTACTGGCCTGCCTGATCGCCTTCAACGTCGCCAGCCACCTGCGCTGGCACGAGCGGCGCCCGGTGTCCAACGGCGAGATGTTCCTGGCGATCCTGGTCGACGTCTCCAGCCTCACCGTGCTGCTGTACCTGTCGGGCGGCACCACCAATCCGTTCGCCTTCCTGTACCTGCTGCAGGTGATCGTCTCGGCCGTGCTGCTCGACGTGCTGTGGACCTGGAGCATCGTGCTGGTCACGATCGCCTGCATGGCCGGCCTGGCCATCTATGCCCAGCCGCTCGCGCTGCCGTTCGACCATGCGCGCGGCATCGGCAGCCTGTACGTGCAGGGCCTGCTGGTGTGCTTCGCGCTCAACGCCGCGCTGCTGGTGATGTTCATCTCGCGCATCTCGGACAATGTGCGCGACAAGGCCACCCAGCTGGCCGCGCTGCGCCAGCGCGCGGCCGAGGAAGAACATATCGTGCGCATGGGCCTGCTCGCCAGCGGCGCCGCCCACGAACTGGGCACGCCGCTGTCGACGGTCTCGGTGATCCTGGGCGACTGGAAGCGCATGCCGGCCTTCCGCGACGACCCCGAACTGCTCGAAGAGCTGACCGAGATGCAGACCCAGCTCAAGCGCTGCAAGGCCATCGTCAGCGGCATCCTGCTGTCGGCCGGCGAGGCGCGCGGCGAGTCGGCCGAACGCACCACCGTCAGCCGCTTCCTCGACGAGCTGGCCGAAGGCTGGGAGGCCAGCCGTCACGTGCGCACCTTCATCTACAATAACCGGATCGCCGAAGACCTGCCGGTGGCGAGCGACTCGGCGCTGCGCCAGACGGTCGACAACCTGCTCGACAACGCATTGGAAGCCTCGCCCGACTGGGTCTATATGGATGCCCACATCGACGAGCGCACCCTGGTGCTGACCGTGTTCGACCGCGGCCCCGGCTTCGCGCCCAGCATGCTGGCCCACTTCGGCAAGCCGTATCACTCGACCAAGGGCAAGCCCGGCGGCGGGCTGGGGCTGTTCCTGGCGGTGAACGTCGTGCGCAAGCTCGGCGGCACGGTCACGGCGCGCAACCGGCGCCACGACGAGGGCGGCGGGGCCGAGGTATCCGTGCGCCTGCCCCTGGCCGCGATCGAACTAGAGGAAACAGACGATGCAGAATCCTGAGCCGTTGCTGCTCATCATCGAAGACGACGAAGCCTTCGCCCGCACCCTGAGCCGCTCCTTCGAGCGGCGCGGCTACCGCGTGCTGGGCGCCACGGGTCATGACGAGGCGCAAGCCCTGCTGGCCCACCACAACCCCGGCTACGCCGTGGTCGACCTGAAACTCAAGGGCAATACCTCGGGCCTGGCCTGCGTGCAGCTGCTGCACGAGCACGACCCGGACATGCTGATCGTGGTGCTGACGGGCTTTGCCAGCATCGCCACCGCGGTCGAGGCAATCAAGCTGGGCGCCGTGCAATACCTGGCCAAGCCGTCCGACGCCGACGACATCGAGGCCGCCTTCGGCCACGTGGCCGGCAGCACCGACGTCGAGGTCACCAACCGCTCGACCTCGATCAAGACCCTGGAGTGGGAACGCATCCACGCGGTGCTGGCCGAGACCGATTTCAATATCTCGGAGGCGGCGCGGCGACTGGGCATGCACCGGCGCACGCTGGCGCGCAAGCTCGAAAAGCAGCGGGTCAAGTAGGTGCGTACCCCCATGGCCATGCTGGGTCTGGTGCTGGCCCTTGGCGGCTGTGGCCGCAGCGATACCGCAGCCGATGCGAGCGTGGCCGCCGCTGGCGCGCCGTCGGCGGCCCGGATCGAGGCCGGACGCAAACTGTTCGCGCGCTGCGCCGGCTGCCACCAGGTCGGGCCGAATGCGGGCACCATCTTCGGACCGCATCTCAATGACGTGCTCGGCCGCAAGGCGGGCGGCGTGGCCGGCTACGCCTATTCGCCGGCGCTGAAGGCGTCGGCGCTGGTGTGGGACGAACGCAACCTGGCCGCCTTCATTCGCGATTCGGAGGCGGTGGTGCCCGGAAACAAGATGCGCTTCATGAATTTCATGAGCGAACAACAGGCTAGCGACATCGTCGCCTACCTGGCCACGCAGGACGGACGTTAGCCGCCCAGCTTGCTGAGCGCGAACGCCGCCAGGAAGCCGGCGGCCACGATCAGGCCGGCGAAGTCATGGGTCTCGTCGAACGCTTCGGGGATCATGGTGTCGACCACCATCGCCAGCACGCCGCCGGCGGCCACGGCGGTGGTCGCGGCCAGCATTTCGGGCGGAAAGCGGTGGAACACGGTGTAGCCGAGCAGGGACGCGAGCCCCGACGCCACCGCGATGCCGGTCCAGACCCCATAGATATGGGCCGCCGAGCGGCCCGCATGGCGCATGCCGGATGCGCTCGACAGGCCTTCCGGCAGGTTGGACAGGAACACCGCCGCGACCACCGCCACGCTGACGCCTTTGCCGCCCAGCAGCGACAAGCCGATCACGATCGATTCCGGAATGCCGTCGAGCAGGGCGCCCACGGCGAGGGCGGCGCCGCTGCCTTCCTGCCGCGCGGTCGCCAGGCGCGCCGCCGAGCGCTTGCGGTGGCGCGCGCCTTTTCGCGCCAGCCGCCAGTTCGCGGCGGTGTAGAACAGGGCGCCGAGCAGGAAGCCGCCCGCAGTGGAAGCGAAGCCGCCGGTCGCGATCGCCTCGTCCATCAATTCGAACGACAGCGCCGAGATCAGCACGCCGCTGCCGAAGGCCATGACGGCCGCGACAAGCCGTTGCGGCACCTTGAAACGCACCCCGATGAAGGCGCCCAGGAGCAGGGCGGCACCCGCCAGCAATCCCCAGCATCCTGCCTCTAGCCACCCCGGCAATGTCTCCAAAGCACCTCCGAATATTTCATCCATGATAATATTTTCGCGCACATATGGTGCGCACGAACGAGTGAACAAAGGGATTCCCACCTTGACCGGCGGGTAGGGGCGCCTATCGCCTGTCTGTACATTCGCACAAATAGGGTTGCCACGATTATATTTTTCGTGCAGTATAGCTGGGTGGCAACCGGTAGCGTCCGGATGCCCGATCAGCGATGAGGCGGCTCAACCCGTTTCTTTTCGCCCCCCGCATCCGTCGGGGGGCATTTTTCGACACGCGGCGCAGCGTTCCCACATCTGCCGCGTCTGGCGCTCCCCGCGCCGAATCGGACCATCGTGCCTGCGCGGCTCCCTGCCGCCGGTTGGCGCGTCCCACCGGAGGATTGGATGAGCGAGCTGCTTTCACTCACGCATGCGCTGGCCTGGCCGCTGGCGCTGACGCTGGCCTGGATGACGGGCGAACTGCTGTACCGCTGGGCCAATGTGCCGCGTATTTCCATCTATGGCTTGTGCGGCTTCGTGTTCGGCAACCTGTCGAGCGGCTATCTGCCCCCGGCCCAGGCCGACAACTTCATGATGCTGGCCAACCTCGGTTTCGGCCTGATGCTGTTCGAACTCGGCTACCGCATCAACCTGCGCTGGCTGCGCACCAATCCCTGGCTGCTGCTCACCTCGCTGCTGGAGGCCGGCCTGACCTGGGCCGCGGTGTATTACGTCTCGCGGATCTGCGGTCTCGCCGTGCTGCCGGCCTGCCTGCTGGCGGCCCTGGCCATGGCCAGCTCGCCGGCCGGCCTGCTGCGCATCGTCAACGAGCAGGGCGGCGGCGGCCAGGTGACCGAGCGCGCCATGCACCTGACCGCGCTGAACTGCGTGCTGGCCGTGTTCGTGTTCAACGTGACGGTGGGCTTCGGCGTGTTCCAGACCTCGGGCGACGTGGTCCACGCCAGCTGGACCGGCCTGGTGGTGCTGGCGGCGTCCAGCGGCCTGGGCGCGGCGCTGGGCTGGCTGCTGCCGCTGTGGCAGCGCGTGGCCGGCCATGTGCGCAGCAATTCGACCCTGACGTTCGCGGTGTTCGTGTTCCTGCTGGTGGCGATCACCCATGTGCTGAAACTGTCGCCGGTGCTGGCGGCGCTGACCTTCGGCCTGGTGGCGCGCCACCGCCGCGTCACCCTGAGCCCGGCCCAGCGCAATTTCGGCGCCCTGGGCGACCTGCTCACCGTGCTGCTGTTCTTTTTTGTCGCCACCACCATCGCCTGGCAACCGACTGCCGAAGGCCTGATGCTGGGCCTGTTGCTGCTGCTGGTGCGCGCGCTGGTGAAAGTGGCGGTCTGCACCGCCACCGCGCGGGTGTCGGGCATCTCGGCGCGCAAGGGCGCGCTGACCGGGGTGGCGATCATGCCGCTGACCGTGTTTGCCATCATCCTGATCGAGCAGACCCGGCGCTCGGGCGTCGACCTGTTCGACACCCTCGCGCCGCTGGCGCCGCTGGCCGCGATGGCCATGATCCTGGAGGTGCTGGCGCCGATCCTGACCCAGATCGCGCTGACCGGCGCGCGCGAGTCGGGCTTCGCCAAATATAAGAATGTCGTGAAGGAGGACAAGGATGCCGCTGCCTGAATTTGCGCGCTCGGAACCGCTGACCATGGGCGTCGAGCTGGAGTTGCAGCTCGTCGGCCTGTCGGATTTCGACCTGGCCCCGGCCTCGCCGGACATGCTCGACCTGTTGGCGCGCGCGCCTTTCCCGGGCGCCGTCACGCCCGAGATCACCGAGAGCATGATCGAGATTAACAGCAGCATCCATACCGGCTATGCGCCGCTGGTGGACGAGCTGCGCCTGATCCGCGACACCCTGCTGCGCGCCGGCGACCGCCTGAACGTGGGCGTGTGCGGCGGCGGCACCCATCCGTTCCAGCAATGGACCGAGCGCCGCATCTACGAAAAGCCGCGTTTTCGCGAAGTGTCGGCGCTGTACGGCTACCTGGCCAAGCAGTTCACCGTGTTCGGCCAGCACGTGCACATCGGCTGCGGCAGCGGCGACAACGCCCTGTTCCTGCTGCACGCGCTGAACCGCTACATCCCGCACTTCATCGCGCTGTCGGCCTCGTCGCCCTTCCTGCAGGGCAGCGACACCCAGTTTCACTCGTCGCGCCTGAATTCGGTGTTCGCCTTCCCGCTGTCGGGCCGCGCGCCGTTCCTGCTGAAATGGGAAGATTTCGAGCGCGATTACTTCAGGCGCATGGAAGACACCGGCATCGTGCGCAGCATGAAGGACTTTTACTGGGACCTGCGCCCCAAGCCGGAATACGGCACCATCGAGCTGCGCGTCTGCGACACCCCGCTCACGGTCGAGCACGCGGCGGCGCTGGCGGCCTACCTGCAAGCGCTGTGCAGCTACCTGCTCGCTGGCATGGATGCGCCGCCGCGCGAGGACGACTACCTGGTCTACAACTACAACCGCTTCCAGGCCTGCCGCTTCGGACTCGACGGCAATATCGTGCTGCCGCAGGAGCACCAGCAGGTCACCCTGCGCGACGATATCCTGGCCACCCTGGCGCGCATCGCGCCGCATGCCGAGCAGCTCGGCTCCAGCGCCGCGCTGGCCCACCTGGCCCGGGTGACGAAGGCGGTCGGCGACGCCGAACAGCTGCGCATCGTGCATGAGCACGAGGGCAGTGTGGAAGCGATGGTCAATCTGGCGTTGGGGAAATTCCGCGGCGAGGTGTAGACGCTAGGATTGGCTCAGCGGGATCTTGCCTGCCGCCTCATCCGCATCCAGGCGGGCGATGAGGGTCGCCAGGTCCTGTTCCAGGCGCAGCAGGGTCGCTTCGTCCAGCGTCGCCAGCGCGCTTGGCAGCACGCCGGCCGCCGGGCCGGGGACGCGGCGCAGCACTTCCTGACCTGCCGGCAAGATGCGCAGCGCGACGTTGCGCCGGTCCGCGCCTTCGCGCGCCGCCGCCACATAGCCGCGCTCGACCAGGCCGCGCACCAGGTTGCTGGCGGTCGACTGGTGGATGTCCATCGCGCGCCCCAGGCTGGTGGCGCCGATGCCCGGCTGGCTCTCGATCACCGACAACGCCCAGACCTGGGCTCCGCCCAGGCCGGCGTCACGCTCGAGCTGGCGAAAATGCGTCTTGACGGCATTGAAGACGATACGGAACTGGCGCAGCACGCGCTGCGGCGGAGCGTCGCTGGGCGCGGGCAGGGATTCTGGATTGGGTTCGTGCGGCATGGGCGAGATGATAATGCAACAGGCCGCATAACGGGGCCGGCCGCACCGTTTTTTTGGGCCCGGGGTTCACCCTAAACCGCTGTTCTGCGCTAGCATCGATTCATGCGCAACGCATCCGCCAGCCCTGGTGTTCCGGAACGCGGCCTGTCCCGGGCCGCGATAGGCACCTGCCTGCTCGGCCTGGTGCTCACGTCGCTGCTGTGCGGCACGGTGCGCAAGATGGAATACGATCGTGCCCATGCCGAATTCGACCAGCGCGCCGTGGTGCGGGTCGCGGCCGTCACCCGCGCCTTCGCCGAGGCCACCGACGCCGCGCGCGCCGTCAACCTGTTCTTCCGCGCCTCGACCGAGATCACGCGCGAAGAGTTCGACGCCTTCGCCCAGCCGCTGGTGGCGCGCCACGGCTACATGCAGGCGATGATATTCCAGCGCTTCGTGGGCGACGCCGAGCGCGCCGCCTTCGAGGCCCAGCGGCGCGCCTTCTGGCCGGGCTTCGAGATCCGCGAACGCGTCAAGACCGCCGGGCCCGCCCTGACCCGGGCCGGCATGCGCTGGCGCTACCTGGTCAACGACTACGTGGCGCCGATCGTCGGCAATGAGGTGGCATTCGGCTACGACGCCTGGTCCAACCCGCCGCAGCGGGTCGATACCCAACGCGCGATCGACACCGGCGATCCGGCCGCCAGTCCCATCATCCCCCTCCTGCAGGGCGGCGGCGCCCGCCACGGGATCCTGATCATCCTGCCGGTCTACCGGCCCGGCACCAGGCCTTTGGCGACGCCGGAGCGGCGCGCGGCCGTGGTGGGCGCCACCGAGGTGGTGATCGATGTCGCCCAGCTGGTGGGCGGCACCCTGGAATCGGTGCGCCTGCTCGACGACGACAATTTCGCGCTGTCGCTGCGCGGCCCCGACGCCCTCGGCAACGTCGTCACCGCCTACCAGCATGGCAGCCTGGCCGCGCCCGAGGGCTGGTGGGAGCGCCTGCTGGACGGCATGAACCTGCGCCACGTGGAAGCGTTCGAGATCGCCGGCAGTCCGTGGCAGGTGGTGGTCGAGGAACAGCCGCCGGCCCTGGGCGCCCACATGGCCGAGCTGGTGGCCATGGTGCTGGGGCTGATCCTGAGTTTCGCCGCCGCCGGCCTGGTGCAGCAGCGGGTGGCGCGCACGCGCCGCATCGAGGCCCTGGTCGAGCAGCGCACCGCGGCGCTCGAGCGCGCGACCGGCTCGCTGCGGCTGTACGAGCGCGCGATGGAGGCCAGCGCCAATCCGATCCTGCTGGTCGACGCACAACAGCCGGGCTACCCGATCGAGTACGCCAACCCGGCCTGCGAGCGCACCTTCGGCTATCCGGCGCGCGAACTGGCCGGCCAGCCCCTCAAGCTGCTCGCCGGCCTGGACGCCGACCAGCCGGAAGTAGCAGAACTGCGGCGCGCGCTGCATCAGCAGCGCGAGGAACACGCGCTGATCACGGCCCACACCCGCGACGGGGTGGAGCTGATCAGCGACGTCTACGTGGCGCCGGTGCGCCGCGCCGACGGCCAGGCCGGACATTTCGTGGTCACCGTCTACGACGTCACCACCGCCAAGCGCTACGAAGCCGAGCTCGAACGCCATGCCCACTATGACACGCTCACCGGCCTGGCCAACCGGTCCCTGCTGTCCGACCGCATCGAGCGCGCCACCGCCAATGCCGGCGGCATGCCGGTATGGACCGTGCTGCTCGACTTCGACCACTTCAAGCTGATCAACGATACGCTCGGCCGGCGCGCCGGCGACGAGGCGCTGCGCATGCTCGCGGCGCGCATCAAGGGCGCGCTGCGGCCGGTGGACACCGCGGCCCGGGTCGGCGGCGACGACTTCGTGCTGGTGCTGGTCGGCGTGGCCGACGAGCGCCAGGCCGCGGCCCGCATCCAGCAGGTGCGCGAGGCGGTGAGCGAACCGATCCACCTGGCCGGCCAGCGCCTGGTGCTCAGCTGCAGCGCCGGCGTGGCGGCGTTCCCGGCCGACGGGCTGGACGCCGACACCCTGGTCAAGCACGCCGAGATCGCGATGTACCGCGCCAAGGCCATCGGCCGCAACGGCGTGCAGTTCTACGCGCCGCACATGAACGCCCAGGCCTTCGACCGCCTGGCCCTGGAGAGCGCGCTGCGCCATGCGCTGCAGGAAGACCAGTTCGAGCTGCATTTCCAGCCGCAGGTCGACCTGGCCACCGGCTGCGTGGTCGGCAACGAGGCGCTGATCCGCTGGCGCCATCCGCTGCTGGGCACGGTGCGCCCCGACCGCTTCATCGCCCTGGCCGAAGAGACCGGCCTGATCGTGCCGATCGGCGCCTGGGTGCTGCGCACCGCCTGCCGCCAGAACCGGCGCTGGCAGCGCGCCGGCCTGGGGCCGCTGCGCATCGCGGTCAACCTGTCGGCGCGCCAGTTCGCCGAGCCGGACCTGGTCGACACCGTGGCCCAGGTGCTGGTCGAGACCGGGCTGGCGCCGGCCTCGCTCGAGATCGAGCTCACCGAAAGCATGATGATGGCCGACGCCGACGCCGCCATCCGCACCATGGAATGCCTCAAGCGCATGGGCGTCAAGCTGTCCATCGATGATTTCGGCACCGGCTATTCGAGCCTGCAATACCTCAAGCGCCTGCCGGTGGACGTGCTCAAGATCGACCGCTCCTTCGTGCAGGATATCGTGGGCAACCCGGACGGCGCGGCCCTGGTCGACGCCATCATCTCGCTGGCCCACGGCCTGCGCATGCAGGTGATCGCCGAAGGGGTGGAGACGATCGAGCAGCTCGACTACCTGCGCGGCTGCGGCTGCGACGAGGTCCAGGGCCACGTCTACAGCCGGCCGCAGCCGGCCACGCGGGTCGAGGCGCTGCTGCGCGCGGGGAGAGTGGAGCCGGCTGCCAGCACCGCCTAGGCCGCTCGCGTCAGCGCGCGTCCCGTGCCGTCGCGGCGGTCGCGGTCAGCTATACTTGCCCACATTGTTACCTTGATCAGGGCAGGAATAGCGAGTGGACCAGAAACAGAACAACGAGAACACGGAAACCGCGGACAGCGCGCCAACCGTGCAGCAACGCATCAAGCAAGTCTCGCGGCACCTCGCCCGGCGCCTGCTGGCCGGCGCCTCGACCCGGGCCGGGGCCCTCAAGAGCGGCGCCCGTGCGCGCCTGCACGGCCGGCCGCTGCCGGTCAAACTGGCGCTGATCTCGCTCTGGAGCCTGGCCGCCGGCCTGATGGCGATCCTGGCCTGGCTGCTGATCCTGATCCCGTTCACCCCCGGCATCGACGACCTGGAACAGGTCAGCCGCTCGCGCCCGACCGTGATCCTGGACGCCGGCGGCCGGCCGCTCGGCACCTTCGAGAAAGGCCTGCAGGAACGCGTCCGGCTGTCGCAGGTGTCGCCGCACGTGGTCGAGGCGCTGATCTCGACCGAAGACCACCGTTTCTACCAGCACCACGGCGTCGACTTCAAGCGCGTGGCCGGCGCGCTGTGGGCCAGCCTCAAGGGCGACCCGCAGGGCGGCTCGACCATCACCCAGCAGCTGGCGCGCAATATGTTCCCGCAAGAGATCGGCCGCGCGCGCAGCGTGAACCGCAAGATGAAGGAACTGATCACCGCGATCAAGATCGAGAACACCTACAGCAAGACCCAGATCCTCGAAGCCTACCTGAACACCGTGCCTTTCCTGTACAACGCCTACGGCATCGAGATGGCGGCGCGCACCTATTTCGGCAAGCCGGCTTCGCGGCTCGACGTGCTGGAGTCGGCGACCCTGGTCGGCATGCTCAAGGGCACCCATTACTACAATCCGGTGGCCAACCCCGAGCGCTCGCTGGCGCGCCGCAACGTGGTGCTGGGCCAGATGCGCAAGCATGGCGCCTTCGACGACAAGCGCTACGCGCAACTGGTCAAGCGCCCATTGCGCCTGCGCTTCGCGCGCCTGCCCGACCGCAGCGGCAAGGACGACCATTTCACCCATCACGTGCGCAAGTGGCTGCTCGACTGGGCCGATGAGAACGACTACAACCTGCAGCTGGACGGCCTGGTGGTGCGCACCACGCTCGACCCGGAACTGCAGGCGGCGGCCGAGCGCGCGGTGCGGCGCCAGGCCGACATCCTGCAGGCGATCGCCGACGTCGAGTGGGCCAATCCCGGCCTGCCGCGTTCGACCGCCACCGCCACCTATACCGCGATCCGCCCGAACATCGCCCCGTTCTCCTACTACTGGATCACCAATGCGCGCGTGCTGGACGCTTTCGTGCGCGAGAGCGGCGCCTACCGCAACGCGGTCGAGGAGGGCGAGGAACCGGCCGCCGCGCTCAAGCGCCTGAAGGCTGATCGCGGCTTCATGAACGAACTCAAGAGCGCCAAGTCGCGCCTGGAAGCCGGCTTCGTCGCAGTCGACCCGGCCAGCGGCGAGGTCAAGGCCTGGGTCGGCAGCCGCGACTTCGAGCGCGACCAGTACGACCACGTGGCCCAGGCCGCACGCCAGCCGGGATCGACCTTCAAGCCCTTCGTCTACGGCGCCGCGCTCGAGCGCGGCATCCCGCCCGACCAGGCCTACCGCGACGTGGTGCTCGAATTCAAGGGCGACGACGGCAGCGTATGGAAACCCACCGACATGGACGGCAACAGCGGCCGCTCGATGCCGATGCGCGACGGCCTGGTGTTCTCGAAGAACACGATCACCGCCCAGGTGAGCCAGGATGTGGGCATCGGGCCGATCGTGCGCCTGGCCCAGGGCCTGGGCATCCGCCAGAGCCGGCTGCACGCGGTGCCCTCGCTGGCCCTGGGCACCAGCCCGGTCACCCTGCTCGAGATGGTGAGCAGCTACGCCACCATCGCGGCCCTGGGCGAGTACCGCACGCCGATTTTCGTGCGCGCCATCGAGGACCGCGAAGGCAACGTCATCGCCGATTTCGGCGTCGGCCAGCCCGAGCGCGCGATGTCGCGCGAGTCGGCCGAAGCGCTGATCGACATGCTGCGCGGCGTCGTCACCCGCGGCACCGGCAACGGGGTGCGCAGCCGCTTCGGCATCCGCGGCGACCTGGCGGCCAAGACCGGCACCAGCCAGAACAACCAGGACGGCTGGTTCATCATGATGCACCCGAACCTGGTGGCCGGGGCCTGGGTCGGCTTCAACGACAACCGCGTCACCATCCGCAGCAGCTATTGGGGGCAGGGCGGCCACAACGCGGCGCTGGTGGTGGGCGACTTCTTCCGCGGCGCGTTCGACGCCGGCAGCCTGGACGCCCAGGCCACGCTGCCCGGCTGGCGCGCGCCGGAGCCGCGCCGCTACGTGGAGGAAGAAGAGCCCGAGGAAATCTATATCGACGAGGCGGTGGAGGTGGCGCCGGAAGGCGGCCCCGAGGAGATCGAGATCCCCCTTCCGCTGGAACCCAGCGAGGTCATCGAGCCGCTCGAGGCCGCGCCTATCGCGCCGCCGACCTCGGCGCCGGTCCCGGTGCCGCTTCCGCCGGAGCTGTAGCCGGGGCCGGAGCGGCGATCAGGGCCGGATCGGCCTTCAGCAGCGGATAGGGGTTGATGGCGCCGCCGGTGTCGTACACGCCGTAGTGCAGGTGCGGCGGCGTGCCCTTGGCATTGCCCGTATCGCCGACATAGCCCAGCACCCGGCCGGCCTCGATGCGCATGCCGGGTTCGACGTCCGAATAGCCGTCGAGATGGGCGTAATAGTGGCGCTGGCCGCCGGGTCCCAGCACCCAGACCACCAGGCCGCCGAGGCGGTTGGTGCCCACCCGGGTCACGATGCCTTCGGTGCTGGACACGACCGGCGTGCCGCGCCTGGCGAAGATGTCGATCCCTTCGTGCTTGCGGCCTTCGCTGCGCGCGCCGCCCCAGGTGTCGCGCAGCGCGCGTGGACGCACGCCCTCGACCGGCACCGGCAGCGCCTGGGGCTTGGGCATGGCCGCCAGGCGCATGGTGTACAGGGCGCGCTCGATGTAGGGCTCCAGCAGGCCATACGCCAGCACCAGAAAGACGGCGACGAACAGGGTGCGCAGGAGAGCGGCCATCCAGCGCCCGTCTACAGGATCGGCGTGCCGCCGGTCACGGCGATGCGCGCCCCCGAGATATAGCTCGCTTCGTCGGACGCCAGCATCACGAACACCGGCGCCACCTCTTTGGGCTGGCCGGCGCGCTTCATCGGCACCTGGCTGCCGAAGTTCTCGACTTCTTCCGGCGGCATGGTCGACGGGATCAAGGGCGTCCAGATCGGCCCCGGCGCCACCGAGTTGACGCGGATGCCTTTGTCGGCCAGCAGCTGGGCCAGGCCGGCGCTGAAGTTGGCGATCGCGCCCTTGGTGGTGGCGTACGGCAGCAGGGTGGGCTTGGGATTGTCCGAGTTGATCGAGGTGGTGTTGATGATCGAGGAGCCGGGCGCCATGTGCTTCACCGCCGCCTTGCAAAGGTGGAACATCGCGGTGATGTTCACCTTGAAGGTGTAGTCCCATTCGTCGTCGGGGATCTCGTCGAGCGAGTCGTGCGACATCTGGAAGGCGGCGTTGTTGACCAGCACGTCGATGCGGCCGAACTCGGCCACCGCCTTGTCGATGATGGCGCGGCAATGCGCGCGGTCGGCGATGTCACCCGGCACCAGGATGGCGCGGCGGCCGGCTTCCTCGACCAGGCGCGCCGTTTCCTTCGCGTCGTCGTGCTCGTCGAGGTAAGAGATCAGGACATCGGCGCCCTCGCGCGCGAAGGCCAGCGCAACCGCGCGGCCGATGCCGCTGTCCCCGCCGGTGATCACGGTGGCCTTGTCCTGCAGGCGGCCGGAACCGCGGTAGCTCGTTTCGCCGTGGTCGGCTTGCGGGGTCAGCTCGGCTTCATGGCCGGGCGGTTGCTGCTGTTGCTTCGGAATATCCATCGTGTGCTCCATGTCTGGGTGCGAAGGGTAGGGAAATGAACGGGCAATAGAGAGCACGGACCGGCAGGCGGCCGGTCCGCGCGATCGAGCGGGAAGCGGTTCAGCGGCCGAGGTGTTCGCGCACCGCGCTGGCGCTCACGCCGACCTGGTCGACGGCGCGCTGCAACTCCTCGCGGGTCACGCCCAGCGCCTCGGTCCAGTAACGCACCTCGTGCTCTTCGTGCATATTGATGCGGGAACGGTCCTGCTGACCGCGTTTGTTCAAGTCATCCGACATGATGTGCTCCTGATTAGACGATGAGTCACAGGGTGACAGCCTCGGGAGCCAGGTTCCGTTAGGTGCCACACGCTGGAGGGAGATCGGGCAGGCAAGAGCGCGGCCTGGCGCGCCGGCATGCCAGGCGGCGCGTTTTGAGGTACGCTTGCGGTATTCGAATAGCAATAAACTAGGAGACTCCATGGCTGCCCCCTACGCTAGCAACCAACCCGAACGCAGCGCCATCGACGCCACCCAGGGCCTGGTCGCCCTCGACTTCGGCGCCAACTGGTGCGGCTATTGCCGCGCCGCCGAGCCGCTGATCGACCAGGCGCTGGGCGACTATCCGGCCGCCCGCCACATCAGGGTCGAGGACGGCCCCGGCCGCCCGCTGGGCCGCTCGTTCCGCGTCAAGCTATGGCCGACGGTGGTGGTGCTCAAGGATGGCCAGGAAGTCGCGCGCGTGGTGCGTCCGGTCGACGCCGACGCGGTGCGCCAGGCCCTGGCCCAGGCGGGTGCATGAGCGAAGCCACGCTGGAAGGCCGAGCTGCGGGCAACAAACCCCGCACCGTCCTGTTTGCAAGCCTGATCGGCACCACGATCGAGTTCTACGATTTCTACATCTATGCCACCGCCGCGGTGCTGGTGTTTCCGCGCCTGTTCTTCCCGGCCGCCGACCCGGGCGCGGCGGTGCTGCAGTCGCTGGCGACCTTCGCCATCGCCTTTTTCGCGCGGCCGGTCGGCTCGGCCGTGTTCGGCCACTTCGGCGACCGCATCGGCCGCAAGGCGACCCTGGTCGCGGCCCTGCTCACGATGGGCCTGTCGACCATCCTGATCGGCCTCTTGCCCACCTATGCCCAGATCGGCGTGGCGGCGCCGCTGCTGCTGGCGCTGTGCCGCTTCGGCCAGGGCCTGGGCCTGGGCGGCGAATGGGGCGGGGCGGTGCTGCTCGCCACCGAGAACGCGCCGCCGGGCAAGCGCGCCTGGTACGGCATGTTCCCGCAGCTGGGCGCGCCGATCGGCTTCTTCCTGTCGGGCGGCGTATTCCTGCTGCTGGGCGAGCTGATGAGCGACGAAGCCTTCTTCGCCTGGGGCTGGCGGATTCCCTTCCTGGCCAGCGCCCTGCTGGTGGCGGTGGGCCTGTACATCCGCCTGAAGATCACCGAAACGCCTGACTTTCAAAAGGTGCTCGACCAGAAGGCGCGGGTCAAGGTGCCGATGGTGGCGGTGCTGCGCGACCACCGCCGCGCGCTGCTGCTCGGCACCCTGACCGCCTTGTCGACCTTCGTCATCTTCTACCTGATGACGGTGTTCGCGCTGAGCTGGGGCACCGCGCAGCTGGGCTACACGCGCCAGGAATTCCTGGTCCTGCAGCTGTTCGCGGTAGTGTTCTTCGCGCTCACGATCCCGCCGTCGGCGCTGCTGGCCGACCGCCGCGGACGGCGCAGCGCCATGATGCTGGTGAGCGCCGCGATCGCCGTGTTCGGCCTGCTGTACGGGCCGCTGTTCGGCGCCGGCGGCTGGGTCGCGGTGACGCTGTTCATGGTGCTCGGCATGTGCCTGGTCGGCTTCACCTACGGCCCGCTCGGCACCTTGCTGGCCGAGATGTTCCCGCCCGAGGTGCGCTACACCGGCGCCTCGCTCACCTTCAACTTCGCCGGCATCCTCGGCGCCTCGGTGGCGCCCTATATCGCCCTGTGGCTGGCCACGAACCACGGGCTGGAATACGTCGGCTATTACCTGAGCGGCGCGGCGCTCATCAGCCTGGCCGCCCTGGCGCTGGCCAGGGACCTGGCGCCGTCGCCCGCCAGGTGAGCGGGCGCAGCTTCGGACGTCTCGCGGCGCGCTCTCCCTCGGCCGACGACGAGGCTTTCCTCGAGGCGCTCTACCTCGACTCCCGCCCCGACCTCGGCGCGCTGCCGGTCCCGCGTGGCGTCATCGAGGGCATCGCGCGCCACCAGCGCGCCATGCAGGTCGACGATTATGCGCGGCGCTTCGCCGCGCCCGAGACCTGGCTGGTGACCGAAGAGGAGCGCCCGGTAGCGCGCATCGTGCTGGCCGAAGAGGCCGGCGCGCTGCGCGTGGTGGACCTGTCGGTGGCGCTGGCCGCGCGGCGCAAGGGCATTGCCCGGTGTATCCTGCGCGCGCTGCAGCAGGAACGCGCGCGCGTCACGCTGCGTGTGCGCAGCGGTAACCTGGCCGCACGCCGGCTGTACGGGGCGCTGGGCTTCACGCTCCTGCACGCCGACGACGCCGCCATGGAACTCGAGTGGCGCCGGACGGGAGCGCATCCGGAATAAGGCTCGCGGCGTCCGCGAAGTGCGCCAGGCGATGGCCTGGCGCAGGTGGGGTAGCTTAGAACGAATAGACCATCGTCAGCGAGGTCTGGGTATCGGTGTTCTTCTTGTCTTCCGGGACGTCGCTGTCGTTGCGCACGCTGAAGCCGGCCTTCATCTGCATGCTGCCGTTGATCTTGGTGCTGAGCGACGTTTCGGCCACCGAGTGGGTGTTGCCGGTGCCTTTCTCGACGCTGACGGTCTGGGCGAAGAAGGCCGATGGGCTGACCTGCCAGCGGAACTGGGCCGCGCTGCGCACCGTCATGCCGCGTTCTTCTTCCTCGTTGTCGCGCTTGCCGACCGAGTAACCCGGACCGATCTCGACGTCGAGCGTCTTGTCGGGCGCCGTGTACCAGCGCGAGCCGTAACCGATGCCGACCGTCGAGTACTTCCGATAGGCGCCGAACCGGTCGTCGGTGTGGGTGGCCAGCACGAAGGCGCGGCGGCCGTCGCCCAGCAGCTTGAGCGAGGCCTTGGCCGAGGTGGCCCAGCGCTGCGCCGAGCGGCTCTTCACGGGCTCGCCGAACTCGTCCTCGTACTCGTCTTCCTTGAAGTAGCCGCTGGCGATGAATTCATGGCTCCAGCGCGCGGTCTCGTGACGGGCGTCGATCTTGCCCGTGACCGAGGTGCCGTTGGTATTGCCCGAGGTCGTGATCGCGCCGAGTTCGGCGGAGGTGAACCAGCCGCCGTCGGGAATCGCCGGCATCGCAACGGTGAGCGGCGCATGGACGTCGCCGACTTGCGGAAGGTCCGGAGCGGCGAGCGCCACACCGGGGAGGCCGGCCAGGGCCAGCGCCAGGATCGAAAATGGTTTCATCAGCATCTAAGCGGTCGCATGGGCTGCGCCGTACCGCGTGGCATGCGCAGGGCGACCGGCCCATCGTTCGTGGATCGTGCGCGACCGTGGTGATAGCCGCGAGTTGGCGGACATTGTAACGCAAAGACAGCGCGATGCGATGCAATCGGGCATGAATGGGCGCTTGTTTAGTCAGTAGCGGCGCGAACGACCGGTCACTTTTATCGAGCGACTCAGGTGCCGACGTAGACGATCTTGAAAGCGAACAGCGCCGCGATCACCCACACCACCGGCTTGACCTCGCGCGCGCGGCCGGTCAGCAGCTTGAGCACCGCATAGCTGATGAAGCCGAAGGCGATGCCCTCGGCGATCGAATAGGTGAACGGCATGCCCAGGGCGGTGACGGCGGCCGGGATGCTCTCGGTGCTGTCGCCCCATTCGACGTCGCCCAGGTCGGACAGCATCAGGCAGGCCACGAACAGCAGCGCCGGCGCGGTGGCGTAGGCGGGCACCACGGCCGCCAGCGGCGCGATGAACAGGCAGGCCAGGAACAGCGCGGCCACGGTCAGGGCGGTGAGGCCGGTGCGCCCGCCGGCCTGCACGCCGGACGCGCTTTCCAGGTAGGCGGTGGTGCTCGAGGTGCCCAGCACGCTGCCGGCGACGATGGCGCCGCTGTCGGCCAGCAGCGCCTTGTTCATCCGGTCCATCTTGCCCTCGACCAGCAGGCCGGCGCGGCGCGCCACGCCCATCAGCGTGCCGGTGGCGTCGAACAGCTCGACCAGGAAGAACACCAGCACCACGTTCAGGATGCCGGCGGCGAGGGCGCCCGGGATGTCGAGCTGGAACAGCGTCGGTTCGATCGACGGCGGCAGCGAGAACAGGCCCTGGTAGGTGTTCCCGCCGAAGAAGAAGCTGAGCACGGTCACCAGCACGATGCCGATCAGGATCGCGCCGCGCACGCGCAGGCGGTCCAGCGCCACGATGGCGAAGAAGCCGACGATCGCCATGATCGCGGCCGGCTGGTGCAGGTCGCCGGCCTTGACCAGGGTGGCTTCGTTGGCCACCACGATGCCCGCATTCTTGAGGGCGATCAGGGCCAGGAACATGCCGAGGCCGACCGTGATCGCGACCCGCATCGAGCGCGGGATGCCGTCCACGATCATGGCGCGCAGGCCCACCATCGTGACCAGGATGAACAGGCAGCCCGAGATGAACACGGCGCCCAGCGCCGCCTGCCACGGGATGCCCATGCCCAGCACCACGGCGTAGGCGAAATAGGCGTTCAGCCCCATGCCGGGCGCCATCGCGATCGGGTAGTTGGCGTACAGGCCCATGATGGCGGTGCCGCCGGCGGCCACCAGGCAGGTGGCGACGAACACCGATTCCTTCGGCATGCCGGCGTCTCCCAGGATCGAGGGGTTGACGAAGATGATGTAGACCATCGTCAGGAAGGTGGTCAGTCCGGCCATCATCTCGGTGCGGATGTTGGTCTTGTTTTCGCTGAGTTTGAAGAGTCGTTCGAGCATGGGGGACTTTCTGGATTCGTTTTTTGCCCGAAGCATAACACCGGCACACGCCGCTTGCAGCCCGCGGCGCTACGCCGGGCCGCGCGGCGGTGTTACCATGCCGGCTCGAACCTCCATCTATTTTGTCCACACTATGCCGAAGAACAAGCGTCCCGCACCCCGCACCTCGAACAACACGCGCGAACCCGACACCGATGCCCAGGCGCGGCTGATGGCCGACATGGCCCTCGAGATCGCCGAGCGCGAGGACGAAGCGGCGCAAGGCGGCGAGCAGGCCGAGGCCCTGGCCAGCCTGGTGCGCAAGGCGATCCGCAAGAAGCACGACGAGGTGCTGTACGAAGCGATCGAACTGGCGCGCTACACCGATCCGCTGGCCTGCCGCCTGCTGCGCGCGCGCGTGGAAGAAGAAGCCGCCACCCTGCGCATCCGGCGCGAAGACGGTCCGGAAGTCGAGATCGACGCCTTCCTGGTGCCGCTGTTCGTGCGCAGCCGCGGCGGCCTGGACGGGCGCGAGAACTTCCAGGATCTTGACGCCTTCGAGCGTCTCTCGGCCAGCTTCCAGGAGCACGGCCTGGACAGCAAGGGCGCGAAGGTGGTGCTGCTGCAGCATGCCTACGACCTGGCCGAGATCGATCACATCGCCTACGGCACGCTGCACCAGATGCTGCGCGAAGCCGCCGCTTCGCTGCTCGAAAAAAAGCTGCAGCCGGCGCCGACCATCGAGGCCAGCATGCGCGGCTGGACCGGCGAGCCGGTGGCGCCCGACGAGACGGCGCTCGAGCTGCGCTTCCTGCTCGGCTTCTCGCTCAAGCGCGCCGACGATCCGTTCTACCGGGTGCCGCAGGACGAAGCGGGCAGCGACGCCTATTTCGCGGCGCGCATGGCGCGCTACCGCGCCTGGACCGAGGCCGTCGCCCCGCTGGTGGCGCGGCTGCTCGCGCGCGAGCCGGACCGCCTGGAGCTGAACTTCCTGTACCAGGACCTGTTCTACGGCGCCAAGGAGCAGGGCGTGGCCGAACTGGCGACGCTCGGCGTGCTGGCCGAGGCCAAGCGCCTGCTGGCGGCCAAGGACCTGGCGCCCGACGCGGTGCACGCCGCGGTGGCGCCGCTGGACATGGGCGAGCACGTGGTCCTGCGCGCCAACCTGTACGCGCTCGACGGCGGCCAGCCGTGGGGCACCGTCGAGAAGCCGGTCGACCTGGCCGCCGACCTGGCCGCCGAGGTGGACGAATTGTGCGATGCACTACTGGCGCTCGGCCTGGAGGGCGTATCGATTGCCGCCGGGTTCAGCGCCGACGGGCACGCCGAAGGCGCCGAGCCTTATCACCCCGCCTGACGCCCCGTTTTCGAACCGTCCGCAACGCCCCACCGCCCCCCGATTTCGGCCGTCGGGGCGGTAAACCGGCGATTTCGGCCCCCGATTTCAGTGCAAACAGTAAAGTTTTTGCCGTTTTTTCGTAGTGGATTTTCCTGTGTTGGTGTAGGAGGCCCCTTACAAAAAATTGCCTCCCAGACGGACTCTCCCTATGAGGCCCAGCAGTAGGGCGGCAATATTTAGTTACATCTGGTGCAATGTTGCTCTGCACAACTGAAAATATTAGGAAAATTGCATGATACGATTCCGTGGTCAGACCGGCTTCCCGGGCGCCGCCACGGCCTTGTGAGAGAGAGAGGGACCGGTCCGGTTTTACTTGCCAACTACTAGAACGCCGCCGAGGCGAAAGGAAATCGACATGCCGACCCTGATCGTGTTTTGCCATCTCCGCTGGGATTTCGTGTTCCAGCGTCCACAGCACCTGATGACCCGCCTGGCCGAACACTACAACATCCTCTTCATCGAAGAGCCGATGCACACCGAGGGCGAGGCACGCCTGGAAAAGACCGACGTCGCACCGAACATCACCGTCTGCCGTCCGCACACGCCGATCCAGCAGTTCGGCTTCCACGACGACCAGCTGCCGACCCTGCAGGCGCTGCTGGCCAACCTGGTGCCCAAGGACGAGGCGCCGATCGTCTGGTTCTACACCCCGATGGCGCTGCCGCTGCTGCAGGTCTTCAAGCCGTCCAAGGTGATCTATGACTGCATGGACGAACTGGCCATGTTCAAGAACGCGCCGAAGCAGCTGCTGCAGCGCGAAAGCGCGCTGCTGAACATCGCCGACGTCGTCTTCACCGGCGGCCCGAGCCTGTACCAGTCGAAACGCGACCGCCACGCCAATGCCCACTGCTTCTCGAGCAGCGTCGACGCCAAGCACTTCCGCCAGGCACAGGATCGCGCCATCTCGCACCCGGACCAGGCCCATATCGCGCATCCGCGCCTGGGCTTCTACGGCGTGATCGACGAGCGCTTCGACGTCGACCTGGTCTCGAGCATGGCCGACGCCCATCCGGACTGGCAGATCGTGCTGGTCGGCCCGGTCGTCAAGATCGACCCGGCGACCCTGCCGAAGCAGCCGAACGTCCATTACATGGGCCAGCGCACCTATGACCAGCTGCCGCAGTTCCTGGCCGGCTGGGACGTCTGCCTGTTGCCGTTCGCCATGAACGATTCGACCAAGTTCATCAGCCCGACCAAGGTGCTGGAATACATGGCGGCCGAGCTGCCATGCGTGTCGACCCCGATCACCGACGTCAAGGTGCCGTATGGCGACGTGGTGGAAATCGCCGAGTCGCACGGCGACTTCATCGCCGCCTGCGAGCGCCAGCTGGCGCTGAGCGACGACGCGCGCCAGGCCATGGTGCAACGCATGCGCGAAGTGGTGGCCGGCACCTCGTGGGACCTGACCGCCAGCCGCATGCACGAGCTGATCGGCAACGCCGTCCCGGGCAACAAGGTCGAACGCTTCTTCGCCAACAGCCAGGAAGCGGCGCGCGCGCCGGCGGACACGCTGCCGGTCGCGCAGGTCGGTTGATTGGATTGGGCCGGTCGAACCCGGCCTGAACACGTCGTCCCGGCGCAGGCGGGGACGACGTTCCGGACTCCGGCAAAGCGCCGGGTCCCGCCGTACGGCAGTAGCTTCACACTCTCCTGAGCACTTCCTCGATCGCCTCCACCGTCGCCGGCTTGGTCAGGTGTTCGTCGAACCCCGCCGCCTTCGTCCTGGCCCGGTCGGCTTCTCCGCCCCATCCCGTCAGCGCCACCAGCCGGATGCCCGCCAGGCGGGCGTCTTGCCTGATCGCCGTCGCCACTTCGTAGCCGGACATGCCCGGCATGCCGAGGTCCAGGAACACCACGTCCGGCATCAGGCTGGGCAGCATGCGCAGCGCCTGGCGGCCGTCGTTGGCCACCGGCGCGCGGTGGCCCATCATATTGAGCAGGGCGGCCAGGGTTTCGGCCGCGTCGCGGTTGTCGTCGACCACCAGCACGCTGCGCCCCGTCGGCGCGGCCTCGGGCGCCGTTCCGGTCGTCCCGTCCTCGTCCGCGAGCGCCGCATGCGCAGCGGCGAGCAGCGGCAGGCGCACCGTGAAGACGCTGCCGGCATTGGTGCCGGCGCTGGCGGCGCTCACGCTGCCGCCGTGCAGCTCGACCAGGCTGCGCACCAGCGACAAACCGATGCCGAGCCCGCCGGATCCTGGCTGCTGCGCCTGACCGACCTGGGTGAACATGCGAAATACCTCTTCCAGCGCCTCGGGCGCGATGCCGATCCCGTTGTCGGACACCGTCACCAGCGCCTGCTCGCCGTCGCGCCTGGCCTCCAGCGCGATGCGTCCGCCCTTGGGCGTATAGCGCGCCGCATTGTTCAGCAGATTGCTCACCACCTGGGTCAGGCGGGTCGGATCGGCGTCGAGCACCAGGGCTTCGTCAGGGAGGCGCAGGTCGAAAGCGTGGCGCCCCGCCTCGATCAGCGGCATGCTGGTCTCGACCGCGGCCGTCAGGACCGTCGCCAGCTCGACCCGCTCGCGCCGCAGCTCGACCTGGCCGCGCGTGATGCGCGCCACGTCCAGCAGATCGTCGACCAGGTTCACCAGGTGGTCGAGCTGGCGCTCCATGATGTCGTGCACGCGGCTGACCGCATCACGGTCGGCGGGCGAGCGGCGGATGAACTGCAGCCCGCTGCGGATCGGCGCCAGGGGATTGCGCAGTTCGTGCGCCAGCGTGGCCAGGAACTCGGTCTTGAGACGGTTGGCCTCGGACAGGTCGGCCGCCATGCGGCGCAGCGCGGCGTCCGCCCGGCGCCGTTCGGTAATGTCGGTAAACAGCACCGCGACCCGGCGCCGCTCGGGCGGACCCAGCCGCGTTGCGTGCACGTCGTACCAGCGGTGCAGGCCGCGCGCCTCGTTCTCGAAGCGCACCGCCTCGCCGGTTTGCGCCACCCGGCCATAGGTGTCGAACCAGTGCTGCTCGTGGTTGGGCACCAGCTGGCGGATCGTCTTGCCCACCGCATCGAGCAGGCCGGTATGCTTGACGAAGGCGGGATTGGCCTCGACGAACAGGTAGTCGCAGGGCTGGCCTTCACTGTCGTAGATCATGTCGATCACGCACAGGCCTTCGTCGATCGAGTCGAACACGGTATGGTAGCGCTCCTCGGTGGCGCGCAGCTGCTGCTCGGCCTCGCGCTGGCGCGTGGCGTCCATGACCACCCCGTGCACCTCGCACGGCGCGCCATGGTCGTCATACTCGACGTGGCCGCGCGCGATCATCCAGCGCCAGCCGCCGGCGTCCGCCCGGATGCGGTAGGTGGCGGCATAAAGGCCTTCGCCGTCGATCGCGGCATTGATCTGCGCCACCGTCGGTTCGATGTCGTCCGGATGGAAGGCCGCCAGGTAGGTGGCGAGCGGCGCGTCCAGGCGCCGCTCCTCTGCAACCCCGAACAGCGCCGCCATGCGGGCGTCGGCCCGGACCCGGTCTTGCAGGATGTCCCACGACCAGATGCCAAGCTCGGCGGCCTCGACGATGCGTTCCAGGCGCGAACGGGTCTGCTCCAGTGCCGTCTCCGCCCGCTGCCGCTCCTCCTGGCTGTTGAAGGCCTCGATATAGAAACGCGCCTTGGCGCGCAGGATGGTGGGGGAGAGCGGTTCGGTGAGCACGGCGATGGCGCCGGCGTCGTACAGCAATTCCTGGGGGAAGGGCAGGGGTTGCGGCAGGCCGAGCGCCACGATCGGCGTGCGGCTCGAACGGGGATTGGCGCGCACTGCGCGAATGGTGTCGAGCATGCCCTCGGCGTCGCCCGAATAGCCGACCAGGATCAGGGCGAAGTCGCCCATGCGTGCCTGGTCCAGGCCGCCCGCCTGGGTGGTCGCCCGGACGATGACCTGGTCCAGCTCGCGCGAGACCTGGTTGACGATCGGGTCGTCGATCGCGCGCTTGCAGATGAAGAGGACGCTCCGGTGGCTGGCGTGAGGAATGGTGTCGATCAAGGACATCGTGGCCCGAACATATGGTTATGGTTATTTCGGCAATCTAAGTGTGTCGCCGGGCCATGTCAATGATTTTGCGCCGTTCCGGTGCGCCGGCGTCCCCCGTCACGATTTGTCCGGCACCTGCTGCGAGGGCACGGGTGTGCGCAGCGCCTCTGGAACGGCGTCGGCGATGCCCTGCGACGGTGCCTGGCCGATGCGGCGCGCCTCGTCGGAGTGCTGGTCGAGGTTCACTTCCTCGGCCACGTCGAAGCGGCCGTCCTCGGCGCCGTCATCGCCCGGCAACAGGTTGTCGGAACGGTTGTCCTGGCCTCCGGCGGGAACCGGGACGTCCTGCCCGTGGTCAGATTGATCGGGAGCGCTCATGTGGACCTCCATGAAATGGTAGACATGGGCCGATTATGGCGCAGGGCCCCTGCGCCGGGCGCACGCGAGCGTCGCGTGCGGGCGCCTACGGGCCCCGCTTTTTGCGCGGCAAATTCTTTTCCAGGATGGCCCACAAGATCAAGCCATAGGCCAATAACCGGATCAGGTAGTGCAGCGGCGAATCCTCGCCGCCGCCGTCGCGCAATACCGCATACACGCGGTGCAGCCCTTCGATCGCGAACGACAGGGCGAAATACAGGAAGAAACGGTCGCCGCTGGCGCGCCAGAAGCGCAGGAAGAACAGGGCGATGATCAGGGAAGCCATGGCAATGGCGCCGGCCAGCAGATTGGTCATCGCTTCAGTCCTTCTCGTAGATCAGGCCGTAGAGCAGGAGCAGGCAGGCCACCAGCGCGCTCGCCTGGCGCCACGGCAGCAGGTCGACCTGGGTGGGAAACACGACCTTGTCCAATAACAGCAAGAGATTATTCAAGGTCATGCCCGCGAAACAGGCGCCGCTCCAGAACAGCAGCCGCAGCCGCGTACGCCGGTAGCCGGCGAACAGCAGCACGGCGCAGGTCAGCGCGGTCAGCATGCAGAGGGTATAGATCACTTCGCCCATATCACATCGTCCCGAAGGGTATGCTCATCATTCTTGTCGGCGCTCGGCGCCCGCTCTTTGCGTCTGATTCTGTGTCTGACTACGACATCTAGTTTATTGCATACGGACCACTGGCCACGCCTTCCTCTCATTCGTCCTTGCGCAGGCGGAAAGCGTCGGCGAACTGCTGGGCCTGGCGCTCGAGGCTGGAGTGGATCAAGTGGGTGACCTCCACCAGGTGCCGGGCATACAGGTCGGCCAGGCGATCGATCCGTTCGCACAGGGCCTCGCTGACGGGCTCGTAGCGATAACAGTGGGCGGCCGGCGGATCGCAGGGCTGCGCGATGCCCGCCTTGCATAGATCGGACAGCAGCTGGCCCGCCACGCGCTCACGGATATAGAGCCGGCTGGCCAGCATGGCGCTTTCCCACTGCTGGGTGGGGTCGGCGCGCAGCAGCAGCAAGGCTTCCAGGAAGGGCACGGAAGGAACGCTCGTCAGGACGAAACGGCGTAGGTCTTCCGGGATTGGCGGGTGGGTCATTCGTGGCGAACTTGTTTCCCAAATGGAAAATCTTATTGAGAAAGCGATAATTTTAAAACATTCCGTGAGGAATTGCTCATGCAATCGTGCGCACCCGGTGCGCAGTGTCATGGGTATCGCCGCGTGCGCCGATCGATGCAAAGTTAATGCTCAGGAACACCTGCTCAGCTAAAATGCCCGCTTTCTTCACCATTGCCGTTCAATCATGCTTCGCTCCACCCTGGGCAGACTTCTTGCCCGCCTCGCCGTCGCCGGCGCCTTGCTGTCCACCGGCGCGGCGCAGGCCGACAGTTGTCCTGTCCACTACCTCGACGGCCGCGCGCCCGAGATCCACAACCAGAAACTGGCGAAGTCCACGCGCGAGCTGTGCTACGGCGTGTTCGGCGTCATGCATTCGGGCGTGACCCGCACGCCGCTGTGGTCGGCCGAATACGTGCGCGCCGATAACCTCAAGCGGGCCCAGGGCCTGGACCGCGACGACAAGTTCCACGCCGAGGGGCGCCTGCCGCGCGGCCAGCGCGCCGAGCTGTCGGACTATGCGCGCAGCGGTTTCGATCGCGGCCACCTGGCGCCGAACGCCAATATGCCCGACCGCCGCACCCAGCGCGAGAGCTTTTCGCTGGCCAATATGGTCCCGCAAGACCGCGACCACAACCGTCACATCTGGGCGCCGATCGAGGGCGCGGTGCGCACCATGGCGAAGAAGGAAGGGGAGCTGTACGTGATCACCGGCCCGGCCTTCCTCGGCGCCAGCCTGAAGAAGGTCGGCAACGTCATCGTGCCGAGCCATCTGTACAAGGTGGTGTACAGTCCGCGCCAGAAGCTGGCCGCGGCCTGGTTCACCGAAAACCGCGCCGATGCGCCGATCAATGTGGTGCCGGTCGCCGAGCTGGAACGCATCGTCGGCATCGAACTGCTGCCGTCCCTGTCGGCAAAGCAGAAAGAACGCATGCTGCGCCTGCCCAAGATCAAGCAGCGCAAGAACCGATCGTAAAGGAACGCCATGAGCAAGAAGAAACCAACCTCGTTCACCCCGTTCGCCAACGAAGCCGACGTCGCCGGCATCGGCGACCTGATGCTGGAAAACCGTGTCGACCGCATCACGATCTCGGGCGACGTCGACCTGACCGCCGACGTGCCCGGGCTGGACAAGGCGCGCCGCCTGCACGCGCTGCTGGGCGAGATCGTGGCCGCGCTCGAGGCGCGTGATCTGCCGGACGCGCTGCCGCCGCCCGAGGTCAAGACCATCGACAACCCGTTCGCCTGAGCACGGCGCACCGGCTCCGGTGCGCTATCCATGCCGGGCGCCCGCCCGGCATTCCGCCCCCTGTCGTCCTGCGCCTACGTGCTCATCCGTAGGTGGTCCGACGCCGCATTTCGCCTTGTTCTGACATGATCTTTCCAACGGTCAATGGTGTGCGAGCCCCATCAGTATTGGAGTAATCTTGACAACAAAGCGCAAACGAGCGGCAGTCTCGTCGCCGGCGCCAGTACCACCATTTTTCGGAGGAACGACCATGCAACATACCCTTGTCGCGGTGTTCGACAACCGCACCGATGCGCAGAACGCCATGAACGAACTGCTGTCGTCGGGCTTTACCCGTACCGACGTCCGCCTGTCCAACGCCGACCCGACCGGTCAGACCGACAGCGTGTCCGGCCGTTCCGACCTCGACACCGAACGCAGCGCGGACGGTGACACCGGCATCACCGCCAGCATCAAGAATTTCTTCAGCGACCTGTTTGGTTCGGATAATGCGGAACATGTGAGCCGCTACGAAGGCGCCGTCACCCGTGGCCACCACGTGCTGACCGTGGTCGCCGCCTCGCTGCCGGAAGTCGAGCGCGCGGCCGACATCGTCGAGCGCTACGGCCCGACCGACATCGACGAGAATGCCACCGGCACGCCGGACATCGCAGCGGGCGGCATCAGCGCCGGCGCCATGCGCATGGGCAGCAGCTCCGGCATGCAGCAATCGTCGTCGATGTCGGCCCAGTCGGGTACGCTCGGCAATGCGCAGGCGGCATCGACGCCCAAACTCGACAATCCGGGCGACCGCGCGCTGTTCCAGCAAGGTTCCCTGAACCAGGGCCAGACCGTGGGCGGCACCCACCAGGAATCGCTGGGCAGCAGCGGCCTGACCGCCACCGGCGGCACTTCGCTGCAAAGCTCGACGCTGCGCGACGACCCGCTGCAGAATGCGCCGCTCGAAGGCAGCCAGCAGGGCGGCCTGGCGGCCGGCAGCGCGCAGCTGGACAACGACCGCATCGCCGCCCAGGGTTCGAACCTGGGCAACACCGCAGCGTCGGGCAGCACCTCGTCGATCCAGGGCTCGGCCCTGGAAGGCTCGATCCGCAGCGACTCGCTGCAGCGTGACACCCAGACCGGCTCGCTGGCGGGCGGCAGCGCCAGCCTGGACAAGCAGCGCAGCGGCGTGCGCATTTTCTCGCGCGGCCAGTCGGACGCCGCCCTGGGCCTGGGCGGCAGCGCGGGTTCGGCGTCGAGCGCCATGGGTTCGTACGACGACGATACCTACTATCGCAACCATTTCAACACCACCTACGGCGCCACCGGCGCGTCCTACGACGACTACCTGCCGGCCTACAGCTACGGCAGCGAAGCCGCGCGCAGCGGCCGCTACACCAACCGCGCCTGGGACGACATCGAAACCGACCTGCGCAGCGACTGGGACAGCCGCCACGCCACCGGCGGCGAGCCATCGACCTGGGAAAAGATGAAGGCCGCGGTGCGCCACGGCTGGGAACGCATGACCCGCGACGATGACGACGACCAGTACCGCAGCCACTACGACAGCACCTATGCGAGCAGCGGCACGAAGTTCGAAGAGCTGAAACCGGCCTACGCCTACGGCAGCGAGATGCGCCGCAGCGAGATGTATCGCAACCAGCCATGGGACGACGTCGAGGGCACCCTGCGCACCGGTTGGGACAACCGCATCGACGGCACCCGCGACTTCAGCACCACCGGCAGCGACACCAGCGAGCCGTCGACCTGGGATCGCGTCAAGAACGCCGTCCGCCACGGCTGGGACCGCATGACGGACGACAATGACGACGACGTCTATTACCGCAACCACTGGAACTCGACCTACGGCGCCGCCGGCGGCTCGTATGACGAGTACCGCCCGGCCTACAGCTACGGTTCGGAAATGGCGCGCAACGACCAGTACCGCGGCCGCAGCTGGGACGCGGTCGAGACCGACCTGCGCAGCGACTGGGATCGCCGCTATCCGGGTGAGCAATCAACCTGGGACAAGATGAAGTCCGCCGTGCGTCGCGGCTGGGACCGCATGACCGACGGCGATAACGACGCCTACTACCGCAACCACTGGAATTCGGTGTATGGCGCCACCGGCGAGGCGTATGACGAATACCGTCCGGCCTACAGCTACGGTTCGGAAATGGCGCTCAACGACAAGTACCGCGGCCGTCCGTGGAACGACGTCGAGACCGACCTGCGCAGCGACTGGGATACCCGCTATCCGGCCGACCAGTCGACCTGGGAAAAGATGAAATCGGCCGTGCGTCACGGCTGGGATCGCATGATGCGATAAGCCCGCACCTCGGGAAATGAAAGCGGCGCCCTCGGGCGCCGCTTTTTATGGCACTACACGTGTTGCTCTACCGGTTCACCTGGCGAACACCTGCGCCGCCGGCGTGATGGTCACCGCCTCCGGCTTGATGTTCAGCTTCATCGAGCCGATCTGCTGGTCCTCGTCCAGCAAGGCCTGCGGCTTGTTGGCGTCGTACTTGATCGGCGAGAAGGCGTCGCTCACCAGCGCCTGTTTCAGGCCGGCCGCATCCTTGGTGATGATCACCACCGACAAATTCTTGGCCGACAGGTGCTTCCTGATCGCCGCATTGACGTCGGCCGCGCTCAGCTTCGACAGGGCGTCGCGCATCATGGCGGTGAAGTCCGGCGTGCCGTACCACTGCGAATCGAGGGCATAGCCCAGCTGCTGGTCCTGGGTCGCGGTCATCACGAACACGTTCTTCAGCAGATAGTCGCGGGTGGTCTCGAAGTCGGCCTGGCTGATGCCGCCGTCGACCATCTTGCCCAGCTCGTGCAGCGCCACGCGCAGCGCGAAGTGGCCGTTCTGCGGCGCCACCGGGCGGATCCAGACCTCGAACAGCTGCGCCTTGCGGCCCAGGTTGGGGTTCGGGAAGAACTGGAACATCCCGCGCGGGAAGGCTTCGATATACGCGTAGTCGCCATAGTTCATGCCGCGCTCTTCGCGGATGCGCTGGTACAGGTGGGCGCTCGAGGAGCGGTGTTCGCCGAACCAGGTCTTGGCCAGCCACAGGGAGGCGAAGTCCGGGTGCTTGCGCGTGACCTCGAGCGGCAGGCCGAACGAGATCGCGGTGGCGCGCGTGTTCTTCTCGACGATTTCCACTTCCAGGCCATTCGGCATGCGGCCTTTCGGCACGCCCGTCGCGGGGAGACCAGCGCCTTGCGGCAGGCGCGCCAGCTGCGCCTTGAGCGAGGCCGTCATCGCATCCGACACGTCGCCCGAGATGCCGACCTTCACCGCGCCCTGGGTATACGCCTTGGCGTAGAAGGCCTTCACGTCATCCAGCGTGATGGCGTCGATGCCGGCGACGGTGCCGAGCACCGGATGACCGTAGCCGGTGCCGGCGAACACATTCGCTTGCAGCCGCTCTTTGCCGAATTCCTCCTCGTTGTTGTCCTTCAGGTCCAGCACCAGCGCGTTGCGCTGGGCGTCCTTCAGGCGCCGGAAATCTTCCTCGCGAAAGCCCGGGTCCACCAGCAGGGGCATGGCGATGCCGAGGAATTGGTCCCAGTTGTCCTTGTGGATGGTGCCGGTGAAGGTCGTCATCTCCTTGTCGGTCTGCTCGGTGAAGCTGCCGGCCATCGGGAACAGCGACTTGGTCACCTCGTCGATCTTGCGCTCGCGCGAACCGCTCGCCGCCACCATCGCGGCGGTGAGGGCGGCCAGGCCTTCCTTGCCCTTCGGGTCGTGGCTCGATCCGGCGGCGAACAGCAGCTTGAAGCGGATCTGCGGCAAGGCCGACTTCTGCACCAGCACGTCGAACTTCGCATCAACCTCCCGAGGGGCGAACGATGCCAGCTTCGGCAACGCTTCGATGCCCTTCGGCAGCGCCTCATGCGACAGGGTGGTGACCACCATGCTGTCGTCGACCAGGTATTTGCGGGCGGCGGCCTGCAGGTCGGCCAGCGTCAAGCTGTCGATCGCGCGGTAGTACCCGTTCAGGGTGCCGTAGGAGCGCTCGAAATGCACGTAGGACGCCAGCGTCGAGGCGATCGCCTCGGTGTTGTCGAGCGAGCGGATCAGGCCATACTTCTGGGCCGACTTGGCCGCTTCCAGTTCCTGGCTGCTGACCGGTTCGTCGCGCAGTTTCGCCACCGTCTGCAGGATGGCGTCGCGCACCATCAATGCGTCGGCTGGATTCTTCACGCGCGCGCCGACGGTGGCCAGGGTCGGATCGACCCGGTTCGGGGTGAAGTCGAACAGCTGGTCGACCTTTTGCTCGTCCTGCACCAGGCGCTTGTACAGCGGCGAGGTGCGCCCGAACGACAGCGACAGCGCCATCGACAGCGCCGCCTGCTCCTTCTGCCGGGCGACGAAGCTCGGGGCGCGCCAGGCGACCGTCACCAGCGGCAAGGTCGGGGTCTGCCAGGCCACGTGGCGGTACTGGGCGCCGCGCGGCGCGGGTTCGACCGGCACGTTCGAGGTGAAGGCGCCGCGCTTCCAACCGGCCCAGTACTTCTCGACCATGGCGATCGCCTTCGACGGTTCGACGTCGCCGGCGATGATGATGGTGGTCTTTTCGGGACGATACCAGCGGTCGAAGAAGACCTTCGAGTAATCATACTGGTTGGGCATGTCCTCGATGTCCTTGAGGAAGCCCATCGTGGTGTGCTTGTAGGTGTGGGTGGTGTAGGCGGCGTCGCGCTGCACCTCGAACAGCTTCGACATCGGGTTCGCGCTGTTCTTGTTGTATTCGCCCAGCACGGCGCGCGATTCGGTCTTGAAGGCCGCGATCGGATACGACAGGTGCTGGAAGCGGTCGGCCTCGACCTTCAGCACCGTTTCCAGGTCCTGCTTGGCGAAGGTGGTGTAGTAATTGGTGAGATCGTCGCTGGTATACGCGTTCTGGCGCGCGCCGGCCTTCGTGATCACTTCCTGGTATTTTTCGGGCGGGTAGGTCGGCGTCCCGCGGAACATCATGTGCTCGAAGAAGTGGGCGAAGCCCGACTTGCCCGGTTCGACTTCGTTGCGCGACCCGGTCTGCACCGGGATGTGCACCGAGACCAGGTTGGGGAAGCCGGTCGGCACCACGATGACCTTCAGCCCGTTGGGAAGCAGTTTTTCGGTTGCCTTGAATGGCAGCACGTCACCACCGGTGGCGGCCTTGGCGGCCGTGGGGGTGGCCGACGCCGCATGGACGGCGCCCGCCACCAGCACGCCGGAAATCAATGTCGCGAGCGTGGTGCGCGACAGGGTCGATTGAAACACAATGTCTCCTTGGGAAATAGACAATCGCGAAGGATAGTCTATCCACCAAGGAATGAACAGCCGTAGGAATACCCGTCTTTACGCGGCTTCCGTCATCGGCAGGCTGATGCGGTTGCGACCCAGGTGCTTGGCGCGGTACAGGGCGGCGTCGGCGATCGCGACCAGCTGGCTGGCATGGTTGTCGGGCCCGGCGATCGCGGTGGCGGCGCCGATCGACACCGTCACGTGGCCGGCGGCGAAGCGGCACGGCAGTTGCAGCTGTTCGACCCGGCAGCGGATGCGCTCGGCCACGATGGCCGCGCCTTTCAGCGACTGGTTGGGCAGGATCACGGCAAACTCCTCGCCGCCGTAGCGCGCCACCAGGTCGTTGGCCCGCATCTCGCTGGCCACGGCGCGCGCCACCCGCTTCAGGCACTCGTCGCCGCCCAGGTGGCCATGGGCATCGTTATACGCCTTGAAGTTGTCGACGTCGACCATCAGCAGCGACAGCGGCTGCATCTGGCGTAGTGCGCGCGTCCATTCCGCATGCAGGGTGTCGTCGAAGCAGCGCCGGTTGGCCAGGCCCGTCAAGCCGTCGCGCGTGGCCAGCTGCTCGAGCGCGATCTGCGCCATCTTGGCGTCGGTGAGGTCGCGCAGGGTCTCGACCACCGCCGACAGCTGGCCCCTGGCATTGAAGATCGGGCTGGCGTCGGCCGCCAGGTAGCGGCGCCGGCCGGCGCGCGGCATGTCGCACCAGCTCTCGATCGACAGCGGACCGGGACAATGGCCCTCCACGCCAGGGGGCGGCCGGACCTCGTCGCGCCGGCCCTTGAGCACCAGGTCGGCCAGGGTGGGGCGCTGGATCTCGTAGAAACTGCGCCAGTGGTCGCCGGTGCCGAGCACTTCCGGCGCCGGCACGCCGGTCAGCTCCTCGCAGGCGCGGTTCCAGATCATGACGCGGGCGTCGGTGTCCAGCACGAAGACCGGCACCGACAGGCTTTCCATCAATTGCCCCACGAATGCCACGTCCTGGACCAGGGCTGTCGGGCCTGTGCCGGTGCTGGGTGCGCTCATGAGCCGTCCTCTGTGGTTGCGGTGTCGGAGAGCGACAACCGGTGAGTTGCCGCTAGGGACCGATTCTGCAACCTGCGCAGGATCACGCCATTGATTTTCAGCAAGGACAATGGCGAGGTGGCATTTTGCAACGCTGGGCGCGTCAGGCAACCTTCGCCATGATGGCGGGGGCGCCCGGCGCCGGGGCGTGGACCGGCTCGTGGAGGGAGTTGCGTAGTGGATCTTGCACCACACTGCGCACCGGCACCGAAAGCAAGCAGCGGGCGCGGCGCTCGCCGGTGGCGACCATCCGCAACACGCCGCCCATGGCGCGGATATGCTCGACCAGCTCGGCGGGCAGGGCGGCGACGTCGTCCACCGAGCCGGCGCAGCCGTCGATCTCGAGGCCGAGCGTGCTGGCCCCTTCTAGCAGCCGCACATGCAGCTCGCATTTCTGCTCACCCTCGTGCCCGCGCTCCTGCGCATCACCGCCATGGCCGATCCTGCGCGCGGCGCCGGCCAGCACGTCCTGCAGCACGCGGAACACGGCCAGGCGCGCCGCGCGGTCCTGGCCGGCGCGCGAACTCGGATCGACGCCGGCCTCGAAGCGGTAGCGCAGGCCGTGGCGGTGCGCATGCTCGGCCAGGCAGCGCTCCAGCGCCTGGCGCAGGCGGTCTTCCGGATGGGCGCCGCGCAGGCCGCCGGCGACGGCGCGCACCGCCTGGATGGCGCCGTCGATGCCGGCCAGCGCGCGGTCGACGCGGGCCAGCAGGAGCGGAGCAGGCGTCGCCTGGGCGCAGTCGCGCAGGCTCGCCATGTCGTCGCGCAGGCTCGACAAGCGGCGGCCCAGCTCGGCCTGCAACTCGCTGCCGATCCGGGTCCGCTCGCCTTCGCGCACGCCTTCGTGCTGGCGCACCAGGCGGCACAGCACGTCGTGGTTGTCGGCCAGCGCCTGGTCGGCCTGGCAGCGCGCCTCGCGCTCGGCCTCGAGCTGGTGCTGCAGCGCGCGCGCCCGTTCATCGCTGGTGACGCTGCGGCGCAGGCCGATATAGGCCAGGACCAGGGCGGCCAGCGTGACCATGATGCAGGCCAGCACTTCCGGCGCCGCGCTGCGCCAGGGCAGCGGCACCAGCGCATGCGCGTCGCCGGCCTCGGCGCGGTGAGCAAGCAAGCACATCGACACTAGGAGAACCGAAGACTTTTTCATGAGTCGCCCTCTTACCGGATTCGGAACATTCCGTAGGACCATACCGCCGTCCTGCTGTAGGAATATTGTTTCTTCTCAAGCAGCTGTTATGCGACACGTTTTGTGGAACGGCAGCAACCGCAGCGTCACGGCGCCCGGCGCGCTATAATGGAAGGTTGACGAGAGGCTTACCGTGACTTACAGCATCAAAGAGATCTTCTACACCTTGCAGGGCGAGGGCGCCCATGCGGGGCGGCCGGCCGTGTTTTGCCGGTTTTCCGGCTGCAACCTCTGGACCGGGCGCGAAGCCGACCGCTTGAACTCCGTGTGCCAGTTCTGCGATACCGATTTCGTCGGCACCGATGGCGAACGCGGCGGCAAGTTCAAGGAAGCGGACCTGCTGGCGGCCGAGATCGACAGCCTGTGGCCAGCCACTTATCCGGCCAGCAAATACGTGGTGTTCACCGGCGGCGAACCGCTGCTGCAACTCGACCGTCCCCTGATCGACGCCATGCATGCGCGCGGCTTCACCATCGCCATCGAGACCAACGGCACCCTGCCGGTGCCGGAAGGCGTGGACTGGATCTGCGTCAGCCCCAAGATGGGCTCGACCCTGGCGGTGCATAAAGGCAGCGAGATCAAGGTCGTCATCCCGCAGGTCGGGCAAGACCTGGCCGCCTATGAAGGGCTCGATTTCGAGCATTTCTATGTGCAGGCGATGGACGGCCCGCTGGCCGCCCGCAACCTCCAGCTGGCGATCGAGACCTGCCGCGCCAACCCGAAATGGAAGCTCAGCCTCCAGACCCATAAACTTCTTCAGATTCCTTAAAGATCCACACGCAGCATGTTGACCATTACCCGCAAGCTCGAATTCGATGCCGGACACCGGATTCCCGACCACAAGAGCCAGTGCCGCAACCTGCACGGGCACCGCTATACCCTTGAGATTACTCTGACGGGCCAGGTGATCGATTCCGACGGCAATTCCGACAATGGCATGATCATGGATTTTTCCGACGTCAAGGCCCTGGCTAAGCAGCACCTGGTCGACGTGTGGGATCACGCCTTCATTGTGTACGAAAAGGATGACAAGGTGCGCGAGTTCCTGGCAAGCCTGCCAGACCACAAGACGATCGTGATCGACCGCATCCCGACCGTCGAGAACCTGGCCCAGGTGGCGTTCGACATCCTGAAGGCCGTGTTCATCGACCGCTACGGTACGGGCCTGCGCCTGCACAAGCTGGTGCTGCACGAAACCCCGAACTGCTGGGCCGAGATCACGGAATGATGCCGGATTCGACCCTCCAGGCCACCGGGAACGCTTCGCCGGATGCGGCGGCCGGGCGCTATATGGGGCTGGCCCTGGCCCAGGCGCAATTGGCCTGGGACCGGGGCGAGGTGCCGGTCGGCGCGGTCGTGGTCAAGGATGGCGAGGTCATCGCGACCGGCTTCAACCAGCCGATCAGCGGCCACGACCCGACCGCCCATGCCGAGATCGTCGCCTTGCGCGCCGCCGCCGAAAAACTGGGCAATTACCGGCTCCCGGGCTGCGAGCTGTACGTGACGCTGGAACCCTGCATCATGTGCTCGGGGGCGATGATGCATGCGCGCCTGGCCAAGGTGGTGTACGCGGCGCTGGACCCGAAGACCGGCGCCTGCGGCTCGGTCGTCGATCTGTTCGCCGAAGACAGGCTGAACCACCACACCGCCGTGGTCGGCGGCGTCATGGCGGAGGAGGCGAGCGCCTTGCTCAAGGCCTTTTTCGTGGAACGCCGCAACGCGGCGCGCAAGCCCGCCGCCATCCAGGGCTGACCGGGAAGGGCGCTCCCAGCCGCATTCCATCAGGCGGAGCGCCATCCGCGCCAATTAGCTGTTATGCTGTTTTCAAGTCGCCATGACGGCACGGCCGTCCGACCCTAGGGATGTGAACCACGAACAGCATCGGCGCCAGGCTGGCGCCACATTACGCGCTCCTGACCTGCCGTCATGCCCACCCTCCACGCCAATGGCCTGCGCATCGCCTTCGACACCGCGGGCGACCCCAAAGCCGCGCCGCTGCTCCTGATCCACGGCCTCGGCATGCAGCTGACCAACTGGCCCGACGACTTCGTCGAAGGGCTTGTCGAGCTCGGCTTTTACGTGATCCGCTTCGACCACCGCGACTGTGGCCTGTCGACCAGGTTCGAACAGGCCGGCACCCCGAACCTCACGCTGGCGCGCATCAAGGCCGCCCTGGGCTGGCCGCTGCGCTCGCCCTATGGCATCGAGGACATGGCGGCCGACGCCCTCGGCGTGCTGTCGGCGCTGGGCGTGGCCCGGGCCCACCTGGTCGGCGTGTCGGCGCTGGGCGGCATGATCGCCCAGCAACTGGCGGCGCGCCACCCGCAGCGGGTGCTGAGCCTGACCTCGATCATGTCCACCAGCGGCCGGCGCGGCCTGCCTGGGCCGGGCGCGGCGGTGCGCAAGGCGCTGGCCAGCCATCCCGCCGATCCCACCGATCTCGACAGCGTCATCGAGCACGCCGTCGGGCTGCTGCGGCTGCTCGGCAGCCCGTCCTATCCGACCCCGGACCGGCAGCTGCGCAAGCGCGTCACGCGCTCCATGCGACGCTGCTATTGCCCAAGCGGCAGTGCGCGCCAGATGCTGGCGCTGCTTGCCGCCGGCGACCGCAGCGCGCTGCTGCCGGCGATCTCGGCGCCGACCCTCGTCATCCACGGCGCCGCCGATCCGCTGCTGCCCGTGGCCTGCGGCCGCGACGTGGCACGCCACATCGATGGCGCGCGGCTCGAGATCATCGAAGGGATGGGCCACGACCTGCCGCCCCAGCTGGTCGAGCGCATCCTTGCCTTGATCGACTCCCATGCGCGGGGTAAGATGTTGCCAGATTCAACACCCCGGCTCTTCGTCAAACAGTGATCACTTCCCGTCCCGGCATCGCCATCGTGGCGCCAGCCGGCTGCATTCCCGAGCCATCGGCGCTCGAACGCGCCATCGCGCGCCTCGAAGGGCAGGGCTTCCTGGTGCGTAATTACTACGACCACAGCTGCACCCACCAGCGCTTCGGCGGCACCGATGACGCACGCCTGGAACAATTGCACGCCGCCGTGGCCGATCCAAGCGTGCATCTCATTATTGCCCTGCGCGGCGGCTATGGCATCAGCCGCCTGCTGCCGCGCATCGATTTCGAGGCGATCGCCGCCAGCGGCAAGATCGTGGTCGGCTTTTCCGACCTGACGGCCCTGCACATGGGCCTGATGGCGAAGGCGGGCGGCCTGAGCTATGCCGGGCCGATGATCGCGGGCGACTTCGGTGCGCTCGAACCGGTCGCGTTCACGCTCGACGATTTCTGGGCCTGTCTGGCCGGCCCGACGCACACGATCACCGAGCGCATTGCCGGCAATCCGCCGCTCGACGTGCGCGGCGCCGTCTGGGGCGGCAACCTGGCCATGATCGGCGCCATGGTCGGCACGCCGTATTTTCCGCGCATCGACGGCGGCATCCTGTGGCTCGAAGACATCGCCGAACATCCGTACCGCATCGAGCGCTTGCTGCTGCAACTGATGCAGGCCGGCGTGCTCGAACGCCAGCAGGCGGTGATGCTGGGCGACTTTTCGGGCTATCGCCTGGGGCCGATGGACAATGGCTACGACTTCGACGCCATGCTGGCCTATTTGCGCCAGACCCTGCCGCTGCCGGTATTGACGGGCCTCTCCTTCGGCCACATCGAGCGCCGCGTCACCATTCCGTTCGGCGCCCAGGGTCACCTGGTGTCCGATGCCGACGGCTTCCGCCTGACCTTGTCCGACTATCCGACCCTGCGCCGCATCTGATCCGCGCGCCACTGTCCGGAATCCACCCTTATTCGCCTGGCAAGGCGCAGAATGGTAGAATAGCCGGTTAATCAAATATGCTTTTTGGGGTAATACAGTGCTATCCACAGCCAATATCACGATGCAATTCGGCGCCAAGCCGCTGTTCGAGAACATTTCCGTCAAATTTGGCGAGGGCAACCGCTATGGCCTGATCGGCGCCAACGGCTGCGGCAAGTCGACCTTCATGAAGATCCTGGGCGGCGACCTCGAGCCGTCCGCGGGCAACGTCAGCCTCGATCCGGGCGAGCGCCTCGGTAAGCTCCGCCAGGACCAGTTCGCCTACGAAGACGTGCGCGTGCTGGACGTCGTCATGATGGGCCACACCGAGCTGTGGAACGCGATCGCCGAACGCGATGCGATCTACGCCAACCCGGAAGCCACCGACGACGACTACATGAAGGCCGCCGAGCTCGAAGGCAAAGTGGCCGAATACGACGGCTACTCGGCTGAGGCGCGCGCCGGCGAACTGCTGCTGGGCCTGGAAATCGCCACCGAGCTGCACCAGGGCCCGATGAGCGCCGTGGCGCCGGGCTGGAAGCTGCGCGTGCTGCTGGCCCAGGCCCTGTTCTCGAATCCGGATATCCTGCTGCTCGACGAACCGACCAACAACCTGGACATCAACACGATCCGCTGGCTGGAAAACATGCTCAACGAGCGTAATTCCACCATGATCATCATTTCCCACGATCGTCACTTCCTGAACCAGGTCTGCACCCACGTGGCCGACATGGACTACGGCACCCTGAAGGTCTATCCGGGCAACTACGACGACTACATGCTGGCCTCGACCCAGGCACGCAACCAGCAGCTGGCGAACAACGCCAAGGCCAAGGAAAAAGTGGCCGAACTGCAAGACTTCGTGCGCCGCTTCTCGGCCAACAAATCGAAGGCGCGCCAGGCGACCTCGCGCGCCAAGCAGATCGACAAGATCAAGATCGAGGAATTCAAGCCTTCTTCGCGCGCCTACCCGTTCGTGCGTTTCGAGGGCGAGAAGAAGCTGCACCGCCTGGCGGTGGAAGCCGAGAACATCTCGAAGGCCTACGAGCGTCAGTTATTTAAAAACTTCTCGATCATGGTCGAGGCGGGCGAGCGCATCGCGATCATCGGCGCCAACGGCGCGGGCAAGACCACGCTGCTGCGTTCGATCGGCGGCGACCTGTGCGGCCTGCAGCCGGACACCGGCCGCGTGAAGTGGGCCGAGAACGCCAATCCGGGCTATATGCCGCAGGATCCGACCGAGGAATTCGCCAGCGGCGAAACGCTCACCGACTGGATGGGCAAGTGGACGCAAGAGGGCGACGACGACCAGGCCGTGCGCTCGATCCTGGGCCGCCTGCTGTTCGGCGGCGACGAAGTCAAGAAGTCGGTCAAGGTGCTGTCGGGTGGCGAGAAGGGCCGCATGATGTACGGCAAGCTGATGCTGGGCCGTCACAACGTGCTGCTGCTGGACGAGCCGACCAACCACATGGACATGGAATCGATCGAATCGCTGAACATCGCGCTCGACAAGTACGCCGGCACCCTGATCTTCGTCTCGCACGACCGCGAGTTCGTGTCCTCGCTGGCCACCCGCGTGATCGAGATCCGCGAGCACGACGTAGTCGACTTCCAGGGCAACTACGAGGAATACCTGCGCAGCCAGGGCATCGACTGATCGACAGGTAGACATCGATTCGAAGGAGGGCGGGGCCCCGGCCCCGCCAACGCGAGGAGACGCGCGAGCATGAATGCCGTGACAGCACCAATCAAGACCTATGAATACGACCGGCCCCAGGCCGGCATGGCCTGCACCGCCGAGGCCTGGGCGAAAGTCCCGAACGCGCCGGAAATGGCCGAGCGCGCCGAACTGAAGGACCGCATCCGCCGCCTCCTGAAAGAAAAGGGCGCCGTGCTGGTGGCCCACTACTACGTGGACGCCGACCTGCAAGACCTGGCCGAGGAAACCGGCGGCTGCGTCTCGGATTCGCTGGAAATGGCGCGCTTCGGCCGCGACCATCCGGCCCAGACCCTGGTGGTGGCCGGCGTGCGCTTCATGGGCGAGACCGCCAAGATCCTCAGCCCCGAGAAGACCATCCTGATGCCCGACCTCGACGCGACCTGTTCGCTCGACCTGGGCTGCCCGGCCGACGAGTTCGCGGCCTTCTGCGACCAGCATCCGGACCGCACCGTGGTGGTGTACGCCAACACCAGCGCCGCCGTGAAGGCGCGCGCCGACTGGATGGTGACCTCGTCGATCGGCCTGGACATCGTGGCCGAGCTGCACGCCCAGGGCAAGAAGATCCTGTGGGCACCCGACCGCCACCTGGGTTCCTACATCCAGGCCAAGACCGGCGCCGACATGCTGCTGTGGCAGGGCTCCTGCCTGGTGCACGACGAATTCAAGGGCATCGAGCTCGACCTGCTCAAGGCCGAATACCCGAACGCCAAGGTGCTGGTGCATCCCGAGTCGCCGGCCAACGTGGTGGCCCAGGCCGACGCGGTCGGCTCGACCACCCAGCTGATCAACGCGGCCCAGACCATGGACGCGACCCACTTCATCGTCGCCACCGACAACGGCATCCTGCACAAGATGCGCATCGCCGCCCCGGGCAAGACCTTCATCGAGGCGCCGACCGCCGGCAACAGCGCGACCTGCAAGAGTTGCGCGCACTGCCCGTGGATGGCGATGAACGGCTTGCGCAATCTGGCGGAAGTGCTGGAATCGGGCGCCAACCAGATCCACGTCGAGCCAAGCGTCGGCCTGCAGGCGAAACGCGCGATCGACCGCATGCTCGACTTCGCCGCGGCCAAGCGCGCCAAGGCGCTGCCCACCGGCAAACTGGAAAACAATGCCCCGATGTTCTCGGGGGTAGGACCCGCATGACCACACTGAAGAACCCACACGCCCAGTTCGACGACAAGCTGCAAGCCGCCTTCGAGCAGAACATCCTGGCTGCGCTGCTGGAAGACGTCGGCACTGGCGACCTGACCGGCAAGCTGGTACCAAGCGACACCCGGGTGACGGCGCGCGTCATCGTGCGCGAAGCGGCCGTGCTGTGCGGCGCGCCATGGTTCGAGGGCCTGATGCTGGCGGTCGACCAGGATACCGAGATCGACTGGCACTACGCCGAGGGCGACCTCATGGCGCTTGACTCGACGGTGTGCACGATCCGCGCCAATCCGCGCTCGCTGCTCACCGCCGAGCGCGGCGCGCTGAACTTCATGCAGCTGCTCTCTGGCGTGGCGACCGCCACCCGCCGCTACGTCGACGTCATTGCGGGCACGAATGCCGCGATCCTCGACACCCGCAAGACCTTGCCGGGCCTGCGCCTGGCGCAGAAATACGCGGTGCGCGTCGGCGGCGGCAAGAACCAGCGCATGGCGCTGTATGACGGCATCCTGATCAAGGAAAACCATATCGCGGCGGCCGGCGGCGTGACGGCCGCGCTGCAGGCGGCGGCCAGGCTGGATTCCGGCGCGCCGGTGCAGATCGAGGTCGAGACCATCGCCCAGCTCGAGGAAGCGCTGGCCGGCGGCGTGAAATCGGTCCTGCTCGACAACTTCGACCTGGCGCGCATGCGCGAAGCGGTCGAGGTGAATGCCGGCCGCGCGCTGCTGGAAGCCTCGGGCGGCATCAATATGGAGACCGTGCGCGCGATCGCCGAAACGGGCGTCGACCGCATCTCGATCGGCAGCCTGACCAAGGACGTGCGCGCGACCGACTACTCGCTGCGCATCCTGTAATCCCTCATCACGACATCCATGACGACTACCAAGTTGAAACGTTCGCTCGGCTTTCGCCTGTTCTGGCTCGGCTTCGGCCTCTTGCTGGGCGTGCCCCAGCTCCTCGACGGCATCATGTACGGCATGAAGGGCGAGCTGTTCTTCGGCATCGGCATGCTGCTGGTCGGCATCCGCGGCTTCCTGCGCCCGGTCGTGCTGGGCCGCGCCATGGCGCTCAAGCGCGACGATTCGGCCGAGGCGTCCTCGATCGGCTCGACCACGGTGCACGCCGTGCTGTCGCTGGCCATGGCGGGCAGCCTGATCGCCGGCCTGGCGATCAAGCTGGGCAATAGCTGATTCTACGCCCGCCGTCTACACCCCGCTCTCGCCGGCCGCCGCGGCCGTGTTCTCGCGCGCGGTCGGCAAATGCGCCGGCACGCCGACCTGGGATGCGATCGCATCGATCGCTCCCAGCACCTTGCCCGGCTCGGCGTAGTGCAGCATATGGCCCACCCCGGGCGTGACCGACAGCTCGCTGTGGCGCAGCGCCGCGTGCAGTCGCTCGGCATTGCGGGCGCAATCGCAGACGCCATCCTGGGTGCCCGACAGGATCTGTACCGGCACCTTCAGCCGGCCATAACGCCGCGCCAGCGACATCGCGGCCGGCACCATCAGGCTCGAATCGGCGGCGTTCGCCCGCAATTGGGCCGGCCGCAACACCATCCACGGCGACATCTCGCGGAAGCGCTCCGATACGGGTAATGGCGCGAACGCGCGTCCGGCCGCGGCTGGCCAGATCAGCCGGCCGGCCAGCGGCGCCACCGTATAGCGCAGCGCGTCGCCCACCAGCGGCAGGGCCGGCGGCGCGCCGACCATCACGTCCATGCGCAGGCTCGGATAGTAGTAGCCCGAGACCAGCACCAGTCCGCGCACGAAGTCCGGCACCTGCAGGCCCATCGCGAGCGCCACCAGCGTGCCCCAGGAGTGGCCGGCGACGATCGCGCTGGCGACCTGCAGTTCCTGCAAGGCGTGGTGCAGCAGGCGCGCCTGCCGGTCGGGTGTCCAGACCGTGCTGCGCGGCCGCTCGCTGTAGCCGAAGCCGGGGCGGTCGAAGGCGATCACCCGGTAATGCTCGGCCGCGGCGTCCAGCACGCCGCTACGCTCCCAATCGGTCGCGTCGACGCCATTGCCGTGCAAGAGCACCAGCGCCGGCCCGGTTCCGCGCTCCAGGTAATGCAGGCGCACACCGTCGACCGTGATGAAGCGGCCGGCGGGAGGATGCGCCTGTTCGGCGCGCCGGGTCCTGGCGCGCACGAACAGCCACGAAGCCAGAAGGCCGATGCCGGCAAGCGCGGCCCCGGTCGACAAGCGGCGGCCGGAGCTTGCGCCGCGAAGATTCGATGTCACATGGTCCCCCTATGGTCGATGAGGTCGGATGGCGGCGCAGGCCGGTTCGCGTCCAGCAGTTGCGCCACCTGCGGCAGGATGTGTTCGGCCGAGGCTTCGAGTTTCAGCGCCAGCATGTCGTCGGCGCGGGTGCGGCCGAGGTTGATGGCGGCGATCGGCTTGCCCGCCGCCTGCGCCAACCGGCAGAAGCGAAAGCCCGAATACACCATCAGCGACGAGCCGACCACCAGCAGCGCATCGGCCGCCTCCATCTGCGCCAGCGCGCAGGCGGTGCGCGCCGGCGGCACGTTGTCGCCGAAAAAAACGACGTCGGGCATCAAGACCCCGCCGCAGTGCACGCACGCCGGAATGGCGACGCCGGTGACGGCGTCCGGATCGAGCGCCGCGTCGCCATCCGGCAGCGGCGTGGCCATCGCCTGCAGCAGGGCCGGGTTGGCGAACTCCAGTTGGGTCTGGACGAAGGCGCGCGGAAAGCGTGCATCGCAGGCCAGGCAGCTCACATAATGGATATTGCCGTGCAATTCGAGCAGCGCGTGGCTGCCGGCCTGCTGGTGCAGGCCGTCGACGTTCTGGGTCAGGATGAAACCGAGCTTGCCGGCCGCCTCGAGGGCGGCCAGCGCCCGGTGCCCGTCGTTGGGCCGGGCGCGCGCCAGCAGCGGCCAGCCGACCATGCTGCGCGCCCAGTAGCGGCGCTGGACCGCCACGTCGCGCCGGAACTCGGGCCCCTGGATCGGCAGGCGGCCGCGGCGTACGCCGTCACGGTCGCGGTAATCGGGGATGCCGGAAGCGGTCGACAGGCCGGCGCCGGTCAGGACCAGCGTGCGCGGGTGCCTGGCCAGGAACGCGGCCAATGCCCCGACGCCCTCGTGAATGCTGAGACCTTCTGCCATGCCGCTCCTTCCTCCAATGCTTTCCTCCCATGCATGGGATCGTAACATCGGCCATCCGGACGCCACACACGATTCCCCGGATCAGCGCGCCGCGCTCACCTGGCGGATACGGCGATCCCGCCAACGATCATCCCGAATGCCAGCACATGATACAGGTGCGGCGCCTCGCCGAGAAACGCGGACGACAGCAGCGCCGTGAACAGCGGCGTCAGGTTGATGAAGAACGCGCCCAGGCTCGGCCCGGCGCGCTGCACGCCCGCGCCCCAGCAGCGCATGGCGATGATGGCCGGCCCGATCGCCACGTACAGCAGGGCGGCGGCGAGCGGCCAGCTCCAGGCGATGTGCACGTCCTTGACCGCCCATTCGCCGCCGGCCAGCGCGCCCGACCACAGCACGCCGAACCCGACCTGGGCCAGCAGGAAGGCGGCCCAGTCCGCGCGCAGCGCCGGCACGTCCTTTTGCTGCATCAGCAGCCAGCTGTAGAACGACCAGGCGATGGTGGCCAGGATCATGTACAGGTCGCCCGCCACCAGCCGCAGCGCCGCCAGCTCGGCCAGCGAGCCGCGACACATCACGACCAGCACGCCGGCGATCGACAGCGCCGCCCCCACGACCTGCTTGCGCTTGACCGGCACGTTGAAGAACAGCCGCCCGACCAGCAGCATCCACACCGGCACGCCGGAGGCGACCAGGGTCACGTTGATCGGCGACGAACTTTGCAGCGCCAGGTATTGCAGCGAGTTGTACAGGCCGACGCCCAGCAGGCCGAGCATGCTGTAGCGCTTCCAGTTGGCCAGCACGCCGTAATCGGCGCGCAGGACGGCCCGGCCCAGCGGCAGCAGGACGGCGAGCGCGATCGACCAGCGGATCAGGTTGAGCGTCATCGGCGGCACCGCGTCGCGCACCAGGCGTCCGACGATGGCGTTGCCGGCCCACAGCACGGGCGGGACGGTCAGGAGCAGGGCGGTGGCCGGGGTCAGCCGATAGCCGGGCGTCGACATCTCAGCCGCGCCGCGGCGTCAGGACGCTCGGCAGCGCCTTCGGCAGCGTGTCCGGGAAGTCGCGCGAATAATGCAGGCCGCGGCTCTCGTGGCGCGACAGCGCGCTCTTGACGATCAGGTGCGCCACCTCGACCAGGTTGCGCAGCTCCAGCAGGTCGGGCGTGATGCGGAAGTTGCGGTAGTACTCGTCGATCTCTTCCTTGAGCAGCTTGATGCGGTGCTCGGCGCGCTCGAGGCGCTTGGTGGTGCGCACGATGCCGACGTAGTTCCACATGAAGCGGCGCAGCTCGTCCCAGTTGTGGGCGATGACCACTTCTTCGTCGGCGTTGGTGACGCGGCTCTCGTCCCAGGCCGGCAAGGCCGGATGCTCGACCGGGGTGCTGGTCGCGATGTGCTCGGCGCAGGCGCGGCCCACCACCACGCATTCCAGCAGCGAATTGCTGGCCAGGCGGTTGGCGCCGTGCAGGCCGGTGCAGGCAGTCTCGCCCACCGCATACAGGCCGGGGATGTCGGTGCGCCCGGCCAGGTCGGTGACCACGCCGCCGCAGGTGAAGTGCACGGCCGGCACCACGGGGATCGGCTCGCGCGTGATGTCGATGCCCAGTTCCAGGCAGCGCGCGTAAATCGTCGGGAAGTGCTCCTTGAGGAACTCCGGGTCCTGGTGGCTGATGTCCAGGTCCATGTGGTCCAGGCCGCGCTTCTTCATCTCGAAGTCGATGGCGCGGGCGACCACGTCGCGCGGCGCCAGCTCCCCCCGTTCGTCATGGGCCGGCATGAAGCGGGCGCCCGCAAGCGGGCCGGCCTCTTGCGGCAGCTTGAGCAAGCCGCCTTCGCCGCGGATCGCCTCGGTGATCAGGAACGATTTGGCATAGGGGTGGTAGAGGCAGGTCGGGTGGAACTGGATGAATTCCATGTTCGACACCCGGCAGCCGGCGCGCCAGGCCATGGCGATGCCGTCGCCGGTGGCGGTGTCGGGATTGGTGGTGTACAGGTAGACCTTGCCGGCGCCGCCGGTGGCCAGCACCGTGTGTTCGGCCTCGAAGGTCAGCACCTTGCCGCTCTCGATGTCCTGCACGTACAGGCCGTGGCAGCGCGGCTGGCCGACCAGCGACGGCGCGCCGGCATGGATGCCGTCGGGGCCCAGCTTGTCGGACGTGATGACGTCGATCGCCACATGGTGCTCGAACAGCGCGATGTTCGGGTGCGCGCGCACCTTCTGTTCGAGGGTCACCTGCACCGCATGGCCGGTGGCGTCGGCGGCGTGGATGATGCGGCGCTGGCTGTGGCCGCCTTCGCGGGTCAGGTGGAAGCCCAGTTCGGCCGTGGCGTCGCGCGTGAACGGCACGCCCTGGTCGATCAGCCATTCGATGGCGGCGCGGCCATGCTCGACGATATAGCGCGTGGCGCCTTCGTCGCACAGGCCGGCGCCGGCGACCAGGGTGTCGTCGATGTGCTGGTCGTGACTGTCGCCCGAATCGAGCACGGCGGCGATCCCGCCCTGGGCCCAGCTGCTCGCGCCATCGAGCAGTGCCCGCTTGGAGATGATGGCGACCTTGCGGGTCTGGGCCAGGTGCAGGGCAACGGACAGGCCGGCCAGGCCGCTGCCGACGATCGCGACGTCAAATTTCATGGCAATGTCAAATTTGTACAGAGGCATCACTATAAGCGATTTGTCATCCTCACGTCAGGCTCGCCGTCAGGCTTGCCGAGGGCCGCCACTGTACGGCTGCGCACCGAAAGGCGCGGCCCGGCCGTCTAGGATGGGGTTTTACTCATCCATCAAGGACACGCCATGACCGCAGACCGCCACCACGCAGCCGCGCTCGCCGACCGGATCGGCTCGATGCGCTTCGCCATGTTCACCTTCCGCGACGGGTATGACCACCTGGTCAGCCAGCCCATGACCAAGCAGGACGTCGACGCCGAGGGCGGCCTCTGGTTCTTCGTCAATTCCACGACCGAGCTGTGGGACAGCATTGCGCACCAGCCCGAGGTCAACGTCAGCTTCGCCGACAACGAAAACAGCACCTATGTGTCGGTCAGCGGCCGCGCCGAGCGCGTGGTCGACCGCGCGCAAGTCCAGGCCCGTTGGAATCCGATGGTCCAGGCCTGGTTCCCGGCCGGCCCGGAAGACCAGCACGCGGTGCTGGTGCGGGTCGATCCGCACGCGGCCGAATACTGGGATTCGAACGACAGCAAGATGGTGCGCCTGTTCGCCATGGCCAAGGCGGCCGTGACCGGCACCCAGCCGGACGTGGACGGCGAGCACGGCACCATCAAGCTGTAGTTCTTGCAGTAGGGCACATACGTGCCTTACAGTAGCGCTCCCGAATTCTGGAGCGCATACGATGACCAGCCCGCTCGAACTGGCGGCCAACGCCTTCACGGCCGCCGCCATCCTGCTGGCCGGCCGCAACAACGTCCATACCTGGTGGACCGGCATCGTCGGCTGCGCGCTGTTCGGCCTGCTGTTCGCCCGGAACCGGCTGTATGCCGACGTCGTGCTGCAGATGTTCTTCGTCGGCACCGGGGTGTTGGGCTGGTGGCGCTGGTTGCGCGGCAATAACGGCGCGCCGCTGCCGATCACCCACGCCGGCTGGCGCAGCCTGGCATGGATGATCCCGGCCGGGATCGCCGCCACCGCCGCCTACGGCGCCTTGCTGCACTTTTACACGAACGCCTACGCGCCCTTCATCGATTCGGCGGTGCTGGTGTTCAGCGTCATCGCCCAACTGCTCATGATGCAGCGCCGGATCGAGAATTGGCCGGTCTGGCTGCTGGTCAATACGATCGCCGTGCCGCTGTACTACAGCCGCGGGCTGCACCTCACGGCCTTTCTCTACCTGTGCTTCTGGGTCAATGCGATCGTGTCCTGGGTCTGGTGGACCAGGCTGGCCAGACGCGAAGCCGGCGCCTGATCAGGGCTGGGTCGGCGGCAAGTCCCTTTCGTCCTGGTTGCCGCCCGTCTCGCGCGCCCCCAGCCCGGTTTCCCTTGGTCCCGCCTGGCTGGCGCGGGTATCCTGGGCGCCCGGATTGGCATGGGTCATGGCCGCATCCACCGACTCGGTGCGCGGCGCCGCGTCGCGCGTCTCGACGTTGGTGGCGGCTGCGTCCGGCGCCGTGTCTGCCGTGCCGTCGGGCGCGTTGACGTAGGGTCCCGATTGGTTGCGGGTGAGGCCCGGTCCGCCGTTGCCGCCGGTCTCGGTCTGGCTCTCGTGGCTGGGCGTGGCGCCTTGCTGGCCGCTGGTCAGGCCGCCGACGCCGACGGTCACGCTGCCGTCGTCGGGTTTGCCCTGGGGTGTCGATGTGGACTGGGTCATCTGCGCCTCCTGTCGAGTTGGTGTGTGATGCGCAATTGTGACGCTCCGGGAGCGGTGCGGGTATCGGCGGCGGTGGGCAGGCGCTGTAGGAGGGTGGCGCATGAGCATGCTCGCAGGTATCGTGCGCGAGCGCCGCGGGTCGAATGCTAGGGTAGCTCCATCGACCATTTCTGGAGACTGCCATGGAAAAACCTGACTACGCCGCCTGCATCGCGGCCTGCAATGCCTGTGCCGACGCCTGCGACCGCTGCGCCGCCGCCTGTTTGAGCGAGGAAGACGTCAAGATGATGGCGCGCTGCATCGCCCTCGACATCGATTGCGCCCAGCTGTGCCGCCTGGCGGCGGCGGTCATGGCGCGCGGCGGTGAGATCGCCGCGGCGCTGTGCGGGGTGTGCGCCGAGGCCTGTGAGCGCTGCGCCGGGGAATGCGCACAGCACCCGATGGACCACTGCCAGGCATGCGCGGCCGCCTGCCGCGCGTGCGCCGACGCCTGCCGGCGCATGGCTGCGGCCGCTTGATACGGATCTGTCCGATATCCCTTCCTGAGCCGGAGACGTGGTGCTATACTGTATATTCATACAGTTCTTTATCGCACCACCATGCCCGTCTTCCTGCCGATCGACCTCGACCCGCTGCCCACGGAACATCCGGACCGGGCAGCGGCGAGTCGTCCGGACACGGGCATCTTCTCCGGCGTGCACGACGAACCGGTCACCTCGGCCCGCAACGACGCCGAACTGGCGCGCGAATACATCTCGCATGGCGAACTGAGTGCCAAGTCGATCGCCAACCTGCAGAAAGAACTGTACCGCTTCCTGACCTGGTGCCGCGAAGAAGCGCAGAAGACCTTCCAGCAGCTGAACGTGGCCGACCTGAACGCCTACAAGGAGTTCATCCGCAACCCGCCGCCCGAGTGGGTATGCACGACCAAGTGGCCGCGCAACGACCCGCGCTACCGCCCGTTCTCGGGCCCGCTGTCCGACACCAGCCGGCGCCAGTCGATGATCGCCATCAAGGGCTTGCTGGCGTTCGCCGAGCACACCGGCTACCTGCGCCGCAATCCGGCGCGCCTGGTGCGCAATGTGCGGGCGCCGCATGCCGGCCGCATCACGCGCTACCTGACCCCGGCCGCGCTGGCCTATGCGCTGGCCGCGGCCGAGGCGCGCGACGCCGATTCCGACGCCGCGGCGCGCCAGCGCGCCCGCGACCGCTTCCTGCTGATCGCCTTCGCCCAGACCGGGGCGCGCCTCAATGAAATCGTCGGCGCGCGCATGGGTTCGATCTACAGCGAGGGCGACGGCCGCTGGTGGCTGGACGTCCTGGGCAAGGGCAACAAGCCGCGCCGGCTGCCGGTGCCGCCGGCCACCCTCGCAGCCTACCGCGACTACCGGCGCGCCTTCGGCCTGCTGGAACAGACCAGCCGCGGCGACCACATGCCGCTGGTGCTGTCGAGCCGCACGCGCGACCACGTGCGCGTCACCGACGAAGCGGCCTCCGAGGCGCTGAAGGCGATCTTCCAGCTGGCCGCCAGCGAGGCGGCGGCCCGGGGCGACGGCGACAGCGCCGCCATGCTGCGCCAGGCGTCGCCGCACTGGCTACGCCACAGCATGCTGACCAACCACGCCAACAGCGGGGTGCAGCTCAAGACCCTGCAAGACACCGCCGGCCACGCCAATATCGCCACCACCGCCGGCTATCTGCACAAGACCGACAAGGAACGCCACGACGAGATCCTCGGCGCGGACGGCAAGGGCATCCTGTAGGGTCAGACCGGGATCGACGAGGTCCCGCCGTCCGAGCTGCCGTAATTCTGCAACTCGTCGAGTGACAGACGGCGTTCGTTGAGCGCCGTCACGATCGAACCCAGCTGTTCATCGTCGGGCTGGATATAGACGATGCGTTGCTCGAGCAGGTTGTCCCAGTAGGGCGTGTAGGGCACGGCGGTCTCGGTCATCACCTTTGCCTTGAAACTGCCATCCTGCAGCTCGCCGACCAGGGTAATGCGCGCGGTATCGGGGACGGTATTCTGGACCGTGATGTTCATGCTCATCCTTTGAGTGATCAGTTCGTGTGGAGCCATTGTGACGCAGCCAGGGATTGCATGCACGCCGCCGGGCGCCTGCCGTGCGCACCCTGGCCGGGTGGAACGATCGATGGTATCGAATGCCATCGTCAAAATTATCCGCTTTTCAACATTGGCGACGGCGACCGATACTGGACGCTGCTCAACCAACAAGGAGTCAAGCAATGAATCCACTCGCGCTCGCACTGTTCGCCGCCGGACTACTGACCGCCGCGACTGCCGAGGCCCAGGCCGACCTGATCGTCACCAACGGCAAAATCGCCACCATGGCCGCCGAGGGCGAATTTGTCCAGGCACTGGCGGTCAAGGATGGCAAGATCGCCGCCGCCGGCAGCAACGAGCGCGTGCTGCGCCTCAGGCAGAAAGACACACGGGTCGTCGACGTGGGCGGGCGCACCGTGATTCCGGGCCTGAACGATTCCCACACCCACGTGATCCGCGCAGGCCTGAACTACAATATGGAAGTGCGCTGGGATGGCGTGCGCAGCCTGAAGCGGGCGATGGAGATGCTCAAGGAACAGGCGGCGCGCACGCCCGAGGGCCAGTGGGTCAAGGTCGTGGGCGGCTGGAGCGAGCACCAGTTCGCCGAAAAGCGCCTGCCCACCCTGGCCGAGATCAATGCCGCGGTGCCCGACAAGCCGGTCTTCATCCTCTATTTATATGGCAAGGCCTTCCTGAACCGGAAAGGCATCGAGACGCTCGGCTATACCAGACAGACCAGGTACCTCGACGGCGAGCTGGAAATCGACGCCGCCGGCAAGCCGACCGGGCTGCTGCTGGCGAAGCCGAACGCCATGATCCTGTACTCGACCCTGGCCAAGACCAACAAGCTCGACCGCGCCGACCAGCGCAACTCGACCCTGCACTTCTACCGCGACCTGAACCGCCTGGGGATGACCAGCGCCGTCGATGCCGGCGGAGGCGGCCAGGCCTATCCGGACGACTATGGCGTGACGCTCGAACTGGCGAAAGAGGGCAAGCTGACGGTGCGCACCGCGTACTACCTGTTCGCGCAGAAGGCCGGCAAGGAGCTGGAAGACTACGAGCGCTGGATCAGGATGACGAAGCCGAACCGCAACGACCACCTGTTCTATGCCAACGGCTTCACGACCGAGGGCGCGGGCGAGAACCTGGTCTCGAGCGCCGCCGACTTCGAGAACTTCCTGGAGCCGCGGCCCGACCTGCCGCACCATATGGAAGACGAGCTGGAGCGCGTGGTCACCCTGCTGGTCAAGAACCGCTGGCCGTTTCGCATCCACGCCACCTATGGCGAAAGCATCGAGCGCGACCTGGCGGTGATCGAAAAGGTCAACCGCAGCACGCCCCTGGCCGGCCTGCGCTGGATCGTCGACCACGCCGAGACGGTGACCGACGAGCAGCTGAAACGCATCAAGGCGCTGGGCGGCGGGGTGGCGGTGCAGAACCGCATGTACTTCCAGGGCGAGGCCTACCGGGCGCGTTATGGCGCCCAGACCCGGCAACTGCCGCCGATCCGCAAGATGCTCGAGCTCGGCCTGCCCGTGGGCCTCGGCACCGACGGCACGCGGGTGAGCAGCTACGGCCCCTGGCCGTCGATCTACTGGGCGGTCACCGGCAAGACCGCCGGGGGACTGTCAACCTGGCAGGCGAAAGACGTGCTGTCGCGCCACGAAGCCTTGCAACTCATGACCCGCGGCAGCGCCTGGATGAGCGGCGAAGAAGACGTCAAGGGCCGGCTGGTCGTGGGCCAGTACGCCGACTTCGCCGTGTTGCCGCAGGATTATTTCACCATGGACGTCGAGAAGATCAAGGACCTGGAAAGCCTGCTGACGGTGGTCAACGGCCAGGTCGTGTACGGCGCCGGCCAGTTCGAAACCCTGTCGCCGGCGCTGCCCGCGGTGTCTCCGGCCTGGAGTCCGGTGACCCGCTTCGGCGGCTACCAGAACCGCTGACCCTGCTTGTATCGGGAGGCGCGGCGGCGTAGGGTGGAGCCACCAGGAGGGCAAGCCCATCGCCCCATACTCCTTCCGTCGCCGCGCGCCGACCATCCGTCAATGGCTGGCCTTGCTGCTGGCGGCCTTCATCGTCCCGACCACGATCGCGGTGGTCGCGCTTTTCCTGCATTCCTATGGCCGGGAGCGGGCCGGCATCGAACGCGCCTCCCAGGACGTGGCGCGGGCGCTGATGCAGGCAATCGACCGCGAGCTGAGCAGCGCCCAGGCCGCCCTCCAGGCGCTGGCGACCTCGCCCAGCCTGGACGCCCACGACCTGCGCGCCTTCCACGCACAGGCCATCGAGGTGCTGCACGCGCGGCCCGGCAATGTGCTGGTGGCCGCCGATACCAGCCTGGACCAGGTGATCAATACCGGCCTGCCGTTCGGCGCGGCGCTGCCGCGGCATGGCAACGCGGAGCAGGTGCGGCATGTGTTCGCGACGGCCCGGCCGCAGGTATCCGACCTGTACGTGGGGCCGACCGTCAACCGCCTGCTGAGCAGCGTCGACGTGCCGGTGGTGCGCGACGGCCGGGTGCGCTACGTGCTGTCGATGCAATACTTCGGCGAGCGCCTGGGCGCCATCCTCGAGCGCCAGCGGGCGCCGCCGGGGGCTACTGTGACGATCTACGACGGCAAGGCGCGCATCGTGTGGAGCAGCCGGGCCCGTCGCGCCGAGGTCGGCCGGCGCGCCAGCTCGGCCCTGGCGGCCGGTTTCGCGCTGGGGCCGGAAGGCACGGTCGATGAACCCGGGCAGGATGGCGCCGGCCTGGTGACCGTGTTCAGCCACTCTTCGCTATCGGACTGGACGGTGGCGATCGCCCTGCAGCGCAGCGTGCTCAACGCCAGCCTGTGGCGCGCGCTGGAATGGATCGTGGTGGGCGGTTGTGGCTTGCTGGCGCTGGGGGCGGCGCTGGTGGCGCTGATCGGCACCCGCATCGAGGCGGCGTTGCGCGGGCTGGTGCGTCCCGCCATCGCCCTCGGCCACGGCGAGCAGGTGGTGCTGCCGCCGCTGCCCCTGGACGAGGCGCTGGACGTCGGCCATGCCCTGGTCCAGACCGCGGCGCTGCTGCGCGAACGCACCATCCAGCGCGACGAGGCCGAGCACGCCGAACGGGTGCTGCGCGAAGCCAAGCGCGCGGTCGAGCGCAGCGAAGCCTTCCTGCGCGGGATCTTCGAAGAAACGCCGGACGGCATCCTGCTGGTCGGTCCCGGCGGCCGGGTGACCCGCGCCAATGTCCAGGCCGAGCGCATGTTCGGCTACGCCGCCGGCGCGCTGGAAGGGCTGGCGCTGGATGCGCTGCTGGTGGAGAGCGGCCCGACGCCGGCCTCGGTGTACGAGCGCATGCGGGCCGCCCCGGCCCGGAGCAGCATGGCCGGCACCACCCACCTGCGCGGCCTGCGCCGGGACGGCCCGGCCTTCGCGGCCGACGCAATGGCCAATCCGCTGCCCGAGCGTGCGCTCCTGATCGTGACCGTGCGCGACGTCAGCGCCGGCTGGGAACAGGAAGAAGCGCTGCGCCAGGCGCTGGACGACAAGAGCACCTTGCTCAAGGAGCTGTACCACCGGGTCAAGAACAATCTGCAGCTGATCATCAGCCTGTTCAACCTGCAGGCGCGCACGCTCAGGGATGGTCGTGCCCAGCGCGCCCTGTCCGAGGCCGCCAACCGGGTACGCGCCATGTCGCTGGTGCACGAGCGCCTGTACCAGTCGCGCACGCTGGGCACCATCCGCCTCGACGACTACGTGCGCGAGCTGTGCGACCAGCTGGCCAGCGCCAATGGGGCCGACCGCCGCGGCATCGCCCTGGCGCTCGAGGTGGCGCCGGTCGACGTCGGGCTGGACCTCGCTGTGCCGCTGGGCCTGCTGCTCAACGAACTCGTCTCGAACAGCCTCAAGCACGCTTTCCCGGCCGGGCGGCGCGGCACGATCCGGGTGACGCTGGCGCCGGACGCCGGGGAGGGCGCCGATGCCAGCGAGCAGATGCTGCGGCTGACCGTCCACGACGATGGCATCGGCCTGCCGCCGGACGCCGAACGAACTTCTCCCCAGACGCTGGGTCTAAGACTAGTTGCCGCCTTGAGCGAGCAGTTGCATGCGGAGCTGGTATTCGAAAATCGCGACGGCGCCTGCGTCATGCTCGTCTTTCCTGCCCCGGCCAACGGCAGGCGCGGCCCCGACCACGCGGCGGATACCTTGTCCCGGCACGCGGCCACCCATCGCACCCATGATCGCACCTACACAGCGGCGCCCGAATAGGCCGCCACCGACCCAGGAACCCGTATGCTGCAATCCCTCCCCGGCGCCGCGCAGGACGCGCCGGCCCTGCTGGTGGTCGAGGACGAAGCCGTGGTCGCCATGGACATCGCCGGCCAGTTGCGCGACATGGGTTACCGGGTCTGCGGCTGCGTCGACAATGGCCGCGACGCCATCGCGCGGGCGCGCGCCGACCGGCCCGACCTGGTGCTGATGGACGTGGTGCTCAAGGGCGACATGGACGGCATCGCGGCGGCCGCCGCCATCGGCGCCGAACTGCAGATCCCGATCCTGTTCCTGACCGCCTACAGCGACGACCAGACCGTCGACCGCGCCGCCGGCGCCATGCCTTACGGCTATCTGACCAAGCCGTTCCAGGGACGCGAGCTGCGCGCGGTGATCGAGGTCGCGCTGCGCAAGGCCGAGGTCGAGCGCGCGCTGCGCGACAAGGAGCGCTGGCTCAGCTCGGTACTGCACGGGGTGGGCGACGCCGTGATCGCCCTTGACGCCGACGGCCGGGTCGGCCTGGCCAACCCGGCCGCCGAAAGCCTGCTCGGCGCCGAGATCTTGCGCGGACGCAGCGCCGCCGAGGTCGTGCGCCTGGAGGACGATGCCGGGGGGACGGTCGGACTGGCGCACCACGATTGCACGGCGCGCAGCGGCGCGGCGATGCTGGTGACCGGCGCCGGCCAGCGCATCCCGGTCGATTATTCGGCGGGCCCGATCTGCGACGAACGCTCCCACCCGATGGGCACGGCGATCGTGCTGCACGACGAGCGCGAACGGGTGGCGGCCGAGCTGCGCCTGGCGCACAGCGAGCAGCGCTTTCGCAGCGCCTTCGACAATGCGCCGCTCGGGCTGGCGCTGGTGGACCGCGACAACCGCTACGCCCGCGTCAACCGCGCCATGTGCCGCCTGCTGGGCGCGCCGGCCGAGGCGCTGGTGGGCGCCGTCCAGGACGCCTTCGGCGACAGCGGCGACAATGCGATCGAACGCGAGTACCAGCAAGACCTGCTGGCCGGGCGCAGCGACGCGGTCCAGTACGAACGACGCTACCGGCCCAGGGACGGGCGCACGGTATGGGCGCTGGTGTCGGCCACCTTGCTGCCGGCCGACCACGAACCGCAGCACTTCCTGATCCAGGTGAACGACGTCACCGAGCGCAAGCGGGCCGAGGAAGAACTGGCCCACCTGGCCCACCACGACGCCCTGACCAGGGTCGCCAACCGCGCCATGCTGAGCGAGCAGGTCGAGCGCGAGCTGGCCGTGGCGCGCCGCCGCGGATCGCGCCTGGCGGTGGTCTTCATCGACCTGGATTATTTCAAGCACATCAACGACACCTATGGCCACGAGACCGGCGACGTGGTGCTCAAGGAGCTGGCGAGCCGCCTGGCCCACAGCGTGCGCGCGATCGACATCGTCGGGCGCCTGGGCGGAGACGAGTTCGTGGTGGTGCTGTCCGAGGTGTCCGACGCGCGCGATGTGGTCGCCCTGACCGACAAGCTGCGGCTCGAATGCGGCCGCCCGCTGCACTTCAACGGCCACGAGGTACGCCTGGCGGTCAGCATGGGCGTGAGCCTGTTCCCCGACGACGCCCGCGATTTCCGCACGCTGCTGCGCTTCGCCGACAGCGCGCTGTACCAGGCCAAGGGAGAAGGCCGCAACAACGTCCAGTTCTACCGGCCCGAACTCACGGCGCGCATGGAAATGCGGGTGCGGCTGGGGGCCGGCCTGCGCACCGCCCTCGAGCGCGGCGAACTGGAGATGTTCTACCAGCCGATCGTGGCCCTGGCCGACGGCCGCCCGGCCGCCGCAGAGGCATTGCTGCGCTGGCACCATCCCGAACTGGGCCTCTTGATGCCCGACCTGTTCCTGCCGATGCTCGAAGAATCGTCGATGGCCGAGGAGATCGGCGCCTGGACCATCCGCGAGGCCTGCCGCCAGGCCGCGCGCTGGAACGCCGACGGCGGCGCCGGCCTGCGCATCGGCGTAAACGTGACCGCGGCCCAGTTCAAGTCCGGCCGCCTGGCGCCGGTGGTGGAGGCGGCGCTGCGCGCCACCGGACTGGCGCCAGGCCGCCTGTGCATCGAGATCACCGAGCAGAGCCAGCTGGCCGACACCGGGCAGACCCGCGCCACCCTGGCCGCGCTGAAAGACCTGGGCGTGCTGGTGGCGATCGACGATTTCGGCACCGGCTACTCGTCGCTGGGCTACATCAGCCGCCTCAAACCCGACGAACTGAAGGTCGACAAGTCGCTGGTGACCGACGTCGACACCGACGCCGAGCGCGCCGGGGTGGTGGTGGCCGCGCTGGCCATGGCGCGCAGCCTGCGCCTACTGGTGGTGGCCGAAGGCGTCGAGACCGAAGCCGAGCAGGCCTTCCTGCAAGCCCACGGCTGCGACATGGCCCAGGGCTTCCTGCATGCGCGGCCGATCCCGGCGCCGGAGTTCGAGGCATGGCTGGCGGCGGCCGGCCGGCCGAGGGGCGCCGGCGGGGCGCCGGCGCATTGATCCTCAGTGCGCACCCAGGCTCACCCTGCTGCCGGCGATGAGCGGGGCGCCAGGCGTGCCGGCCGCCGCGCCCGCGTCGCCGGCCGCATTGTCGTAGTCGAGCACCTCGGCTCCGGTCACGGCGTCGCGGTGCGTGATGCGCACATGGATGCGGCTGGCGTCGGCGGTTGCCCCGTCCCGCACCACGCTCAGGGCGAAGCGGTAGCCATGCCGTCCATTCAGCACCCCGCTGCCTTCATAGCGCACGCCTGCCGGATCGTGGGCCAGGGCGTCGTAGCCGCCGCTGTCGAATTCGATGCCCGGCGCGCTGAAGCGGATCGCGGCCTTGCCGCCACCGTGGGAGGCGTCGCCCGCGGAGTGGAAAGAGAAGCGGGCGATGCCGGCGTCGTGGGACGCGAGCCGCGACGCGCCGCGTGGCGACAAGAAGCGGCCATCGCCGGCGAGCACGATGCCGGACTCGCCCACGACGACCGTCGACTGCGCCACGCTGCGCTCGCCCCCGGTGTCACTCACCGTCAGGCGGACCTTGTACACGCCCGGCGTGCTGTACGTATGTTGTCCGCTGACGCCGCCGCTGCCGCGCGCCGAGGCGACACTGCCGGCGCTGGTGTTGCCGTCGCCCCACGACCAGCTTGCTGTGTGGGCATCGCGTACATCCCCGTCCCTGAACACGGCCGCGAACGTCAGCAGGGCGCCGGGCCGCGCCACGCCCTGGGTCTTGATGGACCCGATCACCGGCGGCGCCTTGCGGCAATCGCCCGGCACCAGCAGCACCAGCGCCCTGGTAGTGGTGCTGGCGACGATCGAACCGTTGTCCGAAACCGCAAGAGCCTCATCGAGTTCAAACCCGTCCGGAGCGTCCCTGAGACGGGTGTTCAGGTCGACCAGGCCCCCGGCACGGGTCCAGACGAAGGCGCGGGCGTTGAACCGGCCCACGACCTGGCCGTGCTTGTTGACGTCGCGGGCGCTCGAGTCGTCGACGCCCGGGGTGCCGAGCAGACGCGGACCGCCTTTGGGGGTCCACACGAAGGCAATGACCTTGCCCGGCCCGACCTCGCTTTCTCCTACCACCATGTCCTTGTCGTTCATTTTCAAGGCCCAGGCATCGCCGGGCACCTTCAGATCGGTCGTGCCGATGGCGGACGTCCAGAAGAATGCGGAGCGAGAACTGGATTGACTGGGTGCGAACGCGCCGTTGCCGACAATGTGCCCGGCCGCGTTGATGTCGGCCGCACGCGACCACGGGAACTGGTTCAACAGTAGCGGCTGCGGCGCCGGCCCCAGCGTCCACCGTGTCGGGACGAAGTAGTTGTATTCGAGTGGCGCCGGGATGTTGCTGAAGCCGACCACGACGCCGGCATCGTTCATCGCGGTCACGCGGGCGCGGCTGTTCAGCGTGCCCAAGCCACGCATGCCGAGACCGGGAATCCAGCGAAAGCCCTGGTCGGGGCCGTCCGCGGAAAACCGGGCATCGCCCGCGACGATGCCCAGGTTGTTGATCGCCCGACCCTCCGAGTAGTACATCCCGGGCGGGTTCAGGTTGACCATCCCCGTCGACTCGCTCCAGCGATAGGCATAGTATCCGGCGCCCATCGGTTCCAGGAAAGAGGTGCCGGTCACCTGTCCGCGATCGTTCAGCGCGCGAGCGCTGGTGTAGATCGCACCGTTGTTGCCGACCAGCGTACCGAGGTCGCGCACCCTGACGCCATCGTACAGCCTGGCGCGCGTGACGCCGATCGCGACAACCTCGGTGAGCGCCACCTGGCCCTTGGCATTGATGTCGGCGTAGGAATGGGCTTCCGCGGACAGCGGGATGATCCGATAGAGGACCTTTGCCGAAGGGGGAAGGGCACCGGCGCTCAGCGCCGTCGAGATCGACAGGCACAGGATCGCGACCGGATAGCGCAGCCGGCGCGTGCGGCTGCGGCGCTGGTGGCGAATGAACCGGGCGGCATTGGTGTTCGCTTGCATGTGATCCTCCTGACAAGTAAAGTTTGCACCGTCTGCGATGCGGGCGCTGTCGGGGCGGACCGCTAACGGGGCGAGACCGCTAACGGGGCGAGACCGATAAGGTGCTTCCACTTTCCACGACACTGCCTTCGACCGGTCCGGCTCCCGCCGCCCCGTTGTCGTAGACCACCACGCCATCGCGCGCACCGGTCTTGCGCTGGACGATCCGGATGTGGAACCGATCCCGCACTCCGGCAGCCCACCCGCCTGCGCTCATCGTGAAGTCGTAGCCGTTCTCGCCGTTGACGGCGCCGCTGCCCTGGATGCGGACCTGGCCGCCCTCGACCGACTGGGCCAGGATGTGCGTGCTCTCGAACCGCAGGCCGACGGTGTTGAAGCGCACGCTGGCGCGTTGCGGCTGGGCGGGGTCGCCGAGGAAGGCATAGGTGGCGCGTGCGGCGTGTTTTTGCGCAGCGGCGGCGGCGTCCGGCGCGGACATAAAGGCGCCTTCGCCGGCGATATGGGCGCCGGCGCCGCAGACTACGATCCTGCGCTCGGCCGTCACCGTCTTGCCGCCGCTGTCGCGGATCACCAGGCGCACCGTATAGATGCCGGCCTTGCGGTACACGTGCTGCCCGCTGACGCTGCCCGCGCCGTGCTTCGCGCTCACGTTCCCGGCTTCGCTCGCGCCGTCGCCCCAGGTCCAGGTGGCGCTGTGGGCGTCACGCGGGTCGGCGTCCTTGAAGTCGACCGAGAACGAGAGCAGGGCGCCGACCCGCGCCGGGCCGGCCACCTGGATCGGTCCGGCCACCGGCGCGGCGTTGTGGTCGCCGCGCGGCGCCAGCAGCACCAGGCCGGTATTGGCCAGGGCGACGATCGCGCCGCCGTCCGAGATGCTGCGCGCGCTGCGCAGCACCAGTCCCGGCGGCGCGCCGGGGACGCGGGTATTCAGGTCGACCACGCCGCCGGCGCGGGTCCAGACGAAGGCGCGGCTTTCGAGGTCGCCGACGACCTGGCCGGCATTGTTGACGTCGCGCGGGACGCCGTCGACCCCGGCCCCGGCGAATTCGACCAGGCCGCCGGCGCGGGTCCAGGCCAGCGGCCGCGTGGACTCGAACGGGTCTTCGACGACGCCGATCACCAGTCCCTTGTCGTTCAGGCGGCCAGCCTCGGATTGCTGGCCGCTGCCGCTGCCCAGGTTGACGATGCCGTCCTGCCGGCTCCAGAAGAAGGCGCGGTCGCCATCCTGGCCGGGGAAGGTCGACGTGCCGGTGATCTGGCCGACAGCATTGATGTCGGTCGCGTCCGATCCGCGACTGGAAAAACTCGTGAGCGGCACCACGCCTTCGCTGCGGGTCCAGCGAAATGGCAGGCCTTCCGGGTCGCCGCTCGGGACGCCGACGAAACCCACCGCCGTGCCGGCGTCGTTGATGTCGTTGGCGCTCGAGACGCTGGCGCCCGGCGTCAGGTCGACGATCCCGGTCTGCGGCGTCCAGTGGAATGCATGCCGCGCCGTCTGGCCCGGCTCGCCGAACCACGCGCGCCCGACCACGTGGCCCTTGTTGTTGACCGCGATCGCCACCGAATCGGCGCTGCCGGCCGGATCGAGGTCGATCATGCCGGCGCCCCTGGTCCACCTGAAGGCGTGGGTGGTGGCGTTGCCTGGGGTGAACTCCGACGCGCCCACGACCTGCCCGTGGTCGTTGAGCCCCACCGCATAGGCGTTGGCCCCGCCCAGCGTGCCCAGCTCGCGCACCTGTCCGGCATCGTACAGGCGAGGGCGGAACACGCCGTCGCGGGTCTCCGTAAAGACCACCTGGTCGCGGTTGTTGATGAAGCCGGTCGCGCCGAGGTCCGGGGAGAGCTGGATCACCTGATAGCTGGTGCGCGCCGCCGGTCCGCCGGCCGCGGACCCAGTCGCCACGGCAGCGACAGTGCCGGCGACGACGACGAACAGCACTCCCAGGCGTCGCGGCCAGGAAGGCAGGGGGGACGCGTCCTTGCGGCAAGCTGCAACACCGCCTTTGATATTGTCAGTGCTCATGGAACTCTCCTGAATGGTGGGAGGGTGAAACCGAGATGCGCTCGCCAGTCAGCCGCTCGTCAGCGCGCAGCCTGACGGCCCGCGTTTATCGCGGCAGTGGCGACCTCGACCTGCCGTCTTACCGACGAGATGGAGCCCTTGTTGTCGGTGACGGTGCGCGTGACGGTGCGGAGCGTGGCGGCAGCGCTCGTTATTATTCTTGGTCGCATTGTTCCTCCTGATCAGTTTGATGCGTCAGGTCAAGATGCAGCCTGGGAAGAGGTGCTAGAGGGGACGTACCGGATCAGCTTAGGACGTTCGACGAGGTCGCCTCTGGGCGATATCAACTGCTGTGCTGGTCGGCGCGAGCCTGGTGGAGGACCGGTTGACGCAATCAGGGTAGCCTTCGACGCTTATTTCCGGCCGAGGCGAACTTGCTCAAAAATGCCTTCCTCTACGACGGGACCACGGTCACCGACCTCGATCCAGACGCGGGGAACACCTTGGGCTACGACATCAACAACGCGGGGGAGGTCGTCGGCGTCGCTGACGACCGCGCGGTCCTGTACGCGGACGGTGGGCTGTTCGACCTGAATACGCTCATCGACCCCGAGGCCGACTTGCTGCTGAAGTCCGCCGACGACAGCAACAACCAAGGGCAGATCCTGGCGCATCGCTGCGACCGTTCCGGCGTATTCTGTTACGGGTCCGTGTTGCTGAATCGCGTGCCGGTTGTTGCCGAGCCTTCGGCAGCCATGCTGCTGTTAGCGGGGCTGGCCCTGATGGCGGGGCGGCGATGCAGGATTGCGCGGCAAGCCATCTACGACATTGCGGCACGCCGTGCTGCTTGACAAATTCAGCGACTAACTCGTGGCAAATGCGACAGCATGCAGGCCTTAATCTAACTCGACATTAGCATATATATTGTCGAGTGAAATGCGGGAGAGGGTCGATGCGCTTGTCTTCCGCTTCCCGCGCGGGTAGAGTCCTCCGACAAATAATAACCCGGCCACGTCCGTGAAGATCACCTATATCTCTGCAGGAGCAACATCCCACCGTAACGACGACCATGTGGCCGTCTTCGAGCATGCCGGCGCCACCGACATCCTCGTGATCGATGGCGGCACCTCGGTGACCGAGCGCGATTACCTCGATCGTGTTCATGGCGACGTCACCTGGTTCGTGCACGCCTTCACGGCGGCGCTGGAGCAGGAACTGGCGCCCGGGCGCAGCCAGCAGGAATGCGTGCATGCCGCGATCGACGTGGTCCGCGCCAGGTTCGAGGAAATGATCGGGCCAGGTGCGATGCCGCTGCATGCATGGCCGATCGCGGCCATGACCTGGCTGCGCATCGACGAGCGTGACGGCGTCCAGCGCGCCGCGTTGTACAGCCTCGGCGACTGCACGAGTCTGCTGCGTACGGCGGACGGCAGCTGCAGCGATCTCGATCCGTTTGTGAATCCACAGGATGCCGTGCTACAGGCCGAGATCGCGAAACTTCGCACCGAAGGCGTCACCGATCCCGAACTGCGCCGCGAACGCATGCTGCCGATGCTGCGTGCGCGACGCGAGTTCCAGAATACCCAGCCGGCGCCGACCGTCCTGTGCCTGCGTCCGAACGGTGCATTCCAGGCGCGCGTGCGCAGCCTGGACCTGGAGCCCGGAACGAGCCTGTTGATCATGACGGACGGCTTTTATCGGCTGGTCGATCCTTATGGCCGCTACACGGATGGCGCGCTGGTGGATGCCTGTCTTGAACGGGGATTGCCGGCGATGCTGGACGAGCTGCGGACGCATGAATCGGTCGCCGGCGGGACTGGGGTACGTGCGGTCAAGGTGGCGGACGATGCGTCGGCGGCGGTTTGGGCGGTGTAGCAGTTGGTGGATTCCAGGCCGTGGACGTATTGACGCAGGAGTGGGTGCCCCGGCTTTTCAGCGCACGTAATCTTGGCCGCCACGGAGGGCATTTAACATAATATAGATTATGCGAAGTTTGCCCTGGGCAGCCTTCCGATCGACGTGCAGGCCTGATTACTCGCGCCGAAGCGCTCCAAACTAATTCTATGCACGATCTTTCGATTTTGCGGATATTTGCGGGAAAAAGGTTGATTCCGCCTCAAGTACTCACTTTTAGTTTAACTTGGCTCGTCGCCTCCAGTCTTTTATCGCTTCGTGGCGATAGTTTTAGTTTCGAGATTTTTTCTAAAATTGACTTGGTGCGCCCTGCGCACGAGTAATCACTTTAATTCTGCCTTATACGCATATGATTAATTGTAAATAGGTGACGGAGTACTTTAGTACAGTTGTCTGGACTAACGACGCAAAGTACGGTGAAAGCAGTCTCTAGACGCTTTTACCTCCTGTTTATACGTCGTGATTAACTTCCTTTCCCGACCATCAGATCGGGCGATAAGGATGTTTTCGAAATCGACTGGGAGGGTCGTCGACTCCTTTCCCAGCAATGCAGAAAGTTACGGGGGAGCACCGCGATGGTTGTTGTCTTGCGGAACAGTCATACACCTTCCTTTCATTGGGGTTAAGCAGAGCGGATACATGAATTGCTGATCTTAACCATATGGCAACTCGGACTTGCGATGGAATGACCGTTTCGACAACTGAAAACGGACGTTTTCAGCGGCTCAGTGCCGCGGGCCCTCCTCTGAGAAGAAATAGACCAAGCGCTTAAAACTTCTTGTCTTCGTTCCCTGTATCCGACGCATTCATGTAGCTGGCTTTGCTTTAGACCTGCGCGCGGCGCTGATTTCCCCCTGTCGACTTGGTTTGGAGACACGTTTGGACGTAGACGGGCGACGATTTAGCTGCTCACGAAGCACCTCCGCGCGAGCTCGCTCGACCGCGATTTGCGAGGTCAAATCCGATGTAATGGATTGCAATTGCTCGACCTTGTCTCTAGCAATATTCCTCTCATTGGTAGCTGCTTTCAGGTTATCTTTGAGCGCGGAAAAGTCTCTGTCCCGCTTCGCCCCTTCGATCTGCGATTGCGTCAGCTCGGACTGGAGTCGCTGCAACGATGCCGCAGACAGGCTCCGCTCTGACTCAAGGGCCTTCTCCATTTTATTCACGGCCGTGCGTTCACGATCAATTTCGACCAGGGCGCGATGTTCCAACGCTGCGTAGCGCTCCTCGGCTTGCGCAATCCGTGCCGTAACTCGCTCAATTTCCGCAGCGTGTTCGGCACGGATTGCCTGAAGCTGCCGCCCGGCTTCCGAAACAGCTTGGCGAGCATCAGCTAGCTTTGCATTCATCTCGGCAGCTGCCGAAGCACTAACAGCCGCTTCTTCACGCAAGATCGCGTTTTCTCGCGAAGCAGCCTCCAGTTTTGCAGAAAGCACCTGCAGTTCTCGATCGGCGTTATCGAGTTGATCCTGGACAGTCTGTTTATCTCGAAGCGCCAAGTCACGTTCGTGTGCCGTAGTCTGCCGAAATTCGTCGAAAGACTGATTCGCCGAGGCCTGAGCCGAGCTCCAGAGCTTCGACACTAGGTCGCCGGCAGCCTGCGCCAGGTCGTTAGGCAGACTGGGTTGCCCCAGCTCTACTTTGCCTGACCGGCGTAGGTCGCCCCAGAAACCGCGCAGCGCTTCAGTTGGAGCCGACATGCTCCCTTTACGGACTAGCTGATACAGCTTATTCGCCGTCGGTGTAATGCCGTATCGGAAAAACATGACGATGCACACCTCCCTATAGAGGTCAGGGGTGCGTGGATACGCAGCCCGCAGGCTTTCCACGTCCTCCTGCAGGGCAGTGTCCAGATCGTTTCGCTCTAGCATGAGGCTCTCCTGATTGCGCAATATTACTACATAATACGTAATAATTTGGGTCCCCTACCCTGAAAATATGACATTACTTCTATAATGTCGAATATCTTATGCTTTCCGTCAGGGTGCCATAACGTGCATTTGCCACAGACTCACCTCTCATCTGGTGGCTACGGAACATCTGGTTTGCAACGCTTGGTAACCATTGCTAATGCATTGCGATGCCCCTCCTCCCAGTTTCCTGGACCGCTCAGACCTTGACCAATCTGATGGAGTAAGCCATCGCATACATCGTAGACAAGTCCATGTACTTCAAATCTCTGCCCACGGGCCCAGGCCCGGCGCACAATGGTCGTGCGACAGACATTCGCCACCTGTTCGACCACGCTGAATTCACACAGGCGGCGCGCGCGTTCCTCGTCACCCGAAAGTGCACCAAGCAACGAAGCATGGTGCAGAGCGATGTCCTCCACATGACGCAACCAGTTATCGGCCAGTCCTACCGATCGTCGCTCTGCAACCGCCTGGATGCCGCCACACCCATAGTGGCCGACTACCATGACGTGCTCGACCTTCAACACTTCGATCGCATACTGAAGCACAGACAGGCAGTTCAGGTCTGTGTGTACCATCAGGTTGGCGATATTGCGATGAACGAAGACCTCGCCAGGACGCAAGCCAAGGATTTCGTTCGCCGATACCCGACTGTCGGAGCAGCCAATCCATAGATAACGCGGCGCCTGCTGCCTCGCCAGGCGTGCGAAGAACTGGCCGTCCTCCTCCAGCATTCGTTCCGCCCAGGAGCGATTGTTTGCGATAAGTTGAGCTAGACTGGACATCGTTACCTGCCTCCCAAGTGTTAGGGTTGGTGAATCGTCCGCGAAGCGCCACCGATCGCGGCGGTTAGCTGCTGCGCTACCGCGTCCGAAGTGGTCCATGTCACGCGGCGATTCTACCCAGCACGCTGGGCCTTCAGCCTGCAAGGAACGCTCGGCGTCCAAGCCGGCCCTCTCCGGAATATGCGAGCGCTCTTACTTCATCGCCAAGCTCTGCCAAGTCGCGATTACTGAGTCCGGATTCAGCGACATCGATTTAATGCCCTCGTCTACCAGCCACCGGGCGAAGTCCGGGTGGTCCGACGGCCCCTGGCCGCAGATGCCGATGTACTTGCCCTGTGCGCGGCATGCCTTGATCGCCAGCGACAGCATGGCTTTCACTGCCGGGTCGCGCTCGTCGAAGTCCTTGGCCAGCAGCTCCATGCCGGAGTCGCGGTCCAGGCCCAGGGTCAGCTGGGTCAGGTCGTTCGAGCCGATCGAGAAGCCGTCGAAGTACTGCAGGAACTGCTCGGCCAGGATGGCGTTGGACGGCACTTCGCACATCATGATGACGCGCAGGCCGTTCTCGCCGCGCTTCAGGCCGTACTTGGCCAGCAGCTCGATGACCTTCTCGGCCTGGCCCAGGGTGCGCACGAACGGAATCATCAGCTCGACGTTGGTCAGGCCCATCTCGTCGCGCACGCGCTTCATGGCCATGCACTCCATCTCGAAGCTTTCAGCGAAGTCCTCGGCCAGGTAGCGCGCGGCGCCGCGGAAGCCCAGCATCGGGTTCTCTTCGTCCGGCTCGTAGCGCGAACCACCGATCAGCTTCTTGTACTCGTTCGACTTGAAGTCGGACAGCCGCACGATCACCGGCTTCGGCCAGAAGGCCGCGGCGATGGTGGCGACGCCTTCGGCCAGCTTGTCGACGTAGAAGGCGCGCGGCGAGGCATGGCCGCGGGCCACCGACTCGACTGCCTTCTTGAGGTCCGCATCGATGTTCGGGTACTCGAGGATCGCCTTTGGGTGCACGCCGATGTTGTTGTTGATGATGAACTCGAGCCTAGCCAGGCCGACGCCGCCGTTCGGCACCGACTGGAAGTCGAAAGCCAGCTGCGGGTTGCCGACGTTGAGCATGATCTTGGTCGGGATCGGCGGCAGTTCGCCGCGTGCGACTTCGGTGACCTCGGTTTCCAGCAGGCCGTCGTAGATCTTCCCTTCGTCGCCTTCGGCGCACGAGACGGTGACAAACGTGCCGTCCTTCAGGGCCTCGGTGGCGTCGCCGCAGCCGACCACGGCCGGCACGCCCAGTTCACGCGCGATGATCGCCGCATGGCAGGTACGGCCGCCGCGGTTGGTGACGATGGCCGAGGCGCGCTTCATCACCGGCTCCCAGTTGGGGTCGGTCATGTCGGCAACCAAGACGTCGCCCGGCTGCACGCGTTCCATCTCGCTCGGGTCGTGGATCACGCGCACCGGGCCGGCGCCGATCTTCTGGCCGATCGCGCGGCCGGAGGTCAGCACGGTGCCCGAGCCCTTCAGGCTGAAGCGCTGCTGGGCGTCGGTGGCTTTTTGCTGCGACTTCACGGTTTCCGGACGCGCCTGCAAGATGTAGAGCTTGCCGTCGCGGCCATCCTTGCCCCACTCGATGTCCATCGGACGGCCGTAGTGCTGCTCGATGATGACGGCGTACCTGGCCAGCTCGACCACTTCGGCATCGGTCAGCGAATAACGGTTGCGCATCTCGATCGGCACGTCGACGGTGCGCACCGAACGGCCGGCCTTGGCTTCGCTGGTGAACTCCATCTTGATGAGTTTCGAGCCGATGTTGCGGCGGATGACCGGCAGCTTGCCCTGCGCCAGCATCGGCTTGTGGACGTAGAACTCGTCCGGGTTGACGGCGCCCTGCACCACGGTCTCGCCCAGGCCGTAGCTGGAGGTGACGAAGACCACGTCCTTGAAGCCGGATTCGGTATCGATGGTGAACATCACGCCGGCCGCGCCGGTATCGGAACGCACCATGCGCTGCACGCCGGCCGACAGCGCCACTTCGGCGTGGGTGAAGCCTTTGTGGACGCGGTAGGAGATCGCACGGTCGTTGTAGAGGGAAGCGAAGACGTGCTTCATGGCTTCCAGCACGTTGTCGATGCCGACCACGTTCAGGAAGGTCTCCTGCTGGCCCGCGAAGGACGCGTCCGGCAAGTCTTCGGCGGTGGCCGAGGACCGCACGGCAAACGAAACTTCGGTGTCGGAATCGGCCACCAGGCGCTCGTAGAAGGCGCGGATTTCCTGCTCCAGGCGCGGCTGGAACGGGGTGTCGACGATCCACTGGCGTATCTCGGCGCCGGCGGCGGCGAGCGAACGCACGTCGTCGATGTCGAGGCCTTCGAGGCGGGTGGCGATACGCTGGCCCAGCGAGGGGCCGCCATCGGAATGGTCGAGGAAGTCACGGAAGGCATCGGCCGTGGTGGCGAAACCGCCCGGCACACGCACGCCAGCGCCGGCCAGCTGCGAGATCATCTCGCCGAGCGACGCGTTCTTGCCGCCGACCGACTCGACGTCGGTCATGCGCAGTGTTTCAAATGACGCCAGGTAAACGCGGCGCAGTCCGTTAGTCGAAGGATCGGGCTTTGTCCGCCCTATATTAAACAGCTCAGTCATGCTTGCTCACCTTGTACATGATTGGACTTGCGATCGGCATTGATTTCCAGCTCGCGCTCGACCGCCTCGACAAGCACCGGGTGATCGGGTGCGACGTCCGGGCTGAAGCGTGCGGCCACACGGCCGTCACGTCCGATCAGGAACTTTTCGAAGTTCCAAAGTACGTCTGCAGGGTCGGACTGCTGGTAGCCATAACCCGCCAGCCTGGCACGCATGGCGCCGTTTGCCGGATCGATCGCTTGCGGCTGCAGGCGTGTCAGCGCGCCGTACAGCGGATGTTGCGCTGGGCCGGTAACCGCAATCTTCTGCCCGAGCGGGAAGTCGACACCGAACTTGGTCTCGCAAAACTGGGCGATCGTTTCGTTGTTGCCAGGCTCCTGGCCGCCAAAATCGTTGGCGGGAAAACCCAGCACGACGAGGCCGTCTGCGCGCCGGTCCGCGAACAGCTTCTCCAGGCCTTCGTACTGCGGCGTAAGCCCGCACTGGGATGCCACGTTAACCACCAATACGACTTTCCCGGCATAGCCGGCCAGCGTAGCTTCGCTGCCGTCCATCAGCCGGAACGGTATGTCGACGACTTGTGTTTCCATCTTTGGACACTCCTCTCTGATTGCAATTGCGGATAAGCTGTAAAGCTATGCTACCATTTTGCTAGACACTTTTAGCAAAAGTGTCACATCTTTTAATTGGGAGGTCGATTAAATGGCAGCGAATAGCGAAGAGAACTTCACCTGGTCCGACCGGTTCCTGATTGGCCACGAGGCCATGGACGCTACCCACCGCGAGTTCGTCGACATTGTCGGCGCCATGTTGTCGGCGCCCGACAGGGAACTCGGCCGGCTCCTCGATACTTTCGCGGACCACGCCGAACGCCACTTCGAGGAAGAACGCAAGTCGATGCTCGCGACCGACTTCCCCGCCGCCCAGTGCCACATCGACGAACACAGCGCCGTGCTTGCCTCGGTACACGAAGTACGCGCACTCATGGCGGCCGGAGGAAACGAAGCGACCTGCCGCGCCCTTGCGCGCGAACTGAGCCGCTGGTTCTCCGGCCACGCCGACTACATGGACGCCTCGCTCGCCCAATGGCTGGTGAAGAAGCGCACCGGCGGCATTCCCGTCGTACTGCGCCGCAGCAAATCCCCGGACGCACCGGTGGAGCCGGCCCAACACTGATCCGCGTGCGTCAGGTTCCGGCTAAATAAATTTGTTGGGATCGCATCCATTTGTTGAACATACTTCTTATTTGTGTACAATTAAGAAGCGGGCAAAACAAAGGAGACAATGATGCACCAGAATGCCGAAACGAGACTGCGGGACGGGACAAGGATCTCGGACCTGATCAACCACGAAACACGCGAGGTCAAGGTACGGACCCTGTCCGATCCGGAGTTGTACGAACTGGAGATGGAGCGGATTTTCGCCAAGACCTGGATCTTCCTGGGCCACGAGACCGAAATTCCGAACAAGGGCGACTTCATCACCCGCGACATGGGTTCCGATGCCGTCATCGTCGCACGTGACCGCGACAACGAGATCCACGTTTCCCTGAACGTCTGCCCGCACAGGGCCATGAAGGTGCAGACGCACGACGCCGGCAATACCAACGTCCACATGTGCATCTACCACGGCTGGGCGTTCAAGCCGAACGGCGACTTCATTGGCGCGCCGGTCGAGAAAGAATGCATGCACGGCAACATGACGCCGAAGGACCAGCTGGGCCTGAAAAAAGCGCGCGTCGCGCTGTACGGCGGCCTGATCTTCGCTACCTGGAACATCGAAGGCCCGAGCCTCGAGGAATTCTTCGGCGACGCCAAGTACTATTTCGATACCCTGTTCCTGCGCACCAAGGGCGGCCTCGAGGTCCTCGGCCCGCCGCAGCGCTTCCGCCTGAACGCCAACTGGAAAACCGCCTGCGAGCAATCGGCCGCAGATGGCTTCCACACCCTCACCCTGCACCGCTGGCTCGCTGAGGTCGGCCCTTATGCGAAGAAGCCGGACGCTGAGGGCAAGGGCGCCGACCTGTCGCCCGAGATGTACGGCAGCGAAGTCTGGACCGACCACGGCCACGCCATGCGCTGCATCGACCTGGACCGCAAGATCGTGCGCCTGACCGGCAAGGATCCGGCCGAGCTGTCGCCGGTCGAGCGCCTGAAGGCCCTGCCCCCGCCAGGCATTACCCCCGAGATGGTTTCCGAACTGCTGGAACGTTTCGACGACGGCCAGCTCAAGCTGATGTCCTGGCGTCCGCCGCAGGTCGGCGGCTTCTTCCCGAACGGCCTGTTCGAGTTCATCTACCTGCCGCAGCCGGACGGCACCATCGTCGGCGCGTGTGCGCTGCACGCCTACATCCCTAAGGGACCGGACAAGCTCGAGTTCATGAACTGGATCTTCGCCGAGAAGGATACGCCGCCGGAACTCAAGGCGCGCATGCTGCGTCAGTCGGTCCAGATGCTCGGCACCTCGGGTATGGTGGAGATGGAAGACTCGGATACCTGGCCGCACCAGACCGAGGTGGCCAAGGGCGCGGTCAGCAAGACCCTCACCCTGAAGTACCAGGCCAAGTTCGACAAGGGCGCCCCGGAAGGCTGGCCTGGCCCCGGCCATGTGGGTGACGGCTTCACGAAAGACGACACCCAGTGGGCATGGTGGAAGTACTGGCACGAGCTGATGACCGCGGAATGAGCACTCAGCCCGAAACCACACAACACCATCAGGAGACTCACATGGAAAAGAATCCGCTCGAACCGACGCCGCTGCCGCCTTCGGTGCGCGCCAACCGGGTCGCCATCGGCAGCCAGGTGTACAACGACATCGTCGAATTCATGTACGACGAAGCCGAATACTTCGACACCCTGCGCCTCCGCGACTGGATCGCAATGGTCGCCAAGGACATCGAGTACACGGTGCCGCTGCGCCATACCCGCGCCACGCGCGACCAGGACAAGTCGGTCGTGCGCACCGTGCAGCACATGTTCGACGACTACCGCTCGATCATGCTGCGCGTGATGCGGGTGATGGACACGCGCAGCGCCTGGGGTGAGGATCCGCCCTCGCGCACCAAGCACATGGTGTCGAACATCCGCGTCTACCGCACCGACAAGGAGAACGAGTTCAAGGTCCACAGCTACCTGTTGCTGACCCGCAACCGTTTCGACAACGACAAGTTCGACCTGATCCCGTGCGAACGCCACGACGTGATCCGCAAGACCGACGAAGGCTACCTGCTGGCGCGGCGCGAGATCATCATCGACCAGGCGGTGCTGGGAACGCCGAATCTCGGCATCTTCCTGTAAGCGCCCATACTTCCGAACCCGCCCGCCGCCATCAGGCGCCGGGCGGGTTTTTCTTTGAAAAGCGCAGGGCGGCAAGCACGCCCGCGCCGGCACACAGCCACAAGCCCGCGGCGCCGCAGGCCAGCGACATCGGCGAACCCCACATCATGGGCGCGAGCAGGGCCGCGAGGACCGCATTGAAGCTGGTCTGCACGAACAGCTGGACCGACGAGCCCATGCCGCGGCGCTCCGGGACGCAGTCCAGGCCGCGGATGGTCATGGCCGGGATCGCCAGCGACATCCCGAGGTTGAAGACGAACAGGTAGGCGACATACCAGCCTGCGCGACCGGGCGCCACCCAGGCCACCGCCAGGTTGTAGCAGTTTGCCGCCGCCATCAGGGCGAACGCGGCCGCCATCGTACGCCCGAAGGACCAGCGTACCGCCAGCCGTCCCGCCAGTGCCGAACCGACCACCAGCCCGGCCGTCGCCGGACCGAACAGCCAGATGAAGTCGCCCTCGCCGAGGCCGAGGTGGGTCATCACGAACACCGGCGCCGACAGGACGTAGATGAAGAAGGCCCCGAACATCAGCGCGTATGCCAGCGTCCAGGCCATGAAACCGCGGTCGCGCAGCAGCGCGAGGTAGCCGCGCCCGAGGTCCGCCACGTCGAACGGCCTGCGCGCCTGTGGCGGCAAGGTTTCCGGCAGGCGCAGCGCCACCGCCGCCAGCAGGCTGGCAGCCAGCAGCGCCAGGAACAGGAACACCGAGCGCCAGCCGAAGGCGATCTGCAGCGCGCCGCCGACCAGCGGCGCGATCGCCGGGGCAAGCCCGAAGATCATCACCACCTGCGACATCATGCGCCGTGCCAGCGGCCCATCGTGTAGGTCGCGCACTACCGCGCGCCCGATGACGATTCCGGCGCCGGCCGAGAATCCCTGCAGCGCGCGCAACGGCCATAGTTGCTCCACGGCGGTGGCGAAGACGCAGCCCAGCGAGGCCAGTGCATAGACCGCCAGGCCCCATAGCACCACCTTGCGCCGGCCGAAGGAATCCGAGATAGCTCCATGCCAGAGCGACATGAAGGCGAAAGCGAAGAAATACACCGAGATGGTCTGCTGCAGCGCGACCGCGTCGGTGTGCAGAACAACAGCCATCTCGCGGAAGGACGGCAGGTAGGTATTGATCGAGAACGGTCCCAGCATCGCCAGCCCGGCCAGGATCAGGGTGATCCCGAAGGTGCCCGGCGCAGCTGCCGTGGACGCGGCCCGCACTCAGGCCTTCATGCCGAGCAGCCGCGAGATGTCCGTCGCCGGATCGGCGTCGGCGCCGTAGCTGAAGTCGCCCTGCTGCTGGCGCTGCGCCAGCCGCGCCAGCAGCACGCGGTAACGGTTGCCCGGCGCGTCGAAGCGCGAACTCAGGTCGCGCCGCTGGCCGGTGTCGAAGTAACGCGCGTTCTGCGGGCGCAGCACCGAATTGTCTTGCGGTTGGATGACGTAGGAGATGCGCGGCATCAGCCAGCGGAACGGCGCCGGCGCATGCACCGTATAGTTGGTCTGGTCGACCCGGCTGCGGTGTCGGCCGACGGGGACGAAGGGCTGCACGTTGGGAATCGCATAGCCCGGTTCGAAGCTGGGGTAGGAAATGCAGAGGTTGTTGCGCAGGTGGACGTGCAGCACCGCGCGCAGGTCCTGGTATTGCGCGCGCACGCCGCCGATCCAGCGCATCACCGGCGCCACCGACTTGCGCGTCACGATACGGGTGCGCGTCAGCGTTTCCGAAGTCGAGCTGAACTCGACCACGTCGCTGTCGGAGCGGCCATCGCCGATCGTATTCGCATGCAGGAAATCCGCATGGGTCAGGTCGATCAGGTTTTCGACCGACAGCGGCGAGGACGCATCGAAGCGCACCGAGCGCTGGGTGTAGCGCGGAATGCCGATGCCGTCGGCCGGCAGGAAGGGAATCAGCGGAATGAGCTGTTCGTGCGCATTGTCCGGATTGCCGTACCAGACCCACACGTAGCCGTAGCGCTCCCGGACCGGGTAGTGTCCCGATCCACCAGTGAAGGCGGTCGGCCGGCGGCCCGGCTGCCCGGGCAGTTCCGGATGCAGCTCGGCGGCGCGCACGCGGCCCTGCTCGCGCCACAGGTAGACGTCCTGCGCGTGAATGATCCGGCGCACCGGGCGGCCGGCGATGTCGGCGCTGTAGGCCACCGGGAACCAGGTATCGCGCAGGTCGATGTTGCCCGGCACCCAGTCGCGCTTTTCGTCCGGCGCGGCAAAGCGCATCCCCTTGTCTTCCGGCTTCATGCCAGGCTCCTTTCCTGCGCGGATGGCACGACCGGCCTGCGATCGCGCGAGGGCGCGACTTCCAGTGCGGCGACGGCGCGCCCGTCGATCATACTCTTGACGGCAAACGGCGCACTGCCGGCAAGCCGGCGCAGGCGCCAGCCCAGCGGCGCGTCCCCCGCATGCGCGTGGGCGAACCCGCGCCATGCCAGGCTGGTGGTGCTGCGGCGGTTGGCGCTGGCGGCGACCAGTACCGTCACCAGCGCGCGCTCGCCGGCGTCCAGCAGCTCCACCATGAGGTCGCCGCCAGCCAGCGGGACCCGGGTGCGGACCAGCAGCGGGTGGTCGCGCACGAAGGCCGGTCCGATGCCCTTGCCCTTCCAGACGGCGCCGCGGTCGAGCACCAGATGGCGGCCGTCGCGGCGTGGATCGCCCAGGAAGAAATCGGTGATAGCGACGCCCGGGAAGTCCAGCAGGCATTCCGGCCCGTCGAGCATGACGTCGAGGTATTCCTCGAAGGCGATACCCGCCACGGCGGTTCCGCTGTACTCGCGTCCGCCCGCGCGGTAGGCGGCTGCCGGCAGCGGGGCATCCGGTTCGCCGGCGCCCGCGCCCTCCCCCAGCAGGACATGCACGAAACCGTTCAGTTCCGCGACCGGGTAAGCCTGTGCCACGGCGGGCGGAATCTTCTCCTCGCGCCGCAGGTTGGGGATGTCGGTACATTTTCCGCTTGCGCCGTCGAAGGTCCAGCCGTGGTAAGGACACTGCAATCCACCCGGCTTGACCAGCCCCGGCGACAGCGGCACGCGCCGGTGCGGGCAGCGATCTTCCAGTGCGAAGGCCTCGCCCTCGTTATTCCGGAACAGGGCCAGCTGCCGGCCGTCGCACACCGCCGCCAGCGTCTTGCCCGGCGCCAGCTGCTCCGACAGCGCCACGATCCACCATTGTCCAGCCGTCATCGGCACGCTCCCTCAGTCGCGCAGGCGCGCGGTGATCTTCGCATGCGGCCCGCTGGCCTGCGCTGCCCAAGCCTTGCCTGCGTCGTCGAAGGCGAAGTCGGCGTAGTCGACCTGGATGTCCTGCTCGCGCGCGATGCGCAGCAGCCGTTCCCAGATCGCACGGCGGTCGGCCGGCGGACGCTGGCCGGTACCGATGCACGACAGGGTGCGGAACAGCAGGTCGGCGATGTCGAGGTTCACCTGGCGCCCGGCCCCGGTGCCGATCGTCATGATGCGCGCGCCCCAGCGCGTGGCCTTGAGCGCATTGATCATCGGCTGGCCGCAGACCAGGTCGAGTACCACGTCGAAGCCCTCGCCGGCGGCCGCCTTGAGCGCCGCGACGTCGTCCGCGCCGCCCAGCACCACGACCTCGTCGGCGATGCCGCGCTCCTTCAATCTAGCCAGCGCCTCGGCCGAGCGCGCGGCCGCCACCACCCGACCGGCACCGAGATAGCGCGCCAGCTGCAGGGCGATCTGGCCGAGCGTGCCGGTGGCGCCCAGCACCAGTACCTGCTCGCCCGGCTGGATCCTGGCCTGCTCGAGCGGCACCAGGGCGCCGGTGGCGGCGATGCCCATCGTGATGGCGGTGCGATCGTCGACATCGTCCGGAACCTCCCACACTTCCTCGGCCGGCACCAGGGTGCGCTCGGCCCAGGCGCCGTAAGGCAGCACCGAGCGTTCGCCGAAGTAGACCCGCCGTCCGTCAGGCGCCCGTCCGACGCCCTCGCCGCGGATCACGCAGGGGTATTGCACGCCGAGGCGGTAGGCGCCCAGCACGTCCCAGCCGCCCAGGCCCGCCGTGTCGACCTCGATCAGCACCGCGCCGTCCTGCGGGCCCGGCTCCGGGAATTCGCCGACGACGGGGGCGGCGCCGCGTTCATGGATGATGGCGGCCCTCATCACATCCCCTTCGCGCCGGTCTGCGCAAACAAGGCCTTCATCGCCACCAGCGATGGGGTGTGGCTGCCGAAGCCGCCGTCGGCCACCAGCGTGGTGCCGGTGACGAAGGCGGATTCGTCGGATGCCAGGAAGGCGACCACGTCGGCGATCTGGCGCGGCGTTCCCAGCTCGGGGGTCAGGTGGTTGTCGCGCAAGATGTCGAGCAGCGGCGCCGGCATGCTGCTGTGCGCATTCTCGGCCGGGGCCAGGCCGATCTGCAGCGCGTTCGATCGAATGCCCTGCTTGCCATATTGCGCCGCGACGGAGCGGCTCAGCATGATCAGGGCTGCCTTTGACGCCGCGTAGGCGGACAGCGACAGGTCGCCCTGCACACCCAGGCCCGAGGTGACGAAAATCACCGAGCCCTTGCCGTTCTTGAGCATCTCGCGGATCGCGTATTTACTGCACAGCATGGCGCCGCGCAGGTTGACCGCCATCGCACGGTCCCAGGCCTCGACGTCCATGTTGATCACGTCGCGGTCGCGCTGGCGCTGTTCCACGCTCAGCACTGCGGCATTGTTGTGCAGGATGTCGACCCGGCCGAAGCGGCCGACGACCGTTTCGACCATGTTGCGCACCTCGGCCTCGAGGGAAACATCGCACGGCACCGCAAGCGCCTGCCCGCCTTGATCCTCGATCTGCGCCGCTACGCGCCGTGCGGCATCGCCGTCGATGTCGACAATCGCCACCTGCGCTCCATGCCCGGCGAGCACGCGCGCCGCTTCGGCGCCCAGTCCGTTTCCGGCGCCGGTCAGGATGGCGACCCGGCCTTCCAGTTTCTTGTTATGCATCTTGCTGTCTCCGTCAGGTAGGCCGCGCTTCTAGCGGCCGGTGAATTGGGGCGGCCGCTTCTCGCTGAAAGCCAGTGCGGCTTCCCGCGCGTCCTCGCTCGGCTTGAGCATCGCGAACAGGTCCAGCTCGAGGTCGAGGCCCTGGCGCAGTTCGAGCTCGAGGGCGCTGCGCGCCGCGCGCTTGACCGACAGGGTGGCGGCGGGTGCGCGCGCCGCGATGCGCAGCGCGAAGGCGCGCACTTCCTCGACCAGCGCGCCGGATTCGCTCGCGATGCGGGTGACCAGTCCGATATCCCTGGCGGCCCGGGCATCGAGCCGCTCGCCGGTGAGCAGCAGGTCCATCGCCCGCCCCGGGCCGACGACGCGCGCCAGGCGCTGGGTGCCGCCGCCTCCCGGAATCAGGCCGAGCGCCGTCTCCGGCAGGCTGAAGATAGCGTCGGGCGCCGCGAAGCGGATGTCGCAGGCCAGCGCCAGTTCCATGCCTCCGCCCATGCAGTAGCCATGGACGGCCGCGATGACCGGCTTCTGCACGGCGTCGATCGCCTCGATCCAGCGCGCGCCCTGCATCCGGCGGCGCACCTCGATGGCGCTCTCGGGGGCGCGTTTTTCCTTGATGTCGGCGCCGGCGCAAAAGCCGCGCTGTCCGTCGCCGCGAATCGCGATGACGCGCACCTCGGGGTCGGCGTCGAGTTCGCGCAGCGCCTGCGGCACGCCCTGGCGGATGTCGTCGTTGATGGCATTGATCTGGGCGGCACGGGTCAGCACCACCCAGGCCAGCGCGCCCTCGCGTTCGATGGCGACGGCGCTGTTGACCACGGCCACTGTGGCGGCGGCTGTCGGGTTCTGGTCGAGCACGTCCATGTCAGGCTTCCTCGAACTCGATGAGCTGCCCGCGCAGCTCGGATGCGTCGATCCGGATCAGCGGCTTGCCATCGGCCGATTCCGACTCCTCGACCCAGGTGAATCTGGTGCCGCGTTCGCGCAGGTCCTCGGCCTTGGCCGCCAGGTTATTCACCGCGATGCGGATGTAATACAGGCCCGGGCCCCAGTTGTTCAGGTAATGCGCCGCCGGGGTGTTCCAGGCGGTCGGCTGGATTACGTGCAGCGCCGCGCTGTTGGCCACCGTGAACGGCATGATGGCGCGGCGCTGGCCTTCGCGGCCGAGCAGTTCCACCCCGCCCTGCGGTTCCCAGTCGAGGTTCTTCGAGCAGCAGCGCAGCGTGTGGTCGAGGTCGCGCACCAGGAAGGCGCGGGAGCTGACGCGCACCATGTCGCCCGGACGCGGATCGCGCGGCTGGGCCGGCGTTGCAGCGAAGGTTTCCGGCGGCATCTGCAGCGGCTCGGTCGGCATCACTTCGATGCACAGGCCGCCGTCCACTTCCGGGGAGTAGCGCGGCCGCTCGGGGGTGGCGCCGAGCCACAGGCGGTCAAAGGGCATCTCCGGCGTGCGCTGCGCCATGCGGAAGGCCAGGCCGCGGCGCATCAGCTTGTCGACGAAGGCATCGAACTTCGGCCCTTGCAGCGCCAGCACGACCGAATGGGTCAGCATCGGGCGATGCCGTCCCTGGTAGTCCTTGAGGCTCTCGAGGAACTCGTGGAACATCGGGTCGCCCGGGTTCTCGTAGTCCAGGTGCCATTGCGGCTCCAGGCGCGTCGGCGACACGGCCAGCGACTTGTGCACGCGCAGGAAGTGCGCGATGTACGGGTGGTTGTCGAAGGCCTGGCGCCAGTTCGGGTGGCTGTGCACGCCGAGCTTCTTCACCAGCAGTTCGGTCATGCCGTCCGGGTCGGGCAGCATCATGTCGGCTGACAGCAGCAGGTCAAACATAGTTCTTCTCCAGTGTTGGGGTCAGGCGCGCATCTTCACGTGCGCTTTTTGGATTGAGCAGGAAGTACGACAGGGCCGGCGTCAGCATCAGCGCCCCCAGCATGTTCCAAAGGAACATGAAGGTCAGCAGGATGCCCATGTCGGCCTGGAATTTGATGGGCGACCAGGCCCAGGTGACGACGCCGGCGGCCATCGTCAGGCCGACCAGGGCCACCACCTTGCCGGTGAAATCGAGCGAGCGGCGGTAGGCCGCGCGCAGGCTGTCGCCGCGGCGCTGGCAGGCCACCTGCACGGACAGCAGGTAGAGCGCGTAATCGACGCCCACCCCGACGCCGACCGCGATCACCGGCAGGGTCGCGACCTTCAGGCCGATCCCGAGCCAGACCATCAGCGCCTTGCACAGGATGGTCGTAATGACCAGCGGGATCAGGGCGACGATGGTGGCGCGCACGCTGCGGAAGGTCACCAGGCACAGCAGTGCGGTCGAGCCGTACACCGCCAGGTACATCGTGATGATGCTCTTGCCCACCTCGATGTTGGTGGCGGCCTCGATGCCGGCGCTGCCGGCGGCCAGCAGGAACTCGACAGGTTCCTTGGCGCCGGGCGCGGTGTTGTTGAGCTGCGCATAGCCTTCGGCGGTCCTCAGAATGCGGGCCACGGTGTCGGCCTTGTGGTCGGCCAGGTAGGCCACCAGCGGCGATACCGAGCAGCTCTGGTTGGTGATGTCGGGCGTGGCGATGGCGGCGGCCGACATCGCGCCGTCGGTGATCGACTGGTTGCGGCTGATCGTCAGCCACTTGCCGCTGCCCTCGGTCATGGCGGCGGTGGTGAAACGCACCGTCTCGGCCAGCGAAGTCGTGGTCTGCACCGCCGGGTCGGCGCGCAGCAGCTGGGCCAGGCCGTCCATCCGGTTCAGCGCCGACACCAGCCGGCAGCCTTCGTCGGCGGTCTTCATGATGACGACGAACTGGTCGCTCGACAGGCCGTAGTGCTGGGTGATGTAGGCGTTGTCGCGGTTGTAGCGCGAATCCGGGCGCAGCTCGGGCGCGCCGGCGTCGAGGTCGCCGATGCGCAGGTCCTGCATCACCACCGCCGACACCGCCGTCACGGCTAGCGCCACGCCGATCGTCGGAATCGCCCAGCGCCGTTCGGTCAGGCGGTCCAGGCGCGCCCATACCCTTCCCAGCACCGAACGGCCCTGGGCCATTTCCTGGTCTTCCTCGAGCGCGCGCTGGGCCGCCTTCGGGCTGATGCCGATGTAGGACAGCGCCACCGGGATCAGGAACAGCTTGGTGAACACCAGCACCGACACGCCCATGCTGGTGGTGATCGCCAGGTCGCGGATCACCGGGATGTCGATGATGATCAGCACCGCGAAGCCGACGATGTTGGCAAGCAGGGCCGTCACGCCGGCGACGAACAGGCGGCGGAAGGTGTAGCGCGCCGCCACGTAGCGGTGGGTGCCGCGGCCGATGTCCTGGATGATACCGTTCATCTTCTGGGCGCCGTGCGACAGGCCGATGGCGAAGATCAGGAAGGGCACCAGGATCGAATAAGGATCGAGTTCGTAGCCGAGCAGCTGCATCAGCCCCAGCAGCCAGACCACGCCGAGGACGGCCGCGCTCACCAGCAGCGCGGTGCTGCGCAGGCAGCGCGTGTACAGGTAGACGAACACGGTGGCGATCGCCACCGACACGGCGAAGAACAGCATCACCGACTTCAGGCCTTCGATCAGGTCGCCGACGATCTTGGCGAAGCCGACGATGTGGATGCCGACCTTGTCGCTCTCGTAGCTGCGGATCTTCTGTTCCAGCTGCTGGGAAAAAGCGCCGTAGTCGAGCGCTTCCCCGGTTTTCGGGTCGGTGTCGAGCATCGGCGCGACGATCATGCTCGACTTCATGTCAAGCGCCACCAGGCGGCCGATGATGCCGGCCTTGGCGACGTTCTCGCGCAGCTTGGCCAGTTCGGCCGGGCTGCCGTCGAACTGGGCCGGCATCACCGCGCCGCCGGTGATGCCGTCCTCGGTCACCTCGCGCCAGCGCACGATCGGCATCCAGATCGACTTCATCCAGGAGCGGTCGACGCCCGGGATCATGTACAGGTCGTCGTTCACCTTGCGCATGACCTCGAGGAAGGCCGGGTCGTAGATGTCGCCGGTCTTGTTCTCGACCACGATGCGCACCGTGTTGCCGAGGCCCGGAAGCTGGTCCTTGTAGGCCAGGTAGTTCTGGATGTAGGGGCTGCCGAGCGGGATCATGCGCTCGAAGTTGGCGTTGACCTTGATCCGCGTCGCCGAGTAGCCGAGGAACAGGGTCGCCAGCAGGCAGGCTAGCAGCACCAGGATGCGGTTGTTGAAGATGACCCGCTCGAGCAGGTTGCCCGAGCGGCGGTCGAAGGATTGCAGGTCCCGGATCACGGGCATGCGCGGCTGTTCGCTGTGGGCGGCCATGTCAGTTCTTCCCCATTCTTGCGGCATCGGCGCCGCAGCCCGGCAGCTTCGCTAACCGTGCACCGCCGGTGCCGGCCAGGGCGACCTGCCCGCTTCCGGCGGGCGCGGCGCCGAATATTTCGCCATTGCGGGCTACCTGCGCATCGGCAGTGGCGCCGCCGCGGTGGATCAGGACCTGGCCGGCCTGGGTCACGAAGGCCAGTTCGCCGGGTGCGCAGGCAAACGCGCCCACGACGGTTGCCTGGGTGCCCAGCGCCAGCGGCTTCCAGGCCGTCCCGCCGTCGGCGCTGAGGTAGGCGTTGCCGCGCAGGCCGAAGGCGACCAGCCCGGCCTCGTTCGAGGCCAGGCCGAACCAGGTGCCGCCGTAAGGCGTCGCGACCTCGACGAAGCGGCCCGCGGCGCGGTCGAGCCTGCGCAGCAGGCCCTGTTCGCCGGCCAGGTACAGCTTGCCGTCGGCGGTCTGCTCGAGGGCATACAGGTGCATGCGGCGGTCGTTCCCGGCCTTTTCCAGCCAGGGTTCCCAGGTCTTGCCGCCGTCGCCGGTGCGCAGCAGCAGCCCGAAGGCGCCTGCCACGAAGCCTTCGCCGTCGGCGCCGATGCGAATGTCGAGGAAGGGGTAAGGCAGCACGCCGGGCGTCGCCGACAGCGCCGCCGCGCGCGCGACTTCGTCGACGATCGCGGCGGCGTCCGCGACACCCATCGCGACCTGGGCGCGATAGTGCTTGTCCAGCACGGCGAGCAGGGTGCGTCCATCAAGGACCCGGGTCCAGGTCTGGCCGGCATCCAGGCTGCGCAGGACCACGCCGTCATGCCCTACCGCCCAAGCCAGTTTTGGACCGCTGAACCGTACGTTCGTCAGATCCGAGGAGACCGGCACGACGGCCTGCTTCCAGGTCTTGCCGGCATCTTGCGACACCAGGATGGTTCCGTGTACGCCCACCGAAATCGCGCTGTCGCCCTGGACTGCGATGCCGGTCATGGGCCGCTTGAATGCGGCCGCCGAGCGCTCGGCCGGCCTGTCCAGGACTTCCGCCCTGGCGGGAAGCGCGGCGCCAAGGACGGCAGCGCAAAGGATCGCCGCGCGGGTCGTCATCGACGCGCGGCACGGCGCCGGGGCGTGGCGCCCCGGGCCGTAGGAAAAGAGTTTGAAGCTGTTCACCGGAGACTCCGTGGTCGTGCATGTATCTAGACGGCTGCCGCGCCGCCGCTGCAGCCTGCAGGCGGCGGGCAGCACTCGCGGAAAACGGCGCTATATCAGCGCGCGGTTTCCTTCGCCACGATGGTCTCCGGGTTCAGGTCGCGGTTCGAGCGCGGCTTGGTCACCACGGCATAGCCGCCGACCAGGCCGTCGTTGACCAGCGCATACATGCCCTTGTTGAAGTCGAAGATCACGTTCTTCACGGTGTACGGCGCATCGACGTCGTACAGCTGGATCATCGAGTTGAAGATCGAGCGGTACAGCTGGCCGCTGCGGTCGTAGGCGTCGTACAGCATGGCGCCGTAGCTGTCTTCATCGATGTAATAGGTACGCTTGGCGTAGGCGTGGCGGAAGCCCTGCTTCAGGGTCGCCTCGACCACCCACATGCGGTGCAGCTCCCAGCGCCAGCAGGCCGGGTTCGGGTACTTTTCCTTGAACTGCTCCTCGACGCCGCAGCCGAAGTACAGCTTGTAGGCGTTGTAAGGCACGTACATTTCCTTCTTGCCGACCAGCTTGAAGTCGAAGCGGTCCATCTGGCCCGAGAATACGAACAGCTCGTCGAACAGCGTGACGCCGCCCATGCTGGCCACCGGGGTATCGTAGGAGAACTCGGGCGCGAGCTTGATGCGGCGCTGGCCCGGCGCATAACTCCAGGCGCGGCGCGGCTTCTGGGTCGGGTCGAGGAAGTCCATCAGGCCGGTGACTTCGCCCGCCTTGCGGATCGGCGCGCTGGTGACCGAGTAGGTGCGCCAGTACATCTGCTCGTCGCGGCCATCCAGGTCCTCGTGGTAGTACGGCGTTTCCTCGAAGGTCTGCTGCTGCGAGGTCATGACGGCCTTGCCGCTGGCGTCGACCACCCACGAGCGCGAGGACCGGGTGGTGGTGTCGGCCTTGTAGCGCAGCTGCTGGTTCCACATCATCTCGTTGCCGGTCTTCGCGATCGGGAACGGGATGCCGCCGCGGCAGGCCTGGTCCACCGCCAGGCCGCCCTTGGCGGTCTTGCAGCTGGTCGCATTGCGCACCGTCTTGGCCAGCACGCGCTCCGGCACCGCGGCGGTGCGATGGGTCGGGTACACGTCCATGTAGAAGCCCGAATGCTTCTTGAACAGCTCCTTCTGGCCGTCGGACAGCTTGTCGGCATGCTGCTGGTAGTTCCTGGCGTCGATGCGCAGGACAGGCGCCTCGTCCTTGAACGGGTCGGCCCAGACGCCGCTGCCCGCCTTGAAGCCGGCCGGCGCCTTCTGCAGGCCGCCGGTATAGGCCGGGATGGTGCCTTCCTTGTTGCCGGCCTTGACGGCGCCGAGCTGGGTCAGCGTGCTGCCGAGCTGCTTGGCCTCGTCGGGGGTGACCTGGGCCTGCGCGCCGCTGGCCAGGCCTGCCAGCCCTGCCAGCGAGCCGATGATGAGTCGCTTGATGTTCATGTCGAGTCTCCTGTTTGCGGCGCTTAGAATGCCGTCTTGAAGGTAAAGGACAGCCAGCCGCGGTCGATGACGCCGACCGACGAATTGCTGTGGGCCGCGCCCCCGGTGATCCGTCCGTTCAGCTCCCGGACGGGCAGCTTGCGGTCGGCATAGAGGAGCGAGAATTCATACTTCGATGCGTAGGTGGCGGTGGCGCCGATCGACCAGCGCAGCTCGCCTTCGGTGCCGCCGCCGGAGGACGGGGCGTTGCCCGAGATCCCGTAGGTGGCGCTCACCGGCACGGACAGGTCCCACGAAGGCAGCACATTCAGGTACTGCGGGGTGAAGCGCAAGGCCATCAGCCATGCGTCCTTGGTCGAGCAGCCGTCATCCTTGGTGCCCGAGCGGGCCACGCTGGTGCGCGAATCCACGCAGCTCGCCGCCCCCACCGAACGGTACAGCGCCGGGTTGGTGGTGACCTCATCGAGACGGTTATAGGCCAGTTCAGCGACCAGGGTGCCGGTCGCCCACAGCGGTGTCGCCGGCAGCATGTAGATGCCATTGACGACCGCGTGCCAGGTATCGCCGCGCGCGCCGGTCGGCGTCGTGATCGAGGACGGCGTATTCAGGGCGCCGTTTTTGCGATACGACAGTTCCGCGCCGACCGCCACGGTTTTGATCACGCGGCTGAAGCTCAGGCTGTACTGATCAATCTTGTCCGGGTACACGAAACGTGCCTGGGTCGGCAGCGGGCCGCTGAAGTTCAGCAGCTGCACGCCCAACTCCGGCGAGTAGTCGTCGAAGCGGCGATAGTAGGCGCCGAAGCTCGATTCGATCGCCTCGACGTTCAGGCGCGCACCGACGCCCCAGTTGCCGTGGTCGCCCGGCTTGCGCGCCTCGATCATCTGCGCCGCCACGCCCGGGATCGGGAACACCAGGTAATCCGACGAGGGTGCGGTATCGGCGCCCATCAGATAGGTGCCGGCATGCGGGACCCGGGTCGGCTTCCACTCGTAATAGTACTGGCCGACCAGGGTCAGATTGTCGGTCACCTGGGCGCTCAGCGCCACCTGGCCGATCGGCAGGAACACTTCCTTGGTCTCGACGCCCGGATTGATCGCGGCCTTGACGCCGTCCACCGGAGACTGGGCATAGGAAATCGCATGGGCGCCGAGCAGCAGCCCTTCACCCCAGACATTGGTCTGGCGGCCGACCTTGATGTTCAGCGGCACCGGCCCCAGGTCGACATTGCCCCACACGAAGGCGTCGAGGATCTCGCCGGACGGCCCGTTCACGTAGCGCTTCACCTCATTGTTGTACCTGCCGTTGCGGTAAGCGGTCAAGAGGCCGGCGGGCGAACGCACCTCGTGGTCGTCATATGCTTCGTCGTACCAGCCGGCGGCCGACACCCGCGCGCCGATCTTGTTGCGCCAGCTGACGTCGAACTCGGTCAGCACGTCGACGCGGTTGGTCACCATGTCGTGCTTGTCGAACTTCGAATCGCCCTCGTCGTAGATGTAGTTGCGCAGCAGGCGGCTATCCTGCCCTTCCATGCGGACGCCGCCGGTGTAGCGGATCGTGGCGTCGAGCCGCATCTTGATATCGGGATTGGCGACGATGATTTCGGCTGCCGACGCCGGGACGGCGCAGGCAAGTGCGGCGGCTGCCGCGATGGACCGCACCGCGTGACGGGTGTGGCGATGCATACCGCTTGCTTGGTTCATGGACCTGTCTCCTGTTATAGCGGTTGAACCGCTTTTATTGAATCGTTCAGCACTGCCAGATTGTCATTCCAGTGAACCGTGCTGCTCGACTGTCTTCGGCCCAACGGAAACGAGACGCGTGATGCAAATTGATTGTAGCGCGATTAATCGCGGAATTCTACTATTCGATTAGGATTCTGTATCTAGAATCACGCGATTCTTGGCCATTTCGGCGAATTCGCGCTTGAGCGTCGGGTAGTAGGCGATCTGCCCCTGCAGGCCGCCCGAGATGTCGATCGATGCGGCGCTGATGAAGGAGGCGTAGTCGCTGGCCAGGAACAGCGCCATGCCGGCCACGTCCTCCGGCTTGCCGAAGCGTCCCAGCGGCACCACCTTCAGCGCCATGGCGTCGAACTCCGCGCGCGAGACGCCGGGTCCGACCTCGCCGTAGTGGCGGTCCCACTGGCCGGTATCGATCCATCCCATGTTGAGCGAGTTGACGAGGATGTTGTCCCTGGCGAGCGACATGCCGAGCGACTTGGACAGCGCCAGGCAGGCAGCGCGGTTGATGACCGAGGGGATGCCGTCCGGCGTCGGGATGGCGCCGGCCAGGGCGTTGATCTCGATGATCCGCCCCCAGCGCTGGCGGCGCATGTGCGGCACCACCGCCTGCACGAAGCGGAAATGCCCCATTTGCAGTATGTTCGCGTGCTCGAGGATCTGTTCCGGCGTGAGCGTGTCGAGGTTGCCCCCACGCCCCTGCCCCGCATTGTTGACCAGGACGTCGACGCCGCCCCAGGTCGCGGCGACTTCCTCGACGAAGGCCTTGACGCCAGCCGTATCGGTGACGTCCACCGCGCGCGCGATCACGGACTGCGCCCGGGTCGCCAGTTCGCGCCCGGTAGCCTCGATCGCTTCCAGGTTGCGGGCGCAGACGGCAACCCGCGCGCCCTCCGCCGCGAAGCTGCGCGCGATGGCCAAGCCGATGCCGCGCGAAGCACCGGTCACGATCACCCGCTTGCCGCTCAGGTCGATGTGCATTGCTGTCTCCTCGTTGTAGGTGCTGCTTCTTGCGGCGGCCGGTTCTATGCCGGCCTGCCGCACCGTGTCTGCCTGTGCTAGAGGCGCTCGATCAGCGTGGCCGTTCCCATGCCGCCGGCGCAGCAGATCGCCTGCAGGCCGTAGCGCGCGCCACGCCGTTCCAGCTCGTGCAGCAGCGAAGTCATGATCCGGGCTCCGCTGGCGCCCAGCGGATGGCCGAGCGCGATCGCCCCGCCGTTGACGTTGAGCTTGTCGTGCGCCACGCCCAGCTCCTGCGCCCACATCAGCGGCACCGGCGCGAAGGCTTCGTTCACTTCGAACAAATCGATGTCGTCGACGCCCAGCCCGGTCTTCTCCAGCACCTTGCGGGTGGCGGCCACCGGGCCGGTCAGCATCAGGGTCGGATCCGAGCCGACCGTCGTGAACGCGCGGATGCGCGCCCGCGGTTTCACCCGCAGGCGGTCCACCGCAGCGCCGGACATCAGCAGCAGGACTGCGGCGCCGTCCGAGATCTGGGACGAATTGCCGGCCGTGAGCTTTCCGTCGTCGCGGAAGCTGGCCTTGAGGGTGGCGAGCTTTTCGACATTGCTGCCCGGACGGATGGTTTCGTCGGCCCCGAAGCTGTCCGGCGCCGGCTCGGCATAGGCGGTGTCCTTCAGGCTTGCAACCGGCACCGCCACGATCTCGCGCTCGAACCACCCCGCGGCGGCGGCGGCGGCGGCGCGACGGTGGCTCTCGACGGCATAGGCGTCGAGCTGTTCCCGGCCCAGCCCCCACTTGTCGGCCACCCGCTCGGCCGCCTCGCCCTGGCTGGTCAGCTCATACCTGGCGGACGCCAGCGCGCCGAAGGCCTCGCCGTAGATTTCACGGTTGCCGCCCATGCGCACCCGGCTCATGTTCTCGGCGCCGCCCGCGACCACCACATCGGCGGCGCCGGCGGCGATCAGGCCGGCGGCCATGTGCACGGCCACCTCGCCCGAACCGCACTTGCGGTCGATCGTCAGGCCCGGGATCGCGGCCGGCCAGCCCGCGCCCAGCACCGCCGTGCGGGCGATGTTGGCCGACTGTTCGCCCACCTGGGTGACGCAGCCGAAGATGACGTCGTCCACCTCGGCGGCGTCGATGCCGGCGCGGGCGACCAGTTCGCCCAGCAGGTGGGCGCCCAGGTGGTCGGCGCGCACGCCGGCCAGGCTGCCCTTGTATTTACCGACCGGGGTACGGATCGCTTCGACGATGTAGATGTCGTTCATAGGTTGCTCGCCTTCAGGCCCGAACCCGGCACGCGCTGCCCGGCCGCGTCGTATTGGTACACCCCGTGCCCGGTCTTGCGGCCGTGGCGTCCGGCGGCGACCATCTTGATGATCAGCGGGCACGGGCGGAACTTCTCGCCCAGCGTCGAATGCAGGTAACGCAGCACCGACAGGCGGGTATCCCAACCGGTCAGGTCGCCCAGTTCCAGTGGGCCCATCGGATGGTTGAAGCCCATGCGCAGCGCGGTGTCGATGTCCTCGGCGCTGGCGGTGCCCTCCTGCAGCATCCACATCGCCTCGTTGCCGAGCATCGCCGACATGCGGCTGGTGGTCAGTCCCGGCGATTCGTTGACCAGGATCGAGGTCTTGCCGATGGCCTCGACCCATTCGCGCGTCAGCGCGACGGTGGCAGCATCGGTGGCGATGCCGAGCACCAGCTCGACCAACTTCATCTTGTGGACCGGATTGAAAAAGTGCATCCCGATCACCCGCTCCGGATGCGGCACCGATGCCGCGATCTCGGTCACCGACAGCGCCGAGGTGTTGGTCGCCAGCAGCGCACCGTCAAGCAGAAGCGGCACGGCCTCGGCCAGCACCGCCTTCTTGACCGCCAAGTTCTCGGACACGGTCTCCACCAGCAGGCTGGCCCCTGGCGCGCCTTCGGCCAGGGACGTGTGGATCGTCAGGCGCGCCTTGGCCGCCTCAGCCACGTCCGCCGCAAGCTTGCCGAGCTTGACGCCCCCGTCAAGGATCGCATGGATATTCTGGAGCGCCTTCTCCAGCGCCTGGCCATTGCTGTCGACCAGGCGGGTCGCGAAGCCGCTGCTGGCAAAAGCGTGCGCAATGCCGGTGCCCATCAGGCCGGCGCCGACCACCACCACGGATTGGTTCTTGTCGATCATGTTTGTCTCCTCATGCGCCGGGCCGGGGCCCGACGAGGTTGCAGATGGTGCCGATACCTTCGACGCTCGCTTCCACCACGTCGCCCGGCTCCAGGTACACGCCCGTGCCCTGCCCCACGCCCGCGGGCGAACCGGTGAACAGGATGTCGCCGGCGGCGAAGCTCGAACGGGCCTGGACAAAACGCACCAGCTGCGCCACATCCCAGGTCATTTCCGCCGTGCTGGCATCCTGGCGCACCTGGCCGTTGACCTTGAGCGTCAGGCGCAGCTGCGGACTGCCGGGCCCGAACTCGTCGCGTGTGACGATCCACGGACCGACCCCGGTGCTGCAATCCTGGCTCTTGGCCGCGAACAGGTCCATGCCGATGCCGGCCGGGCCGCTACGCTGCAAGTCGCGCGCCGAGACGTCGTTGCCGACCGCGTAGCCCAGCACGGCGGCGAGCGGGTCGCCATCAACGATCGCGGCGTCACCGATGACCACGACCAGCTCGACTTCGTGATCGAGCTCCTTCGTCAGCGGCGGGTAGCGGATCGGATCGTTCGCGCCGATCAGGGCGCCATAGGCTTTCAGGAAAGCGATGGGTTGCGGCGGCGTCTTGAGTCCGAAGTCGGCCGCAAGGTGCTTGGCATAGTTGGCGCCGGCCACCACCACGCGGTTGACCGGTTCAACCGGCGGCAACAGGCGCACGCCGGCCAGTGACCGAGCCGGACCGTCGATCGGCAGCGCATCCTCGCCCGCCGCGGCGCGTCCGGCGGCAATCGCGCGGGTCAGTGCGGGGCCCCAGTCTGCAAACGCGCCGGCGATCGGGCGCACCAGCGCCGCCTCGCTGTCGACCAGCGCCCAGAACGGCGCACCGCCGTCGGTGCAGCGTGCGATCTTCATGCTGCCAACGCCGCTGGCTTGACCGGTTCGACCAGGGTGGCCGGATCGATGTGCAGCAGCTCGCAGGCATTCTTCCAGCGAATCTTCTGCAGGTCCTCGTCGGAAATGCGCAGGCCGTCGGTCAGGTCGTGGCGGACGGCGTCGCTGCCGCCGAAGTTGGAGCCGTACAGCACGCGGTCAGCGCCGATGATCTCGATCATCGCCTGGCGCATCGGCAGCTCGTGCAGCTCGACGTCGAAGTAGAAGTTCTTCAGGTAGTCGAGCACCGGCTTCTTGTTGTGCGCGACGTCCAGGTTGGGATTGGTCTGCGCCAGGCGCCCCAGCTGGTAAGGCACAAAGCCGCCGCCGTGGGTGATGTACACCTTGAGGTTCGGGAAGCGGTCGAACACGCCACCATTGATCATGTTCCAGAAGCACTTCGTCTCGTCGTAGTTCATGCCGACGATGGCGGTGGTTTCGTAGCGGTCGGTATTGGCATCTTCGCCCCAGGTCACCGACTGGTTATAGCCGTGCACGAACATCGGCAGGTCGAGGTCGCACAGTGCTTCCCAGACCGGATCCATCTCGGGCGAGTCGAATTCCAGGCCGCCGAAGTTGGCGCCGCCCGCAACCAGGCCCTTGGCGCCCAGCGTGGTGCAGGCGCGCCGGATTTCCTTGGCCGCCTCGATCGGCGCGTTGAGCGGCGCATGCGCCCAGGCCATCAGGCGGTTCGGGGCCGCCGAGCAGTATTCGGCCAGCACGTCGTTGACCTTGCGTGCGAAAGGCACGCCGAATTCGGGCTCGGCCCAGTACATGTAGCAGTGCGACGGCACCGACACCACCTGGGCGCTCTGCCCTGCAGCGTCCATGCCGGCCAGGCGGGTCTTCGGATCGGCCCAGCGCGCCAGGTACTGGTTGATGTCGAGGGTCTTGCCTTCGGCACGGGCCTTCTGCAGGGCCGCACGACGTTCGGGCGAGCCGAGCGACAGGATCCAGTGGCCGACGCGCAGCTTGATGTCGCCATCCGGGCGCTGTTCGAAGAACGGGCCCCAGTGCGGGTGCTGGTTGTAGTAATCGGGGTGGGGGGCGTGGGCGTGAAGGTCGATGAGCATGTGGTGTCTCCCTGTGACGATTGGTTATCCCGACAGCAGGCGCATTGGCAGGACACATCGGCCGGCCAACGGCACGGCCAACCCACAAGCAACACATGTCTCCATCCCGCGGCACTCGGTCGGTGCTTTTGCATCGGGACCTATATTGCCAAAGATAGACAGAAATGGCAAATGTGTTTAACTTTTATTTTTCGCGTCGTCGCGCGACTGGCACTCGACGATCGAATACAGGAAGGCGACAATGCGCTGCACCCCGTCTTCGGGACGCTTGTTGGGCACCACCAGCTCGCTCAGCACGCAGCGGATCAGGAGCTCGCAGATCAGTTTTCGGTCGGTGCGGATGCCCAAGCGCCGGTCCCAAGAATCGAACACGATGCGCATCAGGTCGTCGATACGCACCAGCGATTCGTTGAACAGGCGGCCGAACAGGCGCAGCGTGTACTCGGGCGCGGCGCGCAGGAGCAGGCGCGCCTGGCCATGCGCCGCATAGTCGTCGAGGTAGCGCACCAGCGCATGGAAGCGCGCGCCCGGCTCGGCATAGGGCGTCACCGCATCGGACATCGCCTGCTGGAACGAGGCCCGCTTGTGGCGTGCAAAGGCGTCAAGCAGCTCTTCCTGCGAGGCGAAATAGCGGTAGAAGGTGCCGCGCGAGACCCCGGCCAGCGCGCAGACATCGAGCACGGAGATGCGCTCCGATCCCTCGCGCAGCACCATCTCTTCGGTCGCCGCGAGGATCGACGCGATGGTGGTTTCGGCGCGGCGGTTTCGCCTGCCATCGGCGCTGGTGCTGGCGAGGTTGCTGGTGACGTTGCTGGTGACCTTGCTGGTACTGGTGATGTTGCTGACGCTGGCGCGCCTGACTGACTGCATGATTGGTGCTTTCCTGTGAATCGCCGCCCGTGGCGGCTTCTAAGTTTCCCGCACCGGCACGTTGGCCGGTCTCGAGTTGTAGCCGGGCAGGTGCAGGCCTCCGTCCACGTGGAAGGATTCCCCGGTCACGTAGCGCGACATGTCGCTGGACAGGAACACCACCACCGGCCCGATGTCCTCTTCCGGGTCGCCGCAGCGTCCGAGCGGACGCATGGCGGCCGCCCGTTCGGCGAATCCCGGGTTCTCGGCCGCCAGCTTGTGGAAGGTGGCCCCCATCGCGGTCGGCGCGATCGCATTGACGGTGATGTTGAAGCGCCCCCACTCGGCCGCCGCGCTGCGGGTCAAGCCGACGATGCCGGCCTTGCCGGTGTTGTAGTCGGCATGCAGCCAGGCGCCCAGCTCGACGTCGATCGAATAGAAGTTGACGATCTTGCCGCCGCCGCGCGCGCGCATGTGCGGCAGGGCCGCGCGCATCGCCCACCAGGCCGCCTTGATGGTCGAGGTCAAGGTCTGGTCGAGCATCTCGTCGGTCTTGTCCTCGAGGAGGATGTTCGGGGTCGGCACGAAGGCGTTGTTGACCAGGATGTCGAGGCCGCCGAAACGCGCCACCGCCGCGTCAATCGCGGCCAGCACCGATTCCTTGCGCAGCACGTCGGTGTGCACGAACAGCGCCCGTCCGCCCAGCTCCTCGACCTCGCGCGCCACCTGGGCGCCGCTGTCGCGGTCGATCTCGGCAATCACCACCGCGGCGCCTTCGCGCGCGAAGCGGCGTGCCACGCCGCGCCCGATGCCGCCGCCGGCACCGGTAATCAAAGCCACCTTGTCATTCAACAGTCCCACGCTAGTCTCCTCGTTATCGAACATATGCCCACATAGGTTCTTATACAGATTGTCTGTTATTGTACACATTAGTGCCAACAACCCATACCAGGAATTACACATGCAGCGTTTTCGCAGGCGAATCGAAATGGCGGGCCGCCATGACCGCCAGGGCGGACAGGTACGCGCCGTACTGGAGGATGACTTCCACCACTTCCGCGTCGTGGTCGACCACCAGGGCGGGCAAGTGACCGCGGTGCGCGGAGAAGCGCCACGCCACCCGTTCACCGCCTGCCCGGGCGCAGCGCCGGAACTGCAGCGTCTGGCCGGCATGCGCCTGGACGACATCGCACATTCGGTCAACCTCTACACCGATGCGACCCAGCAGTGCACCCACATGTTCGACCTTGCCGGCCTGGCCGTCGCCGCCGCCGCGCGTGGCGATTGCGCGCGGCGCTACGACATCGAGATTCCGCGCCACATCGATGGCTGTACCCATGCCTTTCTCGAACGCGATGGCCGGCTGCTGCTCGACTGGTCGGTCGAGAACAGCACCATCCTCGGGCCCGATCCCTATACCGGCATCGACATGCGCCAGGGCATGGCGCGCTGGGCCCTGGGCACCCTCCCCGCCGAGGAAGCGGAAGCGGCGCTGGTGCTGCGCCGCTGTGCGCTGATTTCCCTGGGCCGGCTGAAAGACATCGACAAGGAACCTCATGCCCACCTGACAGGCCGCTGCTACGCGCAGCAGCCACACCGGGCGCCCCAGGCGATCCGCATGGTCGGCTCGACCTGGGACTTCACGAAAAAGCCGGAGGCGCTGTGCGGCGACGACCAGGCCTGGCTCGCCGACTTCGACAGCGCCACTGTTCCCGAAGGATCTGCCTGAAGTTAGCCGTCCCGCGCATGCGCCCAGGACGGCTGCATGCGCGCCTCATTCAGGATGACTTGCAGTCCCAATTCGCCGCATTGTTGACGTCCAGGCCGCCCGGGTTCGCTACCCCGCCACGGAATACCGCGCGTTGCGGAGACGGACAGAGCAGGAAACTGCGCGCCGGGAGTGCGGCACCGGCTGCGCGGTTGCCGATCAACTGGGCCGGCGCCTTTCCATTTTCCACCCAGTCGACCAGCGCCGGCAGCGCCTGGGCCGCTACGTCCTGCGCACCGATGCCGCCACCGCAGTGCTGCGTACCGGGCACTTCGAACAGTTGGGCCATCTGGGACAACTTGGCCTGCCCACCCTGCGCCGCGGCCAGGTCAGCGTAGAAGCGCCGGGTGTCGGTCAGGGAGATGCCATTGTCGGCCGTGCCATGCCAGAACAACATCTTGCCGCCGCGCTGGAAGAAGGGGTTCAGGTTGGCCACCTTGATGTTTCCCGATGCGGGGTAGACGTTCTTGTACATTGCGTTCCAGCCATTGACGTCGAGGCTGTCGGCAAAACTGAATCGCGTGGCAAAGTCGTAGGTCGGGCCGAACATGCCGCGCGAGGTCGTATCGAAGACCAGGTAGCTGGCAGGCGGCAGGCGCCCGTCCGCCGGATTCATCGACCACGGCGGAGGCGTGGTGCCGAACATGAAGGCGGTCCACCCGTTCGGGTTCCCCAGCGTGAAGCCGGGATAGGTCTGTCCAAAGTCGTCCATCCCGTCCACCACGATGCGCAGCAATCCCTGCTGGGCCGGGGTGAACAAGGCCCACATCGACGCGTCGATGGATACCTTGCCCGGGTCGGAGATCAGGCCATCGACGGCACCGTCGGCCCCGTCGAATTTCTGCAACAGTGCGGCGTCAAGTGCTTGCAGCTGCGTTGGCGAGATCCAGGCATCGGGATGGTCGATCAGGTACTTGCTCACCTTGCCGAACATCACCTGGTTGTTCACGTTGAGGCCGGGCGCCCCCACGACCACGCCGTCGAAATCGTCCGGGTAGATGGAGGCTGCCACGAGGCCCATGCGCCCGCCGCCGGAGCAGCCATCGAAATAGCGGTACATCTTGCGGTTGGCGTTGGCGGCATCCTTCAGGCCATAGTAGGCGCTCACCAGGGATTGCGTGGCGGCGGAGCTGACATGCACGCCGCGCTGGTCGTAATCCGTGGCCTTGGTCCGGTCGGCGGCGAACATCCAGTTCAGCCCGGGCGTTGGACTACCGGCATCGCTCCCGGCAAACGCGTAGCCCTCGGCCAGCAGTTTCTCGTCGGGCGCAGGAATGAATCCGGCGGAGCCGCCTTCGCCTGCGAAGAAGTAGCGCGCCTTGAACGACTGCGGCATGGCCACAACGAACCTGACCTGATTGCTGGTAGCCGCCGGGCCTTGCGTGGTGACATGGCCGTCGACACGGCAGTAAGAGGCGCCGTTGGATGCGGTGACCAGGGAAGCCGCAGTCAGGGTCGCGCCGGCGGCGCCCGCCTGCAGGCTGCTGGTGCTGCAGGACAGGACAGGCGCCAGAGGCCGGGTCGATGGCGTCTGCGCCACTGGCGCGTCCTTGCCATCGCCCCCACAGGCCGACAACAGGGCCGCCGCCAGCACGAGGGAACAGGGAACGCCCGGGACTTCCGATACGGATTGATTGCTCACGTTTGTCTCCACTTTCTCTGCTTGTTGTTGGAATAGTGTGATTCGACGAGCCTTGGGCCTGCGGCATGGCATGGGCAGGCAAACTGCATGCATCAGCGGTTGGCCACCTCCCATTCCTTCAGGTCGAAGCCGGGCGCGGCCGCCACCGCCGGGGTGAGCGCGGGCGGGCGCGACAGGATCTTGCGCGCCGCCATGTGGTCGCCCGCGCGGCAGCACGACTCCACTGCCAGCAGCTGCTCGCCGCGGAAGCACAGGACCGACACCTGGCCGGCGGCCGGATCCCCAAGGACCACATGGTTGTCGGCGCACAGCGCCAGGCCGGCGATCTGGAGCTTCAGGCTGCCCTGGTCGGTCCAGAACCACGGCAAGGCGGTATACGGAGCGGGCTTGCCCACCAGCCGCGCGGCGATCAGCTTGCCCTGGTCGCAGGCGTTCTGCACCGATTCGAGCCGGGTCAGCTGCGACCCGTTCTGCAGGCAGGGGAAGGCCGCGACATCGCCGAGCGCGGAGATGTTCGGGTCGGAAGTCAAGAGGCTGGCGCTCACCTTGATGCCGTTGTCGATGTTCAGTCCCGCTTCCAGCGCGAGCGTTACGTTCGGCACCACGCCGATCCCGTACACGACCAGGTCGGCCGGCAAACGCCGTCCGTCGGCCGTGATGACCGCCACCGCCCTGCCGTTGTCGCCCTCGATTTCCGATACTGCGCTGCGGAAGTTGAAATGCACGCCCCAGCTTTCGTGGGCGTTGCGGAACACCTCGGACATCTGCGGCGAGATGGCGCGCGCCATGGGCCGTTCGCCCAGCTCCAGCACCTCGACCGCGGCCCCTTCGGCCGCCGCCACCGCGGCGAACTCCAGGCCGATGAAGCCGGCGCCGATGACGACCACCCGGCGCGCCATCTTGAGCAGCGGCGCCACCGCGTCGGCATCGGCCCGCGTCTTGATCCCGAACACGCCCGACAGGCCGGCCCCGGGCACCGTCAGCGGGCGATTGTGGGCGCCGGTGGCCAGCACCAGGTGGTCGTAGTCGAGCGCCGCGCCGGAGGCCAGCACCAGCCGCCGGTTCTGGCGGTCGATCGCCATCCCCCGGTCGGCCAGCAGCTCGATGCGCTGCTCGGTGTAGAACTCCTCGGGGCGGAACTGCATCGCCGTCGCACTGATCTTCCCCAGCAGGAAGGCCTTCGACAGCGGCGGGCGCTGGTAGGGTAGCCAGGGTTCGTCGTTGACCAGGGCGATGCGCCCCGCGTAGCCTTCCTGGCGCAGGGACAGCGCCACCTGTACGCCGGCGTGCCCGGCGCCGGCAATCACTACGGATTGAAGCGACATGTTGGTTTCCTTACAAGATGGAGTGCGGGCCCCGTTGGGGGCCCGGCAGGTCAGGCGCGCGCGGCCTGCGGCTGCACCGCAGCCCGGGGACCGCGGCCCAGCGTCAAGAGCATGGCGGCGCCGGCGAGCGTACTGGCGGTGCAGTAGGTGAGCATGGCCCCGTAGCCGCCGGTGGCGCTGAACATCGCGGCGAAGGCCAGCGGTGCGCCGGCCGACGCCACCGTGATCAAGCCCTGGTGCAGGCCGAAGATGCGCCCGTAGTCCTTCAGCCCGAAATAGCGCGCCATCAGGAAGGCGGCGATGTCGAATTCGGCGCCGGCGCCGAGTCCCGCAAGCGCCGCCGCGAGGCTGAGCATGGCGATATCGTCGTTCCCGGACAGGAAGATCATGGTGCCGATCGCAGGCAGCGCCAGGCTGACGGCTGCCACGCCCGGCGGCCACAGGCGGTCGAGCAGGTAGCCGACCACCAGGCGGCCCAGCACCAGCGCGATGCCGAACCAGGCGAACACCTGGGCGGCCGCGCCGGCATCCAGCCCACGGTCGCGCAGCATCGGCACCGTGCTCGTGACAACACCCATCACGGCCGAGACGACCAGGCACAAGGCCAGGTTGCAGATCCAGTACTTGGGCGAGGCCAGCGCCTCGCGGAAGGCCATTCCCGTGAGCGGGGCCGCTACGGCGGTCCCCGGTTTGGCAGCGGCTGCCGTCGCCGGCAGGCGGAACCAGGCGAGTGTGAGCGGAATGCCGATCACGACATTGACCAGCGCCAGGATGACGAAGGGCGCCTGCCAGCCCCAGTTCGCCACGCCCCATGCAAACAGCGGCGGCGTGACCGCGGCCGTGATGCCGGTACCGGACAGGCCCAGCGCCAGCGCCAGGCCGCGGTTGCGCAGGAACCAGAGGTTGAGCAGCTGGGTCCAGGTCACGGCCAGCGCGCCCATGCCCACGATCGGCAGCAAAAAGAATGCCGCGTACAGGGTCCACACCGAACCGCCGATCTGGGTCGTGGCCAGGTAGCCGAGCGCCATCGTCAGCAGCGACACCACGGTGACGCGCTTGATGCCGAAGCGCAGGTTGAGCCAGCCGACCAGCTGCAGGCCGACCACCGCGCCGCCGAACAGGAAGCTGATCGCCGCCTGCAGCGCCGGGCGCTCCCAGCCGAATTCGGCCTGCAGCGGGATCACCAGCACGCCGAAGCCGTACAGCAGGGCGGCGTTAATGCTGATCATGATGCCGGTGATGGCAAGCAGCAGTACGCGCCAGGATTGCTTGAACTCGGCGAAGTCGATCGCCGCGCCGTTCTTTGTTGCGACCATGATTGTCTCCTGTTAGGTCGTGGAAGCGGCACCCCCGCTCTGCGGCAGGTAGCACCGGCGTGACTGTTGCTGTGCCGCTCAGGGCAGCCGGATTCTCGTGCGCAGGGTGCCGATGCCCTCGACCTCGAGCTCGATGACGTCGTCCGGCTTCAGGTAGCGCAGCTGCTCGAGGCCGCAGCCGTTGCCCACCGTGCCCGAACCGAGCACTTCGCCGGGATACAGGGTTTCGGAGCGCGAGATATGGGCGATCAGGTCCTCGAACTGCCAGCGCATGTCGCGCGTCGATCCCCTGCCCCACTCTTCGCCGTTGACGCGTGCGACCATGGTGAGGTCATATGGGTCGGGCAGCTCGTCGACGGTGACCAGGCAAGGCCCCATCACGTTGCCGGTGTCGAAATCCTTGCTCTTGGCCGGGCCGAGCATGCCGCCCATTTCGACCGCCTGCGTATCGCGGGCGCTCATGTCGTTGAAGATCGTGTAGCCGACGATGTAGTCGCGCGCCTTCTCGCGCGGGACGTCCTTCGCCTTGCGCCCGATGTAGCAGGCGAATTCGAGTTCGAAGTCCATCGCCTTGCTGTAAGCTGGCCAGATCACGTCCTCGTCAGGCCCGATGACGGCGAAGCGGTTGCACTTGTAATAGATGGGCTGGCGGTTGAAGGTGGCGACCACGCGCTCGTCGGCACGGGTGCTCATCTGGGCCAGTGCTTCTTCCGGATTCGGGAGGTGGGCGACCCGCGCGCGGCGGGCTGCGGCGAAGCTCTGCTTCAGGTGTAGTTCGAAACAGGAGCAGTCGCGCATCTGGGGCGGCGGCTGGATCGGGGCGCACAGTTTCACGGACGCGCGCTCGATCACCGCAGCGCTCGGCGCCAGCGCCACCATGCGGCGCGCTTCCTCCATCGCTTCCGGTCCCGCCTCGACCAGGGCCAGGATGCTGCTGAACGCCGGCCAGGCACCGAGACCGGTGCTCCTGGCTGCGATGCTCAGGTCGACGATGGCGCTGTCCGATTCGATCAGCGCGCCGGGGCGCATCGCGCCATGTTCGTCACGGTAGGTAACGAGTCTCATTGCTTGTCTCCATGGGGCCGGTACCGCCGCTGGCGGCCTGGCCCTCCTTGTGGTGGATCGGGCGCCCCTGCGGGCGCGCTGCTTGCCGGCCCTGCTTTCTAGACCCGGCCGTTCACCGGGATGCAGGCGCCGGTCAGCGCCGAGGCGTCGCCGGACAGCAGGAAGGCGATTACCGCCGCCAGCTGGCTTGGGGCCACCCAGCGGCTGGCGTCGGCGTCCGGCATGTCGGCACGGTTCGCCGGGGTATCGATGATGCTCGGCAGTACCGCGTTGACGGTGATGCCGCGGTCTTTCAGTTCCTCGGCCAGGGCTTCGGTCAGCCGCGCCACCCCGGCCTTGGAGGCAGCGTAGGCGCCCATGCCCATGCCGGCCTTGTGCGCCGCCGCCGCGCCGACATTCACGATGCGCCCGGCGCCGCGCGCCAGCAGGTGCGGCAGCGCAGCGCGGCAGCTGGCCACCGCGGTGCGCAGGTTGGTGTCGTACATGCGGTCCCAGGAAGCGAGCGCGCCGCCTTCGACCGTCTCCCAGGTGAAGCCGCCCGCGACATTGACGATGCCGTCGATCCCGCCCAGCGTTTCGCGTACCTGCCCATAGGCTGCCTGGCAGGCCTGTTCGTCGGCCAGTTCGACGCCGCCGAGCGCAAGCGCGCCGGCGGGCAGGCCGCTCGGGGGTGCGGGTGCGCGGTCGAGCAGCGCGACCCGCGCGCCGTCGGCATGGAGGCGCTGCGCGACGGCGCGGCCAAGCGTGCCGAAGCCGCCGGTGACGACGATGATGCGGTTGTCGAGTGGTGTGGGCATGGCTGGTCTTTCCGATCGGGTCAGGTAGCAAGGGCAGCAATTGCAGGAACTTGCTGAAAACTTTAAACAGATTTTCCAATTCTGTCTACATAGTTGTAGAATCGTCTCATCGAAAACGGCAGCGTACTGACCCGAAAGTCCAACCCATGACAAGGAAACTCCCGGCGCTCACTCCGGACAACAGCGCCTTCTGGCAAGGCGGCGCGCAGCAGGAGTTGCGCATGCACCATTGCGACGCCTGTGCACGCTTCTTCCACCCGCCGGCGCCGGTCTGCCCGCAGTGCCTGGGCGCCGAAGTCGGCCCCAGGCCGGTGTCGGGCCGGGGGACAGTGTTCACCTATACCGTCAACCACCAGCCCTGGCGCCCCGACCTGAAAGAACCCTACGTGGTGGCCATCGTCGAGCTGGCGGACCAGGCCGGGCTGCGCTTCGTCACCAACATCGTCGGCAGCCCACCCGCCGAGGTACACATCGGCATGCCGGTGCGCGTGCGCTTCGAGCAGGTCGAGGATGTCTGGCTTCCCCTTTTCGAGAAGGCGGCATGATGTTCGACCGGATCTACGAAAAAGACGTCGCAATCAGCGGCATCGGCCAGTCCGAAGTCGGGCGCCCTTCCGGCAAGTCCGCGATGCGGCTCACGCTCGACGCCTGCCTGGAAGCGATCGCGGACGCTGGCCTGAGTCGCGACGACATCGACGGCGTGTCATGCTGGCCCGGCGACAACAACAACGGCGATGCCTTCTCCCCGGTCGGTCCCAATGCGCTTATCGGCACCCTGGGCCTGAAGGTCAACTGGTATGGGGGCGGCTACGAGGGACCGGGGCCGCTGGCCGGCGTGATCAACGGCGCGATGGCGATCGCGGCCGGGCTGTGCCGCCATGTGCTGGTGTTCCGCACCATTACCGAAGCGACCCGGCGCCAGACCGACAAGGGCGCCAGCGCGCTCACCAACAAGACGGTCGGCCGCGACAACAGCTTTTTCTGGCAGTGGTACACCCCCTTCAACGTGCTCTCGGGGGCCAACCTGATGGCGATGTATGCGCAGCGCCACTTCCACGAGTACGGCACCACGCCGGAACAGCTGGCCCAGATCGCCCTCACCTGCCGCGCCAATGCCGTACTCAATCCGAAGGCCGTGTTCCGCACCCCGCTGTCGATGGACGAGTACATGGCCTCGCGCATGATCTCGACCCCGCTGCGCATGCTCGACTGCGACGTGCACTGCGACGCCTCCACCGCCATCATCCTGTCGCGGGCCGACGCGGCGGCGCACGGCCCCAATCTGCCGATCCGCATCGAGGCGATCGGCGCCGCGCTGCACCAGCCATGGTCCTGGGACCAGATCGACCTGACCGCGATGGCCACGCGCGACGCCGCCGACATGATGTGGGCGCGCACCGATCTCAAGCCTGCCGACGTCGGCACTGCCCAGCTCTACGACGGCTTCTCGATCCTGACCATGATGTGGCTGGAAGCCCTGCGCCTGTGCCCGCGCGGCGAGAGCGGGCCCTTCGTCGAGGGCGGGCAGCGCATTGCGCTCGGCGGCGAGATGCCGGTCAATACCAACGGCGGCCAGCTCTCCGGTGGGCGCACCCACGGGCTCGGCTACGTCCACGAGGCCTGCACCCAACTCTGGGGACGCGGCGGCACGCGCCAGGTGGCGCCCCATCACGCTTCGGTGGTGGCGTCCGGCGGCGGGCCGCTGGCCGGCAGCCTGCTGCTGGTAAAAGACTAGCACGCCACGCGCGCCGTCCTTGCCGCTCAATCATTCTGACTTTAGAATGATATTTTAGAATGCGATCGGTGGCCGCAGGGCTCGCCCTTCGCTTACCGGAGCGCGCATGGCAGTAGATAACAGCAACGAAGAGCGTCCCGACACGTCGACCGGCGTGACGGTCAAGCCGGTCGTCAATGCGATCCGCATCCTGCGCTTCCTGACGACGTCCGGCTCCCCGGAGCGGGCGGCCGACATCGCGCGCGAACTGGAGATCAACCCCAGTACCTGCTTCAACACGCTGCGCACCCTCGTCGCCGAGGAGATGCTCGACTTCGATCCCCTGTCCAAGACCTATACCACCGGCCTGGGCCTGGCCAAGCTGGTCGAGCACCTGGTCACCCAGGGCCAGCGCCTCGATGTGGTGCGGCCGCTGATGCAGGAATTCGCGGCGGCCCACCACGTGACGGTCACCTTGTGGCGCCGCATGGGGAATGACCGCATCGTGCTGGTCAGCGCAGAGACGAGTCCCGGGGACCTGCGCATCGACATGGCGATCGGCCAGCGCCTGCCGGTGCTGATGGGCGCCAGCGGACGCCTGTTCGCCGCCCAGCTCGGCCTCGACGACACGCGCCTGCGCGCTGCCTTCGACAAGGTGCGCTGGGCACGCCCGCTCGCGTTCGAGGACTACCGGCAGCAGGTGGCCGACGCCCGCGAGAATGGCTGGTCTGTCGACGACGGATATTTCTCGGCCGGCATCCTGGCGGTGGCGGCGCCGGTGAACGATCGCAGCGGCGCCATCGCCTACGCCATCTCGGCCGTCACCTTCCGCGGGCAGTACGACCGCGACGGGGTGGAAAAGCTCGGCGAGCTGCTGCGCAAGCTGGCCTCCAAGGCCGGCAACATCCTGTTCTAATCACCCGCACACAAAACGTGACAGATTTTCGATTTGTGTGCATAATCGTCTCACAGACCCCAGCGGTCGGATAATTATTAAAGAGACGAATCATGAGCGAACATCAGCTTCACCGCGTCATCATCGAACGCAGCAAGTGCTGCGGCTATGGCCTCTGCGCCGCCCTCTGCCCTGAAGTCTACAAGCTCGACGCCGGCGGCATCGTGTACGTCGACAACGAGCTGGTGCCGGACGAGCTACTGGAAGCGGCGCGCGAAGGCGCCGCCGCCTGCCCGGCCGAAGCCATCGCGGTCCAGGCGCCTGCCTGAATCTCAACCCTGGCGGTCCACGCCATGGGTATGCCCGACATGCGGCCAATCGCGCGCCGCATGCGGCGCCTGCGCGGGTGGCCCGCTTTCCTGCGGGGATGATCCATGAATAGATTAGCTGGAAAAGTTGCCCTGATCACGGGCACCGGTGGCGGCCAGGGGCGCGTCGCGGCCCTGCATTTCGCCCGCGAAGGCGCCACCGTGGTCGGCTGCGATGTCGATCGCGCTGCGCACGAAGAGACCGCGCGCCTGATGGCGGCCGAGGGCTTTACGCTGCATGGCAATGCGCCGGTGGATCTTGGCGACCATGAACAGGCAAGGCGCTGGGTCGAGTCAAGCGCGGAGGAACTCGGCCGCATCGACATCCTGTACAACAATGCCTCGGCTGCGAAGTTCGGCGGGGTCGGCGACATGTCGATCGAGGACTGGCACTACACCATCCGTAACGAACTCGACCTCATTTTCTTCACCACCAAGTACGCATGGCGGCACCTGTCGGTGCGCGGCGGCGTGGTGATCAACATCGCATCCACCGCCGCATGGGGCGGCTCGAAAGCCGCCGGGATCAGCGCGCACAGCGCCGCCAAGGGCGCGGTCGTTTCCTTCACCCGGCAGCTGGCGGTCGAAGGCGCGCCGCTCGGCATCCGCGCGGTCAGCATCAGTCCAGGCTTCGTCAGGACGCCCGGCACCGCCGCCTTCGTCGACAATCCGGTCACGCGCCGGATCATCCTCGACGGCGTCCTGCAGGACCGCCCCGGCGAACCGGAGGAAGTCGTGTCGCTCGCCCTGTATGTGGCATCCGACGAAGCGCGCTTCATGACCGGCTCCGACCTGGTGGTCGACGGCGGCCTGCTCGCCATCTAGTCCGGCGCACCGATCACACAACAACAGTAGGAGGAGGAAGACACATGGACATCATCGGCATCGGCTACCTCGGGTTCGAAACCGCGAACCTGGATGCATGGCGCGAATACGGCCCGCAAGTGATGGGCTTCCAGATCGGCGCCTCACCCGAGGGCGATCTTGACTCGCTGTACTTCAGGATGGACGACCGGCGCCATCGCATTGCTTTCCATCCGGGGAAGATCGACCGCCTCGCCTACATCGGCTGGGAAGCCCGCGGCAAGCTGGAATTCCAGGCCGCCGTCGAGCGCTTCCGCGAACACGGCATCGAAGTGACGGTCGCGGACGAGGCGCTGCGCGAGCGCCGCGGCGTGAAGGAACTGGTGCGCTTCCGCGATCCGGTCGGCTACCAGCACGAGCTGTTCTATGCCCAGAAATGGATGCCGCGCTCGTTCCAGCCCGGCCGCCCGCACGGCGGTTTCGCCTGCGGCCAGCGCGGCGTCGGCCACGTGGTCGTGATCACCCCCGAATACACGCCGGAACTCGAGCACTTCCTCACCGGGATCATGGGCATGCGCTATTACGGCGCCGGGGCTGGCAAGGGCAAGACCGGCTTCTTCCGCGCCAAGCTCAACAATCACACCAGCCACGACATCGCCTACGGTTTCGGGCCGGGCAAGGCCGGGGTCCAGCACGTCGGCATCACGGTCAATTCGGTGCGCGACGTCGGCGAAACCTATGACCTGGTGCGCAAGAAGGGGCTGCAAATGATGATGACCCTGGGCCAGCACGTCCAGGATCCGCATATGTCCTTCTATCACTTCACGCCGTCCGGCTTTGCCATCGAGTGCATCGCCGAGCTCGAGCCATGGCACGACGACGGCTACGAGCTGAACCCGGAAAAGCTGTCGACCTGGGGACATGAGCTGGTCGGGCCGATCCTCGGCACCAGCGTGCGCACGCCGGAAGAGATCTTCGAGCGCTGAGCGCGCGCGTCAGGAGCCCTTGACGAGCTTCTGCAATGCGTCCGGCTTGATGATGATCAGCCGGTTCGCATCCTTCTGCACGATGCCCTGCTGGGCCAGCGCGGCCAGCGCCCGCGTCACGGTCTCGCGGCTGGTATTGATCATGTTGGCGATGTCCTGGTGGGTCGGCAGGTTCTCGACCACCGCCGGGGCGCCAGGGTCATCCTGCTTGTTCTTCTGCATCAGCACCAGGTAGGTGTAGATGCGCTTGGCCGTGTTGTTAATGCTCAGCAGGGATCGGAACTCCGAGTCACGCTCGATCTTTTCGGCCAGGTGCCGGAGCATCCCCATTGCCACCGAGGGCGAGTGCGAGAACAAGTGCAGCGCGGTGGCCGCCGGCAGGAAGCCCACCAGCGCCTCGGAGATCGCGACGATCGATGCCGTACGGGTGGAATTGTTGATCAGCGCGATCTCACCGAAGAAATCCCCCGGCGCCAGCATGCGCAGGCCGATCGCCCGCCCGTCCTCGGTGACGTTCACCACCTGCAGCTGCCCTGAGAGCAGGAACAGCAGGCCATCCCCATGCCCACCTTTTTGCAGCACGATGTCGCGCTTGCCGTACTGGCGGATACGGATTTCCTGCTTGACCAGCGCAATCTCCTCGTCCGACAGGCCGGCAAGAAGCGGGATTTTACGTAAGTGGATCTGTACCTGGCGCTCCTGGGGCGCGCTGGAAGTCTGGCCTCCGGGAGGAAACGGAAGGGCCGATGCGGTGCTTGCGCTCATGTCGTATTCTGGCAGATTGCCGATGAGCGCGCCGCGCCCATCGGCCACGGGTTCATCCAATTTCCGTGACAAGCTGCGGCACGACTTCGAACAGGTCGCCCACCAGGCCGTAGTCGGCCACTGAGAAGATCGGCGCTTCCGGGTCCTTGTTGATGGCGACGATGGTCTTCGAGTCCTTCATGCCGGCCAGGTGCTGGATCGCGCCCGAGATGCCGACGGCGATGTACAGGGTCGGGGCGACGATCTTGCCGGTCTGGCCGACCTGCCAGTCGTTCGGCACGAAGCCTGCGTCGACTGCCGCGCGCGAGGCGCCCATGGCGGCGCCCAGCTTGTCCGCCAGCGGCTCGAGCAGCTTGAAGTTCTCGGCCGAGCCGATGCCGCGGCCGCCCGACACGATGATCTTGGCGGCGGTCAGTTCCGGACGGTCCGACTTGGCCAGCTCGCGGCCGACGAAGGCCGACTTGCCGACGTCGCCGACGGCGGCGATCTGCTCCACCGCGGCCGAACCGCCGGTGGCGGCACTGTCGAACGCGGTGCCGCGCACGGTGATGACCTTCACGCTGTCGCCGGACTGCACGGTGGCGATGGCGTTACCGGCGTAGATCGGGCGCTCGAAGGTGTCCGGCGATTCGACCTTGGTGATTTCCGAGATCTGGGCCACGTCCAGCTTGGCGGCCACGCGCGGCAGGATGTTCTTGCCGTAGGCGGTAGCCGGGGCCAGGATGTGCGAGTAGCTGCCGGCGATCGCCAGGATCTGCTTGGCGACGTTCTCGGCCAGGCCGTCGGCGAAGTGCGGCGCATCCGCGACCAGCACTTTCGAGACGCCGGCGATCTGCGCGGCGGCTTCGGCGGCAGCGCCGCAACCGGAGCCGGCGACCAGGATGTGGACCTCGCCGCCACACTGGGAGGCAGCAGTCACGGTGTGGTGGGTAGCGCCCTTGAGGGAGCCGTTGTCGTGTTCAGCGATAACGAGTGCGACCATGTTCTTTTCCTAACGATGGAAATAAGCGGTATGCGGCAGGCCGCGATCAGATGACTTTGGCTTCGGTGCGCAGCTTCTGCACCAGGGTCGCCACGTCCGGCACCTTGACGCCGGCCGAGCGCTTGGCCGGCTCGGTCACTTTCAGGGTCTTCAGGCGCGGGGTCACGTCGACGCCCAGGTCTTCCGGCTTGATGGTTTCCAGCGGCTTCTTCTTGGCCTTCATGATGTTCGGCAGCGTCACGTAGCGCGGCTCGTTCAGGCGCAGGTCGGTGGTGACGATGGCCGGCAGGCTCAGCTGCACGGTTTCCAGGCCGCCGTCGACTTCGCGGGTCACGGTCACTTTCCCGTCTTCCAGCACGACCTTCGAGGCGAAGGTGGCCTGCGGCCAGCCCAGCAGCGAGGCCAGCATCTGGCCGGTCTGGTTCGAATCGTCGTCGATCGCCTGCTTGCCCAGGATAATCAGCTGCGGCTGTTCCTTGTCGGCCAGCGCCTTCATGATCTTGGCCACGGCCAGCGGCTCGGTCTCGACGCTGGTCTCGACCAGGATGCCGCGGTCGGCGCCGATTGCCATACCGGTACGCAGGGTTTCCTGGCACTGGGCGCTACCTACCGACACCGCCACCACCTCAAGGACCTTGCCGGCCTCCTTCAGGCGCACGGCCTCTTCCAGCGCGATCTCGTCGAACGGGTTCATCGACATTTTGACGTTGGCGATATCCACGCCGCTGCCGTCGGATTTGACGCGGACCTTGACGTTGTAGTCGACCACGCGTTTGACGGGTACCAGTATTTTCATGCAAATCTCCTTCAGGCTTTTTGTCGTTGGGGTACGGGCGCGCCATACTGCGCCATCAGCTGCGCGCGCCTTGCGTCGGCCACGTCCATGGCCTTTTCCTTCACATGGCCGTAGCCGCGAATCTTTTCCGGAAGCCGCGCCAGTTCGAGCGCCGTCTCCATGTGCTCGTCCGTCAGCGTCTCGCAGAACAGGGCAACCAGCGCAAGATAGTCCTCGACCAGCTGGCGCTCGCGGCGCCGCTCGGCAGTCATGCCGAACGGATCCAGCGGCGTGCCGCGCAGCCAGCGCAGGCGCGCCAGCAGGCCGAACACCGGCATCATCCACGGGCCGAAGCGGCGCTTGGCCGGCCTGCCGTCCGCGCCTGGCCGCGCCAGCAGCGGCGGGGCCAGGTGGAAGTTGAGCGTGTAGTCCCTGCCCGGCTCGCCTTCGAACTGCGCGCGCAGGGCTGCCAGGAATTCGGGCGCGCTGTGCAGGCGCGCCACTTCGTACTCGTCCTTGTAGGCCATCAGCTTGGCGAGATTGCGCGCCACTGCCTCGGTCAGCGGCTGGCGGTGCTGACCAGGAAGAGCCGCTTCGACAGCGCGCAGGCGCGCCACTGCAGCCCGGTAGCGCTGCGCATAGGCCTCGCCTCCATAGCTGCGCAAGAGCTGGGCGCGCTCCGCGACCAGGCGCTCCAGCGTTACCGGCATGTCTACCACGACCGAGGCCGTCTCCTGCGCTCTGCGGCTCTCTACAAGTGCCGACGGATCGTGGGCCGCGAGACGGCCCATCTCGAAGGCGCGCCCGTTCTTCTCGACCGCCACCCCATTGAGCTCGATGGCGCGCAGCAGCGCCTGACGCCCGAGGGGAATCCAGCCCTTTTGCCAGGCGTAGCCGAGCAGCAGCGGGTTGGCGAAGATTGCGTCGCCGAACAGGCGGGTGGCGAGCGCGTTCGCATCGACGAACTCGCAGGCCTCGCCCACGCTCGCACGCAGGTCCGCTTCCGCGCTGGCGCCGGGGAAGCGCCAGTCGGGGTTCGACAGGAAGGCCGCGGACGGCACGGCCGCGCTGTTCACCACGGCGCGCGTGCGACCGCGCCGGACCCGCGACAGCGCGTCGAGCGAGGCGGCGACGATCGCATCGCAGCCGATCAGCACCGCCGCGTCGCCGGTAGGAACCCGCGTCGCATGGATCAGGCTTGTCTTCGCGGCGATCTGGATGTGGCTGAGCACCGCACCGCCCTTCTGGGCCAGCCCGGTGATGTCGAGGACCTTGACGCCCTTGCCTTCCAGGTGAGCCGCCATGCCGAGCAGGGAGCCGATCGTGACGACGCCGGTGCCGCCGACGCCGGGGACCACGATGCCGCACACGCCATCCAGGGCCGGCAGGGCAGGCTCCGGAATTTCCGCTGCCGGTACGGCCTTGGTTTGCGGACGGCGCAACTGCGCTCCCTCTGCCGTCACGAAGCTCGGGCAGAACCCGTTCACGCAGGAGAAGTCCTTGTTGCAGGAGCTCTGGTTGATCTTGCGCTTGGTGCCGAGCGGCGTCTCCAGCGGCTCCACCGACAGGCAGTTCGACGCTACCGAGCAGTCTCCGCAGCCCTCGCACACCGCCGCGTTGATGTAGGCGCGGCGCGGCGGATCGGTGGCCTCGCCGCGCTTGCGGCGCCGCCGCTTCTCGGTGGCGCAGGTCTGCTCGTAGATGAGCACCGACACCCCGGCCGTGTCCCGCAGTTCCAGTTGCAGTGCATCGAGTTGGTCGCGGTGGTGGACCGTGACGGCGGCCGGCAATCCGCTGCGGTCCGCATATTTTTCCGGCTCGTCGCTCACCACCAGTACCCGCGGCGCGCCTTCGCCGGTGACCTGCTGGGCGATCTGGGCCACCGTCAGGGTGCCGTCCACCGGCTGGCCGCCGGTCATCGCCACGGCGTCGTTGTACAAGATCTTGTAGGTGACGTTGGCCCTGGCCGCGATCGCCGCGCGCACCGCCAGCAGGCCGGAATGGAAGTAGGTGCCGTCGCCCAGGTTCACGAACACGTGGCGGTCGCTGGTGAAATGCATCTGCCCGAGCCAGCTGACGCCCTCGCCCCCCATCTGGCTGACGGTCTCGGTGCGCCGGTCCATCCACAGCGCCATGTAATGGCAGCCGATGCCGGCCAGGGCGCGCGAGCCTTCCGGCACACGGGTCGAGGTATTGTGCGGACAGCCGGAACAGAACCACGGCTTGCGCTCGGCCGTCACCCGCGGCCGTGCCGCCTCGCGCTCCTTGGCCTCGATGATGGCGATGCGCGCATCGATGGCCGCCTGCAGGTCGGCGGGCAGCTCGGCCTGGCCGAGACGGCGCGCGATCGCCTTGGCGATCAGCGCCGGCGACAGTTCGTAGCGGGCAGGCAGCAGCCACTGCCCGCGCGGCGCCGACCATTCCCCGCCGGCGCCGGCGCGCTCGTCGAACTTGCCGTAGACACTCGGGCGCTCCGCGTGCGGCCAGTTGTACAGCTGCTCCTTGATCGCATATTCCAGCACCTGGCGCTTCTCTTCCACTACCAGGATCTCGCGCAGCCCCGACGCGAACTCCTGGACGTCATCGGCGTGCAGGGGCCAGACGCAGCCCACCTTCAGGATGCGGATGCCGATCCGCGCGCAGGCGGCGTCGTCGATGCCGAGGTCGACCAGCGCCTGGCGCAGGTCGAGATAGGCCTTGCCGGCCGCGACGATACCGAAACGGGCCCTTGGTGCGTCGACCACCACCCGGTTCAGGCGGTTGGCCCGAATGTAGTCGAGCGCCGCATACCACTTGTGGTCGACCAGCCGCGCTTCCTGCTCGAGCGGCGCGTCCGGCCAGCGGATGCCCAACCCGCCTTCCAGCGCCGGCGCCGGGGGCAGCACGATCTGCAGGCCTTCCGTGTCAATCTCCACCGAGGCGGAGGACTCGACCACATCGGTGACGCATTTCATCGCCACCCACAGGCCCGCATGCCGGCTCATCGCCCAGCCGTGCAGGCCATAGTCGTGGAACTCCTGCACGCTGGACGGATACAGCACCGGGATGCCGCAGGCAACCAGCAGGTGTTCGGACTGGTGCGCCACGGTGGAGGACTTGGCCGCATGGTCGTCGCCAACCAGCATCAGCACCCCGCCCTTGGGAGACGTGCCTGCCGAGTTGGCGTGCTTGAGGACGTCGGCCGAGCGGTCGACACCCGGCCCCTTCCCGTACCACATGCCGAACACGCCGTCGCGGGTAGCGCTTTCGTACAGGTTCACCTGCTGGGTGCCCCATACCGCGGTTGCGGCGAGGTCTTCGTTCAGGCCGGGCTGGAACACGACGTCGTGCTGTTCCAGGTGCTTCTTCGCCTTCCACAGCGCCTGGTCGAGTCCGCCGAGGGGCGAGCCGCGGTAGCCGGAGACATAGCCGGCGGTGTTCAGCCCGGCACGCAGGTCGCGCGCCTTCTGCAGCATCGGCAGGCGTGCCAGCATCTGCACACCGCTAAGGAATATCTGCCCCTTGTCGACGGTGTATTTATCGTCCAGGGTGACGGCGCGCAGCGCAGCGCCGGCGGCAGGGCTAAGGGGCGAGTTCATGGCGGGCCTCGGTCGGGAATATCAATGAAAAGATCGTGGAAAAGTAGTGCGCCGTGAATTCGGAGCTACAGAGAGCGCGCAATGATCTCTTTCATGATCTCCGAGGTGCCGCCGTAAATCCTGGCGACGCGCGCATCGACCCACGCGCGGCTGATCTTGTATTCGCTCATGAAGCCGTAACCGCCATGCAGCTGGAGCAGCTCGTCCAGCACCCTGCCCTGCATTTCCGATCCCATCAGCTTGCACATGGCGCCCACTTCGGCCGACAGTTCGCCGCGCATCGCCTTGGCCAGGCAATCGTCGACGAATACCCGCAGCATCGTCGCCTGCGCCTTGCACTCGGCCAGCTTGAACTTGGTATTCTGGAAATCGAACACGGTCTTGCCGAACACCTTGCGCTCGCGGACGTAGGCCAGCGTGTCCTCGAGCAGCGCATCGATCGACGCGGCCGCGCGCAGGCCGATGATGGTGCGCTCCCACGCCAGCTGGTGGGTCAGGTAGCCGAAGCCCTTGTTCTCCTCGCCCAGGCGGTTCGCGGCCGGCACCCGCACTTCGTCGAAGAACAGCTCGGAAGTGTCCTGCCCTTTCAGGCCGATCTTCTCGAGCAGCTTGCCTTTCGAGAATCCGGGACGGTCGGCCTCGACGCAGACCAGGGTGAGCTCCTTGGCGCCCGGATCGAGCTTGGTGGCGGTGACCATCAGGTCGGCGTTGCCGCCGTTGGTGATGAAGGTCTTCTGGCCGTTGATGACGTAGTCGTCGCCGTCGCGTCGCGCGCTGGTGCGCATCGAGCGCAGGTCGGAACCGATGCCCGGCTCGCTCATCGCGATGACGCCGATGGTCTCACCGCTGACCATCTTGGGCAGCCAGCGCCGCTTCTGCTCTTCGCTGCCGTAGGCGACGATGTAGGGCGCGACGATTTCCGAGTGGGTGGTGAAGCCGATCGCGGTGGCATTCACCCGCGCCAGCTCCTCGATCATCACGGCCGAGTGGCCGAAGTCGCCGCCGGCGCCGCCGTACTCCTCGGGCACGGTGGAGCACAGCAGGCCCACTTCGCCCGCCTTGCGCCACACCGACTTGGGGACGATGCCTGCGTGCTCCCACTCCGCCAGGTGGGGCACGATTTCGTTCTCGATGAACCGCCGGGCCATCTCGCGGAACATGTGATGGTCTTCGCGAAAAACACTGCGCATGCTGCTTCTCCTGATTCTGGGTAGTGCGTGGGCCTAGCGCCCCTGGTATCGCGGTTCGCGCTTGCCGAGGAAGGCGGATACTGCTTCCGCATGGTCCTCGGTGTGGTGGGCCAGCGCCTGGAAGGCGGCCGACATCTCCAGCAGCGAGTCGAGGCGCATGTGCTGCCCTTCGCGCAGCAGCCGCTTGGTCAGGCGCAGCCCGTGCGACGGGTTGGCCGCCATGCGCCGGGCAATGGCGAGGGCGCTGGCTTCCAGTTCAGCGGCGGGCACGACTTCCGTCACCAGCCCCCAGGCCAGGGCGGTCGCGGCATCGATGGTGTCGCCGGTGAGCGCCATCAGGCTCGCCTTGGGCATGCCGACGATGCGCGGCAGCAGCCAGGCCCCGCCGTCTCCCGGTACGATGCCCAGCTTGACGAAGCTTTCGGCGAATTTCGCGGTGTCGGCCGCAATGCGCACGTCGCACATGCAGGCCAGGTCCAGGCCGGCGCCGATGGCAGGCCCGTTCATGGCGGCGATCACCGGCACGTCCAGCGTGTACAGGCACAGCGGAATACGCTGGATGCCGTTGCGGTAGCTTTCGCTCACTTCGTAGGGCGAGCCGGCGAAGATGCCGCCGCGCTCGGCCATGTCCTTGACGTTACCGCCGGCGCAGAAAGCCGGGCCGTTGCCGGTCAGGACCACCACCTTGATGCCGCGGTCCGCCCGCACCATCGCGCACATGTCGACGAACTCCTGCATCTGCGACGGCGCGCTCAAGGCATTGCGGGTCTCGGGACTGTCCATGCGGACGGTCAGGATGGCGCCATCGCGCTCCAGGATCAGAAAGGGTTTCATGAGCGCTGCTCCATCAGGGTGTCGAAATGGCCGTCGGTCACGCCGGGCCAGAAGCCTGCCGGCCCGGCGGCGCACACGGCCCTGCCAAGTTGCTGCGACCACGCGGTCGCAGATCCGAATTCGCTGCGCCAGGACCACAGGCGGCGGGTGCTCAGGTGCAGCACATGCTCATGGGTGAACCCGATCGCGCCGTGGACCGCGTGCGCGACGCCGGCGCCGATGCCGGCCGCCTCGGAAGCGCAGATCTTGGCGGCGATCGCCGGCAGCCGCACGATGCGCGTCTCGGCCGCCGCGAACGCGGCTTCGGCCGCCATGACCGTCGCCGCGGCGTGCTCGGCGAGCAGCGCGGCCTGGTGCTGGATGGCCTGGAAGCGGCCGATCGGCTTGCCGAACTGGACCCGTTCGGAGGCATAGCCGGTCGCCATCTCCAGCACGGCTTCGAGCGCGCCCGCGATCTGGGCTGCACGTATCATCGCCCCGCCAAGCAGCAGCACGTCCGTTGGCCAGCCCGACGGCAAGGGTGCGTGCGCGGCCGGCGCCACGTCCTGGAACAGCAGCGTGGCACGCGGCTCCGACGCCGTATTCGCGCTGTCGCGGCGCTGCGCCGCCTCGGTCGGCAGCAGGACGACCGCGGGCTCGCCCCCGCCCGTCACGGCCACCACGAAGGGCACCGCCCCGCCCCAGGGAACCTCGGCTGCCTCGCCGCTCACGACCCCGCCATGCAGGCGCAGCGAACCGGATGCGGCGATGCTGACCGCGCCCGGCGCCGGCGCCAGCCCTGCCGCGCCGAGCAGCCAGTTGGCCAGCATCGCCTCGGGCAGCGGCAGCGGCAGGTTATGGCGCCCGGCCAGCCGGACCACGCCGCACACGTCGGCCCAGCCGGCCCCGGCGCCGCCCAGCGATTCGGGCGTCAGGGCCAGCGGAAAGCCGGACTCCTCCACGGCCGCCCACATCGCGTGCGGCCAGGCCCCGTCTTCGCATGCCAGCACCGCTGCGGGGCTGGCCAGGTCGGCGAACAGGCGCTCGACCGTAGAATCGAACAGTTGTCTCATGATTAACGCATTCCCATTCCGCGCGCGATGATCCCACGGAGAATTTCGCGCGTACCGCCGCGCAGTGAAAATGAAGGGGCCTCCTGGGTCAGGTAGGCCAGCACCCGCGCGTGCTCGGTCGAGCCGCGCGTGGCCGGCGCCACGTCCAGCAGCAGCTGGGCGAGTTCCGGTATGTCCTGCTCGAAGCTGGTGCCCAGGTCCTTGACCACCGAGGCTTCCCAGGCGGGGTTATGACCGGCGGCCAGCTGCGCCGTTACCGCCAGCGACATCTGGCGCAGGGTGAACAGGCGCGCCGCCAGGCGGCCGATCTCCTTCGCCTGCAGCGCGTCCGGCTGCCTGCCGACCTCGGCGACCAGGGTCTCGAGCAGGGTGATCGAACTGAGGAAACGCTCCGGACCGCTGCGCTCGAATGCCAGCTCGGCCGTCACCTGCGACCAGCCCTGCCCCTCGGTCCCGATCAGGGCATCGGCGTCCAGCATCAGCCCGTCGAAGAACACTTCGTTGAAATGGGTCGCGCCGGTCAGGTCCTTGATCGGGCGGATCGTTATGCCCGGCAGGGTCAGGTCGATGATGAACTGCGACAGCCCCTCGTTGCGTTTGCTCTCCGGATCGGTCCTGACCAGTGCGATCATGTAGTGCGAGCGGTGGGCATTCGTGGTCCAGACCTTCTGGCCGTTGACCACCCACTTGTCGCCTTCCCGGCGCGCACTGGTGCGGATCGAGGCCAGGTCGGAACCGGAATTCGGCTCGCTCATGCCGATGCAAAAGAAACGCTCCCCGCGGCAGATCGCAGGCAGGTGGAAATCCTTCTGCGCATCGGTGCCGTAGTGCAGGATCTGCGGACCGCTCTGGCGGTCGGCGAACCAGTGGGCGGAGACCGGGGCGCCGGCCGCCAGCAGCTCCTCGATCACCACATAGCGGGCAAAGGGACTGGCGTCGGCGCCGCCATAACGCTTCGGCAGCGCCATGCCGATCCAGCCGCGCTCACCGAGGCGGCGGCTGAACCCGGCGTCGAAGCCCATCCAGGATTCGGCACGCCGGGTGGGCGGATAATCTGCCAGGGCCTCCGCAAGGAAGCGGCGTACCTCGGCGCGAATGGCTTCGGCCTCCGGTGGGATGGGACTGAACTTGAACTGGTCGATGGACATGGTCGGTCATGCGAAGGAGTCGATCCGCCTGAACCGCGCGGCCGCACGCATCCGGCGCGGCCTCGGGGCCGCGCGGAGACGCCTGCTTGCGACGTGGACAGGACTCAGGGGAGGCGCTTCCCTCCCCGGCAGATGCTCAGAGCGCGGTCTGCGCGTCGGCGGCGGCGAACATCTTGTTGATGTCGCCCGAGGTGACCGGACGCTGGGGATCGCGCTCCGGCGCCGCGCCGCCCAGCCCCAGGGCCGGCTCGATGCTGACGTGGGTGGCCTGCGCCTTCAGTGCGCCGACGGTGCAGTTCTCGCGTCCGAGGATGGCGAAAGGATCGTAGGAGAACTCGCGCATCGCGTTCAGGTGCGTGATCTTGTTGATGACCTCGTCCGACAGGTGCTGCGCCTGGCTCCAGAACACGTTCGCCGAATTCGGCCAGGTGCAGTCGGAGTGCGGGTAGTCGCATTCCCAGGTGACCTTGTCGACATTGATCGAGTCGAGGTTCTTCAGCCCGAACGCATCCTCGATGAAGCAGGTGATGATGTGTTCGTTGAAGATGTCGCTCGGTTTCTTGTTGCCGAAGTTCGAATTGGTCCACTCGTGGTGATGGCTGTGGGTGAAGTCGGCGCGCTCGAGCAGGTAGGGAATCCAGCCGATGCCGCCTTCGGACAGGGCCATGCGCAGCTTCGGATACTTCTTCCACATCGGGGCCCAGATCCAGTCGGCCGCGGAGTTGGAAATCGAGATCGGCATCGAGGTGATCCAGGCGTCGATCGGCGACTCGTCCGAGGCGTGCGCCGCCTTGACGCCGGTGCCGATGTGGCAGCAGATGACGACGTCGTTGTCGGCACAGGCTTTCCACAGCGGATCCCAGTGGGCGTTGTGGATCGACGGATAGCCGTGCACGGTCGGGTTGTCGGACAGGGTCAGCGCATGCACGCCCTGGTCCGCGAGGCGCTTGACCTCGGCGGCGGCGGCCTGCATGTTCCACCAGGGAACCATCATCAGCGGAATGAAGCGGCCCGGCGCCGCGTTGCACCAGTCGTGCAGGTGCCAGTCGTTGTAGGCCTGGATGGCGGCGAGGCTGACCTCGCGGTCGTTCATCACCTGGAAGCGCTGGCCGGCAAAACCGGGGAAGGTCGGGAAGCACAGCGAGCCCAGCACGCCGTTGGCGTTCATGTCATCGACGCGCGCCTTGATGTCCCAGGTACCGCGGCGCATTTGCTCGTAGGAAAGCGGCTCCATGCCATATTCTTCCTTCGGGCGGCCGACCACCGAGTTCAGCCCCATGTAGCCGGTCGCCTTGTCTTCGAACACCCAGACGTCGCGCCCTTTGACGGTTTCGACTTTCGGCTGGCGGCCCTTGAATTTGGCAGGCATGTGGCGATCGAAAGCGCCGCGGGGTTCGATCACGTGGTCATCCACGCTAACGAGGATCAGGTCTTCATATTTCATCGTTGTCTCCGAGGAAGGTGTTCGCTTAACCAGCGTTTGGTTTTCTCTGACTTCATTCTAGAACAGAAATCCAGATTTATTAAACACTTTTTTCCAATCTGTTCATTAAATGAGCCAAAACCTCAATCCCATACCACGTGCACGTGCTTCGGCCCACGTAGCTGGGCGCCGGTGATCTGCGGCGGCGGCATGTCCGGATCCAGGCGCAAATTCGGCATCAGGTCGAGGATGGCGTTCACCGCCACTTGCAGCTCGGTCTTGGCGATGAACTGGCCGATGCACATATGGGGGCCGAAACCGAAGCCGAAGGATGGCTTGGGCTTGCGGTCGATATCGAACTCCTCGCTGTTCTCGAAGGCGTCCTCGTCGCGGTTGGCGGAACTGACGATGCACTGCACCATGGCCCCCTTGGGAATGGCCATGCCGGCCAGTTCCAGGTCTTGCGCGGCCTGGCGCACCTTGAACGTCGCCACCGGCTCGAAACGGATCGCCTCGTCGATCGCCTTGGGCACCAGGCTGCGGTCGCTGCGCACGCGCTCGAGCAGTTCAGGGCGCTGGAGCAGCAGGGTCATGAGGGTGCCGAAGGTCCGGGTCGTGGTTTCGGCGGCGGCCGGCAGCAGCGAACGCACGAAGGTGGTCACTTCGTGGTCGTCGAATTTGCGGCCGTCGCTCTCGGCGCGGATCAGGCGGCTGATCAGGTCATCGCCCTGGGCGCCGTTGCGGCGCACTTCGACCACCGCCTCGTGGGTCGCGTCATAGAGCGACTTGGCCGCATTCATGGCCGCCTGGCGCGCCAGCGCGGCCTTCTCGGCGTCGACCTGCGGGCCAGCCAGGATCGCCAGCGCCCATGCCGCATACTGCTTGATCTTTTCCGGGTCGTTGCCGGGGAAGCCGATCAGGGCGTAGATCAGGCGGATCGGGAAATACAGGCCGAACTCCATCAGGTCGGCCTTCTTTTGCGGGACCAGTCCAAGCAGGAATTCATTGCGCACGATCGGGTCCATCTTCGAATCGCGCCAGCTGTTGACCACCTCGGGCATGAAGATCGGCTGCAGCAGTGCCCGCGCCTTCTTGTGCGCCTCGCCATCCATGCCCGTGAGGATCAGGCCATCGAAGAAGGCGCCCAGGCCTTCGGCGATGAAGCCGCTGGTGTAGTTGGCGGCATCGCGCAGCACCGCCATGGTTTCCTTGTACTTGAACACCGTAAAGGTCGGCCGGTTCGGGTCAAGCCCGGCGATGTTCGGTACGCCGAGCCTGCCCATGAAGTTCTCGGCGATGATCGGCGAGTTCCTGCGCATGTCGCGGTAGATCGCATGCAGGTCGACGTTCTCGCCTCGGTAATTGTCGGCCACGCCCGTGTAGGCGCTCTCGAGACTCACTTCCTTCACACTGCTCATGTTGTCATCCTCCAGTTGTCGCCGGCCTTGGACCGGCGTTTATTGAACACTTTTGCAGATAGTGCTCTATTTCTGGAGAATTGCCAAGCGATTCACGCCATGCGCGCTTGCCTCAAGGAATCATCAGCCCGCCGTCCACGGCGAGCGTCTGGCCGGTGATGAAGCGCGCGCCTTCGCTCATCATGAAGACGACGAAGGGCGCCATGTCACGGTCCGGGTCGCCCAGTTTGCCGCCCAGTGGAATCAGGCCGGCCATCATGCTGTCGTGGGCCGCCAGCGCCTGCGCGTCCATGCGCGCCCGGTGCGCTTCGTACATCGGCGTCCACATGCCCGGCGCGGCCGCGTTCACGCTGATGCCGTACTTGCCCCATTCCTTGGCCACGGTACGGGTCCAGCCCAGCACCGCCGCCTTGGCGGCAGAGTAATGCGCACAGCCGGGCAAGCCCATGACGCCCGCCGCGGAACCGAAGTTCAGGATCCGCCCACCTTGCGTGCTCAGGTAAGGGAACGCCGCCTGGTTGGTGTTGAGCGTGCCGCGCGCATTCACGTCGAACATCAGGTCCCAGTCGGCGTCGCCGATCGACTCGGCCGGCGCCGCGCGCTCGATCCCGGCGATGTTGATGAGTCCATCGAGCCCGCCGAGCCATGCGGCTGCAATGTCGAAGGCGGCGTCGACCTCGGCGCGCCGCCGCACGTCGCAGCGGAAGTAGCGTGCCGCGCCGGGGCCCACGCCGTCCGCGCGCGCCGCCTCCTCGCTGCCGGCCGCGTCGTTGACGTCCATCGCGGCCACCCGCGCGCCCGCCGCCACCAGGCCGCGCAGCACGCTGGCGCCGATCCCGCCGGCCGCGCCGGTAACGATCAGCCTTCTGCCATTCAGTTCCATGCTTTCTCCTTCAGGTAGGTGCGTCCATCGATCGATTCAGCTTGCGGATGGCCGGATGCGCCGCGCCTGGAAGCCGCCCATCCCGAGCGCCGCGGACATCAGCCAGAACAGGACGGTGGCGCCGGCGGCCGTACCGACGGCGCCGAACAGCAGCGGCATCGCCGCCATCGAGGTGTGGATCGCCATGGAGCGCAGCGCCAGCGCTTCGCCATGGCGTCCGGGCGGTGCGACGTCGTGCAGCGACGCGAGGATCGCCGGCTGCACCACACCCAGAGCGACACCGAGCACGGCCGCGCAGGCGGCCATGGCCCAGCCGCTGTGCAGCAGCGGATACGCGCCGAATACCGCGCAGGCGAGCAGCATCGCGCCGGCCAGCAGGGTGCCGCTCGCCATGCGCCCGGCAAGCAGCGGCATCAGCAGCCGTACCAGCATCGAGGCCGCCGCGTAGGCGGCGAGCACGGCGCCCAGCGCCGAGGCGCTCAGGCCGCGCTCGACGCCGAGCAGCGGCAAGGCGAAGCCGTGCACGTCCCAGCAGAGCGAGACCAGCCAGCTGACCAGCAGCAGGCGGCGAAACGGCGCCTGGCGCAGCAGGTCCCAGGCGGAAGCCTGGTGCTTCCTCGGCGCGGCAAGCGCGGCCTGCGCTTCGGCCGGCACCGCCTGCGCTGCCAGCAAGGTCGCCGCCGGAAACAGCGCCAGCGCCAGGAAGGCTGCTGAAAATCCCGCCTTGTCGATCAGCACGCCGGCCAGCATGGGTCCGACCAGGCCGGCGATCGCGGGCGCCAGCGCGATCCAGCTGAAGACGCGCAGGCGTCCGGCATCGCTGCCCGCAAGCCGGCTTGCGCTGCGCTGGATCGCGATCATCCCGAATCCGGAGCCCGCGCCGCTGAGGGCCGCGGCGGCGCACAGCGTGAACAGGCTGTGCGATGCGGCAGCCAGCAGCGTCCCTGCCAGGGCGCAGCAGGCCGCGATGCGTACCGGAAGGTGGTAGCCGCGCCGGTCGGCCAAACGCCCGGCGGGCAAGGCCAGCAAGGCGGGGAAGACGGCGAACATCGTCATCACCAGCCCTACCGACCAGGCCGACCGACCCAGCGCCAGAACGCCCAGCGGCGCGGCCAGCCGTACCCCTTGGACGCAGGCGTGCAGGCCGACCTGGCACGCGACCATGGCCGCCAGCGCAGCGTTCATGGACGCTGCGGGAACCGGACCGCTAGGCATGGCTCCCCTCGATCGATGACAGCGCTTGCCCGAGCAGGCGTACCGCCGAAGCGTGGTGCCGGGCGCCGGTGCCACGGTCCGCCAGGCCGGCGCAGGAGCGCGCATGGCTGGCTTCGAGCATGATCCCCAGCTTGAAGCGCGCCAGCGCCACGTACCAGTCGATCGCCGACAGGTCGCGCCGGCTGCCTTCGCGGTAGCGCTCCACCAGTTCGGCGCTCGATGCCAGTCCCTGCGCCGGCGTGATGCGGATCGTCCCGGCGCCGCGTCCCGCGGCATCCGGCCAGGTCGCCACCAGCCACCCGAGGTCGAGCAGCGGGTCGCCGACCGTCGCCAGCTCCCAGTCGATGATCGCGGCGAGCACCGGACGGTCGTTCCTGAACATCACGTTACCGAGATGATAGTCGCCATGCAGCAGGCCGGGGCTGAAGTGCGTGGGCACCCGTTCGCCCAGCCACTGCGCCACCTCCGCCACGCCGGGCAGCGATGCTGGCCCCGGCCATCCGGCGTACTGCCGGCACCCATCCAGGTGACGCAACCAGCGCGGAACCTGGCGCTCGAGGAAGCCGTCGGGCTTGCCGAAATCATCCAGGCCGACCCGGCAGGGGTCGATCTCGCCGAGTCGCAGCAAGCCGTCCACCATCGACAGACCCATCTCCCGGCGCCACGCGGCACGTTCGGCGTAGCGCCCGCGCAAGGGATTCGGGGTGGCCGTGAAACCGTCCACGGGGGCCATCAGGTAGAACGGCACACCCAGCACGGCGGCGTCGGCGCAGGACGCCACCAGGGACGGATGCGGGACCGCGCGGCCGGCCAGCGCCTGCAGCAGGCGCGCCTCGCGCAGGAAGCCGCGCTGGACCTCGACCGGCGCGCCCTGGCGCGGGCAGCGCAGCACGTAAGCCTGTCCGGTGCCGCGCTCGAAGCGCAGCAGCACGTTCTGCGTCCCGCCGGTGAGCGCGGTAACGCGCCGCAGCTGCCCTGCCCCGATTCCCTGCGCATCCATCCAGCGCGCCAGCGCATCCAGGTCGGGCCTGCCCTCGTGGGTCGCGCCGCTCATCCCAGCACCGGTCGGAATTTTTCCGCGGCGGCAGCGGCGGCGGTCGGGCGATGGTAATCGGGGAACAGGTCGTCGCAGGCTTCGTAGTCACGCAACAGCTGGCGCGCGACAGTCACCTTGTGCACCTCGGTCGGCCCATCGGCCAGGCCCATCTGGTAGGCGCGCACGATCAGGCCGACGAAGGGCATCTCGGTCGAGACGCCGATCGAGCCATGCACCTGCAGCGCACTCGAGGCGATGTCGTGCAGGACCCGGGGCATGGTCGCCTTCACGGCGGCGATGTCCTTGCGTACTTTCTGGTAGTCGTGATACTTGTCGATGCGCCAGGCGGTCCGCATCACCAGCAGCCGGAACTGCTCCAGCTGGATCCAGGCGTCCGCGATCTTCTCCTGCACCATCTGCTTGTCCGACAGCAGCGAGCCCTGCGTGCTGCGCGACAGTGCGCGCTCGCACAGGGCGTCGAGCGCGCCCTGGGCCTGGCCGATCACGCGCATCGCGTGGTGCACACGCCCGCCGCCCAGGCGCACCTGCGCGATGGCGAACGCGGCGCCCGGTTCGCCCAGCATGCACTCAGGCCCGACCCGCACCCCGGCGAAATTCAGGTAGGCGTGGGTGGCCTCCGGGTCGTCCGCGACCCCGACATTGCGGATGATCTCGATTCCCGGCGTATCGGCCGGCACGACGAACATGCTCATGCCCTGGTAGACAGGCGCATCCGGATCGGTGACCGCCATGACGATGAAGAAGGCCGCGTAGCGCGCGTTCGATGCGAACCATTTTTGTCCGGTGATGACCCAGCCGTCACCCTCCCTCACCGCGCGCGAGGTGAATACCTTGGGGTCGGCGCCGCCCTGCGGCTCGGTCATGGCGAAGCAGGAGACGACCTCGTTGGCCAGCAGCGGCGCCAGGAAGCGCGCCTTTTGCTCCGCCGTGCCGTAGGCCGCCAGGATTTCGCAATTGCCCGAATCGGGCGCGTGGGCGCCGAAGACGATCGGCGCGAACAGCGCGCGCCCCAGGATCTCGTTCATCAGGCCGAGCTTGACCTGCCCATAGCCGGCACCGCCCAGTTCCGGCCCGAGGTGGCAGGCCCACAGGCTGCGCTCGCGCACCTGCCGCTGCAGCGGGCGCACCAGCAGGTCGAAGCGCGGATCGTGGATATTCCACGGGCTGCCCAGCACGTGCTCGAGCGGCGCCACCTCCTCGCGCACGAATTGCGCCATCCAGTCCAGCTCCGCCTGGAATGCCGCGTCGGTTTCAAAATCCCATGCCATCTCAGTCTCCCGTGTCCAGTCTCATGCAAGCAGCAGGCCGCCGTCGACCAGCAGCGTCTGGCCCAGCACGTAGGCCGCCAGCGGCGACGCCAGGAACAGCGCCGCACCGGCCATGTCGGCCGGCGTGCCGAGGCGGCCCAGCGGTATCTTCCTGAGCGAGGCTTCGAGCCGCTCAGGGTGGTCGGTGGTCACCCGGGTCAGCTTGGTGGCGACCAGTCCCGGTGCGATGCCGTTGACCCGGATGCCGTCGCGGGCCCAGGCTTCGCCGAGCGTGCGGGTCAGGCCGAAGGCGCCGGTCTTCGAGGCGTTGTAGGCCGGCGTGCCGACCGTGGAATGGAAGGCCGCCGCCGAGCTGACGATGATCATCGATCCGCCTGCGCGGGCGAGCATGTCGTGGAAGCGGTCGCCGCAGGCCATCAGGCTGACCAGGTTCACGTTGACGACCTCGCGGAACGCGGGCAGCTTGAATTCCTCGCGCCGGTAGCGCACGATGCCCTGGGCGCATACCAGCACGTCGAGACGGTCGAAGGGCAGCGCCACCGTGGCGATGGTGTCCGCATCGGCAACGTCGACCCGGGCGTAATGCAGGCCTTCGAGGTCCGAGCCGGACTCGCCGGCGTAATCCGCGGCGCGCGGCCGCGTACCCCATACGTGCACCTCGGCCCCGCGCGCACGGAAGGCCTGGGCAATGCCATTGCCGATGCCGCTGGAGCCGCCGACGACGAGTACGGTCTTCCCGGTAAAATCGAGTTCGTTCATGGAATTCCTGTGGATGGGTTCATCAGCACGGTCAGCCCCTGGCGCTCCAGCGCAGCGACCTGCGCCGGGCCGAGCCCGAGGCCTTCCCAGACCTGGGCGCTGTGTTCGCCCAGCGCCGGCGGCGCACGGTCCAGTTTCAATGGCAGGTCGCCGAAGTCCCAGAAGGCGCCGACCTGTTCGAGTTCTCCGTACACCGCGTGGCGGTAGCGCGCATGCAGGCCGGCCGCAGCGCATGCCGGGTCGTCGAGGAAGGCCGCGCCCTGCGACTCCAGCACCGGCTCGGCCGGCACCGCCGCGCCACGCAGTGCCGCCAACGCTTGCTCGCGCGGCTGTGCGGCGAACCACGCCTCGCGCTCCCCGGCCGTCTTGCCGGCCAGCCGTGCCAGGGCATCCTGTTCGTGCGCATCGCATGCCGCCAGCGCGAGCCAGCCGTCGCTGCAGCGGTACAGCCGGTGGTCCGGCGACAGCCCGGTCTGGCCCGCGTCGAGCTGCGCGACCGGGGTGATCGCGCCGTCGGGCAGCATGACGGCCTCGGCCGCCGTCAGCAGGGTGGCGCCGAGCAGGGACGATGCCACCATCTGCCCCTCCCCTGTCTCGAGCCGGCGGTAATGCGCCAGCAGCACGGCAAACACGGAAGACAGCGCGGCCAGGTAGTCGCCCACGCCGAAGCGCAGCCACATGGGCGGGTTGCCCTGGCCGCCGCATTCGACCTCCCAGCCGCAGGCGGCCTGCATCAGCTGGTCGAAGCCGGGCCAGTCCTTTTGCTCGCCCTCCGGTCCATACGAACTGATGTGGCAGTACACCAGCGCCGGATTGATCCGGCTGAGTGCCGCATGGTCGATGCCCAGCTTGCGCGCGGCCGGCAGGCGGATGTTGTGGTGCACGACGTCCGCCCAGCGCACCAGTTCTTCGAGCGCCTCCTGTGCGCCGGCTTCGCCGAGCTTGAGCGCGACCCCCAGCTTGCCGCGCTGGGTGCCGGCGAATATCCGCTCCAGCCGGCGCATGGCGTCTCCCGCCGGCGGTTCGACCTTGATGACTTCCGCGCCGAGGTCGGCCAGCAGCATCGTGGCGAACGGGCCTGCCAGGTAGGCGCCGAGGTCGAGCACCTTCATTCCGGCCAGCGGCGGCAGTGGCGTGCCGACCGGCTGGGCCCTCACCGGCGCGGCCGATGCCCAGGAAGGCGTCGACGCTTCGAGGCTGGCCAGCGGCCCGCGCAGCCTGGGCGGCGGCTGGGTCAGGTAGGAAGGCCCCGGCTGCCGCACCCGGCCCTGCGCACGGTCTTCGATCTCGACCACGTAGCCGTTTGCGCGCGCCTGGGCACTGGCGTAGATCGCGCCGAAGGGTGCTGCTACCTGGGCCGCGACATCGTGCTCCCAGAAGTGGCGCACCCAGTCGCCCGCCGGCCGGGTGGCCATGATGGCCTTGTTGGCGCCGAAATTGGGTGCCACGTGGCTGGGCGGGTACTTGGCGTTCTCCGCCGCCGCGGCCTCCGGCCCCATGGCGGCCAGCGCTTCCGCCATCCAGGGGGCCTTGTCGGGCGAGTAATGCACGTGCACCCATGCGCCGTCGGCGCAGCGGTGCAGCGGGATCGGCGTGTCCTTGGACAGTCCCTTGGCGAACACCGGCGTCGGGCGTTCCGCCCGCGACCAGTGCATGCTCATCGGGGCGAGCGCCGCCTGCGCCAGGCTGGTATGCGCGGCGCCGCCGTGACCGTCGCGCCGGCGTGCGACCAGGCGTGCCATCACGCCGATGGCGCTGAACCAGGCCGCGAGCCAGCCGGCGAAAGGCATGCGCACGAACACGGGGCCGGGGCGGTGGCCGGGCTGCTCGTCCAGTAGTCCAAGCCGCGCCAGCACCAGGGTCTCGCGCGGCGGCGCCTCGGCCAGCGGGTGCTTGCGCGGCCAGCCACCGATCGCCGACACCACCAGCTGCGGATTCAGGGCTGCCAGCGACGCATCGTCCAGTCCATGCGCCGCCGCCTGGTCGGGGGTGAAGTCGTGCAGCAGCACGTCGGCGCCCGTCAGCAGTCCGGCCAGTGCGGTCTTGCCGGCCTCGGTATCCAGATCGAGGGCAAGCCGCTGTTTGCCGCGGTTGAGTACGGAGAACAGAACCGACTCGGCATCGTCCGTCATCGTGGGCGTTTCGATGCGGATCACCTCCGCGCCGGCCTCGGACAGTTGCAGGCCTGCCGCCGGCCCCGCGATGCCGCTGGCGATTTCGATCGCGCGGACCTGGTGGAGGATCGGCCTGTCCATCACGCGTCCTTCTCGTAAGCCTGCTGCACGTAGGTCATGCGCCCGCCCGCCAGCATCAGCGCGCAGAACATGTTCAGTTCGACGATGTCGGGGATGCTGAAGTGGCGCTTGAGCGTATCGAACACGGCATCGTCGATGGCCATGTAATCGGCGGCAAACAGCTCCGCATAGCGCAAGGCTGCCTGTTCCGCCGGGCTGAAGCGCGCGTCGCCGGATGCCAGGCAGGCGATGTCCTCCTCGCTCACCGCATCATCCTTGCGGGCCAGCTGACAGGCCTTGCACGTCGTGATGGAAGCGATTTTCAGCCGCACCAGTTCGCGCAGACGTCCCGGCAACAGGCCGCGCGAATGGATTGCCTCGAGCGTGGCGAGCCAGGCTTCGGCGAGCTCCGGGCGGTGGGCCCAGACCTGCACCGGGACAGTCGAGCTGAGCATCCGGCTGGCGCGTCCACGCTCGACGGCCGCAGCCAGCGATGGCGGGAAGCCGGCGAGCGGAACGGTTGGCAAGCGCGTCATGGCCGTCTCCCGCCGGCACGCCAGCCTGCACACTGCAGTAGCCCGGTCATCCATGTCTCCTGTGCCGCTGTCGCTCGGACGATCTGGCGCGGCCTGAATTATTGTACAGAATGTCTATTTCTGTTCAATATATACAGGTTTCCGGAAATTGTCGACTGACTTCTGCGGTGGACTCAGGACCTGTCGATGAAATAGCGCACGTGCAGCCGCCCTTCCCCGTCGAAGCGATAGAGCTCGATCGTTTCGATGGCGCGCTCCGTTCCCCTCACCAGGTTGCGGTTATGGCAGGCGGCTTCGTTTCCGTTGACGATCAGCGCCACTTCTTCGATGGCGATGGCGGCGTTCTGCCTGGCCCACATCGCGTCCAGCACCGGCCAGCCGTCGGAAGCGTGCTGGCCGACGTACTCGATGCTCAATCCGGCCGGAGCGGCCTCTCGGTAGGCCGACAGGAAACCCGCCTTGTCGCCGGCGTTCCAGCATGCGGCCTGGGTGTGGAGGAAGCGGCGGATGGCATCCGTGTCCATGCTCATGGGGATTCTCCTGTGGGCGGCAGGTCGGCGCCGGGTAGGTCGCGGGCGCTGCCGTTGCGGCGGTCGGTTTCGCCCCAGCCGAGGGAGCGGTCCGGCTCGCGTGTATCGCCGGCGCGGCGCCAGCGCCCTTCCTGCTGCGCGGTAATCGGGAAGCCTCCCACGAAATCGACCATTTCGCCCTTCGGATCGGGCACGAAGTCCCAGCGCTCGGCGCCGTCCAGGACGATATGCGCACTCTCCACGAAATACGAGCCTGGTTTGTGGACGACCTGTCCCTCGATGTCGGTGGTGCAGCGGACGTCCCCTTTGTGGTTCTGGAAGATGGCATAGCCCAGCTTCCCGTGCCCGACCATGAAGGAACCGCTGTCCCAGCTGCCGTCGGTATACACGGTGGCGAAGGTCCACCAGATCACGTGCATCTTGTTGTTGACCACCAGGTCCTTCTGGAAGTGGATCGCTCCGCCTTCGGCCATCCAGGCCTGGTCGAGGGTGATGATGCCTTTCACCGGCCGCCCCTCGCAGGTGCCTGCGACATCGTACAGTTGCGACACGTAGAAGGTTCCCCAGTCGCGGCCCGGCAGATACCACTGCATGCCATCCCCGAGCAGTTTGCCGGCAAGATCGAACAGACCCTCCTCCTTCCAGCTGAACTGCGTTCCGGAAGCGGTCAGGCGCCATGGCTTGCCTGGTTCGCCCTCCAGGCTCGACCAGCCGGCAACTCCATTATCCAGCCAGCGCTGCGGGAACATGGTAAGTGCCTGCCCGCCGCTCTTTTCCTTGTCGATGCGGATGTGCCTGCCGTCGCCGATCCGGGTCGACTGGTAGATGAACTTGGTCGGGTTCGGGCTGCTGCCGGGCGCATTCAGGGCCCGCACGAAAGCGTAGATCTCGCCCTCGCGGTCGCGCACGCAGCCGAAGGGCATGTGCTTGGTCAGCTTCAGGCCGAAATGGTCGCGCAGGTCGGCCAGGCCCTCGCCGGTGACCTGCTGGGGAGCGACCAGGCACTGGTAGTCGAAGTCGGCCCGCTGTGGAATCGTCTTGAAGGTCTTCATGGCTTCAGTCCCAGATGACGTGGACGTGGGCGGCGCCACGCAGCTGGGCACCTTCGATGACCGGCGGCGGCTGGTCCGGATCCAGGCGCAGGTTCGGGAACAGGTCGAGCAGCGCATTGACGGCGCAGTTGAGCTCCATCTTGGCGACGAACTGGCCGATGCACATGTGGGGACCGAAACCGAAGCCGAACGACGGCTTGGCGCGGCGGTCGATGTCGAACACGTCCGGACGCTCGAACACTTCCTCGTCACGGTTGGCCGAGGCCACCATGCACTGGATGAAGGACCCCTTGGGTATCGTTACGCCATGGAACTCGACCTCCTTGGCCGTCTCGCGGACCTTGAAAGTCGCCACGGGCTCATAGCGCACCGCCTCGTCGATCAGCTTCGGCACCAGGGCGCGGTCGGCCCGGACGCGCTCCAGCAGCCCGGGGGTGCTCAAGAGCAGGGTCATCATCGAACTGAAGGTGCGGGTCGTGGTTTCGCCCGAGGCAGGCAGCAGCGAGCGCACGAAGGTGGTCACCTCGTGGTCGTCGAGCATGCGCCCCTCGTGCTCGGCGCGCAGCAGGCGCCCGATCAGGTCATCCCCTACGCTTCCCGCGGCGCGGCGTTGAACCACCACCGCATGGATGGCGTCGTACAGCAGCTTGACCGCGATGCCGGCATTGCGACGTGCTTCCACCGCCTTGCCCGGATCAATCTGGTTGCCGCCGACCATGGCCAGGGCCCAGGCCGCATACTGGCGGTACTGCTCCGTGTTATCGGTCGGGAAACCCATCAGCGCATACATCTCGCGGATTGGGAAACCGAGGCCGAACTCCATCAGGTCGGCCTTTTTCAGCGGCACCATCGGCTCGAGGAAGTCCTTGCGGATGACGGCGTCGATCTGGTCGCGCCATTTGTTTACCGTCTCGGGCATGAAGGCCGGCTGCAGCAGCGCGCGCACGCTGCGGTGCTGCTCGCCGTCCATCGCCAGCACGATCAGGCCGTCGAAGAAGGCGCCCAGGCCTTCGGCAATGAAGCCGCTGGTATAACTGTTGGCGTCGCGCAGCACCGCCATCACGTCCTGATGGCGGAACAGCGCGAAGGTCGGGCGCGTGCCCTGCTGCATCCCGGCATTGGTCGGCACGCCGAACTGTTGGATGAAGTCGCCCACGAAGATCGGCGAGGTGGCGCGCGCCGCGCGGCAGGCGGCATGCAGGTCGCCCTTGCCCTTGTAGGTTGCGGAGACCGAGGAATAGGCGCTTTCCAGGTCGAGGTCGGCAATATCTGTGCTCACGCTTGTCTCCTTTAGACTTGAACATTTATTGGAATGATGTTCACATAGTAGCCGGGGCCGGCACGATCCGGACGGCTCCGGGCGCCAACTTTGTTTGACCCCGAGTCAAGCGCCCTGTGTTCAGGCCGGGGAACCCACATCTCGAAGACGACACCATGGACGAGCAGCCCAGCACTTGTATGCCCTTGAAGGCTTTACCGAACAAGCGCGACACGCTCAGGCGCATCGCGGAGGCGGCGCGGTGCGAATTCGTCAGCAAAGGGCTGGCCGATGCCCGGGTCGATGACATCGCCCATGCGGCCGGGGTGACCAAGCAGCTGGTCTACCATTATTTCCGCAGCAAGGAAGAGCTGTTCGCCTGTGTGCTGGACGACTCCTCGGCGCAGGCCATGAATGCGCTGGTGACGCTCGAGCTGGACCACCTGCCACCGCGCGACGCGCTGCGCGCGCTGCTGCAGCGGATGGTCCAGCCTTACCACGAGGGTGCGCTCAGCAGCCTGGCCCAGGAAGGCGTCCGCTTCCACGAAAGCCGCATTACGCCGCGCAACAGTTTTACGGAGCTGGCCCCGCGCCTGAGGGGCAAGATGAAGGAGACGATCGAGCGCGGCATCGCCAGCGGCGACTTCCGCGCCGACGTCGATCCCGACATGCTGCTGGCGCTGGCTGCACTGGCAACGACCGGCGCCTGGGTCAACCGCTATACCGTGTCGACCCTGTGCGGCCTGGACGTGGCCAGGGCACCGGATGCCGACGCATGGCGCCGCTTTTCGGTGGAGTTCGTGCTGTCGGCGCTCGAACGCGAGCGCAGCAGCCGGCACCCGCTGGTGCGCGACGCGGCCCCGCTCAGCGCGCCAGGTAGCGGCTGACCCGGCGCGCGGCGATCCGTCCCGGCAGCCCGTTGATGCCGCCCCCAGGGTGGACGCCGGCGCCGCCGAGGAACAGGCCGGCCACCGGCAAGCTGTCGCCACCCAGCCCCGCGGCGGGACGCATCAGGGCGCTGCGCGCCGGGCTGGTATCGATGTGCACGACGCAGCCCCGGTGGACCCTGAGACGTTCGGCCAGGTCCGGCGCCGCTTCGATCCGGCGCCCAATCTCGTATTCCCTGAGACCGTCCATATACTGGGCCGCATGGTCAACCACCTGTTGCCCGACCGCGGCGCGGATCGCGTCCCACCCCTCCCGCGGCTCGACCGGCATCGCCACCGGATAGAGGTAGGCCACGTCCTGCCCCGGCGGCGCCTGGCCCGGATCGACGGCGCTCGGCGCGGTAATCCACATATAGGGCAGCGGCGACACCTCGCCGCGCGCGGCGGCGCGGAAGTTGTCCAGCACCGCGTCGGCAGTGCCGATCAGGAGCACGCTCTTGCGCAGGCTGAGCCCGTCCGGCCGCATCGCTTCATGGCGGCTGTAGCCGACCTGCCCCGAGAGCGCGACATCGACTTTCAATGGCGATGCGCCATGGCCGTTCGCCGGGGCCAGCGCAACGCGGGTCAGGGTGCGGCGGTCGAGCGCGCCGGGCGTGACCATCTCGAGCGCCATTTTCGGGTGGATCGAGGCGATCACGGCGCGCGCGCCGATCACTGCGCCGCTTTGCAGGCGTACGCCCTTTGCCACGCCTTCCTGTGCCAGGATTTCGGCAACCGGGGCGTCGAGCATGATCTCTCCACCGAGCTCGCGCAGGCGGGCCGCCAGCGCGTTCGACAGCGTCTGCATCCCGCCCGCCGCCCGCCCCAGGCCGAAGCGGTGGATGAAACCGAGCAGGGCGAAATAGATGCCGGTGGCCTCGCCCGCGATCGGACCGGCCGCGCCCAGCAGGCAGCACAGTGCGGATTGGGTCACCGGGTGCTCGAAGCGCTCCATGATCGAGGTATAGGCGGGGCTGCCGATCAGCGCCATCAATTCAGGCTTGAGAGCGCGGTTCTTGAACATCGCACGAAACGCCTGCCATTTGGCGCCGACATTGCGCTGGGCCGGATCGACCCGCATCATCGGGATCGCCACGTCGATGAAGGCGTTCACCAGCTTCATCAAGCCAAGGAACTCGTCGGCGTCGCGTGCGGAGAAGCGCCGGATCTCGGCCGCCGTCTCCTCCGCGCTGCGGCCGAACACCAGGGAACTGCCGTCGGGGTGGAGATAGACGTAGCCGGGGCTCATCTCCACCTGGCGAAAGCCATGGCGCTCGAGCTGCAGCTCCTGCGGCATCATCGGGTGCACGCGCAGCGACATCAGGTCGAGCGCGCATGGGTGGATGAGATGCTGGGGGGCCTCGGGAATCAGGTAGCCGCTGGATGCCATGCCGCCCACCTTCTCGCGGGCTTCGACGACCACCACCTTGTTCCCTGCTTCGGCGAGATAGCACGCGGCTGCCAGCCCGTTATGCCCACCTCCGACGATCGCCACGTCGTATTCGCTTGTCGCTGCCATGCTGTCTCCCGGATATCGTTTTGATGTCCGCAGGATTGAAGCACATGGCCGGACGCAAGGTCCGAAGAACGGTTTTACCTCAGGTAAAACCTGGGCTTGCTCAACGGCGCGCGACGCGGCCCGACAGCAGCATGATGACGAAGCGCTCGATCCGCCGCATCAGGTTGCGGCGGTCCGCACCGGAAGGCACCAGCACGTCGCTCAGGATGAAGCGCACGATCAGCTCGCAGATCAGTTCGCGGTCGAGCGTGATGCCGCGCCGTTCTTCCCAGGCGTCGAATGTCACCGACAGCACATCCTGGAAGCGATGCACCGAATCGTGGAAGATGCGCTGGAACCAGCGGCTCGCATATTCCGGTGCGACCAGCAGCAGGCGCCGTGCGCGGCTGCGTTCCAGGTACTCGTCGACAAAGTTCAGCACGGCCTGGAAGCGCTCGTCCGGATCCTCGTAGGGGCACACGGCTTCGATCAGGTGGGCATGGAACTGGTCGCGCTTGTGGCGCGAGAATGCATCGAGCAGGTCGTCCTGCGACGAGAAGTAGCGGTAGAAGGTGCCGCGCGAGATGCCGCTCTCCTGGCAGACGTCGAGGATCGAGATCCGTTCGGCGCCGGATTGCAGGATGATTTCTTCCGTCGTGGCGAGGATCTTGGCGATCGTATCGCCGGAGCGCTTGTTCAGTTTGACCGGCACGGCCCCGCTACGTACAGCCGGCGGCTTCTTTGCCTTCTCGGCCGGCGCAGTGCTCTTTACGGCCTTGAGCTTGTCCGGTCCGGGTTTCGCGGACGCCGCCTTCGGCCGGGCGCTTGCCGCCGCCGCGGCGCTGGCGCTCGACGCGCGCTGGCTTGCCGCCTTCACGGCGGTCGCCGGCTTCCTGGGTTTGACGGCAGTCGTCATCGATTCACTCCGCTAAGCGCATTTTTTTCGAACCCGGATTGTAACGTAAGGCCAACTCCATTAGAAGCGTGCATGCGGGCCAACATCGCATTTCTTTGACACTTTTCACGAATCTGTTTATATTCATCAAACAAACGAACGCAAGGGATTTCCGCAGGCCATCCGCCGGGCGTCCCGACAAAGGAGACAACATGGCTGGAATGGGCAATCCCGAGACCTGGTCGCTCGGGCAGCAGGACACCGTCATCGCCGCGCTCGACCGGGCTGTCGCGGCCCATCCAGAGCGGGTACTCTTCGACTTCGGTGGCGAACTGAGCACCTATGGCGAGTTTGATCAATTATCGACACGACTGGCGCATTCGCTGGCGGGACTGGGCCTGAAGGCGGGCGACACGATCCTGACCATGCTCGACAATAATATCGATGCCGTCACCGGATGGATCGCCGCCAACAAGCTGTGCGCGGTCAGCGTTCCGGTCAACACGGCACTGCGCGGCGAGTTCCTGCGCCACCAGATCGCCGATGCGCGCGCCCACATCGTCATCTGCGAGGCCGATTATGTGGAGCGCATCGCTCAGGTGGCGGACGGCCTGCCGGACGTCACCCTGATCCTGTACCGCGGAGCGCTCGCCGCCCGCCCGCCCTGCCCGGTGCGCATCGATTCGCTCGACGAACACCGCGGCAGCTGCGACGACCCGATCACGGTCAAACCTGCGCCATCCGACCTGGCATGCATCGTCTATACCTCCGGCACGACGGGCCCGTCGAAAGGGTGCATGCTCAGCTATAACTACATGTGCAACCTGGCGCGGCTCCAGCTTCGTGCAGGGCCGGCGACCGACAAGGACGTCACGATCACGCCCCTGCCGCTGTTCCACATGAATGCGATGTGCGTGGGCGTGCTGGCGAATATCATGGTCGGCGCCCGCGTGGCGATCGTCCCGCGCTTCTCGGTGTCGAACTTCTGGCCGGAAGTGGAGCGAAGCGGCGCGACCATCGCGTCCATCCTCGGCGGCATGGGTGGTTTGCTGGCGCAGGCGCCGGACAGCGAGGCGATGCGGCGCTGCCTGGGCCAGATCCATACCGTGCGCGGGAATCCGTTTACCGAGGAAACCAAGCGTATCTGGCGCGAACGCTTCGGCGCGCGCCAGGTCGGCGGCAACGGCTATGGCCTGACCGAGGCGAGCGTCATCACCTCGCTCGCCGCCGGCGAATACGCCGCGCCTGGCTCATCCGGCAAGCGCATCCCCGACTTCGATGTGCGCATCGTGGACGATCTCGACCGTGAGCTGCCGGCGAATACGCCCGGCGAGATCGTGGTGCGGCCGCTGCGGCCCGACATCATGTTCATGGGCTATTGGGGACGTCCTGCCGATACCATGAAGGTAATGCGCAACATGTGGTTCCACTCTGGAGACATCGGCAAGTTCGACGAAGACGGCTTCTTCTACTTCGTCGACCGCAAGAAGGATTACCTGCGCCGGCGCGGCGAGAATATTTCCAGCTTCGAGATGGAGTCGGCATTCGCTGCACATCCCGAGATCGAGGAAGTCGCCGTCCATGCCGTCCCGTCGGATAAAGGGGAGGACGACGTCAAGGTAACGGCAATCCTGAAGCCGGGCAGCAGCCTGCAGCCGGAAGCCCTGTTCCACTGGGCGGTCGATGCGGTGCCGTACTACGCCCTGCCCCGCTATATCGAATTCCGCGCGTCCATGCCGAAGAACCCGCAAGGCCGGGTCCTGAAATACCAGCTGCGCGACGAAGGCTGCACCGATGCCACCTGGGATCTCGAGCGGACCGACATCAAGGTCAGCAAGCGCTAGTCAGGCAGCATCGATCACACCCCTTAACAGGAACGAAAATGAGCATACTCACCCACTTCACGCTCGGGACGCATGACCTTGAGCGTGCCATGAACTTCTATGACCAGGTGCTGGCGCCGCTGGGATTCACGCGCCTGCTGAAGGTCGACGGCCGGATCGCAGGCTGGGGGCTTGCTGCGCCCCAGTTCATGGTGGGTTATCCGCGCAACGGAGAGCCGGCGACGGCAAGCAACGGCCTGACCATCGGCCTTGCCGCACCCAGCCGTGCCGCTATCGACGAATTCCACCGCCGCGCGCTTGCGCTCGGCGCCAGCGACGAAGGCGCTCCGGGCCCGCGCCCCTTTGCGCCCAATGCCTATGCCGCCTATATCCGCGACCTCGACGGACACAAGATCGCCGCTTCGTGCCGCCAGCCCGGCTAGGCGGACAGCAAGCACTGAGGCGGCCGGCTATGAGCCGGCCAACAATTTGTCGATTGCTTCGAAACCGATGGGTTTCACGAGATGGGCTGCAAAGCCCGCCGCAGCGCTGCGCTCCTTGTCGCCCTCCTGCCCGAAGCCGCTCAACGCGACAAAGCGTGCCTCAAGATTGTGTCCGGTCTCTCGCATCAAGCGAGCGAGTTCATGCCCGCTGATCCCGGGCAGTCCGATGTCAAGAACGGCAAGGTCCAGCGGCTCCTGGATGAAGATTTGCAGTGCCGCCTCTGCGGTATGGGCGGTTTTCACCTCATGGCCGCAGGCGCCGAGCCCTTCGCTCAAGGTGTCGGCGGCGTCGACATTGTCATCGACGACCAGAATGCGCCAGGGTTTTCCGGAATGCCGCATGCCCGGGAGGGGCAGCGCATCCTGGGCCGCTCCGGGGGCCGAGGTCAGCGGTAAGCGTACCGTGAAAGTACTTCCTTTCCCTACGCCTTCGCTCTGCGCCACCACACGTCCTCCATGCAGCTCCGACAAGTTCTTTACCAGTGCCAGGCCAATCCCGAGTCCGCCGACAGAACCATGCAGCTTTCTCTCTCCCTGGACAAAAGGCTCGAATATGTGTGGCAACAGGTCTGCCGACAGTCCAGTGCCGTTGTCGGCAACCTCGATCTTGAGTGCCTCATTCTCGATGCCGGCGCGCAGGGAGATCTCCGCTGCCGAAGGGCTGTAACGAGCTGCATTCGTGAGAAGATTGGAGACGATTTGCGCCAGGCGCGCCGGATCGCCATACCATTGCAGCGAGACGATATCGACATGCAGGCGCTGCTGTTTTTGCGCGATGAGCGGCATCACCATGTCGACAGCACCCGTCAACACGTCGTGGACGTCGACGATTTCTTTCCGCAATTCGACCTTGCCCCGCGTGATGCGCGAGACATCGAGCAGATCGTCGACCAGACGTGTCAGATGGGTCACCTGGCGGCGAATGACGACCTGTTCACGCTCCGTGTCACCCTTACGAATCTGCATCAGGTCCAGGGCGGTGACGATCGGCGCGAGCGGATTGCGCAATTCGTGGCCAAGCAGCGCGAGGAACTCGTCCTTTGCGCGGGCGGCCTCCTGCAATTCGACATTCAGTTTTTCGACCTGGGTACGCGACTCGACCTGGACGGTGATGTCCACTGCGATCACCATCAGACCGTACACCTCGCCTGAAAGCGTCCGCAAGGGCGAGAGGTTGTAGGTGAAGTACCGGTCGTCGAGCGCTCCACCGTTGCGGTGGATCTGTACCAGCGTCGGCTGCGAAACGAAGGGTTGCCCGGCTCGGTAAACCTCCTTGAACTTCACATGGACGGGCGAGCCCTCCAGTTCAGGAAACACATCCAGGAAAGGCTTGCCCACCATCTGATCGGCCGGCCGGCCGCTCACCATCGCGTACATCGAATTGACCAGGTGATAGACGAGTTCTTCTCCGATCATGACGGCCGTTCCGACCGGCGCATCCAGCAGCAGGCGGTCGCGTTCGGCTTCCACAAGCCGGCGCAATGCTTCGCTATCAACGCGATGGCGCGCACTTGCTACCAGCACCGTGAACTGTTCGAGAAAAAGGCGGTACGCAGCATTGCGCGCAACCCTTGGTGACAGCGCGAAGCACACGGCGAGGTCGACCGGGACCCCGACATCAGGCGCCGTGATGCGCGCCGCGAGCGGCGCCGCCATGGCTTCTTCAGCCGCCGCGTCGAGCGGCATGAGTTTCGCATTGTGGATGTCGTGCGGATTGAATGCGACCGCCTGTTCGACCGCGGTGTTCAGCTCATCCACTGTGTGTGCGTCCGCCAATTGCTGGCGCAAGAAGTCCAGTGTCTGCTGGCGCCGCGTGCTGACATTACGCTCAGTCGTTTCCTCGGACAGGAGCAGGACGCCGCGAACCGCAGCCGCGTCATCCCGGACAGGCGTGAACGAATAGGTCCAATACGTATCTTCGATCCAGCCATCCCGTTCGATACTGTATAAAAAATTCGAATAGACAGTCGAAGGACCGCCATCCAGGACAAGCTTCACCAATGGACTGATCGATGCCCAGCCGTACTTCCAGCTATTCGCAGCAGGCTGACCGAGTGCTATCGGGCCTTCGCCACCATCGACACGCGGCGCGTAAGCGTCGTTGTAAATCTGTAGGCAATCCTCACCCCACCATATGACCATGGGTTCGGTGGAATCGAGGATCAAGGTAAGAAGAGCTCGTAAACTGGCCGGCCACTGTTCAGCCGGGCCGATTGGCGTCGATGCCCAATCATGCTCCGCTACCAGTCTACGCATGCCCTTTCCATGGACCCGTGGAGCGAGCATCTCACCGCTTGCTCTTGGGGGGCTTGTCGATGCTTGTGTAGGCATTTGGGGGGGCTGGGCTTTGGAAAAGAGCGAACGCTGTGGACGACTGCACATTGTACCTAAGTAATCGCCCAGTTCGATTCCTCGCAGTAGTGAGAACGGCTGGTCGCGATGAGTTGCCGGTCACCGTGCCAAGCAAATAGCCCCTGAAAGGACACGTGCTTGACGAACTAGGCGAGGACGGGACTCGGACCCGTCCAGACGGCTCCGCAGGCGTTACGTGACCACTCCGCGTACGTCAATTTGTTCGATCAGACATTATTCTTATAATGTCGAATCATGGGCAGCCGAAGCCATTTCAGTGTCGGTATTGACTGCAACTTGGCGTAAGCCGTGGCGGGCCGCGCCAGCAGTTCGCCATGCCGACCTGGATAGCGCGCACGTCGCGCGCGACATGGCGGCCGCGCAGTACCGCAAGACCGCGCAGGCCGCGTTTCGCGGAGTCGTCGGCTGTCTTGCCGCCCGCGAGACCTTCGGTGCCGCACTGGATGCGCGTCGCGGCAACATCGCGGAACAGCGACGGCGTCTACAACTCGCCCAGATTTCGTATCGCAGCGGCACCAGTGACTATCTGAGCGTGCCCACCGCCGGAATCGGCCTGTACAACGCCGAGATTGCGCTTATCGCCCTACAGCAGCAGCGCCTGGCTGCGATGGCGAGCTGGGGGCGGATGGATGGAACGAAGCGGCGATTCGCCGCCGCACGCTGACCTTGGCAAGGACATCCCGCTCGCGCGGGCTCATGAACACCCACGAATACCGGACTCAATCTGCTTCTTGTCACCAGACTGCCACTTCATTCGTCGGTGTTTTCCCATGACATACATCGGTCGCCCGATCCTATATCGGCGGATTATCCTTGCGGACTCTCGGTCATCTGCTGGCAGTACTTGCTGAGATTCTCCGGCAGATCAGACGGACACACGCCGCATTGCTTATTGCCGGGGACCGCATAGTCGATAAACTTCGGATATGGCAGGTCGAGCCCCGCCATGATCTGCCGGAATTCCTCGATCGAGCGGTCCGCACCGAGGCGAGGATTGCGCTCCTTTTCCTGCATGACGGAAGACACCCACCTTTTCTGATAATCGTGCGCCGGATAGACGAGCGTTTCATCGGGCAGCGCAAACAGCTTCCCCCGTACGCTGTGATAGAGCGCAGCCGAATCGCCCTGCTGGAAGTCAGTGCGCCCGCAGGCTTCGATCAACAGGGCGTCACCCGTGAAGACGCGGTCCCCGAGCACATAGGCGAAATGACCCGACGTATGGCCCGGCGTATGCAGGGGCTGGAATTCCATGGAGCCTACCTTGAAAGGGGTCCCCTCTTCCAGCTGAACATCCGCACAGTCAACGCGTTCCGCTGCTGGCGCTGCAATTCGGCTCCCCACCTTGTTCTTCAGCTCCAGCGCCGCCGTGATGTGGTCGGCGTGGACATGGGTGTCGATGCTGTATGCAAGTGTCAGCCCCAGGCGCCGAAGCTCCTCCAGGTCACGATCGATGGTCACGATCACAGGATCGATCAATACCGCTTGCCCGGTTTCCGGACAGCCGATCAGATAGGTGTAGGTGCTGGACAAGGGCTCAAAAAGCTGTCGGAAGATCATGCGGCTTCTCCTTCTGAAGACAAGGGCGCACGTGCCCTCGGTGCCCGCAGTATAGAAGACCAATGAGGTTTCCGGCGCGCGCTGCCACCACGATACAGCCGCGTTCGATTGCTAATGCTGCATTAATCCGCGCGCTTTAGCATTCCCTGGCAAGCGGTCCCGAAGCCATGACACGGCCGCTGCATGACGGACGTGCCAGGCTGTCCTTTCAGGAGCGCAGTAGTGGACAAATTCAACGTAGGCAGTTGGGGAATACCGGCGCTGGCCATCCTCGCCAGCGCTGCTGTCAGCTGGTGGTACCGGCGCAGGCGTGGCTGGCACAGCTGGCCGGCAGTATGGAAAACGATTCTGGGCGGCTTGGTCGCCGCCCGGATCACGTTCGTACTTCAGAATGCACCGGAGTATGCTGCCGAGCCGCTCTCGATCCTGGACTTCAGTGACGGTGGATTCTCCGACACGGCTGGCATCCTGGTGGCATTCATGCTGGGCGCGCACCTGACGGCCAGAACTAACACGCCGCGCCGGCCGGTCCTCGCCGCGGTCCTTAGTGCTGGCGTGGTCTGGATCGGCGGCGCGATCGCCATGCTTGATTTCGGACCGCCCAGCACGCCGGTGCCGCTGGTCGAACTGCGGCGGCTCGACGGCACACCGGTGCAACTACAGACCCTGACCGACAAGCCGATGGTGGTCAACCTGTGGGCGACATGGTGTCCGCCATGCCGGCGCGAGATGCCTGCGCTGCAGGATGCCCAGAAGCGCCATCCCGGCATCACCTTCGTCTTCGTCAACGAAGGTGAGGACGCGGCGACGATCACGGCGTTCCTGGCGCAGCAGAAGCTGGATCTCGACAACGTACTTACCGACCGCGCCCGGGAACTGGGGCGCCGTACCGGATCGTTTGCCATGCCGACGACGCTCTTTTATGGCAAGGATGGCCGGCTGTTCCTGCGTCACATGGGTGAGCTCGACCGTGACGGCCTCGACAGGCGCCTGGAGATGCTCGCAGCGCCAGCGACGGGGTTCAAGCGCTGACCACTTGCCGGCGCAACCCGCAGCGACCGATTACCCCGCCATCGCTGGCAGGTTGAGACGGGACGTGCGCGCAGTCCCGCCGTCCAGGCGCAGCGAATGTGCAACCGGCTCCGGGACGAGCTTGAAGGTGCTGACCACCGCCAGCAGCTCCTGCGCCTGCACCTGCATCGAATCGGCCGCCGCGGCGGCTTCTTCGACGAGCGCCGCATTCTGCTGCGTGACCTGGTCCATTTGTGCGATGGCCTGGTTGACCTGTGCGATCCCCGCGCTCTGTTCCTGTCCGGCGAGCGTGATCTCGGCCATGATGTCGGTGACGCGCTTCACGCTAGCGACGACCTCGGTCATGGTATCGCCCGCGACATTGACGAGTTTGCTCCCAGCATCGACCTTGCCTAGCGAGTCGCCAATCAGCGCCTTGATTTCCTTGGCCGCCGCCGCGCTGCGTTGCGCCAGGTTGCGGACCTCGGATGCAACGACCGCGAAGCCGCGACCCTGCTCGCCCGCGCGCGCCGCTTCCACCGCTGCATTCAGCGCCAGGATATTGGTCTGGAATGCGATACCGTCGATCACGCCGATGATGTCGGCGATGCGCCTGGCGGCCTCGTTGATCGCACCCATCGTGCCGACTACCTCCCCGACCACCTGCCCGCCCTTCAGCGCCACTTCCGACGCCGTCGTCGCCAGTTCGTTGGCATGTCGGACGCTCTCGGTGTTCTGCTGCACGGTGCTGGTGAGTTCCTCCATCGAGGCCGCAGTCTCCTCGAGGGAGCTGGCCTGCTCTTCGGTGCGCGCCGACAGGTCCAGGTTGCCCGCCGCGATCTCGCCTGACGCAGTCGTGATCGTATCGGTACCGTCGCGTACCTTCTGCACCAGCATGGCAAGGCTCTGCTGCATCTGGCGCATGGCGAACATCAGGCTGGTCCGGTTGCGCTCGTCATCGAGGGCAATCTGCACGGTCAGGTCGCCGGACGCGATCGAACCGGCAATGCTCGCGGCATAGTCCGGCTCACCGCCAAGCTGGCGGGTAATGCTGCGGGTGAGCCAGAACGCGACGGCGCCGCCGGCAAAGACGGCGAAGGCGGCAAGTACAAGGCTCAGCGTGGACATCGTTTGCGTACGTGCGATCAGTTCGCTCTTGACCTGCTCTGCCGCCGTGTTTTTCTCCTTAAGAATCTTCAACAGCTCCGCACGCATTTCACGCCATACCGGGGTTTCCTCGCTATTCAGTATCATGGCGCTGGAGACGGCATCGGTCTTTACCAGTCCGACGATACGATCTTGTACCGCAGCACGCTGCTGCTGAAGGTTTTCCAGCTTCGCCAGCGCTGCATCCGCGGCGGCATCGTGCTTCGCGAGTCCACGGGCGGATTTCAAGGCGTTGCCGAAATCCTTTCGTGCGGCCGCGAGGTTCTTGTAGCCGATTTCGTTATCAGGTGCGAGGATAATGTTGCGCAAGGCTTGCCCCATCTGCAGGCCCTGGGCGTACATCGTGTTTGCCTCTCCCAGAAATGCCTGGTCCTGATCGACAAAGCTGCCGAAACGCGAGCTTGCATCGCGCATCCCCGTAATAGCAACAGCCAGAGCGACCGCGAACAACATAAAGACGATAGCCATACACAAGGCCATCTTGTTTCGTAATTTCATCCATCCCTCTCAAATATGTAGGTTCACCGTGTGCACAAACAGTTAGCGGGATTATCTATGGAAACAAATAATTCCACGAAGAAATAATGAGGGCTTCGGGTTCATTTTTTGTGGAATGATGCTGCCCTACAACAAGCCTTTGTCAACACCAGACGAACGCCGACAGGCTGCATCCCCTGGAGGAACAGGCAAAACCGGTCGACGAGCGAGCTGTCATGCACACACTTACGCGGGGGGAATCAGCTTATGACGAATCCTCTGCTTGAGTAGGAAGGACATGCTTGTTCAACCGCTGCGGCCGCTTACTTGAATTTGGCCAGCGCCGGGTCGGTCACTGCTTGCTCCGGCAGCCCGGTGATGGACGGCAGCTCCGACAGACGTGGCATCCCGCTCTTCACCTGGACCTTGCCCTGCTTGTCACGCCAGACCACGCCAGGGGTACCGGCAATGCCGAAGCCATCCATCAGCTCTCCGTTGCGGCGGATCGACGCCGCCACCGACGGATGCGACTGCTCGGTCTTGCCGGCATCCGGCTTCCACGGCTTGCCGTGGTTTTCCTCCATGCGCCGGAAGGCTGCGGTTTTGTCAGGTGCTGCCAGTACTTCGATCGCTTTCGGCATGCTGGTCGGACCAAGCGTCGCGACCGGGATCCAGCGCACCTGCAGCCCGGCCGCTTCGTATGGCTGCACTGCCCGCCACATGAAATGGCAATATGGGCAATTCGGGTCGACGAAGGCGTAGATGACGCTCTTCGGATGTTTGATGCTGCCCTCGGCGATGAAGGCCGATTTCTCCAGCTGCGCGAACGCGGCTGAAAAATCCGGTTTGGGGATGTACATGTCTTCATGCTGGGCCGACAGGTTCTGTCCGCGCTCGTCGATCAGCGCTCCCGCTACCAGGGTCTTCCCGTCCGCCGTGGTGTACACCAGCGAATAGCGGGCTCCCTGGGACAACACCCAGCCCGTGAGCCCGGAGCCCGCCGGAAATTGCTTCACTACCTTGACGCCGGCGTCCACGGCGCGCTCGAGCGCCGGCGGGGTCTGCTGGGCGGCAAGGGCCCCCGTGTTGAGGAATGCTACTGCGAGAGCGGCCATTACCGTGGCTGGAAGTGCGAGTTTGTATGCCTGCATGTTGACTCCAATGGGGATGTGTTATTCAAGGCTGGGAGGCCGCTTGCGCGGCCTCGGCCTTGCGCAGCGAAGCGAGGAAGGCATCGGCGTTCTCGTAGCCGATGACCCGGGTGTTGCCGAGCTCGCGGCCGTCGGCACCGAAGAAGATGATTCCCGGCGGCCCGAACAGGCCGAAGCGTTTGAGCAGGGCCTGATCGGCCGCATTGTTGGCGGTGACGTCGGCCTGGAGCAGCAGCATCTGCCCGAAACGCGCTTGCACCCGGGGGTCGGAGAAGGTGAAACGTTCCATTTCCTTGCACGACACGCACCAGTCCGCGTAGAAGTCCAGCATGACGGTCTTGCCGGGGCTGCCTGCAAGGATGGCATCGAGCTCTTCGATCGAGCGTATGCGCTGGAACGGTGTCTCTGCATGCGCCTCGGCCGTAGCGAACGGCGCCAGGGGATCGCTGCCGCCGGCGGCCAGCCCGGCCAGTTGCGTCAGGCCGAGCACACCAGCGACCAGCCCTGCCGCTACCGCGAACGGACGGCGCGGACGCGGCAACAGCAACGACGCGGCATAGCCGGCGCCCAGCAGGCCCCAGCCCAGCATCAGGGCCCGGGACGGCAGGACCGGCGCGGCGATCCACAAGGCGCTGCCCAGCATCAGCACGCCAAAGAAGCGCTTGACGCCGGCCATCCAGGCACCGGCGCGCGGCAGCAGCGTGCCCGCCGAGGCCCCGACCAGCAGCAGCGGCACGCTCATGCCGACGGCCATGGCGAACAGCGCGCTGCCGCCGATAAATGCATCCCTGGTCTGGCTGATGTACACCAGCGCGCCCGCGAGCGGCGCAGCGACGCAGGGCCCGACGATCAGCGCCGAGATGGCCCCCATGGTGAATACTCCCGCATGGGTGCCTGCACCCTGGCGGTTGGACGCCCCCGCAAGGCGCGACTGGATCGCGGCGGGCATCTGCAGCTCGAACACGCCGAACATCGGCAAGGCCAGCACGACCATCAGCAGGGCGAACCCGCCCAGCACCCAGGCATTCTGCAGTGCCGCCGCCAGGCCTTCGCCCGCCAGGCCCGCCGCCACGCCCACCGCGGTGTAGACGATCGCCATGCCGAGCGAATACGACACCGACAGTGCCAGGCCCCGCGAGCGCGACGCGGAACCCTTGTCGCCGACGATGATCGAGGAAAGGATCGGCAACATCGGCAGCACGCAGGGCGTGAACGACAGGCCAAGGCCCAACAGCAGGAACATCGGGACGATGACTGCCAGCTGGCGGCTGCTCAATGCACGTTCGATGCGTCCGATGTCGTTGTCGTTCGATAGCGTGCCCTCCGGCGCGCCAACCGCCGGCTGAGGGCCTGCCTGCGCCGCAGCAGCGCTCGGGTTCGCCCCCGAGCCGCCGGCAGCGGCCAGGACCGCAGTCGATGCCATCGGCGGGTAGCACAAGCCCTTGTCGGAGCAGCCCTGCGAGGTGGTCTTCAATGTGAAGCTTCCGTTCCCGTCCACGGGAACGCGAACCTTGACGATGCCTCGGTAGGTTTCCATCTCCTTCTGGAAAGTCTCGTCGAAATGCTTCTCGCCGGTCGGAAAGACAGGCTGTCCAAGCCAGGTCTGCCCGGCTTCGAAGGCGAAGCGTTCGCGGTACATGTAATAGCCCGGTGCGATGTCGAAGCGTACTTCGGCGGTTCGTCCGTCGAGCATGCGGGCGCTGAAGCGGAACGCCTGCTCGGGTGGCAGGAAATCGTCGTCGGCGGCCGCCGCGCCGCCGGAGGCTGCAAGCAGCACCGCCGCAAGAAGGGCCGGCAGCAGCGCACGCAACCACCGGCGCAATCCGGATACCGTCTGTGAAAAGAAGACCATACGTTCTCTCCTGTTGTTCATGGATGTCGCGGTCGCGGGTTTGCGGCTCAGCGTTTGCTGCGCAACGCGGCCAGGTGTTCAGCAAGCGTGGCGCTCGAAACCTCGCCCATCCGCTTGTCGACGAGAATTCCGTTCGCGTCGAAGAACAGCGTGGTCGGCAAGCCCGGGGCCCCCGCTGCCTTGGCGAGCGCCCCGCCGGGGTCGCGCACCACGTTCCGCAACGGCAGGCCCTCGGCCTTCAGATAGGCCCGCACCGTGGCGCTGTCCTCGCCCTGGTTGACGAACACGAAGTTCAGGTCGCTGGCTTCCCGCTGCGCCTTGCCGAGGGCAGGCATCTCACGCCTGCAAGGCGGGCACCAGCTGGCCCACAGGTTGACGACCATCGGCTTGCCGGCAAAGGCGGTCAAGGGAACAGCGCGTCCATCAAGGTCCACGACCGTTACGTCCGGTACGGCCTGGCGCTCGGTGGCCATGCGCACCAGCCCGTTCCCGGCGATCCAGATGAACAGGCCGGCCCAGACAGCGCTGACGATCGCGGCGCGCTGCTCGGCCCTGCGCCATGCCAGGAGGGCGCCGATGATGACGGCTGCCGTGAACCCCGCCACAGGCGCCAGCCCGCCGTCGCGCAGGTCCGGCAGCCGCCATGGTTCTTCCGCATACATGGGCCAGTAGCGGGCGACAAAGACGATGCGCGCCACCAGCAGCGCCCCGGCGATGATCAGCCAGAGCGAGCCTTCGGCCCTCACGCCGCGCGCGGCCGCGACCCGGTTGCCGATCGCGGAACCGAGGATGATCGTCGCGAAAATGACCAGCAGTTGCGCAGGCAGGGCGAGCGGGCCGAGTGTGACAGTCATGATGGTGTGCTTTCCTGTGGCTGGCGCCGGCCCGAGGGGCCGGTCCGACGCCTGGCGAATACAGCCATCCTATTTGCTGCCGATTAGCACCACGTTAACGAATCGCGCGAATCGCCGAGGCGCCGCTTCGCCACATCCGTTAATCGCGGCATAACCATGTAGCGCTAAGATGGAGGTCCCTTCATTCATTACCCGGATTAGCCATGCGTGTACTCGTCATCGAAGACGACGAACTGGTCGCCAGTGGCATCCTTGCCGGCTTGCGCCTGTCGGGAATCGGGGCCGACCACGTCGCCAATGCCTCGCAAGCGGAAATCGCCGTGCAAACCGGCCGCTTCGACGTCCTCCTCCTCGATCTCGGCCTGCCGGATACGGACGGGCTCACGCTGCTCAAGCGCTGGCGCGGCGCAGGCAAGGACTGGCCGGTGCTGGTCCTGACTGCGCGCGACGACGTCCAGGACAAGGTGGCCGGCCTGCGCAGCGGCGCCGACGACTACCTGGTGAAGCCCTTCGAACTCGAGGAACTGGTCGCACGGCTGCATGCCCTGCAACGGCGCAGTGCCGGCCGTAGCGTCGACCGCATCGAGCACGGCCCCCTGGCCTTCGATCCGGCCACCCAGGTGGTGACGCTCGATGGCACTCCGGTCGAGCTGTCGCGGCGCGAGCTGGCCCTGCTCCAGGCCTTGCTCAACAGCGGACAGCGCATCCTCAGTACCGACCAGGTCAAGGACAGCCTGTATGGGCTCGGCGATGGCGTCGAAAGCAATGCCCTGAACGTCCATATCCACCACCTGCGCCGCAAACTCGGGCCGAACATCGTCGAGACCGTGCGCGGCCTTGGCTACCGGCTTGGCAAGGCAGGAACGTGAAGACCTTGCGCCTGCGCCTGCTGGTCACCATCGGCGCCTCGTTCGCGCTGTTCTGGACCCTGTCCTCGGTCTGGACGCTGGTCGACCTGCGCGACGAGTTCCGCGACGCACTCGATGAGCGGCTTGCTGCATCGGCACGCATGGTCGCCGCGCTGATCGCCGACTCGCCCCATCTTTCGGTGCAGCCGGGCTCGCGCGGAGCCAGCCCCATCCCCTACCTGGTCCGAACCGACAACGTGGCCTGCGAGATCCGGCTGCTGCGGGGCGGCATCGTGGGCCGCACCGAGAACAGCCCGGAGCGCCTCGGCCTCGCGTCGCCCGGCTACCGGACCCGCGTCATCGATGGCGTTACCTGGCGCAGCTACACCATCGAGCACAACGGGATGCGCATCACCACGGCCGACAAGGTGGAGCGCCGCCAGCAATTGTTCCGCAATATCGCCTTCGCCACCTTCGTGCCTTTCCTGGTCGCCATGGCCGCGACCCTGGTCGCGCTCTGGTTCGCCGTACGTCATGGGCTGCGCCCGCTCGAACGGATCCGCGTCGCGCTCGAAGCGCGCGAGCCCGGGGCGCTCCACCCGCTGCCCGCGCAGGACCTGCCGCACGAGCTCAGCCCGCTGGTAACGACCGTCAATGGACTGCTGGCCAGGATCGAAAGCACCATCGAGCGCGAACGGCGCTTCACCGGCGACGCCGCGCACGAATTGCGAACCCCGCTCACCGCAGTGAAAACCCATCTCCAGGTTGCCCGGATGAGTGGCGACGGACCGGACACGGCGGTCGCACTCCACCAGGCCGAACGCGGGGTGGGCCGCCTGCAGGGCATCATCAACCAGCTCCTGATGCTGGCGCGCGTCGAGGGCTCGGTGTCATTCGACGACGACGAGCGCCTGCAGGCCGCCGCAATCGCGGAGCAGGTCCTCATGCAACTTCCGGCCCAGCAGGCAGCCAGGGTGTGCGTTCGCGCCGAAGGCGGCGAGGCCCGCATCCTACGGATACCTGCATCCCTGGCCGTGACGGCGCTGCGCAACATCCTCGACAACGCCTTGCGTTATGGCGACGCCGAGGCGATTGTCGTACTACGAATCGTGCAGCGTGGGGGGATGGCTGGCTATACGGTGGAAGACCAGGGCAGCGGCATGAGCGACGCGGAAATTGGCAGGGCCGGACAGCGCTTCTGGCGCAAGGGCGGCGGCCAGGGCAGCGGCCTGGGCCTTTCGATCGTCAAGGCGATCGTGGCGCGCTACGACGGGAGCTGGAAGCTCGAACGCCGCGATGGCGGAGGGCTGGTTGCGCACCTGGCCTTTCCGGCCGAGCAAAACCCTTGAAAGCCGCAACCTGGTCGGCTTTCCTGACGCGCGCCTGCAGTTCACCTGTTGTCATAGATTAGCAGGTACGTATGCAGTCTGGAGCGCCGGGTCACAGGATCCGGTTCTTTATCATTGACACGAAAGGAAACGACATGAACAAAATCTCGACAATATTGGCCGTGGTACTCATTGGCGCAGGCGCGCCGGCCCTGGCCATGGACGACATGAAAAAGGGCATGAAGATGGATATGAAGATGATGGACACGAACGGTGACGGCGCCATATCAAAAGACGAGTTCATGAAACATCATGAGATGATGTACGACAAGATGAAGAAAAATCAGAATGGAACAGTCGACCTGAAAGACATGTCGATGATGGGGCACCACAATATGAACATGATGGGCAAGGAAAAGTCGAAGGACGGCGCCAAGCCGATGGAGGGGATGTCGAAATAACAGCGATGTCCTTCGCTGGAACCGGCGAATAAGTGGTCGCATACGCCCCCGGGCGGGTGGCGTATCGCAGGCCACGAGAGCGCGCAAACCCTGGTCAGTTCTCCATGCTATCCCGATCGGATGGGCTTACGGTCGGGCTGCATGGCTCCGCTCGCTGCAGCCGGTGCGCACGAAAGCTCCTGCGTTTATGGGCCGCGTCGGGCACGCGGCGCATCTGTTCCCGACAGCAGCCGTCCCGAATTCAGCAGCACGCTCAGACTGCTGGCCAGCATGGCACAAGCAGCGGCGACCGGGGTGACCATGCCGCTCGAGGCGAGCCCCAGCACGGCGACGTTATACACCATGGAAAATGCCAGGTTCTGGCGTACCACCCGCATGGTTCGCCGTGCATGGCGCCACGCCACCGCAACCTGCTCCACGCCGCCGCTCGCGATGACAATTCCCGCCGTTGCCACCGCAGAAGGCGTGGCGCCCTGCACCGCGACCCCGCAGTCTGCAGCAGCCAGAGCGAGCGCGTCGTTGACGCCGTCGCCGACGAACACCACGGGGCCATCTGCCTTCTCGAGCACCTTCACCTTATCCTCCGGCAGACAATGTGCATGGACAAGGGCTGATTCAAGGCCGACGGCTTCGGCGACCGGGGCCGCGGCGGCAGCACTGTCACCCGTCACCAGGCGGATGCGTATACCGGCGTCGGCGAAACTGGCCAGCGCGCTGGCAGCGTCCGCCCGTATACGGTCTCGCAAGAGGATGGCGCCGATCCAGGTGCCGTTACGCGCGACTTCGACCCTGGTGCAGCCCCGCTGCACGCCTGCCGGCACGATCACGCCCTGCCCCTCGATGAAGGCGGCGCTGCCCACCATTACTGTCTCGTGCCCGTCCTTGCTGCGCCAGGTGCAGCCGCGCGGATGGCGCAGCGCCCGTCCCTCCCCGCCGCTGCCAGTGCCTGAGGCGTCGGCCGCCGTGCGGATTGCGCGCGCCACCGGATGCGCAATGTCCGCTTCTACGCGCGCCGCCAGCGCCAGCACCTCGGACGACGCGGCATGGGGCGAACCCAGCACTTCCTCCACCTCCAGCATGCCCTCGGTCAGCGTGCCGGTCTTGTCGAACAGGATTTCCCGCGCCCCTGCCAGTGCCTCGAGCGAAGCGGGATCGCGCAGCAGGATGCCCTGGCGTGCGCCGCTGGCGGTCGACGCGGCATACGCCAGCGGTAGCGCCAGCCCGACAGCACAGGGACAGGCGGCGACCAGCACCGACAGGGCGCGCAGCGCCGCCTGTACCGGTTCGACGCCCGCGCCCAAGCCCAGTGCGAAAGTGCCCCCCGCCAGTACCAGCGCGCCCGGCACCAGCCAGCGCGCGAAGCGTTCCGCCTGCATCGCGGCGACGCTCTTCGTACCAAGCAACTCGAGCATGCGCACGCCGATCCGGTCGATGAAGCGCTGGCCCCAGGCTTGGTCGACGCGCAGCACCAGGCGCGACGACAGGTTGACGGAGGCGGCAACGATGCTGTCGCCGGGCGCTACGGGCATGGGAGCGGACTCGCCGTTGACGATCGCCGCATCCACTTCGCCCTCGCCTTCGACGACCGTACCGTCGACCGCCACGCGCTCGCCGGCATGGACCAGCACCATGTCGCCGGGACAGACCCGGTCGGCGGCGACATCCACCGGGACCCCATTGACGCCGAGCCGCCGCACCGTCTCCGGTACCGCCTGGCGCAAGGCGTTCACCGCCACCGAGTTGCGGCGCCGTGCCTGCAGTTCGATCAGGCGACCGCACAAGAGGAAGCCCACCAGCATCGTCGCGGTGTCCGCATACACGTCGGCGCTGCCGCGTAGCAGCGACCATGCCGAGAGAAGGCAGGACGCCAGGACGCCCGTCGACACCAGCGCATCCATGCCGGGTACGCCGGCGCGCAGGGTGCGCCAGCCGGCCCGATAGAAGGCCAGGGCCGACCAGGTCACGACCGGCAGCGCGGCCAGGCACGAGGCGAGCGCGATCCACCATCCGGCCTGCGAGGCCGCGAGTCCGGCATCGAAATACAGCGCCACCGAGCCAAGCATGCTCCACATCCCGAAGAAGACGGCCACCGCCAGCCGCATCCAGACGGCGCGCGCCTGTGAGTCGATTTGCCGTTCCATCTCCTGGGACTCGACCAGCGGGACAATACCGTAGCCAAGCCGTTCGACCCGGGCAAACAGTTCGTCGAGGTCGATCCGGTCCGGGTCCCAGCGCACCAGCGCCGAGCCGCCGGCAAAGCTGGTGCTGGCCGCGGTCACGCCGGGAGAACGCGCAATCGTGCGCTCGACGGCCAGTGCACAGCTGGCGCACCACATGCCCTCGATGCTGACGACCATGCGGCCGGCGCGGCGCAGCGCATCGCGGTCGATGCCGGCGAAGGCAAGTCTCAACGCTTCAGCCCTTGGTTGCGGCGACGATGGTGGCGCGGGCGACGCCGACGCCAAGGATCTTGCCATTCACTTCCTTGCCGTAGTAGCTCTTTTCCTTGTTGTGGAAACGTACTCGCGCCTCTTCGATCGTCCCGGTCTGACGTGGATCCTTCGGCCTCTCATGGCTGTTAATGTAGGCAGCGGCATCCCAGGCATCCTGGTCGGACAGGCTGTACGGCTTACCGAGCGGCATGTTGGCCTTGATGAAGCCCGCCGCGGTGTCGATGCGCGCCATGCCGGCCCCCCAGTTGTAGGCTTCCGGTCCCCACAGCGGCGGGAAGCGCAGCTTGCCGCTCTCGTCCTTGCGGCCCTGGCCGTCGACGCCGTGGCACAGCGCGCAATTCTGCGCGTAGACCTTGGCGCCGCGCGCATGGTCGTAGCCCTGCGGCGTTTCCTTGACCTTGATGTAGCCCCCTCCGCGCATCTGCTCGCCGGTTGGCGCGCCGTCGGCAAGCCAGTACATGTAGATCATCAGGTCCTTGTAGATGTCGTCGCCCGGCGGCGGCGCCTTGCCGGCCTCGGAGGCCTGCGCGTTCATCGAATAGTTGAAGCAACCATTGATGCGCTCTTCCAGCGTGTTGACCTTGTTGTTCTTGGCGCGGTATTTCGGGTACTGCACATAGGCGGCCCACATCGGCGCCGAATTCTCGCGCCGTCCCGCGTCGAGGTGACACTGGGCGCAGGCCATGCTGTTGCCGACATAGCGCTGGGCATACTGCGGCGTGTGGATGAAGATATCGCGGCCGCGCCGGATCGCGTCACCCTCCGGACCGTCCGGCATTTCGGATTCGAGCGGCGGTACGAAGTAGCCGTCCGGACCCGTCGGCTGCAGTGGTGCGGCCACCTTGCCTTCCTTGTCCTTCTTGCGCTCGGCGCGTGCGGCGAGCATTTCCTGGCGCGCTTTCGCCTCGGCTGCCTCGCGCGTCAGCGCCGGCGCCGGCGTATCGGGGGTAAATCCGGCCATCGTCTGGAATCGCTGCCAGGCGCCGGTCTGGACCACCAGGGCCCCGAAGGCGAACAGTACCAGGCCGCCTCCGGCCGCCGCAGCCATGCGGCGGGCCGTGCTGCCCAGGGTATACGGTGATTTGGTCGTGGTTTTCTTCGCGTCGTTCATATCGTGTTCAAGAGCGCATTGCCATCACAGCGGTGGGGTGGAAGTGGCACCGGCCCGGGCCGGCATGGCCGGTGCCGGCATTGAGCCGAGGTAGTCGGACACGGCGCGCATGTCGTCCGGATTCATGCGCCGGGCAACATCGTCCATCAGCTTCTGCGGCGAGTTCTTGCGTTCGCCCGCGTGCCAGGCGGCCAGCTGCGCGAAGATGTAGTCGGGTTGCTGGCCCGCCAGCGCCGGGAAGCCGGGCGCGACGCCCTCTCCGTTCATGCCATGGCAGGAGAAGCAGGCCGGTACGTTGGATTTCCAGTCGCCCTTCTCGGCAATCAGCTTGCCGCGTTCCAGGTTGCCGCCCAGGCTGGGCGCCAATGTGGCACGCAGTTCGATGCCGGCATAGTAGCGCGCCAGCTTCGCGATGTCCTCGTTGCTCAGGGCGCGCGCCACGAAAGCCATCGATTCATTGTGGCGCAGGCCGGAGCGGAAGTCTTCCAGCTGCTTGGCCAGATAGGCGGCCGGCTGGCCGGCCAGGCGCGGCGTGCTGAGGCCGCCCTCCCCGGCCGTCCCGTGGCAGGACGCGCAGCTCCAGGCCTGGCCCGTGCCGGCGGAAACCGCCTGCAGGGTTGCCGGGTCGGCGTCGGCCAGGCCGCGCACGTGGCGTGGCGCCGCCGCTGCCATGGCTACGGCGGCCGTCCTGGCGCTCTGCTGGTTCTGCTGCTGCCCACGGCGTTGCGCCTGGTACTCCGACACGTAGGTGAGCAGGCCCCAGAACGCCAGCGCGAACACCAGCGCGACCACGAACAGGGGAATCGGACGCGTCCGCTCCCACGGATCGAAGGCTTCGTCGACCTGCGCTGCTGCCGGGTTCTTGGCCGGATCGTTCTTGTTCATCGCTGTTCTCCCTTCGACAATGCATAGCCTTCGTCACGGACGGCCTGGCCCGCCGGCGCTGCCGGATAAGTGCGCTTGAGTCCCTGAAGGTATGCCGCCAGGTCGAGCGCTTCCTGGCGCGCCACCACCACCTCCCCCTGCGGCTGGTATTCCGGCGGCAGCTTGACGACGACGTCGCCCGGCGCCGCCTGCTTCTTGCGCTCGAACAGGTAAGGATAGGCCGGCATGATGCTCCAGCCGAAGATCGCGCGCGGCTGGTACAGGTGGGTCAGGTGCCAGTCACGGCTCGGCAGGCGCGCTCCTACATTGAGCAGGTCGGGGCCGGTGCGCATGGTGCCGAGCTGGTGCGGACGGTCAAAGGCAAAATCGGCCGACGTTGGGGCGCGGCCCCAGCCTTTCGACAGGTCGGCCAGGGTCTGGCCGGCCGCGCGCGGCTGCTGACTGTGGCAATAGACGCAGCCCTGGTTGATGTACTGCTGGCGCCCGGCCAGCTGCTGCGGCGTATAGTCCGCCAGTCCCGGCGCAGGGGCCTGGTCGCGGATCTGCGCGCCCGGGATCACCACCAGCATCAGGGTCGCGAATGCAAGGATGGCAATGGCGCCGACGAAAATCGGAATGAGGCGGTTCATGATCATGCTCCGGCAGTGGCGGTTGCTGGCGCCTGGCCCGCAATGGCCGTGCGCTGGGTGCCCTTGCCCATCAGGAGGGCGGCGATATGGAAGGCGAACACGAGATGACCCAGGGTCATCAGGGTCCCCCCGAGCGAGCGTGCCTGCAGATAGGGCATCGTGCCGCGGGTGACAGCTTCGAACGAGCGACCCGGTTCGAGCAGGCCCATGCCCTGCAGCCAGCCGCCGATCGACACGGCGAAGAAATACACCGAGAAGCCGCCGACCACCAGCCAGAAGTGCAGCTTGAGCAGACGCGGCCAAGGCCAATCGCGCCCGGTCAGGTAAGGCAGCATGTAGTAGAACGCCCCGAACAACACCATGCTGGTGAAGCCGTAAGCGCCCAGGTGGGCGTGGCCGACCGTATAGTGCGTGAAGTGGGTGATCGAGTTCACCGGGCGCAAGGCTTGCAACGATCCCTGGAACGAGGACAGCGTATACATCAGCGCGCCCAGCGCCACGAAGCGCAGCGCCACCGACTGCTTCAACGCCCACGCATTGCGGGCCACCGTAGTGTGCTGATTGATCGCCACGGCGATCACCGGGATGAACATCATGACGCTATGGACGATCGACAGCGTTACCAGCCAGGTCGGCACCGGGGCGCCGATCAGATGGTGGATGCCGACCTGGCTGTAGAACAGCGCCAGGCCCCAGAAGCCGAGCAGCGACAGGCTGTACGAATACACCGGCTGGCCGACGATCTTCGGAATCAGGTAATAGGCCGTCCCCACGCCGAGCGGGGTCAGCCACAGGCCGAGCACGTTGTGCGCGAACCACCAGTTGACCGTGGCCTGCTGGACGCCGGCGTGCAGGCCCGGCAGGTTGGCGATGAAGTACAGGACCGGGAACCATACCAGGCCGCCCAGGAAGTACCAGCCCGACACGTAGATATGGTGCGACTTGCGGTGGCGCGCCGTCATCACCAGCGGAAAGGCCAGGCAGGCGCCGCCGACGGCGAGCAGCAGCCCGATCTGCCAGGGGATTTCCAGCCATTCGACGCCCTGGGTGTAGCCGAGGGCGATGGCGGTGACACCCATGGCAACGCCGATGGTCCAGAGCATGGCGCCGAACATCGCAACACGTGGGTAACGCAGTGGTGTATGGAAGATGCGCGGCACGATCCACAGCGCCGAGGCGATGCCGGCCACCGACAACCAGCCGTAGGCAACCAGGTTCAGGTGCATGGTACGCATGCGGCCGAAGGTCAGCGGCGCGTGCTCCACCAGCCAGTCCGGCAGGTGCAGCTTGAGCGAGGCGATCACGCCGAAGACCGAGCCCAGCACCAGCCAGAACGCCGCCACGGCCGCCATCAGTAGCACGGTGCGGCGTCCGGCGATGTCGATGCGCTCGCGGATCACGTCGAAGCGGTGGGCGTGCGAGCCCTCCGGCGCGCGGCCGAAGGCGGTGGTGTCGTCGGGAGCGCCGGTCTCGCCCGGCTCGAAGATCGTGGAGGCATCGCCTTGCGACAGCGCGAACTGGCGGCGGGCGATGGCCCAGATCAGGAAGCCGAGCGCGGCAAGCGATGCGGTAAAGCTCAGCGCGAGCAGTAATCCGATAGTGATGGGCATGAAATTGAAATGCGTGGTGGGCTGCGCCAGTGACGGCACAGACAAGTTCATCGGGTTTGCACAGAGGGAGCGCTGCGGAAACGGCGAGGCCTCCCTATGTTGACCAGAGCCGATATTTAGTATGAGCAATTTTCTGTAGCGGATAGCAATGCTATGCACTACGGATTAAGGCAGGATTAAGGAAGTTGCTGGCTGTGGCTTAATTGATGGGTCTGAGGTGATCGCAAAAAACGAGGCAATATTTTCTTGCCAGGATTTGAACAAGCACACCATACTCGCGTCTCGCGTACTGAACCGACTACATCAACAAGAAACGACATAGACGCAGCAATGGGCACGACTGAAATCTTCCTGATCGCCATGGCGATCATTGTGAGCATTCCCTACCTGATCTGGCGTTTGGGCGACACGGACTATTACGCCCCGCTGGTCGTAGTGCAGATCATCACCGGCATCCTGCTCGGACCTGGCATTCTGGGCAGTGTCTTCCCCGAATACTATGGCTTCGTATTCAATTCCGATGTGATCCAGTCGCTCAATGGAATTGCATGGTGGGCCGTGATGATCTTCGTGATGATCGCCGGCATTGAACTCGACCTGAAAGCCGCCTGGGCACATCGCCGCGAGAGCCTGATCACTGCGTCGCTCGCATTGGCAACCCCGCTGCTGTTTGGCGGTATCGCCGCGCTCGGCATGCTGGGCTACGCCGGCTGGATCGGTCCGAAGGCCGAGGGCTGGCAGTTCGTGCTGGGCGTCGGCATGGCATGCGCCGTCACCGCCCTGCCAATCCTGATTTTGCTGATGGAAAAACTGGAGATCCTGCGCCAGCCGATCGGGCAACGCATCCTGCGTTATGCAAGCCTGGACGATATCGCAATCTGGGGCGTGCTGGCGATGATTCTGCTGGAATGGGACCGCGTCGGACGTCAGCTCGGATTCCTGGCTGTGTTCGCCCTTGCCACCGTGTTGTTCCGTAGACTGATGGTGAGATTACAAGAGCGCGACCGCTGGTACGTCAGCCTGATCTGGCTGACGGCCTGCTCCTTCTCCGCCGACTGGGCCGGTCTGCACTACATGGTTGGCGCCTTCCTGGCCGGTGCGGTAATGGACGCGCATTGGTTCGACCAGAAGCAAATGGATTTGATGCGTCATCACGTGCTGCTGGCCATCATGCCGGTGTTCTTCCTGTCCACCGGCTTGCGCACCAACTGGGCGATGGGCGGACCGGCGGTATTCCTCGTCGCCGCAGTGTTACTGCTCGCCTCGGTGAGCGGCAAGTTGGCCGGCACCCACATCGCCGGGAAAATCCTCGGGTGGGGTCAAGGCGAAGCGTCCATCATCGGCTGGCTGCTGCAGACCAAGGCACTGATCATGATCATCTTCGTTAACATCCTGCTGGACAAGGGCATCATTACCAGCGAAACCTTCACCGCCCTGTTGCTGATGGCCGTTGGCAGTACCATGCTCACCGTGCCCGTGGTCTACCCCAAGTTGCGGCGCGTCGCCGCTTTGGTGTTCAAGACAGGTTAAAAATCCGCACGAAGCTGCCAGATACCGTCCAAGCACAATCCTCGTTTGCATCCAGGAAGCACGACCTGCCAATCGCACGCGATGCCAGGCCCATGGCCCGGGGTATCACTGCAACGGCGGATGGCCGCGTTCATCCTCGATCACGAGGTTTTCGAATCAAGGAAAATAAAGGTACAGCAGCCACAGCGCCACACCCAGCAAGGGTGCGAACACGATCAGGAATGGGGTCGTACGCACCCCAATCAGATCAGGGAGCTGGATGCAGCCGCGGTCACCCCAGGCCAGCACGTTCGTGCTGAGTTTTTTTGACAGTTCGGCAAACAGGTAGCTGCCCGCCAGGAGTCCGGCGATTCCGGCGACGGCGTCCAGATTCCCCTGTCCCAAGGCTGCAGCCCCGGTTCCCGGGCAATACCCGATCAAGGCAAACCCGGCTCCGAAGACCAGGCCGCCGATGACATTGGCCGCATACTTCGTGGGTTTGAGCTGTAGCTTTACCAGCCCGAGAGCGTGCATGGCGAAAATGCCGATCATCCCGACAAGAATAGCCGCCAGCATGATTTTCATGACCGTGAAATCGGTGAGCAGAAGCGCGCCCAGTAGAACGTCGTACTTGGCAACGCCGCCTTTCTGCAACAGGAAACCGAAGATAATCCCGAAAAGGAGGCCCAATGCGAGCTGCTTGGGCGAATCACTTTTCTCCGCCCCGCTGTCCGTGCTTTCACGGGGCGTGGCGCCGTTGGGACCGGCTTTTGCAGATTTGCTATCCATACATCACCTGCGCGACCAGGGTCCCGCCCGCGAAGAAGCAAGCCAGCGCAATCCACGACCCGACCGACAATTGCAGTGCGCCGCTGATCCCATGGCCGCTCGTGCACCCGCCTGCAAGCCGCGCCCCGAACGCCATGATCACTCCGCCAAGGAAAGCGACCGACAGACGCAGCGCTACCGAATTTCCGAAATGCGCCTCCCACAGCGGCGGGATCACGCTGGCATTGAATTCGCCACCGGACATGGCGGCGAAGAAGGCCCCGAGGACGATGCCGAAAGCGAGCATGACTTCCCACTCGACTTTGGGAACCTTGTCCTGATAGAACGCCAGTGAATCGGTGTGTTTCCTGGAGACCAGGTAGCCCAGCATGCCTGCCATGCGTGCGAACGCGGTCGACACGCCCAGCGGTTTGCTGGAAAAGTAAAACGTCGCCATCGAGAGGACGCCGATAAGGGCGCCAACAAGGTAGGGATTCCATGCACCGCCAGCCGTGTTCATGTCCGTCTCCTCCGCACCTTAGTCGACCTGGTTCCTGTTCAATGGCAGCCCGAGCTTGTCCCATGCCGTGATGCCGCCCAGCATGTTATAGACGTTCGTATACCCGTTACGCCGAAGAATACTGACCGCAAGCCCGGAGCGGTGTCCCACGCTGCAGTGGGCGACGATCCGGCGATCCTTGGGAATCGCGGGCAGGTTTTCTTCGAGATGGCCTACGAAGGTATGGTATGCGCCCGGTATGTGTTTCTCTTTCCACTCCATGTCGTCGCGCACGTCCAGGATAGTCAGGTCGCCGTCCTTATTCCAGAGTGCAGCCTCGCTGGCACTCGTCGTGCCCAATGCTTCGATAGGCAAGCCCGCTTCGCGCCATGCCTCGACCCCGTTCACGAGCACTCCCTCGACGCGGTCGATGCCGATGCGTGCAAGCTGTGCGATTGCCACAGGCGCCTTGGCGGGCTGCTCCACGATCAGGAAAACTGGTGTCTGTTCGTCTGCGAGCCAGCCGCCGAAGGTGGACAGACCCTCCAGCCAGACGTTGTACGAGCCCTGGATGTGTGCGCCTGCGAAGGCATCGGGCGAGCGGGTGTCGATCACTATCCCTCCCCTGGCGCGTTCCTCGAACGCCTTCGGCAACAACACGCGATCGTCGGGAGACGCGGGTACGGGCCGTCCGGCCTCCAGGTTGACCACTTCCATGTGCGAGAAATACGGAGGCCGCGGCAGATGCTCACCGGCCTTCTGCGCCATGAACTCCGCACGGGTTTTCATGAATACAGGATTGGTCGCGCGTTCGATGCCCAGTGTCGACTCGTCGCGCTCGGAGATGTTGCCCCCGCAGGCAGATCCCGCCCCGTGTGCCGGCAGCAGGATCGCCTGGTCGCCGAGCGGCGCCAGTTTCTGGTGTATCGAATCGTAGAGCAGGCCCGCGTTCTCTGCGGTTTTTTCCGGGTCCGACAGGTCAGTCCTTCCGGTATCGCCCACGAACAGGGCATCTCCGGTGAACACGCCCCAGCACTGGTCGCCGGCGTCAGCGGGATACACCGCATAGGACATGCTCTCGGGCGTGTGTCCCGGGGTGGCGAGTGCGACGAAGCGGGTCGTCCCCACCGTAAATTCTTCTCCATCCCCGACCTGCACATCGACGCGGCCGAACAGGGGATGCTTGCCCGCCAATATCCTGGCGCCGGTGAGTTCCGCCAGGCTCGCGGAGCCGAACTCGAAATCCTCCTGGCGATGCGTTTCGATGCAATACGCAATGCTCAAATCGTTGTCGCGTGCCAGCTGCAGGTACTCTGCCACGTCCCTCCGGGGATCGACGACCACTGCAAGCCCGTTACCGCATCCGAGTACATAGGCGTTGTGGCCCAGTCCTTGCGTTTTTACCCGTTGAAAAAACATGGTTCCGTTCCTTTCGTCGAGAGTCAGTCATGCCTGACGGACGACTGCGATTGCCGTCGTCACTATCGCACAGAGTGCGGCCAAGCCGCGCACGTGTTGGGGCCATCGTTTTCCCCGTGGCCTTGCCTGAGTGTCGCGACCCGGGATTAACTGCACGTTAACGTGCGGGACGTGAAATGGCTATGCCCGCAGGGACTATCTTGGGAGCCCTTTGCTGCTTACCGGGCGACAGTGCCCAGCGGCTGAACCTCGACGATGCCGTGGTCTCCGGCCGGAAGCGGCTTGACCAGACGGATGCGGTCCAGCTGAAGGCCGCCCTTCGTCACGCGCTGGTGCGGCAGGGAGTCCAGATACATCTTCACAACGTCGGTGCCGTCGAGCGGCGCGCCCGTCTCGTCCTTCACCACCACGACGCCTTTGGCCGGCAGCCGGTTGATGAGGGCCGGAATCTTTTCGTACCAGAGCCCGGCCACGGTATAGGTCGCATCCATGCGCATCGGCTCGCCATTGATGCGCATATTGCTGACGCGCGAACCCTGCGGCGCCTGCGGGTCGAAGTCCGCCGTCAGCCCGCTGACGCCCGCGGTCCAGCCATTGATCCATTCACCGGGCCGGGCCTGCGTGTTCTGGGGATTGCCCTCGAGTGCCTTCTTGATCTGCATGCCGGTCAGCTCGCCGCGTGCGATCTGGGCTCCCACCGGCAGGAAGTGGTACAGATCCTCGAGCTTGATCGGCCCGGGCGCCACCGCCGTGCCATAGCGAAAGCCCGTGATCATGCCAAGCTGCGCCCTGCCCTGGCGCCGGAAGGCATCGGTCAGGAAGTCGTGCGAGGAACCCTCGATCACCGCCGGCATGCGCTCGTTGCTGAAGTTGCTGCGGTGCAGCGGCACTTCCGTCTGTCCGACCACGGTATCGATCGGGTAGCGCAGCGATGCGCCGCTGAAAGGGTTGGCAATGGCGCCCGGCCTGAACGCCGGACCGCTGACCAGCGGCGCCCGTACCTGCGCGACCATGGCGGCGACCCGCTTGTCTTCAGCCAACCGCTCCGTGATCCTGTGCGACACGTAGCGCTTGTCGGCGACCACGCCCTTGTTCACCCGCACCCTCAGCTCGCCCACCACCTGGCCGTCCATGCCCTGTTCCACGATCAGGGTGCCATTGCGGGAGACCACGGGCCTGGGCGTGATTTCATGCTTGTCCGATGACAGGATCACGTCCACCCCGGGAATGGCATCAGCCAGCGTCAGGTTGCCATGCAGCCCGAGTTCGGAAATCACCACGACCAGGTCGACATCCTGCGCACGCACTTGCTTCACATACTTCGCATACTCTTCCTTGCCGTCCGTGAAACGCAGGCCTGCCGTGACCTTCTGGTCGCCCGCCTGCGGGCCGCGGTCCGATGTAAAGCCGATGATGCCAACCCGCAGCCCGCCGACCTGCTTGATGAGGTAGGGAGGCGCCACGCTCTGTCCATTCTTTGCTTCCAGGCCGGGGTAGTTGTCGTAGTACAGGTTCGCGATCACGGGGTTCCAGCGCGCTTTCGCCTGGGGACCCGTGAAGTACGACAGGAATCTGCCTGCCCCGTACACGTAATCCCAGTTGCCGGGCGCATAGGCGTCGAAATGGAAGGCGTTGAGCACCTCGATCATCGCTTCCCCCTTGGTGAACAGTGCCTCGGCCCCGCCGTGCAGGGTATCGCCCGTGTTCACCAGCAAGGTCTTTCCGGGATGGGCGCGGCGGATCCGTTCGACCAGCGTGTAGATGCGCGCAACGCCACCTTCCGTTCTTCCCGCCGCGTCGCTGCGCACGCTGGCATGCGGCACGAGGTGGCCATGCAGGTCGCCCATGTGAATCAGGGTTACCTCGCCCGTACGGTCCGAGGCGCTCGCCTGCGCTCCCATGCCGAAGACCAGGCCGGCGAAGGCAAACATCGCTGCTTTATGCAATTTCATTCGAAGCTCCTTGAGTGGGACTGCCCCGCGCAAGGTTCAATGAGGACCTGCGCTGGAGCGTTTCCCAATCGTAGGAGACCGCGATTAAGGCAGCGTTACCGGCCGTAAGGACATGCCGACAACGTAGTCCTGCCACCAAGCAGCGCCCGCTACCAGGGAGGCGCCGGATTTCATGGCTTGATGTAGGCGTACCCTTCCTGCGACTGCAGGCGCGCAAGCTCCGCGACACCGGACGGCACCACGGTCGCTTCCGGCATCACCCGCTTGCGATCGATCTTGCGCCCTTCCAGGGTGTTATTGCATACCCGGAACTGTACCTTGCGGTTCGAGAGTTCCTGGACCACGGCGTCGTAGGGATTGCCGTTCTTGTCCTTGGCGTCCTCGAGCAGGAAGTCGATCCCGGCGCCGTGCGTGACCACGACGATGCTGGCGTTCGGACTGGCGTTCAGGTGGTTACGGATGTTCCCGAGCGCCTGCATGGCATTGCTCGCGTCGCTGATGTGGTACACGACTTTCTCGGGCCGCCCGGCGGCGGAGGCGGCGCTCGCGGCAAGGCTCAGGAACAGTACGACGGCGATTGCACGAAACAGTTTCATATGGTCTCCTTTGAATGGTAAGCGGCCTTACTTCTGCTGCAGGCTTTCCCGCTCCATGAGCAGGAAGGTCCCGTAGGCGTTGATCCGGTTGGCCTGCGCGAACGCAGGATAGCGCGCGTACGCACTCCAGTCGACCTTGGCATAGGCTTCGTCGAAGGTCGCCAGTTCCGCGACCGCTTCGCCCATTACCTTGCGCAGGAAGACCAGGTAGGAGCGGGTCAGCGCGAGATCCCTGCCAGGGTCGCGCGACACATCGCCGTGGCCGGGCACTACGACGGCCGGGGCCAGCACCAGCATGCGATCGAGCGCGCCGAGCCACACGCGGCTGTCGGCATCGCCGACGAAGGGCAGCCGGCCGGTGAAGAACAGGTCGCCGGCGAACAGCAGGCGGTCTTCCTCCACAAGCAGCATGATGTCGTCCGGCGCATGGGCGCCACTCGTGTCGATCACCTGGAAGTGCAGTCCGCCCATCTCGAACGCGATCGGCTTGCCTCCCGGGAAAGCGAGCCAGCGGTCCGCCGGCAGCAGGCGCGTGCGGCCGTCGACCCATGGCTTGAGGGATTCCTTGCGCTGCGCCAGGCGCAGTGCCGCGGTATCCGAGGCCAGGTAGGCGCGGCCCTGCTCGTGCGCCCAGATCTCGGCGCCCGCCGCCTTGAATGCCTGCAGGCCGTAGAAATGGTCGGCGTGGTAGTGGCTGACGATCACGCGGCGGATCGGCTGCTTCGTCACGCTGCGGATGGCCCGCACCATCGCCTCGCCAAGTGCGGGCGTGCCGAGCGCGTCGAAAACCACCACGCCGTCTCTGGTAACCACGAAGCCGGCGTTCGACATGAAGCCTGCGTTGGCGTCGTCGGCCATGCCGGAGTGTCCCCTGAACATGTAGGCGTGTGTACTGATCTTGATGGGCTGCAGCACCGGGAGCGGCGCCGCGGTGGCGCCAGTTGCCAGCCAGGACGCGATGGACAGCACCAGCAGCGCGCGCCATGCCATGTGCAGGAATGCCGCAGTGGTTTGAATCGATTGCATGCTCGGGTCCTATTGCGCATGATGGCGCATGTCAGAAAACGGGTCAGAAATTCAGGTCCTCGGCCACCGCAGCGATGCCCGCGCGTGCGCAGGCATCGTCGGCGCCGCCGCCGGGTGCACCGGAAATGCCGATCGCGCCCAGCAATGCGCCATTCGCCTCGATCGGAATCCCGCCGCCGACTGCCAGCGCCCGCCGGATGTGCCGGATCCCGCTCGCTTCGCCCCCCTCCCTGGTGGCCAGTGCCAGGGCCGTGGTAGCCATCCTGAAACTGGCGGCAGTCCATGCCTTGTCGGTGGCCGCTTCCACGGTATGGCTCCCCGCGAGGCGGTCACGCAGCAGTACCTGGACCTGGCCGCCGCGGTCAGCCACCGCCACCGCCACCTGGTATCCGGCCTGGCGGCATGCGGCCAGCGCGGCCTGGGCGGCCCGCAGGGCCAGCTCGGGACTCATCAAGGTGACGGTGTAGGTGGCAGGCGCCGGCGCCTGCGCCGCCACGGGGCCGGCGTTCAGCGCCAGCAGCAGCGCGCCGCCAAGGATCCGCAGTCTCATTTGCTTCTCCTGCTGTCGGATTCGGCCAGCGCGCGGCGCGCGCCGGCCAAGGCTTCGTCAAGATAGGCACCGTACATGCCGGCGACGTCCCCGCCCTCCAGCACCGGCGCCAGCAGTTTGCCGCGGCCGTCGACGACGGCCACGCTGGGCGCCACCCGGATGCCGTAGCGTGCCGCCAGCGCCTTGCCGCTGCTGGCCTTCCCGTCGAAATCCTGCAGAGGTATGGTCGACGCCAGGCCGGCTTCGCGCACGATGGGACGCCGCCCCGGTTCTCCTTCGCGCGCCAAGGGCAGGAGATAGTTACGGCGCACCGTTTCGCAATAGCTGCATTCGGGCAGAGAGAACAGTATCACGACGGGTACGCGGCGCCGGGCGGCATCGCGGCCGTCCGCGGCAAGATCATCCGCCGCCGGCAAGGCCGTGTGCTGCGCCACCGCGCCACTACTGGCCGCGCAGGCTGCAAGCAGCGCCAGGTGCAGGACGGCGCGCAGGGGCATCCCTGCACGTTCAATAGGACGGAAAATAGGCACGCGCCTTGCCCAAGTCGTAGGACCACGGCAGGCCGGCGTTCTTCCAGCCGTTCAGGATGCGCTGTCCCTGTTTCTCGCCCGACGCCACGGCATCGCCTTCGAAGCCGTCGACGACCGTGTACACGGATGTGTAGCCCAGTTGGCTCAGCAGGTTCGCCGCACGCGCGCTGCGATCGCCCGAGCGGCAGATCAGGAGCACCGGCGTATCCTTGCCGAGTCCGGCCGCCTGCAGGCGGCGCGCCAGTTCCGGGCCGAAGTCGCTGTTGACATCGAGCCGGAATCGGTTCGCCTTGTCGTCCCAGGGGGCATCCTCCGGGTGTTCGACATAGGGAATATTGGCATCCACCACGGTCGGCAGGCCGACGTAGGCGACTTCGTAGCGGGTCCGCACGTCGACGAAATAGGCGCGCGCGCCAAGTTCGCGCTTCATCGCGTACGCTTCGCGGGCATCGAGGTAGCGCCCTGCCGTGGTCTGCTTGTTCTTGGGCACCGCACCCGCCTCGACCGCCCAGGCATGCGCGCAGGCCAACACCGCCAGCGCGGCCGCCAGTGCCCTTCCCTTCCCGATTATCATCGTCATCGTCGTCTCCTCAGGCCATGACGCCTGGATTGCCCTGCACGCCGATCAGGCGTGGCGTGTTCAGCTTACGCGGCTTGACGACTTTCTCGGAACGCAGCCACTGCGCCACCACGTCCCATACCGGCTCGCCGGAAGCGCCTTCCGCCACCGGCGCCCAGCCGGCCACCTTGTAGGTCTTCCCCGCCTCGAGCAGCTTGCCGCCCAGGCGCATGTCGCTGATGCGCGCGCCCATCGGCGCCGTGGGATCGATCGCGTAGGTCATGCCGCCCACCCGCACCATGTCGCCGCCCTGCTGGTAGTAGGGATCGGGATTGAACAGGTTGTCGGCCACGTCTTCCAGCACGGTCTTGATGGTCGCGCCCGTCATCGCGGTGAGCGTGGAATGCGAGTACGTCGTGGCAGTCTGGTCCATCAGGTGTTCCATCAGGATCGGACTGTCCGGCAGCAGCGTCGTGCCCCAGCGGAAGCCTGGCGAGAAAGCCAGGTCCGCGCCCTTGACCGCCATCAGCGCGTCGACGATGAGCTGGTCGAAGGTGCCGTTGAAATTGCCACGCCGGTAGAGCGTGCCTTCGGTAACGGCCAGCTTTTCGTTCAGGCGGGCCTCGTAGGGCTTGCGGATCTTCGCCACCAGGGCGGCCATGTCGCGGTCGGCCGGCAGGAAATTGGAAAACACCGGCAGCAGGCGGTACTGGAATGCCTGCACCTTGCCGCCGCGTACATCGAAGTCGAGCACACCCAGGAACTTGCCGTTGCTGCCGGCGTTGGTCACCAGGGTCTTGCCGCCGCCGTTGCTGACGATGACAGGCGCCGGAATGCCGTCATGTGTATGGCCGCCCATGATCGCGTCGATCCCGCGCACGCGTGACGCCATCTTCAGGTCGACGTCCATGCCGTTGTGGGACAGCACCACCACCGCTTTCGCCCCCTTGGCGCGGGCCTCGTCCACCATCTTCTGCATGTTCTCTTCCTGGATGCCGAAGCTCCAGTCGGGAACCAGGTGGCGCGGGTTGGCGATCGGCGTGTACGGGAAAGCCTGCCCGATGATGGCCACCGGCACGCCGTTCATTTCCTTGATCACGTAGGGCGGGAACACCGGATCGCCGAAGTCGTTCGTCTTGACGTTCTGAGCCACGAAATCAACCTTGCCCTTGAAGTCCTTGCCGACGATTTCCTGCACCCGCTTGTCGCCCAGCGTCATTTCCCAGTGCGCCGTCATGACGTCCACGCCCAGCAGCAAGCCGGCATCGACCATGTCCTGCCCCTTGGTCCAGAGCGCCGTGCCCGACCCCTGCCAGGTGTCGCCGCCGTCGAGCAGCAGCGCACCCGGGCGCTCCGCCTTCATCTTCTTGACCAGGGTGGCCAGGTGGGCGAAACCGCCGACCTTGCCGTAGGTTCGCGCAGCCCGCTCGAAGTCGAGTGCCGTGAACGCATGTGCCTGCGGCGTGTGCGGCGCCACCCCGCTTGCCTTGAGCAGGGCCTCGCCGACCAGGTGCGGCATGCGTCCTGCGGCTTCCCCGAGGCCGATATTGACGCTCGGCTCGCGAAAATAGACCGGCATCAGCTGCGCATGACAGTCGGTAAAATGCAGGAAGTGGACGTTGCCGAAGCGCGGCAGGTCGTAGAGGGCGGCCGGCGACGGCGCCGCCAGGGCGCCGCGGGAGCCGAGCAGCATGCCGCCAGCGGCGGCAATCCCGAGCAGTTGCGCGAATTCGCGCCGATTCATACCCATGCTAAGTCCTTGGTACTGTTAGCCGGCGGGTAGCCTTGCTCCCGCCGCAGTGGTTCACTGGTTGACAGGCGACGCCGGATCGAGCAGCAGTGCCATCACATCCTTGATCTGGGCTTCTGTCAGGATGCCGCTATGGCCGAAACGCGGCATGTTGGAACAGGCTGTATAAGCCTGGGCGTTATAGATTTTTCCCCATGTGTACTTGAGCATCTCGTCGCTGCTGCCGCGGATCTTGCCATAGTTGTAGAGGCTCGGCCCGATGTTGCCGAACGAGATCTCCTGCTTCGAGATCTGGTGGCATGCGTAGCAGTTGCCGCCATTGATGCCGCCGACTGCATCGGACGACTGCATGCCGCGCCCGTTCTGGGCGATCTTCTCGCCCTCCTTCCAGTCGCCCAGGTACTTACCGTCGGCGGGCTGGCGGATGTTCTTCATCTGTGTGGCTTCGATCCGGGCCGCGACTTCGGCCGGGCGCTCCTGCGGATACTGGCTGCAGAGCTGCTGGGCTTCATCCTGGCTGGTGACCCGCTCCAGCGTCGCCGGCCCCTTCGAACGGAAGTCCTGCTTCAGCAAGGCGAGCGCGGCCTGCCGGTAATCGGGCTCGGCAGCGACGGTTGCGCAGCCGGCGGCAGCGGCTCCCAGCACGACGATCAGCGTTGTTTTCAGTGTTGTCATGCTGGCCTCCTATCGTTTCAGTGCGGGACCGGCGTACACGCCGCCGTTCGCGTTTGTCGCAAGGAACATGGTGATCGCGGTGATCGCCTCGGATGCGTACATCGGCTCGGGGAAACGCTGCTGCCGGAAACAGTCGTTCAGGCGGTGCTGCATGGTGCGCACCTCCCCTTGCGAGACGCGATAGGCAGGCCAGGTCGTGTAGGCTGCCTGTGCATTCGCCTTCTCCAGGATGTTCGGCAGCTCCTGCAGGCGGATGCGCTGGCCCGAGGTCGAGTGGCAGGTGGCGCAGGCGAAGTCATGTGCGCCGCCGCGATAGAAGAACAGCTGCTTGCCCGTCTCGTACGCCAGCTTTTCCTTCGGATGCCGGGTCGACACTGCCATCGTGACGCCCCGCGACTCGGCCGTGATGTACGCAACGAGCGCTTCGATATCCGACTGCTTGCCGGTCGAGCCAAAGGGCGTCTTCATGGCCTCGTCCCTGCTGAGTCCTTGCAGGGTCATCCGGCAATGCAGCAGGCGTTGTTCGAGATCCATGACCTTGTCGACGTCCCTGAAGTAGCGCGGCAGTTCGGCGTAGGCGCCCTTGAGTACGCCTGGCCCCTTGCCGAAGTCGCATCGCTCCAGCGATACATTCTTCGGGCCCGTTTTCTTCTTCCACAATTCTTCACCGCGCATTTCCCACAGCTCGGCGGGATTGCCGTCGGCCAGCATCTGGCGGTATTTGGCGATCTCGTCGGTTGCCGACGATTGCGCCAGCGCCGTGGCGCATAGCGCCAGCAGCGACGCTGCGACGAAACCGGAACGCATTCTGGTCATGGCTGTCTCCTCTTGATATGTCTGCGCGGTCTGGCGCCGCGCATGCCTGCGCCCCGGCACGGGGCCCCTCGTGCGTCAGGTGATGATGCCTTCGTCGGTACGAGTGTCGCCTGCGCTGTCGACCCAGGTCACGCTGACCTTGTCGCCCTTGGCGGCGCCCTTGAATTTGAAGGCCAGGAACGGATCCTTCGATACCGAGGGGCCGAAGTTCGCGTCCAGCACGACCTTGTCCTTGACCTTGGCAACGAGTGTCTTGATGTAATGAGCCGGAATCACTTTGCCGGTCGCATCCTTGCGTTGCCCGGTCTCCATGTCATGTCGCATCAGGACTTTCACCTCGACCGTGTCGCCGGCCAGGCTGGCGCGAATACGCATTGGATCTGCCATGTTCTTTCCTTTCAATAGCTTGATTGATCAGCCGCCGCAGCCGCCGAGCGTGACCTTGATTTCCTTGCTGGCGACCAGCCACTTGCCGTCGGCGCGCACCAGCGCGTGGACGTTCGAGGTCGCTCCCATCTTGACCCGCGTGGTCACGGCCGCCTCGGTGCCTGCCGGGATGTTGAAGCTGGCCGACATGGCGCTCGGATTCTTTTCCACCAGGACCGCCATGAAATCCGTGTTCGGCGCCTTGCTGGCGATCGATACCGGCACCACGGCGCCGTTTTCGGCGATGTCCGGTCCGGTGATCGACACGTCGGAGCTGACCGTGAACTTGTCGCCGCCCAGTTCCTTCACCGCCGCCTCGAGGCTCTTGGCGTCGAAAACTTTCTGGCTCCATTCGGCCGCGAACACGTCAGCCGGTTTCAGCACCCCTGCGGCAAAGGCCGCCCCCAGGATTGCGCTGATGCGCATGACATTGCGTCGCTGTTGATTCATACCATCCTCCAATTGTTGAAAACGCTTTGCCGCCATAACGGCATGCATGCTCACTTCACCTGCGCCATGTACTTGTCGAGACGATCCTTGCTCATGACGAAGGACTTCGACAGGGCGTCCGCACCTTTCTTCGCTTCGGCCAGATTGACTGGCTTGCCGACCTGGATCACGCCAACCATGGCCATCATCTTGTGCGGCTCGCATACGTAGACGTAGACCCCTTCCTGGTCGAGCTTGACCGAGATTTCCTCGTCCGGCTTGCCTTTCCAGGCGGCGGCGCCAGCCGGGGTGACGACCGAGGCGCTGTTGTGCGACGCATCGACCTTGATGAACTTGACCGTATCGCCCTTGGCGACCTTCAGGAAGCCCGGCTCGAAGACCATGGTGCCGTCCTTGCCGGTGTTGAGCATCTTGACCTGGTGCTCGGCGGCCATCGCCCCTGCGCAGGCGATCGACAGGATGAGTCCGCTTACGACATGTTTCATATTGCTACGTCTCCGTTAAGTATTGTTAACGGTACGGCTTGCCGCCGTACCGGTTTATTGCGGGGCCAGAATCCAGCCCACCAGAACCTTGAGGTCCTCCTCCTTCACATGGGCCTGGGGAGGCATCGGGACCGCCCCCCAGGCGCCGCTGCTGCCCTGCCTGATCCTTTCGGCCAGACGCACGGACGCGCCGGCATCGTCCTTGTACTTCGCGCGCACCGCGGCGAAGCTCGGGCCCATGACCTTGTTGTCGATGCCGTGGCAAGCCAGGCAGGCGTTCGACTGCAGCAGTGCGGTCGGGACAGCGCCGGCCGGGGCCTTCGCCGGTGCTACCGATGTTGCCGGCGCCGCAGCCGTGCTGGCGGCGGCGCGGGTGGCGGGCGCGGGACGGGTGGTATCGACGCCGCGGGTGGCGCCGAAACCGCGGGTCTGCAAGGCCAGGTTGCCGTGGGCATTGCGCGCCGCTTCGGGCAGGGTCGAACGGGGCGCCGGATCGACCGGGCAGTCCTTCATGCATGCCACGCTGCGCACGTCGGGCTTGCCCTTGACATCCCACATCCCGTGCTTGGTCACCATCCCATTGCGGTTAGGCATGCGTGCCTGGGCCTGCGCCATCGTTTTATCGGAGAGCACGAAGTCCTCGGGAATGATCTCGCCCATGTTCAACAGGTAGGCGGTCACCGCGTAGACTTCGTCGGTGGTGAGCGACTTCGGCGCGGTCCAGGGCATGGCGCGGTTGATGTAGTCCCAGAGCGTCGAGACCGTCGCCACTTTCATCAAAGTGGTCTTTTGTGGCTGGCGGCCGTTGGCGAGCGCGGCCACCCGGCCGGTCTTGACGTCTTCCGCCGTCGTGCCGCCGACCAGCGGCGTGAATACCTCGTTCGATTCGCCGAAGGTGCCATGGCAGGAGGCACACTTGCCTTCCCACACGACCTGGCCGGCAGCGACGGTCCCGGAGCCTTTCGGCAAGCCCTTGAAATCGGGCCGCACGTCGATATCCCATGCCGCCACTTCCTTCGGGGTTGCCGGACGTCCCGGCAAGGCCTGGGGACCGGCGACCACGGCGGCGGCGGCGGCCGCCAGCAGCGCACCCGCCGCGAGCTTAATAGACCTGGACATTCGACACCTCCCCCGATTGCGCCACTTGCCAGGACTGGATCGCATTGTTGTGATAAATCGAGCGCGTGCCGCGCACTGCGCGCAGCTCGTTGATCTTTGGCTGGACATAGCCGGTATCGTCGATTGCACGCGATTGCAGGATTGCCGGCGCGCCGTTCCATTCCCAGTCGATGTTGAAGCGGGTCAGGCATTTGCTCAGCACCGGCGTCTCCAGCCGTGCCGTGCGCCAGTTGCGTCCGCCGTCGACCGAGACGTCGACCCGCTTGACCTTGCCGCGCCCGGACCAGGCCAGGCCGGTGATGTTGTAGAAGCCAGTGTCCAGCAGGCGCTGGCCGGCCGACGGCGTGGTGATCACGGACTTGCATTCCTGGATCGACGTGTACTGGCGATAGCTGCCGTCGGGCATGGCGTCCATGTAATGGATCGCCTCGTCCTTCGTCGCATATGGCTGGTCTCCAACCTCGATACGGCGCAGCCACTTGACCCAGGAAACACCCTGGATGCCCGGCACGACCAGGCGCAGCGGGTAGCCGTTCTCCGGACGCAGCATTTCGCCATTCATGGCCCAGGCGACGATCACGTCGTCGAGTGCCCTGTCGATCGGAATGGTGCGCGTCATCGAGGAACCGTCCGCGCCTTCGGCAAGCACGACCTTGGCCTTGCGCTTGTCGTAGCCGCAATCTTCCAGCAGCACCGACAAGGGCACGCCCGTGAACTCGCTGCAGCTCAGCATGCCGTGCGAATACTGCACAGACGGGACAGCGACATTACCCCACTCCATGGCGGTATTCGCCCCGCACTCGATGAAGTGCATGCGCGACACCGAGGGCATGCGCATCAGGTCATCCATCGTATAGACCTTCGCCTGTTTGACGAGGCCGTTGATCATGAAGCGGTGCTTGCCCGGGTCGATGTCATGCCATCCCTGATGGTGGCGTTCGAAGTGCAGGCCCGATGGCGTAATGATGCCAAACAGGCCCTGCAATGGAGTAAAGGCCACGGAAGCCGCCGAGACGCGAGTCAGCCCGGGAGATTCCCGGCGCTGCAGATTGGCCTCGAACTGGGACGGCATCCCGTAAGGCGCCGAGGCGACCGGCTTGCCGAGTGTGCGTGCATGCTCGGGCAGCGTCAGGATGTTCGGATCGCCCTCGCCCGCCTGGGCCAGGGCTCCACCACTTGCCATTGCAGCACTGGCTGCGAGAAAGCTGCGGCGCAGGAAGCCACGCCGCTCCTCGTTCAGGCCATGCTCGTTGATGTCATTGATCAGAGAGCGCTCGACAAAATTTTCTGGCGCCTTCACTACACGACCGAACTTGCGAATCGGGTTACCCATCTACTCCATCCTTGCGATGAACAATAAAACATAACGGCATGCGTATATGCGTATATGCCTATATGCGCATATCATCATAAAATGACTGAGCAGCTGCCAATTTACCTGCCGTATGGCCTTAGCTACCCGTCATGAAATTTTCGATCGCTGCCTGGTCTATCTGGCGGCTTTTCTTGACCTTCTCCGCCATGTGGTTGCATACGGTCCGGCACAAGGCGATCGTGTTCTGGTCTTCGATTCTGTAGTACACCTGAGCGCCATCCCTACGGCGTCCCAGAATGCGGGCACGGTACAGCATGTTCAGCTGGCGCGAGACGTTTGCCTGGTTGGCCCCGAGCTGCGTCACGATCGCACCAACGGACCGCTCGCCATTGCACAGGGCATGCAGGATCTTCAAACGTGTTGGTTCGGAGAGCAAGCTGAAGTAATTCGAGACTTGTTCGAATACTTCTGCCATCTCCTCCTTGTCGAGATCAACATCCATTGCTTGTCCGTGCGCTTCAGTTATGAGCTTATGTATTTATAAGCATATAACCATTAAGATAGATTCGGTGCAAGACATTTCGATGCTGCAAAGCGGCAAACAGCGTCATAACCTGCTCTGCACCACTGGCAAAACGACCGAGGCTTAGAACTCCCCATTCGCAGCGCGATCAAGCATTTTCAGCATGGTTGCACGCACCCGCGTGACTTTCGCACGGAGTTCGGATGGCATCGGTCGCCCCAGTTTGATCAGGATGTCCATGTCCATCGCATAGATCCAAAGGCCGTCCTGCTGCTCCACGACGGCAATCCGGCACGGCAGGAACGCCGCCATCGCCGGACTGAAATCGACGATCGCCCGTGCAGTATCTGGATCGCAGTACGAGTAGACTTTGAGGAACTTCTGGGCCTGTCCGGTGCGCAGCGCCAGTTCGTTGGAGAGAAACAATTCACCAACCGGTCGGAGGTTGTCTTCTGCAGCGACGCTTGTGAAGGCTTCTTCGATCTCCTGGATCGACACGCCAGGCGCCACCTTGCGTGACCAGGTGGCTGCCACTGCGGCGTCACCGCCGGCATCGACCCACTTGCCGAATACCGTGGCAGCTTCGCGTGCGGCGCCCGGTTCGGCGCGCGCGAGCACGCCCAGGGTATTGCAGCCCGACATCGCAGCTGCAAGCGACATGACAAGCGTGATATGGCGGATGGAGGAATGCATGGGCTTGCTCAAACGGGAATCTTGCCAGCAGCATATTCTTCAGGCAAGACCTGCGCAAGTAAAGCTTGCATGGCCCCATCCGCGAACGCGACCTTGCTGGACATTGACACGGGCATACCTACGGCAGGACCGCTACCGTTCGTCACAGCTCCCCATACGAGTGCAGGCCCGACAGGAACATGTTCACGCCAATGAATGCGAAGGTGGTCACCAGAAGACCTACCACCGCCCACCATGCCGCCACGCGGCCGCGTAGTCCGTTCATCAGGCGCAGGTGCAGCCAGGCCGCGTAGTTGAGCCAGACGATCAAGGCCCAGGTCTCCTTCGGGTCCCAGGACCAGTAGCCGCCCCAGGCTTCGGCCGCCCACAAGGCGCCGAGGATGGTGGCGACGGTGAAGAAGGCGAACCCGACCGAGATCGATTTATGCATCACGTCGTCCAGCACCTCCAGCGAAGGCAGGCGGTCGGCCAGGATGCCGTGCGATTTCAGCAGGTAGGCGCAGCCGACCATGGCGGCCAGCGCGAAAGTGCCGTAGCCGATGAAATTGGCCGGCACGTGAATCTTCATCCACCAGCTCTGCAGGGCCGGCACCAGCGGCTGGATCTGGGCGGCGTCGCGCGACACCGTATACCAGAGCAGGAAGACGACCGCGGCGGCGATGATCAAAAGGACGAAGGCGCCCAGCTGGAGCGTGGCGTAGCGCTCTTCGTAATACAGGTGGAACAGCGCGGTGATCAGCGCGAACAGGATGAACACCTCGTACAGGTTCGACACCGGAATGTGGCCGATATCTGCCCCCATCAGGTAGGACTCGAACCAGCGCACCGCCAGGCCGGTGAAACCCAGGACCACGGCGGCCCAGCACAAGCGCGAGCCGAGCGCACTGCTGGCATGCGAGCGCGCCAGCATCCCGATCCAGTAGAACACGGTCGAGAACACGAACAGCACGCTCATCCAGAGGATGGCCGACTGGCTCGACAGCATGTATTTCAGGAAGAAATTTTGTTCCGCCGCTGCCAGTGAACCGTCGTAAAGTGACACGGCCCACAAGGACAAGAGCGCAGACAGCGGGAACAGCCAGCGCACCGGCTTCCAGTGCCAGCCGAGCGCGGCCAGCGTCGGCGCGGTCAGCAACAGGATCACGCGCTCGTAGCCATCCATGAAAGCGGCATAGCGGTTCAGCGCGAACAGCGCGGCGGCCAGCAGGCCGACGCCGAACATCCAGTCAAAGCCCGTCAGACGCCGAAAATAGCCGGGCGTCTCCTTGTAGACGGCGCCCGGACTTGGTTGGGATGCTTCCATGCTTGTCTCCATTAATCGTTTTTATCAATGTGTGTTGTTGGCGCAGACCGGCAGGCTGCCCCACGTCGCGACTACAGGGCTTTTCTGCCGACCAGGCCGATGAGTGCTGAACGCCCTGCATGTTGCGTTCCTTCGGCCAGGTTTGCCTCGTAATTCAGGAGCTCGACGATGTCCAGTGAGCCGAGTTCCACACGCAGTATTTCCTCGGTATAAAGATTCTCCAATACCCCAGGGCCTCCTGTCTTGTAGTCGAGTTGCCTGGGCGTATATCCCTGCAAAATCAGGATGCCGCCCGGCTTCAGCGTGCTGATGATGTTTGCGAACAGGCGCGCCCGCATGGGCGGGTCGGCAAACTGAACGAAGATCGCCGCGACCACGTCGTAAGATGCCGGCTTCCAGCGCCAGGCATCGCAATCGGCGATGTGGAAGTCGACCGCCACCTGTGCATCGCCGGCGAGCCGCCTGGCCTTGCCGACCGCCACCGACGAGACATCGAACGCGTCCACGCTCAAGCCCTGGCGTGCGAGCCAGACGCTGTTCCGGCCCTCCCCGTCTGCGACCGCCAGCGCCCGCATCCCCGGCCGGAGCAGGTGCCCCTGGCTGGCCAGGTAGTCGTTGGGCGCCGTTCCGAAGAGAAATTCGGGTGAGCCGTATCGCTGGTCCCACAGGCTTGCCGCCTTTGCCGCTGCATCTTCCGTCATCACAACCCTTGTCCATGCGTCAGGCACTGTGCGGCAAACCCAGGTTCTGGTTTGCCGGTACGGCGACATCGATGCGCTTCGGTTTGGGCAGATTCAGCTCGGCCATCAACTGGACGAACTCCTCGCGGCTGCGCTTGGCCAGGCGCGCGTTGTGCTGCTTCTCCCAACCGATCGTCGATACCACCTGCCCCTTGTAGTCGTGCCCCGGCCACATCAACATGTCGTCGGGAAGCGAGAACAGCTTCTTCGTCACGCTGTCGAACAAGGCATCGGCGCTGCCGCTCTGGAAGTCGGTACGGCCGCAACCGTTGATCAGGAGGGTGTCGCCGGTGAACACGTTATTGCGCCACACATAGCTCATGCTCCCTGCGGTATGGCCAGGCGTATGCAATACGAGGATTTCTTCGCCGCCGAAGCGGATCACATCGCCGTCATTCAACTGGACGTCAGCGGGCGGGATGCCGCAACCGCTTGGGACCGCGGCCTTGGCGCCGGTCAGCTCGCGCAGCTTGCCGGCGGAGGTAACGTGGTCCGCATGGGCATGCGTCTCGAGGACGTAAGCCAGCTTCAGGTCGAGGCGCCGCAGGTGCGCCAGGTCGCGTTCCCAATGTTCGTCGACAGGATCGATCAGCACTGCCTCGCCGCCGGCCTGGGTTGCAAGAATATAGGTAAAAGTCGAAGACTCGGTGTCAAACAACTGAATCGGTCTGAGATGCATGGAGGTTCTCCTTGAAACAGGATGAGCGCCGCATGGCGGCTCGGGTTATCGGTACAGTACCTTGGCGATCATGCCCACCGCGACGAGCGCCGAGACGGCGGCGAAGCCAATCTGCAACTGGGGCCCGGCCAAGCGGTCCGATACGATGCGGCCACCCAGCATGCCGGCCAGTGCCCCGGCGGCGAACGGGAGTGCCACCGGCCAGCTCATCGAGCCGGCGATTGCGCTCGAGGCAACTCCCGTCACCGACACCAGTGCGATCACCGCGAGCGAGGTCGCCACGGTCGACTGCATATCCAGGTTGGTATAACGCTGCAGCGCCGGCACCATCACGAAACCGCCACCGACACCAAGCAAGCCGGAGAGCAAGCCCGCAACCGTGCCGGAAAGCGCGAGCGAACGCGCGCAGCGCGCCGTCCAGACAAAGCGGCCTGTAGCGCCGTCACGCATGCACGGCTGCTCGAGGTCGACAGGGTCCTGACGGACAGCCTGCTTGGCCGTGGCGCGCCGAAATGTTTTGAAAGCCACAAACAAGAGGACGAGTGCGAACAGTACGCTCAGCCAGCGATTGTCGATACGGTTCGCAAGCCATAAGCCGACCGGCGACAACAGCATCCCTGTCACCGAAATCAGGACGGCGGCCCGATAGCGTACGATTCCGGCCTTCAAGCCGAGGATGGCACCGAGGGCCGCGGCCATGCCGACCGCCATCAGGCCGATCGGACCGGCCTGGGCAACTCCCATCTGCATGCCGAAGACGAGGAGCGGCACCGCGAGAATGCCGCCGCCGGCACCGGTCAGCGCGAGGACCACGCCGACTACCAGACCCAACCCCAGGCTGATCAGCATGACGTCGCCCCCGCCTTCGCGCTGCGATTACGCATGCTGCTTCCCAGTGGCAGTGGGCAGGCGCTCCAGCAGTTCGAAGATCGCCATTCCAGCCAGTAGAGCACCAGTGAAAATGAGCGGTTTCTCGCCACCGCCGACCAGCGACACCAGCGCCGGCCCCGGGCAGTAGCCCGCCAGGCCCCAGCCTACCCCGAAGGTCAACCCGCCGAACACCAGCCGCCGGTCGATCTGCGTGGCGGTCGGCAAGCGCATCGCATCGCCTAGCAGCGACTTCTTGCGCCCGGCGGCAAAGTGGAATGCGATCAAGCCAACTGCGATCGCGCCACCCATGACGAATGCCAGGGAAGGATCCCAGCTACCCGCCAGGTCAAGAAAATTCAGGACCTTCGCCGGGTCGGCCATGCCCGACACGAGCAGCCCGATACCAAAGATCAGCCCGACGATCAATGCCATTACGATCTGCATGAGAATTCCCTCCTTAAGCCATCAGGTGGCGTACGACATACACGGTGACGAAGCCGGCCAGCATGAAGCTCGCCGTGGCGACCAGGGAACGCGGCGAACGCCGCGACAGTCCGCAAACGCCGTGGCCGCTGGTGCAGCCTGCCCCATAGCGCGTGCCCAGTCCAACCAGCAATCCGGCGACAACCAGGGTCCCGGTGCCGGCTTCGATGCGGGCCTCCGGCAAAGTGGCGAACATCCCGTACACCAAAGGCGCACCAAGCAGTCCCGCCAGAAATGCGATACGCCAGGCAATATCACCGCGCAGCGGACGCAGTAAACCACCAAGCACGCCGCTAATGCCGGCAATCCGGCCGTTGAACAGTACAAACAGCGCGGCCGAGAGTCCGATCAGCAAGCCGCCGAACAGCGACGCCCACGGCGTGAATTCGCTCCAGTTGATGGTCATGATTTACTCTCCTTCATCGGTTTACAATACAGCCCGTACAAGACTTCCATCACGGCCATCGCTTCCCTGCTCGCTATGCTGTAATAGATCTGCTTGCCCTCGCGGCGGGTATGGACCAGCTGCTCGTCGCGCAGCACGCCAAGCTGTTGCGAGAGTGTGGGCTGGCGAATGCCGGTCAAGGCTTCCAGCTCGCTGACACAAAACTCTCCTTGTGTCATCTGGCAAAGCAGCAGCAGGCGGTCGATATTGCCCAGTGCCTTTAACAGGCCGGAGGCCTGCTCTGCAGCACGGCGCATCGACTCGATATCGATGCCATCGGCAGGACACAGCCCCGCTTCTTCATCTTTCTTTAACATCTTGGCCACCCATTAAAATACATTCTTATAGTATATCGCATCTCAAACTATCTTCAAGTATATTGTTACCTATGTCGGTGACCCGCGACATCGTGTGCGCGTGCCGGGTTGGGAGTCAGACGTATGCTTTGACATGGCGCGTGAATCGCTGCAGGTGAATTGCTCACTTGATAGCTGATAACGCACCCTCATCCGCATGGCCAGGCAGCAGCGTTCCTTCTGTCGGCCTTGAACTCGTAAGCGTTTTGGTCAGCCGGCAAACTCAACCATCCAGGAGATCCCATGAAATTCAAACAGCTCAGCCCGGACCTCGCGGTCTCGCAACAAATTCAACTCGAGGATATCCCCGCCTTGGCGCAGGACGGTTTTCGTTCGATTATCTGCAACCGGCCCGACGGCGAAGGACCGGACCAGCCCGCTTTCACCGAAATCGAGCAGGAAGCTGCCCGCTTCGGAATGGAAGCACGGTATCTGCCGGCGGCGCCGGAAAATGTCACCGATGCCCATGCGGTCGCGTTCAAGCAATTGATGGCCGAGTTGCCAAAGCCGGTACTCGGCTATTGCCGCACCGGACGGCGCTCGACGTCGATGTGGGCGCTTTCCCGGGCGGGCGAGGAATCCCCCTCCAGGCTGTTGGAGGCGGCGTCGCAGGCCGGCTACGATCTCGGCGCACTCGCACCGCGCCTTGAAAAAAAATAGAACGGAGCTAGACAATGCCCACATCACATGAGGTGCTCATCGTCGGTGGCGGCGCGGCCGGGATTGCAGTCGCGGCCAGTCTGCGGGCGCGCCTTCCCGGCATCGACATCGCCATCGTCGAACCTGCCACCACCCACTTTTACCAGCCCGGCTGGACCATGGTCGGCGCCGGAATTTTCAAGGCCGGCGATACCGCGCACGACATGGCTTCGGTCATGCCGCGTGAGGTTCGCTGGATTAAAGCCGCAGCTGCCGAGTTCGCACCGGAACGGAACGCCGTGGTGCTTGCCGACGGCAGCGAGGTGGCTTACCGCAGCCTCGTGGTGTGCCCGGGCTTGCAGCTCGACTGGCAAGGCATCGAGGGCCTGGTCGATGCGCTCGGCCGCAATGGCGTCACGTCGAACTACCGCTTCGACCTGGCGCCCTACACCTGGGAACTTGTGCAGCAGTTGCGGCGCGGCCGCGTCCTGTTTACCCAACCCGCCATGCCGATCAAGTGCGCTGGGGCGCCCCAGAAAGCGATGTATCTGTCGGCAGACCACTGGAGACGTGCAGGTGTGCTTGACGATATCGATATCGACTTCTGCTCTGCCGGCGCGGTGCTGTTCGGTGTCGCGGACTATGTACCGGCACTCATGGAATATGTGCAGGCCTACGGAATCGGGCTTAACTTTGGCGAGAACCTGACTGCGATCGACGGAGAGCGCAAATGCGCTACTTTCACCCGGACAGGGGCTAACGGGACCAAGCAGACGGTAGTCAGGGACTTCGACCTGATCCATGTGGTACCGCCACAGGTCGCCCCCGATTTCCTCCGCAGCAGCCCCCTGGCCGACGCTGCCGGGTGGGTTGATGTTGATCCTGCCAGCTTGCGGCACCGCCGCTACGACAACATTTTTGCGCTTGGGGACGCATGCAACACGGCCAACGCCAAGACCGCTGCTGCCGCGCGCAAGCAGGCACCGGTAGTGGCGCACAACCTCCTCGCGCAACTGGGTAAGGTCCAGGGGACGGCAAGCTACGACGGCTACGGTTCCTGCCCACTGACTGTGGAACGGGGCAAGATCGTCCTGGCCGAATTTACCTATGGCGGCAAACTTGCGCCGAGCTTCCCACCCTGGCTGATCGACGGCACCAAGCCGTCGCGCCTGGCCTGGCACCTGAAAAAGGACGTCCTGCCGTCACTGTACTGGGAGTGCATGCTCAAAGGGCGCGAGTGGATGGCACGGCCACGGACATCACAAACCTGACGCTGGGACGGCGAGCGCTTCAGCTCAGTGGCGCTCGCTTGTCAGGGAAAGCTGGAATCGTGTGAATCAAAAACATCTCGGCAACCGTGGCGAAGTCTGAGCCAACGGTTCTGGCACTTGGCGACGCTCTTTCGCAGCTTGGCTTCACCGATCCGATTGCCGAGCCAGAGTAGGCGTGCATCGTTCATGTCGTTCTCGACCACTACATGGAACTGATCTGGCGGCGGCTCTTCAACTGCCTGAGTTCGCTCGACAAGGGTTCGAGCCGCTCGCGTAGCCGCTTTGGCTTTCACAGTAGCGACCTCCCTGCCCTGTCGTTGCATCGCGTTATCGCATCAACTTGCCTCGCCCATCTTCGTACTCCCAAACGACGGATATTTTATGGGGACGTGGTCCAGCAAGTTCGAGCGCGCAGCGGGGGAGTACCGCTCGTATCCGACAAGGCCTTGAAACACTACTATTAAGCTTCTGGGCCCAGGGGGTGTCTTGGGCCCGTATTACCCATGGTAGAGTAATATCTTGGTGGAGCCGGTTGCACAGCCACCTGTGGTCGCCGATAAGCCAGTAACGAATAGTTCAAATCATGGACAAGACTAAGGTGAAGTACCGCTTCACGAGAGTTAATAATTCGGTCGCTGCGTTCCAAAGTAGCAACCGCGCGAGCACTGATGCACTCACTGCGCTACTCCGCTGGAAGGCCGGTTCCGCTGGGCGGGATTTTGTGAAGCTCGTCGACGAGGATGACTACATCGATGTCGAGGTCACATGCGACCCCAATGACAAGGGCGCCGGAGAACAACTTGAGATGGAATCCGACAAGGTGGGCGTTGAAAGAAACGTTCTGACGTAAGCTGGCACTGCTGAATATGAGTGAAGCAAAGTCCGCATACCTCCTTAACGTCGTGGAGGTCGACCGCGACAAGCGTGTTCGTTGCCAGGCCGAGGGATGTGGGCACTCGGTCTACGCCCGCATTCACATCTTGCTGGTCGATGGACAGTTCCAGGTATTGGGCGGCAACTGTTTCCAGCGCTTGTATGGCCGGGGCTTGCAAGATGCAAAGTCGTACTACGGCGGTTCCGCGGGCTCGCCAACCCAGCTGGATGACGACATGAGACTGCTGCTTGCAACGAACACCGCAGAGTTCGTCGAGCGGTTGGAAACCTGGAGGCTCGAACTCGAGGCGTTAACGGAAACCAGGCGAGCTCTGGTCCAGAACAACGCCGATCGTCCTGCAATGCATGAGGAGGTTACGCCTGCGGCCGCCGGAGGCGAAGGCACCTCTCCTGGCCAACGGAGGCCACTAAGCACGGCTGGATTGCATCCATCGCGCTTCGTGTACGTTTTCGATGGTCCATCGGCGGCCGCGTACGAAGGCCGAGCAGTGCTTCGGTGGCAGTGGATCAAGGACAAAGCAACCATTGCTTCGCGTCTGGCCACATACAAGGCGAACCCAGTTCCAGGCACAAACCAGGACTTCGTAGTCAGGTGCTATAAGCAATTTGAGCACAAGACGCCGTACCTGTTCGCTCTCGCCGTAGAGCAGGTTCATTTTATGCCGAAGAAAAACACTCTGCGGGCGCTTGACGAGTTAGGGCTGATCGAACACGTCTAACATTCAGGCCTCGCGCAATCTGATCCAGTTCGAGTGATTGTTCGTCCGCGCCAACCACACGGCAAGGTTGAACGGTTGGCCCTTGTTTCCAAGAATGACAAGCAGGAAGCCGGTCATTTGCCCATCGAATTCGTTCAGGAAGTCTTGTGCCGTCGCTCGGTCTTGTCCCGAGGGCGCGGGATTTGCCTCTGGATGGGTATGCCATAGTCCTACGGCGTGACGCTGCTCCAGAAAATGCCGATGCCTGTCATCCGTCGCCTGTCTTGCATCAGGTACGAATGCGTGCCTTCGCCGCAAATCGCTAGTGTAAGGCCCAGTAGCATGCGAGATGATTACGGCCGTGTCTTGTGGTGTCGGACTGAACAGTTGTCCCCCTGCTTCACGCTGGAACCAGCGCGTTTGGGCATGCTCGTACATGTGCGCAAGCACAGGCGCGTCGAACAAGACATAACCATGATTATCCGGAAGATAAAACAGTCGGCTGCTCATGACCATCGTCTCTCAATTAGCACGCCATCTTGTTCTGCTGCAGACTGCGCCCAATCACGGAGCTTCAGGCCTGGAAGTTGTGCGTCGAGGAACCGCTGTCCTCGTACCCAACTACGCACGTAGGAGCTCGATACATCGCCGTCGATTAGCTGCAGTGCTGCCTCTGCAACAAGAGCAATGCCATAGTTGGCTTGCACCGGCGTATAGCTCTGGAACTGGCTGCTGCACCCGGGCTCATTATGTATGACGGTATCGGGCCAGTCGACGGCCTGATACCCCATCAGGCGATCTGGCAGGCCATTGAGCCAGTAGTCAGTGTCCTTCAGCACGCATGCGTGTGCAGCAGCGACGTACGGCTCGAACCAACCGATCAGAAGATGGCGAGGATGGGCTAGTCTCGCGGACTCAAGGGCTGACCTCACTTCTGGCTCGCCGGTAAAGTCCAGGACCACAGTGACTTCAGCGAGTGTGGAACGTTGAAGCCATGCTTCCGCAGACTCGCTCGTACCACTCAACTGGCACGATGGGACTGAGCGGCCGACGTGCGCGGCCACACTTTTGGCCTTTGGGTAGCCCAACATGTCGGCGCCAAGCAGATGTCGGCCGATATTGGGAGAGGAAAGGTAGTCCGGATCAACTATCGTGATTTTTCCCACTCCACTGCGAGCGAGCAGGTCGATAACGGCGCTGCCAAGAGAACCAGCCCCGAGGACAAGAACGTGGGATTGCTGACGATCTAATACTTGTGGATGTTGCGCACGTCCGCAAGTCCAGGAGGGATCCATCCGCTCCACCCCCAACGGCAGAAGTCGGAGTGTAGGATAGGCACGCTTCGTTTTGTGCTTGACAACACGCGTTGGCGGCCCGCCAGGTAGCAGAAACGCATATGTGCATGTTGGAGCCCTTAAAAGGACGACACGGTGCAAGGTGCGGCGCTTAGCTATCTGTTCGAACTGGCGATACTGGGCCGCGGTCAGTCGGCCCTCCAGCAACAGACTGACGTCAGCGAGAGTTGTGGGCCATGTCGCCGGCGTATACGGGTAGTCGATCGGCACGTCCGCAACCACGGCGTTCGACACTTCAGTCGCACGCGGCCCGAGCGATGCGACGAAACGTGAGGCCAGCGCTTCGTCGTCGTTCACAATGAGCGCGCGCGAAGGTTGCACGAGCCGTGCAGTAAGCACGCGCGGCTCACTATGGCGCACTGCAAAGGTGTAAACCCGCTTTATTGCATCGACTTCCGACGCCGCCCGGCTGACGTTTATTGACCAATAATTTGCTGTTTCCCTCTCAAAATCTCCGTCGAGCCGACCGGACAGCCAAGGGAGAAGAAATTCCTGCTCAAAAAGATACAACATCGCGCCCACTCGCTCTTCCATAGAGGCGCCGCTAGCGGGACCGGCATCGCCCGAAAAGCACAAGTCTGCAGCGGAATCGATGTGAGGAACGCGTAAGACGGCGTCTTTCGAAAGCTGTATGCGCGCTCGCGCCTCAGGAAAATTTGCGGGCAATACTAACCATGCGCCTGCGAAAGCACGCTCGGCCGGCATCGCAGGGAGCGCGAGTGCGAATTTACGCTCGCTGCGTGTGCCCGCCGTCCTCGTCTCCGCCAGCAGAAGCGGATGGCTTTTCAAAAAATGATCGAAGGGACTGGTCACGTGCAACTCAACTTAGGCGAGCCCCCGACCTGGGCGAACCGGTTGAACCTGTCGAGGCTGTGCGGGCGCAAGCCCGGTGAATATTCCCTGGGTTGCAGCATTTGGCAAGGACGCCCCTTCGCACCCAAAGGTCTTCTGGACACGCTTGCGGACCTCTGCTGGTTCGGATGCCCCGAGAATGTATGTCAAGTCTGTGACCAGCAATCTGCACCAGCTCTTGAATGCCTGTGCACGTTGCCCTTCATCGGTATTCCAGCGCTCGGCGAAGTTCTCCCCATGAACTGTCGGGTTGGCGATGACATACTGACCGTTATGGCATTCGACCATCGCAGGCAGCAGCACCGCAAGGTCGGCGAGAAGCTCGACTGGGTGGTTGTAGAGGCGATGCTGGTCGGCGAGGCCGGCGTAACACTGCGTCAGGAGCGTCACGATGATGACCGAGATAGGTTTGAATTCCGCTGTTATATGCCCGCGGCGAACAGCCATGCAACGGTGACGTTTGAACAGACGGATCGCTACACGCAAGGTATCCGACAGCGGCACCTCCTGGGACGGGACAGGCCGGATGTCGGCGCGCTGCGCCGTGGCCTCTGCCTTTTGGAGAGGCTGAATGAGAAGCTGACGTCGTGCCTGTTCGTTCACCCATGCCGCGAAGCCGGCCGGATTCGAGGTTTTCCACTTTCCAGAAGGTCGATCAACTACTGCCAACGCGGTCGCTTCGTAGCCGGTTTCGGGCCGGTACTGAATATCACCACGCTGGCCAAGGGGTATCTTTGCTAGGGGCGCCGACGGAGTAAAGTCGATGTAATATCCCTTGTTCGGGAAGTTGATACGCCAGCACCGGCTCTTCTCTTGCGGCTCATGGCCTTCGAGCGCAGCTCCAACGTCTTCAAAGAACTGCATTGGGTCCTGTGCCTCTACCCGCGACAGGTCAACTTCGCAAACCGCGTCCACGTCAAATCGCTCTGCTGTCGGAGCCCGTACCAAGGTCTTTGTGTTCGTGGATCCTTGAGGCGCGATTGTGATAGCATCCGCTGGCCAGCGCAGGCGCTCAACAAGGAGCTCCCCCAGATCTTCGTAACTCCTTGCCGCTTCCTCCACCAGAGCCGGATCGACGGTGATGTGCTTGTTCACGACATCGAGCTCCCTTGCCCAGACATCGAACACATCTGTACCGTACTGGCGGAATGCCTTCTCGAGCGAATCGCTGCGGGACTGTGATGCCGACTCGACGAGCAGGCTAAACTTAGTTGTGGACATTGAGTTCTCCTATTAGCGCAACTGGATGCTGGTAGTTCGACCATTTCCGGGCGCCACACCATCGGTGGCCTGTTGGCCATCGATGATCAGCGCCGGCATGAACGATGCGGCGTGATGCGGGCGGTCATGGATGATGTATTTGCAGTGATGTCCGGGCTGTAGAAGCTGGCCGAAGCGAAAGAGCGTACTGGCCGGAGCTATCGGAATCAGGTGTACTTTTGCAGCGCGCATGCTGTCCTGGATGACAGCAATCGCTTGACGGGCAATCGCCGTAAACTGCTCGAGATCGTCAGGATGGCCAATGCACGCGTTATTCGGAGCTGTGGCACGCAACCGGATCCAGGGAACGGTGTTCTGGCGCACCGCCTCCTGCAGATGCGAAGGAAGCGCCTGCTCATCCAGCGAAGCCGTCAACTCAATCGAGAGCAATGCTTCCGTCGAGCCGACTCGGCTCTCCCCCTCCAGATAGAATTCGCCTGCTGGCTTGGGCCTTGCAGCGCTATCCCAACACCAGGTACCACGATGACGGTGATACTGGAACACCTCGACCTTTCTGGCCTCGCCGACCATCCGGCCTGTCAGCAACAGCAGGGGCATTGAGTGCAGCGGGAAGACCGACAGTACCTCGGCATAATCTTCCTGCTCCCGGTGAGCGATAAGTTCTCGCATGAATGCGTCCAGTTCCAGGGCATGCTCATGCAGTAAATGCCGCCAGAAATCCGGCTGAGTGCGATCATCTCGCTGCGTGCGCCTTAATGGATAACGGACCGACGGCAGGGAAGCAAGACTACGTTCCAACATGGCTTGGCGAATGTCTCGTTCCGAAGCCTGTGACCACACGCCCGCGACATTGGCGAGTATCGCCATCGCCTTCGAGCGCGGGTACGTCAGGCAATCAAGAGATCGCCGGACCATATCCACGTGTTCCCGGCGCATCTCACGTAGCAGTGGAACCGAAAATCCATCTGGATCGATCCGGTCGATCAGGCGATGGTGCCCATCGCACATGAGCATGACGTTTTCCGGGTCGTCCGATAAACGGTACGAATCGGTATTGCAGCCACGCGGCCCATCTGGATCAGCTGCGACAATATGGGCCAAATACCCGACAGCGGCAGATGCTGTCGTCAATGATGTCCTGCCGAGGTCCATCCCGCATCCACGGAACATGCATCGTCCGGCAGCATCGTGCCAGACCCGTCGGCTGCCGGGGGCAGAAAGAGGCTTACCTCGCCCAATGTCGAACATTGCTGCCCGTGCCTTCAGCCAGTGCTTGATGTCCGCCTCGTCTGCACTGATTGCTGCCTGACTCCAGCCAGCCTCAGGCTTGATTGCGTCTCGCAGGATGGGTTCGGACAGTTCCAGTCGACGCAAACGCCCTGCACGTGCAATAAGTCGAAGTGTCTTCTTGGAGTCCCCCTCTGGGTCTGCTGAATACAGCTCGTCGGGCTCGCCGTCGCTATAAAACGCACACCGGTGCTTCGCATACACCATCGTAACAACGTGCTGTTCCCTATGGCTGCGCTTCAGCCATTCATTTACATCACTGTCACTAAGCATTCTGGCCGTCACACTCGACGGACGACTTAGTTCGGCGGCAACAACCGTGTTCGTAAAATTGTTCTGGAAAGAGGGAGTTGCTAACCTCATCAATTTCTCCAACGCATTTAGCGGACGTGTGATGCTTAACAAGAACCTTATGAATGCTTACGCGACGCGTAGTTTCGCCTTGCCATTTTGAAATTAGCAAACCGCTACGCAGGAAGGACTCAGTACGCGGAAGTGCCATATCTAGTGTCATAGGGCGCAATGGTACTAGATGTAGTACGTATTGATTATACGCTACTTTAACTTAATTTCTACCGGGAACAAAGAAAAACTGTATGGTTGTACAGTTAAAGACCTGACGTAGTGCTTCCTCTCGTTCCGCCTTGCGACTGGCGGGCGGCGACGGCGCGGTGGGTGTGGACGGAGAACGGCCGGGAAAGGCTGCATCCATCCAGAAAATGATGCGAGCCCTGCGTTGGTCTGCAATGAAAGGCCGCGGGTTTTGCGGAGGTCAGTTGGCGACCGCGAGACTTATCGTCCCTACGCTCCTTCTCGTGCGGACTCTATCTCGCAGTACTGAAGAACCTGGAACTTGAAATGAGCTTCGCACCACAGCTAAGCCTGTCGCCGTCGAAGGCGAGCTGCTTGCCGTTGATGAGGTGATGAGGCGATCCAGTCACAATCGTACATTCGCTGTGTCCAGGGATCGGGCAACTGCAGGCGTCTCCGACGCACGCCACCGGTACGCCGCCGATCTTGAAGTGGGTGGCACTGCTGCTGACTACCTTACCGCCGTGTGAGGTGGCATCGCCTAACCGGATAACGTTCCGCATTCATTGTTCTCCCTGTTTCGTGGCTGGTGCTTCGTTCTTACCCAAGACTTCGCCGACCGTTGGCGATCTGTAGTTCTCGGGATCGATCGCTGGCTTGACCTGATGCTTGAACACGTTCCAGTGTTTCTGCGCCTTGCGCCGCTCCTCGGTTGGCGGGCTGATGAAGACAATGCTGGCCCCGGTCGGGTCACGCAAGTTGATGGCGGCCGACGGTCCACCTTCGATGTAACTGCCCATGACGCCGATCGCCATCTGCATGAAGAAGCTTGCCGCCCCGGTGTTCCCTAGCCTCCTGTCCGTGTTGATGAACTGGGCAGTCTTGCCAGTGTCGATTTCCGGTCCGCCCTGCGCCGCGTATTGATGCAGTACGCCTTCCATCGCCACCAGGTGGTCGACGATGTTGTCAAAGGCTGCGATGATCCTAGCCGGTCCTTTGGTGCGTTCGGTGTCCGACAGGGTTTGCAAAGCCTTGTGCCAGCCGATTTCCAGCAGCTTCTGGCGCGCGTCGCGCCGGCTTACCGGCTTGCCCTGCTCGTCCTCGAACTTGACGAAGACCGGCCGGTGGATGAATCCAAGCGACGGCAAATTGTCGAACGCCTTCATCTGTTCGTGGTTCCACGGAAGCGGAAACCACGGCGTTGGCTTCCAGTCCTTCGGGGGATGGTTGGCCCAGCGCTTGAATGCGTCGACGAGCGGACTGCCGTCCTTTTTGTCGAAGACCGGGCGCGTGGCGAAGGCGGCTGCTGCTTGCAACCATTCCACCACCGAAGGTTGACGATCACTGCTGAATCTCTCGGTATGGGCCGTCCTCTCGGGCTTAGGGACGTCCTGCATAAGTTTGAAGTACATACGTCGCAGGTTCTCCTGCAGGTAGTCGTTGTCCGGGTCGTCCCACACGTAGGGCCGCAGCGGCTCGACCCGCTCGCGCCGGGCCAGCACGAACACGGCGGTCGCGTCCGGCCGCTCTGGAATGTAGTAGCCATCCGTCACGAGCGTAGGCGTGCCGGGGCGGCGATTGCTGTCGCGTGTGGCCATGTCGTCATTGGACAACAGCACCAGGTAGGGCAGATCGGGGTACTTGTCGAAGAACGCGAACGCCTGCTCCAGCAGCTGGTCCGGACGCTCGCTGAGCTGCCAGGGTCCGGTGACGAAGAGGTGCCAAGCCATGCCAGTGCCTTCGGCGCCGGCGGCCAGTCCCGCTACCGGCTGGATATCGCTGGGTTGATGGGCGGGGTTTTCGGTCGGAATACCGGCATACATGCTCGGCACGCCCCAGAACATCGGAGACGGTTCGACACCGTTCTCCAGTGCGTCCAATGCCCGGCTTCCCGAATCGCCAATCTTGTCATTTCCTGCCCACTCATACTTCTTTGGATCTGTCTCGCGTATGCTGCTGTGCGGACTCCCTCGTTGAAGCGCATCCCACAACTTGCCCTGCCGGTACTTCTCGTAGGTGACGCCCAAGCCCAGCACCTCGAGCACGTATTCGCGGCGAGTCTTCTCGGTGCGCGCGGCAGCTTCCTGGTCCTTGAGCTGCTGCGTCTTTAGCCTCCACTCCTGCTCGCGGGCATTCGCGGCGAACGAATCCTTGACCCATTTGCCTCCGAACAGGACCACGATCAGCAGCAAAGGCACGCCGAACCAGCGTATTCTGTCCATCGTCGTCTCCACCTCAACATTAGCAACCTCCGGATGCAGCACGAAGTATTCAAACGCGACCCACAGCACGAACAGGAGTGGAAACGCCACCACTGCGCCCAAGACGTATTTCCAGGCTGTCGGTCGCCGAAATTCCCCTGGGTCTGCGAGCGCGTCGCTGTTCATGATTTTTCCTTCGGCGGAGTCGCCTGGCTCACGCGCTTGCCCGTGGTCGTTTCCGAGACCACGATCTCCCACAACCTGCCCGTCAGGACCGGCAGACATTTCGGAAGCGTGCCGTCGCTGTAGTAGTCGACGTTGCCCTCGATGATCTGCCGGCGCCAGTCGGGTTCGCATTCGAAGTAGTCGCTGAAGAGCTCCAGAAACTTCGGCCACATGAGAATGCCCTTGCGGAATAGGCCCCACGGGGCCGGCTTTTTCAACCGCCAGTCAGCCACGGCGCACAGGTAAGCGTGGAACTTCGGATGACTGGACGCCTTGCCACTGCCGATTGCGACGTCATACGCGGTCACATTGCGGTGGTTCGCCGGGCTGTCGTAAATCGCGCTATGGAATGACTTCTCACCCAGCTCGTGCTGCCAACGCTTGCGCGCGGCATTGGGACTTTCCATCACATATGCCACCACCGTGCCGTCGGTCCTGCGGCTGGCACTGAGAATCGTGTAGCTGTTATCGGGACTAGCGTCGTTTGGATGCTTCGCTTCGTTGTAGACTGCTTGCATCCGTTGACACTCCAGCTTCGATAACCTTCCAGGCTTGGTATCAACGCATGCAGCGGCCACCGGGGGAGAAAGCTCTTCCAGTTTGGTATCCATGCCACCGGCCGCGGTAACCGCGATGGCTGCAGTTATCGGATCGACTTCCTCGCTCGGTCCCCTCTTGTTCAACGGAGCCTGGGCCAGACGCGAGCTGGCCGGAATCATGTCCGGTGCGATCTGGTTGCCCCGCAGGTCGGCCTTGTACGGTGGATGCAGCGGCTCGCCGTTAATCCGGCGGATACCCCACCTCTGCGCCTCGGGTTTGTCTGTCTGGTTGATTGGCCACGTGGCCACCGGGAGCTTTTCGCGCAAACTGCGCGCGCTCGCGGCGACGTGTGCATGGCCGTCTTCGTCCTTGATGCATAGCGCAAAATCGTGGGGTGGCTGTCCTATCAGTACCGGAACGGTTTTCCCGGTGCGTGGATCAAGCCGATGCTTCGCAGTAAACACCCTTTGAAAGAAGCCGGTCCCGAGTTCGTCCATAGGTTTGCGGGTCACGATTGTGTGCCGGGGCTGATAGCCGGCCTTGCTCACCGCATAGCCGGAATGGACCAGCGGCTTCAATGAGACGGTGTGGAGATAGTCGGGCACCCCCTGCCAGCCGATGCCGCGCATGTTATCCAGGGCGACAGTCATGTCTTCCGGGCAGAAGTAGAGGTATACCTTTCCGCGGTTGTCTCGGTCCCCTTCGGGTTGCCAGCAACTGGCAACCATGCCAGCGTTGTCACTCTCGTTGATCTTGAAAAAGGCTCGAGCGCCTGCCTTGGACTTCGCCACGCCGGTCACGATGTTCACCAGCGTCTGCAGCCTTGCGTGCATGCTCTGGCGACCATCGAGCAGCTCATAGTCGGCCTCAGTCATCGCCGCATCCTTACCGCCACGGAAGAAGGTCAAGCCCTTCATCATGAGGCTCATTTCCTCTTCCAGACTGTAGGGCGGGTGGGTCAGGATCAAGGTGTCGGCCGTACGTTCACCTCGCTCCATCAGAAGAGCTTGCGCGAGAAGGCTCAGCAGGCAGCCTTGACTGTGTGCAACGATACTGACCGTGTCCTTCGGCTCGAACTTGCGGATCATGCTAATCAGGGCTGCAAGGCGCATTGCTGCCATTACCATGTACATGCGCCCTGGGCCGGTCTTGATTGGCCTGAGCGCATCGCCTACCGGGTCGCCGGCGGCGTAGACGCCGCGGTTCCACATATCTGGCAAGGTCGAGGTCGCGTTGCCGAATGGGCCGCCTCCCTTGGATAGGTCCTTGTCGAGACGGGTACCGTAACGGTCAGTCTTCTGGCCGTGGACAGTCCTTGTCTCGAGGCGAAGTTCCCTGTAGCCCCAGTAAAACGGGATCACAGGGCTATCGGTGTCCGGTGTCGGTTTGCGCTTGAAAAACACGTCGTCGGGGTCCTGCTCCAGTTTCTCCTTATCCGTCTTGGTTGGGAGCCGGTATTCGGCGGGCCTGAAGTAGCGGAATAGTCGGTCTTGCAGTCCGGCGCAGAGGCCCTCCTCCGCCGCGCTGTAGCCCATGCCGACATCGTTGACCCCGTGAACGAGGATGATATTGCCGGGCAGTTCACGCGGCACTTCAATCACTTTATCCCTGACGCGGCTGCACTGGAGAACGGCACTCTCGCGTTTGGCGACATACTCGATCTTCGGATAGGGCTTCTCCGCCATGTCTCCTCCTGGAGGCTACTTGTCGCCACCGCCACGCAGCAAACCGATGTCGGCCAGGTGCATCGCTTCACGCGCAATCAGTTCGGACTTACCATCGGCGCCGCTACGCGCCTTCATACTCGACCCATCGCTCAGCGATATATCCATGCTCGCGTCCCGGACGATTCCGCCCATAACCGGCTCGCCGTTTTCCGTCCGGCTTGAAGGCGGGTAGCGCAGCTCGAACTTCTGGTCCGCTCCTTCGCTGTTGAAGGTCGGACGCAAAGGCGTCATCGTTTCCGGTCCATCGTAGAGGTAGTCGGGTGCATGGAACTGGATGGGATGCTTGCTGCCGATGACAAACACACCCTCACCCATCCGGATGAAGGAGCCGTCGCCCACCACCAGGTGCAGTGCCTTCGCCGAGACGGTGACCACGCCGTCGCTGGCGGTCAGCTGCATGTTCTTGCCCGAGTCGATACTGGCGTCATCGTGCTGGCTCTGGAGGACTAGCTTGCCGTTATGGGCGATTGCGTTCAGCCCGCCGTGCTGTGCGAAGATCGACACCCCCTTGCCGGCATTGACGGTGAAGCGCTGTCCAGCTGCAAGCTGCAGGTGCTGCTGCGCGACCGTGTCGATGTTCCTAGCCGAGTAGCTGACGATGGCTTTGGAGCTGGCAAAGCCGATGCCGGCCGGCGACGTCACGCCGATCACCGGCTCCCGTGGCGCAGTCGCGTTCGGCGCGGTGTTGCTGCCATCTTCCCAGTTCTTGAATCGTGCCAGCAGTTCGTCCTGTTCCTTGGCGTCAGCCTGCACGCCATTGTGTTCGGCCGCATAGTTCCCGAGAGACGCGAAGAGCTCGCCACACTCGCGCATCATGCCGAGGAACTCGCCCCGTTCCAATTGGCCGCCCTTGGAGGTGGCGGCACCCAAGAGCTTCCACGCGCTCAGGAAGATCCCACGCGCAGCGTGCAAGGCGATCGCTTCACTGGTGCGCAGCTCGGCACCCTCGCCTCTCGGTGCGGCCTGGCCGTCCTGCCGCAACTCGGTGAGGAAGCCGAGATTCAGCTCGGTCGTCGCATGGTCGCTCGCGAGTTGGGCGCTGATCTCTCGTGGCGTGTCGTCGAACCGTAACTGGTTCCCGCGGTGGCCGTGCACTTCGCGGCTGCGCAGGCCCGATTGATACCTCGTGGCAGGCAGTGCCGCTTCGTGTCGAAACGCTGGGGGAGGCGCAACGGCGTTGTAGAGCTGGCCAACGATGATGGGTTTGTCCGGGTCGCCCCCTGCCCAGTCGACCAGCACCTCGGTACCGACCGGCGGCAGCAATCGGGCGCCGCATTGCGTGCCGCTACCGGGACCGTTGCCGGCCCAGTTCGAGGCCACACGGACCCACGCCGAGTCTCGATCGGAGCCGGAAGCGCCGGCGCCATTCGCATGGACATGATCCTGCGCCCGTGCTGCTGGAAAGCGCACCTTCACCCGACCAATATCGTCGCACCACACGTCCTCGCCGGGTGGGCCAACCACGATCGCGGTTTGAATTTGGGGGCGCCTCAGGACGCGACGCGGCGGAACGATGCGCACACCGCGCCGGACGCAGGAAAAGCGCGTCTTGTAGCCGGCTTGCTCCAGGCTGCCGCCTGCTTGAATGCCGTCGTCGTCCTGCTTCCAGCCATTCCGGTTGAACAGGCGCTCGACTCGGGCGCTGATGTCGACCGGCAGGTTGTTGTGAGCCACTATTCGCTGCTCGGTGATGACGAATTCCCGTTCCTCCTGCGGATGCAGGTCAATCTCCGGATGCCCCACGAGACTGAACCACTCACCGACAGCCAGGTCACGCACACCCCCTTCGCCGTGAAAGGACTTCGAGACGTACTCGAAGCGCGCCATCTGCACGTCGCCTAGCGCCGTCAGATCCAGCGCGGTGTCGCCCAGGTGTGGCGCCGCGACGTAGTACTCTTCCAGCCCTGCCGCCAACCGGTTGCCAAGCTCGCCCTGATTCGCCTGGGACTGGGATTGCGCGGTCGTGATTGGCGTTGCGGCGGGATTCTTGTAATCCGGGCTGTACACAGAGAATCTGCCGGGCTGCAGGTTGCGCTCGGCACTCCAGTCCGTGATGGCGTCACGCTCTTCGGTCGCGGCATCCCGGTGGAAGCGCACGCTCCCCGCTTCGTTCTGGTGAAGGCAAGCCGGGTCGTCGAAGAGCACCAGAGTGTGTCCGATTGCATTTCTTGACTGACTGCCGCCGCCCTCCCGATCGGGAAGCCCCGGACGGAAGAACCAGGCGATCCCGCGCCGCTGCATCAGGCGGCGAAGGAAAATTGCATCCGATTCGTTGTGCTGCATGGTGAATTCACGCTGCGGCAGCCTTCCGTTCAATAGGCGCGCATTGATTTCAAGGTCGAACGTGGCCGCAAGAAGCGGATTGTTGGAACGCCACTCCGTGATGAGGGTCTCGACGATGTCCAGTTCGCTCATGTTTCGGAATATTCGCGTATTCACGCGGTTTTCCATCACCGACAACGCGTCGCGCATGACCAGCTGATAGGTTGCCAGTCCACCGTCGCTCTGGCCAGACAAGGCGCCGGTAACGATGCCGCACAGCCGGCGCAATTGCCCTCTGTCCGTGACGATCTGCAGCTCCGCAGGCATCCCGATGAAATTCTTGAGGGCGAGGGTTGCGCTCTCGGCGACGCACAGGATCCGAAACTCGAAACCGCCACATATTGCTTCGTGACCGGTGATCTTCTGGGCTAGCAACTGTCCATCCGGCTTGTCCCCAGCATGGTCCAGCATCAGCCGGATTGGCCTGTTCTGTGTCGAAAGGAGATGCTGGGCCAGGTCGGCAATTCGCGCGGTGTCAAACTCTGCCATATGTTGTTTCCCTTTACGGGCTTCCCGCCCATTTACTGACGGGAAAGGGATTATGTTTATTCTTCTACTAAGGAAATACTGCCAACTTCGCTCTACGATTCGTAAACACGAAAGCAGGATTATTAGTGTGCCAATGTCCCTGTATGCTGTGGCGCCGCAAGTTGCACGAGACCCGCGGTCCCGCGTACTCCAAGGTATCGAGTGTCAGACCAGGCGGTCTCGACAGTCAGTACCGTCGAGCCATCGGAAGTCCAACCGGAGGACATTCAGAATCGACTTAACTAGCAGTAGTATCCGCTAAGCAACCTTACATACATTGCTCAAGAGCAGTTTGGGAGAGGAGTTAGGACAGACGGTGCTACTTACGAACAACACTGGATAGCGGAGGATGGCGAATCATTCGCAAGATGAAGCGATATACGGTTTTTAGCGCCGAACTTTCGGCCACAAACTAACCAATACTCACAACTCGCGACGTGCTGCAGAAGCAGTGGCCCTTTGCTCAGCTACCGTAAGAAATTAGTCTTTGCTACACTAGCAGTCAGCAATAGCGGGCTATTGGTCGAGCTGGTCGCTTTTTCATCTTGTAAGGAGGTTCTGGTTTGCGAGTACCCGACATCGAACTGACCGAGCGAGAAACCGATCTCCTGGACCAAATCAGGTTTCGCAATCCGTCGCATGATGAGCTCCGCGCATCCCTCATGCCAATGGCTGCCCTGACCGAGTCCTTATTGGAACGCGGAGCGATCCCAGAAGTGCGGCTTTTATACTTCACAGATCCCGCGCGCAATCCAGGAGGGCGCGGGAAATCCCGTCAGCAGGTTTTCGAGAATAACGGCACTTCAGGTACTGAAATCTATGCTCATGGGAATTTCTTGAAGTTTCTCGAATACTTCATTTATGGCCCTGCTCTTCCGCCGAATATCGTTGCGAAATTCAAGGAGGCCATGGCGTTCTCCGGGTATTTGACCTATGGGGACATCAACGACCTGGCTCCTGCTGCACGTGCCACTGTGCGATCAGCGCGGCTTAATCCTCACGAGGCCGCGGAAGAATTCCACAAATTAGCGCTTGAGTGCGGCGCAATGCCGTCTGGGGCCGAGAGTATCCGGAAGTCGGTCCTCGCCGTGCGCTAAGCGCCTAGCCTCCAGCGACCCGCCCCTACGACCGGACGAGTGGTCCTCGCGCGCCTGAGCACATTGTGACGCCGCCGTACTCGGACGATGAGCGAAATGGCGCCCTACCTGCTCTTGCCAGCCCTGCCAGGCTTTCTTCTGCCACGCGTATTGGCTTCTTTCGTCCGGCCTTTGCGACCGCGACGTCGCTGGACCTCGCCGTAAGCGATGAACCCGGCCGCGATGATGCCAAAGATGACCCCGACCAGTACCGTCAGATCCCGCATCTCGTCCGTAACAACCAGGTTCATGTGGTACTTCCCCTCAAGCGCAGTGCATTACCGATCACCGAGACCGAACTCAGGCTCATGGCCAGCGCGGCGATCATCGGCGATAGTAGCTGCCCGGTAAAGGGATAAAGCAGACCTGCGGCCAGCGGAATTCCCATGGCGTTGTAAACGAAGGCAAAGCCGAGATTCTGCCTCATGTTGCGCACAGTCTCCAGCGAAAGAAGTCGCGATCGCGCAATTGCACGCAAGTCGCCCTTGATGAGTGTGACGTGCGCCGAATTGATCGCGACGTCAGTACCGGTACCCATTGCAATCCCAACATCCGCTTTCGCCAGCGCCGGAGCATCGTTAATGCCATCGCCGGCCATCGCCACTACCTTGCCCTGTTGCTGCAGCCGTTCGACCAAGGCCAGTTTATCCTGCGGCTTGACCTCTCCATAGACGTCGGAAATCCCGAGCTTCGACGCGACCGCCTTCGCCGTGGTCACGCCATCTCCAGTCGCCATCACCACCGTCATGCCGGCATCGCGCAGCGTCGCCAGTGCTTCCGGCGTCGTCGCCTTGACTGGATCGGATACTGCGATCAGGCCGACAAGCTTTCCCTCAAGTGCCAGGTACATGACGCTTGCACCGACTTGGCGAAGCTCTTCCGCGGCCTTCTGTAGTGGCGTCCAGTCGACCTTTTCGGTGTCCATGAGCGCCGTATTGCCCAATGCTACCCGCTCGCCCTGCACTGTGCCGCGTACACCGATCCCACTGGACGATTCGAAGGTTTCAGGCTTGTGCAGCGGCAGATTCCGCCTACGCGCTTCCGCGACGATGGCGTGTGCCAGCGGATGCTCGCTCCCCTGGTCGATACTTGCCGCGATCCGTAGAACATCCTCTTCCTCGAACCCGGGCGCAGCGATCGCCCGGTCGAACGCAGGTTTCCCTTCCGTGAGCGTGCCGGTCTTGTCGACGATGATCGTATCGACCTTGCGCATCGCTTCGATCGCTGCGGCATCGCGGAACAGCACGCCCTGGGTGGCGGCGCGGCCTGTCGCGGCCATGATCGACATCGGCGTCGCCAGGCCCAATGCGCACGGGCAGGCGATGATCAGGACCGCAACGGCGTTCACGAAACCGTAGACCCAGCTGGGCTCTGGCCCGAACAGTCCCCAACCGATCAAGGTAAGCAGCGCGACAGCCACGACGACGGTGACGAAATAGCCGGCGACCACGTCGGCCAAGCGCTGCATGGGCGCCCGCGAACGTTGGGCCTGCGCGACCATCTGCACGATCTGGGACAGCATGGTCTGCGACCCCACCCGTTCGGAGCGAATGACGAGACTGCCGCTCGTATTGATGGTTGCGCCGATGACCTTGTCGCCGGGGCGCTTCGTCACCGGAAGCGGCTCGCCAGTGAGCATGGCTTCATCCACTGCGCTTTCGCCCTCCAGGACCACCCCGTCAACGGGCACCTTCTCGCCAGGCCTCACCCGCAACGAATCGCCGATATGGACGTGCGAAAGCTCGATGTCTTCTTCGGTGCCGTCGGCGCGAATCCGTCTGGCCGTTTTGGGTGCAAGGCCGAGCAAGGATTTGATCGCCGCCGACGTCTGCGAGCGTGCGCGTAGCTCGAGGATCTGACCGAGCAGGGTCAGCGAAACGATGACGGCGGCGGCCTCGTAATAGACGCCGATACGGCCGTGCATCGCGAAGTTCGACGGAAACAGGCCCGGGAACACGGTCGCCACCAGGCTGTAGCCATACGCCGCGGCGACCCCGATACTGATCAAGGTCCACATATTGGGGCTGCGATTCTTGAACGACTGCGCACCACGGACAAAGAAGGGCCACCCAGCCCACAGGACGACAGGCGTGCTGAGGACGAGTTCGATCCAGCTCTGGTAAGCAAGACCACCGCTAAAGATCCGGTGTCCTGCCATCGCCAGGATGGTGACGACGACCGTCAGCGGCAGCGTCCACCGGAAACGACGGCGGAAGTCGTCCAATTCCGGATTCTCTTCATCCTCCAGCGACGGCAGCATCGGCTCCAGGGACATTCCGCATATCGGACAATTGCCCGGGGTGGCTTGCTGGATTTCCGGATGCATCGGGCAGGTGTAGATCGTCCCTGGCGGCGCCTCGGGCATAGCCGCCGGGGCGCTTTTCTCCGCATAGCTGGTGGGACTGGCGCGAAACTTGTCCATGCACTTCACGCTGCAGAAGTGATAGAGGACTCCGTCGTGCTCGACGCGCCGATCCGGCCGGTCAGCAACGCTCATGCCGCATACGGGATCGGTATAGGGCTTATCGGACGCAGCAGTCGGATGATGCTGGGATGCGCCGGCCATGCCTCCGTCGGGGGCGGCGTCGACGGCGTGATGCCCGTGCGCGTGGTGGCATTCGTGGCCCTTCTGCTGGTGACCGGCGTGATCATGCACTTCATGTTTCATGGCAGCTCCAGTAAAAAACGATTGTCCTCGCGCAGCCCCGCTTGTCGCAAGCGGTGCGCGACCTGTGATGTCTATCCGTTTTCCTTGGCGTGATTCAGGGAATACCGCGGGATCTCGACCGTAAGATCCGTCTCCGCGACGATGGCCTGGCACGACAACCGGGACAAGTGCTCCACGCCCCAAGCCCGGTCAAGCATGTCTTCCTCATCCTCGCTCGCTTGGGCGAGGGACGAGAATCCCTTCTTTACGATGACGTGACACGTCGTGCAGGCACCAACCTTTCCGCATGCGTGCTCGATGTCGACGTCATTTTCCAGCAGCGCGTCGCAAATGCTGGTGCCGGGAGCGACCTCGATCGATGCGCCGGAAGGCGCGCACTCCGGATGCGGTAGTACGGTAATTCTAGGCATGCGCCAACTCCTTTCCGGCACCTGGACTGCGATACCGGCAGAACAGACAGCGTGGCGTCGCTGGCGTCTCGTCCGAATCGGAGAGCGCACTCTCTGCCTGCTTCGTACGCGCGAAGTCGTGCAAGGCTGTACTGGGCGTTGCGGCCATGCGCTCGTCTGAGCTGTGGGCCTCGCGGCGGGTGGACTCATACATAAATTGCCTCTGGAAAGTGGACTATTCCACTGTAAACCTTCCAATGATGGAAAGGTCAAGCGGAATTTCTGCTGAACGAAGGCGCAGGTAGCGGCATTCCTGCCAGGTTGAAGCGGCTTCGCAGCCGCTTCAACCCATCTCCGGTCAGAACTCGTTGTCCTTCCGCTTGTCACCTGTCATCGGTACAAAGCCGCAGTCCGAGTAGCGCTTACACAGCATCTCCCGCATGTCGTTGATGCCGTTCTTCTGGACGACCACGATGTTTTCGCAGTAGCGCCGCAACCCGTCATGGTTCAGGTCGCTCTTGACCGTGCAGTGCAGGCTCGGCGCAAGCGCACCCAGGTGATGGTTGCTGAAGGACCTCAGGAAGACCTGGTTGAACTGCGTCCCGGCCGGCGTCGCCTCGAGCATGGCAATCATGCGTCGGCCGTCCGCCGTGAGCTGTGGCTGATAATGGATGCCGTACCACTCCCTCAGGAATCGCTGGGCACGGCCGATCTCCTCGCGCTGCTCACGGTTTCCCATACGCGCCATGGACTTGATCTCGTCGTCGCTCGCCTTTGCCGGGGTCGCGTTGAAGCCTGGCGTCGGTGACGTCCCCTCCTGGGGGGCTACGACCTGCGCGTCACGGGTCAGGTCCGTACCGGCAGCCAGTTCGGTCATCCGCAGGGCGGAATAGTGGTGATTGATAATAAAGACGAGGTAATTCTTTTCAAACTGTGCGGTCGCTCCCCTGCCCGGTCCGTCGGCGTGGGCCACGCCGATGGCAGGCACGAGCAAGCTCAGGCCCAGTCCGAGATTGCGCACCAGCGCGCGGAGGTTGCGGACAACGGAAGAACGGTCGGAATGATTGGTTGCGGTGTTCATGTTGGCTCCTTTAGACACAATAGAACGATTCATTTAGCCGAGGCGAAGGCAAGCCCTCGCCGGCGCCGTACTGCGCAGGCGGCGATGCCTGCCCCCACTAGGAACATCGCGTATGCCGATGGTTCCGGCACAGCAAGGACAACATTGTTTGCGGTCGCCCAGTAGACATTTCCTTGCTCGCCAATGGTGCGCAGCGCTACCTCGGTCAAGGGGCGGGTCGACAGGAATCCGAGGAACGAGGTGGGTGCCGATCCATCCAGGGTGTAGCTTGCGATACTTGATCCGTCCATCGCCGTGAGCTCGATCGTTCGTCCGGGTACATAGCCGCCATAGGCATCGGTCGCGAAGAAGCTCCCGCCAAAGCCGAACACCCCGGGTGAAAACGCGTTGAAGCGCACGGCATCGGCGGCAAGCGTCGGCGCCAGATAGACGTCGCCTTCATTCATCGCTGGAAAGAAACCACCTTCTCCCGGTCCCGCACTGACCCGATACCCGTATGCACCCGCGGTACGTGAGAGCTCGGCATCCAGTTCAGAGGCTGGAAGGTCGTCGAAACGGTCGGTTCCGGACGCCGACACTGCCGACAGGAACATTGCCTCGTCGGTAAAAATAGTGATATCGGCACGTGCCGGGACCACGACAGACAATAGCAGAGCCGCCAGCAGAGCCGGCTTGGGCAATGCATTGTTGCTTTTCATGTTCTACCTCATTGCTCAGTTGTTCATGCGAACGCCACCGTGCCCGCGCAGAGAAACACGGACCTGCAGCTTCGAAGGAGAGATCAAATACCTTGCGGCCTCGTATCGCTTGCGAACGGCGACGCGAGGACGGCACGATGCAATGCGTCAAGAGCGCGGAGGCGGATCGAGGACGGGGGGGATGAAATTGGAAAAGGCGGCCTGGAAGGAATGCGACCGCTCGGAAGAAGTGGAAGGTGCGCCCAGCGGTGTGGATGAGGGGATAGGCGCGTAGGGAACGTTAAAGTGCGAGCAACAGAGCGACTTCGATTTGCAACAGCTTCCATCGCTGCTTTCTGGCACGTCGGAGCGCATTTGCGGGCAATCATCCTTATGGGCCCGGGCATCTGTCTTCACGACCTGCAGTTCAGCCTTCAAGTTGTGGCATGTGACAGCCGCGGTTGCGTACCCATGGTACCCGACCAACAGACACAGCAAACACCAGGCTATCTTTCGGAAGGCGGCAGTCATGCCAAAAACTGTAGCATCTGCTTTGATGTACCGCTGTCCGATACGGAGTGGCAAGCTTTCTTTGCGGAAAAGACCTGACGAGGCGATCGCGGCACCGGCGTCTAACCCTTACACCGGTGCCGTGGCCCGGCCCCTACTTGCCCGATGCCTGGTGTTTCGACAGCCATTGGTCGAGTTTTTTGATTTCCTTAGTCTGGTCGGAAATCACCTTCTTGGCCATTGCCTGCATCTGCGGATCCTTGCCATTCTTGAGCTGGGCCTTTGCCATGTCGATGCCGGCCTGGTGGTGCGAACGCATCATCATGGCGAAGTCGTGATCGTGATCACCGGTCATCTGCATGCTCGACATCTTCTGGTGCATGGCCTCCATCGACTGCATCATCTCGTGACCAGGCATGCCCTGGTGCTGCCCCGCCTGGCCAGACGCGGCGCCATGCTGTGCGTGCTGCCCCGACTGCGCAAACGCGTTCACTGACACACCAGAAACAAGTGCAAGCGCACCGGCCATGAGAGCAATACGGGCCCGGATTTTCTTCATGTTCGTCTCCTCGAACGAAATTGATCACCGTGCGACGCCGAAAAAACGCAGCACGTCCATTCGCGATTCGGGATGAAGTCCGATGAGGCATGCTGTGCGCTAACGCACCCTGTCAGTACATCTCGTCGACTAGCCGTGCCTGCCGCCCTGACTTTGGTCAGCCTTAAGGGCTGCTCCAGCCAAAAATGTCGTGCTATACTCACGGCAACTATGAACCGCGCAATTAAGACATTTCTGGTTTGGCTCCTGCTGGCCGTGCTTCCTCTGCACGCGCTTGCGGCCAATCGTATGTCCTGCGGCCCGGTTCACCAGCAGTCCAGCCAGACTTCGATTAATCTGGACATGCAGTCCCCCGAGCACATGGCCGATGCGCACGCTCATGACGGTGGCGAGCATGCAAGCCAATCGGACGACTCCCTGGTCGGCGCCGATTTGACAGACTCCAAGCCAAGCAAGAAACCGCACTCCACCTGCAGTGCATGCTCCGCGTTCTGCCTGGGCGCCGTTGCGCCACCCTCCACTCACTTCGCTGTCCCGGCTTTCGACGGCTCCGACGCAGTCGTCGTTGCGCCTGCGGCATTTGCCGTTGGCTTCATCCAGGACGGCCCCCGACGCCCTCCGCGGCACCAATCCGCTTAATCGTAACAAGAGGTGACCCGCTGCCCTTTGGCGGCGCCGTCATCGCTCTTGAGCAATCGTGCGTGCCCGTGCACGCCCTGTTACCGATTTTGAGGATTGTCCATGACCTCCAAGCTTTTGGCCGCCGCTATTGGCGTCCTGCTGGTCCTGCCGATGTACGCGCACGCCCAGCAATCCCGTCCGCTGCCAGACCCTGCAGACCCCGCCGTGGCGGTGCCACCGACCGTGTACGAATCGGTCATTCCCAGTCGTTCGCCTGCACCGCAGGACGGCCAGACGACGCCCGATAAATCCTGGCGCGCCGCAAACGATGCTGTTGCGGGAGTGCCGAGCCACGCGGGGCATGGTGCTCACGGCGGTGAGCAGAACCACCACGGCCACAACGCGGCGCCGGCTCCGTCCGCGCCCGCCACGCCAGCGAAGCCGGCCAATCCGGCGCCTGTGGATCACAGCAAACATCATTAAGCCGAACAGATAATGACAACAAAGCTTTCTATTCCTGCACTGCGCGCCGTTGCGGCGGGCGCCATGCTCCTTGCGTTGACCGGTTGCGCAACGTTTTCCAAGGACGGCGGCCTGGACGCTGTTTCGGCCTTGACCGCCGAGCGCACCGGCCAGGACATTCGCCTGCCAAAGGCAAATGCCGATGGCGCGGCCATCCAGGACGAGCTGAATCAGCTGCTGAAACAGCCGCTCACCGCCGACAGGGCGGTTCGTGCCGCCCTGCTCAACAACCGTGGCCTGCGTGCCTCGCTCGCCGAACTGGGTGTCGCCGAGGCCGACCTGGTGCAAGCCGGCCGCATGGCCAACCCCGGTTTCAGCTTTGGCCGCATGTCCGGTGGCGGCGAGACCGAGATCGAGCGCAGCGTCATGTTCGACCTCGTCGGGCTCGTCACCATCCCGATCCGCCGCGATATCGAGTCGCGTCGCTTCGAGGGCGCCAAGCTGGCCGCGGCAACCGAAGCGGTCCGGTTGGCGGCAGACACCCGCAAGGCCTACTTCAATGCCGTCGCGGCAGTGCAGTCGGCGCGCTACGCGGAACAAGTCCGCGAGGCAGCCGGCGCGAGCGCCGAGCTTGCGCAACGCATGGCCAAGGTCGGACACCTGAGTGCCCTCGACCAGGCTCGCGAGCAGGCATTCGCAAGCGAAGCCTCGACCCAGCTGGCGCGCGCACGCCACAACGCGACGGCGGCGCGCGAGCAGCTGGCGCGGCTGATGGGGGTGTGGGGCGAGAACACGGCCTTCCGGCTTCCGGACAGGCTGCCGGACCTGCCGGAGGCCCCGCGTGAGGCGGGCAGTATCGAGTCGCTCGCCATGCAGCAGCGCCTCGATGTGCGCCTGGCAAAGCTCGGCACCGAGTCGACCGCGCGCGCCCTGGGTCTGACGAAGGCAACCGGCGTCATCAATGTGCTCGAGGCTGGCTACGTCAACTCGAGCAAGTCCGGTTCGCCGCGGGAGAACGGTTACGAGATCGAGCTAGCCCTGCCGATCTTCGATTGGGGAGGCGCACGTGTCGCGAAAGCCGAAGCGCTGTACATGCAATCGGTCCACCGCACGGCCGACACCGCCATTAGCGCTCGCTCCCAGGTCCGTGAAGCCTACTCCGCTTACCGCACCACCTATGACGTCGCCAGGCAGCATCGGGACGAGCTGGTCCCGCTGCGGAAGAAAATCTCCGAGGAGTCCCTGCTTCGCTACAACGGCATGCTCATGAGCGTGTTCGAACTGCTGGCCGACGCGCGCGCACAGATTGCGGGCGTGAATGCGGCGATCGACGCCCAACGTGACTTCTGGATCGCCGAAACGGATCTGCAGGCCGCCATCACCGGCACCGGCGGTTCGTCGATCTCCATGGCTTCCACCACCGCGGCCACCGAAGCCGCCGCGGGACATTAAACAAGGATTGAATCAGCAATGAGTTCTCGTCGAGATTTCTTCACTGGCGCAGCCGCCCTCGTGGGCGCAGGACTGGTCAGCCGCGCTGGCGCGGCCACCCTCCCGGAAGCGCCGATCATGACCAGCGCCGCCACGCAGCCGCCACCGCCACCGCCCAACGGCCGCCCCTATAACCCGGTCGTCACCCTGAACGGCTGGTCGCTGCCCTGGCGCATGAACAATGGCGTCAAGGAGTTCCACCTGATCGCCGAACCGGTCGTCCGCGAGATCGCGCCCGGCATGAAGGCCAACCTGTGGGGCTACAACGGACAGAGCCCCGGGCCGACCATCGAGGTCGTCGAAGGCGACCGCGTGCGCATTTTCGTGACCAACAAGCTGCCAGAGCACACCAGCATCCACTGGCATGGCCAGCGCCTGCCCAACGGCATGGACGGCGTCACCGGCCTGAACCAGCCCGGGATCCAGCCGGGCAAGACCTTCGTGTACGAGTTCGTCGCTCGCCGCCCCGGTACCTTCATGTACCACCCGCATGCCGACGAGATGGTGCAGATGGCGATGGGCATGATGGGCTTCTGGGTCACGCACCCAAAGAACCCGGCCCATCACAAGGTCGATCGCGATTTCGTCTTCCTGCTGAACGCCTATGACATCGAGCCGGGCAGCTATACGCCCCGCGTCAACGAGATGCTCGACTTTAACATCTGGACCTTCAACAGCCGCGCCTTCCCGGGCATCGACACCATGAACGTGCGCCAGGGCGACCGCGTGCGCATCCGCGCCGGCAACCTGACGATGACGAATCACCCAATCCACCTGCATGGCCACGAATTCGAGGTCACCGGCACCGATGGCGGCTGGACCCGTCCGGAGTCGCGCTGGCCGGAGGTGACGACCGATATCGCCGTAGGCCAGATGCGCGCCATCGAGTTCATCGCGGACGAGCCGGGGGACTGGGCCTTCCACTGCCACAAGTCGCACCACACCATGAACGCGATGGGACATGACGTGCCGAACCTGATCGGCGTCGACCATCGGGGCGTGGCCGAGAAAATCACGAAGCTCGTTCCCGACTACATGGTCATGGGTGAGAAAGGCGGCTCGATGGGCGACATGGAGATGCCGCTGCCGGAAAACACGCTGCCGATGATGACCGGCCAGGGACCGTTCGGTGGCGTCGAGATGGGCGGCATGTTCACGGTGCTCAAGGTCCGCAAGGATCAGAAGCCGGGCGACTACAAGGATCCGGGCTGGTACAAGCACCCCGCCGGCACGGTGGCGTACGAATGGAAAGGCGAGCCGCCAGCGGCGGTACGCAACCAGAGTGGGGGCGGCCAGTCCATGCCCGCCACGAAGCCTGCAGACATCGAGGTAACTGTTCGTAAGCCGACTGGCCACCAGGGCCATCACTAACTAGAGTATGACCCAACCAGAGTACCAAAGGAGTCTCTCATGAAACGATTATTACGTCAGACCGCACTCGCCGCTGCGTTGTGCACACCTGTGTTTGCGATGGCGGCCGCCCCGGTCGTCGAGGTATTCAAGAGCGAATCCTGCGGCTGCTGCGCGGCCTGGGTGGATCATCTGAAGGCCAACGGCTTCGCTACCAAGGTGTCGAACGTCGCCAACCCGTCGGACTACCGCGAACGGGGTGGTATCCCCAACGAGCTGGGCTCGTGCCATACCGCGATGGTGCGAGGCTATGCGATCGAAGGGCACGTGCCGGCGGACGACATCAAGCGGTTGCTGGCCGAAAGGCCAAAGGCAAAGGGACTGGCAGTACCCGCGATGCCGCTCGGCTCCCCCGGCATGGAAGGTCCGCGCAAGGACCCGTTCGACGTCCTGCTGGTGCAGGCCAATGGCAAGACCAAAGTTTTCAAACACTACAACTGAACCAACCCAACGAAAGGAACGACGATGAACGCATTCTCGAAACTGACCCTGGCTATCGTCATGAGCGCCGCAAGCTCTGTCGCATTCGCGCAGGACTCCCACGCAGGCCATGGCGCGGCGCATGCGGGCCACGAAGCGCCGGCATCGGCGGAGCTGACGGATGGCGAAGTGAAGAAGATCGACAAAGAGGCCGGCAAGATCACCTTGCGCCACGGCGAAATCAAGAACCTCAACATGGGCGCGATGACCATGGTCCTGCGCGTGAAGGACGCGAGTATGCTCGACCAGGTCAAGGTGGGCGACAACGTCAAGTTCGCAGCCGACCGGGTGAACGGCGCCGTGACCATCGTACAGATGCAGAAAGCGCAGTAAGCACAACCTGTCCCATCACCTAGCCCTGCGCACAGTGCGCAGGATATTAAGGAGAAAGAAATGAACATCAAGAACCTCGTTCTTGCCGCAGCCGCAGCCGTGGCGACGATCGCAGCTCCAGCTGCCCTCGCCCACGCAAAACTGTTGGCCTCATCCCCCCAGGCCAACAGCGTCGTGAGCACCGCACCGGCCGAGGTGCGCCTGCAGTTCAATGAGCCCCTGGAACTGCCCTTCAGCAAGGTCAAACTGGTCGACGAGAAAGGGGCGGTCGTGGAGCCGTCGAAGATCGCTGCCGACCCTGCCGACGCGAAGGCGCTGATCGCCACCACGCCGGGGCTGCACGCGGGGGCCTACCGCGTGCAATGGACCACAGTCACCCGCGATGGACACAAGGTCAAGGGCGAATTCTCGTTCCAGGTGAAGTAATTGGAGTCGGATTTCGCGTCCGCGCAGCGCGCCGTCACCGCTTTTCTGAACCTGTCGCTGGCCGTACTGGTCGGGGCCAGCGCCGCAACGCTCTGGTTGCGCACCAGGACCTCCCCGTGGGCGCGCGCCATGCTGCCGCGCCTGCGGACGGCCCTGCTGGCGGGAACTGGCACGGCGATACTGGCCTATGTCGCCATTCTCTGGATCGAGGCGGCGTCGATGGCCGAAGTCCCGCTTGCCGAAGCATGGCCCGCAGTGCGGTCACTCATCACCGGGACACACTTCGGGCTCGCGTGGATGATCGGCGCTGCCGCGCTTGTCGTGGCGGGGGCGGCCTCCGCCGCTGGCGCGCGCTTCCAGGCAGCCGCAGCGACATCCGCAGTCCGTATCGGGGCGATCGGCGTGCTGCTCTACAGCCGCAGCATGGTCAGCCACGCCAGCGCTGCTGGCGACTTCACCTGGGCCGTCGCAGCCGATTGGGTCCACCTGGTGTTGATCAGTATCTGGGTGGGAGAAGTGATCGTGGCGGGCTTGATCACCTTGCGAGTCCTGCCTGACGCCGCATCAGGGAGCCGGGCCGACTGCGCCCTCTATGTCGACGCCCTCTCGCGCAGCGCGACCGTCGCCCTGGTCGGCATTTTCGCGACCGGTGCGATCAGCACCTGGCGCGTGCTGGAAAGCCCTGCGGACCTGTTCGGCAATCCTTACGGAACGACCTTGCTCATCAAGGTCGGGCTGGTATTGTGCGCGGCGGCGCTTGGTGGGTTCAACCGCTTCGTTGTCATGCCTGCCTTGCTGCGCTCCCTGCAACAGCAAGGGCAAGAGGCGCGCGCTGCCGGCGGCCTGTTTGCACGCGTGCTGCAGGTCGAGGCAATCGTCCTTGTCGCGGTGCTCATCGCAGCAGCCTTCCTGACCTCAACTTCGCCACCTATGGCGTCCTAAACAATAACTATATCCAAGGAGTACACGTGTTCAAGAAATCACTGGCAGTTATTATCCTGGCCACCGGCTTGTTCGGTATCCATGCAAGCAGCTTTGCAGCGTCGCCCAAGGAGACCCTTGCGGCTTTCCATGAAGCGCTTGTCAGCGGCGACAAGACGAAGGCGCTCGCGCAGCTGTCTCCCGAGATTGCGATCTATGAAGCCGGCTACGTGGAACGCTCGCGCGACGAATATGCGAGTCATCACCTCGGCGGCGACATGCAGTTCGCCAAGAGCTCGACCCGGAAAGTACTGAAGCAGACCGAACGCATCGATGGCAACACTGCGGTCGTTTGGGAAGAAACGGAGACGACCGGAACCTCGCGCGGCCAACCGGTGCACGTGTTCGGCACAGGCACCGCCGTCCTCGAGAAGAAGGGCGACGATTGGTTGATCGTGCACGTGCATTGGTCCTCGCGCAAGGCGAAGTGACATTGGGAAGGCGGGCGTTGGCTGCCCGCCTTTCTGCCCGACCTCACTGGGTCGGGCGGCCACCGCATCAGAAAATGTAGCCTGATCCGACAGTACTGATCCCTGCGATAAACGCCGGCTCTTCGTTGAACATGAAGTCGGACTGGCGCAGGTCGACCTTGTAGACTCCCTGCAGCAGTACCGAGCCGTCCGCGGAACCATCGCCATCGGTATCCCATGAGATGAGCGCGCCGGCGTCGACGTCCCGTACCGATACCTGCTCCGGCAGGATGTCGATGAACGCGATGTGATCGAAGGCGCCCTGCGCCGCCCCCCTGGCTTCGAAGTCGAGCACGATATCGTGGCCGCTGTCGGGCATCACCATGAACGCATCGGCGCCTGTGCCGCCGCGGATGGTATCGTTGCCCATGCCGCCTTCGATCATGTCGTGGCCGGCACCGGCGTCGATCGTGTCGTCCCCTTCCGCCCCCATCACCTCGTCTTCCTCGTCGCCGCCGGCAAGCCGATCGTTGCCCATGCCGCCATCAAGGCGGTCCGAGCCCGCGCCGCCGTCCAGCTGGTCGTTACCGGCGTCTCCCTGGAGGATGTCGTTGCCGCCGTTACCGAACAGCCGGTCGTTGCCGTCGCGACCGAACAGCTGGTCCCAGCTCGCACCGCCATCGAACCGGTCGGCGCCGTCCGTGCCGACCTTGACGGTATAGTGTTCGTCACCAGTGAAGTCGAAGCCTACCGGCGTGTCGCGCCGGAGCATGGCGTCGGCGATACGGTCGAACGCCGGGTTCGCACGGTCCGAGCCTGCGATCGCCGGACCTTCCTGGCTCATGGTCGCTCGCTCGGGCGTTGGCCCATTGGCGGGGCGCGAGGATGGCGGAAGCTCGGGAGAATCGGCGAACATGAAGTCGTCCTGCGACAGCTCGGCCTTCGTCACCCCGTTGAGCAGCACCGAGCCGCCCTTCCAGCTGATCCTGACGCCTTCGACCGTATCGGCGAAGGACAGGTCGCCCCAACGCAGGCCACTGATCGCCAGGTGGTCGAACATGCCTGGGCCAGCCGTGAAATCCCGGATCACGTCGTTGCCGCTGTCGGGAGAGATCATGAAGGCGTCGGCGCCACGGCCGCCGATCAGGATGTCGTCGCCCGCTCCGCCGTTGAGGTCACCGTGCCCATCGCCCTCGTCGAGGATATCGTTGCCCATGCCGCCCATCAGCCCGTCGGCTTCCGCGCCGCCGAACAGCCGATCGTTGCCCATCCCGCCCACCAGGCGGTCGCCGCCGTCGCCGCCGACCAGCAGGTCGGCCCCGGCATCGCCGAACAGGTCGTCCTGCCCCGCGCCACCACCCAGCGAATCATTGCCGCCCAGCCCCCACAAGTAGTCGCGTGCTTCGCTACCCTGGAATGCATTGGAGGAGCCGGTACCGACACGGATCGCATAATCGTAGGGTGCTTTGCCGGCGTCGAAATCGAAGGAAATGCCGTCAAACCGGGACTGCTGCGCCGCGACCCGCTCCAGCGCGCGCTCACCTGCGTCCTGCAGGCGCGCTTCCAATCGGTCTCTTGCTGTATTCATATTGTTTGCCATAATCTGTTCTCCTGAGATTGGACTTGCTCGGTGTTAAGGGCCGACGGACGCCGGCCCCCCCTGCTCAGTGGGATGCCGCGTGGGCGCCGGTTGCGGTCCCGGCGCCGGAACCAGACTGGGCCATGCTGCGGCACTCCTGAGCACAGCGGCGGCAAGCCGCGGCGCAGTCCTGGCAATGCTGCGCCTGGTGCTGCGCACACTCGTCCGCACAGGCTTCGCAAATGTCGGCGCACAGCTGGCACACCTGCATGGCGTGCTCGCTCGACCGGCTCATGAGTTGTGCGGCCAGGCGGCACATCGCCGCGCATTCATTGTCCAGCTCGATGCAACGGGCCATCATCTTCGGATCCGGCTCCTGCAGGCAGGCGGCGGCGCAGCTGTCGCAGGCCTGGGCACAGTCGTAGCAAGCCTGGATGCAAGATTGAAACTGATTCTGGTTCATGATCTTTCTCCTTGAAGTTCATTGACAGGTCGCCTCTTCCAGGACGTCGCGCGCCTGTCTGACGCGTCGAATAGCGATCCTGATGCTCCGCGTGGGATCAGAACCAGAAACGGACGCCGGCCACCGCCTGCACCTCGCTCCTGTCTCCTCCCCGCTGCCGCGTGATGTCCGCGGTCCTTCCGAACTGCCTGCTCCAGGTCACGCCGAGATAGGGCGCGAACTTCCGCGTGATCTCATAGCGCAGGCGCAGGCCGGCATTGATGTCCGAGAGCCCGCTTCCGGTCCCGCGCTCGGGGTCGGCGCGACTGTACAGGTTGGCGCCGATCTCGGGTTCGAGGATCAGGCGCGGTGTGAACAGCACCTCGTACTTGGCGTTCAGCCGCGCCGCAAGTCCGCTTCCTGGTCGCCAGTAGGCCGTGGCTTCGGTCTCGAACCAGTACGGCGCCAGGCCCTGCACACCGAAGGCGAGCCAGTCCCGGCTCTTGCCCTCGCCGCTGTCGTGCCGGATGCCAAGCTGGGTACTCCAGAAGGTCGCGAATGCCCGGTCCCATAGCAGCTCGGTACGCGCCGCTTCCAGCGTTCCGCCCCGCCGCTCCCCCTCGAACTTGACCCACGCCTTGTTGTAGTCGTTGCCGTACCACGCCTCGAGCTCGACATTCTGCCCGCGCTCGCCATCGCCCTTGGCTGCCTCGGCCTTGTCCACCAAGACTTTCCAGAACGGCGCGTTATCGTTCATCTCGTGGTTGCCAAGGTGCGCAAACTGTGTGCCTTCGTTATAGGCGCTGGGGTCGCGCGCATCAGCCGGCGGCGGGCCACCCTGCATCCGGCCCATCTGCATGCCATGTCCTCCGCTGGACTGGCCCGTTTGCGCCATTCCCGCGCGGGTGGACGTGGCCGGCGCTGCATCTGTGGCCGGGTGGCCCATCGCCGCATGATCCATGGCGGGCGCCTGTACCGCTCCGGCCTGTCCCTGGCGGGCAGGTTGTGGCTGAACAGGCATGGTATGCCCTGCCTGAGCGCCGTGTCCCTGGTGCTGGCTGTCTTGCCCGGATTGGACCGCCGGCGGCGGGGCAGGATGATCGTGTGTGGAAGCACCTTGTAGGGGCGCGCTCGGTGTGGGAACAGGACTGCCGTGTCCCATCGCAGCATGATCCCCGGGGTGCGCCTGCCCGGATACCGCCGGTGCGTGCGATGCCGCTGGCTGTGCAGGCATGGCGTGCCCGGCATGGCCACTATGTTGTTCCTGTGGCTGGTCCTTCTGCCCGGACTGGACGGATTGCTGCTTGCCTGGCTCGTTGGAGCGCTTTGCCTTGGCCTGTTTCGGGCTGGCATCCCTCTGTGGCCGCGCCTGCGTTTCTTGAGACGCGGTGCTGCTTGTGGATGCGGGGCTGCCATGCCCCATCGCTGCATGATCGACGGCGGGCTGCCCGGGAGCGGGCGCCTCGCTGGACTGGCCGCGTCCTTCCGAGTCCGGAATGGCTTGTGCCGCGGCGTTTTGCGACAGCAGCAAGACAAGTACCAATGCGCAGGGAATCGGTCGCTTCGACTGGTTTTTCATGATACGACGACCTCCCTGAACATGCCGGCTTCCATGTGATAGATGAGATGACAGTGGAACGCCCAATGCCCGGGTGCGTCGGCGGTCACGCGGAAGCTGACGCGTTGGGCTGGTTGCACGTTGATGGTGTGCTTGCGGACCTGGAACTGGCCCGATTCCGATTCAAGCTCGCTCCACATGCCGTGCAGGTGGATCGGGTGATTCATCATTGTGTCGTTGACCAGGACGACCCGCAGGCGCTCCCCATACCTAAAGCGGATGGGCAGGGACTCCGAGAATTTCTGGCCGTCGAACGACCACATGAAGCGCTCCATGTTCCCCGTCAGGTGCAGCTCGATCTCTCGGGACGGTTCGCGCGAATCGATAGGGCCGCCAATGGTCCGCAGGTCGGCATAGGTCAGCACCCGGCGCCCGTTGTCGCGCAGGTTAACGCCGGGGTCGTCCAAGTTCGTCCTGGGCATGTCGACGTGCATGTCGACGCCTGGACCGTATTCGGTGCGTGCGTGGGTCACCTTAGGCGGCTGCACCGGGGTGGCTGCTGGCGACGCCATCTGTGCATGGCCTGCGTGCGCAGCTTCCGCCGGCATTGTCTGCTGTGCCTGGCCCTGCGCCATCGAATGCATGCTGTGCGCCGCTGCGCCTGCTGTGGCTGGTGCCGCGGCGCGATTCATGGCCGGCATCGCTGCACCATGCGCACCATGCGCGCCTCCCATGGCCATGGCCCCCATCATGTCGACCATCGTGAGCCACTTTGCTTCATCGATGTCCGGCACCGGGGCCTGCATGCCAGGACGTGGAGCCAGCGTCGCGCGTACCGATCCCGAGCGCCCGATCGATTGGGCGAAGATCGTATAAGCCCGGTCTTCGGCAGGCTCGACAATCACATCGTAGGTTTCGGCAACCGATATGCGGAATTCGTCCACTGCAACCGGTTCCACATCCTGTCCGTCCGCAGAGACCACCGTCATTTTCAATCCAGGAATGCGGACGTCAAAAATCGTGGTGGCGGCCCCGTTGATGAACCGAAGCCGCACTTTCTCGCCTGGCCGGAAAATCCCCGTCCAGTTCTTCTCCGCGGTGGCGCCGTTGATCAGGAAGCGCAGCGCGCCGCTGATGTTCCTGCTGGCCGTCACATCGCTGAAGTCGGTCGGCATCATGCGCATCTGGTTCCACATCTTGCGCTTGTCGACGGCGGCCGCGAATCCCATGCGCTGGATGTCCTGCACAAACTCGCCAAAGGTCGGCTGCTTGTTGTTGAAGAAGTCGCTCATCTTCTTCAGGTTGGCCATCACACGTTCAGGCTTTTCATCGGTCCAGTCCGAGAGCATGACGACATGATCCCGGTCAGCCCGGACCCGGTCTGCCCCCTTGGGAAGGATGACGATCGGGCCGTACAGCCCGGTTTGCTCCTGGAATCCCGAATGGCTGTGATACCAGTAGGTTCCCGTCTGCTTCACCTCGAAGCGGTAGGTAAAGGTCTGGCCCGGGGCGATCCCGGAGAAACTCAGCCCGGGTACGCCATCCATGTCTGCCGGCAGCAAGATGCCATGCCAGTGAATCGAGCTGACCGTTGGCAAGCGGTTCGTGACTCGGATCGTGACGGTGTCGCCTTCGTTCCAGTACAGCGTCGGTGCCGGCACTTGGCCATTGACGGCGGTGGCGATCCGCTCGGCGCCGGTGTAGTTGACGGGCGTGGGCCCGATGACGAGATCGAACTCGGTGCCACGCAGGCTTCGCCGGTCCGCTTGCTGTGCAAATAGCAGACGCGGGCTCAATCCTGCCAGGCCTGCTGCGGCGCCGAGTCCCTGCAGAAAACGGCGGCGCCAGTTGCTTGTGCAACTGTCGCCTATTTCAAAGGCATTCATGTAACTCTCCAGTCAAAAAGGGAAAACCTGTTTTCGAGCGGGACGATGGAATCCGCCCCGCATCATCTGCCCGCCTCGCCAATCGTTGGCCGCGCACAGCAGGACCGCCGCGCAATCGCACGAGCTCACAATTTCGGCTACGATGCCACCGCACACGCGGCGGCACGACGGCGAAGGCCAGCAGGTGCTGGGCAAGCAGGTTGAAGTCGTAGTTGCGCCTCGGAGATGCGCTGCTCCGCATCACGACGAGGGGGATGAGCTAGCGCGAGGAGGTCGTTCAAGACGGGCTGGGAATTGCCCGGTGAAGGAAGAAACGGAGGGTGAACGCAGCGTTTCCGCAGGTTCTTGCGCTGCAGTCATGGCAATGAAAGGCGGCGGAGCATAGCTGCCGATACAGCATCCGGAACACTTTCCGCAGCTCGAACTCTTATGGCCACCCATGTTCGCACAGGCACCATCGGGATCGGTCGCCTTTGCCGCCGCCGTAGCAGCGTCAGCGTGTGTTTTTTTGCCAGACAGATCGGCGCCTATTCCATGCTCTTCGTGTGCCAACGAGCGAGCGGTGTCCACTGCCAGAGCATGATGCGCCATGCCGCACTGATACCTCGTCACCCCCGCGATGCTCTGTATCGGCAGGGTAACGAACAGCAGGCACAAAAGAAATGTCCGTAGGCTGTGGCGCATGTGATGAATTTAACATGTCCCGTTTCATGTAATGCGCACGTTTCCCTTCGGCAGTAGCTGTCATTGCTAGTGCGGCGCAACCAAGTGGTATCAAGCGGTCTCGCTACCCCGCATTAACTGCTCGCTCATCTGCTTCGTGAACCACCCAGATTTTGTAGGGGCTTCATTTGAGAAAACGGAGCTAGGAAGGAGCAATCGAAGCATTCCCCGATGTCATCGGGTACTTTGCCCATGGTCAGTGAAGCGAGCAGCAAGTGCGAATTGCGGTGGCGGCGACCACGCCGATTATGGCCAAGATCGGCTGCGCGCCTGAAACGTTGCGCCTTCAGGTACGCCAGCAGGAGCGTGGGACGGGCCAGCGTCCGCCTTCACGAAAGCCGGGGCGGCTCACTGGCTCGCTACCTGGGACGCCGGGTATCCGGCAGAGCTAATCTTGTTGACAATTGCTTCCGGGCTCGCCGTACTCTCGACATGAACCAAGCGGTCTTTCAGCAGCACCTCCACTTTTGCGTTCGGATCCAAGGCCTGCACTGCACGCGTAACCCGGGCGGCGCAACCGCCGCAGGACATTTTTTCTACCTTGAGCTCGTACATATCGTACCTCCTGTTTGTTTGCTCTATACGTACTTTAGACCTTCCCATCATGGGAAGGTCAAGCACTACCTGCAACGATGTCCCAGGCGGACATGCCTGACAACCACGCAGTCATTGCCGCCAAACGAACAGACCGCTACACTTGTCTTTCCTGAAAGATATTTATAGCGTATGAGCTCTTCTACACTGGCGGTTGCCAACAATAGGGTCGCCGACTTGATCCACCAATACAAGCAGGACGCCGAGTCGGTCTACAACACCTGGTTCATCGGTAGCGAGGATCGCATGAAAGCCTTCCGCTCGATCCGGCGCGGCGTTATCGACACCGTCCAGGCAATTTCGAAAGGCAGCTTCGGAAACGATTTCCGCGGTTCGCCACTCGAGGATGTACTCTGCGCGATCACCGAGCAGAAACAGATGTTCGAAGGGGCCGCCCATCCCTTCTATTGGAAACCGAAGCTGCGCATCCCCGACATCTACGAGAGCGAAGCGAACCAGCGCAGGTTCGGCAGCTTCCTGTCGGCCTGCCTGAATGCCACGCGAGAGGAACAACTGCTTGCCGAGATGAGCCGTCTGGCCGAAGCCGGCATCAAGGGGCTGGGCCCGGCGGCGGCCACGATTCTTTACTTTCTCCATCCCACTCTGATCCCGCCTTTCAACACCGCGATCATCAACGGCTTTAATGCGCTGTTTGGAACGAAGCTCAAACTGGGCTGCTGGCACAGCTACCTGGCCATGCGGGAAGCGATCGTCGAGGTCAACAATCAGCACAGGCAGCTATTGTCGAAGGATCTCGGTGCGTTCGCAGGACTCCTGTTCGAAATCGGTACGGGACGAATCGCCACCGCGGGCAATGCAGACGCGACCCTGGCTGCGCTCCAAGAAAAAGCCGCCAAGGCTAACAAGCGCCGGCACGAACAGGTGCTGGCGGATCAGGCCGGCGTATCCGAGCACACACGCATGCAGCACCTGCTGATCCGCCTGGGCCGCGCACTGAAGTATCGCGTCCACGTCGCGCGTAATGACCGGCATCATTCCTTTGCGGGTGAGGCATTCGTCCTGGCGACGACCGATAAGCTGCCGGACATCGGCGCCCAGGATGAAGTCATGAATACGATCGGCTTGATCGACGTGTTGTGGCTGAGCGAGGACGGCGAGCACATCGTGTGCGCCTTCGAAATCGAAAAGAGTACCTCGATTTACTCGGGCATCCTGAGGATGAAGGACCTGGCCCAGTCCTTGCCGGAGCAGGCATGTCATTACTACATCGTTGCCCCGGATACCCGCGAACAGGAAGTGATCGCCCAGCTCAGCCGGCCATCATTCAAACAGGAAGCTGGCGATGTGCCGGTCATGTACATTCCCTTCGGCCTGCTTGCCCAGCATTGCGAAGCCCTGTGCATGTTTGGCAGCGACCTGCATGTACTGCGCAAGATCGCGCGAGGCAAGGCCATCATTTGACCGCCAGGCGGACCTGTCCATGGTGAGTATATGGGATCGTTCTCGGGATAAATCTGAACCGCTGACCCATAACAGTGCATTGAGGTCCCAGTTCAATGCTCCTCGCCTGCTTGATGCTCATGCGCACGGGGCTTGCCCTCAGGCGAAGGCTTCACGTCGTCTGTTTTGGCGTGTCCTTTCATGGGACCTTCAGCAGCATCGTGCATCTCTCCAGAAGGTGCTCCCGCATGAGAATGGCCACTGCTGCTTTGGACCAGCGCTTCGTAGCTTTCTTTGTTCAGGTCCGGCAATTTCTGGAGCAAAGAGACCAGGTTCCAGATGTCGGCATCGTTCATGCTCTTTCCCCAGGCAGGCATCCCCGATGCCTTGATGCCGTGCTTGATGCTCCAGAACGCTCGTGATGGCTCGACCCGGGTGTTCGACAGGTTCGGCGGTGCAGGATATAAACCGCGACTGAGTTCGGTTTCTCCCATCCCAGGCGACAGGTGGCACTGCGCGCACATCGCGTCGTAGTTGCCAGCCCCCTTAACGAGGGACGCACGATTTGCAAGGTCGGGCACCTTGACGTTCGCTGCCCGTGCACGGACGGACTGTTCACGCACAAAATTGATTGCCGCATACACTGGACGTGAGTGAGGCGCATCAGCTGCAACATTGAAGGCGCCGGACCAGGCGATTGCAAAGGCTGCGAACAGAAGAATTGCTGCTATCGCGACAGTAATGGCAGCGGTCTGTTTAACGACTGGTTTCATTTTGTGCCTCCTTTCACTGTTTGACAACTAAGCACCCGGGGAATCAGCCACGCCCGCGACGTCGGCACATCCGCCGGCTTCTGGCCGCGCGTGGCGGCCGATTCTCGAACCTGGCCAGGCGCCTATTCCAGGGATGTCTTGTGGGCTGGGTGTTTTGCTGCACGTCTCAACAGGAGGGCGCCCCGATAGTGGTCTCGAGCATGGCCAACGTCAGGACTCCAAGTGTTGCCGCAGCCGTACTGCATTAGAAGCCTTTGACGCGGTAAAGACCGTACGTTGACGCACTCGTGCGCGGCTCCGTGGCGGTCGACGTCCGAATTGTGGGCATGGGAGCTCCTAAGGTCTCATGCAGGGCAACGCAGGAAGTGCTTGGCTGACTCATCGCTAAAAAGCTTGATGCCAGTCAATGTTTTTGGCATGCGCCGAGCGAGCGTACACCATAGCATTCACCAAGTACACGCAGCCGCGCTGCGAAGGCGCGGGCGGTGCGTCAGGGAGAAGGCAGATGAAATACATCGTTCTACGCATAAATGTTGACAGCGGTCCTCTGAAAACTGGCAAAGGCCGCATTGAACCTCTTGAGGCGCTTGACGTTGGTATCGTTAAGCTCGGCATCGAGGATATCGCGTCGACAGCCTACGCCAGCTTCTTGCGCGACCCTGGCGTATCGGCCGTTGCCCCATTGATGCCGGTAAAACTGATCGTACCGCTGGCGCCCTCGGCCACGGGAACCGATGCGAATTGGGGTTTGCAAGCCATCGCTGCAGATACGAGTCCCTTCTCCGGTCGTGGCGCCCGTATCGCAGTCCTCGATACCGGCATCGATGCGACCCATGCTGCGTTCGCAGGCGTCGAGCTGACCCAGGTGGACTTCACCGGCGACGGAAACGGTGATGGCAACGGGCACGGTACGCATTGTGCGGGCACGATCCTCGGGCGCGACGTGGACGGCAAGCGGGTCGGCGTTGCACGCGGTGTGCAGCAGGCATTGATTGGAAAAGTCCTGGATTCGGCCGGTCAGGGGGACTCCGCCCAGCTGTTTCAAGCCCTGATGTGGGCAATGCAAAATGGGGCGCATATCGTCTCGATGTCACTGGGGTTCGATTTCCCCGGCATGGTCGCGCGTCTAGCGAATCAGGAGGGGTGGCCAGTCGATCTGGCCACCTCGAGTGCGCTTGAAGCTTACCGGGCGAACCTGCGCATGTTCGATGCCATTATGGAACTCTACAACGCGCAAGCCGCATTTGGCTCGTCCCCACTCGTCGTCGCCGCTGCCGGCAACGAAAGCCGCCGCGACCTCGACGCCAGCTACCGTCTCGCGGCTTCGTTGCCGTCTGCCGCCACGCACGTGATCTCGGTCGCCGCGGTTGGCCAGGCACTGGACCGGTTTTCCGTGGCGCCGTTCTCGAATTCGATGGCGACGATTGCGGCGCCAGGTGTGGACATTCGCTCAGCCCAACTTGGCGGAGGATTGGCCGCGCTGAGCGGGACCAGCATGGCCTGCCCGCACGTCGCGGGCGCATGCGCATTGTGGTGCGAAGCAATCCAGACGCGTGGGCAAACGCCCACTTCGCTCCTGGTACAGTCGCAACTGATGAGCACAGCCAAACCGGACGTGTTCGCCAGCGACACGGACGAGCAGGATGTCGGCGCCGGCCTGGTACAGTGTCCGCTCGCCTAGTCCTGGGGCATATCCCGTAATTCCTCCCGAGGTCACGTGCGCGGGTCGTGGAGGAAGGCAAAATGAGGCGTTCCGGCGGTCGACGACACGGAGCACAAGGAATAGCCCTAGCGATCTTCGTCCTTCAGATCTTGAAATCGTCGTAGGCGATGTTCGCCTCCCCGACTCCAAGACTGCGCAACATTGCCAGGGTACTCGACAGCATCGCCGGCGGGCCGCAAACGTAGAACTCGAGCGAGGCGATGTTCGGGTGCGTACGCAGCAGACCCTCCAGCGCGGCTTCGTGTACCAGTCCTGCGGGCGCGCCGTTTACTGCCTCCTCCGACAGCACCAGGTGCCAGCGGAAGTTCGGGTGTTTCGCTGCGAATGCCTGCATCTCGTCCACATACGGCGCATCGCGCCGGCTGCGCGCCCCGTACCAGAAGTGCAGCGGCTCGGTGGCACCCTTTGTCAGGAGCTCATGGATCATGGCGCGCAATGGCGCCATCCCGGCGCCGCCGCCAATGAACACTTTCTCACGCGCCCCGGGCTTCAGTGCGAAATCGCCGAATGGTCCGCTGAAGCGAACTTCGTCACCGACCTTGAGCGTGTACATGTAGCCTGATCCCCTGCCCGGTTGTTTCCCAGGCATGAAGCGGACCAGGAAAGTCAACTGCGAGCCGGCACATTCCACCGGTACCGATATCGAATACGACCGTCGAACGGGCGTCTCATTCGCAAGCGTCGACAGCACAACTGCGGCACGCCAGTCCTCCTGGTGCTCCTCGGGGACATCCAGCTGGCTGGCCTCGCGTGCGTACGCGGGCACGTGGATCTGGACATAGGCGCCCGGCCGGCATTCCATTTGGTCCTGCGGGCGCACTGTGATCTCCCGCAGGAACGGCGTCACCGGCTTGACGCTGGTGACCACCCCTATGCGTTCGGCAGACGACGCAAGGGTGTTCCCGACGTCGACGTCGAGACTGCGCGTTACAGGAAGGTTACAGGCCAACCTGTACCCGGCCGCGAGCTTCTGCGGCGACAGCAGTGCGCGATCCGCACCCGTAGGTTCAGGCGCCTGTCCAACGCATCGTACTTCACACAAACCGCAGCTTTGGCCGCCGCCGCAGTTCGACGGCAACTGCAGGCCCGAGCGGGCGAGCGCCTGGAACACGGTATCGCCCTGAACCGCCTCGACCGCGCGATGCATCGTGCCATGAGCGTCGACCAGGTTGACGGTACGGCGCCGCCGCCAGCGGCTTGGAACGAATTCCGCGAGCCGCACGCTGGCGAACAGCAGCCAGACACCGCTCAAGGCCATCCACAGTCCGCCGATCGCACTGGAGACAAGCAAGGGATTGTTGAAATTGGTCCTTTCGCTGTAGTCCATGATGTGGAGCATCCAGAACAGGTCGAACAGGCGCCAGGTGCTGTTCCTGTGTTCGAGCACCGTTCCCGACAGGCTGGAGACATAGACCGAGGTCTCGTCGGCGTCGTCGAAGTCGACGCGCCAGACGGGCTCCTTGTGTTTGCGGGCCTCGAGTGTGAAGTTCAGCAGGCGCGGCACTCCGGCTTTCCCGCTTCCGGAATAGGACGCACGCGCGATCTCCCCTGCCAGGCTGGCGTCCACCGCCACCGCATTGCCGTCCGCTGCGCTGACCATCCAGCTGCGCTTGTCGTTCTGCAGCCGGTACACGGGCCGGTCGAGCACCCAGCCGGAAGTGATCGCCATGACGTTTTCCCGGCTGGCCGCAAGCACCGCGTCCGTGCTGAGCACATCCTTGGGCCACGCGGGCGGCGCCGGTGGCCTGGTGCGGAACTCACGTCCCTGCACCTTGTTCGCGTCGAGCAGGCTCATGACGACGCCGCTCGACATCCACAGCAGGAACTGGATCGCCAGGATCACCCCCACCCACTTGTGCAAACGTCTCATCCAATGGCTCATGCCTGCTTCCTCCGGTTGAAGCTGTAGAAGAGCAGCCATGCGCCGCTGATGGCGAACAGCAGGCCAGTAATCGACGCCGTGCGCAGCAGCGTGTTGTTCACGTTCTCGCGTTCCTCGTAGTCCATGATGTGGAACATCCAAAGGAAATCGAACCATCGCCAGAGTTCATGACGCCGGGCCACCAGGTCGCCGGTATACGGGGAAAAGTAAAGCGTCGTCTGTCCGGGCTCGTCGTAGTGGACGGCCCACAGCGGCACCGGGCGCGCTCCGACCTCCTGGGGCGCCTTGGTCACCCATTCGACGCCCTTGATACTGCCCTCGCCCACGTAGGCCGCATCGGCCAGGGCGATGATCTGGTCGCGATCGAGCGGGCTGATCTTCTCGCCGCTGACGGCGTCCACCAGGCTCGTTTGCTTGCCCTGCTTGACTTCATAGACTTCCTTGCCGAGCAGGTTTTTCATGCGGACGGCCGTAATGCCCGGGTAGGCTTCGTGCAGGCTAGCCTGGCTGATACGGGCGGCGGACGGGTTAAGCCTTTCGGTCGGGACGTGGGCCAGGTGGTCGCCGTGGACGACTTCGAGCGGGACCACGACCATGTAGAGACCGCTGATCATCCAGAGCAGCGCCTGCACCCCGATGACGAGCCCGATCCATTTGTGGGCGCGTCGCACCCAGAAAGCTAATTGCATAGTTATTGTTGTAATGAATAGGTTACCCGGTCAGCCGGGCGAGCCGGAGCGAAGCATACACGCTCGCGGGCCGCCCGGCATCATTGAATGGCTAGAACTTGTAGCCCAGGCGAACGTGCCAGCGACGCCCCAGCAGGTCGTAGGTCATCGTATCGGTGTTCCCGTCCGTCCAGCTCTGGATATACGGGGCACGCTTGTCGAACAGGTTGTCGACCCCAAACGAGACCGCCATCGCCTTGTTGAACGCATACTTCACGCTGGCGTTGTGGTAGGCGATGCTCGGTGCACGTGAACCGATGTCTTCCGGTGCGGCATTGATGTCCTCGGCCTTGCCGATGTACTGGACCGTATAGGAACCCGACCACGGTCCGCTGGACGAGGTCAGGGACGCCGTCGACCGCCACTTGGCATAGCTTCCGCGTCCGCCCGTGATCTTGCCGGCGTACTCGATGACCTCGCCGCCAGGGAATGGCGTCACGTCGAAGCGGTTGAGGCGGGAGACGTCGGCCGTGAGCGACGAGGCCCATCCGAACAGGCTGAAGTCATACATGGCGCCGAAATCCAGGCCGGCGACCTTCTGCTGCGCGGCGTTCTCCGGCTGCGACGACAGGAAGTTGATTTCGCCGGTGCGCGGATCGCGGGTGAAGCTCGACGGCCGGCAGAAGATGTGCGACAGCCCTGGCGAGTTATAGCAGACCGACAGCTTGGTCGAGCCCGGTACCGTTTCGATGGCGTTGTCGATCTCGATGTTGAAGTAGTCGAGGGTCAGGGTTAGCGCCCTGGACGGGGTCCAGACTAATCCGACCGTGAAGGTGTCCGCCTCTTCCGGCTCGAGCTTCTGGTTGCCGCCGCCGGTCGTCAGGATCGATGGACCGAATTGCCTGTAGCCGACCGGGACGCCGGACGCCTGGCAGTTCTTGTAGACCGCCGAGTTCGGGTCGAGGGTATTCCAGTTGTTGCACGGGTCGGTCGTCGTCAGGTTGCCCTCGGAGACCCCGCCGAACAGCTCCGGAACGTTCGGGACACGGAAGGCCGTCGACCGGTTTGCGCGCATCTTGAGCGAAGGGATCACCTGCCAGTCCAGGCCGAGCTTGTAGGTTCCCTGCGAGCCGAACAAGCTGTAGTCGGAGTAGCGGGCGGCGGCATTCATGGTCAAGGACTGCACCAGCGGCAGCTTGGCCAGCAAGGGGACGGAAAGCTCGGCGAATATTTCGCGCGCGCTGTACTCGCCGGCGATCGGGTCCATGGCAGGAGTATTTGCCGCGCCAGACACGATCAGGCTGTCCGGGTCGCGCCACCCCTTCTCGCGGCGGTATTCGAAACCGGAGGCGAATCCTACCGGTCCCGCCGGCAGCGAGAACAGCTCGCCGCTGACGCTGGCGTTGAAGCTCTTCTGGTCGTTGCCGCCGTGGTCGCGGGTCGTGAAGTGGATGTACTCCAGCACCGCCGGGCTCAGGTTGCCGTAGCCGAGGTAATTGCCGCAGGGGGCGGCGGTCGGGCTCTTGCCGCAGGTCGCGGCGTTCAGGGTCGCATCCACCCGGTCGAGGTTGATGATGTTGGTCATCCCGTCCACGCCCGTGTTACGCCCCCAGTTGAGGGATGCCGACCAGTCCCACTTCTCTCCCAGCGCGCCTTTCAGGCCGGCGACGATGCGGAAGGTATTCGTCTCCTGGAAAAAGTGGCGCGGTCCCACCTCGGCAACCCGGCGGCGCTCCAGCGTCAGGTTCTGACCGGTCGGGTTGGTCGGGTGGCTGGCCGCGATCTCGATCGGGCGGTAGACGCCGATCGCGCCTGGCGTCGCCAGCTGCCTGGACTTGCGGTTCGTGAACATGAGTTCGGTGAACATGTCGACGCTATCGGTCAGGCGTGTGTTACCGAAGGCGCTGACGCCGATCCGCTTGATCGGGTTGACCGCGTTCAGGAAGGGGTTGCTGTTGTAGGCGTGCTTGGCTGCGCTGTAGGTTTCGAAGCCGCGCGGATTCCCGTTCGGGTCCTGGTTGAAGTTGACCCGGCGGCCGTCGGCCAGCCGGGCACGGCCGCCGATGGTGGACGAGCTGCCGGAACAGACCAGTTCGCCTTCATCCTCGAACAGCGAGCACGGCGCGCGCGACGCGAGGTTCACCTCGCCGCTTTCCGAATAGTTCAGCGACGCCATGAGCGAACCGCGCTCACCACGGCTACCCCAGACCAGATCGGCGGATTTCTCGTCCCCGTCGCCGCGCTCGGTCCTGCCGAACCGGACCGATGCCTCGACGCCATCGAAGGCCTTCTTGGTGATGATGTTGACGACACCCGCGACGGCATCGGCCCCGTAGATGGCCGATGCTCCGTCCTTCAGCACCTCGATCCGTTCGATCATCGCCACTGGAATCATGTTCAGGTCGACGGAGCTATTGGCGCCCGTACCGCCGGACACGACACGGCGTCCGTTCAGGAGCACCAGGGTGCGGTCGATGCCCAGGCCGCGCAGGTTGACCTGCGTCGTGCCGTAGCCATTGCTGGTCCAGTATGCGCTGGTCTGGTTCCCGGCCGTGCCCGCCGATGACGGCAGCCGCTGGAGCAGCGTCTCGACCGAAATCGCGCCGGAACGCTGGATGGTTTCGGCGTCGATGACGGTCACGGGACCGACGCCGGTCAGTTGTTCCTGCCGCAGGTTGATCCGGCTGCCGGTGATCTGGACCCGCTCCATCCCGCTTACCTGGGTGTTGTCGCTGGTGGCGGGCTGTTGCGCCTGGGCACTCTGCTGCAGGACCAGCAGTGCGAGCGCGGCTGTCGTTCTTGGGACGTATTTGTGAACCATTTACCCTCCGGGGTTATTTTTGTAAGAGCTATGAAACCGCAACGTTTAGGGCTTCAGGTCGCGGCACATGGTGGGATGAAGCGAGTCACTCACGGCTTGTATATACAATTAAGCCGCACTTTTAATGTAACGCGGTTTCTGCAAGTAAGCAATAAAGATACGTTTTTACAACAATCCTCCGTATAAAATTTAAGAACGAGCGAATACACCGGCGCAAATTCGCGCCGCCACAAAATTCCTTTGCTGCGGCTAGGGGAATCCGCTCCCTAACCGCCCTTCCCTACTCAAATCGCGATCATGCCGCAAGCATCCTGCGGCATTCTTCCGCGCACCTGCGGCAGGCCGCGGCGCACGCCTGGCAGTGCTCCATCTGATGCTTGCTGCACTCTTCCGCACACATCTCGCACAGTGCGGCGCAGGCCTCGCAGACGATCTTGGCTCCTTCGCCACCCCGTGCCATCGTGGCGGCGGCAACCCGGCAAAGCTGCGCGCAATCGATATCGAGAGCGATGCAGCGGGCCATCATTTTCACGTCGTCCTCCTGCAGGCAGGCGGCGGCGCACATGTCACATGCATCCGCACAGTCATTGCAGGCCTCGATACAGGTTTCGTGTTGCTGGTTCATGGCGTTCTCCTTGAACAAGTTGGTCTAGGTCTCTATCAGGACAAAACTCTCGCGCGCTGCGGAACGATGCCGCTTGCCGGTCAAGTCAGAACCACAGGCGCACGCCCGCTACCGCCTGCACTTCGCTGGGGTCGCCACTCCGCATGCGCGTGAAATCGGCGGTTTCTCCGAACTGCCGGTTCCAGGTGACGCCGATGTAAGGCGCGAACTTGCGCGTGATCTCGTAGCGCAGCCGCAAACCCGCGCTCAGGTCGGAGACACCCTCGCCCGTCCCACGCTCGGGATCCGCACGGCTGTACAGGTTCGCGCCCAGCTCAGGCTCGAGGATCAGTCGCGGCGTGAACAGGATTTCATATTTCACGTTGAGGCGTGCCGCGAATCCGCTCCCCGAGCGCCAGTACGCGGTGGCCTCGGTCTCGAACCAGTACGGCGCCAGGCCTTGGACGCCCACGGCCAGCCAGTTCTTTCCTCCACCTTCGCCGCCGTCGTGCCGCACGCCCAGCTGGGTACTCCAGAATGGCGCAAATGCCCGGTCCCACAGTAGCTCGGTGCGGGACGATTCGAGGGAACCATCCCGGCGCTCTCCCTCGACCTTGACCCAGGCCTTGTTGTAGTCATTGCCGTACCAGGCCTCGGCCTCGAGGTTCTGACCGTGTTCGCCATCGCCCCTCGCCGCTTCCAGCTTGTCGACCAGTACCTTCCCGAACGGAGCGTTGTCGTTCATTTCGTGGTTGCCGAAGTTCGCGTGTCGGGTTCCCTCGTTATAGGCGTTCGGATCGCGGGCGTCGGGCGGAGGGTTGCCTCCCTGCATGGGCCCCATTTGCATGGCATGGCCCGCCATACCGCCACCCGTCCCGGACGCGTGTTCCTGGCCAGCGCTTCCTGCTGCGGGGACTGCACCGTGTCCCATGGCTGCGTGATCCATGCCGGGCGCGGCCGTGGATGTCGGCTGGGCCGGTGGCTTCGTGGGAGCGGCTGGTTGTGCCGCGTGGCTCGAATGGCCGGTTGCGTGACCCTGGTGTTGCGCCGCCGGCGCCGGCGGGGCCTCCTTGGGCGGCTCTGCCGTGTTGCCATGCCCGGCATGGCCAGCATGCCCAGCTGCCGGTGCATTCGACGGGGCCGGGTCGGTCGGTGCCTGTTGCGACGTCTTCTTGCCGGCCGGCGCGGGCGTACCGTGTCCCATTTTGGAGTGGTCCATGGTCGACATGTCGTGGCTGCCGGTCGACTGCGGCGGCTGGGTTGGAGCTGTCGTCTGCGCTGCGGCGTTCGCTGCAAGCAGGCACGCCAGCACGAGCGCGCGAGGCGCAGGTTTAATCGATGGATTTTTCATGATACGACCACCTCCCTGAACATCCCGGCTTCCATGTGGTACAGCAGATGGCAGTGGTAAGCCCAATGGCCTGGCGCATCGGCCGTGACCCGGTAGGTGATCCTTTGGGCCGGCTGTACATTGATCGTGTGCTTGCGGACCTGGAATTTCCCGTCGGGCGATTCCAGTTCGCTCCACATGCCGTGCAAGTGGATCGGATGATTCATCATCGTGTCATTCACGAGCACGATGCGCAGACGCTCCCCGAAGCGGAAGCGGATCGGCAAGGATTCGGAGAACTTCTGGCCATCGAACGACCACATGAAGCGTTCCATGTTGCCGGTGAGGTGAAGCTCGATCTCCCGGCTCGGTTCCCGTGGATCGACCGGCCCGCCGATCGTGCGCAGGTCGGCATACGTCAGGACACGTCGGCCGTTGTCGCGCAGGTTGACGCCGGGGTCGTCGAGGTTGGTGCGCGGCATATCGACGTGCATGTCGACGCCCGGCCCGTATTCGGTGCGCGCATGCGTCACCTTCGGCGGATGGCCCGCGGTCGGCGCGGCGGCCGTAGGCATCTGGGCATGCGCGGCATGCGGGTCGGTTTGCGTTGCCATCGGCATGTCGTGCCCCTGATGCGCGGCACCTGCCGTCGCTGCCGGTGGCGATGCGCCCGCCTGCTGTGCATGTCCACCCATCGCATGGCCGCCCGTGGCGGAGCCATGCATGCCTGACATGGCCATTGCTCCCATCATGTCAGTCATGCTGAGCCATTGGGCCTCGTCCATGTTCGGTACGGGAGCCAGCATTCCCGGCCGCGGTGCGAGCGTGGCCCGGACGAAACCGGAGCGTCCGATCGACTGCGCGAAGATCGTGTACGCCTGGTCCTCTCGCGGTTGGACGATGACGTCATAGGTTTCGGCGACCGAAATCCGGAACTCGTCGACAGTGACGGGTTCCACGTCCTGTCCGTCCGCGGAGACGACGGTCATTTTCAAACCCGGGATGCGCACGTCGAAGATGGTCGTCGCGGCGCCGTTGATGAAGCGCAGGCGGACTCGTTCACCGGGGCGGAACAGGCCGGTCCAGTTCATCTCCGCGGTGGCGCCGTTGATGAGGTAACGCAGTGCCCCGCTGATATTCCGGCTGGCCGTCACATCGCTGAAGTCGGTCGGCATCATGCGCATCTGGTTCCACATCTTGCGCTTTTCCACGGCGGCGGCGAATCCCATGCTCCGCACGTCGCTGACGAACTCGCCGAAGGTGGGTTGCTTGTTGTTGAAGAAGTCGCTCATCTTCTTCAGGTTGGCCAGCACCCGCTCCGGCTTCTCGTCCGTCCAGTCCGACAACATGACGACATAATCGCGATCGGCCTGGACGCGCTCCCCGGCTTTTGGCAGGACGACGATCGGGCCGTACAAGCCGAGCTGTTCCTGGAACGCGGAATGACTGTGGTACCAGTACGTACCGCTCTGCTTGACCTCGAACCGGTAGGTGAAGGTCTGTCCGGGCTGGATCCCGGCAAAGCTCAGCCCCGGCACGCCATCCATGTCGGCCGGGAGGAGGATGCCGTGCCAATGGATCGAACTGACCGTCGGCAGACGGTTGGTAACCCGGATCGTGATGGTATCGCCTTCGTTCCAGTAGAGCGTGGGCGCCGGCACCTGGCCGTTGACCGCGGTGGCGATACGATCTGCTCCAGTGAAATTGACAGGAACCGGCCCGATCTCGAGATCGAAACTGGTGCCGCGTAGATTGCGCCTGTCCTGCGCGGCAAACAGCGCGCTTGGGCTGAAACCCGCGAGGCCTATCGCTGCCCCCAGCCCTTGCAGGAAACGGCGCCGCCAGCTGCTTGTGCAGACGTCAGTAACTTCTGAACGTTTCATATGGTTCTCCGATTCGAAATGCGACTTCTGGCGCAGGAATCTGCGCGATTCGGCCCCAAACGTTCCCATGCCGGTGACCAGGGACGCGGATACGCCTGCCCCGCGGCGGATAGCCACCGGGACACGACTCGGTTATTTGATCTGATTTGTTTGAACGCGTGCCCGGTCAGGATGACTCCTTCGTGCAGGCGCGAGCGCGGACACGGGCGGGTCTCCCGGTAATCAGGAACGCATCGCCGGCGCTAGCCGTGAAGGATTACGCCGCGATTGACGCGGCAGTGCGTGGGGGGCGCTCGATCCGGGCGGGAACATGGCCGGTGAGGGAAAAGTGGATGTCGTCAAACGGCTGCAACAAGAAAAGAAAGTCGTGGCGATGGTGGGTGACGGGATCAACGACGCCCCTGCTCTCGCGCAGGCTGATATTGGCATCGCAATCGGTACTGGCACTGATGTCGCCATCGAAGCGTCCGATATCACGCTGCTCAAGGGCGACTTGCGAGGCGTTGTCAATGGTATCGCGCTGTCACGTTCAACGATGCGTACCATCAAACAAAACCTGTTCTGGGCATTCATCTATAACGTGTTGGGGATTCCGGTTGCTGCAGGTGTCCTGTACCCGTTTACCGGCTGGCTTTTGTCGCCGATTATTTCCAGCGCTGCAATGTCGCTGTCAAGTGTTTCAGTTGTTGCCAATAGCTTGCGCCTGCGGCGCTTTAAACCTGAAATATAGGAGGAAATATGGATAGCGCCGAGATAACCGTCGTGGTTAGTGAACTGCTTTTGATTGCTTTCGTGTTGTGGTACTTCTTTGGAGAGCGTAAGGCTGTCGCGGCCTCGACTACGGAGAGTGGTGTACAGGAGATCAAAGTGACCGTGAAAGGGGGGTACTCGCCCGATGTTATCGTCGTCAGGCAGGGAAAGCCGGTACGCCTTGAATTTTATCGGGACGAAACTGCTTCTTGCAGCGAGCAAGTCATCTTTGGTGATTTCGGCATCGCGAAAAATCTGCCGGCATTTAAGTCAACAGCGGTTGAGCTCAATCCGGACAAGTCTGGCGAGTTCACGTTCACGTGCGGAATGAATATGATGCGAGGGAAATTGATAGTGAACTCCCCTTAGAATGCCTGGTTATTGTTGCGAGAGATAGGGCACTTACTTACGCCAGTAGGCTCCGGGTGGACTGTTCATGATTGCTCAACAAAGCACTCTCGGTTTCCGACATCGCAAGCAAGAGTTTTTTGCCGGGCGGAGCATCGATCTTGTAAGCTTTCGTGATGCTGCCCCATACCCGGGCTGGATGCAGCAGGACGCTTTCCGCAGGGATTGCGCCTCTCCAGCCCGGGCTGTGCCGGGATTACTTAACTGCAGAAACAGTATAGACTGTCCCCTGTTGCGTGAACTCGACGTCAACTTTTTTGTCTACCGTCAGCTTGTCAAAAAGCGCCTTGTCCTTGACCGCGAACGCCATTGTCATCGCGGGCCACTGCAGACTTTTAACAGGACCATGGGCCAAAGTGACTTTCCCATTTGCCGGGTCAACCGCTTTCACGACCGCCGAAGCGGTGTGGACGGTTGTATCGGCCGCGCCTTTGGCCTTGTCGTCCGACATCATGTTCTTCATCATTTCTTTGCATTTTTGCTTGTCCATACCACTCATATCTTTCATTTCCATGCACTTCTTATGGTCCATGTTCATCATGCCGCCGCTATTCTGAGCGAAAGCAGCAGCAGAAGCAGAGAAGGCGGCGATGACAGCAAGTTGGGCAATGCGTTTCATAATAGTATCCTTTTAGATATAAATTAATTTCTTGACAGGTGCTTCAAGATAAGTCTTCATTGAAGCGAAGTGCTGTTCAATCAGACCTTATATTCGTTTCGTGGCAAGGTTTTGTTGTTTGCTTTGCTACAGCGGCTTGATTGGACTGTTGTTGGTGCTTGTTTTCTTGAGCTTGGGCTTGGCGCCAGCGTTCGGCTGCAACTTTTCTACCATGCTCAATTATTTGCCAGTCAGGGCCTGCGAAAGCCGGGTTGCCTGCTCCGATTAGGGCAGCGCCCACGAGCGAAATTAGCATCTTTTTCATATTCAAACCGTTCCAAGTAGTTGAGCGAAGACACATGTTCTGATTTGCATTGCAGTGCAAATCGACTGCATGGATAGATCATAGCGGAACGTAACTGACTGGAGGATTACCTGCACATTACGATGATGTAATGTATAAGGAGGGCTCTGACGACGCGGCCTGTTCAACCTTGTCGATCTGGCAGCAGCAACATGAATTCCTTTCCGCAAGTGCGAGCTCGACGTTGGTTTAGGGAGCCGCAACCAGCATCGAAGCTAGTCAGCGCAGTGATCTTATCCCGCTGCCGGTGCCCATCCACACGCTCAGCCATCCGTTGTGCAACAATGTCGTGACTTCGAGACGGTTGCACAAGCCGATTCAGGAAGACAAATTGTCATTTTCGTGTTGGTAGTTTGTTTGAGTGCAGTCCTCGGAACCTGTAGCTTTCTCTACAGTCCTCAATAAAATGACCGGCCAACACATGGAAAATTGAAATACATATGAAGATTCTTATTGTGGAAGACGAGCCTCGGGCGGCTCAGTACATCTCTCAAGGGTTAACTGAGCAAGGCTATATAGTCGAAACTGCGCTCAATGGGATAGACGGACTGCATCACGGTGTTGAGGGGGAGCACGACTTGATTTTGCTTGATGTCATGCTTCCCGGTGTCGATGGGTTCGCGTTGTTGTCCGCATTACGAACGGTTAAGCAAACGCCTGTGTTGATGTTGACCGCGCGCGGAAACACTGACGACAAAGTCAAGGGTTTTGATCTGGGCGCCGACGATTACTTGGTCAAACCCTTCCAGTTTCCGGAATTGCTCGCCCGTGTGCGCGCTTTGCTGAAGCGTGGCAACGTCGTTCCATTGGACCACATTCTACGAGTAGCTGATCTGGAAGTAGATCCTGTTAAACATCGAGCAGTTCGAGGCGGCAAAACCATCGACCTTTCTGCGAAGGAGCTCGCTTTGCTCGTCATGTTCATGCGGCGTCGCGGTGAGGTTTTGTCACGAACGCAGATTGCTTCCCTCGTTTGGGATATCAACTTCGATTCTGACACAAATATTATCGATGTCGCCGTCAGGCGGCTTCGCGCGAAAGTTGATGAACCATTTACGGTCAAGCTTATACATACCGTGCGCGGCGTAGGGTATGTGTTCGATCCACGCCCATGATCGCACGCAGTCTGACATCGAAGCTAGCAATGCTCGTCGGCTTACTTGGCCTGATCCAGGCAGTGGGCGTGGTGGTGTTTTCTTACGCCACCATTTCTTCGAAGATGGGTGAGCAGAGGCGCCAGGTGCTTAAAGTCGCGTTGGCGGAAGCTCGTACCATACTGGGTAACAATGGAAGCCTGGACACACTTGGATCGGTCGCGCATCGCCTTGCCGATCTGGTGTCGAGGCATGACGGTCTGCACGCGGCAGTGGCGCGGCCCAATAACTTTTCTGCTTTGATAGCATTTAGTCCTGTTGGCCTGCAATCGCTTGCTCGTCTACGGGATGATACCTGGGGCGTGGATGCTTTTTTGGATTGGCGGTCAGCCCCTTCAGGCGATCCGATGCTCTCAGTGGTTACGTCAGGCACAGTGACCAACGGAGAGCAATACGTCCTGATCCTGACGGTTGATCGTACTGCTGACGAAGAACTACTCTTGAACTTTGTAATGGTGGCAGCTGGTGCAGCCCCTTTTGCGCTCGCACTTATGTCGCTCGGAGCGTGGGCTATTGTCAACGTTGGATTAAGGCCGCTCAACCGATTTCGCGATGCAGCGATTTCAATGTCCGCGAGGAATATTCCAGATCACATCAATCCCGACGGGATGCCCCGCGAACTGGAGCCCCTCTGTCTCGCATTCAATGGCATGCTGGACCGTGTAGAGGACGGTGTCCGCCGTCTGTCCCAATTCTCAGCCGATTTGGCACATGAGATGCGCACGCCATTAGGGATCCTGCTCGGCCGCACCCAGGTTGTGTTGTCGCAGCCTCGGACACACGAGCAGCTTGTCGAGTTGCTGGAACAGAATATCGAAGAGTTGGAGCGGCTGACCAGGATTGTCGCAGACATGCTGTTCTTAGCGCAGACCGACAACTCAACTTCGCACCTGGGCATAACGATTGTTGACTTGGCCGATGAGGCCCGCAAGGTCGTGGAATATATAGAGCTCGTGGCGCACGAGCGCGATATCGATTTTGTCGTGGAAGGAGAAGGAAAAGTGCTTGCGGACGTCGGGTTGGTCGACCGTGCGATTACTAATCTGCTGTCAAACGCTGTCCGGTACGGCAATCCCAATAGCACCGTTGCGATCCGAATAAGAACGGCCGACGAGAGGGTTGAACTCGCAGTTACCAATACCGGGGCCCCTGTCTCCGCAGAGCATCTTGGCCGGCTTTTTGACAGATTTTATCGGGCCGACTCGGCCCGCTCGCGCGAAGCCGGCGGAACAGGCCTCGGCTTATCAATTGTCCAGGCGATTATGACGCTCCATGGTGGGTACGCCGCAGCTGGTAGTCACGCCAACGGGATGATTACCTTCACTTTGAGCTTCCCGTTACCAACAGCGGCAGTTCGAGAGAGTTCCCCGGCGCCTGAATAGCCTTCCAGCACACGTTTCCGCACAGCTGCTCATCCGATTCGAATCGATACTACGGCCTGGCACCGAATCCCAGTTAATGAGGCAGCCATCGAAAGCGCATGCAGCTCAGCCGAGCCCTGAGCCGATGATCAGCGGCATCGGGTCACCGATGGCGACTTACGAATCAAAAGTAATCCTAAAAGCTCTGCCGGCCATTTCGCGCCGGACCCGCGTGGTCCTGTCGAAGGTAACCACGCGGTCAGCACTATTTGCTGGCGTCCGGCAATGAAATGGGCACGACAGGGCGAATGAGTGGTCACGTTAACCGTACATCCACGAACGCCACTCAACCGAAGTACAGCGGATTCGGCGCGACGTACACCCGGACACCGCTAGCAGCGGTTTCAGTCGGGGCGATGTCGGACAAGTTGATTACGCCCTCACGGGTGGGAATATTAAAGGTCCACTCAAAAACATTCCCATTAACATCTAAGCGGACAGTTTCACCATCGTGAACATTGATCGCCCTTGTATTTGGCGAAATTTTAATCACCCGGGATGCGGTACCTTCCTTGGCGGGATGGCCGTAGGTAATCGGCCGGGAGTTGTCAGATGCGGCTGCACCAGCGCTGATACTGACAGAGAGAGCGAACAGGATTGCGGCAAACTTCATGGTAATTCCTCCTTAGCGGTAGCAACATTGACTGAGGTGCTTAGCTTATCGGTCGCCGTCTGACGCCGTGATGACGATCTCGTTACAGATGTGTAATGACCTGCTCCGCCGGAGCTCATCGGCGTCGCCGATGGTATGACAAAGTAGAAAGTTCATTGTGACTGTGTCGTAGACATTCATTCGGACTAAAGCCGTTGTGATTCGTGTGATTTCTCACATGCAGGTTCGAACCACACGATTGAGTTTTCACGTCTGGCAAACAACTTGCCAGCCAAGCATATTTTGGCTTCTTACGCCCTGAAATGCGTAGCAACCATGGCGGTTGCGACTGTAGAGGCAGAATCGATACTGATCTTGCTCCGCTTGCCCCGACCGATTCGGGAAGTTGCGCCGCTTGATGTCAGAAGGCTGAAACAACGCTGAAGCCCATGGTTGAACTACATTACGAAATCGTAATGAAGCGGTAACGTTTTTGATAGGTTATGCAAACTAAGATCAGGCATCGTTAGGAACCGTGCCTGGCTCGTGGCCGACCGTCAGCGATCTGGCCGACTTGCAACCCTAACGTAATGGACAAACAAACATGAACTTAGCTCAAATTGTGACAGGACCGATAATTCTTGGCTTGCTCATCGCCAGCACGAGCCTGCCGGCCGAGGCTGCCGATACCGCATTGACACTGAAAGGGGCGCAGAAGGTTGCGATTGACCGGTCACGACTTCTGACCTCGAAGGACTATGCTGCTGCCGCTGCGCGCGATATGGCAACCGCAGCGGGCGAGCTTCCCGACCCGGTATTGAAAGTTGGGATCGACAACCTTCCAGTGGAAGGTGTGGAGCGCTTCAGCTTGGGCCGTGAATCGATGACCATGCGTCGAATAGGCGTAATGCAAGACCTCCCACGCGCAGAAAAACGCAGACTGCGATCGCAGCGCTTCGAGCGTGAGGCCGAGAAGTCGCTTGCAGAGAAGGCGGCTTTGGCGGCGACAATTGAACGCGATACCGCTGTCGCCTGGCTTAGCCTTTACTACGCGCAACGTATGGCCGCGCTAGTGTTGGAACAGCTCGAGCAGGCAAAACAGGAGCTAAAGGCCATCGAGGCAGCGTACAGGTCCGGCACCAGTACGCAGGCTGAGATTCTCAGTGCGCAAAGCAATTTGTCTCAACTCGAGAATCAGAAAAGCGAAATCGAGCGTCGCTTGCGCGACGCGCGCATCGCACTGGCGCGTTGGGTCGGTGAGGCCGCTCAGTTACCGATCGCCGGCGAGCCTAACATTCACGAGGTTCGGCTTGATCTTGCCAACATTGAACGGGAGCTAAACCATCATCCCGAGCTTGCCGTGGCAACCAAGCAACAAGAGATCGCCACAGCCGAAGCGAATCTGGCCCGGGCTGATCGAAAAGCCGACTGGAGCGTTGAGTTAGCCTTCCAGCAGCGCGGCTCAGGCTATTCGAACATGGTTTCGTTAGGCGTTTCGATCCCCCTGCAATGGAACCGAAAGAATCGCCAAGACCGTGAACTGTCGGCAAGGCTGGCACAGGTTGAGGAAGCAAGAGCAGTTCGTGACGAAATGCTCCGGGCCCACGTAGCAGAGCTCGAGGCCATGATCAATGAATGGAAGACTAATCAGGATCGCCATGCACGCTATGTGCGTGAGCTCATCCCATTGGCGCGCTCGCGCGTCGACGCGCAGATGGCTTCTTACCGTGGCGGTAAGGCATCCCAAGCGGAAGTGCTAGCGGCAAAGCGTGAAGAGACGCAAATGCAACTTCAAGCGGTGGAACTGGAAACGGAAATCGCCCGACTGTGGGCGCAAATCAATTTTCTTGTTCCGAATACATCTCGCTTACATACCCCTTCCGTTTCGAACTGATCAGGACTCAATATGAAACTCAAACCGATCGTTATAGCCGCGCTGCTTGTGGCTGTTGTGGGAGCAGGCGGCTATGGCCTGTATCACCTGGGCATGCAAAATGGGATGAAAATGAGCGCGCCCATGGGCAGCGCCGCTTCTGGCCCAAAGACACAAGTCGACCAGAATACCGATCCCGCCACGGGACGGAAGGTGCTCTACTGGCACGATCCAATGGTTCCAGGGCAAAAGTTTGATAAGCCAGGCAAATCGCCCTTCATGGATATGGAACTCGTCCCGGTATATGCGGACGAAGTTAGCGACGACGGATCTGTATCGATCAGCCCGCGTGTTCAGCAGAACCTGGGGATCCGGGTGGCGGAAGTGACATCCGAGACTCTTGCCCCGACCGTCGAGGCGGTTGGCAGCGTGGCCTACAACGAGCGTAACGCAGAGCTCGTTCAAGCGCGCGCCGAAGGCTATGTCGAGAGATTGTTCGTGCGGGCGCCCCTTGATCCCGTCAAGAAAGGGCAGGCTCTGGCAGCGCTGTACGTTCCGGATTGGGTTGCGGCTCAAGAGGAGTACCTGGCCGCGCGAAAAATGGGGCCGAGCGCTCCCGGCGGACTGGTCGATGCTTCCCGTCAGAGGATGCGCTTGGCTGGAATGACCGAGGATCAGATCGGACGCGTGACCGACAGTGGACGGGTGCAACCGCGCATTACCATTAGCGCGCCGATCAGCGGAGTGGTCTCCGAGCTGACTGCACGCGAGGGCATGACTGTCAGCTCAGGCGCTCCTCTGTTCAAACTCAACGGATTGGCCACCGTATGGGTCAACGCAAACGTTCCTGAATCGCTCGCCTCACATGTCCGGCCGGGCGCGCTGGTCGAGGCTAGGACAACCGCTTTACCGGGGCTAGTACTAAAAGGGAAAGTCAGCGCTATCCTCCCTGAGGTTGACCCAACAACACGCACTTTAAACGCACGAGTGGAATTGGCAAACCCCGGCAATAAGCTGGTACCAGGCATGTTCGCTACCGTGAACTTCACACCTGCGGCGCGTACTGCCGCCTTGACGGTGCCGTCTGAGTCCCTTATCCGAACTGGCAAACGCAGTGTCGTGATGGTGTCTCTGGGCGATGGAAAATTTAAGCCAGTCGAGGTCGAAACTGGGGTTGAAACGAATGGCCGCACTGAAATTGTCAAGGGACTGGAAGCAGGACAACAAGTTGTTGTGTCTGGCCAGTTTCTTATCGATTCGGAATCTAGCCTGAGGGCGACGGAAACGCGTTTGGGTGACGCCGGGGCGTCTCCCGAGGCGAAACCGGCCGATGCAACCCATCGTGGCGAAGGAAAGATCGAAAGCATCCAGAAGGAAGAGATCACTATTTCGCACGGCCCGGTCCCTAGCGTGCAATGGCCAGCGATGACGATGGGCTTCAAGGTGCCAGCAGGTGCTGCACCCTACCCTGTCGCCGTTGGTGACAGCGTGAGCTTCAGGTTCAAGCAAACCAAGGATGGTGCTTACGAAATCGTCGACATCTCGAAGATCGGCCAATCGAACATGGGCACAATGAAGGGCTCGAAGAAATGATTGCCAAGCTGATTCGCTGGTCCATCGCCAATCGTTTTCTGGTTCTGCTGGCGACTTTGGCCATCACTGGGTGGGGCATATGGTCGGTTCAGAAAACCCCGCTCGACGCACTACCAGACCTGTCTGATGTACAGGTGATCATTCGCACCCCCTACCCGGGCCAGGCTCCGCAGATCGTGGAGAACCAGGTTACCTATCCGCTGACAACCACGATGTTGTCGGTTCCTGGAGCCAACACCGTTCGCGGGTACTCCTTCTTCGGGGACTCGTTCGTCTACATCCTGTTCGAAGACGGGACCGATCCGTACTGGGCGCGCTCCCGCGTGCTCGAGTATCTCAGTCAGGTCCAATCCCGCCTGCCGCCACAGGCGAAACCGTCGCTCGGACCCGACGCGAGCGGCGTCGGCTGGGTTTATGAATATGCGCTCGTCGATCGCACCGGCAAGCTCGATTTGTCCCAGCTACGTGCCTTGCAAGACTGGTTCCTCAAGTACGAGCTGAAGACTGTTGCAAACGTCTCAGAAGTTGCAAGCCTTGGCGGTATGGTGCGTCAGTATCAGATCGTGCTCGATCCAGAAAAAATGCGTGCGTACAACGTGGCGCACGGGATGGCAATCGAAGCGGTACAGAAAGCGAACCAGGAAGCTGGTGGATCCGTCCTCGAGCTCGGTGAAGCCGAATACATGGTGCGGGCCACCGGTTACCTCCAGTCTCTCGAGGATTTTCGCAAGAATCCGCTCATGGTCGCCGCCGGCGGCATTCCGGTTCGGTTGGGTGATGTCGCCCATATCCAGCTAGGGCCCGAGATGCGGCGGGGTATTGCCGAGCTTAATGGTGAAGGCGAGGTAGCTGGCGGCGTGATCGTCATGCGCTCAGGGAAGAACGCGCTCGAGACGATCGAAGCCGTCAAGACGAAGCTCGAATCGCTGAAAGCGAGCTTGCCCGCCGGTGTCGAGATCATCCCCACCTATGATCGCTCCGCCTTGATCACCCGCGCTGTCGCGAATCTGCAGGAAAAGCTGATTGAGGAATTTATTGTCGTGGCTGTCGTCTGCGCGATCTTCCTCTTCCATTTGCGCTCGGCGCTGGTTGCTATCGTCACTCTGCCGATCGGCATCCTGATCTCCTTCATCGTGATGCACTACCAGGGCGTCAATGCCAACATCATGTCACTAGGCGGAATTGCAATCGCGGTCGGCGCGATGGTCGACGCGGCAGTGGTGATGATCGAGAATGCGCACAAGCACCTAGAAGCGTGGAACCACCGTCATCCAGGCAAGACTTTGCAGGGAGAAGAGCGATGGAGAGTCATTGGCGACGCCGCCGCCGAGGTCGGCCCGGCCCTGTTCTTCTCACTCTTGATCATTGTTCTGTCTTTCATTCCCGTATTTACGCTGGAAGCGCAGGAAGGCAGGCTGTTTTCTCCCCTGGCATTCACGAAGACGTATGCAATGGCCGCGGCCGCGGGGCTGGCAGTAACCTTGATTCCTGTCTTGATGGGCTACCTGATCCGTGGCCGTATTCCAGACGAACATAAGAACCCGCTTAACCGGCTGTTAATTGCGCTATACCGCCCGCTTCTCGAGGCTGTGCTCAAGTCTCCAAAGGCTACGTTGGTGGCTGCTGCGGTGGTGGTCGCCATTACCGTTCTGCCGATGACCCGCCTCGGAGGTGAGTTCATGCCCCCGTTGGATGAAGGCGACCTTTTGTACATGCCGTCGGCGCTGCCGGGCCTGTCTGCCGGCAAGGTTTCGCAGCTGCTGCAGCAGACCGATCGCTTGATCAAAACCGTTCCCGAAGTGCAAAGCGTCTTCGGCAAGGCCGGACGTGCGGAAACGGCGACCGATCCAGCTCCACTGGAAATGTTCGAAACGACCATCCAGTTCAAACCACGTGATCAGTGGCGACCGGGCATGACGCCCGACAAGCTGATCGAGGAGCTCGACCGCGTGGTCAAGGTCCCGGGTTTGTCCAACATTTGGGTACCGCCGATCCGAAACCGTATCGACATGCTGGCGACAGGGATCAAGAGCCCAGTCGGTGTCAAAGTTGCGGGAACGGACCTGCAAGTCATTGACCGAATCGCAGGAGAAATCGAAACGATCGTCAAAGGGGTCCCTGGCGTGTCTTCCGCTCTCGCCGAGCGCCTTAGCGGTGGTCGCTACATTGACGTGAACATCGACCGGGATGCAGCTGGACGCTATGGGCTGAACATCGCTGATGTTCAGAGTATCGTGTCCTCTGCAATTGGCGGCGACAACATTGGCGAGACGGTCGAAGGCTTGCAGCGCTTCCCTATTAACTTGCGCTATCCGCGCGAGTATCGCGATTCGGTCGAAAAATTGCGTCAGCTCCCTGTGCTTACGCCGCAGGGCGCGCAGATTCGCTTGGGCGACGTCTCGACGATTCGAATTACCGACGGGCCGCCAATGCTCAGAAGCGAGAACGCGCGTTTATCTGGTTGGATTTATGTCGACATCCGCGGCCGGGACATGAACTCGGTTGTCCGGGATATGCAGAAGGCGGTAGGCGCCAAGGTCAAGCTACCCGCTGGCTATTCGGTGTCTTGGTCCGGGCAGTTTGAATACATGGAGCGCGCCAGTGCAAAACTTAAAGTGGTGGTTCCGGCCACGCTATTGATCATCTTCGTCTTGCTATACCTGACCTTTAAGCGTTTTGACGAGGCGGTATTGATCATGGCGACGTTGCCATTCGCCCTTGCCGGCGGCATCTGGCTGCTATGGGCGCTGGGGCATCATCTCTCCGTTGCCAGTGCGGTCGGCTTCATTGCCTTGGCGGGCGTTGCGGCCGAGTTCGGCGTCATCATGCTGCTCTACTTGAAGCATGCATGGGAAGACCGTATTGCCGCGGGCAAATCTTCAGAAGCAGACCTGGTTGATGCCATTCGCGAAGGAGCGGTGTTGCGGGTACGCCCGAAGGCCATGACCGTCGCAGTGATCATCGCCGGCCTCATACCGATCATGGTCGCCGGCGGCACCGGTTCGGAAATCATGCAACGTATTGCCGCTCCAATGGTCGGTGGAATGATCACTGCCCCGCTGCTGTCAATGTTCGTGGTGCCAGTCGTTTACCTCATGATGCGCCGCCGAGAAATTCGCCGCGTAGCTGCCAAGGCAGCACACGCATAGCGCATGTGCCTTGGTTGTCTGCTAACGACTTTTACGCAAGCGGAAGATCGGTTGAAATAGATGATGGGCGGTGCTACTAGCGCCGTCCCACCCAAAAGTCAGATCTAGAGCAGCGGCGAATCTCCTAGGGATGCCAACAAGCTGCCTTGTCCTGATAGAGGCATTTTGTTTATCAATCAATCTCAAAGGAGAACTACCATGCAGAACCAACAGTATTCCTCGTGCGTTGAAGCCTGTAATGACTGCGCAGACGCCTGCGATATGTGTGCAGGTGCGTGCTTGAGCGAGAACAATGTCCAAGGTATGGCGCGGTGCATTAGCCTCACCGTCGACTGCGCGCAAATCTGCCGACTCGCCGCTGGCGTGATGGCCCGTGGTGGAGAAGCTGCCAAGGCGCTATGCGAAGCCTGCGCCGCAGTTTGCGACCTGTGCGCCGACGAGTGCAGCAAGCACCAGGAAGAGCATTGCAAGGCATGTGCTGACGCGTGCCGACGCTGCGCAGCTGAGTGCCGCCAAATGGCGGCGGCATAATTTTCCTGGAACTGCAGACGCCATCACAGCGTGCCCAGATCATTGGGCTTCATCAATCAGATGTAGTGATGAGACGTAGGCGATAAGGCTCTGCTTCGATTGTAAAAGTTCGGTGGTCAGTCATTTACATGCCATGTTCAGGGCTGGCACGCCGAACCTGTCGCAAAAAAGCAAGAGCCCCGCGGGCTGTACGGCCGCGATGTGCAAGACCTCAGGTGTCTCCACTTAGGCAACCCTATTGGAGGAGCGCGACGTGAATGCCAACGACCAGACGTTCGAAAACTGTCTAGCTGAACTCCTTCAGCGAGCGTACGCGAACGAGGACATGGAGGTGGCTGAGCATCTGCTCCGGGCACTGGAAGTTGTAGTACGCAGAAGCGATACGGCTGGCGACGTAATTGATCGACTTCGAGGCCAAGCAGGAACCGATCAATCGTAGCTTCCCGTAGCCACTCAGATCACCAGCGGATTGCAGTCGCAGGCAGGTGAGCCGTTTGGTGTACCGGAGAACGTACTGAATCGCCACCATTTTCCTAGATACTCTGCAGCCGTAAAAAATGCTGCTTTTCAAACTCGACTGGCGACAGTCGTTCATTGAAGCTGTGGCGCCGCTTCGGATTGTAGAACATCTCGATGTAGTCGAAGATGTCCTGCCTAGCCTCATCGCGTGTCGCATAGACCTTGCGGCGAACTCGCTCTCTTTTCAGCAGTTGAAAAAAGCTCTCGGCAACTGCGTTGACGTGGCAGTTACCGCGCCTGCTCATGCTCTGTACCAGGTTGTGTGATTCGAGGAAGTCGCGCCAGTCGCAACTGCTGAATTGACTTCCTTGATCGGAATGCACCAGAACCTCGGTCGTCGGTTTTCGACGCCATACCGCCATCAATAAGGCACTCATCGCCAGCTCTTTGTCGATACGCGAACTCATCGACCAACCGATGACCTGCCGTGAAAACAAGTCGATCACCACGGCTAGGTATAGCCAGCCTTCGTAAGTGCGCAGGTACGTAATGTCCGTTACCCAGACTTTGTTTGGCTCGATCACATCGAATTGGCGCTGCAAATGGTTGGGCGCCACGACAGAAGGCGCTCCATCGTTTTTATACTTGCGCTTGGCGTAGCCAGTTTGAGATCGAATTCCTTCGGTGCGCATCAGGCGATGAACCCGATTGATGCCGCACCGTTCGCCGAGCTCTTGCAGATCGTCGAAGATCTTGCGATACCCATACACCGCGCCGCTTTCCAGCCACAACTGCTTGATGTGTCCAAGCAGGCGCCGATTTTCCTTTGCACGCAGGCTTTCGGGATTAACGCGCCAAGCGTAGTAACCGCTGGGATGAAGTTTCAGCATCTTGCACATGCGCTGAACCGAAAACATCGCTTGATGCTGATGAATAAAGGCGTACCTTACCCTGACGTCTTGGCAAAGTACGCCGCGGCCTTTCGCAGGATGTCGCGCTCCTCGGTGACGCGCTTGAGCTCGGCCTTCAGGCGTTTTACCTCGTCGGCCTGTGCGTCCTGTGCCTTGCGCTCATCCTCAGGGACGCTGTAATGCTTCGTCCAGGCATAGATGCTATGAATGCTCACCCCAAGCCGCTCGGCTACCTCGGCCGCTGGGTGCCCACGATCGGTCACTTGCTTGACCGCCGCGATCTTGAATTCTTCCGTGTACCGCTTTCCACTCATGTTGACTCCTTTGCCTAGAATTATGGCTCAGAAATATCTAGTGAAGTGGTGGCGATTCAATCGAAGTCAGCCGAGGTTCCGCTTAGCGGTTAGAACTGAGGTCGAAATGGCTTGACCTTCAAGTAGCTTGAAGGTATTAGATGAAAGACTCCTCTGATCTTGCCCCGCTTTTCCCGGACACGGCCTGATGCTTAGTTAGCGTCAGTTTCCAGAGCCTGACGGCGTCGCTCTTTCCTAAACATGCGTGGCGACTTGTAGCCGAGCGCAGAATGCGGATGCACCTCGTTGAAGTGCCTGAATGCGTCGGGCAATTGAGCCAACACGGCGGCGCCGCTGCCACGGTCCATGCCGCCGACGTAATCACGCTTAAACGTGTTCACGAAGCTCTCTGCCATGCCGTTCGACTGCGGGCTATTCACCGGCGTGTGCACCGGCTTGATGCCCAGTTCATGCGCCAAGGCGTGCGTTTCGATGGCCCGGAAAGCGCCGCCATTGTCACTCAAGAACTCAACGGTAATCGCCCGCTCGTCGGTACTGCCGAAACGCGTCTCCACGGCCTCGATCATCATGTCACGCACCGGTTCACCAGGCAGGCCGCGGCCGATCCAGGCACGCCAGGCGATGATCTCACGGTCACAGCAGTCCTTCATGAATACGCCAGTGACCACCTCGCCGTTGTCGCAGGCGATTTCGAAGCCGTCCGAGCACCAGCGCTGGTTCGATTCCTCTACCATCACTTTGCCATCGTGAGTGCGGCCGCTATCACTACGCCTAGGCGATTTCGGCAGCAGCAACCCCTGCTGCTTCATCAAGCGGTACATTCGCTTGTGGTTCACGGGACGCAAGCCCATCAGGCTTCGCGTACGGTTCACCAAGGCGCCGGCACGGCGATAGCCGTAGGTCGGCAGCGCCGTAATCTCAGCGCGTACAGCGTCGACAATCATCGCGTCGGCTACAGGATCGAGCTTGACGACAGTACGCTTATCGACCCAGTCTACGGGTCGGGCAAGAAGGTCAATTACGTGCGAGCGCGCTACACCGAGGACAACGCAGACAGGCTTTACTGCCCGTCCTTGTCCAATAAGGGTGAGCGCGCAATCCACTTTTTTTCGCGAGCCAGCTCGACCGCTTCTCGCAGGATCTCCGCCTCCATCGTCTTCTTGCCCAGCATGCGCTGCAGTTGCGCGATCTGGGCACGTGCCGCCGCCAGCTCGCTTGCTGGCACGACCGATTCACCTGATTGCACCGCCACCAGGGCGCCTTCTCGCTCGAGCTTGCGCCAGTTGAACAGCTGGCTGGCACTGATGCCGTGCTTGCGGGCTACCAACGATACGCTCATACCCGGTTCGTACGTCTCCTTGACCAGCGCAGCCTTTTCCTGCACTGACCAGCGGCGGCGTCGCTCTTCCGACACCGTCACGACCTCGATGGTTTGGTTGTTTCTAGTCATACTCACAGTCTTATTCCTATCCGTAAGGATACAGCATCGACTGTGTCTGGTGAATCAAGGGGCTATCTCACCTCTACATTTGGTCAGGTTTTTCATTATGAAGTACCCCATTTGGCGTTGGTTCATTTACGTCGCGGCTCTCGGCAGCTTCCTGGCTGGCACGGCACATGCAGAATCCAAATTGTCCGAACCGCAGGTCAGGCAGCTCTGGCAGTTGCTCGATTATGTCGCTGTAGACTACCCCGGCGCCGTCCAGAATGGAGCGGTCATCAGTGGAGCTGAGTACGGAGAAATGCGGGAGTTCACGGCGCGGGCGCAGAGTCAGGTGCAGTCCTTGCCTCCTCATCCATTGCACTCGGAACTGGCCGCAGCTACCGCAAGTCTGAAGGACGCGGTCGAACGCAAAGACAGCCCTCAGCGTGTGGGCCAGCTTGCCCGGGAAGCGAACCGGCTGCTCCTTCAGGCGTATCCCTTTCCTGTAGCACCGCGCGCCATGCCCGACCTGGCCCGTGGCGCCGCGCTGTACCAGGCGCAATGCGCTTCATGCCACGGCGCGAACGGCGCCGGCGACGGCGCTCTTCCGGCAACGCTCGACCCGAAGCCGATCGCCTTTACAGATGAGGAAAGGGCTCGCTCCCGTTCTCTCATGGCCCTTTACCAGGTGATCAGCCAGGGTGTCGACGGCACGTCGATGCCGGCGTTTGCCAACTTGTCCGAGCACGACCGCTGGTCCCTGGCGTTCTTTGTCGGTTCCCTGTCTTTCAAGGACGCCGACATTGAAGCGGGGAAGGCTGCATTCGCACGAGATGAAGCCCCCGGCGCGGCGCTTCCTGACATGACCGCCCTTGTCACGACGAGCGAAGAGGAGCTGGCGAAGGCTATGCCACCAGCCACTGCGCGAGCAGCGCAGGCGTACGCGCGCACTCACCCCGACATTGTCCGGGAACAGCAGGAACGCAAGGGGATCGCCCTTGCGCGCAAGCTGCTGCAAGAGAGCCTGGGCGCTTTGAAGAATGGCCAGCGCGCGGCCGCCACCGATCTTGCCTTGTCGGCCTATCTGGACGGCTTCGAGCCACTCGAGGCGACGCTGGACGCGACCGACCGCCAACTCCTGGTCGATGTCGAGCGAACGATGCAATTGTACCGGGGCGCAGTCGCGCGGGGTGACGTGGAAGGCGCAAGCGGATACGCACAGCAACTGGACGCGTACTTCATACGGGTCGAAAATGTAACAGGCGCCAAAAAGACTGATGCCACAACGGTGTTCGTGGGCGCGCTGACCATTCTCCTGCGCGAAGGTGTCGAGGCCTTGCTGATCGTGATCGCCATGGTTGCGTTCCTGCGCAAAGCAGAACGTCCCCAGGCGCTGCGCTACGTGCATGCGGGCTGGATCTCGGCATTGGCCGGGGGCGCGCTGACCTGGCTGGTAGCCACGTACGTGGTCAGTATCAGTGGCGCCAGCCGTGAGGTGACAGAAGGTCTGTCCTCGCTCTTCGCGGCGGCGGTACTGCTGTCGGTCGGCCTGTGGATGCACCAGAAAAGCCAGGCTGGACAGTGGCAGGCCTACCTGAAGCAGCATCTCACGGCAGCGATGGAAAAGCGCTCGGCATGGGCCATGTTTGCCCTGGCCTTCATCGCGGTGTACCGTGAGGTCTTCGAAACGGTCCTGTTCTATTCAGCGCTTGCAGCCGACGGCAACGGCCCTGCCCTGATGGGAGGATTCGTAACGGGCTTGGTCCTGCTGTCGATTCTTGCCGTCATATTCCTGCGCACGAGCGCACGCATGCCTATCGGTAAGTTCTTTTCATACAGTTCAGTATTGGTCGCCGCTCTGGCAGTTGTCCTGGTCGGCAAGGGGATCGCAGGCCTGCAGGAAGCCGGGTGGTTGATGGCCACGCCAATACAGGGGCCGCGCTTGCCTGTTCTTGGCATTTACCCGACCGTCCAGACCTACATCGCGCAGGCAGCCCTGCTTCTTGCGACCGGGCTAGGCTTCGGTCTTAATCTTCAAAAAGCCCGCAAATAGCGTCGGGATACGTCCGGCCGGCGGAGCATGCGCGGCCGGGTGCTGGAGATTCTGTTTGTTGCGCCTCCAGCTTGAAAGCCAGGAACTTGGCGGGTCCGGTCGGCGTCGTAATCGTCGCCGACCGGACCTACTCGTTAATCAAGCTGACATGTATGAATACTTGAATTCAATTTGCATACATCGGATTCTCCTCCACGTAGATCGTTATATCTGCCGCGCCGGGCAGGAGTTTCGACAGTGGGATCAAGGGCAGACCCAGCGTATCGAATGTCCAGGTGATACTGCGTTCGCCATCGACGATGCGTACCGTTTCGAGCCGGTGTACTCGTACGGACCTGGTCTTGCCTGTTCCAAGCTTGATGACCCGATCAGGTGTGCCAGCCGATTCATAGCCATGTGGCGCCTCGCGACCGGCTCGTGGCTGTACTTGCGAGTTGCCGTCTTTGGCAGCCGGCATGGCTTGCGCGGCCAGAGGCGCTGAAGTGCTGGCAAACACAAAGAATGACAAAGCGAATACATAAGACAGGTTCGGTTTCATTGCTGTTTCCTTTTTTATTGATCAGTAAATCGTATAGATGAGAAAATTGGACTAGCCTGCTGGAGTCCAGCTAGCTGGCGACTTGCACTCGCGCGGCGACCAATCGCGTTGCCGGGTATTCCACGCACGATACGTACACGCAGAGCCCCGCAGTGCCGGGGCGTGATCAATGCAGGTAATCAAGCGAAAACCGCGACCGGAATCAAAGCAATAGGGTCAGGACGGTTCCCAGCCGCGAGCCACGCCAAATCAGCAAGGTTGGCGCGTATGCTCGTCATGCGCTCTCCCTTGCCCTCTGACAAGAACTCGCTACATGCCAAGCAATGCTCAGGAACGTGCTACTTGGGTCGGATCGGACTGTCGAATACTGGGGATTGATACAAGGAGGAGGCAAAAGGCGGGACGGGAAGTGAAATCGGCCGAAGGAAGTCGTCCTTCATGCGCGACGATGTATCGAATTGCGGGAGGTCACATACGGTCGTACAGAGCAGGCCGCAACCTTGCTCGTACAGACCAACCGTATCCTGCTCATGGACATCGCTGACGCCATTGAGACCGACTGACAAATCAACTGAAGAATACTTGGCAAGTACAACGCAGCCGCCTGCCGCCCAGACTGACTGAAGCGGCAAAAGAGCGATGAGCAGGACGAGGAGGACTTTCTTCATTCAATTTCAATTGCTTGTCAGGCTATCTCGGCTGACTGTGTGCGGTCCATCCACCCGTTCAAGAACGTGGTATCAGCATAGACAGGGTCGCGTTGTGATGTACTATAGTGCAAAAATATCCACATTACTGCTTGGGTGCTCCCGGCCAGCTCAATGTTCGTTTAGGCGCTTTGCTGGAAAAACTTCGTCCTGAACTGCGTCAATGGTGCGGATTAGCGCAAAGACGAACTGTAAAAATAAAATTCGGCCAGACGCGCAAACAGGCAAGGCCGGTCGCTGAGGATATCGATAATCACGTTTTGTCTGGCGCCGAGGCCGCTGAGGAGGAACCGAACAGTGCATGCAAAACGATGACCGCCGCACCAACAGTGATGCCGATATCGGCGATGTTGAATGCTGGCCAGTGGTACGTGCCCGCATATAGGTCAATCCAGTCGACAACGCCCATGCGTGCGGTGCGGTCGACCAGGTTTCCAATTGCACCGCCAAGTATGAGCGCCAATGCTGCTCTCTCCGTGGCCGTCGCCGCCGGCTTCCTGATCATTTGAATGATCAATACCGACGCCAGCACGGCCACAAAGATGAACAGGTAACGTTGCCACCCGCCCGCCGTGGCGAGAAGGCCAAAAGCCGCTCCCTGGTTGATAACATGGACGATGTTCAACGACGGCAGCAGCTCAACCTGCTGGCCGTAGGCCAGCCGATCCACGACCTGGGCCTTCGTGACCAGGTCGGTGGCGGCGATCAGCCCGGCGCCCAGGACGGCAGAGAGCGGTGAAAGATGTTTGGCCATGGTTCCGTCAAATGCCTTCCGCTACGTTCTCTGCCGGGCGGGCAAAGCGCTGGTACAGCGTCGGCAGCACGAACAGCGTCAGGATCGTGGCCGAGATCAGCCCACCGATGACCACGGTCGCCAGCGGCCGCTGCACCTCGGCCCCGGCGCCTGTCGCCAGTGCCATCGGGACGAAGCCCAGTGATGCGACCAGGGCCGTCATCAACACGGGCCGCAGCCGCCGCAATGCGCCTTCGCGAACGGCTTGCGCCCACGGCAATTGTTTCGCCAGGTCGTCGATCGATCCCGCCATCACCAGTCCGTTAAGGACGGCAACGCCGGACAGCGCAATGAATCCGACGGCGGCCGAAATCGAGAATGGCAGCCCACGCAGCCAGAGCGCTGCAATCCCGCCGATCAGGGCCAGGGGCACACCCGTGAAGACGACTGCGGCGGCGCGCCAGGAACCGACGGCCGAATACAGCAATACGACGATGAGCGCAAAGCAGGCCGGTACCACGACGGCCAGGCGCATCCGCGCGCGTTCCAGGTTCTCGAACTGCCCGCCCCAGGTCAGCCATACGCCGGCCGGTACCCGCACGTCCGCATCGATACTTGCGCGCGCCTCGCTGACGACGCCGGCAATGTCACGGCCGCGCACATTGGCCTGGACGACCACGCGGCGCTTGCCGTTTTCCCGGCTGATCTGGTTCGGTCCCTTGGCCGTCTCGAGTATCGCCACCGATCCCAACGGAACGAAGCTGCCGCTCGGCGTCAGCACCGGCAGCAGGCGCAAGGCTTCCACATCGTTGCGGGTCTTTTCGCCCAGTTTCACCACGACGTCGAAACGCCTGTCCCCCTCATAGATCGACCCGGCCTCGCGGCCGGCAATGGCTGCGGCCAGGGTGTCGTGCACGTCCTGGGCGGTCAGGCCGACCCGTGCCATGGCGTCGCGATCCAGCCGGACATCAAGCAGCGGAAGCCCCTGCACCTGCTCCACGCGGACGTCTTCCGCGCCCTCGACCGCGCGCAGTTTTGCCGCGACCTGTTCCGCAGTGCGGAGCATGGCGTCGAAATCGTCGCCATAGACCTTGACGGCGATGTCGCCACGCACGCCGGCCAGCAACTCGTTGAAGCGCATCTGGATCGGTTGGGTGAGCTCGTAGTTCTGGCCCGGGATGCCAGCGACCGCTTTCTCGATCTTTTCGACCAGCTCGGCCTTGCTCATCCGTGGTTCCGGCCACTCCGAGCGGTCTTTCACGATGACAAAGGTATCGGTGATGTTCGGCGGCATCGGGTCGGCTGCCAGTTCGGCTGTACCTGTTCTTGAAAACACCAGCTTCACCTCGGGCAGCTTGCCGACCGCCTTCTCCACCGCAAACTGCATGGACTGGCTCTGCTCCAGGGAAGTGCCCGGAATGCGTGCCACCTGGAGCAGTACGTCCTGCTCATCGAGCGTCGGAAGAAATTCCTGTCCGAGCGTCGTGAACAGGCCGAGTGCGCCCGCGAAACCGACCGCGGCCAAAACGCCGGTCAGCTTGGGCCGTGCGAGAGCACGGTCCAGCCATGGTGCGTACGACGAGGACACAGCCTTGACCAGCTTGTTTTCCTTTTCATCGACATGGCGCGAGAGCCAGAGCGCGATCGCGGCCGGCACAAACGTGAGCGAGAGGACGAAAGCGAAGACCAGTGCGAGAATCACCGTCACCGCCATCGGTGCGAACATCCGGCCTTCCACCCCTTGGAACGTCAACAGGGGCACGTAGACGAGAATGATGATCGCCTGGCCGTAGACGCTTGGCCGGATCATTTCGCGTGCGGCGGCGGCGACGGTCTCGAGCCGCTCCACCTTGGTCAATATCCTGCCGGTCGCATGCTGGCGTTCCGCGATCCGGCGCAGCGCGTTTTCCACGATGATGACCGCGCCGTCGACAATCAGGCCGAAGTCCAGCGCGCCCAGGCTCATCAGGTTTGCCGACAGCCCCGCTTCGAGCATGCCCGCGGAGGTCATCAGCATCGTGACCGGGATGACCGCCGCGGCGATCAGTGCCGCGCGCAAGTTTCCGAGGAGTGCGAACAGCACGGCGATCACCAGCAGCGCACCCTCGGTAAGGTTGGTCGCCACGGTCTTGATGGTGGCATCGACCAGCCTGGTGCGGTCAAGCACGGGCCGGATCAGCAGGTCCGGCGGCAAGGAGCGCGCGATCTCTTTCAGGCGGACATCCACCGCGGCGGCAACCGTCCGGCTGTTCTCCCCGATCCGCATCACGGCGGTACCGACGACGACCTCCTGCCCGCCTTCGGATGCGGATCCGAATCGCACTTCCTGTCCCATGCCGACGGTGGCGACGTGCGAAACCAGTACCGGCGTGTCGCTACGGGTCGTGATGACGGTCTTCGCCAGTTCCTCGGCTGACGTGATGCGCGCGTCGGCCTTGACCGTCAGGGCTTCCCCGTTCTGAACGACCACACCGGCGCCGGCGCTCGTGTTATTGCGCTCGAGCGCTTCGCCCAGCATGGTCAGGCTGATCCCCAGGGCTGCCAACCGCTGCGGATCGGGCGTGACCACGTACTGCTTGACGTAGCCCCCAATGACGTCCACGCCTGCCAGCCCTTCGGTATTCTTGAGCTGCGGTGCGACGATCCAGTCCTGCACCGTTCGCAGGTAAGTCGCTTTTTCGGCAGCACTGCGCAGCACTTCGCCTTCTAGAGTGACATAGCTGCCATCGGCCTGCAGCCCAGCCGCCGGCCCCGCTTTCGGGGCAGGCTTCGAGGCGTATTCGACCGTCCACATGTAGACGTCGCCGAGCCCGGTCGCGATCGGGCCCAGGCTTGCGGTAGCGCCTGGCGGCAGCGAGCGCTCGACGGCGCGCAGCCGTTCAGCCATCTGCTGGCGCGCGAAATAGATGTCCGTACCGTCCTTGAAGACGGTAGTCACCTGCGCAAACCCGTGCCTGGTCAGCGACCGGGTGGATTCCAGGCCAGGTATCCCGGCAAACGCCGTTTCGATCGGATAGGTGATCTGCCGTTCCACGTCGGTCGGCGCGAGCGCAGGTGCAACGACGTTGATCTGCACCTGGGTGTTGGTGATGTCCGGTACTGCGTCGATCGGCAGGCGCGTCAGCGCAAGTGCCCCCAGGATCGACAGGAGGATTGTTGCGATGAGCACATGCCACCGCCGCGCAACGGAAAAGTTGACGATACGAGCAATCATGGTTGGGTGTCCTTCAGGAGCTGTCGAGTGAAGAGATCAGTCATCGTCTCCCGCCTCTCCTTTTCCGTGCTCCGCCTTCAGCAGATACGTATTGCTGACCGCAACCTGTTCGTTGCCTTCCAGGCCGCCCATCACCTTGACGTAGCCGGCCGCGTTACCGCCGAGGACAACGTGCTTGATCGCGAATCCGTCTTTCTCCCGAACGAATACGCTGGGCCTGTCCTCGACGGTTTGCACAGCCGTCCGTGGAATGGCCAGTTGCGTGCCGCCGGCGCTCCCTTCGAGCGCAATCGATGCCCGGACCGTTTCCCCGATACGCCACGCGCCGCGGCCGTTCGACAAGCGTGCAATGGCTCGTACCTGGCGGGTCGCGGGATCGAGGACACGCGAGACATGCGTGATACGGCCCGTGCCCGTGCGGCCGTCGGTCGACACGTCCACCGTCGTGCCCACGGCGACGCGGGCAGCGTCGTCCGGCGAGAGCGAAAGTTCGGCAGCCAGCTCGTTGAGGTCGGCGACCTCGAAAAGATGGGCGTCCGGTGCGACGATGTCGCCCAAGGCGATCTGTCGTGCCGTGACATTGCCCTTGATGGGCGAGCGCAGCATCAACCGATTGAGCTGTCCCCCGCTGCTTGCGCCTGCGGCAGCGAGCTGCTGCTCGGCCAGGCGAAGACGGGTGCGTGCTTCTTGCGCGGCATTGCGCGCAATCTCGAACTCCTGCCGCGAGGTGACTTTTTCGCCGTACAGACGCTCTTCGCGTGCAAAATTGGCCTGCGACAGTTCGTACTGCCGCTTGGCGATCTCGACGTCGGCCCTGAGCTGGGCGACGTCACGGCTTTCAATCACGGCAAGCACGTCGCCACGAGCGACCGGGTCGCCAAGGTTGCGCCGGATCTCGACCACCCTGCCCCCTACGGCGCTCGAGACGACCGCTGCATGCTTCGGATCCGCCGCGATGACTGCCGGCGCCTCGACGGCCCCGGCGAACGATTGCCGGACCGGCATGACCTCGATTCCTGCCGCTTTGATCTGCTGGTCCGACAGCGCGACAAAGTCTTCCTTGGCTTCGGCCTCGCCGCCTTCTTTCTCCGCAGCTTCGCCCCGCTCTCCGGCCTCGCCCCTGGATTCGCCTTTCTCGGCCTTTTCGGCCTGTTCGCCTTTGGCATTCGCGCTTTGTCCGCCATGTTCGGCAGCTTCTTGACGGCTGGCCGTTTCCGGCTTGGGCGAGCATGCGCTCAAGAGGATCATCGCGGCACACAGGCCCGATCGGAATACCGCTTGCATGGGTCAGTCCTTATAAATTGGAGAGTTGGAACCTTGTAGCCGAGCCAGACGCGCCCGAGCCGTATGAAGTGCTGCGAGCGCATCGACCGAGCTTTCGCGGGTTTCGGCCAGCGAGCGTTCGGCCTCGATCAATTCGAGTTGCGGGAATTTTCCCTCGGCATAACCGATCCTCGCGATACGTGCCGCTTCTTCTGCCGCTGCCAGTGCGGGGCCGTTGGCGGCGCGTGCAGCCGCCAGTGCGTCGGCCACCTCGGCTTCTGCCTGTGCAGTGGACTGTTCGACTTCCAGTACGACGGCGCGGCGCACGGCGGACGCGCGATCGAATTCCGCCCGGGACCGCGCAAGCGCGGCGCTGCCCTGGTTGAACAATGGCAGGGGGACGGACAGGCCCAGCACAGCTGCCTTGTCGGAGGTTTCGCCATACCGGCGCATGCCGGCGGTCAGCGTGACGTCCGGTATCCGCTCACGCCTGGCCGCATCGACGCGAGCCTCTGCAGCGGCCAGTTCCGCCTCCGCCGTCGCAATCGCCAGCTGCTGCCGCGCCGGCGGTGCCTTCTCGCTCCCTTCGATCTGCTCAAACCAGGCGGACGCTATCGCGAACGGCATTGGCGCGCCTGTCAGCCGTGCGATCGTTTTCTGCGCCAGCTCGGCGGCACGCATTGCCTTTCCCAGGCGAACCTCGGAATTAATTCGTAGCACGTCCGCCCGTTGCTCTTCTATGGGAGATGCTTTTCCGGCCCGTACCCGCTCGCGTGCCGCGTGATGCGCGCGTTCGGCCAGCTCATGACCGGCTTTTGCGATCGCAAGGTAGCGCTCACTGGCGGCAAGGTTAACGAACGCCTCGGTGATCTGGAACGTCAGTTCGGCTTCAGCGGAGCGCGTACCAACGTCGGCAGCAGCGCGCTCGGCCTGGGCCACGCGTAGCCGGGCGCCCCGCTTGCCTCCCAGCTCCAGGGGCATCGACAGCGAAACCGTCTTTTCTCCCCCGCCGAAACCGGAATAGCGACCCGACCCCATCACATTTTCCGCTTCCACGGAAAGTGTCGGATTCGGCCGCAGGCCGGACAGGCGCACATTGGCGTCTGCGGCCCGCAGTGCTGCGTCGGCGCTCTGCAATTGCGGCGCCTGGGCGCGGGCTCTTGCAACGGCGTCGGCAAGCGTCAGTGCCGTGCCTTCGGCAAAGGCAGGACCCACAGCTGCGCACATCGCCAGCAAGGCTGCGGTGACACAGAAGTTCATCTTGGTGCGCATGATCGAATTCGCTTGACGGATTGGTAAATGAACTTTATAAACCTTGAAGCCACTTTAAGGTCAAGCACATGTCACGCACTTTTACGATAGGCCAGCTGTCAGCTGCGGCGCAGACTCCTGCGGCGACGATTCGCTATTACGAAAAAATCGGCTTGCTCGATTCCCCATCCCGGACCGGCAGCAACTATCGGCTGTACGGCAACGCGGATGTGGCCCGCCTGAGCTTCGTTCGCCGTGCACGGGAAATCGGCTTCACGATCGATCAGGTACGTAGTCTGCTGGCGTTTTCCGACAACCGCGATGGCGACTGCTGTGCCGTGACTGCGCTGACCGAGCAGCATCTTGCCGAAGTCGAGCAGAAGATCCGGGACCTCAACTTATTGAAGGACCACCTTTCCCGTTTGCTCATTTCATGCCGGGGCGGTCGGTTTTCCGACTGCAGCATCATCGGTGCCCTGTCACCTCAGCAATAGATTACTCCCCCGGCTGGAGCCGCTCCTCACGTGGTGAACACGCTTGACCTTGAAGCGGGTTGAAGCTTTATCCTTCGAAAATATCTGTTCGAAGGCTCATCGTCATGACACAAAACCAAACCCCTGCGGCAGCCCGCCTCGAAACCGAACTGTTTGTCTCCAAGATGGACTGCCCTTCAGAAGAGAATCTGATTCGGATGGCCTTGGGCAAAGTCTCGGGCATCGACAACATTGCCTTCGACCTCAACGCCCGCACCGTGACTGTGCTTCACCATGGGAAAGCGGATGCCCTTGTGGAGGTGCTGCAGCCCTTGCGGCTGGGTGTCGAGTTGCGCGGTTCTCATCCAGCCAAGCCGAAAGTCCACAGCAAACGTATGCTGAGTACCCTCGGGATTCCCAAGATGGACTGCCCTTCCGAGGAGAACATGATCCGCATGGCACTGGCGGATGTCGGCGGAGTTCAGTCCCTGAACTTTGACCTCGCCCAGCGGCAGCTCCACGTTGCGCATACGGGAGAAGTCGATCCCATCCTTCAGAAGCTGGCCCCACTCAAGCTCGGCGCCCATCTGATCGGGTCGCAACTGGATTCGTCCCAGGAGGAAGCCAGTCCAGACAAGGCCGGCGACGCGTCGGAAGCGAAGACGCTCAGGCTGCTGCTGGCTATCAACGCCATCATGTTCGTGGTCGAGCTGGGATGGGGACTGGCCGCAGAATCAACCGGTTTGGTCGCTGATTCATTGGACATGTTTGCGGACGCCGCTGTGTACGGCCTGGCCCTGTACGCGGTAGGCAGGGCCGCTGCGCTGAAGACGCGCGCGGCACACCTGGCGGGCTGGCTCCAGCTCGTGCTCGCGCTGGGCGCCCTCAGTGAAGTGGTCCGCCGGGCCTTCTTTGGAAGCGAACCAGAATCGGCCCTGATGATGGGAGTTGGCGCGGTAGCCCTGGTAGCGAACGTTGCCTGCCTGGTGTTGATCGCAAAGAAACGCGATCGCGGGGCACACATGAAAGCAAGCTATATTTTCTCGGCGAATGACGTCATCGCAAACATCGGCGTGATTGCTGCTGGCGCACTCGTCACTTGGACCGAATCGCCTTATCCCGATCTGATTGTCGGCACGATAATTGGTGTGATCGTTCTTTCGGGTGCACGTCGCATCCTGAAGCTGAAGTGAGCATGCTGCCGACAGGCCTGGCCTGGTAACGGGGAATGAGGCCACGCAGCGAAAGAACGTACTTCTGATGCACTGTTGTTCACGTCAGGTCACAGCTTTCATGGCACGCGCTATCCCATATCGAGATAGCGTGCCGCGGCCTGTTCCTGAATTTCCGCTGTCCGTTAGATCGACTGGTCGGCAGGGCTACCGGCTTCGCCAGCAATCGCAGCGACAGCAGCTTCGACCGCTTCTGCAGCGTCGACGACATCCAAGGTTTTTAGATAGACCGACACCGCACTCCCAAGCTCATCCTGCGTTCCCCACCTGAGGGTTCCTGCAGGGGGCACGCCCTTCCCCTCCACGAGGCACGACAGCAATTGGCTTACTTTTGCTCTGCCGTGCTCATTTTTCCTGACCTTCTCCCACGCTGCATAGGGCTTTTCACCCTTAGCTGGCTTGCCGAACATGGCAACCTCGAAGTTGGGAAGTGAAGCAATGACGACTGCGCCACCTGGCGCTTCCGCTGCAATGTCCTTGATCTGCTGGTTTGCGGCCCAGGCGGGGTTCTTTGCTTCGCCTTTCTTGGTGATGATTGTCGGGGTATCGGCGTCGTGAAGTACGGCATAAGGGTTACCGAACTGATTCAGGATCTTGCACAGCGCCACGATCGTGTACTTGCCACGTGCCCGTACAACGTGCACGTCCTTGAATCGATCCTTTTCTGCCTGGATGATCTCCTTGAATGCCGAATGCTCGGTGTCACCCTCTACCACAACCGTACGTCCGCCGAAGAAGAACTCGGCCACATGCGGATCGTACATGTTGAGCAACTTGAGCTCCTCCTTTTCGTCAGCACTCAACTTTGCCTTCGTCGGGCGATAGATCGTCGTCCCTGTCACCTTGCCTCCTGTATCGCGCTCAACCCGCACAATCGACGTGTTGTCGCGAGAAAGATCGATGAATACAGGCGAATGCGTCGTCACCATCACCTGCCATTTCTTTGTGGCCGGCAGCGAGTACAAGACATTGCAAGCATCGCGAATAGCGTTCGGGTGCAGACACATTTCAGGCTCGTCGAGCAGCAGCAGGTGGGGCCGGTCGGACACCGCTTCCCCCTTTTTGGCTGGTAGTCGTTTGTGTTCAGCCAGGATCCGAAGCGCTGTCCAGAGCAGAGTGCGACGCGCTCCGCTTCCTTGGCGTTCAAGGGACGACTGATAGCCATCATTTGGGCCCATCCTGAGCGAGGGCGCATTCTTGAACAACGAGATCGCTTTCTCTACGTCGTCCTCAGCCCGGGCGTCCAGTGTGATTGCGTAACCCGGGAATACCTCAGCAAGCGATTCGTTCAGGCTCTTCTTTACATCATCGATGGCATTCGCTGCTGTTTCAGCCACTTCCTTTTGTAAAGTCTTCACCGAGTCTAGCAATTTTTCATATGAACTCTTCTCTTGCCCCTCCTCGCTTTTGGACGAGGTAACCTCTTTCACCCTTTGCTTGATTGCTTCCTCGAGAAGACCGACGATCGCTGCGGCTTGTGTAGCCGGGTTATCGAACGCTTCAATACGATGGGGCTCCGGCCGATTGACCTGGGCTACGCCTGGTGCCCCCCACGGGCCATGCGCGTCATCCCAGCTGCCCTTTTCAACGTTGAACCCCACCTTCTTCGGTGCGCCCTCTTCCCGCCACGTCCAGCGTTCCCGCACATGCCTCTCTCCCGATGGCTTGGTGTCGATCCAGTGCGCGGCTGGCGGCTTGCTGTCCTCATACAAGACAGTTTCTAACTCGATCGTGGGGATAGCCTCGGAGCCAGGCTCAGGCAAAACGCCATTAGGAAAATCATCGATGTGTAAATTCCCGGCTTTGCCACTCTGCATCACTACCTCGTAAGCCCTCAGGATAGAGCTCTTTCCGGCGTTGTTCGGTCCTACCAGAACAACGATTTCATCCAGTTCAATCGTTACTGGAGTCTCTCCGATACAGCGGAAGTTCGAGATGGTCAGTTTGTGTATACGTGCTCGTGGTGCAGTTTCTTGTTCATCGTTCGCCAGTTTTTTCGCCGTTGCCATCCCCGCTCGCCCCCGATATATCGTTGTCGTCTCCGCAGGTTGCAGCCTGCACTAATGACAACTATACATAATGACAAGTTCTCAGATGGCAACGTTTTGTAACGAAAGAGTGAATTCGTGCTAGGTGATTCGTTAATTCTTCTGCTAAGTCTCGCGCTCGGCGCCCCTGACTGCGCCCCGGCGCGGGGCGTCTGCGCCACCTTGTTGAGGCACAGTAATTCAACTAGCGCCGCCATATAAAAGTATGGCCCGAGAGCTAGCTGAGCCATTCCTCATGTCGGCGGCACTGCTACAGTATTACGCCCTGACGGGACGTCCACGAGCATACAGAACCGTCTTGAGCCTGATCTTGCCCCGCTTTTCCCGGACACGGCCTGATGCTTAGTTAGCGTCAGTTTCCAGAGCCTGACGGCGTCGCTCTTTCCTAAACATGCGTGGCGACTTGTAGCCGAGCGCAGAATGCGGATGCACCTCGTTGAAGTGCCTGAATGCGTCGGGCAATTGAGCCAACACGGCGGCGCCGCTGCCACGGTCCATGCCGCCGACGTAATCACGCTTAAACGTGTTCACGAAGCTCTCTGCCATGCCGTTCGACTGCGGGCTATTCACCGGCGTGTGCACCGGCTTGATGCCCAGTTCATGCGCCAAGGCGTGCGTTTCGATGGCCCGGAAAGCGCCGCCATTGTCACTCAAGAACTCAACGGTAATCGCCCGCTCGTCGGTACTGCCGAAACGCGTCTCCACGGCCTCGATCATCATGTCACGCACCGGTTCACCAGGCAGGCCGCGGCCGATCCAGGCACGCCAGGCGATGATCTCACGGTCACAGCAGTCCTTCATGAATACGCCAGTGACCACCTCGCCGTTGTCGCAGGCGATTTCGAAGCCGTCCGAGCACCAGCGCTGGTTCGATTCCTCTACCATCACTTTGCCATCGTGAGTGCGGCCGCTATCACTACGCCTAGGCGATTTCGGCAGCAGCAACCCCTGCTGCTTCATCAAGCGGTACATTCGCTTGTGGTTCACGGGACGCAAGCCCATCAGGCTTCGCGTACGGTTCACCAAGGCGCCGGCACGGCGATAGCCGTAGGTCGGCAGCGCCGTAATCTCAGCGCGTACAGCGTCGACAATCATCGCGTCGGCTACAGGATCGAGCTTGACGACAGTACGCTTATCGACCCAGTCTACGGGTCGGGCAAGAAGGTCAATTACGTGCGAGCGCGCTACACCGAGGACAACGCAGACAGGCTTTACTGCCCGTCCTTGTCCAATAAGGGTGAGCGCGCAATCCACTTTTTTTCGCGAGCCAGCTCGACCGCTTCTCGCAGGATCTCCGCCTCCATCGTCTTCTTGCCCAGCATGCGCTGCAGTTGCGCGATCTGGGCACGTGCCGCCGCCAGCTCGCTTGCTGGCACGACCGATTCACCTGATTGCACCGCCACCAGGGCGCCTTCTCGCTCGAGCTTGCGCCAGTTGAACAGCTGGCTGGCACTGATGCCGTGCTTGCGGGCTACCAACGATACGCTCATACCCGGTTCGTACGTCTCCTTGACCAGCGCAGCCTTTTCCTGCACTGACCAGCGGCGGCGTCGCTCTTCCGACACCGTCACGACCTCGATGGTTTGGTTGTTTCTAGTCATACTCACAGTCTTATTCCTATCCGTAAGGATACAGCATCGACTGTGTCTGGTGAATCAAGGGGCTATCTCAAGCCATTCTCGAACACGGTAGGTGTTGGCTTCGAACGGTAGGTGGAACAGGTAAGCGCCGGCAACAATCACAAGATACAGGATCAGATACACCAGCATATGTATGGGCCTCTGTGAATCGAGCTTGCCGTCTCCAAAGAATGGAGCAGCAAGATGCAGTAACGCCAGCATAAACGGAATGTGCAGCACATACAGGGTGAACGAGAACTCCGAGAAGAATCGCCCCGCCCGGTTCACCCAGTCGGTAAGGCGGCCACGCGCACGCTGGAACTGCATGCTCGACAGGAAGACCACAAAGACCACGCTGAACAGCAAGTACTGAACAAAACTGTCTACGGCGATGTGGCTTTTCCCCTTCAACCGAATGAAGACTGCGGCAGCGACTAGGCCAAGGAATAATGCCCAGCGCAGCAATGGGCCACATTCAATGCGCACGCGTGAGAATGCTGCCCCCAGGAGCCAGATCGAGAAGTACAGCAGGATCGCTTCGTTCAGCAAATGCACGATTGCGGCGACCGCCAGCAGTATCAGGAGCCGATGAAATGTCGACCGCGTGCGAAACAGCATCACCAGCAGCGGGAACAGCACGTAATACCAGGTCTCGTTCGACAGACTCCACAACGGGAAATTCCCGCCGAACTCAGGCACGACGATATTCTGTAGCCCGACGAGGTTACCGACCAACGCCGCCGCCGAGTACGCGTTATCGAGAGCAAACGATGGTCGCGCAGGATCGAGCGTGGCTGTCGCCACACCAAACAAGAGCATTGCACCGAAGGTAGGTATCAGCACAATCCACAGCCGGGTTACCCTGTCGACCGCGTAGTTCGCGATGGCGTGCTGCGTATCCAGACGGTTCAGCAGGCTGCCACCGACCAGCCAGCCGCTGAGCACGAAAAATACGATCACCGCCAGATACGCGAAGCCGGTAGCGAAGGCCAGTCCCTGGAATGCCAGCGACGGGTCCTGGACGGTGCCGAACCCGGGATAGACCTGGGCGCGCAGGTGAGCTGCCGCAACTTGCAACGCAGCCAAGCCTCGCAGAAGCGAAATGAGCATAGAGTGCCATTGGTCTTCGGACAGGTTCGCGCGCTGAAGCAGTGTGATCTTTGGCATGGCTGAAGTCCGGGTGTCGAGGTTTACCCATCCTAAGGCCCGACCAAACTTAACGATCTGATAATGGACAAGCGCCTTGGATTCGTGCTCCAGCGCTGGGCGTCAATCGCCGCGCCTGTGGCACCGTGATTCACTCGTTTAATTCGCCCTGGTTTCCTATAATCGGCAGACAATCCTTTAACCCTCCCCTCCTTATGCCTGATTCGAACAGCATCCTTGCCACCGCATACTCCGTTGCGCCCCTTGAATTTGTTGTGGTACCAGCACATATCGATGGCTCAAACGGAAGCAACCGGGCACACGGCGGCACGCGCCAGATCCGTGCGGATAACGATATCGATGCGATCAAGGCTTGGCTGGCACGTTTTTTGGATAAGCAGACCACCTTCGATAACTATCGCAAGGAAGCCGAGCGGTTGCTGCTGTGGTCCACGCTGCAACTCGGTAAGCCGCTTTCATCGCTGACCCACGAGGATTGGCTCGTTTATCAAGGATTCCTGCGTGATCCCAAGCCAGCCAGCCGGTGGATTAGCGCCGAGGGCCGCAAGTATTCGCGAAGTCATCCCGGGTGGCGACCTTTCGCCGGGCCGCTGTCGGCATCAAGCCAGCGTCAGGCCGCAGTTATCCTCAACACCCTCTTCTCCTGGCTTGTCAACGCGGGTTACCTGGCCGGTAATCCACTTGCGCTCTCACGTGAGCGTCGGCGCCGGCCCCAAGCAAGGGTTACCCGATATCTTGATGATGAAATGTGGCACGAGGTCAAGATGACGGTCGACACGATGCCGCGAGAAACACCACGCGAACGCGAACGCTACTTGAGGTTGCGTTGGCTTGTTTCGCTCTCCTATGTTTGCGGGTTGCGCATTTCTGAGATTACCAGCAACAGCATGGGCGGATTTTTTCGCCGACGCGACCGCGACGGCGAAGAGCGATGGTGGCTGGAAGTGCTCGGAAAGGGCGACAAGGTGCGCATCGTGCCGGCAACCGACGAGTTGATGGTAGAGCTGGGCCGCTACAGACGTGAGTTGGGACATTCAGCGTACCCTGTACCCGGGGAGTCCACGCCGCTGCTGCTGCCGATCGGGGGGCAACTGCGGGCGATGACACGTGGCGGCGTGCACGAAATTTTCAAAGTGATTTTTGCCCAAACCGCCGATCGACTTAGTCAGCGTGGTCCCGAGTACGCTGCGGCTGCCGCCCGGATGACTCAGGCGTCAGCCCACTGGTTGCGACATACGGCAGGTTCCCATATGGCGAACAATGATGTCGATCTTCGGCACGTGCGCGATAACCTCGGGCACGAGTCGATCAGCACGACGAATACCTACTTGCATTCTTCGGACGACGCTCGCCATGCCGAGACAGAGAGCAAGCACAAGATCGGATGGTAACCTGTGGTTCATCGTGATCCTGGCGATCCGATGAACGCGAGACCCAGCTTCAGCTGGTTGAGGGTACTGAACTATGCGTCAGGGTCTTGTTCGACCAGTTCCTGGGTGAGTTGAATCAATCGCACTGGCTCCAGCTTTAAGGCAGCTGCGAGCCTGAAGAGTACACGCACAGTCGGCTGCCGCTCGCCGCGCTCCATGAGGCTGACAAATGTCCGGTCTATCTCTGCAGCGTGGCCTAGTTCCTCTTGCGTCATACCGACTTCCTTCCGCACTACCCGCAAAACTTTACCGAACGCCAGTCCTGGATCCAAAGAATTCTCCCGATTGCATAGGAGAAATCATGTCTCTGCTGTATCATTTCGTCTTCGGACTATAGTCATCATTTTGGCGGCGCAGAACCAGAGTCGCCTTACGCAGCTTCCGGGCTATTGGGCGCTGCACGCCTCCCTGCCTAATTTTTCAACGATGTCAACCAGCTTTCCTTTTCTCGGGTTCGTCTCAGAAAACGGAAAATAAAGCACGCTAAGGCATAGCCGAACCTGCCAAGCTTGCTCCACCCTGTAGTGACGCGATCAGCGGGCAGGAAACGTTCCCCCTTCGCGCATGGCAGGCGCACACCAACTCAGACAGCACGGCCTCCATGCGCGCCAGGTCAGCCATTTTCTCGCGCACGTCCTTGAGCTTGTGCTCGGCCAGACTGCTGGCTTCCTCGCAATGGGTGCCATCCTCCAGCCGCAGCAGCTCGGCGATCTCATCCAGGCTGAAGCCCAGCCGCTGGGCTGATTTCACGAAGCGCACCCGCGTTACATCGGCCTCGCCATAGCGGCGGATGCTGCCATAGGGCTTGTCAGGCTCCAGCAACAAGCCCTTGCGCTGATAGAAACGGATGGTCTCCACATTGACCCCGGCCGCCTTGGCGAAAACGCCAATGGTCAGGTTCTCCAAATTGTTTTCCATATCGCTTGACTCCGTACATGAGTACGGAAGTAAGGTTACGCTATCCAATTTCAATTCGAAAGGACAAGCGCATGTCTGAACCAAAAACCGGGCGCGGCGCGCTCTTCACTGGAGGGCTTGCCGCCATCCTCGCCTCGGCTTGCTGCCTCGGGCCGTTGGTTCTGATCGCCTTGGGGTTCAGCGGCGCTTGGATCGGCAACTTGGCGGTGTTGGAACCCTATCGCCCCATCTTTATCGGCGTGGCGCTGGTGGCGTTGTTCTTCGCCTGGCGGCGCATCTACCGGCAGGCAGCGGCCTGCAAACCGGGTGAGGTCTGCGCGATTCCCCAAGTGCGAGCTACTTACAAGCTCATTTTCTGGATCGTGGCCGCGCTGGTTCTGGTCGCGCTCGGATTTCCCTACGTCATGCCATTTTTCTACTGATCGGAGTTCACCATGAAGAAACTGTTTGCCTCCCTCGCCCTCGCCGCCGTTGTTGCCCCCGTCTGGGCCGCCACCCAGACCGTCACGCTGTCCGTACCGGGCATGACCTGCTCCGCCTGCCCGATCACTGTCAAGAAGGCGATTTCCAAGGTCGAAGGCGTCAGCAAAGTTGACGTGACTTTCGAGACACGCCAAGCGGTCGTCACCTTCGACGATGCCAAGACCAGCGTGCAGAAGCTGACCAAGGCAACCGCAGACGCGGGCTATCCGTCCAGCGTCAAGCAGTGAGTCACTGAAAACGGCACCGCAGCACAACGGACGTCATTGTCTGGCGCCACAAACGATAAAGGATCTGTTGCATGACCCATCTAAAAATCACCGGCATGACTTGCGACTCGTGCGCGGCGCACGTCAAGGAAGCGCTGGAAAAAGTGCCAGGCGTGCAGTCGGCGCTGGTGTCCTATCCGAAGGGCACAGCGCAACTCGCCATCGTGCCGGGCACATCGCCGGACGCGCTGACTGCCGCCGTGGCCGGACTGGGCTACAAGGCAACGCTAGCCGATGCGCCACTGGCGGACAACCGCGTCGGACTGCTCGACAAGGTGCGGGGATGGATGGCCGCCGCCGAAAAGCACAGTGGCAACGAGCCCCCGGTGCAGGTAGCGGTCATTGGCAGCGGTGGAGCCGCGATGGCGGCGGCGCTGAAGGCCGTCGAGCAAGGCGCGCAGGTCACGCTGATCGAGCGCGGCACCATCGGCGGCACCTGCGTCAATGTCGGCTGTGTGCCGTCCAAGATCATGATCCGCGCCGCCCACATCGCCCATCTGCGCCGGGAAAGCCCGTTCGCTGGCGGTATTGCGGCAACTGTGCCTACGATTGACCGCAGTAAGCTGCTGGCCCAGCAGCAGGCCCGCGTCGACGAACTGCGGCACGCCAAGTACGAAGGCATCCTGGGCGGTAATCCGGCCATCACCGTTGTGCACGGTGAGGCGCGCTTCAAGGACGACCAGAGCCTTACCGTCCGTTTGAACGAGGGTGGCGAGCGCGTCGTGATGTTCGACCGCTGCCTGGTCGCCACGGGTGCCAGCCCGGCGGTCCCGCCGATTCCGGGCTTGAAAGAGTCACCCTACTGGACTTCCACCGAGGCCCTGGCGAGCGACACCATTCCCGAACGCCTTGCCGTAATCGGCTCGTCGGTGGTGGCGCTGGAGCTGGCGCAAGCCTTTGCCCGGCTGGGCAGCAAGGTCACGGTCCTGGCGCGCAATACCTTGTTCTTCCGTGAAGACCCGGCCATCGGCGAGGCGGTGACAGCCGCTTTCCGTGCCGAGGGCATCGAGGTGCTGGAGCACACGCAAGCCAGCCAGGTCGCCCATATGGACGGTGAATTCGTGCTGACCACCACGCACGGTGAATTGCGCGCCGACAAACTGCTGGTTGCCACCGGTCGGACACCGAACACGCGCAGCCTCGCGCTGGACGCAGCGGGGGTCACTGTCAATGCGCAAGGTGCCATCGTCATCGACCAAGGCATGCGCACGAGCAACCCGAACATCTACGCGGCCGGCGACTGCACCGACCAGCCGCAGTTCGTCTATGTGGCGGCAGCGGCCGGCACCCGTGCCGCGATCAACATGACCGGCGGCGATGCGGCGCTCGACCTGACCGCAATGCCGGCCGTGGTGTTCACCGATCCGCAAGTGGCGACCGTGGGCTACAGCGAGGCGGAAGCCCACCACGACGGGATCGAGACCGACAGCCGCACCTTGACCTTGGACAACGTGCCGCGTGCGCTCGCCAACTTCGACACACGCGGCTTCATCAAGTTGGTTATCGAGGAAGGCAGCCATCGGCTGATCGGCGTACAGGCGGTCGCGCCGGAAGCGGGTGAACTGATCCAGACGGCGGCTCTGGCCATTCGCAACCGCATGACGGTGCAGGAACTGGCCGACCAGTTGTTCCCCTACCTGACGATGGTCGAGGGGTTGAAGCTCGCGGCGCAGACCTTCAACAAGGATGTGAAGCAGCTTTCCTGCTGCGCCGGGTGAGAAAAAGGAGGTGTTCAATGAACGCCTACACGGTGTCCCGGCTGGCTCTTGATGCCGGGGTGAGCGTGCATATCGTGCGCGACTACCTGCTGCGCGGATTGCTGCGCCCGGTGGCGTGCACACCAGGCGGCTACGGCTTGTTCGATGACGCCGCCTTGCAACGGCTGTGCTTCGTGCGGGCGGCCTTCGAGGCGGGCATCGGCCTCGACGCGCTGGCGCGGCTGTGCCGGGCGCTGGATGCGGCGGACGGCGACGAAGCGGCCGCGCAGCTTGCCCTGCTGCGTCAGTTCGTCGAGCGTCGGCGCGAAGCGTTGGCCGATCTGGAAGTGCAGTTGGCCACCCTGCCGACCGAGCCGGCACAGCACGCGGAGAGTCTGCCATGAACAACCCCGAGCGCTTGCCGTCCGAGACGCACAAACCGATCACCGGCTACCTGTGGGGCGGACTGGCTGTGCTGACTTGCCCCTGCCACCTGCCCATCCTCGCTGTCGTGCTGGCCGGCACAACCGCCGGTGCTTTCCTCGGCGAGCATTGGGTCATCGCGGCGCTCGGTTTGACCGGCCTGTTCCTTCTGTCCCTGTCGCGGGCGTTGCGGGCATTCAGGGAAAGAGAATGAGCGCTTTCCGGCCGGATGGATGGACGACGCCGGAACTGGCCCAAGCGGTCGAGCGCGGGCAGCTTGAACTGCACTACCAGCCCGTCGTCGATCTGCGCAGTGGTGGGATTGTCGGCGCGGAAGCCCTGTTGCGCTGGCGTCATCCGACGCTTGGACTATTGCCACCGGGCCAGTTCCTGCCCGTGGTCGAATCGTCCGGCCTGATGCCTGAAATCGGCGCTTGGGTGCTGGGCGAAGCCTGCCGCCAGATGCGTGACTGGCGAATGCTGGCATGGCGACCGTTCCGGCTGGCCGTCAATGTTTCGGCGAGCCAAGTGGGACCGGACTTCGACGGGTGGGTAAAGGGCGTGCTGGCTGATGCCGAGTTGCCCGCCGAGTATCTCGAAATCGAGCTGACCGAATCGGTCGCGTTTGGTGATCCGGCGATCTTCCCCGCCCTGGACGCCTTGCGGCAGATCGGTGTGCGCTTCGCCGCCGATGACTTCGGGACGGGGTATTCCTGTCTGCAACATCTGAAGTGCTGCCCAATCAGCACGCTCAAGATCGACCAATCGTTTGTCGCCGGGCTCGCCAACGACCGCCGCGACCAAACCATCGTGCACACCGTGATTCAGCTTGCGCACGGGCTGGGCATGGATGTGGTGGCTGAAGGCGTGGAAACATCGGCGAGTCTTGATCTATTGCGACAAGCGGACTGCGACAAAGGACAAGGCTTCCTGTTCGCGAAGCCAATGCCGGCGGCGGCATTCGCCGTCTTCGTCAGTCAATGGAGGGGTGCCACCATGAATGCAAGTGACTCGACCACCACCAGTTGCTGCGTGTGCTGCAAGGAAATCCCGCTCGATGCCGCCTTCACCCCGGAAGGCGCGGAATACGTCGAGCACTTCTGCGGGTTGGAGTGTTATCAACGCTTCGAAGCGCGTGCCAAGACAGGGAACGAAACCGATGCCGATCCGAACGCCTGCGACTCGCTACCGTCAGATTGAGCCATACCCTAACCTGATGTCAGGCCAGCCTAAATGGCTTAGTCAGGATAGAGTGCGATTCTTAATTTCTTGACAGGTGCTGCGAAGGGTCATAGAGTTGCCCTGACACTTTCGCCACTTGGAGACCTATCTTGCATGGTCAACGTATCGGCTACATCAGGGTCAGCAGTTTCGACCAAAATCCGGAACGCCAACTGGATAACGTCCAGGTGGATAGGCAGTTCATCGACAAGGCGTCGGGAAAGGATACTCTGCGGCCGCAGCTCGATGCCATGCTGTCATTCGTGCGCGAGGGAGATACGGTGGTGGTGCACAGCATGGACCGGTTGGCCCGCAATCTGGACGACCTGCGCCGCCTAGTGCAGCATTTCACCAAGCGAGGCATCCGCATCGAGTTCGCGAAGGAGTGCCTGACCTTCACTGGCGAGGATTCGCCGATGGCGAACCTGCTGCTATCGGTGATGGGGGCTTTTGCCGAATTCGAGCGGGCGCTGATCCGGGAGCGGCAGAGAGAGGGGATCGCGCTGGCCAAGCAGCGCGGCGCATACCGCGGGCGTAAGAAAGCCCTGGTGGATGACCAAGTTGTCGAGCTGCGCCGCCGCGCGGGTGCCGGCGAGCCAAAAGCCACGCTTGCTCGAGAGTTCGGCATCAGTCGGGAGACCCTGTACCAATACCTCAAACCCGTACCTCAGCTCCCAGAGGCTTAACGCCCGATTTTTTCCGTTTTCCCTGCTCACCCCTACTTAGCTTTGAATCCTGAAATCGTCTAGGGTCTTTCCTTCAGAAAGGCCTTCTGCAATCCACTTTGGCTGGCGTCCTCGCCCAGTCCAGGTTTGGCTATCGTTACCAGCGTTCTTGTAGCGCGCTTGAACTTTCTGCCCCTTGCCACCATCGGTTTTGCCCCTACCTGTAGCGAGAAGTTCTTCTACCGATACTCCTGCCTCTTGAGCAATCGCCAAAATTTGGTCGCGCGCCCTTTGCAAAACTAGTTTTTGGCGGTTTTTGATTTCTCTTTCAATGTCATGCTGCAGGCCCTTCAGTTCACTAAAGTTGTAGCTCGACAGATCGATATTTGCCATTGACGACGCCCTCAAAGTTAAGTAGATTTGTTCCTGCCCTAATCCATTCTGCTACGCGGCCTGAGTTAATTCGACTAATTACGAACGTAAGCAGGCTCTTAATGCAAGAAAACTAGATCTTAATGGGAGCTCAGCATAAACGCGAATGCATAGCCTTAGCAAGACAATTCTGTGGCCACTGAACAAATGCAGTCATGAGCTGCATTGAACACCGCGAGCCGGCCCATATAGTGCAGACAGGGAAGACGTTAGAGTTCTAGCTCCACAATGAAATTTGGATCAAATTCTTGGTTCTCAGCACCGTTATTCCGCATGCGATATCCGAGAGGGTTGGCTACAACACGACATCCCTCTACTTCATAATCGAAACTACAATGCGTATGGCCATGTATCCAAACGTTAGCTTTCACTATTAAGTCGTCCAGGTTCGAAGCGAACGCAGCCGAGACTGGGTCTGCTACGTATTCAGGAGCGACCGAGCGCATTGAAGGCGCCATGTGGGTGACGACAACGGTACGCCCAGTAAACGGTTCACCAAGTTTCTTTTGAAGCCAAGCTCGTTGTGCGGTGTGCAGACGAGCAGTGTCTTGCGGATGCAGTTTCCTATACCCGGCAGTTGCGACCTTGATACGTTGGTAGTCATTCATTGCTGTTCGAGCGTCAAGCATTGCACTCCACTTGCGATCCGGACTAAATAGGGCGAAGTCGGTCCAAAGAGTAGCACCTAAAAAACGAACGCCTTCATAAACGTATTCTCCACAATCAAGAAAGTGTACATTAGGGTAACGGAAGCATTCTGAGGCGATTGACTCTCCTGTTTTCTCAATCGCTTCCCCATAAAATTCATGGTTCCCAGCAACGTAGACTACAGGTAATCCTGAAAAAATTTCTGCAGCCCATGAAGGTGCACGAGATTTTGTGTGAATGTCACCGGCAAGAATAACGACGTCAGGGCGACTGATCGATACATCGATTCGAGGCACATGATCGCGCCAAACCTCCAAATGAAGATCAGATAAAACTAACAACCTCATCTTGATCCCCGCACCTCATTTGCCCGATTTCTTGTAAGTGTGCAACTCGCTTTTGGTATAGGTACGACTCGGAAAAGCAAAATTACCTCCAATATATATTCTGTAAACATACTCACCGCTGAAAACAAATGGAAAAAATGAATAGTCGCTCGGTAAAAGTCATTCTGTTTGATGTCTACGGTACCCTTATCAAAATCTTCGACAAGCGTACACCTTTTCGTCAACTTATCCAAATTGGCACGTACCAAGGCAGGATGCCTAGTCCCAGCGACGCCGCAATGCTTATGGGTCAACCTGTAAGCTTGCTTGAAGCCAGTGACTTGTTGGGGATTCGATTGACAAACGCGGATCGTAAGCAACTCGAACTTGACTTGCAAGCCGAAGTCGAATCTATCTCTCCATTTGCGGACACGTTACCCGCGCTCTATGATTTGAAAAACCGCGGGTACAAACTAGGACTCTGTTCTAATCTCACCCTAGAGTATGCCGAACCAGTCTCGAGGGTGCTGCCCCCAGTATTTGACGCTTATGTCTGGAGTTTCGACGCAGGCGCGATCAAGCCAAACCCAGTGATCTATGCACATGCCTGCCGGCAACTGCGCTGCTTACCTGGCGATGTTCTAATGGTTGGCGATACTATCGGAGCCGATGTCGAAGGACCACGGGCGTTCGGGATGCAAGCCTTATTGCTGGACCGCAAACAACACTTGAGCTCGAAAAGTTCGCTCTCTTCGTTGTTGGAGCTATGCGAGATGGTTGAACGCCTAGTCTAAGTGAACGCTGGATTGTGGCCAACGACCGAGGCTCCTTATACTTCGTATAGATCGGTCGCCGCGAGTTCGATAACGTCTGCGTTCGGCCAAAAGCGGTCGCTCGGCCGCGACCGCTACTGGAAACTAGGGAACATTGCCACAAATTTTATGGCATGGCTGAGAACACAGATCTTCGTGTATCCGATAGGATTAGCAGGCCTTCACGCGATAATTTTCTTGGCACCATGTGTTTGCTATAACATTTCCGTTTTCGGATCCCAGGCCACGCTTATCGCCCTTCCAATACCGGAGCGTTCCTTGATAATTTTTCTTGACACAGAGTTCACAAGCTTCGAAGAGCCATACCTGATATCGATCGGCTTAATAGCTGACGAGAACGAGCTTTATTTTGAACTAGCTGGAATTTCACATGAAATTTGTGCGCCTTTTGTTCAGGCCAACGTCCTACCTCTGCTTACCGGGCCTGTGCTGAAACCAATAGAAGGCGCTGAACAGTTGGCTGCCTTCCTGTCACTGTGCGGTCCTGAAGTCACCTTCTTTTGTGATGCGCCACGTTACGATATAACGTTGCTCACCCCGTTCTTACCGAGTGGATTGCGTTGGAACTATGCGGTTCCATCGTTCCAAGATGCTGCGTGTGAAGGTCTTTTCGAACGTACCCGTAAAAACGCGTTTGCTAACGGTCTTCGTCGACATCATGCTCTTGATGATGCAAAAGCCATAGCGGCAGCATGGGCAGCAACACGTCGAATTTAGCGGTAGCGTGACCGTCTGCAACGGGTCTATTGTGTTGAAAAACTCACGAGTAAAAATGACGCTGAGAGGCAAATCTGCCAAATAAAGTACAAACCATACCTGCTGGAGCTGAGCTATATTAGCTGAAAGTCGTTGTCGCGTGCTCAAAGACATTCAGCACCCAATGCGGCGCTGCAGCCAGGACATGTGCGAGTTTTTGAGTCGATGAGGTTGCCTCCACACTAACTCGACGTAATGCATGATTGAATGCCGTCGCCGAACAACTACATATTGGGCAGAGTGTACCAAAGCTTTAACGTTGCGTGTCGGCGGTTGACTTAATTGCGCTTTTGTCGATTGAGTTCAAACTTAGCGCCAGATCATTGATAATTTCGTGCAAAAATTTTATCTCCTGCATGGAGGCCTCTCGTGCGAACCGCCGGAGCGCCCGTTCCAGATCCGGCGACATGGAAACGCTGCTCATTCCTTTCTGGCGCGCGGAAAGTAGCCGGCCCAGTTCAGAAAAAAACTTAGCACTGCGTTTCAGTCGGAGTAAATAAGCGCCCTCGTTTGACACCCTCTTCATAACTCTTCTTTATTAACCTTAGATTGCAACCGTAGCAGTACCGATTCGACGAACTGAGCATTCGATGAAAGCACATCCATAGGTCTTTGGTCACCAAGCGCGAGTGCGGGCGTTAGCATCCACTCAACAGCGGCGGTCTCGTTATTTAAAACACGACTAGCTAGAGCCACGAATGGTAGGCCTTGAAGGAAACCAGTCAATGGAATTGGGCAGGCGTCTATCGAAAGCACCGTTGGGTTTGAAAATCGCGACTTCCTTGCCACCATAATCTCCTATTACGTCATTTGATTCGCTTGCTAAGGTGCGGACTTAGAGACTGCAGTCTTGCCAACAGCCTTTCGTCCCATGTTAGACGACAAATTCGAAAAGAGATACGCTGTCCCACAAGCATAATTTCATCAAATACCGCCCAGCTCTTGAAATGTTCTTGACTTGGTCTTGAGGTATCGACAATCTCGATTGATGCCACAGCCCTTCTAGCCTCATCCAATAGTACTTTCATGTCTTCGAAAGCAAGATTTGGGAGCCCTGCAAGATCACAAAATTCCTTTACCGATATTGAGTGAGTCCGTCTGCCCTTCCGTATTTCAGCTAATTTCACTGCTGTTTTCAGAACACATAAGGATCTCGCCGTTAACCCTTCTACGTCAATCTCCGTGATAATTACCTCAGCCATCCATACCCCAGCTAAACACAAGACAAAATTTAAACAGCGGCGGGCTACGTAATGGCTAAAAAGCGTTCGCAGAACGTCGAAGAAACGACATTTTGACTTACTTCGAGGATCGAATTCTCACTCGTGCTCTCTAGGCTGTCGCGTGGTTCCGCAAATGAAACGGTTCGCACCTGCTTCCTTAGCAACTCTGTAAGTAAGGGTACCATATCGTTTTTGCTGGCATCGTTGATGTTCTTTTTGAATGCCCGATTCCCAAACGCTTTGCGCAATTCAAGAATTAGACGAGGGGGAGAGAGAAACGCCAACAGCTTCTTTACTAGCTTAAAGATCTCCAGCTCTTCATTTCTTCCAGCGATAACCCCGTTTTTCGCTAGAATCTCCAGGAAAACACCTGTACACTCGTGTTGAATCAACATTAAACGTAAGCGTTCCCTATCAGACAGCTTACTTGAATCGAGGTTGCTGCACAATAAAGTCAAGATGCTACGTTTATCCAATTGCCCGCCTCCGCGACCAATAGTCCAGCAGACTTGTGTTAAATCAAATGTGATCGGTGCATCCAGTGCAGCGCCAATATTGAATGCAAACAACGAGGATTTAGTATTTGGCGCCAGAACACGATTGACGTACAAACTTGAATAGATTTTCTCAACAAGCGTACGTGTCGAAGCTAATTTTCGCTCGCAGGAGGAAAAACTGGGTAATTCGCCGGCGCCCCAGCTTTTTCCGGCACTCAATAAAACACAGTAAAAATAAAAACTATCTAGAAAACCTAATCGGGAAATATCGACAAACTGATGACTCGCCTGTATCCGGCATAAGGCCTTCTCGATCAGGTCGGCGCGCGAGTTTAGTAACTTAGCGGTCGCCTTGAGGTTAAGCGTGCGGTAACTCATTTCAAATTTCTATCCAGATATTACTCAATCGCACAAAAAACTGTCCAATGCTTAATCTACAGACGTCGCGCTTACCCAGTTGGGCGCGGACTCCCTGATGAGACAGATTAGGATCTAAAACTTTATTTTAATCTTGTAGGGTTAGCTATATCTCGATGTGCTAATTTCGGTTGCAAGATGTATTATTCGGCAACTATGCGGTATCACCATCGCACCAGTTACCGCATGAAGCTGTATGAAGCCGCACGAACCAATATTAGGCTGCTGAATCGAGTTGCTACTAGAACCCATGGCCGTGCGCCTGCACGGAACCTGCTGATCCCACGTACTTTGCGTACTACGGTAGACAACCTTCTTGCCTGCCTGGTGGAATGATTGCGTCGCTCGTACGGCACGGACAAAAAGTTCTTTTGTTGGATAGAAGGTCACAGTGCATAAGATTGCTTTCGCTGCCAAACGCATGCAAAGCTCGCGTGTTGCATCATCGACAAGAAGTGAACACAAAAACCTGTCAGCCTAAAGTAGAGGTACGCATGGACCTACTACTGTCACAAATGTAGACTATAGTCCGAAGACATAATAATACAGCACAGCGACGATTTCTCCAAAAGGAGAAATTGTGGATATAGGTCTAGCATTTGGAAAAGTACTTCGACAGGCTCGAACCGAGGCCCGACTTACTCAGGAGCAAGGAGCACACTGCGGATCTCGATCGAACTTTCATCAGCCTCGTAGAACGTGGCGAGCGACAGCCTACTATCCGGGTTGTTTTCAAACTGGCAGCTGCGGTGGTCACGACTAAAAGTCACTTGAAAATATTCACTGAAAAGCTGGTGGAGGCTGACTAATGGCTGTGTACGCTAACAAAGCTTTCTACTACCCCCAACAGATGAGAGCACAGACAAGCAAAAAAAACGCTTCATTACCGTCGCCCGGTCGCCCATGTCAACCGCGCAATCCTCACAAGCAATGAAGCCACCCCAGAGTTCGCTCAACGACCAGCGGCATTGAGCAAGCAATTCGCAGAAGTCCACGTCGTAGCGCGCATTCGTGGCGAGATGGCCCGCTGGCGCAGCCAAGCCCAATGTGCTCGTGAAGGAGATGGACGATCAGCTTGCACCATCCCTTGCTGTTTGCACGTGCGTCCGAATAACCATTACGGCTTGACCGATTCAGTAAAGGGCCTGAGCAGCCGCACACCAGCAACAGTCAAGCATCGAGTGGAGCCAACCTCAAAATAACGGTACCCTCGCTTGTCACTGCATAAAAAGGTTGGACGGGTCAAGGAAACGCACGAGTCGGGGATGATCCGCTTGGTTTTTTTGGACGGCCTGCAGAGTTAATTTTTAGCGTTTTGTAGATTCGGTTTTCGGCCTGCGCTCCTGTTTTGGCGGGCGAACGCTGCCGGTGTCATGTCGAGGGCCATGTCAGGCCGGTTCTCATTGTCGTCCCTTCGCCAGGCTTCGATGGTGCTTGCGCCTCGATCATTGAGGTGAAACAGTGGACGTTCAGACATTTATCACGGGAACCCCCCGTTGAACGTTTCGATGTGGCTGTTGCCGGTGGGCGTGCCAGGGTGGCTGAAGTCAATGTTGGTCTGATGGTGGTAGGCCCACAGGTCAAGCGGCAGTCCTGTTAACTCGCTGCGTTTGTCGACAACAGGCAAGTTGGGGTGCTACGCTGCGCGGCCAAGCGGTTCAACTCGCGAGTAAAACCTCGACAATGGTCAGAGAGCGGACTTGCTGCCGTCGGCCAACTGGTTGGCCACAGAATCCATGTTCCCTAGTTGGGCCTACGCGGCGTGATACGACTGACCCGACCGACGGCCATCTTGCGCTGTTTCGGCCGCTTGGAGCGTAGCTGCAGCTGTTCCTTGCAGTAGAGACTGTAGGTCTGGTTTTTCTCTAGCTCCCAGCCGTCGCGCTTGAGCAATACGTGCAGGCGCCGGTCGCCGTAGCGCACGCGCACCTGTGCAAGCTTGCGAATGCGTCTCCGTAATGCCGCCTTCGGATCCTTGACGCCGCGGTAGCATTGGACGCTTGGTGCCTGCTTGATCAGTCTGCAGGCCCGCTGCAGAGAGAGACCGTAGTGCTCGGATACGTACTGTACTACTTTTCGCTCCAACGCGGACCACCCCAACTTTTATGTGGCGACATCATGCAAATTGCTTTGTCGAGGCTCATCTCCGCGACCGGCATTTTGAGTCAAGCATTTTCCTTTTGGAGTTGCCGCGGTTCCTTAACTTGGTCCAAATGCAGGCAAGCATATTGCTTTCCCACCGCCTAAACGTCTGCTCGGAGACTCCGACTTGCCGAACAATTTCGGCCGCCGGTATTCTCAGTTCAGCCTGCTTTACAATCGACACGATCTGCTCGACTGTGAATCGTTTTACCGTCATGGCGCCTCCTGTTGCAAGGTTAAGTTGCGACGAAAAACTCACATTGATGAGTGTCCAGCATTCCTAAAGCAGGTCAAATAGACGTGATCATCACCGGATGAAAGTCGTACTCGCGCTCCGTTAGGCGGACAATCTAACGCTCGTATCATTGAAAGTGTGGGTTCACAAAGGCTATTTCCATATTCAAACCGTAGGCCAACGAAATTCATCGGGATACTTTTCAGGCGCTTCACATGGTAAGTGAACCGGGTCAACTCCAAGCCGAGTGCCGCGCTTGTACGGAGCAAGTGGAAGGCCAGGTATAGTCGGAAAAAAGACAACGCCGCACATATGGTGCGTTGCGTCGACGAACAATACTTTCGCGACTGTCGACTCTATCGGAAAACGAATAGACCTAACTTGTAGCTTGCCATTTTTCCTTGAGCGCTCAATCGTCCAGTACAGAGAGGCAAAAATTCCCAAAAAGACCGCCCGCCACGCCAGCAAAGGCTCCCTACCCTGGTAAGTGTACAAACAATCGGACAGACGATAATCGAACTTAAATGCAGTTACGCTTAACCGTGCAAGTATGCTCTGTCTGCATATAGATGATTCAAACATGGCTCGCATCATGTGATATGCCAAGAATGAGGAGGGCCATTGGCCAACCGCAATCGTATCGCACATTTCCTCAATCGGATCGAGGTCTAGCAATGGATTATTACGGCCCAAGCTTTCCGTTATCCAGACTTGCAGCATACGCAGTGTTGCAGTGTAAACCACTAATGCGCGACGGCGCCGGCTCGTATTAACGTTGCGTGGACTAAGACGCGAATAACGTTCTGAAAAGCGCATCTTTATTTTCCATGACAGCGCAGAAATTTCTCCAAAAGCCATGGGGACAAGGTCGTTTACTTTATACCCTCCCTTTATCAACAGCCCTTCCATAAATCGTCGTGGCCGGCACCAAACACTAAGACGATCGCTACCGTAGCAATAGTCCTCCTCAATTTTCCTAAGGCATGTTAACATGGACTCGCTATTTGCTGCCCACTGCGCAAGTTTAATAAAGGCTTGGCCTGATTCGCCTAATTCACATCGTAGGTCAAGATGGCTCTCAATACTGACTGCCACCCCTGCTATATCGCGGCCACACGACGAGCATTTGTAGCGCAGACTTATCACTGCGTCGTTCAAACGATAGCTGCAGTTCCCGAAACAGGCATTACACGAAACGCACCGACTGGTGAGCAGACAACGATGAATTGGGCAAACGGAGAGCTTTTCTAACTGATGCCAGTAAGAATGATATCCACCACCGAAACAAACGGGACAAATCTTTAGTTGCCGACTAAAGAATATGTGTGTCAAACCGCGAAATTGGTGTAAGACCTTCAATTCGTCTGAAAGGGGCGCATGCCATCCGAATTGGGTAACAAGCTTATTACTACTCATCCATTTCGGAAGCAAAAACGAATCGCTATTGGTACCAATCTGCTTACCGATAATCAGGCGCTGGATAGCTTTTGGGCTCAGAAGATTTCGCCATGAAATACGGGTTATAACGCTAGCAAAAGACTCGAAGGGCAACGGTGTAAGATCTTTTCCAGTCAGCAAAGTCGCCACTGGCGAGATTGAAGCCGAAGATTTCACAAGCATGTCTTTTCTCATAGAAAATCTAAATAGATTTGAAACTGGCGAGGGCTACATCCAGCGCGAGCGCACTGGCACGTTCCTGCTTATGCCCTAGCCAGCGTCCAGTGTGCACGCTGACATTTATTTCGTCCCGATGTCGACCCGGCCGCATTTTTCGAAATTGAGGATCGCCTAAGTTCTAATTCTAGTGTTGCCCTTTCTCGCGCTCATGTACGCCATCGCTTTCGTTAACGCCGCATATTCAATGGCGGCCTCCCATGCACCCTCTGGAACGATCATTCCAGGCTCGTCGAATAGCACCAGGTCCGTGAGATAGCTTCGCACAGCACTAAACATTTGCCGTGCAGGAATTTCTGACCCAAGTTTAAGCCCTGCCGGCTTTGATGTCTCAATAGAACTTAAAAAGCTGCTTACCTGATTCTTCAGGCGGAACCCGGCAGCATAAGCTAATGGGAAAAAGAATTCAGTCCAAGTAACCCCAGTGCCAAAAGGAAATATCTGATTGTCGATTCCTTCAAAAATCTCTTCCAGATCATGGCTACCACGATATGCCCTGAAAGGTACAATCCGTATGGCGAACCGTCCGATCAGGTCCAACCTTTGCATTCTTATAAGTTTATCGACTAGCTGACTAAATTCGGGATCCTGACCAATCAAGATTGTTACAAGCTTAACGTTTTCTTGCGCCAAATCGTTGTAAACGTCCTTAAGGAAATCAAAGTCCGTCACATCCATTGCGTTTGCTTCGTCCACCAACAAAAGAATCATACGCTCCCCGTGTAGACGAGCCGAATCAATCAGAGAATTTACAAGTATTGCCCTTAGATCGAAAGTTTCGCCCCTTACATTATGATGCCCGACTGTGGCCAAGAAATGCTTAAAAAAAGCTCTAATTGATGGAATAGACTGATTATGGGTATCGTGACGATAAATTGCGACCCTTGGGAACTGCTCACGCAGGGTGCTCTCTATCATCTCAAGGGCGCAGCTCTTACCTACGCCACTTTTTCCAATGAAAACGAGCCCGGATTCACGCAGAAGGCATGACTTCCGCGCCATCGTAGCGACCTCGCGAATCGGTGCAGTTGGCAATAGGACTGAACCCGTTATTAAAGGGTGACTATTGAATAGTTCTTTCCTTCCCTCATTACTCAACACTTCTTCTCGCGACATCGCCGTGAACTGGTCTTTCATAATCTGTCCTTGTGATTATTATTTCGATAGGTAGTTGTCTGCTCAGATGCTTACATAGTAAGCTCTTAGTCACCACACGGCCCGTATATTAACTTAAGCCTCTTTCGCCTACAAAGTCAGGACAAGCACGTATAGATTCCTAGATCTTCGGCCAAAGCTCCGACTTCACCTTTCAGCCCCGTTGGCATAGAAGCGCTCGAATGAGTACGGATAACCATCAAACTATTTCCACTTCCCTGTTCAGTAAATTGTTCTCTTGTGAAGCTATGATAATATTCTCTTCATAAATTCCGCCTACTCAAAATTCCAAGAAATTTAATGATCTTTGGTTATCCGTTGCGCGTATGGGGTTTGATAACCAACGGGCCGAATAGTCCAAATGGATCTTCCTGGGGATAAGATGCAGGCTTGGAATGCTCATTTGACTTGCGGACTATATCTTTTTTAGTCACGCCAGCAACTTCAGATTCCACTCCTTTATTTAGACCATGATTTGATTCTAGGTTTGGCACGTCCGTTGTGCCATTCTTTGAAATTGGGGACGCATCTGCGTTGGAATTTCGCTGTATATTCGTATGCATTCGCGCAAGGCGTAGAGCATCGGAGGCGGCCTTCTGTCGTTTTCGTGACTGTTTCTCAATCAGTTCGGTGGCCTTTTCCTCAACAAATTCCTCCATCAGATCCGTGTGATCGGACTGCGATCTTTTTGATAGGCCGGTGCGGTTGAAATATTTTCGGTCTCGCCAAGATGCGTTACTAAATTCCCATCCTTGTCCTGGATGCATAAAACCAAGCGATTCTCCCGTTTCCTTTATCGTTGCCTGCACTTCACGGCACAATCGGCGATTTGTGTAGCTGATAAGTTTCTTTCCTATCAACCCATACATTTCCGACAGTTTTTCGTTCGTATGGCGGACCCTATCAAGCTTGAAATAAGGTCGTTCGTTCTTCTCTAAATTACCTCTAACGGTCACTTCCTGCACATGATAGAGTATGCGTTCGCCGCGCCTTTCCTCGTTTGGCAGCGGTTGTGGGAGGAACGGAAGTCCTTTTTGCTGCAGCGCCAACGAAAGGGCCTTGACGGGTGCCGTGAACTGATTATGTTCGTTTTCTGAATTATTGTATTCTCTAATACACGACCAAATAATACTCTCGAGATCAGAAATCTTTATTTTAAATTTGACGGCTTCTTTGTTTGGATTACTAACACGAGGATCATTGGGGCCTGATCCATGTGTGAATGCTGTGCGCTGCAATCCTTTAGAAGTCAACTTACCGATTATATTTTCAATCAAGTGGCGCCGCCACCATGAGTACACAGGGCCGAAATTCACAGCACATCCGACAACCGATATTAGATTATCTACGGTATCGGATGCGAGATTCGCCCAACCATTATCCATTTTCATCGCGGCAAAACACTGCCAATCTAGTTCAGGCAAAAAATGTCGAACCAAAAAGAGCTTATTACCTGGCGCAGAACTCCTACTGCCAACATTCGAGCGATTCGCGTCGCCAATTATTGCGGAAGCGATCGTCTCTAATGCATCATCTGCACTGGGTGTCGCTTCTAAGGCTACATGTAAACCAATAATTCCACTTGATCTTTCATCCGCTAAAAGCCCAATATGCCATCTCTGAACGACGATATCCTTCTCTTCACCAAATTCGTTTTCGATTGATATCGTACTAGCAGCATCTACCTTGTGGTAATCCAGCTGGACAATAGTGAAGGGGGTTCGAGCCCTTATGAGCGCGGACACTCCTCTTCCTATCGCGTGGCGGCCCAGCGCGGCTTTTCCACGCCCGCTACCTCCGGCCCTGCCATGAAGAATCTTTTTGCAATATTTTCGAAGACTTACGGAGCCGTGATTTTTTTGGTTAAAAGGCCACTCTAGTGATGTCACGCCGAGTTCGCTTAACCGCCGCTTGAATAGACGATGAATGGCTGAAAAATCGAAACTCTGGTTCTTCATCGCTGCGTGCGACCCGCGTACATCTAGACATGCGGATTGGATCTCCAGTTCAAGTTCAGGAAATCGCATAAAGGTTGCTGTTAAGGCTCCAGCAAATCCACCTCTCCCTCCAGCACCTCCCCGGAAATCGGCCGTCCTTGTATAAGCTTGTACACGAAACCCAGGGATTAGCGCATAGAATCCATAGATCCCTCCTGTTTGGTTGATCGTTAGGCACCTCTTAATCAAACGCAGTATCTCGCCTTTCTTAAATCCGCATTTGAGGCAGATTGTTTCATACGAGTCCCCAGCGGCATACATTATCAGACTCTCACGCCTGGATTCGAATTTTGCTCTGATCTCACTTGTGAATATCGCGATGTCCGGGGCCGGCCATAGCGACAAATCCGAGTGTGCTACTGGGATAGCATCACGGCTTCGCCCACTACTCATCTCTGCACCTATTTAATTGCGTGACCGGAGTCAGATGAGATTTCGAAAGGTCGGCTGTAATGATCCCGGCCTGCAGTGCGCGCGCTACGCTAGCAAGCATTCTCGCTCGATCAACACCCTCGCTATCAAGTAATAAGCTTAATGGAATCTGCTTATTCTGCCGAAAAAAGCTGAGCAAGATTTCATCTTCGTTTCCGCAAAAAAGATGTCGGCATCTGTTAATCATCCCGCACAAGTTTAGCCAGTTCTCGAACAATACATAACTGCCCAGCAAATCTTTGTCAGTGACAATTCGATAAATACCAGGAAAAACGGGTCGCATTACCTGGTGTACACGGGCAACCATTGTTGAAGTTTTTCCCCGTCCGCGAATTGACTGGAAATCGATCCATTCAGTCGATCCGTTTGTTAGCTGCACTTTTATTGCCGGGGTAAAAGATTGGATTGTTCCTTCGACGCAAACATCTATTTCCATATCGTTAATTTGATAGTTTTCGACGTTCACATCGCCTTCAATAATTACGGCGTACATGAATACCATGTCCCCTACGAAGACAACCCGTTTCCTATTCTTTGGTGACTGGAAGTGCCAGATGTTCGCGACGCTAGCTCCGCGCTTTTTAGCAGCCTGCATTGGAGTGCTAGAGGTGCTTACCCTAAGACGTTTGGTGTTTAGCATAGGAAATTTTCTAGACTGAGTTAGGTAAAGTGTCAGCCCCGAAATTTACCACCTCGACAATCATAAAATTTGCCCACACTACAACGATATCGAAAATATTAAACTTGACTATAGAGCAACTTTTTGGTATATTACGCGTGCGAGTATTATTTAATAGTTTAGGCGGTATGTTATAAACTTTATGTTAAGCTCTTTAGCAACATAAGCTGCCCGCGGAATGGTCTGAGAGTAGCCTTAGCTCAGTCAACAGCCCATTGAAGTCATCCATTTCCCATCCGAAATTGCCCAGCCATTGCCGGTCTTCTTGGTGGTTTATTCCGCAGGGTTCATATGCTTCGCGCGTCGTATGTCGCAAATGGGATTCCGCGAGGAGCAAATACATGCTTTGCGCTTACGGTATTAGTTTAAGAGCGCCCCTTGCCCACGCATTTAGTTTCAAGCTCTTTTAAACTAAAAACGTTATCGTTCGCCGAACAAATAGCTACTATTGCGGGAGGTAGGGAATGCAGGTAGAGGTACATGGGATAGCTTTGTCAGCGGTGACAAGAACGTGTTTTGAACATAGAATTAGTTTGGAGCGCTGCCGAGCCTGCTGCTTTCAGCAGCGTGCCTGGCAATTTGTTCGAGGCGCAGCTGGTCCTTCAGGCTTGCCAGGTTCTGCTCAGCCGAGGCCTAATTTTGGAACACGTCCTCCATGGTTGCCGCACGTCGCCCAGCTGCGATTCCAGCGCAGCCTGGGCATGCTCATGCGCTTCCTGCAGTTCCGCCGTTCGCGCGCGCACAACTTCAACCTCAGTGTCGGCTTCAGCTTGAAGTTAATCCGCAAGCTGGGTTACCAAGACAAAACGGCGTCACTCTCACGAGCTTTGTGACCGTTCTCCGCGGCCTGAATCCCCACGAATCGTTGTGGATTGCTGTCAATAAACATCCACGTCCGAGTGCTAGGTAACCTCATCTCGGCCTACAGGATTGGAAACGTCAGCTCCGCTCCATTGACGTCGAAGATCCGGCACCCACCAACGGTGATGCTCCATTTCTCTTTCACGCTCAGATAGCTATTCATTGCAAACAGCAATTGGCGCCCCGGATGCAAGGGATTCTCATTGTCCTGCTTCCCGACCAGTTCCATCAGTACGCTTGACAGCCTATTCGGATCATCAAGGGGCAAACCGTCAAGATCGAGATTCATGATGTCAATCCTCTCTTTCGAATAACTGGTAAGCTGGCCACGTAACAGATTGCGGAAGGTATTCCATTCATAGAATGCCACACCATTTTTCAACGCAAAATCGAGGTTTTCAATCGTATGAATAACGATAAATCCCGTGTTCTCTTCAAGGAACCGGTGGTCGACCTTTGCCAAGAACGTAGACGACACTCCAGACTCTTTCAGGGATGCGCGAATCCGTTCTAGGAAAACCGGATCGCCGAACTGCGCCCTGCTACCGAGTAGCTGATCTACGGCCTTGTTGAGCTGCTTGTTTTTCGCATATTCGTCGAGCTCATCGCGGAAGTATGGCAGCAGACTTGCAACCCGGTGCTTGATCTGGCAAAAGTAGAGCCGCTCAAGGGTTTCATCGGCGACGATCAAGTCGATGTCATACTTTCCTTCCTTCTCCGATTTCGCTGTGACCTCTTGTCCATACCGATAGCGCGCAGTACCCACCCGCTTGTTCAGGTAGGCGGGTATGTATTTTTTGTCGAACCAGTCGCCGCGTTTCGTCATCTTGGCGAGCATGGGATTCAAGGACGAAATCAGCCCATACTTCAGGCCCAGCATGCCCATGCGAAGTGTGTCTGGGCCGGATCGAACGATGAGCGCTTCGCCCTCGCGAGCACTCTCAGACTCGGCGAAAAGTTCGTCCAGTTCGCTGTGCAGGAAACCGGCCGCGTAGATGGACCCGACCGGATAGTCCTGAGGTAACGCGGTGTGGTTGCCGGCGATGACATCCGGAACCTTTAGCTTCTGGAAGTCGGCATAACTCATGAGATACAGATAGCAGATCAGTTCCGTCCGTCGCGCCAGCCGGGTGTAGAGGGCCTTGTCGACGGAGTAAATCATATCCACGAAATCCCCGTGAAATGAAATGGTTTTGTCGAGCGTATTCTCGACAAAACCGACGAACGCTGGGTGACGCGCGCGAACGCCCTGCTCTAGTGAGGCGCCATTCGCGCATAAGGCCGAGTGCACCGCCGTCCGTAGCATGATGTCGGCAATATTGCTGTGAAAGCTCCAATGGTGCCCGAACCAGTACAGACGAATGGCCTCCAGGATCGGCTCCTCGTCGGCAAGCTGATAAGGAATGATGCCTTTGCGAGGAACGACGATGCCTGCGAGCACCCATAGACAAAAACACGATAGCGCGTAGAGCGAAATGAAGGCTGCCTGATCCTGAGGTGAGAAAGACTGGAACGACTGCCCTTCCTTTAAAAGGTCTTCAACGGCTTGGCCGACGAAACTGTCGTGCATCTCCAGCAGCCGTGATTGAGCATGCTCCATTTGAGTGGGGCTGGTCACAACGAATGCGTCAAGCGCGACATAACGAAATCGTAGCCCCAGAAATCGTGCTTTGGTGCCGGGTTGGATACGCGACCGGCAGTAACGCTGCACTTTCGCAAAACGGACGAAAACATCACGCGGAATGTGTGGTTTCAGAAGGTCAAGGTCGCAGTGCCAAGGCAAATACATCAGCTGCCGACCGATCGTCCAGGCATCACCGGTCAGGCGTTTTTCCAGATATTCAAGCAAGTACATGAACCAGAGCCGTTTAATTGAATGAGGGAACCCGACAGTCCCGGCCACTCGGGATGCCATTCCCGCATTCTACTTTTTTTGTCTGCAATGACTATCGGCCAGGGTGCGGCAGGTATCCTTATTGGTGGCATGTTAGCGAGAATTTGCGCGGCATTGCGCAGCCGATGAACTCATGCGATGAACTGCCAGGCATTGTCAGTGCCAGTTGGTCACGTACTTTTGGCAATCGGGGCGAGTAGCTGCTCCTTGAATCTGTCCTTGACCCACTCGTTGTAAATGTGGACAAACTGCATGGTCAAGACCTTGAACTTATTGGCATTCGCACCCGAGGCCACGTAGTGCATCAGCTCATGCTGCCCGGGGCCGAATTCCGATTCCCGTGGACTGCGTTCCGTGAGTCCCAAGTTAATGTCCCGGGTCGCATGCTCGCCAAAGATCGCCTTGAACAGGAAGTGATGTGCCTCGGGCGGTCGCCCGCTGACAGCGTGCAGGACGTCGCTGAAGTCCACGCTACTGCCGCCTCCGTGAACCTCGCGGAAATCATGCGTTAGTTTCGTGCGCATTACTCCGTACAAGGCTGTGCCCTCCTTGCTGCCAGAATAGTCAGACAGGTTCTTCTGCCAGGCCCCGGAAAGGAAGGGATTGGCGCCGAAATGCAAAGGCAACTGGGCGTCGAGGACCTGGTACACTTCGTTAACCAAATCCTGGTCGAGCAGCACGTTCGGTTTGCTTTTCACAGCGGCGGCAATCCTCTGGCCCAGTGTCTGGTACACGGCGGTCACCGCCCGGGTGGGGTGTCCGAAGTTACTCACGACCGACTGTATGCTGGCGTCGGCGGACGTGAATGCAGCCTTTTTTAACACCTCCCACGTATACGGATTCGGGGCATCGGCAGGATCGGACGTTTCTTCTTCCATCTCGCTATCGTCATCGTCCCCGCTGTTACGGTGTTCAATGGCCTCCGCCCGCGCGTCCTCCACCGTATAGATTTCATCCTCTTCATTGTGCAGCTCCTGGACGTATTTCCGCTGTTTGCCCGTCAGGCCATTCATGACCTTCGTGGTTTTTGCCAGCGTTCCAGGCTTGTAGCCTTCAACGACCCGTTGAACAACAGGGCCCCCGCGAACGGCGTCGCCCAGCGCCCGTTGCTGTAGCACGCGCGGGCTGTTATCGATCATTTCGCCGAGTTTGCGTTGCGCCACCGCCGTAGGCCGGTTGTCGACCAATCTCGCCATCGAAGCGCTTTTGATTTGGACGGCATCAGGGTCACTTCTTGACTGGAGTGGTGCTCGCATGTGGCGACCTTGGATGAATGGACTTATCGATCAGGTTACTTAATGATAACCCCATTTTGCCTTTACTCGGCCTCGAATCAACTTCTCTCGGGTCGTCGAAACAGCCTTTCGTCCTTTACCCCTGCAGACAATCTGTCGTCAGCGCCAAAAATGCGCTTGTTCAATGTTGTCGCTAACGGGATCCATCGTACGCTGCACCGGGCCAAATCGTCACGTCAGCAGTTGCGATTCAAAATCGAGAAGCGTGGTCTGACGGAGGTTGACGCCTGCATTTCTCGCTGGCCCAACTCAGCCGCTCGGTGCCAACAGCAGTATCAAGGCTGTGGAATTCAGCCATTCAGCCGGCATGAAAACGCATCTACACCCACATCCCATTCTCAGCACATTGACGCTCACCGTATGTGCATGAGATTTTCAAGAATATCTGAAGCCCGAGGCGCCCATGCTTGCGAAGACATTCAAGTCAGGGTTGGCGTATGCGCTGATATTTGCAGCAGTCCCCCGTCGAGCATCAACCTCTTCAAGGAGCAATGGATGAACAAGAAACTGGCTACCCTGCTGTTTGCTATTGGTATCGGCGCCAGCACTTCGGTGTTTGCGTGGCAGGACGTTGAAGCGTGCGTCCGCGGCTGCGGCCAGGTACTGGACGCCTGCCTGCAATTGAGCACGAACGCCGAGGAATCGGCGCACTGCCGGCAAGAGTTCAACGAGTGCAGGGACTGGTGCGGCTTCTAAGGTCGCTGGCAAGACATGCCGTCCGGATGGGCGGCATTTTCCGGCACACGTTTTCGACTATCGTCGGATGCGCCCTGCTCCGCTAGGAACCAGGATGCAGAATCACCTTGGTCCAGCCGTGATCGCGCACGTCGAAGTGCTTGTAGGCGTCCGGCGCCTGGTCCAGCTTCAACTCATGCGACACGATGAACGAAGGTTTCGCTCGGCCGGCGTGGATCAGGTCGCGTAGCTGCCGGTTGTAGGCCTTGACGTTGCACTGGCCGGTGGCGACGCGCTGCCCCTTGAACCACAGCTTGCCCCAGTCGAGCGCGATCTTCCCTTCCTTTTCGAGGGCGTCCGGGCCGTTCGGGTCCTCCGGCACGAACACGCCCACCACGCCGATCCCGCCGGTGAACTTGACCGAGTTGACCAGGTTGTTCATCGTGAGATTGGGCCGCTCTTGCCGGTGATGGTGGTGGTCGTGGCACTGGTAGCCGACGCACTCACAGCCCACGTCCGCGCCCTGCCCATGGGTCAGGTCCATCACCCGCTGCACCGGGTCTTCCTTGGAAAAATCGATCGCGATCGCGCCGATCGACTCGGCCAGCTTGAGCCGGTCGGAGTGGCAGTCGACCACCATCACACTGCACGCCCCCTTGATCATCGCAGAATGCGCGGCCATCAGGCCGACCGGTCCGGCGCCGTAGATCACCACCGCGTCGCCGGGCTTCATGCCGGCCAGTTCGGTCGCGTGCCAGCCGGTCGGGAAGATGTCGGCGCACATCACGTAGTCGGACTGCTTTTCCTCGGCGTCGGGCGGCAGCTTCAGGCACATGAAGTCGGCCCAGGGCACGCGCAGGTATTCGGCTTGCCCGCCCTGCCATGGTCCCATGTCGGCGAAGCCGAAAGCGCCGCCGGCAAGCCCAGGCTCGTTCGCCTTGAGGCAGTAGGCGGTCAGGCCGCGTTCGCAGTTCCTGCAATGCCCGCAGCTGATATTGAAGGGCATGCAGACCCAGTCGCCGGGCTTGAGCCGCTCGACCGCGGGACCGACTTCCATGACCACGCCGAGGTTCTCGTGGCCGAAGACGCGGCCCTGCTCGAAGTCGGTCCGCCCCTCGTACATGTGCAGGTCGGAGCCGCAGATGTTGGTGCTGGTAATTCGGACGATGGCATCCGTCGGACGTTCGATCTTTGGATCCGGCACATCTTCGACGGCCACCTGGTTGGGGCCTCGATAGACAACAGCTTTCATAGTCCACTCCTTGAGCTGCCAGGAAATAGCCTGCCCTGCGTGACCGAAGACGACACGTGGCAATCTGTTCCGGCAGTGGTTGGCGATATCCGCGAAAGGCGCCCGCGGGACCATCTGCCTGCCGCCGACGCATCGATGGTCGGTGGCAGAAGCGACACAGGTTAGACACGCGTTCGCCCCATCGCAAGCGGCGATTCGATTGAAGCGAGCACAGCCGAGTCGTTTTTTTTCGACGTGTTCACCAACGCGCGAAACGTCCTTGCGGGGTGGTGGGCTCCGATGTAGCCTTCCGCATTCACATGATCCGCCGGATGTCGGCGACGTCCAGGCTCTCGGGGTTCTTGCAGCGCACGCTGCTGTCTTCAGAAAGGAAGCGTCATGCGAATTACCACCACGTTTCTCGCGCTCGTCCTTGCCGGCGCCGGCTGGTCAGCCGCCATGGCAACGGCGCAAACCGAGGTGTCCGCCGCGCAGCCCGAGCACCGCCGGGCCGCCACGACGCTGCAGCAGGCTGCCCAGTTCGAACACCAGGTCACTGGCGTGACCGTCAGCGAACGGGGCCGGCTGTTCGTCAATTTCCCGCGCTGGACAGAAGATGCGCCGGTCTCGGTTGCCGAGGTCATGAAGGACGGCAGCCTGCGTCCTTATCCCAACGAGCAATGGAATGCCTGGCGCAACGTCCGGCGCGACGAGCTCGATCCCGCGCAGCACTGGGTTTGCGTGCAAAGCGTGGTCGCCGACGGCCGCGGCAGCGTATGGGTGGTCGATCCGGCGGCGCCCGCCGTGGACGGCCTCGTGCCGGGAGGACCGAAGCTGGTGCGCATCGATCTGGCGACCGACCGCGTGGCGCAGGTGATCCGGTTCGGCCAGGACGTCGCAATTCCCGGCTCCTACCTCAACGACGTGCGCTTCTCGCACGACGGCAGGCATGCCTTCCTCACCGATGCCGGGCAGCGCGGCGCACTGGTCGTGGTCGACCTGGCCAGCGGCAAGGCGCGCCGGGTGCTGGACGGCCATCCGTCCACCCAGCCCGAAAAAGGCGTGGTGGTGCGCACCGACGGCAAACCGCTGCGCTATCCGGACGGACGCCCGGTGCTGTTCGCGGCCGACAGCATTGCCCTGTCGTCCGACGGCGCCTGGCTGTACTGGAAGGCGCTGACCGGCACCACCCTGTATCGCATCCGGAGCGCGGCGCTCATCGGACAGGGCCTGGCCGGAGAAGACCTGTCGAGCCAGGTCCAGCCCTACGGCCAGGTCGGGCCGACCGACGGCCTCTGGATCGGGCGCGGCGCCGACATCCTGTACCTCACCTCGATCGAGGACAACGCCATCAAGGCGCGCAGATTGTCCGAAGGCCCGGCCGGCGCAGTGCGCACGGTGCTGCAGGACCCGCGCCTGCGCTGGCCCGACACCTTCAGCGAGGGACCGGACGGCAGCCTGTACGTGACCACCTCGCGCATCCAGGATTCCGCATTCTTCAACCGGGAGGCGCCGCTGGCGCTGCCGACCCAGTTGTGGCGCCTGCCTGCGCCGCGCAAGTGACATCCTCATGCGGCGCTCCGGCGCCGCCAACCTGCAACCAGTCCGCTCGGCGGGCAATCAGCAAGGGAGTTCAATCATGGCAAGCAGACACTCTGCCGCACCACCGGGCACGGCATCGCGAGCGGGTTCACACGCTGGGCCGTCGCACAATCTTGGCTGGATTCCCATCGCGTTGGGGGGCGCAGCCATCGTGGCCGGACTCGGCGGCCGCAGGAGAGGCGCCGCGGCGCTCGCGCTGAGCGCGGTCGCCGGCGCGGGCGCGCTGGGCGCGCTGCGCAGCACGCAGACCGGCCGGGTAAATGCCGGCGGCGCCCCGGAGGTCGAGCGCTCGATCACGATCGGCAAGAATGAAGACGAACTGCGCCAATACTGGCAAGACCCACGTACGCTGCCGCAGATCATGTCCGGCTTCGCGACCGTGCACGCCACCGGCGAAGGCCGCATGCACTGGAAGATCGAAGGTCCGCTCGGCCGCGCCTGCGAATGGGACACCGAAACGGTGGGCCATTCCGGCGCGGGCATGGGTTGGCGCGCGCTGTCCGATGGCGCGGTCTCGAACGAGGGGTGGATCCGCTTCCACCCCGCCCCGGCCGGTCGCGGCACCGTCGTGACGCTGCGCCTGCGCTTCGAGCCGCCGGGCGGCGCGCTCGGCGAGTGGCTGTTTGAATTGCTGGGCACCGTACCCCTGCGCCTGGTCGCCGATGGCGCGCTCAGGCGCTTCAAGAACCTCGTCGAAACCGGCGAGATCCCAACCACCGCGCGCCAGCCCGCTGCTCGCGCCAACACACACTGAAGGACAGGCCATGCGAGCACTTTACTGGAACGGCGTGAACGACCTGCGGGTCGGCACGGTGAAGGACCCCGAGATCGTGAATCCCCATGACGCCATCCTGCGCGTCAGCCTGTCGACGACCTGCGGCTCGGACCTGCACTTCATCGACGGCTATATCCCGAGCATGAAGGCCGGCGATGTGATCGGCCATGAGTTCATGGGCGTGATCGAGGAAGTCGGCCCGGCGGTCAAGCGCGTCAGGAAGGGCGACCGCGTCGTCGTCCCCTCGTTCATCGTTTGCGGACAATGCTGGTACTGCCAGCATTCCCTTTACTCCCTATGCGACAACACGCACCCGAAGCCCGAGCTGCAGGAACCGCTCCTTGGCGGCTATCCCACGGCCGGCATCTACGGCTACACCCACGCCTTCGGCGGCTACGCCGGCGCGCACGCGCAATACGTGCGCGTGCCGTTCGCCGACAACGATTGCTTCAAGGTCCCCGACGGGGTGGCCGACGAGACCGCGTTGTTTCTGTCGGATGCGGCGCCGACCGGCTATATGGGCGCCGATTTTTGCGACATCCAGCCAGGCGACACGGTCGCCGTCTGGGGTTGCGGCGGCGTGGGCCTGATGGCGCAGCAAAGCGCGCGGTTGATGGGCGCCGAACGGGTGATCGCGATCGACCGCTTCCCCGAGCGCTTGCAGATGGCGCGCGCGCACGCCGGTTCCGAGACCATTGACTACACGCAGGTCGACAGCGTGCTGGACGTGTTGAAGGAAATGACGGGGGGACGCGGCCCCGATGCCTGCATCGACGCGGTGGGCATGGAGGCGCACGGCACCGGGCCCCAATACGCCTATGACCGCGTCAAGCAGGCGCTGCACCTGGAGACCGACCGTGGACAGGCCCTGCGCGAAGCCATCATGGCCTGCCGCAAGGGCGGCACGCTGTCGGTGCTCGGCGTCTATGGGCTGATCGACAAGTTCCCGATGGGCGCCATCATGAACAAGGGGATGACGGTGCGCACCGCCCAGCAGCACGGGCAAGCCTATATGGAGCGGTTGCTGACTCATGCACAGAAAGGCGAGCTGAACCCTGCCTATCTCGCCACGCACCGCTTTTCGCTGGAAGACGCGCCGCGCGGCTACGACATGTTCAAGCACAAGAAGGACGGCTGCGTGCGCGCCGTGTTCGCGCCGTAACGATTGACTTGGCTTGACTGCCACTCGTGGAGTGCCGGAATCTTTATCTCAAGGCACTTCACGGGCGTAGCGCTCGGTTTTCCCGGCGCGAGGCGGGAACGCGCGGATACCGTCACTCGACGAAATGCAATATGACTTAACCGCCACTCCACCAGTGGCGATTTGCTCTTGCCGCCAGCGACCTGCCCCGGGCGATCCAGTCAAGCATTCGGCGGCGGCATGAAAGCCGACAGCTTGACCTGGCTGAACTCCCGCAGCAAGGCGCCCGCCGCCTGCGCCATCGCCACCTCGAGCGCGCCATTGATCGCCTGTTCCTGGGCGCAGCCGGGATGATCGACATTCGCGCCAATGGCGAAGATCACCGGCTCCTCGAGCGCCTCGTAGACATCCAGCATCGTGATGCTGTCCGGGTCCACCGACAACACCCAGCCACCATTGCGTCCCGCCGTCGATTGCACATAACCCGCATCGCGCAAACCACCCATCATGCGGCGGACCAGGACCGGATTGGTGTCCAGCACGACGGCCAGCTCTTCCGAACTCGTCGTGCCCTTGCGTCCGTGTATATGAACCAGCGCATGCAGCATGCGCGCCAGCCTGAAATCAGCTCTCATCGATATCCTCCTCACGCCAGCATACCGCAACTCCGAAAGTATCGGAATAGCCGGCCGCAATCGCTACTCCAGAAGTTCCTGTTTATCAGACTGCGTGGCCGCGCGCCTTCCCACCCGGTCGCCTCGATTGCCGCCTTTTCTCTTGGTAGCCATGGTGGGTAGTGTTAGTTCATCCGTAGTCTGCGGCTACGAGGATAATTTGTTGGGTTGGTTGGCATGTTGGTTAGTTACGTTTTTTAATGCGATGAAACAGCGCACCCTTTCAAGCCACTCATTTCAGATGCCTGAACATTGCAGTCTGATATTTATTGAACGACAATGATTGCGCAATCATCTGGCGACGATCCCTTTTCGCTCTCTCTGTCCGCTCCACGAGGCCCACCCGCGCGGGGCCACTTTTTTCAAGGTCATCATGATTTCTCCACGTACCCTGGCAGGCCTGGCATCGTTGGCCGCACTGGCGGCCTGCTCCACTCCGGGCGGCCAACCCGATGTCGACGCCATATCGCCACAAGCCGCCCTCTTCGAACGCTTCAGCTACGATGGACGGTCGCAGGAAACGGCGACGCCCAGCGCCACCCAATACCGCAACCCGATCCTGTCCGGCTACTACCCCGACCCTTCCGTGCTGCGCGTGGAAGACGACTTTTACCTGATCAACTCGTCGTTCACGAACTTCCCCGGCCTGCCGCTGTTCCACTCGCGCGACCTGAGTACCTGGACCCAGGTCGCCAACGTGATCACCCGCCCCTCGCAGGCGAACTTCCAGGGCCTGCGCTCGTCGCGCGGCATCTACGCCCCCGACATCTCGTACCACAAGGGCGTGTTCCATGTGGTCACCACCTGCGTCGATTGCGGCGGCAATATGGTCATGACGGCCACCAGGCCGGAAGGCCCCTGGTCCGAGCCGGTCAAGCTCGCCTTCGGCGGCATCGATCCTTCGCTGTTCTGGGATGCGGACGGCAAGGTCTACCTGGTCGGCAACGACGCGCCGGCCGAGAAGCCGCGCTACGACGGCCACCGCGCCATCTGGGTCCAGGAATTCGACCCGGCCGCGCTGGCGGTCAAGGGCGAGCGCACCCTGCTCGTCAACGGCGGCGTCGACATCGCGGCCGAGCCCAGCTGGATCGAAGGACCGCACATCTTCCGCCGCGGCGCCTACTACTACCTGATCGCGGCCGAGGGCGGCACCGGCGACAACCACTCCCAGGTGGTGTTCCGCTCGACCAGCGTGCGCGGCCCGTTCACGCCCTATGCGCACAATCCGATCCTCAGCCAGCGCAAGCTCGATCCCGCGCGCCCGAATCCGGTGACCTCGGCCGGCCACGCCAAGTTCGTCCAGACCCCGGATGGGCAATGGTGGGCGACCTTCCTGGCCACCCGCCCCTACCGCGACGGCATGTACAACATCGGACGCGAAACCTTCCTGCTGCCGGTCAGCTGGAAGGACGATTGGCCGCTCGTGCTCGAGGACGGCAAGGCGATTCCCTTCGTCGCCGCGCGGCCGGCGCTGCCGGCGCAAGCGCGGCCCGCCTTGCCGCTGTCCGGCGACTTCGCGTATGTCGACGAATTCGACGGCGCGCGCCTGTCCGACGCCTGGATCGGCGTGCGCACCCCGGCGGCGCCGTTCCACCGCCTGGAAGCGGGCCGCCTGGTGCTGGAGCCGCGCGGCCGGCTCGGCGACCTGGAAGCCACGCCCGCCTTCCTCGCGCGCCGCCAGCAGCATCACATCGCCACGGTCGCTACCCGCCTGCGCTTTCGTCCCGCCCGCGAAGGCGACCGCGCCGGACTGGTGGCCTACCAGAGCGACGCTTCGCACCTGTTCTACGGGATGACGCGGATGGGCCAGCGCGACGTGCTGGCCCTGACCATGCGCGACAAGGACGACGCCGACCGCCTGCTGGCCAGCGCACCCGTGGACGGCGACGCGATCGACCTCGAGATCCGCTTCGATGGCGGGCGCATGGACTTCTTCTACAGCGCCGGTGGCGTGCGCCGCGCGCTGCGCGCCGGGGTCGATGCAAGCTTCCTGTCGACCAGCAGGGCCGGCGGATTCACCGGCACGATCGTCGGCCCTTACGTCTGGCGCTCCGGCGCGACAGGTCCGGACTAGTCGTATTGACAGGCTCCACCGAGTCTTAACATATCTTGTTATGCGCTACCATTTTAAGTTAAGCAATGGTAGGCTTATCGGATAACGTGCCTTGCACATAACAATATCGACAGGAGGAGACTTGGAACGACATCCGCCAACATTCATGGCAGGCAGCCGCGCGCCCCGCGCCCTTGGCGCTCCCATTGCCGCCTGCCTGCTGGCCGCGGCGCTCGGCACGACGCTGGCGACACCCCCGGCCGCCGCCCAGCCGAGCGTGCAGGCCGCGCCATCCGAAGGCCGCCAGCGCATCGACTTCAACGACGGCTGGCGTTTCACCCTGGGCGACCCGGGCGGCGACTCGGCGCCCTACCTGTATGACGTACGCCCCGAGGTCAAGAAATCGGCCGACGGCAAGGATGCCGACGCGAGGCCCGATCAGGCGGTCCGGGTCGAGCGCGGCGGCGTGGCCCTGCTCAAGCCATGGATACTCCCGAGCGGCAATGCCTTCATCAAGGATCCGGCGCGCCGCCATGCGCGGCCGGCGCTTGACCCGGCCATCGACGCGCCGTACGCGCGCCTGGGCTTCGACGACAGCGCCTGGACTCAGGTGCGCCTGCCGCACGATTGGGCGATCGCCGGCCCCTTCCTGGAAACCGGACCGTATGGCGGCATGGGCCGCCTCAAGACCTGGGGGCCGGCGTGGTATCGCAAGACGCTCGCGCTGAGCGCGGCCGACCGCGGCAAGCAGATCTTCCTCGACGTCGACGGCGCGATGGCCTATGCCAGCGTCTGGGTCAATGGCCGGCTGGCCGGCGGCTGGCCCTATGGCTACAACTCGTTCCGCATCGACCTGACTCCCTACGTGACGCCGGGCGCCAGCAACCAGGTCGCGATCCGCCTCGACAACACGCCCGAATCGGCGCGCTGGTATCCCGGCGCGGGCCTGTACCGCAACGTCTGGATCACCAAGACGGCGCCGCTGCACGTCGGCCAGTGGGGCGTGCAGCTCACCACGCCGCGAGTGTCGAAGCAATCCGCCCAGGTGGCCTGGCGCGTCACCCTCGACAACAAGGGCGCCGCGCCGGTCAAGGCGGAGGTCATCACCGAACTGCTGGAGCTCGACGCCCAGGGCAGGCCCACCGGCCAGCCGGTGGCGCGCGTGACGTCTCCCGCGTCGACGGTCGCGCCGGGCGCCAGCGCCAGCGTGGACGGCACGGCGACCCTGGCCAGGCCGCGCCTGTGGGGGCCGCCGCCGACCCAGCAGCCCAACCGCTACCTGGCCGTGACCACGGTGCGCCAGGATGGCCGCGTGGTCGACCGTGTCGAGACGCCGTTCGGCATCCGCACGCTGCGCTTCGACGGCAAGGAGGGGGTGTTCGTCAACGGCGAAAAGATCGTGCTGCGCGGCGTGAACAACCACCACGACCTCGGCGCGCTCGGCGCCGCCTTCAATGTGCGCGCGGCCGAACGCCAGCTCGAACTGCTGCGGGAGATGGGCGCCAACGCCGTGCGCATGGCCCATAATCCTCCCGACCCGCAACTGCTCGAACTGACCGACCGCATGGGCATCCTGGTGGTGGACGAGGTGTTCGACTCGTGGCAGCGCAAGAAGACGCCGCTCGACTTCCACCTGATCTTCGACGACTGGCACGAGCAGGACCTGCGCGCGATGATCCGGCGCGACCGCAACCACCCGTCGATCATCATGTGGAGCATCGGGAACGAGGTCGGCGAGCAGTACACCGACCACGAGGGCGCGGCGCTCGCGCGTCGCCTGCATACGATCGCGCGCGACGAAGACCCGAGCCGCCCCACCACCTTGTCCATGAACTACGCCAAGCCGCACATGCCGCTGCCGGCGGAGGTGGACATCATCAGCCTGAACTACCAGGGCGAAGGCATCCGCCAGGATCCGGAGTTCGAGGGCACCGACCGCATCCGCACGCCGCCGCAGTATCCGGGCTTTCACCAGGCGTTCCCGGACAAGGTGATCCTCACCAGCGAATCGGCGTCGGCGTTCAGCAGTCGCGGCGTGTATTTCTTCCCCGTCCATCCAACCGACAGCTCGATCGTGCGCGATGGCCGCGGCGGCGACTCGACGCTGCAGCAGGTGAGCTCCTATGAGCTCTACGCGGTCGATTTCGGCTCGTCGGCCGACAAGGTGTTCGCCTCGCTCGACCGCCATCCCTACGTTGCCGGCGAATTCGTCTGGACCGGCTTCGACTACCTGGGCGAACCGACCCCGTACTACGGCGCGCGCAGTTCCTACACTGGCATCCTCGACCTGGCCGGCTTCAAGAAGGACCGCTTCTGGCTGTACCAGTCGCGCTGGCGTCCGAACCTCAGGATGGCCCACATCCTGCCGCACTGGACCTGGCCGGAGCGGGTCGGCCAGGTGACGCCCGTGCACGTGTTCACCTCGGGCGACGAGGCCGAGCTGTTCGTCAACGGCAAGTCGCAGGGCCGCAAGAAGAAGGCGCCGTTCACCTACCGCCTGCGCTGGGACGAGGTCAGGTACGAGCCGGGCGAGGTGCGTGTGGTGAGCTACAAGGCCGGCCAGGAATGGGCGCGCGCCAGCGTGAAAACGGCGGGCGCAGCGGCTGCGCTGCAGGCCGGCGCCGATCGCACGACGATCGCCGGCGATGGGCGCGACCTGGCGTTCGTCACCGTGCGCATCGCCGACAAGGCCGGCGTCGATGTGCCGCGCAGCATGCAGCGGGTGCGCTTCACGGTCGAGGGCCCGGGCGAACTGGTGGCCACCGACAACGGCGACCCGACCAGCTTCGAACCGTTCCCGTCGGCGGAGCGCGCCGCCTTCAACGGGCTGGTGCTCGGCATCGTGCGCGCCAGGCCGGGCGCCAGCGGCCCGATCACGGTGCGGGTGACCGCCGAGGGGCTGGCGCCGGCGTCGGTGACGCTGCAGGCACAGCCGGCGAACGGCCCGACCCAGGCGCACCGACGGCCGTGATCACCCTGCAAGCGCGGCCTCCCGCCAACCGCAACGCATGCAGTTGCAATCAGCGCTGCACGCCGATGACTCAAGCCGTGGCGCGGGTGCGTTTGCGAAACTCGGCCGCCTTGTGCCGGTTGCCGCACAGCGCCATGCTGCACCAGCGCCGGCGGTGCGACTTGGTGCGGTCATAGAACCACAGCACGCAATCGGGATGCTCGCACTGGCGCACATACTCGAACTGTCCGGTGGCCAGCAGCTGCGCCACCGACTCGGCCACCTGGCCCAGCGCCTGCCGCGGCGACGGCGCGGGTAGCCGGCGCGCGAGCCGGGGGCCGTCCTCGCCCCACTCCAGCACCGGCGCCGACTGCATCGCCGCCAGGTAACGATTGATCCGATCCGGACTGCCCCGCTCTCCCTCCTTGCGCCGCTCGACGAGTTCGCGTGCGATCGACCTCAACTCCCTGGCGTCCCGTAACAGCCCATCCCTGGCCGCCTGGTCGCCCGCTTCGCCCGCATCGATGCCGCAGCGCCCCAGCCAGCGCGCTACATCATCCCAACTGCCCCAGAAATCGACGTACTGCCCGCCCTTGCCGGCTTCGGTATTGAGCAGATCGAGCGCCGGGTGATCGGCGATGAGCAGCGGTTCGCTCAAGGCCGCCTCTTGTGTGTTGTCAGCCATGGTCTTCCTCTTGCAATAACCATCAACATTATACTTGAACGGTTACTTAAAGCATGCCATACTGGATTCATAACCCCTGAAAGCCATCGTTGATGGTTACTTCAATAACCCACCTCATACAGGGAGCTCGTCATGAAAAGCATATTGAATCCACTCTTGATGGCAGCCGCAATCGGCAGCGCCGGCGCTGCCCCGGCTGCGGAACAGGCGCCCGTCGTGCGCTACGACACGATCCAGGCCGGGGGCGTCGACGTGTTCTACCGCGAAGCCGGCCCGAAAGACGCACCCGCCGTCCTGCTGCTGCACGGCTTCGGCGCCTCGTCGCACATGTTCCGCGACCTGATCCCGCAGCTGGCCACCGGCTACCATGTGGTCGCCCCCGATCTCCCCGGCTTCGGACTGACGAACACCGGTAAGTCCTTCAGGTACACCTTCGACAACCTGGCCGACGTGATCGACGCCTTCGCCGCCGCCAAGGGCCTGCAGCGCTATGCGATCTATGTGTTCGACTACGGCGCGCCGGTCGGCTGGCGCCTGGCGGTGCGCCATCCCGAACAGATCACGGCGATCGTGAGCCAGAACGGCAATGCCTACGAAGAAGGCCTGAGCCCGGGCTGGGCGCCGATGCGGGCCGCCTGGGCCGATCCGACGCCCGCGAACCGCGAGGCGTTGCGCAAGTTCAATACGCTCGACATGCTCAAATGGCAATACGTGGAGGGAGTGAAGGACACGTCAAGGGTGGCGCCCGACGGCTATCTGCTGGCCCATGAGGCGATCGCGCGCATCGGCGTGGATCCGCAGATGGACCTGCTGGTCGACTACGGCACCAACATCAAGCAATACGCGCAGCTGCACGAGTTCTTCCGCCGCCATCAGCCGCCAACCCTGGCCATCTGGGGCAAGAACGATCCCTTCTTCCTGCCGCCCGGCGCCGAGGCCTTCCAGCGCGACAATCCAAAGGCCGAGGTGCGCTTCCTGGACACCGGCCACTTCGCGATCGAGACCCACGGCGCCGAGATCGCGCGCGCGATGCGCGACTTCCTGGACCGCCACCTGGGCGGGCGCCGGTAGACCGACGCGCCGGCCGGCCCTGGCCGCTACTGCGCCGCGGCGCCGCAGCCGGCCAGCACCTTCAGCTGCTGCGCGCGCATGAAGCTGCAACAGGTCACGATCTCGCGCATCAAATAGACGAAGCCGACGATCAGCGTCAGCATCCCGCCCACGAAGCACAGGGCGATGTAGCGGTCGAGCGGCAGGTCGGTGGTGTCTCCCAGGAACAGCATGGCGATCACCACGCACACCAGCAAGCCGCAGGCGGTGCTGGCGGTGATGCCGACGTTGATGAGGCGGGCACGGTAATACAGGCTGAGCAGTTCAGTCACGCATTCGTTGTCCGGCTGCGCCTTCAGGCGGTCTTCCAGCACCCGGCTGCGGTCGATCAGGCGGCCCAGGCGGTTGGTCAGCACGACCAGCATCGTGCCCACTCCTGCCAGCAGGAACACCGGCGCGATCGCCAGCTGGATGGCTTCCCCGATATCGCTGAGCTGAAGGTTCATTAGAGCGCGGCAGTGTCATCTTGATTGGCCTGCCGCCAGTGTAGCAGCACAGCAGGCCGCGATCGACCGCCGTCGCGCCTTGTGGGGCATCCGCCCGTCCGATCGCTAGGCAGCCCGCTGCCCGAGCCGGGCCAGGGCCGGACGAGCGCCGCGGCCGGCCGCGATCCGCATGCCGTCGCCCAGCAGGCGGGCTGCCCAGCCGAAGACCGTGTTCTGGCTCACCACGCCGCGCATGGCGCGCATGCGGGTCATCTGTTCCTGGGGCGACATGTCCAGCGCGCGTCCGATGGCGCGGGCGATGCCGGCGATGTCGCGCGGCTCGACCAGCAAGGCCTGCTCCAGTTCGGCCGCGGCCCCGGCCTGGCGGCTGAGCACCAGCGCGCCGCGCAAGTCATTGCGCGCCGCCACGAATTCCTTGGCCACCAGGTTCATCCCATCGTGCAGGCTCGTGACCAGGCACACGTCGCTGGCGCGGTAGCAGGCGCTGACGGTGGCCGCATTGGCGCTGGCGGCATGCAGCACCACCGGCCGCCAGGCGCCATGGACGGCATGATGACTGAAGCGGGCATTGATCCTGTCGGTCAGCGCCTTCACCTGGCGCGCCGATCTGCAGCAAGGTCACCTGGCCCAGCAGTTCCGGGCGCCCCTCCAGCAGCAGTTCGAAGGCCTGCAGCCTCTCGGGAATGCCCTTGGTGTAATCCATGCGGTCGACGCCGACCAGCAGGCGCACTCCCGGCGCGATGCCGAAGCGGCGCCGGACCTCGTCGCCCAGGCCGGGCGCGGGCAGCTCCTGGCGGCCGGGCCAGGCGATCGAGATCGGATAGGCGTCGACGTGGGCGACGCCAATGTCCTGTGCGCAGGCGGCGCGCGCCAGCTGGAAGTTGGCCAGGTCGGCCGGGGTCTGCAGGCCGACCACGGTGCTGGCCATCAAGCCCGCCATCACCTGTTCGCGCCACGGCAGGCGCGCCAGGCGCTGCGGCGCCGGGAACGGAATATGCCAGAACAGCACGATGACCGCCTCCGGCAAGCGCTCGCGCACCATCTGCGGCACCAGCGCCAGGTGATAATCCTGGACCAGCACCACCGGACGCGCGCTCGCGGCTTCGGCCACCACGGCCTCGGCGAAGCGGCGGTTGACCCGCACGTAATGCTCCCAATCGGCGGCGCGGAAGGTCGGCTCGACGTCGGTGCGGTGGCATAGCGGCCACAGGCCTTCGTTGGACAGGCCGTCGTAGTAGCCGGCGACTTCGTCCTCGTCCAGCCACAGGCGGCGCAGACGGTAGGGTGCGTCCAGGTATGGCTTGCGCACATGGTCGCGCTCGTCGCAGGTGGCGCGGTCGGCGTCGCCGCTACCGTGGGCGATCCAGCAGCCGCCCTCCTTGGCCAGCACGGCTTCGAGCGCCGTGACCAGGCCGCCGGCGGGACGCTGGGCCGCGATGCCGTCCGGCGTATGGGAATGGATGCATGGCGCCCGGTTCGAGACGACGATCAGGTCGTCGCCACAGCCCAGCTGCTCGAGCAGGCGCGCCAGGTCGGCGCTGTCGCGCACGTCGTCCGGCGCGAGGAGGCCAGCCGGCGGTTGATGGTTACGGCCGTGGCGGCCATCGCCGGGCAGCTGCTCTGGAAGATGGGTCGGTAGATGCGCTGGATTGCCGCGCACCCGCGTGGTGGGGTGGGTTTGGTATCTCGCTGTCATGCAAACAGCTTAATATGTTAACGTTCCCACCCACCGTGCGCCAGCGTACTCAAACTGACAATTTACTCAAAAGCAACTCAAAGTCGGAAAATTCAGACCGGAATATAATGGTCCAGCAGCAGCGCCGCGAACAGCAGCGCCAGGTACATGATCGACCAGGCAAAGGATTTGCGGGCGATCCGGTCGCTGTAGCGCTTGTGGACCAGCCAGCCGTAGCGCAGGAACACGGCGTTCAGCGCACAGGCGGCCACCAGGTAGACCACGCCGCTCATCCCCACCGCCCACGGCAGCGCGGCGCCGGCCGCCAGCGCCAGGCTGTAGCGCCACACCTGCAGGCCGGTGTGCGCCATGCCGTGCGTGACCGGCAGCATCGGCAGGCCGGAGCGCGCGTACTCGTCACGGCGGTACATCGCCAGCGCCCAGAAGTGCGGCGGCGTCCACAAGAAAATGATCAGGACCAGCAGCCAGGCTTCCAGCGGCACCGTATTGGCGACCGCGGACCAGCCCAGCGCTGGCGGCATCGCGCCCGCGAAGCCGCCGATCACGATATTTTGCGGGGTGTTCGGCTTGAGCAGCAGCGTGTAGATGAAGGCGTAACCGACGAAGGTCGCCAGGGTCAGCCACATCGTCAGCGGATTGACCCGGGTATACAGCAGCGCGGCGCCGGCGCCGCCCAGCACCAGCGAGAACACGACGGTGTGCAGCGGGCTCAGGCTGCCGCTGGCGGTCGCGCGGCGGGCGGTGCGCGCCATGCGGGCGTCGATCCGCGCTTCGAGCAGGCAGTTGACTGCGAAAGCGGCGCCGGCCAGCAGCCAGATGCCGGCGCCGCTGAACAGCAGCACGCTCCAGCCGGGGAAGCCCTCGCTGGCCAGCAGGCTGCCGATGACGGCGCAGAACACGGTCAGCATCGTGACGCGCGGCTTGGTCAGCGCCCAGTACTGCGAACAATAACGGGCCAGGCCGGCAGCGGCGCGGTCGCCCAGTTCCGCCGTTTCTACATCTACAACTTTAACGTTCGACATGATCGCTCGACCGCGGTGCGACAATGGCGGTCCTTTACCCAAAACCCGACATCCTAGAGGAAATCGCGGCGCAGACAAACGGGCAAAATGTCTCAGTTGCCGTACATGCCATGCAATCCAGGCCGGCTAAGCCGCTTCTTCAGGCACTACCGCGGGCCCATGCACGACGCCGGGAACCGGTTTTGCCGGCATCTGATGCATGAAAACCACATGCTGGACCATGCACAGCGCGACATAGCCAAGCAGCTCGCACAATTCCTCGAACGTCTGGGCGGTGGGAATCACCCTGTCGAGATGACAAGACATATGGCCCTCGGCGCAGGTCGATCCCATGGCAGTCGCCAGCAGGACCACCAGGGTGACCCACGGCAGGCGGTGGGAAAACGCGGCCCGCAGCGGCCCGTCGATCCGGTAGTACAGGGCGCTGAGCACCAGCCAGGCCAGCAGCACGGCGGCGCCGGGCTTGACCAGCGGCTCGATCTGGAGCGCCGTCGCGGCCATGGTCTCGCCGGCAGGGCCGGACAGCCATGCCCTCCCCCAGCTGAGTTCGCGCCCCGCCAGCAGCAGCCAGACCGGCGCGGCCCACAGCGCCAGCATGGCGACGCGCGCCGGCCGGGCGCGCAAGTACATCAGCAGCGCCAGCACGCAGCCGGCGCCCAGCACCAGCACCTGCAGGCTCTCCAGCAGGCCGCCCTCGCGCGACCAGGTTGCCGGCAGCACCAGGCTGGCCGGATAGCAGGCGGCCAGCGCCGCCAGCAGCGCCCATTCGCCGCGTCCGGCCGGCGCCCATGAAGGACTTCGTCGCATAAGCGCTCCATTCGCATGAGGCCGCGGCTCCCTGTCGGGAGGCCCGTCGGCAATCAGACGATTGTACGAAGCGCCATCACGCGCACGATTGGTTTACGGGGAAATCCTACCGGAGGTTGTTGTTTTCAGGTCAAGTACCGCTCAGTGGCCTGCGTGGGCCGGCTTGGCGGCGCTGTTCAGGGCTTTCACGGGCGCCTTGATCTCGACCTGCTCGCGCTTGCCGTCCTTGCCCTCGAATACCAGCGTCAGCGGCACCGTATCGCCCTCCTTCACCTGGGCTTTCAGGTTCATCATCATGATGTGATGGCCGCCCGGCTTGAGCTCCACCGTTTTGCCGGCGGGCAGCTCGACCGACTGCACCTGGCGCATGCGCATCACGTCGCCCTGCATCGCCATCTCGTGCACCTCGACCGTCGGGGTCAGCGGCGAGCTGACCGAGACGAACTTGCTGTCCTTGGCGGCCTGGAGCTGCATGAAGGCGCCGGTCGCCTTCTGTTGTGGAACGGTGGCGCGCACCCAGGCGTCCTTGACGATGACGTTGGCCTGGGCGTGGGCGGAACTTGCGACGGCGGCCAGCATGGCGGCGGCGGCGACGGTGCGGATGAAGTGCTTCATGGTGTTCTCCTTGAATGGTCTGGATTGGCGGGGCTCAGGCGGCATGCAGCAGCTTGCGCACGTCGGCAGCGTACTCGATCGCCGACTGGCTGTGCGACAGTTTCAGGCGCAGCTTGCCCTTGGTGTCGTAGGCATAGGTGACCGAGGTATGGTCGACGGTGTAGGAATCGCCGGTCGGCACTTTCTGGTAGATCACCTTGAATTCCTTCGCGGTCTCGGCCAGGCGCTCCGGGTCGCCGTACAGGGCGAGGAAGGTCGGATCGAAGGCCGCCGTATAGGCGTTCAGGACCTCGGGCGTGTCGCGCTCCGGATCGACGCTGATGAACAGCACCTGCAGGCGGTCGCCGTCCGGCCCCAGCAGGGCCTTGACCTCGGCCGCGCGCGCCAGCGCGGTCGGGCACACGTCCGGGCACTGGGTGAAGCCAAAGAACACCAGCACGACCTTGTCCTTGAAGTCGGCCAGCGTGCGTTCCTGGCCGCTCGGATCCTTCAGGCGGAAATCCCGGCCGAAATCGGCGCCGGTGATGTCGGCGCCGTTGAAACTGACCGAACTGCCCATGCTGCAGCCGGCCAGCGCGCCCAGCGCGAGGACCGCGCCGGACAGCACGAAGGCGCGGCGCGAGGGATGACGTGAAACTCGTTGATGCATCTTGCTACTCCTGACTACTTGTACGTTGAGCGCGACCTGCGGGCGCGTCCCCATGGGCCACGCCGCGCTGCGCGCGTAAAGACCGCGCCGACCTTGCGCCGGCGCGAGAACGTCAGGAGTGCGCGGGCGGCCCGCGTGGCGGAAGCGGTGCGCCGGCGGTGGCGGCGACGTGAAAGACGGCGGGCACACGCACCACCGCGGCGGCCAACTGCGGCGGCACAAGGCATGGCGTCGCCAGCGGCGGCGGCGCGGCGGCGGGCAGGCACAGCGGGCAGTCGAGGGTATGCCCCCTGGGGTGCACGGCGGCGCCATCGCGGTCGACGAGGACGACCTTGACGCCACCGTCGGCGCATACCAGCGCCATGGAAACCGGCTGCACCATGGGTGCGGCGCTGGCGGCGCCCAGGGTAAGGACGAACCAGGCCAGGACCAGACGGACCAGCATCGACGATGTGCGCAGGATGTGCATGACCTTCGATTATTGGTGATGACTTCCACTCCCGTCAACGGCAAGCTGCATCCAGGATCGCTTTCATCGTGTGAATCATGACGCATGCGCTTGACAGGTATTGACGTGCCGGATATCTTAACGGCAAAAAGTTGCCCCAGAGCAATTAACCCTTGGTATCAAGGGGGAGGTACCAGAAGACGGCCACAAGGCACGCGGAAAAGGCAAGGCTTGCGCGGTGCGGATGGCGGTTGCCGCCGGCGCAGGAATCCCAATCAAGAATGGTTAACCAAGGAGTATCAAATGAACCTACTGCCTCGCGGGCAGTCCTCAGGCCGCTACCGCATGCCCGGCCTCGCACTCGCGCTCACGGTATTGCTTGCCGGTTGCGGTGGTGGAGATGGCGAATCGCCCATGTCTTCCATGCACAGCGCCAGCAAGAGCCTGTTCAATGTCTTTTCCGCAGCGGCCGAGGGCCCGGAAATGCCCCTCACCCCGAAAGCCGCCAACGCCACGTCGCGCGAGCGCGACGACCTCGACGCCAGGTTCGCCATCGACGGCGATCGCAACACCCGTTGGGGCAGCCGGTTCACGGATGACCAGGACTTCACGCTCGAGTTCGCGCAGAACGTGGTCATCACCCGGGTCCGCATCGACTGGGAGAACGCGCACGCGCGCAAGTACGCGCTGCAGGTTTCCGAGGACGGCGACAACTGGACCACGATCAAGACCGTCAACGACAGCCAGGGCGGCGTCGAGGACCTGACCGGCTTCGCCGGCGAGGGCCGCTACCTGCGCGTGAAAGGCATCGAGCGCGCCGGCCAGTATGGTTATTCGATCCTCGAGATCCAGGCCTTCACCGGCACCCCGTCCAACCCCGACGCGCCGACCGAGCCCGCTCCCGAGATCCCGGTCGACCTGAGCAAGCCGGGCGTGCCCGTCAAGCCGGCCGGCGCGAGCTCGTCGCGGCCCGAGAACGGCGGCCTGGGCGCCTCGATGGCGATCGACGGCAAGCCGAACACCCGCTGGGCCAGCCACCAGGACGATGGCAATGGCGGTTGGATCCAGTTCGACTTCGCCGCACCGACCCCGATCGGCTACATCAAGCTCAATTGGGAGAATTCCTACGCGAAGCAGTACAAGCTGCAGACCTCGAACGACAACGTCAACTGGACCGACCTGCGCATCGTCGACAAGGGCCAGGGCGGCGTCGAGGAATTCTTCAACCTCAATATCGTCGCCAGGCACGTGCGCCTGCAGGGCCTGATGCGCGCCACGCAATATGGCTACTCGCTGTGGGAGGTCGAGTTCAAGACCCCGGGCAGCGACAACACCATCCCCGCGCAGCCGACGTCGGCGCACGCTTTCCCGGCCAACGGCAACGGCTGGACCCCTCTGCCGGGCTCGAGCGACGCCCTCGAGTCGCTCCAGTTCACGCTGGCGGACGGCACCCTGGTGACCCGCTTCGGCGTCCGCGTCCAGGACCGCCATGGTCGCGAACGCGGCGAGGAGTGGAACGAGATCGGCTACGGCCCCAACGAGACGGTCGACCCCGCCACCGGCCTGCCGCGCGACAAGGGCCCGGGCCGGCACCTGACCTTCGTGCCGCAGTACCACCAGAACCGCACCTGGGGCGTGGAGATCATCGACCGCAGCCGCGTGCCGAACAACACCCGTCCGGTCCTGATCGTCAACCAGTACACGCAGGTGGACTTCCGGCCGGGCGAAGTGGCATTCTTCCGCGGCTTCGACCGGCCGGGGGTCACCGGCTTCGGCTGGATGAATCCGGGCCAGCTGGTCAACGACAAGGTCGCGATGTGCCCGGCGACGCCCTACCCGCGCAACAATACGCTGTACAACGCGAACCTGGCCAACGGCGACTGCGCCCTGCAGCACTGGAACTATCCGGGCCACGCCGAACTGAACGCCGACGGCTTCCCGAACGGCCGCAGCGTCCCGGCCAGGCCGCTGGTGGCCGGCGACGTGGTCGAGATCTCGCCGTCGATGTTCTCGACCACCGCGGCGATGCAGGCCAAGGGCGACTTCGGCGGCATCCGCTACTACTCGAACGAGTGGACCTATGTGGTCGGCCAGGGCCTGCGTCCGTGGTATGGCGTGCAGCCGCGCCTGATGAACGCGCCGCTGCCCCTCGACACCCTGTCGGGCGGCATCGGCTCGGTGTCGTACAACTACAGCGACAACGGCAGTTTCATGTTCCAGCAGCCGCACAACAACACCGGCATGCAGAACATGCAGCGCTTCGTCGAAGGGCGCCGCCTGGTGCACACCAACTTCACCACCGGCAAGCACAACGAGCCGGGCAACGATCCGCATCCGAACATCGCCGGACTCCAGGGCCAGCGCTTCAACCAGGCCGCCTGTATCGCCTGCCATACGGGTAACGGCCGCAGCCCGGCGCCCGAAGTGGGCCGGCGCCTGGACACCATGGCCGTGCGCGTGGCCACGACCGCGGCCGATGGCGCCCAGCTGCCGCACCCGACCTATGGCACGACGGTGCAGATGAACGCCTCCACCGCGGCCGGCACGCCGCAGAACTGGGGAGGCGTGCGCGTCAAGGAGTTCGACACGCGCACGGTCAAGCTCGCCGACGGCACCGACGTGCAGTTGCGCAAGCCGGTGCTGGTGTTCGACGGCCCGACGCCGGACACGGTGTCGCTGCGCGCGGCCCAGCCGATGATCGGCGCCGGCCTGCTCGAAGCGGTGCCCGAGGCCGACATCCTGGCGCGCGTGCGCAGCACGCCCGACCAGGACGGCGTCAAGGGCGTGGCCAACTTCGTGTTCGATCCGGAGACCGGCGCGGTGCACCTGGGCCGCTTCGGCTGGAAGGCCTCGAAGGCGACGCTGCGTCACCAGACCGCCAGCGCGCTGCTGCAGGACATGTCGGTGACCTCGCCGGTCTATCCGAACCGCAGCTGCGACAGCAACCCGGCCGGCTGCGCCACGGCGCCCAAGGAGCGCGGCATCTCGGAAGCCGACCTGAAGCAGATCTCGAACTACCTGGCCCTGCTGGCCGTGCCGGCCCAGCGCAGCCTGCCGAGCGGCTTCCCGAAAGGCGTGTCGCCGATCGAGGAACTGGACGTCGACACCCGCCAGGTCGCCGCCGGCGCCAAGCTGTTCGAAGCCATGCGCTGCGTGGCCTGCCACACCGCCTCGATGAAGACCGGCTCGAACCACCTGTTCGCGGAACTGCGCGACCAGACGATCCGTCCTTACACCGACCTGCTGCTGCACGATATGGGGCCTGGCCTCGCCGACGACTACAAGGAAGGCCAGGCCAGCGGCCGCATGTGGCGCACGCCGGCGCTGTGGGGCCTGGGCTACACCGAAAAGGTGCTGGACCGCGAAGGCGCCGTCGGCTACCTGCACGACGGCCGCGCGCGCAACCTGACCGAAGCGATCATGTGGCACGACGGCGAAGCCGCCGCCGCGCGCAACCGCTTCGCGAAGTTGAACAAGGCCCAGCGCGACGAGTTGATGGCCTTCCTGCGCTCGCTGTAAGCTGAACGCGGCAAGGCCAGGATGAATGGCGCCGGGAGCGATCCCGGCGCCGTTTTTCATGGACACCGCCTTGACGCAATATATGGAACGTATATACTCAACATACGATTCATATATTGGAGTATCGCCATGGGCATCGTCAACATCGAGGACGACCTGCACGACCAGGTCCGCCTCGCCACCAGGGTTTCCTGCCGCTCGATCAATGCGCAAGCTGCGTTCTGGATCAAGGTCGGCATGCTGTGCGAAACCAATCCCACCCTCAGCTTCAACGAGATCGTCACGCGCGAGCTGGCCGCCGCCGGCGTGTCGGCGCCGCCCCTCACCCTCAGCGCGGCATGACCAAGCAACCGCATGAGCTGGCGCTGATGGCCGAGTCGGGCCGCCTGCTGGCGTCCGTGTTCGGGATGCTCGACCAGCTGTCCCTGGCCGGCATGACGACCCTCGAGGTCGATACGCTCGTCGAGCGCTTCATCGTCGATGAACTCGGCGCACGGCCCGCCAGCAAGGGCCAGTATGACTACGGTTTCGTGCTCAATTCCTCCATCAACCACGTGGTCTGCCACGGCGTGCCGTCGACGACCGACGTGCTGAAGGATGGCGACATCGTGAACTTCGACATCACGCTCGAAAAGAACGGCTATATCGCCGACTCCAGCAAGACCTATCTGGTCGGCCAGGTCGGCCTGGACGCGCGCCGGCTGGTGCAGACCACCTACGAGGCGATGTGGAAGGGCATTCGCGCGGTGCGGCCCGGCGCCACCCTGGGCGACGTCGGCTGGGCCATCGAGCGCCATGCCAAGAGGAATGGCTGTTCGGTGGTGCGCGAGTATTGCGGCCATGGCATCGGCCGCGAGATGCACGAGGAACCGCAGGTGCTGCACTTCGGATCGAAAGGAACCGGGCTGAAGCTGCGTGAGGGCATGGTGTTCACCATCGAACCCATGCTCAACCGGGGTGGACGCAGCGTGCGCACCGAGGATGATGGCTGGACGGTGGTGACGCGCGATGGATCGCTGTCGGCGCAGTTCGAGCACACGGTGGCCGTCACGGCCACGGGCGTCGCGGTGCTGACCCTGCGTCCCGAAGAACGCGCGATGATCGCCGCCTAGAACCTATCCCGGTAGGTGGCGGGAAGCTGGTGGCGATGCATGGCGAGCGTGGGCAAGGCGCGAGGAGGCCGCATGGCTAGCCATGCAACGACGAGTAACGCAGCGCACGTTCGTCAGGCGCGCCAGAAGCGACTGCCACCTACCGGGATAGGTTCCTAGAACACCAGCATGCGCCAGCCCGGCGCGCTGCCTTGCTCGACGAACGAGACCATGCCTTCGACACCGGCGCATTGCGGGGCCAGCATGGCGCGATCAACGCCGCTGGCATGCAGCGCCTGGGTGCAGGCGCGGATCTCCACGCCAAGATCAAGGCTGGCCTCCAGGTGACGTGCGATCGCCCACTGTTCGGCGCCGAAGCCGGTCAGGCGCGCCGCATTGTCAGCCAGCAGCCACTGGACCGACTGGCTGGAAAACAGCATCTTGACCCGCATGTCGAGCGCCGCCGCGGCCTGCGCGGTCATGAAGGGCGTCGCGAGCAGTTCGGGCCGTGTCAGGTCGCACGACCAGACCAGGATGGCCAGCCCGCGCTGCTCCTGGCTCACGGCTTGATCCAGTCGTCGATCGGCTCGAGCCGCATGCGGCGCTCGGCCTGTTCGGCCAGGGTGGCGCCATGCGCCAGCCGGGCACGGTCGCGCTCCCAGTCGCTGGCCTGGACCACGGAGATCCAGCCCTTGCCGTACGGGTCCTGGTTGATGAGTTCGGGCTTGTCTTCGAGCAGCTCGTTGATCTCGACCACCGTGCCGGAAACCGGCGTCTTGATCGTCACCACCGTCTTGCTCAGCTCGACGACGCCCATGGTCTTGCCCTGCTCGAGCTCGGTGCCGACCGACTTCGGCCGGCACATATAAAAGTAATTACCGCTGATCTTGACGCCGAAGGCGCTGACGCCGACCTGCATGCGGCCATCGCCCAGGTCACGGCACCACATATCGTTCTCGAGATCGAAATAGCAGTCGTCCGGATAGTCGAAGCCGAGAATGAGCATGGTGTTGGTTTGGGGAAGGATCTAAGGGGCAACTGCATGGCGGAAGGATGCGGGAGTCGAACCCACCCGGCGACGCATGGCGCCACCAACTGGGTTTGAAGCCCAGCCGCCCCACCAGGGACGATTTCCTTCCGATGAGCACGCATTTTACCGCGTGCGGGCAATTCAATCCAGTGCCGGGCTGGAACGACGCTCCAGGATCTGCAGTTTGCCGAGCACGCTCGCCACTTTGGTGGTGATGACGTCGATCGCCGGGCCGTTGGCGCCGTGCGGCAGGATCATGTCGGCCTTGCGCCTGGTCGGCTCGATGAACTGCTTGTGCATCGGACGCACCGTGTCCAGGTACTGGCCGACGATGCTGTCCAGCGAACGGCCACGTTCGGCGACGTCGCGCTGCAGGCGGCGGATGAAGCGCACGTCGGGCGCGGTGTCGACGAAGATTTTCAGGGACATCATGTCGCGCAGGTCGGCATCGTACAGGGCGAACAAGCCCTCGATCACGATCACCGGGGCCGGCTTGACGGGAATGGTCTGGTCGGTGCGGTTGGACACGGTGAAGTCATAGATCGGCATCGCGATCGATTCGCCGTTGCGCAAGGCGCGCACGTGCTCGACCAGCAACGGCCAGTCGAAGGCTTGCGGGTGATCGTAGTTCTGCTCGCGCCGCTCTGCCATGGTGAGATGGGTCTGGTCGCGGTAGTAGTCGTCCTGCATGACGACGGAGACGAGATCGGCGCCGAACGACGACAGCACTTGCTGCGTCACCGTCGACTTGCCACTGCCGCTGCCGCCGGCGACGCCAATGACGAAGGGTACAAAAGGTTGCGAAGGATTCTGATTCATCCCGCCATGATACCGGAGCGGCGGGGGTTTCGACAGGGGCGACGCGGGTTCGCGCGCCCGCGTGTCATGACATCGTCATGCACGTCGCTTACCTTGGCGAAGTTGCAAGCCATGTCGGCACGACAACACACAGCGGCACAGTTTGTTGCCCAATCGCAATCGAACATTTCCGGACAGATCTCATGACTTCACGCCGCAGATTCCTGAGCAGCAGCGCCCGCGCCGGCATCGCCGCCGCCACCTACGCCGCCTTCCCGCCCGCCATCCAGCGCGCGCTCGCCATCCCCGCCAACAATGCCACCGGCACCATCCGCGACGTCGAGCACGTGGTGATCCTGATGCAGGAAAACCGCGCCTTCGACCATTACTTCGGCACGCTGGCCGGCGTGCGCGGCTTCGGCGACCGCTTTCCGATTCCGCTACCGGAGAGCCGCAACGTGTGGCAGCAGCGCATGGGCAACGGCAACCTGATGATGCCCTTTCACCTCGACGGCAGCAAGGGCAACGCCCAGCGCGCCAACGGCACGCCGCACGACTGGCTCGACAGCCAGCTGGCCTGGGACAACGGCCGCATGGACCAGTGGCCGCGCTACAAGAATCCGATCTCGATGGGCTATTTCAAGGAGAGCGAAATCCCCTTTGCCTTCGCGCTGGCCAATGCCTTCACCCTGTGCGACGCCTACCACTGCGCGATGCACACCGGCACCGACGCCAACCGCTCGTTCTTCCTGACCGGCACCAATGGCGCGGTGCCGACCGGCCGGGCCTTCGTCACCAACGAGTGGGATGCGATTGACGGGGTTCCTGGCGGCGTCGATACCGGCTACACCTGGACCACGTACGCGGAGCGTCTCGAGCAGGCCGGCGTCAAGTGGATCAGCTACCAGAACATGCCCGACGAGTGGGGCGACAATATGCTGGGCGCCTTCCGCCAGTTCAGGCGCGCCAATATCGCGTCGGGCTACCCGGTCTCGAGCGGCGGCGCGCCTGGCCAGCCCTACACGAATACCGGCCAGTCGCTGCCCTATAAAGCCTATGACGCGGCGACCGACAACCCAAACAATCCGCTCTACAAGGGCATCGCCAACACCTTGCCGGGCACCCGGCCCGAGCAGTACCTGGACGCCTTCAGGCGCGACATCCGCGAGGGCAAGCTGCCGCAGGTATCGTGGATGAACGCGCCATCGATCTACTGCGAGCATCCAGGCCCATCGAGTCCGGTGCAGGGTTCCTGGTTCCTGCAAGAAGTGCTGGACGCCCTGACCGCCAACCCCGAGGTCTGGAGCAAGACCGTCCTGATCGTCAACTTCGACGAGAACGACGGCTACTTCGACCACGTGCCCTCCCCCTCGGCGCCGTCACCCGACGGCAAGGGCGGCTACGCCGGCAAGTCCACGCTGGCGCCCGGCGACCTGGCGCACGAGTACTATACGCATCCGCGGCCGCCCGGCAGCACCAAGCAGCCGGCGCCGGACGGCCGCGTGTACGGCCCTGGCCCGCGCGTGCCGATGTACGTGATTTCGCCATGGAGCCGCGGCGGCTGGGTCAACTCGCAGGTGTTCGATCACACCTCGGTGCTGCGCTTCCTCGAAGCGCGTTTCGGTGTGAAGGAGCCCAACATCAGCCCGTTCCGCCGGGCGGTATGCGGCGATCTCACCAGCGCCTTCAACTTCGTCTCGCCCAACGACGAGGCGCTGCCGGTGCTAACAGGGCGCAAGACGAAGAGCGAGGCCGACGCCCTGCGCGCCTCCCAGCAACGGCTGCCGCAGATCCCGGCGCCCGCCGCGCCGCAAATGCCCGTCCAGGCCACGGGGACGCGCCCCTCGCGCGCGCTGCCGTACGAGCTGGCCACCACCTGCGAGGTGCAGCCGGGCGCCACGATGGCAGCGGCGCGGGTGGCGCTGAACTTCATCAACACCGGCCGCCAGGGCGCGGTGTTCCATGTCTATGACCGCAAGAACCTGGCGGCCATCCCGCGCCGCTACACGGTCGAAGCGGGCAAGTCGTTGTCGGACGTGTGGACGCCGGCGGTCGGCGGCGCCTACGACCTGTGGGTGCTGGGGCCGAACGGCTACCACCGTCATTTCACCGGCAGCGCGCTGCGCGCCGTGGCGGCCGGCCAGCCGCGGCCCGACGTCCAGGTGCGCTGCGACGCCGCTGTCGGCGAACTGGTGCTGCGTCTGGTGAACACCGGCGCGGCGCCCTGCACCTTCAACCTGGGCGCCAACGCGTATGCAGCGCTACGGCAACAGCACACGCTGGCGCCGCGCACCGAACTCACCGTGCGCATCCCGGTGGCGGGCAACGATTACTGGTACGACTTCAGCGCCACCGTCTCCGGCCAGCCCGACTACCTGCGCCGCTTCGCCGGCCGCGTCGAGACCGGCCGCCACACGGTCAGCGACCCGGCGCTGGGCCGCATCTAGACAACCATCGAAAGGAATTCTCATGCAATCGATCATTCGCAACTTGGCGGTCGGCGCCGCCATCGCGCTGTGCGCTCCGTTCGCCGCGGCCGCGGTGCTGGACTTCGACGACATCGTTGGCCCAGACGGCTTCGCCGCCGTGCCCGGCAACTATGGTGGCCTGGACTGGTCGGCGTCCGGCCTGAATGTCTTTACCGCGCAAGGAGCGCCTTTCACGCCGCACTCGGGCCTGGGCCAGGTCACGACCGACTGGATCGACGGCGGGCCGATCGCAAACACCATTCGCTTCCTGGCGCCGACAGTGTTCAATGGCGCCTGGTTCTCGGGCTATGAGGACAGCAGCGTAACCTTCGACCTCTACTTCGCCGGCCGACTGGTCGCCAGCTCGGATGCGCTCCAACTGTCGGGCACGTCGGCTTTCCTCGATGCAGGATGGGATGGCGCGATCGATTCGGTGGTCGTGCGGACCGGCGCCCAGGGTTCGTACGCGATGGACGACTTCAGCTTCGTGGATCCGGCGCAGGTGCCGGAGCCGGGCATGCCGGCCCTGATGCTGGCCGGCCTCGGCGGCCTTCTAATCCTTCGGCGGAAACAGCAAGGTCCCCGGCCGTAACAGGTGCACGTCGCCGACCCGGCGCAAGAAGCCGATGCGGTCGAAGAATTCCAGGATCTGGATCGCGCGCTTGCGGCCCAGGCCGGTCTCGTCGCGGAAACGCCCCGCCGTGACCTGACCCTGGGCATCTTCGCGCGCCAGGCGCCGCACCAGGTCGGCGGCCTCCTGCATCACGGCCGGGTGGTAGAACAGGTCCTTGACCACCTGGTACACGTCGCCGCCGCGCGCCATCCGGCCCAGCACCTGGCGCACCTGGACTTCGGGCAGGCGCGCGGTCTGGGCGATGTCGCGCACCCAGGGTGGATCGAAGCGGCCGTCCAGCAGTTTCGGCAGCGCGTGTTCGGCCACCACCTGCTCGGCCGCGCGCAAGGCCACGCCATGCTCCGGCAGGTGCAGGAAGCCGTTGCGGCGATTGACGCTGCCGGTCGCAATCATGTGTTCGGTCAGCTGCAGCCACAATGCCTCCGGCATGCGCGGGGCGGCCAGGCGGCGCGCGCGCAGCAGGTCGGGGCCGATCTCGTCCGGGTATTTCGCGTGGAAGTCGCCCAGCGCGCGCAGCAGGCCGGCTTCGTTTTCCTGCAGGCGGGCGCGTGAAATCAGCCATTCGCCGCCGGCGCCGACCACGATGTCCGGCACCGCGTCCAGGTCGAACGGCCAGCGCGCCAGGCCGCTGCTCCTGAGCCAGGTCGCGCCGTTGACACCATACGGCGCCTGGGCCAGCGCGCCCAGCAGGCGGGTCATCGGCTCGATCGCGCGCTGGGTCTCCAGATAGGCCAGGCGTTCCGGCGTCTGGCGGTAGCGCACGGGTCCCAGGGGATCGAGCACCGAGCCGCCGGCGATGGTGCGGATCGCCGAGGCGTCGCGCAGGATGAAGCGGTCGCCGTGCCAGACGTTGGCCGGCTTGTGCAGCACCAGTTGCGCCGGCGCCGCCGCGCCGGGCGCGATCGAAGGCTGGCCCAATATGGCCACGGTGGCCAGGCAATCCTGGGTCGCCGCATGCAGGTGCACCAGGGTGCCCGAGCGCAGCGCGCGCTCTTCGGTGGCCGCCACCTGCAGCCAGACGTCGATGCGCTGCGTCGTCAGCGCGATCGCCGGGTCGCACAGCACCTGGCCGCGCAACTCGTCGCTGCGTTCCAGGCCGGCCAGGCCGACCGCGCAGCGCTGGCCGGCGTGGGCTTCCTGCGCCGCCCTGCTGTGCACCTGCAGGCTGCGCACCCGGTATTCCCTGTCCGGCGCGGCGGCCAGCGACAGGCCGTCGCCGATGCCGACCTTGCCGCTCGAGACGCTGCCCGCGACCACGGTGCCCACGCCGTCGAGCGTGAAGGCGCGGTCCAGGCCCATGCGAAAGCCCGCGCCGGGCACGCCGTCGATGGGCGCCGCATGCAGCTCGCGCACCAGCAGCGCGCGCAAGGCGTCGATGCCGTCGCCGCGGATGCTCGACACCTGCAGCACCGGGTAATCCTCGAGGCCGGCGCTGGCCAGCAGGCCGGCGACCGCCGCCTCGGTCGCGCGCAGGCGCTCGGCGTCGACGCGGTCGATCTTGGTAATCACGGCGGCGCCGCGCCGCACGCCGAGCAGCGACAGGATGGTCGCGTGCTCGATCGTCTGCGGCATCGGACCGTCGTCGGCCGCGATCAGCAAAAGGCCGAAATCGATGCCGCTGGCGCCGGCGACCATCGTGCGCACCAGCTTTTCGTGGCCCGGCACGTCGACGAAGCCGATCCGGGCGCCATCCTCGAGAGGCATCCAGGCATAGCCCAGTTCGATGGTGATGCCACGCTTTTTCTCTTCCGGCAGGCGGTCGGCGTCGATGCCGGTCAGCGCGCGCACCAGCGCGGTCTTGCCATGGTCAATGTGTCCGGCGGTGCCGACGATCATGCGAAATCCTTTAGGTTCTTATGCTTCGACGAGTGCCGCGCGCAATACGCCCAGTTGCCCCAGCAGCTCGGCCGGGTCGTCGACGCAGCGGCAGTCGAGCAGCAGGCGGTCGTCGGCGATGCGGCCGATCACCGGCAGCGGCAGCGCGCGGAGCGCTTCGGCCAGCGCGTCGAGCGCTGTGCCCATGCCACGCTTGCTGGAGAGGTTCGGCGCGATCGCCAGCCCGCTCGACGGCAGGCGGTCGATCGGCAGCGAGCCGGAACCGATCTGGCTCAGCATCGTCTCCAGCGTCACCGTATAGCGCGGCGCCAGCGCCTCGCGCAGCGGCGTCAGGATGGCGTTCGCGGTGGCGCCCACCTGCTCCTGGGTGCGCGTCAGCCAGCGCAGGGTCGGCAAGTCGCGCACCAGCAGCTCGGGCTGCAGGTACAGCCGCAGCGTCGCTTCCAGCGCCGCCAGCGGCAGTTTCGACAGGCGCAGCGCGCGCTTCATCGGGAAGGTGCGGATGCGGGTGACGAATTCCTTCGAGCCGACGATCAGGCCGGCCTGCGGCCCGCCCAGCAGCTTGTCGCCCGAGAAGGTGACCACGTCGCAGCCGGCCGCCAGCATCTGCTGCGGCGTCGGCTCCTGCGGCAGGCCGTATTTGCCCATGTCGATCAGCGAACCGCTGCCCAGGTCGCTGACCAGGGCCACGCCGCGGGCGCGCGCCAGGGGGGCGAGTTCCGCCTCCGACACCGCGCTGGTGAAGCCCTGCACCGCGTAATTGCTGGTGTGAACCTTCAACAGGAGCGCGGTGCGCTCGTTGATCGCGCGTTCGTAGTCGGCCAGGTGGGTGCGGTTGGTGGTGCCGACTTCGACCATGTGGGCGCCGGCGCTGGCCATCACGTCGGGCATGCGGAAGGCGCCGCCGATTTCCACCAGTTCGCCGCGCGAGACGATCGCTTCGCGTCCGCCGCCCAGTGCCGCCAGCGACAGCAGCACGGCGGCGGCGTTGTTGTTGACCACGGTCGCGGCTTCGGCGCCCGTGATCTCGCACAGCAGGCCTTCGACGATGCTGTCGCGGTCGCCCCGGCTGCCCCTGGCGAGTTCGTATTCGAGGTTGTTCGGGCCGGCCATCATCGCCACCAGGTGGTCGATTGCCGCTTGCGGCAGGACGGCGCGTCCGAGATTGGTATGGATGACCGTACCGGTCAGGTTGATCACCCGGCGCATGTTCGGCGCCAGGCGGTCGGCGATACGCCCGGCCAGCATCTGGCCGAGCGCCTCCGGCAACAGCGCGCTCGCGGGGAGCGCGCCGGCCAGGGCCTGCGCGCGCAGGTTGTCCACTTGCGCGCGCGCTTCCAGCGCGACCAGGGTATGGCCGTGGCTGGAAACCAGCGCCTGCACGGATGGCAGGCGCAGCAGTTTATCGATCGAAGGCAGATCCTTGACTGTCGCCTTCGAGCCGTGGACCACGGACTCGTCAAGCGACATGGTCAGTTCCTCGTTCGTTCGTCGGACTCGCCAGCGTCCTCTTCGCCGCCCGTGAGCAGCAACAAGTTGACGCCATGCGGCTGGAAGCCTGCTTCGGACACCAAAATATCCAGTGTCAGCGTGGCCACGTCGTCGGCCACCGGATCGACGTGGAGATCTCGCTCCATGCGCACGATCTTGAGGTAGTGGCCGCACTCGTCGCAGGTTTCGGCCTGGACCGATGCCTGCGCCGTATCTTCCTGCGCGCCATCGGTGGCCACCGCCTGCAGCGAGTGGTAGTGGATGCCCTTGGTGGACTGGCAGTGGCTGCACTTGACCCGCACCATATGCCACTGTGTCGAGCACAGAGCGCAATTGAGGTAGCGGAAGTTGCTGCCGCTGGCGTCCAGCCTGGTGACCGACGAGGTCGGCAAGCTGCCGCAGCACGGGCACAGGGTCACGTCGAGCGTGCGCCCGAACGGTTCCTGGCGCGCCGCGCCGTGGGTCTGCTGGATCGCCAGCACCATATGGGTCCAGTAGACCTGCAGGCCGGCCGCCACCAGCGGCGCCGCGCTCATGTCCAGGCCGGCCGCGCCTTGCAGCAGCAGTTCGGCCTGGCCCTCGAGGTGGGCGTCGTCCTGGGCCAGCAAGGCCTGCACGGCCGCCTGGGCCGGGCTGCCCGCGAGGCGCGGGGCCAAGAGCTCCAGCATGCGGCGGAAAGCCGCACGCCAGGCCGGGTCACGCGGCCACAGCGGCGCCGGCAGCGGCGCCTGGGCGGCGCGGCCGGCGGCCAGCAAGTCGTCGCCGCTCGGCAGCGCGACTTCCGGGTAGTCCTGCAGGACTTCATGCTGGACGTGCGCCAGTTCGGCGGCGAACAGCAGGAAGTCGCGCATCGCATGCCCGGCCGCCAGCTCGCGCAGGCGGGTTTCACGGGTGGCGAACAGCTCTGCCCGCACCGGGAGGTGCAGGTAGGGCATCTGCTGCCCGGACCGGACCGCGATTTCTTCCGGGCTGAGCAGCGGTGTTGCTTTGGTAACACTCATAGAGCAGTGAAGTCCTTAACGTTTCTTGCGCGAGGTATTGTCTTGCGTGACTTCCTTATACCACAGCGGATGGTGCGACTTCGCCCAGTCCTCGTGCACGGTGCCACGGGTCATGGCGCGGAACGAGCCCTTGACCCAGATGGCGGCGTACACGTGGATGATCACGCTCAGCACCAGCGCGAACGCTGCCACTGCATGGACCAGCATCGCGGCGCGGCGCAGCGGAATCGAGAAGAAGTCCGCGAACCACGGCTGCCAGAACATGAACCCGGTGATCAGGAGCAGCACGAGGCTGATCGCGAACACCCAGAACACGCCCTTCTGGCCGGCGTTGTACTTGTGCACCGGCGGCATGCCGTGCTCGTCGCCGGTGGTCACCATGCGCGGCGCCTTCTTGACCCATTCCGTATCGGACTTGGTCCAGAAGTTGTCGCGCACCACGGCGAAGAACAGGAACACGAAGCCCAGCACCATGAACAGCCCGAAGAACGGGTGCAGGATGCGGGTCCACTGTCCACCGCCGAAGAAGGCGCTGAAGAAGTACATCGAAGGATGGAACAATGCCAGCCCGGTCAGTCCCGCGCAGATGAACAGCAGGGCCACGGCCCAGTGGTTCATCCGCGTGCGGTCACGATAGCGAGTGATAAACATGTTCTTCTCCTTAAACGCGCGTATCTTCGCGCTGGTCTGCGTCGGGCGTCGGCTGCACCGGCGGTTCGTCCACATGGGTCTCGATCGGACCCACTTTCATGTAGTGGAAGAAACCGGCCACGGCGGCGCCGATCATCGCGGCCACGCCCAGCGGCTTGGCCACGCCTTTCCACAGCGCCACGGTCGGGCTGATGGTCGGGTTTTCCGGCAGGCCGGCGTACAGGTTCGGCTTGTCGGCGTGCTGCAGCACGTACATGACGTGCGTGCCGCCGACGCCGGCCGGATTGTACAGGCCCGCGTTCTGGTAACCGCGCTCCTTCAGGTCGACCACACGGTCGCCCGCGTATTCGATCATGTCTTCCTTGGTGCCGAAACGGATGGCGCCAGTAGGACAGATCTTCACGCAGGCAGGCTCCATGTTCACTGCCACGCGGTCCGCGCACAGCGAGCACTTATAAGCCTTCGAGTCCACCTTGCTGATGCGTGGCACGTCGAACGGGCAGCCGGCGACGCAGTAGCCGCAGCCGATGCAGTTCTCGCTGATGAAGTCGACGATGCCGTTGGTGTACTTGACGATCGCGCCCGGCGCCGGGCAGGCCTTCAGGCAGCCCGGTTCGTCGCAGTGCATGCAGCCGTCCTTGCGGATCAGCCACTCCAGGCGGTCACCTTCGTCAGGCGTCTGGGTGACGACTTCCGAGTACTTCATGACCGTCCACGACTGCGGCGTCAGGTCGCGCGGGTTGTCGTAGGTGCCGTGGGTTTCGCCGACTTCGTCGCGCAGGTCGTTCCACTGCATGCACGCCACCTGGCATGCCTTGCAGCCGATGCAGCTCGAGACGTCGATCAGCTTGGCGACTTCCGCCTTGTGGGTACGCGCCACCGGCGTCGTCGCGGTCGTTGCCGACCGCTTCGCGATATCGAGAGATTGAAGCGAAGACATGGTATTAAGCCCTTTCGATATTGACCAGGAACGACTTGAACTCAGGCGTCTGGGTATTCGCATCGCCCACGAACGGGGTCAGCGTGTTCACCAGGAAGCCCGGCTTGGTCAAACCGACGAAGCCCCAGTGGTTCGGCAAGCCCACCGTATCCACCTTCATGCCATCGCAGTCGAGCTGCGGAATACGCTTGGTGACGACGCACTTGGCCTTGATGTAGCCGCGCATCGACGACACCTTGACCATGTCGCCATTGGCGATGCCCTTGGCCTTGGCCAGCTCTTCGCCGATCTCCACGAACTGCTCCGGCTGGATGATCGCGTTGCTGCGCACGTTCTTGGTCCAGTAGTGGAAGTGCTCGGTCAGGCGGTAGCTGGTCGCGACGTACGGGTAGTCCTTCGCGGTGCCGAATGCTTCCATATCGCCCTTGAACACGCGCGCCGCTGGGTTGGCACGGGCTTTCGGGTTCTTCGGATGCATCGGGTTGACCGGGAACGGCGACTCGAACGGCTCGTAGTGCTCCGGCAGCGGGCCTTCGGCCATGCCGGTCGGCGCGAACATGCGGGCCACGCCTTCGGCCGTCATGATGAACGGCTGCACGCGGTCCTCGTCGCCCGGATTGGCGTCGGGACGCATGTCCGGAATGTCCGAACCGGTCCAGCTGGTGCCGTTCCATGCGATCAGGTTGCGATGCGGGTTCCACGGCTTGCCGGTCTTCGGATCGGCCGAGGCGCCGTTGTACAGCACGCGGCGGTTCGCAGGCCATGCCCAGGCCCAGCCCAGCGTGTTACCCACGCCATACGGGTCGGCGTTGTCGCGGTTGGCCATCTGGTTGCCGGCCTCGGTCCAGGCGCCGGCATAGATCCAGCAGCCGCTGGCGGTGGTGCCATCGTCGCGCAGGATGCCGAAGCCCGGCACCTGCTGGCCCTTCTTGAGCAGCAGCTTGGACGGATCCTTCGGATCGTACAGGTCGACCAGCGCCTTGCCGTTGAACTCCTTGGCGAGTTCTTCAGCCGACGGGCTGTGCGGGATCTTGTACGGCCAGGCCAGGTTCACCATCGCGTCAGGGAAGGCGCCGCCATCCTTGATGTAGGCGTTCTTCATGCGGGTGAACAGGTCGGCGATGATCTCGATGTCCGGCTTCGATTCCCACGGCGCTTCGGCGCCCTTCCAGTGCCACTGCAGCCAGCGCGACGAGTTCGACAGCGAACCGTCTTCCTCGGCGAAGCAGGTGGTCGGCAGGCGGAACACGGTGGTCTGGATCGCCGCGCTGTCGACGTCGTTCGACTCGCCGTGGTTCTTCCAGAACTCCGACGTTTCCGTGTTCAGCGGGTCCATCGTCACCAGGAACTTCAGCTTCGACAGGCCGGCGATGATCTTCTTCTTGTTAGGGAAGGAACCGACAGGATTGAAACCCTGGCAGATATAGCCGTTCATCTTGCCCTGGCCCATCAGTTCGAAGGCCTGCAGCACGTCGTACAGCTTGTCGATCTTCGGCAGGTAGTCGAAGGCCCAGTTGTTTTCTGCGGTCGCGGCATCGCCCCACCAGGCTTTTTGCAGGCTGACGAAGAACTTCGGATAGTTCTGCCAGTAGCTCATCTGGTTCGGACGCAGCGGCTTGAGCGCGCGCGGCTTGTAGTAGGTCTCCAGATCCTGCTCGTTGTCGGTCGGCAGGGACAGGTAGCCCGGCAGCGAGTTCGACAGCAGGCCCAGGTCGGTCAGGCCCTGGATGTTGGAGTGGCCGCGCAGTGCGTTCAGGCCACCGCCGGCGACGCCGACGTTACCCAGCAGCAGCTGCATGATGGCGCCGGTACGGATGATCTGGCTGCCCTGGCTGTGTTGGGTCCAGCCCAGCGCATACATGATCGTCATGGCGCGGCCCGGCACGGCGGTCGACGAGATGTACTCGCAGACTTTCAGGAATTGCTTGACCGGGGTGCCGGTGATCTTGCTGACTTGCTCAGGGGTGTAGCGCGAGTAATGGCGCTTCATCACCTGCAGGACGCAATTCGGGTCTTGCATGGTCGGATCGACCTTGGCGTAACCGTCTTCGCCCATGGCGTAGCCCCACGACTTGTTGTCGTAGCGGCGCTTGGTCTCGTCGTAGCCCGAGAACAGGCCGTCCTCGAACTGGAAGTCGGGACCGACGATGAACGACGCATTGGTGTAGCTCCGGACGTATTCGGTCTGGATCTTGTCGTTGCTCAGCAGATAGTTGATGACGCCGCCCAGGAAGGCGATGTCGGAGCCAGCGCGGATCGGCGCGTAATAGTCGCTCATGGCGGCCGAACGCGTGAAGCGCGGGTCGACCACGACCAGCTTGGCTTTATTGTGATGCTTGGCTTCGATCACCCACTTGAAACCGCATGGGTGAGCTTCGGCGGCATTGCCGCCCATAATCAGTACTACATCGGCATTCTTGATGTCAACCCAATGGTTGGTCATCGCGCCACGTCCGAACGTCGGGGCCAGACCGGCCACCGTAGGTCCGTGTCAAACGCGAGCCTGGTTATCGAAGACGAGCATGCCCATCGAACGCATCGCTTTGTGCGTGATGTAGCCCGTTTCGTTGCTCGCCGCGGACGCACACAGCATACCGGTGCTGGTCCAGCGGTTGACGAGTTTGCCTTCGGCGTTGTTGACCACGAAGTTGGCGTCGCGGTCGTCCTTCATCAACTTGGCGATGCGCGACATCGCTTCGTCCCAGGACACGCGCTTCCATTCCTTGCTGCCAGGCTCGCGCACTTCCGGGTACTTCAGGCGGTTCGGCGAATGCACGAAGTCGAGCAGGCCCGCGCCTTTCGGGCACAGGGTGCCGCGGTTCACCGGATGGTCCGGGTCGCCTTCGATATGGATGATGTCCGAGGTGACGTTCTTTGCGCCGTCGCCGATGCTGTACATCAGCAGGCCGCAGCCCACCGAGCAGTACGGACACGTGTTGCGCGTCTCCTTGGCCTTTGCCAGTTTATAGTGCCGGGTCTCGGCCATTGCCGGCAGCGGCGAAAAGCCGAGCGCGACGATAGTAGACGCGGCCAGTCCCGCCCCGCTCACGCGGAGGAACTGCCTACGATTCATGCCCATCTAGGTTCTCCTACTAGTAATGGATTGCGCACGCCGCAAAAGGATCTGCCGGGGTCTAGGCCCCGGCATCTTTGCCGATCGCGACGTTGCCACGGTCAGTGGCGTGCGCGCCTTGCTACGTCGCCGGTCGTGTTACCTGGCCGGCGGCGTCGTTGCCTGGGTGGCGCCATCGCCACCGGTTGGTTCCGAAGCTCCGCTGTCGCGGGGCTTTTCTGCATCCTGTCCTGCCACCACGCCGCCGATCGCGGTGCCGCCTTCGGCCGGACCGGTGCCCGGGATCGTCGACGGCGACGTGGCCGGCTCGGCCACGATCGCAGCGTGCGGATCGGGGTTCTGTGCGGCGACCGCCGCAGGCGACGCCGGATCGGACGGCGCCGGCGAGGCCTCGACTTCAGGCTTCTTGTTACAAGCCGACAGGGCGAGCACGGCGGCCAACACGCCAGCGCTCAGCAGGGTGCGATTCTTGAAATACATGTTATGGTGCATTGCAATATCCGTTGACTTTGAGATATATGAGAAATATATATGAAACGATGAGCTCTACAAATAAGTATTTTACGCAATGTATACAATTTCTGCGTGACATTAGGTGAGAATTGTCCCGCGATTGTCGTGCTAACCTCAGCGCGCCCGCTAATGTAAAGACGCCTCGCCGCCATCGCCCTTGCGCGCGGCGCGCCGGCGCGCCGCGGACGGCAGGTCCGCCTGCGGCCGTTCGCCCTCGTGTGCGCCGGCCGGTGACGCCGTCCTTGCGGCGACATCGAGCAGGCGCGTCTCGCCCAGCCGCCACCCCTCCTCTCCCATGCGCAGCAGGGTGCGCCCCTTCATCCGCACCAGTTGGCCCTCCACCTCGGCTTCGCTCGCATGCCAGCGCAGGCTGGCCCGGGCCGCGCCTTCGATCGTGATCACGTCCGGCGCCACCAGGCCGCCGGCCATGCGCGCATGCCCCGGCAGATACGGCATGGCCTGGGCCAGGCGCTCGCTCGGCCTGGCTCCCATCATGCCCACCTGTTCGGCCAGCGCCTGCCACAGCGCGTCGGATTGCGCGCGTAGCGCCAGGTAGCGCCGGACCTGCTCGCGTCCGTGCGCCAGCAAGGCCTGGGCCAGCTGCGGGTCACGGTCGAACTTCGAGAACAGTCCCAGCTCCTTGCGCACTGCGGCGCCGACCGCCTCGCCGTCGAGCACGATGCGCACCACCTCGATCGGCTTGTCGTGGGGACGCGAGCGCTGGCCCGGATCGTCCAGCCGCCCGTTCACGGCTTCGATGAAGGCCACTTCCTGGTTCAGCGACAGGTTGCCGGACAGGGTGTCGCGACGATGCCACAGTTCGTCGCCCGACTGGGCGTTGCCCGGGCCAGCGACCTTGCCGCTGAAGTCGTAGCGGTCCTGGTTGATCTGCAGGATCCACAGTCCGTCCGGCTTCTTGGCCGGATCCACGCCCGACGAGATGAAATTCTTGATCGGCGGGTTTTGCGAGAACAGGCCGTCCCAGCACGCCATGCGGCGCGGCTCGTCGGTTTCGGGGTCGAGCGCCTGGATCGATTGCGCCATGAAGACCCACGGCAGCGAGGCCGAGGCCACCACCGCGTCGAGGGTGATGCCGGCGTCGATCGGCGCGCGCTCCGAGCTGAAGGCAACGAAGGCGCCGCTGTCGATGTCCACCGCGCCGACCAGCAATTGCGGCAGCGCCCGGGCGGCGTCGCGCACCGCCTGCGCCAGGCGGCCCAGGGCGTCCGCCTCGAAGCGCAGCTCGGGCAGCTCGAGGGTCTCGAAGGTGGTGCGCAGCAAGGTGCCCGGCGCCAGCCGGTGCGCCCGCGACCAGGCCGCGATCCAGCCGCTGGACGCCAGCCGCGCCCGCAGGTCGTGCTCGATCGCGGCCTGGCGCGCCTGCAGCCGTTCGCGCTCGCGCGCGCTATCGGCCATGCGTTCCTCGAGGGCGATCGCCTGCCAGCGTTTGATTTCTTGCGGAATGCTGCAAAAGTCGCCGATGGCCCCGACCAGGTCGAAGTCGACGTGCGGCGCGATCGACTCGCGCAGCTGGAAGTAATGACCGCGGATCCAGCCGCCCAGCGGCGGATACATCGTGGTCAGCATCGGCCAGGTGGCGGTGGCGAAGCGCTCGATCTCGCGCAGCGGCGACAGGTAGGGACTCAGCTTCAGGTCGACCTGGGTCAGGCCGCCGACCCACTGGCCGATGTCGTTCAGCAGGCGTTCACCGGGCGCGCTGGCGCAGTTCGCATCCCAGAAGCGCTCGAGCCCGGCCCTGGCGGCCTCGGGGCCGCCCAGCAGGTAGCCATACCAGGCCAGCAAGGCGCTGATGGCGCCGCCCGAAGTGCCGCTGATGCCGGTCAGCTGCAAGATGTCGGCAGCCCCGTCCGCCAGCGCCCGCCCGCGCGCGGACGCCAGCTCGGCATTGCGAAACTGCGGCAGCAGCACCGGCAAGGCGCCGGCGGCATAGGCCGCGTGGCTGCCGCCGCCCTGGCAGGCGATGGCGATGTTTTTGATAGGCATGATCTCCTCCCTCGTCCAGATCGACAATCGAGGCAGGCATTCGCCCATGGATGAAGTGCCAGGCACCGGTAAACGCCGGCCTGTCGCTTTTAGGCAGTTGGCGGCGCGCACAGTTCCATGTCCGGCCCGGCGCCAGCCCGGAAACGTCGCGTCATGATAACGATTTCATCAAAACCGCAACGTTATCAATAAATATTTACGACAAGCCCATTCAGCCAATGATTGCGCCTAACATTAGGTGTTATATTTACTGACAGATTGCGCGATTGCCATCGTCCGGCGGTCGCCGATCCCGGCAGCACCAGATAAGGGACCCCATAGATGGGTTCTTCAAACAAAGACGGAGACACAATATGAGACAGTTGAACAAGTCGGCCATTGCCGTGGGCGTCGCACATCTGTGCTGCTTGTCCGCGGCTTTTGCTCAGCAAGCAGCGCCAGCGGCGAGCGCCGCTCCCCAGGTGGTCACGGTCACCGGCCAGCGCGCCGCCCTCGACAGCGCCCAGCAGCTCAAGAAGAACTCGGACGAAGTGGTCGATTCGATCGTCGCCGAAGACATCGGCAAGCTGCCCGACAAGTCCATCACCGAAGTGCTGCAGCGCATTCCCGGCGTGACCATCGACCGCACCATGTCGCGCGCCGACCCCGAGCACTTCTCGGTCGAAGGTTCGGGCGTGTCGATCCGTGGCCTGAGCTGGGTGCGCTCGGAGCTGAACGGCCGCGATTCGTTCTCGTCGACCGGCGGCCGGGCCCTGAATTTCGAGGACGTGCCGCCCGAGCTGATGGCCGGCGTCGACGTCTACAAGAACCCGTCGGCCGAGCAGATCGAGGGCGGCATCTCGGGCCTGGTCAACCTGCGCACCGCCCTGCCCTTCGACATCAAGGGCCAGCGCATCTCGGGCAGCATCGAAGGCACCTACTCCGAGCTCAAGAAAGGCAAGACCCACCCCGCCGGCTCCCTGCTGTACTCGAACCGCTGGCAGACCGGCATCGGCGAGATCGGCGCGCTGGTCAACTTCGCCAGTTCGCGCAGCGTGACCCGCACCGACGCCTTCCAGGTCGAGCCGTATTACCCGGTCGCCGGCGCCGAACCCGGCCGCACCGTCTGGATCCCCAAGGGAGCGCAATGGCGCACGCTGGACTTCGACCGCAAGCGCCAGGGCGCCTATGGCGCGCTGCAGTGGAAGAAGGACAATACCCTCAAGAGCCACCTGACCTGGTTCCGCTCCAAATACGATATGCGCTGGGACGAGAACGCGCTGTTCTCGGCCGAGGGCACCCCGACCAACCTGCGCGTGACCAACGGCGTGTATGACGCCAACGGCGCCTTCCTGAGCGGGACCATCACCAACCCGACCGCCGGCAGCATCGAGTACGCCAACAATGCGCGCACCGCGACGCGCGACTCGGTCACCACCGACATCGCCTGGAACGTCGAATGGAAGCCCTCCAGCAACTGGACCTTCACCTCCGACTTCCAGCACGTGAAGGCGCGCTCGGAAGGCTTCGATTCGACGGTGGCCCTCGGCACCCTGATGCCGGAACTGAACCTCGACGTCACGGGCCCGCTGCCGCGCATCACGTTCAGCCCGGCGCAGGCCGCGGCGATGAGCGATCCGAATAACTTCTTCTGGGCCTTCTCGCAAGAGCACCTGGACCGCAGCGTGGCCGAGCAGAAGGCGTGGAAAGGCGACGTCAAGTACGACTTCGACCACCCGGTGCTGCGCGACCTGCGGGTCGGCGTGCGCCTGACCGACCGTGACGCCAAGACCATCAATTCGAACCCCAACTACCACTGGGTCGGCATCTCGCAGCGCTGGATGATGCCGTGGCAGATCAACAACCTGGCCTACCTGAGCGACCCGCGCTTCCAGGCGCCGACCACGGTCAACCAGTTCAACAACTTCTTCAACGGCGACGCCAGCGTCCCGGCGATCATCTTCCCGGCGGCGTCGGTCACGGCCGGCTTCCCCGGCAGCTATGCCCAGCTGCACAGCTTCCACGACATCCTGTGCGCCGAAGCCGGCAACAGCTGCACGCCATGGGCCCCGGCCGCCTTCGGCGAAGCCAACCCGTCGGGCGACAACGAGCAGGCGGAAAAGACCAAGGCGATCTATGGCCAGCTGCGCTTTGCCTTCGACGACCTGCGCTTCCCCATCGACGGCAACGTCGGGCTGCGCTACGTGAAGACCGAATCCGATTCGTACGGCTACACCGTGTACAACTCGACCTTCATCGTTCCGCCGGGCGGCACCACCGGCCTGCCGGTGCCGGTGATCGCGCCGTTCGCCGGCCGCGAGGACTATGAGAACAGCTACCACAACTGGCTGCCGAGCCTGAACCTGCGGCTGAAGGCCAGCGACGAGCTGCAGTTCCGCTTCGCCATCGGCAAGGGCATGTCGCGGCCGAACTTCGACCAGCTGCAGGCCTATACCACCCTGAGCCAGAACGTCAGCAGCACGACCACCGGCACCGGCGCCGGGCAGGTCACCAACGTCACCTCGGTCGGCCATACCGGCGAGGCGATCGGCAATCCCATGCTGCGTCCGGTCACCTCGCGCAATATCGACCTCACCGCCGAATGGTATTTCGCCAAGGCCGGCTCGCTCACCGTCGGCCTGTTCGACAAACGCCTGCGCGACATCATCATCAAGCAGAGCCAGTCTTATCAATTGACCGACTCGGCCGGACGTGCAATCGATTTCACCGTCGCCACGCCGGTGAACGGCGCGCGCGGCAGCGCCCGCGGGGTCGAAGTCGCCTACCAGCAGTACTTCGACCGCCTGCCGGGCTGGCTCGCGGGCTTCGGGGTGCAGGCCAACTACACCCACGTCAAGACCAAGCGCGACCTGTACAGCCCGGTGTTCTCGCCGTGGTGCACGGCCGGCAACAACGCCGCCAACCTCAACCTGAACCTGAACGGTTGCGATACCGACGGCCGCACCTTCGGCGACTTGCCGCTGGAATACATGTCGCGCAACTCGTATAACCTGGCGCTGCTGTACGACCGCGGTCCATGGTCGGCGCGCCTGGCGTGGAGCTGGCGTTCCAAGAGCCTGCTGGGCAATAACAACAACGGCACCAACGGCACCAATGGCGTCGACACCAATCCGGACAGCCCGACCTTCGGCCAGAACGTGGTGGCCTGGGGCTTGCCGATCTGGGCCGACGACTACGGCCAGCTCGACGGCGGCGTCAGCTACAAGTTCAACGACAACTACCGCATCGACTTCCAGGCCCAGAACCTGACCGACGCCAAGTACAAGCAGATCATGACCCATCACGTCGGCGACAAGGGCCGCGCGTGGTTCGTGACGGGGCCGCGCTACAGCGTGCGTCTCGGCGTGACGTTCTGAGGTCGCGAACCGGCCACGCTTCCGTCCAGGGCGGCGCGGCCATCAAACAAGAACACAAGGAGACAAGAGTATGCAGCATGCTTTGCCGAACGCCCGCTGGGCCATTGCCCTCGCCGCCGCCTGCGCCGTCCAGTGCGCGCAAGCCGCACCCGACGCCGCCCAGCAACGGGCGGCCAAGCTGGTGAGCCAGATGACCATCGACGAAAAGATCGGCATGGTGTTCGGCCAGTTCGGCGCCGAATTCCAGGGCAAGCAGCCCCCTGGCGAGGCGCTGGTGCAGTCGGCCGGCTATATCAAGGGCATCGAGCGCCTGGGCATCACGCCGCAGTGGCTGACCGACGCCGGCATCGGCGTCGCCTCGCAGCCGGGCAAGCAGACCCGCGAGCGCACCTCGCTGCCGGCGGGGATCGCCACCGCCGCCACCTGGAACCCGGCGCTGGCCTACAAGGGCGCGGCCATGATCGGCAAGGAGGCGCGCCTGTCGGGCTTCAACGTGATGCTGGGTGGGAGCGTCAACCTGGCGCGCGAGCCGCGCAACGGCCGCAACTTCGAATACACCGGGGAAGACCCGCTGCTGGCCGGGATCATGGCCGGCGAGCAGATTCGCGGCGTGCAGTCGAACCACGTGATCTCGACCGTCAAGCACTATGCCTACAACGACCAGGAAACGGGCCGCAACCACCTGAACGTCAAGATCCAGGACGCCGCCGGGCGCATGTCCGACCTGCTGGCCTTCCAGATCGCCATCGAACGCGGCAACCCGGGCGCCGTCATGTGCTCGTACAACCGCATCGGCGGCGTGTACGGCTGCGAGAACGACCACCTGCTGAACAAGGTGCTCAAGCGCGACTGGGCCTATCAAGGCTATGTGATGTCGGACTGGGGCGCCGTGCATTCGACCATCCCGGCGGCGCTGGCGGGGCTGGACCAGCAGTCCGGCTACCCCTTCGACAAGTCGCCCTACTTCGACGGCGCCCTCAAGGAAGCGGTGCAGAACGGCCACGTGCCCGAGCAGCGCCTGGACGACATGGTGGCGCGCATCCTGTGGGCGATGGGCACGCATGGCGTGCTGGACCACCCGGTCAAGGTGCGCGACAAGGAGATCGACTACAGCGCCCACGCCCGCATCTCGCAGGAAGACGCCGAGGAAGGCATCGTCCTGCTCAAGAACGCGGGCAATGTACTGCCGCTGGCCCCGGGCTTGAAGCGCATCGCCGTCGTCGGCGGCCATGCCAACAAGGGCGTGCTGTCCGGCGGCGGCTCGGCCCAGGTCTATCCGCGCGGCGGCATGGCGGTGCCGAACGAGGGACCGCAGGCCTGGCCGGGGCCGATGGTCTATCTGCCCGGTTCGCCGATGCAGGCGCTGGCCCGGCGCAGCAAGGCGAAGCTCGACTGGCATGACGGCAAGGATGCCGCAGCCGCCGCGAAAGTCGCCGCCGGCGCCGACCTTGTGCTGGTTTTCGCGACCCAGTGGACCTCGGAGGCGAACGACGTGCCGAACCTGTCGCTGCCGAACGCCCAGGACGCGCTGATCGCCGCCGTGGCCAAGGCCAATCCGCGCACGGTGGTGGTGCTGCAGACCGGGACCCCGGTGACGATGCCGTGGATCGATCAGGTGGCGGGCGTGGTCCAGGCCTGGTATCCGGGCACGAACGGCGGCGAAGCGATCGCGCGCGTGCTGAGCGGCGAAGTCGACGCCTCGGGACGCCTGCCGCAGACTTTCCCGCTGTCCGAGAACCAGCTGCCGCGGCCCAAGCTCGACGGCCTCGACCTGCCCAAGGACAGCCGCTTCGACGTCGACTACGACATCGAGGGCGCGGCGGTCGGCTACAAATGGTTCGACCTGAAGGGCCACAAGCCGCTGTTCGCCTTCGGCCACGGCCTGTCGTACACCAGCTTCACCCACACCAACCTCAAGGCCGAGGCGGCAGACGGCGGCATCCAGGTGAGCTTCGACACCCTGAACAGCGGCGCGCGCGCCGGCAAGGCCGTCCCACAAGTCTACGTGTCAAAGGTCGGCGCCGGCTGGGAAGCCCCCAAGCGGCTGGGCGGCTGGGACAAGCTGGCCCTGAACGCCGGCGAGCGGCGCGCCACCAAGATCGCGCTCGATCCGCGCACGCTGGCGGTGTTCGATGCCGGGTCGAACAGCTGGAAGATCGCGGCCGGCGACTACCGCGTGATCCTCGCCACGGCGGCCGACGCCCCGGTGCAGGAAGTGACCGTGCGCCTGCCGGCGCGCGAGTTCGCGGCCGGCGCACGCTGACGGCGCGCCATGCACGCCTTCCGACAGCGGGCGCTGCTGGCCTTCCTGGCGCTGCTCGCGCTCAGCCTGGTGCTGGGCATTGCCGGCTACCGGCGCAGCTTACCCGAAGTCGCGCTCCTGAGCGGCCCGGGCGACGGCCAGGCGGCCTGGCGCGTCCGCCCGGACGTCGACGCCTCGGCCGGCGGCGCCTCCAGCGTGCGGGTGCTCGACGACGGCCGCCGCCTGCGCATCGCGCTGAACGTCGCCAGCGGCACGGCCTATCCGTACGCCGAAGCCAATCTGTTCTTCCTGGGCCCGAGCGGCGAGCCGGCGCACGCCGACCTGACGCGTTACGCATCGGTGTCGTTCATCGCCACCTGCGCGCCGAAGAATACCCTGTCGCTGGTGGCGCCGACCTTCGAGGAAGGGTTGTCGCGGCGCGGCGACCCGGCCAGCTACCGCGCGCCCTCGAGCTTCTTTTCCTGCAGCGAGCAAGGCAGCCGGATCGAACTCGACCTGACGCGCATGGAGACGCCGCAATGGTGGTTCGCCCAGGCGGGGCTACCGCTGTCGCGCCAATCCTACCGCCTGGACCAGGTGCCCAAGCTGGCCATCGGCAGCACCTTCCAGACGCCGCGCGACGTGCCGCTGGTGGTCGACGTCAGCAGCCTGACCCTGCATGGGCGCGACCTGCGCTGGATCCTCGCGCCCGGCGTGGCCCTGCTGCTGGCCTGGGCCGGCTTCGGCCTGTGGCTGTTCCGTGCGCATGCGCGGGCGCTGCGCCTCGAGCTGCAGGACAAGCTGCAGAAGGACTTGCCGATCGTGGCCTACCAGCAGCTGTCGCTCGAACTCCCGCTCGCGCCGCGGCGCGACCGCGAGAAAGCGGCCATCCTGCAGGCGATGGCGAGCCGCTATGCCGAGGCCGACCTGGACCTGGACGCCGTGGTCCAGGCGGCCGGCGTCAACCGCAACAAGGTCAACGAGATCCTCAAGGCCGAACTGGGCTTCACATTCACCGGCTACCTGAACAAGCTGCGCCTGGCCGAGGCGGCGCGGCTGCTGGCCGAGAAGGGATCGGCCACGGTCTCCGAGGTCGCCTACACGGTCGGCTACAACAACGCCTCTTACTTCAACAAGCTTTTCAAGGAGGAGTATGGGTGCACGCCGAAGGCGTTCCGCGCCTCGCTGGCCGGCGCCCCGGGCATGGCGCCTGAACCTGACACGTCCGGCACGATTGCTTCAACTATCCGCATGGCGCATGCCATGGCGGGTGGCGCACCGTATGCTGGCGCTTCACCAGGCTCACCACGGGAATTCGATCCATGAGACACACGCCACTCGCCCGGGCCTTGCTGGCCGCGGCGCTCATCTTGCCTCTCGGCGCGCTCGCGCAGCAGCGCAGCATCGACGTCGACGTCACCCAGGTCCAGGGCAAGCTCGATCGCATGTTCAACCTGTCGGTCGGCGCCGGGCGCGCCAACGAAGGCTTGCGCGCCGACTGGCAGCAGCAACTGGCCGAGATCCGGCGCGACGCGGGCTTTCGCTACATCCGCTTCCACGGCCTCCTGACCGACGACATGGGCGTGTACAAGATCGACGCCCAGGGCAAGGAACAGTACAACTTCCAGTACATCGATGCGTTGTTCGACTACCTGCTCTCGATCGGCATCAAGCCCTTCGTCGAACTGGGCTTCATGCCGAATGCCATGGCCAGCGGGACAAAGACTATCTTCTGGTGGCGCGGCAACGTCACGCCGCCGCGCGACTACGGCCAGTGGGAGCGCCTGATCGAGGCCCTGACGCGGCATTGGACCGAGCGCTATGGCAAGGAGGAAGTCGCGAGCTGGTACTTCGAAGTGTGGAACGAACCGAACCTGGACGGCTTCTGGGCCGGCACCCAGGACGAGTACTTCCGGCTGTACGCCCACGCGGCGCGCGCCATCAAGCGTGTCGATTCCTCCTACCGGGTCGGCGGCCCGGCCACGGCCGGCGCGGCCTGGATTCCAGAAATGATCGCCTACGCCAACCAGAACAAGGTGCCGCTCGACTTCGTCAGCACCCATTCGTATGGCGTCGGTGAAGGCTACCTGGACGAATTCGGCACCAAGGGCACGGTCCTGAGCCGCGACGACATGGCGGTGGCCAGCGACGTGCTCAAGAACCGCAGGGAGATCGCGGCCTCGGGCATGCCGAAGCTCGAGCTGCACTATACCGAATGGAGTTCGTCGTACACGCCGGCCGACCCGACCCACGACAGCTATCACCAGGCCGCCTACATCCTGAAAAAGCTCAAGCAGAGCAGCGGCGCGGTGCAATCGATGTCGTACTGGGTGTTCACCGATATCTTCGAAGAGCCCGGTCCGCGCTTCGAGGCCTTCCACGGCGGCTTCGGGCTGATGAACACGCAGGGCATCAAGAAGCCGGCCTATTTCGCCTACCAGTTCCTGAACCAGCTCGGCCACACGGAGCTCAAGAATGCGGACAAGGATTCCTGGGCGACCGTCGACGACAAAGGCAATGCCCAGGTCCTGCTATGGGACGTGACCCAGACGCTGCCCGACAAGGTCAACAACCAGCAGTTCTACATCAAGGACTTGCCGCCGAAGGCCAAGGGCCAGGTCGCCGTGACGCTGCGCGGCCTGAAGCCGGGCGCCTACGCGCTGACGGTGTCGCAGGTCGGCTACAAGCAGAACGACGCCTTCACCGCCTATATCGGCATGGGCTCGCCAAAGCAGTTGACCCGGCAGCAGGTCGCCACGCTCAAGGCGCAAGCCACCGGCATGCCGTCGCAGCAGAAGACGGTCACCGTCGGCGCCGATGGCCGCCTGGCCACCAGCCTGCCGCTACGCGAGAACGACGTCTACCTGCTGCAGTTCGCTCCAGCGAAATGATGGGTCAGCCTTTCGCCAGGATGGCGGCGATCGCCGCATCGGCGCGTTTGTAGAAGGCCGGCCATTCCTGGTCATAGCTTGCCCGCGCCTTTTGCGTGAGCGCGCTTCGCGAGGTGAACATGTGCAGCACGCTGCCGTCGCGCTGGACGACGACCTCGGGCGTGACGATCTCTGACTCGATGACCTTCTCGCCAGGGTTCTTCACGATCGGCGCGAAACGGTTGGGCACTTCATAGACCTGGACCCGGCCGTCCGCCCCCTGCTTGACGTGGATGATCTTGGTCTCACCCGGTCCCATCGCGTCGCGCAGCCGCACCACGCCGGCATGCGCCTCGCGCGCGGCGCGGACATCGAAGCCTCTTTGCAGCATGTCGACCACGACGCCGAAACCGCCAAGGTATTTCCCGATGGCCGGGTCGATCGGTTGCGGCCGCTGGAGGCCTTGCCACGCCATGCCGAGCATGTCGACGACGGTCGCGCTATCGAGACCGGCCGCAACGACGGCCGCCGGAGCCTTCGCCAGGTCGGGCGCGGGAGCGGAAGTGTCTGCCGGCTCGGTGGGCGCTGTCTGACCGGCCCCGCCAGGCCCGCCAGGTCCGCCATCGGGGATGCGCGGGGATGTTTCCGGACCGCCGGCGGTATTGCTTGATGACTGCTGCCCAGGCTTTCCGCCCGCATTGGCCGTTGACTGCGGCCACCAATCGAATGCTGCGCAACCCGACAGCCCGAGGATCGAGCCGACGAGCATTGTGCGCGCCAAGAGCAATTTCATCGCGACCTCCCTGAATCTGCGTCGATAGAGAGCGTATGATGACGCGCACCGCGAGCGGCTTTTTATATCTATAACAAGCCGCAGACCGGTTAGCCCGTCCTCGCCGTGAAGCATTGGCGTCGATGTACGGCTACGTTAGAATCGTGCAACGCTGATCGCTCCAATCCAGCGTTCACTGATCACGCAACATTACGGGAAAAAATATGGCAAAGAAGGAAGAAGAACTGGACGAAGAAACCTTGGCGTTCATCGGGTGGTGCATCGAAGTGGAAGGTTTCCTGGTCGCCGGTGGCGCCACCGTCAAGCAGGCCCAGGATCACATCGAAGAACAGATCGAGTGGTTCACCGACCAGTTCTACGATTCGCTGACGCCCGAAGAGGCGGCGAAGGAAGCGCTGGCCTGAACCCGGTTCAGCGCGGGTAGGTGAAGCCGGTGCGGATATCCATCGGCGCCAGGCTGTCCCGGGTGCGCACCATCAGGCGCTGCGGCGGCTCCTCGCCGGCCAGGGCGCCGGGCGCGAACGGCAAGCCTTCGGCCTTGCGCACCAGCGCGTCGCAGCGCTCGTAGACGTTGGGGCAGCCGGTGGCGGCCAGCAGCGCCTGCACCACCGGCACCTTCCACAGGTCGACGCCGCCGGCGTTGAACTGGCAGACCAGGTAGCCGTCCGGGCCGCCATAGCCCTGCACCACCAGGCCGGGCAGGCCATCCTTTTCCCCGTCGACCAGCTGGACCAGCGCATCCGGTCCGACCGCGCGCCAGGTGTCAAGCCGCCGTTCGATGGCGGCCTGCACCCGGCGCTTGATGAGCGCATGGTCGACCGCTTCATCTTCGCGCAAGGTCCAGACGCGGGCCGCGATCTGCGACCTGGCGTTGTAGGCGGCGCGCGCCAGGAAGCGGCGCGACGACGACTGCACCAGCGCCGTCACGCCGATCTTGTTGCGCTCGTGCGGCTTGCCGTCGACTTTGTCGATCGCGGACTGGTAGATCCAGGGGTCGCCGGCAAGGATCGCTTGTTCCTTGCCCTGCTTGATGGTGATGATGAGCATGTGCGGCTTTCGTAACGAAGCCCGGCATGATACAGCACCGCCCTACCACCCCACTCTTTGGCGCACGAAAGCGGTCAGCAAGTCCGCGTTCGCCTGGTGCTGCGCCACGCGCGGGTGCTTGCCATAACCCGTGAACGGAAAGAACAGCGTGTCGATGCGCGCGTCACCGGCCGAGCGCAGGTTCCTGACGGCGGTCTCGACATACCCTGGCCAGGGCGATCCGGCCCTGGTCGCGTCCATGCTGCCGAGCGCGCACACGATATACGCCTTCGGATACAGCGACCTGACGCGCGCGACGAAGGCCTGGTAGGCCGCGATCCGCTGCGCCTCATCGGGCTCGGGCTGCAGCTTGTGGTCGCGGCCGATCAGCCAGCTATCGTTCTGCATCAGGTTCACCACCACCACGTCGGGCGTCCAGCGCGAAAAGTCCCAGCGGCTGTCGTTGTCGCCGACCGCGCTCAGCTGGTCGTAAAAGTCCGGCATCGTGAACGGGAACCAGCTGATCATGATGCCGATGCCGCCCTGCGAGGTGAAATGCGCTTCGGCGCCGAGCTGGCGGGCGGCGATCGCGGCGTAGGACCGATAGTTGTTCTTGTCCTTGCCGTGATGATCCTCGCCATCGTCGGGCGCCTCGTTGCCCATGCCGCTGGTGATGGAATCGCCGAAGAACTCGATCCTCCGGCCCGGCCTGGCCGGCGGCGCCTGCAATGCCGCCTTGTCGTCCAGCGCCAGGCCGAGGAACACGGTGGCGCCCTCCTCGCCCTCGGTGCGCTTGATGAGCAACACCCGATGCACGCCGGGCGCGAGCCCGTTGGCCACGAGGTAGCTCTTCTTCCCCTTGTCGAGCTGCAGGATGATCGGCCGCCCGGTGTCGCCGTCGAGGAAGACGTTGTAGTAGTTCTTGCCGTGCTGGTCGTCGAGGACGATGGACAGCGAGGTGCCGGTGAAGGTGGCCGCCACCGACGTGCCCGGCCAGCTCAGCACCGGCGCGCGGCGGTCGCTGAAATCGATGCGGCCCGTGTACTGCAAGTGCTGGTGGTCGGGCGCGACCGTCTCGAGCGCATGGGCGGGCGCCAGGTGGAGCAGACCGGCCAGGGCCAGGCAGGCCGCGTAAGAGAAGATGTTCATGGGTGTCGACTGAAAATGCCGGGCACGCGCACGTGCCCGGCGGGTAATCACAGCTTGATGCTCACCGGCTTGCCCTCATACACCACCGACTTGTCCGACGCATCCATATCGGTCGCGGTCGACACCCCCGGCTTGATGACGCGCACGCGGAACTCGCGCTTCTCGACCATGCCCTGGTAGCGGCCGACGCGCTCGCCGATCTGCACCACGCCGGCCTTGTCGTCGTAGCTGATCGGGATGCGGCTGGCTTCGCCGCGCTGGTAGGCGTTCGTCACGCCGTCGTCCTCGTACAGCGTCGCCAGGCCATTGGCGCCGGCATACACGAACAGCGTCAGCGGCGCATCGGGCTTCTCGTCCACGTACTGGGTCACGGGACCGGCGGTGATCACCGATCCCGCCTTGACGAACAGCGGCATGCGCTCGCGCGGCGCCTGGATGGTGCGGGTCGCGCCGCCCCGGTGGCGCTCGCCGGTATGGAAGTCGTACCAGTCGGCGCCGGCGGGCAGGTAGACCTGGCGCTGGCGCGCCTTGTACTCGTACACCGGCGCCACCAGGAACGAGGGACCGAACATGTACTGGTCCTTGACGTTCTTGGCCTTGGCGTCGCTCGGGAAGTCCATTGCCAGGCCGCGCATCATGGTGCCCGAGCGGTAATGGGTGTCGGAGGCGATCGTGTAAATATACGGCATCAGGCGGTAGCGCAGCTTCAGCCACCACACCATATTGTCGCGCATGGCGTCGTCGCCGGCGGCGATGTTATAGATCTCGCGCTTGACCACCTCGCCGTGCGAGCGGAACAGCGGCGTGAAGGCGCCGAACTGGAACCAGCGGTGGTTCAGCTCGCGCCACTCTTCCATGTCTTCCGGATTGGCCGCGGCGCGGCTGGTAACGCGGTTTTCCTGGGCCGAGCCGACGTCGCCGCTCTGGAACCGCACTTCCTGGGCATAGCCGCCGATGTCGTGGGTCCAGTTCGGGACGCCCGACATCGACATATTGGTGCCCGACGCGATCTGGTCGTACAGATTGTTCCAGCGCCCCACCGTGTCGCCGCTCCACACCGCCACGCTATTCCTCTGGATGCCGGCAAAGCCCGAGCGCGACAGGATGAACTGGCGCTTGTCGGGCTGGTCGCGCTTGAGGCCATCGATCATGGCGCCCGTGCTCACCAGGCTGTAGGGATTGAAGGTGATCTCGCCGGCGCCGTACACGGTCGGTCCGATCAGCTGCTTGAAGTCTTCCAGCCGGCTGTTCGACAGCACGTCGGGTTCGGTATTGTCCATCCACCATGCGTCGAAGCCCAGGTCGACCAGCTTGGTCTTGAGCTGGCGGTAATAGATCTCGCGCGCCTCCCTGGTGTACGGATCGTAGTGGCTGTTCAGGTAGCCCTTGCCGACCCAATCGCGCGAGCCGTTCTCCACGTTCTTGGTCCACATATAACCTTTCGATGCGAGCTCCTTGTAGTTGTCGGTATTGGCGTAGAACTTGCCCCACACCGACAGCATGATGCGCGCATTCTGCTTGTGGACGGCGTCGACCAGGCCTTTCGGATCAGGGAAGCGGGTCTTGTCAAAGTCGTGCGAGCCCCAGCCATCCTCGGGCCAGTAGAACCAGTCCTGGACGATGTTGTCGAGCGGCCAGCCGCGCTCGCGGTATTCGCCCAGGGCGTCGAGCAGCTGCTGCTGGGTCTCGTAGCGCTGGCGCGACTGCCAGAAGCCGTAGGCCCATTTCGGCATCATCGGCGCCTGGCCGGTCAGGTGGCGGTAGCCGGCGATCGCGCCGTCCATGCTGTCGGCGCTGATCACGTGGTAGTTGATCGCCTCGGCGATCTCGGACGACATGGTCAGCGAATGGCGCTCGGGCGCCGGCAGCGGGTTGTTGTGGGTGATCGCCACCATGCCGCCCGACGGCTTCCATTCCAGGTGCAGCTTGACCGGCTTGTTCTTCTCGAAGCGGACCTCGAAGTTGTGGTACCACGGGTTCCAGCCCATGCGCCACACGTCCATCACTTCCTTGCCGTCCACCGTCAGCCTGGCGTAGTCCGAGGAATAGAGCTGCATCTTGTGCACGCCCGGCTTGTCGCTGCTCATCGTGCCTTCCCACACCACGCGCACGTTCTTGAGGTCCTTGGCCGGCTTGAGCTCCTTGGGCCAGTTCTCGTCCACGTCCTTCAGGTACTGGTAGTCGATGTCCTTTTCCTGGCGCGTCAGCGCCAGCTTGCCGTCGACGTAGTAGCGCGCGGTCAGGCCGGCCTGCTTGCCATCAAGGCTGCGCAAGACCAGGTCGCGCGACATGTGGTCATAGGGCGTGGCGTCGCCGAAGCGCGAGATCGAATTGTTGTCCCACAGGAGGCCATAGCCCTTGTCCGATACCACGAACGGCACGGCGGCGATCATATTGTGCTGGGCCAGCAGCACGTCTTCGCCGTTGTAGTTCATCTGGTTGTTCTGGTGCTGGCCCAGGCCGTAATAGGCATCCTTTGTGCCGTGGTTGAAGCCCTGCTTGATCGCCAGGAAAGGCTTGCCGCCGACGTCGACCGGCTGCATCGACTCGGACGCCTGGGCCAGGAAACGCTTGCCGGCCGCGTCGAAGAACTGGACCTGGCCGTCTTTCAGGGACACGGTGGCCGAGATCTTGCCCGCCTTGAGCTGGACGTTGTCCGTCGCGGGCGTGACCGTGAACGCGCATTTGTCGGCGCACGGCGTCGCCACCGTCATGAGCGAGGGCGTGAGCGTCCTGTTCTCCTCGGCGAGCTTCACGACCTGGATGATGTTGTCGCTCATCAGGTTCAGGCGCACCACCTTGGCGCCGCTATCGGGCCGCACTTCGATGCCGGTGGCGGTCTGTTGAAACGTGCCCGCATGGGCCTGGAGCCCGGAGGCGAGGAACAGCGCCGCGGCTGCCACCTGTGTCATACGCATTTGCATATCTCCTGTCTTCATCGTTGTTATTCCTGGTACGTCCCGAGCCTGACCTTGAGCACCACCGGCGCCGCCGGCAGGTTAAGGCCATAGTCGGTCTGGTCGCCGTTCCAGTTGCGCTCCATGACCCAGCGGCCATGGGCATCGAAACGGCCCTCCTCCACCCGCCCCAAGAGCGAGGGCTTGCCCGCGTTCGCGCCATCGCCCGCGAACTTCACGCGCGCCTGCTGGCCGACGAGCACGAACTCGTTCTCGCCGACCTGGGCGATCGCCACCCCGCCGCCGGGCTTCTCGGTTCCTTCCTTGAACTCGCTCTTGTCCTTCAGGTACTGGCGCTCGCCGAACTGGAATTCGCGGAACGATACGGTCGCCTTCCAGCCCTGCAGCGCCACCGTCTGCGGCGCGCGGTCGTCGCCCTCGGCCACGCCGTGGGTGCGGCCCTCGAAGGCCCAGCGCGCCCACTGGCGCTGCATCGGCGCGAACAAGCCATACACGGTGGCGAAGGGTTCGACCATGCGGCGGTCGGTGAACTTCGAGCCCAGCGGGTAGTTGCTGTAGTCGAAGTAGTCGAGCCCGAACGGCGCCACGCCCAGCGCCCCCATGCCGAGGATCTGGTACACGTAGCGCGCATAGCCCGCCGCATTGCCCATCTCCGGCACCATCAAGGCGTTGTCCGGCCGCTGGTACGATTTCAGCACCGCCGTCACCTTGTTCGATTCCGGCATATAGATGTCGGGCGCGGCCAGGTCGATGTGCGGCGCCGCCGCCTTGTAGATGTCGATCACGTCCCAGGTCGGCCCGCCGCTGGCGAAGTTCGCTTTCCACGGCGCCGCCGGCTTGCCGTCGAGCGAAGGCTCGCGCAGGGCGGCGTTGACGAACATCGGCAGGTCGTACACCGCGCGCCCCGCGCTGGCGATCGACTCGATATAGCTGGCGATGGCCCAGGAATGGAAGTACTGGTCGGCGTAGTCGCCATACACCTGGCGCCAGCTGCCCTGGGTCACGCCCGCCACCTTCGGCTTCTGGCGCGCCAGCACCGCGGCCGGCACCTGCTGGCGGAAGGCCGCCTCGGCGCGTTCGCCATGGTCGCGCGGGACGCCATAGGTGCCCACCTCGTTCTCGACCTGCACCATGATCACGGTGCGGTGGCCGCTGTCGATCTTCCTGATGTGCTCCATCATCCTGACGAAGGCACGCCGGTCGGCCGCCAGCGTCTGCTCGCCGAACGGCGAATGGCTGTAGACCGTCTTGCCGTCCTTGTCCTTCATGCGCGGGAAGCGCCGGTTGTCGAACTTGACCCATTCCGGCAGGTAGCCCGGCCCCGTGTTCTTCCAGGTGCCGAACCAGACGATGACGAGCCTGATATCGTTTTCACGCGCCTGCGAAACGAGGGTGTCGAGGAAGCTGAAGTCGAACTCCCCTTCCTTGGGCTCCACCTGTTCCCAGGCGACCGGCATCTCGAGGGTATTGGCGTGCGCGTCCTTCAGCGCCGCCCAGACCTTGGGCAAGGCGCCCGGATAGTTGCTGGAGTTGTGGGCCTGACCCGCGAGCATCAGGAACGGCGCGCCGTCCACCATCAGGGCGTGCCGGCCATCCTTTTCGACGAGGCGCGGCAGCTCGGGATCGGCCGCCGCCGCGCCGGCGCTGGCCAACAACAGGCAGAGGCGCGCGAGCCTGCGGGCGAGTGGTTTCAGGGTCATGCTGTTCGTCTCCTTCGTTGTCATTCTTGTCGTTGGCGCAACTGCGCCGGGTCCAGGCTGCGGCTCTGCCCTGCCGCCAGAGCGATCTCGATGAGTTTCGCGCCGTAGCGGACCTTGACGGGACCGCCGTTACCGGCCACCGCACGCACCGTGGCGCCCTGCAAGCGTCCGTCAGCCCAGCGCAGGTCCACTTCATACCCGCCACGCGCGCGCAATCCCTTCACCGCGCCGCGCGCCCATGCCGACGGCAGCGCCGGCAACAGGTGCAGTTCGCCGCCCTGCGACTGCAGCAGCATCTCGGCGATCGCCGCCGTGGCGCCGAAATTGCCGTCGATCTGGAACGGCGGGTGGGCGTCGAGCAGGTTCGGATAGGTGCCGCCGGCGTTGTTATGTTCCGAAAAGACGCCGGCCTGTTCGGCCGCGCGCGCGCCCGGCGCCGCCAGCAGGCCGCGCAGCATGCGGTGGGCGCGCTCGCCGTCGTGCAACCTGGCCCAGAACGCCATCTTCCAGGCCATCGACCAGCCGGTGCCGGCGTCGCCGCGCGCTACCAGCGTGCGGCGCGCGGCCCGGGCCAGGTCCGGCGTGCGCAGCGGATCGATCTGGCGCCCGGGGAACAGCGCGAACAGGTGCGACACGTGGCGGTGGGTGTCGCGCGGCGTGTCGAGCACCGGGTCCTTCTTCTCGTCCAGCCATTCGAGCAGCTGGCCCCAGCTGCCGATGCGCGGCCCGGCCAGGCGGTCGCGCATGGCGGCTAGCTGCGCGCGCAGCTCCGGATCGGCCCGCAGGATGCCGGCCGCCTCGACCGTGTTGTTGAACAGGTCCCATACGATCTGCTGGTCGTAGGCGACGCCATCCTCGACCGGGCCGTGCTCCGGCGACCAGCCCTGCGGCGCGACCAGCCGCCCGTCCGGCAGCTCTTTCAGGTAGTCTTGCCAGAAGACGCTGGCCTCCTTCATCACCGGATAGGCCACCTCGCGCAGGAAGCGTTCGTCGCGGTTGAAGGCGTAGTGTTCCCAGAAGTGCTGGGCGTACCAGGCGTTGCCGGTCTTGTTCCACAGGTAGCCCATGGCGCCGAAGGGATTCGACTCGGTGCGCAAGGTCCAGCCGCGCACCGGCTGGCCATCGGCGCGGCGGAATTCCCCCGCGGTGGCGCGCCGCCATACCGGGGCCATGCCGTTCACGAAATCGAAGAACGGCAAGGCCAGCTCGCCCAGGTTCGTCACCTCGGCCGGCCAGTAATTCATCTGGATGTTGATGTTGGTGTGGTAATCCGCATTCCACGGCGGCGTGAGGCTGTTGTTCCACAGGCCCTGCAGATTGGCCGGGAGCGAGCCGCGCGAGCTGGAAGCCAGCAGGTAGCGGCCGTACTGGAAATACTGGGCCTCGAGTTCCGGATCGCCGCCCGCCTTGGTATAGGCCAGCAGGCGTGCATCGGTCGGCAGCGCGCGGCGCGCGCCCGGCGTCTGGCCCAGGTCGATGGCCACGCGCTGCATCAGGCGCCCGAAATCCGCGACGTGTTCCTCGAGGAGCGCCGTTGGCGCACGCGCCGCGGCCTGGTCCACCTGTGCGGTCACGCGCGCCAGCGGATGCCCGCCTTCGAAGCGGCGCGCGGCGTCGAGCACATAGCTGGTGCCGGCGCCCAGGATCAGGGTCAGGCCGTCGGCGCCCGCGAAGGCGATGCGCTCGCCGTCGGCGACCAGCTTGCCGCCATCGCTGATCACCTGCGCCTGGCTGGCGTAGGACATCACGTTGCCGCTCGGCGCCTGGTCGGGCAGTGCTAAGCCGGCAAGCGTGCCGGTCGCATGCAGCCGGCCGTTGGCCACGGCGAGATGGGCGCCGTGACGGTCCGTCAGGGACACGGCGCCGCTGTAGCGGCCGGGCCGGTCGGCAGTCAGGCGCAGCACGATCACCTGGGCCGGGAAACTTGCCCAGGCTTCGCGCCGGTAACGCACGCCGCCATGCGTATACGTCACCGTGTGCACGCCGCGCCCGAGGTCGAGCGTGCGGCGGTAGTCGGTCACCCCGCTTTCGTGGCCAGGCAGCTCGACCAGCAGGTCGCCGAAGGGCTGGAAGGCGCCCATGGTCTTGTCGTCGCCGGTCCACAAGGTGATGTCGTTGAACTGCAGGTGTTCGCGGCCCGGCTGGCCGAACACCATGGCGCCGATGCGGCCATTGCCGATCGGGAGCGCCTCTTTTTCCCAGCCCTGGTCGTCGTCCCGGGCCGGCCGGTCGTAGCGCAGCACCATCTCGGGCGCGGCGGCGCTGATTGCCGCCAGCGAGAAGGCGCAGGCGCCCAGCAGGATGCGCAAGCGGGAGAACATCTTCATATCGGTCCTGGCCTTCCATAGACGATGCCGCGGCCGGCGGTGCTCATGTAGACCACGCCAAAGCGGTTCATGTCGCCGACGATGAAGTGGCCGTCGCCGGGGCCGCCGTACTGGTGGGCGTCGTCGTTGATGCGCTGCCAGCTGCGCCCCAGGTCGAGCGAACGGTGAACGCCGCGCACGCCCTTGACGCTGCCCCAGATGTAGACTGTCGGCTCGCGCTTGCCCGGTGCGGCCTTGCCGAAACCGACCGCGCCGCAGTAGCCGACGCCGGCCAGCGGCGCGAAGCTTGCGCCGCCATCGCGCGAGCGCACCAGGCCGCCGTCCTTGAGCGCCACCCACAGGTCGCCCTCGCGGCCCGGCAACGCACGAATCAGTCTGGAGCCGCCCGGCGGCAGGCTGGCGCGCGGCGCGAAGCTGGCGCCGCCATCTACGCTTGCCATCAGCGCCTTGTCGTCGTAGGCGTAGAACGCTTTCGGGTTGACCGGATCGGCGACCGCGCGCAAATCGCGTCCCGCCAGGCCCGCCACCGGCGTCCAGCTGGCGCCATCGTCGGCCGAGCGGTACAGGGTCGCCGATCCCTGCGGCGCATGCACGAGGGTCGCCCCGTCGCTCGACATCGCGACCCGCCCGCGCTTGCCCTGCAGCGTCGGCGTCCGGGTCCAGGTGTCGCCGCCGTCGCGCGTGACGAGCATGGCGTCGCCCACCCGCACCATGCTGCCGGGACGGCGGGCGGCGCCATCGAGCCCGGTGGTGGTGCCGATCTCGGGCCGGTGGATACGGCCCGGGCGCGCCGGGTCGTCGTGCACGAAGCCGTCGTAGTCGCCGATGGCCGAGACCAGCGGCGCGCCCGGCAGGCTGACCAGGCCGAGCGGCACCGTCTCTTCCAGGCCCTTCACGGTGAAGGTCCAGGTGGCCGGCGTGGCATCGATGTCGGGCGTGCGGAACACGCCGTTGCCGGACGTGACCCATACCGCGCGCGGATCGAGCGGATCGAATTCGACCGAGCCGGCCCAGTGGATCGCGTGACCCTCGAGCCAGGGCACGCCGGCAGCGTCGCGCCGGAAGCCGCGCGCGATGACGTCGACCCAGTTGGCGCCGCCATCGTTCGACACGAAGACCCGGTCGCCGCGCGCATCGCCCTGGGCGATGAAGGTATTGATGGTGGAGACCACCAGCCGCCTGGGATTTCCCGGGTCGACGCTGACGCCGGCGAACGGCCGATTCGATCCCACCGGCGTCACGTTGCGCCAGGCGCCGCTCGCGATCGTGTATTGCCACACTTGGCCGCGGTCGATCGGCTCGCTGCCGCTCTTGTCCGGGTGCGGCCCGGCGCCGTTGGCATACGTGATGTACAGCTTGCCGGCGCCGTCGAAGGCCGCGCGCTGCGGCATCAGGCCGGTCGGGCTGGCCGCCACCGGCACGAAGGTCGCGCCGGCATCGTCGCTGCGGTACAGGTTCGGGCCGACGCTGCCGAAGCGCGACACGCCGACGAACAGCCGCTGCGCGCGCCCCTGCCTGACGCTGGCGGGGTCCGGCAACACGATGGTCAGGCCGACGTCGTTGGGCGTCGTGGTCACCGCTAGCGCCGGGTTGCGCTGCCAGGTGCGCCCACCGTCGGCGCTTTCGAACAGGCCATCGCGGCGCGAACCCAGGTACAGGCGCTTGCTCGGCCCCGGATCGACGGCCAGCCGTTCGCCGCCCTGCCGTCCGAAGCCGTTGCCGTGGGTCTTGAACTGGCTGCTGACGTCGACCACGTCGAAGCTCTTGCCGTAATCGGTCGAGCGCAGGATGGCGGTGCGGCCGCCGTTCAGGTAGGCGATCCCCGCCAGCAGCCACACATTGGCGGCGTTGTCGGGGTCGATCGCCAGCGCGTCGATGCCCAGCAAGCCCGTCTGGTCCTCGCCCACCCAATCGAGCAGCGGCGTCCAGCGGCCTTCCCTGGCGCGCCACAGGTAGGCGCCGCCGACGTCGGTGCGGGCATAGGCGATGCCCGGTTCGCTGCGGCTCGGCACGATCGCGGTCACGAAACCGCCGCCGCCGATGGCGACGCTGTCCCAGACATAGCCCGCGCCGTTCGGGACGACGGGGGCGGCCATGGCAGCGGCGGCGACGCACACGGCCGCAACCACACCCAGGACCCTGCGCCAACCCATGCCGGGTCGACGGGCGATCGTGGTACGCATCATGTCTCCTGCCTGTATTTATTATTGGCTTGCTGGCAACCATGCTAATCAATACACGAGGCGCGTGCAACTAAAATGTTCGCGCTAACAGAAAACGTTATCATTTGGGCTGATTGTTTTATCGCCGATCCCGCAGCAGCGTCTGATTGCGTATGACATCAACGACCCCATCACATCCAACCAGGAGACCCACAATGAATATCAGCGGCGAAATGATCATCGGCCACCAGATCCTGCGCGGCGGCGCCGGCGCCGTGCGCGCCTACGACCCCGCAAAGAAGCAAAACCTGGAGCCCGAGTTCGGCCTGGCCACGCCTGCCGACCTGGCCCGCGCTTGTGAACTGGCCGATGCCGCCGTCGAGCCGTATCGCGCCCTGCCCCTGGAACAGCGCGCCCGCTTCCTGGAGACGATCGCCCAGCGCATCCTCGACCTCGGCCCGACGCTGATCGAGCGCGCATCGCAGGAAAGCGGCTTGCCGGCGGCCCGCCTGGAAGGCGAACGCGGCCGCACGGTGAACCAGCTGCGCCTGTTCGCGAAAGTCGTCCGCGACGGCCACTTCTTGGAAGCGACGCTGGATTCGGCCCTGCTTGACCGCACCCCGCCGCGCCCCGACCTGCGCATGCGCAAGATCCCGCTCGGCGCGGTCGCCGTCTTTGGCGCCAGTAACTTCCCGCTCGCGTTCTCGGTGGCGGGAGGTGACACCGCATCAAGCCTGGCCGCCGGTTGCCCGGTCGTGGTCAAGGCCCACAACGCCCACCTCGGGACCTCGGAGCTGGTCGGCAAGGCGGTACTGCAGGCGGCGCTCGAATGCGGCATGCCGGAAGGCGTGTTCTCGCTGCTGATCGGCGAAGGGAACCAGATCGGCGGCGACCTGGTGAGCCATCCTGCGATCCGCGCCGTCGGCTTCACCGGCTCGCGCGCGGGCGGCCTGGCACTAAGCCAGATCGCCGCGAAGCGCAAGGAACCGATTCCCGTGTACGCCGAAATGAGCAGCATCAACCCGGTCTACCTGCTGCCGGGCGCGCTGGAGGCCGGCGGCGCCAAGCTGGCCGGCGCCTTCGTCGATTCGCTGACCCTGGGCGTCGGCCAGTTCTGCACCAACCCGGGCCTGGTGATCGGCCTGGCCGGCCCGCAGCTCGACGCCTTCCGCGACGCCGCCGCCGCCGCGCTGCAGCTCAAGCCGGCCGGCACCATGCTCACGGCCGGCATCCATCAAGCGTATGACAACGCCATCGGCAAACGCGCGGGCGTGGGCGGCGTGCAGCTGGTGGCGAACGGCAGCCAGGAAGGCCCGGGCTGCGCCGCGCGCGCCGCCCTGTATCAGTGCGACGCCGCGACCTTCCTGGCCAACCCGGCGCTGGAAGAAGAGATCTTCGGACCGGTGTCGCTGATGATCGCCTGCCGCAACGAGGACGAGATCCTGGCCGTGACGCGCCACCTGGAAGGCCAGCTGACCGCCACCGTGCACGCCGTCGAGAGCGACCATGCCCTGGCCGGCGCGCTGCTGCCGCTGCTGGAGCGCAAGGTGGGCCGCATCCTGTTCAACGGCTTCCCGACCGGCGTCGAGGTGTCGTATGCGATGGTGCACGGCGGGCCGTTCCCGGCGACCTCGGACGCGCGCAGCACCTCGGTCGGCGCGACCGCGATCGAGCGCTTCCTGCGCCCGGTGTGCTACCAGGACGTGCCGGCCGGCCTGCTGCCGGATGCGCTCAAGGACGGCAATCCGCTCGGGATCGTGCGCCTGGTGGACGGTGAAGTGAAGCTGGCGTAACCGCCACCGCGTGGCCGCGCGCTAGCGGGTATTGCTGCGCGTGGCCACGTCCAGCCACACCGCCAGGGTCAGGATCAGGCCCTTGACGATCATCTGCCAGTAGGCGTCGACGTCGAGCATCGACATGCCGTTGTCCAGGCTGGCCATCACCAGCGCGCCGACCAGCGCGCCATGCACGGTGCCGGCGCCGCCGCGCATCGAGGTGCCGCCGATGAAGCAGGCCGCGATCACATCCAGTTCGGCCGACACGCCGGCCGACGGCGAGCCGGCCGCCAGGCGCGCGGTGTTGATCAGGCCCGCCAGCGCGCACATCAGCCCCATCAGGCCGAAGATCCACAGCTTGACCTTGCGCACGTCGATGCCGGACAGGCGCGTCGCCTCCATATTGCTGCCCACCGCATAGATGCGGCGGCCGAACACGGTCTGGCGCGCGATGTAGCTGAACACGCCCAGCAGGGTCAGGAGGATCAGCACCGGCAGCGGAATGCCTTCGTAGCTGTTGAAGGTCGAGATCAGGCCGACCAGCACCACGCCGACGAGAAGCACACGAAACACCGAACGCCACAGCGCGATTACCGGCAAGCCGTGGCGCGCCTGGTTGACCCGCTGGCGCCAGGCCAGCACGCCGGCCAGCGCGAACAGCAGCACACCGAGTCCGATGCCCCACGCCGGCGGCAGATAGGCCTGCCCGATCTGCTCGAAGCCGGGCGAGACCGGCGCCACGGTGGCGCCGTCGGTCAGGCCCAGCACCACGCCGCGGTAGGCCAGCATGCCCCCGAGCCCGACGATGAAGGACGGTATGCCGGCATAGGCGGTGAGGTAGCCGTTGAGGAAGCCGCACAACAGGCCCGCGCCCAGCACCACCGCGATCGACAGCGGCAGCGGCATGCCGTGGGTGACGTCGAGCACCGCCGCCATTCCGCCCAGCAGGCCCAGGAGCGAACCGATCGACAGGTCGATCTCGCCGGCGATGATGACGAACACCATGCCGCAGGCCAGGATGCCGGTGACCGACATCTGGCGCATCAGGTTCGAGACGTTGCGCGCCGAAGTGAAGCCGCCCTCGGTCATCCAGTGGAAGAAGGCCCAGATCAGGGCGACCGCCACCAGCAGCGCCAGAATTTTATATTGGGTGAACAGCCGCTTGAGTGTCGTTGTATCCATGGGGGTTATTTGCTTGTCAGGCCTGGCCCAGGGCGGCGGCCAGCACCGTCTCCTGGCTCAGGCCATCGTTGAGAAAATCGCCGCGCAGCCGGCCTTCCTGCAACACCAGCACGCGGTCGGACACGCCCAGCACCTCGGCCAGTTCGGACGAGACCATGACGATGGCGATGCCCTGGGCCGCCAGCTCCAGCATCAGGCGGTAGATCTCGAACTTGGCACCGACGTCGACGCCGCGCGTCGGCTCGTCGAGGATCAGCACCTTGGGGCCGGTGAGCAGCATCCTGGCCAGCACCGCCTTCTGCTGGTTGCCGCCCGAGAGCGCGGTGATCGGCAGCGCGGGGCTGGCGGTCTTGAGCGCCAGGCGCGCGATCTGTTCGCCAATCGCGCTGGCTTCCTCGCCGTCGTCGATGCGGGTGAGGTGCGCATAGCGCTGCAGCACCGACAGCGTGATGTTCTCGCCCACCGACAGGTCGCGCACGATGCCGTGGTGCTTGCGGTCCTCGGGCACCAGCGCGAAGCCGGCGCGGATCGCCTTCAAGGGGTCGGCGGTATCGACCCGCCTGCCCTCGAGCCAGACCTCGCCCTCGTGGCGGCCTGGATAGGCGCCGAAGATCGCCGTCACCAGCTCGGTGCGGCCGGCGCCGACGATGCCGGCGATGCCCAGGATCTCGCCGCGCCGCACCTGGAACGAAACGTCGTCCACCTTCTTGCGGCGCGGGTTCTCGGGGTCGTAGCAGGTGATGTGGCGCGCCTCCATCACCACCTCGCCGATGGCATGTGGCAGCGATGGATACATCTGGTTCATCTCGCGCCCGCACATCTGGGCGATGATCCGGTCCACGCTCATCTCGGGCATCGGCGTGGTGGCGATGTGCTTGCCGTCGCGGATGACGACGATGGTGTCGCAGATGGCCGCCACCTCCTCGAGCTTGTGCGAGATGTAGACGCAGGCCACGCCGCGCGCCTTCAGGTCGCGCACGGTCTCGAGCAGCACGTCGATCTCGGAGGCGCTGAGCGAGGCCGACGGCTCGTCCAGGATCAGCAGGCGCGCGTTCTTGTTCAGCGCCTTGCCGATCTCGATCAGCTGCTGGTGGCCGCCGCCGTAATGCTTCACCGGCAGCACCACGTTCACGTCCGGCAGGCGCAGGCCGCGCAGGATCTCCTCGGCGCGCCGGTTCATGGCCGGATAGTCGAGCCGGCCGCCGGGCAAGGTGATCTCGTTCCCCAAAAAGATATTCTCGGCCACCGACAGCTCGGGCACCAGCATCAGTTCCTGGTGGATGATGATGATCCCGGCCTCTTCGGTCTCGCGCACCGAGCGCGCGCGGAGCAGCTGGCCGTCCCACAGGATCTCGCCATCCCAACTGCCGTGCGGGTAGACCGCAGACAGCACTTTCATCAGCGTCGACTTGCCGGCCCCGTTCTCGCCGCACAGGCCCACGCACTCGCCCGGCCGGATCGCCAGGTCGATGCCGTCCAGCGCCGGCACCCCGTCGAATCGCTTGGCGATTCCCTTCATTTCAAGCAGATAGCCCGACATCGCACCACTTCCCAAGGCGTGAAAAAATCCCCGGACCGCAGACGCGGGCCCGGGGAAAGGAGAGATTCGGATTTATTTGCCGGCCAGCTGGCCCTGGGTATAGAAGCCGTCCTTCACCAGCAGGTCGACGTTCGACCTGGTCAGCAGGATCGGTTTGAGCAGCACGGTGCTGACCTGCTTGTAGCCGTTGTCGAGTTGGGCGTTGTAGGCCGGCTTTTCATTGCGCACCAGCTGCACGGCGAGGGTGGCGGCGCTGGTGGCGATGGTCTTGAGCGGCTTGTAGACCGTCATCGCCTGGCTGCCGGCGATCACGCGCCGCACCGCGGCCAGGTCGGCGTCCTGGCCCGACACCGGCACCTTGCCGGCCAGCTTCTGCGCGGCCAGCGCCTGGATCGCGCCGCCGGCGGTGGCGTCGTTGGACGCGACCACGGCGTCGATCTTGTTGCCGTTGGCGGTGAGCGCATTCTCGACGATCGACATCGCCTCGGATGCGCTCCAGTCCTTGACCCATTGGCGGCCGACGACCTTGATGTCGCCCTTGTCGATCAGCGGCTGCAGCACCTTCATCTGGCCTTCGCGCAGGATCTTGGCGTTGTTGTCGGTCGGCGCCCCGCCCAGCAGGTAGTAGTTGCCCTTCGGTTTCAGGCCGACGATCGACTGCGCCTGCAGCTCGCCCACCGCCTTGTTGTCGAACGAGATGTAGGCGTCGACGTCGGCATTGAGGATCAGGCGGTCGTACGACAGCACCTTGATCTTCGCCTTCTTCGCTTCGCGGATCGCGTTGTTCAACACCGTGGCGTTGTAGGGCACGATCACCAGCACGTCGACGCCGCGCGAGATCAGGTTCTCGATCTGGGCGATCTGGCGCTGCTCGCTGGCGTCGGCCGACTGCACATAGACCTTGGCGCCGAGCTTTTCGGCGGCGCCGATGAAGTAATCGCGGTCGCGCGTCCAGCGCTCGAGCCGCAGGTCGTCGATCGAGAAGCCGATCCTGGGATTCCTGGCGTCGGCCATGCCCGGGCCGGATGCGAACAGCAGCGCGCTGCCGAGTGCGATGGCGATGCCCATCTTCGTGAAGCGTTGTTTCATCGTTGTCTCCTTTATTGTCGACGCTCGCTCGCGCGATGCGCCGTATTGACATTCTATTCGCGTCACGCGCCGTACCAGCCGGCGTCGACGAAGTATTCGCGGCCGCTGCAGCGGCGCGCATTGTTCGACGCCAGGAACAGCGACAGCGCCGCCACGTCCTGCATCTCGACCCGCGCCGGCAGGCACTGGCCGGCCAGGATGCGGTCTTCTTCGGCCGGCGTATGCCACAACGCTTGCTGGCGCGGGGTGCGCACGGCGCCGGGCACCACGGTGTTGACACGGATATGGTCAGGCCCCAGGTCGCGCGCCAGGGCGCGGCTGAGGCCCTCGATCGCCGCCTTGGCCGTCATGTACAGCGCCAGCTCGGTGTGCGGCAGATGCCAGGAAATCGAGCCGACATTGAGGATCACGCCGGCCTGCTGGCGCCGCATCGAACCGGCTGCCGCCTGGGCGCAAAAGAACTGGTGACGCAGGTTGACCGCCATCCGGTCTTCCCAGTACGCCGGCGTCACGTCCTCGATGCGGTGGCGGTCGTCGTTGGCGGCGTTGTTGAGGAGGATGTCGATGCCGCCGGCCTCCCGCTCGATGGCGGCGAAACTCGCGGCGAGCGCATCGAGGTCGGTCAGGTCGCAGTGCAGGAAGCGCGGCGCATGTGGGGCGGCGTGAAGCGCGCCGGCCAGCGCCTGGCCCGGGGCATCCGCGATGTCGAGGAACCAGACCCGCGCTCCCTGGCCGACGAAGGCCCGGACCAGTTCGCTGCCGATCCCCGAGCCGCCCCCGGTGATCACGACCCGCTTGTCGCGCAGGTCCGGATAGGTCGCGTAGACCTGCGTCGGGGCGCCCGGCGTAGGGTCGGCATGTGCCGTCATGGTCGTCTCCAGATTATTCTGAGTATTATGGATGCGAAGAACAGCCCCTTAACAGGAGTGTTAGCGCAATCATCCCAGTCTAATGGGCGCCTTCGACGGTTGTCAACGAATTATTGAAATGGATTTCACAGCGGCCGGATTTGCCGGATATCAGCGCGCTTTCGCCACCGACGGCAGGCGTGCCGGCGGACGGATACGGGGGGCGGCGTCGGACTGGCGGCGCACCAGTTCGAAGTCCATGTGGGTCTGTTCCGGCTCGGCCGGTTCGTCTTCGCGCAGCGCGCGCACCCGGCGCACCAGCGCCTGCACCGCCTCGCGCGCCATGCCGGCGATCGGCTGGCGCACGGTGGTCAGTTCGGGCCAGATCGTGGTGGCCAGGGCGGTATCGTCGAAACCGGTGACGGTGAGATCGCCCGGCACGTCCAGGCCCAGGCGGTGCGCGACCGCCACCGTGGCGGCCGCCATGTCGTCGTTGCTGGCGAAGATCGCCGTCGGCCGTTCCGCCAACCCCAGCAACTGCTCGGCCGCGTCCAGGCCCGAGCGGTAGGTGAACATGCCCTGCACCACCAGCTCGTCGGAGGCGTCGGCGCCCTTCTCGGCGATCGCCGCGCGGTAGCCGTCAAGACGGCGCGCGCTGGCGGTCTGGTTCGGATGGCCGACGATGAAGCCGATGCGCTGGTGGCCCAGCGCGATCAGGTGCCGCGCCATGTAGCGCGCCGCCTCGTAGTCGTCGATGCTGACGGCGCCGACGCCGGGTGCCGGCGAGCCGCAGGCCACGACCACCGCCGGAATCCCCGCCTTGGCCACGCACTCGAGCACGGCCACGCTGTCGCACAGCGGCGGCGGCAGGATCACGCCATCCAGGCCGTTGTTGATCAGGCGCTGGGTATGCTCGATCTCATGGTTGCCGGCCTCGCACTTCTCGACGAACAGCTGGACGTTGTTGAGGCCTGACTGGTTGAGCAGGCCGACCAGGAATTCGCTCAGGTAGGCGGCGCTCGGATTGCTGTACAGGAAACCGACGCGGATCGGCTTGGAGCCGGCCAGATTGCGCGCTTCCTGGTTAGGGGTGTAGTTGAGCGCCGCGACCGCCTCGGCCACCTTGCGCCGCGTGCTTTCGCGCACAAGGCTCTTGCCGTTCATGACCCGCGACACGGTCATCGCGGACACGCCGGCGAGCCTGGCCACGTCCACCATGGTGGGCTTGCCCTGCTCCATCGATTCGCGGACGGCCTCGATGCTCGTTTTGCTCATGTCGGTGAATTTCTTTAGAAGTTAGTAATGTTGGCCGATGTTAGCATAGTTACGGATTTGCCATCGGGACCTGTTCCGATTTTGCCGGTAAGGGTCGATTCCTAAGCGAAACAGGAAAAATGTGCGCGGCGTTTGCGCTAACATGCCGCCACAAATTGCGATCATAGCGCTAGCCGCGCTGCGCCGCGAGCGCCTCGCGGGCCGCCGCCTGGCCCTCTTCCATATGGCGCGCGATCGTCAACGCCGAAAAATCATAGTCGCGCGCCGCCGTCTCGCATTCGCTCCCCTTGCGCACGATCCGGGTGATGCTGGGCGCGGCATCCTTGTCGCCCATCAGCTGGATATAGGTGGGCCACTGGCGCACCTGCTCGGCCTGTTCCGGCGCGGTAGCGTAGGCCAGGATGCCCTCGACCAGCTTGCGAAAGTCGCGCACCAGCGATTGCTCGGCGCTGTCGCGCCGGATGCGCTCGGCGAACACGATCTCGTCGCGCCGCCCCAGCACTTCCATCAGGCTGGTGGGCAATGAACCTGTCTCTGGGTATAGGTCGACGATGAAAATGCGCTTGCGCGCCGTGCCCGAGTGCTCCAGCAACAGTTCGAGCGGCGAATTGCTGATGATGCCGCCATCCCAGTAGTGCTTACCGTCGATGGTAGTCCAGGGAAAGCCCGGCGGCAGGCTGCCGCTGGCCAGGATGTGGTCGGCGCTCAGGTCGTCGACGTAGCTGTCGAAGATTTCCAGGCGCGCCGTCTCGACATTGACCGCGCTGACCAATAGTCGTACCGCACTCGATTTCAGCGTCCCGAAATCGACGTAGCGTTGCAACAGTTCCTTGACCGGGGTCGGATCGTAGAAGCTGGTCCAGGAGAGCGGTTCCATGCCCATGAAGATGCCGTTCCAGCGCGGCTTGAAGAAGGCCGGCACGCCGAAGGCGAGCGTCTGCCACGAACCGAGCAGGCGGCGCGCCCGGTCGTCGAGCAGCGCGTGCGCCGCCTGCGGCACGTCGAGCGACAGGCGGCGCCAGAAATCCTCCAGCGCGGCGGCGGCATGGCCCGGATTGGCGGCCATGATGACCCCATTGAAGGCCCCGATCGACACCCCGGCGATGACGTCGGGCTGGATGCGCGCGTCTTCGAGCGCCCGCGCCACGCCGCATTCGAAGGCGCCCAGCGCGCCGCCGCCCTGCAGGATCAGCGCGGTCTGGCTGGGGATGCGGGTGATGGAAAAATCGGGCTCGTGCAGGCGCTTGCAGGCCCAGCCGATATTGGTGCGGTAGCGGATCAGCGACTCGATCGCGCGCGTCTCGATGGCCGGCCGCCCCGTGGAAAACAGGGCGCGCGGCACCTCGTGGTCCAGATACAGGCAGGCCCAGGAGCGGGTCTCGGGGCGGCCCAGCCGGGCATGCTGGTGGCCGGCCTCGGGATGGCCCAGGAACTGGAAGCCCTGGCCGAACAGCTCGCAAGAGAAATACGGCACCTCGTCGTAGCGCAGCCGCATGCCGAGCATATTGCGCGCCGCCAGCCGTCCCTGCTTGACCGCGTTGTCCCAGTGCTCGATGCGGTGGCGCAGGCGAAACACGGGGTCGGTGAAATTGGCGACGTCTCCCGCCGCCCACACCAGCGGATGCGAGGCTTGCAGGTACTGGTCGACGCACACGCCGTCGTCCAGCGCCAGGCCGCTGCCTTCCAGCCAGCCGAGGTCGGGCGCGACGCCGATGCCGACTCCGACCAGTTCGCACGGCAGCCGGCGCCCGCCCTCGGTGACGACCATCTCGACCTGCCGCTCGCCATGGAAGGCGGCGACCGTATCGGCCAGCACGTCGACGCCCTGGCCGGCGTAGAGCGCGCGCAGGTAGTCGCTGATGCCGTGGTCGTGCAGCTTGTCGAACAACATGCCGTGGCGCGCCAGCACGGTCACCCGCATGCCCTTGCGCGCGAAGGCCGCCGCCATCTCGAGGGCGATGAAGCCGGCGCCCACCACCACCGCCCGCGCCGCGCCCTCCATCGCGCCGCGCAGAAGCCGCGCTTCGCTGGCCGTGCGCAGGTAGTGGATGCCGGGCAGCCCGGCGCCCGGGACGTCGAGATGCACGGGACGCACCCCGGTGGCGACCAGCAGCCGGTCATAGCGGATGGCGCCGGCGTGGTCGGTGCGCACGATCTGGGCGTCGGCATCGAGGCCGGTCGCGCGCACGCCGGACAGCAGCGTCACGCCATTGTCGTGAAAGTATTCAAGCGGCAACACCGTCGCCAGCGGCGGCGCGGCGTCGCCCTCCAGGAAGCGGGTCGAGAGCTGCGGCCGGTGATAAGGCGGGTCGCGCTCGTCCGCCACGATGACGATGGCGCCCTGCGCGCCCTCCTGGCGCAGCGTCTCGGCGGCAGTGGCGGCGGCCAGGCCGCCGCCGAGCAGGAGGTAGCTGGCATGCCGCCCGTGCTCCTGCACGGCCGGCTCCGGGGTATGTGGCTGATCGGCCATCGGCCATCCTTTCGCAAGTGGCGTCGATGCGGGTTGGACCGCGGCCGGGCTGCGGCGTTCGCTCGACCGCGAACGAAGATGGTTCCATGCTGACAACGCGCCACGCGAGGCATGACGCGCAGGCGCCATCTCGCTATAATCTCGTCCTTCGCCCCAAAGGAAAACCCATGTCCCTGCTTGCCCACGAGCTCGAATTGCTCTCGCCCGCCAAGACCGCCGAGATCGGCCGCGAGGCAATCCTCCACGGCGCCGACGCCGTGTACATCGGCGGACCGGCCTTCGGGGCGCGCCACAACGCCAGCAATCCGCTGGAAGACATCGCCGCGCTGGTCAAGTTCGCCCACGGCTACCGCGCGCGCATCTTCGTGACCATGAACACGATCATGCACGACAGCGAACTCGACCTGGCGCGCAAGCAGATCTGGCAGCTGTACGAGGCCGGCGTGGATGCGCTGATCATCCAGGACCTGGGCCTGCTCGAACTCGACCTGCCGCCGATCCAGCTGCACGCCAGCACCCAGTGCGACATCCGCGGCGCGGAGAAGGCGAAATTCCTGGGCGACGTCGGCTTTTCGCAGCTGGTGCTGGCGCGCGAGCTGACGGTCGAGCAGATCCGCAAGATCCACGCCGCCACCGACACGCCGCTCGAATACTTCGTGCACGGCGCGCTGTGCGTGGCCTATTCGGGCCAGTGCTATATCTCGCACGCCGACACCGGCCGCTCGGCCAACCGCGGCGACTGCTCGCAGGCCTGCCGCCTGCCCTATACCCTCTCCGACGGCCAGGGCCGCGTGGTCGCCTACGACAAGCACCTGCTGTCGATGAAGGACAACGACCAGAGCCGCAACCTGGAAGCGCTGGTCGATGCCGGCATCCGCTCGTTCAAGATCGAGGGGCGCTACAAGGACATGGGCTACGTCAAGAACATCACCGCCCACTACCGCCTGCTGCTGGACGAGCTGCTCGAGCGCCGTCCGGAGTTCGCGCGCGCCGCCAGCGGCCGCACCCGCGTGATGTTCACACCCGACGTCGACAAGAACTTCCACCGCGGCCACACCGAATACTTCGCCCAGGGCCGCCTGCCGGACATCGGCGCCTTCGATTCGCCCAAGTATGTTGGCGTGGAACTGGGCATCGTGGCGCGCCTGAACGGCGACAGCTTCGACATCGTCACCAATGCCCCGATGGCCAATGGCGACGGCCTGAACTACATGAACAAGCGCGCCACGTGCGGCATCCAGGCCAACCGCGCCGAAAAGCTGGGCGAGGAACCGGACGGCCAGCGCTGGCGCGTGTTCCCGAACGAGCCGATGCCGAGCCTGGCCGGCCTGAAGGTGGGCACCGTCATCCACCGCAACCGCGACCATCAATGGGAAGCCACGCTCAGTAAGAAGTCGTCCGAGCGCAAGGTGGCGATCGACCTGATCCTGAGCGAAGTGCCGGGCGGCCTGCGCCTGGACGTCGTCGACGAGGACGGCATCGCCTCCGGCGCCGAGGCCATGCTCGCACTGGAGCCGGCCCAGCAGGCGGCCCAGGCCGAAGCCGGGCTGCGCGCCAGCCTGGCCAAGCTCGGCAACACGATGTTCGAGGCCGGCCACGTCGCGCTGCAGCTGAGCCAGCCGTGGTTCGTGCCGAGCGCCGCCATCAACGCCCTGCGCCGCGACGCCATCGCCGCGCACGAGGCCGCGCGCCTGGCGGCCTGGGAGCGCCCGCAGCGCAAGGCGCCGGTGGAACCGCCGCCGGTCTACCCGGAAACCCAGCTCAGCTACCTGGCCAACGTCTACAACGACAAGGCGCGCGCCTTCTATCACAAGCACGGCGTGCAGCTGATCGACGCGGCGTATGAAGCGCACGAGGAAGCCGGCGAAGTGTCGCTGATGATCACCAAGCACTGCCTGCGCTTCTCGTTCAACCTGTGCCCGAAGCAGGCCAAGGGCGTGCAAGGCGTGCAGGGCCAGGTGAAGGCCGAGCCGATGACGCTGGTCAGCGGCGACGAGAAATACACGCTGCGCTTCGATTGCAAGCCGTGCGAGATGCACGTGGTCGGGGCCATGAAGACCAACATCCTCAAATCGCCGCCGCCGTCGAACGTGGCCTACACCCCGCTGACCTTCCACCGCCAGCGTCCGCGCGAGCAGGCGCCGAAAGCGTAGAAACGTCGTTCCCGCGAAGGCGGGAACCCAAGTGCTGCAACGTCGTCGCAGCGCTGACAGAAATGTGGTTCCCGCCTTCGCGGGAACGACGGCCGGGCTGCTCATCGCTTGATGGTATTGCCCCGTTACACCATTTTCACTTCCGGACGATCGTGCAATCCGCAGCGATTTTTCGGCATGGGCGGCGCGGGCGTGCGCGTCCATACTGGCTCCACTGTCCACACAACGGAGCCCACCATGAAAGACCAACTGTCCAAAGTCGTCCTGATCACCGGCGCCAGCAGCGGCATCGGCGAAGCCACCGCCCGCCATCTCGCCGCGCTCGGCCACCGCGTGGTGCTGGGCGCGCGCCGCACCGAACGCCTGGTGGCGCTGGCGGCCGACATCCGCGAAGCCGGCGGCAAGGCCGACGTCGCCCAGCTCGACGTGACGAGCCTGGAAAGCATGCGAGAATTCGTCGACTTCGCCCTCGAGCGCCATGGCCAGGTCGACGTGTTGATCAACAATGCGGGCGTGATGCCGCTGTCGAAGCTCGATGCGCTCAAGATCGACGAATGGAACCGCATGATCGACGTGAACATCCGCGGCGTGCTGCACGGCATCGCCACCGTGCTGCCGGGAATGCAGGCGCGCCGCTGCGGCCAGTTCATCAACATCGCCTCGATCGGCGCCTACACCGTCAGCCCGACGGCGGCCGTCTACTGCGCCACCAAGTTCGCGGTGGCCGCCATCACCGAGGGCCTGCGCCAGGAAGTGGGCGGCGACATCCGCGTGACGCTGGTCTCGCCCGGCGTGGTGGAGTCGGAACTGGCCGATTCGATCTCGGACCCGCTGGCGCGCGACACGATGCGCGAATTCCGCAAGGGCGCCATCAAGCCGGAAGCGATCGCGCGCGCCATCGCCTTCGCCATCGAGCAGCCGGCGGACGTCGACGTCAGCGAAATGATCGTGCGGCCGACGTCCAGCCCCTACTGATCCGAAGCCGAGTCAGGACGGGATCTTGAGTCCCTTCCTGACCGAGGGGCGCGCCAGGAAACGCTCCAGCGCGTCCCTCACATTACCGAAGTCTTCGGCGCCGATCAGGTCTTCCGCCTCGTAGAAGTTCAGCAAACCATTAATCCAGGGGAATACCGCGATGTCGGCAATGGTGAAGTCGTTGCCCGCGATCCAGGTATGCTGCGCCAGCTGCGCGTCGATCACGCCGAGCAGGCGGCGCGATTCGGCCACGTAGCGGTCGCGCGGGCGCTTGTCCTCATAGTCCTTGCCGGCGAACTTGACGAAGAAGCCGAGCTGCCCGAACATCGGCCCGACACCGCCGATCTGGAACATCACCCACTGGATGACGCGGTAGCGTCCCGCCGCATCCTGCGGAATCAGCTTGCCGCTCTTCTCGGCCAGGTAGAGCAGGATCGCGCCCGATTCGAACAGCGCCAGCGGCTGCCCGTCCGGGCCGTCCGGATCGAGAATGGCGGGAATCTTGTTGTTCGGGTTCAGCGACAGGAAGGCCGGCGAGTTCTGCTCGTCCTTGGCGAAGTCGACCTTGTGCGCCTCGTACGGCAGGCCGATCTCTTCGAGCATGATCGGGATCTTGACGCCGTTCGGGGTCGGCATCGAATACAGCTGCAACCGCTCGGGATGGGCGGCCGGCCATTTCTGGGTGATGGGAAAAGCGGAAAGCTTGGTCATGTCGTTGGCGCCTCATCGAGCACCGCCGTGGCGGCAGAGTTCCACGATACCAAAGATTCAATGTGCCCGCTGCGCACTTGGCTGCAGCGGGCGGCATCGCATCGATCAGCCGAACAGCTTGTTGGCGGTCTTGGCGATGAGTTCGCCCTGGTGGCGGGCGCCGCCCAGGTCCTTCTCGCTCGGCTGGCGCTGGCCCTGGCCACCGGCGATGGTGGTGGCGCCATAAGGGCTGCCGCCAACGATCTCGTCCAGCGTCATCTGCTCCTGGTAGCTGTACGGCAGGCCGACGATGGTCATGCCGAAGTGCAGCAGGTTGGTGATGATCGAGAACAGCGTGGCTTCCTGGCCGCCGTGCTGGGTCGCGGTGGAGGTGAAGGCGCCGCCCACCTTGCCGTTCAGGGCGCCACGCGCCCACAGGCTGCCGGTCTGGTCGAGGAAGGCCGCCATCTGGCCCGGCATGCGGCCGTAGCGGGTCGGCGCGCCGACGATGATGGCGTCGTAGTGCTCCAGCTCGGCGACGGTGGCGATCGGCGCGCCCTGCTCGAGCTTGAAGTGGGCGCCCTTGGCGACGTCCTCGGGGACGGTCTCGGGAACCCGCTTGACGTCGACGGTCGCCCCCGTGCTGCGCGCGCCCTCGGCAACGGCGTTTGCCATCGTCTCGATGTGGCCATACGTCGAGTAATACAGTACCAGTACTTTTGCCATCGACTTCCTCCATGTGTGGGATTCGGGACGGCCATTGTAGCGACAATGGCCGAACGCCCGTTTTCGGGACCACATGGATTGTGCAGGCGCGGCTGCCTGCGCGCACTAGGCCTTAAGGCGGATCAGATCCAGTAGATGAAGGCGGCCAGCGCGATGACGAGCAGCACACGGGTGATGTTGTAGGCGGTCTTGTTCCAGGCCTTGAAGCGGCGGCGGTACTGCCCGGCGTAGAAGGAAATGCGGAACAGCTTGCTCACCAGGCCGACCTGGTCGCCGGTTTCATTCGGCGAGGCGGCGGCGGTCATCACGGTGCGGCCGAACCAGCGGTTGAAGGCCTGCATCCAGCGGTAGCGCATCGGGCGCTCGACGTCGCAGAACAGGATCACGCGGTCGCTCTCGCTGCCGTTGATCGCCCAGTGGATGAAGGTTTCGTCGAACACGACGCCCTGGCCGTCGCGCCAGCTGTGGCGCTCGCCGTCGACGTCGATGAAGCAGCGGTCATCGTTCGGCGTGGCCAGGCCCAGGTGGTAGCGCATCGAGCCGGCGAACGGGTCGCGGTGCGGATTGAGCTTGCCGCCCGGCGGCAGCTCGGCGAACATCGCCGCCTTGACCGAGGGGATCGATTGCAGCAGCGCATAGGTTTGCGGGCACAGGCGCTCGGCCGACGGGTGGCTGGCGTCATACCACTTAAGGTAGAAGCGCTTCCAGCCGTTCTTGAAGAAGGAATTGAAGCCGGCATCGTCGTTCTGCTCGGCCGCCTTGATCTTCTTGAGCGCGAGCAGGTTCTCGGCTTCGGCGCGGATGATCGGCCAGTTCTCTTGCAGGCGCGCCAGTTCGGGGAACTCGCTCACCGGGATGAAGGGCGTGTTCGGCACCTTCGAGAACTTGTGCATGAAAATATTGATCGGCGCCATGAACGACGAGTGGTCGAAGATCTGGCGACGCAGTGGCAGGCGCACGCGCCCGCGGAAATGGATGTGCAGGATAGACAGAATATAGAAACCCACCACGACCCACTTCATCACATCCTCCATCGCAGCCATGGGAGTGGCTGGCCTTCTTGATCAAGGACGCAGGATACCACATCGGCTGCTGGGCCGTGGCGGCCCCGCCGACTCGCTGGGGAGGGAGGGTGGCGCCGGCGCACGGGCCGCATGGCCCGCCTGCCGGCGCTGGCGGTGGCAATACCCGCCAGGAAAATGTCAGTGCAGTACCGACGTCATCGCATAACCTTTTTCGGCGATCTGGCCGTTGAGGTTATCGATGTCGAAATCCGCGATCTGGTCGGCATTGTCGTCGACCTCGAAGGCGCGGGCTTCGATCTCCCAGTCGGTATTGGTGGCTTCTTCGGGAATGTTCTTCGCTTCGGGCACGGCCAGGTACGAGAACTTGCCGTCGTGTTCGGCTCTGCGGTAAATATCCAGGCGCATAGTCATTTTCCTCTATTCAATGCGCGCTTTCCGGATGAAAGCACGCAGCTCCACAGTAGAAGATCAAGTGGCCATAGTCTGTTATCTGCCGAACACTTTGCCGAATACCCGAGCAGGCGCGTCAGCGCGCCGGATTGTGTCCAAGCACCCGCGCGGGCAGCATGACGATCGCGCGCAGCAGGCCGAACACGGCGTCGACGCCAATGCCAAGCAGACGGAACGGCAGCAACAGCAGCCACACCACAGGATACAGCACCAGGGCAAGCAGCGCGATTGGCCAGCACAGGAACAGCAGCACCAACCATACCAGGAAACTCAGCATTGTCATTCTCCATGAAGAAGCATCATGGTGAATGTATGCCGAAAGAGGGAATGGGGACAGCGGCGTGCGATAAACGGGGGAAATGGCGGCCCGAACGGTCGCCGGAAAGGATGAGCGGACCGACCGGTCCGCCCATGGTTGCGGCATCAGGCGAAGGTGGCCGCTTCCTCGACCGCCGGCGCGTGCGCCCCGGTTTCCGCCTGCTCGGTCACGACCTCGACCTGGATCGACGCTTGCAGCGACGGGATCGAACCACCGGCGCGGTAGGCGAAGGAGATGCGCAGCAGGTCGCCGGCCTTGACCTCGACCGCGCGGTACAGCGGCAGGGTCATGTAATGGTTGAGCCAGTCGATCGTGGTCGCCTGTTCCTGCACGATGGCCAGCACGTTCTTGGTCACGAAACGCATCGCGTTCAGGGTGCCGCCCTGCTCCGCCACCAGCGAGCCTTCCCAGGCGATCAGGCTGTCGACCGGCTGGCTGAAATCGAGGATGCTGTACACGGCGGGTTGGGCCAGCTCGACCGTGCCTGGCTGGACCACGCCGGTTTCTTGGAACTGCACGATCGGGGCATAGAAGCCGTCGAAGTCATACGCCTGCTGGATCGGCTGGGCCGCCATGATCACGGCTTCCGGCATGAACAGCGGCAGCGGACCGCCGAACTTGGCCAGGTAGCGGCGCTTGAACGATTCGATTACCTCGACCTGTTTTTCGCGCAGCATGCCGACGTGGATCATCTCGCAGATCACGACGTCGACTGGCTCCGGCGGCAGGTAGTCGAAGGCGTCGGCGTGGATCACCTCGACCTTGTGGCCGTTCGGGTTCATCGCCAGGAAGCGGCGCGCTTCCTGCACCATGTCCGGGTTGAACTCGACGCAATACACTTTCGAGGCGCTCTGGGCCGCGAAGAAAGAAAGGACACCAGTGCCGCCGCCCAGCTCCAGCACTTTCGCGCCGGGGAACACGGAATAATGGATGGCATTCTTGAAGCTGTGCATCCGGTTCTGGTCCATCAGCATATTGTGATGATAGTGGACTGGAATGAACTGCCCCAGGTAGCAGCTTTCGATTTCGCGTTCGTTGAGCATGGGTATCCTTGTTGGTCGGTGGTCGTTAAACCGTAGACACATTATGGATACCATTGCCCTTGCGCAATTGGTCGAGCTAAGCGCGTTTTACCGTCCAATTCAGGAGCGAATTGTCACGCGGACAGGATCAGCGGGCTGGAACAGTGAGCTCCCTGGCCAGTTCGTCGCGGCCCGCCTGCTTGGCGATCTGGGCCGCGGTATGCCCTTCCGTGTTCTTCAGCACGGTATCGGCGCCGCGGGCGACCAGCAGCCGCGCCGTCGCGTCCTTCCCTTCGCGCGCCGCGAGCATCAGCGGCGTGAAGGCGCCGCTGGGGCGCGGCGACACCGCATCGACCTTGGCGCCGTGATCGATCAGCAATTGCGCGATCTTGTCGTCCCCGCTGGCGGCGGCGTAGTGCAGCGCGGTCCAGCCCGGCTGGTTGACCTTGGCGCCTTTTTTCAGCAGCGCGCGGACGACCTCTTCATCGCGCTTGAAGGCGGCCATCATCAGCGCCGTATTGCCGTTGACCGCCTTGCGCTCGAGGTCGGTGCCCGGATGGCGCAGCAGTTCAAGGATCACCTCGCGCGCGCCTTCGCGGATCGCCAGCACTAGGGCCGGCTCGCCGCCCAGGGGATTGAGCTCGTTGGCATTGACGACCGCGCCGACCATCTTGCGCACCGTGCTGGCGTCATCCATCTGCACGGCGCGGAAGAAGGAACTCACCTGCTGCGGCGTGGGTGGCTCGACGGCGTGGGCGCCGGCGATCGCGGCAAACAGCAGGCTGGTGGCAAGCAGGCGGCGGATCGGCACGGGTCAGCTCCTGGCGGTCTGGAACAGATTGAAGAAATTCTCGCTGGTGCGGTCGGCCACCTCGCGCAGCGAGACGCCCTTGAGCGTGGCGATGTACTCGGCCACATGGGCCACATAGCCTGGCTCGTTCATCTTGCCGCGGAACGGCACCGGCGCCAGATACGGCGAATCGGTCTCGATCAGCATGCGCTCGAGCGGCACGGCTTGCGCCACCGCCTGCAGCTCCTTCGCGCTTTTAAAGGTGACGATGCCCGAGAACGAGATGTAGAAGCCCTGGGCCATGGCGGCCTCGGCCACGGCCAGCGATTCGGTGAAGCAGTGCATGACGCCGGCCACGCCTCCCGCATCCGTGCCGGCGCCCTCTTCCTTCATCAGGCGGATCGTGTCCTCGCTGGCAGCGCGGGTGTGGATGATCAAGGGTTTACGGGTTTCGCGCGAGGCGCGGATGTGCACGCGGAAGCGCTCGCGCTGCCATTCCAGGTCGCCTTCGAGCCGGTAGTAATCCAGGCCGGTTTCACCGATGGCGACGATCTTGGGGTGGTTGGCCAGCTCGACCAGCTGCTGGACGGTCGGCTCCGGCGTGTCTTCGTAGTCGGGATGGACGCCGACCGAGGCGAAGATGTGGGGGTGTTGCTCGGCCAGGGCGAGCACTTGCGGGAAGTCAGGCAGGTCGACCGAGACGCACAGGGCGTGCGTCACCTTGTTCTCGGCCATCTTGGCCAGGACTTCGGGCATGCGGGCTGCCAGTTCCGGGAAATTGATGTGGCAATGGGAATCGATGTACATCCTGCCATTGTAAAGCCAGCCGGCGCAGTATGCCATCCGGCCGCATTCGCGCACGTAGACGGCCCAACTACGGCACCTGCCTATTGCTCCGCTAGCGCCAATAATTTGCTAGTTAGTATATCGATCGAAACAAGCCAATTTCGATCGTTGCGATAGCTCGCAAAACCATACTTGCGTACAAAATTCTGGATGCTTGGTTGCGGGTTCGTTTGCTCTATACCGATCGACGTGACGTTATATTGATCTGCTAGCTCGACAAGTTTCGCGAGCAATGCGGTTCCGTGCCCGCGACGCTGCTGTGCAAATCCTATACGGGCAATCACGACAGAATCACGTGGCCAAAATCCTCCTGGCCTAAACCGTAAGTACAGGTCAGCTGCCTTGCGGTTGACACTAACGGTCGGGGGCATTCCAGACGCGCACCTCCGCTTGTATCCGAATTGTTGACGACAGAACATATCGATATCATCAGAAAAAGCATCGAATCCTTCACTTGGTGTTTGCAAGCGATTACTCAATCAACGACTCCTTCCGGCAATCCGACATGACACGATGAAGAGGCTGGATACATGACACATCTGCCTCTCCCCGCATGAATTGCTCTTAATCGACGACGCGCTTTCCGAGGATGATCAGGTCGCGCTCGATCCCATCCAGATTGGCCACGCGCGGGAAATTGGCCCAAGTCTCGAACCCGTATTTGCGGAACAACGCCAGGCTCGGCTGGTTATGACCAAAAATGAACCCGAGCAAGGTATGCACCTTGACCTCGGGCGCAAACGCCATCGCCAGCTCCAGGCAGTAACGTCCCAGGCCCTTGCCGCGTGCGCTTTCGGCGATATAGATCGACACTTCGGCCGTGCCCGAATAGGCCGGACGACCATAGAAGTTCGAATACGACAGCCAGCCCAGCACTTCGGGATGCTCGCTCTTGTCCTCGGCATCGTGGATCACCCACAGCGGACGGCGATCCGGCGTATGGTCGTTGAACCACGCTTCGCGCGATTCGACCGTAATAGGTGCGGTGTCGGCAGTGACTTCGCGCGAAGCGATGGTGGAATTGTAGATGTCGACGATGACCGGCAGGTCGTCGCGTCGGGCCAGGCGATGAACGTAGGATGGCATGAAACGGGTGTGGTGGTTACAGGGTATGGGTTGCGCGCGACGACCGCAGCGCCGCGCCGAGGATTTCTTCGATGCGGGCCTTGGCGCGCTGTCCGGCCTCGTCGGCCGGGAAATGCACGCCGATGCCTTGCGCCTTGTTGTTATTGGCGCCGCTCGGCGTGATCCAGGCCACGGTGCCGGCGATCGGGTATTTGTTCGGGTCGTCCATCAGCGCCAGGATCAGGTAGATCTCGTCGCCGATCTTGTAAGGTTTGTTGGTGGGCACGAACATGCCGCCGTTTTTCAGGAACGGCATGTAGGCCGCGTACAGCGCCGCCTTTTCCTTGATCGCCAGCGACAGCACCGAAGGCCGCGGGGCCTGGGCTGCATTCGTCTCTGGCTGGGTGACGCTCATCGTGGTCCTTTCATGTGCAGCACGCAGTGTACTCAAGCAGCATATCTTCGACAAACAATTTTGCCGATAAAGGATGATCCGCCACAGCCCGCCGCTCGTTCACGGCCTTGATGACGCGCAGCAGGCCTGGCGTATTGACGCGGCCGGCCAGCGCCGCCAGCTCTTTCTGGTAGCGTGGGTAGTAGCGGATATTGCCCGACAATTTGTACGAAAACACATCGTACAGCCAGCGCTGGGTCCAGGACACCAGGGCCGGCAGCTCGGCCTTGGCCAGCTTCTCGGCGGCGCGCAGCGCAAAATCGGGCGCCGGCCGCGCCAGGAATTGCAGCAGCGCCTCCATGTCGTCGCGGCTGCCGTTGCTTGACTCGCCCAGGGCCGCCAGCGGCGCGCCGCCCTGCTCGCGCAGCCAGCTGTCGGCGTCCGGCACGCCCTGCTCCTTGAGCCAGGCCAGGGCTTCGTGGTGCGAAGGCATCGGCAGCGCGAACTTGCGGCAGCGCGACAGGATCGTCGGCAGCAGGCGGTCGAGGCTGTTGGAAGACAGCAGGAACACGGTACCCGGCGGCGGTTCTTCCAGGGTCTTGAGCAGCGCATTCGACGCCGGCATGTTCAGCGCCTCGGCCGGATACAGCACCACCACCCGCAAGCCCTGGCGGTGGGTCGAGATGTTCATGAAATCCGACAAGTTGCGGATCTGCTCGATCTTGATCTCTTTCGACGGCGCCTTGGTCGATTTCGACTTGGCGCCCGCTTCGCCGTCCTCGCCGTCGGCCGGCAGATCGTCTTCGAATGCCTCCGGCCGCACGCGGCGGTAATCCGGGTGATTGTGCTGCACGAACCAGCCGCAGGACGCGCAGGCCCCGCAAGCATGGCCGTCAGGCCGCGGACTCTCGCACAGCAGGGCCTGGGCAAACGTCTCGATGAAGTCGGCCTTGCCGGTGCCGGCCGGGCCATGGAACAGGATCGCATGCGGCATGCGCGCGCGCATCTGCTGCAGCTGGGACCAGGCGGCCCCTTGCCACGGGTACATCGTCACAACAATTTCTCCAGAACTTGGGCCAGGCTGGCCTGGATATCGGCAATGCTCCTGGTCGAGTCGACCACGACGAAGCGCTCCGGGAACTGCTCCGCGCGGCGCAGGTATTCGGCGCGGCATTTCGCAAAGAAGTCGGCCTGCTCGCGCTCGAATTTATCGAGCGTGCGCGTCGCGTCCAGGCGCTGGCGCGCCACTTCGAGCGGCACGTCGAACAGCAAGGTCAGGTCGGGCTGCAGTGCGGGATGCACCCAGGCTTCCAATGCTTCCATCTTGGCGCGCGGCAGGCCGCGGCCGCCGCTCTGGTAGGCGAAGCTGGCGTCGGTGAAACGGTCCGACAGCACCCATTTGCCCGCGGCCAGATTGGGCGCGATGACTTGCGCGATGTGCTCGCGCCGGCTGGCGAACATCAGCAGCGCTTCGGTTTCCAGGTGCATCTTTTCGTGCAACAGCAAGTCGCGCAGCTTTTCGCCGAGCGGCGTGCCGCCCGGTTCGCGCGACGAGACGATCTGCTTGCCGCGCGACGCCAGATAATCGGTGACGAAGCCGATGTGGGTCGATTTCCCGGCCCCATCGATGCCTTCGAATGTAATGAACTTGCCCTGCATGTGCTGCCTTACTTCTGGGGACCTCGAAAAACCTGCTGCGCGTTGCATTTTCGGTCTGCGATGCTCGCTGTACTCAAGTACAGCTGCGCTTCTCAACCGAAACTGCCGCCGCTCGCGACGGTTTTTCGAGGTCCCCTTGTGTTAGTGGGATTCGGTAAGCGGCTGATTCATGATGCCACGCTGGAAACGGTTGACCGCCCGGTTATGGTCCAGCAGGTTGTTCGAGAAGTGGCTGGTGCCATCGCCGCGCGCCACGAAATACAGCGCCGGGGTCTCGGCCGGTGCGAGCGCCGCGTTCAGCGACTGCAAACCAGGCAGCGCGATCGGCGTCGGCGGCAGGCCGCTGCGCGTATAGGTATTGTAAGGGGTATCGGTCAGCAGGTCCTTCTTGCGGATCTGGCCCGCAAAGGCCTCGCCCATGCCGTAGATCACGGTCGGGTCGGTCTGCAGCAGCATGCCGGTACGCAGGCGATTGACGAACACGCCGGCGATCATGTTGCGCTCGCTCTTCTGGCCCGTTTCCTTCTCGACGATCGAGGCCATGATCAGCGCTTCGTACGGCGTCTTGTACGGCAGCTCCTTGTTGCGCTTTTCCCAGGCCGCGTTCAGGTGCTCCAGCATCGCCTGGTGCGCGCGCCGATAGATCTCGATTTCCGACGAGCCCTTGGCGAACAAATAAGTGTCTGGGAAGAACAAGCCTTCCGGCTCCTTGAACTCGGTCGAGATCTTGCCCATCAATTCCTGGTCGGACAGCTTGACCGTGTCGTGCTTGAGGCGGTTGTGCGAACCGATCGCCTGGCGCATCTGGCGGAAGGTCCAGCCTTCGATGATGGTGATCGCTTCCTGCGCGAACTCGCCGCGCACCAGCTGGGTCAGCAGGCCGCGCGGACTGGTATTCGGTTTCAGTTCATAGCTGCCGGCCTTGATGCGCGCGGCGTCGCCCGTCAGGCGCGCCAGCAGCACGAACATGGTCGGGTTGATCGGCACGCCGGCCGCCACCATCTGCTGCGCGCTCGCTGCGACACCGCTGCCGGGATTGATCGTGAATTCGATCGGCTCACCGCTGGTCGTGAGCGAGTGCTTGGCCCACCAGGAAAATCCGCCTGCGGCTGCTAGCGTGACCACGACGCCGGTAACGAGTAATTTTTTTATGAATGCCATGTGGTGTGTGCGGGTACGAACGTGGATGCTGGTGCGGATTGCGGCGCTCCCGGCGCGATTTCCCCGACAACTCTATAATGAGGCCGTAATGATAAAGCCTAATTGCCAAAATATTTCGGATTTTCATGAGTAACTGGACTGATCACCTCGCCACGCATGGCGCCCGCTTCCATCTCGACGAAGCCACCCAGGTCGAGGACTTCGGCCAGCCCCTGGAGATTGACGCACTCGCGGCCGGCTTCGTCGCCACCGTGACCGACCAGGGATTGATCGCCGTCGCCGGCGAAGAAGCCGCGAAATTCCTGCATGCGCAGCTCACCAACGACGTCGAGCACCTGCGGCAAGACGAAGCCCGCTTCGCTGGCTTCTGCACGCCGAAAGGCCGCCTGCAGGCGAGCTTCCTGATGTGGCGCGACCTTGATACCGTCTATCTGCAGCTGCCGCGCGCGATCCAGGCGCCGCTGCAAAAACGCCTATCGATGTTTGTGCTGCGCAGCAAAGCCAAGCTGCGCGACGCCACCGACGAAGCGCCGTTCGCGGCCGTGCTCGGCCTCGGCGGCGCTAGGGCGCAGGCGGCGCTCGGCCGCTTCGTCAATACGCTGCCAGGCGCGCCGATGGGCAAGACCAGCGGCGAGTTCGGCACCGTGCTGCGCCTGAACGACGCCTTCGGCGCGCCACGCTACCTGTGGCTCGCCTCGACCGAGGCAGCAAGCGCTGCCCTGCCGGTATTGAAGGAAGAACTGGCCCTGGGCGGCAACCAGGCCTGGCGCCTGGCGACGATCCACGCCGGCGAGCCGCAGGTGAGCGCCGCCACGCAGGAGCAGTTCGTGCCGCAGATGGTCAACCTCGAGCTGCTGGGCGGCGTCAATTTCAAGAAAGGCTGCTATCCGGGCCAGGAAATCGTCGCGCGCACCAAATACCTGGGCAAGATCAAGCGCCGCACCGCGCTGGCCGGCATCGAGAATGCCGCCGCCCGCGCCGGCGATGAAGTGTTTTCGGTGGCCGACCCCGACCAACCCTGCGGCATGGTCGTCAACGCCGCGCCGAACGGCCGCGGCGGCGCCGACGCGCTGGTCGAGATCAAGCTGGCCGCGCTGGATGAAGAAGTGCGCCTGGGCTCGGCCGGCGGCGCACCGCTGCGTTTCCTGCCCATGCCCTACAGCCTCGACGCGGTCGACGACTAGCGATGGTCGACCTCTACGTCTACTACAAGGTGCGCAGCATCGATGCCGCCCGGCTGGCGCCGCTGGTGCATGCCATGGCGCGCCGCCTGGAGCAGGATGCCGGCGTGCGGGTGGCGCTCAAGCGCCGCCCCGAAGACAAGGACGGCCTGCAGACCTGGATGGAAGTCTATCCGGGCGTGACGGAGGGCTTCGAAGCGGTATTGGCGCAGGTCGTCGACGATGCCGGCATCTCGCCGTATCTCGCCGGGCCGCGCCGCCTTGAAATTTTCACGGACCTGCCATGTGCCTGATCGTCTTTGCATGGCACGTCGTCCCCGGCGTGCCCGTCATCGCGGCCGCCAACCGCGACGAGTTCTATGACCGCCCCGCCACGCCGGCCGGCCCCTGGCCGCAGGCGCCGCATGTGATCGCGGGCCGCGACCTGCAGGGCGGCGGCAGCTGGATGGGCGTGTCGCTCACCGGCCCCAACGGCCCGCGCTTCGCGGCGCTGACCAATATCCGCAGCCCGCAAGAACGCCGGCTGGATGCGCCGTCGCGCGGCGCGCTGGTGGCCGACTACCTGCGCGGCGAGCTCGATGCGGCGGCCTACGTGGCCGAACTGGCGGCGCGCCCCGACCTGTACAACGGCTACAACCTGGTGCTGGGCGACGGCGAGACCTTGTACTGGTACTCGAACCGCGGCAAGGACGATCCGCGCAACGGCCAGCCGCTGGAGCGTGGCCGCATCTACGGCATCTCGAACGGCCTGCTGGACACGCCCTGGCCCAAGGTGCTGCGCACCAAGGCGCAATTCGCGAGCCTGCTGTGCCAGGGGGCGCCCGAGGATGCGTACTTCGAGATGCTGGCCGACACCACGCGCGCGCCGGACGTGCGCCTGCCCGAGACCGGCGTGCCGATCGAGATGGAACGCATGCTGTCGCCGGTATGCATCGAATCGCCCGAGTATGGGACGCGCACCTCGACCGTGGTCAAGCTGTATCGGGATGCGGCGCCGGAGTTGCATGAGCGGGTGGTGCAGCCGGGGGTTGTCGCTGCAGCGTGAGACGTGGGGTGGACGGCCTCGCCGTCCACGCGTTCAACTTAGGGCGATGTTGCGATAACCCTCGCCTGGATTGAACGCGTGGGCGGGGGACCCGCCCACCCCACGATCTCGTGCCAGTCGATCTCGCCGCCAACGCTACCGCCTTCCTTTCATCCCCGCCTTCAAGATCTCCTTCAAATGCGGCGTCGCCGCATACGGATCGGCCGGCTGCCGTGCATGCACCAGCGCGTCCATGCGCTCGGCCACCGCGCCCAGCGCCTGGGGGTGCGAGAACACATAGAAGCGCTCTTCGCGGATCGCGTCGAACGTCAGGCGCGCGACGTCCGCCGCCGACACCTTGCCGGAGCCGACCGCTTTTTCGGTGAGCGCCTGCGCCGCCATCTGGCTCGCGGTCATGATTTCGTCGGTGCGCAGTTCGTCCGGCCGGTGGCGGTGCGATTGCGCGATCGCGGTCGGGATGAAATACGGGCACAGCACCGAAGTCCCGATCGGCGCGTCGACCAGCTTGAGGTCGTGGTACAGGGTTTCGGTGAGCGAGACCACCGCATGCTTGGAGACGTTGTAGATGCCCAGCGCCGGCGAATTGAGCAAGCCCGCCATCGAGGCGGTATTGACGATCCAGCCGCGATAGCCAGGGTCCTGCGCGGCGCACTCGAGCATCGTGCGCGTGAACGCGCGCACGCCGTGGATCACGCCCCACAGGTTGACACCCAGCACCCACTCCCAGTCTTCCTCGGAGTTCTCCCACACCAGGCCGCCGGCGCCGACGCCGGCATTGTTGAACACCAGGTGCACCGCGCCGAAGCGCGCCATCGCCGAATCGGCCAGTTCCTGCACGTGCTCGCCCTTGCGCACGTCGCACACCATGGCCAGCACCTCGGTCTGCTTCGCCAGTTCATCCGCCGCCTTTTCGAGAGCCTTGGGCTGGACATCGGCCAGCACCAGCTTCATGCCGAGGCTGGCGGCCAGGTTGGCGAACTCGCGCCCCATGCCGCTGGCGGCGCCCGTGATGGCCGCAACCTTTCCGTGAAACTCGTCCATTTTTGCCCCTCCCTAAACTAGACCGCCGTCACCCCGCCATCCACCGCCAGCACCTGCCCGGTGATGTGCTTGCCGGCATCCGAAGCGAACAGCACCACGGCGCCCTTCAGGTCTTCATCGTCGCCCAGGCGCTTCAATGGGGCCGCGGCCGCCAGCCCGTCGACGCCATAGGCGGCGAGCACGCCCTTCGTCATCTTCGACGGAAAGAAGCCAGGCGCGATCGCGTTGACCGTGATGCCGTAGCGCCCCCACTCGCCGGCAAGCGTACGGGTGAAATTTACCACCGCGCCCTTGGACGTGTTGTACGCCAGCGTCTGCATCGCGTCGGGCGGGTTGCCGGCCAGGCCGGCGATCGACGCGATGTTGACGATGCGGCCGTAGCGGCGCGGGATCATCGACAGCTTGCCGACCGCCTGCGACACCAGGAAGACCGAGCGCACGTTCAGGTTCATCACCTTGTCCCAGGCCTCGAGCGGATAGTCCTCTGCCGGCGCGCCCCAGGTGGCGCCGGCGTTATTGATCAGCATATCGACGTGGCCCAGGCGCGCGATCGCCGCCTCGACCAGCGCCTGCGCCTGGCTCGGGTCGGACAGATCGCCCGCGAAGCAGCTGGCCTCGATGCCGAGCGCGTGCAGCTGGGCCACGGTGGCGTCGAGCTCCTCCTGCTTGCGCGACGAGATCACCAGGCGCGCGCCCTGCTCGCCGAGCGCCTGCGCCATTTGCAGGCCGAGCCCGCGCGAGCCGCCGGTCACGATGGCGGTCTTGCCCTTCAGTGAAAACAACTCCTGGGTGGTGCGCATGGGGTCTCCTGGTTGTCGTTATCGGAAAGCTGTGCGGCTCAGACCTCGTAATCCATGCACTGGCGGCCTTCGCGGATGGCGCCGATGAACGGCACCACGGCCTGGTGGGTTGGATGCTTGATGTAAGCCCCGAGCGCGGCGCGGTCGGCGAACTCCGAATACAGCACCACGTCATAGGTCGCTTCGAGATCGGGCTGGGCCAAGGTCACCTCGAAGGTCAGGATGCCCGGCACGACCGTCGCGCACTCGTCCAGCCGGCGCTTCATCTCGCGCGCATTGGTCGCGCGATCGGCGCCTTCGGCCTGTTCCTTCAATTTCCACATCACGATGTGCTTGATCATTCCGTTTCCTGTTCTATTCATTGAGGGTGAGTGCCTTCCCGGACGTTGCCGCAGAGGGAAGCCGGTCGAGCATAGCATAGCGGCAGCACGACCGTTCGCGAAGAAATGTCGATTTCATCATGGGGATTAAATAGGAGGATTCTCTCCTATGAACGGGGAGTAGTCCGACACGGAAAAGCGGAGCGCGAGAGTGCGCTTGTAAGCCGTGTGTAAGCTGGATGCAAGATTCGCGTAAGGTTTCGGGCGCACAGTGAAGTTAGCTGACCAACAATCAGCATTTCCGGTTACACAAAATTAATTACGGAGACACCCATGGCTATCACACCCGGCAATACTGTCGGAGGACAAGCTGCACCGACCTCCGCCGGACTTACCAAGGAAGAGCGCAAGGTCATCGCCGCCTCTTCCCTCGGCACCGTTTTCGAATGGTACGACTTCTATCTCTACGGTTCGCTCGCTTCCATCATCGCCAAGCAGTTCTTCATCGGCGACCCCAGCACCACCTTCATCTTTGCCCTGCTCGCCTTCGCCGCCGGCTTCATCGTGCGCCCGTTCGGCGCGCTCGTGTTCGGCCGCCTGGGCGACATGATCGGCCGTAAGTACACCTTCCTGGTGACGATTTTGCTGATGGGCGCCTCGACTTTCCTGGTCGGCATCCTGCCGAGCTACGCCCAGATCGGCATCGCGGCGCCGATCATCCTGGTCACCCTGCGCATCCTGCAAGGCCTGGCGCTGGGCGGGGAATACGGCGGCGCCGCCACCTACGTGGCAGAGCACGCGCCGCACGGCAAGCGCGGCCTGTTCACGGCCTTCATCCAGACCACGGCCACGATCGGCCTGTTCCTGTCGCTGCTGGTGATCCTGGGCACCCGCACCCTGACCGGCGAAGAGGAGTTCCAGGCCTGGGGCTGGCGCATTCCGTTCCTGATCTCGGTGATCCTGCTCGGCATCTCGGTCTGGATCCGCATGTCGATGAACGAGTCGCCGGCCTTCGCCAAGATGAAAGCCGAGGGCAAGACCTCGAAGGCGCCGCTGTCCGAAGCCTTCCTCAAGCCGAAGAACGCCAAGATCGCCCTGCTGGCCCTGATCGGCCTGACGATGGGCCAGGCCGTGGTGTGGTACACCGGCCAGTTCTACGCCCTGTTCTTCCTCACCAAGACGCTCAAGATCGACGATCCGACCGCGAACATCCTGATCGCGATCGCGCTGCTGCTGGCGACCCCGTTCTTCATCATCTTCGGCGCGCTGTCGGACAAGATCGGCCGCAAGTGGATCATCCTCGGCGGCTGCGTGATCGCCGCCGCCACCTACTTCCCGATCTTCAAGGCCATCACCCACTACGGCAACCCGGCGCTCGAAACCGCGATCAAGACCTCGCCGGTCGTCGTCGTCGCCGATCCGAACACCTGCAGCTTCCAGATCGACGCCACCGGCACCAAGAAATTCCCGTCCTCGTGCGACATCGCCACGCGCATGCTGACCGCCGCCTCGGTGAGCTACAACCGCGTCGACGCGCCGGCCGGCACCGTCGCCACCATCAAGATCGGCGACACCGAGTACCGTTCGTTCAACGCCGTCATGACGCCGGATAACCTCAACTTCGACAAGGCCTCGCTGGCCAGCGAAGCGGCGCTCAAGTCCGAAGTGACCGGCGCCCTGAAGGCCGCCGGCTATCCGGACAAGGCCGATCCAACGCAGATCAACAAGCCGATGCTGGTGGTCTTCCTGTTCATCCTGGTGCTGTACGTGACCATGGTGTACGGCCCGATCGCGGCAATGCTGGTCGAGATGTTCCCGACCCGCATCCGCTATACCTCGATGTCGCTGCCGTATCACATCGGTAACGGCTGGTTCGGCGGCCTGCTGCCGACGACGGCCTTTGCGCTGGTGGCGTTCAAGGGCGATATTTATTACGGCTTGTGGTATCCGATCGTCATCGCGCTCATCACCTTCGTGATCGGCGCACTGTTCGTGCGGGAGACCAAGGACAACAATATCTACGCCAACGACTGAGACCGCGAGCGCAGAAAGAATAATGCCGCTGGCTATCCAGCGGCATTTTTTTTCGAACCGACCGACTCCCGCAGGCTACTCTCAGCCGTTGAAGCCCTGCCCCAGCGACGCCAGGCGCGCCAGCAGCGGCGCCGGCTGCCACGCCTCGCCCTGGCGCCCGCGGGCGAACCCTTCGACCGCCTCCAGCACCTTCGGCAAACCGACACTGTCCGCGTACAGCATCGGTCCGCCCCGGTGCAAGGGGAAGCCATACCCGCTCAGGTACACCATGTCGACGTCGGAAGCGCGCAGCGCGATGCCCTCCTCGATGATCCGAGCGCCTTCGTTCACCAGCGCATACACCAGGCGCTCGACGATCTCCTCGTCGGCAATGGCACGCCGCGACACGCCGATGTCGGCCGAATGGCGCACGACCATGTCGTTCACCGCCTCGGACGGCAATGCCTTGCGTTCGCCCGCGCGGTAGTCGTACCAGCCGGCGCCGGTCTTCTGCCCGAAACGCCCCTGTTCGCACAGCAGGTCCGGCAGCTTCGAATAGGTGAAGCCCGGCGACTCCAGCGCGCGGCGCTTGCGGATGTGCCAGCCGATGTCGTTGCCGGCCAGGTCGCTCATGCGGAACGGCCCCATCGCGAAGCCGAAGGCCTCGATCGCGCGGTCGACCTGCTCCGGCAGCGCGCCTTCTTCGAGCAGGAAAACCGCCTGGCGCAGGTACTGCTCCAGCATGCGGTTGCCGATGAAGCCGTCGCACACACCGGAGACCACGCCGATCTTCCTGAGCTTTTTGGACAGCGCCAGCGCCGTGGCCAGCACGTCCTTGCCGGTGCGGGCGCCGCGCACGATCTCGAGCAGCTTCATCACGTGCGCCGGGCTGAAGAAATGCAGGCCGATCACGTCCTGGGGGCGGCGCGTGAAGGCGGCGATCCGGTTGACGTCGAGCGTCGAGGTATTGGTGGCCAGGATCGCGCCCGGCTTCATCACCTTGTCCAGCTCGCGGAACACGAGTTCCTTGACGCCGATGTCCTCGAATACCGCCTCGACCACGATGTCGGCCTGGGCGATGGCGTCATACGACAGCGTGCCGGTCACCAGCGCCATGCGCTGCTCGAGCTGCTCGGGCTTGAGCTTGCCCTTGCTCACGCCGCTCTCATACAGCTTGCGCATCGCGGCCAGCCCCTGGTCCAGGGCGTCCTGCTTCGTTTCGAGGAGCGTCACCGGAATGCCGGCGTTGGCGAAGTTCATGGCGATCCCGCGGCCCATGGTGCCGGCGCCGACCACCGCCGCGCTCGCGATGCTGCGCAACGGCGTATCGGCCGGCACGTCCGGCACCTTGCCGGCCGCGCGTTCGGCGAAGAAGGCATGGCGCAGCGCCTTCGATTCGCTCGTCGTGGTCAGTTGAATGAAACGCTCGCGCTCGAAACGCAGGCCGTCCTCGAACGAATCGGCCGTCACCGAGGCGGCCACCGCCTCCACGCAGGCGCGCGGCGCGGGGAACGGCCCGGCGGCGGCATCGACCTGGGCCCGTGCGGAGGCCAGGAACCCGGCGGCGTCGGGGTGCTCGACCACGCGGTCGCGCACCTTCGGCAGCGGACGCAGGTCGGCGATGCGCTCGGCGTAGGCGATGGCGGCCGGCAGCAGCTCGGCGCCCGCCTGGAACACCTCGTCGAACAGCGGCGTGCCGGCCAGCTTTTCGGACAGCATCGGGATCCCGCCAAGAATCATGCCCAGCGCCTTTTCCAGGCCGAGCACGCGCGGCAGGCGCTGGGTGCCGCCGGCGCCCGGGATCAGGCCCAGCTTCACTTCGGGCAGCGCGATCTGGGCGCCCGGCAGCGCCACGCGGTAGTGGCACCCCAGCGCCAGCTCCAGGCCGCCGCCCATGGCCACGCTGTGGATCGCCGCCACGACCGGCTTGGAAGAGCCCTCGACCACCCGGATCAGCGAGTGCAGGGTCGGCTCGGTGAGGGCCTTCGGAGAATTGAATTCGCGGATGTCGGCGCCGCCCGAGAAGGCCTTGCCGGCGCCGGTGAGCACGATCGCCTTGACCGCCGGATCGCTTTCTGCCGCCTGCACGCCCTGCACGGCGGCGCTGCGGGTCGCGAGCCCCAGGCCGTTGACCGGCGGGTTGTTCAGGGTGATGACGGCAACGCTGCCGTGGACCTGGTAGTCGGCGCTCATGTCTCTCGTTCTCCTTGTAGGTGGTGCTGGATGAGCCATCCACTATACCGCAGAAAATGCACGAGCGTACTATTCAGGCAACGGCCGGCCGGGATCAGAAATCGCGCTGCTGGCGCGCCCGCTCGATCTTCTGGTCGGTCTTGTACTGGCTCAGGGCGTAGACGGCCCAGATGGCGGCCGGCAGCCAGCCGATCAGGGTGATTTGCAGGATCAGGCAGATGATGCCGGCGATCGGGCGGCCGATGGTGAAGAAGGTCAGCCAGGGAAGAATGAGGGCGATGAGCAGGCGCATGGAGAATCCTGTGAGCGAAAGTTGTCAAAAGTGATAACAGTCTACCTGTCCGTGCGCGCTCGCCGCGCCCTGTTGGCGCCGCCCGCACCGCATGCGGCCGAGACCTGCCATCGCGTCAGGCAGCCGGCAACCGATGCCCCGCATACGTCTCGCGCAATTTGTTCTTTTGGATCTTGCCGGTCCCGCCCACCGGCAGGCTGTCGGCGAACACGACGTCGTCCGGCGTCCACCACCGCGCCACCTTGCCGGCGAACCATCCCAGCAGTGCCTCGCGGCTGACCTCCATGCCGGGCCGGCGCACCACCACCAGCAAGGGCCGCTCGGCCCATTTCGGATGCTGCACGCCGATGCAGGCCGCCTGCAGCACCGCCGGGTGCGACATCGCCACGTTTTCCAGGTCGATGGTGCCGATCCACTCGCCGCCCGACTTGATCACGTCCTTGCTGCGGTCGGTGATCGCCAGGTAGCCATCGGCATCGATGGTGGCCACGTCCCCGGTCGGGAACCAGCCGTCCTGCAGCACGTCGCCGCCCTCGCCCCGGAAATACCCGGACACCACCCACGGCCCCTTGACCAGCAGGTGGCCATAGGTCGCGCCGTCCCATGGCAATTCGGCGCCGTCGTCGTCGACGATCTTCATGTCGACGCCGCAGATCGCGTGGCCCTGCTTCCTCAGCACCGCGCGCTGCGCCTCCTGCGGCAAGCCGGCATGCCTGGCCAGCGGGGTGCAGGCGGTGCCAAGCGGCGACATCTCGGTCATGCCCCAGGCGTGCACCACCTGCACGCCCAGCCGGTCGATGAGCAGGTCCATCAGCGCCGGCGGACAGGCCGAGCCGCCGATCACGGTGCGGCGGAAGGTCGAGAACCGCAAGCCGCCCTCCAGCACGTGGTTCACCAGGCCGAGCCAGACCGTGGGCACGCCGGCCGAGAAGGTCACGCCCTCGGCCTCGAACAGCGCGTACAAGGACTTGCCGTCCAGCGCCGGCCCCGGGAACACCAGCTTCGCGCCCACCAGCGGCGCCGAGTACGGTAAACCCCAGGCGTTGACGTGGAACATCGGCACCACCGGCAGCACCACGTCGGCGCTCCCGATGCCGAGCGCGTTCGGCAGCGCCGACGCATAGGCGTGCAGCACGGTCGAGCGGTGCGAGTACAAGGCGCCTTTCGGGTTACCGGTCGTGCCCGAGGTGTAGCACAGGGACGCCGCCGAACGCTCGTCGAACTGCGGCCAGTCGTAGTCGTCCGACGCAGCCCCGATCAGCTCTTCGTAGCACAGCAGGCCGGGAATCGCGCCGGCGGGCGGCATGTGCTCGCGCCCGCACAGGGCGACATACGCTTTGACGGTCTTGCACTGGCGCGCCATCGCCTCGATCGCCGGCAGGAACGTGAGGTCGAAGAACAGGACGCGGTCTTCGGCGTGGTTGACGATGTAGGCCACCTGCTCGGGATGCAGGCGCGGATTGATCGTATGCAGCACCGCGCCCGAACCGGACACGCCGTAATACAGTTCCAGGTGCCGGTAGCCATTCCAGGCCAGCGTGGCGATGCGCTCGCCCATGCCGATCCCCAGCGCCGCGAGCGCGTTGGCCAGCTGGCGCGCACGGCGTGCGCAATCGCGGTAGGTATAGCGGTGCAGGTCGCCCTCGACGCGGCGCGAGACGATCTCGGTGGCGCCGTAATGGCGCGCCGCGAACTCGAGGATGCCAGAAATCAGCAGCGGTTGATCCATCATCTGGCCTTGCAACGGACTCATTGGGTGCTCGTGCATTGGGTCTCCGTGATTAGAATGGCAGCGTGGAAAGTGTCGTCCCCGCATCCTGCGCCCGTCAACCGGATTCGATGATGCACCGCATCAACCCATTGAGCCAGATCGGCCATCAGCGGTTACCGGATGTAACGCCGGCCCACACCGCACCGGTGCGCGAATAGAATCGGCCGGGTGCGGTAAAATCCCGCCAATCTTGACCACTTTGCCACGGACACTGCCATCACTGCCGACGAACTTCCACTGAACAATTCGTTCAGCGAATTGCCCCCGGCGTTCTACACGCGCCTCATGCCGACGCCGCTGCCCTCGCCGCATTTCATTGCGGCGAGCGCTCCTGCTGCCGCCCTGATCGGGCTGGATGCGGCCGATCTCGCGCGCCCCGACTTCGTCGAGGTGTTCACCGGCAACAAGGTCGCGGCGCGTTCGCAGCCGTTGTCCGCCGTGTATTCCGGCCACCAGTTCGGCGTCTGGGCCGGCCAGCTGGGCGACGGCCGCGCGATCACGCTGGGCGACATCGCCACGCCGGACGGCCCGATGGAGCTGCAACTGAAAGGCGCCGGCCGCACGCCGTATTCGCGCATGGGCGATGGCCGCGCCGTGCTGCGCTCGTCGATCCGCGAATTCCTGTGTTCCGAGGCCATGGCCGCGCTCGGCATTCCGACCACGCGCGCGCTGATGGTCACCGGCTCGCCGCAGCAGGTGGCGCGCGAGACCATGGAAAGCACCGCCGTGGTGACGCGCATGGCGCCCACCTTCGTGCGCTTCGGCTCCTTCGAGCACTGGGCCTCGCGCGGGCGCGAGGCCGAGCTGAAAACGCTTGCCGATTACGTCATCCGCCAGTTCTACCCGGAGTTCCTGGGCGCCGCCAACCCGTACAAGGAGCTGCTGGCCGAAGTCACCCGCCGCACCGCGCGCATGATCGCGCACTGGCAGGCGGTCGGCTTCATGCATGGCGTGATGAACACCGACAATATGTCGATCCTCGGACTGACGCTGGATTACGGCCCGTTCGGCTTCATGGAAGCGTTTGATGCCAAGCACATCTGCAACCACACCGACCAGGGTGGCCGCTACTCCTACGCCAACCAGGTCCCGGTCGGCCACTGGAACTGCTATGCGCTGGGCAATGCCCTGCTGCCGCTGATCGGCGAGCCCGAAGTGGCTGAAGAAGCCCTGGACGTCTACCGCCCCGAGTTCGGCCGCCAGCTCGACACCCTGCTGCATGCCAAGCTCGGCCTGAAGGAGACGCGCGACGGCGATGCGGCGCTGTTCGACAATATGTTCACGCTGCTGCAGGACAACCACGCCGACTTCACGCTGTTCTTCCGCCGCCTGGGCGAGCTGAAGCTCGAGGAGCCGGGCGCCGACGAACCCCTGCGCGACCTGTTCATCGACCGCGCCGCCTTCGACGCCTGGGCCGCCGAGTACCGCGCCCGCCTGCGCCAGGAAGGCAGCAGCGACGCGGCCCGGCGCGAAGCGATGCACGGGGTCAATCCAAAGTACATCCTGCGCAACTACCTGGCGCAGATCGCCATCGAACAGGCGCAGAACGGCGACTTCGGCGGCGTGCACAAGCTGCTGGCCGTGCTGGAACGCCCGTTCGACGAGCAGCCCGAGAACGCATCCTATGCGGCCCTGCCGCCGGACTGGGCGGCCCACCTCGAGGTGAGCTGCTCGTCCTGAGCCCGCCCCGGGCCTCATTTGCGCCTGGCCTCTCACACCACGAAAGAGAATCATGACCGACAAAGTGACCAAGACCGACGCCGAGTGGCGCGAGCAGCTCGACCCGATCGAATACCAGGTGACGCGCCACGCCGCCACCGAGCGCGCCTTCACCGGCAAGTACTGGGACCACCATGAACACGGCATCTATCACTGCGTGTGCTGCGACACCCCGCTGTTCGAATCGGACACCAAGTTCGACTCGGGCTGCGGCTGGCCCAGCTACTTCACGGCGCTCGACCCGGAAAATGTGATCGAGAAAGTCGACCGCAGCCACGGCATGGTGCGCACCGAAGTCATCTGCGGCGTGTGCGACGCCCACCTGGGCCACGTGTTCCCGGACGGCCCGCCGCCGACCGGCCTGCGCTACTGCATCAACTCGGCCGCCATGCGGTTCGAACCGATCTGAGGGTGGCGCAGTGAAGAAATTTCTGTTCGATCTGTTCCCGGTCATCCTGTTCTTCGGCGTCTACAAGTACGGCGACAACAACCAGGACTGGGCGCACCGCATGGCCGTCGAGTACCTGGGCGCCCTGATCGCCGGCGGCGCGGTACCGCCGGCGCAATCGGCGATCCTGCTGGCGACCGCGGTGGCGATCGTCGCCACCGCGCTGCAGGTCGGCTACCTGCTGGTGCGGGGCCGCAAGGTCGACAATATGCTGTGGCTGTCGATGGCCGTGATCCTGGTTGCCGGCGGCGCCACGATCTATTTCCATGACGACCTGTTTATCAAATGGAAGCCGACCATCCTGTACTGGGCCTTCGCCGTCGCCCTGCTGGTGGCGCAGGTGTTCTACAAGAAGAACCTGATGCGCTCCGTGATGGAGGCCAATATCAAGCTGCCCGATCCGGTGTGGAACCGGCTCGGCTACAGCTGGATCCTGTTCTTCGCCGGCATGGGCGTGCTGAACTTGTTGATGGCCTTCGTGGTCTTCCGTAACGATACCAGCGCATGGGTCAGCTTCAAGCTGTTCGGCTTTACCGGCATCATGTTCGGATTCATCGTGATCCAGATGATGATGCTCTCAAAATACATCAAGGAGGAAGAAGCATGACCACTGCAACCAGCAAAGGCGACCGCGAAGCACGCCTGCGCGCGATCCTCGAGGCCGAGCTGGCCCCGGCGTCGCTCGAGATCATCGACGACTCGCACCTGCACGCCGGCCATGCCGGCGCGGCCTCCGGCGGCAGCCATTACACGGTCAAAATCGTGTCATCCCGCTTTGAAGGCCTCAAGCTGGTCATGCGCCATCGTCTTGTGTATGATGCCGTTCACGATATGATCAACAAGGCGGAAATCCACGCGCTCGCCATCAACGCGACCGCGCCTTCCGAGCTGTCCTGAGTGTCGGCTTCAGGCAGTTTTAAGTAATGTGCCCGACAATTGTCACTGCTAGTCACAAGAATTAATCTAATCTCGTCCAGCAACTATCCCCGCTACAGGAACACACATGACCTTTAAGCCAGCTCGCCTGCTGTTAACCCTTGTCGCCGTTGCGTCGGCTCCCGCTTTCGCCCAGAACCTCGCAGTGGTGAACGGCAAGGCGATCCCTTCGTCGCGCGCCGATGCCGTCGTCAAGCAGGTCGTGGCCCAGGGCCAGGGCCAGGATTCGCCGCAACTGCGCGAAGCCGTCAAGAACGACCTGATCGCCCGCGAAGTGCTGATGCAAGAAGCCGTCAAGCAAGGCTACGACAAGAAGCCCGAAGTGCGTGAAGCGCTGGACAATGCCCGTCAGTCGATCGTCGTCAACGCCCTGGCCCGCGAATACATCACCAAGAACCCGGTGAGCGACGCCCAGATCAAGGCCGAGTACGACAAGTTCAAGGCGCAGACCGGCGACAAGGAATACCATGTGCGCCACATCCTGTTCACGACCGAAGACGAAGCCAAGGCGGCCATCGGCAAGCTGAAAGGCGGCGCCAAGTTCGAAGACCTGGCCAAGACCTCGAAGGACACCGGCACCGCCAGCAACGGCGGCGACCTGGACTGGGTGACCCCGAACGCCCTGCCGCCGGAATTCTCGGCCGGCTTCACCAAGCTGCAGAAAGGCGCGATCACCGACGTGCCGGTCAAGACCAACGCCGGCTTCCACGTGATCAAGCTGGACGACACCCGCGCGGTCAAGCTGCCGTCGCTGGAAGAAGTCAAGCCGCAGATCGCCGACACCCTGGCGCAAGAGAAGCTGCGTGACTACCAGGAGCAAATGGTCAAAAAGGCAAAGGTGCAGTAATATGTGCTGTCGCCGGCGCTGAGCATGCGCCGGCTTTCGTCGCCTGCGGCGATACTTTTCGTGTTTATATAGGATCTCAACAATGATTTTGAAGCCAGCCCGCCTGTTGTTAGCCATGACCGCATTGGTTGCCCTGCCTGCACTCGCGCAAAACGCTGCAACCGTCAATGGCAAGGCGATCCCGCAAGCGAGGGTCGACCAGCTGGTCAAGCAAGTCGTCGCCCAGGGCCGCGCCACCGATTCCCCTGAGCTGCGCGATGCGATCAAGAAAGACCTGATCAGCCGTGAAGTGTTGATCCAGGAAGCCGACAAGCAGAACATCGGCAACCGCGCCGACGTCAAATCGGCCATCGACAACGCCCGCCAGAGCATCATCATCAATGCGATGCTGGCCGACTACGTCAAGAAGAACCCGGTCAAGGATGCCGAGATCAAGGCCGAGTACGACAAGCAGAAGGCCATGATCGGCGACAAGGAATACCACGCCCGCCACATCCTGGTCGATTCCGAAGCCGACGCCAAGGGCATCATCGCCAAGCTGAAGGCCGGCGGCAAGTTCGAAGAACTGGCCAAGCAGTCGAAGGACGGCAGCGCCCAGAACGGCGGCGACCTGGGCTGGGCAAGCCCGGCGACCTACGTGCCTGAGTTCTCGAAAGCCATGGTCGCCCTGCAAAAAGGCGCCATCACCGAGACCCCGGTCAAGTCGCAGTTCGGCTTCCACGTCATCAAGCTGGAAGACGTGCGCGCGACCAAGGTTCCGCCGCTGGAAGAAGTCAAGCAGCAAGTCGCGGAAGGCCTGCAGCAGCGTCAGCTGGCTGCCTACCGCGAAAGCCTGGTCAAGAAGGCCAAGGTGCAGTAATCGCTGTCCAGCCGTCTCGAAGAGCGCTCCTGTGGGGGCGCTCTTTTCTTTTGTGCGAGTACGAATGCGCTCATCTCTTCCCGTCTTCCGGCGTGCGACCGCCGCCGATATCCCGCAGATGTCCCGCGTCCGTTTATCGGTGTCCGAGAACCGGTTGCGCGACCCAGCGCGGGTCACGCCACGGATGTATGAAGATTTCCTGGGAAAGGATGGCCGCGGCTGGATCGCGCAGGTCGATGGCGTCACCGTCGCGTTCAGCTATGCCAACCGGCTCGATGGCTCGATCTGGGCGCTGTTCGTCGATCCCGCGCACGAGGGCAAGGGGCTGGCGAAAGCCCTGCTCGGCCTGGCGACGGCGTGGCTGTTCGAGCTGGGCTTCGCCGAGATCACGCTCGACACGGGCGCCGGCACGCGGGCCGACCTGTTCTATGCGCGCCAGGGCTGGACCAGGGGCGACGCCGGCGCTGCCGACGTGCGCTACACCCTGGCGCGTCCGATACCCTGAGTACCAGCCCTATCCCTGCTTGTCGACTTCGGCCAGGCGCTTGCGCAGCAGGTCGGCATGCATGGCGTCGCGCGGCTTCTCCAGCAGCGCCTTCAATGCCAGGCGCTGGGCCGTACGCAAGGCTTCGTCCGCCGCGACCGGCACGTCCGGGATCACGCCCGTGCCTTCCCAGTTCGATTTGCTGATCGGATTGACCGCCCGGCCGCTCGGAATGAAGACCGAGAGATGGGGATGCAGGCGACGCACGCCGCCTGGATGCGCGCCGCCGCCGGTCGTCTCGCCGACGAGCGTTGCACGCTTCAGCTGCTGCAAGTTGTAGCCGAATTCCTCCGCAGCCGAGAAACTCTTCTTGCTGGTGAGGACATAGATCTTCTTCTGCCCCCCGAAGCGCTTGCCCGGCACCTCGTCCTGGGTCCAGAACGACTCGCGGAGCCCACCCTCGCGCCAGACCAGGTCGTTGAGGTGGGTGCGCTTGTCGAACAGATAGCTCGACATGAAGGCGACCGTTTGCGCGTCGCCCCCGCCGTTACTGCGCAGGTCGACGATCAGGGCATCGGTGTCGGCGACCACCTGCATCGCGGCGCCGATGATGTCCCTGGCGAAGTCGACCGACGCGAACGTCCGCAGGTCGATATAGCCGATGTTCCCCGGCAGTGTCTCGATCTTGCGCACGCCGAAGTTCGAGGCCCTGTCGTGCTCAAACATCATCTTTTCCATCTCGGGCGTCGGCTCGGGAGGAATGTCCGGGAGCGGCTGGACACTGACCCTGACCCTCAGATGGCCATCCCTGGTTGACTCGCGCAGGTCGGCGCTCAGGACGCGCGCCAACTCCTCCAGCGTCGCTATGTCAGTATACGCGCCGCTCTTCTCCTTCGCCTCCAGGCGCTCGACGACCAGTTTCGCCTTGTCCGGAAAAACGTATTGCTCGTCCATCGCCTGGGCCAGCTCGCGGACGACGCCGGCGCGAGTCGCGGCGTCGACCCGGATACCGTCGGGAGCCGCGTTCGCGGCAGTGGAAAGAACCATGATCAGTGCGCATAAGGGACGAACGACGAACATATTCATGGTCTCCAATCCTTGTTGAGTTCGACACAGTGTATATCGCGCCGGCGAAAAAAACGCCTCAGGAGAGGCGTTTATGATTGCTGCATCAAACGGTCAGACCTGACGCTCGATCCGTGACCTTCACCGTTATTGACGGATGAGCGGCATCAGTTCTTCCACCTACAGTTCCAACCTGCTTGTCGTTAAGATAAAAATTGAAGTTGGTCCCTGATGAGCTACTATTTTGTTTTGGCGCCAACACTAGCCCGATGACGATACTGACGATGAGAAGGACCGAGATGCCTAATGCGCTGAGACCCGCCCACCGGGAACTAGGCTCGCCTCTCTTGACATCTTCCCAGACGCCTTTCACGACGTTCGCAGCAGCGGTATCGACTATACGGATCCCACGCTCAATCTCCGGATAATGCTTCAACACGGTCTTATAGTCGCCGTGCGCCAGCTGACGCGTTGCGAATGCCGCAAGCAGCAGGATCGAGCCGAAATCGGTACAGGATTCTCGCAGTTTCTCTTGCGCTGTCGTTAACGCAGCGACGGTAACTTGCTCAGCGGACGGGAGTTTTTTAAATTTCTGCCTTCGGTTCCAACGCGATTTCCGATGCCTCGGAACCTCGCCAATTCGCGCATCCGCCAAGCTCAAGCACCAGCACAGGAAGCGGAAAACTTGCGCGTCTTTCGTCCCTTGTGGGAACTTACTCTGCCAGGATTCGGACACCGCCCTCTCGGCGATTAAATAAGACTCGTGTTCTGCTGGGTTCAAGTGAAGGATAATGGTGTTGTACGACACCCTCAGCTTGGACCAATACGGAAGGAGTTCGCTGGCAAGCTCTTCCTCAAGTGACTTTGAAGGAGTTTTAGCCGGTACCGGGGCGGGGGTCGCTTTTGACTTGATCGAAATCCTTCCGACAATCAAATGGATGCTGCCGCCAAACTCCGCGACCGCCAGCCGGAGTGATTCAACCCATGCCTTCCTGAACTCGGTAACCTTGGCTGCTTTGTCAGAGTAATATTTGAGCGCGGCGAACAAAGCCGTCACTGCCGTGACAAATGTTGCTGTAGCCGCAGGGATATTCGACGCGATAATCGACAAAACAGACATCTGGATCTCCGGGCTAAAATCCAGATTATTTCATAGAAGCATGCTCGAACATCTGCCAGAAATGTTAGTAGATAAAATTACCCACCTTGAATAAGCCCCAGAATGCCAAATTCCCGTGAGTTCCGGAATTGGAAATGAGAAAGTAAGCGGACCAAATAAAAACGCCTCCGAAGAGGCGTTTTCCATATCAGTTAAACCGATCAGCCAACCCACTTGCGCGCATTGCGGAACATGCGCATCCACGGCGACTCGTCACCCCACGATTCCGGCGCCCACGAATGCGTCGCGGCGCGGAACACGCGCTCGGCGTGCGGCATCAGCACAGTAAAGCGGCCGTCATCGGTGGTGACCGAGGTCAGCCCGCCCGGCGAGCCGTTCGGGTTGAACGGATAGACCTCAGTCGCCTGGCCGCGGTTGTCGACGAAGCGCATCGACTGGTTGACCGCGCTCAGGTCGCCGGTCAGCGAGAAGTCGGCGAAGCCTTCGCCGTGGGCGATGGCGATCGGCGCCTGGGTGCCGGCCATGCCCGCGAAGAAGATCGACGGCGAATCCAGCACCTCGACCATGCCGAAGCGCGCCTCGAACTGCTCCGACTTGTTGCGGGTAAACTTCGGCCACGCATGCGCGCCCGGGATGATCGATTTCAGGTTGCTCATCATCTGGCAGCCGTTGCAGACGCCCAGGCCGAAGGTGTCCTGGCGCTGAAAGAACTTCGCGAACTGCTCCGAGAGCTGCGGATTGAACAAAATGGTCTTGGCCCAGCCCTCGCCCGCGCCCAGCACGTCGCCGTACGAGAAGCCGCCGACGGCGATGATGCCGTGGAAGTCGTCCAGCTTGGCGCGGCCGGCGATCAGGTCGCTCATGTGGACGTCGATCGCGGCGAAGCCGGCCTGGTGCATCACCCACGCAGTCTCGATATGCGAATTGACGCCCTGCTCGCGCAGGATCGCCACGCGCGGGCGCACGCCGGTCGCGATGAACGGCGCCGCGACATTGTCCGCCAGGTCGAAGGTGATCTTCGGCTGCATGCCTGGGTCGGTTTCGTCCAGCAGGCGGTCGTATTCCGAATCGGCGCACGCCGGGTTGTCGCGCAGGCGCGCGATGCGCCAGCTGGTCTCGCTCCACAGGCGGTGCAGGCTGCTGCGCGACTCGTTGTAGATCACTTTCGCATCACGGGTGAACTCGATCGCGCCGCGGTCGTTGAGCTTACCGATGATGTGGCTGCAGGCGCCCAGGCCCTGGTCGCGCAGCACGTTCATCACCGCGCTCTTGTCGTCCGCGCGCACCTGGATCACGGCGCCCAGCTCTTCGGAAAACAGCGCGCGCAGGGTCATCTCGTTGCGGCGCTCGGCCACCTGGCCGGCCCAGTTCTTGGCGTCGCCCCAGTCGGACGCGTGCTCGCCTTCCATGGTCAGGATGTCGAGGTTAACCGACACGCCGGTGCGGCCGGCGAAGGCCATCTCGGTCAGCGTGGCGAACAGGCCGCCGTCCGAGCGGTCGTGGTAGGCCAGCAGCTTGCCGTCCTTGTTCAGCTGCTGGATCGCGACGAAGAAGGCTTTCAGGTCTTGCGGCGAATCGACGTCCGGCACCGAGTCGCCCAGTTGCTGGGTGACTTGCGCCAGGATCGAGGCGCCCAGGCGGTTCTTGCCGCGGCCCAGGTCGATCAGGATCAGGGAGGTTTCGCCGCTGTCGGTGCGCAGTTGCGGGGTCAGCGAACGGCGCACGTCGGTAACCGGCGCGAACGACGACACGATCAGCGACACCGGCGAGATGACGGCCTTGTTCTGGCCTTCGTCGTTCCAGGTGGTGCGCATCGACAGCGAATCCTTGCCCACCGGGATCGACACGCCCAGCGCCGGGCACAGTTCCATGCCGACCGCCTTGACGGTGTCGAACAGCGCCGCATCCTGGCCAGGCTGGCCGCAGGCGGCCATCCAGTTGGCCGACAGCTTGATGTCCGAGATGTCGTCGATGGCGGCGGCGGCGATGTTGGTGATCGCCTCGCCGACGGCCATGCGGCCCGAGGCGGCGGCGTCGATCACGGCCAGCGGGGTGCGCTCGCCCATCGCCATCGCCTCGCCCACGAAGCCTTCGAAGGCCATCGCGGTGACGGCGCAGTCGGCGACCGGCACCTGCCATGGGCCGACCATCTGGTCGCGCACGCTGGTGGCGCCGACAGTACGGTCGCCGATGGTGATCAGGAACGATTTATCGGCCACGGCCGGGTTCAGCAGCACGCGACGCGCGGCTTCCGGCAGCTCGATGCCGGTCAGGTCCACCGGCGGGAAGACGTGCTGGACGTGTTCGACGTCGCGCAGCATCTTCGGCGGTTTGCCGAGCAACACATCCATCGGCATGTCGACCGGCGAATTACCTTCTTGCTGGTCGATCAGCTTCAGCTGGCGCTCTTCGGTGGCGGTGCCGACCACGGCAAACGGGCAGCGCTCACGCTCGCACAGCGATGCAAATTTTGTAAGGTCATCAGGCGAAATTGCCAACACATATCGCTCTTGCGACTCGTTTGACCAAATTTCCTTTGGCGCCAAGCCACTCTCTTCCAGCGGCACCTTGCGCAGGTCGAAAATCGCGCCGCGCTTGGCGTCGTTGACGATTTCGGGGAAGGCGTTCGACAGGCCGCCGGCGCCGACGTCGTGGATCGAGATGATCGGGTTGTCCTCTCCCAGCTGCCAGCAGCCGTTGATGACTTCCTGCGCGCGGCGTTCCATCTCCGGATTGCCGCGCTGGACCGAGTCGAAGTCCAGGTCGGCGGTGTTGGTGCCGGTCGCCATCGACGAGGCGGCGCTGCCGCCCATGCCGATGCGCATGCCCGGGCCGCCGAGCTGGATCAGCAGGCTGCCGACCGGGATCTCGTCCTTGTGGGTGTGCCGGGCCGAGATGTTGCCGATGCCGCCGGCGATCATGATCGGCTTGTGGTAGCCGTAGACCGCGTTCGCGGCGCCGACGTTCTGCTCGTAGGCGCGGAAGTAGCCGCCCAGGACCGGACGGCCGAATTCATTGCTGAAGGCGGCGCCGCCGATCGGACCGTCGATCATGATCTGCAGCGGCGAGGCGATGCGCTCCGGCTTGCCGTAGACGGCGTCAAGACGCTCGCCCTTGGTCACGTCCGATGCGTTTTCCCACGGACGCTGGGCGTCGGGCAGCAGCAGGTTCGACACCGTGAAACCGGTCAGGCCCGCCTTCGGCTTGGCGCCGCGGCCGGTCGCGCCCTCGTCACGGATCTCGCCGCCGGCGCCGGTCGAGGCGCCCGGGAACGGAGAGATCGCGGTCGGGTGGTTGTGGGTTTCGACCTTCATCAGGGTGTGCACCAGCTCGGTCGACGCGCCGTATTCCTGGCCGTCGCGCGGGAAGAAGCGGGTGACGGTGGCGCCTTCGATGATCGACGAGTTGTCGCTGTAGGCGACCACGGTGCCGCGCGGATTCAACTGGTGCGTGTTCTTGATCATGCCGAACAGCGATTTGTCCTGCTTGACGCCGTCGATGATCCAGTCGGCGTTGAAGATCTTGTGGCGGCAGTGCTCGCTGTTCGCCTGGGCGAACATCATGAGCTCGACGTCGGTCGGGTTGCGCTGCGCCTTGGTGAAGGCGTCGTGCAGGTAGTCGACTTCGTCTTCCGACATCGCGAGGCCGAGTTCGGTGTTGGCGCGCACCAGCGCGTCGCGACCATCGCCCAGCACATCGATGCTTTCCAGCTGCTTGCCTTCGAGTTCGTTGAACAGGTGCTGGGCGTCGTCGGCGCTGCGCAGCACCGATTCGGTCATACGGTCGTGCAGCAGCGCGCTGACGACTTCCAGTTCCTCGCTGCTGAGCTTCTTGGCGGCGCCGATGCTGCTGCCCAGGATGCCGCTCTTGAGGACCACGGTGTAGCCGACGCCGCGCTCGATGCGGTGCACGTGAGCCATGCCGCAGTTGTGGGCGATGTCGGTCGCCTTCGAGGCCCATGGCGAAATCGTGCCCAGGCGCGGAATGACGAAGAACTCCTCGGTCACGCCCTCGTACAGCGTTTCGGCCGCCGGCTCGCCATAGGTGAGCATGGCCGACAGACGTTGCGTATCGTCAGTGGAGAGCGGCGCGCTGGTGTCGATGAAGTGGTAGAAGCGTCCCTGGACGGCGGCGATCGACGGGGCGACGGCTTGCAGTTGGCTCAGGAGGCGTTGGCTACGGAAGGCGGACAGGGCATTGGAACCCGGCAGAATCAACATGGCTTGGACAGTCGTTGATGCAGCGTGGCTGCTAGGGTGGAAGATAGCCCGCTATTATACAGTGTTGCACTATGGTCGGGCCCTCGGCCGACTGACAATATGGCACTGCAGTTTCCTTGATCGGATTGAAACTTGCCGGTATCTTTACGGTAGACAATATTTAAACGCGCCCCTTCCGCGTGGCGCCGGATGACCTGGACGAGAGCGACGATGCAAGAGAATGGAAACCTGGCGGTGCTGGTGGTCGACCCGAACCCGGGAATGCGCACCAGCCTGCAGAACATGCTGAACCTGGCGGGCATCAACAAGGTCGAGTATGCGATCAACGCCAACACGGCCATCCGCCAGCTGCAGCGGCGCGCCTACGACGTCATCCTGTGCGAGTACGACCTGGCCGGCGGCAGCGGCGAAGGCCAGGACGGCCAGCAGTTGCTGGAAGACCTGCGCCACCACCGCCTGATCTCGGCGTCGACGATCTTCATCATGCTCACCTCCGAGGGCGTCCACGACAAGGTGGTGAGCGCGGCCGAACTGACGCCGACCGACTACGTCCTCAAGCCCTTCACCGTGGAGATGCTGAGCGGGCGCATCAAGCGCGCACTGGAGCGCCGCGCCGCCCTGCTCCCGGCCTGGCAGCTGGCGGCCCAGGGCAAGCCGCGCGAAGCGATCGCCGCCTGCCGCGACGGCGCTGGCGCCCAACCGCGCTATGGCGCCGACTTCGCCCGCATCCGCGCCGAATTGCACACGAGCCTGAACGAGCACCACGAGGCCGCCGCCGTCTACCGCGAAGTGCTGGCCGAGCGTCCTCTCGGCTGGGCGGCTTTGGGCATGGCGCGCGCCCTGTTCGCGCTCGACCAGGTGGACGACGCCCGCACCATCCTCGAAGAACTGCTGGCCGCCAATCCGCGCCTGATGGCCGGCTACGACCTGCTGGCGCGCTGCCTGGAGGCGAGCCACGAGCCGGAGCTGGCCAAGAAGGTGCTCGAAGACGCGGTGGCGATCTCGCCGCACGTGGTGCGGCGCCTGCGCAAACTCGGCGAAGTGGCGCTCGCGGCGGGCGACGTCGATGGCGCCGAAAAATCGTTCCGCCAGGTGGTGACCAAGGCCCGCTATTCGGAGTTTCGCAATCCCGAAGACCACGTCAACCTGGTCAAGGCGCTGGTCACGCGCGACGACCTGCTCGGCGCGACCGGCGTGGTGCGCGACCTGGAGCGCTCGATGCGCGGCAACCCGGCGGCGGACGCCTGCCGCGCCTATGCCAACTCGCTCGTGCTCGACAAGAGCGGCAACGCCGGCGCCGCGATCGCCGAGCTGCAGGCGGCGGTGACGGCGGTGCGCGCCGGCGGCGCGACCTCGCCCGGCCTGCGCATGGACCTGGCCAAGGCGTGCCTGGATCACCAGCTGGACGAGCAGGCCTCGAACGTCATGCTGACGGTGATGAACGAGTCAGGCAGCGGCGTCTCGGTCGACCAGGCGATGCACGTGTTCGTCAATGCCGGCCGCACCGACATGGTCGAGGGCATGGGCCAGCAACTGCGGGCGCAGGCGCAGATCCTGCTCGGCGTGGCCGACGAGAAGCGCAATATGGGCGACGTGCGCGGCGCGGTGCAGACCCTGCTCGAAGCGCTGCACATCGCGCCGCACAATCTGCAGGTGATGGTGGCCACCGCCGGCGGCATCCTGCGCCAGGTGAACGAGCTGGGGTGGGATCACCCGCTGGGCGACACGGCGGCCCAGCTGCTGGAAGGGATTCGGGCGCAGGATGCGCAACATCCAAGGTTGGTGGCGTTGACCGATGAGTATCAGGCGGCGCGCAGGAAGTATGGTATTGCCACTGTCTAGATTACATCACGGGTCGGGCATGCCGCGATAACTGGATGGGACGGCCATTCCCGGCCAATGGCGGTCGTCCTTGACCAGACCGTGACACATGCTGGTCGAGACGATCTCGCCACTGGCCAAGTCCCGGCACGCCCACATATTGCCACGGTGATTGAAGTTGTCCCAGGCAACGCCGACCATGGCGAGCGGTGCTGCAGCGCCGGGCGCCCGGGCACCCGCATTGGCCGCAGACGGCATTTCAGGCTTCGTAGTGCCACACGCACCCAACAAGCCGCATACGGCGAGCAGAGCGAATCGTGGGATTGATTGCTGCGACATGCATTTCCTCTATGTCCGGAAGCGTTTATCGGTGCGGCTGAGTTCAAATCATCGCCTTCCCGGCCCGCCGCCCCTATCGTCGTAGCAATTCCTTACAACTCCACCGCCAACGCCCGTCCGGCAAGGGACTAGAATGAATCATCGTCCCCGATGAGGGTCTGCCATGAACTTGCAGATCAAAGGCGCGGCGAAACGCCTGACTTTTTCGCTCTTGCTGGCATGCGGTCTCGGAGGCTGCGTGGCCTACGGACCTCCGTATGCGACCTACGATGGCGCCTACGTGCCCGCTGATGGCTACTCCAGCTATTCGGCCTATCCCTATTACGGCGCCTATCCCTACAGCAGTCCTGCCTACGCCTATCCGCCAGTCACGCTCGGCCTGGGCTTCTCGTACTACGACCGCGGCCCGCGCCACTACGGGCACGGCCATCACCACGGCAGGGGCCACTATCATGGCGGCCACGGGTGGCGTGGCCACCATGGCGGACATGGCGGCCACCGCCACGGCGGCCACGGTCGCGGTCACCAGCGGCGCTGAGCAAACCGGGCAAATCGGATCAGGCAGGTTCCCCGTACCCGCCCCCGCCCGGCGTCTCGATCACGAACACGTCGCCCACGCCCATATCGGTCTTGCCGATATGGCCCAGCTCTTCGACCTGGCCATCGGCACGTTCGACGCGGTTGCGCCCGCGCTGGGCCGCCTCCCCGCCCGCCATCCCGAACGGCGCATGGATACGGTTGTTGGACAGGATCGCCGCCGTCATCGGCTCCAGGAAGCGCACCTTGCGCACGCCGCCATTGCCGCCCCGCCAGCGACCCGCTCCGCCCGATCCGTGCCGGATCTCGTAGCTTTCCAGCCGCACCGGGAAGCGGAATTCCAGGATCTCCGGATCGGTCAGGCGCGAGTTGGTCATATTCGTCTGCACGACGTCGGTGCCGTCGAAGCCCTCGCCCGCGCCCGAGCCGCCGGAGATGGTCTCGTAGTACTGGTAGCGCGCGTTGCCGAAGGTGAAGTTGTTCATCGTGCCCTGCGCCGCCGCCATCACGCCCAGCGCGCCGTACAGCGCGTTGGTGATGCAGGTCGAGGTCTCGACGTTCCCCGACACCACCGAGGCCGGATAATGCGGGTTGAGCATCGAGCCGGGCGGGATGATGACCTTCAACGGTTTCAGGCAACCGGCGTTCAGCGGAATCTCGTCGTCCACGAGCGTGCGGAACACATACAGCACCGCCGCCATGCACACGCTCGACGGCGCATTGAAGTTGTTCGGCAGCTGGCCTGACGTGCCGGTGAAATCGACCTGCGCGCTGCGCGTGGCCTGGTCGACCCGGATTGCGACATCGATGTGGGCGCCGTTATCGAGCTCGTAGTGGAAGCTGCCGTCCTTGAGCGCCGAGATCACGCGCCGCACGGCTTCTTCCGCATTGTCCTGCACATGGCCCATGTAGGCGCGCACGACGTCCAGGCCGAAGTGCGCGACCATCTTGCGCAGCTCCTCGACGCCCTTCTGGTTCGCCGCCACCTGGGCGCGCAGGTCGGCCATGTTCTGGTCGGGATTCCGCGCCGGGTAGCGCGCACCTTGCAGCATCGCGCGCGCTTGCGTCTCGCGCAGGACGCCATCGAGGCCGTCGACCAGCTTGAAATTGTTGATCAACACGCCCTCTTGCTCGATGTGATCCGAGTCGGGCGGCATCGAGCCCGGCGTGGTGCCGCCGATGTCGGCGTGGTGGCCGCGCGAGCCGACGTAGAACAGGATTTCCTGCCCCGCTTCGTCGAACACCGGCGAGATGACGGTCACGTCCGGCAAATGAGTGCCGCCGTTATAGGGATCGTTGAGCACGTAGACGTCGCCCGAGCGCATGCGACCGGCATTCTCGCGCATCACGGTCTTGATGCTCTCGCCCATCGAGCCCAGGTGCACCGGCATGTGCGGCGCGTTCGCGACCAGGTTGCCGTCGTGGTCGAAGATCGCGCAGCTGAAGTCCAGGCGTTCCTTGATGTTGACGGAATAAGCCGTGTTCTGCAGCCGCAAGCCCATCTGCTCGGCGATCGACATGAACAGGTTGTTGAAGATCTCGAGCATCACCGGATCGGCCGTGGTGCCGATCGCGCGCCGTTCCGGCAGCGCTTCCACCCGTTGCAGCACCAGGTGATTGTAGCTGGTGACCTGCGCCTGCCAGCCCGGCTCCACGATCGTGGTCGCATTGTCTTCGGCGATGATCGCCGGGCCGCGCACCACGTGTCCGGGCTGCAGCGTGCGGCGGGCGTAGATGCCGGTGTCGTGCCACTGCGCGCCGCTGTACATGCGCACGGTTTCCTGCGGCGCCGGGGCAGCTTCCTTCGCCATAGCGCCTGCCGGTTGCTCGGGCGGCGCATCGGACTGCCCGATCGCTTCCACCGACACGGCTTCGACGATCAACGCACGCGACGGCATCAGGAACGAATAGCGGCGTTTATACGCCTGCTCGAACTGCGCCTGCATCGACGCCACGTCGTCGAACTGCACCACCAGCGCCGAATCGGTGCCCTCGTACCGCAGGTGCACGCGCTCGACCAGGGCGATGCGGCCAGGCTCCACGCCTTGATGCAGCAACTGGCCACGCGCCGACTCGCCGAGCGCCGACAGGCGCGCTGCCAGCGCATCGCGCGCCGCATCCGACAGTTTCTCTTCGACCGCCTGCTCGCGCATCGCGGTCTGGTCGGCCAGGCCCATGCCATAGGCCGACAGCACCCCGGCCAGCGAGTGGATGAACACGGTCTTCATGCCCAGCGCATCGGCCACCAGGCAGGCGTGCTGGCCGCCGGCGCCGCCGAAGCTGGTGAGCGCGTAGTCGGTGACGTCGTGGCCGCGCTGCACCGAGATCTGCTTGATCGCATTGGCCATATTGCCGACCGCGATCTGGATGAAGCCCTCGGCCACGGCTTCCGGCGCTGGACGTTCGCCGGTAGCGGCGCCGATCTGGTCCGCCATCTCGTCGAAGCGTGCCCGCACCGCATCCGCATCGAGGGCTTCGTCCCCGCCCGGTCCGAACAGGCGCGGGAAGTAATTCGGCTGCACCTTGCCCAGCATCACGTTGCAGTCGGTGACAGCGAGCGGTCCGCCGCGGCGATAGCTGGCCGGCCCCGGATTGGCGCCGGCGCTGTCCGGCCCCACGCGATAGCGGCTGCCGTCGAAATGCAGGATCGAGCCGCCGCCGGCCGCCACGGTATGGATGCTCATCATCGGCGCGCGCATGCGCACGCCCGCGACCTGGGTCTCGAACACGCGTTCGAACTCGCCCGAGAAGTGCGACACGTCGGTCGAGGTGCCGCCCATGTCGAAGCCGATCACGCGCTCGAAGCCGGCCAGCCGGCTGGCGCGCACCATGCCGACGATGCCGCCGGCCGGGCCGGACAGGATGCTGTCCTTGCCCTGGAAGGCGCGCGCATCGGTCAGGCCGCCGTTGGACTGCATGAACTGCAGGTTCACGCCCGGCAGCTCGCCCGCCACCTGGTCCACATAGCGGCGCAGGATAGGCGACAGGTAGGCGTCGACCACGGTGGTATCGCCGCGCGCGACCAGCTTCATCATCGGACTCACCTCGTGCGAGACCGACACTTGGGTAAACCCGATCTCGCGCGCGATGCGCGCCACCTGCGCCTCGTGGGCTGTATGGCGGTAGCCGTGCATGAACACGATCGCCAGCGAGCGCAGGCCGGCGTGGAAGGCCTGCTGCAGGCCGGCGCGCGCGGATGCCTCGTCCAGCGGCAGCACGACGTCGCCGTGGGCGCCCATGCGCTCGCCGATCTCGATCACCTGCGCATACAGCAGCTCGGGCAGCACGATGTGGCGGTCGAACAGGCGCGGCCGGTTCTGGTAGGCGATGCGCAGCGCGTCGCGGAAGCCCCGCGTGATGGCCAGCGCCGTCGGCTCGCCCTTGCGCTCGAGCAGCGCATTGGTGGCCACCGTGGTACCCATCTTGACGGCTTCGACGCTGGCCGCCGGCAGCGGCTCGCCCGCCGCCACGCCCAGCAGGTGGCGGATGCCGGCCACGGCGGCGTCGCGGTACTGTTCGGGATTCTCGGACAGCAGCTTGTGCGTGACGAGTTGTCCATCCGGGCGCCGCGCCACGATGTCGGTGAAGGTGCCGCCTCGGTCGATCCAGAACTGCCAGTCCATGCCTTGCTCCTGCTGTAACGGTGAAACGCCTATTGTAGATCGGACGGCGCGACAACGTTGGCGGAAATGCACGACAATCAAACCTGTCCCTCACGACCAGACACGAGCATGGAACGACATCTTTACACGGTCGCGCAACTGCGCGCCATCGAACAAGCAGCCTACGCCGGCCTGGCGCCGGGCATCCTGATGCAGCGCGCCGGCAAGGCTGCCGCCGACTTCGCCCTCGAGCTGCTGGGCGACCGGCGCGACCGGCCGGTACTGGTGCTGGCCGGCCCCGGCAACAATGGCGGCGACGCGCTCGAAGCCGCGGCCAACCTGGCCGAGGCCGGCGTCGACGCCACCGTCCTGCACCTGCCCGGCCGGCGCGACGCCTCGGCCGAGACGGCGGCCGCCTACGAGCGCGCCCGCGCCGGCTCGGTCGGCTGGATCGACATGCTGCCGCCCGGCGCCGAATGGGGCCTGGTGATCGACGGCCTGTTCGGCATCGGGCTGGAGCGACCGGTCGACGGCGACTACCGCGAACTCGTGGTCGGGCTCGAGACGATCCGCTGCCCGATCCTGGCGCTCGACGTGCCGAGCGGGCTGGACGCCGACACCGGCGCCGTGATCGGCCCGGACGGCATCGCGGTGCGCGCCACGCACACGATCACCTTCCTCGCCGACAAGCCCGGGCTGCACACGGCCGATGGCCGCGACCATGCCGGCCAGGTACGGGTCGACATGCTCGGCGTCGGCGTCGATGCGCTGCCGCGCGCGACGGCGCGCCTGAACGGCTTGCCGCTGTTCGCCGGCCGCTTCACGGCGCGCCGCCACAACAGCCATAAAGGCAGCTTCGGCGACGTCGCCATCGTCGGCGGCGCCCACGGCATGGCCGGCGCGCCGGTGCTGTCCGCACGCGGCGCGCTGTATGCCGGCGCCGGCCGCGTCTTCGTCGCCGCGCTGGGCACGCCGCCCGGCTACGACAGCAGCCAGCCCGAGATCATGTTCCGCGCGGCCGACGACTTCGATTTCCTTGGCCGCACCCTGGTGATCGGCCCCGGCATGGGCGACTCGGCCAATGCGATCCGCCTGCTGGCCAAGGCCCTCGACAGCGACAGCCCGCTGGTGATCGACGCCGATGCGCTGAACCTGATCGGCGCGAGTCCCGACCTGCAATCGCGCCTGGCGCAGCGCACGGCGCCGGCGGTCTTGACGCCGCATCCGCTCGAAGGCGCGCGCCTGCTCGGGATGACCGCGGCGGTCGTGCAATCGGACCGCCTGGAAGCGGCGCGCGAAATGGCGCTGCGCACCAACGCGACGGTGATCCTGAAAGGGTCGGGCACGGTGATCGCGCGGCCCGACGGCGAGGTGCTGGTCAACCCCACGGGCAACGCGGGCCTGGCGACGGCGGGCAGCGGCGACGTGCTGGCGGGGATCTGCGGCGCCTTGCTGGCGCAGGGTTGGCCGGGATGGGAGGCGGCAGCCGCGGCCACCTGGGTGCATGGCGCTGCCGCCGACGCGCTGGTCGACGAAGGCGTCGGCCCGATCGGCATGACCGCCGGCGAGCTGCCGGCAGCCGTGCGCAAAGTAGTGAACCGGCTGGCGAAGGATGCCGCCGGCGGTTGACGGTTTTATTCGACCAGGCGGCCGGCCGCAATGGTGATGGTCCGGCCGCAACGCGCCGCCATGCCCGGATCGTGGGTCACCAGCACCAGGGTCGAGCCGCGTTCGCGATTGAGCTCGAACATCAGCTGGATGACGGATTCGCCGGTGGCGGCATCGAGGCTGCCGGTGGGTTCGTCGGCGAACAGCAGCGGCGGCTCGGTGACGAAGGCGCGCGCCAGCGCAACGCGCTGCTGCTCGCCGCCAGAGAGAAACTTGGGATAGTGCTTCAGGCGGCTGGACAGGCCGACCCGGCCCAGCATCTCGGTCGCCTTCTCGCGCGCGCCGGCGTCGCCGCGCAGTTCGAGCGGCAGCATCACGTTCTCGAGCGCGGTCAGGTGGGCCAGCAGCTGGAACGACTGGAACACGAAGCCCAGCTTGGCCTTGCGAAAGGCGGCGCGGCCGTCCTCGTCGAGGGCGAAGATATCGGTGCCATCGAGTAGCACAGTGCCGGAGGACGGCGTGTCGAGGCCGGCCAGCAGGCCGAGCAAGGTCGACTTGCCGGAGCCGGATGCGCCGACGAGCGCGAGCGTCTCGGCCGGTTGCACGGTAAAATCGACGTTTTGCAGGATGGTGAGCTCGCCGCTGGCGTCGGCCACCTTCTTCGACAAACCGCTTACCTGGATCGCGGGCGGACGGCCTGCATGAACGCCGGCGTCGCTGACGCCGTTTTTGAATGCCTCGGGATGATCACGCATGCTAGCTTTTCTTAAAAATTTGACTGTCGTCGCTTTCCTCACCTTGGCCGCGACGGCGAGCGCCTATTCTGCACCAAAATCGGTGCTCGTGGTGGGCGACAGCCTGTCGGCCGAGTACGGCATCGCGCGCGGCGCGGGCTGGGTGGCCCTGCTGGAACAGAAACTGCAACGCGAGAAAATCGACGCCAAGGTGGTCAACGCCAGCATCAGCGGCGAGACCACCAGCGGCGGCCGCGCGCGCCTGCCGGCCCTGATCAAGCAGCACCGGCCCGACATCGTCGTGATCGAACTGGGCGCCAACGACGGCCTGCGCGGCTTGCCGGTGCCGTCGGCCGAAGCGAATCTGCGCGCCATGATCGCCATGGCGCAAGAGACCAGGGCGCGCGTGCTGCTGGTCGGCATGCGCATGCCGCCGAACTACGGGCGTGCATACACCGAACGCTTCTTCAATATGTTCGAGAGCGTCGCCAAGTCCACCAAGTCGCCGCTGGTGCCGTTCATGCTCGAAGGCGTGGCCGACAAGCCGGCGCTGTTCCAGCAGGACCGGCTGCATCCGACGGCCCAGGCGCATCCGATCATCCTCAACAACATCTGGCCGCAGTTCGCGGCGCTAATCAAGAAATAAGCTTTTTCAATGAGCATGAAGTATCCGGAAGTCCTGGGGTTCGACGCCCTGCTGCCGCAACTCGACGGATTCGATGCGATCATCGACGCGCGCAGCGAGGCCGAGTACGCCCTCGACCACATTCCCGGCGCGATCAATTGCCCGGTCCTGAACGACGAGCAGCGCATCCAGGTCGGCACGCTGTACAAGCAGGTCGGCGCGTTCGAAGCCAAGAAGGTCGGCGCGCCGATCGTCGCCCACAATATCGCGCGCCACATCGAAACGCTGTTCGCCGACAAACCGCGCGACTGGCGTGTGCTGGTGTATTGCTGGCGCGGCGGCAACCGCAGCGGCGCGATGGTGCATATCCTGGCGCGAATCGGCTGGCCGGTGGCGCAGCTTGAAGGCGGCTACAAGGCCTATCGTGCCCACGTGAGCACGGCGCTGGAGAATCCGCCCGAACTGAATTTTCGCGTCGTATGCGGCACCACCGGCAGCGGCAAGAGCCGCTTGCTCGAAACGCTCGACGGCATCGGCGCCCAGGTGCTCGACCTGGAGAAGCTTGCGGCCCACCGCGGCTCGGTGCTGGGCCACCTGCCGAACGAACCGCAACCGACTCAGAAGATGTTCGAAAGCCTGGTGTGGGACAAGCTGCGCCGCTTCGACCCGAGCAAACCCGTGTTCGTCGAGTCCGAGAGCAAGAAGGTCGGCAACCTGCGCGTTCCGGGCCTGGTGATGGAGCGCATGCGCGCCTCGCCCTGTATCGCCGTCAACCTGTCGCGCCCGAACCGCGTGCGGCTGCTGATGGAAGACTACGAGCACTTCTGCGCCGATCCGTCGGCCCTCAACACCCAGCTCGATCACCTGGTGCAGCTGCACGGCCGCGCGCAGATCGATGCCTGGCATGCGATGGCCAACGGCGGCGAAATGGCGGAACTGGTCGACCAGCTGCTGGCGCAGCACTACGATCCGGCCTACCTGCGCTCGATCGACCGCAACTTCGTGCGTTACCCGCAGGCCGACGTCCTGACGCTGGACGACATCGCGCCGGACGACTTTCTGCAGGCGGCGCGCCGGCTGCACGCCGCCTAGCTAACTGGGTGCGCGACTGCGGTAGAAGTCGTCGCCGACGATCGCCCGCACCCGCTCGAGATTCCAGTACTCGGTGATGGCGTCGGCCGTGACGATCAATCCCTCGGGAGGGACCGCAGCGCCTGCCTCGCCCTGGAGCTCGAGCTGGATCATTACCTGCGCCCCGGGAGCGCCGGCCTGCCTGACGCAGCGCTGGATCGCCAGGGCGACTTCCGGTGTGAGAAAGGCCTGGGAAGACACGCAGAGCTTCTGGTTGTGGCATCCCCAGTCGTCGTCGACCACCCAGAAGTCGGCGTGCCCGAAAGCGTTTTCGTCGCCGAACCACTTGCAGGTGAGGACCAGGGCGTCATACAGGCGCTGCCAGCCCGGGTCGACCGAGTCCTCGTCGTCGTCCACGTAGTTCTCCTTTCGGCGTCAAAGAGTTTGTCTCGTCATCATGGCGCAGCCAATCATGTTATTGACCTTCCACTTTTTGCAGAGTTCCTCCGTACGCTATCGTTCGCTGTCAGGACGCGCCTGACCGGGACAGGCCGCTACAACGCAAAAAGCCCGGCTGCTCGCGCAGCCGGGCTTTTTGTCGTCCGACGATCTACTTACTGACCGTCGGTATTCGCGCCGAGTTCAGTCGGATTGACGTTGATCTTCACCTTGGCCTTGGCCTTGAGCGCTTCGACGTAGTCATACATCTGCTGCTGGCCCACCAGGTTGCCGATCTGGTCGGATTCCTGCTTGCGGCGCGCCGTATCCGGCTGGGCCGGTTGCGACACCTTGCCGATGCGGTAGACGCCATACCCCTGGCCCGGCACCTCGACGCCGACATAGGCCGGCAGCTTGGTCACGTCGGCCTTCAGCACGGCGATCGCGGCGGTCTGGTTGATGGCCGGCTCCTTGGTGCGCGACACGCTCACAGGCGCGCCGAAGCCGGTGGCGTCGCCCGATGCCTTGGCGGCGTTCAGCTTCGCTTCGCCGGCGGCGCGCGCCAGGCGGCCCGCTTCTTCCAGGGTCACGCGCTGGCGGATCTGCGCTTCGACTTCAGCCAATGGACGCTTGGTGGCCGGACGGAACTCCACCACGCGGCCCGACACCAGCACGCTCGGCGCCACTTCGACCGCTTCGGTATTGCGCTTGTTCTTGATCGCGTCGGCGCTGAACAGGGCGGCCAGGAACTTGGCATTGTTGATCGGCGAGTCGCCCAGCGCCGGATTCGGCGTGCGGGTCAGGTTGTCGGCGGTCTGGATCTGCAGCTTGAGCTTGTCGGCGACCGGCTTCAGGCTCTCGGACTGGTCATACGCGGTCTCGCTGAACACGCCGGCCAGTTCGGTGTACTTTGCCGCCATCTTCTGCTTCTTGAGGTCGGCGGCGATGTCGCCCTTGGCGTCGTCCAGCGAGCGCTGCGACGACGGCTTGACGCCGGTGACCTTGATGATGTGCCAGCCGAATTCCGACTGCACCAGGCCGCTCGTCTCGCCCTCTTTCAGCGCGTAGATCGAATCCTCGACCGACTTCACGAACAGGCCTTTCTCGACCACGCCCAGGTCGCCGCCCGACTGCGCCGAGCCCGGGTCTTGCGAATTGGCCTTGGCGATGGCGGCGAAGTTGTCCGGATTGGCGCGGACTTCGGCCAGCACCGATTCCGCCTTCTTCTTCGCGGCAGCCTGGTCGGCGGCGCTGGCGTCGCGCGACACGGTGATCAGGATGTGGCTCGCGCTGCGCTGCTCGGGCGTGGTGTAGTTCTTGAGGTTCTTGTTGTAGTAGTCGGTGACTTCGGCGTCGGTCACCTGCACCTGGTTCTCGACGGTCGACGCATCGAACACGACGTACTCGGCCTTCACCTGCTCAGGGATCTGGAACAGCTGCGCGTTCTTGTCGTAGTAGGCCTTGACCATCTCGTCGGTGACCTTCACCTGCGGCAGATAGGTCGACAGCGGGAACAGGACCTCTTGCACTTCGCGTTCCTGGTCGTTGATGTCCGACAGGCGGTTGGCCACGGTGCGCGGCGCGAAGGCGGTGGCCTGGATCGAACCCGACAGCTGCTGCACGGTCAGGTCGCGGCGCAGGCGCTGGTCGAACATCTCGGGCGTCATGCCCTGCGCCGCCAGCGCGGCCTTGTAGCCTTCCATGTCGAAGCCGCCGTCCGGCAGGCGGAACTGCTGGATGTCCATGATGGTCTTCTGCAGGGTCGCATCGCTCACGCTCATGTGCGCGCGGTTGATCTCGGCGTTGATGGCGCGCTCGGCCACCAGGTTGTTCAGGATCGCCTGCTTGGCTTCCGAGGTCTCGAACAGCTTCTGGTCGAACTGCGCGCCCATCGCCTGGCGCGCCTGGTCGATCTGGCGGCGCTGCGCGTCTTCCCATTCCTGCTGCGTGATCTTCTGGCCATCGACGGTGGCGACACCGGCGCCGCCATCGTTGCTCTGGTAACTCTCCATCCCCACGAACACGAACGAGGGAACGATCAAGAGCAGCAGGATCCCGTACATCCAGCGCTTGTGGGTCCGAATAAATTCAAACATGGTCAGCCATTCAAGGTTGAGAATGCATTAACAGCACAAGTTAAAAAAAAAGGCGAACTCGCGTTCGCCTCTTCTCGTTTCGAGGCGGCTCTGAGAGCTGCCCCTATCTTACTGAATTCTGGCGGAGCGGACGGGGCTCGAACCCGCGACCCCCGGCGTGACAGGCCGGTATTCTAACCAACTGAACTACCGCTCCAGACTTTCGTCATCGCGTTTATTTGGTGGCGGAGCGGACGGGGCTCGAACCCGCGACCCCCGGCGTGACAGGCCGGTATTCTAACCAACTGAACTACCGCTCCAGCAAATAAACACTACAACAAGCACCAGGATGGATACGACGTTATCCTGTTGCTTTCTACGCTTGTCATCGCGAAGAAGGCATTAGTTTACAGCATCTTTCAGCGCTTTACCAGCCTTAAATTTCGGAACCTTCGCAGCCTTGATCTTGATGGGTTCCTTGGTGCGTGGATCGCGGCCGGTACGCGCTGCGCGCTCGCCCACGGTGAAGGTGCCGAAACCGACCAGCGTGACGCTGTCGTTCTTCTTCAGGCTTTCGGTGACCGCTTCGATCATGGCGTCGAGTGCACGCGTCGCCGAGGCCTTCGTAATGTCCGCGGACTTCGCGATTTCTTCGATCAGTTCTGTCTTGTTCACTCGTTTCCTCGTTTTCGTTCGTGACGCACACCGCGCCATTGCTGCAAAAGTGCAAGCGCATATTAAACAAGGGCAACATAGGGATGTCAAGCGAGGCGGGTCGAGGGCGGCTTCGGTCGATCGGCAACGGCGCCCGTCAATACAGGCGGTACAGGCAAAAAAACAGGCGCCGCATGGGCGCCTGATTCATGAACTACGCGACGTGCTTAGTGCTTGACCACTTCGCCCTGCCCTTCGCTCGGGGCTGGCGCCACAGCGACCGCAGGCACGTCGGACAGCGCTTCCGGCTGGCGCTCCAGCGCCACCTCGAGGACCTTTTCGATCCAGCGCACCGGCACGATCTCGAGCTTGTTCTTGACGTTGTCCGGGATCTCGGCCAGGTCCTTCACGTTCTGCTCGGGGATCAGGACCGTCTTGATGCCGCCGCGATGCGCCGCCAGCAGCTTCTCTTTCAGGCCGCCGATCGGCAGCACTTCGCCGCGCAGCGTGATCTCGCCCGTCATCGCCACGTCGGCGCGCACCGGGATGCCGGTGAAGGCCGAGACCAGCGCGGTCGTCATGCCGATGCCGGCGGACGGACCGTCCTTCGGCGTCGCGCCTTCCGGCACGTGGATGTGGATGTCGGTCTTCTCGAACACTTCGTTCTTGATGCCGAAGCGCTGCGCGCGCGAACGCACCACGGTGCGGGCGGCCTCGATCGATTCCTTCATCACGTCGCCCAGCGTGCCGGTGCGGATGATGCCGCCCTTGCCCGGGACATTGACCGCTTCGATGGTCAACAGGTCGCCGCCGACCTCGGTCCAGGCCAGGCCGACCACCTGGCCGATCTGGTTGTCCTTCTCGGCCACGCCGAAGTCGTAGCGGCGCACGCCCAGGAATTTATCCAGGTTCTTGGCGCTCACGATCACGCGCTTCTCGGCCGCGGTCGAACCCTTCTTCAGCAGCAGCATCTTGACCACCTTGCGGCAGATCTTCGACACTTCGCGCTCGAGCGAACGCACGCCGGCTTCGCGGGTGTAATAGCGGATGATGTCGCGGATCGCCGACTCTTCGACCTTGATCTCGTCTTCCTTCAGGCCGTTGTTCTTCATCTGCTTCGGCAGCAGGTAACGCTGGGCGATCGAGGTCTTTTCGTCTTCGGTGTAACCCGACAGACGAATGACTTCCATCCGGTCCAGCAGCGCCGGCGGGATGTTGAACGAGTTCGAGGTCGCCACGAACATCACGTCCGACAGGTCGAAGTCGACTTCCAGGTAGTGGTCCGAGAAGGTGTGGTTCTGTTCCGGGTCCAGCACCTCGAGCAGGGCCGACGACGGGTCGCCACGGAAGTCCGCGCCCATCTTGTCGATCTCGTCGAGCAGGAACAGCGGATTGCGCACGCCGACCTTGGCCAGCGACTGCAGCACCTTGCCCGGCATCGAGCCGATATAGGTGCGGCGGTGGCCGCGGATCTCGGCTTCGTCGCGCACGCCACCCAGCGCCATGCGCACGAACTTGCGGTTCGTGGCGCGCGCAATCGACTGGCCCAAGGACGTCTTGCCAACACCAGGAGGACCGACGAAGCACAGGATCGGGGCCTTCAGCTTGTCGACGCGCTGCTGCACCGCGAGGTATTCCAGGATGCGTTCCTTGATCTTGTCGAGGCCGTAGTGATCCTGCTCGAGCACGTTCTCGGCATTCTGCAGGTCGACGGTCACCTTCGACTTCTTCTTCCATGGCAGCGACACCAGGGTGTCGATGTAGTTGCGCACCACGGTGGCTTCGGCCGACATCGGCGACATCAGCTTGAGCTTGCGAATCTCGGCCTGGGCTTTTTCCATGGCTTCCTTCGGCATCTTGGCGGCGATGACTTTCTTCTCGAGCTCCTCGATGTCGGCGCCCTCTTCGCCTTCGCCCAGCTCCTTCTGGATCGCCTTGACCTGTTCGTTCAGGTAGTACTCGCGCTGCGATTTTTCCATCTGGCGCTTGACGCGGCCACGGATGCGCTTTTCGACCTGCAGGATGTCCAGTTCACCTTCCAGCTGGCCGAGCAGATGCTCCAGGCGCTTGGCGACATTGAAGATCTCGAGGATCACCTGCTTTTGCTCAAGCTTGAGCGGCAGGTGGGCGGCGACGGTATCGGCCAGGCGGCCGGCGTCGTCGATGCCGGCCAGCGAAGCCAGGATCTCGGGCGGAATCTTTTTATTCAGTTTGACGTACTGGTCGAACTGCTGGACGATCGCACGGCGCATCGCTTCGACTTCGGAATCGTCGCCGATTTCCGAATTGAGCGGCGTGAGGTCGGCCACGAAATGGGTGGCGCCATCGGTAATATTATCGATGCGCGCGCGCTGGGAACCTTCCACCAGCACCTTCACGGTGCCGTCCGGGAGTTTCAGCATTTGCAGAATATTGGCCACGCAGCCGATCTCGTAGATGTCTGCGGCTGAGGGTTCGTCCTTGGCGGCGGCCTTCTGGGCAGCCAGCATGATGCTCTTGCCCTGCTCCATTGCGGCTTCGAGCGCCTTGATGGATTTTGGACGGCCGACGAACAGAGGTATCACCATATGCGGGAACACAACCACATCGCGCAACGGCAGAAGCGGCAGCGTCGTTTGCTCGGTTAATTTCGAAGTTGTCATGGCATACCTTATAGAAAGCGTGTTGCTGAACTTGGGCGCTGGGCAGTGAAAACACAAGGGCCACCCAGTGAAAATATTTTCTACAAGTAAAAAAGTTTCAACTTGTCGAAGAATATAGCCGTTCCAATAAAAGTGCCGTTAAAAACGAAAAAGCCACCGCGCGGCGCGCCGCGAGTGGCTTTTCGATTGAAGCCGAAGTCTTTTATTGAGATTGATTGTACCTAGTTAAGTCCGCACGGCAAGCCTTTTTGTAGCGTGCGTGCGGGCTTTTTTCAGTTCTCTCCCGAAGCCTTCGCGGTTTCGCTATAAATCAGCAAAGGTTTCGCGCCATTCGTGATCGTATTTTCATCGATGACGACTTTCACGACGTTTTGCTGGCTTGGCAATTCATACATCACGTCCAGCAGCGCGTGCTCGAGAATCGAACGCAGGCCGCGCGCGCCGGTCTTGCGCGCCAGCGCCTTCTTGGCGATCGCGTGGAGGGCGGCGGGACGGATTTCCAGCTCGGCGCCTTCCATCTCGAGCAGCTTCGAATACTGCTTGATCAGGGCGTTCTTCGGCTCGACCAGGATCTGGATCAGCGCTTCTTCGGTCAGTTCCGACAGCGCGGCGACCACCGGCAGGCGGCCGACCAGCTCGGGGATGAGACCGAACTTGATCAGGTCTTCCGGCTCGGCTTCGAGCAGGATCTCGGCGTTGTAGTCGTCGTTCTGGCTCTTGACCGTGGCGCCGAAACCGATGCCGCTCTTGACCGAACGGTTCTGGATCACCTTGGCCAGGCCGTCGAAGGCGCCGCCGCAGATGAACATGATGTTGGTCGTGTCGATCTGCACGAAATCCTGGTTCGGATGCTTGCGGCCACCCTGCGGCGGCACCGACGCCATCGTGCCTTCGATCAGCTTGAGCAGCGCCTGCTGCACGCCTTCGCCCGAAACGTCGCGGGTGATCGATGGGTTGTCGGACTTGCGCGAAATCTTGTCGATCTCGTCGATGTAGACGATGCCGCGCTGCGCCTTTTCGACTTCATAGTTGCAGCTCTGCAGCAGCTTCTGGATGATGTTCTCGACGTCTTCGCCGACATAGCCGGCTTCGGTCAGCGTGGTCGCGTCGGCGATCACGAACGGCACGTTGAGCATGCGCGCCAGGGTCTGGGCCAGCAGGGTCTTGCCGGAGCCGGTCGGACCCACGAGCAGAATATTGCTCTTGGCCAGTTCGACTTCGTCTTTCTTGCCCAGGTGCTTGAGGCGCTTGTAATGGTTGTACACCGCCACCGACAGGATACGCTTGGCCGTTTGCTGGCCGATCACGTACTGGTCGAGCAGTTCGGTGATTTCGTGTGGCGTCGGCAGGTCGGACTTGGCGCCCGCCACCGTTTCGACGTTCGACGTTTCATCGCGGATGATGTCGTTGCACAGGTCGATGCATTCATCGCAGATGAACACCGACGGTCCCGCGATCAGCTTCTTGACTTCGTGCTGGCTCTTTCCGCAGAAGGAGCAGTACAGAAGTTTTTCGCCGCTGGAGGATTTTTTGTCTGACATGGGGGCAGGACTCTATTGAATTGCTGTGAATATAACGCTTATACACGTACGCAACAAGTGCGAATGTTACACGCTGACGAGGCAGCGCAACTTGTGCACGTACGAACATGCTACCCGAAATAAAAAACAAACGCCCGAACGTGATCGCGTCCGGGCGTTTTTTTCCAACACCTCTAAGAGGTTCAGGCTTGGCCGCGGCTGGTCAGGACCTTGTCGATCATGCCATATTCGACGGATTCTTCCGCAGACATGAAGCGGTCGCGGTCGGTATCCTTGTGGATCTGCTCGATGCTCTGGCCGGTGTTGTCGGCCATGATGCGCGCCAGGCGCTCGCGCAGGTACAGGATTTCCTTGGCCTGGATTTCGATATCCGACGCCATGCCCTGCGATCCGCCCGATGGCTGGTGGATCATGACGCGCGAGTTCGGCAGCGAGAAGCGCTTGCCCTTGGCGCCGGCGGCCAGCAGGAAGGCGCCCATCGACGCGGCCAGACCGGTGCACAGGGTCGAGACGTCGGGCTTGATGAAGTTCATCGTGTCGAAGATCGCCAGGCCCGCCGAGACGGAACCGCCCGGGGAATTAATGTAGAGCGAAATATCCTTGTCAGGATTTTCACTTTCCAGGAACAGCATCTGGGCGACGATCAGGTTCGCCATCTGGTCGTTGACAGGGCCGACCAGGAAGATCACGCGCTCCTTCAAGAGGCGCGAATAGATGTCATAGGCGCGCTCGCCGCGGCCACTCTGTTCGATCACCATCGGCACCATGCCGAGTGCTTGTGTATCCAATGCCGGATTACGAATCATACCTGTCTCGTTCCTTATAAAGAGGCCATTGAAAAAAATGCCGGCCCTGGAGGCCGGCAAGTTCGATTCTTTAGGCCTGTGGGACGCTGCCCATCAGTTCATCGAAAGCGATGGTCGTGGTCGACACTTTCGCCTTGCCGAGTACATAGTTGACGACGTTTTCTTCCAATACAAGAGCTTCGACTTCACCCAGGCGACGACGGTCGCTGAAGTAGTACTTCAGGACTTCTTTCGGATCTTCGTAGCTTTGCGAGAAGTCTTCGATCTGGGCCTTCACCTGCTCTTGGGTAGCTTGCAGGTTGTTGTCGGCGACCAGTTGCGACAGGATCAGGCCCAGGCGCACGCGGCGCTCTGCCTTGTCCTTGAACATCTCGGCCGGGAATGGCAGCTTGGACACGTCCATGCCGCGCTGCGCCATGTCCTGGCGGGTCATTTCGGCCAGGCGTTCCGAATCTTGCTCGATCATGACTTGCGGCACGTCCAGTTCGGTCGACTTGACCAGGGCGTCCATCACGGCTTCCTTGTTACGTGCTTTGACACGGGCGCGCACTTCGCGTTCCAGGTTGACCTTGATGTCTTCGCGCATTTTGTCGATCGAGCCGTCTTCGATGCCCAGCGATTGGGCGAATTCGGCGTCGACTTCCGGCAGGTGCGCCCACTCCAGGGCCTTCAGGGTGATGGTGAACTCGGCGGTTTTACCTGCCACGTCCTTGCCATGGTAATCCTCAGGGAAGGCCAGCGGGAAGGTCTTGCTTTCGCCGACTTTCAGGCCCACGGTCGCGGCTTCGAATTCCGGCAGCATGCGGCCTTCGCCCAGCACGAAGGCGTAGTCTTCAGCCTTGCCGCCAGCGAATTCGACGCCGTCCAGGGTGCCGACGAAGTCGACGGTCACGCGGTCGCCGTTGGCAGCCACGGCTTCGCCGCCGGTGCCGTGCTCGCCTGCTTCACCCTTGGTGTGGTAGTGCACGCGCTGCTTGCGCAGGATGTCGATGGTCTTGTCGATCTCGACGTCGCTGACGTCGGTCGAGACGGTTTCGACTTCGACGGCAGCCAGGTCGCCGATCACGACTTCCGGGTACACTTCGAAGGTGGCGTCGAAGGACAGGGTGCCTTCAGGCGCATCTTGCTTCGGTTCGATTTTCGGGAAACCGGCAACGCGCAGTTCGTTCTCGACGGCGGCGTCGTTGAAAGCGCGGCCGACCTTGTCGTTCAGCACGTCGGTTTCGATCTGGTAGCCGTACTGGGCAGCGACCATCTTCAGGGGCACTTTACCTGGACGGAAGCCCGGCGCGCGGGCCGTCTTGGCCTGCTGTTTCAGGCGCTTTTCGACTTCGGTACGGACGTCAGCGACCGGAAAAGAGATCGTCAAGCGACGCTCGAGTTTACCCAGGGTTTCGACTGCAGTTGCCATTGTAAAAATCGTCCAAAAAAATAATTATTCGTGGTGCGAGGAGGGGGACTCGAACCCCCACACCATTGCTGGCGTCAGGACCTAAACCTGGTGCGTCTACCAATTTCGCCATCCTCGCTCAGGATTGCATAATTGCCACAAAAACAAAGGACGACCGACAGTGAAACCGGCCGCCCTGCACTCCAATGTTTAGGGGCTACAACTTCAAACGATTATTTTACTGGAATTTCTGACACTATTGGGCATCATTTTTAGGAGTGCGGGGTATCGCGCAAGGAATCTTGCAGCTCATCCGTATATCGGACGCGTGGACGGCGAACCCGCCCACCCTGCCCCGTCCACCCTGCCCCGCCCACGCCAATCACGACTCCGGCTTCTTGACGCGGAACCACGTCGCATACAAGGCCGGCAAGAACAGCAAGGTCAACGCAGTCGCCACGATCAGGCCGCCCATGATCGCCACCGCCATCGGTCCCCAGAACGTCGACCTCGACAGCGGGATCATGGCCAGCGCCGCGGCGGCGGCCGTCAACAGGATCGGCCGGCAACGCCGCACCGCCGATTCCACGATCGCATCCCATGGATGGCTGCCATTGGCGATGTCATGCTCGATCTGGTCGACCAGGATCACCGAGTTGCGGATGATCATCCCGAACAGCGCGATCACGCCAAGATTGGCGACGAAGCCGAACGGCCGATCCAGGATCAGGAGCGCCATCGCCGCACCCGCCACGCCCAGCGGACCGGTGAGGAACACCAGCAGCGAACGCGAGAAGCTGTGCAGCTGCAGCATCAGCAAGGTAAAGGTGATGAACAGCACCAGCGGCACATTGGCCATGATCGAGGCCTCCGCCTCGGAGCTGTCGGCCGCGGCGCCCTCCACCGTCACGCGGTAGCCGGCCGGCAACTTAGACCGGATATCGGCGAGCTTGGCATCGACCTGGTCGGTCACGGTCGGCCCCTGGATGCCCTCCACCACGTCGGACTGCACCATGATCGCCCACTCGCGGCCTTCGCGCCAGACCACGCCCGGCTCCCACACGAACTGCACCCGCGCGACCTGGCTGATGGTGACGGCGCGTCCGCCGGCGGTCGGCACCAGGGCTTCCTGCAGGCGCGTGATGGTCGAACGCTCTTCCAGCGGCTGGCGCACCACCATGTCGATCAGGCGGTTCGATTCGCGGAACTGGCCGATCGGGGTGCCGCTCAAGGTGGTCTGCACCACGCGCCGCACCTGTTGCGAGGTCACGCCCAGCGCGCGCAGCTTGTCCTGGTCGAGGTCCAGGCGCAGCACCTTGACCGATTCGTTCCAGTTGTCGTTCACGCCCAGCGTGTTCGGATTAGCGGCCATCACGTCCTTGACCCCGTCGGCGATGGTGCGCACCACGCCGATGTCCGGGCCCAGCACCTGGAACTGCACCGGGTACGGCACCGGCGGCCCGTTCGGCAGCAGTTTCACGCGGCCACGCACCTCCGGGAAGTCGGTCTCGAACACCTCGATGATCTCCATGCGCAGGCGCTCGCGCGCCTCTGTATCGACCGGGAGCACCACCAGCTGGGACACGTTCGACTGCGGGAAGATCTGGTCCAGCGGCAGGTAGAAGCGCGGGCTGCCGGTGCCGACGTAGCTCGTCACGCTCTGCACCCCCTCCTGCTTGGCCAGGAAGGCCTCGAAGCGCTTTACGACGGCTTCGTTGGCGGCGAAGCTGGTGCCTTCGGGCGACCACATTTCCACCATCAGCTCGGGGCGGCTCGAATCCGGGAAGAACTGCTTCTCGATGAAATTAAAGCCGAACACGCCCAGCGCGAACACGCCCAGGCTCAGCGCGATCGTGGTTTTCCTCCACTCGACGCAGCGGTTCACCAGGCGCCGGAAGCGCTGGTAGCCGGGCGTATCGAACACGTCGTGATGACCGCCCTCGCCGGCGGCATGCGGCTTGACCTTCAGCAGCAGGAAGCCGATATAAGGAGTAAACGTGACAGCCACGACCCACGAGATCAGCAGCGCCAGCCCGTTCACCGAGAACATCGTGAACGTGTACTCTCCCGCGGCCGATTCGGCCAGGCCGATCGGCAGGAAGCCCGCCGCCGTGATCAGGGTGCCGGTCAGCATCGGCATCGCGGTCGAGGTGTAGGCGAAGGTGGCCGCCTCGAAGCGGGACAGACCCTCTTCCATCTTGCGCACCATCATCTCCACCGCGATGATGGCGTCGTCCACCAGCAGGCCGAGCGCGATGATCAGGGCGCCCAGCGAAATCTTGTGCAGCGAAATGTCCAGCATGCGCATGAACAGGAAGGTGATCGCCAGCACCAGCGGGATCGACAGCGCCACCACCAGGCCCGGATACACGTCCACGCGCCACTTCGGCTTGGTATGCAGGCCCAGGGCCAGGAAGGACACGATCAGCACGATCACCACCGCCTCGATCAGCACCTTGACGAACTCGCCGACCGAGGCCGTCACCGCCTGCGGCTGGTCGGCCACCCGTTCGAGCTCGATGCCGACCGGGAGCTGGGAGCGGATGCGCGCGACCGTCTCGCTCAAGCCTTCGCCCATGGTGATGATATTGCCGCCCTTTTGCATCGACACGCCCAGGCCGATCACTTCCTTGCCGTTGAAGCGCATCTTCTCCGCCGGCGGATCCTGGTAGCCGCGCTTGACGGTGGCGAAGTCGCCCAGGCGGAAGGTGGTGCCGCCGGCGCGCAATTGCAGGTCCTCGATCTGGCCCAGCGTGCGCAGCGCGCCCGTCACCCGCACCTGCAGGTTGTCGCTCGGCGTCACCAGCACGCCACTGGCTTCGATCTCGTTCTGGGTCGCGATCTGGTTGACGATCTGCTCGAACGGCACGCCCAGCTGGGCGAACTTCTTGCTCGAGAATTCGATATACACTTTCTCGTCCTGCACCCCGAACTGCTCGACCTTGGCCACCAGCGGCACGCGCAGCAGCTGCTGGCGCACGAAGTCGGCATAGTCGCGCATCTCGGCGTAGGTGAAGCCGTCGCCCGACAGCGCGAAGATGGAGCCGTAGGTGTCGCCGAATTCATCGTTGAAGAACGGTCCGATCACGCCCTGCGGCAGGGTGCCCGCGATGTCGCCGATCTTCTTGCGCACCTGGTACCAGGCCGGCGAGGTTTCGGACGGCGGCGTCGATTCGCGCAGCTCGAGGATGATGGTGGTTTCGCCCGGCTTGGAAAAGCTGCGGATGGTGTGGATATAGGGCGTCTCCTGGAGCTTGCGTTCCAGCGGGTCGGTCACCTGCTCGGCCATCTGCAGCGCGGTGGCGCCCGGCCACACGGCGCGCACCACCATCGCCCGGAAGGTGAAGGGCGGATCCTCGTCCTGGCCCAGCTCGAAGTAACTGAGGATCCCGAACAGCATGCAGGCGGCGATCAGGAAACGCGTGAGCGGAATGTGCTCCAGCGCCCAGCGCGACAGGTTGAAGCCCTTCATTTGCGGCCCTCGCCGGATACGAGCGCTTCGGTGTCCGCGCGGCGCGAGACGTCGGCGGTGAGGATGCGCACCTTCTGGCCATTCTTCAGCAGGTTGACGCCGGCGGTGACGACTTTCTGGCCGGCGGCGACCTGGCCCGAGACCAGCACGTCATTGCGCACCTGTCCGACCACCTGCACCGGCACCAGCTTGACGGCGCCGTTCTCGACGATCCAGACGGCGCTGGCGCCCTTCTGCTGCACCAGCGCGGTCAAGGGCAGGCGCAGGCCAGCCGCGCCATTGCCGCTTGTCGCCAGTTCGACCGTCGCGGTCATGCCCAGCCGTACTTCGGCGCTCTCGGGAAGCGCCACTTTCACCGTATAGGTACGGGTGGCCGGATCGGCCACCGGCGACACCTCGCGGATCTTGCCGGGGATCGCCACGGCCTCGTTGGCCCACAGGCGCACGGTGACGTCGCTGGCAGCGCGCAGCTGACCGACCTTGTCTTCGGGGATGCCGATCACCACTTCCTTCTCGACCGTGCGCGCCACGCGCACCACCGGGCTGCCCGGTTGCACCACCTGGCCCACTTCGGCCTCGATGGCGGTCACCACGCCGTCGGCGTCGGCCGTCAGGCTCGTATAGTTGGACTGGTTGGCCTGGCCGCGCAGGCCGGCGCGGGCGGCGTCGACATTGGCCTGGGCCGCCTTCAGGGCGCTTTGCTTGGTGTCGAGCACGGCCTGGCTGACGAAATTCTGTGCGCGCAGGTCGACGTGGCGCTTGTAGTCGGCGCGCGCCAGATCGCGCTCGGTCTCGGCCGCGCGCAGGGTGGCCCTGGCCTGGGTTTCGGCCAGGCGCAGGTCTTGTGGGTCGAGCCGCATCAGCACGTCGCCGCGCTTGACGGTGGCGCCGACGTCCACCTTGCGCTCGACGATCTTGCCGCCGACCCGGAAACCGAGCTGCGACTCGTAGCGCGGGCGCACGTCGCCGGAGAACTCCAGGCGCTCTCCCGCGCTATCGACGGCCAGGGTGGTCACGCGCACCGGACGCACGTCTTCGGGCGGCGGGGCGGGTTTGGAACAGGCGAGGAGCGCGGCGGCGGCAAGCGGCGCCAGCACGGCCGCGCGCAGGGCGGAAGAAGAAAATCGGGAAAACACAGTGGCAATCCTTTGGCTGATCTTGCGGCGTCTCGGGCCGGAGCTGGCTGCGCATGAGGGGTACATGAGCGCCAGTTTGTATTCCAGCAATTATAATCATGCAAATAGATAAATCAGATGACTTTAGAGTCATCCGTCCAAAATGGCCGTAGACCACTACGAAAACTTTCCTGTCGCCTCGATCCTGCTGCCGCGCCGCCTGGTGCCTGCGGTCGAGGCGATCTATGCCTTCGCGCGCAGCGCCGACGACCTGGCCGACGAAGGCCATGCCACGCCGGATGAGCGGCTGGCCGCCCTTGAAGCCTACGAACGTGAATTGGACCTGATCGATGTCGGCGCGACGTCGTCGCATCCGATGTTCGCCCGCCTGGCCGGCGTCGTCGCCCAGTATCGCCTGCCGCTGGACCCGATGCGCGACCTGCTGTCGGCCTTCAAGCAGGACGTCGTCACCCAGCGCTATGCCGACTATGCCAGCCTGCTCGATTACTGCCGCCGCTCGGCCGATCCGGTCGGACGCCTGATGCTGGCGCTGTACGGCGCCGACGACGCCCATAACGTGCGCGACGCCGACGCCATCTGCAGCGCGCTGCAGCTGACGAACTTCTTGCAGGACGTGGCGATCGACCTCGAGAAGGGCCGCATTTATCTTCCGCTGGAGGACCTGGCGCGCTTCAAGGTGAACGAGGCGGCGCTGCGCGCCGGCACGGTCGACGCGCCGTTCCAGGCCCTGATGCGCTTCGAGGTCGAGCGCACCCGCGCACTGATGCTGTCCGGCGCCCCGCTGGCCAAGCGCCTGCCGGGCCGGATCGGCTGGGAGCTGCGGATGGTGATCCAGGGCGGCCTGCGCATCCTCGACCGCATCGAACAGGCCGGCTACGACGTGTTCCGGCGCCGTCCGGTGCTGTCGGCGCCCGACTGGTTCATGGTCGGCTGGGGCGCATTACGTATGTAATAACCCTTCGGGCAACCCCGATTTCACGCTCATCGGATAAGATAGCGGATTGACAGCGCGCCGGGCCCCGGTCCGGCCGCGCCCCGACCAGCATTTCACGACGATTTCATGTCTCCAGACGAATACTGCCAGCAAAAGACCGTCCAGAGCGGCTCCAGTTTCTACTACAGCTTCCTGTTCCTTCCGCCCGAGCGCCGGCGCGCGATCACGGCGCTGTACGCCTTCTGCCGCGAAGTCGACGACACCGTCGACGAGGCCACCGACGGCTCGGTGGCGCGCATCAAGCTGGCCTGGTGGCGCACCGAGGTCTCGAAGATGTATTCGGGCACCCCGACCCACCCGGTGATGCTGGCCCTGCAGCCGCACGTCGCCACCTATCACCTGGAAGAAAAACACCTGCTGGCCATCGTCGACGGCATGGAGATGGACCTCGACCAGAGCCGCTACCTCGACTATCCGGGCCTGCAGCGCTATTGCTGGCACGTGGCGGGCGTGGTAGGCATCCTGTCGGCCAGCATCTTCGGCTACACCAATCCGCAGACCCTGGCGTATGCCGAAAAGCTCGGCCTGGCGTTCCAGCTGACGAACATCATCCGCGACGTCGGCGACGATGCGCGCAAGGGCCGCATCTACCTGCCGGTCAACGACCTGCAGCAGTTCGGCGTCACCGCCAACGACCTGCTCAAGCTGCAGCACAGCGACAAGTTCGAGGCGCTGATGCGCTTCCAGGCCGAGCGCGCGCAAGCCATCTACGACGAGGCCCTGGCCCTGCTGCCGAAGGAAGACCGGCGCGCCCAGCGTCCCGGCCTGATGATGGCCGCCATCTACCGCACCCTGCTGGACGAGATCCAGCGCGACGGTTTCCACGTGCTCAACCAGCGCATCTCGCTCACGCCGCTGCGCAAACTGTGGCTGGCGTGGAAGACCTATGTCCGCACCTAGCATGCGGGTTGCGGTTGCCGGCGGCGGCTGGGCCGGCTGCGCGGCGGCGGTCGAGCTGGCGCGCCAGGGCTGCCAGGTGACCTTGTACGAGGCTGCCCGCAGCCTGGGCGGGCGCGCGCGCGGCGTCGAAGTGCGCGGCGTGGAACTGGACAATGGCCAGCACATCCTGCTGGGCGCCTACCGCGCATCGCTGCGCCTGATGAAACAGGTGGGCGTCGACGAAAAGACCGCATTCCTGCGCCTGCCGGTCCAGATGCGCTATCCCGCGGGGGGCGACGGCATGGACTTCGCCGCGCCGCGCCTGCCGGCGCCGCTGCACCTGGCGTTCGCCCTGCTGCGCGCCAAGGGCCTCGAGCGCGCCGACAAGCTGGCCCTGGCCCGCTTCAACAGCGCCGGGCGCTGGATGGGCTGGCAGCTGAACGACGACTGCACGGTGCTCGAACTGCTCGAGCGTTTCGACCAGACCGAACGACTGACACGCTTGATGTGGCGCCCGCTGTGCATCGCGGCGCTGAACACGCCGCCCGAGCGCGCCTCGGCCAATGTGTTCCTGGCGGTGCTGCGCGACAGCCTGGGCGCCAGCCGGCGCGCGGCCTCCGACATGCTGCTGCCGCGCTTGGCGATGGGGGCGCTGTTCCCGGAACCGGCCGGCGCCTGGCTCGAACGCCAGGGTCGAGGTCATTCTGTGCGCCTGGGCGTGAAGGTCGCGGGCATCAAGCGCGAGGGCGACGGCTGGCTGGTGGAGCCCGGCGGCGACCTGCCGGCCGAGCGCTTCGACGCGGTGGTGCTGGCCACACCGGCGCCGGTGAGCGCCGCGCTGCTGGCGGGGCTCACCGAAGCCGCCGGGGTGGCCGGCCAGCTGGAAGCCTTCACCCACGAACCGATCGCCACCTGCTACCTGCAATACGCGCCGGGCACCCGGCTCGCGCTGCCGTTCTACGCGCTGCTGGACGACCCTGCGGCACACCGCTGGGGCCAGTTCGTGTTCGACCGCGCCCAGCTGGATGCGGCCCAGGACGGCCTGCTGGCGGTGGTGGTGAGCGCCGCCGGCGACGCGGCGAACCTGCCGCGCGAGCAGCTGGCAGCCGCCATCGCCTCTCAACTGGCCCAGGATTTCGGACGGCCGGAACTGGCGAATCCGACCTGGACCCAGCTGATCACTGAGAAACGCGCGACCTTCAGCTGCACACCCGGACTAGTGCGGCCAGGCAACACCACCGCCCTGCCCGGTCTGGTGCTGGCCGGCGACTACACGGCCAGCGACTACCCGGCCACCCTGGAAACGGCGGTGCGCAGCGGCCAGGCGGCGGCGACGGCCATCCGTGCCTACGGCGCCCTGCCCCGCGAAAAGCGCAGCCTGTCGCACACCCATGGCGCCGCATCAGGCGATTCCGTAAGGTAGCAGCATCAAAACCTTTCTTATGGAAATGACTATGAAACCCCGTCTCGGCCTGCACGCCGTTGCCATCCTTGCCATCGTGGCGCTGAGCACCCTGGTGCTGGTCAAGCCCGAACTGATCGGCGGCTCGGCGCATGCAACCGTCCTGGCGATCGGCTCGATCCCGGCCCTCGGCCACCATTGACGGAGCGCCGCAACGACATGGGCAAGCTGGAATACCTCGACGCGCTCAAGCGGGCCCTGATGGGCCTGCCGCCGGAAACCCAGGCCAGGACCCTGGCCTGGTACGAGCAGCGTTTCGTCGACGGCAGCGCCGCCGGCCGGCCGGAACACGAAGTGGCGGCCGAGCTGGGCGATCCGCGCCAGGTCGCGGTCACCCTGCGCACCAGCGCCCACCTGGCCGACCTCAAGGATGGCAACAAGGACAAGAAACCATCTGGCAATGTCGCGCGCACCGTCGTCTCGGGCATCGGCCTGTTGATTTTTAATCTATTCATGCTGATCCCGGCCGCGGTGTTCGCGTCGCTCCTGATGTCGCTCTACCTGTCCGCCTTCGGCGTCTACGTCTCGGGCATCGCCGTGACCGCCAGCGGACTGGCCGGCTCGAACGAGCTGATCCTGAGCGCCCCGCTGACCCGCATGGTGATCAGCGACGATGGCGAGCCGGTCGAGTCGCAGACCCGGGTCACGATCGGCGCCAACGGCATCCATGTGTTCGACGAACCGGCGCCTGCTCTCGATGAGGACACCCCCGAGACGCGCACCGAGCGCGACGACCGCAACTCGCGCTTCATGCGCGGGGCCGAGGCGGTGGCGGAGCGCAAGATCCAGATCACGACCGAGATGGATCCCGGCTCGCGCAGCACGCAAGTGGCCTTCGGCTGCGCGCTGATCCTGGGCGGCATCGCGCTGTTCCTGCTGTCGATCGTGCTCACCAAATACACGCTGCTGGGCATCCGCCGCTACGTGAACATGAACCTGTCGCTGCTGAAGGGATAAGGACACCATGCGCGCCTTGATGAAAGTCGGACTCGCCCTGCTGCTGCTGGCCGCCGTGCTGGTGGCGCTGAGCTACAGCATGCTGCGCGCCAACGGCACCACCAGCATCACGGAGCGCCGCGCTGTGTCGCAGGACACGCGCAGCGTGCCTTCCGGCGTCGAGGTCGTCGAACTCGACGGCCCGATCGACCTGAATTTGCGCTACGGCGCCACGCCTGCGCTGCAAGTGAGCGGCGAGCAGCGCATGCTGGGCAATGTCGAGGTGACGGGCGACGGCAACGTGCTGCGCATCGGCATTCGCGGCATGGTGCTGCGCCACCGCGAACCGCTGGTGGTCGACCTGACCCTGCCGGCCTTGCGTTCGGTCCGGATCGACGGCAGCGGCGACAGCAGCATCAACGGCTTCTCGGGCGACGAGATCGAGGTGCAGTTGAATGGATCGGGCAGCGTGCGCTTCAACGGGCGTTTTCGCACCGCCAAGGTGGGCCTGACCGGCAGCGGCGACCTCGACGTGAATGGCGGCGCCGCCATGGACCGGGTCGAGACACGCCTGATGGGATCGGGCCGGATCACCGTGGTCGGCACCGCGCGCGAGCTCGACGCCAGCACCACCGGCTCGGGTCACCTCGACGCCGAGCACCTGCGCGCCGAGGAGGTCACGGTGAGCCAGAGCGGCTCGGGCGACAGTGCGGTGCAGGCGCGCAGCAAGGTGAAGGTGTCGCTCAGTGGCAGCGGCGATGTCGAGGTATATGGAAATCCGGGTGAGCGCAGCATCAGCCGGGCGGGTAGCGGGAGCGTCAGCTACCACGATTAGCCGGCTGGACTACCCTGGAGTTAAGCCGAAGCGCCTTCCGAAGTCAGCGTGAAAACGTCGTTCCCGCGCAGGCGAGCTTTTGCGCTGGCGGCTGCGCACACTTGGGTTCCCGCCTGCGCGGGAACGACGTGGTTTGCCCTATGAAGTGGCTTGTTTCAAGTTCCCGAAATTATTCCGGACACTTGCGCGCGGCGGCGGGAGGGACGGACAAGACCGATCAGCAACCGCCCAGCTTCACCCGCTCCACTTCGAGCCCGAACAACGGCCGCAAGCGCGTGCCGACCACGTTCCCGATGAACGCGACCACCAGCCACAGCCAGCCATGCAGGCTGCCCGAGATGATGCCGCTGAAATAGGCGCCGATATTGCAGCCGTAGGCCAGGCGCGCGCCGTAGCCGAGCAGCAGGCCGCCGACCACCGCCGCGACCAGCGAACGCAGTGGCAGCTTCCACACCGGCGCATAGCGGCCGGCCAGCGCCGCCGCCAGCATCGCGCCGAGCACGATGCCGATGTCCATCACCGAAGTCACATCCTTCCACACCGGCGCGGCCAGCGCGGCGGCGTTGGCGCCGCTCGACCAGTAGGTCCAGCTGGCGACGTCGATGCCAGCAAGGGCTGCCGCCTTGGCGCCCCACAGCGCGAACGCCGAGGTCACGCCCCACGGACGGCCCGACAGGGCCAGGGTGGCGAAGTTGAGCACCACCAGCGCCAGCGCGCCGGCCACCAGCGGCCACGGACCGCGCAGCCAGCGCGCGCCGCCGGTCGGCTGCGACTGCGTCGCGACCAGCCGGCCGTGACGACGCTTCTCGACCACGACCGTGACGGCCGCGATCAGGGCGAACACGAGCAGGTTCAGCGCCAGCGCCGGGCCCAGGCCCAGCTCCTTCACCGCCGACAGCGGCGGCAGTTGCGGCATCGCGGTCCAGAACGGCATGTGGGCGGTGCCGATCAGCGAGCCGACGATGAAGAACAACAGCGTGACGATCATGCGCGTGCTGCCGCCGCCGACCGTGTACAGCGTGCCCGAGGCGCAACCGCCGCCCAGCTGCATGCCGATGCCGAAGATGAAGGCGCCGACGATGACGGACGTGCCGGCCGGCTGCACCAGACCGGTGACCGGGTTGCCGAACAGCGTGCCGCCGGCGAGCGCCGGGAAGAACAGCACGACGCCGACGGCCAGCATCAGCATTTGCGCGCGCAGGCCCTCGCCGCGGCCGTCGGCGATGAACACGCGCCAGGCCGAGGTGAAGCCGAAGGCCGCGTGGTACAGGGCGACGCCGAGCAGCGCGCCGACGATGTAGAGCGCGGCCTGGCGCGGACCGACGACCTGCGTCAGGTACCAGGCGCCAAGCACGATGAGCAGGAATGCGACGCCGAAGGGCCGCAGGTTGATGTCGGCGCGTCGTGCGCCGGACAAGGATGCAGAATTGGTCATGAGTGACGAAGAAGTTGAGACGGAACCCTCTATTCTCTAATATCTTCACTTTGTTTGCAGGCCGCCGGCCGGTTTACAATGACGCCATGGCCGTTATCAATCCTCTCGAAGTCGAGTTCAGCGCAATCCGGGCCCAGGGTCCGGGAGGCCAGAACGTCAACAAGGTCTCGTGCGCCGTGCATGCGCGGTTCGACATCGGCGCCTCGTCGCTGCCGCAACACGTCAAGGATCGCCTGCTTGCCACGAGCGACGCGCGCATCACGCAGGAAGGCGTGCTGGTGCTCAAGGCGCAGCAGTCGCGCAGCCTGGAACAGAACAAGGAGGACGCCCTGCGCCGCCTGCAGGAGCTGGTCGACAAGGCCGCGGTCGTGCCGCTGACGCGCCGCCCGACCCGGCCGACGCGTGGGTCGCAATTGCGGCGCCTGGACGCCAAGGCGCGCAGCAGCCAGACCAAGGCCTTGCGCGGCAAGGTCAGCGACTGATCTTCGCCTTCAGGCCTGGAGCGACGCGAACCACGCTGCGTAAGGCGTATTCGCCACCATCCGCCGATTGAGATCCGGCGCGCCATCGGTCCACCATACCGGCCCACGCTCTCCCAGGGCGCGCTTGGCTGCGTCGACCGCCTGGCGCGCGGCCCGCTCGGCATTGCCATCGCGCGCCTTCAGGGCGGCGCCGACGTCCCGGCGAGCCTTCATGAGCTGGTCGACCAGCTGTTGGCGCTCGTCCGGCGCAAGGCCGGGATTGCTGGCTCGCCACAAGCGGCCCGAGACGACGAAGTACCTTCCGTCGGGCGTAGTCGGATGTTTGTCAGGTGAAGGCATGGCCGCACTATACCCAAAGGCGACATGCGCGGCCGTTCGCTTCCTGCCAATCGATCAAGGCTGCAGGCCGTAGCGGTCGATGAACCCTTTGACGCCGCCTGGATTGGCGGCCAGCCATGCGTTCAGCGCCGGCCGATACGACTGGCGGAACATCAGCAGCAGGATCGCCGGCTCCAGCTGCCCATCCTTCGCCAGCGCCTGCATCTGCAGCAAGGCGGGGTCGGTCACGCGCTGGTCGCCGAGCGCCTTGGTCTCGTCCATCACCTTCAGGGCGGTGCGCCACGCGCCCAGTTCGATCTCGTACGGCGATTTTTCGGCGGCGCTCTCCGACTGGCGCTGGTTGGATTCGCTCATGCCGAGCAGCAGCCGCATCGCGTAGTTCGGGGTGTCGGCCTGGCCGGCGGCCGACTCGTCGATATGGATCATGAACTTGCCGTCCGCCTCCTGCGCCACGCGCACGCCACGCCTGAACGCCAGCGGCTTCAATGGCAGGCCGGCGGCGGCGCGCAGCCTGGCCAACTTGCCCCAGCTCGGACGTTGCGACGGATCGGCCGCGATCGACGCATACAGGGCTGATTCGGCCTGGGTGCGCTGGCCCTGCGCCAGCAAGGCGTCGGACAGGAAGCGCCACGCCTGCGCATTTTGCGGTTCGATCTCGGTGGCGCGCCGGAACAGCGCCTCGGCGCGCGGCCAGTCCCCCTGCATGAAGTAACAGTCCGCGGCGCCCACCCAGGCGCTCGACGTCTTCGGGTCTGCCTCCATCGCCGCTTCGTACTTGAGCAGGGCTTCCTTGGGTTTGCGCTGCGCGAACAGGGCCGAGCCTTCGGCCAGCAGCTTCGCGGCGCGCGGATTCGGCGTGTGCAGGGGCGACGGGCCGTCGTCGTCCAGCATGCGCAAGACCTCGTGCGCGATCGGATCGTCGGCGGCGAGCGTGGTCGCGCGCTCGGCCAGGGCGCGCGCCGTCTGGCGCACCTGCGCCGCCTTGTCCTTCGGGGCCACGCTGGACAGTTTGAGCATCAGGCCGGCCTGCAGCGACACCGGCAGCGAGGCGTTGGGGTCGGCCTGCTGGGCGGCCTTGTACTTGTCCAGCGCTTCCTGGTATTTGCCCTGCCCCTCGAGCACGTGGGCGTCGCGCACCAGGGTATGGCATGGCTCGCCGCATTGCATGGCGGCCGACGCCGCGGTGGTGAAGAACGCCAGCAGCGCAGGCAATAGCAATGCACGGAGGGATGTCATGGGCGGCCAGGCGACAAAATACCCATGTTACCGCGCCGCCCGCCTCCCGTTATTCACCGAATGTCACGGCTCATGCGTCGTATTTGCCCGTCATGCGGTCCCACCCGTGTCGTACGGCCGACTTCATCTTTTCCCAGGTCGAGGCGCCGCCCGGGCGCGCTTCCCAGTCGGTACGCAGCTCGGGCTCGATCTCGTCCCATTGACGGCCCGTGTACCTGCCGCTGCCCGCCACCTGCGAACCGTAGAGATAGGCCGGCGCATAGTCGTCGTACGCCCCGCCGCTGGCGCCATAGGTGAGCTTGAAATGCTCGCGATAGTAGCGCTCGTCGTCGGACATGCCCGCGCCAAGCCGCTCGACGTCGACCTCGGTGTGGCGCACCGTGTCGTCGATCTGCTGCTGGCGTTCGCTGACCTGCTTGCCGATCGAGACTTCCTCGGTGATGCGGGCGGATTTCTCGACCACGGCTTCCTCGGCGCTCTCGCGCATCTCGATGGTCTGCTCCTTGAAAGCCGCCGCGTCGCTCGGGCTGATCGGCTGGTCCACCTTGCGCCGCTGGACGTCGACGTGTTCCTCGCGCAGGCCGATGGTTTCGTGCACCGGGACCTCGACGATGCGCGAGAAGATGCGCATGCCGCCGCGCTGGACTTCGCGCTTGCCGACCCGCAGCTGCTCTTCGACCACCGGGATGGTCGCGCTGGCCGCGCTGGTCGATACGTCGCGCTGCAGCGAGGCGCTGCCCGATGCGCCCTGCAACTGGCCGGATGCCGACTGGCTCGATGCCGCCGCACCCGGCGTCGCCCCTTGCCGTGGCCCGGCGCCCGTCAGCAATGCCCCGGCGGTGCCGACGCCATCCGAATGCTCGTCGATGTCGACCGGCCCGAAGGCCTCGACGACGTCGGCGGCGCGCTCGACGTCGGGCAACGTCTCGGCGCTGAGCGTCACCACGTGCTGGCCCCGCGCGAGCGCGCCTTCGTAGCGGCTCGCGTGGTGCTTGTCCTCGTCGCCGAACAGGTCCTGGAAGAAGTGCTTGACGCTGCTGCCGATGCCTTCGGCGGTGGTGGCGCCGCCAGCATTGGCCTCGGACAGCCGCACGCTCTCGCGGCTGAAACCGGAAGACAGCAGCTGGTCGTACGCGCTTTGCGCGTCGGTACGGTTGTCGAAAACCGCGACTAGCGTATGGTGCATGATGAGCCTCCTTGGGTGATGACTTCAGGCGCCCGGATCGCCGGCCTCGTCGAAGCGCTCGACCTCGACCCGTTCCGCCTTGAGCGAAACGGTATCAAGGTGACGCTCCTCGTGCCGGACCCGGGTGATGTGCAGTTCTTCCTTGATGCGGACCTTGCGCTCGACCACCAGCACTTCCTCGAGCACGGGAATGACCAGGGTGTCGCCTTCATGGCGGTGACCGGGCGCCTCGTCGGCGCCGACGATGCGGTCCACCGGGACATGTTCGACGCGCAGCTCCTCGCGCAGCAGCCGTTCGTCGATGGCGACGGGATGTTCGGTGACGGTCTTGTGGATGCGTACGCCGCGGCCGGTGTCGACCATGCGGGTGCCGACCGCGAGCTGCTCCTCGACGACAGGAATGCGCACGGGCTCCTGTTCGCTCGGCTCGATAGGCGTGCTGGACATGCTCCGCTCCTGGACAAGGCTGCGAGAAGAACGACCCAGCCTACGCCAATCCACGAACGGCATGCGCACCGTTGGCGTTCACGTTGGCGTTCACGTTGGCGTTCAATTACCCGCTCAGGCGCCGGCCCGCTCCAGCCAGGCCAGCGCATCGCGCCCTGCGGCGCGGCCGCTGGCGAAGCAGGCGGTGAGCAGATAACCGCCGGTCGGCGCTTCCCAGTCGACCATCTCGCCCGCCACGAACGTACCTGGCAGCGCGGCCAGCATTGCGGTGTCATCCGCCAGCGCATCGAAGCGCACGCCGCCCGCGCTGCTGATCGCCTCGTCGATCGGGCGCGCCCGCAGCAGCTTGACCGGCAGGCGCTTGATGCCGGCGGCCAGGCGAACGGGGTCGGCGTATTCTTCGCGCGACAGGCATTCGTGCAACAGCCCGGCCTTGACGCCCTTGATGCCGAGCCGGCTTTGCAGGTGGCTGGACATCGAGCGCGACCCGCGCGGGCGCGTCACCTCGTCGAATACCCGCCCGGCATCGTGGTCGGGGGCCAGGTCGAGCCACAGGGTGGCGCCGCCGATGCGCGCGATCTGGTCGCGCAGCGGCGCCGACAGCGCGTACACCAGGCTGCCCTCGACGCCGCCCCCGGTGATGACGAACTGGCCCTTGCGCCAGGCGATTGCGCCATCCTGGTCCTCGCAACCGGCGGCCACCGTGAGCAGCGGCGCGCCGGCGTAGCGGCTGCTGAAATGCGTGCTCCAGCCGACGTCGAAGCCACAGTTGGCGGGCGCCAGCGGGGACAGCGCGACCCCGCGTTCGGCCAGCAGCGGCTGCCAGGCGCCGTCCGAGCCGAGCCGCGCCCAGCTTGCGCCGCCCAGCGCCAGGATCGTGGCCTCGGCCTCGACCAGCAACTCCCCTTCCGGCGTGGCAAGGCGCAGCCGGCCATCCTGCCAGCCCAGCCAGCGATGGCGCATGTGAAAGCGCACGCCGGACTCGCGCAGGCGGTGCAGCCAGGCGCGCAGCAGCGGCGCCGCCTTCATCTCGCGCGGGAAGACCCGTCCCGAGGTGCCGACGAAGGTCTCGATGCCCAGGTCGTGGATCCAGGCGCGCACCGCGTCGGCGTCGAATCCTTCAAGCCAGCGCGCCACCGCGTCCTGGCGCGCCCCATAGCGCCGCACGAAATCGGGATAGGGTTCGGAATGCGTGATGTTCATGCCGCCCTTCCCCGCCAGCAGGAACTTGCGGCCCACGCTGGCCATCGCATCGTAGACGTCGACCTGCGCGCCGCCTCGCGCCAGCACCTCGGCCGCCATCAGCCCGGCGGGGCCGCCGCCGATCACGGCGACACGCTTGGAGGAAAGGGAAGAGTGGGTCATGACGGTGCGGGGTACGGAAAAGATGGACCCGCATTGTAGTCGAGTTCGGGCAGCCAGCGAGGATGTAAAGGTTGCTTGACATAGGGCCACGGCACGCCTACGATGTAAAGCATCCTTTACTACGCGAGGGCGAGACGATGACAGCGAACACGCATGAACGACGGGTCGGCAAGGCGTACCTGAGGGAGCTGGGCATCTCCTTCGCGGTATATGCGATCCTGCTGGTGGCGTCGATCCTCTACGGCCGGCCGATGGCAGAAGGCGTGCCGCGCACCCTGGTCCTGCTGTCGCCGATGCTGGGATTCTGCCTCATGCTATGGGCCATCGCGCGCCACCTGGACCGGGTCGACGAATACCTGCGCCGCTACCTGCTCGAATCGTTCGCGCTGGCCGCCGCGCTCACCGCCGGGCTCACCTTCAGCTATGGCTTCCTCGAGACCGCCGGCTATCCGCGCCTGTCGATGTTCGCGGTCTGGGTGGTGTTGTGCGTGGCCACCGTCCTGGTCTGCGCGGTGCGGGCGCTGCGCCAGCGATGAAGAACCGCATCCGCGCGCTGCGCGCCGAACACGGCTGGAGCCAGGCCGACCTGGCCGAACGCCTCGACGTCTCGCGCCAGAGCATCAACGCGATCGAGACCGGGCGCTACGACCCCAGCCTGCCGCTCGCCTTCGCCATATCACGGTTGTTCGGCCTGCCGGTCGAAGCCATCTTTTCACCCGATCAGGAGACCGCATGAAGAAAGCTCCCCTGTTGTTCGCACTCGCCGCACTGGCTGCCAGCGCCGCTTCCATCGCCCAGGCGCAGGCCGCGCCTCCAGCCGCGCCAATCGTCAACCGTTTCGCCGCCACCATCGAACCGGCCGAGCGCTTCGAATCCGGCGGCCTGCTGGTCGAGCGCCACGGCAGCCGCGGGCGGCCGGTGATCCTGGTCCCCGGCCTGGCCAGCGGTCCCTGGGTATGGCAGGAAACGATCCGCCAGTTCAAGGACGAGTTCACACTGTACGTGGTCACCCTGCCCGGCTTCGACGGCCGCCCGGCGCCGGGCGCGACGTCCGACTGGGCGCCGTTCGAAGGCGCGCGCGCCGCCCTGCGCGGCCTGATCGCCGAGCGCAAGCTGGACAAGCCGGTCATCGTCGGCCACAGCCTGGGCGGCACGCTGGCCTACGCCGTGGCGCAGGACCTCGGCAACGGCATCGGCGGCGTGGTGGCGCTGGACGGCCTGCCGGTCTTCCCCGGCACCGAGAACATGCCGCCGCAGCAGCGCCCGCAGGCCGCGATCAACGTGCGCAACCGCATGGCGGCCAGCCGACCGGATGCCTACACCGCCGAACAGCGCCAGTACATGCGCGGCCAGGGCGTGCTCGACATCGGCAAGGCCGACGACATCACGCCGCTGCTGCTGCGCAGCGACCGCGAGGCGGTCGGCGCCTACGTGGCCGACCTGCTGGCGCTCGACCTGCGCCCGGGGCTGTCGAAGATCAGCGCCCCGGTGCTGGTCGTGGCGCCGTTTTACCAGTACGATGCGGCTCAGGATGCGCTGACGGTGAACGACAAGGTCGAGCATTACCGGATGCTGGTCGATGGGACTCCCTCGGTCGAGGTGGTGCCGATCGCGCCGTCGCGCCACTTCCTGATGATCGACCAGCCGCTGGCGCTGGCCGGCATCCTGCGCCGTTATTTCGACCGCCGTTGAAAGGAGTCATTCCATGCGTCCTGGGTCACAGTCATACCTCCACTGGATCGGCCAGTACCTGCTGGCCGCCGGCACCATGTTCCTGCTGCTGTGCGCAATCGACCTGATGCGCGGCGACAGCCTGGCCCACACCTGGGGCCCGACCCTGCTGTGGTCGCTGGCCGCGGCCGCCATCTTCGTCGCCGCGCGCTGGCGCTCGGCCAGCCAGGCCATTACCGACAAGGCCCGCTGACGCGACCATTCTCCACGATGGATCAAGGCCGGTTCCAGCGGCCTGCGCGATACTGCCGCGTTGGCGCCGGTCTACGTTAACCGCATGCCTTTGTCATAGCTGCAATATTCCGCTTGACATGCGGTGTGGCAGGAATATTCTTGTACACGCCAGCGTGAACGATGGCGCCCGCTCGACGAGGTCAGCCACGATTCGCCCGGCAGTCCGTTAAAACATCTTGGAGGATGTATATGTCGGTAATCAACCGGTCGTTTACGACCCGCAGGGCAATGCTGGGCGCGATCGCGACCAGTCCCCTGTGGATGCAGTCCGCCTGGGCCCAGCCCAGCAATCTCAGGATCTCGCACCAGTTCCCCGGCGGCAGCATCGCCCAGGGCGATTTTCGCGACCGCCTGTGCCGCATGTTCGCGGCCGAGGTCGAGAAGCGCACGCGCGGCAGCCTGAAGTTCTCGATCCACCCGGGGTCGGGCCTGATGCAGCCGAACGCCCAGTTCGGCGCGCTGCGCAGCGGTTCGCTCGACATGGCCCTGGTGCCGCTGTCGTATGCGGGCAGCGAGGCGCCGGAAGCGAATATCGGGCTGATGCCGGCGCTGGTCACGTCCTACGATCAAGGCTATGGCTGGAAGAACGCCCCGGTCGGGCGCGAACTGGCGCGCATCCTGGGCGAACAGGGCCTGGTGATCGTCAGCTGGATCTGGCAGGCCGGCGGGGTCGCCTCGCGCGGCGCTCCGATCCTCAACCCCGAAGATGTGCGCGGCCTGAAGGTGCGTGGCGGCTCGCGCGAGATGGACATGCTGCTGCAGGACGCCGGCGCGACCGTCGTCAGCCTGCCGTCCAACGAGATCCACGCCGCCATGCGCAGCGGCGCACTGGATGCGGCCCTGACCTCGTCGACGTCCCTCATTTCCTTCCGCCTGCAAGAGACGGCCCGCTCGCTGACCACGGCGCGCGGCGGCTCGTACTGGTTCATGTTCGAGCCGCTCCTGATGTCGCGCACCGTGTTCGAGCGCTTGCCCAAGCCGCAGCAGGAAGCCATCCTCAAGGTCGGCGCCGACCTGGAGGGGTTCGCGATGAAGATGGCGCGCGTCGACGATGCCGAGGTGGTGTCGGTCTACCGCGGCGCCGGCGCGCGCGTGGTCGACCTCACTCCGGAAGCCCTGCGCGGCTGGCAGGCGGTGGCGCGCAATACGGCGTGGAAGGATTTCGCGGCGCGTAACAGCAATTGCGCGAAATTGATGGCGTTGGCGGAGCAGTCGATCGCGGCCTTGTGATGGAACAGCCGGCCCCAGCGGCCGGCCGCCGTCAACCGCCAGTCACGGGCGGGAAGAATGCCACTTCGGCGCCTTCGCCGAGCGGCGTATCGGCGCCGCACATGACCTGGTTGCACGCCATGCGCACCGCACGTTCCGGCGCAAGGGCCTCGGCCCACACGCCGCCGCGTGCGCGCAGCAGTTCGCGCACGCCGCCCACCGTCGCGACATCCGGCGGCAGGTCCAGTTGCTCCTGCGCGGCGCCCACGGCTTCGCGCAGCGCGGCGAAGTATTTCAAACTGATCTTCATGTCTTTCCTAATGCTGTAGTTCGGCGAACGGGATGAAGCGCACCAGGTCGCCCGCGGCGATGCGGTTGCCCGCCGGGTTGTCGACCAGGCCGTCGCCCCACACCGTCGAGGTGAGCACGCCCGAGCTCTGGTTCGGGAACAGGTCCAGTCCCCCGGCCGCGTTCAGGCGCGCGCGCAGGAATTCATTGCGGCGGTCGCCCTTGGGCAGGTCGAAGTCGGCGCGCACCGTATATCCCTTTGGCTCGACCTGGCCCGTCACGCCCTGCAGGCGCAGCAGGAAAGGCCGCACGAACAGCAGGAAGGTGACGAAGCTCGAGACCGGGTTGCCGGGCAGGCCCAGGAAGTAGGTAGCGCCAGTGGCGCTGCTTACGCTCGATCCGTCTTCGCGGCGCACCTCGCCGAACGCCAATGGTTTACCCGGCTTGACCGCGATCTGCCACATCGACAGGCGCCCTTCCGCTTCCACGGCGGGCTTGATATGGTCTTCCTCGCCGACCGAGACGCCGCCCGAGGTGATGATCAGGTCGTTCTCGCGCGCCGCCTCGCGCAAGGTGGCGCGGGTCGCCTCCAGCGAATCGGGGACGATGCCGAAGTCGCTGATCTCGCAGCCGAAGTTCTCCAGCAGGCCGCGAAGCGTAAAACGGTTCGAGTTGTAGATGGCGCCCGGTTTCAATCCCTCGGGCGGCACGTCGCCCGGCATGGTCAGCTCGTCGCCGGTGAAGAACACGGCCACGCGCAGGCGCCGCCGCACCGGCAGGCTGGCCAGGCCGCTTGACGCCGCCAGCCCCAGCGCCTGGCTGCGCAGGCGGCTCCCCGCCGGCAGGATCACGGCGCCGGCGCTGATGTCCTCGCCCTTGCGGCGGATCCACTCGCCGGCGCGCGGCGCATGGTGGATGGTGACGCTGTCGCCGACCGCCTCGGCCTGCTCCTGCATCACGACCGCATCGGCGCCCGGCGGGATCAGGGCGCCGGTGAAGATGCGCGCCGCGGTGCCGGGCTCCAGTTCATGGCCGACGCTGCCGGCCGGGATGCGCTGGCTCACCTTGAGGGTCGCGCTGCCGCTCGCGCAATCCGCCGCGCGCACGGCATAGCCGTCCATCTGCGTATTGTCGGCCGACGGCACGTCGATCGTCGCCAGCTGGTCCGCGGCCAGCACGCGGCCGTTGGCCTCGAGGGTCGCGACGGTCTCGACCTGCTCCACCGGCCGCGCGGCCTCGAGCAGGAAGTCGAGCGCTTCGCGCACCGACAGCATGGGGGCTTTCTGTACCGGTGCGTTCATCACAGCCCCGTGTGCTCGGCGATGTAGGCCTTCATGCGGACGACGTCGGCCGGCATGACCACGAAACGCTGCGGCAGCGACTCGATGTCCTCGAAGCCGGCGGGACGCTCGGCGTCCTGGCCCAGCGCCTCGAGGATGGTTTCGTTGAACTTGGCCGCCAGCGCGGTCTCGAGCACGATCATCGGCACGCCCGGCTGCAGGTGTTCGCGCGCGACCTTGATGCCGTCGGCGGTGTGGGTGTCGATCGTGATGCCGTAGTCGTCGGCGACGTCGCGGATCGTGGCCAGGCGGTCGGCATGGGTCGAGCGGCCGGACAGGAAGCCGAACTTCGCCACATCCTTGAATTCGTCGCCATCGCTGCCCGGCGCGCCGGACAGGTCGAAACCGCCATGGGTGTCGACCTTGCGGAACAGCGCATGCGTGCGCTCGGCGTCGCGGCCCACCAGCTCGTACACGAAGCGCTCGAAGTTCGAGGCCTTGGAGATGTCCATCGACGGGCTGCTGGTGTGGAAGGTCTCGGCAGGCTTCCTCACGCGGTAGACGCCGGTGCGGAAGAATTCGTCCAGCACGTCGTTCTCGTTGGTGGCGGCCACCAGCTTGTCGATCGGCAGGCCCATCATGCGGGCGATGTGGCCGGCGCAGATATTGCCGAAGTTCCCCGACGGGACCGTGAACGATACTTTCTGGGAGTTAGCGGTGGTGGCCGCCAGGTAGCCGCGGAAGTAGTACACGACCTGGGCCACGACACGCGCCCAGTTGATCGAATTGACGGTGCCGATCTTCTGGCGCGCCTTGAATTCGAGGTCGTTCGAGACCGCCTTGACCAGGTCCTGGCAATCGTCGAACACGCCTTCCACCGCGATATTGAAGATGTTCGGGTCCTGCAGGCTGAACATCTGGGCGGTCTGGAACGCGCTCATCTTCTTGTGCGGCGACAGCATGAACACGCGCACGCCGCGCTTGCCGCGCATCGCGTACTCGGCGGCGCTGCCGGTGTCGCCCGAGGTGGCGCCGAAGATGTTCAGTTCGTCGTTGTTCCTGGCCAGCGCGTACTCGAACAGATTGCCCAGCAACTGCATGGCCATGTCCTTGAAGGCCAGGGTCGGGCCGTTCGACAGCGCCTGCAGCACCAGCTTGCCCTGCGCGCCGTCTTCCAGCACGCGCAGCGGAGTGATGTCCGCGCTCGATTCGTCGGCGCGGGCGTTGCGGTAGACCTCCGGCGTGTAGGTGCGCGCGGTCAGGGCCTTCAGGTCGGCGTCAGGGATGTCGGTGGCAAACTTGCGCAGGATTTCATAGGCCAGTTCGGCGTACGAGAGCTTGCGCCAGGCATCGAGTTCGGCGCCAGTCACCTGCGGGTATTCGGCCGGCAGGTAGAGGCCGCCGTCCGGGGCCAGGCCACCTAACAGGATGTCGGAGAATTGCTGGGGATTGCGTGCTGCGGACGCGCTCGTCGCGCGGGTGGACACATAATGCATACAGTTTGAAGATCCGGTTGGCTCACATTGAAACTTTATTATAGTGGGAGCGGGCGGAAATGTATGCTGTGCTGCAAAAAAGTTGTTTAGGTGAATAAAATTGGGCGGCCGCCTGTCGGGCCGCCCGCAGAATTTCCGGGCCGCGCTTCAGCAGGCCGCGTGGTTGACCGTCACCACGTGGATCGCCAGCCCGCCCAGCGAGGTCTCCTTGTACTTGACCTGCATGTCGGCCCCGGTCTGGCGCATGGTTTCGATCGCGCTGTCCAGGCTCACGAAATGGGTGCCGTCGCCCTTCAGCGCCAGCGAGGCTGCCGTGATCGCCTTGATCGCGCCCATGCCGTTGCGCTCGATGCATGGAATCTGCACCAGGCCGCCGATCGGATCGCAGGTCATGCCCAGGTGGTGCTCGATGCCGATCTCGGCCGCGTTCTCGATCTGTTCGTTGCTGCCGCCCAGCGCCGCCACCAGGCCGGCCGCCGCCATCGCGCAGGCCACGCCCACCTCGCCCTGGCAGCCGACTTCGGCGCCCGAGATCGAGGCGTTCTTCTTGCACAGCATGCCGATCGCGCTCGACGCCAGCAGGAAATCGCGCACGCCCCGCACTGGATCGATCGGCCGGCAGTCCTCCGCGTAGTAGCGCAGCACCGCGGGAATGATGCCGGCGGCGCCGTTGGTCGGCGCGGTGACGACCCGGCCGCCGGCCGCGTTTTCTTCGTTGACCGCCATGGCGTACAGGCTCACCTGCTGCACCGCGTCATGCGGCAAGGCGTTCAGCGGTTGCTGTTGCGCTTGCTGCGCCTGCTTCCACAGGCCGGCCGCGCGGCGGCGCACGTCCAGGCCGCCCGGCAGGCGGCCCTCGGTCACCAGGCCGTGGCAGATGCACTCGCGCATCACGCGCCAGATATTGTCCAGGCCCGCATCCAGTTCTTCGTCGTTCATGCGCGTGCGCTCGTTGGCGCGCAGCATGTGCGGGATGCTCAGGCCATGGCGGCGGCCATGCTCGAGCAGCTGGGCCATCGTGTCGAACGGGTATGGGACCGGCGCCGTCGGCGTCTCGGCCGCGCGCGCCTGGCTCTCGCCGGCCGCGGTGATGAAGCCGCCGCCGACCGAATAATAAATGCGCTCGATGATGCTGCCGTCCTGCAGATGGAGCACGAAGCGCATGCCGTTCGGGTGCTCCGGCAGGGTCGAGGCCTTGTGCCAGACCAGGTTGGTCTTGGCACTGAACGGCACCGGCTTGATGCCCAGCAGGTGCAGCACGCCGTCGAATTCCGCTTCCGCCAGCTTGTCCTCGACCGCGCCCGGGTCGACGTCCTGCGGGGTCTCGCCCATCAGGCCGAGGATCACGGCCTTGTCGGTCGCGTGGCCGACGCCGGTCAGCGCCAGCGAGCCGTACAGGTGGGCTTCGACGCCGACCGCCTGTTCCAGCATCCCGCTCTCGAGCAGGAAGCGGCGCGCCGCCACCATCGGGCCCACGGTGTGGGAGCTCGAGGGGCCGATGCCGATCTTGAACAGGTCGAAAACACTCATGTCCATGCTTGTCTCACTTTTCGGTTCTTATAATGATTGCGGCCTGGCGCGTCGAGGCGGCAGGCCGTTGGATGCGTGTCCTGGCAAGGCGCGGCTTACGCCGCCACGCCCAGGCCCACGTCGATATTCTTCAGCATCGAATCGACCATCTCGTCGACGCCAATGCGCGATTTCCAGCCCCAGTCGGCGGTGGCGCGGCTGTCGTCGAGGCTCTTCGGCCACGAGTCGGCGATCTGCTGGCGGCTGTCCGGCCTGTAGTCGATACGGAAAGCCGGCAGCGCCTTCGTGATCGCGGCGGCCAGTTCGCGCGGGTTGAACGACACGCCCGCCACGTTGTACGACGAACGGATCGCGACCTGCTCGGCCGGGGCTTCCATCAGCTCGATGGTGGCGCGGATCGCATCCGGCATGTAGATCATCGGCAGGGTCGTTTCCGGCCCCAGGAAGCACTCGTAGGTCTCGCCGCGCAGGGCCGCGTGGAAGATCGCGATCGCATAGTCCGTGGTGCCGCCGCCCGGAGGCGACTTGTAGCTGATGATGCCCGGGTAGCGGATGCTGCGCACGTCGACGCCATACTTGCTGTGATAGTACTCGCACAGGCGCTCGCCGGCCAGCTTGCTGATGCCGTAGATCGTGGTCGGATCCATGATCGTGAACTGCGGCGTGTTCTCGCTCGGGGTGGTCGGGCCGAAGGCGGCGATCGACGACGGCCAGAACACCTTCAGCGGCTTGCCCGCTTCGCCACGTTCGCGCGCGATCTCGAGGATGTTCAGCAGGCCGTCCATGTTCAGCGACCATGCCTTCAGCGGCGCCTTCTCGCCGGTGGCCGACAGCATGGCCGCCAGCTGGTAGACCTGGGTGATGCCCTCATCCGCGACCAGGCGCGCCAGGCTGTCCTTGTCCAGCACATTGAGCACGGTATAGCGCGCGGCGCCGTACAGGTTCTTGTCGCCGATGTCCGAGGCGATCACGTTCTGTGCGCCGTGCTTGTCGGCCAGCGCGCTGACCAGTTCACTGCCGATCTGGCCGTTGGCGCCGATGATGAGGATGCGTTCCATGCTGTCTTCCTTGCTTCTATGTAGTTTAATTCTTGATGATGCCCAGCTCTTTGCCGGCTTGCTCGAAGGCCTTCAGCACGGTGTCGAGCTGCTCGCGGGTATGGGCCGCGGACAACTGCACGCGCACGCGCGCCTGCCCCATCGGCACCACCGGATAGAAGAAGCCCGACAGCAGCACGCCCAGTTCGAACATGCGCGCCGCGAATTTCTGCGCGACCGGCGCCTCGAACAGCATCACCGGCACCACCGGGTGGGTGCCCGGCTTGATGGTGAAGCCGATGCGCTCGATCTCCTGGCGGAAGTAGGCGGTGTTCTCGTGCAGGCGGTCGCGCAGCTCGGTCGACTTGGAGATGCGCTCCAGCACCGCCAGCGAGGCGCCGGCGATCATCGGCGCCAGCGTGTTCGAGAACAGGTAGGGACGCGACTTCTGGCGCAGGGTTTCGATGACTTCTTTTTTCCCCGACGTGAAACCGCCCATCGCGCCGCCCAGGGCCTTTCCCAGGGTGCCGGTGATGATGTCGATCTTGCCGATCACGCCGCAATGCTCGTGCGTGCCACGGCCAGTCGCGCCCATGAAGCCGGAAGCGTGCGATTCGTCGATCATGGTCAGGGCGCCGTACTTCTCGGCCAGCGCGACGATCTTGTCCAGCTGGGCGATGGTGCCGTCCATCGAGAACACACCGTCGGTGACGATGATCTTGTGGCGCTTGCCGGCGTCAAGGGCGGCGATCAGCTGCTTCTCGAGGTCGGCCATGTCGTTGTTGGCATAGCGGTAGCGCGCGGCCTTGCACAGGCGTACGCCGTCGATGATCGAAGCGTGGTTGAGGGCGTCCGAGATGATGGCGTCGTTCTCGTCGAACAGCGGCTCGAACACGCCGCCATTGGCGTCGAAGGCGGCCGCGTACAGGATGGTGTCTTCGGTGCCCAGGAAGTTCGAGAGTGCCTGCTCCAGCTCCTTGTGCACGGTCTGGGTGCCGCAGATGAAGCGCACCGACGACAGGCCATAACCGTACTTCTCGAGGGCGGCGGCGGCGGCTTCCTGGGTCTCGACGTCGCCCGACAGGCCCAGGTAGTTATTGGCGCACATATTGATCAGGGTACGACCATCCTGCGCCACCACCTCGGCGCCCTGGCGCGAGGCCAGCACGCGCTCGGGCTTGAACAGGCCCTCGTCCTCCAAGGTCGCGAGTTTTTGCTGCAGGCTGCTGTAGAAAGCTTGATCGCTCATGGTGTTCCCCTGTTCCCTGTTTAATGTGGCTGAACTCGTGGCAAGACCGGCGGCTTGACCGGCGGTCGGCGGATGTTGTACCGTTGGTTCGTTCGATGTAGAAAACTAGTTCGCTATCTCGAACAGAAATTCGATATATTGAATCTTACGCCCAGCCAATGAACTTGGCAAGCGGCTTCCCATATACTTATTAGCAATTTGCATTAGGCAATACCCAGACAGGCAGCCAACGGAAAATGAGTACCACTCTAACAAACAATGCCCCGCCAGAAGTTGGCGCCACACTACAACGCCTGCGGCTGGCGCGTGGCCTGACGCTCGAGGACCTGTCGCGTATCGCTGGCGTGTCGAAGTCGATGCTGTCGCAGATCGAGCGCGAGAAGGCGAATCCGACCATCGCCATCACCTGGCGCCTGGCCAATGCGCTGGGCGTGCAGATCGGCGAACTGCTGTCGTCCGAGGTGAGGACGAGCGACCTGATCCGCGTGGTCGACGCCCACGAGATCCCCACCCTGCCCGGCGCGCATGCCGGCTATTCGCTGCGCATCCTGGGGCCAATGGACCTGGCGGGCAAGTATGAATGGTATGAGCTGACCCTGGCGCCGGGCGGAGAGCTGGCCTCGCAGGCGCACGATCCGGGCACTGGCGAGCACCTGACGGTGATCACCGGCACGGTCGAGCTGGAAGTGGGGAACGAAAAGCGCAAGGTGCGGCATGGGGCGACGGCGCGGTATCCGGCCGATCAGAACCATGTGATCCGCAATACGGGCAAGACCGAGGCGAAGGCAGTTCTCGTCGTTGTGCACCGCTAACTATACGTTGTCAAACTCGATCGCGTCTTTGCGCCAAAATGAAGAGCTATAAATCTGAAGTCAGGTTTAGCCCGCCCCTTACGACGATGTTTGATCCATCCCATTAGGGAAATCGGGATGTGAGCAGCTCTTGCTAATTAGATTCGCAAAAACGTACTGATACAATTTGAGAATCTATGATCATTGCATATGCCCGTTTTTGCATTTACGCAACCGCTTCAATTTGGCACGCAATTTTCCTGGTTGAAAAAACTTTGTTCAGGTAAGCTGTAATTTTAAAACAGCGTTACTACAGATCAGAGGGCAAAAGTTCATGGCAAAATTTCGTGTCTATAATGTTCAGCTGCTTCCCTTAGAGGAGACTACCCAAGAGGTAGGCATTAGAGGTTACAAGACGTTATTTTCAAAGTTTCAATCCCATAACAAAAGGATAATAAAGGAACGTAAAGAAGGTCGATACCATTTTAGGCAGAGTGAAGATATTTTTATTGGTCCGGTTTCAGATTTCACATTCCCGCGGGGTTTCGTTTATGGCGAGTTTGTCCGATATCGAAAGGTTGAGCAGGTCAAGGAACTGGGAACCAAGAGATCGCTTTTCACTGCCGGGCCACGAACTGGTGTAACATCTGAAGAGCGAATCGCTTTCGTCTTTGACGCGCAAAATCACCTCCTCGCGATTGAGGCTCCTGCTTGGCTCCCGCCCTCAAAGGCCTTTGCTGATGCGTTGGCAAATATGTTATCGCCAATAGCAGAGCAAGACTTTCCAGGCTACGAATTAACTATCCATGGCTTGTCGAAGAAATCTGGATTAAATAAGGTCTTCAGCTCGGCAACTGCATACTCAGTAATTGATCTCGACTTGACTTTTAGAAATGGGCACGACACCGAGGAGTTGCTGCAAGAACTGAAAGATACTCGAACGAAGTCTCTTACTGTTCATGCATCTGCTGGTAAAGGTGGACGGATGAACCGCCTCCCGCATTTCGTAAAGGCAATGGTCGTAGCAGCAGCAACTGGCTTAGGAGGAGCGCGGATCACATATTTCGCACCACAGCAAGTCGGGAATAGAATTGTAGAGCGACAACAAGTATATGATACTCGCGATATGCCGGTGACTTTTCAAGTGAATCGAACACAAGCGGCAACAGGTGATGCTATGGAGTTTTATGACAGAATACGCGGGAAGCTTAGCGATATTCATGACGATCTTGACGATGAAGAGGAAGCATGAATAGCCCACAGAAACGGACAATACTGTACGGCCTCTTTAGAAAAATCCCGATTTTAGGAACAATAGTCTCCATACTAAACACTTACGCGTACCGAGGTGATTTTCAAGCAAGCAAGCAGTTCGCAGGCGTTCCAGCCTACGTTAAAGCTTTTTGGCGACCATTCGTTGCTGCATCGGCTTTAACCAGCGTGACTTTACACCCTTGGGTTCAGGCTGCTATATGCGATATACACCCATTCTCAGTTGAGCTGAGCAATTTTTCATCATCACCGGGCGCTTTAACTGTAAGCATTTTCCCAAGCGTGCTTGGCTTTGGCATCGGCGTATACGCATTAGTGTTTGCGATACCTGAACGCTTAGTCCGCGATTTAGATGAAATACTGAGCAAATCTATTGAGAATGGAACTAGAAAACGCGGTTCTGTTTTGGTATTAAACGCAGATTTAGGCTATCCGTTAATGGTTATGGTATTTGCCTTAGCGATCGGCGTTCTGCAACAGGCGCTTCCAAAGACCCCTTGGCTGATCATCGGCGGTTGGTTTGCATTCTGGTATGCTATCGCCTCAACAGTTGAAATTATTGGCGTACTTTTTCAACTAGGCGACCACGCAGTTTTAGAAAAACGTGGAAGCAAGCCAGAAGCATAGACTACGCATTAAAATTTCACTATTAGGTCTCATAGCAATTTCTCATAATACTAAGTACTACGCGCAGTCTTGATGTGGGCTCAAGTACTTGCATGGCCGCCACATAAGTGACTGCGGATATTCCTGGCTATGATTAGCTCATCACCCATCCCAAGATTGGGTGCGGATGATGACTTCTAACTCAGTATGTGCTGCTTATAGCGCTAGACGGGCTGACCATATGCCGCTCACGCGACAGGAAGCCCCAGCGATCGGCGACTTCCTCGATCTGCTTGCCGGTCGGCTTGCCGGCGCCATGGCCCGCCTTGGTGTCGATGCGGATCAGGATCGGCGCCGAACCGGCTTGGGCAGCCTGGGCCGCGGCGGCGTACTTGAAACTGTGCGCCGGCACCACGCGATCGTCGTGATCGGCCGTGGTGACCATGGTAGCTGGATAGCAGGTGCCCGCTTTCAGATTGTGCAGCGGCGAGTACTTGATGTGATTCGCAATACCGGCAAGACCGAGGCGAAGGCCGTATTGGTGGTGGTCCACCGGTAGGCCTGCAAATCTGGCATGAAAAACAGGCATGAAAAACAGCGGCCGCCGGGTTGCCCTGGCGGCCGTTGTCTCGTTCACCCGGCGCAGCGCCGGGTGATCGTTACTACCTAGTGCGAGCCGCCAACCGTCTTGGCAGCATCCTGCATGTGCAGCTCACGCGACAGGAAGCCCCAGCGATCGGCGACTTCCTCGATCTGCTTGCCGGTCGGCTTGCCGGCGCCATGGCCCGCCTTGGTGTCGATGCGGATCAGGATCGGTGCCGAGCCGGCCTGGGCAGCCTGGGCCGCGGCGGCGTACTTGAAGCTGTGCGCCGGCACCACGCGGTCGTCGTGGTCGGCGGTGGTGACCATGGTCGCCGGATAGCAGGTGCCCGCCTTCAGGTTGTGCAGCGGCGAATACTTGACCAGGGCCTTGAACTCGTCAGGATTTTCCGACGAGCCGTAGTCCGAAGTCCATGCCCAGCCGATGGTGAACTTGTGGAAGCGCAGCATGTCCATCACGCCCACGCTCGGAATCGCCGCCGCGAACAGGTCCGGACGCTGGGTGGTGGCCGCGCCGACCAGCAGGCCGCCGTTGCTGCCGCCGCCGATCGCCAGTTTCTTCGGCGAGGTGACCTTGTTCTGCACCAGCCACTCGGCCGCGCCGATGAAGTCGTCGAACACGTTCTGCTTTTGCAGCTTGGTGCCGGCCTGGTGCCAGGCTTCGCCATATTCTCCGCCGCCGCGCAGGTTGGCCACCACGTAGACGCCGCCCATTTCCATCCAGGCCAGGTTGGCCGGCGAGAAGCTCGGGGTCAGCGCGATATTGAAGCCGCCGTAGCCGTACAGATAGGTCGGGTTCGAACCGTCCAGCTTGAGGCCCTTCTTGGACACGATGAACATCGGCACCTTGGTGCCGTCGCGGCTCGTGTAGAACTGCTGGCGGGTCTCGTAGTCGGCCGGGTTGAAGGCGACCTTCGGCTGGCGGAACACGGTGCTCTCGCCGGTCTTGAGGTTCAGGCGGTAGATCGTGGTCGGATTGGTGAAGCCGGTGAACGAATAGAAGGTCTCGGCGTCCTGGCGCTTGCCCGTGAGGCCACCGACGGTGCCGATGCCCGGCAGCGCGATCTCGCGCACCGGCTTGCCTTCGAGCGACACCACGCGCACCACGCTCTTGGCATCCTTCAGGTACTCGAGCACGAGCTGGTTGTTGATGATGTCGGCGCCGGCCAGGGTGTCGGCGGTTTCGGCGGCGATCTCTTTCCAGTTGGCTTCAAGCGGCTTGCTGACGTCGATCGCGACGATGCGCTTCTTGGGCGCGTTGCGGTCGGTGCTGAAGTAGAACACGGTGCCGACATTGTCGATGAAGTCGTAGCCGGCGTCGAAGTTGTCGATCAGGTCGACCACCTTGGCATCGGGCTTGGACAGGTCCTTGTACGAAACGCGGTTCTTCGGCGCGGTGCCCTTGGTGGTGGTGATGATCAGGTAACGGCCATCGTCGGTGGTCTGGCCGCCGAAGCCCCATTCCTTCTGGTCGGCGCGGTCGTACACCAGGGTGTCGGCGCTTTGCGGCGTGCCGATGCGGTGGAAGTACAGCTTCTGGAAGTAGTTGACGTCGGCCAGCTTGGTCGCTTCTTTCGGCTCGTCGTAGCGGCTGTAGAAGAAGCCCTTGCCATCCTTGGTCCAGGCGGTGCTCGAGAACTTGACCCACTTGATGTGGTCAGGCAGGTCCTTGCCGGTGTCGATGTCGCGCACCTTGATCTCGTTCCAGTCGGAGCCGGACGCGGCGATGCTGTAGGCCAGCAGCTTGCCGTCGGGGCTGACCTCGGCGCCGGCCAGGGCGACGGTGCCATCAAGCGCCAGGGTGTTCGGGTCGAGCAGCATGCGCGGCTGGTCGTACAGGTTCTTCAGGGTGTACAGCACGGCCTGGTTCTGCAAGCCATCGTTGCGCGTGTAGAAGTAGCGGCCGCCTTCCTTGCCCGGCACGCTGTAGCGCTCGTAGTTCCAGAGCTGGGTCAGGCGCTGGCGGATCGCCTCGCGCTGCGGGATCTGTGCCAGGTAGGCCTGGGTGACCTTGTTCTGGGCGTCGACCCAGGATTTGGTGTCAGCGCTGTTCGCGTCCTCGAGCCAGCGGTAGGGGTCGGCCACCACGGTGCCGTGGTAGTTGTCGGTCTGGTCGACCTTCTTCGACACGGGATAGGTCAGCGAAGGGCCGGCAGGCGAGCAGCTCTGCCCCATCGCTGGCGCGGCGAAAGCAGCGGCCAGGACGGCGGCGAGCGTGGCGAGTCTCATGTGCATATTCTTCTCGGGCTGTTGAATGATGGTGTGGGCTTGTGGCCGCAGGGCATCATAGCGCGAAATGACATGCTTGAGTATGGCGTAGCTGCCAGGGGCGCCGCTCGCGGCCGGACGCGTATTGACGATGCATGCCACGCGCATGCCAGGTTGCGACGAGCATAAGGAAAACCTCGCTAAACCCCAGCGGAACACGCAGCGCGGTGAGAACGCGCTCATGCGCCGGTGCGCCCGAGCAGCCGGCGTGGACTCGTCTTCGACGCCAGCCAGCGCTCGACCAGGGTCCGCGCCCGGCTCCGCTCGGCCGGGCTCAGCAAGGCGGTAAAGTCGTTGGCCGCCGTGCTGGCGGCCAGCGCGACGTCGGCCGGCGCCGCCTTGTCGAGGCCGCGGCCCTGGCGCGCCAGCCAGGCCCACATGCAGGCCCGCACCGGATTCTTCGCGACGCCGCGCCCGGCGGCGTACAGCCCGCCCAGGTTGTGCTGGGCCGGCGGGTGGTCCTGGCGCGCCGCGAGGCGGTACCAGTGGGCGGCCAGGTTGTCGTCGCGCGGCACGCCTTCGCCGCAGGCATACATGGCGCCCAGGTTGTTCTGGGCGCTGGCGTCGCCCTGCTGGGCGGCGCGCCGGTACCAGGCCGCGGCCAGGGCCAGATCGCGCGGCACGCCCTGGCCCTTGGCGTACAGCAGGCCCAGCGCGAACTGGGCATTGGCGGCGCCGCCCTCGGCGGCCTGCAGGTAGAACTCGAGCGCGCGCGCCGGATCGCGCTGCACGCCGCGACCGCCAGCCAGCATGCGCGCCACCCGGTACTGGGCCTGCACGTGGCCCCGGGCCGCCGCCTGCATGTAGCAGCGCAGCGCGCGTGCGCTGTCGCGCGGCATGCCGCCGCCCGAGAGTAGCCCGCCCAGCACGTACAGCGCCTCGCGTTCGCCGCCGGCCGCCGCGCGTTCGAGCCACTGGATGGCCAGGGCCGGATCGGGGCCGGCGCCGCGGCCTTCGGCATAGGCCACGCCGAGCTGGCGCTGGGCGGTGGGGTCGCCCGCCCCGGCCGCGTGGCGGAACCAGTACAGGGCCTGGGCCGGACTGGGCGCCACGCCCTGCCCGCGCGCATACATTTGCGCCAGTTGCACCTGCGCCGGCACGTGCCCCTGCATCGCGGCCTTGCGGAACCATGCCATCGCCAGCGGGTGGCTGACGTTGACGCCGAGGCCGTGCAGATACCCCTGGGCGAGCTGGGTCTGGGCGCGCGCCATGCCTTGTTCGGCGGCCCGGTAGAACCAGCCGATCGCCGCCTTGTGCGAGCGCGGCACGCCGCGGCCCTTGCGGTACAGGAGACCCAGATTGTGCTGGGCCGAGCGGTCGCCCTGCTCCGCGGCGCGCTGGAACCAGTGCGCCGCCCGCGTGTGATCGCGGCACACGCCGCGCCCGTTGTAGTACATGGCGCCCAGGTGGTTCTGGGCATAGGCCAGCCCCTGCTGGGCGGCGCGCGCCAGCCAGGCGGCCGCTTTGGCCTCGTCGCGCGCGACGCCGTCGCCACGCAGGTACAGCTGGGCCAGGTTGAACTGAGCGTAGGGATTGCCGCCGCTGGCGGCGCGGTGGAACCACTCGTAGGTGGCGGTGCCCTGTCGGGCGGCATCCTCGCTCATCGAAGTCCTCTCGGCGTTCTCAATCCCGTTGTTAAAATTTTAAGGAGAGCGAGGGATTCGGGATTTGCGACCGCACAATCGGACGGTCAGCGGCGCGCGCGCCGCCACGGTTGGGTCAGAAGGCTCAGGCAGCGACGGCGGCCGCGGCAGCCCGGCGCTCGCGCACGGTGGCCGCGTACTTGTCGAGGAAGGCGGGAATCTTGGCGGCCGCGACCTTGTTGATCGAGACCAGCAGCGCCGGCTCAACCTGCTCGATGCCGCAGGTGCGGCCGAGGTGGCGCGCGGCGTGCAGCAGCACGTCGGCGGCCACCTGGGCGTCGGCCTCGGCCCGGTGGGCGGTGCCGCGGAACTCGATGCCGAGCTGGCGCGAGAGCAGGCCCAGCTTGTAGCTGGTCAGGCCCGGGAACAGGCGGCGCGACAGCTTCAGCGAGCACACCAGGCCGGCGTGCGACGTGGCGCGGCCGAAGCGCGCGCCTTCGGCCTTGAGGAACTTCTCGTCGAAGCTGGCATTGTGGGCCGACAGCACGTCGCCGCCGATGAAGTCGAGCAGTTCCGGCACCACCTCGTGAGCCGGCGGCGCGCCGTCGACCATCGCTTGCGTGATCCCGGTCAGCTGGGTGATGAAGGATGGGATCCGCACGCCGCAGTTCACCAGCGAGACGTAGCGCTCCGTCACTTCGCCGCCCACGATGCGCAGCGCCGCCACTTCGGTGATGCGGTCGCCCATCTCGGGCGACAGGCCGGTGGTCTCGAAGTCGAGCATCACCAGCGGTCGATCATAAACACTCATCGTTCCATCCTCTATTGTATGTGCGCGGTCGGGCCGGACCTTCAGCCGAACCGGCGCAGCGCGTCCAGCGCCAGGCCGGTGCCGATGCTGCCGAACAGGTCGCCCTCCACGCGGCGCGCGCCCGGCACCATGGCGCCGATGCGCTCGCGCAGCAGGCCGACGCCGCTCGAACCGCCCGTGAAGAATACCGTATCCACGTCCTCCGGCTTCACCCCGGCATCCGCGAACAGTTTGCTCACCGTGGTCGCCACCTGGTCGACCAGGCCGGCGATGGCCGCCTCGAACTGCGCGCGGGCGACGTCGAGCGTCTCGGGCGGCGCCAGGCGGTCGAGCTGCAGGCGCACCATGTCGGCGTCGGACAGCGCGATCTTGGCGCCCTCCACCTGGATCGCCAGCCAGTGGCCGGCGCGCTCGTCGATCAGGTTCTGCAGGCGCGCGATCTTGCCTGGCTCGGCCGCATCGCGCGCCAGGTCGGCCAGCTGCGTCACGCTCTTGCGCGTGTAGGCCTGGTTGATCGTGTGCCAGGTCGCCAGGTTGAAGTAATAGCTGGACGGGATCGCCGCGCCCGAGCGCAGGCTGCTGCCGTAACCGAGCAGCGGCATCACGCTGGCCAGGCTCAGGTACTTGTCGAAATCGGTGCCGCCGATGTGCACGCCGCCATTGGCCAGGATGTCGTCGCGCCGGTCGCTGCGCGCGGCGCGCTGCGGGCCGAGGCGCAGCAGCGAAAAGTCCGAGGTGCCGCCGCCGATGTCGGCGATCAGGACCAGTTCCTCGCGGTCGATCCGCGCCTCGTAGTCGAAGGCGGCGGCGATCGGCTCGTACTGGAAACCGACCTCCTTGAAGCCGACCGCCTGCGCCACCTCGCGCAGCGTGTCCTCGGCCAGCTGGTCGGCCTGCGGGTCGTCGTCGATGAAGAAGACCGGACGGCCGAACACCGCGCGCTCGAACGGCACGCCGGCCTGGCTTTCGGCGCGGCGCTTCACCTCACCGATGAATTGCGACAGCAGCGCGCGGAACGGCAGCGCGCGGCCGGCGACCTCGGTCTGGCCGTCGATCAGGCTGGTGCCGAGCAGGCTCTTGAGCGAGCGCATGAGGCGGCCCTCGTAACCCTCGAGGTATTCGGCCAGCGCCGCGCGACCATAGCTGACCCGCTCGTCGTCGGCATTGAAGAACACCACCGACGGCAAGGTGGGCTTGCCATCCTCGAGCGTCAGGAGCGCCGTGGGGGCGGAGTGGGTCGTGCCTGGCCGGAGCCAGCCGACAGTGGAGTTGGACGTGCCGAAGTCAACGCCGCAAGCGTGCGCCATAGGAACCTTTATATCGAAGGGGCGGTATGTTACCAGATTTGGATTGCCCTGTAAGCGGCCTCTTACATACACACGGCGGCGCTACCGATATGGTTCAGACGGTTGCTTTTGCATAATGTCTGCTGGTCGCACACGGAGTTGCGCGACCGGTCAAGATAACAATAATGCAAAAGGATTGGACGAGATGAGCAAGCCTCAACAAGCTGGCGCCGTCGTGGTACACGGTGGCGCCGGCGCGTCGCGCGAGAACGAAGATGGCTGCGTTCTCGCCGCGCGCCGCGCATTGGCGCAGCTGGAAGTCAACGGCGAGGCGCTGGACGCCGCCATCGCCGCGGTCAGCGCCCTCGAAGACGATGGCCGCTTCAACGCCGGCAGCGGTTCGGTGCTGTGCCTCGACGGCGCCACCGTCGAAATGGATGCCTCGATCATGGATACCCGCGGCCGCCTTGGCGCGATCGCCTGCGTGCAATCGGTGAAGAACCCGGTGCAGCTGGCGCGCGCGGTGGCCGACACGCCACACTGGCTGCTGGCCGGCGACGGCGCCACGCGCTTCGCGCGCGCGATCGGCATGCCCGAGAGCCTGCCGACGTCGGAACGCCAGCGCGCCGCGCACCGCAAGATCATGACGCAGCTGGCCGGCTCGGTGCCGGTCATGCCGGGCGTGAACAACGCGCTGTTCGAGCGCTTCTGGAACTACAACACCCCGCTGCAGCTGCCCGACGGCGTCGCCTGCGACACGGTCGGCGCCGTGGTGCGCGGCGCCGACGGCCACTTCGCGGTGGCCTGCTCCACCGGCGGCTCGGCGCCGTCGCTGCTCGGGCGCGTCGGCGACACCCCGATCATCGGCAGCGGCTTCTATGCCGGGCCGGAAGGCGCGGTGGCGGCGACCGGCATCGGCGAACACATCGTGCGCCACCTGCTGGCGCGCACGGTCTATGGCTGGATCGCAGACGGCATGCCGCTCGACCGGGCGCTGCAACGCGGAATCGACCTGTTCGCGCCGGAGATCGAAGTCGGGCTGATCGCAGTCAGCCGTCACGACGCCGGCGCCTGCAGCAACAGCGACATGCCTTATTCGAAAATGGTGCAACGATGAGCGAACAAGCGAAACAGAAGAACGGTCACCTGGTCATCATCGGCGGCGGCGAAGACCGCAAGCACGACATGGAAATCCTGTCGCGCTTCGTCGAACTGTCGGGCGGCGCCAGCGCGCGCATCGTGGTGATCACGGCGGCCAGCCAGATCGCCGACGAGATGTGGCACATCTACGACGGCGTGTTCGGCACACTGGGCGTGAAGGAACGCGCCCACCTCGAGATCACCAGCCGCGAAGACGCCAACAGCGAAGACTTCGTGCGCAAGGTGGGCGAGGCCGACGGCATCTTCATGACCGGCGGCGACCAGAAACGCCTGCTGGCCCTGATCGGCGGCACCGCCATGGACGCCGAGATGCACAACGCCCTCAAGGTACGCGGCGCCACCATCGGCGGCACCAGCGCCGGGGCCTCGGCCATGTCGGGGCATATGCTGGCGCAAGGCCGCACCGACCTGCTGCCCGAGAAGGGCTCGGTGAGCCTGGGCGCGGGTCTCGGATTCCTGCACCGCGTGGTGGTCGACCAGCACTTCTCGGAACGCCAGCGCCTGTCGCGCCTGTTGTCGGTGGTGGCCCAGAACCCGTATCTGCAGGGGATCGGCATCGACGAAGACACGGCCCTGATCATCGAGCGCGGGGTCGGCATCGAGGTGGTGGGCGAAGGCGCGGTGACCGTGGTCGACGGCCGCTCGATGAGCACCAACGTGGCCGAGATCAAGGACCGCGCCACGCCGGAGCTGATCGACGTGCGGCTGCACCTGCTGCCGGCCGGCAGCAAATATGCACTGCCCGATGGCCAGGAGCAGACCGGCAAGCGGGTGCCGCCCCAGCTGCTGGACTTCCTGGAAAACGTCACCAAACGGACGACACTGTCATGAGAATCAAGGAAAAACGCCTGCTGCGCGGGCCCAATCTGTACGCCGCCAGTCCGTGCCTGATGGCGCTGGTGGACAACGGCGGCGCCAAGGGCCGCGGCTTTTCCGCGCGCCTGCTCGCACTGCTGCCGGCGTTGCCGCTCGAGGCCGCGGTGCGCCTCGCCGACGACGCGCTGCTGGTCGACGCGCTCGAACCGGTGGTCATGGAGTTGCAGCGCCTGGCCGGCGCCCCGGGTGAGCACAGCGCCACCCTGCCGGTCCTGGGACAGCCCGAGCGCCTCCGCGTGGTATGCGGCTACGCGATCGAGCAGGTGGCCGAGGAAGCGCTGCGCACCGCGATCGCCCTGCTCGAGGCGCTGGCGCTCGACCAGGCCTTCGACCTGGACGCCGCCGTCGCCGAATTGCGCGACACCGCCGAACACCATGCGATCGGCACCAGCACCGGCGCCGTCGTCAACGCCGCCCTGCGGCGCGGCATCCCGGCGCTGCGCCTGCTTGATTCGGCAAACCTGTTCCAGCTGGGCTGGGGCAGCCGCCAGAAGCGGCTGCAGGCAACGATCACCGGCGCCACCAATTCGATCGCGGTGGGCATCGCCAGCGACAAGCAGCTGACCAAGGCGCTGCTCGACGGGGCCGGCGTGCCGGTTCCGGAAGGCGACGTCGTCACCACGGTGGAAGCGGCCCAGCGCCTCGCGCGCCGCCTCGGCCGGCCGGTGGCGATCAAGCCGCTGGACGCCAACCAGGGCAAGGGCGTGACCGTCGACTGCGTCTCCCCTGACGCCGTGGCGCGCGCCTTCGAGTTCGCGCGCAAGCATGGCCGGCGCGTGATCGTCGAGGAATACCTGCGCGGCCGCGACTACCGCGTGCTGGTCACGGGCGGCAAGATCGCGGCCGCCTCCTGGCGCCGTCCGCCGCACGTGACGGGCGACGGCAAGTCGACCATCCGCGAGCTGGTCGAGCTTGAAAACCGCAACCCGGCGCGCGGCGATGGCCACACCAACATCCTCACCAGGATCCCACTGGACGCCCTCGCCGACGAGACGCTGGCCCGGCAGGGATATGACCTCGACACGGTGCTGGCCGATGGCGTGAGCGCCGACCTGCGCGGCAACGCCAACCTGTCGACCGGCGGCACCGCCGAGGACGTGACCGACCTGCTGCCGGAAGAGACGCGCGACATCTGCATCCGCGCCGCGCGCACCATCGGCCTGGACGTGGCGGGCATCGACATCATCTGCGAAGACATCGCACTGCCGCTGCGCGCCCAGCGCGGCGGCATCATCGAGGTCAACGCGGCGCCGGGCATCCGCATGCACCAGTACCCGAGCCGCGGCACGCCGCGCGACGCCGGCGACGCCATCGTCGAGGCGCTGTTCGGCGGCTGCAATGGACGCATTCCCGTGGTGGCGGTGACCGGCACCAACGGCAAGACCACCACCAGCCTCTTGATCGAGCACACGGTGCGCATGGCCGGCCTGCGCACCGGCGTGACCACCACCAGCGGCGTCTACCTGAACGGCCAGCTGGCCTATGAAGGCGACTGCACCGGCTACCATTCGGCGCGCAGCGTGCTGGGCGCGCCGGACGTCGACTTCGCGGTGCTGGAGACGGCGCGCGGCGGCATCCTCAAGCGCGGCCTGGCGTACGACCGCTGCGACGTGGCGGTGGTGCTGAACGTCTCGGCCGACCACCTGGGACTGGACGGGATCGACACCATCGACGACCTGGCGAGGGTGAAGGCGGTGGTGGCCAAGCGCGCCTCGCGCGCGGTGGTGCTCAATGCCGAGGACACGTATTGCGTGCGGATGGCGGCCGAGCTGGCCGACGGCGTCGAGATCATCTACTTCGCGCTGGACGCCGAGGATCCGGTGCTGCTGCGCCATGTGGAGCACGGCGGGCGCGGGGTCTACCTGCAGGATTCGACGATCGTGATCGCGAGCGGCCTGCGCCACGAAGCGCTGATGGACGTGCGCGAGATGCCCTCTTCGCTGGGCGGCCGCGCGCGCTACAACATCGCCAACGCGATGGCGGCGGCGGCGGCCTTGATCGCCTGCGGCTTCGCCAACCACGAGATCGCGGACGGCCTGCGCGGCTTCGTCTCGGACAGCAAGCACAATCCGCTGCGTTCGAACCTGTTCGACGTGGACGGCGTGACGGTGGTGGTCGACTACGCCCACAATTGCGCGGCCTACGCCGCCCTGGCCGAGATGGCGCGCGCGATGACCCCGGGCCGCCTGGTCGGGGTGGTCGCCGCCCCTGGCGACCGCCGCGACGCCGACCTGGTCGACATCGGCCGCACCTGCGCCGCCGGCTTCGACGAACTGGTGATCTACGAATCCGAAAACCGCGGCCGCCCCGCCGGCGAAACCGCCACCCTGCTGGCGCGCGGCGCCAAGCTCGGCAAGATCGACGCCGAGCAACTGCAGGTGGAACTGGACGTGCACCGCGCGATCCGCCTGGGCCTGTCGATGTGCCGTCCGGGCGACGTGCTGGTCTTCGGCTGCGGCTCCTCGATCTCCGAACTGACCGAGGCCCTGCGCCCCACCCGCCCCGACCTCGCGCGCCGCATCGACGCCGCCACGATCTGACCGAACGGCCCTCCCGGGCCGTTTTCTTTCCCCACCTCCAATCAGGGTCAGTGTCGAATTGTTTGACAACTTTTGCTGATGAGCCGTTAAATCGACTCTGACCCTAATTATCTGCGGAGCAATTGGCCAATAATTCGACTCCGACCCCAATTAATTCGCCGGCGTATTTGAGCAATTGCTCAATAATTTGACTCTGACCCTCATTGATTCGGGGCCGGAATTTTTCCCGTTGGGTATCGCTTCCTCAGAAAAGAGGTCGAGAGAGATCAGTGCATTCCGAACCAACTGCCGGCTTAACGCGAAAATGTACGCTGGGAGATAAAAAATAATAAGGGTCAGAGTCGAATTGTTTGACAACTTTTACGGATGAGCCGTTAATGCGACTCCGACCCTAGTTGTCCGCAAAGCTATTGGCCAATAATTCGACACTGACCCTCATTGATTGCTGGGCGAATTTGGGAAATTGCCCAACAATTTTACGCTGACCCTCATTGAGGGACGGCCAGGGCGACCGAGTCAGGTGGTTTGGGCGGCGATCAGGTCGGCGCTTTCGGGGTCGGTGGCGCGGATGGCGTCGACGAAGACCTGGAGCGACGAGCCGCAGGCGAAGACCAGGACGTCGCCCGGCTCGCACAGGCTCAGGCCCAGGCGGATGGCGTTGCCTACCTCGAGTTCGCGGTGCAGGGTGTCCGTCAGGCCGACTGCTTCTTCGGCGCCGGCCAGGATCAGGTCGACCGCTTCGCCCACCGCGCGGCCGCGGCTTTGCGATTCGTAGACCACCAGTTCGTCGAAGCGGGCGCCGCATACTTTGCCTACCTCGCGCAGGTCGCTGTCGCGGCGGTCGCCGGGGGCGGTCACGATGCCGACCAGTTGGCCCGGAAGCATGCCGCGCGCCATGTCGGCCATGGCGGCGTAGGCGGCTGGATTGTGGGCGTAGTCGACGATCACCGTCACGCCGCGCACGTCGAACATATTCGTGCGCAGCGGGTTGGTGCGGCCGTTCGACACGAAAGTGGACAGGCCGGCGGCGATCTGCAGGTGGCTGAAGTCGGACGCCATCAGGGCCGCCGCAGCGGCCAGCGCATTGGCGATGTTGAAGCGGGCCAGGCCGCCGAAGGCCACCGGCATGCTTTCGACCTTGATCACCGCCTGCTGGATATGGCCGTCCGCGATCACCACCGCGCCGTCCTGCAGATAGGCGCCGCGGCCGCCGTCTTCCAGGTGCTTGAGCAGCACCGGGTTTTCGGCATCCATCGAGAAGAACAGCACTTCGGCGCCCGGCTTGACGCGGCGCGCCATCTGCACGCACAGCGCGTCCTCGGCGTTGAGCACCACCGCCTTCGACGCCGATTGCGCCACCACCGCCTTCACCTGCGCCAGGTCCTCGACCGTGTCGACGCCGTCCAGGCCCAGGTGGTCGGCCGCGATGTTCAACACCACCGCCACGTCGCAGCGGTCATACGCCAGGCCGCGCTTGAGGATGCCGCCGCGCGCCGTCTCCAGCACCGCGATCTCCACTTCCGGCGCGTGCAGCACCGTGCGCGCCGACCAGTAACCGGTGCAGTCGCCCTTCACCACCTGCTTGCCGTCGATGAAAACGCCCTCGGTGGTGGTCACGCCGGTGACGCGCCCCGCCATGCGCGCCGCATGCGCGACCAGCAAGGTGGTGGTGGTCTTGCCATTGGTGCCGGTCAGCGCGATCACCGGGATGCGGCCATCGGAAGCGCCCATCAGGCCATCGACGATCGCCTCGCCGGCGTCGCGCGCCTCGCCCGCGCTCGGATACTGGTGCATGCGGATGCCGGGCGCCGCATTGACTTCGATGACGGCGCCGCGCTGCGCCGCCAGCGGCTGGCCGATGTCCTCGCACACGATGTCGATGCCGGCCACGTCCAGGCCGATCTTGCTCGCCGCACGCACGCACAACAGGCGCGTCGTATCGGGCAGCAGGTCGGTCACGTCTTCGGCGGTGCCGCCGGTCGACAGGTTGGCGTTGCCGCGCAACTCGGCCACCACGCCCACGGGCAGCACGCTGTCGAACTCGAAGCCCTGGCGCGACAGCATGTCGGCCGCGTGCTCGTCGAGCGCGATCCGGGTCAGGATCGTCGCGTGGCCGGCGCCGCGCGCCGGATTGGCGTTCTCGATCTCGACCAGCTCGCGGATGGTCTTGACGCCGTCGCCCACTACATGGGCCGGACGGCGGCGCGAGGCCGCGGCCACGCGCCCGCCGGCGACCAGCACGCGATAGTCGCAGCCCTTCACATGGCGCTCGACGATGATGCGGCGCCCGTACTGGCGCGCGAACTCGAAGGCGCGCGCGACGTCGTCCGGCGTATTGCAGTCGACCGTCACGCCCTTGCCCTGGTTGCCGTCCAGCGGCTTCAGGGTCACCGGCCCGTTCAGGCGGCGCGCCGCGCGCTGGGCCGACTCCACGGTGGTGACCACGTCGCCTTCCGGCACCGGCACGCCGGCTTCCTTCAGCAAGGCCTTGGTCAGCTGCTTGTCGCTGGCGATCTTCACGGCGATGAAGCTGGTGTCGCCGGTGGTCGTGGCCTGCAGACGTTTTTGCCGGACGCCCCAGCCCAGCAGGAACAGATTGGCTTCGTCGGTGATGCGCTGCACCGGAATGCCGCGCTCCTGCGCCGCCGCGATCACCGCGGCGGTGCTGGTGCCGATCGCATAACGTCCGGCGATCTCGCGCAGCTCTTCCAGGCGCGGCCCCAGCTCGAAACCTTCGCCGTGCGCCAGCGCCGTCACCAGGTCGAGCGCCAGGTCGAACGCCGGCTCGGCCAGCTTTTCGCAGCTGTAGGCGCACACGATGCGGAACTGCCCCGGACGGCCGTTCACCGGCCGCGTGCGGCCAAAGCTGGCCGGCGCGCCGGCCAGGGTTTGCAGTTCCAGGGTCACGTGCTCGATCACGCGGCCCAGGTAGGTGCCTTCGCGCAGGCGCTGGGCGAAGCCGCCGGGCTGGCCGGCGGGCAGGCGCTCGCCGTGCAGCGACGGCAGCAGCTCGAGCAGCGCGTGGTTGAAGCCGGGCAGGTCCTTGGTGGACTTGCCGTACAGGTCCTGCAGGTCGACCACCGATAGCAGGCATGGCGAATCGGCGTGGACGTTCGGTCCGCGCAGGAAGCGTTGTTCGAGGATTTGCACGTGTGATTTCCTTGTAATAGTCTTATTTGTAGCCACGGCCGGCACGCGCTCTCTATCGCGTGCCGGCCGTTTGTCGCAGTGCGGGCGCTTCAGGCGTCGAACAGTTGCGTGTACATGCGGGTGGCCATCAGGCCCACCGCCGTATGGTGAATCTCCGGCGACAGCAGGCGGCCCAGCAGCTGCATCGCCTCCTGCTTGCCGTTGGCCGCCGCCACCTGCTGCTCCAGCAGGCGCAGCTCGTTATTGGCGTCGGCATCGTCCAGGTTGGCGTGGCGGCGGATCAGGCCGCGCACCGGATGCGCATGGCTGCGCTGCGCCCCCTGCCCCAGCTGATCCAGGGTGCGCTGGCGCGCGCGCGCGGTGAGCACGCGCTGGGCGCTGGCCGGCTTGCCGTCGGCGGTCGAGGTGATCCAGTCGCGCAGCACCTGCAATTCGTAGGCGTTGAACACGCCGAACATCTCGGCCCGCTCGCCTTCGACCAGGCGCCAGAAGCGGCTGTGCTCGACGTCCTCGCCGCGCTTGATCCAGCCGGCGCCTTCGAGGGCGGCCAGGAAGGCCGGGATCTGCGCCGGGTCGGTCAGCCAGTCGTTGACCGAGCGGCCGGCCACGCGGCAGTAATCCGAATGCATGTTCTTGCCCACGCCGCTCTTGGCGGCCAGGATGCCGACCAGTTCGGATTGCAGGTCGAATTCGCCGATCACCGAGGTGGTGCTGGCGCCCAGTTCGTTCAGGCGGTAGCCGTCGACCACGCGCTGCCAGAAGGCTTCGCGGTCGCCGACCTTCGGCATCAGGTCGTGCACCGCCTGCACCGCCTTGCGCGCATGGCCGCTGGCGGCGTTATCGACCGTCACGTGCAGGGTGAAGTAATACGGGTCGATGCCCAGTTCGTTCAGCTCATAGGACGTGATCAACAAGTGCAGCGGCAGCTGTTCGTAGCCCAGGTTGTAGCCGACGACTTCGGGCAGGAAGTGCTCGGCGTGGTGGCCCAGCGCCAGCTGCAGCGCGCCTTGCAGGAAGTGGTCGTCGCCCAGGTCTTCCCAGCTTTCGCAGCCGTGGGTGGCCAGCAGCTTGCGGTACAGCGTCACATGGTTCTTGTCCGGCAGGCCGTCGCCCAGTTCTTCGAGATAGGTCTTGATCAAGGGGTGGAAGGCGACGTCGTCCCACTGGCGCGTCAAGCCATACAGCCAGGCGCCGTCGACCAGCTTGGTCGGGGCCACGCCCTTGATGAAGTACAGCGCATGCGCGCGGCACGAGAAATAGCGGCGCGGCGCGCCGTTCTTGCGCGCCGCGAGGTAGTCGCGGTACTGCTGGCCGACGATCTCGGTGCGCTGTTCGATCCAGGCCTGCAGCTGATCCAGGTTCGCGGGCAGGTCGGACGGCAGCTCGCGCGCGACTGCGATCTGCGCGGCCACGAAGTCCTTGGCCTGCTGGGGCGTCGCTGACGGATCGGCGTACAGCGAAAAGTACAGGTCCTTCGCGCCTTCTGCGGTGGCAAGGGGCGCGGTCTCGACGCGCGGCGCGTCGGCTAACAACATTGGTGTCATGTCTCGCATCGTGAAGTGTCCCATGGACGATTACCGACATTATCCAAGCTGGACCATGTTGCGAAAATCGGTAGGCGCGCTGCGAGGATGTAAGAGAGGGATTACAAAATAATATCTCGCAGCGCAGCAATCGCTTGCCAATTTGCTTATGCCGATGCGTCGCCACCCTGCTGGCGCATGCCGCGTTCGACGTCGGCCGCCTCGGGATCGCCCTTCTCTTGCGCCTGCCGATATTTCTCGGCCTGGGCATCGACGATGTGCGGCGGGAATGGCGGAATATTCGGATCGGACAGCACTTCGAGCACGAACGGCCGGCCGGCCGCCAGGGCCTGGTCCCAGGCCGCTCCGAGCGCGTCCGGATCGTCGACCCGCACGCCGTCCAGCCCCAGCATGCGCGCATACTCGGCATACGAGAAGTCGGGCAGTTGCTGCGACGCCTCGTACTTCGGCTCGCCCTGCATGCCGCGCTGTTCCCAGGTCACGAAGTTCAGGTCGCGGTTGTTCAGCACCAGCACCACGAGCGTGGGATTGGCCCAGTCGCGCCAGTGGCGCGCGATCGTGATCAGGCCGTTCATGCCGTTCATCTGCATCGCGCCGTCGCCGGCCAGGGCGATCACCGGCCGTCCCGGATGCGCCATCTTGGCCGCCATCGCATACGGCACGGCGGAACCCATGGTCGCCAGGCCGCCCGACAGCGACGCCATCATCCCGCGCCGCAGGCGCAGGTGCAGCGCATACCAGGCCGACACCGAGCCCGAATCGCCGGTCAGGATCACGTCTGACGGCAGGCGCGGCGACAGCTCGCTGAAGGCGTGCTGCGGGTTGACCGGCTTGCCCGGCTGGCGCGCGCGTTCGTCCAGCACGCGCCAGCTCTCGGCCACGTTCGACTCGATGCGCGCGCGCCAGGAGCGGTCGTCCTTGCGCCGCAACAGCGGGATCAAGGCGCGCAGGGTCGCGCGCGCATCGCCCGCCAGGTTCACGTCCATCGGATAGCGCAGGCCGAGCATGGTCGCGTCGACGTCGATCTGCACCGCCTTCACGCTGCCTTCCTGCGGCAGGAATTCGGCGTACGGGAAGCTGGAGCCGACCATCAGGAGCGTGTCGCATTCCTTCATCATCGCGTCGCTGGCCTGGGTGCCGATCATGCCGATGGTGCCGGTGCAGAACGGCAGGTCGTCCGGCACCACGGCCTTGCCCAGCAGCGCCTTGGCGATGCCGGCGCCGAGCAGTTCGGCCGCCTCGACCAGTTCGTCCAGCGCGCCATGGGCGCCGGCGCCGGCCAGGATCGCGACCCTGTCGCCGGCATTGAGCAGGTCGGCGGCGGCGCGCAGCGCTTCAAGCGGCGGCACCGCCGCCTCCAGTGCGGCGCCGACGCCCGAGAAGGTGTTGCCGTGTTCGCGCGGCGGATGCGGCACCGCGTCTTCTTCCTGCAGATCGTTGGGGATGATGATGCAGGTCACGCAGCGCCGCGCCCGGGCGATCCGGAATGCGCGGTCGATCAGGTGGCGCACCTGGGCGGCGTCGGTCGCCATCTGCACGAACTCGCCCGCCACGTCCTTGAACAGCGTGACCAGGTCGACCTCTTGCTGGTAGTGGGCGCCGAGCGCGGAGCGCTGCTGCTGGCCGACGATGGCGACCACCGGCTGGTGATCGAGCTTGGCGTCGTACAGGCCATTGAGCAGGTGGATGGCGCCGGGACCGGAAGTCGCCAGGCATACGCCCACCTCGTTGGTGAACTTCGCGTGGCCGCAGGCCATGAAGGCCGACATCTCTTCGTGGCGGCTCTGGACGAATTCGATCGCGTCCTGGCGCCCGAAGGCGGCCAGGATGCCGTTGATGCCGTCGCCCGGATAGCCATAGACGCGCTGCACGCCCCATTGCCCGAGACGCTCGATCAGGAAATCTCCTACGGTGCTGGTCATGCCGGTGTCCTTTCGCAAAGATGGAAAGGCGATCCTAGGACGACCCTGCAGGGACTACCGTGCGCCAGCGTCCAGAGGGGCGCAATCGCGCGGCGTCAAAGACGCGCGCCCAACTCCACGTCGGCCACCAGGCCATGCTCCGACAGCCGCACCGGCACCGCGCCGGCGCCCAGCATGCGGGTCATCGCATGGTCGCCGTCGCCGGGCTGGACGTCGACCGCCCGCATGGCCTCGGCGACGATCAGGATCTCGAAGTCGGCCAGGCCGTCGAGCACGGTGTTGAGCACGCAATAATCGGTGGCCAGGCCGCACACCGCGAGACGCCGGATGCCGCGCGCGCGCAGCGCCGGGGCCAGCCCGGTGCCGCTGAAGGCGGAATACGCATCGACCTCGACCGTGTCGGCCTTGGACACCACGCTGACGTCGTCCGGCAGCGCCAGTTCGGAAGAAAAGCCGGCGCCTTCGGTGCCGGCCACGCAATGCGGCGGCCACGGGCCGCCCTGGCCGGCGAAGGAGCAATGCAGTTCGGGATGCCAGTCGCGCGAAGCATAGACCGGCAGCGCACGCGCCCGGTACAGGTCGATCAGGCGGTTGATCGGCGCGATGACCTGGTCGCCATGCGGGACGCCCAGTTTGCCGCCGGGAAGGAAGTCGACCTGCAGGTCGACGATCAGGAGGGCATCGCCCTGGCCGAGCACGATGGCGCTCATGAGACATCTCCACTTCGAGGACGCGCACGCGGCGTCAAAGATGGCAGATTAACATGAAGCGCCGGCGAGGGCGAGGCGGCGGGCCGGAATGGCCCGCCGTGTGGAGCGGGATTACTGCGGCTTGTTCAGCAGCGAGCGCTGGCGTGCATAACCGAAGTAGACGGCGGCGCCGATCGCCAGCCAGATGGCGAACGCCAGCCAGGTATGCCAGCTCAGGAAGGACATCAGCGCCAGGCAGAACACGATCGCCAGGCCCGGGATCACCGGCACGCCAGGGCAGCGGAAGGCGCGCGGCAGGTCCGGACGCTTCTTGCGCAGCACGATCACGGCGATCGAAACCAGGGTGAAGGCGGCCAGGGTGCCGATGTTCACCAGCTCGGCCAGCACGTTCAGCGGCACCACGGCGGCGATCAGGCCGAAGATGATGCCCACCAGCCAGGTGGCGAAGAACGGGGTGCCGTATTTCGGATGCACGGTCGACAGTTTCGACGGCAGCAGGCCGTCGCGCGACATGGCGAACAGGATGCGGGTCTGGCCGTAGGCCATCACCAGGATCACGGTGCTCATGCCCAGGATGGCGGCCAGGTCGACGAAGCCGGCGACCCAGTTCTCGCCCGCCACCTGCAGCGCCAGCGAGACCGGGTGGTCGACGCCCTTGAAGTCCAGGTGCGGCACGATGCCGGTCATGATCGCGGCGACCACGACGTACAGGATGGTGCCGACCACCAGCGAACCGATGATGCCGATCGGCAGGTCACGCTTCGGGTTCTTGACTTCCTCGGCGGCCGAGGTGACGGCGTCGAAGCCGATGAAGGCGAAGAACACCAGCGCGGCGGCGCTCATCACGCCACCCATGCCGTAGGGCATGAACGGCTCCCAGTTCTCCGGACGGACGTGGCCGACGCCGACGGCGATGAACAGCAGCACGACGCCGGTCTTGATGATGACCATGACGTTGTTGACGCGCGCCGATTCGCGCATGCCCAGCGACAGCATCGCGGTCAGCGCGATCATGATCAGGAAGGCCGGCAGGTTGAACAGGGTGTCGACGCCGGGGCGGGCGCCCGGGGCGGCGGTCAGCGCGTCCGGCAGCACCAGGCCGAAGCCCGACATCAGCGACTGGAAATAACCGGACCAGCCGACCGCGACGGTCGAGGTGGCCAGGCCGTACTCGAGCAGCAGGTCCCAGCCGATCATCCAGGCGACGAATTCGCCCAGGGTGGCGTAGCTATAGGTATAGATCGAGCCGGCAACCGGCACGGTCGAGGCGAACTCGGCGTAGCACAGGGCGGCGAAGCAGCAGGCCATGGCGGCCACGATGAAGGAGATGGTCAGCGCGGGGCCGGCGGTGACGGCGCCCGTGCCGGTGAGCACGAAAATACCGGTGCCGACGATGGCGCCAATACCGAGCAGGATCAGGTCGGTCGGGCCGAGCACCTTTTTGAGTCCGCCCGGCTTGGCGCTGGCCGCCAGCATGGCATCCAGATTCTTGGTTCTAAAAATACTCACTACGTGTTCTCCAATCAAATAGGTGTGTGGTCCCGCGTCTTGTCATTGCGCCGTGCCCGCAGGTCGTGCGGGCACGCTCTCGAGATCCTGCCTGTTGGGCCGGCATGCCTGACTTGAAACCGCTTTTGCTGCACCTGCAAACCGTCAACTTTTTGCAGACGTGCTAATATAACCAGAATGCTGTTGCGAATCAAAGCAATCTGACAAATCTTCTGCAATTTACATGCCGGCAGGGAATTTCTGCTTCTTGAACACAGCCGTTGCGTAAACATCGCAGCCGAGGCCCCCGCGCTTGATTTCCTCAAATCAACATTCGATAATGGGCTGACCCGTCCCGCCCCGCCCTCGCTGCCACGCCCTCGATCCCGCCACCATGACTGTTCCCAATGGACGCCCGTCCCGATTCACGCTGGCGCTCGCGAGTGGCGCACTGCTGGCCATGCTCGCCGGGCCGGCGCCGGCGGCCTTGCAGCCGCATGCGCGGCTGGACGAGATCGCGGCCATGGCCGAGCACGATAATGCGCAGGCACGCGCCATCCTGGTGCAGGAAGGCCCGAAACTGATCGCCGGCGCACCCTACGCGGTGCGCATCCATTACCTGCGCCTGTTGCGACGGATCCAGGCCGATGCCGGGAACTTCCGCGACGCCTTCGAAACCAACGAGCTTATCATCGGCCTGGCCGAGGCCGAACGCGATCCGCTCAATCTCGCGCTGGCCAGCCTGGCGCGGGTGCTGCGCCTGATCGAGAACAACGATCCGGCCGCGGCCCTCGGCCAGCTCGAGGCCCTTGACGCACGCTACCGCAAGCTGGGCAGTCTCGAATTCAGCGCCAGCTCCGAAGGGCTGCACGGCATGGCCTACAGCGCGCTCGGCCAGCACGACCGCGCGTTGCGCCACTTCCTGCGCGCGCTCGACATGGTGCGGCGCCATCCGGACCTGTGGAGCCCGCGCGAAGCCGACATCCGGCTGGCGCTGGCGCGCATGTACGTCAACGCGCGCGATCCGGTCCGGGCGCTCGAGACACTGCGCGAGATCCGCGCCGGCGCGACCCGGCTGCCGCCGCGCACCGCTGCCGCCGTTCACTTTTTCGAGGGTCGGGCCCTGGTGGTGCAGGACGAGCTCGAGGCCGCCCAGCAAGCCTTCGGGCGCGCGCTCGAGCTGGCCCATGCCCACCAGCTGATCGCGCTCGAAGCGAATGTGCTGGGCAATATCGCCGGCGCCCACCTGAAAGCAGGCCGCTACCAGCAAGCCGAGGAAGCGGCGCGTGCCGCCCTGGTCCCGGCCGAGCGCAGCGAAGACCGGATCAGCCTGCAGATGGCGAAGGCCAATCTCGGCTTCGCCCTGTTCGGCCAGGGCCGCCAGCGCGAAGGCTTGCAGCAGGTCGACGCGGTGATCGCAGCGATGCGCAAGGCCGGCGCCATGTCGACCGTCGGCCGCTTGCTGGCCGAGAAGAGCCAGGCGCTGGAAACCGCCGGACGCTTCCGCGAAGCCCTGGCCACGACGCGCGAACGCGAAGCCGTGATCCAGGAACTGGCGCTCGATGAACGCAACAAGGCGATCTCGGCGCTGCAAGAACAGTTCAAGGCGCGCGAGCGCGCCGCCCAGATCGCCGCCCTGCGCCAGGAGAACGCCGTCAAGGATGCCGAGCTGCGCCACCGCAGCCTGCTCCAGACCGCCGCGTCGCTGGGGGCGTCGCTGGCATTGTTCCTGTGCGCCGGCGTGCTGTGGATGTACCGCAAATCGGTGCTCACCGGCCGCCGCCTTTCCGAACTGAACGACGAGCTGGCCTACCGCTCGGCGCACGATCCGCTCACCGGTCTGTTCAACCGGCGCTCCTTCCTCGACCGCATGCGCAGCCGCACCGGCGAAGCGCCGCCGCGCCTGGACTCCGCCGACTGCTTCACCCTGCTCGACATCGACCACTTCAAGCGCATCAACGACGAGCATGGCCACGCGGCAGGCGACGCGGTGCTGGTCGAAGTCGGCAAACGCCTGCGCGCCGCGATGCGCGAATCGGACATGGTGCTGCGCTGGGGCGGAGAAGAATTCCTGGTGTATTCGCAGGGCGTCACCCAGGAGCAGCGCCCGCTGCTGGTCAAGCGCATCCTGGACGCGATCGCCGCCACGCCGATCATGCTGGAAGACGGCAGCGCGCTCCGGGTCAGCGCCACCGCCGGCGCGGTGTCGCTGCCGTTCGCGCCGGATGGCGAGCGCGCCGGCGCGCAAGCCGCGGTCCAGCCCGACTGGGAGCAGGCGATCGCGCTGGCCGACCGCGCGCTGTACAAGGGCAAGGAGGCGGGCCGCAACCGCGGCTATCTGGTGGCCGGCCTGCGCCGTCCGGAAGGCGGCCTGGAACTCGACCTGGTGCTGCCGGGCGCTTAAAGCGAACGCAGCAGGTTGCGGCGGGCGACGATCGCCGCCACCGTCTGCAGCAAGGTCGCCGGGGCCACCGGCTTGGCCAGGTAGTCGTCGAATCCCGCTTCCAGCGCGCGCTGCTGGTCTTCGCGCCGCGAGAACGCGGTCAGGGCGATGGCCGGCACGCCCGCGATCTCGCGATCCGGCAGCGAGCGGATGCGGCGGATCATCTCGAAACCATCCACCAGCGGCATGCCGATGTCGCTGATGACGAGGTCGGGCCGGCGCGCCTCGACCAGGCGCAGCGCCTCGCGCGCGCCGGTGGCGGTCAGGATCGTGGCGTCGCTGGCGGCCAGCACCTGCTGCACCAGTTCCAGCGAATCGAGTTCGTCGTCGATCACCAGCACCGTCATGCCGGCCAGCTCGGGCGGCGTCAGCGGCAGGCCGGCGAGGGGCTCCAGCCGCGCCGCCGGCGCCGCGCCGGGCGCGGCCAGCGGCAGGTGCAGGGTGAAGGTGGCGCCCTGCCCTTCGCCGCGGCTGGCCACGCTGATCGCGCCGCCCTGCAGCTCGACCAGCTGGCGCGCGATCGCCAGGCCCAGCCCCAGGCCGCCGTGACGCCGCGCCGACGAGGAATCGGCCTGGCGGAAGCGATCGAACACATAGGGCAGGAATTCGGGCGCGATGCCGGCGCCGGTGTCGGCCACGTCGATCGCCACCGCGCGCTCGTCGCCTTCGCCATCCATCCGCAGCGTGACCGTCACCACGCCGCCCGGCTCGGTGAACTTGATGGCGTTCGACAGCAGGTTCGACATCACCTGCTGCATGCGCGCCAGGTCGCCGCGCACCGGGCGGGCGCCGTGGTCGATGCTGGCGTTCAGGGCGATGCTGCGCGCCAGCGCCGCCGGACGCGCGGTCTCGAGCGCCGCGTTGACGAAATCCTGGGGCTGGATCGGGGCCGCGTCGATCCGCACCTTGCCGGCCAGCAGGCGGCTCATGTCGAGCATGTCTTCGATCAGCTGCGACTGGGCGCGCGCGTTGCGCTCGATGGTTTCCAGGCCGCGGCGCAGCATGGCGCCGTCGCGGTGGCCCTGCAACAGCAGCTGCGACCAGCCGAGCATGGCGTTGAGCGGCGTGCGCAGCTCGTGCGACAGGGTGGCGAGGAACTCGTCCTTCATCTGGCTGACGTGCTCGGCCTCGACGCGGGCGCGCTGCTCGTCGAGATACAGTTGCTGGCGCTCGGCCGCCGCCTGCAGCGATTCGGCGATCGTGCGGTTGCGCGCATCCAGGCGCGCGTCGAAGATGGTGGCCAGCAGCGCGATGCTGAGCAGGGCCACGGTGGCCACCGTGACCAGGGCCGCCAGGTGATCCTGGTCGACGCCGCCGAGCGCGGCGCGGCACACGCTGCCGGCCTCGAAGTGGGCGGCGGCCATGCCCGTATAGTGCATGCCGGAGATCGCGCCGCCCATGATGACGCTGGCCGCGAGCTGCACGGCGCGCCGCGCGCCGCCGCGGCCGTGATCATCCTCGCGCAGGCGCAGGCCGAGCTGCAGCGCCAGCGCCGAGGCGCCAATCGCGATCGCGACCGACAGCGCGAACAGCCAGGGGGTGTAGGTGATGGCGGGGTCCATGCGCATGCCGGCCATGCCGGTGTAGTGCATGGCGTTGATGCCCAGGCCCATCAGGATGGCGCTCCAGACCAGCTGGCGGCGCCGGAATTCGCGGTGCCGCACATGCCACAGCGCCAGGCCGGACGCGACCACCGGCAGCAGCCAGGAGACGAAGGTGATCAGGGGATCGTAGCCGACCGGGATCGGCAGGCGGAAGGCCAGCATGCCGATGAAGTGCATGGCCCAGATGCCGCTGCCCATCGCCAGCGCGCCGCCGGCAATCCAGAAGTATGGCGCGCGGCCCTGGGCCTGGCGCACCCGCATCGCCAGGCTGAGGGCCGTGTACGACGCCAGGATGGCCACCATGATCGACACGACGACCAGCAGCGGCTCGTAATACCCGTTCACCATTCTATCCCGCTCTTTTTGGATTCCTGTTTTATGATCGGCCTGACGGCGCGCCGCATGCCGGCCGGAGCCAGTGTACACGACCTGGCGGTCGATATCGGGTACGCTTGCACGGCCCGTTCAACGCCTCTTCAGAAGGAAATGCCTTGTCCGACGAACCGACGACCGCCGCGCCTGTCGCCCATGAGCGCCGCGCCCTGCTGCACGGCGCCGCCGTGCTGGCCGGCCTGGCGCTGGCCCCGGCCACGATCCGGCCCGCGCTCGCCGAGCGCCCCCTGCCCAAGGTGCCGTATGTGACGACCCCGCAGGACATCGTCGACCGCATGCTGTCGATGGCGAAGGTCGGCCGCGGCGACGTGGTATACGACCTCGGCTGCGGCGACGGCCGCATCGTGATCTCGGCCGCCCGCAAGTATGGCGCGCGCGGCGTCGGCATCGATCTCGATCCCGACCGCATCCGGGAGGCGCATGCCAACGCGCGCGCGGCCGGGGTGCAGGATCGCGTGCGTTTTCGCCAGGCCGACCTGTTCCGCACCGATTTCAGTCCGGCCAGCGTGGTCATGCTGTACCTGCTGTTCGAGGTCAACCTGCGGCTGATGCCGCAGCTATGGCGCCAGTTGCGGGTCGGCGCGCGCGTCGTCTCGCACGATTTCCACATGGGCGCGCAATGGCCGCCGGAGCAAATCGTGCGCGTGCGCGACAAGACGCTGTATGCGTGGACGATCACGGAGGAGCTCAAGCAGGAGATCGAGCAAAAGCGTCGAGCGCAACCTTGACCAGCGCCAGCCGGCTCGCCGCAACTCCACGGCCTTGTTGCGGCGATATGTCGGACGGGCCGCAGCGATGACGAAGACGACGGCCGCACGCCCTACTTGCACGAAATGGCCGACATGGCATACGGCGGGTTGGCTTTCGAGTCTGTTTCACGCCGATAGGTAACGGTACATTCCTTTGTCGCGCTCGGCAACTTCTGGGCCAGATATACATTGTCTCCGTACGTACAGACCATCCATTTCTCCAGCTGATCGGCGACGCCCCCGGTCAGCGAGAACTTGTGCTCCACCGTGTCGCTCTTCTGGATAACATCACCCTTGAGCACGCCTTCCTGCTCCAGTGGCCCAAGGCGGGCGCCTGCACTGTCGAGCTTCAGCTTGATGTCCGGCAGGTAGGCTCCAGCCCAGCCAGGGGGGGCTTGGACTTTAATCTGGTCGGACATGACTGCCGGAGGACAGACAATGCGCTGTTCAGCTTTCGCCGAACCACAGGACATGCCCACAGCGACACAGGCTACAACGTATAGCAGGTTCAGGTGCATTGGACTCTCCGGTCAGCGTGCAATGGTGTAAAGGGCTTCGGCATTATTGGAGATATCGGGGAAGTCCCCGTTCGAATACATACCACCCCGCCGATACACCGTACGCCTTGCGATCCTGGGCTTTGCCCGCCACTGATCCATCAGGGCTATGCCCATGACACTACAACGACCTGCACTTGTCTTTGCGGCGCAGCTGGTAACCACGCCGTCGTAGAAACCCGCATGCTTGTGGGCTCCAGTGGGATACCTGCCATTCACAAAGGTAGCAACGGCAGTTCCCTGCTCAATATGCCCACCGCGCTCCAGTATGTCGATAACGCGCTCCCCAGGCCTCCAGGTCGATGTATGACCCACGTGCGGAAGAAAGTGTTGGACGAGACGGACACATTCCCCGTTCTCTACTTGATCCTTGCCCTGAAGGGCAGAAACGTTCTGATAAACGTGCGGCATTGAAGTCCCCGAGGTCGCAATACGTCGATGGTATCTGCCGACAGGAAACCTACTCTGAGCAAGCCGACGTTGACCTGATTTTGGTGGCGCTGTACCCGCGATCTGTTGATGGCCCCGAGCGCAATACGCTGCAGCTGCTGGATAGAAGTGGCTCGCCCGCCGTCGAGCGCCCGCTGGCGCCTTCGGCGCCGGAGCGCCCCGGTCGACGGCGCTGGGACAACGACCCGGTGCGCGCTGCCTGGGCGTGGATCAAGCCGGGTTGGGCAGCCCTGCGCGTTGGTCGCTCAGGCAGATCGCTCAGTGGCCGAAAGACAGCTCACTGCCAGCAAACTCGCAATACAGGCGCTGCAATGAGGAAGCACATCTGACCGCTGGAACAAGGCCGCGACGGGGGATAGGAAGGTGGACCGGGATTCATGGCAACGAGTACAGCACAAACGCAAAACGCCCGCATGGCGCGGGCGTTTCGAAGAATCCTGTTGGTGGGAAGTGCAAGTTTCGAACTTGCGACCCCTGCAGTGTGAATGCAGTGCTCTACCCCTGAGCTAACCTCCCAACGAGGCCGTATTATGCCATAGAGTCTTGATTATTCCAAATGGCAATCGACCAACTTATTTGTACCGATGCCGTGATCTCGAAAGAAACACGGCCAGGCAGCGGTACCTGCCACGTTCGCCGAAAACAAAAGGCCAGCATTGCTGCTGGCCCTTGCGAATTCTGGTGGGAAGTGCAAGTTTCGAACTTGCGACCCCTGCAGTGTGAATGCAGTGCTCTACCCCTGAGCTAACCTCCCGAAGCGAGGCGTATTATGGCACAGAATCACTGTCTCGTCACCCCTGCGGAGAATAATTCCTCCACACGCAGCTGCCTTTCACGTTCTTGTCGAGGCCGACCAGCACGTCGTCGTGCGCCGCGAGTTCGTCGGCGCTGGCCGCGACCACGATGATCTCGCCCAGCGGCACCACTTCGAGCGCGTCGCCGGCGTTCGCGCTTTCGACTTCGACGTCCATCGTCAGCGAGTTCTGGCCGCGGGTCATCGCCAGGTAGACGTCGGCCAGCAGCTCCGAGTCGAGCAGCGCGCCGTGCAGCTTGCGGTGCGCGTTCGAGATCTCGTAGCGGTCGCACAGCGCGTCCAGCGAATTGCGCTTGCCGGGATGGAGTTCCTTGGCGTGCACCAGGGTGTCGATCACGCCGCTGCAGTGCTCGACGAACGGCGGCAGGCCGATGCGGGTGAATTCGTGGTTCAGGAAGCCCAGGTCGAACGGCGCGTTGTGGATGATGACCTCGGCGCCCTGCACGAACTCGCGCAATTCTTCGGCGATCTCATGGAACTTCGGCTTGTCGCTCAAGAACTCGGTGGTCAAACCGTGGACGGCGAGCGCCGCCTCGTCCGACTCGCGCTCGGGATTGATATAGCGATGAAAATTATTGCCGGTGAGCTTGCGGTTGAAGATTTCGACGCAGCCGACCTCGATGATGCGGTCGCCCGTGCGAGGATTCAGGCCGGTGGTTTCAGTGTCGAGGACGATCTGGCGCATGATGTTCTACTTAATGAAATGAAGCGGACCGAAGTATAACAAAGCCCGCCCTTGCCTTCCGGCGATGAAAGGCTCAGCGCCGCACCGAGGCGGCGCCGCGATTGGCCAGCACGTCGGCCCGCTCGTTGCCCGGGTGGCCGTTGTGGCCGCGCACCCAGCGCCATTCGACGGCGTGCTGCTGCTGCGCCTGGTCGAGCGCCTTCCACAAGTCGTCGTTCTTGACCGGTTCCTTGGCCGCCGTCTTCCAGCCGCGCGCCTTCCAGCCGTGGATCCATTCCGAGATCCCCTTCTGCACGTACTGGCTGTCGGTGTGCAGCACGACCTTGCACGGACGGTTCAGGACGCCGAGCGCCTCGATCACGGCGCGCAATTCCATGCGGTTATTGGTGGTGTTCGGCTCGCCGCCGAAGATTTCCTTCTCGTGGCCGTTCGAGACCAGGAGCGCGCCCCAGCCGCCCGTGCCTGGATTGCCCTTGCACGCGCCGTCGGTATAAATCTCGACCTGCGTCGCGCTCACTTCATTCGCTTGTTGTTCGCTCATTCCTGTTCGCTGCCGGCACTGCCGCCGGCCGCTTGCTCGCTTTCTTGTTCCATGCGGGACCGATGATGTGCATGCCCTTGACCCGCTTGATCGCATGCACCACGTAGACCGCGCCGAGATACGGCCACCAGCGCGCGCCCGCCGATTCCATCATCGCGAAGCGGCTGAGCCAGTGGGCCGTGCGGCACGGCGGGGCGTAGCAGCCAAAATGGCTGCGCGTCACGCCCAGGTTCAGCAATTTTAGCCAGTCTTTGAGACGCGGCAAAGAAATGAATTCGCCGGACTCGGGCAGGTAGTCGCTCTGCGTGACGCGCCGGAAGCCCTGGCGCATGCCCCACAGGCTGGCCGGGTTGAAGCCGCAGATGATCACCTGCCCCTCCGGAATCAAGACCCGCTCGACTTCGCGCAAGACCTGGTGCGGCTCGAGCGCGAACTCCAGCACGTGCGGCAGCACCACCAGGTCGATGCTGCTGGTGGCGAACGGCAGCTCCTCGAAGTCGACCGCGACCGCGATCTGCTTGCCGCCCGCGGCGAACGCGAGTTCGTCCGCATGCGCCGTGCGCGTCGCCGCCTGCCACTTATTGGGCATGCGGCTGGCCGCCAGCGCATCGAGCTGGGGCACGCCGATCTGCAGCGCGTTGAAGCCGAAGATATCCACCGTGAGCTCGTCCAGGCAAGCCTGCTCGAACGCGCGCACGTAGGCGCCCGCCGGCGATTGCAGCCAGTTGTCGAGCGCTATAATGGATTTTTCGGATGCGCTATCCATGCCACCTCTTTGACCCACGGTTCACCATGACGACTCTTCCCCGCACTCAGCTGGCGGTATTGACGCTTCCTGCCTTTAAAGACAATTATCTCTGGCTCATTCACGACGGCAGCAACGCGGCCATCGTCGACCCTGGCGAGGCCGGACCGGTCAAGGCCGCCCTGGCCGCGCACAAGCTGCGCCTGACCGCCATTTTACTCACCCATCATCATGCTGACCATATCGGGGGTGTGCCGGGCTTGCTCGAGGACTGGGACGTGCCCGTGTTCGGACCGCGCGACGACGGCATCGCGCTGGTGACGCATCCGCTCGGCGAAGGTGAACGCATCGCGGTGCCGGGGCTGGATCTTGCCCTTGACGTGCTGGACGTGCCGGGCCATACGCTGGGCCACATCGCCTACGTGCGGCGCGACCCGGGCGCCCACTGGCTGTTCTGCGGCGACACGCTGTTCGGCGCGGGCTGCGGGCGGCTGTTCGAAGGCACGCCGCGCCAGATGATGGACTCGCTCGAGAAATTCACGACGCTGCCGGACGAGACGCTGCTGTATTGCGCGCACGAGTATACGCTGTCGAACCTGCGCTTCGCCCAGGCGGTCGAGCCGGGCAATGCCGCGCTCGATGCGCGCGTGCTGGCCGATGGCGCCCGGCGCGAGGCCGGCCAGCCGACGATCCCGTCGACGATCGCGCTCGAGAAGGCGACCAATCCCTTCCTGCGCTATCGCCTGCCGCGCATCGCGCACAGCCTGGTCGACGCCGGCCGCCTGCAGCCCGAGGCGACGCCGGCCGACACCTTCGCGGCGCTGCGCGAGTGGAAGAATACGTTCTGAACGAGGCCGCCCCGACGCGTGGACGGCCAGGGCCGCCCACGCGGATGCATCAGATCTCTTCGTACAACGGCAAGGTCAGGAACTCGGCGAATTCGTCCGAGGTCGACATCTGTTCGAAGATCACCGCCGCGCGCTCGTAGCTCGCATGGGTGCCGTCGGCCGCCACCACCTTCACCTTGTCCAGCTCCTCGGGAATCATCGCCCGCACCATGTCCGCCGTGACCTTGCGGCCATCGTCCAGCACACCCTTCGGCGAACGGATCCACTGCCACACCTGCGAGCGGCTGATCTCGGCCGTCGCCGCGTCTTCCATCAGGTTGTGGATCGGCACGCAGCCATTGCCGGCCAGCCAGGCGCCCAGGTAGTGGATGCCGACATTGATGTTGTAGCGCAGGCCGGCTTCGGTGATCGGCGTCTCGGGCTGGAAATCGAGCAATTGCGCGGCCGTCACCTCGACATCCGGACGCTGCTTCTCGAACTGGTTGGGCCTGTCGCCCAGCACCTTGGTGAACTCTTCCATCGCCAGCCCGACCAGGCCGGGGTGCGCGACCCAGCCGCCGTCATAGCCATCCGTGGCATCGCGCGCCTTGTCGGTGCGCACGCCGCCCATCGCGATCTCGTTTTTCTCGGGATCGTTCTTGATCGGAATCAGGGCCGACATGCCGCCGATGGCCGGCGCGCCGCGCCGGTGGCAGGTCTTGAGCAGCAGCAGCGCATAGGCGCGCATAAACGGCGCCGTCATCGTCACCTTGGCGCGGTCGGCCAGGCAGAAGTCGCGGTCATGCTTGAACTTCTTGATGCACGAGAAGATGTAATCCCAGCGGCCGGCGTTCAGGCCGGCGCTGTGCTCGCGCAACTCGTACAGGATCTCGTCCATCTCGAAGGCGGCAAGAATGGTCTCGATCAGCACCGTGGCCTTGATCGTGCCCTGCGGCAGGCCCAGCGCGTCCTGGGTCATCACGAACACGTCGTTCCACAGGCGCGCTTCGAGGTGCGATTCCAGCTTCGGCAGGTAAAAGTACGGACCGGCCCCGCGCGCCAGCAATTCCTTCGCGTTGTGGAACATGAACAGCGCGAAATCGACGATGCCGCCCGAGACGCGCTGGCCGTCGACCAGCACGTGCTTTTCGTCCAGGTGCCAGCCGCGCGGACGCACGATCAGGGTCGCCACCTTGTCCTTCAACTGGTAGGACTTGCCGTTCTGCTCCAGCGAAATGGTTTTGCGGACTGCATCGAACAGGTTGACCTGGCCCTGGATCTGGTTGTCCCAGTTCGGCGTGTTCGAATCCTCGAAGTCGGTCATATAGCTGTCGGCGCCCGAATTGAGGGCGTTGATGACCATCTTGCGCTCGACCGGGCCGGTGATTTCGACGCGCCGGCAAGCCAGCGCAGGCGGGATCGGCGCGATCCGCCAGTCGCCGTCGCGGATATGGGCGGTCTCGGATAAAAAGTCCGGACGTTCGCCGGCGTCGAGCCGGCGCGCCCGCTCTGCGCGTGCGGCCAGCAATTCCTGGCGGCGCGGGGCGAAGGCGCGCGCCAGCCGGACCACGAGTTCGAGGGCTTCCGGGACCAGGATGTTTTCGTAGCCGGGCTTGATTTCGCCCGTGATCTGCATGCCGGCGGGGATGGTGAGGGACATAGAGCCTCCTGAGTTTGATGAACAATGCGTGCGACGCCGCGCCCGCCACGGGCGCTTCTTGGCGTTTGTCTTTGCATCAAGTATATTCACCTGAATAGCGCTAAACCATACAAATTCTCACAGCATCCGTGTGTTTTTGTATCAAATAAGAGGCGGGAACGGGTAAAGAACATGGGCAAATTCACCCAGATGGCGACCTTCGTCGAGGTCGTCGCGCGCGGCAGCCTGTCCGCCGCGGCGCGCGCCGAGGGCATCGCCCCGGCCATGATCGGCCGCCGCCTCGACGCGCTCGAGGCCCGGCTCGGGGTCAAGCTGCTGCAGCGCACGACGCGGCGCCTGGTCCTGACCGACGAAGGCAGCGCCTTCCTCGAGGATTGCCAGCGCATCCTGGCCGAGGTGGGCGACGCCGAGTCGGCCATTTCGGAGCACAGCATGCGCGCCTCGGGCCACCTGACGGTGTCGGCGCCGGCCGGCTTCGGGCGCCAGCACGTGGCGCCGCTGCTGCCCTCGTTCCTGGCCGAACACCGCGACGTCAGCATCAACCTGAACCTGTCCGACCGCGTGGTCGACCTGGTGGCCGAAGGCGTGGACGTGGCCATCCGCATCGCCAGCCTCGACGACTCGAACCTGGTCGGCGTCAAGCTGGCCGACAACCGGCGCGTGGTGGTGGCCTCCCCGGCCTATCTCAAGCGCCACGGCTGGCCGCGCCAACTGGCCGACCTGGCGCGCCACAACTGCCTGCCGATCAGCAGCGAAGGCAGCCAGCGCGGCTGGACCTTCATCGACGACGGCAAGCCGGTGACCCTGAAAGTGGGCGGCAATATGGTGTGCAACGACGGCGCCGTGCTGCATGCCTGGGCGCTGGCCGGCAAGGGCCTGGCCTGGCGTTCGATGTGGGAAGTGGGCGGCCAGATCGCGAGCGGCGAACTGGTGACGGTGCTGGACGACTTCGCCGCGCCCGGCAACGACGTCCATGCCGTGTTCGCCCAGCGCCGCCACCTGCCGCTGCGGATCCGCGCCTTCGTGGATTTCCTGCGCCGCAGCTACGCCGCGCCGGATTACTGGCGCCATTCCTGAGGCCGCAGCCCGCGCCGGAGCCCGAGTCGGCGAGAAGGTCCGCGACGTACAGGCAAAAAAAATCCCCGGCGATTCCGGGGATTTTTATCTCGTAAAGCCCTTGGGCTATTACAGAGGCTGGATGTTCGAGGCTTGCTTGCCCTTCGGACCGGTGGTCACGTCGAACGAAACGCGCTGGTTCTCCTGCAGCGACTTGAAGCCGGTGCTCTGGATAGCCGAGAAGTGCGCGAACAGATCTTCGCCGCCTTCATCAGGGGTGATGAAGCCGAAGCCCTTCGAGTCATTGAACCATTTAACGATGCCAGTTGCCATTACAATTTCCTATTTCGGTTAGTTGGGCTTGCGCCCGTTTCAGATCGTTTGAAGAAGCAAGAAAGAAATGACAGACAGACTGCACTACTACCTCGAACCCAACGATCCCGTATTATACCGAATAAAAGCGACGTGCACCCTCTTCGTTAAATAAAAAAACCGCCTGGCTGCAACGATTCTAAAATTCAATAAATAGGAGAGCGCGCGTTTTTATCCCGTACGAGGGAAAATATAGGCGTAAGACTCGACCAAATGTTTGCGATGAATCAAATTCCGCTCTGCCGCGAGTTTGCGCATGCCGCTTGCGTAGCGCCGCGCGCGAGTGAGGGCACTGGCGAGGGCTCAGCCAAGGGATTTTGGATCGCGATGCGCGACGCGGACGTATTCGTCGAGTTCCGCGCGCCAGGCTTGCCACTCCGTGGCGGCCACCACATCGAAAGCGCGCAACACCCGTAGCCGCTGTTCCAGCAGGCGCGCATGGTGGCCCAGGCCGCGAAAGCCGAAGGTGGCCGCCGAGCCGGCCAGCGTGTGCAGCATGGCCTGCACTTCGCCGGCCGCCGGCGCGACGTCGAAACCCGGCTCGCCGGCGCGCTCCAGTTGCTGCGACAGCGCCGCCAGGCGCTCCATGGTCGACGGCAGCCGCGCCGCGAACTTCTCGTTGAGTTCGGCGAGGCGCGCGAAGAACTGCTGGTCGGCCGGCTGCACGGTTGCCATGGGCGACGCTTACTTGGTGCCGAAGATGCGGTCGCCCGCATCGCCCAGGCCCGGGATGATGTAGGCATCCTCGTCCAGGTGCGAGTCGAGCGAAGCGACGAACAGCTTGACGTTCGGATGCGCGTCCTGGAATACCTGCACGCCTTCCGGCGCCGCCACCAGGGCCAGGAACAGGATCTGCTCGTCCGGCACGCCGCGCTTCTTGAGCACGTCGATCGCGTGCACCGCGGAGTTACCCGTGGCAACCATCGGGTCGCACAGGATGAAGGTGCGCTCGGTGGTGTCGGGCAGGCGCACCATGTACTCGACCGGCTCGTGGGTTTCCGGGTCGCGGAACACGCCGATGTGGCCGACGCGCGCCGACGGCACCAGCTCCAGCAGGCCGTCGCTCATGCCGATGCCGGCGCGCAGGATCGGCACCACGGCCAGCTTCTTGCCTGCGATGACCGGCGCATCAATGGTCACCAGCGGGGTCTTGATCGAGCGCGTGGTCAGCGGCAGGTCGCGCGTGATCTCGTATCCCATCAGCAGCGTGATCTCGCGCAGCAGTTCGCGGAAGGTGCGCGTCGAGGTGTCGTGCTCGCGCATATGCGACAGCTTGTGCTGGATCAGCGGGTGGTTCAGGATATAGAGATTCGGGAAGCGCGGGTCTTGTTTCATGGCGGGATTCAATGGATTCTGTGTGAAGCATGCAAGCGCGCATTATCCCAGCCACACGGCCGTTTGTCCCGGCCTGCACGTGAAAAAAAATGCATTTCATACCACGAGGGCGCGCGCCAGCATCGCCTCCAGGTCGATGCCGGCAGGCAACCGGCCGTAGGCCCCGCCCACCGGCTGCAGTATGCGCGTGAGCAAGAAGGCCTCGCCAACATACGGCGGCGCATGGCGCAGCAGGAGCGCGGCCTGCACCGCCACCACGATCTGCTCGGCCAGCACCCGCGCGCCGGCTTCGTCCGACAGGCGCGCCGCCAGGCCGTCCAGCAGCGCCGCCGCGTGGTCGGCGAAGCGCTCGTCCAGCCCCGCCGCCGGCGCCAGCTCGGCCGCCAGCGCCGCGCGCGCGGCGTCCGGGGACTTGCCGAGCGCGCGCAGCAGGTCCAGGCACATCACGTTGCCCGACCCTTCCCAGATCGAATTGACCGGCAGCTCGCGGTACAGGCGCGCCAATGGGCCGTCCTCGACATAGCCATTGCCTCCCATGACTTCCATCGCCTCGGCCCCGAAGCCGGGGCCGCGCTTGCAGATCCAGTATTTGCCGGCCGCCGTCAGGATGCGGCCCAGCAGCGCCTGGGACGGCTCCTGTCCCTCGTCGAAGCAGCGCGCCAGGCGCAGGGCGAAGGCGGTGGCGGCCTCGGATTCGAGCGCCAGGTCGGCCAGCACGTTCTGCATCAGGGGTTGCTCGGCCAGCGGCCGGCCGAAGGCCATGCGCCCGCGCGCATGGTGCAGCGCATGGCACAGGGCGGCGCGCATGATGCCGGCGCTGCCCAGCACGCAATCAAGGCGGGTATGGCTGCCCATCTCGAGGATGGTCGGGATGCCGCGCCCCGGCTCGCCGATCATCCAGCCGAGCGCGCCGCAGAATTCGACCTCGGACGAGGCGTTCGAGCGGTTGCCCAGCTTGTCCTTCAGGCGCTGCACCCGCACCGCGTTGCGCCGGCCGTCGGCGAGAAAGCGCGGCACCAGGAAGCAGCTCAGGGCGCCCGCGCCCGGGTCTTCAGCCGACTCGTCGCAGCGCGCCAGCACCAGGTGGGCGTCGGCCTGCGGCACCGAATAGAACCATTTGTGGCCGACGATGCGCCAGGCGCCCGCGCCCGCCGGTCCTTCGTCGCGCAGCTCGTCCGCCCCCAGCGGCGTGGCGCGCGTGGTGCTGGCGCGCACGTCCGAACCGCCCTGCTTCTCGGTCATGCCCATGCCGACCAGGGCGCCGCGCTTCTGCGCCACCGGCAAGGGGCGGGGATCGTAGTCGCGCGACAGGATCCTGGGCAGCCACACCTGCGCCAGCCCTGGCGCGCGGCGCAGCGCCGGCACCGCCGCATAGGTCATCGTCACCGGGCACTGGGCACCGTTCTCGGCCTGGCCGAACAGCAGGTATTGCGCCGCCCGCGCCACCTGGGCGCCGGGACGCGGGTCGCTCCAGGGCGCGCTGTGGGCGCCGGCGCCGATCATCAGGCTCATCAGGGCATGCCAGGCGGGGTGGAATTCGGGCTCGTCGATGCGGCGCCCGGCGCGGTCGAAGCTCGCCAGCAGCGGGCCGTGGGCGTTGGCAAGGCGCGCCAGCTCCTGGACCTCGGCGCTGCCGAGCCGCTGTCCGAGCGCCTCGAGCTGCGGCGCCGCCCAGCCGCCGCCCTCGCGCAGCAGCGCCTCTTGCAGCGCCGGATCGCAGGCGTACAGATTGATGCCGCTGAACGCGGGCGCCTGGTTTTCGACTTCGTGGGTGGCGAACCTGTCCATCATCCCTCCTGTGCGCACATCTGCTCGTTGTCAAAGTTGCGGTAAAATGTTGCATTGCGGCATCATAATTGCACGTTATTATGTCGTTACAATCAAGAATAAGCGACAATACACGGTGAGAATCTTGACCCTCCAACAAGCAGGTTAGCGCCAACATGCTTGCCGGGCAAGCAGGCCGCTCAGACCCGATAAGGATGAAATCACCGCATGACTTGTGCTTTCTAATGCTTTGCGGAATTTTTCAGTGATAGAGTCATCCCTGATTTGGTAGACTTGCACGGATTCACATGTGACATCGGCATGACGTGCACGTGCCGCAACGATAAAGCAAGAAAGCTCCTGGACAACATGCACACCAGTTCCTCCGCCGTGCCCCCGCCCCAGCCGGCCGCTCATGTGCACACCGCGGCGCTGCCCGCGGCGCTGCTCGACGGCTTGCTGGAGACGGCCGGCGACGCCGTGTTCCGGGTCGCGCCCGATGGCGCGATCCACGCGGCCGGCACGCGCGCGAAGCAGCTGTCGGGCTTCGAAGCCGGCTGTTCGCTGCTGTCGCTGGCGCACGAGATCGACCAGCCGGCGCTGCGCAATGCGCTGGCCGGCGCCGCCGCCGGCTTTGATGCGGTGCTGGTCGAGACCCGTTTCCGCTCGGGCGAGCGCGACATCTGGTTCGAACTCAGGATCGCGCGCCTGGCCACCGGCGACGCCGCCCCGCTGCTGGTGATCGGCCGCGACATGTCGGTCCAGCATGCGACCGAAGAGCGCCTGCGCCACATGGCGACCCACGACGCCCTGACCGAGCTGCCCAACCGGGTGCTGCTGTCGGACCGGATCCGGATGGTGATCGCCAACGCGCGCCGCTCGGGCCACGGCTTCTCGGTCGCCGCCATCGGCCTGGACGGCTTTAAAAAGGTCAACGACGGCCTGGGCCACCCGCTGGGCGACACCGTGCTGCAGATGGCGGCCGCGCGCCTGCGCCGCACCCTGCGCGACAGCGACACCCTGGCCCGGGTCGGCGGCGACGAATTCGTGGCGGTGCTGCCGGGAACCTTCACCGAGCCGCAGATCAAGCTCGTCACGGGGCGCCTGATGGCGACCCTGCAGTCGCCGTTCGAGGCCGGCGGCCACACGATCTACCTGGGCGCCTCGATCGGCGTGGCGGTCTACCCTGACCACGCCGAAGACGAGGTGCGCCTGGTGACATTGGCCGACGCCGCCCTGTCGCGCGCCAAGGAAACCGGCAAGGGGCGCGCCGTGGTCTACAGCCCCGGCGACCAGGGCCCGCCGCAGCACGACATCTCGCTCGAGGCGGCCATGTTCAACGCGGTGCGCGAGGGCGAGTTCCTGCTGTATTACCAGCCGATCGTGAACGCCAAGAGCCGCATCATCGAGGGCTTCGAGACCCTGATGCGCTGGAAGCACCCGACCCTGGGCATGGTGCCGCCGGTGCGCTTTATCCCGATCGCCGAGAACAACGGCCTGATCAACCTGCTCGGGGCCTGGGCCCTGAAGGCGGCCTGCATGCAGATCCGCCAGTTCCAGGAAGTGGCCGGGCGCGAGCTGTACATCTCGGTGAACATCAGCCCGCGCCAGTTCCGCAGCGACCGCTTCCTGACGGTGCTGGACGACGCCCTGGCGCTGTCCGGCCTCGACGGCCGCCAGCTGGTGCTCGAGATCACCGAAGGCACCCTGATGGTCGACCCCGCGCACGCCGAGGACATCCTGGCGCGCATGGTGGAGCGCCATGCGCGCATCGCGATCGACGATTTCGGCACCGGCTATTCGTCGCTGGCCTACCTCAAGCGCTTCCCGATCTCGGTGCTCAAGATCGACCGCGCCTTCGTGAAGGACCTGCCGGCGTCGAACAAGGACGCCGCCATCTGCAACGCGATACTCGACCTGGCCGGCCACCTCTCCCTGTCGGTGGTGGCCGAAGGCGTCGAAACCCAGGAGCAGCTGGCCTGGCTCGACGACCAGGGCTGCCATTACGTCCAGGGCTACCTGACGGGCAAGCCGATGCCGGCCAACGTGGCCGTCACGGCGCTCAAGGAAAATCTCTATACCGCTCTTCTGCCGGCCGACCACCGGACAGGAAAATCATGACCACACAAGCCAGCATCACGGCCACTGCGCCGGCCCCCAGCCCGCACTCGGCGAAGTCGCAAGCCACCCTCGCCCTGCTGTGGGAGCGCATCCGGCGCCAGGGCGACATGCCGGGCTTTACCAAGGCCATCAGCGCCATCCTGGCCTCGATGCGCGGCGAGGACGAGCGCGACTTCTCGATGACGCAGACGGTGCTGTCCGACCCGGTGCTGACCCAGAAGGTGCTGCGCCTGGCCAACAGCAGCATGTATGCGGCCTTCGGCCAGCACGTCAACACCATCTCCAAGGCGGTGCTGGTGCTGGGCACCGAGTCGATCGGCCACCTGGCGCTCGGCCTCAAGCTGATCGAGGAGCTGAGCCGCAGCAGCCCGGACACCGAGGCCGCCCACGTCGAGATGGAAAAGGCGGTGCTGGCCGGGATGGTGGCGCAGCAACTGGCGGCCGACGCCCGCTCGCGCGACCCGGAAGAAGCCGTGGTGTGCTCGATCCTGCACTCGCTGGGCCGCATGATGCTGACCTTCTACATGCCGGAGCGCTGGACCAGGATGCGCGAGGCGGCCGGCGAAGGCCGCGAAGAGAACGCCGCCCGGGAAGTGCTCGGCCTGTCGCTGGAAGAAGTCGGCCGCGCCACCGCCGCCCATTGGGGCCTGCCGCGCAACCTGGTGGCCGGCATGCGCCGGGTCGAGCCGGGCGAGCGCTTCGAAGGCTTCGCCCACGAGGACTGGCTGGCCGCGCTGGGCAGCATGTCGACCCAGGCCGCCGACGCCCTGTGGGCCGACGACGCGGCCGGCGCCGAAAAGGTCGCGCAACTGGCCGAGCGCTTCGCCCCGATGCTGGGCCTGCCGGCGAGCGGCATCCTGGCCTCGATCGACAAGGCCAAGGCGGAAGCCGCGTCCGACCTGTCGATCGCGCCGCTGGCCAAGCCGGCCGAAAAACGCGCGCAACAGGCCGCGGCCACCAGGAAGCGCATTGCCGGCAACAAGGTCCTGATGAGCGGCGTGGCCGATATGCGCGACGCCGGCGCCACCGCCACCGCCGGCCAGATGATCTCGATGGCCCTCGAGACGATGCACGAGGGCCTGTCGTTCACGCGCTCATTCGCTTTTCTTCGCAACCGGCGCGAAGGCCGCTACTCGGCGCGCCTGGGGCTGGGCGAGGACGTCAAGGCGATGCTGCCGAAACTGGCGTTCGACGACGTCTACGAGCCGAACGTGTTCCACGCCGCGCTGGGGAGCGACCGCGTGATCTTCATCGAGAACGCGCACGACACCAAGTTCGCGACCAAGCTGCCGGGCTGGTGGAAAGGCACGCTGGCCGAGGCGCGCTGCTTCGTGATCATTCCCCTGTCGGCCCACGGGCAGCCGGCGGGCTTCATCTATGGCGACTGGGACGGCACCTTCCCGCAGGTGATCCTGAGCCAGACCGAGTTCTCGCTGCTGAACGACCTGCGCGCGCTGGTGGTGCGCACGGTCGAGCGGCGGCATCAGATGGAAGCGATCGTCACCCGCGTCTGACGCGGCCGCGCGACATGACGGGGTTGGACGGCGAAGCCGACCAACCCACCCCGCTCATGTCAATTTTGGCGTGGCGACCTGCACGTCGCCGCACTGCGCCCGGTTCATCAGCGCGTGGTCGATCAGCACCAGCGCCAGCATCGCTTCCGCGATCGGCGTCGCGCGGATGCCCACGCAGGGGTCGTGGCGGCCGAAGGTCTCGACCGTCGCCGGATTGCCGGCCTTGTCGATCGAGCGGCGCGGCACCCGGATCGAGGACGTCGGCTTGATCGCCAGCGACGCCGTGATGTCCTGGCCGGTCGAGATCCCGCCCAGCACGCCGCCCGCGTGGTTGCCGACGAAGCCCTCGAGGGTCAGCTCGTCGCCATGCTCCGAGCCGCGCTGCGCCACCGAGGCGAAGCCGGCGCCGATTTCCACGCCCTTGACCGCGTTAATCCCCATCATCGCATACGCGATGTCGGCATCGAGCTTGTCGTAGATCGGCTGGCCCAGGCCCACCGGCACCCTGGTGGCCACCACGTCGATGCGCGCGCCGATCGAGTCGCCGTCGCGGCGCAGCTGGTCCATCGCATCCTCCATCCGCTGCAGCAGGGCGGCGTCGCCGGTGGCGGCGAAGAAGGGATTGGCGTGCACGTGTTCCCACCCCTCGAACGGCACGGCGATGTCGCCGAGTGCGCGCATGTACCCCATGACTTCGGTGCCGTACTTCTCGCGCAGCCACTTCTTGGCGACGGCGCCGGCGCCGACCACCGGCGCGGTCAGGCGCGCCGACGAACGGCCGCCGCCGCGCGGGTCGCGCACGCCGTATTTATGCCAGTAGGTGTAGTCGGCATGGCCGGGGCGGAAGCTTTCGGCGATATTGCCGTAGTCCTTGCTGCGCTGGTCTTCATTGCGGATCAGGAGCGCGATCGGCGTGCCGGTGGTGACGCCCTGGTAGACCCCGGACAGGATCTCGACCCGGTCCGCCTCCTGGCGCTGGGTGACGTGGCGCGAGGTGCCGGGCTTGCGGCGGTCGAGCTCCGGTTGGATGTCGGCCTCGCTCAGGGTCATGCCGGGCGGGCAGCCGTCGATGACGCAGCCGATCGCGGGACCATGCGATTCGCCGAAGGTGGTGACGGAAAACAGCTTGCCAAATGTATTGCCGGACATGGTAATGATGAGTTCGGATTGATCGAATTACCATTTTAACAGGCCGTCTGGCAAGCAGAAACGAACATCGAGCGATCGACTGTCGCAAATATGTTTCCTCATGGATATATTTTTCGCTAACATCCCCGGAACGGGCTCTTTCCTTTTTACAATTGCATATATACTGAAGTTATCCATGCCGAGCCAACCTGGAGACGTAGCACATGCCCGCATCGATTACGCCATCAGGACCACTGAAGGATGACAGCGTTACCGACGACCTCGTCTTTGCCGACGAAGCCGCCGCCGCCGCATCCCCGAGTCCAGCATGGCGGATCCTGGTGGTCGACGACGATGCCGACGTGCACTCGACCACCACCTTTGCTCTCGGCAACGTCGAGATGCAGGGCCGCCCGCTGGCCTTCCTGCACGCTTATTCCGCCAGCGAAGCCTTCGACCTGCTGGCGCGTGAACACGATATCGCCGTCATCCTGCTGGACGTGGTGATGGAAAGGGCCGACGCCGGCCTGCTGCTGGTGCGCCGCATCCGCGACGAGCTGGGCCTGCACGACGTGCGCATCATCCTGCGCACCGGCCAGCCCGGCTATGCGCCCGAGATGGAAGCCATCCGCGGCTACGACATCAACGATTACCGCACCAAGTCCGAGCTGACCCGCACCAAGCTGTATACGACGGTGGCGGCCGCGATCCGCTCTTACCAGCAGATCCGGGCGCTCGAGGCCAACCGCATCGGCATGGAACACATCGTCGCAGCCTGCGCCGAGCTGATGAGCCTGCACGGCGTGCGCGACGTGGCGGCCGGCATCCTGGCCCAGGCCGGGCGCCTGGTCGGCCAGCCGCCCGAGGGCGTGCTGTGCACGCGCGACAGCGGCCATGGCCGCCCCGAGACCCTGCGCGCGGTGGCCGCCGCCGGCGCCTGCCGCAACCTCGATGGCCGCGAATTGACCGGCCATTTCGCGGTCGCCGCCGAACGCACCCTGCTCCAGCGCGAGTGCGGCGCCGAGGACGGCCTGCTGAATATGTACTTCCCGGGCAAGGCGGGACGCGATTTCGCGGCCTGCATCCCGCTCGAGCGGCCGATGGACGAGGTCGAGCGGCGCCTGCTGAAGGTGTTCTGCGGCATGGTGGCGGTGTGCCTCGACAACTGCGAGCTGGTCACCAGCCTGAACAAGTCGGCCTTCCACGATCCGCTCACCGGCCTGCCGAACCGCACCCGCATGGTCGAGCTGCTCGAGGCCATCCTGGCCGGCCCGGGCCGCGCGGGCGCGGTGCTGGCCCTGGTCGACCTCGACCATTTTGCCGAAACCAACGACGCCCTCGGCCACCATTTCGGCGACCTGCTGCTGGTCGCGGTCGGCCAGCGCCTGACATCGCGCCTGGCTCCTGGCCTGGAGATCGGCCGCATCGGCGGCGACATCTTCTGCGTGCTGGGCGACGCCGACGCGGTGCAGCCGGTCCAGATCCAGGCCCTGTTCCGCGAATCGTTCCGCATCGACGGCCAGGACGTGCTGGTGTCCGCCACCCTTGGCCTGGTGCGCCTGCCGGAACACGACGGCAGCGGCGCCGACGCCCTGAAGGACGCCGACATCGCGCTCAAGCGCGCCAAGTCGCAGCAGCGCGCCGGCCACTTCTATTTTTCGCGCAGCATGGGCGTCGAGATCCGCGAGCGCGTGCGCATGATGCACGCGCTGCGCAGCGGCTTCCAGCGCGGCCAGCTGTTCCTGCACTACCAGCCGCAAGTCGACCTCGCCACCAACCGCCCGTTCGGCGCCGAGGCGCTGCTGCGCTGGCGCCTGGACGACGGCCGCCTGGTGCCGCCCGACCGCTTCATTCCGATTGCGGAATACTCGGGGCTGATCGTGGAGATCGGCGAATGGGTGCTGCGCCAGGCCTGCGCCGAACTGATGCGCCTGCGCGCGGCGGGTCACCGCGAGTTCACGATGTCGGTGAACGTCTCGCAGGTGCAGTTCCGGCATCCGCACTTCGTCGACATGCTGCAGCGCGCGTTGGCCGACACCGGCGCGCCGCCCGACTACATCGAGCTGGAGATCACGGAATCGATGGCGATGGAAGAGCCGGCGCTGCTGGTCGAGAAGCTGGCCCAGGTCAAGCGCACCGGCGTGTCGATCGCGATCGACGATTTCGGCACCGGCTTCTCGTCGCTCTCGCATCTGCAGCGCCTGCAGGTGGACCGGCTCAAGATCGACCGCACCTTCGTCACCGAGATCACCGGATCGGCGCGCGGCAGCAGCATCGCGCAGATGGTGGTGCAGCTGGGCCGCAACCTGGGATTGTCGGTGATCGCCGAAGGGGTCGAGGACGAGCGCCAGGCGCAGATCCTGCGCCAGCTCGGCTGCCCGCTGGCGCAGGGCTTCCTGTATGCGCGGCCGCTGTCGCCGGAAGGGCTGCTGGAGTGGCTGGCGGGGAATCCGATGACGCGCGCGGCGTGAACGATGCCGCCATCGGCATCGTCATCGATACATCAAGCCAACGTCATTCCTGCGAAGGTTCAATCCGGCGCGTTCTGCTCCGCCGGCCAATCGCGGATATACGCCTTGAGCATGCGGTTCTCGAAGCTTTGCGCTTCGAGCACGGCGCGCGCGACGTCGTAGAACGAGATCACGCCCAGCAGGGTGCGGGCGTCCATCACCGGCAGGTAGCGCGCATGCTTTTCGAGCATGATGCGGCGCACCTCGTTGACTTCGGTGTCCGGGGTCACGGTGATCGGGCTGTCGTCCATGTGGCGGCGCACGGTGCCGGCGCCGACCGAGCCGCCGTTCGCGTGCAGCGCCTTGAGCACTTCGCGGAAGGTCAGCATCCCGACCAGGTCGCCGTACTCCATCACCACCAGCGAACCGATATCGTTCTCGGACATCGTGGTCACCGCGTCGACCAGCGGCTGGTCAGGCGTCACGGTGTACAGGATATTGCCCTTCACTTGCAGGATTTCCGAAACTTTCATGTTCGCCACCCCCGCTTCGTCAATATTGCTGATACTGGATAAATTTGTATAAGGCATAACACCGACTGTAGCCTATGCCCGCCAAAAAATCCAGCGTTGCGCTGCATCATGGTGCGCGCTCGGTGACAAGATGGTGCAGCGCAGATTGCGCAAAGACCCATAACTGCTAGGATGCGCCATCCCTTTGATACGAGTCCAGCATGAGCGCTCCCCGACCTCCCGGTTTCGACACCCTGTCCCTGCACGCGGGCAGCGCGCCCGATCCCGCCACCGGCGCGCGCGCCACGCCGATCCATTTCACGTCCTCGTTCGCCTTCCGCGATTCCGGGCATGGCGCGGCGCTGTTCAATATGGAACAGAGCGGCCATGTGTATTCGCGCATCTCGAATCCGACCAATGCGGTGCTGGAAGAGCGCATCGCGGCGCTCGAAGGCGGCGTGGCCGGCATCGCCACCGCCAGCGGCCAGGCGGCCATGCACCTGGGATTGAGCACGCTGGTGGGCGCCGGCGACCATATCGTGGCCTCGCGCGCGCTGTACGGCGGTTCGCACAACCTGCTGGCCCATACCCTGCGCAGGTTCGGCGTCGAGACCACTTTCGTCGACCCGCGCGACCTCGATGCCTGGCGCGCCGCGATCAGGCCAACGACGAAATTACTATTCGGCGAAACGCTCGGCAATCCGGGCCTGGACGTGCTCGACATCCCGGCGATCGCGGGGCTCGGGCACGCGCACGACCTGCCGCTGATGGTCGATGCGACCTTCACCACCCCGTACCTGCAGCGCCCCTTCGAGCTGGGCGCCGACCTGCTGTTCCACTCGGCCACCAAGTTCCTGTGCGGCCACGGCACCGCGATCGGCGGCCTGCTGGTCGATGGCGGCACCTTCGACTGGCAGGCCGCGCACGAACGGAGCGGCCGCTTCGCCACCCTGTGCGAGCCGTACGACGGCTTTCACGGCATGGTGTTCAGCGACGAGTCGACCGTCGGCGCCTTCGCCCTGCGCGCGCGGCGCGAAGGCTTGCGCGACTTCGGCGCCGCAATGAGCCCGCACAACGCCTTCGCCATCCTGCAGGGCGTCGAGACGCTCGGCCTGCGCATGGAACGCCACGTCGCCAATACCCGGCGCGTGGTCGAGTTCCTCGCCGCGCAGCCGATGGTGGCGTCGGTGTCCTATCCGGAGCAGCACAGCCACCCCGACCATGCGCTGGCGCAGCGTATCCTGCCGAAAGGCTGCGGCGCGGTCTTCACCTTCGAGCTGAAAGGCGACCGCGCGGCCGGCCGCCGTTTCGCCGACGGTTTGCAGGTGTTCTCGCATCTGGCGAACGTGGGCGACGCCAGGTCGCTGGTCATCCATCCGGCATCGACCACCCATTTCCGGGTGCCGGCCGAGCACCTGGCGGCCAGCGGGGTCACTGAAGGCACGTTGCGCCTGTCGATCGGGCTGGAAGACCCGGACGACCTGATCGACGACTTGAAACGTGGCTTGAAACTGGCCGCGAAGGGGGCCTGAGATGCTGCTCGACGTTGATGGTCATCGGGCCTATTGCTATACCGGCGGCAAGGCATTCGACCCAGTCCGGCCGGCCGTCGTGCTGCTTCACGGCGCGCAGAACGACCATTCCGTCTGGGCCCTGCAGAGCCGCGCCCTCGCCCATCGCGGCTACGCGGTGCTGGCGCCGGATCTGCCGGGGCACGGCCGCAGCGGCGGCCCGCCCCTGCAGCGCGTCGAAACGATGGCGGACTGGGTCCTGGCGTTGCTTGCCGCGGCCGGCGTGGAGCGCGCCGTCCTGGCCGGGCACAGCATGGGCTCGCTCATCGCGCTGGAGGCGACCCACCGCGCGCCAGAGCGCGTGAGCGGCCTGGCCCTGCTGGGCGCCACCTACCCGATGCGGGTATCGGACGCGCTGCTGGAAGCCGCGCGCACCGAACAGGACGCGGCCATCGACATGGTCGCCGCCTGGTCGCATGCCTCCTGGCTGCCCGGCCCCTCGACCGCCGGCCCGGGTATCTCCGTGATCAACACCGCGCGGCGCCTGATGCAGCGCATGGCGGCGCGCGGCGCGCCGCAGCTGTTCCATACGGATTTCGCCGCCTGCAATGCGTATGCGAATGGCGAGACTGCCGCCGCTTCGGTTGCCTGTCCGACGCTGTTCGTGCAGGGCATGAAGGACATGATGACGCCGCCGCGCTCGGCGAAGCTGCTGACCGGCGCGCTCCGGCACGGCAAGATCGTCACCGTCGACGCCGGCCACGCGATGATGGCGGAAGTGCCGGATGCGGTGCTCGACGCCTTGCTCGGCTTTGTTGCGATGAGCCGATAACAAGGGAAAGTTTATTTCCGGAGGATGTTCTTTTCCTGTTTTTAGGGGCAATATAAGGCGATTCTTTCCTATTCGGAAAATGACGATGAAATGGATTCGCCGCCTGTCGATCGTCTTGCTCGCCGGGGCCACTGCGTTCGGCATCGCCCTGGTCGGGACCGCCTTGCGCGCCGAGCGCCCGGTTGGATTCGATCTCGTCCGCGTGAACGACACCGATGGCCAGGCATTCGCGGTCGCCATCTGGTATCCGACCGAAGCGCGCGCCTGGCCGACCACCTGGCTCGGCCTCAGGCTGATGGCAGTGGCGCGCGATGCGCCGGTATCAGGACGGAGCTTGCCGCTGGTGGTGATTTCACACGGAAATGCCGGCGGTCCGGGCAGCCACGCAGACCTGGCGCTCGCGCTGTCGGATGCCGGCTACGTCGTCGCGGCGCCCATGCACCTCGGCGACAATCACATCGACCAGAGCGCTGCCGGCACCGTGCCCTGGATCAGCGGACGCACCAGGCAGGTTGGCATCGCCATCGACCATCTGCTCACGATGTGGAGAGGCAGCGCAGCCATCGACCCGGGCCGGATCGGAGCGTATGGATTCTCCGCGGGCGGCGCCACGTTGCTGGCCTCCGCCGGCGCCCGGCCGGACCTGCGCCAGATTGCACGCCATTGCGCCGAGACGCCCGAGTTCGTTTGCCAGCTGTTCCGGGACGGGCACTCTCCGTTGCTGGACCCCAAGGCAGCGCAACTGGGCAACAACTATTCCCATGATCCACGAATCAAGGCCCTGGTCGTGGCGGCGCCCGGCCTGGGCTTCCTGATGGGACCGGATGCCGTGCGGGACGTCCGCGTGCCGGTCCAGCTGTGGAGTGGCGAACAGGATCGGCTCGTCAGCTATGCCAGCAACAGCAAGCCGCTGCGCGATGCGCTGGGCGAGCGCGCACAATTCCACTCGGTTCCCGGGGCCGGACATTTTTCATTCCTGGTGCCGTGCGGCGTCCTGGGACCACCGGCGCTGTGCGACGATGGCGAGGGATTCGACCGGCCAGCCTTCCATGCGCGCATGAACGCCAGCGTCATCGAATTCTTCGACCAGCACCTGAAAGCCACCCCGGCTTCGCTTTGACCAGGACGCCAACCCAGCTGCCCACTCAGTCGAAAGGCTGAGGCCGCTTGGTCGCGTCGCTCGACGGCGGCAGGATCGGCAGCACGACCCGGGGCTGCTCGCCGGTCAGCGTCTTCAGGAAGGCGACCACGTCGGCGATCTCGGCCTCGCTGAACTTCCTGCCCAGTTGCAGGCGGCCCATCGTGTCCACGGCCTGGCCCAGAGTATCGGCCGCGCCGTCATGGAAATAGGGATAGGTCAGCTCGACGTTGCGCAAGGTCGGCACCTTGAAATAGAAGCGGTCGATGTCCTGCTTGGCGACGGCAAAGCGGCCTTCGGCCGTGCTGGTCGTCTTGTAGGCTTCGATCAGCCCCATCTTCTGGAACGAGGCGCCGCCGACGTTCGGACCGTTGTGGCAGGCGATGCAGCCGCTGCTCTTGAACAACCCGTAGCGCCGCAACTCCTGCGCATCGATCGCCGTCTGGTCGCCCTGCAGCCACTTGTCGAAGCGCGCATTGGGCGTGACCAGCGTTTCCTCGAAGGCGGTGATGGCGGACGTGACCTCGTCGATGGTGAGCTTGTCGTGGCCGAATATCGCGTGAACGCCATCTCGCCGGGGTTGGCATCCGCATGGTGTTCATCATCACTCCTGGCTGGAAAGACACGCCCGGTATTGATTTCCGGACAGTGTCTTCAGCCTAAGCGTGAGTGTCGCCGGAGGCAATATCGCCGGCCCGGCCAACGCGTCAAAACATAGCGTGAGTCAAGAAAGCGCCGTCACGACGGCAAGCTCAGCTGGTAGCGCGCGCCTCGATGTCCGCCAGCACGGCATCTTCGGGATCGCCGAAGTGCGCCGCCAGCGTCTGCTCCAGCCCCGCCTCGACCGCCTCCTCGACCTGGCGCGCGAGGTTGCCGACGTCGAGCGCCAGCGGCGTGTCCGGCCCGCCCTCTTCGCGCTGCGCGCCTTCCGCCGCCGCGCAGTCGAACACGAACAGCCGGTAGACGTCGGCCAGGCGCAGGCTCGCCGGATCGGCCAGCAGCACCCAGTTCTCCTGGCTGCCGCCGCGGTTGAAACGCCAGCCGGCCCGCGCCGGGGCGTCGTCCTGCACCCGGCCGACCCAGCCCTCGGCCACCATCCGGTCCAGCAGGCGGCCCAGCTCGTCGTAGCCGATGCGGGTGTGATCGCGGATCGTGCTGCTCGCCACCAGCGCATTGCCGCTCAGCTTTGCGCTGCCGTACAACACCTTGAGCACCGACATCGCGTCGACGAAGGCGCCGCCCGGCGCCGGCTGGTACCACCAGCGTTCATGCTTGACCACCGGCAGCGCCGCCGTCAATACCGCGCCGACCAGCGTGATCATCCAGGTCACGTAGATCCAGACCAGGAACAATGGCAGCGCCGCCAACGCGCCATAGATGATGGCGTAGGTCGGGAACTGGCGGATGAACAGGCCGAAGCCGCGCTTGGCGACCTCGAAGGCGATCGCCGCCGCCAGCGCGCCCCAGAACGCGTCGCGCCAGGCCACCTTGCGGTTGGGCACCACGACGTACAGCAAGGTGTAGCCGGCGGTGGTGACCGCCACCGAGGCCAGGGTGAAGAACAGGGTGCCGAGCAGGGAGGCGCCCTGCTCCAGGCCGCCGGTCACGTCCACCAGTTGCGAGGTGAAACTGATCGACAGGCCGAACAGCAGCGGCCCCAGCGTCAGCAGGGCCCAGTAGACCAGCAGGCGCTGGGGAAGCGGGCGCGGCTGGCGCACGCTCCAGATCTGGTTGAACACGCGCTCGATCAGGCTCATCGTGGCGGCCGTGGTGAACAGCAGCGCCACCGCCCCGAGGGCCGACAGCCCCTTGGCCTTGTCGGCGAACTGCGTCAGGTTGCCGCTGATCGTGCTGGCGATGGCCTTGGGCATCAGGTTCTGCACGAACCAGGCGTCGATCATCTCGCGCACCTGGCCGAAGGCCGGGAACATGGTAAAGATCGCCAGCACGATGGTGAGCAACGGCACCAGGGCCAGGGTCGTGGTGAAGGTCAGGCTGCCCGCCACCTGCGGCAGGCGCTCTTCGCGCAGACGACGCACGGCGAAGCGCACCAGGTCGCGCGCCTCGGGCCAGGTCAGGCCGCGCTCGGCGCCGCCACCCGCGAACTCGCCACTGGCACGCGACAAGCCACTCACCGCCCCGGTCACCGTCTTGTTCGCCATGGTGTTGGATTTACCGTATTCGTCATCGTCGCCAGCATGTCATTTCAACAAACCGCACTATAATACCAAGGATGAACACGACCCCACTGAGCATCCTCGTCCTCTACTATTCGCGCCATGGCGCCACGCGCAAGCTGGCCGAACTGATCGCCCAGGGCATCGACAGCGTGCCGGGGGCCGAGGCCCGGCTGCGCACCGTGCCGCCGGTGTCGTCGGTGGCCGAAGCGACCGCGCCCGGGATTCCCGACCAGGGCTCGCCCTACGTCGAACTGGACGACCTGCGCGAATGCGCTGCCCTAGCGCTGGGCTCGCCTACGCGCTTCGGCAATATGGCCGCGAGCATGAAATACTTCCTCGACGGCACCGCGACCGAATGGGTCAACGGGTCGCTGTCCGGCAAGCCGGCCGTCGTCTTCGCCTCCACCGGCAGCCTGCACGGCGGCCAGGAAGCGACCCTGCTGTCGATGATGATCCCCTTGCTGCACCACGGGATGATGGTGATGGGCCTGCCCTACACCCATCCCGAACTGATGAACACCGCGAGCGGCGGCAGCCCCTACGGCGCGACCCACTGGGCCGGCGTCGATGGCAAGCGCCCCGTTACCGAAGAAGAGCGTACGCTGGCGATAGCGCTCGGTCGCCGCCTGGCAGAGGCGGCCCTGAAACTGCAGGGAAACCGCTGATGGGAACAGGGAAAAAAGTCTTTCACGTGGGAGCGATCGCCAGCCTGATCTGGCTGATCGGCTGGCTGGTCGCCTGGGAAGCCTACGTGGCGCCCCTGCAGCCTGGTAGCTGGCTGCTGGCCCTGAAGGCTTTGCCCCTGTTGTTGCCGCTGCGCGGCGTCATCAAGCGCGACCTGTACACCCTGCAATGGTCGTCGATGCTGATCCTGATCTATTTTGCCGAAGGCGTGGTGCGCGCCTGGGCCGACCAGAGCCCGGCCTCGCGCCACATGGCCATCGGCGAGATCGCCCTGGTCGTGGTGTATTACTTCTGCGCCCTGCTCTACCTGCGCCCCTACAAGAAAGAGGCGCAGCGCCTGGCCAAGGAATTGCTCGACAAGGTCAAAGTGCCGCATGGCTGAGCCGTGCCCCGATGCCCTGCTGGCGCGCTGCCGCGCGATCGCCGGCGACGCCCACGTGATCACCGACGAGGCCGCCATGGCGCCGTTCATGGCCGACTGGCGCGGCCGCTACAACGGACGCGGCCTGGCGGTGGTCCTGCCATCCGACACCGCGCAAGTGGCCGCCATCGTCGCCGCCTGCGCCGCAGCGCGCGTGCCGATCGTGCCGCAAGGCGGGCGCACCGGCCTGGTGATGGGCAGCGTCCCGGACTCCTCGGGCCGGGCCATCGTGCTGTCGCTGCGGCGCCTGAACCGCATCCGCGCCATCGATCCCCTGAACCGCACCATGACGGTGGAGGCCGGCTGCATCCTGGCCGATGTGCAGGCCGCGGCCAGCGAGGCAGGGATGCTGTATCCGCTGTCGCTGGCGGCCGAAGGCAGCTGCACGATCGGCGGCAACCTGTCGACCAATGCCGGCGGCACCGCCGTCCTACGCTACGGCAATACCCGCGAGCTGTGCCTGGGCCTCGAGGTCGTCAACGCTCAGGGCGAGGTCTGGGACGGCTTGCGCGGCCTGCGCAAGGACAATACCGGCTATGCGCTGCGCGAGCTCTTCATCGGCGCCGAAGGCACGCTGGGCGTGATCACGGCGGCGGTGCTGAAACTGTATCCGGCGCCGCGCGCCGCCCTCACCGCGCTGGTCGCCCTCGACTCACCGCGCCAGGCCGTCGATCTGCTCGGCCTGTTGCAGGCGCGCTGCGGGGCGACGCTGACCGGCTTCGAGCTGATGTCCGCCTTTTGCCTGGACCTGGTCGCGGCGCAGTTTCCCGACCTGCCGCGGCCGTTCGCGGATCGGCATCCGCAATACGCCTTGGTCGAGCTCTCGAGCAATGAATCCGATGAACATGCGCACGGCCTGCTGGAATCGGGCATAGGCGAGGCGCTGGAAGCCGGCGCCGCGCGCGACGCCGTGGTGGCGACCTCGCACAAGCAGGCCCTGGACCTGTGGCGGCTGCGCGAACACATCCCGCTGGCGCAGGCGGCGGCCGGCAAAAACATCAAGCACGATATCTCGCTGGCGGTGTCGCGCATCCCCGACTTCATCGCGCGCGCCGACGCCGCGCTGCAGGCAGCTTTTCCCGGCTGCCAGCCGGTGACCTTCGGCCACCTGGGCGACGGCAACCTGCACTACAACGTGGCGCCGCCGGCCGGGGAGTCGCACGCGGCCTTCCTGGAAAACCAGGCGCTGGTCAACCGCATCGTGCACGACCTGGTCGTGGATTCCGGCGGCTCGATCTCGGCCGAACACGGCATCGGCATGCTCAAGCGTGAAGAACTGGCGCGCTACAAGTCGCCGGTCGAACTTGGCATGATGCGTGCCATCAAAGCCGCGCTCGACCCGCTCGGCATCATGAATCCTGGGAAGATACTATGACCAGGAGTCGCGCATGCACCGCTTGCTCTCGATCGCCACGGCCTGCATCCTGTGCCAGGCCCAGGCCGCTGGCGCCATCTACAAATGCCACGAGAGTGGGCGCGTGACCTACGCCGACCGCCCCTGCCCCGGCGCCGGCGCGGAGTTGCCCGTGCGCGCCGCGCCGCCGCCCGATCCCGAAACGCTGGCGCGCCTGGATCGCGCGCGCGACCTGGCCATGGGTATCGACAAGCAACGCGCTGACCAGACCCTGCGCGAAGAACGCGACGGCGAACGCGCCCGGCGCGCAGCGCTGGCCCTGCGCAAGCGCTGCGACAAGCTGCGCCTGCAGCGCCAGTGGCTCGAGGAAGACCTGGCGCGCGCGCGCGGCGACGCCAAGGAGGCGGCGCGGATCAAGGCGCGGCGCCAGGCCGAAACACTGGCGGTGGAATGCCCGGCCTGAGCCGGCTGTCGCGCTGGCTATTGCTCGGCGAATGGCGCGCGCATCCGGTGCGGGCGCTGGTCGCCATCGCGGCGATCGCCGTCGGGGTGGCGATGGGCTTCGCCATCCACCTGATCAACGCCGCCGCCTTCAACGAATTCTCGGCCGCCGTCAAGAGCCTGTCCGGCCAGGCCGACATACGGGTAGAGGGCCGCGAGCCGTTGTTCGACGAATCCGTCTACCCCTTCCTGGCCGAACATCCCGAAGTCGCGCTGGCCTCGCCCATCCTCGAGGTCCAGGCCGGCGTGCCGGGCGCCGACGCTCCGCTGCGCATCGTCGGCATCGACCCGTTTCGCGCCGGCGCCATCTCGCCCGACCTGCTCGGGGTGACGGACGAGGGCCGCCGGCTCGACATCCTGGCCGACGACGCCTTGTTCCTGTCGCCGGCGGCCGAGGCCTGGCTGAACAAGCGGCGCGGCGACACCCTGGTGCTGCGCGCCGGCACCGGCGAAGTCGCCCTGCGCGTGGCCGGCCCGGTGCAGCGCGCCCGCGCCGGCCAGCGCCTGGCGGTGATGGACATCGGCGCCGCCCAGTGGCGCCTCAACCGGCTCGGCCAGCTGTCGCGGGTCGACCTCAAATTGCGCGACGGCGTCGACCGCGCCGCCTTCCAGCGCAATCTCGCCGCCCAGCTCGATCGCACCTGGCCGGGCCGCTTCACGGTCGGCCAGCCGAACGACGCCGACCAGGAAAGCCGTACCGCCAACATGAGCCGCGCCTACCGCGTCAACCTGACCGTGCTGGCGCTGGTAGCGCTGTTTACCGGCGCCTTCCTCGTGTTTTCGACGCAGGCGCTGTCGGTGATGCGCCGCCGCAGCCAGTTCGCGCTGCTGCGGGTGCTGGGCCTCGAACGCGGCCAGTTGCTGCGCCAGGTGCTGCTCGAAGGGGGCAGCCTGGGCGTGCTGGGCGCGCTGCTCGGCATCGGCGCCGGCTACGCTCTGGCGGCCGCCGCGCTGCATTTCTTTGGCGGCGACCTTGGCGCCGGCTACTTCCCCGGGATCCGCCCGCAGGTCGCGTTTACGCCCGGCGCCGCCCTCGTATTCTTCGCGCTGGGCCTGGGCGTGGCCCTGCTGGGCTGCCTGGCGCCGGCCTGGGAGGCGGCGCGCGCGCGGCCGGCGGTGGCCATCAAGTCCGGCGCCGACGAGGCGCCGCTCACGCGCCTGGCGCGGGTCTGGCCCTCGCTCGTGTGCCTGGGGCTGGCCGCGCTGTTCGCCTTCGCGCCGCCGGTGTTCGAGCTGCCGCTGTTCGGCTACCTGGCGATCACCCTGCTGCTGGTCGGCGGCATCGGCCTGATGCCGCGCTTCGCGGCGCTGACCTTCCGCGCGCTCGAAGCCTCGCTCGGGCGGCGCCAGCGCAGTCCGGCGGTGCTGGCGCTGTCGCTGGCGCGCCTGGCCAACGCGCCGGGCCAGGCCTCGATCGCCCTGGGCGGCATCCTGGCCAGCTTCAGCCTGATGGTGGCGATGGGGATCATGGTGTCGAGCTTCCGGGTCTCGGTCGACGACTGGATGGCCCACATCCTGCCGGCCGACCTGTACGTGCGCACGATCGATGCCGGCGGCACCGGCTTCCTGAGCGGCGAGCAGCAGGCCGCGCTGGCCAGTCTGCCCGGCGTCGAGAGAGTCCAGTTCCTGCGCACCCGGCGCGTGTCACTGTCGCCCGAGCGGCCGCCAATCGTCGTCATCGCCCGCGACATCGACGCCAGCGACCCAGCCCGCCTGCTGTACCTGGTCGGTCAATCGGCGCCAATCCCGCCAGGCAGCCGCCCCGCCTGGGTGTCGGAGGCGATGCTCGACCTGTACGGCGCCCGCGTAGGGCAGCGCCTTCGCCTGCCCCTTGGCGGGGCGCAGGTGGAGTTCTTCGTCGCCGGCGCCTGGCGCGACTACGCCAACCAGGGCGGCTCGGTGGTGATCCAGCTGCACGACTACCGCCGGCTGACGGGCGAGCGCGAGGTCACCGACGCCGCCCTGTGGACCGCGCGCGGCGTGGACGCCGCGACGCTGGAAGGCAGCCTGCGCGCGCTGCCGTTCGGCGCGTCGCTGAACCTGATGCGGCCCGGCGACATCCGCGCCATGAGCCTCAAGATCTTCGACCGCAGTTTCGCCGTCACTTACCTGCTCGAGGCGATCGCGATCGCCATCGGCCTGTCGGGCATCGCGGCGAGTTTTTCGGCCCAGACTTTGGCAAGGGCGCGAGAATTCGGTATGCTGCGCCACGTCGGCGTCACCCGGCGCCAGGTCTTGCAGCTGCTCGCCTTCGAGGGCGGGCTGCTCACCAGCCTCGGCGTCGTCGCCGGTTTCGCGCTCGGGCTGGTGATCAGCCTGATCCTGGTGTACGTGATCAACCCGCAGTCCTTCCACTGGACCATGGGATTGCACCTGCCCTGGCCCTTGCTTGGCAGCGTGGCGGCGGTGCTGGTCGCTGCATCGGTTGCTACCGCGCTCGTCTCGGGACGCCAGGCCTTGTCCGGCGGTCCGGTGCGCGCGGTCAGAGAGGATTGGTAATGCGTTTTATTCTGTGTCTGCTGGTGTTGCTGTCGTTGTCTGCCCATGCTGCGGCGCCCGTGTATGCGCCGGTCACCCCGGGCGCCGGCCTGTCGTTCCCGCGCGACTACGGCGCCCATCCGGAGTTTCGCACCGAGTGGTGGTACGTCACCGGCTGGGTCGAGACGCCCGACAGGCGCCCGCTCGGCTTCCAGGTCACCTTCTTTCGCAGCCGCACCGGCGCCGACAATGCGAATCCGAGCCATTTCGCGCCGCGCCAGCTGGTGATCGGCCATGCGGCGCTGTCCGATCCCCAGGTCGGCCGCCTGGTGCACGACGAGCGCAGCGCGCGCGAGGGCTTCAGCATGGCCTGGGCGCGGCCCGGCAACACCGACCTCAAACTCGACGACTGGCGCATGGTCCGCGATGCGGGCGGCGTCTACCGCGTCACCGTCCGCTCCAACCAGCTGACGCTCGAACTGCGCCTGCGCCCGACCCAGCCGGTGCTGGTGCAGGGCCAGGGCGGCTATTCGCGCAAGGGCCCCAGCGCCCAGCACGCGAGCTACTACTACAGCGAACCGCACCTGGAAGTGAGCGGCACGGTCGGCCGCGCCGGCATGGCGGCCACGCAGGTGAGCGGCAGCGCGTGGCTCGACCACGAATGGTCGAGCGAGGCGCTGCAGCCGGACGCCGTGGGCTGGGATTGGGTCGGCGCCAACCTCGACGACGGCGGCGCCCTGATGGCTTTCCAGATCCGCGACCGCCAAGGTGGTAAACTATGGGCGCACGCCACCCGGCGCGACAAGGCCGGCAAGGTGCTGCACTACGCGCCCGAGCAGATCACGTTCGCGCCGCAGACGCACTGGAAATCGCCGCGCACCGGCGCCACGTATCCGATCGCGACCACGATCACCACGGGCGGCCAGGCCTGGCAGGTGGTGCCGCTGCAGCAAGACCAGGAACTCGACTCGCGCCGCTCGACCGGCGCCGTGTACTGGGAAGGCGCGGTCACGATCCAGCAGAACGGCCGCCGGGTGGGCCGCGGCTACCTCGAGATGACCGGCTATGTGCAACCCATGAAGCTTTGATAACAAGAACGATAACAAGAACGACCGACACGCCAAAACACGATGACCACCCGTAACACCAGCAAGACCGACCCAGAACCATCCCGCAAGAGCAGCCTGGCCACCCTCAGGGGCTTGAGCCCCTTCCTGCGTCCCTACCGCCGCCAGTTCCTGCTGGCCGGCATCGCGCTGCTGTTCGCCGCCGGCGCCACCCTGGCGATCCCGGCGGCCTTCAAGCAGATGATCGACCTGGGCTTCGGCGCAGCTTCAGCCAGCGCGGCCGCCGGCGCCGCCGTCGAAGGCGGCAGCCTGGAACACATCAACGCCACCTTCATGGCCCTGTTCGGTGTCGCCGCGGTGCTCGCGGTGGCCACCGCGGCGCGCTTCTACATGGTGTCCTGGCTGGGCGAGCGCGTGACGGCAGACATTCGCAGCGCGGTCTACGGCCACGTGGTGCGCCAGAGCCCCGAATTCTTCGAGACCACCCGCACCGGCGAAGTGCTGTCGCGCCTGACCACCGACACCACCCTGATCCAGACCGTGGTCGGCACCAGCATCTCGCTGGCGCTGCGCAACACGCTGCTGTTCTTCGGCGGCCTGGTGATGCTGTTCGTGACCAGCCCGCGCCTGACCTCCATCATCCTGGGCCTGCTGGTGCTGGTGGTGCTGCCGATCGTGCTGTTCGGGCGCCGCGTGCGCAAGCTGTCGCGCGATTCGCAGGACCGCATCGCCGACGCCTCGGCGGTGGCCGGCGAGATCCTGAACGCAATGCCGACCGTGCAGGCGTTTACCCGCGAGGGCCATGAATCGGGCCGCTTCTCGAAGGAGGTAGAAGGCGCCTTCAGCACCGCGATGCGCCGCATCCGCGCCCGCGCCACGCTCACCATGCTGGCCATCGTGCTGGTGTTCGGCGCCATCGTGTTCGTGCTGTGGCTTGGCGCCCACGCCGTGCTCGAAGGCACGATGACCGGTGGCGACCTGGGCCAGTTCATCCTGTACGCCGGCATCGTGGCCGGTTCGGTCGGCGCCCTGTCGGAAGTGATGGGCGACGCTCAGCGCGCCGCCGGCGCCACCGAACGCCTGCTCGAGCTGCTCGGCGCGCAATCCGAGATCCAGGATCCGCTGCAGCCCAAGCTTCTCCCGGAAAGCACCGCGAACGGCGCCCGCGTGACGCTCGACGACGTGACCTTCGCCTATCCGTCGCGCCTGGACGAAGCCGCCCTGTCGCACCTGGCGCTCGAGATCCGCCCCGGCGAGACGGTGGCCGTGGTCGGCCCTTCCGGCGCCGGCAAGACCACCCTGTTCCAGCTGCTGCTGCGCTTCTACGATCCGCAGGCCGGCAGCATCCGCCTGGACGGCGTCGACGTGCGCGACCTGGCGCTGCAGACGCTGCGCGGCGCGGTCGGCATCGTGCCGCAAGATACCGTGATCTTTTCGCTCGACGCCATGGAGAACATCCGCTACGGCCGCCCGGACGCGAGCGACGACGAGGTGATCGCGGCGGCCAGGATGGCCGCGGCCCACGATTTCATCGAGCGCCTGCCGCAAGGCTACGCGTCGTTCCTGGGCGAGCGCGGGGTGCGCCTGTCGGGCGGCCAGCGCCAGCGCATCGCGATCGCGCGCGCCCTGCTCAAGAACCCGCCGCTGCTGCTTCTGGACGAAGCCACCAGCGCGCTCGACGCCGAATCCGAACGCCTGGTCCAGCGCGCGCTCGAGGCGGCGATGGTCGGCCGCACCACCATCATCATCGCCCACCGCCTGGCCACCGTGCAGCGGGCCGACCGCATCATCGTGCTGGACGAAGGCCGGATCGTCGAATCCGGCACCCACGCCGAGCTGATCGCCCTGCGTGGCGTGTATGCCAACCTGGCGGCGCTGCAGTTCCAGACCCATGCGCCGGTGGCGGCATGACGTCGCGCCCCGGGCAATCCGTAGTATCACGTAGCAATCCATCAAGCTGTTGTTACAGAGCGACCGAGTAGCATTCCAAAACTCACTAAATATTGCGGCAGGAAAAGTTTGCGAGGTATGATCTGGGGTTATATCCCCTTATTTTTCCTCACAATACATGAGCAACCGCAAACTTAGCCCAGCCAGCTGGAATGTTGGCACGCGCATCAGCGCCGTCACCTTTTTGCTGGCCGGCGCCATCATTGCCGCCCTGATCGCGACCATCACCGTCCTGACCTCCGGCATGCTGGAACGGCGCGCCATCGACAGCGTGAGGAACGAGCTGCACGGCGTCTCCAGCACCGTCGAGCTGTTCAACAAGACCGTCAGCAGCCAGGCGGTCAGCTTCGGCCGCATCTTCCGCGCCGGCCTGCCGGGCGACTTCGCGCTCGACGAAGCGACCACCGTCGACATCGGCGGCCGCCAGGTGCCGACCCTGAGCGTGGCCGGCCAAGCGCTCAACCTCGACTTCAGCGCCCCGGACGCCTTCACCGAACGCACCGGCGGCAACGCGACCATCTTCGCCGCGTCCGGCGAAGACTTCGTGCGCGTGTCGACGTCGGTCAAGAAGGAAAACGGCGAGCGCGCGGTCGGCACCGCCCTCGACAAGGCCTCGCCGGCCTACCCGGCGCTGCGCGCCGGCCGCAACTACGTGGGTCTGACCACGCTGTTCGGCAAGCAGTTCATCACCCAGTACGAGCCGGTGCGCGACGCGTCCGGCAAAGTGGTCGGCGCGCTCTACGTCGGGGTCGACATCACCGCCGACGTGGCCGCCCTGAAGGAGCGCATCCGCGCCGTCAAGGTCGGCGAGACCGGCTACTTCTTCGTGCTGTCGTCGGCGCCGAAGACCTATGGCGACCTGATCGTCCACCCGAGCAAGGAAGGCGAGAACATCCTCGACAGCCAGTCGGCCGACGGCCATGCCTTCATCAAGGAAATGCTGGAGAAGAAGGAAGGCACGATCAGCTACGACTGGCAGAACCCGGGCGAGCTCCAGGCACGCGAAAAATTCGCGGCCTATTCCGAAATGAAGGACTGGAACTGGGTCATCGCCGGCGGCACCTACCGCGACGAGATCACCGCCGCCGCGACCGAGCTGCGCAACCGCTTCATCCTGTTCGGCCTGGCGGCGCTCGCCGTGCTGGCCAGCGTGCTGTACTTCCTGGTGCGCGCCACCGTCACCCGTCCGCTGGCCGAAGTGCAGGCGGTCGCCGCCCGCATCGCCGACGGCGACCTGACCGCCCAGGTCAAGGCGCGCCGCGACGACGAGATCGGCCGCCTCACCGGCGCCATCAACGAGATCGGCGCGCGCCTCTCGAGCGTGGTCGGCCAGGTGCGCGACGGCGCCGAGCACATCGCCACCGCCTCGCAGGAAATCTCGACCGGCAACCTGGATCTGTGCAGCCGCACCGAGGAACAGGCGGCCAGCCTGGCCACCACCGCCTCGTCGATGGACCAGCTGACCACGACCGTGCGCCAGAACGCCGACAATGCGCGCCAGGCCGACCAGTTGGCCCGCAGCGCGTCCGAAGTCGCCCAGAAAGGCGGCAGCACGGTGTCGCAGGTGGTGGCGCGCATGGACTCGATTTCCCAGGCCTCGCGCAAGATCTCGGACATCACCAGCGTCATCGACGGCATCGCGTTCCAGACCAATATCCTGGCGCTGAACGCGGCCGTGGAGGCGGCGCGCGCCGGCGAACAGGGCCGCGGCTTCGCGGTCGTGGCGAGCGAGGTGCGCAACCTGGCCCAGCGCTCGGCCGCCGCCGCCAAGGAGATCAAGGTCCTGATCGAAGCGTCCAACAGCGAAGTCGATGCCGGCAGCCAGCTGGTCGCCCAGGCCGGCGTCACGATGCAGGAGGTTCTGGACAGCGTGCAGCGCGTGACCGACATCATGTCCGAGATCAGCAGCGCCAGCCAGGAACAGACGCAGGGCATCGAAGAGATCAACCGCTCGGTGGTCGAGATGGACACCGTGACCCAGCAGAACGCGGCCCTGGTCGAAGAGGCCAGCGCCGCCGCCCAGGCCATGCACGAGCAGGCCGACGCGCTGGCGCGTTCGGTGCGCCGTTTCCGCCTGGCCGACGAACGCGAGGTCGCCGCGCTGGCGGCGCCGAAGCGCCGCGCGCTGATCGAAAACTGATTCACCGCGCGGCTCTTTGAACCGCGCCGGCGGCGGTGTACAGTAACGGGCTCGCCTTCCAGGAGCCCGTTTTGTCCGACACCGACCTGCAGCCCCGCTGCCACACCATCTTCCCCGGCCATCGCCAGCGGCGTCCGGCCGAACTGTTCGCCGCCATGGCCGCCTGGTGCGAGGAGCACGACGTCGACCACGACGTCTACGGCAACGGCGCCCTGATCCAGGAATTCGAACGCAAGGTCGCCGCCCTGCTGGGCTTCGAGGCGGCCGTGTTCTGCATCAGCGGCACCATGGCCCAGGTCACGGCGCTGCGGCTCGGGGCGTCGGACCGGGGCAGCCGCCTGGTGGCCCTGCATCCGACCTCGCACATCTTCGTTCACGAACGTTCCAACTACCAGATGCTGGACCATTTCCAGGCGCTGTCCGTGGGCGACCGTCACCGCCCCTGGGTCGAGGCCGACCTGGCGGCGGTGCCGGACCGCCTCGGCGCCGTCGGCCTCGAGATCCCGATGCGCGAGATCGGCGGCCAGCTATCAAGCTGGGACGAGCTGGAAGCGATCAAGCGCCACTGCCGCAGCCGCGGCATCCACCTGCACATGGATGGCGCGCGCCTGTGGGAGGCGCAAGCCGGTTATCGCCGCGGCGTGGCCGAGATCGCGGCCGGCTTCGATTCGGTGTACGTGTCGCTGTACAAGGGCATCGGCGGGCTGGGCGGCGCCATGCTGCTCGGCAGCCGCGCCTTCGTGGACCGCTGCGCCGAGTGGTTCCGGCGCCAGGGCGGCAACGTCATCCATCGCTCGCCCTACATCGTGGCGGCGGCGATGCAGTTCGACGAGCGGCTGGCGGCGATGCCGGCGTATTTCGAGCGGACCCGCTTTCTTTACCAGGCCTTGCGCGCGCATCCCGAACTGCGCGTCAATCCCGCCGCGCCTCAATCGAATATGCTGCATGTCCACCTGCCGGTGGACCGCGAACGCGCGCTGGCGGTGCGCGATGCGCTGGCGCGCGAGCACGGCATCTGGATGTTCAACCGCGCCGTGCATGGCGCGCTGCCGGCGTCGAGCGTCGTCGAGATCTACGTCGGCGACAACCTGCTGTCGATGTCCGACGATACGGTGCGCGAAGCGCTGCGGCGGTTTGCCGCGGCACTGGTGGCGAATGCTAAAATGACAGATTCTCCGAAACCGTAACGCAATGCGCCAATATCTCGAATTCATGCGCCATGTGAAAGAGCATGGCGCCATCAAGACCGACCGCACCGGCACCGGCACCCGCTCGGTGTTCGGCTACCAGATGCGCTTCGACCTGCAGCAAGGCTTCCCGCTCCTCACCACCAAGAAGGTGCACCTGAAGTCGATCATCCATGAACTGATCTGGTTCCTGCAGGGCTCGACCAATATCGCCTACCTGAAGGAGAACGGCGTCAGCATCTGGGACGAATGGGCCGACGCCGAGGGCAACCTGGGCCCGATCTATGGCTACCAGTGGCGCAACTGGCCGACCCCGTCGGGCGAACACATCGACCAGATCGCGCAGGTGCTCGAACAGATCCGCACCACGCCCGACTCGCGCCGCATGATCGTCTCGGCCTGGAACGTGGCCGACGTGCCGCAGATGAAACTGCCGCCCTGCCATGCGCTGTTCCAGTTCTACGTGGCCGACGGCAAGCTGTCCTGCCAGCTGTACCAGCGCAGCGCCGACATCTTCCTGGGCGTGCCCTTCAACATCGCCTCGTATGCGATCCTGACCCATATGATGGCCCAGCAGGCGGGCCTGGAGGTGGGCGACTTCGTCTGGACCGGCGGCGACTGCCACCTGTATTCGAACCACATGGAGCAGGTCGAGCTGCAGCTGTCGCGCGAGACGCGCGCGCTGCCGCGCCTCGAGATCAAGCGCAAGCCGGACTCGCTGTTCGACTACCGCTTCGAGGACTTCGAGATCACGGGCTACGATCCGCATCCCGCGATCAAGGCGCCGGTGGCCGTATGAACAGCGCTGCCCGCCTGACCCTCGTGGTCGCGGTCGACGCCAACAACGGCATCGGCCTGGACAACCAGCTGCCCTGGCACCTGCCCGAAGACCTGGCGCACTTCAAGCGCGTCACCCTGGGTAAGCCCATCATCATGGGCCGCAAGACCTTCGACTCGATCGGCCGCCCGCTGCCCAAGCGCCGCAACATCGTGGTCACCCGCAATGCCGGCTGGTCGCACGAAGGCGTCGACAGCGCGGCCTCGCTGGGCGCCGCCATCGCGCTGCTCGATGGCGAGCCGGCCAGCATCATCGGCGGCGCCCAGGTCTTCATCGAAGCCATGGACGTCGCCGACGCCATGATCGTCACCCACATCGACCACGCCTTCCGCTGCGATGCCTTCTTCCCGCCGATCGACCCGGACATATGGATCGAGACCGCGCGCGAAACCCACCGCGCCGAAGAGCAGGGATTCGACTATGCCTTCGTGACCTACGAACGCAAGGCCGCCTGATGAGCGAAGCTGGACGCCCACCGGGCTCGCGCGGCGGCGACGGATTCGCGGCCCGCGTCGCGGTATTGATCGCGGTGCTGGCCACGCTCGGCACCATGTTCGCCTTCCTGGGCACTTCGTCGCACAACGACGCCAGCCTGCACAAGACCCAGGCGGCGATGGAAAAGACCAGCGCCGCCAATGCCTGGAGCCACTACCAGGCCAAGTCGAGCCGCCAGAACCTGGCCGAGCTGGCCGCGACCCTGCCGGGGGTCGACGGCGCGCGCTACCGCGACGAGGCGGTGCGCTACCGCGAAGAGAAGGACGTCATCCGCAAGGAAGCCGAGCGCTGGGAAGCGGCGTCGAGCGCGTCGAACCGCCGCTCCGAGGAAGCCCTGCACCGCCAGCGCCAGTGGGCCGCGGCCTCGGTGGCCCAGCAGATCGCGATCTCGCTGGCCGCCGTCACGCTGCTGGCGCGCCGCACCTGGCTGCTCACGCTCACCGGCGCGGTGGCGGCCTTCGGCATCACGCTGGGGCTGTTCGCCTTCGTGCACGGCAGCGTCACCGCGCTGTCGCCGATCCCGCTGATCGGCGCACTGGCGGCGGCGCTGCTGACCGAGGGCATCCGGCGCGCGGGCCGCAGAATCGACTAGAGTGCGCCACCCTTCCGGAACAGTGGCTAACCTAGCAAAAAAACTTGCACCGGGACCCGCGTTTTCTGCGAAAATCCGCTTCTCATTTTTCTACGGTGCCGTGCGCGGCGGCCAGCTCCCCCGGAATGACCGGCGGACCTGCCGCTTCCACGGCGCTTCGTTTTGGAGCTGTCCATGAAATTTCGTTTCCCTATCGTCATCATCGATGAGGACTTCCGCTCGGAGAACACCTCCGGTCTCGGCATTCGCGCCCTGGCGGCCGCGATGGAACAGGAAGGCATGGAGGTCGTCGGTGTGACCAGCTATGGCGACCTGTCCCAGTTCGCCCAGCAGCAATCGCGCGCATCGGCCTTCGTCCTGTCGATCGACGACGAGGAATTCGGCGGCGGCTCGCTCGAAGAGACCGATTTCGCGCTGACCGGCCTGCGCGCCTTCGTGAAGGAAATCCGTCACAAGAACGCCAACATCCCGATCTATATCTACGGCGAGACGCGCACCAGCCGCCACATCCCGAACGACATCCTGAAGGAGCTGCACGGCTTCATCCACATGTTCGAGGACACCCCGGAATTCGTGGCGCGCCACATCATCCGCGAGGCCAAGGCCTACCTCGACAGCCTGGCGCCGCCGTTCTTCCGCGCGCTGGTCAACTACGCCTACGACGGCTCCTATTCATGGCACTGCCCGGGGCACTCGGGCGGCGTGGCTTTCCTGAAGTCGCCGATCGGCCAGATGTTCCACCAGTTCTTCGGCGAGAACATGCTGCGCGCCGACGTCTGCAACGCGGTCGAGGAACTTGGCCAGCTGCTCGATCACACCGGCCCGGTGGCCAAGTCCGAACGCAACGCCGCGCGCATCTACAGCGCCGACCACTGCTACTTCGTGACCAACGGCACCTCGACCTCGAACAAGATGGTGTGGCACTCGACCGTGGCGCCGGGCGACATCGTCGTCGTGGACCGCAACTGCCACAAGTCGATCCTGCACTCGATCATCATGTGCGGCGCGATCCCCGTGTTCCTGATGCCGACCCGGAATCACCTGGGCATCATCGGCCCGATCCCGCTCGAAGAGTTCACGCCCGAATCGATCGCCCGCAAGATCGAGGCGAATCCGTTCGCGCGCGACGCCGTCAACAAGAAGCCGCGGATCCTCACCATCACCCAGTCGACCTACGACGGCGTGGTGTACAACGTCGAGACCCTGCGCGAAATGCTGGACGGGAAGATCGACACCCTGCACTTCGACGAAGCCTGGCTGCCGCACGCGACCTTCCACGACTTCTACAAGAACATGCACGCGATCGGCCAGGACCGCCCGCGCGCCAAGGAGTCGATGATCTTCTCGACCCAGTCGACGCACAAGCTGCTGGCCGGCCTGTCGCAGGCGTCGCAGGTGCTGGTGCGCGAATCCGAATCGGTCAAGCTCGACCAGGATGCCTTCAACGAGGCCTACCTGATGCACACCTCGACCTCGCCGCAGTACTCGATCATCGCGTCGTGCGACGTCGCCGCGGCCATGATGGAAGCGCCGGGCGGCACCGCCCTGGTCGAGGAATCGATCCTGGAAGCGCTGGACTTCCGCCGCGCGATGAGGAAGGTCGACGAGGACTTTGGCGACGACTGGTGGTTCCAGGTCTGGGGTCCGGATAAGTTCTCGGAAGAAGGCATCGGCACCCAGGACGACTGGATGATCCGCGCCGAAGAGAACTGGCACGGCTTCGGCAAGCTGGCGCCGGGCTTCAACATGCTCGACCCGATCAAGGCCACCATCGTGACCCCGGGCCTGGACCTGTCGGGCCAGTTCGGCGAGACCGGCATCCCGGCCTCGATCGTCACCAAGTACCTGGCCGAGCACGGCGTCATCATCGAGAAGTGCGGCCTGTACTCGTTCTTCATCATGTTCACCATCGGCATCACCAAGGGCCGCTGGAACACGCTGGTGACGGCGCTGCAGCAGTTCAAGGACGACTACGACCGCAACCAGCCGATGTGGCGCGTGATGCCGCAGTTCGCCTCGGCCAACCCACGCTACGAGACCCGCGGCCTGCGCGACCTGTGCACCGAGATCCACACCTTCTACAAGTCGCGCGACGTGGCGCGCCTGACGACCGAGATGTACCTGTCGGACATGGTGCCTGCCATGAAGCCGTCGGACGCCTTCGCCAACATGGCGCACCGGAAAATCGAGCGCGTCGCGATCGACGAGCTGGAAGGCCGCATCACGGCGATCCTCTTGACGCCTTACCCGCCGGGCATTCCGCTCCTGATCCCGGGCGAGCGCTTCAACAAGACCATCGTCGACTACCTGCGCTTCGCGCGCGACTTCAATGAACGCTTCCCGGGCTTCGAGACCGACGTCCACGGCCTGGTCAAGCGCGAAGTCGACGGCAAGCGCGGCTACTTCGTCGATTGCGTGATGCAGGACGCGTAAGCGGGGGCGGGCCCTCCGCCCGCCGAGAGAGGCCCGGAACGATTCCGGGCCTTTTTTTTGGCGCTGTACCCGTTAGATATGGATGAGCATTGAACTGCTGAGCTGACCCGCGGTCTAATCCCGGTCGTCATCGATCGGGAGCGGGCCATGAAAGCGCCGAAGTTTGCGAAGCTGTTCGCCCAGCTGATGCTGCTGAATCAGCATCAGCGCCAACAGGTGCTGGCTGCACTGCATCCGGCAGCCGGGTTCGACCGGGTGATTGCCCTCATCGAGGACATCCGGTCAAAGGGGCGGCGTTGTCCGGATTGCGCCTGCGAGCGTTGCCACCGGCACGGCCAGGCCAACGATTTGCAACGCTATCGCTGCTGCGCCTGCGGCCGCACCTTCAACGACCTGACCGGCACGCCGCTGGCGCGGCTCAGGCACAAGGACAAGTGGCTCGATTATCTGGAAACGGTGCTCGATTCCCGCACAGTTCGCTCCGCGGCCAAGCGTGTCGGCGTGCATCCCAACACGGCGTTTCGCTGGCGCCACCGCTTCCTCGACCGTGTCAAGGACGACCGGCCTGAGCGCCTTTTGGGTATCGTCGAGGGCGATGAAATGTTTTTGCTCGAATCGCAGAAGGGTGCGCGCAAGCTCGATCGCCAGCCGCGCAAGCGTGGCGGCAGGGCCGCCCTGCGCGGCATTTCGCATCATCTCGACTGCATCCTGGTGGCGCGCGACCGCAGCGGCCAGACCATCGACGCCGTCACCGGCCGCGGCGCCCTGAAAGTGGCCCAGCTGGTGAAACACCTGCTGCCGACACTCGATCGGCAAGCGCTGCTGGTCACCGACGCCAACGCCGCCTATCCCGCCTTCGCCCGTGCCCATGGCATCGCACACCAGGCTGTCAATCTCAGCGCCGGCGAACGGGTCCGCAACGGCATCGAGGGCGCCATCCATGTGCAAAATGTGAACGCCTACCACCAGCGCTTCAAGGAATGGCTGGCGCGCTTCCATGGGGTGGCGTCACGCCGCTTACCCAACTACCTGGGTTGGCGGTGGGCGCTCGATGGCGGGCGAGTCACTTCTGTCGAGCAATTGCTGCGCATTGCGTTCGGGGTCATCAACAGATAACGATGACAGCGCCTTTTTTTTCGCGTGTCATCGCAGCGCATGAACGCGACCGACCAGGCTTCCGGCCACGATGCACCGGATCTTCGCTCAGGAGAAGGTGCTGCGCTTCCTGCCGGCGCGCGCGGCGCGCCAGGAAGGCTGATGACCGATCAGGTCTTCGGCAGGGTCACGCCGTGCTGGCCCTGGTACTTGCCGCCACGGTCCTTGTACGAGGTCTCGCAGACTTCGTCGCTTTCGAAGAACAGCACCTGGGCGCAGCCTTCGCCTGCGTAGATCTTAGCCGGCAGCGGGGTCGTGTTCGAGAACTCCAGGGTCACGTAGCCTTCCCATTCCGGCTCGAACGGCGTCACGTTGACGATGATGCCGCAGCGCGCATAGGTCGACTTGCCCAGGCAGACGGTCAGCACGTTGCGCGGGATGCGGAAGTATTCGATGGTGCGCGCGAGCGCGAACGAGTTCGGCGGGATGATGCAGACGTCGCTCTTGACGTCGACGAAGGAGTTCGAATCGAAGTTCTTCGGGTCGACGATGGTGCTGTTGATGTTGGTGAACACCTTGAATTCGTCGGCGCAGCGGATGTCGTAGCCGTACGAGGAGGTGCCGAAGGAGATGATGCGGCGGCCGTCCTGCTCCCGGACCTGCTTCGGCTCGAACGGCTCGATCATGCCGGTGCTCTCCGCCATGCGGCGGATCCATTTGTCGCTCTTGATAGTCATTATTGGTATTCCAGCAGGAAGAAAATCCCGCGATTTTACGCGAAATGCCGGCGCCGGTGCGGGTCGGCGCGCATGCGCCAGGAATATTTGATTGCCCACCGACGCGATGTTGAATACCATAAGTCAATACACTACATGGAGAGTCATATGGTCGTCTCGAAAGTCCCGTTGGTACTGCTCCTGGCCGCCCTCGCCGGATGCGCTTCCCCGCCCGCCACCGAGCAGGCGCCCGCGTCGCCCCCGGCCGCGGCCGCGCAGCAAACCGCCGCCAATGCGCCGCTCGACGAACCGATGACCGGCTCGCGCATCCGCAAGCGCAACGCCGATGGCGGCGACCGCACCGTCAAGACCGTCGGCGCGCAGGACGCGCGCAATGCGCTCGACACCTCCGTCAGGCCGCTCAACAGCAACTGAGATAGCGGCTAGGCCAGCAGCCGCTCGATCATGGCGTGCGCCAGGCGCGCCGTCTCCTGCGGCTTCTCCAGCGGATACAGGTGGCCGCCTTCGATCATCACCAGGTTCTCTCCCACCAGCTTGCGCGTCGCGCCCATGCCGGCCTGGCGCATTTCTTCCGAGCGGGTGCCGGCGATGAAGCCGACCGGCACCGGGAACGGTGCGCGCAGCACCGCATCCATGTGGTGCGGGAGCGTCTGGTAGATGGCCGATTCGACGTCGCGCCGGAAGCGCAGGGTGACGCCCTCCGGATGCGGCGCCAGGCCGTGTTCCAGGTAGTCGTCCAATGCGCCCGGTGCCCAGGCCTGGAAGATCGGCTTGGCGCTGAAGTGCGCATACGCGGCTTCGCGGCTGGGCCACAGCTCGCGGCGCTTGCGGGCGAAGCGCGCCGGCGACAGGCGTTCGCCCCAGCCGGCCAGCTTGGCCAGGCGCCAGCCCAGCGCGCGCCAACCCGCCACCACCGGCGAATCGAGCATCACCACGCAGCGCGCCAGGTCCGGGCGGCGCTTGGCCGCCAGCATGCACAGCATGCCGCCCAGCGAATGACCGACCAGGATCGCCGGCCGGCCATAGCCCTCCAGGTGTTCGACCAGTTCGTCGACCAGCGCGCCCCAGCCGTCGGCGACCGGATGGCGCGGATCGTGGCCGTGCATGTCCAGGGTGCGCACGTCGTAGTGCTCGCGCAGTTGCGCCAGCAGGCGGTTGTAGGTGCCGGCCGGGTAGCTGTTGCCATGGGCGAAATGAAGCAGGGGTCTGGACATGGGGCGCGATCGAATGCGGGAGCGCCCCATTGTAATGTCCAGCGCCGCCCGGCGCTCCGCCTTTAGAAGGAAACGCCTACTACCAGCTCGGCGGTATAGCCCTGGACCGCATTGCCTGTTACGCTCGCCATCTGCAGCGCCGTGCCGTCGCTGAAGACGTTGTCGGTGGCATAGCTGATGCGGGCCAGGTTGCGCACGCTGCTGGCGTAGCCGCTGCTGGCGTAGGCATCAATGAGCGTCGCCTGCGGGAAGGCGAACTGCGAGGTCTTGATCCGGTTGGCCGCGCTGTTGGCCTTGGCCAGGCTTGGATAGACCTCGAAGTGCACGTGCGGCATGCGGCCGTCATAGCAGCCCGGGAAGATGGTCGTGAACGTGACCCAGCCTTCGCTGTCGGCTTCCTGCACGCCGCGCAGGTAGTTCTCGTCCACGATGCCGCTCGAGTACATCGAGTAGCCGCCTTCGCGCGTGCAATGCCACAGATAGACGGCCGCGCCGCCGGCCGCGGCGCAGCCCTGGGTCACGTTCTCGATCTTCAGCCGGATCACCAGCGGCACGCCCTGGGCCACGCCGCTGGCGCCGCCCACGCTGGCGCGAATATCGCTGCGCACGATGCCGGACAGGATCAAGGCGTTGGCCACGCCGTTGGCGTTGCGGTTGGTGCCGTCGCCCGGATAGGGGCCGCCGGTCTCCTCGGGGATGACGGAACAGGCTGCATTGCCTCCCCCCGTGCCGCCGCTCGTGCCGCTGCGGTCGTGGTGGTCGAGGTCGAGATGCCGTAGCCATCGTCGACGCTGCCGCCGCCGCAGCCGGCCAGCGGCATGGCCGCCGTGCTCACGCCGAGACCCAGCCAGCGCAGCGACTGGCGGCGCGTGGCCGGCCGCGCCAGCAGGCGCGCCAGGTCGGCGCCGAGTCCGAGGTGGTGATCGTCGTGCTGGTCGTGATGCTGGTCCGACCCAAGGATGGTGGCCGGGACGCTCATTTGGCGGCCTCGCGCTGCTTGGCGCGCGCGCCCTTCTTGTCGGCCCTGCCCTTGCCGCCTTCGCCGCGCGGCCGGTCGAGCCGTGCGCGCTGCTCGGGCGTGAGCACCGCCTTGATCTGGGCGTCGGTCCGCAGGCGCAGCAATTCCTGGTCGGCGATCGCCTGGCCCAGGGCCTGGGCGCTGGCGGAGGCGCGCGCCTCGTCGAGCTGCGGCGCGCGCGCCAGTTCGCCCAGCGCCTGGCCGGCCTTGCGCTCGGCCTTCTCCAGCTCGCGCCGCTTTGGCGCCTGGGCGTGCAGGATGGCGAACACGCGGTCCTGCTGCGCCTCGCTCAGGTCGAGACCGCGCAGGAAGGGCGGACCGGCGTGCAGGCCTGGTCCGAATGGCGGGAACGGGTCCCTTGGCTCGAACGGGCCGTCGGCGCGGCCGTCCGCTTGCACGACGCCCGGGCCGGCGTCGTGGTCTTCAGCGGGCGGCATCGCTTGCGCCAGGACGGCGGGGGCGGCCAGCAGGCAGGTGGAAAGCAGCGCGGCGGCGCGCAGCGTGGTCAATCTGGTGTGCAGGGTCATCACGGATCCTCCGGTGTCTTGGAGCAGCCATTGTGTGGCGGGCAAGTGTAAAACGCGCCTAAGAGAGGTAAATCCGGGTAAAGCCGCGCCTTGCGGAAAAGACCGCGGCGCGCGACTGCGCTATCCTGTCGCCATGAACCATGTATTGCTTATCGACGACGACGTCGAACTCGTCGGCATGTTCGCCGAATACCTCGAACAGGAAGGTTTCAGGGTCACCTGCGTCCACAACGGCGACGATGGCGCGCGCGAAGCGCTCAGCGGCCGCCACGCCATCGCCATCCTCGACGTCATGATGCCCGGCGCCAGCGGCATCGACGCCCTGCGCCAGATCCGCGCCGCCAGCCGCATCCCGGTCTTGATGCTGACCGCGCGCGGCGACGACGCCGACCGCATCCTCGGCCTCGAACTCGGCGCCGACGATTACGTGGCCAAGCCCTGCACGCCGCGCGAACTGACGGCGCGGGTGCGCGCCATCCTGCGCCGCACCCACGCCCAGCCCGAGAGCAGCCCGGGCGCGACGCTCACGGTCGGCAAGCTGACCATGCATCCCGAGGGGCGGCGCGCCACCTGGGATGGCCAGCCGCTGGACCTGACCAGCACCGAATTCAACCTGCTGGAAGTGCTGGCGCGGAACGCCGGAAAGCCGGTGAGCAAGAACGAGCTGTCCGAGCAGGGCCTGGGGCGGCCGCTGGCGCGCTTCGACCGCAATATCGACGTCCACCTGAGCAGCCTGCGCCACAAGCTGGGACCGCTGGCCGACGGCCGCTCCTGCCTGCAGACCATCTACCGCCAGGGCTACCAATTGATCAAGGAGTAGCATGGGGCGGCTGTTCTGGAAGTTCTTCCTTTGTATCCTGCTGGCGCAGCTGACGGCCACGATCGCCATCGGGGGCGCCTTCTGGCTGCGCGACCAGGCGCGCCAGAAGGCCAGCTCGAGCCTCGATTCCGGCCCGCCGGCCGCGGTCGCCCTCGACGCGGCGTCCGCCACCCTGCGCCACGGCGGCGAAGCCGCGCTGCGCGGCCTGCTGGCCGACCTGCGGCGCCCGCAGTTGTACGTGCTCGATGCGGCGCGCCGCGACCTGCTCGGGCGCGCGGTGCCGGCCGAGCTGCTGAAGGAAGCCGAGCGCCAGCTCGGCAACGGTGAACCGCGCGGCGCCTGGCGCGGCGCGCGGCATCTGGTCGGGCCAAGCGGCGCGCAGTACCTCGCCTTCGTCCCGCGCCAGCCGGGACGGCCGGACGGAGCGCGCGGCGGCCCGCCAGACCCGCTGGTGCCGGCGCTCGACCCCGGCGCGCGCCGGCGCCTCGGCCAGACCGTCGTGATCGGCGCCGCGGTCGTGGCCAGCCTGCTGTTCGCGGCCCTGCTGGCCTGGTATTTTTCGCGTCCGATCCGCGCCCTGCGCAGCGCCTTCGAGGCCGCCGCCGCCGGCGACCTGGCGCCGCGCTTCGGCCCCGCCACCAAGGGCGGCGACGAACTCTCCGACCTGGGACGCGACTTCGACCGCATGAGCGGACGCCTGCGCGCCCTGATGGATGGCCAGCGCCGCCTGCTGCACGACGTCTCGCACGAGCTGCGCTCGCCGCTGGCGCGCATGCAGGCCGCGGTCGGGCTGGCGCACCAGCAGCCGGACAAGTTCGCGACCACGCTCGAACGCATCGAGCGCGAGAGCAACCGCATGGACAAGCTGGTCGGCGAGCTGTTGACGCTGTCGCGCCTGGAAGCCCTTCCCGACGCGCTGCGGCGCGAGCCGGTCGACCTGACCGAACTGGCTGACGGCATCGTGGCCGACGCCCGTTTCGAGGCCGCGCAGCACGAGGGGCGCGAGGGCCAGTCCAGCGCCACCCGCATCCTGATCGAGGCCGAGGGCAGCGTCGGCGTGACCGGCGACCCGGACCTGCTGTGGAGCGCCCTGGAGAACGTGGTGCGCAACGCCGCAAAGCACGGCGCCGACGGCGGCATCGTGACCGTCGCGCTGAGCGCCGGCGGCGGCCTGGCGCGCATCGACGTGCTCGATCGGGGACCGGGCATCCCGCCGGCGGACCTGGCGGCGGTGTTCCAGCCCTTCTTCCGCGCCGGCGCCTCGCGCACCGGCGTCGACGGCCACGGCCTGGGCCTGGCGATCGCCCAGCGCGTGGTGCAGGCCCATGGCGGCGAGATCGTGGCGCGCAACCGCGAGCATGGCGGGCTGCGGGTGACGATCACGCTGCCGCAGGCCTGAAACTGGCGGGGCGTCACCGCCCGTGCCAATAGCGCGCGTGGGTCTCGCGATGGGTCTCGACCCGCAGTTCGTGGCCGAAGCGCAGCGTGACTGCGCCGCGCTCGTCGGTGCGCAGGCGCCGTATCCCGTGCTCGGCGTAGCGCTCATAGACCGCTTTTTTGGGATGCCTGTAGCGATTGCGATGGCCAACCTGGAAGATGCCCAGCGACGGCCCCACCGCCTGCAGGAAGGCGGCGGTCGACGAGGTGCCGCTGCCGTGGTGCGGCGCCAGCAGCACGTCGGCCCGCAACCGCTGCGCGCCCATGCGCAGCAGCGCCGCCTCTTGCGCCGCCTCGATGTCGCCGGCCAGCAGGATCGCCTTGCCATCGGCGCTCACCCGTAACACGCAGCTGCGCGCGTTGGCTTTCAGGCGCGGGTTGGCGTAGCTGGCGGCGTCGGGCGCGAGCATCTCGAAGCGCACGCCGTCCCACTCCCAGCCCTGGCCGGCCAGGCAGCGCTGCCGGCGCGCCGCCATGCGCAGCAAGGGATGCGCCGGCGGCAGCGACGATTTGACCTCCCCTACCTCCAGCGTTTCCAGCACGGCGTCGGCGCCGCCGACGTGATCGAGGTCGCTGTGCGACACCACCAGGGTGTCCAGGCGCCCGATGCCGCGTCCGCGCAGGTAGGGCAGGATGACGCGGGTGGCGCCGCTGGCGCCGGGCGCGTACTGCGGGCCGGTGTCGTACAGCAGGCGGTGGCGCCGGGTTTCGACCAGCAGCGCCATGCCCTGGCCGACGTCGAAGGCGGTGACGCTGAACGCGCCGGCTGGCGGCGCCGTCGGCAGCTGCGTCAGCAGCGGGGTCCAGGCCGCGAGACCGGCCCAGCGCAGCGGCCAGCCGCGCGGCGCCAGCATCCATGCGGCGCCGAGCAGCGCCAGCGCGAGGATCCAGGGCGACGGCGCCGGCGCGGTCCATACCGCCAGCTCGGGCGCCGCCAGCCGCTGCAGGGGCCAGGCCAGCCATTCGATCGCCAGGTGGGCCACGCCCAGGACCAGGTCGGCCAGCGGCGACGGCAGGATGCTGCCGACCAGCGCCAGCGGCGTCACGAACAGGCTGATGACGGGGATCGCCACCGCGTTCGCCACTGGACTGACCAGCGAAATCTGGCCGAACAACAGCAGCGTGAGCGGCGCCAGGCCGATGGTCACGGCCCACTGCGTGCGCGCGGCCACCAGCAGCCCCGCGCGCCAGCCGCGCGTGCGCTCGCCGAGCCGCCCGCTGCAGGCGTACAGGATGGCGGCGACGGCGCCGAAGGACAGCCAGAAACCGGGCCACAGCATGGCCCAGGGATCGAGCAGCACGACGATGCCCAGCGCCAGGCACAGGACGTGCGAACTCGATGCGATGCGGCCGCACCAGAGCGCGGCCGCGACCACCGCCAGCATGTAGAAGGTGCGCTGGGCCGGCACGCCGAAGCCGGCCAGCAGCACGTAGATCAGCGCCACCGCCGCTCCCGCCAGGGCGGCGGCCTTCTGGGCCGGCAGGCGCAGCGGCAGCTGGGCGTCGGTCCAGAACGAGCGGCGCCACAGGCTGGCGACGATCCAGGCCGCGAGGCCCGCCACCATCGTGATGTGCAGGCCGGAAATCGACACCAGATGGCTGATGCCGGTGCGGTTGAAGACGTCCCAGTCGTCCTGGTCGATGCCGCGCTGGTCGCCGATGACCAGGGCCACGATCACGCCCGCGTAAGGCTCGCCTTCGAGGATGGAGAGGATGCGCGTGCGCAGGTAGCCGCGCGCGCGTTCGATCGCGTAGCCGGCGCCCGGGGACCAGTCGTCGAGCCGTTCGTTGCGGCTGCCTGCGGGGCGGACGTAGCCGGTGGCGCGCACGCCCTGTTCCAGCAGCCAGGCTTCGTAGTCGAAGCCATGGGGGTTGGCGTTGCCGTGGGGGCGCTGCAGGCGCACCACCAGGCGCCAGCGTTCGCCGGGGTGGATGAAGGCGGGATCGGCGGCGGCGGCGCCGTACCAGGACAGCACGATCCTGGGCGGGACGGTGGCGCCGCGCGTCTCGGTGTGGGCGACGTCGAAATGGAAGCGCACGCCGCCGTCGAAGCGGTGCGGGAGGCTGGCGATGGCGCCGATGACGGTGATGTCGCGGCCTTCGTCCCTATGTGGCAAGGCATTGTGCAGGGCCAGGTGGGCGGTCAAACCTGCCCAGGCAAACCCAAGAAGTGCGCCCGCGCAGATGACCGTCGGCGCGCGGTCTCGCCATCGGCACGCCAGCACCGCGGCAAGTGCGCACACGAGCAGGTTCGGCGCCGAGGGCAGCGCCGCCTGCAGCTGCATCCAGGCGGCGCCGGCTGCAAACGCGAGGATGGCCAAGCGCATGGCTGAGTGTCTCGATCCTCGTCGCTGTCGACAGGACGGGAAAACCTGGTGGCCGCAACGATCTAGCTGGCCGAGGCAGAATCCGCCGCGCGTACGAGTTGCCAGGCGCTGCGTCGACGGATCAACTCGGTGTGGGCGACGCCATTCCGGCGCGGCAGCGCCTGGAATGTCGCAGCTGGCAGCAGGGCGCCAGCCGCGAACCAGCGGGTGCCGTCCAGCGCCTGGCTGTCTTCACAGCGCCACCAGCCGCTCGCCGGGCACTTCCATCCAGTCTTCGCCACACTCCCGATTGCCATGTCGACATGATTGAAAGGCGCCGCCCCTGCGGGCATATTGCCATGCTCGGAAACGCCCAATGCCTGCTCCAGCCCGGGCGGCTGCGTCTTGCGCTCGCTGTTGCGCTTGTCCACCAGTGCCCATAAAGTCGCGTTCGCACTCTCGTAGCTGGGCTGCACGCCCCGCAAGCGCTGCCACATGGTTTGCTCAGGGAGCAACAGGGCCTGCGGCATGGTCTGGCCCTGCTTCAGGAACTGACGCTGCCCGCCCAGAACGGAAATGCCATTCCCTCCGTCGCCACAGTGCCACCATCCGGTCTGGGGGCAGGTCTCCCCTGCCAGGGCGCTCGTTCCCAGCGCTACCGCGGGACGGTCAGGCTTTGTATTGGCCGCCGGGGCAGCCGGTCTGGGCCGGATACTGGTGACGATGCTTTCCCATAATTCGAACATGGCCTCTTCGGTCAGCGTCGACTGTACCGGCTTGCCGCCAGAAACCGGGTTGACGCCCGACTCCAGTTCGAGCTTCAGGCGCGGCGCGTGGACATCGTCCTGGTTGCCGGCCATCTCCCATTGAAATGAATAGCCGGTCGTGAAATTCGGCTCGCGCGCGCGCAACACCAACTCTTCGCCCAGCAGTCCATTGATCGTGCGCTCGTGCTCACGTAGATGGGAAAACGCGAGCCGCATGAACATCGGAAAACGGGATACCGCTCTTTCGTGGCGTGCCAGCAGGCCAGGCGCCGGGCTGGTTCCCGACATCGAAGACAGGGCGATGTTGACGTCCGGATGACCGGGGATTCCGGCGAACATCACGACCGTCTCGACATTGTCGTGTTCATAAGGGTCCTGGAGAATGATATGTCCAAGACAAAGGCCACTCTCGCTCGGTATTTCCTCGTCAGCAAGTGGCCGGATGCGGCTCAGTATCCTGGTCAAACCGTCGATGTATCTGGGTGCGACCCACTCGATCTCTCCGGTGACGCTCACCCCGGGAAATCGGAGCATGCTGAGAAACTGGAGGTTTTCGCTGTAAAAGTAGCCGTGATCTCCCAGTATTTTCGTGCGCCGCCGATTATGCACGAAGGTTTTTCCGTGCCCTGAGCCAACCGTGAGCTCCTTGCTGGCCTCCAGGCTGGGTTGACCATCGTCGTTGACGGCGCCCGCTATCTCGCGTTCTTCCAGGCGCAAGCGCTCCGCGAACTCCTCCGCGGATTCGGCATTGGAAGTGGAGATATCAAAGCCGCCTATCGCGCCATACCGCATGGTGACCTGTGCATCTGCCGGCAAGTCGATCAGGAAGCGCCCCACGCAGCGCGTCTTCATTTTCTCGGTCATTTTCGCTACCTTCTGCTTGTCGTAGTCCGCCTGCACCGAACTGGCGATCAGCGACATGAGCGCCAGCACGAACGCTGTCAGCCCACACACCCATCGCACTCGCCTGCCGCCGAGCCGCTTCATTTGATTTCCTGAACGATCTTGACGATAAGATGCCGTATCAGGAGGCGCATCGCCTCGGGCTCGAGGCTTTGCTGATGCCGAAATCCGATCGGCGCGAACGTCTGCCTTACATGCGACGAAGGTCCAGCACCGGATTGGACCGGCACGGTCTCGTCACCAGGGGCGTCTTCTGGCCAGACGAAGAAGCGCAGCTGCAGATCCCGCCCCACACGTACCTCGCGGTCGCCGTTGTGTGCAGCCGATACAAGTGTTGCGGCGCGAATCAGCGACGGGGACAGCGCGGTGGGATTGATCGACGGCTCTCGCGCCACCCATCGGACTTGTCCAAAGGCCTTCAATTCCTTGTCCGCACCGTAGAATGCGTAAGTATGCGGGTGGTAGTAGGGTTTCGGCGGCGAATTGCCATCAGCCCCCGTCATCAGCAGTTTCGTATGTAACTTTTCAGCGGCGCCAATTGCCTCGGATATGAGGTCGACAACAGCGATGCCAACCTTACCGTAACGCTTGGCCGGATCGGCAAGTTCCGGATCGATCATGCGATACCAGGATTTCATATCACGATAGAAATCGTAGGGATTACCATCCGGTAGCGATAGCAGGTCGCGCACCTCATCGCGGCGGTTCACCGATCGCATCGACTTGATGACAATCCAGGGCCGGGGATACAGATGGTTCGGCAACAGTTGCAGGGCGCCCGGCGAAACGGCCATGACCGGCGTCGTTTCTGCACTGCTTTCGCCGATGATGTCAGCGATGGCGGCAGCCTTACGATTATCGCCAAAGCCGTTCGTGAAGCGCCCGCCTTCGGTGCCGCATGCAATGCGCCGGTAGGCGACTGGTGCGCCTAGTGCCGGCATCGTGGCATGGATGACCCCGGCAATATCCGGCGCGCTCCCATCCCCGGGTGGACTCAGCCGCGCGCAGGCCCGCGCGACCAGGCCGCCCATCGAATGGGTTATCAGGATCACTTTTTCGCACTGGTGCTTGCGCTCGGTCCAGAATGCCTTGATCGCGTCGATGCGAGTGCGCAGCCGGCGCGCCGAGTCTTCGCACGAATTGAGCCAGTTGTAGCCGAACGCATACACCGGATATTGGTAGGCGGCATATTTCTCCAGCTCGGCCTCCGTCACTTTCTCTATTTTGCGTACGCCCCACGACGACGCCTCGGTCTGCATGACCCTGAGCCAGAAGTGACGTATCTCGCGCGTACCACGAGGCGACAGCTGGAATGTCTTGTCCAGATGGCGCTGCAAATCGACGAGAAGCGCACCGTAAGATCCTGCGTGCACTTCTCCCCAGCCTCTCTCACGCAATACCCCCGGATCGAACACATTCGGTGCGAATGCCAACTCGCCGCCTGGGTCTACTTCGAGAGTGCTGGCGTCCAGGATCCGCTGCCGTTCGGAAGGACTGCGCACAGACCATTTCAACGATTCGAGATAGCCGTCGATATTGCCGCTTGGCGGGCGCCAGGCCGATTCACCCGGCCTCAGGATGTCATCCGCCCTGGGTTTCATGTCGGCCCTGGCCCGCAGATTGGACCCCATGATTCCAGGCACGAGAATCACCGGAATCACCTTGCGCGACCCGATAGTGACCCGGGCCCTCACCTTGAAGGCCGTCGGCGTCGCGACCGTATGCGCTACCAGGCTTCCATCGCGATCGATAGTTGGCTGGGGAATTGGACGGGTCGGCTCCTTCATGCCCGGCCCGCACCGGGATCGTCTGGTTCGTCGTCGGGTAACACGCGGATTTCGATGTCGCCCATCGCGTAGCTGCTCAGGATGCTGGTGCGTCCCTCGTCGTCGGTGACGCCCTGGATGCGCGTGCCGTCTTCGTGGCGCGCGACGTAGCGCTTGCCGCGGGCCGGCAGATTGGTCTGGCGGTCGATCAAGACTACCCGCTCGTCCGTCTCCAGTTCGGTCGCCGGCAGGCGCAGGCCGGCGGGCGTGCCGCCGCCCGGAGACAGATGCTCGACCGAGGCCGCCCTGACCACGTGCTTGCCGCTGCTCTGGTGTGTGATGGTGCCGCCGTCCCAGTCGGTCTGGGTGCCCTGCGATACCACTTTCACCGACGGCGCTTCGAGCTCGATGCCGGTGGCGGCGATCAGGCGGATACGGTTAGAGGACTTGATCTCGATGTCGCCGCGGTGGGTCTCCACCACGATGTCGCCACGGGCGGCGATCAGCTTCATGCCCAGCTCATAGGCGAACATGCTGAGCGCGCGCGAGGCGCGCAAGAAGAGGCTGCGGCCGGTCGCCATTTCGGCGTCGCCGGTCGAGACGATGTCGACCTTGGTCTGGGCGCCGAGAGCGATGCTGTCGTCGCTGGCCAGCACCACGCCGGCCGGGGCATGCACAGCCACCAGCGGCTCGCCCCCCGTTCCCGAACCCGGCGCGACATTCGAGCCGTCATGCCAATGGCGCAACCGTTCGGCCAGCGCATCCAGGCGCGGCTTGGCTTCTTCACTCTCGCCATGGTCGCCCGCCAGCCGCCCGAGCGTGTCCAGCACGCCGTGCATCGCCTCCGCGATCCCGACCAGGCTGGCGCGCTCCAGCTGGGCGCCGGCATCAGTCTGCTTGCCGCCCGCGCTGAGCAGGATGCCTTCGCCGCCGCGCAGCGCGACCGCCTTGTCGCTGCGCAGTTCCGCGCCTTCGCCGCGCGCGCCGGCCTGGCCGTTCGCGCGCGGCTCGGACAGCCAGCCGAGATTGAGCTCGGAAGCCGCATGTTCGCTGGCCAGCTGCACCGCGATCTGGCCCGGCGTGTCGTCGAACAGCAGCTGGCCGCCGCGCGCACCACCGATCTCGCGGCTGCGCATCCCCGACAGATACCGGTTGCCCGGCAACTCCCCTGCCCTGCTGAGCGCCGGCGGCTGCGCACGCTGGTTGTACAGCTGCGACAGGATCACCGGCCGATCCGGGTCACCGCCCATGAAGGCCACCAGCACCTCGGTGCCCACGCGCGGCAGGCCGAGCGTGCCGGCCTGCTGCTGGCTGCCCGGCCCGGCGCCGGCCCAGTTGGAAGCCACCCGCACCCAGGCCGAATCGGCAGGCGTGTCGGACGCGCCGGCGCCGTGCGCATGGCGATGGTCGCTGGTGCGCATGCCGGGAAAGCGGATCTTGACCCGGCCCAGCGCATCGCAATGGACCTCTTCGCCGGGCGGGCCGGTGACGATCGCGCTTTGCAGCTGCGGATGCGGCAGGTCGACCCGCGGGTCGAAGCTGGGCACCAGCGGGATGCCGCGCCGGACCGCGTCGAAGCTGACCCGCACCCGCACCGCATCGAGCGATGGCGGCGTGTCTGGAAAGGCGGCGTCGTCCATCCAGGCGCCCATCAGGCGCCGCACGCGCGCCGCGACGTCGGCCGGCAGGTTGTTCTCGGCCTCGACGTGCAGCGCGGTGATGGTGAAGTCGCGCTCGGCCGCCGGGTGGGTGTCGATCTCGGGATGGCCGCTCAGGGTGAACCATTCGCCGGCGCGCAGGTCGCGCACGCTGCCCTCGCCGTGGAAGCACTTGGTCTCGAATTCGTGCCGGTTCATGCGCACCTGGCCGAGGCGCCAGTGGTCTTCGACGTCGTTGCCGGCATGCGGCATCTCGACCTGGTAGTCGTCGAGGCTGGCGGCAAGCTGGTTGCCGCTGCGGCCCTGGTCGGCCATGCTGCGCGCGGTGGCGGTCATGAACTGGGTGCCGAGCGGGTTGCGGTAGTCCCAGCTGTGGCGCGTGGTGCTGCCCGCCTGCAGGCGGCGCGCGGCGCTCCAGGAGACGATGGTGTCGCGTTCTTCGCTGGCGCCGCCGCGGTGGTAGCGCACGGTGCCGGCGCCGTTGCGCGGCAGCGAGTTGGAGTCGGCGAACAGCACCAGCGTGTGCACCGGCGACGTGTCGCGCTCGACCTCGAGGTTCCGGGTGCGCGCATGGCCGGGGCGGAAGGTCCAGGCCACGCCGCGCCGGCGCAGCAGGCGGCGCACGAAGGCGGCGTCGGACTCGTTGTATTGCATCGTCTGTTCGCGCGGCGGAAACTGACGCATGTCGAACAGCGGATCGAGTTCGTATTCGAAGGCGCTGGCCAGCACGCCGTTCGATTGACGCCATTCGTCGAACAGCACCTGCACGATCTCGAGTTCGTTCTGGTAGCGGAACACGCGACTGTTGACGCGCTTTTCCATGATCGCCAGCGCGTCGCGGATCACCAGCTGGTAAACGCCCAGGCCGCCGTCGTAGTCGCCGGCGCGGGCTTCGGCCACGATGCCGCAGGCGCCGCGCAACTGGCCGCGGTCGGTGACGAACTGGATTTCGGCCGGCAGCGCGATCAGTTCCTTGAGCGGCAGGCGCGGGGTCGAGGCGACGCAGGTGACGACGTATTCGAGGCTGCCGCAGACGGATTCGCTGCCGCTCACCCGCTGCGGCAGCAGGACTTCATCGGCGAGGTGGTCGGCGTGGCCCAGGCGCAGGCGGATCGGCCGGTGCGCCGTCGTCAGCGATTTCTCGTGCTGCAGCATGCGCAGGAATTCGCTCGCGCTGTCCAAATCTGTCTCCTGTCCGGTGATCGCTGAAGTCAGCGTAACTCGTCGAAACAGAATCTTGGCACGGCGGTATCAATTACGGTTTGCTCGCGCTCACAATTGACGAGTGAACTACGTCGAAAACCGATACTCGTGGCTTTCGTGTCAAGGACACAGCGCGGCCAGGCGGGGAATGGCCGCCAGCGAGGCGCGGTAGGCGGCTTCGCGCACCTCGTCCACCCCGATCCCGCGCAATTCGGCCAGGGTGGCGCCGATGCCCGGGAGTTGATCGGGACTGTTGCGTCCCGGATGAATCCAGCTCGGTGCGATGTCGGGCGAGTCGGTCTCCAGCACGATCGATTCCAGTGGCAGCTCGGCCGCCAGGCGCCGGATCTGCAGCGCGCGCGTGAAGGTCATGTTGCCGCCGAATCCCAGGTGAAATCCCAGCTCAATGAAATTCTGCGCCTGCTGGAAACTGCCGTTGAATGCATGGGCGATGCCCCCTGGCGGGCGAATCTGGCGCAGGTGCTTGAGCACCTGGTCTTGCGAGCGCCGCACATGGGTCAGGACCGGCAGGCCGAAGTCGCGCGCGATGCGCAACTGTTCGCGGAAGAACCGCTCCTGCTTGTCGCGCATGGCGGGTTCCTTCAGTTCGGGAATGAAGAAATCCAGCCCGATCTCGCCGATGCCCACGAAGCGCGGGTCGCTCATCGCCTGCTCGACCCGCGTGCGCATATAGGCCAGGTCGTCGTCCCGCGCCTGCGGCACGCAGATCGGGTGTATCCCGAGCGCATAGCAGGCATTCGGGCTGCCGTGCGCCAGGCTGGCCACGGCGTCGAAATTACCCCGCTCGACCGCCACGATCACGATCATCGACACGCCGCTTTCCTGCGCCTTGCGCGCCACGCCAGCGCCGTCACCGCCGTACTCGCGCGCATCCAGATGGACGTGGGTATCGATCCACATGGTTCAGCCTTGCGCCGGCTGCAGGCCGTGTTCCGTCATGCGCAGCACGCGGTCGCAGCGGCGCGCCAGTTCCATGTCGTGGGTGACGATCACGAAGGCGGTGCCGAGGGTGCGCGACAGTTCGAGCATCAGGTCGAAGATGATCTGCGCCGTGGTGTGATCGAGGTTGCCGGTCGGTTCGTCGGCCAGCACGCATGCGGGCTGGGTCACCAGCGCGCGCGCCAGCGCCACCCGCTGGCGCTCGCCGCCCGACAGTTCGCCCGGACGGTGCGCCACGCGCTTGCCCAGGCCCACGCGTTCCAGGATCGCCTGCGCGCGCTCCATCGCGACCGGGCGCTGCTCGCGCCGGATCAGGAGCGGCATCATGACGTTGTCGAGCGCCGTGAACTCGGGCAGCAGGTGGTGGAACTGATAGACGAAGCCCAGCGCCGTGTTGCGCAGCTCGCCGCGGCGCGCCTCGGACAGGTTGGCGAAATCCTCGCCGTGCAGGGTCACCGAGCCGCTGCTCGGCGTATCCAGGCCGCCCAGCAGGTGCAGCAAGGTGGATTTGCCGGAACCGGAGGCGCCGACGATGGCGACGCGCTCGCCGCGGTGGACGGCGAAATCGATGCCGTCGATCACACGCACATTGGCGTCGCCCTGCTTGAAGGTTTTGCCGAGGCTGCGGCAGGCCAGCACCGGGGCGCCGTTGAATGCATCACTCATAACGCAGCGCCTCCGCCGGTTTCACGCGCGAGGCGGCCCAGCTCGGATACACGGTGGCGGCAAACGCCAGCAGCACCGAGATGACGCCGATGACGGCGACGTCCGGTCCATGCAGGTCGGATGGCACGGTACTGATCAAATATATATCTTTGGACAAGAACTCCACTCCCAGCAAACGTTCGATGAACGGAACGATGACATCGATGTTCAGGCTCACCGCCACCCCCATGCCGACGCCGGCCAGCGTCCCCAGCACGCCGATCACCCCACCCTGCACCATGAAGATCTTCATGATCGATTGCGGCGACGACCCCAGCGTGCGCAGGATCGCGATATCGGCCTGCTTCTCGGTCACCGTCATCACCAGGCTCGAGACCAGGTTGAAGGCGGCCACCGCGATGATCAGGGTGAGGATAATGAACATCATCTTTTTTTCGGTCTGTACGGCAGCGTACCAGTTGGCGTTGAGCTTGGGCCAGTCGCGCACCGTCAGGTCACCGGTCATCTGGCCCTTCAGCTGCTCGGCCACTTCAGGCGCCTCGCGCATATTGGCGATGCGCAGGCGCAGGCCGGACGGCGCCGGCAGCCGCTCCAGGCGCTGGGCGTCTTCCACGTGGATGAAGGACAGCGCCGCGTCGAAATCGAAGTGGCCGGCCTCGAAGATGCCGGCGACGGTGAAGCTGCGGGTGCGCGGCACCATGCCGGCCGGCGTCACCTGGCCCTGGGCCAGCACCATCGTGACCTTGTCGCCCAGGCCGACGCCGAGCGCGCGCGCCAGCGCGTAGCCCAGCACGATGTTGAAACTGCCGGGCTTCAGGGCGTCGAAGCTGCCGGCGCGCACCTGGCGCGCCACGGTCGAGACCTTGTCTTCCTCGCCCGGCAGCACGCCGCGCACGATCGACGGACGCATCACGCCGTCGCGCACCAGGAGGCCCTGGGTCTCGACGAATGGCGCCGCGCCCAGCACGTTTGGATTGCGCAGCGCCTCCTGCGCGGACGCGCGCCAGTCGGGCAGACTGCCGGAAGCGTCGAATACCTCGATATGGGCCAGCACCGACAGCATGCGGTCGGTGACCTGTTTCTGAAAGCCGTTCATCACCGACAGCACGATGATCAGGGCCGCGACGCCGAGGGCGATGCCGGCCACCGAGATCAGCGAAATGAAAGAGATGAAGCTGCTGCGCCCGCTGCGCTTGCCGGCCCGCGTGTAGCGCAGGCCGACCTGCCACTCATACGGCAGTTTGTGGATGATGCTCATGTGTTCCCATGATCGGATTGGTGATGACTGCTACGGTGTTATTCATACCTGAGCGCCTCGGCCGGCTTGACGCGCGACGCCGCCCAGCTCGGGTAGATCGTGGCCAGGAAGGACAGCAGCACGGCCACGCCGCCGATCCAGCCGACGTCGCGCCACAGCAGCTCGGACGGCATCTCGCTGATCAGGTAGACCTCTTGCGACAGGAAGTGCACGCCGAGCACGCGCTCGATGGCCGGCACGATGACATCGACGTTCAGCGCCACCAGCACACCCAGGCCGACGCCGAGCAGGCCGCCCAGCATGCCCACCAGCGTGCCCTGCACGATGAAGATCTTCATGATGCCGCGCGGCGAGGCGCCCAGGGTGCGCAGGATGGCGATGTCGGCCTGCTTGTCCTTGACCGTCATGACCAGGGTCGAGACCAGGTTGAAGGCGGCCACCGCCACGATCATGGTCAGGATAATGAACATCATGTTTTTCTGCGACTGCACGGCGGCGAACCACACGGTGTTTACCTTGGTCCAGTCGCGCATGATCAGGTCGCCCCCCATCGACTGCTGCAGCTCGTAGGCCACGCGCGGCGCCTGCTGCAGGTCGGCCAGGCGCAGGCGCAGGCCGAGCGGCGCCGTGGCCCCGGTCGCGGCCTCGGCGTCGACAATGTTCACCAGCGCCAGCGTGGAATCGAATTCGAAGTGGCCGGCCTCGAAAATGCCCGACACCGTCAGCGCCCGCGAGCGCGGCAAGGGATTTTCGCCGGGCGAAGCGGCGCCACCCAGGATGCCGCTGCTGGCCACCAGCAGCGACACGCGGTCGCCGACGCCGACGCCGAGCGACTTGGCCAGCGCACGGCCCAGCACGACGTTGAAGGATCCGGGACGCAGCGAATCGAAGCTGCCTTCCTTCATCTGTTTGGCGACGTCGGATACCTTGGCTTCCTCGGCCGGCTCGACCCCGCGCAACAGGGCCGGCTTCATGACGCCATCGACCAGCAGCATCGATTGCGCATCGAGGAAAGGCGCGGCGGCGCGCACCTCGGGATGGCGCAGCGCATCAGCGCTTGTCGCGCGCCAGTCCGGCAGCGCGCCGCGCGCATCGAAGATCTCGACGTGCGCCAGCATCGAGAGCATGCGGTTGGTGACTTCCTTCTGGAAGCCGTTCATCACCGACAGCACCACGATCAGGGCGGCCACGCCGAGGGCGATGCCGGCCACCGACGCCATCGAGATGAACGAAATAAAACTGTTGCGGCCGCTGCGCTTGCCGGCGCGGGTATAACGCAGGCCGATCTGCCATTCATACGGAAGTTTATGGGTGATGCTCATACAATCCTGTCGGTTCTTGTTCTTTTGGCTGCGCCAACCCGGCAGTTTGCCAGACAAACCACTTTTGTGGCGCGGATTAGCAAAAAACCATGTGCAAACGCCGGCCGGCAAGCCAAGATCAAACCCGCCGGCCGGCCGATTTTGGCCTAAAATAGCGGGATGGCTCATATTACGCTTGTCCTGCCGTTCGCCCTCCCGCTCCCCGAATTCGCTCCCGACCTGGTCCGCGCCCTGCAGGCGCCGGCGCTGGCCGCGCTACTGTCGCGCACGTCGAGCGACCGGCGCGCCCCCAAGGCCGACGTTGCCCACGCCCTGCCGCATGAAACCTGGCTGGCGCGCGAGCTCGGCCTTGCCAACGATGGCCATACCCCGTTCGCCGTGGCCGCCATGCGCGGGTTCGGGCTCGAACCCGGCGCCGGCCGCTGGCACCTCGTCACGCCGGCCCACATCCAAATCGCGCGCAGCCACCTGATGATGGCCGACACGCGCCAGGTGAGCCTGGACGACGCGGACGGCCGCGCGCTGTTCGAGGCCGCCCGGGGCCTGTGCGAAGAGATCGGCCACGAACTGCGCTACGGCGACGCCCACACCTGGTTCCTGCGCGCCGACGACTGGACCGGTTTCGAGACCGCCAGCCCGGACACGGTCGCCAATATGGACCTGACCGACTTCATGCCGAAGGGCGTCGGGGCGCAAGCCTACCGGCGCCTGCAGAACGAGGTGCAGATGGCCTGGCACGCGCACCCCGTCAACGCCGCGCGCGAGGCGCGCCGGCTGCCGGTGGTGAACGCGTTCTGGGTGTGGGGTGCAAGCATGCAGGCGCAGCCGCCTTCGACAACGATGGCCACCTATGCCGTCCCCGGTTGGCTGGCCGCCCTCGGCCAGCAGCGCCTGACGTCGCTCGAACGCCTGGACGGCATCCTGGCGCAGGATGGCCTGCTGGTCGCCGGCAACCTGGGCGAGGCGGCGCTGGCCGCCGACTGGAACGGCTGGCTGCAGGGCATGCAGCACCTCGAAGACACACTGTTCGCGCCGCTGCTGGCTTCCCTCAAGGATGGCCGCGTGCGCGAACTGCGCCTGGTCCTGAGCAGCCGCGAAGGCCTGGCCGAGCACACGACGACCGCGATGGCGCAGCGCAAATTCTGGCGCCGCCCGACATTGGATTCACTCATTTGACAACATCGTTGACCGCATTTTGACGACCTCGACCCGTATCTCCACCCGCCCCTGCCCGTTCCGCATCTCGGAACTGCTGCGCCAGGATGGCGTCCACCCAGTGCTGGCGCGCATCTATGCCGCGCGCGGCCTGGAGCACGTGCGCGAACTCTCGAGCGAGCTGGCGGCGCTGTCCCCACCCTCGGGCCTGAAGCACATCGACGCCGCCGCCGTGTTCCTGGCCGACGCCATCCAGGCCGGCAAGCGCATGACCATCGTCGCCGACTACGATTGCGACGGCGCCACCGCCTGCGCGGTCGCCCTGCGCGGCCTGCGCGCGATGGGCGCCGAGGTCGACTACTTCGTGCCCAACCGCGTCGTGCACGGCTATGGCCTCACGCCCGGCATCGTCGAGATCACCGCGCGCGAAAAGAATCCCGACATCATCGTCACGGTCGACAACGGCATCGCCAGCATCGAGGGCGTGCTCGAGGCCAACCGGCTCGGCATCGAAGTCGTGGTCACCGACCACCACCTGCCGGGCGACACGCTGCCCCCGGCGCGCGTGATCGTCAATCCGAACCAGCCCGAATGCGGCTTCCCCAGCAAGAACCTGGCCGGCGTCGGCGTGGTGTTCTACGTGCTGCTGGCCCTGCGCGCCGAGCTGCGCCGGCGCGGCGTGTTCGACGCCCAGACCCAGCCCAAACTCGACAGCCTGCTCGACCTGGTTGCGCTGGGCACCGTGGCCGACGTGGTCAAGCTCGATGCCAACAACCGCATCCTGGTCGCGCAAGGCCTCAAGCGCATGCGCGCCGGCCGCATGCATCCGGGCGTGGCCGCCCTGTTCCGCGTGGCCGGCCGCGAAGCGCGCTGCGCCTCGCCGTTCGACCTGGGCTTTGCCGTCGGCCCGCGCCTGAACGCCGCCGGCCGGCTGGAAGACATGGCGCTCGGCATCGAGTGCCTGACCACCGACGACGAGGGCCGCGCCTGGGCCATCGCCCAGCAGCTCAACGAGATCAACCTCAAGCGGCGCGAGATCGAGGCCGAGATGCAGGACACCGCCCTGCTGCACCTGGATACCTTCGAGCCCACCAGCGCCAGCACCATCGCCGTGTTCGACGAAGGCTGGCACCAGGGCGTGATCGGCATCGTGGCCTCGCGCCTGAAGGAAAAATTCTATCGGCCGACGATCACCTTCGCCCCGGCCGGCGACGGCTGGATCAAGGGCTCGGGCCGCTCGATCCCGGGCTTTCACTTGCGCGATGCGCTCGACCTGGTGTCCAAGCGCGTGCCGGGCCTGATCGACAAGTTCGGCGGCCATTCAATGGCGGCCGGCCTGTCGATCCGCCACGACGCCTTCGAGCATTTTTGCCAGGCCTTCGAGGCGGTCGGCCAGGCCTGGCTGACCGAGGCCCAGCTCGAGCGCATCGTCGAGACCGACGGGCCGCTGGAAGATGAGTTCTACTCGACCCAGTTCATCGAACTGATGGATGGCCAGGTCTGGGGCCAGGGCTTCGCGCCGCCGGTGTTCTGCGACGAGTTCCGCGTGATCAGCCAGCGCGTCCTGAAGGAGCGCCATTTGAAACTGCTGCTGGAGAAAAACGGCCGCCGTTACGATGCGATCTGGTTCGGGCATCCCGACAGCCTGCCCGAGCGCGCGCGGGTGGCGTTCAGGCTCGATGCGAATGAATACAATGGGGTGACCAAGGTGCAGTTGCTGGTGGAGCATGCCGAAGCGGCCTAGCTCGACTTCAGCCGGTACCAGGCAATCCCGATCAGCTCATACGAGGCATACCACGCGCGCCGCATGCCTTCGGCACTCGGCGCCCAGGCGCCCGCGCCGCGCGCCTGCTCGCCGAAGAACATGGTCGGCGCATCCGTCACCTGCAGCCCGCCGCGCTGGAATACGGTGCGGGCGCGCTCCATGTGCATCGCATCGGTCACCAGCAGCACGCGTCCGACCTTCTCGGGACGCAGCAGCGCGGCGCTGAACATCGCATTCTCGGCCGTATTGCGCGAGCGTCCCTCGACCCAGCGTACCGGAACCCCGAAGTCCTCGCGCAACGCGGCGGCCATCGCATCGGCGAGGCTCATGGCGCCTGGACCTGGCGCGCCGCCGCTGACCAGGATCGGCAGCCCGGTGCGCCGGTGCAGGTGCGCCGCGTAGCGCAGGCGCGCCAGCGCGATATGGTCGGGGATGTCGCGGTCGCCGTATTCCGGCGCCGCCCGCAGGCGGCCGGCCGCCAGCACCACGATCGCCTGCGCCCCGGCCTTTTCCGGCTCGCGCAGCGGGGTCGCCATCGCTTCCAGCGGCCGGACCAGGAAGCCCGCGCCGGCGCCGCTCGACAAGAAGACCAGCAACGCCAGCGCCGCGCCGGCGACGATGCCGCCGGCACGGCGCCAGCGGTGGCGCAGCAGCAGGCCGATCGCGATCAGGAGGAGCAGGCTGGCGGGAGGAAGGATCAGGTTGCGCGCGACCGCGTTAAGCAGTTCTGTCACTGGGGCGATGGTTCATGAACGGGAACAACGCAGTATAAACCCGACACTGACCTAAGGATAATTCCTGGCGACATGCAGATTGCATTCCCGCTATGATTGCCCGGTTCTGGACTACGCTCGCCGGCCCGAACCGGTGTAAGTACGCATGTTTTCACTCATCCTCAACGGCATCGGCACACTGATGCATTTCTACGTGGCGCATCGCCTGTATGCGCTGGCGCCGATACGCACGCGCGTCAAGGCGCGCTGGTGGTGGCTCGGCGCGGTGGTGGTCTGGGCCGTCTACCTGCTCGGCGTGCGCCTGGGCGACGCCGCCCTCGACTGGCGCTGGTGGCCGGGTCAGTTCGCCATGACCTGGCTCGGCATCCTGTTCGTGATGACGCAATACCTGCTGCTGGCCGACCTGGCGACCGGCTTCGGGCTATGGCTGCGCCAGTGGGCGCCAGGGATCCTGGCGGCCGGCGCCATCGCCGGCGTGTCGGTCAGCGCCTTCGCCATCTTCCAGGCGGTGCGCGCGCCCGGCATCGTCGAGCACGAATTGACGCTGGCCGGACTGCCGCAAGCGCTCGACGGCACGACCCTGGTCGCGATCAGCGACACCCACCTCGGCGCCCAGCGCCGCGCCGCCTGGCTCGGCAAGCGGGTCGACCAGATCAATGCCCTGGAACCGGCCGCGGTCGTGATGCTGGGCGACCAGGTCGAGGACGAGCCGATCAACGACGACCAGTTGGCGCCGGTGCTCAAACGCCTGCGCGCGCCGCTGGGCGTGTGGGCGGTGACGGGCAACCACGAATACTACGGCGACGCCGGCGGCACGATCGAGGAATTCTCCGCCGGCGGCGTGCAATGGCTGCGCGACGAGCGGGTCGAGATCGCGCCCGGCCTGCACCTGGCGGGGCTGGACGACATCGGGCGCGCCATGCGCGGCGGCGGTGATATTTACGCCGGACTGGAGCGCACGATTCCGAGCCGCGCGCAGGGCGCCACCATCCTGCTGGCGCACATCCCGGCGCCCGGCCTGGTCGAACGCGCGGCGCGCGAAGGCGTGAGCCTGATGCTGTCCGGCCATACCCACGGCGGCCAGATCTGGCCGTTCAGCTACCTGGTCAAGCGCGAATTCCCGCACCTGGTCGGACTGCACCGCGAAGGCGACATGCAGCTGGTGATCAGCCGCGGGGCCGGCGGCTGGGGGCCGCGCATGCGGCTGTGGCAACCGGGCGAGATCCTCAAGCTGACCCTGCGCGCGCCGCAACCGTGAGTGTCAGCGCGGGCCCGACGCGCGGTAGGTCTCGCCGATCTTCATGACGAAGAATTCGTCATCGGCCACGCCCTGCGCCTTGCGCGCGGTGGCCAGGTCGATCGCGGCCTGGTCCAGCCTCTCCTGCCCCATCGGATACGTCCCCCAGTGCATGCCGACGCTGCGTTTGACGCGCAGCTCGCGGTGGATGCGCACCGCTTCGTCCGGGCTCACGTGCGAATTGCGGTACCAGACCGGCTGGTAGGCGCCGATGCCGATCGCCGCCAGGTCGAAGCCGTCGAAGCGCGCCGCGATGTCCTGGATGTCTTTCGAGTACCCCAGGTCGCCCGAGAAGAAGAAAGAATGCCCCGGGCGCGTCACCGCGAAGCCGCCCCACAGGGTCTCGTTGCGGTCCCACAGCGAGCGCGCCGACCAGTGATGCACCGGCAGCAGGTGCAGTTCGAGCCCCTGGTAGACGGTCTTGTCCCACCAGTCCAGCTTGACGATGCGAGAGCGGTCGCCGCCGGTGACGTTCTTTTCCAGCCACAGGTCCACGCCCAGCGGCGCCACTAGCAGCGGCGGGCCGCCGGCCTGGCGGTACAGCCGGCGCAGCGAGTCGCGCGACAGGTGGTCGTAGTGCGAGTGGCTGATCAGGACCACGTCGATGCGCGGCAGGTCGGCGAGCGCCACGCCCGGCGGCTGGTGACGCTTCGGCCCGGCGAAGGACAGCGGCGAGGCGCGTTCGTCGAACACCGGATCGAACAGCAGGTTCACGCCCGTCCCGGTCTGGAACAGGAAGGTCGCATGGCCGATCCAGGTCAGCGCCGGGGTGCCGCGGTTGGCGTGGATGAAGGCCAGGTCGGGCGCCACCGTCGGAATCGGCGCGCTCGGGGCGCGCACGGATGCGTCCTCGGTCCAGTTCCTGATGCGCGCCGCCCAGCCCTCGAAGAAGCCGAGTGTCGGGCGCTGGTAGGCGGGGTTGTTCGGGTAGTTGTTGGCGAAACCTTCGGGCCGGTGGTGCGGCTTGCTGGAGTCGAAATAAGGATGTTGGTTCGCACACCCAGCCCCAAGCAAGACAAGGATCAGGATGAGTAGTACGGGTAAAGTACGCATGCAGCAGAGTCCGGGCTGTCGAAAACGCAAGTATAGGGGCAGTTGCAGGCGGAGTTGTGGGCTTGTTATCGAGAAATTGCCGATAACTTGGCAAGCTGGCCATGATCTGCCCTTACCTGGCGGTATCCAGCGTGTCATGACGCCTGTCCAGGCATCGATTTCGGACCGATATCGCCTCTGACTGATGTGTTTTCCGTGGCTTTCCGGTACGATAGCGCCTTTTGCTGGCTGGCCATTTAGCGCTAGCAACCCCGCAGCGACATCCTCGCCTCCCGGGACGTTCAATGCTCGAACCCGCGGTGCAGGACGCAAAGCTGGGTTCCCTCTACTGGAAGCGAATGGAGAATCCCCAGATCCCTCAGCCGCGCCCCCGCAATCTCGTCTTGCTCGGCTGTGTGCTGCTCGTGCTGCTCATGATCGGCGCCGAGGGCCTGCGCTGGAGCCGCAGCGCCCACGCCGCCGGCCAGCCGAGCCTGGCCGGCGCCATGCGCGGCGGCCCGGTCACGCTCACCGAACTGTCGAGCACCCATATTCCCGCGCCGCAGGGCATGCCGTCGGCCCACGCCAGCTCGATGACGCCGCTGCCGGGCAACCGCATGCTGGCCTTCTGGTGGGCCGGCAGCCGCGAGAGCGGTCCCGACGTCAAGGTGTATGCCTCGACCTGGGCCAATGGCGCCTGGAGCGCGCCGTGGATGGTCGCCAGCCGCGAGTCGCTCGGCGCCGCGCTCGGTTTCGGGGTGCGCCGCATCGGCAATCCGGTCGCCTGGACCGACCGCGACGGCAAGATCCACCTGTACGTCGTCGCCACCGGCCTGGGCGGCTGGGCGGCGTCGCGCATCGCCCACATCGTGTCGAACGACCAGGGCGCCAGCTTCCGCGTGCGCCGCGTGCTGCCGACCTCGCCGCTGTTCAACACCAGCGCGCTGGTGCGCACCTCGCCGCTGGCGCTCAGCGACGGCGGCTGGTGGCTGCCCGTCTATTTTGAGATCGGCAACAAGTATCCGATGCTGATGGCCTTCGACGCCCAGGGCAACCCGACCTCGCTGGCGCGCATCGGCCAAAGCACCTCGACCCTGCAACCGGCGATCGTGGCGGTGTCGAAGACCGAGGTGCGCGCCCTGCTGCGCGACGACAGCGACGCGCGCCGCATGCAGCACGCGGCCAGCCTCGACGGCGGCGCCAGCTGGCAAGACCTGCCGGCGCTCGACCTGCCCAACCACAATACCTCGATGGCGGCCATTCGCCTGTCCAGCGGCCGGTTCCTGATGCTGCACAACCACGCCGTCGACGACGCCTCGGCGCGGAGCAGGTTGCGCCTGTCGATTTCCGACGATATGCGCACCTGGCGCACGGTGGCCGACATCGCCAAGGGTAAGGCCGGCGACGAATTCTCGTATCCGACCCTGCAGCAGGTCGGCGACGAACTGCACGTGACCTACACCTGGCAGCGCCAGGCGATCGCCCACCACCGCTATCGCATCAACGCCGGAGGACTGATTTGATGAACCTGCCGGATCTCTCGCTGCAAATGCTGTACGGGCGCCTGGGCTGGGCGATCGTCCTCGCCACCCTGGCGTGCGCGCTGTGGCGCCGCTCGGCGCCGATGTCGCGCGTGGCGCTGGCCGCGGTGCTGGCGCTCGCGCTGGCGGCGATGGCCCTGCCGGGCGAACTGTCGCCGGCCTGGTGGCTGGGCCTGGCCTTCCAGTATCCGAGCGGCCTGCTGGTCGGCTGCTGCCTGCTGCGCCTGGCCGAGCGCTGGCATGGCATCCGCCGCAGCGAGGTGATGCCGCAGGCGCTGGCCGGCATGCTGGTGGTCAGCGGCGCCCTGCTGTATCTCGACGCCGTCGGCTTCCTGGCGCGCGGTTTTTATTATGCCGGCTTCGGCCAGGCCGCCGCGCCGCTGCTCGGCATCGCCGCCGCCATCGTCTGTGTCGTGGCCATCATGCGTGGCCATGCGCGCGGGCCGGCGGCAAGCCTGCTCGGCGCGCTCGCGCTCTTCGCGCTGCTGCGCCTGCCGACCGGCAACCTGTGGGATGCCCTGATCGACCCGCTGCTGTGGGCCTGGGCCGTGGCCGTGCTGCTGGCCGCCGCGCTGCGCCGCACCGGACGCCGCGCTTCCGACCGCCTGGCGGAACCCGAACCCGACCCGGTCCAGGCGCCAGCCCCAGGACTGCAGCCGCTGGCGGCCGAACATTTTTCGTCTTTGAAGGAGTAATTTAGTGGTAGATAACAAATGGTACAAGCATCCGGTGATCATCTCGGCCAGCATCATCAACGCGTTCTGCCTGCTGCTGGCCCTGATCTGGGCCAACAATCCGCATGAGCTGTCGCGCCTGCTGGTGGAAGACGGCATCGTCGAATGGATGCAGTTCCTGGCATTCTCGCTGACCTCCGGCCTGCTCGGCTATGTCGCGCTCGACCGCTGGAAGACCGAGGGCTTCAATCTCGGCGTGCTGGTGCTGGCCGGCCTGACCGGCCTGGTCGCCCTGGCCGCGCTGGAAGAGATCAGCTGGTTCCAGCGCATCCTGCAGATCCAGTCGCCGGAATGGTTCCTGCAAAATAACCGCCAGGCCGAGACCAATCTGCACAATCTGGGCTTTGGCAAGGAAAGCCTGCACAAGGCCGTGCTGCTGAAGGTCATCGTCATCACCGGCCTGATCCATAACCTGTTCCTGCCGCTGCTGGCGCTCAAGCGTCCGGCGATCCGCGCCTTCGTCGAGCGCTTCGGCCTGTACCTGCCGCCACTGGCCGCATCGGTGCCGTACCTGATCCTGGTGATCCTGTCGCACCTGCTGGTCGACCATCCGCGCAAGGGCGAGCTGGGCGAGACCTTCGGCGCGGTGCACTATATGGCCACCGTGTTCGGCGCCTATTTCGTCGGCGTCGCCTATGGCAAGAAACCGCTGTTCGAAGGCATCAACGCGCGCCGCGTGTCGGTGCTGTTCACGCTGCTGATGTTCTATCTCCTGATGACGGGCTGGATGCTCAGCGCGGGCGCCGGCGCCGATGCGGCCATCGCCACGGGCCTGGGCGCAGACTAAAGCGTCAACGGGGCGGCGCACGCGTCGCCCCAACTTATCCTCACGACTACTTCCTGCAGTCGCACCCGCGGTCGAACACGACCGCCCATCTCCCCGGCGCTTCCAGCCGCCACACCGTGTTGAAGCTGCCGATGCGGCGGCCGGCCGCATCTCGGATCGGGCCGCTGCTGTAGGCCAACGTGCCCGACTCGACCACTTCCACCTGCTCGGGTTCCCACGAGAACGGCGGCTGCTGGCCGTCGTAGTAGCGGCGCCAGGCTTTCAGCACCGCGTCCTTGCCGCGCTGGGCGTCGCTGCCCGTCATGAACACCGCCTCGCGCGACAGGTAACGGCCGAAGCCCTCGAAGTCGCGCCCCGCCATGGTGGCGGCGAAGGCGCGCTCGTGCGCCAGCACCTGGTTGCGCAAATCATCGTGCGAAACACGCGCACGGCCGGCGGCGATGGCGGCCACCAGGCAGACGACGATCAATGATAGCGAGCTGAGGCGCATTCCGCGAGGTCGAAACTTTGCTATTTGGCAATTGAGCGATTCTGTCACGGGGCGGCCCGCTTGACAACCGCTCCTTGCACGCTATCCTGAAACGGAGTATAACCACTCCATAACCGGAGGAATTATGAGCCTAGCCTACGCCTACCCCAAGAGCCGCTTCGAGCCGGCTACCCTGGTCGACCTCCATTCGCGGGCCGAGCGCGAGCGCTTGTCGCAGTCGGCGCTGAAGGGTTTCTTCCGGCTGGCGACGGCCTGGAACCTGCGCGACGACGATGCGCGCGAACTGCTCGGCGGCCTGTCGTCCTCGGCGTTCTACGACTGGAAGAAGAACCCCGACCGGGTGCTCGAAGTCGACCGCATCACCCGCATTTCTTACCTGCTCGGCATCTATAAAAGCCTGCACATCCTGTACGGCGACAAGCTGGCCGACGAATGGGTCCAGCTGCCCAACACCAACCCCATCTTCGCCGGCCGCACGCCGCTTGCCTTCATGCTCGGCGGCGGCCTGCTCGCGATGCAGAGCGTGCGCCGCCTGCTCGACGCCCGTCGCGGCGGCCTGTAAACGATGGGCAATCTACGGCCACGCCTGACCCTGCTCCGCCAGAACGATACCTGCCGCCTGATCCCCTCGCGCTTCGCCGACATGGAAGACTCGGTGCTGGCGCCGCTGGCCGAGGGCGACGACGTGCTGCGGGACCTGTTCGACCTCGATAACGCCACCAACGACCGCCTGCGCGGCGAGTCCGGGCTGTTGCCGGGCATCGGCGTGGACGAGCTGGTGTTCGGCGTGCCGAACTTCCGCATCATCAATGCCGCCTTTACCTATGCGCGGCCCGAGGGCAGCCGCTTCAATGACGGCGACCGTGGCGCCTGGTATTGCGGCTTCGATGCCGAGACGTCGCTGGCCGAGGTGATCTTTCACAAGACGGTGGAATACGCCGAGATCGGCCGCTTCGACGACAGCGTCACCTACCAGTGCCTGCTGGCCGATTTCAGCGCCAGCTTCCATGACGTGCGCGGCATCGCCGCCTACGAGGACTGTCTCGACCCGGGCAGCTACGTCGCTTCGCAGGCGCTGGCCAGCGAACTCCTCGACGGCGGATCGATGGGCGTCATCTACCCCAGCGTGCGGTACACGGGCGGCACCTGCCTGGCCTGCTTCCGGCCGGCGCTGGTCGGCAATGTGCGCAAGGCGCAGACCTATCGGTTAACATGGGCGGGTTCGCCGCATCCTGCGGTCGAGATTCTTTGAACAGATTCACGATGAAAACCAAACCCGAGAAAGACACCGAACTGCACGACAAGATCAACCGCGAGACCGGCCGCATCAAGTGGAGCGAGCTGGAACGCCACTTCGCCAGCGGCTCGGTGATCTGGGTCAGCGAAGCGCTGGACCTGATCGACGTCGCCCTGCGCATCGCCCACGACGACCGCGACAGCGTGACGCGCTGGATGAACGAGGGCAGTGTGGCCAAGGTCAGCGATGCGCAGGCGCAGGCCTGGTCGGAGGCCGACGAGGTCTTGTGGGCGTCGGTGGTGAGCCCGTTCGTGCTGGTGCAGCCCGAGAAAAAGCAGCTGCATTAAAAAAACGCCGGCAGTCGCCGGCGTCTTTGCTTCACGTTGTTGCTTCGCTTACTTCGACAGGTCCACCGCGTACAAGGCCGTGCCCTTGCCGCTGCCATCGTCGGCCTTCAACTGGCTGACGTTGTCGATCCCCGCCTCCCGCGCCAGCGCGACCAGCTCCGGCGCCGAATGGAACACCACCGGCCCGGCGGTCTTCACCTGGGCAAAGCGCCAGCTGCGCGCCGCGCCCTGCGCCTTGCGGCTCAGTTCCCTGGCATTGCGGATGTAGTCGATCAGGATGTCGCGGTTATTGTCGGGCGAAGCCAGCACCACATTGCTGCCATCCAGGCCCGGGAAATCGCCGCCGCCGCTGGCGCGGTAGTTATTGGTCGCCACCAGGAATTCCTGATTGGCCTCGACCGGCTTGCCCTGGTAGGACAGTTTGCGGATGCGCTCACCCGGCGCGCGCGTCACGTCGATCTCGTAGCTCACGTCGGGCGAGGTGATGGTGTCGAAGTTAAAGCTCGGGAAGCGGCTGTTGACCAGCTCCTGCGCCTCTCGCTTCGCAGGATCGATGGTGTTGAAACGCCCCGCCGCCGTTTCCAGCCACGCCTTCAGGCCCGCGCCGTCGACCTTCACCGCATACAGCGAATTCGGGAACAGGTACAGGTCGGCCGCGTTGTTCAGGGCCAGGTCGCCGGCCGGCACGTCGGTGTAGTCGGCCACGGTCGGAAAACCGGCCTTGAATGGCGCCGTCACCGACAGCACCGGCAGCTTCGCGTACTGCGGCAGGTTGGCCTGGACGTACTTGCGGACATACTCGGCCTGGGCGCGGTTGACCACTTCCAGCGCCGATGGATCGCCGACGTCGGCGAAATAGGTCGTCATGCGAAACGCCGACCTGCCGACCGGCGTCTTGACGTAGGCGATGGTCGCCTCGTGCTCGGCGCGCACCAGCGCCGTCACTTCAGGGTCCGGCGCGACGAAGGTCTTCGGCGCGGTCTGGGTCGAACGCGCCTCGACCACGGTCTTGTCCTTCTCGACCGTCCAGTGCTTGCCGTCCGACTTCAGGTGCAGCTGGACCACGCCCAGATGCTTGCCCCACTGGCTCGGCATCACGGCGGGCACACCGTGCACCAGGCCGCGCGCCTTGTCCACGCCTGGCAGGTTGAACTGGGGCACGCTGCTGTCCTTGTTCGGGAACAGCTGGTGCGAGTGGCCCATCAGCACCACGTCGACGCCCGGCACCTTGGCCAGGTGCCAGTTGGTGTGTTCCATCTTCGGCGAATAGGCCGCGTCGTCGAGGCCCGAATGGCCCAGCACCACCACCAGTTCCGCGCCCTTGTTGCGCATCTCGGGGATGTAGCGCTCGGCGCTGGCCTTGACGTCGACCGGCTTGACGCGGCCCTCGAGCCAGCGCTTGTCCCAGGCCATGATCTCGGGCGGCGTGAAGCCGATGATGCCCACCTTGACGGTGCTCTCGACCTGCTTGCCGTCCTTGCCGGTCGCGACGATCTTCTTGTCGATGATCTTGTAGGGCGCGAACAGCGGCTGGTCGGTCTGCAGGCTGTGGATATTGGCCAGCACGATCGGGAAGTTCGGGCCGGCGCAGGGCTTGGCCTGCGGCGCGACGTCCTTGACCTGGAAGCTGCTGCCCGTGACCTGGTTCAGGAATGGCAGGCCATAGTTGAACTCATGGTTACCCACGGTACCGCCCTCGTAGCCGAGCGCGTTCATGATTTTATAGATGCCCAGCACCTGGTCGCAGGCCGGCGGCTTGACCAGCGCCTGGTAGTCGGCGAAAGCCGTGCCCTGGATCGTGTCGCCATTGTCGAGCAACAGCGTGTTGGCGAATTCCTTGCGCGCCTGCCGGATCAGCGTGGCGGTGCGATCGAAGCCGATGGAGGCGTCCGGCGCCAGCTTGTAGTAATCGTAGCCGACCACGTTCGAATGCAGGTCGGACGTCTCGAGCACGGCCAGCACGGCGGTCGCACCGCTCGGAGCCTGGGTGGCGTGGACGGGAAGGATGAGCAGCAGCGGCGCGAAGGCCATGCCAATCTGGTAACGCAAAATGCGGTTCATGGGGAATCCGGGAAACTAGACGGGGCCGATGATACGGCAGCGGCGACTCCCATGGCAATCCATACGGCCACGTCAGGTATAATCCCCGGTTCGATTCAACCAACCAATGAGACTGCCGAGACCATGGAAGCCGAACGCATCAACGCCATTTCCGCCCTGCTGAACGACCTGACCGGTCGTGAGGCCGAACTTCGGAGGTATCTTTGACTTCGATAAGAAGTCGGAGAAACTAGAACAGGTCAACCAGGAGATGGAAGACCCATCGATCTGGAACGACCCGAAGAAAGCCCAGGAAATGGGCAAAGAGAAGAAGGCGCTGGAAGGCGTCGTCCTCGTCCTCGAAAAGGCCAAGGGCGACCTGGCCGACGCTCGCGACCTGTTCGACATGGCGCGCGAAGAAGGCGACGACGACACCATCGAAGCGGTGTCGGGCGACCTCGATGAAGTGCAGAAAGTCATCGAGGCGATGGAATTCCGCCGCATGTTCAGCAATCCGATGGACCATGCGAACTGCTTCATCGACATCCAGGCCGGCGCCGGCGGCACCGAAGCCCAGGACTGGGCCTCCATGCTGCTGCGTCAATACCTGCGCTACTGCGAACGCAAGGGCTTCAAGGCCGAGATCCTCGAACAGTCCGAGGGCGAGGTCGCGGGCATCAAGACCGCCACCATCAAGGTCGACGGCGAGTATGCCTATGGCCACCTGCGCACCGAGACCGGCGTGCACCGCCTGGTGCGCAAGTCGCCGTTCGACTCGGCCAACGGCCGCCATACCTCGTTTACCTCGCTGTTCGTGTATCCGGAAGTGGATGACTCGATCGAGATCGAGATCAACCCGGCCGACGTGCGCATCGACACCTACCGCGCATCGGGCGCCGGCGGTCAGCACATCAACAAGACCGATTCTGCGGTGCGCCTGACGCACGCCCCATCGGGTATCGTGGTCCAGTGCCAGAATGACCGTTCGCAGCACCGCAACAAGGCCGAGGCCTGGGACATGCTGCGTGCGAAGCTGTACGAGCTCGAACTGCGTAACCGCATGAGCGAGCAGCAGAAACTGGAAGACTCCAAGACCGACGTCGGCTGGGGCCACCAGATCCGCTCCTATGTGCTCGACCAGTCGCGCATCAAGGACCTGCGTACCGGCTTCGAGACGGGCAATACCAAGAACGTGCTCGACGGCGATCTGGACGATTTCATCTCCGCATCCCTCAAGCAGAACGTTTAATAAGGTAGAGCCCCGATGACCACTCCCGCCCGCGCGCTGATCTTCGACATGGATGGCACCATCGTCGACAATATGGACTTCCACACCAAGGCGTGGATCACCTTCTTCGCGCGGCGCGGGAAAGTCATCGAGCCCGATGCCTTCTTTCGCGACACGGCCGGCCGCCAGGGCAAGGAAATCCTGCGCCACTACATCCGCGAAGACCTCACCGACGACGAGCTGGCGACGCTGAACCACGAGAAGGAAGATCTGTACCGCGAGCTGTACGGCCCGCACCGCGCGACCCTCCCCGGCTTCGATGCCTTCATCGAGGCCGGCCGCGCCCGCGGCTGGAAACTGGCGGTGGCCACCTCGGCTTCGCCGGGCAGCGCGCGCTTCATCCTCGACGAGATGGACTTGCGCCCCCGCTTCGACGCGGTGGTCGTCGGCACGGTCGACGTCCCGCGCGGCAAGCCGCATCCGGACGTCTTCCTGAAGGCGGCCGACCGCTGCGAGACGATGCCGGCCGGGTGCATCGTGTTCGAGGACGCGCCGCTGGGCGTGGAAGCGGCGCGCCGCGCCGGCATGCGCGCGGTGGTGCTCACCACCACCCTGCCGGCCCAGGCCTTCGCCGAGTTCGACAACGTGATCGCCGTCGTCAACGATTTCACGCAGCTGGACGTTGAGACGCTGCTGGCCTGAACCAACCAAAACTAGAATCAAATTACATGAACACCGAAAACCAAGAACAGGCTCCACTGCTGGCGGCCGACGAAAACAAGATCATGGCCGAGCGCCGCGCCAAGCTGGGTGCGATCCGCGAGAAAGGCGTCGCCTTCCCCAACGATTTCGTCCCGCAGCACAAGGCGGCCGACCTGGTCGAAATCTATGGCGGCAAGACCCGCGAAGAGCTGGAAGCCGAACCGGTCGCCGTCGTGCTGGCCGGCCGCATGATGCTGCGCCGCGAAGCGGGCAAGAAAGCCGCCTTCGCCACCCTGCAGGATAGTTCCGGCCCGGCGGCATCGGGCCGCATCCAGGTGTACATCGCCCTCGACAACGCCGGCGAGGAAGCCATGGAAGCGCTGCGCAGCTACGACCTGGGCGACATCCTGGGCGTCGAAGGCACGCTGTTCAAGACCAAGACCGACGAGCTGACCGTCAAGGTGACCGCGCTGCGCCTGATCACCAAGGCGATCCGCCCGCTGCCGGACAAATTCCACGGCCTGGCCGACCAGGAGACCAAGTACCGCCAGCGCTACGTCGACCTGATCATGAACGAAGAGACGCGCCGCACCTTCAAGGCGCGCACCGCCGCGATGTCGTCGATGCGCCGCTTCATGGAAAAGAACGGCTTCATGGAAGTCGAGACCCCGATGCTGCACCCGATCCCGGGCGGCGCCGCGGCCAAGCCCTTCATCACCCACCACAATGCGCTGGACATGGAAATGTACCTGCGCATCGCGCCGGAACTGTACTTGAAGCGCCTGGTCGTGGGCGGCTTCGACCGCGTGTTCGAGATCAACCGCAACTTCCGCAACGAAGGCGTGTCGGTCCGTCACAACCCGGAATTCACGATGATGGAATTCTACGCGGCCTATACCGACTACAAGTGGATCATGGACTTCACCGAACAGGTGATCCGCCAGGCCGCGATCGATGCCCAGGGCAGCGCGGTGCTGAGCTACGGCGGCCGCGAGCTCGACCTGTCGAAGCCGTTCCAGCGCCTGACCATCGTCGAGGCGATCGACAAGTACGCGCCGGGCTATACGCCGGAACAGCTGAACGACGCCGAGTTCATCAAGACTGAACTGAAGACCAAATTCGGCGTCAAGCCGTTCGCCACCGCCGGCCTGGGCGCGCTGCAGCTGGCGCTGTTCGAAGAGACCGCCGAAGCGCTGCTGTGGGAGCCGACCTTCATCGTCGACTATCCGGCCGAAGTCTCGCCGCTGGCGCGCGCTTCGGACACCCGCGAAGGCGTGACCGAGCGTTTCGAGCTGTTCATGGTGGGCCGCGAGATCGCCAACGGCTTCTCGGAGCTGAACGATCCGGAAGACCAGGCCGCGCGCTTCCTGGCCCAGGTGGCCGCCAAGGATGCGGGCGACGACGAGGCGATGTTCTACGACGCCGACTACATCCGCGCGCTGGAATACGGCATGCCGCCGGCCGGCGGCTGCGGCATCGGCATCGACCGCCTGATGATGCTGATCACCGACTCGCCGAATATCCGCGACGTGCTGCTGTTCCCGCACTTGCGCAAGGAAGACTGATGGATGAAAGCCGCCGAAAGGCGGCTTTTTTGTTTGTGGCGATGTCGTGGGGTGGACGGGTCTCCCGTCCACGCGTTCAAACATCGTTTGAAGGATGCTCGGTCAATCGACGCCGGTTGAACGCGTGGACGGCAAGCCATCCACCCCACGGATATGCCACCGTTACTGCACGATCGTATAGCAAGGCGTATACGCCTTGCCCGGCAATTTCATGCGGCTCTGCTCGACGAATGACGCAAGCAGCGCATCCATCGGCCCCATGATCTCGGCCTCTCCTTGAATCTCGTACTTGCCGTACTGCTCGATCGCGCGAATCCCCTCTTCCTTCACGTTCCCCGCCACCACGCCCGAGAAGGCGCGGCGCAGGTTGGCCGCCAGCAGGTGGGTCGGAATGCCGCGGTGCAGGTCGAGGTTGCGCATGTTCTCGTGCGTCGGCTTGAACGGCTTCTGGAACTCGTGGTCGATCTTGAGCCGCCAGTTGTAGTAATAGGCGTCGCTGTGCGCCTTGCGGAAGGCCCGCACCTCTTGCACGCCGGCCTGCATCGCGCGCGCCACCGCGTCCGGATCGTCGATGATGATCTGGTAGCGCCGCTGCGCCTGTTCGCCCAGGGTCACGCCGATGAATTGATCGATCTGGGTGAAGTAATCGCGCGCGGACGCCGGCCCCGTGAACACCAGCGGGAACGGGATCTCGGCATTGTCCGGATGCAGCAGGATGCCCAGGATGTACAGGATCTCCTCGGCGGTGCCGGCGCCGCCCGGGAACACGACGATGCCGTGGCCGGTGCGCACGAAGGCCTCGAGGCGTTTTTCGATGTCGGGCATGATCACCAGGTCGTTGACGATCGGGTTCGGCGACTCGGCCGCGATGATGCCCGGCTCCGAGATGCCCAGGTAACGCCCGCTGCCGAGGCGCTGCTTGGAGTGGCCGATGGTGGCGCCCTTCATCGGACCCTTCATGGCGCCCGGACCGCAGCCGGTGCAGATGTCCATCTCGCGCAGGCCGAGCGCATAGCCGACCTTCTTGGTGTAGTTGTACTCGATGCGGCTGATCGAGTGGCCGCCCCAGCACACCACCAGGTTGGGATTGCGCTGCGGCTGCAGCACGTTGGCGTTGCGCAGGATGTGGAACACGGCATCGGTGATGCCCTCGCTGCGGGTCAGGTCGAATTTGGGATTGTCGGTGACGTCGAAATTGACGAACACGATGTCGCGCAGCACCGAGAACAGGTGCTCGTGGATGCCGCGGATCATCTTGCCGTCGACGAAGGCATTGCCCGGCGCGTTGCGGATGTCGAGCTTGATGCCGCGCTCGCGCTGCAGGATGCTGATGTCGAAGGAGGCGTAGCGCTCCAGCAGCTCCTTGCCGTCGTCGATGTCGCTGCCGGTATTGAGCACCGCCAGCGCGCATTTGCGGAAGACATCGTACAGGCCGGCCTTGCCGGTCTCGAGCAACTTGGCCACCTCGGCCTTCGACAGGACTTCCAGCCGTCCTTGGGGCGAAATCAGGGTATCGACCAGTTGCAGGCTTTCGGGTGAAACGAGTGTATCGACTACGTCGTGGGTCATGGTCGGGTTTTCCTCTTCTCTTCTTAGAAACGTTACGGCCTTTACAGCAATATACGCCAAACCGCCCCGGTTCGTGCTCGCCGCACGCCCCAAAATCGTGAGGCGTGCACAGTGCGGTGCACCATCTTCGAACCGTATTAACACATCTGGAAAAAGTTTTCTTGTGATGAAGAATATGCACTAGAATGCGTGCCTATTGGAATGTTCGACCTTCGAATCGCTCCATATAACTATTACTCAGTCATTACATTTTCGGGAGGAACCGCATGAGCGGTGCAGCTACTACACCCGCCAGCCGACCTCTTCCAGAATTCAAGCAGATCATGGGCCATCCAGCACCGCTGTGGATGCTTTTCATGACCGAATTCTGGGAGCGCTTCGCTTTCTACGGCATTCGTTGGGCACTCGTCCTTTACATCGTCGCCCAGTTCTACGGCGGCGACGCGGCCGGCCAGGCCGACGCCAACCTGACCTACGGTTCCTACCTCGCGCTGGTGTATGCCGGCGCCGTCTTCGGCGGCTATGTCGCCGACCGCATCATCGGCTACCAGCGTTCGATCCTGGTCGGCGCCATCTTCATGGCGGCCGGCCTGTTCATGATTTCGATCCCGAACCATGACGTCTTCAAACTGGGCCTGGCGACCATCATCGTCGGCAACGGCCTGTTCAAACCGAACATCTCGACCATGGTCGGCCAGCTGTATGCGCTGAACGATACCCGCCGCGATTCGGGCTTCACCATCTTCTACATGGGCATCAACGTCGGCGCCTTCTTCGCGCCGATCCTGACCCAGATCCTGGCCGAGAAGGTGTTCGGCACCCAGGCCATGCCGTCGTACAAGATCGTGTTCCTGGCGTCGGGCATCGGCATGCTGATCTCGCTGTTCTGGTTCTACGTCGGCCGCAAGTCCCTGAAGGGCATCGGCGCGCCGATCGGCGACCTGGCCAATCCTAAGCGCCTGATCTTCACGATCGTCGGCGCGCTGGTCGTGATCCCGGTCATGTACCTGCTGCTGCAGGCCGGCGCCAACAACCTGCAGATCCTCCTGACCATCCTGTTCGTCGGCCTGGCCGCGATGCTGGTCATGGAAGGCATCCGCGAAGGCAAGGTTGCGCGCGACAAGACCTGGGCCATGATGATCATCTTCTTCTTCAACATCCTGTTCTGGTGCTTCTTCGAGCAGGCCGGCAGCTCGTTCACCTTCCTGGCCGATAATATCGTCGACCGCGACTTCGGCGGCTGGATCTTCCCGGTCGCCTGGTTCCAGTCGGTGAACTCGGTCGCCATCATCGTGTTCGCGCCGATCATCGCCGCGATCTGGGTGATGCTGGGCAAGCGCAACGCGAACCCGTCGATCCCGCGCAAGTTCGGTCTCGGCCTGGTGTTCAACGCGCTGGCCTTCGGCCTCCTGATGTACGCGCTGTCGCAGCTGATCAACGACAACGGCAAGATCCCGTTCTGGACCCTGTTCGCGGTCTACGTGATCCAGTCGATCGGTGAGCTGTGCCTGTCGCCGATCGGCCTGTCGATGGTGACCAAGCTGGCCCCGACCCGCCTGGTGGGCCTGGGCATGGGCGGCTGGTTCCTGTCGACCGGCATCGGCAACAACCTGTCCGGCATCTTCGCCTCGCACGTCTCGGGCGAATCCGGCATGTCGGTCGCGTCGGCACTGGGCGGCTACAGCTTCGGCTTCTGGTCGCTGCTGGGCGGCGGCGTGCTGCTGCTGCTGCTGGCGCCGGTGATCCAGAAACTGATGCACGGCGTGAAGTAAGCGCGTCCTGCTTCATTGAAAACGGCGGCCCGCGGGCCGCCGTTTTGCATTCCAAGCCGCTTATCGGTAGTCGAGATGCGCGCTCATGGCCGCCATCTCGGCCACCATCCACTCGCGGAAACGCCGCACCTTGAGCATGTGTTCCTTGTGCGGATTGGCGAGAAAGCGGTAGCCGTTCGCGAACGGCACGCTGCGGCAAGGGATCAGGCGCAGCGCGCCGGAAGCGATGTCCTGGAACGCGATCCCGTACGGCACCAGAGCCACGCCCTGCCCGGCCACCGCGGCCTGCACCAGCACGCCCCAGTGGCTGTAGGCGCGCGAGAAATCATACTCTCCCTTGAGCGCGCGGTTCTCGTTGAGCAGCTGCAGCCAGGCTTCGGGCGAGTGCACGATCAACAGGCGATGCTCGGTGAGGTCGGCCAAGGTCAGCGCCGCCTGGCCGGGCGCCAGCAGCTCCGGGCTGTAGGCCGGCACCAGCCGCTCGCGAAACAGCACCGTCGGATCGCCGTCCGTTACCGGTCCATAGCGGATCGCGACGTCGGTGCTGTCGGCCTGCAGGTCGACCGGGGCGTCGTTCGAATCGAGCCGGATGTCGAGCTCCGGATACAGTTTCGTGAAACGGTGCATGCGCGGCACCAGCCACTTGATCGCGAACGAGTGGGTGGTGGCGATGCGCAGCACCGCCTCTTCGTCGCCGCTCTGCAAGGCGGTGACCTTGGCGCGCAGCTCGCCCAGCATGCGGGCGGTGGCGATCGCCAGTTCCTGCCCTTTTTCGGTGAGCGCGATGTGGCGCGGATGCCGCACGAACAGCGCGAAGCCGATGCTCTCCTCCAGCTGCTTGACCTGGAGGCTGACCGCGGCCGGGGTCTTGTGCAACTCGTGCGCGGCCAGCTTGAAACTGCCCCAGCGCGCGGCGCACTCGAAGTCGATCAGGCCGGAAAGACTGCGTAAGGCCTTCATTTGGCTCCCATGACTAAGTTTTTCTTATTCATTGACCTGTCTTTTTCTCGTTTGATGAATTGTACTGCCGCTAGGAAAATAGTGGCGATCACACAAGGAAGCGCCATGCCCAAGAATATTCTCGTGATCGGCGGAACCCGGTTTTTCGGCAAGCTGCTGGTGCAGCGCCTGGTCCGGGCCGGCCACCACGTCACCATCGCCACCCGCGGCTACGCGCCGGATCCCTTCGGCGCGCGCATCACGCGCGTCCGGGTCGACCGCCGCAACGAACACGCCATGCGCGCCGCCTTTGGCGGCATGAAGTTCGACGTCGTCTACGACCAGATGTGCTATTCGCCGCTCGACGCGGCGATCTCGAGCCGCGTCTTCGGCGGCAACGTCGGGCGCTACGTCATGACCTCGACCATCGACGTCTACCGCGCGCTGGAACCGCAGTCGCAGGCCTTCGACGAGGAATCGCTGCACGTCGATGCCCAGCCGATCGATACCGCCTATCCATGGCACGATCCGGCGCACGCAACGGGCAGCTATGTCGCCGGCAAGGTGCAGGCCGAGGCTTATCTGTACCGCGCCGGCAGCATGCCGGTGGTGAGCGCGCGCCTCGGCCACGTGCTCGGAGGACCGGACGATTTCACCGGCCGCCTGGCCCATTATGTCGACCTGGTGCGCCAGGGCGCCGTGCTGCAGTACACCAGCGCCAAGGCGCGCACCTCCTTCCTGGAGGCGCGCGAGGCGGCCGACTTCCTGGTCTGGGCCGGCGCCCAGGACTTCACGGGGCCGGTGAACGCGGCGTCCGACGGCGCATTCTCGGCCTACGAGCTGCATGGCCGCGTGGCGGCGGCGCTGGGCGTCGCGGCGCGCACACGCAAGGTCGCCGCGGGCAGTCCGTCGCCGTTCGACCTGCTCACGCCGCTGACGCTCGACACCGGCCGCGCCACGGAACTCGGCTACCGCTTCAGCCAAGCCGACGACTGGATCGACAGCGCGATCCGCCAGCACGACCTGGCCTACGTCTGATCGACTGACCACCCAACACAACGCCGGCGCGAAGCCGGCGTTGTCGTTTCGGGTTCAGGCCTTCTTCGCCTTCTCGCGCGCCACCCAGTACAGCAGCAGCACAATGGCGCCGTACGGAATCATGCTGAGCCAGTTCGCGCTCGCCCCCGCGAAGAAGGGGTTCGAGGCCTGGGCCCAGGCGCCGATCGCGGCGTCGAAGTCGGTGAACACGCCGGCCGTGATGGCGATGATGATGCCCGCCAGCGCGCCGCCGGCGATATAGCCCGAGGCCAGCAGCACGCCCGCGCTGCGGTCGCCCGCGGCCTGGCGCTCTTCCTCATTGAGATGCGCGTTGTGCGGCAGCTTGTTGTTGCGGCGATCGGCCAGCCAGCGCACGGTGCCGCCGATCGCGATCGGCAGGGTCGCCACCAGCGGCAGGTAGACGCCGACCGAGAACGCCAGCGAGGCGATGCCCGCCATTTCCAGCACGATCGCGATCATCACGCCGAACAGCACGAGGGTCCACGGCAGTTCCTGGTCCAGGATGCCCTTGATGATGTAGGACATCAAGACCGCCTTCGGCGCATCGTACTTCTTCACCTCGGTGCCGTCCGGACGCGTGCTGTGGTGGCCGTTGATGCCCGGGTCGACCAGGTACACCACCTTGCCCGCGGCGTCGACGAAGTACTTTCCGGCCGGGCCGCCCACGGTGTCCGTCTTGTGCCAGACCTTATAGGTGTTCGGGTCGTCCTTGGCCTGCGGGCCCTGCAGCTGCGCGGTGTCGGTCAGTTTGGAGGCGTCGACCGCGAGGCCGGGCGCCACCTGCGCCGCCGGCACGTAGACGGTGCCGGCTTCGTTCAGCTTGAGCAGGATCGGTCCCAGGATCAGCGCCGAGGCGAAGGCGCCGCACAGGATCGCATACTGCTGCATGCGCGGCGTGGAGCCGACCAGGTAGCCGGTCTTGAGGTCTTGCGAGGTGGTGCCGGCATTGCTGGCGGCGATGCAGACGATGGCGCCGACCGACAGCGCGGTCACGTAGTACTGGCCGCCGGTCCAGCCCATCACCAGGAAGATCAGGCAGGTGAACAGCAGGGTCGCCACGGCCATGCCCGAGATCGGGTTCGACGACGAGCCGATCTCGCCGGTCAGGCGCGACGAGACGGTGGCGAACAGGAAGCCGAACACCAGGATCAGCACCGCGCCCAGCACGTTCATGTGCAGCGGCGTGGCCAGCGAGATGATGGCGATGATGGCCAGGCAGCCGATCATCACCCACTTCATCGGGATGTCGCGGTCGGTGCGCAGCGACTCGTCGCCTTTCGAACCCTGCCTCACGCCCGCCAGGCCGCCACGCAGGCCGTTCCAGATCGTCGGCAGCGAGCGCGCCAGCGAGATCAGGCCGCCGGCCGCCACAGCGCCGGCGCCGATATACAGGATGTACGAGGCGCGGATGTCGTCGCCCGTCATGTCGCGGATCGGGATCGTGGCCGGCGACAGCGGCACGGTCGCCAGCTCGCCGAAAAACTTGATCATCGGGACCAGCAGGAGCGAGGCCAGCACGCCGCCGGCCGCCATCGTGTAGGCGATGCGCGGGCCGATGATGTAGCCGACGCCCACCAGTTCGGGCGAGACTTCGGCGCCGATGCTGCCGGTCTTGAGCGGCGCGCCGAACTCGAAGTTGATGGTGTCGCGCCAGCCCTTGAACGACACGCTCAGGGTCTTGTACAGGATGCCGATGCCGAAGCCGCCGAAGATCAGCATCGCGCGCCGCTTCGCCGTCTTCATGGCCTCGCTGCCTTCCGCGCTCGCCGAATCGCGCACTTCGCCGGCAGCCTCGCGCGAGACGTCGGTGGCGGCGGCCTTGAGCACCTCGGCGCAGGCCGTGCCTTCCGGGTATTTCAGTTCGCGGTGCTGGTCGACGATCAGCGTGCGGCGCAGCGGGATCATCATCAGGATGCCGAGCAGGCCGCCCAGCACGCCGACCAGCATCACGCGCGAGATCTCGAGGTCGAAACCGAGGATCATGATGGCCGGCATGGTCACGCCCAGGCCGAAGGCCAGCGATTCGCCGGCCGAACCGGCGGTCTGGGCCACGCTGTTTTCGAGGATCGTCGATTCGCGCGCGCCGAGCTTCTTCGCCATGCCGAACAGGGTGATCGCGATCACCGCCACCGGGATCGATGCGCTGACCGTCAGGCCCACCTTCAGCACCAGGTAGAGCGAGGAGGCGCCGAAGATCATGCCCAGGATGACGCCCATGATCAGGGCGCGCGGGGTCATTTCGGGCAGCTGGGCGGTGGCGGGGATATAGGGCTTGAAGCCCACCGGTTTCGAGTCGAATGGCATGGAATTCCTTCGTTGCGGATGCGGCCCGCCATGCCGGCGGCGGACCAAAGCGAGAATATCGCACATGCACGAACGGAAAGAAAGCGCCGATTGAAAGCGATTATAATCGCCCGCTCATGGCCGTAAATATGGCGCAATAGCGAGAGTAAGGCAGTGAGCGACACCGACAAGAAGTCTGGACACCCAATCCGCATGAAACACCTTCGTGCGTTCATCCTGATCGTGCTGGCAACCGTGCTGCTGGTCGGCGCCGGCGCCGTGGTCTACGTGATGACGGCGATCCTGCCCAAGGTGCCGCCGATCGATGCCGTGACCGACTACCGTCCCAAGATCCCGCTGCGCATCTACACCGCCGACAATGTGCTGATCGGCCAGTTCGGCGTCGAGCACCGCGACTTCGTGCCGATCGCGAAGATCCCTCCCATGATGAAGACCGCCGTGCTGGCGATCGAGGACACGCGTTTCTATGAACACGGCGGCATCGACTTCATCCGCGCGCTGGGCGCGGCGCGCGCCAACCTGCGCGGCGGCTTCCGGCAAGGCGCGTCGACCATCACGATGCAGGTGGCGCGCAACTTCTTCCTCACCAACGAGAAGACCATCGCGCGCAAGCTCACCGAAATCGCGCTGGCCTACAAGATCGAGGACTCGCTCACCAAGGACCAGATCCTCGAGCTGTACATGAACCAGATCTACCTGGGCCAGCGCTCGTATGGCTTCTCGAGCGCGGCGCGCAGCTATTTCGGCAAGACGCTCGACCAGCTCACGCTGGCCGAGACCGCGATGCTGGCCGGCCTTCCCCAGAACCCGGCGCGCACCAATCCGGTGTCCAATCCCAAGCGCGCGCAGGCGCGCCAGCACGCCATCCTCAAGCGCCTGCTGGAACTGGGCGAGATCGATGAAGCCCGGTACCGTCAGGCCTTGGCCGAACCGCTGCGCGTCAAGCACGACGCCGGCCAGTCCTTCGACACCCGCGCCGAATACGTGGCCGAGCTGGCGCGCCAGGCGGTCTACCAGCAATTCGGCGAAGACTCGTACACGCGCGGCATCACCGTCACCACGACCATCCTGGCGGCCGAGCAGAACGCCGCCTACGACTCGGTGCGGCGCAACGTGCTGGCCTACGACCAGCGCCATGGCTACCGCGGCCCGGAAGCGCGCATCGTGTTGCCGCTCGACGCCGAGGAACGCGAGGAAGCGATCGTCGACGCGCTGCAGAAGCGCCCCGGCAGCGACGGCCTGCTGCCGGCCGCCGTGCTCGAGGCGAGTGCGCAGGAAGTGCTGGTCGATACGCTGGAGGGCGAAGAAGTCGCCATCCGCGGCGCCGGCCTGAAGTTCGCGGCCAACGCCTTGTCCGCCAAGGCGCGCGAGAACGTCAGGATCACCCCAGGCGCCATCGTCCGCATCAGCAAGCGCACTGACAAAGACAGGGATGGCGACTGGGCGATCACCCAGGTGCCGCAAGTGGCCGCGGCCTTCGTCGCGATCGACGCCGACACCGGGGCCTACCATGCGCTGGTGGGCGGCTTCGACTACAACCTGCAGAAGTTCAACCACGTGACCCAGGCCTGGCGCCAGCCGGGATCGAGCATCAAGCCCTTCGTGTATTCGGCGGCGCTGGAAAAAGGCTATTCGCCGACCACCCGCATCCTGGACGAGCCGATCGAGCTGCCCGGCGCCACGCTCGACACGCCCTGGACGCCGCAGAACGACGACGGCGTGTTCGACGGCGAGGTCACGCTGCGCCAGGCGCTGGTGAAATCGAAGAACGTGCCGACGGTGCGCGTGCTGCGCGCCGTGTCGGTCGACTTCGCCCACCAGTACCTGGAGCACTTCGGCTTCGACCTGGCGCGCCACCCGAAGAACTACACGATGGCGCTCGGCACCGGCGCCGTCACGCCGCTGCAGCTGGCCGGCGGCTATGCGGTGTTCGCCAACGGCGGCTACCGGGTCAAGCCCTACCTGATCGCGCGCATCCAGGACGGCAACGGCGCCGTCATCCTCGAGACCGCGCCGCCCCAAGCGAAGAACGAAGCCAATCGCGCAATCACCGCGCGCAACGCCTTCGTGGTCGACAGCATGCTGCGCGACGTGGCCCGCTTCGGCACCGCCGCCGGGGCCACCAGACAGCTGGGCCGGCAAGACCTGGCCGGCAAGACCGGCACCACCAACGATGCCGTCGACGGCTGGTTCGCCGGCTATGCGGGCAATGTGGTGGCGGTGTCGTGGATGGGCTATGACGAACCGCGTTCGCTGGGCGGGCGCGAGTTCGGCTCGACGCTCGCCATGCCGATCTGGATCGACTACATGCGGGCGGCGCTGGCCAAGGCGCCGCCCGTGGAACGCACCGCGCCCGAGGACGTGGTGCACGACGGCGAAGACTGGATCTACCCGGAATTCATCGACGCCGGCGAGACGCGCACGATCGACATCGAGCAGGCGCCCGTCGAGCAGCCGCTGGACATCCCGCCTGGCAGCCAGGAAGTGCCGCCCGACGCCTCGCCGTTCGACGAACGGCCGGCGATCGAGGCCCTGCCGCCGGTTGCGCCCGCCCCTACGCCCGCCCCCGTGCCCGCGCCGGCCGCCGGGCCACCGCCGCCAAATCCGCCACCGGCGCAAAACCCTTTGTGGTAATCCATGTGGTAATCTCTCCAGTTCCCGGCCAGCAGTCCGACGGCCGGAACAGGTGTGGTCCGCGCACGTTCTCAGCAACACATTCTCAGCAACACATTCTCAGCAACATATTCTCAGCAACACCTCACGCATCACTTCATGCATCACCTCACAGGAGATCATCATGGCGTATGTCGACGGTTTTGTTCTTCCCCTTCCCAAATCGAAACTCGACCAATACCGGGCCCAGGCCGAGCTGTCGGGCCGCGTATGGCGCGACCACGGCGCGCTCGAATACCGCGAATGGATCGCGGACGACGTCAAGCCGGGCGAACACACCTCGTTCCCACAGAGCGTCAAGCTGGAGGACGGCGAGACCGTCATCCTGGCCTGGGCGGTGTATGAATCGCGCAGCCACCGCGACGCCGTGCTCGAAAAAGTGATGCAAGACCCGCGCATGGCCGACATGATGAAACCGGGTGGCGTACCGTTCGACGGCAAGCGCATGTTCTTCGGCGGATTCGAAAACCTGGTCGATCTGTAAGTACCGGGTGTGTCGGAATGGCACGCCGATCGAAAATGTGACGCGACAAAGGCGCGCACGATTGACACCGCGCCTTTTCACATGCCAACATATGTTTCTCATATTCAATAGCCGCGTCCCGGCTTCCGACACCATGACCGTTACGCCCCTCGCGTTCGACGCTCCCGACCTGGCTGCGCGCCTCGACCAATGCACGCCGGAACAGCTCGACGCGCTCGACTTCGGCGTCATCGGCTTCGGCGGCGACACCAACGTCACGCTGTACAACGCCTTCGAATCCCAGGCGGCCGGCCTGTCGCCCCAGCGGGTGCTGGGCCAGCCCCTGTTCACGAACGTCGCGCCCTGCATGAACAATTTCATGGTGGCGCAGCGTTTCGAAGACGCCCAGGAAGACAACAGCGTGCTGGACGACACAATCGACTACGTCCTGACCCTGCGCATGCGTCCGGTCAAGGTCGCGCTGCGCCTGCTGTCGACCCCCGGTGCAAGCCGGCGCTACGTGCTGGTCCAGCGCCAGCCACGGTAAGCCTGGATGAGCCGCGATGCACACGATTTCGGCGCCGAGCACGAGGCGCTGATCCAGTTCCTGTACCTGGCGCCGGTGGGCCTGGTGCAGACGAACGTCCAGGGCGACGTCACCATGATGAACCCGGTCGCGGCCCAGCTCCTGATGCCGCTGTCGCATGACGGCGGCCTGGACAACCTGTTCACGGCACTGGCCAGGGTGGCGCCCGAGCTGCGCGAGCGCACCGCACGGCATGACGAACCCTACGGCAAGATCTGCGACGGCCTGCACGTCTACCTGGAAGCCGGCGCCGGCGCCAGGCGCGCGCCGCAGATCCTGGCGCTCACCCTGCTCAAGCTCGATCCCGAACGCGTGATGGCGGTGATCAACGACATCACCGAACAGGTGCGGCGCGAGCGCCGGCTGCGCCAGAGCGACGCCTGGATGAACGCCATCCAGCTCGGGGTCCAGGATTACGCCCTTGCCAGCCTGGACTTGCAGGGGCGGCTGTGCGACTGGAACGAGACGATCGGGCGCGTCACCGGCTTCGGCCCTGAAACCGTGGGCCGACCGTTCACGATCTTCTACCCGGCCGGCACCATCGCCCTCGAATACCGCCAGGACTGCCTGAGCAAGGCGGACGCCAGCGGGTGGTCGCTCGACGAGGGGCGCCGCCTGCGCGCCGACGGCCGTATGTTCTGGGGTAGCACGCTGATCGCGCCGCTGCCCGATCGCGAGCCGCTGGCTGGAGAATCCGGCGACGGCGCGGCCTATTGCCTGATCCTGCGCGATCTCGGCCAGGCACGCCAGACGAGCGCGCGCAACGAGGAGAACGCCCATGCAGCATGAGCCGGTCGATGCGTACGAAACGCTGGTGCAGTTCCTGTACCGGGCCCCGATCGGGCTGGCGCAGACCACGCTCGACGGCACCGTCGAGATGCTCAATCCGATGGCCTCGAACCTCCTGATGCCGCTCGCCACCGACGCCGGCCTGGACAACCTGTTCGACGTGCTGGCGCCGGTCGCGCCGCAGTTGTCGGCGATGGTCGAGGCCTTCATCGAGCCTTCCGGCATGATCTGCGAAGGCCTGCGCCTGCCGGTCGGCGTGCACCACGCCGCCAGCGGCTCGCTGCAGGTGCTGTCGTTGAACCTGACCAAGCTCGACCCCGAGCGCCTGATGGCCACCGTGGCCGACGCCACCTTCGAAGTCCAGCGCGAGCAGGAGATGCTGTCGCGCCGCCTGCGCAGCGCCGCCCGCACCGACAGCCTGACCCGCATGCCCAACCGCGCGGCGGTGCGCGAAGAGCTGCAACGCCTGCTGGCACGGCCGCAGGACGGACTCGGCTTCGCGGTGCTCACCCTGAACTGCGATCGCTTCCGCCAGCTCAACGACAGCCTGGGCCAGGCCGGCGGCGACCAGCTGTTGATGCACATGGCCGACCGCCTGCGCGGCGCCCTGCGCCCGCCCACCACGATGATCGAGCCGGCCGCCCGCAGCGGCCAGCTGGCGGCGCGCATCGGCGGCGACGAATTCGTCGTGGTGCTGGACGGCCTGCGCGCGCGGCACGACGCCGAGCGCGTCGCGCTGCGCCTGCTGGAAGCACTCGCCCATCCCTATGTGATCGGCGGCCACGAGATCGTGTGCAGCGCCAGCCTGGGGCTGGCCTGGGGGCCGGATGCGCTGGCGCTCGATGTGCACGATGAGCACGATGAGTACGATGAGTACGATCCCGACAGCCTGCTGCGCGACGCCGGCATCGCGATGGTCGAGGCCAAGCGCGCCGGCGGCAACCGCCATGCCGTGTTCGAAGCCTGCATGCGCGAGCGCGCGGCGCGGCGCGCCGACATCGAGGCCGACCTGCGCCAGGCCCTGGCCGAGGAACAGCTGTTCGTGGTCTACCAGCCGGTGGTGCGCCTGCTGCCGGACGGCGGCGTCGATCGCGCCGCCGGCGTCGAGGCGCTGGTGCGCTGGCGCCATCCGCAGCGCGGCGTCGTGCCGCCGGTCGAATTCATCCAGGTGGCGGAAGAGTGCGGCCTGATCGGCGCGCTGGGCGACTTCGTGCTGGCGCGCGCCTGCCGCGACTTCATGGACTGGCAGGCACGCCTTGGCGCCGCGGCGCCGGGCCTGATGGCGGTCAACCTGTCACGCGCCCAGCTCGGCCAGGCCGGCTGGGTCGACAGCGTCGCCGCCGTGCTGGCCGCGACCGGGATGCCGGCCGCCAGCCTGCAGCTCGAAGTCACCGAAAGCCTCGCGGCCCAGGACCAGGACACGCAACTGCGCCTGCACGAGCTGAAGGCGCTCGGCGTCAAGCTCGCGCTGGACGATTTCGGCACCGGCTACTCGTCGCTGTCGAGCCTGCACCTGCTGCCGGTGGACACGGTCAAGATCGACCGCTCCTTCGTGTGCCAGGCCGACACCAGCTCGCACCACCGGGTGCTGATCGAGGCCACCGTGAAGGTCGCCCAGAGCCTGGGCATGACGACCGTGGCCGAAGGCATCGAGACCCGCTCACAGCTCGACGTGGTGCGCGACCAGCGCTGCGACAAGGTGCAGGGATATTACTTCAGCCGGCCATTGCCGGCGGCGGAACTGCTCGACTGGCTCGCCTTGGAAACAGCCACGGCCTGATAAGGTGGATTCCTACAGGGGTATCCGATGTGTTCCTATTCTCGCGTCCCGGCGGCGTTGCGAGAATACAAACATTCAAGCACCCAAGGAGAACACCATGAAACGCACCGTTCAAAGCGCAGTTCTCGCCGGCATGATGGCATTTGGCCTGGCCGCCTGCAACACGACCGACACCACGACCGATTCGATGCGCGGCAGCACCGGCACCGGCGCGGCCACCGGCAGCGGGGTGCAAACCCCGAGCACCAACGGCGGCGCAAACAGCTGGAATTCGGGCGCGAACGGCGCCAGCGGCGTCAATGCCGCCGCGGGCACCACCAGCAACAACCAGCAGACCACGGACATGCCTGTCAGCCGCTGAGTCGCAGCGTCTGGATCAGGCAATGCGTGAGCCTGATCCTACAGGTATTGACGTTGTCTTCCTATTTCATGTGTACGGCTGACCTCGCATGATGAGCAACCTCACCAATCAAGGAGAAGCACGATGAAGACGATCCAGACCGTACTGCTGGGCGGCGTGATGGCCTTTGCCCTGGCCGCCTGCAACACCACCGACTCGACCGGCACCACCAGCGGTTCCTCGTCCATGGGCACGACCCAGGCTGGTTCGACCGGCAACCCGACCGTCGATGCACAGATGGGCATCAGCCCGAACGACGTGCAGAATACCGGTCCGGCCAACGCCACCGGCAGTGCCTCGACCCCGACCAATACCGGTCACACGACCACCGGCTCGAACAACGGCCAGTAAGCGTTGCAACAGCAAACGGCCCGGCGCCGCGCAAGCGGCGGCCGGGCCGTTTGCTGTTCGCTGTAGAATGGAATCATGCCCACTTCGCTGAACTTCGCACGCCCATGAAACGCTGGCTCGCCCGCCTGTTCGGCACGCGCGACGCGGGCGTACCGATCGCCGTTCCTGCCGACATCGCGGGAAATCGTCCCGGCGCCGCCGCCGACGATCCGACACTGGCGCAATTCGACCTCGATCTCGCTTTCTTCCACTGGCTGGCCGGCCCGCACGTGACAGGGCGTCCCGCCCCCGACGGCCCCGTGCTCGACGAGCTGGCGCGCCTGGCGCGCGATCCGCACGGCGCGGCGGCGCTGGTGCCGCGGGTGCCCGCCGTGATTCCGCAACTGCTGCGCAGCCTGCGCTCGGATGCGACGGGCGCCGGCGCGCTGGCGCGCCAGGTGGCCCAGGACCCGGTGCTGGTCGCCGAGGTGATCCGCGAGGTGAACAGCCCTTATTACCAGCCCGCGTCCCCCATCCGCAGCCTCGAGGGCGCGGTGCTGCTGCTGGGGCAGAACGGCTTGCGCATGTTGCTGGCGCGGGTCGCCTTTCGACCGATCATCAGCCAGCAGGCCGGACCGCTGCTGCGGCTGCTCGCGCCGCCACTGTGGCGCCAGTCCGAACTGTGCGCGCAGGCCGCCGGCCTGCTGGCGCCGCGTCACGGGGCCGATCCCTTCGAGGCCTATCTGGCGGGCCTGATGCACAACGTCGGGCTGATGGTGGCCTTTCGCGTGGTCGAGCAGCTGGTGCCGCCGGGCGCCCTGCCCGACGCCGATGACTTCGGCGCGCGCCTGGTGGCGGCGGCGCGCCTGATCTCAGCCCGTATCGCCGACGAGTGGGAACTGCCGCCGGCGATCGGCCACGCGATCGCGCACCCCGCCGACGCCGGCGCCCTGCCGACCCTGCTGCAGGACGCCGACCGGCTGGCCAAGCTGCAGATGCTGGCCATGGGCGGCCAGCCCCTGTTCGTGCGCGCCGTGCTCGCGCTGGCGCCCGAGGCGCGCCACGTCTACGACCGACTCCTCGAACAATCCGACCGACAGGACGCCTGAATGCCCTTTCCCATCGAAGAAAAGCTCGTGATCGGCGTTGCCTCCAGCGCGCTGTTCGACCTGTCCGAATCGCACCAGGTCTATCTCGAACATGGGCCCGACGAGTACCGCACCTACCAGGAACGCCAGCGCGACGTCGTGCTGGCGCGCGGCGTGGCCTTTCCGTTCATCCGGCGCTTCCTCAGCATCAACAAGTGCTTCCCGCAGCAGGCGCCGGTCGAAGTCGTCCTGTTCTCGCGCAACTCGCCCGAGACGGGGCTGCGCGTGATGCGCTCGATGGCCCACTACGGGCTCGATATCTCGCGCGCGGTGTTCATGACCGGCAAATCGCCCTACCCCTACCTGCCGGCCTTCAACGCCGCGCTGTTCCTGAGCGCGAACGAGGAAGACGTCAAGAGCGCGATCGAGGTCGACTATCCGGCCGGCCTGGTGCTGCCCTCGCGCATCGCCGACGAGGAAGACGACATCGAGCTGCGGGTGGCCTTCGACTTCGACGGCGTGCTGGCCGACGACGAATCCGAGACGGTTTACAAGCGCGACGGCCTGGGCGAGTTCCACGCCCACGAGACGCTGCACGTGGCGCGCCCTCACCAGCCCGGCCCGCTGGCCGGCATGTTCCGCAAGCTGGCCATGCTGCAGCAACTCGAAAAGGCCGCCGAGCGCGACGACCCGGACTACCGCCGCATCGTGCGCATCGCCATCATCACGGCGCGCAGCGCGCCCGCGCACGAGCGCGTCGTCACCACCCTGGGCAGCTGGGGCGTATCGGCCGACGAGACCTTCTTCCTGGGCGGGATGGACAAGAGCCGCGTGCTGTCGGTGTTCAAGCCGCATATCTTCTTCGACGACCAGCTCGCCCACCTCGACTCCGGACCCGGCGCCACGATCCCGATGGTGCACGTGCCGTTCGGGATCGCGAACCGGCGCGCGGCCGATACGGTGTCCGCAGCGCCTACAGCCGGGGCAACGCCAGCAGGCGCTCCAGCTCCGGCTGCATAGCCCTGGCCCAGATGGCATAGCCGGCCTCGTTCGGGTGCAGCCAGTCCGGCATCACGTTCGCCGGCAGGCTGCCGTCCGGCGCCAGGAACGCCTTGTTCACGTCGAGGTAGAACACCTGGCGTCCGTCGGCCAGCGCCGGTAGGCGCGCATTGACCTGTTCATTCAGGCGGCGCAGCGGGCCGTCCGCCTTTGCATCGCGCGGGAAGATCGCCAGCAGCAGGATGCGGGTGCGCGGCAGGCGCTTCTTGAGTTCTTCCAGATTGCGCGCGATGCCGGCCGCCGTGATGGCGGGGAAGTCGCGCCGATGCCCCGTGTTGTTGGTGCCGATCAGGAGCACCGCCACCTTCGGATCGATGCCATCCACTTCGCCGTGCTGCAGGCGCCACAGCACGTTCTCGGTGCGATCGCCCCCGAAGCCGAGGGCCAGCGCATGATGGCGCGCATAGTTCTGCTGCCACACCTGCGCGCCTTCCTTTTCCCAGCCCTGGGTGATCGAATCGCCGATGAAGACCAGTTGCGGGCTGCGGCCCTCGGCCACCATGCGCCGGGCCTCTTCCAGCTTCTGCCGGTGGCGCGGCAGCCACCAGTCGGTCGACCACGATTCGTTGAGGGTGTCGGGCGTGACGGCCACCGTGCGCCAGTCGGGGCATGGGGTATTGGGCGTGCCGGCCTGGGAGAACGCCACATTGGCGACGCCGACCTGGCCGCTGCCGGTGCCCTCCAACAAGAAGGGGCGCGTCACCGACCGGAAATCGTCGCCGTCGCGCGCGAAGCACGACATCGACAGCACGATGCGCTGCCAGCCCTTGCCCTGGGCCGCGCGTCCCGGCAACACGTAGGACACGTGGCGCTCGCAGTCGTCGCCGCAACCGACCCGGAACAGGATCCCGCCCTGGTCCAGCGCATCGACCTTGAGGTCGAAGGCCAGGGTGCCGGCCGCCAGGTAGGGCCGCAGGTCGAACGACGGGCCGGCAAAGCGCACGCCGCTTTTCCAGATCCTGTTCCAGCGCAGGGTCAAGGCCTTGCCGCCGCCCGGCCCTTCGCCGCGCGCCAGTTCGATCGCGCTGCCGGGGAATGTGTCGCGGATGCCCGCAGCGGCGTCGACGCGTTCGCCCAGCAGGACATGCTCGGTATCGGGAGCGACCGCCGATATGGTCACGCCCTGACGCGGCGCGCCGTCGAACAAGACCAGGTCGACGGGCGGCGCCGCATGCGCCAGCGCGGGCAGCATGGATGCGATCGATAGGGATACGGCGGCCAGGCCTGCGCGCATGAAGATCTCCTGTATTTATTTTGTGGAAACAGGATCATGCGCGACTTTCAGCCCGACCACAACCACTGCGCTTCTTCAGGCGCGGCAGATCCAGCCGCGAAACACGCCCCCGACATAGAACACGTCGATATCGTCGAAGCCGGCCTCGCGCAGCAGCGCCTCGTCTTCCTGCGGCGCCAGCACCGGCAGGCTGGCCGCGATGCCCTCGCGCCGCTGGCGCGCCATCTCCGGCGCCACCCCGCCGGCCACCGCGAAGGCCTCGTCACGCGCCATCCAGCGCGCGCGTTCTTGCGCCCCCGCCGCGACGCTCATGTGCATGACGACGAAGGGGCTGCCGGGCTTGAGCCGGGCATGGATCGCAGCGAGGGCATGGCGGCGCTCGGCGACCGGCATGAAATGCATGGTCAGCAGGCAGGCGGCGGCATCGAACGGGCCGATTGGCGCGGCGTCGACGTAGCCCTGGTGCAGGCGCACCCGGTCGCCGTGCGCCGCGACCAGTTGCCGCGCCAGCTCGAGCATCGCGGCTGACGGATCGACGCCGTCGAAGGTCCACGCCGGCTGGCCGTCCGCGAACGCCTTCAGTTCCAGGCCGCCGCCGGCGCCCAGCACCAGCACCCGCGCATCAAACGGCGCGCGCTCGGCCAGCAGGACCCGCGCCATGCGCTGCATGTCGGCGAAGCCGGGGACGAATTTCGGCGGGCCTTCGTGGTAGCGCGCCACCATCGCCGGATCGTGAAAATGGGACATTGGATTCCTTATCGGGCTTTTTCGTAACTTATAATATTACGTTAACGGGGTCGATGCAAGCGTCGGGGCGCACGTGAAGGCGATCCATTGCGCCTTCGTCTATAATTGACGCCTACTTTTGACGCGAACGTAACAGCACGCTGCATGCCCTTCGATCTCAAGAAGCACCTCCCCAAGCCAGGTCACCGTTTCGTCCTGCCGCTGGCGCACGGCTCGTCCGACGCCTATGCCCTCGCCACCGCCGCGCTGGCCCTGAAGGCCACCGGCCAGATGCTCACCGTCGTCGTCGCCAATGCGAGCGACGGCCAGCGCCTGCTCGACGAAATCCCCTGGTTTGCCGACGGCAAGCTGTCCTGCCACCTGCTGCCCGACTGGGAAACGCTGCCTTACGACGCGTTCTCGCCGCACCAGGACCTGGTGTCGGAACGCCTGGCCACCCTGCACGAGATCCGCAACGGCCAGTGCGACGTGCTGGTGGCGCCGGCCACCACGGCGCTGGTGCGCCTGGCGCCGCCCTCGTTCCTGGCCGCTTACACCTTCTTCTTCCGCCAGGGCGAACGCCTGGACGAAGCGAAGCTCAAGGCCCAGCTGACGCTGGCGGGCTATACCCACGTGTCGCAAGTGATGTCGCCCGGCGAGTACTCGGTGCGCGGCGGCCTGATCGACCTGTTCCCGATGGGTTCCGTGCTGCCGTACCGGCTCGACCTGTTCGGCGACGAGATCGAATCGATCCGCACCTTCGACGCCGACACCCAGCGCTCGCTGTATCCGGTGAAAGAGGTGCGCCTGCTGCCGGGCCGCGAGTTCCCGATGGACGACGCGGCCCGCACCGCCTTCCGCGGCCGCTGGCGCGAGCGGTTCGAGGGCGACCCGACCCGCTCGCCGATCTACCGCGACATCGGCAACGGCATCGCCTCGGCCGGCATCGAATACTACCTGCCGCTGTTCTTCGAAGAGACGGCCAACCTGTTCGACTACCTGCCGGGCGATGCTCCAGTGGCCCTGGTGGGCGACATCGACGCGGCGATCCAGCGCTTCTGGCTCGACACCGAGTCGCGCTACCGCTTCCTCAAGAGCGACCGTGAGCGTCCGATCCTGGAGCCGCACGAGCTGTTCCTGGGCGCCGAGCAGTTCTTCACCTGCATCAAGCCGCACGGCCGCTGGAATATCGCGCGCGATCCGGCCGCCCCAGCCTCGGAGCTGTCGGCGCCGATCCCCGACATCGCCGTCAACCGGCGCCTGGACGATCCGCTGACCAATCTGCGCGCCTACCTGCAGCGCAGCGACACCCGGGTGATGATCTGCGCCGATTCGGCCGGCCGCCGCGAAACCCTGCAGCAGTACTTCGGCGAATACAGGCTGGAGCTGGCGCCGGTCGAGGGCTTCGAGGGCTTCCGCCAGAGCGACGCCAGGCTCGCGCTGGGCGTGGCGCCGCTGCAGGCCGGCTTCGAGCTGCTCGACGCCGAATCGGGCCACCTGGTCTTCATCACCGAGACCGAGCTGTATGCGGGTTCGGGCCGGCGCGCCGGCAAGAAGAAGCAGGAAGCGACCAGCCAGGTCGAGTCGATGGTGCGCGACCTGTCGGAGCTCAAGATCGGCGATCCGGTGGTCCACATCAACCATGGCATCGGCCGCTACATGGGTCTGACCAGCATGGACCTGGGCGAAGGCGAGACCGAGTTCCTGCACCTGGAATACGCCAAGGACACGAAGCTCTACGTGCCGGTCTCGCAGCTGCACGTGATCTCGCGCTATTCCGGCACCTCGCCCGAGGACGCGCCGCTGCATACGCTCGGCTCGGGCCAATGGGAAAAGGCCAAGCGCAAGGCCGCCGAGCAGGTGCGCGACACCGCCGCCGAACTCCTGAACCTGTACGCGCGGCGCGCCGCGCGCCAGGGCCACTCGTTCGAGTACTCGAGCATCGACTACGAGAACTTCGCCCAGAGCTTCGGCTTCGACGAGACCCCGGACCAGGCGGAGGCGATCAACAACGTCATCAAGGACATGACCTCGGGCCGGCCGATGGACCGCCTGGTGTGCGGCGACGTCGGCTTCGGCAAGACCGAGGTCGCGCTGCGCGCCGCCTTCATCGCCGTCATGGGCGGCAAGCAGGTCGCGATCCTGGCCCCGACCACCCTGCTGGCCGAGCAGCACGCCCAGACCTTCGCCGACCGCTTCGCCGACTGGCCGGTCAAGATCGCCGAGCTGTCGCGTTTCCGCACTGGCAAGGAGATCAACAACGCGATCAAGGGCATGGCCGACGGCACGCTCGACATCGTGATCGGCACCCATAAACTGCTGTCGCCTGACGTGAAGTTCACGCGCCTCGGGCTGGTGATCATCGACGAGGAACACCGCTTCGGCGTGCGCCAGAAAGAGGCGCTCAAGGCCCTGCGCGCCGAGGTCGACGTGCTGACCCTGACCGCCACGCCCATCCCGCGTACCCTGGGCATGGCGCTGGAAGGCTTGCGCGATTTCTCGATCATCGCCACCGCGCCGCAGAAGCGCCTGGCGATCAAGACGTTTGTCCGCAGCGAAGACGGCTCGATCATCCGCGAAGCCTGCCTGCGCGAACTGAAGCGCGGCGGCCAGATCTACTTCCTGCACAACGAAGTCGACACCATCGAGAACCGCCGCGCGATGCTGCAAGAGCTGCTCCCGGAGGCGCGCATCGGCGTGGCCCACGGCCAGATGCACGAGCGCGACCTCGAGAAGGTCATGCGCGACTTCGTGGCCCAGCGCTTCAACATCCTGCTGTGCACGACCATCATCGAGACCGGCATCGACGTGCCGACGGCGAACACGATCATCATGCACCGCGCCGACAAGTTCGGCCTGGCCCAGCTGCACCAGCTGCGCGGCCGCGTCGGCCGTTCGCACCACCAGGCCTATGCCTACCTCCTGGTGAACGACCTGTCGAACCTGACCAAGCAGTCGCAGCGCCGCCTGGACGCGATCCAGCAGATGGAAGAACTGGGCAGCGGCTTCTACCTCGCCATGCACGACCTGGAAATCCGCGGCGCCGGCGAGGTGCTGGGCGAGAACCAGTCCGGCGAGATGCTCGAAGTGGGCTTCCAGCTGTATTCCGACATGCTCAACGAGGCGGTGCGCGCGCTCAAGGCCGGCAAGGAGCCGGACCTGGCGGCGCCGCTGTCGTCGACCACCGAGATCAACCTGCACGTGCCGGCCCTGCTGCCGGCCGACTACTGCGGCGACGTGCACGAGCGGCTGTCGATCTACAAGCGCCTCGCCAACTGCGAGAGCCAGGACCGCATCGATTCGATGCAGGAGGAGTTGATCGACCGCTTCGGCAAGATGCCGGATGCGGTAAAGGCGCTGGTGGAGACGCACCGCCTGCGCATCGCGGCCAAGAGCGTGGGCATCGTCAAGATCGACGCCCATGGCGAGGCGGCCAGCCTGCAGTTCATGGAACAGCCGCCGATCGACCCGATCAAGATCATCACGCTGATCCAGAAGAACCGCCAGGTCAAGCTGGCCGGCCAGGACAAGCTGCGCATCACGGCCAGCATGCCCGACCTGGCGGCGCGCGTGAACCAGATCAAACAGACCATCAAACAACTGCTCGCCTGACGAGAACGACATTCATGACCACGAACCTGGTACTGCAAGGACCGCAGGCTGACCAACAGACCCTCGAACGCCTGGCGCGGCTGGCCAAGCCGCAACGATCGACCGCGCTCGGCGCGCGCTGCCTGCGCGCCGAAGGCGTCGAATACAGCGCCGCGCTCAGGCAGGAGATCGACGCCGCCGCCTTCGATGCCGGCGTCGACGCCACCTTCATCGCGGCCGGCCGCACATTGGCCGACTTCAGGCTGGTGGCGATGGACATGGATTCGACCCTGATCACCATCGAGTGCATCGACGAGATCGCCGACATGCAGGGCCTCAAGCCGCAGGTGGCCGCGATCACCGAGGCCGCGATGCGCGGCGAGCTCGATTTTTCGGAGAGCCTGACGCGGCGCGTCGCCCTGCTCGAGGGCCTGGACGCGGGCGCGCTGCAGCGCGTCTACGACGAACGCCTGCGCATCTCGATGGGCGGCGAAGCGATGCTGCAGGCGGTGCAGGCGGCCGGCCTCAAGACCCTGCTGGTGTCGGGCGGCTTCACCTTCTTCACCGACCGTCTCAAGCCGCGCCTGGGCCTGGACCACACCCACGCCAACGTGCTCGAAGTCATCGACGGCAGGCTGAGCGGCCGCGTGCTGGGCGGCATCGTCGACGCCGAGGAAAAGAAACGCACGGTGCTGCGCGTGTGTGCGGAACTCGGCATCGATCCAGCGCAGGCGATCGTCATGGGCGACGGCGCCAACGACCTCAGGATGATGGGCGTCGCCGGCCTGTCGGTGGCCTTCCGCGCCAAGCCGGTGGTGCGCGAGCAAGCGAATGTCGCCCTGAATTTCTCTGGCCTGGACGGCTTGCTGAACATTCTCGCCTGACCTTTCTGCATTGCTGTTCCTGGGCATCTGCTGATTTTTAGCTGGCAACCCTGCCCATCAGAAATCCGCACGACGCAGCGCAAACAATGTAAGCGACCGTACCCGCGTCGCATGCGCTCTGCGCTATCGTGGACTGGCGCGCGTACCGCGACCGCCAGTTCTCGACCTTTCTCAGGAGCCCGCCATGTCCCTTCCGGATTCCAGTGTCTCCGACTCCCCTGCCATTCCTTCCACGTCGGACCTTCAGGACGATCATGGCGTCGATCGAAGCCGACGACGCATCCTGCTCGGCGCGCCGGTCCTGGCGGGCGCGCTGGCCGCGCCGATGGCCGACGTGCAGGCCCAGGCGGGCCTGCCCGAGCGTTGGAGCGCGTGCTGGGGCTGCGCGCCGGCCGGCCCGCCGCCGTCCGCCTCGCTGCTGACCTTCACCAACCAGACCTTGCGCCTGATCGTGCGCACCAGCCTCGGCGGCAACCGCATCCGCATCCGGCTGTCGAACGAGATGGGCGATACCGCGTTGCGGCTGACCGGGGCCCACGTCGGCCTGCGCGCCGGCGGCGCCGTCGTCACCGCCGGCACCAGCCGCCAGCTCACCTTCGGCGGGCGCACCGCGGTCACGATTCCAGCCGGCGCGCCGGTGGTGTCCGATCCGGTCTCGCTGCCGGTGGCGCCGCTCACCGACCTCGCGATCAGCCTGTATTTCCCCGGCACGGTGCAGGCGAGCACGATCCATAACGCCGCCTACCAGGCCAGCTATGCCTCGACCACGGGCGACTTCGGCGCCCAGGCCTCGCTCCCGGTCCAGCGCGCCTTCGCCTCCTGGCCCTTCCTCACCGAAGTCGACGTCGACCGCGCCGCGCCGGTGCTGGTGGCGGTGGGCGACTCCGTCACCGACGGCGTGGGCAGCACCTCGAACGGCAACCGGCGCTGGCCCGACTTCCTGGCGCGCCGCATCCAGCTGGAGCTCGGCAGCAATCGCATCGGCGTCGTCAACCGCGGCATCTCGGCCAACCGCATGCTGGCCGATACGCCCACCGCCCTGTTGGCCGGCAAGGACTTGCTGGAGCGTTTCGACCGCGACGTGCTGTCCACCGCCGGCGTAGGCGGGCTGGCGGTGCTGATCGGCATCAACGACATCGTCTACAGCCCGTCGTCGGCGCCGATCCCGGTCGACGACCTGATTGCCGGCTACTTGCAGCTGGTGGCGCGCGCCCACCTGCATGGCATCCCGGTGCTCGGCGCGACCTTGCCGCCCTTCCTCGGCTTCGTCTACTACACCCCGGCGCGCGAGGCGGTGCGACAGGCGGCCAATGCCTGGATGCGCAGCGCGCTGCCGTTCGACCTGCTGGCCGACGTCGACCTGGCGCTGCGCGATCCGAACGATCCGCAGCGGCTGCGCGCCGCGTACGACAGCGGCGACCGCCTGCACCCGAACGACGTCGGGTACGAGGCGCTGGCCGCGGCGGTGCCGCTGGCGGCGCTGTCGTCGCTGATGGGCGCCTAGCGCCCTGCCGCGACGGGGCGCCATGTAACAGGGTGTAATTGCATAAGCACACTGCCAGGGTAGCCCGTATGATGGCAGCATCAGGAGGACCGCCATGAAAAATATCGCCATCATTCTCGGGTCACTCGGCCTGCTGGCCGGCTGCGCCGCGCCCGGCCCGACGTATACCTACGCGCAACCGTCCGATCCCAGCCAATGGCGGGTCGTGTCCGTCACCCCGGTGCCGGTCGGCACCGGCGCCCAGGTCGCGGCCTCCGGCCAGGGCGGGGTCGTCACCTCGACGCCGATCGCCACTGCGGCGCCAGGCTCGGGCTGGACGACGACGTCGGTGACGCCGGTCTATCGCACCCAGCAACCGGTGGTCGTGCAGCAACAACCGGTGTGGGTGCAGCAGCAGCCGGTCTATGTGCCGCAGCCGGTGGTCGTCGAGCAGCCGCGCTACTGGTATCCGCCGATCTCGATCGGCCTGGGCTTCGACTTCGGCCGCAGCAGCTGGCATGGTCACCGCCATCGTGGCTGGGGTGCGAGTATCGGGACGCGCTGGCCTTACGGCTGGTAAGCAACAAAGAAGAAACAAAGCCGGCGCATGCCGGCTTTGTCGCCTTTATGCCCGGCTCACTGATCATTGTTGCCTGGGCAGTCAAACCACGGCAGCGCTGAACGACTCCGGCCGCCGCGCAAGCAGATGAGACAGCCGTTGAAGACCCGCCTGCAAACGTCCACGGTCCTTGATGCTGCCCAGGGAAATGCGGATCGCGTTTACGGCTGCGCCGCCGGTGGCGAATGTTTCCGCCGGCGTGACCGCAATGCCCTCGCTGTCGGCCGCCCGCGCCAGCTGCGAGGAGCTCCAGTACGCCGGCAACTCGAGCCAGACATGCAGGCCGTCACCGAGGCCGCGATCGCGCCCCGCCAGGATATCCCGCGCCATCCGCTGGCGCAGGCGCGCCTCGTTTCGCACGCCTTGCATCAATCCATCGGCCGAACCGTCGAGGATCCACTGGGTCGCCAGCGCGGCGCTCAAGGGACCGACCATCAGCGCGAATGACCTCAGCGCGGCCAGGAAACGTTCACGTTCGTGCGGATCGCGGATCAGCACGAAAGCGACACGCAAGCCGGGCGTCAGGCATTTCGACAGGGTCGAGACGTAGAGCACCTGTTCCGGGGCGAATGTGGCGACAGGCGGTGGCGCAGCGTCGGCCAGGAGCCAGTAGGGATCGTCCTCGAGGATGCGCACATTGCAGCGCTGCGCGACCGCGGCGAGTTCCTTGCGCCGGCGTTCCGGCATGGTGACGGCGGTCGGGTTCTGCAGCGTGGGATTGAGGTAGACCAGCCCGGGCCGATGCCGACGGCACGCCTCCTCGAGCATCCCGGGCACCATCCCGTGCCGGTCCGCTTCCACTGTGACGATATGCCGGCCGAACTGGGTCGCGGCGGCGCGCAAGCCGGGATACGTCATCGGCTCCGCCAGGATGACGGCGCCGGGCTCCGTCAGCGCCAGGATGGCGGCGGCAATGGCCGCTTGCGCGCCCGGACAGACGACGAGCTGGCCGGGATCGAGCTGCCCAAACATCGGTGCGAGCCATGTCGCGCCGGCCTTGCGGTCGGCGTCGCTGCCTCCGCCCAGGTGATACGTCATCAGCAATTCACTGTCCGCACTCATCAACACCTGGGACACACCTTGCTTCATCAAATCGTCGAAGTCCACGCCAGCCGGCGGCGGCGGCGTGTTCATGCTCAGATCGAGGATCGGGTTCAGTTCGACTTTCGGCGCCGCGACATACGTGCCCCGGGCGCCCCGACCTTCGAGCAAGTTGCGGCGCCTGGCTTCATCGTAGGCGCGCGTGATCGTCGTCAAATCGACGTGCAACTGCGCTGCCAGCTGGCGCTGCGGCGGTAGACGATCGCCCGGCTTCAGCGCTCCATCCACCAGCGCCGCCTGCAAGGCATCGGCAATCTGTAAAAAGCGGGGTCCGCCGTGCACGGCCAGGCGCGGCAACCAGACTGGCGCATCTTCATCTTGTATGGCTTTCAACTGGGACATTTTGTCTCGATGTATGGAGATTGCTTTCAAGTAGTATGCCTCAACACGCTGGCACCTACGCCATACAAATCAAACGACCCGAGGCTGCGTTCCTCGATTCAGTGTCAAGTAAATAGCCGGGAAGTACTCAACATCATGGAATGGATCCCTGTCGTCTTCGTCATCTTCAAGGGACTCGTGCTGGGCACGGGCATGTTCTTCGCCATCAAATGGCACTACGACCAGGGGAAGAAAGGGAAGATCGAGGAGAGGCGCGCGGTGCTGCGCGCGGCGGCCAAGGTGGCCGCCATCTTCGTGCTGTCGCTGCTGGGGCTGGCACTTCTCACCTACGTCATTGTCACCAGGCTCAGTCTGGACCTGGGCCTGTCATGACGACGGCGGCGAGCGCCGGGAGCGGCTCGCTGCCCTCCCGGTGTTGTGTCGCCTACTGAGCATCAATGCCCGTGCTGACGCTCGTACTCGTCCGCTTCGGCCTTGGTGGCGTGGATGATGCCATCCGGGTGCTCCGGCGGGGTGTACAGGGTGTACAGACGCATCGGCTCGGTCTTCGAGGTATTGATGACGTTGTGCTCGGTGCCGGCCGGAATCACCACGGCGACGCCGTCTTCCAGCTTGTGCTCTTCGCCGTCCAGCAGCGCCACACCCTCGCCCGCTTCGACGCGGATGAACTGGTCGTGGCCATCGTGGTGCTCGAGGCCGATCTCCTCGCCCGGCTGCAGCGTCATGATGACCAGCTGGCTGCGCTTGGTGGTGTACAGCACTTCGCGGAAGTTGTTTCCTGCAAGCGTTTTTTCTTCAATATTGATGCTATAGCCCGACATGGGATTCTCCAGGATGCTGCGCGCAGGAACAAAACCGCGCGCGGTGGTTCACGGGCGGCCGATGCCGCTCTGTCATCGATTGTATAAGAGCCGGACGGTTCGCGTACAGGCCAGGCCCGCAGCGCACCCATTGCGCGTCAGCCTGCGCCAAACAGGTCATGGGCATCGAGGATCGCCCAGGCGATCTCGGGCCGCTCGGCCAGGCGGCGCCGCACCGCCGCCGGCACCGACTGGCGCAGCTTCTTGCACAGGCCCGGACGCTCCTCGAGCACGATCAGGATGCCGCGCACGGTGCGCACCTCATTGGGGCCGGGCGCGATGCGCAGCTCGCTGCCGACGTTCTTGCGGATCAGGTTTTGCACGTGCCGCAGGTCGGCATAGCTGTCGACGCGTTCGATGCGCTCGATCAGCTTTTGCTCTTGCTGGCGCGTGATCAGGAGGGGACGCTGGTCGGCCGCCGGGTCGGCCAGCACCCGTTCGCGCTCGCACACGCAGGCGCCCGGCGGGCATTCGACCCGCAGGGGCATGCCGGCGGTCAACGCCGGAGAATGGGATGAGGCTGCGGCAGAGGTAGTCACGCTCACGGATGGAAGTCGGATTCCTCCGGCGATTCTACATCGGCAAAGTCGTCCAGGGGGTCTTCGCTGCGCTGGCCGACCGCCGCCAGCAGCGCCGCCATGCGCTGGTAGTGCGAACCTTTCCAGTAAACCCGCCGGCAGTTGTCGCAGGTGGTGAAGCTGTCGTGCAACGCGCGCACCGACGCCGGCAGGCGATCGAGCACGCTCGCCTTGTCGACCGCGCTCAGCGGCAGGTTGCAGTGCAGGCAGAGCGAGAACGGACGCGCGCCGCCGGCCAGGTCGAGCCGCCCGAACAGCTCGCGCAGCTGCTGCGGCGGATCGAGGGCGTGGATATAGCAGCCGTGCACGATCGAGCGCCGCTTGAGCAGCTCGCGATCGCGCGTCAGCACGATGCGGTCGTCGCGGTCGGCCAGGTCCTCGACGTGGTCGTCGTGGTAATGGTTGTCATACAGCGTGTCGTAGCCGGCCATGCGCAGCAGGCGCGCCATGCCGCCCAGGTGCGCGTCGGCGACGAAGCGCATGCGCTCGCGCGCGCGCTCGCGCAGCCGCTCCGGCCCCACGCCGCCATGCGGGCCGACTTCCAGCAGCGCGAAGCGCGAATACACGGCAACGTGGTCGCCATCTTCCAGCATCCGGTCGAACCCGCTTTCGGCCCCATTGACCAGCACCATCTCGACCTCGGTATGCGGCACGCCGAGCGCCTCGATCATGTGCTTGGTGGTCGACCGGCGCGCGCAATCGGCGGCGAAGGTGCGGCCGCGCCGCTCGCGCGGCAGGAAATCGCTTAGTTCCTGATAGAAACGAAAAGTCGCGGTCACCATGATGCCAGCAGTATCGCAAAATCCTAATTTACCTGCACGACCTGTCCGTGCATCAATTCCAACGCATTCGGGACGGACGCGCCTTCCGCCGTATTGTCGAAGATGCACCATACTTTGCGCCCCTGGGAAACTAGCGCATCGAATTCGGCGCGCCAGCGTGCGATCTCTTGTTGCGGATAGCGCGAGTAATAGATGCGCGGCGTGCCGTGCAGGCGCACGTAGACCTCGCTGTCGCTGGTGGGCTCGTGCGGTCCCGGCTGGCCGGCGGCCGGATCGGCGATCACGCGGATCACGCCGCACTCGCGCAGCAAGTCCGTGGCCGGCTGCGAGAACCAGCTCGCATGGCGCGCCTCGAAGGCGATGCTGCAGGCAAAGCGCGCGCGCAGGCCATCGAAGAAGGCGTGCGCCGGCGCGTCGGTGAAGCCGAAGCGCGGCGGCAGCTGCACCAGCAGGCAGCCGAGCTTGTCGCCCAGCATGCCGGCTTCGAGCTGGAAGCGGTCGAGCTGCTCGTCGACCTCGAGCAGGCGCGCCTCATGCGTCATGGCGCGCGGCACCTTCACGGCGAAGCGAAAGTCGTCCGGGACGCTCGCGGCCCAGCGGGCATAGGTTTCCGGCTTGTGCGGCTTGTAGAACGAGGAATTGATTTCCACCGTGGGGAAAACGGCGGCATACCGTTCCAGGTGGCTTCCCTCGACGGGAAAAGCGTCGGCACAAGCCTTGGGCAGACTCCAGCCGGCGCAGCCGACGAGCAGGCGCCCGGGCGATTCGGTTTGAGGCATGGGACTTTCGTGGTCGTGTCGTTTCCCCGATTCTATGCAAGTCGGGCCGGGCGCGGCGCATGGCTGAGGCGGCGACGGGATTGCGCGGCGCCGCTTACAATACCGTCATCGCACACCGAAGGAGAACACCCATGAGCGACCCGCTCCACGTCGTCTGCCCGCACTGCGATGCGGTCAACCGCATGCCGCAGGCGCGCCTGCAGGACGCCCCTACTTGCGGCAAATGCTCGCAAGCCATCTTCAGCGGCCGTCCGCTGGATGTCGACAGCGCCCGCTTCGAGCGCCACGTGGGGCGCAACGACATCCCGGTGCTGGTCGACTTCTGGGCCGAATGGTGCGGCCCGTGCAAGATGATGGCGCCGGCGTATGCCCAGGCCGCCCAGCGCCTGGAACCGCGGGTGCGCCTGCTGAAAGTCGATACCGAGCGCTCGCAGGACCTGTCCGCACGCTTCGCGATCCGCAGCATCCCGACCCTCGCGCTGTTCAAGGGCGGACGCGAGATCGCGCGCCAGTCGGGCGCCATGGATGCCGGGCGGCTCGCGGCCTGGGTCCAGCAACATGTAGGCTGAGTCCTTCGTGATTCCGGCCGGCATGACCCGGACCCGCGCGATCGACGCTGCTACAATGGCAACGAACGGGGCCGATCCCGTCCTTATAAGGAGCCACTATGTCGCAAGAACTGGTTTTGGAACGAGGCGTCGAGGACAACAAACAGTGGGCGCGCATCCTGTACGTCATCCACGCGCTGACCTTCTTCTTTTCGCTCGGGATGCTGTCGATCGTCCCGGTGATCATCAACTACATCAAGCGCCCGGAAACCGCGGGGACGATGGTCCACAGCCATCACACCTGGATGATCCGCTCGTTCTGGTGGTACGTGGCCTGGATGGCGGTCGGCGGCGTGCTGTTCATGACCGTGATCGGCATTCCGATCGCCTACCTGCTGTGGTTCGTGGTCTGGGTGTGGAAGGCCTACCGCCTGGTGCGCGGCTTCCTCGACCTGAACAGTAACCGGGCAATGCCGGTTTAAAAACGAATGGGGCCGACCAGGCCCCATTTTCAGTTTACAGCTGGCCGAACGCCCGTTCCAGATCGGCGATCAGGTCGCCTGGCTCTTCCAGGCCAACATTGAAGCGCACCAGCACGCCGGGATCGACCCACTTGTCGCGCAGGCTCTTGATCCGGTACGGCATCACCAGGCTGTTCGGTCCGCCCCAACTGTAGCCGATGCCAAACAGCGTCAAGGCGTCGACCATGCGGTCGACCTGGGCCTCGTCGTAACGCGGATCGAACACGACCGAGAACAGTCCGCCGGCGCCCGTGAAATCGCGTTTCCAGGACGCGTGTCCAGGGCAATCCTCGAACGCCGGATGCAGCACCTTGCTCACTTCGGGGCGCGCCTTGAACCAGGCCGCCAACTCGCGCGCGCTGGCGTCGTGGCGCTCGAAGCGCAGCTTCATGGTCGGCAGGCCGCGCTGCACCAGGTAGGCGTCGTCCGGGCTCACGCCCATGCCGAGCCGCATATGCGCCTGGGCGATGCGGTCGTTCAGCGCCTTGTCACGCGTAATGACCGCGCCCATCAGCAGATCGGCCCCGCCCGACTGGTACTTGGTCAGCGCATGCATGACGATGTCGACGCCGTGGTCGAAGCCGCGCAGCGCCAGCCCGGCCGCCCAGGTGTTGTCCAGCGCGACGAGCACGCCGCGCGCATGGGCCGCCCGGCACAGGGCCGGCAGGTCCGGCACTTCCATCGACACCGATCCCGGCGCCTCGGTCCACAGCAACTTCGTGTTCGGCCGGATCAGCTCCGCGATGCCGGCCCCGATCATGGGGTCGTAGTAGCGCGCCGACACGCCGAAGTCCTGGGTCAGCCAGCGTCCCAGCTCGCGGTTCGGGTTGTAGACGTTATCCGGCAGCAGGACGTCGTCGCCGCTCTTGAGCAGGGCGAAATCGATCATCGCGATCGCCGCCAGGCCCGAGGGCGTCAGCAGGCAATGCGCGCCGCCCTCGATCTCGGCCAGCTTGGCCTCGAGCGTAAACGTGGTCGGCGTACCGTGCAGGCCATAGGTATAGGCCTGCTTGTCGCGCCACTCGGTCGAGCGCATCGCCGCGGTGTTCGGAAACAGCACCGTCGATGCGCGGTGGATGCCGGGCGGGAAGGCATCGAAGCCGCTCGGCGCGACGTAGTCGCTATGGATCAGGGTGGTCTGGATCGACTTCTCGTTCATAGGACTCGCGCGCCGGGGTTGTGATGAATGCTTCAGAGCGGGTTAGCCCACAGGTCGTGGGCGTCGGCGCGGGTCACGACCACGTCGGCGAACTGGCCGACCGCCAGCTTCTGCTTGCCCGGCACCAGCGGACGCTTGATATGGACCACGCCGTCGATTTCCGGCGCATCCGCAGCCGAGCGACCGATCGCTTCGCGCGGGCCGACTTCGTCGACCAGCACGCGCAAGGTCTTGCCGACCTTCGCCTGCAGGCGCTTGGCCGAGATTTCCTCTTGCAGCAGCATCACGCGCGCGCGGCGCTCCTCGCGCACTTCTTCGGGCACCGGATTGGCCAGCTCGTTGGCGGTCGCGCCTTCGACCGGCGAATAGGCGAAGCAGCCCAGGCGGTCGATCTGCGCTTCCTTCAGGAAGTCCAGCAGGTATTCGAACTCGGCCTCGGTCTCGCCCGGGAAGCCGGCAATAAAGGTCGAGCGGATCGTCAGGTCCGGGTTCATGCGGCGCCAGTTGAGGATGCGCTCGAGGTTCTTCTCGCCGCTGGCCGGGCGCTTCATGCGCTTCAACACATCGGGGTGCGCGTGCTGCATCGGGATGTCGAGGTAAGGCAGCACGTGGCCGTCGCCCATGAACGGGATCGCCTGGTCGACGTGCGGGTAAGGATAGACGTAGTGCAGGCGCACCCACGCATCGTACTGGCGCGCCAGCTGGCCCAGCGCTTCGACCAGCTGCGTCATGTGGGTCTTGATCGGACGGCCATTCCAGAAGCCGGTGCGGAACTTGACGTCGACGCCGTAGGCGGACGTGTCCTGCGAGATCACCAGCAGTTCCTTGACGCCGGCCTTGAACAGGTTCTCGGCCTCGAGCAGCACCTCGTCGATGCGGCGCGACACCAGGTCGCCCCGCATCGACGGGATGATGCAGAAGCTGCAGCGGTGGTTGCAGCCTTCGGAAATCTTCAGGTAGGCGTAGTGCTTGGGCGTGAGCTTGACGCCGTGGTCCGGCACCAGGTCGATGAACGGGTCATGCGGTTTCGGCAGGTGCAGGTGCACCGATTCCATCACCTCGGTCACGGCGTGCGGGCCGGTCACGGCCAGCACCTTCGGGTGCACCTTGGTGATGATGTCGTCGCCCGCGGCATCCTTCTTGGCGCCCAGGCAGCCGGTGACGATCACCTTGCCGTTCTCGGCCAGCGCCTCGCCGATCGCGTCGAGCGACTCCTGCACCGCGGCGTCGATGAAGCCGCAGGTGTTGACGATCACCAGGTCGGCGCCGTCGTACGACTTGGCGGTCTGGTAGCCTTCGGCGCGCAGCTGGGTCAGGATCTGCTCGGAATCGACCAGCGCCTTCGGGCAGCCGAGCGAGACGAAGCCGACCTTCGGCGCAGTCACACCCGCGGCTGGCGTCGGGATGACGATGGCTGGGGCTTTCGCGGCGGCCGCGATGCTGCTGGAGTTGGCAGAAGGATTACGACGGAGTTCAGGCATGGGCGGACGACAAATGATTTGGGCAATCCGCGATTGTACCTGAACCCGGGGGCCCGGTGGGAGCGCCGGGCCGGTGTGTTGCAGCGCTGTGCGAAGCGCTTATTTTTTGTCGGTGGGATTGGTCGGCATGCCCGGGAACGGGAAAGCGCCGAACATCGCCTTGCTCTGGTTCTGCATCTGCTCCTGCATCTGCAGGAACAGGTTCTTGCTCTGGTCGATGTAGTTGTTCATCATGCCCTGCATCATCGGGCCCTGGACGTTCATGAACTGGGTCCACATCTCGGGGCTGAACGGCTTGCCTTCGAGCGCGCCGGCGGCGTTGCTGGTGAACTTGTTCTGGATGTCGGTGAAGGCCTGGACGTTCTTTTCCAGGTAGGAACCCATCATGCCCTGCATCGCGTGGCCGTAATAGCGGATGATCTGGGCCAGGACCGAGCTCGAGAACATCGGGACGCCGTTGGCTTCCTCTTCGAGGATGATCTGCAGCAGGATGCTGCGGGTCAGGTCTTCATTGCTCTTGGCATCGACCACGGTAAACTCGTCGGCGTCGAGCACGAGCTGTTTGACGTCGGAAAGCGTAATGTATGAACTGGTCTGCGTGTCGTACAGGCGACGGTTCGGGTATTTCTTGATCAGGCGTTCCGTACTTTTCTTCACACTGCTCATCTCTCGTTCCATAGGTTGCGCCGCGGCTTCGTGAGCCTCGTACTTAGAATTGTGTGCGCCGGCATGGCCGGTTCGTCTCCTGCCCGCCCGCTGCCAGGTCGGCAGTAAACGGACAGCAGACACCATACCATGCAATTGACGCAGGTGCAGCAATTACCAGTTTAATCACTGTCTTAGCTTTTCTGTCAACAAACCAATCCCGCCCCTCAATCGGCACGCGCCTTGACGTAGCGGCCGGGCGCCGGTTCCAGCGCCGTGTACCGCGCATTGCCGGGCGTCGCGGGCGCCGGCACCTCGGCGCCGCCGTGTTGCGCCAGGAATTTGGCCCACTCCGGCCACCAGCTCCCCTTGTGCTCGACCGCGCCGTCGAACCAGGCGGCATCGTCCCTGGGTCGCGACTTTCCGCCGGCTTTGCCGCCCGGTTTGCCAACCTCGTCGTTGACCCAATAGCTGCGCTTGTTCTTCGCCGCCGGATTGATCACGCCGGCGATATGGCCCGACGCGCCCAGCACGAAACGGTTCGCCTTCGGCTTCTTCGGATTGAGCAGCTCCATCGAGGCATACGCAGCCTGCCATGGCACGATGTGGTCTTCCTTCGAGCCGTACATGAACACCGGCGCATCGATCTTGCCGAGGTCGACCGGCACGCCGCACACCGTCAGCGCGCCCGGATTCTTGAGCTTGTTTTCCAGGTAGGTGTTGCGCAGGTACCAGCAGAACATCGGCCCCGGCAGGTTGGTGCTGTCCGCATTCCAGTACAGCAGGTCGAAGGCCGGCGGTTCCTTGCCCTTCAAATAGTTTTGCTGCACATAGTTCCATACCAGGTCGTTTGGACGCAGGGCCGAGAACGTCGTCGCCAGGTCGCGCCCCGGCATCAGGCCGCCGCCGCCCAGGGTCTGTTCGCGCAGCGCCACCTGGGCCTCGTCGACGAACACTTCGAGCACGCCGGTGTCGGAAAAGTCGAGCAAGGTCGTGAGCAGCGTCAGGCTGGCCGCCGGCTGGCGGCCGCGCGCGGCCAGCACCGCCAGCGCGGTGGCGGCGATCGTGCCGCCGACGCAGAAGCCGAACACATGGGCCTTTTCTTGCCCGGTGATGTCGCCCACCACGTCCAGCGCGCGGATCGCGCCGGTTTCGACGTAATCGTCCCAGCGCAGGTTCGCCTGGCTGCGGTCCGGATTACGCCAGGACACCATGAACACGGTATTGCCCTGCTCCACCGCGTAGCGCACCAGCGAATTCTCGGGCTGCAGGTCGAGGATGTAGAACTTGTTGATGCACGGCGGGATCATCAAGAGCGGCACGCTGCGCACGGTCGGCGTGCTTGGGGTGTACTGGATCAGCTGGAACAGCTCGTTCTCGAACACCACCTGGCCCGGCGTGTTGCCGACGTTGCGGCCGACCTCGAAGGCGGATTCGTCCGATTGCGAGATGCGGCCTTTCTGCAGGTCGGCCAGCATATTCGCCATGCCCTTGGTCAGGCTCTCGCCCTTGGTGTCGATCATTTTCTTCTGCGCTTCCGGATTCGTCGCGAAGAAATTGGCGGGCGACATAGCGTCGACCATTTGCTGGACCGCGAACCGGATCTTCTGGCGCTCCCGTGGGCCGGCCTCGACCGCGTCGGCCAGCGCCAGCATGAATTCGGAATTGAGCAGGTAGGAGGCGGCCGAGAATGCCGACAGCGGATGCGCCGTCCATTCGGAAGCCGAGAAGCGCCTGTCATGCAGCTCGGGCGTCTTGCCCGACACAAAATCTTGCCACAGCTGGGCGCCCTTTTTAAGGTAGTCGTCGCGGATCGATTCGAGCTTGAGCGGGTCGATGCCGGCGCCGACGTCTTTCAGGAAACCGGCCAGCGGATTGGCCGAGGCCGGCGGCGGCGTCATGGGCGCCATCTTCATCCAGCCCTCCCAGGCCTTGGGATCGGTAAATTGGGACAGCCAGGTTGCGGCGACAGCTTGCGGGTCAGGCATGTTCATGTGGGCATCCGTTGTTAGAATCTCGTCTCTTCAACCAAAAAAACAGAACATCATGTGGATCGTCGCCATTGCCTGGATATATGTTGTCGTGCTCATGGCGGCGACCGAACCGACGGTGATCGGCGGGATCATGACCTTCGTTTTCTATTGCGCAGTGCCATTATCCATTCTTTTTTATCTCACTGGCGCAAAGCGGCGTCGGCAGCGCAGCCGAACGGCGGCGCAGGGCCCGCGCAAACCGGGGGAGAACGGTGGAACCGGGGATGCCGCCGCCCCATCGGATGCGGATGGTGACGGCGACTGAGCAGTATCGGCCAGGATGCCGATCTGTCACTTGATCCAGATCAAGCTGGCCTGACGGCCGGTGACGCCGTCGCGGCGGTAGGAATAGAAGCGCTCGGGCGCGCTGGCGGTGCACAGGCCGCCGCCATGGACGCGTTCGACGCCGTCGCGCGCCAGCATCAGGCGCGCCAGGGTGAACATATCGGCCAGGTATTTACCCGGACGGCCAGGATAATCACGGAAGCAGGCGCGCGTGGCCTCCCCCGGAATCGCCGCCACGAAGGCGTCCACCACGTCCTGCCCCACCTCGAAGGCGTCGGGACCGATGGCCGGCCCCATCCAGGCGGTGATGTCGTCGGCGCCGGCCGCGCGCATGGCGCTCACGGTCGCGCCCAGCACCCCGCCGGCCAGGCCGCGCCAGCCGGCGTGGGCCGCGCCCACCACCTTGCCATCGAGGTCGGCGAACAGCACCGGCAGGCAGTCGGCGGTCAGGATCGCGCACACGACGCCTGGCGCGGTTGCCAGGCTGGCGTCGCCAGTACACACCGGCCGATCCGGCCCCACCTTCACGGCATCGACCACGTCGGCGCCATGCACCTGGGCGATCCAGGCCGGACGGCCCGGCAGCCAGGCTTGCAGGCGCTCGCGGTTGGCGCGCACGGCGTCCGGGTCGTCGTTCACATGCAGGCCCAGGTTCAACCCACCGCCGCCCTTGCCGTCGTCATACGGCGCGGCGCTGACGCCGCCGTCGCGGCTGGTGGCCAGCGCGCCGACCGAGGCCGGCAGGTCGGGCCAGTCCGGCCAGACCAGGTCGGCGCCGCCAAGCGCTCGATGCGTCATACGCGGTAGGTGACGACGCCGTCGTCGTCATCCTCGTCGTTGATCTCGCTGCCGAAGTCTCCGTCCTGCGGCTCCTCGATGCCCGCCTGGGCGATCAGCGCGGCGAAATCGTCGGCCAGCGGCACCGTCCATTCGCATTGTTCGCCGGTGCCCGGATGCACCAGGCCGAGGCGGCGCGCCTGCAGCGCCTGGCGGTGGAACACCGGCGTCAGGTGGCGCTTGCCATAGACGGCGTCGCCCACCAGCGCGAAGCCCAGCGACTGCATGTGGACGCGGATCTGGTGGGTGCGGCCGGTCTCGAGGCGGCAGCGCACCAGCGACACCGGACGACGATCGAGCTCGCCGGTGACGACGCGCTCGTAATGGGTGATCGCCGGCTTGGCGAACGGGCTGTTCGAGACCGCCATCTTGACGCGGTCCTTGGCGTCGCGCCCCATCGGGCTGTCGATGGTGCCCGAGGCGCGCGGCGTGCCCCAGACCAGCGCGAAGTATTCGCGCTTGACGGTGCGCGCCTGCAGCTGGCGCACCAGGTCGGTCTGGGCGGCCAGGGTCTTGCCTACCACCATCAGGCCGCTGGTATCCTTGTCCAGGCGGTGCACGATGCCGGCGCGCGGCACGCCCACCAGTTGCGGGCAGTGGTGCAGCAAGCCGTTGAGCAAGGTGCCGCTCCAGTTGCCCGAGCCGGGATGCACGACCAGGCCGGCCGGCTTGTTGATGACGATGATGTCGTCGTCCTCGTGGACGATGTTCAGGTCCATCGGCTCCGGCGCGAACGCCGTGTCCTCGGGCGCGGCCTGCGGTTCGACGACGATCGTCTCGTCGCCATAGGCCGTGTCCTTGCCGCGCGCCGGTTTGCCGTCAACCGTGATGTGGCCGCTTTCGAACCATTGCTGCAGGCGGCTGCGCGAGAACTGGGGCACGAGGCCGGCCACCACCTTGTCGAGGCGCTGGCCGCAGTGTTCCTCTTGCAGCGCCAGCGTGATCGGCGACAGGTCGATGCCGGGCGCGGGGGCGAACCCGGCCTCCAGTTCATCGTCAAAGTCAGGGTCAATAGGTAAATCCGCCGAATCCGGCGCAGGAGTTAATATCACGTCAGTCCCATCGGCTATAATCAGCCGTTCGTTGAATCTAGGTAAAACTTCTCTGCAAAAAGCTATGCAAAAAAAATTGTCTGTGTTGGTCGCAACTTGCGCCCTCGTCGGCCTCTCGGCATGCAGTGTTCTGCCGAAGCCTGCCGACGAATCCAAAAACTGGTCGGCGGAGAAATTATACGCTGAGGCGCGCGATGAGATGGCCGGCGGGCACTACGAAGCCGCAATTCCGCTGTTCCAGCGGCTCGAAACCAACTTCCCGTTTGGCGTCTATGCAACGCAGGCGCAGATGGAGATCGCCTACGCCCACTACAAGGCGGGCGACCAGGCCGAGGCACTGGCCGCGGTCGAGCGTTTCATCAAGCTGCACCCGAACCACGCCCAGGTCGACTATATGTATTACCTGCGCGGCCTGGTCAACTTCAACGACCAGCTCGGCTTCTTCAGCTTCGTCTACGAACAAGACCCGACCGAACGCGATCCGCGCGCGACCCGCGAAGCCTTCGCCGCCTTCAAGGCCCTGGTCGACAAGTTCCCGAACAGCAAATATGCGCAAGACTCGATCGAGCGCATGAGCTACCTGATCAACGCGATGGCGCAGTACGAAGTGCACGTCGCCAACTACTACTATCGCCGCGGCGCCTACCTGGCGGCGCTCAACCGCGCCCAGGATGCGGTGACCAACTACAGCGACGCGCCGGCGCGCGAAGAAGCGCTGTTCATCATGATGCGCAGCTACGACAAGCTCGGCATGCCGCTGCTGCGCGACGACACCCAGCGCGTGTTCCTGCTCAACTATCCGAACAGCTACTTCATCAATCCGAACGCGCGCGGCGAAGCGCCATGGTGGAAGTTCTGGGCCAAGAGCGGTCCGAAGCCATCGCCGAAAGACGCGGTCGAATAAGATCGCAGCGCCGGCGCCGTCCAGCGCCGGCGGTCCTTTCGGCTCAGGCCTGGCTCAGGCCTCGATACGGCGGCGGAACACCCATGCGCGCTCCTTCGACGCGCCCGGCTCGTAGGCATAGCCGTCGACGTCGAATTCCTTGAGCTGCTCCGGATCGGTGACGCCACGATCGGCCGCATAGCGCGCCATCATGCCGCGGGCGCGCTTGGCGAAGAACGAGATGATCTTGTACTGGCCGTTCTTCCAGTCCTGGAACACCGGCTCGATCACCGGCGCATCCAGCAACTTCGGCTTGACCGACTTGAAGTACTCGGTCGAGGCCAGGTTGACCAGCGCCGTGGACCCGGTCTCGGCCAGCTGGCGGTTCAGCGCCTGGGTGATGGTCTCGCCCCAGAACGCATACAGATCCTTGCCACGCGCGTTGGCCAGCTTGGTGCCCATCTCGAGGCGGTAAGGATGCATCTGGTCCAGCGGCCGCAGCAGGCCGTACAGGCCCGACAGGATGCGCACATGGCGCTGCACGTACTTGAGCCCTTGCGCGTCCAGGCTCGGGGCGTCGAAGCCGGTGTACACGTCGCCGTTGAACGACATGATGGCCGGGCGCGCCTCGGCATGGTCGGGCTGCCAGTGGGCGTAGCGGCCGACGTTGAGCCTTGATAACGCATCGGACAGGTCCATCAGCTCGCTGATTTGGGCCGGCGAATAATCGCGCAGCACCTCGATCAGTTCCGCGGCCTGCGGGATGAAGTCGGGATTGGTATGTTGCTTGGTGGTCAGGGGCGATTCGAGATCGAGCGACTTGGCGGGGGACAGGACAATCAGCATGAACGAACAAAAATTTTCCGCAAATAAACAAGCCACATGATAACCGCTCCAGCAGAATCCATCGTCATCGACACCAACGTCTTGCTCGACCTGTTCGTGTTCCACGATCCGCGCTGGGCCGAGCTGCTGGCGGCCATCGAGACGAAGCAGGTCGACGCGATCACGCGCGCCGAATGCCGCGACGAATACCTCGCCGTGCTGCGCTACCCGCATCTGCCGCTGGATGAGGCCGGCCGCGAACGGGCCGCGGCCCGCTTCGACGCCCTGCTGCGCCTGGTCGCGCCAGAGGCAAAGCCGATCCGCCTGCCGGTGTGCACCGACCGCGACGACCAGAAATTCATGGAACTGGCGCGCGACGCCGGCGCCGCGGTCCTGATCAGCAAGGACAAGGCCTTGCTCAAGCTGGGCCGCAAGACGGCGCAGGCCGGGCTGTTTCGCATCATGCTGCCGGAAGCATGGCTCAAGGCCAGGGCCGAAGGCACGCTAAAATAGGCACGTCATCTTCACGATCCGTTCTCACCCATGAGCCTTCCTCCGCTGGTTTCCCGTCTGCCCCAAGTGGGCACCACCGTGTTCACCCAGATGTCGCAGCTGGCGCTCGAGCATGACGCCGTCAATCTCGGCCAGGGCTTCCCCGACTTCGCCTGCGACCCGAAGCTGGTCGAGCTGGTGGCCGAGGCGATGCGCGCCGGCCACAACCAGTACGCGCCCATGACCGGCATGCCGGTGCTGCGCCAGGCGATCTCCGCCAAGATCGAGGCGACCTATGGCCACCGCTACGACGCCAACACCGAGATCACCATCACGGTCGGCGCCAGCCAGGCGATCCACACGGCGATCCTCGCCGTCGTGCATCCGGGCGACGAAGTGATCGTCATCGAGCCGGCCTACGACTGCTACGCGCCGGCGATCCTGCTTGCCGGCGGCGTGGTGGCGCCGGTGGCGATGCGCTTCGACGAGACCGGATTCAGCGTCCCGTGGGATGAGGTGGCCGCCGCGGTCACGCCGCGCACGCGCATGATCGTGGTGAACACGCCGCACAACCCGACCGGGACCATCCTGCGCCAGGCCGACCTCGATGCGCTGGCGGCGATCGTCGACGGCACTTCCATCCTGGTGCTGTCCGACGAGGTCTACGAGCACATGGTGTACGACGGCGAGCCGCATGCGTCGGTGTCGCGTGACCCGAGGCTGGCCGAACGCGCCTTCGTCGTGTCGAGCTTCGGCAAGGCCTTCCACGTCACCGGCTGGAAGATCGGCCATGTGGCGGCGCCGGTGGCGTTGATGACAGAATTCCGCAAGGTCCACCAGTACAACGTGTTCTGCGTCACGGCGCCGATGCAGCATGCCATCGCGGCCTACCTCGAAGACCCGGCGCCATGGCGCGACCTGCCCGCCTTCTACCAGGCCAAGCGCGACCTGTTCCGCGCCGGCCTGGCCGGCTCGCGCTTCACCCTGCTGCCGTCGGACGGGACGTATTTCCAGTGCGTGCGCTATGACGCCGTGTCCGACCTGTCCGAGGCGGATTTCGCGCGCTGGCTCACCACCGAGATCAAGGTGGCGGCGATTCCGGTGTCGGCCTTCTACGGCCAGCCGAAGGAATCGCGGGTGGTGCGTTTCTGCTTCGCGAAGAAGGACGCGACGCTGCAATTGGCGCTGGAGCGCCTCGGCCGCCTGTAGGACTCAGGAGCCGCGCTGCGGCTTGGTGGCCATCGCCACGATCGCGGCGCCGGCGGCCACGACCAGCGCGTCCTCGATCAAGCCGCTCTTGGTCTGGCCGATGCGCGCCATCGCCTGCTTGCGCCCGGCCAGGGTCAGGTAGGCCAGCGGCACGGCGGTGGCCACCGCGGCCGCGGCGCCCGCCTTTTCCCTGCCTTTCGGCGCCAGGGCCGCGCCGGCGATCCCCGCGCTCATCACGCGCGCCAGCAGGCCGAGAAAGACGGTGCGGTCGGGCGCGCTCTTCATCTTGTCGCCGAGCAGCTCGCCGACGCCCATCGCCAGCGCGCCATACTTGAAGGTCGGACGGTCCAGCAGGAACAGGTCGCCCGAGGTGCCGCGGCCGGCCAGGCGCGCGGTGGCGATGGTGGCCATGGGCGTCATCGAGCGCGCGCTGGCGACGGCGCCGATCAGGATCGAAGAAAGCAGATTGCGGATAGACATGTAAGGGCTCCTGTGGTTGGTGGCGGCCCGCATCCACGTGCGAGCCGGACCAGCTCAGGCTACCAAAGCGCGCGATATATTGACGCACGGCTCAGCCGTGACGCCGGCGCCCCTGCCTAGTCGGTCAGCGAACCCACCGACAGGGGCGACGTGTCGGCGCGTTCCAGGCGCTTCACCAGCAACTGGTCGATCCGGTAGTGGTCGACGTCGACCACCTCGAAGCGCATGCCCTCATGCTCGACGCTGTCGGTCGGCTTGGGCACCTTGCGCAGCATGTACATCATGAAGCCGGCCGCCGTTTCGTAGCGTTCTTCCTCGGGCAGCGACTGCAGGTCGAGCACCCGCTTCATGTCGGCCACCGGCGTGCTGCCGTCGATCAACCACGAGCCGTCGTCGCGCTGCAAGGTCTGCTGGTCGGCTTCGAGCGGGCTGCCCCAGCGGCCCATGACGGTGACCATGATGTCGCTCAGCGTGATCACGCCGACCACGAAGGCGTATTCGTTGATGACGATCGCGAAGGTTTCCTTGCTCGACCGGAAGCGGTCGAGCATCTCGGACAAGGTCAGCGTGTCCGGGATGATCAGGACCGTGCGGATGGTCAGTTCGCTCAGCTGGAACCTGGCCTGCTTGCTCAGCAGGCGCACCAGGATGTCGCGCGTGTCGACATAGCCGACCACGCGGTCGATCACGCCGTCGCACACCGGGAACTTCGACAGCGAATGGTTGGCGATCTTCTGGCGGATGCTTTCTTCGGGCTCGGTCAGGTCGAAGAACACCACGTTCTCGCGGGTCGTCATGGTCGACGTGACCGTGCGCGATTCGAGCTCGAACACGTTCTCGATGAAGTGCTGTTCCTGCTTCTGCAACACACCGGCCTGGGCACCGGCTTCGACGACGGCCGAGATCTCGTCGAAGGTGATGCGGTCTTCGCGCGTCATGTCGACCCCGAACAGGCGGAACAGCATATTGGCGATCTTGTTCAGTGCCCACGAAAATGGCCGGAACAGGCGGATCACGAACAGCACCGGGCGGATCACGGCCATCGCCGTGGCCTCGGGGGCGATCATCGCCAGGCGCTTGGGCATCAGGTCCGAGAACAGCACGAACAGGGTCGTGACGAACACGAAAGAAAGGGCGAAGGCCACGTTGTCGCGGCCCGGGCCGCTGTAGAACAGCGACAGCCAGTCGAGGAAGAACGGCCGCAGGGCGCCCTCGCCCAGGATGCCGCCGAGGATGGCGATGGCGTTCAGGCCCAGTTGCGAGGCGGCGAAGAAGTCGGCCGACTGGGCCTGCAGCGACATCACCTTCTGGGCCCGCTCGTCGCCGGCCTCGGCCAGCAGTTTCAGCTTGATCTTGCGTGCGCCGGCGAGCGCGATCTCGGTCAACGACAGGAAGCCGGCCGCCAGCACCAGCAGCGCCAGGACAGCCAAATGTTCGAACAGATTCATGGGACACCCGGGGTTTATTATTTGGGTCGCTTTGACCGGGGGAATACGCGCCGCCTCGTCCGCCATGCGCGGATCAAGGCGTGCCGGCCGCGTCCGCAGCCGGCAATCATGTCACTTTAGCACATGGCTGCCCTCTTGACCGCTCCTGCCCGGCGGGCGGGCCGCCGCCGCAGCTCAGCCCCCGGCCCGTTTCGGCGCGTGGCCCAGCTTGGTCAAGGTATCCATCACCAGCTCGCAATGGTCGCCCTGGACTTCGATCACGCCGTCCTTGACGGTGCCGCCCGAACCGCAGGCCGTGCGCAGCTGCTTGCCCAGCAGCGCCAGCGCGACCGGATCGAGCGCCACGCCCTTGACCAGCGTGACCGTCTTGCCGCCCCGCCCTTTCGACTGGCGCGAGACGCGCACCACGCCGTCCCCGACCACACGCGCCGCGGCCGAGCAGGCGCAGGCGGCGACCGGCTGCCGGCAGTCGGGGCACATGCGCCCGCTCTCGGTGGAATAGACCAGGCCACCGCTCGAACTACGTTTCATCTTCCACTCCACCACTCCTGGTTTTTGCTTCCCCGACTTTCACACCGCGGCGGGCCAGGCTCTCGCGCAGCAGGAACTCGATCTGCGCGTTCACGCTGCGCAGGTCGCGCGCCGCGAGACGCTGCAGTTCCTCCCACAGGGCTGGATCGATCCGCAGGGGGAACGCTTTTTTGCCGGGACTTGCCATGCCGTTTCGCTGCTAGTTGTACAGGGTGCCGGTATTCACGATCGGCTGGGTTTCCTTGTCCGAGCACAGCACGACGAGCAGATTGCTGACCATCGCCGCCTTGCGCTCGTCGTCGAGCTCGACGATGCCGCGCTCGGACAGGCCTTTCAGCGCCGTCTCCACCATGCTCACGGCGCCATGCACGATTTTAGCGCGGGCGCTGATAATCGCTTCGGCCTGCTGGCGGCGCAGCATGACCTGCGCGATCTCGGCGGCATAGGCCAGGTGGGTCAGCTTGGCGTCGAGCACCTCGACGCCGGCCGCCTCGAAGCGCGCCTGCAGCTCGCCCTTGAGCGTATCGGCCACCACGTCCATGCCGGCGCGCAAGGTGGTCTCGCCCGGGGCCAGGTCTTCGCCTTCATCGTAGGCATACTGCGACGCCAGGTGGCGCAGCGCCGCTTCGGCCTGGATCGACACATAGCGCTCGAAGTCGTCCACCTCGAACACGGCCTGGGCGGTGTCGCGCACGCGCCAGACCACCGCCGCGCTGATCTCGACCGGGTTGCCGCGCTTGTCGTTGACCTTGAGCGTCGGCGCATTGAAGTTGCGGGCGCGCAGCGACAGGCGGCGCTTGACGTAGAACGGGAAGGCCCAGCGCAACCCTTCGCTGCGGTCGGTGCCGATGTACTTGCCGAACAGGGTCAGGATCGCGCTCTCGTTCGGCTGCAGCATGTAGAGGCCGCTCAGGAGCAACAGGCCCCCGATGCCGACCACCACGCTCGCGAGCAGGAACCACAAGCCGTCCGACGACTCGGCCATCCTCTTGAAGAGATAGGCGGACAACAGCAGCAGGACGATCCCGGCGCAGGCCGCCAGGTAGCCATTTGCCGACGAAAACGCCGATTCACGGCGCGTATGTGCTGCGTGCATGCTTGTCTCCTCGTGTAAATAACATCAAAGTGATATCACTTTAGGATCACGACGAGTTCTTGTCAAGCAACTTGATGACATTTATTGCAAGCGTACGGCGACGTCGAACAGCCAGGTGCGCCGGATCTCGACCACGTCGTACTGCCGCGCCAGCGCCGGCGGGAACGGACCGTAGGGCGCCTGGCTCGCGATGATCCTGCGGATGCCGTCGTCGATCGCCGGCACCCCGCTCGACGTCTCGAACGTGACCTTTTCCACCGAGCCGTCGGCGCGCACCGCCACCGTCACGACCGGCTGCGTGTGCGGCTGCTTCACCGCTTCGCGCACCATGTCCAGGGTCCGGTTCAATTCGATCTTGCGACCCATGGCTTGCGCATACAGGACCAGGTCCTGGTTGGGGTCGGCGCGTCCGAACAGCCAGCCACGGCGCAGGCCGCTGACCGTGGGTGGCGGCACACCCGGCGCACTGCTCGCACGGTCGCGTCCGGCGGCTTCGCGTGAGAGCTGCTCGGCGATCGCGCGCAGCCGTTCGGCGCGCGGCGCCAGTTGCGCGGGAGGGCCCCGATCGCCCGGCCCCTGTTGCGCCGCCTGGCTCGCCTGGGCCTGGGCCTGGGCCTGGGCCTGGGCCTGGGCCTGGGCCTGGGCCTGGGCCTGGGCCTCGCTTGCACGTTCCTGTTCGCGCTGTGCTTGGTCAAGCCTCGCTTGTTCCTGCCGCGCTTGTTCCTGCCGCGCCTGCTCTTGCTGGATTGCTTCCTGGCGCGCGGCCTCGCGCTGCGCCGCCTCCTGTTCCGCCTTCTGCGCCTGCTGCAAGGCTTCGAGACGCTCTGCTTCGAGACGCGCCTCTTCCCGTCGTCGCGCTGCGATCCGTTCGGCCTCCACGCGCGCGCTCGCCTCGCGTTCGGCCTGCTCACGCGCGAGCGCGATCAGCTCGACCTCGCGCGCCTGCTCCGCGGCGTCGCGATCGGGTTCGGGTTCGGCTGCCACCCTTGCAATGGCGTCGCCGCGGGATGGCGCTGGGGCGGGGGGCTCGGCTGCCGGCGGCGGGACCGGCGCGCTTGCTGGCAGCGCAGCCGCCGCCGGCTTGCGTGGAACAGGGGCGGATGGTGCCGGAGGCGCCGGGATCAGCGCTGGCGCGGCAGCGGGCGCCGCAGGCGCCAGCACGATCTGCAGATCGCGCGCCGCCAGCCGCCGCTCTTCCCACGGGAAGCGCAGGCCGGACAGCCCGAAGACTTCCCCTTCCATGGGAATGCCCAATAACAGCACGTGAAGCAGCACGGACAGCGATAACGCCATGCGCATGCGCCATGGCGCCGCTGGAGGGACGAACTGCGTCGATGTGGCCACGTGAGTTTGCAAATAAATGCCAGGGATGAAACGAACCCGGCGATGCTATCACAACAACATGATGGCCGGCCGCTAGCGCTCGAGCTGTCCCAGGCGGCGCTCGACGAAGGCCGTCAGTTCGGGCGACAGCGTCCCGCTGCCCAGCGCCTGCCAGAACGCCGCCACCGCTTCCGGATCGCGCTTCTCGGCCTGCAGCGAGATGCCCAGGCCCATCCACCACACGCCATTGCCCGGCGCGGTGCGCAGCGCGGCCTGGTAATGCCCGGCCGCTTCGCGATGACGGCCTTCGCGCTGCAGCACGCCGGCCAGGAAGGCGTGGTATTCGCCATTGCCTGCCGCATGCGGCAGGGTGCGCGTCAAGGTGTCGAGCGCAGGGCCGCCCCGCTCCAGCTGCAGGCGCGCCAGCAACATCGCCAGCGAAGGCTGGCGCGCGTCGAGGGCCAGCGCCGCCTGCAGCTGGCGCATCGCCTCGTCCGGCCGCCTGGCCTCGATCAGCAGGCCCACCAGGGTTTGCCGCGACGCCTCATGGCGCGGATCGAGCTTCAGGGCGGCCTGCAGGGTCGCGATCGCCTCGGTGACGCGGCCGTCTTCCAGCGCCAGCAACGCGCGCCGGTAGGTGTTCTCGGTGCGCTGCGCCGCCGTCTCGCTGCGGCCGCCCGCGGCGGCGGGCGCCGCCGGCTTGCGTGGCGCGGGCGCGGACGCGGCCCTGGCCGACGCACGCGCGGTGTCCCTGGGCGGTGCCGGTCGAGCCTGAGCCGGTTCCGGTTCGGACTCCGGCGCGGACTCCGGCGCAGGCGGCGACGGTGGCGGCGCAACGTCCACCACTGGCACCGGCGCCGCCACCGGCAGCGCGAGCGCCACAGGCTGCGCGGCCGCAGCCACCGGCGCCTGCGGCTCGCCCATGTCCTGCCAGCCGATCGCGCCGACCGCGGCGACGGCGATCAGCGTCCCGCCCGCCAGCGCGCCACGCATCCACCTCGCCCTCGGCTCCGGCGCCGGCGCCAGGCGCACGTCGGCCGGCAGCGGCGCCGCGCCGGGCTGGCCGGCGCGCGCATCGAGGTCTTGCAGCATCTTGTTGATCAGGCTCATAGCGCCAACGCCCAGGCCAGGCCGGCCGCCGCCCCGGCGACGACGGCGCCCCCTAGCAGCCAGGTCCGGATCGTGCGCGTCACGCCCACCGTGTCGCGCGCGGCGATCGCCACGTGGCTTTTGATCACCTGCTGCTTGCCCTGGCCGTAGCTGAGCATCAGTGCCTTGTGCGCCATGATGTTGACCAGGCGCGGCACGCCGCCACTGGCCTTGTACAAGCCACGGATCGCGGCGCCCGAGAACAGGCGCGCGCCGGTAAAACCGGCCACGCGCAGGCGGTGCGCCACGTAGAAATCGAGGTCGTCGCGGCTCAGCGGGCCGAGGTGATAATGAAAGGTGATGCGCTGGGCCAGCTGGCGAATCGACGCGAGTTCGAGCTTGCGGTTCAGTTCCGGCTGGCCGAACAGGACGATCTGCAGGAGCTTCCTCTTCTCGGTCTCGAGATTGGTCAACAGGCGCAGGGCCTCCAGGCTTTCGACCGGAATTGCCTGCGCCTCGTCGAGGCACAGCACCACGCGCAAGTCCTGGCCGGCCAGCTCGAGCAGGCGCAGGTTGATCGCCTTGAGCAGCTGGTGCTGGTCGACGTCGCGCTCGAGCGGGATTTCCAGCTCGTCGGCCAGCGCCAGCATCAGGGTGCGCGGCTCCAGGTAGGGATTCGGGATGTAGGCGGTGACGAAGCCCTCGCCCAGCGTGGCCATGAACTTGCGGCACAACAGCGTCTTGCCGGTGCCGACTTCGCCGGTGATCTTGATGAAGCCTTCGCCGCCGCGGGTCGCCACCAGCAGTGTGTTCAGCGCTTCCTGCGAGCGCGGACTGCCGAAGAAGAAGCTGGTGTCGGGCGTGATCCCGAACGGCAGCTCGCGCAGGCCGAAGTGCGCCGCGTACATCAGTCCGCGCCCAAAGTACGGCCGCGGCTGCGCGGATCGAGCTGCTCGATGCGGCGGCCGGCGTCGAGCATGTCCTGGCTCCAGTCGCTCGCCCCTTCGACGATGGTCGGCTTGATCAGCACCACCAGCTCACGCTTCTGGCTCGTGCGGTTCTTGTTGCGGAACAGATTGCCCAGCAGCGGGATCTTGTCGGCGCCCGGCAGCTGGTCGGTGTCGCCGCTCGAGGCCTGGCGCATCAGGCCGCCGATCGCGACCACCTGGCCGTCGCGGCCGCGCACGATGCTGTCGAGCTCCGAGGTGCTCGACGCCGCCAGCGGCAGGCGCAGGGTGCCGCCCGAACCGAGGTCGACGTCCTTGTTGACGGTCGTGACCTGGCTTACCGACGGGTGCACGTGCAGCAGAATATTCCCTTTATCGTCGATCTGCGGCGTCACGTCCAGCACCACGCCCGAGAAGAACGGCTGCACCGTCACGCTCGGGCTGACGATAGTGCTGCTGTTGGTGGTGTTGATGTTGTTGGTGATGCCGGTGACGAAGAATTCGTCGGTGCCGATCTTGAGCACGGCCTTCTGGTTGTTGATCGCCGCGATGCGGGGGCTGGACAGCACGTGCACGCTGCCCTGCGACTCCAGGAAGGTGATCAGGGCCGCGAAGTTATTGGTCTGGAAGGCGAAGCCGAACAGCGAGCCGGCCGCGCTGGCCGCGTTCGACAGCGAGAAGCCGGTGCTGGCCGACAGGCCCGAGCCGTTGTTGATCACGGCCGGCTGGCCGCCGCCGTAAGGCAGCGGCGCCAGGTTCGCGCCGGGCGAGATCATGCCGCCCGAGACCCGGTTGGCGGTGCCGCCGCGGAACGAGGCGAACGAGGCCCAGTTGATGCCGCTCTGGTAACTGTCGGACAGTTCCACCTCGAGGATCTTCGCTTCCAGGATCACCTGGCGGTCCACCGACAGCTGGGTCGCCTTCAGGTAGGCGTCGACGTTGCGCAATTCGTCCGGCATGGCGCGGATCACCAGCACGCCGGACTGCGGGCTGACCACCACGCTGCGTCCGCCCTCGAGCGTGCCGACGATGGCGACGATCGATTCCTTCAGGTCTTTCCAGAAGTCGTTGTCGGAGCGGGTCTGGACGTCGGTGCTGTTGAGCTGGCGCTGGCCGTTCAGGTTGTTGCCGTTCTGGCCGTTCTGGCCATTCTGCCCGTCCTGGTTGCCGAAGCCCTGCCCCATCCCGCCGCTGTTGTTGCCGCCGTTGTTACCGTTATTGCCGGCGTCCGCCACCGAGGTCGAGGACACGCGCGTGTTCGACATCCCGCGCCGGCTGGCGGTCAGGTAGTTCACCTGGAACATGCGGGTCTGCATGGTCAGCGGACGGATGCTGATGCGCGCGCCGTCGATCCTGTAGTCGTAGCCGTACATGTCGCGCACCGCTTCCAGCGTCTCGACCAGGGTTACGTCCTTCAGGTTGGCGCTGATATTGCCGCTCACGTCCGGGTGCACCAGCATGTTGTAGCGGGTGCCGGCCACGATCGAGCGGAAGAACTGCTGCGCCGGCACGTTGTTGAAGGCGACGTTGAAGCGCTCCTCGAGCGCGGGCCGCGCCTTCGGCAGCTGGCTGGCCAGGGTCGCGGCCGGCGGCAGCAGCGCATTGGCCACCGCATCGTCGACCGCCGGGCGCGGCGCCGGCTGGCTGTTGGCCTTGGCCATTTCCTGGGCGATGGCGTCGTAGGTGGCGTTCGGCGGCGCGCTCTGGCAAGCGGCCAGCAGCAGCGCCGCGGCCAACGCGCAGGGAGTCGCGAAAAGCTTCGTCATGGTGGAATCCCTTGTCATTTGGCGGCCGGCGTCATGCCCGGCAGCGGCGCATCCATGCGCAGCACCTGGCGTTCGCTGCCGCGCACCAGCACGACCTCGTTGGCGCTGACGCGCGCCACGCGCGCGCCCTTGAAGGTCTCGCCCAGGCGCACCGTCTCGCCGTCGATCACGGCCACGTGACGGCCGCCCGCATGGCGCGCGATCAGCACCGATTGCAGGCGCGGCGCATCGTCGGCGGCGGTGGCCTGCGGCGCGATCCGGTCCATGCCCGGCGGCGGGCGGGTCGGGTCGAGCAGCGCCTGCGCGCTCGCGGGTTGGGCCAGCGCCAGGCAGGCCAGCACGGTCAGGAACAGGTTCTTCACAGCTTCATCCATTGTCGGTCAAGGCTCAGGGTATGCAGGGTGAGCGTCAGGCGCGCGGCGGGATACTCCTCCACGTCGAGCTGGGCGCGGCCCCAGAACATCCGGGTCGGCATCGCATCGAGTGCGCTCATGTAGTCGACCATGTCGAGATAATTGCCGCGCACCGTGACTTCGATGCCGTGGCGGTACAGCAAGGGGGCGGCGGCCGGCGCGGGCGCTGCGGCCGGCGCCGGCGCCCCCGGTCCCGCCAGCGGCTCGACCGGCAAGGTGCGCATCGACACCAGTTTCAGGCGCCCGTTGGCGCGCAGGATGCCGTCGATCAGCGGCCCCATGCGCTCGGGCGGCACCAGGCCGTGCTCGATGGCCAGCAGCTGGTCGCCAAGCTGGCCCATCTCCTGGCGCAGCGCATTCAGGCGCGTGCGCGCTTGCGCGTCGGGGTCGTGCTGGAAGGCTTGCACGCGCCCGGTGATGGCCTCGTCGATGGCCGCCATCCCGGTGCGCTGCTGGGCGATCTGGGCGCGCAGCGCCTCCTGGGCCGCTTCCATCGGCGCCAGCACCAGCGCGTGGCCGAGGAAGGCCAGCAGCGCGCACGCCGCCAGGCACACCAGGGCGCGTTCGCGCAGCGACAGCGCGTCGATGCGCGCGCGCAGGGTCAGGATCCGCTCCTTCATTTGCCCTGCTCCTCAGGCACCGATTGCAGGCTGAATTCGATGTAGGGCGCCGGGCGCGTGGCGGGCTTGCCGTCCGCGTCCGGCGCCTGCAGCGGCGCGGCCTCGCCGATCTGCAGGCTGGCGAACGACTTGCCTTGCATCAGCGGTTCGTGGGTCAGGCGGTTCAGGTAGCCCGGCACCATGGCCGGATCGACCGTGCGGCCCTTGATCCCGATCTGCGCGCCGCCGGCGCCGACCGTCACGCCGGTCAGCCACAGGCCTTGCGCGCTCTGGCGCGCCAGCGCCTTGAAATAGCCAGCGAAGCCGCCCGTGTCGCCCAGTTCGCCGCGCGACAGCGCGCCGGAAATATGGCGCATCGCGGCCAGTTGCGTGTTGGCCTCGGCGATCTGTGCCTCCAGCGTCGCATCCTTCTGGCGCGGGACGAATTCGCGGTTGGCCGACGCCAGGCGCGCCTGGCGTTTCTCGAGCTGGACGGCGCCGCTGTCGGCCTGGCGCCGCAGTTCGGCAGTTTCCATCTTGCCGATGACGGCGAGAATGGCGACGCCGGCGACCACGGCGCCGACCGCCAGCGCGATGGTGGCGCTCGACAGCACCTGCTTCTGCGGCTGGAAGGCCGGATTGAACAGGTTGATCTGTTGCTTCATGCGGCCCCGCCTTCGCGCAGCGCGGCGCCGATCGCGAGAAAGAAACGCTGCTGCTGCGCCTGGTCCGCCAGCGCGGGCGTGCGCGACAGGTCGAATAGCGTGGCCAGGTCGAGCGTCTCGACCGGCGTGTACAGATTGCTCGACAGGTATTCGTCCAGGCCGCTCACGGCCGACGGTCCCAGCACCAGCTTGGCGACGCTGATGAAGGAGTACTGGCGCTCGAAATGGTCGAGCGAGCGTTGCAGCTCCAGCGTGATCTTGTCGAAGGCCTGGTGCTTGCGCTCGTGGTCCGGCTCGAGCAGCTGGGCCAGGGTGACGTCGAAGCGGCGCGACAGGTATAGCTCACCGCGATACGACACGGTCAGCAGGCCGCCGTCGTCGCCGAACGAGAGCATGGCGACGCCGCGCCCTTCCGGCTCCAGCATGGCCGACACGTTACGCTGGGCCATCTCGGGGATGTCGATCGCATGCAGGTCGACCTTGGCGTCGAGGAACAGCTTCTGGCGCGGCTGGATCACGGTGTTGCGGGCGGCGACCGCGAAGATCGATTGCTGGGCGCGCGCGTTGGCGTCGAGCGGGATGTCGAGCACGTCGATGGTGGCCTCGAGCGCCGGGAAATCGAGGATGTCCTTCAGGCGCCAGCGGATCGCCGTCTTCATTTCCTCGCGCGGCACGTTCGGCGCTTCGACGTTGAGGATCTGGTATTCGCCGCCGGACAGCAAGGCGATGCAGTGGCGCAGATGCGCCTGCACGTCGCGCCCGGCCTTCTCGAGCGCGTCGGCTCCGGTCGATCCCGGAAGGAACTGGGCCAGATGCACCAGCGGCTTGCCATCCGGATGACGCTCGACGCTTGCAAGCGCCATGCCATCGCGATGGAGCGCCACGGTCAGCCAGCCATCCCTTCTTTTCGCTTTCTTAAACAAACGCATGCAAGCTGTGTCGGTGATCGTACATTGTCGGCTTTTGAAGACTTGATTATAGACAAGACGCACGCGCCGGAATCGTAAAAAATCGCTGATCCAGCGCAAGTTGGCCGCCGAGTGTGGTCAGAAAGCACAAGCACGCGGACTGTCCATAAACAAAAGGCGCTGCAATCGCAGCGCCCGTCGTGCATCAGGCGAAACTTACTCGCACTTCAGGTTGTTGGCGAGGGCGATGACCGGCGCGGCATTGGCGCTGGCGGCTTCCGTATAAGTGACATGGCAGGTCGTCGCGAGCGCGGAAGGCACGCTCTTCGGCGTGATTTTCAGCACCGTGCCTTCGTCGGCGACGGTGTAGTCATCGGTGCTCAATCCGGCGGCGGCAGCGAGCTCGGTCGATGCATTCGCGTAGCCGGTGGTTCCCATCGGAACGTTGATGCCGCCTTCGACCTGGAACACGCCGTTCTGCGGATTCGGGTTGATCAGGGCACGGCCATGCAGCATGGCCGAGGTCGACGCCAGCGAACCCTTCACTGCGTTCAGGCTCGCGATGCGCGCATCGCCGTTCAGGCCGGAAAACTTCGGCAGCGCGGTGGCGGCCAGGATGCCCAGGATGACGATCACCACGATCAGTTCGATCAGGGTGAAACCACTCTGCGCCTTCTTGTTGAAACTGATTTTCATTCTTTTTTCTCCGTTACGATGGTGGGGACGAGTGGCCGTCCTGCTGAACATGTACTTGCTGCCCAATTCTACCGTGAGAAACCGCAACTTTGATGTCTTGAGAGCAAAAGCATCGCTTAAAAGCAATGTTTCATTGATGAAATTTTAAGTTTGCTCAAGCCGATGCGTTCTTTTTGCAACAGCGCGCGCCGCTTGCGCCTATTTCGGATGGATCGCCGCCTGTCCCAAGTCCCACATCGGCATGAAGATCCCCAGCGCCAGGACCAGCACCATCGCCCCCAGGAAGGTGATCAGGATCGGCTCGATCTGGCTCGACAGCGTCTTGAGCTCATAGTCGACCTCGCGCTCGTACATCTGGCCGATCTCATCCATGAGGTCGTCGATCGAGCCGGTCTCCTCGCCTACCGCGATCATCTGCAGCACGATCGGCGTGAACACATTCGCCGCCGTCGAGGTGCGCAGGATGCTGTCGCCGCGCTCGACGCCGTCGCGCATCTGCTCGATGCGCGAACTCAGATAGGCGTTGTCGGCCGTCTGCGACACCACGGTCAGCGCATGCACGATCGGCACCCCGCTGCGCATCGACAGCGCGAAGCTGCGCGCGAAGCGGGCCATCGTGCCCTTGTGGATGATCTTGCCCGCGATCGGCAGGCGCAGCTTGTAGCGGTCCCACGCCAACCGCCCCTGCGCGGTGCGGGTCCAGGCCCTGAACCCGAACCAGGCCAGCGCCACGGCGCCGGCGATGGCCGGCCACCACTTGACCGTGAAGCCCGAGGTGGCCAGCAGCACACGCGTCATCAGCGGCAATTCGGACCCGAACGACTTGAACACCGAGGCGAACTGCGGAATGACGAAGATGTTGACCACCACCATGGCGATGACCATCGCGATCACCACGAAGCTCGGATAGCGCAGCGCCGTCTTGACCCGCTCGCGCATGTCGCGGTCGAATTCCAGGTGGTCGAACAGGCGCAGGAAGACTTCTTCCAGGCGTCCCGTCATCTCGCCGACCTTCACCATCGACAGGTAGAACGGCGAGAAGCAGCGCGGATGGCGCATCATGGCGGCGGACAATTCCCTGCCCGCGTCCAGCGACTCACGCAGGTCCTTGATCACGCGGCCGAACGCCGGACTGATCGCCGACTCCTGCAGCCCGGCCAGGCCGCGCATGATCGGCACGCCGGACTTGAGCAGCGTATGGATCTGGCGGCTGAACAGCTGCACGTCCATCGACGTGACCTTCTTCTCGAACAGGCGCTCGCGCCAGCCCGGGCCACCGGTAGTGGCGCGCTTGCGGGTGACGGTGATCTCGGTCGGCGTCACGCCGCTGCCGAACAGCTGGTCGGCCACGGCCCCGCTGTCGGCGCCTTCGAGCACGCCCGTTACCTGCTCGCCGCGTCCGTTGCGGCCCTTGTAGGCGAAATATGGCATGGGCTTCTAGATCAGTCGTCCATCTGGTTACTGACCCGCATCGCCTCGGCGATGGTCGAACGCCCTTGCACCGCCAGGCTCACCGCGTGGCGGCGCAGGGTCTCGCCGCGCATCTCGGTGTGGGCGACCTTGAGGAAGTGCCCCGGATCCGGATGATTGACCGCGTCGGTGACGGCGCGCGTCATCTCCAGCAACTCATAGACGCCGGTGCGGCCGCGATAGCCGGTGCCGTTGCAGTGCGAGCAGCCCTTGCCGTGATAAAAGCGCGTGGTCGCGGCATGCTCGCCCAGTTCGGCGCGCAGCCAGTCGACCTCGTTGGCGGCCGGCTGGTAGTCGACGCTGCAGCTCTCGCAGATCACGCGCACCAGGCGCTGCGCCAGCACCGCCTGCAGCGAACCGCTCACCATATAGCGCGGCACGCCCATGTCCATCAGGCGCAGCGGGGTCGAGGCGGCGTCGTTGGTGTGCAGCGTCGACAGCACCAGGTGGCCCGTCATCGCGGCGCGCAGGCCGATGGCGGCGGTTTCCTGGTCGCGCATCTCGCCGACCAGCACGATGTCCGGGTCTTGCCGCAGCGCCGAGCGCAGCACGCGCGCGAACGACAGCTCGATCTTGTCGTTGACCTGCACCTGGTTGATGCCCGACAGGCGGTATTCCACCGGATCCTCGACCGTGATGAGCTTTTTCTCGACCGAGTTCAGTTCTGACAAGGCGCTGTACAGCGTCGTGGTCTTGCCGCTGCCGGTCGGCCCGGTCACCAGCACCAGGCCGTTGGGCCGGGCGACGATGGCGCGAAAACGCTCGACCAGCCGCGCCGGCATGCCGATCGCGTCGAGCCGCAGGTGGGCGGCGACCTGGTTCAGCAGACGCATGACAACCGATTCGCCGTACTGGGTTGGCATGGTCGAGATACGCACGTCGATGCGCTGGTTGCGCACCTTGACCGCGAAGCGGCCGTCCTGCGGCAGGCGTTTCTCGGAGATGTCGAGATCGGCCATCAGTTTCAGGCGCAGCGCCAGCGGCGTGGCCACCTTGAGGTCGGCCTCGGTCTGCAGGTGCAGCACGCCGTCGATACGGAAGCGGATCTGCAGCCGGCCTTCCTGCGGCTCGATGTGGATGTCGGATGCGCGCACCTGGGCCGCGTCGTCGAACACCGATTGCAGCAGCTTGACGATCGGCGCTTCCTCCAGTCCCGGATTGGCGGCCAGCGCGCCGAAGTCGATCGAGGCGTCGCCCAGGTCGGCCTCGACCTCGCGCGCCAGGCCCGTGATCTCGCCGGTGCGGCGGTAGATGCGGTCGATCGCGCCCAGGACCTCGGTCTCGTTGACCACCGCCAGCTCGACGCCTTTTTTAAGCAGGCGCGCGATCTCGTCGTAGGCGAACAGGTCGGTCGGGTCGGATACGCCGACCAGCATCGTCTCCCTGCGGTCTTCCAGCACCAGCGCGCGGAAGCGCCGCGCCGCGGTCTCGGGCAGCAGGCGCACCAGGTCGGCGTTGATGTTGTAGAACTTCAGGTTCAGGTAAGGGATGTCGAGCTGGCGCGCCAGCGCGCCCGAAATCTGGTCTTCGGTGACGAAGCCGCTTTCGACGAATACCCGGCCGAGCTTGCGGCCGGTGCGCTTCTGGTCGGCGAGCGCCTGCTGCAGTTGCTCTTCGCTCAACAGTTTCTGCTGCATCAGCACTTCGCCGAGGCGGACTTTCTCTGGCCTTGCCATACCATCCCTTGGGTTAATTCTTGCAAGAGGGATTTTAATGCCTGAGGGAACAATAGTGATTATCGGCATCGTGCTAGCGCGCGATACTGTCTCGATTTCGCCTCGTTGCCCACGCCTTACGGTAGCAATCCGGCATCTACCGCTGAGTTGATGGCGTTCTATCGGGACAAGATGGCCGATCCAGCATGTTGCAGGGTGAAGACGATGCATGGTGGAATCAAAACAGGCGCTATGCGCCATGGATGGGGCCAGCTAACATGGCGGCTACGCCCCATTACCGTGTTGAAACCAGGAGTCGTCTTTGCCGTTTGCCCGTTTTTCGCTGCCCTCGATCCGCGCCAAGCTCTACATCCTGGTGCTGGCCTGCGCGCTGCCGATCCTGGTCGGCTACATTGCCCTGGCGCGCGACGCCGCCGTGCGCGAACGCGCGCACGTGTCGCGCGACGCGCAGACGGTGGCCGAGGTGCTGGCGGCGGCGGTCGACCGTGACATCGAAAGCGGCGAAACCGCGGCACGGGTGCTGGCCAATACGGCGATGATGGCCAGGGGCGACATGGTCGCCATCCACGGGGTGGCCAAGAGCCTGCTGCGGCCCGACTTCCCGGCCCAGGCCTTCGTCCTGAGCCTGCCGAACGGCATGCCGTTGATTAATACGCGCTACCCCATCGGCGCGCCGCTGCCGCGCGCCGGCAACGAGGACGACATCCGGCGTGTGGCCATGACCGGCAACACCGTGGCGTCCGGCCTGCACCGGCTGGACGACGGCAGCCAGTATGCGCTGTCGGTCGAGGTGCCGATCTGGCACGAGGGCGAGGTGCGCTTCGTGCTGTCGGTGCACCTGCGCCCGCGCCGCATGGCCGAGCTGCTCGACAGCCAGCACCTGCCGGAGGGCTGGATCGCCGGCATCTACGACCGCCACCTGTTGACCATCTCGCGCAGCGCCGATGGCGGCCAGCACCTGGGCTTGCCGATGGAGCCGGCGCTGGCCACGGCCGTGTCGCGCAGTAGCGCCGGCATCGTCGAACTGCCGCGTGGCAGCGACGCGCCGGGCTACGCGGCCTTCGCGCGCTCGCCCGAGCACGGCTGGGTGGTGACGATCCGCTATCCGTACAACGCGGCCGGCGAACTGCTGGGGCAGTCGATGGCCAAGACGGTGGCCGTGATCGCCGTCCTGCTGGGGATCAGCCTGGCCCTGGCCTGGGCCCTGGGCGGCTCGATCGCGCGCGCCGTGCAGGGCCTGGCCGGTCCCGCCGAGCGGCTCGGACGCGGCGAGCCGCTGGTCTTGCCGTCTTCGAGCATCCGCGAGGTTGAGACGGTGGCGCACGCGCTGCGCCGGGTCGACGCCGAGCTGCAGGAACACCGGCGCGGCCTCGAGACGCTGGTGGCCGAGCGCACGCAAGAGCTGGAGCGCTCCAAGGCGCAGCTGGAAACGGTGTATGCCTCGATCCCCGTCGGCCTGTGCTTCATGGACACCGAGCTGCGGGTGGTGATGGTCAACGACTACCTGGCCGACATCAACGGCCGCCCGGCGCGCGACCACGCCGGCCGCAGCCTGCCGGAGCTGCTGGGACCGGTCGGCGAGGAATTCGAAGCGAACTACCGGCGCGTGATCGCCAGCGGCCGGCCGCTGGTCGAGATCGAGGCCACCGGCGACGCACCATCGGCGCCGGGCAGCACGCGGCACTGGATCTCGAGCTACTTCCCCGTGTATGGCCCCGACCACCGGCTGATGGGCGTGAACGCGGTGGTGCTCGACGTCACCGAGCGCAAGCGCCAGCTGCAGCGCGAGCGCGACCACCAGGAGATGTTCCGCGCCCTGTTCGAGGCCGCCGGCGATGCCCACCTGCTGCTGGCCTACGGCGCCAGCTACGTCAGCGCCAACCAGGCGGCGGCCGACCTGTTCGGCTTCGCCACCCCGGCCGCCCTGCTGGAGGAGTCGCCGGCCAGCCTGTCGCCGCTGCTGCAGGCCGACGGCCGCCCGAGCAACGAGGTGGCGCTGGAGCACATGCGGCGCACGCTGGAGGAAGGCCGCGACGCCTTCGAGTGGCTGCACCTGCGCGCCGACGGCAGCGTGTTCCATGCCGACATCCTGCTGACCCGGGTCGACATCGGCGGCCTCGGCATGATGCAGGCCACGATCCGCGACATCAGCACCCGGGTCGCGGCCGAGGCGGCGCTGCGCGCGACCGGCGTCCAGCTCGAGGCGGCGCTGCGCCTGGCCGAACAGGCCAGCCGCGCCAAGAGCGAGTTCCTGGCGAACATGAGCCACGAGCTGCGCACGCCGATGAACGCCATCGTCGGCCTGGCGCGCCTGCTCGAGGAAGGCCGGCTGGGCCAGCGCGAACGCGGCTACGTGGCGCGCATGCGCACCGCCGCACGCTCGCTGCTGGGCATGCTGAGCGACCTGCTCGACTTCTCGCGCATCGAGGCCGGCCAGCTGACCCTGGAGCGCATCCCGCTGCGCCTCGACGCGATCCTGGCCAGCATCGCGGTGCTGCACGGCCCCGGCGCCTGGGCCAAGGGCGTGGAGCTGGCGTTCGCGGTCGATCCGCGCCTGCCGCCATTGCTCGAAGGCGATCCGGTGCGGCTCGAGCAGGTGCTGCTCAACCTGGTCGGCAACGCGGTCAAGTTCACCGAGCGCGGCGAGATCGTGCTGTCGATCGCGCTGCGCGGCGAGGCCGACGGCCAGGCGCGCCTGGCGTTCGAGGTGCGCGACACCGGCATCGGCATCGCCCCCGAGGTGCAGGCCGGCATCTTCGAAGTGTTCTCGCAGGCCGACAGCTCGACCGTGCGCAAGTATGGCGGGGCCGGCCTGGGCCTGTCGATCGCGCGCCGGCTGGTGGAGCTGGCCGGCGGCGCCCTGCGCCTGGACAGCGTGCCCGGCGCCGGCGCCGCGTTCCGCTTCGCGCTGTCGCTCCCGGTATTGGAAGCCGCGCCTGAGGCGCCGGCACCCGAAGACGACGCCCTGCGCGTCCTGGTGGCCGACGACAACGCCAGCGCGCGCGCCGCCCTGGCCGCGGCCTGCGCCGCCTTCGGCTGGCGGGTGGACACGGCGCCCGATGGCGCCGCCGCCCTCGAGACGCTGCGCGGTGCGCGCTACGACATCGCCTTCGTCGACAGCGCCATGCCGGGCCTGGACGGCCTGCCCCTGATCTCGGCCGTGCGCGCGGCGCAAGTGCCCGCGCCGCGCTTTTGCCTGCTGGCGCCCGACCCCGACACCGAGCGCTATGCCGAGCTGGCCGACGAGCTGGGCGTGACGGCCGTGCTGGGCAAACCCTTTACCCGCGCCAGCCTGCGCGCGGCCGTGGACCGGCTGCTGGGCGGCGCCGGGACGGCGCATCCGGTCCCCGCCGGCGCGCCGCTGGCCGGCGCCCTGCGCGGCCTGCGCGTGCTCGTGGTCGAGGACAACCAGATCAACCAGGAAGTGGCGGGCTTCATCCTGGCCCACGCCGGCGCCACGCTCGAGATCGCCGCCAATGGCCGCGCCGCGCTGAGCATGCTGCAGGAAGACGCCGCCTTCGACGTGGTGCTGATGGACTTGCAGATGCCGGTGATGAACGGCTTCGAGGCGACCGCCGCGATCCGCGCCGCCGGCCTGGACCTGCCGATCGTCGCCATGACCGCGAATGCGATGGACGAGGACCGCCAGCGCTCGCTCGACGCGGGCATGCAGGCGCACCTGGCCAAGCCGATCGACGTCGACGCGCTGGTGGCGACCCTGTCGCGGGTAACGCAGCACGGACAGCACACGCCCGCGACAGCGAACGCCGAGCCGGCGTTGCCTGCGTCGCTGCCGCACCTGCCCGGCATCGACCTGAAATCGACCCTGCCGCGTTTCGCCGGCAGCGTCGAGCGCTTCTGCGAGCTGTTCATCCGCTTCGCCGACGGCCAGGCGCAGACCTTCGGCGAACTGCGCGCGCACGTCGAGGCCGGCGAACGCGGCGCCGCCGGCCAGCTGGCGCACCGGCTGCGCGGTGTGAGCGCCAATCTCGGCGCCACCGAAGCGGCCGAGGCGGCCCATGCGCTCGAACACGCGCTGCGCGACGCCGACGACGGCACGGTGCGCCTGCGCCTGGCCGACCTGGCGCGCGCCCTCGATGCCGTGGCCGCGACCGCGCGCGAGCTGGCGCCGCCTGCCGCCCACGACCTGACCCAGGAGTCGGCCCACGACCTACCCGGCATGGATGACGGCGCCACGCTGCACGCTTTGCTGGCGCGCCTGCTCCACTTACTGGAGAATAACAATATGAGGGCGATCGCCGCCGAAGGCGCGTTGCGGCCGGCGTTGGCGCTTGCCGCCGGGCAGCCGGCCGCGGCCGCGCTGGCCGACGCCGTCGCCACCCTGCGCTTCGACGAGGCGGCGCGCCAGGTGGCAGACCTCATGAAGCGAAAGGGAAATCCGTGAGCTGGACCGAGATGGCACTCAATGGCCGCATCCTGGTGGTCGACGATGCGATGGAAAACATCCAGATCCTGCATGCGGCGCTGCAGGAAGAGCAGGAAGTGCTGTTCGCGCTGGATGGCGAGCGCGCGCTCGAGCTGGCGCGCACCCAGCACCCCGACCTGATCCTGGTCGACGCCATGATGCCCGACATGGATGGCTACGCCGTGTGCGCGGCCCTGCGCGCGGCGCCCGAGACGCGCGACATCCCGGTCATCTTCGTCACCGCGCTCAAGACGCCGGAGGACGAGACCCGCGCATTGGAGGCCGGCGCTGCCGACTTCATCACCAAGCCGGTCAACGCGGCGGTGGTGCGCGCCCGCGTGCGCACCCAGCTGACCGTCAAGCGCCAGGCCGACGCCCTGCGCGCGTTGACCCTGACCGATCCGTTGACGGGCGTGGCCAACCGCCGCGCTTTTGATGAGCGCCTGGAAGCCGAATGGCGCCGCTGCGCGCGCGCCGGGCTGCCGGTGGCGCTGATCCTGGCCGACGTCGACCATTTCAAGGCCTATAACGACCACTACGGCCACCAGGCCGGCGACGCCTGCCTGGTGCAGGTGGCGGCGGCGCTGCGGCGCGGCGCCGGCCGCACCCACGACCTGGTCACCCGCTATGGCGGCGAGGAATTCGCCATCCTGCTGCCCCAGCTCGATGCGCTCGGCGCCGAAGGCGTGGCGCGCCGGCTGCTGGCCGAACTGGCCCAGCTCGGCCTGCCGCATGCGGCGTCGCCCACGGCCCCGCACCTGACGATGAGCCTGGGGCTGGCGAGCCTGGTGCCGGGCGATGCGCAAGGCGCCGACGTGCTGGTGGCCAGCGCCGACGCCCTGCTCTACCAGGCCAAGGCGGGCGGGCGCAATCAGTACCGGATGGGCGGCGTGGGCGCGCTCGGCAACGCCGGCGGCCACGTTGCATGATGATGCGTCAGGCGTAGCAGCGGATCAGGAACTCGGCCACGCACACGGGCTTGGCGGCCCCGTCGGCCTCGATCGTCACGTCCCAGGTAAATTGCCAGCCGCCGGCGACCGCATCGGCGCCGCGCAGGGTCCAGCGCCCGCGCACCCGGCTGCCGGCCGGCAGCGGACTCGGGAAGCGCACCTTGTTCAGGCCATAGTTGACGCCCATGCGCATGCCCTCGATCGCCAGGGCGCTGGTGAGCATGGCCGGCAGCAGCGACAGCGTGAGGAAGCCATGCGCCACCGGCTGGCCGAACGGCGACTCGCGCTTGCAGCGTTCGGGATCGAGGTGGATCCACTGGCGGTCGTCGGTGGCTTCGGCGAAGGTGGCGATGCGCTCTTGCCCGACCTCGAACCAGTCGGACACGGCGACTTCGCTGCCGACCCGCGCCGGCAATGCATCGAGTGCGATCGTGGTGGCCATCATTGCTCCCTGGCGGGCCGGCGCCCGTAGAGTCCGATGCCGTCGACCGTGCACACCGGGACGCCGTGCTGGTTGGTGGCGGTCCAGGTCGACCAGACGACGCCGCGATCGGGTTTGCTGGCGGACGCCTTGACCTGGCGCGTGAGATAGCGCACGCGCAGCGTGTCGCCGGCGCGCACCGGCTGCAGCCAGCGCACGCCATCGAGGCCGGGCGAACCCATGCCGTCGGCCGCGCTCAGGAGGCCGTCGACCACCATGCGCATCATCATGCTGCAGGTGTGCCAGCCGCTGGCGATCAGGCCGCCGTACGGCGACGCTTGCGCCGCCCCGGTGTCGACGTGGAAGGACTGCGGGTCGAACGCGCTTGCGAAGGCCAGGATCTCGGCTTCGGTGACGCTGCGCTCGCCCAGGTCGATTTCCTGGCCGGGATAAAAATCTTCGAAATACCAGCGCTTGCCGGCCGGCGCATCGGCCTGGACGTGCGCGCGCGCGTTGACCGCCATGCCCGCTCCCTTGTCTGGTCCTGCCGTCATGCGGCCTCCCGGAATCCCGGCTGCGCGATGAAGCGCTCCAGGTGGTGGTCCATATCGCCCAGCGTCAGTTCGATCGTCGACAGGCGCTTGAAGTAATGCGAGGCCGGCAGCTCGTCGGTCACGCCCATGCCGCCGTGCAGCTGGATGGCGCCCTGGCCGATGAAGCGCGCGGCCAGGCCCACGCGGTACTTGGCGGCCGACACCACGCGCCGGCGTGTCTCGATGTTTGCGGCGGCATCGCGACTGACATTGGCATCGGCCCCGCTACCCGAACGCGCCAGTGCCAGCGCCGCCAGCAAGGCCATCGACCGCGCCTGCTCGAGGTGGATCGCCATATCGGCCATCCGGTGCTGCAGCGCCTGGAACTTACCGATCGGCGCGCCGAACTGCTGGCGCGTCTTGAGGTACTCGAGCGTCGTGTCGAACAGGGCCTGCATCGCCCCCAGCGCCTCGGCGCACAGCAGGCCGGCGCCGTAATCGAGCGCCGCATCCAGAATGGCGCCGCCCTCTTCCACGGCCCCGATCACGGCGTCTGGCCCGACCGCCACGCCGTCGAGCACGACGTTAGCCGCACGCAAGCCATCGAGCGTGCGGTAACCGGTGACGCGCAGCCCGGCGCTGTCGCGCGGCACCACGAACAGGCTCACGCCATCCATGCCCTGCTCATCGCCCCCACTGCCCACACTGCCCACATCGGCTGTGCTCCCCGAGCTCCGCGAGCCCAACGCGCCCTGCGCGCTGCGGGCCGATACGATCAGGGCATCGGCTTCGGCGCCATGCAGCACCACCCGCTTCTCGCCATGCAGGCGGTAGCCGCCGTCGACGGCCTCGACCCGCGTGGCGATCTCGAAGGCGTCGTGGCGCGATCGTTGTTCGCCCAGCGCGCAGGCGAGCTTGACGTTGCCGGCGGCGACCCGTTCGAGCAGCGCACCGTGCCCGCCACCCTGGCGCAGGAATTCAACGCCGAGCACCGTCGCCACATACGGTTCGACCACCAGCCCACGGCCGAGTTCCTGCATCACGCCGAACATGGCGAGGGCGTCGCCGCCGAAACCGCCGTGTTCCTCGGGCACCGGCAGCGCCGTCAGGCCCAGTTCGACCATCGTGGCCCAGGCGTCTGGCGAGACGCCCGGCTCGGAATGGACGATCGCGCGCCGCGCCTCGAAGCCGTAGTCGCGGCCGATCCAGCGCCGGATCGCATCGGCCAGCTGCTGCTGTTCCCCGTTCAGTTCGAAATGCATGCCGTCCTCACAGTCCCAGGATCATCTGGGAGATGATGTTGCGTTGGATTTCGTTCGACCCGCCGTAGATCGACGTCTTGCGGTAATTGAAGTAGTAGCCCGCCAGCGGAGCCGCATCGTCGTCGCCCGCGATGGCGTGTTCGCTCGCGCCGGACAGGTAGGCCAGATCGAAGGGCAGCGCCAGCGGACCGGCCGCTTCGACCATCAGCTCGGTGAGGGCCTGCTGGATCTCGGTGCCTTTGACCTTCAGCATCGACGCTTCGGGACCGGGCGCAGCCTCGCCCCTGGCCAGCACGCGCAGCACCGTCATCTCGAGCGCCATCAATTCGATCTCGAGCGCCGCCACTTTCGCGCCGAACAGGGGATCGTCCAGCAGCGCCCGTCCGCGCTTGCGTTCGCGCAGCGCCAGGCGCTTGACGAAGGCCAGCTCGCGCTTGGAGCGGCCGACGGCGGCGATGCCGGTGCGCTCGTGCCCGAGCAGGTATTTGGCATAAGTCCAGCCGCGGTTTTCCTGGCCCACCAGGTTGGCGACCGGCACCTTGACGTTGTCGAAGAAGACTTCGTTGACTTCGTGGTCTTCGTCGAGCATCGCGATCGGGCGCACGGTGACGCCGGGACTGCGCATGTCGATCAGGAGGAAGGAAATGCCCTCCTGCTTGCGCACGCCGGGATCGGTGCGCACCAGGCAAAAGATCATGTCGGCGTGCTGGGCCAGGGTGGTCCAGGTCTTCTGGCCGTTGACGATGTAGTGCTCGCCCGCACTGTCCTGCTGACGGACGGCGCCCGTCTTGAGCGCGGCCAGGTCGGAGCCGGCGCCGGGTTCGGAATAGCCCTGGCACCACCAGTCCTTGCACGACAGGATGCGCGGCAGGTAATAGTCCTTCTGCTGCTGGCTGCCGAAGGCCATGATCACGGGCGCCACCATATTGACGCCGAACGGCAGCACCTGCGGCGTGCCGGCAAGCGCGCATTCCTCTTCGAAGATGTGGCGCTGCAGCGGTGTCCAGCCCGGACCGCCGTATTCGACCGGCCAGCCGGGCGCGGCCCAGCCCTGTGCGGCCAGGATGCGGTGCCAGCGGACGTAGTCGTCGCGGCTCAGGCGCAGGTGCTGGCGAACCTTGTGCTGGAGTTCAGGGGGAAGATGGGAAGCGAGAAAGGCGCGGACCTGGTCGCGAAAGGCCAGGTCCTCGTCGGAGTAGTACAGGTCCACGTCGTCTCCTTGTTGTTGTCGTCATGAATAGCACGATCGTTCACAAGGATTGTACCTGAAACGGCCGCGCCGCCAAGCATGGTCGGCGCGGTCGATCGGGCTGGACGCCGGGCCCAGCCCGAAGGCGATTACTGCTTGGCGTTGCGGCGACGCGAGAACGCGCCGGCGCCCATCAGGCCAGCCAGCATCAGCGCGATGGTGCCTGGTTCCGGCACGGCGTTGACCTGATCCGGCAATGCGCCGACCTGGTCCTGGACTGGCAGGGTGAAGATCGGATCGGCATCCGGCGCCGGCACGGTCACGTTGCCGCCACCGCTGTCGCTGCCCGAATCCGGCACGGCCGGGCTGCCGCTGCTGCCGCCTGGCGCCGCGCTGCCGCCGCCCGATGTCGCACCGCCACCGCCAACCGCGGCGCCACCGCCACCGCCGATCGCGGCGCCGCCGCCGGCACTACCACCGCCGGCGACTGGCGCGGCAGGCGCCGCGATGCCGCCACCTGCATTCTGGCCAGGCACGATCTTCACGCCGTCGCCGTCGTTGATGACCGACACCGAGTTGCCATAACGGGCTGCGAGCAGGCCATTACCGGCGCTCAGCACGTAGGAGGCGTCGATGCCCTGCTGGACGAAGAGTTTCTGTGCGTCGGCAGACGACAGGCTGGCGCTGGCCTTGCCGATCAGGCTGTCGGTAGTGCCGTGCGCGACGCCGCCGACCAGGCTGACGTCGCTACCGAGCACACCCGAACCGATCACGCTGGTGCCGTTACCGGCGGTCCAGCCATTTTGGAAGCCTGTCGTGGAAACGACTTCTGCCTGGGCTGCGCCGGCGCACGCCAGGAGGGCAGCAACAACGAGGTGACGTGTTGACATGAAGATAACTCCTAAGATAAGTAAGGATTATTATTTTTACAACTACAGAGTTATCGTATCACAAACCAAAAAAACTTAAGTTTTGACCCACCGCAAATCGTGCATACGATCTTACTGTTGAGTACTGGTCATTTCATGCCATCTTTCAGCTATTTACAGCATTCATGTTTTACGCTTCAGCTTGCCTAAAGAACATGGACTTTCGAGAGAGCCGTGCCGCGGCTGGTCGCGGCCTGATAACTTTGCTAGATATTCCAGCAAGAAACGCAGCGGGACCCATTGCTGTGAACGCCGATAAAAAAAGGCCGCACCTGTCACGGTGCGGCCTTTCCCGGTGCGGCCTCTCGCCGCGGTGCTGCGTGCTTACTTGCTTTGAACCACCGTCATATACGGCATCACGCGCGACGCCATCCGGGTATCGGTCTTCAGCATGCCGACCTCGTCCGCCAGGATGTTCGCCGCCTCTTGCAGCAACACGTCCTTGGCATCCTTGGCCGCTTTCTCGGCCGCCAGCTCGGCCTGGAGATCGCGCTCGTCGCCTTGCAGGCCATCGTCCTGGCGCGGGGTGCCGCGCACGGCGACCACCGATTTCTTGGGCTTGGTCGGATCCGGGCCTTCGGCGCGCTTCTCGGCGCTGCCCGGACCGCTGGCCGGCTCGTCCTGGTTCACCGAGACGCCCGCCAGGCGTGCTTCGCGCAGTTTCGAGCGGGCGTCCTGGGCGTCACGCTCCTTGCGGCGCACGGTCTCGTTCAGCGAGATGACGTTTTCCTTGCGCAGCTTCAGCACCTCGTTGATGTCTTCCTGCAGGAACTGGAAGTCCTTGTCGTTGGCGATGCGCTCCTCATGGCGCTTCTGCAGCGGTGCGACGAGTTCCTTGAGGTCGCCCAGCGGCATGTACTGCGCCGGCTTGATCGCCACCCACGGCAACGCATTGTCGTAGGACGATTCGCCAAAGGTGTCCATATCGGTCAGCACCGGGAGCTTGATGTCCGGCGTCACGCCGCGCAACTGGGTAGTGCCGCCATTAATGCGGAAGAACTGGGCAATGGTCATCTTCAGCTCGCCGTAGCGCATCTTCTCGTTCGGCGCAAAGCGGTCGAGGTCGATCAGGGTCTGGACCGTGCCCTTGCCGAAGCTCGGCTCGCCGATCACGAGGCCGCGGCCATAATCCTGGATCGCCGCCGCGAAGATCTCGGACGCCGAGGCCGAACCGCGGTTGATCAGCACGCCCATCGGACCGTCCCAGGCCAGGCCCGGCTTGGTGTCGCTCTCGACCTCGACCCGGCCTTCGGCGGTGCGCTGCATGACGACCGGGCCCTTGTCGATGAACAGGCCGGTCAGTTCGACCGCCTCGGTCAGCGAGCCGCCGCCGTTGTTGCGCAAGTCGATCAGGACGTTGTCGACCTTCTCTTTCTTGAGTTCGGTCAGGATGCGCTCGACGTCGCGGGTCGCGCTGCGGAAATCGCGGTCGCCCTTGCGGCGCGCTTCGAAATCCTGGTAGAAGGTCGGCAGGGAGATCACGCCGATGCGGCGCTCGACGCCGTTTTCCTTGACCTTGATGATCGACTTCTTGGCGGCCTGCTCTTCCATGCTGATCTTGTTGCGCACCATCGCGACGGTCACGTGCTTGGCGTCGACGCCGCCGTCGCCCGGGATCACGTCCAGGCGCACGGTCGAGCCCTTCTCGCCGCGCACCAGCGCCACCACGTCGTCCAGGCGCCAGCCCAGCACGTCGACGAACGGCTTGTCGCCCTGGGCCACGCCGACGATGCGGTCGCCGACCTTCAGCTTGCCGGACTTGTCGGCCGGGCTGCCCGGCACGATCTCGCGGATGATGGTGTAGTCGTCGCGCGACTGCAGCACGCAGCCGATGCCTTCCAGCGACAGGCGCATCGCGATGTCGAAGTTGTCGGCCGAGCGCGGACCGAGGTAGTTGGTGTGCGGCTCGATCGCGGTGGCGTACGCGTTCATGAACATCTGGAACACGTCCTCGTTGTTCAGCTTGCGGATGCGGTTGACGTAGTTGTCGTAGCGCTTATCGAGCGTCTCGCGGATCGATTTGTCGTCCTTGCCCGCCAGTTTGAGGCGCAGCCAGTCGTTCTTGACGCGCTTGCGCCACAGGTCGCGGATCTCGTCCTCGTTCTTGGCCCAGGCCGCCTTCTCGCGGTCGAGCTCCATGGTCTCGTCGGAGGTGAAGTCGAACTTGGTCTTGAGCAGGCCGCGCGCATAGGCCATGCGTTCGGCGAAGCGCTTCTGGTACAGGTTGTAGATGGCGAACGGCGCGGTCAGGTCTTCGTTGTTGATCGCGTCGTCCATCTGGGTGCGCAGCGCGGCGAAGTGATCCAGGTCGGCCTGCACGAAGTACAGCTTCTCGCCATCGAGCCCATCGAAGTAGCTGTCGAAGATCTTGACCGACATCGCGTCATCCAGCGGCACCGGGCTGTAGTGGTAGCGCCCCAGCACGCGCGAGGCCCACAGGGCGGCCTGGGTCTGGGCGGCGATCGGCTTCATCTCGAGCGAGGACGGGGCCGGGGCGGCTTTCTTGGAGTCCGCCGGCTTGGCAGGCGCCGCGGGCGTTGCGATGGCAGCCGATTTCTCGGGCTGTGCGGTCACCACATGGGCGGACATGGCAAATGCCATGGCGGCGATGAGCACGTGCTTCTTCATTCTGCGTTTCTCCGTACGGGATTCCTGCGGATTGCGACATGACCAATATCGATAAGCCAGCCATACCGCGCTTTGCGGTCCATTCTACAGGATAGAACCACGTGCCAGAGGCGGCTTGTCCCGCTTGAAGCGCCGGAATCGCCGGAAATTAAGTCTGCCGTAAGCGATTTTTCGCCAAGTATTTACGCCTTGATAAGCCCCAGGGCGGCATCCTTGAAATACCAGCATGCCAGGACCAGCGCCAGCAGTGGCGCCCAGGGCCAGGAACGGGCCGCCAGCTTCCAGTCGACCGGGGATGGCCAGAATGACAGGAACTGGGGCGCGAGGAAGAACATGATGGCCAGGTCGACCGGCTCGAAGGCCAGCCCCCCACGCGTGCGCCACCATGCCACGCCGAGCGGCACCAGCAGCACCAGCAGCGGCGCCAGCGCGGCCGGGGCGGCGTTGTACCAGCGCAGGTTGGCAAAGGTGACCGAGCCGAGTTCCCAGTTATGGCCACCTTTGGGTCGTTTGATCCGGCGCGGGAAGACGCTCATCCCGACCGGCTCGGCATTGGTCAGCAAGCCCACCGAGAAATGGGCGAGCTCATGGCACAGCGTGCCGGCGGCGGTGAAGACGAAGAAGGCGGGGTGGGCGCTGGAGGCGATCCACAGCAGCACGGCCAGCGCGGCCGACGGGATCAGGTAAACAAGGATGTCGAGCGCGGGCCCGGCCGCGGCGCAGGCGGCGGCCGGAAGCCAGGCGCCGCAAGCGAACGCCATGGCCGGCTCAGGCCGAGTAGAAGCAACGCCCGCAGGCCTGGCGGTAGCTCTCGTTGCCGCCGATGCTGACCTGTTCGCCTTCGCGGATGCGGCGGCCCTGGTCGTCGACGCGGATATTCATGGTCGCCTTCTTGCCGCAGGTGCAGATATTCTTGATTTCCTCGATATCGTCGGCCAGCGCCAGCAGGTAGGCCGAACCGGGGAACGGTTCGCCGCGGAAATCGCTGCGCAGCCCGTAGCAGATGACGGGCACGCCGCGCACCTGGGCCAGCTGGTGCAGCTGGCTGACCTGTGCGCTGGAGAGAAATTGCGATTCATCGACCAGCAGGCAAGCCACGCCAGACACTTGTTCAAGGAAATTAGTGTCGCTATCGAACACCTCGGCATTACGCTGCGCGCCCAGGCGCGAAGTGATCAGGCCGACGCCATAGCGGTTGTCGATCGCCGCCGTGTAGAGCTTGACCTGCTGGCCCTGCTCCTCGTAGTTATGGGCGACCTGCAACAGGGCAGTCGATTTGCCGGCGTTCATCGCCGAGTATCTGAAATAGAGTTTGGCCACTGCCCTGTCCTGCCTTGCTGTGCTTTTGATGCGAAGCTGCGATTATAGCAAGCGGGAAACAGGCGCCGCCAGCCATTCAGCGCCGGACAGGGCCGCGATCAGCCAGATATCGGCTGCGCTGGATTGCCCGCGACATGGGCGCCGGGCGCCACGTCATGGGTCACCACGCTGCCGGCGCCGACGATCGCATCGTCGCCGATCGTCACACCGGGCAGGATGATGGCGCCGCCGCCGATCCAGACGTTGCGGCCGATGGTGACCGGGCGGCCGGATTCGAAGCCGGCGCGGCGCAGGGCCGGGTCGCGCGGATGGTCGGCCGTATAGATGTGCACGCCCGGGCCGATGCGGCAATCGTCGCCGATCGTGATCGGCGCCACGTCGAGGAACACGCAGTCGAAGTTGACGAAGACGCGCGCGCCGAGGGTGACGTGCCAGCCGTAGTCGCAGTGGAAGGGCGGTCGCACGGTCGTGCCCTGCCCCGCGCGCGCAATGCGCTCGCCCAGCAGCGCCTGCCAGCTGGCCGGCTCGCCCAGCGCCGCGTTGTAGCGCGCCAGCCAGGCGGCCGTAGCGTTCTGCTCGGCGCGCAGCTCGGGATCGCTGGCGTGATACGGCATGCCAGCCAACATTTTCTGTTTTTCGCTCAGTTCCACGCAGTCCTTTCAGTAGCGGGCGCAATGCCTGCGGCGGCAGGCCTTACTGCCCGGGATGGTATTTGCGCTCCAGGTTGCGCTCGATGTCTTCCTTGTAGAACAGCACGTCCTTGAACGCGCCGCGCGCATACATCGCCGCCTGGTCATTGAAGTGCGGCGAGCGCGGATCGCCGCTCTGGCCGCCGGCCAGGATGCTCTTGGCCTTGATGCGCGGGCCGAACTCGACCGCCGCAACGAAGCTGTTGCCGCGATCGCCATAGATGCGTTTGGTCTTCTGCTTGGCCGACATGCCGAACGACGCCAGCGAACCCCAGTTGGCCGAGGCGAAAGCCACCGGGATGCTGGGCTTGCTGTCGTCGTACTGCTGGTCGACGTCGCCGCTGATGCGCTGGAAGCGGTTGATCTCGCCCCACGGCGTGCGCCAGTTGCCGAAGTCGGCCTGCAGCCTGTTCGAGGCGCGCACCAGCGCATCGAGACGATCGGCCGGGCTCAGGCGAGTAGCGATATAGTCTACCGCCGGAATGCTTTCGGCACGCGCACGCGCGCCATGCTCCGCCACCATCTCTTGCCCCCAATAGACCGCGAGCGAAGTCGGCACCGAATCGATCGCGTAACGCAGGTTCCAGTCGCGCAGCACGGCGATCTGCTCGAGCAGCGCGGCCTTGCGCGCATCGCTTTCGTGCAGCGCTTCGTAATCGGCCACCACGGCCGGCACCAATGGCTCGAACGCGGCCAGGCGCGTGTCGTAGGACGCCGCGATCAGCCCATCGACGTCGAGCCGTTTCGCCTCCTTGAACACGCGATCGGCGTTGCGGCCACGGGCATTCTCGGGCAGCGACCACATATAGGCCGGGTAGCTGGCGCATTGAGGGCTGCTGCCGGCGCCGGCCGCATTACACGGCCAGTTGTTGGTGTTGGAGATGTAGCCGCTGGCCGGGTTCAGCAGGGTGATCGTTTCCTTGATCTCGTGCAGGCCCTGCCACTCGGTGGCCGGATTGCTGCCGTCGACCGGCTTGGTCCAGTCGAAGCGCGGGTCACGCTTCGGAATGAAATTGCCGTGGAAGTAGGCAATATTGCCCTGCGCATCGGCATACACCGTGTTGTTCGAGGAATTGGTGCGCAGCTCCATCGCCTTGTAGAAGGCGTTGTAGTCGCGCGCCTTGGTGCGGGTATAGGACTGGGTCAGCGCATTGAGCGGGTCGTCCATCATCTTGACCGACACCCACTTATTGCCTTCTTGGCGCACGACCGGGCCGTGATGGGTGAAATAGGCGGTGACGGTGCGGCTGGCCATGCCGCCGTTCGGCGTCTTGTACGGCAGGTTGATCTGCGTGGTGCGCATCCGGCCTTCGTGCTTGCCGTATTTATAGAAGAACTCGCCATCGCGCTCGACCACGGTCTCGAGGTATTCGTCGATCACGTCGCCGCCGCCCGACGTGTGCATCCAGCCCAGCTTGTCGTTGAAGCCCTGGTAGACGAAGAACTGGCCCCAGGTCACGGCGCCATACGCGTTGAGCCCTTCGTCGCTGACCATGTGCACCTCGGGACGGAAATAGAACGAGGTGTGCGGGTTGATCATCAACAGCGCATGGCCGTTGGCCGAGCGCCTGGGGGCGATGGCGAAGCCATTCGAACCGCGCGGCTCGGGATCGAAGCCCTTGTCGACGCCGACGCTGGCGAGCACCGGACGCTTGCCATAGAAACGTTCCAGTTCCTTGAGGTCGATCGACTCGATGTCGCCGCCGATGCTGCCTTCACTGAACGTCAGGGCCATCCACGGCTCGAAGCGGGTCAGCAGCTTCGGTTTGACTTCGGGATGGGTGTGCAGGTAATAGTTCAGGCCATCGGCGAAGGCATTCATCAGGTTCTTCAGCCACACCGGGCTGGCGGCGTACTTGGCCTGCATGTCGGCCGGCTGGATGTACATCTTCATGCGCAGGTCGCGCCAGATTTCCTTCTCGCCCTCGACCTCGGCCAGGCGCCCCATCGCATTGATGTAGTTGAGCTCGATGCGGTTGAAGTCGTCCTCGGCCTGGGCGTACAGCATGCCGAACACGGTGTCGGCGTCGGTGCCGCCATAGATGTGCGGAATGCCCCATTTGTCGCGCAGGATCGTCACCCGTTGCGCGGTCGCCTTCCAGCGCGCGACGTCGGCGGCGCTGAAGGCCTGCGCGGCGGGCGCGGCGCTGGTCGCCGCCTTGCCCTGGGCAACGGCGAGTCCGGGAGCGGTCAGTCCAGCCAGGAGAGCGCCGAGCAGGACCGGCGAGAACGAACGGGGCATGCGCATCTTTGGTCTTCCTTCAGGTCGTGTTATTCGTCGTCCAGGCCGGCATTGGCCAGGCGCTGCTTGAGTCGCTGGTTATCGGTCAGCAGCGTCGCCATGCGGTCCTTCAGGCTTGCCACTTCCTTGCGCAGGGCGGCCAGCTCGTCTTCCGGGTCGAGCTCGACCTTTTCCTTTTTCGGACGGCTGGCCATCTTCTGCTCGCGCACCTGGCGCGCGGCCTGCTGCAATTCCTTGCGGCCACCGGCGACGGCGGCGATCTGCTGCTCTTCGGGCAGCTGCGCCACGTTGGCGGCGGCGTTGATCGAGATGGCGCCGGTGCGCACGGCCTCGCGCAGCTGCGGCGTGGCGGCCTTCTGGATGCGTTCGATCTGGCTGATGGTATTGCTCGAGACGCGGGCCGCGCGGGCGACATCCTCGCGCGTATTCCATGGCGGAGAGGTGTCGTCGGCCGGGGCGTTCTTGTCGCCCTCTTCCGCCGGCGGATTCTCGGCCATGCGCGCAGCGACGATTTCCTTCTTACGCAGGGCGAACACGCCGCGCTGGAAGTCCGACACGCTGCGGCGCGCCAGGTGGTTGTCGATCATCCACAGCATCACATCCTCGAGCGAGGCGAAGTTGTTGTTGTGGACGGTGCGGAACGGAATGCCGTGCTTCTTGCAGATCTCGTAGCGGTTATGACCGTCGATCAGCGTGTCGCGCCAGAGCACCAGTGCGTCGCGGCACCCTTCGGCCTGCAGGCTGCGCTCGAGCGCGGCGTATTCGATGTCGGTGAGCGGGTCGACGAAGGAGCGCAGCTCGTCGTTGATCTTGATGTCCAATTCTTGTCCTTGCGTGGTCTTGCCTGGGGTGGCGCCATGGGCGACGCCGGTTGGCATGCTACACCATCCGGGCGGGGGTTCCAAAGATGCAAGAAATCGTCTGGGAAGGATGCGCGGGCGATCATGCCGCGCTGAGGGCTTATCAGGAGGATAAAGTTGCCGAACTGCTCCGAATTGAGCACGCCTGTGCTAGAATCGCCGGCGTTGCCCGGATGGTGAAACTGGTAGACACCGCAGACTTAAAATCTGCTGCCAGCAATGGCGTGCCGGTTCGATTCCGGCTCCGGGCACCATTATCCACGCACTTTTCGCAGAAAATTCTGGAATGCGAATAGTTCTGCAAAAGCGGATTACTTCCGCAATTCCCGCTTGATTCACAGGCGGCCCGCCTTCTCGCGACCTTCGGCTCGATCCCATCGCCTTTTCCGTCTCTATCGCAGAGACGCCTCTGGATCGATTACGGTCTCTCAGGCACTCATCCGTCGCCTATACTAATGACTATCCCGACAATCGCAAGCCGAAGCCGGAAATAAATCCCGACCATCCGAACCGTAAGGTCCGCACGGAGCACTGCAGTGCTTCCGCTTTCATTGAGGAAATTATGAAGCTTCCTTGTGTATCGATAAGTGTAGACAACGACAGCCTTGTAATTACGCACCAGAAAGAAGGTAGAACCGATCCCCTGAGCGTACCCATCGCGCTTCAAGACCTGGATCAGGACGGCTTCGACGTTGCAGCCAAGAAAATAGGTTCGCTTACTCTTCAACTGCTCAGAAAATGGTATCCGTCAGAGTTCACGCAATGTGACAATTTAAACGATCCGTCCTAATCCTGAAGATGGCGGCGCTGCACGAACTGGCGATCGGCGCCAGCGGCAGAGGCGTGCTGATTCGCATGTACGACACGCTGTACGACCGCCGGCCCGACCTCGAAGGCCTGAATGACTGGCTCAGGCGCTCGGAAGCAGGCAGCGCGCTGGCCGCTTCATCCATTTCGCAACACTCGAGTGACCATGATCAAGAACCCGCTGCATTTACCCGTTCAAGATCTTGCGCATTTACAAGTTGCGTAATACGCTGACCAAGTTAACTTCTGGTGAGCATCATGGGATTTTTCTCGGCATCAAAGTCGGTCTTGTCCACCATCGCGAGCGCGCTGACGACGACCCATTCCTGGCAGTACAACGCATCCCGGGAACAGCGCACCTGCACCTGCTGCGGCCGGCAAGAGGAAATGGTCCTCGACCTGGTCAGCACGAACTGGGAAGTGCTCGCACCCGGCGACCCGAGCGCGCACGCCACCAGGCCGGCGCCCGCCGAGCCACGTCCTGTCGCCGCGCCGGACCTGGCCGCGGCACGCACCCCAGGCGCCTCCACCTGAGCAGAAAACATAAAAAAAGGCCGCTGCCGCACGAAGCAAGCAACGGCCAAGTCCTCGGCAGGGCCGAGATGGAGACACAAGAGAACCGACCACATCGCCGGTAATGACATCAGTATGCGGCCACCCCGCACAGTCACAAGGCCTGAAGGAGGTAATCGCCACCGCGTCCTTGCGTCAGAGCAGTCGTACGCATAAAGGACAATTCTGACTCGCCTTCCTCCCTCCTTCTTTCTTGCTTTTTTGATTCACATCAACCACGCTCCTGACACGCGCCCGGTCCGGGAATAAAGTGGACTTCGAGTAATCCAAGCGTATAGGCCAGATGCCATCCAGGGTCCGCTCCGGTGGCGGATACCGGCACGCCCTATCCGCCCGAGTCCGCTTTTACCGAGAAGAAAGGAACGAGCATGTACAAGACCATCGTGGTTCACGTCGACGGAAGTCCCGAGCAAGAGGCGCGCCTGCGCGCCGGCGCCCTGCTGGCCAACGCCTTCGACGCCCACCTCGTCGGCAGCGCCGCCACCGGCATTTCCTGGTTCGACTATTCCCTGCTGGTCGGCTCGATGGGCGCGCCGATGATGCCCGAATCCGATTTCAACGGCGTGCGCGAGGCGGTCGAGGCGCGGCTGGAAGAATTCAGCACCGCTGTCCAGCGCCATGGCGTGGGCAGTTTCGAGACCCGCATGCTCGAGGATGACGCCCGCTACGCCCTGCTGCTCGAATCGCGCTACGCCGACCTCGTGATCGTCAGCCGCGACGCCGAACCGATCGCCGTGCCGGGCATTCCAGCCCAGGCGCGCGGCTTGCCCGAATACATCGCGCTGCACGGCGCGCGTCCCGTGCTGGTGGTGCCGCCCGGCTGGAAAGAACGGCCCCTGCCCGGCACCGCCGTGGTCGGCTGGGACGGCAGCATGCAGGCGATCCGCGCGATTTCCGCCGCCCTGCCCCTGCTGCGGCAAGCCGATACGGTCAAGCTCACGCTCATCAATCCCGGCGCCATGGCCGAGATGCATGGCGAGGAACCGGGCGCCGACATGGCGCTGCACCTGGCGCGCCACGGGGTCAAGGTCGACGTCGTCATCGAGACCACGCGCAGCAGCACCGGCGAGGCGCTCCTGAAGGTGGCGCGCGAGCACGATGCCGGCCTGCTGGTCACGGGCGCCTTCGGCCACAGCCGCTACCGCGAGTTCGTCCTCGGCGGCGTCACCCGCTCGCTGCTGGCCGGCAGCACGACGCCGCTCCTGATCGCGCACTGAGCGCAAGCGCTAGCCGCGAGCCTCCGCCATGGCGCCCGATACCCGGCCCGGTCCCCGTCCCGATCCCCACCCCGATGCCGCCGGCAGCACGCGCCGGGTCGAAGGCAGCGCCTGGCTCGGCGGCACCCACCGCCATGCGCGGGTCGCCGGCGGCGGCCAGGTCCATGCCGACCTGGTGCTGTGGGCCTGGCTCGGCCGCCTCACCGGCAACCTGTCGCCGGCCGCGCTCGGCATGGCGTGGTTCGACTGGGCCTGCCACCTCATGATGTCGCCCGACAAGCAGCACGAACTGGCGACCGACGCCGTCATCGGCTGGCAGCGCTGGCTCCAATACCTGGCCACGCCGGCCGACGACGCGGTCGACCCGGTGCGGCCATTGGCTCAGGATAAACGTTTCGTCGATCCGGCCTGGAATGCCTCGCCCTGGCGCCAGCTCAGCCAGGGATTCCTGCTGAGCCAGCAATGGTGGCACCGCGCCACCTCCACCGTGCGCGGGGTCGCGCCGCACCATGCCGACGTCGTCACCTTCGTCGCGCGCCAGATGCTCGATTGCGTGGCGCCGTCGAACTTCGTCACCACCAACCCCGTCGTGCAGCGCGCCGTGCTCGCCAGCGGCGGGATGAACCTGGTCAACGGCGCCATGCGCGCCTGGCGCGACGCGCAAGGCCTCCTCGCCGGCAAGCCGCGCGTGGTCAACTACCGGCCGGGGCACGAAGTCGCGGTGACGCCGGGCAAGGTCGTCATGCAGAACCGGCTGATCGAACTGCTGCGCTACGATCCGGTCGGCCCCGCCGTGCACGAAGTGCCGCTGCTGATCGTGCCGGCCTGGATCATGAAGTTCTACATCCTCGACCTGTCGCCGCACAATTCCCTGGTGCGCTACCTGGTCGAGCGCGGACATACCGTGTACATGGTGTCGTGGAAGAATCCGCAGGCCGACGACCGCGACCTCACCATGGACGACTACCGCCAGCTGGGCGTGACTGCCGCGCTCGACGCCATCGTGGCCCAGACCGGCGCCAGCAAGATCAATGCGGCCGGCTATTGCCTGGGCGGCACCCTGCTCGCGATCGCCGCCGCCGCCATGGCGCGTGACCACGACCGGCGCCTGGCCAGTATCTCGCTGCTGGCGGCCCAGGTCGACTTTACCGAGCCGGGCGAGCTGTCGCTGTTCATCGACGACAGCCAGGTCAGCTTCCTGGAGGCCGCCATGTGGCAGCAGGGCTACCTCGACACGCGCCAGATGGCCGGCGCCTTCCAGCTGCTGCGCTCCAACGACCTCATCTGGTCGCGACGCCTGCGCCATTACCTGCTCGACCTGCCCGAGCAGGAGAGCGACCTCATGTCCTGGAATGCCGACGCCACCCGCATGCCCTATCGCATGCATGCCGAGTACCTGCACCGCCTGTTCCTGCGCAACAGCCTGGCCAGCTCGCGTTACCTGGCCGGCGGACGGCCTGTCTCGCTGAGCGACATCGACGTGCCCATCTGCGCGGTCGGCACGCTCACCGACCACGTCGCGCCATGGCGCTCGGTGTACAAGATCATCCCCCTGACCGACACCGAAATCACCTTCATCCTCACCAGCGGCGGCCACAATGCCGGGGTGGTCTCGCCGCCGGGCAGCGCCAACCGCAGCTACCAGGTCGCCGTGCACCGCCATGACGATCCGTACATCGATCCCGACCGCTGGCTGGCGCGCGTGCCCCAGCTCGAGGGCAGCTGGTGGCCCGCCTGGGACCAATGGCTCGTACGCCACGCCGGCAAATATGTGCCGCCGCCGGCGCCCATCCCGGACACCGCACCCGCGCCGGGCGACTACGTCCTTCAGCAGTAGACCGGCCTCGTCCTTACGCTCCAACGGCTGGTCCGCCCTGCCGACCAGCACGCGCGCAGCCTGTGCAGCCTGTGCAGCCTGTGCCGCCTGTGCCGCCCGTGCCGCCATGCCTGCTCGCGTGCTCGCATGTCGGAGCACTCATTTTGACGGCTGATATTTACAGTCAACAACATACTTCAGGTTTCAAGGGAACGCGGCCTTCCCGACAGCTGACTTAGAATCATTTCGACAACTCCGCAAGCCCTTCCACACCTGCCGGCGCCGCCATATTGACGCCGGGTACGGGCGTGGGCAACGCACTCTAGAGAAGGAAGCCACAAGCATGGACCAATTCAGCGACGTCAAGCTCACCCGGCGCGACCTGTTGATCGCCGGCGCGCTGTCGGTATCGACCGCGGCCGTACCGGGAGCGCACGCCCAGGAGGCCGCACCGACGGCTGCCGCAACCACCACTCCCGAGCCGGTCACCACTGGCGTCACCTTCACCGTCAACGGCAAGCAGGTCACCCTGCAGCTGGATACCCGCACCAGCCTGCTCGACGCGCTGCGCGAGCACCTGCACCTGACCGGTTCCAAGAAGGGTTGCGACCAGGGCCAGTGCGGCGCCTGCACCGTCATCATGGACGGCCGCCGCATCAATTCCTGCCTGTCGCTGGCGGTCATGCACGAAGGCGCCGAGATCACCACGATCGAGGGCCTCGGCACGCCGGAGAAGCTGCACCCGATGCAGGCCGCCTTCATCAAGCACGACGGTTACCAGTGCGGCTACTGTACCCCCGGCCAGATCTGCGCCAGCGTGTCCGTGATCGAGGAAATCCGCCAGGGCATTCCGAGCCACGTGACCGCCGACCTGAATGCGAAGCCCTTGCTCTCGGTGGAAGAGATCCGCGAACGCATGAGCGGCAATATCTGTCGCTGCGGCGCCTACTCGAACATCATCGACGCGATCACCGAAGTGGGAGGGGTCAAGGCATGAAGGCATTCACCTACCAGCGCGCCACTTCGCCGGCTCAAGCCGCCCAGCTCGTCGCCCGTACCCCGAACGCCCGCTTCATCGCCGGCGGCACCAACCTGCTCGACCTCATGAAGCTCGAGATCGAGACCCCGACCACCCTGGTCGACGTCAACGGCCTGGGCTTCGACAAGATCGAACCGACGTCGGACGGCGGCCTGCGCGTGGGCGCGCTGGTGCGCAACACCGACCTGGCGGCCGACGCGCGCGTGCGCAAGGATTACGCGGTGCTGTCGCGCGCCCTGCTGGCCGGCGCCTCGACCCAGCTGCGCAACAAGGCGACCACCTCGGGCAACCTGCTGCAGCGCACCCGCTGTCCCTATTTCTACGACACGGCGCAGCGCTGCAACAAGCGCCAGCCGGGCAGCGGCTGCGCCGCCATCGGCGGCTTCACCCGCCACCACGCCGTGGTCGGCGCCAGCGACGCCTGCATCGCGGTCCATCCGAGCGATATGGCGATCGCCATGCGCCTGCTCGACGCCGAGGTCGAGACCGTGAAGGCCGACGGCAGCATGCGCAGCATCCCGATCGCTGACTTCCACCGCCTGCCGGGCAACACCCCGCACATCGAGACCGTGCTCGAACCGGGCGAACTGATCACGTCGGTCAAGCTGCCGAAGCCGCTGGGCGGCGTGCACGCCTACCGCAAGGTGCGCGACCGCGCTTCCTATGCTTTTGCTTTAGTCTCGGTCGCCACCGTGATCCTGCCCGACGGCAGCGGCCGCGTCGCGGTGGGCGGCGTCGCCCACAAGCCATGGCGGGTCGAAGAGGCCGAACGGCAGATGACGCAAGGCGCCAAGGCGGTGTCGGACCGCCTGATGGCCGGCGCCCGCACCACCGAGGACAACGCGTTCAAAGTCGCCCTGGTACACCGCACCCTCGCGGAAGCGATGAACGCAGCGAAGAAAGGCTGATCCCATGAAATTCACCACTCCCGCCACCACCAATCCCATCGACCGCCAGCGCTACGTCGGCCAGCCGCTCGACCGCATCGACGGCCCGCTCAAGTGCACCGGCACGGCGCCCTACGCCTACGAGCACCACAAGGAAGTGCCGAACGCCGCCCACGGGTTCGTGGTCGGTTCCAGCATCGCCAAGGGCCGCATCGCCTCGATCGAGATCGAGGCCGCGCGCCGCGCGCCCGGCGTGCTGGCCGTGGTCACGGCCGCCAATGCCGGCAAGCTCGGCAAGGGCGACAAGAACGTCGCCCACCTGCTGGCCGGCCCCAAGGTCGAGCACTACCACCAGGCCGTCGCCCTGGTGGTGGCCGACACCTTCGAGCAGGCGCGCGCCGCCGCTGCCCTCGTGCGCGTGAAATACGTCGAAGAGAAGGGCCGCTTCGACCTGGCCGCCGAAAAAGACAAGGCGGTCAAGCCGGACTGGGAAGACGACCCGTCCGACTCCAGCGCCGGCAACTTCCAGCGCGGCTTCGATACCGCGCCCGTGAAACTCGACTCCACCTACACCACCCCGGACCAGTCGCACGCGATGATGGAGCCGCACGCGTCCACCGCGCTCTGGGAAGGCGACAAGCTGACGGTGTGGACCTCGAACCAGATGATCAACTGGTGCGTCCAGGACCTGTCCAAGACGCTGGGCATGCCGAAGGAAAAGGTGCGCGTGATCTCGCCCTATGTCGGCGGCGGCTTCGGCTCCAAGCTGTTCCTGCGCGCCGACGCCCTGCTGGCGTCGCTCGGCGCGCGCGCGGCCAAGCGCCCGGTCAAGGTGGCGCTGCACCGTCATCTCATCTTCAACAACACCACCCACCGCCCGGCCACCATCCAGCGCATCCGCATCGGCGCCGGCCGCGACGGTCGCATCACCGCCATCGGCCACGAGTCCTGGAACGGCAACCTGCCCAAGGGCAGCTCGGAAGTCGCGACCCAGCAGACCCGCCTGCTGTACGCGGGCGCCGACCGCATGACCGCGACCCGCGTCGCCCTGATCGATCTGCCCGAAGGCAATGCGATGCGCGCGCCGGGAGAAGCGCCGGGCATGATGGCGCTCGAAATCGCGATCGACGAGATGGCCGAAAAGCTGAACATCGATCCGGTGCAGTTCCGCATCCTGAACGACACCAAGGTCGACCCCGAAAAGCCGATCCGCAAATTCTCCGAGCGCCGCTTCGTCGAGTGCATGCGCATGGGCGCCGAGAAGTTCGGCTGGAACAAGCGCAACCCCAAGCCCGGCCAGACGCGCGAAGGCCGCTGGCTGATCGGCTACGGCGTGGCCTCGGCCTTCCGCAACAGCCCGGTGATGAAGTCGGCGGCGCGGGTGCGGCTTGCGAAGGACGGCAAGGTGATCGTCGAAACCGACATGACCGACATCGGCACCGGCAGCTACACCATCATCGGCCAGACCGCCGCCGAGATGCTGGGCGTGCCGCTCGAGCGGGTCGAGGTGCGCCTGGGCGATTCCACCTTCCCCACCTCCGCCGGCTCCGGCGGCCAGTGGGGCGCGAACAGCTCGACCTCGGGCGTGTACGCCGCCTGCGCCAAACTGCGCGAACTGGTGGCGAAGGAGCTCGGCGTGGCTGAACGCGAGGCCGAGTTCGTGGACGGCACGGTCCGTGCTGGCGGGCGCAACCTGCCGCTGGCGCAAGCCGCCGCCGGCGGCGAGCTGGTGGCCGAGGACACGATCGAATTTTCCGGGGGCCTCGACAAGAAGAACCAGCTGTCGACCTTCGGCGCCCACTTCGTCGAAGTGGCGGTCGACGCGGTCACCGGCGAGACGCGGGTGCGGCGCATGCTGGCCGTGTGCGCGGCCGGCCGCATCCTCAATCCGAAGCAGGCGCGCAGCCAGGTGATCGGCGCCATGACCATGGGTGTCGGTGGCGCGCTGATGGAACACCTGGTGGTCGACAAACGACTCGGCTTCTTCGCCAACCACGATCTCGCCACCTACGAGGTGCCGGTGCATGCCGACATCCCTCACCAGGAAGTCATCTTCCTCAAGGAAGAAGACGAGCTGTCCTCGCCCATGAAGGCCAAGGGCGTGGGAGAACTCGGTATCTGCGGGGTCGCCGCCGCGGTCGCGAACGCGGTCTACAACGCGACCGGCGTGCGGGTGCGCGAGTATCCGATCACGCTCGACAAGCTGATCGAGAAGATGCCGCTGTCCGCTTGACCACAGGCGGCTTCGTCCAGGCGCGCATTCAGGCCGGCATTCAGGCGACGGCGTCCACCTCGTCGCCGTCGGCGACCACGCGATTGCGTCCGCCGCGCTTGGCCGCGTACAAGGCCTTGTCGGCCGCCTCGATCAGCGCTTCCGGCGCGTTCAGGCGCGCGCGGTCGAAGGCGGCGACGCCGATGCTGAGCGTGACCTCCGGATGGTGGGCGGCGGGCGCCTGCTGCAGGCCCAGGCCGGCGACGTGGGCGCGGATGCGGTCGGCCAGCACGCGCGCCTGCTCGAGCGTGGTGTCGGGCAGCACGGCCGCGAACTCTTCGCCGCCGTAGCGCGCCGCCAGGTCGGCCGGGCGCTTGAGCATGCCGGCCAGCTCCTGGGCCACCATGGTCAGGCAGCTGTCGCCCTGCTGGTGGCCGAAGTGGTCGTTATAGGCCTTGAACGAATCGATGTCGACCAGCAGCAGCGCCAGCGCGCCATCGGCGCGCTGCGCGCGGCGCAGTTCGCGCTCCAGCGCCACGTCGAAATGGCGGCGGTTGGCGATGCCGGTGAGGCCGTCGATGTACGACCGCGCGCGCAGCGACTCGGCGTGTTCCAGCAGGCGCCGCTCGCGCACCGCGACGCCGCTCACGTCGCGGATCTCGATCAGGCAGAAGCGCTGGCCGCCGTCGTCGAAGGGCGTGACCGCGACCGCCTGGTCGATCAGAGCGCCGTCGAAGCTGCCCGGTTCGCGCAGCGGGAATGGCGCGCGGTTATGCGAGGGCGGCACGTGCTCGGTGGCGACGCCTTCGAGCAGCGCGGCGAGGATCGCCGCCTCGACGCGCGATCCGCGCAGGTCGGGAAAGACTTCGATCAGCGTGTGGCCCTGCATGCGGGCCACGCCGCGGCCGGAACGCGGCACCAGCCAGCCGTTCCAGAGGACGATGCATCCTTCGTGGTCGAGCACGATCACACCGCAGTCGACGAGATTGAGGACCCGCGCGGGCAGGCTGCTGATGGATTCTGGCTTTTGAGTCACGGATCGGCAGATGTTGAATTTAGGAAACAATTCAAATCATACCGGAATTTCCAGGACCACCGAAAGAAACGCCGGTTGCCGCAGCCGCGCCGGCCGGGGTCAAGGCGGGCTTTGCAGCATGTGCCAGGCCATCGCCACGCAGACGATCGCCACGAAGAACAGCAGGCCGAACACGAAAATGCGCATCGAATTGGCCAGCCCCGTCACGGCGCGGTTGGCGCTGTCATTGAGCTTGCCGCGCCGACGCGCCCCGTTCAGCAACATCGAGATGAAGATGAACAGGGTCGCACAGATCAGTACTACTTTCATTCAGGTTCGCACCGCCACCAGGATCAGGGCCACCACGGCGAGCAGCGCCGACAGGCCGGCGGTCACGCCGAGCCAGGTGAGCTTCTGGCGCTGCACGTCCATCTTGGCGATCAGCTGGGCGTTCTGGTCGGCCAGGTTGGCGATCAGTTCGGAGGCCGAGCGCATCTGGTTGCGCAAGTCGTTCAGCTCCGCGTCGTTCTGTTCGGAACGCGCGATCAGGAGGCCGATGATGTCGTCTTCTTGCGCCGCCATCTCGGGACTCAAGCCGGTCGCCGGGTCCACCGCGCCCGGCTTGCGATTGACCGTGTCCCACAGGCGGCGCGCGCCGGTCGCCACCTGGGGCGCGGCGCTGATCACCTCGCTCCACGGGACGGTCTTCAATACGGTCCACCAGCCTGCTGCCATACCTGCTCCTTGTCAATCGTGTGAGCCCGGAGCATACCATTGCCGGACGGCGCGGCCAAACGCCGCACGCCTGGCGCGCCTGCCGCGTGCTGCCTTGCAGCGGCTTGCGCTAGTATCGAGCCATGTGTGGACGATTTGACCAGAGCCAGACGGCTCGCAACTACGCCAGCGCCATCGGCTGGCTCGACGCGGTGTACGACAGCGAATCCGCGCCGGCCTATAACGTGCCGCCCGGCACTTACCGACCCGTGCTGCACATCCAGGACGGCGAGCGGCGCGTCGACGACGTGTACTGGAGCTACCAGGCGCGCTGGGCCAAGGGCAAGGTGCCGGTGACGATCAATGCGCGCATGGACAAGCTCACCAACCGCTACTGGCGCGGCCTGCTCAAGTCGGGCCGGGCGCTGGTGCCGGCCGAAGGCTGGTATGAATGGACCGGAGAAAAAGGCCACAAGCAGCCGTGGCATATCCACCGCCGGGACGGCGCGCCGCTGTTCATGCTGGCCCTGGCCAATTTCGGCGGCTTTACCGAGAACCGCGCGGAAGCCGGTTTCGTGCTGGTGACCGACGACGCCTCGGGCGGCATGCTCGACATCCACGACCGGCGGCCGGTGGTGCTCGATGCGCGCGACGCCGAGACCTGGCTCGATCCGGCGCTCTCGAGCGAGGAAGCGCTCGAGTTCGCGCGCCGCGCCGCCCTGCCCTCGGATGCATTCGAATGGCACGCGGTCAGCACGCTGGTCAACCGTGCCGGGCTTGGCGGCCCAGAGGTCGTGCAGCCGATCGATACCGAAACCGAATAAAAAATGGCCCGGACGCTTCCACGTCCGGGCCATTCACAGGCGGCGATGCCGCCATCACAAGCGATGAACGCTGCTTATCGCTGATACGCGCCCAGGTCGATGCTGCTGCCACGTGCCTTGCCGTCGATGTCGGTCTTCGGCGCGTAGGTGGCGATGCCGCGGCCGACGGCCGGCGAGCTGGCCGTCAGCTTGTAGTCCGGGGTTGCCGCGGTGCGCGAGTAGCCGGCGAACAGCGGTTCCGAGCTGATGGTGCCGGTATGGGTCAGGCCGTTACGCAGCTGGAAGTTGTAGGTCGTGTTCTTGGTGACCAGGTTGTTTTTATACGTGTTGCCCTTGCCAGTGGTGCCTTGCTCCGAGATGCCGTACTTGTTGTCGTACACGATGTTGTTGTGCACGTGGACGTTGTTGGCGCCCGCCTTCGTGAAGTAGAAGTCGCCGCCACCGACGATGATGCCGAACACCGACGAGCTCACCGTGTTGTTGACGATCTGGAGGTCGGTCGCATCGTGCCACAGGTGGATCGCAGCCGAGCCCACGCGGTAGACGATGTTGTTCTTGATCGTGCCCGAGGTGCTGTGATAGATGCCCTGGACATAGGTGCAGCCGGCCGGGCCGATATCGTGCACGACGTTGCCGATCACGTCGCCCTTGACGCCCTTGTAGTAGCTGTCCACGCCGATCGCCGAGCCGCCCGCGCTATTGCACGGGATCGTCGTCGCCATGTGGTGCACGCGGTTGCCCTCGATGACGTTGTACGAACCGCCGGTGTAGATGCCGAGCACCCATTTGGTGCCGCTGCCGATCTTGCTGCCGTCGACGTCGAAACCGATGATGCTGACGTAGTTGCCGCGGTTGTCCCACGCGGTCTTGTTGGTCGAATTAGCCGGCGGCACGATCTTGGCGCCCCACTTCGTGGTCGAGACCCAGTAGATGCGGCTGCTTGCGGTGCCGCTGGCGGTGGTGCGGATGCCGCCGGCATAGGTGCCCGGCGCCACGAACACGGTGGTGCCGGGCTTGGTCGCGACCTGGGCGGCGCGCGCCAGGGTCTTGAACGGCGCGGCCTTGGTGCCGGCGGCGCTGTCCGAACCGTTCGGCGAAACATAGTAGTTGTACGGCGTGGCCGGGATGCTCGGGCCGGCGACAGGCGCTGGATTGCGCTTCGTATACTCGGCGCTGCGCTTGATCTCCGCTTCGACGGTCGCCAGGCTGACACCGCGGCTCACGGCCTGGGTCCAGTACTGCAGCCCGCCCGCATCGGGCTCACGGCCGAGCAAGGTTAGGTACAGCTGGCGCACTTGTTCCTGGGCCGAGGCGGCGGTGGTGGCGGCTGGCGCCGCGGTTTGCGGGGCCGTGGCGGCTTGGGCCGATGCGGTGGCGGCCAGCAGCAGGGTTGCTGCCGCGGCGACGCGGGTCAGGTTGGTACGGAGGTTCGAGGCGATCATGGTGCTGCTTTTCATCTGAGGTTTCCTTCTAGTCCGGAAAAAAGACCGGGCAATGGAGGGGCCACGCGCAGGGCGCGGCAGTCCACGCGGGACGTGGGCTTCTCCTGATGTGTCGGAGCGGACGGGGCGCATGCGCCCGTCCACGAGATCCGCCAGCTGGCGCTGGCGCGGGTGACGCCGGATGAAGCTGGCCGGGGCTGGCTTCGGTCCGGGTCGGTACTGCAGGGGTTACTGCAGGGGTTGCTGCATGAAGCTGCTTAGTGTTGATAAGCGCCGAGGTCGATGGCCGTGCCGCGCGCCTTGCCGTCGATGTCGGTCTTCGGCGCATAGGTCGCCAGGCCGCGGCCGATCGCCGGCGAGCTGGTCGTCAGCTTGTAGTTTGGCGTTGCCGCGGTGCGCGAGTAGCCGGCGAACAGCGGCTCCGAGCTGATGGTGCCCGTATGGGTCAGGCCATTGCGCAGCTGGAAGTTATAGGTCGTGTTCTTGGTGACCAGGTTGTTTTTATACGTGTTGCCCTTGCCGGTGGTGCCCTGTTCCGAGATGCCGTACTTGTTGTCGTACACGATGTTGTTGTGCACGTGGACGTTGTTGGCGCCCGCCTTCGTGAAGTAGAAGTCGCCGCCACCGACGATGATGCCGAACACCGACGAGCTCACCGTGTTGTTGACGATCTGAAGGTCGGTCGCGTCGTGCCACAGGTGGATCGCAGCCGAGCCCACGCGGTAGACGACGTTGTTCTTGATCGTGCCCGAGGTGCTGTGATAGATGCCCTGGACGTAGGTGCAGCCGGCCGGGCCGATATCGTGAACGACGTTGCCGATCACGTCGCCCTTGACGCCTTTGTAGTAGCTGTCCACGCCGATCGCCGAGCCGCCCGCGCTATTGCACGGGATGGTCGTCGCCATGTGGTGCACGCGGTTGCCCTCGATGACGTTGTACGAACCGCCGGTATAGATGCCGAGCACCCATTTGGTGCCGCTGCCGATCTTGCTGCCGTCGACGTCGAAACCGATGATGCTGACGTAGTTGCCGCGGTTGTCCCAGGCGGTCTTGTTGGTCGAGTTAGCCGGCGGCACGATCTTGGCGCCCCACTTCGTGGTCGACACCCAGTAGATACGGCTGCTTGCGGTGCCGCTGGCGGTGGTGCGGATGCCGCCGGCATAGGTGCCCGGCGCCACGAACACGGTGGTGCCGGCCTTGGTCGCGGCCTTGGCGGCGCGCGCCAGGGTCTTGAACGGCGCGGCCTTGGTGCCGGCCGCGGTGTCCGAGCCGGTGGGCGAGACGTAGAAGTTGTTCGGGGTAGTCGGGATGGTGGCGGCGTTGGCCGACATGGCGGCTGCCAGCAAGGCGACGGCGGCAGCGGCGTGGGTGACGTTGGTACGGATCGAAGCGAAGGTAGCGAAGGTCATAAATGTGTCTTACCCTAATTAAACAATGTAACCCTTTGAGCGCAGGAAACTTCCTAAGTTCAACTTTTTTTAGGAAATTTTTTCTGGGAGTATTAAATGCTAAAGAACAATTTCCCCGTGGAAATTACATACTCGCCAGAAGTGCCCGCGCAGGCGTAGAAAAAGAATGGTCGTGTTGAGGTATGAAAGCAGATCCGCGCTCGGTGCGCGCTGTCCGCGAGACGCGCATGCAAACGCATGCGCAGGGTGGCAATCCCGGCTCCGTCGACGAGGACTGGTTGAGCCGGGACCGCCTAATGCTGCCTGGTGCTGCTTAGTGCTGCTGAGTGCAGCTTAGTGTTGATAAGCGCCGAGGTCGATGGCCGTGCCGCGCGCCTTACCGTCGATGTCGGCAGCCGGGGCATAGGTCGCCAGGCCGCGACCGATCGCCGGCGAGCTGGTCGTCAGCTTGTAGTCCGGCGTTGCCACGGTGCGCGAGTAGCCGGCGAACAGCGGTTCCGAGCTGATGGTGCCGGTATGGGTCAGGCCGTTACGCAGCTGGAAGTTATAGGTCGTGTTCTTGGTGACCAGGTTGTTTTTATACGTGTTGCCCTTGCCGGTGGTGCCCTGCTCCGAGATGCCGTATTTGTTGTCGTACACGATGTTGTTGTGCACATGGACATTGTTGGCGCCCGCCTTCGTGAAGTAGAAGTCGCCACCACCGACGATGATGCCGAACACCGACGAGCTCACCGTGTTGTTGACGATCTGGACGTCGGTCGCATCGTGCCACAGGTGGATCGCAGCCGAGCCGACGCGGTAGACGACGTTGTTCTTGATCGTGCCCGAGGTGCTGTGATAGATGCCCTGGACGTAGGTGCAGCCGGCCGGGCCGATATCGTGCACGACGTTGCCGATCACGTCGCCCTTGACGCCCTTGTAGTAGCTGTCCACCCCGATCGCCGAGCCGCCGGCGCTATTGCACGGAATGGTCGTCGCCATGTGGTGCACGCGGTTGCCCTCGATGACGTTGTACGAACCGCCGGTGTAGATGCCGAGCACCCATTTGGTGCCGCTGCCGATCTTGCTGCCGTCGACGTCGAAACCGATGATGCTGACGTAGTTGCCGCGGTTGTCCCAGGCGGTCTTGTTGGTCGAGTTAGCCGGCGGCACGATCTTGGCGCCCCACTTCGTGGTCGACACCCAGTAGATACGGCTGCTTGCGGTGCCGCTGGCGGTGGTGCGGATGCCGCCGGCATAGGTGCCCGGCGCCACGAACACGGTGGTGCCGGCCTTGGTCGCGGCCTTGGCGGCGCGCGCCAGGGTCTTGAACGGCGCGGCCTTGGTGCCGGCCGCGGTGTCCGAGCCGGTGGGCGAGACGTAGAAGTTGTTCGGGGTAGTCGGGATGGTGGCGGCGTTGGCCGACATGGCGGCTGCCAGCAAGGCGACGGCGGCAGCGGCGTGGGTGACGTTGGTGCGGATCGAAGCGAAGGTAGCGAAGGTCATGAATGTGTCTTACCCTAATTAAACAATGTAACCCTTTGAGCGCAGGAAACTTCCTAAGTTCAACTTTTTTTGAGAAATTTTTTCTGTGGACACTAATTTTTCCGAGGCAATGTATCTATAAAAATGGAATACTCAGCAGTTTCCTACCGAACACGGCAAGCACAGCGTTGCGGGTGTGAGCGAAGCCGGAGAGATGCGCGGCGCGGCGGGCATCAGATACACCAGCGATGCGCCAGCTCGGGAGGTGGGCCGCGACGGGCCGGAGGAAGATTGCTGATGAGCGCGGATGTCTCGGCTGCGCCTGCTGTCGCAGGCGCAAGGGAATGTGAAGTGGTTTTAAGCTGCCGGTTGCTGCGTGGCTTGCTGGCCGTCGGCGCCGGCTACCGCCGGCGTGCCCTGCATTGCAGGATCGGGTGAGGACGCAGCCTCCTGGTAACCGTTGAGATTGAACTCGTTCGATGCCGGGGCGTTGCCTTCGGCAGCCTGAGCGGCCGGCGCGGCATTGGCAACGCCATTGTCCATCGACGCCGGCGCCGGTTCCGGGATGGCCGGCGCTGCGCTGTCGGCCGCCGGTGTGGCGGCGCCAGGCATGGCCGTATCCTGCGCGATGGGCTCCGGCGTTGCCGGGCCGGCGTCGATCGCGCCCGTGGTCCTGGCGCTCGATGCCTCCGTGGTGTCAGTGATCACGGTGGCAGCCAGCAACTGCTGATTGGCGAACTCATCGGTCGTACCGCCGCAGGCGGTGAGCAGGACGGCGACGCTGCAGCACAGCGCGGCTTTGACACGGAATGACGAAGCGAAGGTCACAGGTTTTTTCATCAGGAAGTTCCTTACCTCAATTAAACAATGTGCCCTTTTGAGTGACACTAACTTCCTTAGTTCAAGTCCCTCCAAGAAATTTTTCCACGTGATATCAAATCCCCACGAGACTCATCCTCTTAGAAATTAAACACTCCCATGATCTAGATCGAACCCGGCACGAAACCAAAAGTCGCGCTCAGCAGTCTTATCCCACGGCTACTTAACGCGAGGAGATTTCAATGGGCGAATACATGCAAATCCGGGGCATGCTGCAAGACGGAGAGGAATATGCCGGTCTGATCTTGGGCAAGGAAGAACCCGACTACCACCTGGTCCTGCTGCCAGGCGACTCCTCCGACGTCAGCTGGCCCACGGCCGTGGACTGGGCCAGCGGCCACGGGGGGGCGCTGCCGACGCGGCGCGAACTGGCGCTGCTGTTCGCGAACCTGCGCGAATCGTTCGAGCGCAACTGGTACTGGTCGAGCGAGCCGCACGCCACCCGCGCGCAGCTGGTCTGGGGCCAGAATTTCGCCAGCGGCATCCAGACCATCTATGGCCGGCCCTACCGCGGCCATGCGCGCGCGATACGCCGCATCAGCACAGCGGCCTGAGCCGGCAGCGCGGGCACACGGGGTCAGGGCTTCGGCACGCTGGAGCGGCCGATGTCCTGCTCCATGTTTGCCAGGTACCAGGCGGTGGCGGTCATCAGCGCCACGTGACGGCGCAGGATGTCGGGATCGACCTTGTCCAGGGTGTCGGCCGGCGTGTGGTGATAGTCGAAATAGCTCGAGGTGTCGACGACCGGCGCGAAGCTCGGCACGCCCGCGCGTTCCAGACCGGCCAAGTCGCCGGTGGCCAGCACGTCCTGGCGCTGGAACACATTGGCGCCGATCGGCTGCAACGCCGCTTGCAGCGGCGCGAACAGCTTGACCGACTGCGGCATCACGCTGGCGCGCAGGCCGAAGGGGCGGCCGACGCCGTTGTCGCTCTCGATCGCGCCGAAGTGCTTGCCCGCGTTCGCCTGTTCGGCGGCGAGGTAGGTGCTCGCCCCGCGCTGGCCGTTCTCTTCGTTCATCCAGGCGACGAAGCGGATGGTGCGGCGCGGACGGTAGTCGAGCTTCTTGAGCACGTCGAACACGGCCATCGCGCTGGCGACGGCCGCGGCATCGTCGTGCGCGCCCGGCGACAGGTCCCAGGAATCGAGGTGGCCCGAGACGATCACGATCTCGTCCGGTTTCTCGGTACCCGGCAAGTCGGCGATCACGTTGAAGCTGTCGGCGTCCGGCAGGTTCTGCGGGGTCAGCACCAGCTTCATGCTCAGCGGGCCGCGCTTGGCCAGGCGCGCCATCAGCATCGCGTCTTCCGCCGTCACGGCGGCGGCCGGGATGCGCGCGTTCTCGAGCAGGCCCGACGAACCCGTATGCGGCAGGCGATAGGCGGCGCCGCCGACCGACCGCACCAGCGCGCCGACAGCGCCGAGCTCGGCCGCCATGCGCGGGCCGTTGCGGCGATAGGCCGAACCCTGGCCATAGGCGTGGCCGGCCAGGCCGCGATCGGCCATGTGCTGGTCGAAGGCCACGTCGAACAGGACGATCTTGCCCTTCACTTCGGCGGCGCGGCTCTTGAGTTCATCGAAACTCTTGAGCACCAGCACCGGCGCCACTAGGCCCTCGGCCGGGGTCGCGCCGGAACCGCCCAGTGCGGCCAGCACCACGCGCTGGGTCACGCCCTGCGGACGCCCCGTGTACTCGACCAGTTCGCCCGTCTCGATGCCGCGCACCCAGTGCGGCACCTTCACTGGCTGCAAGGTCACCTTGGCGCCGAGCTTGCGCATCGCTTCCGCCACCTGGGTCACCGCCGCCGCCGCGCCGGGCGAACCGGACAGGCGCGGACCGATCAGGTCGGTCATGTCTTCGGTGCGTTGCCAGGCGTAGTCGCTGCTCATCGCCGTGTCGCGGATCTTGGCGAGGGCGGCGGGATCGTTGCCGGGGCTGGCGGCCAGGGCCGGGCCGCCCAGCAGTGCGGCGGCGATGACGCCCATGGCGGGAAGGTGGTGGAGACGGAAGCTGCGTTTCATGCGGGGAAACCCTTGCTAGTTCGAAAGGATTCAAACGATAGCGCATTCGGCAACTTTCCGCCCCTGTTTTTTGCCGTACGTACAAGCAAGCAATACGGGCGCCGCGCCGCGCTCAGGCCGGCACCAGGCGCACCAGCGTGATCTCGGATGGCGCGCCGAAGCGCTTCGGCGGCCCCCAGTAGCCGGTGCCGCGGCTGGTGTACACCCACATATCGCGCACGCGGTTGAGTCCGGCAACAAAAGGCTGCTGCAGCGGCACGAACAGGTTCCACGGAAAGAACTGGCCGCCGTGGGTATGGCCCGACAATTGGAGGTCGAAGCCGGCCGCGGCGGCCTCCGGCGCGCTGCGCGGCTGGTGCGCCAGCAACACCTTCACGCCGACCCCGGGCGGCGCGCCGTGGACGGCGCGCTGTGGATCGCTCTTGTGCTCGGGGTGGAAATGGTGGGCGGTATAGTCGGCCACGCCGGCGATCATCAGCGCCGCGCCGCCGCGCCGCCGCACCACGTGTTCGTTCATGAGCACCGTCAGGCCCAGGCGCCGCACCTCGGCGATCCACTCCAGCGCGCCGGAATAATATTCGTGGTTGCCGGTGACGAAGAACACGCCGTCGCTCGCCTGCAAGCGCGCCAGCGGTTCGGTATGCATGGCCAGGCGCTGCACGCTGCCATCGACCAGATCGCCGGTGACGGCGATGGCGTCGGCGCCGAGCTTGTTGACCTTGTTGACGATGGCGTTCAGGTAGGGCCGCTTGATCGTCGGGCCAACGTGGATGTCCGAGATCTGGGCGATGGCATAGCCGTGCAGTTCGGCCGGCAAGTCCCGGATCGGCACGTCGACCTTCACCACCCGCGCCACCCGCCGCGCATTGACGTAGCCGACCACGGTCACGGCCAACGCCACCAGCGGCACGGCCAGCGCGCTGCCGTGGGTAATCGCCGGCGTCAGCGCGCCGAAGGGCAGCAGCGCCAGCAATACCAGGTCGCGCAGCAGGGTGGCGACCAGCAGCGACGAGAACAGGCCCATCGACAGCAGGCCGAGCCAGGCGACCAGGTTCGACCAGCGCCGCCGGCGCAGCGAGGACGACATCAGGCCGACCGGCACCAGCGCGCCGACCAGGCCCAGCAGGAGGATGGCGAAGGCATTGCCGGACAGCGTCAGCCCGAGGTCGGGCAGCAGGCGCATGCCGATATAGACCAGCAACAATACCAGCAGGGAGAGGACGACGACGAAGCTTCGGCTGGGGCGCATGGCGGGATTGAATGAGGGTGGTCGTGCCTAGATGGGGCGCCAGACGCTGCTTGCAAGGCAGAATGTTACCGGCTGAGATGCAGTTGTAAAAAACTGTATTAACGAATGGCACAATCGTGCGCCGGGAATATAGTACGTCCATACCCGGTGTCGCAGTCATCATCCCGATCTCCGCCAGGGTACGAGGAAAAACCATGTTGAAATCGACAACCCTTGGTGCTGTGCTGCTGGCCGCTGTCGCGGTATCGCCGGCGGCAATGGCCGGTGATCGTGGTACGAACACGGCCGTTGGCGCGGTGCTCGGCGCCGTCGTCGGCCACACGGTCGGCGGCACCGGCGGCGCGGTCGCCGGCGGCGTGATCGGCGCGGCGGTGGGCAACTCCATCAACACCCGCGACGATCGCCGTCATTATGGCCACCACAATGGCTATAACAACGGCTACTACCAGTCGCAACCGGTGTACGTGCAGCCGCGCCCGGTCTACGTGCAACCACGCCCGGTGTACGTGGAATCGCGCCCGGTCTACGTCCAGCCGCGTCCGGTGTACGTGCAACCGCGCCCGGTCTACGTCGAACACCGCGGCCGCGGTTGGGACCGGCATGACCGCCACGATCGCCATGACCGCTGGGATCGCGACGACCGTCGCGGTCACCACCACGGCCACGGCCGCTGATCCACGCCGATCCAATGAGCCGCGCACCGCGCGGCTTTTTTTCGTCTCCCCTCCGCTAGTCCCACGCATCGGCGCCATGCGCCAGGTTCGGGGGACACCATGTACGAAGCAGGCACCGTCATTTCGCTGGCCGGCGGCCAGTACCGCTTGCGCGAGGCGCTGGCCGGCTCGGCCTATGGCGTCGTGTGGCGCGCCGACAGCCTGCACGCCAACGGCTCCGTGGCCCTCAAGCTGGTCAACCTGGAACAGATGGCGCGCGCGCCCTCGAGCCTGCGCGCGCGCTGGCTGGCCAGCGCCAGCACCGAGATCGCCTTCCTGCGCGGCCTGGCGCCGTGGGACGGCCGTCACATCGTGCGCCTGCTCGACAGCGGCGAGCACGCCGGCATGCCGGCGATGGCGCTCGAGCTGCTCGACGGCGACCTGGCCGGCCACCTGACCCGCGAAATGGCGCTCGGCCGCACGATCGCCCCGGCCCGCGCCCTGGCCTGGATCGGCCAGGTCAACCAGGCGCTGGCCAAGGTCCACGCCAGCGGCTGGCGCTACCTCGACCTCAAGCCCGGCAACCTGTTGCTCGACGCGGCAAGCGATTCGGTCAAGCTGGCCGATTTCGGCACCAACCGCCGCCTCGACGACCTGCGCGCCCACACCTACGCCGGCACCGCCAACTGGCAAGCCCCGGAACAGTTCTTCCCCGACGCCGACGGCTACGCCACCGAGGCGCGCACCGATTATTTCGCCCTCGGCGCCCTGCTCTACTACCTGGTCGGTGGCCGCCTGCTGCGCTACAGCAGCGCCTGCGGCCAGGCCTGGCAGGCGCACGGGCGCGACGCGGCGGCCAGCCTGCTGGCCGAACGCCAGCGACGACCGGCCGTGCTGCAACCGGACGAAGCGGCGCTGTTCGCCAGCCGCCTGGGCCCGGCCGCCGCGCCCGGCCTCGCGCTGCTGCGCGCGCTGGTGGCCGAGCGTCCCGCCGACCGTCCGCGCCACGCGCTGGACATCAGCCGCGCCCTGGCGGACGCCGTCTCCGCCCTGCATGCCGAATCGCTGCGGAGCGCGGCATGAAGTCCGGCACACAGCGCCCGTTCCTCGGCGCCGGCGTGGCCTGGACCCTGCTCGCGCTGCTATGCGCCGTGCAGTTGCTGGCCCTGGTCAAGGCACCGGCCGCCTGGGCCCCATCCGCGATCGCGGTGACCCTCGCGCCGGGCGAATCGGTCATGCTGGGCCGCCAGGAACTGGGCGCGCCGCGCGCCGCCGCGCGCCAGCTGGTGCTGCGGCGCGACCATGACGGCGCCTGGCTGCTGCGCAACGCCGAACCGCGGCAAGCGGTCGTGCTGCGCCGTGGCGATGCGCGCGAGCGCAGCAGCGACCTGCCGCTCGTGGTCGGCCAGCGCATCCAGGCCGGCGCGCTGCGATTGCAGGTGGTCGCGGCGCAAGCCGGACGCGTCACCCTGCACGACGGCGAACAGTCCTGGGACTACGACGGCGCCGCCGTGCGGCGCGACGGCCGGCCGCAGCCCGCCTGTCCCGACACCGGCCTGTCGGCGCGCGCGGTGGCAGCCTGGAACCGCTGGCTGCCGCAAGGCGCGAGCCTGGCCCGCCCATTGAGCCTCGGCGGCCTGCTCTACTGCGGCAACCGCATCGCCGCCGCCGCGATCGAACCGGGCGACGCCGTGCTGCTGCGCCAGGAAGACGGCCGCATCGCGCTGTCGGCGCGCGGCGCCCAGCCGGTGCTGGTGTCCAGCGGCGCCGGCTGGATCGATGCCGCCCAGCGCGAGCTGCCGCTGGCGGACGTGGATGCCTTCGCCGTCGGCCGCACCTTGTTCGCGCTCGAGCACGATGGCGCCACCCTGCGCCTGGCGCCGTCGCGCCAGGTCGCATTATCGGCCGCCCCCTCCAGCCAGTTGCCGGCCGCGGTGACCTGGCGCTGGGAACGGCGCGACCATCTCGCCCTGCCCGCCCCGCCGCCGCTGGCCTGGGCCGCCGCCGGCCTCGTCCTGCTGATGGGCCTTGCGTGCATCGCGCCCTCCCTGCGCCAGCGCAGCATGCGTTCCGATCTCGCACGCCCGCTCGCAGCCAGCCTGCTGGCCTCCGGCGCCATGCTGCTCCTGGTCACCCAGCGCACCGTCGGCGCCCCCGGCGCCGCCATCTCCCTGCTGCTGGCCTGGGCCACGCTCTGGCTCACCCTGCTGTATCCACGCCGCGCCTCGCTGCTGGCCTCCAGCGCCGTGCTGCTGCTCGGCGCCGGCCTGCTGGTGCAGCTCGAGATGGGCCTGGGGGCCGCCGACACCGCCTGGCTGCGCCACTTCCAGAACACCACCGCGCTGCTGGGCCTTGGCCTGCCGGGCGCCCTGCTGCTGCTGTCCTGTTTCGCGCGCGGCGCCGTGTCGCGCCCGGTCACCGAGCGCGTGCTGCTGGCGTTCGCCGCGCTCGCGCTGGGCGGCCTGCTGCTGCAGGTGTGCTTCGGCAGCGAGACCGGCGTGTTCGACATCCAGCCCTTCGAATTCGCCAAGTTCGCCCTGGCCGCGCTGAGCGCGCACTGCCTGGCGCTGGCCGCGGGCGGCGCGCCCCATGGCCGGCGCGACTGGCGCTTCTGGCTGCGCATGGCGGCGCCGGTGCTGCTGTTCATGTTCCTGCTGGCGGCGGCCCTGGTGCGCGTCGACGATTATTCTCCGCTGGTGCTGCTGTTGGTATGGAGCGGCGCCATGCTGCTGGCCTGGTGCGCCAGCCACGGACGGCGCGCCGCGCTGGCCTCGATCCTCGTGGCCGCCAGCCTGCTGGCGGCGGGCGGCGTGACGATGCGCGCCGGCGGCGAGCTGCTCGGCGCCTTCGGCTTCTATCCGGAGCGCTTCCAGGTCTGGAGCGAGCCGACCATCCACCCGCACACCGGCCAGCAGATGCTGCAAGGCAGCCGCGCGATCGTCCAGGGCGGCTGGCTGGGCGCCGACGGGCTGCTCGGCCTGGCGGGGCTGGGCGGCGCGGCCGGCGAGGCGCTGGCCATTCCCGCCATCCAGGACGACTTCGCCCCGTCGTTCCTGCTGCACCGCCACGGCCTGGCGGCGGGCCTGGCCTTGTGGAGCCTGCAGGCGCTGTTCCTGGCGGCGCTGCTGCGCGCCGCCGCCGGCGCCTGGCGTTGCTCGAACGAGGCCAAGGACTTCCGGCGCGCCTGGATCGGCCGCTTCCAGTGCTTCGCCCTGTGCGGCGGCGCGGCCTTCATCGCCGGCCACCTGCTGCTGTCGTGGGGCACCAACCTCGCCATGTTCCCGATCATGGGCCAGCCCATGAGCTTCCTGTCGGCGGGCGGCTCGCACCTGCTGTTTTTCATCTGCCCCCTGCTAGCGTTCGGCATGGCGAGCACCCAATTCAACGAGGAGAGTCAATCATGCCGGTCTATGTCCAACACGAAGTCCTAGGCAAGGTCCAGGATGTGTTCAACGCCGAGGCCCTGTGGCAGGCGCCTGGCCTGGCGCTGTTCTCGCGCCGTCCGCTGCTGCGCGACCTGCTCGAGCGCTCGCCGCGCGAGCAGCGCGGCCGCGCGGCCACCCGCTGCTTCTCGCACGTGACCCTGGTGCTGCCGCAGGACGAGGTCGACGACGACCGCCACCTGACCCGCGGCGCGCGCGTGCGCGACCTGGCGCAATCGCTGGCCGCCCTGCACCAGAAGGATTTCGGCGACCTGCTCGGCGGCGACGAAGTGCGCTACCACGTGCTGGGCAGCGACGACCTCGATCCCGGCGAGGTGCAGGTCAAGTTCGGCCACGCGGTCTACCTGCCGGCGCCGGGAGAACAGGTCCAGTACACCGTGACCGCCTCGCGCGACAGCGCGATCTGGCAGCCGGTGTGCGCCATCTATCCGAACCAGCGCCTGACCCTGGTCGGCCTGGACGCCGCCAACGCCACCTTCGCTGTGCCCGGCTGGCCATTCGGTCTTGACGCCGGCCTGCTGCTGGTGAACGACGGCCCGGGCGCCCCGCTCGAACTGCAGGTGCGTCCGAAGGACAGTTTCGAATGCCACTTCGACGCCGCCAACGGCTACTACGTCCTGCGCGGCAAGGGCGCCAGCGCCCAGCGCCTGCTGTTGAAGATCAGCCGCGCCGGCGCGGGCGCCGCCGCCCGTGCGCAGCCTGCGCCGGCCGCCAGCGCCGCGCCCGTCATGCCGAGCGCGCCGCCGCAGCGCAGCCCCGCGGTGTGGAAGTCGCGCAGCGCCACGCCGCCGCCGGCGGACCTGACCGCGATGCCGCTGGCCGCATCGAGCCCGGCGACCAGGCCGGCGCCGCCGACCGAGCTCGACGCCACCTACGCGCCGGTGGCGCGCCACCGCATCACGCTGGCCGCGCTGGCCCTGCCGCGCCTGAGCCGCTACCGCGAGACCGGCGCCCAGGCGCTCGAGGTCGGCCTTAACGCCCGGTTGCTGCCCAGCGCGCCGGGCAAGGACAGCGTCATCCGCTTCGCGGTCGACGACGCCGACGAGCTGCACGCGATCACCCCGGCTGGCCGCCAGCGCATCGCCGTGCCGTCGCAATTCGCGCCTCTCGACAACGCCAGCATCCGCCTGCTGGCGGTCGAGCAGCAACTGGCCGAGCGCTACAGCGCGCTGCTGGCGCTGCCGGACGGTCCGTCGCAGCCGGCGGCGTCGGGCACGCGCCTGACCTTCGGGCGCGGCATGCCGTCGCTGGGCGCGCTGCGCGTGCTCGACACGCCCCAATTCGTGCGCCAGGGCGACGGCGCCCCGGCCGCCAGCGCCGACCGCCTCGGCCTGTCGCGCAACGCCTTCAGCTGGGAAGCTTCCAGCGACGGCCTGCGCATCGCGCGCCTGTCGCCCACCCAGGCGCTGTACCACCTGGACGAGCAGCTGGCGCTGGTGGCCCAGATCGAGACGGCGACCCAGGAGCAGCCTTATCTGATCCCGCCCGGCCATCACCTGGTGGCCGGACACTACGTGCTGCGCTTCGACGCCTGAGGACCGCGATGGTCATCCTGACTCAGGCGGCCGCCTACGCGCTGGCGTTGGCGCTGACCCTGTGCCTGTGCGCCTGGCTGACCCCGCGCGCCTGGTGGCGGCGGCCGAACGCGCGCGCGCTCGGCGTGCTGGGCGTCGGCACCGCGGCCGGCGGGACGCTGTTGCTGGCCATGTTCGGGACGCCCGCACTGGCCCCGCAGCCCGTGCAGTCGGCGCAGGCGCGGGAGGCGGCAGGGATCGACGTGCCGGTCGCCGGCGCGCGCTACCGCGTGCACGACGCGCTCAACCTGCGCGTGGCGGGCGGGATCGGCGCCGAACGGCTGCTGGTGGTGCCGGCGGGCGCGCGGGTGGAAGCGACCGGCCGCCGCGAGGGCGACTGGTGGCAGGTGCGGGCGACGGTCGACGGCGAGGCGGTCGAGGGCTGGGCCAGCAGCCTGTGGCTGCGGCGAGCCGACGAGGGCCGTGTCACCGGTTCTTGATCAGTCGCGCGCGGTGCGCCAGACCTGCTGCTTGGGCGGCTCTTCGTCGCTGGGGCAGTTGGTGAAGCGTTGGCGGCCGTGCATCTCGATCATCTCCACATTGGTGGTCGGCGCCCGGTTGGTGATGCAATAGGTGCGCCTGCCGGTGATCACCCGGGTGCGGCGCGCGCCGTCGCCGGTGTTGTTCACCAGTTCCTCGACCTTGGGCGCTTCCCACAGCCGCGGCGGCGCCATCGCGCGCGCGTGTTCCATGCCTTCGCGCATGCGGATCTGCGGGCTATCCGGCGGCAGGACGATCAGGGGCTTGTTTTCCTTGCGCAGGGCGCGGTCGATCTCGCCGACGCTGCGCCGCGCATTGGCCAGGATCTCCGCGGCGCCTGGCGGCGCGGCGGGCTGCTCGTCCGCCGCCGTCGGCGCCGGCGCTGCCGATGGCGCCTCCTCCACCGGCGCCGCCGGCGACACCGGGGCGGGAATGCTCCGACCTGGCCGCGACGGAGCGGCTGCGGGCGCAGGCAGCACTTCCTTCACCGGTTCTGGCGCAGCCGGCTCGGCGCGCGGCGGCAGCGTGGGCAGCGTGGGCAGCGTGGGCAGCGTGGGCAGCGTGGGTAGCATCAGCCACTGCATCGCCTCGTCACTCCCCTCCTGCGCCGTCAAAGGCAACTTGCCGGCCATCTGCCAGGCCAGGATCAGGACCAGGTGGACCGCCAGGGTGACGCCGATGCCGGCGAGGCGATCATTGCGCGTGCCGGTCGTCGGCGCGTACGCTGGAAAGATACTGGACATAGGCCAGCAGTATAGCGAGCCAGCCGGGACGCATGCTCACCAATTCTATCCAGCGCCGGCGATCGCCCCGACCGCCGCCATGTGCATCGGCACCGACATCACCTCGAGCAGCAGCTCGCGCAGGCCGTCCCAGACGATCTGCACGCCAAGGCACAGCAGGATGAACGCGGTCAGGCGCAGGAACACCGCGGTGCCGGCTTCGCCGATCAGCCGCAGCAGGTGTTCGCCATAGCGGAACGCGAGATACAGCAGCACGCCGATGACCGCCAGCGCCATCAAGGCGCCGCCCATGCGCGCCAGCGAGAACACGATCTGCGCGTCGTGCAGCGCGACGCCCACCGTGATCGCCACCGCGATCGATGCCGGGCCGCAGCTGATCGGAAACGTCAACGGATAGAAGGCCTGGCGGTAGGCATGGTCTTGCGTATAGGCCTCGGCCAGCGCGGTCCGGCTGTCCAGCGTGGAAGGCGTGGCTCCCAGCAGGCGCCAGGCCACCGAGGCGAGGATCAGGCCACCGCCGACGCGCACGATGGGCAACGAGATGCCGAAGAAGTCGAGCACATACGAGCCGACCAACATCGATCCCGTCATCAGCCAGAACATATTGCGCGCGATGCGGCGCGCCAGCAGCGCGCGGGTGGCGGGCGACGCGCCTTCGGTCATGCTCAGGAAGATCGGTGCGGTGGCGGCCGGATTCAGGATCGGCAGCATCGTCACCAGGACGAACAGAAAACTCCTGGCCGCGGCCAGTATCAACTCGATGGTCATGAAATAGCGTATTGAAGCCCGGCCGGCGGTCGACGATTGCCGCTGGCGGGCCGGGCCACAGGCCCGGACCGCCACTGTACATCATGCCCTGGCGTCGCGGGCACACCGCTGACCAGCGCTCAACCGTGGCCGTCGTCCGCCCACCCCAGCCGCATCGGATTGAAATACAAACCCTTGACGCACTGGGTCGGCGCCACCCGCACGAAGCCGAACGCCTCGTATGCCGGCACCGCATGATTCGACGAGTTGACGGTGAAGTTGCCGTCGCCGCCACGCGCGATGGCCGCCGCCCGCGCCACGTTCCACAGCTTGCGCGCCAGGCCCCGTCCCTGCCAGCGCTTGCCGACGAACAGGTGGAACAAATGGCTGTTGTCGCGGATCGCGATGAAGCCGGCGAGCTGCCCATCGTCCAGCGCCACGTGGTAGACATGCCCCAGCGCCAGGAATTTACGCACGCCCATCTGGTCGTTCTCGGCCAGGAAGGTGGCGGCGCCCTCGCGCGTCGATTCGTGCACGATGAATTCCAGCGCCAGCTCGCGCAGCTGGGCGGCGATGGCGGGAACGAGCAGCGGAATATCGGTGTCGACCAGCGGCCTGATGTCCATGGCATGTATTGACAGTGTTGCGTGGAGCGTAAACATACCACAGCGTTGATTTTCCATAATGCAATTTCATTGACGAGCGAGCCGGCTCCGTCCTACCATGGTTCGACCATGCCGAAAGCCAGCTTCTTCGCCTTATTTTCCCCTGCCGCCGGCACGGTTCCCAGACGCCGCAAGGTGCCCCTGACGCAGCCGCTGCGCCACGCCCGCTACCGCCGCATCTGGCTCGCCAACCTGGTGTCGAACCTCGGCACCTGGGTCCAGACCTTCGCCGCGGCCTGGCTGGTGGCCTCGCTGTCGCAGTCGGCCTCGATCACTTCGCTGGTGCAGACCGCCACCTATGTGCCGGTGTTCCTGTTCGCCCTGCTTGCCGGGGTGCTGGCCGACGCCGTGCACCGGCCCAAGTTCCTGTTTTTCTGCAACCTGTTCAATGCCTTGTGCGCCGGCGCGATGGCCGTGCTGGTCTGGAGCGGCAAGGTATCCAGCGGACCCGTGCTCGCGATCACCTTTTGCCTCGGCATCGGCACCGCCTTCATCTGGCCGGCCTGGCAGGCGGCGCTGTCCGGCCTGGTCGAGCCCGACGAGGTCGAAGCCGCCGCCACGCTCAACAACCTGTCGTACAACCTGTCCGCCATCCTCGGCCCGGCGCTGGGCGGCCTGCTGTTCGGCTGGATCGGGCCGGGCGCCCTGTTCCTGGCCAACGCGGTGTCCTTCATCGGCCTGCTGGCGGTCTATTGGCACTGGTGGCGCGAGGGCGAACCGCAGCCGCGCGCGCGCGAAGGCTTCGGCGCGCGCCTGCGCCTGGGCTTTGCCACCGCCTTCGGCTGCCCGCGCTATCGCCGCATCCTGCGCAATGTGTGTTCGGTATTCTTCGCCACCATCGCCTTCGCCAGCCTGCTGCCGGTGTTCGTGCGCGACGTGCTGCACATGCGCGCCGGCGTGTACGGCACCCTGATGGGCTGCCTGGGCGGCGGCGCGGTGGCCGCGGCCTTCTTCCTGCCGCAGGTGCGGGCCCGGGTCGACCGCACCGGGCTGCTGGCCGGCGCGCTGCTGGTCTACGGCGCCATGCTGCTGGCCATGCCGCATACCCGCTCGCTGGCCCTGCTGGCGCCCCTGATCGTGTGCGGCGGCATGGCGTGGTCCGCCACTGTCTCGACCCTGAACGCGGCGGCCCAGCTGTCCTTCCCGCCCGAGGTGCGCGCGCGCACCCTGTCGATCTACCTGTTCGTGATGTCCGGCGGCTATGCGGCCGGCAGCGTGGTGTGGGGACTGGTCGCCGACGCCTGGGGCGTGCGCGCCGCGTTCGCCGCCGCCGGCGCCTGCGTGGTCATCAACGCCCTGGTCTTGCTGACGGGCGGCAGGAAACATCCGATCTGATCGTGGCTTTCATCCGTCCCGCGAGCGTGTAAAGTGGCGGTATTATCCTGATCATTCTGCCAATGCCAGTCACGCTCGCCGATTTCCGTTTCGCTCCCTGCTTCGACGTCGCGGTCGCGAGCCGTGTCGGTTGCGGCCCGTCCACCCGCGCCGAGAACCAGGACAATTTCGTCGTCATCGATTTCGACGGCCGCGCCTGCCGCCTGCAGGACCAGCAGCCCTGTTGCCTCACCGTGGACGGCTGGCCGGCCGGGCACGGCCGGCTGGCGGTGCTGGACGGCATGGGCGGGCACGGCCATGGCCGCGAGGCGGCCGAGGCGCTGGCGGCGGCCTTGCTGGCGATGCCGGCCTGCGCCACGCCGGCAGAACTGAGCGAGCGCCTGGACGCCATCCACGCCAGCCTGCAGGCGCGCTTCGCCCAGGACGCCAGCGGCGCCGGACGGCCCGGCACCACGCTGACCCTGCTCGAACTGCGGGCCAATGGCGCGCCGCTGCTGTACCACGTGGGCGACTCGCGCCTGTACGAACTCGACGCGGCGCACGCCACGCCCCTCACCGTCGACCACGTGCCGGCCACCGTGGCCGCCCTTGCCGGGCGCCTCGACGAAGCCGACTGGTGGCGCCAGGTGCACGGGCGCCATGCGCCGCAGATCGCCCAGGCGGTCATCCTCGGCAATGCCTTCGCCGACCCGACCCGCCTGTCCGATCCGCTGTTCGCCCTGACCCAGGACATTTTGCCTTGCTGGCTCGCCCACCTGGCCGACCGCCGCGCGCTGCCCCTGCGGCCCGGCGCGGCTTACCTGCTGGCCACCGATGGGTTCTGGTCGTGCGCCCAGCCGGACGGTTTCGTGGCCGGCTGGGCCAAGCTGATGCAGGGCGACGCGGATGCGGTCACCCTGGTCGAGCGCCTGTTCGCCATGTTGGAAAACGATCCACCTGCCGGCCTGCAGCCCGACAATCTGACCGCCCTGGTCGTGCGACCGCTGGCCCGCCATGCGGACGAAACCGTATTGCCGGTGGAAGCCCCCACCAACGCCACCAACTGATCTCATGCTTTAAGAAAATAATGTTGTTAATCAACGAACTTGGTGCGCCGTACGGTTCAAAAACAGCGTAAGCTTGCAATATTGATTTCGACCATTATTTAACTTGTCGCCCTGACATGAACCGCTGCCGCAATCCCGAGCATCCGCACTGCACCGTCTGGGTCCTGCCCGGCGACGCCATGTGCGCGCACGGGCATGCGCAGCCCGAGGTCGACCCGCAGCCAGCGCCACTGGCCGCTGCGCCAGCAATCGGCCTGCCGTCGAGTTTCGACGCCATCACCGCCCTGCGCAGCCGGCGCCCGACCGACATCGGGCCGCCGCCAACGCCGCCCCGGGCCAATCTGCAACGCCCGCAGCTGCACATCAGCGGTTTCGACCCGCGCGCCGCCGGCGGGCGCCAGGCGATCCGCCTCGAGCTGCGCGGCATGCCGATGGATTGCGCGCCCGAAGTGCGCATGCTGGTGCGCTCGGCCCTGCGCCTGCACGGCGGCGAAAGCTATGCCTTCCAGCGCACCTCGCGCGGCGACTGGCGCCCGTTGTTCCTCGAGTTTTCCTCGCGCGGCCTGGAACACGGCCAGTACCGCATCGAAATCGAGCTGCACAGCCATCATCGCCAGGCGCCGGAGTCGAACCGCACCTGGACCTGCTCGCCCGTCATCCTCGTGCCGCGCCAGGACGCGAGCCTGGGCGAGATCCACCAGACCTTCCTCGCCACCCACAAGAACGTGCGCGTGACGGCCGACGACGCCGGCATCGCCCGCGTGCATGCGCCGGGCGGCGGACGCATCGACATCGACGTCAGCGCGCGTAACGCCTCGATCGCCCAGCTCGACTTGGACGGCGGCAGCGGCAAGATCGACCTCGGCATGTCGACCATCGCCTGGGACGAAGACCTGATCGAGATCGACATGCCGGTCGAGGCGGCGCTGCATCCCTGCCCCGGCGCCAAGGCCTGCCTGGTGCACGCCGAGGCCGACTCGGCCACCCAGCGCCACGTGCGCCTGTTCGCGCTCGACGAGTGCGTACTGGGCCGCTTCGAGAGCATCGCGCCCGAGGCCGACCTGCTGCTGGCCCACCACGGCGACACCGGCGCCGACCCTGGCGGCCTGACGCGCCGCCTGTCGGGACGGCACGCCGTCATCCGCCGCAGCCGCAATGGTTTCGAGATCGAGGACGTGTCGCGCTACGGCCTGCTGCTGGACGGCGTCTGGCCCGGCAAGCACATGCCGGTGCAGCTGCGGCTCGGCATGCGGATCGAACTGACGGCCAGCATCAAGGGCATCGTCACGCTCGAGGTGACGGCCTTGATGGCGCATGCGGTGGTGCTGCACCGGCTGGACGCCGGCGCACGCGCCGAGTGCTTTTACCTGATGGCGCCGGACTGCCTGCCTTCTCCAAGCAGGCACCAGCAGGGGTCCAGCATGCCGCGCGCCGTCGCGCTGCCGCTGCTGTTCCACCGCGACGGCGGCTTCTGGCAGCGCGACCGCGACAGCGGACGCGAGACCCCGCTGGCGCCGCAGGCCCAGCTGGGCCGCCTGCAGCAGGCCGGCCTGGGCATCGCGGCGCGCTTCGTGGCGCAGGCTTATCCCGAGGCGCACGGCGGCCACCGTGGCGGCGGCGAACGCCACCATCACGCGCTCACCGTCGCACTCGACGCCTGACGCCGCCTTTCGGGCGAACGCTCAGCCGTGCGGCGGGATCAGGATCAGGAAGACCAGCGCGGCGCCGGCCAATAGTGCGGCCTGCAGGGCGAACACGATCGCCGGCGCCCGCAGATGTTCAGGAATCTTCATTGCTCACCTCCCGTATGCAATAAGCCCACGTTGGTGACCCCAGCTTACGCCTGCCCGCACCGCGTGCGCGCCCGATTGAGCCAAATGAGCCGCGCGGCAAGTCAGTCGTGGCGCCAGGCCGCCGGCAAGGGCGGCAGCGGAATGCGTTCCGTTTCTCCGGGCACCGCCACGAAGCGGTCCGCTTCCCAGTCGTGCGCCGCCTGCTCGATGCGCTCGCGGCTGGACGAGACGAAATTCCAGAAGATGAAGCGCTTGCCGTCCAGCGGCGCGCCGCCGATCACGACGAAGCGCGCGCCCTCGCGCGAACTCACCCGCACCGCCGCGCCCGGTTCGAGCATGGCCATCGTGTTGGCGGCGACCGCTTCGCCGTCGATCTCGATGGCGCCGATCGGCGCGTACAGCGCGGCCTCATCCGGCAGGCGGTCGAGCTCGATGGCGGCGCCGGCGTCGAGGTGCACGTCGAGATACAGCGTGTCGGCGAAGGTCGGCACCGGCGAGGTCCGGCCCAGCGCCGTGCCGACCAGCACCCGCACCCTGGCGCCGTCGAGCTGCACCTCGGGGATCCGGTCGGCCGGCGTGTGGCTGAACGCGGCCGGCGCTTCCTCGTGCTCGCGCGGCAGCGCGGCCCAGAGTTGCAGCCCATGCGTGCGGCGCTTGCGCCCGAGCAGGTCTTCGGGCGTGCGCTCGGAATGCACGATGCCGCTGCCGGCCGTCATCCAGTTGATCGCGCCCGGCTCGATGCGCTGCTCGGTGCCCAGGCTGTCGCGGTGCATGATCGCGCCCTCGAACAGATAGGTCACGGTAGCCAGGCCGATGTGCGGATGCGGGCGCACGTCATGACGCGCGCCGGGTTCGGCCTCGACCGGCCCCATGTGGTCGAAGAACAGGAAGGGGCCGACCGACTGCCTGGCCGCGGCCGGCAGGATGCGGCGCACGGTGAAGCCGCCGCCCAGGTCCTTGTCGTGCGATTTGAAGAGGTGTGCGATGGTCATGGCGGACTCCTGGGCGAGAAGGCAATGCCCGACTGTACACCGGAGCTACAATTCGCGCACCACCCGAAAGCCGACGATATCGTTCGACAGCACGGCCGAGAAGCCGTTGCGCAGCGCCGAGCGCAGGTAGCGCGGGTTGTACAGCCAGGAGCCGCCGCGCAGGATGCGGCGCACCTGGTCGCCGCCCAGTTCCCAGGCGCTGCCGTCGCTCGGGGCGCCCTCGTAGTTGTCGTGCACCACGTCCTGCATCCATTCCCAGACGTTGCCGTGCATATCGTGGAGGCCCCAGGCATTCGGCGCGAACAGGTCCACCGGCGTGGTGCCGTGCCGGAACTCGCCGCGCGGGCCGCCGTTATAGGTGAAGCTGCCGTCGAAGTTGGCTTGCAGGGTCGAGATCGTGTCGCCGACGTTGAACGCGGTCTTGCTGCCGGCGCGGCAGGCGTATTCCCATTCGGCTTCGCTCGGCAGGCGGTAGCGCTTGCCCGTCGCCTCGCCCAGCCAGGCCACGTACTGCAGCGCGTCGAACCAGGTCACGCCGACCACCGGATGCATATCGGTCTGCGGGAAACCCGGGGATTCCCAATTCACCTCGCCATGCTGTTCCCAGCCGCTGGCCTGCACGAAGGCGCGCCACTCGCCGACCGTGACCGGATAGCGGCCCATGGCGAACGGGCGCGCGATGCCGACCCAATGCTGCGGGGTCTCGCGCGCGATCCAGTTCTTTTGCGAGCCGGCCGCCATCGCGATGCGGCGTTCGTGTTCCGGCGAGCCCATCTCGAAGCGGCCGGTCTCGATCAGGACCATGGCCGGGCCGGCGCCGCTGCCGTCGACGAACGGGTCGCGCAGGATGCCGCCGGGGTCCAGCGCCGGCACGGGCCCCGGCGCCGGCGCAGCCGGCGCGGGCTGCACGGACGCATCCTGCTCGGCGGCGCGCGCCTTCTTCTGCTGCGCGATATAGGCCGCCGCGGCCTTGGCCTGGGCCAGCTTGCGCGCGGCTTCCTCCTTGGCCGCCTGCGCCTTCGCCACTTCTTCGTCGCGCTTGGCCAGCAGTTGCTGGCGCAGTGTTTCCTTGCGCGCCAGCCGCGCCTCTTCGGCCGCCGCCCGTTCGCGCCGCTGCTGTTCGCGCAGCTGGATGCGGCGCTGCTCGTCCAGCTGGGCCTGGGCCGCGGCGGCGGCTTGCGCCTCGACCTTGCGGCGCGCCGCCAGTTCGCGCGCTTGCCGCTCTTCTTCGACGCGGCGCGCCGCCTCCTGCGCGGCAAGTTCCTCGGCCGAGGGGCCGGCCGCGGCGCGGATCGCGTCCAGCAGCGCGTGCACCGTGGCCGGACGCCGCGCCGGATCGGCGGCGAAGCCGGCGCGCAGCACGTCCCACTGGCGCGCGCCGAGCGTTTCGGGCACCTGTCCGCCCGGCGCGCCGGGCAACACGCCGGTCAGGAGCTGGTGGATCATCACCGCCACCGCATACACGTCGAGCGTCGGCTCCGGCACGCGCCCCTCGAGCGCCGCCTCGGGCGCGCGGTAGCCGGCCGTGCCGGACGTCGCCGGCGCGTCGAGCGGCGACATGGCGCCGCTGGCGCGGGCGCGCGCGGCGATGCCGAAGTCGAGCAGCTTGACTTCGCCCTTGCGCGTGACGAACACATTGCCCGGCTTGATGTCGCGGTGGACCAGCCGGTGCTTGCCCCAGGCGTAGTCGAGGGCGTCGGCCACCGGGTCGAGCAGCGCCAGCACGCGGGCCAAAGGCAGGCGCGACTCCCGCGCCAGCACGGCGTCCAGGTCTTCGCCTTCCAGGTACTCCATGATGATGAAGTAACTGGACGTGGCCGGATCCTGGGCCCATTCGTAGACACGCACGATGTGCTCGTGCGCCAGGCGGCGCGCGCGCGTGGCCTCCTGGATCAGGAGTTTCGCATGGCTCGCGGCCTGGGTCAGGTGCGGCGGCAGGATCTTGAGCGCGACCTGGGCGCTGTGACCCAGTTCGGCGTGGGTGGCGAGGTCGGTCGCCTGCCACACCTGGCCCATGCCGCCGTGGGCGATCAGGCGCTCGAGCCGGTAGCGGCGGGTCTGCGGGCCGATTTCCTGGCCCGCCATCAGGCCGATCTCGGTGCCCGGACGCGTCGTGAAAGCATCGGGCGCGGGACCAATTTGCGTGCCGGACGCCTGAGGTTCGGCGCCGGCGCGCTCGGCCGGCGTATAGGCCGCGTCCAGGATCGCATTCTTGCGCTGGTCGAACTCCTGACGGCTCAACAGGCCGTCTTCGTGCAGCGCGCGTAGTTCGCGGATCTTGTCGATGGCAGTCTGCATTGCTATTGGATCACGCCGGCAGCGTCGCTCCGCAAGCGGCGCAGAAGCGGTCGTCGCGCCCGGCCGGGTGGCCGTGGACGCACTGGCGCGCGCCTGCGATGCCGGCGGCCAGCGCCGCCTGCGAGGTCAGCGCCGCCTTGTTCACGTCGTTCTGCATGGCCAGCAGGTCGAGCTGGTGGCGCCGGTCCTTGTCGACCTCGAGCTCGCGCCGCGCCTGTTCGGCGGCCACCCGGGCGTCGGCCAGCGCCGCGTCGACCTTGCCGGCGCCGGCCACGCCGGCCAGCGCCGTCAACTGGTCGCCGTCCATGGTCGCATGCACGCGTGTCTTGAGGTAGTCGGCCAGCACGGCCGCATTCGGCGCCTCGCTGAGCGCCAGCTTGGCGGTGTCGTCCATCGCACCCAGCGCTTCGGCACGCGCCATCGCCAGCCGCGCCAGTTCGAGTTCGTGGGCGCGGTCGGCCGCGCGCGCCGCCTCACCGATGCCGGCGCGGCGCTCGTCGGCTTCCAGGGAGACGTCCTGCATCCGCCGCGCATGCGTGGCGTCGGCCTCGATCGTGCGCAGCAGCTTTTCGTGCTGGGCCTGGGCATCGGCGCGGCCGGCGCCGCGGCGCACGCTTTCGATGCGCTGGCGCGCCTGTTCGTCTTCCCATTCCTGCGCCCGCTCGGCCTCGCGCCGGCGCGCTTCATTGGCCAGCTTCAGGGACTGGAACGTGGCCTCGTGCCCGGCCTCGTCGATGTCGCGCAGGCGCCGCGCCGCTTCTTCTTCGCTCTCGCGCAGCCGTACGAGCTCGGCGCGCTGGCGCGCCGCGTCCTCGATCTGGCGCGCCTGCTCGATCTTGTTGCGGATCTGCTGCTGCAGCAGTTGCTGGGAAAAGCGCTGCTGCGCCAGCTGGCGCGCCTGGGTGGCCTCTTGCTGGGCGCTCGCGATCTCGGCGCGCATGCGCACGCCGGCCAGCGCCCGCAGGTGGCGCCACTCGGCCGCCTCGTCGGCGCGCTGCGCGTTCTTGTGCGCCATCTCGTGCTCGAGTTCGGCCAATACCTCGGCCGCGCCATTGGCCAGCGCCTGCTTGCGCGACTCCGCCTCGAGGACGCGGCCATACAGCTCGATCTGGCGCGCCCGCACGCCATGCGCGCGGTCGGCGCCCTGCAGCGAGAGTTCGGCGCGCGCGATGGCGTCATCCTGGCGCAGCTCGGCGCGGCGCAGCCGCAGCCGCCCTTCTTCTTCGCTGCGCTTGATGCGCTGCCATTCCTCGGCCGTGTACAGCTCGTCGAGGTGGCGGCTGTGCGCCAGCTGCACGTGCTTGTCGTCCGCGGCCAGCCACAGGCTGCCGATGCGGGCCCGGTTGGCGTCGTATTTGTCGTGGCGCAGCTCGAAGGTCTCGACCGCTGTCACCGCCAGGCCGTAGCCGGCCAGGAGCGTCTTGAGGCCGCCCTGCAGGCGCTGGTCGAGCTGCTCGCGCAATTGTCCATTGGCCGCCAGTTCGCGGATCGAGCGCGCGCCGATGAACTCGAGCGCGAGCTGGCGCACCGGATGCGACAGCAGCTCACGCAGTTCCAGGGCGCCGATCGTGCCCGGCATGGTCATGAAATGGCGCGCGAAGGCCGGCACGTTCTCGATCCTGACACTCACCGAGAAGCGCAGGGCGACGTCGAGATGTTCGCAGGTCGGGATGTCGTCGAACTCGAACGGCACCGCCAGCGCGCCGGTGCGGGTGACGAGGATCTCGGCGTGCTGGTCGCGCAGCAGGTGGTTCAGGCGGGTGAAGAAGCCTTCGATCTCGTATTCGCCCTGCGGCACCTCGGTGGCCTTGTCGCCTTGCAGGATGAAGCCGCGCGCCGTGGCCGGCACGCGCAGCGTCTTGACGAACAGGCCGGAGAGTTCACGCACGCCGAAGAACACGGCCAGTTCGTCGGGGCCGGGCACCCAGCGGTTCTCGACCAGCACCGGCTTGTTGCGCGGCGCGCCCAGGATCACGCCGCAGCCGGCGCAATAGCGCGCCTCAGGCGCGTTCTTGCACTCGCAGCGCGGGCAAGCGGCGCTTTTTACTGCGAACATCTGCAACATATCCGACTCCGTTCTGTCCTGTACTTCTTGTCACTACCAAAGCAAACCTGCCGGTCCAGGCACTGGATTTTAGCAGGGCCATGCCTGCGGCACGGATCGCTCCCGTGCGCAGGGTGCGATCCGGTCAAACAAATCAACACGCCTGCTAGATGATCCCGATCCGCTCGACGCAGGCCAGGCTGGCGCCGCGCGCGCGCAGGGCTTCGCGCAAGCCCTGCGGCAGGGCCGTTTCCCATTCCTTCGGCAGCAGGACGCGGTCGCCCGCGCCGGCCTCGCGCGCGATCAGCGCGCATTTCGGCGCCAGCGCCTCGACCGCCTCGACCCGTCCCGCATGCCAGGCGCTCGAGCTGCCGGTGGCGATCACCCGGCCGCGCGCCAGGAATTCGCGGCCGCGCGCCATGCGGTCGGCCATCACCAGCGCCAGCTGGTAAGAGTCGCCCGAAAAGCGCGGCTCGCCGAAACGCACCGTGGTGCGCCACTGGCCCTGGCCGCGGCCGTCGAAGTGGCGCGATCCGGCCAGCACCGCCGCCACCTGGGCCTGGCGCACCGCATCCACGTCCGGCACGCTGACCGGATCATCGTCTTCGCGTCCGGCCCTGGCCAGCGGCCGCACGCTGACCTCGACCCAGCCCAGGCCATCGTGTTCGCCGCCGCTGTGCAGCGGGAACCAGGCGCGCGCGCTCGAGATCCCGGCGCCAGGATCGGGCTGGCCGTTCAGCGCGCCCAGGTGCGCCAGGGCGTCGGCGCCGCCCAGCAGCACGCCGTCCGGGGCGCCGGCCAGCCTGCGGCCGTCGATCCGGCCCAGGTGCCAGGCGTCCGACCAGCCGTTGGCCACGACCTCGCGCCTCGGCGCAAAGACGTCGCGCACGACGCGGTCGGCCAGCACCGCCGCCAGTTCCCAGTCGCGGTCCCCGTCGGCCGGCGCCCGGTCCAGGCTCAGCACCACCTGGTCGCGGCTGTCGAAGCGCGGCTCGGTGTGGCGCGCCAGGCGCACCACCTGCTGCATGCGCTCGGCCACGCCGGGCGCGCCCGGCACGCTGCACTTGACGTCGGCGCGCCCGGCGCGCGGGCGGCGCGTGGCGGTGATCGTCAGCATGCCGCCGTCGGCGGCGATGCTGCGGCACTGGACCGCGTTCGCGTCTGCGCTTGCGCTCATGCCTCCTCCAGCTCCACCTCGCGCGCCGTGACGGCGCGCCGCGCGCCGGCCTCGGTCTCGAGATTGGCAACGATGCGGTCGGCCTCGTCGAACAGGGCGTCGAGCGGGCCTTCGCCGGCCACCTTCAGGCGCGCCAGCAGCGCCCATGCCTCGTCCAGCGCGGCGGCGGCGCGCCGGCTGTGGCGCGCGCGCCGCAACTGCTCTTCCTGCGCCAGCGGCTGGCCGGGGGCCGCCAGCTCCAGGGCCGGCATGGTGCCGACCGCCAGGCTGACCAGGTCGAGCCGGCGCAGCAGTTCCTGGTGCTGGCGGAAGCGTCCCTGGTCGGCCGGCATCACCGCCATGCGCACCGCGCACATCAGGCACGGAAGCTCGAGGAACAGGCGGCGCAGCGCGCGCGCATCCTCGCAGGCGGGAACGAAGGCTTGCTGCGGCGCCGGCGCAGCCGCCAACTCCTCCCTGGTCGCGGCGGACGGCTGGACTGCATCGAGCCGCGCGGCCAGGCGCGCGTCGAGCGTGGCCGCATAATCGCGCGCGGCGCCCAGGTCGACCGGCACGCAATCGTCGACCGTCACGCCGAAACGCGTATACATCAGCTGGTTGAAGCCGGTGCGGAAGGCATTCCACTCTTCCAGGGTCGTGCAGGGAGGCAGCTCCAGGTTGCCCTGGGCCAGTTCGCGCTGCAGCGCGGTCTGCGCCAGTTCGACGAACCCTGTCAACTCGACCATGCAGCCGGCCTCGCTGGCCAGGAACAGGTCGAAGCGCTGGTGCGTGGCGCGCGGGTCGCTGGCGTCGATCGCGAAGTGCACCCGCAGGCCGATCTCGGGCGCGCCGGCGAACGGCACGAGCTCGCAGGCATAGGGGCCGGGATGGACGCACCATGCGGTTTCACCCTCGATGGTGGCGATGCGGCTGCCGGCCGCCTGGCGCCGGCTGCGTCCGCCCCGGTCGACCAGCACGGCGGCGCAGCCCGGCGGGACGGTGAGGCCATTCGGCGCCGGCAGCGCGATCGCCGCGCTGCCGAGGCGCGTCGCGTCGAATTCCGGTTGCCGCAGCGGCCGCAGCGTGTTCTGCAATGTACTCTTGAACAGCGAACCTAGCATCATCGTCCTTCCGGGTATGTCCGAACTACTATGTGACTGGATTCACGCCGGGGATGACCTCGAAGCGTGCTCCATGCTGCTGAAAATGCGCCGCGGGCGACGCCGCGAAAGGCCACCGCCCCTCGCACTCGCCGTCGGCATCGAGTTGTCCTTCGAGTACCAGGGCGCCGCGGCCATCGCGCACCTGGATCGCCGGCCGCGCCGCCATCACCCCGGCCGCCCCCGCCGCTTCCGGGTCGAGCTGGACGACCACGGCCAGGCTGCCTGCGGCGTCGACAAAGTGCAGGCGCCACATGCCGTCGTCGGTGCGCAGCAGGTTCAGGGCATTGCCGCTGTCGGCCGCCCGCAACAGGCCGCGGCTGCCGCGCCAGTTGCCGGCCCGCGCCTGCGTGCGCCGGCTGTCCGCCAGGTGGCGCAGGCGGCGCAAGGTCAGCGGCGAGGCTTGCAGCGCGGCGCGTTCGCTCGCCGTCAGGGGCCGGCCGCCGTCCAGCGCCTGCGCCAGCACCGCGTCGGCCAGCACCAGGCGGTCGCCTTCCACCCGGCGTCCCAGCAAGGCGCCGGCCTGCAGCTTGCGATCCAGTTCCGTCATGCCCATCGTCTTTCCTCCTCCATTCCCGCCATCTCGTTCAGGCGCGCAATCGCGGCGTCGCGCCGCTTGCGCAGGGTCGGCAGCGAGATCCCGTCCAGCCCGGCCAGCTGCTGCATCGTCGGCAGCTCGCCGGTCTGCGGATCCAGCCATTCGGACGGATAGCTGTCGTCGAATGGACCGAGCAGCTTGAGATACACCGCCAGCCGCACCGGCAGGGAATCCTGCGCCATCCGGCGCGCCGCCCAGCTGGCGCGGTCCTCGGCCAGCGCCGCCAGCAAGGAATAGTTGGGGGGGAGTGAAACCTGCTCAGCGACCAGCGCCAGGCGCGCGGCTTCCCGCGCCTCGAGCGGATCGTCATCGATCGCGGCCTCGGGTTCGGCCACATCCAGATCGTCCTGCCGCGCCTCCAGGATCAGGTCGGGGCCGGGCGTGCTTCCCCGTTCCGATTCATCCAGCACGCGCCAGTAGTCGTCCAGCCAGGCATGGGCCTGGCTCGCGTCGTGCAACCAATCCTGGTCGCGGTTGGCCGACAGCAGCTCGTATTCGCCGATCTCGCGCAGCATGGCGCCGATCTTGTCAGGACTGTTCTTGAGGCTGGCGAAGCGCTTGGACCTGGTGTGCAACGGGCCGGCCGCGCCGGTATGCACCTCGAGGCTCTCGCTCCAGCGCATGATCCATTCGGGCTTGCAGTCGCCGCTGGTGCGCAGCTGGCGCGCCTCGATCGGCATCGCCACGACCTCGCGTCCCAGGATGGCGCCGACTTGCGGCGCGTGCTCGCGCCAGCCTTCGAGCAGGCGCGCGACCTCGTGCCAGGCGGTATCGAGCATGCGGTAGGCATACATGCGGTTCGGGCTGCACGGACGGCCGCAGGCGGCCTGGTAATTGTCGCTGTCGACCTTGTCGCGCAGGACGGCATACAGGTCGTTGAATTTCTTGCGCAGCAGCGCCTCGCCGCCGGCTGCGTTCCAGAACGCGCCGATGCGCGCATGCTCGGCCGCCACCGCCGCGCACAGCGCGCCCCAGTCGGCCGGGCGCGCCTGCAGTTCGTAGACCAGGGTCAGCGCCAGCTCGCCGCAGGTGTCGCCATAGCTGTTGCCGTCGCTTTTGCTGTACATCTCTGCGCGCGCGCCGGCCGCATCGAGGGCCTGGGCGACCGCGTCGACATAGGCACCGAGCGACTGTTCAGGATCGGGGTCGAGCAAGGTGGCCGGCTTGATCCGGGCGCACGCCTGCAGGGAGCAGTGTCCCAGCAGCTTGCGGACCTGCTCCCAACCGTGCTCCTGATACCGGGTTCCCGGCAAACGCATACCTACCCCATCCTCTGTTTCGCCCCGCATTTTTTGCGGATTGAAATAGATGATGCCATACAAACACGGCCTTGAGGCGCGCAGAAGAACCTTATTTGTGCCTCTTTTCCAACGACTGCCCTTCTGTTGCCGATTGCATCGATTGCAACAGGGCCGCCACGACCGGGGCCGCATGGCCGCCGCCGGTGGCCGCCGAATGGCTCACGAATGCGGCGAAGGCCAGCCGCCCGGTCTGGCCCGGCAGGCTGCCCGGCTCGAGCCAGCCCATGAACCAGACGGTCGCCAGCTCGTCCTGGCCGGCCGGCGCCGTGCCGGTCTTGCCGTACAGGCCGGGGCGGAGCAGGTCGAAACCGGCGCCGCGAAACGCCCCGGCCGCGGTGCCGCCGTCGATCACGCCCTTCATCCCGGCGCGCACGCGGTCCAGGCGCACGCCCAGGGCCTGGCCCGGCGTCGCCTGCGCCGCGCGGCCGTCGAGCGACAGCAGCAGGCGCGGCGCCACGGTGCGGCCCTCCCCGACCGCCGCCGCCACCAGCGCCATCTGCAGCGGCGTGGCCTGCATGCGCAGGCCGATCGCCATCTGGCGCAGTTCGTGGCGGCTGTGGACCGGGTCGAGGCGCGAGGCGCTGGCCTGCAACGCGTCCCACTCGCCCCAGCGGTAGTCGGGCGGCAGCAGGCCGCCGTCGAGCCGCAGCGGCTGGCCGAAGCCGAGCCGCGCCGCCATCGCCGCCACCGGCCGCACCGTGTCGAGCGCGCCCGGCTCCAGTTCGCGCGCGCCCGGCATGCCGCCGTCCGGCTGTCCCATCAGCGTGCGGTCGCTCAGTTCGGCGCTCCAGGCGAACCAGGTATTGACGCTGTGCGCCATCGCCTGCGCCAGGCCCAGGCGGCCATCCTGGGCACGGGTGCTGGTGATCTGGTCGCGGAAATTGGTGATGCGGGCCCGGTTGCCATCGAAAGGATAACTCGGCGCGCCGGTGCGGAAATCGTAGCCGCCCGCCTGCGCCAGCCGGTCCACCTCGTGCAGGGACAAGCCCTGCAGCAGGCCGTCCAGGGGGGCGTCGCCGCGCGCCGCCCCTTCCAGGCCGAGGGCGGTGATCACCTTGAAAGTCGAGCCAGGTGCGCGGTGTGCGCCGCCGTCGTGCTGGAAGGCAGCGCTGCGCAGTGGGCTGCGCGCCGGATCGGCGCGGTCGAAGTCGCGCAATTCTGCCCAGCGGCTTGGCTCGGCCTGACCGCCGCCGCTGGAGGCCGCGGCCAGGATGTCGCCGCTGCCCGCATCCAGCAGCACCAGGCCGGCGCGCCGCTCCGGCTGGGCATCGACACCGCCGACGCAGGCCTGGCCGTCCCAGCGTCCGCCACGCAGGCCGATGCAGTCCAGGAGCTGCTGGGCCCTGGCCTGCAGGTCCAGGTCGAGGCTCAGCTGCGCCTCGTGGCCGGCGCCGCCAAGCCGCGCCAGCATGCCGGCCACGCTGCCGTCGTGCTGGCGGTGCACGCCCAGCAGCGGCGCCAGGCCGGCGCCCAGCGCCGCTCCGGCCGGCGCGCCGTCGGCCCACAACGCTTCGCCATGACGGTCGCGCAGGCGCACCGGCACGGCGGCGGGCCGTGTTCCACCGCTGCCGCCGGCCGGCAGCGCCTGCCAGGCCAGGCGGCCATCGACCATGGCCAGGTGGCGGTAGGCGGCGTCGGCGCTGCCCGACATCGCCGCCAGGTCGAGCGGCTCGACCTGCACCGCGATCGCGGCCGCCCCGGCCAGCGGCGCCAGCACCAGCCGCTGCACCGCCTCGCGGTCCGGGCAGGCGCGGCCGTCGCAGGCGCCCTGGGCCAGCACGCGTGCGCCGATCACGCCGCGTACCCGGCCCGCCACCAGCAGCTCGACCGGCCGGCCGGTTGCCGGTGTATTCAAAGTCACCAGCGATCCCTGGCGGCCGCCTTCCCAGCCGCCGACCCGCTGCCACGGTTCCCAGCCTTCCGGCAGGCGTGCGAACAGGCGCATCGCGGCCACCGGCAAGCCGGCTTCGCGCGGGGCCGGCGCGCCGCCGACCAGCGCATGCCAGACCGCGTCGGCGCCCGGCCGGGTGCGCCAGGCCACCAGCCGGCGCTCGCTGTTAAAGATGCGCACCTGTTCGCGCACATAGGCGCCGTCGGCGCGGTGATGCAGGCGTTCGAGCAGGCGGCGGTCGCCGACGTCCAGCACGTGATCTTCCCAGCCCGGCAGCGGCGCGCGCGCCTCCTGGCCGGCCTGCTGCCAGGCCAGCAGGTCGCGCGGCGCCAGCTCGACCAGGCCGTCGCGCCCCTGGCGCAGCAGGCCGCGCGCGCGCAGCGCCTCGAACAGCGCCTGGTCTTCCATGCCGGGGCCAGGCCGCAGCGGCACCTGCCACGCGCCCGGCGCCAGGCGCAACTCCACGCTCGCGCCGTGGGCCGGAAAGGCCTGCACGAGGGCCGCGCCGCCAGCGGCGCCTGGCTGATAGTGATGCAGCACCAGCTCGCCCGCCTGCGGGCAGGCGGCGCTGGGCCGGCGCGTGAAACGCAGGGCCTCGCTGCCCCACAGCAGCCAGCCGCTGTTGCCCAGCACGGCCTGGCCCTGGCGCGCGCGCGTCACGTTGCCGCCGCTTGCATCGCCGATCCAGCCCGCCGTTGCGGCGCCGGCGTTCCAGGCGAGCGTCAAGCCAGTCGCGCCGGCGCCGGCATTGCCGGCGATGTCGATGCGTGGCATCGTCGAGCCGGATCGGGCCAGCAGCACGCTGCGCGGCGGTGCATTGGCCGCGCCCGCGATGCGCGCCGCCTCGTCGAAGGGATAGCCGATCCGCAGCGGCAGCATGCGCGGCCGCGCCGGGTCGAGCATCTGGGTGCACAGGTCGACCCGCAGCGCCGGGCCGGCGCGCATGCCGCTCGCCACCAGCAGGGCCAGCCCCCCGTGCTGGGTGAGCGAGACGCCGCTCTCGCGCGGGACCACGAAGTCGAGCCCCGGCGCAAGCGGCTGCAGGGCGCCCAGCGCGACCGCGCCGGGCGTCTCGGCTGCGCCGTCCGGCAGCGCGCGCGCATGCATCGCCAGCGCGACGGCGCCGCCCAGGACCACGACCAGCACGGCCCACAGCCAGGCAGGGCCGATGGACAGCGACCGGTCGGCCTCGGCGCACGCCGGACGGGCGCCTGCGCGCAGGTTGCGGGAGCGCCGGCGCGCCGTGCGCGAAGCGGCCAGTTGGTCGATCAGGGTGGCGAGCATGCCTGTCATCCGGTGGTTACGTGGCGCCCACGCGCCCTTCGCGCTCATCTAGCCGGGGGAGCGTGAAAGACAGCCTGTCCGGGGCTTTATCCGCCTCCCGATGCAGCTCATTCCGCGTTTTCTACGGCTCGTCGCATGTCGCTGGAGACGGGGCGGCGGCTGGCCTACAGTGGACACATCGACACACCGACCACCCCTCACTACTCACTAAACGGAGCCGCAAAATGAACGTCCTCAAGCACATGGAATCCATCTTCATCGCCGCCGCCCTGGTCGCCGTCCCGGCCGGTTACCTGGCCAAGATTCCCGACGCCCATGCAAGCAGCTACAACGTCAGCGATGCCGCCATCGCCAGCGGCGACAAGATGGCGGTCGTCAAGGTCAGCGCGAAGCGCCTGGACGCTGCCGAAAAATCGCAGCTGCTGGCGGCGGACACCGTCACCGTCGGGAGCCGCATGTGAACGCCGCAGGTCGGATCGCCTGCGCCGACGCGCCGCCAGGATGCGGCGCGCGGCGGCCCGAAGCTGCGCCGCCCGCTGATCTGTTTCAGTTGTAAGAACTTGCTTCAAACGCCACGTCTCGTTTCCCGGATTGCTATATTGCAGCGCATCCGCTCAAGGATCTGGAGACGAACATGAAATCCCCTATTTTGATTGCAGCCCTGGTCGCCATCGGCGCCGCTGCCTTCACCCCGCAAGCCTCGCACGCCCAGCCGCATATCTCGGTCGTGATCAACACCGCGCCGCCGGCGCCCATCTATGAAGTCGTACCAGCGCCGCGCCGCGGCTACGTCTGGGCGCCCGGTTACTGGGAGTGGCGCGCGCACCGCCACCACTGGGTGGGAGGCCACTATGTCGCCGCGCGTCCCGGCTATGTGTACGCCCCGCCGAGCTGGCACCATCGCGACGGACGCTGGGTGATGGAGCCGTCGCGCTGGAACCGCGGTCCGGCCCACCATTATGGCCCGCCGCCGGGCCACTACCGCGACCATCGCGACCGCCATCACTACAAGCACGACAAGCACGACCGCCACCATGGCCGCGACCGGGACCGCGACGGCATCCGCGACCGCCATGACCGCGACCGCGATGGCGACGGCGTGCGCAACCGCCACGACCGCCGCCCGGACAATCCTCACCGCTACTGAGCCACGGCGCGGCCGGGATGCGGCTCAGGGCTTCAGGTGCTTGTCGAGGAAGGCGAGGATCTTGGCGTTCGCCACGGCCGCGTTCTTTTTCTTGGAGAAGCCGTGGCCCTCGTCGTCGAACACGACGTACTCGACTTCCACCTTGTTCTTGCGCACCGCCTCGACGACCTCGTCGCTCTCGGCCTTGATCACGCGCGGGTCGTTGGCGCCCTGGATCACCATCAGCGGCTTGCGGATGTGATGGGCGTGAAATAGCGGCGAGGTCGCGACCAGGAAATCCTTGTCCTTGACCGGGTCGCCGATCTCGTCATACAGCGCCTTGCGCTGCGCTTCCCAGTACGGCGGGATGCTTTCCAGGGTGCGCACCCAGTTGCTGACGCCAAAGATGTCGATGCCGACCTTGAACGCCTCGGGCCGGAAGGCCAGCGCCGCCAGGGTCATGTAACCGCCGTAGCTGCCGCCCATGATGCCGATGCGCTCCGGATCGATATAGCCCTGGCTGGCCAGCCAGGTCTTGGCCTCGACGCAATCCCACAGCGGCTCCATGCCGTGCTTGCGGTCGTCGGCGCGGAAGAAGGTCTTGCCATAGCCCGAGCTGCCGCGGTTGTTGATGCCCAGGACCGCATAGCCGTGGTTGACCAGGTACTGGATCTGGGCGCTGTAGCCGCGCATGGTCTGGCCGCCCGGCCCGCCGTGCACGAACACCACCGCCGGCACTTTCGCGCTCGGCGACGCGCCCTTCGGCCGGTAGTAGATCGACGGGATCACCATGCCGTCGAAGGACTTGAAGCGCACCACCTCGGCCTCGACCAGGTCGTTCGGATCGATCTCCGGGTTCAGGCTGCGCGTCAGCTGGGTGGTCTTGCCGTTCCTGAAGTCGTGCACGTAGAGGTTGCTGGGCGAGCGGTCGCCGTTGAGGTAGAACGCCATCAGGTTGCCGCTCTCCGAGAACGTCACCTGGCGCATCTCGCCGCCCGGCAGCCTGGGCAAGGCCACCGGGTTGCCGGCATCGTCATACAGGCGCACTTCGATGCTGCCGTCGCGGTTGACCATGCTGACGCGGTGGCGGCCGTTGCGCGAATAGCCGGTGCCCAGCAGGTCCCAGTCGGCTTTCTCGACGTCGCTCGTCGCGCCGCTGGCCAGGTCATAGGCCTTGATGCGCGCGAACTCGCCTTCCGCATTGCTCGTGAACAGCAGGCGCTTCGACGCCGGGTCGAACGTCTCGGCCGAATGACTGGCCGGCTCCTTGTGCGGCGTGACGTGCTTCATCTCGCGCGCCTGCACGTCATACACATAGACGTCGCTGTCCGACGTGGTGGCGGGCTTGTTGAAGGCCAGCCAGTTGCCGTCGCGGCTGATGCTCGAGACGTTCATGCCGCTGTCGTTCTTGTACACCGTCGTGCGCGCATAGGTGGCGGCGTCGTACAGGTACAGATCGAAAAACTTCGGATCGCGCTCGTTGGTGACGACGTAGAAGCCGCTGCCGTCCGGCTTCCAGCCCGCGAACGAGGCTTTCAGCTTGTCGCCCGGCGTGAGATCACGTTCCTTTCCGTCGAGTTCACGCACATACAGGTGGTTCTGCTCGTTGCCGCCGCCATCGCGCGTGAACAGGATGCGGTCGTCGTTGTAGAAGTAGCCGACGGCGTAGGTGGTGTCGGTCTTCGACGCGGTCAGCGCGCGCGGCTTGCCGCCGCCGACGGGCAGCGTGTAGGCATTGAAGATGCCGGACTCGTTACTGCTGAACAGGATCTGCTTCTCGTCCTTGCTGAACGAGGCGCCGGTGAGCGAGGTCGTCGCCATGAACTGCTCGATGGTGTAGCGCTTGACGGCCCGGGCGCGCGGCCTGGCCGACGCGGCCTGGGCGAGGGCCTGCACCGGCGCCAGGCCGGCGCCGGCGAGCATGGCGAACAGGGACAGACTGACAGCTCGGCGATTCTGACGCATACCTTCTCCTGTGGTTGAGTTCAACGGGATGAGTGTTTCAAAAGTCTTAACACCTGTCAACAATCGCGAATCGGTTATGCTCTCGCCATGATCGATCTCGCCATCCTGCAAGCCGCCGCCTTCAAGACCGAGCTGTCCGCCGCCCGGCGCCTGACGGCGCGCACCGGCATGCCGGAGGCCGATGCCTTGGCACGCACCCTGACGCTCAGCGCCGGCAGCGCCGGACTGGCCAGCCTGCTGTCCGCGCGCCAGGCCCAGCGCCGGCACGCCGAACTGCAGGCCGCGCGGCGCCAGGCCAGCGTCGCCGCCGCGCGCACCCGCGGTGCGGGACCGGAGGCCAGCGCCTGGCGCGCCTGGTTCGACGGTTCGGCGCGGCCGAACCCGGGCCGCTGCGGACTGGGCGCCGTGCTCGAAGGGCCGGCCGGCCAGCGCTGCGAACTTTCCGTCGACGGCGGCCATGGCAACAGCAGCGAAGCGGAATACCGCGCCCTGAACGCCGTGCTGCGCGCCGCCATCGACCATGGCGCGACCGACTTGCTGGTGCTGGGCGACAGCCAGGTCGTGATCGACGACGTCAATGCCCCCGATGGCGCCAGCGCGCCGGCGCTGGGGCTGCTGCGCAGCGAGGCGCTGGCCCTGCTGGCCCGCCTGCCGCAGGCGCGGCTGCGCTGGATCCCGCGCCACAAGAATGCCCGGGCCGACGCGTTGTCGCAGCGCGCCGTGCCGCCCCTCACCCTGGAACAGGAAACATGACCGACACGAGCAATACCGATCTCGCCGGCTGGCGCACCAGGCTGGCCGCCATGGCCGCCGGCAGCGCCGATACCGACGGCGCCCACGACAGCGCCCACCTCGACCGCGTCTGGCGCACCGCGCAAGCCCTGCTCGTCCACCACCCCGAGGCCGACCGCCTGGTGGTGCTGGCCGCCTGCTACCTGCACGACCTGGTCAACCTGCCGAAGAACGACCCCGAACGCGACCAGGCCTCCCGCCGCTCGGCGCGGCTGGCGCGCCACCAGCTGGCGCATCTCGGCTTCCCGCGCGAGAAACTCGACGCCGTGGCGCATGCGATCGAGGCGCACAGCTTTTCGGCGGCGATCCCGCCCGAGACCATCGAAGCGAAGATCGTGCAGGACGCCGACCGCATGGACGGCCTGGGCCTGGTGGGGCTGGCGCGCATGTTCTATATCGCGGGGCGCATGGAAAGCAGCCTGGCCCATCCAAGCGACCCGCTGGGAAAGGAGCGCGACTTCGACGACCGCCGCTACGGCCTCGACCACATCATGGTCAAGCTGCAAAAGCTCCCGGACATGATGCAGACCGACGCCGCGCGTGAGCTGGGCCGCGAACGGCTGGCCAAGCTGCTGGCCTTCCGCGAGGAATTCGCGGCCGAATGGAGTGGAACCTGGACCCCAACCTAGACCACTTGTAGCAATGCTAAGATAGACGAACTGTATTGACCGAGGTGTCCATGACCAGTTCGACCGCAGCACCGCAAGCTGTCCCCGGCAAGCTCAATTTCGTCCTCGTCTGCGTCTTCATCGACATGCTCGGCATCGGCCTGATCGTTCCGGTGCTGCCGCTGCTGCTCGACCAGTTCGTCGACGGGCCGGACAAGCGGGCCTTGTGGTACGGGGTGCTGGCGGCGACCTTCGGGATCCTGCAATTCCTGTTCATGCCGGCGCTCGGCGCGCTCAGCGACCGCATCGGCCGCCGTCCGGTGCTGCTGTACTCGATGGCGGGCATGTGCCTGAACTTCCTGGTCACCGCCTGGGCGCCCAGCCTGGCCTGGCTGTTCGTGGGCCGCATCATCGGCGGCATGTCCTCGGCCAGCATGTCGGTCGCCTCGGCCTATGCCTCCGACATCTCGACCCGCGAGAACCGCGCCAAGAGCTTCGGCAAGATCGGCGCCGCCTTCGGCCTCGGTTTCATCTGCGGCCCGATGCTGGGCGGCGTGCTGGGCGACGCCGACCTCCATTTACCGTTCTACGTCGCGGCGGCGCTGTCGGCGGCGAACCTGGTGTATGGCTTCTTGTTCGTGCCGGAGTCGCTGGCAAAGGAAAGCCGCGGACCGTTCAGGCTGGCGCGCCTGAATCCCTTCTCCGCCCTGCTGCGACTGGTGAAACGCGAGGACATCCGCGGCCTGGTGGTCGTGATCACCCTGGCCACCTTCGCCCAGATGATGCTGCAATCGACCTGGGTCCTGTACACCACCTTCCGCTTCGACTGGACGCCGCGCGACAACGGCATCGCCCTGTTCTGCGTCGGCCTCGGCTCGGTGGTGGTCCAGGCCTGGCTGCTGGGCAAACTGATCCACCGTTTCGGCGAGGTGCGGCTGTCGCTGATGGCCCTGGCGTCCGGCATGCTGACCTTCCTCGCCTATGGCCTGGCGACCCGGGGCTGGATGATGTACGTCTTCATCCTGGCCAACGTGCTGGCCTACGCCACCGGCCCGGCGCTGCAGGGCATCGTGTCGAAATCGTCGCCGCCCGACCAGCAGGGCGAGCTGATGGGCTCCCTGCAGTCGATCGGCAGCCTGGGCGTGATCGTCACGCCGCTGCTCGGCACCGCCATCCTGAGCGCGGTCAGCCACCTGCCCCCCGGCGACTGGCGGGTCGGCAGCAGCTTCTTCGTGTGCGCGGCCATGCAGGCGGTGGCACTACTCGTCGCGTGGCGCTACTTCCACAGCCATCAATATGCCGACGTGAGGGCCTAGGCCATGCCAGTCTCCGTCCTCGCCGCCATCCTGTGCGCGGCTTTCCTGCATGCTGCGTGGAATGCCGCCCTCAAGTCGCAGCCCGACACCTTCATGGCGGCGCTCGCCGTGACCAGTGGCGCTGGCGTGCTGGCCGCCCTCGCGCTTCCCTTCCTGCCTGCGCCGGATGCGTCCAGTTGGCCCTTCATCGCTGCTTCCAGCATGCTGCAGATCGCTTACTATCTCCTTCTGGCGGCGGCTTATCGGGTGGCCGACATCGGCCATGCCTACCCGCTGATGCGTGGCGTCGCACCGGTGCTAGTGGCACTTGGCGGCGGCCTGCTGGCCGGCGAGTCACTGCATGGCGCCCAGTGGACCGCCATCGGCCTGATCTGCGCCGGCGGCGCCGCACTGACGCTCGGCGCGCGCGGCAATGCCTCGGGCGGATTGCGTCCAACCGCCCTGGTCCTGCTTACCGCAACCGTGATCGCGGCGTACACCCTTGTCGACGGCCTGGGCGTGCGGCGCTCGGGCGCGCCGGCCGCCTATACCGCGTGGATATTCCTGTTTACCGGGATCGGCATCGCGGCCCTGTCATGGCGCCGCAGCGCCGGCCAACTGCCGACCTACCTGATCCGCCATCCCGGACTGGCGCTGATGGGCGGCGCAGCCACCACCGGCTCGTACGGCATCGCCTTATGGGCGATGACCCAGGCACCCGTCGCGGTGGTCGCCGCCCTGCGCGAAACCTCGATCGTGTTCGCCACCGCGATCGCTGTCTTCGTGCTGCGCGAGCGCGCCACCCGCGCCCGGATCTGCGGCGCCGCCTTCGTGGCGCTGGGCGCGGCCGCGGTGCGACTGGCGTGAAGCGTACTTACCGTCCCGGGCGAGAAACGACCAGCGCCAGCGTCCGCCACTGCGGCGCCGCCTGGAGTACACTCGACCAAAGGCTTGCAATGGAAATGCCATTTCCATTTGGCAGTACTATAGTGTACGCCCGTTATAATGCGCACTTTTCGAAGAAAGGCGATCGTCCGTGTCCCGTATAAAAGTCTTGCCGCAATACGTCATGCCAAAGCAGGCGATGACCAACCTTGCCGGCCGCGTCGCCGGTCATAAGGGAGGGTCGATGACGACCAGCCTGATCCGTTGGTTCGTGGGCAAGTACGGCGTCGACATGAGCGAGGCGGCCAATCCGGACATCGCCAGCTACCCCAGCTTCAACGAGTTCTTCACCCGCCCGCTGCGCGACGGCGTGCGCCCGATCGCGGCCAGCGACTATGTGTGCCCGGTCGACGGCGCCATCAGCCAGTTCGGCGACATCGACGACCACCAGATCTTCCAGGCCAAGGGCCACAAGTTCACAACAAGCGAACTGGTCGGCGGCGACCAGACGCTGGCCGCGCACTTCCAGCACGGCCACTTCGCCAACGTCTACCTGAGCCCGAAGGACTACCACCGCATCCACATGCCGTGCGACGCGCGCCTGACGCGCATGATCTATGTGCCGGGCAAGCTGTTCTCGGTGAACCCGACCACGGCGCGCGGCGTGCCGGGCCTGTTCGCGCGCAACGAGCGCGTTGTGTGCGTGTTCGAGAACGATGAATTCGGGCCCTTCGTGATGACCCTGGTCGGCGCGACCATCGTCGGCAGCATGGCCACCGTCTGGCATGGCGTGGTCAATCCGCCGCGCATGCCGCGCATCTGCGAGTGGAACTACGAGCCGGGCCAGGTCACCCTGAAGAAGGGCGAGGAAATGGGCCGCTTCCTGCTCGGCTCGACCGTCGTGATGCTGTTCCAGCGCGGCGCCATCGCCTTCGATCCGGCCTGGGCGCCGGAAGGCAAGGTGCGCCTGGGCGAACCAATGGGCGAGCGGCCGCTCACCTCCTAGTCCTCCAGCGCCGCGCGCGCCCTGAAGGCGGCCACCGCGGCATGCGGGCTATGGCCCTTCTCGGTGCACGCCGATTCGATCATCTCCAGGAAGGCCCGGGTCTTGGCCGGCATCAGCTTACGGCTCGGGAAGACCGCCCAGCCGTTGGCGGTCGGCATGTCCCATTCGGGCAGCACCCGCACCAGTTCACCGGTCTGCATATAGGGCTGGGCAAACAGCGTCGAGCTGAGCGCGATGCCGGCGCCGCGCGAGGCGATGCGCGCCAGCAGGTCGGGCGAATTCGCCGTCAGCCGCGCGTTGAGCGCGCGCTCCCAGCGCAGCTTCCCGCGCACCAGCGTCCACGGCGCGGCGCCACCGGTGCGGCTCAGGATGCACAGCACGTCATGCGCGTCGAGATCGTCGGGATGCTCGGGAATGCCGCGCCGCGCCAGGTAGCTCGGCGCCGCGTACAGGCCGGGCTGCTCGAGCGTGATCGGGCGCGCGCTCAGGGTCGCGTCGTTCGGCAGGTCGCCCATGCGGATCGCGATGTCGAAATTTTCCGCCACCAGGTCGACCCGGCGCGGCGTCAGGTCCATCTCGAGCCTGACCGCCGGATAGCGCTCCAGGAAGCGCGCGATGACTTCGTTCAGGCCGCTGTTGGCGAAGTCGCCCGGCGCCGAGATGCGCAGCTTGCCGCTCGGTTCGCCCTGGCGGTGCTGGGCCAGCGCGCCGGCGGCGTCGACTTCGTCGGCCAGGCGGCGCGCGTGTTCGTACAGGCTGGCGCCGAATTCGGTGACCACCAGCTTGCGGGTCGTGCGCTGCAGCAGGCGTTCGCCCAGGGTCGTCTCGAGCAGCGCCAGGCGGCGCGAGACGGTCGACTTGGGCAGGTGGACGCGTTCGGCGGCGCGGGTAAAGCTGCCCGACTCGACGATCCGCGCGAACAGCAGCAAGTCATTCGGTTCCACGTCCATGATTGTCCCATCAGCAGAATAATGTTATCCATTCTACTGGCTTCCGGACTGATTTTGGAATTGCTAAAGTGTCCCCATCGAAACTCTCCACCAAAACGAAGGGGCTTACCATGAACATCCTGCACATCACCACCAGCGTTCGCGGCGACGCATCGGAATCGACCCGCGTCACCCAGCAGATCGTCGACAAGCTGACCGCCGCCAACCCGGGCGCGACCGTCGTGCGTCGCGACTTCGGCGCCCAGCCGCACCCGCTGCTGGACGGCGCCGCCGTCGGCGCCCTGTTCACCCCGGCCGAGCAACGCAGTCCGGAACAGGCGGCGCGCGTCGCCCTGGATGACGCGCTGATCCTTGAAGCGCAGGCGGCGGACGTGATCGTGCTGGGCGCCCCGATGTACAACTTCTCGATGCCGGTGCAACTGAAGAGCTGGTTCGACGCGGTCGCCCGCGCCGGCGTGACCTTCCGCTATACCGAGACCGGTCCGGAAGGCCTGCTGAAGAACAAGAAGGTGTACGTGGCCGCGGCCCGCGGCGGCGTCTACGACGAAGCGGCCGACCCGCAGGTGCCGCAGATGCGCGCCCTGCTGAACTTCCTCGGCCTGAACGACCACACCTTCATCTATTCGTCGGGCATGGCGATGGGTCCGGAGGCCGTGGCCAAGGGCCAGGCCGCGGCCAACGCGGCAATTGAGGCAGCACTGGCGTAATCTGCCGCCCGCCAGGCGGCGCAACCAACAGGAGAACAGCATGAACACCGCAGTTGCCACCACCCCCATCCAGAAAACGCGCGGCGTCGAGCGCATCATCAACGGCCAGTTCGTGATGGACGGCGCGGGCGTGAAGATCAACCGCGTGCTGACCGGTCCCCTGCAGCGCCGCCTGGATCCGTTCCTGATGCTCGACGCCTTCGGCAGCGACAAGCCGGGCGACTACATCGCCGGATTCCCGGAGCACCCGCACCGCGGCTTCGAGACCATCACCTATATGCTGGCCGGCCGCATGCGCCACCGCGACAGCGCCGGCAACGAAGGCATGATCACCGATGGCGGCGTGCAGTGGATGACGGCCGGCCGCGGCGTGATCCACTCCGAGATGCCGGAGCAGAACGAGGGCCTGATGGAAGGCTTCCAGCTGTGGCTGAACCTGCCCGCCAGCGACAAGATGATCGAACCCTGGTACCGCGACATCCCGCTCGAGGAAGTGCCGCGCTTTACGCTGGACGATGGCGTGACGGTGCAGGTGATCGCCGGCAGCACCCACGGCGTGACCGGGGCCGTGCAGCGCGCGCATACCGAGCCGCTCTACCTCGACCTGGAGATCCCGGCCGGCGTGACGTTCGAGCAGCCGATCCCGGCCGGCCACAATGCCTTCGTCTACGTGTTCCGCGGCGAGGCCGTCATCGAGGGCAAGGGCGTCGGCCAGGCGCGCATGGCGATCCTCGACAATGCGCCCGGCGCCGACGGCGTACGCATCAAGGCCCTGGCGCCGACCCGGCTGCTGGTGCTGGCCGGACGGCCGCTGAACGAGCCGATCGCGCAGTATGGTCCGTTCGTGATGAATACCCAGGCCGAGCTGCAGCAGGCGGTCGAGGATTTCCGCGCCGGCAGGTTTGCGTGAACGACCGGCAGCAGGGCGCCCCCAACCGCCCTGCTGCCCCCTATGCGAGGTTCCCGGCCATGCGCTACACTCGCGGGATGACACAAGCGCAAGACATCTCGTAATGGCACTGCTGGACACCCTCGGCGACCTGTGGTCGCGCGCAAGCCGGGCCATGGGCCTGGAAAACGCCGACCGCTTCCCGCCCGGCCACGCCTATCCGCACACCCGCTGGAACAAGGCGTATTTCGACATCCCGTCCGACTACAAGGCCGACCGGATGGAGAGCATCGTCTGCGCCGCGATCGCCAACACGCCCTATGTGTTCGGCGAGATCCGCAATCCCACCCCGCGCATGCAGCGCGCGCTGCTGTCCATCATCGAATCGCGCCTGCGCCGCGCCGATGCGCCGGCCGACCTGGTGCACCTGTTGATCAAGGCTTATCGTCAGCCGCATACGCCGGACATCGTGCCGGGATTGCGCGCCGCGATCGCGGCCAACGCCCAGTACGACGCCAATATCCAGGCGCATGCGGTGCTGGCCTATCTGGGCGACGCGCCGGCCGGGTTCGGCGTTATCGAGGCGCAGGGCTGAGCCGCTCCTCGACATAGGCCAGCCATTTGTCGTCGGGGTTTGCCCGGCCCTCGATGGTCGCGACGTGCTCGTAACTGCGCGCAGTGACCGGATGCCCGACGAATATGAGATACCGTTCGCCGACGACGAACCAGGGTTCGATGCTGCAGAGGTGCATCCGGGCGTAGCGGCCGCCTCCGGCCTCCCAGAATTCCTCGCGGCTCTGGTCGGCTTCGGGTCCCGGGTCATGGAAGGCGGTCGGCGGCGAGACACCCATGAGCGTGAAAGTCGCGCGGTCCGCGCCGCGCCAGCGCTTCTCGACCACGAATTCGTACTCGACCGGGTATTGCGCCAGGTATCGTTCGTCGTCCCGATTCGCGGGGCCGCTATGCCCGGTCGCCGGATTCCAGCCCAGATAGGGCATCATTTAGGCCGGCGTGTCGCGTGGGCGATCTGGCGCGGCCCCGGGCCTGGGCGTCGCGCGCACCGCCATGACGAGCGAGACGTCGTTGGCGCGCGCAACCTGCTCGTGTGCGCTTGACCGCTGCGGCAGGAAACGGCAGGCCAGCGCCGGCTGGGCCGCGCCGGCAAGCAGCAGCAACCCAAGCAGCGCCCCGGTCTTCCGTCGCTTCATATGGCTCCTTTCGGATCGGCAGCGACACCGCATGTCGGCCTCGCTCCAGGGGATAGTATCACTTGCACTTTTACCGATAGAATGTCGCCACCTTTTTTCTCCGGCCTACGCTACCCATGACTTCCCCCCGCCAGTACCAATTCAAATCCATCAACTACACCGGCCTTCAGGCCGGCCCGCGCGTCATCATCATGGGCGCGACCCATGGCAACGAGGTGTGCGGCACCAAGGCGATCCAGCGGGTCATGGAAGAAATCGACAGCGGCCTTCTTCACATCGCGGCAGGCAGCGTCACCTTCGTCCCGATCGTCAATCCGCTGGCCTACGCGCAGAACACCCGCAACGGCGACCGCAACCTGAACCGCGACCTGTTCCCGAAAGACAAGCCGCTGGACTTCGAGGACCAGGTCGCCAACTGGCTGTGCCCCCTGCTCGGCCAGCACGACGTGCTGCTCGACCTGCATTCCTTCGCCGCCACCGGCGAGCCGTTCGTGATGGTCGGGCCGCTCGACAACGACGGCGCCCTGCAGCCGTTCCGCCACGCCGCCAAGGAACGCGCCTGGGCGCGCCGCCTGGGCGTGCGCCGCTTCGTCGACGGCTGGCTGGCGACCTATGGCGACGGCGTGCAGCGCCGCAGCCGCAGCGCCGATGAACTGGAAACCGTGCTGCGCTACGGCGTCGGCACCACCGAGTACATGCGCAGCACCGGCGGCTACGCGCTGACCCTGGAATGCGGGCAGCACGACGATCCGGCCGCGCCGGACGTCGCCTACCGCGCCATCATGAACACGCTGGCCCACCTGGGCTTGATCGCCGCCGCGGATCCGGAACCGGTCGCCTTCGACGAGATGGAAGCGCTGTCGATGGTCGTGGTGCACGACAAACTGCATGCGGACGACGCTTTTGTCCGCCCGTGGAAGAGTTTCGACCCGGTGAGCGAAGGCGAGCTGCTCGGCCACCGCGCCGACGGCACGCCGGTGGTGGCTGAATTCGGCGGGCGCATCCTGTTCCCGGCCGCCAACGCCGCCGCCAACACCGAGTGGTACTACCTCACCCGCCCGAACACGACTTTCGGCCGCGAGTAAGGCGTCGTCGCCACCTTCGATCGGGGATTTCGCACCGTCGCCAGCAAACATTTCTTGAATATCGTAAGATGACGATATTCGGATCGAAAGAACCCGATATAAGGAAACCCATGGACATCGACGCGATCCACAAGGCCCTGGCCAACCCGGTGCGGCGCCAGATCCTGCAGTGGCTCAAGGAGCCGCAGCAGCACTTCATCGAGCAGGAACATCCGCTCGAGATGGGTGTGTGCTGCAAGCTGATCGACCAGAAAACCGGACTGTCGCAATCGACGGTGTCGGCGCACCTGGCCACCCTGCAGCGCGCCGGGCTCGTGAACACGCGCCGCGTCGGGCAATGGATTTTCATCCAACGGAACGAGGAGGCGATCCAGGCCTTTCTCGCACAACTGAACGACGGACTTTAGGAATAACCCGATGACTACAATGTTTGACCCGATCAAGGTGGGCGCCCTCGAATGGCCGAACCGCATCGTCATGGCGCCGTTGACCCGCTCGCGCGCCGATGGCGGCGCACGCGTGCCGAATGCGCTGATGGCCGAATACTATGTGCAGCGCGCGTCGGCCGGGCTGATCCTGTCCGAAGCGACGTCGGTGACCCCGATGGGCGTGGGCTACGCTGATACGCCGGGCATCTGGTCCGACGAACAGGTCGAGGGCTGGAAGATCGTCACCGAGGCCGTGCACAAGGCCGGTGGCCGCATCTTCCTGCAGCTGTGGCACGTGGGCCGCATCTCCGATCCGTCCTTCCTGGATGGCGAGCTGCCGGTCGCGCCGTCGGCGATCCAGCCGGAAGGCCACGTGAGCCTGCTTCGTCCGAAGCGTCCCTACGTCACCCCGCGCGCGCTCGAACCCGATGAAATCGCCGGCATCGTCGCCGCCTACCGCAAGGGCGCCGAGAACGCCAAGAAGGCGGGTTTCGACGGCGTCGAAGTCCATGGCGCCAACGGCTACCTGCTCGACCAGTTCCTGCAGGATTCCACCAACAAGCGCACCGACGCCTATGGCGGCCCGATCGAGAACCGCGCGCGCCTGATGCTGGAAGTGACCGACGCCTGCATCGAGGTCTGGGGCGCCGACCGCGTCGGCATGCACCTGGCGCCGGCGCGCGATTCGCACGATATGGGCGACTCGACCCCGGCCGAGACTTTCGGCTACGTGGCGCGCGAACTGGGCAAGCGCAAGATCGCCTTCATCTTCACCCGCGAAGGGCAAGGTCCGGACGCGCTGGGCCCGATGATCAAGAAGGAGTTCGGCGGCGTCTGGATCGCCAACCAGCAGCTGACCCGCGAACAGGCAGAGGAACTGATCGCCAGCGGCAGCGCCGACGCGGTGTCGTGGGGCCAGCTGTTCATCGCCAATCCGGACCTGCCGAAGCGCCTGCAACTGAAGGCGCCGCTCAACGAGCCGAACACCGACACCTTCTACCATCCGGGCGCGGTCGGCTATACCGACTACCCGACGCTGGAACAGGCCGCCTGATTTTTCGTTTTCGCCACCGCTTCGCTGCCCTGTCGCCGGCGAAGCGGCGGCGCCTCTTTCGACGGGACCTTCGCGGTCCCGTTTCTTCGTATTGACACCGGCATCGAATCCGCATGCCGAGAGTACGCAATCTCTCCAACAGGTGTCCAGCGTGGAACGTTAGTGCTATTCTTGCGCGATTGACATTTCGCGCACCCAGATGCGCCCACCCGAGAGAGGATATTCAGTGAACTTTCCCGCACACCGCGTGATGGCCGTCGCCATCGCTTCCGCCTTCGTCTTCGGCGGCGCCGTTCACGCCGCACCGGCACAACAAGCCCCGGCCCGCGCCGAAACCGCCTTCCTCTCGCAGGCCGATGCGTTCGCCCGTTCCGCGCGCATCGCGAACGTGGACTATGTGCTGGACTTTACCCTGACCGGCAAGGAAACCTTCGCCGGCACCACGACCGTCACCTTCGACCTCAAGGACACGCATTCCGCGGTCACCCTCGACCTCAACAAGGCCACCGTCAAGTCGGTCAGCGTCAACGGCAAGCCGGTCCAGGCGCGCTACAACAACTGGTTCATCACGATCGACCCGGCGCATCTGGCCAAGGGCCGCAACACCGTCACCGTCGCCTACGAGCGCCTGCACAGCACCAATGGCGAAGGCCTGCACCGCATGGTCGACCCGGCCGACGGCCGGGTGTACACGTATTCGCACTTCGAGCCGGTGGCGGCCCAGCAGATGTTCCCGCTGTTCGACCAGCCCGACCTGAAGGCCAGCTATACCGTCAGCGTCACCGCGCCGAAGGACTGGCACGTGGTCACCACCACCCGCGAGACCAGGATCGATGACGCCGGCGCCAACCGCCGCTGGACCTTCAAGCAGACGAAGCGCCTGAGCCCCTACAACTTCTCGCTGCACGCCGGTCCTTACCAGGTCTGGGAAGACAATAGCGGCAAGTACCCGATGCGCCTGTTCGCGCGCCAGTCGCTGGCCAAGCAGGTGGTTCCGGCCGACTGGTTCCGCCAGACCAAGGCCGGCATGACCTTCTTCGAAGAGTATTTCGGCATCCCCTACCCGTTCGAGAAGTATGACCAGCTGATCGTGCCCGACTTCCTGTACGGCGCGATGGAAAACGCCGGCGCCATCACCTTCGCCGAAGCGCGCTACGGCGTGGCCAACATGACGGCCGACCAGAAGCAGTCGATGACCGAAGTGATCATGCACGAGATGGCGCACCAGTGGTTCGGCAACCTGGTCACCATGAAGTGGTGGAACGGCCTGTGGCTGAACGAAAGCTTCGCTTCCTTCATGGGCATCCTGGCCACCGCCGAGTCGACCGAGTTCAAGGATTCGTGGCAGAAGTTCTACCAGACCGGCAAGCAGCGCGCCTACATCCAGGACCAGACCGCGAGCACCCACCCGATCGAGGTGCCGGTGCCGTCGTCCGCCAACGCCTTCGACAATATCGACGCCATCACCTATTCGAAAGGCGGCGCCGCCCTCAAGCAGCTGCGCCACCTGCTGGGCGAGGAAGTGTTCCGCAAGGGTGTGCACAACTACCTGGTCAAGTATTCGTGGCAGAACGCCACCCTCGATGACTTCATCAATACGCTGGCCAGGACCGCCGGACGCGACCTGTCGGGCTGGACGAAAGAGTGGCTGTACCACGCCGGCGTGAACACGATCGCGGCCAACTACAGCTGCAGCAACGGCAAGATCAAGGACTTCACCCTCACGCAAGCCGCGCCGAGCAAGGAGCTGCCGACCCTGCGCGAACAGCGGGTGCAGGTGGCCGCCTTCAAGATCGACGGCGGCAAGCTGTCCCTGGTCAAGAACGTGCCGGTGACCTACAAGGGCGCCAGCACCGCGGTCAAGGATCTGGACGGCGCGGCCTGCCCTGACCTCGTCTACCCGAACTACCAGGACTGGGGCTATGCGAAAGTCCAGCTGGACGCCCGCTCGTTCGATACCGCGCGCACGAAATTGTCGCAGGTCGACGATCCGCTGCTGCGCGCCATGCTGTGGCAAAGCCTGTGGGACAGCGTGCGCGACGCCCAGCTGCCGCTGAACGACTTCATCACCGTGGCCCTGAACAATGCGCCGCAAGAGAAGGACTACACCCTGCTCGGCGACGTACTGGGCAAGGTCGTCCAGTCGAAGGCCTACCTCGACGCCATGCGCCTCGACAGCGCGTATGCGAAGCAGACCTATGCAGCCCTGGAGAAGATGGCCTGGGACGGCGTGCTGGCGCACAAGGCCGACGCCGACGTCCAGCGCCGCTGGTTCAATCTCTACGTGAGCGTGGCGTCGAGCCCCGAGGCGCTGGCGCGCCTGGCCGGCATCCTCGACGGCAAGGTCGACGCCGCCGGCCTGCAGCTCACCCAGGAAATGCGCTGGTCGATCATCGCCCACCTCAACCGCTACAATCACCCCGGCGCCGACGCGCTGGTCGCGGCGGAAAGCGCGCGCGACAAATCCGACGCCGGCCAGGTGGCGGCGGTGGCGGCCACCGCATCGCGTCCGGATCCGAAGGTCAAGGCAGAATGGGTCGGGAAGATCGAAGACCTCAAGACGCCGCTGCCGTTCTCGCGCATCCGCACGGCGATGGGCAGCGTGTTCCCGGCCGAACAGGGCCAGCTGAGCGAGCTCGAGGCCGATGCGCGCCTGGCACGCCTGCCGGCGATCGACAAGGCGGCCGGCCCGGTCTATATGCGCGCCTACGCCACCACCATGATCCCGACCGCGTGCACGCCGCACAGCGTGCAGCGCCTGAGCCGCGCCGCCGACGGGATGAAGGACCTGTCGGCGTTCACCCGCCGCTCGTTGCTGGACACCCTGCAGGACGAACAGCGCTGCGTGGCGATCAAGGCGGCGATGACGGCGCCGAAGTAAGCGCTCGATGCGCGCGGACGCCGGCCTGATGCCGCGCCGCGCGCCGGGTTGGCCGCTGGCGGCCACGCTCGGCGCGCACCTGCTGCTCGCATGGTGGTGGTTTGACGCCACCAGCGTGCGGGCGTTACCGTCCATCGTGCCGGCGCTGCGTGAATTCCTCGTGGTGCCGGTGCTGGTGCCGCCGCCTGCCCCCGAATCCTCACCACCCGCTCCGATTCCCCGTTCCTCTGCTCGCTCGCCGGCACGCCCTCCGGTCGAAGCGCAGCCTGTCACGACCGCTCCTGCCATTGCCCCGTTAGCGGAGTCTGCCGCTGAAGCCTATCCCGACCCGCTGGCGCAGCCCGCGCCGCAAGACGATGCCGCATCCGAAGAAGCCACGCTGGCCGGCCGCGCCAGGCGTGCCGCCGGCAGCGCCGATCACGACCTACGCAAAGGCAAGCTGGCTCCACTCGAACCGACCGACACGCCATGGAAGCGCTTTGCCAGCGCCGTCGAGGGCGCCCGCAAGGACAGCTCACTCACGCAGACCTCGGAGAGCTACACATCCCCCGACGGCACCATCGTCTACCGCTTCCGCAAGAATGGTAAATATTACTGCCGCACGGGTGGCGGCGTGCGTCCGAGCATGTTCGGCGCCGAGGGCGGCGGCGCGGTCCTGTTCGACAAGCCCGGCGGCGGCGGTATCGCCGGCCTCGTGCCCTGTCCCTCCCAGGCCGAGTTCAAGCGCGACTGAACTCCGCTCGTCGGCGTCGGCGGTGGAACGCACAGTTCCGCCACCCTGCGCCAGGCACCGTCGGCCCCGCACTCTGCCGGCGGAAGTTCGCGCAGCAGCGCTCCCAGGTCGAGCGGCGCGCCCACACGCACCTTGACCCCGCGCGCGATCGGCACGCACAACGCGTCATGCCATGCGGCGGCGTAGCCTTGTGGCGTGGGCAGCGCGCCGCGCAAGCGGACGGCGGCTTCCTCGCATGCGGCGCTGCTGGCGAACTCGCCGCGCAGGCTGCTGCTCGCCAGCGTGACGTCGAGGTTCTGTTGCAGGTACAGCAGCAGGATCATCGTGAACATATAATGCCCAGGTTCGCGGCCCCGGCCGCGCTTGCAGAGGACACAACTTTGGACTGGGATTATCCGCAACCGTTCATCCTGCCGGTCATGCCGCAGGCCGGCGACATCGATGGCCTGAACCACACCAACAACGCCGTCTACGTGCGCTGGTGCGAACAGGCCGGCTGGGCCCATTCGGAAGGGCTGGGCCTGTCGCTGGACGACTACCGGCGCCTGGACCGCGCGATGGCGATCCGGCGCGGCGATTACGCGTACCTGCTGCCCACCGTGGAAGGCGAGGCGCTGAGCCTGGCCACCTGGCTGGTCGGCGGCGACGGCAAGCTGACGATGGAGCGCCGCTTCCAGCTAGTGCGCGACAGCGACGGCGCCACCGTGCTGCGCGGGCGCTGGGAACTGGTCTGCATCGAGATCGGCAGCGGCCGGCCGCGCCGCATGCCGGCCGCGTTCCTGGACACGTATATGCCGGTGGTGGTCGCTGCGCCGACCGCTTGATTTCGGCGTCCCGCGGCGTGCGCGCATTGCGCATGCTCAAGGACGAGTTTGATCGATCCGGCATCCCCCTCGCATGGGCAGGCTCAGACTGGTTCCGTCACCTGCTCTAATGACGAGGACGCAATGCGCCGGATTCTGCCCGAGGTCTTGACCGACGTTCGCCCCGACGTTCGCCCCGACGTTCGCCCCGACGTTCGCCCGATGCTGCACCCGTTCATGCGCCTGCCCGTGCGCCGGCGCATGCAGCTGGGCGTGTTCTGGCTGCTGGCCTGTCCGCTGTTGGCGGGGCAATTGCTGGCCGGCTGCCGGCTGCGCGATGGCGGGCACGAAGAGCTCGTGGTGCCCGAGCTGGTGCGCACCCACCTCCATGTCGCGCCCAACGGCTCTGACAGCAATCCCGGCACCCGCGCCGAACCCTTCCGCACCCTCGCGCGCGCGTCCCAGGTGGTCACGCCGGGCACGACCGTGCACGTCGCGCCCGGCATCTATTCGGGCGGCGTGCGCACCCCCACCAGCGGCACGCTCGAGGCGCGCATCATCTTCCAGAGCACCGAGCGCTGGGGCGCCAGGATCGTGCCGCCGCTCGACGCGCGCCAGAGCGCGGCCTGGGACAACCGCGGTAACTACGTCGACATCATCGGCTTCGAGATCGACGGCACCCAGTACCAGAGCGGCATGAAATGGCTGAGCGGCATCTACAACGGCGGCTCGCACAACGGGGTGCACGGCAACCGCATCCACCACATCGGCAACGACGTGCCGTGCGAGCCCAAGGGCGGCTCCGGCATCGGCATCGACAGCTATTACAAGGGCGTGGACGTGGTCGTGACCGGCAACCACGTGCACGACATCGGCCCGCCCGGCTGCCGCTACATGCACGGCATCTACGTCAGCACCACGGCCAGCGTGCGCGGCAACGTCGTCTACCGCGTGTCCGGCGCCGGCATCCATCTGTGGCACGACGCCAACCGCGTGACCGTGCGCGGCAATACCGTGGCGGCCTCCGGCACCGGCATCGTCGTCGGCGGCGGCGACTTTTATCACAGCAAGGGGCCGAACGACCACACCCACGTCAGCAACAACATCGTCTACGACAACCACCACGGCATCCTCGAACAAGGGGCGATCGGCCGCCACAACAGCTTCCATAACAACCTCGTGTACCAGAATGCGGGCGACGACTGGAAGCTGTCGCCCGGCCGCGAGCATGTGGGCAGCATCAGTGCGCCGCCCCAGTTCGTCGAGTACAGCGCCAGCGGCACGCCGGACTTCCGCCTGCGCCCCGGGTCGCCGGCGATCGGACAGGGCGTGCCATCCGAATCGGCGCCGCCCGGCAGCGGCAATACCGGGGCGCGGCCGATGCGCAAGGCGGACATCGGGGCGCTGCCGGCGGCGCCGCCATCCTGAGGCTTACAAGACTTCGCGCACCCGCTCGAACGGCCGGCACAGGCGCACGCCGTTCGGCGTGACCACGAAGGGCCGCTCGATCAGGATCGGATGCGCGGCCATCGCATCGAGCAGCGCCGCATCCGTCACCTCCGGCCGGTCGAGGCCCAGCTCGGCGTACAGGGCTTCCTTGCGGCGCACCGCGTCGCGCGGCTGCAGGCCGGCATCCGCGATCAGGCGCGCCAGTTGCTCGCGGCCCGGTGGATTGGCCAGGTACTCGATCACTTGCGGTTCGTGGCCGGCCTCGCGGATGGCAGCCAGGGTGTTGCGCGAGGTCCCGCAGCGCGGGTTGTGATAAATCGTGATATCCATTGTCATTACACGTCGTGGCGGATTGTCATTGGCTTGTCGTTCAGACAGCGGCATGATAACCACAGCGCATACCCGACACCAGCATTTTTGCTTGTCCCCCCTCTCCGCTCCGGCTAGAATCCCACGCTTCATTTTCTAGAGCGTAATCAGAATTCCCGTAGCAACATGCCATTACGCCCAACCGGAGACCCGATGAACGATTACCTGCAGCGTCCTGAGGCACTGCCCACCCTGCGCCAGCGCACCGCGCTGCGCGTGCTGCAGCTGTTCGGCTGGAAGCTGCATTTCAAGCCGCTGCCCGGTCCGCACGGCATCGTCGTGGTCTATCCGCACACCTCGAACTGGGACTTCCCGATCGGCCTGGTCGCCAAATGGGCGCTCGACCTGCCGTTTCGCTGGCTGGCCAAGGATTCGCTGTTCCGCGGCGCGATGGGTCGCCTGATGCGCTACTGGGGCGGCATCGCAGTGGACCGCAGTTCGCCGATGGGCGCCACGCGCCAGCTGGCCCAGCAGATGCTGAAGGAAGACTGGTGCTGGGTCGCCATCACCCCGGAGGGCACGCGCGGCTACGGTCCGCACTGGAAGAGCGGCTTCTATCACCTGGCGCGCACCGCCAACGTGCCGCTGCTGCTGGTCAGCTTCGATTACAAGAAGAAAGAGCTGCGCGTGACCGCCACGCTCGAGCTCAGCGGCGACGTCGACGCCGACATGGAAGCGATCCGCGGCGTCTACCGGGACGTCACCGCCCTCTATCCCGAGAACGCCGCGCCGATCCGGCTCGCACCGCGCGACGACAACGAAGTGCAGCGCAAGCGCGCCTGAAATCAGGCGGCCGGCTGCGGCCGGCCCGCCGCGCTCGACCCCGCCAGCCTGTCCCAGGCATTCGCCGCGCTCAGGAACACCTGCCCGCTGAGCTGGCCCAGCAGGTCGCTGTCGCGCAGCCGGTCCATCACCGGCCCCTTCACTTCGGCCAGGTGCAGGGTCACGCCGCGCTGGCGCAGCGACGCGTTCAATTCGCCCAGACCGAACAGGGCCGAGGTGTCGATCGCGTTCACCGCCGACAGCACCAGCACCAGATGACTTGTGCCGGTATGCTGCGCCAGTTCCTCGTCGATGCGCTCGTTCACCGCGTCCACGTTCCCGAAAAACAGGCCGGCGTCGATCCGCAGCATCAGCAGGCCGGGCGTGGTCTCGGTCGAATAACGGTCGACATTGCGGAAGTGTTCGGTGCCGTGGATGCGGCCCAGCACCGCGATGTGGGGCCGGCTGGCGCGCCAGATCAGCGCGCCCATCGACAGCGCCACGCCCACCAGCACGCCCGCCTCCACCCCCAGCGCCAGCACGCCGCCGGCGGTGGCCAGCAGCGCCAGCGCGTCGGCGCGGTCGTAGCGCCAGGCGGTGCGCAGGGTCGACCAGTCGAGCATGCCCAGCACCGCCACGATGATGGTCGCGGCCAGCGTCGGCAGCGGCAGCAGGGCCAGCCAGCCGGTGGGCGCCACCAGCGCCAGGGCCAGCAGGCCGGCCGTGATCATGCTCGCCAGCTGGGTATTGGCGCCGGCCGCGAAATTGACCGCCGAGCGCGAGATGCTGCCGGTGACCGGAAAGCCGCCGGAGAGGGCGCTGCCGACGTTGGCCGCGCCCAGGCCGACCAGCTCGCGGTTGCTGGCCAGCTTCTCGCCGCCGCGCTTGAGCGCCAGCGCCTGCGCGCCGGACATGCTGATCAAAAACACCATGAAGCCGATCAAGAGCGCCGGCTGCAGCAAGGCCTGCCAGTGGCCGCTCGAGGTGGCCAGGTTCAGGCCCGGCAAGCCAGCCGGCACCGCGCCAACGGTCGCCACGCCCAGCGCCTCCAGGCCCAGCAGCGGCACCAGCGCGGTCGCGCCCAGCACCACGAACATCGGCGCCAGCTTGGCCGCGATGTCGGCCACGACGGGCTTGACGCGCAGCCGGCGCAGCAGCGGCGCCAGCCACTCGCGCGCCATCACCAGCAAGGCCAGGGAGCCCAAGCCCAGCGCGATGCTGGGCCAGCGCGCATACCAATCCTGGGTCGGGTCCAGCGCGAGCGGGCCGCCGACCAAGGTGCGCAGCTGGCCCCAGGCGATGACGATCGCCGAGCCGATGGTGAAGCCGCTCATCACCGGGCGCGAAAAGAAATTGGCGAGAAAGCCGATGCGCAGCAGGCCGCAGGCCAGCAGGACCAGGCCCGACATCAGCGCCAGCTGGGCCGCAAGCACGCCATACAGGCCGGTGCCCGGCGTGGCCAGCGGCGCGAGCGTCGACGCCGTCATCAGCGACACGATGGCCATCGGCCCCACCGACTGGGTGCTGCTGGTCCCGAACAGCGCGTACAGCAGCGGCGGGAAGATGCTGGCGTAGATCCCGACCACCGGCGGCAGTCCGGCCACCAGCGCATAGGCCATGCCCTGCGGGATCATCATCATCGCCACCACGATGCCGGCGCTGATGTCGCCCGGCAGCGCGGCGCGCCGGTACTCGCGCAGCCACTGAAGCATGGATTACCCTGGGAGGTCTTGCCTGTTTGAAAGGCCGCTAGCGTAGCACAAATACCGCATATCGATATTCGGTTTGTGATCGTTCGGCCGCCGCGATGGGCGCGACACCGGCCGCAGGCCCTCAGGACATCGCCAGTTCCACGCAGTTGCGCCCGGCCCGCTTGGCGCGCGCCAGTGCGGCATTGGCGCGCACCGCGAGCGAGTCGCCGCTCTCGCTCTCGCCCAGCTGGGCCACGCCCAGGCTGATGGTCACGTGGTCGCAGCCCGGGATCTCGACCTGTTCGATGGCGGCGCGCAGCTTCTCGGCCATCCTGAGGCCGTCGATCGCGCTGGTATGCGGCGCGATCACCAGGAATTCTTCTCCGCCCGCGCGCACCAGCACGTCGCTGGCGCGCAGCAGCGCGCGCGCGGTGTCGGCCACGGTGCGCAGCACGATGTCGCCGACCGGATGCCCGAAGCTGTCGTTGACCTGGCTGAAGCGGTCGATATCGAAGCTCACCAGCGCCAGCGGCAGGCGGTAACGGCGGGCGCGCTTGATCTCCTGTTCGAGCAGGTGTTCGCCGTGGCGGCGGTTGGCGACCTCGGTCAATGCGTCGGTCGTGGCCAGGTGGGTCACGCGCGTCAGCAGGGCCTCGTTCTCGCGCGTGACCTCGGCCATGCGCAGGCCATGCGCGGCCAGCTGGGCCAGGTCGTCCAGCGCCTGCAGCTGCGCGCGCGAAAAGGCGCGCGCATGGTCGAACATCAGGCACAGCGAGCCGCGCGGGCCGCCCGGGCCCGGGCCCGGGATCGGCAGGCCGACCGCCATGCGGACGCCGAAGCCCTCCAGGCTGGCCGCCAGTTCGGGCTCGCCCGCCTTTTCCGGCGCGTCGAGCAGGGTGAACTCGCCGCTGGCGGCGGCCAGCAGGCCGGGAAAGGCGTGGCGCAGCGGCGACTGAAGCAGGCGGCCCTCGACCTCGAGCAGCGCCATCAGGTGCAGGCCGGCCACACCCTGTTCGGCTTCCAGGTGCAGGTCGCCGTCGCGATGCTGGAACAGCGCCGCATGGACCAGGCCCGGCCAGCCCGACAAGGCCGCGCACAGGCGCTCGGCGAAGCGCACGCTGTCGTCGGCGTCATCCAGCGCGCCCTGGCAGGCGCCGCGCAGCGCCAGCAGCGTTTGCAGCGCTTCCTCGGCCGGGCTCGGGGCCGGCGCGGGCGCGAAGCCGGCGCGCAGGCGCGCGTCCAGCAGCGCGCGCGTCTGCTGCGCGCGCAGCGGGCCGATCGCATAGTCGATCGGGCCGAAGGCCATCAGCGCCGGCAACCAGCGCGCATTGGTGAAGGGGCACAGCACCAGGATCGGCTTGCCGGCCCGTTCGGCCACCAGGGCGCCCAGGGCCGCCAGGTGGATGCCCAGCTCGCAGCGTTCGAGGTCCAGCACCACGAGGTCGGCCGGCTCGCGCTCCAGCAGGCCGCGCGCCTGGGCCGCGCCGGAGGCCACCCGCAACTGCGCGAAGACCCCGGCGCAGGCGCTCTGGAAATCGGCGCGGCGCTGGCCCACCGGATTCACGAACAGGCAGCTGTAGTCGATGTTCACTTCATCGGCGCGCGCGCCCTCTTCTCCCATCCTCATTCTCCAAAACGTTTCCTGGCATTACCGATTCGACATGTTTGCTTCGCGAGTTTGCCATAACCGCGGCGCTGTGTGTGGAACCGCACCGTCGCGCCGCGCCGCGCGTCCAATACTCTCCAGATCGAATGCATATTCATGGGAGAAGCACGATGGGACAGCAGGACGACGTGGCAAACAAGCAGAAGGCCATCCAGAACCGCCAGGACCAGATCGATGGCAGCATGCAGAAGGCCGAGAGCAAGGGCGAGGCGGTGCAGACCGGCGTGCGCCAGCCCGAGACGCCGATGCCCGCCCAGCACCTGGCCAAGCCCGGCATCGAGGCGCAGATGGAACTCAAGCCGAAGTTCATGGCCGAGGGCTACAAGGGCAGCGGCAAGCTGGAAGGCATGAGCGCCATCGTGACCGGCGCCGACTCCGGCATCGGCCGTGCGGTCGCGGTGCTGTTCGCGCGCGAAGGCGCCGACGTGGCCGTGATGTACCTGAACGAACACGAAGACGCCGAGGAAACCAGGCGCTGCGTCGAGGCCGAGGGCCGCCGCTGCGTGACCATCTCGGGCGACGTCAAGGACGCCGCCTTCTGCAACGAGGCGGTGGAAAAAGTCGTGGCCGAATTCGGCCGCCTGGACGTGCTGGTGAATAACGCCGCCTTCCAGGAACATGCGAACTCGCTGCTCGACATCACCGAAGAGCGGCTCGACGAGACCTTCCGCACCAATATCTACGGTTACTTCCACATGGCGCGCGCCGCCCTGCCCCACCTCAAGCAGGGCGCGTCCATCATCAACACCGGCTCGGTGACCGGCCTGCAGGGGTCGAAGAAGCTGCTCGACTATTCGGCCACCAAGGGCGCGATCCATGCCTTCACGATGTCGCTGGCCTCGAGCCTGATCGAACAGGGCATCCGCGTCAATGCGGTGGCGCCGGGCCCGGTCTGGACTCCGCTGAACCCGGCCGACCAGCCGCCCGAGCAGCTGAAGGAATTCGGCGCCCAGACCGACTACAAGCGCCCGGCCCAGCCGGAAGAACTGTCGCCCGCCTACGTGTTCCTGGCCTCGCCAGTGTGCTCGGGCTACATCACCGGCATCGTGCTGCCGATCACCGGTTCGGTCGGCTGACCGGCCGGCCTGCGAACGACAAGGAGGACATCCATGCGCAGCATGTGGAAGGGGGCGATCAGTTTCGGGCTGGTCCATATTCCGGTCGATATGTATACCGCGGTCGAAAGCAAGGGGCTGGACCTGACCATGCTCGACCGGCGCGACTTTTCGCCGGTCGGTTTCAAGCGCTACAACAAGGGCAACGGCAAGGAGGTGGCGTGGGACGACATCGTCAAGGGCTACGAATATGAAGACGGCGAGTACGTCGTCCTGTCCGACGAAGACCTGCGCCGCGCCAACCCCGAAGCGACGCAGACCATCGACATCCAGGCCTTCGTGGATGCCGAGGACGTGCCGCTGATCTACTACGACCAGCCGTATTACCTCGCGCCGGGCAAGGGCGGCGCCAAGGTGTATGCCCTGCTGCGCGAGACCCTGCGCGAGGCCGGCAAGATCGGCATCGCGCGCGTGGTCATCCGCGTCAAGCAGCACCTGGCGGCGCTGGTGTGTGTGGGCGACACCATCGTGCTCAACACGCTGCGCTATCCGGACGAGATGCGCGATGCGGGCGAACTCAAGATCCCGTCGCCCGACTCCAAGACCGCCGCCGTCACCGTCAAGGAACTCAAGATGGCGATGGCGCTGGTCGAGGGCATGAGCGAGGACTGGGCGCCGGAGCAGTACCACGACACCTACCGCGAGGACGTGCTGGCCCTGGTCAAGAAGAAGATCAAGGCCAAGCAGACCAAGACCATCACCCAGCCCGAGCCCGAGAAAGAAAAACGCACGAGCGGCAAGGTCATCGACCTGGTCGCCCTGCTCCAGGCCAGCCTGGGCAAGAAGCCGGCCAGGGCCGCGCTGGCGGCGGCGCTGGAAGATGACGACGACGATGACGACGATCCGCCGCCGCGCAAGTCGAAAAAGCCGGCGGCAGGCGACGACGACGACGAGGTCCACGTGCCGCGCGCGCGCAAGACGGCGGGCTCGGGCAGCCGTGCGGGCGCGAGCGCCGCCAAGTCGACGCGGGCCACGGCGAGCAAGACCGCGGCCAAGCCGGCGGCGAAGAAAGCGGTCGCCAGGAAAGCGTCCGCCAAGGCGCCGGCACGCAAGAAGGCGGCGTGAGGATGGAGGGACTGATCGACCTCCTTCAATGGCCGGCGATGCTGGTCAGCCTCTACGCCGCCTTCCTGATCGGCTCCAAGCGTGCCGAACGCCGGGTGTTCGGGTTCTGGATGTTCATCCTCAGTAACCTGCTGTGGATCGTGTGGGGCTGGCACGACGAAGCCTGGGCCCTCATTACCCTGCAGCTGGCGCTGATGGCGATGAACGTGCGCGGCATCTTCAAGAACGGCGATTGAAGAACTTGACAATAGGAAACGCCGTGCATATCATTTTTACTGAATTTATAAAATCTATCGCGGCAATAAATTCACAACACTTTCGGATTTGCTAGTTTCTTGATAGAATCTCTTCATTGATTTTTCATCAGTGATAAGGAGATTCTATAATGACGCAAGCACGCCTCACCACCGCCTCCGGCATCCCGGTCGCCGACAACCAGAACTCGCTGAGCGCCGGCCCGCGTGGCCCGCTGCTGCTGCAGGATTTCCACCTGATCGAAAAGCTGCAGCACTTCAACCGCGAGCGCATCCCTGAGCGCGTCGTCCACGCCAAGGGTTCGGGCGCCTACGGCAGCTTCACCGTCACCCACGACATCACCGGGCTGACGAAAGCGAACCTGTTCGCCCACGTCGGCAAGCAGACCCCGGTCTTCCTGCGCTTCTCGACCGTCGGCGGCGAAAAAGGCAGCGCCGACACCGAACGCGATCCGCGCGGCTTCGCGCTGCGCTTCTATACCGAGGAAGGCAACTGGGACCTGGTCGGCAACAACACGCCGGTGTTCTTCATCAAGGACCCGATCAACTTCCCGGACTTCATCCACACCCAGAAGCGCGATCCGCAAACGAACCTGAAGTCGGCCAATATGATGTTCGACTTCTGGAGCAATGCGCCGGAGAGCCTGCACCAGGTGACGATCCTGTTCTCGGACCGCGGCACGCCGGACGGCTACCGCCACATGGACGGCTTCGGCAGCCACACCTATAGCCTGATCAACGAACAGGGCGAGCGCGTCTACGTGAAGTGGCACTTCAAGACCCGCCAGGGCATCAAGAACCTGAGCGCCGCGGACGCCACCCGCATCGCCGGCAGCGATCCGGATCACGCCCAGCGCGACCTGTTCAATGCGATCGCCGCCAACGACTTCCCGCAGTGGGAAGTGCAGGTGCAGGTCGCGACCATCCAGGAGCTGGAAGCCTGGAGCGCGCGCACCGGCTGGAATCCGTTCGACCTGACCAAGGTATGGCCGCATGGCGACTTCCCGCTGCAGCCGGTCGGCGTGCTGGAACTGAACCGCAACCCGCAGAACTACCACGCCGAGGTCGAGCAGGCCGCCTTCTCGCCGGCCAACGTGGTGCCGGGCCTGGGCTACTCGCCCGACAAGATGCTGCAGGGCCGCCTGTTCGGCTACCACGACGCCCAGCTGTACCGCGTCGGCACGAACCACCAGCACCTGCCGGTGAACGCCCCGCGCTGCCCGGTCCACAACCACCAGCGTGACGGTTCGATGGCGATCGCCAACGGCGGCGCGGCGCGCAACTACTACACGCTGAACAGCGTGGGCGCCGGCGCCACCGGCATGGGCCACGGCGAGCGCGAACTGGCCCTGGAAGGCGATGCCGGCCGCTTCGACTTCCGCGGCCAGGAAGACGATTACACGCAGGCCGGCAACCTGTTCCGCCTGATGGACGCCCAGGCGCGCCAGAACCTGTGCGACAACCTGGCCGGCCCGCTGAGCCAGGTGGACGAGGACATCCTGCAGCGCCAGCTGGGCCACTTCGACCAGGCCGATCCGGCGTATGGCCGCGGCGTGCGCGCCTCGCTCAAGGCGCTGGGCAGGAACGTCGACTAAGCCTCGACCACGCGTCACCAGCCCTCAAGCTTCTCCCTCCTTGCCGCCACCCGGACCGCCAGTTCCGGTGTGGCGGTTTTTTATTCAGGGCTCGAAGCCGAGCGCCTTCATCGCTTTGGTCAGCGTCTTCGCCGCCCTGGCATAACCCTCCCACGGCGCATTGCCCTCGTCCAGCCGCGTGTGCACATTGGCCACCGTCCACTGCGTGCTCGATTTCAGGGCCGCCAGCTCTTCCCAGCGCAGCGGCACCGAGATCCCGAGTCCCGGCCGCACCCGGGCCGACCAGGCCGCGACCGTGGTCGCGCCCTGCCCGTTGCGCAGGTAGTCGATGAAGATCTTGCCGACCCGGTTCTTCGGGCCGCTCTTGAAGGCGAAGCGGTCGGGCAAGGTGTCGGCCATATGGCGCACGATCGCCTGCGAGAACGCCTTCACCGTATCCCAGTCGTGACCACCCTTGATCGGCACCACCACGTGCAGGCCCTTGCCGCCGCTGGTCTTGAGGAAGGCCGGCAAGCCCAGTTCGTCGAGGAAGGCATGCATCAGCTGGGCCGCCTCCTGCATCGCCGGCCACTCGACGCCCTCGCCCGGGTCGAGGTCGAACACCATGCGGTTCGGCTTCTGGTAGCTGCCCTTGAAGGCGTTTTGCGTGTGGATCTCGACCACGTTCCACTGCGCCGACGACAGGATGCCTTCCACGCTTGCCACTTCGAGCATCGACGGATGGTCGGGGTCGAGCGCCTGGTCCAGGTGGCGCAGGCCCGGCATCTTGCGCACGTCGGCGTGCTTCTGGAAGAACAGTTCGCCGCCCACGCCCTCGGGCGCGCGCACCAGCGATACCGGACGCCCCTTCAGGTGTTCCATCATCAGCTCGCCGACCAGCGCGTAGTAGCGAATCAGGTCGAGCTTGGTGGCGCCGCTCTCCTTGTCGATCACGCGGTCGCCATTCGTGATCTTCATCGTCGCCGGCAGCCTGCCCGGCGCCGAAACAGGGTCCGGAGCGTCTGTCGCGGATGCGTCGTCCATATGCTGTGCCTTTTCACGTGTGATGCCCTTGGCCGGCTTGTCTTCGCGCAAGCCCTGGAATACCGGGTGGCGCACCGCGCCGGCGCTGGTCCATTCGGAGAAGCTGACCTCGGCCACCAGCACCGGCTTGACCCAGTGGTGCTTGCGGCCGGGAACGGCGCGCGGCGGGAAAGGACTCTCGTCGCTGCGCAACTTTTCCAGCCGCTTGGCGATCGCGGCCAGCGAGGAATGGTTGAAGCCCGAGCCGACGTTGCCCGCGTAGCGCAGCACGCCTTCTTCGTCATACGTTCCGAGCAGCAGCGAGCCGATGCCGGTACGCGAACCCTTGGGGTCGGTGAAGCCGCCGATCACGAATTCCTGGCGCAGCCCGCACTTGAGCTTGATCCAGTCGGGCGAGCGCCGCGACACATAGCGCGCATCGCGCCGCTTGCCGATCACGCCTTCCAGCCCGATCTTGCAGGCGGCGACCACCAGCTCGTCCGGCTTGTTGCCGAACTCGGCCGAGAAACGGACCTTGTCCGACTTCTTCTTCGCGAGCAGCTGTTCGAGCAAGCCGCGCCGGTCGACCAGCGGCAGCTCGCGCAAGTCGTGGCCGTCGAAGTATGGCACGTCGAACAGGAAGAATTCGATGTGTTCGGCATGCTTGCCGTCGAAGGCCAGCTGCAGCTTGCCGAAATCGGGCTTGCCGTTCTCGTCGTGGACCACGATCTCGCCGTCATACCAGCCGTCGGGCAGCTTCATGCGCTCCAGCTCGGCCTTGAGCGGCAACAGCTTGTCGGTCCAATCATTGGCATTGCGCGTGATCAAGCGCACCGCGCCGTCCTCGATGCGCGCCAGCATGCGGTAGCCGTCGAACTTGACCTCGAATACCCAGTTCTCGGAGTCGGGCGGGGGCGCGTCCACCAGCGTGGCCAGCTCGGGCGAGAATTTTTCAGGCAAGGCGACCAGGTCGGAAGCCGGCGCCGCCCTGGGCTTGGCGGCGGCTTTTTTCTTCGCCGTCGTTCTTTTCTTCGGCGCCGGCGCCTGCTCCTCCTCCTCCTCTTCTTCGCGCAGCGCCTCGACCTTGCGCTGCACCCGCTCGGGCATCGGCAGATGCTTGACGCTGTCCGGCATCTCGTCGACCAGCGAGAATTCCTCGGATGAGCGCGCGTACTCGTCCTTCTCCTTGATCAGGAGCCACGGTTCCTGCTTCTCGTCGCCGCGGCCCTTCATGCGCACCAGGGTCCAGCGACCGCGCATCTTGTGGCCGTGCATCTCGAACTTGATGCTGCCCTTGGCGAATCCCTTGTGCGGGTCTTCCAGCGGCTCCCAGGTGCCCTTGTCCCAGATGATGACTTTGCCTGCGCCATATTGCTTAGCCGGAATCGTTCCTTCGAAATCGGCATACGAGATCGGGTGGTCCTCGACGTGCACCGCCATCCGCTTGTCGTGGGTGTCGTAACTGGGGCCTTTGGGCACTGCCCAGCTCTTCATCGTGCCGTCCAGCTCGAGCCGGAAATCGTAATGCAGGCGGCTGGCCCAATGCTTCTGGATAACGAAGGTCAAGGCGTCCACGCCGGGCGTGCCGCCTTCGGCAGGCTCTGACGTGATCGTGAAATTGCGCTTGGCTTTATAGACTTTCAGTGCGTCCGGCATGGCGATGCTCCAGGAACCTATTGATCACAGCCTATTCCTGCCTCGCGTCGGGGACTGTACGGCAGCGAACGCTGACCGGGGTCGTTGAGATAAATGTAAGTGGATGTAAATGCCGTCAACTGGACTGTAACGCGCCCCGTTATCAGCTCAGTAACACGATGCAGAAACACCTGGATTGCTCTGCGGAGCCCCACGAGATCAACCGAGTTTCAAACCACTATAAAGGAATGACACCATGAGCAAAATCGCCGCTACCCTGATCGCTGGTCTGTTCGCTACTTCCGTGTTCGCCCAGACCCCTGCCACCACGCACGACCAGGCGCACGCCACCAAGGACGCGGCCAAGGCCGACGCCAAGCATGCGAAAGAAGTGGCCAAGGCCGACGAGAAGGTAGAGAAGGCCACTGCCGAAGCGAAGGCCGACGTCGCCAAGGCCGAGGCGAAGGCAGCCGAGAAGAAGGCGGAAGCCAAGGCCGACCAGGCCGAAGCGAAGGCCGACAGCGTCGCCCGCTCGCAGTAATCCCCGGGCTCAGGGCCTTCACCAGAAGCCGGCTCGAGCCCCACCATATCGCGGCGTTCCCCACGCCGCCCCCGTGCAAAAGACAGGCCATCCTGTCTTTTGCCACGCCTGCTCTACAATAGGATTTTGCTCGCCACTCCAAAGGACACCATGGACCGTATCGTCTTCCTCGACCGCGACAGCCTGCAGGCCAATGTGCGCGTGCCCGGCTTTGCGCATACCTGGCAGGACTACGCGGGCACCAGCCCGGACGAGGTCGTGGAACGGCTGGCCGGCGCCACCGTCGCGATCACCAACAAGGTGCCGCTGCGCGCCGCGGCGATCGCGCAACTGCCCGACCTGAAACTGGTCGCCGTCGCGGCCACCGGCCTCGATAACGTCGACCTGGCTGCCTGCCGCGAGCGCGGCGTCGTGGTCTCGAACATCCGCGACTACTCGCTGGTCTCGGTGCCCGAACACTGCGTCACCCTGATGCTGGCGCTGCGCCGCAACCTGCGCGCCTACGCCCTCGACGTCGAGGCCGGCAAATGGGAAACCTCCAGCCGCTTCTGCCTGCTCGACCACCCGATCGGCGACCTGGCCGGCAGCCGCCTGGGCATCGTCGGCTACGGCGCGCTCGGCAAGCGCGTCGCCGGCATCGCGCGCGCCTTCGGCATGCGGGTGGCCGCCACCTCGCGTTCGCCGGTCCAGGATCCGGACGTCACCCAACTGGCGCTGGACGAGCTGCTGGCCACCTCGGATATCGTCAGCCTGCACCTGCCGCTCACCGAAGACACCCGCGACCTGATCGGCCGGCGCGAGCTGGGCCTGATGAAGCCGGGCGCGCTCCTGATCAACACGGCGCGCGGCGGCCTGGTCGACGAGGCGGCGCTGGCCGAGGTGCTGATGGAAGGCCGCATCGGCGCCGGCTTCGACGTCCTCTCCAAGGAGCCGCCGTCGTCCGGCAATCCCCTGCTCGGCCTGCGCCTGCCGAATTTCATCCTGACCCCGCACGTGGCCTGGGCCAGCGCCGGCGCCATGCAGACGCTGGCCGACATGCTGGTCGATAATATCGAGGCCTGGCAGGCCGGCGCGCCGCGCAACGTGGTCTGACGTCTAGTCCGGCGCCCGTAGCGGCAGGTCGAGCACGAACAGCGTGCCGGCGCCGGGCGTGCTCTCGACCCGGATCGTCCCGCCCAGCAGGCTGGTGACGATGTTGTAGACGATGTTCAGGCCCAGCCCGGTGCCGCCCTGCCCCATGCGGGTCGTGAAGAAGGGATCGAAGATGCGCCCGAGATGGGCCGCCTCGATGCCGCGTCCGTCGTCGCGGAAGGTGATGGTCACCCGGCCGTCGTGCGGCGCGGCGACGATCGTCATGGCGCCGCCCGGCCCCTCGAAGGCGTGCAGCATGGCATTGTTGACGAAGTTGATCAGGACCTGGCCCAGCGGGCCCGGGAATCCATCCATCGCGATGCCGGCCGGCACGTCGAGCAGCAGCCGGTGCTCGGCCAGGCGCACCGTGTTCATCAGCGTCGCGACGATCTCGTGGCAGGCCTGGGCCAGGTCGAAGCGGCGGCGCTGGGCGCTGGCCTGGTCGACCGAGACCTGGCGGAAGCTGCTCACCAGTTCGGCCGCATTGTGCAGGCTGCGCACGATCAGTTCCGATGCCTCCCTCGAGGCGGCCATGTAGTCTTCCAGGTCGGAGCGCTTGAGCGTGGCCTGCGCGAAGCGCGCCGCCACCGCATTGGTGCGCTCCTGCAGGGTGCTGGCCATCAGCAGGCTGTTGCCGATCGGGGTGTTGAGCTCGTGCGCCACGCCCGCCACCAGCGAACCGAGCGAGGCCAGTTTCTCCTGGGCCGCCAGCTGGGCCTGGGTTTCCTTGAGGCGGTGATAGGCTTCGGCATTGTCCATGGCCACGCCCACGTAGGCCGCCAGCGTGCCCAGCATGTCGAGGTGGACCTGGCCGTAGGCGCCGGGCTGGCGGCTCTGCACCGTCACCGCGCCCAGCACCCGCTCGCCCACCGTCACCGGGACGCACAGCAGCGAACGCGGCGCCTGGACGGCGGACTCCGACACCGCCACCGCATCGAGCGCGTCGACCGCCTGCGAAAGGCACGAAGGAAGCTCGGCCTGCACGTCGGCCAGCAGGAACTCGCGGCCCTCGGCCACGCAGCACGACAGCAGGTGGCGCGCCGGATCGAAGCGCAGCTCGCGCGGCGCCATGCGCCGTCCGACCACCATCGCATACGGCAGCTCGAGCGTCTCGTGCTCGGGGCGCCACAGCGCGACCGCGAACACCGGCGCGTCCATCAGCGCCACCACGTGCTGGTAGAGCGTGCTCATGATGGCCTCATTGTCCAGGTTCGCGGTCAGCACCCTGCCCATGTCGGACAGCAGCGCGATATTGCGGTGCGCGCGCTCGACCGATTCCTTCTGGCGCTCGACTTCGCGCTTGCCGCGTTCGGCCGCTTCCTTCTGCAGCAGCAGTTCGGCGGTGCGGGCATGGACTTCGCGCGCCAGCAGCCCTTTCTGCTCGACCAGCGCGCGCACCCGCAGCCGGTAGACCAGGTAGGACAGCGCCAGCACCACGCTGGCCGCCAGCGTGCGGAACCACCAGGTCTTCCAGTACGGCGGCGTGATCGTGATCGCCAGCGCGGCGGCGTCCTGGCTCCACAGGCCGTCCTTGTTGCTGGCCCGGACCCGGAACACATAGCGCCCCGGATCGAGGTTCGTATAGGTCGCGAAGCGCCGGCTGGCATTGGTGTCGACCCAGGCCTGGTCGAAGCCTTCGAGCTGGTAGGCATAGCGGTTGCCGTACGGGTCGGCATAGTGCAGGGCCGCGAATTCGAGGGTGAACACGGTGTCGCGGTGCGACAGCGTGATCTCGCGCCGCGTCGGCAGGTCGGGGATGGAGCGGGTCTTGTTCAATACCAGCAGGTCGGTGATCGCCACCGTCGGCGCAAACGGGTTGTCGCGCACCTCGGCCGGAAAGAACGAAGTCATGCCGCTGATGCCGCCGAAATGCAGCTGGCCGTTGGCGCCGCGCCAGCCCGATCCGACGAAGTAGGAACCGTCGATCAGGCCGTCCTTGGCGGTGTAGCTCTTGGCCTGGCCACCCACCGGATCGACCCGCGTGATGCCGGCCGTGGTGCTGACCCACAGGTTGCCGTCGTCGTCCTCAAGGATGGCGCCGACCGATGGCGCATCCTCGCCGTCGGCGAAGGGATAGAAGCGGAACCAGGTGCGCTCGCCGTCGCGCATCATGCGGTGCAGCCCGCCGGCGGTGCCGACCCACAGCTCGCCCTTGACCGATTCGTACAGGTAGTTGACGCGGCTGTGGCGCAGGCTGCCCGGATCGGCCGGATCGTTGCGAAAGCGGGTGAACGTGTCGGCGGCGCGGTCGTACCGTTCCAGGCCCGACTCGGTGCCGATCCACAGGATGCCGTCCCGGTCTTCCAGCAGCGCGCGGCCGTAGTTGTCGCCCAGGCTGGTCGGGTCGAGCGGGTCGTTGCGCCAGCTGCGCGTGGTTTCATGGCCGGGGGCCAGCGCCGACAGGCCATCCCGCGTCGTCACCCACAAGGTGCCGTCGCGGCCGGCGAGGATGGCCTGCACGTGGTTGGCGCTCGGGCCGCGCCCCAGTCCCACCCGCCCCATGCGTCCATCCGGCGTGCGCCACAGCAAGCCGGTCGGGGTGCCGATCCACAGCCGGCCGCGGGCCGGCGCCAACGCCGTGACGCGCTCGCCCAGCATGCCGGAGCGCAGGCGTGTGACCTGGCGGGTGGCCGGATCGAGCAGCATCAGGCCGTCGCTGACGGTGCCGACCCACAGGCGGCCGTCGGCTCCGTCGGCGATGGCGCGCACCCGCGCGCGGCCGATGCCCTCGGTCTCGCCATAGCGCGCGAAGCCGCCGCTGGCCAGGTCGGTGCGGTTGATGCCGCCGAAATAGGTGCCGACCCACAAGGTGCCGGTGCGGTCGACCAGCACCGCCGGCACCTGGTTGTCGGACAGGCTGTGCGGGTCGTGGGCCGCGTTGCGATAGCTGATGAACTTGCCGCTGGAAGGGTCGCGCCATTTGAGGCCCTGGTTCTCGGTGCCGACCCACAGCTGGGCGCCACTGTCGTGGTACAGGGTCCTGACGTGCACCTCGCCCATGCCGTCGGCCGCGCTCATGCGCTGGCGCCGCGGCGGCCCTTCGTCGAGGCGCCAGGCTTCGAGCCCGGAGCCGGTGCCGACCCACAGCGTGTCGCGCGGCCCCATCGACAGCGCGAGCACGGTATTGCGCCGGGCGTCCGCCGGTGGCGCGAGCGCAAAATGTGCAAAGCGACCGCCGCCCGGCTCCATCCGGTCCAGGCCGGCGGCCGTGCCCACCCACAGCGCGCCCGTGTTGTCGAAGGCGAGCGCATTGACCCGATCGTCGCGCAGGCTGGCGCGGTCCTCGGGGTCGTGCACATAACCGCGGTGCCGGCCGGTGGCCGGATCGAAGCGCACCACGCCGTCGGTGGTCGCCAGCCACAGCGCGCCATCCGGCCCTGGCACGATGGCCACCACCGAACGCATCACGCTGCGCCCTTCGTCCGCCAGCGCATGGCGCTGGAAGCGGCCGGTGGCGGGGTCGTGACGCGCGAGCCCGCCCTTGGTGCCGAACCACAGGTAGCCCTCGGGATCTTCGTAGGACGCGGACACGAAATTGTCGGGGATGCTGCCGGGATCGCTGGTGTCGTTGCGGTACACGGTCATCCGGTAGCCGTCGAAACGGTGCAGCCCGGCCTGGGTGCCGAACCAGATGAAGCCGCGCCGGTCCTGCAGGATGTTCATCACCGAATGCTGGGACAGGCCGTCGTCGACCGACAGCCGCTCGAAACGCAGGCTGCGCTGGGCGGCGCCGGCGTCCTTGGCCAGGCTCGCGGCGAGCATGCCCAGGACGCTCAGCAACAGGATGAACATGCAGCGGCACGATGTGGCGCGGACAGTGGCGAAACCCGACATGGCGATCCAATTAATTATCCTGCTATCAAATCTACCAGAGGAGTTTGCTTAGGTGAAATATTTTGAGTCTTCCAGAAACGACAACCCGCTGCTATAATGCGTGCTTCGGGCGGCTGTAGCTCAGCTGGATAGAGTACTTGGCTACGAACCAAGGGGTCGTGGGTTCGATTCCTGCCAGCCGCACCAGAAAATACGAAGGGCCAGATCGCGAGATCTGGCCCTTTTTCTTTGCTCCGGGCATTTGCCGCGGACGGTTTTCCCGACCCGTTACGCGGTTCGGCAATGAACCTTTGCCAAGACGCCCACCTCCCGCTATAATGCCTGCATTGGGCGGCTGTAGCTCAGCTGGATAGAGTACTTGGCTACGAACCAAGGGGTCGTGGGTTCGATTCCTGCCAGCCGCACCAACCTTCTTCAGATAAGGGCGCTTCGCAAGAAGTGCCCTTATTGCTTTTGGCCCGCACGATCACTTCAGCCGCCACCCTCCCTATGAACGACGCCGCCGTCCATCATCCCCAGCCTGACGAGCACGGCAAGCCGGTGCTGATTGCCCGGCCTTCGCAGCCGACCGCGCCCGACACCTGGCACGACCCCGGCCGGGTTGCCACCGTGATTCCCCTCGGCGCCCTGCCCCCGGCGCTCAATGGCCTGCCCTTCGCGCCATGGCTGGACGTGCCGACCACGCAGGCCGACTGGGCCGACGTTGCGGGCCAGGCCGACATCGCCGAACCGGCCTTCGAACGGGCGCCATCGAAATCCCCCGCGGCCGGCGTCGTCATCGTGGAAGACGATGGGCGCGTCTGGGCGGTGGCGCCGTCGAACCGCTTCGGCGGCTATGACGCGACCTTTCCCAAGGGCCGGGTCGATCCCGGCATCAACCTGCAAGCGACGGCGATTCGGGAAGCGTTCGAGGAATCGGGCCTGCGCGTGGAAATCCTGGCTCACCTGATCGACGCGGCGCGCACGCTGACCCATACCCGCTATTACCTGGCGCGCCGGATCGGCGGCAACCCGGCGCTGATGGGGTGGGAGAGCCAGGCCGTGCACCTGATTCCGCAGGCGGATCTTCCTTCCCTGTTGTGCAATCCGCATGATCGGGCGGTCATCGACGCACTGACCCGATCACTCGCGAAATAAATTTCTCGATAACCCTTTGCCAAGATGGACAAGCATCGCTATAATGCGTGCCTCGGGCGGCTGTAGCTCAGCTGGATAGAGTACTTGGCTACGAACCAAGGGGTCGTGGGTTCGATTCCTGCCAGCCGCACCAACCGTTTCACAGAAAATGGCTCAGAAGAAATTCTGAGCCATTTTTCTTTCCGGCTCGCCAAACGCCTGCGCAAAGCCGACCTCGAGATGACCACCGACCGGCACCGCCGCCCACCTTGCAGTCAGCTCGGCGATCGCGGAGCGCACCGCTTCGATGGCCGCCTCGTCGATATCGAGCATGGGGCACGATCTTGCATGGCATGTGACCCGGTACAGGTCGATGAGATCCGTTGCCGGAGCATCGCCGCCGGACCACCCGTCGCCCTGGAAGACTTCCACCAGACGCTCGACCGCGTCGCTGCATGGCTCGCCCTGCATCCCGAAGTTGGCCGCCTCTCCCTCGCCCACCCTGGCGAGAAATCCGCGCACGGCCAGGGTATGCTCCACGGCGTAATGCACCATATCGTGCGGAATGATTCCTTGCTTTGGGCAGTCGACCTGCTCTGGCGGGCGCCCCGGACGCACGATGGTCATCCGGTCGAACTTCCCGGCGCCCTTGGTAAAGACGAGTTGCATGTGAATGGCTCCAGACTGCGCGCATGGCGCATGATCGAACACTACCTGCCAGTGTATTCACATGCTGACAGGCAAGCAAGGCCTGGCGCCGGCCGATCCGGCGCGCAGCGCCCGGCTTGACCCGCGCCAATTGCCGCTTGGCGAAATTGCCACATGCCGCTATAATCCGTGCCCCGGGCGGCTGTAGCTCAGCTGGATAGAGTACTTGGCTACGAACCAAGGGGTCGTGGGTTCGATTCCTGCCAGCCGCACCAACCGTTTCACAGAAAATGGCTCAGAAGAGATTCTGAGCCATTTTTCTTTCCTGAACACGATTTTTGCAATGCAGAATCCTTGCTTGGCGTTCTGGCTGATTGCCGTTATAATGCGTGCCTCGGGCGGCTGTAGCTCAGCTGGATAGAGTACTTGGCTACGAACCAAGGGGTCGTGGGTTCGATTCCTGCCAGCCGCACCAACCCTTTCAAAGAGAATGGCTCAGAAGAAATTCTGAGCCATTTTTCTTTTCTGCCCGCATCTCATTCTCGCGCGCTCAGTCCTCTGAGCATAAGTTCACACGCGCCATTGTCACTCATCCCTTTCGCCCTGTTCAGAACCCTACGTCGGGTGTCAACGGCCTCTGCGCCGGATCACGACCGCAGTTCTTGTAGGACCTGCCCTACATAGGTTGAGCAAACCTTCGTGATTTTCTGCTCTACAACGCCAGATAGCGACGCTCTCCTATGACACGTCATCCGATAGCTATCTCTCCAGAAAATAGTTAGCCTCGAGCATACATTTCCTGTTCCATAAGCCACATAGCGCAGGGGGATGCTTTTCTTTGCTCTTTTGTTAGCATGAAGCTCCCCTTCTTGAAACCATGGCCGCGGGTTGCGGCTGATGTCGCGGCAGATTTCGCGGCTGACCTTTTGCGAGGAAAGACATGAAACGATCTCTCATTGCTGCAATGGTACTGGCTGGCGCGTCGTCGTTCGGCTCTTCCGCCGTGATGGCGCAGGACGTCATCGGAGACTCGCCGCAAGCCCTGGACCTGGTCGATCTGACCGCCTACTTCGGCGACACCTTCGGCGCCGACAATCAGGGCAACACCTTCGCCGACCAGTTCACCTTCACGATCGCGAGCACGATCGGCCACAATCTCGACGCCGTGGTCGCCTCGAGCAGCCGCAGCGGCGACGTCGGCCTGGACATCACCGGCCTGGCCCTGTACGGCGCCGATGACGTGCTCATCAGCGCGGGCGAAGAAGTGCAGGCTGGCGCGGTCGACCTGTGGACCCTCGCCAGCGACAACCTGGGGGCCGGCGACTATTACCTGCAGGTGAGCGGCGAACTGCTGTCGGCCGACGGCGCCAGCTTCGGCGGCGCGGTGGCGCTGGCGCCGGTGCCCGAGCCGGGCACCTACGGGATGATGCTGGGCGGCCTGGGCGTGCTGGGTTTCCTGGCCCACCGCCGCCGGGCGAAGCAGGGCTGACGCCCTGCCAATCTGCAGCAGCACGAACGGAAGCGTTGCACACGCTTCCGTTTTTTATGTGCGCAACTTCTTGACGACGCTGCGCGTGCCCAGGATTTCCTCGATCTGCTCGAAGCGCACCGGCTTGACCATGTGGTGGTCGAAGCCGGCCTCGAAGGCCAGCTGGCGGTCTTTTTCCTGGCCCCAGCCGGTCACCGCGATCAGCACCGTCAGGGCGCCGGTCGGCAGCTTGCGGATGCCGCGCGCCAGGTCGTAGCCCGACATGTGCGGCAGGCCGATGTCGAGGAAGGCGTAGTCAGGACAGAAACGCGCCGCCGCGGCCAGCGCGTCCGGGCCGTTGTGGGTGATCACCACGCTGTGGCCCATCGCGGTGAGCAAGGCGCCGATGCTGTTGACGAAGTCGACGTTGTCGTCGGCCAGCAGGATGCGGTAGCTCTCGGTGCTGATGAAGGCGGCCGGGGTCGGCTTGGTCGGCGGCTCGGGCTCGACCACGATCGGCAGGCGCACCAGGAAGCGGCTGCCCAGGCCCAGGCCTTCGCTGTGGGCGGTGATGGTGCCGCCGTGCAGCTCGACCAGCTTGCGCGCCAGCGACAGGCCCACGCCCAGGCCGGCATTGCTGCGCTCCAGGGTCGAATCGACCTGGACGAACATCTCGAACACCGAATCGAGCATGTCCGGCGCCAGGCCGATGCCGGTGTCGGCCACTTCGAGCACCAGGGTCTTGTCTTCCACCGCGCCCTTGAGCATCACCTTGCCGCCGCGGTTGGTGTACTTGGCGGCATTGTTCAGCAGGTTCGACAGGATCTGGGCCAGGCGCGTGGCGTCGCCGTGCAGGAACACCGGACGGTCCGGCAACTCCAGCACCAGCTCGTGCCCGTGCAGCTCGATATACGAACGCACCACTTCCAGCGCGTCGTTGACGACGGCCTTCAGTTCGACACGGCCCATCTTGATGGTGAACTTGCCGGTGTTGATGCGCGAGACGTCCAGCAGGTCGTCCACCAGGCGCACCATCTGGCGCAGCTGGCGTTCCATGATGTCGGTGGCGCGCTGGGTGGCCTGGGCGTCGCCGCTGCGGATGCGCAGGATGTCGAGGCCGGTGCGGATCGGGGCCAGCGGGTTGCGCAGCTCGTGCGCCAGGGTGGCCAGGAATTCGTCCTTGCGGCGGTCGGCCACGATCAGGGCGCCTTCGGCGCGCTGGCGCACTTCCATCTCGTGTTCGAGCGTGCGGTTGGCCGCCTGCAGCGCGTCCGAACGGCGCCCGATCTCGGCCAGCATGTCGTTGAAGGCCTCGACCAGCACGCCGATCTCGCCTTTCTCCTTGCCCGGCACGCGCAGCGAGAAGTCGCGGCGCAGCATCACCTGGCGCGCGACGTCGGTCACCGCCTCCAGCGGACGCGTGATCGAGGCCTGCAGGCGCGAAGCCACCAGGGCCGCGATCACCAGCGCGCCCAGCAGCACGCCGCCGAGGATGGCGCCATAGCTCAGGGCCCGGTCCAGCACGCCATAGCGCGAACGCAGGTAGACGGTGCCGATCCGCTCGCCGTTCTCGACGATGTCGCGGTACAGCACGACTTCGCCGCGTTCGATGCGGTAGCCGGCCGGCTCGGGCCGCTCCGGCAACTGGGCGCGCACGTCGGGCCGCACATAGGTGGCGAAGCGGGTGCCGTTGGCCGTGTAGACCGCGGCCGCCACGATCTGCGGGCGCACGCGCAGCAGGGTCAGGCTCTGGGTGACGTCGGCCGTATCGTTGAACGAGACCGCGGGCGCGGTCACGCTGGCGACGATGTCGGCCTGGGTGGTCAGGTCATCGATCCAGTAGCGCTGGAAGGTGCGCAGGTCGAGCAGCAGCATCGCCACGCCCGCGCTGAGCAGGGCCACCACGGTGGTCGCCACCGCCATCAGGATCAGTTTGCTCCGGACGGAGCCGGTATCGTGCATCGGCATCAGGAGGCTCCTTTCTGCACGCGGTTCGCGACCGTCAGCAGGCGCGAACTGAGCTTCACATTCTTCTTTTCCGCCGCATCGAGCGAGACGTCGAAACGGACGCGCTCATCGACGATCGTAAAATTGATCACGCTGCCGTGCTGCAGGCAGCCCTCGCATTCGCTCACGGTCAGCCAGGCCGGCGAGGCGCGCAGCAGGCGCGCCGTGCGCGCCCCGTCCTGGCCGGCCACGAACAGCAGGTGCACCGACTGGGCCAGGTCTTGCTCGCGCAGCACGCGCACGGCGATCGTGCGTCCCGCCACCATGCGCCCGGTGGCGATCCGCGTCAGCTCGGCCGCCATGTCGTCGGCGCCGAACACGCCCAGGGTGAGGGGCGTGGCGGCGTCGGAGAAAGCCTGCGGCGGAAATTCGGCGTAACCGAGGAATTTATACAGGAAAGCCGCCTTCACGCGCCGCTCGAGCGCCGGCGCCGCGGCCTGCGCGGCCAGCGGCAGCAGGGGCGCGCCGACGCCGGCCAGCAGCAGGGGCAGCGCCAGGGCCCGGCATGCCAGGCGGCGCTGCGGGCTTTCAGGTTGAGTGATTGTCATGGAATCCATTGGCCAGTCAAAAACGCAGCGCCGCGCTGGCGAACACCGATCGCTCGATCAGCTGGCGGCTGCCGGCCGCGCCGTATTCGGCGTGGCGTCGGTGCAGCAGGTTACGCCCGACAAGGGCGATCTCGAGATCGGGGCGCACCTGCCACGCCAACCGTGCGTCGAGCTCATGATAGCTTGGCAGCGCCGCCTGCGGCATGCTCGCCACGTAACGAAGCGCCAGATCGGCGCGCAGGTGCGGCCCCAGGTCGTGCGCGCTGCGCACAGTCCAGGTCATGCGCGGATCGTTGCCAGCAAGAAAACTCAGGCCGGTACTGTCGCGACTGGCAGGCTCGCGCCCGACGTCCACGTCCTGGACCACCGCTCCCGCATGCAGGCGCCAGCCGCGCGCGGCCTGCCAGTTGGCCCACAGCTCGACGCCGCGCAGCGCGCCCTTGCCCAGGCTTTGCAGGACGTAGGCAGCCGGCGGAATGGCGCCCACCGACGCCCGTTCCAGCGTGCGCAGGCGCTCGAAATCCGTATAGAAGACGGTGGCCGACCACGACAGCGCGGGGGTCGGCTGGGCGCGGTAGCCCAGCTCGGCCACGCGCGCCGTTTCCGCCACCACCTCCGCCCCGCCGCCGACCAGATAGGCGTTCGGGTCGAGCGGGTCGACGACGTAGAAATCGCGGTCGAGGCGCGATGGCGCGCGCACTGTGCGCGACAGCGCTGCCCACAGCATCGAGCGCGCATCGACGTCCCATGCCAGGCGCAGGCTGGGCAGCACCTCGCTGCCGGTATACACATTGTGTTCGATGCGCACGCCGGCGCTCGCGCGCAGGTCGCGCGCCAGCTTGACTTCGTCCTGGACGAACAGGTGCGACCAGCGCAGGCTGCGCCGCGCCGGCGTGAAGCGCAGCAAAGGACCGTTGTCGATCCGGTCGCGGCTGTAGCGATAGCCGCCGCCCCAGGCCAGGCTGTGGCCATCCAGGCGCAGCAGGTGCTGGGCCTCGACGTCGACCGTGTCCAGGCGCTGTGCGCCGACGCCCTGCTGGTCGCGCCGCGCATGGTCGATCCAGGCCTGCAGGCGCACGCTCTGGTTCTCGTCCAGTCGATGCTCGACCCGCCCCAGCAGGTTGGCGCCCGAGGTCTCGGTGCGCGCCTGATCGGCGCCGGCGCGCTGGCGGCCGTCGTGGACGTCGCCGCTGAAGGTCATATCAAGCGCCTCGGCTTCCCAGTCGAGACGAAAGCCCGCCTGCTGGCGCCGCATGCCGCCGCCGCCCGGCCCGCCCCCATCGAACGCCAGCCCCTCGACATCCATGCCGCGCGCATAGGCGCGCCAATGCGCGCCGCCGGCGAGTTGCCCGCCATAGCGCACGCTGGCGCCCTTTTCGCCGGCGCCGGCATGCGCCGTCGCCAGGCCGCCATGGGTCTCGGCGGCGCTGCGGGTAATGATGTTGATGACGCCGTTGACGGCATTCGTGCCCCAGGCGGTGCCGCCCGCGCCGCTGACCACCTCGATGCGGTCCACGTCTTCCAGCGCCACGTCCTGCATTTCCCAGAATACGCCAGAAAACAGCGGCGAATACACGCTGCGGCCATCGACCATCACCAGCAGCTTGTTGGCCAGCGGCGAGACGAAGCCGCGCGCGCTGATCGCATACGACCCGGCGCCGATGCGCGCCACCTGCAGGTTCGGCGCCAGGCGCAGCGCCTCGGGCAAGGTGGTGGCGCCGGAGCGGGCGATCTCGGCCCCCTGGATCACGTAGACCGAGGCCGGCGCGCGCCCCAACGCTTCGTCCTGGCGCGAGACCGAGGTCACCACGATATCGGAGAGCTGTTCAAGGGAATAGTCGGCGAGCGCCACGGCCTGGCCCGGCGGCGGGTCGACTGGCCGTGCATGTGCCTGCGCGGCGCAGGCGCAGGACAGCAGCGCGATACCGGCGCGAGCGAGCAACGAAGAAAATGACATAGTTGCCATCGTAGAACATTTTCTCGCACCCACCAAGTGCGCACACGCTACAGTGTGCACTTGACAATCCGCCCGGGATATTTATTGAGGCTATGACTGGTATTGGAAATATAAATTGGACTGATTTGACGCAATGCAGCATCATTCATCTGTCTCCTCTATTCTCCTCCTAGGAAATAGATTCAACCCGCTTCTGCCGAAGCGGGTTTTTTTTTGCCTGCTGCAGGGCCGCGATAGCGGCCTCACAGCCGCGCAATCGGCTCATTCGTTGGTTAGTTACAAATCGTGCTATGCCGCCGCGCACGCTTGTTGAAGCAAACGACAGGCTTTTGGTGTACGATGCCGGCCATATTTTCGTTTTTACAACTAGCTTGCCCATGCCCGACCTCGACACTTCCGCCCGGAGCACCGCATCCTACGACTGGTCGGCGACCGCGCTGGGCGACGCCGCCCGCTGGCCCCTGCCGCTGCGGCTTGCCAGCGACCTGCTGCTCAACGCTCCGCTGCCCACCCTGCTGGTCTGGGGCACCGAGACGATCACGGTGTTCAACGAGGCGTATGCGCTGCTGGCCGGCCCCGGCTACGGCCGGGTTCCCGGCGGTTCGGTGCCGCCGGTGCTGCCGCCCCCGCTGGCGGCGGCCGGCAAGGCGTTGGAGGCAGCCTGGCGCGGCGAAGCCGGCGTAGTGCAGGACGCCCCGCTCACCTTCCGCCGTCTCGACGGCAGCCAGGAGTCGCGCTTCGACCTGCGCCTGACCCCGCTGCGCGACGAGACCGGCGCGGTGCGCGGCGTGCAGGTGGCGCTGGCCCCGGCCACCGAGGCGCCGGCGCAGGAAGACGCCGGCGGCGGCGCCATGCGCATCCTGGTGGTCGAGGACAACGTCGATTCGCAGTACCTGGTGTGCGAGATGCTCAAGGCCTTCGGCCACGAGGCCGACGGCGTGGCCCATCCGGACGACGCCCTGGCCCTGCTCGCGCGCCAGCGCTACGACGTGTTGTTCTCCGACGTCAGCCTGCCCGGCATGTCGGGCGTCGACCTGGCCACCCGCGCGATCGCGGACGATCCGTCGCTGCGCGTGATCTTTGCCTCCGGCTACGGCGACACCCTGCTGCGCCACCTGTCCTTCCCTTACCAGTCGCTGCAGAAGCCCTACGAGATCGACCAGTTGCAGGACGCCCTGTCGAAGGTCGCGCGCCAGGCGGGCAAGTCCGGCTGAACAGCGCCGCAAGGAGCGCCGCACGGAAACGCCTTGAAGCGCGTTTGAAACGCGGACCGGCGCCAGGCGCGCATCAAGCGTGTGTGTCGGACCGGCTTGTCTGGTCTACAATGAAACACATCCTGCCCGGTCTCGGGCGTTCCGCACCCCCGGCATGAACACTCCCTCCGACCTATCCAGCAGCAGCACTCCCTGCCACGTGTCCGAGCAAGACCTGGCAGCCACCCGGCAAGAGCTGCAGCGCGCCAACGAGCGCATGGAAAACATGCTCGAAAGCCTCACCGACGGCTTTTGCGCGGTCGACCGCGACTGGAACATCACGTATATCAACGGCCGCGCGCTGCAGATGGTGGCGCCGCTCAACAAGAGCCGCGACAGCCTGGTCGGACGCCGGCTGTGGGACGAGTTCGAGGACCTGCACGGCACCTCGGTCGCCGCCGACTGCCGGCGCGCGATGGAGCAGCGCATCACCGTCAACAAGGAATTTTTCTACCGCCGCCTGCAATGCTGGCTCGACATGCGGGTGTACCCCTCGCCCGACGGCCTGACCCTGTACTTCCAGGACATCACGGCGCGCAAGCTCGACCAGCAAGCGCTGATCGACAACAACAACCGGCTGCAGCTCGCGATCGCGGCCGGCCGCCTGGGCGACTGGCGCTGGGACGCGGCCAGCGACCGCGTCACCTTTGGCGCGCGCGCGGCCGAGATCCTCGGCCTGCCCGCGGGCGTGGCGCTCGCGTGGCCGCTGCTGCGCGCGCGCCTGGTCCAGGAAGACCGGCCGCGGGTACGGCGCGCGGTGCTCGCGGCTTTTTCGCAAGGCAATGACCTCGACCTCGAATGCCGCCTGCTGCCGCTCGACGGCCACGCCGGCGGCGCCCTGGAGAACCAGGCCGCCGCGCGCTGCGTGGCCCTGGTCGGCCGCCCCGACCATGCCAGCGCGGCCCAGGGCGGCGCCGTGCTGGGCATGACCGGCATGGCCCAGGACATCAGCGCCCGGCGCGAAGCCGACGACCACCTGCGCCAGAGCGAAGAAGAACTGCGGGCGCTGGCCAACACCATCCCGCAACTGGCCTGGATGGCCGACCCCAGCGGCGCCATCGTCTGGTTCAACCAGCGCTGGTACGAATACACCGGCATCACCCCGAGCGAATCCACCGGCTGGGGCTGGAAAGCGGTGTACGATCCGGCGGTGCTGCCGGCCGTGCTCGAGCACTGGGACGAATCGGTGCGCACCGGCGCGCCGTTCGAGATGGAATTCCCGATCCGCGGCGCCGACGGCAACTTCCGCTGGTTCCTCACCCGGGTCGAGGCCGTCCACGACCGCGACGGCCGCGTGGTGCGCTGGTTCGGCACCAATACCGATGTCGACCAGGTCAAACGCGCCGAGCAGGCGCTGCGCGAAGAATCGCACGTGCTCGAACTGCTCAACAGCACCGGCGCCATCCTCGCTTCGACGCGCGACCTGCGCTCGCTGATGCAGGCCGCCACCGACGCCGCCGCCGGCGTCTGCGGGGCCCGTTTCGGCGCCTTCTTCCACTATGGCGAACAGGGCGCGGGCACGCTGTTCTCGCTGTACACGCTGTCGGGCGCCACTTCGGCCGAGTTCCAGGACTTCGCCGAACCGGGCGCCAGCGCGCTGTTCGGTCCGGGCTTGCGCGCCGACGGCATGGTGCGGATCGGCGACCTGGGCGACATCGGCAACGCACCACAGTACGCCGCCAAGGCGCCGCAGTTCGGCCTGCCCGCCGGCCATCCGCCGGTGCGCAGCTACCTGTCGGTGCCGGTCACGGCGCGCTCGGGCGAGCTGCTGGGCACGATGTTCTTCGGCCATCCCGAGCCCGGCGTGTTTACCGAACGCAGCGAGCGCATCGTCAGCGGCATCGCGGCCCAGGCCGCGATCGCGGTCGACAATATCCGCCTGGTGGAGGCCGCCAGCCGCGCCGCCGAAGAGCGCAAGGTGCTGCTCGAGAACGAGCGCGAGGCGCGCGCCGAGGCCGAGCGCACCAGCCAGATGAAGGACGAATTCCTGGCCACCCTGTCGCACGAGCTGAGGACGCCCTTGTCGGCCATTCTCGGCTGGTCGCAGGTGCTGCGCCGCGGCAGCCGCGACGGCGCCGACCTGCAGCGCGGCCTGTCGACCATCGAGCGCAATGCGCGCGCCCAGGCCCAGCTGATCGAAGACCTGCTCGACATGAGCCGCATCACCTCGGGCAAGGTGCTGCTCGACATGCAGACCGTGGCCCCGGCCGCCTTCATCGACGCCGCCATCGAAACCGTGCGCCCGGCGGCCGACGCCAAGGGCATCCGCATCGAGCGCCATTACGGCAGCGAGACGCCGGCGGTGGCGGGCGACCCGAGCCGGCTGCAGCAGGTGATCTGGAACCTGCTGTCGAACGCGATCAAGTTCACGCCGCGCGACGGCCTGGTCACGATCGAGGTCGGCCAGCGCGACGAACAGGTGGCGATCACGATCCGCGACAACGGCGCCGGCATCGGCCCCGAATTCATCACCCACGTGTTCGAGCGCTTCCGCCAGGCCGACGCCTCGATGACGCGCAGCCACGGCGGCCTCGGCCTGGGCCTGTCGATCGTCAAGCACCTGGTCGAGCAACACGGCGGCACGGTGCGCGCGGAGAGCGCCGGGGTCGGCCAGGGCGCCAGCTTCACCATCGAGCTGCCGCTGGCCAAGGCCGCTCCCGCCGCCAGCGCCGATGCCGCCCGCGCCGCGCCGCGCCAGCCGGCGCCGCCGCCGGCGACGTCGTCTGCCGTGGAGGCCGACGCACAGGCGGCCGAGGCCGCGGTGCGCGACCTGCGCGGCACCTCGGTGCTGGTGGTCGACGACGACCGCGATGCGCGCGAGCTGATCGCCCGCATCCTGGCCGATTGCCAGGCCAGCGTGCGCCTGGCCGCCAGCGCGCGCGAAGCGTTCGAGCTGCTGCGCGCCGCGCCGCCCGACCTCCTGATCAGCGACCTCGGCATGCCCGAGGTCGACGGCCTGGAACTGCTGTCCTGGGTGCGTGCGCTGCCGCGCGACGCCGGCGGGCTGGTGCCGGCCATCGCCCTGACCGCCTTCGCCCGCTCCGAAGACCGCCTCAAGGCGCTGGAGGCGGGTTTTTCGGCCCATGTCTCGAAACCGGTCGAGCAGACCGAGCTGATGGCCGCGATCGGCATGGTGATGGCGCCGCCCGCGGCGCCGCTGGTCAATGGAGGAAGACGCGTGGTCAGCCGTTGAGCGTTGGCCACTGATGGATGGCCAATGAAAGTGGGGCAATGAGGAGCAGCCGTTGTCCACCGGTCGTTCATGTTCCTACCCACGCACGCGGCGCTGTCCTACAAGAAATTTTGAGCTGTTTGCTAGACTAAGTAGTGATGGGTTCAAGCCCGATTCCACCCAGAAGGGAATCCGCTCCATACGAGAGAAGAGAAAAGCATGCCGAGCAGACAAGACATTTTGAACGCGAAAATCCTGGTAGTGGACGATTCGCCCGACAATATCGAACTGATGGAAGAGATATTGCGCGAAGAAGGCTACGCTTGCGTCAGCTCGACCATGCTGCCGGAACAGGTCTGCCCGCTCCACCGCGAGCACAACTACGACCTGATCCTGCTCGACCTGCAGATGCCGGGCCTGAATGGCTTCCAGGTGATGAAGGGGCTCAAGGAGATCGAGCAAGGCGGTTACCTGCCGGTGCTGGCCCTGACTGCCCAGCCGAGCTTCAAGATCGCCGCGCTCGAAGCCGGCGCCCGCGACTTTATCAGCAAGCCCTTCGACCTGCTCGAAGTGCACAAGCGCATCCACAACATGCTCGAGGTGCGGCTGCTGTACAAGGAATTGGCGCAATACTCCAAGGCGCAACAGGAGCTGGCCCTGCACGACGCCCTCACCGGCCTGCCCAACCGGCGCCTGCTCGAAGACCGCATCGAGACCGCGCTGCAGCACGCCAACCGCAGCCATGCCAAGGCGGCCGTCATGTACCTCGACCTGGATGGCTTCAAGGCGATCAACGACACCTACGGCCATGCCTACGGCGACGAGATCCTCAAGATGGTGTCCCAGCGCCTGCTGTCGAGCTCGCGCAAGGAAGACACCGTGGCGCGCCTCGGCGGCGACGAATTCATGGTCGTGCTGGGCGACATCCACAGCCTGGCCGACGCCCAGGGACCGGCCTCGAAACTGGTCGAGGCGCTGTCCGAGCCCTTCTTCATCAACGATCTCACGCTGCGGCTGTCGACCTCGATCGGCATCAGCATCTATCCGGACGATGCCGAGTCGGTCGATGCGCTGATCAATATCGCCGACTACGCGCTGTACGAAGCCAAGCGCGCCGGCAAGAACCGTTTCTGCTCGCCGGCGGCGAACCGCCAGGCGGCGGCCAAGACCTCGGCGGCGCCGAGCCAGGCCAGCGCCCCGGCCAGCCCGCCGGTCGAGCTGGCGACCCACCACCGCTGAAGCGGGCGCTGCTTCTTTCGTTTGCACGACGGGTCCGGCCTTCCATCTGATTGGGACGCCGGGCCCGCCTCATTTGGGAAAGCGCGCACAATGACCCTTGGCGAATCCATAAAGCGACAGGCCATGCGGCTTGCGCCGCATGGCCTGTCGTCTCCCGCCGTGAAGAAAATCTCAGCGCTTCTCTTCCACCGGGCACTCGCGAATCTTGCTCTTTTCTTCGATCGACTGCGCGTGCTGGTGGTCGTGGCCCGCGTCGACCATGTCCGGCGCCACCTCGATGCGGGTGATGCCGGCGTCGACCGAGATCGGGTCGCTGGCCGGGAAGGTCATCTCGACCGCGTCGTCGAGCAGCGTTTCCTCGGCCTTTTCCTTGTTGGACAGGCCTTCGCAGCCGGACAGCGCCTTGATGGCGATCGCATAGCGGATGACTTCCAGGTTGGCCAGGTCGCCGATCGTCTTCACGCCCAGCGTGTCGGCCAGCGCAGACGCCTGCTGCTCGCCGATGCCGCGCAGCGCGGATAGCGGCGCGTCGGCCAGCTCGCGGAAGGTTTTACCGTGAAATTGCTCATTTACAATGGTGTCGATATTCATATTATGTCCTTTCGTATAGGCGCCCCGTCCGCCAGCGAACCGGTTCGATTCCACTATGGCATAGCGCTGTACCGACGTATGTGCGGCAGCGAACACCCTCACCTGCCGCACGATTGATTTATTTGCCTAGTGGCACTTATGTCACATGATATGATGGCTTGTTTTGCAAGGTATTTACTCAGGCGTAATACAAGTTTAGACTCCATTTGGTCGGGCAAGCACGGCAATGTTGACGGAATCCATCGTGGCGAACAGCGATAAACCCAAGATCCTGGTGGTCAACGACGACCCCGCCAGCCTGCTGGCGCTGACCAGCCTGCTCGACGGGCGCGCCGACGAGGGCAACTACAGCGTGCTGTCGGCCCGCTCCGGCCAGGAAGCGCTGCGCCAGGTGCTGCTGCACGATTTCGCCGTGATCCTGCTCGACGTGAACATGCCCGGCATGGACGGCTTCGAGACCGCCGAGGCGATCCACCAGCGTCCGCGCTCGGCCGACATCCCGATCATCTTCGTCACCGCCTTCCTGGCCGACGAGATCGACCGCCTCAAGGCTTACCAGCGCGGCGCCGCCGATTTCCTGTTCACCCCGGTGATTCCGCAGATCCTGCACGCCAAGGTGTCGGTATTCGTCACCCTGGCCATGAAGAACGAGGAACTCAAGCGCCAGGCCGAGAAGCTGTCGCAGCATGCGTCGGAACTCACCGCCACCAACCGGCGCCTGGTGCGCGAGATGGAAGAGCGGCGCGCGGCCGAGCGAAAGAGCCATGCCAAGGACGAGTTCCTGGCCATGCTGGGCCACGAGCTGCGCAATCCGCTGTCGGCGATCACCAGCGCCTCGAGCCTGATCGGCCTGCCCGGCGCCGCGCCCGACACGGTGGTGCGCGCCCGCTCCATTATCCAGCGCCAGAGCCAGCACCTGTCGCGCATCGTCGACGACCTGCTCGACCTGTCGCGCGCGATGTCGGGCAAGATCCTGCTGGCGCGCCAGGCCACCGACCTGTCGACGCTGGTGGCCAGCTGCCTGGAAACCTTCCGCGCCACCGGCCGCACGGCGGGCTACCGCATCGCGGTCGACCTGGCGCCGGGCTGGGTCGACGGCGACCCGACCCGTCTCGAACAGATCGTGTCGAACCTGCTGGACAATGCGCTCAAATACACGCCCAGCGGCGGCGCCATCGACATCGCCCTGGCGCGCGCCGGCGACGAGGTCGTGCTCAGCGTGCGCGACTCGGGCGTCGGCATCCCGCCCGAACTGCTGCCGCAGGTGTTCGACGTGTTCGTGCAGGGCGCGATCTCGATCGACCGCTCGCAGGGCGGTCTGGGGATCGGCCTGTCGCTGGTGCGGCGCCTGGTCGAGCTGCACGGCGGCAGCGTGGCCGCCGACAGCCCCGGCGCCGGACTCGGCTCCAGCTTCACGATCCGTCTTCCCTACGCCAGCCAGGCCGAGCCGGCCGCGCGGGGCGCGCCGGCGCTGGCGCCGCTGGAAGCGGGCAAGCCGTCGGTGCTGCTGATCGAAGACAATGAAGACGGGCGCGAGATGATGGCGACCATGCTGGCCGCCTTCGGCTACCCGGTGTTCCAGGCCGCCGACGGCCTGCAGGGCGTGAGCCAGGCGCATGCGTGCCGGCCGGACGCCGCGCTGGTCGACATCGGCCTGCCGGGCATCGACGGCTACGAGGTGGCGCGGCGCCTGCGCGCCGACGCGGCCACGCGCGCGATCCGCCTGATCGCCGTGACCGGCTACGGCCTGCCGGACGACCAGCGGCGCGTGATGGAAGCCGGCTTCGACCAGCACCTGGTCAAGCCGGTGCAGATCGAGCGCCTGCTGGAAGCGCTGGCGCCGGTGACGGCCCCAGCCCCGGCCGGCACCACCGCCGCCTGACGCCGCGGCAGTTGCGGCAGCGGCGGCGCGGTCAGGCCGTGGCGAGCAGCTCGTCGCGGCGCGCCGCCATCTCGGCCCCCAGGGCGTCCAGGTCGAGCTTGAGCTTGCGCACTTTCGGGAACATGTCCTCTTCTTCCTCGTCGACGTGGTGTTCGATGTATTCGCCCAGCACCGTGACCTTGGCGTCGTACAGGTCGTCGCCCGGCTCCATCTCCTGGATCTGCGAGATCAGGTCCTTGGCCGAGGCGTGTTCGACCACGGCTTCGTCCAGCATGTCTTCCATTTCCTTCGACACCGAGCGCAGCGCCGGATAGAAAATCTCTTCCTCGATCTGCGTGTGCATGATCAGCTGCTCGCAGATCTCGTTCGCCAGCTTCTTCTTGCTGGTGGTGGCGCGCTCGCCCAGTTCGTCGAATTGCTTGAACAGCGCCTTGACTTCGTCGTGCTGGCTGATCAGGAGTTCGATGGCGTCTTGTGGCTTGTCGTTCTTGCTCATGGTAATACCCCCGTATTCTGTATGGTGTGAGTGGCTCGTTGACCACGTTTCCAGCATGCGCCGTGCGCGCCGCGCAGACTGTACGGGAGCGCACGCTGTGCAGGAACAACGCCGGGATGACTTGCCATGCGGGGCGCGCGCCGCCGAATTGCCAACTGTTGTATGATTTGGGAAACATTTAACAGAGCCTACGATGACCGCACCGGCACCATCGCCCCCCGACCCGGAACTCGAGCGCCAGGTCGCGGCGCGCACCGCTGAACTCACCGAGATGCTGGCCTGGCTGGCCAACTGCTGGGACCAGGAACGCCGCCAGCTGGCGCGCCAGCTGCACGACAGCCTGGGCTCGTCGATGACGGCCCTGACCATGCACCTGGCCCTGCTGACCCAGAACCTGCCGGCCGACAGCAAGGCGCGCGACCGCGCCGCCCAGATGAAAACGCTGCTGGCCGGCATCATCGAAACCAACCGCAAGATGCAGCTCGAGCTATGGAACGACAAGCTCGAGTTCCTGGGCCTGCGCGCCGCGCTGGCCGAGCTGGTGCCCGCCTTCGGCGCCGAACGCGGCCTGAAGGCGCGCGCCAGCCTGCCCGACGACGACGGCGCCTGGTCGCGCGAACACGGCGTGCTGCTGCTGCGCTGCGCCGAGGAAGGCCTGCGCAACGCCGCCGCCCACGCCCAGGCCACGCGCGTGGACGTGATCCTGGACGACGACGGCGACATGGCCATGCTCACCGTGCGCGACGATGGCGTGGGGCCGAGCGCGGATGCGCTGGAAAAATCGTCGAAGGGCTGCCACGGCCTGCGCCTGCTGCGCGAACGCGCGCGCTACCTGGGCGGCAACCTGACCCTGGCGCGCGGCGAGAGCGGCGGCGCGATATTACAGATGACCTTGCCGCGCGAGCTGGCGGCCTGACGCGCAGGCGAACTAAAAACGACAACGCGGAAAACGACAACGCGAAAAACGACAACGGCGGCCATCGGCCGCCGTTGTCGTTGGTACTGGTACGCTCAGTGCAGCTTGACCAGCGGCGTGCTGCGCCGGATCAGGAAGCGCGCCACCGCCAGCAGCGCGGTGCGGGTGATGCCCATCACCGCCCGGTGGTGCATCAGGTGCAGGCTGGCGTACATCGTGCGCGCCAGCGCGCCCTGCACGAACCAGCTGGCCCCGCGCAGCGAACCCATCAGGCTGCCGACGCTGGTGCTCTGCCCGACCGAGACCAGCGAACCATAGTCGCGGTACTCGTACGGCGTGTCTTGCGGCGCCTGGCCCTTGTCCATGCGCAGGAAGGCCGTCACCAGGTAGTCGGCCTGCTGGTGCGCGGCCTGGGCGCGCGGCGGGACCGGCGCGCCGTTGCCGTCGATGCAGACGGCGCAGTCGCCCAGCGCCCAGATATTCGGCACGCCCTTGACGCGCAGGTGGGCGTCGACGTCGAGCCCGCCGCCGCGCGCGGTCGGCAGGCCCAGGCCGGCCAGCAGTTCGGGCGCGCGGATGCCGGCGGCCCACACGCACAGGTCGGCCGGGTAGACGTTGCCCTTGCCGTCGATGACCTTGTCGGCCTCGATCGCGGTGACGCGGCAGTCGGCCACCACATTGATGCCGCGCTTGCCGAGCAGGTCGTGCGCCGCGGTCGAGACCCGCTCGGGCAGCGGCGCCAGGATGCGCGGCGCGCCCTCCAGGATGGTAATGCGCACGTCGCGCTTGACGTCCATGCGCGCAAAGCCATAGCGCGCATAGGCGCCCGACGCTTCGCGCAGCTCGGCGGCCAGCTCGACGCCGGTGGCGCCGCCGCCGATGATGACCACGTCCAGGCCGGTTTCCTTGCCTTCTTCGCGCTGCTGCTCGACGGCCAGCATCAGGCGCAGCATGCGCAGGCGGAAGCGCTCGGCGTCCTCGGTCGCGTTCAGCGAGATCGAATGCTCCTCGGCGCCCGGCACGCCGAAATAATTCGAGGTGCTGCCGATCGCCATCACCAGCGAGCCATAGCCCAGGCGCCGCACCGGCAGCACTTCTTCATTGTCGCTGGCGGCGCGCACCGCGCCGATCTCGATCGCCTGGCCGGCGGCGTCCAGCCCCGTCATCGGGCCGAGCACGAAATTGAATCCATTGTCGTGGGCCAGCATGGCGTACGACAGTCCTTCCTGGTGGATGTCCAGGGTGCCGGCCGCGACTTCGTGCAGCGACGGCTTCCAGATATGATAAAGGCGGCTGTCGACCAGCGTCACCTTGGATGGGCCCAGTTTGCGGCCCAGTTTGCAGGCCAGCTCGAGTCCGCCGGCGCCTCCACCCACGATCACGATATCGCTACGCAAGTTGCCTCCTTCACAATGCCCTGTCCGGCAACGGCGCCGGATCCTCGGACAATGTCGATTTTACTATGGCGGCGTGAATAACGTAGCGCTTGTCAATATAGTTGACTACATATTACGGAAGAGCCCCATGAAGGACTGACTGACAGTCAGCGTCTCGGGCCGGTTCCTGAGCCGGATCGTGCCGCGCCCGCTTTCGTCGCGCGCCACGCCGGCTACCGCGCGCAGGTTGACGATGGTCGAGCGGTGCACCTGCTTGAACATGGTCGGGTCGAGCACCTCGAGCAGGTCGCGGATGGGTTTACGCAGCAGCGATTCGCCGTCACGCGTCATCACCACCGTGTACTTGGCGTCGGACTGGAAATACACCACGTCGTCGACCAGGATCAGGCGCGTCTCGGCGCCGCGGCTGGCCGTCAGCCAGACCAGGGGCTGCGCGCGCGGCGCCGGCGGAGAAACCAGCTGCAGGCGCGCCAGCAGCTCGGCCAATTGGGTGGCGTCGACCCCGCCGCGCGCCAGGCGCTCGCGCACCCGCGCCACGGTCGCGTTCAGGCGCTCGCGCGCCACCGGCTTGAGCAGGTAGTCGACCGCGCCGCGATCGAAGGCGTCGAGCGCATACTGGTCGTAGGCGGTCACGAACACGACCTCGGTGCGCAGGCCCGCCGCCAGCAGGTTCGACGCGACTTCCAGGCCGGACAGCCCCGGCATGCGGATGTCGAGGAAGGCGACCTGGGGCCGGTGGGTCTCGATCGCTTCCAGCGCGCTGCCGCCGTCCTCGCACACGGCCACGATCTCCAGCCCGGGCCAGGCTTCGAGCAGCAATTTGACCAGTTCGTCGCGCAGCAGCGCTTCGTCTTCGGCGACCACGCATTTGACGGCATCAGGCGGCATGGCGGCCTCCGCTTCCCTGCAGCGCCAGCGGCACCGTGATGGTCGCCGCCACCCCGCTCGGGAAGTTGGCGACGATGGCGAAACTGGCGCCATTGCCGTAGGCCAGGCGCAGGCGCTCGCGCACGTTGCGCAGGCCGACGCCGGTGCCGGCGCCTTCGCTCGAAAAGCCGCGGCCGTCGTCGGCCACGGTCACGGCCACCGCCTGCGCCTGTTCGCCGCCCACCGCCCGCGCCAGGATCCAGACGGTGCCGCCGCCCGGCTTCGGCTCCAGCCCGTGCTTGATCGCGTTCTCGACCAGGGTCTGCAGCATCATCGGCGGGAACACCAGCCGTTGCAGCTCGTCCGGCACGTCGACCTGCAGCGACAGGCGCGGCCCCATGCGGATGGCCAGGATGTCGAGGTAGGCGCGCGAGCGCTCCAGCTCCTCACCCAGGGTCGACGGCGCATCCTCGGTGCGCGGCAGGGAATGGCGCAGGTAGTGGATCAGGTTGCCCAGCATGGCGTCGGCGCGCGCCGGGTCGCTGCGGGTGAGCACCTGGGCGCTGGCCAGGGTGTTGTACAGGAAGTGCGGCTCGACCTGGGCGTGCAGCAGGTTCAGGCGCGCCACCGTGAGCTCCTTCTCGGTCACGCTCTCGCGCACCTGATTCGCTTCCAGGCGGCGCCGCTCGGCGATGCGGCGCGCGATGGCGCGCACCACGGCCTCGGCGTTCTCGAGGTTGGTGCCGTGGTCGACCAGGAACCAATCGAGCCAGGCCGGCGCCTCGGGCTCGCAGATGAGGGTGACGCTGCCGGCCACGTCGCCGTTGGGCGTGACCGTCGCCAGGATCTGGTTGCGCCGGTTCGCAAAGATGTCCAGGCCCCACAGCTGGGACGCCTCCTTGCCGTAGGGGTCGATGCGCGCGACCTTGGCCCGCACCTGCAGGCTGTCGCGCGCGCTGTCGACGACGGTGGCGCCCGGCAGTTCGCGGATCGCCGCATCGATCATGTCGAAGGCCTCGCCCGCTTCGAGCGGAATCTCGATCTGGCGCCGCTGGCGGTTCGACAGCGTGCTGGCGTCCAGGTGGCCAATGACCAGGCGCACCCGGCGCATGTGCGAGAACACTTCCAGCAGCACCCAGGCGCACACGCCGAAGCCGAGCAAGGGACCGATCGGGCCGAGGTCGACGTCGACCCGCTCCAGCCAGGTCTCGTTGAGGGTGATGCACAGGGCGAGATAGACCGCCAGCCAGGCCAGCAACAGGCGGAAAACGTGGAACAGGCTTGCAAACATGATGTGCTCTCAAGGGTTGGGAATGGGCCCACCATAGGCTATCCATTCCTTGCAAGACAGCATTATGCGACGGAGCCGGGACTGGGCCGACGAAACCGGGGCCGGGCGGCATGGAGCCGGTGCATGGCCGGGCGAGCAGACTGTTGCTTTCTACCTCTCATTACAATTTTCAGACATGCCCTCCCCCGCCCCTGCCCGCTACAATCTCGCCTTTCCGATCAAAAGGTTTTACAGATGGTACTGAAACGCATCGTCGTCATGCTGGCCGCCACGCTGGCCGCCGCCACCGCCCACGCCGAGATCGGCGCCGCCGTCACCGCCACGCTGGGCACCACCGGCGCCGGCCTGCACCTGGTCGTGCCGATGGAGAGCAATCTCAACGGTCGCTTCGGCATCAATTACTTCCAGCACGATTTCGACAAGCGCACCGGCGGCATCGATTACGACGCCAAGGGCAAGCTGCAGACCTTCGACGTGCTGTTCGACTGGTACGTGATCGCCGACAGCCCGTTCCGCCTGACCGGCGGCATCCTCTACAACGGCAACGAGATCAAGGGCCGCGGCCGTCCGAATGCCAACGGCCAATACCTGATCAATGGCCGCGGCTACACGGCGGCCGACGTCGGCGCACTGGACGCGGACGTCGATTTCCAGAAGGCCGCGCCCTACATCGGCATCGGCTGGGGCAATGCCCTCACGCCGAGCAAGCGCTGGCAGTTCAGCGCCGACCTCGGCGCCTTCTACCAGGGCAAGGCGCACGTGAACCTGGTCAGCCGCGGCTGCACCAGCTCGCGCGTGACCTGCACCGTGCTCGCGACCGACGTCGCGCGCGAAGAAGCGCGCCTGGCCGAAGAACTGTCGGACTACAAGTTCTTCCCGGTGCTGCGCGCCAGCGTGTCGTACAGCTTCTGATCGACCCTGTCCAGCCGGCCATGCCGAACGCGCGCCTTGGCTGACGCGGCCGGCGTATGATGGGCTTCCACCATCGGGAGGGAGTCCATCATGTTGCCACGCCGAATTCTCGCCGCAGCGCTGACCGCGAGCTGCCTGCTGCTCGGCGGTTGCCGTGAACACAACGAGCCGGTCAAGCCGATCGCCGACTTGAGCCTGGGCCTGTCAAGCCAGCCTGCTCGCGACTGATTTTGCGCCTGATTTGCGCCTGACCTGCCGGCGCCGGCCGTCGGCCAGCCGCCGTTCTCGCCATGCCGGCCGCGGCAGGGTAAACTACGCGCTGTCCATTTTCGTCCCAAGGTTGTCCCACCCATGTCGTTCGCATCCCTCGGCCTGATCGACCAGATCGTCCGCACCCTCGACGCCCTCGCCTACCACACTCCCACCGCCGTCCAGGAACAGGCGATTCCCGCCGTGCTGGCCGGCCGCGACGTGATGGCCGCGGCCCAGACCGGCACCGGCAAGACCGCCGGCTTCACCCTGCCGATCCTCCAGCGCCTGGCCAGGAGCGGCACGGTGGGCAGCAACGCGGTGCGCGCGTTGATCCTGGTGCCCACCCGCGAGCTGGCCGAGCAGGTGCACGAAAGCGTGCGCACCTACGCCGAAGGCCTGCCGCTGCGCACCATGGTCGCCTACGGCGGGGTGAGCATCAATCCGCAGATGATGGCGTTGCGCAAGGGCGTCGACGTGATGGTCGCCACGCCCGGCCGCCTGCTCGACCTGCAGCGCCAGAACGCGGTGCGCTTCAACGAAGTCAAGACCCTGGTGCTGGACGAAGCCGACCGCATGCTCGACCTGGGCTTCGCGCGCGAGCTGGACGGCCTCATGAAACTGCTGCCCAAGAAGCGCCAGACCCTGCTGTTCTCGGCCACCTTCTCGGACCAGATCCGTGCGCTGTCGAACCAGATGCTGCGCGATCCGGTGCGCATCGAGGCCTCGCCGCGCAACACCACCGTCGCCGCGGTGAAGCAGTGGATCATCCCGGTCGACAAGAAGCGCAAACCCGAGCTGTTCGTGCACCTGCTCGAGCGCCATGACTGGACCCAGGTGCTGGCCTTCGCCCGCACCCGCAAGGGCGTGGACGAGCTGGTGTCCCTGCTCGAGGCCAAGCGCATCACGGCCGACTCGATCCACGGCGACAAGCCGCAGCCGGCGCGCCTGCGCGCGCTCGAACGGTTCAAGGCGGGCGAGGTGCGGGTGCTGGTCGCGACCGACGTCGCCGCGCGCGGCATCGACATCGACGACCTGCCGGCCGTGATCAACGTCGACCTGCCGATCGTGGCCGAAGACTATGTGCACCGCACCGGCCGCACCGGCCGCGCCGGCGCCACCGGCGAGGCGGTGTCGCTGGTGTGCGCCGACGAAGTCGAGCAGCTGGCGGCGATCGAGGTGCTGACGCGGCAAGCGCTCGAGCGGGTCGAGGAACCGGGCTTCGCGCCCGACCACCGGGTGCCGATGACGGACGCGAAGGGGCAGATCGTCAAGAAGCCGAAGAAGCCCAAGAAGCCGAAGGGCGACGCGCCGGTGGTCAGCGAGGACGTGCGCTTCCGGCGCTAGGGCGCGGGCTCAGTCTGCGCTGACCGGTTCCAGCGCCTTGCGCAAGGCATGACGCGCGCCGCCCGGCGGGAAGCCGTCGAGGCGGCTGAATACCGTGTAGCCGAGCTTCTCGTAGAAACCGAGGGCCTGGAAGCTGAGCGTCTCGAGGAAGGCCTGCGTGCAGCCGCGCCGCACGGCTTCGCGCTCGGCCGCGAGCATCAGGGCGCGGCCCATGCCCCGCCCACGCAGCTCGTCCGCGAGCCACAGCGCATGCACCTGCAGCCAGCCGACCCAGGTGTCGCCGGACAGGCCGCCCACCACCTTCCCCTGCGCGTCGCGCAAGGTCACCAACAGGTCGAGCGGCGCCGCGCCGCCGGCATGTGCGGCGTTGTAGTCGATCAGGCCCTGGATGACGACGTTGGCATCGCGGTAGTCGGGCGTCGATTCGACCGCGATTGCGAGGTTCGGGATATGGTCTGGCATGGCGGATCCGCAAATGAAAGCGATTCTACGGCAAGGGCCGCATCGCCCAGCGGACGTCAGGGGCGCGGCGCCCCGTTCTTCGCCACATGGCGCCGGTATTGCCACTCCGAGATATGCCAGGTCAGGACGCCGAACACGGCGCCGGCGATCAGCCAGGACGGGATGTTGTAGACGAGGGACGGCACGAACCGTTCGGGATTGCTGAACCAGGCGGAGATCACGAAGAAGAGGTACATCGGTATGCCGTACGCGAGCAATCCCCGCTTGACGATCCACGATGCCATGCCGGCTTCACGAAGCGTGCGCCATCTGATCGCATGCGCTTCGCTCATCAGCCTGCCGCCTTTCGCTTTGCGGCCATCTTCTTGCCTGCGCCTCGTTGACCGATCGCGTCCGCGAGCCCGCGCCGCCGATCGAGCCTGCGCTCGAGCGCCGCACCCACCGCGTACAGCAGGATGAAGACCGGCGTCATGAACAGGCCGTAGGCGTCGGGCCACGAGATGAATTCCAGCGCCCGGCCCAGGCCCAGCCAGTGCGCCAGCGCCAGCTGGGCCGCGATCGGCAATTCGAGATACGCGAATTGCGACTGGTAATCGACGTAACCCAGCGAGACGAAGCCGAGGCAGGTCGCAATGAATAGCGCGTAGGGAGCGCAAAAGAAAAGACCGAGTCGGGACATCGTGATCGATACGAGGTTCGGGTTGCAAATGCTGTGGCGGATCGTCACGACGTGACAGGGCGACAAGTACGGCTTGGATTGGGCGCTACGATACCACCGTGGCCGCATGCAAAATTCACCCTTTGTCACGAAACGCCGGAAAACCCTAACGTAATGCAAGCCGCATTTTACGGATGCCCTCTTCGCCGTCGATCGTCACCTCGAAACCCAGCTTTTTGACCATGGCGACGATGCGCGAGTTCTGCGGCAGCGCCTCGCCCACGATCTCGCCGGTGCCGCGCGCGCGGCAGTAGCCGATCAGCTTTTCCATCATGATCCGCCCCAGCCCCATGCCCTTCAGGTCGGAGCGCACGGTGACGGCGAATTCGGCGCTGGTGTTGTCGGGGTCGGCCACCACGCGGCCCACCGCCAGCGTCTCGTTCACGCCGTCGGCATTCTTGCGGGTGGCGATGAAGGCCATCTCGCGGTCATAGTCGATCTGGGTGAAGCGCGCCAGCTGCGAGGGTTGCAGCTCGCGGATGCGCACGAACATGCGGTAGCGGATGTCGTCCGGCGTGAGCGCGTCGAAGAACGCCAGGTGGGCCGGACCGTCCTCCGGACGGATCGGGCGCAGCAACAGCGGCGCGCCATGCCAGTCGATGGTCTCTTCGAGCTCGCGCGGATAGGGACGGATCGCCAGGCGGTCGAGCGTGCTGCCCGAGCGGTCGGCCAGCGCCAGGCGCATCCGCGCGTCGAGCACCGTCGCTCCACGGCTGTCGGCCAGCAGCGGGTTGATGTCGAGTTCGACGATCTCGGGGATGTCGGAGACCAGGCGCGAGACCTGGATCAGCACCGCCAGGATCGCGTCCAGGTTGGCCGGCGGACGGTTGCGGTAGCCGGCCAGCAGGCGCGCCACCCGCGTGCGGTCGACCAGGTCGCGCGCCAGCACCAGGTTCAGCGGCGGCAGGGACACCGAATGGTCGTCGGTGACCTCCACCGCCACCCCGCCCTGGCCGAACACCAGCACCGGCCCGAACACCGGATCGGTGGCGGCGCCGACGATCAGTTCGTGGCCGTTGGCGCGCCGGCACATGGCCTGCACCGAAAAGCCGTCGAAGCGCGCCTGCGGGAACAATTCGTCCAGGCGCTTGCGCATCCGCTGGGCGCTGGCGCGCACCGCGTCGTCGGAATCGAGGTCGAGCGTCACGCCGCCGAAGTCCGACTTGTGCATCACGTCGGGGGTCAGTATCTTGACCGCGACCGGATAGCCGATGGCGCGCGCCGCCGCCACCGCGGCCTCGACGTCGGGCGCGGCGCGGGTCTCGACCAGGGCCAGGCCATAGGCGCGCAGGATGGCCTTGGTCTCGGGATCGGACAGCAGCAGGCGTTTGTTCGCGATCGCCTCGCGCACCAGCGCCCGCGCCGCGCTGCGGTCGGGCGCCATGTGGCCGACCATCGAGGGCGGCACTTCCATCAGGAGGTTCTGGTTGCGGCGGTAGTTCACCAGTTGCAGGAAGCCGGCCACGCCGTCTTCGGGAGTGCGGAAGGTCGGCATGCGCGCGCTGGCGGCGATGGTGCGCGCCTCGAGCACCGAGGCGCCGCCGAGCCAGCACGACAGGATCGGGCGCGAGGCGGCGCGCGCCAGCGGCGCGATGGCGTTCGCCACTTCGCGGCTGTCGACGGTGGCGGTCGGCGAATGCACCACCAGCACGGCGTCGACCTGCGGATCCTTGAGCAGGATCTCGAGCGCGGCCGCATAGCGTTCGGGCGGCGCGCCGCCCAGCAGGTTGACCGGCAGGTTGGCCGCGCCTGCGCTGGCCGCACCCGGCAGCAGCGCGTCGAGCCGGGCGACCGAGTCGGGCGACAGCATGGCGGCAGTGCCCCGGCCATGGCGCAGCGCGTCGCGCGCCAGCACGCCGGGACCCGCGCCGTTGCTGACGATGGCCAGCCGCTCGCCATGCAGCGGGCGGGCATAGGCCAGGGTCTCGACCGCCGCGAACAGCTGCTCGGTGGTGTGTACCCGCAGCATGCCGGCGCGCCGCACCGCGGCGTCGAACACATCGTCCTCGCTGGCCAGGGCCCCGCTCTCGCTGGCCACCGCGCGCACGCCGTCGTCGAGGGCGCGCGACTTGAGCACCAGCACCGGCTTGCTGCGCGCCGCGGCGCGCGCGGCCGACATGAACTTGCGCGCGTAGCGCAGCTGGTCGACATACAGCAGGATGGCGCCCGCGTGGCCGTCGCTGGCCAGGTAATCCAGCACGTCGCCCAGGTCGACGTCGCTCGAGTCGCCCAGCGAGATGAAGTGAGAGAAGCCGATGCCGCGCGTGCGCGCCCAGTCCAGCACGCCGGTCATGAGGGAACCGGATTGCGAGACGAAGGCGATCCGCCCCGGCAGCGCCCCGCTGTGGGCCACGCTGGCGTTCAGGCCGAGGCCGGGCGCCAGCAGGCCGGCGCTGTTCGGCCCGAGCAGGCGCAGCAGATAGGGATGGGCCGCATCGAGCGCGGCCTGGCGCAGGCTGCGCCCGCGGCCATCGCGCGCCCTGGCCATGCCGCTGCTGAGCACCACGGCCGCGCGCGTGCCGCGCTCGCCCAGCTGGCGCACCAGCTGCGGCACGGTCGCCGGCGGCGTGCAGATCACGGCCAGCTCGGGCGCCTCGGGCAGGTCGGCCACGCTGTCGTAGCAGGGCAGCTCGCCGACCTGCTCGTACTTCGGGTTGACCGCGTACAACTTGCCCTTGAAGCCGCCGCCCAGCAGGTTCTCGAGCAAGGTCGTGCCCATGCTGCCGGGACGCTCGGAGGCGCCGATCAGGGCCACCGATTTCGGCGCGAACAGGTAGTGCAGGTTGCGGACGCTCATTGATGGGGCCCTTCCAGCGGCAAGTAGTGACTCATCGTATCAAACGCCGTGACCCGACGGCGCGTCGAAGCCGGGGCTTGCCGCCCGGGGCGCCGGGCGTGCTAGAATCGCCGCGTGAAATATTCCGTCCGTCTCCTGTTCGTATGGCTGATGCTGCTGGCGATCCCGTTCCAGGGAATCGCTTCGGCCGCCATGCTCGCGTGCGCGCATGATGCGCCGCAAGGGACGCAGCAGGCCGCGCATGCGACGCCTCACCACGATGCCGCAAGCAGCCCTTGCCACGAGACGCAGAAGATGCGCGACAGGTCGCACGACCTTGCCCAGGATACGCACGATCACGACGGCAATTGCAGCGCCTGCGCTGCCTGCTGCATGGGCGCCGCCATGGCGCCCGCGGCAAGCCTCGACCCGCCGGCGCCATCGCTGGCCAAAGCCCTGCTCGTGGCCGCCACCGGCCGCCTTGCCGCGGTCGACCTCGCTCTTCCCGAACGACCGCCCCGCTTCCCGCTCGCCTGATTTCGCCCGCCGCGCCCCGTGCGCGGTCCGACGCATTTCATCCGAACGAGGACACCATGTTTACCCACACCGCCGCGCCATGGCGCGCGGCCGCCCTGCTGAGCGCCATGCTTGCGGCCATGCCCGCCGTCGCCCAGCACACCGCCGACAATCCCGCCGCCGGCGTTCCCGAGACGCGCTACCAGAGCGCCCACGTCCAGCGCCCGCCCGCCGCCGCCGCGACCACGCCGGACCGCAACTGGCAGGAAAGCAACCGCATCGTGGCCGGCCAGCCGGCGCATGCCCATGCTGCCACACATGCCGACCATGCCGACCATTCGGCGCATGCCGGCCACGCCAAGCCTGCGCAGAAAGAACAGCCGAAGGCCGACCACCAGGGCCACCATGGCCACCACGGGCATGGAGAACACCACTGATGGCCGCCCCGATGATGGCGCGCAGCGCGCTGGCCGCGGCTGCCGCCCTGCTGCTGGCCGGCTGCGCCAGCACCGATCCTGAAGCCGCATTCCGTGTCAGCGCCGACGAGGCGCGCGAGCGCACCGGCGTCGAGGCGCGCCTGCTGAGAAGCGACGACGACCGGCGCGCGCTGGCGCGTGAAATCGACGCCCTGCTCAGGGAGCCCCTCGGCCTGGACGCCGCCGTGCGCATCGCCGTCCTGAATCACCCCGGCCTGCAGGCGAGCTATTGGGACGCCGGCATCGCCCAGGCCGACCTGGCCCAGGCCGCGCGCCTGCGCAATCCCTCGTTCGGGTTCTCGCGCATGGATGGCGGCGGCAGCCGCGAGATCGAGCGCGGCGTGTCGCTCGACCTGGCGGGCCTGCTCACCATGCCGCTGCGCCAGCGCATGGCCGAGCGGCGCCACCAGGAGACCACCCTGCAGGTGGCCGCCGCCATCGAGCGCCACGCGATCGCCACCCGGCGCGCCTGGATCGAGGCCGTGGCCGCCGGCCAGGCACTCGAGTACGCGCGCCAGGTCGCCGCGGCCGCCGACGCCTCGAGTGAACTGATGGAACGCATGACCCTGGCCGGCAATGCCAGCGCGCTCGACCTGGCGCGCGAATCGGCCTTCCATGCCGAAGCCGGCGCCGCCGTGCTGCGCGCCGGCCGCGCGCGCGACGCCGCGCGTGAACACCTGACGCGCCAGCTCGGCCTGTGGGGCGTTCATGCCGGCTATGCGCTGCCGGAACGCCTGCCCGAACTGCCCGCCCGGCCGGTGGAACTGGCCGGCATCGAGCGCCTGGCGCTGGAACGGCGGCTCGACGTGCGCGCCGCGCGCGCCGTCGCCGCCGGCACCGCCGCCGACCTGGGCCTGACGCGCGCCACGCGCATGGTCAACGTGCTCGACCTGGGCTATGCCAGCAAGAGCGAGACCGGCGAAGCGCGCAGCGAAGGGTACGAGATCTCGCTCGAACTGCCGCTGTTCGACTGGGGCGGCGCCCGCGTGGCGCGCGCGCAGAGCGTGTACATGCAGGCGCTCGGGCGGGTCGCCGAGACCGCCGTGAATGCGCGCAGCGAAGCGCGCGCCGCTTACCTGGGCTACCGCGCCAGCCATGACGTCGCGCGCCACTACCGCGACCAGGTAATCCCGCTGCGCCAGAAAATCGCCGGCGAAACCCTGCTGCGCTACAACGGCATGCTGGCCAGTCCCTTCGAACTGCTGGCCGACGCCCGCGAACAGGCGGCGGCGGTGCACGCCACCATCGACGCCCTCAAGGATTTCTGGCTGGCCGAAGCCGACCTCGAAGCCGCGCTGGGAGGCCGCCTGCCCGTCCCCGCCTCCGCCCCCGCTGTCAAGCACGGCCACGCACACGACCACAAGGAAGCACAATGACCAATCGCAGATCGTTCCTGACCGGCGCCGGCGTGACCATGCTCGGCGCCTCGCTGGTGAGCCGCGCCGGCGCCGCCGCGCTGCCCGAAGCCCCCGTCCACACCTCAGCCGCCACCGCGGCCCCGCTGGCGCCGCCGGGCGGGCGTCCCTACAACCCGGTCGTGACCCTCAACGGCTGGACCCTGCCGTGGCGCATGAAGGACGGCGTCAAGGAATTCCACCTGGTGGCCGAACCCGTGGTGCGCGAACTGGCGCCCGGCATGCAGGCCAATCTGTGGGGCTACAACGGACAGAGCCCCGGCCCCACGATCGAGGTGGTGGAAGGCGACCGGGTGCGCATTTTCGTGACCAACAAGCTGCCCGAGCACACCAGCGTGCACTGGCACGGCCAGCTGCTGCCGTGCGGGATGGACGGCGTCACCGGCCTCACCCAACCCGGCATCCAGCCGGGCAAGACCTTCGTCTACGAATTCGTGGCGCGCCACGCCGGCACCTTCATGTACCACCCGCACGCCGACGAGATGCAGCAGATGGCGATGGGGATGATGGGTTTCTGGGTCACGCACCCGAAGAATCCGCGCCAGCACGCCGTCGACCGCGACTACGTGATGCTGCTGTCGTCCTACGACATCGAGCCGGGCAGCTATACCCCGCGCACCAACACCATGCTCGACTTCAACCTGTGGACCATCAACAGCCGCGTGTTCCCGGGCCTGGATCCGATGGTCGCGCGGCTGAACGACAAGGTGCGCATCCGGGTCGGCAACCTGACCATGACCAACCACCCGATCCACCTGCACGGCCACCGCTTCGAGGTGGCCGGCACCGACGGCGGCTGGGTGCCGAAGTCGGCGCGCTGGCCCGAGGTCACCACCGACGTCGCCGTGGGCCAGATGCGGGCGATCGAGTTCGTGGCCGACGCGCCCGGCGACTGGGCCTTCCACTGCCATAAATCGCACCACACGATGAACGCGATGGGGCACGACGTGCCGACCCTGATCGGGGTCGACCACCGCGGCGTGGCCGAGAAGATCAACAAGCTGGTGCCGGGCTATATGGTCATGGGCGACAAGGGCGGCTCGATGGGCGACATGAAGATGGCGCTGCCGCACAACACGCTGCCGATGATGAGCGGCGACGGCCCCTTCGGCAACCTGGAGATGGGCGGCATGTTCACGGTGCTGAAGGTGCGCGAAGGCTTGCAGCGCGGCGACTACCGCGATCCCGGCTGGTACAGCCACCCCGCCGGCAGCGTCGCGCGCGAATGGACCGGCGACGTGCCGGCGCCCACCAGCGCACCGGCGGCCACCCCTGCGGCGCCGGCCGGCCCGGCACTCAACGCGCGCAAGCCGGGCCCGAAGGACCACGGCGGCCACCATCACTGAGCGCGCGGCTGCTCCTGCGCCACCTTGCGCAGCAGCTCGAGCAGCTGCTGCGGCGCGACCGGCTTGGTGCAGTGCTGGTCGAAGCCGGCCGCCAGCGAGGCGGCGCGATCTTCCTGCCGGCCGCGTCCCGTGACCGCGACCAGGTAGGGCCGCGGATGCTTGGCCGACAGGATGGCCGCCACTTCGAGTCCGCTCATCTCGGGCATGCCCAGGTCGAGCACGGCGATGTCGGCGCCCTGTTCGTTATACAGTCGCAGCGCCTGGGCGCCGTCGTGCGCCACCGTCACGCTCGCGCCTTCGGAGCGCAGCAGCCAGCACAGCGACTCGGCGGCGTCGAGGTTGTCGTCGGCCACCAGGATGCGCTTGCCGACGACGGCGCCGCCGGCCGCCTGGCCTTCGGCCTGGGCCTCGGGCGCGGCCGCCTCGCACAGCGGCAGGCGCACGATGAAGGTGGCGCCCTGTCCCGGCCCCTCGCTGTCGGCGTGGATGCTGCCGCCATGCAGCTCGACGAAACCCTTGGCCAGCGACAGCCCGATCCCCAGGCCGCCCTGGGCCAGGTGGCGCGCGCTGCTGACCTGCACGAAGGCATCGAACACGCGCTCGATCATGCCGCGATCCAGGCCGACCCCATTGTCGGCCACCCACGCCACCGCCTCGCCGTTCTCCGAGCGCAGCCCGATCTCGAGCGCCCCGCCGGGCGGCGTGTACTTGGCCGCATTGTTGATCAGGTTCGCGAACACCTGGGTCAGGCGCAGCGCGTCGGCCTCGACCCACAGGGGTTCGTCGACCAGCCTGAGCGCCACCTGGTGACGCCCGCTCTCGATCAGCGGCATGCTGGCCTGCAGGGCGTCGCGGATCAGGCGGCCCAGTTCGACCCGCGCGCGCCGCAGCTCGATCTTGCCGCGCCCGATGCGCGAGACGTCCAGCAGGTCGTCCAGCAGGCGCGCCATCTGGGCCGCCTGGCGCCCGACCATGGAGGCGATCCACTCGATGCGCTCGGGCGGCAATGACTTGACGCGCAGGAGCGAGGCCGCGTTGGCGATCGGCGCCAGCGGGTTGCGCAACTCGTGCGCCAGCGTGGCGATGTACACGTCCTTGCGCTGGTCGGCTTCGCGCAGGCCATCCATCGCCTGTTCGCGCTCGGTCACGTCCAGCACCAGCGAGAACACGGTCAGGATGTCGCCGGCCTCGTCGACCAGCACCGAGTTGTACCATTCGCAGCACAGCACGCGGCCGTCGCGGGTGCGGTTGCGGTTGCTCGATTTGGCGTGGCGGGTGGGCGAATCGAGCAGGCGCCTGATCATCGCCCCGACCTGGTCGGCGTCGCCCTCGTGGATCAGCGGCAGCGCATCGATGCGCTCGCCGATCACTTCGTGCTGGCGCCAGCCGAACAGCTCTTCGGCGCGCCCGTTCCACAGGGTGACGACCAGCTCGCGGTTCCACTCGATCACGGCCAGCGGCGTATGTTGAATCAGGTAGCGCGTCTGGTCCAGCGCACGCGCCAGGGCCGCGCTGGCCTCGGTGCGCTCGGTGATGTCGTCCACCACGATCACCGCGGCCGCCAGTTCGACCGCGCCGTCGCGCAGCGGCGCGCCGCTCACCGTGTAGGCGCGCCGTACGCCGTTGCGCTCGCTTTCCAGCAAGGCCTCGCGAAAGGTCTCGCCGCCGATCGCACGCGCCACCGGATCGCGGATCAGCTCCAGCATGGCTGTCATGCCGGCTTGCGCCACGGATGGCTCCACCGACTGCGCCACATCCTGCGCGCCATCTGCGTCCCCGGGCTGGAAGCAGGCCGCCATCCGGCCGGCCTGGTCGTTGGCCATCACGCAGCGCCCCGCCGCGTCGACGATCAGCACCCCGTCCGGCAACTGCCGCAGCACCGTCCCCAGCAGGCTCTGCCATTGGGCATGGGCGCGGGTTTCCATCATTTCCTGGAAAGTCGCGTGCAGGCGCGCGTGCAGCGCGATATTGTCGATCGCCAGCGCGCCCAGCACGAACAGCGCGGCGGCCAGGCCGTACAGGCGGCCGGCATAGAAGCCCAGGTCGAACATGCCGCCATTGAGCACGCACGACAGCGCCACCTCGAACACCCAGGCCGCCAGCGCCACCGCCAGCCAGGCATCGAGCACGGTGCGCGGGCGCTTGCGCACGATGGCCCACAAGACGCCGACCGACAGCGCCAGCACCGCCCCCGCGATCCAGTGGTACAGCGGCAGCGTGCGGGTTCCCACCATCAGCGGCGGCAGCCAGGCCGCTCCCGAGGTCGACAACAGCACCAGCAGCGCCGCGACCAGCACGATCAGCAAGGCGCCGAAGCGCATGAAGTGCGGCGGCAACGGCGCCGCGTGGGTGCTGCGGGTATAGCCGAGCACGAACAGCGGGAACAGCGCATGCCAGGCGATGTGCAGCCAGGGCGTGGTCTGGTTGTTCCCGCCAAGCACACCCTGGTCGGCGAACAGGCCGGGGAAGGTCAGCAGGTGGGCGCTGGCGATCAGCGCCGTGAGCAGATAGCCCAGCACCAGGATGCCGAGCGCGCGCGAGCGTCCCGTGTGCACGTGACCCAGCAGCAGGATGCCGGTGAGCAGATTGGCGCCGATCAGCACCGCGCCGTAGAGGGGAATGAATTCCGGCGCCCGCGCCAGCGGCACCCCGGCGGCCGGCGCCAGCAGCGCGAAGGCCAGCGCCAGGCAAGCCAGCACCCATACCACGTGGCGCAACTGGGCGCCGCTCGGCGGATGCCTTGCCAGATCCGTCGGTTCTGCCAGAACGCCGTGTCGCATATATGTCCCCGTGCAGGATCCGGCGGGGCAGCAGGGATTTTGCGGCTGTCCGGGCGGCGCCTGATGTTATTGTCCTTTCAATAAAATATAACGCAATTCCCACTGCATAGGGGGCAGATTCAATATCTAATCGTCCACAATTGATACTGCGTGGCGAAAAAGCCCTAGGCCGGGGCGCGCGCGGTGACCGGATAGCCGGCGCCGTCGATCGCGGCCACGATGCGGTCGAGGTCGGCGTGGCTGTCGATCCGCACGCTGGCCTTGTCGAGGTCGATCGCGACCTTGGCGTCGGCGTCGACCGCCTGCACCGATTTGGTGACGCGGCCCACGCAGTGATTGCAGCTCATGCCTTCCACGGTCAGTTCATACATGGTGTGTTCTCCTGTCGGATGGGACATCGATGTCCCGGTGGTTGAAAAGGGTTCGGATGCGGGTACGGTGGCAGCCTCGGGCGTCGCGGCGGCCGGCGCCGGCGTCCAGCGCCGCAGCAGCAGCGCGTTGGCGACCACGCTGACCGAGCTGAGCGCCATCGCGGCGCCGGCCAGCACCGGATCGAGCAGCCCGAAGGCCGCCAGCGGCAGGCCGATCACGTTATAGATGAAGGCCCAGCCCAGGTTCTGGCGGATCTTGCGGTAGGTGCGGCGCGACACCGCGATGGCGTCGGCCACCAACCGCGGATCGCCACGCATCAGGGTCACGCCGGCGCTGTGCATGGCGACGTCGGTGCCGGTCGCCATCGCCATGCCGACGTCGGCCGCCGCCAGGGCCGGCGCGTCGTTGATGCCGTCGCCGACCATCGCGACCTTGCGCCCGCCCTGGCGCAGGCTGGCGACCACCTGCGCCTTGTCCGCCGGCAGCACCTCGGCATGCACGCGCTCGATACCGAGCGCCTGCGCCACCGTGCGCGCGGCGCCGGGGCTGTCGCCGCTGAGCAGGACCGGCTCGATGCCGGCTGCCTTCAGGCGCGCGACGGCGCTTGGTGCGCCCGGCTTGATGCGGTCGCCGAAGGCGAGCAGGCCCAGCACCCGCACCCTGCCGTCGCGGCGCTCGGCCAGCCACGACACGGTGCGTCCGGCCGCTTCGTGGCCTTCGGCCCCGGTCGCCGGCACGCCGAGATCGATCATCAGGCGCCGGTTGCCGAGCACAATGGTGGCGCCGTCGACCTCGGCCTCGACCCCACGGCCCGGCAAGGCGCGCGCGGCGCGCGCCGCTGGCAGCGCCAGGCCCTGGCGCGCCGCTTCCTCGAGCACGGCGCCGGCCAGCGGATGCGAACTGCCCTGCTGCACGGCGGCGGCCAGCGCCAGCAGCCGCGCCGGCTCGAGGCCGTCATGGGCCACCAGCTGCGGCTTGCCCTCGGTCAGGGTGCCGGTCTTGTCGAACACCACGACGTCCAGCGCATGCGCAGTCTCGAGCGCCTCGGCGTCCTTGATCAGGATGCCGTGGCGAGCGCTGGCGCCGGTGCCGACCATGACCGCGGTGGGCGTGGCCAGGCCCAGCGCGCAGGGGCAGGCGATCACCAGCACCGCCACCGCATTGAGCAGCGCCGCCTGCCAGTCGCCGCCCGCCAGACCCCAGCCCAGCAGGGTCGCCAGCGCGATCGCGAGCACGACCGGCACGAACACCGCGCTGACCCGGTCCACCAGGCGCTGGATCGGCGCCTTGACCGCCTGCGCATCCTCGACCATGCGGATGATCTGCGACAGCATCGTCGCCGCGCCGACCGCCGTCGCCTCGACCAGCAGCAGGCCGTCGGCATTGACGGCGCCGCCGGCCACCCGGTCGCCCGGCTCCTTCGCCACCGGCAGGCTCTCGCCGGTCAGCAGCGATTCGTCCAGGTGGCTGCGGCCGTCGACCACGACGCCGTCGGCCGGCACCCGCGCGCCGGGCTTGACCACCATCAGCTCGCCCACGCGCAGCGCGGCCAGCGCCACCAGCACGTCGTTGCCGTCGCGCCGCACCAGCGCCTCGGCGGGCCGCAGGCGGCCCAAGGCATCGAGCGCGGCCAGGGTCTGGCGCTTGGCGCGGCCTTCCAGCCACTTGCCCAGCAAGACCAGCGTGATCACGACCGCCGACGTTTCGAAATACAGGTGCGGTTCGGGATGGGCGCCGTGCGCGCCCGCGCCCAGCAGGAGGTAGACCGACAGGCCATAGGCGGCGCTGGTGCCGAGCGCCACCAGCAGGTCCATATTGCCGCTGCCTGCGCGCAGCGCCTTCCAGCCGGCGCGGTAGAAGCGCGCGCCGAGCCAGAACTGGACCGGCGTGGCCAGGGCCAGCTGCAGCCAGCCGGGCAGCGCCAGGCGATGACCGAACGCCGCGGCCAGCATCGGCAGCACCAGCGGCAGGCTCAGCAGCATGGCGGCGGCCACCGGCCACCAGGCCGGCAGCGTCGCGCCGGTTTCCTTGCGCCGCGCCGGGGCCGCGCCGGCGGCGTCCGGCAGGTCGAGGTCCGCCTCGTACCCGGCCGCGTGCACGGCCGCCATCAGGACCTCGGGCGCGGCCTGGCCCTGCACGCTGGCCTTCTCGGTGGCCAGGTTGACGCTGGCGCCGCTCACGCCCGGCACCGCGCGCAGCGCCTTCTCGACCCGCGCCACGCAAGAGGCGCAGGTCATGCCTTCGATGTTCAGGACAGTGTTGTTCATTTGCTTGTTCCTTGAATCCATACCAACAGCATAGTCCTTCCCACCATGGGAAGGTCAAGCGTTTGTTATTTAGTTCGCGCGAAGGGCTTGCGCCGGTCGCAGGCACGGGCCCGCCAAACGGAATACAAAGGAGCTGGGCCTCGTTTCGAGGATTCGGCATCCACCTGCGGGGGGATCGATGAACGCGCTGATGAAGTCGCTAACCACGCTATTGCTCTGGATACTGATGACGGTCTTGTTGGCCGCCTGCGGCAGCGACGACGACGGGTCGCAGGCCGAACGCGCCGGCATCGGCGCCATCGACCAGGCCGCGGGCGCCACGCCTTTCGTGGCGCAGCTGAGCTATACGCTGGACAACTTCGCCCACCTCGACAGCGTGCGCTACACGATCGCCGGCCGCCCGGGCTCGCATTCGCTGCCGGTCGCGGTCACCTACGACCACGCCTGGCTCGGGCGGCGCGCGGCCTGGGACCCGTCCGCCAGGCGCATCGCCTTCCCCGTCTTCGGCCTGTATGCCAGCCACCTCAACGAGCTCACGCTCACGACGCGCTTTCGGGATGGATCCACCCACGTGGCGCAAGTGGCGCTGGCCACCGGCCCCTACACCGGCCCGGCCACCGTCTACGCCACGCCCCAAGTGCGCACCGCGCGCGGGGCGGCTTCGCCCGGTGTCGAGTACATGCTGATCAAAAACGGCGTCACGATGCCGGTCATCCTCGACAGCGACGGCCAGATGCGCTGGGCCGGCGCCGCACCCGGCAGCTCGTTCTCCTCGCTGTTCAGCGACGACGCCTTCTATGTCGGCGACCAGGACGCCCCGCTGCTGCACCAGGTCGACGTGGACGGCAGCGTGCGCAGCAGCCGCCTCGACGACACGCGCTTCACCAACTTCCACCACGAACTGGCGCGCGGCAAGACCGGCTTCCTGGCCGAGCTCGACGCCCTGGTCGGCGGTGTGCAGCTGGTGGAGTCGATCCTGGCCGAGATCGACATCTCGGGGCGGGTGCTCAAGGAATGGGACCTGGGCCAGATCTTCCGCGCGGCGATGCGCGCCGGCGGCGACAATCCCGACAACTTCGTGCGCGACGGCATCGACTGGTTCCACATGAACTCGGCCATCTACGACGCCCACGACAATTCGCTACTGATCTCCAGCCGCGAGAACTTCGTCGTCAAGCTCGACTACGAGACGGGCGCCATCCGCTGGCTGCTGGGCGACACCAGCAAGCACTGGTACGTCAACTATCCGTCGCTGCGCGCGCTGGCGCTGCGCGTCACCGAGGGCAAGGCGCCGATCGGCCAGCATTCGCTGTCGATCGCGCCGAACCGCGAGCTCATCATGTTCAACAACGGGCTGGCCAGCCTCAACCCGCCCCCGGGCGCGCCAGCGGGCGAAAACCGCAGCTACAGTACGCCGTCGCGCTACGCGATCGACGAAACGGCGCGCACTGCGCGCGAAGTCTGGACCTGGGATGGGGACCGCAAACTGCTGTCGAACGTCTGCTCATCCGCCTACGAAGGCGCCGCCGGTCGCTACCTGATGGCCTACGCCGCGCTGGAGGCGAACACGCTGGCGCGCTTGATCGCCGTCGACAGCGCCGGCCAGGTGGCCTTCGATTACGCCTACCCGACCACGGCCTGCAACACCGTCTTCATCGCCCAGCCCTTGCGCCTGGAAGACCTGCGCCTGCGCTGAAAGCCTGTTCCGGCAGGTGGGAGTCGCTCCTGGCGCGCCCGGCTTCAACTGCCGACGTCGAACAAGACGCCGACCGCGAGTTCCACCCACAGCGCGGCGAATCCCAGCGCCACCGCACCGACGACGGCGAGCCGCCGCCAAGGCTGCCAGTGCGCCACCCACCGCGCCGTGCGCAGGCAGGCCAGCCCCGCGCCCGCAAGCAACAGCGCGGCGGCGCCGAAATCACGGCCGGTCCAGGCGACTTCGCGCGTGAATTGCATGGCGACCAGCGGCGCCAGCAGGATCAACGCGGTCGCCAGGCCGACCCGCAGCAGATCGATGAGCAGCGTGGCCTTGTGCGCGAGGGGCTTCTGTGAGCCAACGGTATGCATTTTGCTCTCCTGAATGAATCTGGTTGACAGCCGGCGCCCGGCAAAGACCCGGCGCCGGTCGGCGCATGGCATGTCGGCTATCCTAAACCTGTTGCGGCGCGGGCGGAAGCGGCAAGACGCAGCCGCGTCCCGATTTCTTGGCCTCGTACATCCAGTGGTCGGCTTCCTTGATCAATTCTTCGGGCGTGGGCGCCCGCCCCGGCGCCTGCACCGCGATCCCGATGCTGGCCCCGACCCGGACCGTCGCGCCGCACAGCTGCACGGGGAGGGAGACCGCCTCGACCAGCTTGCGGCCGACCCGGTGCGCATCGACCAGGCCACCGGCCAGGTCGGCGAGCAGCACCGTGAACTCGTCGCCCGCCAGTCGGAATACGCTGTCGGTGCGCCGCACCGCCTGGCGCAGGCGCTCGGCGATGGCCCGCAGCAAGGCGTCGCCGCCGTCGTGGCCGAGCTGGTCGTTGACCGCCTTGAAGCCGTCCAGGTCGATGAACAGCAGGCCGAGCCGGCCCTGGCCGCGGTCGGCGCGCGCCTGCGCCAGCGGCAGCGCCTCCATCAGCGCGCGCCGGTTCTGCAGGCCGGTCAGCAGGTCGTGCCGGGTCTCGTATTCGCGCTGGGCGTCGCGCTGCCTGCGCAGGGTGACGTCGTGCAGGAAGGCGCTGAAGACGGGTTCGCCGCGCACCTCGTGGCGGCGGATGCGCACCTCGACCGTGAGCCGGCTACCGTCGCGCCGCAGCGCCGGCAGCTCGACCCGGCGGTCGAGGATGCGCGAGGTGCCGGTGCGCAGGTAGAGCTGCATGCCGTCGCGGTGGGCGCCGGACAGCTCGGCCGGGATGATCAGCGCCTCGAGCGGCCGGCCCAGCGCTTCCTTCGCGCTCCAGCCGAAGGTCTGCTCGGCCTGGCGGTTCCAGGCGGTGACCCGGCCGTTGCGGTCCAGGCTGATGTAGGCGTCGTTGGCGTTGTCGATCACGCTGCGCAGTTCTTCCTCGCGCTCGCCGAGCTCGCGCGTGCGCGCCTCGACCCGCCGCTCGAGATCGGCGTGCAGGCGCGCCAGTTCTTCTTCCGCCAGCTTTTGCGCGTGGATGTCCTTGATCACCGACACATCGTATTCGGGACGCCCGGCGGGATCGCGCTTGCGCTTGACGTCGACCTCGACCCACACCGGCGAACCGTCCCTGCGCAGGTAGCGCTTCTGGCGCCGCAGCGCGTCGATCTCGCCCCGCGCCAGGCGCCCCATCAGGGCCGCGTCTTCGGCGCGGTCGTCCTCGTGGGTGACGTCGGCGAAACCGCGTCCCTGCAGCTCATCGGCCGTATAGCCGAGGAGCTCGCTCAGCGTCCGGTTGATGCTGATCCAGCGCCCGTCCGGCGTCGTCAGCGCGATGCCGACGCTGGCGATCTCGAACACGGCGCGAAAGCGGGCCTCGCTCGCGTCCAGCACCGCGTCGCTGTGCTGCAGCCGCGAGCGCGCCGCCGCCAGCCGCTCGCGGTACTGCACCTCGCGCATGATGATGGCGGCCAGGTCGACCAGCACCGCCTTCTGCTCGGCGTCGAGCTGGCGCGGCACGACATCGATCGCGCACAGGGCGCCCAGCGCCAGCCCGGCGCTCGAACGCACCGGCACGCCGGCGTAGAAGCGGATGGCGGGCGCCCCGGCGACCAGCGGATTGTCGGCGAAGCGCGGGTCGTGGCGTGCATCCGGCACCACCAGCGGCTCGTCCTGCAGGATCGTGTGGGCGCAGAAGGCATCCGCGCGCGGCGTGTCGCCGGCCTTGATGCCCACCCGCGACTTGAACCACTGGCGCTCGGCGTCGATCAGCGAGAACGCCGCCATCGGCACCTCCAGCAGGCGGCTGGCCAGACGGACCACCCGGTCGAAGACCGGCTCGGCCGGCGTGTCCAGCAGGTCGAGCTCGCGCAACAGCGCGAGACGCTCGTGTTCATCGGGAGGCGGGGCTGCTGCAATCATGGCTCAAGAAAGAATCATCTCCAGGTCGATCGCCGAATGGCCGTGCCTTACTGTAGCAGAGCAGACGCCCGATTCCCCGCACATGATGGCTGGAGCGGCCCGCCCTGCGGCATGGCAAAAATTTGTTACAAGTTTATGCGCAAGAATTTATATACTTGCGCCGTGCGAACATTCATTTGCCTACCATGCGAATCCTGCCTTTCCTGCCGTGCGCCCTGCTCTGCCTCGCCGTGTTCCAGCCAGCCGCCGCCGGCATGGCGGAAGACGTCACCCTGTCCGGCGCGCCCAAACCCGCACCCGCCGTATCCATGCCGGGTATGAGCGGCGCCGCGCGTGATGTCGAGGCCATGCGCGCGGCCGTGCGCGCGGCCGAGCAGCGGCGCGCCCAGGCCGTGTCCAGCCGCGACGTGGCCACTCTGCGGCACCTGATCAGCCGCGACTATTACCACGTCGAGACGCGCGGCCGCGCCCGCACCAGGACCGAGTTCCTGCAACTGCTGACGCGCGACGAATACGAGTTCCGCTCCTACGAAGTCGACGATACCGAGATCCGGATGCTCGACAATGGCCAGGCGGCGCTGGTCACGGGCCGGTTCCGCGCCGCGGCGCAGGGCGCCGACGGTCCCCGCGACCTGCGCGGACGCTATGTCCGCATGTGGGTGCTGGGGCCGGAGGGATGGCGCAATACCATGCAGCAGACCACCGAAATCCGCCCGTTCGCGGCCCAGCGCGACCTCCGGACACAGCGCTGAGCGGTCGTCGCTTGTCCTGGCCGGCGGGACGGGCCGGCACGGCCTCCGATGCTTGTCGGCCACGGCCGCGTTCAATTTCCATGTGACTGCTTGTCAAGGCGACGTGATGCATCTATCATGAGAATGATTATCATTTGCTGTCTCATTTACAGCTTCCATCATTCTTGCCACGCCCAACCAGCGCGACCATGACCTCACTCACTCTGACGCCCCGCCACATCGCCTCGCGCACCGCGGTGGCCATCCTCGGCGGCTACGCTTTCACCTGGGGCGTCGTCGCCCTGGGCATCTCCCTGCTGTACAGCGCCGGCATGGAATTCCACGATGCCGAGCACCTGTCTTACATTATCGGTTTCCTGGTCTTCCTGGCCGCCTTCCTGGTGGCCTTCGCCACCCAGGGGCTGCGCAAGGTAGCGCTGGTGCTGGTGGGCGGCGGCGCGCTGATGAGCGCGGTGGCCTGGTGGCTGCAGAGCCTGATCATTGCGTCGGGGGTCTGACATGTTTCCCAACTTCCGCCATACGATGGCCTGGCTGCACACCTGGTTCGGCCTGGCGCTGGGCCTGGTGCTGATGGTCGTGTTCTTCTTCGGCTCGCTGTCCGTGTTCGACCGCGAGATCGACCGCTGGGCCATCCCCGACACCCGCTACGAACCGCAGCCAATGCCGTCGTTCGACAAGATGCTGGCGCCGATCTTCAAGGAGATGCAGCCCGACGCCGCCGCCCGCGCCATGACGGCGCCGCTGGCCGACGGCCCGCTGCCGGCCCACTTCGACACGCCGCGCAGCTGGGGCGCGTATACCACCCACCGCGATCCGGTGCTGCTGCTGTTCGCCGGCTACGAAGTGCCGAATGCGAAAGACCATGAAACGGCGATCTGGGCCAACCGCACGGTCGATCCGCGCACGGGCGAGGCCCTGCCGGTGGACCGCCTCAAGATCGGCAGCGAATTCTTCTATCCGCTGCACTACAGCCTGACCCTCGACTGGAAGAACGTCGGCTACTGGATCGTGGGCTTCTCGGCCCTGATGATGCTGATGGCCCTGGTCACCGGCGTCATCATGCACCGCAAGATCTTCCGCGAACTGTTCACCTTCCGCCCGAACAAGAGCACCCAGCGCAGCATGCTCGACCTGCACAACCTGACCGGCGTCGTGGCCCTGCCCTTCCACTTCTTCTTCGCCTTCACCGGCCTGGTGATCTTCGCCTATATCTATTTCCCGGTCACGCATACCCAACTGACGCCGCTGCACGACCGCCATGAAATGATGGAATCGAAGGAAACCGGCCTGCCGCACGACCGCGCCGGCGTGGCGGCCCCGCTCGCCTCGGTCGACGCCATGGTGGCCGAAGCCCAGCGCCGCTGGGCCGCCAAGGGCATGGCCGGCGACGTCGGCTACCTGAACATCCAGCACGTGGGCGACGCCAACGGCTATGTCAGCGTGTACCGCGCCGGCACCGACCGCGTCCAGCTGACCGGCGAAGGCATCCACTTCAAGGCCTCCACCGGCGAGCTGCTGCGCGAGGATCCGCCGCCGACCGTGGTGGCGCGCATCAATGAATTCCTGACCGGCCTGCACCTGCAGCACTTCAAGCACTGGCTGCTGCGCTGGCTGTACGTGCTGGGCGGCCTGTCGGGCGCGGCCTGCATCGCCACCGGCCTGTTCTTCTTCGTCGAGAAGCGCAAGCGCCAGCACGCCAAGCAGGGCGTGAGCGGCGCGCGCGTGGTCGATGCGCTGGCCGTCACGGTCGTCACCGGCATGCTGGTGGCCACCCTGACGATGCTGATCGCCAACCGCCTGCTGCCCGACGTCATGCCGGCCGGCTGGCCGCTGCGCGGCGCCATGGAGAAATACCTGTTCTGGGGCAGCTGGGTGGTGGCCGGCGCGCACGCTTTCTGGCGCACCGCCGCGGTCGCCGAGGGCCGCCTGGCTCCGGCCTGGCGCGAGCAGTGCCTGGCCATCGCCGTGCTGGCGGTGACGGCGCCGGTGCTCAACTGGATCACCACCGGCGACCACCTGCTGCGCACGGTCGCCTCCGGCTACTGGCCAGTGGCCGGCGCCGACCTGTTCATGCTCACCAGCGCCGCGCTGGCGCTGCTGGCCGCGCGCAAGCTGCGCCAGCGCGAAGCGCGCCCGCTGGCGCTCAAGAACGTGACCCTGGAGGCCGGCCATGCCTGACGCGCTGCTCCTGCTGCTGGCCCTGCTGGCCTGCGTCGCCGGCATGGGGTGGCTCGCCCTGTCGATGGACGTGCACTGGACCCAGGCAAGGGGCGCGGCGCCTCTTTCCCCGGCCCTGGCCAAGACCCTGCGCCTGGGCGGCGCGGCCGCCCTGCTGCTGTCGCTGGTGCTCTGCCTGACGGTGGATTCGCCGTCGATCGCGGTGCTGGTATGGTTCATGGCGCTGGCCGGCGCCACGCTCACGATCGCCTTCACGCTCACCTGGCGCGCCAGCATCCTCGGGATGCTGGTATTCTGGACAGGATCAGGCGCCCGGTGAGTCATTCCTGGGGTGCGCGGCCGCGCGCCCCGTCCTGCTTGCCGGTTTTGCCCGCATGGCACGTCGCCGGAACGGCGCGATCGAGAGGGTCGCGCATTTCACTTGACCTCAAGCACGCTTGAGGTTGTGTAATACGACCTGACCATGCAAACCGCGGGACCGACCGGTCCCGGTGCAACGTTTCATGCCGGAACAGTGTTCCCAACCATCTGAACGGAGAATGATCATGCCTTATGCACTGCCGCCACTGCCGTATGCCTACGATGCCCTCGAGCCGCATTTCGATGCGCGCACGATGGAAATCCACCACACCAAGCACCACCAGACCTATATCACCAACGTCAACAACGCCCTGGCCGAGGCCAGCGTGGCCGAGGTGCCGGTCGAAGAACTGATCGCCAATATCGGCGCGCTGCCGCAGAACATCCAGACCGTGGTGCGCAACAACGGCGGCGGCCACGCCAACCACGCGCTGTTCTGGACCGTGCTGAGCCCGGACGGCGGCCAGCCTTCGGGCAAGCTGGCCAAGGCCATCGAGGACGACCTCGGCGGCTTCGACCGGTTCAAGGACGCCTTCACCAAGGCCGCCCAGACCCGCTTCGGTAGCGGCTGGGCCTGGCTGACCCTGGGCAAGGACGGCAAGCTGCTGGTCGAAAGCAGCGCCAACCAGGACAATCCGCTGATGGGCGAGTTCGCCGGCATGTCGGGCGGCACGCCGATCCTGGGCCTGGACGTGTGGGAGCACGCCTATTACCTGCAGTACCAGAACAAGCGTCCTGACTATATCGCGGCCTTCTTCAACATCATCAACTGGGCCGAAGTCGAGCGTCGTTACGATGAGGCGTTGAGCAGCCAGGCCGGCTAAGTCGACCGGCTGCTGAAAAAGGGCGCGCCATCCGGCGCGCCCTTTTGCATGCGACTGTCGATCCAACCGCCCGCCGCGGACTTACAGTTTCACGTTCAGCGATACATACGCCGCGCGACCGTTGCCCGACGAATACATCGGTTGGGCCTGGCCGGCCGGCCACCAGTACTCGTCGTACCACGCATATTCGTACCGACGGTCGGCCAGGTTCTTGACCTGCAGGTCGATGCTCACGCGTGGCGTGATTGCATACGACACATTGGCATCAAACAACACGAAGCCGCCGTACTTGCCGAGCTGGTTCGCACGGTCGATGTAGTAATCTCCCTGCGCCCGGCCCTGCAGGCCGAGGTGCCAGCGCTCGGACGGATGGTAGTCGAGGCCGACGTTGCTGATGTAGCGCGGCGTCGAAAACAGTTCCTTGCCGGCCAGCGAAACGCCGGCGTCGGTCATGGCGCTCACCGCCTCGGCCTTCTGGAGCGAATGCGACGCCCAGACCTGGAGCCGGTCCGACAGGCGGCCAGACAATTGCAGGTCGATGCCCTCGCGCCGCGTCTCGCCGAGCGCCACCGAGGTGCCGGTGGCCGGCATGTTCGCCGCCTCGCCGGAGGCGTCCTGGCGCCAGATCGCCAGGCGCAGGTCGGAACGCGCGCTCGGCTTGAGCTTGATGCCGATTTCCTTGCCGGTATTGCTCGAGGCGTCGAACGGACCCTGCCCCGGCAGCAGGTAGGCCGGCATGACCGATCCGGTCAGAATCTGGAAGGTGCGGCCCCAGTTGGCGTACACGCTGACGTCCTCGGCCGGGGAGTACACCATGCTCAGTTTCGGCTGCTTGATCCAGCCGTAGTCCTGCAGGCCGGCCGATCCGCCGCCGGGCAGCGGATTGCTGCCGGTGAAACGGTCGACCCGGTAGCCCGGCACGATGCGCAGCGTGTCGGTGGCCTTGATCACCGCCTGGGCATAGGCGCCAACGTTGTTCAGGTAATAGCGGTCGTCGTTTTGCACCCGCGCCGGATTGCTGAAATCGGTCGGCATCGCATACGTGTAGCGTGAACGCTTGTAGAAATTGTTCTGCCGCTCTGTGTTCACGCCGCCGTCGACCGTGACACGCTCGCTGGCGCGCCAGGTCAGTGTGCTCATGAAGCCGAACTGGTGCTCATCCCACTCGCGGCGCTGGCGCGGCCCGTTACCTTCCGGGTTGCTGGTGAAGGTGACGCGGCGGTCGTCGTGGTAATCGTTGTAGTACAGCTTGTTGCTGAGGAAGGCGTCTTTCGAGATTTGCCAGTCCAGGTGGGCACTGGCGTGGTTCATCTCGCGGTAGGTGATGTCGTTGACGTTCTTGGCCGGCGACTGGCGCCGGTCGGCGGCCAGTTCGGTGGCGGTCAAAAAGCCCGGCTCGTCGGCGTCATGCTTGTAGGTGCGCAGCACGATGCCGCCGGTGAGCGACTTGTCCTTCGACGTCAGGAACCACTTGCCGGCCGCCGTGTAGCGCTCCGAATCGCCGTGGCTGCGGCGGTAGCTGCTGGAATCCTGCCTTGCCAAGACATAGTTCTGGGAGAAGCCGTCGGCCTCGCGCCCATAGACCAGTTGGGCTTCGCGCGTGTCGAAGCTGCCGAGGGTGAAACGGCCGTCGAAGTAGTTGCCGCCCTGGCGCGTCCCGAGGTTGATGTTGCCGCCGATGTTGTGCAGACCGTAGCGCGGGTCGTTGGTGCCGCGCACCACTTCGACATAGTCGACTTCGAGCGGGAAGATCATATCGATGAAGCGCTGGTTGCCGCTGTTGACATTGCTCGGAATGCCGTCGATCAGCACCTTGATAGCGTTGATATACCCTTCGCCATTGAAGGCGCGGAAGGTCGCCTTGCCCGACTCGGCGCCCATGCGGGTTTCGGTCATCTGGGTGCCCGGCAGCTGCCCGACCAGTTCCCAGCTGCTGGCGACGTGCTTGTCCTCGATCTTGTCGGCGCCGAGCACGTCGACCGAGGTCAGCACGGTGCTCGGACGCAGCGCGCCGGCATCGCGCTGGGCGCTGACGCGCACTTCGCCCATCACGATCGTGGGGTCGGCGGCGTGGACGGCGGACGCGAGCGAGGACAGGCCCAGCGCCAGGGGGAGGAGCTTTGTTTTCATTATTGACGTAGAGGAGTACGACGGGAAAGGATGCCAGGGCATCGATTCGATAATGATATCCCATTCTCAATAATTCGGGCAAGCCACACCAGCTTCCGGCTGCGTCTCCTGCTCAGGACGGGCGGCCCCGGTAAGCCATGCGCGCCGGCAGCGTCAGCGCCACCCGCGTGCCGCGCCACCCTTCCCGACCGCCGCCGCTATGGATGTCGAGCCTGGCGCCGATGCGCTCGGCGCGTTCGCGCATGCCGCGCAAGCCCCAGTGGTCGGGCCGGCCCTGTTCGCGCAGCCAGGCCGGATCGATGCCGCGGCCGTCGTCCGCGACCGTCAGCACGAAGGCGGAGCGCCGGTACACGACCTCGATCCTGACCTGCGCGGCCCGGGCATGGGCGAAGGCGTTGCGCAGCGCCTCGAGACCGATCCGGCAAACCTCGTCCAGGACCGCCGGCTGCAGGCGTCGCACCGTCCCACGCACCGCGAACGCGAAGCCGCAGGCCCATTGCGCGGCCAGTTCCTCGCCGGCCGCCGCCAGCGCCTCGTGCAGCTCGCGCGTGTCGAGCGGACCGCCACGCAGCGCGCGCACGCGCTCGCGCCCCTCGACCAGCACCTGGTCGGCGCGCACCAGGGCTTGTTCCAGGCGCGCGCGGGCGGGCGCGTCCGCGGGCAGCGTGTCGGCCGCCGCCTGGAAGCGCAGCACCAGTCCGTGCACGCCCTGCAGCAGGGTGTCGTGCAGCTCGCGCGCGATGCGCTCGCGTTCGCGGTGGCGTTCCTGCAGGCGGTCGCGCACGCGCTCGGCGGCGCGGCGCGCCGTGGCCCGGTAGGCCAGCCGCAGAGCGGCCAGCGCCAGCACGGCGGCGCCGGCCAGGAACAGCGGATGACGGTAGAACGCCTGCGCCACCCTGAACGGCAACACCGCCTCGCGCGGACTCGGCACGCCATCCTTGTTCAGGGCGATGACGCGAAAGCGATAGGCGCCCGGCGCCAGGCCGGTATAGATGGCCTGGCGCGCACGGCCGGCGTCCACCCAGTCGGTGTCGAAGCCGTCCAGCCGGTAGCGAAACCCCAGGCGCTCCGGCGCGGCCAGGCTCGGCGCCGTGTAGTCGATGGCGATGCGCTGCGCCTGCGGCGCCAGGCTGAGCGAGGCAGCGGGGTCCACCCGGGCGCCGTCCACGCTGACCGCCTCGATCCGGACCATCGGCCCGGGCTCGGCGGGCGGCAGGCGCGCGGGGTCCAATGACACCACCCCGCCGCTCGTCGAGAACCACAGCCGGCCATCGGCGCCGCTTACGGCGGTCGGCAACGGCAGCACCTGGTGCGGATCGTTCGCCAGGCCGCCCAGCGCGTCGAAGGAACGATAACGGATCCGGTGGCCGGGCGTGGCCATCGCGCGCCGCAGTTCGGCGGCGCCGATCTGGAAAATGCCCGCCCTGCCATGCAGCCACAGGTCGACATCGGCAGCCCCGGTGGCCGCCGCGACCGGGACGATGGCATAGATGTTGTCGAACACGCCGTCGTCCGGCAGCGGCAGGCGGCGCAGGCGGCCCGCTTCGACATACGCCAGGCCATGCTGGCCGCCGACCCAGGTGCGCCCCGCGTGGTGCGCCAGCGCGGTGACGTGGCCAAGGTCGTCGGACGCGCTCCAGCGCAGCGTCTGCCCGCCGCGGCGCGCTTCGAGCAGGCCGTCGCGGTAGCCGAACCACAACCAGCCGTCGGGCGCGGCCAGCGCGCTGACCGGCATGCGCTGGCTGTCGCGGCCTGGCGCCACGGGCGCGCGCACCCATCCTTGCGCCTCGCGCCGGAACAGGCCCACCTTGTTGATCGAGACCCACAGCACGCCTTGCGCATCGCGCGCCATCGCGCGCACCGGCGCCTGGCCGGCGGCGCCGGGCGGCAGGTCGGCCACGAATGCCAGCCGGGCGCCGCGCGAGCGCCAGATGCCGGCCGGGCCGGCCATCCAGATGCCGCCCTCGGCGTCGCTGATGGCGCTGTTGACCGGCGCCGGCATCGCCAGCGCCCCCACGCGGCCGCCCTGCAGCCGCAGCGCCGAGCCGCTGCCCGGACCGCCCCACAGGCTGCCGTCGCCGCCGGCGGCCAGCGCCACGTTCAGTGCGCCGGGCGGGAACGCCGAAGGCGCCAGGATGCGCGGCCGGAAGCGGTCCAGGCCGGCATTGGTGCCGACCCACAGATTACCGGCGCGGTCCAGGTGCAGCCGCCACACGAAGTCCGAGCTCAGGCCCTGCCTGGCCGTGAAGCGGCTGGCGCCGGCCAGCGCCGCCAGGCCGTCCGGGCGCGCCACGTGCAGCAGGCCGCGGCCGGCCGTGCCGAGCCACAGGCCGCCGGCGCCGTCGAACACGAGGCTGGTCGCGGGCGCATCGAGCGGCGCCGTGCCGGACGACAGCCCATTCTCGTGCAGCACCACGCGGTGCACCCGGCCGCCCCGGCGCTCGGCCAGCCACAGCGCGCCATCGGGCGCCTGCGCGATCTGGCTCACGCCATCGAGCCGCAGGCCGGTGTCGGTGAAGCGCCCGGCGCCCTCGCGCAGGTAATGGAGCTTGCGTTCGCCGGCGACCCACAGCACGCCGTCGCGGTCGACGAACACGGCGCGGGCGCCGGCCTCGTCGACACCCTGGTCGCGGCCGATGCGCCGCCAGGCGCCGTTCACCCGCCGCGCCAGGCCGTCCTCGGCGGCGGCCCAGATGGCCTGGCTCCGGTCCAGCGCCAGCCCGTACACCACCCCGGCCGGGGCGCCGGGGCCGCGCTCGCGCGCGAGGGCGGCCCCGGGACGGGCCAGCGCCACGCCGCCGCTGCGCAGGCCCACCCACAGGGCGTCGCCCTGGGCCAGCAAGGACGACACGATGGCGGGCGCCCCGCGCGCGCCGGGTGGCTGGCGCCGGAAGCGCAGGCCGTCGAAACGCACCAGCGAGTCGTTGGTGCCGAGCCAGAGATAGCCGTCGGCGCCGTGGACGATCGCGCCGACCTGGCTCGGCCCGCCGTCGGCCGACAGCCAGCGCCGGTGCTCCAGGCGTTCGGGCGCATGCTCCTGCGCCGCCGCCGGCATGGCCGTGCCGGCGGCCACCAGCAAGGCGAGCGCGCATGCCGCCAGCGCGGGCGATCCAGGCCGGCCCGGCCACCGGCGAAAGCCTCGATGTTGCAGGATTTCCATTGCCCGATCATAGCATCGGGACTGACTGCGGCCGCATCCGTCGTTGCGCTATCCGCCCCCGCCGGACGGACACGCGCCCGCTCCCACCACATGAACCGGCCCGCAGGACGGAACCACCGCGTCCGGCGCGGCTCGAACGGAAGATGCCGGCGCCCGTGCCCGGCGAGCACATCCCACATCCACCCATCCGCATGGACACGAGGTCCACACCGTGAGCGCCGCCCCGATCGCCAGCCGGCAGGCCGGACTGCGCAGCTGGCTGCCGCCGCTGGTCGCGGCCGTGCTCTTGTGCGCGGCAGTCTGGGTCCTGCACGGCGAACTCCAGCAGATCCGTTATCGCGACCTGCAGGCGGCGCTGGCCCGCCTCGGCGCCGGGCATCTGCTGCTCGCCCTGCTGTGCTGCGCGGCCAACTACCTGGTCCTGAGCTGCTACGACCAGCTGGCCTTCGTCTACATCGGCAAGCGCATCGCACGCGCGCGCATCGCCCTGACCGCTGTCATCGGCTACGCGATCAGCAACAGCGTCGGCTTCGCACTGCTGTCGGGGACGGCCGTGCGCCACCGCTTCTATTCGCGTTGGGGCGTAGGCGGCGCCGACCTGTCCCGGATCGTGGCGCTGAATGGCATCACCTATTGGCTTGGCCTGCTGGCTTTGGGCGGCTGGAGCCTCGTCAATCACCCGCATGCCTGGCTGCAGGGCGAACTGGCGCAACGCGGCGCGCAGTGGCTCGGCCTGGTCTGCCTGGCGCTCGTGGGCAGCTACCTGTTCCTGCCGCTGGCGCGCAAGACGCCGCTACGGGTGCGCGGCTTCGATATGCGAATCCCGCCGCTGCCGCTCACGCTGGCCCAGCTGCTGGTGTCGATGACCGACTGGATGCTCGCGGCCGGCATCCTGTATGTCCTGCTGCCGCCAGGCGGCCCGCCCTACCCCGTCGTGCTTGGCGCCTTCCTCGCGGCGCAGCTGGTGGCGCTGGCCAGCCACGTGCCCGGCGGGCTCGGCGTCTTCGACGGCATCGTGGCGCTGCTGCTGGCGCCGTACCTGCGCGCCGACCAGATCGTGGCGGCGCTGCTGCTGTACCGCCTGGTCTATTATCTGCTGCCGCTGAGCCTGGCGCTGGTCCTGCTGGTCGGCGACGAGACGCGGCGCCGGCGCGGGCGCCTGCAACAGCTCGACCAGTCGCTGGGCCAGCACTCGGTGCGGCTCGCGCCCAGGATCCTGGCGCTGTTCACCTTCATGGGCGGCCTGCTGCTGCTGGTCTCGGGCGCCACGCCGGCCGCGCACGAACGGCTGCACTGGCTGTCGCGCCTGTTTCCGGTCGGCCTGTTCGAAGCGTCGCATTTCATCGGCAGCGTCGTGGGCGTGGCCCTGCTGCTGCTGGCGCAGGCGATCGCGCGCCGCATCCGGCTGGCCTGGCAGCTCGCCGTCGGCGCGCTGGCCGCCGGCATCGCGGCCTCGCTGCTCAAGGGCGGCGACTGGGAAGAAGCGACGCTGCTGGCCTTGCTATTGCTGGTGTTCGCGCCGAGCCGCCGCCTGTTCGACAGGCGCGCGGCGCTGTTCGACACCCGTTTCTCGCCCGGCTGGATCGTCGCGATCGCGGCCGCCTTCGGCGCCTCGCTGTGGATCGGCGTCTTCGCCTATCGCCACGTCGACTATTCGAACACGCTGTGGTGGCAGGTGGCCTTGCACGCCGACGCGCCGCGCTTCCTGCGCGCCAGCCTGGGCGCCGCCGTGGTCCTGTTCGCCTTCGGCGTCGCGCGCCTGCTCAGGCCGCCGCCGCACCTGGCCGAACCGCCATCGAACGAGACGCTGGCCGACGCCGAGCGCATCGTGCGCGCACAGGGCGCGACCTTGCCCTACCTGGCCTGGCTGCGCGACAAGGAGCTGCTGTTCAACCCAGAGCGCACGGCCTTCATCATGTACGGCGTGCGCGGCCGCACCTGGGTGGCGCTGGGCGATCCGGTCGGCCCGCCAGCCGCCGCCGCGTTCTTGACACGCGACTTCGTCGAGCGCGCGGATGATGCCGGCGCCACCCCGGTGTTCTACCAGGTGCATCCGGAGCAGCTGCACTGCTACGCCGACCTGGGGCTGGCGTTCGCCAAGTTCGGCGAGGAAGCGCGCATCCGCCTCGACAGCCTGTCGCTGGCGGGAGGGCGCTTCAAGGATCTAAGGGCTGCCATGCAGCGCCTAAAGCGCGAGCACGTGGATTTCCGGATCGTGGCGCCGGAATCCGTGCCGGCGATCCTGCCGCAGCTGCGTTCGGTGTCGGATGACTGGCTGGCCGGCAAGGCCGGCGGCGAAAAGGGATTTTCGCTGGGCTTCTTTGCCGATGACTATCTGACGCGGCAACCGGTCGCGGTGCTCGAGCGCGAAGGCCGCATCGTGGCCTTCGCCAACCTGTTGTGCGGGCCCACCGGCGAGGAACTGTCGATCGACCTGATGCGGTTCATGCACGCGGCACCGCGCGGCCTGATGGATGGCTTGCTCACCCATGTCTTCCTGTGGGGCCAGGAGCACGGCTACCGCTGGTTCAACCTCGGCATGGCGCCGCTGTCCGGCGTGCGCGCGTCGCGGGCCACGCCCATGTGGAACCGGCTGGCCGGCTTCGTGTACCGGCATGGGGAGTCGTTCTACAAATTCCAGGGACTGCGCGCGTACAAGGAGAAATTCCATCCGGTGTGGGAGCCGCGGTATATCGCCTATGCGAGCGGGAAGTTTCTTCCGGCGCTGCTGGCCGATGTGGCGGCGCTGTCGGCACGGGGGTATGCCAGGATCTTCGGGTAAAGGCATATTCAGAGTGCGGCGCCAGGGGGCGGCTCAAACCGCCCGGCATCGGCCGTTTCGAAAGTCTCGCGGCGATGTACGGCGCATGATGGCCAATGACCGCATTGCCTGGAGGACCACCATGGCGCGCCACGCGCGACTGCACATCTGCTTCCTGGCATGTGCGCCGGCGGGCTGTTCACGCTCGCGATGGCGCGGCGCCGACGCCGCCAGCATCGAACCTGACGCAGACGGTGGGATACGCCTACGTCCCGCAGGCCGCCCACGCGCGAGCACGCGCGCAGCTTCGAATTACGCCCTCAGGGCAGGACACGCAGAGCGCGCAGGCGCTCTACTCGGCTGATACGCCAACAATGAAAAAAGCCACCTTGCGGTGGCTTTTTTCATCAAACTTGGCGGAGACGGTGGGATTCGAACCCACGATACGGGTATAAGCCGTATGCTTCCTTAGCAGGGAAGTGCCTTCGGCCACTCGGCCACGTCTCCCATCAGAACCGGCGTTTGCACGTCAGCGCTGAGTGCAGGCATCTTAAGGGCTGGACCTCATTGCGTCAAGGACGCACGCCCAAAAATTTTGAAATTTGTTAACCTTGCTCCAGGCCAAATGCCTTGTGCAGTGCGCGCACTGCGAGCTCCATATACTTCTCGTCGATCAGCACCGAAATCTTGATTTCGGAGGTCGAGATCATCTGGATGTTGATGCCCTCTTCCGACAAGGTGCGGAACATCTGCGACGCCACGCCGACGTGGCTGCGCATGCCCACGCCCACCGCCGACACCTTCGACACCTTGGCGTCGCCCAGCACCTTGGTGGCGCCCAGCGCCTGCTGCTGGCTCTCCAGCACGCCCATCGCGCGCACGTAGTCATTGCGCGGCACGGTGAAGGTGAAATCGGTCTTGCCGTCCACCGACTGGTTCTGGATGATCATGTCGACTTCGATGTTCGCTTCGGCGATCGGGCCCAGGATGTGGTACGCCACGCCCGGCTTGTCCGGCACGCCCAGGACGGTGATCTTTGCTTCGTCGCGATTGAACGCGATGCCGGAGATGACGGCTTGTTCCATATTGCTTTCTTCCTCAAACGAAATCAGGGTGCCGGACTGGGCTTCTTCTTCCAGCGGCATCAGGGGATCGGTCAGCGACGACAGCACGCGCGTCGGCACCTGGTAGTTACCGGCGAACTCGACCGAGCGAGTCTGCAGCACCTTCGAGCCCAGCGAGGCCAGTTCGAGCATTTCCTCGAACGTGATCTTCGACAGGCGGCGCGCCTCGTCCACCACGCGTGGATCGGTCGTGTAGACGCCGTCGACGTCAGTGTAGATCAGGCATTCCTCGGCCTTCAGCGCGGCCGCAATCGCCACTGCCGAGGTATCCGAGCCGCCACGACCCAGGGTCGAGATATTGCCTTCTTCATCCACGCCCTGGAAGCCGGTGATGATGACGATCTTGCCGGCCGCGACGTCGCGCAGCACGCGGCTGTCGTCGATCGACTGGATGCGCGCCTTGGTGAACGAGGAGTCGGTGCGGATGCCCGCCTGCCAGCCGGTGTACGACACCGCATCCTTGCCGATGGCCAGCAGTGCCATGGCCAGGAGGCCAACCGACACCTGCTCGCCGGTCGAGGCGATCATGTCCAGTTCGCGCGGGTCGGGTTGCGGCATGATTTCCTTGGCCAGACCAATCAGGCGGTTGGTCTCGCCCGACATCGCGGACGGCACAACGACGATTTGGTGACCTGCGTCATGCCACTTGGCCACCCGGGCCGCGACATTCTTGATACGGTCCGTCGAGCCCATCGACGTCCCGCCATATTTGTGGACAATTAAAGCCATATCAGGAAGGGTTCCAGCTTGTGTAAAGAGAAAAGAAGACTCTTAATGTAGCATGCTGCAACGCGGCATCACAAGGCTTGGAGATCGAAAAAGCTATATGGAAAGAAAATAACCTAATGCGTTTTCGGAATACACTTGCCTATACAATCTAGCTTCAGTTCACTTCCCAGCGCAGCGCGATCAGCTCCTGACCAAGCGCCGACCAGTGCCGGCAATCCATGCCGATGCCGGCGGCGAACAGCAGGTCGAGGTCGCGGCTGACCGTCGGCAGCCGCTCGCGCTCCCATGCCGGCACGCCCAGCGCCTGGTAATGCGCCTTCAGGCTGCGCGACGGCCGGTTGGCCGCGGGCTTCAGGCGCTCGCCGCCCTTGCGGAAATCGATGGTCAGGGTTTGCGCGCGCAGCCAGGCCGCATCGAAGCCCTGCCGCGCCGGCTCGAAGTGCAGCACGCCGCCGTAGTCCGGGAAGGCGATCGACGCCTCGCCCTGCCAGCGGAACGCTTGCCCTTCCCTGTCGAGCACGCCGATATCGTCGGGATCGCGCATGCCGGCCAAGTCCGGCAAGTGCGGCGTGAGATACAGCTTGCCGCGGTGGCGGCGGATATGGCAGCCCGGATGCGTGACCTTCAATTGCGCATCCTCGCGCGCCGAGAACAGTTGCGCCACCATCTCGTTCAACCAGGCGGTCGACGGCATCGCCAGGCCGCGCACCATGAACAGGTGGCGCATGAAGTTGTCGATGCGGTCGGCGCTCAAGCTGCCAAGACAGGCCAGGTCGATGGCGTCGCCATCCTGGCAGGCCGCCAGGTCCTGGGCCGCCAGTTCGTCGAGCAGGCGCTGGGCCGAGGCCACGTGGGCAGCGCCGCGCGCCAGCCGCGCCTGGAAGCCGGGGAAGTTCGCCGCCAGCGCCGGCATCACCTGGTGGCGCAGCGCATTGCGGGTATAGCGCGGGTCCTGGTTCGACTCGTCCTCGACCCAGTGCAATCCATGCTCGGCCGCATACGCTTCCAGGGCGGCGCGCGGCAGCGACAGCAAGGGCCGCGCCATCGGCAGGCCGGCGACACCCAGCAATCCTGGCGCGAGATTGTCGGCATCCATGCCCGACAGGCCGGCCGGACCCGAACCGCGCAGCAATTGCAGCAGCACGGTCTCGGCCTGGTCGTCGAGATGGTGGGCGGTCAGGAGCAGACTGGCGCCATGCGCGCGGCACATCTCGCCCAGCGCGGCGTAGCGCAGCTTGCGCGCCGCGGCCTCGACGCCGGAACCGTCGTGCGCGATCGTCACCCGGCGCTGGTCGAAGCCGACGCCGAGCGCCGCCGCACTGCGCTCGCAATGCGCGCGCCAGTCATCGGCATGCGGGCTCAGTCCGTGATGAACGTGGAAGGCATGCAGCCGCACGCCCTGCTGTGCGCACCAGTCGTGCGCCAGCCGCAGCACGACCATCGAATCGAGGCCGCCGCTACACGCAACTGCGATGGATTGGGGGGAGTATTTGGCGCGCAAGCCGGACATGGCTTGCGCGAACGATGCCGGGACCAGCCCGGCCGGGTTGGCCCCGCTGTTGGAACGGCTCAGAGGATTACTCCTCGCGCGGCAGCGTTTCCTTGAACTTGCCATAGCTCATCAGCTTCGCGTGACGGGCTTCCAGCAAGTCCTTGGTTTTCATGCCCTGGAACTGGCGCAGCGAATCGGCCAGCGCGCGCTTGAGCATTTGCGCCATCTGCGCCGGATCGCGGTGGGCGCCGCCGAGCGGTTCGGTGACGATCTTGTCGACCAGGCCCATCGCCTTCAGGCGGTGCGCGGTCAGGCCCAGGGCTTCGGCGGCGTCGGCCGCGCGTTCCGAGGTCTTCCACAGGATCGAGGCGCAGCCTTCCGGCGAGATCACCGAATAGGTGGAGTATTGCAGCATCAGCACCGCATCGCCGACGGCGATCGCCAGCGCGCCGCCCGAACCGCCTTCGCCGATGATGGTGGCGATCAGCGGCACTTTCAGTTCGGCCATCACGTACAGGTTGTGACCGATCGCTTCGGACTGGCCGCGCTCCTCGGCGTCGATGCCGGGGAATGCGCCGGGCGTGTCGACAAACGTGAAGATCGGCAGGCCGAATTTTTCCGCCAGCTTCATCAGGCGCATCGCCTTGCGGTAGCCTTCGGGCTTCGGCATGCCGAAGTTGCGCATCGCGCGCTCTTTGGTGTCGCGACCCTTCTGGTGGCCGATCACCATGCATGGCTGGCCGTTGAAGCGGGCCAGGCCGCCGATGATCGACTGGTCGTCGGCGAAGGTGCGGTCGCCGTGCAGCTCATGGAAATCGGTGAAGATCGCGTTCACGTAGTCCATCGTGTAAGGACGCTGCGGGTGGCGCGCGATCTGCGACACTTGCCACGGAGTCAGCTTGGCATAGATGTCCTTGGTGAGCTGCTGGCTCTTCTTGTCCAGGCGATCGATCTCTTCGGAGATGTCGACAGCGGAATCGTCTTGTACGAAACGCAGCTCTTCAATCTTGGAATCGAGCTCGGCAATCGGCTGCTCAAAATTGAGGAAAGTTGTTTTAGTCATTGTACCTCCGGGGTAATGTCTTGGCCGCGCTCCGTTATGCGCGGCGGATCAGGGCGCTATTCTACCGTAAGCCGACAGCGTATCGAACGCCTGAATTGCTCAGTTGGCGGGCGATACGGTGGATGCAACCGGGTCCAGGCTGCGCCACAAATACCATGTAGCAACCGTGCGCCAGGGTTCCCAGTTGGCGGAGACCTCGCGCGCATCGCTGCGCGAGACCGGCTCGCCCGAGAAATAGTTTTGGCTGATGCCCTGGATCAGGCCGGGGTCGTCCAGTGGCAGGACGTTCGGCCGCAGCAGATTAAATATCAAAAACATCTCGGCTGTCCAGCGCGTGATGCCGCGGATCTGGACCAGCTCGGCGATGACGGCTTCGTCATCCATTTCCGACCACAGGTCGGCATGCACCCGCTTGGCCTTGAAATGGTCGGCCAGGTCGAGGATGTATTCGGTCTTGCGCTTGGACAGGCCGCACCCCGACAGCTGCACCGCCCCCAGCTTGAGCACCTGGCTCGGCGCCAGTTTCGGACAGACGGCAAGCAATTTGCCCCAGGCCAGGTCGGCCGCTTTCGGCGTCACCTGCTGGCCCACGATCGACCGCGCCAGCGTGATGAACGGGTCGGGCTGGCCGCGCAGGTGCAGGTCGCCGAACTGGGGGATCAGCTTGTTCATGATGCGGTCGCGCTGCATCAGTTCGCGCTTGGCCTCGGCCCAATAGATCGGCACCGCCAGCGCATCCTGCGCCGGCAGCGCGGGCGACTCCACGCTGGCGCCTGCGGCGGCGCCGCCGGCCTTGTCCTTGTTGGCTGCCATTATGCGCGGCGCCAGGTCGTTCCGTCGGCCTTGTCTTCCAGGACGATGCCGGCTGCCGTGAGTTCCTTGCGGATCGCGTCGGCCTGGGCGAAGTCGCGTGCGGCCTTGGCGGCCGCGCGGCGCGCGATCGCATCGAGGATCGCCGCTTCATCGAGCCCGCCGCTGCCCGGCGTGCCGGCCTGCAGGAAGGCTTGCGGCGCGCGCTCGAGCAGGCCCAGCACGGCGGCCAGCGCCTTCAACTGGCGTGCAGTCTCGACCGACTTGCCGCGATTGACTTCGCTCGCCAGGTCGAACAGTTCGGCCACCGCCAGCGGGGTGTTGAAATCGTCGTCCATCGCGTCGCGGAAGCGCTTCGCGTGCGCTTCGTCCCAGTCGACGGCCAGTTCGCCATCGCCCAGGTCGACGTCGGCGAGCGCCGTGTACAGGCGCGTCAGCGCGCCCCTGGCGTCGTCGATGTGCACGTCCGAGTAATTCAGCGGGCTGCGATAGTGGGCGCGCAGGATGAAGAAGCGCACCACTTCGGCGTCGTACTTCGCGAGGACTTCACGGATGGTGAAGAAGTTGCCCAGCGACTTGGACATCTTTTCGTTATCCACACGCACGAAGCCGTTGTGGATCCAGTAGTTGACCATCGGGCCGCCGAAGGCGCCTTCGGATTGCGCGATCTCGTTCTCGTGGTGCGGGAACTGCAGGTCGGCGCCGCCGCCGTGGATGTCGAAGTGCTCGCCGAGCGTGGCGCACGACATGGCCGAGCACTCGATGTGCCAGCCCGGACGGCCGCGGCCCCACTGCGAATCCCATTTGGCCTCGAGAGGTTCGGATTCCTTGGCGGCCTTCCACAGCACGAAGTCGAGCGGATCGCGCTTGGCCGTCTTGACGTCGACGCGCTCGCCGGCGCGCAGGTCGTCCAGCGACTTGCCGGACAGCTTGCCGTAGCCTTCGAAACCGCGCACGGCGTAGTTGACGTCGCCATCCTCGGTTTGATAGGCCAGCCCTTTTTGCTCGAGCTTCTCGATGATCGACAGCATGTGCGGCACGTATTCGGTGGCGCGCGGCACCACGGTCGGCGGCAGGATGCCGAGCGCGTCCGTGTCTTCGTCCATGTATTTCTCGAAGCGCTTGGTCAGCGCGCCGATGGTCTCGCCATTCTCGACCGCGCGCCGGATGATCTTGTCGTCGATATCGGTGATGTTGCGCACGTAGTTGACTTCGTAGCCGGATGCCATCAGCCAGCGGTACACGACGTCGAAAGCCATCATCATTCGCGCGTGGCCGACATGGCAGTAATCGTAGACGGTCATGCCGCATACATACATGCCGACCTTGCCTGCGACCTTGGGAACGAATACCTGCTTGTCACGCGCGAGCGTGTTGTAAATCTTGAGTTGGCTCATTGAGTTCCGTTTCGGAAGAGGAGCGCCGGGCGCAGCGCAAGCCGCAATAGCCACCCGGCGCAGCAGTGGACGCGCGCATCGGGCGGGTGCGGCGACGGGTTCGCCTGGCTCCTCGGTGTTGTTCTTATTTGATAGAATGGGGCGCTTGACTACGAACGCCTTTCGTAAAGTATAGCATTGATAAAATCCCGGCTGGCCGCCTACGGTCCAGCTTTATTTTTCGGGAAAACCCTTGACAGCGCCTTGCGCGAGGTCCATCAGAGGAAGCCAGATGTCGTCATCGATCACCCGCCGATCCCTGCTCGCCCGCATGACGGGCGCCACCGCCCTGCTCGCCTGCGGCCTGCTGTTCGCAGGCGCCGCGCCGGCCCAGGAAGCCGTTGATCCGGCTGCGGCGCCCGAGGCCGCCGCAGCCCCGGTCATGGTCGGCCCGCAGTATGCGATCAAGACCACCATGGGCGAGATCGTCGTCCAGCTCGACCAGGAAAAAGCCCCCAGGACGGTCGCCAACTTCGCCGCCTACGCCAAGTCGGGCTTTTACAAGGGCACGATCTTCCACCGCGTGATCGACGGCTTCATGATCCAGGCCGGCGGCATGAACGAGAAATTCGAGGGCCGCAAAACCCTCAAGCCGGTGAAGAACGAGTCGGATAACGGCCTGTCGAACCAGCCCTATACCATCGCCATGGCGCGCGAGGACAACCCCGACAGCGCGACCTCGCAATGGTTCATCAACGTGGCCGACAATTCCGGCATCGACCACCCCTTCGTCAAGGGTTCGGGCTATACCGTGTTCGGCAAGGTCGTGAAGGGCCAGGAGGTGGTCGACAAGATCAAGGGCGTGGTCGTCGACGACGTGCGCGGCATGCAGAACGTGCCGGTGGTGCCGATCAAGATTACGAACGTCACCCTGCTGAAGGGCGACAAGCTAGTAAAATAACGGTTTTGCCGCAGTTGCAATACCGGGCAAACAACAACCCATAGAACAGGACAAGCTATGACGACCATTCTCATCACCACCAACCAGGGCAATATCACCGCCGAGCTGGACGCCGAAAAAGCACCGAAGACCGTTGCCAACTTCCTCGACTACGTGGGCAAGGGCCACTTCACCAACACCATCTTCCACCGCGTGATCAAGGACTTCATGATCCAGGGCGGCGGCTTCGAGCCAGGCATGAAGCAAAAAGCCACCGAAGCGACCGTCGAGAACGAAGCCAAGAACGGCCTGAAGAACGACAAGTACACGCTGGCCATGGCCCGCACCTCGGCGCCGCACTCGGCATCGGCCCAGTTCTTCATCAACACCAAGAACAACGCCTTCCTCGACTACCCGGGCCAGGACGGCTGGGGCTACGCCGTGTTCGGCAAAGTGACCGAAGGCCAGGACGTGGTCGACGCGATCAACGGCGTCAAGACCACCCGCAGCGGCATGCACTCGGACGTGCCGGTCGACGCGGTCATCATCGAAAAGATCGAAGTGCTGTAATGCACGGCGCGCACTGGCACCGGTCAATCCGATGACGTGTACTGGGCGCCCGTTCGCGCTGTTCATCTCCGACCTGCACCTGCAGGTCTCGCACCCGCGCACGCTGCAGGCCTTCCTGGCCTTCCTGAGCGCGCGCGCGGTGCAGGCCGAGCGGCTCTACCTGCTCGGCGACATCTTCGAATACTGGGCCGGCGACGACGACCTCGCCGACCCGTTCAACGCGCAGGTGGTCGCCGCGATCCGCACGGTGGCCGACGCCGGCACCGCCGTCCACTGGATGGCCGGCAACCGCGATTTCCTGGTCGGCGACGCCTTCGCCAAGGCCGCCGGCCTGCAACTGCTGCAAGACCCGCACGTGATCGAGGCCGGCGCGCGCCGCGTGGCCCTGCTGCACGGCGACGCCCAGTGCACGCTCGACACGCAATACATGGCGTTTCGCGCCCAGGTGCGCCAACCCGCCTGGCAAGCCAACTTCCTCGGCATGCCGCTGGCCCAGCGCAAGGCGATCATCGCCGGCCTGCGCCAGGGTTCGCGCGACGCCCACACCGGGAAAGCGTACGAGACCGTGGACGTCACGCCTGATGCGATCGACGCCGTGTTCCTCGAGACCGGGGCCGACGTCATCATCCATGGCCATACCCACCGCCCCGCCGTGCACGAGCATGGAAAGAAGCTGCGCTACGTGCTGCCCGATTGGGAACTCGACGCCGAGCCGATGCGCGGCGGCTGGTTCGCGCTGCACGCCGACGGCAGTATCGTGCGCCACGACTTTACCGAACTGACGCAGTAGGAACGGCGATGTCGGGATGAAACCCGACGTCTGCATCTTTACATTTACGCCTATGGTGTTATAGTTCACTACAACACCACCGCAATACATCACCAAGGAGGCATGCATGAGCATTACACTGCAAGGCACCGTGAGGGAGGCCACCGATGAGCGCCGACTGGAACGATAGCACCCCGATCTACCGCCAGCTCAAGGAGCGGGTGGTCGGCATGATGCTCGACGGCGTGTTGAAAGCCGGCGACGCCCTGCCCTCGGTGCGATCGATCGCCGCCGAGTACCAACTGAACCCGATAACAGTGTCGAAGGCATACCAGGAACTCGTCGACGAGCGCCTGGTGGAAAAACGAAGGGGAATAGGCATGTACGTCACCGAGGGAGCAAGCGAAAAACTGCTGGCAAGCGAACGCGAACGTTTCGTCCGCGAAGAGTGGCCGGCCATGGTCGAGCGCATCCGCCGCCTGGGGCTGGATGTCGAACAGCTGCTGCGCGACAGCGGCAATCCACAGGGAGGTGCGGCATGAACACCGTTCAAGACGCGGTCCATGACACGTCTGCGAGCCCGGCCTCCGGCGCCGTCCTGTCCGCACGCGGCTTGACCAAGCACTACGGCAAGCAGGTGGCGGTCGACGGCATCGACTTCGAGATTCCGGCCGGGCGCATCGTCGGCCTGATCGGCCCCAATGGTTCGGGCAAGACCACCACGCTCAAGGCGGCCCTGGGCCTGATCCCGTTCGAGGGCGAGCTGTCCGTGCTGGGCCTCGATCCGCGCACCCGGCGCGACGACCTGATGAAGGACGTGTGCTTCATCGCCGACGTCGCCATCCTGCCGCGCTGGCTGCGGGTCAAGGACGCGGTGGACTTCGTGGAGGGCGTGCATCCGCGCTTCGACCGCAGCAAGGCCGAACGCTACATCGCCAACACCAGGCTGAGGCCAGGCATGAAGGTCAAGGAAATGTCGAAGGGCATGGTCGTGCAGTTGCACCTGGCGCTGGTGATGGCGATCGACGCCCGGCTGCTGGTACTGGACGAGCCGACGCTCGGACTCGACATCCTGTATCGCAAGCAGTTCTACCAGCACCTGCTCGAAGACTACTTTGACGAACAAAAAACCATCGTCATCACGACCCACCAGGTGGAAGAAGTCGAGCACATCCTGACCGACCTGCTGTTCATCCGCGACGGCAAGATCGCGCTGGCGGCGTCGATGGAAGAGATCGGCCGGCGCTACGTCGAGGTGATGGTGCCGAACGAAAAGGCCGCCGCGGCGCGCGCCCTGCAGCCGCTCGACCAGCGCGCCATGTTCGGCAAGTCGGTGATGCTGTTCGATACCGAGCGCGCGGGCGGCTTGTCGCGCAGCCAGCTCGAAGCCCTCGGTGAAGTGCGCCACCCGAGCGTGGCCGACCTGTTCGTCGCCACCATGAAAGGAAGCTACGCATGAACACGCACATGAGCACGATGAAATGGCTGATCCGGCGCGAGCTGTGGGAACACAAGGGCGCGTTCGTCTATGCGCCGCTGGCGGTGGCGGCGGCCCTGGTGCTGCTGCTCGGCGGCGGCTTCCTGTACGCGTTGTCCTCCTCCGCCTTCCATATCCAGCACAATGGACAGCAGATGATCACGATCGAGGGCGTCCCGCCGGAGATGTACGCCAAGGCGGCGGCGATGGCGGCCTCGAGCTACCTGGCGATCACGGCGCCGCTGTTCCTGGTGCTGCCGGTGGTGGTGTTCTTCTACTGCCTGGCCGCCCTGCACGACGAACGGCGCGACCGCAGCATCCTGTTCTGGAAGTCGCTGCCGATGTCGGACGGGCAGACCGTGCTCTCGAAGGCCGCGGTCGCGCTGGTGGTGGCGCCGCTGCTGACGGTGGCGATCGGCATCGCCACCTCCCTCGTGCTGCTGGTGCTTGGCCTGCTGGCCAGCGCGGTCAAGGGCGTCAACCTGATCGCCCCGGTGCTGGCCAACGCGAACTTCTACCTGTCGCCGCTCTACCTGCTGGCCTTCGTGCCGCTGTACATCCTGTGGGCGCTGCCGACGGTCGGCTGGCTGCTGCTGGTGTCGAGCTGGGCCCGCTCGAAGGTGTTCCTGTGGGCGGTGGGCGTGCCCCTGGTGGCGCTGGCCCTGCTGGCCTGGTTCGACTTCCTGGTCGGCCGCTTCTCGGGGCTGAGCCTGAACGTCAAGTGGTTCGGCGAAGAAGTGGTGGCGCGCATCCTCGGCGGCCTGATGCCGGGCATCTGGTTCGGCGAGGTCAATGGCAGGGCGCTGGCCGAACAGAATGCCGGCTTCGACGCGCCGATGCTGCTCGGCCTGTCCTACGGCACGCTGGCCTCGCCCGCGGTGTGGATCGCCGCCGTCGCCGGCTGCGCGATGATCTACGGGGCGATCCGCCTGCGCCGCTGGCGCGACGAGGGCTGAGCGCGATGCGCGTCCTGCCTGCGCTGCTGGCTGGCGCGCTGTTCGGCGCCAGCGTGGCCAGCGCTGCCGATCGGAGCGCGCCGGACAATCCGGATACCATCAACGTCAATGCGGTGCGCGATCCGGAAGTCCGGCGCTACACGTCGATCCTGGCCGGACTCGACGCCTTCGACCATCACCATCACCTCGCGCCTGGCGTCGACGCCCTGCGCTTTCGGGTCCAGCCACCGCGCGATCCCGCGTCCGACGCCACCGTCCGTGTGCGACTCGAGGGCGATGGCGGTTTCGTCTTGCCGATCGCGCCGGATGCGCGCGGCGAGTACGTGGTGCCGCGCAGCGAAGAAGCGAAGGCCGCGAACAGTGAGCTGGTGCTGAACCAGAAGAGCAGCCGCTATCGCATCCAGCCGCATGTGCGCACCCCGGGCCTGCCGGAAAACGTGCGCCGGCTGGGCGACCTGCGGCTCGAGTGCAAGGTGTGGGTGGCGATCTCGAAGAACGAGATCGGCCTGATGTGGACGCTGACCATCAACGGTCTGCTGCGCACCCGCGACTGGTGCACCTTTCTCGACAAGGGGAAGGCAGGCTATGCCTTCCACGTGCGGGAACGGCTCGTGCGCGCCATACTGCACGAGGGAAACCGCAGCGCGCTGCTCGAATCCCGCCGGCGCAGCTTCATGGCGCCGCTCCACGACATGTCGTGGAGCGACGAGGCGCTGGTCGAACTGGAATACGAAACGCCTACTGGAACTGCTGGCGAAACGCCTCGAACTGGGCCTTGAGCTCATCCATCTGGCCGCGCAGCGACGCCACTTCTTCTTCGAGCTGGGCGATGCGGCCGCCCTGGGTCAGGCCGCTCGCGCTGCTGGACGTCTGCTCGCTGCCGGCGACGATGGTGATCTCTCCGCCCAGCAGGTGGCCGTAGCGCGATTCCTTGGTGCCCGGCGCGCGTTCCAGCTTGGCCACCAGCGGTGGGTATTTGTCGATCAGGAACTGCAGCGCCGTCTCGACGTCCAGCACGCTCTTGAACTCGTGCAGGCGGCCGCTGCGGGTGCGGATTTCGCCGGCGGTCTGCAGGCCACGCAGCATCAGGACCGTGAGCACGGCCAGCTTGTCCTGCTCCAGCGTCCACTTGATGCGCATGCGGTGCTCGTACTTCACCACGCGCGCGCCGGCCTGCGAGATGGCACCCACCAGCTTGCGTTCGGTGAGACGCTGCAGGGTGTCGAGCACGATATCGTCCGACAGCTGCATCACCGGATCGCGGCTCGACAGCTGGTTGCAACCGTTCACGATCGCGTTCAGCGACATCGGATAGTTATCGGGGGTCAGCGCTTCTTTTTCGGCCAGCACGGCCAGCACGCGCAGCTCTACCGGGTCAAGCACGGCTGCGGCGTCGGCGCCGCCAGTCGCTTCATTCGTCATGCGATTCCTTCATCTACTTAATCTACTTAATCGACCAACCGGTTCAGTTGTTCCGAGTCGAGTTTATCACCCTCCTGCACGCGCGGGCAGCACAGGCCGGCCGCGCGCACCGTCTCGGTGAGGCGCTCGATCTGCTCGTCCTGGCGCGCGGCATGGTCGATCAGGCCGCGCAGGGCTTTCGACAGCGGGTCGTCGCCGTTGGGCGTGACGCCATAGGCGGCGAACATGCGCGCGCTGCGCGACTGGTCTTGTTTCTGGATCAGGTGGGCCGGATTGCCGACCGCCGTGGCGCCGGCCGGCACCGGCTTGACCACCACCGCGTTGGAACCGATCTTGGCGTATTCGCCGACCGTGAAGGCGCCCAGCACCTGGGCGCCGGCGCCGACGATCACGCCGCGCTCGAGCGTCGGATGGCGCTTGGTGCCGGCCACCAGCGTGGTGCCGCCCAGCGTGACGCCCTGGTAGATGGTGCAGTCGTCGCCGATCACGGCGGTCTCGCCGATCACCACGCCGAAGCCGTGGTCGATGAAGACCCGGCGGCCGATCGCGGCGCCGGGGTGGATCTCGATGCCGGTGACGATGCGGGCCAGGTGCGCGATGAAGCGGCCGAGCCATTTCAGGCCCATGCGCCAGCAGGCGTGGGCCCAGCGGTGGGCGACGATGGCGTGCAGGCCCGGATAGCAGGTCAGCACTTCCCAGCCGTTGCGGGCGGCGGGATCGCGCTCGATGATGTTGCGAATGTCTTCGCGCAGTCGTGAGAAAAACATGGTGACGCTCAGGATGGAACGGCTTTCATGGTAGCCGATCCGGGAATGGAATGCTCGTGGGGATGTTGCTGCGCAGGGAAGCGGCCTGGACGCGATGCCAGGCCGTTGCAGCCATGCTGCTCGGGCGGGAAAATCAGCCTTCGCGCGCGATGCGCTGGCGGCGCGCCTCGTACAGGCAGACGCCCGAGGCGACCGACACGTTCAGGCTCTCGACCGAGCCGAACATCGGGATATTGACCAGCACGTCGCAGGTCTCGCGCGTCAGGCGGCGCATGCCCTCGCCTTCCGAACCCATGACCAGGGCGGCCGGGCCGGTGAAATCGGCCTCGTACAGGCCGCGTTCGGCGTCGTCCGAGGTGCCGATCAGCAGGATGTCGCGCTCCTTCAGCTCGCGCATGGTGCGCGCCAGGTTGGTGACGGTAATGTAGGGCACGGTCTCGGCCGCGCCGCTGGCGACCTTGGCGGCGGTGGCGTTCAGGCCGACCGCGCGGTCCTTCGGCACGATCACCGCGTGCGCGCCGACGCCGTCGGCCACGCGCAGGCAGGCGCCCAGGTTGTGCGGGTCGGTGATGCCGTCCAGGATCAGGAGCAGCGGCGGACCCTCGATGGCGTCGAGCAGCTCGTCCAGGTTGCGCGCCAGCGCCAGCTGGCTGGCGAAGGCGATCACGCCCTGGTGGCGGCGGGTGCCGGTGATCTTGTCGAGGCGCGAGGCGTCGACCGGCATCACACGCACGCCGGCCGCCTTGGCATTGGCGATCAGGTCCTTCATGCGGCCGTCGTTGCGCTCGGCGTCGACGAAGATCTCTTCCACCGACTGGGCCTCGTGACGCAGGCGCGAAGTCACGGCGTGGAAGCCGAAAATCATTTTATTTTTCATTCTTTACTTCTTCTCTTACTTTCTCTTACTTCGTCTTGCTGGTTTTGGATGCGGTCTTGGCCGCCTTGGGTGCGGCTTCTTTTGTCGTGCTCCTGGCGGCGGTTTTCGCTACCGGTTTCGCTGCGGCCTTCTTCGCCGCCGGCTTGGCTGGCGCCTTCGTTGGCGCCTTCGTTGGCGCCTTCACTGGCGCCTGCGCCGGCGCCTCGGCGACAGGGGCCGCGGCCACTGCCTTCTTGGCCGCCTTGGCCGGGGCCTTGACGACGCCGGTGGCTGCGGTCTTGGCCGCGCGCGGCTTGCGTGGCGGCGGCACGAAGACCACGTCTTCCTCGGCCTCGTCCTCGATCGCCGGAGCCGGAGCGGGGACTGGAGCCGCAGCGGGCGCCGCCGCGCTCAAGAGGCCCTCGGCCACGGCCTTGGCGCGCGCCTTGCGCGACTTCGGCGGCTTCGTTTCGGTGGCCTCGTGCGCGGCCTGCAGCGCGCGCTCGAGCGGCGACGGCAGGGCCGCCGGCGCGGATGGCGCCTTCGCCTGCGGCGCCCGCTCGGCCTGGGCCTGGGCGCCCGGCGCCGCCAGGGTCAGGTCGATCTTGCGCGACTCCAGGTCGACGCGGGCCACCTTGACGGTCACGCGGTCGGTCAATTGGTAACGCTGGCCGGTGCGCTCGCCGCGCAGTTCATGGCGCGCCTCGTCGTACTGGAAGTAGTCGGCGCCCAGCTCGGTGATGTGCACCAGGCCCTCGACGAACAGCTCGTCGAGCTGCACGAAGATGCCGAAGGTGGTCACGCCGGCCACGGTGCCGGTGAACTCTTCGCCGATCTTGTCTTGCATGAAGAAGCACTTGAGCCAGTTCTCGACGTCGCGCGAGGCTTCGTCGGCGCGGCGCTCGTTGGCCGAGCAGTGCACGCCGAGGGCGTCCCAGACGGTCAGGTCCTTCTCGCTCTTCTGCGGCTTTCCTTCGGCCTTGTCCTTGGCGGCCTGCTTGCGCGCGGCGTTCGACTGGGTCGTGTTCAGCTTGCCCAGCTCGATGCCCTTCGGCTCGTAGCGCTTGCCCAGCAGGATCGCCTTGATCGCGCGGTGGGTCAGCAGGTCGGGATAGCGGCGGATCGGGCTGGTGAAGTGGGCATAGGCCTCGTAGGCCAGGCCGAAGTGGCCGACGTTGTCGGGGCTGTAGACCGCCTGCTGCATCGAGCGCAGCAGCATGGTCTGCAGCAGCGCCGCGTCGGGACGCTCTTTGATCTGCTGCATCACGGCGGCGTAGTCGCGCGCGGTCGGCTTGCTGCCGCCGCCCAGGTTCAGGCCCACCTGCTTGAGGAAGGTGCGCAGCTGGTTCAGCTTTTCCTCGGTCGGCACCGCGTGCACGCGGAAGGTGCCCGGATGCTTGTGGCGCAGCAGGAAGTCGGCGGCGCACACGTTAGCGGCCAGCATGCACTCCTCGATCAGGCGGTGCGCATCGTTGCGGGTGCGCGGGATGATCTTCTCGATCTTGCCCAGCGCGTTGCAAACGATATAGGTTTCGGTCGTTTCGAAATCGATCGCGCCGCGTTCCTGGCGCGCCTTGAGCAGCGCGCGGAACACCTGGTTCAGGTTCAGCAGGTGCGGGACGATGGCCGGACGCTTCTGCGCTTCCTCGCCGTCAGTGCTGGCCAGGATGTCGGCCACCTGGTTATAGGTCAGGCGCGCCGCCGAGTGCATCACGGCCGGGTAGAACTGGTAAGCGGTGACTTCGCCGTCCTCGGTGACGACCATGTCGCACACCAGGGTGCAACGGTCGACCGCCGGGTTCAGCGAGCACAGGCCATTCGACAGCTTCTCGGGCAGCATCGGGATCACGCGGCGCGGGAAATAGACCGAGGTGCTGCGCTCGATCGCGTCGGCATCCAATGCGTCGTTCGGCTTCACGTAGTGGCTGACGTCGGCGATCGCGACCAGCAGGCGGAAGCCGCGGGCGGCGCCGATCTTGACCGGCTCGCAGTAGACCGCATCGTCGAAGTCGCGCGCGTCCTCGCCGTCGATGGTCACCAGCGGCACGTCGCGCAGGTCGACGCGGTCCGCCAGGTCGGCGTTCACGACTTCGTTCGGCAGGCGCGCGGCCTGCTTCAGTGCCGGCGCCGAGAACACGTGCGGCACGCCGAACTTGCGCACCGCGATCTCGATTTCCATGCCTGGATCGTCCAGTTCGCCGAGCACTTCAGTGATGCGGCCGGTCGGCTTCTGGAAGCGGCCCGGCTGCTCGAGCAGCTCGACGCTGACCACCTGCCCGGCGCGCGCCTTGCCCGGCGAACCAGAGACCAGGATGTCCTGGCTGATGCGCTGGTCTTCGGGCGAGACGATCCAGACCCCGCCTTCGTTCAGGAGGCGGCCGATGATGTGGGTGTTGGCGCGCTCGACGACTTCGACGATCGAGCCTTCCTGGCGGCCGCGGCGGTCCTGGCCGGTCACGCGCGCCATCACGCGGTCGCCGTGCAGCACTTTCTGCATCTCGCGGTCGGACAGGAACAGGTCTGGGCCTGGCTCGTCCGGGATCACGAATCCAAAGCCGTCGCGATGCGCGCTGACGCGGCCGGCGATGAAGCCGGAGTGGTCGGCCAGCATATAGGTGCCGCTGCGGTCGGAACGGATCTGGCCGTCGCGCTCCATGGCGTTCAGGCGGCGGCCCAGGACTTCCTGGGCGGCTGGCTTGACCTTGAGGGCACGCGCCAGGCCGGCCGCATCGAGCGCTCCTGAAGCTTCGCGGAAGACTGCGAGGATTTCCTCGCGGCTTGGAATGGTATGAGTAGGTTGCTTCAAATCGGTTCTTTTTTCTTTTGGCCAGTAATTGCGCCGCTCATGAATAATAGGCGGCGTCATGCTTGATTGACACCTTGACAGGCGTAGTGTAACGGAGGTCCATCCGATTCGCCTAACGTGGCGTGCTGCGGGACATCCCGCGAGTTTTATTCATTGCCCCGATCGGAACTTCATCGTGGGTCTTTGACTATTGAAAATCATCCGCTATAATCTCGCTCTCTTCAGCAACGGCGGCAACGACGAAGCGAAGAAAGCAGCAGTGGCAAGCGGTGTAGTTGGCGTGACGATCTGGAAATGTTGATCTAGCGGAAAATGACAAAGCCTGCTATTGTAGCAGAGTTGGTTTGCAGTGCCCACGTGGCGGAATTGGTAGACGCGCATGGTTCAGGTCCATGTGCCGCGAGGTGTGGGGGTTCGAGTCCCTCCGTGGGCACCAACAGATTGACTGGTTGTTTGTTGTACAGAAAACGCCCACGTGGCGGAATTGGTAGACGCGCATGGTTCAGGTCCATGTGCCGCGAGGTGTGGGGGTTCGAGTCCCTCCGTGGGCACCAACGTTTTCTGGTTGTATGGTTGTGCGGTTGTTTCAGTGCCCACGTGGCGGAATTGGTAGACGCGCATGGTTCAGGTCCATGTGCCGCGAGGTGTGGGGGTTCGAGTCCCTCCGTGGGCACCAAAATCTACCTGATCGTTGTAGGGTGGACGGATTTCCGTCCACGCGGAAGTAAGCGTAGTGTTTGCAGTAATCAGTGCCCACGTGGCGGAATTGGTAGACGCGCATGGTTCAGGTCCATGTGCCGCGAGGTGTGGGGGTTCGAGTCCCTCCGTGGGCACCAAAATCTACTTGTTTTTCGGACGCATCGTCCCGCAAAACGCCGTAGCCTTCTCATGAGGACTACGGCGTTTTGCGTTTTACCCTCTGTTTTCAATGCGTCGCCAGGTCGTCCAGGATCGGACAATCCGAACGATCGTCGCCATGACAGGATGCGGCGAGGCTTTCCAGCGTCCTGCGCATCGCTGCCATTTCCGCGATCTTGCGATCCAGCTCGGCGATATGCGCCAGCGCCATCGCGCGCACGTCGGCGCTGGCCCGGCGTTTATCTTCCCATAGCGCCAGCAAATCCCTGATCTGGTCCAGCGAAAACCCGAGCGCACGGCCGCGGTGGATGAATTGCAGCACCCGCACGTCCTGTTCGCCGTACAGGCGATATCCGGCCCCGGTGCGGTGCGGCGCTTTCACCAGGCCGATCGATTCGTAATGGCGAATCATCTTCGCCGTCACGCCGGACGCGCGCGCGGCGTCGCCGATGTTCAGCTTGGGTGTGGACTGCATAGCATTTCTCCCGTTGTTTTCCGACCTTTTTCCCGAGCAAGCATACACCTTCCCACCGTGGGAAGCTCAAGCGACGCTTGACTTGCGGTCGAGAACGTCCGAGCATGGAGCCATGCAGATTCTCCGACCCGCGGCCCTCGGGCTGGCACTCGTCCCCATCCTCTCCTCCGCCCTGGCCGGACCGGCGCCTTATTACCAATGGCGCAGCAAGCTCACCGGCGAGCTGGCCTGTTCCCAGACCCCGCTGGGCGAAGGCTGGGAAAAATCAAACGGACCCTATCGGGACATGCGTTGCGAAAAACTCATTGTTGTTAAATAATGAAAGTGGAAGGCGCGGCGTGTTGACAAACATCGCCGTTCGATCTCATACCATAACAGAGCAGCCACTGAGGAGACGACCATGTTCACCAACCCGGAGCAGTTCGCAAACGCCACGAAAACCCTGTTCGACCTGCAGATGCAGACCTTCAACGCCCTGGCCGGCAAGACCGTCAAGGGCGTCGAGCAGGTCGTCGCCCTCAACCTGAACGCCGCCAAGACCTCGGTCGACAACACGATGGCGGCCGGCCGCAGCATGGCCGAAGCCACCCAGGCCGGCAATCCGAAAGCGGCGTTCGACACCCTGGCCGCGCGCATGCAGCCGGCCGCCGGCGTCACCAATGCCACCGAATACGCGGCCCAGCTCAAGGCCATCATCGACGAGATGCACGACGAATTCCGCGGCGCCGCCGATGCCCATGTGGCGGAAGCGAAAAACACGCTGTCGGCGCTGATCTACGACGTCACCCAGAACGTCAAGCCGGGCTCGGAAAACGCGGTCGAGATCATCAATGCCGCGATCGAGAATGCCTTCAAGGGCTACGAGCAGGTGACCCAGGCCACCCGCCAGGCGGTGCAGACCGTCGAAGCCCAGTTCGAGCGCGCCAGCGCGATGGTGACGCCGGGCGCCGCCAGGACCGAAAAAGCCGAGTAACCGGCCCCATGGACGTCCGGCGTCACGGCGCCGGATGTTCGATCCCCAGCAAGTCTTCCAGCCGCGCCAGCGAGGCGTCATCCTTGATCACCGAACGCAGCCAGGCGTGCAGCGGCTGCTCGCCCCAGCGCGCGGCTTTCTCGGCCAGGTAAGCCACCGGGCTGTGCGGCTCGGTGCGGCGGAAAAATTCGGCGACCTGGCGCAGCTGGGCCAGCGCCTGGTCACGGTGCGCCACCTGTCCGTCGACCCGCGCCGGCAGCGCCGCCGTCGACGCCATACCCGCGCCGCCGGCCGCGGCCGCCTCGGTCGGCGCCGCTCCCGCCATCGCCGCCGGCTTGATCAGGTCGTCCACGTCGCGCAGCGCGGCGCGTCCGACGCTAAATCCCGGCCCATCGGCGCCGAGCTGGGCGTCGACCACCCGTTCCAGCTCCTGCAGGGCAGCCTGGCAGGCTTCGCAATCGGCCAGCAGCGCCTGCACGACATCGCCCTTGATCCGCGCGCGCGCCGTTTCCAGTTCGGCCACCGCTTCCGGTCCCCTGGCGCGCGCGACTTCCCAGGCCTGCAGGGTCAGCACGCCGTTCTCCGCCAGCGGCATGGTCTTGACCAGCGGCGCGATCCGGCCCGCCAGCCAGGCCAGGACCCCGATGCGGCGCTCGAAGCCATCCTCGTCGGCCTGCGGGTGCAGGCCTTCCCAGTAGCGCTCGCACAGCGCCGCCACCAGTGCCAGGCCCTCGGCCAGGCCGCGCATGCCACCGGTCTTCGCGTTCGCCTCGGCCAGCCACACGGCCAGTTGCAAGTCCTTGCTGCGCGTTTGCAGCAAGCCGGCGCAGCGCTTGCCGACCAGCTTCCAGTCGGCTTCCTTGAGCGCCGTGACCCAGGCGCCCTGCTCCAGCGACGGATCGTCGGCCAGGCGCGCGCGTGCGATCTCGTCGACCTCGGGCGAGAAAGCCAGGTCGTCGCCGCAGGGATTGTCGGGCGCGATCGGCGCCAGCAAAGCATCGGTGTCCAGCATGGCGTCCTCCTCAGGCTTCTCTCGGTTCGATCGCGTACTTGAACTTGCCGGCCTTGGTGGCGCCGACTTTCACGCGGGCGATGCCGCCGCCGTCGGCCATGCGCGCCAGCACGTTGTCGGCGATCTCCGGCAGCAAGGTGCCGTTCAAGACATTGTCGACGTTGCGCGCGCCGGAATCGACTTCGGTGCAGCGCCGCAGCACCGCCTCCACCAGCGCGTCGTCGTATTCGAAGCCGGCCTTGTGGTTGTCCAGCACGCGCGCGCCGATGCGCGCCAGCTTGAGACGGATGATGTTGGCCAGCACCTCGTCGCCGATCGGGTAGAACGGCACCACCGCCAGGCGGCCCAGGAAGGCCGGCTTGAAGTGCTTCATCAACGCCGGCCGCAGCAGTTCGGCCAGTTGCTCGGGCGTGGGCAGCTCGCTCGCCGCCTTGTTCAGGCAAGCCGCCATCAGCTGGCTCGAGCCGGCGTTCGAGGTCAGGATGATGATCGTGTTGCGAAAGTCGATCTGGCGTCCTTCGGCATCGTCCATCACGCCCTTGTCGAACACCTGGAAGAACATCTCGAGCACGTCGGGATGCGCCTTCTCGGCCTCGTCGAGCAGCACCACGCTGTAGGGATTGCGCCGCACCGCCTCGGTCAGCACCCCGCCCTCGCCATAGCCGACGTAGCCCGGCGGCGAGCCTTTCAGGCCGGAGACGCTGTGCGCTTCCTGGTATTCGCTCATATTGATGGTGATGAGCTTGCGTTCGCCGCCGTACAGGATGTCGGCCAGCGCCAGCGCGGTCTCGGTCTTGCCCACGCCCGAGGTGCCGACGAACAGGAACACGCCCTTGGGCTTGTTCGGATCATCGAGGTTGGCGCGCGCGGTGCGCACGCGCTGGGCCACCACATGGCTGGCGTGGCCCTGGCCCAGGATGCGCTCGTCCAGCATCGATTTCAGGTTGACCACGGTGCGGATCTCGTCCTTGACCATGCGGCCCAGCGGGATGCCGGTCCAGGCGGCGACGATCTCGGCCACCGTATGGCCATCCACCTGCACCGGCACCAGCGGCGCCTCGCCCTGCAGCGCGCGCAGGGCTTCGTTCAGCGCGCGCAGATCCTTCGCGCCGCTGTTCTCGTCGCGGCTGCCGGAGGCCTCCAGTTCGGCGCGCAGCTTGCCGATCTGGCCGGCCAGCGCCTGCTCTTCTTCCCACCTGCGCTGCAGCATCTCCTGCTCGGCCGCGGCGCTGGCGCGCTGCTGGCCCAGCGCCGCCAGCACCTCGGCATGGTTCGAGCCTGCGCTGGCGTCGCGGTTCAGGGCGCTGATCCGGGCATCCAGCCGTTCGATGCGGCGCACGCAGTCTTCCAGCAGCGCCGGCGTGGCGCTTTGACCCAGCGCCACCTTGGCGCAGGCGGTGTCCAGCACGCTGATCGCCTTGTCCGGCAGCTGGCGGCCGCTGATGTAGCGGTGCGACAGGCGCACCGCCTCGGTGATGGCGTCGTCGTAGACGCGCACGCCGAAGTGCTGTTCCATCAGCGGCGCCATGGCGCGCAGCATGGCCGCCGCCGTGTCTTCATCCGGCTCCTCGACCTTGATCACCTGGAAGCGGCGCGCCAGCGCGGCGTCCTTCTCGAAATACTTCTTGTACTCGCCCCAGGTCGTGGCCGCGATCGTGCGCAGCTCGCCGCGCGCCAGCGCGGGCTTGAGCAGGTTGGCGGCGTCGTTCTGGCCGGCCGTGCCGCCGGCGCCGATCATCGTGTGGGCCTCGTCGATGAACAGGATGATCGCGTGTGGGCTCTTCTTGACTTCGTCGATGACGTTCTTGAGGCGGTTCTCGAACTCGCCCTTCACGCTGGCCCCGGCCTGCAGCAGGCCCATGTCGAGCGTATGGATCTCAACGCCCTTCAGCACGTCCGGCACGTCGCCCTGGGCGATGCGCAGCGCCAGGCCCTCGACCACGGCGGTCTTGCCGACGCCGGCCTCGCCGGTGAGGATCGGGTTGTTCTGGCGCCGCCGCATCAGGATGTCGATCGCCTGGCGGATTTCCATGTCGCGGCCGATCACCGGGTCGACCTTGCCGTCGCGCGCGCGCCCTGTCAGGCAGGTGGTGTACTGGTCGAGGGCCGGCGTGGCCCGGGTGGCGGCCTGGCTCAGTTCCGAGGCGGGGTCCGGCCCGGCGCCGACCGCTTCCTCGGCCTTGAGCTCGGGCGCCTCGACCGAGCCGCGCGTCAGGCGCTCCAGGTCGTGTTTCAGGCGGTCGAGCGGGAAGCGTCCGAACAGCGGCGATGCGCGCTGCGCCAGCTGGGCCAGCGACGGCTCCGTCAGCAACGCCAGCAGCAGATGGGCGCTGCGGATGCGGTTCGGCTGGCCCGAACCCAATGATGCGATCAGCCAGGCATGTTCGAACAGCAGCGGCAGGTGGCGCGAGAACACGGGCGTGCGCGCGCTGCCGGTGGCGAAACGCCCCACTTCGCGCCGCAGGTCGGCTTCCAGGCCGGTCAGGCTGATGTCGCACTGGCGCGCGATCGCGGCCAGATCGCTGCCCGGCTGTTCGATCAGGCCCAGGAACAGGTGCTCGACGTCGACCTCGTACTGGCCCAGCCCCATGCAGATGCTGGCGGCGCGGCTGGCGGCCGCGCGGGTGGTGTCGTTCAGCTTGGAGATGAGCGTCTTGAGGTTGATGTCCATCGTGGCTCCCTTGTCATGGTGGCGTGGTGGCGCCGCTTCTTCAGCCCCGGGGCGGCCGGGCGGCGCGGTTGATTTCGTAGTGCAGCGACGACGGCTGCAGCACCGCATTGAAGTTGACCGGCTCGAGCAGGCCGTCGACCGCCAGCCGGGCATGGATCGCGAAGTGCAGGCGGTTGACGTCGCCCGCCTCCGGCTCGAGCACGGCGCGCGCGTCGAGCAGGCGCGGCTCGTGGGTGGCGATCGCATCTTCGATGCTGGCGCAGACGGCGGCGCGGTCGATGCTGCTGGTCAGGCAGAAACCGGCGAAGTCGATCAGGCCGTAGTGCAGGATCGAGGTGCGCGCCGCCGGATAGCCTTCGAGGTGGGCGACGTCCAGCGCGATGCGGGTATTGAGCAGGGCTTCCAGGTCGCGCGCGACGCTGTCCTTGAGCTGCTCGACGCCCAGCGCGGCGCCGGCCGCGCCCTCGTCGACCATCAGGCGGTCGAGCAGGCCCGGCGTGAAGCCTTTCATGGTGCCTCCCGGGGATGTCGGATGCGCGGCGCGCTGCAATGCAAAAGGCGCAGCCGCCGCGCGAACGAGAGCGGCGACGCCGCTCAGACGACCTTGTTGGCCGCCAGGTCCCAGCCGCCCGAGGTGTTGCCGCCGGCGCCGCCGGTGACCTTCTGCTGGGTGTACTTCCATTTGATCTTCGAGAACTTCAGGCCGACCTGCTCCTGGATGATGCTGCCTTCGGATACGCTGGGGCTGATGCCGCCGATCAGGACGTTCTCGAGCTCGATCTCGAAATACTTGATGCGCTCGCCCTGGCCGTCGGCGCGCATGAATTCCAGCTTGGCTTTCGGGATCGTCTTGCCGGCCGAGCAGGTCTGCAGCAGGATCGGCGACGACAGGTCGGCCAGCTTGGTCAGCGCGATCTCCTGGTGCTCGCAGCGCTCGGCCGTGTGGCCGCCGCCGGTGGACGCGGTGGCCGAACGCGGCTGGCTCACGCCCCACGCCACCGAGGTGCACTCGATCCAGTCCTTGTGCTTGTCGTCCATCGATTCGCCCTTGATCCCGTCGATCTGCAGGTACACGTCAATTGCCATGTTCTACTCCAAGTAAGTTAAGAATAAGTGCTAGCTTTTGGTCGACTGCGGCAGCTCCGCGACCAAACGGAGCGAAACGGAAAGCTCATCGAGCTGGAAGTGCGGCCGCAGGAAGGACACGGCGCGGTACACGCCGGGGCGGCCCGGCACCTCGGACACCTGCACGCTGGCTTCGCGCAGCGGGAATTGCGCCTTCTGGTCCTGGCTCGCGTTATCGTCGAGCAGGACGTACTGGGTCAGCCAGCGGTTCAGGTAATCCTCGACGTTGGAGGCGGCGGCGAAGCTGCCGATCTTGTCGCGCATCATGGACTTCATGTAGTGCGCGATGCGCGACACGGCGAAGATGTACTGCAGCTGCGACGACAGCACGGCATTGGCATTGGCCGCCTCGTTGTTGTACTTGCGCGCCTTCTGGGCCGACTGGGCGCCGAAGAAGGCCGCATACGAGGTGTTCTTGCAATGCACCAGCGAGATGAAGCCGAGATCGGACAGCTCCTTCTCGCGGCGGTCGGTGATCGCGACCTCGGTCGGGCATTTCAGCGCCACTTCTCCCTCGTCGGTCTTGAAGGTGTGGGTCGGCAGGTTCTCGACCAGGCCGCCGCCCTCGACGCCGCGGATCGCGGCGCACCAGCCATAGTCCTCGAAGGCGCGCGTCAGGCGCGCGCCGAAGGCATAGGCCGCGTTGCACCACAGGTATTTGGAGTGGTCGCTGCCGTCCACGTCCTCGACGTAGTTGAAACCTTCGGTCGTCATGCCGTCGGCCGGGTGGTATGGCAGGCGCCCCAGGAAGCGCGGCAGGCACAGGCCGACGTAGCGCGAATCCTCGGATTCCCTGAACGCCTTCCACTTGGCGTATTCGACGGTGTCGAACACCTTGGCCAGGTCGCGCGGCTTGCCCAGGTCGCCGAAACTCTCGACGCCGAACAATTCGGGACTGCTCGAGGTGATGAAGGGCGCGTGGCTGGCCGCGGCCACATGCGACATCTGCTCGAGGAAGTAGATGTCCTCGGGCTGGCGCGAGATCTCGAAGTCGCCGATCAGGGTGCCGTACGGCGCGCCGCCGAAGGTGCCGAATTCTTCCTCGTAGATCTTCTTGAACATCGTGCTCTGGTCGAACTCCATCGCCGACTGGAAGTCCTTGACCAGCTCGCGCTTGCTGGCATTGAGCATGCGGATCTGCAGGTTGGCGCTCGTGGTGCTGTTCCTGACCAGGTAGTTGAGGCCAGTCCAGCTGCGCTCGAGCTTCTGGAATTCGGGCGCATGCATGATCGCCGAGAGCTGATCGGAGATCATGCGGTCCAGTTCCGCCAGGCGCGCATCGATGGTGGCCGACAGGTTGGACGAGATCACCATCGTCCCCTGCATCACCTGGGTCACCAGTTCCGAGATCAGGTCGCGCGCGCGCTCGTGCTCGCTGCTCGACGCCGCCACGCGGCTTTCTTCGACGATCTGGTCGAGCAGCGAAGCGTCTAGTTCCGGCGCCGTCGCCGCAGCTTGGGTGGATTCGAATACCGCCGCCATCTCACTCTCCCTTGCCCGATTTGCGCAGGCTGTCGAGTTTTTCGGTGTTGCCCAGCACCTCGGTCAGGATGTCTTCGAGCTTGTCGTTCCCGGCCAGCTTGTTGCGCAGGTCGGCCAGCTTGGTGCGCGCATCGAGCAGCCCGGCCAGCGGCGCCACCTGGCGCACCACCGACTCGGGCCGGAAGTCGTCCATCTCGCGAAACTGCAGCTGCACCCCGAACTGGCCGCCGTCCGGCGACAGGTGGTTGTCGACCTTGAAGGTGGCCACTGGCGCGACGGCGCCCAGCACCTCGTCGAAGTTGCCGGCGTCGACATTGACGAACTTGCGGTCCTTGAGGCGCTTCTTCTCGGCCTTGGGATCGAGGCCGAAGTCGCCGACCACGCCGACCACGAAGGGCAGCTCCTTGTTCTCGATCGCGTCGCCGATCTCGACGTCATAGGTCATCTGCACGCGCGGCGCGCGCACCTTCTGCAAGCGTTTTTGTACGCTTTCGCTCTTGGCCATGTCGACTCCAGTGGGGGAAGATGGATTTATTTCAGCACGTCGAACGGACTGCCGCTGCTGGCCGCCGGACGCGGCGGCGCCGCCACCGCCGGCTGGCTCGGGGTCCTGCGGCTCGACGCCGGGCGCGCGGCCGGGCGGGTCGTGACCAGCACCTCTTCGCCCAGGCTGGTGCGCAGCAGCTTGGCCAGGTCTTGCGCTTCGCTGCGCACCGAACCCTGCAGATTGTTCTTGCGCGTCAGGTCGGCCAGCGCCTTGCTGGCCACGCGCAGGCCGCTGACGGCCAGGATGCTGTAGGCCAGCGTGTCGTCGGGGTCGCGCGCCAGCGCTTCCTGCGCGCTGCTGATGGCGTCGCCGTACTGGGTGGCGTCGAAGCGGATCTGGGCCATGCGCACCCAGGGCTTCTTGTCGACCGGATGCGCCCTGCTCGCGTCCTTGAGCAGGCTCACGGCCTTGTCGCTCTGCCCGGCCGCGAGGGCGGCATCGGCCTCGGCATAGATGTTTTCGGACACGGCGGCGCGCTTGGCGGTCGTGCCCGTGCCGTCGGTGACGCACCCGGCCAGGGCGGCGACCCCGACCAGCAGGGGTAACAGGCGTTTGCGGATCATGTTCGTCTCTCCAGTGGGTGAACAAGCCCCCATTATTCGCATCGTGCTTGCCAAGAAGTTGTGCACTGTCAATGAAAAGCGAGTTCAAGCAAGGGGTGTTGGATGTCGCTTGCGTTTGCGCGGTGTCAGCGTGCACCGGCGGGGATCGGGTTCAATCCAAGCCTGGTGCCTTAGGACAATTGCGAGGAGATCGTTGATGGGGACGCCCAACCCGTTCAAGCTGCCGGTCGTGGTCATCGCGCCGGCGATCGTGCTGACAACGGCGCTCGCCGGCTGCGGCGGCGCCGCGCTGGCGCCGCTGGCCAGCGTGGCGCTGGAGGCGGCCGGCTTGCGCAAGCCGGCCGAACTGCCCGAGTCGCAAAAGCCGCCGCGCAATGTGCCACTGAAGCTGCACGCCGCCACGCGCCTGAACGTGGACGCGCGCGGCCAGCCGCTGGCGCTGGCGGTGCGCCTGTACAAGCTGCGCCAGAAGGACGCCTTCGAGGGCGCGCCCTACGCCACCTTCCTCGATCCGCGCCTGGAGCGCGAAAGCCTGGGCGCCGACCTGGTCGAGGTGCGCGAGATCATGCTGGTACCGGGCCAGCGCTACGAAGTGACGGAAAAAGTCGCGCGCGAAGCCGGTCACGTCGGCATCGTGGCCCTGTTCCACACCCCGGCCGCCGGCCGCTGGCGCACCGCGGTCAGCAGCCTGGACGCCGAGCGCGACGGCCTGAACGTCGGCCTGCACGCCTGTGCGATGAGTGTGGGCTCCGCCTCCGCCAAAGACGGCGCTTCGGCACTGGGCTCTGTGCGCTGTCAATAATCGTTTGCAACTTTCCTGCAAGCTAGTCCTTTCTGAACGGCGAGGAGGCGATCGTGAGCATGCCATCCAAGGTCTTATGGGGCGAAGGACTGTTCCTGCGGCCCCAGCATTTCCAGCAGCAGGACCGCTACCACGAAGCGCGCCTGAACCAGACCGCCTGCGCGCTGCACCCGTATTGCTGGGGCGTGCGCCGGCTGGCGGTCGACCTCGACGCGCTGCGCAGCGACATCCTGCGCATCGACGAACTCGCGCTGCTGTTCCCCGACGGCGAAGTGGTGCGTGCGCCGGGCGACGACGTGCTGCCGCCGCAGGTGCGACTTGGCGACCTGCCGCCGGCGCAGCAAACGGTCACCTATCATGCCGCCCTGCCCGCGCTGCGCACGCACGGCGACAACTGCGCCAATGGCCCGGAAGTACCGGAGCCCATCGACGTGCGCTTCGGGCGCATCGACCGCGAGACCCAGGACTTGTATACCCAGGCCGCCGACGCCCCCGTGACCTATCTGCGCAAGGCGCTGCGCCTGGTGGCCGACAGCGAGCCGCTGGAAGCCTATGAAAGCTTCGCGCTGCTGCGCCTGCGGCGCGTGGCCACCGGCGGCTTCGAGATCGATCCCGGCTTCATTCCGCCCAGCCTGTCGATCGACGCCGTGACGATGCCCGGCGCCGGCCTCTACGTCGGCCTGGCGCGGCTGATGGAAAAGCTGCTGGCCAAGGTCAATGCGCTGTACGGCGACCTGCGCGAGCCGAGCCGCAACGTGGTCGAGATCCGCGGCGGCGACGTGTCCTCGTTCTGGCTGCTGCACACGGCCAGCGCCGGCTATGCGGCGCTGGCCCACTACCTGCACCACCGCGAGCTGCATCCCGAGCGCCTGTACGGCGCCATGCTCGAACTGGCCGGCGGCCTGATGACCTATTCGCGCAGCTACCGGCTCGAAGACCTGCCTTCCTACGTCCACGCCGATCCCGGGCCGCAGTTCGCGCGCCTGGATGGCATCATCCGCGACCTGTTGGATACCGTGATCTCGTCCCGCTACTTCACCATCGCCCTGCACAAGGACCGCCCGTCCTACTACCTGGGCGCGCTCGATTCGGGCCGCATCAATGCCCAGACCACCCTGTACCTGGCGGTGGCGGCCGACATGCCGGCGCTGCGCCTGGTCGAGGCGGTGCCGTTGCAGTTCAAGGTCGGCTCGCCCGAGGACGTCGACAAGTTCGTGCTGTCGGCGCTGCCCGGCGTGAAGCTGGTGCATGCGCCCCAGGTGCCGAGCGCGATTCCGGTGCGGCCCGACACCTATTACTTCGTGCTCGAAGGCCGCGGCGCGCTGTACGAGGCGATGCTCAAGGCCCAGGCGATCTCGGTCTACGTGCCGAACGGCGTGCGCGAGCTGCGCCTCGAACTGATCGCGGTGTCGGCATGAGCGCCTTCGTCGAGCGCCGCGCCGCGCAACGAGGCGAGGATGGAAAACCCGGCAGCCGCCGCCAGCGCCTGGTCGACATCATGTACGAAGGCTTCCACGCCCTGTTCCTGCTGAAAAACGGCTGCGGGCCGCAGGACAAGGGCGCCTTCGCCGACAATATGACCGCCTTCCTGGCCGACGTCGACCGCAGCGCCAAGGCGCTCGGCATCGCGGCCGAAGACGTGACGGCGGCCAAGTACGCCTACTGCTCGGCGGTGGACGAGATCATCCTGCGCTCGAGCTACGAGGTGCGCGAGGCCTGGGAAACGCGTCCGCTGCAGCTGCGCGTGTTCGGCGACCAGCTCGCCGGCGAGCATTTCTTCCACCGACTGGAAGACCTGCGCGCCAAGGGGGCGCAGCAGGTCGAGGCGCTGGAAGTCTTCCATATGTGCCTGCTGCTGGGCTTCCAGGGCCGCTACGCGCTGGACGGCAAGGACAAGCTGGACTACCTGGTGGCGCGCCTGGGCGACGAGATCGCGCGCATGCGCGGCCGCACGCGCGGCTTCGCGCCGCACGCCGAGCGGCCGGACCAGGTGGTCAACCGGCTGCGCAGCGACCTCTCGCTGTGGGTGCTGGCGGCGGTGTTCACGCTGGCCGGGCTGGGTGCCTACCTGGGCTTTCGCACCGTGCTGGGCAACGAGTCCGAGCTGGCGCTGGCGCACTACAACGACCTGGTCAAGCTGCCGCCGAAAGCCGCGCACGTGACCATCACCCTGCCCTGAAAACAGAACAGCCCCGGGATCGTGGTTCCCGGGGCTGCCGGTCCTGCTCCCCAGGTCTTATTGGATGACCTTGAACTCGATGCGCCGGTTGCGCGCCTTGCCTTCCGGCGTGCGGTTGTCGGCCACCGGCCGGTCCGGGCCTTCGCCCGACACCGCGATCGACTCTTCCGCGATCCCCTGGCTCACCACATAGGCTTTCACCGCCTCGGCGCGCGCCTGGCTCAGCGACAGGTTGCCGGCGCGCGAACCGGCGTTGTCGGTGTGGCCGATCACCTCGACCTTCACGCCATTGAGCTTCTTCAGGGCCGCCGTCATCCCGTCCAGCACCTCGGTGCCGGCCGGGGTCAGGGTCGCCTTGCCCGACTCGAATTCGATGATGCGGTCGGCCAGCGCCGCATCCAGCACGCTCTGCTGCGAGACGGTCACCCGCAGGCCGTTGTTGACCGTATAGGTCGGATTGAGCCGGGCCGCGATCTCGCCGGCGATCTGCTGGCGCTGGGCTTCGCTCGCCACGTCGCCGCGCAGGCTGACGCTGTTGCCCTCGACTTTCAGCTGGCCGCCCTTCACCAGGCGCAGGTTCGGCCCGATCAGGCTGCCCACGTAATTGTTCCAGTTGGCAGGCGTCGAGACGGTGCCGACCGACAGCTGGTCGACCACGCGCTGCGCACCGTACACGGCGCGCAGGCGCTCGAGCAGCGCGGCCTTGGCGGCTTCGTCGGCCACCATGCCGCTGACCACGACCGGGGCCTCGGCCGCGCCTGGCGCCGTCTGCGCGGCCAGCGGCAATCCGGCGGCCAACCCGGCGGCGGCCGATCCAAGCAACAGGGTCAGGGTGCGAAGTTTCACGTCAGGCTCCGATGAAGGTCTTCATGAACAGGTCGCGCGCCAGCGACAGCGGCAGGTCGGGCTGGGCCAGGTGGCTGGAGAGCTGGCGCACGTCGGCGTCGAACTGCAGCTGCTCGTCGATCCAGTCCGTGTCCAGCAGGCGCACCTGCAGCTCGGCGCCGACCAGGGGGTCGATCACGGCGCGCAGGGTTTCGGCCAGCGCCGCGCAAAAGCCCACCACCAGCACCGGCCGTTCTTCCTGGCGCGTGATGAACAGCGCCAGGTCGAATTGCGCGCGGCGCAGGAAGGGCGTGATCAGCTCGAGCCAGAAGGCGGCCACCGGATAGCGCGCCGACGCGTTGTGCGGCAGCGGCAGCACCAGGCTCTTATGCAGCTCGGCCGGCTGGCTGTGCATGACCGGCTGCAGCAGCAATCCCAGCGCCAGCACCAGGCGCGCCGCGCTGGCATTCGCGCTGGCGCTCGACACTGCGCGGCCCAGCAGGCCGTCGAGCGAGGCGATCGTGCCGTGCTCCATCCAGCGCGCCAGCGCCGCCTCGTCGCCCAACCCGATCGCGCTGTCGGCGATCGCCTGCAGGTAGGCGGCGGGGTCGCCCTCGCCCAGCACCTTGGGGCAGATCTCTTCCAGGAACACCCAGAGCGGCGCGAACGCCAGCGGACAACGGGCCACGAAGGCGGCGGGATCGCTCACCGCCAGCGTGCGGGTGGCGAGAAACGGAAAGCGCCGCCCCGACTGGTCGTGGCTGGCCAGCAGGTGGCCGGCCACCGCGTGGTGCCGCGCCGGGCCGACCAGGGCGAAGCTCACCGGCGCCATCGCATCGTAATGAAAGCGCCAGCGCGCGTCCGACGGCAGCAGGGTCATCACCTGCGCCAGCCAGGCGTCGAGCATGCCGATCGCGGCCGGGTCGTGGGCCAGCTTGACGAAGTCGGCGCGCGCCGGGACCTTGCCGAAGTAGCCGATGCGGTCGGCGCGCATCATTGGGCTCCCGCGCTGGCCAGCGCCGGCGCCGCGTTCTGGACGTCATGGCGGCCGACGATCGCCGGCGGCAGGCGCAGGCCGCGGAAACCCTGGGCCTGGCTCTGGCCGCCCCCGGTGGACTGCGGGCTGCTGACGATCTTCAGGTCGACCGCCACCGAGACGTTCTGCGCGCTCCAGCGCAGCTCGAACACCCCGCCGTCCTTGCGCTTGCGCTGGGCCGCCTCGAACAGGCGCTGCAGGCCGAACTGGCCTGGCTGGTTGAACAGCTCCACCGTGCGGCCATCGAAGGTGACCGCCGAGACCCGCGCGCCCGACACGCCCTGCGGACCCGGATGGACCATATTGTTCCAGCTGGGCGGCGTGTTCCGGTAGCGCAGCTGCTGGCCGTCGATCTCGAGCGTGTACTCGAGCGTGCCGGGCGCGCTCAGGGGCAGCACCTGGAACACGGTCTGGGCCGCCCCGCTGGCCGCCACGCCGTTGTTCGACAGCGGCGCCACCCAGCCGGGGAAGGCGGCCACCGCCTGCGGCGCCAGCGAGATGCCGATGTCGGCCCAGGTGCGCGCCGCCAGCACGTCGCCGCGCCGCACCACCAGCGGCCCCATCGCCGTGCCCACGAACTTGGCCACCGCGCCTTCGGGGCCGAACACCTGGCCGATCTCGCCGGGGGTCGCCTCGACGCTGGAATCCTGGGCGAACGGGTACTTGGCGGCGAGCGTGCGGGTAAACGGCTCGACCACCTGCGCCTGCCATGTCTTGTTGATCTCGGCCTCGGACGGCAGCACGATCATGGCGAAGGTCTGGGTGAGCGGGCGCACCAGCAGCGGGCGCAGCGCCTGTTTCTGGCTGTCGCTCATCCCGGTCAGCATCTGTTCGTCGACGTAGCGCAGCGCGTCGGCCAGCTCCGAGCCGCTGCCCTCCAGCGTCTGCTGCATGAACTGCTTGGCGCCGGGGCCCGGATCGCCCTGGTTCTTCAGGGCGTTGAGGCGCGTGCGCAGGCGCGACAGCGCATCGAGGTAGCCGGTCATCAGCGACGCTTCCTTTTCCCTGGCGCCGACCAGGCGCGCCACGCCGGCGAACTCGCGCCCGATCGGGCCAGCCCCCTGTTGTTGCTGGGCCAGCAGCTGGGCCGGGTCGACGCTGTCGGCCAGCGTGCGCGCGTCGGACGGCGCGCGCCGCAACACCACCTGCTTGAACCATTCGATCACGCCGCGCTCGGTCTTGCCGATGGGCGCGCGCAGGCCGCCCGGATTGTCCCAGGCCGTCTCTTCATAGATGGTGCGCAGCAGCTTGGCGATCGGCGAGGATTGCGGGTCGCCCAGGCGGTTCATGGCCTGCACGCTGGCGTCGAAGCCGCGCAGGTCGGCGATCGCCACGCCCTGCACGAACTTCGACCATTCGCGCGCATAGTCGGCCTTGTACAGGTCGATCAGCGCCTTCTGGATCTGTTCCGGGCTGCCCTCCAGGGTCAGGTCGTCGCGCGCGGTGGTCTTGAGCACCCAGTCGACCGTGTTCAGTTCCTTGTTCGAGGCGTCCCGGATGGCGCCGAGCACGAACTTGTCCCAGGCCGCGCGGGTGAAGGCGCCGCTGACGGCGTGGCTGCCGGCCACCAGCGCCGCATCCTGCTCGCCGACGATGCGCGCCACCGTCACCGCCGGGAAGCGGGTGGCGGCCCGGGTCTTGATGTCGGCGTACACGCGCTCGCGCGCCGGCGTGCCGCGCACCACGCGGCGCAGGTGCTCGCGCGTGGTGTCGAGCAGGCTCAGTTTGGGCGAAATCTGCGGCCAGGCCGGGTCGTCGATGTGGGCCAGGTGGAAGGTCATCAGGCGCTCGGCGCTGCGGATCATCTGCTCGCGCGGCATGCTGCCGCGGTTCGCCTCCAGCCAGCCGCGCCAGTAGCGCGTGAGCTGGTCGTTCAGGTGGCCCGGCTCGGCATACGATTTAGTGCCCAGCATCAGATAGGTCTTGAGCGCGTTGTAGGCATCGCCGACATCCGTGGGCGACGCGTCCTGGTAAGGCTGGCCAAGCCGGGGCGCGCTGGCGGACACGGACGCGGGCGCGGCCACCTGGCGCCCCGGATCGAGGGCGGCTGCGTTGTTGTTGACCTCCGTCAGCATGGTCTCGAGCGCGCCGGCGACCGGTTCGACCATCACCGCGCGCACCCCGGCGAAGTATTCGTCGCGCAGCTTGCGCGCCAGGATATCGCCCTGGTACAGGCCGAAGCCCAGCGCCCACGGCTTGTCGTCGGCATAGCGCTCCAGCTGCTCGATGCGGTCCTGCAGGATGTCGAGGGCCTCCAGGCGCGACTGCAGGTCGATGCGGCCAGCCTGCAGCTTCATCACCTTGTCGAGATCCGACTGCACGTTGGCGACCAGCTGGCGGTTGCCCATGTACGACCACGACCAGCCGCCCATCGCGCAGCCCAGCAGGATGGTGGCGGCGAAGAAGGCGCCCAGCTTCCAGCGCGCCGCGGCCGGATTCGTGTAGCGCTTGACCAGTTCGCGGTCGGCGAAGACCACCTTGCGGAACAGCTCGAGCAAGAAATAACCGGATTGCGCCCCCGCCTGCGAACCTGCCGGCTCCCCGGCACCCTCGCCCCCCTTTCTCTCCTGCAGCGCCAGGTCGAAACGGCTGGCCACGCGCCGGCTCGACAGGTCTTGCACGCTGCCTTCCTGCAACGCGCTGGTGAAGTAAAAGCCGCGGAACACCGGCTTGAACTGATAGGTGTTCTCTTCGAACAGCGTGGCCAGGAAGGCGCGCAGCGGCGTGCGCAGCGCGGCGAATTCCAGCGGGAAGGTGAACACGCCGGAACGCAGCGTCGTGCTGCGGTTGGCGCCCATGCCGGCCAGGCTCATTTCCTTCAGGCCGTCGACCAGTTCGTCGAAATGCTCGTCGAAGAAGGCCAGCACGTCCTGCGGCGCGGCGCGCCGGTTGTAGCGCAGGGTCGCGCCCCAGATCCGCTCGCGCTCGGCCTGTTCGCTGTCATGGAAGAAGTCGAGGAAGCCGGCGACCAGGTCGGCCTTGGTGAACACCACGTACACCGGCGCGTGCACGCCCAGGCGCTCGGTCAGCTCCTGCACCCGGGTGCGCAGGTTCTTGGCCAGTTCGTGCGAGGCGGTGGCCGGGCCGGCCATCAGCTCGGCCACGCTGACCGCGATCAGGATGCCGTTGATCGGCGCACGCTGGCGGTATCGCTTGAGCAGGTCGAGGAAGCCGAACCATTCGGCGCGGTCGGCGTCCTGCACCGAGTAGCGCCCCGCGGTGTCGAGCAGGATGCCGTCGGTGGTGAAGAACCAGTCGCAGTTGCGGGTGCCGCCCACGCCCTGCAGCGCCTTGTTGCCGGGGATCGGGAAGCTCAGCCCCGAGTGCACGATGGCGCTGCTCTTGCCGGCCGCCGGGTTCCCGATGATCATGTACCAGGGCAGCTCGTACAGGGCCGCGGCGCCGCGGGTCAGGCCCAGCTTGGAGGTCTTGATGGTGCCGACCGCCTCCAGCAGGTTCTTGCGCAGCACCGCGACTTCGTCCTTGCCGTCGTCGTCGGTGGCGCCGGCGCCGGCGATGGCGCCCGCCAGCTTGCGCGCACGGCGAGCGCGCCAGGCGCGGCGCAGCATCCACCAGATGCCCCAGCCGGCCAGCAGCGCCAGGGCGCCGATGGCGGCCCATACGATGCCGAGGCCGAACAGGCCGGCGCCGATTACCAGGATGGCCGCCAGCGCGGCGAGACCGATCGCGGCCAGCACGCGGCTGTCGGTCAGATACTTCCAGAGTCGTGCCATGGCGGGATCTCTTGTAGAAAAATCTCACAGGAAATGGTCGCATGGGCATACGACGCGCTGCTTGACTCTGCGCAATGCAGCCAAAATCCGAAAAATCACGCAACAGCCCGCAGGCGACGCCTCAACGCCCCATCACGCCGCGCATGCGCAGCTCGATGTGGCCGAAATCCATCATCTTCCAGCGCCCGCCCCAGGTCAGGCCCAGCGATTCGGCCACCTGGCCATACAGTTGGTAGCCGCGCATGGCCCACGGGTCTTTTTCCGAGATCACCAGCTTGCCGTCGCGCAGGAAGGCGCAATCGGCCGCCAGGCCATACTGGTGCCAGCTCTGGAAGGCGCGCGCATTGGTGACGTGGCCGCCGGTCGCGGCCAGCTCGTCCTGGCGCGCCGGACTGCGGTAGCCTTCGAGCAGCGCCATCTCGTAGCCATGCTGTTCCTTCATGATCTTGAACGCCAGCAGCAGGCGCTGGCTGAAGTCGGGATGCAGCAAGCCCCAGTTACGGCTGGCGCCGACCAGCATCGGCCGCACCAGCTCGACCTCGGCCGTGGTGAACACGCTGGGCGGCAGCGCCACCGGCGGCACCAGCTGCTCGCCGGCCAGCAGCGCCGCCACCTGTTCGTCGGGCAAGGCGCTGCTGCCCTCGTACACCGGCAGCATGGCCGGATTGCTCAGCGCCAGCGCCAGCAGCGATGGAATCAACACCGCCGGCGCGCCGATGGCCAGCAGCACCTGGTGGCGGCGCACCCCCTGCACCACCCGCTCGCGCAGCGACAGGGTGACGCTGTCGCGCATGGCGCCGGCGGCGCGCGTGCCGGCATGGCTCCAGGCACCGGCGCGGCCGGCCAGGCCACGCATGGCATGCATGCCGCGCGCCATCCAGGCCCGTCCACTTGGAAAAAGAACAAGCCAAGCCAGGCCTGAAGCGAGACAAACGTACAGAAGGGCGATCAAGATCAGCATCGGACTCCCCAGGATTGTTTCTAATCAGAACAGGAGAAGCCAATCTTAGGAGTAATGTCGTGCGTCCATCAGACGAAAATCAAGACAACCGCATGCATGCCCATATGCGTCCCAACCTGATGTCGTCGGCGCGCCGCGGCGGCCGCGAAGACAGCATCCTCGCCAAGCTCGAACGCGAGCCGGCGCGGCGCGCGGGCGTCGGTCACGGCGCGCGCCTGGCCTGGTATGGCGCGGCGGTGGCGGTCGCCGTCGGTTTGACGGCGACCCTGGCCTGGCTGGCGGCCGGCGCCGGTCCGGCGCCGATGGAGGTGGCGCGGCCCGATGCGGCGCCCGCCCCGATGACGAGCATGGCCCCGGCGCCGGTCGAGACGGCCGTGATCGTCGACACGGCGCCCCAGCCGGCGCCAGACCCGGTGCTGGCGGCGGCGCCTGCGCCCATTCCGCCGCTGCGCCTGCTCGAACCGGCCGCCGCGCCTACGGCCCCAGCCAAGGCCGCGCCGGCGCCCGTCAAGACGGCCCCGGCGCGCCGTCCGGAAGCGCGCGCCGCCGCCCCAGCCCGCTCTCGCGTCCAGTCTCCACGCCAGGCCGCGCGTCAGGCCCGGACGGTGAATCCCGCACGCGCCGGCGAGGCCCAGGACGACAGCGACGTCGCCCTGATCTCGGCCGTGATCTACCATGCCAACGGTCATGCCGCGCCGGCGGAAGATGAAACCCCTACCCCTCCTGCACGCTAAGCGTGGCAAATAGGCCGCACCTGGCGGGCGGCCGCCGCCAGAAAACGCTATACTGTATATAAGTACAGGTGGGCGTTCGGTCATGATCAGGGTGTTGGAAAACGAGTTTTATTATCTGGATAACTTCCAGCGGGTTCTCGATTGGATCGGCGAACGCTATGGCGATTTGCTCGACGACGGCGAACAGGCCTTCCTGGCCCGGTTCCCGACCTTGCCGCACAATGCGCGCGCCCTGTTCGTGCGCATGGTCATGCGCAAAGGTAACCTGTTCCGCGCCAGTAAACTGAGCTATGCCGAGATCGGCTGCCCGATCGAGGCCGCCGGGCACCTGCTCGGCACCGGCTGGATCGAGCCCGACCCCGAACTCACGCTCGACGAATTGTTCGACCTGCTGTCCAAGCCCGAGATCCTCGACGCCTTCGGCGCGCAGCTGCCGCGCAAGACGGCGCGCAAGGAAGAACAGCTGGAAGCCCTGCGCGCCGCATTCCCCGAGGCGCGCCGCTTCTCCGGCTGGCATCCGGCCTGTCCCGACGTCGCCTGGCGCATCCTGGTCAAGCCGCTGTGCGACCGCCTGCGCCTGGTCTTCTTCGGCAACCTGCACCAGGGCTGGACCGACTTCGTGCTGTCCGACCTCGGCCTGTTCCGCTACGAGAGCGTGGACATCTCGCCCGCCTCGCGCGGTTTTCGCCAGCGCGCCGACGTCGACCACTACCTGCAATTGCATGCCTGCCGCGAGCGCTTCGCCGCCGGCGAAGACGTCGACGAGGTGGTGCGCGACCTGCCCGTGCACGCCTTCGACAATGACTGGCTCGAGAGCCGGCGCGAAAAACTGACGTTCCAGATCGGCCAGCACTACGAAAAGCTGAAGGACTGGGACGGCGCCTACGCCGCCTACGCGCGCTGCCGCTTTCCCGGCGCGCGGGCGCGCGCGATCCGCGTGCTCGAAAAACACGAGCGCTTCGAGCAGGCCCATGCCCTGTTGCTTGCAGCTCAGTGCGCGCCCGAGAACGAAGCCGAGCGCCAGCACCTGTCCCGCATCGCGCCGCGCCTGGCGCGCCGCCTCGGCCACGCGCGCCTGGCGCCGCGCGCCAAGACGCAGGTAGAGCGCATCGAGCTGTCGCTGGCGCCGCCGAACGGCGAACGCTGGGTCGAAGGCGCCGTGCGCGGCCACCTGCACGCGAGCGATGCGCCCGTGTTCTACGTCGAGAACGCGCTCGCCAACACCCTGTTCGGCCTGCTGTGCTGGCGCGCCGTGTTCGCCGCGATTCCCGGCGCCTTCTTCCACCCTTTCCACCGCGGCCCGGCCGACCTGCACAGCGCCGACTTCCACCAGCGCAGGCAGGCCGAATTCGCCGCCTGCCTCGCGGAGCTGGACAGCGGCAGCTACCGCGACACGATCCTGCGCACGTACCGGGAGAAAGCCGGCCTGCAATCGCCTTTCGTGCACTGGGACGGCGTCACGCCCGAGCTCATCGAGCTGGCGCTGGCCTGCATCCCGGCCGCCCACCTGCGCAAGTGGTGCGAACGCATCCTGGCCGACGTCAAGGAAAACCGCACGGGCTTTCCCGACCTGATCCAGTTCTGGCCACTCGAGGCCCGCTACCTGATGATCGAGGTGAAAGGCCCGGGCGACCGCCTGCAGGACAACCAGCTGCGCTGGATCGACTACTGCGCGGCGCATGACATGCCGGTCGCCGTGTGCTACCTGCAGTGGATCGAGTCCACCGAGATGGCGGCCTGAGATTACGTGAGCTACACCATCGCCGTACGCGCCCTGTGCGAGTTCACCGCCAAGCAGGGTGACCTCGATCTGCGCTTCACCCCCTCCCCCAGCGCCCAGGAAGGCATTGCCGGCCATGCGGTCGTGGCCGGCCGCCGCGGCGACGGCTACCGCAGCGAGGTCGCGCTGTCCGGCCAGTGGAACGAGTTGCACGTGCGCGGCCGCGCCGACGGCTACGACGCCAATGAAAACCTGATCGAAGAAGTCAAGACCCACCGCGGCCGGGCGGACGCCATTCCCGACAACCACCGCCACCTGCACTGGGCCCAGCTGCGCGTCTACGGCCACCTGCTGTGCCAGGAACAGGGCATCGAATCGGTCAACCTGGCCCTGGTCTACTACGACATCGTCAGCGGCGTCGAAACCGTGCTGCGCGAGACGCGCGACAGCGCCTGGCTGCGCGCGCACTTCGAAGAGCTGTGCCAGCGCTTCTCGGGTTGGGCCGCCAGCGAAGCGGCGCACCGGGCGGCGCGCGACGGCGCATTGACGTCGCTGTCGTTCCCGCACGCCGACTTCCGCCCCGGCCAGCGCCAGCTCGCCGAAAGCATCTACCGCGCCAACGCCAGCGGCCGCTGCCTGCTGGCGCAGGCCCCGACCGGCATCGGCAAGACTGTGGGCAGCCTGTTCCCGGTGCTCAAGGCCATGCCGCGCGAGAAGCTGGACAAGGTATTCTTCCTGGCCGCGAAGACCCCCGGCCGGCGCCTGGCGCTGGACGGCGCCGCGACCCTGTGCGCCGGCAGCAAAGCCCCGTTGCGCGTGCTCGAACTCACCGCGCGCGACAAGGCCTGCGAGCATCCCGACAAGGAGTGTCATGGCGAATCCTGTCCGCTGGCGCGCGGCTTCTACGATCGCCTGCCGGCGGCGCGCGCGGCCGCGGCGGCCGTGCCCGTGCTGGACCGCGAGGCGCTGCGCGAGGTCGCGCTGGCGCACGAAGTCTGCCCCTATTACCTGGGCAGCGAGATGGCGCGCTGGGCCGACATGATCGTCGGCGACTATAACTATTATTTCGACGGCAGCGCCATGCTGTACGCGCTGGCGCTCGCCAACGGCTGGAAAACCAGCCTGCTGGTCGACGAGGCCCACAACCTGGTCGGCCGCGCGCGCTCGATGTACAGCACCGAGCTCGATCGCGAGCTGCTGCGCCTGGCCCGCGCCGGCGCGCCACCGGCAATCAAGAAGGTGCTCGAGCGCGTGGGCCGGGCCTGGACCGCGGTCGACAAGACGGCGCCGGCGCCCTACCAGCTGCTCGAGAAGATTCCATCGAAGCTGGTCGACGCGCTGCAGGAAGCGGGCAGCGCCGTCAACGAACACCTGGCGGCCTTTCCCGGCCCGCTCGACCCGGACCTGCAGCGCTTTTATTTCGACGCCATGCAATTCGTGCGCCTGGCCGAATCGTTCGGGCCGCACTCGCTGTGCGACCTGAGCCGGGATGCCGACCGCCCAACCCTGCGCGATTCGACGATCTGCATCCGCAACGTGGTGCCGGCGCCCTTCCTCGGCCCGCGCTTCGCCGCCACCCATTCGAGCACGCTGTTCTCGGCCACGCTCGGACCCTGGCACTACTGCCTCGACACCCTCGGCATGCCCGAAGACACGGCCTGGGTCGAGGTCGACTCGCCGTTCAGGGCGAGCCAGCTCGAGGTCCACGTCGCGCGCGGCATCTCGACCCGCTACCAGGTGCGCGCCGCCTCGGTCCAGCCCATCGCCGAACTGATCGCGCGCCAGTACCGTGAACGTCCCGGCAACTACCTGGCCTTCTTCAGCAGCTTCGACTATCTCGACAAGGTGGCGAACGCGCTGGAGCGGCTGGATCCGGCCATCCCGGCCTGGCGCCAGGAGCGCCGCATGAGCGAGCACGAACGCCAGGGCTTCATCGACCGCTTCGACGTCAAAGGCGCGGGGGTCGGCTTCGCGGTGCTGGGCGGCGCCTTCGGCGAAGGCGTGGACCTGCCGGGCGAGCGCCTGATCGGCGCCTTCGTCGCCACCCTCGGCCTGCCCCAGGTCAATCCCGTCAACGAGCAGCTGCGCGAACGGATGCAGGCGCTGTTCGGCGCCGGCTACGACTACACCTATCTGTATCCCGGCATCCAGAAGGTGGTGCAGGCGGCCGGGCGCGTGATCCGCACCGAGCACGATCGCGGCGTGGTGTGGCTGATCGACGACCGCTTTGCCCAGCCCAGCATCAGGAAGCTGATGCCGGCCTGGTGGGAGCTCGGGTCCCGGTGAACCTCACGCCAGCCGTTCGCGTATCTTCTGGTAGCCGCTGCGGCTGATCGGCAACCTGACGCCGCCCCTGAGCACCGCGCAATGGTTGTCCTTGCTGACCGGCTCGATGCGTTCGACCGCGCAGACATTGACGATGAACGAGCGGTGGATGCGCACGAACACGGCGCCGTCGAGCTGCGCCTCGAGCTCGGACAGGCGCTGGTGCTTCAGGTAGCCCTTCCCGCCCGCCATGATCCGCACGTAGTCGTCCTGGGCCTCGATGTAGTCGACGTTGCCGGCGGCGACCACATGCACGCGGGCGCCGTCGCGGATCAGGATCCGTTCGAGCGGCTGCTGGCGTGCCTGCGCATCCTTCACCGCCGCGGCGATGCCGGCCCGGGCCGGCTGCGGCGCGCGCAGGCGCGCCTGCGCCAGCGCCTCGGCCAGGCGCTCGCGCGAGAACGGCTTGAGCAGGTAGTCGAGCGCGTGCACCTCGAAGGCGCGCAATGCGAACTGGTCGTAGGCGGTGGCGAAGATATAGTGCGTCCTGGCGCCGGCCAGCTCCACCACCTCGAAGCCGTCCAGCTTGGGCATCTGGATGTCCAGGAAGACCAGGTCGGGATCGTGCTCGGCGATCGCCTTCACCGCCTCGAAACCGTTGGCGCATTCGCCCACGATCTCGACGTCGGGATGGGCCGCCAGGTACTCGCGCAGCAGCGCGCGCGCCAGGTGTTCATCGTCCACGATCAGGGTTCGCATCCCTCATTCTCCTGTGTCGGCGGGCAGCACCAGCTCCACCCTGAAAATATCGTCGACGCGCGCCGCATGCACGCTCGCGTCGATCCCATACTCCGCCAGCAGGCGCGCGCGCACATTGGCCAGGCCGACGCCGCCGCCCGCGGCCGCATTGGCCGCAGCGGCGCCATCCGGATCGACGTCGTTCTCCACCCGCAGCCTGAGCCGCGAACCGGCCCGTTCGACGTGCACCCGCACCACACCCCCATCGAGCAGCTGGCCGATGCCGTGCTTGACCGCGTTCTCGACCAGCGGCTGCAGGATCATCGGCGGCAGCAGGCAAGCCTCGGCCTCCCGGTCCACGTGGCGCTCGACGCCCAGGCGCGGTCCGAAGCGCACCTGCTCGATCGCCACGAAACGCCCGACCAGCGCCACCTCCTGGGCCACGGTCACCTTGCGGTGCGCCTCCAGTCCCAGCGTATGGCGGAAAAACTCCGCCAGCTCCAAGCTCATGTCGCGCGCCGCGCCGGCGTCGATCGCGGTCAGCGCGCTGATCGAATTGAGGCTGTTGAACAGGAAATGCGGATCGACCTGGGTGCGCAGCATGCGCAGTTCGGCGTCCTGGGCCAGGAGCCTGAGTTCGAGCTCGCGCCGCTCGAGGCCGCGCGCGCGCTCGAACTCCAGCGCCAGGTAGTGGGCGCACGCCGTCATCCCGTACAGCAGCACGCCGACGCCGAACATCACCGCCATCAACGGCCGCGACATCGTCACGCCGTCGTCGGCCGGCGCCAGCCACTGCCACCAGGCGGCCCAGCCGGACGCCGCGGCGCACCACAGCAGGGCCGCGCACACGGCGGTGAGGAAGAACACGCCCAGCACCGCCGGCGTCGACTTGCGCGCCAGCGGATAGGCGCGGCACAGGTAATACGCCGAGAAGCCGCACACGGCGGCGTAGACCAGCACCAGCGGCAGCGCGAACAGGAGACTGGGCGCCAGGCCGGCGCCGCCGGTGGCGGACAGCAGCCCGGCCAGCATCAGCCCCAGCATCAGCCAGGCCGCCAGGTACAGCGCGGCGCCGCGCCGCGCCCAGAATCCGCCGCCCATCAGTTGCGGATTTCCACGCCACCCATGATCGCGTAGCCGCGGATGACCAGCCGCTTGGCGTCGTCCGGCGGCGCGATGGTCTTTTCCTCGAAGCCGCCCAGGATCGGCGTGCCGTGCAATACGACGGCCCAGTCGGGCGGGCACTTGATGGTCACGCCGCCCCAGAACGCGAACACGTTGATCACCGCCTCGCCCTGGATCGACGCGCCGCGCATATCGAGTTCGCAGCCGCCCATCACCGCGGTGATCTCGCCGCCCCGGAAGTTCCGGGTCGTGACGCGGCGCTCGTAGCCGCCCAGGATGGCGGTGATGTCCAGCACCTCGCCGGCGCCCGCGGGCGCCCCGTCGGTCATCGCTATCCCGTGTTCCAGCGCGCGCTTGCCGCGCACCGCCTTCGCCACCAGCAAGGCGCCGAAGCCGATCAGGACCAGCGGCCAGATGGTGCGCCAGCTGAAGTCGATGATGTCCATCCGGTCCAGCATCAGGAGGATGCCCACGCCGACCAGCCCGGCCCCGAGCAGCGTGCCGCCCTGGGTGCGGGTGTCGCACAGCTTGACGGCGCCGACGATGACGAACAACATCGGCCAGAACGAAAACGCGCGGTGCATGTCGACGAAGCCCAGGTTATCGAGCAGGAACAGCAACCCCATCCCGATCACGAGCAGGCCGAGCACGACCTGGCTCGTCACGCCTTTGGCATGCGGATCATTTTTCATGGCGGTTCCTCTGGTTGTTGGCGAAGCGGCGCGCGATGAATGGATCCAGCACCAGCTTGACGCCCCACATCAGGATGAACAGCGGCCAGCTGTTGCGAAAGGTCAGGCCGAAGGCGTTCTCCAGCACCGCGAACAGCCACAGGCCGGTGAACACGGTCCACAAGCCGCTGCTGAACTCCTTCGGGCTCGGGTAGCCGATGGTCTGGCCGATGCCGACCACGACCAGCAGCAAGGGGGCGTAATGCCAGTAGTCCTGGGCATCGATATAGTGCAGGCGGTCGAGCAGCACCACCGCGCCCACCACGATCAGGAGCAGGCCCCACAGCACCTGCTTGCGCCAGCGATAGGCGTCTTCAGTATCCATTGCGTCACTCCTCTCGTTATCGAACTGGATACACGATAACAAGCGGGAAGGCAATCGCGAAAGCGCTATTCGGCGAATGGCGGGTGGAAGGCGGCGAATGGCGAGCGCGCGCGGCGCGCGGCGGCGAATGAAGAGGATCGGGGACGATGGACGTAAAAAAGCCCGCCTCGCGGGCGGGCCGCAGGCGGGCCAAATAAGGCGTACGACGTGGATCAGGCGGCCGTCTGCGCCTGCTCGCGCTGGGCCTGGCCTTTCGGCTGGTTGCGGTACTTGGCGCGGGCTTCGGCCTGGCGTACCGCTTCGCGCGCCACGTTGGCGCGCTTGATCTCGAGGCGTTCTTTCTTGCCGCGGTGCTGGGCGATGTGTTTGCTGCCGATCTTGCTGGTCATGGATGTCTCCTGTGGTTGGGCTGGGCGCCGCGTCCTCGCGGGACGTCGGCGCGGAAAAAGTGACATTCAGGAGCGGTTGGTGGCCAACTTGAGGTCGGCCGGCATCAGCATGCCCCAGCCAAGCTGGCGCCGGATTTCTTCCGGGGTCGGCGGCGGTTTCGGGTCGCGCGAGCGACGTTCGAGATAGGCGCGCACCAGGTGCTTGGGTGGATGCTTGACATCGTACATGGCAACCTCCGCTTCCGTTACGGGCCGCGCCTGCACCAGCGGCGGCGCGGCCCTGAAATTGGTGCCGATCCTCGAGGCGACCGGCTAACCTGTTGAGGTTTCGGATGGCAGCGAATCGAATCGCGCGTTCCTCACTCAGACAGGTGCATCTTATCGAAACCGCAGCCATTGCACCGTTAGGTGACGCACACTGTGCGCGTCAATACGGCCGAGCAGGCCAGGTGTCATGCGCGCGGCGGGACCGTCACGCACGAAAAAAAAAGGGAAGCCGAAGCTTCCCTTTTACCGTGCCCTGCCCGATCAGAACTTGTAGCGCAGGTTCAGGTAGTACTGGCGACCGCTGACATCCAGCTTCTGCTGCTCTTCTTCGCTGTAGCGATACTGGGCGCGCTTGGCATTGGTCAGGTTGGTCGCGCTGAACGCGAGTTCCAGGTTCTTGGTGAAGTAGTAGTTGGCGGAGAACGCCAGCGTGGTCACCGCGTCGGCATAGGTCGGCGCGGTCGGCATCGCGATGCCGTTGATCACCGAGAGACCCTGGCTGTTGGCGGTCGGCGACGGCGCGGTGGTGCTGTTCACGTACTCGCCACGGTAGTTCGCCACCAGGCGCGTCGACAGCTTGTCGTCTTCGTAGTACAGGCCGACGTTGCCGGTCCATTCGGATGCGCCCACCATAGGACGGCCGTCGTCGACCTTGGTCTTGGCGCGGCTGACGTTGGAGGTGAAGCCGAAATTGGTCTTGCCGAACGGCTGCTCGTACTGCAGCTCGATGCCGTTGATCTTGGCGCCCTGCTGCGAGGCCGTGTTGATGAAGAAGGTCTTCACGGTCTGGTCGCGCGGATCGAGCAGGTCGACGGTGGCGCTGCCGACCGCGCCGGTCTTCGGATAGCCGTCGATCGACGAGTGGAACACGCTCACCGCCACGATCGAACGCGGCGCGAAATACCACGACCACGACAGGTCGACGTTGTCCGAGGTTTGCGGTTCCATGTCCGGGTTCGGACCGGTCACGCGGCAGCCGTTGGCGTCGCAGCCCGGCGTGCCGAAGCCGCTGCCCAGCAGGTTGTAGTTCTGGCGGCCGATGGTGCGGCTGACGCCGAAGCGCGCCAGCATGTCGTTGCCCATGTCGTAGCGCAGGTTCATGCTCGGCAGCCAGTTGTCGAAGGTGCGCTTGGTCGGCGTCTTGTAGTACAGGATGCCGGCATTCGGATTGAACGGCACGCCGTCGAAGTAGGCGGTGGCGTCGCCGGCATCGGTGATCGCGCCCGGATAGGCGGCGCAGGTGATCGCCGGCTGGCCCGGCTCCACGCGCTGGCAGGCGCCGGACGGGATCGGGGTGGCGATGTTCGCCTTGACCTCGGTGCGGGTGAAGCGCACGCCGACGTCGCCCGACCAGCGCTCGCCTTCCAGGTTGGCCATCACGTAGGCCGCGCTCTGGCGCTCCTGCATGTCGATCTCGGAGTTCACGCGGCGTTCCCAGGCGTCGCTGGTGACCTTGGTATTGCTGGCGATGTAGTCCTTGATGCCTTCCGGGGTGTAGGTGAAGCCGGTGTTGTCCCAGCCGGCCGGGCCGTCGAGGTCCTTGCCGAAGTCGCCCGGGAATGCCTGCCAGCCGGTGAGCGGCGTCGGCGTGTTGGAGATCACGCGGCCGGTGACCGGGTCGAGCGTGATGCCGTTGCGGAAGGCGGGGCCGCGGCGGCCGCTGGTGCGCTTGTGATCGGCGAAGCGCACGCCGCTTGCCAGCGACTGCAGGAAACCGCGGTCGACGCGGTATTCGGCGTCGAACTGCGCGCTCCACTCCTTGTCGACGGTCTTGACGCCCGACGCGGCGCGGTCGACGATGGTGTAGCCGCTGCCGTCCGCGTTCAGGCCGGGCTGGTTGCTGCCGGCGTTATGGTACTGCACGAACGGCGCGTCGTGCAGGTCGCCCAGCGCGTACGAGATGCCGGTGCCGTAGCGCGCCAGGGTCAGGCCCTGGTCGAGCCGGGTCTGGCCGACGCCGCGGGTGGTCGACAGCAGGGTCTTGACGGTGAGGTCGTCGTTGACGCGGTACTTCGCGTCGAGGTCGAGGAAGGAGCTCTCGGCCTTGGCGCCGTCGCGGTAGAAGCCCTCCGAGTTGCCCACGTACTGGGGGCTGGTGCCGTCGGCGAAGACGATGTCGGCGGCCTTCAGCACCTTCAGCGGGTGGCCGTAGACGGTGGTTTCGTCGACGATGACCGGGTTGCGGATCTGGGCGAAGACCTGCTGGCCGTTGTGGCTGGTGTTGACGGCGGCGGCGGTGGTGCCGCCCAGCGGCGCGTTCTTACCGAGCAGCATGGAGTAGATGGCGCTCGACGTCAGGCGGCCGTGGTTGTTGGCCTCCATCGCGGAGTGGAAACCGGTCATGGTGACGTCGAGGTCGCGGTTCGGCTTGAACTGCAGCGACAGCATGCCGCCCTTGCGGTCACGCACGCCTTCCACGAATTCCGAGCTCATCGAACCCGGGAGGCGCACGCCGTTCAGGTCCGCCGCGGTATAGCCGGTGCCGGCCAGCGATTCGTCGGTGATGCCCTTCATGGTGCTGGTGTTGATCACGTCCCAGCCGCTGTTGGTGCCGTAGGCGAAGCGCGACACCGAGTCGCGCCGCACATGGCGTTTTTCCGCGAACAGCGCGGCCAGCACGCCGAAGGTGCCCGCCTCGTTCTTCCAGGTGACCGAACCGTTCATGTCCGGCGCGTAGCGGCCCGGCAGGTCGGCGTAGCTGGCGCCGACGCTGACCACGCCCGAGAAGCGCTCTTTCTGCGCCAGCGGCTTGCGGGTGCTGACATTGATGGTGCCGGCCAGGCCGCCGTCGACGATGTTCGCCTGCGAGGTCTTGTACACGACCGCCTGCTGCAGCACGTGCGACGGCATCAGCGACAGGCTGGTCGAACGCGAGCTCGAGGCCTGGTCGGCGACGTACCAGTCGGCGCTGCTGACCGCATGGCCATTGAAGATGATCAGCGACATGTCCGGATTGGTGCCGCGCATCGACACCTTTTCCGCTTCGTCGTAGTCGGTGCGCACCGCCACGCCCGCCAGGCGCTGCAGGGAGTCCGCCAGGTTCTTGTCCGGCATCTTGCCCACGTCTTCGGCCGTGATCACCTCGACGTTGGCCGAAGCGTCCCGCTTGACCGACAGGGACTTGGCCAGCGAGGCACGGATGCCCGTCACTTCCACGGTCTGCATCGGCACCGGCGCTGCGGCTTCCTGGGCCATGGCCGGCAGGGCTGCGAGGCTCCAGACTGCCATCGATACGGCCGCTGCGAGCGGCTTCTGCTTGAACATGCTCTCTCTCCTGGGAATAGTGCTATCGTTATTACTTAAGGCAGGCTGAAGGCTGCCATGCTCGGAGTATTCATGTTCATTTCACCGGTGAATAATCACTTGTGTTCGCTTCTATATAACTTGAAGGAATGTACATAAATGGCGCCCTTCCCGGGGTTATGGCTGGGCGAAGAAATTTCATTACCCAAGCCGGGCGCACCAGATTAGCTTGACGTTTTTCCCCCACATTGATGAACGCCATGCGCCTTGCCTGCCTGCTGCTTGCCAGCGCCGTCCTGACCGGGTGCGCGACCGCACCCGCCACCAAACCCATCCCGGGCGCGCCGCCGCCGCCCACGCCCCTGGCGGCGCTGCTGCAAAAGCAGGTCTACCAGATGACGCCGTTCGAGGCCGGCCAGTACATCGCCCACATGCAGGGCGCCGAGCCGGACCTGCGCAAGCGCATCGCCGCGATCGGCCGCCAGAACATCGGCCAGCCCTACTCGCTGCACCTGCTGGGGGAATTCCCCTACGAGATCCACGACAGCCTGCCTCTGTACAGCCTGGCGCAAAGCGATTGCGTGGTGTTCGCCGAGCACACCTATGCGATGGCCTTGTCCGGCTCGTGGGAAGAGTTCTTCTGGATGCTGCAGCGGATCCGTTACCGCGACGGCGTGATCGGCGTGGCCACGCGCAACCACTACACCGAGATGGACTGGAACGTGGCCAACGGGTGGCTGGTGACCGATGTCAGCGGCGAGCTGGCCGGAGCGGGCGGCCCGTGGTACGACATGAAGGTCGACCGCGCGCGCTTCCTGGCCACCCGCCACAACACGGTGCGCGACATCCCGGTCGAGACCAGCCGCCAGGCCTACGTGCCGAAGGAACAGGTGGCGGCCATCGCCAGCCAGTTGCAGGAAGGCGATTTCGTGAACGTGATCTCGACCCGCGACGGCGAGTACTGGGCCTCGCACGTGGGCCTGGTGGTGCTGGGACCGAACGGCGAGCGCCACTTCCTGCATTCGTCCGAACCGCAGGTGCGCGAGGAAACGTTCGCATCGTATATCGGGCGCACGCTCGAACGCCAGGAACGCAATGCGCGCGCGGGCAAGCGCGGCCAGGCGCTGGCCGGCTTCAAGTTCCTGCGCCTGAACGAACGGATCACGGCGCCGCCGATGGCGCCGCAGCCGCGTCCGGGGCGTCCCGCGGCCTGAGGCCCGACCTGACAGCGTCGCCAGCGTTCCGGCCTGCCGGGTCGGGACGCTTTGTTGTTTCCGCCATTCCCGTCGGCCTTCGCCGATCCCGCCCTTGCCTGAATACGCCAGATTAAATAAATAGTCGCTGGAAATTATTATTCAAGGCCATTTCTTATATTCACTTCTCGGCCTCAACTTCTCTGTTCACGCATTATATCCCTGACCGCTGTTGAGTGACCTCAAGCCTACCATTCAATCGCAGACAGATAATAAGCTTATATACACAAAACCAATCGGCAAAGCCCCATTCAACACAGCACGTTATTCAAAACGACTGGTCGTGCAGTAAACCACTATTTTGATTGCAGCAGCATGTCGTTCTCTTTCAGCGAGAAGCCGATTGCCATGTCAATTCAACGCCACACCCTGTCTCACCAGTTTTGCGCAAGAATCGTCTCCATGCATCGCACTGCGAAGGCCGCCCTGGCCATCGCGGTCGACCTGGTCGCGCTTCCCGTGTGTTTTTTAATCGCAATGATATTGCGCGGTGGCGATTTACAGCTTGCAAAACAATTTAGCCCCGGCTCTTATTTACTGGTGGCGGTGCTGACGATAGCGGCTTTCTGGCTATCCGATTTATACCGGGCCGTCATCCGCTTTATCGACCATCGCCTGCTCACCCTCACCGGCCTGGCATTGGGCATTGCCGTATTATGCGCCTATCTCACTTTGGTATTCCTCAATGAGGCGAGATTTCCGCGCAGCGCGCTGGCAATATATTGGTTCATCGCTTTTTCTTATGTCGTCATGTCGCGTATCGGTGTGCGCAAGCTGCTGCGCAGCAAGCGCGGTCCCTGCGCCGGCAAGGCGCTGGCTGTCGCCATCTACGGCGCCGGCGAGGCCGGCGCCCGGCTGGCCCAGACCATGCGCGACGGCGACGAATACCGCCCCCTGTGCTTCTTCGACGACAAGCACGCGCTGAACGAGCGCACCGTGGCCGGCCTGCGCGTGTTTCATACTTCACGACTGGTCGAGCTCGGCGCCGCGCTCGGCATCCGCACCATCGTCATCGCCCTTCCCGCCGCCGCGCCCGAGCGCCTGCGCGAGTTGATGCAACGCCTGGGCCAGGCCGGCGTGCCCACCAAGATCCTTACCCGGCTGGTCGACCTGGCCGACGACAAGGCCAGCGACAAGTCGGTCCTGCGCGACGCCATCCGCGAAATCAAGTTCGAAGACCTGCTCGGCCGGCCGCCGGTTCCGCCGCGGCTCGACCTGTTCGCGCGCTGCGTGCGCGGCAAGGGGGTGCTGGTGACGGGCGCCGGCGGTTCCATCGGCAGCGAGCTGTGTCGCCAGATCGTCACCCTGAGCCCGGCGCGCCTGCACCTGATCGACCATTCCGAATACGCGCTGTACACCATCCGGCAAGAGCTGGCGGCGCGCTTTCCCGACCTGCCCATCCACGCCCACCTGGGCTCGGTCTGCAATGCCGACCTGGTCGAGCGCGTGCTGGCCGCCGGCGGCATCGACACCATCTACCATGCCGCCGCCTACAAGCACGTGCCCCTGGTCGAGACCAATATCGTCGAAGGGCTGCGCAACAATGTGCTGGGGGCCCAGATCATCGCCGCCGGCGCGGCGCACCACGGCGTCCAGACCTGCGTGCTGATCTCCAGCGACAAGGCGGTGCGGCCGACCAATATCATGGGCGCCAGCAAGCGCATCGCCGAGCTGATCTTCCAGGCCGCCGCCGCCCGCGCCGCCGGTGGATACGCACCTGGCGACGGCGCAGGCACTGGCGCCGCCAATGGCCCGGCCCATGCGACAGGCAACCGGACGGGCACGACCTTCTGCATGGTCCGCTTCGGCAATGTGCTGGGCTCCTCGGGGTCGGTGATTCCCCTGTTCCAGCGCCAGATCACGCGCGGCGGGCCGGTGACGATCACCCATCCCGAGGTGTCGCGCTACTTCATGCTCATCCCCGAGGCGGCCCAGCTGGTGATCCAGGCCGGCGCCATGGCCAAGGGCGGCGACGTGTTCGTGCTCGACATGGGCGAACCGGTGCGCATCCTCGACCTGGCGCGCACCATGATCGCCATGCACGGCCTCACCGAGCGCACGCCCCAGCAGCCGCGCGGCGACATCGAGATCCAGTTCATCGGCCTGTTCCCGGGCGAAAAACTGCACGAAGAACTGCTCACCGACGGCACCGTCTTCCCGAGCGAGCACCCGCGCATCATGCGCATGAAAGAAAGCGCGCTGCGGCCCAATGTGCTCGAGACCTGCATCACCTGTCTCATGATGGCCTGCGAGACCCACGAGCGCGGCCCCATCGAGTCGATGGTCAAGGCCATCGTGTCCGAATACCTGCCATCGACGCCGGCGCCGTTGCCGCAGGCTCCCGCCGAAGAGCCCGCGCCTGCCGGCCTGATCCGCAGGTTCGTGCCGTTCCGCATCTAGGGCCGGCCAGCGCCGCCAATCCACGCCGCCGCCATCGTTGCCGTCCTATCCGCTGTCATACCCGCTGTCATACCGTCACTGTCGAGGAAACCCATGCGAGACGAGAACCAATCAATCCACCTGGAACAGCTGCTGGCCCGGCTGCGCGACCGCCATGCCGTGATCGGCATCATCGGCCTCGGCTACAGGGTGTTGAGATAGCCTTTCAGGTCGACCGTGGATTCTTCTGGTAACGGTTCGGGCGGGCGTGGGTCGAACGGCACCGACAGCACCGGCGGGCTGTGCGAGACCTGTTTCAGCGAATGCGCCTCATGCGGGCTGGTCATGGCGAGACTCCTCGGGACAGCGGTGGCAGCTGCTCAGGGACGATTCGTGACGCCGACGGCATTCGTCAACGCGCCAGGGAACAGCAGGCTCAGGTGGCGATTCCAGTTCGCCAGCGGCGAGGCGGCGACGTAGACGACGTCCTTGGGCCGCAGCTCGAAGGTCTCGGCCATCGCCAGCGCGCCGGAGTCGCGCGCGTCGAGCCGGAACACGCGCGTGCGGTCTGGCGCCTTGCGCACCACGTACACCTGGCGCGCATCGCCGCTCAGGGGGCTGATGCCGCCGGTCTCGCCCAGCGCTTCGTTGAGCGTGAGCCGGCCGTCGTGCATGGTGAGCGCCTTCGGCGAGATCACCTCGCCCGACACGAACACCTTGCTCTCCTCGCGCGAATGCACGCGCACGACGTCGCCATGGGCCAGCAGGATGGCGCCCGGATTGACGCCCTTCTGCACCAGTTCGCGCAGGTTGACGTGGTAGCGGTCGTCGCCACGCTCGATCACGATGCGGCTCTGGTCGGCCGCCGGCTGCATGCCGCCGGCGCGGTTCAGCGCCTCGACCAGCGTCATCGGGATGTCGTCGATCGCCTGCAGGCCGGGCGTGCGCACCTCGCCGTCGACGTACACGCGGCGGCTGCGGTAGGCCTGCACGCGCAGGGTGACGTTCGGATTGGCGATATAGCGCGCGAGCTTGCCGGTGAGCAGGGCGCGCGCTTCTTCCTCGGTCTTGCCGTCGATGCTGAGCAGGCCGATCAGGGGGAACTGGATGCGCCCCTGGTGGTCGACGACGAAGCCGGGCGGCGTCGCGTTCGGCTGGACGACGCCGCTGTCGGCCGCCGAGGTGGCCATGGTCATGCCGCCGGCGGCCAGCTCGGGGTGGTCCCAGACCACGATCGACAGGATGTCGCCGCGCCCGATGGTGTAAGGCGGCGGCCGGGACACGAACAGCGGTGTGAGGTCTTGCCGGGCGACGCTGGCCTGCGCCGCGCGCTCTTGCTCGATCAGGGTTTCGGTGATCAGCTCGGTGGTGGGCGCCGACGCATTGCCGGGACCGCCGGAGCGCGCCGCGTCGCCGAACCCGATCCCGGTCGCACAGGCCGACAGGGCAAGACATAGCGCAAGCAGCAGCGCGATAGTGAACGCGGATACCGGCGCGCGAGGCGACTGCGGTCCACACCGTAGAACCCGCAACAAATCCCTTATTGCAACTGAACGAAGCCAAGCCATGATTGTTGCCTATCAAAAATAGTCGCAGTAGGTGAACGATTCAGTTCAGAGTACGGCGTCCATCGGGCTTGGCTTTGCAGCGCATCAAATGGCGAACGGCGGCGTCAGGTCGGGTGCGATGGGCAACTGCGTGGCGGGCTTCGCACAGGGTTCAGCGCATCTCTTCGATCAGCTTGAGCCCATCGGCGAAGCGCCAGATGCGGCGGATCTCGATGATGTCGAATTGTGCGGCGACATTCGGCGGAAACGCGGAATAGCGGGCATTCAGGCGCACGAAGCGGCGCACCGCGTCGTCCATGTCGGCCCGCCCGCTCGAGCGGATGATGGTGACGTCGTCGATGCTGCCGTCGCTGCGCAGCGACACGCTGACCAGGGGGTCGATGCGCACGTCGTGCAGCGACAGGCGCGCGCCTCCCAGCACCGCGTTGCGCTCCAGCTTCTGGCGCACGCTGTCGACATAGAGGCGCAGCGGCGCGTCACGCTCGCCGCCGTCGGCCAGCACCCGGCGCCCGCCCATGGCGCGCTCGGCCGGCGTGGCGGGCGCATTCACGTTGGGGATGGTCACGCCGCGCAGCAGCTCACGCGCGCGATTGCCGGGCAAGCCGGCCAGCGATCCGGCGCCGGGCTGGCTGCCGCCGCCGCTGCCGGCGCCACGCCCCGCGCCCTGCCCCGGCCCGACGGGCATCGATTCCATGGCCGCCGCGCCCGCGCCGGGAGCGGGCGCCTGTGCCTGCATCCGCTGCGCCGCCGCCTGGCGCGCCGCGTCTTCCGCCTGCTGGCGGGCCAGGCGTTCGGCCTCGGCGCGCGCCCGCTGCTCCGCTTGCTGTTGCGCTTGCTGTTGCGCTTGCTGCTCCGCCTGCTGTTGCGCCAACTGGCGTGCGCGCTCCTGCTCCTGTTGCTGTATCTGCGCCTGGCGCAGCGCGTCTTCTTCGGCGCGCTGGCGCGCCAGCGCCTGTTCTTGCATCCGCTCTTGCAGCGCCTGCTCGGCGGCCTGCTGCGCCAGCCGCTGCTCGGCCTGCTCGCGCGCGGCCTGTTCCCGGGCCTGCAAACGCTCGGTCTCGCGCAGTTGCGCGATCCGGGCTTCGTCGTCGGCCACACGGCGTTCCTGCTCGCGCCGCTCCTGTTCCAGCCGCTCCTGTTCGACCCTTTCCTGCGCCAGGCGCTCGGCGGCGTCACGCTCGGCCTGGGCCAGCCGTTCCAGCTCCTGCTGCTCTGCCGACAGGCGCCGGCGTTCTTCCTCGGCCTCCTGCGCAACGAGATCCGGACCCGGGTCGGGCAAGTCGGCCGGTTCCGCCGGCGCTTCTTGTACGACCGCGTCGGCCAGCGCCGGCGCATCGAGCGCCGGTTCAGGGACGACGTCCGGCAAGGGCACGGGAACGGTGAATTCCGATTCCGGATCCGGGGCGGCCACGATCACCGGAGGCGGCACCTCGCGCAGCCTGCGCTTCGGCGCGGGCGGCTTGGAACGCTTCGGCCGCCGGGCCTGGGCCGGTGGACGCGCCTCGGCCTGGACGATCGGCGGCGGCGGCGGCGGCGGTGGGTCGACCAGACGCAGGCCGCGCGCCGGCGCCGGGGCCGGCGGTGGCGCAGGCGTCGTGGGTGGCGCAAGCGGCGCCGGCGTTTCAGGCAATGGGGGAATCGGCGCGGTCGCCGGCGGCGCTGCCGGGGAAGGCGCCAGGGTGACGTTGATCGGTCCCCCGCCGCCAAAGTCGAGGCCGGGAACACCGAACTGCAGCGACAACAACAGGCCGTGCAGCACGACCGACATGACAATGCCCACGCCCAGGCGCCGGTCACTGCGTGCCTGGTCGTATCCGCGCCTGCCAGCGGTCGCTTTGGTCATGTCATCGCTTGAGCAACATTGTCAAGCTGGCATCTTAGCGTTTACTCAGCAGTAACGCGAGACGCGCACGATTCAAATCCGCCCTGTGGCGAAAATGCGCATGCTCAGCGCTTCGCCCTGGTGAACGTATACGTTTCGCCGTGTGCCAGGTACACCACTTCCTGTTCGAGTCCCGCGGCCTTCACCTCGCGCGCGAAGTCCTCGAGCGGCGACTTGAAGACGTCATAGTCGTTATAGTGGATCGGGATGGTCTTTTTGGGGCGCACCACCTGCATCATGCGCACGCCGTCCTTGCCGTCCATGGTGACCTTGACGACGCCCAGGATACGCGTGCCGCCCAGGTGCAGCAAGGCCAGGTCGATGCCGGGAAAGCGTTCCGGCACGGTCTTGATGTCGTCGATCACCAGCGTATCGCCACTGATGTACATGCGGTAGTCCGGCGCCGCCGGATCGGCCCCGAAGTCGAGCACCGAGCCCATCACCTTGGGCAGCAGCGCGGCCACGCCGGCCGGTCCGTGGCGGCCGGGCGTAGCCGTCACCCGCAGGCGCGCCTCGCCTTTCGAGACGTCCAGCCGGTCCCAGGGACTCAGTCCGGTCACGCGGGTGAATCCCAGTTTCTGGAGACTGGCCGCGGCCTGGCGGGTGCTGACGATGGGCACCGCGCGATTCAGGCGTTTCTGCACCAGCTGGTCGAAGTGGTCGCCGTGAAAATGCGACAGCACCACCAGGTCAATGGGTGGGAGATCGTCGAAAGCGATCGCCGGATTCGTCTTCCGTTCAGAGGTCAAGCCATAGCCCAAGTGCACGTGGTCGCCCTTGTGCAAAAAATTGGGGTCGGTCAGGATGGTGAAACCCTGGTAGCGGATCAGCACGGTCGCCGTGCCGATGAACTGCACGCTGCCCTGCGCCGCGTCGATCGCGCCCTCGCCTGCCGCAAGCTCCAGCGTCGATACCTGCCCCTGCTGTCGGGTGTCCGGCGCCTGGGCCTGGGCGCCGGCGGCGAGGCCGCACAGTGCGGTCAGGAAGATGGTGGTGAACAGCGGGCGGGGCAAGCGCATGAAGGATCTCCGGGTGGCTGCGAACCAGCCGGTCCGCCTGCCTTCAAGCTAACACGAAGGCCCGGGCGGCGCCGCTCACTTGCTCGATGTGCCAGGCAGCGCGCCGACCAGCGCCCGCAGCCCGGCTTGCGCCTGGGCCCAGGGCGTGCCGGCCAGCTGCTCCGTGCAGCTGGGGCAGGCCTGCATCGGATCGCAGTCGTGCGCCAGTTCGATGTAGTGCAGGCCGACCACGGTCTTGCCCTGGTAGCTGTCGACCCGGCCCGGCTTCGCGGACGGGGCCTGGCCGCCGGGCGCGCCGTCGAGCCACTTGGCGAACGGCTCGGTGGCCACGCCGTCCGGCACGTACCAGCGTTTGCGGGTCGGGTTCCAACGGGCGCCGAGCGCCTTGGCGGCGTCCTTTTCGGCATAGGGGACGGTGAGGAAAACCATGAACGAACGTGCTCCGGAATCGATGTCAGTGCGGCCCGCTATTCTACAGCGACCATGCCCGGGCCGCGGCTGTCGCGCCTTCACTTTTCCTGGCGCCGCCGGGCCCACGCGGCGTCGCTTTCGCGCTGCTCGCGGCGGTCCTTGCGCCAGGTGTACACCAGGTTGACGAGCGCCCCCAGCAAGCCGGTCAGGATCCCGACCAGGATGCCCAGGTCCGCCAGCGTCAGCGGCGTGGCCTGGGCGGCGCCGAGAAGGCGCAGGTAAGTATCAATGATCATCGTGTCCCCCGTGCTTCGCCCTGAAGCGGCGCATGGGAACCGTGATCGTCCCTGAGCCACGTCAACGCGGTGAATGAAAGTTTAGGAAAACTATACCACATCAGTAAATAAAAACTATACTCTTGCGTATAGTTTTCCTATACCATGGCGATATGGATCTCCAAACGATGATTGCAGGCTGGGTGAGGGAAGCGCGCACCGCCGCCGGCCTGTCCGGCACGGCGCTCGGCGCGCGGCTGGCGCTCGAACTCGGCACCGAGCGCGGCAACACCAAGGCCAATATCTCGCACTGGGAAAACGAAAAGCACAGCCCGAACCTGAAGCAGCTGCTCGCCATTTCGCGGGTCACCGGCCGCAGCCTGCCGCCGGAAATCCTGGCGCCCATGTCGGGCGCGCCCGCGACCGACGCGCCGCCCCACGGTGGGGTGAGCAATGCCCTGCGGGTCGTGGCGGCCGAAGGCGACGACGACGGCTTCGTGCAGATCCCGATGGTCAAGCTGCGGCTGTCGGCCGGCATCACCGGCTACCAGACCGAGCCCGAACGGCGCGACGGCGGCACGCTCGGCATGCGCCGCACCTGGATCGAGCGCAACCAGTACAACCCGTCGCACCTGATCGCCATCTACGTCAAGGGCGAGAGCATGGAGCCCTCGCTGTACGCGGGCGACATCGTGGTCATCAACACGCTCGATACCAAGCTGGTCGACGGCGCCGTGTACGCCTTCAACTACGAGGGCGAAGCCGTGGTCAAGCGCCTGGCGCGCGATGCCGGCCAGTGGTGGCTCACCTCCGACAACGTCGACGGGCGCAAGTACCACCGCAAGCTGTGCCAGGGCGGCGAATGCATCGTCATCGGGCGCGTGGTGCGCAAGGAAAGCGACCGCATTTGAGACTCACGGGCGGCATCGTCACCGTGCGCGGCGTCCGCATCGCGCTCGTCTTCGCCGACCCCGACTGCCTGCGGCCCGGCGTCGGGGACGCGCTGCTGGCGCGGCTCGGGCCCTGGTTCCCGCGCCTGCCGATCATGCTGGCGGCGCCGCGCGAAAAGCCGTCGCGGGCGTATGCGGCATTCGATACGCGTCAGCTGCTGCCCGAACTCGACCTGGCCGGCATGCTCGAACAGACGATCGACCTCGACCTAGCGCCGCCTGACGACGCCGCGCCGCCGTTCTAGGCAGCTCGTTCGCCGAAGGCGCTCGCGGCCCGCTCCAGTATCCGCCGCAACGCCGGATGGTGCACGCGCCGCTCGACCGTCACCGCATAGATCTGCTCGACGATCGAATCGATCACGCCCACCTGCTCCAGTCCATACTGCGCGCACAGCGCGTCCGCCAGCACGGTCGGCGCCACCATGAAGCCGGCGCCCGCGCCGGCGAAGGAACCGAGCAAGGCGCCGTCGTCGAATTCGCCCACCACGATCGGCCGCAATCCATGCGCCTCGAGCCAGGCCCTGAGCTGGCTGTGCAGGGCCGCGTCCTCGCCCGGCATCAGGAACGGCGCGTCCTTCAGGCGTTGCGGGAAGGGCCCGGCCCAGCGCCGGCAGACCTCGGGATGGGCGACCACCGTCACCGTGCTCGAACCCAGCAGGTGGCTGTGGCCGCGCACCGCGCCGCCGGGCGGCAGGCCCTGGTCCGAGATCAGGAGGTCGAGCCGGTGCGCGCTCAGGTCTTCCATCAGGTCGGCGAAGCGCCCTTCCCTGCACACCAGGTGCATGGCCAGGCCGGCGTCGCGCGCCGGCTGCAGCAGGCGAAAGGCCATCGTCTTGGCGATCACGTCGCACAGGCCGACGCGCAGGGTTTCGGTCTCCGTGAACACGCCGCGCCGCACCGCCTGTTCCAGTTCATTGCCGAGGCTGAAGATCTGGTCGGCATAGCGCAGCACCGTCTTGCCGGCCTCGGTCAGCGCCAACCCACGTCCCTTCTTGCGCAGCAATTCCTCGCCAAGCTGGTCTTCCAGCACCTGCAACTGGGTACTGATCGCCTGTGGAGACACGTGCAATTGCTCCGCGGCGCGCGCGACGCTGCCCGCCGTCGCGACGGCATGAAAATACTGCAGGTGCTTGTAATTGATCATGCAACACCACCAAAAAACAGAATGATTTTGAAAGATTATTCGATTTTACTTTCGTTTTGCAGCGCCGTATATTGATGACTCCCAGTTCTTGTGAAGCGAGGAATACAATGAGAAGTTACCCCACCAACAGCCCGAAAGCCATGTGCCGCCTGCTGGCGCTGGCCATGATCGTCGACGGCCGCATCGCGCCGCAGGAGCTCAAGAGCCTGCACCGCAGCGGCGTGCTCGGGGCGTTGCGGGTGAGCGAAGACACCTTCGACGACACGGCGGGCGAGCTGACCCAGGACCTGCTGGCGACCAGCGCCGACCGCGAGGGCGGCATGGTCGAGATCGCACCCGAGACGATCGACCGCCTGCTCGACGAGGTGCAGGACGAGCTGCTGCGCGCCACGGTCCTGAAAGGCATGCTCGAGATCGTGCGCGCCGACAGCGTGATCGACCACCGCGAGCGCCGGCTGCTGCGCCGTGCGATGCATGCCTGGGCCGAGTCGGGCGTCGAAGCCGCCAGCACGGTGTGACGACAGGGGCGGCGCCTTCGCATGCATACGTTGAAAGACATGCTTGCAATTGAGGCGCCGCCGTTACAAAGCGACACCATTTGCACACATTACCGGAATAGCCCAGCCATACAATGAAGACCTCATATCGCGCGAGGTCCGTCATGTCGAACTATTCCCAGGATCACCAGTACACCCTGACGCCGTCCGAGATGGACTGGGCCTGGCGCCTCGAGCTGCGGCCGGTGCACGACCCGCAGCTCGGCCAGCACTATGGGCGCACCGCCCACTTCGGCACCCATGACCCGTATGCCGGCCAGGACGATATCTTCGTCTTCCACGGCACCAGGGGCATGGCTTACACGGTGCAGAGCGGCAGTTACTTCGACCCGGTCGTCCTGCGCGTGTTCGACGACCTGGGCAAGGAAATCGCCAGCGACGACGGCAGCGGCGCCTACGGCTATGACTACGCCTCCTTCGTCGCCCCCTATACCGGCTGGTACTACATCGACGCCGCCTGGAGCCAGGACTACTACGACACCTACGCCAGCGTGAACGTCTACGAGGACCGGGCGCCGGTCTATCCGATCACCAATACCATCGTCGGCGGCGCCGGCCACGACATGCTGTACGGCACGCGCTCGGACGACATCGTCGACGGCGGCGCCGGCATCGACACCTTCGTGCTCGAGGGCTATCGCGAGGAATACACGGTGAGCGTGAAGAACGGCGCCATCACGGTCACCGACCTGCTGGGCCTCGATGGGACCGACACGCTGCGCAACGTCGAGCGGCTGTCGTTCGAGGGCGGCGACTATATTTCTTACGAGACCATGGGCTTTCCGGCCGAGGCCTATCGCCTGTACCAGGCGGCCTTCGACCGCACGCCGGACAAGGCTGGACTCGGCTACTGGATCGGCCGGATGGGTGACGGGACGAGCCTGCACGCGGTCGCGGACGCCTTCGTCCACTCGGCCGAGTTCGGCAAGCTGGCCGGCGCGGCGGCGACCAATGCCGACATCGTCACCCTGCTCTATGCGAATGTGCTCGACCGTGCGCCCGACGCCGCAGGATTCGCCTACTGGAAGCAGGCGCTGGACAGCAAGACGATCACCGTGGCCGACATGCTGGTGGGCTTCAGCGAAAGCCCCGAAAACCAGGTCAAGGTCGTCGGTTCGCTGCAGGCCGGTTACGAATTCATCGTGAGCTGACGGGGTCCGCCACCCCCGCGCGCAGCGCATGGGCGTCGACGATGGCTTGCGCGCGCAGGATCACGGGCCGGTCGATCATCTTGCCGTCCAGGGCCACCGCGGCGCCGTCGGCGCGCGCCGCCGCCTCCAGCACCCGCCCGGCCCACGCCAGCTCGTGCGCGCCGGGCGTGAAGCAGCGGTTCACGGCGTCCACCTGCTTCGGATGGATGCACAGCTTGGCGCCGAACCCCATCTGGCGCGCATGCCGCGCGTCGTCGGCCAGCCGCTCGGCGTCGTCGAGCGCCGTGCTGACGCCATCGACCGGCGCCGCGAGCCCGGCCAGGCGCGAAGCCAGCACCAGTTGCGAACGGAAGAACAGCAGCTCTTCGCGTTCGCCCGGGATGCCCAGGTCGAGCTGGAAATCGATCGAGCCGAACATCAGGCGCTGCACGCCGCGCGCCGCGGAGATCGCGCGCAGATGGTCGATCCCGGCCGCGCTTTCGATCAGCGGCAGCACCGCCGTGGCCCCGGCCGCGCGCAGGCGCGCGATGTCGCCGGCCTGCTCGGCCTTCGGCAGCACCACGCCGGCCACGCCGGGCATGCGGCACAGGGCCAGGTCGGCGCCGAACCAGTCGGTGTCGGCGCCGTTGATGCGCACCAGCACCGGCTTCTCCGCCGACAGCCAGGCGGCGACGGCCTCGCGCGCAGCCGCCTTGTCGGCGAACGGCACCGCGTCCTCGAGGTCGACGATCACGGCGTCGGCGCCGGCCGCGCACGCCTTGTCGAAGCGCTCCGGGCGGTTGCCGGGCACGAACAGGTAAGACCGGGGCAACGGGGCTGGCGGGTTCATCGCGTCTCCCCGGGCGCGAGGAAGTGGCCGACGACCGGCGTGCGGCCGATGTGCCAGATGCGCTCGAACACGGCGCGCATCTCGTCGTCAGTCGCGGCGGCGCCGAAGCGCGCCAGCCGCAGCGCCTTGTCTTCCAGCTCGCGCCGGCTCAGGGTATTGCCCGGGTCGCCCTTCGGTTCGTCGACCCGCGCCTTCAGCACCCGAGCGTCGGTGGTCGTCACCGTCACCTTGCCGATCCAGCGCGCCGGGTAGGCGCCGTCCACCTCGTCGTCGAGCGCCATCGTCACCTTGTCGCGCAAGGCCACGATGCGCGGGTCGGCGTAGGCCTCGTCGAATTCGTTCAGGCCGGCGCTGCGGAACTGCGCGATCAGGCCCAGCACCGTCCCCATCGAGAATTTCGCCTGGTGGACCGTGCGCGGATCGACCACCGGGCCGAGCACGTCGAGCGCGCCCTGGTGCACGTGGGCCGTCACGGCGGCGATCTGCTCGGGGCGCAGGTCTTCGGCGACGATCACCTGCAGCAGCGCGTCGGCCGCCGGATGCGTGTGGCGGCACGAGGCGTGGAACTTGAACGAGGTTTCGGCCGTCGCCCAGCGCGTGCCCAGGCCATCGGTGAGCCGCGCCGGATCGGCGTCGTGCGACATGCCGGCGGCCATGCCCTGCTTGCCCTCCAGGATCCGGCGCGCCCCGGTGAAGCCCTCGGCCGCCAGATACGCGGCCATCAGGCCGTCGCTCGCGGCCTTGGCGGTGTGCAGCTGCTTCGAATCGGCGGCGTCGCGCAGGAATTCCCACAGTCCGGCCGCTTGCGTGCCGGCCGAACCGAAGGCATCCAGCATGCGCTCGGGCGTCAGGCCCAGCAGGCGGCCGACGGCCGCCGCCGCGGCGACGGTGCCGGCGGTGCCGGTGGTATGAAAGGTCCGGTAGTGCGAGCGGCCGAGGAACTCGCCGACGCGGATGCCGACTTCGTAGCCGGCCACCGCCGCCGTCATCAGTTCGCGTCCGCTGGCGCCGTTCGCCTGGGCCACGGCCAGCACGGCCGGGAACACCACGGTGGCCGGGTGGAACACCGAGCCGTTGTGCACGTCGTCCTGCTCGGCGTAGTGCGAGGACGCGGCATTGACCATCGCCGCGAACAGCGGCGTCGTGGTGCGGCGCGAGATCAGCACTTCGGCGCCGCCGCCGGGGCCGGGCCCCATGGTGCGCGCGAACGATTCGATGCACTGGACCGGCCGGCCGTTCCTGCCGGCCAGCGCCGATCCGAACCAGTCGAGCATCAGGTCTTCGGCGCGCGCCATGACGGTCGGCGGGATGTCTTCGTAGCGCAGCTGGGCGGCAAAGGCGGCAAGCGCCTGGCTTGGGTGGTCGCTCATGTTGTTCCTTTTTATTGCTGTCGTTCAGATGGCGCGCTCGGCGCGCAGGGCGGCGATGTCGGCGCTGGCGTAGCCGAGCCCGGACAGGATCGCCTCGGTATGCTCGCCCAGCGCCGGCACCGGGTCCATGCGCGCCTGCCAGGTGTTCGGGACCGCCGGCGGCAGCAGCGCCGGGATCGCGCCGTCCGGGATGCCGACGTCGACCCAGCGGCCGCGCGCCGCCAGTTGCGGGTGCCGCCACAGGTCGTGCATATCGTTCATGTGCGCGTTCGCGATCTGCGCTTCGTCGAGGCGCGCGACCACCTGCTCGGCCGTCAGCTGCGCGAACACGTCGACGATGATGGCGCGCAGTTCCTGGCGCGCCCCGGTGCGCGCCGCGTTCGAGGCGAAGCGCGCATCCGCGGCCAGTTCCGGCTGGCGCAACACTTTGGCGCAGAACTGTTCCCACTCGCGTTCGTTCTGCAGCCCCAGCATGACGGTCTTGCCGTCGCCAACCGGGAACGGCCCATACGGATAGATGGTGGCGTGGGCCGCGCCGGCGCGCGGCGGCGGCGCGGCGCCGTCGATCGCGTAATACAGCGGATAGTTCATCCACTCGGCCATGCTCTCGAGCATGGAGACGTCGATGTGGGCGCCCTCGCCCGTGCGCCCGCGCTGGATCAGGGCGGCCAGAATATTCGTGTAGGCGTACATGCCGGCCGCGATGTCGGCGATCGAGCAGCCGGCCTTGGCCGGCTCGTCGGGCGAGCCGGTGATCGACAGGAAGCCCGATTCGCTCTGGATCAGCAGGTCGTAGGCCTTCTTGTCGCGGTAGGGACCGTCGGCGCCATAGCCCGAGATGTCGCACACGATCAGGCGCGGAAAGCGCTCCTTCAGGGCTTCCCACGACAGGCCCAGGCGCGCCGCCGCGCCTGGCGCCAGGTTCTGCACCAGCACGTCGGCCCCGGCCAGCAGCCCCTCGAGGATCGGCGCGGCCTGGCGGTGCTTGACGTCCAGCGTCAGGCTTTCCTTGGAGCGGTTGGTCCAGACGAAATGCGAGGCCATGCCGCGCGCGCGCGTGTCGTAGGCGCGCGCGAAGTCGCCCACGCCGGGCCGCTCGACCTTGATCACGCGGGCGCCCAGGTCGGCCAGCTGGCGGGTGCAGAACGGCGCGGCGATCGCGTGTTCCAGGGTGACGACGGTGATGCCATCCAGAGGTCGCATGATCAGTCTCCTAGTAGGAACGCGGCAGGCCGAGCACGTGTTCGGCCACGTACGACAGGATCATGTTGGTCGAGATCGGCGCGACCTGGTACAAGCGCGTCTCGCGGAACTTGCGCTCGACGTCGTATTCGGCGGCGAAGCCGAAGCCGCCGTGGAACTGCAGGCAGGCGTTGGCCGCTTCCCACGAGGCGTCGGCGGCCAGCATCTTGGCCATGTTCGCCTGGGCGCCGCAGGGCTGATTGGCGTCGAACAGCGCGCAGGCCTGGTAGCGCATCAGGTTGGCCGCCTCGATGTTGACGAAGGCCTTGGCGATCGGGAACTGCACGCCCTGGTTCTGGCCGATCGGGCGCCCGAACACGACGCGCTCGTTCACGTAGTTGGTGACCTTGTCGATGAACCAGTAGCCGTCGCCGATGCATTCGGCGGCGATCAGGGTGCGCTCCGCGTTCAGGCCGTCGAGGATGTACTTGAACCCCTTGCCCTCTTCGCCGATCAGGTTCTCGACCGGGATCTCGAGGTTCTCGAAGAACAGCTCGTTGGTCTCGTGGTTGACCATGTTCAGGATCGGCTGCACCGCCAGGCCCTTGCCGATCGCTTCGCGCAGGTCGACGATGAAGATCGACATGCCCTCGGATTTCTTGGTCACCTCGGCCAGCGGCGTGGTGCGCGCCAGCAGGATCATCAGGTCGGAGTGCTGCACCCGCGAGATCCAGACCTTCTGGCCGTTGACGACATAGCGGTCGCCCTTGCGCACGGCCGTGGTCTTGATCTTGGTGGTGTCGGTGCCGGTGGTCGGCTCGGTGACCGCCATCGACTGCAGGCGCAGCGCGCCGCTGGCGATCTGCGGCAGGTAGCGTTCCTTCTGGGCCGCCGAACCGTGACGCAGCAAGGTGCCCATATTGTACATCTGGCCATGGCAGGCGCCGGAGTTGCCGCCGGCCCGGTTGATCTCTTCCATGATGACGGAGGCTTCGGTCAGGCCGAGGCCGGAACCGCCATATTCCTGCGGGATCAGGGCGGCCATCCAGCCGGCCTGCGTCAGCGCGTCGACGAACTGCGCGGGATAGCCGCGCTCTTCGTCGATCTTGCGGAAATACTCCGGCGGGAATTCTTCGCACAGCGAGCGGACCGCATCGCGGATATCCTGGTGCGGCAGTTCCAAGTGGATCATGTGGGTCTCCTGGATAGTGTAGGGATGATGCGCTCAGCGCAGGGTCGCCTCGGCCTGCATGGCGAGCTCGCCCCGGTCATTCTGCGCCCATAAGGAAATGGTCTTGCCGTCCGGCCCCGGCTTGCCGCAGACCGCGAACGGCGCGGTATCGAACAGCGGACTGACGGCGCGGAAGCTGAAGCGCGCGATGTCCGCGCCCGGCAGCTCGCGCCGCACCAGGTCGACCAGCAGCGTGGCGATGAGCGGGCCGTGCACGATCAGGCCGGGATAGCCTTCCACCCCGGTGACGTAGCTGCGGTCGTAGTGGATGCGATGGCCGTTGAAGGTCAGGGCCGAATAGCGAAACAGCAGCACCGGATCGGGGTGGATGGTGCGCGACCAGCGCGCGTCGGCCGGGGCCGGCCGGGGCGCCGGCGCTGCCGCGCCGGGCGCGGGCAGGTCGCGATAGACGATGTCGTGTTCCTCGGTGATGACCGGCGCCCCGCCCTGGCGGATGTCATGCCGCACGGTGACGAACACCAGGCTGCCGCTGGCGCCTTCCTTGGCCTGCACGCTGCGGATGGTCGAGGTGCGCGTCACGAGCTCGCCGATCCGCGCCGGCGCATGGAACTCGAAGCGGCCACCCGCCCACATGCGCCGCGGGAGCGGCACGGGCGGCAGGAAGCCGCCCCGTTTCGGGTGACCGTCGTCGCCCAGCTGCGACTGCTGGGCGATCGCGTGGAAGTAAATCCAGTGCCACAGGGGCGGCAGCGCCTCGCCCTGGGCGGGCGCGTCCGGATAGTCCAGCGTGGCGGCCAGGGCCGCCACCGCGTCGGGCCGCAGCACATCGTGCAGCACTTCGGTCTTGCCTGTCCACTGCTGGAGCAGGCTTGCATCGAATTCGTTGGTAGTCATCGTTCGCCGTGAAAGGAATCGGATGACTCATCATAGATTTGAATGGATTGCCCGTAGAAATAGAAAAACGTGATTCCTCCATCACGCGCCGCGATAGCTGTGGCCATCATGAATCGCGATTGCCAAGCCGCGTGAAAGAGCATATGTTGATGGCTCATCCATTACCGGAACGTTCATGGACATCAAGCAGATCCGCACCCTGATCGCGATCGCCGAGACCGGCAGCGCCACCCGCGCAGGCGAACTGCTCCACCTGGTCCAGCCGGCCGTCTCGCGCCACATCCGGCTGCTGGAAGAAGAATGCGGCGTGCCGCTGTTCGAGCGCGAGCGTCACGGCATGGTGCTGACCGACGCCGGCCGCACCCTGGTCGAGTATGGGCGCCGCGCGCTGCGCGAGCTGGACAAGGCGCGCGCCGAGATCGGGCCGGCGACCACGAGCGTCTCCGGGCGCTTGACGATCGGCCTGCTGGCCAGCACCAGCCGGCTGCTGGCCGGCGAGCTGGTGGCGCGGGTGCGTGCCCGCTACCCGGCGGTGACGGTCAGCATCACCGTCGGCTATGCCGGCAATGTGCTCCAGTGGCTGGAAGCGGGCGACATCGAACTGGCCCTGCTGTACGACACGCGCTCGTCCAACGGCCTGCAGGCCGAGGCGCTGGTCGACGAGCGCCTGTACGTGCTCGGCCCGCCGGGTGAATTCACGGGAAACGAACCGTTTCCCCTGAAAGGGCTCAAGGACCGGCCGATGGTGATGCCGAACGCGTCGCACGGGCTGCGCAGCATCATCGAGCACGCGCTGGCGGTGGCCGGCATCAGCGTCGACGTCGTCGCCGAGACCAATGCGCTGGACCTGCAGAAGTCGCTCGTGGCCAAGGGCTTCGGCTACACGATCCTGCCCACCTCGGCCGTGCTGGAAGAACTGCAGGCAGGAACGCTCTCCGGCGCCCCGGTCGGCACGCCGGACCTGTCGCGCCGCATCGTGCTGGCGCGCGCCGCCGCGCGCCGGCCCTCCCCGGCCAGCGCCGCCGCGGCCCCCATCCTGACCGCGCTGATGAAGGAGATGGTCGACCAGCAGGCCTGGCCGGGCGCGGCCTGGATCGGACGCTGAAACGAGCTATGCCGTTCCCTGATGCTGGCATCACAAAAAGGTATTTCGTGCGCCCTCCCATAAGCTCTTAGGATGGTTCAAAACAACGGGACCACCCGTCACAACGAGCACAGGAGACGACGATGCTGAAAAAACTGATGTTTGCCGGCCTGACGCTGGCCGCCGCCGGCGCCCACGCGGCCGATTACCCAGCCCGGGCAATCACGATGATCATTCCCTTCTCGGCCGGCGGGCCGACCGACGTCATCGGCCGCATCCTCGGCCAGACCATGGCGAAGTCGCTCGGCCAGTCGGTCGTGGTCGAGAATGCCACCGGCGCCGGCGGCACGATCGCCGCAGGCAAGGTGGCGCGGGCCGCGCCCGATGGCTATACCATCTTGCTGCACCATAATGGCATGAGCACCAGTCCGGCGCTGTACCGCAAGCTGGCCTTCAATCCGATGACGGATTTCGAATACGTGGGCCAGGTGGCCGACGTCCCGATGGTGCTGCTGGCGCGCAAGAACCTGGCGCCGAACACCCTGCCCGAACTGCTCACCTATATCAAGGCCAACAAGGACAAGCTGACCATGGGTAATGCCGGGCTCGGCGCGGTCTCGCACCAGTGCGGCATGCTGTTCCTGAGCGCCATCGGCACGCCGCTCACCACGGTGCCCTACAAGGGCACGGCCCCGGCGATGAACGACCTGCTGGGCGGCCAGATCGACCTGCTGTGCGACCAGACCACCTCGACCACGTCCTACATCAAGACCGGCAAGGTCAAGGTGTATGGCGCGACCACCAAGGCGCGCATCGCCTCGCTGCCGCAGCTGCCGACCCTGGCCGAGCAAGGCATCGCCGGCTTCGAGATGTATGTGTGGCACGGCATGTATGCGCCCAAGGGAACGCCGAAGGCCGTGGTCGACCGGCTCGGGACGGCCCTGCGCGAAGCGCTGAAGGATCCCAACGTGAAGGCCCGGTTCGCCGAGCTCGGAACGGAACCGGTCCCGGCCGAGAAGGCCACGCCGGAAGGCTTGCGCACGCATCTGAAAGCGGAGATCGACAAGTGGGGGCCGATCTACAAGAAGGCGGGGGCCTACGCCGATTGACGGCGTTCGACGCGATGTGAGTGGCCCGCCCTACACGAATCGAACGTGTGACCCACAGCTTAGAAGGCTGTTGCTCTATCCAACTGAGCTAAGGGCGGTCCTGGAAGAGGCGCTACTATAAACCGCAAGTCACGCTGCTTGCAATATGGCCAAGCAGCAAGCTGCTGTCCGCGTAGCGATGCTGAACAAAAAGCAGGCCGATAAAACAAAACAGGCCGTCCTAGGACGGCCTGTCTCGATGAATCTTTTGGTCGGAGTACAAGGATTCGAACCTTGGACCCCCTGGTCCCAAACCAGGTGCGCTACCGGGCTGCGCTACACTCCGCCGTGAGAAACATTATACGCGATGACGGCGCCGAGCGCCAGTCCGGCCTGCATCTTGCCGGACTGGCGCTTCGATCAGGCCGCCAGCTTGTCCGCGATGCGGCGCGCCATGCTTTCGGCCAGCGCCGCCTCTTTCGCTTCCACCATCACGCGGATCAGGGGTTCGGTGCCGGACGCGCGGATCAGCACGCGGCCGTTGTCGCCCAGTTCGCGTTCGACCGCTTCCTTCTCGGCCACCAGGGCCTGGTCGCTGGTCCAGTCGAAGCCCGGCGTGACCTTCTTGTTGATCAGCGTTTGCGGGAACAGTTGCAGCTCGCTGCAGCATTCCGCCAGCGATTTATTGCCGCGCACCAGGGCCGACAGCACTTGTAGCGCCGACACGATGCCGTCGCCGGTGCTGTGCTTGTCAAGCGCCAGCAGGTGGCCCGAGCCTTCGCCGCCGAACAGCCAGCCGCGCTCTTTCATGACCTCGAGCACGTAGCGGTCGCCGACCTTGGCACGCGCGAAGCCGATGCCCATCTGCTTGAAGGCGACTTCGAGCGCCATATTTGTCATCAGGGTGCCGACCGCGCCCGCCACCGGACCGGTGCTCATGCGGTCGCGCACCATCACGTACAGCAGCTCGTCGCCGTTGTAGACGCGTCCATTGGCGTCGACCATGATCAGGCGGTCGGCGTCGCCGTCCAGCGCGATGCCAAGGTCGGCCTTGTTGGCCACCACGGCTTCGGACAGCGCCTTCGGCGCGGTGGCGCCGAAGCCGGCGTTGATATTGAAGCCGTCCGGCTGGGCGCCGATCGAGATGACTTCGGCGCCGAGCTCGTGGAACACGTGCGGCGCGATGTTGTAGGCGGCGCCGTGGGCGCTGTCGACCACGATCTTCAGGCCGCGCAGGTCGAGCTCGTTCGGGAAGGTGCTCTTGCAGAATTCGATGTAGCGGCCCTGGGCGTCGCGCAGGCGGGTCGCGCGGCCGAGCTTGTCGGAGGCGACGCAGCCCATCGGCTGGTCGATCGCTTCCTCGATCTCGAGCTCGACGGCGTCCGGCAGCTTGGTGCCGTGCTCCGAGAAGAACTTGATGCCGTTGTCCTGGAAGGGATTGTGCGAGGCCGAGATCACGACGCCGGCCTGCAGGCGCAGCGCGCGGGTCAGGTAGGCGATGGCCGGGGTCGGCATCGGGCCGGCCAGCATCGAATCGACGCCGGCGGCGGACAGCCCGGCTTCCAGCGCCGCTTCGAGCATATAGCCCGAGATGCGGGTGTCCTTGCCGATCAGGACGACCGGACGGCCGCTGCTCGACTTGCGGCCCTTGGCCAGGACGGTGCCGGCGGCGTAGCCGAGACGCATCACGAATTCAGGAGTAATTGGCGCCACGCCCACCGTGCCGCGCACGCCATCGGTGCCGAAATATTTCCGTGCCATCTAGTTCTCTTTTCTCTTATTGAAACGTTTTTACAGGACCGAGGGTGGATGCATCGCCGCATGCCACACCTTCAGGGCATCGACAGTCTCTGCCACATCATGCACACGCACGATTCTAGCGCCATGCGCTACCGCAGCCAATGCCGCGCCGATGCTGCCGGCCACCCGCTGCTCGACCGGACGTCCGGTGACGGCGCCGATCATGGATTTGCGCGACATGCCGGCCAGCACCGGCAAGCCGAGCTCGTCGCGCATGCGCTGCAATCCGTGCAGCAAGGCGTAGTTGTGTTCGACCGTCTTGCCGAAGCCGAAGCCGGGGTCGACGCAGATGCGCTCGCGCTCGATGCCGGCGGCGCTCAATGCGTCGACGCGCTCGCGCAGAAAAGCGATCACCTCCCCCACCACGTCGTCGTACTGCGGCGCCTGCTGCATGGTTTCTGGCGTGGCCTGCATGTGCATGATGCACAGGCCGCAATCGCTGTCCTGCACCGCCTCGATGGCGCCCGGCGCACGGAACGCGTTGATGTCGTTGATCATGTCGGCGCCGGCGATCAGCGCCTCGCGCATGACTTCGGGCTTGCAGGTGTCGACCGACAGCGCGACGTCGAGCGTGCGCAGCGCGTACAGGGTCGGCATCACGCGCCGCAGTTCTTCGTCGAGCGGTACGCTGGGCGAGCCGGGGCGGGTCGATTCGCCGCCGATGTCGATCATCGCGGCGCCGTCCTTGATCATGGTCTCGGCATGGGTCAGCGCGAATTCGAGGCCCTGGTAGCGGCCGCCGTCGGAAAAGGAATCGGGGGTAATGTTCAGGATGCCCATCACCACTGGATAGGCAGATTCAGCCCCCTCCAGCGCGAAGCTGAAGTGGCCACATTGCAGTTTCTTGGTCATGAAAGCACATCGGGGTCAGGTCTGACAATCAGGTCTGACAATCAGACACGGCCTCGACAATAAATGTATTTAAAGGTTGAGCTCGTGTCCGAATGTCAGACCTGACCCCAGCTTTTTGCAAAACAAAAAAGGCACCCTGACGGGTGCCTTTGATGGGAGAGACAGCGTCAGGCCGGTGCGGTGGCATTCGGCGCCACACCGCCCGAGCCGCTGTCGCCCGGCGGCGTGCGCTTGGTCAGCACGGTCTTCGGCTGGCGCGGCTCGCGGCCGGCCATGATGTCGTTGATCTGCTCGGAATCGATGGTTTCCCAGTCGAGCAGCGCCTTGGTCATCATCTCGACCTTTTCGCGGTTCTCTTCCAGCAGACGGCGCGCCAGCGCGTACTGCGTGTCGAGGATGGCGCGGATCTCGGCGTCGACCTTCTGCTGCGTCGCTTCCGAAATGGTCTTGGTGGCGCCGCCGAAGAAGCCGTCGTTCTCGCTGTCTTCGTAGACCATCACGCCCATGCTGTCGGACATGCCGAAGCGGGTGACCATCGAGCGTGCCAGCTTGGTCGCGCGGGCGAAGTCGTTCGAGGCGCCGGTCGACATTTGGCCGACAAAGATCTCTTCAGCAATACGGCCGCCGAACAGGATCGAGATTTCCTCGAGCATCTTGTCCTTGTAACCGGACAGGCTGTCGTGTTCCGGCAGCTGCCAGGTCAGGCCCAGCGCATAGCCGCGCGGCATGATCGTGACCTTGTGCACCGGATCGGCCTTCGGCAGCAGCTTGGCGACCACCGCGTGGCCCGACTCGTGGTAAGCCGTGTTGCGGCGCTCTTCTTCGCGCATGACCATCGACTTGCGCTCCGGACCCATATAGATCTTGTCCTTGGCGTCTTCGAAGTCGATCATCTCGACCAGGCGCTTGCTGCGGCGTGCGGCGAACAGCGCGGCTTCGTTGACCAGGTTGGCCAGGTCGGCGCCCGAGAAGCCCGGGGTGCCGCGCGCCAGGATGTCGGCCTTGACGTCGGTGCCGATCGGCACTTTACGCATGTGCACGTTGAGGATCTGTTCGCGGCCGCGGATGTCCGGCAGGCCCACCATCACCTGGCGGTCGAAACGGCCCGGACGCAGCAGCGCCTTATCGAGCACATCGGCGCGGTTGGTGGCGGCGATCACGATCACGCCCGACTGGGCTTCGAAACCGTCCATCTCGACCAGCAGCTGGTTCAGGGTCTGTTCGCGCTCGTCGTTGCCGCCGCCCATGCCGGCGCCACGGTGACGGCCGACCGCGTCGATCTCGTCGATGAAGATGATGCAAGGCGAATGCTTCTTGGCGTTCTCGAACATGTCGCGGACACGCGAGGCGCCGACGCCGACGAACATCTCGACGAAGTCGGAACCCGAGATCGAGAAGAACGGCACCTTGGCTTCGCCGGCGATGGCGCGCGCCAGCAGGGTTTTACCGGTACCCGGAGGACCGACCATCAGCACGCCGCGTGGAATGCGGCCGCCCAGTTTCTGGAACTTGGTCGGATCCTTGAGGAAGTCGACGATTTCCGAGACTTCTTCTTTCGCTTCGTCGCAACCGGCGACGTCGGCGAAAGTGACGGTGTTATTGGTTTCATCGAGCATGCGCGCCTTCGATTTACCGAAGGAGAAAGCGCCGCCCTTGCCGCCGCCCTGCATCTGGCGCATGAAGAACACCCACACGCCGATCAGGAGCAGCATCGGGAACCACGAAATGAATACCTGCTGCAGGAACGATGGCTCCTCGGGCGGCTTCACGTCGAAGCGCACGCCGTTTTCGCGCAGGTCGCCGATCAGGCCGCGGTCCAGGATGGTCGCGGTCGCGCGCACCTTGGAATCGTCGCTGCGCGTGGCGGTGATATTCGAGCCTTCGATCGTCACATCCTTGATGCGACGTTGTTTGATCTCATCGAGCAGCTCGGAATAAGCGATGGTCTTGCTGCCGCCGGCGACGCTATGGGTGTCGAACTGCTTGAACAGCATGAACAACAGCAGCGCGACGACCACCCAGATGGCGGATTTGGAAAACATATTATTCACGAGCACTCCTCCGATGCAATTGCATCTCTACCGATTTCAGTATTCCGATTTTACTCGCAATAAGCCGACACCGCCACGCGACGCCGGCAATAGTGCCGAAATACTATCTTTTTACATCCCGCCGGCACATTGCATACAAACCGCGGCGCCGGGCCGGAGGGATCACGCGGCTGATGTATGGGCACGCGTGGAGATTTCAAGGGGAAATTCTACCCCCTGACAAATGGATCACTACATTCACTCCGCCGGATTCTTGAGGCCACGGCCGAGCAGGAAGATCTCGGACGATTTATCGCGGCTGGCCTTCGGCTTGATCTGCTTCACGGTCTTGAATTCAGTCCGGAATTTCTCCAGGATTTGTGTAAAACCCATGTCTTTGAAACATTTAACAACCAGCCCACCGCCCGGCTTCAAATGCAGCTGCGAAAATTCGATCGCGAGGTCGATCAAATGTTCCATGCGCGCCGCATCGGCGTGGCTAATACCCGACAAATTGGGCGCCATATCGGATAGCACAAGGTCGGCCTTGCGGCCGGACAGGACTTCATCGAGCTGCGTCAGCACTTCTTCCTCGCGGAAGTCGCCTTGAATATATTGCACGTCCGCGATCGGCTCCATCGGCAGGATGTCGAGGCCGATGATGGTGCCATTGATGCCGCCGCCGTCGGCGCCGGCCAGCTTGCGCCGCGTGTACTGGGCCCAGCTGCCCGGGGTGCAACCGAGGTCGACGATCACCTGGCCCGGCTTGATCAGCTTTTCCTGCTCGTCGATTTCCTTGAGCTTGTAGGCGGCGCGGGCGCGGAAGCCTTCTTTCTGGGCCAGTTTGACGTACGGGTCGTTAATATGGTCGTGCAACCAGTTTTTGTTTAATTTGTTCTTGGCCATTCGCGTAGAATACTGCTTTTATAGGTACATCAAAAAAGAATTGTTATGATCAAACTTACACCGGCCGAGCGCAGCGCCCTGCGCGCAGAAGCACACGGGCTCAATCCAGTCGTCATGATCGGCGAAGCCGGCCTTACCGAATCCGTCGTCAAGGAAATCTCGGCCAGCCTCGACGCACACGGCCTGATCAAGGTGCGCGTGTTCGGCGACGACCGCGAAGCGCGCGTCGCCATGTACGAGCAGATCTGCGCCGATCTCGACGCGGCGCCGGTCCAGCACATCGGCAAGCTGCTCGTCCTCTACCGCCCCAAGAAAGAGGCGGTCAAGGAACGCAGCGGCAAATCGGGTCCGGGCATGCGCGAAGTCACCATCGTCAAGGCCAGCGCCAGCGGCACCAAGAAGCCGAGCGTCACCAAGGTCATGCTGAAGGGGAACGAACGCGTCACCGCCGGCGGCAACATCAAGCGCGCCAAACCGCGCCAGACCAGTTCCAAGAAAAATTCGCTGAACAAGTGAACAAAAAAACCGGGGCAACCCGGTTTTTTTACGTCCGTGGGTGGCGCTACCGTCCACCCCACGATGTTTCAACGCAGCCGAACGATCAGCCACGCGCCCAGCAAGCTCTGGACGATGTGGAACAGCTGCGACACCCCATGCATCACCGCGAACTGGGTCCAGTACGGCGACGCCCTCACCCCGCTTGGCCCGGCCAGCTCCCGCAGGTTCGCCATGGCCGGCTGCAGCCCGACGAAGATCACCAGCGCACACGCCAGCATCGCCAGCACCAGCAGGTTGAGAAAACGCCGGCGCGGCGGCGCCAGGTCAAGCGACACCCGCAGCAAGACCAGCAGCACGACGGCGCAGGCGATCGACAGCCACGCCTGGCGCGTGAGCAGCAGCGCGACCAGGTCGCCGGCCTGGCCGCTGCCCAGGACGGCGAACGCCGCCGGCGCCGCCACGTAGCCGAGCGCCCACAGCGTGCCGGCCCACAGCGCGGCCACCAGCAGGCGCGCCGCCGGCAAGCGCCCTGCCTTCATGCCGCTGGCCGCCCCTTCCATCAGACGTAGCGGACTTCGAGGATTTCGTATTCGCGCGGACCCGACGGGGCCTGCACTTCGACCACGTCTTCGGCAAACTTGCCGATCAGCGCGCGCGCGATCGGCGAGGTCACCGAGACCTTGTTCAGCTTCAGGTCGGCTTCGTCGATGCCGACGATCTGGTAGGTGACCTTCTGACCCGATTCCAGGTCTTCGAGGTCGACGGTGGCGCCGAACACCACGCGCCCGTCGGCGTCGAGCGTCGAAGGATCGATGATCTGGGCGGTCGAGAGCTTGCCCTCCAGCTCGGCGATGCGGCCTTCGACGAAGGCCTGGCGCTCCTTGGCGGCGTCGTACTCGGCGTTTTCGGACAGGTCGCCATGCGAACGCGCCTCGGCGATCGCGTCGATCACGATGCGGCGCTCCTTGGTCTTGAGCTGGTGCAGCTCTTCTTTCAGGAGTTCTGCGCCGAATTTGGTCAGTGGTGTGTTCATGGTTCTCTGCTGTTGGTGTTTTACGGGACACCCGTAGCGTCTCAAAGCGAAAACCACAGAGGCACGCGGCGCCAAGGCCGCGCGAGCTCTGTGGTTCACTTGTGTACTAAGCTGTCCTACGGGTACTGCGTGTGCTTAGTGTAAGGTTTTATGCAGGCCTTGTAAATCGTACACGCGCAGTTCGTCGATGTGGGGCATGCCCTCGATCGCCGCTTCGGCGCCGGCGATCGTGGTGTAGGTCACCACGTGCGCCGCCAGTGCCGAGGTACGGATCGTGCGCGAGTCGGTGATCGCGCTGCGCTTTTCCTCGACCGTGTTCACGACCATGACGATCTCGTGGTTCTTGATCATGTCGACCACGTGCGGACGGCCTTCCAGCACCTTGTTCACCGAACGCACCGGGATGCCGGCCGCCGAGATCACGGCGGCGGTGCCCTTGGTCGCCACCAGGTCGAAGCCCAGCTTGACCAGCTCGCGCGCCACGCCGACCGCGCGCGGTTTGTCCGACGACTTCACCGACAGGAACACGGTGCCCGACTTCGGCAGCTTGATGCCGGCCGCGAGCTGCGATTTCACGAAGGCTTCGCCGAAGGTGGTGCCCACGCCCATCACTTCGCCGGTCGACTTCATCTCTGGTCCGAGGATGGTGTCGACACCAGGGAACTTCACGAACGGGAACACGACTTCCTTGACGCTGTAGAACGGCGGCACGACCTCTTTCGTGATGCCCTGCTGCTCGAGGGTCTGGCCGACCATGCAGCGCGCCGCGATCTTGGCCAGCTGCAGGCCGGTCGCCTTCGAGACGAACGGCACGGTACGCGAAGCGCGCGGGTTCACTTCCAGGACGTAGACGGTGTCGACGGTCTGACCGTCCTGCTCCGACTGCTGGATCGCGAACTGCACGTTCATCAGGCCGACCACGTTCAGGGCCTTGGCCATCAGCGAGGTCTGGCGCTTGAGTTCATCGATGGTCGCTTGCGACAGCGAGTACGGCGGCAGCGAGCAGGCCGAGTCGCCCGAGTGCACGCCGGCCTGTTCGATGTGTTCCATCACGCCGCCGATGAAGGTGGCTTCGCCGTCCGAGATGCAGTCGACGTCGACTTCGATTGCGTCGTTCAGGAAGCGGTCGAGCAGCACCGGCGAATCGTGCGAGACCTTGACCGCTTCGCGCATATAGCGCTCCAGGTCGCGCTGCTCGTGCACGATCTCCATCGCGCGCCCGCCCAGCACGTAGGAAGGACGCACCACCAGCGGGTAGCCGATCTCTTCGGCCAGCGCCAGGGCGTCGGCTTCGGTGCGCGCGGTGCGGTTCGGCGGCTGGCGCAGGTCCAGCTTTTGCAGCAGTTGCTGGAAACGCTCGCGGTCTTCGGCGGCGTCGATCATGTCCGGCGAGGTGCCGATGATCGGCACGCCATTGGCTTCCAGGTCCAGCGCCAGCTTCAGCGGGGTCTGGCCGCCGTACTGGACGATCACGCCGACCGGCTTTTCCAGTTCCACGATCTCGAGCACGTCTTCCAGCGTCAGCGACTCGAAGTACAGGCGGTCCGAGGTATCGTAGTCGGTCGACACGGTCTCGGGGTTGCAGTTGACCATGATGGTTTCGTAGCCGTCTTCGCGCATGGCGAGGGCCGCGTGCACGCAGCAGTAGTCGAACTCGATGCCCTGGCCGATGCGGTTCGGGCCACCGCCCAGCACCATGATCTTCTTCTTGTCGGTCGGGTTCGATTCGCACTCTTCGTCGTACGTCGAGTACATGTAGGCGGTGTTGGTCGCGAACTCGGCGGCGCAGGTGTCGACGCGCTTGTACACCGGACGGATGTTCAGCGCATGGCGACGGGCACGCACGGCGCTTGGCTCGACCTTCAGCAGGAAGGCCATGCGGCGGTCCGAGAAGCCCTTCTGCTTCAGTTTGTACAGCACGTTCTTGTCGAGCGATTCCAGGGTCTGGGTCTCGAGCCACAGCTCGATGTCCACGATCTCCTTGATCTGCACCAGGAACCAAGGATCGATCTTGGTGAGATTGTGCACTTCTTCCAGGGTGAAGCCCTGGGCGAAGGCGTCGCCCACGTACCAGATGCGCTCCGGACCCGGCTCGCCCAGTTCTTCCTCGATCTTTTCGCGGTCGCGGGTCTTTTCGTTCAGGCCGTCGACGCCGACTTCCAGGCCGCGCAGGGCTTTCTGGAACGATTCCTGGAAGGTGCGGCCCATCGCCATCACCTCGCCGACCGATTTCATCTGGGTGGTCAGGTGCTTGTCGGCGGTCGGGAATTTCTCGAAGGTGAAGCGCGGGATCTTGGTGACGACGTAGTCGATCGACGGCTCGAAACTGGCCGGGGTCGCGCCGCCGGTGATCTCGTTGCGCAGCTCATCGAGCGTGAAGCCGACCGCCAGCTTGGCCGCCACTTTCGCGATCGGGAAGCCGGTGGCCTTCGAGGCCAGCGCCGACGAACGCGACACGCGCGGATTCATCTCGATGACGATCATGCGGCCGTCTTTCGGATTGATCGAGAACTGCACGTTCGAGCCGCCGGTGTCGACGCCGATCTCGCGCAGCACGTCGATCGACGCGTTGCGCATGATCTGGTATTCCTTGTCGGTCAGGGTCTGCGCCGGCGCCACGGTGATCGAGTCGCCGGTGTGCACGCCCATCGGATCCAGGTTCTCGATCGAGCAGATGATGATGCAGTTGTCGTTCTTGTCGCGAACGACTTCCATCTCGTACTCTTTCCAGCCCAGCAGCGACTCTTCGATCAGCAGCTCGTTGGTCGGCGAAGCCTCGAGGCCGCGCTTGCAGATCTGTTCGAATTCTTCTTCGTTGTAGGCGATGCCGCCGCCGCTGCCGCCCATGGTGAACGACGGACGGATGATGGTCGGGAAGCCCAGCTCGCGCTGCACGCTCCACGCTTCTTCCATCGAGTGGGCCACGCCCGAACGCGCCGAGCCCAGGCCGATCTTGGTCATCGCGTCCTTGAACTTCGAACGGTCTTCGGCCTTGTCGATGGCTTCCGGGGTCGCGCCGATCAGCTCGACCTTGTACTTGTCGAGCACGCCGTGGCGGTGCAGGTCGAGCGCGCAGTTCAGCGCGGTCTGGCCGCCCATGGTCGGCAGGATCGCGTCGGGACGCTCTTTCTCGATGATGCGCTCGACGACCTTCCAGGTGATCGGCTCGATATAGGTCACGTCCGCCGTTTCCGGGTCGGTCATGATGGTGGCCGGGTTCGAGTTGACCAGGATGACCTTGTAGCCTTCTTCGCGCAAGGCCTTGCAGGCCTGGGCGCCGGAGTAGTCGAATTCGACTGCCTGGCCGATGACGATCGGGCCGGCGCCGATGATCAGGATGCTTTTGATATCACTACGTTTTGGCATATTATTTTTTCTCCGCTGCTTGCATCAGGCCGATGAAGCGGTCAAACAGGTAGGCGACGTCGGTCGGGCCGGGCGAGGCTTCCGGGTGGCCCTGGAAGCAGAAGGCCGGCTTGTCCGTGCGGGCGAAGCCCTGCAGCGAGCCGTCGAACAGCGAGACGTGGGTCACGCGGCAGTTGTCCGGCAGGGTTTCCGGATCGACCGCGAAGCCGTGGTTCTGCGAGGTGATCAAGACCTTCTTGCTGTCCAGGTCCTGCACCGGGTGGTTGGCGCCATGGTGGCCGAACTTCATCTTCATGGTCTTGGCGCCGGACGCCAGCGCCATGATCTGGTGGCCGAGGCAGATGCCGAAGGTCGGGATGCCCTTCTCGATCAGCTCGCGCGATGCGTTGATCGCGTAGTCGCACGGTTCCGGGTCGCCCGGGCCGTTGGCCAGGAAGATGCCGTCCGGATTCAGGGCCAGGGCGTCGGCGGCGGTCGATTGCGCCGGCAGCACGGTGACCTTGCAACCGCGTTCGGCCAGCATGCGCAGGATGTTGCGCTTGACGCCGTAGTCGAAGGCGACCACGTGGTATTGCGGGTCGGTTTGCTTGCCGAAGCCCTCGCCCAGCTTCCATTCGGTCTCGGTGAACTCGTAGGGTTCGGTCACCGACACAACCTTGGCCAGGTCCATGCCGGCCAGGCCCGGGAACGAGCGCGCCAGTTCCAGCGCCTGGGCTGGCGACGGCTCGACGCCTTGCGCGGCGGTCAGGATCGCGCCGGCCTGGGCGCCTTTTTCGCGCAGGATGCGGGTGAGCTTGCGGGTATCGATGCCGGCGATGGCAACCACGTTCTCTTGCTTGAGGTAGTCGCCCAGCGATTGGGTCGAACGGAAGTTCGAGGCCAGCAGCGGCAGGTCGCGGATGATCAGGCCGGCGGCGTGCACCTTGCCCGCTTCGACGTCGGCGCTGTTCACGCCGTAGTTGCCGATGTGCGGATAGGTCAGGGTGACGATCTGGCGCGAATAGCTCGGGTCGGTCAGGATTTCCTGGTAGCCGGTGATCGCGGTGTTGAACACCACTTCGCCGGTCGTATGACCGACGGCACCAATGGAATATCCTTTGAAGATGGTCCCGTCAGCAAGTGCCAGGATGGCTGGAACGGAGGGGCCAGAAAAAAATGGCGGCAAGGGCAACTCCCGAAAAAGTTGCCGTAGCTTCGCCACGTCAGACCGACATCCAACTGTCCTGGGCGCGGTGAAGCCGCCCGGTGTTGGAGGTCATGTTGAATGAGGGATGGTGGGTATGCGCTACGGCTAAGTTTGAATTAGATAAACTTCCGAATTATAGCGCGAACTCTGATGTTCGGCAATGCGGCGCTGCCACATAACTGCCACCAAATTGTCGGAAGATGACACGTCGTGCCATCTTCCCTGCCCTGCTGAAACTTATGTTGCGGGTGCAATATCGCGCCCGCAACTCGGGCTTAAGCAGCCATCAGGCGGCGTTCAGCGCAGCAATACCGGCCCGGGCGATCTGCACGTCCTGCTCCGACTTGACGCCCGAGACGCCAACCGCGCCGATCACATGGCCGTCGACGATCACCGGCACGCCGCCTTCGAGCATGCCTTCCAGCTTCGGCGCGCTCAGGAAGGACACGCGGCCGTTGTTGACCACGTCTTCATAGATCTTCGACTCACGCCGGCCGAGGGCGGCGGTATTGGCCTTGGCCGGGGCGATATACGAGGACACGGGCGGCGCGCCGTCCAGGCGCTGCTGCCACAGCAGGTGGCCGCCGTCGTCGACGATCGCGATCGACACGGCCCAGCCGTTTTGCACGGCTTCGGCTTCGGCGGCGGCGCCGATCTTCTTCACGTCGGCCAGGGTCAGGTAGGGTTTGGTGTTCATGGTTTTCCTTGTGGTGCAGGTTGCGGTACTTGTTGTTTAAGCTTCAGCTTGGCCTTGATCTGCGGCATGACCGCGGCGGCGGCCTGCTCGCCGGCCAGGATGGCCAGATTGCGTCCGCCGAAATCGCTCGATCCCATATTGCCGAGCGCCGGCGTGATCACGATGTCGGCGTCCTTCAATTCGAAATGGTTCAGGCGCTGGCCCATGATGCTGAAGGTCTGCATCAGGACGTCGAGCGAGCTGGCCGTGGCCGCGCCTTCGGTCGCGCTCGAAATATTGACGGCGATAATGAAATCGGCGCCCATCTCACGCACGAAGCGCACCGGCACCGGCGCCACCAGGCCGCCGTCGACGTATTCCTTGTTGCCGATCTTCACCGGCTGGAACACGCTCGGCACGGCGGACGACGCGCGCACCGCCATGCCGGTATTGCCGCGGTTGAACAGGATCGGCTGGCCGGTTTTCAAATCCGTGGCGACGGCGCCGAAGCGCAATTTCAGCTTTTCCATCGGCACATTGCCGATCGCCTTGTTCACATAATTCTGCAGCGCCTCGCCCTTGAGCAGGCCGCTGGATTTACTCAGCCACGGCATTGCCCAGTCCGAGATGGTCGCCTCGTCCATCGTCAGCGCCGTCTTTTGCAGGGCGAAGCCGTTCAGGCCCGATGCATACAGCGAGCCGACCACCGAACCGGCGCTGGTGCCGACCACGATCTCCGGATAGATGCCCTGGGCCTCGAGGGCCTTGATCACGCCGATATGGGCGAAGCCGCGCGCGGCGCCGCCGCCAAGGGCCAGGCCGATGCGGATTTTCTTGGGAGGAAGCGGCGCCGCCTGGGGCGCGACCGCGGGCGTGGCGACGGGAGCCGGGGTCGGGGTGCTGCCGCAGGCCGCCAGCAGCAGCGCGGCGCAGGCCACGAGGGAAGAACGACGAGAAACCATGGAATGTGGGAGAAAGAACGAGGCGACGATTGTACCTCGGCTCGTTCTCCCCAGCACAGCCAACCCACCCGGCGCGGGTAGGCGACGCGTCTTACAGGCTGCCGCGCAGGCTCACCGACACATTGCGTGGATCGCCGTAGTACCAGGCCAGCCCGGTCGGACCGAAGCGCTTGTAGTAGACCTTGTCGAACAGATTGTTCACGTTGGCCTGCACCGACAGCGTGTCGGTGAAGCGCCAGCCGAGCATCGCATTGGCGATGGCATAGCCGCCCTGGGTCGCGGTCAGGCCGCTGCCGCGCACATACGAATCGCTCTGCATGTTCACGCCGCCGCCGACGGTCCAGCCCGGGCCGGAGCGGTTCGGGCTATAGCTGGTGAACAGGCGCAGCTGGTGTTTCGGATCGATGCTGCGCAGCGGCTGGCCGGTGTTGGCGGCGGCATCCCGCAGGTATTTGGTGCGGGTATTGGTATAGCCCGCCATCAGCTGCCAGCCAGGCAAGAGCTCGCCCGACACTTCGGCCTCCAGGCCTTCGCTGCGTTGCTTGCCGCCGGCGATGCGGCAATAGCCAGTGGTGAAGTACGGCAGGCAGGGATCGATCGACGAGGTGTCTTCGATTGCGCGGCCGACGTTCTCGATCTGGAACAGGCCCAGCGAGGCGTTCAGGCGACCGCCGAAGAACTCGCCTTTCAGGCCGACCTCGATGTCCTCGCCGGTGATCGGCTCGAGCAGGTTGCCGTCGGCGCCGCGCACGTTCTGCGGCGTGAAGATCTCGGTATAGCTGGTGTAGGCGCTGATCTCGTTCGACAGGTCATAGACCAGGCCGACATACGGCGTGGCTTCGCGCGTCACCTTGTAGCCGCTGCCGTTGGCGCGGTTCTCGGTTTCCCACCAGCTCAGGCGCGCGCCCAGCGAAAGGGTCAGCGGGTCGGCCAGCGAGAAACGCGCGGTGGCGAAGGCGCCGTTATTGGTCGTCACCGTCGGCGGATTGCCGCCGGCCGGCATCGTCGTCACCTCGCGCTCCGGATAGCTCGAGTACGGATCGAAGGTGCGAATGTCGACCGTCTGCTTGAACAGGCTGCCCACGCCATAGGTCGCGATCGTCCGGTCGTACACACGCTCGGCGCCCAGCACCAGCGCATGCTTGCGGCCGAACAGCGTGAACGGGCCGTCGGCGACGATGCTCAGCGCCTGCTGGCGGCTGTCGTCGCCGGTGTACTGCGACGTCGTGATGTCCATCAAATACGGATTGGTGGTGCTGGTGCGCGCGATGTACGACTGCTTGAAGCCGTTGGGCTTGATGCGCAGGCCGAGATAGCCGGCACTCGCACGCACGCTCCAGCCATTGTCGAAGCGGTGCTCGATGCCGACCTGGGCCTGGTCGTTGTAGCGGTTCCAGCGGCTCCAGCCGGCGCTCAGGAAGGTGTCGTCCGGCATGTTCAACGACGATCCGTCGAAGTTGGCCGGGATGCCGCCCCAGGCGCCGGTGGCGTCGAGGTCGGTGTGCTGCAGCCAGGCGGTGACCGTGGTGCGCGGCGTCAGGTCAGCCTGGACCACGCCATACAGCACTTCACGGTCTTCTTCGCGCGCCTTCTGGAAGAAGTCCTTCTTGTCCTTGACCGCCACCACCCGGCCGCGCACCGTGCCGCTGTCGTTGAGCGGGGTCGACACGTCCACTTCGACGCGGCGGCGATCCCACGAGCCGACCGTCAGTCCGGCCGTGGCCTGGAACCCGGACGTCGGCAGCTTGCGCACCATATTGACGGTGGCCGACGGGTTGCCCGAACCGCGCAGCATGCCCGACGCGCCGCGCAGCAGTTCGACCCGGTCCAGGACGGCGGTGTCGGGCTGGATGAAGGCCGAGCCGGACTGCTTGTAGCTCAGGCCATCGATCTGCATCGCATCGATGCCGAAGCCGCGCGAGTTGTAGCCGAGGCGCTCGCTGTCGGTGTACTCGACCGTGATGCCGGCGGTACTGGTCAGCACGTCGGTCAGGTCGAGCAGGTTGCGCTCTTCCATCAGCTGGCGGGTGATGACGGTGACCGGCTGCGGCGTGTCGCGGATGTCCTGCTCGCCCTTGAACAGGGTCGAGGAACGGGTGGTGAACGATTTGCTCTTCTCGGTGGTGGCGTCGTGCTTGCCGGTGACGTTGACGGTGGGGATCGCGTCCGCCGCGATCTCGTCCGGCGCCTCGGGGGCCGCCGCCAGCGCGGCCAGCGGTGATAGCAGGGCTGCGGTTGCGCACAGTGCAGTGGCCTGACGCACCAGGCGGGCGACGGGCGTTGGATGGGATACAACGGATGGCACTGGGCGCAACATGATCACTCCTTGAAAGTGTTTTGATAATGAGAATGATTCGCATTATAATTCGTGTTCAATAATTGACGCAATGCACATATTCGACGGCCCTACCAAAAGAGGCATGCTTTATTCGGAGAGTGCATGGGCGTCATCGAATTAAATAAACCTTTAAAGAGAATGACGACCATGAAGACACTGCTGCTCTCCTCGCTCCTCGCCCTCGCCGCCATCGCACCTGGCGCCCAGGCGCACCACGTCTGGCTGGAGCAAGACGGCAAGACGGTGACGCTGCAGTTCGGCGAGTTCGGCCTGAACCAGCGCGAGACCACGCCCGGCCTGCTCGATAAATTCGTCGCGCCGCGCGCGACGCTGCTCAAGGCTTCCGGCGAAACCGGGCTCAAGCTCGAGAAGACCGCCAGGGGCTACGTGGTCGAAGGCGCCAGCCTGGCGGCGGGAGACGCCATCGTGGCGGAGGACAATGCCTATCCGGGCTGGGAAACGACCAAGGATGGCAAGACCAGCCAGCACATCTGGATCCCGGCGGCGCGCCTGGCGACCAGCTTCGCCGCCCAGCAGCCGAAGCTGGCGCTGGACATCGTCCCGACCGGCACGCCCGGCGAATTCAGGGTGTACTACCAGGGCCAGCCGCTGCCGAAGGCGAAGGTGGCGATCACCGTGCCGAGCGGCTGGTCGAAGGAAGCGCTGGCCGACGCCGACGGCGCGGTGAAGTTCGCGCTGCCGTGGAAAGGCATGTATGTGCTGGAGACGGCCCATACCGACAAGAGTGGCGGCGAGCGCGCCGGCGTGCAGTACGCCAGCGCCAGCCATACCTCGTCGCTGACGGTCATCCAGCCGCGAGGCATCGCTCCCCTGCCTGCGGGCCCTGCGCTGGCGCCGGGCGCGGAACACTGATCGCCATCCATTCGCATAGAAAGGCCCGAGCCTCATGACTACCCTCACCTGGCGCTACCGCGGCGGCGTGGCCGCGCGCGCGGTCGCGGCGATCGCCGGCGGCTATGTGCTGACCGCGATCGCCAGCGCCCTGATCGCCATCGCGCTGCCGCTGCCGCGCGCCGACGCCGTCACCCTCGCCACCCTGCTCTCCTTCGTGGTCTATACCTGCGTGATCCTGTGGGTGTTCGCCACCGGCAGCGCGCTGCGCGCCTGGGTCGGGGTGGTCGCAACCAGCAGCGTATTGGGCGCTGTGTTGTGGATTGCCGGGAGGGCGTCATGAAAGAAGGCTTGCGCCAATCGATGGCCTGGGTGCACACCTGGTCGGGCCTGTTGGTGTGCTGGCTGCTGCTGCTGGTGTTCATGGGCGGCACCGCGGCCTATTACAAGCACGAGATCACGTTCTGGATGAAGCCCGAGCTGCACAAGGCGGCCGATGCGCCCTCGCGGGTGACGCCGGCCGAATCGGCCACGCTCGCGGTGCGCGAGCTGCAGCAGCGCGCGCCGAAGGCGAATGCCTGGTTCCTCGACCTGCCGCACGAGCGCAATCCGCTGATCTATGCCAGCTGGACCAACCCGCCCAAAAAGGGCATGACGCGCGAGGAGCGGCGCGCGGCGTTCCGCACCCAGAACTTCACGCTCGATCCGATGACCGGCGAGAACACCGCGGCGCCGCGCGACACCCGCGGCGGCGAGTTCCTGTACCGCCTGCACTTCGACCTGTACTATATGTCCGCCATCTGGGGCCGCTGGATCGTCGGCGTCGCCGCCATGTTCATGCTGGTGGCGATCGTCAGCGGCGTGATCACCCATAAGCGCATCTTCAAGGACTTCTTCACCTTCCGTCCCAAGAAAGGCCAGCGCTCGTGGCTCGATGCGCACAACGCCACCGCGGTGCTGGCGCTGCCGTTCCACCTGATGATCACGTACACCGGCCTGGTCACGCTGATGTTCATGTACATGCCCTCGCCCACCAAGGCGCTGTACGGCGCCGAGCAGAGCGCCATGTTCGCGGACGTGTTCCCGAACGCCGAACGGGTGAAGCCGGCGAAGGAATTCGCGCCGCTGGCCGACATCGCGCCGATGCTGCTGCAGGCCGAGCGCGCCTGGGGCCAGGCGCCGACGCGGATCGTGGTGAGCAATCCGAACGACGCCAACGCCCGGGTCGCGCTGCATCGTCCTTCGGGCCAGCAGTTGTCGAACATCGAGCCGACCATGACCTTCGACGGCGTGAGCGGCGCGCTGCTGAACGAGACCGCGCCGATGAGCACCACGCTCGACACGCGCGCCGCGATCTATGGCCTGCACGTGGCCCACTTCGCCGACCCGCTGCTGCGCGCGCTGTTCTTCGTGTGCGGGCTGGCCGGCACCGCGATGGTCGCCACCGGCGCCTTGCTGTGGGGCGTGAAGGAGCGCCAGAAATACGCCAAGGCGCTGGCCAAGGGCGGCCGGGTCGGCTACGGGGTGCGCCTGGTCGACGCCCTGAACATCGGCGCCATCGCCGGCTTGCCGATCGCCTTCGCCGTCTACTTCTGGGCCAACCGCCTGCTGCCGGTCGAGATGGCGCAGCGCACGAACCTCGAGGCCAATTGCTTCTTCATCGCCTGGGGCCTGGCCGTGCTGCTGGCCCAGATCCGCCCGACGCGCGCGATGTGGCGCTTCCAGCTGACGCTGGGCGCGCTGCTGCTGGCTGGGATTCCGGTGCTGAATGCGCTCACGACCGACACCCACCTGGGGGTGACCCTGTTCGGCGGTCCGGCCCTGCGCGCGGTGGCCGGGTTCGACCTGGTCGTGATGCTGCTGGGCCTGCTGCTCGGCTGGGCCGCCTGGTGGCTGGGCCGCAAGGCGAAGAAGCAGGCTGCCGCGCGGCAGCCGGCCAACCCGGCGCAACCGACGCCACTGGAGACCGCATGAGCGCATTGATCCTGAGCGGCGCCGCCCTCGCCTTCAGCGGCTTCGCCGCGACCAGCATCACGATGGACCGCCACTACGCCGACATCCACGGCCGCGGCAAGGAAGCCTCCGCCACCACCCGCCTGCGCCTGCGCACGCTGGGCTGGATCGGCTTGCTGCTGTCGTTCATGGCCTGCATCGGCGCCAGCGGCTGGCACATCGGCCCGGTGCTGTGGTGCGGCATCCTGTCGCTCGCCGCCTGGACCGTCACCCTGCTCCTGCAATACCACCCGCGCCGGGTGATGCAGAGCGCCTGGATCGGCCTCCCCGCCGCCCTGCTGGCCGCCACCCTCCTCCTGCGCAATTAGGGTCAGAGTCGAATTATTGAGCAATTTCCTATCTTCGCTCACCACGCTTCTCTGGCCATAATTTACCGGCGACAGCTTTCTGAAAAGATAATGAGGGTCAGAGTCGAATTGTTTGACAACTTTTAAAGTTGCTCGATAATTCGACTCTGACCCTCATGCGTTTTGCAACAAAAACGGGCTTCTCAACTGTTTCAAAGCAAGTTTTTCGGTCAGCTTTTCCGGGAGTACCTTTATCACAGCTGAGCAATTTCTCGACGGCGAGTAAATACCCGAAAATTAATTAGGGTCAGAGTCGAATTATTGAGCAATTTCTCAGAATTGCCGTTAATTCGACTCTGACCCTAATTGTCCTGCGAGCAAAATGCATCAAGGCTCGTGAAGCGGAAACAGAGAGCCTCGGTATGTCACAAAGTTGTCAAACAATTCGACGCTGACCCTCATTGAGAGGGGTCAGGCGGGTAGCGAGGTGTTGGGGAGCGAAGCGGAGAAGGTGCTGCCCTTGCCCGGTTGCGAGGTGATCGTCAGCTTGCCGCCGTGGCGCAGCAGGACATGCTTGACGATCGCCAGGCCGAGGCCCGTGCCCTGCGTCTCGCGCGAACGGCTCTTGTCGACGCGGTAGAAGCGCTCGGTCAGGCGCGGGATGTGTTCGGGGTCGATGCCGATGCCGCAGTCGGTCACCGCGAACGATAAAGCGTCGGCGCCGCGGGTCCAGGCCAGGCGGATCGTGCCGCCGTTTGGCGAGTAGCGCACCGCGTTCGAGGCCAGGTTGGCGAAGGCGCTGCGCAGTTCTTCCATGCTGCCCATCACGTCGGGGCCGTCGACCGACACCTCGATCTGATGCCGGCCGCCCGACAGCGCGCGCGCCTCCAGGGCAATCGAGTCGATCATCGTGCGCACGTCCACCCGCTCGCGCTTCATCGGATACTCGTCCGATTCCAGCCGCGACAAGGTCAGCATGTCCTGGATCAGGCGCTGCATGCGGTGCGCCTGCTCCGTCATCAGGTTCAGGTGCGCCATCCGCGTGGCGACGTCGATGCCCGGATCGGACAGCGCGATCTCGAGGAAGCCCACGATCACCGTCAGCGGCGTGCGCAGCTCGTGCGAGGCGTTGGCGATGAAGTCGCGCCGCATCGCCTCGATGCGCTCGGTGTCGGTGGCGTCGTGCGTCACCAGGATCTGGCGCCGGTTCTCGAACGGGATGATGCGGCATTCCAGCTTGCGGCCACGGAACGACAGCGTCAGCGGCTGCTCGTAGCGCCCCAGCACGATATAGTCGATGAAGTCCGGATGGCGCACCAGGTTGGTCACGCGCAGCCCCTTGTCGCGCTCCATCGTCAGGCCCAGGTGCTTCTCGACCGCCGGGTTGCACCACTCCAGGAACAGCACGTCGTCCATGATGGCCACGCCTTCCGGCAGCAGGTGCATCGCCTGGCGGAAGCGCGCCAGCCATTCGGTCAGTTCGGCCTGGTGGCGCTCGTCGTCGCGCCGCAGGCGATACAGGCGGGCGAAGGCATCGGTCCAGGCGCCCCAGCCGTCCGGCAGGCGCGTGCTGTGCGGCTCGTCGAGCCACTCGCCCAGCTTGTACAGGTAAGACAGTTGCGTGAACACGGCGACCGCCATGCCGGCCAGCGCCAGCGACAGCCCGGCTATGGGGCCGAACCACCACCACACCAGGCCGGCCACGGCGAACAACAGGCCCGTGCGCAGCAGCGCCGGCACCCAGAACAGCAGCTTGGGATTCATCGCGTCCTTCGACACCGCGTTATTTCTCGGACAGCATGTAGCCGACGCTGCGCACGGTGCGGATCAAGCCATCGGCGCTTTTCAATGCCTTCCTCAGGCGCAGCACGTGCACGTCGACCGTGCGCTCCTCGATCACCGCGTGGTCGCCCCACACCTTGTCGAGCAGCTGGGCGCGCGAAAACACCCGCTCCCGATGCGCCATCAGGTACTTCAGGAGCTTGTACTCCGCGTTGCCGATGTCGATCTGCTGGCCCTCGACCGTCACCGTGCAGCTGTTCGGATCGAGCGTCACCGCGCCGGCGCGCAGCGGCGCTTCGGCCAGGTGCGGGCTTTTGCGGCGCAGCAGCGCGCGCGAGCGCGCCAGCAGTTCGCGCGGCGAGAACGGCTTGGTGATGTAGTCGTCGGCGCCGTTGTTCAGGCCCGCCAGCTTGTCCTCTTCCATGCTTTTTGCCGTCAGCATGATCACCGGCAGGTCCTGGAAGTCGCGGTCGGCGCGCAGGCGCGACAGCAAACGCAGGCCGCTCTGGTCGGGCAGCATCCAGTCCAGCAGCAGCAGGTCGGGCTTGCCCCGGCTGATGCTTTCCCAGGCGCCGGCGGTGGTGTCGGCGGTGCGAATGTCCCACCCTGCCTCGCGCAGCGAATAGGTCACCAGTTCGACGATCGCCGGCTCGTCTTCGACCACCAGGACGGAGGTATTGTCCGCCATGCTCAGGCCGCCGACTGGTCGTCGAGGATCACCTTGCTGTGGCGGATGTCGCGGCCTTCGACCACGTAGATCACGTATTCCGCGATGTTCTTGGCGTGGTCGCCGATGCGCTCGATCGCCTTCGCCACCCACAGCGTATCCAGCGCCGACGAGATCGTGCGCGGGTCTTCCATCATGTAGGTGACCATGGTGCGCAGGATGGTGCGGAACTCGTGGTCGACCACCTCGTCGCCGGCGATGATCTGCAAGGCCTGCTTGCCGTCCAGGCGCGCGAACGCGTCCAGCGAATCGTGCAGCAGCTCCGAGGTCGCCTTGGCGATGGTGCGGATCATGTCGTAGTGGGCGAAGCCGGCCGTGCCGCGCTCGTGCAGGCTCTTGGCGGTGCGCGCGATCTTGGTCGCCTCGTCGCCGATGCGCTCCAGGTCGGTGATGACCTTGATGGTGGCCATCACGGTGCGCAGGTCGTTGGCGGTCGGCTGGCGCTTGACGATCAGGTGGCTGCAGGCATCGTCGAGCGAGACTTCGAGCTGGTTGACGGCCTGGTCTTCGGCCATCACGCGCTCGGCGCGCGGGATGTCGCCGATGCGGAAGCACTCGAGCGCGTCCTCGAACTGGGTTTCCACCATGCCGCCCATCAGCAAGACCTGGGAACGGATGCCCTCGAGTTCCTGGTCGTACTGCTTGGATGAATGCTCGCCTGTCATAACTTCTCCGTCAAATATTCTTGTGAAGCCGGCCCTGGCCGGCAAAATGAACAACCGGGTAGGATCAGCCGAAGCGGCCGGTAATATAGTCTTGCGTTTCCTTGCGCGCCGGATTCATGAAGATCTGGTCGGTCTCGCCGAATTCGACCAGCTCGCCAAGATACATGTAGGCAGTGTAATCCGAGCAACGCGCGGCTTGTTGCATATTATGGGTCACGATGGTGATCGTGTAATCCTGCTTCAGCTCGCTGATCAGTTCCTCGATCTTGGCGGTCGAGATCGGGTCCAGCGCCGAGGTCGGTTCGTCGAGCAGCAGCACGTCCGGCTTGACCGCCACGCCGCGCGCGATGCACAGGCGCTGCTGCTGGCCGCCCGACAGCGACAGTCCGCTCTTGTTCAATTTGTCCTTGGCTTCTTCCCACAGCGCCGCCTTTTTCAGCGCCCACTCCACGCGCTCGTCCATCTCGCCCTTCGACAGGTTTTCGTACAGGCGCACGCCGAAGGCGATGTTGTCGTAGATCGACATCGGGAACGGCGTCGGCTTCTGGAACACCATGCCGACCTTGGCGCGCAGCATGTTGACGTCGACACCTGGCTCCAGGATATTGCGGCCGCGGTACATGATCGAGCCTTCGGCGCGCTGGCCCGGGTACAGGTCGTACATGCGGTTCAGGGTGCGCAGCAGGGTCGACTTGCCGCAGCCCGACGGGCCGATGAAGGCCGTCACCTGCTTGGCGTGGATGTCGAGCGAGACATCCTTGAGGCTCTGCGTCTTACCGTAAAAAAAGTTCAGGCCTTCGATTTCGATCGTCTTGGCTTTTGCAGCGGCCGGGGTCGGAGTCGTATTGAGCATGGCTTGGTTCATCACTTTGTCTTTTATCAGGTCGATTAACGCGGAGTTTTTTGGCTGAACAGGGTCCGCGACAGGATGTTCAGCAACAGCACGGTAGCAGTCACCAGCAGTGCGCCGGCCCAGGCCAGCGAGCGCCAGTCGTCATACGGGCTCATGGCATAGGTGTAGATCACGACCGGCAGGTTGGCCAGCGGCGCGTTCATGTCGGCGCTGAAGAACTGGTTGTTCAGGGCGGTGAACAGCAGCGGCGCGGTTTCGCCGGTGACGCGGGCAATCGCCAGCAGTACGCCGGTCACGACGCCGGCCTTCACGGCGCGGAGGCGCACCGTGATCGCCACCTTCCAGTGCGGCGCGCCGAGGGCGTAGGCGGCTTCCAGCAGGCTGGCCGGCACCAGGCGCAGCATATTGTCGGTGGTGCGCACGACCACCGGAATCGCGATCAGCGACAGCGCGATCGAGCCGGCGTAGCCCGAGAAGTGCTGCACATTGGCGACGTACAGGGCGTAGACGAACAGGCCGATCACGATCGACGGGGCCGACAGCATGATGTCGGTCACGAAGCGGGTGATTTGCGCGAACTTGTTGTTCTCGCCGTACTCTGCCAGGTAGATACCGGCCAGGATGCCGATCGGGGTGCTCACCAGGGCCGACAGGCCGACCATCATCACGCTGCCGACGATGGCGTTGCGCAAGCCGCCGCCGGGGGTGCCCGGGGCCGGGGTATCGGCCGTGAACAGGGTGGCGCTCAGGCCGCCGAAGCCGTTGTACAGCAGGGTGAACAGGATCCAGGCCAGGAAGGCCAGGCCGATGCCCATGGCGCACACCGACAGCGTGATGCCGATGCGGTGCGCCAGCAGGCGCTTGCGGTAGACGGGGTTCTTGATCGCGGTATTCATATTATTTGGTGCCTTCGCTACGGGACATACCGAGCAACATCAGTTTTGCCGCCGACAGCACGACGAAGGTGATGCCGAACAGGATCAGGGCCAGGGCAAACAGCGACGACGAGTGCAGCGCCGTGGCCGCTTCGGCGAATTCATTCGCCAGGGTCGACGAAATCGAGTTACCGGGCGAGAACAGCGATGCCGACAGCGAGTGCGCATTGCCGATCACGAAGGTGACGGCCATCGTCTCGCCCAGGGCGCGGCCCAGGCCCAGCATCACGCCGCCCACCACGCCGGTGCGGGTATAAGGCAGCACCACCTTGCGCACCACTTCCCACTTGGTGCAGCCCAGGCCATATGCCGATTCCTTCAGCACGGTCGGCACGATCTCGAACACGTCGCGCATCACCGAGGCGATGAACGGGATGATCATGATCGCCAGGATCAGGCCGGCGGTCATGATGCCGATGCCCATCGTCGGGCCCTGGAAGATCACGCCGATCACCGGCAGCTGGCCGATGGTTTCCTTGAGGGCAGGCTGGACGTACTCGGCGAACAGCGGCGCGAACACGAACAGGCCCCACATGCCGTAGATGATCGACGGCACGCCGGCCAGCAGTTCGACCGCCGTGCCCAGCGGGCGGCGCAGCCAGGCCGGGCAGATCTCGGTCAGGAACAGGGCGATGCCGAAGCTGATCGGGAATGCCACCGCCAGCGCGATGATCGAGGTGGCCAGCGTGCCCCAGATCGCGATCATGGCGCCGTACTGGTCGTTGACCGGATCCCACTCCACCCGGGTGATGAAGCCGAGGCCGAATTCCTTGAAGGCCGGCGCCGCGCCGATGGCCAGCGAGATGATGATGCCGATCAGTACCGCCAGTACCGAAGCGGCGAACAGCCAGGTGATCTTGTGGAAGAAGAAGTCCTGCATGCGCTGGTTGCGCATGGTGCTGCGCAGCGCAGCATGCTGGAGGGCGTCGGCTTCGGCCGCTGCTTTCTCGGGCAGCTCGTTCATGGTCGCGGATGGGTGGGCGCTCATATCGTCGTTAATAGCTTTTTTGTCAATATTGCTGGCGAACGGAAGGGCTGGAACGCGCCAGCCCACCTGGTTTCAAGCAATGCGGATTACCAGAGCGCCTTGCCGGTGGTGTCCTTCAGGTTGGCGCGCCAGGCGTCCTGCACCAGCTTGGTGACTTCGGCCGGCATCGGCACGTAGTCCAGTTCGGCGGCCGACGGGGCGCCGTTCTTGTAGGCCCAGTCGAAGAACTTCAACACTTGCTGGCCCTTGGCGGCCGGCTGGTTCTTGTGCACCAGGATGTACGAGGCGCCGGTGACCGGCCAGGCGCCCTTGCCGGCCTGGTTGGTCAGGATCACGGCGAAGCCCGGGGTGCCTTTCCAGTTGGCGCCGGCGGCGGCGGCCTTGAAGGCGTCGTCCGACGGTTGCAGCCAGGCGCCGTCCGCGCCCTGCAGCTGGGTGTGCGCCATCTTGTTCTTCTTGGCATAGGCCCACTCGACGTAGCCGATGCCGCCCTTGATGCGCTGCACGTTGGCGGCCACGCCCTCGTTGCCCTTGCCGCCCACGCCGACCGCCCACTTGACGGTGGTGCCGGCGCCGATGGTCGATTTCCAGGCCGGGCTGACCTTGCTCAGGTAGTCGGTCCACAGGAACGAGGTGCCCGAGCTGTCGGCGCGGCGCACCACGGTGATGTCGCTGGCGGGGAGCTTGACGCCCGGGTTCAGCGCGGCGATCTGCGGCGCGTTCCACTTGGTGATCTTGCCCATGTAGATGTCGGCGATGACGGCGCCGCTCAGCTTCAGCTGGCCCGGAGCGATGCCGTCCAGGTTCACGATCGGCACCACGCCGCCCATCACGGCCGGGAACTGGAACAGGCCCGCGGCGTTCAGCTCGTTCGCCGCCAGCGGCATGTCGGATGCGCCGAAGTCGACGGTCTTGGCCTTGATCTGCTTGATGCCGGCGCCCGAACCGACCGACTGGTAGTTCAGGCCGACGCCGGAAGCCGCCTTGTACAGCTCGGCCCACTTGGCATAGATCGGGTATGGGAAGGTCGCGCCGGCGCCGGTGATGTTGGCGTTCTGGGCGCTGGCGGAGAATGCCGTTGCGGCCAGGGCGATCGAGACGAAGAAGTGCTTCATGCGCATATCGGATCCTTTGGAAGTGACACCACGGGACGATCCCGCTGACGATGCTGCGCAGTCTAACGGGCGAATATGACAGGTTCATGACATATTTGGCGAATGTGACATGAACATGACACGCGCGCAAGGATGTCATCCCTGGGCACAGCGCGGCGCGCGGATGGACATCGGCGTCAGCCGAATAATGTCATGTTCCGCACCATGGAGCTTGTAAATACACTATTGCCTGCTATCCTGAAAGGGTAGTCATGACATGGAGGGGATGCCGAGAGGCGTTTGGTTGTAATGTTAGATCTGATGGTGATGGGGATTCTGAGCGGATTGGCCGCCCTCGTGGCGTTCGAGATCTACCAGGAGATCCGCGGCAGTTCCAGCGATTTGCACGACCGCTATCACGAATAGCGAATGGCCCGCTCAGTGGGCCAATACAGCAGGCGGCGAGGCCGATGGCGCTCGCCGCTTGTCGTATACCAGGCGCTGTCATCGGCCTGGCGCTGCCGCCACCGTTACCGCATGAAGCGCGCCAGCGCCGTCACCGCGGCCAGGTCGGGCTGCAGGAACTGGAAACCGACCTTGAACTCGCCGTTGCTGAAGATGCAGTACGACACCTTGGCCCGGGTATTGATGGTGACGAAGCTGCCCTCGACCAGCAGGTCGAAGGCCAGCTGGCCGGCCTGCCCGACCGCCAGCGGATCGGCGATGCTGATGCTCACGCCGCTGGCGCCGACGTCGGTGGTCTTGCCGCCGATGGGCGGCTGGCCGTCCATGGCGAGCATGGCCTTGGTGCGGTACACCTTGCGTGGAGATTTCCTTTGGTCTTGATACACGTGTTTACCCGAATACAGTGAACAAGACACAATTATAGAATCTTCCAGGAAATCCGACAGGCCATAACGCCGCCGCGTTGACCGTCAGTCGATCTCGCGCAACTTGCTGAACGCCTCCTCGATGCGCTCGACGGCGATGATGTTCATGCCCTCGATCTTGGCCTTCGGCGCATTCGCTTTCGGGATCAGCGCCAGCGAGAAGCCCAGCTTGGCCGCTTCGCGCAAGCGCTCCTGGCCGCGCGGCGCCGGCCGGATCTCGCCGGCCAGGCCGACCTCGCCGAACACCACCAGCCCGCGCGGCAGCGGCTTGTTGCGCATCGACGAGTTGATCGCCAGCAGCACGGCCAGGTCGGCCGCCGGTTCGGTGATCTTGACGCCGCCGACCGCATTGATGAACACGTCCTGGTCGAAGGCCGCGATGCCGGCGTGGCGGTGCAGGACCGCCAGCAGCATCGCCAGGCGGTTCTGTTCCAGGCCGACCGACAGCCGGCGCGCGTTGGGCAGGTGGCTGGTGTCGACCAGCGCCTGGATCTCTACCAGCAGTGGTCTCGTGCCCTCCTGCGTCACCATCACGCAGGAGCCCGGCACCTGGCTGTCGTGCTGCGACAGGAACAGGGCGGACGGATTCGAGACGCCCTTCAAGCCCTTCTCGGTCATCGCGAACACGCCCAGCTCGTTCACCGCGCCGAAGCGGTTCTTGATCGCCCGCACCAGGCGGTAGCTCGATTGGGTGTCGCCCTCGAAGTACAGCACGGTGTCGACGATGTGTTCCAGCACGCGCGGGCCGGCCAGCGCGCCTTCCTTGGTGACGTGGCCGACCAGGATCATGGTCACGCCGGTCTGCTTGGCCACCCGCGTGAGCTGGGCCGCGCATTCGCGCACCTGGGCCACCGAGCCGGGGGCCGAGGTGAGCGCATCCGAATACATGGTCTGGATCGAGTCGATCACCACCACGTCGGGCTTGAGGTCGGCGATGGTGCCGAGGATTTTCTCGAGCTGGATCTCGGCCTGCAGCTTGAGTTCCTTGGCGTCCACCGCCAGGCGGCGCGCGCGCAGCGCGATCTGGGCGCCGGATTCCTCGCCGCTGACGTAGAGCGTGCTGCGGACCAGCGACAGGCTCGACAACGCCTGCAGCAGCAGGGTCGACTTGCCGATGCCGGGATCGCCGCCGATCAGGACCACGCCGCCGGCCACCAGGCCGCCGCCCAGCACGCGGTCGAATTCCTCGATGCCGGTGCCGAAGCGCGGCACGTCGATCGCCTCGATGTCGGCCAGCGACAGCACCGGCGCGGTCTGCGCCAGGCTGCGGTGCGGGGTCTGCGACATGCGGTTGACGCCGGGCGTGTCGACGACCGTCTCGACCATCGTGTTCCAGGCCTTGCAGTCGGCGCACTGGCCGGTCCAGCGGCTGGCGATCGCGCCGCACTCGCTGCAGGTGTAATTGGTTTTTGCTTTTGCCATCGTATCGATATGGGGTTGGTCGGGCCGCTGTTCAACCGTCGGTGCCGAGACGGCCTTCGGTCACGCGCACGCGCGGCGCCAGCGCGCACATCAGCTCGTAGCCGATGGTGCCGGCGGCCTGGGCCACGTCATCGATCGGCAACCCGTCGCCCCACAGGGTGACCTTGCTGCCGATGCGGGCGTTGGGGACAGGTGTGAGATCGACGGTCATCATGTCCATCGAGACCCGGCCGACCAGGGTCGTGCGCACGCCGTCGACGATCACCGGCGTGCCGTGCGGCGCGCTGCGCGGATAGCCGTCGGCATAGCCGCAGGCCACCACGCCGATCGTCATCGGGCCCTCGGCCTCGAAGCGGCTGCCGTAGCCGACCGTGTCGCCCGGCCCGATGTGCTGGATGCCGATCACTTCCGAGCGCAGGGTCATGGTGGGACGCAGGCCGAAATCCTGGGCGCTGCGGCCGCCCGGTGTGCCGCCGTACAGCATGATGCCGGGCCGGACCCAGTCGTTCGACAGCTGGTCGGCCAGTTCGGCCTGGTGCAGCACGCCGCCCGAGTTCGACAGGCTGCGCTCGCCGGCCAGGTCGGCGGCCCCCAGCTGGAACCGCCGCACCTGCTCGGCGATCGTCAGGCGCGGATGTTCGAGTTCGTCGGCATTGGCGAAATGGGTCATGTGGGTGATCGAACGCACGTCGCGGATCGCGCGCAGGCGCTGCCAGGCGGCGGCGTACTCGGCGGGCGGAAATCCCAGGCGGTTCATCCCGGTGTTCATCTTGAGGTAAACGTCGATCGGGCGGTACAGCTGGGTGTACTCGAGCAGCTTGACCTGCTCGATGCTGTGCACGGCGGTGGCGATATTGTGCTCGGCCAGCATGGGCACGTCGGCCGCTTCGAAGAATCCCTCTAATAAAAGAATCGGCTTGATCCAGCCGAGTTCGCGCAGGCGGATCGCGCTTTCCAGCTCGACCAGCGCCAGGCCGTCGGCGGTGGCGAAGCCGCGCAGCGCCCGTTCCAGGCCGTGGCCGTAGGCATCGGCCTTGACGACGGCCCAGATCTTCGCCAGCGGCGCGCAGCTGCGCGCCCGGGCCAGATTGTGTTGCATGGAATCGAGGTGGATGGTGGCGAAGAGCGGACGCGGCATGGCAATCTTTTAAGGAAAACGGAGGGAATCCGGTATAAAACGTCAAGTGCCTATTTTACCGGAGCGGGCCGCGCGCCGCCGCCGTGGCCGCGTTTCCGGTTTCGCCGGTCTATGCATTCATGGTATAAAGCAACCCGGACCAGATTTGTGAATTCTCGAATGAACCGTGGTTTCTATACCATCATGGCGGCGCAGTTCTTCTCGTCGCTGGCGGATAACGCGCTCCTGTTTGTCGCGATCAGCCTGCTCGTCGCAATGGACGCCCCGGCATCGCTGACTCCGTTGCTGAAGCTGTCATTCGTGCTGTTCTACGTCCTGCTCGCCGCTTTCGTGGGCGCCTTCGCCGATTCGCTGCCCAAGGGGCGCGTGATGTTCATCGCGAACATCATCAAGGTCGTCGGCTGCGCCCTGATGTTCTTCACCGTCCATCCCCTGCTCGCCTATGCCGTGGTCGGCTTCGGCGCGGCCGTGTACTCGCCCGCCAAGTACGGCATCCTGACCGAGCTGCTGCCGCCCGAAAAACTCGTGCCCGCCAATGGCTGGATCGAGGGACTGACGGTGATGTCGATCATCCTCGGCACCGTCCTCGGCGGCACGCTGGTGAGCGAGCGCGGCACGGCCTTCCTGCTGTCGTTCGACGCCTTCGCCGGCCTGGGCATCACGAGCGGCGCCGAAGCGGCGATGGCGGTGGTGGTCGGCATCTATATCCTGGCCGCCCTGTTCAACCTGCGCATTCCGGACACCGGCGCCCGCTACGAGCACCAGGAACGCAATCCGGCCAAGCTGATCGCCGATTTCGCGAACTGCTCGGCCACCCTGTGGCGCGACAAGCTGGGCCAGATTTCGCTGGCGGTGACGACCTTGTTCTGGGGCGCCGGCGCGACGCTGCAATTCATCGTGCTGAAATGGGCCGAGCGCTCGCTCGGCATGCCGCTGGACAAGGCGACCAACCTGATCGGCGTGGTCGCGATCGGCGTGGCGCTGGGCGCGGCGATGGCGGCGCGCATGATCCCGCTGCGCAAGTCGCTGACCGTGATCCCGATGGGCATCATCATGGGCCTGGTCGTGACCAGCATGGTGTTCGTGACCTCGGTGACGGTGGCCTACCCGCTGCTGGCCCTGATCGGCTTCCTGTCGGGCTTCTTCGTGGTGCCGATGAACGCGCTACTGCAGCACCGCGGCCACGTCCTGATGAGCGCGGGCCACTCGATCGCGGTGCAGAACTTCAACGAAAACCTGTCGATCCTGGTGATGCTGGCCGCCTACGCGATCATGATCACGCTGAACCTGGACCTGAACATCATCATCGTCATCTTCGGCCTGTCGGTCGCCGGCATCATGCTCCTGATCCAGCGCCGCCACACCCTCAACCAGCGCGAACACGATTCGCTCGGACTGATCGGCGAAGGCAAGCACTGACCCCAAGGCTCAATCAGGGTCAGTGTCGAATTGTTTGACAACGTTTCGCGCCAGCCATTGCTCGGCGCGCGAAGAAGGCGTCTGATTACCATACGCACTTGCTCGGGCAGCGCACTCTGTCCCCGATTGCTCGCTGGCGTGGGGAATTGCTCAATAAATCGACTCTGACCCTAATTATTTTGCAACGCAATTTGGGGCAGACAGGCAGCTCCTCTTCAGCGCATTCCTCTGCTGTTCGGCAGTCTCCGCATTCTTTGCCATACCTCCACTTAAACAGATCCAAATGGCAAAAAAATAATCAGGGTCAGAGTCGATTTATTGGGCAATTCCTCAAAGTTGCCAAACAATTCGACTCCGACCCTCATTGTTTACTGTCGAGTTTGACACCTGAAAAGGAGCGACTCGGGGGCGAATTACTGGGGATTTTGGAAAGTTGTCAAACAATTCGACACTGACCCTCATGGAGAGGGGTGGAGCGATTTCAGCAGGCGCACTTGGGCGGCGCGGGTGCGCCAGTCGTTGGGGACGATGAAGCCGCGTTCGGCTTCTTCGATGAGATCGCCCTGGCGGCGCAAGATCGCTACCAGTACCGGCGCGCTGGATGTGTCGAAGGCTTGCGCCAGCGTGGCGCCGAGTTGGGGGCGGGTCAGGAGCCGGTCGGACGACCGCGCAGGTGCTTGCGCCAGATACGGCGCAAGCCACTCCAGCTTGGGCAGGATCAGGAACTCCTCGCCGGGGATGGCGTCCAGTTCCTCGAGCGCGCACCAGAAGCCGCGGCAGTGGCCGGCCGTGATGCCCTGCATTGCCGGCCAGCTGCCGGACGGGTAGAACAGCCAGCCCTTGATCAGGGCTTGCGCCTGGGTCACGGGAAGCGGCAGCAGCGCCTGCGCCGCCGGGTGATCGCCCAGTGCGAGCTGGCGCTCGAATACCTTGCGCATCTTGCGGCCCAGGCTGTCGGCCAGGTTGGGGCCCACGAGGGCGTCGAATTCATTAGAAGCGCCGCCATCGAGCAGGTAGAACTTGGTGGCGAACTCGATATGCGTCAGCGCATCCGGCCCGCGCTCGAGCAGGAAGTCGAACTCGCCCACCGTGTCGTTGCGGGCGGCGCGCACCTGCAGGCCGTGGCGCACCAGGCGGCCCTGCTCGGCGAAATAGAAGGCCATCAGCTTTTCGGCGTACAGCCCGAGGCGGGTGTAGGTCTTGTCGCCCAGCGCCGCCTCCAGCCTGGACGGATCCCGGTCGAGTTGCGCCAGCCAGTCGGCCACGCCAGGTGTCACCGGACCGAGCGTGGCGATGCGGCCAAGCCACTCGGGCGCAGCGACGTCCAGCAGGTCGGGTGAATCGAGCAGCCAGGCCAGCGCGCGCACCGGGGCCCGCCGCAGGTGGCCCCAGCGGCGGTGGAAGGTTGCCTGGTAGGTGCTAGTCGCGTGGTCCAAGGGAGCGTGCCCGGCACAGGTCGGCCCAGGCCAGCGCCTTGTTTTCGCCGCGCAGCAGCAGTTCGCCAGGATACAGGGTCGCCACCAGCGGCGCCTCGCCCAGGCGATGGACCTCGCCGCGGGCGCCGGCCAGCGGCTCCTGCAGCGCGCGGCCCAGCAGGCCGTTGGTCGCGACCTGGCCCAGGGTCAGCACGGTCGTGGCCCCGGTGAGCGCCAGTTCGCGTTCGACGAAGGGACGGCAGGCGGCAATCTCGGGGGGGGTCGGCGCGCGGTCGCCGCCTTTCGCGTTCAGCGGCCGGCACTTGACCAGCGGCGTGACGTAGGCATCGCGCTCGCGCGACAGCCCGACCGCGTGCAGCATATTGTCGAGCAGCTTGCCGGGCTCGCCCGTGAGCGGCTGGCCGGCCTCTTCGTCGAGCGCGCTCGGGGTGCCGGCGGCGATCAGCCAGCGCGCCTGGCGCGGACCGGCGCCGTGCACCGGCTTGCGGCCTGCGCCGCAGGCGCAATCCTTGCAGGCGGCGATCGCCTGGCGCAGCCCGGCCCAATCCATCGTGGCGACATCGGGCGCCGCCGGCTCGGGCGCGGCGCTGTCGTCCCAGGCCGATTCATCCACCACCGACGGCGGATTGCGGTAAGGCGGCGCGGACAGCGGCGTATGCTCGCGCGCGGCCGGCGCTGGCGTTGGCGCGGGCGCTGGCGCAGGAATTGACGCAGATACGGGCGCCGGCGCGGGCTCCGCGGCTTCCGGCGCCGCCTCGACGACGGCCGCCTCGGCCACCGGATCCGCCGCGGCCGCCGGCGCATTGCGCGGCTGCCACAGCGGGCCGATGCCCATCTCGGCCAGGAACAGCGCGTCGCGCTGGCTCACGTTCTTCATAATTCCAGCCTCATCACGATCGCGTCCTCGCGGCCCGCCGCGCCGGCCGGATAATAGCCCTTGCGGCGGCCGATCTCGACATAGCCATGCCGCCGATAGACTTCCAGCGCCCGTTCGTTCGACGGCCGCACCTCGAGCAGGATCGATGCCATGCCGTGACCGAGCGCGCGCGCCGCGATCTGGTAGAGCAGGCGCCGGCCCAGGCCCTGGCGCTGGCGCTTGCCGGCCACCGCGACGTCGAGCAGGTGCGCCTCGTCGAGCGCGTACATCAACAGATAATACCCGGCCAGCTCGCCGTCGGCTTCTCCGCCGACCTCGCGCACGGTCCAGCAATCGTAACCGCTGGCCACGGCGTCGACGAAGTTACCGCGGCTCCAGGGATAGGGAAAGACACTGCATTCCAGCGCCCACACCTCGTCCACGTCGGCCGCCGTCATCGGGGCCAGGCTCAAGCCGGTATCCTGCAACTGCGTCATGCGCCGGCCTTGGCCTGGTTGATCGCCTGGCGCTCGGCGCTGGTGTAGGCGACCTTGTTGCGCAGGTAGAGCGGCTGGGCCTGGGCCGCGGGCACGCCCTGCCCGGCCGCCAGCGCGCCGCGCGCCAGCAGCGCCAGCTCGCGCGCATGCGGCATGATGTCGGTCAGCGCGTCTTGCGCGAACGGCTGGCCGGCGAAGGCGTCGGCATACTCGGCGAAGCCGTTGCCGCAGGCCCGCAGGCCTTCTGCCGCAAGCGGCGCCACGTCCTGCGGCGCCGACAGCGCCGGCGCTGCCACCTCGCCCCACTTGCCGCCGTCGAAGCGGTACTGGGCCCAGTACACCTCGCCCATGCGCGCGTCGAGCACCGCCAGCACCTCGTCGGCGCCGGTGGCGGCGCGGCAGGCCTCGGCCATCGCTTCCAGGGTCACCAGCGGCAGCACCGGCAGTCTGGCGCCATACGCCAGGCCCTGGGCCACGCCGCAGGCGGTGCGCACGCCGGTGAAGGAACCGGGGCCGGCGCCGAAGGCGATGGCGTCGCAGTCGGCCAGGGCGATGCCGGCCTCGTTCAAGAGTTCCTGCACCATGGGCAGGACCGATTGCGAGTGGCTGCGCACGCCGGGCGTCGAACGTTCAATGACTTTTTCCCCGACCAGAAGCGCGCAGGACGCCAGCTCGGCCGAGGTTTCGATAGCAAGGATGTTAGGCATTCCGCTATTTTACCTTCTCGGCCCGAGGGCTTCCATGGCGCGACGGCAGATCGCCGCCGCAATGCGCCACCGCAGTGCGCCACCGCAGTGCAACATCGTCCGCAACTCGCTGTACAATGCCGCACATGCAGAGCCTGACCCTCGACTCCACCACCCGCGACGCCGTCGCCGCCGCCGTCCATGGCGATGGCTGGACCGTCGCCTGCCTGTGCGCCGCCTGGTGCGGCACCTGCGCGACCTACCGCGCCACCTTCGACGAGCTGGCGCTGCGCCATCCCGACAAGCAGTTCGTCTGGATCGACATCGAAGACCAGGCCGACCTGGTGGGCGACCTCGACGTCGACAACTTTCCGACCCTGCTGCTGCAGCGCGGCGACACCGTCGCTTTCTTCGGCACCATGGTGCCGGACGGCGGCGTGGCCGACCGGCTGATCCAGGCCCAGGCCGAGCAGAACGACGACGAGCTGGCGCGCCTGGCGCAGTCGAGCGCAGAGCGCCGCGACTGGCAAGAGGAATGCAATCTACGCGTGCTGCTCGGCGCGCCGGACTGATCCCGCTCCCAACCCGTCAACCGTCACAGCCGTCCCTGCGCCAGCAGTTCGCGCGTGCGCCCCAGCGTCGACAGCAAGGCGCTGCGGTAGCCGTTCTCGCCATCCATCCAGGCCTGCTCGGCCTGTTCTTCCGCGCCGCCCGGCGCCTTGCCGCGCAGGCCCAGGTAGCAGTAGAAGCGCAGCTGCAGCGCGCCGTCGGCATCCTCGAACAGCTCGTTGACGATGACGCCTTCGCGCGGGCCCGAGGCCTGGAAGAAGGACACCTTGTGTTCCGGTTCGAAGCCGATGATCTCGCGCAGGTCCTGGCCGGCGATCGTGGCCTCGCGCACGATGTGCGTCGCGCTCTCTTCCACCACGTCGCAGCGGGTGCACAGGCCAGGGGGCAGGAACAGGCGCGCGTCGCGCGCCTTGCGCACCAGGCCGGCCCAGGCCTGGACGCGGGTCAACGGGGTGGCGCCTTGCGGGTTCACGGGGACGGTGGCGGTCGAATAGATCATGGGGTTCTCCTTGATGAGATTGTGTCGGCTGACACTTCACATGCTACGCATCCCACAGGCGGCCCGAAAGCCGTTATATTTGAACACTCTGTCTCACCGGTGGAACACATGGACCTGCTTGCGCTTGCCGATTTCAATCTCGTCGCTCGCCATGGCGGCTTCGGCCGCGCCGCCCGCGCCAGTGGCCGGCCGAAGGCGACGCTGTCGCGCCGGGTGGCCGAACTCGAGGCCAGCCTCGGCCTGCGCCTGCTCGAACGGGGCGCGCGTACGCTGAAGCTGACCCAGGAAGGGCTGGCGCTGCACGAGCGCACCCGCGTCTTGCTGGCCGAGATCGACGAGACGGCCGAGGCGATCGCCTCGGGCGCCGACCGCCCGCGCGGCCGCCTGCGCATCAGCGCGCCGCTGCTGTTCTCGCAGCTCGCGATGGGCAGGCTGGCCGCCGGCTTCGCCCTGCGGCATCCCGCCGTCAAGCTCGAGATCACGGCCGAAGACCGCAGCGTCGACATGGTCGAGGAAGGCTATGACCTGGCGATCCGGGTCGATCCGGATCCGGACGAACGGCTCGTCGGGCGCATCTTCCTGCGCGACCGGCTGGTGGTCGTGGCCGCCCCTTCCGTGGCGCGCCCGAGCGAAGGAAAAGCGGCGCCGGCCGTCGTGCGCGGCGTGGGCGACGCTTCCTGGAAGCTGAGAACCGAGACCGGCGCCGGCACGAGCAGCATCGCGATCGATCCCGTCCTGTCCCTGTCGTCGCTCATCATGGTGCGCGATGCGGTGCGCGCCGGGGTCGGCGCCGGGCGCCTGCCGCTGTCGCTGGTCAGCCGCGACCTGGCCGCCGGCGCCCTCGTGCATTGGGGCGACGTGGATGCGCCGGAGGTCGCCCTGTGGGCGCTGTACCCCTCCCGGCGCCTGCTCGGCGCCAGGGTGTCGGCCTTCCTCGACTACCTCAGGGAAGCGTTCCCGAAAGGGACGCCGGACGAACTGGCGGCCTGCATCGCCGGCAACTGCCAGGCGCTCAATTCAGTGTCAACGGCAGGCTGCGCAGACGCTGCCCGGTCAGCCTGAACACCGCCGCCGCCACCGCCGGCGCCACCGGCGGCACGGCCGGCTCGCCCACGCCTTCGGGGTGCGCGCTGCTCGGCATGACGATGGTCTCCACCCGCGGCGCCTGGCCGATGCGCAGCAGCGGATAGTCGCCAAAGTTCGACTGCCGCACCTTGCCTTGTTCGATCGTGATCTCGCCGGCCAGCGCCGCCGACAGGCCGAACACCACGCTGGATTCGACCTGCTGGGCCACGATATTCGGATTGACCACCAGACCGCAATCGATCGCGCACACCACGCGGTGCACGCGGATCTCTCTACCGTCGACCGAGACCTCGGCCACCTGGGCCACCGTGCTGCCGAACGAGCGGTGCAGCGCCACGCCATGGGCCCGCCCTGGCGGCGGCTGGCCGGCGGCGTCGACCGCCGCGTCCAGCACCGCCAGCGCGCGCGGATGGCGCGCCAGGAGCTTGCGCCGCAAGGCCACCGGATCCTGGCCGCCGGCGTGCGCCACCTCGTCCAGGAACGACTCCTTGAAGAAGGCATTGTGCGAGTGCCCGACCGAGCGCCAGTAGCCGATCGGCACGGCGCTGTCGACCGTCACGTGCGCCACGCGCTGGTTCGGGATCGCATATTGATGGTCGTACTCGCCCTCGGCGGTGGTCTTGTCCGGCCCCACGCCCGGCAGGCCCAGGCTGCGTTCAAAGTACTGGTGGCCGATGGCGCCGCTCGCCGACTTGTTGTCCCAGGCCAGGATGTTCCCGCCTTCGTCCAGCTGCGCCGTGAAGCGCGCCAGCGCCGCCGGCCGGTAGACGTCGTGCATCGTGTCCTGCTCGCGGCTCCAGATCAGCTGCACCGGCTGGCCATCGAGCGCCTTGGCGATGGCCACCGCCTGCGCCACCATGTCGACCTCGAGCCGGCGTCCGAAGCCGCCGCCCAGCAACATGACCTCGATCGCCACGTCCTCGCGCGCCACCCCGGCCACGCGCGCGGCGCAGTCGACCGCGATGCTCGGCACCTGGGTCGAGGCCCACAGCCGCACCTTGCCGCGCGCGACCTGGGCGGTGCAGTTGAGCGGTTCCAGCGCCGCATGCGCCAGGAACGGCGCGCGGTATTCGGCGCGCAGCGTGCGCACGGTGCCCTCGACCTCTTGCGCCCCGGTCTCGTGGTACACATAGCCACGCTCCTCATCGAGCGCGCGCGCCAGGCCTGCCAGGATCCCTGCGCTCGACAGCGCCGCACCCTCGCCCGGCTGCCAGGTGACGGGCAAGGCCTGGGCCGCCTGGCGCGCCTGCCACCAGGTGGACGCTACCACCGCCACGCCGGCCCCGGCGCCGGTGCGCCCCGCGAGCGCGGACGAGACGTCGACCACGGCCAGCACGCCCGGCATCCGGCGCACGGCGTCGGCGTCGAAGGCGGCGACCGTGGCGCCGATCGTCGGCGCCATCGCCAGGGCCGCATACACCATCCCGGCCGGCCGCGCATCGATGCCGAAGCGCGCGCTGCCGTCGGCCTTGGCGCGGCTGTCCAGGCGCGGCTGCGGCCGGCCGATCAGGCGAAACGCCGACGGCGGCTTGAGGCGCACGTCCCGCGCGGTGAGGCCCGCGCCGGCCTGCGCCGCCAGGGCGGCCAGCGCGCCATAGCCGGCGCTGCGGCCATCAAGGTGGATCACGAAGCCGTCTTCGGTGCGGCAATCCTCCACACGCGCGCCCCACTCCTGCGCAGCCGCCTTCACCAGCATCGCGCGCGCCACCGCGCCCGCTTCGCGCATCGGCAGCCAGGCGTCGCGCACGCTGCTCGAACCGCCGGTGAACATGATGCCCAGCTCGCGGCCGACCTTGGCCATCAGCCACTGGGCGCCCTGGGCCGTGCGGCCGGCGTCGTCCGGGTGGAACGGCAGGTTCTCGCGCAGCACCGTGACGTTGGCGTAGATCTTGTCGATCGGCGGCTGGATGACGCGCACCGCGTCCAGGCCGACGTCGAGTTCCTCGGCCACCAGCATCGGCAGCGCCGTGTGCACGCCCTGCCCCATCTCGCTGCGCGGCACCACCACCGACACCGTGCCGTCGGGCGCGAGCGCGACCCAGCCATTAAGCGCGACCTCGTCGCCGGCGAGCGCCAGCGGCCGCGCAGGATGCAGGCGCTGGCGCGGCGGCTGCGCGCCCCAGCCGATCAGCAGCGCGCCGCCGGCGGCCAGGCCGGCCAGCAGGAAGCTGCGGCGAGTGGGCTTACGCATCCTCTCATGCATCCTGCGTCACTCCCCAGCGCGCCAGGATCTCGTCGTTCCCGAGCGGCTTGCCATACAAATAGCCCTGGGCGAGCCTGCAGCCGTGGCGCAGCAGGAAAGCCGCCTGGTCCTCGCGCTCGACGCCTTCCGCGATCACCGACAGGTTCATGCTCTTGCCGAGCTGGATGATGGCGATCGCGATCGCCTCGTCGTCCGGATCCTGCGGGATGTCCTTGATGAAGCTGCGGTCGATCTTGAGGGTCTGCACCGGCAACTGCTTCAGGTAGGCCAGCGACGAGTAGCCGGTGCCGAAGTCGTCGATCGCGAGGCAGACGCCGATCGCATGCAGGTCGTTCACGTACTGCAGCGCGTCGCCCGTGTTCATGATCGCCGATTCCGTCACCTCGAGCTGCAGGCGCTGCGGCGCCAGGCCGGTGTCGCCCAGCACCGCGGCCACGGCGGCGGCCATGCCGCCGCGCTCGAACTGGCGCACCGACAGGTTGACGGCGATCTTCGGCACCGCCAGGCCCTGCGCTTCCCACGCCACCATCTGGCGACAGGCTTCCTGCAGCACCCACTGGCCCAGCTGGCCGATGAAGCCGGTGTCCTCGGCCAGCGGGATGAAGCGGCTTGGCGCCACCTGCCCCAGTTCGGGACTGTTCCAGCGCAGCAGGGCCTCGACGCCGACCAAGCGGCCGCTGTCGATCTCGACCTGCGGCTGGTAGGCCAGATGGATCTCATGCTTCTCGATCGCGCGCCGCAGCAGCGCCTCCATGCGCAGGCGCAGCGCGCCGTCGCCACTCATCGCCGGGGCGTAGAAGCGGTAGCCGTTGCGGCCGCGCGCCTTGGCCTGGTACATCGCGACGTCGGCATTGCGGATCAGGATGTGCATATCGTGCCCGTCCTGCGGATACAGGCTGATGCCGACGCTGCCGGTGACGAACAGCTCGTGGCCCGAGACCTCGAAAGGCTGCTCGAACATCGCCATCAGCTTGTCGGCCACCCGCGTGGCGCCACGCACGCCGTCGACGTCTTCCAGCAGCACGATGAATTCGTCGCCGCCCAGGCGCGCCAGGGTGTCGCCTTCGCGCAGGCAGCGCGACAAAGACTGCGCCGCCTGCTTGAGCAACTCGTCGCCCACGTGGTGGCCGAGCGTGTCGTTGACGTTCTTGAAGCGGTCGAGGTCGATGAACAGCACCGCCAGCTGCTCGCCGTCGCGTTCGGCGCGCGCCATCGCGTGACGCAAGCGGTCGTGGTACAGCAGGCGGTTGGGCAGCGCGGTCAGCGCATCGTGGTGGGCCAGGTGGTCGAGCTGGATCTGCGATTCGCGCGCGCGCGTGATGTCGCTGAACACGCACACATAGTGGGTGGTGGCGCCGTCGTCGTCGCGCACCGCCGACACCGTGAGCGCTTCCAGGTAGGCGTCGCCGCCCTTGCGCGTGTCCCAGATCTCGCCGCGCCAGAAGCCGGATGCGCCGAGCTCGCGCCACAGTTCCTGGTACAGGGCGGGATCGTTGCGGCTGCCCGCCGCGTCGTGGGACGACAGGCTCGACGAACGCCCCAATGCCTCGTGCTCGGCATAACCGGTGATGCGGGTGAAGGCGGGATTGGTGGCCACGATCCGGCCATGCACGTCGAGCACCATCACGCCGTCGGCGATGTGCTCCAGGACGTTGGCCGACAGGCGCAGCTTTTCCTCGGCCAGCTTGCGTTCGGTGATGTCGGCGAACACCCAGATGCTGCCCTCGTCGGCGCGGTTCGGCTCCAGCGCGCAGCCGCTCATCAGGCACCAGAACAGGCTGCCGTCGCGGTGGCGCAGCTGGCGCTCCTCGCCCAGGTCCATGCCTTTCTCGAGCAGCGGATACTGTTCGACGCCGATGCGTGCGTAGTCGTCGTGGTTCGGATACAGGATCGCGGTCGACTGCCCCACCATGTCGCCTTCGCCGTAGCCGAACAGCTCCTCGCAGCGGCGGTTGCTGGAGACGATGCGGCGCTGGCGCACGAACAGCACGCCGAACATGACGTTGTCCAGGATCGCGCCCTGCTCGGCCAGCAAGGCCTCGATGCGCATCTCGTCGTGGCGGCGCTCGCTGATGTCCGAGATGATGCCGTCCATCCGCACGCCGTCCGGCCCATGCAGCGCCGGATCCCAGGCGGCCTGCGGCTGGCCGCGCTCCTGCACCCAGCGCTCGATGCCGTAGGCGTCGATGATCCGGTACTCCATCTCGTAGGCGTTTCCCGACAGGGCCGCGTCGCGGACGGCGCGGTGGTAGACGCGCCGGTCTTCCGGATGGACGATGTCCGCCCAGTCTTCGGTCGTGGCGCACATGAAGCGCGCCGACGGGTAGCCGGTGATCTTCTCGATCTCGTCGCTGACGAATTCGATCGCCCCGCCCGCGCGCACGCGGTAGACGGCGCCCGGGACCTGGGTCACGATGGTGCGGAACTGTTCCTCGCGGCGCGCGACGTCGGCGAACAGGTCGCGGATCGCCAGGCGCATGCGCTCCATCTGCTCGCCCAGCTGCCCCAGCTCGTCGTGGGCCGACAGCGCCAACGGCGTCTCGAAGTCGCCGCGCGCCAGGCGGTCCGAAAAGCCCATCAGCTTGCGCAGCGGCGACAGCAGGCGCCGCCGCAGCAGCAGCGCGATCAGCAGCAGCGACACGGCCAGCTGCAGCGCCAGCACCAGCGCGTAATTGCCCTGCAGCGTGTCGTTCGGGCTGGCGCCCGCGCGCTGCTGCAGGCCGACCAGCAGGTAGCTGCCGACCACGGCGGGGGCCAGCAGGCCGGCGAACACCACCAGCAGCAGCGCACCGTACAACGAACGGCCATACAGCGAACGCAGGCGGGACGGGGTGCGGGCGGCGGGACTCGACATGGATGCGGGACTGGGCCTGCTAAGCCCGATGCATAAAGGATGGCCAGATTATGCACAGTTGCTTGCCGGGAGTCACTAATTATGCGGTCGGGTGCGTCAACGGCGCGCGACAAGACTTGCTATGATCGCGATGCTATTGGACTAACCAGAATAGGAGAACCAGATGAGCCATTCCCTGTACGGCGCCTCGGTGCCGGTATTCCGTCAGCTGCTGGGCAGCCTCGCCGCAGTGCTTGAAAAAGCCGAGGCCCACGCCCAGGAGCGCCGCATCGAGCCGGACGCCCTGCTGCAGGCGCGCCTCTATCCCGACATGTTCCCGCTGGCCAGGCAGGTCCAGATCGCCACCGACTTCGCCAAGGGCGCGAGCGCGCGCCTGGCCGGGGTCGAGCCGCCGCGCTACGAGGATGGCGAGCACACCTTCGCCGAGCTGCAGCAGCGCATCAGCAAGACGCTGGGCTTCATCGACAGCCTGAAAGCGGCGGATGTGGAAGCCGGCGCCACCCGTCCTATCACCCATGGCAGCGGCGAGCGGGCGCGCCATTTCGACGACGGCGCGCGCTACCTGACGCACTTCGCGCTGCCGCAGTTCTTCTTCCACGTGACGACGGCGTACGCGATCCTGCGCCACAACGGCGTCCCGATCGGCAAGAAGGATTTCATCGGGGCCTATTGAGCCCCGCGCTTAACTGTTCCGGCGCGGATAACCCTGCGCCAGGATGCGCTGCCACACGACTTCCTTCGCGGCGGCGTCCATCGACACCCAGTTGGCGACTTCGGCGACCGTGCGGCCGCAGCCGCGGCACACCTCGTCGAAGGTGGTCGAGCACACCGCCACGCACGGGGTGTCGGGACGTTCGGGCAAGGGCGCCGCGGGGGCGCCGTCTTCAGGCCGGGCCGACATCGAGCTTGTCCCAGCCTTCATGGCCGAGCTTTTCCATGGTGGCGATGTTCTTCTCGAAGATCGCTTCCGCTTCCGGGAAGGCGTCGACCGCGCGCGCGATGCTGTCCTCGCGCAGCAGGTGCAGGATCGGATACGGGGCGCGGTTGGTGTAGTTGGCGATATCGTTGGCGTCGGTGTCCGCGAACTGGTAGTCCGGGTGGAAGGACGCCACCTGCAGCTCGCCGTCGAGCTGCATGTCCTCGACCGCGACATCGGCCACGTCGAGGAATTCGTTGTAGTCCTCGAAATCGGTCAGCACGAAAGGATGGATCAGCAAGGTCGTATCGACCTGCTCCGGGCTGGTGTCGGACAGGCGCTGCAACTCGTCCATCAGGGTTTCGAGCAATTGCTCGGGCGTGGTGGCGTTCGAGACGACGTAGCGCACCTGCTCCTTGACATAGACCGACTTGGCGAAGGGACAGAGATTGAGGCCGATGACGGCGCGCTCCAGCCACTTGCGGGTGGCGACGACGATGGCATCATCGTCGGCGTTCAGATTGGGGGTGCTCATGGTGAAACTTTCGAAAGCAAGGCGAACAGCAAAGCCTGGATTGTACGCACTCTTTGCGCCCACTCATAGTTCGACCCCGCCACGGCGCTAAGGTTTGCCAGACGCGACCGTTATTCGAGGTGGGTCGGGCAAAAAGCGTCCTGCTCGACAATATCCATGATATGTGCGGCATCTTCCGTTTTCATGATGCCAACGGATGACATTTTTCCTTCGGCCTGAATTGTAACGACAGCGACTTAATTCTTGACTGACTCGACAATTGATACGTACACTGCCCTCTTGTCCTGTCCGCTCGTTCCTGGACGCAACACTGGAAACGCCTCATGAAGCCCATGCACGACACGAAACGCTCCATCTTCACCCTGGCTGCGCTGGCCCTCCTGGCAGCGGCGCCGCTGAGTCAGGCGATGGACGCGGCTCCGGCTTCAGGCGCCTACGCCGCGCCCAGCATCGAACGTCCGGCGCTGTCGCCGATGAAGCTGGACGCCGACGACTACCGTGAGACCGATGTCTGGGGCCGCATCCGCAGCGGCTATGCGATTCCCGACCTGAACAATGCCCTGGTGACGCGCCACACCCAGGCCTACGCGGCCCACCCGGGCAACCTGTCCCGCATTTCCGGGCGCGCCTCGCCCTACCTGTACCACGTGGTGTCGGAACTCGAAAAGCGCGGCATGCCGACCGAGCTGGCGCTGCTGCCGGTGATCGAATCGGCCTTCAATCCGCAAGCCATGTCGAGCGCCAACGCCGCCGGCCTGTGGCAGTTCGTGCCGGGCACCGGCAAGGACTTCGACCTGCGCCAGAACATGTTCAAGGACGAGCGGCGCGGCGTGATCGCCTCGACCGACGCCGCCCTGTCCTACTTGCAACGCCTGTACACGATGTTCGGCGACTGGCCGCTGGCCCTTGCGGCATATAACTGGGGCGAAGGCAATGTTCAGCGCGCCATCAAGAAAAACCAGGAGCTGGGCAAACCGACCGACTTCGACAGCCTGGCCGAGCTGATGCCGGCCGAGACCCGCAACTACGTGCCGAAACTGCAGGCGGTCAAGAACGTGGTGGCCAATCCTTCCCAGTATGGCGTCACCCTGCCGGCGATCGACAACCAGCCCTATTTCACCACGGTCGACAAGACCAGCGACATCGACCTGGCCATCGCGGCCCAGCTGGCCGAAATGTCGCTCGACGAATTCAAGGCGCTCAATCCGCAATTCAAGAAGCCGGTCATCATCGGCGGCGAGCGTACCAAGATCCTGCTGCCGAAGGAAAACGCCGAGAAGTTCCACATGAACCTGGCGCAATGGGGCCATGCCCTGTCCACCTGGACCACGCACAAGATCACCAGCGCCCGCGTGACGATTTCCCAACTGGCCTCGAAATTCGGCACCACGCCCGAGGTCATCCGCCAGGCCAACAACATCCCGCCGCAGATGCGCCTGAAGGCCGGCTCGACGATCCTGGTGCCGAAGACCTCGGCCTCGAACCAGGGCGACATCGCCGAGAACATCATCGAGAACGCCGTGCTGGCCTTCGAGAGCGACCGCAGCAAGGCCAAGCGCAATGCCTCGCGCTTCAAGGCCAAGGTGGGCACCAGCAAGAGCGGCAAGCGCATCGCCCGCAATACCTCGTCCAAGCGCAAGCAGCGCTGATATATTGCCGTGCAGCATTAACTGCACGGTTTAATGCGGTGTCGTGCAAAGAACCGGAAAAACCTGTATAGTTCCGTTTGTGCGCTGCGACATCGCGCCCGCATCATGAACCTCATGAGCCGGTGACAGCAGCGTCAGCAGTACAACAAGCAGCTACGCAAACCCCAGGCAGCTCGATCAGAGCGCCTTTCCAAAGCCTCCCGCCTTGCGTGTCGTTTCCAGACACCGTCCCGGCGCAAAGCTTTTGTGCCGAAATTTCTTTCATTACTGAGTCATTTCGTTTGTCGGTTCGCGTTGCATTTTTACGTTCGCGCCACATGTGCGAACGTGCATGATTTATTCCGAAAGTAAAGAACACATGAGTTTTGAAGCACTAGGCCTGCACGCGTCCATCGTCCAGGCAGTGGCCGACACCGGCTATACCACCCCGACCCCGGTCCAGGCGCAAGCCATCCCCGCGGCCATCGCCCGCCGTGACCTGCTGGTCTCGTCGCAAACCGGTTCGGGCAAGACCGCGGCCTTCATGCTGCCGGCCCTGCACCACCTGGCGAACGCCGAGCCTGCTCCTGCCGGCAAGACGCCTGCGCAAGAAGCGCAGGCTGCCCGCGCACGCGGCGAACGCGTCCGTTTCAAGCCGGCCCAGCCGAAGATGCTGGTCCTGACCCCGACCCGCGAGCTGGCCCTGCAAGTGACCAGCAACACCGACAAGTACACGGCCCATATGCGCCGCGTGCGCTGCGTCTCGATCCTGGGCGGCATGCCCTACCCGAAGCAGATGCAACTGCTGGCCAAGAATCCTGAAATCCTGGTGGCGACGCCGGGCCGCCTGATCGACCACATGGAATCGGGCAAGATCGACTTCTCGCAGCTCGAGATCCTGGTGCTGGACGAAGCCGACCGCATGCTCGACATGGGCTTCATCGACGACATCGAGAAGATCGTCGCCGCCACGCCGTCGACCCGCCAGACCATGCTGTTCTCGGCGACCCTGGACGGCGTCGTGGGCAATATGGCGCGCCGCATCACCAGCGACCCGCTGACGATCCAGATCGCCAGCGCCACCAACCGCCACGAGAACATCGTGCAGCGCGTGCACTTTGTCGACGACCTGTCGCACAAGAACCGCCTGCTCGACCATCTGCTGCGCGACGAGACGCTGGACCAGGCCGTGGTGTTCACCGCCACCAAGCGCGACGCCGACATGATCGCCGACCGCCTGAACATCGCCGGCTTCGCCGCCGCCGCGCTGCATGGCGACATGCACCAGGGCGCCCGCAACCGCACGCTGGACAGCCTGCGCCGCGGCAGCGTCAAGGTGCTGGTCGCAACCGACGTCGCCGCGCGCGGCATCGACGTGCCGAACATTACCCACGTGGTGAACTACGACCTGCCGAAGTTCCCCGAGGACTACGTGCACCGCATCGGCCGCACCGGCCGCGCCGGCCGCAACGGCACCGCGATCTCGCTGGTCAACCACGCCGAGAACATGAACATCCGCCGCATCGAGCGCTTCACGCGCCAGCCGATCCCGGTCAACGTGATCGAAGGCTTCGAACCGAAGCGCGCGGCGGCGCCGCGTTCGGCCGCGCGTCCGGGCTGGAAGCCGGGCGACGGCCGCAACGGCAAGCCGGCCCAGCGCGGCTTCGGCAAGCCGTCGGGTCCGCGTGAGGGTGGCTACGAGCGCGGCTACGCCGATCGCGCGCCACGCGAAGGCTATGCGGCGCGTCCGCACGGCGACCGCCCAGCCGGCGAGAGCCGTTACGCCGATCGTGGCCCGCGCGAGGGTTACGCCCCGCGCCCACAAGGCGACCGTCCGGCCGCCGACCGTGCGCCACGCGACGGCAACCGCTTCGGCGGCCCGCGCGAAGGCCAGGGCCAGCGCCGCGAAGGCGGCTACAAGGGCGCCCACCCGCGCTCGATGGACGGCGCACGCCGTTCGTTCGGCGAATAAGCATGTCCCCGCGCAGGCGGGGATCCTGACTTGGCGTCAGTGAAAAACGGCTGCTTCGGCAGCCGTTTTTTTTATGGCGGATGCCCGGCCAAGCGCCGGCGTCCGACTTGCGCGATAATTCCACGATCAACGACAACCGGACATCCCATGAGCACCACCGACCAACCCATCAAACTCACCTCGTTCTCGCACGGCGGCGGCTGCGGCTGCAAGATCGCGCCCGGCGTGCTGGCCGAGATCCTCAAGTCGTCCGGCGGCTTCCCGCTGCCGAAGGAGCTGATGGTCGGGATCGAGACCTCGGACGACGCCGCGGTCTACCAGCTCAACGACGAGCAGGCGCTGGTCGCCACCACCGATTTCTTCATGCCGATCGTCGACGACCCGTTCGACTTCGGCCGCATCGCCGCCACCAATGCGATCTCGGACGTGTACGCGATGGGCGGCACCCCGATCATGGCGCTGGCGCTGGTCGGCATGCCGATCAACAAGCTGCCGCTCGAGACCATCGGCCGGATCCTGGAAGGCGGCGCGTCGATCTGCCGCGAAGCCGGCATCCCGATCGCCGGCGGCCACACGATCGATTCCGTCGAGCCGATCTATGGCCTGGTGGTGATGGGCCTGGTGCACCCTTCGAAGGTCAAGAAGAACAGCGCCGCCCGCGCCGGCGACGTGCTGGTGCTGGGCAAGCCCCTGGGCGTGGGCGTGCTGTCGGCCGCGCTCAAGAAGGGCGTGCTGGGCGAGGAAGGCTATGCGGCCATGATCGCCAACACCACCAAGCTGAACAAGCCGGGCCGCCTGCTGGCCGACATGCCGGGCGTGCACGCCATGACCGACGTCACCGGCTTTGGCCTCTTGGGCCACCTGCTCGAGATCGCGCGCGGCGCCCAGGTGCATGCGCAATTGGATATGCCGGCGATCCCGCTGCTGCCCGGCGTGCTGCAACTGGCGCACGACGGCTTCTTCACCGGCGCGTCAAACCGCAACTGGGAGGCCTATGGCAAGGACGTGCGGCTCGACGAGGCCTTGAGTCCGGCCCAGCGCGCGCTGCTGACCGATCCGCAAACCTCGGGCGGGCTGCTGGTGGCCTGCGATCCGGCCGCGGTCGACGACGTGCTGGCCCTGTTCGCGCGCGAAGGGTTCGCGGACGCGGCGGTGGTCGGCCGCGTCGACGCCGGCGCCGCCGGCGTCAGCGTTCGCGCCTGAACGCAGCGCTGAGGGCCGCGCCAGGCCCGGCCAGCTGGAACAGGCCGGGGTCCCTCCCCGGCTGCCCCAGCACGGGCGACAGGCGCAGCTCGGCGCCGTCGAGCACCAGGCGCGCGGACGGCCATTGCAGCAGGTTGTGGCGCGGCGCCACCCCACCGGCCGGCATCGAGACCAGCCAGCTCAATGCGCCCAGCCCGCGGTCGACCAGTCCGGCGCACCAGGCATGGCTGCCGTGCACCCCGACGCGGTAGCCCGCGGCGCCGCCCAGCGCGCTGCGCACCCCGGCCAGATAGTGCTTCAGGACGCCATCGATGTCGGCCGGCGTCGTGTCCTCGCCCAGGGCGAAATAGATCGCGCTGCCGGGCGGCTGTCCGGCCGCGCGGGCCAGGTGCAGGGCCTCGGCGCCATCGCGCAAGCCCTGCTGGCGCGTGAGCCGGTCGCGCGCCCCGCGTCCCTCCCATAGCGCGCCGATGCGCAGCCCGGCGCCGCACAGCCGCTGCGCCTCGCCGGAGTCGAGGTTGGTCGATGGATCGCGGCTGTAGCGCCGCATCACGAAGTCGATGCCGCGCCGGCGCAGCGACGCGGCGTGGGCCGCGATGGTAAACGGCGAATCGCAGCCGCGCAGCAGTCCCATGGTGCATCTCCCGAACAGTTTTTGCGTCCGATTGGTTTTGGGCAAGAACTTACTGTGCCATTCGGGGCGTGACCTCGGATTGACTGAGCGCAACGGCATGCTCAGCTTCCGCCATCGCTGCGACCGTCGCCACGCGCAAACAGCTTGTCGCGCGCCAGCCTGCTGATCGCCACCGTGGCCGGATGGCTCATGCGGCGCTCGGTCGTGATCGCATACACCTGCTCGACCACCGACTCGACCTGGCCCAGCGCGACCAGTCCATACTGGCTGGCGACCTGGGCCGCGATCACGCTCGGCGCGAAGAACACGCCGGCGCCCGAGCGGCCGAAGGCCTGGATCATCGCGCTGTCGTCGAACTCCCCCACCACGCGCGGATGCACGTCGCAGCGCTCGAGCCAGCGCAACAGGCGCTGGTGGATCGCGAAATCCTCGCCCGGCAACAGCAGCGGCGCATTGTGCAGGCAGGCCGGGAACGGCTGGTCGAAGCTGGCCGCCAGGGCCTCGGTGCAAAAGGCCGTCATCGGGCTCTCGCCCAGCAAGTGGTTATAGGCGCGCACGCTGAAGTGGCCCGGGATCGGACGGTCGGCGATGACCAGGTCGAGCCGGTGCACCGCCAGGTCGGCGATCAGGCTGTCGAGGCGCCCTTCGCGGCAGATCAGCTTGACGGGCTCTTTCAGCTTGAGCGCCGGTTCCACCAGGTCGAAGGCGATCAGCTTGGAGACCGAGTCGGCGCAGCCGACGCGGTAGGTGGTGGTGGCGAAGGCGTGGTCGCGCACCAGCTCGAGCAGCTCGTCGCCGGTATTGAAAATCTCTTCGGCATAGCTCACGATGCGGCGCCCGGTGTCGGTCAGTTCGAGCTTGCGCCCGACCCGGCGAAACAGCTCGACGCCCAGGCTGTCGGCGAATTCGGACAGCTGGCCCGAGATCGAGTGCGGGGTCAGGTGCAGCTGCTCGGCCGCCCTGGCGATGCTGCCGGTCTTCGCCACCATCCAGAAGTAGCGCAGGTGCTTGTAGTTGAGTGTCGACATGGCGCGCTCTCGTAAACATCGAAAAAACCGATGTTACATCAAATAAGATTCGATTTGTGCGATGTATCGGGGCGCTCTATAGTGGGGTTTTTATCATCAACCGGAGGACTGTCATGCCCCCTCGTCTCACTGCAAGTACAAGGAGTTACCGATGAACGGATTGGAAACCATCGCAAGCCCCATGATGTGGGCCGGCTTCGTCGGCTTCGTGCTCGTCATGCTGGCGCTCGACCTGTTCGTCTTCGGCGGCAACAAGGCGCACAAGGTCAGCGTCAAGGAAGCCGGCATCTGGTCGCTGGTCTGGGTCAGCCTGGCGCTGATCTTCAATGCCGCCCTGTACTTCTACCTGAAGGACACCGCCGGCCCCGAGATCGCGAGCCAGAAATCGCTCGAATTCTTCTCGGGCTACCTGATCGAGAAAGCGCTGTCGGTCGACAACGTGTTCGTGTTCCTGCTGATCTTCACCGCCTTCCAGGTGCCGCAGCAATACCAGCGCCGCGTCCTGATCTATGGCGTGCTGGGTGCGATCATCATGCGCGCCATCATGATCAGCGCCGGCGCCTGGGTCGTGAGCGAATTTTCCTGGGTGCTGTACCTGTTCGGCGCCTTCCTGCTGTTCACCGGTATCCGCATGCTGGTGGCGGTCGACGAAGAACCCGACGTGGCCAATAACCCGATCCTGAAGCTGGCGCGCAAGCACCTGCGCGTGGCCGAAGGCGACCATGGCGAGAAGTTCTTCGTGCGCAAGGACGGCCTGCGTTACGTGACGCCGCTGTTCCTGGTGCTGATCCTGATCGAGGTGACCGACCTGATCTTCGCGGTGGACTCGATCCCGGCGATCTTCGCGATCACGACCGACCCGTTCATCGTGTTCACGTCGAACATGTTCGCGATCCTGGGCCTGCGTGCGCTGTACTTCCTGCTGGTCGACGTGGCTGACCGCTTCCACCTGCTCAAGTATGGCCTGGCGATGGTCCTGACCTTCATCGGCGTCAAGATGCTGATCATGCCGTGGTACCACGTGCCGGTGCAGGCTTCGCTGACCGTCGTCGCAGTCTTGATCGCTGGTAGCTGCATCGCCAGCCTGATGATCAAGCCGAAGGACGAAGCGAAGTAAGAAGCAAGGAACGCCGCTAGCGCGAGGTCGACGATGTCAACCACGCGCCAGCGGCGGAATATCGCAAGTCGGCTGCGCCGGCGGCTCCCCGCCGCCGGCCTGCCCCACCCGCTCGTATTCGGCGATCACCTGGGCTCCCAGCAGCAGCAAGGTGGCGGCGATCTCCAGCGAGAACATCACCACGATCGCGGTCGTCATCGAGCCATACACCAGGTTCACCTGCGACAGCGTCGAGAAATACCAGACCAGCACGTGGCGCGCGATTTCCCACAGCAGCGCCGCCGTCGCGCCGCCGATGAAGGCATGCCAGATCGACAGCCGGCCCACCGGCATCACCAGGTAGATCGAGGTCAGCACCAGGATCTCGCCCGCCAGTCCCAGCAGGTACAGCAATATTCCCGACACCCCGCCCAGCGACCACTTGTAGTTGAACAGCCAGACGCTCTCGGACCCCATCACCTGCAGCGCGCCGGCGACCAGCGTTACCACCATGATGCCGATGCCCAGCGCCAGGATATAGCAATAAGGCAGCACGGCCGAGACCAGAAAATGGCGCCGCCGCACCGCGACCCGGTGCACGAAGATCACGCTCATCGCATTTTCCAGCACGGTAAACGCGAGCGAGCTGAAAAACAGCATGGTGAGCGCCAGCACCCAGGTCAGCAGCTGGCGGTCCTGCAGGAAGTTGGCGACCTCGGTCACGATCGGACGCGACTGGCCCGGCACCAGCAGCTCGAGATAGCGGCGCAAGGTGTCGAGCAGCTCCACCGGGTCGATGAAATGCGACAGCGCCACCACCACCAGCATCAGGAAGGGCACGATCGACAGCAGCGCGTAATAGGCGACGGCGCCGGCCAGCAGCAGGCCCTGGTTGGCGCGAAAGCCCCGCAGCACCTGCAGGGTGAACCTGAGGGGATGCGACAGGATGTAGATATTGGCGCGCTGGTCCTTCAGGCGCGCGCGCCAGTCACGCCGGCGGCTCATCTCGCCAGCCGGATGCCGGTGAACTGCCAGCGTGCGCCGGACGGGAAGAAGTTGCGGTAGCTGGCGCGCGCATGGCCCTCGGGCGTGGCGCAGGACGAGCCGCGCAGCACGTACTGGTTGACCATGAACTTGCCGTTGTATTCGCCGATGGCGCCCGGCGCCGGCGCATAGCCGGGATACGGCGCATAGCTGCTGCCCGTCCACTGCCAGCAGGCGCCGAACATCTGCTGCAGGCCGGCGCCGCTGGCCGCCGCCGGATGATGCACGGGCACTCCGCCCAGGCTCGACTGGCGCGCCGCGAATTCCCATTCCGCCTCGGTAGGCAAGCGTGCGCCGCACCAGCGCGCATAGGCGTCGGCCTCGTACAGCGAGACGTGGGTGACGGGACGCTCGGGGTCGAGCGGCTGCACGCCGTGCAGGGTGAACTCGTGCCAGCCATCCTCGTGCTCGATCCAGTACAAGGGCCGCGTGATCTCGCCCGAGCAGACGCGGTCCCACCCTTCCGCCAGCCACAGGCTCGGGTCGCGGTAGCCGCCGGCCTCGATGAAGGCGCGGTATTCGCCGTTGGTGACGAGGCGCGAGGCCAGCGCGAACGGCGCCACATAGGTGCGATGGCGCGGCAGCTCGTTGTCGAAGCAAAAGCCCGTGCCCTTGTGGCCGATCTCGGCCAGGCCGCCTTCGAAAGCCAGCCAGTCGAGCCGCGGCGCCGGCTCGGATGCCGCCAGCGGATCGGCCGCATAGGCCGGATACAGGGGATTTTGCGCCAGCAGGTGCTTGACGTCGGTGAGCATCAGCTCCTGGTGCTGCTGCTCGTGCTGCAGGCCTAGTTCCACCAGCGCCGCCAGCGCGTCGTCGATGCCGCGCGCCAGCAAGGTGTCCATGCGGCGGTCGACGTCGTGGCGGTAGGCTTTCACTTCGCCCAGCGACGGCCGCGTGAGCAGGCCGCGCTGCGGGCGCGGATGCTTGTCGCCGACGCCGTTGTAATAGGAGTTGAAAATGACCCGGAACGCCGGGTGGAACGGGGCGAAGCCCGGCTCGCGCGGTTCGAGGATGAAGGTCTCGAAGAACCAGGTGGTGTGCGCCAGGTGCCATTTGATCGGGCTGGCGTCGGGCATCGACTGCGCGCAGCAATCCTCGTCGGACAGCCTGTCCGCAAGGTGCAGCGAACGGCCGCGCACCCGGGCGAAGGTGCGCGGCAGGCCCTCGTCGCGCAGCATGTTCATGGGGAGATGGCCTGTGCGTGGATTACCGCGAACCAGCGCTGGGGATCGGTCCAGACGCGGGTCGCCTCGAAGCCCGAACGCTCCAGCAGCTTGATGGCGTCGGCCTGCTGGTATTTATAGCTGTTCTCGGTGTGGATGCAGTCGCCCGCCTCGAAGCGGCGCGCGCCGCCGCGCCAATGCACCTCTTGCGGCGTGCGCGCCTCGAGGTGCATCTCGATGCGTCCGCGCGCGGTGTTGTAGAAACCGTGGTGGCGCCACTGGCGGATGTCGAAGTCGGCGTCGACCAGCCGGTTCACATGGCGCAGGATGTTCAGGTTGAAGGCGGCGGTCACGCCGAGCGCGTCGTCGTAGGCGGCGTCGAGCGTGGCTTTATCCTTGGCCAGGTCGATGCCGATCAGGATGCCGCCGTCGGGCCCGCACTGCGCGCGCAGGCGCGCCAGGAAGGCCTGCGCATCCTCGGGCGTGAAATTGCCGAGCGACGAGCCGGGATAGAAGAACAGGCGGCGCTCGGCCCGCACCAGGTCGGGCAATTCGAAACGGTTCGAGAAATCCATGCCCAGCGCTTCCATCGCGATCTGCGGGAACCGCTGGCGCAGGCGCGCCAGGGCGTCATGCGTGAATTCGCTGGAGATGTCGACCGCCACGTATTGCGCCGGCTGCAGGAGCGGAAACAGCTTGGCCGCCTTGGCGCAGTTGCCGGCGCCGAGGTCGATCAGGGTGGTCCCAAGGCCGGCGACGCGCGCGATCTCGGCGCCGTGGCGCTCGAAGATCTCGGCCTCGGTGCGGGTCGGGTAATATTCGGGCAGTTCGCAGATGGCCTCGAACAGCTTGGAGCCGAGCGCGTCGTACAGGAATTTGGGCGAGATGCAGGCATCATCGGCGCGCAGGCCGGCGTGCAGCTCTTGCGCGTCGTGGGCGTTGGCAATGGCGGCCTGGCGCTCGTCGGATGTGCAGGTTGTCAGCATAAGGTTTATCATTCGTGCCGCCACGCCGCACCATGCGAGATGGCATATGAGGATGTCTTCTATCGTTGCTGTTTTTACCATCATAGCGGATTCCCCCGATTCGCTGTGCGCGCGACAATTCAAGCGTGCAGGGTTTGCCCTGCGACATTTCTAAGTTGAAATATGGATCAGCGACTTCATTGGGAGACCGTCTACCGCACCAAGGCGCCGGATGCGGTGAGCTGGTACGCCCCGCACCTGGACACCTCGCTCGCCCTGATCGAGCGCAGCGCCGGCGCGCCCTCGGCCGCCATCATCGACGTCGGCGGCGGCGAAGCCACGCTGGTCGACGACCTGCTGGCGCGCGGCTACACCGACGTGTCGGTGCTGGACATCTCGGCCGAGGCGATCCGCGTCGCCCGCGCGCGCCTGGGCGCCCAGGCCGCCCGGGCCCAGTGGCTGGTGGGAGACATCACGAAGGCCGAGCTGCCGGAACGGCGCTACGACGTCTGGCACGACCGCGCCGTGTTCCACTTCCTGCTCGAACCCGCGCACAGGGCGGCCTACGTGCGCCAGGTGGCGCGCGCCATGCGCCCGGGCGGCAGCGTGATCGTCGCCACCTTCGGCCCCGAGGGACCCACCAAATGCAGCGGCCTGGACATCGTGCGCTATGACGCCGAAGGCTTGCACGACGAGTTCGGCCCGGCCTTCCGCCTGGTCGAAAGCCGCACCGAACTGCACCGGACGCCGTTCGGCACGACCCAGCAATTCGTCTATTGTTTTTGCCGGGTGGAATGATCGGCCTTTATAATTCGTATTCCATCCCGATTAACCATCAATAAACAACACCATGACCATGTCCCTTCGCCGTCACGTCCTGAAAACCCTGTGCGCAGCTGTTGCCGGCACGATGCTGATCGCAGGCGCCGCAAGCGCCCAGAGCAATGGCGTGCTGCGCGTCTCGGCCATCCCCGACGAAGCGCCGACCGAACTGCAGCGCAAGTTCAAGCCGCTGGGCGAATACCTGGCCAAGGCCACCGGCCTGAAGGTCGAGTTCACCCCGGTGACCGATTACGCCGCCTCGGTCGAAGGCCTGATCAACCGCAAGATCGACATGGTCTGGTTCGGCGGCTTCACCTTCGTGCAAGCCAATGTGCGCAGCAAGGGCCAGGTGACCCCGCTGGTGCAGCGCGAGGAAGACGAGAAATTCCGCTCGGTCTTCATCACCACCGTGCCTGGCATCACCAAGCTGGAAGACCTGAAGGGCAAGACCCTGGCCTTCGGTTCGGAATCGTCGACCTCGGGCCACCTGATGCCGCGTTCCTTCCTGTTGCAAGCCAAGATCAACCCGGACACCGACCTGAAGCGCATCGCCTTCTCGGGCGCGCATGACGCGACCGTGGCGGCCGTGGCCGGCGGCAAGGTCGATGCCGGCGCGCTGAACATCTCGGTCTGGGAAAAGCTGGTCGAGAGCAAGAAGGTCGATCCGAAGCAGGTGCGCGTGTTCTACACCACCCCGGGCTACTTCGACTACAACTGGACCGTGCGCACCGACATGGACCCGGCGCTCAAGAAAAAAATCCTTGATGCCTTCCTGGCGCTGGACGGCTCGACCGCCGAAGGCAAGCAGATCCTCGACCTGCAGCGCGCGACGAAATTCGTGCCGACCAGGACCGCCAACTATGGCGCGATCGAAGCCGCCGCACGCAATGCGGGCCTGCTGAAGTAATCCGGGAAAGCGATTCACCATGGCGACCTACCGCCTGCGCGGCCTGACCGTGCGCCACCTGGCCGGCAGCCGCGCGCCGGCCCTGCACGCGCTCGACCTCACGATCCGCGCCGGCGAGCAGGTCGCCCTGATCGGCCCTTCCGGGGCCGGCAAGACCACCCTGCTGTCCACCCTCGCCTGCGCCCACCGGCCGGCCGAGGGCGCCCTGGAGATCTTCGGCCAGGATCCCTGGCGGCTGAACGGGGCCGAGCGCCACCACCTGCGCTCGCGCCTGTTCCTGGCGCCGCAGGCGCCGCCCCTGCCGCCGCGCCAGCGCGTGGTGGCGGCGGTGCTGGCCGCGCGCCTGCCGCACTGGTCGCTGTGGCAGGCCCTGGCCTCGCTGGTGCGTCCGCAGGATCCCGACGCCGCGCATGCCGCGCTGGCGCGTTTTTCGCTGGGCGACAAGCTGTATGCGCGGGTCGACCGCCTGTCGGGCGGCGAACGCCAGCGCTGCGGCCTGGCGCGCCTGCTGCTCTCGAACGCCGAAGCGCTGCTGGTCGACGAGCCGATCTCCGCGCTCGACCCGGCGCTGGCGCGCCACACCCTGGCCACGCTGCGCCAGGAAGCGCAGGCGCGCAACGCCACCCTGGTGTGCAGCCTGCACCAGGTCGACCTGGCGCGCGAGCAGTTCGCGCGCCTGGTCGGCCTGCGCGACGGCCGCATCGTGTTCGACGCGGCGCGCGAAGACGTCAGCGACGCCATGATCGCCGAGCTGTATGCCAACGAGCAGGTCGAGCCGGCGCCCGCCGCCGTCCACGACACACCTGGCCAGATCGCCGTCGGCGCCTGCTTCTGATGAACGACAGTGCAGTTCTTCACCGCGATCCCGCGTGGCGCACGCGCGTCACCTGGGCCGCGATCTTCGTCGTCCTGCTGTACCCGCTGCTGGCCGGCGCCGAATTCAAGCCCTGGCTGCTGTTCGACGCGCAAAGCCTGCGCGCGGCCGGGATGTTCCTGTCCGATTTCCTCGTCCCCGCCGTCGAGCCGGAATTCCTGGCGATGGTGCTGCGCGAGACCTGGCAGACGGTGGCGATCGCCACCGCCGGCCTCACGCTGGCCTTGCTGGTGGCGGTTCCCGCCACCTTCGTCATCACCGAGCGGCTGTCGATCTCGCGCCTGGGCACCGGCCGCGTGCATCCGTTCGCGGCGCTGGTGCGCCAGGGCCTGCGCTGGATCCTGATGGTGTTGCGCTCGGTGCCCGAACTCGTGTGGGCGCTGCTGTTCGTGCGCATCGTCGGCCTGGGGCCGACCGCCGGCGTGCTGGCGATCGCCCTGTCGTACAGCGGCATGCTGGCCAAGGTGTATGCCGAGATCCTCGAGTCGAGCGACGCCCATGCCACCGACGCCCTGCTCGCAAATGGCAGTGCGCGCCTGCCGGCGCTCTTGTATGGCGCCCTGCCCGATTCGAGCGCCGAACTTGTGTCGTATACCGTGTACCGCTGGGAGTGCGCGATCCGCGGCTCGGCGGTGATGGGCTTCGTCGGCGCCGGCGGCCTGGGCCAGCGCCTGGACGAATCGACCAAGATGATGGCCGGCGCCGAAGTCGCCACCATGCTGATCGTGTTCGTGCTGCTGGTGGCGGCGGCCGACCTGGTGTCGAAGATGCTGCGCCGGAGGCTGGGATGAAGCAATCGACCTTGCCTCCAGCGCCGCCACGCGACCTCACGACCTGGCTGATCCTGCTTGGCCTGCTGGCCCTGGTCGTGGCCAGCTTCGCCTCGCTGCCGCTGCAATGGAGCGCCTTCTTCACCGCCGAGGCGATCGATTCAGCCCGCGAATTCCTGGCCGGCTTCGCGCCACCCGAGACCGGCACGCCCTTCCTGCTCAAGACCCTGGGCGCGTTGTGGGAGACGCTGGCCATGTCGGCCATCGGCACCCTGCTCGCCGCCGCCGTCGGCCTGCCGCTGGCGCTGGCCGGCGCCGGACGCCTGGGCCGCGCGGCGCGGCTCGTGACGCGCCTGGTGCTCAATGTGCTGCGCTCGATTCCCGAACTGGTGTGGGCCGCGGTGCTGCTGGTGCTGGCCGGCCTGGGGCCGATGGCCGGCACCCTGGCGCTGGCTGCGCACACGGCCGGGGTGCTGGGACGGCTGTTCGCCGACGCCCTGGAAAACGTCGAGCCGCATGCCGAGCAGACCCTGCGCACCAACGGCGCGCGCCCGCTGGCGGCCTTCCTGTACGCTACGCTGCCCCAGGCGCTGCCGCAGATGCTGTCGTACACGCTGTACCGCTGGGAGAACAATATTCGCGCGGCGGCGGTGCTGGGCGTGGTCGGGGCCGGCGGCCTGGGCCAGATGCTCAAGTACCACCTGTCGCTGTTCCAGATGCCCAGCGCGGCCACCGTGGTGATCGCGATGCTGGTGCTGGTGGCCCTGGTCGATGCGGCCAGCTACCTGCTCCGGCGTGCCCTCACCCGCTAGACCCTCGCTAGATCCATATCGTCCACATGCTCGAACTCGACCAGCTCACCAAATCCTACGGCGGCCGCACGGTGCTCGCCCAGCTGTCGCATGTGTTCCAGGCTGGCGAGTTCGTGGCGATCATGGGCGAATCGGGCGTCGGCAAGTCCACCCTGCTCAACCTCATCGCCGGCCTCGACGCGCCGGACGCCGGCCAGGTGATCGTGGACGGCGCGCCGATGTCCAGCCTCGACGACGACGCCGCCACCCGCCTGCGGCGCACCCGCATGGGCTTCATCTTCCAGGCTTTCCACGTGCTGCCGCACCTGACCCTGCGCCAGAACGTGGCGCTGCCGCTGCTGCTCAACAAGGAGTCCGGCGCGCGCGCGGAGGAACGCGTCACCGCGATGCTGGAAGCCGTCGGGCTAGGAGGACGGGGCGACGATTTCCCGCGCCAGCTGTCGGGCGGCGAACTGCAGCGGGTGGCGATCGCGCGCGCCCTGGTGCACCGCCCGGCCCTGCTGCTGGCGGACGAGCCGACCGGCAATCTTGACCCGGAAACGGCCGACGTGATCCTCCAGCTCTTGCGCCATGAGACCCGCGCCCACGGCGCCGGCGCCATCATGGTCACCCACTCCCACGCCGCGGCCGCCATGGCCGACAAGGTCTTGCTGCTCACCCATTCCGGCCTGAAATTAGCATAAGTTCCTGGAAGAAACGCACAATTGCGCCATTTTTAGTTAAATTTCGCGAATCGTGCGCAACATAATCGTAGTAATATCACAACGACCCGCCGCGATAAAGCGAATACAACAGGCGAGGCTATTTTTCCAGAACGGTCGATCTGTCTTGAATCATGTTTTCATATTGGAGAATCGACATGAGCGTACGACAGAAAAAACAGGAAATGCTCGAGGCCATGCATCGAGCGCGGGCGCTCGAGCCCTCGAGTTTCGTGCCCAACAAATTGCTCGACACCCTGATCGAGCGCCTGCAGCTGAAGAACGACGCGGAGCTGTGCCGCGTGCTCGAAGTGCAGCCGCCGATCATCAGCAAGATCCGCCACCGCAAACTCAACGTCGGCGCAACCATCCTGCTGCGCATGCACGAGAAGTCGAACATCCCGATCCGCGAACTCAAGGAATTGACGAGCGCGTCGGCGATCCACTAGCGCTCAGTCCTGGGCCGGCGGACGCCCGGTCTTGAGCTGTGGCAGCGCGCCCAGCACGCTCTGCAGGGTGGCCACGTCGAGCTGCCCCAGCAGGGCCACACCAATGCGCAGCAGTTCGCTCTTCTTGACGTCGATGCCTGCCCGCAAGCAGGCCTGCTTGACTTCGAGCAGCACCGCGTATTCGCGCTCGGGCATGGTGAAGCTGTCGCGCACCAGCACCGGACGCGCATCCTGGACCGGCGCGCGCAGCGCCAACTTGGGCGCCGGCACGGGCGCCTTGGCGGCCGGCCTCCTGGCCGGCGGGTTCGCGAGCGCCCTGGCGGCCGACTTGACCGCCGTCCTGAGCCCGCCCTTTGCCGTTGCGGCCTTGGCGGCAGGCTTGGCGGCAGGCTTGACCACGGGCTTGGCCGCGGTCTTGGCGCTGGTCTTGGCCGCCGTTGTTGGACTGGCGCTCTTCGCCCTGGGGCGCTGCGCGCGCGCTGCCGCTGGTTCGGGCGCGGCGGCCGGCTTGCGTGGCATGGGTGCTGCTCCATCGTTGAAAGGGCAAATAGTATAAACGATTTAGCCGCTTCCCGCAGGATGCCGTACATACCGCGCGCTTGCTGCCGCCGGCGCCGATCGGTGTCACAATACGGTCTCCACAGGAGCGGCCTTCTATTTTTCAGAAGTATTCATTCTGTAAACTCCGCTTTTATGGGAATGCATCCTGTATTATTCTTTCGAGCGGACAACTCTGCTGTAAACTCCGCGCGACGTAGAAATTTTTTGAGGAAAACGTGATTCAACCCGGGCCAGTATGCGCAACAAAGCTCATTTGATCCTGCCGGTGCTGTTCGCCATCGCCCTGGCCTTCTTGTTGCAACATTTTCTCGGCTCGATCGCCTGGGCCGGCCTGCTGGCGGTGATCACCTGGCCGTTGCACCAGCGCCTGCTGCGACGCGGCTGGGCGCCGCTGGCCAGCGCCAGCTTCATGCTGCTGCTCCTGGTGGTCAGCTTCGTCGGGCCGTCGGTGCTGCTGTTCCACACCCTCACCTACGAGCTGGCCAGCCTGCAGCGCATGCTCATCAGCTTCAACCAGACCGGGGTGCCGGTGCCGAGCTGGCTGGCCAACCTGCCGCTGGTGGCCGAACCCGCCGTCAAGTGGTGGCTCGAGCACCTCGCCGTGCCAGGCGGGCTGAACGCCCTGGTGCGCACCACGGTGGGCGACTTCATGCCGCACCTGACCGATACCGCGCGCGTCTGGGGTTCCACGATCCTGGCCAACGCCCTGTACCTGTTCCTCACCCTGCTCACGCTGTTCGTGCTGTACGTGCACGGCTCCAGCGTCATGCACTACATCGACCGCGCCGGCGCGCGCCTGTTGCCCGACCAGTACACCAAGCTGCGGCGCGTGCTGCCGCTGTCGGTGCGCGGCACCGCGCTGGGACTGGGTTCGATCGCGATCCTGGAAGGTATCGTGCTGGGCGTGGCCTACTGGGTGGCGGGCGCCCCGGCCCCGGTGCTGCTGGGCGTGATTACCGGCTACCTGGCCCTGATCCCGGGCGGCGCGCCGCTGTCGTTCACGATGGTCTCGCTGCTGCTGTTCGGCCAGGGCCATTCGGCCGAGGCGCTGGGCCTGTTCACCTGGGGCGCGGTCGAGCTGTTCCTGGTCGATAAATTCATCCGCCCGAAACTGATCGGGCAGCGCGTCAACCTGCCCTTCCTGGCGGTGCTGTTCGGCCTCCTGGGCGGCGTCTCGACCCTGGGCGTGATCGGCCTGTTCGTCGGCCCGCTGATGATGGCGATCCTGTTCGGCTGGCTGCGCGACGAGCCGCCGGGCACGGCGCACCTGGTGGCGCCACCCGCGCCCCCGGCTGCAGCCGGGTCAGGCGACGCCGAGCGGGTGGGTTAGCGAATTCATCGCCGCGGCGCGCAGGTGCAGGTCCCACAGCGCGCCCACGCGCAGGCCGGCCTGCACCGCGACCAGCTCGGCGATGTCGAGTTCTTCCATCAATCCGATCAGGATCGCCAGCCCGCCCGGCAAGTGCGAGACGCGTTCGGCCGGCGCATAGGCCAGGCGCACCCGCGCCACGTGGCCAAGTTCGATGAAATCGGCGCGCAGGCGCTCGAGGCCGGACCGGGACAGCATGCCTTGCGGCTCGCCCCTCGATTGGGCGATCTCGGCCAGCGCGCGCACGGCGCCGCAGGCGCCATAGGCCCGCTCCCAGCGCTGGGCGCCCAGCCTGGCCTCGGCGAAGCGGCTGCAGCTCGAACGCACCGCGGCGTCGAAGGCGGCGCTGTCGAGCCGGCCGTCGGCAAAGAAGGTCAGGCTCTGGCGCACGGCGCCGATGGCGAAGGTTTCGATGCGCCGGATGGCGGCGCCCTGGCCCAGCACCAGCTCGGTCGCGCCACTGCCGACATCGACCACCAGGCGCGCAGCGTCCTGCCCCCCGAGCGTGGTCGCCACGCCCAGGTACACCAGGCGGCCGACCTCGTCGCCGGCGATCAGCTCGACCGGCCGGCCCAGCGCCTTGCCGGCCGCAGGCAGGAACAAAGCCGCATTGCGCGCCATGCGCAGGGCCGAGGTCGCCACCACGCGCACCGCCTGCGGATGCCAGGCGTCGAGCACGCCGCGAAAACCCTCCAGGCATGCCAGTGCGCGGCGCATGGCGGACGTGCAGAGCATGCCGTCCTCGTCGAGCGTCGCGGCCAGCCGGACCGGCTCGGCCATGGTGGCGACCAGGCGCAGCGCGCCGTCCTCCACATGCCCGACATGCAGGCGGAAGCTGTCCGAGCCCAGCTCGACGGCGGCGTAGATGGGTGATTCGATCGTTGAGGCTTGCATGGCGCGTCCTTTGAACAGGCCGCAGCATAAGCCTCGCGCGTGACATGCGCGTGACGGCGCGCCGCATCGCGGCGCGCGCGTACTTACTTTAGGCGGCTCACACCTCGGCCAGCGTCTCGCTGGCCAGCTCCACCCGGTTGCGTCCCGCTACCCTGGCCCGCTGCAGGGCCTCGTCGGCGCGCTGGAACAGGGTCGTGGTGCTGTCCTCGGGGCGGATGATGGTCACGCCGAAGCTGGCGGTCAGCTTGATCATCGCGCGCTCGCCCTTGAACGGGGTCGACTCGATCGCGGCGCGGATGCGCTCGGCCACCAGCGCCGCCTCCGTGAGGTTGGTGCGCGGCAGCAGGAGCGCGAACTCGACGCCGACCACCCTGCCCAGCTGGTCGCTGTCGCGCAACTGGCGCCGGCACAGCTCGACCATCTGGCGCAGCACGACGTCGCCGGCCGGGTGGCCGTAGCTGTCGTTGACGCGCTTGAAACCGTCCGGATCGAACACCACCAGCGCGGTCGGCAGGCCGGGACGGCGCGCCAGCGCCATCCACGGCGCCAACAGCTGGAAGAAGCCGCGCCGGTTCGGGGCATCGGTCAGCGGATCGATCACCTCGGCGCGCTCGAGCGCGTCCTGCAGGCGCTCGCGCGTCAGCAGCAGCACGCCGAAGGCATTGCCGAGCATGAGCAGGTACAGGGCGCCGCTGGACAGCTGGCCCAGCAGCTCGCTCGTCAGCCAGCCCCAGCCGCCCGGCAACAACAGCACCGACAGGCCGCGCGCGGCCACCACCAGGGCCAGCGCCATGCTGGCCAGCGCCAGGAAGCGCTGCAGCAGGCTGACGTCGCGCCAGCGCCAGCTCAATGCCAGCGCGCCCGAGAAATAGAAGCCGCCCAGCAGCAGCGAGGCCGCCACGGCGCGCAAGGCTTCCTCGTCGATCAGGTAGCACAGGAAGAAAGCCAGGATCGCGAGGCCGCCGGCGATCATGGTCGGGGTGCGCCAGGCACGCCGCCGCGCCGCCTCCCACGAGGCGCCGCCCTCGACCGCCACGCCGGCGAACAGCAAGGCGTAGCCGCCCGGCACCGCGATCGCAGCCGGCACCACGCCGGCGTCGCCCAGGGCCAGCAGCAGCCAGGCGCCGCCCTGGATCTGTTTCGACAGGCTCCACAGCACCAGCGCCGGCGAGCGGTTCGGACCGTGATTGAAAAAGGTCAGCAGCGCGCACAGGGTCAGATTGCCCAATGCCAGTACCAGGACCATGGTCGACGCGTCCAGCATCATTGTGTCAGTACTCATGTTCGACGTTCAGGGTGCCGTCGCCGACCTTGCTGGCCCAGGCGCGGGTGAAATAGTCCCGCTCCGCTTCCAGGGGCGGTTCGTGCCAGAACACGATCAGGGTGCCCTTGTGATCGTGCAGCTGCGTGACTTTATCGACGAAGCCGCCATTGCCCGATCCCTCGGCCAGCGCCGTCGCGTAGCCATACACGCGCTGCAGCCGTTCGAGCCGGTCCGGCTCGGCCACGGCATTGGTCGCGGTCATGGTGGGATGGTCCAGGAACATGGGCTCTCCATCGAAGCGGCCAGCTTATCAGAAGAAGATGCTTTGCAACAAGCCAACTCTTCCGCCTCGACGTTGCTCCTGGACATCAACGCGTTTGCCGGCGTCAGCCGGCGAAGCGGCTGAACACCTCGCGGATGGCCAGGCCGCCGCCGCCGATCAGGACGGCGAAATACAGGATCGTCAGGACATTGCTGACGTGGCCCAGCAGGATGCACAGGCCGTCGCGCTGCAGCAGGCCGATGGCGAGGAACAGGATGGCCACCGCCGGGAAGGTATTGCTGAAAGGAATCAGACCGAACGGCATCATCAGCAGCACGGCGCCCAGGATCAGGGCCGCATTATTGAAGAAGGCGACCGGGCCGGCCGCCACCAGCCACTGGATGCGGTTTGGACGGCTGACGCGCTCGAGCTTCTTGAGCCAGGACAGCGCCTTGCGCAGCAGCGGGCGCAGCTTGCGGGTGCCGATCACGCGGTGCGACAGTTTCGACGGGATCCACAGGTCGCGCCCGAACAGGCGGCTGACGCTGATGAGCAGGATGGCGGCGCCGAACACGGTGCTCACGCCGGGAATCGAGATCGGGATCAGGAACACCAGGGTCAGCAGGGTTACCAGGATCAGCAAGCCGTCGTTGCCGACGCGGTGGATCAATTCGCTGAGCGTGATGCCGGTGCGCGGCATGTCGCGCACCAGGGAGCGCAGGCGCTGGGAAACCGGTTCACTATACATTGTGTTCATGTCGTCCTGAAATCTTGGGTTGTGCGGAACGACGCCTGGGCCGGGCCAGCGCGTCGGTGCGACAGTATAGCCGGGCCCGACCCAGGCGGCTAACGCTCGCGCAAGAGCTTGAACTGCCGCGCCTGGCGGTGATGGCCGGCGACCGACTGCTTGATGTACCGCGTCAGCGCGTCGCCGGTGAGCGAGAACGGATACAGGCCGGCGCGCGCCCGTTTTTCGGCGAACTCCGGGCTGGCCTCCATATTGTCGAACGCCTTCACCCAGCGCCGGTAGTCGGCCTCGCGCACGTCCGGCCCCATCCACACGCCGCGGATCACGGGCCAGACCACGTCATAACCCTGCTCGCGCGCGGTCTTCACGCCGGACAGCGCGCCCGGCAGGCGCCGCTCGGACAGCACCGCCAGCACCCTCACACGGCCGTCGCCGGTATAGAGCAAGGCCTCGGAGGTGTCGCCCGACACCGCCTGCACGTGGTTTTCCTGCATCGCGATGAACTGCTCGCCGCCGCCCTCGAGCGCGACGAAGCGCATCTTGCGCGGATCGATGCCGGCCATCTGTGCCAGCAGCGCCATCTTGATCCAGTCCTGGCTCCCGACCGTGCCGGACATGCCGATCAAGACTTTTTTAGGATCGCGCTTCAGGGCGTGCAACAGGTCGTCGAGCGACTGCCAGGGCGAATCGGCGCGCACCGCGATCATGCCGTAGTCGGCGCCGAACGCCGCCACCCAGCGCACGTCGTCGACGTCGGCGTCGCCGAACTTGCCCAGCGCGAGGTTGAGCACCGAACCGCCGGAAAAGGTGACCAGGGTGTTCGCTTCGGCGCGGCGCTGCGACACCATCGTGTGCCAGGCCACGGCGCCGACGCCGCCCGGCAGGTAGCTCAGCTGCAGCTCGGGCGCGCCGCTCTGACCGTGCAGGGCCTTCTGGGCCAGCTTGCAGGTCAGGTCCATCCCGCCGCCGGGCTTGGACGGGATCAGGCATTCGGCCTCGCGCGGCTGGGCGCCGCCGGGCGCGGCCAGCGCCAGGCCCAGGATGACGAGGAAGGTGTGCACGAATCTCATGGGACGCATGATAGCGCCATGCCGGCGGCGGTGGCGGACCGGCTCAGAAACGGTGCTGCATGCCGGCCGTGATGCCGGTCTGGGTCGTGCCGAAACCGGGGTCGTCGCGCGACAGGCCGACCAGTTGGCCGTGGTCGGCTTTCGCGTGCGCGGCCGACAGGTAGAGCGTGGTGCGCTTGGACAGCGCCAGCATGCCGCGCACGACGAACATCGTCGGGTCGGCGTCCTCGACGGCCGGCACGTCCTTCGTGTTGACGTGGTAGACGGCGCCGGTCAGGGTCACGTTATCGATCGTGCGCGAGATCCCGCCCCAATAGGTGTCGGCGCGCAGGTCGGCGCCCGCCCTTCCCGCGTCGAGCTCGAAACCGCGCATGCCGGCCGTGTAGCGCCATTTGCCCGTCTGGTAATCCGCCGCCAGGTGGTAGGCGGTGGTCTCGTCGCGCGCGGGCACGCCGGCGACGGCGTTGCCGTTGATCTGCTCATAGGCGGCCATCAAGCCAAGGCCGCCTTCGCCGAACCACGACCCGCCCAGCGCCAGCTTGCGGCCTTCGGCCAGGCTGCCCGAGCGCTCGCCCAGGCCGACCGTGGCGCCATAGGTGAAGCCGCCGCTCTTGCCGGTGTACTTGACCAGGTTGTCGAACTGGGTCGTCATGCCATATTTCGACGGCCCGGTGGCGCTGGCGCCGGTGGCCCAGGAATAATTGGGGGCGAAGCCCAGCGGATCGAACTTGATCACCAGTTCATAGGTGGTGGTGAACGAGCGGCCGATGACGAGGCGGCCGAGCGAGCCGTCCAGGCCGACCCAGGCCTGGCGCTTGAACACGGCGCCATCGCTTTCACCGGTATCCATCAGGAGGCCGCCTTCGAGCTGCCAGATCGCTTTCAGGCCGCCGCCGAGGTCTTCGCTGCCGCGAAAGCCCCAGCGCGAGGTGTTCTTGCCTCCCGAGATCACGCGCACCATGTTTCCGCCATCCTCGGCGGCATGGTTGACGTATTCGACGCCGGCGTCGATCAGGCCGTAGACCTGGACGTTGCTCTGGGCGTGGACGGAATGGTTCAGGGAAAGCGCTGCCAGGACGGCGAGCGCGAGGGCCGACTGCTTCATGATGTCTCCGAATCTTATATGTTTGTATTGCTTTATTCGACCGACTATATGCGCGGCTACCTTTCAGTTCGCTTTCAGTCCCGGCTCCGCTTTCGTACCGGATGAACCAGCTGCCAACCATCACCGCGTGGACGGCGGAGCCGACTCGGCGTCCCCGTCCCCCCTACCGCCGCCGGGCCTTTGCGCTTACACTGGCGCGATGAGAATCCTGCTAGTTGAAGACCACGTCGAGCTGTCGCACTGGGTGTCGAAGGCGCTGCGCGACGCCCACCTCACCGTCGAATGCGCCAGCACCGGCGCCGATGCCGACGCCCTGCTGCACACCCAGGACTATGCGCTGGTGATCCTGGACCTGACCCTGCCACGCATGGACGGCCTGGACGTGCTGCGCCGCCTGCGCGCCCGCGGCGGCGCGCGCGCAAACACGCCGGTGCTGATCCTGACCGCGCGCGGCGGCCTGGAAGACAAGGTGCAGGGGCTGAACCTGGGCGCCGACGACTACCTGGCCAAACCGTTCGAGCTGGCCGAACTCGAAGCGCGCGTGAAGGCGCTGCTGCGCCGGCGCAGCGGCAACGAGGCGCTGGTGCACCGCTGCGGCCAGCTCGCCTTCGACACCGTGTCGCGCATGTTTTCCTACTGCGGCGAGCCGCTGGCGCTGACGCCGCGCGAGCACGCGGTGCTCGAAGCGCTGATCGCCAGGCCGGGCCGCGCGCTATCGAAGGAAAAACTGTTCCAGGAAGTGTTCGCCCTGAGCGACGACGCCAATCTCGACGCCATCGAGCTGTACATCCACCGCATCCGCAAGAAGCTCGAGCGGCCCGGGGGCGACGCCGCCATCGTCACCCTGCGCGGCATCGGCTACCTGATGCAAGAAAAACCCGCCTGAGGCCATGGGCCAGCGCATCTCCCTGCTGCAACGCGCCGCGGCCCGGCCGCTCGGCAGCCTGCGCCAGCAGCTGCTGCGCTGGCTGATCCTGCCGCTGGTGGCGCTGGTCGCGCTCAATGCGGTGTCGCTGTACCGCGACGCGCTGGAAGCGGCCGACGTGGCCTACGACCGCTCGCTGCTGTCGTCCACCCGCGCGCTGGCCGAGCGCGTGACGGTCAAGGACGGCAAGGTGGTGGCCAACGTTCCCTATGTGGCGCTGGACAGCTTCGAGACCGACACCCTGGGCCGCATCTACTACAAGGTCACCGGCCTGGATGGCGAGACCGTCAGCGGCTACGACGACCTGCCGCCGGTGCCGGCGGGCGTGCCGCGCAGCGACCTGTATCCGGCCCTGGTGCGCTTCTACCACGCCAGCTACAACGGCGAACCGGTGCGCATCGCGGCCCTGCTGCAGCCGGTCTACGACGATTCGATGCGCGGCATCGCTTTGATCCAGGTCGGCGAGACCCTCGACGCGCGCAACGCCCTGTCGCGCGACATCCTCCTGAATACCCTGCTGCGCCAGGCCGTGCTGGTGCTGGCGGTGGCGGCGCTGGTGTGGTTCGCGGTGCGGCTGGTGCTGCGGCCCCTGATGCGGCTCAAGAACGAGGTCGAGACGCGCCCGCTGTCCGACCTGTCGACCATCGACCAGGCCCTGGTGCACAAGGAGGTGCGGCCGCTGGTGGCGGCCATGAACGGCACCATGGCGCGCATGCAGGACCTGATCGCCAGCCAGCGCCGCTTCATCGCCGACGCCTCGCACCAGCTGCGCACCCCGCTCGCGGTGCTCAAGACCCAGGCCGCGCTGGCCCTGCGCGAAAACGATCCGGCCGCGATGCGCGCCATCGTCGCTTCGATCGCCGGCACCACCGACTCGGCGATCCACCTGGCCAACCGCCTCCTGGTGCTGGCGCGCATCGAGCATGGCGGCGGCGGAGAACAGGCGCAGCCGGTGACGCTGGCGCTCGTGGCGCGCCAGGTGGGACTGGAGCTGGCCCTGCCGGCGGTGCAGAAGGACATCGACCTGGCGCTCGACGTCGAGGCCAACGCCGACACCACGGTCGTCGGACGGGAATTGCTGCTGCACGAACTGGTGGCGAACCTGGTCGACAACGCGATCCGCTACACGCCCGCCGGCGGCAGCGTGCTGCTGTGGATGGGACGGCGCGACGAACGTGTCGTGCTGGCGGTGAGCGACAGCGGTCCCGGCATTCCTGACGCCGAATACGACAAGGTCCTGATGCCGTTCTACCGCGCCCAGTCCACGCTGGAAGCCAATCCCGGCGGCACCGGGCTGGGCCTGGCGATCGTGCGCGACGTCGCCAGCCTGCACGGCGCCGCCCTGAAGCTCGGGCGCGCGGATGCCGGCGGCTTGAAAGTCGAGGTGATCTTCGATGCGCCGCGCGCTGAAAGCTGATTGAAAGCTTGCGCGGCCTATAGTTGGCGAAAACGGGGCACTACCCCATTCACGACAACGATCGGAGACATCATGAAGCAGCCGGCTTTCGCGCGCGCCGCGCATCCACGCCATCCCGTGGCGCTATCCCCTACCCTCCGCGGAGCATGACATGCTGACCATCCTCGCCTATTCGATGGTCGTCGTCTTCATGTTCCTGATCATGACCAAGCGCCTGCCGGCGTTGGTCGCGCTGATCGTCGTGCCGATCGCCTTCGGCCTGATCGGCGGCTTCGGCGCCGGCCTCGGCCCGATGATGCTGGAAGGGATCCGCTCGCTGGCCCCCACCGGCGTCATGCTGATGTTCGCCATCCTGTATTTCGGCATCATGATCGACGCCGGCCTGTTCGACCCGATCGTACGCATCATCCTCAAGCTGGTGCAGGGCGACCCGATGAAGATCGTGGTCGGCACCGCGGCGCTGGCGATGTTCATCTCGCTCGACGGCGACGGCGCCACCACCTACATGATCACGGTGTCGGCCATGCTGCCGCTGTACATGCGCCTGGGGATGAGCCGCCTGACGATGGCCTGCGTGATCATGCTGGCCGGCGGCGTGATGAACATCCTGCCCTGGGGCGGCCCGACGGCGCGCGCCGCCACCGCGCTGGGCGTGGACGTGAGCGACATCTTCGTGCCGATGATCCTGCCGATGGCGGTCACCGCCGTGTGGGTGATGTTCGTGGCCTGGGTGCTGGGCATGCGCGAACGCAAGCGCCTGGGCACCGTGAGCCTGCCGGGCCAGGCCAGCGTCAAGAAGCCGGCGACCGTCCTGCAACCGGCCTTCCCCGAACTCGCGGTGGCCGGCGCCATGAACGGCACCACCGGCCAGTGGAGCGCCGCACCGGGCGCCGCTGCGCACGGAGGCAATGTGCACGCCTTCTCCACCGGCCGCATCGAAGCGCAGCCCGGCGCGGCCGTCGGCCCGGACGGCTCGGGCGGCTCGGGCGGTGGCGACGAACCGCCGGTCGGCGTGTCCTCGCCCGACACCGCGCGCCCCAGGCTGATCTGGTGAACTTCCTGCTGACCGTGGCGCTGCTGGTGCTGCTGGTGCTGGGCGCCCTGCCGCTGCCGGTGCTGTTCATGATCTTCTTCGCGATCGCCATCACCGTGAACTATCCGAGCCTGGAAGCGCAAAAGGCGCGCATCGAGGCGCATGCGGCGAACGTGCTGCCGGTGGTGTCGCTGATCTTCGCGGCCGGCATCTTCGTCGGCATCCTGCAGGGCACCAAGATGGTCGACGCCATCGCCCTGAGCGTGATCGCGGCGGTGCCGGAGTGGATGGGGCCGTATCTCGCCATCGTCACCGGCATCCTGAGCATTCCGTTCACCTTCTTCATCTCGAACGACGCCTTCTATTTCGGCGTGGTGCCGGTGCTGGCCAAGGCCGCCGAGGTGTATGGCATCACGGCGGCGGAAATCGGCCGCGCCTCGGTCATCGGCCAGCCGGTGCACCTGCTCAGCCCCCTGGTCGCCTCCACCTACCTGCTGGTCGGCATGTGCAAGGTCGAATTCGGCGACCACCAGCGCTATACCCTGATCTGGTCGATCTCGGCCTCGCTGGTGATGCTGGTCGCCGCCGTCATCTTCGGCGTCGTGCCGCTGATGGGGTCGAGCGCCTGATGTCATTTTCCGAAATGGATGCGATGGCGACTGCGCCCGGCCTGGCGACGGCTTGTGCATCCTCGAAATAGGGGCGACGCTTTTGCCTGTTGTTAGTTGCGCTCAGCAACGAGCCGATCAAGGCAAGGCCGCCCCCGAAAGACCGCCTCGTTAGTCCGCCGACGGCAGACACGTCCAACTTCTTCTCGAGCACCTTCAATCCGGTCGATGTTTGATCGTTCGCGTCCCTCGCCTCGGCGTTCGCTGCTGCAATCGCTTGGAATGCTCAATACTGAGCATATCAGCGTCGAGGACGACCATGACAGAAGGAATCCGGATTGATGCCCGTGACGCGGCGCCAACGATTCGCGGCGAACAAGGCCATCTCCTTGCTGCACTGTTAGCCTACTTTGCCGCACACCTGTTGATCCAGATGACGGTCACTGGCTCGCTGGAGCGGGACGAGGCCGAGATCGTGTACCTTGCGCAGCAACTGCAGCTTGGTTACGGAACCCAGCCGCCGTTGTACGCATGGTTGCAGTGGCTGGCATTCTCGATGTTCGGTCTGAACCTCTTTGCGCTGGCACTGCCCAAGGTGCTGATCCTCCTTGCCCTGTACCTCGGCATGTACCGGGCGGCGCGGCCGCTGATCGGCGTCCATGGCGCGCTGGCCGCCGCCGCCTCGCTCGTGCTTTTCCCGCAGATAGGCTGGGAATCGCTGCGCGACCTGACCCACTCCGTGCTCCTGACCAGCGTCGCCTGCGCCACGCTGTGGTGTTATTTCGCCGTGCTGCGTAAACCTGATGCAAGGGGCTACGCCTTGTTCGGCCTGCTCGTCGGACTCGGCCTGCAGACGAAATACAACTTCGGCATTTTCTTGGCCGGACTTGTCTGTGCCAGCCTCCTCGTGCGCGAGCATCGGCACGTCCTCTGGAACCGCAAAGTCGTGATCGCGGCGGGAACGGCGTTCCTGGTGTTCCTGCCGCATGGCGCGTGGCTGATGCAGAACCTGGACGCCGCGGCCGCCGGCACGGTGCGCAAGCTGGCGGAAGGCGCTGGAGAAGCCGGCTACCTGGACAACGTTGGCGCCGGGCTGGCAAGCCTGTTGTCGGCAACCCTGGCATTTGCAGTGCTGCCGGTGCTCGTCTACCTATTCGCCTTGCGCCGCCTGCGCAAGCAGATCGCATTCGATCTCCGCGCGCCGGAAAGTCGCTTTTTCCTCTGCCTGTACGCCAGCTTTCTCGCGCTGCTGGTCGCGATTGTCCTCACAGGCGAGGTCGGGAAGATCAAGGATCGATGGATGATGCCGCTGCTGTTCTCGCTGCCGCTGGCGCTGTTTGCCGTCGCGCCCAGGTTGCCGCGACGGGCCGCGTTCGAACGCCTGCGCCCGGTCGTCGTCGCGGTCGGCTTGCTCGTTCTGATACTGCTGCCGATGCGCACCTGGTTCGGACCGGCGCTTGGCAAGATCGCCCCGCCGCACCATCCCTATCCGGAACTGGCCTCGGAACTCGTGCGCCGTTTCCCGGCGACGACCACGGTGGTGACCGAAGGAACGCTCATCGCCGGGAATCTTCATTTTGAACAGCCCCGCCTGCGGACCCTGCTGCTGGAGCACGCCATCCGTAGCGAAGAGCGACTTGCCGGGCAGGTGCTGCTGGTCATGGACGAGGACGCCACACCTGGCTGGCTTGACCGTTTCCGCCAGGCCTGCCCGCAAGCCCAGGTCACGGAGCAGGGCCGGATCCGTCTCGGCTACCGTTTCGGGGGCAAGGGAAGCATGACCTTCGACTATGTCCATCTCAACGTGGAGGACACAACATGCTGCTGTCAGTCGTGATTCCGGTAATGAACGAACAGGGTAACATCGCGCCGCTCGTGGATTGCATTGCCGCCGCCCTGTCCGGCATCGAGCATGAGGTGATTTTCGTCGACGACGGCTCGCACGACGACACGATCGGTGAAATCGAGCGTGTCGCGCGGCCCAACACCCGGATCCTGGTGTTCAACCGCAATTACGGGCAGACGACAGCGATGGCTGCCGGCATCGATGCAGCGCGCGGCGAATTGATTGTCATGCTCGACGGCGATCTGCAGAATGATCCCTGCGACATACCGCTGATGATGGAAAAATTGGCGCTGGAAAACTGGGACGTGGTGGCCGGTATCCGCGCCAGGCGCAAGGATGGCCTGTTGCTTCGCAAGGTCCCGAGCAAGATTGCGAATTGGCTCATCCGCCACTCGACAGGTGTGTTCATCCGCGACTATGGCTGCACGCTGAAACTGTTGAAGGCGGACGTCGCCAGGGGCCTGAGCCTGTACGGTGAGCTGCACCGCTACATGCCGGTGTTGGCGAGCATGTACGGCGCCCGCATGACCGAGATGGAGGTGCGCCATCACGCGCGGCACGCGGGTGTGTCGAAATATGGCATCGGTCGCACCCTCAAGGTCGCCAGCGATCTGCTGCTGATGCTGTTCCTCAAGAAGTATGGCCAGCGCCCGATGCATTTTTTTGGCGGCGCCGGCCTGTTCCTGTTGTTGGCGGGCTGCCTGGTCAACCTCTGGCTGCTGCTGCAGAAGCTGATGGGGGAATCCATCGGCGGCCGGCCACTGCTGATATTGGGCGTGCTGCTCACGGTGGCCGGCATCCAGCTGATCACGACCGGCTTTGTTGCCGACCTGGTGATGCGGACTTATTACGAATCGCAGAAGAAAAAGCCCTATACGATCAAGAAAGAGATTTGTGTTTAGCGGCCGCAAAAAGCTCGCGCTGCAGCTCATGATCACTGCGTTCCTGGGAGGATTGGTATTGCGGCAGCTTGACATGAGCCAGTACCGGGATCTATCGCTGACAGGGCCGGTCCTGGCCGGACTGCTGCTTGGCGTCCTGTTGTTCAACCTGTCAAAGATCGCCGGCGCTGTGCGGCTCAACATCTACCAGCGCCACGTGGGACTGAGCATCGGCGAGATCGATAACCTGAAGCTGTATTACGCCGGCATGTACCTGAACCTTGCGCTGCCTGGCGGCATCGGCGGCGACGGGTACAAGATACTGGTATTGCGCCGTCAGGGCGCGGCGTCAGGAAAAGTGCTGGTCGGGATCACCTTGTTCGACCGTTTCAGCGGCCTGCTGGCCCTTCTGCTCCTTGGCTGTGCTTTGGTGCCATTCCTTGGCCTCACCTGGCTGAGTCACACGGTTCACGCCTGGGTGGCGGGCTGCCTGACGATCGTCGTGGCCCTGGTCCTGGCGCACCGTTGCTGGTTGAAGATGCGGTGGCCCGCGATTTTCTGCGCCTGCTGCTGCGCTCTCGTCGTCCAGGCCCTCCAACTTGCCTGCATGGCTGCCATTATTGCCGGATTAGGCGTGCCGCTCGGCCAGTATCCGCAGTATCTGGCTGTGTTCCTCGCATCTTCGATCGCCGCAGTCCTGCCCGTCACCATTGGCGGCCTTGGCATGCGCGAGCTGACGTTTGTTTATGGGCTGCGCCTGCTCGGCCTGGGATCGGAGGTCGGGGTGCTGGCCGCAATCGTGTTCTTTCTGATTACCGCAGGATCGTCGCTGATCGGGGCTGCGTTGCTTCCAGGGAGTTGGGAAACCTACGCGCGCAGCTGACACCTCACACTGCGCCGGCGAGTCGCACCGCTCGCATATACTGCTTCCATGCCCGAACCGCTCCCCCACCCCGCCGCTGACGCCACCCGCCCGCCCCTGGTGCGCACCGAGGGCGACCGTCGCACCCTCGAGTTCACCCCCGGCGACGTCCAGAGCGAGATGCTGGTCTCGCGGCCCGACGCGCTGGTGCTGGAATACACGCGCGCCATGATGTGCTTCGCGCTGTTCGTGCCCGACCCGCGCCACATCGTGATGGTCGGCCTGGGCGGCGGCTCGCTGGCCAAGTTTTGCCACCGCCATTTTCCGCGCGCCCGCATCACTGTGCTCGAGATCCGGGATGACGTGATCGCCCTGCGCGACCAGTTCTGCCTGCCGCCCGACGACGCGCGCCTGCATGTCTTGCATTGCGACGCGGCCGACTACCTGGCGCGCATGCCGCTCTGCTGCGACGTGCTGCTGGTCGACGGCTTCGACAGCCAGGGCCTGCCGTCCGACCTGGCAAGCAGCGCCTTCTATGGCGCCTGCCGGCGCGCCCTGCATCCGGGCGGCGTGCTGGTGGCGAACATCTTTACCTACGATCCCCAGTACGCGGGCGCGCTGCAGCGGCTGCGCGCCGCCTTCGACGGCCGCCTGGCCTGGTTCGCGCGCATCGCCGGCAACAACCGGATCCTGTTCGCGCTCCGCCCCGCCCATCCGGGCGCGGCGCCTGGCCGCGGCGAACGCCTGCTCACCCGGATGGCATGCAAGGAAGGCCGTGGCCTGGGCTGGAGCAACCGCTTGCTGGCGCGCCTGCTGGTGGGCTGGCTGGCGCGGCGCCGGGCGTGAACGTGTGGACGAATTGTCTCGCACGATAGGATTTGTTTGCGAGCCCATCGCGTTTATGACACACTTGCGCGGATTAATGCCTACCAGCAAGCAGTTTTCCTTCAACCTACCTACATCGTCAGACCATAGTCCAGGAACACGACCCGATGCCGCGCCGACCGATCCGTTCACTGACACTCGCGGCGGCCCTCACCCTGGGGGGCGGCCTGGCGGCTTCCTTCGGCCTGTTCATGGGCGTCAGCCACCTCGAATACGACAATATGGCGCTCGCCTTCGCCCAGCGCGCCGATGAGCGGGTGGCGGCGGTGCGCCAGGGGATGAATGGGGCGATCGAAGTGCTGGCGGTGACCAACCAGCTGTTTTCGAACGGCGAGCCGGTCAGCCGCGAACGCTTCGCCGACTTCACCGCGCGCCTGCTGGAGCGACACCAGTTCATTCAGGCCTTCCATTACCACCGGGTGGTGCGGGCCGACGAGCGCGCGGCGGTCGAGGCCGAGCTGCAGCACGTGCGGCCGGGCGCCGTCCTGACCGAAAAGACACCGGGCGGCCTGGCGCCGGCGGCGCCGCGCGGCCGCTACCACGTGATCGAGTACGTCGAGCCGATGCAGGGCAACGAAGGCGCCTTCGGCCTGGACCTGGGCCGCGACGCATCCCTCATGACCGCGCTCGACGGGGCGAAGAGCAGCGGCCAGCCCACCGCGACCAGCCTGTTCACGCTGGTGCGGACCGGGACCGTCGCCTTCGATCTGGTCATGCCGGTGTTCGGCAAGCGCGGCGAGCTGCTCGGCAATACCGCGGCCGTTGTCCGGGGCAAGCAGCTGGTGCACGAGTCGCTGCTCGGGGCCGGCCTGCTGGACCGCGACGACATCTTCGTGTCGGTGTATGCCGGCGAACAGGCCGATCCAGCGGCGCTGCTGCTGTCGACCGGACCCACCGCGCCCCGCGCGCGCCCGGCGCTGGCCGGCTGGCTGCGGCCGGACCATGGCATCCGCGCCACCGTGCTGCAGGCCGGCGGGCGCCCATGGCGGGTCGAGGTCGCCGCCGCGCCGCGCCCCTTCCTGGCCGACCACATGGCCTCGGTGGCGCTGCTGGTGGGCGGCATCCTGGTGACCCTGCTCGGCACCGCCTTCGTCCAGTCGGCGGGGATGCGCGCGCGCAAGGTCCAGCAACTGGTGCGCCAGCGCACCTCGGACCTGCGCCGCAGCAATCGCCGCCTGATCGAGGACATGGCCGCGCGCGAGCGCGCCGAAAAGGCGCTGCTGCAAAGCGAGCAGCGCTTCCGCCAGCTGGTCGCGATGTCGTCCGACTGGTACTGGGAGCAGGACAAGGATTTCCGCTTCACGATGATCACCGGCGGCTTCACCGAGAAATCGGGCGTTGCGGTCGAGGGCCTGCTCGGCAAGACGCGCTGGGAATACGTGCCGGGCCTGCTCGACAGCGAGGGCGGGCGCGAGCACCTGGTCAGGATGCAGGCCCACGAGGCATTCACGAATCTCGAATACCAGATCGTCGACGACCGTGGCGACACGCGCTGGTTCCTGGTCAACGGCCAGCCGATTTTCGACGACCAGGGCGCGCTGCAGGGCTACCGCGGCACCGGCAGCGACATCACCGAACGCAAGCTCACCGAGCAGCGCGTGCACCACGTGGCCCAGCACGACGTGCTGACCGGCCTGCCCAACCGCTCGCTGCTGCAGGACCGCCTGGGCCAGGCGCTCGCCTACGCCAACCGCAGCGGGCGTCCGGTATGGGTGATGCTGATCGACCTGGACCGCTTCAAGTTCGTCAACGACAGCATGGGCCACAAGGCCGGCGACGTGCTGCTGGTGACGGTGGCGGCGCGCCTGCGCTCGTCGCTGCGCGATGCCGACACCGTGGCGCGCCTGTCGGGCGACGAGTTCGTGGCGATCCTGGGCGAACATGCCGACGAGCCGCTCAATCCGGCCATCGTGCAGCGGGTGATGGATGCGGTGGCGCAGCCGGTCATGCTCGGCAACAAGGAATTCTTCGTCACCTGCTCGATCGGCGTGGCGGTGTATCCGAGCGAAGGCACGTCGAGCGAGAGCCTGATCGAACATGCCGACATCGCCATGTACCGCGCCAAGAAGCTGGGCCGCAACAACTTCCAGTTCTATACCCCGGCCATGAACGAGGAATCGCAGGAGCGGGTGCGCATCGAAAGCGCGCTGAGGAATGCCCTCGAGCGCAACGAGTTCGTGCTGCACTACCAGCCGCAGGTCGACCTCAAGAGCGGCCAGATCGTGGGCATGGAGGCGCTGATCCGCTGGAACCATCCGGAGCTGGGCATGGTGCCGCCGGGCCGCTTCGTCGGCGTGGCCGAGGAGACCGGCCTGATCGTCCAGATCGGGGCCTGGGTGATGCGCACCGCCTGCGCCCAGAACAAGGCCTGGCAGGATGCGGGCTTGCCGCGCCTGCGGGTGGCGGTGAACCTGTCGGCGCGCCAGTTCGGCGCCCCCGACCTGCTGGAAAGCCTGGAGTCGGCCCTGTACGACACCGGGCTGGACCCGGCCTGCCTCGAGATCGAGCTGACCGAAAGCCTGTTCATGAGCGACGTCACGCCGGCGGTGGAGCTGCTGCACCGGATGAAGGCGCTCGGGGTGAACCTGTCGATCGACGACTTCGGCACCGGCTACTCGAGCTTCTCCTACCTGTCGCGCTTCCCGATCGACGTGCTCAAGATCGACCGCTCGTTCGTGGCGGACATCACGCATGACGCCAACGACGCCGCGATCGTCACCTCGATCATCGCCCTGGCCCACAACCTGAAGCTGGCGGTGATCGCCGAGGGCGTGGAAACGGCGGAACAGCTCGACTACCTGCGCAGCCACGGCTGCGACGAGATGCAGGGCTATTACTTCAGCAAGCCGCTGCCAGCCGATGACTTCGAGCAGTTGCTGCGCCAGCGCCGTGCGCTGCCGGCGCCGCAGCTCGAGCAGGAAGCATCATTGCCCGTTTAAATCGACGCTGAGGCGGCGCCGCAACGCCCCTATCCGGCAAGCATGAGAATTGTCTTCTCGAAAACATTTCCATAGCCATTTGATGATCGGTAGACGTACAATCACCGTGCTTATATCGCATTGACGGAGTACGACCATGATGATCAACGAAACGCCTGACGCGGCAAGCGCGTCCGGCGTGCAGGCGGGCCGCAGACAGCGCGTGGACGATCGCACGCGCGACCTGGTGAACCAGGCGGTGGCGTCGATCCCGACGCTCGGCCTGGCGCGCGCGGCGGAATTCCTGGCCACGATGAACGTGCCGGCCGAGGTGGCGGTGCGGGCGCTGGTCTATCCGAAGCTGCGCCGCGCCAGCTAGCCGCCGGCGCCACCGCTGGGTATCAGCGGCGTTCTTCCTGCTGGTCGATGTCGGCCAGCGATTCGCGGCCGCGCTCGCTGAGCGCATGGCCGCCCGCCTCGAGCGGCAGGATGTGCGATTTGCGGCCCAGGAAGCGCAGCACGTCTTCGTCGACCGCCGCCATCGGGTCGGCGGCGAGCGCGCGCAGGCCCAGCACGCAGCGGCGCAGGAACAGCACTTCTTCGCCTTTTTCGGTGAGCGCCAGCCGCTTGTCGCGGCCGAAGGACATCAGCTTGATGCCGCACAGGCGCTTGGTGTTGCGCCCGACGCAGGCCGTCGCCAGGTTCTGCTTGCCACCACGGCGCACCAGTTCCAGCGCATCGTATTCGTCCGTCGTCAGCTTTTCGTTTTTCATTACCGCATTCAATTAAGCAAAGGGCGCATGGTACGCGCCTCGGCCCATGGCGGCAACCTTCAGCGCAGCGAACGCAGCGCGTACCAGCCGATCCCGGCGCCGGCAATCACCCCGAGCAGCAGCGCCAGCCGGGCGTGGGTGGAATCCAGCAGCGGGCGGCGGCCCAGGTAAATCTTGTTGTACAAGGTCGAACCCATCATCTCCTCCTGCTTTTTATTGTTACAAGCTCATTATAGAAACCGCATTGTTGCCGCTATGTGACAGCGAGCACACCCGCGTCATGGACGACGAAAAAGCAACACCGCATGCGCCGTCCTGCCGCGCGCCGGGACTGCTGGCGGCCTGTTAGGATCGTACGACATTGACAACTTTAGCGGAGCACAGCATGAACGACCCGACGCCCAGTATCGATCCCAAGAACAAGGGCCGCGCGATGTACGACGAAGCGGACATCGGTAGCGGCGAACGTTCTCCGGGACAGCACGAAACCGATGAAATGATTCGCGGAATTCCTCCATTGCCATCGAACCGGCAGGCCGACGAAGGCGCGCAGCACGGCGGCAAGGAAGACAAAGAAGGCGGCGGTGCGCCGGAAGGCAACCGCCAGGGAACGCCCGGAGTCTGAGCTCCAGGCCGACTAGTGTGCCCGGATCGGCGGTTCGGGCAGGCGCGGTTCCTCGACCGGGGCATTGACCGGGTCGGGAACGTCGTCCGGCACCGGCGGCGGCGCGGGCGGCGCCGGCGGTTCGCCGGGAAATTCCGGGTCGGGCGTGGAATGGAAGTGCTGGCTGACGCGCTCGCGCCAGGATTCAAACGATTGCAGTTCGCTCATATGGGCCTCTCAGGTTGGACGCGCGCCGGACTTGCCTGGATGCTGGCGCGCGAGGACATGGAAGGCAACGTTGTTGCCTGCTGTTGCCTGTTACCGCGGCGGGCAGGCACCCGCCGCGCCGGTGGCGCACCACCGGCAAAACCACTCATCACTTCTCTCAGCGCCTGGCCTTCTGCTTGGCGCCGCCGCCGGCGCCTTCGCCGGTGCCGGCCTTGATGCGCGACTTGGCATTGTGGCTGCTCTTGTCCGACTTGCCGGCGCGCTGTTTGGCCTGGTCTTCCTCGGACAGGTTGCCCGGTGCGCCCGACTGCTTGTTCTGGGCGCCGCTCGACTTGGAGTTGCTCATGTTTCCCCTCCCGATCAGTGGATGAAGTCGACACCAGCCTAGCACGTATCCCGGCGCCGGGATTTTCGATTGGGCGGCCCATGCCGCCATGTTCCACGCGCTGCAACTCGGCTATAGTGGCGGCTGTCCTGTCATTGTCATCCTGCCCATGCGCCTGTCCAGCCTGCTTCCTGCCCTCCTGTTCGGCGCGCTTCTGAACGCCCACGCCGCCCCGACGCATCCCAGTCCCATGAAACTCGATGAATACCTGGCCCTGACCGGCCCCGCCCCCACCGCCAGGCTCGCCTATGGCCCCGCCCCCTCGCAATATGCCGAACTGTTCGTGCCGCAGGGCGCGGGGCCGTTCCCGGTGGCGGTGCTGGTGCATGGCGGCTGCTGGACCAGCAAGTTCGGCGGCATCCGCCAGTTCCGCAATATGGCCGGCGCCCTGGCCGCGCGCGGCATCGCCGTCTGGAACGTCGAATACCGGCGCGTGGACGAGGAAGGCGGCGGCTATCCCGGCATGTACCTCGACATGCATGCGGCGCTCGACCTGCTCGCGGCCAATGCGGCGGCGCGCAAGCTCGACCTGGAACGCATCGTCGCGGTCGGCCATTCGGCCGGCGGCCAGCTGGTGCAGTGGATCGCGGGCCGGGCGCGCATCCCGGCCGGCAGCCCCCTCTACCACCCGGATGGCCTGAAGGTCGACCGCATCGTCAGCCTGGGCGGCCTGGCCGACCTGCGCCATGAAGCGGCGCTGATCAAGTCCAGCTGCGATCGCGACATCGCGCAACTGGCCGGCACGCCGAGTCCCGAACGGCCGGACGTGCTGGTCGACACCAACGCCGCCGACCTGATGCCCAACGGCAGCCGCACCTGGCTCGTGACCGGGGCGCTCGACACGATCTCGCCGCCACGGGTGGCCCACGACTACTCGGCGCGCGCAAAGGCCGCCGGCGACGCGGCCGAGGTCGTGATCCTGCCGGACGCCAGCCACTACGACGAAGTGGCCGCGACCTCGCCCGCCTGGCCGCAAGTGCTGCGGGTGATCGAACAGGCGCTGGACATTCAATGAAACACGAAGGAGTCTCCATCTTGAAACCGATCGCGCCGGCGCTGCTGGCGATGAGCTTGCTCGCCACTTCTGCTGCTGCGCTGGCGCAGTCCTGGTCGCGCGTGGCCGACGCCTCGCTGGCGCGCCAGGAAATCTATCCGACCGTGCTGGACGACAAGGTCTACGTGGCCGGCGGCATCCTGAGCGCGGCGCCGGGCTTCACCGATCTGTTCGAAGCCTATGACGCGGGAGCGGACCGCTGGACCAGGCTGGCGCCGCTGCCCGAAGGCCGCCACCACATCGCCCTGGCCGCGGCCGGCGGCAAGATCTACGGCATCGGCGGCTTCTCCGGCGCGATTCCCGACTGGCGCGCCCACGCCTCGGTCTTCATCTACGACCCGAAGTCCGACCGCTGGTCGAACGGCCCCGCCCTACCGCAGCCCCGGGCCGAAGGCGTGGTGGCAACGAGCGGCGGCAAGATCTACTTCATCGGCGGACGCATGCCGACCAACGCCGATGCGAAGCACATCAGCGAACACGCCGACACCAACCGCGCCGAGGTCCTGGACCCACGCTCGGGCCGCTGGTCGCGCATCGCGGACGCCCCCAGCGCGCGCAACAGCGCGGCCGGCGCCGCGATCGGCGACAAGATCTACGTCGTGGGCGGACGGCAGATGGTCAAGCAGGCCGACGGCAGGTCGCGTCCGGTCAATGTGGCGACCCTGGAAGTGTATGACCCGGCCCGCGATCGCTGGGAGACCCGCGCGCCGATGCCGCTGGCCCAGGGCGGCCTGGCGGCGGCCGCCCATGATGGAAAGCTGTATGTGTTCGGCGGCGAGCAGTTCGTCCCGCAAGCCAAGGTGTTCGCCGAATCCTGGGTGTACGACCCGGCACTGGACCGCTGGTCGGCGCTGCCGGCCATGCCGACGCCGCGCCATGGACATGGCGCCGCGGTGGTCGGCAACCGCGTCTACCTGATGGGCGGCGGCGAGAAGGTCGGGGTCGCGGCCAGCGCCGCGCACGAAGCGCTCGCGCTGCCGGCCCGGTAAGCCGGGGCGCTATTCGGCCATTCGTCAGTAGAGCACCACCGAGCGGATCGATTCGCCGCTCTTCATCAGGTCGAAGCCTTCGTTGATGCGTTCGAGCGGCAGGCGGTGCGTGATCAGGTCGTCGATATTGAGCTTGCCCTCCATGTACCAGTCGACGATCTTCGGCACGTCGGTGCGTCCGCGCGCGCCGCCGAAGGCCGAGCCCTTCCACTCGCGTCCGGTCACCAGCTGGAACGGCCGGGTCGCGATTTCCTGGCCGGCGGCGGCCACGCCGATGATGAAGGACTGGCCCCAGCCCTTATGGGTGCATTCGAGCGCCTGGCGCATCAGCGTGGTGTTGCCGACGCACTCGAAGCTATAGTCGGCGCCGCCGTCGGTCAGTTGCACGATGTGGTCGACCACGTTCGCGACCTCGTTCGGATTGATGAAATCGGTCATGCCGAACTTGCGGGCCATGGCTTCGCGCGCCGGGTTGATGTCGACGCCGATGATCTTGTCGGCGCCAACCATCTTCGCGGCCTGGATCACGTTCAGGCCGATGCCGCCGAGCCCGAACACGACCACGTTGGCCCCGGCCTCCACCTTGGCCGAGAACAGCACCGCGCCGACGCCGGTGGTGACGCCGCAGCCGATGTAGCAGACCTTGTCGAACGGCGCGTCGCTGCGGATCTTCGCCAGCGCGATCTCGGGCACCACGATGTAGTTCGAGAAGGTCGACGTGCCCATGTAGTGGAACAGCGGCTTGCCGTCCAGCGAAAAGCGCGAGGTGGCATCGGGCATCAGGCCGCGCCCCTGGGTCGAGCGGATCGCCTGGCACAGATTGGTCTTGCGCGACAGGCAGAATTTGCACTGGCGGCACTCCGGCGTGTACAGCGGGATGACGTGGTCGTCCTTCCTGAGGGTGGTCACGCCCGGGCCGACGTCGACCACGACGCCGGCGCCCTCGTGGCCCAGGATCGCCGGGAACAGGCCTTCCGGATCGGCGCCCGACAGCGTGTAGTAATCGGTGTGGCAGATGCCGGTAGCCTTCAGCTCGACCAGCACTTCGCCTGCGCGCGGGCCTTGCAGGTCCACTTCCTCGATCGTCAGCGGCTGGCCCGCCTGCCATGCGACGGCTGCTTTGGTTTTCATGGTGATCCCTCGTTTGATATGATTGGCCGGCAGTATGCGCGCCCGGCCCCGCGCCCTGGACCGCAGGACGCGAGAATGGCAGGATTTTGCCGCATGAAGACTGGATTTTGCCGCTGGCTGCGGCGACAATGGCGCATGACCAGCACGCCCCCACCCGCCACCGACGCCATCGCGGAGCGCACCCGGACCGTCGACATCGTGGTCTACCCCGGCTTCAAGGCCGTCGAGGCGATCGGGCCGATGTCGGTGTTCGAGTACGCCAACCTGCATCTCGCGCGCCGTCAGCGGCCGCCCGGCTACGACGTGCGCATCGCCTCATACCGTCTCGGCCCGGTGCCGTCGGACACCCTGATGTCGCTCGAGGCGACCAAGGTATTGAACACGCTGTCCCTGCCCCACAGCGCGATCGTGGTCGGCGCCCGCCACATCGAGGCGGCCCTGGCGGACGGCGCCGCGATCGTCGACTGGGTGGCGGCGGCCTGCCCCCGCATCGAACGCCTGGCGTCGCTCTGTTCGGGCGCTTTCTTTCTCGCCGCCGCCGGAGTACTCGACGGCAAGCGCGCCACCACCCACTGGAGCGTGGCCGAGCGCCTGCAGGCGTTTCACCCCGCCATCGCGGTCGAGGCCGACGCGATCTTCATCCGCGACGGCAAGCTGTGGACCTCGGCCGGCGTCACCGCCGGCATGGACCTGGCGCTGGCCCTGGTCGAGGAAGATTTCGGGCGCGACCTGGCGCTCGAGGTGGCCACCGAAATGGTGGTCTACCTGAAGCGTCCCGGCGGCCAGTCGCAATTCAGCTCCTACCTCAAGAGCGAACGCACCGCGCGCCCGAACATCCGCGAATTGCAGAACTGGATCCTGCACAATCTGCACGAACGCTTCACGACGGCGCAGCTGGCCGCCAAGGCGATGATGAGCGAGCGCCACTTCGCCCGCGTGTTCCAGCAAGAGGTGGGCCTGAGCGCCCAGGAATTCATCGAGGCCAGCCGCTTCGAACGGGCCACGCACCTGCTGGCCGACATTGCGCTGCCCTTGAAGACGGTGGCGGCGCGCGCCTGTTTCAGCGACGAGGCGCATATGCGGCGGGTGTTCATGAAGAAGCTGGGCATTACCCCGAAGCTGTACCGCGAACGCTTCGCCACGACCGGGCTCGACAGCGCCGCCTGATCACGTCAGTCGAACCGCACCCGCCGCGCCAGCGGCAGATCGACCACCAAATCGCTGCGCGCCAGCGCCACACAAGGCAAAATATAGCCTTCCCGCTTCTCGTCGAACGACAGGCCGGGCCACGCGATGGTGTAGGCCACCGTGCCTTGCCGCAGGCGGCAGATGCAGGTGCGGCAGGTGCCGTTGCGGCAAGAACTGGGCGCATCGAAGCCGGCCGCCTCGAGCGCCTGCAGCAGGGTCGTGTCTTCCTGCGCGGAAAAGCCGGCGCCGAAGGGTTCGAGGATGACGGTATGACGGATCGGCATGGTGCATGGATTGTAGCGCCTGGTGGAACAAACCGGACAAGATTGAAGAGTTCGTTCACGCACAGACCCGGTTGATTCATGTCATTACGCTAAGGTTTCCAGAAGCATATTGCAGGAGACCGTATGAAGAAAGCCACCGCACTGACCCTGATCGCCGCCCTTGGAGGCGTCTTCCCTCATGCCTTCGCGCAGCAGCCGGTTGGCCAGCCAGCTCCTGTCCAGCAGCCGCTGCAGCAGCAAGCCGCACCGGGCACGCCCATGCAGGCCGCGCCTGCGCCGGCCGGCGCGGTCCAGGATCCCGCCATCGCCGAACAGGCCGAGTTCGAACGCCTGCTGCGGGCCCAGGTGCTGCTCGAGCGCCAGTACCTGTCGCCGGGCGAGATCGACGGCGCCTATGGCTCGAACATGCGCCAGGCTCTGAACACCTTCCAGGCCCAGCGCAATCTCCCGGTCACCGGCAAGCTCGACGAAGCCACCTGGAATGCGCTGAACGCCGACACCAGCCCGACCCTGGCCGAATACACGATCGCCGCGGAAGACGTCGCCGGCCCCTTCCAGCCGATCCCGGACACCATGATGGGCAAGGCCAAGCTGCCGGCGCTCGGCTACGCCACGGCGCTCGAAGGCCTGGGCGAAAAATTCCATGCCAGCCCGGCCCTGCTGCAACGCCTGAATCCAGGCAAGTCCCTGTCGCAGGCCGGCGAACGCATCATGGTGCCGCATGTGAGCGGCAAGCAGCCGCTGCCGCCGGCAGCCAGGGTCGTGGTGCGCGATTCGACCAAGACCCTGCAGTTGTATGACGCCGGCGGCCAGTTGCTGGCCCAGTATCCGGTGTCGACCGGCAGCAAGCGCGATCCACTGCCGATCGGCAATTGGAAGATCAATGGCGTGCATGCCAATCCGGTCTACAACTACAACCCGAAACTGTTCTGGGACGCCAAGCCCGGCGACAGCAAGACCCAGATCAAGCCTGGCCCGAACAACCCGGTCGGCGTGATGTGGATCGACCTGTCGAAGCCGCACTACGGCATCCACGGCACCCCGGTGCCCGGCCACGTGGGCAAGACCGAGTCGCATGGCTGCATCCGCCTGACCAACTGGAGCGCCGCCGAAGTGGGCGCCGTGGTCAGCGAAGACACCGACGTCGAACTCGTCAAATAATCTTCATATCAACAAACCAGCGGCGCGGGAGGCGCCGGACGGAGAACGCGATGAAATGGCTGATGACCTTGATCGTTGGTGCGCTGTTGGGCGCCGGGGTGTTGTTCGTGCTGCTGAGCGACGATTCGGGCTCGCCGGCGCCGGAGGTCGTCGCCACCGCGCCCCCAAGCTCGAACCCGGGCGGCGTACCCGCGGCGCAGATCGAGGGCCAGCTGCCGCCCGCGCCGGTGGTCGAACCGAACCTGCTTGACGCCGACCTGCCGCTGCGTCCGGAACACGCCGGCGGCGCCGCGCCCATGGCCCCGGCCACCGTTCCCGGCAAGCTGCTGGTGCCGGTCCAGGGCATCGCGTCGAACCAGCTGACCGACACGTATTACCAGCCGCGTGGCGAGCAGCGCCAGCACGAAGCGCTCGACATCATGGCGCCGACCGGCACGCCGGTGCGCGCGGCGGCCGACGGCAAGGTGGTCAAGCTGTTCCAGAGCAAACCGGGCGGCCTGACGGTCTACCAGTTCGATCCGAGCGAGCAGTATGCCTATTACTATGCCCACCTCGACCGCTACGCCGACAATATCAAGGAAGGCATGGACGTCAAGCGCGGCGACATCGTGGGCTATGTCGGCGCGACCGGCAATGCCGATCCAGCCGCGCCGCACCTGCACTTCGCCGTCGTCGCGCTGACGCCCGAGAAGCAGTGGTGGAAAGGCACGCCGCTCAATCCGTTTCCACTAATGTCCGACCAGTAGCCGGGGCTCTCGACGGCTCGGGCACCGGCTCGTCGACGTCCGCCCCCACATTGATCGCGGCATAGGCGCGCTGCACCGCGATCGCCTCGCGTCCGCCTGCGCCATACAGCTCGCCGGCCGCCTCGATCATCTTGGCGCGCGCGTCGGCGTAGTTGGTGCTGGACGTGAACTTGGTCGTGTTGGCGCGGAACCAGATACGGAAGGCCTTGTCGATGCCGATGCCCGTCATCGCCAGCGGCTGCCTGACCAGGAAGCGGCTCCAGGCATCGTTAGCGTTGTCCGCGCTCGAACCCTTCGCCAGGAAATAGAACATGCGGTTGTTCGGGCCGCTGCTGTAATGGACGTCCAGCCGGCGCAGGCCCGTGCTCCAGGCGTCGTGACTATTGCCGTCCTTGCTCGGCTTGATCATCCAGCGCAGTGGCGTGCCGGTGCGGCTGATCTCGCTGCCCAGCATCCAGTCATTGCCGGTGTCGGGGATCACGTCGCCGGCGCCGCCGCCGCGCGCATAGGCTTCGACCACCTCGCCCGCGATGTCCGAACTCGATTCGTTCAGGCCACCCGGCTCGCCCGAGTACACCAGGTTCGAGGTGGCGGCCGTGATGCCGTGGCCCATCTCGTGGCCGACCACGTCGATCGACCCCAGGTTCGTGAAGAACGTGCCGTCGCCGATGAACATGCAGCGGCAGGTATCGCTGTAATAGGCGTTGTCGTAGCCGCGGTTGACGTGCACCGCGATGTGGGTGGCCGTGTCCTGGCCGTCCAGCGCCAGCCAGCCCAGCACGTTCTTGTGCATGTCATAGGTGTTCTTCAGGCCCCACATGGCGTTGACGGCGGCGGTCTGGCCGTTTGGTCCCGTGGTGCTGCCGCCCTCGACGAACTGCTTGCCGTCGCCCCAGGTGTTGACGGTGTTGGTATACACCCGGCCGCTCGAGGTGCCGTGGTTGGCGTTGGTGATCGCCATCGCGCCGAACGACCCGCCCTTGCCGCGTTCGGGGTCGAGCATCTGGTAGACGTTGTTGGCGAAGGTGGTGCTGAGCGGGACCTGGCCGTTGTACTGGCTGTTGCCGATGCCCTCGACGGTCTGCAGCATGTTCCAGCGGTCGATGATCTCGCCGTCGCGCGCGTTCACGACCACGTCGTAGTACAAGGGTTGTTCACCGCTGCGCATGCGCAGCCGCACCAGCCAGGCCAGCTCGTAGCGATCGACCGTCTCGACCAGGTCGACCGCGTTCAGCTCGGACTCGAGCTTGCCCTCGGCGCCGGGCGCGCGTTCGTCGCGCATCATCGGATAGATCAGCAGTTCGGCGGTCGGCGCCACCACGTTGACGACGCCGTCCGGCATGTCGCGCAGCGCGACGGCGATCGCGGCCTTGCGGTTGATGGTGGGCTTGATATTGAAGCCGCCGGTGGCGCCCTGCATGCGGTTGGCGGCGCCGCGGCCCAGGTGCAGGCGCCGCGGCGAGGCGCTCTCGGACACGATCTGGCGGCGCGCGTCGAGCACCACCACGGATTCCGAGCCGAAAATCCTGAGACCCTTGTACAGGTGGGCGGCGCGCACCACATGGGTGCCCTGCACGCCCGGGTGCTGGGCCATCACCTTGTAGCCGTGGTCGGCGTCGAGGCCGACCGCAGGCCGGCGCGCCACCAGCTGGTTGACGACCTGGGCCTGGGCCTTGCTGTCCAGCTTGAGCGGCGGCCCCATCATCGGCGCGGCCAGCGCTGCGGGCACAAGCGCGGGCACGAACGCGGGCGCGAACAGGACGGCAGCCGCCAGCAGGGCTGCCTTGAGAAGCGGTTGCGGGATCATCTCGTCTCCATCCGGTAAGCCGGGCCGGGGGGCGCCGGTCATCGACCATGATGGACGAGCTCGTAAAGGTTGGTTTGCTCAAAAACAATGACCGCGTTGTCAATTTTGACAACGCGGTCATGGCGTGCGGCCAGACAGGCCGGGTCAGCGATAGCGGCCGTCGCGCCGTTTCATCAGGTAGCAGGCGGCGCCGATCACGGCCGCGCCGATCGCCACTTTCTTCACCAGCCCGGCCGGATTGTGCTTGAGCTCGGACTTGATGCCCATCTCGGCCAGGATGTTCGGCACCTTGCCCTTGGCCAGGTCGTCGCCGATGCCCTCGACCACGTTGACGCGGTCGGCCAGCAGCAGCAACAGCCAGTGGCGCAGGTCGTTCTCGGTGCTCTTGAAGGCCAGGCGCCGGATCGCGCCCGACAGTCCGGATGGCGGTTGCGCCGAACCGAACAGCGGCGTACGGCCGGGACGCTCGGTCGAGACCAGCACCTCCACATGCTGCTCCTGCGGCACCGGGTCGCCGTCGGGGATGTTGATGAAGCGCGGCGGGGTGCGCTCCATCGGCACGGCGGGACGGTTCTTGCGGTCGAGGTCGGCGCCCCAGCCCTGGATGTGCTGCAGTTGCTCGCGGGTGGGACGGCGCGGCGCGATGGCGCCGTGCACATGGCCCACATGGGCTTCGCCGTCATGCTCGCCCGGGGCGTGGTGGCCGTCATGCTGGTCGTTGGCGGCAACGATGTCGTGTCGTGTTTCCATGGTTTCTCCTATGATCGGTGGCCGCGCTCAATGGCCGGCGCTGGCCTTGACGGCGCGCACTTCGTTGGCGCGCGGCGGGATCAGGACAGTCTTGATGCACTCGTCCAGCTTGCTCGAGAAGATGTGATAGGCATCCGATACTTCTTCCAGCGGAATGCGGTGGGTGATGATCTGTTTCGGATCGATGCGGCCGGCGCGGATGTGCTCGATCAGGCGCGGCAGGTGGCGCCGCACGCTGGCCTGGTTCATGCGCAGGGTCAAGCCCTTGTTCAGCGCATTGCCGATCGGGACCGCGTTGAAGGTGGGGCCATACACGCCGACGATCGAGACGTTGCCGCCCTTGCGCACCGAATTGATGCACCAGTGCAGCACGGTGGCGGCGCCCGCCTGCATCATCGTGTAGACGCCGGTGATGGTCTGCAGGGCGTCGCCCGCCGCTTCGCAGCCGACGGCGTCGATGCAGACGTCGGCGCCCATCCAGTCGGTCATCTTCTTGATGTGCAGCGCCATGTCCTTCACTTCCCTGAAGTTCACGACCTCGCACTGGGCGTAGCGCTTGACGAATTCGAGGCGGTACTCCACGTGGTCGACCACGATCACCCGTCCGGCCCCCATCAGCCAGGCCGACTTGGCGGCGAAGATGCCGACCGGCCCGGCGCCGAACACGACCACGGTGTCGCCCTCCTTGATGTCGCCCATCTCGGCCGCCTGGTAGCCGGTGGGCAGCGCGTCGGTCATGAGGACGGCGTCGTCGTCATGGATATCGTCGGGAATCACCATCGGGCCGACGTCGGCCATCGGCACCCGCACGTATTCGGCCTGGCCGCCGTCGTAGCCGCCCGCCGTGTGCGAGTAGCCGTAGATGCCGCCCACCGCCGTGGCTTGCGCATTCGTGTTGTGGCAATTGCCGAACAATTCGTGCTGGCAAAAGAAGCAGGAACCGCAGAACAGGTTGAACGGCACCAGCACCTTGTCGCCGACCTTCAGGTGCTGCACGCTCGACCCGACCTCTTCGACCACGCCGATGAACTCATGGCCGAAGGTGTGGCCGACGCGGGTGTCGGGCACCAGGCCGTGGTACAGGTGCAGGTCCGAGCCGCAGATGCAGGCCCGGGTGACGCGTACGATGGCGTCGCCGGGATGCTCGATGACGGGATCGGGCTTGTGATCGGCGCGGACCCGGTATGGCCCGCGGTAGTTCATTGCCAGCATGAGTACTCCTTCACAATTTGGTTGGTCACGGCTCGTATACGGTACGAGTTGATGTGACACAAACTTATGGCAAAACTTTACAAATTGCGATAGGCGCACGGAAACGAACGCGACTTTTCAGCGCTTTTATCGAATAATATGAGGTAGTTATGTATCGCAGGCAATGACTTGTTGCCGTTTATAGCTTTTTGGCATCAAATGTATTGCAAGCCTCGACCTGCCCGCTGTCCAGTCCGCGCTGGAACCAGCGGACCCGCTGGGCCGAGCTGCCGTGCGTGAACGAATCGGGCACCGCGACGCCGCGCGCCTGTTTCTGCAAGGCGTCGTCGCCGATGGCGCTGGCCGCGTTCAGGGCCGTCTCGACGTCGCCCTGCTCCAGGATTTTCTCGCGCTGGTTGGTGCGGTTGGCCCACACGCCTGCGAAGCAGTCGGCCTGCAGTTCCAGGCGCACCGACAGGGCATTGCCCTGGGTTTCGCTGGCGCGCTGCTGGGCCGCGTGCACCTTATTGGAAATGCCCAGCAGGTTCTGCACGTGGTGGCCGACTTCGTGCGCGATCACATAAGCCTGGGCGAATTCGCCCTCGACATTGAAGCGCTGCTGCATGGTGCGGAAGAAGCCCAGGTCGATATACACCTTGCCGTCGGCCGGGCAATAGAAGGGGCCGGTCGCGCTCTCGCCGGTGCCGCAGGCGGTGGCGGTGCGACCCTCGAACAGCACCAGCCGCGCCGGCGTGTACTGCGCGCCCTGCTCGCTGAACAGCTGGGCCCAGGCATCCTCGGTATAGGCCAGCGTGGTGCGCACGAAGCGCGTCTCGCGATCGTCGGCGCGCTCGGCGCGCGGCTGCTCGACTTGCGCCTGCTGCTGCGGCGGCGCGCCGCCCGACAGCAGGCCGAGGATGGTGGCCGGCGAGACGCCCAGGAAATACGAGGCGACCAGGGCGACGACGATGGTGCCGATGCCGATCGAGCGGCCGCCGAAGCCGAAACCGCCGCCCCCGCCGCCGCCATCGCCACGCCGGTCTTCTACATTGTCGCTTTCACGGTCGCCTTCCCAACGCATCTGTTCTCCTTGTGTTCAGTTTTCGTTTTCAGTTGCCGCCGCGCTTGAGGTTGCAGGTATCGGCGCGCTCGCGCGCGTCCTTGCCGCGCAGGTCGTCCAGCGCGCCCAGGCCGGCGCGCAATTCGTCGTGCAGCGCGCGCTCGCGGCGCTCGCGTGCGATCTCGCGCGCCATGCGGCTGCGCGGCACTTCGTCCAGTTCCATGCTCGTCATGATTTCTCTCTCGCTCTCGATTTTCCGGTCGATTTTTTTGGCTGTCCCGGTTGATCACATAATGCACCAAATCGAGCCCGCGCACGAACACATGCTGCGTGCGTGCGCGCACGGAGCGACCGTGGCGCACGTGCCACGCTGGCGCAATGAACCCATCCAACGCCAACGCCCTCCTCGCCCTCGGCACGGCCCTGCGCCAGGCCGGTTACCGCTTCATGACGGTCACGCCCTCGACCCATCGCCGCATCAACAACCGGCCCGGCAACGAACGCGCGCACGACCTGCGCGGCGTGTTCGGCTGGAGCCGGCCGTTCGGCCGTGAGCTGCTGCCGGCCAGCGTGCTGCAGTTGATGGTGGATGCCGGCGTGCTGGAAGAAACAGAGGATGGGTTGCGTTCGCTGGTCCGGGCGTCGACCCTGGACGACATGCTGCTGTTCCACTCGGCGTGGCCGACGCGCGACGACGACGCCGTGTTCTTCGGCCCCGACACCTACCGCTTCGTGAACGCCATGCGGCGCGGCTTCGCCTTCGTCGGCGCCGGGCCGGAGCGCGCAGTGGACATCGGCTGCGGCGGCGGCGCCGGCGCGCTCACCATCGCGCGCACATTTCCGCACGCCGAAGTGATCGGCGCCGACATCAACCCGAAGGCGCTCGAGCTGGCGATGGTCAACGCCCGCCTGAACGGAGCGTCCAACCTGGCGCTGGCCCAGAGCGACCTGTTCGACGGCCTGCAGGGCGACTTCGACCTGGTGGTGTCGAACCCGCCCTTCGTGGTCGATCCGGATGCGCGCCGCTACCGCCATGGCGGCGGCGAACTCGGCGCCGAACTGTCGCGCCGCATCGTCGAACAGGGCCTGGGACGCCTGCGCCGCGGCGGCAGCCTGATGCTCTACACCGGCGTGGCCCTGTGCGGCCAGCGCGACCACTTCCTGGAAAGCCTGCGCCCGACCCTGGAAACGCAATGCGACACCTGGACCTATCAGGAGCTCGATCCCGACATCTTCGGCGGCCAGCTGGGCGAACCGGGCTACGAGGACGTGGAACGGATCGCGGCGGTGTGGCTGCACGCGGTCAAGCGCTGAGCGGCGCGGGATGCTGGACCGATGATTCAGGTATCGGGAGGAATCTGGTTCAGAATTTCTGCTCATACTGCACACGCCAGCCGAGATAGCCTTCGACGAAGATCCGGCTTTCGAGCGCGCGTCCAGGGTCGGCATAGGCGTCGGCGCGCTCGCTATCGTTCCTGAGAACATTGAAGAGCGAGAATCGCACCTGGCGTCCAGCGTCGAGCTGGTACAAGGCATACGCTTGCAGATCGCGTCGTTGCGAGACGAAGCTGGATTCTTCGTGCGACAGCCGGGTCCAGCCGCCCGCCACCATCGACAAGCTTGCGCCGACGGTGATGGCGTCGCGTTTGTAGTCGGCGCCGAGATTGGCGGACCATCTCGGTTGGCGGTCGAGGCGGTTGTCCGGCCCTGGCACGGCATCGACCCGTGACCAGTTGCGTGCGATATTGGCGCGCAGGTCGATTCGCGGCGCCGCGGCGAACAGCGCGGTGAGCGGCACTTTGGCTTCGAGCTCCAGCGTGCGCACCGTGGCCTCGCCGGAATTCTCCGGATATGCGAGCCAGCGCTCGCCGTCATACCTGATCGCATTTCTGATCAAGCCTGTTACCTTGCGCAGGCCGGCGCTCACCGATGCCATCGCCTTGTTCGTCCAGTAATGCTCGAAGGCCGCATCGACGCCGGTGGCGAGTTCCGGTTCCAGCTGCGGATTGCCGGTCTGGTCCGGCGACACGGCGGAATTGTACGAGGTATAAAAATGGCGTGGGATCAGCTGCCGCAGTTCCGGGGCCTTATAGGTCCGCGTCAGCGCAAGCCGGATCTGATCGTTGTGACTGCCCGGGATCTTCCATACGGTCTGGACCAATGGACTGAACACGCTGGAACGGCGCTCGACGCCTTCGGCGTCGCCACCGGTCCGGGTTTCCAGCGCTTCCCAGCGCATGCCCAGGTAAATCGACCAACCGGGAGCGACATCCCACTCGTCCTGCACGTACAAGGCCAGCCGGGAAATCCTGGCGTGATAGGTATTGTCAAAATTGACCGGGGCAGACGCGGTCGACGCGAGGGCTTCGCGCTGGACTTCGTGTTCCTGGAACTGGCTGTACCCCGCGTCCCAGCCGAAGGCGATCGCGTGCTTGTCGGCCCAGGCGGCCGACACCGTTCCCGTCCATGTGCCGCCCTGGTCCGCGACGTCGGTATCGTAACGCCGGTCCAGCGCGCTCAGCGCGCTGTCGGTCAGCCCCAGCCGGAACATCCCGCGCTCCGTACGGGAGCGATACAGCCCCAGCTTGCTGTCGAGCTTGCCCCGCTCGCCCAGATCCCTGGCCCAGTTCAGGTCGGACCGGATACTGGCATTCTTTCCATCATAGTCCAGCAGCAATAAAGGATAGGGATAAAGCGGACCCGATTCGACGACCGTCGTCTGGTCGCTCGTGCCGGCGGAGCGCGAAGCGTTGACGAACGTTTGCCATGCCAACTTGTCGCCGCGCTCGGAGTCCCACTGGATGCGTGCATTCGCGTTCAGGCCGGTAAAGCGGTTATCGTTGCGGCTAGCGGTGGCGCGCACCTGGTCGGCGCCCGCGCCGTGGTGACGCTCGCGGACCCGTTCATGCATGCCCTGGCCCACGTCGCTGTGGTTGATGCCGGCCCCGTCGCTGTACGCATACTCTTCCAGCTTGTCGGACGCATTCAGGGTCAAGCCGGGATACCGGGCACTGGCCGCGCCGCCGAAACCGGCGATGAGCTCGCGACTGGCTTTCGAGGCATCCCTCCTGAGGATCACGTTGATCGTCCCCGCGATGGCCTGCGTGCTGAATTCCGCCGTTGCCGCGCGCAGGATTTCGATCCTGGCAATCGATCCCGGCGCCAGGCTGTCCAACGAAAATCCGGCGGGAGGCCGATCGCCGTTGACCAGCACCTGGGTATAGCCGCTGCCCAGGCCACGCATCCGTATCTCGTTGTTCACGACCGTCACGCCAGGCTGGCGCCTCAACACATCGAGCACGGTGCGATCCCCATATTTGAGCAGGTCGTCGCGGTCCACGACGATGCGCGTTGTCGTTTCATTGCGACGCTCCGAATCGGCATTGCCACGAACCGCAACCGTTGCCACCTGATTGGTCGGCGAATCGCCTTGTCCCGCATGTGCTTCAAATGCCGACAGAATAACCAGGGAAAAAACGGCGCTCCGACATCTCATTACAGATACCTCGCTTATCTTTCCAACGTAGACTAAATGATCTAGATCAGATTGTCTACAACTTCCCGTGGCTCGACACCATCGATGCGCGACGCATGCGCGGGCCAGAAACGGAAAAGCCACCTTGCGGTGGCTGTTTTCATGCTACTTGGCGGAGAGGGTGGGATTCGCCTACATCCCGCAGGCCGCGGCATCGCGAGTACGCGATGCCCTTCGAATCTCCCCCCTTGGGGACACACGTAGGGCGCGCAGGCGCCCTACTCCTCTGTGACGCCCCGGAATGAAAAAAGCCACCTTGCGGTGGCTGTTTTCATGCTACTTGGCGGAGAGGGTGGGATTCGAACCCACGGTACGGTCACCCGTACGCCTGATTTCGAGTCAGGTACATTCGACCACTCTGCCACCTCTCCTGAATCGGTGCTGCGTGGTCGCGTAAGCGAGGCCGCATTATAGCGGACGCCTGGCGAAAGTTGCAAGGCATGCGCGCCAGGTAAATTTTCATGCCAGCGGACCGTTCAGCCGCAGGCATCAGTTCTCGATCTGCCCGCTCGCCAGGCGTCGCTCGGAGGTCGTGCGCCGGCGCCTCGACCGGGCGCGCCTGGAATGGCTCCATATGGGCGCCGTTCAGGCGAAGATGGCCCAGTTGCGCTGCTGCGTGACAGGGTCGGTCGGCTCATGCTCCGCGCAATCGATGCGCAGGAAGGAGATCGGCAGCGGCGCACCGACCAGCTCGCAATGGTGCGGCACCTCGGCGCGCGGATATTTGTTGGCCTCGAAGTGGCGGCACGACAGGCAGGCGCGCAGCTGGAGAACTAGCGGATGTCGACCCGCTGGTGCGGCTCGAACTCGTGGTAGATGTCGGGTTGGTGCAGCGGAATGTACATGTGCAGGCGTTTGCCGCGGTGGAAGACGCCGCGCAGCGTATTGCACGCCTCCCAGGCGCGCTCGTAGGAATCGGCGATGTGCAGCACGGCCCATGGGCTGTCGGGCGAGCCTTCGCGGATCATCTCGACGCGGCGGATGTGGAAGAACGGCGCGAAGCTCTCGACGATGGCGCTCTCGCAGGCGTCGCCATGCAGGCCGGACAGGATGACTTTCATGGTTGCTCCAGGGTTCAGGCGATGATGTTCAGGCCGCCGTCGACGTAAACGGTGCTGCCCGTCAGGCGGTGCGCGAAGTCCGAGGCGAGATAGGCGCACACCTGGCCGACGTCGTCGATGTCGACCAGCTCTCCCAGCGGCGAGCGCGCCACCGCATCGCTCAGCAGCAGGTCGAAATCCTTCAGCCCCGAGGCGGCGCGCGTCTTGAGCGGCCCGGGCGAGATGGCGTGCACGCGGATGTCGCGCGGCCCGAGTTCGTAGGCCAGGTAGCGGCAGCACGATTCCAGCGCCGCCTTCACCGGCCCCATCACGTTATAGTTGGGCACCACCTTGCCGGCGCCGTGGTAGCTCATCGCGAACATGCTGCCGCCCTGCGTCATGAGCGGCGCGGCCAGCTTCGCCATGCGCACGAAGGAGTGGCACGACACGTCCATCGCCTGCAGGAAGCCGTCCAGCGAGCAGTCGAGCAGGCCGCCCTGCAGGTCGGCCTTCGGCGCGAAGGCGATCGAATGCACCAGGATGTCGAGGCGGCCGGATTGCTGCAGTTCGGCGAACAGCGCCTCCAGCTGCCCCGGTTCGCGCACGTCGAGCGGCAGCAATCGCGCCCCGAGTTGCGCGGCCAGCGGTTCGACGTGCGGGCGCGCCTTGTCGTTCAGGTAGGTCAGCACCAGCTCGGCGCCGAGCGCATGAAAGGCCTTGGCGCAGCCCCAGGCGATCGAGTGCTCGTTGGCGACGCCGACCACCAGCGCGCGCTTGCCTTCCAGGATGGGATGATGGTTCATGCTTCCTCCAGCAGATCGCGGGTATGGCGCGCGATCATGAGTTCTTCGTTGGCCGGCACCAGCCATATCGACATCCGGCTGGCGGGCGCGCTGATGCGGGCGACGCCGGGCGGCGGCGCGGCGTTCAGCCCTGGATCGAGTTCGGCGCCGAGCCAGGCGGCATCGCGGCAGACGGCGGCGCGCAGGCGCGCGCTGTTCTCGCCGATCCCGCCCGAGAACACCAGCGCATCCAGGCCGCCCAGCGAGGCCGCCAGCGAACCGAGCTCGCGGCCGATCCGGTAGACCAGCAAGTCGATCGCCAGCTGCGCGCGCGGATCGCTGCTGGCCTCCAGCGTGCGCATGTCGGACGACAGGCCTGAGACGCCCAGCAACCCCGACTCCTGGTACATCAGGCGCTGCACGGCGGGCACCTCCATGCCCAGTTCCTCGATCAGGTAGATCACCACGCCCGGATCGAGCGCGCCGCAGCGCGTGCCCATCGGCAGGCCGTCGACGGCGGTGAAGCCCATGGTGCTGGCCACGCTGCGCCCGCCGCGCATGGCGCACATGCTGGCGCCGTTGCCCAGGTGGGCCGCGACCACCCGCGCGCCGGCCAGCGCCGGCTCATGCTGCGGCAAGGTGGCCGCGATGTATTCGTAGGACAGGCCATGGAAACCGTAGCGGCGGATGCCGAGGTCGGTGATCGCCGGCGGCAGTGCGAAAGCCTGGGCCAGCGCCGGCTGCGCCGTATGGAAGGCAGTGTCGAAGCAGCCGACCTGCGGCAGCCCGGGCGCCAGGGCCATCAGGGCGCGCACCGGCGCCAGGTTGTGCGGCAGGTGCAGCGGCGCGAGCGGCACCAGCCGCTCCAGGCGTTCGAGCACGGGCTCGATCAGGCGTTGCGGACCGCTGTAATCGACGCCGCCGTGCACGATGCGGTGGCCCACCGCGCGCACCCGGTAGCCAGCGAGTTCACGCTCGGCGAAGTCGATCAGGAAGGCCATGCCGGCGTGGTGGTCGAGCGCGTCGGGCCAGCTTCGTTCGCCGACCGTGGCCCCGTCGGCGTCCTGCGCGATAAAGCGCGTCGCGCCGCGGTACAGGTTCTCGATCCGGCCCTTGAAGGCCAGCGCCAGGTCGGGCAGGCGGTGCACCGAGAACTTGATGCTGGACGAGCCGGCGTTGATGACGGCGACGCAGTCCGTGGCGTGCGGCTGCATCTCAGCGCCCCGCCAGCTGGGCGCTGGCCAACTGGTGGCGCGCCAGCAGCACCGCCACCGCGCACGAGGCCAGGCGCGCCGCGACCGTGTCGGCGCGGCTGGTCAGGATCAGCGGCACGCGCGCGCCGAGCACGATGCCGGCCGCCGCCGCGCCGGCCATGAAGCTCAGGCTCTTGGCCAGCATATTGCCGGCTTCCAGGTCCGGCGCCACCAGCACGTTGGCGCGGCCCGCGACCGGCGACACCAGGCCCTTGACGGCGGCGGCCTGCAGGTCGATCGCATTGTCCATCGCCAGCGGGCCGTCCAGGATGCCGCCCGTGATCTGGCCGCGGTCGGCCATCTTGCACAGGGCCGCGGCGTCGATCGTCGACGGCATCTTGTCGCTCACGGTTTCCACCGCCGCCAGGATCGCCACCCGCACGCCCTCGAAGCCGAGCACCCGGGCCAGGTCGATGGCGTTCTGCACGATGTCGCGCTTGGCCGCCAGGTCGGGAATGATGTTGATGGCGGCGTCGGTGATGATCAGGGGTTCGCTGCGGCCCGGCACGTCCATCACGAAGCAGTGGGAGAGGCGCCGCGCCGTGCGCAGGCCGGTGGCGCCGGACACCACCGCGCCCATCAACTCGTCGGTGTGCAGGCTTCCTTTCATCAGGGCCGCTGCCCTGCCCTCGCGCACCAGCTCCACCGCGCGCGCGGCCGACGCGTGGCTGTGCTCCGTGTCGACCAGGGTCAGCGCGCCGATATCGAGGCCGGCCGCGTCGGCCGCGCCGTGGATGCGCGCCACGGGTCCGACCAGCAGCGGCGCGATCAGGCCGATGCGGGCAGCGTCGAGCGCCGCCTCGATCGCGTAGCGGTCGCAGGCATGGGCCACCGCCACCGTGACCGGCCCCTGCTCGCGCGCGGCGGCGATCAGGTGATCATAATAGGGATGCGTGGTGTTCATCGGCTCCATGGCCTCCTCCTCATAGCACGACCGGTAGATGGTAGCATCACTTGACTGCAAAGCAATCATTTTATGCTGCAACGCAACATAACTTAATCTGGTTTAAGAGAATCGACGAGGACGAGATGAATGCAATCGATGCGCGGGCGAGCAGTGTGGTGCTGGTCGACTACCAGGCGCGGATGATGCCGGCGATCCACGGCGCGGACGATGTCGTCGCCATGGCGCTGCTGTTGGCGCGCGCCGCCGCGCTGCTGGAGGTGCCGGTGCTGGGGACCGAGCAGAACCCCGAACGTCTCGGCCCGAACGCCGAGGCGCTGGCGCGCTGGTGCGTGCAGACGGTGCCGAAGACGCATTTCGATGCCTGCGAGGATGGCCTGCTGGCGGCGCTCGACGCGCACGGCCCTGGGCGCCGGCAAGTGGTGCTCGCCGGTTGCGAAGCCCACGTCTGCCTGCTGCAGACGGCGCTCGGCCTGCTGCGCGCCGGCCGCGAAGTAGTTGTGGTGGAGAACGCGAGCGGCTCGCGCCGGCCGTCCGACCACGCCGCCGCCATGCGCCGCCTGCGGCAGGCCGGCGCGACGATCGTGACGCACGAGATGGTGCTGTTCGAGTGGCTGCGCGATTGCCGCCATCCGCGCTTTCGCGAGGTGCTGGCGCTGGTCAAGCAAGACGCCCCAAAGCCTGTTTAGGACAAGGGCTCTTGAACGTCACTGACGCGGCGAAAAATGGATCTCGACCTGCACCACATGCTTCGGTCGTAGTCCTGAATTGCCGTCAATAAACGTCATGATCGCATCGGATGCATTGCCGGTCCACTGCCCTATCAACAGATCGACCAGGTATTGATCAAGCGGGATGGCTGCCGACCGAATTTCGTTGTACCCCACCGTGCGCGATTTGGCTCCTTTCTTCGAACTTCCGGCTACGTAACCCAGTAGATGGCGTGCCGGCACGACAAGTACTTCACCGTGTCCGCAGATGAGAAAATACACCGCGCTAGCGCACTTTCCAATCAATGTCTTCAACTGGGCGATTTCGATTTTCCAGCTATCTGCGATCGCGGCGTTCTCATTGCCTGCCAATGTCTTTTTCACCTGTACGAGCCCGGCCCAGTCAAGCGCGTAGATTCCCTGCGCTCTAGCCCTTACCACGAAGGCGAGATCACAACCATACGTCGGCTCTTCCGCGGATTTGGATATCTCACGCTGCGACAATCTCAAGGTAGGAATGCCAAAAGCCTCAGAACGAGCATAGGTTGACAGCTTCCGGCTCTCGCCGAATTGTTCGACAAGCAAAGTCATCAGAGTAGCGGTGAGCGCCTCTTCCTGGCTCTTCCACTGATTGGGAACATCGACAGCAAACTTGTGACAAGCCCGCGCTACCCCGTCGCGCAAATATTTTTCCAGCCGATCAGAGCCTACCCAGGTCGAAGACCGTAGTGCCAAAGGCGAAGGAAACTTCGGCGTCCCGTCGAAGTAATGCGCCAGTGAATCGGCCAATGCCAATGAATGCTTGTCCGCCGGATCCACGATGCCTTCGGCCAGTGCACGGATTCCCATGGCAAGCGTTGACACGGCAGGATCTGCCTGCAACACCCGTAACCCGTTCCTGACTTCTTCGTTGGTCTGGGCGAGTTCGCAGCTAATGAGGGTCACGTCCTGTTTGATCGCTTCTGCGTGCAGCAATATCCACCGTAATGCTTTTACCCACAACTCCGGATCACGCTTTACCAGCGCTAAAAGCCCTGCACGCACACCGCTGCGCTCAGTATCGTTGTCGCTCCCGCGCAGTACACTCAGTTGTTTCAGGAAATACCACAGTGTCCCCATTGGTGCGAATTCGGGATGCCGGCTTCCACCATGCAAACGGTCCAATACATCCTGAACATCTCCAATCGTGGAAGCGCGGATACCTGCTGAATAGCCTGCCCCGAGCATGGTCATGCCTGGACAATGCGAACCGACCAGCTTGATGGCTGGCGGGAGCACACGCAGATAGCCCCAATCGATATTATCAGTCCACAGACCAGAGGTTTTCGTTCCTGTCCTGTTAAAGCTGTCCTCCCAGAAATATGCAATCGCATGCGCGAGCCGGGGATCACCATCGCGTGCAAAAGCGACGATCGGGTTGGTACGGCCATCGGCCAGCGTTATTCCTGCGATCAGGTTCAGAAACTTGAACTTGGTGTCGATACATTTGAGGTCCAGCACAGCGTTCACCAACTTGCACGCTTCATCGTGAACTGCGGTGGCGACCAGCAATGGAAGCACCTCGTCCAGCAACTCTATCACTGCGTCATTTCCGGTGTGGCTAATATCGATGGATTCGATACGGGCCAGGCACCATTCGATGTAGCGTGCAGAAGACAGCTGAATTAACGCCGAATGAAATTTTTTCCAGGCGCCCGGGTGCCGTGACGCTGTCAGTTGGGCCAACCGATGGATCAGGCAGTCTGGCCCGGAATAAAACTGAATACCAAAATCGTTTGCGGCTGCCCAAATCGAATCAGCTTCGGACTGATCCAGCTTGGCGGCGAAGTCGATAAGCATGTCGTCGGTGAGTTGCAGCAAGAGTTCATCTGCATCATCCTGCCCAACGATTTCGGAGAATTTCGCTAACTGAATAGCCGGTGAATCACCTGTCTCGCTCATGATGTTTACCCTGAAATCCGATTAGTGTATAGAACGCAAGAAAGACCGCACCTAGCAGGGTTATCAGGATTTTTCACATGACAATATGTGGCGCCTTCGCTGCCACACTCGCGCTCCGACATCGTTCCGTAACTGGCTGATGCTGGCGCTCCCGAATTCCCGAGGTGCCAGTGCTGATCCAGGCCAGATATGTTCTCCGGTATGTTCTCTTCACCAGTAACCGAGGACCTTCCACCACGCGCCACCCACCACGGCGAACACCGCCAGCTCGAACACGCACATGATGAAGCCGATGCGCCACCACACCCCCATCGTCACGTAACCGCTGCCGAAGATGATCGGCGAGGTGCCGGTGGCGTAGTGGGTCAGGGTCATCATGATGGCCGAGGCGGCGGTCATCATGAGCAGGAACAGGATCAGGTATTCCCCCGGCACCAGCGCGGCCCCGACCGAAAGAAAAGCGAACATCATGGCGCTGATGTGGGCCGTGGTGCTGGCGAACAGGTAGTGCGAGAACACGAAGGCCAGCACCAGCACGGTCGCCGCCGCCTCCCACCCCATGCCGCTGGCGACGATCGCGTCGCGCATGCCGTCCGAGGCCCAGGCGATGACGCCCAGTTTATTGAGCTGCTCGGCCAGCATCACCAGCGCGCCGAACCAGATCAGGGTATCCCAGGCGCTTTTCTCGGACAGCACATCATCCCAGTCGAGGGTGCCGGTGATGATCAGGGTGAACAGGCCGAGGAAGGCGACCACGGTGGGGTCGAGCGTAAACGCCGGCCCGAACAGCATGGCCGGCACGTTCGCCCACAACACCAGCAGCAGCCCAAAGGTGCCGAGCATGACTTTTTCGCTGGCCGACAACGGCCCCATGCGCGCCAGCTCGCTGCGCGCGAACTGCACCGCATCCGGCGTCTGCTTGAGCTCGGGCGGCGCCAGCAGGTAGACGACGAGCGGCATCAGGAACAGGCAGACCAGGCCCGGCAGCACCATGCACAGGGCCCAGGTGGTCCAGCTCAAGTGAAAGCCCTGGCCGCTGGCGCGGGCGACGAAGTCGACCACCAGCGGATTGGGCGCGGTGGCCGTCAGGAACATCGCCGAGGTAATCGGATTGGCGTGGTAGTTGACCAGCGCCAGGTAGGTGCCCACCTTGCCCTGCGTGCCCTTGGCCGGATCGGAATCGAAGGCGCTGGCGATCGACTTCATGATCGGGTGCACGATGCCGCCGCCGCGCGCGGTATTACTGGGCGTAAACGGCGCCAGCACCAGTTCGCACACGGCCAGCCCGTAGCCGATGCCGACCGTGCGCTTGCCCAGCAGTGCGATGAACTGCAGGCCGATGCGGGCGCCTAGCCCCGTCTTCTTGAGGCCGCGCGAGATCAGCACGGCGACCACGATCAGCCAGATGAGCGGGCTCGAAAAGCTGCCCAGGGCGTCGGCCATCGCGCCCTTGGACGAACCGGAAGTCACTTGCGACAGCGAGACGATGACGATGGCCATCAGGGCCATGACGCCGATCGGCATCACCTTCAGGATGATGGCGACGATGGTGGTGAGGAAGATGGCGACCAGGCCCCAGGAATCGGGGTTCAGCCCCTCGGGATGGGGCAGCGCCAGTAGCGTGAAGAGGACGGAGGTGGTGACGAGGGCGGGAACCAGGCGGAACGGCACGGCCTGGCTAAAGTAACGAAACATGGCCTGCAATTGCGACAGCATGACGATTCCTTCCTGACGGTGTAACCAGATAACAACTACTGGTTAACATGTTAGCAGAGGAATGTTGCAATGCATCAATTGTTGACCATGGCGGTCGGGAACCGCGAAGGTATTCAGCGATTGCCTGCCGCGGGCAGGCACGCCCCGCCCGGCGCATCGATCCCGCAGGGAACGCCGGCGCAGCAATTCTCGGTGAGGAAGCCGACCAGCTCGCTCATGGTGTCGAACTGCGCTGTGTAGATGACGAATCTCCCTTCCTGGCGCGCCGTCACCAGACCGGCATGGCTCAGCTCCTTCAGGTGGAAGGACAGCGCCGACGAGGCAATGCCCAGTTCCTCGCCGATCTTCCCGGCCGGCAGTCCCGATGGGCCAGCCTGGATCAGCAGGCGGAAGATCGCCAGCCGCGACTCTTGGGCCAGGGCGGCGAGCGCCGCCAGTACCTGTTTCGTTTCCATCCTCGATATTCCAGTTGAAGAATTTCAGTGCCTCGATTATAGTCGGCCCATCGTCTCAATATCTATTGAAATGTTGAGATTAACCCGACACCTTCTTACCCATGAACTTCCTGTTCCTCTGCACCGGTAACTCCTGCCGTTCGATCCTGAGCGAAGCCGTGTTCAACCATCTCGCGCCGGCGGGCTTCAAGGCCATCAGCGCCGGCAGCCATCCGACCGGCCGGATCAATCCGGACGCGATCGCGCTGCTGCGTCGCCATGGCATTGCAGTGGACGGCCATGCCAGCAAGTCGTGGCACCACCTGCCGCTCACGCCGGACGTGGTGGTGACCGTGTGCGGAAATGCCGCCGGCGAGACCTGCCCGGCCTACCTGGGCGACGTCGTGCGCACGCACTGGGGACTGGCCGACCCGAGCGAGGTGCAGGGAACGCCCGCGGACATCGCGGCCGCCTTCGAAGCGACCTACGCGATCGTGCTGGCCCGCATCCAGGCGCTGTTCGCCTTGCCGCTGGCCGAGCTGGCCGGCGAGCGCGCAGCGCTCGAGGAAGCGCTGGACCGCATCGGCGCATGCTGACCGCCGCGCTCATCTTCGTCGCCACGCTGGCGCTGGTGATCTGGCAGCCGCGCGGCCTGGGCATCGGCTGGAGCGCGGCTGCAGGCGCCCTCGCCGCCCTGCTCACCGGCGTCATCGGGCTGTCCGACGTCCCCGTGGTGTGGAACATCGTCTGGAACGCCACCGGCGCCTTCATCGCCGTGATCGTCATCAGCCTGCTGCTCGACCGCGCCGGTTCGTTCGAGTGGGCCGCGCTGCACGTGGCGCGCTGGGGCAAGGGCGACGGCCGGCGCCTGTTCGTGCTGCTGGTGCTGCTCGGCGCCGCGGTGGCGGCGCTGTTCGCCAACGACGGCGCGGCGCTGATCCTGACGCCGATCGTGATCGCCATGCTGGCCGCGCTGCGCTTCCCGCCGCGCGCGACGCTGGCCTTCGTGATGGCGGCCGGCTTCGTCGCCGACACCGCCAGCCTGCCGCTGGTGGTGTCGAACCTGGTCAACATCGTCTCGGCCGACTACTTCGGCATCGGTTTCGCGCGCTTCGCCGCGGTCATGGTCCCGGTCAACCTGGTCTCGGTGGCGGCGACGCTGGCGGTCCTGTACCTGTTCTTTCGCAAGGACATCCCGCGCGACTACGACCTCGCCCAGCTGCGCGCGCCGGGCGAGGCGATCGTCGATCGCGCCACCTTCCATGCCGGCTGGTGGGTGCTGGCGCTGCTGCTGGCCGGCTTCTTCTGGCTGGACGACGCCGGCGTGCCGATCAGCGCCGTCGCCGCCGGCGGCGCCGCCATCCTGCTCGCCGTCGCCGCGCGCGGCCACCGCATCCCGACGCGCGAAGTGCTGCGCGGCGCGCCGTGGCAGGTCGTGGTGTTCTCGCTCGGGATGTACCTGGTGGTGTACGGCCTGCGCAACGCCGGCCTGACCGACGGCCTGGCCGCCCTGCTCGATCGCTGCGCCGCCTACGGCGTCTGGGGCGCGGCGCTGGGCGCCGGCTTCATCGCCGCGGGCCTGTCGTCCATCATGAACAATATGCCGACGGTGCTGGTCGGCGCGCTGGCGATCGACGCCAGCGCCACGGGCGGCGCCGTGCGCGAGGCGATGATCTATGCGAACGCGATCGGCAGCGACCTCGGTCCAAAGATCACCCCGATCGGCAGCCTCGCCACCCTGCTCTGGCTGCACGTCCTGTCAAGCAAGGGCATCCGCATCTCGTGGGGCTACTACCTGCGCGTCGGCGTGGTGCTGACCTTGCCGATCCTCCTGCTTACGCTGTGCGCGCTCGCGCTGCGCCTGGGCTGAACACTGAAAGCGAACATGGACAAGATTTCCGACCTTCCCAATATCGATCCGGCGCGCCTCGACCTGCCGGCCGCCAAGCGGCTCGCTCCCGCGGACGGCGTCGACCATCCGCCGCGCATCCTGATGCTGTACGGCTCGCTGCGCGAGCGCTCGTTCAGCCGCCTGCTGACGGAAGAAGCGGCGCGCATCCTGCGCCACTTCGGCGCCGAAGTGAAGATCTTCGATCCGGCCGGGCTACCGATGGTGGGCAGCGCGCCCGATACCCACCCGAAGGTGGCCGAGCTGCGTGAACTATGCATCTGGTCCGAGGGCCAGGTGTGGTGCAGCCCCGAACGCCACGGCGCGGTGACGGCGGTCTTCAAGAACCAGATCGACTGGATCCCGCTCGAACAGGGCTCGGTGCGCCCCAGCCAGGGCAAGACGCTGGCCGTGATGCAGGTCTGCGGCGGCTCGCAGTCATTCAACGTGGTCAACACCCTGCGCCTGCTGGGCCGCTGGATGCGCATGTTCACGATCCCGAACCAGTCGTCGGTGCCGATGGCCTACAAGGAATTCGGCGACGACGACCGCATGCGCCCGTCCGCCTACTACGAGCGCGTGGTCGACGTCATGGAGGAGCTCTACAAGATCACGCTGCTGATGCGCGGCAGCAGCGATTACCTGACGGACCGCTACAGCGAACGCAGCGAGCGGGCGAACCGGGCGATCGACCGCCAGATCGCGCGCTTGTAATCTGCTGCTCCTTGAGCTGCTACCATGAAGCCATGACCGACATCCGCACCGCCTCCAGCCTGGACGCCGCGCGCATCTGCGCCATCTACAACCACTACGTCGCCACCACCACGATCTCGTTCGAGGAGGCGCCGGTGCTTGAAGCCGAGATGGTCGGGCGCATCGCGGACGTCACGAACGGCGCCTTGCCGTGGCTGGTGCTGGAGGTCGACGGCGTGGTGGCCGGCTATGCATACGCCACCAAATGGCGCGCCCGGCCGGCCTATCGCCATGCGGTGGAAAGCAGCGTCTACCTGGATCCCGCGCTGGCGGGCCGCGGACACGGGCGGCGCCTCTACGAACGGCTGCTCGCCGAGCTGCGCACCCGCGGACTGCATACGGTCATCGCAGGCATCGCCCAGCCCAACGAGCGCAGCGTCGTGCTGCACGAACGCCTGGGATTTCGCAAGGTCGCCCATTTCGCCGAGGTAGGCCTGAAGTTCGGGCGCCGGCTGGACGTCGGCTATTGGCAGCTGCTGCTCCACTGCGACGTTCCAGAATGAAAAAAGCCACCTTGCGGTGGCTTTTCTCATGATACTTGGCGGAGAGGGTGGGATTCGAACCCACGGTACGGTCACCCGTACGCCTGATTTCGAGTCAGGTACATTCGACCACTCTGCCACCTCTCCGGCTTTGGTCGATCCTTGCAGTGGGCTGCAAGAGACCGCCATTATAGACACATTCGAGAAAAATGGAAGGGGAAAATGTGCATGCAAGCACGATTCCCCTACGCCACCACTCAGGCAGCCGGCGCCAGACGCTCCAGCCCGCCCATGTACGGACGCAGCACTTCAGGAATGACGACGCTGCCGTCGGCCTGCTGGTAGTTCTCCAGCACCGCCACCAGGGTGCGGCCCACGGCCAGGCCCGAGCCGTTCAGGGTATGCACCAGTTCCGGCTTGCCGGCGGCATTGCGGAAGCGGGCCTGCATGCGGCGCGCCTGGAAGGCTTCGCAGTTCGACAGCGACGAGATCTCGCGGTAGGTGTTCTGCGCCGGCAGCCATACCTCGAGGTCGTAGGTCTTGGCGGCCGAGAAGCCCATGTCGCCGGTGCACAGCTGCATCACGCGGTATGGCAGGCCGAGCGAGGTCAGGATGAACTCGGCCTGGCCGACCATCTCTTCCAGCGCCGCGTACGACTGCTCCGGATGCACCACCTGGACCAACTCGACCTTGTCGAACTGGTGCTGGCGGATCATGCCGCGGGTGTCGCGGCCATAGCTGCCGGCTTCGGAGCGGAAGCACGGGGTGTGCGCGGTCATCTTGATCGGCAGCTCGTCCAGCGCCACGATCTCGTCGCGCACGACGTTGGTCAGCGAGACTTCCGAGGTCGGGATCAGGTAGAAGTTCTCGCCCTCGCCTTCCGCGCCGCCCTTCTTCACCGAGAACAGGTCGGCCTCGAACTTCGGCAGCTGGCCGGTGCCGCGCAGCGAATCGGCGTTGACCATGTACGGGGTGTAGCACTCGATATAGCCGTGCTGGCCGGTATGGGTGTCGAGCATGAACTGCGCCAGCGCGCGGTGCAGGCGCGCCATGCCGCCCTTCATCATCGAGAAGCGCGAGCCGGTGACCTTGGTCGCGGTTTCGAAGTCCAGGCCCAGGCGCTCGCCGATGTCGACGTGGTCGCGCACCTCGAAGTCGAACGCCGTTGGCGTGCCGACCTTGCGCACTTCGAGGTTAGCGCTTTCATCCTTGCCTTCCGGCGTGCTCTCGTGCGGCAGGTTGGGCAATGCGGCGATGAAGCTCGCCAGCTTGGCCTGGACCTCGCCCAGCGCCACTTCGTTGGCCTTGAGTTCGTCGCCCAGTCCGGCGACCTCGGCCATCACGGCCGTCGTGTCTTCGCCTTTGCCCTTCAGCATGCCGATCTGCTTCGACAGCGAATTGCGCTTGCCCTGCAGTTCTTCGGTGCGCGTCTGGATCGCCTTGCGTTCGGCCTCCAGTGCATTGAAACTGGCCACATCGAGCTGGTACTTGCGGGTCGCCAGGCGGGCGGCGACGTTGTCGATGTCTTTGCGGAGAAGTTGGATGTCAATCATGTCTGGTTGGACTGGGCTGTGTATCGAAAACACAATTGTACCAAGCCGACCAACATTATTTGCGAGATTCGGCAACCATGCTGCCGGGGCCTCGTCAAGCCGCCCCTGAAACCGGCTTGCGCCGGTTTCAGCGGACTGCCAGGCGCGGCGCGCTGACGATCACGGTCTGGATGCTGGCCATGTCGATGGCAGGCACGGTGCTTTCGGCGATCTCGACCGGACGCTCGTTGGCGGTGGCGAAGCTGACGACCAGGCCCAGGGCGGCGACGGCGAGGAACAGGGCTTCGAAGTTTTTACGGATGTTCATGATGGCTCCTTCAGGGGTTGGGTGATTCGCGAATTGCTTTGCGATGGTGGTACTTTAGCCACCAGCCCCTGGAATCGCCATCGACTTGCGACGAAGCGCATGAAACGCGGCGCAGAATGCAGCAATGCGGGACCAGGCGCGCAATGCCGGCGCGTTGCGCGCCGTTGAAGGAAGAAGGACAGGCGCCGTACCCAGCGGCGCCATGAACAAGGCTACGAACCGTCCCCGTTCGCGCGCGCCTCGTCGTCGAGGCTGCGCAGCCATGCCAGCTTTTCGGCGATCTTCGATTCGATCCCGCGCGGCACCGGCTGGTACCAGCCGGGCTCCGGCATCCCGTCCGGCAGATAGGTTTCGCCGGCCGCATACGCGTTCGGCTCGTCATGCGCATAGCGGTACTCGTGGCCGTAGCCCAGCTCTTTCATGAGCTTGGTCGGCGCATTGCGCAGGTGGACCGGCACCTCGCGCGACTTGTCCTTGCGCACGAAGGCCATCGCCGCATTGAAGGCGTTGTAGCCGGCATTGCTCTTGGATGCGACCGCCAGGTAGACCACGGCCTGGCCCAGCGCCAGCTCGCCTTCGGGCGAACCGAGCCGCTCATAGGTGGCGGCGGCGTCGTTGGCCAGCTGGATCGCGCGCGGATCGGCGATGCCGATATCTTCCCAGGCCATGCGCACGATGCGGCGCGACAGGTACTTGGCGTCGGCCCCGCCGTCGAGCATCCGGCACAGCCAGTACAGGGCGGCATCAGGGTGCGAGCCGCGCACCGATTTGTGCAGGGCCGAGATCTGGTCGTAGAAATTGTCGCCGCCCTTGTCGAAGCGGCGCGCGTTGAGCGTCAGCGCGTTCTCGACGAACTCGGCGGTGATGCGGTTGGTGCCGGCGGTATTGGCCGAGGTGCTGGTCTGCTCGAGCAGGTTCAGGAAGCGGCGCGCATCGCCGTCGGCATAGCCGACCAGCGTGTCGATCGCCAGTTCGTCGAATTCCAGGTGCTGCAGGGCCTGTTCGCGGGCGCGCGCCAGCAGCTGGCGCATCTCGGCGTCGGTCAATGCCTTCAGCACATAGACCTGCGAGCGCGACAGCAGCGCCGAATTGACTTCGAACGACGGGTTCTCGGTGGTGGCGCCGATCAGGGTCACCAGGCCGCTTTCGACGAACGGCAGCAAGGCGTCCTGCTGCGATTTATTGAAGCGGTGGATCTCGTCGATGAACAGGATCGTGTGCTTGCCGCGGGCCAGGTACTGCTCGGCCTGCTCGATCGCCGCGCGGATGTCCTTGACGCCCGACAAGACCGCCGACAGCGCGATGAACTCGCAGTCGAAGGCGTAGGCGGTCAGGCGCGCCAGCGTGGTCTTGCCCACGCCCGGTGGGCCCCACAGGATCATCGAATGCGGCTTGCCGGACTTGAAGACCAGGTTCAGCGGCTTGCCCGGGCCCAGCAGGTGGCTCTGGCCGACCACCTCGTCGATGGTGCGCGGACGCAGGGCTTCGGCCAGCGGCGCGGCCGGCTCGGTCTTGAACAGGTCATCCGTGGCCATGGATGCGGATAGGCGAATGGTTGTGCATGGGGCGTAGTGTATCCGATGCACGACGGGGCCGCGCGGCGCGCACGCCCCGTTGATGGCTTACTGGTTCACGACGTCGGCGCCCTGCGGCGTCGTGAATTTGAACTGCTGCGCACCCAGTTGCGGGTTGCGCTGGAAGTTGGTGAAGGTCAGGCGCGAGGTCTGGCCGAAGGTGTCCTTCAATTCCATCGCCATCGGCACGCCGCCCTTGAGGCCGATGCTGATCTGCTCGAACGAAGTGTCCTTGGCCTTCGGCGTGGCGTTCAGCCATTCCATGCCGTCGCGCGCGCCGGCTTCGCTCAGCGTGAAGTTCTCTTCCAGCTTATTGCTGCCGAACAGGATCGCGGCCGGCGAGCTGCCCAGCGCATTGCCGAGCTTGCGGGTGGTGACCTGGTTCAGGTCCTTGTCGTAGATGTACAGGGTTTCGCCGTCGGCCTGCAGCACTTGCTCGTAGGGCTTCTGGTAGGTCCAGATGAACTTGCCGGGGCGGGCGAACACGAAGCTGCCGCTCGAGGCGGGCGTGGCCTTGCCACTCTTCGATTTGCCCAGTTGCTGCTGGGTGAATTCGCCCTTGGCCGACTGGGTCGAGGCGACGAAGGATTTGAACTGGTCGAGGGCGGCGGCGCTCGCCAGGCCCGGGAAAGCGAAGGCGCTCGCAGCCACCAGCGCGGCAAAGGTGAATTTGGTCATTGATTGCATTCAGCGTTCCTTTATTGTTATTCGGCGCTTGCCGTCGGCACCAGGATGTCGCGATTGCCGTTCGACTGCATCGGCGACACCATGCCGTTCTGCTCCATTTGCTCGATCAGGCGGGCGGCCCGGTTGTAGCCGATGCGCAGGTGACGCTGCACCAGCGAGATCGAGGCCTTGCGGTTCTTGAGCACGACCTGCACCGCCTGGTCGTACATGGCGTCGGATTCGCCGCCGCCCTCGCCCGCCACCGCGCCGTCAGCGCCCCCTTCTTCCAGGGTGCCGCCTTCGAGGATGCCTTCAATATAATTGGGTTCGCCCTGCTCCTGCAGATGTTTTACAACTCGATGCACTTCGTCGTCCGACACGAAGGCGCCGTGCACGCGGATCGGCAGGCCGGTGCCGGGCGGCATGTAGAGCATGTCGCCCATGCCCAGCAAGGTCTCGGCGCCCATCTGGTCGAGAATCGTGCGCGAGTCGATCTTGGACGAGACCTGGAACGCGATGCGGGTCGGGATGTTGGCCTTGATCAGGCCGGTGATCACGTCGACCGACGGGCGCTGGGTCGCGAGAATCAGGTGGATGCCGGCCGCGCGCGCCTTCTGGGCGATACGGGCGATCAGCTCTTCCACCTTCTTGCCCACGACCATCATCAGGTCGGCCAGCTCGTCGATGATGATGACGATGGTCGGCAGTTTTTCCAGCGGCTCGGGCGCGTCCGGCGTGATCGAGAACGGGTTCGGGATGTGTTCCTCGCGCTTGGCCGCGTCGAGGATCTTGCCGTTGTAGCCGGCCAGATTACGCACGCCGAGTTTACTCATGAGCTTGTAGCGGCGCTCCATCTCGTTGACCGCCCAGTTCAGCGCGTGCCCAGCCTGGCGCATATCGGTCACCACCGGCGCCAGCAGGTGCGGAATGCCTTCGTAGACCGACATCTCCAGCATCTTCGGGTCGATCAGGATCAGGCGCACATCGGCCGGATCGGCTTTATACAGCAGCGACAGGATGGTGGCATTGATGCCGACCGATTTACCCGAACCGGTGGTGCCCGCCACCAGCAGGTGCGGCATCTTGGCCAGGTCGGCCACCACCGGCTTGCCGGCGATGTCCTTGCCCAGGGCCACGGTCAGGCTCGAGGCGCTGTCGCCATACACCTTGGAACCGAGGATCTCGGTCAGGCGCACGATCTGCCGCTTCGGATTCGGCAATTCGAGGGCCATGTAGTTCTTGCCGGGGATGGTCTCGACCACGCGGATCGAAGTCAGCGACAGCGAACGCGCCAGGTCGCGCGCCAGGTTGACAATCTGGCTGCCCTTGACGCCGGTGGCCGGCTCGATTTCGTAGCGGGTGACGACCGGGCCCGGATAGGCGGCCACGACCTTGGCTTCGACGCCGAAGTCGGACAGCTTCTTCTCGATCAGGCGGCTGGTGAACTCCAGCGTCTCGACCGCCACCGTCTCTTGCGCAGCCGGCGCATCGTCCAGCAGGGCCAGCGGCGGCAGGCCGGTGTCGCCGTTGATGTCCTGGAACAGCGGCGACTGGCGCTCCTTCTCGGCGCGCTCGGATTTCGGCACGCTGACCATCTGCGGCTCGATCTTGATGGTGGGCGCCACCGCCTGGGCCGATGCCAGCGGCGCTGGCACAGCGGCCGGCTTCGGCGCCGGCGGCGCGATCTCCAGCGACGGTTCGGTCTTCACGACCGGGATCGGCTTGTCCGCATGCTTTTCGGTGAACTTGGCGCGCTCGTTGACCACCACTTCGTCGCGCTTGACGGCGGCGGCTTCGCCATGGCGGCGGTCCTCGATGTCTTCCATGCGCAGGCGGAACCAGTCGATGGTGCCATCGAACACGGCGCCGATGCGCTCGGCCACGTTCAGCCACGACACCTGGAAGAACAGCGAAAAGCCCAGGAAGAACAGCAGCAGCAGGAGCAGGGTCGCGCCGGTCGAGCCGAAGGCGACGTGGCTGGCGTGGCCGATCAGCTGGCCCAGCACTCCGCCCGGCGCGCGCGGCAGCTCGACGTCCCACGACCACATGCGCAGGTATTCCAGGCCGACGCTGCCGGCGAACATCAGGGCGAAGCCGATCCAGCGCACGTACATCTCGCCGTGGTGCGGTTCCTCCACCTTGGTGCCGAGCTTGTCGGTGAGCCGGCGCCAGCCGCGCCAGACCTGGCGCAGGAAGATCACACCCCACCACCAGGCCGAGAAGCCGAATATGAACAGCAACAGGTCGGACAGCCAGGCGCCCGCGCGCCCGCCCAGGTTGGCGATGCGCGGCACGACGTTGGCGTGCGACCAGCCGGGATCGAGCTTGCTATAGCTGAGCAGGATCAGGACGAAATACAGGAAGGCGACGGCGCCGGCGATCCAGCGCGCCTCGGACAGCAGGCGCGCGAGGCGGCCCGGCAGCGGGCGGCGGGCGGTGGCGCTGGCCTGGGTGCGGGTGTATCCGGAGGTGCTGGCTTGGCTATTCTTGCTCATTACAGGTACTGCGGAAGTAAGTACTATCGACGATCCGCCCATTCTAAGCGATATACGGCCGCGTTGCCCCTACGATTCATGCACATCTGCATCATCGACTATAATCGGCGCTCTTCGGACACCCTCTGGCAGACCCTGGTGGCCCTTGATTCCTGTCAGGCCGCCCCCAATTGCCGTGTGTCCATATAACAACCACGTGAAGCAAAGAGCGCCGCCATGACTACTACCAAACACGCCAAAGTCCTCATCCTCGGTTCCGGGCCAGCCGGCTACAGCGCCGCGGTGTACGCCGCCCGCGCCAACCTGAAGCCGATGCTGGTGACCGGCGTCGAACAGGGCGGCCAGCTGATGACCACCACCGACGTCGAGAACTGGCCGGGCGATCCGCTGGGCGTGCAAGGTCCGGAACTGATGCAGCGCCTGCTGCAGCATGCCGAGCGCTTCAACACCGAGATCGTGTTCGACCATATCCACACGACGTATTTGAACGAAAAGCCGATTCGCCTGGTCGGCGACAGCCATACCTTCACCTGCGACGCCCTGATCATCGCCACCGGCGCCTCGGCCCAGTACCTGGGCCTGCCGTCGGAACAGGCCTTCATGGGCCGCGGCGTGTCGGCCTGCGCCACCTGCGACGGCTTCTTCTACCGCAACCAGGAAGTCGCGGTCATCGGCGGCGGCAATACCGCGGTCGAGGAAGCCCTGTACCTGGCCGGCATCGCCTCGAAAGTCACCCTGATCCACCGCCGCGACAAGTTCCGCGCCGAGCCGATCCTGGTCGACCGCCTGATGCACAAAGTCAGCGAAGGCAAGATCGTGCTGGAGCTGAACCAGACCCTGGACGAAGTCCTGGGCGACCAGAGCGGCGTGACCTCGCTGCGCCTGAAGTCGGCGGTCGACGGCGCCACCAAGGAACTGAACGTGCACGGCCTGTTCGTGGCGATCGGCCACAAGCCGAACACCGGCATCTTCGAAGGCCAGCTCGAGATGCACAGCGGCGGCTACCTGGTGACCAAGTCGGGCCTGGAAGGCATGGCGACGGCGACCAGCGTGCCGGGCGTGTTCGCCGCGGGCGACGTGCAGGATCACATCTATCGCCAGGCGATCACCAGCTCGGGCACCGGCTGCATGGCCGCGCTCGATGCCCAGCGCTACCTGGAAGCGCTGGAGGACGATCCCAAATAAGCGACTTCAAGTAATCAACGCAACAAGAAGGTAGCAAAGCGATGGCGGGCATGAAGGATTTCGGCGAGCTGAAAGGCTTGCGCGACCGGCTCAAGGAAGAAGAGCGCGTGCGCGCCATCGAGCAGGCCGAGCGCGAGAAGCGCGAGCGCATCGCGCGCGAGCGGGCGGTCGAATTCCGCACCTCGATGGAAGGCGTGCACAAGCTGCCCGAATCCGACCGCTACGTGCACCGCCCGGTGTACGTGGCGCCCAGCGCCGCTCGGGCGCGTGCGCAACTCTCCCCCGAGGAAGAAACGGCGGACGTGCTGCGCGCCTCGATGTCGGATGAACTGTCGGACCTGTTCGACGTCGAGGGCATGCTCGACGAAGACCCGTCCATGAGCTATGCGCGCGACGGCGTCGGCCCCGACGTCGTGAAAAAGCTGCGCAAGCGCCACTGGCCGATCCAGGACGAGCTCGACCTGCACGGCCTGACCCGCGACGGCGCGCGCGACGCCCTCACCGATTTCCTGCACCGCGCCAACCGGCGCGGGGTGCGCTGCGTGCGCATCATCCACGGCATCGGCTACGGTTCGCCCAAGGGCGAGCCGGTGCTGCGCAGCATCGTGCACAGCTGGCTGGTGCAAAAAAACGAAGTCATCGCCTTCTGCGCCGCCGGCCGCACCGACGGCGGCCATGGCGCCCTGATCGCCCTGCTGCGCCCTGCCCTGCACGATTGATGTTGCGCCAGATAGACGCTGGCGACCGGGTCGTGTGACAATCAGCCGTTTCACAGTTGCAATTTGTCCAGAACTCGTCCGTTAATTGTAGAATGCCTCGACGCCGGACATGCCGGCCGATCGACAAAGGGGATGTGTATTGAAGGCAACGCAAGCAGTTCCAATGGAACATGGACGGCAGGTCGACCTGTCATCCTGTGCTGACGAGCCTATCCATATTCCCGGCTCGATCCAGCCGCACGGCGCGCTGCTGTTCTTCCAGGATGATGGTCAGCTCGAAGGCTGGAGCGGGAACGTTCCGGCCTTGCTCGGTGTCGTCCCCCAGTTGGGCTCGTCGTATGCCGCGCTGGCGCTGCCGCAGGCGGCGGTGGAAGCGATCGCCGACTGCATCGCCGCGCGCGACGACGAAGACGCCGCGCCGCTGGCCGCCGGCCTCACCATCGGCGACGCCGAATACGACTGCGTGGTGCATGCGCAGCATGGGCGCATCCTCGCCGAATTCGAGCTGCGCGAGACGTCGAGCGAGGAAGTGTCGCGCTTCGCCATCAAGGCGCACGGCCTGATCGACCGCCTGCGCCGCCAGAAGACCATCGACGCCCTGCTCGCATCCGCCGTCCAGCAGGTGCGCGAATTCACCGGTTTCGACCGCGTGATGGCCTACCGTTTCCGTGCCGACGACAGCGGCGACGTGGTGGCCGAGAGCCGGCGCGACGACCTGGTGCCGTATCTCGGCCAACGATACCCTGCCGGGGATATTCCCGCCCAGGCGCGCCGCCTGTACACGCTCAACACCCTGCGCGTGATCGCCGACATGGACTACAACGCGGTGCCGCTGCACGGCGCGCCGGGCGCCGCGCCGCTCGACATGAGTTTCGCGGTGCTGCGCAGCGTGTCGCCGGTGCACGTCGAGTACCTCAAGAACATGCATGTGCGCGCGTCGATGAGCGTGTCGATCGTGATCAACGGCCGCCTGTGGGGCCTGATCGCCTGCCATCACATGTCGCCCAAGCTGGTGCCCTATGCGGTGCGCATGGCGGCCGACGTGCTGGCCCAGGTGATGGCCTCGACCATCCACAGCATCGAAGCGCGCGAGGATGCGACGCTGGCCGAGCAGTCGGCCCGGGTGCGCACCGCCCTGGTCGAATCGCTGCTGCTCGACGACGATCCGCTCGACGCTCTGGGCCAGCACGCCGGCGCGCTGATGGCGGCGTCCGGATCGCAGGCGATGATCGCCACCCAGCACGGCAAGGTCGCCGCCTACGGCGAGCTGCCGGAGGAGCTGGCGCGGGCCATCGTCGATTCGCTGCCCGAGAACGAGCACGACCTGGTGGTGCGCGAAATGGTGGCCGATTGGGCGCCGGCGCTGCGGGAGCGGCTCGGCAAATGGGCCGGCATGCTGGCCCTGCCCTTCGATCCGCTGGGCCAGGGTTGGTGCATCATGCTGCGCGTCGAACAGATCGACACCGTGGCCTGGGGCGGCCGCCCCGACAAGATCGTGGCGCTCGGCCCGCTGGGCGAGCGCCTGACGCCGCGCGGCTCGTTCGACGCCTGGCACGAGACCGTGCGCGGCTGCGCCCATCCATGGGAGACGAACGTGCTGGCCAATGCGCGCCTGACACTGGCCGAACTGGTGCGCGCGGTGAACGCGCACCGCTCGCAGACCGAGGCCACGCGCGCGCAGCTGCTGGCCATGCTCGGCCACGACCTGCGCGACCCGCTCCATTCGATCAATATGGCCGGCATGGTGCTCGAACGCACCGGCTCGGCCGGCAGCGGCAACCAGCCCACGCTGGCCAAGCGCATCCAGTCGTCGACCAACCGCATGCAGCGCATGATCAGCCAGGTGCTGGACATGAGCCGCATCGACCGCGGCATGGGCCTGGGCGTGACGCTCGAACCGGTCGACCTCAAGGCCTTGCTGGTCGACCTGATGGACGAGGCGCGTCTGGCCTATCCATCGATCCCGCTCGACCTGATCTGCGACGACGCCGCGACGGTGAACGCCGACAGCAGCCGTCTGGCGCAGGTGCTGTCCAACCTGCTGAGCAATGCACGCCACCATGGCGAGCCGGGCAAACCGGTGACCGTCTGCCTGAAGGCGCACGACGGCGAAGCCTCGGTCGCGGTAAGCAACGCGGGTGCGCCGATCGCGCCGGAGACGGTGGCGACGCTGTTCAATCCCTTCAAGCGCGCCTCGCTGAACAATCCGCGCAACCGCACCGGCATGGGCCTGGGACTGTACATCGCGCAGCAGATCGTGCGCGAGCACAGCGGCGAGATCGCCTACCGCCACGAGGACGGGCGGGTGGTGTTCACCCTGCGCCTGCCGCTGGCCGGCGCCTGATCAGCGCCGGACCTCCTTGACCAGCGTCGGCAAGGTCCAGCCGCCACCAGCGGCGATGCCGCGGCACATGCCGGTCGTGCTTGACGCCGTGTGCACGAAGCGCCGCCCATCCCACACCCATTCGTCGTGGCCCCAGCAGTCGCCGATGCCGCGCCCCTTGTGCGCCGCGCCGATGACGCCCTTGTCGTAGTCGGTGCCCGATTGCGTCACCAGTTGCGGGGAGAACGGTGGCTTGCGATTGGCGACCCAGTAGCCGTGCCCTTCGTTGTAGGCGCCGCGCCAGCAGCGCGCCGAGACCAGCATCGTCGTCGACGTGAGCGGCGCGTAAGCGAACTTGCTCACGCCGGTGGCGATTGCCTCGAGGTCGCCACAGTCCTCATTGCCGGCGGTCTTGCGCAACGTCGCCAGCAGGATCCGTTCGTCTTCCTTGCCTGGCGGCGCCAGTTCGCCAGCCGGGACCGGCGCCGCCGTGACGACCGGCGCCGGCAGCGGCGGCAATACATCGCGTTCCGGCCTGCCGCCCTTGCGCATGGCCGCGCCCGGCGTGCCCAGACGCCCCTGGAATTCATCCATCTTGAGCAGGACCGCCGACGCGCCCTTGCCCGACAAGCTCCAGGTGCGTCCGCCCGCGCGCCAGGCGACCTTGCCGCTGCCAGCCACCGCGCGCAGCAGCGCCTCGGTCTGGGAGGCGCTCAGGCTGCCGATCGACTCGTCGCCTTTGAGCTCGACCGTGCCGAGCGCGCGGCCGTCGACCTGCATCGCCAGCGTCGCGGGCAGGTCGATGCCGTCATCGGCCTCGCCGAGCCGCAACCTGCCGACGAATGGCGCGCCCGGGCCGGACCTGCGTTCGAGCAGGACGGACAGCGGAGGATGGCGGCCGTCCTCCGCGTGGTAACCGGCGGCGCGGCAGGTGCGGGTATTGTCGCAGACGAGTTCCCAGTCGTGGTGCTGGAAGGACAGTTGCGGCAGGCCGGCCGCATGCAGCGGCATGGCGCAGTTGGCGGCGGCCAGGGCCGCCATCGGGATCAAGGCGAGGCGCATGCGCGAAGCGTCTTTCTGTCGTCGTTGGCAGGGGCGCAGATTTACCTTACGTAACTCTGCGGGCGCATGGTAGTCTAACAACACTTCCCGCTTCCTGCTGCTGCATGACCCTCATCAAGTTCATCGAAATCATGGCGATCCTGGTCGGCGCGTTTTCCGGCTTCATCGAGGCGCGACGCAAGCGCATGGACCTGGTCGGGGTATTCACGGTCGCCTTCATCACCGCTTTCGGCGGCGGCACCTTGCGCGACATCCTGCTCGACAAGCGTCCCCTGTTCTGGGTCACCCACCAGGAGTATGCGATCGCGATCTTCGTGCTGGCGCTGGTGGCCTCGCCGCTGATCCGCACGCTGCGCCAGATCGTGTCCGAACGCCTGATCGTGGTGGCCGACGCGGTGGGACTGGGACTGTTCTCGATCGCCGGGACCTCGGCGGCGCTGGCGGCCGAGATGCCGATCTTCATCGCCTCGATGATGGGCGTGATCACCGGGATCTTCGGCGGCGTGCTGCGCGACATCGTCTGCAACGAAGTGCCGATGGTGTTCCGCGACGGCAAACCGTATGCGATCTGCGCCTTCCTCGGCAACTGGCTGTTCCTGCTGATGGGTAAATACGGCGTGTCGCACGACTTCGCGCTGTGGTCGAGCTGCCTGTTCATCAGCGGGCTCAGGCTGCTGACGTGGAAGTTCGATATGCGGATGGGGCGTTGACGACACTGCCGCCCGGGTAGTTACGTGAGTTAATTCAGCTCAATCACTACCAATACCACAGTGCTATATTCGCGCTCTGCCAATGAGGAGGAGCGCGCGCCCCGTTCCGCACGGAAGAAACTCGTGCGACGAGCAAACAAAGGCTCGACACCGATCATGAGTCGCTCTTTCACCCTACGGCACCTCCATCGGATCTTGCTCGTCTTCATCAATCTGCTGTCCACGATTCCGGCTGTGGCAAGCGACATTCGCGAACCAGGAAGAGACACCAGCATCATCGGAGAGTGGGAAATAAAATCCGTGCTGGATTATGCGACTATCTCCGTCGGCGAAGATCAGGCAAGGTCCTTGATCGGCAAGGACCTGATTATCAGTAGGGAAAAGATCGAACTCGGCAGTCGGGTTTGCTCCGAATCGAGCTTCCTTGCCGAGAGCGTGGAAACGAATATCGAGCTCCGGGAAAATGCGCGTACAAACAACGATAGACTGCGCTTGCCCAATCCCGTTACCGTCGTGGAGCTGAGTTGCGCCTACGCCTACATCAGGAACAAGAACAGGATCGTCCTGGCCTGGAACGGTGTCTTCTTCGACGCCATTCGTAAAAAGTGGCCGGGACCAACTACCCTCCCCCGCCAACCCTCGACCGGCACCAGATAGACAAGCGACACCCTGCACCGCTTGTCCGTCCGCGGCCGACCAGCCAGCTTACACCGCGTCCGCGCCCGTCTCGCCGGTACGAATACGAATCACCTGCTCCACGTTCTGCACGAAAATCTTGCCGTCGCCGATCTTGCCGGTGCGCGCGGCCTTGATGATGGCGTCGACCACCTGCTCTGCCATCGGATCGTCCACCACCACCTCGATCTTCACCTTCGGCAGGAAGTCGACCACGTATTCGGCGCCGCGATACAGCTCGGTATGGCCCTTCTGGCGGCCGAAACCCTTCACTTCGGTCACGGTCAGGCCGGTCACGTTCACCTCGGCCAGCGCTTCGCGCACTTCGTCGAGCTTGAACGGCTTGATCACGCAGGTAATCTGTTTCATGGTGTTGGTCCTTTCAAATACCAGGGTTAATCGGGGATGTTCGCCAGGTCGTCCAGCCACACGGTGGCCTCGGAATCGGATGGCGCACGCCAGTCGCCGCGCGGCGACAGCGAGCCGCCGTTGCCGACCTTCGGTCCGTTCGGCACGCAGGAACGCTTGAACTGGCTGGTCTTGAAGAAGCGGAACAGGAATATCCCCAGGTTCCGCTTGATGGCGCCCAGGTCATACTGGTTGCGCGTGCCAAGTTCCTCGGGCCAGCGGCCGGTTTCCCTGTCCTGCCAAGCCGAATACGCCAGGAAGGCCGTCTTGCTCGGCTTGTACCCGTAGCGCAGCGTGTAGAACAGGTTGAAGTCCTGCAGCTCGTAGGGGCCGATCCGGTCCTGCGTGCTTTGCGCGGGCTTGTCGTCGTTGTCACCGCCCGGCACCAGCTCGGGGCTGATCTCGGTGTCGAGGATGTCGAGCAGCACCTGCGCCCGGTCGCCGACCACACTGCCGGTGTCGGCCACCCAGCGCACCAGGTAAGAGATCAGGGTCTTGGGCACGCTGGCGTTGACGTTGTAGTGCGACATATGGTCGCCCACGCCATAGGTGCACCAGCCCAGCGCCAACTCGGACAGGTCGCCGGTGCCGATCACGATTCCGTTGTGGAAGTTCGCCAGGCGGAACAGGTGATTGGTGCGCTCGCCCGCCTGCACGTTCTCGAAGGTGATGTCGTACTCCGCCTTGCCCTCCACATAAGGGTGGCCGAGGTCCTTCAGCATCTGGATGCAGCTCGGGCGGATGTCGATCTCTTGCGCGCTGCAGCCCACCGCCGCCATCAGGTCGCGCGCCTGCCTGAGCGTGCGGCCGCTTGTCGCGAAGCCCGGCATCGTATAGGCCAGGATGTTGGTGCGCGGCAGGCCGAGGCGGTCCATGGCTTTCGCGCACACCAGCAGCGCATGGGTCGAGTCCAGCCCGCCCGAGACGCCGATCACCACTTTCTGGATGCCGCTCGAGGACAGGCGCTGGATCAGGGCCTGCACCTGGATGTTGTAGACCTCCGTGCAGCGCTCGTCGCGCCGCGCGCGGTCGGCCGGCACGTAAGGGAAGCGCTCGATCGTGCGCGCCAACGGCAGGGTGCTCGCCAACGGAAGGTCGAGCTCGAAGCCAATGACGCGGAAGTTCGCGACCTCGGCGGCATGGCGCCGCACCGACTGGGCGAAGGTGGTCGCCTTCATGCGCTCGGTCGACAGGCGGTCCAGGTCCACGTCGGCATAGATGATGTGCGAATCGTCGGCGAAGCGCTCGGACTCGGCCAGCAGCTCGCCTTTCTCGTAGATCAGCGACTGGCCGTCCCAGGCCATGTCGGTGGTCGATTCGCCGCGCCCGGCCGAGGTGTACAGATAGGCCGCCATGCAGCGCGCCGACTGCTGGCCGACCAGCTGGTGACGGTAGCCGCTCTTGCCCACCACGACGTTCGAGGCCGACAGGTTGACCAGCACCGTGGCGCCGGCCATCGCCGCGAACGAGGATGGCGGCACCGGCACCCAGACGTCCTCGCAGATCTCGACGTGGAAGCGCAGCAGTGGCAGGTTGGCCACTTCGAACAGCAGGTTCGGGCCGAACGGCACCAGCGCGCCGAACAGGTCGATCTGGTCCACCGCCGCGCAATCCGCGGGGGTGAACTGCCGGGATTCGTAAAACTCGCCATAATTAGGCAAGAAACTCTTTGGCACCACGCCTTGCACCTTGCCATTGGCGACCACCACGCCGCAGTTGAACAGCATGTGGTTGACCCGCAGCGGCATGCCGATGACCATGGCCAGCGGCAGCGTCCTTGACTCCTCGACGATGGCCGCCAGGCCCTCGAGGCAGGCGCCCTGCAGCGCTTGCTGGTGGAACAGGTCGTCGCAGGTATAGGCGGACAGGCCGAGCTCGGGGAAGGCGACCAGCGCCGCCCCCTGGCTTGCTGCCTGGCGCGCGAGCAGGATGGTCTGCTCGGCGTTGTACGCCGGGTCGGCGATTTGCACGCGCGGGATGGCCACCGCGACGCGGGCGAAATGGTGCGAATAGAGATTGAAGAATGGGCTGTTCATAAAATGATCTTCGCAGTGAGACAGGTCGAGGCTGCATCAGTGCCTGTCGTCACTCACCTCGTCAATGGAAGCAATTTTGAATTATCGCACGCATATCGTTTCCGATCTGTCCGAAGTAGGCCAGGCCTCCTGGGACGCACTGGTCCAGGCCCAGGCCGCGCCGACGCCGTTTCTCTCCTACGCCTTCCTGCATGCGCTGCACGCCTCCGGCAGCGCCTCGCCCGAGACCGGCTGGCAGCCGCAATTCCTGCTGCTGTTCGACGAGCAGGATGCGCTGGCCGCCGCCCTGCCCCTGTACGTCAAGGGCCACTCGTATGGCGAATACGTGTTCGACTGGGCCTGGGCCGACGCTTATCAGCGCCATGGGCTCGACTATTACCCCAAGCTCCTGAGCGCGATCCCGTTCACGCCGGTGGCGGGCGCACGCCTGATGGCGCGCGATGCCGATGCGCGCGCGGCCCTGGTCGACGTGTTGTGCGCCACCCAGCAGGCGACCGAAGTCTCGTCGACCCATGTGCTGTTCCCTCCCGAGGATGAGGCGCAACAGTTGCGCGACGCCGGCTTCCTGCTGCGCAGCGGCGTGCAGTTCCATTGGCTCAACAGGGGCTACCGCAGCTTCGACGATTTTCTCGCCACCCTCGAGCAGAAGAAGCGCAAGAACATCCGCGCCGAGCGGCGCAAGGTGGCCGAAGCCGGCGTGACGCTGCGCCGGGTGCGCGGCGTCGACGCCACGCGCGAGGATTGGGTGCTGTTCAACCGCTGCTACCGCAACACCTACCGCGAACACCATTCGACGCCCTACCTCAACCTGGATTTCTTCCTGCGCATCGGGGAAACGATGCCCGACAATATCCTGCTCGTGATCGCGCAGAAGGAAGGCCGGGCGATCGCGGCCTCGCTGGTGATCCACGACGCGGACACGCTGTATGGACGCTACTGGGGCGCGCTCGAGCACGTGCCCTGCCTGCACTTCGAGACGGCCTACTATCAACCGCTGGAATTCTGCATCGAGCAGGGCATCGCCACCTTCGAGGGCGGCGCCCAGGGCGAGCACAAGATGGCGCGCGGCTTCCTGCCCACCCGCACCTGGTCGGCGCACTGGCTGGCGCATCCGTCGTTCGCGGATGCGGTCGAGCGCTTCCTGGAGCGCGAGGCGGGCGGGATCGACGACTACATGGATGAGCTGAACGAGCGTAATCCGTTCCGGGCGCGCTGACGAGCGAGCGCGCTGGCCGCGTGCGGCAAAGGTCCAATGGCGGCGCGCGCGCTGCCCGCCTAGAATCCAAAAGAACGCCTGGACCTGTCGAGGAGCTTCCAATGAACCTGCACGCCGCCGTCGCACCGCAAGCACCCGACCATGCCGCCGGCTACCAGCTGCGAGGCGGCTTCCCGACACCGGACACGATAGCGCGCGCCTACCTGGATGCCGACCTGAATCGCGCGGTCCAGGCCTACCGCTTCTTCTACCCGACGGTATCGGGCGCCGCGATCGTTCATGGGAACCGGGAGGTCGGCGTAGTCGACAATTGCGTCTTCGGCATCCTCGACGGCAAGCCCCGTCACGTCGGTTTCACCTATAACTCGGACACGCCCTATGCCCCCATCCTGCTCGACCTGCGCGAGGGGCCATTCGTGATCGAACTGGAGCCCGGGCCGCTGATCGTGGTGGCGATCGACGTCAATCAGCGCTGGGTCGCCGACATGGGGGTTCCCGGACCCGACGCCGGGAAAGGCGGACGACACCTGCTGCTGCCGCCGGAGTACCAGGGCGACATCCCTGAGGGCTACCACGTCTGGCGTTCGACCACGAACCGCCTGATCGTGGGGGTGCGGTCGCTGCCGGTCGGCGGCGACCTGGAAGCCGCGTTCGCGCGCATCCGCGCAATCAAGGTCCATCCCCTGCATCCACCAGCCGACTGGCGCGAGCCAAGCTGGCCGGACCAGACCGTACACCCCGAGGACACCACACCATTGAAGTGGGAAGACAATCTCGGCTTCTGGGAAGTGCTGCACCAGGTAATCGACGAGGAGCCTGCCTATCCAGGCTATTACGGCCACTACGGCGAACTGGCGGCGCTCGGGATCGCCAAGGGCCGGCCCTTCGCGCCGGACGCGCGCATGCGCGCGATCCTGGAACAGGCGGCCCGCATCGGCCACGTCCAGATGTGCGTGCAATCGTTCGCCGACCGCCGGCCCGATCGGATCGTCTGGCCCGATCGCCGCTGGGAATGGGTAGGATTGCGACCCGAGAGCGGCGACTTCGCCACCCCGTCCTATCCCGACCTCGACGCGCGCGAGGTGTGGTTCTACCAGGCGATCGGCGCCTCGCCCGCGATGTTCCGGCGCGCTGCGGGGAGCGGTTCGGTGTACTGGCTCGGCCTGCGCGACGGCGACGACGCCTACCTCGACGGCGCTCGCCGGTATCGGCTGCGAATCCCCCTGCCGGTGCCTGGCTCGCTGTTCTGGTCGGTGACGGTCTACGACGCGATCACCCGCAGCCAGGTCAGCACCGATCAGGGCAAGGCGGCATTGCGTTCCCTGTTCGAGCTCAAGGACCAGGACGGCGCAGCAATGGAATTGTTCTTCGGGCCAGCCGCCCCGGCCGGATCCGAGGACCGCTGGATCAAGACCATTCCTGAGCGTGGGTGGTTCGCCTATTTCCGGGTCTACGGCCCCGAGCCGGCGGCCTTTGACGGCAGTTGGAAGCCGGGTGACTTCGAGCGACTGGATTGAACGGGCGGCCTGGCTGCGGCGCGGAATCGAAAGGAACGGACATGAACCCCGATTTCAAAGGCGTGATCGAACTCGACGTGCGCGACTCCACGCCGGACTGGGAACCGTTCCTGGCCCGGCGCGCGCCGCAGGACGCGCCCAACGTGCTGGTCATCCTGTACGACGACACCGGCCTGGCGGCATGGGAGCCCTTCGGCGGGCGCATCGAGATGCCGACGCTCAAGCGCCTTGCCGACGCCGGGTTGACGTACTCGCAATGGCATACCACGGCGCTGTGTTCGCCGACGCGCTCGTGCTTCCTGACCGGACGCAACCACCACCAGAACGGCTTCGCCACGATTTCCGAGGCCGCCAGCGGCTTCCCCGGCTATAACTCGCACGTGCCGCCGGAGTGCGCCACCATGGCCACGGTGCTACGCGAAGCCGGCTGGAGCACCTTCTGGGTCGGCAAGAACCACAACGTGCCGGTCGACGAATGGACCATGGGCGCGTCCAAGAAGCGCTGGCCGCTGGCGATGGGCTATGACCGCTACTACGGCTTCATCGGCGGCGAAACCAACCAGTGGTATCCCGACCTGGCCGAGGACAACCACTACGTCGAGCCGCCGTACTCGCCGGAAGAAGGCTACCACCTGTCGAAGGACCTGGCCGACAAGGCGCTCGAATTCATCCGCGACTCGCGCCAGACCGAGCCGGACAAGCCCTGGTACCTGTGGTTCTGCCCGGGCGCCAACCACGCGCCGCACCACGCGCCCAGGGAATACATCGACAAGTACAAGGGCCGGTTCGACGACGGCTACGAAGCCTATCGCGAATGGGCGCTCGCGCGCATGATCGACAAGGGCATCCTGCCGCAGGGCACCGCACTCACGCCCCTCAACCCGATGCGCGAAGACACCTTCAGCCCGCTCGACGCGGTGCGCCCGTGGGATACGCTGAATACCGAGGAGAAGGCCTTGTTCAGCCGCATGGCCGAAGTGTACGCCGCCATGTCCGAGTACACCGACGTGCAGATCGGCCGCATCGTCGACTACCTCGAGGAATCGGGACAGCTCGACAATACCCTGGTCATGTATTGCGCGGACAACGGGGCCTCCGGCGAGGGATCGCCGAACGGCTCGATCAACGAGGGCAAGTTCGCCAACGGCTTCCCCGACGACATCGGCCAGAACCTGGCGATGCTGGACCAGCTGGGCACCCCGGCGACCTACAACCATTACCCGACCGGCTGGGCGGCGGCATTCTCGACCCCGTTCCGGATGTTCAAGCGCTACTCGTACCAGGGCGGCGTCGCCGATCCGCTCGTCATCTGCTGGCACAAGGGCATCAAGGCGCGCGGCGAGGTGCGTCACCAGTACCACCACTGTACCGACATCGTGCCGACCATCCTCGAATGCTGCGGCGTGGCGATGCCGGACACGGTCGACGGCGTGCCGCAGACGCCGCTGCCGGGCGTCTCGATGCGCTACTCCTTCGATGACGTCGATGCGCCCACGCACAAGGAAACCCAGTATTACGAGATGCTCGGCACCCGCGGCATCTGGCACCAGGGCTGGAAAGCGGTCACCGAACACGGTCCGTTCACCGACATCGGCAAGTTTGACCAGGATCGCTGGCAGCTGTTCCACACGGACGAAGACCGCTCCGAAGCGCACGACCTGGCCGACCAGCACCCGGAAAAAGTCGGGGAGATGGCCGCGCTCTGGATGAGCGAGGCGAAGAAATACCATGTGCTGCCGCTGTCCGACCTGGGCGTCATGGGCATCCTCAAGATGGAATTCAAGCCGCCCGTGCCGCCCAGCCGGCAGTATGCCTATTACCCGGGCACCAGCACCGTGCCGGAACATTCCGCCGCCAATACCCACGGCGTCTCGTTCAAGGTGCTGGCGGATGTCGAGTTCACCGCCGACAGCCAGGGCATCCTGTTCGCCCACGGCTCGCGCTTCGGCGGCCATGCGCTGTACGTCAAGAACGGTAAGCTCATCTATGTCTACAACTTCCTCGGCATCCCTCCCGAGCAGCGCCTGGTCGGCGATGCGCCCCGCTCCGGCAAGCACGTGGTCGGCGTCGAGTTCATCAAGGAGAGGATGGGCGAATACAAGGAATCGCATGGCCCGGCGCGCCTGTACGTCGACGAACGGATCGTGGCCGAAGCGCAGATCCGCACGATGACGGGCCACTTTGCCATCACCGGCGAGGGCCTGTGCATCGGCTACGATTCGGGCGACGGCGTGTCGAACGATTACCGGCCCAAGTTCGCATTCTCGGGCGGCAAGATCAACAAGGTCGTGTTCGACGTCGGCGCCGACCTGTACGTCGACGTCGAGACGCACCTGGCCGCCGCCATGGCGCGCGATTGATCCCGTTCGCCGGACCGGGAAGCCCGGCTTAGCGCTGCTTGCTGGTGACGTTGATGAAGTCCGACTTGCGGATCATTCCGTGCACGCCCTTGGTGCCGTCGACGACCTGGCTCACCTGGAAGTCCGAGGCGGCGCTCAGGTAGGCGAAGGCGGTGGCGCGGTCCATGCCCAGCACCTCGGTCAGGAAGCGGATCGATTCGCGCACCGCGTCCTTCATCGCTTCGTCGAGGTCGGGATTCAGGCCGATGGTCACCCAGTGGTCCGGCGTCTCGCCCATCGGACGGGTCAGGCTGCCCGAGCTCGACGGAATGTCGGCGTCGCCCTTCTTGAGCAGGGTGATGCGGAAGGTCGGACGCAGCGAGTGCTCGAGCGCGGTCAGCGCGACTTCGCCGTCGCCCTGCACCATGTGCGGGTCGCCCGTATAGAAATTGGCGCCCTTGACCAGCACCGGGAAGTACACGGTGGTGCCGACGCCCAGGTCATTGATGTCCATATTGCCGCCGTGCAGACCCGGCGGAACCGAATGCACCTTGGCGGTGGTCGCCGCGGCCACGCCCATCGTGCCCATGAACGGCGCGGTCGGGAACGTTACCTCGGTGCCGTCCTTCGTCTTCATCACGCCCTCCCATTTGCCGTCCTTGTCGCGGCGGATCGGGGTGAACACCGACACGTTGTGGTACGCGGACGGGTTGGCCGCCGAGGCGTTCGCCAGCGGCTTCGGGGTTTCGGGGAACTCGCCCGGCAGCGCGCCCTTGCCGTGGCGGTTCGACACGACGCCATATGGCACGCGCGGCACCGCCGACAGCAGTTCCACCTTCAGCACGTCGCCCGGTTCGGCGCCCTGGATCTCGACCGGTCCGGTCACGATGTGCGGGCCGTCCTTGTAGAAATCATGGGCCATGTTCGAGCCGGTGATGGCGACCGCGTCCTTGAGCACCAGATTCGCCGGGATGCCCTTGCTGCCGAAATACTTGACCGGATCGCGGCCCTGGTCTTCCACCAGGCCTTCGTGCGACAGCGTGTCGAACACGATCGTGGCGCCCGATGGAATCGACAGCACCGGCTTGGTCGCCGCATTCGGCAGATAGCCCCACTGGATCGTTTCCACGGTCGACGGCACGTAATAGACCTCATGCTGCGTGCCGGGCAGGACGATGCGGCCGGGCTTGTCGGCCAGCGGTTGCAAGGGGAAGCCCGCATCGGCCGCTTGTGCGGATGCGGCAAGCGGGGCCATGCCTGCGATGGCGAGTGCGGTCAGGAGGAAGGTGGCGCGAAACTTCATGGTGGCTCCAATGTAGAACTGTTTAGCAAGAACCTGCTAAACAGCAACAATCATGCCAAACCATTACAGAGCTTTCTTGCGAAAAAACGCACTATGGCAGTGCACTACCTGTGTCATCAAACGGCGAAGTATTCCAATACGATGCACATTCGTCTATACAAATACGTCGGGGTTGCGATAAATGATACCGATGAAAAAAAGCTGGTCCGCGGTACGGATCCAGCTTTTCATTCATGCCGCCGACGATCTGGCGGCAGTCGAGCTTAGTTCCAGCCTCCAGCATTGCTGCGGAAATTTTCCTGGAACGGCTTGCCGGCCTCAGCCTGCTTGCGAATGATGCTCCTGGCGCGGCTGCCGGCGGCAGCGACGAGGGCATGGACGATCTTCTTCACGTGCGACTCCTTGATTGCACCACCGACAACGGCGGCGCCTACGATAACGATTGCTATGCAAGGGTTATATAGGCGACCCGGACGAACTTCCAATTCCGAGTAGCAATATCAGACATCAGCTCCGTGAATGTTAATCGAGCTGCCTCTGTAGCCAGCTATGGATCCCATCGAGGGAACGGAATTCGGACACCGAGCGGCAGGCGATGTGCGGGTGGCGCGCTTGCAACATGCGCGCCAGCGCGGCGCCCGGCCCCAGTTCGAGCGCGACCGTCACGCCCGCCTCCTGGCAGGCATCCATGCAGTCCTTCCAACGGATCGGCTCGGCGATCTGGCGAGGCAGCTCACGCTTGGCCTTCTGCGCATCGGTGACCGGCTCGGCCGAGATGCCGGACAGGACCGGGAAGGCCGGCGCCGCCCAGCGCTGCCTCTCCAGCAGCGCCGCGAACGGCGCCACGGCGCCCTGCAGCAACGGCGTGTGCGAGGCCACGGCCACCGGCAGCACGGTGGCGCGCCCGCCGGCCGCCAGTGCAGCCCCCGCCAGCGCCTCGCCCAGGGCGGCGGGGCCGCCGGCCACCAGCGCATCGTCACCGGTCACGATCGCGGGATAAAAGCCGAAACGGGCCAGCAGGTCCTCGACGCTCCCATCCGGCATGCCGGACAGCGCAACCATCGCCTGCGCCGCCCCGCCTTCCAGGCAGGCGTCCATCACGCGCGCGCGTTCGATCGCCAGCGTCACCGCCTCAATCGGATCGAGCGCGCCGGCGACGCCATAGGCCGACAATTCGCCGATGCTGTAGCCGGCCACCAGCACCGGTTCCGGCAGCCGGGCGCGCAAGGCGGTCCACATCGCCAGGGTCGCCGCGACGATGGACGGCTGCGCGACGCGGTTGGTAAACCGTTCTTCGCTCTCCACCGAAGCGCGCAGCAGCGGCGCCAGCCGCGGGTCGCCGAACCATGCGTCCAGCAGGCGGCTGGCGCCAGGGTCCAGGCGCGCCAGCTCGAACATGCCGGCATGCTGGGCGCCCTGCCCCGGGCACAGGATGGCGAGCCGTCCCGCCATGCTAGTTCACCGTCACGGCCTGCAGCAGGCAGGCGGCGCCCAGCAGGTCGGCCGCGCCGCCCGGCGACAGGCGACTGGCGACGAAGGCGCGGTGACAGGCCAGCGCCCGCGCTTCCCAGTCGCGGCTCGCCGTGCCGCCGCATGCGACGAAGGCGCGCGCCCGGCGCCGCACGCTCAGGGCGCCTTCGATCCCGCCGCGGTGATAGACATTGGTGTCGCTGATATGGGCCATCAGGGCGAACAGCGCATCGATGCGCGCCGCGCGCATGCCGCGGCCCTCGGCCAGGGTGCGGCGCAGCGCCGGCAGGCCGACGGCGAACACCGAGGGAAAGCCGCGCGCGCCCTCCTCGCGCGCGCCGCTGGCGGCGTAGGCCAGCCGCGCCTGGGCGCCGTTCGAGGCGGCGCCGGCGTCGATGCTGTGGGCGCCGAGCTCACGGCCCCAGCATTGCAGCAGCATGGCCTGCACCGCGCCCGCCGTCAGCGGGACGCCGCGCGCGCGGCAGCGCCCGATCGCGGCGCACAGCATGCCGAGGCAGAAGATGGCGCCGCGGTGGGTGTTGATGCCGGCGGTGGCGCGCAGCATGCGCGCTTCGGCGTCGATGCCGAGCCGCTTGAGCGCGTGGAACGGCGCGTCATCCACGCCGGCCTGGGTGATGTCCAGAAAATACCGCCGCAGCGCGAACATGCTGCGCATGAAGGTCGCGGCCGTCATGTCGGCGTGGCTGCCGTTGTCGACGAGAGAGACCAGGCCTGGTTTCGGATACAGGACCAGTTCGGCGTACAGGCTGCGCACGGCCAGGCGCGCCAGGCCTTGGGCAAAGGTGCGCGCGCCGGCGGCAACCGGCAGGCGCGGCGTCGGCGTGGGGTGCAGGGCGATCAGTTCGGGCACGTCTCTTCCTCCAGCGTCACGATCAGTTCTTCGGGCAGCACCAGCGCGATCCGGTGCAGTCCCTTGGTCAGCACGCGCGTGCCCGGGGCGCCGGCAAACGCCGCGCGCAGCTCCTTCCAGGCCACCGCGCGGCCGTCGGGAAACACCACTTCGCCGTCGAGCGGCAGGATGCCCGCGTGCCAGGCCAGCAGGTCCAGCCCCTTCATCAGCTGGCGCCGGCTGGTGGGCTGCAGCAGCACGTCGATGTCGGAATGCGGCGTCAGGTAGTACTGGCCAGTCAGCGCCGCCAGCGCCACCGAGCCATACACCGCCAGGCCCACGCCGGCGTCCGCGGCCTGGCTTTCGAGCAGGGCCAGGCTGTCGCGCCACTGCTCCGGCACCGCATCCAGGGCCGCGACCAGCGGCAAGGCGCGCGTGCGGCGCTTGACGTCGGACAGCTCGACCCGGCAGCCGAACTTCAGCTTGCCGCCCTCCTCGAGCCGCGGCGGCAGCGGAAAGCCGATCGCCACCTCGTTCGCCGCCATCCCGGCCTCGGCGCGCCGCACCACGGCCGGCCAGCCGCCGTCGCGCCAGCGGTCGAGCGCGGCCAGCGCCGCCTCCGGCGCGCCGGCGCGCACGCGCTGCCAGCCGCGGGGCGTCAGCCACACCAGGTCATGCCGCGCGAACATGGCCGCCACTCCTGACCGCCTCGGCCACCGGCTGCGCCATCAGGCGTCCGCCGCGCTCGCGTCCCAGCGCCATGCGCCGGTCTTCGTCCGTGGCGTCGCGCAGCGCGCGCACCAGCTGCGCGGCGAGATCGTCTTCCCAGATGCCGTGCAGGCCGCCCATGCGCAGGTAGTTTTCGGGGCCCGGCGCGAACACCGGATTGTCCCTGGCCAGCTCGGTCAGGCGTTCTTCTGGCACCTTGGTGATACGCGCCATCGCCGGCAGGCCCATCACGCGGATGGTCGACTGCGGCAGCGCATAGCAGGCGCTCGCGATCAGGCCGCTGGTGATGAAACCGCCCGACAGCGCCTGGTCGTACACCAGGCCGATCACGGTATGGCCCTGGCGGCGCGCCAGGTCGACGCACTTGCCCAGGTGGGCCATGTAGCTGTTAATGCCCAACATCTCGTCGCGATGGCGCAGGCGCTGGCCCTGCGTGTCGACCAGGATCAGGATCGGCCGTCCCGGATGCTCCTTCACGGTCTGGAGGATGGCCTGCGCCTGGGCCAGCGCGATCTCGATGCCGATCGGCGTGTGGCCAGTGGTGCCGATCACGGCGACCGGCTGGCCGTCGACCTGCGCCGTGCCCGATAAAAAGTTGTCGCGTTCGACGATCTCATGACCGCCCGGGAAAAGCTGGGTTGTAAGTAGTTGCCAATCCATCGTCAGTCTCCGCTTGTGGCGCGATATTGCGCCGCCATGTCGAGGAAGGCCTCGGCTTCCAGCATCGGCACCTTGGCGGGTTCCGGCACGCCGAGCCGCCGCCACACTTCCATCGGTTCTTTCAGCCCGTCGGCATCGCGCAGGCGCCGCGCCAGCATGGCCTGCTCGGCCAGCAGGCCTTCGAGGGTCAGGCGCACTTCGCCGCCACGCAGCTCGTCGATCGCCGCGATGGCGGCCTTGCGGAAGGCGCTTGAATCGTCCGCAACCAGCACCTGGCAATCGCCCAGCAGGTAGCGGTGCTTGCCGCCCGTGGTGCGCCAGACCAGCGCGCGGTCGCGCGAATCGAATTCCTCAACGCCGTTGGCGGTCTCGATCACCTCGGGGCCGGACATCGCCAGCCGCCCTTCCTCGGACATGATGACGGTGTTGGCGCAGCGCGCCGCGATGCCCATGCCGCCGAAGCAGCCGTTGGCGCCGCCCACCACCGCCACCACCGGGATGCCGGCCGCGCGCACATCCAGCATGGCGCGCATCACTTCCGACACCGCGATCAGGCCGGCATTGGCCTCGTGCAGGCGCACCCCGCCCGATTCCAGCAGCAGCAGCACGGCGTGCGCATGCTCGTCGATCGCGCGGCGCAGCATGCCCACCAGCTTGGCGCCGTGGACCTCGCCCACCGCGCCGCCCATGAAGCCGCCCTCTTGCGCGGCCCCGAACACCAGCTTGCCATCGAGCTTGCCGCGGCCGACGACGACGCCGTCGTCGAACGACACCGGCGCATCGAGCTGGGCCAGGTGCGGACTCGCCACCCGTTCGCCCGGCGGCAGGAATTCCTCGAAGCTGCCGGCGTCGAAGACCGCCGGAATGCGCTGGCGCGCCGTCAATTCCTGGTAGCTGCTCATGCTGCGCCTCCGGTCAGGGATTCCACCGCCTGGTCGAGCCGCAGGCTGACCACGGCCGGCGTGGCGCCCATGTCATTGATGCTGATGCGCGCGTCGGCGAGACTCCAGCGATCGTGAAAATCGGCCATCACGGCCTGCCAGGTGGCGCCGAAGCCGACGGCCGCGGTGCGCACCTCGATCTCGCACGCGCCCTGCAAGGGCGACGGCTCGATCAGTACCTCGAGATTGCCCGAGCCGACCACGCCCACCAGCTGCGGCATGCCGGCCAGGGAACGCCGGCCCTGCTCGAAACGGTATTTCAACGTTTCCATGCTTGTTTCCTCACCAGTTCCTGAAGCGCTTCGGCGGGTCGTACAGGCCGCCGGATGCGCGCACCAGGCCCTTCATGTTCTTGGCGGCCAGCAGGTCGCGGGTCGCCATCCGTTTGTCGATGCCAAGGTCTTCAGGGCGGCGAATAATGCCGCGGTCGCGCAGGTTCTCGACCATGCGCTTGTCGCGGCCCATGCCCACCGGCGTATAGCCGGCCACGCCGCGGATCGCCTGCTCGCGTTCTTCCTCGGTGCGGCACAGCAGCAGGTTGGCGATGCCCTCTTCGGTCAGTATGTGGGTCACGTCGTCGCCATAGATCATCACCGGCGGGATCGCCATGTTCGCCTGCTCGGCCAGCTGCCAGGCGTCGAGTTTTTCGACGAACGCCGGCGCCATGTGCTCGCGGAAGGTCTCGACCATCTGCACCACCAGCTTCTGCCCGCGCGGGATCACGTTGCGCCCCTGCCGCGCCTGTTCGCCGGCCTTGAGCCAGGCCTTGCTCGGGTGGCGCCGGCCGCGCGCATCGGCGCCCATGTTCGGGGCGCCGCCGAAGCCGGCGATACGGCCCAGGGTCGCGGTCGACGAATTGCCCTGCAAGTCGATCTGCAGGGTCGAGCCGATGAACATGTCGCAGGCGTAGTGGCCGGCCGCCTGGGAGAACGCGCGGTTGCTGCGCATCGAGCCGTCCGGCCCGACGAAGAACACGTCCGGCCGCGCGCCGATGTATTTTTCCATGCCCAGTTCGGAACCGAAGGAATGCACCGACTCCACGAAGCCGGCCTCGATCGCGGGGATCAGCGCCGGGTGCGGGTTCAGGGCCCAGTGGCGCGCGATCTTCCCCTTCAAGCCAAGATCGGCGGCATACGTCGGCAGCAGCAGCTCGATGGCGGCGGTGTCGAAGCCGATGCCGTGGTTCAGGCGCTCGATCTCGTACTCGGCATAGATGCCCTTGATCGCCATCATCGCCATCAAGACCTGGATCTCGGAGATCAGGGCCGGATCGCGCGTGAACAGCGGCTCGATATAGTACGGGGTCGGCGACTGCACCACGTAGCCGACCCAGTCGCCCGGGATGTCGACGCGCGGCAGCTTGTCGACGACCTGGTTGACCTGGGCAATCACGATGCCGCTCTTGAAGGCGGTCGCTTCGACGATGGCCGGCGTGTCCTCGGTGTTCGGGCCGGTGTACAGATTGCCCTCGCGGTCGGCCATCTCGGCCGCCACCAGCGCCACGCGCGGCGTAAGGTCGATGAAGTAGCGCGCGAACAGCTCCAGGTAGGTGTGGATCGCGCCGATATTCAGCTTACCGGTCTGCGCCAGCTTGGCCAGGCGGCCGGCCTGCGGGCCGGAGAACGAAAAGTCCAGCTTCGAGGCGATCCCCTTGTCGAACACGTCGAGGTGCTCCGGCAGCGACAGCACCGACAGCAGCATGTGCAGGTCATGCACGCGGCCGGTGTCGACTTTCGTCAATGCCTTGCCCAGGAAATCGGCCTGCTTCTGGTTGTTCCCCTCCAGGCAGACCCGGTCGCCCGGCTCCAGCACGGCATTGAGCAGGTCGACGATGTGCGCGGCCTGGACGATCTTGCCGTCCAGCGCCCCGCCGAGCGCCGCCTGGACCCGAGCCAGGCGATCGCCGCGGTTGCGTTGCTGGGTAGTCCAGCGAAGGTCAGCCTGTGATTCACTCTGATTCATGTGATTTCCCGTTGTTGCAAAAATATGTGTGCCTTTTTAGAACACCACGAACAGCACCCACAGCACGAGCGGCGCCACCAGGGTGACGATGCCGCCATAGATCATCAGCTGCCGTAGAAAGACGTCGCGGTCGATGTGCTGGGCGCTGGCCAGGACCAGCGCGCCGTTGGTCGAGAACGGGCTGACGTCGACGATGGTCGAGGCGACCGCCATGGCGGCGATGAAGCCGATCGGATCGACGCCGGTGCCCGAGGCCAGGAACGGCACGGCCAGCGGAATCAGGGAGCCCAGCACCGCGGTCGAGGAAGCGAAGGCCGAGACGATCGCGCCGACGAACAGCAGCAGCAGAGCCACGGTCAGCGGCGAAGCCAGGCTGGCGGCGCTGTCGCCGACCCAGGTGATGGTGCCCATCTTCTGCATCACGCCGACATAGGTGGAAACGCCGACGATCAGCATGATCTCGGGCCACGACACCTGGCCGATGGCGCGCTTCTGCACCTGCGGCGACAGGATCGAGATGAGCAGGCCGATGGTGATGGCCACGAAACCGATGTCGAGCTTGTACAGCAGGGTCAGCACGGCCAGCGCGATCAGGCCGACCACGGTGAACATCTGGTGGAAGGTCGGGCCTTCGTTCAGGTCGACACCGGCATGGCCGGCGGCGCTGCCCGAGCCGGTGGCGCCCACGGCGCCGACGGCCGCGCTCGAACGTTCCTTGGTCAGGCGTTCCTCGCTGGCCGATTCATTCTCGGCGTCGCCATAGATCTGCGGGCCCTGGGCCGCCACCGCCACCGGCGGACCGAACGGCGAGACCGGCAGGCCCTTGCCCGAGCGTTCGGCCTTCGGCACCTGCTGGCGCATGAGCTTGGCGCCGCCGAAGGCGAAGAACAGCAGCACCGACACCGCCAGGTTGACGCCCAGGCTGGTGAAGGCGGTGGTCAGCGGCGAGATCGGCAGCCCGGCTTCCATCACGACCTTGTTGGTGATACCCCCGTAGATGCTGATCGGCGAGAAGCCGCCGCCCTGGGCGCCGTGGATCACCAGCAGGCCCATCATGAGGGGATTGATCTTGTACTTGGCCGCGAAGCCGAGCGCGATCGGCGCGATGATCGCCACCGCCGCCGGGCTGACCGCGCCCACCGAAGTGAGCAAGGCGGTGATCGCGAACATGACCCAGGGGATGGCCGCGATGCGCCCGCCGACGGCGCGCACCGCGAGCCGCACCAGCCAGTCGATGGTGCCGTTGTTCTGGGCCTGGGCGAACAGGAAGGTGATGCCGACCAGGGTCAGGAACAGTTCGGCCGGGTAGCCGGACATGATGGCCTTGGTTTCCATGCCGGCGATCAGGGTGCCGACCAGGAAGGCGCCGACGAAGGCGATGACGCCCATATTGATGGGCATGGCGGTGGCGACGATGAACATCAGCGCCAGGACGCAGATTGCAATGACATGAGAGGACACGGCGAGGCTCCTTCGAGGTGCGGCGCCGGCTCCAACCGGTGTGGCCGCGGGTGGTACGTCTCCAATACATGATCCCGTGCGGGCCATGCTCTTAGTTATGCTCTTGAGTCGGGCTCTTGGTAAGCTATTTGTGCTGCCAAGTTAACCGCGATTGGACTGGAGATCAATTACGCCCGGTCGGAAACGTTTACTGTCAGCGAAACTGTCGACCTAAAAGTTGGCCCGGATGCTGCGCTGCGGTATCAGGCGCTCCTGTGCTTGAGCATGCGGCACACGGCCGCCAGCGCCAGCAGATTGGGGTCGCGTTCCCGCACCCGCAAAAAGCTCAGGCCGATGGTCTGCTGCATGTGGTAATCGGCTTTCAGGGGGATCAGCTGCACCTTGTCGCCGAAGGCATTGCGCACCCGGCCTGGCAGCAGGGTGTAGCCGATGCCGGCCGCCACCAGGTTCATCAGCGAGAAGATGTCGCCCACGCGGGTGACGATGGTCGGCGCATAGCCGGCGATGCGGAAGGCTTCCTGGAAGCCGGTGAGGGTCACGAAGCCATCCTTCAGGCACACGAATTTCTCGGTCGCGCAGGCGCGCAGGTCGACTTCCTTCATCTTCGCGTAGGGCGAACCGGCCGGCGCGGCGAAGAACACGTCGTCCTCGAACAGCGGGATCGATTCGATCTCGGGGTCGGGGTCGGGCATCCCCATCAGCGCCGCGTCGATCGCGTTCTGCTTCAGCTTGTGCAGCAGCTCGGCGTTCGAGCCCAGCACCAGTTCGGTCTCGATTTCCTGCTTGCGCAGCTTGATGCCGATGATGACCTCGGGGATGGCGCCCGTCGTCAACGAATACAGCGAGCCGATCCTGAGATGGTCGGCCGAATAGCCGGCCGCCGAGCGCGTGGCGGCGATCCCGTCCGCCATCAGCTTGACCACTTCGCGGCTGACATCGGCCAGCACCTGCGCCGCCTCGTTCGGGATCAGGTTGCGGCCCTGCAGGCTGAACAGCTGGCAGCTCATGCCTTCCTCGAGCGAATGCAGCGCGCGGTGCACGCTCACCGCGCTGATGTCGAGCATGCGCGCGGCGGCGTTCAGGTTGCCGCCTTCCATATAGGCCAGCAGGATCTCGAGTTTGCGGAAGGTGATGTCGTCGCTGATCTGGCTGCGCATGGGGGCCCTTATGAAGATGAACCTTGAATGTGAATCCTGCGAGGATACCGCGCTCTTCAATCCGGCGCCAATGCAGGCTGCATGCCGCCCTGGACGAACAGGCTCGGCGAGCTGTCGGCATATTCGCGCAGCACGTCCCACACCACCTTCACGCGGCGCAGGCGATACAGGTCGGTCGGCGCCGCCAGCCAGAACGAGCGCTCGGCCGAAAAGCCCGGCAGCACCGGCACCAGCCGGCCATCGTCCGGCACCGCATAGGGCGGCGCCATCATGAGGCCCATGCCCAGCGAGGCCGCCTCGATCTGCGCCGTCATGCCCGAGCAGCACATGCGCCGGCGCGGCGTGAAACCCAGCTCGTTCAGGTACGACAGTTCGCGGCTGGCCAGGCGGTCCTGCACGTAGTCGACGAAGTCGTGGCGCGCCAGGTCGGCCTGGGTGCGGATGGCCGGATGGCGCGCCAGGTAGCCCGGGGCCGCATACAGGTAGAAGTGGAACGAGGCCAGGCGCGTGACCACGTAGCGGCCGGTGGTGGGCGGATCGAGCATCACGCCGAGATCGGCCTCGCGGTTGGCCAGGTTGGCGAAGCGCGGCAACGCCAGCAAATCGATCTGCAGGTCCGGGTGCTGGTCCAGCAGGCCGACCAATAGCGGCGCCACGACCTTCACCCCGAATACTTCCGGCACCCCGAGCCGCACCACGCCGTGGGCCGCCACCTCGGCCCCGCCGATCTGCTCGGCCGCCGCCAGCGCCGCCCCTTCCATCGCCTCGGCGTGCGGCAGCAGGGCCAGGCCGACCTCGGTCAGCTCATAACCCTCGCGCGAGCGGTCGAACAGGGTCGCGCCGAGCTGGGTCTCGAGCCGGTCGATGCGGCGCGCGACGGTCGTGTGCTCGACGTCGAGGCGGCGCGAGGCGCCCGACAGGGTGCCGGCACGGGCCAGCTCGAGGAAAAAGCGTAGGTCGGTCCACTCCGGCAGCGTATTCATGAGATCGCTTGTCAGATATCAAGATGACACATTGTGCGCTCGTGCACATTCCCTCTGCAAGCAATTTACCGACGATGTCTGCAGTGGCACAGAAATGGTGCGCTGCGGCATCTGTCCCTAGGAAAGCTCACAACGCGGGCCGGCAAGCGGGCTGTGCATTCATGCACAACGGGGTGGGCGATTGTTGACTATTCAACCAAACCCGACCTTGGCACACTGCCTGGCATGCGCTCGATCGCACGCATGCTCGATTGCATGCCATACCAAAAATGAGGAGACTAGAATGCGTCTGACCAGGAACAAGATGAAGCTGCTGAATCAGTCCGCCGCCGCCCTGCTGGTGCTGTCCGGCGGATCGATGGGCGTGGCCCAGGCCCAGGACGCGGCCGGCACGCCGGCCGCTTCGCCAACCGAGGAAAACGTCTCGAAAGTGGTGGTCACCGCGCGCCGGCGCGAGGAGACCCTGCAGGACGTCCCGGTCTCGGTCACCGCATTCAGCGCCGACCAGCTGTCCAAGCAGGCCGTGCCCGACGTGACCGCCCTGGCCCTGGCGCTGCCGAACACCACCCTCAAGGCGTCGCGCGCCACCAACACCACGCTCACCGCCTTCATCCGCGGCGTCGGCCAGGCCGATCCGCTGGCCGGCTTCGAATCCGGCGTCGGCATCTATATCGACGACATCTACCTGGCCCGCCCGCAGGCCGCGGTGGCCGACATCTACGACGTCGAGCGCATCGAGGTGCTGCGCGGCCCGCAGGGCACGCTATACGGCCGCAACACCATCGGCGGCGCCGTCAAGTACGTGACCCGCAAGCTCGGGCCGCAGCGCGACGTGCGCGTGCGCGCCACCGTCGGCGAGTACGGCCAGAAAGAAGCCGTGGTCACCGCCAGCACCCCGCTCACCGACACCGCCCGCCTGGGCGCCACCGTCGCCCGCTTCAAGCGCGACGGCTTCGGCGACAACCTGTTTACCGGCAAGGGCAACTACGACAAGGACGTCACCGCCGGCCGCGTCTCGGCCGAGTTCACGCCCAGCCAGGACCTGTTCATCCGCCTGGCCGGCGACTTCACGCAGGACGACTCCAATCCCAAGAACGGCCATCGCCTGATCGTGGGCCGCACCAGCGGGGCGCCGATCCTGCCGGACGTGTTCGACACGCGCGCCAACCTCACCAAGGCGCTGGGCCGCGACCAGGAAGTGCGCGCCTACGGCGGCTCGGCCACCATCGAATACCACGTCAACGACGAATGGAGCGTGAAGTCGATCACCGCCGCGCGCGAAGACAAGTCGTGGGCGCCGATCGACTTCGACGCCCTGCCCGTGGTCGACATGGAAGTGCCGGCGCTGTACACCAACCGCCAGTTCAGCCAGGAGCTGCAGGTGACCTACAACGGCCCGCGCCTGCAGGGCGTGGCCGGCGTCTACTACATGGACGCCAATGCCTTCAACGAGTTCGACACCATCCTGGCCGGCGCCGTGCCGACGTCCACCTATACCATGGGCGACATCGACACCAAGGCCTGGGCCGCCTACTTCGACGGCAGCTACAACCTCACCGACACCCTGAGCCTGTCGCTGGGCGGGCGCTACACGGTCGACAAGCGTGAAGCCGACGTGCTGCGCCAGATCTACTTCGGCCTGGCCGGCTCGCCCCAGATGGGCAACCCGGGCGCGCTCCTGTTCCGCACCGACACCGACCTGCGCAATGGCCTGCTGGAGCGCGAAGACAAGAAGTTCACCCCGCGCGTGGCCGTCAACTGGAAGATGAACCCCGACCACAACGTCTACGCCTCGTATTCCGAAGGCTTCAAGGGCGGCGGCTTCGATCCGCGCCTGAACGTGGTCGGCACCCGCATTCCGCTCGACGTCGCCCGCGCCGGCTATGCGCCCGAAACCATCGAGACCTATGAGCTGGGTCTCAAGTCGGCCTTCAACGGCGGACGCATCACCACCAACGCCGCGCTGTTCTACAGCGACTACCAGGACGTGCAGATTCCCGGCTCGATCGCGGTCGACACCAACGGCGACGGCCGCGACGACAGCTTCGCCGGCGTGACGACCAATGCTGGCAAGGCCGAGATCAAGGGCGCCGAGCTGGAAGCGATCGCCAACATCACGCCCAACTTCATGATCGCCGGCATGTACAGCTACATCGACGCCAAGTACAAGGAATACATCGTGGCGGGCGTGAACGTGGCCGGCCAGCGCATCTTCCAGAACACGCCGAAGAACTCGGCCAACCTGCGCGCCAACTACGACATTCCGCTGCCGCTCATGGGCCACAACGGCCGCATCTCGCTGATCGGCAGCTATTCGTACAAGGGCGCCACCGCCCAGTTCGAGACGCCGTCGATCCTCGACCAGGAATCGTACAAGATCTGGGACGCGTCGATCGTGTGGACCCGTCTAGATGGCAGGGTGCGCGCCGGCCTGCATGGCAAGAACCTGGGCGACGAGCACTACAAGACCGCCGGCTACCTGTTCCCGACCCTGGGCAACGAAGGCACGGTCACCGCCTTCTACGGCAACCCGCGCACGGTGTCGGCGACGCTGGAGCTGCGCTTCTGACGAAGGAAAAGGCACGGGCGGGAACGCCCGTGCCACGAACCACCTGAAGGATCCATCGAGCGTGTCAATCTTTTCTCCCATCCGCTACACCAGCAGCGACGGCCTCGCCCTCTACGCACGCGATTACCACGGCGCAGGCGGCCCGGCCCGCCTGCCCGTGATCTGCATCCACGGCCTCACCCGCAACTCGCTCGACTTCGACGAACTGGCCCCGCAGGTGGCCGGACTCGGACGCCGCGTGCTGGCGGTCGACGTGCGCGGCCGCGGCCACTCGGCGCGCGACCCGAACCCGGCCAACTACACGCCGCTGGTGTACGCCGCCGACGTGGTGGCCCTGATGCATGCGCTGGGCATCGCGCGCGCCGTCTTCATCGGCACCTCGATGGGCGGCCTGATCACGATGACCCTGGCCGCGCAGCGCCTCGACCTGGTGGCCGGCGCGGTGCTGAACGACATCGGCCCGGTGCTGTCCCCGCGCGGCCTGGAGCGCATCGCCGGCTACGTCGGCAAGCCGGCCACGTTCGCCAACTGGGACGAGGCCACCTGCTACGTCCGCGACATCAATGCCTGCGCCTTCCCCGCCAATCCGGACACCGAATGGAGCAAGTGGGCACAGCGCGCCTTCGAGCAGCGCGACGATGGCCTGTTGTGCGCCCGCTACGATCCCGGTATCGCCCACAGCCTGCAAAACGGTAGACTTCCTCCAACCTCGCTGGCCTTGCGCATGGCCTTCCGGCGCCTGACGCGGCATCGCCCCACCCTGATGATCCGGGGCGAATTGTCCGACCTGGTCGAGCTCGAGCAGGCGGCCTGGATGCGCAAGGCGGCCCCCAGCCTGGCCTATACCGAAGTGCCGAACGTCGGCCATGCGCCGATGCTCACCGAACCGGAAGCCTTCGAGGCGATCGGCGCTTTCCTGGCGCGGGTCCCTTAATTAAAACAAGGAGACACACGATGCAGCACCTGATCAAACCCCTCGCACTATCCCTCGCCCTCGCCTTCGCGGCCGGCGCCGCCCCTGGCGCGCTGGCCCAGGACAAGGAATTCAAGGTCGCCCTCATCGCCGGCAAGACCGGCATCATGGAATCCTATGCGCGCGAGACCGAGGCCGGCTTCATGCTCGGTCTCGAATACCTGACCGGCGGCACCATGACGATCAATGGCCGCAAGATCAAGGTGATCGTCAAGGACGATCAAAGCAAGCCCGATCTGGGACGCACCCTGCTGGCCGAGGCCTATGGCGACGACCGGGTCGACATCGCCGTCGGCACCACTTCGTCCGGCTCGGCGCTGGCGATGCTGCCGGTGGCCAGGGAATACAAGAAAGTCCTGATCATCGAACCGGCGGTGGCCGACGCCATCACCGGCGACAAGTGGAACAAGTACATCTTCCGCACCGCGCGCAGCTCGATGCAGGATGCATTGGCGGCCGCCAGCACCCTCAAGGCCGGCAGCGTCGGCTTCCTGACCCAGGATTACGCCTTCGGGCGCGATGCGATCAAGGCCGGCAAGGAAGCGCTGGCCGCCACCGGCAGCAAGGCCAGGGTGATCCACGAAGAATATGCGCCGCTGGCGACGACCGACTTCACCGCAGCCTCTACGCGTCTGTTCGACGCCTTGAAGGACAAGCCGCAGCCACGCATCCTGCAGATCGTCTGGGCCGGCCCCAATCCGATGAACAAGATCGCCGACCTCAAGCCGGAACGCCATGGCATCGTGCTTTCCCCCGGCGGCAACATCCTGCCGGTGATGAAGACCTGGAAGAACTTCGCCGGCACCGAAGGCACGATCTATTACTACTACGGCTTCCCGAAGAACAAGATGAACGACTGGTTCGTCGCTGAGCACCTGAAGCGCTTCAAGGCGCCGCCCGACATGTTCACCGCCGGCGGCATGGCGGCGGCGGGCGCGGTGGTGGCGGCGCTGACCAAGGTCCCGGACGGCAATGGCGACAAGATGGTAGCGGCGATGGAGGGCATGAGCTTCGAGACCCCGAAAGGCACGATGACCTTCCGCAAGGAAGACCACCAGGCGATCCAGCCGATGTACCACTTCCGCATCAAGAAGGACCAGAAGAACGAATGGGACTTGCTGGAACTGGTGCGCGAAATCCCGGCCAGCGAGCTGCCGCTGCCGGTGAAGAACAAGCGCTGACATGACGGCGCCCCCTGTTCCTGACCCGCGCCGGCCGGCGCTGTCGACGCGCGACCTGACCGTCCGCTTCGGCGGCCACGTCGCGGTGAACGCGGTGACGGCGGACTTCTACCCCGGCACCCTGACCGTGATCGTCGGCCCCAACGGCGCCGGCAAGACCACGTATTTCAACCTGGTCTCGGGCCAGCTGGCGGCCACCGGCGGCACGGTCGCGCTGCACGGCCGCGACGTCACGCGCGATGGCGCGGCGCGCCGCACCCGGCTGGGCATCGGCCGCGCCTTCCAGCTGACCAACCTGTTCCCGCACCTGACCGTGGTCGAGAACGTGCGCCTGGCGGTGCAGAGCCGCGCCGGCATGGGCCTGAACTTCTTCTCGATCTGGTCGAGCCACAAGGAGCTGATCGCGCGCGCCGAACACTACCTGGAGCGCGTCGCCCTCATGCCCCGGCGCGACATGTTCGTCGGCGCCCTGTCGCATGGCGACCAGCGCAAGCTCGAAGTGGCGATCCTGCTGGCGCTCGAACCCTCGGTGATGATGTTCGACGAACCCACGGCCGGCATGAGCGTGGACGAGGTGCCCGTCGTGCTCGACCTGATCCGGCAGGTGAAGCAGGAACGCGACAAGACCGTGCTGCTGGTCGAGCACAAGATGGACGTGGTGCGCCAGCTGGCCGACCGCATCGTCGTGCTGCACAACGGCGCGCTGGTGGCGGACGGCGATCCGCGCGAAGTGATGGAATCGAAGATCGTACAGGAAGCCTATCTTGGAACACCCGAACCCGAACATGCTCACGCCTGATCCGGCGCCTGATTTGACACGTAATGCTCCGCTGCTGCGGCTGTCCGGCGTGCACACCCACATCGGCCAGTACCACATCCTGCAGGGCGTCGACCTGGCGGTGCCGCGCGGCGAACTGGCCGTCCTGCTGGGCCGCAATGGCGCCGGCAAGACCACCACCCTGCGCACCATCATGGGCCTGTGGAAGGCCAGCGCCGGCAGCATCCACTTCGACGGCCGCGACATCACGAAGATGGCCACGCCCGACATCGCCCGCGCCGGCATCGCCTACGTGCCCGAGAACATGGCCGTGTTCTCGGAACTGACGGTGCGCGAAAACATGGTGCTGGCCGCCCGCAACGGCCCGCTGGACGCGGCCCGCGTGGACTGGATCTGCGGCTTCTTCCCGGCCCTGCGCAAGTTCTGGAACCAGCCGGCCGGCAACCTGTCGGGCGGCCAGAAGCAGATGGTGGCGATCGCGCGCGCGATCGCCGAACCACGCAAGCTGCTGCTGGTCGACGAACCGACCAAGGGCCTGGCGCCGAGCATCGTGCAAAGCCTGATCGCCGCCTTTCGTGAGCTCAAGGAGCGCGAGACCACGATCCTGCTGGTCGAGCAGAACTTCAACTTCGTGCGCTCGCTGGGCGACAGCGTCAGCGTGATGGACGACGGGCGCGTGGCCCATGCCGGCAAGATGGCGGCGCTGGCCGGCGACACCGCGCTGCAGCAGCGCCTGCTCGGGCTGTCGCTCGACTCCCACCAATAGGACCCGACATGAGTGCAATCCTCCCTGTTTCCAACACCGAGACGCAAGCCGATGCGCCGCTGCCGGCGGCCAGGCGCGACATCGCGCCGCTGCTGCTGGTGCCGGCCCTGATGCTGGCCATGCTGCCGCTGGTCGGCAGCTTCCCCACCTGGCTCACCCTCACCGTCGCCGGCCTGGCGATGGGCATGATGATCTTCATCATGGCCAGCGGCCTGACCCTCGTGTTCGGCCTGATGAGCGTGCTGAACTTCGGCCACGGCGCCTTCGTCGCCGTCGGGGCGTTCTCCGCCACGCTGGTCCTGCTGCCCATGCGCGGCTGGCTCGAGATGGACTCGCTGTTGATCAACCTGGGCGTGCTGGCCCTGGCCGTGACCCTCGCGATGGTCGTCACGGGCCTGTTGGGCTGGGCCTTCGAGCGCATCATCGTCAAGCCGGTCTATGGCCAGCACCTCAAGCAGATCCTGATCACGATGGGCGGCATGATCGTGGCCGAACAGCTGATCCACGTGATCTGGGGCGCCGAGACGATCGCGCTGCCGCTGCCGACCGCGCTGCGCGGCGCCATCCTGCTGGGCGACGCGGCAGTGGAAAAATACCGCCTGGTGGCGGTGGTGGTCGGGCTGGTGGTGTTCATCGCCATGTTCCTGGTGCTCAATCGGACCAAGGTCGGCCTGCTGGTGCGCGCCGGGGTCGAGAACGGCGAGATGGTCGAGGCCCTCGGCTACCGCATCCGGCGCCTGTTCGTGACCGTGTTCGCGGCTGGCTCGGCGCTGGCCGGCCTGGGCGGCGTGATGTGGGGCCTGTACAAGGAAACGCTCACCGCCGCGATGGGCAGCGAGATCATGGTGATGATCTTCATCGTCATCATCATCGGCGGCCTGGGTTCGGTGGGCGGCTGCTTCATCGGCGCCCTCCTGATGGCGCTGGTGGCCAACTACGCCGGCTTCCTGGCGCCGAAGATCGCCCTGGTGTCGAGCATCATCCTGATGATCTCGGTCCTGCTGTGGCGCCCGGCCGGCCTGTATTCGACGTCGCGGAGCTGACCTTATGCTGCACAAACTTCTCTCCGGCGACCTGCCGCGCAGCCGCATCCTGACCGCGCTGCTGCTCGTGATCCTGCTGGGACTGCTGCTCGCGCCTTTCCTGTTTTCCGGCGCGCGTCCGCTCAACACGGCGGCCACGATCTGCGTCTACATCGTGCTGGTGGCGTCCTACGACCTGCTGCTGGGGTATACCGGCATCGTCTCGTTTGCCCACACCATGTTCTACGGCATCGGCGCCTATGGCATCGGCCTGGCCCTGGCCCGCGTCGACGAACCCACCTGGGGCGTCATGGTCACGGGCTTGATCCTGGCGCTGCTGCTGGCCCTGGCCCTGGCCCTGGTGGTCGGCCTGTTCGCGCTGCGCGTGCGCGCCATCTTCTATGCCATGATCACGCTGGCCGTTGCATCTTCGTTTGCGGTGCTGGCCTCGCAGCTGTCCGACCTGACGGGCGGCGAGGATGGCGTGACCTTCAGCGTGCCGGAGCTGCTGTCGCCCAGCTACCTGCTGTTCGAGAACGAAGTCTTCGGCCGCTACGTCGACGGCAAGGTGATCACCTATTACCTGGTGTTCGTGGGCTGCCTGCTGCTGTTCCTGTTCCTGCTGCGGCTGGTGAACTCGCCGTTCGGCCGCGTGCTGCAGGCGATCCGCGAGAACGAGTTCCGCGCCGAGGCGCTCGGCTACCGCACCATGGTCTACCGCATCTGGGCCAACTGTCTGGCGGCGCTGGTGGCGGCGCTGGCCGGCGCGCTGATGGCGCTGTGGCTGCGCTACGTGGGCCCCAAGACTTCGCTCGGCTTCGAAGTGATGACCGACATCCTGCTGATCGTCGTCATCGGCGGCATGGGCACCATGTATGGCGCGGTGATCGGCGCCACCCTGTTCATCCTGGCCCAGAACTACCTGAAGGAACTGATGGCGCACGGCGCGACCGCGCTCGAAGGCGTGCCCATTCTGGCGGCCGCACTGCATCCGGACCGCTGGCTGCTCTGGCTGGGCGTGCTGTTCATCCTGTCGATCTACTTCTTCCCGATCGGGATCGTCGGCAAGCTGCGCGTGCGGGCGTGGCTGGCGCGGCGCCGCGCGCCTGCCGCCTGAAGCGGCCAGTCACCTGCTGTCGAGGACGTGAGCACAGGTGCTCAGCGTCCTCTTCCTGTCCCGAGCCGTCCTGTTGACCGTGTTCGTCTCTGACAGGCGTGATTTTCCTGCCACATTCGCCATGGGTAGCGCCGCTCTCGCCGCAAGGGCGACGGCGGCGGGCGGTGTTTCATATGCCGACGCGTTACTGGCCGCATGCCACACACATGCAACGTCTTCGATCCCTGGCGCCTGGTTGTCGCGGCAAAGATGAGTCAGGCGATAGCGTGCTTCCTTGCCGCTATTCACGGCATCAGCCACCGGGGGTGGGGCTAGCCTTTTCCTCCTGCTTTCCCTGCCGCGCTTGCCTCCCAGCATAGACTTGCGCGAGTGCAAGCGATTGCGTCAAGTTCCCGTGCTGCGTTTGAGGGACACGGCACGTCCCGCTCGTCACCCTGAATGCATATCAACAACGCCGAGGTTGCCATTTTTATCATGAATAGGCAAATGGCCTCGTCGTCAGCCAGCGCGAGGAATCCCATCCTTCTGGCACAAGCACACATACCACATGAAACGACTCAACATCCTGATTGCGACAGCGGCGGTCACCGCCGCCGCATCCTCGTCCCTGGCCGCTCAGGCCGAGGTCGAAGTGCTCAATGAGGGCTTCGGCAACCTGGCCGGCCTGTCCGGCTGGGACCGCCTCAACCGCAGCTTCCCGCCCGGCGCCGGCTGGTTCCAGGGCGATCCCGACGTCTTCCGCGCCCACTCCGGCGCCCCCGATTCCTATGCCGCCGCCAGCGCCCTCGGCGCCGCCAACGGCATGGGCAGTGTCGACGACTGGCTGATCACGCCCACGCTCACGCTCAGCGGCCTGACCACGCTGTCGTTCTTCACCAGCCGCGAGCTGGTCGACGACTTCGCCGACCGGATCGAAGTGCGCTTCGGCGCCGGCCGCGGCACCGCCGCATCCGGCTTCGACACCTTGCTCGCCACCATCGGCGGCGACGCCTTTCCCGCCGAATGGCGGCAATGGGACGCCGGCCTGACGGTCGAAGGAGAAGGACGCTTCGCCTTCCGCTACCTGGGCGACCCCGCCACGCCCGGCTATGTCGGCCTGGACACCGTGCGCGTCGTCACCGCCGTGCCCGAGCCGGCCAGCCTGCTGGTACTGGCCAGCGGGCTGGGCGTGATTGGCCTGATGCAGCGCCGCGAGCGCTATTGAAACCCGGAGAATTCCATGCGAACCACACTTTCCTTCCTCGCTCCCACTGCGCTCATTGCGCTGTGCGGCGCCGCCGGCGCTGCTCCCCAGGCGCCGGCTGCCCAGGGCCTGAGCGTCGTACGCGACGCCGAGACCGGTGAACTGCGGGCGCCGACCGCGGCCGAACTGCGCGCCCTGCGCGCCTCTTCCGCCACCACCACGCGCGCGGCGCCGGCGCAGCCGCAGGCGGTGACCGGCACCCGCGGCGAAAGCAGCGCCGTACTGGGCGAGCGCGGCCTCGTCTACGCCGTCGTCAAGCGCGGCGCCGATGGCAAGCTCGACCACCACTGCGTCGACGGCGCCCACGCCGCCGCCCGCGTCCTCGACCAGTCCGCGCCGGCCGCGCAGGGAGCATCCCGTCATGACCATCGCTGAACGCCAGGCCGGCCTCGCTGCCGGCACCCATCCACGCCGCCTTGCCCATCTCGCCCGATTCGCCGCCATCGCCCTGCTGGCCGTGGCCGGCCTTGCCGCCGTCGGCGGCGCGCGCGCGGCCACCATCGAGATCATCAATCAGAACGCACCCGGCGTCGGTTTCAACGATCCGACCCCGGTCGCGCCGGTCGGCGACAACCCCGGCACCACCCTGGGCCAGCAGCGCCTGAACGCCTTTCGCTACGCCGCCGACATCTGGGCCGCGCACCTGGTCAGCAACGTGCCGATCCGCATCGGCGCCGCCTTCCTGCCGCTCGACTGCAACGCCACCGGCGCCGTGCTCGGCGCGGCCGGCGCCTACCAGGTAGTCGCCAACTTCCCGTCCGCCCCGATCAACGGCACCTGGTATCCGACCGCCCTGGCCGGCAAGCTGGCCGGCATGGATTTCGCCGCGCCCGGCGACCCGCACATCATCGCGCGCTTCAATTCGCGGCTCGGCCTGTTCCCCGATTGCGTTCCCGGCCTCACCTTCTACCTCGGGCTCGACCGCAAGGCCGGCAGCCAGATCGACCTGGTGGCCACCCTGCTGCACGAGATCGCCCACGGTCTCGGTTTCCAGACCTTTACCGACAACGAGACCGGCGCCTTCATGCTCGGCCGGCCCTCGGCCTGGGATTTCCACCTGATCGACAACCGCCGGGAGCGCCTGTGGGTGCAGATGACGAACGCCGAGCGGGTCGCCAGCGCCACCACCTGGCGTGGCCTGTCCTGGAACGGCTGGCATGTCACCGGGTCCACGCCGGCCGTGCTGAGCCCGGCGTCGGTGCTGACGATCAGCGGCGAGAATGCCGCTGCCGCCGCGGGTCAATATGCGGTGGGCGACGCCAGCTTCGGCCCGCGGATCCGCAACGCGCCGGTCAGGGGGCAACTGATGCCGGTGGTCGACCAGTCGAACGGCAACGGCCTGGCCTGCTCTGCGTTGAGCGCCACCAATGCGCTGGCGGTGCGCGGCAATATCGCCCTGGTCGACCGCGGCGGCTGCGACTACGTGGTCAAGGCGCGCAATGTGCAGGTCGCGGGTGCGATCGGCATGATCGTGGCCGACAACGCGGCGGGCGAAGTGGCCGGCATGCCGGGGGTCGATGCGAACATCGCGATTCCGTCGGCCCGCATCACGCGCGCCGATGGACGGGCGCTCAAGCTGGCCCTCCAGAAGCGCTCGGCCACCCGCTCCGGCGTGGTGGCGCGGCTGCAATCCGATCCGGTGCGCCTGGCCGGCACCGACACCCGCCGGCGCATGCTCATGTATACGCCGGGCGTGAACGCGCCCGGCTCCTCGGTCTCGCACTTCACGACCGAGGCCACGCGCAACCTGCTGATGGAGCCGTCGATCAACAGTGACCTGCGCTACGTGCTCATGCCGCCGCTCGACCTGACGCTGCCGCTGCTGCGCGACCTCGGCTGGTAAGCGGAGCCTACAGAGCGGCGGCATGCCGCCGCCGCAGCCGGCAAAAAGAAAGCCGGCGCCCTCGCGGGCGCCGGCTCGTTCAGCGACAAAGTCGAGCCTGGCGATTACGCCTGGGCGCCCTTCTTGTACGCTTCCACGCCATTGACCAGCTCGGCCTTGGCTTCCTCGATGCCGGCCCAGCCTTCGATCTTGACCCACTTGCCCGGTTCCAGATCCTTGTAGTGCTCGAAGAAGTGCTGGATCTGCTTCAGGCGCAGCTCTTCCAGGTCTTCCAGCGACTGGATTTTCTTGTACATCGGCAGCACTTTCTCGACCGGCACCGCGATCACCTTGGCGTCGCCGCCGCCGTCATCGGTCATCTTCAGCACGCCCAGCGCGCGGCAGCGCACCACGACGCCCGGCGGCAGCGGGAACGGGGTAATGACCAGCACGTCGCATGGGTCGCCGTCGTCGGCGATGGTCTGCGGCACGTAGCCGTAGTTGCACGGATAGTGCATGGCCGTCCCCATGAAACGGTCGACGAAGATCGCGCCGCTGTCCTTGTCTACCTCGTACTTGACCGGATCGGCGTTCATCGGGATTTCGATGATGACGTTGAAGTCGTTCGGCACGTCTTTGCCGGCTGGGACGTTATTCAGGCTCATGGATGGTCCTTGGTTGCTGGAGAGTCAATAATAGACCGTCATTATAGCGAATCGGATCTGGCCTGTGCGGCCCGGCGGTGGTCAACCGTGTCGTCATCGCTCGGAGCGCGCACCTGCACGCCGGCCCTCCCGATCTTGTCCCACCAACCCTCTTTCACTTCGGATTGTTGCACCAGGGAAACGAACTCATGCTTTCCGTTTTTTCTGGTATGGAAATATCCCAATTAACCACACTCCTTCGCAAAAAAAGCTTACTTTTGAGCATTTTTCTTTGCATCATCTAACGGTCCGTGAGAGAGTTTCTTGCTATTGAAATCCGGCAAATTTCCCGAGCTACTTTTGGTAAATGCGGGCTTGCCGATTTCGCATCTTTCTCAATAATATCGGAGCGTCTTATGACTACAACAACAAACGTCCAGCCTGGCACCGGCAGTGGTGAAATCGCCTTCATCGATACGTCCATCGCCGGCTACCAGACGCTCCTGGATGGCTTGCGAGAGGGTGTGGAGGCGGTGCTGATCGACGGCGCCCGCGACGGCGTGGCGCAGATCGCCGCGGCACTGGCCGGCCGCAGCGGAATCGAGGCGGTCCATGTGTTTACGCACGGCGCTCCCGGCATGCTGCAACTTGGCGCGACGCGCCTGACCGAGTCCAGCCTGGCCGATCATGCAGCCGACCTGGGCGTGCTGCGCAGCGCACTGGCGGAAGGCGCCGACCTGCTGCTCTATGGCTGCGACGTGGCGGCAGGCGATGTGGGCGAAAGCTTCCTGCAAGCCCTGTCGGCGGCGACCGGCGCGGACGTGGCCGCGTCCGTCGATCCGAGTGGCAGCGCGCTGCTGGGCGGCGATTGGGAGCTGGAAGCGGCTACCGGCAATATCGAGGCAAGCTCGGCACTAACACCTGCAATCCAAGCAAGTTTCAGCGGCCTGCTTGCGGTCGGCGATCACGGTTTCGACAACGTCTCAACCATACCATTCGACTTTACTAATGTAGCCATTCATGGTGGCTGGAGGTTCACCTCCACGGAAAAAGTCGAAATGGCTGTCGCTGACGCGGACGCAGGGCTCTACTCATCGATGATGTTAGATGATGGCTCCGGTGACGGCATCATGTGGCTTAACTACAATGGTATCAACGAGAATGGGGAAACAGGCGATTCGCGCAACTACACGATGGGATCGGCCGATGGTAGCGAATTCAAGCTGGAGTCTTTCGCAATCGGTCAGCGTTTGGGATCTAGCGAGGTACCAACTGCACCGACGCTGACCATTACCGCATACCGGAACAACATAGCCGTTGCGCCAGGCGAGGTTGTGGACCTGCGTGCGGACAAGACGACAGGAAATATCAGATATACGTTCGCTGGCGGAACGCCTGGAGAAGATCGATACGGAGTCTTGAGCTTCAACGCAACTTCCAACTTCGACAATCTCGATGAGATTCGTTTCGCGTTCAGTGGAGTATCCGACCTTCAGATCGACAATATCGATGTAAGCACCGCCGTGGCAGATACGCGCGAGCCACTCATCCTTTCTGTCACACCGCCACTAAACGATACCTATGCCATCGGCGAAACGCTTCGTTTCACGGTAACCTTTGATGAAGACATCATCGTCACCGGCACCGACAGCAGACTGGAGCTGAACATCGGGGGCTCAACGCAATACGCTACCTTCGTATCAGCGCCAACCTCCAAGACCATCATCTACAGCTATACGGTCAAGAGCGGCGACCTCGACGCGGACGGCATCACGGTCGGCGCATTGTCAGCCGGCACCGGCACCATCCGCGATGCCGCCGGCAACCCCGCCGACCTCACGCTCAACAACGTGGGAGCCACCGCCGGCGTGCGCGTCGACGGCGTGGCTCCCGCGATCACCGGCACGATCACGCCGCCGGCCAACGGCACCTACGTGGCAGGCAGCAACCTGGACTTTACGGTCACGTTCGACGAGAACGTGACCATCACCGGGACCAGCAGCACACTCGGGCTGACGATCGGCAACACAGCGGTCTTTGCCACCCATCTCTCCCAGACAGCGAACAGCATCACCTATCGCTACGTCGTCCAGTCGGGCAACCTCGACGCCGATGGCATCACCATCGGAGGCTTGACGCTACCTGACGGCAACACCATCAGGGATGCCGCCGGCAACAATGCCGATGTGAGCCTGGACGGTCACCTGCCGCCACTGGCCGGCGTGCGGGTCGATGCTGTCGCGCCGGCCGTGCTCGGCTACATCAGCGCGCCGATCGCCGACAGCTACCGCGCCGGCGACGTCCTGACGTTCAACGTGACGTTCAACGAGAACATCGCCGTCACCCTCGGCGGCGCCCCCAGCACGCTCGGTCTGACCATCGGCAGCACCGCGCGCAGCGCCAGCTACGTCACGAGCGACACCAACTCGGTCACCTACAGCTACACCGTGCAGGCCGGCGACAACGATGCCGACGGCATCGGCATCGGCAGCATCGCCCTGGGCGGCATGACGATCCGCGACGCGGCCGGCAACAACGCCGTGCTGTCGCTGACCGGGCACCTGCCATCGACCACCGGGATCCTGGTCGACACCACGGCGCCTGCCGTCTCCGGCAATATATCTGTACCGGGCAACGGTTCCTACAGGGTCGGCCAGCACCTCGACTTCACGGTGAGCTTCGACGAGAACGTCACCGTCGATGGCACCGACAGCACGCTCGGCCTGACCATCGGTGGAGAACTGCGCAGCGCAATCTGGCTGTCCGACGGCGGCAATACGGTGACCTACCGTTATACGGTGCAGGCAGGCGACCTGGATGCCGACGGCATCCAGGTCCATGCCATCGTCCCGGGCTCGAGCACCTTCCGCGATGCCGCCGGCAATGATGCCAACCTGTCGCTGGTCGACCACCTGCCCTCCACCAGCGCTGTGCTGGTAGATGGCGTCGCGCCCACGATTTCCGGCACGATCTCCGCGCCGACCGACCGCTGGTACAGCGTGGGCGACGAGCTGCTGTTCACGGTGACCTTCGACGAAGACATCGCGATCACGGGCACCGCCAGCACGCTCACTCTGGACGTCGGCGGCGTCGCCCGCCAGGCGGTTCATGACACCTCGAACGGCAACAGCATCATCTACCGCTACGTCGTGCAGAGCGGCGACAACGATGGCAACGGCATCGACATCACCAGCCTGGCACTGAACGGCTCCTCCATCCGCGATCAAGCCGGCAACAACGCCAATCTGACGCTGACCGGCCACCTGCCGGTGCTGACCGGCGTGCTGGTCGACGGCAGCGCTCCCTCCATCAGCGCCGTCGACGTGCCGCAAGATGGCTACTACCGCGCGGGCGACGTCCTGAGCTTCACCGTGACGTTCGACGAGGACGTGATCGTCGACGGCGACGACAGCATGCTGAACCTGACCATCGGCGCGACCGCGCGCAACGCCACCTTCGACTCGAGCACCGCCAATTCGATCACCTATACCTACACGGTGCAGACCGGCGACAACGACGCCAACGGCATCGCAATCGACGGCATTACGCCAGGCTCGACGACGATCCGCGACGCGGCCGGCAACCATGCTTCGCTGTCGATGGCCGGCGGCCTGCCGCCGACTACGGGCGTCATCGTCGACACGATGCCGCCGTCGGTGTCGGGCAATATGTCGGTGCCGGCCAACGCCACCTATGTGGCCGGCCAGATCCTCGAGTTCAAGATCACCTTCAATGAAGACATCACCGTCAGCGGCAACGACAGCACGCTCGGCCTGACCATCGGCGGCGCCGCGCGCAGCGCCAGTTTCCACTCCGCCGACGGCGGCACGGTGACCTACCGCTATACGGTGCAGGCAGGCGACGTGGACGCCGACGGCATCGACGTCGGCGCCATCGATCCGGGCCTCGGCAGCTTCCGCGATGCGGCAGGCAATGACGCCGACCTGTCGCTGAGCGGCCACGTTCCGCCTACCAGCCAGGTGCTGGTGGACGGCACCGTCCCCTCGGTCACCGGCATCGACGTGCCGGGAGACCGCTGGTACTCGCTCGGCCAGGTGCTGGAGTTCACGGTCAACTTCGACGAAAACGTCACCGTCTTCGGCAGCGCCAGCACGCTCGAGCTCGACATCGGCGGCACGTCCCGCAGCGCGACCTATTCCTCGTCGATCGGACACAGCGTCACCTATCGCTACACGGTGCAGGCCAGCGACAATGACGCCGATGGCATCAACGTCGCCGGCCTGGCCCTGAACGGCAGCACCATTCGCGACGCCGCCGGCAACGATGCCAACCTGATGCTGACCGGACACGTGCCGCCCTTGACGGACGTGCTGGTCGACGGCGGCCCACCCGCCGTGTCCGGCAATATCGAGGTGCCCGAGGCCGGCAGCTACCGCGCGGGCCAGGTCCTGAACTTCACGCTGAAGTTCAGCGAGAACGTGACCGTCGTCGGCCAGGGCAGCGAGCTCGCACTGGACATCGGCGGCGCCGTGCGCCACGCCGGGTTCGTCTCGAGCGCCGGCGATTCGGTCACTTATTCCTATACCGTCCAGGCGGGCGACACCGACGCGAATGGCATCGAGGTCGGCGCCATCGTCCTGAACGGAGCGACGATCCGCGACGCCGCCGGCAATGACGCGAACCTGGCGCTGGACGGCCACCTGCCTTCCACCGCCGACGTGCTGATCGACACCACCGCGCCGGCCGTCGCGGGCGCGGTGACGGTGCCGCTTCCCGGCACCTATGTGGCCGGCCAGACTCTCGACTTCGTGGTCAGTTTCGACGAGAACGTTACCGTCGACGGCGACAGCAGCACGCTCGGCCTGACCATCGGCGCCGCCGCCCGCAGCGCCGCCTTCCTGTCCGCCGCCGGCAACACGGTGACCTACCGCTACATCGTGCAGGCGGGCGATCTGGACGCCAACGGCATCGACGTCGGCGCCATTGTCCTGGGCAGCAGCACGATCCGCGATGCCGCCGGCAACGACGCGGTCATCGCCCTCGCCGGCCACCTGCCACCGACCACCGGCATCCTGGTGGACGGCACCGTGCCTGTCGTGAGCGGCACGATCGGGGCGCCTGGCGACAAGACGTATACGGTCGGGGAAACGCTGACGTTCACGGTGACGTTCAGCGAGAACGTGACCGTCACCGGCGCCAACAGCACGCTCGGCCTCGACATCGGCGGCGCAGCGCGCAGCGCCGTCTACGAGTCGAAGAGCGCCAACAGCGTCACGTACAGCTACACCGTGCAGGCCGGCGACAACGATGCCGACGGCATCGAGATCACCGGACTGGCGCTGAACGGCGGCGCCATTCGCGATGCCGCAGGCAACAATGCCGACCTGGCGCTGGCCGGACACCTGCCGTCGCTGACGGACGTGCTGGTCGACGGCGACCCTCCGGCCGTATCCGGCAATATCGAGGTGCCCGAGGCCGGCAGCTACCGCGTGGGCCAGGTCCTGAACTTCACGCTGAAGTTCAGCGAGAACGTGACCGTCGTCGGCCAGGGCAGCGAACTCGCACTGGACATCGGCGGCGCCGTGCGCCACGCCGGGTTCGTCGCGAGCGCCGGCGATTCGGTCACTTATTCCTATACCGTCCAGGCGGGCGACACCGACGCCAATGGCATCGAGGTCGGCGGCATCGTCCTGAACGGAGCGACGATCCGCGACGCCGCCGGCAATGACGCCAACCTGGCGCTGGACGGCCACCTGCCTTCCACCGCCAACGTGCTGATCGACACCACCGCGCCGGCCGTCGCGGGCGCGGTGACAGCGCCGCTTCCCGGCACCTATGTGGCCGGCCAGAGCCTCGACTTCGTGGTCAGTTTCGACGAGAACGTTACCGTCGACGGCGACAGCAGCACGCTCGGCCTGACCATCGGCGCCGCCGCCCGCAGCGCCGCCTTCCTGTCCGCCGCCGGCAACACGGTGACCTACCGCTACATCGTGCAGGCGGGCGACCTGGACGCCGACGGCATCGACGTCGGCGCCATTACCCTGGGCAGCAGCACGATCCGCGATGCCGCCGGCAACGACGCGGTCATCGAGCTCGCCGGCCACCTGCCATCGACCACCGGCATCCTGGTGGACGGCACCGTGCCTGTCGTGAGCGGCACGATCGCGGCGCCTGGCGACAAGACGTACACGGTCGGCGAAACGCTGACGTTCACGGTGACGTTCAGCGAGAACGTGACCGTCACCGGCGCCAGCAGCACGCTCGGCCTCGACATCGGCGGCGCAGCGCGCAGCGCCGTCTACGAATCGAAGACCGCCAACAGCATCACCTACAGCTACACCGTGCAGGCCGGCGACAACGATGCCGACGGCATCGAGATCACCGGACTGGCGCTGAACGGCGGCGCCATTCGCGATGCCGCCGGCAACAATGCCGACCTGGCGCTGGCCGGGCACCTGCCCCCGCTGGACGCCGTGCGTGTCGATACCGCGGGTCCGATCCTGACCACCGCCACGGTCGACGGCAACAGCATGGTGCTGAGTTTCGCCGACGCCGGCGCACTGGACGCGACGCATCCTCCCGCCCTGGGGGACTTCACGGTAACGGTCGCGGGTGAAACCGTCACGGTGACTGGCGTGACGGTCGACGCAAGCGCCAAGACCGTCACCCTGACCCTGTCGACCGCCGTGCGCAATGGGCAGGCGGTGACGGTGGCCTACGATGACCTGACCCCGAACGACGCCAATGCCATCCAGGATGCGGTCGGCAACGATGCCGCCAGCTTCGGCGTCACGCCGGTCGTCAACAACACGCCCGCGCCGCCAACCAATCCACCAACCAATCCGCCAGCGACGGGCAACACGGTCGATGGCGTGACCCTGCAGATCGGCACCGTCGTGCGCAGCGACGGCACCGTGGCCCAGGTCGTCACGGTGCCGATCGTGACCCCGTCGCGCCAGGAACAGGTGGGCAACAACAACGTGGCCGACATCCCGCTCGTGAAAGCGGCGGACGGCAGCAGCCTGCTGGCCGTCCAAGTGCCGACCGGCGCCGGCCTGCAGTCGATCGGCAACGGCGCCCCCAAGCGGGCCGGCGATTCGCTCACCGACCTGATCCGCGAAATCCAGGCGCATACCGCCAGCGGCTCGCATGACCAGAACCAGCTGACCGGCGGCGGCGGCGGCTTCCTCGACATCCTCGACGCCGATACGCAGCTGCTGGTGCAGACCATCGTCCTGGGCGGCACTGGCGGCACCGCCGACGTCCCGCTGGGCATCATCGGCCAGCCGCAGCAAGCCGGCGCCGTGCAGTCGGCGCTGGTGATCGACGCGCGTTCGCTGTCGTCCGCCGCGACCATCGAACTGCAGCACGTGAATTTCGCTGCGATCATCGGCGCGGCGACCGTGACCGGCGGCGCCGGCAACCAGCACGTCTGGGGCGACGGCTCCAGCCAGACCATCATCCTCGGCGAAGGCGACGACGTGCTGCATGGCGGTGCAGGCGACGACATCATCGGCAGCGGCGCCGGCGACGACATGATCTATGGCGACGAAGGCGACGATCTCGTCTTCGGCGGAGAAGGCAACGACTACCTGGACGGCGGCACCGGGCACGACACAGCGCGCTTCTCCGGCGCCGTCGACGGCTACTCGCTGCGCCTCAAGGATGGCCTCCTGGTGATGACGGACCGCGCGGGCAACGATGGCGTCGACACGGTGGCGGCAGTGGAAGTCCTGCGCTTCACCGGCGGCCAGAGCATGGCGGACGATGCCGTGCTGGCGCGCCTGTATGAAGGCGTGCTGGGCCGCCAGGCCTCGGCCGCCGAAGTCGCCTGGTGGCAGGACGTGCACGTGCGCGGCGCGTCGCTGCAGCAGATCGCCGCCGCCATCATCGATTCGCCCGAAGCCGCCCAGGCGATGGGCCGTGCCGATGACGACGCCTTCGTCGCCGGCCTGTACCAGTCCGTGCTGGGCCGCACGGCGCCGTCGGCGGAAAGCGCTTTCTGGACCGACCTCCTGGCGGACGGTGTCGACCGGGCCACGGTCGCGCTGGGCTTCGTGAACTCGGCCGAGAAGCTGGCTTCCTCGCTCGACGTCGACTTCAACCACAGCGACGTCGCGGTGCTGACGCGAATGTACCATGCCATGTTCGGCCGCGCGCCGGATGAGGGCGGCCTGAACTTCTGGCTCGAGCGCCACGAGGACGGCGTGTCCCTGGGCGCCATCGCCGACGAGTTCATCGTGTCGGCCGAAGCCCAGGGACTGGCCGGCCACGGCAGCGACGCCGCCTTTATCGACCAGCTGTTTGCGACGGCGCTCAACCGCGCGCCTTCGTCGGAAGAGAAGACGCTGTTGCTGGAACATCTGCAGAACGGCGTCTACGACCGTGGCCAGGTGCTGCTGGACGTATCGGAATCGGAAGAGAGCATCGTCATCGTCGGCGCCATCAACACGAGCATCGACCTGTTGTGATGTACCTTGGCCCGCGCCTCGGACAGCGCGGGCCGATCGATGAACTGTCCAATCAATGAGGAGAAACCATGGCGGAAGCCTATGTTGGTGAAGTGCGTCTGTTTGCTGCAACCTTTGTGCCCGCTGGCTGGCTGGCGTGCGTAGGGCAGCAACTGCCGATCAACCAGTACAACGCCCTGTTTGCGCTGATCGGCACCTATTACGGCGGCGACGGCCGCACCACGTTCAACCTGCCCGACCTGCGCGGCCGGGTGCCGATGCAGGTCGGCGAGTCGCAGTTCGGCACCTTCAATCTGGGGACCAAGGGCGGCGACATGCCAACCCCGATCACCGCCGCCGGCTCGGTGCAGATCACCAAAGTGACTCAGCTGCCTGCCCACAACCATACTGCGACCCTGACGGTGAGCAAGGATGGGGGCTCCAGCGCGGCGCCGCTGGATGGCGGTTATCTCGGCACGGTAAAAGTATCCGGCCTGGGCGCGGCGCCGAGCGTGTATGCTTCCACGACCACGACGGGCACGACCACGCTGAACGCCACTGCGGTCACAACGGCAAACACCGGTTCGGACAACCCCGAGGCCATTCCGGTGACGGTCACTACCCAGATCCCGGCATCGGTGCCCCCGGCCCTGGGAATGTATTACGCGATCTGCTGGTCGGGCATCTTCCCACCGCGTCCGTAACCGGCCGCACGAGTCGCTGCAGCAGCCCGGGATCGCCCTCGGCCTGCTGCAAGACGGCCTTTTCAAGGCTGTCTCGATATCGAAGGGCATGAGCGCTTCTGCGACCTTCACCGGCAGCGGCGGCGGTCAGCCGGCTCAGCCGGCGGTTCGCTCGAGGAACTACCCGCCGAAACCCAGGTAATCCTTACAGCAGGACCAGGCCGGGCTGCTGCCCGATACGATAGGCGAACTGCAGGGTTTCCCCGCCCTGCAATGCCAGGCGGCCGGGCAAATGCTGCGGCTGGTTCAAGCTGGACTCCCAATCCAGCAGCACATGGCTCCCGAAGCTGACGATCTTCGTCAGCAACCGGGGTTCCATACCGGTGGGCACCGTTGCGGGCACCCGCACTACACCTGCTGGCAACTCGCCATCCATCCCGCTCCAGGCGCGAATGGCATCCGCATCGAGACGGAACACCGGCCCCAGTTCGACACGCTCGCGCTGCGGCGGTTGCGGCGCGACGCCATCGTCCAGGGGCGGTGACAGCTCCTTGCTCAAGCGCAGCAGGCAGGCTTCCACCGTCACCGATTCAGGCACCAGCAGCGCTTGCGGGGCCTGCATGGCCAGGTGGCGCATGATGGCCACTTGCGGCTCGCTGCGCAGCGCCGCATTCATCGTCTCCGACACGATCACGTCGGGCAGCGCGGCCGGATCGAGCCGCAGGCTGCAGGCATCGGCCAGCACGTAGCCGGCGACATGGGTCTCCAAGCCGAGGCGGCGCACCAGTGCGCGTGCGCTATCGAGCGAGGCGGCGTGGATGTCGACCAGGGTGAACGATGCCTGTCCGGGATCGAGCAGCGTCATCAGAGGCAGTGCCAGCGTGGCAAGCGGGCCGCAGCCGGCATACAGGACGCGTACCGGCCGCTCCGGCCGCCGCGCCTGTTCGATGGCTGCGGCGAGCCCGCGGATGAAGACGATGGTGCGCAGCGGTTCGCGCGCGCACAGCGCCGCCTTGACCGGGGAAATCGCCAGGCCGGCGGCGGTGACGGTCTCGTTGGCGCCGAGGGAAACGTGCACGTCCGGCGTCACGCCGGACAGCCGTTCCAGCAACCGGCTCAGGTCGACCACTTCGCGGAACAGGCTGTCGCGCTCCCTTGCGGGGCTGACGATGTCGCGCGCCAGCGCCTGCAAGCCGGCGCGATCGTCGCTACCGGCGCTACCGGCGCTCATGCGATTGGATGTAGGATTCATCATTGCATTATGCTCAATGATGCCGTCAACCTCAATCATTCTTGCCGATCCATGCTGAACCTCGAATTCGCCCACCTGCGCTTGCGCCCCGCACTGCCCGACGACGAAGACTTCCTGAAGATGCTGTACGCATCGACCCGTGACGACCTGCGCCTGGCGGCCGAACCGCCCTTGCTGGACATGCTGCTCGACATGCAATGGCGCGCCCAGCGCGCCGGCTACCGCCAGGGCTTCCCTGGCGCCGACGACACGATCATCGAGACTGGCGGCGCGCCGCTGGGCCGCTTGCTGGTCGACCGCGGCACGCGGCCGTGGCGCATCGTCGATATCGCGCTGTTGCCGGCTGCGCGCGGCCTGGGTCATGGTGCCGCCGTGCTCGGGGCGCTGCAAGAACACGCGGCGGCGCAAGGCGCCGCATTGGCGCTCACGGTGCGACTCGACAATCCCGGCGCGCGCCGGCTCTATCGCGCATGCGGCTTCGTCCCGGCGGGGGCGGACGCGCTGTCCGAGCAGATGATCTGGCCCGGCTGAGCCACGCCGAAGCGCGGCTGGCCGGACGCTACAGAATGCTGGCCAGTGCGCACTGCCGGTAGTGGCTCGCCGCCTCCTGCTCCTGCCCCAGCGCCTCGTGCATTTGCGCCAGCTTGAGGTGCGCCTCGCGCACCATCGACGCATCAAGGGCGTCCGACAGCGCCTGCTCCAGGTAGCGCTGGGCCTTGCCCCACAATTTCTGCTTCAGGCACAGCGAGCCGAGGGTCAGGGCCAGCTCGGCGTCCGTCGGGCGCTCGCGGCGCCAGGATTCGCAGGCCTCGATCTGGGCCAGCAGTGAAGGCGATCCGAACGGGCTAGCGGCGTCGCGGTAGGCGCGCACCACGCGCTCGTCCCAGCCGGCCTTGAGCGACTCTTCGGCGATCGCGCGCGCCTCGTCGTGCAGGCCGCGCGCATTGAAGGCGCTGGCTGCGCGCGCCGCGATATAAGGCACGGTGCGGTCTGGCGCCGGCACCGTGGCCCAGATGCGGCGCAACGATTCGGCGTCGTGCCCGTCGCCGCCCAGCAGCGCCTCGTAGGACAGCTCGCGCAGGCGGCTCGACAGGGCCGGATGCAGCGCGCGGCGCTTATCGAGGATGCGCACCAGGCGCAGCACCTCGGGCCAGTTGCGCGCCTGCTGGTTGGCCTTCATCGCCCACTGCAGCGCGTGGATGTGGCGCTGGCCGCTGGCGTTGAGTTCGGCCACCGCTTCGAGCGCGGCTTCGGGCTGGTGGTCGTCGACCAGCAGTTCGGTGACCGTCATCAGGCGCGCGGTCTTGAGGGTGTTGTCGTGGGCGATCCCGGCCAGCCAGGCGTCGCGCCGCGCCGGCTCGCGCATGCGGTGCGCGGCGCGCGCGCCGATCAGGGCCGCCAGGCCCGCGTTCTCGGGCAGCTCGGCGGCGCGCATCGCGGCTTTTTCGGCGTGGCCGAAGCGGCCTTCGAACAGGGCCTTGAGCGCGTCGCGCATGCCCTTGTTGCCTTCGCGTTCGGCGCGGCGCTGACGATAGGCGGCCACGCGCTGCGGCATCCTGAGGGTGGCGTTGATGGCGCGCACCAGGCCGTACAGCGCCAGGAAGGACGCCACCAGCAGCACCACGAACAGGTTGAGCGACATGTCGATCCGGTGCGGCGGGTAGAACAGCACCACATTGCCCGGATTGAAGCGCGCCGTCACGGCGATGCCGATGGCGGCGGCCATCAGCGCGACTAACCAGAGAAGTAAACGCATAGCTTATTGTTTCGCCTTGTAGTTGCGCACGGCGTTCAGGCTGTCTGCCAGCGTCGGCATCTCGATCGTCAGGTTGTTGGCCTGGACCTGGCGCAGCGCGGCCTGGCTCGATTGCGTCACGCGCGCGCGCGTGTCGAAATACTTGAGCAGCATGGCCTGGGCCGTGGCCAGGTCGTCGCGGAAGGTCGCCTCGTTGCGCGACAACAGCGCCAGGCGCGCGTTCAGCAGGCGCAGCTTGAGGTTCTCGCGCACGAAGAACGATTCGCTCGGCGACAGCATCAGCGCCTCGGGCGACTCGACGCTGCGCACCCGGATCAGCTGGCGCACGTCGTCCCACATCTCCTGGCTCCACAAGGTCCAGGTCTGGAGCATGCGCTGGCCCACGCCCAGCGGCTGCGCCGCATCGGCGCCCGCCGCATTCGCTCCAGCGCCGGCCGCGGAGGCAGCGGCCTCGCCCTTGCGCGCGGCGCGCACCGGCGCCACCGGCAGCAGCGGCTTTTCGTTCGACAGCATCGGCAGCGAATCGACCTGCCCGATCACGTGGTCGAGGCGCACGGCGACGCCGGCCAGGTCCACCGCCGGCAAGGCCTTGAGCTTCTCGATGTCGCCCGCGATGGCGCGCCGGATGGTGAGGAACTGCGGGGTGTCGGAGCGCGACACCGCGCGGTCGGCGTTCTGCAGCGCGATCAGGGCGCCCTGCACGTTGCCGGCCAGTTGCAGCTGCTGGCTGGCGGTCGACAGCACCTGCTCGATCTCGGTCAGCGCCCACTCGTCGCGGTTCTGCGACAGGTCTTTATACAGCTGCTCGAGCGCCACCTGCTGGCTCTGGGCCTCGCTCTGGCGGCTTTCGAGCACGCCGACCTTGATCTGGAGCTCCTTCGACTGGTCCGCCACGTCGCGCGCCAGCGCCGCCGTCTCGGCATTGACCGCATTGCCCTTCTGGAGGCTGCGCGCCATGTCCTGGCGCAGCGCGTTGATGCGGTTGTGCGACGAATACGTCTGCAGCGCCAGCAGCACGGCCAGCGCGATCACGGCCAGCGGCAGCGGGCGCGCCAGGCGGTCGAACAAAGCGGGGCCGCCCGGCTCGCCCATGCGCGGCAGGACGGGACCCCCTCCGGCCGGGGGCACGCCACCCGCCGGTGGCGTGCCGCCCGGAGGGGGCATGCCGCCTGGAGGAACGCCCCCGGCGGCCGCGCCGCCCTGGACGCCCTCGGGCTTGTGGAGACTCGGTGCGGGCACATTGGCCTGCGGCTGATCTGGATTGTTCGGCAATTCGTTCATTATTGTGATTGTAACGCTGCTAGTATGCGGGCATCTCCGGATCCCGTCAGGGTCACCTGGCGCAGGCCCAGCGCATGCGCCGTCTCGGCAATCCGCGCATGGGGCACCACCAGGCGCTGCCGCTCGAACCGTTCCTGGTACTGTGCCTGCCCCAGCGCCGCCACCAGGCCGGCCAGGCCGCGCAAGGCTTCCGAGCTCGTGATTATCCAGTCGTTTGGCTGCGCCAGCAAGGCGCGCAATCGTGCGCCCAGCTCGTCCGTCAATACAGGGGTCGCGCGGCGGTAGGCCGCCACCGCCTCGACCGTGGCGCCGGCCGCGCGCAGGGCGTCGGCCAGCAGCTCGCGCCCGCCGTCGCCGCGCACGATCAGCACGCGCCGGCCGGCAAACAGGGCCAGGTCCAGGCTCTGGAGCAGGTGTTCCGAATCGGCGTGGGCGGGGTCGAGCGGACTGTGGATCGTATGGGCGGGCGCGGCCACGCCATGACGCGCCAGCGCGGCGCGGCTGCCCTCGCCCACCACTGCCAGTGGCACGGCCGGCGGCCAGGCGTCGAGGTGGGCGAACGCCGCATCGACCGCATTCGGCGAGACGAACACCGCCAGCGCATACTCATGCAGGCCGGCCAGCGCCGCGCGCAGCGGCGCCGGATCGTCGACCGGGGCGATCTCGAGCAGCGGCAAGACCTCGGCCGTGCGGCCGAGCGCCCGCACCGCCTGCGCCAGGCCATCGGCCTGGGCGCGCGGCCGGGTGACCACGACCACGCGGTCGCTCGGCGCCGGGTCCAGTTCAGGCATCCTCGGCCGCATCGACGCGGCAGGCGGCCAGGATCGCGCTGGCGTCCTGCTGCGCCAGCAGCTCGGACACCTGCTCTCCCAGGTATTCCGGCTGCCCGGCGGCGCCCGCCACCTCGGCGTGCGCGCTGCGCTTGCCGTCCGGGGTCGCGACCATGGCGCGAAGGCGCATCTGGCCGTCCTGCACGGTGGCATAGGCCGCCAGCGGGATCTGGCAGCTGCCGCCGAAGATGCGCGACACCTTGCGCTCGGCCAGCACCGCCTGGGCGGTCTCGACGTGGTTGAGCGGGGCCAGCACGGCGCGCAGGTCGACGCCGTCGCTGCGCGCGCCGCTCAGGATCTCGATCGCCATCGCGCCCTGGCCGGCCGCCGGCAGGCTCAGCTCGGGCTCGAGCAAGGCCTTGATGCGCTGCGGCAGCCCCAGGCGTTTGAGGCCCGCGGCGGCCAGGATGATCGCTGCATAATCGCCGCGATCGAGTTTACCCAGGCGCGTGTCGAGATTGCCGCGCAGCGGCTGGATCACCAGGTGCGGGTAGCGCGCCGCGATCAGCGACTGGCGGCGCAGGCTGCTGGTGCCGACCACGGCGCCGGGCGGCAGCTCATCCAGGCTGGCGTAGTCGTTCGAGACGAAGGCGTCGCGCGGGTCTTCGCGCTCGAGCACGGCAGCCAGCTCGAAGCCTTCGGGCAGCTCCATCGGCACGTCCTTGAGCGAGTGCACGGCCAGGTCGGCGCGGCCTTCGGCCATCGCGACCTCGAGTTCCTTGACGAACAAGCCCTTGCCGCCGACCTTGGACAGGGTACGGTCGAGGATCTGGTCGCCGCGTGTTGTCATTCCGAGAATTTCGACGCTACATTCTGGATATAATGCGGCGAGCCGGTCGCGCACGTGCTCCGCCTGCCACATGGCGAGGCGGCTCTCGCGGGATGCGATAATCAATTTGGCTGGCGCCTGGGGCGTCACGTTGGATTCCTGCTGTATAGCGTTTAACACTCGAGTTCTTTCACTGTCATTGGGCCGACCCGGACGATGCCAGTAGCCGCTCCCTGCATAAGATCATAAATTTTATCATGGGGGCATCTTGCAGATCGTGGCCCACCGCCATCGCACAATCTATTACTTGTGGTCGACATGGACAATCCTGCTGCACCCGTAGTACAAGCCGGCGCCGACAAGGACGCGCCGCTCAAAGAAGACATCCGCCTGCTCGGACGCCTGCTGGGCGACGTGCTGCGCGACCAGGAAGGCGACGCGGTGTTCGACATCGTGGAAACCATCCGCCAAACCGCGGTGCGCTTCCGCCGCGACGACGATCCGGACGCTGGCGAAGAGCTGGCCACCCTGCTGCACAAGCTCACCCGCGACCAGACGATTTCGGTGGTGCGCGCCTTCTCGTACTTCTCGCACCTGGCCAATATCGCCGAAGACCAGCACCACAACCGGCGCCGCCGCGCGCACCTGCTAGGCGGTTCGGCGCCGCGTTCGGGCAGCATCGGCTACGCGCTGGGCAAGCTGGCCGAGGCCGGCATCGGGCGCGACACCGTCGACGCGTTCTTCCGCGACGCCCTGATCTCGCCGGTGCTGACCGCGCACCCGACCGAAGTCCAGCGCAAGAGCATCCTCGACGCCGAGCACGACATCGCGCGCCTGCTGGCCGAGCGCGACGCGCCGCAGACGCCGAAGGAACGCCGCCGCAACGAGCAACTGCTGCACGCCCGCATCGCCACCCTGTGGCAGACGCGCATGCTGCGCTACTCCAAGCTGACCGTGGCCGACGAGATCGAGAACGCTCTGTCCTACTACCGCATCACCTTCCTGCGCGAAGTCCCGGCCCTGTACGACGACATCGAACTCGAGCTCGCCGAACAGTATGGCAGCGACGGGTCGGCCGCCGCCGCCCACGCCTCGTTCCTGCAGATGGGCAGCTGGATCGGCGGCGACCGCGACGGCAACCCGAACGTCAACGCCGACACCATGCGCCACGCGCTGACGCGCCAGTCGACCACCATCCTCGACTTCTACCTCGACGAGGTGCATGCGCTGGGCGCCGAGCTGTCGGCCTCCACCCTGCTGGTCAAGGTGTCGCCGGCGCTGGAACAGCTGGCCGACGCCTCGCCCGACGCCTCGCCGCACCGCAGCGACGAACCCTACCGCCGCGCCCTGATCGGCATCTATGCGCGCCTGGCCGCCACCGCGCGCGAGCTGGGCGTGGGCCACATCCTGCGCAAGGAAGTCGGCCATGCCGCGCCCTATCTCGACCCGGAACTGTTCGCGGCCGACCTCGAGGTGCTGGCCGACTCGCTGCGCCAGAACCACGGCGCCATGCTGATCCAGCCGCGCCTGGCCGGCCTGCTGCGCGCCGCGCGCATCTTCGGCTTCCATCTGGCCTCGCTCGACATGCGCCAGAGCTCGGACATCCACGAGCGCGTGCTGGCCGAGCTGTTCGCGCGCGCCGGCGTTGAAGCCGACTATGCGGCGCTGAGCGAAGAGGACAAGCGCGCGCTGATCCTGCGCGAGCTGGCGCAATCGCGCCCGCTGTTCTCGCCCTACGAAAGCTATGGCGACGAGACCAATTCCGAGCTGGCGATTTTGCGCTGCGCGCGCGAGATCCGCCTGCGCTACGGCCCGCGCGCGATCCGCAACTACATCATCTCGCACACCGAGACTGTGTCCGACCTGCTCGAAGTGCTGCTGCTGCAGAAGGAGACGGGGCTGATGCGCGTGAGCGCGGGGCTCAGTGACGTGATGGTGATCCCGCTGTTCGAAACCATCCCCGACCTGCAGCGCGCCGCCGGCATCATGGACGAGTGGATGGCGATTCCGCTGGTGGCCGGCATCATCGAGAAACAGGGCCGCCTGCAGGAAGTCATGCTCGGCTACTCCGACTCGAACAAGGACGGCGGCTTCCTGACCTCGAACTGGGAGCTGTACCAGGCCGAGCTCAAGCTGGTCGAAGTGTTCGAACAGCGCCAGGTCAAGCTGCGCCTGTTCCACGGCCGCGGCGGCACCGTCGGCCGCGGCGGCGGCCCGAGCTACGACGCGATCCGCGCCCAGCCGCCCGGCACCGTCAACGGCCAGATCCGCCTGACCGAACAGGGCGAGATCATCGCCTCGAAATTCTCGAACCCCGAGATCGGCCGCCGCAACCTGGAGCTGCTGGTGGCGGCGACGCTGGAAGCGAGCCTGACGCCGCACGGTGTGAAAGACGGCGCCAGCGGCGTCGACGCCGGGCGCCTGCAGCGTTTCGAGTCGGTCATGGCCGAACTGTCGAACCGCGCCTACAAGGCCTACCGCAACCTCGTGTACGAAACGCCGGGCTTCACCGACTACTTCTTCGAAGGCACGCCGATCGCCGAGATCGCCGAACTGAACCTCGGTTCGCGTCCCGCCTCGCGCAAGTCGACCCGCCGCATCGAAGACCTGCGCGCGATTCCCTGGGGCTTCTCGTGGGGCCAGTGCCGCCTGCTGCTGCCGGGCTGGTTCGGGTTCGCGTCGAGCGTGACGAGCTGGCTCGACGATGCCAACGTCGGCGGCGACCGCGACGCGAAACTGGAAGAGCTGCGCGCGATGTACCGCGACTGGCCGTTCTTCGCCACCCTGCTGTCGAACATGGACATGGTGCTGGCCAAGACCGACCTGGCGATCGCCTCGCGCTACGCCGGCCTGGTGAGCGACGCCGGCCTGCGCGAGCGCATCTTCCGCCGCATCGCGGCCGAGCATGGCGAGACGATCCGCACCCTGGAAGCGATCACCGGCGCCAGCGAACGGCTGGCCGGCAACCCGCTCCTTGCCCGCTCGATCCAGAACCGCTTCGCCTATCTCGATCCGCTGAACCACTTGCAGGTGGAGCTGATCCATCGCCGCCGCAAGCTGGCCGACAATGCCGATCCGCGCGTGCATCGCGGGATTCACCTGTCGATCAATGGGGTGGCGGCGGGGTTGCGCAACACTGGTTGAGCGCGTAACGCTCTAAAAAACAAAAGCCGCCCGGCGCAAACCGGGCGGCTTTTTTACATCCACACCACCGATGAATTACTGGTTGTGCAGGAAGGTCTTGAGCTTGTCCGAACGCGACGGCTGGCGCAGCTTGCTCATCGCCTTGGCTTCGATCTGGCGGATACGCTCGCGGGTCACGTCGAACTGCTTGCCCACTTCTTCCAGCGTGTGGTCGTTCGACATCTCGACGCCGTAGCGCATGCGCAGCACCTTCGCTTCGCGCGGGGTCAGCGAGTCCAGCACTTCCTTGATCACGTTGCGCATCGAGGCGTGCAGCGCGGCGTCCAGCGGGGCCAGGGTCGCGTTGTCCTCGATGAAGTCGCCCAGCTGCGAATCGCCGTCCTCGCCCATCGGGGTTTCCATCGAAATCGGTTCCTTCGCGATCTTCATGATCTCGCGAACCTTATTCTCCGGCATTTCCATCTTGGCGGCCAGGGTCGGCAGGTCCGGCTCGCTGCCGGTTTCCTGCATGATCTGGCGCGAGATGCGGTTCATCTTGTTGATCGTCTCGATCATGTGCACCGGCACGCGGATCGTGCGCGCCATGTCGGCGATCGAGCGCGTGATCGCCTGGCGGATCCACCAGGTCGCATAGGTCGAGAATTTGTAACCGCGGCGGTATTCGAACTTGTCGACCGCCTTCAGCAGGCCGATATTGCCTTCCTGGATCAGGTCCAGGAATTGCAGGCCGCGGTTGATGTATTTCTTCGCGATCGAGATCACCAGGCGCAGGTTGGCCACCGTCATTTCGCGCTTGGCCTGGCGGGCGCGCTTCTCGCCGGCCGCCATCTGCTTGTTGATCTTGCGCAGGTCGGCCAGCGGCAGCGCCACGCGCGCCTGCAGGTCGATCATGCGCTGCTGCAGCTCTTTAATGGCCGGCAGATTCCGGCTCAGCACCGCGCTGTACGGATAGGCGCAGTCGACTTCGCGGTCGCCCCATTGCAGGTCGGTCTCGTTGCCCGGGAAGACCTTGATGAAGTGGGCGCGCGGCATGCCGCAGCGGTTCACGCAGATGTCCAGCACGGCGCGCTCGATCGAACGCACTTCGTCCATCTGGCCGCGCAGCGTGTCGCACAGCTTCTCGACCACCTTGGCGGTGAAGCGGATGCCCAGCAGCTCGTACGAGATCACGGCCTGCGCTTCTTCGTAGGCCGGCGAACCATAGCCCTCGTTCTTGAAGGCGTGGCCCATCAGGTCGAACTGCTGCTCGATCAGCGCGAACTTCTCCAGCGCGCCCTTGCGCAGCTGGGCCAGTTGCTCGGCCGAGTAGCCGGCCGCGGCGCCGCCGGCGCTGCCGCCTTCGCCCTCTTCTTCTTCGTCCTCGACCTCGTCTTCTTCCTCTTCGTCCTCTTCCGCGGCAGCGGCGGCGTGGGCCACCGAGGCGGCCGGCGCCGGGGTGTCTTCGAGGTCGACGAAGCCATCGACCACGTCGTCGATCTTCAGCTCGTCGCTGGCGATCTTGTGCGACAGCGCGATGATTTCCGAGATCGTGGTCGGGCACGCCGAGATGGCCTGCACCATGTCCTTCAAGCCCTGCTCGATGCGCTTGGCGATCTCGATCTCGCCTTCGCGCGTCAGCAGCGACACCGCGCCCATTTCACGCATGTACATGCGGACCGGGTCGGTGGTGCGGCCGAAGTCGGAGTCGACGGTCGACAGCGCGGTCGCGGCGGCGGCCTCGACTTCGTCTTCGCTGGTCGGGGTCACGGCCTGGTCCGACAGCAGCATCATTTCGGCTTCAGGGGCGCGCTCGTAGACGGCGATGCCCATGTCGTTGAAGGTCGCGATGATGCCTTCGATCGCTTCCGGATCGATGATGTTTTCCGGCAGGTGGTCGTTGATCTCGGCATGGGTCAGGTAGCCGCGCTCCTTGCCCATATTGATCAGGTTCTTCAGCTGCTGGCGGCGCTTTTCGAGTTCGGCTTCCGAGAAACCGGCTTCATTCAGCATGCCGAGGCCCTTGGCCTTGCGCTCGCGCGCCTTCGAGGCCGCCTTCAGTTCGGCGCGCTCGACGGCGTTCAGCGCCGCGACTTCATCGTTCTCCGGCACGAACTCGCTCGGCTTGCGGCCGCGGCGGCCCGGGACCTTCACCTGCGGCAGCAGGTAGCCCGAGGTGTCGATCGCGGCCAGCGCGGCGGCGTCGGTGGTCTTGCTGACGGCGCCGACGGCGCTCACGGGGGCTGCCGGGCTGGTCTCGACGCGGCGCACGGCGCGGGTGCGCACGACTTTGGGCGCTTCCTCGGCGGCCTGGGCCACCGGCGCCACGGTCGGAGCAGCGGTCGGAGCAGAAGCTGCGGCCGGGACTTCCGGCTCGGCTGCCTTCAGCGCGGCCAGCTTGCCGCGCTTGCGCACGATGACCGGCGCCACGGCCGGCTTGGCCTGCGCCTGCATGTATTCGGCGGCCAGGTCGATGCCGGCGTCCACGTCGGCTTCGGCAGCGGCAGGAGCGGATTCGGCCAGCACCGGTGCGGCGGCTTCGGCCACCACCTCTTCGACCGCGGCGGCGATCGGGGCCGCGGCAGGCGTCTCTTCCACGACTGGCGCAGCGACCGGCTCGGCCGCCACCGGGCCGCCGGCGGCCAGGATGGCGTCGGCCTGCGCCTTGAGCGTGGCCAGGCGCGAACGGGTCTTGACCACCGTCACCTTGGCCGCCGCTTCCGTTTCGAGGAAGTAGGAGGTCGCGGTTTTCGGCACTGCCAGCGGCGCCGAAGCCTTGGCCGGCGCTTTTTTCGCTGTCAGTGTCAATGTCTTGGCGGTGTTTTTCATACTTAAAACTCTCCAGTCGAGGCGAGGTGCGCGCCTGCGAAGTCAATAATCCAGCGGGACCCGCGTACGGATCCTGGGAAAGGGGGAACGGAAGTGGCCCTACCTAGGGGCGGACATGCCAGGTTTCAAGCACGACTTACCGGGTTTTGCGCGCGCCAACTCGATTCTGGGCTGCGGACAGATAGGCGATGGTCGATGTTCAAAATCGTGCTGTGCATGTCGGAACGAAAAAAAGCCCGCTAACACGGGCTTGCATCTATTTTTCTAGAAGAATAGGGGAAGGGGTTATTATGCCCCAATGCAAGTTTTGGTGATAATTGATAGATCCGATAAGGGATATACACAATTCACATAGCGCCACCCTGACATGCCGTCCGTGCAAGCTGCTGGGCGTGTCTGCGCCGGCGCAAGCCGGACTCAAGGCAAGAGGCGGATGATACACGATTTCATGCGCCGGCGCTTCCCCCTGCTATAAGTTTCCCAACATTTATAATGAGAACTAGTACAATGCGCGCCCGAGCGCCGTGCTATCCTTCGCAATCCTGTTCTTACCATGAAGTCAATGAATACCAATACCCCTGCAGAGTCCGTCGACACGAACGCCAATCCGGCCACCACTTCGGAGGCGCAGCAGCCGCAAGCGCCAGCTACCGCAGCGCCGGCCGCCGCGCCGGCGCAGGGCCTGTCGGCGCGCGCGCTGCTCAAGCAACTCCAGCAGGAGTATCCAGCCTTCCGCGACTGCCTGCCGCTGTCGATCGGCATCGACAAGCAGCTGCTGGCCCGCATGCCCGGCCTGGACAAGAAGGTGATGCGCGCCGCCCTGGGCATCCATACCGGTTCGATGCGCTACCTGCGTGCGATGGAAAAGGCGAAAGTGCGCCACGACCTGGACGGCACCGCGGGCGCCGAAGTGCCCGAAGCGCACCGCCTGCACGCCAAGGAACAGCTGCAGCAGCGCTTCAAGAAGGAAGCCGAGCGCAAGAAGGCCGAACGCGAAGCCGCACAAGAAGAAGAAAACAACCGCAAGCGCCAGGAAAAACTGCAGGCGCTGGCGTCCAAATTCTCGAAGAATTGAGCGCGGAGCCCGGGATCCTCGACGACGACCTGCCGCCCGATCTGCCGCCCTACGTCGGCATCGATCTGGCCCGGGTGCGCCTGGTGCGCAGCGAGCAGGACGCGCGCGAGGCGCTGGCCGACCTGCTGGCCAGCGAAGCGATCGGCTTCGACACCGAATCCAAGCCGACCTTCGCCAAGGGAGAAGTCTCGACCGGGCCGCACCTGGTGCAGCTCGCGACCCTGGACACGGCCTGGCTGTTCCAGACCGCGACCCCGGCCGGCATGGCGCTGGCGGTCACCGTGCTCAAGCCCGTGCTCGAGGACGAGCGCGTGCTGAAGGTGGGTTTCGGCCTGGGCGACGACGTCAAGCGCCTGAAGTCCAAGTTCGGCATCGGGCTGCGCAATGTGCTCGACCTGTCGACGGCCCTGCGCCGGCGCGGTGAAAAGAATCCGCTCGGCGCGCGGAGCGCCGTCGAGCGCTTCTTCGGCCAGCGCCTGCAAAAATCCAAGCGCATCACCACCACCAACTGGGCCCTGCCCCGGCTGTCGGACAAGCAGTTGCAGTATGCGGCCGACGATGCGCATGCGGCGCTGAAGATCTACCGCCAATGGAAGGCGAATCCGCCGGCCTGAGGCGCATCGAAGGCCGCGCACCAAAAGAGGGAGTCAGGCTCGGCAATTCGCGATATCATTCTCACCATCTTCGATGCCGGTGGGAGCCCATGAGATCACGAAGCCTGCGCCTCTTCTTCGCCTCCCTGTTCGGCGCGCTGGCCTGCACGGCCAGGGCGGCGCCGCACACCGTCCCCGACACCCTCGACCAGCGCCTGCTGGCCTGCGCGACCTGTCATGCGCGGGTCGATGGGCGCGGCAACCCGGTCAACGACAGCTTCTATCCGCGCCTGCAGGGCAAGCCGGCCGGCTACCTGTATCACCAGCTGCTCAACTTTCGCGACGGTCGGCGCCAGTATCCCCTGATGACCTACCTGGTCGACCACCTGCCCGACGCCTATCTGCGCGAGATCGCCCAGCACTTCGCGGCCCTGCCGCCGACCGTGCTGCCCCCACAACCATCCGGTTTGTCGGCCGCTGCGCTCGAACGCGGACGCCGGCTCGTGGTCGACGGTGACGCCGCGCGCAAGATCCCGGCCTGCGTCGCCTGCCATGGCGCGCGCCTGACCGGCGTGCAGCCGAACATCCCGGGCCTGCTCGGCCTGCCGCGCGACTACGTGAACGCGCAGTTCGGCGCCTGGCGCAACAAGGTGCGGCGCGCGCATGCGCCCGATTGCATGGCCGACATCACGGCCCGCCTGTCGCTGGAGGATGTCTCTGCCATTTCGGGCTGGCTGGCGGCGCAACCGATGCCGCGCGACGCGCGCCCGGCCGACGCCATCGCGCGTCCCTTGCCGCTGGCCTGCGGCAGCGATCCGGAGGCGCGATGAAGACCGTGCGGATCGCCCTCGTCCTTATCGTCGTTCTCGTCGTGGCCGCGGTGGCGCTGGCCTGGCCGCGCGCCGAGCATATTCCATCGAGTTCTCCGGCCGCCTATGCTTTGAACACGGCCAATGTCGAACGTGGCGCCTACCTGGCGCGGGCCGGCGACTGCATCGCCTGCCACACGGCGCGCGGCGGCGTGGCCTACGCCGGCGGCCGCGCGCTCGATACCCCGTTCGGCCGCTTCTATGGGCCGAACCTCACGCCGGACAAGGAAACCGGCATCGGCGACTGGAGCGCGGACGACTTCTGGAACGCGCTGCACAACGGCATCGCCAGGGATGGCCGCCTGCTCTACCCGGCCTTCCCCTACACGAACTACACGAAGGTCACGCGCGCCGATTCGGATGCCCTGTTCGCCTACTTCCGCAGCCTGGCGCCGCAGCGCCAGCCGAACCGGCCGCACGAACTCGGCTTCCCCTACGACAGCCAGGGGCTGCTGGCCGGCTGGCGCCTGCTGTACTTCCGGCCCGGCGTGCATGAGGCGCAGCCGGCGCGCGGCGTGGAGTGGAATCGCGGCGCCTACCTGGTCGAGGGCCTGGGACATTGCAGCGCCTGCCACAGCACGCGCAACCGGTTTGGCGCGAACACGGAAGGGCTCGATGGCGGCCTGATTCCGACGCTGGGGTGGTATGCGCCGTCGCTCACGTCCGGCAGCGAGGCTGGGCTGGGCGATTGGGACAGGGAACACATCGTGGCGCTGCTCGGCGCCGGCATCTCGCCGCGCGGTTCGGCCACCGGGCCGATGGCCGAAGTGGTGGCGCGCAGCTTGCAGCACCTGACGCCGGACGATCTGGGGGCGATGGCGAGCTATCTGCAATCCTTGCCGGCGACGCCTGCGCAGCGGCCGGATCGCGCGCCGCCGGCGGACGAACAGGTGCTGCTCGAGGGCCGCCGCATCTACGAAGCCAGTTGCGCGCAATGCCATGGCGACGATGGGCGGGGCAAGCTGCCGGCTTATCCGCCGCTGGCGGGAAACCGCGCCGTGACCTTGAGCCCGGCAGTGAACGCGATCCGCATGACGGTCAATGGCGGGTTCCCGCCCGGGACGAAGGGCAATCCGCGCCCTTACGGCATGCCGCCGTTCGGCCACGAGCTGGACGATGCCCAGGTGGCGGCGGTGCTCAGTTGGATCCGGGCCAGCTGGGGCAATGCGGCGCCGCCCGTGACTGCGGTCGAAGTCAACCGGTATCGGGCGATCACCGGCGACTGAAGCGTGTAGCGACGTCCTCCACCGTTGCCTGCCAGAACCGAACGGCTGTGCACGTATGGGCGTGCTATCGTCCTGACCACATTTCCGTGAACTGATCAGGCTCACTTCGGCGGCCTGCGCGCAATCGCGCCCCCGTGAGCCGGCCCGAAAGGACAAGGATGAACCGTTTCAACGAAAAAACCGTGCTGGTCACCGGTGCGGCCTCCGGCATCGGCCTGGCGGCTGCCCGCCGCTTCCTCGACGAAGGCGCCCGCGTCGTGATGCTCGACATCGATGGCGACACGCTGAAGAAGGCCGTTTCCAGCCTGCCCCAGGACCGCGTGCTCGTGCAGGTCGGCGATACCGCCGACAAGGACACCGCGAGCGCCGCCGTCAAGGCGGCGGTCGACCGCTTCGGCGGGCTGCATATCCTCATCAACAACGCCGGCATGGCGACCGAAGGCGACATCACGCAGACCAGCGAGGAAGACTTCGAGCGCGTCATGGCGGTCAATGTCGGCGGCTACTATCACATGGCCAAGGCGGCGATGCCCGAGCTGGTGAAGGTGCACGGGTCGATCGTCATGACCTCGTCGGTGTCCGGCCTTGGCGGCGACTGGAATCTGTTTGCCTACAACACCTCGAAGGGCGCCGTCAGCAATATGGTGCGCGCGATGGCGATGGATGCGGCGAAGGATGGCGTGCGGGTGAACGCGGTCAATCCGAGCTTCACGGTGAGCAGGATGACCGAGGACATGCTGGCCGATCCGGAGCTGGTCGCCAAGTTCAAGGAACGCATGCCGCTCGGCGCGCCGGAAGATCCGGAGGGTGTGGCGGCGGCGATGGCGTTCCTGGCGAGCGAGGACGCGCGCCTGATTACCGGGGTGAATCTGCCGGTGGATGCGGGGTTGATGGCGTCGAACGGGCAGCCGCCGCAGTAAGCATCGGTCCAGAAATCCCGCTCTCGCCGGACGATATGCGGTGGGCGCCAGCCATCCGATGGCGCACGCCACTCAAGGCCTTACCTGGCCTGATCAAGGCAGGCGTCGTCGTCGACACGATAGCGCAAGGCCACCGCATAACCCTCTGCCGAATAACGCGTGACCAACAGCGCTGACGATGCGTGATAGGTTCCGCCATTCATGGCGCGATCGATAAAACACACTTCCAGATCCTCGATCCCGTCCTTGTTGACATCCCGTCGAGACAGGATTTTCAGTTCGTAATACCAATCCCCCGCAGTATCGAACACAAGCGTGTCGTCCGTCGCCTTGCTCGGCCTCATGCCAAAATCGGCGAACGTACGTAATCCGGGAGTGCGGCGCGGTCCGAATGAGCTTCGAATGGTGGCAAGGTCAAATTTCTCGGCCAGGAACTGCCCCAGGTTCTCACGCGGGAAAAAGCTGACCAACGGCGAAGCTTGCACGGTCCCCGCCAGCGCGAGGCTGGCCAGGGTACTGGACACGAAGCGGGAGTATCTCACCGGGCGCCCGTGGTCGCGAATGACATTTCCGCTCGTCGATCAGACCATGTCGGCGAACGCCACGCGGTCGGTGGTCGCATTGCGCGCATCCTCGACCCGCACCTTGTGCGCAGCCAACAGCCCCTCGAGCGACGCATTCATCGTGTGGCACCCGGCATCGATCCCCTTGTTCATCTGCGCCCGAATGCCGCCCAGGTCCCCCGCCTCCAGCATGCGCACGACCGCCGGGCTCGGCGTCAGGCATTCGGTCGCCAGATAGTAGCGATTGCCCTCGACCGACGGCAGCAAGGCCTGGCACAAGATGCCGCGCAAGGCATGCGCCAATGCCTGCGCCTGCGCCTCCGAATTACCCAGCAGGCGCAACATCTTTTGCAGCCCGAGCTCGGTCGAGCGCGCATGCAGGGTCGCCAGCACCAGCGGCCCCGACTCGGCCAGCGCCAGCGCCTCCTGCGCCGTCTGCGCATCGCGGATTTCTCCGATCACGATGACGTCCGGCCGCTCGCGCAGCGCATCGAGCGCCCCCAGGTAATAGCTCTCGACGTCGCCATCCTCCCCCACCTCGCGCTGCGTGATGATGCACTTGCGCTGAGGGATCAGGGTCTCGACCGGATCTTCGATGGTGATGATGTGTCCGGAGCGCTGGCGATTGATCTCGTCCAGGAGCGAAGCAATGGTGGTCGACTTGCCCTGGCAGGTGTCGCCGATGATCAGCACCAGCCCGCTGGTCAGCCGCGCAAACTCGCGCTCGTCGTCCCACAGGCCCAGCTCGCTCAATGCGATCGGCTCCTTCGGAAAGCGCCGGATCACGCAGCCGATGCGCTTGCCGCCCTGGAACCGGAAGCAGTTGGCGCGTATGCGCGCCGTATGCAGGTCGATCGAGCGGTCGAAGGCGCGCGAGGCGATGCGCTGCGGCCAGTTCGGCTCGATCACGTCGAAGAATTCTTCCAGCTCTTCCTTCGTGATCGGCGAATCGGTCACCGCCACCAGGCCTTTCGGCTGGCGCAGCATCAACGGGCTGTTTTGGTGGATGATGATGTCGGAAAACACCAGCTTCGAGTTCAGCAGGTGCAGGATCTGCTGCACCAGGGTCTCGAACACCGGGTGGTCTTCGTTTTCGATGTACGAAAGGGTCGGGATCTGCGAGGACTGGTGGTATTCCATCTGGTGTTAGAGAGAAAACGATTTCCAGTCATTATAGAACTGGAATGTTGCACCAAAGTAAAAATATCGTCAGCGTGACAAACTCGCAACAATGCGGTCGCCAAACACCGTGATCGTCACCCCCAGGGCCACGACCAGCGCACCGGTCAAGCGCACCGGCGACACCTCGCGCCTGGCCATATTGATCAGGCCAAAATGGTCGATCGCCATCGAACTGAGCAGCTGACCGGCGATCACCAGCACCACCAGGGTCAAGAGGCCGATGCGCGGCGCCAGGAACACAGTGCCGAGCACGAAGGCCGCGCCCATGAAGCCGCCCAGGAATTTCCAGGCCGGCTGGGACGGCAAGGCCGTCAAGGTCGTCCCCAGGCCTGCCACGCCGCCCTTGGCCAGCGCCATCACCAGCAGCGCCACCGTGCCGCAGCTGAATGAGATCAACGCCGCCATGATCGAATTGGTCCCGATCGAGTGGGCCAACTGGCTGTTCACCGCGGCCTGCGCCGACATCGCGACGCCGATGCAGAATGCCGCCGCCAATAAAATCAGGTTCATCTCCGTACGTCCTGGCAAAAAAACGCACGATTTTAGTGCATTCCGGGCCGGCGCGTCGGCACGCCCCGTCGCGTGTTCATGCATTTCATCCCCGGCAAGCTGCAATTCGTCGCAAACGGCTCTTCCGGATGCGCCCGGCTGGCTAGGATGGCTGCCATACCAACGAATCACGGAGTCCACCCATGCCAGCCTTCACACCCTCCTTTGCCGCGCGCGCCCTGCTGCTGGCCGCCACCCTCGCCTGCGTCGCCGCGCCGACGCCCGTCATGGCCTGGCCCTTCGGCGGCGAAAAAGTCGAAGGCAGCGGCAGCGTGACGCGCCAGGCGCGCCAGGTCGAGCGCTTCACCGGCATCGCGCTCGAACTGCCGGCCCAGCTCGAACTGCGCATGGGCAATACCGAAGGCATCACGATCGAGACCGACGACAACCTGCAGCGCCTGATCGAGACCGAGGTCGACGACGGCGTGCTGCGCATCCGCCCGACCAAGCGCAATATGAACCTGCGCGCGCGCACGATGAAGATCGTCGTCAACGCGCGCCAGATCGAGCGCCTGTCTCTGGGCGGCTCGGGCACCATCGATGCCGAGGCGCTGCGCGCCCAGACCCTGCGCGTGAACCTGGGCGGCTCGGGCAAGATCCGGGTCGCGAGCATCGACGCCGAAAAAGTGTCGGTCAGCGTCGGCGGCAGCGGCGACTTCCGCGCCAATGGCGGCAAGGCGCGCGACGTGTCGGTGTCGATCGGGGGTTCCGGCAATGTCGACCTGGGCAAGGTTGCCGCCGACAGCGCCAGCATCAGCGTCGCCGGTTCGGGCGACGTGACGGTCTGGGCCCGGCGCGAACTGAGCATGTCGATCGCCGGCTCGGGCGACGTCAAGTACTATGGCGACCCGCAGCTGCGCAGCTCGGTCGCCGGCTCGGGCAAGTCGCGCCGACTGGGCGACGCCCCGAACTGATCCGGCAGCGGCGCTTACAGGGCGCCGCGCAGCACTTCGCGCTCGACCTGCACCGTGTCCGTGCCGTCGGTCAGCCACACCTGGCCGTCCTGGATCGTGCACTGCAGCTGCATCGAGCGCTGCGCCATCTTTTCCAGTTGCGCGCTCGTCGAAGAGGGGATGTTGATCACGCTGACATTCCTGGCGCGCTCGATCTTGTTGGCCAGGCCCTTGAACCAGATGCTGCTGGTCGCGCTATAGCTGTACACCACCACCTTCTCGGCGCGGCCGGCCGCCTTCAGCAGGCGCTTCTCGTCCGGCTGGCCGACCTCGATCCACGTCTGGATGGCGCCGGTCAGGTCCTTCAGCCACAGCGCCGGCTCCTCGACGTCGAACAAATCCTTGCCATAGGCGAGCGCCGGATCGGCGTGCAGGGCGAAGGCCAGCAGGCGGATCATCACGCGTTCATCGGTTTCGGACGGATGCCGGGCGATGGTCAGGCTGTGTTCCTGATAGTAGTTCCGGTCCATGTCGGCGATCGACAGGTCGGCCTTGTAGATGGTCGCTTTGAGAGCCATTGTTGCGTGCGCTTGTGTGTGCTGGAGGATGAAAACCCGCTATTGTCGCATGCGCGGCGACTGCCGGGTTCCCTGCCGGGCTAGACTGGCCGTCTTGTTGAACATGGAGCGGAACTCTAGTCACAATTCCGGTGTCTGAATCTACGTAAGCGTACATGAGAGAACACCATGGAAATGATGCTAAAGACCGGAGCGGCGGCGCGCCGGCTTGGCGTGACACCCAAGACGTTGCAACGCTGGGATCGCTGTGGCACGTTCTCTCCATTGACGCGTAGCCCAACTGGCCTGCGCCTCTATAGCGAAACGCAGATCGCTGAGCGGATCGGATTGCAGTCACGCCCGCTTCCACACCGGATCATCGCTTACTGCAGGGTGTCGAGCGCCACGCAAAAGCCTGACTTACGCAATCAGCGCCGGGTTCTGGAAGAATTCTGCACAGCCCGTGGGTTGGCGAACGTCGAGTTCATCGAAGAGATCGGCGGCGGGCTCAATTTCAAGCGTCCCCGCTTGCTGGACCTGACCGACGCGCTCGGGCGAGGCGAGGTGCGCACCCTGGTGCTCGCGCACCGGGATCGCCTGACGCGCTTCGGGTACGAATGGTTTGAGCACATAGCGCACGAACATGGCTGCGAGCTGCTTGTACTGAATCAGGAGCGCTTGTCCCCTGAACAGGAGATAGTGCAAGACATGATGACCATCGTGCATTGCTTCTCAAGTCGATTGTACGGACTACGCAACTATCGCCGCCAGTTGGATGTTGCATTGAACAAGGACGCGCGCAATGCTGCTGTCACATCGCATCCGGCTTGAAGCCACATCCGAGCAGCGCGACTATTTCGCACGTGCGGCAGGGACCGCGCGCAAGGTCTGGAACTGGGCGCTGGCCGAGTGGCAGCGGCAAACCGCGCTGGGCCAGCGGCCAGATGCCATGAAACTCAAGAAGCAGTTCAATGGCATCAAGTATACCCACCCGGACTGGCTCGATGCCGAAAGCAAACCGTGGTTGCGAACAATCCACCGCGATGCGCATGCACAGCCTTTCGCGCATCTTCAGCGAGCTTGGCGTCGCTACGTCGAGCAACAGCAAGCCGGCAAGAAAGCCTATCCACCGACGTTTAAACGAAAAGGCCGCTGCCGGGATTCGTTTTATATTGCCAACGACAAGATTCGTTTTGAGGGCAAGTGCGCCGTGCTGCCAAAAATCGGCGAGGTTTTGCTGGCCGAGGTTCTGCGGCTCCCCGGCAAGATCATGGGCGCCTGCGTATCACGCGAAGCCGACCATTGGTATCTGGCCGTGCAGGTCAAACTACCGGAACAACTGGTCCGCTTGCAGCGCCAGGGCGATGGCGTGGTTGGGGTCGATCTTGGCGTGAGCGCCGCGGCCGTTCTGTCCAACGGCGAGAAGATAGCGGCCCCACGGCCGCTACGCGCAAGCCAGCGGCGCCTGCGCATCCGCTCGCGCCGCCACGCGCGCAAGCTGAAGGCTGAGAAGGCCAGTGCCGGGATCACGGGCACGATCCCGAAAGGTGTGCGCCTGCCGGTGTCGCGCAACCGAAAAAAAGATGCCCATGCACTGGCGCGCCTGCATGCGCACATCACCCACGTACGCACCGATTTCATCCATAAGCTCACGACTCGACTGTGCCGCGAAAACCAAGCGATAGCGATCGAGGACTTGAACGTGAGCGGCATGCTGGCCAACCATCGGCTGGCGCGTGCGATCGCCGACGTTGGGTTTTACGAGATCCGGCGTCAGCTCCAGTACAAGGCACAACGCTACAACACGTTATTGGTGCTGGCGGATCGCTGGTATCCGTCCAGCAAATTGTGCTCGATATGCGGCGCGCACTACACCGGGTTGAAACTCGGTGAGCGTCACTGGACTTGCATCTGCGGCGCCCGTCACGACCGTGACGTGAACGCCGCAATCAATCTGCAACGGCTCGCCACCGGCGCCCTTGTGGCGAGAACGGCGCTACCCGAGGCGAGTCATGCGGCAACGTATGGCACTGCCGCTGGATTGGTTCCGGCGGCAGGCGGGAAAGTCACGCCTGTCAGGTACGAGTACGGTCAACAGGACGGCTCGGGGCAGGAAGAGAACGGTGTACACTTGTGTGCACCTTTTCGATAGCAGACCGCGATGACCAATGCTTTCCCTCCGAACCAGCAGTTCCTGCTCGCCGCCCGCCCGGTCGGGCTGCCCAGGCGCGAAGACTGGCAGTTCCACGAACAGGCCGTGCTTGACCCGGGCGAAGGCGAGGTCGTGGTCAAGGTCCTGTACCTGTCGCTCGACCCCGCCATGCGCGGCTGGATGAACGAAGGCAAATCGTATATCCGTCCGGTGGCGATCGGCGAAGTCATGCGCGCCGGCGGCGTCGGCGTGGTGGTAGCATCGCGCTCGGCCCGCTTCAAGGTGGGCGATTACGTGATGGGCGGTACCGGCGTGCAGCGCTACTGGTCCGGCCCGGCCGACGACAAGACCGCCAACCTGGCCAGGATCGATCCGCACGTGGGACCCCTGACGGCCTGGCTGAACCTGCTGGGCATGCCCGGCATGACGGCGTACTTCGGCCTGCGCGAAGTCGGCCAGGCCAAGGCCGGCGAGACGGTGGTGGTGTCGGGCGCGGCCGGCGCGGTCGGCATGACCGTGGGCCAGGTTGCGAAGCAGATGGGCTGCCGCGTGGTCGGCATCGCCGGCGGGTTTGATAAATGCGCCTTCGTCGTCGACCGCCTCGGCTTCGACGCCTGCATCGACTACAAGGCCGGCCAGGTCGGCGCCGCGCTCAAGCAGCATTGCCCGCAGGGCGTCGACGTCTATTTCGACAATGTCGGCGGCGACATCCTCGACACCGTCCTCACCCGCATCAACATGAAGGCGCGCATCGTGATCTGCGGCGCGATCTCGCAGTACAACGTGACGGAGCCGGTCAAGGGTCCGGCCAACTACCTGGCGCTGCTGGTCAACCGCGCGCGCATGGAAGGCATGATCGTGTTCGACTACGCGGCGCGCTATCCCGAGGCCGTGGCCCAGCTCGGCGAATGGCTCAAGACGGGCGCGATCCAGAGCCATGAACACGTGGTCGATGGCTTCGAGCAGTTCCCGCAAGCGCTCCTGATGCTGTTCGAAGGCCGCAACCTCGGCAAGCTGGTGCTGAAAGTGGCGGACGCCTAGCTTCGAACTTTGTTGCCGGTTTCATGGTCGTACAGGTCCGGGCGCTCAGCCCTTCCTCCATGGAGCCGGCCATGCTGTCACCTTTCGAAAGTTTCTTCGCCAACCCGGCGCTGCAGGACCAGTTCGGCACGCAGGCGGGCACGCCGCTGAATACGCAACTGGCCGCGCAGCTGGGCGCGCAGGCAAGCCTGCTGGCCACGCTGTCGCAGCGCAGCCATGAAATGCTGGCGCGCCTGACCGACCTGAACCTGCAGATGGCGCGCCACTTCGTCGAGACCGCGCTCGACACCGGCCGCCAGCTCGCCGCCTGCACCGATCCCCTGCAACTCGCCCCCACCGCGATGCGCGGCTGGCAGCCGCTGGGCGAACACGTGCGCGCGTGGCAGCAGGGCCTGATGGGCGTGATGGCCGAGGCCCAGACCGGCCTCGGCCACGCGGCCGCGCTGGCCCCGGCGCCCGCGAAACGCGCCGCCTGAGCGGGCCGGCACGCCGTATGGCGACGGGGCGGAACTAACGCTCACCACGTTTCTCTAAACGCACGAGCGCAGCCTGAGATGGCTCCAAGTGCGTTCATGCATAACGTACGGCCTCTACAACTGACAGCCCCACGGGCACAAGGAGATCGACATGGCGACCAGCAAGGAGAACGGAGGAAAGAGCAGCAGCAGTCAGGGCAGTGCCCAGAAGAGCGGGCCGCCCGCCAAGCGCGGCTTCGCGGCGATGGACCAGAACCAGCAGCGCGAGATCGCCAGCAAGGGGGGCCAGGCGGCCCACCAGAAAGGCACGGCGCACGAATTCGATTCCGAAGAAGCGCGCCGCGCCGGCCAGAAGGGCGGCGAGGCCGTGAGCCGCAACCGGGCCCATATGGCCGACATCGGCCGCAAGGGCGGCGAAAGCCGGCAATCGGCCCAGCGCGCGGCGGCCGCCGCGGCGGCCGCGGCTGCCGCGTCGCAAAAGGGCAATCGCCAGGGAGAAGAAAGCTAGCGCGGCTGGCAGTCGACTACGGGGCGGTCCCGGCGCGGCCCAAGCGACGGGCCTGCCCCTGTGGTACATTGCCGGGCTTATGCCTACCCTGAAATACCTGACCGCCTACCCGGACACCCTGCAAGCCCAGGTCAGCGGGCTGATCGAACAGAACCGCCTTGGCGACACCTTGCGCAGGCGCTATCCCGAGCCGCACGGCATCCGCACCGACCGCGCCCTGTACGACTATGTGCAAGATCTCAAGGACGATTACCTGCGCCAGGCCGCGCCGGTCTCGAAAGTCGCTTTCGACAGCAAGATCCAGGTGATCCAGCACGCGCTGGGCCTGCACACCGCCATTTCGCGGGTCCAGGGTTCGCGCCTGAAGGCCAAGCACGAGATCCGCATCGCCAGCCTGTTCCGCGACGCGCCGCTGCCTTTCCTGCGCATGATCGCCGTGCACGAACTGGCGCACCTGAAAGAAAAAGAACACGACAAGGCGTTCTACAAATTGTGCTGCTGGATGGAGCCGGACTACCACCAGCTCGAGTTCGACGTGCGCCTGTACCTGACCTGGCTCGACCTGTCCGGCGAGCGCTTGTGGAGCGGCGACTAGCTCGACTGCGCTGGCGACACCGGCGGCTGCCGCAGCGGCGACCTCTGCGCGCCATCCGGCTGCGCGGCGCAACTGCGCGTGCAGCGCTGGAGCGCCGTGTCGCAGGCGCCAAGGCGCGCCATCCGGCGCCCGTTGTCGCCGGCGGCATCGAGCGCGCGGGTCGCCTGGCCCGGCACCGCGCCCTGAGCGGTGCGCGCCAACGGGTTGCGGTAGTCCGCAGTCGACCCGGTCAGCCGCTGCTCCAGCGGCAACGCCTGGGCGCTGGCGCGGCATTCGCGCTGCTCGGAGGCGCACATCGAGGTGCAGAACGCCTCGTCCGCGGCCAGCGCCGGTGTCGCCGCGGATGCGGTCACGACCAGGGTTGCGAGGATGATCGATAGACGTTTCATACCAACCTTCAGGAAAGCGTGGCGACATGCCATCCTGTCATCGTAGCTCGTTTTTAGACAGCATGCATTCCTGATGACCCCAGCGAACGCAGCCGATCGCCATCGTTGCCTTGCAACAACGAACGTTTCGTCCAAGCACATTTCTAACCGCCGGTCACTCGACTTCGCGAACCGGCTCCGATACAGTCATCACACTCGGAAATGCCGCATCCCGAGGCCTTCCCCCGCCTCCGGTCACTCATATCACATGGTTCAGCAACATACCAAGCGCCTGTCCGCCGCGTTCGCTACGTGCGCGCTCGCTTTCCTGTCCTCCCCTGCCTGCGGCGCCGACGCGCCGGGCGAGCCGGCCGCGCCCGTATGGAGGCTGTCCGGCTTCGGCACGCTGGGCGCGGTGTATTCAAACTCGCGCAGCGCCGACTTCACCGCCTCGGTGCTGCGCGCCCATGGCGCCGGTCATACGCGGGCCTGGAGTCCGGACGTCGACAGCCGCCTCGGCGCCCAGCTCGACGTCAATCGTGGCGCCTGGTCGGGCGTGCTGCAGGTGATCAGCGAGCAGCGGCTGGACGGCAGCTATACGCCCCAGCTCGAATGGGCGAATGTGAAATACCAGCTCACGCCCGACCTGGCCGTGCGCGCCGGCCGCATCGCCCTGCCCGTCTTCCTCGGCGCCGAGTCGCGCAAGGTCGGCTACACGATCCCCTGGGTGCGCACCCCGGTCGAAGTCTACGGCTCCCTGCCGATCTCCAGCAGCGACGGCCTCGACGCCACCTGGCGCTGGAGCACCGGCCCGGTGCTGCACGCCACCCAGGTATTCGCCGGCCGCACCGGCCATGACCTGCGCAATGGGCTGCGCATCAAGGCCGAGGACATCGTCGGCCTGTCGCACAGCATCGAACGCGGCGCCCTCAGCGCGCGCCTGTCGGCCGCCAGCGGGCGCCTGAACACCGCCATCGGAGAAGACCTGTTCGCGGTGCTGCGCGGCTTCGGGCCGGCCGGCGACGCGCTGGCCGACCGCTACGAGATCAGGAACAAGCGCGTCTCCATGGTCAGCATCGGCATGAGCGTCGATCCGGGCGCCTGGTTCGTGACGGCCGAGTGCGGGCGCACCCGCACCGATTCGCTGCTGGGCGGCGGCACCTCGATGTATGTCGGCGCGGGCCTGCGCCGCGGGACGCTGACGCCCTACGCCGGTTACGCCCAGGTGCGCGCCGACGTCCCGACCCGCGACCCCGGCCTGCCGCTGGATGGCCTGCCGCCTTCACTGGCCGCCGCAGCCGACCAGATCAACGCCGGCCTGAACGGCTTCCTGGCGACGATCCCGGTGCAGTCCACCTGGAGCGCCGGCCTGCGCTGGGATGCGGCGACCAATATCGCGCTCAAGCTGCAGCTCGACCGGGTGCGTCCGCGCGAAGGCTCGCGCGGCACCCTGATCAACAACCAGCCCGACCTGCGTCCCGACCGCGCGCTGCACGTCGGCAGCGTGGCCATGGACTTCGTGTTCTGATGCGCGCGCTTTCCCGCTCCCTGCCGTCCTGGCGGCGCCTGCCCGCCACCCTCGGCCTCGTCCTCGGCCTGGCCTGCGCCAACGCGTCGGCCGAACTGGTCGTGGTGGTCTCCAGCCGCAGCCAGGTGGCGGCCATCAATGCCGACCAGGTGGCCGCGATCTTCCTCGGCCATGCCAGCCGCTTCCCGGACGGCACCCAGGCGGTCGCCGTCGACCAGCAGCTGGGCGCGTCGCAGCGCGACAGCTTCTACCGCGAACTCACCGGCAAGACGCCGGCCCTGCTCAAGGCGCACTGGTCGAAGATGGTGTTCACCGGCCGCGGCCAGCCCCCGCGCGAAGCCACCGGCGACGCCGGCGTGCGCCGCCTGGTGGCCGAGAATCCGGCGATGATCGGCTATATCGGGCGCGATGCGCTCGACGCCTCGGTGCGCGCCGTGCTGGTGCTGCCGTGAGGTTGCGATGAACACGCTCGCCTCCACCACGCCGGCCGCGCCGGCTGCATCTGCCGCTCCGCGCGCGCAGGCGCGGCGCGGCGCGCCCGCGCGCTGGCTCGCCCTCGCGCTCGAGACCCACATCTCGCTGCCGCTGTTCGCCCTGTGCCTGCTCGGCGCCATGTGGTTCGGCACCCTGCACGTGATCGAGGCCGAGCGCCGCGCCGCCGCCGCCGCCGCGCGCGACGCCACCCACGAGCTGCTCGACACCTACGAGGCGCAGATGGCGCGCAGCCTGAGCAATATCGACCAGACCCTGCGCGTGCTGAAATACGCGGTCGAGCAGAACGGCCCGGCCGGCGCGCTGCCGGCGCTGGCGGCCAAGGGCCTGCTGCCGCCCGGCCTGGTGTTCCAGGTCGAGATCACCGACAGCCACGGGCGCGTGGTGGCCAGCAATCCGGTCGTCGGACCGCACGACCTGGCCGGCGCCAGCTACTTCGAATTCCACCGCCACAACCGGCACGACCAGCCCTATGTGAGCCAGGCCATCACCCATCCCGGCGCCGCCGAGCCGCACCTGCATTTCACGCGCCGCATCGACGACGCCGCCGGCCGCTTCGCCGGCGTGGCCGTGGTCGCGGTCGACCCGGCCTATTTCACCAGCTCGTACGAACGCTCGCGCCAGGGCGAACGCGGCCTGCTCGGCCTGGTCGGCAACGATGGCGTGGTGCGCGCGCTGCGCGTCGGCGAACAGGTCTCCTGGGGCCAGTCCTATTCTCACGGCCCCACCGACATGGTCGGCCTGCGCGCCAGCCGCATCGATGGCGAGACGCGCTACACCAGCAGCCGGCCGCTGGGCGGCTTTCCGCTGCTGGCGGTGGCCGGCCTGTCGGAAAGCGAACAGATGGCGCGCTTTCGCCAGCAGCGGCGCGCCTGGCTGCTGGGCGCCGGCGCCGGCAGCGCCCTGCTGGTGGCCGTGGTGATCCTGGTCAGCGCCTGGTCCTGGCAGCTGGCCAAGGCGCGCCGGCGCGAGCGCCAGGCCCACGAAACCTATGCCGCCGCGTCCGAGGCCAGCCCGGACGCCTTCTTCGTCCTGCGCAGCATCATGGATCCGCGCGGACGCGTGGCCGACTTCACCATCGTCACCACCAACAGCCGCGCCGAGCAGCTCACCGGCCTCGGCAAGGAGCAACTCGCCGGCCAGCGCATGTCGGTGATGCTGCCCGGGGCCTTCAGCGCCGGCATCTTCGTCGACCTGGCCGCGGTGGCGCTGAGCGGCGTCACGCACGAAACCGAATGGCTGGCGCGCGCGCTGCCGCAAGGAGAGCGCTGGCTGTACCGCCAGGCGGTCGCGGTCGAGGGCGGCGTGGTGGTGATCGTGCGCGACATCACCGAACGCAAGCTGGCCGAGGGACGCATCCGCCACCTGGCCCACCATGACGACCTGACCGGCCTGCCCAACCGCAGCCTGCTGCGCGAGCGCCTGGACCAGGCGATCGGCGCCGCCGCCAGCGACGGCGGCGCGGTGGGCCTGGCCTTCATCGACCTCGACGGCTTCAAGCTGGTCAACGACGCCCTCGGCCACAACGCCGGCGACGCCCTGCTGAAGGTGGTCGGCGCGCGCATGGCGCGCTGCCTGGGCGCGGGCGACACGCTGGCGCGCTTCGGCGGCGACGAGTTCGTGATCCTGCTGCCGGCCCTGGCGGGCGAGCCGGCGTCCATCGCGCCGCTGCTGGAACGGGTGCGCCAGGCGGTCACCGAGCCGGTGCTGGTCGAGGGCCAGGAAGTGCAGGTCAGCTGCAGCATCGGCGTGACCTTCTATCCGCGCGACGGCGCCGACGCCAACGCCCTCATGATGCACGCCGACGTCGCCATGTACCGCGCCAAGGAGCTGGGCAACGACAACGTCCAGTTCTACGCCAGCGAGATGAACGCCAGCATCGACGAGAAGCTGGTGCTGCTGGAAGGCTTGCGCGACGCGCTCGACACCTGCGCCGACGATCACGCCGGCCCCTGCCAGTTCGAGCTGCTGTACCAGCCCAAGGTCGACCTGCGCACGGGACGCCTGTTCGGCGTCGAGGCGCTGATCCGCTGGCGCCATCCGGAACAGGGCCAGGTCTCGCCCGAGCGCTTCATCGGCCTGGCCGAAGAGAGCGGCCTGATCGTCCCGATCGGCGAATGGGTGCTGCGCACCGCCTGCGCCCAGAGCGTCGCCTGGCGCGCCGCCGGCCTGCCGCCGGTCAGCATGTCGGTCAACGTCTCGGCGCGCCAGTTCGAGGACAAGCGCCTGGTCGAGCGCATCGCCGACGCCCTGCGCGCGAGCGGCCTGCCGCCCGAAGGCCTCGAGGTCGAGGTGACCGAAAGCCTGATCATGCGCGACCTGGGCCGCTCGGTGGACAAGATGCGCGAGCTGAAGGCCATGGGCGTGTCGCTCTCGATCGACGATTTCGGCACCGGTTACTCGAGCCTGTCGGCGCTGAAATCGTTCCCGATCAGCCGCCTCAAGATCGACAAGTCGTTCGTGGCCGACCTGGCCGAGCGCGCCGACGACCAGGCGATCGCGCTGGCCGTGATCTCGCTCGGCCACAAACTGAACCTGCGCGTGATCGCCGAGGGCGTCGAGACCGAGCAGCAGCGCGACTTCCTGCGCGCCAACGACTGCGACGAGATGCAGGGCTATCTGTTCAGCCGCCCGCTGCCCGCGCCAGCGCTGGCGCGCCTGCTGGCCGACGGCCACGGGAGCGCGCCATGAAGCCGGTGCGCGACACCACCAGCGTCCTGCTCGGGGCCGAGCCCACGCTGCGGCGCATGCTCAACTACTGGATCGCCACCAGCTTGCTGTACCTGGCCGGGATCCTGCTGCTGGCCTGCCAGGTGGCGGCCGGCCACACGCCGCAGGCGCCGGCCCTGGCGCTGGCCAGCGCCGCCGCCGGCGGCACGCTGGTCTTCTATGCGCTGATCCGCTTCAGCGCGGCGCTGCGCCTGGCGCCCGGGATGCTGGCGATGCTGCAGTCGCTGTTCGCGATCGGCTGCGGCATGGGCTCGTATGCGATCGCGGGCCCGATGCGCGCCGCGCTGCTGTGCATGACGGTGGTGATCATCGCCTTCTGCGCCATCGCCCTGCGCCCGCGCCAGACCATGTTCCTGTCCGCCGTCGCGCTGGCCGGCATGGGCGCCGTCATGTGGTGGCTGCAGGCCGCCGACCCGCTGCGCCATCCGCCCGCGGTGGAAGCGATGAGCTTCGGCTACCTGGCGGCGGCGCTGCTGTCCACCGCCCTGCTGTCGAGCGAGATGACCAAGCTGCGCCGGCGCATGAAGCGCAAGAAGCAGGAACTCGAAAAAGCCCTGGAAACCATCCGCACCCTGGCCACGATCGACGAGCTGACCGCCCTGGCCAACCGCCGCCACATGAACGAACTCCTGAGCGCCGAGGAACGGCGCCAGCCGCCCGGCGCGCGCAGCTGCGTGGCCCTGCTCGACATCGATTTCTTCAAGCAGGTCAACGACCGCCACGGCCACGCGCTGGGCGACGCCGTGCTGCGCGAGTTCGCCAGCGCCGCGCGCAGCGCGCTGCGCGCGAACGACACGCTGGCGCGCTGGGGCGGTGAGGAATTCCTGCTGTTGCTGCCGGACGCCGCGCCGCACGACGCGCGCCAGGTGCTCGAGCGCATGGCCGACCACGTGCACGCGCTGCAGGTCGATGGGCTCGATCCGGCGCGCCGCATCAGTTTTTCGGCGGGCCTGGCCGAGCGGCGCGCCGGCGAGCCGTTCACCGACGCGATCAGCCGCGCCGACAAGGCGCTGTACCGGGCCAAGGCCGCGGGACGCGACCGGATCGAGGCGGCCTGAATTGCGCGCAAAGGACGGGCTGAAGTCGGGGTAGAATCGGGGCATGCACCCCGACCTGTCCGCCATCGCCGCCTACGTCATGCCCGAGCTGCCGCTGCGCGCCTGCGACGTCGGCTTCCTGTTCGGCACCCGCCATGGCGTGGAAGAATTCTGCCTCGCCGCCCACGACCTGTGGCAGCGCGGCATGTTCCGCGTGCTGCTGGTGTCGGGCGGCGTCACGCGCGGCGACGCCCGGCCAGAGGCCGAGGTGATCGGCGCGCGCCTGGTCGAACTGGGGATGCCACGGGCGGCCCTGGTGCTGGAAACGGCCGCCACCAATACGGGACAGAACGTGCTCCTCGGCCGCGCCGCGCTGGCCGCGCAGCTGGACCTGGCGAGCGTGCGCAGCGTGCTGGCGATCGGCAAGGCTTGCGCCATGCGGCGCTACCTGATGACGCTGGAGCGCCATTGGCCTGGCCTGGCGCTGTCGGGCTGCCCGGTCAATCATTTCGGCGTCGAGGCAGAGCGCTGGCATGAACACCCCGAGTTCCGCGCCCGCGTGCTGGCCGAGTACGACAAGATTCCCGGCTATCTCGAGCGCGGCTTCCTGAGCGAACTGGCCGGCTACGGCGCCTACCCGCGCAATCCCCTGGCCTCGGCGTCGGCCTCGACCGCCGCCTGAACGGCGGGCGCCGGCGCCGCCGCGCGCAGGCGCCGGATCAGCTCATCGGGATCGCTCTCGGCCACCATCAGGCCCTCGTGCTCGGGCCGCACGAAGCCTTCTTGCACCTGGTGGCGCACGAAGGCGCGCAGGCCGTCGTAGAAGCCGTTCACGTTCAGCAGGCCGATCGGCTTGGCATGGATGCCCAGCTGGGCCCAGGTCACCATCTCGAACAGCTCTTCCAGGGTGCCCATCCCGCCCGGCATGGCGATGAAGCCTTCCGACAGGTCCGACATCATCGCCTTGCGCTCGTGCATGTCCTTGACCACGAACAGGCGGGTCAGGCCGGCGTGGCCGACCTCGCGCTCGACCAGCGCGCGCGGGATCACGCCGGTGGCTTCGCCGCCCAGGCGCAGCACCTCGTCGGCGATCACGCCCATCAGGCCGACCTTGCCGCCGCCGTAGACCAGGGCGATATTGTGCTCGACCATGGCGCGCGCGAGGGCGCGCGCGGCGTCGGCGTAAATTGGGTTGGCGCCATGCGCGGCGCCGCAATACACGGCCAGGGTTTTCATCGTGTCAGTCTCAGAAGAAGTCGGCGCCCGGCTTGGCGTCGGCCGACAGTTTTTGGAGATAGTCGTCGGACAGCTTTTCGAACAGCACCCGGGTCTCGCCGCGCAGGTAGGGGCCGACCATCGACAGCACCTGGTAGCAGCCGCGCGCCAGCGCGTCGGCGATCGCCTGCTGCTCGCTGTACTTGCGCGGATTGCGCACGTACTCGAACGACAGCCAGTAGGTCGCCACCACCACCATATTGGTCGCCATCGCGCCGATCTGCTGGTCGGACGCCTCGAGCGAGCCTTCGCTGCGCAGGTCTTCGCACAGCTGGCGCGCGACCTTGATCTTGTGGGCGTGGATGGCCTTGAAGTGCAGTTCGAGCTTGCGGTTGCGCGACAGCAGGTCGTTCAGGTCGCGGTAGAAGAAGCGGTAGCGCCAGATCAGCTTGAACATATGGTGCAGGTACAGCCACACGTCTTCCATGTTCGAGCGACGCCCGGCCGGCACCGCGAGCACGCGCTCGATCTCCGCTTCGAACTGGACGAAGATCGAATTGACGATGTCGTCCTTGTTGCGGAAATGGTAATACAGATTGCCGGGCGAGATATTCATCTCCTCGGCAATGACGGTCGTCGTGATATTGGGCTCGCCGAACTCGTTGAACAGCTTGAGCGAGAGCTCGAGGATGCGTTCACGGGTGCGGCGCGGGGCTTTTTGTTGCATGTAGGCCGGAGTTAATAGTGCATTCCCGCAAGGATAACATCGAACGGTCGTTCGATGAATCTTTCGATCGGCCCGATCGCCTCGCCCCGTTCAGGCGGCGCCGCGCTGGCTCTGCAGGCGGAAGGCCTCGTCGATCCGTTCGCGCAGGGTGCGCGCGCCCAGCGGCTTGACGTAGTGGTCGTCGGCCACGCCGCTGGCGATCGCCGCCTCGATCTCGGTGAGGTCGGGCTGGCCGGACAGCATCAGGCGCACGGTCTTGGGATAACGCTCGGCGGCGCGCGCCAGCACTTCGGTGCCGCGCATGCCGGGCATGGCCTGGTCGCACAGGATCACCTCGACCGCTTCGTGGTCGAGCACCTCGAGCGCTTCTTCGCCCGAACAGGCGCTCAGCACGCGGTAGGGCTGGCCGGCCAGCATGTCGTTCAGCACGCCCAGCATGAAGCGGTCGTCGTCGACCAGCAGCAGCGTGCGCTCCGCCGGCGCGGCGCCGGGCTTGGGCGCGGGCGCGGACTGGGCCGCCGCCGCGGGCTGCGATGTGGGCTGCGATGTGGGCTGCGATGCGGGCTGCAATGCGGGCGCGCTCGCGGCGGCCGGCGCGGCAGCCAGGAAGGCTTCGAGCTCGGCGACGAAGCTCTCCGGTTCGATCGGCTTGCTGATGTAGCCGTCGAAGCCGGCGGCCAGCACCTTTTCGCGGTCGCCCGCCATCGCCAGCGCGGTCACGGCCAGGATCGGCACGCCGGACAGCGAAGGCTCGGTCTTGAGCGCGGCGAGCACGGCGAAGCCATCCATGCCGGGCAGGTTGACATCGCAGGCGATCAGGTCGGGGCGCTCGCTGCGCGCGGCGGCCACGCCACGCGGGCCGTCGGCGGCGGAAAGCGGCGTGTGTCCATAGGCGCCGAGCAGGAACGACATCAGCTCGATATTCGCTGGGTTGTCTTCGATGATGAGGATACGGGCCACGATGGCGCTCCGGGAATGCGATGTTGCGATCACTTTACCACGCGGCGACGACGCCGTGAGCCAGTCGTGAGCCAGCTAAGGGATGCCATGCCGATGGTGCGTCGCGGCAGGCGCCACGCGGTCGCTGCGCAAGGCCTCGATTTCGCGCATGACCATGGCCAGCACGCGCGGGTTGCGGCCGAGCGCCACGTGGCCCACGCCACCCAGCGCCAGGTTGCGCGCGCCCGGCAGTTCGCTCGAGGCCTGCGGCGCGATGATGTTGTCGTGGTGGCTGTAGATCGAGACGATCCGCGCGCGCACCTCGGGCGCTTCGCCAGCCGCGAGCGCGGCGAGCCACGCGCATTCGGGCCCGGCCACGCCCATGCGCCGCATCTGGCCCGCATTGATGCCCAGGCCAAAGGCGGCCAGGCAGGTGCCGTGGTGCGGCGTGCCGATCGTGACCAGGCGCGCCACCCGCTGCGCGCCATGGGTGCGCATCCAGGCGCGCGCCGCCAGCCCGCCCATGCTGTGCGCGACCACGACCAGTTGCGCCGCGCCGGCCTGCGCGCACAGCCGCTGCGCCGCCTCTTCGATGCGCGCGGCATAGCCGTCGATGTCGCCGGTCAGCGGCTCCAGGTCGAGCGTGGTGTGGCTGATGCGCGCCGCATCCAGCAGCGGCGCCAGATGGTCCCAGTAGCCGCTGTTGCAGCCGTAGCCGTGCACCAGCAGCACCGGCGGCGCCGCACCGCCGGGATGGATGCGGGTGTACGCCCGCGCGCGCGGCATGTGCCAGGAGGTCATCAGCATGCTGGTGCTGAACTCTTCCCAAAACATGCGCAAGGCGGCGCCCGGCGCGACCCTGAACGCGGGCGGCGTCGGGCTGGCGGCGCGCGCCGCCAGCAGGAAGTTGTTGGCATTGATCAGCAGGCGCACCAGCGCCACGCTGCCCAGCCCCAGCGCGGCGGCCTGCCAGCCGCCAAGCCCGAGCCAACGCATGCCGGCCGCGCCGATGGCGAGCGCCGCCAGCGCCTGCGCCAGCAGGATCAGCCGCAGCAGGGTGCGCGAGCTCATGCCAGCGCCGCCGCCGGGCGGCCCGTCAGGCTGGCCGCCAGGCCGCTCGCCAGGCGCGCCGTGATGGCGTAGATGGTCAGTTGCGGATTGGCGCCGAGCGAGGTCGGGAACAGCGAGCCGTCGTGCACCGACACGTTCGTCAATCCACGGTAACGGCCGGCGGGATCGACCGCGCCGCGGCGCTCGTCGCCGCTCATGGCGCAGCCGCCCATCGCATGGGCCGAGACCACGCGCGTGACGTGGGCGCGCTGCGGCAGGGCCGCGATCTCGCGCCGCGCCTCGGCCCAGGAACGGTAGCGCTGGGCCTTCTCGTGCGCCGGCTGCACGGCGCGGGCGCCGGCCGCGAACTGGATCTCGGCCATCGACAACAGCGCGCGGCGCGCGCCATCCCACAGGTAGTCGTTCAAGCCGTAATCGAGCTCGCCGCTGCCGTCCGCGCGCAGGCGCACCACGCCGCCCGGCGACTCGTCATGGAAGCCGTCGCGCAGCAGCGCCAGCATGCCTCCCAGGTGGGCGAAGTCGCGCATCGTCGCCGCGTGCTGCTCGCCGAAACCGCTCATCATGGTGGCCACCAGCAGCGGGTGCAACGGCGGCGTCTCGAGCTTGTAGCCGATCGGGCCGTCGATCGGGCCCTGCGACAGGAAGTGGTCGGAGTACACGCTCTGCGGCGCCCCGGCCCAGCCCTCGACCCGCTTCTCGTGGAAGGCGGCCGAGATCAAGGTCGGGTGCAGGAAGGTGCGCTTGCCCAGCTGGCCGCTGGGATCGGGCGCCTGCGAGCGCAGCAGCAGCGCCGGGGTGTTGATGGCGCCGCCCGCGACCACGAAGTGGCGCGCGCGCAGGCGCAGCTGGCGCCCGTTCGGCAGCACGCCGTCCGCGCCGAGCGCGGCGCAGACCAGTTCCTCGGCCTGCTCGCCGCGCAGGCGCAGGCGCTCGGCGCGGGCGCGCGTGACCAGGGTGGCGCCGTGGTCGAGCGCCGCCGGGATGCTGGTGACCAGCATCGACTGCTTGGCATTGGTCGGACAGCCCATGCCGCAGTAGCCCAGGTTCCAGCAGCCCTGCACGTTGCGGCGGATGGCGGCGCTCGCAATCCCGAGCTTTGCCGCGCCGCGGCGCAGGATGTCGTTGTTCTCGTTCGGACCGACCAGCCAGTCGACCACGCCGGTGCGGCGCTCGGCCATGGCGAACCATGGCGCCAGCTCGTCCGGCGTGGCGTGGTCCAGGGCGTAGTGGCGGCGCCACCAGGCCAGGGTCGGTTCGGGCGTGCGAAAGCTCGAGGTCCAGTTGACCGTGGTCGAGCCGCCGACGGCGCGGCCCTGCAGGATGTTGATGGCCTTGTCGGCCGTCTTGCGCGCAGCCGATTCCTGGTACAGGTCGGGATAGGCGTCGGCTTCGCGCATCCGGAAATCGCGCGAGGATTTGAGGGGCCCCTCTTCCACCACGATCACCGACAGGCCCGATCTGGCCAGGATCTCGGCGCTGATGGCGCCGCCGGCGCCGCTGCCGACGATGACCACGTCGGCTTCCAGCGTGCGGTCGTGCTCGAGCGTCGAGGCGTCGAGCGTGCGCCAGCCGCGCTTGACGCCAGCCTCGATCGGGTCGGGAATGCGCGCCGTCATGCCGGCACCCCTGGCGGACCGGGATAGCCGATGGCGTCCCAGCTGGCCGGCTGGGCGTACCAGGCGCCCAGCACCAGGTCGTGCAGCGCGCCGTAGGCGCTGCGCATCATGCCAAGGCGGTGCACGCGCCAGTCTTGCAGGAAGGCGCTGACATGGGCAATGTCGGCGCTCTCCCAGCCGGTCGGCACGCCGGTGAGCAGGCGCCGCGCCGGGCGCAGGGCCAGCAAGCCGAACAAATCCTGCACTTCTTCTTGCGTGGCTTGCGGCAGGCCGCGGATGGCGGCTTCGACGGCGTCGATGGCGCGCGTCAGCTGCTGCGCGCGGCGGCCGGGATCGTGGGCCAGCGCGCCGTCGAGGATGGCCGGCGCGATCGCGTGCAGCGCGGCGCGCGCCTCGCCGTCGAGGGCGAAGCGGTGCGCTGCCGGTGTGTGCGTGGCGCGGTACCAGGCGCCGCCGGCGCCCAGCGCCAGCGCGGCCAGGCCACCCACGGCCAGGAAGGTCCTGCGAGAGGTGCGGGGGAGATTCGCCATGGCCCTAGTGTACGACATGCGCCGGACGGGGACCGGGACGATACGGCTCAGCGAGGCGGCCTAGCCTTCAGGATCGCGCTGGCGATACCGCGCAGGATGTTGACTTCTTCGGTCTCGAGGCCGGTGCGCGCGAACAGGCGCTTCAGGCGCGGCATCAGTTTCTTCGGGTTGTCGGCGTCGAGGAAGTCGATCGCCACCAGGGCCTGTTCCAGGTGCGCGTACATGCCGTCCACCTGCGTGACGCTGGCGCTCTCGCCATGAAAGCCCACGCCGCGCGCCTCGACGCCGTCGCCCACCGCGGCCAGCCGCGCTTCATAGGCCAGCACCTGGGCGGCCTGCGACAGGTTGAGCGACGAGTAATCGGGATTGGCCGGGATGTTGATCAGGACGTTGCAGCCTTCGACGATCCCGTTCGGCAGACCGACCCGCTCGTTGCCGAACACGATGGCCGGGCGCAGGTCCGGCTGGCTGCCCGCGTGGGCGGCGAAGGCGCGCGGGGCCCAGACCGGCGGCGAGAATTCACGCAGGCGGGCCGAGACGGCGGCGGCGAAGTTGCAGCCGTCCAGCGCCTGCTGGACGTCGGCGACGATGCGCGCCCGGCCCAGGACGTCGATGGCGCCGCTGGCGAAGGCCACCGCTTCCGGGTCGGTCAGCGGGTTCTCGCACTTGGGGGCGACCAGCACCAGGTCGCTGAACCCCATCGTCTTCATGGCGCGCGCCACCGAGCCGACGTTGCCGGCGCGGCTGGTCTCGACCAGGACGAAGCGAAGGCGATTGAAAAGAGAAGTGTCGGTTTGGGTCGGGTTCATTTACAATAGCGACCATCGCGCAGTGCGGACGGTTTTTTGTGATAACGGGAACAAGCCCGCGATTGTAGCCGTTTCGGCACTGCCCTGCTCTTTAATCACTCTTCAATAGCTGATCGTTCACGACGCCCCAAGGTGCGTGAGTGGGCGTTCGCGTTTTTCACGGAAAAGCCTCCATGCACCCAATGCTCAACACGGCCATCAAGGCCGCCCGCCGCGCCGCCACCGTCATCAACCGCGCGTCCTTCGATATCGATCGCATCGTCGTCTCCGAGAAGCAACACAACGATTTCGTCACCGACGTCGACCAGGCGGCGGAACAAGCGATCGTTGAGACCCTGCTCAAGGCTTATCCGACCCACGCCATCCTGGCGGAAGAAAGCGGCGCATCCGGCAACCTGAACGACGAGAGTGAATTCGTGTGGATCATCGACCCGATCGATGGCACCACCAACTTCCTGCACGGCTATCCCAACTACTGCATCTCGATCGCGCTCAAGCAGCGCGGCGTGATCACCAACGGCCTGGTCTACGACCCGGTCCGCAACGACCTGTTCACCGCGACCAAGGGCGCCGGCGCCTACCTGAACGACAAGCGCATCCGCGTGCGCGGCACCGAGCGCATCGGCCGCGCCCTGCTGTCGGCCGGCCACGGTCCCGACCCACGCGCGCTGGCCGAATACCTGCGCATGTACGAAGTGGTCGCCTCGCGCAGCCACGGCGTGCGCAGCGGCGGTTCGGCGGCGCTGGAACTGGCGAACGTCGCGGCCGGCCGCATCGACGGTTATTTCGAGAAAGGCCTCAAGGTCTGGGATATCGCGGCCGGCGCCCTGCTGGTGACCGAGGCCGGCGGCATCGTCGGCGAATTCAATGGCGAGTCCGAATACCTGAACAAGGGCGACGTGATCGCCGCCGGTCCGAAGGTTTTCGGCGCGCTGGTCCCGCTGCTTTCGCCTTTCGCGTAAAATAACGGCCGTACTAGTCGGGCCACTGGCAGGCTGCGCTTGCCAGTGGCCCGTTTGCTTTTCCAGGCGTCTTACAAAACATTACATAGTAATGGCGTAAAAACTTTCTATGGTGAAACTAATTTCACTATAATCCTTGCTGACCGCTTGCGCGGCAGCGTCCGGGCGAGCGCTTGATTGCGCGCCCGCATCAACCCGATTTCCAGGACTTGCCGCCACTGTGGCGACGGGCCGTTTTTTACTGAAAAAATCTATGTCATTCTCTTCACTTGGTCTCTCTGACGCGATCGTGCGCGCGGTGACCGAACAAGGTTATACCGCCCCGACGCCGATCCAGAGCCAGGCCATTCCCGCCGTCCTGAACGGCGGCGACCTGCTGGCCGGCGCACAGACCGGCACCGGCAAGACCGCCGGCTTCACCCTGCCGATCCTGCACCGCCTGTCGAACGACGCGGTGGGCGCCGCCCAGCGCAACAAGACCGCGCCGCGCGCCATCCGCGCCCTGGTGCTGACCCCGACCCGCGAACTCGCGGCCCAGGTCGAGGAAAGCGTGCGCCTGTACGGCAAGTACACGAACCTGAATTCGGCCGTGATCTTCGGCGGCGTCGGCATCAATCCGCAGATCAAGCTGCTCAAGCACGGCGTCGACATCCTGGTCGCCACCCCGGGCCGCCTGCTGGACCATGCGGGCCAGGGCACGGTCGACCTGTCGAAGATCGAAATCCTGATCCTGGACGAAGCCGACCGCATGCTGGACATGGGCTTCATCCACGACATTCGCAAGGTGCTGGCCCTGCTGCCGCCGAAGCGCCAGAACCTGCTGTTCTCGGCCACCTTCTCGGACGACATCAAGGCGCTTGCCGACCGCCTGCTGAACAATCCGCAATCGATCGAGGTCGCACGCCGCAACTCGACCGTGGAAGTGATCGCGCAGAAAATCCACCCGGTGGACCGCGACAAGAAGCACCCGATGCTGGCGCACCTGATCAAGTCGAACAACTGGCACCAGGTGCTGGTGTTTACGCGCACCAAGCATGGCGCCAACAAGCTGGTGGAACAGTTGGGCAAGGACGGCATCGGCGCGATGGCGATCCACGGCAACAAGAGCCAGTCGGCGCGCACCAAGGCGCTGTCGGAATTCAAGGATGGCAGCCTGCAAGTGCTGGTGGCCACCGACATCGCGGCGCGCGGCATCGACATCGACCAGCTGCCGCACGTGGTGAACTATGACCTGCCGAACGTGCCGGAAGACTATGTGCACCGTATCGGCCGTACCGGCCGTGCGGGCGCGACGGGCGAGGCGGTGTCGCTGGTCTGCGTGGACGAGCACCAGATGCTGAAGGACATCGAGAAGCTGATCAAGCAGACCCTGCCGCGCGCAGTGATCCCTGGCTTCGAGCCCGACCTGAACGCCAAGCCGCAACCGATCCAGCTGCGCAGCGGCGCCCCGGGCCACGCGAACCGCGGCGGCCGTCCTGGCGGCGGCCGTGGCCACGGTGGTGGTGGCGGCGGCAGTGGTGGCGGCAAACCGCGCACTCCCGGCACCGGCGCCCCCGCCGCCGCCGCAAAGCGCCACAGCGGTCCCCGCCCCGCCTCCGCCGTCCGCCGCGACCGCTAATCCCACCGAGGGTCAGAGTCGAATTATTGGGAAAGATTGTCACACCACCCAATTCGCCGACTTAACCCTCAACTTGTTTCATCCAAGTTATTACCCAATAATTAGGGTCAGAGTCGAATTAAGTGACAACTTTCGAATGTTGTCATTTAATTCGACTCTGACCCTCTTTAATTTATTCTCCAGAATCTATTGAATTGCCCGCTTTTCCGAAATATCGCTTCACCCCGCCAATTTTTCTCTCAGTTTTCATTAAAAGCTTATCCCCACATCATTTTCATCCTTCGCATTAATGAGGGTCAGAGTCGAATTATTGACCAATAGCCCTGATCAAATTTACTAGTGGAGAAGTGTCGGGGCAGGCATTCCATCGGTAACTTACTCAACAATGAGGGTCAGAGTTGAATTGTTTGATAACTTTAGAAGTTGTCATTTAATTCGACTCTGACCCTCATTGTGCGCGGTGATGGTGGGATTACGAGGGGGAATTGATAATTGGCAATGTGAGAAGGTGCGGGTTTGGAAGAATGGGGTTTTCGGGCTGGCGGGCGGGGAGGATGCGCGATGCTGCGTCGACTTGCGGTAGGGCTGGTGTTGGGGCTTGGCGTGCTGCTCGGCGGCTGCGCTTCGCATGGGTCGGTCAGCTTGCAGGAGGTGCGCGAATTCGCGGACGCCTCGGCCAAGCTGGGTGGATATGCGGAATTGTCGCGGCGGTATCGCGATACCTACGAGCGTGAGCAGCCCTATCTGTCGCCGCAGGCCGAACGCATCGCGCGCGAGAACGATGTGCGGCGGCGCGCCGTCTATGACGACTTCGTCGCCATCCAGAAGACGCTGGTCCTGTACATGCAAACGCTCAGCCTGCTCGCGGGCGAAGGGCGCTACGACTTGTCGGAGCGGATCGATGACCTGGGCAATGGACTGAAGGCGAATGCCGAATCCGGCTTGCAGCAACGGCATGTGGCGGCGTATACGGGGATGACCCGGTTGCTCACGCGCGTGATCGCCTCGGGTTACCAGAACCGCAGCGTCGAGACCATGGTGCGCGACGGCGATGCGGATGTGCAGGTGCTGCTCGATGCCATGATCTCGCTCACCCGCCTCTATTACAAGACCAACGAGAATGAAAAGAAGACCGTGCTCGGCATCTTCGATGTGGAGCTGCCGTTTTCGAACCGCAATACCGATCGCATGCTCGTCACCCTGGCCAAGGTGCATTACCTGAACAAGTCCACCGAGTACAAGCTGATCGACCGCCGCTATGAACTGGCGCTGCAGGGACTCACCAAGGTGGCGCTCGGCCACCAGAAGATGCGCGAGAACATGAACAGGCTGACAGGCGACGAGACGCGGCGCATGCTCGCCAACTATGCGCGCGACCTGCGCGCGATCCGCGACGGGCTGAACGGGGATTGAGGAGGACGTCATGCAGGATCCATCACACGACAAGACCGGCCCGTCGGATGCGGGCGCCGCGCACGACGGCGCGACGCCGCCCCAGGCCTCCAACGCCGCCAGCGCCCAGGCCGCCCCGCCCGCCAAGGCCAGGAACGACGCCGTCAAGACTGCCCCCGGTGCTGGCGGCGGCGGCCTGTCCAGCATGCAGCAGGTGGTCGAACTGGCCGATGGCCTGTCGACCATCGCCGACCGCCTGCACGAACGCATCCTGCGCGAAATCCGCAGCTATGACGACCGCGGCGTCCCCGCCCCGGTGCAGGACGCCATGCGCCGCTTATTGGACGATGAAATGGTGCTGCGCCAACGCGCCAACACCTTGTATGCCGACGCCGCCGCCTTCGTCATCCAGGGCCTGGACCAGCCGCAAAGCCGGCTCAATGCCCTCACCGCCGCGGCCGCCGAAAAGATCCGGCGCATCGGCGTGATCGGCGAAGTCACCGGCCTCGTCGGCGGCCTGCTGTCCCTGGCCGGCGCCGTCACCACCGGGCACCCGACGCCGATCGTGCTGGCCCTCGAGAAAATCCAGTTGCACAGCACCACCCTCGATGCGCTCACGCCGCCGACGGCCGCGGCCTGATCCGCAGCAGCCGGCCAAGGTGGCCGCCACGAGCGGCCACCCTGACTTCAATACATATGCTGCCCACCATTGATGGCAATATTGGCGCCGGTCAGATACCCCGCCAGGTCCGACGCCAGATAAGCCACCAGCCCCGCCACTTCCGCCGGCTTGCCGAGCCTGCCGACGGGAATCTGCGGCAGGATGCGCTCGCGCAGCACATCCTGCGGCACTTTCTCGACCATGGCGGTGTCCAGGTAGCCGGGTGAGACCGTGTTGACCGTGATGCCGTGGCGCGCCATTTCCAGCGCCAGTGACTTGGTGAAGCCATGCATGCCAGCCTTGGCCGCAGCGTAATTGGCCTGGCCGAAAGCACCTTGCTGGCCATTGACCGAAGAGATATTGATGATGCGTCCCCAGCGCTGCGCGATCATCGCCTCGAGCACCGGCCGGGTCATATTGAACACGCTGTCGAGATTGGTGCCCATCACCGTATGCCAGTCTTCCTGGCTCATCTTGCGCATGCTGCGGTCGCGCGTGATGCCGGCGTTGTTCACCAGGACGTCGATGCGGCCGAGGTCGCCCAGCACCCGGTGCACGACGTTCTCGCAGGCATTGCCGTTGGAGACATCGAGCTCATAGGCCCGCACCTTGACGCCGTCCGCTTCCTGGCCGGCCAGCCAGGCGTCGCGGCGCACGTTCTGCGGCGAATGGGTCGCCGCCACCAGGAAGCCATCTGCATGCAGGCGCCGACACAGCGCCGTGCCCAGCCCGCCCATCGCCCCCGTCACCAGGGCTACCCGCTTGTCATGTACTACCGTGTCTCCTGCCATGTCGTCCTCCTCTTCTCGTTGGCGCCGATGGCGCGACTGCGAGCATCCGAGTGTAGGGATATGACAACAGTAGGTTGTTGATTAGGATCAAGTGTGAATGGGGCAAAGCCCCTGTGCAACGAGCAGCACGGCAAACGCCGTGCGCCGCTCCGCAAGGTTCAGGCGATGACGTCGGGCCTGCTGCTGGGATCGAAATCGGCCCAATCGCCGCCGACGATATTGCCCTGGGCGCGCTCGATGTGGTGGGCGCCCAGCTGGCGCAGCAGGTCGACGGCGCGCGCCTGCAGCGCGGCATCGTCGAAGGCGACCGCCACCAGCATGCCCGCCGGGCGCGGCGGCACGGCGTTCTCGCCGCCCTCTTCGGGTTCGCCCCGTTCTTTCATCTTGCTGAAGCTAAACAGCGAGCCGACGTGGCCGCCCACCAGCCCGCCGACGACCGGACCCAGCGGCCCGGTGACGGGCGAGGTGGCGGCGCCCACGGCCATACCGACGGCGCCCCCGGTGGCCACGCCCTTCACTACGCCCTCGGGCGCTTCCTTGGCGCCGGGCGACTGGATGTGGTCGCCGCCGATCGGCGTCATATCGTGCTGGCCAGGCTGGGTCAGGTAGAACCCGCTGATGCGGTCGGCATCGAATCCGGCGTCGACCAGGGCGTCGCGCGCACGGTCGACCTCGTCCTGAAGCTGGAAACGTCCTGCGATGATGGTGGACATCGGCGATTCCTCCCCATTAACGTGGCAAGTAAGTGGCAAGTAAGTGGCGACCAAGCGGCAAATACAGTAGCTCAAGCGTACGCGGGCCGCGCCCGCCGATCTGTACGCGATCGCACGCTGCTCATTGCCACCGACACAGCACTCCCGCAGCCACGGCTAGCGCCACTGCCCATAGACCACCCCATAGCTCGGCGGTTCCGGCGCCGGCGGCGGCGGAGCGCTCTGCCATTGACGTGGATCGATCCGGTAATACTTGAGGAATTCCTGGTACAGGGCCGGATGCTGCGCCGCCAGCTGGTGCGGCTGCTCGAAGAAGCTCTCGGTGGCCACGGCGAAGAACTCGGCCGGATTGGTCGCGCCATAATGGTCGAGCACGCCCTGCGTGCCCCACATCGCCTCCTGGCGCAGGTTGGCATAGTCGCGCGACAGCACTTCGGACCAGCTGCGGTAGCGCTCGCTGCTACCCAGGTAGGGGGCGCCATTCGTATTGCCCGACTCGCTGTCGAGCTGGTGGGCGAATTCGTGCAGCACGACGTTGTGGCCGGCCGATTCGGCATGGCCGGCGCGCCGCACATGGTCCCAGGACAGGATCACGCGGCCATCGCCCCAGGATTCGCCCAGCAAGTCCTGGCGCTCCTCGGTCACCACGCCGGACACGTCGACCTGCTTGCGCGGCACCAGGAAGGCGCCGGGATAGACCAGGATCAGGTCCAGCGTGGGATAGATGGCGGGCTTGCCCGTATCCCCGACCCGCCCCAGCAACAGCAGGCAGGCCTGGCCCGCGATCGTCACCCGCATATCGTCGGTGACGTCCAGGCCGGCGCAGCCGACGAATTTCTTCTCGTAGAGAAATTGCTGGACCATGCGCTGCAGGCGCCGGCGCTGCCCCTCGTCCATCGCCCCATACTGGGCGAGGTTGCGCGCCAGGATGGCCGCATGCGAGGCCGGCAAGGGCCGCGCCAGCGCCTGCCGCAGGCGCCACTTCGGCCACAGCCAGGCGGCCAGCACGGCCAGGCCCAGCGCGCCGGCTGCGATGGCTTCCATGGTCAAGCCTTGCCGGCCAGCCAGGCCTGCACCTCGTCGGCGCCGCCGATCAGCTCGCCGCCGACGAAGACTTGCGGCCAGGTCATGCGGCCGGTGACGCCGCGCAGGACGATGGTGTTGATCTTCTGGTCTTCGGAGATATCGGTGTAGTGGATGTCGTTGTCGCGCAGCGCCTGCTTGGCGCGGGCGCAATGGGGGCAGCCGGGACGCGAGAACATGACGACCGGTTCCGGCACTTCGGCATCCGGCGCCAGATAGGCCAGCATCGTATCGGCGTCCGATACCTCGAACGGGTCGCCGTCACGCTCCGGCTCGATGAAGATTTTGTCGATCACGCCGTCGCGCACCAGCATCGAATAACGCCACGAACGGCGGCCGAAGCCCAGTTCGCGCTTGTCGACCAGCATGCCCATGCCTTCGGTGAAGTCGCCGTTGCCATCCGGGATGACGGTGATGTTGGCCGCGTCCTGGCCAGCCTTCCACTGGTTCATCACGAAGGCATCGTTGACCGAGACGCACAGGATGTCGTCCACGCCATGCGAACGCAGCACCGGCGCCAGTTCGTTATAGCGCGGCAAATGGGTCGAGGAACAGGTTGGCGTGAAGGCGCCCGGCAGGGAAAACACGACGACCGTGCGCCCCTTGAACAGCTCGTCGGAACTGAGGTCACGCCATTGGTCGTCGGGCCTGGCCTTGAAGACCACGTTCGGGACTGCTTTGCCTTCCAGCGATTCGGCACTCGGTAACATCGTCACTCCTATCTGGTTGATCCTGCCGGCTGAGCGGCGGCATGGCAGACAAGTGAGGATTATTGACCGGTTTTCAACACGGGAGTTGCAATAAGTTGGTCACCCGGATCGCCCTGCGCGGCAGCCCGTGTGAAAAGCGGGCGCAGAAAAAACAAAGCCGCGCATGAAGCGCGGCAAAAATGACGACAGCGATCGTCGAACCGAAGCCGTTGCGGGTCTCTACCGCAGCGGCCCCGGGCGCGCACTCAGGCGCGTTCCTTGGCGGCGGGGGCGTTCTGGCCTGGCGCCGGGCCGAACAGGGCCGCCACCAGCGGGTCGCGGGCGACCGGGCTGCGGTTTACGCGGATCGCGTAGTGGGTGTCATCGGCCAGGATGTGGAAATGGCGGCCGCTGCCGGCCATATTCTGTTCGCGCAGGCCTGGACGCTCCTTGCGTGGGGCGGCGCCTTCGCGCTTCGGCTGGCAGATGGCGGCCAGGAAGGCCTTGACGCGCTCCGGATCTGGCGAGATCTGGTACACGGCCTTGCCCAGGTAGGTGGCGGTGCCTTCGATATAGCGCGCCAGTTCGATCACGCCGGCTTCGCGCAGGTCGCGGATGTACTTGCGGGCGCCCGATGGCGAGAATTTGAGGAACCATGCGATCTCGTCGGCCAGCATTTCGTGGTTCGACAACTCGTTGATCAGCTTTTGCATGTTTTCGATGCGACGCTGGGTGGCCGAGGTCGAACGCACACGCTCGATCGGGGCCAGCGAAATCGGGGCGCGCTCGGTCGGTTGTGGTGGGACGCGCTCGATCAGCGCCGAATTGCTGGAAGTGTGCACTGCGCCGGTTTCGCCTGGGACCGCGTTGTGCTGAGTCGTTGCATGCATATCGATGAGCTCCAATATAGAGAGTGAGACTGTGTGGTCCGGGTCGCTGTGTGTCGTATGACACCCTGACAACATCTCGGTTCCGCTTAACTGGACTCAAGATTGCCTGCATCAGACACCATGGTCTGTGCGCCATCCAACATTCGACAACATTCCTGAAAGCATTTTTTGTCGCCCCCTTCCAGCGCGGACCACCACGGAAACCGCAAGCGCTCTTTTGGCATTACATGCGCGCACGTCGCGGCATGTCAGGACGTCATGTCACACCCCTAATATAAATATGTCGGCATGACAGCCGGATGACAGTGCGCGCGCGCCGCACGTACGCTCTGTACATGACAGTGTCGTTACAGTTCGTTTCATCTTGGAAATGTGGAGTTTTTACTACTGTTGTAAAATCGCACAGCCTTTCCACGTTGGGTGCGCTACCGCACCGAGCTGACGGAACTTGCACTGTTATGCTTTATCCAACATCGCTGCTGACGTATGCGTTGTCATCAACTTTAACCTACGGGAGTTACCTGTGAACAATACCAAGAAGATCGCCCTGGCTGCCGCACTGCTGTGCGCATCCGGCGCCACCCTCGCCCAAGAGATCAACCCGTCGTGGTACATCCAGCCAAGCGTCAACCACGTGAAGCCGGATGCAGACTTCGGCGTGGACGATCGCGACACCGGTGGCGGCCTGAAGTTCGGTAAGGCGGTGCACCAGAACTGGGACATCCAGATCGGCGCCAGCCAGACCCGCTTCGAGCAAGGCCAAAGCGAGTATCGTCAGACCCTGCTGGGCGTCGACGCCCTGCTGATGCTGAGCCGCGATCGCTTCCGTCCGTTCGTCCTGTTCGGCCTGGGCGCCGAGCGTGACAAGGTGAACAACCCACTGCGCAACGTCGAGAAAAACTCGCCGTACGCTACCGTCGGTATCGGTTTCCAGGCCAGCCTGACCCCGCAATGGTCGCTGCAAGCCGACCTGCGCACCGTGCGCGGCTTCCTGCGTGATGACGAAGAATTCGGCTTCAAGCGCAGCAACAACAAGATGCTGACCGTCGGCCTGAACTACGCGTTCAACCCGCCACCAGCGCCACCGGCGCCGGCTCCAGCTCCAGTGGTCGAGGCTCCGCCTCCAGCACCGGCGCCAGTCGAACCGCCACCACCACCAGCACCGCGCTTCCAGAAAGTGACCCTGGAAGCCACCAAGCTGTTCGCCTTCGACAAGGCTGAAGTGATCACCCCGGCGCCGAAGCTGGACGAGATCGCCGCTGCCCTGCAAGCCGACACCTCGGTCACCAACGTCGAAATCACCGGCTACACCGACCGCCTGGGTTCGGAATCGTACAACCAGAAGCTGTCGGAGCGCCGCGCCAACGCCGTGCGTGAATACCTGGTCGGCAAGGGCATCGACGGCAACCGCCTGCGCGCCATCGGCAAGGGCGAAGCCAACCCGCTGGTCGAGTGCAACCAGAAGAACCGCGCTCAGCTGATCGCTTGCCTGGAGCCAAACCGCCGCGTTGAAGTCGACCAGATCACGGTCGAAGTGCCAGTGCAGCAGTAATACCGTAGGCGACACCGCCCCGACGCACTCGCCTTCCCGCCCGCCGTCCCGTACGGCGGCAGGGAAAAGCGGCTGGTCGCGGCGACGCTGAATCAGGGGGCTTCGGCCCCCTTTTCATTTGGAGGATGGGATATGGCAGTTAAGAAATGGTTCCCTTACACGCACCAGATTCTGAAAGTCCTGCGCTGCGCGGTAACGGAATGGCTGGACCACCGTGCCTCCAGCAAGGGCGCAGCCTTGGCCTTCTACACCCTGTTTTCGCTGGCGCCGATCCTGGTGCTGGTGATCGCCGTCGCCGGCTTCTTCTATGGCGAGGAAGCCGCGCAAGGCCAGTTGCTGGCCGAGCTGCGCGGGCTGCTGGGGGCGCAGGGGGCGGACACGATCCAGGCCATCCTGGCCGGCGCCCAGAACAAGGAGACGGGCCGCTTCGCCACGATCGTCGCCACCGTGCTGCTGATCGTCGGCGCCACCACCGTGTTTTCCGAGCTGAAGGACAGCCTGGACGAGATCTGGGGCCTCCCGGCGCCGGCCGACGCCGGCATCTGGAACACGATCCGCACCCGCCTGCTGTCGTTCGGCATGGTCCTGGTGCTGGGTTTCCTGCTGATGGTGTCCCTGGTCGTCAGCGCCGCCACCACGGTGGCCGAGAAGTTCATCACCGGTGTGTGGCAGGAAGCCGCCATCATCATGGGCTGGATCGCCTCGGGCATCGGCTTCCTGGTCATCGCCACCCTGTTCGGCGTGATCTACAAGCTGCTGCCGCGCGTGCGGCTGTCGTGGAAGGACGTCACCATCGGTGCGCTCGGCACGGCGGCGATGTTCACGCTGGGTAAGTTCGGGATCGGGCTGTACATCGGCAACAGCGGCACCACCGACAGCTTCGGCGCCGCCGGTTCGCTGATCGCGCTGCTGCTGTGGGTGTATTACTCGGCGCAGATCTTCTTCCTGGGCGCCGAGTTCGCGCGCCAGTACGCCCTGCAGATGGGTAGCTTGCACAACAAGCCGAAGGAAGTGACGGGCGTGGAACCGAAAGCCAATACCGCGTAAAAAACCATGCCGGGCCGGCCGGCCCGGCATGCCCGCGCGGCGACTGCGGCGCTTATTCGCCCAGCAGCTCCGACACCACTTCCATCCCCTCGACCCGCTCGGCCACCACCTTCAGCACCATCACCACCGGCACACCGAGCAGCAAACCCCAGACGCCCCACAACCAGCCCCAGAACAGCAGGCTGACGAAGACCGCCGCCGGGTTCATGCGCGCGATCTTGCCGGTCATCCAGGTGGCGACGACCATGCCGACCAGGGTCGCGATCGCCATCGAGGCGCCGCCCACCAGCATCACCATGCTCAGGGTCTCGAACTGCAGGAAAGCCGCCAGCCCGGTCGCGACCGTGATGACGAGCGGGCCGAAATACGGCATCAGGTGGGCCACGCCGGCGAAGGCGGCCCAGGCGCCGGCGTTCTCGAGGCCGATCAGGCGCAGCGCGCCCCACATCAAGAGGGCGAGCAGGATATTGGTCACCAGGAGCATGAACATATAGCTCTGGATCGAGGTATTGATGTCGTCCAGGATATGGACCGTGACTTTCTTGCGTGTGAGCGAGGGGCCGGTGAGCTTGACCAGCTTGCGCTTGAAGGTGTCGCCCGCCAGCAGCAGGAAGAACACCAGGAATACCACCATGGTCGCCTGCGACATGAAGGCGGCCAGGCTCATCGAGCCGGCCAGCACCCAGTCCATCACGCGGATCGGCGAACTGGCCGCGGCGGCCGGCGGCGGATACTGGCGCCGCTGCTGCGCCAGGCGCTTGGCGTCGGCGCCGACGTTGCTCGCGGCGCGCTCGATCTCGGCCGCCGCCGCCTGCATCTGCTGCAGGGTCGAGCGCTGGCCGCTGGTATTGGTGAGGATGCGCGTGACCTTGTGGGTCAGCGTCGGCAATTCATCGAGGATGTTGAAGAATTCGCCCTGCAGCCGGTACAGGGTGCCCGCCATCGCGCCCACGATCACGGCCGTGACCAGGGTGGCGCCGATGATGCGCTTGACGTGCCAGCGCTCGAGCCAGCGCACGACGGGATTGAGGGTGTAGGCGATCAGGATGCCGAGCAGCAGCGGCACGAAGAATTTCTGCGCCCACTGGAGCGCGAACACGAAGGCGATGGTGGCAAGGATGCCGAGCGACAGCCCGCGCGCATTGACGTGCAGCGGCACGCGCATGCCGCCGATGTGCAAGGCGATGTCGTCGCCGGCCGCGCGCGTGTCCGCGCGCGCGGCGTCGGGGGCGGCTGGTTCAGGCGAAGGGTTGGATGCTGCCGGCGTGGCCGGATCGGTTGGTGCTAGCTGCATGGTATGCCTGAACGAGATGCCGGGCCGCCCCGGTTATCCGCATATTATTTCACACGGATGTCGTTCTTGACCGAAGTCACGCCTTTGACGCCACGGGCGATCTCGACCGCGCGCTGCGCGTCGCGTGGATCGGCCACGAAGCCCGACAGCTGGACGTCGCCCTTGAAGGTTTCGACGTTGACTTCGCGTGCCTTCACGTTCGGGTCATTGACCAGGGCGGCCTTGACCTTGGTGGTGATCACGGCGTCGTCGATGTACTCGCCGGTGCTGGCTTGCTGGTTGGTCGACGAGCAGCCGACGGCGGTGATGGCGACGGTGGCGACGAATGCGGCGGAGATGAGGTTCTTGGCGATTTTCATGATGGCTCCTTATTGATAGTCATGGTGGTGCAATACCCTTGCGGGCGGGTTGGGCGGCGCCGGCAATCCGGCCCGCAGGTTCTTTCATTTGCCGTAGGCCGTCCGGGTGGTGCTGATGCACCCTTCCTTGACGTCACCGGCGAAGGCATCGCACTTCTGCAGTGCGACGCGGTATTCGGCGTCGATCTTGGCGCCCTGCGCTTCGAGGCGCGCCTCGATCGCCTTGCGGTCGGCCCGGGCGTCGGCCTGGCTGGCCACCAGGGTCGCCTTGGCCTGGCGCTGGCACACGTCGCGGTCGTTGCCGACCGCGGCGCCGCAGCGCGTCTTGTCGCGCTCGTAATAGGCCGAGGCGATGCGCATGCGCGCCTGGGTATAGGCCGCCAGCGTGTTCTTGTAGGCGGCGCCCGCTTCTTCCTCGACGCGCACACGGGCGGCGCGGGCGTCGGCGACGCAGATCTCGTGCGGGATGCCGGCCATCACGTCGCAGCGCGCCTTGGCGGCGTCGTAAGCGGCTTCGGCGGCGTCCATCGCCTGTTGGTAGACGGTCTTCGCTTCCGGCTGCTGGGCGGCAGCCTGGCCAGCCCAGCCGAGAGCTGCACCGATCAGAAGGAGCGCATGCGACGTCTTCATTGTTTTTGTTCTCCATTTGTCAACATTGGAGACATCTTTACATGCCGTGCAGCGGGTTTCTGTTCGATGCCGAACACAACTAACAGACTCTTGGCGCACGCCTATAGATGGGTAGACATAGAACAAGCCAAACGCTGGAAGCGGGATTGCGCGAGCCGATCGGCCACCTCCAGCATAGTGATAGCGGCAGGCTCTACCCTCGGAACAAGGTGGGTGCGGCAACGCACAGACCCTCTCTGGTCACCTGACTATTCTGGATTCATACTTTTGTCAGGAGAACAACATGAATGCTAACCGCAAATTTATCGTCGCCCTGCTCGCGACCGGCGCGCTTCTCACTGGCTGCGCCAGCAACAGCTCCCAGCCTTACGGCTACAACAATGGATACGGCTCGGGCAGCAGCACCGCCTCTGCCGGCTATGGCGTGATCGAATCGATCCAGGTGGTCCAGGGCGAGAACCGCACCAGCGGCGCCGGCGGCGTGCTGGGCGGCGTGGTCGGCGCACTGGCCGGCAGCCAGATCGGCAGCGGCAGCGGCCGTACGGCGGCAACGGTGGCCGGCGGCCTGGCTGGCGCCGTCGTCGGCAACAACGTCGAGAAGAACCGCAATGCCGCGGGTCCGGAGATGTACCAGATCAATATGCGCATGGATAACGGCGAATACCGCGCCGTGACCCAGGACAGCGCCTACGATCTGCGCGTGGGCAACCGCGTGCGCATCGTCGACGGCCGCGTCTACCGCTACTGATCCACCGGCACGAGGCGGACGGGAGCATGCCTCCCGCCCTCCTCACGCACATCCGGCCGGCGCACCGGCCATCGAACAGCTGGAGGCAACCATGACCATTCTCACCCGCATCGCGCGTGGCGCCTGCGCCTGCGCCCTGGGCGGCGTCGCCTTCGCGGCGTCGGCCCAGGATACCTTGCAGGCCGGCACCGACGCGACCGTCAACCCGACCGTCGCCCGCCAGCAGGCGCGGGAGATCGCGCAAGGCGACCCGCAGCGCTGGTATCGCAACGATCCCCAGCAGCAGACGCTGCGCAAGGAACTCGGCGCGGCGCTGCAGGAGGCGCAGAACGCCTGCCGCAAGGCGCCGGCGGCCGAACGCAAGTCGTGCATGGACGAAGCGCGCGCCACCTGGCAGCGCGAAACCGCCCAGCTCGGCAAGCCGATGCCACGGCAATAGGGGCAATCGGCGCCTCGATGAAGCGGCCACCCCGGTGGCCGCTTTTTTTTCGCCTACTTCTTCTTGCGCCGCGGCGGCAGCGGATACACGTCCGCCACCAGGGTGCTGTCGCCGATCTGGCGGCTGGGCGACGCCGAGTCGTGCACCACCAGCAGTCCCTCTTCGCGCCCGTCCTGGCTCGAAAACAGCGAGATGCCTTCGGGGTGGTCGACGCCCTGCCCGAACGGCAGCGCCAGCACGTGTTCCAGCGTGTCCTGACCCACCACCGAGGCCTTGTCCGGCCGCGCCCCGCCCGGCCAGCGCAGCAGCGCCACGGGCCCGTCGAGATCCATCGTCGGCCCGGCCAGGATCAGGAGATCCTTGCCTTGCACACACAGGTCGCGGATGCCCAGGCCGTTCAGGTCGAGGAAATGCTTGCGGTACAGGGCGCCCTCGTCGTCGAGCGGCGCCAGCCGCAGCCAGCCCTCCTCGCCATCGTCGACCGGCGCCACCTCGACGATCGCGGCCCAGCCGCGCAGCACCGGGCCACGCAAGCCCAGCAGCACGCGCTCGCCGGCCAGGGCGATGCCCTCGATATCGAAACCGTTGTCCTTGCCCGGAATGGCCAGAAAGGGACCGAAGTGCTCGTCCTGGCGCAGCAGCCCCGTCAATTCGTTGCCGTGCTCGTCGCCGCGCAGCAGCGCCGCGGTGCGCCGCTTGCCCTTGTGCGCGGCTTCCTTCTGCAGCGTGAAGCCGCCGTCCTGCCTGACGAGGGGAATGCGCGCCAGCAGGTAGCGGTTGCCATCGGCGCTGACGCTGGCCAGGCGCTTGTGCGTGCGCCGCACGCCATCGCCCGCGTCCGGCTGCTTGCGACGCAGGCTGTGCGAGCCGGTCAGCCACAGATAGTCACCGTCGCTGGCCAGGCCCTCGATATCGGCTTCGTTGATGCGCTTGCCTTCCTCGTCATGCGGTGGCAAGGGCAGCTGCAGGAAGTCGTGCAGCGCGAACTGGTGGTGCGCGCGCGCAAAACTGGTCTTGCCGCGGCTGTCCTCGGCCGCCAGGGTCAGGCGCTCGATGGTGAGCGACTCGTCGTTGGCCACCCATAAGGTGTCACCCATGCGCAGGGCCACCGACAGGCCGTTGCGCAGCTCCTTGCCGGGGCTGAGGTCATCGCGTTCAGGATGGAATTCGAGCAGGACGATATTGGACGGATGCATGCTGCGCCTCGGGGATCGCTGTTGACCCCAGCATACCGTATGAGCCTGCTTCTGAGCGTCCACCGAGCGCAAGTCGTGCAGCCCTGGAACAGGTCCCTGCGCAGGGAAAGATGTCGAAGAAGAGGCACGCCACACGTCAACCGCCGGCCGTGGCGTGCGTTATATGCCCAGTGCGATGCCCAGTGCGACAAGCGGGAAATGATCTGCAAAGGACAAAAAAAGACGGCGTCCAATCCCCGATTGCGACGCCGCTCAAGCCCCACCATATTCTGTAGAACACGATCCGCCCTGTCGTTCTTGATGGCGGCGCGATCGCTCATGTTTCAACTGCACGTTTCAACCACACGTTTCAACCGCACGTTCCAACCGGCGTTCCGGCTGGCGGTTGCCGCAAAACTCCTCGCGGCAACGTTTCGAAGACAGCTTACCCTTATTCTGGTATTTGCTGCGCCCGTTTGCGATTGACGTACCAGCCCAGTGCGCCCAGCACCAGGGCGGCGCCCGCTGCTTGCTTGCCCAGCCGGCGCTGGCGCACGAAATTGACCACGCCCAGCGCATAGGGCAACAGCACCGACACATTGGTTCCGGTTGGCTTCAGCAAGGCATCGGCCCGGGCACGCAAGGCCCAGGTCGCGTGATCCATCGCCGAGTGCAGCATGACTTCGGGCTTGATGCCGTACTGGATGCTGGCCTTGGCGTGCGCCACGCCTGCACGGAAGAACTCGCCTTCACGCAATAGCTCCGCCTTGCGCACCGCCGGATCGAGGCTGTGCTGGTGACCGGCCAATCCTGTCGTTCCGTTTTGATTCTGCATACTTTCTCCCTTGGTGACACCGCTTGTATTCGCCGCTTGCGATCGCCCGTCGAGGCAGGCGCTCGTCAAAGCCGTTTACAACAGCATTTCGCGGTCGTTCTTGAGTTCTTTCATCGTCGCCGGGAAGGCCAGCTTGTTCTGCTTGAGCAGCGCCAGTCCCTTCGTCACCAGCACCGCCGTGATCAGGGCGAAGACCGCAAACATGATCAGCAGGATGGTCCAGCCCATCGAGTCCCACGCCAGCGCCACCACCGTCATGGCGCCGAAGGCGATGGCGAACCAGACCGCCAGCACCGCCGCTGCGAAGATGGCCAGCAGCTCGATCACGTGGTTGCGGATCTCGGACAGCTCGAGCGCCGCCAGTTCGACGCGCGAGACCGCCAGCCCGAACAGGCTCTTGAACAGGCTGGAAATGCCGCTGATGACACCAGGGTTATGTACGATCGCGTCTTGTTTATCCACGTCAGTCCCCCGGCCTTATTGCTTGCGGCTCAGCAGGACGCCGAGCAGCACACCGACGCCGGCCGCGATCGCCATCGTGCGCCACGGATTGTCCTTAACGTAGACATCGGCCGTGTGGGCCAGTTCCTTGCCTTTCTCTACGGCCTGGGTCGGCAGCAGGCTGGCGCCACCCAGGGCGCGGTCGAGCAGCTCCATGCCGCGTGCGCGCAGCTCCTCGGCCTTTTCGCCGGTCAGCGAAGCGGCCGCGGTCAGCATCGACTGGGCATCGCGCACCAGCGCCTTCATGTCGGACTGGGTGGCGTAGGTGCTGCCGCTGATCGGGTGCATGCTGCCGTTGGTATTGCGGGAAGTTTCTAGCATGTTCTACTCCTGTCACTGAAAATCATTGAAAAAACCGGACGCGAACAACCCGGCACGGGCCCGGGCCATGGCCAGGGCCTGGCCGGGGTCCGCACCAGCCTGACGACTCAGGCCAGCAAGTCGCGCAGATCGTCGGCATGCTCTTCTTCGACCGCCATGATGTCGATGAGCATATTGCGCGTGGTCGGATCCTTGTCGCCGATCGCCACGATCATCTGGCGATAGGACTCGATCGCCACCCGCTCGGCGATCAGGTCGGCCCGCACCATCGCCTGCACGTCGTCGGACTCGTCGTACTCGGCGTGGCTGCGCGCGGTGAACGTGGCCGGGTTGAAGTTCGGCGAGCCGTTGAGCTGCACGATGCGTTCGGCGATGCGGTCGGCGTGGTCCTGCTCTTGCTGGGCGTGCTCGAGGAACTCGGCCTTGATGTGACCCGTGTTGGGGCCGGCCACCGTGTAGTAATGGCGCTTGTAGCGCATCACGCACAGCAGTTCGGTGGCCAGGGCGTCGTTGAGCATTGCGATGACCGCTTCGCGGTCGGCCTGGTAACCCTCGGTGACGGCGCCGTCATCGAGGTTGGCCGCCGCGCGGCGGATCGCCGCGATGTCGAAGCCGTGTGCCAGGTTGTTCGTCTGTTCCATGGTGTTTCCTCAATCAGTGTTCGGCGTGGATTCAACGCATTGCGGCGCGTGGCGGAATCTGCGCGCCATCGTTGGACAGCACGATCTCGACGCGGCGGTTCTGCTGGCGGCCGGATGCGTTGTCGTTCGACGCCACCGGGAATGCCTGGCCGTAAGCCTTCATCGAAATGCGGTCGCGCGGCACGCCCATCTCGCCCAGGGCGCTGGCGACCGCGTTGGCGCGGCGCTGCGACAGGTCCTGGTTGTAGCTCGCGCTGCCGGTACTATCCGTAAACCCTTCGACCAGCACCGTACGGTCCGGGTTCTCGCGCATCACGTCGGCCAGCTTGCGCAGGGTCGACATTCCGTTCGGATTCAGGGTCGCCTGATTGGTGGCGAACAGCACGTCGCCGATCGTCACCACATAGCCGCGTTCGGTCTTGACGGCCTGGATGTCGTTCAGCAAGGCTTCCAGGTGGGCGGCGCGCTCGGACAGCGCGGCGTTCTGCTGCTGGGCGGCCTGGGCCTGGGCCTGCGCCTGCTGGGCCGCGGCGGTGGCGGCTTCGGCCTCGCGCTTGGCGCGTTCGGCTTCGGCGGTGCGCGCTTCGAGGCGGACCTGGTCGCGCTGGCGTGCGGCGTCGGCGATGTCGGCTTCGGCGGCCTTGGCCTTGGCGACTTCCTGCGCGGTGGCGATGCGCTGCTTGGCGACGTAGGCCAGGCGGTCGATGTCTTCCAGGCTTTCGCGGCGATGCGCGGCCTGGTTGGCCTGGTCGAGCGCTTCGCTGGCCTGCTTGAACTCCATCGGCGCATAGGTCGACACCTGCGGATTGTTGTTGGCGCTGACGAAGTCGGCGCGTGCCTGGTCCAGGGTCGCGGTGGTCATCGGGGCGCTGGCGCAGGCGGCGGCCAGCACGGCGGCGGCCAGGATCGAAACGGCGGATTTACGGTTTTTCATGTTCTTGTTCCTCTTCTTGTTGAAGCGCCGTTCGACGGCGCGGACTCATGCGTTCAATGCGGACGTCAAGGGTTCATCTCACTGGCTGTTGGCGCGATCGACTTCCTCGCGCAGCACGCGCAGGTCTTCGTTCAGCTGGGTCGAGGCGGCGGTCGCCTTGGCCGACACGGCCTTGCTCTGGGCCAGCTTGGCGTCGGCCTGGGCCTGGATCGCCAGCTCGCGCGCCAGCTTGTAGTCGCGCGCGGCCAGGGCCTGGTTGGCGCGGCCCATCTTGTCGCGCGCGGCGCTGATCTCGGCCGGCGCCAGTTCGGCGGCGCCCGCCGACACGGCGTTCTCGACCGCGTGGCGCGAGACCGCCACGTCGGCCGTCGCCGGGGCCTGGTCGGGGCTCGCGCACGCGGTCAGTGTCAGCACAACAGCGGCGCAGCTGAGGCGAAGCCCGGTCATCGTTTGATGTTTATTCATCGCATATTCTCCTGGGGAAGTGTTGTAGAGAACGTTATAAAACTTTTATGCCCGGCACTCAGTTCGTTGACGCACATTGATGCCGGCGCTGTCATCGTTTCGCGTGGAATTGCCCGAACTGCCGAGTGTGCCGATGGTCTGAGCAGTATCGTGACTGGCACGGCGCGGGCGCTGAGAGCGGCAGCGTCCACGTAGAAAACATCGATGGATACCACCGACGCCTTGCGCAATAACCGGGGAGATTCAACCGAGCGCGGCGCGCGGGATCTTCGACAGCGCCCCCATTTCACGGCGGCCGAACAGCGCATCTATAGAGGCGGCGACACGCGCCGCTGAAACACCCTGTAACAACACGGCATGCCGATTGTGTGTTGCCGAACAGATCAAATTTGCAACGGACTCTAGTCTTGGACCAAGTCACCGAGAAACGATATACCCGAATGAACGGATCAAGCATCAAGCGTTACGCAAGCATTCCAGTCCTGCTGGCCTTCCTGGCTTGCGGACCGCTGGCAGGTTGTGCCTCAGTCATTCCCGGTTTCGGCAGCGTCGAAACCGTCGATGACGATGCCATCACTGCCGGCGTGCGCAGCGCCATCAAGCTCGATCCCGAACTGACGGTTTCCGATCTCGATGTCGACACGTACCAAGGCATTGTCCGGCTTAGCGGCTTCGTGAGCTCGGCCGACAGCGTAGCCGCGGCGGCCTCGGTCGCGCGAACCGTCAAGGGCGTCAAATCGGTCAGGAATGACTTGCGCCTGAAGTAACCCCATCAAAGGAGATCATCATGAAAAACATCAAATCGCTGGTAGTGACCGCAACCCTGGCAACCGCCGCCTTCGGCATGGTCGGCTGCTCGAACATGTCGAAGCAAGACCGTAACACCGCCATCGGCGCCGGCGCCGGCGCCGTGCTGGGTGGCGCCGTGACCGGCGGTAGCGCGCTCGGCACCGTAGGCGGCGCGGCCGTCGGCGGCGTGATCGGCAACCAGGTCAAGACCACCAACTGATCGACGTCCTCGTCCGACAGCAAACGCCCGGCTTGCCGGGCGTTTGTGTTTTTAACGTGTCCTCGAGGAAGAACCGCGCAGGGTTGATTACAGGAACGCAGCATCGCCGCCGGCTCAACCGGCGTGACCGTCCGGTACCGGCATGTCCGCGACCGGCATGTCCGCGACCGGCATGGCGCCGGCTTCCCTGACGATCGCATAACAGCTGCAGGCCGCCGCGGCCAGGCCTTCGGGATCGAGGATCTCGATATTGCCGCGGCTGTAGTCGATCAGGCCTTGCTGCTGCAGCGCGCTGGCGGCTTTGGTGACGCCGACGCGGCGCACGCCGAGCGAGTGCGCAAGGAATTCATGGGTCAGGTGGAATTTGTTGGATTGCAGGCGGTCACGTGTGACCAGCAGCGAACGCGCCAGGCGCGCCTCGAGCACGTGGAAGCGGCTGCAGACGGCGATCTGGATCGCCTGCGCCAGCAGCGCGTCGGTATACCGGTACAGCACCTTCTGCAGCGCCGGATTGCGCTCGACCTCGCTGCGAAAGCGCGCGCCCTCCATGCGGCTGGCGTTGCCGGCGCGCTGGACCACGGCGCGCACCTGGGTCGTGTCGTGGCCCAGCGCGCTGGTCACGCCCAGCATGCCTTCGCGTCCCACCTGGCCGACCTCGAGCGTCATGCGTCCCTCGGCCACGCCCAGCAGGGATACCAGGCAATCGTGCGGAAAATAAATGTGCTCGATCGGATCGCCGGCTTCGCACAGCACCTGCCCCGCCTCCACCCTGACCTGGTCCAGCATCGGCAACATGCGCGCGATTTCGTGCGACGGCAACGCCGCCAGCAGCAGGTTGCTGTGGCACTCGGCGACGGGCGGGTGGACGGCAGAGTTCATTCTTTCCTCAGGATAAATTGTAAGGATCAGTACGCAGCGCAAGCCGGATACGCCCCGTTCCAGATACATTTGCAAACAATTTCAGTCAGCGTAACCGCCGCCCCATGAGCGAGTATGTACGGTGACGCACGGAACCTTGGGTTGTTCCTGAAGACAATCATCGTACCGAGGCGTCAACGCCATACGAAAGGAATAAAGATGAATACGCCCCCACACAATCCCGTCAAGAACCGTACCCATCCCTTGCTGCTGCTGGCAGCGGCCGCGGTCGTGCTGTTTTGCCTGGTCGGCACCGCCGCCATCATGGGCTGGCTGCCCTCGTCGGTCGGCGGCACCGCCAACCGCCAGCTGACCGAAGCCGACCGCCAGGCGCTGGCGTCCACCCTGCCGCAGGATGTCCCCGAGCAGCCGGGCTATGCCGCCTATCCGGGCGCGCCGCTCGCGCCGGCACAGCAGGCGCAGCAGCAGGCCTATGCGCCGGCGCCGGCGCAGGCCGTACCCGCGGCCCCGGTGCAGCAGCTCGCGCCGGCCGTCGCCCCGGTCGCGGCAACGCCGGTCAAGGAAAGCAAGCCGACCCAGGTCGCCGCCAATGAGCGCGACTGGTGCTCGAACTGCGGCAACGTGGAATCGGTCCGCACCATCACCCAGCGCGCCGAAGGCAGCGGCCTGGGCGCGGCCGGCGGCGCCGTCATCGGCGGCCTGCTGGGCAACCAGGTCGGCGGCGGCACTGGCCGCACCCTGGCCACCGCGGCCGGCGCGATCGGCGGCGCCGTGGTCGGCAACCAGGTCGAAGGCAATATGAAGGCCACCACCAGCTACGAGATCCGGGTGCGCCTGGACGACGGCACCCTGCGCACCTTCCGCCAGAACAGCCAGCCGCAATGGCGCAGCGGCGACCGCGTGCGCATCGTCAAGGGACGGCTGCGCTCGGTGGCATAAACAGGATGGCCTGATCTCAGGCAGGCTGCATGGCTAGCACATGGCCGGGATTGCGCAAGCATCCCGGCCAAACTTTTTCCTGAATGCAATGTGCGCCAACGCACGGAATTATGGATGAGCTGACCCGACAATCGAATCACGCTGCAATGAAAAGCGGGACACCATCAATCGTGGGAGAAGCGCATGAACAGCATGGCATGGATCGGCATCATCGTCTGGGGAGTCGTACTCACTCTGTTCGGCCTGTTGTCGGCCGGGCCGGCGCCCGATGGCAACGGGCACCTGCAGCCGCAGGACATCGTGTTCCTGATCGCGGGCGGCCTGCTCACCTGCCTGATCGGCTGCACCGGCCTGGTGGGCATGATGGGCTGGATTCCCGGCTTGCGAAAGCGAAAAAGTTGCGCATAATGTACGCCATCGAACGGTACGCAACAGTGGGCAAGTACATACTGGAATCACAGCGCAACCAGCGCAAACAGTAGAGGAGAATCCACCATGTTATATACCATCGCTGTCGTTCTCGTTATCCTGTGGCTGCTCGGCCTGGTGACCTCGTACACCATCGGCGGCTTCATCCACATCCTGCTCGTCGTCGCCGTCATCATGATCCTGGTTCGCCTGATCAGCGGACGCGGCATATAGCAGTAAAATGACAAGTGACGCTTGTCGCAAGACCCAATCCGTTTCGCGGTCGCGCCTGATTCGGGCGTGACGACGAAACGGATTTTTTACTTAAGGAGTTCCATGATGCAGAAAAACTTCATTAAAACCACCGCCGCCATCGCCATGGTGGCCCTGACCGCCACCGGTTGCGCCGACATGAGCGCCACCCAGCGCGGCACCGCGACCGGCGCCGGCATCGGCGCCGGCCTGGGCGGCCTGATCGGCGGCACCACCAGCGGCGGCGGCGGCGGCCGCGTTGCCGGCGGCGCCGCCATCGGCGCGGCCGCGGGCGCCGTGATCGGCAACATCTGGTCCAAGCGCATGGAAGCGCAGAAGCAGCAGATGGAACAAGCCACGCAAGGCACCGGCGTGCAAGTGACCCAGACCCAGGACAACCGCCTGAAACTGGAAATCCCGAGCGACATCTCGTTCGACACGGGCCGCTCCGACATCAAGGGCAACTTCCAGCCGATCCTGCAGCGCTTCGCGCAAACCCTGCAGGAGAACCCGAACACCAACGTCGTCATCATCGGCCACACCGACAGCACCGGCAGCGATGCGATCAACCAGCCGCTGTCGGTCGACCGCGCCTCGCGCACCCGCGACTACCTGGCCGGCCGCGGCGTGAACCCGAACCGCATCACCATCGAAGGCCGCGGCTCGCGCGAACCGATCGCCTCGAACAACGACAACGCGGGCAAGGCGCGCAACCGCCGCGTCGAGATCTACGTCGCCGAACCTGCGCGCGGCTGATCGCCCCCATCAACGACAAAGGCCGGCAATGCCGGCCTTTGTCATTTCCGATGCGGCGATATCACGCCGCTTCGGTGAACGCCAGGTACAGCTCGCGCGCCTGGCGCGCGACCGGGCCGGCTTCGAGCGTGCGCTCCTCATAACGGGTGCACGGCGTGACCTTGCCGTAGTTACCGGTGCTGAAGATCTCGCGCGCGGTATTCAGTTCGGTGGCCTTGACGCTGCGCTCTTCGACCTGCACGCCGGCCTCGGCCAGCAGCGCCATCACGCGCGCACGGGTGATCCCCGCCAGGAAGGTGCCGTTCAACGCCGGCGTCACCACCTTGCCCTCCTCCGTCACCAGGAACAGGTTCGACGCCGCGAATTCGGCCACGTGGCCTTCGGCGTCGAGCATGATGGCCTGGTCGAAGCCGCGCTCTTTCGCTTCGCGCATGGCGCGGGTCGAATTGGCGTACAGGGCCGAGGCCTTGGCGTCGGTCGGCGCCATGTTCGGCTGCGGACGGCGCAGGGTCGACAGGCAGGCCGAGAAACCGGTGAACGGCGGCAGCGGCGCATCGAACAGGGTCAGCGCGAACTGGCTTTTTTCAGCGACCGGGATCAGGAAGCCCTCCGAGCCGAACACCAGCGGACGAATATAGAGTTCGGCATCATGCGGGAATTTGGCCACGCCTTCGCGCACCAGGGCTTCCATTTCTTCGACCGTCAGCGGGCAGCGCAGGCCCAGTTTTTCGGCGGACGCGATGACGCGCTCGAGGTGCGGACGCAGGTCGGGCAGCTTGCCGCGGATCGCGCGCGCGCCGTCGAACACGGACGAACCGAGCCACAGGCTATGGTCCATCGCGCCATACAGGGGGGTGTTACCTTCAGCCCATTGGCCGTTGTAATAAGTGAGGTACATGGTTTCCTTCCATTGCAGAGCACTCCAGTGTATCGGCACTGGCGTGCCTGCGTCCAGTAGACCACATGGAGCGGCCGAGCGAAAAGACCGGGGTTGATTACAGTTAGTTCGAAAGCTACTTGAAACTTCTCAAACTTGCCCACTTTGAGAAAGTTTGGCTCGACAATAGTCGGACGGACATGAATGCGGGAGTGCGCTGGTCGTTATGGGAGGAATACATGCCCGCAGCGCGAGTGCGATGGTTCGCATCTGCTAAAGATGGGCTGGAAATCTGGAATGCGGCTGTAGGGTGCGCTTTTGGGAACTATCAGGTGCCTCACCAGCTCTGACAAGACCGGCTGATTTGCTCTTGCCGGTTTCATAGCCAACGCAGGCCACGCCTCTGGGGAACCATTATGTTCCGCGGTCATCGCATTCGTCTCGACCCCAACAACGTCCAGGCGACCTACCTTGCCCGCGCGGCAGGCACTGCCCGGTTCGCCTACAACTGGGCACTGGCCGAGTGGCAGCGACAGTATGAGGCGTGCAAGGCCGCTCCATGCTTGCAAAAACCGAACGAGACAGCGCTGAGGCGCCAGCTCAATGCGATCAAGCGCGAGCAGTACCCCTGGATGCTGGAGGTGACGAAGAATGCGCCGCAGATGGCAATCATGCAGTTAGGGCGCGCCTTCACAAACTTCTTTAAAGGACGAGCACGCTACCCGACCTTTCGGCGTAAAGGTCGTGACGACCGCTTTACGTTAACGAACGACCAGTTTCGCGTCGAGGAAAAACGCATCTGGATCCCGCACCTTGGATGGGTCAGGATGTGGGAATCGCTGCGGTTTGCCGGCAGGCGCGTTTCCGCATCGATCTCACGCGTTGCCGATCGTTGGTATGCCAGCATCACTGTCGATATCACAGAGCCTCTCTTGCCTCCCGTTGAAAACCAAGACGTGGTCGGAGTCGATCTGGGTGTCACGGCGCTTGCGAAATTGTCAACCGGCGAGACCTTTGTTGGACCAAAAGCGCTGGCCATGCTCCTGGATCGGTTGCGGCGGCTATCGCGCGGCTTGTCCCGGAAGGTGAAGGGTTCACGCAACCGTGGCAAAGCGAAAATAAAACTGGCCAAGTTGCATGCCCGGATTGCCAGCCTGCGACGTGACAGCCTCCACAAGCTCAGCACGAATATCACGCGCCGATTCCACACCATCGGGATCGAGGATTTGCATGTCAGGGGCATGCTTGCCAACCGGTGCTTGTCACGTGCCATTGCCGACATGGGCTTTGGTGAGTTGCGCCGGCAACTGGAGTACAAGGCGGCGCAACGTGGTGGGCGGGTGGTGGTGGTCGACCGTTGGTATCCGAGCAGTAAAACGTGTTCATGCTGCGGTTACTTGCTTGCTGAACTCGACTTGGGCACTCGTCGCTGGGTATGTCCGGATTGTGGAACAAGCCACGACCGCGACCTGAACGCGGCGATTAACCTGAAAAATCTAGCGGCGAGTTCCGCCGTAGCTGCCTGTGGAGGGGAAGGCGCTGGCCTCGCACATCAAGTGTGAGGCGAAACCGGCCCTTATGAAGCAGGAATTCAACAGCGAAGTTAACTATGAATAGCTTTGCGTAAGTTTGAAGGAACGGTCACTCACCCAATGCCGAGCGCGAGACGGGTGCGCCGCCAATAGGCCCTGCGCTCATCCAAGCCACTGCTTCCGCCATTAACGCGCCGACTTATCTCGTCGAACGGCCTGAACCCATCGGGCCCGGCAGTGTTATCGGCAAGCTGGTTGAGCCCATGCTCACGCCAGAACCATGCCGCCGCCCGGGCGGCGCCTTCAGGCGCCAACAACAGGTCTGGCTGCGCCAGCGCATCCAGACCCGCCGTCCGCGAAAATGCGGAATAGTTGGCGCGTCCGGTTATCTCGATCAGGCCACGGCCTCGGTAGCGCCAACCGTCTCCACTGGCTTCGTCGCCATTGCCCAGGCGATCGGCGTAGACCCTGTTGGCGAGCGCCTGGGGGTTGTGACCATAGGCGGCGGCCGTCTGCTCGTCGGGAAAATACCGTGGCCAGACTTGACGAAGGCGATCGGGGCGATAGTTCAGTGATTCTTCGACGTGTCGCAATTCGTTCGACTCGGCCAGGACCTGGGCAAGAAAAGCCGACCGGCGCACAGGGCTGTTGACGTCGCCGGCCTGCATCGCCGCATTCAACGGTTCCAGCCACTGCCTGGCGCGTGCATCGCTGTCATCGCCCGTCAAGATCGTCTTTAACTGCTCGAGCGTGATGCCGTTGACGGTTATCTCTGTGTGTGTGTCATGCACCCGCTGCATCGTGGCTTCGTTCGCCGTCGTGGGTTGTCTGACCGGCTCAGTAGGCTTGGCCGGCTGGGCAGTCGGTTGGGACACAGCTGGAGGCTGAGCGACGGACGCATGCGCCGTCGGCGCCACGCCGGCGCGAGCCGGGTGAGCCAGCTCGTCCATGAACCACGGCTTACGTACAAAACCAATGTGATACACGCAATACTGCAACACCACCTGCTGCTCGCCGATCGTATGCGAGACGCCGCCCCTTTCCATGCCAATGATATGGCCGCGCGGCGTTTCGCTCAGACACCGATTGACCTGCTCCATCTGCTGCCGAATTTCTTCTTCGGTAAGCATATTCCGCGGATCGTCATTGCCCACCACGATGCGGGCGATGAAACCGACATCGCTCATCTCAAACTGTCCAGTCATACCGATCTGTCTCCATGTCAGCGTTACGGCCCATGTCATTACGCCGGCAAGCACTACGCTATGCGCGGCACGCCGATACATGCTCCAAGGAAATCCCCGAAAGAGCAAGACTTTTATTGCAAGGGCGCCTCGGTGGCGGCTTCATCGACTATCTCACTGTTCGCTGCCACACCATATTTGCCGGCCTCGTCGCGTACACTATGGCTTTCCGGTAAAAATTGTTTTCATGCTTGCTACTCTCGAACGGATCGATCCTTACAGTGACGACATCGACCTGCTGGTCGAGTTGGTCTGCCACCTGCGCCCGCGCCAGCGCTGGGTGTGGCAGGACGGCGACGATCCGGCCCAGGCGGTGCGCACGCTGACCCAGCTCCTGAAGGGCAATCCGGCCCAGGCCTGGGCGCTGCGCCGCTACCTCACGACCCTGCTCGAGAAGCGGCGGCACACCAGTCTTTACAGCGATATCGGCATCCTGTCGAACGACGGCTTCGTCACCGAACTCAAGAGCCGCATCACCTACCGCTTCCTGCCGCCCGCGCTCGACAACCTGTATTTATCGGACGCGCTCGACCAGGTGCTGTACCGCGAGGACGACTTCGAATGGATCCGCGCGGTGCCCGACGGCGACTGGATGCAGCTGTTCGACGTGATCGCCAATGCCCCGCCGCCGGACGACAGCGCGCCCGGCCGCGCGCGCGTGGTCACGCTCAAGGGCCTGCTGGACGCGATCCGCACCCTGTCCTGCCGCATCTGCGCGCTCGGCCTCGAGCCGCGCCTGGTGCACAGCTACAGCCAGATCGAGAATTTCGATTCGCCCTTCCTGATGCAGAACATCGAGGCCAACCGCTACCTCGACGAATACGCGCGCTATCTGGCCGGCGAGCGCGAGCATCCCGACGACGCGCGCCATCTCCTGGTGATGCTCGACCAGTGCGAGGACGTGGTGCTCAAGATCCGGCGCCTGGCGCTGTCGAACGGCACCAGCATCGCCCTCACCTACTTGCTGGTGGCGGTGCAGCAGAGCATCGACCGCCTGCAAAAGCTGCTGTTCCTGGTCGACGTCGACGAGAAGGGTTCGACACCGGCGCCGGTGCTGGAAGTGATGGACGAACTGGTGGTCGACGGCGAGGTGCTGCTGCCGGTGGCGCCGCAACCTGACAAGCCGGGCCAGCTGGCGGTCCCCGACGCGGCGCTGCTCAGCCCGCGCCAGCGCGCCGCGATCTCGCTGGCCGAGGAGTTGATCGAGGCCCACAACACCAAGTACCAGGTCAGCGGCCTGGTGCGCGACAACGTGCACCTGCTGGCGCGCAACGTCACCGAGAACGCCAGCCGCACCGGCGAGCACTACATCGCCGAAGACCGCAAGGACTTGCGCAAGATGCTGTGGTCCTCGTCCGGCGCCGGCTTCATCGTCGGCTTCATGGCGCTGTTCAAGATTTTGCTGGGCTACCTGAGGACGCCGCCGCTGGTCGAGGCTTTCCTGTTCAGCATGAACTACTCGCTCGGCTTCGTGCTGATCCACATGCTGCACTTCACGGTGGCCACCAAGCAGCCGGCCATGACGGCGCAGCGCATCGCGGCCTCGCTGCACCGCTCCGCCAGCGGACGCGGCATCGACGTCGACAAGCTGGCCGAACTGGTCAACAAGGTGTTCCGCACCCAGATGGTGGCCGTGCTCGGCAACGTGCTGGTGGCCTTTCCGGTGGCCCTGGGCATCGCCGAGCTCGTGCGCTGGCACACCGGCCACCACCTGGTCGACCCGATCAAGGCGCTGCACCTGCTGAACGACATCGACCCGCTGCACAGCCCGGCCCTGGCCTACGCCGCCGTCGCCGGCGTCTGGCTGTTCGTGGCCGGCCTGATCTCGGGCTACTACGACAACAAGGCGCTGTACACGCGCATGGGCCAGCGCGTGCAGCAGATCCGCGGCCTGCGCCGCCTGCTGGGCGCCGAGCGCGTGGCGCGCCTGGGCCGCTATGTCGAGGACAATCTCGGCGGCCTGATGGGTAACTTCTTCTTCGGCATCCTGCTCGGCACCACCGGCACGGTCGGCTTCCTGCTCGGCCTGCCGATCGACATCCGCCACATCACCTTCTCGGCCGCCAATTTCGCGACCGCCCTGGTGGCCCTGGACTACGGCATGAGCTGGGCCCAGATCGCCAACGCCACCGCCGGCGTGCTGCTGATCGGCACCGTCAACCTGCTGGTGAGCTTCGGGCTGGCGCTGTGGGTGGCGCTGCGCGCACGCAAGATCGTCTTCAAGCGCTGGATCCTGCTGGTGCAGGCGCTGGGCCGGCGCTTCGCCTATTCGCCGGTCGAATTCTTCCTGGGCCCGCGGCACCGCCAGTTGCCGCCGCCCGATACCGAGTCCTCGAGGGGAACAAAATGAACAAGAAGCGCTTCGCCGCCTGGTTCGGCTTCATTGCTTTCGTCTGCGTGGTGGCCTCATGCAAGGCCCTGCCCGACCGCAGCACCATCGCCGGAGCGCCCGACAAGGCCGTGCCCACCGTCGCCACGCAACGCGGCGAACTGAAGGACGGGCAGGCAGCGGCGCTGCTCAAGCGGCGCTGGGCGCGCGCCTCGCCCGACCTCAAGCAGCTGGCGGTGCTCGAAGAGCAGGCCACCGGGGTGCCGCTCATCGCCGGCAACCAGGTCTCGCTGCTGTTCGACGGCCCGGCCACCATGCGCGCCATGATGGAGGCGGCCAGGAACGCGAAGAGTTCGATCAACCTCGAGACCTATATCTTCGACCATGACGAGATCGGCGCCCAGTTCGCCGAAATCCTCATGCAGAAGCGCGCCGAGGGCGTGACCGTCAACATCATCGTCGACGGCGTCGGCACGCTGGCCACGCCGAAGGAATTCTTCGAGCGCCTGCAACAGGCCGGCATCAACGTGCTGGTGTTCAATCCGGTGAACCCGACCAAGCGGCCCGGCAAATGGGCGTTGAACAACCGCGACCACCGCAAGATCATGATCGTCGACGGCAAGGTCGCCTTCACCGGCGGCATCAATATCAGCAGCACCTATGCCAACAGCTCGCTGTTCCGCTCGAACAAGCGCGCCAGCAAGGTCAACGAGGAAGACGTCGGCTGGCGCGACACCCACATCAAGATCGAGGGACCGGCGGTCGGCGCCCTGCAATGGGCCTTCATCGACAACTGGGTGCACCAGGACGCGGGCGAACTGCCCCAGGTCGAGTACTTCCCCAAGCTCGCCCCGGTGGGCGAGAAAGTGGTGCGGGTGCTGGCGACCTCGCCCGACCGCGATTCGGAAATCTACAAGTCGCTGGTGCTGGCGATCGGCGAAGCGAAGAAATCGATCCACCTGACGGCCGCCTATTTCGTGCCGGACCGGCAGATCGTCGACGGCCTGATCGCGGCGGCCAAGCGCGGGGTCGACGTGCAGCTGGTGCTGCCGGGCGTGTCGGACCACGACTTCATCAAGTATGCGGGCGAATCGTTCTACCACGAGCTGCTGGAGGGCGGCGTGCGCATCTTCCAGCTGCAGGTGGCGGTATTGCACGCCAAGACCACGGTCATCGACGGCATGTGGTCGTCGATCGGCTCGGCCAATATCGACCGCCGCAGCTTCATCCACAACTACGAGGTCAATGTGGTGGTGCTCGATCCGCACTTCGGACGCGACATGGAAGCGGCGTTTAGGGAAGACTTGCGCCACTCGAAGGAGATCAAGCTCGAAGACTGGAAGCGGCGGCCCTGGGGTGACCGGCTGCGCGAGATGATGTCGCGCCTGACCGAATACTGGATCTAGCTGCGGAATCCGACATACCGCGGCCGGTTCAGAGACCGGCCGCCAGCATCCCGTCGCTGTGCGGCGACCAGATGCTCCCGGCGCGCACGAACTTCTCGGTCGTGACCAGTGCGAAACGTCCCCCCACCACGTCCCAGCCATAGCGGTCGATCTCGACCCGCTGCGGCTCGACCCGCACCACGTTGAACGAATTGACCTCGCCGCGCCCGCGGGTGGAGGTGGCTGTGCCGGCCTGCACCACGAGCGCCGCGTATTCGTCGATCTGGTAGCGCGCCGCCGTGCTGCCGGCGTGGCTGGCGTGCATGTGGCCGGCCATCAGGATGTCGACGCTGGTCTCGGCGAACACCTCCATCGCCATCGGCGCGCGCACCACGAGGTCGCGCTTCTCGAAGTGTTCCGGCAAGTCGAAGGGGTGATGGGTGACGACGATGCGCGTGACCTGCGGCGGCAAGCCCGCCAGGCGCGCGCGCAGCCCGGCCACCTGCTCGTGGCTGATGCGGCCGTCCTTGATGGTCAGCGAGCGCGCGGTGTTGACGCCCACCACGGCGATCTCGTCGTCGATGAACACCGGCTCGAGCTCGTCGGTGATGTAGCGCTTGTAGCGCGCCAGCGGCCGCATGAAACGGCGGAACACGTTGTACAGCGAGATGTCGTGGTTGCCGGGCACGATGATCTGCGGGCCGGGCAGCGAATCGAGGAAGGCGCGCGCCTCTTCGAATTCCTCGACCTTGGCGCGCTGGGTCAGGTCGCCCGAGATCACGACCACGTCGGCCGCGATGCGCTCGACCAGTTCGCGCAAGGGGCCGAGCAGCGCCTGGTCGACGCGGCCGAAATGCAGGTCGGACAGGTGAACGAGGGTGCGCATGCGGGAATCTCCTTTTTTTTTATGACGCTTATATCTCTTGGCGCGGCGCCCCGCCGGACGCGCGCCGCTCGCGCGCGGCCCGGCGCCGGTTGAGGGTGGCGGCGCCGCCGATGCAGATCGCCAGCCAGCCGCAGCCCTCGGCCAGCGCGGCCAGGATGTCGGTCAGGTAGTGCGCGCCGAGGTACATGCGCGAGAACGCGACCAGGCCGATCATCAGCCCTGCCAGCACGAAGGGCAGCACCCGCCCGATCCATGACCCGGCATGGCGCGCGAAGTAGCAGGCCAGCAGGCCGTACAGCACGGTGGCGGCCATCGTGTGCCCGCTCGGAAAACTGTAGGTGGTGAGGGTGAGGATGGGTTCCGCGAAATGGGGACGCGCGCGTTCGAAGGTATGCTTGAGCGCCACATTGAGCAGCATCCCGCCCGGCACGCTCGAGACCAGCGCCACGATCCAGTAGCGATGCCCGCGCCGGTAGAACCAGACGCCGACGCCGAAGGCGATCGCGAGCACGCCGGGCGTGCTGTGGAGGTGGGTCAGCACCAGCAGCGCATCGCGCAGCAGGCCGCCCTGGCTCGCATGGGCGTGCAGCCAGTCGGCCACCACCAGGTCGAGGCGGGTGATCGGGGCGCTGGCGACGACGGCGCCCGCGAGGTGGGCGAAGCCCGCCATCGCCAGCAGCAGGAACACGATGCCGACGGTGAGATGAAGGCCATATTCACCTTCCGGCGAGAAGCGGGCGGCGGCGAAACGGTGAAGACGGGGCAGGACATTGCTCATGACATTGATTATGACTGACTTGGCGAAAAAACCACACACGCGAAAAATTACTGTATATCTGAACAGTAGCTGTGGATTTGTACAGTAGTTGTGTTATTCTTTCCTTACTGCACAACCACTTCGATTAAAGGAAACGAACATGACCACTCTGAACAGCTCCTTCGGCCTGGAACACGCACCCGTCCCTTTCCTGGCGCGCATCGGCCGCCGCGAAATCCTCGTCACCCGTGATTTCCGCAAGCGCTTCTATGCGGTCAATCCGGTCATCGAGTGCGATACCGGCGTCGAGGCCGGCCACGTCGAGATCCTGTTGTTCCGCCGCTGGCTGCTCATTCTTTCCAAGGCACACTGATCCACTCTGGATCTACGTCCGAAAAATGCATATGGTTGCGTGAATTTATTCGTTTTCTTTCTGTGGGTCGAGACCGTACGCTACGGTTTCCCACCCTCCAGAAAGATAATAAATGCTTCGCAAAACCTTCATCCGTTCGCTGGCAGCACTGACCCTGCTGGTGCAGACCTCGGCCTTTGCCGCCGACGTCAACCTGCTCAACGTGTCGTACGACCCAACCCGCGAGCTGTACCATGAGTTCGACGCGGCCTTCGCCAAGCACTGGAAGGCCAGGACGGGCGACAACGTCAACGTGAAGCAATCGCACGGCGGTTCTGGCAAGCAGGCGCGTTCGGTGATCGACGGCCTGCAGGCCGACGTCGTCACCCTGGCGCTGGCCTACGACATCGACGCCATCCGCGACAAGGGCCTGATCAATCCGGGCTGGGAACAGAAGCTGCAATACCGCAGTTCGCCCTACACTTCGACCATCGTGTTCCTGGTGCGCAAGGGCAATCCGAAGAAGATCAAGGACTGGAACGATCTGGTCAAGCCGGGCGTCTCGGTGATCACGCCGAATCCGAAGACCTCGGGCGGCGCGCGCTGGAACCACCTGGCTGCCTATGGCTACGCGCTGCGCCAGCCGGGCGGCAATCCGCAAAAGGCGGCCGAGTTCCTGGGCGCCCTGTACAAGAACGTGCCGGTGCTCGATTCGGGCGCGCGCGGTTCGACCACCACCTTCGTCGAGCGCGGCATCGGCGACGTGCTGCTGGCCTGGGAAAACGAGGCGCTGCTGGCGCTGCGCGAACTCGGTCCCGATAAATTCGAGATCGTCGCGCCGTCGCTGAGCATCCTGGCCGAACCGCCGGTCGCCGTGGTCGACAAGAACGTCGACAAGAAAGGCACCCGCAAGGTGGCCCAGGCCTACCTGGAATACCTGTACAGCGACGAAGGCCAGGACATTATCGCCAAGAACTACTATCGCCCGGCGGTCGACAAGTTCGCCAAGAAGTACGCCTCGCAGTTCCCGCAGATCAAGCTGTTCCAGATCAGCGAGCTGGGCGGTTGGACCGTGGCCCAGAAGGCCCACTTCGCCGACGGCGGCATCTTCGACCAGATCTACACCAGGAAGTAAGCCTTACCGCGCACTGTCCCCTGCGCCGTTCCCGCCGCTGGTGGGGCGGCGTTTTTTTGTCCGGCGCCTCGCCGGCGCGCGCGGATCTCACCCGCGCGCCAAAAAATCCCTTGAAATAGCAAACTCGGTCACGAAGTGAACAATTCCCTAACTCGTGGCTGCCGCGCATCGCGATCGCGAACGCGGCGGTCCTTCCCCGCACAACACGAACACGGAAAGGATCACGCAATGTCAGTCAAACTCCGCAAGATCAACGAGCAAGTCATGGTCATCACCGGCGCCACCAGCGGCATCGGCCTGTCGACCGCGCGCATGGCCGCCGAGCGCGGCGCCCGCCTGGTGCTGGCGGCGCGCGCCGACGACGCGCTGGACGAACTCGTCCACGAACTGCGCGCGCGCGGCACCGACGTCATCGCCGTTACCGCCGACGTCGGCAAGATCGAGGACGTCGAGCGCATCGGCGAGGCCGCCATCCACGCATTCGGCCGCATCGACACCTGGGTCAACAATGCCGGCATCTCGATCTTCGGCCGCATCGAGGACATCTCGCCCGAAGACCATCACCGCCTGTTCCAGACCAATTTCTGGGGCGTCGTGAACGGCTCGCTGGAAGCGGTCAAGCGCATGAAGCAGCGCGGCGGCGGCGCCCTGATCAACCTGGGCAGCGAACTGTCCGACCACGGCATCCCGCTGCAGGGCATGTACGCGGCGTCCAAGCATGCGGTGAAAGGCTTCACCGACTCGCTGCGCATGGAACTCGAGAAGGAAGGCGCGCCGATGTCGATCACCCTGGTCAAGCCGTCGGGCATCGACACCATGTTCGCGGTGCACGCCAAGAACTATATGGAAAAGGAACCGAAGCTGCCGTCGCCGGTGTATGCGCCGGAACTCGTGGCCGACGCCATCCTGTATGCGGCCCAGCATCCGAAGCGCGATGTGTTCGTCGGCGGCGCGGCCAAGATGAATTCGTCGGGCGCCCGCTTCCTGCCGCGCGCCTTCGACAAGTACGTGACGGCGACCATGTTCCGGAACCAGAAATCGGACGCGCCGACCGATCCGGGCCGCCGCGACGCCCTGCACAAGCCCGATCACACGCGCGAGCTGCGCGAACGCCAGGGCATCTATCAAACCCATGAGCGCAGCCCGTACACTGCGGCCCAGCTGCGCTCGAAGCAGATCACCACCGCCCTGCTGGGCGGCGGCGCCCTGTTAGCGGCCTTCGCCCTGAGTCGGCGGACGGCTCGTTAAGAACTCGGTGTCCTCCTCGGTCAGCGGCAGGTCGGGGATGGACTCGATGCGGTCGGTATCGATGTCGGCGCCGTCCTTGGCCACCGCATCGCGGCCGGCCGCGGCGCGTTCGCCGGTGCCGCCCATGTCGCTGTCGCCCGAGAAATCGGCGTCGCCGACGTCGGGTCCGGCGGTGTCGCCGGCGTGGCTGGCTTCGAGGTCGGAAGTCGTGCCTTCGTCGAAATCGAGCACCTGGTCGGGATCGAGATTGCTGGCGAAGCCGGGGCCGCCGACGACGTCGCTGCCGGTGTCCGAGATGTCGCTCGGGCCGAGCGCGTCGATGCCGTGGCCCTTGCCCAGGTTGCGGTCAGGGCGCTCCGGGAAGTTGTCCGGGTCGAGTGTGCTGGTGCCAGTCATATTGCCTCCATATGTGTTGATGAACCATGGAGACAGGGTACTGAATTTCGCCGTACGGTGTCGCAGCGCAGGCCCGCACGCGCGCGCTCAGAACGCGCGCCGCATGCCCACGTTGAGCGAGGAACCGTTGCCGGGCTTGACGCCCAGGTGCACGCCGGCCAGGTGCTGGATGTGCGAGTAGGCGGCATAGAAGTCCATGCGGCGCGACATCGCATAGGTGGCGCCGACGGCGAGCTGGCGCGCATCGTTGTTGGCCGGATCGCGGTCGTTGCGGCGCACGAAGGACGCCAGCAGCGTGGTCTGGCGCGATACCGGCACCGCCACGCCCATCAGCACGTCGCGGCTGTCGGTCGAGCGCGTGGCGGCGACGCTGGCGCCATAGGGATTGTCGGGGTTGAACAGCGGCGAATTGCCCCAGCCGCGGTTGGCGCTGTAGGCAGTATAGGCCGTGCCCCAGTCGAAGCGCATATTGGCGGCGACGATGGAATTGCGGGCCGCCATCGTGATGTCGACCTCGTTGTAGCGGGTGACCTTGGCCACGTTGCGGTTCTGGTGGGCGGCGCGGATGTTCAGCGGACCCAGGTTGACGCCGACCGTCATGCCCCAGGCGCGTCCCGACGGCGAGCCGTCGACGTCGCCCTTGCGCCACTTGGCGCCGGCGCTGACGCCGGCGAAGCGGCCCTCGAAGCCCTCGCTGTCGTCGGCGCGCATCCCGCGCGGGGCCGACTGCGCGGCCAGGCCGCCCTGGAAGGGATCGCCGACTTCGTTCAGGGCGGTGTAGTCGACGTTGTACTGGCGCCCGGCGATCACATTGCTGCGCCACTCGCGTTCGGACGAACGCGCAATGGCGGATTCGGTCTCCAGCATGAAGATGGATGACTCGGCCGGCACCGTCTCGGCGCGCGCGGCCAGTTGCAGCTCGCTCAGGCAGTCTGGCCCGCAGACGGCTTCCTGGATCGCCCCGGCGCCGGCGCCCTCCGCGTACGGACGGGCCGGTTCGTTCTGCGCCGAAGCGCACGCCGCGCTCCCTCCGAGCACGGCCAATGCGACGATGGACATTCTCATGGCGTCAATCTCTCCCTGACACCTACTATCCGCCTATTATGGCAACCTGATCTGTCTAATACCTCACATAACCGAGAGTTTCGGCCCGCGTTTCAGCTCGTCCATGAGCCAGCGCATGGCCTGATGGCCGTCATTGATCCGGCGCACGGTTCATGTATTGCCGTCTACCGTACACCGAACCGTAAACCGGAGCAACCTTTACGACGATTCCGGAAGTATCGCCGTCAGCGGCGCAGGGCGGCGAAGGCCGCCGGTTCCCATTCGCGCAGCGCCAGCAGCAGGCCGCTGCCGCGCCGCTGCGCCAACGGCGCGGCCAGGCTTTCCTCGTGCAGCTGGGCGAAGCGGGCGCGCAGCAGGCGCAGCTCGTGCTGCAGCTTGGCGCGCGCGCTGTCGGTGAGCATGCCGTGCGCGAAGTCGAGCGTCTCCCCGCTGCCGTCGAAGCCGCCAGCCACGAACTCGGGCATGCCCTGGTCATTGAAATAGCGCCGGATCGGGCCGTCGGCCAGCCAGTCGAAGTCGCGCGCCACGTTGACCCGGATGCGGTTGCCGGGCAGCAGCGTGATCAGTTGCAGGCGGTCCAGGCGCAGCAGGTATTGCAGGCATTCGGCCTCGCTCAGCCGGTAGACATTGAGCATGTCGAGCATGCGCCAGTGGTTCAGCGCGCACACCGCCACCAGCAACAGCTTGTCGTCCTGGACCAGCTCGCCCTCCTGCTCGGCGCTCAGGGTGCGCAGGCGGCGCTGGCCGTTCTGGGCTTCCTGCGCGATCTCGGCCAGGGTGAAGCCGAGCAGGCTGCAGATTTCCACGATGCGCTCGAGCGTAAACTGCTCGCTGGCGAACAGGCGCTTGATGCTCGGCTCGGACAGGTCGAGCGCGACGGCGACGTCGCGGTAGGTCAAGCCTTGCAGCTTCAGCTGGCGCTTGATGGTGGCGATGATCTGGCTGATTTGGGTCATGATGGGAACTCGGGGAACGATCAGGAAACGGCGCCGCTCGCCGCGGCATGCCAGACCGGCACCGCGGCCAGCCTGACGGCGTTCTTGCCGCCGCGCTTGGCGGCGTACATGGCATGGTCGGCGCGCGCCAGCCAGGCGTCCAGGTCGGGCTTGTCGTCGGGCGCGAACAGCGCCACGCCGATGCTGGCGCCCACCGTGACGGTTGTGGTGCGCAAGGTGTAGGGCTCGCGAATGCAGGCAAGCAACTTGTGCGCGGTATCCTCGGCGTCGCCAGGGCTGGCCAGCATCTCGAGCACTACCACGAATTCGTCGCCCGCCAGACGCGCCACCAGGTCGGTCATGCGCACGCCGGCAGCCAGGCGCGCGCCGAACTGGCGCAGCAGCTCGTCGCCCTCCTCGTGGCCGTGGGTGTCGTTGACCGCCTTGAATCCATCCATGTCGATGAACAGCAGCGCCGCCGGCATCGCGCTGCGCGAGGCCCGCGCCATGGCCTCGGGCAGGCTTTCCATCAGGGCGCGCCGGTTCGGCAAGCCGGTCAGCACGTCGCGAAGCAGCAGCGCATTGAGCTCGGCGGTGCGCTCGGCCACCTTCGATTCGAGATGCTCGTTCATCTGCTGCAGCGCGCGCCGCACCTGCGCTTCGCTGCTGACCAGGTCGCGCATCGTGCCCGACAACATATTTGCTTCATGAAAACCGCTGATCTGCGGGATCGCCGGCAAGTCTTTTCCGCTGGCAGTGGCCTCGGTCACCCGTTCGATCGCCTGGCCCAGCTGGGCCATCGGCTGCGCCAGGCGGCGCGCGAGCAACGCGGCCACGAGCGCCAGCAACAGGCCCAACAAGGTGCTCCAGGCCAGCATGCGGCGCTTCAGCTCGCCGGCGCCCTGAAGGGCTTTTTCTTCATCCTGCCGCACCAGCACCGACCATTGCAGCGTCGCCGGGTTGGCGGCGTGGCCGGTCTGGCTGAAACCGGTGAGATAGGTGCGCCCGTCCGGCCACGCTTCGCGCAGCGCGCCGGTGTCGCCCAGCCTGGCGCGACGCAGGCTGGCGGTGTCGATCTTTTGCTCGAGCAACTCCTGTGGCCCGAGCATGACGGCGCCGTCGGCGCGCACGACCAGGATCTCGGCGCCATACGCGCGCAGCGCCGGCGTCAGCAGCATGCGCGCCTGGCTGCGCGCCCATTCCCAGCTCAGGTGCAGGCCCAGCACGGCGAACAGCTCGCCCTCCTGGCTGAACACGGGCGTCGACACGTCGACGAAACGCCAGGGGTCGGGGCGTTGCGGCATCAGTTTTTCCAGCAGCAGCGCCGGATGGTAGTCGGTGGCGCGCACGCCGTCGCGACCGACCTGGAACCAGGGACGCATGCTGACGTCGTTCCCCTCCAGCAGCCCCATGGTCGAGGCGACCACCCTGCCGCTGGTGTCGGCCATGCCGATCCAGGCGTAGTCGGGGAAGGTCTGCTGCAGGCTCTCGAGCGTGACGCGCGCCGCCGCCGGATTGCGCGCCTGGCGCACCGACGGCAACGCCGCCAGCAGGCGGGCATCGCCGACGGCCTGCTCCACGACGCGATTGAGCGCATCGCGCATCTGCCACGATAGCTGCTGCAGGCGCAACTCGGCTTCGGCATTCGCCTGGCGTACGGCGAAATGGTTCACCACCGTCAGTTGCAACGCCACGGTCAATGCCACGGTGACGCACACTGCCAGCGTCATCAGGGTGGACAGGCGGAATTTGCAGAGCAGGCCTTGCATAGAGGATTTGCGGAAACGTAATAACCCGTCATGATAGCGCTGAAACCACCAGTGAGTTCACCACTGGAAAGAATGCAGAAGGGAAATTTATTAATCGCCGAAGATTTTGAACAGAACGCAACACTTTAACGCAAGCTGCAGGCGCTGTAGCATTTCTTTCAGCAAAAAATTGTATTCATTTTTCGCCATTCTAGTACAAGCATTTTCGGAAAAATCGAATATGAGAATAAGACATTCTCCCATGTCACTTATTCGGTTTTATCGACTGGCACAAGGACGATATCGATGACCACGCATATGGACCGCTTCCAGGAGATGCAGATTTTCACCCGCATCGTCGAGCGGCGCAGCTTTACGCTGGCGGCCGAGGAGCTGTCGCTGCCGCGCGCGACCGTGACGAATGCGATCAAGCGCCTCGAGGCGCGGCTTGCCACCCGCCTGCTGGAGCGCACCACACGCGTGGTCGCGCCGACGCTCGACGGCGCAGCGTACTACGAGCGCTGCGTGCGCCTGCTGGCCGACCTCGGCGAGATGGAAAGCGTCTTCACCCGCTCCACCCCGACCGGCTTGCTGCGCGTAAACCTGCAAGCGACGCTGGCGCGCCGGGTCGTGGCGCCGCGCCTGCCCGCCTTCCTGGCGCGTTATCCCGGTATCGAACTGCAGATCGGCGAAGGCGACCGGCTGGTCGACCTGGTGCGCGAAGGCATCGATTGCGTGCTGCGCGTCGGCAATCTGCAGGATTCATCGATGGTGGCCCAGCAAATCACGCAGATCGCGCAGGTCACCTGCGCCAGCCCGGCCTACCTGGCGCGCCATGGCCGGCCCGCCACGCTCGATGAACTGGACCGGCATCAGGCCGTCAACTTCATCTCGTCCGCCACCGGTCGGCCGTATCCGCTCGAATTCCTGGTCGACGGCGCGCTGCGGCAACTGACCCTGCCCGGCCCGGTCTCGGTCAGCGGCGCCGATATGTACACCGCGGGCGCGCTCGCCGGCCTTGGCATCGTGCAGGTGCCGCGCTACCGCGTCGAGCACGAATTGACCCGGGGCGAACTCGAGGTCCTGCTGCCCGAGCTCGCGCCGCCGCCCCTGCCCGTGTATGTACTGTATCCGCAGAGCCGCCAGCTGTCGCCGCGGGTGCGGGTCTTCGTCGATTTTCTGAAAGAAGCGTTCGCCGGCTTCGGCTGAGCGATTCGGTTACCATGGAGACAAGATAATATATTCGCTACTTCACAGGAGACCCCGATGCCGCGTTCCGCCTTCTATCCCCTGCTCGCCGCCGCACTGGCCATGACCGCACCATTGTCGCTCGCAGGTCCGGTGGCGACGACCGACAGCGGCAAGGTGGAAGGCAAGGTCGACGCCGGCATCGCCAGCTGGAAAGGCATCCCCTTCGCCGCCCCGCCGGTGGGCAAGCTGCGCTGGCGCGCGCCGCAACCGGTGCAGCCCTGGGCCGGAGTGCGCCAGGCAAGCAGCTACGCAGCCGACTGCATGCAACTGCCCTTCCCCAGCGACGCCGCGCCGCTCGGCACCAAACCCGACGAAGATTGCCTGTACCTGAACGTCTGGAAGCCGGCCGAGGACAAGGGTAACAGCGAGAACAAACTGCCGGTGCTGGTCTGGATCTATGGCGGCGGCTTCGTCAACGGCGGCTCGTCGCCGCCGACCTATTCCGGCGCGGAGCTGGCGAAACAGGACGTGGTGGTGGTCAGCTTCAATTACCGCATCGGCCGCTTCGGCTTCTTCGCCCATCCGCAACTGACGCAGGAAGCCGGTCAAGAGGCCGCGCTCGGCAACTATGGCTTCATGGACCAGATCGCGGCGCTGCAGTGGGTCAAGCGCAACGTGGCGGCCTTCGGCGGCGATCCCGACAACGTCACCATCAGCGGCGAATCGGCCGGCGGCATGTCGGTCAATTTCCTGCTCACGTCGCCACAGAGCCGGGGGCTGTTTGCCAAGGCGGTGGTGATGTCGGGCGGCGACGGCGGCACCGCGCCGACGCCGCTGGCGGGCGCCGAAAAGACGGGCGTGAACTTCGCTACCGGCAAGGGCATCGCCGCCGACGATCCGAAGGCGCTCGAGAAACTGCGCGCGCTGCCGGCCGAACAGGTGGTGGATGGGATGAACCTGGCCAACTTCAGGATGCAGGGCATGCCGACCTATGCCGGGCCGTTCGCCGACGGCAGGCTGGCGATCGACTCCGGCGCCGCCTTCGGCGCCGGCCGCATGCACGAGGTGCCGGTGATGATCGGCGCCACCAGCGCCGACATCGGCGGCAAGACCGGTTATATGGTCGCCGGCGCGCGCAGCCTGGCGGCGACCCTGGCCGACCACGGCGTGCCGGTGTACGCCTACCGCTTCTCGTACGTGGCCGACGCGATCGCCAAGCCCGGCGCCGGCGCCGGCCATGCGACCGACATCCCCTTCTTCTTCGATACCGTGGCGATCAAGTACGGCGCGCAGGCGACCGGCAAGGACATCGCCGTCGGCAAGGCGATGAGCACATATATGGTGAACTTCGCCAGGCGCGGCGATCCGAATGGCGCGGGCTTGCCGGCATGGCCGCGCTACGCGCGTTCGAGCGATCGGATCATGGACTTCTCGGCATCGGGCAAGCCGGTGGCGCTCAAGGATCCATGGGGCGCCGAAATCGACGCGGCGGCCGCGACCCGTCGTTGAACCTGCGCCCGGCGGAGACAGGAGTCTCCAGGGCGCCGCAGCGGCGGCGCCATCGTCTATAATATTGCCTGGGTGATCATACCGCTCAGGTATGACAGGATTTGCGCTGGTCGGGCCGCCACGCGGCTCGGTTACGCACGTCATCATGTCACCTGTCACGCATCCTCTCACCATTTCGGCCATATCGTGGCCGCATCGCTTTCCACCTTCACTCACCGCAGGCCATGCCGGCCCGTGGGCCGCCAATTCATGAGACATACCGGACGGCATGCACGCCGTCGCGGCTGGAAAACATTTATGCGCATAGAACGACGACTCTCCAATACATTCCAAGAATTCATTGCATCGGGCAAGGCCGGCGGCGCCATCCTGATCCTGTGCACCCTCGTGTCCCTGGCCATCGCCAATTCAACCTGGGGCGCTTCCTACCTGGGCTTCTGGCACATTCCGCTCGGCGGCCTGACGGTCGAACTGTGGATCAACGACGCCCTGATGGCGATCTTCTTCCTGCTGGTCGGCCTGGAACTCAAGCGCGAGCTGTATAACGGCGAACTGTCCGACCTGCGCAACGCCATGCTGCCGATCCTGGCGGCGGCCGGCGGCATCGCGGTGCCGGCCGGGATCCACTTCGCCCTCAACGGCGGCACGCCGACGCAAGCCGGCGTGGGCATCCCGATGGCCACCGACATCGCCTTCGCGCTCGGCGTGCTGGCCCTGCTGGGCAAGCGCGTGCCGGCCTCGCTCAAGGTGTTCCTGACCGCGCTGGCCGTGATGGACGACCTGGGCGCGATCATCGTCATCGCCGTGTTCTACACCGCCCAGCTGTCGGTCGCCTACCTGGTGGGCGCGCTCGCGGTGTTCGTGGCGCTGCGCCTGATGAACAAGCGCCTGCGCGTCCTGGCGCTGTGGCCCTATCTGCTGGGCGGCGCGCTGATGTGGTTCCTGATGCTCAAGTCGGGCGTGCACGCCACCATCGCCGGGGTGCTGCTGGCCTTCACCATCCCCTATTCCGCCCAGGAGGACGACGCCGCTTCGCCGTCGCACCAACTGGAACACGTGCTGCACAAACCGGTGGCCTTTCTGATCCTGCCGATCTTTGCACTGGCCAATACCGGCATCGTCATCGGCGCCGACTGGGCCGGCGAACTGAGTTCCCTGAACAGCCTCGGCATCCTGGTCGGCCTGGTGCTGGGCAAGCCGGTCGGCATCCTGCTGTTCAGCTTCGCGGCGGTCGCGATCGGCGTGTGCCGCCTGCCGCTCGACCTGGCCTGGCGCCACGTACTGGGCGCCGGCATGCTGGGCGGCATCGGCTTCACGATGTCGATCTTCATCACGAACCTCGCCTTCGTGGGACATGCGGATATCATCAACGCCTCGAAGATGTCGATCCTGGCCGCGTCGGTGATCGCCGGCACGATCGGCTTCATCTGGCTCAAGTTCATGGGCGCGCCGCTGGCGTCCGACCCCGACCTCGACACCATGGACTTCGACCAGGATCCGCCCGCGCAAACGCAATAAACGACACTGCCGATGAACAAGGTCATCCATCCCGCGCGCGCCGTCGCGCTGGGCTTCCTGCTGGCGATCCTCGCGGGCACCGCCATGCTGATGCTGCCGCTGGCGCGCCCCGACGGCAGCGCCGCGCCGCTGATGGTCGCCTTCTTCACGGCGGTGTCGGCGGTGTGCGTGACCGGGCTGGTGCTGGTCGACACCGGCACCTACTGGTCCGGCTTCGGCCAGGCGACCATCATGGTGCTGTTCCTGCTGGGCGGCCTGGGCATGATGACCGCCGCCACGCTGCTCGGCCTGATGGTGAACCGCTCGCCCAAGCTGCGCACGCGCCTGATGACCCAGACCGAAACGCGCTCGATCGGCATGGGCGACATCTCGAGCGTTGCGCGGGTGGTGCTGGTGGTGTCGGTGCTGTTCCAGCTGGCGATCGCGGCGATCCTGACGCTCAGGCTGCGCGCCGACTACGGCCTGGCCTGGAACGACGCCGGCTGGGTAGGCCTGTTCCACGCGGTGTCGGCCTTCAACAACGCCGGCTTCTCGATCCACCCCGACAGCATGGTGCGCTACGCGGGCGACGCCGGCATCCTGCTGCCGGTGATGCTGGCCGCCATCATCGGCGGCGTGGGCTTTCCGGTGCTGCACGACCTGCGCCACCGCTTCCGCGATCCGCGCCACTGGTCGCTGCACACCAAGCTGACCCTGTCCGGCACCCTGATCCTGCTGTTGCTGGGCTACGTCGCCATCCTGCTGTTCGAATGGAAGAATCCCCAGACCCTGGGCGCCTTCGGCCTGTTCGACAAGCTCATGAACGGCATGTTCATGTCGGCGGCGGCGCGCACCTCGGGCTTCAACACCGTCGACGTGGCGGCGCTGACCCGCGAAACCTGGGCCCTGCATTATTTTTTGATGTTCATCGGCGGCGGCAGCGCGGGCACCGCGGGCGGGGTCAAGGTGGGCACCGTGGCGGTGCTGGTGCTGCTGGTGATCGCCGAGGCGAAGGGCCACACCGACACCGAGGCGTTCGGGCGCCGCGTCGGCACGTCCGCCCAGCGCCAGGCGATCACGGTGCTGGTGCTGGGCAGCGTCATCGTTGCCTTCGGCACGGTGGCCCTGCTGCGCATCTCGCACTTCCCGACCGACCAGGTCATTTTCGAGGTCATCGCGGCCTTCGGCAGCGCCGGCCTGTCGACCGGCATCACCGCCGACCTGCCCGTCACCGGCCAGCTGGTGCTGGCCCTGCTGATGTTCGTGGGCCGGGTGGGCACGATCACCTTCGCGACCTCGCTGGTGCTGGGCGAGCGGCGCATGCCTTACCGTTATCCTGAGGAGCATCCAATTGTTGGGTAGAATTTTCACAGAGCAGTTCGCGTTTTCCGCCGGCGACAGCGTAGTCGTCATCGGCTTGGGGCGCTTCGGGGGCGCGGTGGCGCAGTCGCTGATGCGCCTGGGCCACGACGTGATGGGCATCGACACGCGCGAAGACCTGGTGCAGATCTGGGGCGACCGCCTGACCCACGCCGTGCAGGCCGACTCGACCAACGAGAACGTGATGCTGCAGCTGGGCGTGGCCGATTTTTCGCACGCGATCGTCGGCATCGGCTCGGACCTGGCGGCCAGCCTGATGACCCTGATGGTCTTGACCGAACTGGGGATCAAGGACATCTGGGTCAAGGCGATGACGCCGGAGCACGGCCAGATCGCCCAGCGCATCGGCGCCCACCACGTGATCTACCCCGAGGCCGACATGGGCGCGCGCGTGGCGCACCTGATCACGGGGCGCATGATGGACTTCATCGAGTTCGAGGACGGCTTTGCGATCGCGAAGATCCATGCGCCAGCGGAGACGCATAACCGGACGCTGGCCGAAGCCCATGTGCGCAGCCGCTTCGGCGTGACCGTGGTGGGCGTCAAGCGCGCCAACGAGGATTTCCAGCATGCGCTGGCGGATACGACGATCCGCTCGGCCGACCTGTTGATCGTGTCGGGGCCGACCAAGAAGATCGAGATGTTCGCGGCGGGAGGCAAGAAGCGCAAGTCGGCCTAGGGCCCGACCGCGATCGCCGGAGCACGGTCTAGCCGCGAGGCAGGCAGATCAAGGTCGATGCGGGTGCGATCAGCCGCATGGCCGACAGCAGCATCGCATAGTCGGCTTCCTCTATCTTGTCATCAGGAATGACGACCGTGTCGACCATCACCGCCTGCAGGATGGCGACCGCGCGCGCCGGGGTGGCGCTATGAAGAACGATGCGGGCGTGACCGAATTGCTTCGACAACGCTTGAGTACTGAACAGCTGTGGCTCGACGACCAGAACGACCGACATCTGCCTTCCTTGAAAAGCCCGGTTGCCGCGGCCCGGCAACGCAAAAGCGACGGCGCATTCTAGGCGCCATCGGCCTTGCCTGCACATTATTTCCGTTGAAAATCGGAAATTACCGGGTCACCGCATATACGCTGAACCGTTTGAGGTAGGAGCACGCCCATGTCTTGCCGTCCGGGCGGGGAAGGCGGGTTCGCGTGCGACCCCGTATGGATGCCCATGTAACAATACGTTCAAGGAAATCCGACAGCCTGGGCCAGTCGCGGCGCACTGGACCGGCCTGTCGCCATGTCCTCGGTAATACGGTGAAACTCCAACGCATCGCCCTGCAGTTCGGCGGCGCCTTCCAGCAGCAGACCACACGATACAGCGGATATGACGACTAGCGACCCAGGCAACGCGGATATCCCGATGTCCGAACTGGCATCCACTTTCCTCGAACTGCGCGACGTCGTCCTGGAACAATGGAGCGCGCGGGTCACGGCGGAAATCCCCTCGGCGACCCGTCTGGGCGAACCGATCCTGGTCAACACCCTGCCCTCGCTCTACGACAACATCGCACAATCCCTGGTGGCGGGCGCGCCGCGCCCGTTCGCCACGGCAGGCACGAATCTCGCCATCGCCCATGGACGGGAACGGGCCAACATGACCGATTACGGCCCGCACGAGCTCATCCACGAACTGCAGATCTTTCGCGAGGTGTTGTTCGGCGTCGCGGCGGCACGGCGGCTGCCGCTGAGCAAGCACGATGCGGAGGTGATCGGACACTCGATCGAGGAAGCGGCGCGCGAGTCGATCAGCGGGTACAACGCATTCAACCGCGAGGTCAGTGAAACGTTCATCGCGACGCTGTCCCACGACCTGCGCAATCCGCTGCACGTCGCGAACGCTTCCGCCCAGCTGATCCAGCTCAAGACCAGCGACCCCGGCATCACGGGCCTGGCGCAACGCATCTGCGCCAAGATCGCGGAGACCGACGCGATGATCCAGACGCTGCTCGACGCGGCCGTGTTGAAGGGCAAGGCGAAACTGAAGCTCGACATCGCGCGCTTCGACATCATGAGCATGGTCGAGGAGGTCTGCGCAGATCTTCCCCTGTCCGGCCAGCAGGTGAAAGTCGAGGGCGAGCGGATCGAGGGCTACTGGTGCCGCGTGTCGCTCAGGCGCGTCCTCGAGAACCTGGTGTCGAACGCAAGGAAATACGGCGACGCGTCGCGCCCGATCACGGTGCGTGTCGCCCGCAGCGAGTCCCAGGTATTACTGGCGGTGCATAACGAGGGCACGCCCATTCCCGGACCAGAGCTGGAACGGCTGTTCCAGGCCTTTCACCGTATCGAAGACGTGAACGTCACGGGATGGGGCCTGGGCTTGCCCTATGTCCGGCACGTCGCCGAAAGCCATGGCGGCTCGGTCGTCGTCGACAGCGCCGAGCGACGCGGGACGACGTTCACCGTGAGCCTGCCGATCGATGCCCGTCCTTATGTCGGACAATAGGATGGCGGCCATGCCGACGGCCCCGGCCGCGCGTCACCGGACCCTGAGCTCGTAGCGCGCCTCCGCTCCCTTGCGGGCGGCACTACGCATCTGATATACCTTGACGCGGTATGTCCCCTGCTCCGGAAGCGTCGCATCGAACACGCTGCCGCCGAGCGAACCGACGAACAGCGCTTCGTCCTTGCCGTCCTGGACGATGTTGAAATACGTCGACCTGCTCGCGGTCTCGAGCTCGACGCGCAGCATGCGCCCCGCGGGCGCCTTGAACACGTAGTCGGCGCCGCCGTATCCGCGAATCGTCCCCTTGAACGACGCGGTCTTGCCATCGCCCGGCAGCGCGATCGGCGTTTCCTTCGCCTGGTCCCGCGCCAGCGCCGGCTGGGCGACCGCAGCGGCCGTGACAAGCACGACACCGCTCATGATTGCTGCGTTCATCACTCCCCCTCTTTTCGATCTAGCACCCTTCAGCCACCGTCGGCGGGACACGATGCCCTCCCTCCTGGTGACGATTCATCATACACTTGAGATAACGAACAAGGAGGCGCTCTCAATGCCCTACATCTGGTCAATCTCTGGACAGCAGCTTCGATCGGCAGGGCTGCTGCTCGTCGCCTGCCTGTGGTCGCCGGCTATCCTGGCGCAGGGAGCCAGCGCTTCGTCGCCGGTCGAACTGGCGCGCGAGGCGGCCCGGCTCAAGGCCGGACAATGGGTGTGGGCGCCGCAGATCGCGCCGCGCGGTCCGATGCTGGTCTTCGTCGACCTGTCGCGCCAGACCGCCACGGTCTACCGCAACGGCGTGCGGATTGGCGTCAGTACGGTATCGACCGGCAAACCCGGCCACGAGACGCCCACCGGCGTCTTCACCATCCTGCAAAAGGATGCCCGGCACCGTTCCAGCACCTACAACAACGCGCCCATGCCCTTCCAGCAGCGCCTGACCTGGGACGGCGTCGCCCTGCACGCCGGCGGCCTGCCCGGCTATCCGGAAAGCCATGGTTGCGTGCATCTTCCTTATGCCTTCGCCAAGGCGTTGTTCACGGCGACCGACTTCTCGACCACCGTCGTCATCGCCGGCAACGCCAGCCATCCGATACAGACCGGGAGCGGCCAGGTGCTGGCCCCGACGACGATCGCGGCGCCGACGGGCGAATTCTGGGCGCCCGAGCGCGCGCCCGCCGGCCCGATCACCATCGTGATGTCGCGCAGCGACCAGGCGGTGTCGGTCTTGCGCAATGGGATCGAGATCGGGCGCTCGGCGGCGGTCAATACCTCGTCCGACGAGGCGACCCACGTCCTGACGCTGGGCACGGGCGCGGACGGCAAGCCGGTGTGGATCTATGCGGGAGTGGCCGGCCACGCCGACGAGGACGGCCGCACGGTCGACGAAGCCACACGCAACCGCGTGCAGCTGCCGCAAGCCTTCCACGACAAGCTGGCGGCCCTGCTGGCCCCGGGCGCGACGCTGCTGGTCACGCAATCGCCGCTGAGCGAGGGCGCGACCGGCACGCCGCTGACCGTGCTCAGCGGCGCCGAGTAATGCGCCGGCGCGGCGCTCAGAACCGTCGATGTCCGCTGTCGGGATCGCACCGGCCATTGAACTTGATCATGCCATCGACGGTGATGGTGCCGTTGCGGCGGTCGATCGACACCGTCGGCCGGTTCAGCGCATTCAGGCGGAAACGTCCGCGGATGTCGTTGTGACCGACGATCAGGTCTTCGAGATCCCACCAGCCATCGCGGCCGCCGGAATGCATGGGCGGGATCAGCTGCTTGGGGATCCGGATCCGGCCCTGGTCGTCATGGATGGAGACGTTGAGTGCGCTGTCGAAGTCCTGCTTGCCGGTCGTTACTTCGGACTTCGGCTCGTATTTGTGCGTCTCCTGATTCCATTGGTAGCCGGAGTGGGTTTCGGCCACCGTCCGTTCCGCCTGGCCGAAGCAGACCAACTGGATGTCTTCATCCCAGTTGCGCTCGTCGGGACCGCCACGCGGTGCATTGCGATCGTACTGTTGGGCATATGCCGCGGTGGAGAACAAGGCGGCGATCAGGATGGCAAATTTCATGGTGACTTCCTCGGCTCCAGGGAACGCGTTCCAGCATCTGGTCGACGCGTCCAACATTCATGTGTTGATCGGATGACTCAACTGTGCACCTGTGATCGACTCTAGCATGGGATGATGATAAGAATACACATCCCGAAAATAAACCGGGACGCTCCCCGGACACGCATGAGGAAACCAGCCATGTTAAAACCATCGCGCATCGCCATCGCGCTCGCGACCGTCTTGTGCGCCGCCTGCAGCACCGGCACGACGCCGACGACCGCTCCCGCCGCACGGGACACCCAGGCCATCGGCTTGACCGCCACGACCTGGCGCCTGCATGAAATCCAGTCAATGGACGATGCCCAGGGCACGACCCGCCCGCAGCCGGACCGGGTCTATACCATGCGGCTGACGCCGGACGGCCGCGCCGCGTTCCAGCTGGACTGCAACCGGGGCTCGACCTCGTACACCGTTGGGGCAGGCGAGCCGGGCCGCGGCGCAATTACTTTTGGCAACGTGGCAATGACCCGGGCGATGTGCCCGCCAGGATCGCTCGACAGCCGCATCGCCAGGGACATGGGGTATGTCCGCTCATACACGATGCAGGGCGACACGCTGTCCTTGAGCTTGATGGCCGATGGCGGCATCTATGTCTGGAAACCGGACACCGCCATGCAGTCCGCGCAGTAAGCGCACCAGCTTCCTCGCATCGAATCGGACGGCGCCGGTCTACCGGGTCGGCCCCCTGCCGGACAGCACGGCGCCAACGAGCGCGGTGAAGTCACCGCAGGCGGCATCCGCGCCCACCTGGCGCGCCGCGTCCCTCATGGCGCCTTGCAGGATCATATTCTGGTCGTGCAGCAGTCCGATCTGCATCGCCATCAGTCGCTCGGCATTGCCCGGCGCATGGATTCCCGCCGCCTTGCAAATGGCGTCGATGCGCCGGCCGAGCAGTTCCGCCGCATCCGGCGGCGAAGTCTCGCCTGTCGACGCGTCGCTCGTCCGGGCAGCATCGCCGGGCATTGCTTCCTTCTGCAGGATCTTGCCCGCGACCGCGCCGGGCTGCGCCTGCGCCGCATCCTGAGAGACGGCGCCGGGTTCTCCAATGGCACCCAGTTGCAGCAATACGCGCTCGACCGCGCGCAGCGTCTCGCGCAGCCTCGACATGTCCGGCGCATCCTCACCCAGGCGCGCTTCGGTCACGCTGGCGATCGACAGCACGGCGCCGACGCAATGGCGAACCTGCTGAAGGCTGCGCTCGGCGTCCGCGCCCCGACGGGCCTTGACATGGTCGATGACGTCGGCACGCGCCTGCAGCGGCTGGCCGCTTTCGTCCGCTGCCCTGCGCGCCCTCTCTTGCACGGCCGGCGACGAAGCGTCGCCCGACATACGTTCCCAGTCCGTCAGGGTGAATCGGCCGGGCTGCTCGCCGGATTGGCCCAGCACTGGAGCGTGAATCCTGACCGTCGTCGCCAACGCGCTGTTCAGCCACTCCAGCGGCGCCACGCGCAACCCGGGGTCGCCATCCTCGTCCACCTGCGGATGCACGGTCTCCCAGAAGCGCACGAGCAGGCCCTCTACCAGCAGCAGACCGCGCAAGAGCCCTTCGAAGCCATGCTGGCGCGTCCAGGCTTCGGTGAGCCAGGCGGCGATCTGCAGATCTTTGGCGTATCCGCTCAATGTCACCTTGCAGCGCACCTCGATTCGGGCCCAATCGGCGCGCTTCAGGGGCTGCTCCCATACGCCCATCGGCAGACTCGGATCGTCTTCCCGGCGCGCCTCGCGTAATTGGTCAAAGATGGGATCGAAGCGAATTGGCGGGCCGGTAGGCAGGTCCTCCCTGATCGGCTGGAGAAGCGACTCCAGTTCGCTGCGGTGCTCGGCGCTGAGCGGCGGGCCTGGCTGGGTAACGTCGATGTCGGTCATGTAGCAGAGAAAAGATGGATGGTCCGACACGATTATTGCGCTCGTGACGGGATTGGTCCATGTGTTTTCTTGTCGTTCGGAGTCATTGCTACTTGCGCGGAGTGTGGAGCTTCCTCGCTGTTCGGGCAGGAATGCACGATGCATGATGAAAAAAGCCCCAACGTGTGGGGCTCTTGTTCAGTATGCTTGGCGGAAGCGGTGAGATTCGAACTCACGAACGGTTTCACCCGTCGGCAGTTTTCAAGACTGCTGCCTTCAACCACTCGGCCACGCTTCCCTAGGGAACCGGCATTATACATAAATCATCAGAGGCGGTGAGGCTGTTCACCAAGGTTCACGCGATCAACAACCAGTTATCCCGCAAACACCTCTCAAAGTCGTAAGCCGGCAACGGCGCCGCATACAAATACCCCTGCACCTCATCGCACCCCGCCTCGCGCAGGAATTCCAGCTGATCCAGCGTCTCCACCCCTTCCGCGATCACGCGCAGGCAGAGCTGCCGCGCCATGCTGACAATCGTCCCCGCGATCGCGCAATCGCTCGCATCCCGCGGAATCCCGGTCGTGAACGAGCGGTCGATCTTGAGGGTCTGGATCGGGAAGCGCTTCAGATACGACAAGCTCGAATACCCGGTCCCGAAATCATCCAGCGACAACGACACCCCCAGCGCCGTGATCCGGTCCATGATGGCCGTCACGCGCTCGAAGTCGTGCATCAGCGTGCTCTCGGTGATCTCCAGCTCCAGCCACGACGGATCGAGCTGGTAGCGCCGCAAGGTATCGGCCACCCGCGATGGCAGCGACGGCGTGAACTCCCGCGCCGACACGTTCACCGCCAGCCTGAACGGCGCGATCCCCGAGCGCTGCCAGATCGCCGCCTGCGCGCAGGCCTGCTCCAGCACCCACTCGCCCACCTGCACGATCAGGCCCGTGGTCTCGGCCAGCGGGATGAATTCCGACGGCGGCACGATGCCGCGCTGCGGATGCACCCAGCGCACCAGGGCCTCCGCGCCGACGATGCGCCCGCTGGCGATCTCGAATTTGGGCTGGTAATACAGGATCAGTTCACCGTTGCCCAGCGCATGGCGCAGGCCCGATTCGATGCGCATGCGCTCCTGCATGCCCTTGTTCATGTCCTGGCTGTAGAACGCCACGCTGCGGTCCGGATTGGCCTCGGCGCGCTTGGCGCGTTCCATCGCGATATCGGCCAGCCCGAGCAGGGTCTCGGCATCGTTGCCGTCCTGCGGATACACGCTGATGCCGATGCTGGCGCCCACGCGCAGGTCGTGCCCGCCGATGAAGAACGGCGCATCGAGCGAAGCCTGCAGCTTTTGCGCCACCGTGGTGGCCTCGAAGTGCTGGCGGATGTCCGACAGCCCCACGGCGAATTCGTCGCCCGAGAGGCGCGCCACCACGTCTTCGTCGCGCAGAGCGTCCTTGAAGCGCTGCGCCACCTGGCGCAGCAGCTCGTCGCCGATGCGGCGCCCGAGCGTGTCGTTGATGCGCTTGAAGCGGTTCAGGTCCACGAACAGCACGCCGCCCGCCGTCTCGTTGCGCTGCGACACCGCCAGCGCCTGGTCGACCAGGCGCGCGAACAGCGTGCGGTTGGGCAGGCCGGTCAGCTCGTCGTAATAGGCCAGGTGGTGCAGCTGTTCCTCGGCCTGCTTGCGCTCGGTGATGTCGGTGAGATAGGCGATCAGGCCCGTCGGCCGGTCGGCCAGGTCGCGCAGCGGCGACAGCGACAGGCTGGCCCAGAACACCTCGCCCGATTTTTTCCGGCGCCGCACTTCCATCATGCGTCCGCCCTGCTCCGCGAACAAGTCGGGTTGCATGTCGTTGCCGTCGCCGCCGTCGTCCTCGTCGGCATACAAGAACAGGATGTTGCGCCCGATCGCTTCCAGCGCGGTGTAGCCGAACAGCTGCTCGGCGCCGCGGTTCCAGCTGGTGATGTAGCCCATCTGGTCCATCGTCAGCACCGATTCGTGGATCTGGTCCAGGATCTGCGACTGGTGCGCCAGCTGCGCTTCCATCTGCGCATAGGCGTGGGTGGAGCGCTGCGCCAGCGTGTGCATCTGCATCAGGCTCGCCGTCAGGTGCGACAGCGCCACCAGCTTGCGCTCGGTCTCGGGACAATAACCTTCGCCGCCGCTCACTTCGTACCAGCCGAACTGCTCTATGCCCGCCGCCACCGCGTGGCGCAGGATGCGCGCGCCCGCCTCGTTCGGGTCGATCAGGCCGGCGCCCGGCACGAAACGCCCTTCCGGACTGCCCGTCAGCCGGGCCGCCAGGCGTCCCAGCTCCAGGTGCAGGGCCTCGCCGCGCAGGCGGAGGATGGCGTCGCAGACGGCGGTCGTGCCGCCGACGAAGTCGAAGTCCAATTCGCGCAGGTCAGACATTCCGGCCCACCTGGATCGCCCAGTGATAGGCGTGCAGCTGGCTGTTCCACCAGGCCCCGGGGCTCACCCCCGCCGCCTCCAGCGCCGCTTCGGTCGGATGCGCCTCGGTCAGCCGCAGCCAGGCGCCCAGCCGGCCGCGCCGTTCGACCAGGGCGGCGGCGACGTGCTCCGGCAGGTACAGCTCGTCCGCGATCGCCGCCATCGGCATGTGCAGCAGACGGTCGAGCAGCGAGAACACGCCGGTCATGAAGGCCAGGTCTTGCGCGTCGCGCTCGCCCCCCGCCTGGCGGCTCAAGGATTCCAGTTGCGCGCCGCGGCGCGCCGCCAGCGGCAGCAGCAGGTTCGGCAAGCCGTCCGGCTGCTGGCGCGCGTACAGCAGCAGTTGCAGCCAGCGCTGCAGCTGGCGCCGGCCGAGCACCGTGATCGCCTGGGCGAAGCTCGTGACCTGGGTGCTCACCGCGAAGGCGGCCGAGTTCACCAGCTTGAGCAGGTGGTAGGCGAGCGCCGGGTCTTGCCGGATCTGGTCTTCGAGCTCGCGCGAGTCGGCGTCGCGCGCCAACAGGCCCAGCAAGGTCAATATGCGGCGGCGCGAGCTGCCGTCGTCGTCCGGCGCCGGCGCGGCATCCGGGTCCAGGGAATAATCGCCGCTGAACCAGTCGAAGCCCGCGTTCTCGCAGTCGGAAAAGCGGCGCGCGTCATCGACGCCGTGCGCCAGGTGCGGTCCGAACAACGAGACCAGGCGGCCCGGCGGCTGCGCGGCATCGTGATGCGCGCGGCAATCGCGCGCCGCGGAGCGCAGCGCCGCCGGCGCCTTGGCGCCTTCCGGGACGTCGCCGTCGAGCCAGATGCGGTAACCGGCGGCGTGCAACTCGGCCAGCTGGCGCGCGGCGCCGCCGGACGCCAGCGCTTCGGACTTGATCACCAGGCCGATGCGATTGGGCGGCAGCAGCGTCAGCACCGGCACCGTCAGGGCCTCCGGGCCATCCAGGTGCAGCAGGCAGTCGAGCGGCGCGATCGCCGTGAGCAGGTCGGCGCCGGCGAATACCGCTTGCAGCCGTTGCGGCAGGTCGGCCCCAGGCGCCAGCCGCAAGCTCAGCGCCACCCATTCGTTCTGGGCATTGGCGACCGGATCGATTGCTACCAGCGGAAAATGTCCCTGCTCGGCCATATGATATTTCTCAATATTATTCAGGCAATCTTATTGCACCGAATACTATAAAGCAACCGTAATGTTTCCCGGTGGATATCGAGAAAATACTCTCGGCTACCCGATCAGTTGCTGCCGGCGCGCTGGACCGCAAAACGGATCAGTTCCGCCTGCCCTTCGATGCCGAGTTTGCGCTTGATGTTCAGGCGGTGGGTCTCCACCGTGCGCACGGACAGATCGAGGTCGCGCGCGATCTGCTTGTTCGACTGGCCGGCCGCGATATGCTTGAGCACTTCCTGTTCGCGCGCCGTCAGCTGGTCGCCCGGCGTGGCCGGATTGGCCAGCTGGCGCGCCAGCGCGGCGCTGTAGTAGATGCCGCCGCCCATCACGGTTTCGATGGCCAGCACGATGTCCTTGCCCGGCGCGTCCTTCAGCACGTAGCCGCGCGCGCCGGCCGCCATGGCCTGGCTCACGTATTCGGGTTTGTCGTGCATCGACAACATGAGCACCGCGATGCCGGGGTAGCGCGCGGTGAGCTGGTAGGTCGCCTCGATGCCGCTCCCGCCGCGCATGTTCACGTCCATCAGCACCAGGTCGGGGTGGAATTCGCCGGCGCGCGCCAGGGCTTCCTCGCCCGAGCCGGCTTCGGCCACCACCACCAGGCGCGGCGCCGACTCGAGCCGCGCGCGCAGGCCGTCGCGCACCAGCGGGTGATCGTCGACCAACAGGATTTTCACCTCATTTACTTCATCGTTTACTTCACCAGTCACTGCCTTGCTCCTTCAAATCGATGCTGGCCACCACCCGGGTGCCGGTGGAGGACGACACGATCTCGAACCGGCCGCCGATCGCCTCCATGCGCTCCATCATATTCCTTAGCCCGATGCCGCGCTTGGGATGCACGGCCACGCCGTCGGTATCGAAGCCCACGCCGTCGTCGGCGATGCTCAGGCTCACCAGGTCGCCCACGCGTTCGAGCACCATGTCGATATGCCGCGCCTGGGCGTGGCGCTCGACGTTGGTCAGCGCTTCCTGGGCGATCCTGAACAACACCGTGCCCACGATCTCGGGCAGCGCGTCCACCGCGCCGGCCGCGCGAAAGCGCACCGGCGCGCCCGCGTGCTCGCCGAATTCGCTCGCCAGGTGGTCCAGCGCCGGCGCCAGGCCCATATCGTCCAGCAATGTCGGCCGCAGGTCGTGCGAGATGCGGCGCACCTCGCCCAGCAGCGTTTTTACCTGCTCGACGGTGCGCTCGAGACCCGCGCGCCCCTGCTCGCGGCGCGCCTCGTCGCCGTCGATGCGGATGATGCCGGCTTCCAGCTGCAGCTTGACCGAGACCAGGGCCTGGCTGATCCCGTCGTGCAGGTCGCGCGACAGGCGCGCCCGTTCTTCTTCCTGCGATTCCACCACGCGCTGGGCCAGCGCCTTCAGTTTGGCGTCGGCCACGCGCCCCTCGCTGATGTTCAGGGCCAGGCCGCCGCCGGCCACGCCCACCGCCGCCACCGTGGCCAGCACCGCCATCCACAACAGCGTCTCTTCGATATTGCGCGACTGCTGGGCGTCGACCAGCGCCAGCGCCGATTCGACGTCGTCGAGATAGATCCCGGTGCCCATCACCCAGTTCCAGTGCGCGACCGGCACCACGTAGCCCAGCTTGGGCGCCGGCCGGTTGCTCGAGGGCTTGGCCCAGGTATAGCGCAGGAAGCCGCCGCCCTCGCCGGCCAGCGCGATCAGGCGCTGGATGGTCGGCGCGCCGGTCGAGTCGCGCCAGTCCCACATATCGGTGCCGACCAGCTCCGGCTGGCGCGGGTGCATCAGGTTGTTGCCCCGGGTGTCGTAGACGAAGAAGTAGCCGTCCTCGCCGTAGCTCAGGCTCGACAGGATGCGGATCGCTTCGCGCTGGGTGGCCGGGCCGCTGTCCCCGGTGCGTGTGAGGTGGGCGATCGAGCGCGTCGCCAGCTCGACGTAGTGGCGCAGCTCGGCCTCCTTGCTCGCCAGGTAGGCGTGCTGGATGGTGGCGCGCTGCTCGGCCGCCAGGGTCACGCCCTGCTGGCGCACGTAGAGCGCGATCGCGCACAGCGCCACCACCAGTGGCACGACTGCCAGCACGATCACTTTTTGCCTTAGCCGCATAGGCTTGTTCCGCATGGTTTCATTCGAAGGCCTGCATTCTACGTCCGCCGGCTGGGGTCGATCTACGTAGCATTACGTAGATACTGCGTAATCTTGCGCTTGCGGTACTGACAATAGTGCAAGATACTCATTAGCATGCTGCAAATAATTGGCGTCGGCACGTACTGACGCACAAGCATCAATCCACATCGGAGGAGTCACCCAATGAAACGTATCACGAGCATGCTCGGATGGATCGTCCTGTCCATCGTGGGCGCGTTTGCGCTCGGCTACATCGCGCTCAAGCGCGGTGAAACCATCAACGCCATCTGGATCGTCGCGGCCGCCGGCTGCGTCTACCTGATCGCCTACCGCTTCTATTCGCTGTACATCGCCACCAAGGTGATGGGCCTCGACCCCACGCGCCAGACCCCGGCCTGGAAATACAACGACGGCCTCGACTACGTCCCCACCAACAAGAACGTCCTGTTCGGCCACCACTTCGCCGCGATCGCCGGCGCCGGCCCGCTAGTCGGCCCCGTGCTGGCGGCGCAGATGGGCTACCTGCCCGGCATGATGTGGATCCTGGCCGGCGTCGTGTTCGCCGGCGCGGTGCAGGATTTCATGGTGCTGTTCATGTCCACCCGCCGCGACGGCCGCTCGCTCGGCGACCTGATCAAGTCCGAGATGGGCGAGATCCCCGGCATGATCGCGCTGCTGGGCACCTTCATGATCATGGTGATCATCCTGGCGGTGCTGGCGCTGATCGTCGTGAAGGCCCTCACCGGTTCGCCGTGGGGCACCTTCACCGTGATGGCGACGATCCCGATCGCGCTGTTCATGGGGATCTACTCGCGCTACGTGCGCGTGGGCCGCATCGGCGAGATCTCGGCCATCGGCTTCGTGCTGCTGATGCTGGCCATCATCGGCGGCCAGTGGGTGCACGATTCGCCGACCTGGGGCCCGATGTTCACCTTCACCGGCACCGAACTGACCTGGATGCTGATCGGGTATGGCTTTGTAGCGGCAGTGATCCCCGTGTGGCTGCTGCTGGCGCCGCGCGACTACCTGTCCACCTTCCTCAAGATCGGCACCATCCTGGCGCTGGCCATCGGCATCATCGTGGTCGCTCCCGACCTGCAGATGCCGGCCGTGACCAAGTTCATCGACGGCACCGGCCCGGTGTGGTCGGGCAATGTGTTCCCCTTCCTGTTCATCACCATCGCCTGCGGCGCCGTCTCGGGCTTCCACGCGCTGATCTCGTCGGGCACCACGCCCAAGATGCTCGAGAACGAAACCCAGGCCCGTTTCATCGGTTACGGCGGCATGCTGATGGAGTCCTTCGTCGCCATCATGGCGCTGATCGCCGCGTCGACCATCGACCCGGGCATCTACTTCGCCATGAACAGCCCGGCCGCGCTGCTCGGCACCACCGCGCAATCGGCGGCGCACGCCGTGTCGCAGATGGGCTTCGTGATCACGCCGGCCGAACTCGAACAGATGGCCCGGGACGTCGGCGAGCACACCATCATCTCGCGCGCCGGCGGCGCCCCGACCCTGGCGGTCGGCATGGCGCACATCCTGTCCAACGTCGTGGGCGGCCCGGCCATGATGGCCTTCTGGTACCACTTCGCGATCCTGTTCGAGGCGCTGTTCATCCTGACCGCGGTGGACGCGGGCACCCGCGCCGGCCGCTTCATGCTGCAAGACCTGCTGGGCGCCTTCGCCCCGTCGCTCAAGCGCACCGATTCCCTCCCGGCCAACCTGCTGGCCACCGGCCTGTGCGTCGCCGCCTGGGGCTACTTCCTGTACCAGGGCGTGGTCGATCCGCTGGGCGGGATCAACACCCTGTGGCCGCTGTTCGGCATCGCCAACCAGATGCTGGCCGGCATCGCGCTGATGCTGGGCACCTGCGTGCTGTTCAAGATGAAGCGCGCCAAATACGCCTGGGTCACCGCGCTGCCCACCTTGTGGCTGCTGGCCTGCACCCTCACCGCCGGCTGGCAGAAGATCTTCCACGACGATCCGCGCATCGGCTTCGTCGCGCACGCCAACAAGTACCAGGCGGCGCACGACGCGGGCGAGATCCTGGCGCCGGCCAAGTCGATCCTCGACATGGAGCGCATCATCTTCAACGACTACGTCAACGCCAGCCTGGCCGGCTTCTTCATCTTCGTGGTGCTGGCGGTGCTGTTCTACGGCGTGCGCACCGTGATGGCGGCGCGCGCATCGAACGCGCCGACCGCGAAGGAGTCCGCGTACGTCGCCATGCCGGCCGCGCAGGTGCAGTGATGTTCGGCGCCCTGAAACAGGCCGGCAACTACCTCGGGCAGAGCCTGCGGTTGATGGTCGGCCTGCCCGAATACGACACCTACCTGGCGCATATGGAGCGTACCCATCCGGACCAGCCGCCGATGACGTACGAGGAATTCTTCCGCGAGCGCCAGGATGCGCGGTATGGGGGAAGCCGGGCGTCGTGCTGCTGACGGGCGGCGCGTGCGCTTGAACGAAGGGACGCCGCGGCGTCCCTTTTTTTTGTCGCCGACGATTTTGCGCATTTGAATTGCGACACGGAATTGTTCCGTTTGCCACATTTGCGGATTCGCAAAACTACCCCCTCACCTAACCCGTATATTTTTTTCCTGCGGGCTCTTGCTCGCTAGGAGGATCTGCACCGTTGCCGGATCCGCTGCGCTGTGCCGTTTGCGGGAACCACGATGCAGAATTTCGAGCGCTCGAGCCTGAACCGGAAGTTGAACATCCTCTCGCTGCTCTCGACGGCGACCGCGCTGCTGTTCGTGTTCTGCGCCTTCGCCGTCACTTCCATCATCAATCACCGCCAGGCCGAGAGCCTGCAACTGGCCGCCTTCGCGCGCGTGATCGGCGCCGCCACCTCCGGCGACCTGATGCTGGTCGACCGGCGCCAGGCCGGCGCCACCCTGGCGGCGCTGGAAGCGCAGCAGGACATCTCGGCGGCGGTGCTGTACGACCGTGTCGGCCGCCCGCTGGCCGAGTACCGCGCGCCGTCGCGCCTGGGCGCCGAACTGCCCTCGCTCGACGACCTCGAGCTCGACACGCTGAACGACGCCAACCGCGCCGGCCGCTTCCTGCTGTCGCGCCACATGCGCGTGGTGCAGGAGGTGCGCCATGGCGAGCTGGCGGTCGGCGCGATCATGATCGAGGCCGACCTGCTGCCGATGTGGCTCGACATCCTGGCCAGCCTGGTCGTGATCGGGCTGGCGATGGGCGCCGCGCTGCTGGTCTCGCTGGGACTGGCGCGACCGCTCAAGCGCAGCATCGCCGAGCCGATCGCCAAGCTGATCCAGGCCGCGCAAAAGGTCTCGGCCAGCCAGAACTACGGACTGCGCGTGCAGCACAAGCGCAACGACGAACTGGGCGTGCTGATCGACAGCTTCAACACCATGCTGGCCCAGATCGAGGACCGCGGCGCCGCCCTGCTGCACCACCGCGACGAACTGGAACGCCAGGTCGGCGTGCGCACCGAGCAGCTGGAAAAGGCCAAGAACGCGGCCGAAGCGGCCAGCCGCGCCAAGAGCGGTTTCCTGGCCACCATGAGCCACGAGATCCGCACCCCGATGAACGGGGTGCTGGGCATGACCGAGATGCTGCTGGCCACCGAGCTGACCGAGGCGCAGCGCAGCTACACGCAGCTGGTCAAGCGCTCGGGCGAGCACCTCCTGGTGATCATCAACGACATCCTCGATTTCTCGAAGATCGAGGCCGGCAAGCTGACCATCGAATACATCAACTTCAACCTGTGGGATCTGCTGGACGACATCCACAACGTCTACACCCCGCAGGCGGCGGCCAAGGGCCTGGGCTGCGACTTCGACATCGCCAACGACATCCCGGTGGCGATCTGCGGCGACCCGAACCGGCTGCGCCAGATCATGGCCAACCTGATCGGCAATGCGATCAAGTTCACCACCGAGGGCCGCATCATGGCGCGGGTGCGGGTGGCCGGCGAGGACGCGCAGCGGGTGGCGCTGCGCTTCGAGGTGCACGACACCGGCATCGGCATCTCGCGCGAGGCGCGCGCACGCATCTTCAACGCCTTCTCGCAGGCCGACGATTCCACCACCCGCAAGTACGGCGGCACCGGCCTGGGGCTGGCCATCTCGAAGCAGCTGGTCGAACTCATGAAGGGCACGATCGGCGTCGAGAACGCGCCGCGGCAGGGCTCGATCTTCTGGTTCACGCTCGGCTTCGACAAGCGCCGCGTCGATCCCGACGCGCCCGGCCACCGCCAGCACACGCTGGACAGCCTGCGGGTGCTGGTGGTGGACGAACAGGAGGCCAGCCGCAATGAACTGGTGCAGCAGCTGGAAGCCTGGCGCGCGACCTGCGAGGGCGTGGGCAGCGCCGCAGCCGCCTTCGAGCACCTGGTGAGCGCGGCGCGCGCCGGCCGGCCCTATGACGCGGCGGTGCTCGACATGGAGCTGACCCAGACCAGCGGCCTGGCGCTGGCGGCCTCGGTGCGCGCCGAGCCGGTGGCCCGCTCGACCCACATCGTTTTGCTCAGCCCCGAAAAGCTGGCCGCCGATCCGGTCCAGCGGCGCGAGGCCGGCGTGGCCTACCAGCTGGTCAAGCCGGCGCGCGCGGCCGACCTGTATGCCTGCCTGACGGCGCGCGCGGCGCGGCTGCATCATCCGGCCGCCGCCGCTGCAGCAGCGGCAGCGGCGCCGTTCGACGCTCCCCGTCAGGCGCCGATGGCGCGCACGCAGCCGGCGCGGCGCGCGCGGCGCGTGCTGCTGGCCGAGGACAATCCGGTCAACGTCGAAGTGGCCAGGGCCATGCTGGAGAGCCTGGGCCTGGAAACCCACTGCGCCACCAATGGCCAGGAAGCGCTGCATGCGGTGCACGAAGGCGGCTGGGACGCGGTGCTGATGGATTGCCAGATGCCGGTGATGGACGGCTTCGCGGCGACCGGCGAAATCCGGCGCCACGAGCGCGAGATGGGCCGCGCGCGCGCCTTGCCCGTGATCGCGATCACCGCCAACGCGCTGCAGGGCGACCGCGAAGCCTGCCTCGCGGCCGGCATGGACGACTACCTGTCCAAGCCCTTCACCCAGCAGCAGCTGGCGGCCGTGATCGGGCGCTGGGTGGCGCTGCCGGTGCTGGCCGAGCGCCACCACGACGACGAAGCCGAGCTGGCGCTGGACTTTGCGCCCGCGCCACCTCCACCTCCTCCCCTTCCGCCGCCGCAGAATGACCCGGTCGACCGCGCCGCCCTCGAGAATATCCGCGCGCTGAGCCGCGACGCCGGCGACGTCCTGGTGCAGAAGGTGATCAACGCCTACGTGGGCGACACCCCGCGCCACCTGCAGGCGCTCCGCCAGGCATTGACCACGCGCGACGCCGAAAGCCTGCGCCGCATCGCCCACGGCCTCAAGTCGGCCAGCGCCAACATCGGGGCGGCGCGCCTGGCCGCGGCCTGCCGCGACCTCGAACAGCTCGGCCGCGGCGGCAGCGTCGACGGCGCCGCGCCCCTGCTGGCCGAGATGGAGCGCGAATTCCACTCGGTGCGCCAGTCGCTCCACGCCATGCTTGAAAAGGAATCCTGACATGCCAGCCTTTGCCTCCACCCAGCGCGGGACGGTGCTCGTCGCCGACGACGATCCCGTCATGCGCCTCCTGATGCTCGAGATGCTGGCCCAGGTCGGAATGGAAGGCATCGAGGCCGGCGACGGCCAGGAAGCGGTCGAACTGGCGCGCGAACGCCTGCCCGACCTGATCCTGATGGACGTCGACATGCCGCGCATGGACGGCTTCACGGCCTGCCGCGCGATCCGCGCCGCCGAGAAGGACGGCGCCTGCGTCCCGATCGTCATGGTCACCGGCAGCGACGACGTCGAGGCCGTGACCCAGGCCTACGAGGTCGGCGCCACCGACTTCGTGTCCAAGCCGATCAACTGGCCGATCCTCGGCCACCGCGTGCTGTACGTGCTGCGCGCCAGCGACGCCATCGCCCGCCTGCGCATCGCCGACGCCCAGAACCGCGCCGTGCTCGAAGCCATTCCCGACACCTTCTTTCGCCTGAACGCGGACGGCTTCTATCTCGACTATGAGCCCGGCCAGGAGCGGCCAGGCCAGGCGTGTCCGGGACGGCCGACCGGCGCGCCCCCGACCAGCGCGCGCTTCATCGGCAAGCACCTGTCCGACACGCTGCCGCCCGAGATCGCGGCGCGCATGCTGGAGCAGATGAGGACCGTGCTCGCCTCCCAGCAGGTGCGCTCGGTCGAATACGAACTAATCGAATGCGGCGAGGTGCTGCACTTCGAGGCGCGCCTGGTGGCGACCAGCCCGTCCGAGGTGCTGGGCCTGGTGCGCGACATCAGCGAACGCAAGCGCGCCGAGGAACAGATCCGGCGCCTGGCCTATTGCGACGGCCTGACCGGCATCCCCAACCGGCAAGCCTTCCTCGAGACGCTGGAGCGCGAGCTGCAGCGCGCCAAGATCGGCAACAAGAAGTTCGCGGTGCTGTTCATGGACCTCGACGCCTTCAAGCGCATCAACGACACGCTGGGCCACAACGCCGGCGACCAGCTGCTCAAGATGGTCTCGGAACGGCTGCGCGAGACCACCCGGCCCAGCGACCTGGTGTCGCGCGGGGAAGGCGTCGAGCGCGATGCTGCCAGCCTGGCGCGCCTGGGCGGCGACGAATTCACCATCCTGTTGCCCGACCTGGAGCGGGTCGAGCATGCGCTGAACGTCGCCACCCGCGTCAAGGAAGCGATGCGGCGCCCCTTCCTCATCGAGGGCAACGAGATCTTCGTCACCGCCAGCATCGGCATCTCTTTGTTCCCCGAGGATGGCGATGATTGTGGATCACTGCTCAAGTTCGCCGACACCGCGATGTATCATGCCAAGAACTGCGGCAAGAACAACGCCAAGCTGTACAGCTCTTCGCTGACGATGCAGATCATGAGCCACGTGAAGCTCGAGGTGGGCCTGCGGCGCGCGCTGCAGAACGACGAGCTGTACCTGGTCTACCAGCCGCAGCGCGACGTGCGCACGTCCGAGATCGTCGGGGTCGAGGCCCTGGTGCGCTGGCGCCATCCCGAACGCGGACTGGTGCCGCCGACCGAATTCATCCCGCTGGCCGAAGAGACCGGCCTGATCGTCCCGATCGGCGAATGGGTGCTGCGCACCGCCTGCCGCCAGGCGCGCGCCTGGCAGCGCCTGACGCGGCGCCTGCTGCGCATCGCGGTCAACCTGTCGGCCAAGCAGTTCAAGGACGAGAACCTGTCGCAGATCGTGCTGTCGGCCCTGAACGAGACCGGGTTAGAGCCGCGCCTGCTGGAACTGGAGCTGACCGAAGGCACCCTGATGGACGATGCCCGCGCCACGCTGGTCACGCTCGAGCAGCTGCGCGGCATCGGCGTGCACCTGTCGATCGACGACTTCGGCACCGGCTATTCATCGATGAACTACCTGAAGCGCTTCGACGTGCGGGCCCTCAAGATCGACCGCAGCTTCATCGCCGGCCTGCCCCAGGATTCGGAAAACGCGGCCATCACGCGCGCCATCATCGCCATGGCCCACGGCCTCAAGATGGTGGTGGTGGCCGAGGGCGTCGAGACCGGCGAGCAGCTGCTGCTGCTCGAGGAGCTGGGCTGCGACATGGTGCAGGGCTACTACCTCGGCCACCCTTCCAGCGCCGAGAAGATCACCGAGATGCTGCAGCATGCGCAGCAGGCCCTGGCCAAGTAGGACGCGGCCTCAGGGCACGAAGCGCAGGGTGTGCTTCACCGCCCCCGGCAGCAACGGCGCCGGCTTGCCCTCGATCCAGGCCGCGTGGTCCAGCAGGAAGAATGGCGACAGCGGATGGCCGCTCTGCCCGCCCGGCATATTGTACAGGCCCTCCTCTTCGCGCCCCGGCGACACGGTCAGCCGCTCCGACTGGCCGAACTTCGGGCCGGCCACGCGCGGCATGTGGGCGTCGCCCGCCAGCGGCTGGCCCGGCGCGGCGAGCCAGGGGCGCAGCGCGGGCACGGCCATGCTGATCGGATGGGCGATGTCGGCGGTGTTGCGCCGGCCCCAGGTGGCCTCGGCCAGCGGCGTGCCGGCATCGACCAGGGCCGCGATGGCGCGGTCCACCGCCGCCAATTGCAGGTCGCGCCACGAAGCATGGCCGGCCGGCAGCCAGCCCTGCGGCCGTTCGTCCAGCAGGCGCGCCGCCACCGCCGGCCAGCGCGCGCTGGCCGCGGCCGCGCTGGCCTTCGGATCGATCTCCTTCAGCGCCGCATTGACGCCGCCGTACAGCAGGTCGTGCACGGACCACATGAAGTCGCGCGCCAGGCGATAACCGATCGACTCCACGCTGGCGCGCCCGCTCCAGCTGGTCTCGAGCAGGCGCCGGAACTCGGCGCGCTGCGGGTGACCGGCGAGCGCCTGCGCGTCGAGCGCGGCCAGCGCGCGCTGGCGCCACTGGCCGACCAGGATCGCGCGGTCGTCCAGCGCCCCGTCGAAGGCGCGGCGCACGTCGACCTGGTCGCCCATGGCCTGCAGGCCTTCGTGCAGCTGGCGGTTGCGCTGGCCCAGGTCGTAGCCGCCGTCGCCCAGCAGCGCGTAGCCGGCGCCGGATAGCTGGCGGCTGTTGGCGGTCGTGATCTGGCCAGCGGCGGGGTTCACGATGCGCGGGTAGTCCGCGTACGGCAGCGCCTCGCTCCAGGTCTGCGCCGCGCTGCCGGCGGCGAGCGGAAAGCCGGCCGCAATGCCTGCTGCAATGCCGGCCGCCTGGCCTTCGGCGGCGCGCCGCGGCAGCAGGCCGGCGACCGTCCAGCCGATGTTTCCGTGCACGTCGCCGGCGACGAAGTTCTGGGCCGGGATGCCGTTGCTGGCGGCGGCGGCCAGCGCTTCCCCGACGTTGGCCACGCTCTCGAGCTTCAGGTGGTTCATATTGAGCGCGGCCGGATCGTGGGCGATCCAGTGCAGCGCATAGCTGCGCCCCGCCACCTCGCGGATCGGGCCGAGCGACGTCTCGCGCACGACCATGCGATCCACCTCGGCGCCTTTCACGGCAATCTCCTCGACGTGCTCGCGCGGCGTCTCCCAGCCGCCCGGCAGGCCGACCTGGTTCGGACGCGCCGGGTCGACCCGCAGCTCGACCAGGTCGAGCGAATCGGCATAGCTGTTGGTGAAGGCCCAGGCCACCTGGCCGTTGCTGCCGACGATGACGGACGGCGGCGCCCCGGGCAGGCTGACCCCGGCCAGGCGGCGCTGGCCGCCGGGGGCGCCCGGATCGGGAAAGCGCAGCGCGAGGCGATACCAGATGTTCGGCAGCCGCAGGCCCAGGTGCATGTCGTCGGCCACGATCGCCGCGCCGGTGCTGCTGCGGCTGCCGGCCAGCGCATAGTTGTTGCTGCCGACCGAATCGGTGACCTCCAGGCCGGCCAGCCTGACCGGCGCGCCCGGTTCCTTTGGCGCCGCGCCCCACCAGGCCGGCGCCCGCGGCGGCAAGGGGCCGGCCGCCTTTGGCGCGCCCTGGTCCGGCGTGGCGTCGAGGGTCGCGTCGTAAGGCGTGTCTTCGGGCAACAGGAAGGCCAGCTGCGCCGCGTCGCTGTGCGCGCGCAGCCAGCCGCGCGCCAGTTCGCGCGCCTGCTGGGCGCCTTGCAGGTCGATGTACATGGCCCACACCACCAGCAGCGAATCGGGCGCCGTCCACGGCCGCGGCGCCGCGCCGGTCAGCGCGTATTCGAAGGGCCGCGTGCGGAGCGCGCCGAGTCCCTCGTTGACGCCTTGCGCATAGCGCTCCAGCAGCGCACGTTCCGGCGCCGGCAGGCGCGCCAGCGTGTCCAGCGCGCGGGCGCGAAAGCGGTGCAGGCGGTGCGTGCGGTCAGTGGGCAACGCCGCCGCGCCGAACAGCTCGGCCAGCTCGCCGGCCGCCGTGCGGCGCAGCAAGTCCATCTGGAAGAAGCGCTCCTGGCCATGCACGAAGCCGGTCGCATAGGCGACGTCGAGCCGGCTGGCGCCGCTGATCAGGGGCACCCCGGCGGCGTCGCGCTCGACCTTGACCTGGCCCACCAGGCCGGCCACCCTATGCTCGCCGTCGAGCTGGGCCAGGCTGGCGCGCAGGAACAGCCAGGCCGCGAGCAAGGCCAGCAGCACGAGCGCCAGCAGCGCCCCGACTGTGCGCAGGGTCCAGGTCTTCCATCGGGACTTGCCCAGGGAACCGCTCATACGTCTCCTCCTTGTTGGGGGCGTATCTTGCCAGAAAACTCACGGTCGATGCGGCTTGACGCGAGAAAATACCCGGGCGCACGCGGCAGGACGAACACCTCCGCCATGCCTGCGACGCGTACCTGCTGCTGTCGTTGAAGGCGGACACATCCGTCCCCATATCCGAACCTGGGGCAGCTGAAGAAATCTCACACTTCGTTGGCCATCGCACACGCTGCGCGTGCCGGCGATGCTATTCTGGAATCATGCCGCGCGACGCGGCGGGAGGAACTGTCATGCAAAACGTCATCAAAGGCACAAGGATGCCTGCCATCGTGCGCACATCCGCCGCCATCGGCCTGGCCCTGCTGGCCGCGGCCTGTTCGACGCCGCAAGAAAAAGCGGCGCGCGCGCAGGCCGACATGGCGCAACTCATGAGTATCTACGGTCCGGCGTGCAGCCAGCTCGGCTATAGCGCGAACACCGATCCCTGGCGCGAATGCGTGCTGCACCTGGGCACGCGCGAAGAACTGCAGCGCGTGGGCACGGGCGTCGGCGCATATGGCGCCTGGGGTCCGCGCTATCGCGGCGGTTACTGGGGTCCCTACTGGTAGTATCCAGCCCGCGCATAGGACTGCACGCCCTGCGCCTGGCTCCAGGGCGCGCAGTCCGGTGCGTCTTGCGGTAGTAAATTGCAGTAATGCATCTGCAGCTGGGAGAACACCGCTTCCCAGTCGAATGACGATTCGACCTTGCGCCGCGCGTTGGCGCCGAGCGCCGCCAGGTCACGGGTCGCCACCTGCCTGATCGCCTCGGCCAGGCTGTCGGGGCAATTGGGCCGCGCCAGCACGCCGGTGTCGTCGTCGACCAGTTCGGCAAGCCCGCCGGCGCCGGCCGCCACCACCGGCAGTCCGCACCCCATGGCCTCGAGCACGATCAATCCAAAGGTTTCGCAATCGCCCGGATGCACGAGCAGGTCGCAGCCGGCCAGGATGCGCGCCAGCGCGCGCTGGTCGCGCTGGAACGGCAGGCGGCTGATACGCGCGCCCGGCGCGGCGTCCAGCGCGGCCTCGCCGGGCCCCACCATCAGCAAGTGGAACCCGGGGCCGAGCCGCTGCATCGCCGCCAGCAGCACATCCAGTTTCTTGTCCGCCGTGAAGCGCCCGGCATAGACCAGCAGGCGCACCCCGGGCGCCAGCCCCAGTTGCTCGCGCAAGGCGCCATCGCGCAGGCCCGGATGGAAGACGCCGCAATCGATGCCGAGCGGCTGGTGCAGCGCTCCCGCCACCCCCATCGCCCGCAGTTGCCCGACCATCAGCCGGCTCGGCGCCAGCACCAGGTCGAACTGGCTGTAGAGGCGGGCAAGATAGCGCCGCACGAGCTGGGCCGCCTGCGGGCCGAAGCGGTTCTCGACCAGGCGCGGCAGGTCGGAGTGATAGAAGGCGATGGCCGGGATGCCCAGCCGGTCGCGCGCGCGCAGCGCGGCCCAGGCGCAGTGCCCGGCATCGCCGACCTCGACCAGGTCGGGCCGCAGCCGGCACAGGCGGCGTTCGATCGCGGCCACCGACACCGGCATGCGGTAGCCGTGAAAGCCGGGCAAGGCCAGGCCGGGCACGCGCAAGCGCGTGGGCGAGGCCTCGGCGGCGATATTGGGACTGAGGATGGTATGCCGCGCCCGCGCACGGCGCCGCAGCCAGCGCGACTTGGCGTTCAGGTAGGTGCTGACGCCGCCGCCTTCCGCGGCATAGAACATCGTGAGGTCGACGAGGTGCATGGCCGGCTCGCAGAAAAATCCACGATAGCAGCGGCCCACCTAGCAGGCTTGCGCGCACGCAGCACGCGCGCCCAGCGACCGCGCTACCGGATCGGGATTGCGAACATTATGCGCTGCGGCGGTCGAGCATGGCGCGCGCGATCGTGCCGGCGTCGACGTACTCGAGTTCACCACCTACCGGCACGCCGCGCGCCAGGCGGCTGACCTTCAGGCCGCGCGCCTTGAGCATCTCGCTGATGTAGTGGGCGGTGGCTTCGCCTTCGTTGGTGAAATTAGTCGCGAGCACCACTTCGCCGACGACGCCATCGGTGGCGCGGTTGACGAGCTTGTCCAGGGCGAGGTCGCGCGGGCCGATGCCGTCCAGCGGCGACAGCCGGCCCATCAGCACGAAGTACAGGCCGCGCCAGGTGAGCGTCTGCTCGATCATGATCTGGTCGGCCGGGGTCTCGACCACGCACAGCAGGGTGTGGTCGCGCTCCGGGTCGGCGCACAGCTCGCAAATGTCGATGTCGGAGAAGGTATTGCACTTGGCGCAGTGGTGCACCGTGTCGACCGCCTGGTAGAGCGCGCGCGACAGTTGCGCGGCGCCCTCGCGGTCGTGCTGCAGCAGGTGGAATGCCATGCGCTGGGCCGACTTGGGGCCCACGCCCGGCAGGCGGCGCAGCGATTCGATGAGAAATTCGAGCGAGGTCGACATGTGGGGCGTCCCGCCGGCAGGCGCCGGCCAGGACTGGCGTCAGTGAGTGATTGCGTGGATCAGAAAGGCATCTTGAAGCCAGGCGGCAGGCCCGGCATGCCGGCGGTCAGGCCGCTCATCTTCTCGGCGGCGGTCGCCTCGGCCTTGCGCACGGCGTCGTTGAACGCGGCCGCGACCAGGTCTTCCAGCATGTCGCGGTCATCGCCCAGCAGCGACGGGTCGATGGTGACGCGCTTGACGTCGTTCTTGCAGGTCATGACGACCTTCACCAGGCCGGCGCCCGACTGGCCTTCGACTTCGATCTGAGCCAGCTGCTCCTGCGCCTTCTTCATATTGTCCTGCATGGCTTGCGCCTGTTTCATCAAGCCTGCGAGCTGGTTTTTCATCATGGTGGGTTTCTCCAAAAGTCGGATGGGTGATTGATCGGCAGCGAAACGCTCAGGCGACCTTGACCGAGCCGGGCACGACGAACGCGTCGAAGCGTCGCTCGAGCTCCTGCACGAAAGGATCGGCGGCGACGATGGATTCGGCCAGGCGCTGGCGCTCTTCGCGCGCCGCTTTCTGTTCGGCCCCGGCTGTATACCACACCGGGCCGATCTCGGACTCCACGTTCACGCGGAAGTCGGGGAAATGTTCTTGCAGCGCAGCCGCCAGCTTCTCGCTATTGCCGCTGGCGCGCAGCGTATCGACCGGCACGCGCAGCTTGAAGGTAACCGAGCGGTCGTGCACGACGCAGGCGACCAGTTCGGTCTGCAGCGCCAGCTGCTGGGCCACGCCGCGCAGCGGCAGGCTGCCGGCCAGCGCCGGCCAGTTGCCGTCCCAATCGATCTCTGGCACGGGCGTGACGACGTAGGCGTGCGGCGGCGCGGCCGGGGCCCGCACCTGGGGCGCGGGCGCGACCACGGCCGGCGCCTCGGCGGCGACGGCGGTGTCATCGGAAAAATCGGTGACCCAGGACGGCACGTCGTCGTCCAGTTGCGCCGCTGGCTGGCGCGCCTGCATGGCCGGCTGCTGCTGGGCCATGGCTTGCGGCTGAGCGCCATCCCATGGCGGCGGTGCGGAAGCGGCCCGTGCCTGCATGGCGGCGCCATGGGAGGGCAACGCGGCCGACGGTCCGGGCGCCGATGGTGGCGCCGCCGGCGCCGGCGCCGGAGCCGGCGTCACCGGTTCGGCCGCCGGACGCTTGGGCGGGGTACGGATGCCCGACGCGGCGCGCGCCGCCTCCAGCGCCGCATTGATCGCGGCGCGCGCCGACGTCATGGCCGGCGCGCCGGGGCCGCCGCCGGGGCACTGGGCTGCGCAGGCGCAGGCGCCGCGGGTGCGGAAGGCGGTGCGGCCGAACGCGGCGTCACTGCCGCATGGCTGGCCGCAGCCGCCGCGGCGGCGCGCGCTGGCGACGCGCCTACCGGCGCGGCGGCGGGCGGCGCGGCCGATGCTTCGGCTCCGCCCTGTCCGGGGCGAAAGGCCAGCATGCGCAGCAGGGTCATGGTGAAGCCCGCATATTCGTCCGGCGCCAGGCCGATCTCGTTGCGGCCATGCACGGCGATCTGGTAATACAGCTGCACTTCCTGCGGCTCGAAGACTCCGGCCAGGCGCATGATGTCGGCCAGCTCGGGCAAGTCTTGCGGCACGGCGCCGGGCACCGACTGCGCCAGTGCGACGCGGTGCAGCAAGGTGCCCAGGTCTTGCAGCGCGCCGTTGTACGACAGGCTGCGGCTGGCCATCTCGTCGGCCACCGCCATCAGGTCGGCGCCATCTTGCGCCGCCAGGGCGTCGAGCAGGCGCACCAGATAGGATTGGTCGAGCGCGCCGAGCATGCCCTGCACCGCATCGAGCGTGACCTGGCCGGCCGCATAGGCGATCGCCTGGTCGGTGAGCGACAGCGCGTCGCGCATCGAGCCGTGCGCGCCTTGCGCCAGCAGGCGCAGCGCGGGCTGCTCGAAGCTCACGCCTTCCTGGCCCAGGATGTTTTCGAGGTGGCCGACGATATGGCCCGGCGGCATTTGCTTGAGATTGAACTGGAGGCAGCGCGACAGCACCGTCACCGGAATCTTTTGCGGATCGGTGGTCGCCAGGATGAACTTGACGTGCGGCGGCGGTTCCTCGAGCGTCTTGAGCATCGCGTTGAACGCGTGGTTGGTGAGCATGTGCACCTCGTCGATCATATAGACCTTGAAGCGCGCATTGCTCGGCGCATAGACCGCCTGTTCCAGCAGCTGGGCCATCTCGTCCACGCCGCGGTTGGACGCCGCGTCCATCTCGATGTAGTCGACGAAGCGGCCGGCGTCGATCGCGCGGCAAGCCTCGCACTGCCCGCACGGCTCGGCGGTGATCCCGCCCTGCCCGTCCGGCCCGGTGCAATTGAGCGACTTGGCCAGGATGCGCGACAGGGTGGTCTTGCCGACCCCGCGCGTGCCCGTGAACAGATAGGCGTGGTGCAGCCGCTCCGTGCGCAAGGCATGGGTCAGCGCACGGACGACGTGCTCCTGGCCAACCAGCGTTTCGAAGTTCTTGGGACGGTATTTGCGGGCGAGGACTTGATAGGACATGCCACGATTTTACCGCAGATGGCGGTCGTCGCGAACAATCCGCGGGCAGGCTCTTGTGTAACTGGAATGAAAAACGGCGGCGATGGGCAAGCGAACGCCAATGCGGCACGCAAACAGAAAGAGAACTGCAGAAAGAGAATTACAGAAAGGGAATTACAGACAGGGAACTGCTGCGGAAGAGAGAAGATAAGAGGCGAGCCTGATCTGCGGCACTTGCGGTGAACGGCTTTGGCTGCTTCGTTCCCGACCTGACCAGGTAAACCATGCCACAATGCGCAGGGGCCCGCCAGCACCCATTATACCTGACCGCGAACGATTGGGGAAATATGGCCGGCGCCGCAGCGCCGGCCTTCTCGTGTCAGAGCCCCAACTGCCCCCACATCTCATCCACCTTCTGCTTGACCGCAGGCGCCATCACGATCGGCGTGCCCCACTCGCGATTGGTCTCGCCCGGCCATTTATTAGTGGCATCGATACCCATCTTGCTGCCCAGGCCGCTGATCGGCGAAGCGAAGTCGAGGTAATCGATCGGGGTGTTGTCGACCATGACCGTGTCGCGGGCCGGATCGACGCGGGTCGTGATGGCCCAGATCACCTCTTTCCAGTCGCGCACATTGACGTCCTCGTCGACCACGACGATGAACTTGGTATACATGAACTGGCGCAGGAAACTCCAGACGCCGAACATCACCCGCTTGGCGTGGCCCGCGTACTGCTTCTTCATCTGCACCACCGCCATGCGGTAGCTGCAGCCTTCCGGCGGCAGGTAGAAGTCGGTGATTTCGGTGAACTGCTTCTGCAGCAGCGGGATGAAGACTTCGTTCAGCGCCACGCCCAGCACGGCCGGCTCGTCCGGCGGCTTGCCGGTATAGGTCGAGTGATAGATCGGATCGCGCCGCATCGTGATGCGGTCGATGGTAAACACCGGGAAACTGTCCTGTTCATTATAGTAGCCGGTGTGGTCGCCATACGGCCCCTCGAGCGCATGCTCGAAGCCGGACGGGTGGTTCGCATCCGGGTAGACATGCCCTTCGAGCACGATCTCGGCTGACGCCGGCACCATCAGTTCGCTGCCGATCGCCTTGGTGAGCGAGGTGCGGCTGCCGCGCAGCAGGCCGGCGAACTGGTATTCGGACAGCGTGTCCGGCACCGGCGTCACGGCGCCCAGGATGGTGGCCGGGTCGGCGCCCAGCGCCACCGCGATCGGATACGGCTTGCCCGGATTGGCCAGCGCGTGCTCGCGGAAATCGAGCGCGCCGCCGCGGTGCGCCAGCCAGCGCATGATCACCTTGTTGGGCCCCAGCACCTGCTGGCGATAGATGCCCAGGTTCTGGCGCTTCTTGTTCGGGCCCTTGGTGATCACCAGACCCCAGGTGATCAGGGGCGCGACGTCGCCCGGCCAGCAGTGCTGGATCGGCAGGCGGCCGAGGTCGACGTCCTTGCCCTCCCACACGATTTCCTGGCAGGGAGCGCCTTTTACTTCTTTCGGCGCCATGTCCCATACGGCCTTGACGAGCGAGCCCATGCCCATGATGTCCTTGAAACCCTTGGGCGGCTCGGGTTCTTTCAGGCGCGCCAGCACGTGGCCAATCTGGCGCAGCTCGCTTAAGTCTTCCGCCCCCATGCCCAGCGCCACCCGCTTCGGGGTGCCGAACAGGTTGCCGAGGACGGGGATCGTGTGCCCGGTCGGTTGCCGGAACAGCAGCGCCGGACCTTCGGCGCGCAGCGTGCGATCGCAGATCTCGGTCATTTCGAGGTTGGGCGATACCGGAATGTCAATATGTTTGAGCTCGCCCATGCGGTCGAGCTGGGCCAAAAAATCTCGCAAGTCTGTATATTTCATCAAGTTTTGTGCATTTCTTCGATTGCAGAACGTAAGTGAGAGGGTGGTGCCAAGTGATTGATTCGTCAAGTCTTTCCATTTGGAAGGCCACCTCATCAGAACCAAAAGTTATAAGGGGCGAACGTGCTAGGGTTGACTTGATATAAGCTCCGCCCCTACAATCCGTCCTACTTGATGAGACGGCCTTACTTTTTTTGCCACAATTTTAGCCGTTCTCATGCATTCACGGGGTCGGGGCCCCATATGACATTTTAAGGAGTGTTTTCTCTTGGGCGTCTGCCCAAACCCCCGAGACAGTTGTTGAGCCACTGGTCCCTGCCCTACGGGTTAGCAGCCAGCTGAAGCAAAGCAATGACGGCGTTAGTCGGCCGCGTCGCGGCGACAAACGATTTTCTGATGCACGGCAAAACACATTCTGCGTTTCGCTTAGAGCGACACGACGGGATCTCTTTTGCCGCGACAAGGGGAAAATTCGATGTTTCATCGTTTTATCACGAGCGCAAGGCTCGTGCAATCCATGGCCAGCCAGCCAATCACGTGGTCTTCCGTGAGCAAAACGGCAAGCGGACTATTGAAAACCGCACGCACTACCCTGACCGTATTCGGTCTGACCGCAGTCGCCATGCTGGCGCTGCTGTACACCAATGACAGTTTCGCCAAACGCGTCTCTGAGATGCTGCATCCGCAGCCAGTCGTCGTTGCCGTGGCCGCACCGGTTGCGCCAGTCGCGCCGACGCCCAAGGCGGTGGTCGAGGCAGTGGCCGTCGAAACGACGCACCTGCGCGATTCGCACACGATGCTGGGCAACAGCAAGCAGCAGCAATACGTCACCAACTGGCTGTCCAAGCGTTATCGCGTGGCCGGCGACGCCGCCAATATGCTGGTCTCGACCGCCTACCTGACGGCGCACGAGCTGAAACTCGATCCGCTCCTGATCCTGGCGGTGATGGCGATCGAATCGGGCCTGAACCCGTTCGCCGAAAGCCCGATGGGCGCCAAGGGCCTGATGCAGGTCATGGCCAAGGTCCACCACGACAAGTTCGAGGATGTGGGCGGCCCGCAGGCGGCCCTGAACCCGGTGGCCAACATCCGTGTCGGCGCCCTGATCCTGAAGGATTACGTCAAGCGCACCGGCTCGATCGAAGGCGGCCTGAAGACCTATGTCGGCGCGGCCGACCTGGAAACCGATTCGGGCTATGGCAACAAGGTGCTGGCCGAGTACAAGCTGCTGAAGAAGGTCTCGAAAGGCCAGAACGTCCCGGTGCGCACCCCGCGCATCTCGCCGGCGCCGGTGACCATCGTCGCCGCCAAGCAGCCTGAATCGGATACGGCCAAGCCGGAAGCCAAGCCGCTGCAGGAAACCACCACCGCCTCCACCACCGGCGCGCAGGTGCCGCACGTCGAGCCGCTGGCCGGCCTGTAAGATCACGAGGGAAGTCCCTCGATGCCACCGCTGCGGCGGTGGCTTTTTTGCGTCTGTTCTATATATATGTTGTTTCGGCTGCTCGGACGAATTGGGTTCCCGCCTGCGCGGGAACGACGTGTAATCTCTCCGCCCGAACACCACCAACGCGGCTTTGCACACGTACCCAAGCACGTCATTCCCGCGCAGGCGGGAATCCAATTCGCTGGCGGACCACCTACCAACGAAAAAGCCACCGGCTCGCGCACGGTGGCTTTTTCTCGTCAGGAAGCGGAACGATCAACGACGCTCGTTCGCCGCCACTTCGTCCGGCCGCATGCGCGACGCCAGTTTGTCCAGCACGCCGTTGACGTACTTGTGCCCATCGATGCCGCCGAACGACTTGGTCAGCTCGACCGCTTCGTTGATCACGACGCGGTAGGGAATCTCGGGATGGTTCTTCAGCTCGTAGGCGCCCAGCAGCAGCACCGCGTGCTCGATCGGCGACAGCTCGGTGATCGCGCGGTCGATCAGCGGAGCGATCGACTCGCGCAGCTCGACCGAGGTGCTGATCGCGCCATTGAGCAGCGCCGAGAAGAACTCGCTGTCGGCCTTGTCGAAGCCGTGGGCGCCGCGGATATTGGTCGAGACCACTCGCGCCGATTCATTATTCAGCAGCCATTGGTACAGACCCTGGAGCGCGAACTCGCGCGCGCGGTGGCGCGGCGTGCGGTTCTTGCTCGGGTTGGCGTGCGTACTCTTGTCAGTCATTGTTTTCTTGCCTTTACTGTTATTCGTCCTCTGGCACCAGCTCGTCCAGCGCCATCAGGAGATTGGCCATCTCGACCGCGACGCGTGCGGCGTCGCCGCCCTTCTCGGCCATGCGGACCTCGGCCTGCTCGTCGGTCTCGGTGGTCAGGATCGCGTTGGCGATCGGGATGCCGTAGTCGAGGCCGATGCGGGTGATGCCGGCGCCCGATTCGTTCGACACCAGCTCGAAGTGGTAGGTTTCGCCGCGGATCACCGCGCCCAGGGCGATCAGCGCGTCGAACTGTTCGGTCACGGCCATGCGCTGCAGCGCCAGCGGCACTTCGAGCGCGCCCGGCACGGTCACGTGCAGGATGTCTTCGTCGGCCACGCCCAGGCGCTTGAGTTCGGCCAGGCAGGACGACAGCAGGCCGTGGCCGACGTCGGCGTTGAAACGGGCCTGCACGATACCGATACGCAGGTCTTCGCCCTGCAGATTGCTTTCAAAAGTTCCTACCGTCATGGCTGACCTCTTCTTGTTGATTGGTTGATTGTTCAGGCGTCAAGGCGCGGCACGTAGCCGGTGACTTCCAGGTCGAAACCGGTCATCGACGGCATCTTGCGCGGATTGGCCAGCAGCTGCATCTTGCCCACGCCCAGGGCGCGCAGGATCTGGGCGCCGATGCCGTAGGTGCGCAAGTCCATCGACGCGGCGCGGGCGCCGGCGCGGCTGGCCTTGCCGTCCTGCGGCGCCAGCTGGGCGAACAATTGCTCTGCGCTTTCGCCGCAATTGAGCAGCACGATCACGCCGGCGTCGCTGGCCTTGATCGTCTTCATGGCCGAGGCCATGTCCCAGGAGTGGGTGGTGGCGCGGTTCTCGAGCAGGTCGAGGATCGACACCGGCTGGTGCACGCGCACCAGCGCCTCTTTCTCGGGCGACAGCTCGCCGTGGACCAGGGCCAGGTGGGCCGAGCCGCTCGGGGCATCGCGGAAGGCGACCAGCTGGAATTCACCGGCCTCGGTCGACAGCGTGCGCTCGGCCACGCGCTCGACCAGGCATTCGTTCTGGCTGCGGTAGTGGATCAGGTCGGCGATGGTGCCGATCTTGAGATTGTGCTCTTTGGCGAACTCGATCAGGTCGGGCAGGCGCGCCATGGTGCCGTCTTCCTTGATGATCTCGCAGATCACCGAGGCCGGGGTCAGGCCCGCCATCTGCGTCAGGTCGCACCCCGCTTCGGTATGCCCGGCGCGCATCAGGACGCCGCCCTTCTGGGCGCGCAGCGGGAAGATGTGGCCCGGCTGCACCAGGTCGTCCGGCGTCGTGCCCTTGTTCACCGCCACCTGGATGGTGCGCGCGCGGTCGGCCGCCGAGATGCCGGTGGTGACGCCTTCGGCCGCTTCGATCGACACGGTGAAATTGGTGCCGAACGAGGTGCCGTTACGCGAGGTCATCATTGGCAGGGCCAGGCGGTCGCAGATTTCCTCGGACAGGGTCAGGCAGACCAGGCCGCGTGCATGACGGATCATGAAGTTGATCGCCTCGGGCGTGACGAAGTCGGCTGCAAGCACGAGGTCGCCTTCGTTCTCGCGATCTTCCTCGTCGACCAGGATGACCATGCGGCCGGCGCGCAGTTCGGCAACGATGTCCTCGGTGCTGGAAATAGACATACGGGATTCCTTGAAACGGGGGTGTTATGCGTAATCCGCTATTTTAATGGATTTACAGGCTTTCAACCGCATTGTCGGTCCCTGCCTATCCCCAAATCGCCAGCGCGACATCCCAACCACGCCGGCTGATGTTACTTTTAAGCAACAGCTAGTGATTTTGCGGATTTAAATTGTTAAGCTCGATGTTTTTACGTGCAACATCGTACTGTGCCCACGCCCAACTGGATTATTATTAAGACATCTTTGCCGTACCCATCCAGAGGGTGCGTCCCATTTTTCGGAGTTGCCATGCCGGTAGTCCTCCCCGTCAGCCATCCCGGCGCCGCTCCATGCGGAGGGCGGCGCTGATGGCCACGATCCTGATCGTCGACGACCGGCCGAGCAACCGCAGCTATCTCGCGGCCCTCCTCGGGTACACCGAACACCGGATCCTCGAAGCCGAGGACGGCGCCCGGGCGCTCGCCATCACGCGCGCCGAGCGCCCCGACCTGATCATCACCGACATCCTGATGCCGACCATGGACGGCTACGAATTCGTCCAGCAGCTGCGCGCCGATACCGCCTTGCGCGCGACCCGCGTCATCTTCTTCTCGGCCGTCTATTCGGAGCGCGAGACGATGGCCATGGCGGCGCGCTGCGGCGTGACCACGGTGTTGGGCAAGCCTTCCGAGCCGCAGCGCATCCTCGCGGCGGTGGCGGCCGAGCTGGGCGTGGCGCTCGGCGCGCCGGCGCCGGCGCTGCCGTCAAAGCACGATCGCGACCTGCCGTTCGACCTGTGCGCGCGCCTGTCGGAACTGGAGCGCATGTGCATGATGCTGGTGGGCGAGCGCCGCGTCGAGGCCCTGGCCGATGCCTTCGTCGACGCCGCGCGGCGCGTGCTGGACGCCGATTGCGTCGCCCTGTGCCTGCTGGCCAGCACCGAACGCACCGTGCGCCACCTGGCCACCCATGGCGTCGAAGGCGGCCTGCTCGAGGCCTACGCGCTGAACGAGCAAGACCTGCCCGGCGTGCTGCTGCGCGCGCGCGCCCCGCTGCGGCTTGACGGCGACGACGCCCTGCTGACCACCCTGCCCCAGCACCACCCCGAAGTCGGCCACCTGCTCGGCCTGCAAGTGCACGACCTGCAGCATCCGCTCGGCTGGCTGTATTGCACCCGCCGGGTCGGCGCGGCGCCGTTCTCGGACGAAGAGGAGCGCTGGGCCACGGCCCTGGCGGCCCAGCTGGCGGTGGCCTACGAAAACCTGAACCTGTACGAGGTCGTGCAGCGCCACGCCGCCCAGCTGCAACTCGAGGCGCTGGCGCGCGCCGACGCCGACGCCGCGCTGCGCGACAGCGAGCACCGGCTGGAACTGGCGCGCCAGGTGTTCGACAGCACGCAAGAGGCGATCCTGATGACCGACGCCGACGCCAACATCGTCGCCGCCAACCCGGCCTTCGAAGAGATCACCGGCTACCGCGAGGCCGAGGTGATGGGCCAGAACCCCAGGCTCATGAAATCGGGACGCCACGACGACGCCTTCTACGCCGGCATGTGGAACTGCCTGGAGCACGACGGCCAATGGCGCGGCGAGATCTGGAACCGGCGCAAGAACGGCGAGATCTACCCCGCCAGCATGAGCATCAGCGCGGTCCATGACGAGCAGGGCCGGCGCACCGCCTACGTCTCGGTGTCGACCGACCTGTCGGCGCTGAAGGCCGCCCATCACCAGCTCGATTTCCTGTCGAACCACGATGCGCTCACCCTGCTGCCGAACCGCTCGCTGTTCAACGACCGCATGCAGCAGGCGCTGGCCGCCGCGCGCCAGGATGCCAGCCAAGTAGCGCTGCTGCTGTTCAACGTCGACCGCCTGTCGCGCATCAATGACAGCCTGGGCCACGCGGCCGGCGACGCCGTGCTGCGCGAAGTGGCGCGCCGCGCCGGCGAGGTGGCCGGCCCGACCGAGACCGTGGCGCGCCTGTCGGGCGACGAATTCGTGCTGCTGCTGACCAGCTTCGACGACACCGACGACGTGATCTATTGCGCCCGGCGCCTGATGGAAGCCGTGTCCCAGCCGCTGCTGGTCGGCGAACACGACGTGGTGGTCACCGGCAGCATCGGGATCAGCGTCTATCCGCGCGACGGCGACGTCCCGGGCGACCTCCTCAAGGCGGCCGACGCCGCGCTGGCCCACGTGAAGGAGTCGGGCCGCAACGGCTTCCGGTTCTTCAAGGGCGAAATGAACGCCGAGGCGCTGCGCTGGCTGGCGCTGGAGACGCGCCTGCGGCGCGCGATCGAGCGCGACGAATTGTCGCTGCACTATCAGCCGCAGGTCTCGCGTCTGGATGGCCGCGTGGTCGGCATGGAAGCGCTGCTGCGCTGGCGCAGCGAAGAGATCGGGCCGGTGTCGCCGGCCGACTTCATTCCGCTGGCCGAAGACACCGGCCTGATCCACCCGATCGGCGAATGGGTGATCCGCCAGGCCTGTTTCCAGAACAAGGCCTGGCAAAACGCCGGCCTGGCGCCGGTGCGGGTGGCGGTCAACGTCTCGGCCAGCCAGTTCAAGGCCGGCAGCGTGGCCCAGGTGGTGCGCACCGCCCTGCACGACAGCGGTCTCGAAGCGCAATGGCTCGAGGTCGAGCTGACCGAAAGCGTGATGCTGGGCGACAGCGCGGCGGCCGAGGCCCAGATGGCCGAGCTGCGCGCGCTGGGGGTCTCGCTGTCGCTGGACGACTTCGGGACCGGCTACTCGTCGCTCGGCTACCTGTCGCGCTTCCCGCTCGACAAACTCAAGATCGACCAGACGTTCGTGCGCAACATCGCCACCGAACAGCGCAGCGCCGCCATCGCCCAGGCCACGATCGCCCTGGCCCAGGGCCTGTCGCTGGCGGTGGTGGCCGAAGGCGTGGAAACGGTCGGCCAGCGCGATTTCCTCGGCTCCCTCGGCTGTGACGTCCTGCAGGGCTACCTGTACGGGCGGCCGGTGCCGGCCTTCGAGATGGCCGAGCTGCTGGCCAAAGGACGGGTCGTGCTGTGAACCGGCGACGATGTTTAGGGCAGTCTTAAGCCCATCCGTGCCTGCCTGTGCGCCATGTAGAATGCAATAAACAAGTCACCCAGGAACCATTGAATGAGCAACAACTTCGTACGCGGCCTGCCGTCGATGGCGCTGGCCGCGGTCCTGGGCCTGTCCCCGCTGGCGCATGGCGCGCCGCAGGCAGGCCAGGCGCCGGCGCCGCAGGCAGCGCAGGCGCCTGCGCTGCAGATGGAATCGCCCATCCCGGTCGGCCCGCAAGTCAAGGTCGGAAAGCTGGACAATGGCCTCACCTACTACATCCAGCGCAATGCGCGCCCTGAACGCAAGCTCGAACTGCGCCTGGTGGTCAAGGCCGGTTCCATCCTCGAGGATGAAGACCAGCGCGGCCTGGCCCACTTCGTCGAGCACATGGCCTTCAACGGCACCACCAATTTCCGCAAGCACGAGCTGGTGTCCTATCTGCAGTCGATCGGCGTGGGCTTCGGCGCCGACCTGAACGCGTACACCTCGTTCGACGAAACCGTCTACATCCTCCCGATCCCGACCGACAAGCCGGAACACGTGAGCAAGGCGTTCCAGGTGCTGGAAGACTGGGCCCATGGCGTGCGCTTCGATGCCGACGCCATCGAAAAGGAGCGCGGCATCGTGCTCGAAGAGCTGCGCCTCGGCAAAGGCGCCTCGGACCGCATGGGCAAGCAGATCTATCCGCGCCTGTTCAACGGCTCGAAATATGCCGAACGGCTGCCGATCGGGCGCGAAGACGTATTAAGAAATTTTAAACCCGATGCCTTGACCCGCTTCTACCGCGACTGGTACCGCCCCGACCTGATGGCGGTGGTGGTGGTCGGCGACGTCGACCCGGCGCGCGCCGAAAAGCTCGTCAAACAGCATTTCGCGCGCCTGAAGAACCCGGCCAATCCGCGGCCACGCGACTACGCCGCGATTCCAGCGCGCGCCGACACCGAGGCGCTGGTCGTCACCGACCCGGAAGCCAATGGCAACGCGGTGCTGATCCGCTACCCGGTGCAGCCGGTGCGCGAGCTGGGCACCATCGGCGCCTACCGCGACGAACTGGTGCAATCGCTGTTCGGCACCATGCTCAACCAGCGCCTGGCCGAACTGGCGCAGCTGCCCGACGCGCCCTACCTGGGCGCGAGCAGCTCGCTCGGCAAGCTGACGCCGCGCTATCACTCCTATAATTCGTCGGCCGCCATCGGCCCGCGCGGCGCCCTGCCGGCCATCACCGCCCTGGTCCAGGAAAACGAGCGCGCGCGCCAGCACGGCTTCGGCGAGCAGGAGCTGGAGCGCGCCAAGAAGAACCTGATGCGCACCTACGAGCAGGCATGGAACGAGCGCGCCAAGAGCGACTCAGCGACCTACGCCGCCGAATACATCCGCAACTTCCTGCAGGACGAGGCGATCCCCGGCATCGACACCGAGTGGCGCTACGTTCAGCAGCTGGTGCCCGGCATTTCGCTCGCCGAGATGAACGACTACGCGCGGCGCACCATTCCGGCGGATTCCGGCAAGCTGGTGCTGTACACGGGCGTGAGCAAAGGGGACAATCAACCCGACGCGCCGACCGGTGCGCAGCTGCTGGCCGCCGTCAGCGAGGCCGCGCGCACGCCGGTTGAACGGCACGACGAGAAACTGCTGGCGACGCGCCTGATGGAGCGCCCGGCGCAGCCTGGAAAGATCACCGCCGAGGAACACGACAAGGCGCTGGGCCTGACCCGCCTGACCCTGTCCAACGGCGTGAAAGTCATCCTCAAGCCGACCGACTTCCGCAACGACCAGGTGATGCTGAGCGCCGCCCGTCCCGGCGGCCAGAGCCTGTTCCCCGACGGCGACATCCTCAATGCGCGCTTCTCGAACGCGATCGTGGCCAGCATGGGCGTGAAGGACTTTACGCCGCTCGACATGCGCAAGATCCTGGCCGGCAAGGCGGCCGGCGTGACCGTGGGGCTGGGGAGTTACACCGACGTGATCGCGGGCGCTTCGGGCGCCACCGACATCGAGACCATGCTGCAGCTCTTGTGGCTGAAGTTCGCCGGCGTGCGCCGCGACGAAGGCCTGTTCCACGCCTATATCGACAAGCAGGCCGAGATCGCGCGCAACCAGAGCGGCCTGCCGGGACGCTACTTCAACGACGCGCTGGTCGCGGCCCTGTACAACAATCACCCGCGTGCGCCGCGCACGCTCGATGCCGAGGAATACGCCAAGATCGACCTGGACCGCAGCATCGACATCTTCCGCCAGCGCTTCTCGAGCGCCAAGGACCTGACCTTCATCCTGGTCGGCAGCTTCGACGAGCGCCAGATCCGGCCGCTGCTGGCGACCTATCTAGGCACCCTGCCGACGCCGGACATCCCGGTCGCCTACCGCGACGTCGGCCTGCGTCCGGCCACCGGCATCGTGAAACGCGAGGTGCGCAGCGGATCGGAGCCGAAGAGCAGCATCGCGCTCAACTTCACGGGCCCGGCCGAATTCACCGAAGCCGAGCAGCTGCGCCTGTCGGCGCTGATCGAAGTGACCAATCTGCGCATCATCGAGGTGCTGCGCGAAAAGATGGCGATGATCTACGGCGGCGGCGCCAGCGGCACCTTGAGCAAGATCCCTTACGGGAACTACTCGGTCGGCATCAGCTTGCCGACCGGACCGGAAAACGTGGACAAGGTGATCGCCGCGACCTTCGCCGAGATCGCGCGCCTGCAGCAGGACGGTCCGGACGCGGCGGAGCTGGACAAGGTCAAGACCGGCTGGATCCAGAATCACCGCCGCTCGCTGCGCGAGAACGGCTACTGGGTGGCGAACCTGCAATCGGCGCTGACCGAGGGCACCGACCCGGCGTCGATCCTCTCCGTGGAAAAACAGGTGCAGGCCTTGACCGCGAACGACATCAAGATGGCCGCGCGGCGCTATTTCGACACCAGGAACTATGTGCAGGTGGTGCTCAATCCGGAGACGCAGGCGGCGGCCAAGGTCGCCAAGGCAGGAACAACGCGCGCTGCGGGAAGCTGACGACGCGCCATCCCATCCACCGATTGCCAGTGGCGATTTGACATCGACCTCCGATCTACTTGATAATAATTCTCATTATCAAGTAGATCGGAGCCGTTCGTGCAGTTCTCGCAGACCTTCCCTTTCCCGCGTCATCCACTCGCAGCGTCCATTCCACTCGCCTTGCTGGCGTTCGCCGCCCAGGCCCAGCCGGCCGATGGCGACGGCGCCGTGGTCGTCATCGCCGCCTCCCGCTCCAACGTCGAAGTCGACAAGGCGCCGCAGACGGTGGTCGTGATCCGCAAGGAAGACATCGCGCGCCAGCTGACCATCTCCACCAACACGTCCGACGTCCTCAGCAACCTGCTGCCCTCGTACACGCCCAGCCGCGGCAAGATGAACGGCTCGGGCGAGACGCTGCGCGGGCGCACCCCACTGATCCTGGTCGACGGCGTGCCGCAATCGAATCCGGTGCGACCTACCGGACGCGAGGCCCACACCATCGACTATGCGATGGTCGACCGCATCGAGATCGTCCAGGGCCCGAACGCCATCAACGGCCTCGGCGCGACCGGCGGCACCATCAACATCATCACGCGCCGCCCTGCTCCGGGCAGCTTCAACCAGCACGTCGACGTGCAGGTGACGACGCCAACGTCTGACGTGAACGGCGACCTGCTCGGCTACAAGACCACCTACCGGCTCGACGGCCGAGGGGACAAGCTCGAATACCTGTTCTCGGTCGGCTACGAGGACCAGGGGCTGTACCTGGACGGCGCCGGCCGTTCGATCGGCGTCGACGTGACCCAGGGCGACCTGATGGATTCGCGCAGCTACGACGTGCTGGCCAAGATCGGCTACCGGCCGGACGAACACCAGCGCCTGCAGTTCTCGGTCAACCGCTACCGGATCAAGTCGAAGGCCAGCTACCTCGGCGTGCCGGGCGACCGCGCGCGCAGCATTCCATCCACTTCGATCGAAGGCACGCCGCCGGGCACGCCGGCCTGGAACGACGTCTGGACCACCAGCGCCAGCTACACCCACACCAGCCTGGCCGGCATGGAACTGTCGGCGATGGCCTACAGCCAGGAATTCGTCGGCCTGTTCGGCGCCGACAACTCGGCCACCTTCCAGGACGTGACGATCGCGCCGCGCGGCACCCTGTACGACCAGTCGCGTTCGGTCGCCTCGAAGTACGGTAGCAAGGTCGGCCTGACGAGAGAGGGACTGCTGGACGGACGCCTGAAGCTCACCTTCGGCTTCGACACCCTGGTCGACGAGGGCAAGCAGGACATGTACGGCACCAAGCGCACCTTCGTTCCTGAGTCAAAGTACCGCAACCTGTCGCTGTTCACCCAGGGCGAATTCAAGCTGCTCGATAACCTGACGCTGCACGCCGGCGCGCGGCGCGAGAACGCCGACCTCGAAGTGGACAGCTACCGCACGCTGGCCGCCTACAACAACACCTTCGTCGAAGGCGGCAAGATCAAGTTCAACGAAACGCTGCTCAATGCGGGCCTGGTGCTGGAGCCGCTCAAGGACGTCACCCTGTATGCCAATTACTCGGAAGGCTTCGGCCTGCCGGACATCGGTCGCACGCTCCGCTCGATCAACACGCCGGGCCAGAGCATCGGCAGCCTGCGCAACCTGGAGCCGATCCTGACCGACGGCGTGGAAGCCGGCACCCGCGTGCGCAAGGGCGACTGGGAATTCGACGCCAGTTATTATCGTTCCGATTCCGACTTCGGCGCCCGCGTCGTCTCGGTCGGCGGCGTGTTCATGATGGCGCGCGAAAAGACGCGGCTGGAAGGCGTCGAGGCCAAGATCGCGCACCGCTTCAACGCCATCCACCGCGCCAGCCTGTCGTATGCGCGCACCAAGGGCCGCTACGACAGCGATAACGACGGCAGCCTGGACGCGAAGCTCGATGGCCTGAACGTGGCGCCGGACCGCGTGCTGGCCAGCTGGAGCGCGAACTGGACCGACCGCCTGTCGTCGCTGGTGCAGGCCCAGCATGCGTTCTCGCAGGACTTCGACGAGCCGGCGAAGCGCTTCTCGGGATACACGCTGGTCGATGCGGCCCTGAGCTACAAGCTCGCCAAGGGCGACCTGCGCTTCGGCGTCGCCAACCTGCTCGACAAGGACTACATCACGTATTACTCGCAGAGCGCGCTGGTCGAGCCGTCGCGCTACTTCGCCGGCCGTGGACGCACCGTGACCGTCGGTTATGCGCTCGGCTTCTGAACGCGGACTCAGGATCGCCGGCGCGGTGGCGGGTGGCTACCTGCTCACCGCCCTGACGGTGATCGCGGCCGGCGCCGTGCTGGCGCGCTTCGGGATGGCGCGCTCGGAAGCCGTCGCGCTGTCGTCGATGCTGGGTTTCGTGTTCTATCTCGCGCTGCTGGTGTGGGCCTTCACCGTGCGCAGCATCGCGCGGCAACTGGCCGTTCTGGCGGCGGGTGCGGTCATGATGGCCGCCGTGATCCACCTGGCGGGCTAGGAAGCCAATATGAAAGACACCTTCCGCAAATCGATGGCGTGGCTGCATACCTGGGCCGGCGTCGTTCTGGGCAGCGTGCTGTTCGCCGTGTTCTGGATGGGCACCCTGAGCGTGTTCGACCGCGAGATCGACCGCTGGATGATGCCGGCCACGCGGCTCGCGCCCGCAACCGCGCCCATATCGCTCGACGCCGTCGCGCGCGCCGTGCTGCCGCAGGTTCCCGCCGGCGCCAGCCAGTGGCGGGTCGACCTGCCGACCCAGCGCACGCCGGTGCTGCGCTTCACCTACAAGGCGGCGGATGAGGAACCGGCGCCGCGCCAGCTGGACCCGCAGCGGCTCGCCTTCCTCCCTGAGCAAGGCACGCTGGGCGGCAGTGGCTTCTTTTTCCCCTTCCACTACGGCCTGCACCTGCAGTGGCTGGAGATCGGCAAGTGGATCGTCGGCGTGGCGGCGATGGGCATGCTGCTGTTGCTGGTATCGGGGGTGATCATCCATCGCAAGATCTTCAGCCAGTTCTTCACCTTCCGGCCGCGCAAATCCCTGCAGCGCAGCAGCCTCGATCTGCACAACCTGGTCGGCGTGCTGGGCCTGCCCTTCCACTTCATCATCACACTGTCCGGCATGGTCATCTTCATGATGATTTATTTTCCCCAGGCGTACACCGGCGCCTATGGCGAAGGCAAGGCGGCCAAGGCCGCGTTCTTTGCCGATGCCTACGGCAAGTACAGCCGGCCCAGGGCCAACGCGCCCGGCCCCCTGGCCTCGCTCGATACGATGGCCGACGTCGCGCGGCGCGAATGGGGCGGCGCGCAGCCCGAATCTCAGCCATATTTCGTGCGGGTCTGGCACCCGGGCGACGCCAACAGCTACGTCGAACTGCGCCGCTCCTACGCGCGCGAGGTCACGATGAACGTGGACCAGATGTTCTTCGACGCGGCCAGCGGCGAGGTGCTGCACCGCTTCCAGGCGGCGCCCGTGATGTCGGCCCAGCGCTTCATCTCGGGCATCCACTTCATCCAGTTCGAGCACTGGACCTTGCGCTGGCTGTACTTCCTGGCCGGGCTGGCGGGCTGCGTGCTGATCGCCACCGGCTTCCTGTTCTGGCTCGAGGCGCGCCGCGCGCGCCATGCCGCGAAGGGACTGGCCGGGGCGCGCGTGGTGGAAGGTTTGACGGTCGGCAGCGTGACCGGGATCGTCATCGCGACACTCGCCTTCCTGGCGGCGAATCGCCTGCTGCCGGATGGGCAGCAGCGCGCCGCGCTGGAGGTCTGGACGTTTTATCTCGCCTGGCTGGCCAGCTTCGCCCACGCCTGGTGGCGCGGCAAGGCGGCGTGGCGCGAACAGGCCTGGACTGCCTGCCTGCTCGCCGTGGCCTGCGTGCTGCTCAACGCGGCGACGACGGGCGACCATGTCGCCAGGGCGCTCGCGGACGGGAAATGGTCAGTGGTCGGCGTGGACCTGATGTTGCTGGCGCTGGCACTGCTGGCGGCATGGAGCGCGCGCCGGCTGGCCGGCAAGCCGGCCCAGGCCCGCGCGCCGCGGGCGGAGGCGCGGTCATGAGCATGGCCTTCAGCGCGACGCTGCTGCTGTCCGCCTGCCTGGCGAGCTACGCCGGTTTCGCCTGCCTGGCGCTGGCGATGCACGAACACTGGGAACGGATGGGATGGCGGCGCGACGGCTCTGCGGCGCCGCGCTGGCTGCGCCCCGCCGGCCCGTGCCTGCTGCTGCTGGCCTACGGCCTGTGCGTCTGGCGTGACGGCGCCAGCTTCGGCAGCCTGTTGTGGATCGTGCTGATCTCGGCGGCGTCGATCGCCGTCGCCTTCACCATCACCTGGCGCACTGCAGGCCGCTAGTGCGTCAGCGCGCGGCCGACAGCATGCGCTCGACGTAGCGCGCGATCAGGTCGATCTCGAGGTTGACCTGCGAACCGGCCTTCAGGTGCTTGAGGGTGGTGACCTCGATCGTGTGCGGGATCAGGTTGATCGAGAAGCGGCAGACCTTGTTGCCGTCGGCTTCGAGATCCTCGACCCGGTTGACGGTCAGCGACACGCCGTTGACCACGACCGAGCCCTTGTAGGCCAAAAACTTGCCCAGCTCGTGGGGCGCATCGACGATCAGCTCGAAAGACTCGCCGACCGGCGCGAAGCTGTGCACCACGCCCAGGCCGTCGACGTGGCCCGACACCAGGTGGCCGCCCAGGCGCTCGGCCAGGGTCAGCGCTTTTTCAAGATTGACTTCGCCAGTTGCTTCCAGGCCCACGGTCTTGTTCAGGCTCTCGCGCGAGACGTCGACGGTAAAGGCCTTGTCGGTCTTTTCGACCACGGTCATGCAGGCGCCGTTGATGGCGATCGAGTCGCCCAGGGCGACGTCGGCCAGCGGCAGCGGGCCGGCATCGACGACCAGGCGCACGCCCGCGTCCAGGCCGCCCGCCAGGGGCGAGACGGAAGTGATGTTGCCGACGGCGGCGACGATTCCAGTAAACATGTGATTCCTTCGTGTTGGTTCTAGTTCAGTGTCAGGCGGCCGGCTCGACGAAGCGGGCCAGGATGCGCAGGTCGTCGCCCACGCGCGCCACGTCGTGGAAGCGCAGCTGGCGACGATCCGCCAGGCGCTCGAGCGCGGGCAGGTCGAACATGCCCTGCCCCGGCCCGATGAGGCTCGGCGCCAGGTAGGCCAGCAGCTCGTCGACGCAGCCTTCGCGCACCATCGAGGCGTTCAGCTTGGAACCGGCCTCGACGTGCACTTCGTTGATCTCGCGCCGGCCCAGCTCGCGCATCAGGGCCGGCAGGTCGACCTTGCCGCGGGCGTTCGGCAGCATGAGCACTTCGTGGCCGGCCGCTTGCAGGGCCGCGGCCTTGTCATGGTTCTCGACAGCGGCCACGATCCAGCATGGCTCGCCCTGCAGGATGCGGGCGTCCAGGTCGATCTCGAGGCGGCTGTCGACGATCACGCGGCGCGGCTGCAACGGCGTGTCGACGCCGCGTACCGTCAGCTGCGGATTGTCGGCCTTGACGGTGCCGATGCCGGTGACGATCGCGCTGGCGCGCGCGCGCCAGGCATGGCCGTCGGCGCGCGCCTGCTCGCCCGTGATCCACTGGCTTTCGCCGCCGGCCAGGGCGGTGGCGCCATCCAGGCTGGCCGCCACCTTCAGGCGCACCCACGGCAGGCCGCGCACCATGCGCGAGAAGAAGCCGACATTCAGTTCTTGCGCCGCCTCGGCCAGCACGCCGGCCTTGACCTCGATGCCGGCGGCCTCCAGCTGGGCCAGGCCGCGGCCGGCCACCAGCGGATTCGGGTCGACCATGGCCGCCACCACCCGCCCGAGGCCGGCCTGGACCAGGGCGTTCGAGCAGGGCGGCGTGCGGCCGTGGTGGCTGCATGGTTCCAGCGTGACGTAGGCGGTGGCGCCGCGCACGTCGTTGCCGCGCGCCGCGGCGTCGCGCAGCGCCTGGATCTCGGCGTGCGCCTGGCCGGCGGGCTGCGTGTGGCCAGCGCCGATCACGACGCCGTCCTTGACGATCACGCAGCCGATGCGCGGATTCGGCGCGGTGATGTACATGCCGCGCGCCGCCCAGTCCAGGGCCAGGGCCATGCCGTCGGTATCGTTCAGGATCAGTTCGCTGTAGCTTGTCGCCATATCCTTGGTCGCCATCTTTTTCCTTCAGGGCGGCGCCGCGGCGCCGTCGCACCCGTCCTCGCGGGCCGGATTGCACAGGCGCGCACGCCCGAGCATATTGATTTTAATACGGCGCACCCCGCCGCCATGGAACAGCGACAGCGTGCCGAGGCGCGATGTGGCGCTGTTCGTGTCGCTGCAACTGCGTCCCGCGCCATTGTAGGCGATGTATTGCGGCGGCGCAGGGCTGGTGAAGGAATAGCTGACCTGCATGCCTTGCGGCAAAGGCGAGCGCACGGCCAGGATCTCGTCGCCTTCGCCCGGCCGGCGGTCGTCGTCGCGGTCGACGTAGACGGTCCAGCCGCGCGACCAGTCGCGCCCAGCGGCGTCGTTGGGCGTGAGCTTGACCCGCTCGTTGCGCGCGATCGCCTGCGAACGGGTGAGCTGGATCGCGCCATGCAGGTCGCCCGACGCAGCGCGCAACTGCTGGCTGCGTACCAGGTCGTGCAGACTGGGGGCCGCCACCGCCGCCGTCACCGCGACCATGCCGAGCACCACCACCAGCTCGGCCAGGGACAGGCCGGCGCAGTAGCGCTGCCGCATCGTCCGCATCATGACGAGCCTCATGGCCGACCTCATGGCCAACAGCGCGCCGACGGACCGCTGGCCGTTTGCCGGCCGGTGCTGTCGAGCGTCAGGACGCCGCAATCGGGGTCGGCGAATCCGGCGTCGACATTGGCGGTGCCCGGCCGGGCGCGCAGCTCGATGCAGTGGGCGATCTCCTGGCCGGGGCAGGCGTAGCCGTCCAGCTCATGGGCGCTGGCGGCGGCGCTGTTGCCGGTCCAGGTCGGGAACTGGCCGGTGTCGGCGTCTTCGGCGTCGAGCGAGAACGCCAGGTAGGCATGATGCAGCGCGCGGTATTGCTCCTGGCGCTGCATGATGTCCAGCAGCGCCAGCTGGGCCTCGATGCGGCGCGCCTTCACCATCTGCTGCGTATACGAGGGATAGACCAGCGCGGCCAGGATGGCGAGGATGGCCAGCACGGCCATCAGTTCGACCAAGGTGAATCCCTTGCTGCCGTTCGTCATCGTCTGTCCTTTCCAGTAGGATGGCCAGCCGCGCTGGCGGCCGGCAGCGCGATCGTCTCGCTCCAGTTGCCCAGCTCACGCCAGCCCACGCGCCGCCCGCGCGCACCGTCGGGCGGCTTGCGGTAGTAGGCCTGCAGCGCGGCATGGGTGCCGGGCATGCTGCCGGCGCCGCGCGCCGTGATGCGGTACAGCTGGCCGTCGGGCGTCGCCGGCATCAGTTCGATCAGGTAACGTGGCGCCGCGAGCGCCAGCGCGCCCTCGCCGTCCGGCATGCGCAGCCCCGTAACGCTGCCGAACAGGATCGCCGGGCCTTCGTCCTCGGCCAGCAGTTCGGCTAGCTGGTCGGGATCGGCCGTGTAGGCGCACAAGCCGTTATAGGGTCGCCCGCCAGCGCAGCCGGCGACGAAGGCGTCCGCGCTGCCGCCGGCGATGGCGTTGGCGCGCGCCGAACCGGGTTCGGCGCCGCCTTCGATGTCGCGCTCGGCATCGAGCAGCGCGGCGTCGGCCATCTGCAGCGCCAGCAGGCGGTCGCGTTCGTGCGCGGCGGCGCGCGCGCCCTGCAAGGCGCCGCGGGTGGAAGCGATGCCGGTCATGAGCACCGCCAGCATCAGTACCAGGGCGGTCAGGAGCGCAATGCCGCCTTCCCGCCGTGCGTAGAAGGTGCGCATACGACATTCAATCCGGCGCCACCGGCAAGGCAATGGTCGCGCCATAGACCTTGCGCATGCGTGGTTCACGTCCATCGTCGAGCGCCGTTCCCGCCAGCCGCGTGCCCTGGTCACCCGCGGAAAAAGCGGCGCCGTGGTCTGGCCCGAACAAGTCGTAGACGATGCCGGCATCCGCGCCCGGATCGAGGCGCGCGCCGTGCAGCAGCAGCGCGACACGCACCAGCGCCACCCGCTTCCAGTGCGTGCGCTTGCGCAAGTCGGCCGCGCGTTCGTCGGGCGTGGCCCCGACCGGCACCAGCGCCGCATCGAGCGCGCCCAGCTCGGTCGCATTGACGTAGCGCTCCGGCACGCGGTCGCCATCGGCATCCAGGCCATACAGCACCTGGAAGCCGTCGACCCGGCCCGCCACCGCATCGGACGACCAGCTGCTGGCGCCCCGGTACTTGCAACGCAACTCGGCATCGCCCTGGGCATTGCGCGCGACGTAGAAGATGCTCCAGCCCTCCTCGTCGCGGTGCACGGGAAAGCCCGCGCAATCGAGGGTGGCGCCGTCGCCATTGGGCGGCGCGCCGCTGCCGGGAAAGCGCAGGGCCAGCACGTCGCTGCCATTGGCTTCGTCCGGCAAGGTCGCATCGATGCCGGCGCCGGTGCGCTCCAGTGAACTGGCATCCAGGCCGGCCAGCCGTGCCGGCGCCGCCGGATCGGAGGCCGGATGCGCCGCCCAGTCGACGTGCGCCGCGAGGCGGATGGCGCGCGCCAGCGCATCCACGGCGTAGCGGCCGCTGTCGTCCATCTCGGACGCTTCCATGACGGCGGCATGCGACCGCACGCTGGTGATCAGCAGCGAGCCGCTGGCCAGCAGCACCGCCAGGCCGAGCGCCATCGCCACCATCAGCTCGGCAATGGTCAAGCCGGCCTGGCGCCGGCGCGGGTCGAAGAACGTCATCGCGCCACCAGCAGCACGTAGCCCGGCCCGTCCTGCGTGCCATGCCAGCCGATCTTGATCGCCACCGGCGCAGTTGCTTCCCCGCTGCACGCCCAGCGGTAGCGGCCGTGCTCGTCATCCCATGGCGCGTCGTCGCGGCAGACCGCGATGCGGCCCGATGGAAAGCCGCGGTGCAGCGCCAGGCGCGTCTCGCGCAGGTCGAAGGCGGCCAGCGCCAGCGGATCGCAGGCGCCCGCGCCGAAGCACGGAGCGCCGCCCGCCGGCGGGCCGGCGCCGAGCGCCTTGTAATCGAGCGGAACATAGGGATTGGCGCCGTCCGGCAGGCTCGCCACCTGGGCGTTGGCCTGCATGCGCGCGGCCAATGACGTGGCCAGCAGCGCCGCTTCGGAGGTCAATGCGGCCTGCTGGCGCGTGCGCTGAGCGGCCAGCTGCGCCGCGCTGGCGCCGACCACGCCGACCGCGAGCACGAACAAGGCCACCAGGACTTCGATCATGGTGAAACCGCCCGGGCTGCCGGGGAGACGCGCCTGCATGAAGTCCTCCGCTAACGATGTGTGAGCAGAGACGTTATCAGGCGGGGTTCAAGCGCCCATGCGTCGACGCAAGCATGCGTCCGGCAATAAACGGAACTTGGAAACGACGTCAGTTGTCGAGCTTGCGCTGATGCCCGACTTCGGCCAGCGCCGCCTGGAAGGAATCCAGGTCCTCGAAATTCTTGTAGACGGAAGCGAAGCGAATATAGGCGATCTTGTCGAGGCGCTTGAGCTCTTCCATCACCAGTTCGCCGACGTAGACGCTCTCGACTTCGCGCCGGCCGCTGGTGAGCAGCTTTTCCTCGATCGACGCGACGGCGCGGTCGATCGCCTCGGCCGCCACCGGACGCTTGCGCAATGCCAGCATCAGACTGCCGCGCAGCTTGTTTGACGCGAACTCGGTGCGGCTACCGTTCTTCTTGACGATGATCGGCATCGACAGCTCGATGCGCTCATAGGTGGTGAAGCGCTTGTCGCACTTGCCGCAGCGGCGCCGGCGCCGGATGGCGTCCCCTTCCTCGGATACGCGGGTATCGAGGACTTGTGTTTCTTCATGCTGGCAAAAGGGACATTTCATGGCGCCGGGGCTGCAGGTACTACATGGATACTGAGCGGGCCGGCGAACCGGCCCTTACATCGCGATGATCAGCGCGCGCTTATCGGGCGTACACCGGGTACTTGTCGGTCAGCTTCTTGACTTCGCCCTTCACGCGCTCGATGGTCGCGGCGTCGTGCGGGTTGTCCAGCACGTCGGCGATCAGATTGCCCACGGTGACCGCGTCTTCTTCCTTGAAGCCGCGGGTGGTGAAGGCCGGGCTGCCCAGGCGGATGCCCGAGGTGACGAACGGCTTCTGCGGGTCGTTCGGGATGCCGTTCTTGTTGCAGGTCATGTGAGCCTGGCCCAGGATGGCTTCCGCTTCCTTGCCGGTGAGGCCCTTGGCGCGCAGGTCGACCAGCATCACGTGCGATTCGGTACGGCCCGACACGATGCGCAGGCCGCGTGCGATCAGCGTCTCAGCAAGTGCTTTGGCGTTCTTGACGACCTGCTTCTGGTATTCCTTGAACTCCGGCGACAGCGCTTCCTTGAACGCGACGGCCTTACCGGCGATCACGTGCATCAGCGGACCGCCCTGGATGCCCGGGAAGATCGCCGAGTTGATGGCCTTTTCGTGCTCGGCCTTCATCAGGATGATGCCGCCGCGCGGGCCGCGCAGCGATTTGTGGGTGGTCGAGGTGACGAAGTCGGCGTGCGGCACCGGGTTCGGGTATTCACCGGCGGCGATCAGGCCGGCGTAGTGCGCCATGTCGACCATGAAGTAGGCGCCGACGTCCTTGGCCACCTTGGCGATACGCTCGAAATCGATGCGCAGGGCGAATGCCGACGCGCCGGCGATGATCATCTTCGGCTTGTGCTCGTGCGCCTGCTTCTCGAGCGCGTCGTAGTCGATGTCTTCTTCAGGGGTCAGGCCGTACGAGACGACGTTGAACCATTTGCCCGACATGTTCAGCGCCATGCCATGGGTCAGGTGGCCGCCTTCGGCCAGCGACATGCCCATGATGGTGTCGCCCGGCTTGAGCATGGCGAAGAACACGCCCTGGTTGGCCTGCGAACCCGAATTCGGCTGGACGTTGGCGGCTTCGGCGCCGAACAGTTCCTTCAGGCGGTCGATCGCCAGCTGCTCGGCGACGTCGACATATTCGCAGCCGCCATAGTAGCGCTTGCCCGGATAGCCTTCGGCATACTTGTTGGTCAGCTGCGAGCCCTGCGCTTCCATCACGGCCGGCGAGGTGTAGTTCTCGGAGGCGATCAGCTCGATGTGGTCTTGCTGGCGAGCGTTTTCTTTTTGAATTGCATCCCACAGTTCCGGGTCGATATTGGCGAGCGTATGGTCTTTGGCAAACATGTAAAACTCCAATCGATAGTAATCCAGGCAACTGGTGGCATTGACAGGCGGGAGCCGGGGCGGGCCGTAGGCACGGGCGCAGGCAGCCGCGATCGAACGCGTACCGGTTGATGGCTGCCCAGGCGAACGGCGTATGGCGTCTCACGTTCCCCGGTGGGTGCCCACCTTTGCCGCGCCGCGCATCCGAATGGTGCGCGCACGCGGTGTTTCGCCAGTTACGTGAGACGTAAGGACTCCAAATTGTACTGAACTCCCCATCGTAGGGCAAGGAAACCGCTGTGCCGGCCGGGAATGCACGGTGCCCAGCGGACCCGTGGTCGTTTCGGCTACAATTTTACGGTTAGGCAGCGCGCCTTGCCTTTCTCGCCTGTCATCCTGTTGCCATCCAAGGACCCATCATGATCGTCTTCATCACCGGCGCATCGGCCGGCTTCGGCGCCGAAATGGCGCGCACCTTTGTCTCCCACGGCCACCGCGTCGTCCTGGCCGCCCGCCGCACCGACCGCATCGCCGAGCTGGCGCGCGAACTGGGCGACAGCGCCCTGGCCGTGACGCTGGACGTCACCAGCCGCGCCTCGATCGAGGCCGCCCTGTCCGGCCTGCCGCCGGAATGGAAACCGATCGACGTGCTGGTGAACAATGCCGGCCTGGCGCTGAACACGGCGCCGGCCCACCAAGTGCCGCTGGAAGACTGGGAAACCATGATCGCGACCAACTGCCAGGGCCTGGTGACCATGACCCGCGCCGTGCTGCCGGACATGGTGGCGCGCGGCAGCGGCCTGGTGATCAATATCGGCTCGGTGGCCGGCCACTATCCTTACCCGGGTGGCAATGTGTATGGCGCAACCAAAGCCTTCGTCGAGCAGTTCACGCTGAACCTGCGCGCCGACCTGGTCGGCACCGGCGTGCGCGCCACCAATATCGCGCCGGGCCTGTGCGGCGGCACCGAATTCTCGAACGTGCGCTTCAAGGGCGACGACGCGGCCGCGGCCAAGGTCTACGAGGGCACGCAACCGCTGACCGCGAAGGACATCGCCGACACCGCTTTCTGGATCGCGACGCTGCCGCCGCACGTCAACGTCAACAGCATCGAGCTGATGCCGACCTGCCAGGGGTTCTCGCCGTTCAACGTGCGCCGCGGCTGAAAAGGCGCGCGATATCGGTAGCGTCGGCGGCGTAGCCGCCAACCCTACGCATTCATCACCCTGCCCAGCAAGACCAATCACGCACCTATCATTTGTGAGAAAGTGTTACAGTGATTGGTCTTTTAACCACGTTTCAAGTCTACTACTGCTCAAAAGCACGCCCCCGTGCTATCAGACCGCAAAACTTTTCCGCTTTCAACGTACGTCAGCGTACATATTAAAGTGGAAAGTCGCGTAAAATATTTCCCGTTTTCATTAATTCGGCAACAAAGAATGCCTTCAGTGTATAACTGGCCAGTCAGGGTTTATTACGAGGATACCGACGCCGGAGGCATTGTCTATCATGCCAACTACCTGAAGTTCTTCGAGCGCGGCCGTACCGAGTTCCTGCGCGCGCTCGGCATCGAACAACAAACGCTGATCGACGCCGAGCATACGGCCTTCGTCGTCAGGAGCATGACCCTCGATTACCGCTTCGCCGCCCGTCTCGACGATGAACTGAGCATCCGCACCAGCGTGACGAAAGTGGGCGGCGCCTCGGTTCAGTTTCTCCAGGAAGCATGGTGCGGCGAGGTGCTGCTCAATTCGGCCAACGTGAAGATCGGCTGCGTTGACGTACGAACCACGCGTCCCCGTTCCCTGCCCGACGACGTGGCTGCTAAAATGCGTGCCGCCTGAAAAATCATATAAGTTAAGCCATGACCGCAACCCACGACCTTTCGTTTGTATCCCTGATCGCCAATGCCCACGTGCTGGTGCAGCTGATCATGGCCTTGCTCTTGCTGCTGTCGATCGTGAGCTGGACTTATATCTTCCGCAAGGTGTTCGCGATCCGCGCCGCGCGCGCGCAGACCGAGCAGTTCGAGCGCAGCTTCTGGGCCGGCGGCAACCTGCACACCCTGCACCAGAGCGCCAGCAGCCAGCGCGACCAGAGCGGCCCCCTGGCCCGCATCTTCGAGGCCGGCATGGGCGAATTCATCAAGGGCAAGCAGGCCTCGCGCGAAGCCCTGGACATGAACTCGGTGCTCGACGGCGCCCGCCGCGCCATGCGCGCCTCGTTCCAGCGCGAACTCGATTCGCTCGACACCCACCTGAACTTCCTGGCGTCGGTCGGTTCGGTCTCGCCGTACATCGGCCTGCTGGGCACCGTGTGGGGCATCATGAACTCGTTCCGCGGCCTGGCCAGCGTCGAGCAAGCCACCCTGGCGGTGGTCGCTCCCGGCATCGCCGAAGCGCTGATCGCGACCGCGATCGGCCTGTTCGCCGCAATCCCTGCCGTGGTCGCGTACAACCGCTTCACCCACGACATCGACCGCCTGGCGAACCGCTTCGAGAGCTTCGTCGAAGAATTCTCGAACATCCTCCAGCGCCAGTCGCGCTGATCCGCCCACGAGAACCGGGAGAGCATCGGGATGGCATTTTCCAGCAGCATGCGCGGCGGACGTCGCCGCAAATTCAAGTCCGAGATCAACGTCGTGCCGTATATCGACGTGATGCTGGTGCTGCTCATCATTTTCATGGCGGTGCCTGCGAATGAGGCGCCGAGTGTTGTCAATCTGCCACGCGCCGAGAAATCCGCGCTGCCGCCGGACACGTATATCCAGATCTCCATCGAGCCGGGCAACAAGCTCTCGATCGGCGTGCACGGAAAAGTAAAAGTCGCCCAGGACGAAGTGGCCGACCGCTCCGCCCTGCTGCAGCGCCTGCAGGCATTGCACGACGAGAATCCGGACTTTCCGGTCCTGATCGCGGGCGACCGCGACAGCAAGTACGACGACGTGATCCAGCTGATTTCGGAAGCCAAGAAGATGGGCATCAACCGGGTCGGCCTGGCCACCCAGTGACGCCGACGCCATGACCGCACCGAAGTCCGCCAACCACGGCACGCCCTACCACGTGCCGCCTGAACCGAAACCGCTGCCATCGTTCCTGCTGGCGGTGGCGGTGCACGCGGCGTTGCTGGCCTTCCTGGCGATCGGCGTGAGCTGGCAGAAGGTCAATCCGGTCTCGGTCGAGGCCGAGGTGTGGGACATGTCGGTGCAGACCGCCGCGGCGCCCGAATTGCCGCCCGAGCCCGCGCCGGAACCAGAACCCGAACCGGAACCCGCGCCCGCGCCGGAACCGCCGCCACCTCCACCACCGGAGCCGGCGGTGGAACGTCCTGCGCCGACGCCCGATCCCGAGATCGCGCTGCGCGAAGAAAAGAAACGCAAGGAAGAAGAAGCGAAGAAGGCTGCCGCCGAAGAGAAGAAGCGCAAGGAAGCCGAGGAGCGCAAGCGCGAAGAGGCCGAGCAGAAGAAGCGCGAGGAAGCGGAACAGAAAAAGCGCGACGAAGCGGAGCAGAAGAAGCGCGACGAAGCCGAGAAGAAGAAACTCGAGGAAGCCGAACGCAAGAAGAAGGAAGCCGCGGAGAAGAAGAAAGCCGACGCTGCTGCTGAAAAGAAGAAAAAGGAAGCCGCTGCCGCCAAGGCCGAGGCCGCGAAGCTGGAGAAATTCCGCCAGGAAGAGCTCAAGCGCATGGCCGGCGCCATGGGCAGCACCGGCACCGCCGTGAAATCGACTGGTCCGCGCAGCGATGGTGGCTATATCGCCGCGATCACGGCCGCGATCAAGAGCGCGACCGCCTATCCGGGCAATACCGACGTGGCCGGCAATCCGCGCGCCACGTTCCGTGTGGAGCAGTTGCCAACCGGCGAAATCATGTCGGTGCGCCTTGTGAAAAGCAGCGGTGTGCCAGAATTTGACAGGGCAGTGGAAAATGGTATCAAGAAAGCATCTCCGCTTCCCAAGAAGAAGGACGGGACCGTGGAGCGTACGCTTGACGTGAATTTCTCGATGAAAGATTACGATTGATTCGGTTCGAACCAGTTTTACTAGAGACACCATGAAAAAACTTCACATTTTGCTGTTCAGCGTTTCCCTCGCAATCGGGACAACAGCCAATGCGCAGATCCAGATCGAAATCGCCGGCGTCGGCAGCAACCAGATTCCGGTCGCCATCGCCGCCTTTGCGGACGAATCCGTCGCGCCGGATAAAGTCTCGGCCGTCATCCGCGCCGACCTGGAGCGCAGCGGCGTGTTCAAGGTCATCGACGCCGGCCAGGTGATCAGCGATGCCGACGCCGGCCAGGTGAACCTGGGCGCCTTCAAGGCCAGCGGCGCCGACGCGCTGGTGGTCGGCAGCGTGGCGCGCCAGCCGGACGGCCGCTTCGCGATCCGCTACAAGCTGCTCGACACCGTCAAGGGCGGCGAAATCTCGCAACTGGGCGGCGAAGTCCAGCCGCGCTACACCCGCCTGCAGGCGCACCGCATCGCCGACGACGTCTATGAAAAGCTGACCGGCGTGCGCGGCATCTTCTCGACCCGCATCGCGTACGTGAAGGAAGACCGCGCAGCCAACCGCTTCGCGCTGGCCGTGGCCGACGCCGATGGCGAGAACGAGATCATCGCCACCCAGGGCAAGGAGCCGATCATCTCGCCGGCCTGGTCGCCGGACGGCATGAAGGTCGCCTACGTTTCGATGGAAAACCGCAAGCCGGTGGTCTACCTGCAAGACCTGATGACCGGCCGCCGCAACGTCATCTCCAACCAGAAGGGCAACAACTCTGCGCCTTCCTGGTCGCCGGACGGCTCCACCCTGGCCGTCGCCCTGTCGCAGGACGGCAATACGGAAATCTATACCGTCAATTCGAGCGGCAGCGGCCACCGTCGCCTGACCAACAACCCTGGCATCGATACCGAGCCGCAATTCTCGGCCGACGGCCAGACCATTTACTTCACGAGCGACCGCAGCGGCGGTCCTCAGATCTACAAGATGAGCGTCTCGGGCGGCAATGCCACCCGCGTGACCTTCAATGGCAATTACAATATCAGCCCACGCGTCTCGTCGGACGGCAAGACGCTGGCCTGGATTTCGCAGCGCGGCGGCGCTTTCTCCTTATACGCGATGGACCTGGCAAGCGGCCGGGAACTTCGCCTGGCCGATGGGGCCACCGAACCGAGTTTTTCGCCTAACGGCAAGTACATCATGTATGCAACCAAGGGCGGCGGGCGCGTCTCGCTTGCAGTGGTGTCAGTGGATGGACGGGTCAAGCAACGCTTGACGACCAAAGCGGGAAACATTCGGGAGCCCAGCTGGGGTCCTTTCATGAAGTAAGAAGTAAAACCTTAACCAGAACAGGAGAAAATCCATGCGCAACTTCAAGAGTCTCGCTTTCATCGCTTCCGCTGCCGCCCTGCTGGCCGCTTGCTCGTCGCCAACCAAACTGGAAGAAACCCCAGTCGTTGAAAAGTCGCCAGAGCCAGCAGCACCAGTGGCTGACAGCCGTGACATCCGTCCAGTGGAAACCGGCACCGTCGATCCACTGAACGATCCAAAAGGCGTCCTGGCCAACCGTAGCGTCTACTTCGACTACGACAGCTTCGTGGTCCGCGCCGACGGCCAGCCAGTGGTGCAGAACCACTCGGGCTACCTGACCAAGAACACCTCGCGTAAAGTCCTGATCCAGGGCAACACCGACGAACGCGGCGGCACCGAGTACAACCTGGCCCTGGGCCAGAAGCGTGCCGAAGCCGTCCGTCGCTCGATGGCGTCGCTGGGCGTGTCGGAAGGCCAGATGGAAGCCGTCTCGCTGGGCGAAGAAAAGCCAAAAGCAACCGGCAGCAACGAAGAAGCCTGGGCTGAAAACCGCCGCGCTGACATCGTTTATCAGTAATCAATCCGGCTGATCGGGCCGATCAGCGTTGATTGACAGGGGGCGGGACGCAGTGCAGACTGCTACCCGCCCCGTTTTATCTCAGCAACCGGTTTAGAAAGAGCAACGCTTATGATCAAACTGTCTCCGTCCCGCCTCGCCTGCCTCGTCCTGGCCCTGTGGATGCCGCTGCATGCCGCGGCCGGCCCGTTCGATGACGACGAAGCGCGCAAGGCCATCCTGGACCTGCGCACCAAGGTCGACAACATCACGCGCGACCTGACCGCGCGCATCGACGGCAAGTCGGACAAGACGGTCCAGATCGAGATGCTGAACCAGCACGAGCAGACCATGCGCGAGATCGCCCGCCTGCGGGGCCAGATCGAAGTGCTGCAGAACGAATTGTCGAAGGCCCAGGAAAGCCAGAAGCAGTTGTACGCCGACCTCGACGCGCGCATGAAGCGCTTCGAGCCGCGCCAGGAAGTCATCGACGGCCAGACCGCCGAAGTGATGCCGACCGAGAAGACCGCCTACGAGGCCGCCACCGCGCTGTTCCAGTCGGGCGATTACAAGGGGGCCTCGGTCGCGCTGCAGGAATTCGTCAAGCAGTATCCGCAATCGGCGTATGCGTCGAACGCGCAGTACTGGCTGGGCAACACCTATTACGCACTGGGCGACTACAAGAAGGCCATCGCGGCCCAGCAGGTCGTGACCACCACCTACGCCGACAGCGCCAAGGTGCCGGACGCCATGCTGAACATCGCCAGCAGCTACGCCCTGCTGAAGGACAACAAGAACGCGAAGAAGTCGCTGCAGACGCTGGTGTCCAAGTATCCGGACTCGAGCGCGGCGCAGACGGCGCGGGATCGGTTGGCTTCGCTGAAGTAAGCAGGGGCTTCAAGCGCGGCTTGATCGGGCTCGGCAATTGACAGGTTCATGACCTGGCCCTATAATCTTGCTTCTTCGGGTCGTTAGCTCAGTTGGTAGAGCAGCGGACTTTTAATCCGTTGGTCGCGTGTTCGAGCCACGCACGGCCTACCAGAGATTCAGCAGAAACGCCAGCCTTCGGGCTGGCGTTTTTTGTTTTTCGTATATCCAACATATTCCCAAGCTCGTCGCTCAGTGCTGAACAGCAGAAGAATTGACGTTCCTACAAAGTAGGATGAATTGCGCAAAGACAATGACAATCTTATACCGCGCGCACCGCAGAGATGAAGTGCATGAAACCCAAGGAATTCTAGTCAACCCATATCTACAGATGGCCAGACGCCCTAGAGATTCTTCTCGAGAACTCCATGAATTGGCTGACGAGTGGTTTGAACAGCAATTTCGCCTGCGTTTTCGAAGCCGGACCCTATTTTGCAGCGGCAGTCGTGCCGAGGCTGAAACTTACTGCGACGAAGGTCATGTACTGATATCAATCGAGCCCCTCGGCGATTACGAGTTCTGCTACTCTCCCGAATGCATCGATATGTATCGACACTTCAAAAGAATTGGCAGCCATCCTTGGCAGCGAACTCAAGTGTGGAACGAATTGACCTCCTTGCAATATCAACGGTTCAACAACAAAGAATGGAATCACGCAGCAGCTAGTGGCTGTGAGATTATGGTATATGCACGGGAATTTAAGTATCGAAGAGAGTAGTGATCAATTTTAAAGCATAGGGGCTCATAGTTAAATAAATAAAGACACATGCGCGGATATTAAACATCTTTTAGCTTATTCCCTGATGGCAATATTGATTACCTCCGTTGCAAAATCATATTTCTTTCAGTCATAAAACGCCAAAACAGGCAAATATCTTCAAAAATAAAAATGGAAATCGGGATGACTTCCTTACGAAATCCAGCTGATTTAATAAATCGCGCTTTGGCAGATGCTCGACCTGCACCGAAAATTGACCTTTCAGCGTTCCTACAAAAAATCGGGCTTTTTGAGATACACGGCTACACATATAATCAGGTTCTCGCCGGAGGCGGCACGAATCTTACCGCCTTATACTCCAAGGATGGGGAAAACGTAGTCGCAAAGATTTTCTTTACAGGTCCGACCGGTGCGGGTGACGCACGTTGCGATCGTGAGCTGAAGATGCTATGCATGGCACATTCCATAGAGAGTGCGCTTGAAATTAAAGTAGTCCCGCGAGTGATCAGCGAATTTTCTTCCTCTGACGGCATGATAGTCGGCTTCTTAATGGAGCACATCAAAGGAAAACCGCTGACAGATATAATTACCAGCATCACTCCTGGCGACTTTGATGAGTCGATCACAACATTTACTAGGGTTGGCTGGGCCCGCCATAATGCCTTTCGAGCGTCTATCTCTCACAAAGACCTGCATCCAGGAAATATTATCTTTGAGATGGAAAATACTGAGTGGGAGCAATGGATTAAAAACCCTGAGAATGAATATGATGCACGTGTAAGAATATTAGACTTAGGATCCGCTGTAATGCCGCTGCAGTTTTCGTACTCCGACGGTTTTGATGAAAGCTGGTACCAAGACTTAATTCGTTACTTCGATGGCGCGTTCACTTGCGTAGCTCCAGAGTTTTTTAGAAAAGATTTTCTCAGATCGCTACAAGGCACGCAGAGCTTCGATTGCTGGGCTCTTGGACACATCCTATATAAAATATATACCGGCCAGACCCTTAACCTCGCCAATTCAGTCGGAGACTATTGTGATCTAATTTACAGCAATAAACTAGAGCGCGAATTAAGAATTCAGATCGATAGTCACGTTCAAGAACCGCGTATGCACTTCCTAATTAGTTCAATGTTAGTGCCGGATCACAACAAACGAGTTGGCTTGTTCTCAGCAATCGAGTACGCAAATCTGTTGCGCAAGAAGAATACAAAGGTACTGAACCTACGAGGCCATGATTTATATCGCTTCGTTTATCTCGAATGCTCTGATCTCGAACATAATTTACCTCCGCATGCACGTAGCAATAGCCCTTACTAACAATTCTCGCAGCGTAAAATAGACCTGTGGTCGATCAGATGTCCTGTCGTCGGCCAAGCCTTACGGTCTATGCCTGAGGGACTGATATCAGGTTGCGATCAGCCAGTGTCCAGGTGCGGCTTAACTCCAGCCAATTTATTATTTTCTTATCTATATTTCATCTCTCTAGGACGCCCGCATAATGACTTATGAAGATTTTCTTGATGAAGTAACGACCCTCCTCACCGAGATCTACAACCTCGACGATGAGGCCGCGATCAAACTGGTGGTCGACGCTCAAGCCAGCGATTACTTCATTACCCACGACGACAAGGAAGAACTGCGCACGGTCGCCCAGGCCAAGCGCGACGCCGTGACGCTGTACGAAGCCAAGCAGAACCGCAACCAGACGCAGCGTAAGCAGCAGCAGCGCCAGGTGCAGAAAAAGAAAGCCCCTTAGCCCGCCCTAAGCTGGAGGAGCGCCTATGACGATGGACTTCGCCGAACGCATGACCGTCGATGGCACCTTCTATTTGATCGGCACCTTTGTGATCGAGCGGTATCGCAAGTCACTGCCATCACCGCCCCGCTTCAAGCCTCGGCCCGACTGCTCAAACGGCTATTACAGCACTTGGGAGATTCGGGAATGCGGCAACGAGCGCATCTTGTTCCCGACCAGATCCACCCGCAAATCGGTCTATCCCTGCTCTTCCCGGACACCGCGTTACCACTGGCCGCTACCTGGTTCAGCGGCATCATCCGCCGCTGGCACGGCGAGGGCCGCTGAACCGGCTACCCGCCTCGGGAGATCTACCCGGACGAGATCTATGTCGAGATCGCTGCCGGCAAGGTCGTGCGCGAATGGCTGCTAGACCTGCGCGGTTCCGGGCCAGACAGAGAAAGAATGGCGCCAGTCGGTACCATGCTTCCTGTGGAAGTTCTATCCGCGACCGGCGCCTGGCTAGCTACGCCGCCTCCGCCGCCGGATGCGCCTGCTTCCGATACAAAAACTCCAGCACCGCCTTGCGATGCTCGGTATAGCGCGCATCCTGCGCCAGCGCGACCCGATCGCGCGGCCGCTCCAGCCCCACCTCGACGATCTCGCCGATGGTTGCCGCCGGCCCATTGGTCAGCATCACGATCCGATCCGACAGCAGCACCGCCTCATCCACATCGTGCGTCACCATCACCACGGTCGACTTGGTGGCCGCCACGATCTTGAGCAACTCATCCTGCAAATGTGCCCGCGTGAGCGCATCGAGCGCGCCGAACGGTTCATCCATCAACAACACCTTCGGCTCCATCGCCAGCGCCCGCGCGATGCCGACCCGCTGCTTCATGCCGCCCGAGATCTCGTGCGGCCGTTTGCCCTCCGCGCTCGACAGCCCCACCAGCGCCAGCGCATCCAGCGTCCGTTCGCGCAGCTGGGCGCGGGTCTCACCGGCGCCAAACACCCGCTCGACCCCGAGATGAATGTTCTCGTAACACGTCAACCACGGCAGCAGCGAATGATTCTGGAACACCACCGCCCGCTCCGGCGACGGTCCTGCGATCTCGCGATTGGCACACAACAGCACGCCCGCCGTCGGTTTCAACAAGCCGGCAATCAGGTTCAGCAAGGTCGACTTGCCGCAGCCCGAGTGCCCGATCAGCGTGATGAACTCCCCCTTGCGCACCGCCAGGTCAATCCCCTGCAACGCCTGGAACACGCCCTTCTTCGTATGAAACGCCATCTCCACGCCGGTGATGTCGATGAACCTGGTTTGAAGGTCTTCCATGATCGCGCTCCTTAATCAGTTAGCCACTTGTTCGTGCGTCAGCGCCCGCGCCAGCGCCACCAGCGCCTGTTCGAGCAGCAGCCCCACCACGCCGATGACGACGATGGCGATGATGATGTTCGCCACGTTCAGGTTGTTCCACTCGTCCCACACCCAGAAGCCGATGCCCACGCCGCCGGTCAGCATCTCGGCCGCCACGATCACCAGCCACGCGGTGCCGATGGCCAGGCGCACGCCGGTCAGGATGTAGGGCAGCGCCGACGGCAGCAGGATCTTGGTCAGGATCTTCCACTCCGACAGGTTCAGCACGCGCGCCACGTTCATGTAATCCTGCGGCACGCGCTGCACGCCGACCGCCGTGTTGATGATCATCGGCCAGATCGAGCAGATGAAGATCGACCAGATCGCCGCCGGGTCGGCCGACTTGAATACCAGCAGGCCGATCGGCAGCCAGGCCAGCGGCGACACGGGTTTCAACAGGCTGATGATCGGACCGAACATGCCGCTCACGAAACGAACCCGCCCGATGATGAAACCCAGCGGAATGCCCACCAGCGCCGCCAATCCAAAACCCACCGCCACGCGCTTGAGCGAGGCCAGCACATTCCAGCCAATGCCCTGGTCGTTCGGGCTGTTGTGATAGAACGGATCGGCAAACAGCTTGAGCGCCTCCTGCAAGGTCGCGAAAGGTGACGGGAAGGTCTCGTTGCGGGTTGCGATCAGCTGCCACACCAGCACCACGAAGGCGATGCCCACCAGCGGCGGCAGGACCGCCTTCACCGCCCTGGCGAACGGTTGCGCGCCGCGCACGATGGGCGCCGGCTTGCGCGCGGCAGGCGCGGGACTGGCGACAGGCGCCTCCGCCGCAAGCGGCAACGTCACGACGGTCGCGCCGCCACCGGCCGGCGCATGGTGTTCGGATTTCAGGATAGCGTTCATGGCATTCCCCTATTCAAACAAGATGAAAATCAGACCCTGACCTTGAACGAAGCGGCATAGGCTTTCGGGTCCTTGCCGTCCCAGACGCTGCCGTCCATCAGCTTCGAGCTGCGCATCGGGCTGGATGGCACCGGCGCCTTGGCAAGGGTCGCCGCGTCCTTGTACAGCGCGATCTGGTTGACCGCGCTGGCCACGGCCAGGTAGTCGGGGTCCTGCTTGAGCAGGCCCCAGCGGCGATGCTGGGTCATGAACCACATGCCGTCCGACAGATACGGGAAGTTGACCGCGCCGTCGTTGTAGAACTTCATGTAGTTCTGGTCGTCCCAGGTCTTGCCCAGGCCGTTCTGGTAGCGGCCCAGGATGCGCTGGTCGATCGCGTCCTTGCTGGTGTTGACGTACGATTTGGCGGCGATGACCTCGGCCATCTTGTTCTTGTTGGCCATCGAGGCGTCGATCCAGCGGCTGGCCTCGATGATCGCGGCCATCATGGCGCGGCAGGTATTCGGGTGCTTCTTCGCGAACTCCAGCGTCGAGCCCAGCACCTTTTCCGGGTGGTCGCGCCAGATGTCCTGGGTCGTGATGGCGGTGATGCCGATGCCGTCCATGATGGCGCGGTGCCCCCAGGGTTCGCCCACGCAGAAGCCGTCCATGTTCCCGACCCGCATATTGGCCACCATCTGCGGCGGCGGCACCGTGATCACCTTGGCTTCCTTCATCGGGTTGATGCCGTTGGCCGCCAGCCAGTAATACAGCCACATCGCATGGGTGCCGGTCGGGAAGGTCTGGGCGAAGGTGAAGTCGCGTTTTTCGGCGCGCATCAGCCTGGCCAGCGACTGGCCGTCGACCGCGCCCTTGTTCGCCAGCTGCTTGGAGAGCGTGATCGCCTGGCCGTTGTTGTTCAGGCCCATCAGCACCGCCATGTCCTTGCGCTGCCCTCCGATGCCCATCTGGACGCCATACAGCAAGCCGTACAGCACGTGCGCCGCGTCCAGGTCGCCATTGGCCAGCTTGTCGCGCACGCCGGCCCACGACGCTTCCTTGCTCAGCACGAATTTCACGCCGTACTTCTTGTCGAAGCCCAGCACTGACGCCATGACCACCGAGGCGCAATCGGTCAGTGGAATGAAGCCGATCCTGATCTCGGTCTTTTCGGGCTTGTCCGAACCCGCCGCCCACACGCCGCCTGTTGCCAGCCCCATCAAGCTTCCTCCCGCTACCAGACCTGCGCCATGAATGACTTTCCTGCGCGTGACATCGACTTCGCCGACGCCCGTCGTCGCTACGCTCTTCGCTTCAAGCTTCTGATTTTTCATCGCAATCCCAATGTGGTCAGGCAAAAAAAAAGACGCGTACCGACATGAACGCATTCATGTTCCGGTAGACGTCATTGTCTTGTGGGTGCTGCCTTCGTTGGCGGCACACGCAGCGCTCCGTTGCGCTGATGCTGATTACGCAATCTTCATGCCAGGAAGCGCGCAGAGGGACGCGCCCAAAACTGCACCGCCAGCGCACCGTACGATGGCGAGAATGGCGCACTGCGATTGCGCATCGCATCATTTTGGACGAGCTGTTGCGTCCGCTCAGCGAAGCTGCAAATACACCCTTCAACTCGCTGGCACGGCATGCTAGGATGGACTGTTTCTATAAGAAAACACCAGTTGTCAATCGTGCGGCCCTTGTCTATACGTGGCATGCATGTAAAATAAATAACGTCCCGAACGGAGCCCGACTTGAAGGTCTTGCTCCCGTCCCGGGTCCCGAATTCGACGCTTTGTACTGGCATCCGCATGTCACGCATTCACTGTCCGCCCTACCCCAGCCCGCGTTATCCCAACGACGTGGCGGTGCGGCCCAGTTGCCACAGTTGCCAGACAGCCCTTCTTCCTGCCCAGCGCGCCCCGCGCGCCTGAACGGCACACCATCTTCGTATTACGCCCGGCTCACGCCGGCCATTCATCATCTACTTGCCAGTCTTCATTCGAGACGGCGCTGGAGTCAACCATGAACACCGAACATACCGAACGCCACCATTCTTCCATCCATGCCGCGACCGCGGTCGACCGCAGCAACCCACAGGCGCCGAAACGCGGCATCGCCAAGGACATCGTCTCCAACGGCCGCCGCCTGCGCACCCGCATCGGCGTCATCGCCGCCGCCTGCATCGGCCTGACCGCGCTGCTGATCGCCTTCGAGTAAGCCTCGATTGGTGCGACCCGGTTGTCGGCTCGATGTCCGCTGGGCTATACTGCCCCGCATCAACGTCAATCGGGATCGCATGCAGTTCCAGGCCGCCAGCTTTCAGCAGATGAGCGCACCCCTGCGCCGGGTGCTGGCCTGCCTGTGCGCGCTGATCCTTGCACTGCAACTCGTGGGCGCCTCGTTCCACGACCATGACCTGTCCGAACAGCTGTCCGACTGCGTCAGCTGCCAGCTCGCTTCCCATTCCACGGCCGACCTTCCCGCGGCATCGCCACAACTGCTGGCGATCTTCCTCGTCATCGCCTACGTCCTCGCACGCCTGCCGCGCCCCGCGCCGGTCGTCCTGCGCCGCTACCTGATTCCTTCCCGCCAGGCGCCTCCGCGCCACTGATCCGCCTCCAGTACCCGTGCAGGCCGGCCCGCGCCGGCTTGCGGGCGCGCATGCGCTTTCGCGCACTGCGTGCATCCCGCGCGCGCCGCCGCCGGCTTTCACGCCGCGACGCGCGTGTCGCCTGTCGCTCCCGCTTCACCACAAAGGACCACGATGACCATGAATACCCCTGCCCTGGAGGCGAACGGCGTGACCGTCGCCTACCAGTCCGCGCCCGTGCTGCGCGACCTGTCCCTGCGCGTCGCGCGCGGCGAGATCTATGCCCTCCTGGGCGGCAACGGCGCCGGCAAGTCGACCACCATGAACACCTTCCTCGGCTTCACGGCGCCCCGCTCCGGCAGCGTGCGCGTGTGCGGCGTCGACGTCGCCGCCGACCCGCTGGCCGCGCGCGGCCAACTGGCCTATGTGCCCGAGAACGTGGCCTTGTACGAGCATCTGGACGCCCGCGAGAACATCGAATACTTCCTGCGCCTGGCCGGCAGCAGTTGGAGCGACGCCGGCATCGACGCGGCCCTGGACGCCGTGCGCCTGGACGCCTCGGCCTGGAAACGCCGCCTGGGCGGCTATTCGAAAGGCATGCGCCAGAAGGTCGCGATCGCGCTGGCCGTGGCGCGCCAGGTGCCGGTGCTGCTGCTGGACGAACCCACCACCGGCCTCGATCCGCAGGCCACCAGCGAGTTCAACGCCCTGCTGCAGGGCCTGCGCGGGCGCGGCAGCGCGATCTTCATGATCACCCACGACCTGCTGGGGGCGGCCGAGGTGGCCGACCGCATCGGCTTCCTGGAGCGCGGCCACATCAGCCATGAAGTCGCGGCCGGCGGGGACGAACGCTATGACGTGCGCGACCTGTACCGGCGCTATGCCGGAACGACGCAGGCAAAGGAACCGGCATGAGCGCCACCATCAGGCAAGCGCTGCCCGCCATCGCCCGCAGCGAATGGCGCGCCATGCTGCGCAACCGGGTGGCGGTGGCCGCCGGCATCCTCATGCTGGCGCTGACCCTGGCCGCGATCCTGGTCAGCCACGAACGCGTGCAAGCCGTCGACGCCGAGCGCGCGCGCTTTCAAGGCACGGCCGACGCACAGTGGCACAACCAGCCGGATCGTCATCCGCACCGCGTGGTGCACTACGGGCACTACGTGTTCCGTCCGCTGAGTCCCCTCGCCTTCTTCGACTTCGGCGTCGATCCGTTCACCGGCAACACGCTGTTCCTCGAAGGCCACCGCCAGAACAGCGCCAACTTCAGCGATGCGGGCCAGTCCTCGGTGCTGCTGCGCTTCGGCCAGCTCACCCCGGCCTTCGTGCTGCAGGTGCTGACGCCCCTGCTGATCGTGTTCCTGGCCTTCGGCAGCGTCGCGCGCGAGCGCGAGCGCGGCCAGCTGCGCCTGCAGATCGTGCAGGGCATCCCCGGCGCGACCCTGTTGCTCGGCAAGCTGGCCGCGCATGCCGGCGTGGCGCTGCTGCTCGGCGCTCCCGCCTTCATCGCGCTTGCCGCGATCGCGCTGCTGCATCCGGCGGCGGCGCCGCAGGCGCTGACGATGCTGCTCGGGTACGCGCTCTACCTGCTGCTGTGGGTGGCGGCGGCGGTGCTGGTGTCGGCGACGCTGCCGCGCGCGCGCGACGCGCTGCTGGCCCTGGTGGCCGGCTGGATCGTCACCGCAATCCTGCTGCCGCGCGTGATGCCCGACTTCGCCGCCGGCGACGTCGGCCGGCCGAGCCGCATCGAAACCGAAGTCGCGATCCACGAGCGGCTGGCCGCGATCGGCGACAGCCACAATCCCGACGACCCCTATTTCAACGCCTTCCACGCGCGCACCCTGGAGAAATACGGCGTGCAGCGGGTCGAAGACCTGCCGGTGAACTACGGCGGCCTGTTGATGGCCGAAGGCGAACGCCTGACGAGCGAACTGTTCGACGAATTCATGCGCGCCGACTTCGCGCGCCAACGCGAAGAGAACGCGATCGTGCATTCGGCCAGCCTGTTCAGCCCCGTGATCGCGCTGCGGCGCATGTCGACCGCACTGGCCGGCACCAACCTCGACAGCCACGCGCGCTTCCTGGGCGAGGGAGAAAAATACCGCTACGCCTTCGTCCAGGCGCTCAACGGCCTGCACGCCAACGTCGTCTCGCCGCAGGGCGCGGGCGACGAACGCATCGACAAGCACCACTGGGACGACACGCCGCGCTTCGGCTATCCGCCCGCGCCCTACGCCGAGGTGGCGGCGCGCCATGCCTGGCCGGCCTTCGCCCTGCTGGGCGGCTGGTTGCTGGCCCTGCTGGGCGCCGCTTATCCCATCGCGAAACGCCTGGAAAGGAAGGCCAAATGAAAACGCTGACATTTGAACTGCGCCAGGTCGCGCATTCGCGACTGGCCGTCGGCGCCGTCGTGCTGCTGGCACTGTTGTGCGCGCTGTCGGTCTGGACCGGCCTGCAGGCCGTGAGCCAGCAGCGCGCCGCGCTCGAGCGCATCGCCGCCAACCACGCGCAGGACCATGCCGCCATCGCCGCCAAGCAGCTCAAGGGTGGCGTGGCCGAAGCCGGCTCGGTCGGCTACTACCTGCCGCACCTGACGCTGAACCCGCCATCGCCGCTGGCCTTCGCGGCGATCGGCCAGCGCGACCTGCAGCCGCAGGCCCTGCGCGTGCGCCTGCTCGGCCTGCACTCGCAGCTGTACGAGTCCGAGGCCATCAACCCCGAGCTGGCCATGCCGGGCCGCTTCGACTTCGCCTTCGTGCTGGTGTTCCTGGCGCCGCTGTTCGTGATCGCGCTGATGCACGACCTGGTCTCGAGCGAGCGCGAAGCCGGCCGCCTGCGGCTGCTGGCGTCGCTACCTGCCGCCGCCGACACCTGGCGCCGCCGGGTCGGCCTGCGCTATGGCCTGGTGTGGCTGGCCACCCTGCTGCCGCTGGCCTGTGGCGCGCTGGTGGCCGGCGCCGCTGTGGCGGACTTCGCGGCGATCGCGCTGGTGGCCACGCTCTATCTGGCCTTCTGGTTCGGCCTGGCGAGCTGGGTCGCGGCGCGCGCCCGCACCTCGAGCAGCAGCGCCGCGATCCTGCTGGCCTGCCTGGTCGGCTTGACGATGATCCTGCCGACCCTGGCCGACGCCGCGATCGCGCGCCTGTCGCCGGTGTCGAAAGGCGTCGAGCTGGCGCTGGCCCAGCGCCAGGCCGTGCACTCGGGCTGGGACATCCCCAAGCCGGAGACCTTCGAAAAATTCTTCCGCACCCACCCCGAGTGGAAGGACACGCCGCCGGTTGAAGGACGCTTTCACTGGAAGTGGTACTACGCGATGCACCAGGCGGGCGACGATGCCGTCGCCGCCGACGTCGCCGAATACCGCGCCAGCATGCAGGCAAGAGAAAGCTGGACGGCGCGCGTCGGCCTGGTGCTGGCCTCGGTGAACGTGCAGGTGCTGCTGCACCGGCTGGCCGATACCGACCTGGCGGCGCAGCTGGCCTACCAGGACCGTATCGCGGCGTATCACGCGCAGTTGCGGCGCTTCTTCTATCCGTATCTGTTCGAGGAGCGGGCAATGACGCGGGCCGACCTGGCGCGGCTGCCGCGCTATAAGCATGTGGCGGCGCCCGGCCGCCTGCCGACAGGCCAGTTGCTGGCGCTGGGCGTGCTGGCGCTCGCGCTGCTCGCGATTGGACTACGCAAGCTGCGCACGTAATGTGGTGTAAACGACAGAAGCCAACCCTCGGGTTGGCTTCTTCGTGCCGTTTGGCTTCAAGCTGGAATCAGAACTCTTCCCAACCGTCGCCGACGTCCGCGGTTTCGGCTTTCTTCGGCTTCGCAGCGGCAGCCGGCGCGGCTTGCGCCTTGGGCTTGGCCGGCGCCGCGGCCTTGCCTGGCTTGGCGGGCGCCTTCACCGGCGCCTTCGCCACCACCGCCGGCAAGGTCGTGGTCACGCGCGGCGCCGCCGCGCTGACGCGGCTGGTGCCGGCCTGATTCAGCTTGAATGCGCCCACGGTCTGCGCCAGCGCGGTCGCTTCTTCCTGCAGCGAGGCCGCTGCGGCCGACGCTTCTTCCACCAGCGCCGCGTTCTGCGTGGTCACCTGGTCCATCTGGGCCACGGCGCCGTTGATCTGTTCGATGCCGGCGGTCTGTTCCTGGCTGGCGGCGGTGATCTCGGACATGATGTCGGTCACGCGGTTCACGCTCTGCACGATTTCCTGCATCGTGGCGCCGGCGCGCTCGACCAGCTCGGAGCCGTGGTGCACCTTGTCGACCGAGTCGTCGATCAAGAGCTTGATTTCCTTGGCCGCCGCCGCGGAACGTTGCGCCAGGCTGCGCACCTCGCCCGCCACGACCGCGAAGCCGCGGCCCTGCTCGCCCGCGCGCGCCGCTTCCACGGCCGCGTTCAGCGCCAGGATATTGGTCTGGAAGGCGATGCCGTCGATGACGGCGATGATGTCCACGATGCGGGTCGACGAGGCATTGATCGCGCCCATGGTCTGCACCACCTGCTCGACCACCGCGCCGCCCTTGCCCGCCACTTCCGAGGCCGAGGTGGCCAGGGCGTTGGCCTGGCGCGCGTTGTCGGCGTTCTGCTTCACGGTCGAGGTCAGTTCTTCCATCGACGAAGCGGTTTCTTCCAGCGAACCGGCCTGCTGCTCGGTGCGCGACGACAGATCCAGGTTGCCGGCCGCGATCTGGCTCGAGGCGGTGGCGATGTTGTCGGTGCCGGTGCGGACCTGGCTCACGATCTTCACCAGCGAATCGTTCATGTCCTTCAGCGCCTGCAGCAGGCGGCCGGTCTCGTCCTTCGAAGTCACTTCGATGGTCTGGGTCAGGTCGCCCTGGGCCACCGCGCCGGCGATCGCGACCGCCTGCTCCAGCGGACGCACGATGGCGCGCACCAGCACCCAGCCGACGAAGACGGCCATGATCAGGCCGAACACCAGGCCGGCCAGGCAGACCGCGCGCACGATCTCGAAGGTCGATTGCGAGGCCTGGTATTCCTTCAGCGCCGCGTCCTGCTGCTCCTTGACCAGCCTGGCGCCGAGATCGGCCACCGGCAGGTACAGCGTGGTCATCTTGCCGTTGAGCTGGGCCACGGCGCCGGCGTTGTCGCCGGCACGGATCGCGGCCATGGCCGGGCGGATGCCCTGCTCGACGAATACCTTGCGCGCCTCGGTGAACTGTTCGTACAGGGCCTTCTCGCCGGCAGTCATCGGCAGCTGGCGGTAGCTGTCGAGGATCTTGCTGATCACCGCGATGTTCGCGTCGACCGACTCGAGCGCGGCATTGCGCTGGCCGCTGTCTTCCAGGTTGACGGCCTTGGCGACGGCGAGCTGGTTGGTGGTGATCAGCTGGGTGACCTGGCCCACCTGGCTCAGGCCCACCAGGCGGTGGTCGTACATCTGCTTGAGTTCGGTGTTGGCGACGCCGAGGTTGTAGATGCCGATGACCGCGCCGGCGACCAGTTCGACGGCCAGGAAGGCGATGACGAAGATGAGGCGCGACTTGATGCTGAGATGTTTGAACATGATTCGCTGGCCTAAGCCCATGGATAAAAAAATGTGGTATCCATTGGATTATAGAAACATTGTTCCCTTTATGGGAAGCATTGAGTATTTCCTTGCGTTATGACTTATCTTCCGTCGCAGTGCAGCAACAGATACACACAGCTAGCGCGACCGCACGATATTCCTCCGTCAATATGCTCTGAGCGCATAAGCAAAGGTGACATTAACACTACGTCAAGGCAACTTTGCCGATAGAATGGCGCGATTCCTTGCTTCAACCCGAGTGTTATGACCTTCCCCGTCCTCCTGAACCTGGCCCTCGCCCTGGCCATTTGCGCACTCCTGTATGGCATGCAGGCCCGCCACGCCTCGTTCACCAAGCGCGTGTTCGCCGGCCTCGGGCTGGGCGTCGTGTTCGGCGCCGGCCTGCAGGCCGTGTACGGCGCCGGCGCGAGCGACATCGTGGCCACCAATGCCTGGCTCGACGTCATCGGCAGCGGCTACGTCAAGTTGCTGCAGATGATCGTCATCCCACTGATCATGGTCTCGATCGTGCAGGCCATCCTCAAGCTGCGCGACGCGGCGTCGCTCGGCAAGATCAGCACCCTGACCATCGGCATCCTGCTCGTCACGACCGTGGTCGCGGCCTGCATCGGCATCGCGATGGCCAAGCTGTTCGGCCTGTCGGCCGTGGGCCTGACCGCGTCGAGCGCCGAAGTCGCGCGCGGCGAATACCTGCAGGGCAACCTGGCCACGGCGCAGCAACTGTCGCTGCCGTCGCTGCTGCTGTCCTTCATCCCGGCCAATCCCTTCCTCGACATGACGGGCGCGCGCAAGACCTCGACCATCGCGGTGGTGGTGTTCGCGGTCTTCATCGGCATCTCGGCCGTCGGCATCGCCGGCAAGAAGCCGGAAGTGTTCCAGTCCTTCAGCGGCTTCGTGCACGTGGCCCACGTGATCGTGATGCGGATGGTGACCCTGGTGCTGCGCCTGACCCCGTTCGGCGTGTTCGCGCTGATGGCCAAGATGGTGGCCGGTTCGAGCCTGCAGGACATCCTGGGCCTGCTCAACTTCGTGGTCGCCTCGTATGCGGCGCTGGCGTTGATGTTCTGCGTGCACCTGGCGATGGTGGCCGGCGTCGGACTCAATCCGCTGCGCTACCTGAAGAAGATCTTCCCGGTGCTGGTGTTCGCCTTCACCTCGCGCACCAGCGCCGGCTCGATCCCGATGAGCGTGGCGACCCAGACCGCGCGCCTGGGCACGCCGGAAGGCACGGCCAATTTCGCCGCCTCGTTCGGCGCCACCATCGGCCAGAATGGCTGCGCCGGCATCTATCCGGCGATGCTGGCGGTGATGATCGCGCCGACGGTCGGCATCGATCCGTTCACCGTTGCTTTCCTTTTACCTCTGCTGGCGATCGTCGCCTTCGGCTCGATCGGCGTGGCCGGCGTCGGCGGCGGCGCCACCTTCGCGGCCCTGATCGTGCTGTCGGCGATGGACTTGCCGGTGGCGCTGGCGGGCCTCCTGATCTCGGTGGAGCCGCTGATCGACATGGGCCGCACGGCGCTGAACGTCAGCGGTTCGATCGCGGCCGGCAGCGTCACCAGCCGGGTGCTGGGCCAGACCGATATGCGCGTGTTCCAGGACGATGCCGACGTCAACCTCGACGGCGAGGAACAAGCCGTGTAAGCACGCGTAAACATCGCCGCGGGCGCCAGCAATCGTGCGCTGACGCCTTGCCGAATCCGTCATGATGACGCCATGTTAACTTTTCGGCGGACGGCGATGGAGCAGAAATGGCCACAGGAGATCTGGCTGGTCAGGCATGGACAAAGCGCGGGCAATGTTGCGCGTGACCTGGCCGAAGCCGCCGCCGGGCACCGCATCGACATCGCCGACCGCGACGTCGACGTGCCGCTGTCCGACCTCGGCGAGCGCCAGTCCGAAGCCCTGGGCGCCTGGTTCGCCGCCCTGCCGCCGCACCAGCGTCCCAGCCCTACGTTCGCGCGACCGAGACCGCCAACATCCTGATGCAGCGCCTGGAGCGCGACGAGCTGTTGTGCGTGCGGTCCGACGAGCGCCTGCGCGAGAAAGAATTCGGTGTGCTCGACCGTCTCACCACGCACGGCATCGCCCACCACTTCCCCGATCTGTACGAACAACGCCACCACGTCGGCAAGTTCTATTTCCGCCCGCCGGGCGGCGAAAGCTGGTGCGACGTCATCCTGCGCCTGCGCAGCGTGATGGACACGCTCGAGCGCGACTTCTGCGGCGAGCGCGTGCTGATCGTCGCGCACCAGGTCACCGTGAATTGCTTCCGCTACCTGTTCGAGCACCTGAACGAGGCGCAGATCCTGGATTTCGACCGCGCCGGCGACGTGCCCAACTGCTCGGTCACGTCCTACGAGTTCGATCCCGACAAGGGCAAGCGCGGCGACCTGGCGCTGCGCCTGGTGAACTTCGTGGCGCCGCTGGAAGCGACCGGCACCCCGGTTACCGTCGCCAAGGACTTGCCCACCTCGCCCAAGGCCTGAGGCCGCACCATGGATTCCACCAATCACACCGTGCACGACGTCGATGCCGACTATCTGGCGGCATGGCCGCTGCCGCAACCACAGGCCGAGGGCGACAAGGAATTGCGCGGCCACGTCCTGGTGCTGGGCGGCTCGCGCGAGATGCCGGGCGCCATCATCCTGGCCGCCACCGCGGCCCTGCGCGCCGGCGCCGGCAAGCTGACCATCGCCACCGGGGCCAGCGTGGCCCAGCTGGTGGCGCTGGCGATGCCCGAGGCGCGCGTGATCGGCCTGCTCGAGAACGAAACGGACGGTTTCCACCTGGACGCACTAGGGAGCCTCGATCCGCTGGCCGACAAGGTCGACGCGGTGCTGATCGGCCCCGGCATGCGCGACGCCCCCTGCACCGCGCGCCTGGTGCACGCGCTGCTGCCGCGCCTGGACGCAGCCGGCGTCGGCCTGGTGCTCGATGCCTGCGCCATGGACGTCATGCTGCACATGCCGCACGACTGGCCCGAGGGCAAGCCGATGCGCTTCGAGCGGCCCGTGATCATGACCCCGCATTGCGGCGAGATGGCCCACCTGACCGGCCTCGAGAAAGAATGCCTCGTCGGCGCGCCGGACGCGCCGGCGTTGCAGGCGGCGCGCGACTGGAATGCGGTGATCGCGCTCAAGGGCGCACGCACGGTGATCGCGGCGCCGGACGGCACGCTGTGGCAACACGAAGGCGCAGGCAATATTGGCCTGGCCATTTCTGGGTCCGGCGACGTACTGGCCGGCATCATCGCCGGCCTGCTGGCGCGCGGCGCGGCGCCGGAACAGGCGGCCTGCTGGGGCGTGGCATTGCACGCACGCGCCGGCGACCGCCTGGCGCAACGATTGGGCACCTTAGGATATTTGGCGCGAGAAATTTCTATGGAAGTGCCCGCGCTGCTGGAACAGCTTGCTCACACCGACCATATCAAGCGCAGCGCCGATGACCGGAACATCCGGCCCGTGCCGGGAGACGAACAGCTGGGTGCTTGACTTTTGCCCGGCGAAAGAAAACTCTGTAAAAAATGTTACGGAGTTTCGCAAGAGTGCGGTATCTAACGAACCGGCAGCCGGGCATCCGGTCTAATGGGCACAGTTGGATTGAAGTACGCACCGGGGCCGCGTATTGCGTCGGTTCCCTGAGTGTTCCTCCCTTGAATTGCAAAGGGGTGGAACTAACTGGCGCCGTTGTTCTTCCAGCGCCTCACCAATGAGCTGGAAGCTGCGGCACAAAGATAGACGTAAACGAGGAGTTTAAAAATGAATGCAATGACCAAAGCACCAAAAATCCTGCTGACCGCCGCGGTTCTGGCCACCCTGCTGGGCGCCTGCAAGAAGGACGACGCAGCGACCACCACCACCCCGGCCGACACCTCGGCGACCATGCCAAGCAGCACCTCGGGCGCCACCGGCACCACGGGTGACGTGGGCACCGGCGCAACCGGCACCGGCACCACCGGCACCGGCACCACCGACATGGGCACCAGCGGCACCACCGGCGCGACCGGCACCGCCGGCGACACCAGCGGCGCGGCAGGCACCACCGGCGCGACCGGCACCACCGGCACCGGCACCGCGGAAGGCGCCACCGGCACCACCACCACCGATCCGGCAACCACCACCACGCCGCCGACCGGCACCACCGGCCAGTAATCGATTGGCCAACGCACCGAACGACGCCCTGCACGCGGGGCGCGCTCGGGGCAGCGCTCGGGGTAGCGCTCTACCTCATACCAGCACCCGGCCCCTCACGGCCGGGTTGTTTTTTTCCGGGCCCGCACCTGCCGCAGTCGGCTAGTCCGTCGTGCGCTGCTTTGCCGCGACGTCGCGGATCAGATTCTCCACCATCGTGAAATCGGCCGGCTTGGTCAGGTGATGATCGAACCCCGCCTCGCTCGAACGTCGCCGGTCCTGCTCCGCTCCCCATCCCGTCAGCGCCACCAGCGTCGCGTCTTCCATGCCCGGAATGCGGCGCATCGCCTCGGCCGCCTCGTGGCCGCTCATGTCGGGCAGGCCGATGTCCAGGAACACCACCTGCGGCAGGTCTTCGCCGGCGAGGCGCAATGCCGCGGCGCCGTCGTTGGCGACGCTGACGGTGTGGTCGTTCATTTCGAGCAGGGCTTGCAAGGTCTCGGCCGCGTCGACATTGTCGTCCACCACGAGGATGCGCAGCATGCCGCCCGGTGTGGCGGAGACCGGCGCGGTCACCGGTTCGGGCGCGACTGCGCAGGGCAGCCCAGCCAGCGCACCCTGCGGCAACGGTAGCCACACCGTGAACCGGCTGCCCATGCCGGCGCCGGCGCTGCTGGCGGCCACGCGGCCGCCGTGCAGCTTGACCAGGCGCTGGACCAGGTTCAGGCCCACGCCCAGGCCGCCCTGCGCCATCCCGCTGCCGAGATGGGCCTGGGCATACATGTCGAATATCGTCTCCAGCGCCGGCGCGGCGATGCCGATGCCGTTGTCCGACACCGTGAGCGCCACCTCGTTCGCCTCGACGCGCACCACCAGCTCGATCGCGCCGCCCTGCGGCGTGTACTTGGCCGCGTTGTTGAGCAGGTTGCTCAGCACCTGGGCCACGCGGTGGCGGTCGGCGTGCAGCGCCAGCGGTTCCTGCGGCAGGCGCACGGACAACGCGTGCCTGCCCGCTTCCACCAGCGGCATGCTCATGTCGACCGCCTCGCGCACCACGTCGTCCAGCCGCACCCGTTCCAGGCGCAGGGTCACCTTGCCCTCGGCCAGGCGCGCCATGTCGAGCAGGTCGTCGACCAGGTGCACCATGTGGTCGACCTGGCGCCGCATGATGGCCTGCACGTCGCCGCCGGCGGCGCCGATGCGCATCAGCTCCAGGCCGGAACGGATCGGGGCCAGCGGGTTGCGCAGCTCGTGCGCCAGCGTGAACAGGAAGTCGCTCTGCGCGCGGTTCTTCTGTCCCAGCTCGTTGGCCAGGCGCTGCAACTCCTGCTCGGCGTACTTCTGGCTGTCGATGTCGAGGGTCACGCCGTCGAAGCGCTCCGGCTGGCCGTGCTTGTCCAGGCCGCACCAGCCGATCGCCCGCAGCCAGCGCGGCGCGTCGCCCGCCACGGTGCGAAACTCCAGGTCGAGCGGCGCGCCGGCGCGCACCGCGTGCGCCACGCTGCCGGCCAGCCGCTCGCGGTCTTCCGGGTCGACCGCCGCCAGCAGCGTGTCGACCGAGGCCGCGCGCGCGCCGTCCAGGCCGAAGTGCAAGGCCATCTCGGCATTGAGCTGGAACTCGGTGAACGGCGCGTCGGCATACCAGACGCCGATGTCGCCCGCCTCGGACACCCGCTCGAAGCGCTCCTGCAGCATCTTGCGCGCATGAACGTCGATCACCGTGCCGACGTAGCCGTCCGGCTCGCCCGCCGCGTTCGCGCGCGGCAGGCCGGCGTCGATGAACCAACGATAGCTGCCGTCGTGGCAGCGCAGGCGGTAGTCGATCGAGAACGGCTCGCGCGCCGCGCTCGCGGCCAGGAAGATCTCGCCCGCGCGCTGGCGGTCGTCGGGGTGGGTATTGTCGAGCCAGCCCAGGCCCAGGTCCTGTTCCGGCGTGCGGCCGGTGTAGTCGTACCAGCGCCGGCTGAGATAGGTGCACTGGCCCTCGTTGTCGGTGGTCCACAGCATGGCCGGCGAGGCGTCGACCAGCGCCCGCACATGGGCTTCGCGCGCCCGCGCATCGCGCTCCATCTGGCTGCGCTCGCGGCCCAGCGCCACCTGGGTGCGCACCCGCGCCAGCAGCTCGTTGGCCGAGAACGGCTTGACCAGGTAGTCGTCGGCGCCGGCCTGCAGGCCCTCGACCTTGGCTTCCTCGCCGGCGCGCGCCGACAGCAGCATCACCGGCAGCAGGCGCAGCTCCTCGCTGGCGCGGATCTGCGCGATCAGGCCGAAGCCGTCGAGCTTCGGCATCATCACGTCGCTCAGCAGCAGGTCGGGCGGGTCGGCCAGCGCGAGTTCGAAGGCGGCCTGGCCGTCGGCGCAGGCGCGCACCTCGGCGTGCGGCTCGAGCAGTGCCTTGAGGTAGGCCCGCATATCGTTGTTGTCGTCGGCGATCAGGATGCGCGGGCGTGCCTGGCCGGCCATGTCGACCGGCGCCGCCTGCCCCTCCTCGTGGGGTTCGGCTTCGGCGTCCGGCAGCCAGCGCAGCGCTTCCTCGACGAAGGCGGAACCCATGCGCTGGCGGTCTTCCATCGCGTCCGGCGCGTGCAGGATGCGGTCTTGCGGCAGGTGGGCCTGGCCGAACGGCAGGTCGACGTCGAAGCGCGTGCCTTCGCCGAACACGCTCGAGACGGCGATCGTGCCGCCGTGCAGGCGCACCAGTTCCTGGATCAGGGCCAGGCCGATGCCGGTGCCTTCATAGGTGCGGCCCGGCGCGCCCTCGATGCGGTGGAAGCGTTCGAACATGCGCGGCAGCTCGTGCTCGGGAATGCCGGTGCCGGTGTCCTGCACCGACAGCCGCGCCATGCCGGCGTGCTCGCGCAGGCTGATCGTGACGCTGCCGTGCAGGGTGAACTTGAAGGCGTTCGACAGCAGGTTGAAGACGATTTTTTCCCACATGTCGCGGTCGACATAGACCGGCCGCCCCAGGTCCTGCAACGCGATCCGGTATGCCAGGCCGCCCTTGACCATGGCCGACTCGAACACGCCGGCCAGGTCGAGCGTCAGGTGCGCCAGGTCCACCGGCACGTAGCTGGCCTGCACCCGGCCGGCCTCGATGCGCGAGAAGTCGAGCAGCGAATTGACCAGCTTGAGCAGGCGCAGCGCATTGCGGTGGGTGACCTCGACGCGCTTCCTCTGGGCCGCGCTCATGCTGTCCGCGGCGTCCGCCAGGGCGTCGTCGAGCGGGCCCAGGATCAGGGTCAGCGGGGTGCGGAATTCATGCGATACGTTCGAGAAGAAGGCGGTCTTGGCGCGGTCGATCTTGGCCAGTTCTTCGGCGCGGCGCTGTTCCTGCTCGTAGGCGATGACGTTGCCGACCGCGGTGTTCACCGCCGCGCGCAGCAATTCGTAGAAGTTGCGGTAGTCGGCGTCGAGCGCGCGGCGCACGCTCACGCCGGCGACCACGAAGCCGAACAGCTCTTGCTGGCCCGGCAGGGAAAGCGGCAGCACCAGGGCCGAGCGCGGCGGATCGTCGTAGGGTCCGCAGCGCCCGCCCGCCAGGCGTTGCGCCACGTCGTCGACCTGGGCCGCCGCGCCGCTGGCGGCGCAGCGCGCGAATGGCCAGCACGCGTCGTCCAGCCGCGCCGTCGTTGGCGCCAGCGCGCAGCCCGGCGGCAGGCCGCCGCCGCCGCACAGCTGCACTTGCCCGCTTTCCTGGTCGATCTGGTAGAACAGCAGGAAGGGCACGTCGGCCTGCATCCGCTCGACGTGCAGCGTCAACTGCTGGCCGATCTCGGCCATCGAGCGGGTCGCGGCCAGGCCCGCGGTCAGGTCGCGCAAGCCCTGGGTGCGGCGCGCGCCCAGCACCTGGGGCGTGGTCTCGGTGATCGGGTGGAAGATGCCGCCCACCGCTCCCGACTCGTCGCGGATCGGCGAGAACGAGAAGGTCATGTTCGCTTCTTCGAGGTAGCCGCTGCGGTCCAGCTCCATGTGCTGGTCCTTGATGTAGGCGCCCTCGCCCTGGTGCGCGCGCTCGAAGGCCGCGCCCACCATCGGCAGGGCCGAGGCCCACACCACCTTGAACGGCGCCCCCATCGAGGCCGGATGCAGGTCGCCGCAGATCGGGCGGTAGGCGTCGTTGTAGATCTGGATGTCGTCCGGCCCCCAGCACACCAGGATCGGGAAGGTCGACGACAGGCACAGGCTGACCGAGGTGCGCAGGCTCTGCGGCCATTCGGACAGCGGCCCGAGCGGCGTCTTCGACCAGTCCATGCTGCGGATCAGTTCGCCCATCTCGCCGCCGCCGGCGAGCCAGTTCATATCGGAACCGGCAGGTGTGGAGGATGATGGGATTGCTGACATGGGCACGGAACCTAACGGCGGGAAGGATGGAAGACGGGATTCTTGAAATACTGTCCACTGTGGCGCAAGCAGTTCAGTATCGAATTATCCACAAGGCATCCGCTATTAGACCATAACAAGAAGAAATGCTGTCGCAATATGGTAAAGCGTTGCGTGGCAATTCCCTGGCAGGCTCATGCGGCCCGTCGTCGAAAAGACACGGCCAGCGCATGGCTGGCCATGTCGGGGCAAGGGCGGCTGGCGCCGCCCGCAGGTAAGGATCAGGCCGGCACGGCCTTGCCGCGGCCGGTCACCAGGCGGCCGATGCGAACGATCACGCGATAGACCAGGCGCACGAAGGTCAGGGTCAGGATCGCTTCCACGAAGGTCATCAGGAAGGCCGGCAGCGCGTTCCAGCGCTCGGCGCGGCGGCCATACTTGGCCAGCATGCGGTCGCGGGCGATCTCGATGCTGTCGTAGAAGGTCGGCACCACCAGCAGGGTCAGCACGGTCGAGGTGATCGTGCCGCCGATGATGGCGATCGCCAGCGGCTGGTAGAACTCGCCCGCGTCGCCGAAGGCCAGCGCCACCGGCAGCATGCCGGCGATCAGCGCGAAGGTGGTCATCAGGATCGGACGCAGGCGCTTGCGGCCGGCCGCCATCAGCGCTTCTTCGCGGTCCATGCCTTCGTGCTCCAGGGCGCGGGCGGCGTCCAGCAGCAGGATCGCATTCTTGGCCACCAGGCCCATCAGCATGATGATGCCGATCATGCTCATCAGGTTGAGCGTGTGCCCCGTGATGATCAGCGCCACGACCACGCCGATCAGCGACAGCGGCAGCGACATCATCACGCCGATCGGCGCGGTGAAGGAACCGAACTGCATCACCAGGATCAGGTACATCAGGGCGATGCCCGACAGCAGCGCGATGATCATCTCGGTAAACAGTTCCTGCTGGTCTTCGCCCGAGCCGCCCAGCGCCAGGCCATAGCCCGGCGGGAAGTCGAAGGTGCGCGCCAGGCGCATGGCGTCGGCCGTGACCTCGCCCGGCGAGCGGCCCTGGGCATTGGCCGAGACCGTGATCATGCGCTCGCCGTTCTTGTGGCGGATGCCCGACGGGCCCTTGCCCATGGTGATCGAGGCGATCTGCTCGAGCGGCACCATCATGCCGGTGCCGCCGACCGAGATCGGCAGGCGCTCGATGCTCTCGGTATTGACGCGGTCGTCCGGGTGCAGGCGCACGGCGACGTCGCGGGTCTCGCTGGTCGGGTCGACCCAGTCGCCCACCTCTATGCCGGCGAAGGCCACGCGCAGCGACTGGGCGGCGTCGCCCACCGAAATACCCATCATGTTCGCCAGGCCGCGGTCGAGCACGATCTGCAGCTCGTTTTTCGGATCCTGCTCGGACAGGGTGACGTCGACCGCGCCCGGCACTTCGCGCAGCTTGGCCATGTAGGCATTGGTCAGCTCCATCAGGCGGCGCGAATCGGGGCCGCTGAATTCGATCTGCACCGGCTTGCCGTTGCCGCTCAGGTCATCCATGACCGTGTACTCGGCGCCGACCAGGCGACTGACCTTCTCGCGCAGCTCGACCGCGACCTCGGAGGCGCTGCGGTCGCGCTGGCGGCGCTTGCCGATGTCGACGTAGACCCGGCCGCCATTTAGATTGGCGTTGCTGTTGGTGTCCTCGGTCTCGGGCAGGGTGCGCGCCAGCTCGGCCGCCGCTTCCACCTTGCGGCGGGCATATTCGATGCTCGACGATGCCGGCACGCGCACGTCGATCATGATCGTGCCCGAGTCCATCTTCGGCAGGAAGCTCGAGCCGCCAAAGCTCGAATGCAGGGCGATCGCGCCGACGAAGCTTGCCAGGGCGATGAAACCCATCCAGCGGCGGTGGTGCAACGCCCAGGCGATCACGCGGCCGTAGCGGTCGGCCTGGTGGTCGAACCAGTGGTTGAAGCGGTCCAGCACGCGGCCGATGCCCTTCTTGGGGGCGTTGTGGTGGTCCGGCGGGTCGCCCCAGTAGGCCGACAGCATCGGGTCGAGCGTGAACGAGATGAACAGCGAGACGATCACCGAGCAGGTCACGGTGAGCGCGAACGGGCGGAACCACTCGCCGGACACGCCCGGCATGAAGGCCACCGGCACGAACACGGCCATGATCGAGAAGGTCGTGGCGGCCACGGCCATGCCGATCTCGGCCGTGCCCTCGAGCGCCGCGGTGCGGCGGTCGGAACCCATTTCCATATGGCGCACGATGTTTTCGCGCACCACGATCGCATCGTCGATCAGCACGCCGATCGCCAGCGACAGGCCCAGCAGGGTCATGAAGTTCAGCGTGAAGCCGCACAGCCAGACCGCGATGAAGGCCGCCAGCACCGAGGTCGGCAGGGCCAGCGCGGTGATCAGGGTCGAGCGCCAGGAATTGAGGAAGGCATAGACCACGAACACGGTCAGCACGGCGCCCAGCACCAGCGCCTCGATCACGTTGTTCAGGCTCGATTGCGCATCCTCGCCGCCGTCGCGGGTCACTTCCAGCTTGGTGCCTTCCGGCAGGTGCTTGCTCGCTTCCTTGACGACTTCGTGGACCTTCTTGGCCAGCGCCACGGTCGAGGCGTCACGCGAGCGGGAAATCTGCAGGCCGACGTTCGGCTTGCCGCTGCGCATGGAAAGGCTGTTGATGTCGGCGAAGCCATCCTGGATCTCGGCCACCTGGTTCAGGCGCACGATGGTGTCGCCGTTGCGCTTGACCACGATCTGCGAAAAGTCTTCGGGACGCTCGATGCGGCCGATCAGGCGGATGCCCTTCTCGTCCAGCTCGTCGCGCAGCTTGCCGACCGGCGCATTGGTATTGCCGCTGCGCAGGGCATTGGTTACCTCCGTCACCGACACGTTGAATTCACGCAGCTTCTCGGCGCGCAGCAGCACCGACAGCTCGCGCCGCAGGGCGCCGTTGACGGCCACCGTCGAGACGCCGTCGATGGCGCGGAACTGGTCGGCCAGCACGTCCTCGGCATAGCGCGAGATCTCGGCATGGCTCTGGGTGCTCGACGACAGCGCCAGCGACATCACCGGCTCGGCGGCCGGGTCGATGCGGCGCAGCACCGGCTCGCGCATCTCGATCGGCAGCTTGTAGCGCACCGCGGCGATGGCGTTGCGCACGTCGTCCGAGGCTTCGATCAGGTTGCGGTCGAAGTCGAACTCCATCCAGATCGTGGCGCCGCCCTCATAGGAGTTGGAATTGACTTCGGTGACGCCCTGGATCGCCTGCATCTGCTTCTCGAGGCGGTTGGTGATCTCGCGTTCCGAGGTCTCGGGCGAGGCGCCCGGATACGGGATGTCGACCACGATGACGGGGATGTCGACGTCGGGGTTCTGGTTGACCCGCAGCTTGGACAGCGCGAGCAGGCCGATGGCCATCATCGCGACGATGATCACCACCGTCGCGACCGGTTTTTTGACACTGAAATTGGACAGGAACATCGTTGTTTTCCTTTTATTTTTCCCGTATTACTTGCCCTGGACCGGCGCCGCGCCGGCGGCCGAGCCGGCGGCGCTGGCGACGCGCGCGGCCGGCATGTCGACCTTCTGGCCATCCTTCAGGTTCGAGGTCGGGGCGCGCAGCACGACGTCGCCGGCGGCCAGGCCCTGCTTGACTTCGAAGTTGCCGGTGCGCGGGTCGCGCGCGCCGACCACCAGGTTGACCTTGGACAGGGTCTTGTCCTTGATGCGCCAGGTATGGCTGTTGTCGCCGACCCGCACCAGGGCCGACTCGGGCAGCATCAGGGCGTCGGTGGCGGAAGCGTCGACGCGGCCTTCGGCGTACAGGCCGGCCACGCGCGGCTGGGCCTTGTCGGCGAAGCCCACCAGCACCTCGACCTGGCGCGTGACCGGGTTGGCCGCCGGATCGATCCTCCTGACGATGCCGGCGAACTGCTGCTCGCCATAGCCGTTGACGCGGAAATTGACTTTCTGGCCGACCTTGACGGTGCTGACCGAATCGGCCGACACCGCGCCCTCGAAGCGCATGCTGGTCGGATCGATGACTTTCACGAGTTCCTTGCCGATGGTGGCGGTGTCGCCATTGGAAACCTTGCGCTCGGAGACGATGCCGTCGAACGGCGCGCGCACCGTGGTGCGGGCCAGCTGCTGGCGCGCGGTGGCGACGCGGCTCCTGGCGCCCGACAGCTCGCTCATGGCGTTGTTGCGCGCCATCTCGGCGTCGTCCAGGGCCTTGGCCGAGGTCATGCCGGAGGCGCTCAGGGTTTTCAGGCGTTCGAGCTGGCGGTTGGCCTGCTCCAGCGCCAGGCTGGCGGCGCGCTGCGCATCCTCGGCCGACATCAGGCTGTCGCGGATCGAGGTTTCATCGAGGCGCACCAGCACGTCGCCGCGCTTGACCGGTTCGCCGTTCTCCTTGAGCACCTGCAGCACGATGGCCGAGACTTCGGCGCGCAGGTCGGCCTTGCGCTCGGGCTGGATCGAGCCGGTGATGACCGGGCCGGACGAAATGGCGTCGCTCTGGATCGTCAATACATCCTCGGGCGCCACCGTCAGCTGCGTCGGCTTGTTGTCCTTGGCCTGGCCGGGGGCCGTGGCGGAATCCTTGCCGCAGGCGACGAGGCTTGAAGCGATGGCTAGAACGAGGAGGGTTTTGCGCAGCATTGTGGTTCTCCAGAGAAGGACTTGGTCTTTTTTATAAAAATGAGAATAGATACAGCCAGCGCGAAGTATTCAGGAGGGCCCTGATGGCGTCAATTGACGAACCTGTATAACGCCGAATTCGATGGATGAACTGCGTTTTTTGGCGATGAGCTGCATTCCAGCCCGGACGAGATGCGGGGTAAAACGGACAGGCGGACGTCCGGGGGATGGACGCCGCCATATGGACACGATCAGAAACCGCCGAGGACGGCGTTGATCAGGAAGCCCATGCCGATGCCGGTCAGGACCCCGCCGGCGATCTCGATCTTGGTATGGCCCATGCGTTCGCGCAGGATCACGTAGTCGGCCTTGCCGTCGTGCAGGCGGTTGAGCGACACCGCATGGCGGCCGACGTGCTGGCGCAGGCTGTTGGCGTCGATCATGACGATGAAGGCGAGCGTGCAGGCCACGCCGAAGGCCGGATGGCCCATGCCTTCGCGCAGGGCGATCAGGGTGGCCATGCTGGACACGACCGCGCTATGGTTGCTGGGGAAGCCGCCATTGCCGACCAGGTCGAAGGCCCAGCGCCGCAGGCGGACGCTGGAAATGAGAAACTTGATCGGACCGACCACCATCCAGGTCAGTATGGGCGTCGCGAGGTAGATAATTTCCATGATGTCTTATAGGTGAAAATGCTGGGCGGAATTATCTCAGAAGCAAGGCGCGGTGGGCGACTTTTGGAACGGACGCAGCAACCCGGGAAACGGTAATATTGACCCAGGCAGTCAATACAAACAAGGGGTATGTATGCGGCATTTCCGCTGGTCCTTCATCGTCACGGCAGTCCTGATGGCCCTCGCCGGCTGGTGGGGCTACGAGCACCGGGGCCTGCCCGGCCTGCTGCAGGCCTTGTGGATCACCGCCATCCTCGGCGTGCTGGAAGTGTCGCTTTCTTTCGACAATGCCGTCGTCAACGCCTCGGTGCTCAAGCACTGGAACGAATTCTGGCGCAAGCTGTTCCTGACCGTCGGCATCCTGGTGGCCGTGTTCGGCATGCGCCTGCTGTTCCCGCTGGTCATCGTCGCCGCCGCCACCGGCCTCGGCCTGTTCGACGTCTGGCATATGGCGATCGACAATCCCAACGAATATTCGCGCCACCTGACCGAACACCACGCCGAGGTCGCGGCCTTCGGCGGCGCCTTCCTGCTGCTGGTGTTCCTGAACTTCCTGTTCGATGAAGAAAAGGAATTGCACTGGTTCGGCTGGTTCGAGAGCAAGGTCGGCAAATACGGCACCGAGGGACTGGCCGTCCTGATCACCCTGCTGGGCGTCCTGGGCGCCATGAGCCTGATGCCGGTCGAGCGCAAGCTGGCGGTGCTGATCGCCGGCGTGACCGGGGTGCTGATCTATATCGGCGTCAAGTGGCTGAGCGGCCTGCTCGAAGAAAAGGAAGAAGACCCGTCGGTCGGCGCCATGATCTCGCAGGGCAGCATCGGCGGCTTTCTCTACCTGGAAGTGCTGGACGCCTCGTTCAGCTTCGACGGCGTGATCGGGGCCTTCGCCATCACCAACGACGTCGTCATCATCATGCTGGGCCTGGCCATCGGCGCCATGTTCGTGCGCTCGATGACCGTGTTCCTGGTCTACAAGGGCACGTTGCAAGAATTTGTCTTTCTCGAGCACGGCGCCCATTATGCGATCGGCATCCTAGCCCTGATCATGTTCGCCAGCGTGCACTATCACATCCCGGAATGGTTCACCGGGCTGTCCGGGCTGGCCTTCATCCTGGTGTCGCTGTGGTCGTCCATACGCTACCGCAGGAGGATTGCGGCCCGGGAGGCCGAGGTGGCGGCGCGGACCGGTTGAAGCAAGGGGCAACGAGCGACCGCTGAGAATTGCGGTTTGCGATTACGGCAAGGCATGGCAGAATGAGCGCGCATCGCGTTTGCGCTGCCATATTGACAACCCGTGCCAACTTTTTTCGATCGCCCTGCCCGACCATGCCCAAAGCCCGCGCCACCGCCATCCTGCTGTCCGTCATCGCCGCCGTCGCCGTGCTCGGTTCCCTGTACACCTGGTTCACCCTGACCTGGGCGTATTCCGAGGGCGACCGCGCCGGCTATCTGCAGACGTTCTCCAAGAAAGGCTGGCTGTGCAAGACCTGGGAAGGCGAGATCCTGCTGTCGAGCATGCCGGGCGCGATTCCCGAGCGCTTCGCCTTCACCGTGCGCGATGAGGCCGTGGTGCAGCAGCTGAATAATAATATCGGCCGCCGCGTGCAGATCAGCTACGAGCAGCACAAGGGCGTGCCGACCAGCTGCTTTGGCGATACCGAGTATTTCGTCAAGCGTGCGGTGACGGGGCCGGTCGATCCGGTGTCGCCGAGCCAGGCGCAGGGGGCGCCGGCGCCAGCAGCGCCCGCGCAATAAGCACCTGGGCGCAGCCGGCTCGGCCGTCCGCCCTACTCCTTGTCGCGGTCCAGTTCGCGCTGGGCCGCGATCACTTCCGCCAACCGCGCCGCCGCCTGCGCGGCCGAGGTGTCGCCGGCCCGGGCCTGCGACTGCTTGAACCGCCCCAATACCTCGCGCGTCAGGTCGGCCGACACCGAGCGCTGGCCGGCCTCGACCTTGCGTTCGCCGATGACCCGCTCGGTGGCCGCCAGTTCGGCGGCCTGCTCGTCCTGGCGCTTGCTTTCCAGGTTCACCAGGTGCTTGCGCGCATCGGCCATCTGCAGGGTCGCCTGCGCCGCCTTGCGCTGCATCTCGGCGTGCGCCTGGGCGTGTTCCAGCAACGCGCGCTGGGCTTCGCGTTTCTCGACCGCCGACTGCACGGCGGCCTGCTCGACCAGCTCGCGCTCGCGCGCCAGCCGGGCTTGCGTTTCCTCGGCCTCGGCGCGCGCCTCGGCGGCCTGGGCGGCGGCATGTTCCGACGCCAGCCGCGCCGCCTGCGCCTCGTTGGCGCGGGCGTCGGCCGCGGCCTGGGCGCGCTGGGCGGCCAGCTTGCGCTCGACCAGGGCCAGCGACTCGCGCGCGGCTTGCGTGGCTTCGCGCTCGGCGCCGATCGCCTGCTCGGTCAGCGCCACCTGCTGGCGCTCGACCTCGGTGCGTTCGTGCTGGGCCTGGGCCAGCTCTTGCGCCCGGCGCGCATGCGCCTGCTGGGCGTCGCGCGTCGCCTCGGCTTGCGCCGCTTCTTCCGCTACCGCGTCCGCCTGGGCCTGCTGCGCTTCGAAGGTCGCGCGCTGGGCTTCTTCCAGGCGGCGCTCGGCCTGCGCCCTGGCGGCCAGCGCCGCCGCCGCCGCAGCCTCGGCTTCGCTGCGTGCCTGGGCCGCCAGCATCAATTCCTGCTCGGCCGCCACTTTCCGCTCGAGGTCCGCCAGGGCCTGGGTCTCGGCCGCCACCCGCTCGCGCTCGAGCTGGGCCAGGCGCTCGGCTTCTTCGCGTTTTTGCGCAGCCAGTTGCGCGGCCTGGCGCTGCAGTTCGACCAGTTCGGCCTCGAACGCGACCGCCTCCGCTTCGTCGGCGTTACGCTTGGCCTGGACCTCGGCCGCGGCCTGGGCCAGCGCCGCTTTTTCGTCCGCCAGGGCTTGCTCGCGCCGGTGCTCCTCGGCCTCGCGCTGGGCCGCCGCCAACGCCGCCTCGTCGGCCGCGCGGCGCGCGCGCGCGTCCAGCGCCGCCTCGGCCTCGGCCTCGAGCCGGGCTTGCACCTGCTCGTCCGCTTCTTCCTCGGCGCGGACGCGGTCTTCGGCCACCAGCTGCAGCTTGCGGTCGGTTTCGATCCGGGCCTCGGTCGCGGCCAGGATGCGGGCCTCTGCCTCGCGCCGCGCCTCGGCGCTGGCGGCGGCCATCTGTTCCAGCCGCTCGCGGTGGGTGGCGGCGTCGCGCAATTCCTTTTCGGTCTGCAAGCGCAGGCGCAGCGACTGGGCCGCGACGCGCTCGGACTCGGCCTGGGCCAGCGCGATCGCCTCGCGTTCCTGTTCGATGTGGGCCAGGGCGCGCGCTTCTTCCAGCGCACGCGCCTCGGCCGCCGCGCGCGCGAACGCCGAGGCCAGGGCCACCTGGTCGGCGCGTTCGCGCTGCTGGGTCAGGTCGAGCGCCTCGGCTTCGGCCTCGGCCAGCTTCTCGGCGGTCTGGCGCGCGGCTTTTTCGGCGCGCTCGCGCTCGCGCGCCAAGATGGCGATGCGGGCGTCGGCGCTGGCGTTATGCAGCACTTCTTCCTTGGCCGCCTCCACCGCCGCCATGCGCTCGGCGGCCTGCAGCCTGGCCTGTTCGGTATGCGCCACCAGCTCGTCGGCGGCGCGGGCGGCCTTGGCCGCCAGCTCGGCCTCGGCTTCCATCTGGACGGCAGCGCGGCGCCGCGCTTCTTCTTCGGAGCGCGCACGGGCTTCCAGCGCCAGGCGGATTTCGGTATCGCTCTTGACCCGCGCACGCAGCTCGGCGGTCTCTTGCCGGATCGCGTCCAGGCGCTCGGCGGACGCCTTGGCGGCGGCGCGCAGGGATTCGAGGCGGTCGCGGTTGGCCGCGATCGCGTCTTCGGATGCCTGCGAATTGGCCAGCGCGGCGGCGGCGGCGGCGGCATCGATGGCGGCGCGCTCGTCGGCCAGCGCGCGTGCGCGCGATTCGGCGGTCTGGCGGCTTTCCGCGGCGACGTTGGCCTTGGCCTCGGCTTCCACGCGCGCGATCGCCTCCTGGATTTCACGCATCTCGAGGGGCTTGCGCGCGGCCGGCGCCGGGGCGGCCGCAGGGACCTCAGGCGCGGCGGCAGCCGCTTCAGGCCCCGAGTCGGGCGGAGCCTCGGCCGGCGCCATGCCGGCGGCCTGCGACAGGTCGATCGAGAAGTCGGCGTCGTCTTGCTTGGCTGGGTTTGGTTCCATGCGAGGTCTCAATAGCGGCGGTCGTTTCGATTATCCGGTAAATCCGTTCAGTACGCTACGCGGAACTGGGCGGCAATATTGGCTCAGCTCATCCATTCGGCCATCACACCGGCCACAAGGGCGGTTCGTCCATCAGCGCCACCTGCTCGCGCAGCTCCAGGATACGGTTTTGCCAGTAGCGCTGGGTATTGAACCAGGGGAAGGCGGCGGGAAAGGCCGGATCGTCCCAGCGCATCGCCAGCCACGCTGCATAATGGATCAGGCGCAGGGTGCGCAAGGCTTCGACCAGGTACAGCTGGCGCGGATGGAACTCGCAAAAATCCTCGTAGCCGGCCAGCACGTCGCTCATCTGGCGCACCATCTCGTGGCGCTCGCCCGACAGCAGCATCCACAGGTCCTGCACCGCCGGGCCCATGCGGCTGTCGTCGAAGTCGACGAAATGGGGGCCGTCGGGCGTCCACAGCACGTTGCCGCCGTGGCAGTCGCCGTGCAGGCGCAGCAGCGGCAGCTCGCCGGCCCGCTCGTAGCAGCGCGCGACGCCATCCAGGGCCTGCTCGACCACGCTCGACCACGCGGCCATCAGCTCGGGCGGGACGAAATCATGGCTGCGCAGCCAGTCATAAGGCTGGCGGCCGAAAGTGACCGGATCGAGCGCCGGCCGCTGCGCATAGGCCTTGACCGCGCCCTGGGCGTGGATGCGGCCGATGAAGCGGCCGGTCCATTCCAGCACCGCCGGGTCGCCCAGCTCGGGCGCGCGCCCGCCGCGGCGCGGGAACACGGCGAAGCGGAAGCCCTCGAAATCGTGCAGGGTCTTGCCGCCGATGGCCAGGGCCGGCACCACCGGAATCTCCTGCTCCACCAGCTCGGCGACAAAAGCATGCTCTTCGAGGATGGCGGCATCGCTCCAGCGCTGCGGCCGATAGAACTTGACCACCACCGGCGCACCCTCCTCGCGCCCTGCCTGGTAGACCCGGTTCTCGTAGCTGTTCAGCGCCAGCAGGCGGCCATCGCCGTGCAGGCCGACGCTATCGAGCGCATCGAGCACCATGGCGGGATCGAGGCGGGCAAAGGGGTGTTCGGGAGTATCGAGGTTCGGCTTTTCCATGTGCCCATTGTACGGCGGCGCACGGGGAAGCGGAAATCGTCCCGCTTTTGGATGGCTGGGTTCGTTCGCGTACTGAGCGGCGGTGTTGTTCCGGGGTTCCATGTAACAAACGCATCCAGACGCAGCCCGCGTCGGAGCGCCAACCTGATTGGAACACCATGAAGAAGATGACCCTGACCCTCGTCGCTCTCGCCGCCGGCATGGCTGCAGGCGCCGCCATCGCCCAGAACGCCCAGCCGCCGAAGGCCGAGCCGAATATGCAAAAGGTGCTCGACGCCATGGCGTCGCTCAAACCGAAGCCGATCGAGAACCTGAGCCCGGAAGAAGCGCGCAAGCAGCCGAGCGCCGCCGACGCGGTCAAGAAAGTGCTGTCGGATGCCGGCCAGAGCACGGCGCCGGAACCCGGCGTGACAATGAAGACGCAGACGGTGCAGGGCAAGGGCGGCAGCTTCCCGGTCCACATCTTCACCCCTGAGGGCAAGGGTCCGTTCCCGGTCATCGTCTACTACCACGGCGGCGGCTTCGTGATCGCCGACACCAAGGTCTATGAAGCGTCGGTGCGCGCGCTGGCCAAGGGGGCCAAGGCCATCGTCGTCTCGGCCGATTACCGCCGGGCGCCTGAACACAAGTTCCCGACCCAGCCCGAGGACGCCTTCGCCGCCTATAAATGGGCAATCGACAACGCCAGCCAGTTCAATGGCGACCCGACCCGCGTGGCGGTGGCCGGCGAATCGGCCGGCGGCAACCTGGCGACCGTGGTCTCGATGATGGCGCGCGACCAGAAAGCCCAGCTGCCGGTGCACCAGCTGCTGGTGTATCCGGTGGTCGACAACGACATGAACAATGCGTCGTACAAGAAGAATGCCAACGCCAAGCCGCTCAACAAGGCGATGATGGGCTGGTTCTTCAAGCACTACGGCGCCGATCCGAAGAGCCCGTACGCCCTGCCGCTGAAGGCGACCTCGCTCAAGGGCCTGCCGCCGGCGACCGTGATCACGGCCGAGATCGACCCCCTGATGACCGAGGGCAAGGCCTACGCCGACCGCCTCAAGAAAGAAGGCGTGGCCGTCAACTACCGTCACTACACGGGCGTGACCCACGAATTCTTCGGCATGGGCGCGGTGGTGCCCAAAGCCAAGGAAGCGCAGCAGTTCGCGGCCGACGAGCTGACCAAGGCGTTCAACGCCAAGCGTTGATGCCGTCCCGGCGCCGCGGCCGTTGCGTCGCGGCGCCATCTCCCCGCCGTTTGCCATACCCGATCGAGGTTTTTGCTGCCGCCCGGCGGCGCAGGCGTTACACTGGCGCCTTTACGCAAAACCGGCGCCCGGGCGCCGTCACCAGACACTCCCATGCATCTCGAACAGCCCCTCTCCGAAAAAGAATTCGACGAACTCGACCAGTTCCTCTTGTCCGACCGTTGCTCCGACGACGCGATGACGATGGACACCCTGCACGGCTACCTGACCGCGATCGCGATCGGTCCGGAAACCATCATGCCGGCCGAATGGCTGCCGCTGGTCTGGGGCCAGGACGAGGCGGCCGCCCCGAAATGGAAGAACAAGCGCGAAGAAGAAAAGATCATCAACCTGATCATGCGCTTCATGAACGAAGTGCTGATCACCTTCGAAGTCTCGCCGAAGGAGTTCGAGCCGCTGTTCGTCGAACATGAATTCGAAGGCAAGACCCTGATCGATCCGGAAGCCTGGTGCTGGGGCTTCTGGGAAGGCGTCGAACTGCGCGCCGACTCCTGGGAACCGATCTGGACCTCCGACGTGGCCGAACTCATTCGCCCGATCTACCTGCTCGGCGCCGACGAGATCGAAGAGGAGGAACTGGCCCTGGTCGACAATCCGCACAAGATCCACGCCCTGGCGCTGGAGATCGAAGCGAATGTGCCGGCCCTGTACCGCTACTGGCTGCCACTGCGCAAGGCCGCGGTCGAGACCGTGGTGCGCGAGGAGCCGAAGGTCGGTCGCAACGACGATTGCCCCTGCGGCAGCGGCAAGAAGTACAAGAAGTGCTGCGGGGCGGAATCGGCCTGATTCACCCGTAGGGTCGGCGGCCAGGCCGCCGACGCGGTGATCGTTGGCAGCGAGATCATCGCAGACGACACCGGCGCCGAAACAAGCATCAATCGTCGCGCCGGCGCCGCAACCGCCACCCCTGCGTCGCCAAGGCCACCCCATGCAGGGCGTCGAGCACTTCGACCGGCCCTGCCATCCCCACCAGCATGCCCGCCGCATCGACCACCGGCACCCGCGCCAGGCCATGGCGACCCGCCAGCGCGGCCACGGCGCTCGCCGGCTGCGCCGCCTGCACCGCGATCCCGGTCATCATCAGCTCGGCCACCCGCTCGGCTTGCCTGCGGCCGCGCAGCACGATCAGCGCCCGCGCCTTGATGTTCCACGCTTCGGCCTCGGCCGCCGCCCGCAGCAGGGATTTCAGGGTCAGCACGCCAAGCAGCCGCCCTTCCCCATCCACCACCGGCAGCGACGGCAAGCCATGTTCGAGCAGGATGGCGCGCGCCGTCGCCAGCGGCATGTCGGGTTCGAGCCGCGCCAGCGGCGGCACCACGACGTCGCCGGCATGCAGGTGACGCACGCGCCGCTCGGCCGCATGGTGCTCGGCATCGTTGACGATGACGGCCAGGTCTTCGCGCGAGACGTCGACCGCCTCGCCAAAATGCTCCAGCGCGGCGTCGATGTCCTCGACCGCCACGGCGGTCGGCGCCGGAACAGGTTTGTGTGCATGATGGGCGCCTGTCACCCGGTTGTACAGCAGCGCCGCCAGCACCAGCAGCACGGTGTTCAGGCCCACCGGCGCCAGCGCGAACGACAGGCCGGCTTCATGCACCGCCGGCCCGCCCAGCACCGCCGTCATCGCCACCGCCCCGCCCGGCGGATGCAGGCAGCGCAGCAGGAACATCATGGCGATCGACAATCCGCCGGCCAGCGGCGCGGCGAACATCGGATCGGGCAGCAGCTGGGCGCAGGCAGCGCCGACCAGGGCCGAGACGACATTGCCGCCGATGACGGGCCAGGGCTGGGCCAGGGGGCTGGCGGGGACGCAGAACAGCAATACGGCGGAGGCCGCCATCGGGGCAACGAGCCAGGCGACGTGGGCGCCGGGGGCGGTCCAGGCCAGCACGACCTGGCTCAGGATGCCGGACAGGGCCAGGCCGAACAATGCGCCGAACGCGGCCCGCGCCTGGCCGATCGGTGGCAAGGCGACCGGGTGCGGCCGCCGGAGGATGGATAGAAGAAAGGATGGCATTGCACCAAGGTTAAGCGCAGAGAGCGTCATTACAGCACATTTGCACGAAATCGGTGCAGATCCATTCAAAAACAGTGCAAGTGATCTACGAGAGACTCAAGGTTGCTTTGACAGCAACGATCTCGTACTCTCCTGGAACGTCTGCTATTTGGCCAAGAACAAGCCCTGGCATATGGCAATAAGTTAGGCAACCATGAGCCTTTCAGTATCATGCTCGAGAGGCCAACGCCACCCAGAAATGCAGCCTGCCAAATACTTCGTATCTTAACGCTGCTTGCTATGCCTGTTGGAGATCGCTCTACTACTGGAATAAATACAATGGATCATTTTGAGAATATCGCCAAGACCCTGTTAGAACGAGACGGCTACTGGGTTTTTCAGTCGTTCAAAGTGCAGCTATCGCCAGAGCAAAAGCGCCGTATTGATAATTCGAAGTGGTCAATCCCCCGGCCTGAAATTGACCTTTTAGCTCTGAACGTGCCAAAGTCGACGGTAATTGCGTTCGAGGTAAAATCGTTCTTCGACTCAGCCGGAGTCGCACTTGCTGACCTGGCAGCAGATCATGCAGTGCCAACCGGACGTTACAAGCTCTTTACGTGTAAGCGATATCGCGATATCGTTTTCGAACAACTACATGAGGATCTGCTTAGACTCGGCATGATTACTCCAGCTTTTCAAATTCGATTAGGCCTTATTGCCGGCAATGGGCGCAAGGGAGACATCGATAAGTTACGAGAGCACTTCATCCAACGCCAATGGGAATTCTGGACCCCGGAAGATGTGAAGCTACGTGTGCAAAAATTTTCTAGCGAAGGCTACTCTAACGACCCCGCGGTAATCACAGCCAAAATCCTGCAGAGGTAAAGAGATACCTTTTCTCAATCCTCTTTTTTCGAGCAATAATAAGAGACCTCCTCCTCACCTTCGTCCAAAGCGCCGAGCGGTCTCGTCAGCCGTTCGACATCTTCATCTGCCGGGACGAATCTGCCGCGGCTCCACGCCCTTGGTAGTCATCACCACCGGCTTGATTGTGCCATCCGCATTGAAGTACAAATGCTCAATGGCCATCTCACGATGATGCCCATCCTTGTCGTTCAACGGCCGCCGGTGATAGACAATAACCCAGTCGTCGGTGCCAGGAATATTGGCCACCGAATGATGCCCCGCCCCATTAGCAATGGTCGTATCCTGCTGCAGGATGGTCCCAATGCGCTTGAACGGCCCAAACGGCGACTTGCTCATGGCATACGCAACGCGATAATCCGGCCCCGTCCACCCTCCTTCCGACCACATGAAGTAGTACACGCCATTACGCTTTGCCATGAACGAACCCTCCACATAGGCCGGGTCGGGCGTGATTTCCTTGTAGGTGGTCCCGTCCGGGAACGGCAAAACGCTCAGCAGGTCCGGCGCCAGCTTGACGACGTTGGCGTGCTTCCAGCCGCCGTAATACATATACACCTGGCCGTCGTCGTCCTTGAACACCATCTGGTCGATCGGCTGGGCGCCGTTGTGGATCTTGTCGATCAGCGGGCGGCCGAGCGCATCCTTGAACGGGCCTTCGGGACGGTCGCTGACCGCGACGCCGATGCCGCCCAGCTGGCCATTGGCCTTGATGTCGTTGGCGCCGAAGAACAGGTAGTACTTGCCGTTGTGCTCGATGGCGGATGGCGCCCACACCGCATACGCCGCCCACGCGACGTTCTCGACGTCGAGCACGTGAGTGTGCTTGGTCCAGTTGACCAGGTCGGTCGACGAGAAGGCGTCGAGGAAGGTCTGCTTCAGGTAGGGTTCCCAGATCAGGTCGGACTTGGCGCGCATGGCTTGCTGCTCGGGGGTGAATCCGCGCGAGGTGCGCGGCGTGCCGTCGTGGTCCGAATAGGTGGGGTAGATCCAGTACTTGTTGCCGTAGATGCGGATTTCGGGGTCGGCGTACCAGCCGGGGACGATCGGGTTGGCGGCATGAGCGGACAGGCTGATGGCGCCGAGGACTGCAAGTGCCAGCGTTCTTGCGATGAAGCGTGGTTTTCTCTGCATCGGGTCTCCTCCGTGAAAACGGGTTTATTTTTGTAGCCACTCCATGAACTTGGGCACCCGCCTACGCGGGTGCGACGGTTTGCTGGTCCGGGTCCTGGGTGACTCCTGCCCCTGCTTCCGCCTCCCCTGCGCCGCCGCGTGCACCATCGAGCACGCGCAACAACACGTCGACATTGACCGGCTTGACCAGGTGATGCGCGAAGCCCGCGGCCAGCGCGGCATCGCGATCCTGCTGCTGGCCATAGCCGGTGACGGCGATCAGGACCGCGCCGCCCGTCGCCGGATCGGCCTTCAGCCGCCGCGCCAGTTCGCGCCCATCCATCTCCGGCAAGCCGATGTCGAGCAGGCAGACGTCGGGCCGCATGCCGCGCGCACGCTCGAGCGCCGGCAGCGAGCCGTGCTCGATCGCCACCTCGTGGCCCTGGGCCGACAGCAGCAGGCCCAGCGTCTCGGCAGCGTCGTGGTTGTCGTCCACCACCAGGATGCGCAAGGGCGCGGCGCCGGCCGGACAAGCAGCGTCCGGCGCGGGAACCAGCGTTTCTTCTTCCTGCAGCAGCGGCAGGCTGATCACGAAGGTGCTGCCCTTGCCCAGGCCCGGGCTGGAACAGCCCACCGTGCCGCCGTGCAGCTCGACCAGGTGCTTGACCAGGGCCAGGCCCAACCCAAGGCCGCCCTGGGAGCGGTCGGACGAGCGCTCGGCCTGGGTGAACAGGTCGAACACGCGGCCGGTGAGCTCGCGGTCCATGCCGATGCCCTCGTCGCGCACGCTCAGCACCAGGCGCGTGCCCAGCACTTCGGCGCGCAGGTCGACGCCGCGCCCCGGCGGCGTGTACTTGGCGGCGTTGCCCAGCACATTTGCCACCACCTGCACCAGGCGCGCCTTGTCGCCGCGCACCGCCGCGTGTTCGGGCGGCAGGCGCACGCCGAGCTGCTGCGAGCGCGCGTCGATCGTCGGCCGCACCTGCTCCACCGCCTCTTCGACGACGGCGCGCGCCGCCACCCGCGCCTGGCCCAGGGTGATCAGGCCGCGCGTGACGCGCGACACGTCGAGCAGGTCGTCCACCAGGCGCGTCATGTGGCGCACCTGGCGTCCGATGATGGTGCTGCTCTGGTGCACCCGGCGCTCGTCCATATTGCCCAGCCGGAGCAGCTCGGCGGCGGCGCTGATCGGCGCCAGCGGGTTGCGCAGCTCGTGCGCCAGCATGGCCAGGAATTCGTCCTTGCGGCGGTCGGCGTCCATCAGTTTTTCTTCGGCCAGCTTGCGGTCGGTGATGTCGCGGAAGAAGCTGGCGATGCCGCCGTCCTGGGTCGGATAGGCGCGGATGTCGGTCCAGATGCGGCGCCCGTCGGGGAACACGTGGCACTGCTCGGCGGCGCCGGCGCGGCGCGTGTCCATCACGCGGTGGTACATGCGGCCGGCCTCGCTGTCGGTCATGGCGGTGAACACTTCCCAGTGGTTGCGGCCGATGACTTCCTCGCGCGTGACGGCGCAGATGCGCAGGCCTTCGGCGTTCATGCGCTGCATGATCCAGTTGCGGTCGAACAGGGCGAAGCCTTCGGAGATATTGTCGAAGATGTCGCGGCTGCGGTCGCGCTCTTCGCGCAGCAGCGCCTGGGCGCGCGCGGTCTCGGCCGCGGCCCAGGTGCGCTCGGCCACGTCGCGCGCGAGCTGGACGTCGTACTCGCTCCAGGAGCGCGGCGTCGGCGTATCGACGCCAAGACAGGCAGTCAGACGGCCCGATTTCACGATCGGCACCACCAGCACGGCGCCGATCCGCTCGTCGATGCCGCTGGCGCGCAAGTCCGCAGTGCGTGGATCGTTGGCGGCATCGTGGATCCGTACCACCGCTCCGCCGCCCAGCTCGGCAACGATGGCGGGGCTGAAGTCGGAGAGCGGCAACCCCGACGCCGGCCGCACCGCACCCGCAGCCGTCCACAATCGTGGCACCTCGAGGCGTCCACTGAGCGGATCGATCTCGGCATACAGCACGCGGCCGGCGCCGAGCTCCACGCCCAGCAAGGCGCTTGCGGTCGCGATGACTTCGCCCGGGTCGTCCAGCGGCGCGAGCGCGTCCGATACTTTCAGCTGGAACGCCGCCCGTCGCGCGGCCAGCACATGGCCGGTGGTTTCCATGACGGTGCAGGTCAGCCCTGCGACCTCGCCACGGGCGTCGTGCAGCGGCGCATACGAAAACGTGAACCAGGCGCGCTCAGGGTAGCCGTTACGCAGGAGATTGAGCTCCATGTCCTGGAGAAAGACCGAATTGCCCGCCAGCGTGCGCTCGATCAGGTGCGACAGTTCGGGCATGACTTCGGCCCACAGCTGCGCAAACGGCACGGCTGGCACGGCTGGATGGCGCTCGCCGAGGATCGGAATATAGGCGTCGTTGTGCAGGAAGGCCAGCTGCGGTCCCCAGGCGATAAACGTGGGGAACGATGAGTGCAGCATCATGTCGACCGCCATCCGCAGGGACGGCGGCCAGCCCTCTGGCGGGCCGAGCGGTGAAGCAGTCCAGTCGTGGTCGCGCAAGCGCGCGGCCGTCTGGCTGTCACCAAGGAAGGCGGTATGCGTGAACGGAACCATACCGGCCATTCTCGCATACCTTCTTGTCAATACTGAGCGTTTTTTGTACTGCTTTTACCGGATCATTTCTGGATGAAATGCTCGCGGTAATAGCGCAGTTCTTCGATCGACTCGGTGATGTCGGCCAGGGCCGTGTGCTTCTGGTGCTTCTTGAAGCCGGTGGCAACCTCGGGCTTCCAGCGGCGGCACAGTTCCTTCAGGGTCGACACGTCCAGGTTACGGTAGTGGAAGAAGGCTTCGAGCTTCGGCATGCCGCGCGCCATGAAGCGCCGATCCTGGCAGATCGAGTTGCCGCACATCGGCGACTTGTTCGACGGCACATATTGCTTGAGGAAGGCGATCAGTTCCTGCTCGGCCTGGGCTTCGCTGACGGTCGATGCCTTCACGCGGTCGATCAGGCCCGACTTGCCGTGGGTGCCCTTGTTCCAGTTGTCCATCTTGTCCAGCGTCTCGTCCGACTGGTGGATGGCGAACACCGGGCCCTCGGCGATGATGTTCAGCTCGGGGTCGGTGACGATCACCGCCACTTCGATGATGCGGTCATTGTCCGGGTCCAGGCCGGTCATTTCCATGTCCACCCAGACCAGGTTGAACTCGTTTTGACGCGGCACTGCGGCGGACTCGGTGGTTGGTGTAGCTTGTGACATAATTCTCTCTTTGCCTAGTCGTGTTTTACCTAATCCTGCATTTTCTCACAGGCACAGAATGTCTTCATTCGGGTTTTCAGTTTTGTTCGTCGTTTTCTTCGTGCTGACCATGGTGCTGCGCACCTGGCTGGCCGCGCGCCATATCCGGCACATCGCGCGCCATCGCGCCAGCGTGCCGGCCGAGTTTGCACCAAAGGTGCCGCTGGCGGCGCACCAGAAAGCGGCCGACTATACCGTCGCCAAGACCCGCCTCGGCCTGGTGGGCATGCTGTGGGGCGGCGCGGTCCTGATCGGCTTCACCCTGCTGGGCGGCCTGCAGCTGCTGTCGCTGGCCCTGTTGCCCCTCACCGGGCCTGGACTGTGGCATCAGCTGGCGCTGGTGGTGGCCTTCGGCGTCATCTCCAGTCTGCTCGACCTGCCGCTGGACTGGTACCGCCAGTTCGTGCTCGAGCAGCGCTTCGGCTTCAACAAGATGACGCCCGGCCTGTGGTTCAGCGACCTGATCAAGAGCTCGATCGTCGGCGCCGTCATCGGCCTGCCGCTGCTGTGGGTCGTGCTCACCCTGATGGACAAGTCGGGCGACCTGTGGTGGTTCTATACCTGGCTGGTGTGGAGCGGGTTCCAGCTGCTCATGATTGCGATCTACCCGAGCGTGATCGCGCCGATGTTCAACAAGTTCACCCCGCTCGAAGACGCCAGCCTCAAGCAGCGCATCGAAGGCCTGATGGCGCGCGTCGGCTTCGCGTCGCGCGGCCTGTTCGTGATGGACGGCAGCAAGCGCAGCGCCCACGGCAACGCCTATTTCTCGGGCTTCGGCCGCGCCAAGCGCATCGTGTTCTTCGACACCCTGCTATCGCGTCTCGAGCCGCAAGAGATCGAGGCCGTGCTGGCGCACGAACTGGGCCACTTCAAGCTGCGCCACATCGTCAAGCGCGTCGCCGTGATGTTCGCCATGTCGCTGGCCTTCCTGGCCCTGCTCGGCTACCTGAAAGGCCAGGCCTGGTTCTATACGGGCCTGGGCGTGCTGCCCTTCATGAACGCCTCCAACGACGGCATGGCCCTGATCCTGTTCATATTGGTGCTGCCGGTGTTCACCTTCCCGCTGGCGCCGCTGTCCTCGATCACCTCGCGCAAGCACGAGTTCGAAGCCGACGCCTTCGCGGCCCGGCATACCGACGGTCGCCACCTGGTGTCGGCCCTGGTCAAGATGTACGAGGACAACGCCTCCACGCTTACCCCGGACCCGCTGCACTCGGCCTTCTACGATTCGCATCCGCCGGCCTCGGTGCGCGTGAAACACCTGACGCTGGCGGGCGCATGAAGCTGGAGCATCGCGACTGCATCCGCAACGCCAGGGCGCTCGATCCGTGGGTGATCGACGCCTTGCTGAACGACGTGCCCGGCTGGACCGCGATCGACGGCATCCTGTCGCGCGAATTCCGCTTGCCGGACTACCGCGCCACCATCGCCTTCGTGAACGCGGTGGCGCTGGTCGCCGAAACGCAGGACCACCATCCGGAGCTGACGGTCGGCCATGCGACCTGCCGCGTCACCTGGAGCACCCACTCGGCCGGCGGCGCCCTGACCGAAAACGATTTTATCTGCGCCGCGAAAGTGAATGCGCTTTACCCTGAAATGACCAGCGCATGAGCGACTTAGTTACCCCTCTGACAGGCACCATCATCGCGGCCCACGGCCGCCACTACCTGGCCGACGTGGACGGCGAAAAGCTGCAATGCGTCACGCGCGGCAAGAAGACCAACGTCGCCGTGGGCGACGTGGTGCACCTGAAGCGCACCTCCGCCGACCAGGCCGTGATCGAAAAGATCGCCGAGCGCACCACCCTGCTCTACCGCTCCGACCAATACAAATCGAAGCTGCTGGCGGCGAACATCTCGCGCCTGTTCATCGTCGTCGCCACCGAGCCGGGCTTCACCGACGACCTGGTCTCGCGCGCGCTGGTCGCCTGCGAGGCGGCCGGCATCGAGGCCCACCTCATCCTGAACAAGACCGACGTCGAAGACCTGCTGCCGCGCGCACGCGAGCGCGTCGCGCCGTATGCCGCGCTGGGCTATCCGGTGCACGAGGTATCGGCCACCGGGCAGCCCGAACAGACCGTGGCGACCCTGGCGCCGCTGCTCGAAGGCCACTCGTCGATCTTCATCGGCCAGTCCGGCATGGGCAAGTCGTCGATGATCAACCTCTTGGTGCCGGACGCCGATATCGCGGTGCGCGAAATCTCGGCCGCGCTCGACACCGGCAAGCACACCACCACCTTCACGCGCCTGTACCGGCTGCCCGGCGCGGATGGGAAGGCGTCCACGATCATCGATTCGCCCGGCTTCCAGGAATTCGGCCTGTACCACCTGACCGAAGGCATGCTGGAACGCGCCTTCGTCGAGTTCAAGCCTTATCTGGGCGGCTGCAAGTACTATAACTGCCGCCACCTGGCCGAACCGCAGTGCGCCGTGCTGGATGCGGTCGCCGACGGCAAGATCGCGCGCATGCGCCACGAGCTGTATGCGCAGCTGTTACACGAATCGGCACAGACCCTGTATTAAAGACCAGGTACTGAAGACTATACTTTCCCTAACGGAAAGAAAAACCCCTTATAATTCAAGGGACAACATTCGAGTAGACCCCACTATGCCAGGCACCACTCCGATCAAGCACTTCCTGCAATTCTCCGACTTCACGCGCGACGAGTTCGAATACGTCATCAAGCGCGCGGCGATCATCAAGCGCAAGTTCAAGGCCTACGAGGTCTATCATCCGCTGGTCGACCGCACCCTGGTGATGGTGTTCGAAAAGAGCTCGACCCGCACCCGCCTCTCGTTCGAGGCCGGCATGCACCAGCTGGGCGGCGCCGCCATCTACCTGAACACCCGCGACAGCCAGCTGGGCCGCGGCGAGCCGGTCGAAGACGCCGGCCAGGTGATGAGCCGCATGTGCGACATCATCATGGTGCGCACCTTCGGCCAGGACATCATCGAACGCTTCGCCGCCAATTCGCGGGTCCCGGTCATCAATGGTCTCACCAACGAACACCATCCCTGCCAGGTGCTGGCCGACGTGTTCACCTTCTGGGAACACCGCGGCTCGATCGCCGGAAAGACCGTGGCCTGGATCGGCGACGCCAACAATATGCTGTACTCGTGGCTGCAGGCGGCCGAGGTGTTCGGCTTCCACCTGAACGTCTCGACGCCGAAGGGTTACGAGCTGGATCCGAGCCTGGTGTCGACCAAGCGTTACACCCTGTTCGACAACCCTTCCGACGCCTGCGAAGGCGCGCATCTGGTGACGACCGACGTCTGGACCAGCATGGGTTACGAGAAGGAAAACGCAGAACGACTGAAGGCGTTCGACGGCTTTATCGTCGACGAGGCCAAGATGGCGCGCGCGACCGACGACGCCCTGTTCATGCACTGCCTGCCCGCGCACCGCGGCGAGGAAGTCTCGGCCGGCGTTATCGACGGCCCGCAGTCGGTGGTCTGGGACGAAGCCGAGAACCGCCTGCACGTGCAAAAAGCCCTGATCGAGTACCTGCTGCTCGGTCGTATCGAAGATAATTGATTTTTTCACCCACTGAAGCTTGATCGTTGGCCATTCATCGCCCTCCCGGGCGGTGAACCTGTGCGCCAGCTGACCATCTCTCCTCTACCATCCCTCCATCACTGGAACTCCCATGAGCGACATCAAGAAAGTAGTCCTTGCCTACTCCGGCGGTCTCGATACCTCCGTCATCCTGAAATGGCTGCAGGACAATTACAACTGCGAAATCGTCACCTTTACCGCCGACCTCGGCCAAGGTGAGGAACTGGAACCGGCGCGCGCCAAGGCGCTGAAGTTCGGCATCAAGCCAGAAAACATCTACATCGACGATGTGCGCGAGGAGTTCGTGCGCGACTTCGTGTTCCCGATGTTCCGCGCCAACACCGTGTACGAAGGCGAATACCTGCTGGGCACCTCGATCGCGCGTCCGCTGATCGCCAAGCGCCTGATCGAGATCGCCAACGAGACCGGCGCCGACGCCGTCTCGCACGGCGCGACCGGCAAGGGCAACGACCAGGTGCGCTTCGAGCTGGGCGCCTATGCGCTGAAACCCGACGTCAAGATCATCGCCCCATGGCGCGAATGGGACCTGCTGTCGCGCGAAAAGCTGCTGAAGTACGCGGAAGACGCCGGCATCGCGGTCGACATGAAGCACAAGAACGGCGGCGCGCCGTACTCGATGGACGCCAACCTGCTGCACATCTCGTTCGAAGGCCGCCACCTGGAAAACCCGAGCGCCGAAGCCGAGGAATCGATGTGGCGCTGGACCGTGTCGCCCGAGCAGGCGCCGGACGAAGCCGAGTACCTGGACATCGAATACGAAAAGGGCGACATCGTCGGCCTGAACGGCAAGCGCCTGTCGCCGGCCGCCGTCCTGACCGAGCTGAACCGCCTGGGCGGCAAGCACGGCATCGGCCGCCTCGACCTGGTGGAAAACCGTTACGTCGGCATGAAGTCGCGCGGCTGCTACGAAACCCCGGGCGGCACCATCATGCTGCGCGCGCACCGCGCGATCGAATCGATCACGCTGGACCGCGAAGTGGCGCACCTGAAGGACGACCTGATGCCGCGCTACGCTTCGCTGATCTATAACGGCTACTGGTGGGCGCCGGAGCGCGTCGCGCTGCAGACCCTGATCGACCACACCCAGCAGACCGTCAACGGCTGGGTGCGCATCAAGCTGTACAAGGGCAATGTGATCGTCGTGTCGCGCGATTCGAAGACCGACTCGCTGTTCGACATGAACATCGCCACCTTCGACGAAGACGGCGGCGCCTACAACCAGGCGGATGCGGGCGGTTTCATCAAGCTGAACGCACTGCGCATGCGGATCGCGGCCAAGGCGCGCGCGAAACGCGGGCAATAAAGGTCGACCGAACCGGCTTCACAGCCGGCTTCGCAGCCGGTTTCAAACCAATCGGGAAGCCGCCTTCGGGCGGCTTTTTTTCGTCCCGCGTCCGCGCTAGAATTGGCCACCATGAGCGCCGACGACGTCCTTCCCTGCCTGAGCTGCGGAGCGTGTTGCAAGAGCTACCGCGTGTCCTTCTACTGGGCCGAAGCCCTCGACCTCGGCCTGCCCGACGCCATGACCGAACAGGTCACGCCGCATATCGCATGCATGAAAGGCACGAATGCGGCGCGCCCGTACTGCGTCGCACTGGGGACCGGCGATGCCGGGCCGATGGCCTGCGGGGTGTATGCGCAGCGGCCGTCCGCGTGCCGGGAGGTGCAGATCGGGGATGGCAAGTGCAATGGGGCGCGGGAGCGGCACGGGTTCGGGATGATCGGGCGCGTGGCGTGATGGCTTGGGTGGTCGTTGGCGGGAGGTGGTGGTGTGCGGGCTGACTTGGGTTCCCGCCTTCGCGGGAACGACGTTGGTGCTGATCGCAATGCATCAACAGCACGACTTCGGCAACGTCCCCAAACACGTCGTTCCCGCGAAGGCGGGAACCCAAGCTCATTTGACCCACCACAAACGCACACCAAGGCCAGACACCCAAACTGGCCGGCATGGACAAATCCTCCTACGTCTATATCCTGGCCAGCCGCCCTTACGGCACTCTCTACATCGGCGTCACCTCCGACTTGATCAAGCGCGTCTGGCAACACAAGGAAGCTGTCGTCCCGAGCTTCACCAGCAAACACGGCGTCAAACGCCTCGTCTGGTACGAAACCCACACCGACATCACCCAAGCGATCGTTCGCGAAAAACAGCTCAAGCGCTGGAACCGGGCCTGGAAGATCAATCTGATCCAGTCCACCAACCCAACATGGCACGACATGTACGCCGCGATATGTGTGTAAGAAGGTCTATAACAATCCCAACGACTGCAAAGCCGCCTTCCCGAGCGGCGCCCGCTTGGCGCCAACCGTATCGTCGGTGATGTCGACGTTCAGCGCGAACGCATACACCTTGCCGTCCTTCTCGACCCAGCCCACCCACCAGCCGATCTGGTTCTTGCGGTCGTCCGGCATGTACCATCCGGTCTTGGCGTACAGATTGGCGTGATCGTCCTGGCGCACGATCTCGCGCACCGCCGCCATCGCGGCTTTCGGGAACGGCAGCTTGCCTTGCGCCAGCCGGCCCAGAAAGCGGGTCTGTTCGAGCGCGCTGATCTTCAACGGCCCATCCAGCCAGAAGGCATCGATGACGGACCCGGCATCCATATTGCCGTAATCGAGCCGGCGCAGGCCTTCGCGCATGCGCGGCATGCCGATGCGGCGCGCCAGCTCCTTGTACACCGGGACGTTCGATATCCTGATCGCCTCGCGCAGCGGCATGTCCCTGGCCCATTGCGGCAGATAGGTCGGCCCGCCGCCGTACGGCAGCACTTCGTCGACGCTGGAGACGGCGCCGGTGGCCAGGCCGATCAGCGAATTGGGGATCTTGTAGGTCGACGCCGGGACGTAGCGGATGGCGGCGCGCTGGCGGTCGTGGCCCACGTATTCGCCAGTGGCGACGTCGTGCACGACGAAGGTGCCGGTCACGCCCGCCTTGTCGAACATCTCGGCGATCTTCGCATCGTCACGCCAGACGATGGCCGGCATCCTGGCTTCCTCTGCCAGCGTTTTTTGCAGCCGCGCGCGGCCCTTGTCGGCATAGGCGCGACAGGCGCCCTTGTCGACGAAGGCCGCGTTGCCGAGCATGGCGCGGCGCGCGTGGCGCTGCCACAAGTCGCTGCCTTCCGGGTGGCTTGACACCAGCACGTCGCAAGGCAGCGCCGCGACCTTGGCGATCGAGCGCTCGATGTCGCCGCGTGCGTTCGGATAGGCCGGATCGCCGCTGTAGCGGAACGCCCCGGCGCCGATGGCGTTCAGGCTGTCGGCGTACACCATGTTCACCCGCTTGCCGCCATCGCCCGAGGTCCAGGTCCAGGTCGAGCCGCCCTGCGTGTGGCCGGGCGTCGCATGCAGGGTGACGGCCAGCGCGCCGACCTTGAACGTCTCGCCGTCGCGCACGATGCCGACCCTGGCCACCGGCGCCATCTCCGGCAGATCGGCATATTGCGGATCGCCGCGACTGGCCTTGCCGGTGCGCAGGACCGGCGCGGCGGCGGGCGTGGCCCTGACCTCGGCGCCGGACAGCCGCTGCAGCTCGGCGATCCCGCCGGCGTGGTCGACGTGCTCGTGCGAATTGAGGATGATGCGGATGTCCTCGACCTTGAAACCGAGCTTGCGGACATTGGCCGCGATCTGGCTTGCCGCCTCCGGACTGGCGCCGTCGATCAGGATGTGGCCCGCGTTCGACGTGATCAGGACCGAACTCAGGCCTCGAGTGCCGACGTAATAGCTGTCGCCGGACAGGGCGAACGGTTCCTGCGGCGTGTTCCAGTCGCTGGCGGATGCGAAGGGCATGCACGTGACGAGTCCAGCCGCGGCCAATGCCAGGCTTGTGATCTTCATGAAGGGTTCCTCAGGGTGGGTTTAGAGCGCGTCCAGCCTTGACGGCAGCTCGCGCAGGAAGGCTTCTTTCAATCGCGGTCCGGCCGCGCGATCGGGGTGCTGGCGGTCGAGGGTCAAGCGCGCGAAGACGATCGTGCGGCCATCCCTGCGCGCCCAGCCGACGAACCAACCGTAGGAGCGCGGCGGATCTTGCGCGCCCTTGGGCTGCTCCAGCACCGCGGTGCCGGTCTTGGCGTACACGTCCCAGCCGTTCGGCAGCGCGGGCAGGCGCAACAGTGTCTCCGTCATGTCGTACGCGTGCGGATTCAGACCCAGTTCGCGGTTGACGACCTTGCGCAGGAAGGCCGCCTGCTCCCGCGCCGAGATCTGCAGCGAGGAACCGATCCAGGCATCGGTCACGCCGCCCGACAGGTCCTGGTTGCCGTAGTCGAAGCGCTGCACATACCATTGCAAGCCATCGAGCCCGAGGCGCGCCGTGACCTGCTGCGCGTACCACACGGTCGAGTTGCGGATCCAGCTCGTCGGGTCGGTGGTGGCGCGCCAGGCCGGCAGCCAGTCGGTATAGCCCGGCTTGAACGGCAGCGCCGGCGTGTGGGCGTCGACCAGGATGCCGGCGTCATAGCCGAGCAGGCTGACGGCGATATTGAAAGTGGAGGCCGGGGTGGCGCGCACGTCGCAATCGCCCTCTTCGACCAGGCGCGCGCCGCTCGCGGCGTCGAGCATCAGGGTGCAATCGAGCCTGACCGGCGGATTGCTCCAGGCCAGCGCGGGCTGCAGCGCCAGGTTGCCGCCGAAAGCCAGCGCCAGGATCGCGAGTCCCGCGCCGCGCGCCCAGGCCGCGTGCCGCGCGGCGCCGGGAGCACGGATCAGTTCAACGCGGGCCGCCAGCGTATCGGGACTCACGCCGCCGAATGCCAGCGCCCCATGCACGACATGGTGCTGCATGCGCAGCTGTGCGAGCAGCGCGGCTGCGTAAGCGCGACGTTCAGACTGCGGCCGGCCGCGCAGCACGTCGCGATCGCAGCCGAGTTCCTGCGCCCAGGCGAGTTTGTCGCGCAGCAGGCGCATGGCGGGATTGAACCAGCACAGCGCCTGCAGCGCGGCGCCCACCGCCAGCCACCACAGGTCGCCGCGGCGCCAGTGCGTCAGTTCGTGGGCCACGATCAGCTCGCGCTGCAGCGGGTCGATGTCGCGCAGCCCACGCGGCAGCAGCAGGCGCGGCTTGAAGGGGCCGACCAGCATGGGCGGAATCGGGGCGTCGACTTCGATGACGGCGGGGTGCGCCGGATGCGCCTGGGGCGCGCCGCATCGCAGCAGGCGCTGCACGATCCGCTGGCCGCGCCACAGCCGGCCGAGCATCCAGGCGAGGCCGCAGGCATAGACCGCCACCCAGGCCCAGGCCAGCCATGCCAGCCAGGAACGTTCACCTGCGATGGAGGCCGGCACGCCGACGGCGAGGCCGGGCGGCGCCAGCGCGGCGGGCAGGCTTGCCGCCGCGGCGCCCACGTCGACTTCGAACACCGGATGCATCGGCGCCTGCTGCGCCGGAGGCGCGAGCAGCAGCAGGAAGGTGGCCGCGATCGCGACTTGACCCAGCAGCCAGGGCGAGCGCTGCATGGCGAGCGCCGGCAGCGCGCGCCGCGCCAGCCATGTCGCGCCCCATACCGCCAGTCCCGCCGCCAGGCAGCCGGCGCCGGCGAACAGGAAGCGGATGGCGAGCTGGTCGAGCGCGTTCATGGGGCGCCATCCTTGTCATCGGGCCAGTCGTTGAGAAGCTGCTCCAGGCGGGCCAGCTCCGCATTGTCGACCAGCTTGCTGCCGGTGAACATATTGACCGGCAGCGGCGTATCGATTTCCATCACGCGCCGGCCGAAGTCGTGGGCGAAGGCGGCCAGGGTGTCGACCTTGTCGCTCACCGCCTCGTACACCTGCACGCCATGGCGCAGTTCCTGGCGCACCATGTTCTTCTCGAGCATGCGCTCGAGCGTCTTGCGGGTCGACGAATACGACCACGCCAGCTCCTCGACCACGGCGTCATGGATTTCGCGGGCGCTCAGGGGCTGCCGGCGCCACAGGGCCTTCAGCAGGCTCAGTTCGGAAATCGAGGGGACGGCCATGGACAACACTCCGGAATGCGACGATAGCCGCAATCATGCGACAAGTGTCGCATGACTGTCAACCATGCTGTCGACTACGTGCGCAAGTCGTCCACCGGTTCGCTGCCGAAACCGGGCGCCAGCAGGTAGTCGACCAGTTTCCTGGCGCACGCCTCGGGCGAATCGAGCGCGCCGCCCTCCTTCAGCGCGACGAAGCGTTCGCGCATCGGGAAATCGGCATCCGGCGTGGCGCGGATCGCGGCCTGCATATCGGTATCGATCACGCCCGGCGCCAGGCTGCAGGCGCGCACGCGCACGTCGCCGTCGAGGAGCACGGCGCGCGCATGCTGGTCTAGCGCGGCCTTGGTCGCGCAATACACGGCCCAGCCGGGATAGGCATTGCGCGCCGCCCCGCTCGACACGTGCAGGATGCGCCGCTGGGCGGTCGGCGCGGCCCGCACGAAGGCGGCAGCCAGCGCCAGCGGCGCGCCGACGTTGAGCGCGACGGCACGCAGCACTTCCGTCGGGTCTTGCGCGGCAAGCGGGCCGACCGGCGTGACGACGCCGGCGTTGTTCACCAATAGCGCATCATCCGCGTCCTGGAGAAAGTCGCGCAGCATGTCGCCCGCGAGCCAGGCCGCCAGGGCGCTGGAGTCGGCCATGTCGACTTCGACCTGTTCGATCCCGGCCAGTCGCGCGCGTCCGCGCGCCAGGCCCAGCACGGCGATGCCGCGCCCATGCAGTTCGGCCGCGATCGCGGCCCCGAGGCCGCGGGTGTGGCCGGTGACGATTGCCTTCTTCATGCTGTAGTCCTCAAATGAATACGGGTTCGGGTTCCAGCGCCACGCCATAGCGGGCCGCCACGTCGGACTGGATGGCCTGGGCCAGGCGCACCACGTCGGCACCCAGCGCGCCACCCAGATTCACCAGCACCAGCGCCTGCTTGGGGTAGACACCGGCCGGACCGATGTTCTTCCCCTTCCAGCCGCACTGGTCGATCAGCCAGCCCGCCGCCAGCTTTTCGCTGCCGTCCGGCTGGGCGTGGTGGACGAGGTTCGGATACGTCTCCAGCAGGCGCCGGCATTCTTCGTTCGACACCACCGGGTTCTTGAAGAAGCTGCCGGCATTGCCGATCTCGCGCGGATCGGGCAGCTTGCGGCGGCGGATCGCTTCCACGATGGCGCCGATATCGCGCGGCGTCGGCGCCGCCAGCGCCGCTTCCTGCACCGCGTTGGCCAGTTCGGCATAGCGCAGGTTTGGCTGCCAGGCCGCCGGCAGGGCGAAGGTGACGTCCAGCACGATGAGATCGCGGCCAATGGCGTGCTTGAAGATGCTGTCGCGGTAGCCGAAGCGGCAAGCGGCGGCGTCCAGGGTGCGCAGCTCGCCGCTGGCCATGTCGAAGGCGGTCAGGCTGTGGAACACATCCTTGGTTTCGACGCCATACGCCCCCACGTTCTGGATGGGCGCGGCGCCGACCGTGCCGGGGATCAGCGACAGGTTTTCCAAGCCCCCCAGGCCCTGGTCCAGCGTGAAGCCGACGAAGGCGTGCCAGTTTTCTCCGGCCTGGGCGCGCACGAGGATCTTGTCGCCCTGCTGGCCGAGGATCTCCCTCCCCTGGCCGGCCATGTGCAGCACCAGACCGTCGAAGTCCTGGGTGAACAGCAGGTTGCTGCCGCCGCCCAGCACCAGGCGCGGCAGACTGGCGAGCGCAGGATCGGCGCGCACCGCAGTCAATTGCTCGGCGCCGGTGACGCGCAGGTAGCGGCGCGCCGAGGCGGGAATGCGGAAGGTATTCAGGCCGGCGAGCGGCTGGTCGTGGACGATGGGCAGGTCTGGATGCATGACGGTCGGGATGGAAAATGTCGTTTCATTATAGTGGTTCATGCATTCCCGACTTTCCAGCCTGGCAAAACGGTCGCGATCCGGGCCGTTGTCCGCTAAAATAGAGGGATTCATCTAAAGCAATATTCGAAAAGGACACTCCATGCCATCGTTTGATGTGGTCTGCGAAGCAGACATGGTCGAAGTCAAGAACGCGGTCGAGCAATCGAACAAGGAAATCACGACCCGCTTCGACTTCAAGGGCAGCTCGGCCAATGTCGAACAAAAAGAACGCGAACTGACCCTGCTCGCCGATTCCGATTTCCAGCTCGGCCAGGTCAAGGACGTGCTCATCAACAAGATGTCGAAACGCAAGGTCGACGTGCGCTTCCTGGACGAAGGCAAGGTCGAGAAGATCGGCGGCGACAAGGTCAAGCAGGTGATCAAGGTGCGCAACGGCATCGAGACCGAAGACGCGAAGAAGATCACCAAGCTGATCAAGGAAAGCAAGATGAAGGTGCAGGCCAGCATCCAGGGCGAGTCGGTGCGCATCACCGGCGCCAAGCGCGATGACCTGCAAACGGCGATGGCGATGCTGCGCAAGGACGTGCAAGACCTGCCGCTGGCCTTCAATAATTTCCGCGACTGATTGCCGTAGCACAGAGTCGCTTGTGGCCGGCATGACCGGCTTGAGACAAGGCGCGCGCGGACATGTTCTGCGGCGCCTTGCCCCGCTTGGAGTAGAATGGCGCCGTGCGAAATTCGCGCGCGTTTTCCACGACGTTGCGCGTCGCCGCAACCCCGGGCAGATTAGGTAGTCTAAGGATAGCAATGAAACGTGTTGATGATTTCCGCCTACGTATGGGCAACAAGGAATATGTGCCCATCATGATCGGCGGAATGGGTGTGGACATTTCGACGTCCGAGCTGGCCCTCGAAGCGGCCCGCCTCGGTGGTATCGGTCATATCTCCGACGCCATGTCCCAGGACGTGTCCGACCGCAAGTTCGACACCACCTTCGTTAAAGACAAGACCAAGACCTACAAGTTCAACATCAACAATATGAACAAGGCAGTGGTCCAGTTCGACCTGGATCACCTGGCCGAGGCGACCCGTCGCCACGTCGGCGCGACCATGGAAGCGAAGAAAGGCGATGGCCTTATCTACGTCAACTGCATGGAAAAGCTGACGATGAACGCGCCGAAGGAAACCCTGCGCGTGCGCCTGGCCTCGGCGCTGGACGCCGGCATCGACGGCATCACCCTGTCGGCCGGCCTGCACCTGGGTTCGTTCGAACTGATCAAGGACCACCCGCGCTTCCGCGACGCCCACCTGGGCATCATCGTGTCCTCGGTGCGCGCGCTGCAGCTGTTCCTCAAGAAGGTGTCGCGCCTGGACCGCAAGCCCGACTTCGTGATCGTCGAAGGCCCGCTGGCCGGCGGCCACCTGGGCTTCGGCATCGATGACTGGAAGCAGTACGACCTGCACACCATCATGGACGAGGTGCTCGCCTTCATGCAGGCCGAGCAGCTGGGCATCCCGGTGATCGCGGCCGGCGGCGTGTTTACGGGCTCGGACGCGGCCGGCTTCCTGGAAAAAGGCGCCGGCGGCGTGCAGGTCGCGACCCGCTTCACCGTCACCCACGAATGCGGCCTGCCGGACAACGTCAAGCAGGAATACTTCCGCGCCAGCGAAGAAGACATCGAAGTCAACGGCGTGTCGCCGACCGGCTATCCGATGCGCATGCTCAAGAACACCCCGGCGATCGGCTCCGGCATCCGCCCGGGTTGCGAATCCTACGGCTACCTGCTGGACGCCACCGGCAACTGCGCCTACATCAACTCGTACAACCGCGAGGTGCAGGCCCATCCCGACCAGAAGAAAGTGGTCGTGATGGACAAGACCTGCCTGTGCACGCACATGCGCAACTTCAATTGCTGGACCTGCGGCCACTACACCTACCGCCTGAAGGACACCACCCACCTGCTGGCGGACGGCAATTACCAGATCCTGAGCGCGGAACACGTGTTCAAGGATTACCAGTTCAGCGTGAACAACGAGATCGCGCTGCCGGTGAAGCAGGAAGTGGCGGCGGCGTAAGCGCCCTGCCTTTCCCATGAAAGCCACGACCCGGGTCGTGGCTTTTTTTCGCCCTCCGTTGGTTCAGCTCGCGTCGAACCAGCGCATGATCGCGCCATACTCCCCCATCACCTGCTCGGCGCCGCCCCCTTCCGTCACCAGGTCGTGATTGGCGCCAGGCAGGCGCCGTATCGTCACGTCCCTGCCTTGCGCGCGCAACTGCGCATACATCACTTCGGTCGACAGGATCGGCACGCTGGCATCGCGCATCCCGCTCACGATGTACACCCGGGCCTTCGATTGCAGCAGGTTGTCACCCGGCGACTGAGCAAGGAAACTGCTCCAGCGCCGGTATGGATGGCCCCAGGCTTGCTTGCTGCCGCTGGCCGGATCGGCCTGGATGTCCTTGACCGTGGCGTCGAGCGACGCCAGCTCGCGCAGCTTGTCTTCATCGCTGCCGCCGCCCTGGTGGATGTGCGCGATGGCATCGAACAGCTGCGTGGTGCCGGAAACACCAGCCAGCGCCACCGCGCCCACGTCGGGCACGGCGCGCGCCAGTCCCGCCGCCATGACGCCGCCCTCGGAAATCCCGACCACGAGGACGCGCGTGGCATCGATCTCGGGCCGCGCCAGGGCGTGGCGCAGCGCCGCGCGCAAGGCGGCCAGCCAGGCATCGTAAGAAAACTGCTTGTTGAAGACGTCGCCGCAGCCATTGGCGCTGCCGCCCTGTCCGTCCTGCTGCGCGGGCTGATAAGGCTTGTCTACCGACATCACTGCATAGCGGCCGCTTTGCGCCAGCGGCACCCATGGCAGGATCGAAGCGCTGCGTTCCTGCGTGCCGAGCCCGCTGAACGGCGGCGTGCAGCCCGACCCTTGCACGAACAGCACCAGCGGCGCCTTCGCCTTGGGTTTCGACAGGTAATAGCTGACCGCAGGCCCTGCATCGGCGGGCAGCGTGACGCGGTCGAGGCTCCAGCCGTTGAACTGGAAAGTCTCCTGCCGCTGCGCGCCGGCGGCGGGCAGGCTGACGGCCAGCGCCGTCGTCAGAGAGCAGGCAAGAATGAAGCGATGGGCGGAAGTGCTCACGAAGGTCCTTTGCAGTATGCGGACCTTCGATATTGCCTTTCCGCCCATCACGATGCAATGCGATGCGGGTAGGTCGCGCTTATTCTTTCAGCGCCGCGACACGCGCCGCGATCTTCGCCGGATCGGCGCCCACCGCCTTCACCAGGCGCTTGCCGTAGTCGGCATCGGCCTTCGAGAAGTGCGCCAGCATGGTCTCGCGGGTCTCGACGTTCTGCACGCGCTTCAGGTCGCCCGACAGGTTGGCGATCAGGTCGTCCTTGTCCTGGCTGCTCAGCGAGCGGTAGAACTCACCGGCCTGGCGGAAGTTCAGCGTCTTGGCGATGCGCTGCTGCTGGGTGGTGCCGGTCAGCGGCAGGTTGCTCGAACGTGCATTCGGGTCTTCGACCAGCGGCGCCAGGCGGCTCGGCTGGTAGTTCACGCTGCCCTTGCGACCGTCGATATTGCCCTGGCCATCTTGCTGGTGATTACGCACCGGCACCAGCGGCTTGTTGATCGGCAGCGACTGGAAGTTCGCGCCCAGGCGGTGGTGCTGGGTATCGATGTACGAGAACAGGCGGCCTTGCAGCATGCGGTCTTCCGACGGTTCGATGCCCGGCACCAGGTTGCCCGGCGCCAGTGCGACTTGCTCGGTCGCTTCGAAGAAGTTGTCAGGCACGCGGTCCAGGGTCATGGTGCCGACCTTGCGCTCCGGGATGCCGGGCCAGATCTTGGTCGCATCCAGCGGGTCGAAGTCGAACTTGTCCAGCTCTTGCGGCTTGAGCACCTGCACGGTCAGGTCCCAACGCGGGAACTTGCCAGCCTTGATCGATTCGTACAGGTCGACCGTGGCGTGGGCGGTGCTCTTGCCCTGGATCAGCGGGATCTCTTGCGGACGCAGGTTGCGCTCGCCCTGGCGCGATTTCCACGCGAACTTGGCGTACACATATTCACCCTTGGCATTGACCAGCTTGAGGGCGTGCACGCTGCTGCCATCCATCTGGCGGTAGTTGGCCGGCGTGCCGTAGTTCGAATACACGCGGGTCAGCATGGCGGTCGCTTCCGGTACGTGCGAGAAGAAGTCGAACACGCGCTCCGGCTCCTGCACGTTGGTGACCGGGTCCGGCTTCAGCGCGTGGATCATGTCCGGGAACTTGATCGCGTCGCGGATGAAGAAGATCGGCAGGTTATTGCCGACCAGGTCCCAGTTGCCTTCCTGGGTGTAGAACTTGGTGGCGAAGCCGCGCGGGTCGCGCACGGTTTCCGCGCCCGAGCGGCTCGGGATCACGGTCGAGAAGCGCACGAACACCGGGGTCACGGTATCGCGCTTGAACATCTTGGCCTTGGTCAGGTCCGACAAGTCATCGGTGACGACGAAGCTGCCGTGGGCGCCGGTGCCGGTCGCGTGCACCACGCGTTCCGGAATGCGCTCGCGGTCGAAGCGCTGCAGCTTCTGGATCAGGTGCACGTCCTGCAGCAGGGTCGGACCGCCGGGACCGGCGGTCTGGCTGTTCTGGTTGTCGCCAACCGGAGCGCCATTATCCTTGGTCAGGGTCTGGGCATAGGCGCCCTGGGCCAGCGCCATGGCGCCGGCGGTCAGGGTCAGCGCGCACAGGGCCAGGCGCCCGGCGGAAGGTAAAGCATAGCTCATAGTCAAAACCTATTTAAGTTCAAGTCGAGATAGCTATCTTATAGATGAGTGTGTTATTTATGAAATCAATTATCTTTATAGAAACGATAGGTATTTGGCTATAATCGCACTTCCGGTTACCCACCCTGAAGCTTGTCGCCCTCGAAATGACCCGCCATTTGTTCAAGATGCGCGTCAACGTGCGCGGACGCACCGAGAGTCGGCTCCGGTGGCGGCTACGGTAGCCCTTCCACCAGCAGGGAGAGCCCATGAGCAATCAACAGAAAACCGTCCGCGTCGAATCCGCCACCATGCCTGCCGGCGGCTGGGGCTCGGTGGACGACGTCAAGAACGCCCTGACCGGCCAGAACGTGGTGCTGAAGGACACGCGCCTGCTGCTCAAGCAGAACAAGCCGGACGGCTATGCCTGCGTCAGCTGCGCCTGGGCCAAGCCGGCCGACCCGCATCCTTTCGAGTTCTGTTCCAGCGGCGCCAAGGCCACCGCCTGGGAAACCACGAGCAAGGTGATCGGACCCGATTTCTTCGACCGCCATACGCTCACCGAACTGGAAGGCTGGAGCGACCACGCGCTGGAAGACCACGGCCGCCTGACGGCGCCGCTGCGCTACGATCCCGCCAGCGACAAGTACCGCCCGGTCGAGTGGGAAGTCGCGTTCGCCGAGATTGGCGCCCACTTGCGCGCCTGCGATCGCAAGCAGGTGGTGTTCTATGCCTCTGGCCGCGCCTCGCTGGAAACGTCGTACATGTACCAGCTGCTGGCGCGCATGTACGGCAACAACAACCTGCCGGACAGCTCGAATATGTGCCACGAAAGCACCTCGGTCGGCCTGCAAAAGACCATCGGGGTCGGCGTCGGCACGGTGGGGCTGAACGATTTCAAGCACACCGACTGCATCCTGTTCTTCGGCCAGAACGTGGGCGTGAACAGCCCGCGCATGCTGCACCAGCTGCAGGAAGCGCGCGGGCGCGACGTGCCGATCATTACCTTCAACCCCTTGCGCGAGCGCGGCCTGGTGAGCTTCACCAACCCGCAATCGCCGCTCGAGATGCTCACCGGGCACGAGACCGTGATCAGCACCCAGTACCACCAGATCAGGCCGGGCGGCGACACGGCCGCCATCATGGGCATGTGCAAGGTCATCTTCGCGCTGGACGACGCTGCCCGGGAAAGCGGCGCGCAGCGCGTGATCGACGTCGCCTTCATCCAGGAACACACCCACGGCTTCGACGCATTCGAGCGCGCCGTGCGCGCCTGCGGCTGGGACGCGATCGAGCGCGAAGCGGGCTTGCCGCGCACCGCGCTCGAAGGGGCGGCCGAAGTGTATTGCAAGGCCGGCGCCGCGATGGGCGTGTACGGCATGGGCCTGACCCAGCACCGCAACGGCGTGCAGAACGTGACCATGCTGGTCAACCTGCTGCTCTTGCGCGGCAATATCGGCAAGCCCGGGGCCGGCATCTGCCCGGTGCGCGGCCACTCCAACGTGCAGGGCCAGCGTACGGTCGGCATCACCGAGAAGCCCGAACTCGCCCCGCTCGACAAGCTCAAGGAGCAGTACGGTTTCGAGCCGCCGCGCGACGAGGGATTGACCACCGTCGATGCCTGCGAAGCGATCCTCAAGCACGAGCTGCAAGCCTTCATTGGCCTGGGCGGCAACTTCCTGCGCGCGGTGCCGGAAACCCGCCTGATGGAAGCGGCCTGGCGCGCGCTGCCGCTGACGGTGCAGGTCGCCACCAAGCTCAATCGCAATCACGTCATCCACGGCAAGGCCGCCTACCTGCTGCCCTGCCTGGGACGGATCGAGATCGACCGCCAGCGTTCTGGAGCGCAGGCGGTGACGGTCGAGGACAGCACCTCGTGCATGCACGGTTCGCGCGGCATGGCCGAGCCGGTTGCGGCGACCCTGCTGTCCGAGCCCGCCATCGTGGCCGGCATCGCCAAGGCCACGCTCGATCCGAACCCGCGCGTCGACTGGGATGCCTGGGTGGCCGACTACGGCAAGGTGCGCGACGCCATGGGCGTCACCTTCCCCGAGATCTTCCACGATTTCAATGAACGCATGTGGACGCCGGGCGGTTTCCGCAAGCCGCTCGCCGCCGCCGAACGGATCTGGAAGACCCCGAGCGGCAAGGCCGAGTTCACGACGCCGGACGAACTACCGGGCAACCCCGACATGGATGGCGGCGCGGGTGTGCTGCGCCTGTTCACGATCCGCAGCGATGGCCAGTTCAACACCACGATCTACAGCAATGACGACCGCTTCCGCGGCGTGCACGGCAGCCGCATGGTGCTGTTCATGAGCGAGGCCGACATGGCGCGCCATGGCTTGCGACAAGGCGACGTGGTGGCGCTGCGCACCAGCAGCGACGACGGCGTCGAGCGCCGCGTCGACGGCCTGCAGATCGTCCCCTACGACGTGCCGGCCGGCTGCATCGCCGGCTACTACCCGGAGTGCAACCCCTTGATTCCGCTGTGGCACCACGCCAAGGAAAGCAAGGTGCCGGCGGCCAAGTCGATCGATGTGCTGCTCGAACGCAGCGTCGCCGCGGCGGCGCCATGAACGCGCGCGCGCCTTTTGCCGGGGCCGACGATGCCGCGTTCGCGCTGGCCAGCAGCGTGCCGGCGGCAAGCTGGCACGACGGCGTGATCGACGAGCGCAGCGAGCTGCTGGCCGAGGAAGTGCCGGTGGCCCTGGTCTACAACGGCATCAGCCACGCCGTGATGCTGGCCTCGCCGCAAGACCTGGAAGACTTCGCCGTCGGCTTCTCGCTGTCCGAACGCATCGTCCGCGCGCCGCGCGACGTGCGTGCGGTCGAGGTCGAGGCCGGCCCGCACGGCATCGCACTGGCCATCGACATCGCGCCCGGCGCCATGGCGCGCCTGAAGGCAACGCGGCGCGCACGGCTCGGCAAGACCGGCTGCGGCCTGTGCGGCATCGACAGCCTGGCCTGGTTCGAGCGCGAGATGGCGCCGCACGACCCGCGCGACGGCGCCATCCGCCAGACGACCGGCCCGTTCGCGCCGCAGGTGCTGCAGTGCGCCATGGCGGCCATGTCCGGCCAGCAGCGCCTGCACCAGGCCACCGGCGCCATGCATGCGGCCGGCTGGGCCGACCGCGACGGCCGCCTGCTGCTGGTGCGCGAAGACGTGGGCCGCCACAACGCCCTGGATAAACTGGTGGGGGCGCTGGCGCGCGCGGACATCGATGTCGGCGCCGGCTTTGCGCTCGTCACCAGCCGCGCCAGCTTCGAGATGGTGCAGAAAGCGGCGCGCGCCGGCATTGGCTTGCTGGCCGCCATCTCGGCCCCGACCGCGATGGCGGTGCGGCTGGCGGACCGCGCCGGACTGACTCTGGCCGGCTTCGTGCGCGGCGGCCGCCACGTGGTGTACACGCATCCATGGCGCCTGGCGCCCGCCCCTGTTGCGCACGGCACGTAACGCTTGCCAAGTGAATTCGGAACAGGTGTAAGCTGGCTTCACGCAAGCGCGGGCCGCAGCGGCACGCGCTCCGTTGCGAGAAAGGCGGCCCGACATGTCAGCGTTCGACCCCTCCGAGCAGGCCAGTTTCCTGGCCGACGACGCAGGTACGATCATCACCTGGAACCCCCAATGCGCCGCACTGTTCGGCCTGGCGGCGGCGGATGCCCTCGGCCGGGACGCCGCGCAGTTGCTGGGCGCGCCGCCCTGGCCCGAGCTGCTCGAGGCCGGCGCCGCCCGGCTCGCGTTGCCGGCGGGGCGCGCGGCCAGCGTCACGCTCGCGGCCCAGCTCGATGCAAGCGGCGCGGCGCGCGGCTACAGCGTCACCGTGATTCCGGCAAGCGCTCCCCTGTCCGAGGCCGAGCGCCTCGGCGCCACCGCGCTGAAGGACGTGGTCGACCTGTTGCCGGGCACCTTCTACATCCTGGACCGCGAAGGCCGCATCCTGATGTGGAACCACAACCTCGAACGCGTCTGTGAAATGATGCCGGAAGAACTGGCGACGGCCAACGCGTTCGAGATGCTCGGCCCGCGCGACCGCGGCGCATTCGCCGACAAGGTCCGTCGCATGTTCGACGACAATGTCGAACTCGAGATGGAAGTCGATTACGTCTCGCGCAGCGGACGCGAAACCCCCGTCCTGCTGCGCGGCGCCCGCATCGACTGCAAGGGCGGCCAATACCTGTTCGGCATGGGCATGGATATCTCCAAGCGCCGCGCGCACGAGCGTCAGCTGCACCTGTACAAGCGGGCCCTGGGCGCTGCCAGCAACGGCGTGATCATCGCGCATAACGGCGGCCCCGACCATCCGACCGAATACGTCAACCCGGCCTTCGAACGCATCACCGGCTACGCGGCCGACGAGATCATCGGCCGCGACCCGCGCTTCATGGCCGCGCCCGGGCTGGATGCGGACGAGCGCAACCGGATGCGCCAGGCGCTGCACGAGCAGCGCTCGGTCCACGTGGTGCTGCGCAACCTGCGCAAGAACGGCGAACTGTTCTGGAACGACCTGAACATCACGCCGGTGCACGACGACAATGGCCAGGTGACCCACTTCGTCGGCATCCTGGTCGACGTCACCGCCAGCAAGCAGCGCGCCGACCGCCTCGAACACGAGGTCAACCACGACAGCCTGACGGGCCTGGCCAACCGCACGCTGCTATGGGACCGGCTCGATCACGCGCTGCACCTGGCCCAGCGCCACCAGACGCTGGTGGCGGCCGTTCTGATCGACCTCGACAACTTCAAGACCATCAACGACACCTTCGGCCACGACGCCGGCGACGCGGTGCTGAAGGTGGTGGCGCGGCGCCTGCAGGCCACCGTGCGCGACAGCGACACGGTGGCGCGCCTGTCGGGCGACGAGTTCGTGATGGTGCTGGTCGACCAGCCCAGCCTGCGCTACACCTTGCGCATGGTCGAGCGCGTGCGCCGTGCGCTGACCATGCCGGTGGCCTTCGGCGGCAGCGAGATCCCGGTCGGCGCCAGCCTGGGCGTGGCGGCCTTCCCGCACGACGGCCGCACCTCGGCCGACCTGGTGCGGGCGGCCGACATGGCCATGTACCGGGCCAAGAACAATGGCGGCGGCGTGCATTTCTATTCCACCGAAATGCGCTCGGCCAGCGAAGCGCGCGCGATCCTGGCCGGCAATATGAAGAGCGCGCTCGACGACGACGAACTGTTCCTGCTGTTCCAGCCGCGCATGGACGCGCGCAGCGGCAAGGTGCGCGGCTTCGAGGCGCTGCTGCGCTGGCGCCATCCCGAACACGGGGTGATGCTGCCGGCGGCGTTCCTGGCCGAGGCCGAGGAAAGCGGACTGATCGTCGATATCGGCAACCGGGTGCTGGACCGGGCCTGCGCCTTCGCGCGCGAGCTGCGCCATGCCGGCTATACCGCGCTGCCGGTGGCGGTCAACGTCTCGCACCGCGAATACAGCCGGCCCACCTTCATCGCCGGCATCGCCGAACGCATGTCGCGCTACGGCCTGCCGCCCGGCGCCCTCGAGATCGAGATCCCCGAGGCCGACCTGATCAGGAATCCGGGCCTCGGACGCGACCTGGCGGCCCAGTTGCGCGACGTCGGCGCCATGCTGTCGATCGACCAGTTCGGGCGCGGCATCTCCGACCTGAACTTCCTGCAGCAGCTGTCGGTGCGCCAGGTCAAGCTGTCGAAGGCGGCGGTGCACAATATCGCCGACCACGGCCGCGGCGGCTCGCTGGCCAAGGCCCTGATCGACATCGGCCGCAACCTCGACATCACGGTGGTCGGCGAAGCGGTCGAGACCGAGGCGCAGGTGGAGTTCCTGCGCAGCCATGGCTGCGACCAGATGCAGGGCCAGTGGTTCAGCGAGCCCTTATCCGCCGAGGCCGCGTGCCGGATGCTGGCGCAGCGGTGACTTCGCGCGGCGGCGTCAGCCTTCGCTGGTGATGCGCTTGATGAGCGCCCCCAGCACCTCTTCGGCCAATTCATTGTCCACCTGGCAGGTGCCGGCGTTCTCGTGCCCGCCCCCGCCGTATTCCAGCATCAGCGCGCCGATATTCGTCTTCGAGCTGCGGTTGAGGATCGACTTGCCGGTGGCGAACACCGTGTTCTGCTGCTTCACGCCCCACAGCACGTGGATCGAGATGTTCGTCTCGGGGAACAGCGCATAGATGATGAAGCGGTTGCCGGCGTAGATCACGGATTCGCCCCGCAGGTCGAGCACCACCAGGTTGCCTTCGACCCTGGCGCAGCGCCGGATCTGTTCCTTGCAGCGCGCGCTGTGCTCGTGGTACAGGGTGCTGCGTTCGACGACGTCCGGCAGCGCCATCAATTGTTCGATGTCCTGGGTGGCGCAGTGGCCGATCAGGTCCATCATGAGCTGGTAGTTGGAGATGCGGAAATCGTGGAAGCGTCCGAGGCCGGTGCGCGCATCCATCAGGAAGTTCAGCAGGTCCCAGCCTTGCGGATCGAGCACCTCCTCGCGCGTGAAGCGCGCCGAGTCGCCCTTGTCGACCGCCGCCATCATGGTGTTCCAGGCGGCCGGGAAGGTGCGCGCGCCGCCATAGTGGTCATACACCACGCGCGCCGCCGACGGCGCGTCGGGGTGGATGATGTGGTTCTCACGGCGGCCGGTATTGCGGATGGTTTCCGACAGGTGGTGGTCGAACACCAGGTGGGCGCCGGCGACGTAAGGCAGGTTGGTCGTGATGTCGCGGGCGGTGATCACGATTTTGCCGTCCTGCATGTCCTTGGGATGGACGAACAGGATGTCGTCGATCAGGTCGAGATGCCTGAGCAGCACGGCGCACACGAGACCGTCGAAGTCGCTGCGGGTCACGAGGCGGAATTTGTGGGGAATAGCGGACATCTAGCACACCCTTTCATCGTCGGTTGTGATTGGTCCCAGAACGTAGCCAAAAGGCCCGGCCATCGGAGAGGAACATCTTACCTTGCAATGTTTCTAATTAATAGCTGTTGAGTTCGATCATTTGCTGCGCATGCGCACCGTCCATTCCCCGAATCCTGCAGGCTGTCGCAGGGGGCTGGCCCTGACGCGCCCGGCGCGTTAAAGTTGCATCATTCCAACGCTCCATCGGCGGCCACCCCGGCGATGGGCAGACAAGATTGACGACCATGCAAGCACGCAGTTCGACACAACAGTATTTGACGGGCATCCTGTCGTGGCTCTACCGGGCCTTCGACGCGGTGGCGACCTGGGTTACCCAGCTCTCGTGGTGGAAATTCCTTCTGTTCGCCTGCCTGACCCTGACCGCCGCCGGCATCCTGCAAGAAGAATTGTTCAACGGCCCGGCCCAGGAAGAAATCGCGCGCGCCGAGCGCGAGGCGGGGCGGCGCAGCGAAGCCAGCATCCTGATCGACGAAAGCGGCATCCGCTTCAATCCGCGCACCCGTGCGCGCAGCGGCGCGGCCGAGCCGGCGGACCCTGCCGAGCCGGCGGCGCCGGCGGACCCGGCCGACCCGGATGCGCCCGAGGCGCCCCGTCCGCAGCTGCCGCCCAAGCCGCCCGCCATCGGCGCCGGCGGCGTCAATATCCACCCTGGCGACGATTCGGTCCACATCGAGCTGCCGCCGCAGATCGGCGAAGAACTTTCCAACGCCATCGAAGCGGCGGTCGAGGACGCCGCCGAGCAGAAGGTGTCGCGCTACCACAAGCAGGCCTCGACCTGGTTCATGAACTTCGTGCTGCTGCTCCTGCTCGCCCTGTTCGGCACCAAGGCCCTGGTGGGCGGCAAGAAGCGCGCCGATGCCGTGGCCCAGGTCGCCAACGCCGCCGCCGAGCGCGAAGCCATGCAGCGCCAGCTGTCGGAAACCAAGATGCAGATGATGCAGGCCCAGGTCGAACCGCATTTCCTGTTCAACACGCTGGCCTCGGTCGAGCACCTGATCCGGGTCGACCCGCCGCGCGCTTCGGCCATGCAGCGCAGCCTGATCCAGTACCTGCGCGCGGTGCTGCCGCAGATGCGCGACAACGCCGTGCTCACCGGCCTCGGACGCGAGGTCGACATGGTCAGCGCCTACCTGGCCCTGCTCAAGATGCGGATGGAAGAACGCCTGACGGTCGACCTGCAGATCCCGGACGGCCTGCGCAGCGCGGCCTTCCCACCGATGATGCTGCAATCGATGGTCGAGAACGCGATCAAGCACGGCCTGGAATGCAAGCCCGAAGGCGGCACCCTCCGGATCGTGGCCGAGGTGGCCGACAGCAAGCTGCGCGTGACCGTGACCGACGACGGCGTGGGTTTCGGCGTGGTGCCGAGCGACGGCACCGGCCTGGGCCTGCAGACGATCCGCGACCGTCTCAAGCTGCTGCACGGCGACAGCGCCCGCCTGCACATCGGCGCCAACAGCCCGAGCGGCGTGATCGCGACGATCGAAGTGCCTTATCAGTTGTCGAAACAAGCTTGAAACCGCCAGTCGGCCGCCCGGCTTGCCTGACGCCCGGTTTCATTGAATAATCATTGCATAATAAACCTGAGAAGAGACCCACCATGCCTACCGCGATTATTGCCGATGACGAAAGACTGATGCGCGACCAGCTGCGCATGCGCCTGCAGGAAGCCTGGCCCGAACTGCAGATCGTCGGCGAAGCGAAGAATGGCGAAGAAGCCGTGCAGCTGGTCGGCGAACTGAGGCCCGACCTGACCTTCCTCGACATCCGCATGCCGGGCAAGACCGGCATGGAAGCGGCGCGCGAGATCGGCGACGCCAGCCAGATCGTGTTCGTCACCGCCTACGACCAGTACGCGGTGGAAGCCTTCGAGCGCGGCGCGATCGACTACGTGCTCAAGCCGACCGAGCCGGATCGCCTGAAGATCACGGTCGACCGCCTCAAGGAACGCCTGGAAAAACCGCAGGCCGCAGGCAGCGTCAACGACAGCGTGTCGGCCATGCTGAGCCAGCTGGCCGAGAAGATCGCCGCGCCGAAGCAAAAGCACCTGCAATGGATCCAGGCCAGCATCGGCCAGGACTTGCGCATGATCCCGGTCGAGGACATCCTGTTCTTCCGTTCGGACGAGAAATACACGGCCGTGCAGACGAGCAGCTTCGAGGCGCTGATCCGCAAGCCGGTGCGCGACCTGGCCGAAGAGCTCGACCCTTCGCTGTTCTGGCAGATCCACCGCGCAACGCTCGTCAACGTGAACGCGATCGAGGGCGTGACGCGCGACATCCGCGGCCGTCACCTTGTGCTGGTCAAGGGCCGCCCGGAAAAGCTCGAGGTCAGCCGCAGCTTCCTGCACCTGTTCAAGCAGATGTGATCGCCGAGGCGCTCCGGCGCCTTGTCTGCCCTCAACGCCCCGCCCTGCTCTTGCGCGTAATGTAGAGATCCCGGCCCGCGTCCGCGGCCGTCTTCGCTAACTATCTTTCCCGCATGAGACCTCAGCGCAGGACACGCAGTCGCCGCACCGGTCCGGCCGTGCTGGTGGCCGGCTTCCTGGGCGGCTATTGCGCCGGCAATATGGCGGCCGCCCTGCGCCGGGCCCGCAGTCCGCAGCGCGCCGCGCGCAGCGTCGACAGTCGCCGCATCGTCCACAGCGCCAGCGACGCCATCCTGTCGGTCGACGAGCACGCCACCATCCTGCTGGCCAACCCGGCCGCGGCCCAGATGTTCAATTCCAGCGTGAGCGCGATGCAGGGAGCCCGGCTGTCGCGCTTCATCCAGCCGCCCTCGCCAGAGGCGCACACCCCGCTCGACTATTTCCCGGCCGGCGGCGGGCGTGCCGGACGGCGCGCCACCGACTACGCCGTCACCGGCATCCGCGCCGGCGGCCAGCTGTTTCCCGTCGAGGGCTCGATCTCGGGCGTGGAACACGAGGGCCGCCCCGTGTTCACGGTGATCCTGCGCGACGTCTCCGAGCGCCACCTGGTGCAGCAAAAGCTGGCGCGCTCGCACGACCAGCTGCGCCAGCTGTCATCGGCCCTGCAGAGCATCCGCGAAGAAGAACGCACCCACATCGCGCGCGAACTGCACGACGACCTGGGCCAGCTGCTGGCCTCGCTGCGCATGGACCTGACCCTGCTGACGCGGGTCGACCACCTGCCCGACGCCAGCGTGCGCCTGATCGCCGGCATGGAAAACAACCTGCTCACCGCCATCACTTCGCTGCGCCGCATCGCCACCAACCTGCGTCCGCGCGCGCTCGACGAAGGCGGCCTGTATTTCGCGCTGCAGGGCTTGCGCGACGAATTCGTCGAGCGCCACGGCATCGCCTGCACGCTGCTGGCCGACGAGGCCGAGCTGCGCCTGGACGACGCCGCCAGCACGGCCGTGTTTCGCATCGTGCAAGAAGCGCTGACCAATATCGCGCGCCATGCGGGGGCGCAAAACGTGCTGCTCAATCTGTATCGCACCAATGGCGAGCTGCTGGTGACGATCCAGGACGACGGCCGCGGCATCCGCGCCGAGGACATGGAAAAGGCCCAGTCGCTGGGCCTGGTCGGCATGCGCGAGCGGGTCTGGGCCATGCACGGCGACATCACCATCGCCGGCGACGAACCGCCCGGCACCCGCATCGACATCGTGCTGCCGCTGAGCGGACACGTCGTCTGACACGTTCTACGGATGCCGAAAGTAAAGAATATTATTCGGTTATTGCGTAAAAACAACATAGTCAGGATGTCATGAACTCGACATATTGGCTCGATAAGATCGCTGTCGATCTGAGTTGATTGATAACTCAACATCTTGTCGAAACCAAACTGGAGATCTTCATGAAGTATAAGTTCCTGGCCGCCGCTGTGCTGTCGTCCCTGCCACTGTTCGCCCAAGCCCAGACCAACGTCCAGATCTACGGCGTGATGGACGCGGCCATCGCCCTGGAAGACACCGATGCGCCGGGCCAAGACCGCCGTACCACCGTCAGCTCGGGCAACCAGTCGAGCAGCCGCCTGGGCTTCCGCGGTACCGAAGATCTCGGCAATGGCCTGAAAGCCCTGTTCAACATCGAAGCCGGCGTGTCGCTCGACACCGGCGCCACCGACTCGCAGACCTTCGGCCGCCGCGCCGTGGTCGGCCTGCAAGGCGAGTTCGGCACCCTGACCGTCGGTCGCGAATACTCGCCGATCGCCGCCGTCGCCGCCGCATCGGACATCAACGGCCAGGGCCTGTACGGCTCGAACCTGTCGGCCTTCGGCACCAGCCGCCTGACCCGTCGCCTGGCGAACTCGGTCAACTACAAATCGAACTCGCTGTCGGGCTTCGTCGTCAACGCCGCCTACTCGACCGGCGAAACGACCGTCGACCCATCGGGCGACCTGCTGGGCGCATCGCTGGAATACAAGAACGGCGGCCTGTACCTGGGCGCCGGCTACCACACCATCGAGCGCCTGACCGAAGGCGACGACAAGGAAATGGCGTTCGGCGCCGGCTACAACTTCGGCGCGTTTGAAATCAAGGGCAACTGGATGAAGGCCGAGCTGGAAGGCGCCGGCAACGCTGTCAACCCGGAATACACCAACGCCAACATCGGCGCTTCGTACGCCGTCGGCGCGAACAAGTTCTTCCTGAACTTCCAGCAACAGAAGCTGGACAACACCGATGCCAAGGGCAACACCGTGTCGGTGTCGTACACCTACTCGCTGTCGAAGCGCACCAACATCTACACCACCTACGCCCAGCTGCGCAACAACAGCCGCGGCGTGTTCGGCATCAACGCCTCGTCGAACAACGTGACCCCGCCAGCCACCGCGCTGGGCGCCGATCCGTCGGTGTTCACCGTCGGCCTGCGTCACTCGTTCTAATCACGGATCGCTGCGCGTACTGCCAACGGCGATTCGCGACGGTATCCTCCAGGTCCTTGCATCCGCGGGGACATTTAACGCCGGCTCAGCCGGCGTTTTCTATTGCCGACGCAACGCAATCACGCCTTGTCCTGTCGCCAGTACCTGCTGCTTCCAGCATTCACACCCCCTAAAGCGGTATGATTCGGGTACTGATCCGAAGCGTACGGATTAAACTCGAGCCAGATCGCAGTAGAGCACCTGCGTTAATGGCAACGGCAGGTTGATAAGACAGGACAAGTATGAGAATTGAGCAGTTAGAGCTGGAAAATATTGGACCATTTCGCTCTCTATCGATGCCGCTCGCACCGACTGCCGACGTTCGATCTAATGTAACTGTTCTCATTGGAGACAACGGTGCGGGAAAGACGACCGTATTGAAGTCCCTCGCTACGTCGCTGAGCTGGTTCGTAGGCCGCTTGCGCAGCGGGAAAAGTACCGGAAACAGTATTTTGGAAGAACAGATCAGGAATGGCGCCAATTCCGCTGCTATCAAGATCTCTACCACGGACGAAACTGACCGGTTCGAATGGACACTCGTCAAAACCCGCGCGGGACGCAAGGGCGAGCATTCATCTCAATTATCGCAGGTCGTCCACCTAGCCGACGTCTATCGAACTGCCCTGACGATCTACGATCAGTCCAACCTACCCTTGATTGCATTCTACCCCGTAGAACGTGTAGTCTTGGATATTCCACTCAAGATTCGTGAAAAGCACACCTTCCAACAACTTGATGGCTATGACAATTCGCTCAACCAGGGCGTCGATTTTCGTCGTTTTTTTGAATGGTTTCGAGAGCGGGAAGACAGTGAAAACGAGCAAAGCATTCCTCCAGAGAAGCTCGATCAAATTGACCTGATATTTGGAGCTCGACCTGAATTGCGGGCAGCATTGCAGAAGTTGGAAGATGCGTCCAGGGATCGGCAGCTAAGTGCGGTGCGAACGGCCATTGCAGCTTTCATGCCAGGGTTTGGCAATCTAAGAGTGCGCAGGAAACCGAAGCTGTACATGTCAATTGACAAGGGTGAGCAATCCCTCAACGTTTCGCAACTGTCGCAGGGAGAAAAGTCGTTGATGGCCTTGGTGGGCGACATTGCAAGACGTCTCGCAATGATGAATCCCGACCTGCCGGATCCGCTGAAGGGCCGTGGACTGATATTGATCGATGAAGTCGATATGCACTTGCATCCGCGCTGGGCTCGCGACATCATCGCTCGCCTGACGACGACCTTCCCCAACTGTCAGTTTGTGCTGTCCACCCACTCGCCGTTGGTCATCAGTGACAGTAAGGATGTTCTTGTCTATGCTTTGGATGACGGGCATCTCACACGCGTGCCGTCTCTATATGGGCAGGATGCGAACACGGTTCTGCTTGAAGTGATGGATACGCACATCCGTAACGCTTCTGTGGCAACACGGCTGAACGACCTCCTTGACCTTATTCAGGACAATCGATTGGAGGAAGCCAGACAGGTAATCGGCACGCTCGAATCGGAACTTCCGCCTCAACATCTGGATTTAGCAAGGGCAAGAGTGCTGCTTCGCAAGCAGGAGATGCGCGTTGCGAAAGATTGATAAAGGTGCAGAGCCACCGCAACTGACAAGCTGGAAACGTAAAAATCCGAATGGGAAGTACGGCGACCTGAGTCACGTCGAACGCGACGCCATCCGCCGTGCGTGCGCCGCCGAGCAGTTCTACCTATGCGGCTATTGTTGCGATGTCGTTTCAGGCAGATCGGAGGACACGACGAATGAACATGTTGAAGCGCAGCATCTCGCCGGTGGACGAACTGTCGATTTCAGCAACATCATCGCAAGCTGCAGAGGTGTGAATCACTGCGATGCAGCGCATCGTGCCCAGCACTTGCCTTTGACGCCGTTCATGATCGAATGCGAGTCAGAATTTCGATTCAAGCTCAGCGGCCGGATCGAGGGCTTGACCGACAGGGCCAGCGAGACCATCCGCGTCCTGAACCTGGGCGATTGCGAATCGGCCAATAAGGCGTTAGTAGAAAAACGCAAACGCCTGTGCGACGCCCTGCTATGGAAAAGTGGAGTCAATCCATCCGATGAGCTGGACGACGAAGAACTTATCAAGCTGGTCGTCGCTGACTTACTGAATCCTCAAGACAATCGTCTCGAAGCCTTTTCACCGGTTCTTGCAAACATGCTGAATGAATGGCTGGTGCGCTGATTGGACCACGTCGTCGGGTAACCCCTACCCGCATGGGAAAACTTTGCATGATTTATGCGGACATCACCATTTACCGGTCCGTCGCCTCGGCCTGCAGCAGGCGAGTCGCAATGCCGTGTTCTTCCTCAGGCGAAAAGAAATAGGGATAAAAGGAGCGCTCTCCGGTCACGACGCCCCGGCTGAACGCGCCGCCTACCGCCTCGACCTGTTGCGCCACATAGGCCAGGCTGACGTGCAGCAGGTAAGAAGGCGCGTTCACGCGTGGGTTCGTCCTGAGGTCCCCCACCTGGCGGAACCCGAGCATCCGCTGGTAGAAGCGGCGGTGGCGCGGATTGACTTCGATGACGGCGTCGGTGCAGCCGTGCATCTCGCGGGCGTAGATGAAGGCCAGGTGGAACACGCTGGCCAGCGCATGCTTGGACTGGACCGAATGGTCGAACGCCAGCTTGGTGACCTCGGCCAGGCGCGCGCCGTCGCGCCGGAAAGCATCCAGTTCCTGCTTGTACATATGGTCGGCCATCAGCCCGTGACCGGCATCGATCCCGATGGTCAGGGTGCCCACCACCTCGTCCCGGTCGGACGCGGTCAGGGTGATGCGGTACGGGTCGTCGGCGTCGAGCCTTGCTGCCTGGTAGCCGCGCCAGGCGTACATACGCTCGATCAGCAGGCTGGCGCCGCTGCGGCCATCGGGGCTATCGGGCGAACGCAGTCCGTAGCGGGCGCGCGTCATGCGGTCACCTTCGGGAATGCTGACAGTGGTTCGATGCGGCGAGTGCGTGTGACGTTGGCGTGCATGGCAAGCTCTCAACGTTCACGCTTGCGTCCGGTTGACATGGGCGTGAACTGTTACGCGTGGCGGCCCGACCATCGCGCATCCTGCCACACTCCGCAATGGAGCGCGCACCCTTGGCCCATTATAACAAGAACAACATTATTATCAACGACACAACAGCATCGTGCGCGGGTCAATATGTATTGCCATCCGACGCTAGGCGCCGGTCTGGCGATCCGGTGCGCGCGACCTGGAACGCGCCAGCTGGCGGTCCAGCGCATTCGCAAAGTTCTGGCGGTCGGCCTGGCTGAAGGCGGCCGGCCCGCCGGTGTCGACGCCGCTGCCGCGCAACTCTTCCATGAAGGCGCGCATCGTCAATTGCTGGGCGATCGTGTCCTTGGTATACCACTCGCCGCGCGGGTTGAGCGGCAGGCCGCCCTTGTCCAGCACCAGCGCCGCCAGCGGAATGTCGCCGGTCACGACGATGTCGCCGGCGTTCACCCGCGCGACGATCTCGGCATCGGCCACGTCGGGCCCGGCCGGCACCTGCAGTGCGCGGATGAAGCGCGAGCCCGGCACCCGGATCAGCTGGTTCGCCACCAGCGTGACGTTCAGCTGCAGGCGCTCGGCCACCCGGAACAGGATGTCCTTGACGACGCCCGGACAGGCGTCGGCGTCGACCCAGATGTGCAGGTCCTGCGGTGCTTCCCGATCCATCACTTCAGGCGGCAGGTCAGCACCCAGTAGAATTCCCAGCGCGCGATCTTGATCTCGCGGCCGACCTTGTCCAGGCGCTTGCGCAGATAGCTGTCGGTCGGGTAGTTCTTGACCAGCTCGTGGCGGTTGCCGTCGGCGTCGAGCTGGAATTCGTGCGTATTGCCCTGCAGGTCGGTGCGGGCGATGGTGGCGCTCTCGGTTTCGACATAGGCGTCGTCGAAAACCACCAGCAGCACGTCCTTGCCCAGGCGCTTCTTGAGCGACAGCAGCAGCGCTTCCTGCTGGTCGCGCGTCAGGCGCGACCACAGGCCGGCCATGAACACGGCGCTGAACTTGTCGTCGCCGCTGCCGAGATCGTCCGGCAGCGCCAGTGCGTCGACCAAGCGGTAGTCGACATTGTCCAGGTCTTCGCCATGCATGCGCGCGAGGTCGAGCATGGCTGCGCTGGCGTCGGTTGCGAGGACAAAGTCGGCGCTCTCGGCCAGCACCTCGGTCCAGGCGCCGGTGCCGCAACCCAGTTCCAGGATGCGGTGGCCGGCCAGCAGGGTGGCGAGCTGCTCGCGCGCCTCGTCCAGGTCTTCCAGCTGCTCTTCCGAATACTCGGCGCTAGCGTTGTCGTAGTGGGCGGCAATGCCGTCGTAGTAGGCAATCACCGGGTTTACGGCACAATTATTGTCCATCGTCATTCCATCACAGTTCGTAGTTTTCCCCACCGCGCATCGCCGACTCGACCATCTTGCGGTTGAGCGTCGGCGTCAAGAGCTCGATGAAGGTATAGATATAGCTGCGCAGGTAGGCGCCCTGCTTGATCGCCACGCGCGAAGTATTCATGCCGAACAGGTGACCAACCGGCAGCGCGCGCAGGTTGCGGTCGCGCTCGGGGTCGAAGGCCATGCCGGCGATGATCCCGACGCCCATGCCCAGCTCGACATAGGTCTTGATCACATCGGCGTCGATCGCTTCCAGCAGCACATCCGGCTTCAGGTTGCGCAGGCCGAAGGCGTGGTCGATCTTGCTGCGGCCGGCGAAGGCGGCATCATACGTGATCACGGGGTAGCTGGCGATTTCTTCGAGCGAAATGGCGCGCGACTTGAACAGCGGGTGGTCCGGCGGCGCCACCACCACGTGTTCCCACTGGTAGGCGGGCAAGGTGATCAGGCCATCGACGGCGGTGATCGATTCGGTGGCGATGGCCAGGTCGGCCTGGTCGTTCTTGACCATGTCGGCGATCTGCTTCGGATTGCCCTGCAGCAGCGACAGGCGCACCTTCGGATACTTCTGCATGAAGCCCTGCACCACCTTCGGCAGCATGTAGCGCGCCTGGGTATGGGTGGTGGCGATGGTGAAGCTGCCGCTGTCGTGGGCGGCGTACTCCTTGCCGATGCGTTTCAGGCTGTCGATCTCCTGCATGATCAGCTCGACCGATTGCAGCACCAGCCGTCCCGGCTCGGTCAGGCCGCGGATGCGCTTGCCATGGCGGGTGAAGATGTCGACGCCCAGCTCTTCTTCCAGCTCGATGATGGCTTTCGAGACTCCGGGCTGGGAGGTGAACAATGCCTTGGCGGCATCGGTCAGATTGTAGTTCTGGCGTACGGCCTCGCGCACGAAGCGCAGTTGGTGGAGATTCATTTGATAATTATTGTTGTGTAAAGGACATCAGGCTGCTGCGAACGACATTCTAAGATGCTTATTCGGGTTACGTATATAAGCAAATAAATTATCCGTAGTTTGGAATATAAGCTTAGCTCCGTATCATCGGGACATTATTTAATGGGCGAACACCATCCGCCTCTCCATACGGACCCCGCTAATGTACCGCTACGACCATTACGACCACCTCATCGTGCGCGAGCGCATCGCACAGTATCGCGACCAGGTCGCCCGGCGCCTCTCCGGCGAGCTGCTGGAAGAAGAATTCCTGCCCCTGCGCCTGCAGAATGGCCTGTACATGCAGCGCCACGCCTACATGCTGCGCGTGGCCGTGCCGTACGGTCTGCTGTCGGCGGACCAGGTGCGCATGTTCGCCCATATCGCCCGCAAGTACGACCGCGGCTATGGCCACTTCACCACCCGCCAGAACATCCAGTACAACTGGATCGAGCTGGAGCAGACGCCGGACATCCTGACCGACCTGGCCTCGGTCGAAATGCACGCGATCCAAACCTCGGGCAATTGCATCCGCAACATTACCACTGACGAGTACGCCGGTGTGGCGGCCGACGAGATCATCGATCCGCGTCCGTTCGCCGAGATCCTGCGCCAGTGGAGCACCTTCCACCCCGAATTCCTGGCCTTGCCGCGCAAGTTCAAGGTCGCCATCAACGGCGCCCTGGAAGACCGCGCCGCGATCGCCGTGCACGACATCGGCCTGACCGTCGTGCGCAGCGAATCCGGCGAAGTCGGCTTCAAGTTCATGGCCGGCGGCGGCATGGGCCGCACCCCGATCCTGGGCAGCGTGATCCGCGAATTCCTGCCGTGGCAGCACCTGCTGACCTATACCGAAGCCGTGATGCGCGTGTATAACACCCACGGCCGCCGCGACAACAAGTACAAGGCCCGCATCAAGATCCTGCTCAAGGCCCTCGGCGTCGAGGAATTCACGCGCCAGGTCGAGGAAGAATGGGCCGACCTCAAGGATGGCCCCGAAACCCTGACCCAGGAAGAATTCGACCGCGTGGCCAAGTGGTTCCAGCCGCACGCCTACCGCGAGCTGGCGGATAGCGACGTCGCTGCATCGCAACCTGATAACCGCGCCTTCGCTAATTGGCTCAACCGCAACGTCAAGCCGCACAAGGTGCCGGGCTATGCCGCCGTCGTGCTGTCGCTCAAAAAGACCGGCGTGCCGCCAGGCGACGCCACTGCCGAGCAGATGGACTTCGTGGCCGAACTGGCCGACCGCTTCAGCTTCGGCCAGGTGCGCGTGACCCACGAGCAGAACCTGGTGCTGGCCGACGTCGAGCAAAGCAAGCTGTTCGAGGTCTGGCAGCTGGCCAAGTCGAAAGGCATGGCCACGCCGAACATCGGCCTGCTGACCGACATCATCGCCTGCCCCGGCGGCGACTATTGCTCGCTGGCGAACGCGAAATCGATCCCGATCGCCGCCGCCATCGCCGAGCGCTTCGACGACCTGGACTTCCAGCACGATATCGGCGACATCGAACTGAACATCTCGGGCTGCATCAACGCCTGCGGCCACCACCACGTCGGCAATATCGGCGTGCTGGGCGTCGACAAGGACGGCAGCGAGTGGTACCAGGTGTCGATCGGCGGGGCCCAGGGCAACGAGTCCGCCATCGGCAAGATCATCGGCCCGTCGTTCTCGGCGGTGCAGATGCCTGAAGTCATCGGACGCCTGCTTGAAGTCTATGTCCGCTGTCGCGTCGAGGGTGAGCGCTTCGTCGACACCGTGCAACGCCTGGGGATCGCCCCATTCAAGGAACACGTCTATGCCACGCCGATCGCGGCGGGCGAACTGGTTGGAGAGGACCACTATGCTTGACCGACACCCACAGATCATCAAGGGTCGCGAAGTGGTCGATGACGACTGGAGCGTACTGAAGCTCGACGAGGGACAAACCGCCGACAGCGTCGACGTCCCGGCCGGCAAGATCATCGTGCCGCTGACCGTGTGGCAAGCCCAGCGTGAAGCGCTCGCACAGCGTGCACAACTGGGCGTGTGGCTGGCGCCTGACGAAAGCGCGGCCGTGCTGAAGGACGACCTGCAGCGCTTCCAGGTGATCGCCATCGACTTCCCGAAATTTACCGATGGCCGCGGCTATTCGATCGCCTACAACCTGCGCAAGCGCCTGGGCTGGACCGGCGAATTGCGCGCGATCGGCGACGTGCTGCGCGACCAGCTGTTCCAGATGGCGCGCTGCGGCTTCGACGCCTACGCCACCCGGCAAGACCGCAGCATCCACGACGCGCTCAAGGGCCTGTCGGTGTTTTCGGAAACCTACCAGGCGACGGTCGACAATCCGATCCCGCTGTTCCGCCGGGTCCCTCGCGATACCCCGGCGGAGCACCGCGACGTCGGCGCCGGCATCTAGGAGCTTCCAGCATGAGCGACCTGCATCATCGCGTGGAAGAAACCCACGCGATACTGACCCGTATTGCCCGCGACTTCACGCCGGCCGTGTTCGCATCGAGCCTGGCGGCCGAAGACATGGTGCTGACCGACCTGATCCTGAAAGCGAAATTGCCGATCGCGATCTTCTCGCTCGAGACCGGCCGCCTGCATGCCGAGACGCTGTCGATGGTCGAGCGCGTCAAGGAAGCGTACGACTACGATATCGCCCTGTACCGCCCGCAACCCGAGGCGGTGGAGCGCTACGTCGCGGACCACGGCCTGAACGCCTTCTACGACAGCGTCGAGATGCGCAAGGAATGCTGCCGCATCCGCAAGGTCGAGCCGCTGGGCCGCGCCCTGGCCGGCAAGCGCGCCTGGATCACCGGCCAGCGCCGCGCCCAGTCGAGCACGCGCGCCGAGCTGGCGGTGCAGGAAGACGATGCTGCGCACGGCATGCAGAAGTTCAATCCGCTGGCCGACTGGAGCGAGCAGAACGTCTGGGACTACCTGCGCAGCAACGACGTGCCCTACAACGCCCTGCACGAGCGCGGCTATCCGTCGATCGGCTGCGAGCCCTGCACCCGAGCCATCCAGCCGGGCGAGGACGTGCGCGCCGGACGCTGGTGGTGGGAAAACCCGGAATCGAAGGAATGCGGCTTGCACGTGGTGGACGGCAAACTTATTCGCATCAAATCCGTGGCTGCTTGAGCCACGACCGAGAAAAGAACAGGCACAGCAATGACAACTATCAGCGACAACGTAATACTGAGCGACGTGAACGCCGCCCACCTGGACGCGCTGGAATCGGAAGCGATCCACATCCTGCGCGAAGTGGCGGCCGAATGCAGCAACCCTGCCCTGCTGTTCTCGGGCGGCAAGGACTCGGTGGTCCTGCTGCGCCTGGCCGAGAAGGCTTTCCGCCCGGGCAAATTCCCCTTCCCGCTGGTGCACATCGACACCGGCCACAACTTCGACGAAGTGATCGCCTTCCGCGACGCGCGTGCGGCTGAACTGGGCGAACGCCTGATCGTCGGCAGCGTCGAAGACTCGATCAAGCGCGGCACCGTGCGCCTGCGCAATCCGCAGACGGATTCGCGCAACGCGGCCCAGGCGGTCACGCTGCTGGAGACCATCGCCGAGCACGGCTTCGACGCCTGCATCGGCGGCGCCCGCCGCGACGAAGAAAAAGCGCGCGCCAAGGAACGCATCTTCTCGTTCCGCGACGAGTTCGGCCAGTGGGACCCGAAAGCCCAGCGCCCCGAGCTGTGGGACCTGTATAACACCCGCGTGCACCCGGGCGAGAACATGCGCGTGTTCCCGATCTCGAACTGGACCGAGCTGGACGTGTGGCAGTACATCGCCCGCGAACAGCTGGCGCTGCCGTCGATTTATTTCGCCCACCAGCGCGACGTCATCCCGCGCAACGGCCTGCTGGTGCCGCTGACCCCGCTCACCCCGGCGCGCGAAGGCGAAACCGTCGAAAACCGCACCGTGCGCTTCCGGACCGTCGGCGACATCTCCTGCACCTGCCCGGTGGCATCAAGTGCGGATACGGTGGCCGGCATCATCGCCGAGACCGCCGTCACCGAAGTGACGGAACGCGGCGCGACCCGGATGGACGACCAGACTTCCGAAGCCTCGATGGAGAAACGCAAGAAAGCAGGATACTTCTGATGAACGCCATGACTGAACAACTCAAGCAACAAGCCGGTTCGACCCTGCTGCGCTTCATCACCGCCGGCTCGGTGGACGACGGCAAGAGCACCCTGATCGGCCGCCTGCTGTACGACAGCAAGGGCATCTTCGCCGACCAGCTGGCCGCCGTCTCGCGCGCCAAGCACAAGCGCACCGTGGGCGACACCATCGACCTGTCGCTGCTGACCGACGGCCTCGAAGCCGAGCGCGAACAGGGCATCACGATCGACGTGGCCTACCGTTATTTCGCCACGCCCAAGCGCAAGTTCATCATCGCCGACACCCCGGGCCACGAGCAGTACACCCGCAACATGGTCACCGGCGCCTCGACCGCCGACGCCGTCATCATCCTGATCGACGTGTCGAAGGTGAAGCTGGGCGACGACGGCAGCGTCCAGCTGCTGACGCAGACCAAGCGCCATTCGACCATCGCCAAGCTGCTGCAGATCGAGCACGTGGTGGTGGCCGTCAACAAGATGGACCTGGTCGACTACGATCGCGGCGTCTACGAGCGCATCGTTGCCGAATACGAGAAATTCGCCGCTTCGCTGGGCCTGAAGGACATCACCGCGATCCCGCTGTCGGCGCTGGCCGGCGACAACGTCGTGGACCGTTCGGACAAGCTGGCCTGGTACGAAGGCCCGACCCTGATCGAGCTGCTCGAATCGTTGTCGGTCTATGACCAGTCGCACGCCGCGCCACTGCGCTTCCCGGTGCAGCTGGTGGCGCGTCACAACGGCCACGAGGCGAACGACTTCCGCGGCTATATGGGCCGCATCGAATCGGGCGTGGTCAAGGTCGGCGACAGGCTGGTGGTCCAGCCCTCGAACCAGAGCGCGACGGTGAAAGAGATCGTCACCTTCGACGGTTCGCTGGAGTCGGCCGTGGCCGGCCAGTCGGTGACCCTGGTGCTGAACGAATACGTGGACGTCTCGCGCGGCGACATGCTGGCCGGCAGCGAGCAGCCGGCGACCCTGCTCAAGCAAGTGACGGCCGACGTGTGCTGGATGGCCGACGAGCCGCTCGACCTGCGCCGCAAATACTGGATCAAGCACGGCACCCGCCAGACCGCGGCCAAGGTGGCGCGCCTGGACACCATCCTGGACGTGAACACGCAACAGCGTCATCCGGCCGAAGGCCTGAAGCTGAACGACATCGCGCGCGTGCAGCTGACGGTCCAGCAGCCGCTGGCGGCCGACGCCTATGCCGACATCCGCGCCACCGGCGCCTTCATCCTGATCGACGAAGTCACCCACCAGACCGTCGCAGCGGGTATGATCCGCATCGAAGAGTAATCGTTACAAGAGGACTGTATGGCGGCGCTGGGCAAGGTATATCTCGTGGGAGCCGGTCCCGGCGCGGCTGACCTCATCACGGTGCGCGGCGCGCGCCTGCTGGCCGAGGCCGACGTGGTGCTGTACGACGCCCTCGTCACGCCCGAGATGCTGGCGTTGTGCGCACGCGCAGAAAAGATCTCGGTCGGCAAGCGCTCCGGCCAGCGCTCGACGGCGCAGACCCTGATCAACGAACAACTGGTCGAGTGCGCGAAAAAACATGCGCTGGTGGTGCGCTTGAAGGGTGGCGATCCGATGCTGTTCGGGCGCGCCGACGAGGAATTGCGCGCGCTGGAGCTTGAAGGCATCGAGGTCGAGGTCGTCCCCGGCATCACCACCGCCGTCGCCGCGGCTGCAGCGACCAAGCAGCCTTTGACCAAGCGCGGCCTGGCGCGCAGCGTCGCCTTCTTCACCTCGAGCACGGCGCCGGACGAACCCGATCATCCTGCATTGCCCGAAACCGACACCCTGGTCCAGTACATGGGCGGGCGCGAAGCCGCCGCCACCGCCGAGCGCCTGCTGGCCGAGGGCCGGCGTCCCGACCTGCCGGTGGTGGTGGTGGAAAACTGCAGCCGCGCCGACGAGCGCATCCTGCGCCTGACGCTCACCGACCTTGCGCGCGGCCTGGAGCCGGGCCACGGGCCGGTGCTGGTGATGATGGGCGAGGCGCTCGCCAAACGCGAACACCAGGCCTGACGCCCAACCTTATCCGCCCCACGGCGTGAACGCGATCCCGTCCTGGATCGACCCGATCACCTGCGCCTGGTTTTCCGGGCTCTCGCTGAACTGCGCCAGCAATTCCTCGCGCGGCGCGTGATGCGCCTGCATCGCATCGACCCAGAACTGGCGTCCCGCCGCATCCGGCGCGCGGTGCAGCGTGTTCTGGTACAGCAGGTCGACGAATTGCGCATCGCTCGTGTGGGCGCCATACAGGTCGGTGAATTCCTGGCTGCCCGTGAATCCGGCGGCGACCGCCTGCAGGCTCACGCCCCGGTCCATCGCGGCGATCCAGTAGCCCAGCCCCGCCGGGTCGGGCGTGCGGTCGAAGGCCGCCGCGTACAGCCGGTAGGCTTGTCCGGCGGCGCCGTCGATGTCGAGCCTGAGCGCCTGCGGCTGCTCCTGCGCCTCCGGCACGGCGCCGGCCAGCACCCGCATCTCGATCCGGGTCTCTATCCGTCCAGCGCCATCGGCCTGGGCGTCGACCCAGGCCGCGGCGAAGCCGCCGTCCGCCAGCGCGCCCAGCGCCGGGCCGGCCTGGTCGCCCTGGCGCAGCTCGTTGATCGCGAACTCGCGCGCATCGAGCGCCTCGCCCCGGGCGTCGAAGCGGCGTCCGACAATCCCGTTGCCATCGAAGTCGCCCGCCTGCCAGGCCACGACGAAGCCGCCGTCGGCGAGCGCCGTCACCTGGGCGTCGAACCGACCGCCGATGCTGAAGTCGGTGTTGACCTGGGTGATGCCGCCCGCCGGCTGGCCGGCGGCGTCGTAGCGCTGGAAAAAAATGTCGCTGCTGGCGAAGCCGAAGGGGTTGTTGGCATAGCTGTCCCAGGCGACCACGAAGCCGCCGTCCGCCAGCGCGGTCATGCCGGGCAGCGGCGCGCCGGTGCCGGCACTGGCCGCCATGCCGTCGCCATTCACGGCGACCGGGGCTGCGCCGGCGCGCGCCAGGTAGACGTTGCCGTCGCCGATCTCGCCCCAGGACACGGCATAGCCGTCGCCGTGCGCCACGACCTGGGGACTGTAGGCCGTGCCGAGCGCGCCGAAGGTCTCGACGGCGCCGCGCGGCGTGCCATCGGGCTCGAACTGGCGCACCGCGACCTGCCCGCCTTCGCGCCAGGCCAGGGCGAAGGAACCGTCCTGCAAACACGCCAGGTCGGGCATGGCGGCGTCCGCATGCGCGCCGGTGTCAAGCCTGTGCGCTTCTCCGATGCCGCCGTCGGCGCCCACGATGCGGTAGGCGATGCCGCCATCCACGCCGTAGGCGAGCACGAAGCCGCCGTCCGCGAGCGCCGCCACCGCCGGCTCGCGCGCGGCGCCGCCGATCCCGGACACGGCATCGCCGATCCGGACCGTCAAGCCTGCGCTGCCCGCCTGCCATACGGCGACCAGGCGGCCATCGGCCAGCGTGGTCATGGCCGGATCGCTCGCGGCGCCGTTCGCGCCCGCCGCATACTCGGCGCCGAAGCCGGCCAGGTCTTGCGTGCGTCCCGCCTCCACCGCATACACCAGCGTCTCGGCGATGCCGAGGCCGGGCAAGGGATTGCCGCGCGCGTCGAGCTGATTGTGGTCGTAGTAGTGCACGGTCACCGAGGTCGAGCGGCCTTCCTCGAGCAAGGCCGCATTCGCCACGATCAGCCGCGCCGACATGTCGAGCGCCGGATCGTAGGCGATGCGGAACAGGCCGGGCTGCGTCTGGCCGTCGATGACCCAACGGCCGCCGGTCAGCGGACCGGTGTCGATGGCGCGCAAGGTGGCGGCGATGTCGCCGTCGTGCAGGGTGGTCAGCAGCGTGTCGCGGTCGTCGACGATGCCGACCGGTGCGTAGTCGAGTTCGATGCTCATGCGGATATCCTGAAGAAGACTTCAGGCGATCATGCACCAGGCAAGCTGTTCCTGATAGGGTGACGCTAAATATTATGCGGCTTTATGACGGAAAACCAACATATTATTTGAACATAAAGCCGGCAAGGCAAATATTAAATGCCGACCGCTGCCAGGCAATAATCGGTCATGGCGCGTTGCACACCCGGGTCTTCGCCGATCGCGCCGACCACGTTCAGGTTCAAGCCGGGATGCGCGGCGCGGATGGTGTCGCACAGGGCCGGCAGGTCGCGCAGCAGGTGGCCGCCCTGCCCCAGGAATACCGGCACCACGGTGACGTGCCCGATGCCGCGCGCGACCATCGCCGCCACCGTGTCCGGCAGGTTCGGCGTCATCAGCTCCAGGAAAGCCAGCGTCACCGCGCAATCGGGCGCCTGCGCCTGCGTGGCGTCGCGCAGGCGCTCGAACGGCGCCGCCCAGCTGGCGGCGCGCGCGCCGTGAGCGAACAGGACCAGGCCGCGCTGGGTCGAATGCGTCATCAGTGCCTTTCCACCCACCACAGCGCCCCGAGCGCCATCAGCAGGAACAGCAGGCTGGGCGCCACCGCCGTCAGGAAGGCCGGCAGGATGGTCAGCACGCCCAGGTGCGAGAACAGTGAATTGATGAGCAGGAAGCTCACCCCGATCATGATGCCGATGAAGATCTTGAGGCTGACGCCGCCGCTGCGCGTGTGCAGGTAGGCGAACGGCAGCGCCAGCGCCATCAGCACGAAGATCGAGAACGGATCGATGACCTTCTTCCAGAACGCGACCTTGAAGCGTTCGGTCTCTTGCCGGTTCTCGGCCAGGTGGCGCGTGTACACGGCGAGTTCGGCGGCCGACATGCGTTCGGGGTCGGAGCGCGACACCGACAGGATCTTGGGCGTGATCTCGGAAACGAGCACATAGCTGTCGAGCTTGCGGGTCGAGACCGAGGCCGTTTCCTGGCCATAGGTGCTCTGGATGGTCTGTCCGGCCGGGACCTTTGATCCGGGCGCCGGCAGCTCGCGGCTATTGGCGAACATGGTCTCGGTGACATCGGAAAGGCGCCAGGTATTGTTGCCGCCATAGGTGCCGCGCGCCGCCGTGACCACCGAGCGCATGCGCATATTGTTGTCGAACTCGTAGAGGCGCACGTCTTCGAGCTGGCCGTCGGCCGCGATGCGGCGCACGTTGAAGAAGCGCGAGCCGGTGATGTTGCCGCGCACGCCGTCCGCGTGCACGCTGTCCTTGGTCCACATGCCCGAGCGGAACTCGGCCGACACCGAACCGCCCTTGGCGGTCAGGCGCATGCGTTCGGCGATCGGCGCCGTGCGCGGCGTGATCAGTTCGCCGAACACGAAGGCGACCAGGACGAATACCGCGCCGATCTTGAACAGCATCATGGCGGCCTGGCGGGTCGACATCGACGAGGCGCGCATGATGGTGAATTCCGAGCTCGAGGCGAATTGCGCCATCGTATAGATGGTGCCGATCAGGGCGGCCACCGGCATCACCTGATAGACATTGCCCGGCACCAGCAGCAGCACGTACAACAAGGCGTGCTGCATGCCGAAGTCGTTCTTGCCGACCGACGGCAGGATGCTGGTCAGGTCCATGAAGGCGACCAGGGCCAGGAAGGCGGCCAGCACGAAGGCCACCGCCTGGAAAATATTGACGGCGAAATAGCGTTGGAGGATTTTCATTCCGCGCGCGCCTCCTCGCGCTTGGCGACCGGCGATTTCTTCAGATGGCGGCGGCGCTTGAAGGCGCTGATCAGGACCAGCGGATGATAACGGTGGTTCACGTTCAGGCGCCATGCGAACAGCCCCACCACCACCAGCAGCGCAGTCAGGTGCAATGGCCACCAGCCCATGGCGAAGGCGAGCTTGCCCTGCTTGACGCTGGCCTCCGACAGGCGCACCAGGTTGTTATAGGTGAAGAAGATCAGCAGCGCGACGATCAGGTTGGCCGACGACCCCGCGCGCGGATTGACGAAGCCAAGCGGAATCGCGAGCAGCATCAGGACGAGGCAGGTGATCGGCGCCGCGATGCGGGCCAGCAGCTCGGCCTGGGTAAAGCGGTTGGGCGCGACCAGCAGCGCCGGCGTGGACAGCGCCGATACCGGCACGTCGGCGCCGATCATCGGCGCCTGGGTCGCCACGCGCATGCTGTAGCGCTCGAATTCCATGGTCTGGAAATCGGCCTGGCCCGGCACGCCCTCATAGCGGCGCCCGTTGCTGAGCACCAGGAACTGGCCGCCCTTGCCGTCCGATTCGATCACGCCCTGCTTGGCCACCACCACCGAGTGGCTGTCGCCGTCGACGCCGCCGACGAACACGTTCTGCACCACGGTCGAGCCCTCGGCGCTGCGTTCGACGAAGAACACGCGGTCGCTCGAGCTGGATTCGCGGAACTGGCCCGGCGCCACCCGCTGCAGGTCTTCGCGCTTCTGGAAGCGCTCGACGAATTCGGCGCTCTTCATCTTGGCCCACGGCGTGACGACGAAGGACAGCGCGCCGACCAGCGCCACCATCGGCAGGCCGAGCGTGAGCACCGGTCGGATCCAGCCAATGAGGGATTGGCCCGAGGCGAACCAGACCACCATCTCGGAATCGCGGTAGCTGCGCGTGATGGTCGCGACCACCGCGATGAAGGACGTCAGGATAAGGATGATCGGCAAGAGCTCGGCGCTGCGGAAGACGATCAACGCCAGCACGTCGCCGGATGCCACCTTGCCGCCCGCGGCCCGGCCGAGGATGGCGATCAGGGTCCAGGTGACGAGGATGGAAAACAGCACCGTGAAAGTGGCGCCCGCGGCGCTCGCCAGTTCACGTTGCAGGGAACGTCGGAAAATCATTCAATAGAGTAGTTATAATTGCAGATTAGGCAGTCCGCCGCCAAACATCGAAACGGAGAACCAAATGGACTTTAGCATAAAAGCATTCGACACAAAAAACACCCTGGCCGCTGCGAAATCCGGCTGCATCGCGGTTGCGGTGTACGAAAACAAGAAACTGTCGGCTGCGGCAAAAGCACTCGATGTGAACGGCGACATCAGCGCGGCGCTCAAGTCGGGCGACATCAGCGGCAAGCCGGGTTCGACCCTGCTGCTGCGCGGCGTGGCCGGCGTGGCAGCTAGCCGCGTGCTGCTGGTCGGCCTCGGCGCCGATGAAGTCGTCAGCGAGAAAAGCTTTGCCACTGGCGTCACCGCCGCACTGAAGGTGTTCTCCACCCTGGGCGCGGCGGACGCCATTATCGCATTCCCGCTCGACAGCGTGAAAGAGCGCGACGCAAACTGGGCGCTGCGCGCCCTGGTGATCGGCGCCAGCGATGCGGAATTCCGTACCGACGGCCAGAAGAGCAAGAAGGATCCGGCCATTGCCGGCGTGCGCAAGATCGTCGTTGCCGCACCAAGCGCCGGCCTGGACAAGGCTGCCCTGACCCAGGCCGCGGCCATCGCCAACGGCATGAACCTGACGAAGGAACTGGGCAACCTGTCGCCGAACGTGTGCACCCCGACCTTCCTCGCCACCACCGCGCGCAAGCTGGCCGACGACTATGGCTTCGACATCGAGGTCCTGGAACGCAAGCAGCTCGAAGCGCTCAAGATGGGCAGCTTCCTGTCGGTGGCCAAGGGCAGCGACGAAGCGCCGAAGTTTATCGTCCTCAAGCACAACGGCGGCAAGGCGAAGGACGCGCCGGTGGTCCTGGTCGGCAAGGGCATCACCTTCGACACCGGCGGCATCTCGCTCAAGCCCGGCCCGGGCATGGACGAGATGAAATACGATATGTGCGGCGCCGGCTCGGTGCTGGGCACCTTCCGCGCCATCGGCGAGATGGGCCTGAAGCTCAACGTGGTCGGCATCGTCGCCGCCTGCGAGAACATGCCGTCCGGCCGCGCCAGCAAGCCAGGCGACATCGTCACCGCGATGAACGGCACCACCATCGAGATCCTGAATACCGATGCCGAAGGCCGCCTGATCCTGTGCGACGCCCTGACCTACGCCGAGCGCTTCAAGCCGGCCGCCGTGGTCGACATCGCGACCCTGACCGGCGCCTGCATCGTGGCCCTGGGCCACCACACCAGCGGCCTGTTTACCCGCGACGACGCCGCGCATGACGGCCTCGCGAACGAACTGCTGGACGCCGGCAAGCAGGCCGGCGACGTCGCCTGGCGCTTCCCGCTGGGCGAGATCTACAACGACCAGCTCAAGTCGAACTTCGCCGACCTGGCCAATATCGGCACCCCGGGCGCGGCCTCGATCACCGCGGCCTGCTTCCTGGAGAACTTCACCCGCAAGTACACCTGGGCCCACCTGGACATCGCCGGCACCGCCTGGAAATCGGGCGCCAACAAGGGCGCGACCGGCCGTCCGGTGCCGCTCTTGACCACGTTCCTGATGAACAGGGTGTAAAGCGAGGGTGCAAGCGCCGCCCGAGGCGCTGCAACGAGAACGGCCCCGCATGCGGGGCCGTTGTACTTGGTGGGTCAGAATACCCGCGTCTCGAGCGGATTCGCGCCCGCCGCCTCGGGTGGCGGCGCGGACGGCTGCATCACGACGGTCAGGATGGCCGGATAGCCATAGCCGGCCCCCGAATGGCGGTCGACGAAATACCCGAGACCCGCGCTGATGACCAGGTTGCCCATCAGGTTGCCGGTATCGAGCCTGGCCTGGACGACTTCGGCGGCGGTGGCCGCCGAACCCTTCTTGCAGCTGATCGACAGCGGCTGGCTGCTGCGGGTGACGGTCACGCGCCCGGGCGCGATCATGTACCAGCGGCCGACGTCATTGCTGAGGATGCAACCGACCCCGCCGATCTCGCGGTAATCGAGCACGGCGCGCACCTCGAGCTGCTGCACGGGGGAGTCGGACATGGTGGCGCATCCGCCCAGGGCAAGCGAGGCGAAGGCGGCAACGGCGAACGGGCGGAATGGAAACGACATGGCGGGCTTCAAGAGGCAGATGCCTGATTAACGGCAGCAAGGCGCCGCAACTGAAGCCCCGCCCGCTGCATTCACGCGGGCGTAGCGTCGAGCAGGGTGAAGCGCGGCAGGGTCTTGCCGTCGACCGCTACCCTCTCGAAGAAGGCGTCACGGGGCCTTACCCACACGACACCATCCTGGCCGCGATAGACGATCACGGGTGTGTGATCGGCTTCCAGCACTGCTTCGCACACCAGCTCGTAGATGCCGCCCTTGTAATGACGGTAACGCGTCGGCATGCGGACGGGGTCAAGCCTTCTCGGTCTCGGCCTTCTGCTTCTTCTTCAGGCCCTGGATGACCTTGAGCACGCCTTCCATGCCGGCGGTTTCGTCCAGTTCGCTGAAGGCATCCAGCACTTCGTTCAGCACGCGGTTGCGCACGGCTGCTTCGTCCTGGGCGATCGCCGGCTTCTGCTCGCCATCCTTGGCGAACTTCGACGGGGCATCGGCGGCGGCCTTGGCGCCATGTGCCAGCGCTGCCTGCCAGATCACCCAACGGCGCTGGGTTTCAAAAACGAGGTATTCCTCGGGCTTGTCTTCGCGGCGGCGAACAATATGACCCTCACGCTGGGCCCACGCTTCAAATGCACTGCGCATTTCTGTCCTTTTTCAAATCTGCGTTCGGATTATTAACTCGTGAAACCGAATATTTCACAATAGTACCACTACCGCGTGTCGATGGCCCTGGACAACTGTGCGGTCCGACCGAACCTGCTTCACGACCCGCTAATGGTACAATGGAAGTTGCCCTCACGCAATTTTATTATTACCGAAAAGCAACAAACTCACACTGCCGAGTTCGTTTACATCAACTCCACTGATCTGGTTTATAGCGCCGACCCGGCAATGGAGCAAGACTCTTTGGCAATCTGTTAATCAATTTTATTATCACCTGTTGCGATTTCACCAAGGGACCACCCTGCATCTCTCTCCTTGGAGAGAGCGGTCGCCCGATGGAACACCGCAAACTCGGTGATAATAGCTCGTTGGCAAGCAACTTGGCCGCACGACAGTATGTTACAGCCAACACTCTACCATGACACACATAGAACAATGAAAATAGTTACCTGGAATTTTCAGGGGTGTGTGCGGGCGTCTCTTGCTGTCTCTCAAAGACTCATTCTCATCCTTGGCATGACCTCGTGATGTATCCTGTTGTCTCATCTCGGCGCTGACTTGCGCAGTCCCGATTTGTAGCTACGTTTGTAGCTACGAAACTGACCACAAATTGGATGTATAGAATGGCACGACGAGGTATTCACCTGCTGAGCGACATGCAGATCAGGCGATGGGTTGCCGCTGGCGAGTCAATCGCAAAATCAGATGGCGGCGGATTAACCTTTACGCTATCTAAAGCTGGGACTGCAACCTGGGTGCTGCGCTATATGTTAGCAGCAAAGGCGCGCGAGCTGACGCTGGGCAATTACCCCGACCTGAGCCTGTCCGCGGCCAGGAAGATGGCGGCGGAGCGCCGGGTGGAGATCGATAAGGGGAATGATCCGGCGGCGCAGAAGCGCCAGGAGAAGCTGGCCGCACGAACGGCGTGGACCGTCCGGGAACTGGCAAGCGACTATATCGAGAAGGTACTGGAGGCCGGGCACCTGGCTGAAGGGACAGTGTACTACCGCAAGCAGGACCTGAACAACGTGATCGTGCCCGCGCTGGGTGTGGATGAAGTGCGCGCGACGAGCCCGGAAGCGATCGTCGATATGCTTGAGAGGTCTGGCAAGACTTGGACCGTGCAGAATAGGATCTTGACCACGGTCACCCAGCTTTTCGACCACGCCATCGGGCGCAAGCTCATACGAGTGAACCCGGCGGCCGGCATCAAACTGACTGCCCTGCTCGGCCCCCGCCCTCCGATCCGCCGACGCATCATGCTGTCCGAAGCTGACTTGCGGAAGCTGCTGGCGGGGGTCGAGGATATTGGAGTCGAGAATGCACTGGCGTTCCGCATCATGCTGGCGACCTGCGTCCGGACTGTTGAGCTGGTCAAGGCGCGCTGGGAGCATGTGGACTTTGACAATGGAACCTGGCTCGTGCCCGACGAATCTGTAAAGACGCGGACCGGCTTTCTCGTACCGCTGACGCCGACGGTGCTGGGCTGGTTCCGAAAGCTGCACGCATTGGCCGAAGGGTCTGAATGGGTGCTCCCCGCCCGCCGCGCCGATCGCGTCGGCAAGCCAGTCGGCCGCACCACCCTATGGGCAGCCATCGAGCGCGCGTTCAACCGAGGCGATATCGACATTCAGCGCTTCACGCCGCACGACACGCGAAGCACGGCTAAAGGCCATATGCGCAACATGGGCGTGTCCAGGGAAATATCCGAGATCGCCCTCAATCACGCGCTGAAGGGAATGGACGCGATCTACGACGTGCGCGAAGAAATTCCAGAACGGCGGAGCGCTCTGGAGCTGTGGGCAAACTTCCTGGTTGCCTGCGAATCTGGACAGCCCTGGAACGTCGTGCCCATCAGAGGGCAAATCAAGGCAGCGTGACGGGTGCGCTATTGGTGCATCGCCGGCTCTGCGACGGGCTGCGCCGGGACGGTTTGGGGCTGCGGCTGAAGGCGATGCGCCGGGTTGATCTGCATCGGCAGGAACAGCGGCTCGTCGCGCTGCGGCCCTCGCCTTTTCACGAATCCGACCTCCAGGCCGCCGGCGCGCGGGCGCAGCGCCAGGCGCAACGGCGCCGGGGATGCGTCCTGCGCTGAGGCGAGCAGCCGGATCATGAAGAACAGCGTCTCGCCCTCCTGCGCCGCCAGGGTCAGGCGCCGCTGACTCTCGGCCCGGATCTGGTGCTGCCAGAACAGCAGCGCGCCGCAGCTCCCGCTGCGCAGCACCTGCTCGGCCGCCCACAGCGCATCGGCAGTGCGGTCGGCGCGCAGCCATAGCGCCGACTCGGGCGGAATGTCCATGGCGGCCAGGGCCAGCGCCTGGGGCGGGTGCGGCGGCTGCAGGAACGCGATCTGCCGCTTCGCCACCTTGGACAGCGCCGGCGCCAACAGGCGCAGCTCGCCGATTCCGGGCTGCTGCGTGTGCAGGTCCGTCATCGATCCAGTTGGCCAGCCGCCGCCCGGCAGCTGGTTGTCGAGCGACGGGTGGCCGGTGCTGATACAGCGCGACGTGCTGCGCGCCAGCTGCGAAGCACGCCAGAGGGATGGGTGCAGGTCTTCGGGGTTGATCTTCGCGGCTGAGGTGAGCATAGTCGACTCGCTGGAATACTGTGCGTTTATACAGTATAGCACCATGCCAGATTGATACCGCTCGCGGCGAACGTCGGCCGTTCCGCTACGCTGTCTCGATGCATACTCGAACCGACCTCGCGACTGCCGCCCAGATCGACCTGGCCATCAACCTCGCCGCCACGCACGGCGCGCACGCCGCGGCCGCCGGACTGCGCCAGCAAGGTATCGCGCTCGAGCTTGCCGTGCGCGTGCTGCTCAAACCTTGGTTGCGCCGTAATGCCACTTCGACCATGCCCGTAGGAGCTACAATTGGGCATGGCGACCAACAATGGAACCGGAATGAGCATCGATCGTGAACTGCTAGAACTGGCAGCGCAGGCCTATTTCGGCGCTGATGGCTTTGAATGGAATGCCTGCGCCGGCTCTGCCGGCTGCATTCAGTTCATCCCACCTGGCCGACGTGGCTACGTGAACTGGGAGCCGCTCACCGATGACGGCGACGCGCTGCGCCTGGCGGTGAAACTGCAGCTTACGGTTTGCAATGAGCACGTTTCCGCTGGCGTGGCCTACTGCACCCAGGACGACATCACGCTGGCGGAAGAGCGCTCGGGCAGCAATGAGACCAAGGTGATCGACGCCGACTTCGCCGCCACCCGCCGCGCCATCACGCTTGCTGCGGCCGAGATCGGGCGCATGGAGTCTCGATAGCTACTTCGGCCAGGCCTGAACCGTCTTCGCGTGCCGCGCCGCACATTCCGCGTACTGGCGCAGCAGGTCGATAGCCCAGGCTTGCCAGACGTCGTAGTCGTCGGCGGCCGGGCGCTCGACCTTCGGGCACGGCGCCGCCAGCTCGCTATCGAGGGATGCTTTTGTTGGCGGCGTCGATTGCGGCGTCGAGGTTGCGCACCCGGACAGGATCAGGGCGGCAATCAGCGGGAAGAGGCTTCGCATTGCGCAGCTCCTTGGTGAGCGCCGTCATGCGCGGCGCCAGGGTGGATTGGATGGTGGCGAACTCGGTCGCGGCCTGGCGAATCGTCGCGGCGTCGGCCTGGACGTCGGCGAGCGCGGTCTCGGACAGCGTGGCTCGGAACTCGGCGTGCGCGCGCTGCAGGTCGGCCAGCTCGGCGCCGTGCCGCCAGCCGTTGGCGACCCAGCCGGCGGCGCCGGCCAGCAGCAGGCTGACCAGCACCAGGATGCCGGCCGCCAGCGCGCGGTACGATGCCGCGGCCACGGCCGGCGCCGCGACTGCGGTTGCGAGCGGGATCACGGCAGACCTCGCAGGCAGATCTCGCGCTCGGCCTGGCGCCGCAGCGTCAGCCCCCGCACGACCTTGCCGCCGACCTTGTTCCACATGAGCAGCGCGTCGCACGCGCCCGCCATGTCGCCGGCGTTCGCCCGGCGGGCCATGCTCGAGCCACAGAAGGCGCTCACGCCGATGTTGTAGGCCGCGTCGACGAAGGCCACCTTCTGGCCATCCGTCAGGCGGTCCATCGGCACGCAGCGCGCGATGCCTGCGGAGTGCCGCTCCAGGTCGCGGTCGAGCTGCGCGCGGCACTGTTCCGGCGTGTAGGTCTTGCCCCACTGCGCGTTCTCGGTGGCGCCGGTGCAGTAGGACAGCACGCCGCCCAGGTCGCGGTAGGTCGTGAGCTCGGTTCCCTCGAACCGCGGCGTCAGGTCGTGCAGCGCGCCGGCGGCGACGGCGCCGACGATGGCGACCAGGCCAGCCAAGCCGGCTACACGGCGGCTCACGACTTCACCTCGCATGCCTGGGCCTGCAGCTGCGCCAGCCGCACTTCGCGCTCACGCTGCTCGAGGTCGGCCAGGCGCTTCTCGCGCGCGTTCTTCTGGCTCGTGTACCAGGCATTCAGGCCGAACGTCAGCAGCGCGGTCACGATGCCGACGATGATGCCGACCTGGGTCAGCGTGAGGGACGTGCCGATCGCAACGGCGCCGCCGGCGTAGCTGCCCATTTCTGGCGGGGTGATCTTCATTTTTGCCTTTCTTCGGGCGTAAAAAAACCCGCCGTAGCGGGCTGTTGCAGGAGGGTGAGCGCGCTGGCCAGCGTGCCGGGCGAGTATCGCCAGGGGTCCGGGATGCCGAGCGCAGCGGCCACCGCCTCGGAGCAGAACCAGCGGCGCTGGCTGTGCGGGATCGGCGCCAGCACGAACTGCAGGTTGCCGACCAGGTCGTACGGCGCGCCGTCGTGCTCACGGAACCACTGCCACGCGTGCTCGGCCAGTTCGTCGGGCAGGTCGATGAAGTCCCAGCGCGCCGGGTCGAAGTCGATCACCTTGGTGCGCACGCCGCCGTCGATGTTCGAGGCGGAGGCGGCCAGCCCGCCAGCGCACTTCTCGCCGTCGTAGAAGATCAGCTCAACGTGCGAATACGGCGATCGGGTCCACCACCGCACTAGGCGGTTGTAGATGCCGGCCAGGCCCGGGCGCGTGCCCTTGTAGAACGCTGCTTTCATCAGGATTCCTTTCGGTGGAGGTCAGCCGTAGTAGCGCTCGTGCGCCTGGATCTCGTCGTCCAGGATCGCCAGCGCGCGGCCTGGGGCGTCGAGCAGGCCCATGGTCTCGAATGCCTGGACGTCCTCGCGCGTGTCGGCGCGGTCGACGTCCACATACGTGGCGGCGGCCAGATCGGCCTGGCCGACGCGGACGACTGCGGCGCGCTCGCGCTGCGCGAGGTCTGCCGCTGGATTATCGATTGCGGCCAGCTCGACGCGGACCTTCTCCGACTTGGTGAAACGGTTGCGGAAGGCTAGAACCGTCATGTGGCGCGGTGCCACCGGCGCGGGCTCTGCAGCGCGCTCCTCGATTTCCAGCGTCTCTTCGGGGGTGGCGGCGCGCAGGACGCCGTTGTCCAATATCTGATGGCTCATGAAGTTCCTTTTAAGGATTGTTCTTGACGCCGTACACACGCACCGTGCCGGCCGTGATGTTTCCGGACGAGAAATAAAGACTGAAGCCGGTTATGGGAGCCGTTCCGCGATACACCCCTTCTTTCGTAACTGAAAGAGGGGTGCTCGTTTGCGTATAGGCCCCTCGTACGCCAATAGTTGTCAGGCCAGAGCTATTGGTGTTGCGCACCTCTACTGTCATGGTCGCAACAAGAGCAGACAGCTCATAGAATTCCAGCGTGTTTGCGGCATTGCCGCCGCCACTATTGGCGCTCATGGGGTTGTACAGGCTGGATGAGTCAATCGCGCCCCCCACCGCCAGACGCATGCGCAGAATGGCCGCTGCAGCTGGGGTAAGACCCTGGATCTCGATGATGTATTTATCGTAGACCGAGGTGAACAGGCTCAGGAAGTTGATCTGCGCCACCGCCGCGCCTACCGTCACGGATGACAGTAGCTGCAGCGCACCAACGGCGTCCTCGCCCTTGTCACCGTTGCGCTCGATAAACACCAGCAGCGCATCGCCGTTGGCAAACGGATTCCCACCGCTACCGCTGCGATATACAACGGGCAGCCCGCGGAATCCTGAACCAGGCACCGCCCCAGTCACGTCGTACAGCACCCAGCGAGATGGATCGGTCTGCTTTACGATGCGGATCGACCCTTTGACTGCGCTGGTCACGGCGGCAAGAACGGCATAGATGCTATCGACGTTCACGCCGCCAACGATCTGGTGGTCGATATAGATCACCCCTGCAGCGCTTTGATTCGTTACATTGAAGCGCAACTTTCCAACACCAGGGTCTGCATTTGCGGTCGAACTGTCGAAAATGTACGGGAACGAGTAGGCGCCGCCGGCGGCCGTGGCGCTCATCGTTGCGAACAGCTCTTCCATGTCGTCGGCGAGCGCGTTCTCCTGCTCGCCACGCAACACGAACCCATCAATCAGGCCCGCCATGTTCGTGTCGAACGTCTCCTGGTCCTGCAGCTGGTTTGGATTCTGGCTCGGGTCCATCAGGGCCGTGATCTTCCTCATTGGGACAATACTCCTTCAATTTGCAATGCCATTTTCGAGCGCGGGTATGAGTCGATCACCTTGCGGAAGCTGCTGACCTTCCCGACCAGCATTGCGTCGCCGCGCTGCGTCGAGCCGAAGATGACCAGGGTTTTCTGCCGGCGCTTGGTGAAGTAATCCTCGAGACTTTCGGCCCGGTCGCGCTCGACCGAGACGTCGACGCTCATGCGCTTCGAGAAGCCGCGCGGTATCGTCTCGCTCGAGCCGTCCGCGAAGAACGTCGTAGTCGAGTAGTCCTTGAGTTCCGTCGACAGGCCCATCAGCGTCGAGCCGCCGTCCTCGACCGGGCCGAGCAAGGCCATGCCGCATTTCGGTACGCCGCCCGGCCTCAGGATCGTGATGGTGACCAGCGCGTTAGCGAAGACCGGCAGCTTGAGCGTCCGAAACCAGGTGCGCATGCGCAGGCGGTTGAAGCACCAGCCGTAGAAGCTGCTGCCTGAGCGCGGCAGCACCAGGCTGCGCGTCTCGCTATACACGACACCGCGGGTCGGATGCGTCATCGAAATGCGCACCTCGCTCGCGTCCAGGGCGCCGGCGAAGAAACCTTGCGTGATCGCCCTGGCGGACACCACCGCGATGATCTCCTCCGGGTTGCTGGTCACCGTGCTGTTGCGGTCGTCGAACATCGCCCAGCGGTTGATCGCCGTGCGCTTGTTCCACCAGGCGGGGTCGCTGAGCGGCTTGCCCACATTCGCGGCCTGCATCGACCAGTAGACGATCTTCGTCGCCGGGTCGTACACTGCCGCGTCCTTCGCATACGTTGTGGCCGCGTCGTACGGCGGCTCGACCATCGGGACGTTCGAATAGATCAGGCCAGCGGTCGGGCCGATCACGTCAGCAGCGCGGGTGACGGCGCCGTTGCTGGTCTTGATGGGGAAACGCGGCAGTTTGTCGCGACACAGGTGGGGTAGCGCCACGCGCAAGGTGAAATCGTAAGCCTGCCCCGCATTGAAGTAGACAGCCAGCCCGAAATAAATCGACGACGTAGCCTGACCAACAGTGTCATATTCTGCAGAGTGGGCATCAAGCTTGCTTGAGATACTTGACAATGCGTAATATTGAATGCCTGTGCTACCTGCGGCGACATCACGCTCAGTTACAAACATTTGAATCGTGCTGGGGTCACCGGCTACGGCTTTCAAAAGCACCGAGCCAACCCACTTCTGACCCGCCTTCGCTGGCACGGGGCCGGACTGTTCAAATCGGAGAAAAAGAGTGGCTGCGGATGTCGCCGTCCCTGAATACCTTAGGTCTAAAAATTCAATTCCGTTCTCGACGCCAGCGCCGACTGGGTCACATGCGATCCCTAAAGATGTTCTATCACTAGGCCCCCACAAATTGGGCATGACGCCTGGACCTGCCCCCTGCATCGTGTTGTTGCGGATGTAATTAGTCTCCGGCTCAAGGTCGACCACGGCAAATGGCGCCGCGCTCAGGTCTGACGGGTCATAGCTGACGGCCAGGGTATTGACCGGCACCTCTACCAGCGTGCCGGTTCGGTCGTACACCCACTTGGGGGACGGGCGCGTGCACGCCGCATCCCCCAGCGCTACTGGATCAACGATGATCACTGAGTGGCCTCCTCTTCAATTACTTTCACTGCAACAGGCTTCAGGCCGTTGATCGCATCGTCCAGGTGGCTGGCCGTGTCCATCGCATGCTTGGCGATCGAATAGTTCTCGTCGCTGTTGGTCCGGCGCAGCAGAGCGACTTCCTCACGCAGCGCGCGGATTTCGGCGACCAGCACTTCGTTGCCCTGCTCTGGGCTGGCCAGGCGGCGCATCATGTTCGCCGTATCGCTGGTGTTGAAGATGCGGGCCGGGCCCGTTGCCTCCAGCTCTGGCCCGTTCTCGCCAACGATCCGCCATCCACCCGAGTGGAGGCCGCCGCCCGCGAAGCCGGGAATGCGCTTCTTCTTGGCCTCGTCGCTGCTCTCGAACGTGTCTTTGATCGCACCCAGGCTGATCCCGCCCTGGAGCCGGTCGATCCAGTAGCTCAGTCCGGCCGCGTCAGCCGGGCGGCCGAACACGTCCTTGTAGAGCGCCTGAATCTGGGCCTCGGGCGAGTTCTTGATCGAATCGACGATCGCGCCGGTTGAGATTCCGCCGGCGGCCCGGTCCTTCCAGTAGTCGAGGCCGGCCTGGTCCGGCGCCCGGCCCAGCGCCGACTTGTAGGCGTCGCTGATTGCCGAGGTGGCCGAGTTGACCGGGTTCGCGCTGGCGGCCTGCATTGCGCCGTGCAGCGCCTGGATGGCCTGCTCGATCGACAGTCCGGTGATGCTCAGGCCCTTCAAGACGTCGATCTGCTCCTGCTCGCGCTCGAGCATCAGGTCGTACTGCTTGACCTGGTCCTCCAGCTGCTTCAGGCTGCGCTCCTCCACTGACAGTGCGTTGTCCGTCAGGCCGGCCAGATCCTCGATGCCGATCCGGGTGGCGTAGAAGTCGCGCAGGTAGTCCTCTTGCGTGGCGAACAGCGCGGACGAATCCTTGCTGACCACCGACAGCGCGCTGCGCAGGTCCTCGGCGCTCGGCAGCTTGCCCGAGGCCTTGGCGATCGCCAGCGCCGCTTCGATCTGCGCCTGGGCGGCCCGGCGATCCTCAGCCTCGCGGCCGGAAACCGTCATGCCGTCCAGGGTGGACCGCAGCGACTGCGACAGCGCTTCGATCTTCTGGATCGAGGCGGTGCGCACGGAGATTTCCTCCTGCAGCGCCTTTTTCTGGCGGTCGACCACGCGCTGCAGCACCGAGAAGGCGCTGTCGACGCCCGAGACCAGGCTGGCCGCCTGCTCGAGCGCCGCCTGGCGCGCGGCATCCGCCGCCCGCTTCGCAGCTTCCTCGGCTTCCTTCGCCGCCTCGGCAGCCTGGCGCGCGGTTTCCGCCGCCGCGTCGCCCACTGATTTCAGGTAGTCGGACACGGTCTTGAACTGCGGGCCCAGGGCCAGCAGGCCGGCGTACTGCTTCGCGCCCTGCTCCGTGGCCAGCGCGCCGGACGACACCAGCTGCTGCACCGCTTCCTTGTACTGGTCGGCGGTGGTCAGGCTAGCGTAGCCCAGGGCCGCCAGCCCTTCCTGCAACGGCTTCTGGATGATCGCCACCCGTTCGGCTTCGGTCAGGAAGTTGTCGTTGAAGAAGGTCGTCGCCGAGGCGAGCGCGTCGATGCCGCCGGCGAACGCCAGTAGCCGCTCGCGCGCCTCGATCGATGCAGCGCCGACAGCGCGGAATGCGACTTCCGAGCTGGTGCCCATCGCCACCAAGATCTGGTCGACGGCACTGAAATTGACCGCCAGGCGCTGGAGCGTGGCCGAGGCCTGCTCGCCCTGCGCCTGGAACTTGCCGATCTCCGGCAGCAGCTCGGCCGCCACCGTGTTGGCCACGCCGGCGAAGAACTCAGCGATCGCCGCCTGATTGGCGGCCTCATCCTTGCCGAGCGCAACCTTGATGGCCTGCGAGCGGGTCGCGATGCTGTCGGCGTTAATGCCCAGCACGCGCGCGAAGTCGGCCGACGATGCCTTGATCGCGCCATAAGCCGACGTCAGGCCGGCTGCAAGCTCTGCGCCGACTGGGTTGCTATCAATGCCACTCTTGTCACTGCGGAACCAGCCCCCCTTTTGCTTCCAAGAGCTGTCGATCGACCCTGCGAATCCGGCAGCGCCAAGCGAGCCGTTCAAAGTCGTGTCGAGGATCTCCTTTTCCTTCATCCCAAAGGCTCGGTTGACCAGGCCACCAACCGCGCCAGCAATCGCTCCGCCGATCGGGCCGGCGAAGTAACTTGCCACTGCGGTGCCAATCTTCTGGGCGGTCATAAAACCGCTGCCAGTTTCGTACCCGGCCGAGATACCGGCATTGATCGAAGATCCGATCATGTAGCCGGAGACGGTGCCCCCAGCGCGTCCGGCCCATTGTGCTGCCTGGCCCGGCGCGCCAGATCCCGATGACAGGCCGATCTTGTCGAACCCCCTCTGCACGCCCTCAGCTACCGACTTTTCAAAGCCGCCACCAGACTTGAAGATGTTGTAGAAGTTCGACAGGCTTTGACCTGCGGTCGGGCTGCCGCTGATTTGCGATGCACCTGAAGCTTGACCGCCACCCGAGAGCATGCTGGCCACGTCGCCGCTGATCGGCGCCAATGCTGCCTGGATCACCGGGCGCAGCACCAGCGTGTTGAACATGTTCTTGAGCGTGTCGACTAAATTCTGGCCGAAATCCTTCCCGCTCTCGAATCCGCGCAGCAGCGCATCGGTGAGCGACTGCTCGATTGAGTCGGCCGCGCGCTTCCATTCGTCCGCTGCCTTCTTCGCGGCGTCGACCTGCTCCATCGCCGAAACGGCCGCAGCGTTGCGCTTCTTCGCCTCGATCAGCTTCTCGATGTTCTCGATCTCGGTCAGGGTCAGGCCCAGGGTCGAGCGCTGCGCCAACTGTTCTTCGAGGCGCGCGATCTCGAGCTGCTCGATCGCGGATTTGGTCATGCCGTACGTCCGCGCCAATTCTTCGTTGCGCGTCGCCTCCGTCTCGGCGTCCTGCAGGCGCTTATCCAGCACGGCAGTGTATGCCGCCTGCGACTTGGCGTAGCCTTCCTGGAAGTCGCTCAGGTCCTTTGCGGCCTGCAGCGCGCGCGGCTGCTGGGCGTTGTATTTCTCCAGCGTCTCGGTGTACTCGGCCAGCGTCTGCTTGCCCGCCTTATAGCCGGCGGCCAGCTTCGCCAGATTCTCTTCGTAGTCCGAATCGACGCCCAGACTCTTGCCGTTGATCCGGTTGAGCAGGTCGGCATACTCCTTAGCCGCCTTCGCCTGGTCGGTGATCGCCTTGGTAGCGGCCGGGTCGACGTACTTGGCGCGCACCAGCTTCTCCATTTCAGGAGGGATGGTACCGAACTGTTTTTTCAGCTCGGCCAGCTCCGCAGCGAGTCGCTGTGCTGGCGTACCGTTTTTCTCATACCACTGGTCAATGCGCTCATTGCGAGTACGCGCAGCCGCAATAGCGACCTCGCGCTGTTGGGTGGCGACCCGCTCGAGCACTGCCTCATATTCATTCGACAGAACGATCTCCTGCCTGCGCAGGTCGATGTTGAGGTGGTACTGCTTGTTGTCGCGGTTTGCCTGCTGATCGAGCCTGTTCTTTGCAAGGGCTTCGCGCGCTCGCTCGAGCCCATCCTGGTCCACCTGGCTGATACTGCCAAGCGCCTTGATGCGCGGCTCCTCTGCGGCAAGCGCATTGCGCTCACGCAGCTTCGCGATTTGTTCGTCCAGCCGCTTGATCATGTCGGCGGTTGACTCTTCGGTCGACTGTGCAACCTTGTCGTTTGCGTCCTTGGCCGAGATCGACCATGCGCCCCAGATCGTCGCGGCGATGCCGAGAAGGCCAATAATTGCCCCGACGGGGCCGCCCGCCAATGCCATCACGCCGCTGAACGCACGGCCAGCCAAAGATGCCGCACTGGCCGCGCCGGCTTGGGCCGTCAGCGCCGCAGCATGTGCGGCAGCGGCTGTCGTGGCCTTCGCCTGCGCAGGAATGAGTGCATTGGTCGTGATCGCAAGCGCCACGTTGCCCTCGGCAGCCAAAACCGCGGCGCGCAGCTCCGCCACCCGCGCGGCTGCCAGCGCCGCTGCACTGCCAGTGGCCGCCACATCCGACCGAGCGGCAGCCAGATTCGATGCCAGGCGCGCATTGTTTGCCACGACACTGGCATAAGCCGCCGCGGTGGCCGACGAAAGCGCCGACCCGAGCTTCACTGCGGCGACGGTCGCCATTGCGCCGCCGACGAGAACAAGGTTATCGGTCAGGAGCTTGAGCCCGCCGGAGAGCGCCGCGACCACACCGCTCGACTGGGAGGTAGCGCCGACGAGAAGCATGATCTTGTCCTTGAGGACAGTCACAGCACCACCAACGGTCTCCACTGACCTCGCTTCGTCCTGTAGCTTTTGCAGGGCGCGCGGAAGCGCGTTCGCCAGAACCTCGGTCGTCAGCATGCCCTGCTCGGCCATTGCGCGGAGCGCGCCGACTGGCACACCAATGCCGTCCGCGAGCGCCTCCATCAAACGCGGCGCCGCGTCGTTCACTGAGTTGAATTCCTCGCCGCGCAGCACGCCCGACGCGAACGCCTGCGACAGCTGAAGGATTGCCGAGGACGCGCTTTGCGAGTTGGCGCCCGACACTTTCAGGGCCAGGCTGACCACTTCGGTGATATTCGCAACCTGCTGCTGCGCAATGCCGAGATCGCGCGTGCTTTTCGTGATGCTCGCGTAGAGCGAGGCCGTGCTTGCCAGGTCAGATTGAGCGGAGGTTGCGATACTTTGGACCGATGCCTGCGCCCGCGCAAATTCAGTCTGTCCCGTCGTCGCTAGCCGGAGCTGCGCGACGTAGCTGCTGTACGCGTCAGAAAGCTGGACGACGCTCGCAATGCCCGCGCTTGCCCCAGCTGCCGCTAGAGCGGCGGCGAAGCCGCTGATCGAGTTACCAGCATTCCCGGCCGCCTCTTCGGCTGCCTGCAGTTGCTCAATCAGCGGGCGCGCATCATCCGCGACACCCAACTGCTCGGCGCGCAGGGCGGCAAGCTGCGAAGCCGTCTTGCCGATGCCCTCCGCCTGAGCGCGCAAGCCCGCCAGGAAATTATTGCCGGCGTCGAGCTGCCGCTGGGCGGCGGCAGCTTGCTGGGTCTTGCGGGTCACGGCGTCCAGCTGGTCGAGGTATGGGCGCAGCGCGGTGATGTTCAGCCCACGCGTGTTGGCCAGCGCCTCGTAATAGGCTGCGCTGCCCTTCGCGCCGGCACTCATCGTCGCGGTCGCACGCTGGATGGACTCGGCCATGCTCTTCGTCGCGCGGTCGACCTGGCCGGCGGCTGCGCCGGCACCTTCGCCGACGTTGCGCAGCCCTGGCGCGGAGCCGAGGGTTTCGAGCGACTTCCCGGTCTTCTGGGCGGTGGCGCCGAGGTTTTCGAGGTTCTTTCCGGTACGTGCGGCCGAAGCGTCGATGCGGCGGTTGCCTTCCTCCACGCCGGTGGCGTCGGTAGAGACCTTGATGATTGCTTCGTTGACGATATTGCTCATGCGCCGCCCATAAAAAAAGCCGCCCGAAGGCGGCTATTTGCCGATTGTTGCTCGCCCTAGAAAACGAGCGCCTGCATTTTTGTGAAGGTTTTTGAATCAGTAGTGGCGAGCATCTTCTTCCCGTCATTGAACTGCGCGACGAATGTCACGTCTTTACCCTTTCCGCCCAAAAGTGCTCCGGCGAGCAATCCTACGGGCCCGAGGATCGCCGCTCCGGCGATGCCCCAGCCGATCGTGCCGCCAACACGGCGCACCTCCTCTTCCGTGGCTATCGACACAGATGTCAAGTAACCGGTCAGGACAATGTTCTTGCCGACCAAGCCGTCGCCGGGCTGCCAATTCAAAGTAATAACGTTAAAGCCGATGGAGTGACTGCCTTTCGGAAAGTCCCCAGCGTGCACCTCCAGTTTTGCCATGCTGCCTCCTGTGTAGAGCGGCAATGTTACACCAGTACAAAAGGATGCTATCGTTTACAAACAGGCAACGGATTTTGTTACCACCATGATTGACCATTTCACCATTCACGAAGTCTTCCATGACCAACTGGACGAATGCGAGGAAGGCGATGAGTTCACGCTGTGGACCAGGCCGGAAGCGCCCCTAATCTATGCGTACCGCGACGGGACCATTGGGGGCCATGGCAAAGTGGTCACAATTAGCAAGCTCGATAATCCGAAGCTGGTCGATATGATGGACGCGGGCTGGCAGGTCGATCTGACTCTTTTGCAGAAGGGGGAGCGACTCCGCTTCCAACTCACGGCGGAGCCGCCTGATCCGCCCGAGCTCGCGGCCGAGAAAGCCGCCGCTTATGAAGCCTCTCTGCGGGAGGAAGTGCGCGCGCTATTGACACGCCCGTATCGGCCCGTCAAACGCGAGCTGAGCGTTCAAGTACGATCACGTGAGGGCCGGCAATTTCGGATTGGCGAATCGATGTCATTGCCACTTCGCACACTGGATCAGCGCCTAGAGAAACAACCCTATGACGTACGGTTCGTGGGCGAGAGCGGCACGGTGGGCTGGGTGATCGGCAACACCGAACTTCGGCAGCGCATCCTTCGAGCGCAGTTTAGCGGCTATGAAATCAATGCCATTGTCACCTCCCTGTCGGGAGGGCCCGTCTATACCGGCGATCGTGAGAAGTACTGGGCGGAGGAGCAGTGCACGGCTACGGTCTTCTTCAACAAGAAGGTCTGACCTTGCCCCTTCCGATCAATCTTTTCTGCGCATCGCCTCGAGCGCTGCGTCTTCCATCACCTGCAGGTCTTCGTCCAGCTGGTTGTATTCCTCCGGCGTCAGCCCCATTCGATCCATCCGATGGAATGCGATCGCGAAGTCGAGCCCAAGTGGGCCGCCCATCGGCGCGATCCGCCACTGCCTGCGCAGGCTATGGAACAGGCAGTAGGCCCGGTAGTTCTCAGGCCAGATTTCGACGGGCTCCGCCGCCAAGTCCCCCAGGGTCAGGCCCGCCACTGCTAGATCGGCTTCGGAGGGCTCAGGCTCATAGAGGGCCGAGGCGACGGCCCTTAGTTTTTTGCGCGGGCGCCGGTGATCTCGGCGATGAACTTGTCCAGGACCGCGCGAGCCGCGCCGATGTATTTCTGGGTCAGCTTCTCGACTGCAGCCTTGCCGAAATCGTCGTCCAGATCCCAGCCGCGGCTGATGTCCATCAGCGCGTCGACGTCCTCGGCGCCTTCCAGGTTCTTGATAAATTCCTTGAACTGGTCGCGCGGCATCCACGCGAACACCCAATCAACCTCGGCGGTCTTGCCGCCCGGGACTGGAATCAAGACGGTTGCGGTGAAGGTGTTTTCGCCGGCCAGGGAGAGTTTTGCTTTTGCCATGATGATTTTCTTTCAGGAAAGGTAAAAAGACCCGCGAGCCGCTACCCCGAGGGCTTGGAAGGCCAGCGCCGACCATTCGGCGCCAGCTGGCAACAGGTTTAGTAGCGGACGACCTTGTTCTGCAGGGAGAACACGGCGCGCACGGCCATGACGCTGCCCTTGGCCAGGCTTGGCGACTCGTTGAACGAGCAGTAGCCGGCATACAGCAGCACGCCACCGCCCGGCAGGATGCCGCGCAGGCAGGTCAGCTTCACGCCGTCCGAGACCAGCTTCAGGGCAGCGTGGTGCTGCAGCGACTTGTCGTCGGCGATGGTCACGGTGACAGTGGTCGCCGTGAAGCCGTCGGGCAGCATGACCGGCATGTCGCTGTCCAGGAGCGGCACCTCGACAGTCTTGCCGTCGCCGCCCGAGACCTCGGCGCTGACCACGCCGGTGATCGGAACCCAGGTGGTGACCTTGCGCACGGTGCCGACGCCGGCGCCGGCTGGGAACAGGCTGGTGTCGGTGGTGTCCAGGCCTTCGAGGGTGAAGGTGGTGCCGGAGGCGAGCTTGATGCGGAACACGCGGCCGTTGGCCTTGCTCCAGCCGCCCGTGTACTCGACGAAGTCGCCAACGGCGAAGGTGTTGGTCGCGGAGGCCACGGCCTCGGTGGCATTGGTGATCGCGGTGATGCTGACAGCGGCAGCGAATGCGGTCGCCACGGCGAACGCGATGTTGTTGGGCAGTTGCATAGGTGCCTTTCAAGGATAAGCGCCCGGCGGCCGGGCAAAGAAAAAGCCGCTCCGGATTTCTCGGGAGCGGCTCGGTGTGAAACTAGGGGTGGATCAGCAGAATATCTGGAAGTCCTGCATCGTCCCGCAGAGGTCGGTTTCTTCGTCATAGGTAGCGACCCGACCGGTCAGCACCTCTGTTTGCAGCGCATCGCCAGCGGAGCGCAGGGCATCCTCGACCAGCATGCCGAGTTCGGACGCCTCGGGGCGGTGCGCGGCCCAGCAGTTGATCTGCATACGGTGCGGCTGCCTCGCCGGCTTCTCGCCAGTGAGAAGGTTGATCGGCGCGCCGCCCACCGCCTGGTAGGTGATGTACGGCCGCTCGGTGTTCAGCGGCGCCACGTCGGGGAAGACGCGCCCGCCGGCTAGGTGCTGCAGCACGGCGTCAATATGGTCTTCAGGGGTCATCGGGCATTCCTTGCAATCTGTTCGGCCAGGGTGCGCGTCATGACGTCGACGGCCTCCTGCTTCTTGCTTTCGTAGGCGGGGCGCATGAACGGGTACGCCGGCGCGCTGGCCGTGCCGTACTCGAGCTCGGCTGCTTGTCGATGCGCTTTCCAGCCGATCGTTCGGCCGGTCTTGCTGCGCTTCTTGTTCCGCGGGACGAACTTGTGACCGAACTCGACAAACCGCCAGTAAAAGGCTCCCGGGCTGCTCGCTGTGCCGTTCCTGACGGTGATCATGTAGACCTGGCGACGCCCGCCATCCGAGTCCTCCTCGAGCCGTTTGACGATGATGTTGTCGAACAGCATCCCGGTCTTCTTGTGCTTTAGCGAGTTCTGCTTCACCTGATCTCGGAAAACCTCGGCGCCGGCGAAACCAACTGTGCGCAGCGTGGACTCGCCCATCGCCTCGGTGATCGTGTTCTTTGTGGCGGTCATCGCAGCCCCGAACGCCGAGGCGTCGAAGCCGATCACGACACCTCCTCGCACGCCAGGAACATAAACTGGCTGTCCTTCGTATCTGGCAGCGCCGACTCAACGTCGTAGGCTTTTCCCTTAAACATGACGCGCCAGGAAGTGTCGATGTCGCGACGGGCGCGGATCCTGATCGAGCACTTGACGATCGAGACCGTCGCGCCAGCGCGTACCACCTCAATCCCGGACGGGAACAGCACATGTGCCCAGACCTCGGCGATCTTCGACCAAGCATCCGGCGCCCGGAGCTTGCCAGCGCCTGGCCCGGGCCGCTGCAAGGTGATTCGGTCGTTCATCATCAGTACACCACCTCCGGCCACAGCAGCCGCCTCACGTGCTTGTTTTCCGCTTTACCGCCGGACTGGAAATGCTCCGACAGGCGCGCGATGATGAAGCCGGAGATCGAATCCGGCACGGAGGTGTGATCCGGGCCGTAGCCGCATCGAATCTGCACCTCGACCGCGTTGATGCGGCTCGCCGTCGCTGGCCAGCCCTTGCCATCCGCCGGCACGATGTACCCTGGCTCGCTCTCGCCGTCGACCTGGTAGTCCTGCGGGTCGAGCGTGCGCTGCACGTTCTCGGTGTCGTAGAACTTCACGTGCACCACCTGCAACAGCGGCGGCCGGCGAAGCTCGATCGCGCCGTTGAAGCGATCCAGCGTCAGGCGCCAGGTCTGATCCATGATGGCGCGGTTGGTTTCGGCTTCTGCTTCTGTGGTGTACGTCCGGATCGCGCGCTGGATCTCGCCGTCCAGCGGCGAGACGCCGTTCTCGTCGGGATCCGCGCGCGCGGCGGTTTGCGCCTCGACCATCGAGACCGCCAGCCCGGTGGGTGGCGTGATCAGTTTCCAGCTCATCGGATGGTTTCCTGTATTGCTGGCGGCCGGCTGGAACCGACTGGCACGCCAGATGCTTGCGGCGCCCGCGCGTACTCGACCGGCTGCTGCTGTTGCTTCTGCAGCACCTCATTCGGCACGCGCGGCAATTTCGATGCGTCGATCATCAGTTGTCCACCCTGTTGAAGTGAATAGTCCGGAAGAACTTCTCGCCGTTCGCGCAGAGGAACGGCAGCGTGCAGTGGTTGACCGGGTCCGCTGAGACGTCCAGGCCGCCCAGCTTCACCAAGATCAGCGTGCCCTGGGCGACCGGCTGCTCGAGCACCGTGACGCCGGCCGGAATTGCTGGCAGCGCCGAAGCGATCTGCGTGCCGCTGTCCGCCAGGATATTCCCGACGTCCGCCACGAAGTACCGTTTGTCGTCGGGGTCCTTCTGCACCGTCCATGTGCCCTGGAGCTTGGCGAACTGGATCGTGCGGTCGATCTGCTCGCCGTTCGCGAGCGTGATGCGCAAGGTGCAGAAGTTGGCCGGGTCCGACAGCTCGTCCAGGCCGCCGATCTTCACCGCGATCAACGCCCCCTGCACGGCCGGCTGCTCGAGCACGGTTATCCCGCCGGCGACCGCGACGACAGCCGCCGCCGCCGTCTGGCTCTCGGCCAGATCAAACGAGATGTCAGCAACGCAGTAGATTTCGTCCAGCGGGTGTTTATCGATCGTCCACTGATTACCCTTTTGGTACGGCCCACCTGGGTAGGTCACCACCGGGCCGCCAAACACAACCACCCGCGTCCCACCTGGGAACACAACCCGTCGCGACGCCGCGACCTTCGACGCGTCGAAACCGTCTTGGTTTGGCGGCGCTTCGACCTCGGTGGTGAAGCTGCGCGCTAGCGGCGCCGACCGGTTCCCTGCTGCGTCGTAAGCGCGCACGCGCACAGCGTAGCCGGTGCCCGCCGCCAATCCTGACAACGAGGCGGTGCGCGCGGTGCCGGCATTCGTATAGCTGGCGCCGCCGTTGATGCTGTATTCGTAGCCGGCAACCGCCATATCGTCGGTGCCCGCCGGCCAGGACAACATCGCTCCGGTGGCGGTGATCCCTGCAACCGCGATCGATCCCGCCATGACCGGGGCCGTGGTGTCTTCGGCCGGCGCGCCCACAGCTACAGCGCGGCCAATGTCCACGTCCATCGGCAGCGCGACCGCGCCGTTGTCGAATGTGAACGCGGAGACATCGGGATTGGCCCCGCTCATATATGACAAGCGTGGATTGCTGCCGATGGTGCGGTCTACGGCCACCTCGATTGCCGTCGCGTTCAATCGGGCGACAGACAGGATGGTCAGTGCTCCGGCGTCATCAGCGGCCACGAAGCCGCTGTTGCCGCTGGTCGGGGCAAAATCAGTGCCGTTGCGGTGCTGCAGCGCGACGCGGAACTTGTCGCCCGAGGCGGTGATCGACATGATCGCCGGCCCGCGGCGATAGGCCGCATCGCCGGCCAGGACCGGGTTGAAGATACCGACGACACGGTCGCCACTTTCTGTATAGCTGGCCAGGTGGATGCCATCACCACTGAGCGCCATATCGACGGTCGGAAAGTGATAGACATTCGGGTCCTCGCCGACGTCCAGCTCAGCCTGGCGTACATAGTTGGCCTGCGTGTCGTTCGTATCAAGCCGACGGTTGAAGCCGCTGATCAGCACCTTGAGGTCAGGCTGGCCAGTCAACGCACGCACGTCCGCGATGAACTTGCGCAGCATCGCAGCATGCGCGGCCCGGCTGACGACGATGTTGTTCGCCGCATCGTTCGAGCCCATGGAAATCATGAGCGCGCCGATCTTGCCGCCCTGCTCAATGATTGCCGACCGCAGCTTGCCGAAATAGGTGCTGTTGGCGTCGGTCCAGCTTTTCAGCAGCGTGCCGGATTCGCCGGTGCCGAGCATGCCGACCGGGACGCCCAGGCGGGTGGCCAGATCGTTGGCAATCTTTCGTGCGATCCCGTTCGAGACGGAGGGAAACGCCTTCCAGGTCCAGCCATCCGTCGTCCGGTAGGTGCTGATATACGTGTTTGCCGTATAACTGCCGCTGGTCCACCATCCATGGATGGTGCTCGAGCCGGCGCCGACGATGATCTCGCCCACGCCCCACGAGTTGCTATCGATTGGTGACGTGTAAATGACGGCGCCGTTCGCATCCTTGAAGCGAACTTGCGCGCGGTAGCCGCCACCCTGATTGGCCTTGAGCATGCCCTCCCAGGCGTCGGCCGCAATCGTCGTGGCAGTCAGCTGCGTCCACGGCTGCAACACGGTCGCGCCGTCCGCCGAGGCGATCAGCTGCGCCTCGATCGTCGCTGGCAAAGCACTGTACGTGCCGGACAACTTAACGTCGGCCGAGTTGCCGATACGCTGAAAAATTCGACGCGCCTTCATGGCCGCCAAGCTGTCGACGCCCTGCTGGGACTCCTCGCCTGCGACGACTACGACGCCAGCACTGGTCGACGTGGCAGAGCCGCTGCTACTGGTGGCAGTCTCACGGATCGCCAGAACTTTTCCGGTATCACCTGCAACAGGGGTATACGTGGCCGCAGTTGCGCCGCTGATGGCAACCCCATCCAGCAACCAGTTCCTCGTTACCGCCGGCGTTGGTGATCCGGTCACGGTGCCGGGGGTGTAACTTACTGGCACGCCGACAGCGGGCTCGCCCACAAGAACCGGCGGCGCCGTGAATGCCGGCGCCGCAGGCGCAACAGGGACGTATCCCCAGCCGGGCGCGGCGCCGTCGACGAGCGTGCCGGTGACGGTCGTGACGTTGGCCTCGGTGCCGAGGTCTTCGGTATCCGTGGCGTTGTCCAGCCTGCGATAGATCACCGGCGTGCGGCCCAGATCCTGCAGCGTTTCGCCGTAGGCCAGGCGCGCCAATTCCATCATCGACAGCGTGCCGTGAACCAGGCCCAGCCGGGCGATGGTTTGCTCAAGCCCTCGCAGTCCGTCGGCCCGCTGACCTACGACGAATGTGCGTTTGGTCAGGCCGCTCACGGTTCCCGCGTGCGATATCAGGTCATTGGCGCTTTTAACGGACGATGCGTCGATGGGTGCGGTTGCCAACACAGGACACCAGTGCAACGAAATCGAAGCGCCGATGCGTTGCATCAGCACGACACCTTTCCAGCCGGGCGGAAAAGCGTTGTGCGGCGTTTTATACGGGGTGGTCCCGGCGTTCAGGCCGAAGCCAATACTTTCCGGATATGGCGAGCCGGGCCCATAGTAGGCGAGATTGAGCGATCCGGAAACTAACTCGCCCGTCGACAAAATCATTTGCGGTTCGGTGAGCGTGTTCCCTGACGAGATTTCGATGTAGAACGCCAGTGTCCATTCAGTGATGGATCCGAACGAGTCGACCGGTCGGACAAGCCTGAGCTGTTGCGTTCGATTGAACTTGACCGTCATATCCCAGCCTACGTGCAGTTATTCGAAAGCTGATGACTTTTGCCCAGCTCGAGGATTTTCATTTGCCCGCGGCGCTCGTACTGCACCGTGGTCACTCCGCGCTCGCGGAGCATGGCCAGGGCCGCCCGGTGGGTGGCGCGGTCGATCTTGCCGACGGCGCCGTGCAGGTAGACGACCGTGTCCGAGAGGTGGCTGACCGTCATGATCCCCAGGTACGCCCGGCGCGCCTCGTAGCCGCCAGGTGCGTCGTACACGCGGATGGTCGAGACTTCGGGGGTCATATGCAGGTGGGTCATGACAGTCCTTTCGCGGGTTTACTTCGCGGCCGGCTTGGCTTTCTCGTCAGCGTGCGGCTCGGCAGCCTTGGCTTTAATCAGGGCTTCAGCCTGGTCTTCTTCGAAGCCAGCCACGTCGCCGGGGCTATAAATCTTCCACGGCTTGAGAAATTTGACGACTTTCATGAGGTTCTCGCTTATAGATGATGAGCGGCGCCGGACGGCGCCGCTTTCAGCCCTGGGTCAGGGCCTCGCGCCGATCAGGCGCCCCAGGTTACGCCGGTCAGGATCGAGACCGATTCCACGTGGCGTGGGCCGAAGTCGTGCTTCGCGATCACGCGCACCAGGGTCTGGTCACGCTGGAAGGCGCTGACCATGTCACCGTTGCCGTCCTTGTAGGCCGCTTCCTTGGAATAGTCGATCAGCAGGCTTTCGTCTTCGCCGATGAAGCAGTCGTTGAAGTCGACGAAATACAGCTCGGAAGCGTTCGAACCGGCGCCCAGGTTGTTCGGCACCTGGGTGGTCTTGCCGACCGGGTAGCCTTTCAGCATGCCATCCTTCATTTCCGGGAAGACCTTGTTGCCGATACCGTCGCGCATACCTTCCAGGAAGCGGAAGGTGCGCGGGGACATGATCCAGCCAGGGCGGCCCAGATTCGCATCGACACCTTCGAGCGCCAGAATCAGCTTGTTCAGATCGGTTTCGATCTTCTGGATGGTGTCGCCAGCGGAAGCGACGAACTTGAATCCGGCCAGTGCCCAGTGCAGCAGGCCCTTCGGGGTGTTGTTGTTGCCGTCGTCACGGATGAAGCCCTTGTCTTCGCGGGCGCCCATCGCGGTTGCCAGGTCGTCCACGACGATCTTGTCAACGTTCTGGTTCGTGCCGGTGTACGACAGCAGGTCGTTCGAGATCGGAACCAGGCCAGCGAGCTTTTTGCTCGTCAGCTTCAGGTCATCGAACTGCGGACCAGTGGTCGGGATATCGGTTTCGGTGCCGACGTAGCCGACAACAGCGCCGCCCTTCAGGCGAGGCATAGTCAGGTTGCCGTTGACCAGCGGCATCGGGCGCGCGCCGAGGGTGCGCACGACCGACTTTGGACGCCACAGCTCGATGACTTCGCGAGCCATATTCGTCGGGACCAGGACGCCGCCGGCGCCAGGGGTCAGGGTGCTCAGAGCCATCGCGACGTCATCGCCGAAGTGATTGTCTGCGGCAAATTTGGCAGCGGCCTGCTGATTGCCTTGAGCCGCGACCAGGGCGCGGACCATGCGCGACATGCCGAGACCCGGGATCTCTGGCTCACGCGGACGCGCGGCCATGCTGCCAGCCGGTGGTGCGTTCGGCTGGTGTGCGGCGCCGAGCGCGCGGTCGACCGGTACCGCGGCGGCGGCGGCGATGCTTTCGGCCGCTTCCATACGGGTGATTTGGGCGGTCAGGTTGCCGAAGGTCGCCTGCAGATCCGTGAATTCCTGCAGCTGCTCGGCAGTCAGTTGGCCGCCGCCGGCTTCGATCAGGGCCAGCGCTTGGACGCTGGCGTTGACCTTGGCGCGTTCGCTGCGGAGCTCATTGATGGTTGGCATAAGTGCCTCTCCTAGAATAGAAAAAGCCGCCTCGAGGGCGGCTTGGTTGCTTGCCCGCGAACGCGGTCAAATTTGGGACTGGAGCGCCATTGCTTTCGCGCGGGCGCCGATGGATTGTTTGGTGCTGCGGGCGACGCGCGCCTCCCGGGCCTGGGCGACGATGCGGTCGATGGCCACTTGAGGGGTCTCGATTCGATCAGCGAAGCCGATATCGACGCCCTGCTGCCCCATGAACACGCCAGCCTCGGTGCCGCGCACGGCGTCAGCACTGACACCGCGGTATCGCGCAACGGCGTCGACGAACTGGCCGTAGTAGCCCTGCACCATGTCGTTGAGGAACTTCAGCGACTGGCCGGACAGCGGCTCGTGCGGACTCAGGTCATTCTTGTGCGCGCCGGCGTAGACGGTCGTCACCTTGACGCCCATCTGCTCGTTGCGAGCCGACACATCCAGGTGCTTGGCGATCACGCCGACCGAGCCGACCCCAGACGTGCGGGACATCGAGACGTTGCCGATCGCCGAGGCAATCAGATAGCCGGCCGAGTAGGCGCTGTAATGGGTGATCGCGCTCATCGGCTTGACGCTGCGCGCTTCGAAGAGGAAGTCCGCGAGCTCGAAGGCGCCGAGGGTGCTGCCGCCCGGGCTGTCGATGTCGAAAGCGATCTGCTCGACGGCAGGATCCGCGAGCGCGGCATTCACCTGGGCGCGCACCTGCTCGTAGCTGGTCATCGTCTCGCAGGGATTCATCTGCATGCTGCGACTCACCAGCACGCCGTGCACCGGGATGATCGCCACGCCGGTGTCGGCGATCTGCTGGCGCCGGGCCGACTCGGCGCGCATCGCGGCGGTCTCGTACGGGCGATCATCGTCGTCTTCCGTCATCTGCGGCTGCGCGCCGTTGACGCTCAGGTTGACGATGTTGAGGCTCATTTGCTGATTCGCCCAGGCTGCGGCCTGGTCCAGCATTGCCTCGGTCACCATCAGCGGCTGATTGAAAATCATGCCGGCGATTCGGAAACGGTTCTTCATGCGAGGATTCCTTCGATTTCTTTGACCTGCTCAGGCTTGGCCTTGGTGTCAGGCGGCGGCACTTGGGTGCGGGGCTCGGCGCCCGGGTTTGCGGCATCCACCATGTTCAGCGGCTGCAGGTAGACGTCGCCGCCGGCGATCGGTGGCAGATTTTCCAGGCGCCGGATGTCATTGACCGACAGCCAACCCCAGTTTCGCGCCACCGCATATGCTTCGTAGCGCGACTTCTGGTCGCCGCGCAGCAGGCCGGAGACGTTAAATTCGATGTAATACTCGGCCCGCTCGCTCGGGAGCAGCAGGTCGCGCATCATGGCCTGCTCGTGCCGCTTGATCCAGGGAAGCAGCGTATAGATGACGAACTGGATTGCCTGGTGCTCGATGTTCGCGAACGTCGCCTTGTCCAGCTCGCCGATCATGTGCGGCGGCACCTTGTAGATGCGAGCGATGTCCAGGACGGTCAGCTTGAGCGCCGGGATTAGCTCCGCGTCGAGGTTGGTCATCGACAACGGCTTGAAGGTCATCCCCTCTTGCAGCATCGCGACGCGCTTCGCGTTGCTGCTGCCGCCATACATCTGCTGCCACCTGTCGGTGATGCGATCGATGACGCTCTGGTCTTTGATCGGCGACGATTCGCGCGGCCGTTCGATCACCCCGGACAGCGCCGTGCCATTCATGAATGACTTGCCGGCGTACTGCTGGATCGCCTGCGCATGCCCGATCGCGTTCGCATGGAGCATGACCGGCGACAGGCCGACATAGCTATTCAGCCCGACCCACCGCACATGGTGGATCATCCGCTGCGGCAGAAGCGGGCCGCCGTCGATGCTGTAATACGGGCGCAGGTCGCTGCCCTTGTAGACAGCGACCACCCCGTCGATGGGATGAAGTGCGATCGGCGTGCCGTCGGTATCCCGGACGATTTCGCTGAACGAATTTCCCTTCAAACCAGCCTTGAGCTGGCTTTGCTCCCTGTACTCGATTGGCGTCTGCCACGAATTAGGCTCCCACGCGATCACGCGATAGAGCTTGTGGTTGCGCGCCGGCTCGCGCTCGCCCTCGCCCTTCCGGCGGAAAAGCTCGCACGGCAATTGGCCAACGCTCTCGCCGAGCAGCGTGACGCAAGCCTGCAGCGCGGTGAGCGAGAGCGCGCTTTCGGGCGTCACGATCGGGCCGGCCTCCGAGCGGGCACCACCAAGTCCGGACGACCATCCGCCGCCAGCGCTGGCGCCCTGGCCGGAGAAAAACTGTCGAAGGAACATCTGTTATCCTTTGGCGCCCGCACGCGCCATGGCGCGCGAAATGATGTAAGACCAGGTCAGCAGACCCGAGCCGGCAATGATGAAGCCGGCTGGCGGGTAGATCATCCAGGCGCCGATCGTGATCAGCGCGAGGCCAAGAATGCCGGCGACGAGGGTCGCCCAGTCGATGAAGCTCATATCGTTACGCCCTCGTCGTAGATTGAAGTGGTTTGCGCCGGCTCGGGATTCAGCGCCATCAGCTGGACGGCGTTGAACAGCGCCATGAGCGGGTCGATCTTGCCGGTGCCGGAGGCCTGCTTTGTGATCAAGGCTGCATTACCGCGCGGCTCGATCTTGGCGTTGCTCACGCACCAGTTCATGAGCGGCTGGCCGCCGTGCAGCAGCACGCCCTCGGCCAACTTCCGCTCGGTAACGCTGATCGCTCCGATTAGCTTCCAGCCCTGCGAGACGCCGAAGCATTTCGCTTCGTCGATCTCCGCGTCGACCAGCGCCTGGAACATGACCTTGTGGGTCTTCTCCGGATCCAGGCCGACGGAGGCGAGCAGGCCCGACTCGTTGACTTCCTTGACCACGGACGCCACCTCGGCGACGTCGCCTGGCAGTTCCTCAATGATCACGAGGTCGCCCTGCTCCTGGAAGTCGTCGTATTTGCTTTCCTCGCTCTTGCGGCGCTCCATCGCAATCGGGTGCGCCCAGGCGCGTGTCCATGCGAGCCACTTGCCGGTACCGCGCTCGCGGCCGACGAACGCCAGACCAAGCAAGTCATCCAGGCCGCCGCCGTCAATGCCGGCGGTGACTACTTCGCAGCGAGCCAGCAGCTCGTGGAGCGTGATCCCCGGCACCTTGGCCTGTCGCTCCCAGAAGTCGGCGCCGGTCCAGCGGTCGGCGCGCAAGTTCATCCCGATCTGCACATTAAGGTGCTTTGCCAGGAAAATCTGGAGCGTCCCATCCGTCTTGTGCAGCAGCTTCTTCAGCTGGTCGGCAAGCCACTCTGCGCTGACGGACCGATCGATGTTCGGGTTGGTGAGGTAGTAGGTCGAAGGGTCAAGGTAGGCTTTTGCCTTCACCATGGCCGCCGGATATTCGTACAGGACGCCCAGGGATTTCGGATCGTCGATCTTGCCGTCGCGGACGTCGCGGTAATAGTTGAGCTTTTCCTTGAACACGCCCGCCGGCGGCTCATCGCTCTGGGTGGTCAGGAAAATGACCCACCCTTCATCTCGCGACACTTGGCCGCCAAGCGCCTCCATGAACATCGCCTCGGCGTTCGCGCGCTTGCCGAACAACCAGTGTTCGTCGACGAGGACCTTTCCGGACTTTTTGCCGGAAACCGTGTCGGTGTCCGCGGCGACTACCTTCAGCGACGCCTTCGACACCAGATGGGTGATGGTGCGCACGTGATCCTGCACGTGGAACAGCGCCATGAGCTCGTCGTCAGCCCGCACCATGGCGGCGGCTGGCTTGAAGCTGTTGTCGGCCACCTCCTTGGTCGGTGCCAGGATCAGGTGCTCCTCTTCGCTCCGCCAGCACAGGATGACGGCCGTCAGCATGATTCCGGCGGCGATCGTCGATTTCGTATTCTTTTTACTAATGAGCAGGTAGTATTCGCGAATCAGCTGCTGCCCGGTCTCCGCGTCGTACCCGCCGAAGATCGCAGCAACGAAGTCGAACACCCACTGTTCGCTGCACTCGCCGAAGTTCGGGCTCCGGTAGTCGCCCTCCTCGCCCAGGCTCTCGTCCCAGATCGATTTCGGCAGGTCGCAGACCCGCAACTGTTTGAAAATCCGGAGCGCCTGCTCGGCCTGGTCAGGAAAAATCGGCGGCGGGATAATCGACAGCTTAGCCTTCAGCCTGTCTTCCCAATCTGGACAGGCGGTAGACCATTTCATGTTGTCGTCCTTACTTCACTGCCTTGAGCTGGGGCGGGGCCGCCGCCGCGAAGCGGTTGGCCACCTTCTTGGCGTTCTCGTTCTTCTGATCCTTCTTTCCACCCTCGCCCAGCTTCTGGTGCTTGAACGGCAACATCGCCTTGGCCACATCCGCACGGATGCGGATGTCGGCCGACGGTTCGTTCATCAGCTTGGTCAGGAACTCCATCGGATCGTCTGTCGACGGGATATCGACCAGATTGTCAGCCGGGGGTGGTGGCAAGGCGACTTTTGCGACCTCCCCGCCACCGCCGGCACGCCGCTGCTCGAGGTAGGCTTTAACATCCGGGTCTTTAACATTTCTCGACCCGGCCGCTGATGCCGTTTTTTCACTGAAGCCGGCGCGAATCGCCGCTTCCTTATTGGAGAACCCGGCCAAAACGGCATCGGCGAAGGCTCGCTTTTTGCCTGTTAAAGCCATTAACAATTTCCTCCAGGGGGACTTTTTTCTGCGCGTGAGGGACTGGTGGGTGTCCGAGGTCGGCGCGTTGTAGACTTACAACACCCCCTCCCCCATCGCCACCGACAGACCGTCAGCCGCGCGCCCGCTCCGCTGCCTCGCGCGCCGTCTTGGCGTCGTGACACGGAACGCAGAGCACTTCCTTATTGGCGTCGTCGTCGCTGCCGCCCTTCCAGAGTGGGACGATGTGGTCGACCGGCCCGCCGAGGGTCGTCTTGCCCTGACGCTTGCACTCCTGGCACAGGCCACAGTCACGCGCGCGAATGCGCTCGCGGTCGCGCACGCCGGCCGACCCGCGCTTGCGCTCGACAATGTCGGGCCGCTGGGCGGGTAGCATGTTCACGCGACTCGCCGCCGGCGCCAGGGTGGTTCGCAGCTGCTGCAGCTTCACATCGGCTCCATGACCACGCCTCGATCCACGATCACGTCGATCATGTGGTCGACGTGATTCGGGAACACTCGGCCTAGCAGGAACACGGCGGCGAGCGCAGGCTTGAACCACCAGGCAAAGCGCGGCTTGAATGTGAGCGAGATGGTCGCCATCAGCTGGCCTTCCATGGTTCGTGCGCCTCGGAGATGTCGGGCGCAACCGGTGCCGGCTTCGTCCTAAAAATGTCGCGCAGGATCTGCTTGACGTTCTCCGGCACGCTGCGAGCCATGTCGACGAACGACATGCCGGCGCGTCCGTGACCCTTGGCGCGCAGAATGGTCCGCGCCTCTTCGCATTCAGCCAGGTGCTCGGCGATTTGGTTCAGACGCGTCAGGTCATGCGCTTTGGCCGGCGGCGGGTTACCGCCCAGGACTGCGCGCAGGATCTCGGCGCGGTAGATGCGGGCGATGTCGTTCATACAGCGCCTCGAGCCTGGTCAATGACCGCCTGCTCGCGCAGCACCTGGACAACGAGTCGCAGCCAGATCAATTCAGCCTCGACGCTCATCACCGATCCTTCAGGCTCTTGACCTCGCTGGCCAGGTCCTGAGCGACCTCGGCAACGGGCTTGACAACTGCGCCTGCGAGATCGACGGCGACCGCGACTGGCGCAACGACCAGGGTCGTCACATCCGCAGCAAAGTTAGTGACGGACTTGAACAAACCGACCATGCGGCACCTCGAAAAAGAAAAGCCGCCTGGCGCATTGCTGCGAGGGGCGGCGAAAGACCAGCGCTGACGCTGATCGAGGAGACTGGTAGTGGTGGCCGGTGCTATTGGTCCGGCAACGCCATCCTGCTGAGCGATCACTCCATCGCAAGATCAACGTCAACTCTAGGCACATCAGCTAATGCGCATTCACCACACACCCGCCAGCAGGAGTTGAACCTGCGGCCTCTCCTTTCCACCCGACTGTTGTTCAATCCGGACTGCGGGAGCGCTCTAACCATCTGAGCTATGGCGTGTGTGTGGTGACTCGTTCTCGGGAGTCAGGCGGCCAGCCCCAGGGCTATCTGCCAAGTGGGCGGCGGGCCGGTTACAGCGTCCGGCGTCGGTGCGCGCTGGGTGCGCTCGACTGTTCTGGCCGATGCCAGTTCGCATTCTCGTAATCGCGGGCGCCGTCTTCGAAGTCTCGCCGGGCGGGCGCTCCGGCACTTCTCGGGCAGATCAGATCCCGTGCGCGTTTCGTCGCGCTTCTACGTGATGATCAGGCTGGCGGGTGTCTAGCGCTTCATGACTCACCTCCGTGGCGCGTAAACGACAAAGCCCGCCGAAGTGGCGGGCCAAGATCGAGGTATGAGGCACATATTTCAGGACGAGCGCCGGCTTTACTGCTGGCCGGACTGCTCGACTGCCTCGGGTGACGTTGGCGCCGAAGCGCGCATTACGTGGATCGAGGGATATGTGAAGGCTGTAGTTTACGCCCGGTTTCGATGCTTTGCAACACCATCGTGCATCAGAACCAGAAGCCGATGCGACCCCGCAAGAAGTGCACAGCGAAGCCTCCGCCCGACGTACGGTTGCGCCACACTTGAATGCACGGGGTCAGCGCCCAGTTATGCATTCCCCACTGGAGGATTGGATGGAGCTTGGTCATGCGCGCACCTTGAGTCCGATACGGCCGCGCCAGAACATGATGTAGAACCACCAGGCGCCGCCACTTGGCGACCTGCCGAAGAACAGCGACGGGAGCAAGGTTACTCCACCGCCTCCAACATCGCGACCACAGATGACGTCGATCGTCATGCCGCCTTCCGCATCCTGGCTGCGGCGCGCGCGCTGTGCGCCTGGAACAACCCCTCCAGCTCGCTGACCATGTCGAGCACCTTCTCGCGCTCGAGCGCGCCGCCCAGGACTGGCTCGCGGCCGGTGCCGTTGCAGTGCGTGCATGCGCGGCTCTCGACGATCTTCGTGCCGTTGCAGCACGAGCACTCGCCGCCCAGCCAGTGCGCCAAGCTGACGCGGGCGATCTTGGCATACATGGCATAGGCTGCCTTGATGTCCCATTCGGCCTTGATGTTCATCCACTTGCGGTCGAATCCCTTATGCGCCACCGCGCTGGTCCACACGCGCAGCAACACGGCCAACTCGCGGGCCGCGCTTTCGACCGGCTGACGCGGCACGCCGGCGATGTGCGCGCGCAACAGCATCGAGCCGAACAGTTCGCCCGATCCGCCGGACAGGTCGGCTAGCGCCGCAGCGACGAGTGGCTCGGTCTGATGGTGCTGGTCGTCGTCCTGAAGGTTGGAAGTGCTCAGTGCGTTAAGGTAGCGCTCGGCGAACATAGGTTTCTCCGTGGAATTTCCACGAGATTACCAGCAGCAACGAAAGCTTGCCTCGCGCCCGAGATTTTCCAAATTACAATAAAATGGTGATAACATCACCGCTTCCTATTTCACGGCTCATCTATGAAGAAGCTACAGATATTTTTTGAGATTGTCTTCGCCGTACTCGCTGTAGCAGTTATTAGTATCTCCTGCACCTATGCTTGGCCTGAGCCTGAATATGGCCTTACCGCCTGGGTTCAGGCGATTGGCTCTATTGCGGCAATTCTCGTTGCGATCCTGGTCATGCACTGGCAGAACCGTGCTAATGAGAACCGCGACGAGATTAACAGTAAAAGGATGCTAAGAGGCGCCTTGAGATGCCTCGGGGTAGAATTGTTTCAATATGAGAATATGATTAAAGACAGGATGACCAGGAAGGAGATGATCTGGGCACCTGTGCAGGCCGACTTTGCAATCTTCAACGCGTACGCCACCTTGCTTGGCTCTCTCGAGGATGATACAACTCTGCAATACGTTACCGGCTCACGCCTGAAGATCCAGAATTTTTTTACCAACGTAAATGAGCTAAGCAGGACAGTCGAGATACTTAGATTCGAAGACGGCAACCCCGATCTTGAAAAAAAGGTGGATGAACTTTGGGCTGGACTCGTCGAGCACTCCCCTATAACGCTAAACTGGATCGAGGGGGCTCGCCAAGGAATCGACAAAGCTATCAAAGCTATCGATAAATCGGGTGGACCCGAAGTTTCCTAGAATTCCTCGATTTTCCATCCACCACCGTCTTTTTTCGCTTTAGCCTGCACGGCAATAAATCGCAGAGGATATAAATCAGCAGCGATCTTAATTTTGGTCCGCGCATCGTCTTGCCAAAACCCTTTTACCTCGTGCAGCTCTAATTCGCCGTCGGCCAGCATGACGGCAAAGTCTGGAGTGTAGAAGGTGCTGTCGGCCAACCGAAGCTTGATCCCCTCGAACTTGAACCAGGCCACCTCGCCAGCATGGCGCCGGGCGTCAAGAGTGGCAGCATAGGCGGCCTCGGTCTTGTTCATGGTGCCGGTCTTGAGCCGGCCCAGCGCCTGGAGCGCGCGCTTCGCGGTCATTGGCGCGCCTCGATCGACGTCGCGACGGCGCTGGCCAGCCGCTGCAGCCTGGCGTTGAACCAGCGGCGCACGGCATACGAACGCACCACGCTGATCACGGTGTAGATCAGGCCCAGGGCGAAATTGGCGCCGGGCGTGATGTGGAAGCCGAACAGCGGGAAGATCAGCATGTTGGCCGTGAAGTTGATGCCGAAGCCGATCAGAACGTTGATGATGGCCTCGATGAGCGAGCCGAGTCGGGTCTGGGTCATTTGGCCAGGTCTCCATAGGTGATGGTGTAGTGGACCGGGTTGCGATCGGCGTAGCGGTCGATGATGTCGGCGGCGCCGGAGTTTAAGGCCGGATAGAACGGCAGCGCGCGCGGCGGCCGGTCGTCGGTGAACTTCCCCTGCATCATGGCGTCGCGCAGCACCACGAGCGAGGTGATCGCCTTCGTCACATGCGACATGCCCGAATCTGGATCGATGTCCTCCCCTTCCCACCAGGCCATCAGGTGCCGCATCACGCCGTCGTAGTAGACGGAGCCGCGCACGCCCACAGCGCGGTAGTTGTGGCGGCCGTACTTGCTCGCGCCCTCCAGCATGGCCACGCCGATCTCGGCCAGCACCGTGGCCGGCACCGTCGACATGGGCGCCTTGCGCACGCCGACCATGTCCTTCGGGTTCGTCGGCTTGTCGCCCTCCAGCGCGCGCAAGGTCAGCATTTCATGCGAATCGTTCATCTCATCCTTTCGTTGTGGTCTGTGCTGCATTGGTGTTCTGCTCGAGCACTTGGCGCTTCTCGATCCAGGCTTGGCGGTCACCTACGTTGGGCGCCGGCGTGTATCGCCCGCACGCCAGCGATTTCCAGGGCAGGAAAGGGGCGATCACATCGACGCGGGCGGCGCGGGCGGCGCAGCGCCCGAGCCCGACCTTCGCGTGCTCGGGGTATTCCTTCATCTTGAAGTGGCCGCACCAGGCGCAGACGTTCATACTCTGCTGCGTCATGCGGCACGTCGACCAAGGTCCTGAAGCATCTTCGACAGCCCCTCGGGTCGGCCGGTGCGCCGCGGCAGATCGGCATCGTCACTCGGCGGCGGCGCGACGGGCAGCGGCGGCGAGACGATCTGCGCCAGACGCGGCGGAGGCGGTGGCTTGCCTCCGTTGTCGATCGCAGCACGGATCCGCGCCTCCCAGCTGGCGGTCGACTCACCGTAGTGCGCCTGACCGACGCCGACTTCCATCGCCTTCGCGAGCCTGGTTGCGTCGCTCAGCCACCAGGCGCCGCCGCCGGTGGATTTGGGCTGGACGGCCGGGACGGTCCAGTCCGCCGCATAGTGCTCGCCCGGGCCGAAGAATGTCGCCGCCTGCTTGATGAACTGCGGCTCCGTCCTCATCGCCTTGACGTAGGCGGCATAGGTCTGCGCGCCAGCGAGCATCTCGGCGACCTTGGCGCCGGCGCTGAGCCGAGCGGCCCAGGCTTTGTGCGCCGCCTTCTTGCTGTCGCCTGGGCGAGTTGGATAGACCTCCCAGACGGCTTCGAAGTCCGCCGGGTAGTCATTGCGCTTTACCCTGGCCGGTGCGGCGCCGCCGGCGCGCAGGCGGTCCAGCTCATCCAGCAGCTCGACCACCGTCGACGACTTCAGATGCACGGTCGGGTTAGCGGCGGCCAGGCCGCGCAATGGAGAGTAGTCACGCATGGGCAGCCTCCCCATGGCGCTGGCGCAGCGCTACCTGATGCTTCGCCCACTCGCCTGCGATCCAGGTCACGCCTTTCGGGGTGAAGCGCGCGGCGTTGAACGCGTGATTGTTCTGGGCAGTGCCCGCCTTCACGCAGAAACGGCCGGCGTCCATGTGCTGGGCATGGGGCGTCAGCGCGCCGCCGAGGCGGTACATGATCTTCTGGTCGAGCAAGAACTCGCGGAACGCACTCTCGTTCGCGCCCAGCAGCTTGGCCACCTCGCGGAATCCCTTCGTGCCGGTCGAGTCGGCATAGCGCTCGACGAACTCCACGGCCGGCGCCGCGGCGGCGAGCTGGGCGGCCTGAGCCTCGATCACATCCTGCTGCTCGGCCGCCAGGCGCAGCGCCGCGGCGAACGACTGAGGCACGGCCGGCGCTGGCGCGGCGGACTCCAGCTCCTGCCAGCGGTCGACCAGGCGTGCGGTGAACTCGGGCGACAGCTGCGCCACGATCACATACGAGTCGCGCTTGCCGACGCGGTATTGACGGATCATCTTCGGGCCGGGGCCGTCGTTCGGCACTTCCTCAAGTTGAGGGAGTGCGATCGTGCCGCGCGCCAGCAGGCTTTCGATCGTGCGCAGCACATTGTCGTGCCGCTTCTCGACCAGGTCAGCGATCTCGCGGCTCGACATCGTGACGTCGGCGCCACCGGTGGTTTGCAGTGTCAGCATGCTTCCCATGTCGTTTCCTTTCTAGTAACGGAGCCGCGTCAAGCGGCCTCCCTGTAGACGTGCCCCTCATCGATCCGGCCGCTGGGCTGCGCCACCGGGCGCGGGCGGTATTTCTTGTTGCGCGGCTTCTTCATGCCACCTCCTCGAATAGACTGAGCTGCGGCTCAGGCGCTGCGGTCACCCCGACTGCCGCGGCGACCACGCGCGCTTCGTGTTCAATCCTCGCTCTTGCGATCTCCACATACTCCGAGGTCATATCGATGCCGACGAAGCGGAAGCCCTCACGCATGCACGCCTTACCGGTCGACCCGCTGCCCATGAATGGGTCCAGCACCAGGCCGCGTGCTGGCGTCACCAGGCGCACCAAGTAGGCCATGAGGTCGGTCGGCTTCACCGTCGGGTGATGGTTGCCGTTGCGAGTACTCCAGTCGGCCGTCTTGCAGGCGCGCATGGTGGCGTCCTTTTCGACGACCGGTGTGTCCGAGCTGGCGCATCCCTCATTGCGATCGGCGCGGCTGGCCTTGGCGCAGTAGAAAAAGCGCGCTGCGCTACCGGCGCTGCTGGCGATCGCCGGCCCCCCGTCTCCGTCGGCGCCGTGGAATCCCATCCCCTTGCGAACGCCGGCAGCGCGAGAACCGCTCTCCTGCTGCGGGAACAGCGCCACTACCTCGGCGCTGCCGTCGTGGATCAGGTTCGCAGGCCAGCGGCCGGCATCGCTGCCGGTCGGGTAGCTCGACGAACGATCGGCATAGCGGTGGTCCTGGTTGGCGTACGAGTCGCCCGGCGCGCCGCGGGAAGTCATGACCTTCAGCGTGGCGCGGCGCGTGCTCTCTTCGCCGACACGGCACCCGTCTACATTGATCGCCCCGGTCCCGAACTGCAGCACGTTCGCCGCCACCGTCAGGCCCTTGGCCAGCGGCTTGCGCGCAACGCAGATCGGCTCGTGTGCGGGCTTGAGAGCGGTGCCCCAGCCCTCCCACTGCTTGGCCTCCGGCGTAGCCGCGCGCGTCACCTGCGGCACATACTCGCGGCCGTTGTCCTTGATCCAACTCCCGGTCTTGTCCTGGTCTGCGCCCGGGATCATGCGCTTGACAACTTTGCCCTCGCTGACAACCTCGCGCTCGGCGCCAGCCTGCTTGTCGATCGCCTTGCTGATGTTCTGCGATTTCGGGAAGCCCGACCCGTAGACCCACAGAGCCTGGTCGCGTATTTCGAAGCCAGCCAGGCGGATCGCCAGCGTGCCCATGTCATAGGTGCGTGAGCCGAAGAACGCCAACAAGTGGCCGCCCGGCTTCAGCACGCGCAGCGCCTCGCGCCACACGGCCGGGCCCGGGACGAAGCTGTCCCACGTCTTACCCATGAAGCCGCCGCCCTTGTGCTGGTAGTCGTCACCGGCAAGCCAGTGGCGCAGGACCTCGGCCATGTCTGGCTCGGAGCTCAGGCCATAGGGTGGATCGGTGACGATTGCGTCGACGCTGTTGTCCGGAAGGGTGCGCATCACCTCAATGCAGTCGCCAAGGTGCAGTGTGAATGGCGCCGCCTCACCCGCGCCGCCTGCAGTCATTGCATCTCGCATAAAAACATTCCTTTCTCTTTGATCATCTCCAGGCACTCGGCCAGCAGCGCGCGCTGGGCGCCGTAGCGCTCCTCGAAGCGCGCCTTGTACGGGTGGACCGCGATGAGGGCCGGGTTCGGGCCGGTGCCGTCCTGGTGGTGGCCAGCGCACAGCGGGAGCACCAGCAGGTGCGCGCCCGGCTTCGTACGCCCGTCGATGTGGTGCACGCTGACGTCCGGGTTGTGCCAGCCGTCCTTCCGGCAGGCGATGCAGCCTAGGGCGGCGATCGCGCTCATGAACCGCGCTTCGTCGGCGGTCGGCGGGCGGCCCTTCATGCCGCGCGAGGCGATCGGCTTGCGTGGCTTCGGCTCTCGGGCCCGGACCTGTGATTGAACCGCGGCGACGCGCAACAGGCCGGCACCGGCGGCGGGCGACTTGAAGCCGGTGCCGCGCGCCATCGGCGTCTTGCGCTCGAGCGGCTTGCCCTGCTTGAGGGGTGAGCGGCGCATCATGCTACGATCCTCCGTCCGCACCCATAGGAGAGACCATGCAGCAGATGCCCGAACACGAATACCGGGGATACACCATCGTCGCGAGAGTCTGGCCCACGCCCGGCAATCGCTACCAGAGCGCCGTCACGGTTCTCAGCCGAAGCCCGTCGGCACCTCCCGGGCAGCTCGCGATTCGATACCACGAGCCCAAGGAACGAGGGATGAGCTGCGAGACCGCGCATGAAGCTGATCAGGATGCGCTGGAGCGGGCGCGTTTCTGGATCGACGCCCAGCCCGACTGAAAACGTGCTCATGGCATCGCCCGCTTGAACTCGACCACCCACACCCAGGGGTCGGCGTCCCAACTTCCGACGCCATTGATGGATTCCCACAGCGCCTGGTAGGCCTGCACTGGCGATGGGCCGACTGGCGGCTTTTCGCCGGCCGCGACAGCTTCATCGAACAGGTAACGCCACACAGGGAAGTGCTCGCGATCCCATTCTTTGCTTCGGATGCTTACCGCGCCCTCGGAAATGGCGTCAGACTGGCTGCATGCATTCAGCCGCTCGACGCGCACCGACACGACCTCGAGCAGGATGCGGCTGGCGGCGCGCGGCATGTGGATGGACGGATGCCAGGCAGAGCGAGGTTCGCCGCCGCCGTCATCGTCGCCCGCCCACTCGTAGCCGCCGTCGGCCGCGTAGATGGCATGGCCGCTGTAGTAGCCGCCGCCAAACCGCATCTCGTGAACCGCCGTCGCTGGCCGGTCAGGAACCCAGTCGACCAGGTTGCCGTCTTCGCCCCATGCATTGCTGACGACACCCCACGTCTCGCGCACCCACAGCCGATGGCCGGGCTGGCCGTAGGGGCACTTGCGGCCATGATGCTCATCCGACGCGCCGTAGATTTCCGGGCCGGGCGCCTCGTAGCCGCCATTTGCAATCACGACCGGGTTGTACAGTCCGACGCGCGGCATCCAGTACGGGCCCGGGTCGTCCTTCACGATCCTGCGCGTCTGTGTCTTGCTGCCGTCGAGCAGCGCGCGCACCATGGCGCCGCTGAACAGAATCGGCCGCTCTTTGATCTGGGTGCTCATGGTCAGGCTTTCGTATGGAAGGATTGACCGGTACGCCTCGACCACGCCGGGATGTCCTGGCGGGTGCCGCGCGGGTTCGGGATGTACTTTTTGCTCAGCGGCGGGCGCGCGAAGACGTCGGCCGGCTGGCGCAGCGCCGCGATCTGGCCGACCGGGCGTGCCTTCTCGCCCTCCAGGCGGTCGTAGTGCGCGCGTGCGAATGGGCTGATGTTGATCTTGCCGTCGATCTGCTCGAGCAGCCAGCCGCTGCTGATCGCGCGCTGCAGGGTGTCTTCCTGGTGACCGGTCTTGTGACCCATGTCGACCACGGCGAGCAGCGCGTGCTGGCTCATCGGGCCGTGCTTGTGCAGGTATGCGCCAGCGGCGTAGGAGGCCGTGCCTCGCATCGCGGTCCGGGTTCCTTTATTGGTGGCCATGGTAGGCCCTCCGAATAGTGAATTTTGCAAGATGGCAATCAGAGGCGTGGGCGCGGCCCTGCGGCCGGCCGCAGGCGATGCAGCGTGGCGCGGAGTGGCGGATGTAGGTCACGTGGCCTCCATCACGGCTTCGATGAAGACGCGCGCCGCTTCGGCGTTGATCGCGTTGCCATAGGCGCGCAGGCGTCCCACTCGGGCGGCAGCCCCATGAGCCAGCGGGAATGTGCCGGGTTCAACTGGCCGCCACTTTCCATCCCGGCATCCGAGCCAGTCAGCAGCTCGCCAGTAGCCGTTAGTCGGGCCGGGCTCTCCATGCGCGCCAGCTTCACATCGTTCCGCAGTCCGAACCCCGCCGAGCTGCCCCTCGCCCCACCCCCGTCCGCTGCTCGTGGCGTCGGCCAACCGCACAGGTTCGCTTGACGAGGCAACTGATCGAATCGATCCTTCCCGTTGTCCCCGCGCGGCTTGATGTCCGCTCCCGAGTCCTTCCAGTCGCGCGTGGTCGGCGTGGTCCAGCCCGTCAAGCACGCGACCGCCGCTAAGTCCGGCCCGTGGTTGCGCATGGCCTCGATCAGCCCGCCCTCGAACGTGCGCACGCCCTTTTCCGCCAGTGCCGCCGTCGGCGGCGGCCACCCAGTAGAGCCGGTCTCGGATGTGCGGAGCACCGACGCCCGCAGACGGGAACGGGATCGCCCCGAACCGGTATCCCACGCCTTCCATGTCATCTTGTACAAGGTCGATCCAAGGATCTGCGTCTTTACTCGCAACCTGCTCTCCAAGGACGACTGCAGGGCGGTGCTGGCGGATGAGGTGGTGGAATGCCGGCCATAGGTGCCGCTCGTCAGCAAATCCAGCTCCTTGGCCTGCCGCGCTGAAAGGTTGGCAGGGACAGGAACCAGTCCAAACAGGTCGGTCATCTGGCCAGCCGGCGCGGCGAAGTGCCAGGGACCAGACGCCGATGCCGGCGAAGAAATGGCACTGGGTGAAGTCCTTGAGGTCGGCGGGGTGTACATCCTCGATGCTCCTGGTGTCGACCACGCCCGGCGCTATGTGGCCGGCCGCGATCAGTTCGACCAGCCAGTCGGCAGCGTACTTGTCGAACTCGTTGTAGTAGACGGTCGTCATCGCTGCCTCACCCGCGCGGTCCAAAAAATGCCGCAACCAGCGGGTCGCGCACGGCCGGCGCCGAGTGCAGACGCACCGCGTAGTGGCTGTCGTCCTTCATGATGTGGATGTGGCGGCTCGAGTCGAGTGCGCGCTCTGCGATCGGCTTCGGGCGGCCGGTCGGGCGCGAGACAGGTACCGCGGCGAGCTGCTCCAGGTAGGCCTGGGCGTGCTCCAGCGTCATCGCAATGAAATAGACTGGGCCATCGGGCGTGCGCACCGTCGTGACACGGTCGCCCAGCTCCTTGATGTACTTGCGAACGCCAGACGGGCCCATTTCGAGGAGGTCGCCCACCTCGTCGCGGCGCATCGAGCGCACCAGCAGCTCTGCAACCAGGCGGCGCAAATTCTCGATGCGCGCGGCGGTCTGGCCAGGGGTGACGTAGCTGGCGCGCGTCATGCTGGCACCTCTTCGCCCTCGGCCGCGCCTGCCGCCGCCTTCGATTCGTCGTATTGCTTGATACCCCAGGCCAGCGCGTAGCAGCACCACTGGAAGCGGTGCGTGAATTCGTCGTGATTGACCTCCCAGAAGTCCGTGAATTCGAAGGTCGTCTCGGCGCCGAAGTATGCGCTCCAGGCCTCGCTGTCTTCCGCGCCGAAGACGAATTCGTTGGCGGCGTCGAAGCAGCGGATATCGTTGTCGTCCGCGCCGATCACGTCGCGCTCGACGGCAGCGCGCAGGTCGCCCAGTGCGGAGGTGAACAGCTCGGTCTCGCCGAGGTCTGTGGCCTCGCCGGCCTCACCCGCCCCGAAGTCCTCGACCCACTGCCGCACAGCGGCGTCGAACTTGGCTTTGCTGAACTGGGTCACACCGTTGCCGCGGCCCGCGCGGCCGCCGGCTTCGACCTTCTCGGCCCAGTAGTAATGGTCGACGGCGAAGAGGTCTTTCGACTTCGAGCGGCGGAAAAAATCGAACATGTCGCGGAGGCGGGTGAATACGTAGGTGCCCATATCTCCGGCGTAGCAGAGATGACCGGGCCACGTGATCAGGTCGAAATGCATGCAGCCGGTATCGGGGCGGCTGAAGCGCAGATGGCGGTAGACGCCATCGTCGCGCAGGATGGCCAGCTTGTGGCCGGCGACGTCGCGCAGAAAGCGGTCCGGGGTGAGCGCGGTCATGCCGCACCGCCGATCACGGCGCGCGCGGCCGCATTCAGGTCTGCATCGGTCAGGGTGTGCCGGCGGGTCTCGGTGATGTAGACGACGTCGCCAGCGCGCAACCAGTCGTTGCCGATCACCAGCTGGCTCAGGGTTTCCGCCTCGCTCTCAGCGCGCTCGCGCGGCTCTGTCCCGTAGGACATGACCGGCAGGCAACCTGGTGGCGAAGACTGATCTTCACCGGCGTGCACCGCCGGCGGATTCGATTGTGCTAACATTTGGTTTCCTTCCAAGGAATTTGCTTTATGGGACCTCGGCTGCAACCGAGGTCTTTTCACTTCTGCTGCTCTGCGAGCATTTGCTCGAACTTCTTGTGGCTCATCACGTGGCCCGGCTCGACCAGGCACTCCGCAGGAACACGAAACGCTTTCTCTACTGCTTCCTGGGCCATCGCTCGGGCTTGCTCGAAGCTGGCCGGCACAGGCGCCGCCGTCGACTCCTTCGATTGATCCATCCCTCCTCCTTCTGTGATCCGGCGCAGGCCTGCGGACTGGCGCCGGGGTATCGTGGTATCGGTGGGGAGCGGGCTTTACGCCGCCAGCTCGCGTATTTCCTTGACCGGCATGCCCAGGTGCTCATGGATCCGCAGGATTACGCTCGGACCCAGCGTCGCGCCGCCGCGCAGCTTGCTGATCTGCGCCGGCACGATGTCCAGCTCGCGCGCCAGCGCCGCGTCGCTCTTGATCTGGAAGCGCTCGCGCAGCGTGTCCAGCAGCTTCGGTACGTTTTTCAAGTTCACTCCTCGGTATTGGTGGCGGCGCCATCCCGCCGCCTGGGTGCTGCCTACGTCGACTAGGCGCTCGCGCGGGCCAGCGCCCGGCGTGCGTGGATTTCGGCGGTCACGTCGTCCGCGGCTGCCTGGTATGCCTCGGCCGCCTCGGTGAGTTCGACGCGGGCCTGGAGCAGCTGCTCCTCGGATGCCTCGGCGCCGACCTGAATCAGCGCGAGCTTCCCTTCGGCGCTTTCCTTAGCGATGTTCTTCAGGTGCTTGAGCGGGTCGAAGCCGATCGCCGGCACCTGGTCGACCGCGCGGACCTCCACGCCCAACGAGCAAAAGATCTGGTTCAGGACGGCGACGCGGTGGTCGATCGGCAGCGCCGCCAGGATCGAGGGGACCATATTCGCCGGCAGCTTTGCCTCCTGCTCGTCGTCGCCACCGAACCAGCGGTACAGCTTCTGGGCGGCGCTCTTCGCACGGGTGTAGGCGTCTTTGCTGGTCGATTCGAAGGTGATACCGGTTGCGGCGTCCGCGCCAATGCGCTCGTGGGCCTCGGTCACGTGAATTGCAACCGTCTCGCGGCTCATCTGGCCAGGCGCGCTGCGGCGCCATGCCTCGACCGCATTGCGAAGCAACTCAACCATCGACTGATTTTGAAGAACCTTCTTCATGACTTTTTCCGTTTAGAAAGCTACTCTGACAACACTCATCAACAACACAACACAGCAAAATGCCGAATCCCTCCGCCGCATCGCTCTACCGGATCATCCGGCCCACATCGGCCTATTCAGGAGCCGGACGAAGATCGGTGGCCCGGCGATTCGTATGTGCCAACTCGGGCCAGATCGTTGCCCAGTCGCTCGGGAATAGCTCCTTCCGGGTGACGGCCCCATCGGTTGCCCTTTCAATAGGCGCGCCGAAGTGAACAGGAACCGGCCGAGTGCCATCGGCCCAACGACTTACATCAGGTGGATGAGCGCCGATGGCTTTCGCTAGAGCAGCGCCACGACCGCGGCCTTGAGTGAGGTAGGTTTTGAGGTCCATGCGCACAAGTATAGCGAATCGCTAAAGTTTTGCAATAGCGAATCGCACATTCCTAACTTTAGCGTTTTGCTATTTAATCTCGCCTATGAGAACCAATGACGAAATACGGCGGTTGAACCTGCTGGTAGCCATCAGTAGGATCGGTAGCGCAGCCAGACTGGCCGACCTTGCCGCTACCTCCCCCGCCTACCTGAGCCAGATCAAGAATCGGGTGGCCGACAGCAAAAGCGGCACCCCGAAGGCGATGGGCGATGAATTGGCTCGACGCATCGAGACAGCGATCCATGTGCCACTCGGCTGGATGGATTCGTCACACCATATGGACTGGGTGAATGCTGGCCTCGTTGAGAGTGTGGCCACGGGAAGTGGCGCCGCGCCGCCTGCGCCGCCAGAGGCTGGGGCGAAACCCGCTGATTTGCTTGAGCCGGTCGCGCCTCTCTCGACCGAAGATGCCGGGCGTCTGCTTGGGGGCGGAATCGGAGTCCAAGCACGCGACGACGATGACCCCGCGTTCACCCACATTCCTAAAGTGAAACTGCGCCTGTCCGCAGGTATTAGCGGATTCGAGACTGAACCAGAACGCTTCGACGGAACCACCACCACTGTTCCCACCAGTTGGATCGAGCGTCATGGCTACAGCCGGAGGCATCTGATTGCTACCCTGGTGAAGGGCGAGAGCATGGAGACGACGTTGTATGACGGAGATCTTGTCATAATCAACTTAGCCGACACCCGCCTCGTCGACGGCGGCCTCTACGCCATTAACTATGGAGGCGAGCCCGTGATCAAACGCATGACGCGCGACGCCGGCCAATGGTGGCTGACGTCAGACCACCGGGACCAACAGAGATACTACCGCCGGGTGTGCAGTGGGACAGACTGCATCATCGTGGGGCGTGTTGTGAAGCGCGAAAGCGAAAGGCTGTAATGCAGTATGCGGTTTTGCGCGTGCGTGGCGAGCGCACTGTGGTGGCACTTGTCGAGCGGTGGCAGTTGGGAGGGCGCCATGCGCCAGACTTGGTGGAGGTGCTGCAGCGTCAGTTCGCACTGCCTGCCGTGCTGGTCGCGAATGATGATTCTTGTTGGCGCACGGCGCGGGCCTACGCGGCGAACGATTCCGATCGGCAGCTGTTCGACCTGCTTGCTGGTGCAGCGGACATCGACTGGCAAGACCTTCCAGCAACAGGCCGCCAGCGAATGGGCGAGTGAGTATTGGGTAGATTCTTGCTCGAGGTGCTCAGCTATACTCGCGCGAGCGAAACGGCACGCTTAGATGCCGACTATCGATCTTAGCCAAATGCATAAGAATTTTCCGCTCGCAGTTTTCGCTTTGCTAGGCGCGAGCCTCGTCGCCTGCAGTAAGCAGGAGCCATCGACGGCGGCGCCGCCATCTGCAGAGGCGCCGAATGCGGCCCCCGCCAGCCAGCCTCAGAAGGCACCTCCCGCTGCGGCGAAGATATACGACGGCCCGTTCGGACTGGCTGCAGGCATTTCCGCTGCCGAGCTAAAAGCGATCGGCTTCGAAGAAGTTGACTCTGCGCCGGGAATCTACAGGGGCAAGCCTCCAAAGCCATTTTCCGATCCTGGTGAGTATGTTGTGTTGGCTGCGCCAAAAGCTGGACTATGCCGCATTCGTGCCACATTCGACGTGAATAACGTCAATGGCGCTGGAGATCAAATTAGATCCAAAGTCGATCAGCTGGCTGAAACGATGCAGATTAAGTATGGGAAGCATTCGGATAAGGTGAATTACATATCCCGCGATGTGTACCGCCGAAACCCGGAATTCTGGATGATGGGCCTGAAGGAAGAGTCTGTGATGTACGGGTTCGACTGGACGGCGGGGAAAACCCAGCAGCCAATGCCCCAGGGCCTCTCCAATATCGAGATCGTTGCAGTCGCGCTGGATGGGAGCAGCGGAATGGCCGCGATTCACTACAATTTCGACAACCGTGATGAGTGCATGAAGGAACTGAAGGAGCAGAAGTCATCTGCCCTGTAAGCACTGCCGACCATGCCGCTCCGAACCCGGGTCTGGTCAACACCACCAGGACGGCCACCGCATCACCTGGTGAACTGAGGTGCGGTGGGCATTGAAGCATGGATGGATCGCAAAGACATCGTCACCTGCAGGGTCCAGCACGTGACGCCGAGTGGCCGGGATCTTGTGACCGACGTCGGTGCCGCGAGGCGGCGAAGTGCAAGGACTGTCAGTCTGAATTGCAGGTAGGATAGCGGCGCTACGGCACGCCTGGATGCCGATTTTGAGGGGAAGTTATGAAGCGTGACATGGACTTGGTGCGGAAAATTCTCATGGTGATGAGTGAGAATGAGCAGGGGCCGAACGTTAAATGGACCGAACTGCTTCCCGACTATACTAAAGAACAGATTTACCATCACGCGCACTTAATGGCCCAAGGAGATCTCATCGATGCCGCAGATGCGACAAGCCTCAGCGATAGGCTTCCGATGGGAATTCCAACATCAATAACTTGGAAGGGCCACGAGTTTATTGACTCAATCCGCGACCCTAGCCTTTGGGCCTCAGCCAAGAAAACCGTTATCGGACCTGCCGGAGGCGTGGCATTCACCGTCCTTCTTGAATGGGCGAAGGCAGAGACACTGCGGCGTCTAGGTGCCGCCTGACAGCCTGGGCGCAGTTGAAGTAGCACATGGCGCCGTGCTGCACTAGGCGCTTTCCCATCGGATCTTTTGTTCGCTCGGCGCATTGCAGTTGACTGCGCGCGTTCTGCTCCCATTCAAGGACAAGGGACATCAAGACGGCGCGGCCGGCGCCCCCCGCGATCGCTGCTGCCATTGTTCCCAGCGACTCCCCAATCGCGAGTAGGCGCTGACACTCCTCGCGCTCGATGGCATCGACCTCTTTCCTGGCAGCCTGAAGTACCTCGACTGCAGCTCGCCAAGGTAGCGCACCCGCGGCTACCTCGAGCAGCTTGTCAGCACATTCCAAGTTTTTCCTCATTCCGATCTCCTCACCCGCATAGCGCGGGTATGTTATGCCCAAGGGGCAGGCCGCCTTCCCCGGTGCCGTCGTGCTTTGCGCAGCACGAACCCTGACACCACTCTCGATACTGCAGGCTCAATCGCCGTCGGCGGCTGGAGCGGGCGCGGCGAGGTCTCGCCCGCGCGCTTGACTCCGGCCCGCTGCGCCTTCTCTTCAGCCGCGCGGCGCGCCACCTCGGCGCAGGCAGTCAACTTCTCGAGCATGACCTCGTTGATCTCGACGGCGCCGTATCGCCGGGGCCAGCCAGCCTGCAGCGGGTATGGAATGCCCAGCAGTGTGGCCTCGCCCCGCGTCAGCGCCTTTGCTTTCTTTCCCCTCTGCGCCAGGTAGCCCGATAGGGTCATTTTTTTCGCCATTCGCGGCCTTTTTTGTCCTGCACCTTGTATAGGTACTAACAACACCGAATAGAGGTACTTCTTAGCTACAGTATCTGATCATCCTCTAACTTCAACCCCTGTCTGGGTTTCGTACTATCGGGGGCTGGGACGAAGACTCAGCTTTCCTATAGCGCTGGGTCTTTACGTGGATATCGGTACGCCGTATCTACGACTCGTCAGCCTTTCCGGTCCGCAGGTGCTAACTTCGCTGCCCGCGTGCGTATCTCAGACCATTCCCACAGTACGCCTATCCCCTCACCCCTGCCGGCGGTTCCCGACGAGTGAAGCGGCTGATGCCGTCAGCTCGGTTCTTGCTCCTGGGCGTCGGCGGTTTCCCCTCCCTGCTCCAGGCTTGCAACCAGCCAGACTCGGCTGATGGACGAAGTATAGCGAAGAAATTAGCGCGTCGCTATATTTTTCACTTTACATACTTTAGCGATTCGCTATAATCGATCTTGTACCAAGCGAGCTCAAGACGTCCTATGCGATTCCGCAATGTCTTGGGCAGTGAACTGGAGATCGAAATGACCAAGCAGTGGGATGACGAATACCTGAAGGGCGCCTTCGCCGACGAGATCGCGCTGGCGAAGCTACACCCGAAGTGGCGCCGCACATTCAAGGCGCCGACGACGCTGACGCTCGACGCGCCACTCGTTCACGTGCAGCGCACTAGCACCTTCGGCAGCAGCGCCACCTCGCCGCGGCTGACCTTCTCGACCGTGGCGCCGCAGGTGCCGCCGCACTGGCGCCGCAGTTGGATGGCGGCCGGCCCGCTCAGCACCGAGCTGGGCCTGAGCGTTCGCCACGACCAGGACGACGGCACCGTGTCCGTTGGCGTGGGTGGCGGCCGGCGCAACGTGACCGAGGCCTATGCCGACCATCCGAACGCTGATGCTGCAGCTATGGCCGCGATCGTGCGCGCCGCAATCCAGCGCCTGACGGAACTGCGCGACGCGCATTGAACCTTTTTCGCTCAGTCGAGCCGCCGGCACGGCGCCAGTGCATAACTTGAACGACCAGGAGATCGAAGATGCTTCCCAACCAAAGCCAACAGATGCAGCGCGCCCACTCATTGGATCTGGCGCTTCGCACGCCGGGCGTCTGCAACGGCAGCGACGTGCTGAAACTGGCTGCCGCGTACCAAGCCTACATCATCGGCGGGACGCCGGAATCTGCCGGCGCCGGTGAGGTCAGTGCCAAGCCTGTCGAAGCGACCGACAAGGCGTAATCCGAGAACTGGCCGAAGCACCTTTGCCCGGCACGACCGGGCTTTGACAGTGAAAGCACCTCAACAACATCTTGGAGATCGACATGATCCGCTTCCTGCTCTTCTACCGCCTCGACTGGTGCGAGCGCCACCCTAGCCTGATGCTGGCCCTTCTGGCTGGCCTGATCTGCCTGGGCGGCGCCATCGACCCGAGCGCCCCGCTTTAACCACGACCTCAACGACAAGGATCCGCAAATGTTCTTCCGCAACCTGCAGGTGTATCGCCTGCCAGCCCCCTGGGCCATGACGGCCGAGCGCCTGGCCGAATATCTCGCGCCACAGGCCTTCGTGCCGGCGTCGAGCAACGAGCTGCTGCGTCAGGGCTGGGCCGCGCCGCGCGGGGCCGGCGAGCCTCTGGTGCACGCCGTAGGCGGCCAGTTCCTGCTGCAGCTGGTCACCGAGAAGAAGGTGCTGCCGGCGAAGGTGATCAACCAGGTGGCCGCTGCACGCGCCGATGAACTGGAGGAGCAGCAAGGATTCCGGCCGGGCAAGAAGGCGATGAAGGAGTTGAAGGAGCGCGCCGCCGACGAGCTCCTGCCGCGCGCTTTCCCGATCCGCTCTGCCGTGCTGGTCTGGATCGATCCGAAAAACGGCTGGCTGGTGGTCGATGCCGCAGGGCCTGCGAAAGCCGACGACGTCGTCAAGCTCCTGCTCAAGGCGGTCGACAAGATGCCGCTGGAATCGCTGCGCGTTCAGCGCTCGCCGGTGGCCGTGATGACCGGCTGGCTGGAAGCCGACGAGGCGCCGCACGGCTTCACGATCGACCAGGATGCGACGCTGCGCGCCACCGGCGAGAGCCGCGCCCAGGTCGGCTACAAGTCCCACACGCTCGAGCCGGACGACGTACGCCGCCACATCGCCGCCGGCAAGCAGTGCACCCGCCTGGCCATGACTTGGAACGACCGCATCAGCTTCGTGCTGACCGACTCGCTGGCGATCAAGGGGGTAAAGCCGCTCGACGTCTTGAAGGAAGCGGAGACGCCGGCCTATACCCAGGACGAGCGCTTCGATAGCGACTTCGCCCTGATGTCGGGCGAGCTGGCCAAGATGCTGGCCGATCTGGTCGAGGCTCTGGGCGGGGAGGCAAAGGCATGAAGACGAAACGCACCCGCCGCGCGCCCAGCGCCGACTGGCTGGCCATGACGCAGGCCGACCGTGAAGCGGTCCGCCAGGCGCGCCTGAACGCACAGTCGCCGCGCCGCCAGCGCGAAAACGCCGCCGAGAAGGCATACGCGAACGCCAGCCCAAGGAGCTCCACGAAATGACCCTGACCAGCACGCCAGCACCAGCCCCCGACGCGCTGCAGCGCCGCGTCGACGACCTGCCCTTGCCCGGCCAGCCGCTCTACTGGGGCGAGGACGGCACGCCGCTGCCTCCCTCGAGCGTCGTCTACCAGTACCGCCCGCAGGCCGACGAGCGCCACCGCCTCTGGTCGGACATCACGACCCAGGAGCTGCTGGCGTACGTCAAGGCGGCGCCGGAGCGCTTCGAACTGCGCACGCTCTTCACGGTGTCGGTCGAAGACCTGGCCCGCGCGCCGCTGGCCACGATCTTGGAGGCCCGGCTGCAACTGGACCGCATCAAGGCGGCCACCGAGAAGGCGATCAGCGGCATGCGCGAAGTGGCGCGCGAAACGGCGGTGAAGCCATGAACCGCCCGTACAGCGAGCACGACCTCGCCGCCGCCAAGCGCTTCACGATCAAGGTGCTGGCCGTGGTTGTCGTCTGCACCGCGGCGATCGTGAACGGGTGGCCGCTGTGAAGCGCCGCCTCGGCCAGGCCCTGGCCTTCGTGATGGCCTTCCTGATCATCGTCGGCGAGGTCCAGCGCAGCGAGGCCGCCGCCGACGAGCGCGCCGCCCGCGCCATGTACGGAGCCGGCAAGTGAGCTTCGAAGCCCTGCGCGTCACCTACCAGTGCCCCGAGCAGCTGGCGCGCCACCTGTACGACGAGCTGGGCGCCGCGCGCGCAGAGATCGCCCGGTTCGAAGCCGCGCTATCGCTGGCCGAGGCCCAGCGCGACAAGCTCAAAAACAAACTGGCGCCGCCGCCCGCGCGCCGCACATATCGAGGAGAGAACTGATGAACCAAGCAATCACCACCACCGCGAGCGACGACCTGATGACCGGGACCGGCGCGCCGCGCCCGATCGGCAGCCCAGTGTACGAAGCCCAGGCACGCGCAGCCGCGGCGTGGGCCACCGGCCGCTCCTGGTCGATCCTGCTCACCAGCGCGAACCATGGTGTCGTCGGCCCGCTGGGTCATGTCTTCAAGCACGCCGGCGAGCACCACGAGCGCGTGGTCGTGGTCGAGGTGCCGACCGGCGCCGGCGCGCCATCCGACGAGGTCAACCTGGTACTGCGCGCTGCCCCGGCCGCCGAATCCGGGGCTTGCGCTTTACTGACGGATGAGCGGGCAGCATTCGAGCGCCACGAACGTGGATCGAACCTGCGGCGCGTGGGCGTCGATCGCGACGGTAGCGGCGGGTGGTACGAGAACCCCTGCGTGCAGAGCGCGTGGGAAGGCTGGCGGGCGCGGGCTGAGGTCGCGGCACAAGCTGGTCAGGTAGCGCCGGCCGATGGCGATCTGCTCGACGTGGCGCGCACCCTGTGCACTATCGCAGCGCGCCGCACGGAACTACCGGCCGAGAAGCGAAAGCACTACCCGCACGCCGACGAAGAAGGTTCGCCGTTGCTCGCCGTCGCCCGCGCCGCTTGCTTGGCGCGCGGCTATACGGAGGATGGCTTAGCGGCTCCAGGCGTCATTTATCCTGTGCCGCCGGTAGCCGGTCAGGTAGCGGTGCCGGAGATGACCGATGCGCAGATTGTCGCGGTGTGGCAGGCCATGCCCGGCGGCCCTGATGGCTGGCTGAAGCAGTTCGGCTACCTGCAATTCGCTCGCGCTCTGCTGGCCGTCGCGCCTGTGCCGTGCGCAGCAGGCCTTCTCGAAGAGATCGCGCAGTCCTGGGACGGTTGCGAGTACGACGGCGCCGGCGCCGAGACGATGGACATCGGCGCTGCGCTGCGTCAGCAGTTCGCGCGCTTTACCGCTGCTCCCTCTGCGCCAGCAGTAGCACAGCAGGCGCCAGCCTGCTCTGTCGAAGGTGCCGAAGAGCTGCCGCTGTGCGTCGGCACCTGCACCAAAAACGGCGCGTGCATCGAGCGCGCAGCAAGCCAGCCGCTGATCGGCAAGCTGCTCGACCAACTCTCCGGGATGCCGGTGCTGTGGGGCCTGGGCGAGCCCGGCGCGCTGGTGCGCCACGGCGATGTGTTCAAGATGCTGATCGACGCTGGCAAGGCTGAGCGCGCCCAGGAATCTGCGCATGGCGTGCGCAGCCAGGAAGGCGGTGCAGCGTGAGCATCACCGAACGGCAGCTGGAACTGCTGCACCACACACTGGGCGTGCATCCAGAGCGCAGGGAGTCGCACCGAAATTACTTCGTGGCCGGTCCGGGGCACCATGACCAGCAGGATCTGGAAGCCCTGGAGGCCGTCGGCCTGATGGAGCGCGGCCGTACGCCAGCATTCCTCGACAAGGGCGATGTGGTTTTCCAGTGCACCGAAGCTGGCCGGGCTTACGCGATTGATAACCTGCCGCCACCTCCGAAGTACAGCCGCTACGAGGAATACCTGCGGTCGGAGTGCAGCGAAGGATTCGCGTGGTGGCTCGGCATTCGGGTGCCAAGACTCGAGATGGACTTCCAATGGGGCAAGCCGACGCAGTACCGATACACCCGGCGTGATGGATACGAGTGGGTAGACGTTCGCGGCGAATGGAAGTCGACGAAAAAGGAAGCGAAGGCCAGCTACAAGGCTGCCTTGAAGAAGCATCAGGATGAACAACGCGCGTGGCGCAAACTGAACACGGAGCCAGCATGACCACCACCCCATCCCCTGAACTGCCGGACCTCGACAGAGGGTATTTCAAAGGAAAGCTGGCCATCATCGTCCGTGACCTGTCGCATTACACCGCGCCAGAAATGGCACGCGAATTGGTCCGACTGGCAAAGGCGGCTGACGAGAGCGAAGCCGTAAAGGAAGCTCGCCGCGCCCAGCCAGAGGGCGAAGCGCCGCAAGCCGCACCGCTGCGAGCCGACCACCGCGCCACCATCGAGGAGGCCGCCCAGGTGCTGGAGTCGGCCGCCGCGCACAACCGCTTCAAAGGCCGCACCGTGCTGGAGCACCAGCAGCAGGACCGCGCCGATCGCCTGCGCGCCATCCTTTCCGTCCAGCATGCGACGCCATCCACCGCAAGCCGCGACGCGCACCAGCTGGCCAGCCTAATCCTGCAAGATCCCGACGGCGGCCGAATGGTCATCAGCAGCCCGCTCGAATCCGGAGCCGACGGCGCAATGTGGTTCACGGCGACCAACCCGGAGACCCGCGCATCCGCGCGCATCACGATCTCGATCGAGCATGACTACGACCCGGCGACCGCTCAGCACGCAGAGATCGGCGCTCCAGCACCAAATGCCGAGCGCGTCGACGCCATCGTCACCGGCCTGTATCGCCGCTTCAAGGACTGGAGCAAGCGCGGATTCGGCCCGGACGATGTGACGTGGTGTGAGGTCAAGGCCGACGTTATCGCGCTTATCGCGACCGGTGCGGCAGAGAGCGGCGCTCAGGCTGGCGAACTGCCGCCCCTGCCTCAAGGCGTGGAGTTGGGCTGGAGTACGCGCAATGTGCGGATCATGGGCTATACCTATTCCATGATGCAAGACTACGCCCGCCAAGCCCTCGCCGCTCAGTCCCAAGGCGCACAGGCGCTGCCAGCCGCACGCGCTGGCGATCCTGACTTGGACGCCGCTCGCTGGGCCGAGGTCTTCTACCGCAACGCCGAAACGTTCACCGTGCGCGACCTGGGCATCGTGCGGGCCGCATGGAAGGAGGCAACCCGCCGCGCTTCTCTTGCTGCGAAGGCCGAAGCGCCGGCCGAGGATGTGCTGGGCCAGCAGCGCTGGTCGAAGGAAGCCGAGATGCTGGAATCGTGGTCGAAGCCGGCCGCCCAGCAAGCCGCAGCACCTGGCGCGCCAACGGATCAGGAGCGGGCCGACTTCGAGTACTGGTATGTCACGCACATCGATGGTGCCGAGATTGGCAGCGCCGATTGCGCCGCGCGGTGGTCGACATGGCTGGCACGCAGCGGCGGCTTCTACAAGGCGCCGAGCGACTGGTTGATCGCGCCTATGCCGTGGGCTGCCCCTGCCGCTGACATCGTGGCCGAGTTCGGCGCAGCACCTGGCGCGCTGCCTGATCGCTGGAGCTGGAGCAAGCGGGGCATGGAGCTGGACCCGAACGGCTACTACGTCGCGTACAGCGCCCCCGGCACACCGGAAGCGCCGAGCGATACCGAACGCATGGACTGGCTCGACCAGAACATATTCCATCGCGGAATGGACGATCTGGATGCGATGCGTCGGAAGGAGACGTGGATGTGGGTGACGTTCGCACCGAAGGGTGTTCAGGGGACGGCCCGGAGCATCATCGACGCAGCGCGCGCCGCCCAGATCGACGGCGGCCAGGGAGAGGGGAAATGAGCGGCCCGGCAGGATTCATGGCTGGGCCGAAGGCGGCTCCCACCCAGGAAGATTTTAACGAGATCATGGCCGGCATGGAAACCGTCTATGCAGACTGGGCCAAACACATCGAAGACAGCGCGCCGACCTGTCACTTCACCAAGATGCAATGGCACATGGGCGAGGACGAGAGCTGGTACGAATGCCGCCACTGCGGCCACACGAAAGGAACCGACCATGGCTAACCCCTCCCATGACCTGCTGCCATGCCCGTTCTGCGGCGGCGCGGCGCGCATCGAGAGCAACCGCGACTGGCATCGGATTTACGCCGCCCACGACGACGAATGCGTGTTCGACGCTGACGACCATGCACTGATGTATCCGGCCCAGCCAGGCTACCTGATCCAAATCGCAGAGGACTGGAACCGCCGCGCCACCCCGCCATCGCCCAGCACCGCGCCCGAGGCATGGGTGTACGAATGCAAGCAGCCGCACACCGATCCGGTGATCTGGGCCGAGTTCTTCAGCCGCGAGAAACCGAGCGACGCGCCGTACATTCGCAACGCTCGACCGCTCTTCGGGAGCGCCCTTGCTTCTCGCCCTGCTGAGGTGGACGACGAAGGGCTGCCGGCTTTGCCAACGGCGTTCGTGCGTATCGACATGGATGACGGCTCGATATGGGGCCAGATTCAGGACGAATATTGGGAAAACGAGCAGCAAATTTCGCTCGGGATAGACGATCCCTTGTTCACCGCCGAGCAGTACCGCCAGGGCCAGCGCGATGCGGTGGCGGCGGATCGGGCGCGGCGCGAGGTGGACGGCAAGATTCCTCGCGAGAGCAACGACGCCCTGATCAAGCTGGCCAAGTATTGGAAGCTCGACGGCGACTGGATGACCTGCAGGGGTTGCCGACGCAGCCTGATCGCCTCGCGCGACGGCGAGGAACTGAACCACGGCGACGGCTGCAAGTTCTGGGATCAGCACCATCCCTGGGCACAGCTGCGCGAGCTGATCGCGCGGCGGCCGCCGGCGGAGAACACGCCGTGAACCTGGACCAGATCACACACCTGGCGCGCCGCCAGCACCAGTGCGCATTCTGCGGCCGGACCGTGCAGGCCGGCGAGCGGTATGTGCGGACCCAGGTGCCGGGCGGCGGGCGACTGCAGAAGCGCGCGTTTCACCAGGGCTGCTATCGCGGCCTGGTGGACAGCGCCAGCAAAACGAATTCAGCGAAGGAGTAAATACAAATGGAACAAGCCCTGTATCGAGTCAGCAACGCAATGAAACTTCTCGACGTCTGCCGCGCCACGATCTACCGGATGGTCAGCCGCGGCGAGCTCGAGCTCGTCAAGGTCGGGCGCAGTACGCGCATCACCAGCGTCAGCATCGAGCGGATCATTAACGGCGGGAAAGCAAAAGGCTGATCGGGTATCATGCGGCGAAACTGTCTCTTGCTGTTGCTTTTCGGCTCATCTGATATTTGTAGCTAGACTTGTAGCTAATTCAGAAATCAAGCAGCAAGAGGACCGCAAACCCGCATGGATACTGCATCGCACCGCCCAATGAAAATAGTTACCTGGAATGTTAACTCCCTGAAAGTCCGACTCTCGCATCTTCTGCAATGGCTTCAGGCCAATCCGGTCGACGTGCTCTGCATCCAGGAGACCAAGCTCACGGATGACAAATTCCCCCTGGCCGAACTGAACGCCGCCGGCTACCAGGTCGCGTTTTCCGGCCAGAAGACCTATAACGGCGTGGCCATCCTGTCCAGGCACCCGATCGAGGACGTGGTCAGGAACAACCCGCATTATGAAGACGCCCAGCAGCGCCTGCTGGCGGCCACGATCCGGGGCGTGCGCTTCATTTGCGCGTACGTGCCTAACGGGCAGGAAGTCGGTTCCGACAAATATACGTACAAGCTGGCCTGGCTGGACGCGCTGCGCACCTGGGTGGCGGCCGAAATGGCGGCGCACGAGCGGTTCGCGATCCTGGGCGACTACAATATCGCGCCCGAAGCGCGCGACGTGCACGACCCGGCCGAATGGGAAGGCCGCATCCACTTCTCGCTGCCCGAGCGCGCCGCGCTGCAGGAACTGATGGCGCTCGGCCTGTCGGACGCATTCCGCCTGTTCGAACAGCCCGAGAAGCAATACAGCTGGTGGGACTACCGCCAGATGGCGTTCCGCCGCAACCGCGGCCTGCGCATCGACCACATCCTGCTGTCGAAGGCGCTGGCCGAGCGCTGCACCGCCTGCCATATCGACCGCGAGACGCGCAAGTGGGAGCAGCCGTCGGATCACGCGCCGGTGGTGGCGACGCTCACGGATTAAGTGCCTATCCCGGTAGCGCGTAGGGTTGGCGGGTTCCCCGCCGACGCGCCCGGCGTGCGCTGGAATCACCCCGCCAGCAACCTGGCCACCTGCTCCGCCGGCAACGGCCGCGCAAACAGATAGCCCTGCGCATACTGGCAGCCGAAGGAGCGCAGCAAGGCATACTGCCCTTCGGTCTCCACCCCTTCGGCCACCACCGACAATTGCAGGCTGCCCGCCAGCGCCATCACCGCCGCCACGATGGCGCGGTCCTCGGTGCTGGCCTCCAGCTCGCGCACGAAGGCGCGGTCGATCTTGATCTTGCGTACCGGGAAGCGCTTCAGGTAGGCCAGGCTCGAATACCCGGTGCCGAAATCGTCGATCGACAGGCGCATCCCCATCGCGTTGATCTGGCGCAGGATCTCCAGCGTCTGGCCGCCGTGCTGCATCAGCGCGGTCTCGGTGATCTCGAATTCCACCAGGCTCGGCGCGATCCCGGTGTCGGCGACGATGGCGCGGATCGAGTCGACCAGGCCCTGGTGCATGAACTGGCGCGCCGACAGGTTGATCGCCAGCGGCACCACGTCCAGCCCCTCGCGCTGCCACTGCACGGCCTGGGCGCAGGCGCTGCGGATCACCCACTCGCCGACTTCCATGATCATGCCGCTCTCTTCCAGGATCGGGATGAACTCGTCCGGCCCCACCAGCGCGCCGCCGCGGCGCCAGCGCAGCAGCACTTCCAGCGCGCTCGGACGGCGCGTTTCGGTGCACATGATCGGCTGGAAATACAGCGCGAACTCCTCGCGCGCCAGCGCGCCGCGCAGGCTCGATTCGAGCTCGAAATGGCGCGCCGCCGCCAGGTTCATGCGTTCGGTGAAGAACTGGTAATTGTTGCGGCCGGCCGCCTTGGCCTGGTACATCGCGGCGTCGGCGTGGCGCATCAGGGTCTCGACGTCGACCCCGTCGTCCGGATACAGGCAGATCCCGATCGAGGGCGAGATGTGCAGGCAGTGGCCGTCGATCTGGCAAGCCATCGACAGCGCGGCGATGATCCGCCCCGCCACCTCGGCGGCATCGTCGCCGCCGGCGATCCCCGGCATCAGCACCACGAACTCGTCGCCGCCGAGACGCGCCACCAGGTCGCTGGGCCGCACCGCCGTCACCAGGCGCAGGGCGACGTCGCGCAGCAGCTGGTCGCCGACCATGTGGCCAAGGGTGTCGTTGATGTTCTTGAAGCGGTCGAGGTCGATGAACATCAGGGCGAGCTTCGCGCCCGCGTGCGGCGCGTCGCCCGCGGCCACGGCGCGCATCGCCGCCTCGAGCCGCTCGGACAGCATGGCCCGGTTGGGCAGCCCGGTCAGGCTGTCGTGGTAGGCCATGTGGTGCACGCGCGCCTCGGCCTGGCGCCGCTCGTTGATCTCTTCCTGCAGCAGGGCGTTGGCGCCGGCCAGTTCGGCGGTGCGCTCGGCCACCCGCACCTCGAGTTCGTCGCGCGCGCGCAGGATGGCGTCGGCCGCCTCGCGCTGGGCGGTGACGTCGTCCACCAGCCACACGCTCCTGCCGCCCGCCTGCGCCAGGTCGAACAGGCGGCCCGACAGGCGCGCCCAGAAGCGGCTGCCGTCGCGCCGCACCATCTCGTGCTCGGCCATGTGGGCCTGGCCCTGGGCGAACTGGCGTCCGGACAGCTCGCGCGCCTCCTTCCAGCTGGCGTGGTCGGGATACAGCGCGCGCACCGCGATGCCGTCCATGCCGCCCGGCGGCGCGCCGAACAGCTCTTCCATCTTGCGGTTGCAGTGCAGGGTGCGCCCCGCCTCGACCACGGCGATGCCCAGCACCGCGTTGTCGAGGATGGCGCGGTTTTCCATCAGCGCCTCGCGCAGCGATTGCTCGTCGCTGCGCTCGCGGGTGCGGTCCTCGAGCATCCAGATCGTGCCCTTGTCGGGGTCTTTCGCGTTGACCTGGTAGCCGATCATCTGGACCCAGGCCGGCGTGCCGTCCTTGCGCACCAGGGTGCGCGAGGTGGTGAACGGCCGGCCCTGGGCCAGCTGCGGATAGGCCTCGGCGCCGAGCTGGCGATAGGCGGCTTCGTCCGGGTAGATCACGCGCGTGGACACCCCGATCGGCTCGCCCTCGCCGTAGCCGAACATCTGGCAGAAGGCGGGATTGGCGCGCCGGATCACGCGGTTGCGGGTGAACATGATGCCGATCGAGGCGTTGGTCATAATCGCCTGCACCTCGCCCGTCGCCTGGCGCGCCTCGGTCACGTCCTCGACGATCCAGATGGTGCCGGCGCTGCGGTTGCCCGGTTCGACCGCGCAGCCGCGCAGCCGCGCCCAGAAGGTGCTGCCGTCGCGGCGCCGGAACTGCTGCTCGGTTCTCTCGAACAGGCCGCCCCGGGCCAGCACCGCGAACGCTTCGCGGATCAGGTCCTGGTAATCGTCGGGCGAGATGCACACGTCCATCGGCGAAATCCGGCCGACTTCTTCCGGCGCGAAGCCGAACATCTCGCCCGCGCGCGGGTTGAAGGAGCGGATCTGGTCGGGCTGGGTGACGGCGATGCCGACCGGCGCGTTCTCGAACACGGCGCGCTGCTCGCGCACCATGCGCCGCAAGGCGGCCAGGTCCGCCAGCTGCGCCGGGTCCGCATCGTAGCCACGGGGCTGCGCAACGTCAGCTAATTGCAGGTTCGAAAATCCATCCATCGGTGGTTGCTGTCGCGGCTAAAGCTCATGGTTGCCTTTGGTTGCCGAGCGGCAACAAGGGCGATCATCATACCGCGAAATGGGCCTGCAACTGAACTGCTTGCGGCAAGAAAGCGACACCGCGTCGATGCCGCCCCGGGGCTTCAGAACGCGTCACCCGGCACGCATACCCGCCCTTCCATCAAGACCCGCGCGCTGCGGCTCATGATGGCCTTGCCGACGCGCCAGGCGCCGCCCTCGTGAACCGCTTCGGCGCCCACGCGCAGGGTGCCGGACGGATGGCCGAAGCGCACCGCGCTGCGCTCGCCGCCGCCGGCCGCGAGGTTGACCAGGGTGCCGGGAATCGCCGCCGCGGTGCCGATCGCCACCGCCGCCGTTCCCATCATTGCATGGTGCAGCTTGCCCATCGAGAGCGCGCGCACCAGCAGATCGACGTCGCCCTGCGCCACCTGCCTGCCGCTGGACGACAGGTAGCCGGCCGGTTTCGCGACGAAAGCGACCTTCGGGGTATGCTGGCGCTTGCCGGCGTCCTCGATGCTCGCGATCAGGCCCATGCGCAGCGCGCCATGGGCGCGGATGGTCTCGAACATGGCCAGCGCGCGCGCGTCGCCATTGATCGCGTCCTGCAGCTCGGTGCCGTCGTAGCCGACCGCACCCGCTTCGATGAAGATGGTCGGGATGCCGGCATTGATCATGGTCGCGCGCAGGACGCCGACGCCGGGCACGTCCAGTTCGTCGACCAGGTTCCCGGTCGGGAACATCGCACCGGCACTGCCCTCTTCCTCGGCCGCCGGATCCATGAACTCGAGCTGCACCTCGGCCGCCGGGAAGGTCACGCCATCGAGTTCGAAGTCGCCCGTTTCCTGGACCTGTCCATCGGTCATCGGCACATGGGCGATGATGGACTTGCCGATATTGGCCTGCCAGATGCGCACGACCGCGACGCCGTCGCGTGGCACGCGCGCCGGGTCGACCAGGCCGTTCGCGATGGCGAAGGGGCCGACCGCGGCCGACAGGTTGCCGCAGTTGCCGCTCCAGTCGACGAAGGGCTTGTCGATCGCCACCTGGCCGAACAGGTAGTCGACGTCGTGGTCGGGACGGGCGCTGCGCGCGACGATCACGGCCTTGCTGGTGCTGGACGTGGCGCCGCCCATGCCGTCGATCTGCTTGCCGTAGGGGTCGGGGCTGCCGATCACGCGCTGCAGCAAGGCGTCGCGCGCGGCGCCGGGCTCGCGCGCCGCTTCGGGCAGGTCTTGCAGCGTGAAGAACACGCCTTTGCTGGTGCCGCCGCGCATATAGGTGGCGGGAATCCTGATCTGGGGAACGTGGGACATCGTGCGCTTCTCCATCAAGCCGCCGCCTTCGGCGCCGACGATTCAAGGAAGTCCTGGGCAAAGCGCTGCAGCACCCCGCCCGCTTCATAGATGGCGACTTCCTCGGCCGTATCGAGGCGGCAGGTCACCGCCACCGCGAGCTGTTCTCCGGTCTTGCGATGGATCACCAGCGTCAGGTCGGCGCGCGGCGTGCGTTCGCCCACCACGTCGAAGGTCTCGGTGCCGTCGATGCCGAGCGTGATGCGATTCACGCCGGGCTTGAACTCCAGCGGCAGCACGCCCATGCCCACCAGGTTCGTCCTGTGGATGCGCTCGAAGCCTTCGGCCACGATCGCCTCCACGCCTGCAAGGCGCACGCCCTTGGCCGCCCAGTCGCGCGACGAGCCCTGGCCATAATCGGCGCCGGCCACCACGATCAGCGGCTGCTTGCGTTCCATGTAATGCTCGATCGCTTCCCACATGCGGGTCACCTCGCCCGTCGGCTCGATGCGCGCCAGCGAGCCGGCAATCACATTGCCCAGGCCGTCCTTCACCATCTCGTTCTTCAGGGTCGGATTGGCGAAGGTGGCGCGCTGCGCCGTGAGGTGGTCGCCACGGTGGGTGGCGTAGGAATTGAAGTCTTCTTCCGGCAAGCCCATCTTCGCCAGGTACTCTCCGGCGGCCGAATCGAGCAGGATCGCGTTCGACGGCGACAGGTGGTCGGTGGTGATGTTGTCGCCCAGGACCGCCAGCGGGCGCATGCCGCGCAGGCTGCGCTCGCCCGCCAGCGCGCCTTCCCAGTACGGCGGCCGACGAATGTACGTGCTCTGTGGACGCCAGTCGTACAGCGGGCTGACCCTGGCGCCATCGTCGACGACGCGCGCGAACATCGGCGTGTACACCTTGCGGAACTGCTCGGGCTTGACGCTGGCGGCAACCACCGCGTCGACCTCTTCGTCCGACGGCCACAGGTCGGCCAGGCGGATCTCCCTGCCCGCGGCGTCCAGTCCCAGCACGTCCTTCTCGATGTCGAAGCGGATGGTGCCGGCGATCGCATACGCGACCACCAGCGCCGGCGAGGCCAGGAAGGCCTGCTTGGCATAAGGGTGGATGCGGCCGTCGAAGTTGCGGTTGCCCGACAGGACGGCGGTCGCATACAGGTCGCGCTCGATGATCTCTTGCTGGATGGTCGGGTCGAGCGCGCCGCTCATGCCATTGCAGGTGGTGCAGGCGAACGCCACGACGCCAAAGCCCAGCTTGTCCAGCTCGGGCGTGAGGCCGGCTTCGTCCAGATAGAGGGCGACAGCCTTCGAGCCTGGCGCCAGCGAACTTTTCACCCAGGGTTTGCGCAGCAGGCCCGCGCGGTTGGCGTTGCGCGCCAGCAGGCCGGCGGCGATCATGTTGCGCGGGTTGTTGGTGTTGGTGCAGCTGGTAATCGCCGCGATGATCACGGCGCCGTCGGGCATCAGGCCCGGTTCGTCTTCTACTTTGCCGGCGATGCCGCGCGCCGCCAGTTCCGAGGTCGGCACGCGCTTGTGCGGATTCGACGGCCCGGCGATATTGCGCACCACGCTCGACAGGTCGAACGACAGGGTGCGTTCGTACTCGGCGTTCTTCAGGCTGTCGGCCCACAGGCCGGCCTCTTTGGCATAGGTCTCGACCAGGTGCACGGTGTCGTCCTCGCGCCCGGTCAGGCGCAGGTACTTGATGGTCTGCTCGTCGATGTAGAACATCGCGGCGGTGGCGCCGAATTCGGGCGCCATGTTCGAGATCGTGGCGCGGTCGCCCAGCGTGAGCGCGGCTGCGCCCTCTCCGTAGAACTCGAGGTAGCTCGATACGACCTTCGACTTGCGCAGGAATTCGGTCAGCGCCAGCACGGTGTCGGTGGCGGTGATGCCGGGGCCGGGCTTGCCGGTCAGTTCGACGCCGACGATGTCGGGCAGGCGCATGTACGACGCGCGGCCCAGCATCACGCTTTCGGCTTCCAGCCCGCCGACGCCGATCGCGATCACGCCCAGCGCATCGACCATCGGCGTGTGCGAATCGGTGCCGACCAGCGTGTCCGGATACGCCACGCCGTTTTCCACCTGGATCACGGGCGACATGCGCTCCAGGTTGATCTGGTGCAGGATGCCGTTGCCGGGCGGGATCACGTCGACGTTCTGGAAGGCCTTCTTGGTCCAGTCGATGAAGTGGAAGCGGTCTTCGTTGCGGCGATCCTCGATCGCGCGGTTCTTGCTGAACGCGTCCGGGTCGAAGCCGCCGCATTCGACGGCCAGCGAGTGGTCGACCACCAGCTGGGTCGGTACCACCGGATTGACCAGCGCCGGGTCGCCGCCTTGCGCCGCGATGGCGTCGCGCAGGCCGGCCAGGTCGACCAGGGCGGTCTGGCCCAGGATGTCGTGGCAGACCACGCGCGCCGGGAACCAGGGGAAGTCGAGCTCGCGCTTGCGTTCGATGATCTGCTTGAGCGCATCGGTCATGCAGGCCGGCTCGCAGCGGCGCACGAGGTTCTCGGCCAGCACGCGCGAGGTGTACGGCAAGGTGTCGTAGGCGCCGGGCTGGATGGCGTCGACCGCGGCGCGCGTGTCGAAATACTCCAGGTCGGTGCCCGGCAGGGGTTTCAGGTGATTCGAATTCATGGCGATGCTCTTTATTTGCGCTCGGCCAGCGGCACGAACGCCAGGTCTTCCGGACCGACGTAGTTCGCGCTCGGGCGGATGATCTTGTTGTCGATGCGCTGCTCGATGACGTGGGCGGCCCAGCCCGAGGTGCGCGAGATGACGAACAGCGGCGTGAACATGGCGGTCGGCACGCCCATCATGTGGTACGACACGGCCGAGAACCAGTCGAGGTTCGGGAACATCTTTTTCACCTCCCACATGACCGACTCGAGGCGCTCGGCGATGTCGAACATCTTCATCGAGCCAGCCTCGGAAGACAGCGCGCGCGCCACTTCCTTGATCACCTTGTTGCGCGGGTCCGAGATCGTGTATACCGGGTGGCCGAAGCCGATCACGACTTCCTTGTTGGCCACGCGGTTGCGGATGTCGGCCTCGGCTTCGTCGGCGTTTTCATAACGCTTCTGGATGTCGAGCGCCACTTCGTTGGCGCCGCCATGCTTCGGCCCGCGCAGCGCGCCGATGGCGCCGGTGATGGCGGAGTGCATGTCGGAACCGGTGCCGGCGATCACGCGCGCGGTGAAGGTCGAGGCATTGAATTCGTGCTCGGCGTACAGGATCAGCGAGGTGTGCATCGCCTGCACCCAGGATGCGCTCGGCTTGAAGCCGTGCAGCAGGTGCAGGAAGTGGCCGCCGATCGAATCGTCGTCGGTTTCCACGTCGATGCGCTTGCCATTGTGGCTGTAGTGGTACCAGTACAGCAGCATCGAGCCGAACGAGGCCATCAGGCGGTCTGCGATGTCGCGTGCGCCGGCGATATTGTGGTCGTCCTTCTCCGGCAAGGTGCAGCCCAGCACCGACACGCCGGTGCGCATCACGTCCATCGGATGCGCGCCGGCCGGCACTGCCTCCAGCGCGCTCTTGACGGCGGCAGGCAGCCCGCGCAACGAACGCAGCTTGGCTTTATAACCGCGCAGCTCGGCCTCGTTCGGCAGCTTGCCGTGCACCAGCAGGTAGGCGATTTCCTCGAATTCGCAGGCGTCGGCCACGTCCAGGATGTCGTAGCCGCGGTAGTGCAGGTCGTTGCCCGATTTGCCGACCGAGCACAGCGCGGTATTGCCGGCGGCGACGCCGGACAGGGCCACGGATTTCTTCGGTTTGAAGGTCGGGGTCTCGTTATTGTGGGTCGTCATCCTCTGTTCTCCTTATTTCGCTTTGTTCTGGGCGAACAGCGCGTCGAGCTTCTGTTCATAGCTATGGTAGTCGATGCGGTCATACAGTTCGGCGCGCGTCTGCATGGTGTCGAGCACGTTCTGCTGGGTGCCGTCGCGGCGGATCGCGGTATACACGTTTTCGGCCGCCTTGTTCATCGCGCGGAAGGCCGACAGCGGATACAGCACCAGGCCGACGCCGGCACTTTTGAGCTCATCAACGCTGAACAGCGGGGTCGCGCCGAACTCGGTGATATTGGCCAGCACCGGCACCTTGACCGCATCGGCGAACCGTTTATACATCTCGAGGCTCGTCATCGCCTCGGGGAAGATCATGTCGGCGCCGGCTTCCACGCAAGCCACGGCGCGTTCGATGGCGGCGTCCAGTCCTTCCACCGCCAGCGCATCGGTGCGCGCCATGATCACGAACTCGTCGTACGGACGGGCGTCGGCGGCGGCCTTGATGCGGTCGACCATCTCGTCCTTGCTGACGATTTCCTTGCCCGGACGGTGGCCGCAGCGCTTGGCGCCGACCTGGTCTTCGATGTGGCAGGCGGCGGCGCCGGCCTTGGCCAGCGTGCGCACGGTGCGCGCGACGTTGAAGGCCGATGCGCCGAAGCCGGTGTCGACATCGACCAGCAGCGGCAGGTCGCACACGTCGGTGATGCGGCGCACGTCGATCAGGACGTCGTCCAGGTTCGAGATGCCGAGGTCGGGCAAGCCCAGCGAACCCGCCGCCACGCCGCCGCCCGACAGGTAGATCGCCTTGAAGCCGGCGCGCTTGGCCAGCAGGGCGTGGTTGGCGTTGATTGCGCCGACCACTTGCAATGGGGATTCTTCCTGCATTGCCTTGCGGAATGCGGCGCCGGCGGAGAGCTTGGTCATGCGGTGTCCTTTCAGATGCGGTGGATGTCGATGCTGATATTGCAAAGTGCGTGCCAGCCCGATGCCTATCCCCGTTTTGCAGGCAGTTTCCATTTTTTTCAAACACTTAGCGCCAAGTCACGCGCGCGGGCCCGGCATGTCCATCGTACGCCGGCCTCCATTTCGTTTCATATTGAAACGATGAGATGCAACATTTGAAACCGTCGGGTCCAGCTTGACAATGCCGCCAGCGTCTTGACATATCGGGATATCCCGATATACTGGCCTCATGGAACTGCTCGACATCTTCAAAGCCCTCTCCAACCGTACCCGTCTCGACATCCTGAAAGGATTGAAGGACCCGGAAAAGCATTTCCCTCCGCAAGACGAGGGCGACGTGCACACGGTCGGCGTGTGCGTGAGCAGTATCCAGGAAGGCGTCGGCCTGTCGCAGTCGACCGTGTCCGACTACCTTGCAACGCTGCAGCGCGCTGGCCTGGTCGAGGTGCGGCGTATCGGGCAGTGGACGTACTACAAGAGGAACGAGGCCACCATCAGCGCCCTCGCCGAGATCATCGGAAAAGAGCTGTAAATTTTTTTGCCAGTGCATATCGATAATTCCCGATATCCCTTTTTAACGAAACGAGGAACAATCATGAAAGCTCAAGTGCTCACTTCTTTTGGCGGCCCGGAATCGTTTGAACTGCGCGACGTGCCGAAACCGATACCGCAAGCCGGCCAGGTGCTGGTGCGGGTGCAGGCCACCTCCATCAATCCGCTGGATTACCAGGTGCGCCGCGGCGACTATGCCGACCTGGTGCCGCTGCCGGGCATCACCGGCCACGATGTCTCGGGCGTGGTCGAGGCAGTCGGACCGGGCGTGACCGCGTTCGCACCAGGCGACGAAGTCTGGTACACCCCGCAAATCTTCGACGGCCCCGGGAGCTATGCCGAATACCACGTTGCCTCGGAAAACATCGTCGGCAGGAAGCCCGCATCGCTGACCCATCTCGAAGCTGCCAGCCTGACCCTCGTTGGCGGCACCGCCTGGGAAGCGCTCGCCGTCCGTGCACAACTGAAAGCCGGTGAAAGCATCCTGATCCACGGCGGCGCGGGAGGCGTGGGCCACGTCGTGATCCAGGTCGCCAAGGCCATAGGCGCGCGGGTGTTCACCACGGTGAAGGAAGAGAATTTCGAGTTCGCACGTTCCCTCGGCGCCGATGTGGTCATCGACTACACGAAAGAAGATTACGTCGAGGCCATCGGGCGCGAGACCGGCGGCCATGGCGTCGACGTGGTGTTCGACACCATCGGCGGCGACACCCTGACGCGCAGCCCGGACGTGCTGGCGCAACTCGGTCGCGTGGTCTCGATCGTGGACATCGCGCAGCCGCAGAACCTGATCCAGGCCTGGGGCAAGAACGCGAGCTACCACTTCGTCTTCACCCGCCAGAACCGCGGCAAGCTCGACGAACTGAGCGCCCTGATCGAACGCGGCCAGCTGAAACCCCACGTCGGCGCCGTCTATTCGCTGGCCGACATCCCGCTTGCCCATGCGCGGCTGGAAAGCCGTGACAACGGCCTCAGGGGCAAGATCGCGATCGCGGTGGGGCCACTGGCCGATCGCACGAGCGCGCAAGTCTGAGTCGTTTGATTCACTTCGAAAGGAATATCATGGTTTACGAAATCGCCACCCTGCTCGTTCGGCCTGAACACACCGACGGCTTCAGACATGCATTCGCCGAGGTCGCTCATCTGCTCACCCGCGCCAAGGGTTATCGAGGCCATTTGCTGGCGCCCGGGATCGAGCTGCCGCAACAATTCACACTGATCGTGCGCTGGCAGACGCTGGAAGATCACACTCCGAACTTCGAAACCAGCGACGACCACCAGGCATTCATGGCGGGCTTGCAGGGCTACCTCGCCGGCGAACCCGCTGTCCGCCACATCGAAGGTGCGGCCTTCAGCATCGGGCCGTGGGATGCGACGTCGGGTAAATAACAAAGGGGGCGGCCCTCACAGGCCGCCCCCTTTTTTTACATACTCGACTGCGGTTTAGTGCGCCGAAGCACCTGCCGCACCGATGCCGGTCTCGGCGCGCACTTCCTGCGCCTCGAAGCCGGCGCGGTCGATGCGGGCGCGCGGGCCCTTGTCGGTGATCGAGAAGATCCAGATGCCGAAGAAGCCGACCGCCATCGAGAAGATCGCCGGCGAGGCATATGGGAAGATCGCGGCGCTGTTGCCCAGCACGTCGACCCAGACCGACTTCGACAGCAGGGTCAGCACGACCGCGGTCGCCAGGCCCAGGAAGCCGCCCACGGTGGCGCCGCGGGTGGTGCAGTCTTTCCACAGCACCGACATGAACAGCACAGGGAAGTTGGCCGACGCGGCGATCGCGAAGGCCAGCGACACCATGAAGGCGACGTTCTGCTTTTCGAAGGCGATGCCCAGCAGCACGGCGATGATGCCGAGGCAGATGGTGGTGATCTTCGACACCTTCAGCTCGTTGGCGCTGGTGGCCTGGCCCTTCTTGATGACGGTGGCGTACAGGTCATGCGAGACCGCCGAGGCGCCCGACAGGGTCAGGCCGGCCACCACCGCCAGGATGGTGGCGAAGGCCACGGCCGAGATGAAGCCCAGGAAGACGTCGCCGCCCACGGCTTGCGCCAGGTGGACCGCCGCCATATTGTTACCGCCCAGCAGTGCGCCGGCAGCATCCTTGAAGGCCGGGTTGGTGCCGACCAGCACGATCGCGCCGAAGCCAATGATGAAGGTCAGGATGTAGAAGTAACCGATCCAGGTGGTCGCCCACAGCACCGACTTGCGCGCTTCCTTGGCACTCGGGACGGTGAAGAAGCGCATCAGGATGTGCGGCAGGCCGGCGGTGCCGAACATCAGCGCCATGCCGAAGGAAATCGCGGAAATCGGATCCTTGATGAAACTGCCCGGGCCCATGATCGCTTCGCCCTTGGCGTGCAGCTCGGTGGCGCTCTGGAACAGTTGGGTCGGGCTGAAGTTGTATTGCGCCAGCACCGAGAACGCCATGAAAGAGGCGCCCGACAGCAGCAGCACGGCCTTGATGATCTGCACCCAGGTGGTGGCGGTCATGCCGCCGAACAGCACATAGACCATCATCAGGATGCCGACCAGCACCACCGCGATCCAGTAGTCCAGGCCGAACAGCAGCTTGATCAGCTGGCCGGCGCCGACCATCTGCGCGATCAGGTAGAAGGCCACCACGACCAGGGTGCCGGAAGCCGCGAACACGCGGATCGGCTTCTGGGCGAAGCGGTAGGAGGCCACGTCGGCGAAGGTGAAGCGGCCCAGGTTGCGCAGGCGCTCGGCCATCAGGAAGGTGATGACGGGCCAGCCGACCAGGAAGCCGATCGCATAGATCAGGCCATCGAAGCCGTCCAGGAACACAGCGGCGGAAATGCCCAGGAAGGACGCGGCCGACATGAAGTCGCCCGCGATCGCGAGGCCGTTCTGGAAGCCGGTGATGCCGCCGCCGGCGGTATAGAAGTCGGATGCCGAACGGGTCTTGGCGGCAGCCCATTTGGTGATGTACAGGGTGCCCAGCACGAACACGCCGAACATGATGATGGCGGTCCAGTTGGTGGCTTGCTTGACGCCCTGGCCGAGGTCGGGGGCGGCCTGGGCGATGCCCGCGGCGGCCAGCAGGGCAATTGCGGCTGCGGTGTGGAAGCGCTTCATCATGCCCCCACTTTCGCTTTGATGGCGTCGCTCAGTTCGTCGTAGTCGCGGTTGGCGCGGCGCACGTAGATGCCGGTGATGACCACGGTGAACACGATGACGAACAGGCCCAGAGGAATACCCCAGGTCATGACGCCTTCACCGATGCGGGAACCCATGAACTCCTTGTTGAAGGCGACCAGCAGCGTGAAGCCGTAGTACACGATCATCATGGCCCAGGTCAGCGTCCAGCCGAACTTGGAACGGGTCTCTTTGAGCTTGAGGTAATTCGGGTCGCTCTTGACCCTTTGTACGACGTCTTGATCCAATTTTGTCTCCTGATTTTTCTGGTATTGCCTTTGCGGCTGAGACCCATCCTACGGCCGGCCCCTTACCGGATTCTTACGGCATGGAAGTAATTGACCGCTCGTTCGCTTAGGTCATGGCGTTTCAAATTGAAACTTGGCGCTGAAAAATGCACTAGACTTGAAACATGAATGCATCTCGCTCCCCTTTGGAGGCTGGCGACAAGCCGGTCATCTGGACCGTCTCCGTCTCGCGCCTGTCCGACCTGTTCCGCGACATCACCGTCGAATACGACCACTTAGCTTTGATCGAACCGCTGCATCTTGGTTTTGACGAGGCTGCGAAACATATCCGCGAGCGCCTGGCTCTTGAACACTGTGACGTGGTCATCGCGGCCGGCTCGAATGCCGCCTGGCTCAAGGGCCGCGTGTCGGTGCCGGTGGTGGCGGCCAAGGCCAGCGGCTTCGACGTGCTGAAGGCGCTGGCGCGCGCGCGCCGCGTGTCGCACCGGATCGGCGTCATCAGCTACCAGGCGCCGCTGCCGGAACTGGCCGACTTCGCCGCCACCTTCGGCCTCGACCTGGCCCAGCGCACCTACGTCACGCGCGAGGATGCGCGCGCCGCGGTGCACGAGCTCAAGGCCGAGGGCATCGCCGTGATCGTCGGCGCCGGATTGATCACCGACCTGTCCGAGGAAGCCGGGCTGACCGGCGTGTTCCTGTATTCGGCGGCCTCGATCCGCCAGGCCTTCGACGACGCGCTCGAGCTGGCGCGCCTGACCCGGCTCGAGGCCGGCCGCGGACGGCGCAAGGGAGCCGAACAACGCGCGCGGCGCGGCATGAACGACCTGCGCGGCGACTCGCCCGCGATGGAGCGCCTGCGCCAGACCGTGGTGCTGTACGCGCGCTCGCCCAGCACCGTCCTGATCGAGGGCGAGACCGGCAGCGGCAAGGAACTGGTGGCCCAGGCGATCCACCGCGAAAGCCCGCGCCGCGGCGCCAACCGCCCCTTTGTGGCGGTCAACTGCGGGGCGATCGCCGAGTCCTTGCTGGAGTCGGAACTGTTCGGCCACGAGGAAGGCGCGTTCACCGGCGCGCGCCGCGGCGGCCACGCCGGCCTGTTCGAGGCCGCCAACGGCGGCACCCTGTTCCTGGACGAGATCGGCGAAATGCCGCTGGCCCTGCAGACCCGCCTGCTGCGCGTGCTGGAAGAACGCGAGGTGATGCGGGTCGGCGGCACGCGCCCGGTGCCGATCGACGTGCGCGTGATCAGCGCCACCCACTGCGACCTCGAAGCGCGGGTGCGCGAGGGACGTTTTCGGGCCGACCTGTTCTATCGGCTGGCGGTGCTGCGCCTGGCCCTGCCGCCGCTGCGCGCGCGGGCGCAGGACATCGCGCCGCTGGCCGAATGGTCATTGAAGCAGGCGCTGGCCGCGCTCGATGCGCGCCCGCATCCGAACCTGGCGGCCGAGGTCAAGGCGTGCGCGCCCCTGCTCGCTTCCTATGCCTGGCCGGGCAATGTGCGCGAGCTGCGCAACCTGATGGAAAGGGTCGCATTGTTCCTGGCGGCCGAGCCGCTGCAGGCGCTCACGCCGGCCTTCATGCTGTCGGTGGCGCCGGAACTGGGGCGGCAAGCGGCGCCGGCCGTCGACGCATTGCCCGCGCCCGGTGCGGCGCGCGAATCGACGGCGGCGGTGCTGGCCCGCTTCGGCGGACAGCGCGATCTTGCCGCGCAGCACCTAGGCATCAGCCGCACCACCCTGTGGCGCCGTCTCAAGGCCGAGGGCTCTTAACAAAACTTTAAGCTGATCCAAAGCAGCGCTCGACAAAAACTCGTATCATGAATCTTTCAAGCGCTGGCGCCTACCCGCGCCAGTTCGTCGTAGCACGCCGGCCTGCCGCGGTCTCTTGCGCTACCCGCGCCGGCTGGTCGGCTTAACGGAGGCAATATGCAACATGCGTCGCAAGCTGCACTGTTTTCGCTGATCGGCGATACCCCGCTGGTGGAAGTCACCCGGATCGACACCGGTCCCTGCCAGCTGTTCCTCAAGCTCGAATCGCAGAACCCGGGCGGCTCCATCAAGGACCGCATCGGCAAGACCATGATCGAGCAGGCCGAGCACGACGGCCTGCTGCAGCCCGGCGGCACCGTGATCGAGGCCACGGCCGGCAATACCGGCCTGGGCCTGGCGCTGGTGGCGCGCATCAAGGGCTACCGCGTGGTGCTGGTCGTGCCCGACAAAATGGCGGCCGAAAAAGTCCTGCACCTGAAGGCGCTCGGCGCCGAGATCCACCTGACCCGCTCCGACGTCGGCAAGGGCCATCCCGAGTACTACCAGGACTACGCGGCGCGCCTGGCCAAGGAGATTCCCGGCGCCTGGTTCGCCGACCAGTTCAACAATCCGGCCAATCCGCGCGCCCACGAAACCACCACCGGCCCCGAGATCTGGGACCAGACCAACCACAAGCTCGACGCCATCGTGGTCGGCGTCGGATCCTCCGGCACCCTCACCGGCCTGTCGCGCTATTTTAAAAAGACCCAGCCCCTGCTCGAATTCGTCCTGGCCGACCCCAAGGGTTCGATCCTGGCCGAGTACGTCGAAACCGGCCACGTCTCGCAGCACGCGGGCTCATGGGCGGTCGAGGGCATCGGCGAGGATTTCATCCCCGGCATCGCCGACCTGTCGCGCGTCAAAACCGCCTACACCATCAGCGACGAAGAGAGTTTCTCGACCGCGCGCCTGCTGCTGCAGCAAGAAGGCATCCTGGCGGGTTCTTCCACCGGCACCCTGCTGGCGGCCGCGCTGCGCTATTGCCGCGCGCAGACCCGCCCCAAGCGCGTGGTCACCTTCGTCTGCGACACGGGCACCCGCTACCTCTCCAAGGTGTACAGCGACGGCTGGATGGTCGACCAGGGCCTGATCACGCGGCCGAAAACGGGCGACCTGCGCGACCTGATCGGCCGCCGCCACGACGCCGGCGAAGTCATCACGCTGTCGCCCGACGACACCCTGCTCACCGCCTTCAACCGCATGCGCTCGAGCGACCTGCAGCAGCTGCCGGTGGTCGACGCCGGCGGCCGGCTGCTGGGCCTGATCGACGAATCCGACCTGCTGCACCAGGTGACGCAAGATACCGCGCGCTTCAATGCGCCGGTGTCCGGCACCATGACGTCCGAACTGCAAACCCTGCATCCGGCGGCGAGCATGGGCCAGCTGCGCGAGATCCTCGACCGCGGCCTGACCGCCGTCATCGCCGACGGGCCGACCTTCTACGGCCTGATCACGCGCTACGACCTGCTCAACCATCTGCGAAGGACCTTGTCTTGACTACTCCGTTGACTCCTCCAATCGAATTCAAACGGCACCTCGCCACCCGCGTCATCCACGGCGGCCAGGCGCCCGAACCGGCCACCGGCGCCGTGATGCCGCCCATCTTCGCCACCTCGACCTTCCGGCAAGAAAGCCCCGGCGTGCACAAGGGCCTCGACTACGGCCGCTCGCACAATCCGACGCGCTGGGCGCTCGAGCGCTGCGTGGCCGACATCGAGGGCGGCCGCGCCGCCTTTGCCTTCGCCTCGGGCCTGGCCGCGATCGCGGCGGTGCTCGAGCTGCTGCCCGCCGGTTCGCACATCGTGGCCGGCGACGATATGTATGGCGGCACCTACCGCCTGTTCGAGCGCGTGCGCCGCGACAGCGCCGGGCTGTCGTTCAGCTACGTCGACCTGTCCGACCCCGACGCGCTGGCCGCCGCCATCAAGCCCGAGACGCGCATGGTGTGGGTCGAGACCCCGACCAACCCGATGCTCAAGCTGGCCGACCTGACGGCGATCGCCGGCGTCTGCCACGCGCGCGGCATCGTCAGCGTGTGCGACAACACCTTCGCCAGTCCGATCAACCAGCGTCCACTGGAACACGGCTTCGACATCGTGGTGCACTCGACCACCAAGTACATGAACGGGCACTCGGACGTGATCGGCGGCGTGGCCGTGGTCGGCGCCGGCGATGCCCAGACCGGGCTGGCCGAGAAGCTCGGCTTCATCCAGAACGCCGTGGGCGCCATCCAGGGCCCGTTCGACAGCTTCCTGGTGCTACGCGGGATCAAGACGCTGGCCCTGCGTGTCGAGCGCAGCAACGCCAACGCCCTGCTGCTGGCCAGCTGGCTCGAGCAGCAGCCGCAAGTGCGCAAAGTGTATTACCCGGGGCTGGAATCGCATCCCCAGCACGCGCTGGCGCGCCACCAGATGCACGGCTACGGCGGCATCGTGTCGATCGACCTCGACACCGACATCGCCGGCGCGCGGCGCTTCCTGGAGGCCTGCGAAGTGTTTACCCTGGCCGAGAGCCTGGGCGGCGTGGAAAGCCTGATCGAGCATCCTGCCCTGATGACCCACGCCACGATTCCGCCGGAGCAGCGAGCCGAACTCGGCATCGGCGACGGGCTGATTCGCCTGTCAGTGGGCATCGAGCACATCGACGACCAGCGCGAGGATCTGCGCCGCGCATTGGCCGCGATCTGAACGTCGATCAAGCCGCTTCGAGCAGGCGCTGATGCGGCTGCTCCGACGCGGCCAGCGCGCTGCGCAACTTGAACGTCGCCACCAGCGCCGACAACTCCGCCGCCTGCTGGCGCATCGAGGCCGCCGCTGCGGCGGCTTCTTCCACCATCGCCGCGTTCTGCTGGGTCGACATGTCGATCTCCGCGATCGACTTGCTGACCTGGGTGACACCCATGGCCTGGCCCGCGCTGGCGGTGTGGATCTGGCCGAGGATGCCGGCCACCTCGTGCACGTGCTGGAGCATGGCGCGCATGGTCGAGCCGGCCGATTCGGCCATGCCGGTGCCGGCCTCGATCTCGCTCGACGACTCGCCTATCAGCTTCTTGATTTCCTTGGCCGCGCCGGCCGAGTGCTGGGCCAGGTTGCGCACCTCGCTCGCCACCACCGCGAAGCCGCGACCTTCGCTGCCGGCGCGCGCCGCTTCCACCGCCGCGTTCAGCGCCAGGATATTGGTCTGGAAGGCGATGCTGTCGATCATGCCCGTGATGTCCACGATGCGCGCGGCGGATGCCTTGATCGCTCCCATGCGCGCCACCAGTTGCTCGACCGCCCTCGCGCCTTCGGTGGCCACGCCGGACGCGGTCTGGGCCAGGGCATTGGCCTGGCGCGCATTGGCGTTGTTGCTGGCGATCGCCTCGCTCAACTCGTCCATCGCGCTCACGGTCTGGCGCAGCGCGTCGGCCTGGCGCTCGGTGCGGGTCGACAGGTCCTGGTTGCCTTCGGCGATCTCGCTCGAGGCCGAATCGATCGCCTGGGCGCCGACCAGCACCTGCGACACGGTGTTCGAGACGCCATGGGTCATGCCATTGAGGGCGTCGAACAGGCGGCCTATCTCGTCGCTGCGCCCGTGCTGGATGGTTGGACGCAGGTCGCCTTTCGCCACCTGCTCGGCCAGCATGGCGGCCCGCTGCAGCGGCGCCACCAGGTTGCGGCTCAAGGCCCAGGCCAGGCCGACGCCGACCAGCAGCGCCGCGCCGCCCAGCCCCAGCAGCAGGATCTTGCTGAAGCTCGACGCGGCGCTCGTTTCGTCGGCCAGGCGGTGCGCCTCGCTGCTCTCGTAGGCGAGCAAGGCTTCGAACGCGCCGACCTTGGCCTTGTAGCCCGGCTCCCATTGCCTGGTCAGGATTTCCTCGACCAGGCTGGTCTGCCCCAGGTCCTTGGCCTTGAACAGCGCTTCCTGCACCGTGCCCAGCGCGGCCTTGTGACGGGCCGCATCCTGCAGCAGCGCGCGTTCGCGTTCCGACACCGGCAGCTTGGCCAGTTTCTCCTCGATGGCGGCGATGTTCTTGCGGCCTTCGGCCAGCTGGGCCTGGAAGTAGTCGGCCAGTTCCAGGCTGTCGCTGCGCGCGATCGAGACGGTGCGCGAACCGTTCAGGCGTTCGATGCCGAGCAGGTCGGACACCAGCTGCTGCTTGGCCAGCTTGTCGTCGACCAGATTGGAGGTGATGACATCCGCCGCGTGCATGCGCCATACCGCGACGGCGGCAATGATCACGATGACGAGGGAAAGGATGCCGAAGGCGCCGATGAGCTTGGCGGAGGTGTTGAGCTGTGCAAGTCGCATTGGTGGTCCGTGAGAAGGTGGGACAACGATGCGAGGAGTGTAGAAATGTTATATGACACCGTCATGAACTCACATTTCAAGAATTACCATAATTCTTTATAAATCTTATTGCATAAAAATCCAGTAAGTTTTTAAAACGACCACATCTCATCAAAGTGCTGCAATGTCGTCGATCAGGCTGGGGTTTCGATCGATCAGGCTGAGGAGAATGGCGGCTTGAGCATTCGGCTTTGCCGTACCCTGCTCCCAATTCTTGATCGTCTGGGGATTGGTGCGCAGTTTGCGTGCGAATACCGGTTGCGATACGCGAAGCTTTTCCCGCACTGCACGCACGCCGGCCGCGGTCATGACAGGCGGCGCCTTCAGTTCCACCTCGGTTGTGCGTAGGGTGACTTTCCCTTGCCGAGCATCTTCCAACGCATCGAAACCTTCCATCAGCTCAGTAAAAATATTTCGCTTGGTCATTTTTCGGTACTCCTTGCCGTGATTTCCAACTCAAGCCGCTGTTTCAGCAATCTGCGTTCGCTTGCCGTGAGATCGTCGGCCTGATCCTTGTCGTAGACGGTGAATAGCCAGAACTGGTCGTTGGCATCTTTCCAGAAATAGATGACGCGCAGGCCGCCGCGCTTTCCCTTGCCACGCCGTTCATCGCCATACCGGATTTTCCGAAGTCCTCCCGTGCCCTTGATGACAGCCCCGGCAACCGGGTCCTTCATCATCTCGCTCTGCAGATCCTTGAACGATTCGTCGTCGAAGTATGCGTTGCGCAGCCGCTCGAACGGGGGAAGTTCGATGAAGGTGGCTTTCATATAGTGTACCCAAGTTGGGGATATTTTGTCTGGTTTTTACACTTTAACTGCGCCACTCCCGATCATGATTGCGTTACACCTCCCCATGACGATTCATGCGACACAAAAAAAGCCCGCGACACTTTCGTGTGCGGGCTTGCTTGGACAAGGCGGCATGCCGCCCCGTTCCGGCTCAGTCGAGGGCAATCACTCGATCTCGACCGTCTCTGCCGGCGCCGGTGGCGGCAGTGCGTCGCCTTCCGGGAACTCGAGGACCACGTCGTCCTTCTCGTTCAGGTCGACCGTCACGCGGCCGCCGTTGACCAGGCGGCCGAACAGCAGCTCGTCGGCCAGCGCCTTGCGGATCATGTCCTGGATCAGGCGTGACATCGGACGCGCGCCCATCGCCGGATCGAAGCCTTTCTGGCCGAGGAACTTGCGCAGCTTCTCGGTGAAGACGGCTTCGACCTTCTTCTCGTGCAGCTGCTCTTCGAGCTGCATCAGGAACTTGTCGACGACGCGCAGAATGATGTCCTCGTCCAGCGCGCGGAAGCTGATGATCGCGTCCAGGCGGTTACGGAACTCCGGCGTGAACATGCGCTTGATGTCGGCCATCTCGTCGCCGGTCGCACGCGAATCCACGAAGCCCAGCGAACGCTTGGTCAGGCTTTCGGCGCCCGCATTGGTGGTCATGATGATGATCACGTTGCGGAAGTCCGCCTTGCGGCCGTTGTTGTCGGTCAGGGTGCCATGGTCCATCACCTGCAACAGGATGTTGAAGATGTCGGGATGGGCCTTCTCGATCTCGTCCAGCAGCAGCACGGTGTGCGGCTTCTTGGTGATCGCCTCGGTCAGCAGGCCACCCTGGTCGAAGCCGACGTAGCCCGGCGGCGCGCCGATCAGGCGCGACACCGCGTGACGCTCCATGTACTCGGACATGTCGAAGCGCACCAGCTCGATGCCCAGGATGAAGGCCAGCTGTTTCGCCACCTCGGTCTTGCCGACGCCGGTCGGACCGGAGAACAGGAAGGAGCCGATCGGCTTGTCGGTCTTGCCGAGGCCCGCGCGCGCCATCTTGATCGCGGCCGACAGCGCCTCGATCGCCGGGTCTTGCCCGAACACGACGTTGCGCAGGTCGCGGTCGATCGTCTGCAGCTTGCTGCGGTCGTCCTGGTTGACCGTTTGCGGGGGAATCCGTGCGATCTTCGCGATGATGTCCTCGATCTCGGTCTTGCCGATGGTTTTCTTCTGCTTCGACTTCGGCAGGATGCGCTGGGCCGCGCCGGCTTCGTCGATCACGTCGATCGCCTTGTCCGGCAAATGACGGTCGTTGATGAAGCGCGCCGCCAGTTCGGCCGCGGTCGACAGCGCCGACGCCGAGTATTTCACGCCATGGTGCTCTTCGAAGCGCGACTTGAGGCCGCGCAGGATCGCCACGGTCTGCTCGACCGACGGTTCATTGACGTCGACTTTCTGGAACCGGCGCGACAGCGCATGGTCTTTCTCGAACACGCCGCGGAATTCGGTGAACGTGGTCGCGCCGATGCACTTGAGCTGGCCATTGGCCAGTGCCGGTTTCAGCAGGTTCGAGGCGTCGAGCGTGCCGCCCGAGGCCGAGCCGGCGCCGATGATCGTGTGGATCTCGTCGATGAACAGGATGCCGTTCGGGGTGTCCTTGATCTGCTTGAGCACGGCCTTCAGGCGCTGCTCGAAATCGCCGCGGTACTTGGTGCCGGCCAGCAGCGCGCCCATGTCGAGCGAGAACACGACGGCGTTCTGCAGGATCTCGGGCACGTCCTCTTGCACGATGCGCCAGGCGAGGCCTTCGGCGATCGCGGTCTTGCCCACGCCGGCCTCGCCCACCAGCAGCGGGTTGTTCTTGCGGCGGCGGCACAGGATCTGGATCACGCGGTCGACTTCTTCCTCGCGGCCGATCAGCGGATCGATCTTGCCGTCGGCAGCCGCCTTGTTCAGGTTCTGGGTGAACTGGTCCAGCGGCGACTCTTTCGCCTGGCCTTCGACCTGCGCTTCTTCCACGCCTTCGGACGCCTTCTGGGTGTCCATCTGCTGGTCCTTGCGCACGCCGTGCGAGATGAAGTTGACGACGTCGAGACGGGTCACGCCCTGCTGGTGCAGGTAGTAGACGGCGTGCGAATCCTTCTCGCCGAAGATCGCGACCAGCACATTGGCGCCGGTCACTTCTTTCTTGCCGTTCGAGGCCGACTGCACGTGCATGATCGCGCGCTGGATCACGCGCTGGAAGCCGAGCGTCGGCTGGGTGTCGACCTCGCCCGTGCCTGGCACGGTCGGGGTGTTATCACCGATAAAATTAGTCAAGGTCTTGCGCAGGTCTTCGATATTGACCGCGCACGCACGCAGGACTTCGGCGGCCGATGGATTATCGAGTAGCGCGAGCAGCAGGTGTTCCACGGTGATGAACTCGTGGCGTGCCTGTCGTGCCTCGACAAAGGCCATGTGTAGGGATACTTCAAGTTCCTGCGCAATCATACTTCCTCCATCACGCACTGCAGGGGGTGCCCGGCCTTGCGCGCATGCGTTAAGACAAACTCCACTTTGGTACACGCTATATCTTTGGAAAACACCCCACACACACCCTTACCATGACGGTGAACAGAGAGCATGATCTGGGTTGCGGTTTCGCGATCCTTGTTGAAGTACTCCTGGATCACGGCCACCACGAACTCCATCGGCGTGTAGTCATCGTTCAGTAGCGCCACCTGGTACAGCGGAGGCGGTTTGATGGTCTGCCGCTCAAGCAGTTGTTCAGTATCGTGCTTCGTTGCCATGGGGTTATTCTAATACTTCCGAGGTTGGTGCCAAGCGTAAACATCAGCTCGTTTTCTGGTGCTTCCATCTTACGCGTTTTCGGATATTTGCGCAGATGGCGTTCCGATTGCGGAAATCAAGACCGTGGATGGGTTGGTCCGGAAATATTTGGCAATGGGCACGCAAAAGCGCTTGACTTCAGTGATTATTCCACCAACAATGCAGTTATTGACATTGTACTTATGTACTTGTTGATAAGAAGTGAGCAGGCTGAGGAGGGGGCAAGAAGCTTCTTGCTTTTATGGCTCGTGTGATTTGTTAAATTTGAAAGTTCTTTTATGGCAACTGGTACTGTTAAGTGGTTCAATGATTCCAAAGGCTTTGGCTTCATCACTCCTGATGACGGCGGCGAGGATCTGTTTGCTCACTTCTCCGCGATCAACATGAACGGTTTTAAGACCCTCAAAGAAGGTCAAAAAGTCCAATTCGAAGTCACGCAAGGCCCTAAAGGCAAGCAAGCTTCCAACATCCAGGGTCTGTAATCTCTCCCCTCCCGGAAGCAAGGAACCCCGCGCATGCGGGGTTTTTTTTCGCCTACCGGTCGTGCCCTTGTTCATGCGTCCAGCCGCTCTCGCGCACGAAGGCTTGCGCGTCGGCGAGAATCGCCTGCAATTGCTCGTTGCTCACCGCATCCAGCGTGCCCGCGAGGCTGTTGCGCTGGATCGCGTCCAGCGCCTCGTCGTAGCGGCGCACCAGCGCCGCCGCACGCCCGGCCTGGTCGGGCGGGAGCACACCGGTCGCGGCCGCCGCGCGCAAGCGCTCCGGATCGGCATGCCTCTGAAACGCATAAATAAAACGTCCGATTCTCTCGTATTTGGCTTGGGTGATCGATGCTTCGCTCACGGCCTCTCCTCATGCGAATTAAATGACGGCTACATGTTTTCGATCATGACCTCGCCGAAGCCGGAACACGACACCTGGGTCGCCCCTTCCATCAGGCGCGCGAAATCGTAGGTCACCTTTTTCGAGACGATGGCCTTGCCCATCGCGGCGATCATCAGGTCGGCCGCCTCGCTCCAGCCCATGTGCCGCAACATCATCTCGGCCGACAGGATCAGCGAACCGGGATTCACGTAGTCCTTGCCCGCGTATTTCGGCGCCGTGCCGTGGGTCGCTTCGAACATCGCCACCGAATCGGACATATTCGCGCCCGGGGCGATGCCGATGCCGCCCACCTGGGCCGCCAGCGCGTCCGAGATATAGTCGCCATTCAGGTTCAGCGTGGCGATCACGCTGTATTCCGCCGGACGCAGCAGGATCTGCTGCAGGAAGGCGTCGGCGATCGAATCCTTGATCATGATGTCGCGCCCGGTCTTCGGGTTTTTCACCTTGCACCACGGACCGCCGTCGAACAGCTCGGCGCCGAATTCCTTCTGCGCCAGCGCGTAACCCCAGTCGCGGAACGCGCCTTCGGTGTACTTCATGATATTGCCTTTGTGGACCAGGGTCACCGAAGGCTTGTCATGGTCGATGGCGTACTGGATCGCCTTGCGCACCAGGCGCTCGGTACCTTCGCGCGAGACCGGCTTGATGCCCAGCCCCGAGGTGTCCGGGAAGCGGATCTTGTTGACGCCCATTTCTTCGGCCAGGTAAGCGATCAGTTTCCGCGCGCCTTCGGAGCCGGCTTCCCATTCGATGCCTGCGTAGATATCTTCGGAGTTCTCGCGGAAGATGACCATATCGGTCTTTTCCGGCTGCTTGAGCGGCGACGGCACGCCGGCGAAGTAACGCACCGGACGCAGGCAGACATACAGGTCGAGTTCCTGGCGCAGCGCGACGTTGAGCGAGCGGATGCCGCCGCCCACCGGCGTCGTCAGCGGGCCCTTGATCGAGACCACATAGTCCTTCAGCACGGCGAGCGTCTCGTCCGGCAGCCAGGTGTCCGCACCGTAGCGCTGCGTCGCCTTCTCTCCGGCAAAGATTTCCATCCAGCTGATCTTGCGCGCGCCGCCGTAGGCCTTGTCCACCGCCGCGTCGACCACCTTGATCATGACCGGCGTGATGTCCACGCCGGTGCCGTCGCCCTCGATATAGGGAATGACCGGATTGTCCGGGACGTTCAGGGTGAAGTCGGCGTTGACGGTGATCTTCCGGCCAGCGGCCGGGACGGTGATATGCTGGACCATCCATTCCTCCAGTTAAGGCGGCGGCCGGCGGTGCGAACTGGCTTACAATGACGCCCGGCATGCCGCCACGAGACATCGGCGTGCCCTGCATTATGCCTCAGCTATCCTCATCCGTTCACACGCTTTCCCATGCCCCTGATTCTCTTTAACAAGCCATTCCAGGTCCTGTGCCAATTCTCGCCGCAGGAGGGCCGCGAATCGCTGGCCGATTATCTCGATATTCCAGGCATTTATCCGGCCGGCCGGCTGGACGCCGACAGCGAAGGCCTGATGCTGCTGACCGACGACGGCAAGCTGCAGCACAAGATCGCCCACCCCGACCACAAGGAAGCCAAGACCTATCTGGTGCAGGTCGATGGCGTGCCGGACGCCGCCGCGCTGGCGCGCCTGCAGGCCCCGCTCGACCTGGGCGACTTCGTCACCCAACCCTGCCGCGCGGTGCGCATCGCCGAGCCCGAGTGGCTGTGGCCGCGCAATCCGCCGATCCGCGCGCGCCAGGACAAGCCGACCGCGTGGATCGCGATCACGCTCGAAGAAGGCAAGAACCGGCAGGTGCGGCGGATGACGGCGGCGGTGGGCTTCCCTACCCTGCGCCTGGTGCGCAGCAGTATCGGGCCGTTTTCGCTGGCGACGCATCCATTGATGCCGGGTGAATATACCGAGGTAACGATGTAAAAAAACCCGCCGACCTCACGGTACGGCGGGTTTCTTCATTGGCGCTTCGGATTACGCCAGCGATTGCAGCGCGGCGTTGAAGGTCGCGCTCGGACGCATCACCGCGCCCACCTTGGCTTCGTCCAGCTTGTAGTAGCCGCCGATGTCGGCAGGTTTACCCTGCACTTCCAGCAGTTCGGCAACGATCTTGGCTTCGCTCTCGCCCAGCTGCTTGGCCAGCGGCGCGAACTTGGCGGCCAGTTCGGCATCCTCGGTCTGCGCGGCCAGCTCCTGCGCCCAGTACATCGACAGGTAGAACTGGCTGCCGCGGTTGTCGAGCTCGCCGGTCTTCGGCGATGGCGACTTGCGGTTGTCCAGCAGCTTGCCGGTGGCCGAATCGAGGGTCTTGGCCAGCACCTTGGCCTTGTTGTTGCCGGTCTTGATGCCGAGGTCTTCCAGCGAGACGGCCAGGGCCAGGAACTCGCCCAGCGAATCCCAGCGCAGGTGGTTTTCTTCGACCAGCTGCTGCACGTGCTTCGGCGCGGAGCCGCCGGCGCCGGTTTCGTACATGCCGCCACCGGCCATCAGCGGCACGATCGACAGCATCTTGGCGGACGTGCCCAGTTCCATGATCGGGAACAGGTCGGTCAGGTAGTCGCGCAGGATGTTGCCGGTCACCGAGATGGTGTCCAGGCCGCGCTTGACGCGCTCGAGCGTGTAGCGCATCGCGCGCACCTGCGACATGATCTGGATGTCCAGGCCGCTGGTATCGTGCTCCTTCAGGTAGACCTTGACCTTCTTGATCAGCTCATTTTCGTGCGGACGGTACGGGTCGAGCCAGAACACGGCCGGCATGCCCGAGTTGCGGGCGCGGGTCACGGCCAGCTTGACCCAGTCGCGGATCGGCGCGTCCTTGACCTGGCACATGCGCCAGATGTCGCCCTGCTCGACGTTTTGGCTCATCAGGACTTCGCCGGTGGCGAGGTCGGTGATGTTGGCCACGCCGGCTTCGGGAATCTCGAAGGTCTTGTCGTGCGAGCCGTACTCTTCGGCTTGCTGGGCCATCAGGCCGACGTTCGGCACGGTGCCCATGGTCTTCGGATCGAAGGCGCCATGCCATTTGCAGAAGTTGATGATCTCCTGGTAGATGCGGGCGAAGGTGCTTTCCGGGATGACGGCCTTGACTTCCTTCAGGCGGCCATCGGCGCCGTACATCTTGCCGCCGGCGCGGATCATGGCCGGCATCGACGCGTCGACGATCACGTCGTTCGGCGAGTGGAAGTTGGTGATGCCCTTGGCCGAGTCGACCATGGCAAGTTCAGGACGGTGTTCCTGGCAGGCGTGCAGGTCGCGGATGATCTCTTCGCGCTGCGACGACGGCAGGTCGGCGATCTTGTTGTACAGGTCGGCCATGCCGTTGTTGACGTTGATGCCGAGGCTGTCGAACAGGGCGCCGTGCTTTTCGAAGGCTTCCTTGTAGAACATGCGCACGCAGTGGCCGAACACGATCGGGTGCGAGACCTTCATCATGGTCGCCTTGACGTGCAGCGAGAACAGCATGCCGGTCTGGTGCGCGTCTTCGATCTGGGCTTCGTAGAAGTCCAGCAGGGCCTTGCGGCTCATGAACATCGAATCGATGATCTCGCCGGCCTGCAGGGCGACCTTCGGCTTCAGGACGATGGTCTGGCCGCTCTTGGTGACCAGTTCCATCTTGACTTCGCGCGCCGCGTCGAGGGTCATCGACTTTTCGCCGTGGTAGAAGTCGCCATGGGTCATGTGCGAGACGTGGGTGCGCGACGCCTGCGACCATGGCTGCATCGAGTGCGGATTCTTGCGCGCGTATTCCTTGACGGCGCGCGGTGCGCGGCGGTCCGAGTTACCTTCGCGCAGGACCGGGTTCACCGCCGAGCCGATGCACTTGCCGTACTTGGCCTTGATGGTTTTTTCTTCGTCGGTCTTCGGATCGGCCGGGTAATCGGGGATGTTGTAGCCCTTCTCTTGCAGTTCCTTGATCGCGACCGTCAGCTGGGTGACCGAGGCGCTGATGTTCGGCAGCTTGATGATGTTGGCTTCCGGCGTGAGCGTCTTCTTGCCCAGCTCGGCCAGCGCGTCGGGCACGCGCTGTTCCGGAGTCAGCTTCTCCGGGAAGGCGGCCAGGATGCGGGCCGCGACCGAGATATCGCTGGCCTCGACCGTGATGCCGGCCGGCTTGGTGAAGGTGCTGACCACAGGCAGGAAGGCGTGGGTCGCCAGCAGCGGCGCCTCGTCGGTCAGGGTGTAGATGATGGTCTGATCACTGCTCATGCACATTTTCCTCGGTAGTCGCGAACGCTGTCGCGAGTATAAAACTGACAATTGGCCACAGGCCAAGACCTTGGCGCTCCGCCTTGGCGCTCCGCGCTGATGCCGGACATTCTACCCCTCCGGACTCCGGGATGGCAGATCGCAAAGGAGTGATCACATCCACCCTGCGGCGTCGCGGTCGGCGCCGAAGTCTTCTATAAGACATAAGACGCGCCATATTATGCCCGAGCTTTGCACGGGTTACCAGTTTTTAAGCGTTCGACAACCGGGACGTGAAAAATGAAGCGCCAAGCAAAAAAACCCGCCAGGACCGAAGTCGGGCGGGTCTTTCCAACTGCACAGAACTTTGCCGTCGCGGCCCATCGGGCCGCGTCGCAAACGGGCTATTAAGCCGACAGTGCTTTCAGGGCTGCAGCCAGGCGGCTCTTGTGGCGCGCTGCCTTGTTCTTGTGGATGATCTTCTTGTCAGCGATGCTGTCGATCTTCGACACGGATTGCTGGAAGATGGTGGTCGCGGCAGCCTTGTCGCCAGCCTGGATGGCTTTGCGGACGGCCTTGATTGCGGTGCGCAGGGTCGAACGCTGCGACGAGTTGTGTGCGTTTTGCTTAACTGCTTGACGAGCGCGTTTGCGCGCTTGTGCGGTATTTGCCATGGAATTTCCTAAATCGGGGTCAAGTTGCGTTTGCAAACATTAGCGACTGTCAAACTGGCGCCGGGGTTGGCTATGCGGTGCCTGCCCAACGATTAGTGTCTGCTAACAGAATTCAGTACAGCCCACGATTATAGCGAAGGTTTCAATTCGGAGCAATTCATAATTCAAAGATTGTCGGTTTACTGTGCCTTTCGGAGCACCGTCCGATACCTGTCATTCGTGTCCGTACGGACGAGTTGCCCAAGTATAATCTTGCGCCATGAACCTGCTCAGAACCCTCGCCGCCATCTCCAGCATGACCATGCTGTCGCGCGTCACCGGCCTGCTGCGCGAAAGCCTGTTCGCGCGCGCCTTCGGCGCCTCGGCCTATACCGATGCCTTCATCATCGCCTTCCGCCTGCCGAACCTGCTGCGCCGCCTGTTCGCCGAAGGCGCGTTCTCGCAGGCCTTCGTGCCGATCTTGTCGGAATATAAAACCCAGCATGGCGAAGGGGCCACCAAGACCCTGGTCGACCACGTCGCCACCGCCCTGATCTGGGCCACGGTGCTGACCAGCATCGTCGGCATCATCGGCGCCCCGCTCCTGATCACGCTGCTCGCCGGCGATCTGCGCGAGACGCCCGGCGCCTACGACGCCTCGGTGATCATGACGCAGATGATGTTTCCGTACATCGCCTGCATGTCCTTCGTGGCCCTGGCCGGCGGCATCCTGAATACCTGGCGCCAGTTCAAGGTGCCTGCTTTTACCCCTGTGTTGCTGAACCTGTCCTTCATCTTCGCCTCGCTGGTGCTGGTCAACTACCTGGAGCAGCCGATCTATGCGATGGCGATCGCGGTCTGCGTCGGCGGCCTGTTGCAGGTGGCGATCCAGATTCCTTCGCTGGTCAAGATCGGCATGTTGCCGCGCATCTCGCTCAACCCGATGCACGGCCTGCGCGACGCCGGCGTGCGGCGCATGCTCAGAAAGATGGGCCCGGCCGTGTTCGCGGTGTCGGCGGCCCAGATCAGCCTGCTGATCAATACCGGCATCGCCGCCAGCCTGGCGGCCGGCGCCGTCTCGGCCCTGCAATATGCCGACCGCCTGATGGAATTCCCGACCGCGATGCTGGGCGTGGCCCTGGGCACCATCCTGCTGCCGTCGCTGTCGAAAGCCAATAGCGAAGGCAATACCGAAGAGTATGCGGCCCTGCTCAACTGGGGCCTGCGCCTGACCTTCCTGCTGGCGTTGCCGGCGGCGGTGGGCCTGGCGACGCTGGCCGAGCCGATGATCGCCACCCTCTTCCACTACGGCAAATTCGACGATGCGGCGCTGGCCAACTCGGCCATGCCCCTGATGGCCTACAGCGCCGGCCTGCTCGGCATCATCCTCGTGAAGATCCTGGCGCCGGCCTTCTATGCGCGCCAGGACGTCAAGACGCCGGTGCGCATCGCGATCATGGTGCTGTTCGCGACCCAGCTGATGAACCTGCTGTTCGTGTACCTGCTCGACCTGGGGGTGGCGGGCCTGGCCCTGTCGATCGGCCTGGGCGCCTGCATCAACGCCACCTGCCTGTACGTGGGCCTGCGCCGGCGCGGCATCTATTCGCCGCAGCCGGGCTGGCTGAAATTCTTCATCAAGCTGGCCGTCGCGGTCAGCGTGATGGGGCTTCTCGCCTGGTTCGGCCAGGCGCAGTTCGACTGGGCGGCGATGAAGGCGACGCCGGCCCTGCGCATCGGCGCCCTGCTCGCCATCATCGGCGCCTGCGCCTTCGCCTATTTCGCCGTGCTGGCCGTGCTGGGCTTCCGGCCGCGCGACTTCCGGCGCCGCGCCAATTGATCAGGACTTGTACTTGACGTTGCAGCCGTAAGGACGGGTGGTGGCCTGGGCCACGTTCCCGCCCTTCACGACCGCTTCCAGCGCGGTCTTGAACAGCGGGCTGGCCTTCTCGATGTCTTCCAGCTTGGCCGACGCGATACTGTCGATGCCGCCCGCGTAGCGCAGCACGCCTTTCGCATCGATCACGTACATATGCGGCGTGGTGCGCGCATCGTACGCCTTGCCGACCGTGCCTTGCGGGTCGAGCAGCACGGCTGTCGGTGCGGCATTGCGGCTGGCGGTCAGTTCATCGGCCTTCTTGCCGTCCACATGGCCCTGCTCGCCCGGCGCCGACGAAATCACGCTCAGCCACACCACGCCCGCATCCTGCGCCTGCTTCTGCAGGGCCGGCATGTTCGCCTGGTAGTGCTTCTTCACGTACGGGCAATCGTGGTTGGTCCATTCCAGCACCACGACCTTGCCCTTGTAGTCGGCCAGGCTGTGCTGCTTGCCCTTGCTGTCGACGGCCGTGAAGGCGGGGGCCGGCTGGCCGATGGCGGGCGCGGCGAACGCCGGCGCCGCAGCGGCGCCCAGCAGCAGGGCGGCCATCGATACCGTGGTGCGCAGCATGGCGCGACGTGGGGAAGCTTTCATGATCTCTCCTTGTGAGTAAATGATTACTGCTCGAACGACTCGGTGACGATGGACTGGGTCAGCACCGGCGGCAGGACCACCGGCGCCGATCCGGCTGGATAGAAGGCATAGAACGGCAGGCCGTCGCGCTGGAACGATTGTAAAAACGCCGTGATGGCGGGATCGCGGTTGGTCCAGTCGCCCTTCATGTAGACCACGCCGCGCTCGCGCATGGCCTGCTGGACGGCGGCCGTCGACAAGGTCGTGCGCTCGTTCACCAGGCAGGTGATGCACCAGGCGGCGGTCATGTTGACGAACACCGGTTTACCTTCGGCGCGTAGGGCGGCCAGGCGCTCGGCGCTGTAGGGTTCGGCCTGCATGGATTGCGCAGGGGCCGCGGCCACCGGCCCGGCGCCATGCAGCGCGGCCATCAGGCCGACGATGCCGACGACACCCGCCAGCGCCGCGCCGCGCGGCCACCATGTCTTGCCCGCACGCTGCTGGCCAAGGCCGACCAGCCAGGCCACCAGGCCCACCAGCACCAGCCCGGCGAGCGCCATGCGCAGGCCTGCCTCGCCCGCCTGCTGGGCCAGCACCCACAGCAGCCAGGCGGCGGTCGCATACATCGGGAAGGCCATCGCCTGGCGCAGGGTCACCATCCACGCGCCGGGCCGCGGCAGGCGCCGGGCGAGCGCCGGGAAGATGCCAAGCAACAGGAACGGCAGGGCCAGGCCGAGGCCCATCGTCGCGAACACCGCCAGGCTGACATAAGCGGGCGCCACCAGCGCCGAGCCGATCGCGGCGCCCATGAACGGCGCGGTGCAGGGCGTGGCCACCACCACCGCCAGCAGGCCGGTGAAGAAGCTGCCGGCATGGCCCTTGCGCTCGGCGAGGCCCTGGCCCGCGCCGGCAAGTGCGCCGCCCACCTCGAACACGCCGGACAAATTCAGGCCGATCGTCAGCATCAGCCAGGACATCGCCGCCACGAACAGCGGCGACTGGAACTGGAAGCCCCAGCCGACCGCGCTGCCCCCCAGACGCACGGCCAGCAAGGCCAGGGCCAGCGCCATGAAGGCGGCCAGCACGCCGAGGGTGTAGAACAGGCCGGACAGGCGCACCGCGCGCCGGTCGCCGCCCGACATGCCGGCCACCGCCGTGGCCTTGATCGCCAGCACCGGGAACACGCAGGGCATCAGGTTCAGGATCAGGCCGCCCAGGAAGGCGAACAGCGCCATCTGCCACAGCGGCAACGTGGCCGGCGCCTCGGTGGCGGGCGCGGGAGCGGCGGCTGCCGGCGTGAGTTCGAGCGCGAACCAGCGTTTCTGTCCGCCGCCGTCCGTGATCGCCAGCAGGCCGGCGGACGGCCCCGGCGTGTAGCCCTGGCCCTTGGTCGTCGCCAGCGTGAGCCTGCCCTCTTCCACCGTCAAGGCCTGATCGGCCACGTGGTCGACGACGCCCCAGCTGTCCGGGAAGTACAGCGCCGATCGCACCGAGGCCGGCGAAATGCCTTCGCCCTCGACCGCCAGTTGCAAGGTCGATTCGCCGGCGCTCATCGAGGCGCGCCAGGCAGATGGCTGCGGCTGGCGCGCGTCGGCGCTCTTGAAGGCGGCCAGGATCCCGGCGCTGGCCGGACGGGCGCTCGCCTCGACCGGCAAGGCCAGGCGGAACTTGCCCTCCTCGGGAATGCACTCCTTCTCGCACACCACCCAGTCGGCATCGGCCTCGAGAACCAGCTGGCTGCCGGGCCGCGCATCCCGCGGCACCGTCAGGGCCATCGGAAACACGATCTCGTTCTCGTAGCCGTAGCTGGCGACCGGACCGATGATGAAGCGGTCGGGGCCCGGCCAGGCAATCTCGCCGACCGTGGCGCCTGGCGGCGCATTGAATGTGATGCTCGGCGGCGAACCGGCGTCGCCGGGATTCTTCCAGTAAGTGTGCCAGTGCGGCGCCAGGCGCTGGCGCAGGCCGATGCGCAACGCCTGGCCCGGACTCACGGCGGCGTATTCGCTCACCAGCGACACCGTGGCGCGCGGGCTTTGCTGCACATTGCTCTCTGCCGCCACGGCCAGCGCCGGGGTCAATACGAGAGACAGTGCAGCGATCAAGGTGCGCCAGGAAGACCGGGCGGCGGTTAGAAAAGATCCGGGCATCAGTTGATAATGCGTTGGTCAATCAATGGGTTCGACGGTCGGTGACAAAACTAACACGTTCCCGCGTCGCCCGGCAATCATCCCGACACTGTAAAGACACCGATTCGCATCCTGACTTTCGGCACATGCGGACCTTCGCGCGGCTTCGGATAATCGCCCCACTCGCAGCGCCTTGGGGGCGCCGCGATTCAACCAGAACCGGAAAAACAACCATGCAAAAAATCGTCCATGCCGCCGTCCTCATCGCCATTCTCGCCGTCACGGGCGCCGCACGCGCGCAGGAACGCGGCTACATCGGCCTCGCCGTCGGGCCTTCTAAAGCCAGCGTCACCAACGGCGATGGCCAGCGTGTCGACCGTGACAACGACGTCGTCGCGTTCAAGGGCTATGCCGGCTACGACTTGAACCGGCACCTCGCCATCGAGGGTGGTTACGCGGGAACGACGGGCAAGCTCCGCTTCGACGGCGCGCGCTTCGGCGTGGCCACCGATCCGCGCGCCGACATGAGCGCCTTCTATGCGACGCTGCGCGGCAGGGTCGCCGTCGGGGCATCGGTCGACCTGTTCGCCAGGCTTGGCGTCGCGCGCAACCGGTTCGAGCTCACCGGCGCCGGCGCGCAGGACTTCCACGTGACCGCCGTCAAGCCGATGGTGGGGGCCGGCGTCGCCTGGCGCGTGTCCGACCAGGTGGCGCTGACGGCCGAGCTGGAACACTACGGCCGCGTGCGCGAAGGGAACCGCCGCTTCGTCCAGAACCGCGCGCAGGTCGGCGTCCAGTTCGGCTTCTGACGGCGCCGCCAGGAACGAGCAGACTTTCCTCAGTGCATCTGCGAAAATACTGCTCCCTTTCCCCATGCGAACAATGATGCCCGCGCCCACCGCCCCCAGCATGCCGCATATTCCACCCTGGGCGTTCGCCGGCGTCGCCGCGCTGCTGTTCGCGGTCCTGGACATCGCCGCCGTCCTGGCCGCCGGCGTGGAGCGGGCGCCGCTGCACAACCCGATCGGCCTGGCCGCGCTGGCGGCTGTCGTCGGGACGCAGGACTGGCTGGCCTGGACTGGCGGCGCGCAGCGGCCGGCCGTGTTCCAGTGCTATGCGATCGCGAAGACGGCGGTGGCCGTGCTTGCCGTGGCGGCGGCCGCCGCCGCCTGCGCGGCCCGCCTGCCACGGCGGCGTGCGGCGCTGCTGGCGCTGCAGATGGCGTGCGCGCTGGCGCTCGATTCCACGCCCTTCCACCTGCTGGTGGCCGTTCAGATCGGCATGCTGCTGCCGCTGCGCACGGCGCTGGCGTGGCTGGCCACCCAGTACCTGCTGGGCGCCGGCGTCGATCTGCTGCTGGTGCTCGACCTCGCGCAGCGCCAGGCGCAGCCGGCGCAGTGGTCGCTGCTGGGTTACCTGTGCGCCGAGCGCGCCGTCGTCGTCGCCGGCTTCGCCGCCGTCGGCCGCCTGGTCCTGTACGAACGCCGCACGCGCCAGGCACTGGCTGCCGCCCATGCCCAGGTGCTGGCCACCCAGTCGCTGCTGGCCGACACCGTCCGCGGCAGCGAGCGCCTGCGCATCGCACGCGACCTGCACGACATGGTCGGCCACCACCTGACGGCCCTGAACCTGCATCTCGACCTGGCGCTGCGCCAGGCCGGCAGCGCCGCCCCGCCTGCCCTGCCGACGGCGCGCGCCGTCAGCCAGGATCTGCTGGCCCAGGTGCGCGGCGTCGTCACCAGCACGCGCGACGACCGCCCGATCGACCTGGCGCAGGCCTTGCGGATGCTGTGCGCGGGGCTTCCGGCCTTGAAGGTCGACCTGCGCGTCGACGCCGCAGCCGCATGCCAGCCGACGCCGGTGGCGCACGCGCTGTTTTGCTGCATCCAGGAAGCCATCACGAACACGCTGCGCCACGCGCAGGCAAGGCGTCTGGACATCGTCCTCGAGAACCGCAACGGCATGACGGTTGCCCGCGTCGTCGATGACGGCTGCGGCAAGCCCGGCGCCGCCGAAGGCAACGGCCTGCGCGGCATGCGCGAGCGCCTGGCCGAACTGGGCGGCACGCTGAGCTGCGGGCCCGATGAGGGCAAGGGATTCAGGCTGGAGATGCGCGTGCCGCAGGCCGGGAGCGCGGCATGATCCGCGTCGGCCTGGTCGACGACCAGACCCTGGTGCGCAGCGGCATCCGCGGGCTGCTGGACCTGACCGACGACATCCGCGTGGTGGCGGAAGCGGCCGACGTCGACGCGGCGCGCGCGATGCTGGCCACGCACGCGCTGGACGTGCTCCTGCTCGACGTGCGCATGCCGGGCTGTGACGGGGTCGACCTGTTGCGCCGCCAGAGCGCCGCGCTGCCGCCGACGATCATGTTGACCACGTTCGACGACGACGCGGTCTTGTTCGAGGCGATGCGCCTTGGTGCGCGCGGCTTCCTGCTGAAGGACATTTCGCTGGAACGGCTCGCGGAGGGCCTGCGCGCCGTGGCCGGCGGCGCCACCCTGTTCCGGCCCGGCATGACGGAACGCGTGCGGGCATCCTACCAGCGCACGCATGGCGCAACAGCAGCCGCCGGCGCGGCCGGACTGACGCGCCGCGAAATCGAGATCCTCGCCCTGATGGCCGGCGGACTCAGTAACGCCGAGATCGGCGCCGCCCTCGGCGTGAGCGAGGGCACGGTCAAGAACCATGTGTCGAGCATCCTGTCCAAGCTCGGCGTACGCGACCGCGTGCGCGCGGTCCTGCGCGGCATCGAGCTCGAACTCGTCTGACGCCGGCTAGGCTGGCGACGCGGCTTGTTCCGCCGGCTCGGGCTCGGGTTCGGGTTCGGGCTCGGGTTCGGGTTCGGGCACGGGTTTGGGTTCCGGCTCGGCTTCCGGTGCGGGTGCGGGCGGCGGCGGCGCCACGGCCGGCGCCGGTTCCTGGACCGGTGGCGCCGGCGGCACGCCCGGCCCGCCCGACTGCGTCGTCGGGACGGCCGGCGCCAGGCTGCGCTCGCCCGCGCTGAAGCGCCACTCCGAGATCATCTCCTTGTTGTCCAGGCCCTTGAAGCGGCTGTCGAAGTTCGCGATCTTCAGCGGCCTGGCGGTCGACAGGCTGTGGAAGGCGACCACGCCGGTCTCGCCGCCGCCCAGGTAGACGATGCCCCACTCGGCCTTGCCGGTCAGCGGATCGACATAGACCTTGCGCAGGTGGCGCCGCACGGCGGGCGAGCGCGGGTCTTTCAGCAGTTCGGCCAGCGACGGCGGATACGGCGAGCCGCCGCGCGGGGTGGCGGCGGCGTAGCTGTCGAGCGCGGCGCTGAAGGCGGCGCCGATCTCCAGCAATTCTTCCTCGGCGGCGGCGCGCTGCAGGAGCGAACCGATCTTGAGCGTGGCCGCCCCCACCAGGCCGATGATGGCCACGAAGATGATCAGGCCGAGATAGGTGAAACCGGCCTGGCGCCGCGCTTTCACTACCACTCCAGGTAGGGACGCCCGCGCCGGTCGTTGCCGGGCGCGCCGCTGCGCAGGTTGGAAAAGCCCCCCTGCTCGCCGTCCTGCGGCGCCTCGAGTATCCAGGTCTCGCGGCTTTCGGTGACCGGGTCGAGCGGGATCTCGCGCAGGTATTTTTCGTCGACCAGCTGCTCGAGCGATTCCGGATAGCGCCCGGTGTCGGAGCGGTACTGGTCGACCACGGCGCGCGTATTGCGCAGGTTGTCGGCCAGGATGGTCTCTTTCGCGCCGTCGATGCTGGGGAAGAAGCGCGGCACGGCCAGCGTCAGCAGCAGGGCCACGATGCCCAGCACCACCAGCAGTTCGATCAGCGTGAAGCCGCGGCGTGGTCTCATCGGGTTCACCATTTGTTGTAGGGGATGCCGTTCAGGCCAATGTGCTGCGAGGTCGAATACACGTCGTAGACGTCGTCGCCCTCCTTCGGCTCGTCGGGCTCGCTGGCGTAGCTGCGCTTGCCCCAGGTGGCGGCGTCCGACAGCTCGGCATCGGGATTGAAGGGGTCGCGCGGCAGGCGCCGCAAAAAGTAGATGTTGGCCTGCTTCGGGCTGCGCAGGTCAGGCACGCCTTCGACCAGCAGCTCCAGGCGTTCCGGGTAGCCGCTGGCGTCCGCCGCCTTGCTCACGCGGCCTTCGTCGCCGGCCTTCTTGTAGGCGTCGAGGCCAGCGCGGATCTCGCGCAGCGCGCGCCGCAGTTCCTGTTCGTCGCGGCGCTGCACGGTGACCTCGGCCACCGGCAGCACCAGGGTGCCCAGCAGCGCGAGGATGGCCAGCGTGACCAGCAGTTCGATCAGCGTGAATCCAGTGGCTGCGCGCCGCGCCTGCACGTTCATCGCTGCGGAATCGGCGGATTGACGCCCGGCGGATAGGCGGCCGGCACGACCTCGGGTTCGGGCGCCGGCGCCGGCTCAGGCGGCGGCGCCGGCGCGCCCGGCGGCGCCGATGGCGGCGAGCCCAGTTGCGGCGTGGCCGGCAAGGCGGATGGCGGCACCGAGAAGCTTGGGGTAGCGTCCGGCGGCGGCGCGACCGGGGTCGTTTCGACCGCCGGCGCCGGGGCTGGCGCGCGGATCGGCGAACCTGTGACCTGCACCCGCACCACGTTGTCGGGCCGGCGCCGGAAGCTGGCCTCGGTGCCGGCGCCGAATTCCGACGCCGACGCCGGCGGGCGCTGCACGGCGCGCACGATGCGCGGGGTGATCGACAGCACGATCTCGGTGCGGTCGCGCTGGTCGCGCTGGCTGCCGAACAGGCGGCCGACCACCGGCAGCTCGCCGATGCCAGGCACCTTGCTGCCGCTGCTGCGGTCTTCATTGCTGATCAGGCCCGCCAGCACCTGGTTCTCGCCATCCTTCAGTTGCAGGAGCGTGTTGGCCGAGCGGGTGCCGATGCGGTAGGCCACGGTGCCGCTGGTGGTGCGCACCGATTCGCCCAGGCTGCTGACCTCGAGCCCGATGCGGATCGCCACCTCGTTGTTGAGGTAGATGGTCGGCTCCACGTTCAGCGTCAGGCCGACGTCGATGTAGTTGATGTTTTCGGATGCGAAGCCGCCGATGCCGGACGACACCGTGGCCGAGATGTTCGGGATCTTGTCGCCGATGACGACCTTGGCTTTCTCCTTGTTGCGCACGCGGATGCGCGGATTGGCCAGGGTATTGGTGTCGCCGTCGGTCTTGTTGGCGTTGAGCGACGCGCCGATGCCGCTCACTTCGATATTGCTGCTGTTGAAGTTGCGCAGGTCGTCGATCGTCAGCGGGGCGCCGTTCAGCGTCTGCAGCGGCGTGAACGAGAGCCCCGCCGGCCAGGCGATGCCGAGGTCCATCACGCTGCTGCGGCGGATCTCGAGCACCTCGACGTCGAGCATGACCTCGGGCTCGGGCACGTCCTGCAGGGCCACCAGCTGGGTGGCGATGCGGATCGCTTCCGGGTTGTCGCGCAGGATCACCAGGTTCAGCTTCTCGTCCACCACCACGTCGCGCGCCTTGAGGATGGTCTTGAACGTGTTGGCGATGCTCTTGGCTTCGGCATTGGCCAGGAAGAAGGTCTTGACCGTCATCTCCTGGTATTCGCGGACCTTGGCCGCCACGTTCGGGTAGATCAGGACCGTGTTGCCGTCCATGACCTGGCGCTCGAGCTGGTTAGTCATCAACAGGTAATACACCGCCGCCTCGACCGTGCTGTTCTTGAGGAAGATCGAGGTGCGGGTATCGGCCTTGACGTCCTTGTCGAAGATGAAGTTCAGGCCCGAATGGCGCGCGATGACCTCGAACACCTGCTTGAGCGGCGCCTCGCGGAACTCCAGGCTGATCGGTTTGCGGTAGCTGGCCGCCAGCGCCGCCTGGCCCTTCGGCGCGGCGGCGGCCTTGGCGTCGACTTCCTGCATCAGCTGGCGCGCCGCCTCGTGCGCGGGGCGTTCGGTGAGCACCGCCGCCAATAGTTGCCGCGCGGTCTCGAGTTCGTCCTTGTCGAGGGCGGCGCGCGCTTCGACGATGGCGGCCGCATGGCGGCGCTCGGCCTCGACCTGGCGCAGGCCGGCGCGGGCGCGGTCGTTGACGGGATCGATCGCCAGCACGCGGCGGAAATCCTGGGTCGCCAGGTCCACCTGGCCGGCCGCCAGCGCGCGCTCGGCCTGGTCCACCAGGCGCGCGGTGGCGTTGTCGCGCGCGCGCAGGAAGGCCGCCCGGTAGACCGGGTTGTCCGGCTCGGACGCCAGCGCTTCCTGGTACTTGGCCAGGCCGGCGCCCACCTGGTCCCGGGCCACCAGCTCGTTGCCTTCCTGGTAGGCGCGCTGGGCCGCGCAGCCTGCCAGCAGCAGTGGAAGCAGCAGCAGGCCAAGACCTTGAATCCGGGTTCGCACCATCAGTCGAATACTCCAATATTGAGCTGCTGTCGTTGCTCCAGCGGCAGGTAAGTCAGGGTCAGCACCGGTGGACGGATCGCGTCCACGCGGTAGGTGCCATCGATGGTTTCGCCATCCTGGACGAGATAGGTGCGTTCGCCGCGCGCCAGGTAGATTTGCCACACGCCGTCCTGCAGCGACTTGCCGAGATAGGTGAACGGCAGCGGCGGCGCGCTCGGCGGCGGTGGCGGGGGCGGCGGCTCGTTCGATGGCGGCGGTGGCGGCGGCGTCCAGTCATGGCGCGCGAACAGGCTGTTTTCTCCCTCCCCGAAACGGTCGCCGCTGGCGCCGATCAAGGTCTCGCGCGGGATCAGGCGCGCGATGGCCACGTCGTCGCCGGTTTTCCTGATGGCCGGCGCGGTGCTACGCAAGGGGGGCGTAACAGCCGCGCGTTCGACCGGCTCGGCCAGTTCCGCCTCCGGCGCGTTGTCGCCAAAGACGACCAGGCCGGCGGCCAGCGCCAGCGCCACGCCCATGGCAATGTGGCGCGGCTTCAAGACTTGCTTCCTTCCGTGAGATAGAAGGTCAGGCGCAGGCGCGCCTCGACCCCGGCCTCGCCCACGCTGTCGCGGCGGAAGGCCACGTCGTCCAGCGAGGCATGCGGAATCGCGCGCAGCACGTCCATCGCGAATTCCCAGATCGCGCCATAACTGCCCTTCACCGGCAGGTTGACCTGGTAGGCCACCAGCTTCGCGTTGCGGTCGTTCGTGGCCCGGTATTCGCCCTGGCGCAGCGCCAGGCCGTGGCGCTCGGCCAGCGCGAACACTTCCTTCAACTGACGCTCCACGCCGCGGCGCTCGCCCAGGGTCGCATAGAAGTGCCGCAGGTTCTGGTCGCTGCTGGGCGGCGCCGCCGCAGGAACAGGCTGCGGCGGCAGCGGCGTGCGCGCCGCCCGGCGCGCCGCCTCGTATTCCGCGTCCAGTCGCGCGCGCGCCGGCACCAGCGCCGCCTGGACCGCGGCGCCGGCCAGCATCAGCGCCAGCACCAGGGCCACCAGCGGATCGACGCGCGCCAGCAGCAGGCGCGCGCGCAGCAGCAATGCGCCCGTCTTCACGCGCTCTCCCACTGCACGCTGACCTGGAACCGCAGCGGGCGGTTCGGGTCCTGCTCCATCACCTCATGGCGCAGCAGCACCACACTGCTGAACCATTCCTCGGCCTGCAGGCGCGTGATATAGGCCAGCATCTCGTCGCTCGAGCGCGCCTCGGCGCTGATGCGCACCGTGCGCCGCTTCGCGTCCGGTTCCAGCGCCAGCAGCGCGATCGTGTTCGGCGTGGCTTCGCCCAGCGCCGCCGCCAGGTCGCGCCACGGCAGGTTCAGTTGCAGGATGGCGGCATTGACGGCCCCGGCCTGGGTCGGAGACACGGCGATCGGCGCGGCCGGCAGCGCGGCAACTGGCGCCGGCGCGCTGCGCGCGGCCAGCGCCGCCTGCAGATCGCGAACTTCTTCCTGCTGTTCAAAATAGCGCTGGGTCATGAACAGCGCCGGGATGCACAGCGCCAGCACGCCCGGCAGCGTATAGGCCAGGGTCGGCGGCGTGCGAAACAGCGTGCGGCGCAGGCTCGGGGGCGCGAAATCGATGCGGGTGCGCTTCATGCCGGCACCCCGGTGCGGGCCAGGCGCGCCAGTTCCGACCAGTCATCAAGCTGCTCGAGCAGGCTGCAGGCGAATTTCAGCCGTCCCGGACTGCTGGCCCAGGCGGCGGGAGCCGCGCCGGAGAGCTGCAGGCGCTCGGGCCGCGCGATCCCGACCCGCAGCGCTTCGCGCGCAATATGGGATTCGAGCCAGTCGCGGTCGGCCCCCGCCGGGATCGGGGCGCTCCTCACCGCCGCCAGCTTGCGGCCCTCGTAGGCCGCGAGCGACAGCACGCCGCCATGGACCAGGCCGAACCAGGCGCCGGGCCGGCGTTCGCGGCGCCAGGCGTTCATGGCGGCGACGAATTGCGGGCTCACCTCGACCAGGTGGAAACCGTGCTCCCGGGCGGCCGCCGCCAGCGCGTCGAGCAGCGCCACGGGCGCCGCCGCGGCCAGGAAGGGATCGACCGCATCCCAGTCGGCGCTGATCTTCCAGTCGGCGCCGGACGCCCCGAACAGGTGCTGGAAGCGCAGCGCGGCGGCCGCCTCCAGGTCGCCCATGCGGGTGGCGCCCGGCGGCGGCGGCACTTGCCACAGGCGCACCAGCTCGTCGGCCAGCACCACGCTCACAGGCCAGCCCTTGACCGGCAGGTCGGCAAACAGCATCGGGAGGCCACGCGCCAGCGCGTCGGGCGCGAACAGGTCGAGCGGCTGCTCCGACAAGGCCAGCGGCGCGCCGCCGAACAGGCGGCTGGTCTTGACCAGGGCCAGGCCGCCCGCGGCCACGCCCAGGCGCAAGGCTTGTCCGATGGGAGGAAAGTTCAATCTACGCATGCAGGGTCACCCGCTTGATCTCGTCGATCGTGGTGGCGCCGCGCCGCACCAGGTCGAGCGCCGCCAGGCGCAGGCTGCGGGTGCCGTTGGCGTGGGCCGCGGCCTTGATGCGGCGGATCGGCTGCTTGTCGACGATCAGCTCGCGGATCTCGTCGTTCAGGGTCAGGATTTCGGCGATCGAGCGGCGGCCCTTGTAGCCGGTGCCGCGGCAGTCGCCGCAGCCCTTGCCGCGCATGAAGACATAGTCCGCCACTTCTTCGCGCGCCAGGTGCACCGAGGCCAGCTCGTGCGCGTCCGGCTCGTAGCGCTCGGCGCAGCGCGGGCAGCACATGCGGATCAGGCGCTGGGCCCAGATGCCGTTCAGGGCCGAGACGAAGGCATACGGATCGATGCCCATGTGGGTGAAGCGGCCGAACACGTCGAACACATTGTTGGCGTGGACGGTGGTGAGCACCAGGTGGCCGGTCAGGGCCGACTGCACCGCGATCTCGGCGGTCTCGCGGTCGCGGATCTCGCCCACCATGATCTTGTCGGGGTCGTGGCGCAGGATCGAACGCAGTCCCTTGGCGAAGGTCAGGCCCTTCTTTTCATTCACCGGAATCTGCAGGATGCCCGGCAGCTGGTATTCGACCGGGTCCTCGATGGTGATGATTTTCTCGCGCCCGTTGTGGATCTCGGTCAGCGCCGCGTACAGGGTGGTGGTCTTGCCCGAACCGGTGGGGCCGGTCACCAGCAGCATCCCGTACGCCTCCTGGGCCAGCTGGCGCAAGCTCACCAGGGACGGCGCGTCGAAGCCCAGCGCCTCGAGCGTGAGCGCGCCATAGGCCTCGATCATGGCGCGCTTGTCGAGGATACGGATCACCGCGTCCTCGCCGTGGATGCTGGGCATGATCGAGACCCGCAGGTCGATGTCGCGCCCGCCCGCCTCGACCCGGAAGCTGCCGTCCTGCGGCACGCGGCGCTCGGCGATGTCGAGTTCGGCCAGCACCTTCAGGCGCGAGATGATGTGCTCGGCCAGCTCGATGCCGCCCACGGTGGCGGCGTGATCGAGCACGCCGTCGACCCGGTACTTGACGGCCAGCCCGCCGGCGGTGCTCTCCAGGTGGATGTCCGAGGCGCCGGCCTTCAATGCGTCGTACAGCGTCGAGTTGACCAGCTTGACGGCCGGGCTGCCCGCTTCCGACACCGAGGCGAACGACAGCACGGTGCCGGACTTGCCGTCGCGCCGCGCATCCTGGGCGCCGCCCACCAGCGAGTCGACGGCGCGCGCCGACTCTTCCTGTTTCGACAGATAGGCCTGGATGTCGGACTGCAGCGCCAGGCATACATCCAACGGGTTCCTGGCGCTGGCGCGCGCCTGGGCCCCGAGCCAGGTCTGCAGGTCGAGGTCGAAGGGATCGGCCAGCACGCCGGTCAGGCGCCCGTCCGGGTGGCGCAGCAGCGCGCAGTGGCGCGACAGCGCCTGGGCCAGCGGCAAGAGTTCGAAGGCCGGGGCCAGCGCCAGCATGGCGCCGGTCTCCATCACCGCGAGGCCGAACGGCGCGGCCAGTTCCTTCACCAGTTCGCGCGGATCGCGCCCGGTCAGGGCTTCGAGCTCGAGCACCAGGCCGCGCCGCGAGACGGCGGCCGCGGCCCGGGCGCGCGCCAGCAGCGCCGTGTCGAAGGGTTCCGCGTTCACGACATGTCTCCCGCCAGGTCGAAGATCGGCATGTACAGCAGCACCACGATGGCGCCCACCACCAGGCCGATGGCCGCCATCAGCAGCGGCTCGAAGGTGCGCGTGAAGCGGTCGATCCAGCGGCCGATCTCGCCATCGTAGAAGGCGGCGGATTGGGTCAGCATCGGCCCCATGTCGCCGGTGCGCTCGCCCACGCGCAGCATGCGCAGCGAGATCGGCGTGGTCAGGCCGTGGGCCTCGAAGGCGTTCGACAGCGGCTGGCCGGCCTCGATCGCGGCGCGCGCCGCGGCCAGGTTGCGCGCCAGGTGGCCTGACACCATCGGCTGCACCGTCTCGATCGCGCCGACGATGGTGATGCCGCCCTCGGTCAGCATGCCCAGGGTCAGGTACAGGCGCGACAGCTCGTAGACGCGGGCGCGCTCGCCGATGCCGGGCAGGCGCGCCAGCAGGCGCGCCATGCCGCCGCTGCGCAGCAAGTGGCGCACGGCGCCGACCAGGCCGGCCACCAGCAGCGCCGCGACGACCAGGATCGCGCCGCCGTGGCCGGCCGCGAACTGGCCCCAGTCCAGCAGCAGTTGGGACATCCACGGCAAGTCGCGCCCGGCGCCGTGGTAGACCTCGGCGAACTTCGGCACCACGTAGCCGATCAGGAAGGCGCTGACGCCGCCGCCGACCATCAACAGGATCACCGGATAGATCGAGGCGCTGACGATCTTGGAACGCACGGTGTCGATGCGCTGCTGGTAGTCGATGTAGCGCGCCAGCGCGCGCGGCAGGTCGCTGGTGCCTTCGGCGGCGCGCACGATGCCGACGTACAGCGGCGGGAACAGCGCCGGCTGCGCCGCCAGCACGCTGGAAAAGCGCTTGCCCTCGCGCAGGCCGGCCAGCAGGCGCTCGAGCACGGCGCGCGTGGACGGCGCGGCTTCCTTCTCGAGCAGGGCCTCCAGGCTTTCGACGATGCCCAGGCCGGCGTTGAGCAGCGCCAGCAGCTCCTGGCTGAACAGCACGAGGGAGAGCTTGCCGCCCTTGGGGCGCGCCAGCGCCGCGCCGCGCGCCGGCTCGACGGCGCTGACGAACAGGCCGCGCGCCTCGACCTGGCGGCGCGCGTCCTGGGCGTCGGGCGCGTCGACGACGATGTTCGAGATCGACATGTCGGGCGCGAGGGTGCGAACGGCGAACTGCATGGGATGCCCGGCGAGGTTGCGGTGAAGCGAAATAGGAACGTTCAGTTCGTGCTCAGTTGGTGATGTCGGCGTTGTCGCCGGCGCCGCCAGGTTGCCCATCCTTGCCGAGGGACAGCACCTCGTACTCGCCGCGGGCGCCCGGCGCCCGGTACTGGTAGGGATTGCCCCAGGGGTCGAGCGGAATCGCCTTCTTCAGATAGGGGCCGTTCCACTTGGCGCCGGCGCTCGGCGGCGCCGTCATGAGGGCGGCCAGGCCTTCTTCGGTGGTTGGATAGCGGCCGACGTCGAGCCGGTAGGTGTCGAGGGTCTTGTCGAAGGCGTCGATCTGGGCGCGGGCGGCGGTGACTTCGGATTTGCCGAGCTGCGAGAAGTACTTGGGTCCGACATAGGCGGCAAGCAGGCCGATGATGACGATCACCACCAGCAGCTCCAGCAGCGTGAAGCCCGCGCTGCGTCCGCGACGGACGTCGGCGCCCTGTTTCATAGCAAAAACCATCAAGCGACTCCTAGATTGCTTCTTTGAAATCCTGCCCGTGAAAGGTAACACGCTGCCGAGCGCGACGACAACTGTTCTTTTCAAAAAAACACCATCGTGATGCAAGACGTACGGCGCTTGATCTTGTGTAATAAAACTTTCTTATTTACAACGATGCATATTTCAAACAGGTGACAGACAGGTGGAAATAATGATTGCCCATAGGAGAAACCAAATTTAATCAGTGCAAGTTGTGGAAAGTCAAAATATTTCTCGTTAAACTTTTTTACACTTTTCTTAGTTCAATTGATATATTTCTTGGCAACCTGAACCTCAGGTGCGAAACGCAGTGCCCCGCCGTATCCAGGCGAGAGAAATCCCAACCACAAAGGCAAATCATGACTCGGAAATCGCATATGGCATTACCCTCCCTGACCAGCCCGCTGGCCAAGTTCGCCGCCGCGGCCCTTGGCGCCGCGGCCATCGCCGCTCCGGCCCAAGGCGCGACCATCAATTTCGATGCCGGCGCAGGCATGGTGTTCGGCAGTGGCGACAGCTGGCAGGAACAAGGGTACAAGCTGAGCTTCGAAGCCTACAATCCGGCGGACGTGGGCAGCCTGGTCGGCGCCATCGTCGACACCAGCGATCCGAGTTATTGCATCGGCATGGCGTGCCCGGTCAACGGCGAAGGCGGCTATTACGGCGCCTTCAACGACAGCATCGTGTGGGTCGAGTCCGAGACTGCCGCTTCCTTCATGGTGAAATCGATCGACGCCAGCTTCATCGGCCTGGATGCGGCCTTGGGCGGCTATCCGATCTATTCCGGCCTGCTGCGGATGCAGGGTTTCCTGGCCGACGGCAGCTATCTGCTGCAAGACCTGCTGCTCGACGGCCCAAGCTCGCAAGGCTTCCTGTTCGGCCAATACTCGCCGTTCGAGACCTTCGCCAACACCGCCTTCGTCAGCGTGGCCATGTTCGGCTTCACTTGCAACAGCAGCGGCAATTGCTCGGCATTCAACAGCAACCGCGGCCAGTTTGCCATCGACAACCTGGTGCTCGAAAACGCCCTGGCCGAGGTGCCGGAGCCGGCCAGTCTCGCGCTGTTCGGCCTCGGCCTGCTCGGCTTCGCCGCCCGCGCCCGCCGCCGCAATGCCTGAGCACGCCGTCACATCACAGCCGAACCCCGCAGAATCCAAGGACACGCATCCATGAAACTCCGCCCAATTTCCGCAGCCATCCTGTTCGCACTGACCAGCCTGTCGCTGTCAGCCCAGGCCGACGACGCGCGCCGCCCCTATGTCGTGCAACTGGCCGACAAGCCGATCGCCTCCTATGACGGCAGCGTCAACGGCCTGGCCGCCACCCAGCCGCGCGCCGGTCAGCGCCTCGACCTGAACAGCGCCAGCGTCCAGCTCTACAGCGGCTACCTGGCCCAGAAGAAAGCCGCCGTGCGCGCCGCCATCGGCAACGCTCCCGTCGTGCACGACTACAAGGTGGTGCTCAACGGCTTCTCCGCCATGCTGACCGACGCCGAAGTGCGCGCCCTGGTCGGCCGCGGCGACGTGCTGGCGGTCACGCCCGACGTGCCGCGCGAACTGACCACCGTCTCGACCCGCGACTTCCTCAAGCTGACCGGTCCGAACGGCGCCTGGTCCAAGCTCGGCGGCCTGGCCGAGGCCGGCGAAGACATCATCATCGGCATCGTCGACGGCGGCGTCTGGCCAGAGCACACATCCTACGCCGATCGCGTGGACGCCAACGGCAAGCCGACCCACGACACCAGCGGCAGCCTGGCCTATTCGGCGCCGCCATCGCGCTGGCAGGGCGATTGCCAGACCGGCGAAGGCTTCACCACGGCCCACTGCAACAACAAGCTGATCGGCGCGCAGTACTTCGACGACATCTACCTGAGCACCGGCCGCACCACCCACTGGAGCGAATTCCGCTCCTCGCCGCGCGATTCGCTGGGCGGCGACATTGGCGAAGGCAGCCATGGCACCCACACCTCGACCACCGCCGGCGGCAACTACGGCGTGGACGTGACCATGGCCGGCGTCAACATCGGCGAGATGTCGGGCGTCGCCCCGCGCGCACGCCTCGCTTCCTACAAGGTGTGCTGGACCTATGTCGACCCCAGCGTGACCATCGGCCGGCGCAACAGCTGCTACGTTGGCGACAGCGTGGCGGCCATTGAGAAGGCCGTCGCTGACGGCGTCCACGTGATCAACTTCTCGATCAGCGGCGGCACCACCCTCACCGATCCGGTCGAGCAGGCTTTCTTCGGCGCCGCCAATGCCGGCGTCATTGCAGTGGCTTCGGCCGGCAACGACGGCCCGGGCAACCAGGTGGCCCACATCAGCCCGTGGCACACCACGGTCGGCGCCTCGACCCATAACCGCGAGTTCCAGGCCACCGTCACCCTGGGCAACGGCCAGAAATACACCGGCGCCTCGATGAATACCGAACCGCTGCCGGCCGAGCCGGTGGTCGACGCCTCCACTGTCGGCCTGCCGGGCGCCAACGCCTCCCGCCTCGCCCTGTGCTACAGCGCCTCGTTCAACGGCGGCCAGCCCGTGCTCGATCCGGCCAAGGTGGCCGGCAAGGTCGTGATCTGCAACCGCGGCGAGAACGACCGCGTCGACAAGAGCCGCGCGGTGCGCGAAGCCGGCGGCGTCGGCATGATCCAGGTCGACAACGGCAGCGGCCTGGTCGCCGACATGCACTCGGTGCCCTCGGTCCACGTCACCCAGGCCGACGGCCAGGCGATCCGCAGCTATGCTGCCGCCACCGCGGCCAACGCCACCGCCGCGATCAGCAAGTTCGTGGTCGGCGTGTCGAAACTGAACGCCCCGATCATGGCCAGCTTCTCGTCGCGCGGCCCGAACCGCGCCGACGCCAACGTGCTCAAGCCGGACGTGACCGCGCCGGGCGTGGACATCATCGCCGGCGGCACACCGGGCCTGACCCAGGAACAGCATGACGACATCGTCAACGGCACCCTGGTGCCGCCGGTCGAGTTCGTGTCGATGCAGGGCACCTCGATGTCGGCGCCGCACGTGGCCGGCCTCTCCGCCCTGCTGCGCCAGAAACACCCGACCTGGTCGCCGGCGATGATCAAGTCAGCGCTGATGACCACCGCGACCGACACCTTCCCGGACACGCTGACCGGCGACATCCGCGGCCAGCTGCCGTTCGCCCAGGGCGCGGGCCACGTCAACCCGACCGCCGCGCTCGACCCGGGCCTGGTGTACGACATCGGCGAAGCCGACTACCGCAAATACCTGTGCGGCGCCGGCGTCACCACCCAGTGCGCGGGCGGCCAGATCCCCGGCTATGACCTGAACCTGCCGTCGATCGCCGTCGGCAACGTGCTCGGCTCGGTGACCATCAACCGCTCGGTGACCAACGTCAGCGCAAGCACCTCGAGCTTCACCTCGCAGATCTCGGTGCCGGGCTATGACGCCGTGGTGACCCCGGCCACGCTGGCGATCGAACCAGGTCAGACCAGGTCGTTCACGGTGACGCTGACCCGCAACAGCGCGCCCGAAAACGCCTGGCAGTACGGCACGCTGACCTGGACCGGCGGCGGCCACACCGTGCGCAGCCCGGTCGTGGCCCGCTCTGGCAAGCTGATCATCGCGCCTGCGTTCATCTCGAGCGACCGCGCCAGCGGCAGCAAGGCGCTGAGCATCACCACTGGCTTCTCCGGCAAGATGGGCTCGACTGTAGGTGGCCTGAAGGAAATCGTGCGCAGCGCGAACACGGTGGCGCCGGCGCCCGCAGGGGCGATCGACACGCTGGCCCAGATGGCCGACGCCTGCCACCGCGGCCTGTACGGCGTGCGCGTGACGCCGGTGACCTTTACCGCCAACACGATGGCAGCGCAGTTCGAACTGTTCGACCGTGACACCAGCGGCAATGGCGGCGACGACCTCGACCTGGTGCTGGTGGACGCTGCCGGCAACCTGGCCGCCTACTCGGCCACCTACGGTTCGGACGAGACGATCGCGCTGGCGGCCCCGCCGGCAGGCAGCTACCGCCTGTGCACGCTGGGCTACAGCACGGCGTCGGGTGGCAGCACCTCGTATGGCCTGCATTCGGTGATCGTCAACACCACCGACAAGGGCGGCAACCTGCGCGCCCTGGTGCCGGCCAACGTCTATGCCGGCGGCAAGGCGACGGTGGCGGTCAGCTGGTCCGGCCTGCCGACCGGCAAGCGCTTCCTGGGCGGCGTGCGCCTGCTCGACGCCAGCGGCGCGATCGGCTCGACCACCGTGCTGCAGGTCGAGACCAACCAGCCGGTGCCGAAGGCCGAGCGTCCGCAACGCGTCAAGGCGAAGGACGTCGGCGTGTAAGCGAAAGGTCCGGGGCCCCTGGCCCCGGTTGAAAAGACAAAGCGCGCCACGGCGCGCTTTGTCTTTTTGAAGGAACGGAAAGACTCAGGCTGCGGGCGAACCCAGCTGGCAGGCGCCGGCGACGCAGACGGCGCCCGGGTCGGGGCGATGGATGCAGATCGACATTTCGCCGGTGCGCTGGATCTCGGCCTGGCGCTCGGTCTTCGAACGCTCGGCCAGGGCCAGCAGCGCCTTTTCGTCGGTCTTCGCGGTCGAATACGGCAGGTATTCCTGCGGGCCGCCGCAAGCCAGCGCGCCGACCGGGAGCGAGCGGCATTGCGCGCTGTCGCTGCAGGTGGGCGTGCCGATCAGGCGCTTGATCTCGGACACGGTGGCGCCAGGCTGGAGCGCGACGACCGGGGGGCGCCGTCCTTCGCCGGCGGCTGGACCGGATCGTGGGCCTGGGTGGTGCAGGCGGCGCTGGCGCCGAACAGGAGGATGAGGATGAGTTTTTTCATGCCGCCATCTTCGCGCGCACGATACAGCTGGTCAAGCGGATCACCTTGACTGACTGTTACCAAATGTATCATCCAAATTTGTTGCGTGGCCCTTACGGAACAGCACAAGGCCCAAAGGCTTACCTCATAACACTTTAAGTTTCCGTGTGGATATATTTCTCATTTGCAGGCAAAAGACATGAACGTCGCGCATCCTGTTTTCATCAAATCCGAACTTGGGTGTTCGCAAATGTAAAAAATTGTGTGCAGGAAAAATTTACTGACTACAATAGATTCGTTAAAGACGAGCTTGTTCGAGTTCACACATGACCTTCCTGCGCACCATCCTCGCCCTCTCCCTGACGTCCGCCCTGGCTGCCTGCGGCGGCCAGTACGACCTCGACACGACCGTCCAGACCGCGTCGGCCAGCACGACCGCCAGTGCGCCCATCCTCGCGGGAACGCCGGAAACCGGCCCGAACGCGGTCCCGGCCCCGGCGCCGGGCGCCCCAGTTGTTGCCACCATCGCCACCATCGCCTCTGCGACAATGCCGGCGCCCGACTGCGCCGCCGAAGGCTGCGCCAGCCTGCGCATCATCGACGGCAATGCCGAAGCCTGGCGCATCGATGCGCAGCGCCGCGCCGCGCTCGAGGCCAGCCTGCCCCGATCCTGAGCGCGCGACGCCGGCGTCAGCGGCGCTGGCGCAGACGGCCCGTCGCGGCCAGCAACACCAGGCCGCTCGCGACCAGCAGCCAGGCGGCCGGCTCCGGCACCTCGGCCACGCTGGCGAAGGCGGCATCCACCAGTTGCAGCTCGACACTCTGGCCCGCGACCAGGTTCATCTCGAGCACATTGCCGGCAGCGCCCAGGTAATTGAGGGCGTCGTCGACGAAGGCGACGCTGAACAGGCTGCCATTGGCGCCCTCGCCCAGGTCGAACTCGACGTCAAAGCTGAACAGGCCGCCGAACGTGACCAGCTGGTCGAAGAAATTCCACTCCGGACCATTGCGCAACACGACGCCATTCACGACGTCGCCGCCGACGTCGCCCGACGTCATGCCGCCTTCCAGGAAGGCGCCGCTGAAGTTGCCGAGGCGGGCCACCGTCGGCGCCGCATCCAGCGGGCCGTTCAGGCCCAGGTCGAGGTAGCCGACGGTGCCGGCCAGGGCCGAGGTATCGAGCGAGACCCGGTACAACGGACCGGCCAGGGCCGCCGGGGCGCCGGCCGCGATCGACAGCACCAGCAAGACACGGAACAACAGGGATACGAGGTTCGACATGGTGTTTTCCTTTAAAACGCGCCGGAGACCAGCTGCGGGGTATAAGTGAAGTTACGCTTGGCGCCATTGCTGAATGCGGTGGCGATGGTGACCGTGGCGCCCGGCGCGATGCCGGCCTGCGGCAGCGTGATGTAGGGCGCGCCCTCGTGGACGCCGGCCGGATTGTCGAGCGTGACGCCGGACGGCAGGCCCCGCAGCACCAGGTGCAGCGGACCGTTCAGGGTCTGGCCGCTGGTATTGGTGATGGTGACGTTGCCGGTGGTCTTGCCCGTCGCCCGGTTGATGCTGAAGCCGCCGATGACGATCTTGCTGGACGCCGTGACGTCGGCATGGGAGCCGGCCAGGTTCAGGCTCACCACCAGCGGATCGTGGTCCGAGGCGCGCCAGGCGTTCTTGCGGTACGGGTCTTGCGCCGTATCGCCGAGGTTGTAGTCGATGGTTTCGGGCTCGTCGGCGTTGCTGTGCCATTCGGCCGCGCCCGCCACCTGCGGCGCCAGCGAGCCGCTTGCCAGCGCATGGTCGAGGTAGCCGGACAGGCCGTCGAACACATACGAATACGGCATGCCGTGCGGACGCACGAAGCGCTCGAGCAGGTTGACCATGCCGGCCTGCTGGGTCAGGTGATTGATCGGGCTCTCGAAGGCATACGCGTTCAGGTCGCCGATCACCAGCACGTCCGGGTCCCCGGCCGCCTTGACCACCTGCGGGATGAAATAGTCGCTCAGGCGCCGGGCCTGCTCGGTACGGGTGCGGTCCCAGCAGCCTTCGCCATTGCCCGGGTCGGTGTCCCCGGCGCCAGCGCCACTGCAACCGCCCTTCGATTTCAGGTGGTTCACGATCACCGAGAACGTGCCGCCGCCCTGCTTCGCCTTGAAGGCCTGGGCCATCGGCGGACGGTTGTTGATCTCGTGGCCGTCCGACAGCGCGCTGCCGGCCAGGCTCAGCTTGGCGGGCTTGTAGATCATCGCCACCCGGATCGCGTCGGTGCCCAGCGCCGCCGGCTTCGGCACCACCGCATAGGTGCCGGCCGCGGTGGCGGCATTCAGTTGCTCGACCAGGTAGCCGACCGCGACGTCGCCATTGTTCTGGATTTCCATCAAGCCCACCACGTCGGCATCGAGTTGGGCCAGCGAAGCGACGATCTTGTCGCGCTGGCGCACGAACTCGGCCGTGTTGTCGGCGCCGCGGCACTCTCCCGCCGAGGTGCGGTTGCCGATGGTGCAGCCCTGGCCGCTGCGGCCCCAAGCGTCGCGGCCGTCGGTGAAGGTGGTAAAGAAATTGAGCACGTTGGCGCTGGCCACCTTGATCGCGCCGGGCAAGGCCGGGGCCGGGGTGCGCTCGTTGGTGCGCGCGAAGGTCGGCGTGACGGTCGGCTGCAGCTTGAAGCCGGCGCCGCCGCCGCCCAGCGCGCCGTAGTCGACCACGCCGGTCAGGTCGTGCACGGTGTCGCCCACGCGCACGGTGCCGTCCTCCGCCAGGTAGGGGATGGTGGCCGGGGCCACGAAGATGCCGTCGTCCAGCACGATCTGGTTGCTCGCATGCTCGCGGGCGAGCGCAAGCGCCTCGGGCGAGCCGAGCGGATAACGGTTGGTCGGGTTCTCACGGCGGCCGTTGGCGAGGATCAGTTCGCCGCGGTCGCCGAGGTTGCGGTTGCCGTTGACGGTCAGCGGCGTGGTGAAACGCACCAGCATGCCTTCCACGTCGGCCAGGTTGGCGTTCGGCAGCGCGATATTGGTCGGCACGATGGCCGGGCCGGCGCCCAGCGACACGATGCTGCCGACATCCTTGAACTCGGTGTAGCTGCGGGTCGCGCCACTCGGCCGGTATTCCTCGACCGTGCCCGTCACGCGCACCAGGGTGCCGACCGGCAAGTCCGTGGTCTTGCCGTAGATGTACAGGCCATCCGACGTCGACGGATCGCCGTCGCCCTGCGGGTCCTGGATGAAGAAGCCGGCGCCGACCTTGGCGGTGATCACGCCCTGCGTGGTTTGCACGGTGCCGACATAGGCGCTGGTCGGGCCCGAACCCTGGATCGCCGGGATGCTCAACTGGCCGGCGACGTCGACGATGACGGTGCAGCGCTCGGTGTCGCCCTCGGTGTTGGCGAACTCGACCTGGACCGGATACCGGCCGCCGGCCAGCGTGTCGCCGATGAGCAGGCGCGCCGTCGCCGTGCCGCCGATGGCGTTCGCAGGCGCGAAGTCGGCGAGGCTGACGCCGGGCACGGCGCCGGCCACGATGGCGGCCCGCGTCACCATGCTGTCGGCGTCGACCGCCGACAGCTGCGCCGAGGACGCGCTGCCCTGGGCGACCTGGACCGCCGCCGGGCAGCTCGGGACGATCGGCTTGACGACCGGGCCGCCGCTGCCGTCGCAGGGCGCCAGCGGGGAACGGGTGCTGCGCGGACCGTCGACCGGGCCGGCGACGAAGTCGTCGCGGTTATTGTCGGTATCCTGACAGCCCTGGGCCAGGCGCGCGATCGCATTGACGGTCGACGGCGCCGGCGCGGCCGCGCCTTCGTAGCGGTTGGCGGTGCCGAAACCGACCAGGTCGACCAGGTTGGCGCCTTCCGGCGTGGACATTTGAGTGCGTCCATTGACCAACGCCACCTTGCCGGCGGCGCCCGCCATATCGAGGCCGTTATTGAAGTGATCGCCCTCGCCCACCGCATTCGGGCCACCGCCATTGCGGCCCAGCACCAGGAAATACTGGCCCGGCGCCAGGGTCACATCCGGCAAGACCGTGACCGAACCCCAGTTACTGCCGGTCGCCGACTGGTATTGCAGGCTCAGGCCGTCGAGCCGCACCGGGGCATCGCTGCGGTTGAACAGCTCCACGAAGTCGTGGCTCCACTGGCCGCCGGCGTTGTTCGATGCGCCATACAGCTGGCTGATGACCACGTCGCCAGGGGCGGCATGGGCGCTGGCGGCAAGGCCTGCCAGCAAGGTCGCCAGCAGCGTGCGCCGCGGTGCGAAGGATGCAAAAGTCGTCATGGGTTCCCCATTGGTTATCGCACAAGATGTGCCTGCTACATTCATTAGCAGAATGATAGTAAATGCGGAGATTGACAACATGATGACCAGAAATTAGCCACGGTGGATAATTTCTAGCTTAGCGGCACATCAACACACGAGGGTCGAGTTTCCGCAGGGAATCGGTAGAGAGCTTGGCGCGGGTATCAGCGGTGACGGCGGCGTGCGGTCCAGGCGGCCACCGCGAGGCCGCCGAGCAGCAGCGCATAGGCGGGCGGCTCGGGCACGAGCGAAATGGCGTAGGTTTCGAGCGCTTCGACCCGCCTGAATTGTCCGCCATAGGTGCCGTCGATGATGCTGCGGCCTTCGAAGGCGGGGTCGCCATAGCTCAGTTGCCAGGAAATGGAAGTGGTCAGCCGGTCGTCGACGAAGAGGTCGGGCCCGGCGCCGAAGGTGGGGCCGTGATCGGGCCAGTTATAGGTCTGGCGCGAGCCCTGGCTGGGCAGGATGTTATCGAGCAGCAGCTGGCGGTACACGGCCGGGTCGGTGTAGTTGAACAGGAAGGCGGTGCGTTGCCAGTCGCGCTCGGAAACGTGCCAGCCGGCCGTGGAAGACCAGCTACGCGGGTTGTAGCCGCCCACCACCCAGCTGTCGCCGGCGTCGTTGGCGACACGCATCAAGGTGAAATTGCTGCCGCGCCCGTCTGCAGCGGCATGGAAGTCGAGCGAGTCGTCGCCCGGCTGCCGCGTGTAGATGTTGTCGAGATAAAGGGGGCCGGCGCCGAGCCAGCGTTCGAGCTGGCCCTGCAGGCCGGGGTCGAGCAAGGGAGGTTCGTCTTGTGCCACAGCCGGCGATGCCGCCATGCCAATGGCTGCAACGAGGATGGCGGCCGCACCGCCCCGTGCCAGGATCTTGTTCATGCAACGTCAGACTGCACGTTGCTGGACAAGTTCCAGGCGCGCGGCCGGAGGACTCAGGCGCGCTTGTAGATGTCCTCGAAGCGGACGATGTCGTCCTCGCCCAGGTAGCTGCCCGACTGCACTTCGATGATGTGCAGCGGCAGTTTGCCCGGGTTTTCCAGACGGTGATTCATGCCGATCGGGATATAGGTCGATTCGTTCTCGGACAGCAGGCTGACGGTATCGCCGCAGGTGACGCGAGCGGTGCCCGACACCACGACCCAGTGCTCGGCGCGGTGGTGGTGCATCTGCAGCGAGAGCTTCTCGCCCGGCTTGACCGTGATGCGCTTGACCTGGAAACGGTCGCCCGCATCGATGCCCTCGTAGTGGCCCCATGGACGATAGACGCGGGTGTGGTGCAGGTGCTCGGTGCGCTCCTTGGAAGCCAGGTGTTCGACCACCTGCTTGACGCGCTGCACCTTGCTCTTGCAGGTGACCAGCACCGCGTCCTGGGTCTCGACCACGACCACGTCTTCCAGGCCCACCACCGCCACGATGCGGCTTTCGGCGCGCACCAGCGAATTCTTGACGCCGTCCAGGTAGACGTCGCCGCGCTGGGCGTTGCCGTTGGCATCCTTGGCCTGGGTTTCCCACAGCGCCGACCACGAACCGACGTCGTTCCAGCCGATATCGGCCGGCACCACGGCGGCGTCGCGGGTGTGTTCCATCACCGCGTAGTCGATCGAATCGGACGGGCAAGCCGAGAACGCGCTCTCGTCGAGGCGGCAGAAATCGAGGTCGCGGTAGGCCGCGTGCATGGCCTGGCTGGCGGCGCTGGCGATGGCCGGCGCGTGCTGCTCCAGCTCTTGCAGGTAGCGCGCGGCGGCGAACATGAACATGCCGCTGTTCCAGTAGTAGCTGCCCTCGGCCAGGAAGCCTTCGGCCGTGGCGGCGTCGGGCTTCTCGACGAAGCGCGCCACCTTGTAGCATTCGCCGCACTCGTCCACCTGCTCGCCGCGGCGGATGTAGCCGTAACCGGTTTCCGGCGCATTGGGCACGATGCCGAAGGTCGCCAGCGCGCCCTTGGCCACCAGGCGGGTGGCGCGGTCGACCGCTTCACGGAAGGCTTCGCCGTTCTGGATCACGTGGTCGGCCGGCAGCACCAGCATGACGGCCTCGGGGTCGATCGCCTGCAGGTGGTGGGCGGCGGCGGCCACGGCCGGCGCCGTGTTGCGGCCGACCGGCTCGAGCAGGATGCCCAGCGGCGTGATGCCCACTTCACGCAATTGCTCGGCCACCATGAAGCGGTGGTCATTGCCGCACACAACGAGCGGCGCCATCATCTCCGGCCAACCGGCCACGCGCAAGGCGGTTTCCTGCAGCATGGTCTTGTCGGCAACCAGCGGCAGCAACTGCTTCGGCAAAACCTTGCGCGACAGAGGCCACAGGCGGGTGCCGGCGCCGCCGGAAAGGATGACTGGATAGATCTTCATGCGCTGACTTTCTCTTTCTCTAACTCGTTGGTGTCGTGGTCCGCGACTTCCTTGCGCCGGGAGCGGCGACGGTCGCGTGCATTGAGCCATTCCTCCGAAGAATACTCGGAAGCGTGTTTCATTTCGCCTTTTCGGTCGACACTATATTCCTTAAAGACAATCATTTCATTCAATGTTACATCATGCAACACGCGGGTGTACTCGAACAGCACGCTGCGCACGATCTCGGCGCCTTCGCAGATATGGCTGCCGTGGCCGATCCAGGTCGGACCCACGATGCGGGCGCCGGCTTCCACTTTCACCCCGGAGCCGATGTAGACGGGACCCTCGATGGTCGTGCCTTCCCAGTCGATGCTGGTGTTCAGGCCCACCCAGACGCCTGGCTTGATCTGGATGCCGGGCACGTCCATATTGTTGACCTCGCCGGTGATCACCGACTGCAGCACTTCCCAGTAATCGCCCATGGTGCCGATGTCGAGCCAGTTGAACGGGCGGCCCTGGGCATAGAACGGCAGGCCGCGCTCGGCCAGCAGCGGGAACAGCTCGGAACCGATGTCGAACGGCACGCCCGACGGGATCAGGTCGATGACTTCTGGCTCGAAGATATAGATGCCGGTGGAAATGAAGTTGGACTTCGCCTCTTGCTGGCTCGGCTTTTCCTGGAATTCCAGGATGCGGCCCTGCTCGTCCGAGACCACCACGCCATACGACGAAACTTTGTCCCATGGCACTTCTTTGGTGATGACAGTGGCCATCGCGCCCTTGCGGCGGTGCTCCAGCAGCGCGGCCTTGAGATCGAGGTCGATCAGGGCGTCGCCGCACAGCACCACGGTGGTGTCGTCGAAGAAGCCGCCGAATTCCTGGATTTTCTTCATGCCACCGGCCGAGCCGATCGGTTCGGGGACGACTTCGCCGTCGTCCTTCGTATAGCCTTCGAAGGAGTAGCCGATCTGGACGCCGAACTGCTCGCCTTCGCCGAAATACTCTTCGATTTTTTCATGCAGCCAGCTGACGTTGACCATGATTTCGGACACGCCATTTTTCTTGAGGTGTTCGATCAGGTAAGCCATCACGGGTTTGCCCAGAATCGGGATCATGGGTTTTGGCAGGTCGTAGGTGAGCGGACGGACGCGTGTGCCTTTGCCTGCGGCGAGAATCATGGCTTTCATTAGACTATCCTTTGCATTATTTGGCTGTGGTTTGGTAGCGCCATACGTCAGCGCACATTTGAGCGACATCACGTTCGGCACTCCAGCCCAGCTCCTCGCGGGCCAGGGCCGGATCGGCGTAGCACTTGGCCACGTCGCCGGGACGGCGGTCGACGATCTGGTAGGCGACCGGACGCCCGCTGGCCGCTTCGAAGGCGCGCACCATTTCCAAGACACTATTGCCCCGGCCAGTGCCGAGGTTGTAGGTGACGATGCCCGCGCCCTTGTTCAGGCGATCCAGGGTCTTGACGTGGCCGATGGCGAGATCCACCACGTGGATGTAGTCGCGCAGGCCGGTGCCGTCCGGGGTATCGTAGTCGCCGCCGAACACCGACAGCTTGTCGCGCTGGCCGTTGGCGACCTGGGCGATGTAGGGGACGAGGTTGTTCGGGATGCCGCTCGGCTCTTCGCCGATCAGGCCGCTTTCATGGGCGCCGACCGGATTGAAATAGCGCAGCAGTGCGATGCGCCAGTCGGGCTCGGCCTTTGCCAGGTCGCGCAGGATGTCTTCGATCATCAGTTTGCTGCGGCCATACGGGTTGGTGGCCGACAGCGGGAAATCCTCGCGGATCGGCACCGACGCCGGATCGCCGTACACGGTGGCCGAGGACGAGAACACCAGCGATTTACAGCCGAACTTGGCCATGGTCTCGAACAGCACCACGCTGCCGTTGACGTTGTTGTCGTAATAGCGCAGCGGCTGCGCCACCGATTCACCGACCGCCTTCAGGCCGGCGAAGTGGATCACCGCCTCGGGCTTGTGCTCGGCGAACGCGGCCTCCATGGCCGAGCGGTCGCGGATGTCGGCCTGGACAAAGGCGAACGGCTTGCCGGTGATGCGCCGGACGCGCTCGCAGACCGACTGCTGAGCGTTCGACAGGTTGTCGACCACGACCACGTCGTGACCGGCGTTCTGCAGTTCGACGACAGTATGCGACCCGATATAGCCCACACCGCCAGTAACCAGAATCTTCATGTCTTTCGCTCTCTGTTAATAAATAATCTGATGCCCCATGGACCGGTTGCGGCCCTTTGTTCTTGTCGGCGCAGCGACGTGCTGCTGCGCCGTGATCCCAGTTTTAGTCGTTTGTTCTGGCCGCTTCCTTGATCAGGAGCCAGAGAAACGCCATGTCGTCGATAAAGTAACGCCGAAACATCCGGCGCGGTTCCTGCAGGAATCGGAAGAACCACTCGAGCCCGGCCATCTGCATCCAGGCCGGCGCCCGCTTGACCCGGCCGATCGCCACGTCGAAGCTCCCACCTACACCCATCGCGAACGGTATCCGCATCTCGGCCTGGTACAGACCGAGAAACTGTTCTTTCTTGGGCGAGGAAATCGCCACGAACAGCAGGTCGGCCCGGCTCTCGCGCACCTGGCGCACCACCTGCGCTTCGGCGCCCTCGCCCTGCCAGTAGCCGTCATGCACGCCGGCCAGCACCAGGCCAGGATAGCGCCGGGCATAGGTCGCGGCCACCTCGCGCACCACGTCGGCGCGCGCACCCAGCAGGAACACCCGCCAGCCTCTCTGCGCCGCGCGCCGCATCAGGGCCTCGAACAGGTCGATGCCGGCGACCCTTTCCTTGAGCGGCTTGCCCAGCAGGCGCGAGGCCCACACCACCGGCATGCCGTCCACATTCACCAGGTCGCATTCATTGATGATGCGGCGCAGGTCCTCGTCGCGGCTGGCCTTGACCAGCTTGTCGACATTGACCACCACATGCTGGTGTGGCCGCCCGCTGCGCACGAAACCCTCGACCCGCTCCAGGGTCTCTTCCATTGAAACATTATCTATATTACAACCAAACAACGTGACGCGCTCGTTCATGCGTGCCTCCGGTCCGGTGCGTGACGTTTCCTGATGTTAATTATTTATCATCGATAAAGGTGATTGTAAACCTGCATTCGATGGGAACGGCGGACGATACGGTCGTGATACGCAGCACTTCGCACGGCGTTTTCGATTCATAGGCGGCCGAATACCAGCCCAGCGGCGGATTCTCGGCGCCGCGCACCAGCTCGAGATGCAGGTCTTCGCCGCTGGCCTGCATCTGCAGCACGAAACGCTTGCCGCGCACCGACAGGCCGTGGCTGGTCAGGCGCACGTCCAGGCCGGGTGCGAAGTGCCAGAAGGCCTCGACCTTGTGGTGCTTCCTTGCGGCGACCTCGTCGCGCACGGTCAGGGTATTGCTGGCGCCGTCGAAGCGCACGCTGCGCAGGTGCAGCACCGGGTCCGGCAGGCGCGCATAGCCGTCGTGCGAACCGCGGAAGTCGAATTCCTGGGGCGAGGCCGGCATGCGCTCGATGCTGGCGCGCGCCTTGCGCAGCCACATGAAGCGCCCGCCCGACGCCGACTGGTCGAGGCCGTCGACGCGCACGGTGTTGTGGCTCGAGGTGCCGCGGAAGTAATCGCGCCATTTCTGGTCTTGCCAGTACGAGTAGGTGCCGGAATCGACCAGGCAGGCTTCGCCCGCCACCGACAGGCTCAGGGCCAGCGCATCGGCGTGCCCATGGGCGGCGATGCCGAGATAGCCCAGCGGGCCGCAGTCGAGCACGCCCTTGATCTCGTTGGCCTCGCCGAAGTGGTTGCCGAACAGCAGGTAACCGCCGTCGGGGAAGGACCATCCGGACTCGACCTCGTGCGGATCGCAGTCGGGCCGCCCGCCCGGCAGCGCGTGCAGCAGCCAGCGCACGCCCGGGTGGTGGTCGGGCTGGCCGCCGAACACGGTGTCGCCCAGCGCCAGCAGTTGCGCGGCGCGGTCCGGGCCCGGCCGCCCGGTGCCGGCGTGCAGGCGGAACACGCAGCCGTCGTCGGCATCGCCGACCATCGGCAGGCCGCCCTCGACGTCGCGCACCGAGCGCAGGAAGCGCAGCGCGCGCTGCAGCACGGTCCAGTAGGCGCGCGAGAAGGGGCGGCTGCGCGCCTGACCGCGCGCCTGGCCGTGCGCCTGGCCCAGCAGTCCGGCCACGAACAGGCATTCGCAGGAAAACATATGATAGGCAAACGCCTGCTCGCGGTTGACGCCGTCGCGCGAGAACTGGGCCTGGGCCTCGTGCTCCAGTTCGCGATGCGCCTGGGCTTCCCAGTCCCTCGATTCCTTCCAGCACGGCCAGGTGACGGCGCCGGCGTACAGGCCGGCCATTTCGGCGATCAGGTGGTTGTTGGCCGAGGAATGGCGCGACGGGTGGCGCGCAATGGTGCGGCAGTGGGCGTGGATGCTGTCCAGCCAGTCGGCACGCAGGCGTTGCCCGCCATCGCCCTCGAACAGGGCGCTGTGTTCGCCGCCCACCAGCTGCCAGATCAGGCTCCAGTTGACGAGGCGGATGCCGAGTTCCATCGAGCTGGTCCAGTTGGGTCCCGTGAGCGGCGGACAGGCTTCGAACCAGCTGCGCAGGTTGTGCGCCAGCGCGTCCAGCCAGCGCGCCTCGCCCGTCAGGGCCCAGGCCTGGGCCAGCGTCACCAGGTGCAGGTGGCGGTTCAGTTCCCACACGTGCTTGATGTCGCCCACCAGTTCGCGGTCGCCGATGGCGATGTCGCCGCGGTACAGCGGCGGCGCGACGACGCCGGTCTCGGGATCGCGGTTCCAGGCGGTCGGCACGCCGACGTCGAAGCGGCGTTCGGCGAACAGCACCACGTGGCCCGCCTCGATACGCTCGGCGTCGAGCAGCAGCGCCTCGACCTCGGTCCGCGCCAACGCCGGCGCGCCGCGCACGCCCAGGCTCAGGGTGCGCGGCAGCGGCGGCGGCGCGGCGCGGCCGACCGAGCGGCGCGCCAGGCGGATCGTCGCCGCCTGGCGCAGCCGGTAAGCCAGTTCCGGCACCGACATGCAGCGCAGCCGGTTGACCAGCCACGCCATGCGTACTGTTGCGTTCATCGATTTTCCCTCACCGTTTTTTCATCGCCCCTCATTGCGCGCTTATCGCGTTCTCTTCAAGCAATTGCGCGTACAGCGCGGACAGTCTGGCGCACACCACGCCGGCCGCGTAGTGTCGCTCGACGGCGGCGCGCGCCGCGCACGCCAGCCGCGCGCGCAATCGTGCGTCGTCCAGCAGGCGTCCGATGGCGCAGGCCAGCGCCGCCGCGTCGCGCGGCGCGACCAGCAGGCCGCGCGCGCCGTCGGCCAGCGCTTCGGGGATGCCGCCGACCCGGGTGGCCACCACCGGCGCCCCCGCCGCCATCGCCTCGAGCACCGACATCGGCAAGCCTTCGGCATGGGACGGCAGGCAGAACAGCCAGGCGCGCGCCAGCTGCGCATCGCGCGCGGCGGCGTCCAGCCAGCCCGGCGTCTCGACCCGGTTGGCGACGCCGAGTTCGGCGGCGCGGCGCCGCACCCAGTCCAGGTCGCCGCTGCCGCCCAGCACCAGATGCAGCCCCGGGTGGCGCGCGGCCAGGGCGGCGCAGGCTTGCAGCAGCTCGTCCACGCCCTTGGCCGGGTCGAGGCGGCCCAGGAACAGGATGCGGCCGGCTTCGGCCTGTCCAGGCGCCGCCGGCGCCGTCAGGCGCACCGGATTGGCAAGCACCTCGACCCGCGCGCGCGGCGCGCATTCGCGCACGCAGGCGGCCCAGGCGGGCGACAGCGCGATCACGCGCGAGCTTGCCTCCAGGGTGTGCCGGATCCAGCGCCGCAGCAACGGCCCGGCCTCCACCAGCGCGTAGTGCCGAAAGCCGCCGCCATGCAGGTGGAACACGGTGCGCGCGCCGCCCCTGCGCGCCATGAGCAGCACCAGCGACTTGCGCAGGAAACTGGCATGCGATCCGGCGTGTACATGGACGATGCCAGGCTTGCGCCCGGCGCCGAGGCAGGCCTGCCCGGTGCGCCACAGGCCGCGCAGTGCGCTGCCGAGTTTATGCAGGCGGCGGCCCTCGGCGTGGGTCGCGACATAGGCGATGCGCTCACGCTCGAACAGGCCGTCGATGCGCAGCACCTCGACCATGCTTGCGATGCCTCCCCTGCCCCCCAGCGCGGTTCCAACCATCAACACGCGAGGGGACGCCGCGTTCATGCAGGCGCCCTTGAGAAATGTGTCGCAATCCTGATCATGGGGTTCATGCACTTATGAAAGGGACAATATTTACGATCATACATGGCAAATTGTCGAATCTCGCGCACGATTCAACCGTCGACGGCGATGAACTCGAACTTGCCGTTGGCGCCGCGCGGAATGGCCTCGACCCGTTCCACCGCCACCTGCGCACCGGGCACCCGCCGCAGGAATTGTTCGCGCAGGGCGGCCTCGTCGCCGCTGCCGAAACCGTCGGCCGCGACGACCCGCAAGGTGAAGCGGGCCTGGCCGTGGTAGCGCACCTGGCCCTCGAGCAGGCGCAGGCCGCTGCCCTGGAACACGCGGTCGAGGCGCGCCACCATGCGGCCATCGGGCAAGGTGAGGATGCGCTCCTGGCGTCCGATCACGGCATCGAGCGTCGGAAACACGCGCCCGCAGGGGCAAGGATCCGCCTTGCCCACGCGCACGGTGTCGCCGGTGCGGTAGCGCGCGAGCGGCATCGCGGCGTTATTCAGGCTGGTGCCCACGAGTTCGCTGCTGCCGTCGGGCAGCGCCAGCAACTCCACGCCGCCGTAGTCGCTCAGCAGGTGGTAGCGGCCGTGCTCGCAGGTGCCGATGGCGGCGACCCGCTCGGCCTGGCCATACCAGTCGTACACGACGACGCCGAAGACGCGCATGACGGCCGCGCGCACGTCCGGCTCCAGGGTCTCGGACGAGGTCATCACGCCGCGCAGGGCCCGGCCCGCATAGCGGCGCCCGGCCGCCTCCAGCCAGTGGGCGATGGCGCCGACCGAGGATGGATAGGCGTGGATCACCACCGGATCGAAGGCTTCCAGCGCCGCCACATAGGCGCCGATGGTCGCGTTGGACAAGTGATAGGACGACATCACGAGCAGCCTGCCGACCGGGTCGCGCCGCCAGTAACGCCCGTCATGGGGACGCTCGTCGCACACGAGGTCGCCGCGGATCCAGGCGCGGCGCTGCCCCGGGCGCCAGCCGATCCAGCGCAGCTGGCGCTGGATGAAAGCTTCTTCGCGGATCACGGCGCCGAGCGACTGCACCAGGGTGAGCGGTGAACCGGAGGTGCCGCTGGTGCGGATCGTGTTGCGCAGCAGCGAGCCGAAGCGGCGCGGCCGCAGGTGGCGCGCGGGGTCCTGGCGCAGGGCCGGCTTGGCGAGCAGGAAGGCGCCGGGCGGCACCGCGTGCAGCCGGGTCGCGTCCGGCGGCACTTGCACGCCGAGGCGGCGCGCGCGCCGCGCCACGTAGGCGTTGAGAACGGCCCCGGACCGCTCGTTGCGCGTGAGAGAAGGCAGCACCAGCAGCCGCGCCGGCAGGCCGCGCGCCAGCAGGCGGCCGAGCGACCTGAGCGCCAGCGCGAGCGTGCGCGCATCCATCAGGCGCCCCGCCCGGCCAGGATGCCGGCATAGGCCTCGGCTACCACCCGCCCCAGGATCGCGTAGCTGCGGTGTGCCCTGACCCAGGCCGGCCCGCGCGCGCCACAGGCGGCGGCCAGGCCGGGTTCGTGCAGCAAGCGGCGCACGGCGGCGGCGAAGGCCGGCGCCTCCATCGGCACGCACAGCCCGGCCCCGCTCTCGGCCAGCACCCGGGCCTGGTCCGGGATGTCGTTGGCCACGCCGGGGATGCCCAGCGCCAGGTACTCGACCAGCTTGGTCGGCGAAGAAACGTCGTACAGGACGCCGCGCGGGATCGGCGACAGGCCGACCTCGGCCCGCACCGCATAGCCGAGCGCCGCCTGGCGCGGCAGCCAGCCGGTCAGCAGCACGAGCCCTTCGAGTTGGCGGCGCGCGATCTCGGCGCGCATCCAGGCCATTTCGTCGCCCGAGGGGGCGTCGCCGGCGATCACCAGCAGGACATCGGGCACGTCGCCGGCGAGCTGCTCGACGACGTCGAGCAGGAAGCCGGAGCCGCGCGCCTGCGCGACCCGGCCCAGGTAGAGCAGCACGCGCCGTCCATCCAGGCGCGGATCGAGGCTGGGCGCGATGCGCCCGCGCGCGCATAGCGCGAGGTCGACGCCCATCGGCACCGCCGTCATGCGCGCGCGCGCGAATCCCTTGCCTGCCAGCCAGTCGGCCATCGCCTCGCTCTGCACGAACACATGGCGCGCGCCCGGCAGCACCAGGCGATACAGCAGCCAGCGCGAGGCGGCGGCGCGCGCCGCATGCGCCAGCCAGCGCGGCCCGCGACCTCGGCGCGCGATCTCGTCGCGCCGCGCCTCGAAGCCTTCGACGATCGGGAACGACATCCAGTACAGGAAGGGCACGCCGAGCGCGGCGGCGGCCAGGCGGCCCAGCAGCCCGGACGCGATCTTGTCGCGCACCTGGATGCCGTCCGGCCGGCGGCGGCGCCAGGCGCGCGCCAGGCCCAGCAGGTCCCAGGCGGGCGCCAGCACGCTGGCGTAACGGCTGCCCAGGCTGCCGACGGCGTGCATGCCGCCGCCGCCCCACTCCGGCGGGCCGGCGCCGCCAGACTGGCCGACCAGCTCGCTATCGACGCCATGGCGCGGCATCTCGGCGCCGAACAGGGTCAGCAGGTCGGCGCGCACCGGCGGCAAGGGGTCGCGCACGATGAAAGCGATGGAACACGGCTTGCGCATGGCGCCTCGTATCGATGGGTGGGACCTACGATACTAGACCGGCGCCCGGCGCAAACGTTTCAGCTATCGCAGACTTGCGCGCTAGCGTCCGGCGTCGCGGTCGTCCTGGCCGTATTCGCCCGCCTTCTTGGCCGGCGCGCGCAGGATGGACAGGATCACCAGGCCAAACAGCGCGCTGAGGATGGCCGTGGCTTCGCGGCCCATGCCGGCGGCCACGCCGATGGCGGCCGTCATCCAGACGCTGGCGGCGGTGGTCAGGCCGCGGATGTCGTTCTGTTCCTTCTGCTTGAGGATGGCGCCGGCGCCCAGGAAGCCGATGCCGGCGGTGACGCCCTGCAGCACGCGCGACAGGTCCGACACCTCCATCCCGGCCTGCAGCGGGATCAGCACGAACAAGGCCGAGCCGACCGAGACCAGCATATGCGTGCGCAGGCCGGCCGAGGCGCCGACCGTCTCGCGCTCGTAACCCAACATCCCACCCACCAGGGCGGCCACCAGCAGCCGCACCACGATGACGGTCACATCCTCGGCATTGCCCAGGTCGGAAAATTCACGCTGTATCGTCAGCCAGCTTTGTGTCCACCACACTTGCATTCCTCCATCCTTTGTCCGGTTCGATTTCGAGCAAATCATGCCATCCATGCAAGATCCGTGTCGCCACGCTCGGCCGTTCGCGCCTGCGTAAAGACGCGGCATGCCGTTGCGCTTTTCGTATAATCGGCAGCGCAGCCAACCTTCACGAGGAGAGCCTGATGGAAACGATGGAGATCTACCGCGGACGCCTGATCGACCACATCCAGCTGGTGGTGCGCGACCTGCCCGCTTCACGCAGGTTTTATACGGCCGTGTTCGAGGTGCTGGGCATCCCGCTGGCCGGCTCGGGCATTGATTATTTCTGGGCCGACGAGCTGTTCGTCTCGACGGCGGACAGCGAAGCGGCCCAGGGCCAATTGACCGGCCGCCATCACCTGGCTTTCCAGGCGCGCGACCGCGCCATGGTCGACGCCTTCTACCGTGCGGCGCTGGCGGCCGGCGGCAAGGACAATGGCGCGCCGGGCGAACGGCCGTATCACCCGGGCTATTACGGCGCCTTCGTGATCGATCCCGACGGTAACAATATCGAAGCCGTGTACCACGGCGAAGCGACCTTCAGCGCGCGCGAGATCAAGATCACTTTCTGACCAACAGCGTCACGCCAGCCGGCCTTGCTTCCATGCCAGCAGGCGTGGGAACAAGGCGGCGCTGGCGTGACTGTCCAGTTTGCGGCAGAAGTGGGCGCCGGAGGCCTTGACGCGCTCGAAGTCGCCTTCGTCGAGCACCTTCGGATGGCAGGCGCCGCCTTCCGGCCACGCGATGTAGCGAAAATTATGCGGCAACACACGATCGGCGAACTCCGAACGCATCACCAGCGTCTGGAAGAACAGCTCGTCGGGCGACTGCACGCTGCGGCAAAAACGCAGCAGGCGAGGATGTGCGTCGGCAAGGCGCAGCAGCGCGCGCACGCAGTCGCGTGACAGGCTCCACCAGCACGAGCCGCCATAGGGGACAAAGCCGTCTGGCAGATGCCGGGTGCGCCGCAGCAGGCGCAGGCCGCGGTTGGCGGCGGCGCAGGCCAGTCGTTCGGCCAGCATGCCGCCGTCGCGATGGAAATAGGCATAACGATGCATCACGCGCCAGCCATGGGCCGCAATCGGCGCGGTCTCGATCAGCTCGTAACCGCGCATCCTTGCCAGCTCGGCTTTCAACAATGGATTCGGCAACAGCGGGAAGTCCTGGGCCGACAGGAGGATGAGCTTGTCGAAATCCGGGGCTTCAGGCAGGATCTGGCGCATCGATGCCAGCGTGGACTCGACCTGGGACACGTCGCCCCAGCGCACGGCGACCCGCTCGCGCACGAGGCGGGCATGCGGATGCAGTCGCGCCGGGTCGAGCGCGCTCTTGCGGTCCAGGTGCACATAGACCAGGAAATCGGGATCGCACAATTGCCCGATCAGCCTGTTGAGCTGGTCCATGTCCTTGTGCGCACAGATCAGGAACACCTGTTTCATCGGCGAGCGCGGCTCCACTCATGCGCGCCAGACTAGCATCGCGCATGAATCGAGCGCGCCACCTAGGCGCCAGGCTATTAGTTCAAGGTCACGCTCTGGCCGGCGACGGTCACGGTGCGCACGGTGCCCGAGGTGGCGATGCTGACCGGCGGCTTCTTGCAGCCGACGTCGAGCAGCACCAGGAACTCGGCGCTCGACTTGCCATCGTTCTTGAGGTAGAAGGCGCCGTGGTCCTCGATCACGTTCACCTTGGCGCCCGGCCCGATCCACTTGGCGAAGCTGGCGTCCGCGTTCAGCGAGCGCAGGCACAGCGACTGGCCGCCGGCCGACACCTTGACGTTCTGCGCGTTCTCCACCGTCATGATGACCGGGGTGTGGATATTCCACTCGTAGGTGCGGGCGATCGTGCTGGCCAGGCGGTCGCGCACCAGGATCGCATTGCCGGCATTGCGCAGGTGCCAGACCTGGCGCTTGGCCATGGTCAGCTGGCCGCCATAAGAGGCGGTGGCGTCGCCCTCGGCGAAGTCGTAGGCGGGCTGGGCGGCGAAGCCGGTGATCTTGCCGTTGCGCTGCAGCTGTTCGCGGTAGCCCGTCACCAGCTGGCCCTTGCCGCCGTCGAAGGTGATCGCATTCTGCGAACGGGTCTGGTGATACCAGTCGCTCCAGTAAGGCGAACCGTACCAGTCATACCAGCCGGCCTTGACCAGCAGCGGCTGCCCCGCGCTGGACAGCAGGATGCCGTTCTGGTCGCCATGGCTGTGGTTGAACGAACCGTAGGGGCTGGACTTGAAGTACAGCGAGGTGCGGCTGCTGGAGCCGATGTCGGTGTGCATCGAGGCCCAGCCGATGCTCGGATAATAGGCCGAGTTGGTCGGCGGCGTCTTGGTCATGGTGCCCTTGATCGGCATCGGGTACGGCGCTTGCAGCAGGCTCAGCGTATCCTCGGTGCCGCCCAGGCTGGCCACGTACCAGGCCGCGCGCGGCGACACCATGCGCGAGCCGAAGGCGTGCCAGACACGGGTGTCGGGCTTGGTCTCGGAGCCGTCGCCGAAGGCGTGCACGCGCGAGCCCGGCGGCGTGAACTGGGTGGCGAAGTCGAGCAGGCCCTGGGCCCAGGGCTTGGCATAGAAATTCACGCCCGACGCCTGCGACATCGGATCCCACAGCGCGACCAGGTAGCCGGCCGCATATTCGGCATAGGCGGTGCCGTTGGCGTAGCCGCCCTCCTCGCCGCTCCAGGGCGACGGCGAGTTGGCATAGGCGCGGAACGAGAAGTCGAACCACTTCTGCGCCTCGGGAATGTCGCCCAGCGCCAGCGTCGAGATCAGCGACAGGAAGATCAGGCTCGTGTTGCCGTGCGAATCGAAGGGATACTGGTCGAGGCGGCCGTTGTCGCCGGCCAGGTTGCCGTAGATTTCCTCGGCGCGGATCCTGACCGTGTTCAGCCAGCGCGCGCGGCGCGGCGCGTCCAGGTCGGCGGCCAGGATGTCGATCGCCTTGATCAGCGAAACCGAGATCTGGCGCGTGGCCTGGTCCTGGTTGGCGTAGCTGGTCGGCCCTTTCGGGTCGAGCGCGGCCATCTGGTCGCCGCGGCGCAGCGCTTCGTCGAGGAACAGGCGGTCGCCCTTCATGCGCCACATCACGGCCGCGGCCTCGAGCTGGCGGCTGGCTTCGTTGATGCGCTGGCGAATGTCGGTCTGCTGGCTGGCCATGGCGGCCGTCAGCGGCGAGCTGATCACGATCGGCCAGCGCGCATCGCTCAGCGCCGGCACCGCGTTAATCTGCAGCTTGATCTCGTTCATCATGCGGCTGACGTAGGGGTCGAGTTCGGCGCGCTTGGCGCTGTTCCAGCTCGCATACGGTGTAAACGACGACGGCAGCGCGCGCGGACGCGCCTTGGCCGTGATGCGCGCGCGCAGCGTGGCATTGTCCGGCACCTCGAACAGGTTCGACCTGCTGGTGATCGAGAAGGCGCGCGGCGTCGACCAGTCGTCGCTGCCGACCGGACGCACGCGCCAGGTGTACTTGCCCAGGGCCAGGGCCTTCGGCGGCAGGTACCAGTTGCGCTCGGTGACGACCTTGCTCGGCGCACCGCCGCTCGGCGTGATCTCGAGCTCGTAGGCGGCGGGGCCGTTGGCGTGGCGAGCCCAGGTGAATCCGGGCGGATTCTGGGCCTGGACCTGGTTCAAATCCGGGCTGGGTTGGACGACCAGGGGATCGGGGGACTGGGCCCAGTCCGCGCGCGCGCTCATGCATACGAAGAGCGACGCCAGCGCCAACGCGTGGACCAGACCTTTCCGGTGAAAATTCATGCTGAAGCTCCGAGAGAACGAGAATTGTTCAGGGATCGCGCCGCGATCGGGCGCTGGATCGATACCTGCTGCAGGCGTCGGGCGACGCTTGCTTGACGGGAACAATGTTACCGCAGGTTTTTTTGAACAAAATCAACTTCCCCAAGGAAACAAGAGGTTTATTTGCTTTCGCGCCCTGCATTCGCACGAATCCAACACGACAGATTTAACATTTGGTGAACAGGATGTTCTGTCCAGTAACTGTCGTGCTCGATGTGGAAAGACTGTGCGATAACTGGGAGCATGCGCTAGCTTTGCGCCTGGCCATCCGCGCTGCGTTGCAGACGGCGCAAGGCATGCATGCGCTTCAGGTAGCGCAGGCAATAGATGCCGAACGACAGCGGCGCCTTGCCCGCATGGCGCCGGCGCACGGCGAATTCCTCGCGCCGCGCCGCGATCCGGTTGCGCGACGAGACGCTGCCGGCATGGTCGCGAAATACGGCCAGCACCGCATCGACCAGCGCCGGCCGGCTGAGCGCCCCCAGCCGCAGCCACAGGTCGACGTCCATCGCATAGCGCAGGCGCTCGTCGAAGCCGCCGACCATGGCGAACACGTCGCGCCGCACGAACACGGCCGGGTGCGGCACCCAGGCGCGGCCGGCGGCGTAGGAGCGGTAGGAGAACGGCGGCATCGCGTTCGGCGGCAGCAGGCGGCCCTCCTTGAGCACCTGGATGTTGCCGACCACCCAGGCCGGCGGACAGCCGCCGTCGCCATCGCCGTCGCCATGTATGCCGACAAACTCTTCGATGCGCCGCCCGACCGTGGCCAGCACCGCAGGGCCGGCATAGTAATCGTCCGAGTGCAGGTGGGCGACGTAGCGGCCGCCCGCCGCGGCGATGCCCTGGTTCATGGCGTGGCCGATGCCGCCCCGCACGTCGCGCAGCACGCGCTTGGCGCCGGGATAGGCGGCGATCATGTCCAGGGTGGCGTCGCTCGAGCCGGCGTCGACGAAGATGTGCTCGAGGTCGCGGCAGGTCTGGGCCTGGACCGAGTCCAGCGTGTCAGCCAGCGTAGCCGCGCTGTTCCAGGTGCAGGTGACGATCGAGAAGGTCGGTTGGTTCGGCATACAGCTCCAGTAAGGTGGGCAGCAGGCGGGCGGCGTCGGTTCCGAAGTCGGCCGGCGGCGCAATGCGTGGCGGCGGCGCCGCGAGCAGGCGCGCCAGCCGCCCGACCAGCGCCGGCATGGTGCGGGCCAGCGCCAGCTGGCCCGGATACTGGGCGTACTGGGCCAGCTCGGGCGTGCCGCCGCGCGCCAGCGCCAGGCAACCGCGGCCCAGCGCCAGCGCTTCGAGCACCGTGGTGCTGCAGGCTTCCTCGCACAACGACGGCACCACGCACAGGTGGGCGCGCGCGGCCAGGGCCAGGGTGGCGGCATGGTCTTGCCAGCCGAGGAAGCGCACCTGCGGACCGGCATGGCGCCGCTCGAGCGCCGCGCGCTGCGGACCGTCGCCGACGACGGTCAAGTGGGTATGGGCCGGCAGGCGGCCGGCGGCGGCGTCGAGAAATTCCGCGAACCCCTTGCCGGTGTCGATCCTGCCGGCCAGCACCACCTCTCCTGCCTGCGGCGCCGGGGCGGCCAGGGCCAGCGCGCGCAGCGAGGAATAGTCGACCAGGTTGTGGATCACGCGGCTGCGCGCCAGGTCGGCATCGGGCACCGCGCGCAGGAAACGGCGACGCAGGAAGTGGGACACGAACACCGTCTTGTGGCGGGCGAAGGCGCGCGCGGCCTGGCTGCGGTAGCCGCTGACGGCGAGCGCCGTCAGCGCCGTGCGCACCAGGCCGGGACTCGGGGCGGCGTGGCGCGCGCTGCACGCCGTGCAGGCGCCCGGCGCCAGCCGCTCGCACACGGCGTCGCCGACGAAGCGCAGGTGGGTCAGGCATTCGCTGCCCTGGTCGTGGCGGGTCTGCACGAAGTTGATGCCGTCCCGGACGTACAGGCCCGTCATCGGCAGGTGGCCGTGGTAGTGGACCACGTCGAAGCCGGCGGCGTGGGCATCGATGGCGCGCGCGATGCGGCGCGCAAACCAGGGCCGCTTGAGCGGATTGAAGATGCCCAGCTGCGCCTCTTTCCAGCCGGGACGCACGATGGCGAAACCGGGCCGGAAGCGTCCGGAGAAGCCGATCTGGCGCGCGGGGTCGGCCGAGGGCCGGTCGGCGCGGCCCAGGATCTCGACCGCATGGCCCTCGTGCAGCAGGCGGTTGGCCAGGGTCACCACGTGCTTGCCCAGGCCGCCCACTTGTTCGCCTGGCAGATCCTCGGACACCATCAGGATGCGCATGCCTCACCCCCGCTATCAAAGACGTGAGCTCTCGGGCAGGACGACTGCCGTGCCCTCGAGGCGAATGTACCGTGGCGACATGCAAGGCGTCCTGACAGCACCCTTTCGCTCGAAACGCGGGAGATACGCCCGTGCGCTGGCGCGGTGCATGGCCCGACCGTCACGCTGCCGCCGAAGGTGCCGAATCGGTGATGTCGACTGTCCGCCATCGCACATGATTGGACATGCATGGCGCTACTTGAGTTCAGCGCCCCGGCCATCCTCAACCGGCCCTGGCGCGCGCCGGCTGGCAGCGCGTCTTGAGGCGGGCCCAGGCCAGGTTGCGGTCGCCGCGCTCGATCACGAACAGCGCTCCATGCAGGGCCAGCAGGAGCACGGTGGCGGCCAGGATCGCGAGGAAGGCGCCCAGGCTATCGTCGAGCAGGGCCTCGGCCGCGCCGGCGGCGATGGCGACGGGCGCGATCCCGGCCAGCCCCGGTACATAGCCATGGACCAGCAGGCGCCGCAGCGGGGTCGGGACGGTGCGGCCATGGACATAGGCCAGGAATGCCGTGGCGAACAGCAGCGAGGTGGCCAGGTGGCCCCAGGCGGCCCCAAGGATCCCCCACCCGGCCACGCCGGCGTAGACCATGCCCAGCCCGGCCAGCGCGCGCACCACGGCGAACAGCCCCGAAACGCGCGGGTGGCCCATGCCGTCGTTGACCAGCGACGGCAGGCTGGTCAGGGAATCGACGAATTGCGACAAGGCCATCAGCGCCAGGATGGCGGCGCCGTGGCGCGCGAAGGCGGCGTCCATCCAGTAGCCCAGGATGCGATGGGCGAACACGGTCAGCAGCACCAGGATTGCCGCGTTCAGGTAGGCCACGTAGCGCGTCGCCTTGAGGTAGACCGCGTCCAGGCGCGCCAGCTCGCCCCTGGCCGCGAGCGCGCTGGCGGCCGGGAAGGCCACGGCCGACAGGCGAAAGCTCAGTCCCAGCACGCGGTTGGCCAGGGTGGCGGCGACCGTGAAATACGCGAGGCCGGCGACGCCGACCAGGGCCCCGATCACCAGCTTGTCGGCGTGGGCGTACGACAGCGCGGCGAAGCGCGACAGGAAAGTCCAGCCCGAGAAGCGCAGCAGGGCCGCGCGCACGCCGGCGCCCGGCCAGCGCCAGCGCCAGTCCGGCAGCAGGCGCCGGACGGCGCGCCACAGCACCAGGGCGTGGATGGCGCTCGCGACCACGCGCAGCAGGACCACCTCGAACAGGCCGCCGCCCAGGGCCAGCACGCCGACCGTGGCCAGCGGCACCAGCGTCCCGAACGCCATCTCGAGCCGGCCTGAAATATCGTAGCGCATGAGCGACTGCGGCACGCTGTTCAGGTAGATCTGCAACTGGCCGCACAAGAACGCCAGCGCGGCCAGTTCCAGGGTCGCGCCCGCCTCGAGGCGCAAGGCCGCCGGCACCGCGAACACGGCCTCGACCAGCCAGGCCGCGCTCAGCCAGATGCCCAGTGCGCCGAGCAGGCCGATGGCGACATAGGTGGCGAGGCCGAAGGACAGGGTCTCGGCGACCTGCCGCGCGTCGCCGTTGGCCCGGTGCTGGGCGATGTACTTGACCGAACCGGCCGTGAGGTTGATGTCGATCACCGCGAAATAGCCGACGATGGCCGTCACCAGCGAGTACACGCCATAGCCGGCCTCGCCCAGGCCTCGCACCACCAGCGGCACCGTGCCCAGCATCACCAGCGCGGGGACCGCCGCCCCGAGCAGGTTGGACCAGGCGTTGCGGGCCAGGCGCAGCTTCATCACGCCGGCGCCACTGGACGCCGCGGCGCGCGCTGCCAGGCCGGCCGCTGCGCGGACGGCCGCTGCGCCGCTTCTTGCGCGGCCGCCAGCGCCAGGTAAGGCAGGCTCAGGCATAAAGCCAGCATCTGGGTGGTGCGCACCTGCGGGAACGGCGTGCCGATCAGCAGGTCGGGAATCATGAACGCCAGCCCCGCCGCCCCGGCCGCGCCCAGGCCCAGCAGCTCGGGCGGCAGGCTGCGCAGCGCCCGCCGCGCGCCCACGACGAAGGCGACGATGGTGCCGGCCAGCAGCACCGTGCCGAGCAGGCCGCTCTTGAGCGCGATGTGCAGCACCCCGCTGTGCAGGAACAGCCCGCCGTCCGGGTTGCCTTGCCATGAAATCGCCTGGTAGCCATGGTAGCGGCCCCAGGCGCCGATGCCGGCCAGCGGGTGCGCCAGGAAGTCGGCGAAGGCCAGCTTGAGTTCCAGCACCCGTTCGCTTTCCGGACCAAAGCGGCGCGATTGCATGTCGTACAACAGACCACCGACCCCGCCGCCGCCGCCGCCCGCCTCGCCCGCCTCGCCTGCCGCGCGCGTCTGCGCCAGGCGCCGCGCCGCCACGAAGGCCATGGCCGCGCCGGCCAGCGGCATGGCGGCCAGGCCCAGCTGCAGGCGGCGCGCGGGCGGAAAGCGCCACAGCACGACTGCGAACGCCAGCAGGAAGCCGATCCAGGCGGTGCGGCGATAGGACAGCACGACGCACAGCGTGGTGGCAAGCAGGGTGGCCCAGGCCAGCGCGCGCCACGGCCGGCCTTGCGCCGGCGTCGCCGCGCCGGATGGCGCCTGGAACAGCGCGACGGCGGCGATCGCGAACGCCAGCGTGCACAGCAGGCTGTCGTTGATGTCGAAGAAGGTCAGGCGGATCTGGATCGCGTTCATATTGGCATACACATTGTTCGGGTCGCCGCCCGATACCGCCCAGCGGCCGAGGCCGAACAGCGCGCGCGCCAGACCCGCCAGCATGATGAAGCGCGCCAGCTCGAGCGCCTGCTCACGGGTGCGGAAGGCCAGCAGCATCAGCGAGACGAGCGGCGCCATCCAGACGATGTTCGAGAAGCCCGACGGCGCCAGCGACTCGGCCAGCGGCACCCCGGTGGCCAGCCCGACGCCGACGTGGGCGGCCAGCAGGACGGCCCAGGCCAGGAACCAGGGCCGCAGATTGCAGGCCGGCGCGGCCTGGCGCGGCCGGCCGGGCGCGAAGTTGTTTGCGCTGCCGTTCATGCAGTTATTCATGAAACTGGCGGACAGGCGGGCGCACAGCCAGGCGCCGAGCACGTACCACAGCACCACGCCGAAGAACAGCATGCCCGAGCCCCGGCTGTAGATGCTGCGTGACGCGAACACGGCCAGGTTGCCATAGCTGGTGGAATTGACCCAGAAAAAGACCAGCAGATAGGGATAGACCAGGAAACGCGGCCAGACCATCCCGACACCGATCCCCAGCACGGCCGCGAGCGACAGTCCGATGACGAACAGCCACGGCAGCGAATAATAGATATAGGGCAGGATGTCGTTCATCGCCGCGCCGTTGCCGGGTCAGTGGCGCGCGCTGCCGGTCGCGCGGGACGCGTCGGCCGTGGCGCGCACGGTGTCGGCGCCGATCAGGTGGGCGCGGTCTCCCGGCGCCAGCACCGCGAGCAGGTCGAGCACGAAACGGTCTTGCACGCGCCAGGCGGCATGCTCGTCGGAACCGATGGTCGATACCCGCACCAGCATGCCGTCCGGGATCTCGCCCGACAGGCCGTAGGCGAGGCGGCGCAGTTTTTGCTGGATGCCGGCCTTGGTCGCCTTGTCGCCGATGGTGATCCAGTAGGTGATCGGCTCGTTACGCTCGCTCAGGCGCGCCACCAGGCGCTTGACCGGCAAGCGGCCATGGCGGGTGGGCAGCAGGTCTTCGCTGTCCTCGACCAGCTCGAAGCCCTGGGCCACGTAGCAGACCTCGGGCAGGTGCAGCTGCAATGCCCTGCTCTGGTCGCCGCCATAGGCGATCGACAGCATCACCCGCTGGCCGTGGGCGTCGATATAGGTGCGCGACAGGGTCTGGTCATAGATCTTCGCGAGCACGCCCTGCTGCTCCGGGTCGGGCTGCAGGGGCACGACGCCCGGGTCGACCGTCCAGGCGCCGAAGCGTTGCGGAATCATCTGCTCGAGGCTGAAGCGCTCGTGCGGCAGCGGCGCGCGCGGCGCCGGCGTCAAGGCCCCGGTCAGCGCCGAGGTGGCGGCCATGGCCAGGCCCAGCACGATGCTGACGGCCAGGTGGCGGCGCGCCGGTTTCATCGGACGCCCCCGCGCAGTGGACTCGGCGAGTTCGGCGAGTTCGGCGAGTTTGGCGGGTTTGGCCGGCCGTGGCCGGGATGGCGCGGCTGCTCGCGGCGCTTGATGAACCACTGCAGGGCCGCGTCGAGCGCCAGGATCATCAGGAGCGCCGTCACGAACAGCACCATGCCGGCAAAGCCGTGCAGGAAGCCCTGCCCGGCCGCATCGCCGAAATAATAGGTGATCAGGGTCAGCGCGATCACGCGGATCACGTTCGCGGTGAACGAGACCGGGACGATCAGGATCGCCAGCGCCAGATTGCGAAAGGCCGACGGATGGCGCATCAGGTTCAGGTAGAACAGGCCCAGCGCTTCGAGGGTCAGGAGGGTCTGCAGGCCGGCGCAGGCATCGGCCACCAGCAACTGGTACTGGCCGATCTGCAGCACCACGCCGGAGCGCGAAATCGGATAGCCGGCCGCGAACAGCAGGTGTTCGGTGGCCCAGGACACGGCCATCTTCATCGGCATCGTCACCGCCGCCACCAGCTCGCTCGGCAGGGGCACCATGAACAGCATGAAGAAGAACGGGAACCACAGCAGGCGCAGGGCGCGCGCGCCCAGCTTGAGCAGGACGGTTGCCGCCAGCACCGCGAGGATCGAGGCGACCTCGAACATCAGGATCTTTTGCGAACGGCCCAGCAGGTGGATGCCCAGGCCGAACACCAGCACCGCCCAGCCGATCCAGTGCGGCCGCGGCGGCGCGCTGGCCGCCCGCACCTCGGGCCACTTGCGCCAGATCAGCCACAGGGACAAGGCGAAAATGATCGGTCCATGGCCCTGCTCTTCGCCGATCCAGGCGCCGCTGAACAGGTCGCGGAACGTCGGCCCGAACAGCAGGGCCAGGCCCAGCATGACCGGCCACCATTCGGGCAAGGCCTGGCGCAAGCCGGCGCTCAGGCCAGGGTCGGGGCCAAGACCGGGGCCAGGACGGGGGCCGGGATGCAGGCCGTGCCGCGGGTCCATGCTAGAACTCCATCACCACCGAACCGACCACTTCGGCGCCGGCATCGACCATCTGCCCGGCCATGCGCGCCACGTCGGCGATGCGGGTGCGGTGCTTGCAGGCCACCAGCAGCACGCCGCCGGCACGGCCTGCCACCGCCAGGGCATCGGCGCCGGCCGTAAACGGCGGCAAGTCGAGCAGCACGACGTCGTGGCGGCTCTCCAGCTGCGCCGCCAAGGTGCGAAAGCCGGGCCGCGCCAGCAGTTCTTGCGGATTCGGCGGCAAGGTCCCGGCCGGCAACACCGACAGGTCGGCAAAGGATGGCACGCGCAGGATGGCGTCCAGGTCGGCCCGCCCCGCCAGCATATCGGACAGGCCCTGGCGCGGCCGGAGTCCGAACAGTTCGTGCTGGCGCGGCGCGCGCAGGTTGGCGTCCACCAGCAGGGTCTGCTCGCCGAGCTGGGAAAACACCAGCGCCAGATTGGCGGCGAACAGGCTGGCGCCATCGTCCGGATCGGCGCCGGCGATCGCCAGCGCGCGCCGCCCGCGCGCGAACCAGCGCAGCGTCAGCTGGCTGCGGATCGCGCGCAGGGCCTCGACCTGGGGCGCAAACGGTTCGTAGGCGGCGACCAGCCTGGGCGACAGCCTGGCCTGCCCTTTCTGCAGATAGGGATAGGCGAACTGCCGGGCCAGCGCCTGCTGGATGTCGTCCTCGCTCACCAGGCCGAGGCGCAGCGCCGCCTCACCGAAACGGATGCCCAGGTCTTCGTGGGTGCGCAGCACGCGCTCGGCGTCATCGGCGCTGAGCTTGCCCGCATCGACCAGCAGCGCGCCCATGCTGGCGTCGCGGCCGGGGCCGCTGTGCAGGGCGGATAGCACGGATGAGTTCATGGCGCGTCCTCGGCTCAGCGCTGTTCAGTTCAGGCGCGGTTGCCGGCCGGGCGCCATCAGCCGGCGAAGACGGCCCGTCCGCGCGGGCGGCGCCTGCCAGGCGATGGCGCCCAGTACCGGAATGCCCAGCATGTCTTGCAGGTCGCTGCTGGAGCGCACCGGCCGCGCCAGCAATTCCAGCAGCAGCGCCAGGCCGACGCCGAGCACGGTGCCGAGCACGATCGCCGCCAATGTATTGAGCAGGATGCGCGGGCCACTCGGCGTCGTGGGGGCCACGGCCGGATTGAGCACCGAGACGTCGGACTGCTCGGACTGGGCCTCGATCCGCGTCTGCGAATAGCGCTGGCTGGCCGAATCGAAGGCGCGCTGCGCGCCTTCGAGGTCTTTCAGCAAGGGACCGAGCTCGTCGCGGGTGCGGTTGAGCTCGAGCACGCGCTCCTTCTGCGCCGCCAGCTCGCTGCGCAGCTCGGCTTCGCGCTGGCGGTAGACGTCGGCGTTGGCGCCGACGCTGCGGCTGACGCTGCCCAGCGCACTGCCGAGCTCGGCGCGCAGCTTGCCGGCTTCGGCGGCGGCGGCCTGGTATTGCGGGTGGTTGCGCCCGAAGCGCGCGCCGGCCTCGGCCAGCTTGGCCTCGGCGCTGGCCAGGTTCATGCGCAGGTTCTGGATCAGGGTATTGTTGGCGACGTCGGGCGAATCGACGGCCGCGCCGGCGGTCCCGGCCGCCCTTTCACGCGAGCCCGCTTCCATGGCCGCGGCCTGGGCCACCACCAGCTGGGCCGCCAGGTCGTTCAGGCGCGACAGCTCGACATCGACCCGGTTGTTGTCGAGGCTGACGATGCCTTTTTCTTGCTGGTACTTCGACAGGCGGGCCTGGGCCGCCTCGAGGTTGTCGCGCAACTGCCTGGTCTGTTCGTTGAAGTACAGCGAGGCGTTCTTGGCCGGCTCGGTCTTGAGCTGCACGCCGGCCCGCCGATATTCCTCGGCGAAGGCGTTCGCAACCGCGGCCGCGAACACCGGATCGGCGCCGCTGAAGCTTATTTCGACCACGCTCGATTCGCGCGACGGCATGATCTCGAGCTTCTGGAGCAGCAGGTCGGCCAGCCAGTCGCGCACCGTCCCCTTGCCCTCGTTGGCTTCCTGGAATTGCTGGACGACGGCCGGGCTGGACGCCAGCCGCAGCGTGTCGACGACACGCAGCGCCACGTTCTTGCTGCCGATGATGTCCATTTGCGTTGCCATATACCCCGGCATCAATTGCCCTGGCATGGTCAGACCGGTGAGCGGATCGACGCCCTTGTAGTTGAGCAGCACCGATGCCGTGGCCTCGTAGGTCTTTTGCTGCACCACGCTCCAGCCGAGGGCGAGCAGCACCGTGACCAGGAGCGTGCCCAGGACGATTTTCTTACGCGCCAGCAAAATCAGCAGAAATTGATGCACGCTCATGACTCACCTTTGCATGCGGGGACCGCGCCAAAGCCCGGCGAGAAGCCAACGCCGGACACGCTGCCGTCAGAACCAGCTTTCGCGCACCACGATCACGTCGTCGACCTGGACCGTATCACTGGCCTGGACGTCCAGCGTGACCGGTTTGCCGCTGGGGTCGCGGCGCGTGACCTTGATGCCGTTGTCGCTGCCGCGCGGGCTCAGGCCGCCACCGGCCGAGATCGCCTGCTGGACCGTCATGCCGCGCTCCAGGCGGAACGGCCCGGGACGGCTGACCTCGCCGGTGACGTAGGCGCGCGGCGCCCGCTCCACGAAGATGATGTCGCCGCCGGCGACCTCGTAGTCCTTGTCGAGCTCGCCCTTGCGCACCATGTCGACCACATCGATGGTCTCGCGCGTCGTCTTGCCGTCGCGCGTGCGCACCAGGCTGATCATGTCGCCGCCATCGCCATGGATGCCGCCGGCCAGCGCCAGCATGTCGAGCACCTTGCGCCTGCCTTCGACCGGATAGCGGCCCGGCCGGTTCACCTGGCCCAGCACCGACACCTGCTGGCTGGCCAGCGTGGTCACCAGCATGTTCACCTGGGCCCGCTTGATGTAGCCCCCCTTCTCGAGCTGGCCGGCGATCTTCTTTTCGGCGGCGGCCACCGACAGGCCGCCGACAGCCACCTGGCCCAGCAGCGGGAACGTGATGTGGCCACTCTCGCTGACGCGGGTCTCGATCGACAGGTCGGGGCTGCCATACACGGACAGCTTGACCACGTCGCCGGCGCCCAGCAGCACCTCGGTCGCACCGGCCACGCTCATGCCCAGCATGAAGGCGGCCCCCGTCATCCACTTGATCCAGCGTTTCATCGTCAGTCTCCAGGCACGTCGTTGGGAAGTCCTTCGCAAGCCCTACTTGAGGCCGGCCACGCCGCGATCGAGCGCCGCCTTGTCGGCGCGCGCATCCTCGTGCACGGTGTCGGCCACCGGGCCGATGTCGCCGTCGCCCGCGCCCGCGCCAGCACCCGTACCCGGTCCGTGCGCCGGCGTGGCGCGCATGCCCGCCAGCGCGGCCGGCGCCGCGGCCGGGAGCGCGCCGGGCGTGGCGGCGTCGGGCGCCAGGTCCTTGTTCAGGTAGTCGATCTTCGCGGTGGCGCGCAGGCGCTGGATCTCGGCCTGGGCCAGTTCCTTGTTCTTGCGGTTGGCCAGGTATTGCGCGATCTGCGGCGCGGCGATCGCCAGCGACACCGGCGCGTCGCGCACCTCGTCGATCGAGGTCAGGAGCGCGCGCTGCCCTTCCTGCACCAGGAACAGCTGGCCCTTCGGCATCGACAGCAGCTTCGCGGCCAGCTCGGGCTTGACATCGGCGGTGCTGCGCGTGACCTGGGCGCGGCCGTAGGCGACCTGCCTGGTGTCGAGATAGGCCGCCACGTCCTCGAGCGAACGGGCCTTGTCGGCGGCGGCGCGCAGCTCGGGCGTCACGCTGGACGCCGGCAGCACGAGCTGGTTCATCGCGAACTGGCGTCGGTTGGCGAAGAACTGGGGATGCTTGTTGAAATAATCCTCGATCTCGGCCTCGGTCGGCCGGGCGACGTCGCCCACCCGCTTCTGCATATAGGCCTGGGCGATGATCAGGGAGCGCGCGCGCTCGATCGCCTGCATCACCTTGGGATCGCGGTCGATCTTTTCCTTGGCCGCCGCGCTTTCGAGCAGTTCGCGGTCGATCAGGGCTTGCAGCAACTGCTTGCTGGCGGTTTGCTGCTGGGCAGCCGGGACGCCGGCACGCTGCATTTCTTCATTCAGCTGCAAAACCGTGATCTCTTCGCCGTTGACGCTCGCCAGGGCCTGGCCGGGCTTGGTTTCGGGCACCGGCTTGTCCCGGTTGCAGCCGGCCAGCGCGACGCTGGCCAGGACCAGGACCGCGCACACGGCCCGCCTCGGGCTGAACCTCGGTGCGAATGGATGCGGCAAGTCTGTGACATTGTGGTACGAGCTCTGCATGGTGTTCTCCGGCGTGGACGGCATTGGCCCTCAGGCGTGCGCAGTCCGGTGTGAAATCCGCCATTCTGGACCGCTTGCGCCATCTGTTCTGTTGTGCATCTCACATCGTGCGTCGGGATCGCCACCTGCGCAGAGGTGCGCCAGATACGCGCGATAAGCACGCCCCAGCCCCTCGGCCAGCGGCGTGCTGGCGCGCCAGCCCAGCGCCGCCAGCTTGGAGACGTCGAGCAGCTTGCGCGGCGTGCCGTCGGGCTTGCTGGCGTCGAAGACGATCTCGCCCCGGTAGCCCACGGTTTCGCCCACCAGGCGCGCCAGCTCGGCGATGGTGACGTCCTGGCCGGTGCCGACATTGATGTGCGAATGCATCGGGTCGGTAGCCGCCGCATAGGCCTCGGGCGCCAGCGCCATCACGTGGACGCTGGCCGCCGCCATGTCGTCGACGTAGAGGAATTCGCGCATCGGCTTGCCGCTGCCCCAGATCACGACCTCGGGCGCGGCGCTCGCCTTGGCCTCATGGAAGCGGCGCAGCAAGGCGGGAATGACGTGGCTGTTTTCGGGATGGTAGTTGTCGCCGGGACCGTACAGATTGGTGGGCATCACGCTGCGATAGTCGGTGCCGTACTGGCGGTTATAGCTTTCGCACAGCTTGATGCCGGCAATCTTGGCCATGGCATAGGGCTCGTTGGTCGGCTCGAGCATGCCGTTCATCAGGTATTCCTCGCGGATCGGCTGCGCCGCCAGGCGCGGATAGATGCAGGACGAACCGAGGAACAGCAGCTTGCGCACGCCCGCGCGCCAGGCCTCGTGCACGACATTCGCCTGCACCATCAGGTTGTCGTAGATGAACTCGGCCGGATAGGTAAGGTTGGCGTGGATGCCGCCGACCCTGGCCGCCGCCAGGTAGACCTGGTCGATGCCTTCGCTGCGGAAGAACTCGCGCACCTGCGCCTGGTCGGTCAGCTCGAGTTCGTCGTGGCTGCGGGTGACGATCTCGGCCTTGTCTGCGGCGCCCAGCGCACGCACGATGGCCGAGCCGACGAGGCCGCGGTGGCCGGCGACGTAGATGCGTGGCTTGTTGTGCACATTGCCTCCCGTGATCAATGTCGATGTGTCGCCGCCCCTATTGCAGCAGCGAAATCGGCCATTGTTCTTGCATTGTGGTTAACGATTCTACCCAGCCCGGATGGCCGCGCAAGCTTGTCGGGAATCGTCCAGATCAAAGAGCGCGTCGATTAGCACTCATCTGTTTCTAGGACAAAATTGATTGGCTCGAAAGCTCGGCTGGAATCCCCGCCACCCTGCCATTCGATGCGCGCGAAGCCCGACGGTTCATTTTTCTCGCGCCGCGCTTCGCCGGCGGCGCGCCGGGATAGGCATCAGTGCGCGTTCTCGCGCGTGAGGACGACCTTGACCGTCTTGAGGATGATCCACAGATCGAGCCACAGCGACCAGTTGCGCAGGTAATCGAGGTCGTACTGGATGCGCGCTTCCATCTTGTCGAGGGTGGCCGTCTCGCCGCGCAGGCCATGCACCTGGGCCCAGCCGGTAATGCCCGGCTTGACCTTGTGGCGCAGCATGTAACCCTTGATGAGCTTTCGGTATTCCTCGTTGTGCGCGACCGCATGCGGACGCGGTCCGACCACGCTCATGCGTCCTTGCAGCGCATTGATAAACTGCGGCAATTCGTCGAGCGAAGTGCGGCGCAGGAAGTGGCCGAGGCGTGTGATGCGGCGATCGTCGGCCCTGGCCTGGACGATGGTCGGCCCGTCGTCCAGCACCGTCATGGAGCGGAATTTATAGATATAGATCTCTTCGCCATACAGCCCGTAGCGGCGCTGCTTGAACAGCACTGGGCCAGGCGAACCGAGCTTCACGGCAAGGGCGATCACCAGCATCAGCGGCCCCAGCAGCACCAGGGCCAGCGCGCTGACCACGACGTCGGTGCCGCGCTTGAGCACGCTGTTAAAGCCCATGAACGGCGACTCGCTGATCGCGATCACCGGCATCCCGCCCACGGTATCGAACCGCGCCTGCATCAGGTCGAACACGTACACGTCGGGCAAGAAATAGACCGAGGCGGTGGTGTCCTTCAATTCGTCGACCAGCTGGCGGATGCGCGGCTGGGCCGAGACCGGCTGGCTGATGAAGATCATCTTGATGTTCTTGCGCCGCACATAAGCGGCGACGTCGGCCATCTTGCCCAGCATCGGATAGCGCAGGCCGGGCGGCTTGCGCCCGTCGGTACGGTCGTCGAAAAATCCCTGCACCTGCATGAACAGGTTCGGATAGCGCTCGCACACGCCGGCGAACTTGATGCCGGCATCGTTGGCGCCGACCACCACGATCGAGCGCAGTTCACCGGCGTGCTTGCGGCTGCCGGTGGCGAAGCGCACCGCGATATGGCTGGCCAGGATCGTCAGCGGCGTCGCCAGCGCCCAGGCCAGCAGCACCCGCTCGTCGTAGTAGTACCGCATGCCGCTGGCCGAGCCGAGGAAGTACAGCACGGCGAGCGTCAGGCACCAGCCGAACACGGTATCGCGCGCATACGCCAGCATGCGGCCGCTGCGCCAGGTGCGGTAGGGATCGATCTGCTGGTAGACGGCCGACGAGATGAAGAAGGCCAGGATCATCAGCACCAGGCAATAGCCGGAGAACGGTTCGCCAAAGGCCAATGTCGCCAGGTACAGGCTGCCCATCACGATCAGCGGATCGAGCACGCGCTGGAAGAACGAAATAATGGGAATGTCATTGACCGTCATGCGCCGCCACATCCATCATCAGAACAGCACATTGGCGCTCAGCTGCACCATATTGGCGTCGAACTTGCCGGTGCCGAGCGCCTGCGAACCGGTGCGCGACTCGTAGGCGTAGCCGGCGATCACTTGTACCTTGGGCCGGACCTGCCATGACGCCCGTACGGTGGCGCTGCGGATCGCGTCGGTCAGGTCGTCCGACCCGGCAAACACGTCGCGCGCCGTATAGTCGCGCTTCTCGTAGGCGGCGCGGGCGTCCAGCCGGATGCGGTCGGTGGCGAGCCAGGTGGCTTGCAGGCTCGCTCCCTTGTTCAGGGTCGTGCTGACCCGCGCGCTTTCGATCGGTGCGAACTCGCGCCACAGCGACGCGCCATAGCTGACCTTGCCCTGCGGCTTGTACAGCCAGGTGACACGGCCGTTGACGCCGCTGGTGCGCCCGTCGTCGTACGAGGGCTGGTCGCGCCGCGCATAGCCGACCAGCGCCTGCACCGTCGTCGAGCCGCTCGCCAGCCAGTCGACCCGCGCCTTGAGCTCGTCCTGGGTGAAATCGTCGGTGAGCACGCTGCTGTTGTAAGGTCGCCGGTACGGATAGTTGCCCTTCAGGCGGCGCGCGACAAGGCCCACCGTGCTGCCGCTTTTCGGCCGGTACTGGAGCTCGACCTCATAGGCCTTTTCGGTGCGGTCGTTGTAGCGCTGGGCCAGCAACTCGTAGGTGTACTTGTCGCGCGCGGCGCCGACGCGCAGCTTCCAGCTTGGATGCAGCTTCCAGCCGGCATCGAGCAACTGGCGCCGCTGCCGGCGCAGGTTGCGTTCGTCGCTGTCGAAGTCGGTGTATGGCGCCAGCGTCTTGATGTACAACGCTTCGACACGGCCCTCGAACTGCTTGCCGGCTTGCCACAACCAGCTCGCCTGCAGGTCACGTCCGTCGTAGTCGAGCTGGTCGAAGTGGTCGAACTTGACCTTCGACACTTTGGCGGTCGCCGCGATGCGCTGGCGGCTGATGGTCTTGTCGAGCACGACCCCGGCGTCGAGTGTGCGATAGGAATCGCTGCGCTGGCCTTCGAACGGTTGCTCGTCATCAGCGACACGAAAAATATTGTCGTCGTAGGCCCAGCCGATGCCGCCAAGCAGCCGTATGCCGTCTTCTTGTCGCGCGTCGTTCGGCGCAGACACTGCTGGGAAAGAACATAACACCGTCGCCAGGGCCGCCACGGTGCGAAGCCGATGCGCTGCAGGGTTAAAAGGCATGTTCTACATTTCCCGGTGGATACTGCGCCGAAGGAATTACCAGAACTGCCAGCCTCCGGTATGCACCACCCAGACTCCCAGCAATCCATTGGTGATAGCGTGAGCCAGTATCGGCGACCACAGCTTGCGGTGCCGCATATACAACAAACCATAGGCGACGCCGGCCATGACGCCGGCCAGCCAAAGATAGTGTTCGAATCCGAACAACAGGCATGGAATCACGAAAGCCTTGAAGCCGATACGCGCCGGATCAAGCGACATGAAGTCGGATCGCTCGACCCACCGCATCAAGAAAGAGCGCCAGAACAGCTCTTCCATCACCGGCACGATCAGGGCGGCGCCGGCGATGCGGATCGTCACCAACAACCAGTCGATCTCGCCTTGCGTGCGCGGGTCGTAGCCGGGCGCGCTGCCGAGCGTCATCCAGGGGGCGTCGAGATGCACCCACAGGACCAGCACCACGATGCCGGCGGCGCTGGCGGCCAGCGCCTGTTTCAGCGACAGCGCGAAACGGTGCAGCTCGTCATAGCCGCGCCAGAACGCGGCCAGCAGCGCCAGCACGGCGCCGACCTGGACTGGATACAGCCAGCGCAGCTCGGCGCGGCCGACACCGATCCGCTCGAGCATGTCGCCAAGGACAATGAAGAAAATATAGGTGCCGAAAGGCAGGATCCGCGTCCAGGCGGCGCGGTTGAGGAGAGGTTCGTCGGCCGCGCGCGCGGCCGCTGGCGGGACAGCATGTGGTTCATCGCGTTCGGTCATCGATGCCGCCCCTCCATTGCCTCATTCAACGTCGTGCTTACTCGCCCCTGGCGCGCGCCTCGATGCGCTCCCAGCGCTCGAGCGCGTCGAGCAGCAGGTCGTCGATCTCGGCATACCGCGCGTTGATGCGCTTGGCGTCGGCCGGATTCGTCTTGTAGAAATCAGGCGCGTTCAATTGCTGCGTGATCGCGGACTGCTCGTCTTCGAGCGACGCGATCAACCGCGGCAGCTCTTCGAGCTCGCGCTGTTCCTTGTAGCTCAGCTTGACCTTCTTGCCCGCGCCCTGGGCCGGCGCCTCGTCCACCTTGGCGGCGCTGGCCTTGGCCGGGGCCGGCGCAGGCGCAGACGCCGCCGGGGCCGCCGCCCTGACGCGCTCCCAGTCAGTATAGCCGCCGACATATTCGCGCCACTTGCCGCCGCCCTCGGCCACGATGACCTGGGTCACGACATTGTCCAGGAAGGTACGGTCGTGGCTGACGAGGAAGACGGTGCCGGTGTATTCCTCCAGCAATTCTTCCAGCAGTTCGAGGGTGTCGATGTCGAGGTCGTTGGTCGGTTCGTCCAGCACCAGGCAGTTGGCCGGCTTGGCGAACAGGCGCGCCAGCAGCAGGCGGTTGCGCTCGCCGCCCGAGAGCGACTTGACCGGCGAACGCGCCCGTTCCGGCGAGAACAGGAAGTCGTTCAGGTAGGTCATCACGTGCTTGCGCTGGCCATTGATCTCGACCCAGTCGCTGCCGGGAGCGATGGTGTCGGCCAGGCTCGCCTCTTCGTTGAGCTGGGTGCGCATCTGGTCGAAATACGCCACGTTCAATTTCGTGCCCAGGCGCACGGCGCCGCTGTCGGCCGTTTCCTCACCCAGGATGATCTTGAGCAGGGTCGTCTTGCCGGCGCCGTTCGGCCCGATCAGGCCGACCTTGTCGCCGCGCATGATGGTGCCGGTGAAACCGTCGACGATCACCTTGTCGCCGTAGCGCTTCGACACGCCTTCCAGGTCGGCGACGATCTTGCCCGAGCGTTCGCCGGTGGCGACGTCGAGCTTGATCTGGCCCTGCTGGTCGCGGCGCGCGGCGCGCTGCAGGCGCAGCGCTTCCAGGCGGCGCACGCGGCCTTCGTCGCGGGTGCGGCGCGCTTGCACGCCCTTGCGGATCCATACCTCTTCTTGCGCCAGGAATTTATCGAACTTGGCGTTCTCGACTTCCTCGTTGGCCAGCAGTTCGCGCTTGCGCTCCTGGTACGTCGAGAAATTGCCGGGGAACGAGAGCAGCTTGCCGCGGTCGAGCTCGATGATGCGGGTGGCGACATTGTCCAGGAAGCTGCGGTCGTGGGTGATGAACAGGATCGAGCCGCGGAACTCACGCAACAGGCTCTCCAGCCACTTGATCGAGGTAAAGTCCAAGTGGTTGGTCGGTTCGTCGAGCAGCAGCACGTCCGGCGCCGACACCAGGGCCACGGCCAGCGCCACCCGTTTTTGCATACCGCCGGACAAGGTGCCCATCTTCGCGTCGCCCGCCAGGTTCAGGCGGCCCAGCGTGGTCTCGACCTTGTTCGCCAGGTTCCAGCCGTCGGTGGCGTCCAGCCTGGTCTGCAACACGTGCATGCGTTCCATCAGCGCATCGTCGTCGCCCTGGCCGAACTTGCCGGTGAGTTCTTCATATTCGGTCAGCATCGCCTGCTGGTCGCCCATGCCGAGCGCGACCACGTCGAACACGGTCATCTCGGGATCGAATACCGGCTCCTGTTCCACATAGGCGATGCTCACGCCCTGCTGCATGACCAGCAGGCCATCGTCGAGTTTCGAGCGGCCCGAGATGATCTTCAGGAGCGAGGATTTGCCGGTGCCGTTACGGCCGATGAGACCGACGCGCTCGCCGGTTTCCAGCGAAAAGTCGGCGTGGTCGAGCAGCGGGACGTGGCCGAAGGCCAGTTGCGCGGAAGTGAGGGAGATGACTGCCATGTTCGGTGTGCGGCCCGGTGCCGGGCAAAAGCATGAGTTGATTGAGTAAGGCGCACATTGTACCGACTGGACGCGGTAGCGACGCCAATTCTCACATATTCTGGGGAAACTGCTGGAGGGAAGAATGGTGAATGGTATCGCCAGCAGGAATCGAACCTGCATTTGAGTCTTAGGAGGACCCCGTACTATCCATTGTACGATGGCGACACGCGACGCGAATTGTACCAGCGGTTGCCATGGTCTGTCAGTTCGGCAACGCAACAGCCGGACACGCTATTCGCCGTCCTCCACCCGCAGGCGCCGCTTCATGGTCGACAACAAGGCAATCATGCCCGCCTTGTCCTCTCCTGATATATCCGCCAGCATCTCCTCGATCCAGCGCTCATGCACCGCCGCCATCTCGGCGAAGGCCTTTCTTCCCGCTTCGGTCAGCTTGACCGCCGACGCGCGCCGGTCCTTCGCATCCTGCACCCGCACCACGAGTTCCTCGCGCTCGAGCTGGTCGGTGATCCCGGTGATATTGCCCCCGGTCACCATCATTCGCCGGGACAGCTCGCCCATGCGCAGCCCGTCCGGATGGCGCTCGAGCTGCGCCATCAGGTCGAAGCGCGGCAAGGTGATGCCGAAGGTGGTGCGCAGGCGGCTGCGGATCTCGTTCTCGATCCGCGTCGTGCACGACAGCATGCGCAGCCACAGCCGCAGCGACTGGTGGTGTTCGTCCGTCAGGCGGCTTTCCAGGTCCAGGTCGGCCGCCTCTCCCCCCTCGGCGTCGGCATCCCGTATGCGCCTGTCGTCATCCATGCAAGTCCTCAAACCGCTTCAGTGCGTAATTTAAACCGTTGCAGTTTACCGGTTTCGGTCCGAGGTAGTTGTTCCTTGAACAGAATCGCGCGCGGGTATTTATACGGCGCGATCTGGCCCTTCACGAATTCTTGCAGCTCGTGGGCCAGTCGCTCGGTTCCCACGTGACTGCCGCGCAACACGACATGGGCTTCGACCACCTGCCCGCGTTCGGGGTCGCTCCGTCCCACCACCGCGCATTCGGCCACCGCCGGATGGTGCAGCAGCGCTTCTTCGACCTCGGCGCCGGCGATGTTGTAGCCGGCCGAGATGATCATGTCATCAAGGCGCGAGCGGTAATAAAAATAGCCGTCGTCATCCATTTCGTAAGCGTCGCCGGTCAGGTTCCAGCCATCCTGGACGTAGTCGCGCTGGCGCTCGTCGGCCAGGTAGCGGCAGCCGGTCGGCCCCTTCACCGCCAGCCGGCCGATCACGCCCGGCCCCACGCGCCGGCCCTGGGCGTCGAGGATGCAGGCCTGGTAGCCCGGCACCGGCTTGCCGGTGGCCCCTGGCCGGACGTCGCCGCCCGCGCTCGCGATGAAGATGTGCAGCAGCTCGGTCGCGCCGATGCCGTCGATCATGGCCAGCCCGGTCGCCGCCTGCCAGGCCTCGCGCGTGGCCACCGGCAGCGCTTCGCCGGCCGACACGCTGGCGCGCAGGCTCGACAAGTCGAAGCGGCCAGCCTGCGCCGCCATCTGGCGGTAGAAGGTCGGCGCCGTGAAGCACACGGTGGCGCGGTGCTCGGCGATCGCGCCCAGCAGGGCTTCGGGCGTGAGCTTCTCGACCAGCACCCCGGCCGCCCCCACCCGCAGCGGGAACAGCAGCAGCCCGCCCAGCCCGAAGGTGAAGGCCAGCGGCGGCGTACCGACGAAGACGTCGTCCGCCTGCGCACGCAGGGCGTGGCGCGGGAAGCAATCGCAGATCGCCAGCACGTCGCGGTGGAAATGCATGGTGCCTTTCGGCACGCCGGTGGTGCCGGACGTGAAGCTGATCAGGCAGACGTCGTCCTGCGCCGTGTCGGCGGCGACGAACGGCTCGCCATGGCGCGCCATGCGTTGTTCGAGGCAGTCGAGAACCGGGGCGTCGAACACCAGCACCGGCACGGACAGGCCGAGCGCGTCGACCTCGTCCACCAGGGCGCCGGCGCACAGCACCGCGTTCACGCGCGCCTTGCCGGCGATGGCGCCGAGTTCGCGCGCGCGCAGCAGCGGCATGGTCGGCACCGCGATGCAGCCGGCCTTGATCACGCCCAGGATGCAGGCCGCCATCGTCGGACAGTTGGCGCCGCGCACCAGCACCCGGTTGCCGGTGGCCAGGCCCAGGTCGTGGCGCAGCACGTGGGCGATGCGGTCGACCCGCTCCAACAATGCGGCGTAGGTCAGCCGCTCGCGCGCGCCGATCAGCGCCGTGCGCCCGCCCCAGCCGCGCTTGACGGCGCCGTCGAGCAGGTCGGCGACGCAATTCAGGCGTGGCGGGTAATGCAGTTCGGGCAGGTCGAAAAGGAACTCGGGCCAGGTGTGCGCCGGCGGCAGGTTGGCGCGGGCGAAACCGTCGGTGTGGCCGGACGGGAACAGCGTTGCGATGGTGGCGTCGTTCATGGATGGTCCCGGCTGGGTAAAACGAGGCGACAAAAACTCAAGCAACAAGCCAGGAATACTTTAAATCTAAAGCACCTGCCCGGCAAGCGGATTCGCCACCCCTTCTTGCGCTCAGCCATGCGCGGCGCGCCCGGCCTGGCGCGCGACCGCCGCGCCGGCCGTCGCCAGCGCCGCCGCCACATCGTGCGGCGCCGGGGAGCGCGCCTCGGCCACCGTGGCCAGCGCCGCGGCGGCGCCGTACAGGCCGAGCGTCTTGCAGCCTTCGCGCAGGCGGTTCAGGCGCGCCTGCGTTCCCTCGTCGCCGGCCGGCGGCTCGTGCATGGCCACCTGCAGCTGGCGCGCCAGGCCGTCCAGGTACAGGCGCAGGCGCGCATGATCGATGCCGAGCCGGCGCGCCACCTCGTCCGGCGCTTCGTCCGGCGCTTCTGCCAGGCCTTCCGCGCCGGCCAGCGCCGGAAACAGGCGCGTAAATTGCGCGCGCACGTCTTCCTGGCGGAACGGCTTGACGATGTAGCCGCTGGCGCCCAGGGCCGCCGCTTCGTCCAGCGTCGCGCCGTCGGACGCGGCCGAAACCAGCACGAAGGGCAGCGCCGCCGTGTCGGCGCCAGCGCGCACCCGCTGCAGCAGTTGCAGGCCGGACAGGTGCGGCATGCGCAGGTCGCAGAACACGATGTCGGGCCGCAGGCCCGATTCCAGCTGGCGCCAGGCGTCGGCGCCGTCTTCCGCTTCGAGGATCGCATGGTTGCCGCAGCTGTCGACCAGATGCATCAGCATCATGCGCGCCACGATGTCGTCGTCCACTACCAGCACCTTCATTCGCTCTCCGCCAGTTCGGTCAAGACCTGCATTATAGGCAAGCATTCGCGACAGGCTGGAGATTAGCGCGCATCGAAGGCGTCGAGCAGCGCATGCAGCCGAGGCAGCCCGGCGCGCAGGCGCTCGTGCTCGCCGGCGTCGGCCGCCGCTTCCAGCTCGCCGCACAGCGTCGCCAGGCCTGGCTCCGCCAGGTGGACGGCGCTGCCGCGCAGGCCGTGCAGGATGCGGCCGGCGGCGTCCAGGTCATCGGACGCGACCGCCGCCGCCAGCTCCCGACGCCGGCGCGGCAGGTCGGCGACGAAGGCGGCGCGCAGCCGCACCGCCAGGGCGTCGCCAGGCGCGGCGGCGGTTGCGGCGGCCGCTGGCCCCGGGTCCGCGCCGCGCCCCGCCGCCGGCGCGTCGAAGGTGACCTCGAACATCGCGTCCAGCGCCGCCATCGCCTGCGCACGGCTGTCGGGCGCGCCTTGCGCCGGCATCGGCTCGAGCGGCACGCCGCGCTGCAGCTGGCGCTCGATCGCGCGCGCCAGCTGGGTGTGCAGCGCCGCCTCGTCGATCGGCTTGGTCAGGAAGGCGTCCATCCCGCAGGCCAGGTAGCGCGTGCGGTCCTCGTCGCTGGCGTTGGCGGTGAGCGCCACGATCATCAGGTGCGGATCGATCACCGGCGCATCCTGCGGGCCGCCGGCGCGGATCAGGCGGGTGGCGCTGGCGCCGTCCATCTCGGGCATGCGGCCGTCCATCAGGACCAGGTCGTAGCGCTTGCGCGCGCAGGCGGCCACCGCTTCCAGGCCGTTGTCGACGATGTCGATCGCGTGGCCCATCTCCTCGACCATCAGGCGCGCGATGATCTGGTTGGTGGGGAAGTCCTCGGCGCACAGGATACCGAGGCGATGGCTGTGCGGCGCGCGCGGCGCATGCTCCACGCGCACCGGCGGGGCGCCGTCCGGCAGCGGCAGCAGCACGCTGAACACGCTGCCCTTGCCTTCCTGGCTGTTGACGCCGATGGTGCCGCCCATCAGCTCCACCAGCTGGCGGCAGATCGCCAGGCCGAGGCCGGTGCCGCCGTAGCGGCGCGTGGTGGTGCTGTCGGCCTGCTCGAACTTCTGGAACAGGCGCGGCAGCGCATCGGACGGGATGCCGATGCCGGTGTCGCGCACCGTGAAGCGGATCATGTGCATGCCCGGCGGGCGGTCCTGGTCGTCCGGCCGACACTCGACCTGCACCGTCACGCTGCCCGACCTGGTGAACTTGAAGGCATTCCCGATCAGGTTCACCAGCACCTGGCGCACGCGGGTCGGGTCGCCCACCAGGAAGCGCGGCACGTTGTCGTCGACCTGGACCGAGAAGTCCAGGCTGTGGCCGGCGGCCTGCTCCTGGAACAGGCTGGCCACGTTGCGCATCTTCTCGTGCAGGTCGAAATCGATGCGCTCGACGGTCAGCTTGCCGGCCTCGATCTTCGAGAAGTCGAGCAGGTCGTTGATGATCGCCAGCAGCGCTTCGGCATTGGCCTGGCCGCGCAGGATCTGCTCGCGCGTGTTGTCCCTGAGCGCCGCGTCGCGCAGCGCGAAGCCCAGCATCCCGATCACGCCGGCCAGCGGGGTGCGCATCTCGTGGCTCATATTGGCCAGGAATTCGGACTTCTGGCGCGTCGCATCCTCGGCGCGCTCCTTGGCCTGGCGCAGGACTTCCTCGTTCTCCTGCAGCGCGCGGTAGGCGCGCGCCAGCTCGTTGCTCTGGTGGCGTCCGCGCCGCTCCTGCTCGCGCAGTTCCTGCGTCTGCTGCTCGAGCATGCGGTTCTGCTGCTCCACCTGCTCGGTGCGCGCGCTCACCTGGTGCTCCAGCCGCTCCTTGTGGCGGCGCAGGCTGGACAGGCGCATGCGCAGGCCCCCGTAGACGGCGCTGCACACCAGCAGGATCATGGCGATCCGGGCCCACGGCGTGCCCCACGGCGGCGGCTCGATGGTCAGCGCCAGCGCCGCCACGTCCTCGCTCCAGACGTCGTCCTTGTTGGCCGCGCGCACCCGGAACACATAGGTCCCGGGATCGAGGTTGGTATAGGTGGCGAAGCGCTGGTCGGCGCCGCCGTTCACCCAGCCCTTGTCGAAGCCGTCCAGCCGGTAGGCAAACTTGTTGCGTTCGGGCGCGGCGAAGTGCAGCGCCGCGAATTCGAGGGTGAGCACGGCGGCGTCGGCCGGCAGGGTCACGGCGCTGGCGTTCTCGATCGGCCCCGGCAGCAGGCCGGGGAAGGCTTGCTCGAGCGGCCGGTTGAAGACCTGCAGGCCGGTGATCACGGGACGCGGCGCGATGCGGTTGTCGCGGATCGCGCGCGGATCGAAGGCGGTGATGCCGTTGAAGCCGCCGAAGTACAGGGTCCCGTCGCTCGCGCGCAACACCGAGGCGTCGAAGAAGGCGCCTTCGGTGATGCCGTCGGCCGCCGTGTAGCTGCGCCAGCGCCCGCTGGCCGGGTCGAAGCTCGAGATGCCGCTCGAGGTGCTGGCCCAGATGCGGCCGTCCTGGTCTTCCACGATCGCCGCCACCGAATCGTCGACCAGGCCGTCGCGCGTGGTGTAGCGGGTGAAGCTGAGCGCGCCGTCGCGCCCCGTCACCATGCGGTTCAGGCCCACCGCGGTGCCGATCCAGATGTCGCCGCGGCTGTCTTCCATCAGGTGGTGCACCTCGTCGTGGCTGATGCTGTTCGGGTCGTAGGGATCGTGGCGGAAGTGGCGGAACCTGCCGCTGGCGCGGTCCAGCAGGTCGAGGCCGGCGAAGGTGCCGACCCAGAAGCGGCCGCGCCGGTCTTCGAGCATCGGGCGCGCGATGTCGTCCGACAGGCTGGTGAACTTCGACGGATCGTGGCGGTAGCTGGTCACCTCGCGCGTGACCGGATCGAGCCGGTGCATGCCGCCGCGGGTCGTGATCCAGACCATGCCGGCGCGGTCGAGCAGCATCGAGCGCACGTTGTTGGCGTCGGCGTCGCCCGGCAGCACCTGGCGCCGGAACCGGCGCGTCGCCGGATCGAACGAGGTGATGCCGGAGCGGCTGCCGATCCACAGCAGGCCGGCGCCGTCGCGCACGATGGCCGCCGCCGGCACGTCGATCAGGCTGTTCGGGTCGTCCTTGCGGTGGCGGAACACCTCGGCCTTGCCGGTGCGCGGATCGAGGTGGTGCAAGGCGGTGGCCGAGCCGACCCACAGCCGTTGCCCGTCTTCGAGCAATGCGCGCACCTTGTTGTCCGCCAGCGAGTCGGGCATGCCGGGGCGCGCATTGAGGCGCGCGAAGCCTCCGCTGCCCAGGTCGACGCGCGAGACGCCGCCATACCAGGTGCCGGCCCAGAAGGTGCCGACCCGGTCGCGGTACAGGGCCGAGACGTAGTTGTCGACCAGGCTGTGGCGGTCGGTCACGACGTTGCGGAAGGCGTCGAAGCGCTCGCTTCCGGCGCGCCAGCGCAGCAGGCCGTCTTCGTGGGTGCCGGCCCACACCGTGCCGTCGGGATCCTGGTACAGCGTGGTGATCCAGGATTCCTTGACGCCGTCGGCCGGCCCGAAGCGGCGCAGCCTGCCCGCATCCGGGCCACGCAGTTCGCGCCGTTCCAGCCCGCCGAAGCGCCCGACCCAGAGCCGCTGCCCGGCGTCGACCAGCAGCGCGTGCACCGGCCGTGAACGAACGTCCAGTTGCGAAGGATGGTGCTCGACCGTCCGGCGGTTGGGGGCCAGGCTGTCCAGGCCCGCCGCGGTGCCGATCCACAGGCGCCCGTCGGCGTCGAGCGCCAGCGCCTGGATGCCGTCGTCGCGCAGGGTGCGCTCGTCGTTCGGCACGTGGTGCCAGACCGTGAACTTGCCGGTCTCGGTATCGAAGTGCTGCAGGCCGTCGGCGGTGCCGATCCACAGCCCGTCCTTGCCGTCGCCAATCATGGCCTTGATCTGGCGGTTGCCGGTGCCGCGCCGGGTCGGCTCGTGCGGCGCGTACAGGGTAAAGCTGCGGGTGGCCGGATCGTATCGGTTCAGGCCGCCGTCGGTGCCCAGCCACATGCGGCCGTGGCGATCCAGGTGCAGCACCCGCACCCAGTTGCTGGACAGGCTGCGCGGATTGCCGATCTCGCTGCGGTAGTGCACGAACCGGTAGCCGTCATAGCGCGACAGGCCGGACTGGGTGCCGAACCACATGAAGCCGTCGCGGTCCTGGACGATGGACAGGACCGATTCCTGGGCCAGGCCCTGCTGCACCGACAGGTGCTCGAAGCGCAGGGTCGGCTCGGGCGCCGCCGCGCGCGACGGCGCCGATGCCGCCAGCACGAGCGGCAGCAGGAAGATCGACAGGAAGATGGAGAAGCACCGGCGCAGCATGGTCATGGGGCGCAAAAGCGGGCGCGCGCATCGGCGACGCGCGCGCCCGCTCCCATCGGGATCGATCCGGTTTTCTGTTTGCTATCCACGGGCGACAGGTTAGCAAACTCTGATTGTCTTGAGGCAAATATGGGATGGGGAACGCAACAAATTGTCTGCATTTGTCGCTTCCCCGCCCACTTTCAATCGCCCTTGGCAATTCCCTCGCGGCGCGGATCGGCGCCGCCGAACCACATCGGCACCCCGTGCACCTGGATCCGCTCGATGCCGTGCAGGCCCGAGGTCTGTTCGCTGACGCGGATCGCATGGCCGCGCGCGCGCAGCAGGTCTTGCGTGGCCTGCGGGAAGCGCCCGCGTTCCAGCTCGGTCGGGCCGTTGCGGCTGCCGAAATTGGGCAGCGCGATCGCCTGCTGCACGTTCAGGCCCCAGTCCAGGGTTCCGACCAGCACCTTGGCCACGTAGTTGATGATGGCCGGGCCGCCCGGCGAGCCGACGGTGAGCACCAGCTTGCCGCTGTCCTTCTCGAACACGATGGTGGGCGACATGGCGCTGCGCGGCCGTTTATTGGCCTCGACCCGGTTCGCCACCGGGCCGTCGGCGTCACGCGCGCTGAACGAAAAATCGGTCAGCTGGTTGTTGAGCATGAAACCGTCGACCATCTGGCGCGAACCGAAGGCATCCTCGATGGTGGTCGTCATCGCCAGGCCGCGGCCGTCGGCGTCGACCACCGACAGGTGCGAGGTCGACGGCGTCTCGATGGCATTGTCCGTTCCCCACGCGACTTCCATGCCCGGCGGCGTGCCGGCCTTGGCCTCGCCCATCGAGCGGGCGCCGACCAGGGCGGCGCGCCCTTTCAGGTAGCCCTTGTCGATGAGGCTCGGGATGCCGCGGCCCGGCAGCGGCACGAAGTCGGCGTCGGCCGCATAGCGGTTGCGGTCGGCGTAGGCCAGGCGCCCCACTTCCGAGAACACGTGCACGGCTTGCGCGCCCGGCACGCCGTCCTTCGGGGCCAGCGCTTTCATGTCGAAGGTCTCGAACATGCCCAGCATCTGGGCCACGGCGATCCCGCCCGACGACGGCGGCGGCATGCCGCACACGGTGTATTGCCGATAATCGCTGCAGACCGGCGTGCGCACCTTGGGGCGGTAGTCGGCGATGTCCTTCGCCGTGAGCAGGCCGGGATTGGTCGGATGGCTGGCGACCTTGGCCGCGATGTCGCGCGCGATGCGGCCGGTATAGAACACGTCGGCGCCGCCCTCGGCAATCTCGCGCAGCGTCCTGGCCAGCGCCGGGTTCCTCAGCACATGGCCGACCGGCCACGCCTGGCCATGCTGGTCGTAGAAATAAGCCGCGGCCACCGGATCCTTGCGCAGGTGGGTCTCGCCGGCCAGCATCTTGTGCATGCGCGGGCTGACCGCGAAGCCTTGCTCCGACAGCCGGATCGCCGGCTCGAACAGCGTCTTCCAGGGCAGCTTGCCGTGCTGGCGGTGGGCCAGTTCGAGCATGCGCAGCACGCCCGGGGCGCCGACCGAGCGGCCGCCGACCACGCCCTCGGTGCGCGACAGCGGCGTGCCGTCCGGACGTTCGAACAGGTGCTCGTCGGCCCTGGCGGGCGCGGTCTCGCGGCCGTCGAAGGCCTGCGTCTGTTTGCCGTCGTAGTGGACCATGAATGCGCCGCCGCCGATGCCCGACGATTGCGGCTCGACCAGGGTCAGCACCAGCTGGGTGGCGATCGCCGCGTCGATCGCGCTGCCGCCGCGGCGCAGGATCTGGTAGCCGGCGTCCACCGCCAGCGGGTTGGCCGCGGCCACCATGTATTTCTGGGCCGGCCAGCCGGCCTTGTCGGCATAGCCGGTGGCCGCTTCCGGCGCGGCCTGCAGGGAATCCTGGGCGCCGGCAGGCAGGTGGAAGGCGGCGGCCAGGGAAAGTGCAGGTATGACTGCACGCGCAAAGGTGCTGAACTGTTTCAAATGATTCTCCCAAAAGCAGACGGGCGCGCCGCCGCACGACAGCGGCGACGCGCCCGAGATCGCAGACATGCTACCTCATGTCGCGCGAGCTTGCTTTAAGGACAATGCCTGAGCTGACCGTTTACTTCGGCTGCATGCGGATCGCGCCGTCGAGGCGGATCGTCTCTCCGTTGAGCATCACGTTCTCGATGATGGCCTTGGCCAGGTGGGCATACTCCTTCGGCAGGCCCAGGCGCGGCGGGAACGGCACCATCTTGCCCAGCGAATCGCGCACTTCCTGCGGCATGTTCATCAGCATCGGGGTCTCGAAGATGCCCGGTGCGATGGTCATCACGCGGATGCCGCTGCGCGCCAGGTCGCGCGCCATCGGCAGGGTCAGGCCGGCCACGGCCGCCTTGGATGACCCATAAGCGGCTTGCCCCATCTGGCCGTCGTAGGCCGCGACCGAGGCGGTGTTGATGATGACGCCGCGTTCGCCGTATTCGGCCTCGTCGGTCTTCGCCATGGCGTCGGCCGCCAGGCGCGCCATATTGAAGGTGCCGACCAGGTTGATGTTGACGGCGCGCTGGAACACCTCGAGCGGATGCGGGCCGTCCTTGCCGACGGTCTTGGCGGCCGGCGCCACGCCGGCGCAATTGACCAGGCCACGCAGGAGGCCCAGCGCGACGGCCGCCTCGACCACCGCCTTGCCGTCCGCTTCCTGGGTGACGTCGCAGCGGACGAACTGGCCGTTCAGTTCCTGCGCCAGCGCGCGGCCGGCCTCTTCCTGGACGTCGGCGATCACGACTTTCGCGCCGCCGTCCGCCAGCATGCGCGCGGTGGCCGCGCCCAGGCCCGAGGCGCCGCCGGTGACGATGAAGACGTTGTTCTCGATTTGCATGGTGTGTCCCTTATAAAAGTTCTATGTGCCACATGTTTAACGTTTACGTTAACGTCAACTGGCATTGTAGCGAACTTTTATAGGGAACCACCATGTCGCCGCTCAGGCATTCAGAAGCACTGCATCGTGTTGCCGGTGCGGTTGCACAGGCGGCCTTCGCTGTTGACGCTGGCGTTGCCGACCTGGCCGGCCGTGGTGGCGCCGCTGGCGTCGGTGCAGGTGGCGCCGGTGCAGGCGCTGACCGGGCGCGACGTCGGGCCGACCGGGGCCGGCGCGGTGGTCGGCGTCGGCGTCGGCGTGATGCGCGTACTCGCCGGCACCGCCTGGGTGTCCTGCGGACGCGGCATCGGGACCGGCTGCGGACGCACGTTCTGCGGCGCCGGATGGGTGGCGGGATCGATGTCCTTCAGGCGCGACGGTTCCTGGCGCCCGGTCGCCTTTTCTTCCTGGGTCATGGGACGCATGTCGATCGTCGGGGCCGGCGCCGTGGTCTGCTGGCCGTCGAGCGATGGGCGGTAGGTCGCGCCAGTCGCCGGCTGGCCCTGCGTGACGCCGGTGGTCTGGGCGCCGGCGCCGATGGCGGTGGCGGCGAGCAGGACGGCAAGGATGGTTTTCGGCGTATTCATGGCAGACCTCTCTCTTGGCTTGATCGATGACCTATTATCGTCTTGTCAACGTGCGCACGGCGCACGAGAAACAATTTCTCACATAATCGAGGAGACATTTAGGTCAGGCAGAGAATGCGCCGCGCCCAAAAACGTCGTTCCCGCGCAGGCGGGAACTCAAGTTGCTTGCGTCATCGCGACACGTGGAACTTGGGTTCGCGCCTGCGCGGGAACGACGGTTACTGCTAACTTGCTTTGGTTGCTGCGCTTATTCGGACAGCGCCGCGAACGCGTTGTCGCGCACCTGCTCGACCGGGCCGACGCCCGAGATCTTGCGGTATTTCGGCGCGCCCGGCAGGCCCGACTCGGCCCACTTGCCGTAGTAGCCCAGCAGCACTTCGGTCTGGTTGTGATAGACCTCCAGGCGCTTGGAGACGGTCTCGGCCTTGTCGTCGTCGCGCTGGATCAGCGGCTCGCCGCTGACGTCGTCGACGCCTTCGACCTTCGGCGGGTTGAACTTGACGTGGTACACGCGGCCCGAGGCCGGGTGCGAGCGGCGGCCGGTCATGCGTTCGAGGATCATTTCGTCAGGAACGTCGATTTCGAGCACGTAGTCGATGGTGACGCCGCTGTCCTTCATCGCCTCGGCCTGGGCGATGGTGCGCGGGAAGCCGTCGAACAGGTAGCCGTTGGCGCAGTCCGCATCCTTCAGGCGCTCCTTCACCAGGCCGATGATGATGTCGTCCGACACGAGTTGGCCGGCATCCATCACCTTTTTCGCAGCCAGGCCCAGTTCGGTGCCCGCCTTGATCGCGGCGCGCAGCATGTCGCCGGTCGAGATTTGCGGGATATTGAACTTTTCCTTGATGAAATTTGCCTGGGTGCCCTTCCCGGCGCCGGGTGCTCCTAACAGAATGAGACGCATGAGTTTCCTGAGATTCTAGAAAATAATGAAAATTGCTGTGGATTGTATAAATTATGATTGATGTTGCCAAGCCTTCTTGACACGGAAGTTACCACAAAAGTTGGCTTTCAAGCCAGTTTTGGGGCCCTGCGGCCAGGATTATTGATCCTGCGCAGACAGCCCCATCACAGACCTGTGGTTTACGTCAAGACGGATAATGCAGGCGTACCCGCGCCAGGTCGTCCGGCGTGTCGACGCCGCCGGGTGGCGCATCTTGGGTGACGTGCACGGCGATCGGGTAGCCGTGCCACAGCACGCGCAGCTGTTCGAGCGCCTCGATGCCTTCGAGCGGCGAGACGTCCAGCTTCGGATAGGCTTGCAGGAAGGCGTTGCTGTAGGCGTAGAGGCCGATGTGGCGCAGCGGCGCGTAGCCGGCAGGCAGGGAATCCTGGGTGGCCGCGAAGGCGTCGCGGTGCCAGGGAATGGTGGCGCGCGAGAAGTACAGCGCGCGGCCGAGCTTGTCGAGCACCACCTTGACGATGTTCGGGTTGAAGACCTCGGAGGTGTCCAGGATCGGATGCGCGCAGGTGGCCATCGGCGTGTGGGCGTCGATGCGGGCGGCGCAGGCCGCCAGCAGCGCCGGATCGATCAGCGGCTCGTCGCCCTGCAGGTTGACCACGACTTCATCCGGGCCCAGGCCCAGCACCTGCGCCACTTCGGCGATGCGGTCGGTGCCGGACGGGTGATCGGCGCGCGTGAGCACCGCGGAGACGCCATGGGCGGCGCAGGCGGCGGCGATGTCTTCATGGTCGGTGGCGACGATGATGCGCGCCGCGCCGGATGCGCGCGCGCGTTCGGCCACGCGCACCACCATGGGTTTACCGCCCAGGTCGGCCAGCGGCTTGTTCGGCAGGCGGGTCGAGGCCAGGCGCGCCGGGATGATGACAGTAAAGCTCATGCCGGTTCGATCTTGCGCGCCTGGTCGGCCCACATGATCGGGATGCCGTCGCGGATCGGGTACGCCAGGCGGTCGGCGCGGCAGGTCAGTTCCTGCGCCTTTTTGTCGAGTTCAAGCGGTCCCTTGCACAACGGGCAGACCAGGATATCAAGCAAGCGAGCGTCCACGACATTTCTCCACGATTTGTTCGGCCAGTGCAGGGTCGAGCTGCGCCGTGACCGGCACGACCCACAGGCGTGGATCGTTCTTCAGATGATCAATTTGCCGACATTTTACTGCATCCTTCTCGGTGATCAGGATGACATCGGCATCGACCCCGGCAAACGGGTCGTCCATGAAGTCGTGATGGTCGGGCAAAGGCAGCTCGCCGACCGCCAGGCCGGCCGCGCGCAGCATGGCGAAGAAGCGTCCCGGATTGCCGATGCCGGCGGCGGCCACGATGCGTTGTTCGCTGAACTGGGCCAGCGGAACCTGCCCGCCGCCCTGCAGCGGCTCGGCATGGTCGCCAGCCAGGCGCATGCGCCAAGGTTGTCCGCCGACCGCCCGGGCCAGGCCGGGCGAGATCTCGGGCGCGTTGACGACCGTGAAGTCGCGCCGGCGCGACGGCGGTTCGCGCAGGGGACCGGCCGGCAGCAGCCAGCCATTGCCGACGCCGCGGCCGTCGAACAGCACGATCTCGACGTCGCGCGCCAGCGCGTAGTGCTGCAGGCCGTCGTCGGCGATCAGCACGTCGACGCCGGGATGCGCCGCCAGCAACGCCCTGCCCGCCTCGACGCGGCGGCGGCCGACCACGACCGGGCACCCGGCGCGGGCCGCGATCAGGAGCGGTTCGTCGCCGACGGCGCGCGGATCGGACTGCGGGGTGACCTCCAGGGCCGCGCCTTCCTGGCCGCCATGGCCGCGCGAGATCACGCCGGGATTGAGGCCGGCCGCGCGCAGGCTCTCGGCCAGCCAGATCGTCAGCGGCGTCTTGCCGGTGCCGCCGATGAAGATATTGCCGACCACGACCACCGGCACCGGCAGGCGCTCGGCGCGCGCCAGGCCGATGCGAAACAGCAGCCGGCGCAGGCCGGCCAGCAGGCGAAACAGCAGCGCCAGCGGCAGGAGCAGCAAGGCCAGGGGCCCGCGCCGGAGCCAGGCGCGGGTCAGGGTCGATTCGAGTCGGGAAGCCATGCGGAAAGAAAAACGGCGCGCAGCGGGCGCGCCTTGGGGATTATTTGGCGGCGCCGGTCTGGGCCGCGAAGGTCAGCTTGTCGTAGCCGGCCACGCGCGCCGCTTCCAGCACGTTGATGACCATCTGGTGCATCGCGAACTGGTCGGCGTTGACGATGATCACCGGGCTGGCCACCACCTGGCCGTCGGGCGTGCGCGCGGCGTTCTTCATGTCCTGGGCCAGGCCGGCGACGCTGTGGAAGGTCACCGGCGTATTGTTGACCGTGTAGTTGCCCTTGGCGTCGACCGTCACGTTGATCTCGAACGGCTTCTCCGCCTGCTTCTCGGCCTCGGCGGTCGGCAGGGTGATCTGCAGCTCGGTGAACTTGCTGTAGGTGGTCGAGACCATCAGGAAGATCAGGACCACCAGCAGCACGTCGATGAACGGGATCAGGTTGATCTCCGGCTCTTCGCGCTTGCGGCCGCGGCGAAAGTCCATCATTTGCGGGCACCGTGGACGACGTCGACCAGTTTCACCGCCTGCAGTTCCATCTCGACGATATAGGTGTCGACCAGGTTGCGGAAGTGGCGGTAGAACACCAGGGCCGGCATCGCGATCGCCAGGCCGAAGCCGGTGTTGTACAGCGCCACCGAGATGCCGTGCGCCAGCTGCGCCGGGTTGTTGCCGCCGGTCGGGGTCGAGGCGCCGAAGATCTCGATCATGCCGACCACCGTGCCGAACAGGCCCATCAGCGGCGCCAGCGAGGCGATGGTGCCGAGCGTGGTGAGGAAGCGTTCCAGGTTCTGGGCCACGCCGCGGCCGGCCTCTTCGATCGACTCCTTCATCACGTCGCGCGGGGCGTCGACGTTGCGCAGCGCTGCGGCCAGCACGGTGCCCAGGGGCGAGTTCTGTTCCAGCTTGTCCACCACGTCGGGCGTCACCTTGCCGCTGCGGTAGACGCGGATGACTTCATCGAGCAGGTTGCGGGGCAGGATCTTCTCGCGGCGCAGGGTGATCAGACGTTCGACGATGAGGGCGACGGCGACGATCGACGCGACCAGCAGGAACCAGATGGGCCAGCCTGCGGCTTGAAAAATGGCGAGCAAGAGATACTCCTGAGAGGAAAAAGATCAATTCGGCAATGTAGCAAGTTGGCAGCGAAGCGGCAAGTAGAGTTCTTCACATCTTCTGTGGATAAAATTGTGCGCAATGGCCGCGAGGTGGAACAAGTACCTTGATTTGTAAGGGCTTTCTGCGCCTGCGCAAGAAAATGGCAGTCTCATGACTTGGCTCAACCGAGCCCGGGTTTAACAAGTTACTCACTGGAATCGTGTAGTTGCGAACAAATTCTGTGGACAAAATTGTGCGCAAGGGTAGCCGGACTCGACTAAGTGACTGATTCCAGACGATTTTATTGTTGAGCCTAAATTCCGGGCAGTCGAACTCGGCTGTACTTTGGCTGCGCCCGGGCGGGGTTCCGCACACTTTTTGTGGACAAAAGTGTGAGCAATGAGCACTTAATGAGCGTAAGCCTTTGATTTTTCTCAATAAAACACCACTGCTTAAAATATTGGCATACGGCACTTTTTGCCAACAAAAGGCGCCTGAGTGGCGCTTTCTGCCTCGTTTGTTTGGCCTGCGGGGCACTGGTGCACACATTATTCGTTATCTGCACAATTTTTGTGGATAAGAATGTGAGGAAGGTCAAACTTTACTACTTAAGTGCTTGATTTGATTGATATTAGATCAGACTGCCTCAAGAACAGGCAGCGGAGAACGCAACATGTTCAGCTCGACAAAGGGCACGGTCGTCCACGTAGCTGGCCTCGACACGACGCCAAATGTTTGCACAGATTCTGTGGACAACTTTGTGATCAAGCTTCCGGCTAGGTGGTTAAGTCATTGATTCGTAACAATTCTACTTATCCTGCCCAATCGCTGCGCACTCCCACTTCGCGCGGATGAGTTCCCCACAGTTTTTGTGGATAAACCGCTCTCAAACGACATTACCCAACATCCAAGCCGTTGTTTTAAAAGGGTTTTCAATAGATTGCATTGAAAAGCAGCAACATTGATCGGATCCGGGCCGCGGTTTGGAAACCACTTGCCATCCGCCGATAAGGGATAATGGTCGCTTTCGCCATTTTCACCAGCCCGCCATGCAAGCACCGAACGACGCCGATCCAGCCTTCACCGCCCCCGCCGTCCTGAGCGTCACCGCCCTGAACCAGCAGGTGGCGCGCCTGCTGGAGCGTTCGTTCCCGCTGGTGTGGATTGGCGGCGAGATCTCCAACTTTACCCGGGCCGCCTCCGGCCACTGGTATTTCACGCTGAAGGACGACGCGGCCCAGGTGCGCGCCGTGATGTTCCGTAGCCGCGCGCAGATGGCCGGCTTTACCCCGCGCGAAGGCGACAAGGTCGAGGTGCGCGCCCTGGTCACCCTGTACGGCGCGCGCGGCGACTACCAGATCAACGTCGAGGCGATCCGCCGCGCCGGCGTGGGCCAGCTCTACGAAGCCTTCCTGCGCCTGAAGGAAAAGCTGGCCGCGCAAGGCCTGTTCGACGCCGACCGCAAGCGCGCGCTGCCGCTGTTCGCGCGCAGCATCGGCATCGTCACCAGCCCGCAGGCCGCCGCGCTGCGCGACGTGCTGACCGCCCTGCGCCGGCGCGCCCCGCACGTGCGGATCGTGCTCTACCCTGCCCCGGTCCAGGGCCAGTTCGCGGCCGACAAGATCGCCGAAGCCATCATGACCGCCTCGCGCCGCCTTGAAGTGGACGTGCTGGTGGTCTGCCGCGGCGGCGGCTCGATCGAGGATTTATGGAGCTTCAACGAGGAATGCGTGGCGCGCGCGATCGACGCCTGCGCGATCCCCGTGATCTCGGGCGTCGGCCACGAAACCGACGTCACCATCGCCGACTTCGCCGCCGACGTACGCGCCGCCACGCCGACGGCAGCCGCCGAACTGGCCGCCACGCCGCGCGCCGACTGGCTGGCCTCGCTCGAAGGCGACGCCCTCGACCTGCAGCGCGCGATGGAACGCCGCCTGCACGACGCCAGCCAGGGCCTCGACAACCTGAGCCGGCGCTTGTTGAGCCCCTCGGCCCAGATCGGCCACCAGCGCCTGAAGCTGCTGTCGCTGGCCACCGCCATGACGCATGCGGTCAAGCTGCCGGTGAACCGCCACGGCCTGCTGCTCGCCCAATTGCAGCAGCGCTGGTCGCGCCACCGTCCCGACATGCGCGCCCTGCGCGCCCGGCTGGCGTCGGACAGCCGCCACCTGAACGCCAGCCTGTGCAGCCAGGTCAGGGCGCGGCGCGAAGCCCTGAACGCCCTCGCCGCCCAGCTCGAGCTGCTCAACCCGCAGCGCACGCTGGAACGCGGCTATGCCATCGTGCGCGACGCCAAGGGCCAGATCGTGCGCGACCCGGCCCAGATCCACGCGCGCGACACGCTGACGGTCAAGCTGGCCAATGGCAGCGCCGAGGTCGGCGTGGCCCAGGTCCAAAGCGTCCTCGAGTGAATCCGGATCGGTTGCCGGGGCTGCATAAAATGCAAGCCTGCAACGTTGCTCCATATTGCGTAGAATAACGGCGCTATAAGAACAGCAACCTTTCCCAACCACTAAGGAATCGCACACATGGAACACACCCTGCCGCCGCTGCCGTACGCCAAGGACGCCCTGCAACCGCACATCTCGGCCGAGACCCTGGAATACCACCACGGCAAGCACCACCAGACCTATGTGACCAACCTGAACAACATGATCAAGGGCACCGAGTTCGAGAACCTGTCCCTGGAAGAGATCATCAAGAAGTCGACCGGCGGCGTGTTCAACAACTCGGCCCAGGTCTGGAACCACACCTTCTTCTGGAACTGCATGAGCCCGAACGGCGGCGGCGCGCCGACCGGCAAGGCGCTGGACGCGATCAACGCCAAGTGGGGTTCGTTCGACAAGTTCAAGGAAGAGTTCAACAAGTCGGCACTGGGCAACTTCGGCTCGGGCTGGACCTGGCTGGTGCAAAAGGCCGACGGCAGCGTCGACATCGTCAACACCTCGGGCGCCGGCACCCCGCTGACCACCGCCGACGTGCCGCTGCTGACTGCCGACGTCTGGGAACACGCCTACTACATCGACTACCGCAATGCGCGCGCCAAGTTCCTGGACGCGTTCTGGAATGTCGTGAACTGGGAATTCGTGAACAAGAATTTCGTCTGAATGCGCTGATGGTGTTTCGGCATAATTAAGTTCGGAATAACTTGATAAAATTCAGAAAAAACATCTACCGCTCGAAAACTATGAGCGAATTAAGGTCGTAACAACGATCTGACTCAGACTCACTTTCGCGGCCCGCCATTTGCGGGCCGTTTTCATTGCAGTTTTGCTTTTAGTAGCGAACTGTGGAGATCGTGTTGCAGACTGTCCTATGCTCGCCGCCCCCTCGTAGCAAGCGTCTTGCACACTCAGCACCATGAACGCCGAAATCAAGAACGCGGTAAGCGACTGGTCAGCCATCGGTGCCACGGGCCTCTGTATGTCTGTGACTTCCTCGATAAGATAACCTTCGATTAGGATGTCAGACCTGACCCTCGAGCAGAAAGTCAGAACATCGCCATCCTGAAGCAAGCCGAATCAGGCGCGAGAGGAGCAAGACGAGTATCAAGAACGGCGCCGTCGACGCATGAAGGTATAGCGCCCGGATAGCACTTAAAGCCGCTTATGGCTCATTACAACAGGTAGCTCGTCTTTTCTTACTCTCCTTCCTGCGCCGCAGTGCTCGCAGAAACTCTGTCGCGCTGAAAGTACCATGCGTGATCAAAGCGCCTGCAAGCGTTGAATAGCCCGCGTCGGCAAACAAGTAAGCAACAGTACACGCCAGGACCGTTAGCCAGAACGCGTAGCGCATCGAACGCTTGTCGAGGTCATACATCAGGATCTGTTCATAACGGAGATTGGCTCTAATATCGGGCTGCATTGAGACAGGCGCTATATTTAGCGAACGGCTGACGGCACAGGGATCGTTCAATCCTCGAAAAGTTACCTGAGATGGTTCACCACAGTTCGGCGAAAAACTACTGTCGGTTGATTTGCCGCCCTTGGGTTGTGTCTCGATGGGGTGTTGCGTTGCGTTCGACAGCTGGGTCGTGTCATCAGAATTCTTCTGAGCTTCTTTAAGTTGATACATGTAGGTCGCCTCGATTAGTTACGGCCGCACACGGCCACGAGGACATCCTAGAACCCTCCCGAACTCAAGTCAGGGGACAGCACGGGGGTAGATTTTTTCCAGATGCTCCAGAGGACAGCATTTTTCCGGAAAAAATAGTGTTCAGTTTTTTTCCTGCCTTCGAGCCTTCTCATAATAGCCGTGAGCCCCTAAGGAATTTTTAGCAGCAAGCGCTTCACTGGCGTACACGCTGGTTGTTTTGCGAACGGCTTCTGTGGTGTCAAATTCGACTTCAAGACCGAAAATCGCATCACCAATAGCGTGAAGAGTCAGTTTCGAACTGATCTCGACTTCGTGCATCTTCAAGTCGAGATATGGCAACACGGAATAATCAATCCACTTATCAAAGTTCCACTTCCCTCTTTTTCTGCCAGCATTGATCGAAAGTTTTTGTAGCTCATCCTTCTGTCTCTGCGAGTGGAGCCAGGCTTTGAAGGCGTCGACTAGGACGTCATCTGGCGCTTCCAGCTCGACGCAAATATGTGGGGAAAAGTCGCCGTATTCGTCATAGAAATTATCATAGCTTCCGCGCAAGAAGATACTTTTATGCCAATCTGATATTTTCTCTTCAAATTCGTCTAACGGCCACGAGCGCTCTCGATTCAAAATATGTTGATACTTAATGACCGCTAAATTGTACTGAAGAAGGGTATCCCATTTGATCCACTCGTAGATTTGATGAGCGCGATGAATCGGTAGATCGTAAACGAGTTCTCCCGTCCACCCTTGCTCTTGAAAAATTTCCATCTCACCGCGGACGTACTCATCGCATACATTTTTCGGTATCGCCCCATATTTTTTGATTAGATCTCGCAACGCTACAGCATGCTCATTATTTGGCTCAGAGCGAAGGATGGTGTTCCGAATATCTAAATTACATGCCCACTCGAATGCCCCAAAGCTAGGAACGATATCGTATTTTTTTAAATCAAACCAAGGAGGAATGTCGCGTGATATCTTCTTGCTTTTCATAATGTTCGGAATTATTTTTGGTTGCGCGTTATGTTAGATAGCTTGCCCGCGCAAAAATATACATATCTATTTTTTGAGCCGTTCAACAAACGGTGCATTCGATATCTTAAGCACTTCTAAGGTGCTTGCATACCAGCTAGGAGCACGATGCGACGATTAATACCCTGAAAGAGGGTATGGAAACGGAAGTGAAAGTACGGGCACTCTGGCCCAGCGCAAAGCGCGGGCACCATGAGCCCCAGCTCGAGGTCCGGTTGATGCACGGTATCGAGGGTCAGGTCGTAGCGAGTCATAGCGGGGGTCAATCTGACATTCGGACAAAACCTCAACTGTAGTAGCTCGCCGGACCGCTTCTCTCAATCTTGAATCGACGAGAAAATCTATTCTCGAGGCCTTGTCTGAATGTCAAACCCTTGATTCGTGACCGTTTTGCCAGTGACGGCATGATGCATCGGCGACGAGGGCCTGCTCGCGCGGTCTTTTTTTCACCAGCGCCGGAATCTAGTCTCCGCCACCGCCACCGCCGCAACCACCGCCCCCACCACCGCCGCAACCGTCGCTGCCGCCAGCGGAATCGAAAACGGCGATGCCGCCATCGCCTGTGTGCGCCTCCGGTCCTGGTTTCTTCAACAACGCCAGGTAAGTCAGTTCACTGACCAGGCCCGCAGCGAACAACGCCGGCAGGGCGAGATCGGGATGCACGTGCGCCGAACCCTGCCTGCGGCCTGCCGCATCGAGCCGCCGGTACACGATGTCGCCATGCTCGATCCAGTAGCCGTGGCCGTTCCGCATGTGCAGCCGGGCGTCGAGAGCGAACAGCGGCGGCAGGCCAGGGCCGTGGGACGGCTGCCCGTCCAGCGCGCGGCAGCCGACGAGGGTCTGCGCCAGGGCCGTGCGGTCGAGGGCCGACTGCGGCAGGTGCGCGATCGCAGTGCCGAAGTGGCGCCGGCAAAAGCGCGCCAGATCGTCGGCGTCCCAGCGCATCCACGCGTGCCAGACCGAGTCCGCGGCTAGCGACGGCAACGCGCACGGCTTGCCGCGTCGTGTGGATGCATCGAAGAATTCCATCAGTCCAACAGCGGCCCGATGGAAGAACAGGCGTCCGGTCGGCATGCCCGGAAATTCTTCCGGTCCGACACGCTGCCAGTAGACATGCAAGGCCGGCGCAAGCTGCACCAGCTGTTCACGATAGCGCGTGCGCCGCAGCTCGCGGCGCACGCGCCAGTCATCGATCCAGTCCATATGCCGCCATGATCTCGGTTGACATGGCTCATATCATACCGCGCCCGCCTCTACCCCTGGAACAGGAAGTGCAGATCGAGCCGGTCGCCGCTCATGGCGCCATCATAGCCAGGTAACCCCGACAGCACCTCGCGGAAAGCGCCGCCCGCCATCGCCGCCTGGGCAGACGTCAGGAGCGGCGTCTCCAGCGCGCCGGCGTCGCAGGCTAAAAAGTACCGTTCGCGAATCACCGGAATGAAATCCAGATCGAAGCGCCGCGCCGCCGTTTCGACGCCGAAGCCCACGTCGGCCATGCCGCTGGCGACATAGGCCGCCACCGCCGCGTGCGTGAATTCGGCGGTGCCGGAGCGGTTGATCACCGCCGGGTCGACGCCAAGGTCGGCCAATAACAGTTCGAGCAGCACCCGCGTCCCCGACCCCTTCTGGCGATTGACGAAACGAAGATCGTGGCGCGCCAGGTCGGCCAGGCTTGTGATGCCCTTCGGATTGCCCTTGGCCACGAACAGCCCCTGCATGCGGTACGCCAGGTGCAGCAGCGCATGGCGCTCGGGATCGAGCCAAAGCCGGTACTTGGCCGCCGCCGCTCCCTCCAGTTCTCCCACCGGCAAATGAAAGCCCGCCAGGTCGCACTCCCCGCGCGCCAGCGCCGCCACCGCGTCGCTGCTGCTGCGGTAATTGATGTCGACCGTCACGCCATGCTCGTTCAGCTGCGTCACCAGCGCGGCCACCGCGAACCCGTGCGAAGCGGTCAGGCGCAGCACCTGGGCGTCGCCGACCAATACCCGCGCCAGTTCCTGCTGCAATTCCGAGGCCAGGCTGTCGAGCATGGGGGTCAGGCGGGCGTGGATGCGGCGGTCGGCCCACATCAGCTTTTCGGCGAGCGGAGACAGCACCGTGCCCTGTCCGCGCACCTTGTGAACGAGCTCCACGCCGAACTGTCGCGAGAACTGCTGCAGCAATCCCCATGCATGGCGGTAGGACATGCCGCGCGCCGTGGCGGCCTTGCTGATCGAACCGAGCTCGCTCACCGCGAGCAACAGCCCGAGCAGCGCCGGCAGCGCGGTCGGCTGGCCGGCGGCGTCGCGCACGATCCAGTCCGGCCGTATCTCCACTCTGATCATATGCAAAATCCTTCATATTGAACACCTACAGAACGGGTGCTACTCTGGACGGAGCAGTACATAAAAGCCGTTATATATGTTCCCATAAACATATGCAAGGCAGAGATGGAGACACCCATGAATGCACCAGATACCCTTGACCCGCGTCGCGTCATCGGCGACATCCTCGCACTCCATGCGCACAATGGCCTGCTCGGCCAGGACATGCTGCTGCCGGTGCTGCACGCCATCCAGGACCGGCTCGGCTTCATCCCGCCCGATTCGGTCGAAGGACTCGCGCAAAGCTTCAATCTCTCGCGCGCCGAGGTGCATGGCGTGATCACTTTCTACCACTACTACAAGACCACGCCGCCGGCGCGCTGCACGGTGCAGGTCTGCCGCGCCGAGGCGTGCCAGAGCATGGGCGGCGACGCCCTGCTGTCGCATGTCCAGCAAGCCCTCGGTTGCGACCTGCACGCGCATACCGCCGACGGCGGCTTCGCCCTGGAGCCGGTGTACTGCCTCGGCCAGTGCGCCACCGCGCCCGCCATCATGATCAACGACGCCGTCCACGCCCGCGTGACGCCGGCGCGTTTCGACAAGCTGGTCGCGAAAGTGGCCGCCAAGGCCAAGGAGGCAGCATGAGCGTACGCATCTACGTCCCGGCCGATTCGGCGGCGCTGGCCCTGGGCGCCGACGACGTCGCCGCCACGATCCAATGCGAGGCCGCGCGGCGCGGCATCGCGATCGACCTGGTGCGCAACGGCACCCGCGGCTTGCTGTACCTTGAACCGCTGGTCGAAGTCGAGACGCCAGGCGGGCGCATCGGCTTCGGCAACGTCGATGAAAGCGACGTGGCCGCCCTGTTCGACGCCGGTTTCCACGACGGCCAATCCACGCACCGCCTGGCGCTCGGCCTCGTCGAGCAGATTCCCTACCTGGCCCGGCAGACCCGCCTGACCTTCGCCCGCTGCGGCGTCACCGATCCGCTGTCGCTGCGCGACTACGAGGCCCATGGCGGCTACCGCGGCCTGCGCCAGGCCGTGACCATGAGCGGCGCCGACATCGTCGCCGCGGTCACCGCCTCCGGCCTGCGCGGACGCGGCGGCGCCGCCTTCCCCACCGGGATCAAGTGGAACACGGTGCTGCGCGCGCCTGGCCACCAGAAATACATCGTCTGCAATGCCGACGAGGGCGATTCCGGCACCTTCGCCGACCGCATCATCATGGAAAGCGATCCCTTCGTCCTGATCGAAGGCATGACGATCGCCGGCCTCGCGGTGGGCGCCACGCGCGGCTTCATCTACGTGCGCAGCGAGTATCCGCATGCGATCGCCGCGCTGAATCACGCGATTCAAACGGCCACGCGCGCGGGCCTCCTTGGCCCCAACGTCGCCGGCAGGGGCCGCGCCTTCGAGCTCGAGGTGCGCAAGGGCGCCGGCGCCTATATCTGCGGCGAAGAGACCGCCCTGCTGGAGAGCATCGAGGGCAAACGCGGCGTGGTGCGCGCCAAGCCGCCCCTGCCCGCGCTCGCCGGCCTGTTCGGCCAGCCGACCGTCATCAACAATGTGCTGTCGCTGGCCTCGGTGCCAATCATCCTCGACCAGGGCGCGCAGTATTACCAGGACTTCGGCATGGGGCGCTCGCGCGGCACCTTGCCGGTGCAACTGGCCGGCAATATCAAGAACGGCGGCCTGATCGAACTGGCGTTCGGCGCCACGCTGCGCGAGATCTTGTACGACTACGGCGGCGGCAGTGCCAGTGGCCGTCCGATCAAGGCGGTGCAGGTGGGCGGCCCGCTGGGCGCCTATCTGCCGCCGTCGCAGTGGGACACCCCGCTCGACTACGAAGCCTTCGCCGCCCTGTGGGCGGTGCTGGGCCATGGCGGCATCGTGGTCCACGACGACAGCGCCGACATGGCGCATCTTGCGCGCTACGCGATGGAATTCTGCGCCGTCGAATCGTGCGGCAAGTGCACGCCCTGCCGCATCGGTTCCACCCGCGGCGTCGAGGTGATCGACAAGATCCGCGCCGGCGTCGAGCGCCCGCAGCAGGTGATCCTGCTGCGCAGCCTGTGCGACACGATGCTCAACGGTTCGCTGTGCGCGATGGGCGGCATGACGCCCTACCCGGTGCTGTCGGCGCTGAACCACTTCCCGCAAGACTTCGGCCAGGTGGCCGGCGACGAAATGGCCGCCTGAATGGCTGCCCAGGAGAGAAGGCAATGATCGAAACCATCCTCACCCGCGACTTCGGCACCCCGGCGAAAGACATCGACGTCGCCACCGAGATGATCACCCTGACCATCGACGGCGTCCAGGTCACCGTCCCGGCCGGCACCTCGCTGATGCGCGCCGCGGCCGAGAACAGCATCAACATCCCCAAGCTGTGCGCCACCGACAGCCTGGAGCCGTTCGGCTCCTGCCGCCTGTGCCTGGTGGAGATCGAAGGCCGCCGCGGCTATCCGGCATCGTGCACCACGCCGGCCGAAGCGGGCATGATCGTGCGCACCCAGAGCCCCAAGCTGCAAGAAGTGCGCAAGGGCGTGATGGAACTGTACATTTCCGACCACCCGCTCGACTGCCTCACCTGCCCCGCCAACGGCAACTGCGAGCTGCAGGACATGGCCGGCGTCACCGGCCTGCGCGAGGTGCGCTACGGCTACGAGGGCGCCAACCACCTCAAGCTCAAGAAGGACGAGAGCAATCCCTATTTCACCTTCGATTCGTCGAAGTGCATCGTGTGCAACCGCTGCGTGCGCGCCTGCGAGGAGACGCAAGGCACCTTCGCGCTGACCATCTCGGGGCGCGGCTTCGATGCGCGCGTGTCGGCCGGCCAGAACGAACCGTTCATGCAGTCCGAATGCGTCTCGTGCGGCGCCTGCGTCGAAGCCTGCCCGACCGCCACCCTCACCGAGAAATCGGTGATCTGGCTCGGCCAGGCCGAGCACAGCATCACCACGACTTGCGCCTATTGCGGGGTCGGTTGCTCGCTCAAGGCCGAGATGAAGGGCAACGAGGTGGTGCGCATGGTGCCGGCCCGGGACGGCAAGGCCAACGAGGGCCATGCCTGCGTCAAGGGCCGCTTCGCCTGGGGCTACGCCACCCACAAGGACCGCATCCTGAAACCCATGATCCGCGCGAAGATCACCGACCCATGGAAGGAAGTGTCGTGGGACGAGGCGCTCGACTACGCGGCATCCGAGTTCAAGCGCATCCAGGCCAAGCACGGTCGCGATGCGATCGGCGGCATCGTCTCGTCGCGTTGCACCAATGAAGAAGGCTATCTGGTGCAGAAGCTGGTGCGCGCGGCGTTTGGCAACAACAACGTCGACACCTGCGCCCGCGTATGCCACTCGCCGACCGGCTACGGCCTCAAGACGACGCTCGGCGAATCGGCCGGCACCCAGACCTTCAAGTCGGTCGAGAAGGCCGACGTGATCCTGGTCATCGGCGCCAACCCGACCGACGGCCACCCGGTGTTCGCCTCGCGCATGAAGAAGCGCCTGCGCCAGGGCGCGCGCCTGATCGTCATCGATCCGCGCCGCATCGACCTGGTCAAGTCGCCGCACATCCGCGCCGACTACCACCTGCAGCTGCGGCCCGGCACCAACGTCGCGATGATCAGCGCGCTGGCCCACGTGATCGTCACCGAAGGCCTGATGGCCAACGATTTCATCACCGAGCGCTGCGACCTGCGCGCCTTCGCGCAGTGGCGCGCCTTCGTCGCCCAGCCCGAGAATTCGCCGGAAGCGATGGAAGCGATCACCGGCGTGCCGGCGCAGCAGGTGCGCGACGCCGCCCGCCTGTATGCGCTCGGCGGCAACGGCGCGATCTTCTATGGCCTGGGCGTGACCGAACACGCGCAGGGCTCGACCGCCGTCATGGGCATCGCCAACCTGGCCATGGTCACCGGCAACGTCGGCCGCGCCGGGGTGGGCGTCAATCCGCTGCGCGGGCAGAACAATGTGCAGGGTTCGTGCGACATCGGCTCCTTCCCGCACGAGCTACCGGGCTACCGCCACGTCTCGGACACCACCGTGCGCACCCTGTTCGAGCAAGCCTGGGGCGTGCCGCTGCAGGCCGAACCGGGGCTGCGTATCCCGAACATGTTCGAAGCGGCCCTCGACGGCAGCTTCATGGGCCTGTATTGCCAGGGCGAGGATATCGTGCAATCCGACCCGAACACCCAGCACGTCACCGCCGCGCTCGAGGCGATGGAGTGCATCGTGGTGCAGGACATCTTCTTGAACGAGACCGCCAAGTATGCCCACGTGCTGCTGCCCGGTTCCTCGTTCCTGGAAAAGGACGGCACGTTCACCAATGCCGAACGCCGCATCTCACGCGTGCGCAAGGTGATGCCGCCGCGGGCCGGCTATGCCGACTGGGAAGTCACGGTGGCGCTGTCGAACCGGCTGGGCTATCCGATGAACTACCGCCACCCGTCCGAGATCATGGACGAGATCGCGCGCCTGACGCCGACCTTCAGCGGCGTGAGCTACCGCCGCCTCGATGAACTGGGCAGCATCCAGTGGCCCTGCAACGACGAGGCGCCGGAAGGCACGCCGACCATGCACGTCGACGGCTTCGTGCGCGGCAAGGGCCGCTTCATCATCACCCAGTACGTCGCCACCGACGAGAAGGTGACGCGCAAGTATCCGCTGATCCTGACCACCGGCCGCATCCTGTCGCAGTACAACGTCGGCGCCCAGACGCGCCGCACCGAGAACGTGCGCTGGCACGCCGAGGACCGGCTCGAGATCCATCCGCACGACGCCCAGGAGCGCGGCATCGAGGATGGCCAGTGGGTCGGCATCCACAGCCGCGCGGGCGAGACCGTGCTGCGCGCGATGGTCACCGAGCGCATGCAGCCGGGCGTGGTCTACACCACCTTCCACTTCCCCGAATCGGGCGCCAACGTCATCACGACCGAAAATTCCGACTGGGCGACCAACTGCCCCGAATACAAGGTCACGGCGGTGCAGGTGATGCCGGTTCAGCAGCAGTCGGACTGGCAGCTGGAATACGCCCGCTTCAACCAGATGCAGCTGGGCCTGGCGGAGCCGGTCGCATGACCTGCGCCCTCGACATGGATGCGGATAGCGGCGTGCAGGCGCCCGTCCAGCACTTCCCGAGCGCCTGCATGACGGTGACGCGCATGCACGGCGGCGCCTTGCGCAGCGCCCAGGACGAACTGGCCGAGGAAGTGCCGGTCGCGCTCGAGTACAACGGCGTCTCGCATGCGGTGATGCTGGCCACGCCCGCCGACCTGGAAGAGTTTGCGCTCGGTTTCTCGCTGAGCGAAGGCATCATCGCCTCGCCCGCCGAATGCTATGGCGTCGAGATCGAACACGCTGCAAGCGGCATCACCGCCCACGTCGACCTCGCCGCCGGCGCATTCATGCGTCTCAAGGAGCGGCGGCGCAACCTGGCGGGTCGCACCGGCTGCGGCCTGTGCGGGGTCGACAGCCTGGCCCAGGTGGTGCGTCCCCTGCCCTGGCTGGCGCCGACGCGGGCGCTGTCGGGCGCGGCGATCCGGCGCGCCCTGATCCATGCCAGGGCCCAGCAGCCGCTCAATCGCATCACCGGCGCCACCCATGCGGCCATCTGGTGCGGCCGTGACGGCATGCCGCGCGCGGCGTTCGAGGACATCGGCCGCCACAATGCGCTCGACAAGCTGATCGGGGGGTTGCACATGAATGGCGCCGATCTCGCCGACGGTTTTTGCGTGATCACCAGCCGCGCCAGCGTCGAGATGGTGCAGAAGGCCGCCACCGTCGGCATCGGCGCCCTGGTCGCCATGTCCGCCCCCACCGCCCTCGCCGTGCGCACCGCGCTCGGCTGCGGCCTGACCCTGGTCGCCTTCGCCCGCGGCGACGACTACGTCGCCTACGCCCACGGCGCCAACATCGCTATGGAGTCCGCATGAACATCGACAACCTGGTCACCATGGCCAACCAGATCGGCACCTTCTTCGCGTCCTACCCGGATCCCCAGGAAGGGCGCACCGAAATCGCCAACCACCTGCAGCGCTTCTGGGCGCCGCGCATGCGCAGTCGGCTGTTTTCGCACATCGACGACACGCAGGGTGAGGGACTCAGCCCGATGGTGATCGAGGCACTGCTGGAGCACCGGCGCGAGCACATGCCGCCGCCGCCGGGTGGCGACGCCGGCTGATGTCCCACGTCCCGCGGCCCAGGCGCGTCATTCCCGCGTAGGCGGGAATCTAAGTTCTACGCGTCGCTACTACGCTTTGACGGAGTGGCTGGTCGACGGACTTGGATTCCCGCCTACGCGGGAATGACGTTCTTGCATTACGGGACTAGCGTGGAGCGAGACTGGATGAACAGGATCAAGCCTGCGCCGTCTCGAGCTGCGCCAGCCGCGCGCGCAGCTTGCGTTCTTCCCCCCAGCGTTCGGTCTCGTCGCGCACCAGGGCGACGATCGCCGACACTTCCCCGCCCGGCCCGTGCAACAGCGCCACCGTGAAGGCGATCGACAGTGGCTTGTCTTCCTTGTGCACAGCCGGCACCCGCAATACGTCGGCGCCATAGCGCGTCTCGCCCGTGGCCATGGTCTTGTGATAGCCGTCCCAGTGCCGCTGGCGTTGGCGCTGGGGGATGATCAGGTCCAGCGACTGTCCGATCGCCTCACTTTCGGTGAAGCCGAAGATGCGCGTGGCGGCGGCGTTCCAGAACGTGATGTCGCCTTTCGCGTCGCAGACGATGACGCCGTCGCCCAGCGCCTGCAGCAATTGTTGAAAATCGATGTCGGCTTGCATGCTTGTCTCCCCCATAAAAAACAGGTGCGCGTCGCACACCGCCGACGCGCACCAGACTCTCGTTTTATCCAGCCAGGCCCGTGATCACACCACCCGCTTCTCGTGCAGCGCCGCGATCTCCTTGCTGCTGTAGCCCAGGCCTTCCAGCACCTCGTCGGTGTGTTCGCCCAGCAGCGGCGAACCCTTGATCTCGACCTTCATGTCCGAGAACTTGATGGGGCTGCCCACGGTCAGGTAGGTGCCCCGTTCCTTGTGCTCGACCTCGGCGATCGTGCCGCTGGCGCGCAGCGATGGGTCGGCGGCGATTTCCTTCATCGACAGCACTGGCGAGCAGGGAATGTCGAACTTGCGCAGGATGTCGACCGCCTCGAACTTGGTCTTGTCCTTCAGCCATTCCTCGATCGTGCCGAAGATGTCGAAGATCTTGTCCTGGCGCGCGATGGCGGTCGTGTAGGCCGGGTCGTCGATCCACTCTTCCTTGCCGATCGCCCTGCAGATCGGCGCCCAGGCATGGCCCTGGATGGTGAAGTAGATGTAGGCGTTGGGGTCGGTCTCCCAGCCCTTGCACTTGAGCACCCAACCCGGCTGGCCGCCGCCGCCGGCGTTGCCGCCGCGCGGCACGACGTCGGAGAACTTGCCGTGCGGGTACTGCGGATACTCTTCCAGGTAGCCGACCCGGTCCAGGCGCTGCTGGTCGCGCAATTTCACACGGCACAGATTCAGCACGCTGTCCTGCATCGACACCGCCACCTTCTGGCCCTTGCCCGTGGTGTCGCGCGCGCGCAGGGCGGTCAGGATGCCGATCGCCAGGTGCATGCCGGTATTGCTGTCGCCCAGGGCGGCGGCGCTGACGGTCGGTGGGCCGTCGTCGAAACCGGTGGTGGACGCGGCGCCGCCGGCGCACTGCGCCACGTTTTCATAGACCTTCAGGTCTTCATAGTGGTGACCGTCGCTGAAGCCCTTCACCGAGGCCACGATCATGCCCGGGTTCAGTTCCTTGATGTGCTCCCAGGTGAAGCCCATGCGGTCGAGCGCGCCTGGACCGAAGTTCTCGACCAGCACGTCCGACTCCTTGATCAGCTTGGTCAGGATTTCCTTGCCTTCGGGCGTCTTGGTGTCGAGCGTCAGCGAGCGCTTGTTACTGTTGAGCATGGTGAAATACAGGGCGTCGACGCCGGGGATGTCGCGCAACTGCGAACGCGTGACGTCGCCCGCGCCGGGACGCTCGACCTTGATCACGTCGGCGCCGAACCAGGCCAGCAACTGGGTGCAGGCAGGGCCGGCCTGGACGTGGGTGAAATCGATGATCTTGATGCCTTCGAGTGGTTTGCTCATGATGTCAGTCTCCTTTGTTCAGTCGATATTGCGGGCCCCGCCGGCGGCCTCGTGGGCGCCGGCGGTCGTGCGTGTCGCTGGGCTATATCACTTCTTTGCGTTGCTTTGCGGATTCAGATTGGTCAGGCGGCCGCTCTCGGTGCCGGCGGTCTCGTCGATCACGGCATTGATCAGGGCGGGCTTGCCGGCCGCGATTGCCTCGGCTAACGCCCGGGTCAGCTCTTCCGGGGTGGTGGCGTGGTAGCCGATGCCGCCGAAGGCCTCGATCATCTTGTCGTAGCGGGCGTTCTTGACGAACACGGTCGGCGCGACGTCCTTGCCGCCGGTCGGGTTGACGTCGGTGCCGCGGTAGACGCCGTTGTTGTTGAAGATGATGGTCGTCACCGGCAGCTCGTAGCGGCAGATCGTCTCGAGCTCCATGCCACTGAAGCCGAAGGCACTGTCGCCTTCGATCGCGACCACCGGCTTGCCGCTGACGACGGCCGCGCCGATCGCGTAGCCCATGCCGATGCCCATGATGCCCCAGGTGCCGGAGTCGAAACGTTTGCGCGGCTGGTACTGGTCGACGATGCTGCGCGCATAGTCCAGGGTATTGGCGCCCTCGTTCACCAGGTTGATGTCCGGATGCTGCTTGAGCACGTCGCGGATGGCGCGCAGGGCGGTATGGAAGTTCATCGGCGCCGCATCGCGATTGAGCAGGGCCGTCATCTTGGCCATGTTCTGCTCCTTGCGTTCGGCGATCGGACCGAGCCATTCCGCGTCCGGCTTCGCGATGCCGGCGCCGTCGAGCCCGTCGAGCAGGGCCGCCACGCAGGAACCGATGTCGCCGATCAGGGGCGCGGCGATCGCCACGTTGCTGTCGATCTCGGTCGGCGAGATATCGATCTGGATGAACTGCTTGGGCTTGCCCCAGGTCTTGCCCTTGCCGTGCGACAGCAGCCAGTTGAGCCGGGCGCCGATCAGCACCACCACGTCGGCCTCGGCCAGCACGTAGGAGCGGGCCGCCGACGCCGATTGGGCATGGGTATCCGGCAGCAGGCCCTTGGCCATCGACATCGGCAGGTAAGGAATGCCGGTGCGCTCGACCAGGGCGCGGATGTCGGCGTCGGCCTGGGCGTAGGCGGCGCCCTTGCCGAGCAGGATCAGCGGCTTCTTCGCGCCCTTGAGCAGCGCGAGCGCGCGCTGCACCGAGTCCGGGGCCGGGATCTGGCGCGGCACCGGGTCGACCACCTTGACCAGGGAGCGCTTGGCGTGGCCGGCCTCGATCGTCTGCGCCAGCAGCTGGGCCGGCAGGTCGAGATAGACGCCGCCAGGGCGGCCCGAGACGGCGGCGCGGATCGCCCGCGCGACGCCGATGCCGATGTCCTCGGCCTTGTTGATGCGGTAGGACGCCTTGGCGTAGGGCTTGGCCGCGTTCAGCTGGTCCATTTCTTCATAGTCGCCCTGCTGCAGGTCGACGATCTCGCGTTCGCTCGACCCCGAGATCAGGATCATCGGGAAGCAGTTGGTGGTCGCGTTGGCCAGCGCGGTCAGGCCGTTGAGGAAGCCCGGCGCCGAGACCGTCAGGCAGATGCCTGGCTTTTGCGTCATGTAGCCGGCGATTGCCGCGGCGTTGCCGGCGTTCTGTTCATGACGAAAGCCGATGAAACGCATTCCTTCGGCCTGCGCCAGGCGCGCCAGGTCGGTAATCGGAATGCCGACCAGGCCGAAGATCGTATCGATGTCGTTGTGTTTTAGCGCATCGATTACCAGGTGGAAGCCGTCGGTCACGTCTACCGATACGAGGTTAGTCATTGCTGTCTCCAGTTATTGTCGATCCGGGCAGAACGCGGTGTGTATCGCCCGCAAACCATCATAGCCAGCGCGCCTGATTTGTCTCATTGACCATGGTCAATTTTGGCCGCATGATGCGAGAATCTCGCTAAACGGCCGCGTCATGACGACTATTGCAAATCACTCCGAACGAAACATCATTCGTCTGCAGTTGAAACAAAACGTGGTGCTCAAGGAACTGCGCGACAGCGAAATGGCGGCGCTCGAGCCGTACCTGACGATCGAGAACCACCAGAAGGGCGACTTGCTGCTGAACCAGGGGGTGCACGAGATGTCGCAGTACTTCATCCTGGACGGCATCCTCAAGCGCCAGGTCTCGAACCAGGAAGCCAAGGAGATGATCCTGCGCTTCTCGGCGGAGCGGGACATCGAAACCAGCTACGCCGCCTGGTGCCTCAAGACGCCGACACCATTCAGCATCGCCTGCGTCACCAAGGTGCGGGTGGCGCGCATGCCGCTGCCGCAATGGGTCGACTTCATGCGCAGTCACAGCATCGTCAAGCAGGCCTTCGAGTACGAGGTCATGAACCTGATGAGCGCCATCATGGCGCACACCATCACGCTGCATTTGCTCGATGCGCCGGGCCGGGTCCACCGTTTCATGCGCAAGCACCCCGACCTGTTCGAACGTCTGCCCAAGAAAGAACTGGCGGCGTACCTGAACCTGTCGCCGGAAACGCTGAGCCGCCTGAAGAATCGGGGCAAGATCTGAAGGCGGAAAGCAAAAGCACCGGCGGGGACTGGCCCGGCCGGCGCCTTCGCTCTGGAATACCGCTCAGGCCGTAACCAGCCTCTGCAGCCTTACCCCGCCACCCTCCTCGGTCATGGTCTGCTCCAGCAGCTTGACGAGCGCATACGCCGAATCGATGTGCGGCGTCGGGGTGCCGGTCATGCGCGCCAGCTCGATCACCGACCCGACCAGGGCATCGATTTCCGGCCCCCGGCCCGCCTCGACGTCCTGCAGCATCGAGGTCTTGTGCTTGCCGATCTGGGCGGCGCCCTCGATGCGCCGGTCCAGGGGCACGCGGAAGGTGATGCCCAGTTTGGTTGCCACCGCTTCCGCCTCGCGCATCATCTCCGCCGCCAGCTCGCGTGTGAGCGGGTACTGGCAGATGTCGACCAGGGTCGAATGCGCCAGCGCGCTGATCGGGTTGAAGCAGACGTTGCCCCATAGCTTGAGCCAGATCTCGGCGCGGATATTGTCGAGCACCGGCGACTTGAAGCCGGCGTTCTGGAAGCAGGCCGAGACTTCATTGACCCGCTCGCTCGCCGTGCCGTCCAGTTCTCCCAGCGGGAAGCGCGCGCCTTCGATGTGCCGGATGACGCCCGGCGCCACCAGTTCGGCGGCCGGATAAACCACGCAGCCGAGCACCCGCTCGGGTGGAATCCGGCGCGCCAGTTCGCCGCCGGCATCGACGCTGCGCACGGTGCGCCCGTCGAACTCGCCGCCATGGCGGTGGAAATACCAGAACGGTATGCCGTTCTGCATCGTCACCACCACGGTGCGCGGCCCGAACAGCTTGCCGATCTGGGCCGACACCCCATCGACCTGGTGCGCCTTGAGGGCCAGGATCACCAGGTCCTGCTCGCCGGCCGCGTCATAGTCGTCCGTCGCGCGCACTTGCGAGGCAATCTTCTCCTCCCCGTCCATCTCGATGAGCTTGATGCCGTTCGCGCGGATCGCCGCCAGATTGGCGCCCCGCACGATGAACGTCACCTCCTCGCCCGCCAGCGCCAGCCTGGCGCCGACCAGGCCGCCGATTGCTCCCGCTCCGATAACTGCGATCTTCATGACCCACCCCTTGTCGTTTACTCGAACCGATTGATGAGCTTTCCGATGCCGTCGATCTCTACCTCGATCGTGCTGCCCGGCCGCATCGAGCCGACGCCGACCGACGTCCCGCACAGCAGGAGGTCGCCCGGCTCCAATGTCATGTCCTGGGAAATCCGGCTGACCAGCTCGGCCACCGGAAACACCATGTCGTTGATCGGGTAATCCTGGCGCACCTCGCCGTTCAGGGTGGTGCGCACGACCAGCATTGCCGGGTTGAGCCCGGTGGCGATCACCGGGCCGAACGGGCAGAAGGTGTCGAAGCCCTTGGCGCGCACCCACTGGGGAAAGGTCGGGTCGCGCCCGATGATCTCGCCCACGGTGACGTCGTTGGCGCAGGTATAGCCGAACACGTAGTCGGGCGCTTCCTCGACCGGGACGGCGCTGCAGCGGCGGCCGATCACGATCGCCAGCTCGCCCTCGAACGCCACCTTGCCCTCGCACAGCGGCTTGCGGATCGTGCCGCCTGGCGCCAGGTAGGAGGTCGATGGCTTCATCAGGTAAAGCGGCTCGCCCGGGGGCGCCAGGCCCAGCTTCTGGCCAAGCGCGTGGAAATTGTTCCACATCGCCAGCACCTTGCCGGGCACGCACGGCGTGAGCACCTCGACCTCGTCCAGGTTCACCGCCAGGTCGGTGCGGCGCGGGCTGTCGAACATATCGCCCTTGAAGATCCGGATCTTGTCGCCCTCGATCGTGCCGAAACGTACGGTGTCGAGGTGTTGGAAGCGTATCCAGTGTCGGATCATATGATGTCTCTCGTACGTCGGGTCGGTGGATGGGCTGATTGTGGAAGAACGATTTCCGTATATCCTTGACCACGGTTAAGATTCGAAAATCTCTGCCCAGCCGTTGGTGTCTACACGCCGATCTGCCGCTGCTGGAGCGCGGACCAGTCGATGAAGGCGCCCGGATTGCAACCAGCGGCGCTCAGCTGCGCGTGGCAGCGTTCCTTGGCGGCCAGGATCGCCTCGACCAGGAAGTCGGCGTCGTGCGCGCTCAACAGGTGGGATTGATGCCGCGCCAGGTAGTTGCGCAGGCCGGTGCGGTCATCGGCGCCGGCGACCGCGCTCGCATACAGTCCGATGTCCCAGACCCAGCTCAGTCCCAGTTCATGAAAGGCCGCGTTATAGGCGTTGCACTCGGCGTCGGCATTGCAGATCGTCGTCATGGCACTCTCCAGGTGGTGGTGGTTGCGGTCGAGCTGTCTGAACATCATCGTAGTCCAACAAAATGATGAGCAATAGTGAAAGTTTTTAGGGATAATCATTAACGACTGCTTATACATGGACGGAAGCGCCGATGAAGAACGCGACACTGCGTCAACTGAAGGTCTTCGAGACGGTCGCGCGCCGGCTCAGTTTTTCACGCGCCGCCGAGGAGCTGCACCTCACCCAGCCGGCCGTGTCGACCCAGGTCCGCACGCTCGAGGGCCACGTCGGCATGCCCTTGTTCGAACAGCTGGGAAAGAAGATCTACCTGACCCAGGCGGGCGAGGAGCTGCTGCACTTTTGCCGCGCCATCATCCAGCAGTTCGATGAGGCAGAAGATGCGATGGCGCAACTCAAGGGAATCGCCGGCGGCAAGCTGAACGTGGCGGTGATCAGTGCCGGCGACTATTTCTTTCCGCAGCTGATGGTCGCCTTCGCGCGCCAGCATCCTGGCGTGCAGCTGAACCTGACGGTGCACAATCGCGAGGAGTTGCTGGACAAGCTGGCGGCCAATCGCACCGACCTGGCCGTGATGGTGCGGCCACCCGCCGAACTCGACACGCAGAACGATGCGTTCGCCCCCCATCCCTATGTGATCGTGGCGGCGCCCGACCATCCGCTGGCCGCGGCCAGGCATGGGCGCATCCCGATGAGCGACCTGATCCGCCACCCGTTCGTGATCCGCGAACCGGGCTCCGACACCTGGTTCTCGATGCAGGACGCCTTCGGCCCGCACCTGGCCGAGCTGAGCGTCGCCATGGAGATCAAGAGCACCGAGACGATCAAGCAGGCGGTGATCGCCGGCATCGGACTGGGCTTCCTGTCGTTTCACACGATCGGCCGCGAACTCGCCGCGCGCAGCCTGGTGGTGCTGGAGGTCGAGGGGTTTCCACTGATGCTCAACTGGTATGTCGTCCACCGTCGCGAGAAGCGCCTGCCGCCGGTGGCGCGGGCGTTTCGCCAGTTCCTGCTGGACGAAGGAGAGGCACGCATCGATGCGCTGATCCCCTCATCCTGACCGGCAGCCTGTGGCGACGCAGCCACATCCGACGACCACGCGGGCCGCGGTAGAGATCACGCATAAATGCCGGTTTTTATAGAGCAACATTCACGAGCAGCATAACTGGTATCAGCACTCGAAATTGGAAGCGCGCGTAAGTAGTCCCTATATTTACTGCATTGCACAAACCAACTTTCAGGAGCCAGTCATGATCAACGCACCAGCCGAAACCACTTTCGCAGCCCCGTCGCACTCGCTGCTGTCGCTCATCGTCGCTTTCCTCACGCTCAACCTGCGCGAAAAGCTCGAGCCAGGCTACACCGGCCAGGATTCGGACCCGGCCTACTACGGTTGCGGCCTGTAATTTTCCGGGGCCAGCCCCGCGCAACACCCTTCAGCGCTGCAGCAGCGCACGCACGTGCGCCGCGCTGCCGCCCTGCAGCCCCTCGACGCTGTAGCCTCCTTCCAGGATCGACACGATCCGGCCCTCGCACACCTCTGCTGCGATCGCCATCACTTCACGCGTAATCCACGCAAAATCCTCGTCTTCCAGGGCCATACTGGCCAGGGGATCGCTACGGTGCGCGTCGAACCCGGCCGACATCACGATCAATTGTGGCGCGAAGCGCCGCAAGGCGGGCAGCAGCCCGCTCGCCACCGTGGACCGGAACAGCGCCGAGCCGCAGCCCGGCGGCAGCGGCAGGTTGACGATATTGCCGCTGGTGCCCGTCTCGCCTGCCGCGCCGGTCCCCGGATACAGCGGCGACTGGTGGCTCGAGCCGAAGAACAGTTGCGGCCGGTGGAAGAATGCCGCTTGCGTACCGTTGCCGTGGTGGACGTCGAAATCGACCACGGCGACGCGCTGCAGGCCATGCGTCTCGAGCGCGTGGACGGCGGCGATGGCGGCCTGGTTGAAGATGCAGAAGCCCATCGCCCGCTCCGGCTCGGCGTGATGGCCGCACGGCCGGGTCGCGCAAAAGACGTTGGCGGCCTCGCCCGCCACCACCGCATCGACCCCGGCGCAGGCGGCGCCGACGCAGCGCATCACCGCCTCCCAGGTGCCGGGCGACATCAATGTGTCGCCGCCGTCCAGCGCCACCAGGCCGCTGCCCGGCGCCGCGGCGGCGATCGCGTCCACATACGCTTCGCCGTGCACCAGCAAGACCTGGTCGCGGGTGCCGAGCGGCGCCTCGCGCCAGGCCAGTTGCGAGAATTCCGGCTGGCGCAGCGCCTTCATGACCGCATGCAGGCGCTGCGGCGCTTCAGGATGGCCCGGCCCGGGTTCGTGCGCCAGGCAGGCCGGATGGTGAAACACCCAGGTATCCATATGCTGTCTCCGATGGCGCCACGCCGCTGCCTCAGGCCGCGGCGATGGCGTGGTTCGACATCCGCTCGATCGCCTGGCACAGTGCCGAATGATCGAGCTGGGCCATGCCGTGGGCGGCGCAGGAATTCATCAGCTCCTGGGCGCTGGCGGTATTCGGCAGCGCGAGGCCGAGACTCTTGGCCCCCTGCAGCGCCAGGTTGAGGTCCTTCTGGTGCAGCTCGATGCGAAAACCCGGCGCGAAGGTGCGCTTGACCATGCGCTCGCCGTGCACTTCCAGGATGCGCGAGGCGGCGAAGCCGCCCATCAGCGCCTGCCTCACCCGGGCCGGGTCGGCGCCCGCCTTCGAGGCGAACAGCAGCGCCTCCGCCACCGCCTGGATGTTCAGCGCGACGATGATCTGGTTCGCCACCTTGGTGGTCTGGCCGTCGCCGTTGCCGCCCACCAGCGTGATGTTCTTGCCCATCAGCTCGAACAGCGGCCGGGCGCGGTCGAACGCCTCTTGCGCGCCGCCCACCATGATGGTGAGCGTCGCGGCGCGCGCCCCCACCTCGCCGCCCGACACCGGCGCGTCGAGGTAGTCGCACTGGCGCTTGTTGATCTTCTTGGCGAACTCCTTGGTGGCCATCGGCGAGATCGAACTCATGTCGATCACGATCTTGCCCGGCGTGAGGCCCGCGGCCACGCCGTCGGCGCCGAACAGCACTTCTTCGACGTGCGGGGTGTCGGGCACCATCACGATGATGATGTCGGCGCGCTTGGCCACCTCGGTGGCGTTGGTGCAGACGGTGGCGCCGCCCTCGATCAGGGCCAGCGGCGGATTTTTCAGGTCGTGCAGGTACAGCTTGCAGCCGCCCTCCTGCAGCTTGGCGGCCATGGGGCCGCCCATGATGCCCAGGCCGATGAATCCTACTTTCGTCATGATGGTCTCCAGTGTGATGGTGTGCGATACCCTATGCCTGCAGGCCGTGCTCGCCGATCCAGTGCAGGCCCTGCGCGGTGCCGGCCCGGGGCTTGTACTCGCAGCCGACCCAGCCGTCATAGCCGATCTCGTCGAGCATGCCGAGCAGGTAGCGGTAATTGATCTCGCCCGTGCCCGGCTCGAAGCGGCCCGGATTGTCGGCCAGCTGGATGTGGCGGATCAGGCCGAGGTTGGCCTTGATCGTCGCCGCCAGCTCGCCCTCCATGCGCTGCATGTGATAGATGTCGTACTGCAGGAACAGATTGTCGGAGCCGGTCGCGCCGATGAGCTCAAGCGCCTGGCGCGTGCCGTGCAGGAAGAATCCCGGGATGTCGAAGGTGTTGATCGGTTCGACCAGCAGGCGGATCCCCTCGCGTTTCAGCTGGCCGGCGGCGAATTCGAGGTTCGACACCAGCGTGAGATAGGCTTCTTCGAGCGCGACGCCGGGCGGCACGATGCCCGCCAGGCAGTTGAGCTGCCTGACGCCCAGCGCCTTGGCATAGTCGATCGCTGCGCCCACGCCGTCCTGGAATTCCGTCACGCGTCCCGGATGGCAGGCGATGCCGCGCTCGCCCGCGGCCCAGTCCCCGGCCGGCAGGTTGTGCAGCACCAGTTCGAGGCGGTGTGCGTCGAGCCGGGCGGCGATGTCTTCGACCCGGTAGGCGTACGGGAACAGGAATTCGACGCCGCGAAAGCCCGCCCTGGCGGCGTGCTCGAAGCGGTCGAGGAAGTCGACTTCGTTGAACAGCATGGTCAGGTTGGCGGCAAGTCTGGTCATTGCGGTCTCCTCATCTCGGTCTCCCGTGCTGGCTTATTTGACGTCCAGGACTTCATTGAACTCGTTGAGCGCATCGATCTCGGTGCCCATCGCGATATTGGTGACGCGCTCGAGGATGATCTCGACCACCACCGGCACACTGTACTGCTGCATCAGCGCGCGCGCACGTTCGAAGGCGGGGATGATGTCGTCCGGCCGGAACACCCTGAGCGCCTTGCAGCCCAGGCCCTCGACCACGGCGACGTGATCGACGCCATACCCTTCCAGTTCGGGCGCGTTGACGTTCTCGAACGCCAGCTGGACGCAGTAATCCATCTCGAAGCCGCGCTGGGCCTGGCGGATCAGGCCGAGGTAGGCGTTGTTCACCAGTACGTGGATGTAGGGCAGCTTGAACTGTGCGGCCACCGCCAGTTCCTCGATCAGGAACTGGAAATCGTAGTCGCCCGAGATGGCGACGATGTCGGCGTCGGGGTCGGCCACGCGCACGCCGAGCGCCGCCGGGATGGTCCAGCCCAGCGGGCCGGCCTGGCCGCAGTTGATCCAGTGGCGCGGGTGGTGCACGTGCAGGAACTGGGCGGCGGCGATCTGCGACAGGCCGATGCTGGCCACGTAGCGCACCTCGCGTCCGAAGTAGGCGTTCATCTCGTGGTAGACGCGCAAGGGGTTGACCGGCACGGTGTCGAAGTCGCTCTTGCGCAGCATGGTGCGCTTGCGCTCCTGGCATTCCTCGAGCCATGCGCTGCGGTCTTGCAGGCGGCCGCTCGCGCGCCACTCGCGCGCCACCTCCACCAGCAGTTCGAGCGCGGCCCTGGCGTCGGACACGATGCCGAGATCCGGCCCGAACACGCGCCCGATCTGGGTCGGTTCGATATCGATGTGCACGAACGTGCGGTCCTTGGTGAACACCTCGATGCCGCCGGTATGGCGGTTGGCCCAGCGGTTGCCGATGCCCATCACGAAGTCGGAGGCCAGCAAGGTCGCATTGCCGTAGCGGTGGCTGGTCTGCAGGCCGGCCATGCCCGCCATCTGCGGATGGTCGTCGGGAATCGCGCCCCATCCCATCAGGGTCGGGATGACCGGCACGCCGGTGATCTCCGCGAACTCCACCAGCAGCGCCGACGCGTCGGCATTGATGATGCCGCCGCCGGCGGTGATCAGGGGGCGGCGCGCCGCGTTCAGCATGTCGAGCGCCTTCTCGACCTGGGCGCGGGTGGCCTGCGGCTTGTGCAGCGCCAGCGGCGCATAGGTGTCGCCGTCGAACTCGATCTGCGCCATCTGCACGTCGATCGGCAGGTCGATCAGCACCGGGCCGGGCCGGCCCGAGCGCATCAGGTGGAAGGCTTGCTGGAAGACGCGCGGCACCAGCGCCGGCTCGCGCACCGTGACCGCCCACTTGGTCACCGGCCTGGCGATCGACTCGATGTCGACCGCCTGGAAGTCTTCCTTGTACAGGCGGGCGCGCGGCGCCTGGCCGGTAATGCAAAGAATAGGTATCGAATCGGCTTGCGCCGAATACAGGCCCGTGATCATGTCGGTGCCGGCCGGCCCGGAGGTGCCGATGCACACGCCCAGGTTGCCGGCCTTCGCCCGGGTATAGCCCTCGGCCATGTGCGAGGCGCCTTCGACGTGGCGCGCCAGGTAGTGGCGGATGCTGTCGCGCTTGCGCAGCGCGGCGTAGAAGGGATTGATCGCGGCGCCGGGCACGCCGAAGGCGACCTCGATGCCTTCTTTTTCCATCACCAGGACCGCTGCCTCCGCGGCTGTCATCTTTGCCATTGCGCTCTCCAGGTTCATCACCGCACGATTGCGATGAGCGTATGCTAGAGCGTCGCGGCGCTGCTGATAAGAACACAAAAAGTAGGTGTATTCGATCCCTGGAGTATGGAATACTGCAGGCATGGACAAGGTCAAACAGATGTGGGCCTTCGTCGACGCGGTCGACAAGGGCAGCCTGGCGCGCGCCGCGCTGGGGCAGAACATCACGCCGGTCATGCTGGGGCGGCGCATCGACGCGCTCGAACGCCGCCTGGGCGTCAAGCTGCTGCACCGCACCACCCGCCACCTGACGCTGACCGAATCGGGGTCGGTGTTCCTCGAGCATTGCCGCAGGCTGCTGGCGGACATCGACCTGGCCGAGACCATCGTGTCCGAAGGCCGCGACCAGGCCAGCGGGCACCTGATCGTCTCGGCGCCGGCGGCGTTCGGGCGGCTGCACGTGGCCCCGCACGCCCCGGCCTACCTGGCCGCCAATCCGAACGTGCAGATCTCGTTCAACCTCACCGACCACGTGGTCGACCTGGTGCGCGAAGGCTATGAGCTGGGGATCAGGATCGGCGGCGTGCTCGATCCGAGTTTCGTCGCGGTGCGGCTGGCAACCAACCGGCGCGTGGTGTGCGGCACCCCGGACTATTTCGCGCGCTGCGGCGTCCCGCGCACGCTGGAGGAGCTGGCGCAGCACAACTGCCTGGCCTTCAACCTGCAGGGCGGGCAGCAGCGCGGCTGGTACTTCCAGAAGGAGGGCAAGCCGGTGACCATCAAGGTCAACGGCAACCTCGATTGCAACGACGGCGAATTGCTGCACCGCTGGGCCAGCGAAGGACTGGGGCTGGCCTGGCGTTCGACCTGGGAAATCCAGGCGCAGCTGGCGGCCGGCGAACTGGTCACGGTGCTCGACGAGTTCGCCCTGCCCGACTACGACATCATGGCGGTCTACATGCAGCAGCGCCACCTGCCGGCGCGGGTGCGGTCATTCATCGACACCCTCAAGGCGGTCTACGCCCAGCCCGGGTACTGGACACGGCCAGCAGGGGTACGTCCGGTAGCGGCGCCTCCGGTAACGACGCGGCCCTAGATCACCCGCTCTTCGCGCAGCATCGCGATCTGCTCGGGAGAGTAGCCGAGCTCGGACAGCAATTCGTCGGTATGCTCACCCAGCAGCGGCGAGCGGCGCACCTCGGTCGGGCTGTCGGACAGCTTGATCGGGTTGCCCACCGTGAGATAGGAACCACGCTCGGGATGATCGACCTCGACGATCGTGCCGGTGGCGCGCAGTGACGGATCTTCGGCGATTTCCTTCATCGAGAGGATCGGCCCGCATGGGATATCGTATTTGTTGAGGATATCCATCGCTTCGAACTTGGTCAGCGTGGTGCTCCACTCTTCGACGGCGGCGAAGATCGCCATCAGGCGCGGCAGGCGCGCCTTCGGCGTCGCGTAATCGGGATCAAGGATCCACTCCTCGCGCCCGATCAGCTTGCAGACCGAAGGCCAGACCTGGGCCTGCGCAATGAAGTAGATGTACGCGTTCGGATCGCTCTCCCAGCCCTTGCACTTGAGGATCCAGCCGGGTTGGCCGCCGCCCGAGGCATTGCCCGCGCGTGGGACGGACTCGCCGAAGCGGCCCTCCGCGAACTGCGGATACTCTTCCATGACGCCGTTGCGCTCGAGACGCTGCTGGTCGCGCAACTTGACCCGGCACAGGTTCAGCACGGCGTCCTGCATCGCGGTGAGCACCCGTTGGCCGCGTCCCGTGGTGTTGCGCTGGTAGAGCGCGTCACGATGCCCAGCGCCAGGTGCAGGCCCGCTGCCGCTGTCGCCGATCTGGGCGCCGCTGACCATCGGCGGGCCATCGTCGAAACCGGTGGTGGCCGCGGCGCCGCCGGTGCACTGGGCGACGTTTTCGTAGACCTTTGCAGTGCTCGTAGGGCCGGGGCCGAAACCCTTGACCGAGGCCACGATCATGCGCGGATTGAGTTCCTGGATACGTTCCCAGCTGAAGCCCATCCGATCCAGCGCGCCCGGCGCGAAGTTTTCGACCAGCACGTCGCATTGCCTGATCAGCGTTTCGAGCACCTTCTTGCCGTCGGGCCGCTTGGTATCCAGCGTCATGGAGCGCTT